>NZ_FQZK01000045.1 GCF_900141985.1 Nocardiopsis flavescens | reverse complement strand
GGGTGGGCATTGGGGGTGGGCATTGGGGGTGGGTGGGGTGCGGACGGGAACGGTGCGGGAGGGGGAGAGGGAGGGGTGGGCGGGGCAGGACCGGAGGGGTGGGGCGGGACCGGAGGGGTGGGTGGCGAAGGCGGGGGCGAAATATTCCGGCGTTGGTTCTGCCCGTTTTCTCCAGGAACGTACGGGGGTGGGCCGACGCTGGAACGGTGGACGAGAGGAGATCCACCGTGGCGATCGCGCACGACCCCTGGAATGTCGGGGACCTGGACCTGGCGGCCTACCTGGAGCGGGTGGGGGTGGGGGAACCCCGGGAGGGGCCCGACCGGGAGCGCCGGGACGCCGCGGGGTCCCCCGGCGCCGCGTACCTGGAGCGGTTGTACGGAGCGCATATCAGGTCGTTCCCCTTCGAGACCGTCGACGCCCTCCTGGGCAGGGCTCCGGCGGTCGACCTGCGGGGGGTGCAGGAGAAGTTCCTCGGCGGGGGCCGGGGAGGCTACTGCTTCGAGCACGGTGTGCTGTTCTCCGCCGCGCTGGAACGGCTGGGGTACGAGGTGCACCGCCGGCTGGGAACGGTGGGCCCGCCCGGGGAGAACGCCCGGACGCACCTGCTCGTGGAGGTGGTGGTCGACGGCCGGCGGCTGTTGGCCGACCCGGGGTTCGGGTCGGGCATGCGACGGCCGGTCGAACTGCGGGACGGGGCCCGGAGCACCGGGGGCGGGATGACCTTCGGGGTGGCCCGGGTGCCTCAGGGGAGGTCGTGGGGCTGGGAGCTGCGCAAGCTGCGCGACGGGGGGTGGGACGGGCTGCACGTGACCCACGAGTCGGAGGTGTACCCGGTGGACCTTGTGGCGGGGAACCATTTCGTGGCGACGCACCCCGACTCGGTGTTCCGGACGCTGCTGGTGGTGACGGGCTTCCTGCCGGACGGGAGCCACGCGAGCCTCACGCAGGGGTCGGTCACCCTCCGCGCCCCCGGCACGCCCACCCGGCACGAGGCGCTGGCCCCCGGCGGCCTCGACCCGTGGCTGGAGAGGTTGGGTGTGCGCCTGTCGGAGGAGGACCGCGCACTCCTGCACGCGCGCCTCGCGGAACTCCCCTCCCCCGCCTGAGGGGGGCGGCGGTTGTTCCCGCCTGGGGGGAGAGGGGTGGGGGTGAGGTGGGGGCGGGGGTGAGGGCGTGGGGCGGGGTGGAAGCGGAGGTCGTCCGGTTGAGGGTGTGCGGTTGAGGGTGGACGGCCCGCGGGGGTGAGGCGGGGAGGGTACGCGCGGGTTTCACCCCTGCGGCCCGGGTCGGCGCGACGCCCTCCGGTCGGGGTCGGGGGCTCCGGGCGGGTGGACAACCCCCAGGGGCGCGGCCGGCAGGTGCGCGCGGGCTTCGCCCCTGCGGCCTGGGTCGGCGCGACGCCCTCCGGTCGGGGTCGAGGGCTCCGGGCGGGTGGACGACCCCCAGGGGCGCGGCCGGCAGGTGCGCGCGGCCTTCACCCCCGTGGGTTCGCGGAGCCGAGTACGCCCTCGTCGACCCCCTGGAGTCGGGGTGTGGATCAACGCTGACCGGCTGTGCTTCAGACCCGGAGACCGTGCACGTTTCACCCCCTATGGCGTTGGGAGGGCATGGGTGTGTTCTACGTACGGGCCGCTTGTCGCGCCCACCACCCTTTGCAGGGGGCATTCCTCCCGCCCCGGGCGGCTGAGCTGGGATCGCCTCGCTCGACCCAGCCCCGGAACACACCCCCACCACTATGGACGCGCGCCCAACGCACCGCCCCAGTGGTCTGCCGCCCGCCGACTGCGCCGGGGCCAGGTCCACGCTCCGCTGGCCGCCGTTTCCAAGCGGCTGAGCTTCTGGAGAACTCCGGTCGAGCTCTCACCCCCGCGACCTGAGCTGAGAGCGACACCCTCCGGCTGTGGCCGGGGGCTCCAGGCGGGTGGACAACCCCTGGTGGCGGGGTGGCGATCAATGTCCACGGGCTGTGCCCGGGGCCCGGAGACAGCGGACGTTTCACCCCCTACGGCATTGGGAGGGCGTGGGTGGGCTCTACGTACGGGCTGTTCCTCGCGCGCCCGGCCCTTTGCAGGGGCGTTCCTCCCGATCCGGGCGGCTGGACCATCACCCCCGTGACCCGGGGTGGGAACTGCACCCTCCCGCCGGGGTCGGGGTCTTCAGGGGCGGGGGGTGAGGAGGTGGGGGAGTTCCTGGAGGGCGTACCACATGAGTTCGTGGGCGTCGGCGGCCGTGGAGGAGGGGTCGGTGGCGGCGCGGGCGATGTCCGGGGCGGCGGCCTCGTCGTCGATGTGGGCGGAGGCGAGGCGTTTGCGGGGGATGGAGCCGCCGGTGATGCGGACCCGGACCACGTCCGGGCTCTCGCGGGACTCCTCCTCGACGAGGTGGTCGGCGAGGTTCGCGACGAGGACGACGCGGCGGCGCGGGGCGGACGGGTCCGCCGCCAGGAGGCGGAGCGACTCCTCCGCGGCCGCGTACATGGCCTCGTACTCCGCCTCCTCGTCGTCGGTGTCCGCCGCGAACGCCGCCGGGGCGGGCACCCTCCCCTCGTCGAGGACGGCCGCGAGGGCGGGGAGGGTGCTGGGCAGGAAGACGTACATGGCGGCTCTCCGGCAGGTGGGACGGTCACCTTGAAGTGTGCCGCACCCGTCAGGCCGCTTCGCTGTCCGCCATGAGGAATCCGCGCAGTTCCCGCGTGGTCGTCGCCACGTCGGTGTGCAGGATGCCGGTCATGCCGAGGTCCTCGGCCGTGCGGACGTTGTGCTCCAGGTCGTCGATGAACACGCAGTCCTCGGGCCGCAGGCCCAGCCGTTCGCAGGTGTGGAGGTAGATGCGCGGCTCCGGTTTGCGCATGCCCACCTCGCCGGAGATCACCACCTCGTCGAAGGTGGTGGCGAAATGCTCGCGCGGGTACCCGTTCCCCCACGAGTTCGACAGCAGGGCGGTGCCCGCCCCCGAGCCGCGGGCGTCGCGGAGCGCCTCGTACATGGCCAGGACCGGGGCGAAGGAGGCGAACATCCTCTCGATGAGGCCCTCCGCGACCACCGGTCCCCCGTGCGTGGAGCGCAGCAGCGCCGCCAGGTCGCGCTCGAACCGCGCGGTGTCGATCTCCCCCCGCTCCAGCGCGTGGACGGGGTTGTCGTCGGCCAGGCTGCCGTCGAAGTACGGGGTCATGGTCCGGTGGTAGTGCTCGATGTCGATCCGGTCGGCGGTCAGCCAGGCGCGGATCCCTTCCGGGAGCGGGGGTGTGAGCACGCCTCCCCAGTCGGAGATGACCCCTCGGCGGGTGCGGTCCATCCCATCCCCTCCATCCGTGTCGTCGTGCCGCCCGACCTCGGATGCCCGGGATCGGGCGGGGAACGGTTCTTCCCGTTCCCCGCCCGTTTCAACCACGGGCCTCAGTAGGAGAGGCCGGTGCCGAAGTCCGCGTCCGTGTCGGGGACGGCGACGGGAAGGGTGCCCGTGGGCCGCACCTCGCCCGTGATGACCCGGGCGGCGGCGGCCAGGGAGACGTCCACGGCGGAGTACACGGCGACGAACCCGTCGACGTCCGGGGACGAGGCCAGGGGGTAGGGGCCGCCCTGGGACACCGCGATGGTGGGCGCCGTGGAGCGGGCGACCGGGGCGGTGTTCGTGCCGGTCACGACCGCGTCCGCGTCGCCGGTGACCACGTCGAGGCCCGCCTCGGTCAGCGCGGCGGCGAGCCGGTCGGCGTTGGTGCCCTCCACCCGCACCCGGCTGCCGGGGGCGAGCGGGAGGACGCCGTCGGTGTTGCGCAGCAGGGTGGCGGAGGCGTCGGCGACCCGCTGGGCCGCCTCGGCGTGCTCCGGGTCGGTCACGGCGTCCTCGGCCGCGGCCGGGTCGACGGGACCGGCGTCGAGGACCCCGCGCTTCTCCTTGAGGGAGAGGACGCGCAGCGCCGACTCGTCGATGCGCTCCTCGGTGAGGCGGCCGGTCTCGACGGCCTCCTTGATCGCGGCGACCGCGGCCGCCGGGTCCGGGGGCATCAGGAGCTGGTCCACGCCCGCTTCGATGGCCAGGACGGCGTTCTCCCCGTCGGAGTGGCGCTGGCGCACCCCCTCCATGTTGAGGGCGTCGGTGGTGACCACGCCCTCGTACCCCAGCTCGTCGCGCAGGATGCCGCCGATGATCGCCGACGACAGGGTCGCGGGCTCGTCGGGGTCCAGCTGCGGCATGAGGACGTGCGCGGTCATGACGGCGTCCACCCCGGCGTCGACCGCGGCGCGGAACGGCGGCAGGTGCTCGGCCTCCCAGCGGTCGCGCGGCAGGTCGATGACGGGCAGCCCCGTGTGGCTGTCCACGTCGGTGTCGCCGTGGCCCGGGAAGTGCTTGACGACCGGGACGATGCCCTGCTCGCCGTAGGCGCGGGCCTCGGCGAGCGCCATCTCGGAGACCAGGTCGGGCTCGGAGCCGAACGAGCGGATGCCGATGACCGGGTTGTTCGGGTCGGTGTTGACGTCGGCGTCCGGCGCGTAGTTGAGGTTGATCCCCAGGGCGGCCAGCTCGGCGGCGGTGGTGGAGGCCCGCAGGGCGGCCAGCCCGGTGTCCCGGGTGGCGCCCACCGCCATGGCGTCCGGGAAGCGGGTGCCGACCGGCAGCCGCACCACGAGTCCCTGCTCCTGGTCGATGCCGATGAACAGCGGGGTCCCGGAGAGTTCCTGGACGCCGTTGGAGAACTCGGCGATCTGGGCGGCGCCGGTGAGGTTGGCGTCGAAGTAGATGACGCCGCCGGGAAGGTACTCCTCGATCTGGGCGGCGTTGTCGGCGGCCGAGGTCCCCTGGGCGGTGAGCACCAGGAGCTGGCCGATCTTGGCGTCCAGGTCCATCTCCGCGAGAAGGCGCGGGGCGGTCACCGGTTCGAAGGGCGGCTCGGACGGGGACGGCGACGGTTCCTCGTGCGGCGAGGTGTCCACCTCCTGGGGTGCCGTGGTGCAGGCCGTGGCGGCCAGGGCTGTCAGTGCTATCCCCGCGCAGGCCAGGGCGCGGGTGACGGGGATTCTCATGGCGGGGCTTCATCTCCGGCGGACGGCTGGTCCGCCGGAGACTACCCTCTCGCGGGGCTCCGGGAGGCCGTGGCGCCGGTGATGTCGCGCACCGGTCCGGCGCGGCTCAGGTCCAGGTGAAGAGGACGGAGCCGCCGTCGACGCCGCCCTCGGCGATGTCGCCCAGGTCTGCGGGGGCGGCCTCCAGGGCGACCACGGGGACGACGGCGGGCAGCCCGCCCGCGGCCACCGTCCCCGGGGACCAGCGCACGACGGGGGTTCCGGCGGTGACCCGGTCGCCCTCCCGGGCCAGGAGCGTGAACCCCTCGCCCTTGAGTTTGACGGTGTCGATGCCCAGGTGGACGAGGACGCCCCGGCGCCCGTCGTCGGCGAGGACGACGAAGGCGTGCGGGTGCAGTTTGGCGAGGATGCCGTCCATGGGGGCGACGGCGTCCTGGGTCCCCTCCTGCCCGCCCTCCTGGCCGGGTTCGGGGTGGACCGCGACACCGGGGCCGACCATCCCCTGGGAGAAGACGGGGTCGGGCACCGTCTCCAGGGAGAGGGCGGTTCCGCGGACGGGGGACAACACGCTCAGGGATCCGTTGACGTCTGGCATGGAGGCTCTCTTCCCTGTTGAGAGGACTTCATCCGGACAGGCGGAAAACGGTTCTGCATCCCATCCGTTACCCGGCGTGGTGCCCGCCGCCGCGGGCGTCCGCACTACTCCTCGATGATGTCCCGGATGTCGTCGGTGAGGGTGTCGGCCTCGGGTCCGACCACCACCTGGACGACGTTGCCGGAGATCAGGACACCGTGCGCGCCGGTGGCCTTGAGGGCCTGCTCGTCCACCAGCGACGCGTCGGCGACCTCGGTGCGCAGGCGGGTGATGCACGCCTCGATGT
Source organism: Nocardiopsis flavescens (assembly GCF_900141985.1). GTDB lineage: Bacteria > Actinomycetota > Actinomycetes > Streptosporangiales > Streptosporangiaceae > Nocardiopsis > Nocardiopsis flavescens. The sequence continues at coordinate 10,620 of NZ_FQZK01000045.1, read as the reverse complement.
CCTCGATGTTGCCCGCGCCGCCCAGACCGGCCACGATCGCCGCTGCCTTGTCCGCCATGTGTCGTCCTCCGTGCTCTGCTGTGGGGGGTCGCGACCGCCCCCGTGGCTGGAGCTTAGGGCTCCGGCCCCCGGTGCGCCAGACACGGCGGGGAGCGGCACGGCGGCCGGGCCCGCGCGGGCCCGGCCGTGGTGCGTCAGCCCGTCTGGGTGACCTTGTTGAGCCCGCGGGGGACGTCCGGGTTGTAGCCCAGGCGGCGGGCGAGGCGCTCGGTCAGGAGCTGGGCCGGGACGATGAGGTTCATCGGCGAGACCCACTCGGGCACGTCCGGGGCGGGGACGGACAGGTCGCTGGCCGCGGCCAGGGCGTCGCCGCCGCCGAAGCCGAACACCGGGGCGCCCGCCGAGCGGACCCGCTCGGCCAGGGCGACCGTGCCCGGGAGGGTGGGCCCGTGGGGGGAGGCGATGAGCAGGGCCGGGGTGCGCGGGTCGACGACCGCGATCGGCCCGTGCAGCAGGTCGGCGTAGGACAGGCCCATGGCGTGCAGGTAGCAGGCCTCCTTGAGCTTGAGGGCGGCCTCCAGCGCGGTGGAGAAGGCCATGCCGCGCCCGGAGATGACCGCCCCCTGCACGGCGACCATGCGCTCGACGATCTCCTCCAGGGAGTCGTCGGAGGAGGCGATGGCCTCCTCGATGGCGTCGGGCACCCGGTCCAGGTCCGCGGGGTCGAGGTCGGCGCCCAGGCCCAGGGCCAGCACCGCGAGGGCGGCGAGCTGGGTGTTGTAGGTCTTGGTGGCGGGCACCGCGACCTCGCTGCCGGCCCGGGTGACCAGGGCGACGTCGGCCTCGGCGGCCAGGGGGGAGTCGGCGCCGTTGGTCACGCCGACGGTGCGGGCGCCGCAGTCGGCGGCCCAGCGCATGGTCTCGACGATCTCCTCGGTCTTGCCGGACTGGGAGATGGCCACGGCCAGGACGTCGGACAGGTCGATCTTGGAGCCGTAGGCGGTGGCGATGGAGGGCGAGCCCAGGGTGGCCAGCCGCCCGGCGTGCGCCTGGAGCAGGTAGCTCCCGTACACCGCCGCGTTGTCGGAGGAGCCGCGGGCGATGAAGAGCACGTGCTTGGTGGAGCGTCCCAGGGCCGCGATCTCCGGGCGGAGCGGGAGCAGCTCCGCGAAGGTGCGGCGCAGCGCCTCGGGCTGCTCTGCGATCTCGGAGCGCATCACGCTCGTCGTGGTGGTCATAGGAGGGCCTTCCCTGCTCGTGCCGGGTGCCCGGCACACCCGTGAACTGGTGCGAACCGCCTGCCGTTGGGTGGATTGACACGCGGACAGAGCTATGGTCTAGTCCGGACTATACCAGTGGCTCCGGGATTGTCCTGATGCTCGGGGTACAGGAGTATGTACTCCGTGCTCACGGGACCGCCGGGTCGCAAGAGACCGAACGGAACAGGGAGCGCAGCGCACCACCCGACCCACCCGACGACCGAGAAGGCCGCCCGCACCCATGTCGATCGATCCCGGCAATCCGCTGCCGAAGTACGTCCAACTCCGCGACCTGCTCCTGGACTGGATCACCGAGGCCGGGTTGGGCGTGGACGACATGATCCCCTCGGAGCGGGAGCTGAGCGCCTCCTACGGCCTTTCCCGCATGACCGTCCGCCAGACCATCGACCTGATGGTGTCGGAGGGACGGCTCTACCGGGTCCCCGGCAAGGGGACCTTCATCGCCCGCCCCAAGATCGAGATGTCCCTGGTCCTGGCCTCCTTCAGCGAGGACATGCGCGCCCGCGGGTACGAGCCCGGGGCGCGCGAGCTCATCCGCCAGGTCATCCCGGCCAGCGGGCACACCGCGCGCATGCTCGACATCGAGCCGGGCACCCTGGTGCACCACATCGAGCGGATGCGCACCGCCGACGACGAACCCATGGCCGTGGAGCGCTCCAACATCCCCGCGGCCATGGTCCCCGGGCTGGAGGATTTCGACCTCGCCGAACGGTCTCTGTACGAGGTCCTGGAAAACGAGTACGACATCCTGTTGGATTCCGGGGAACAGACCATCGAGGCCGGGATCTGCGACTCGGCCGACTCCCGCCTCCTGGGCCTGCCCGCTGGAAGCCCGGTGCTGGTGATGCAGCGCCGCAGCTTCACCAAGGGACAGTGCGTGGAACTCGCGCTGTCCACCTACCGCGCCGACCGATACCAGCTGCACTCGCGGCTGGACCCGCGCCGACACGGCGACTGATACTCCCCCGCGCCCGCGAGGCGCGCGTCCGAGGGAAGGACCCCCCTTGAGTTCGGACAACACACCGGCCACGGCCGCCAAGCCCAAACGCTCCTCCTCCACCCTGGCCGTCCTGCAGCGCCTCGGGCGCAGCATGATGATGCCCATCGCGGTCCTGCCCGCGGCGGCCATCCTCCTGCGGCTGGGACAGCCCGACCTGCTCGGCGCCGAGGGACTGGCCTCCCTCGACGGCATGGGCTGGATGCAGGGTGTCGCGGAGGTCGTGGGCACCGCCGGCGACTCCCTGTTCCAGGCGATGCCCCTGCTGTTCGCGGTGGGCGTGGCCATCGGGTTCGCCAAGCGCTCCGACGGGTCGACCGCGCTGGCCGCCCTGGTGGGCTACCTGGTGTTCGACCGCGTGTCGAAGCTGCTCTTCTTCGACCTGGGCGGCGAGGTCGGCGCGCGGGTCACCCTCGACGTGGCCGGCGAGGCGGCGGTCAACTGGGGTGCGAAGAACCCCAGCGACGTGCTCGGCGGCATCGTCATCGGCCTCCTCTCGGCGCTGCTGTGGCAGCGCTACCACCGGATCAAGCTGCCGACCTGGCTGGGCTTCTTCGGCGGGCGCCGGTTCGTGCCTATCCTCATGGCGGGCGTGGGCCTCCTGGTGGCCGTGGCGTTCGGTTTCATCTGGCCGCTGATCGGCTCCCTGATCAACGCCCTGGGCACGTGGATCATCGGACTGGGCGCGGTCGGCGCCGGGATCTACGGCATGATCAACCGCCTGCTGCTGCCGCTGGGCCTGCACCACATCGTGAACTCGGTGGTGTGGTTCGTGTTCGGCTCGTACACCGACCCGGAGACCGGCGACGTGTACCTGGGGGAGATCAACCGCTACCTGGCCGGGGACCCCACGGCGGGCGGCTTCCTCTCGGGCTTCTTCCCGGTGCTGATGTTCGGCCTGCCCGGCGCTGCGCTGGCGATCTGGCGCTGTGCCCACCCCTCGCAGCGCACGAACATCGGCGGCCTCATGGTGGCCGCGGCGCTGACCGCCTTCGTCACGGGCATCACGGAGCCGATCGAGTTCGCGTTCATCTTCATCGCGCCCGCCCTGTTCGCGGTGCACATCGTGCTCACCGGTATCTCGATGGCGGTGCTCAACGCCCTGGACACCCAATTGGGCTTCGGGTTCTCGGCGGGCCTGATCGACCTGCTGCTCAACGCCACGAAGTCCAACACCGAGGGACTGTGGATCATCCTGCTGATGGGCGTGGCGTACTTCTTCCTCTACTACTTCGTGTTCATGTTCCTCATCCGCCGGCTGAACCTGCCCACCCCCGGGCGTGAGCCGGCCGAGGGGGCCGAGGCGGCCGTCTCCGCGACCGCCGACCCGGACGGGCCCGGCCCCGAGCGCGCGGACCCCGGCGGCGGCAAGGACTGAGCCGCGCCGTCCGTACTGCGGGCCCGCCCCCGGATACCCCCGGGTGCGGGCCCGTTCCCGTCCTCCGTGCGGGGAGGCGGGCGGGGCGGGAGGGGCTCCCGGGGCCCCGGACGGGCGCTGGAGGGACACGGGCGGCCGTACGGGGCCGGGAACGCGTGTGGGCGCGGTCCCCCGGAGGGGAGCGCGCCCACAGGCGTGTCAGCGGCGGTTACCGGTTGGCCGGGTCACCGTGGCACTTCTTGAACTTCTTGCCGGAGCCGCACGGGCACGGCGCGTTGCGGGAGATGCCCGCGTACTCGTCGTTGGCCTCGCTGTGGCGCTCGACGGAGCCGTCCTCGCTCGGCGCGGAGTACTGCAGCCGGCTCGGCTGCCCCTCGCCGAAGCCCGGGACCACCACGTCCTCGGCCGCCTCGGCCTCCTCCGCGGGGGCCTCGGCCTCGGCGGCGGCCTCGTCCTCCTCGACGGCGGTGGCCACCGCGGTCGCACCCGAGGACCCGCCCACGGTCGCGGCCGTCGTGGCGGCGGCCGCCGCGGTGAGCTTGGGCTCCTCCTTCTTGCGGACCTGCACCTCAAGGTTGAAGAGGTAGCCGACCGACTCCTCCTTGATGGCCTCCAGCATCTGCTGGAACATGTCGAAGCCCTCGCGCTGGAACTCGATCAGCGGGTTGCGCTGGGCCATCGCGCGCAGGCCGATGCCCTCCTGGAGGTAGTCCATCTCGTAGAGGTGCTCGCGCCACTTGCGGTCCATCACCTGGAGGATGATGCGGCGCTCGACCTCGCGCATCGCCTCCTCGCCCAGCTCGGACTCGCGGGTTTCGTACGCGGCCAGGGAGTCCTCCACCACGCGGTCGCCGATGAGCTGGCCGGTGAGGGTGTGCAGGTCGCCGTTCTCCTCGATGAACTCGTCGACCGTGAAGCTGATCGGGTAGACCTGCTTGAACGCCCGCCACAGCTTGTCGAGGTCCCAGTCGGCCGGGTCGCCCTGGGAGGTCTCCTCCGCGACGTAGCCGCGCAGCACCTCCTCCAGCATGACCAGGATCTGGTCGCGCAGGTCCTGGCCCTCCAGGACCTTGCGGCGCTCCGCGTAGACCACCTTGCGCTGGCGGTTGAGGACCTCGTCGTACTTGAGGACGTTCTTGCGGATCTCGAAGTTCTGGGTCTCGACCTGGCCCTGGGCGGAGGCGATCGCCTTGCTGACCATGCCGGACTCGATGGGCTGGTCGTCCGGGATGTTCAGCTGGTTCATGAACACCTCCAGACGGCTGCTGTTGAACAGGCGCAGCAGGTCGTCCTGGAGGGACAGGTAGAAGCGGGACATGCCCGGGTCGCCCTGGCGGCCGGAGCGGCCGCGCAGCTGGTTGTCGATGCGCCGGGACTCGTGCCGCTCGGTTCCGAGCACGTACAGGCCGCCCAGCTCGACGACCTTCTCGTGCTCCGCCTCGTACTCGGCCTTGGCCTTCTCCAGCGCGTCGGGCCAGGCCGCCTCGTACTCCTCGGGGGTCTCCAGCGGGCTCAGGGAGCGCGCCTGGAGCTCCTCGTCGGCGAGGAAGTCCGGGTTGCCGCCGAGCATGATGTCGGTACCGCGGCCGGCCATGTTGGTGGCGACGGTGACGGCGCCGAGCTTGCCCGCGCGGGCGATGATCGCGGCCTCACGGGCGTGGTTCTTGGCGTTGAGGACCTCGTGCGGGACGCCCTCGCGCTTGAGCATCCGGGACAGCAGCTCGGACTTCTCGACGCTGGTGGTGCCGACGAGGACCGGCTGGCCCTCCTCGTTGCGCTCCGCGATGTCCTCGGCGACCGCCTGGAACTTGGAGTCCTCGCTCTTGTAGACGAGGTCCTTGACGTCCTCGCGGATCATCGGCTTGTTGGTCGGGATGGGCACGACGCCGACGCCGTAGGTCTGGTGGAACTCCGCCGCCTCGGTCTCGGCGGTACCCGTCATGCCCGCGAGCTTGTCGTAGAGGCGGAAATAGTTCTGGAGGGTGATCTTGGCGAGGGTCTGGTTCTCGTCCTTGATCTTGACGCGCTCCTTGGCCTCGATGGCCTGGTGCATGCCCTCGTTGTAGCGGCGCCCCGCCAGGACGCGGCCGGTGAACTCGTCGACGATGAGGACCTCACCGTCCTTGACGATGTACTCCTTGTCGCGCCGGTAGAGCTCCTTGGCCTTCAGGGAGTTGTTGAGGAAGCTGATGAGCGGGGTGTTGACGGCCTCGTAGAGGTTGTCGATGCCCAGCCAGTCCTCGACCTTGGCCACGCCGGACTCGGTGATGCCGACCGTGCGCTTCTTCTCGTCGACCTCGTAGTCGGTCTCCCGCTTGAGGCGGGGGGCGATCTTGGCGAACTCCCCGTACCAGCGGGAGTTCTGCTCCGAGGGGCCGCTGATGATGAGCGGGGTGCGCGCCTCGTCGATGAGGATGGAGTCGACCTCGTCGACCAGGGCGAAGAAGTGCCCGCGCTGGACGGTGTCCTTGAGGGACAGCGCCATGTTGTCGCGCAGGTAGTCGAAGCCGAACTCGTTGTTCGTGCCGTAGGTGATGTCGGCCTGGTAGGCCGCGCGGCGCTCGGCCGGGGTCATGTTGGGGCTGACCACGCCGACTTCGAGGCCGAGGAACTGGTAGATGCGGCCCATGGTCTGGGCGTCGCGCTTGGCCAGGTAGTCGTTGGTCGTGACGACGTGGACGCCCTCGCCCGCGAGGGCGTTGAGGTAGACCGCGAGGGTACCGGTCAGGGTCTTGCCCTCACCGGTCCTCATCTCGGCGATGTTGCCGAGGTGGAGCGCGGCACCGCCCATGAGCTGCACGTCGAAGTGGCGCTGGCCCAGGGTGCGCTTGGCGGCCTCGCGGACGGTGGCGAAGGCCTCCGGGAGGAGGTCGTCGAGGTCCTCGCCGTCCGCGTGGCGTTCCTTGTACTCCCGGGTGAGGTCCCGGAGCTCCTCGTCGGTGAGGTCGACGTACTCGTCCTCGAGCGAGTTGATCTGGTCCTTCAGCTTGTTGAGCCGGCGCAGGATCTTTCCCTCACCCGCGCGCAGGAGCTTGCTGAGTATCCCTGGCACTTCCTATGCGCTCCTCGCAGATCGCGGTTGGCTCCACGGCGTGCGTGGAGTTCAGATCTAGGCCCGCTGACCGCTGTCCCGTGGCCGCGGAGGGCGGCGGGGGTCCCTGGGCCCTCGGGCCTACATCCTAGAGGACGTGCGCCCTGTACCCGTTCCCTCGGTCACAGCCGTGGCAGGGTGGCCCTTTCCCCCTGGTGAACGATCGAAACCACGGAGAATGTTCCCCTGCGCCCGCACACGGCCAGGTGAGCCGTACCGCGGCCGCCCGGGGCCCGTACCGCGGATTCTCACCGTTTTCCAACCGTCGCGGGCCGGCGAGGGCCGTGGCACCACGTGTCCGGGCGGTTCCGTACCGTTCCGCGCCGTCCGGGGGTTCCGCGTTCATCCTCCGGATACGGGTAGACCTCCGGTAGGCGCCCGGTCGCGCCGGAGCGGTCGGGCGGTGTCATGTGCGTGCAGGGGGGATCGCATGGGTACCGGTGGCAGGCCCGAGAGGGCGGAGTTCGCGAAGGACGGGACGGGGGCGGCGTCGCCCCGGACGCCCGTGGACGTGCTCGACGACCTGATCGAGCGACGCAGGCATCCGTCGTCGTCGGAGGAGTGCCTGGGGTGGGAGCGGCACAACACCGACGACGAGCAGCGCTACGGCCGTATCCGCGGGTTCCAGCGCCAGGGTGGCAGCCTGGCGCCCACCGGGCGCCACCGCGGGCGGGCCTCGTCCTGGGCGGTGGTGGCCCTGGCCACGCTGGGGGCCGCGGCCGTGGGGCTCGGCGTGGCCCAGGGGATGGCGGTGTGGCTGCTGGTGGCCGGGGGCGTGCTGCTGGCCGCGGCACTGGTGCTGGCGCTGGTCACCGACATCTTCGGGGACGTCGTACTCGACTCCCCCTCGCTGGAGTCGGAGGAGCGGCACGACACCCCGCTGCACCGGATCCGCAGCGGGCAGCGGAGGAGCCGCAGGGAGCGCCGCCGCGGCGGGCGGGGGGCGACCGCGGCCTGACGCGGCCGGGTGGGCCGGGGTGCGGCGGATCCGGTGATCCGCCGCACCCCCGGTTCCGAGGGGGGACGGAACCGGGTCAGTCGACGAGTCGGATGACTCCGTAGTTGAAGCCCTTGCGGCGGTAGACGACGCTCGGCGCGTCCTTGACCTCGTCGTGGAAGAGGAAGAAGTCGTGGCCGACGAGCTCCATCTCCATCAGCGCCTGGTCGATGCTCATGGGCTTGGCCTGGTGGCACTTCTCCCGGACGATGAGGGGGCCCTCCCCCTGGGTGTCGAGTTCGACGAACTCGTCGGAGAAGCGGCTGCCGTCGACGCCGGAGTCGACGTCCTCGTCGGCGCTGCGCCGGGCGGGGGGCGCCTGCACGGCCAGGGCCTCGGGGGGCAGGTCGCCGGGGAGGTGGGCGGTGGCCGAGGAGACGGAGACGGGGGCGCGGGTGCCGCGGTGCACCTTGCGGCGGTCGGCGGCCTTGCGCAGGCGTGCCTCGATCTTGTCGATGGCCAGGTCCAGGGCGCCGTGCCGGTCGACGGCGGCGGCCTCGCTGCGAACGACGGGGCCGTTGCCGTTCGAGCGGATGGTCAGTTCGACGCGTTCCTTGACGTCGGCGAGCTTGGGATTGCGCTCGGTGGACACCTCCACATCGACGGTCATGTCCTTCTTCTCCCACTTGGAGAGCCTGTCGAGCTTGTTCTCGACGTGCTGTCGGAACTTGTCGCTCACACCGGTGCGTCGACCCTTGACGATGATGTCCATAGGACCCCCTTCATCGCGTGGCCGCCGAGAAAGCGACGGCCAGGCTGGCTTCTGCACCTTCCGCCGTTCGGGGGACGGAAGGGTCTCGCGCTGTCAACCCCCCTTCGCGGGTGACCCGGTCCTGCGCGGATCACGTCTCGGTTGAAAGTGCGTATACCCACCAGGGACACGGTCATCACGCGTCCCACGCACATGATCGTCGGGATCCGTGAAGCGGGGAAAGGGGCCTTCGTCTCGGCCGAGGGGGTCTGGGCGCACGGGAGGGGTCCCCGGGGGCTCGCTCATCGCGAACCCCCCGGTGGGATGCCACCCGTCCGGCCGACCTGGTCTTCGTCCCCACATCCGCCTGCTGAGAGTGTCGCCGCTCTTATCCGCGACTACTGCTCTTCTCCCTGTCGTGAGGGACATCGGGACCCTCCGCGGGGCAGGGCTTACCTCTAAGGCGCACCGTGATCGGTCGACGAAAAGTCGCCTTACGTGGGCCGTTTCGCCTGCGCCTGGCATCGGCTTGCCGGAGGAGCGCCCCGGTCTTGCCTGGGACACCGAAACTCCGACGCAACCACGGACCCGGACGGGTGCCATACGGTGACCGTAACCTGTCCTGGCGAGGATGTCAGGTGGCGGCCCCGTCCCCAAGCCCCTGAAAATCACCGCGAACCCCTGTACACAAGGACTTTTCGTGGTTTCCAGGGTGTTCGTAAAACCTTCTCCTCACCTCGGGGACAGGGGGTCGTGCCCCTCGGTGTGCAGCCGTTCGGCGAGCACGACCGCTCCCGCCACGCGCAGCCCGGCGGCGCGCAGCGCACGCGCGGCGTCGGCCAGCGTCGCGCCGGTGGTGACGACGTCGTCGACCACCACGGCCCGGCGGCCCGCGGCCCACTCCGGGACGGGGTCGCAGCGGAACGCGCCCGCCCGGTTGGCCAGCCGCTCCCGGCGCCCCAGCCCCGCCTGGCGGCGGACCCGGCCCCGGTGGCGCAGCAGCGGCAGCGGCGCCCCGCCGCCGCGCTCGGCGCAGGCCGCCGCCGCGACCCGGGCCACCGGGGCGCGCGGATCGTGCGGCGGCCCGCGGCCCGGGACCGGGACCAGGAGGGTGTCGGCCCCGACCAGGCCGCTCGCCCCGCAGACCGCGGCCAGGCGCTCGCCCCACACCGGGGCCAGCGCGTCGTCGCCCTCCTTGTAGGCGAGCAGCAGGCGGCGGTGCAGCCCGGCGTAGGGGCCCGCCGCCCAGACCGGCGGGCACCCGCGGCGCGGAGCGCACCGGTGCGGTCTGCGCACGAGGGCGTCGCGGCACGCCCGGCAGAGCGGCGCGGCTCCCCCGGCCGGACCGGAGCAGCCGGGGCACGACCGCGGCAGGAGCAGGTCCAGCAGCGCTTCCCAGACCCGTGCGAGCGCCCTGACGAGGGCTTTCCAGGAATCCATGACCCCAGGATCGGCGACCGGCGGCGGCTCCGCCACCGCTTCCCCGAACCTGTGGACGACTTCCCGCGGGCCCGGCTCGGAGCGGTCGGCGGGGGCACGCCGAACCGGGCCGCCCGCCCTGCGCGCCCCCGCCCGGCACGGGAGGCGGACGTCCGTGGCCGAGGGCACTGGGCGGGAGTCGAGGGCGTGGACCCGCGGCCCCGCCCGATCCCGGGCGCGGGGACGCGCACCGGCACGCCGACGATCCACCGGGCGGCGCGGGGCGGCCTGCACGCGGTGGTACGCCGCCGCGGTGGCCATCCTCCGACGCGCATCCGCCAGGGCGGGACCGGAGGGGCCGCACCACCTCGGTGGGGCACCCTCCGCGCAAGCGGGGTTCACCCGACCCCTCGGGTGTCCGACCCGCCCCGGGACGGGTGCACGTGGCAGGGCGGGGGCGGGGTCAGCCGGGGAAGGTGGGCGAGCTTCCCTCCACCACGTTCTGCCAGTTCAGGCGGTCGTTGGAGATCCAGATGTTGCCGTCGTCGGTCCCCGCGACCAGGGGCTGCCCCGGCGCTCCCGAGATGGTGACCAGGCCGGTGACGGAGTTGCCCGCGCTGGAGGGCGGGGTGCCGCCGTCCAGGCCCACCAGGAACACCTGGTCGGTCCCGGCCTCGCGGCGGCCCAGGACCGCCAGCTGGTCGGCGGAGCGCCAGGAGATCTCGGTGACCTCCTCCAGCTCTCCCGCCAGGGGCACGAAGTCCTCC
>NZ_FQZK01000041.1 GCF_900141985.1 Nocardiopsis flavescens | reverse complement strand
GCAGGTCCGCGGCGGTGAGCATGCGGGCCATCACCGCGGGGGCGCTGGAGGAGGAGGTGGGCACGCCCATCCCGCCAGCGCCTCCGTCGTCGGTCTGGGTGGTGAGGGCGCGGTCGGTGTAGGCGGCGGCCAGCCATCCGGCCGGGTCGGTGTCCCGGTCGTAGCGGGTACGGTCCTCACCCCGGAAGGTGCGGAGCAGGAACCGGTGCCGGGGCACCCGGGCGAAGGCGTTCGCGATGTGGGCAGGGGTGCCCTGGTCGAGCAGTGCGTCGACGAGCCGGAGCGCGATCGGGGAGTAGTCGAAGGGTGTGTTCTCGGAGTTCTCCATCGGTCAGACCTTCCCGGTGCCCTGGCAGCCGGAGCAGGGGACCCATTCCCGGTAGCTCTTGCCAGGGGTACGGCCGTCCGTGGTGACCCAGCTGCCGCCGTTGCCGTTGCACATGGAGCAGTCCGCGGCGGTCGGGGAAGAGAGCGGAGCGCGGGACGGTGCGGTCAGAGGTCCGGCCGGGGCGGGCGCGGGGGCGAGTGCGGCCGGGGTCGGGGGTGTGGTCGTTGCGGCCGGGGGTGTGGCCAGGGTCGTGGTCATCGTGTCCTCGTGTGGAGTCGGCATCGGGTGCTGGGCCTGCGGGCGGGGCCGCCAGACGGGGGCGGAGGCCCCGGTCCGGCCCGGTCGCAAGCAGCCGGGCCGGACCGGGAATCCGGCGGGTCAGGAGAGCCGGAGCGGGGTGGGTACGCGTCGGGTGCGCAGGCGGTGGACGAGTTGGGCGGGGGTGTACTCGACCTCGGTGGCCCAGCGGGCGTGGGGGTCCAGGGCGACGGCTTTCCACAGGCCGGTGTCGGTGACGCTGATCTGGTGGCTGTGGCCCCACCGGGTGCGCAGGCGGTGCAGGATCGCGGCGCGGTCTTCCCAGAGGTTGCCGAGGTAGTCGGCGTGACTGGTGGTGTGGCCGGGGTCGAGCCAGCACATGCGGGGGCGTCCGCGCTGGTCCAGGGAGCGGTCCCCGCACAGGTCCAGGGTGTGGTCGGCGCTCATGCGGACACCCCCAGGTTCTCCAGCCCCACCAGGGTCCGGAACAGCACCTCACGCCCCGGCCGCACAGCCCTCACCGGCGGCACCGGCCGCGTGGGCGACAGCGACGGCCTCGGCCGCTCCGGGTGAGCGGAGCGCACGGGGAGCACCAGATACACCGGCCGGGCCGGGTGCGCGGGGCGGACCGGGTGCGCGGACCGCATCAGGGGCACCGGGTGCACGACCCACACCGGGGGCACTGGGCGCGCGGTGCGCGCGGGGTGCGCAGGGCGGGGCGCACGGCCAGGGCCGGGCCCGGGGCCGGTGCTGGTCGAGCGGTGGTGCCGGCCCGCGGGCGCGAAGCGGCGCACACGCGCGGCCCGGCGGGGCCGCCGACGGGGAAGCGAGGAGACCGCGAGGGCCCTCACCTCGAAGAGCTGGGACGGGTTCAGGTAGCGCGTCATGCGCACACCTCCGGTACGGGATGCCAGGTGGGAAGCCCGGCGTGATTCATCAGGTGGCACCATGCTGAACCCGAGCACCAAAAAATGCAAGACCTACTTTTGGATTAGTGACAGAATTTCTGCTAGGTGACCTACTCTTTGTTGGGTGATGAGAGAAATGTCTGAAAACCAAGATTCCGCCGTAGGATCGGGCCGCACCCCCACACCTCGCCCGCCAGCAGCAAGGGATCAGGACGTGGCCCTCTCGCCTCCGCGCAGCAAACGGACACTGTCTCGACGCCTCCGCGAGCGCCGGGAAGCCGTCGAGCTCACCGCCGATCAAGTCGTCGCCCGTGCACGCGAGATGGGTGAGCGCACGATCAGCGCGTCAACAATCACGCGGATGGAGCGGGACGAGTGGCTTCGCCCCAAGATTGAGATGGTGGAGTTGCTGCTCACCATCTATGACTCGCCACCCGCGGAACGCGCAGAGTTGATCCAACTCACCAGAGAGGCCCGTCAGAGGGGTTGGTGGAACGCCTACTCTGACGTCGTTGGGAAGGGATTGCTGACCGGCCTGGAGCCGGGTGCGTCACGTATCCGAGAGGTCTCCGTGGCACTGATCCCCGGGCTGCTCCAGATCGAGGCCTATGCCAGGGCCGTGATCGTTGGAGGCGGCATCACACGAGCTGAGGAGATTGACCGCCGCGTCGAGGTCAGGATGCTTCGGCAGCGGCTGCTCAGCTCAGGTGACGCACCGCAGTATTGGGCCATCATTGACGAAGCCGCGTTGAGAAAGATCCCCGCTGAGCTCAGGAAAAACCAGGTGCGCCACCTGCTGGAGGTCCAGCGACCGAACCTCAGGGTTCAGGTCCTTCCCGACTCAGCAGGGTTGCACGCCGCCGCGTCAGCCGGCTTCACCCTGCTGGATTTCCCGGACGACACCGGGCTGGTCTACGTGGAGAACGCAAGGAATCAGGACATCTACGACTCAGCGGAAGACCTGACGGCGTTCGACCTCGTGTATCAGTATGTGAGTGCGGCGGCGCTCAGCATCCCGGAGTCGACCGCCGTTCTGGAGAACCTGCTGACCTGATGAGGACCTGATGCAATCCCACACCTGGCACAAGTCGTCCTACTCCGGAGCCACAACGGAGAACTGCGTAGAGGTCGCCGAGGGCGCCACGACCCTCGTTCGGGACACCCAACACCGCGAGGCTGGCCATCTGGAATTCCCGGGCGCCGAGTGGTCAGCGCTGTTGGAGACGCTGCGCAACTGAACGTAAAACATCGAGGGCCCCGACCGGATCCGGTCGGGGCCCTCGATGCGCATCAACCTGATGAATCGATGCAATCCCACGGGGAGTGTACCCCGCCGGTGCGGCACGGGGAAGGCGCCGGTTTCCGGCCGCGTGGTGCGCTATCGCGGTACCCGCCGCCGGGCCACCGGCGAACCACGGCCCAACGGCCACCGGCCCACCCGACCTCTCCCCACCGCCGCGGACCAGGCATACCGCCTCTCCCACCTCACAGCGCCCATCGCCACCGCTGTCAACACCGTGAACCTGCCGGTACCGCCGACCAGCGCCAGCCCACACGAATGCCCGCACGGTTCGACCGCACCGCCCGGGTACAACGATGAACACAACGCCCCCTCATCCACCCCGAACTCCGCAGCCAAGTGACCGGCTCGACCCAGAGGGCGACCACCCTCGGCCTCGGACAACACAGCAGCCGACGCCCTGCCCACAAGCGCCGACATCGCCCTGATCCCCAACCCCGTGGAGAAGGGATCGCTGGCCTGTGTGCCGGGCGGTTCCACGGGTTCCGTGCTCACACCGACATCGTGCTCCGCCCCGGCCGGGGGGCACCGCAGGCGTTCCCGGGGTCAGCGCTTGAAGTGGAGGAGAAAGCGGCCGAGGCTCTTCCAACGACCGCACTCCTGTCGGGCGTGCCGATCGGAGAGACACGGACACAGGCGACCGATCACCTAATCCGTGAGGGTCTCGACGATCTCCTCCAACAGGTACTGAGTCTTCACCTGGATCTGACGGCCGGGGTAGGCACGTTGGAGAAGCTCAAGCCCTTCACTGACCGTGGTGAAGCCACACTTCCCGTACAGGAATCGAATGTCATCGGCATCGGTCTCAACTCGGGCAGCAAGGAGCTTCATCGCCAGCAGATACTGCGGGGAGGCGACATCCACACGCAATGCGGGTGACTCAAAGAATCTCTGAGCATCATGGTCGTTTCCGGGCAGGAAGCCCTTCACCGCGTCGTTCAACCAATCAGGTTCAAGTCCATGTTACTCACCGACAGTCGCGGCGGCCTCCCGCACGATGTCCGTAGGTGCGAAGGCTGCGTCGAGATCACGTGTGGAACGGCGCGCATCGTAGGCGAGAGCGATAGCGGCGCCCCTTACCAGGAAGAGATCGGTTTGGGCCCCACGTCGCTCCAGCTCGACCGACAGGTCTTGAAGCAGCGACTCGATCGCCGCCTTGTCCAGCGGCTTACTCACACGCGCTCCAACGCACTCGCCGTGATGAAGACGCCCCGTTTGCGAAAGGAAAGCGGGGATTCGCGAAGAGCCAGCGGATGCAGGCCTCGTAGGTCGGTCACGAACCACCAGTCCAAGCTGACACGATCTCTGCTGTCCGCCCACTCCGGAACGGACCACCCGTCACGGCGGGCGAGGTGCTCGGCGAGGGCCGCGAACGCCGCATCCACACGAGGGTCTCCCGTCGGGTCGGGAGTTTCTCTGAAAAGGATCGCTGCGGCAGCCACACCCTCACGCCGCAAACGACTCTCATAGTCGTCCAGAAGCTGGATCACCGCGAACCGCCATACGTCCTTGAGTGCTCCACCGCCGCTGAGCATTCCGACAGCGTCCTCCGCCGCCTCGACAACACCGTGTGCAATCATCGCGGGTACCTCCTCAGGACCGCACCCACTCACGGGACCATCCCGCAGGTCTCGGCTATGACGATAGATCATGGGATGACCTTCGGGTTATAGATGCACGGAACCGACGTTCCGGTGCCCAGAGACAGCGGGTGCGGCTGATGACGCGCCGTCTTCAAAAGGCCCGAAAGGACTGGCCGCACGAACCCTCCGAATTCTCCAGCCCTGGTTGAAATCTGCGCTCGATCGCCGTCGAGACCTGTCAGCGGAGGAACCCACGGGTGACCTGGCTTCTCATACCGGAACAGGAGCGGTGACAGGGCAGAGCCCCCTCCGGCTGAAGTCGAAGACCACCTGTGGGTCGGGGTCGGCACCTGCAAGTCCGTTACCACCTGGGCGAATGGCGGATCGCGGCGTTGACCAGGTAGGCCGACACGTCCATGCCCGCACGATTCGCATGAGACCTGACCCGCTCGGCCCCTGCCGGGGATCAAGGCTGATGCTGATACGTACCCTCGCCACTCCTTAAGCGTGATCCGAGTACTACGCCCTGGTCGGCAAGCGCCATCAGAGCAGGAACCACACCCCACAGGGCATCAGTGCCGAAAGTGGATGAACAGGCGGCCGAAGTTCTTCGAGTCCTTCTCCACCCGGTGGTAGCGGGCCTTGACGTCCTTGCGGTCGAGGAACCGCAGTACCCGCTTCTTCAGCTGGCCCGACCCCTTGCCCGGGATGATCTCCACGGTCTTGGCACCGGTGCGCTCGGCCTCGTCCATGATGTCCGCCAGGGCGCGGTCGATGTCCCGGCCCTTGTTGAAGATGTCGTGCAGGTCGAGCTTGAGCCGCATGGCCGCCTCCGTCCGGTCACCCGGGATCATACGTGTTCGCGGCGGCGCCGCAGGGCCCACCACACCCCCGCGGCGGTACCGGCCGCCACCGCCGCGGCGGCGCCCAGGGTGAGCGCGTCCGGGGCGACCACGGACTGCCCGCGCAGGGCCTGCCAGGTCAGCAGCGCCAGCCACCCCGTGTAGGAGCCGGACGCCACCAGCACCAGCCGGGTGCGCACCGCGTCGTCGGCCAGGCGCGGGTACCGGCCGGCCAGCGAGGTGAGCAGGAACGCGAACAGGATGATCACCTGGAGCCCGTGCAGCCCGACGAAGTGGGCGACCCGCAGGTCCCCCGCGACGGTGCTCCACCCGACCAGCGGCAGGCCCGGACCGCCGTCGGCCATGCCCACGGTGTGGGCGCCGATCACGTCCGACGAACCGCCCCCGCCCAGGGTCACCATCTGCTCGGCGGTGGGCGAGGTCATGAGGAACGCGACGGCCATCCCCGCGAGGGCGATCGCGACGGCGGCCCGCACGGCGGCGTCGACGGAGCGGTCCCCGAGCCGCTGGGTGAGCAGGATGGCGCCGATGGCGAGGGTGGCGACCCAGACCGTGGCGATCATGACCGCCATCAGCGAGTACACGGCGCCGTCGAACGCGGTGGAGTTGTTGAAGTGGCTGGACGTGCCGCGCACCGCCTGGAGGGTGATGGCGACCAGCTCCCCGGTGACCATGGCGGCCACGACGGTGCCGAGCCACCACCCGGTGCGCCGCCACTTCGTGAGCAGCGAGAGCAGCCAGGCGAGGGTCACGTTGTAGACGGCGATGGAGAGCGCGAACTTGGTGGGCTTGAGCCAGGCGGGGTCTCCCCCGACGGTCCGGCCGTCCAGGAAGACGCCGGGGACGGTCACCAGCAGCGCCGCCGCGCACAGCAGCGCGGTCAGGACGAGCGGGCGGTGCAGGCCGACGAGGGCGCGGACGGTGATCGCGGTGCGAGCGGTGGTGCCAGGGGGGTTCATGGGATACTCCTTATGGATACCAGTGCTATCCAGTACGGATATTCAAACTATCCACTATCCATATGAACCGCGCAAGGGAGAACAGGAGAGGATGTCCGTCATGCGCATCGCCGAACTCAGCGAACGGGCCGGGGTCCCCATCCCCACCATCAAGTACTACCTGCGGGAGGGCCTCCTCCCCCGGGGCGAGGCCACCGGCCGCAACCAGGCCAGCTACGGCGCCGAGCACCTGAGCCGCCTGCGCCTGGTACGGGCCCTGACCACCGTCGGCGGCCTGTCCGTGGCCACCGTGCGCACCGTCCTGGACGAGGTCGGCGGGCCCGGGGTCGGCCTGCACTCCCAGCTCGGCCTGGTGATGCGCCGCCTCCCCCTCGTGGGCGCCGACATCGAGCCGCAGGACCGGGACCGCGAGCGCGCCCGCGAACTCGTCGCCCGGCACGGCTGGTTCTTCTACCCGGACCACCCCGCCCTGGAGGCCCTGGCCGTCGTGCTGGCCGGGCACCGCGAGGCCGGGCACCCCGTCTCCGACGCCGACCTGGACCGCTACGCCGGGGCCGTGGAGGCGTTCGCCGAGATCGACCTCGACCGCCTGGACGGCCTGCCCGAGGGGGAGGACGTCCTGGAGGGCGCCGTCGTCAAGACGGTGCTGGGCGACACCCTCATCACGGTCCTGCGCCGGCTGGCCCAGATCGACGAGTCCGCGCAGCGCAACCTCGGCGAGGACGAGCGCCGGGCGCGGCGGGAGATGCGGGAGGGCTGAGGCACCGCCCCCGCCCCGCGGTAACGCGTCCGCGGCGGCCGGTCACCCGGCGGACGCCTCCGGGAAGCGGTCGACGAACACTCCGCGCACCGCGGGGTCGCGGTCCAGGACCGCGAACACCACGTGCTCGAACGCCCCGGCGAATTCCCCCGCCCCGCGCAGGTGCGCCGCGAACGCGTCCGCGACCTCCCCGGGCCGGTTGCCGAACACGCCGCACCCCCACGCGCCCAGGACCAGCACCTCCACGCCGTGGTGCGCGGCGACCGCCAGCACGCCCCGGGCCCGGACCGCCAGCGCGCCGGGGATCTCCCCGGCCTCCTGGGGGCTGTTGCGCTCGATCATCCGCCGGTTGGGCGCGGCGGCGGTGAGGAACCCCGCCACCGGGGGCTCCGCCAGCCGCTCGCCCCGGTCGTCGCACAGGACGGGGACCCGCGGCGACCAGATCACCCGGTCGCTGTACAGCAGCGACCGCTCCGCCCGGTGGTGCGCGTAGAACTCCGGGCACAGCACCAGCGACGCGTACAGGGCCGAGGACCGGGCCAGGCTCTCCTCCTGGGCGCGCGCCCCGTTGGCCACCCCGCCGCCGGGGTTGCGGGCCGAGGCGAAGTTCAGCGCCGCCACCTCCGTGCCGCCGCCCCGCCGGGCCAGGCGCAGCAGCGCCGCCAAGGTGCTCTCCCCGGTGACCTCGAACCGGGTGCGGCGGCCGGTGCGGGCGGCGGGCAGCGCGGCCGACTCCTGCGGCAGGTGGAGCCGGGTGCCGTCCCGCATCGCCGCCAGGTCGGCCGACAGGTCCACCTCCCGGCCGCCGACCCGGTACCGCTCCGCCTCGAACGCCCGCTTCGTCTCCGCCCAGATACCGCGCAACCGCTGTGACACGGGCCCTTCCCTTCCTTCTCTCCGAAAGGGGCAGGCTAGTGCGGGCCCGAGCGCCGGGGCCACCGGATAAAGGCGCGTCCCGTCCGGTTCCCCTGCGGCCCCCGCCGGAGGGGCGGGCGGTAAACCCCTGGACCTGCTGCGCGCCGCGCAGCAGGATCGGTCCATGGAAACGGAGCGGAGGGGCCTGGACCCCCGGAGGCTGGTGCGCGCCTCCAAGTACATCGCGCGCGTGCTGCGCCACGACCCCGGCCGGGCCGGGCTGCGGCTGGACGCCCAGGGCTGGGCCCCGGTGGACGCGCTGCTCTCGGGGCTGCGCCGGGCGGACGTGCGCCTCTCCCGGGCCGAGCTGGACGCGGTGGTGGCGGGCAACGACAAGCGGCGGTTCGAGTTCAGCGCCGACCGCACCCGCATCCGCGCCCGGCAGGGCCACTCGGTGGCCGTGGACCTGGGGCTGGCCCCGGCGGTGCCGCCGGAGGTCCTCTACCACGGGACCGTCGGCCGCTCCCTGCCCGCCATCTCCGCCGAGGGCCTGCGCCCGATGAACCGGCACGACGTGCACCTGTCCCCCGACACCGCGACGGCGACCCGGGTGGGCGCGCGGCGGGGCCGACCGGTGGTGCTCACCGTCGCCGCCGGGCGCATGCACCGGGACGGCCACGTGTTCCGGGTAACGGGAAACGGGGTGTGGCTGGTCCCGGCCGTCCCGCCGGAGTACCTGGGCGGGGCCGCGGGGGACGGCGCGCCGGCCGCGGACGGCTGACCGTACGGAGAGGGGTGGCGGCCCCTCCGGCGGGTCCTCCGGCGGGTCCGACCCCTCGGCCGGGCGACACCGGCGGACCGGCAGGCCGCCCCCCGGGGGATCGCCCGGCCTGTCCGGGGAGGACGCCGCACACGACCGGACGTGCGACCGCGGCCGCGACCTCAAAGGGGCGTCCCCGGACACCGCTCGGTACGGGGCGCTCCGGCCCCGCCGACCGCCGCGAACGGCCCCGGCCGGGGCGGTCGCCGCCGCGGGCCCGGCACGCCCGTCGGCCCCGGTGCCCGTCAGGGCTTGTCGGCGCTGAAGATCGCGGTCCCCGGGATCATCCGGCCGCGCACCGGGCCCCAGCCGCCCCACACCCGGTCGTGCCCCTCGGGCCACTCGGGCTCCACCAGGTCGCCCAGCACCAGCCCGGCGCGGGCGATCCCCCGCACCCAGTCGCCGACCGTGTGGTGGTGCTCCACGTAGACCGCGTTGCCGTCGTCGTCCTCCTCCACGTAGGCGCGGCGGTCGAAGTAGGACTGGCGGACCGTGAACCCGTGCTCGGTGGGGTCGTCGGGGAAGCCCCACCGGACCGGGTGGGTCACCGAGAACACCAGCCGCCCGCCGGGGCGCAGCACCCGGGCCGCCTCGGCCAGGGCGTCGTCGGCCGAGGGCACGAACGGGAACGCGCCGAACGAGGAGAACACGGTGTCGAAGGCGGCGTCGGCGAACGGCAGCCGCTGGGCGTCGGCCTGCACGACGGGCAGGCGCAGCCCGTGCTGCTCGTCGATGCGCCGGGAGTGCTGGAGCTGGCGCAGCGACAGGTCGAAGGAGACGACCTCGCGCACCCCGCGGGCCCGCAGCCACCGCCCGCACTGCCCGGCTCCCCCGCCCACCTCCAGGACGCGGCGGCCGAGCAGCGCGTCGGGGTCGCCCAGCAGCCCGGCCTCGGCCTCGGTCAGGCCCTCCGGGCACCAGACGAAGCCGGCGTCGCCGAGGAAGTCGCCGTGGTCGGCCTGGTAGGCGTCCGCGGCGCCGTCCCACCACAGGCGTCCGGCGCGGGCGCTCTCGCGGGCGCCGACGGCGCGCCGCTCCACGTGTCCGGGCGCCGGGTAGTCGTCGTGTTCGTGCACGTGTCCCCTCGGTGTTCCGTGATGGCGTCCGGCGTGCGTCAGCCGGCGTCCCCGCCCGGCCCCGCGCCGACGGCGGCGGGCGCGTCGGCCGGGCTGTCCGGGTCCCCGGGGCCCGCGGCCTCGGCCTCGCGGGCATCGCGGACCTCGCGGCGGACCAGGAAGACCCACCCCCCGACGGCGACGAGCGTGAACACCCACCACTGGACGGCGTAGGACAGGCTCATGCCGGAGTCGAGCTCGCGCACCTCGATGCGCTCGGGCGCGGGGTCGGGCACCGGGTCCTGGGCGGTCAGCTCGGCGTACCCGCCGTAGACCGGGTAGGGCAGCTCCCCGGCGATCATGGGGACGTCCGCCATGAGCAGCTGCCCCTCGGGCAGGTCGTCGCGGTTGCGCAGCCCGGTGTTCTCCTCGGTCTCGGAGAAGTGGATCCGCCCGGTCACCTCGACGGTGCCGGCGGGGGCGGGCGGGATCTCGGGGGTGTCCAGCGCGGTCTCCCCGCGCCGGATCCAGCCCCGGTTGACCAGGAGCGCCGGCCCCTCCTCGGTGACCAGGGGGGTGAGCACGTGGAAGCCGACGCCGCCGGAGCCGTCGCGGTTGCGCAGCAGGATCTCGTGCTCGGTGTCCCAGGTGCCGAGGGCCCGGACGGAGCGCCACCGGTCGTCGGGGTCCACGTCGGCGCCCACGGCGGTGAGCTCGGCGACGGGGACCGGGTCGGCCGCCAGGTTGCCCTGCTGGAGGTCGACGGAGGCGCTGCGCAGTTCCCACCGGTCCAGCTGCCAGAAGCCCAGCCAGATGAAGGCGGGCACGATGACCAGGACCAGCGCGTGGAACGCCAGCATGCGTTGGGAGAACAGGACTCTGCGCACGTCTTCGAGGGTATGAGACGGTTCCGGGCACCTCGCACCGGCCCGCCCGCAGGTGTGCCCCGCCCGTCCCCCGGGGGTTGCGGGGACGGACGGGGCGGTGCGGTCCGGGCGCCGGACGGCGCCCGGCCGCCGTCGGCTGCTCCGACTACTCCGCGTCGGCGGCGGAGGCGGCGGCCTTGCGCTTGCGGGTGAGGTACAGGCCGGCGCCGCCCGCGCCGACGGCCGCGATGCCCGCGGCGACCAGGCCGGTCAGGGCGCCGCCGGTGAGGGGCAGCTCGCCGCCGGCCTCCTGCACGGGGGCGGGCTTGTCGTCGGTCTGCGGCTCCTCCTCGTTCTTGTCCTCCTCGCGGGGCTTCTCCGGGGTCTCGGGCTCCTCGGGGGTCTCCTCGCCCGGCTCCTCCGGGGTCTCGGGCTCCTCCGGGGTCTCCTCGCCCGGCTCCTCGGGCTTCTCCGGCTTCTCGGAGATGACCTCCAGGCAGGAGGCCTCGGCCAGGCCGAGCACGCCCACGGCGTTGCCGCAGATGTCGGCGGCGACGTTGACGGGGACGACCACCTGGTTGCCGGAGGCGACGCCGCCGGAGCCGCTGGTGGAGGTCTCCGGGGCGCCCTCGTTCTCCGGGGCGGCCTGGATGATGTTGATGATGGTGGTGCACTTGGAGCTGGCGCCGCCCAGGATCGCCACCGAGTTGCCGCAGATGTTGATGGCGGCGTCCACCGGCACCACGATCTGGTTGCCGGAGGCGACGCCGCCGGAGCCGTCGGTGGAGAGGGTGCCGTTGCCGGACTCCTCCTCCAGGACCTCGACGACCTCGACGCACTCGGCCTTGGACACCCCGCCGACCGCCACGGCGTTGCCGCAGGCGTCGACCGCCGCGTCGACCGGGATGGCGATCTGGTTGCCGGAGGCGACGCCGCCGGAGCCGTCGGTGGTCGTCGCGCCCTGGCCGCTGGCCTCGTAGAGGACCTCGGAGACCTGGGTGCACTTGGCCGCGGAGATGCCCAGGACGGCGAGCGAGTTGCCGCACAGCCCGGCCTCGATGTCCACGGGGACGACGACCTGGTTGCCGGAGGCGATGCCTCCGGAGCCGTCGGTGGTGGTGTCGGCGAAGGCGGCGGCGGCCGGGACGAAGGCGAGTCCGGCGGCGACGGCGGTGGCGAAGGAGTAACGGAGTGTGTTGCGCATCTGGTGCGGCCTTTCGACGCAGGAAACCTGGGGATGCACGCCGGTCGTGGCGTTGAGCCGCAGGGGGCGGGACCGGTCCGCGGGGTACGCGGGACGCACGGTTCCGCCTGGGACGGCGGTGCGGGCCCGCCACCGGCACGAAGGCGGTGGAACGGCGGGGTGGCCCGCGAGGTGTCGCGGTTCTGTTCTTCTCGAACCGGCAACGGACCGAAACGTTAGCAAGCCGACGAAGAAGCACAAGCGTTTTCCGGAAATGTTTATCTCCGTTATCAACACTCTGGGTCACTGAATTGACACCATGCGAAGTCGGCCCTGCTCAGAGCATACCCACGGTGAGCACGGAGAGAAATCAAGGACACCCTCCGTGATTTTTCCGCCGGAAAAACCTGCCGGTAAACCGGCGCGGCCAAACCACTAAGCAACTTCGTTGATTAGTTCTCCCGAAACCGGAGAGCGCCTCAACCCGTGCATCATGAATTTCGTTGAATGGGCTCGATATACCTTTTGAGCAAAAAGCCGGAAAAGGGAGGCGGACCGACGGGGACCGCCCCCCGGGGCGGGACGCAGCGTCACCCCACCCGCCCCCAGGGTCACAGACGACAACGATTGCCCCAAGGGACACAAAACACCTGGTCACGAGGACGTACCCTGAACGCGGAGGATCGCCCCCCGCCCCCGGGCCCGACGACGTCGGACCCGACACACGAACACGCTTGGCAATATCCTGAATACCATCAGTAGTCGTCGGTGACGGGCGGGCCGGGTTCCGGTGATCGTGCCCACCGGCCAACCGGAGACGTACAACGCGCGTCCTGACTCCCAGAACACGCTCCCCGTTTCCCCCGCCCCTTCTGGAGCACGCATGCAACCCGCATCCATCCGTACCCGCGCGCGCACGGCCCTGCCGGCCGGGGCCGCGGTGCTCGCCCTCCTGCTCGCCGCCGCCTGCTCCCCGGCCGACGACGAGCCGGAACAGCTCCAGGAGGCGGCCGGCGGCGAGTCCCCGTCCTCCCCTTCGCCCAGCGCCAGCCCCGAGCCGGAGGCCGCCGCGGAGCCGTTCACCGTCGCCTTCGGCGGGGACGTGATGTTCGAGGGCATGCTCCGCCCGCGCCTGGAGGACCCGGCCACCGCGCTGGACCCCGTCTCCGAGCACCTGTCCGCGGCCGACCTGGCCATGGTCAACCTGGAGACCGCCATCACCGAGGGCGGCACCCCCGCCCCCGGCAAGGAGTTCCTCTTCCGCGCGCCCACCACCGCCCTGGACGCCCTGTCCGAGGCGGGCGTGGACGTGGCCACCGTCGCCAACAACCACGGCATGGACTACGGGGTCGACGGCCTCCTGGACACCCTCGACAACGGCGACGCCTCCGACGTCGGCCTGGTCGGCGCCGGGCGCGACATCGAGGAGGCGTACACGCCGCACGTCGCCGAGGTCAACGGCCAGAGCGTCGCCCTGTTCGGCGCCACCGACGTGCTCGACGACCACCTCATGGCCGAGTGGACCGCGGGCGAGGGCAAGCCCGGCATGGCCAGCACCAAGGGCGAGATGAAGCAGCACATGCTCGACGCCGTCGCCGGGGCGGCCGAGCAGTACGACAACGTCGTGGTGTTCCTGCACTGGGGCCTGGAGGGCGCGCACTGCCCGCTGCCGCACGCGCCCACCCTCGCCCAGGAGCTGGTGGACGCGGGCGCCGCCGCGGTCGTCGGCGGGCACGCCCACGTGCTGTCCCCCGGCGGGTTCCTCGGCGACTCCTACGTGCACTACGGGCTGAGCAACTTCGTGTTCTACAACTTCGACGGCCCGACCGCCGAGACCGGGGTGCTCACCCTCACCTTCGACCAGGGCTCGGTGACGCAGGCCGACTGGCTGCCCGCGCAGATCCAGGGCGGCGTGCCCGTCCCCTACGAGGGCGAGGCCGCCGAGGGCGCGGCCCAGACCTGGACCGACATGCGCAACGAGTGCGGCCTGCCGCTGGCCGACTCCCCCGCCTGACCCTGACGCGGGCCGCGCCGCCCGCGGGTCCGGTCGGCCCGCGGCCGTCCCGAGGGGAGCGCCGGCCCGCCGGGCGGTGCCGCCGCACACCGGTCATCCGGGCGTCCACGCCTCCGGCGGGCCCCGGACCGGGGTCCCCCCGCCCGGTCGCCCGCGTCATCCGACGTGGACGACCGGGCGCCGCGCCGGGTCGGTCTCGGCCTCGCGCAGGATCTCCCGCGTGAAGGCCGCCGTCCCGCCCTCCCCCAGGACCGCGAACCGCCACAGCGCCCGCATCGGCGGGCTCTCCGACCAGGAGAAGTAGCAGTGCGGCACGGCCCCGGTCAGGTCGCGCAGGCACAGCAGCAGCGCCGCCAGCGCGTTGGGCGCCGCCGGGCTGTGGGTGCTCAGCACCCGGTACCCGTCGACCTCCCGGCCGTGCACCCGCAGCTCGCTCGCGAAGTCCGACGGATGGCGCACGTGCACCTCCACGAACAGCACCGGCGACGGGACCGGGTCCGTGCGCCGCCGCTCCTCCTCCGCCCGCCGGTAGTCCGTCGGCCGCCCCCGCCGCGGGACGACCGCGATCAGCCGCGGCGGCCCGCCCCCGGCGGCGGCCTCGCGCACGTACCCCGCCGCCGCCGCGTCCAGCGACACCCCCGCCACCCGCAGCTCGGTGCTGCGCAGCGCCCGGGACACCAGCGACACCGCGATCACCCCCGCCACGAACACCAGCGCGATGACCAGGCCGTCGGGCCGCCGCACCACGTTGTCGGCCAGGGCGTAGGCGAACACCAGCGTCAGGAACCCGAACCCCAGGGCCGCCCACCGGCGCCCGGACCGGCGGACCATCAGCGTCACCGCCACCGCCGCGGCCACGAGCATCGCCAGGATCCCCGTGGCGTAGGCCCCCGACTGGGCGTTGACGTCGGCGCGGAAGGCCACCGTGACCGCCATGGTGAGCGCCGTGTACACCAGGACCACCGGGCGCACCGCGCCGCCCCAGGCGGGGGCCATCCCGTACCGGGGCAGGTAGCGGGGGACGATGTTGATCAGCCCGGCCATCGCCGACGCCCCCGCGAACCAGAGGATGAGCACGGTGCTCACGTCGTAGAGCGTCCCGAACCCGTTGCCCAGCAGGTCGTGGGCCAGGTAGGCGAGGACCCGGTCGGCGGCCCGGCCGCCCGGCTCGGCCTCCGCGCGCGGCACCAGCACGCCGGTGACGAACGCCGTCGCCACCAGGTAGACGCTCATGATCGCCGCCGCCGTGGTCAGCAGCCGGCGGGCGCCGCGCACGCGCTCGCGCCGCCGCTCCTGCGGGGTGTCCCCGCGCGCCAGGATCTGCGGCATCATGCTGACGCCCGTCTCGAACCCGGACAGCCCCAGGACCAGCAGCGGGAACGCGATGAGCACAGTGGCGGTCACCGACCACGCCCCGGGCGCCAGGACGGCCGCCTCCCAGTCCGCCAGCAGCGACGGGTGCGCGGCGATGTGCGCGAGCGCCGCCACCACGACCACCGCGTTCACCGCCAGGAACACCGCCACCAGCGGAACGGCGATGCGCACCGCCTCGGTGAACCCGGCCAGGAACACCACGCCCAGCAGTCCCAGCAGCACCAGGGTCACCGCCACCTGCCCGCCCTGGAGGAAGTCCGGGGCGTACGGGTTGGCGAGTAGGTGGGCGGTGGCGTCCGCCGTGGACAGCGTGATGGTGATGATCCACGAGGTCGCCACGAAACCCAGCAGGCAGAGCACGAGGAACTTGCCCCGCCACTCCGGGAGCAGGTGTTCGAGCATCGCCACCGAGCCCTGCCCGTGCGGGCTGCGCTCGGCCACCCTGCGGTAGATCGGCAGCATCCCGCCCAGGGTGAGGGCCACGATGAGCAGCGTCGCCACCGGGGACAGGACCCCCGCCGCCAGGATCGCGATCGCCGGCAGGTAGCTCAGGGTCGAGAAGTAGTCGACCCCGGTGAGGCACATGACCTGCCACCACGGGTGCTCCCGCTCGGGGCGCGGGTGCCCGGCCGGGCCGCCCATGGCGTCCACCCGGTTGCGCAGCAGCCAGCGGGCCGCCCGGCCGCCGGACCGGCCGGGCGAGGGCGCCCGCCACTCGTAGGGTTCGGGATGTGCGTCCATCCCCCGAGTCTGCTGTCGGGGGGCCGCCTCAGACGGGGACCGACACCCCGTGGCGCTCCGCCACCTGCGCGATCTCGGACAGGAGCGCGTGCCGGTGGGCCGCCCCCAGGTAGGAGGCGCGGACTCCGTTGGCGGCCAGCCGCACCAGGTCCGCCGGGGACAGCCCGATGTGGTGGGCGGTGCGGTACTCGTTGACGAGGTCGGTGCCGAACATGGTGGGGTCGTCGGTGTTGAGCGTGACCAGCAGCCCGGCGTCGAGCATGGCCGGCAGCGGGTGCTCCCCGATCCGGTCCACCGCCCGGGTGCACACGTTGGAGGTGGGGCTGACGTCCACGGGGACCTGCTCGTCCACCAGGCGCGCCACCAGGTCCTTGTCGTGCATGGAGTCGATGCCGTGGCCGATGCGCTCGGCGGCGAGCAGGTCCAGGGCCTCGACCACCCGCTCGGGGCCGCCGTGCTCCCCCGCGTGGGGCAGGCTGGCCAGCCCCGCGGCGCGGGCCCGGCCGAACACGTCGGCGTAGGGGACCAGGGTGCTGCCCGTCCCGCCCACCCCGAACCCGACCGTGGCGGGCGGCGCGTCGGCGAGCACGGCCGCCAGGGTCTGCTCCGCGCTCTGCGGCCCGAAGTCGGTGGGGAAGTCGGGGATCCAGCGCAGCCGGATGCCGTGGTCGCGCTCGGCCTCGCGGCGGGCGGCCTCCACCCCGTCGAACACGACCCGGGCGGGCACCCCGCGCATGAGGTGGGTGTACAGGCTGATGTGCAGCTCCGCGTAGCGGACGTTCTGCGCGGCCAGGCGCTCGGCGACCGCCGAGGTGAGCAGGGCGAAGTCCTCCTCCTCGCGCAGGGTCTCCACCGAGGCCAGGTACACCTCGATGAAGTGCGCGAAGTCGGTGAACGCGTACCAGGACCGCAGCTCGTCGAGGGTGGCCGGGACGGTCGCGACCTCGTGCCGGCCGGCCAGCTCGAAGAGCGTCTCGGCGGGCATGGAGCCTTCGAGGTGCACGTGGAGTTCGGCCTTGGGGAGGTCGCGGATCAGCGCCTCGACGGCGGCGGGGGCTTCGGGTACGGGATTCGGGTGGCTGCTCATGGCGGGAGACTACGGGCGGCCGGCTCCGGCCACCAAGCTCTTCGGGCCAAGCTCACACCGGCCCGTCAAATGGCACCCGCGGCCCCGGAGGACGCGGCCCGGCGGGTCCGCCCGCTCGGCGACCGCCGGAGCGCCGCGGCTCCCCGCCGGTCGGACGCTGCGGGCCCGGACGGCGCCCTGCCGGAAGGCGCGCGGACCCGGGGCTCCGGCTGCACCTCGCCCCCGGCCCGGCGGGCCCGCCCTGGGGGCGACCGCCGGGCGTCACCCCGCCCCGGGCCGCAGGACACGGTTCTCCCTCGGCGCCGCCTCGGGGCCGCGGGGCCCGGCCGCGGGCCCCGCGCGTCGCCCCGGCCGGGGGCGGGACCCGCCCCCGGCCGTCCGGTGTCACACCGCCGGGAGCCCGCCGTTGCGGCTGCGGGGCACGTTGAGCGGGTTGGCGTCGCGCAGCGCCTCGGGCAGGAGGCCGTCCGGCACCGACTGGTACGTGACCGGGCGCAGGAACCGGCGGATCGCCGTGCTCCCCACCGAGGTGTGCAGCGGCGCGGTCGTCGCCGGGTAGGGCCCGCCGTGGGTCATGGCGTGGGTGACCGCCACGCCCGTCGGCCAGCCGTTCCACACGACCCGGCCCGCCACCGACGCGCCCAGGGCCAGCAGCGCGGGCGCGATCGCGTCGTCCTCCTCGCCGTGCACGGTGACGGTGAGCTGCCCCTGGAGGACGCCCGCCGCCTCCAGCAGCCGCCGCTCGTCGGAGTAGGTCACCACGAGCGTGGCCGGGCCGAAGCACTCCTCCAGCAGGGTCTCGGAGTGCTCCAGCAGCGCGTCCAGCCCGGTGCGCAGCAGCGACGGCGACCAGGAGCCGTCCCCGTCCGCGACCCCTCGGACCAGGACCTCCGTGGCCGGGTGCCCCGCCAGGGTGTCCAGCCCCCGGGCGAACCCGCCGACCACCCGGTCGTTGAGCAGCGGCGCCGCCGCCCGCCCCGCGAAGTCAGCGGCGAGCGCGTCCAGCCCGGTGCCCTCCGGGAGGAAGAGCACGCCCGGCTTGGTGCAGAACTGCCCGGAGCCGAGGTTCGCCGACTCGGCGTACCCCGCGAGGATCTCGCCGCCCCGGGCGGTGGCGGCGGCCCGGGTGACGAACACCGGGTTCACGCTGCCCAGCTCGCCGTAGAACGGGATGGGGTCCGGGCGCGACACCGCCAGGTCGAACAGGGCCCGCCCGCCGGGGATCGACCCGGTGAACCCGACCGCCCGGGTCAGCGGGTGCAGGACCGCGAGCCTCCCCGCCTCGACCCCCTCGACCAGGCCGAACGCCCCCTCCGGGGCACCCGCCCCGGCCAGGGCCCCGGTGACGACCTCGGCCGTGCGCCGGGCCAGCCGCGGGTGGCCGGGGTGGGCCTTGACGACCACCGGGCACCCGGCGGCCAGCGCGGAGGCGCTGTCGCCGCCCGCGGTGGAGAACGCGAACGGGAAGTTGCTCGCCCCGAACACCACGACCGGCCCCAGCGGCACCAGCAGCCGCCGCACGTCCGGCCGCGGGGTGCCCCAGTCGGGATCGGCGGGGTCGACCATGGCCTCCAGGTACGCGCCGTCCTCCAGCACGTCGGCGAACAGCCGCAGCTGGAAGGTGGTCCGGCCCAGCTCGCCGCGGCAGCGCGCCTCGGGGTAGTGCGCCTCCTCCCGCGCCAGGGGCACGAGGTCGTCGGCGGCGGTGTCCAGCGCCTCGGCGACGGCCCACAGCAGCCGGGCGCGCCCGCCGGGGGCGAGCGCGGCCAGCAGGGGGGCCGCGGCGGCCGCGCGCTCCATGACGGCGTCGAGTTCCCCGGGCGCGGTCTCCCGCGGGTCCTCGGGCGTGGGCGGCGGGGTGTTCATGGCTCGACCTCCAAGGGCGGCGGCTGTGGGGCCTCAGACACGCACCCACCATGCCGCCACGGTGGCGCGGAAGGAAGACTCCGCAGAACGAAACTGGAATTTCCCCGGAACCAGGTGATTCCGGAACGGCATCATAGGTGCCGTGACGACTAATTCCCGAAGCTCAACTCCCCCGCGGTCGCGGAGGACACCCGCAGGCAAGAACGGGTCGGGTCACGCACGTGTCTCCACGGACGAGCTCGCCTTCGCGCAGGCCCCGCTCCGGAGGCTCCCCGCCCAGCAGCGCAGCATGCTCCGCGTCCAGCGGATGCTCGACTGCTGCGCGGAGATCCTGGACGAGGTCGGCTACGACAACCTCTCCACCACCCGGATCGCCGAACGCGCCGGCGTCGCGATCGGGTCGGTGTACCAGTTCTTCCCCGACAAGAAGGCGATCACCCAGGCCCTGGGCCTGCGGTTCCTCGACCAGTTCGGCGCCCGGATCGGCGAACGCCTCGCCGGGGCGTCGTTCACCCACTGGACCACCGCGGTCGACGCCGTCGTCGACGAGTACATCGACATGCACCGCAACGTGCCGGGCTTTCGCAGCCTGCACTTCGGCGACATCGTCGACACCCGCCTGCTCAACGGCGGCACCGACAACAACCGGGTGATCGCGATCCGGCTGCGCAAGATCGTCGTGTCCGCCTCCGGCATGCCCGACAGCGAGGGCCTGGACCGGGCCGTCCACGTGGCCGTCGAGGCGGCCGACGCGGTGCTCAAGCTGGCGTTCCGCGACGACCCCGAGGGCGACCCGGACCTCATCGACGAGGCGAAGCGGGTGGTGAGCAGCTACCTCACCGACTTCTCCCGCCGCAACGAAGGCGGGGCGCGGTGGTAGGCGGGGCGCCGCGGGACGCGGCGCACGGGGCGGCGGGCGGCCGGTCCGCACCCGTCACCGGGACGGCCGCGGGCATCCCCTTCGTGGCCCTGCCCCCGGCGACCGGCGCGCACCCGGCGCCGCTCGTCCTGGGCCTGCACGCTTTCGAGCCGCCGCGCGGCGAGGCCGCCCTGGCCGGGACCGTGCCCATGGCCTCCCTGCCCGCCTGGCGCGTGTACCCCGGGCTGCCGCTGTTCGGGGCCCGCCTGCCCGAGGGCGGGGTCCGCGAGATCGCCCGCCGCGGGGAGAGCGACTACCTGATGGAGCTGTTCGGACCGGTGGTCGAGGGGGCCGCCGCCGAGCTGTCCCGGCTGGTCGCCGAACTGCGCGCCCTGTTCCCGGTCACCGACGACCCCGTGGGCCTGGTCGGGGTGGGCGCCGGCGCCTCCGCCGCCCTGCTGACCCTGGCCGAGGGCGACCTTCCGGTCGGCGCCACCGCGCTCGTCAACCCGGTCGCCGACCCCGCCCCGGTGCTGGCCGCCCGGGAGCGCCACCACGGCACCCCGTACGCCTGGACCGGCGACTCGATCGCCGTCCGCGAGAGGTTCGACTTCACGGACCGCGCCGCCGACGTGGCCCGGGGCCGCGTCCCGACGCTCATCGTGAGCGGGGGCCGGGACGACGTGCTGCCGCCCGGGCACGGGCGGGACCTGTACGAGGCGCTGCGCGCGGAGTTCCTGGGCACCGCGGACCGGGAGGACCGGGAGGACCGGGAGGGCCCCGCGGAGCCGGAGGAGCAGGGGAAACGGTCCGGTCAGGGGGCGGGCTGGCTGAGGAGGCGCGCCCGCCGCGCCCGGAGGGACGCACCCGTACCCGTCTCACCCGAGGGGACTAACCATGTGCTCCGTCACATCGTGATCCCCGATCTGGCCCACGCCATCGGCCCCGAGCCCGGACTGGAACCGGGTCCGCTCACCCCCGGCGGCGTGCTGGCCGACCGCGCCCTGACCGAGTGGTTCCACCGGCACGTCACGGCTTCCGCGCAGGTCCGGGCCGGATACGGCGGGGACCTGCCCCCCGGCGGCGGTCCGCGCACCGCCGTCCCCTCACCGTGACGGCGCGTTCACCGTGTGCACGACGCCCCCTTCCCCGCCGTCCCCTTAACGGACGCCACCGCGACAGCCGGTCCGCGTTCCATGGGATCATCCAGGGGCGACCGCTCACGAGCGGTCCACCTGACCGTTTCGACTCATCCTTCAGGAGGGCGAACCACGTGACGGAACCGGCACCGGTCTTTGCCAGCGGGGTCGACAACGAGCGGTTGAGCGCGCAGCTCCGCTTCCTTCTGGAGGTGGACAAGCTCAAGCGCATCCTGCGGCAGAACCTGCTGGTGGACGGATCACGCAGGGAGAACTCGGCCGAGCACTCCTGGCATCTGGCGCTGACCGCGCGCACCTTCGCCGAGTACGCGCCCCCGGGCACGGACGTCGACAAGGTCGTCGAGATGCTGGTGCTGCACGACATCGTGGAGATCGACGCCGGCGACACCTTCCTGTTCGACCAGGTCAGCTCCCAGACCCAGGCCGAGCGCGAACGCGCCGCCGCCGACCGCATCTTCCCGCTGCTGCCGGAGGACCAGGCCGAGGCCGCCCGCGCGCTGTGGGAGGAGTTCGAGGCCAGGGCCACCGCGGAGGCGCGGTTCGCCCGCGCCGTGGACCGGCTGTCGCCGATGCTCGCGAACTGGCACAACGAGGGCGGCACCTGGGTGCGGTTCGGGATCACCCGGGCCCAGGTCATGGAGAAGGTCAAGCTGATCGCCGAGGGCTCCGAGGCGCTGGGCGCCTACGCGACCGCGCTCATCGACGACGCGGACCGGCGCGGGTACTTCAGGGCCTGACCGGGGCCCGCCGCGGCGCCGGGGTCAGACCCGACCCAAGAGCAGCTGGACCGCCGCGGACAGGCCCACGACCACCAGGACCACGCGCAGGGCCGCGGCGCTCATCCGGCGGCCGAACCGGCCGCCCAGGTAGCCGCCCATGATGGAGCCCGCCGCGATCAGCCCGACCACCGGCCACGACGGCGAGGCCAGCACGATGTAGAAGAGCGCCGCGACGCCGTTGACGATCCCGGCGAGCAGGTTCTTCAGGGCGTTGAGCCGCTGGAGGTCCTCGTCCAGGGCGGCGCCCAGGATGCTCATGAGGATGATCCCCTGGGCGGCGGCGAAGTAGCCCCCGTAGGTGCCCGTCAGGTAGGCGCTCAGCGGCAGCAGCGGGCCGTTCTCCCGGCCGGAGGGCTTGCGGGCCCGCGCCCAGCGCGAGATGCGCGGCTGGAGCAGGATCAGCACGCAGGCCGCGCCGATCATGAAGGGCACGACCTTCTCGAAGACCCCGGCCGGCAGGTAGATGAGCAGCAGCGCGCCGGTGGCCGCCCCCATCAGCGACATGCCGCCCATCCGGAGCACCCGCCCGCGCTGGCCGGCCAGCTCCCGGCGGTAGGCGATGGCGCTGCTGATGCTGCCCGGCGCCAGGCCGATGCTGTTGGAGACGGTGGCGGTGATCGGCGGGTAGCCCAGGGCCAGCAGCGCGGGGAAGGTGAACAGCGTCCCCGAGCCCGCGATGGAGTTGATGGCTCCGGCGGCGATCCCCGCCAGCAGGACGGCCGCGGCCTCCCAGAGTTCCATAGTGCGGCTTTCATGGCTTCTTCGCTCCCCGACCGTCGAGGGCTCCCACAGCCTACGAGAGCACCCCTGCGGGGCCGGTCATCGGGTCATCACCTGTTGCCGCAGGTCTTCGGAGCGGGACCGGCCCCGGAAAGCGCGGGTCCCGGGGCGCACGGGGCGCCCCGGGACCGGGGTACGGGCGGGCCCGTGGGGGGAAGGGCGTCAGGGCGCCCGCACGACGTCGTCGCGCAGGCGCTGGAAGGCGGCGCCGACCCCCTGGATGGCCTGTCCCATCTCGGACGGCACGATCCACACCTTGTTGGCGTCGCCCTTGGCGATCTCCGGGAGCTTCTGGAGGTACTGGTAGGCCAGCACGTCGGGGTCGACCCTGCTGGTGTGCAGCGCCTTGAACACCATGTGGATGGCGTCGGCCTCACCGCGCGCCCGCAGGGTCTGGGCCTCGGCGTCGGCCTTGGCGGTGAGCATCTGCGCCTCCGCCTGGCCCTTGGCGCGCAGCACCGCGGCCGAGCGCTCGCCCTCGGCCCGCAGCACCGCGGACTGCTTCTCGCCCTCGGCGCTGAGCAGCTGCGCGCGCTTCTCGCGGTCGGCGCGCATCTGCATCTCCATGGCCTCCTGCACCGAGCCCGGGGGTTCGATGCCCTTCAGCTCGATGCGGCTGATCTCGATGCCCCAGTCGCTGGTGGCCTCGTCCAGCACCTGCTTGAGCTCGCGGTTGATCTGGTCGCGGGAGGTGAGGGTCGCCTCCAGGTTCATGCCGCCGATGACGTTGCGCAGGGTGGCGAGGGTGAGCTGCTCGACCGCCTGGATGAAGTTGGCGACCTCGTAGGTGGCGCGGTAGGCGTCCACGACCCGGATGTACACCGCGGAGTCGACCTCGACGGCCAGGTTGTCCTCGGTGATCGCGGACTGCGGCGGAAAGCTCACCACCTGGACGCGGCGGTCGATGCGCTCGCGCACCTGGTCGACACCGGGGATCACGACGTTGAATCCGGAGCCGAGGGTGCGGTGGTACTTGCCGAAGCGCTCGATGACGTCCTGCATGGAGTGCGGAACGATGCGGACGCTTCGCCAGAAGATGAGAAGGAGAACGGCGACGAAAAGGGCGACGATGATGATCATGGTCATGCGATCACCCCTTTGTCCTGCGCCGGGGCGGTATTCGACATCGACATCTGGGCAGCTCCGGTTCTCCTGACGGGGGTGCAGGCAACGCGGGCACGGACCGCGCAGCGCCCGGCCCCGCCCACCCGATGATCATAAAGCGCGCCGAATTGGAGCGTTCCGCTCACCGCCGAAGACGGTACCCGAAGTCACATCGAGGAGCTATATCCGGACAGAAACTGTATTTAAGGTCAATATGATCGCGCTGTTCTCGTGCTCCTTATCCCGGTTCGGGACCCGGTCCGTTCCGGACCCGGGCCCTCCGAGACGAGACCGGATCGCAAGGGAACGGCCGGCGGCGGACCGCCGGCCGTACGCGGGAGGAGGGGCCGGGGGGACGGACCGGCGAGGGCGGTCCGGCTCAGGCGGCCCGGGCGGCTCAGGCGGCCCGGGCGGTCCAGCGGTCGCCGTCCCGCTCCACCTTCAGCGCCAGCCCGAAGGTCTCCGACAGGCGGTCGGCCGTCATCACCTCGTCCAGCGGCCCCGCGGCGACCACACCGCCCTCGCGCAGCAGCAGCCCGTGGGTGAACCCGGCGGGGATCTCCTCCACGTGGTGCGACACGACCACAAGGGCGGGCGCCGCCTCGTTGCGGGCCAGCGCGCCCAGGCGGCGCAGCAGGTCCTCACGGCCGCCCAGGTCCAGACCGGCCGCGGGCTCGTCCAGGAGCAGCAGCTCCGGGTCCGACATCAGCGCCCGCGCGATCAGCACCCGCTTGCGCTCGCCCTCCGAGAGGGTGTGGAACGCCCGGTCGGCCAGGTCGCCCACCCCCCAGTGCCCCAGCAGGGCCCGCGCGCGGCCCAGGTCCGGCACGCCGTACTCCTCGCGGAACCGGCCCAGGTACCCGTAAGCGGCGCTCAGCACCAGGTCCAGGACCGGGGTGCCCTCCTCGATGCGGTGGGCGACCGCCGCACCCGCGTACCCGATGAGCGGGCGCAGCTCGAACACGTCCACCCGCCCCAGGTGCTCGCCCAGGACCTCCACCTCGCCGGAGGTGGGGTACAGCTGGCTGAAGGCGACGCTCAGCAGGGTGGTCTTGCCCGCGCCGTTGGGGCCCAGCACCACCCAGCGCTCACCCTCCAGCACCGACCAGTCGACACCGTCCAGCAGCAGCGCGTCACCCCGCCGTACCGTGACCCCGCTCAGCCCCAGAACCCGACCGTCCATCGTTCTCCCTCACGTCACTCACGTCCCGCGCCGGTGCAGGCGCCGACCTACCCTTGGAGCCATGAACTCCACGTCCGCAACACTCGCCGCCTGGGGCAACGCCTGGCTGTCCGGGCACGTCGGCCTGGACGAGGCCGTGGACGCCGTCGAACGGCACGGCGGCCCCCAGGTCATCGGGACCGTACCGCCGGGGGACCTGCCCTTCGAGGAGGGCGTACCGCTGCGGGCCGCACTGGTACGGCTCCGCGGCCTTCCCGGCACGAGACCGGCGATGTTCCGGCTGGCACTGCCCGTCCAGGGGGACCCGCTCGGACTGGTCGGCCCCGGGGAGTTCAACCAGGCCGCGCTGGAGGCGCGGGAGGGGGTACTGCTCCGGCTCGCCGACCGCCAGGTGGGGCTGGTCCCCACGACCGACCGGCGCGGTTCATCCTACGTGGGGGTCTCCTGGTCCCCGTATCCGGCCAACGACACGATCCCCCAGGTACCCGGCCTCGCCGAGGCCGAGCAGGAGCTGAAGACCACCCTCATCGAAGTCGCCCGGGAACTGGAGGGCGTCGACGACGTCGCGGGCTTCGCGCCCGCCGTCCAGCGGCGGGTGGCGGCGCTGGACGCCCGCCACGCGGACGGGGTGCTCCCGCCGGGGTACCCGCAACGCGCCCGCGGCGTCGCCGAGCAGGCGGCGCGGCTGGCCGCGGTCGTGGACCTGGCGGACGACCGGGCGGGCCGGGGGCTGAGCGCCCACCAGGCGGACGCCCGCTCGCGCTCCCTGCGCCGCCTGGACGCGGCGGTGCGCCGGGCCCTGGTGGCGGCGCACGCCTCCCTCCCCCTGTGAAGGCGGGGCCCGACCCCTGTCGGCGGGCGCCCGGACCGGGCATTCTTGGACCTGAGGGGAAGTCTCAGGGTAGGGCCAGGGAAGATACCTGATCCGCCGGCGCCACGACCGAACCGATACTGGGAGTGCGCGGCCGGCCCCGGCCGTCGATCGAGGAGGAGACCCGACACCATGCAGCCCGAGCACATCCGAGCCTCCGACGCGGACCGTGACAAGGTTGCCGAACGCCTGCGCGAAGCGCTGGCGGAGGGTCGCCTCAGCCCCGTGGAGCACGAGGAGCGCCTCGACACCCTCTACAAGGCCAAGACCATCGGCGAGCTGTCCCCCATCGTCTCGGACCTGCCCGTCGCCGGGCACAGCCCGTTCCCGACGGCCACCGACACCGGGGCCGACGGCATGGAGATCCTGGGCCAGGAGGCCCGCGACCTCGCCGGACAGAGCAAGGGCTCGGAGAACATGGTCGCCGTGTTCGGCGGCTGCGAGCGCAAGGGCCGCTGGCTGGTCGAGCCCCGCACCAACGTGTCCGTGCTGTGCGGGGGCGTCGACCTGGACCTGCGCGAGGCCGTCCTCAGCCGCCGCGAGGTCACCATCCAGGTCGCCGTCATCCTCGGCGGCGTCGACATCACCGTCCCCTACGGGGTCAGGGTGATCAACAACACGTCCGGGATTCTCGGCGGCACCGAACTGCACGGGACCGACCAGGTGACCGACCCGAACGCGCCGGTCATCCGGCTCACCGGCACCTGCATGCTGGGCGGCGTCTCCGTGAAGGCGAAGAAGCCCCGCAAGGCCAAGAAGAACAAATGACGACAGGGTCCCGGAAACACCCCTCCCCGGGTGTCCACATAGTGAACTAGCTGGGAAAAGAAGCGGACCTGCCCGTCGTCGCCGCCTGACGGCCGAGTACCGTGGATGGCGCCATGAATGATGAAACCACATTGTTGGTGACGGTGACCGGCCGCGACCGCCCGGGTATCAGCGCGCGGCTGTTGAGCACCCTTTCCGTCTTCCCCGTGACCATCTCCGACCTGGAACAGGTCGTCCTCGCCGGACGGCTCGTCCTGGGCGCCGTCCTGGAGGTGGACGAGAGGGTCGCCCCCGGCGTGAGCCGCCAGCGCGTCTTCGACGAGGTCCGCAACGCCCTCGACAAGACGTCCATCGACCTCGACATGGAGGTGGACTACGCCCTCGGGGACGCGCGGAACCGGGTCAGCTACTCCGCCTCCGCGGCACGGCTGCACGTCACCGTGCTGGCCGACCCGCTGCGCCCCGGGGCACTGGGCGCCATCACCTCCTGCGTGGCCCGGGCCGGCGCCAACATCGACCGGATCGAGCGCCTGTCCAGCTACCCCGTCACCTCCGTGGAGATGGAGATCTCCGGGGCCGCGGGGGACCCCGCCCGGCTGGCGCAGCTGCGCGCCGAGCTGGCCATGGAGGCCGCGACCCAGGGCGTGGACGTCGCGGTCCAGCCCAGCGGCCTGCACCGGCGCGCCAAGCACCTCATCGTCATGGACGTGGACTCCACGCTCATCCAGGGCGAGGTCATCGAGCTCCTGGCAGCCCACGCGGGGTGCGAGGAGGAGGTCGCCCGGGTCACCGAGCAGGCCATGCGCGGGGAGCTGGACTTCGAGGAGTCCCTGCGCCGCCGCGTCGCCCTGCTGAAGGGGCTGGACGCCGACGCCATCGCCGAGGTCTGCGACGAGATCCAGCTGACCCCCGGCGCCCGCACCCTCATC
The DNA here is from genome assembly GCF_900141985.1 of Nocardiopsis flavescens. Taxonomy (GTDB): domain Bacteria; phylum Actinomycetota; class Actinomycetes; order Streptosporangiales; family Streptosporangiaceae; genus Nocardiopsis; species Nocardiopsis flavescens. The sequence goes on along the minus strand of NZ_FQZK01000041.1, from coordinate 1,625 downwards.
CGGACGCTCAAGCGGCTGGGGTACGAGTGCGGGATCGTCAGCGGCGGGTTCACCCAGATCACGGACGTGCTGGTGGAGCGGCTGGGGCTGGACTACTCCGCCGCCAACACCCTGGAGGTCGTCGACGGCAGGCTCACCGGCGGCCTGGTCGGACCGATCGTGGACCGCAAGGGCAAGGCCGTCACGCTGGAGCGCTTCGCCCGTGAGGCGGGCGTACCGCTGGAGCAGACCGTCGCCGTCGGAGACGGCGCCAACGACCTGGACATGCTCCAGACGGCCGGCCTGGGCGTGGCGTTCAACGCCAAGCCGGTGGTCCGCCAGCAGGCGGACACATCGGTGAACGTGCCCTACCTGGACACGATCGCGTTCATCCTGGGGATCACCCGGGAGGAGATCGAGGCTGCGGACCTCCACGCCCACGCGGAGCCGGCCTCCACCGGAGGAACGTCCCTGTAGGGGAACGGGGGCGGGGGCCTGTGCCGTAGCGGTCGCTAGCGGTCGCCAGCGGTCGCTCACCCGCCCGGGGCGGCCGGGCGCGGCCCGGCCCGGGCGTGCGCGCGGGCTTCACCCCGTGGAGCCCCGCTGGGAGCATCACCCTCCGGCTGGGGTCGGGGCTCCGGGCGGGTGGACGACCCCCCGGTGGCGCGGCCCGGGCGTGCCCGTGGCCTTCACCCCCTGGAGCCCCGCTGGGAGCACCACCCTCCGGCTGGGGTTGAGGGCTCCAGGCGGGTGGACAACCCCCCGGTAGCTGGGCGGGGCAAGTATCCGCGGCCTTCACCCCCACGGGTCCGCGGAGCCGAGTACGTCCTCGTCAACCCCCTGGGGTCGGGGTATGGATCAACGCCCACGGGCTGTGCCCGGGGCCCCAAGACCGTGCACGTTTCACCCCCTACGGCGTTGGGAGGGCATGGGTGGGCTCTACGTACGGGCCGCTCCTCGCGCCCCCCACCCTTTGCAGGGGGCATTCCTCCCACCCCAGGCGGCCGGGCTGGGATCGCCTCGCTCGCCCCAGCCCCGGATCACACCCCCACCACCGGCGACGTGCGCCCAACGCACCGCCCCGGAAGTCTGCCGCCCGCCGACTGCGCCGGGGCCAGGTCCACGCTCCGCCGGCCGCCCACCCCAAGCGGCCGAGCTTTCGGAGAACTCCGGTCGAGCTCTCACCCCCTGCGGCCAGGGTGAGAAGGACGCTCTACGACTGGGGCCGGGATGGGAGCGACACCCTCCCGCTGTGGCCAGCGCCCCGGTCCGCCAACCGGCTGGGGCCGACCACCCCGGCCAAAAGAGAAAACCCTCCAGCCGGCCACCCCCACACCACACAAAAAAAGGGGGCCGCCCCAAGGACAACCCCCCACAACACACCCCAACAACAGGGAAAGCCCCCCGCCAAAAGACGAGGGGCCCTCAACCCGAAAAAAACCGTGGCAGCAACCTACTCTCCCACCCCACCACAGGGCAGTACCATCAGCGCAAGGAGACTTAACGACCGGGTTCGGAAAGTAACCGGGTGTGACCCTCCCACCATAACCACCACGGAAACCCACACCCCACAGACAGCCACCTCCGAAAAGACGACCCCACAGGGAAGAATTCCACACAGCTATACAATGTGAACAACGTATGCG
>NZ_FQZK01000060.1 GCF_900141985.1 Nocardiopsis flavescens | reverse complement strand
TCGAGGCGGAGCTGTCCGCGTTCGCGGCACAGCCCGAACGGAGCGGGGCCGAGGTCGACCGGATGCGGGAGGCCCGCGACGCCCTGCTGGCCGAGACCGAGCGGCTCGACGGACCCGTGTCCGAGCGCGGCCGGACGGTCTCCGCCGAACGCGCCGCCACCGAGGACGCGATCACCCGGGGGAGCGAGGAGGCCGACACCGTCCGGCCGCTGGTCGAGAGGTCCGGGGACCACCTGGCGGGGCTCCGCGCGCAGACCGACCGGATCGCCGCGGACCACGCCCCCTTCCTCGACGCGCGCCCGGACCTGCGCACCGCCCTGGACGGGGTGCGCACCGCGCTGAACACCCTGCGGACCGACCGGACCGCGCTGGAGACGCGCCTGGAGGACCTGGACGCCCGGATCGGCGATCTCACCGACACCGACCTGCCCGGCCTGCGCGCACTGGAGAACGACCTGCGCGGTCTCCACCGCGACCTGGACGACCTGCACACCCGGGTCGAGGACCTGGAGGTCCCCGAGGCCACCCCGCCGCGGGACGACGACTCCGACGACTCGGACGACTCCGACGATGAGGGCGCGCCCCCGGCGCCCGGGACCGGCCGCGACGGCACCGGCACCGAACGCGGCGGCAGGTCCGCCCCCGCACCGGGCGGGACCGGCCGCGGGCGCGGCGGCACGCCGCCCCCCGACGGGAGCGCTCCGGAGGGCTCCCGCCGGCGCGGGGGGCACCGGGAGGCGGACGACCCCGCCGACGCCTCGGACGACGCGTCGGTGTCGGACGCCGACAGCGTCTTCAGCGCGGCCTCGGACGCCTCCTCCCAGGACGGGCGCAGCGTCTTCGACGGCACCGACGACGCCGACGACCGCGGGCTTCCGCCCGCCTACGACACCGTCGCCGACACCGACCGGGCCTTCGGCCCGGAGGCCGACGGGACGCGGGAGGAGGCGCCCCCGGCCTACGACGCCGAGCCCTCCCCGCCGCACTACCCCTACACCGAACTGCTCGACCGCGTCCTGACCGGCGGAGACACCAAGGACACCAAGTTCGACCCCGACCCCGCGGTGGTCGGCGACCTCTCCTGGCCCAAGGACCTGCGGTCGGTGCTGCCCCCGCCCGGGTCGGCCGAGGTCCAGGTGTTCAGCGCCCGGGTCCACGACCTGGACACCCTGGGGCCGGATGGCCGCTCGCTGACCGGGGAGACGGGCGAGGGCTCGGGGACGCGTCGCACCACCGGGGAGACGGGCGAGGGTTCCGGCACCCGCCGCGCACCGGCCGAGGAGACGGGCGGCGACGAACGGCCCACCCCCGTGCGCCGCGACCCCGACCGCGACGACGACCCGGACGACGACCCCGACGACGAGGGCTCCGGAGCCGAGACCACCGACGACGAGCGCGACCCCGCCGACCCCGACGTCTACGACGGCTCGCTCACCGTGGACCGCGACGGCGAGGCCCACGACCTCGACTACCTCGTCGGATCACGGATGGTCGGCCCCGGGCGGCTGCGCACCGACGGCGTCCCCGAGGCCGTCGACCGGTCGCTGCGCGGGATGCGCCCGCGCATGCCCCGCGCCCTGCGGGAGCAGGTGCTGGCCGAGGTCGACCGCATCGCGGCGGAACAGGGCATGGACCCGTTCTTCACCGGCAGGGGACCCGAGATCAGTGTCGGGACCGGCAACGACGTCTGGAAGGTGCGCGTCCGGCTGTCGTCCGACCGGCCCGACGGCGAGGGCCCGCCGGCCTACCGGCACGTGCCCCTGCGCGAGGGCGAGGGGACCGACGCCGTCATCATCGGCGGCCAGGAGCGCACCCGCACCACCGCCTCCGGCGACACCCTCACCCGCGGCGCCCGCCGGGGCGTGAGCGTGAAGTTCACCGCCAACCCGCTGTACTTCGGACCGACCTTCCTGGGCGACCCGGTCGGCCCCAGCATCACCGTGGGCGCCAGCGGCGGCACCGGGCTGCGGGGCGGATCCAGCGGCGGCTCCACCAAGACCGTCGCGGTGCAGGCGATGGACAACAGCGCCCCGGCCGAGGTCTACACCACGGACCTGCGCATGGACCTGGGCGTCACCCCGCCGGCCGGTCCCCCGGTCCGGGCGCCCAGGGCCGCGGTCGTCCGGGACGGCCTGGCCCTGGTGCTGTCCGGCAAGCCCGAGAAGCGCCCGGACGACGCCCCGGCGCACATCAGCCTCCCCCGGCGGCCCGCCGCCGAGGCGGCGGCCGACGACGCCTCCGGCTCCGAGGGGCCCGCGCCGCGCCGCAACCCCCGGACCCTGCACGGCGGCCTGCCCATCAAGGTCGAGCGGATCGTCCCGCAGGGAGGGGAGGAGGGCACCGCGCCCACCCACACCGACCTGGGCACCTGGCTGGCCGACCGCCTCGTCCCCGACGGCGCCGAGGGCGCGACCGGCAGTGGGACCCGCGGGTCCCGGGGCGAGGACGCCCGCGAGCTGCACAGCACGATCCGGGCCGTGTTCGACAACGACTCCCTCCAGGAGTACCTGCCGCACCTGTCGCGGGGGCCGATCACGCTCAAGCTGACCGGGCAGGACGGCACCTCCCGGATGGTGCGCCTGGCGTCCTCGGCCACCGAGTACCGCGCCTACGGGCACGCCCCGCACCTGGGCGAGCTGACCCGCCACGAGGGCACCGAGCACACCGTCTCCTCCTCGGGGAGCCGCAGCCGGACCATCGGCTTCTCCGTGGGCGGCGGCGTGAACATCGAGCTGTCGCTGCCCGGCGGCGGCATGACCCGCATCGACGTGCCCACCCTGGAGTACGTCCACTCGCGCACGCTGGACTCCGAGTCGCACTCCTCCTCGCGGACCGGCTCGCGCCGCGCGATCGCCCGCGACATCGCCGACACCGAGGACTTCCTCGCCTACCGGGTCGAGCGCGACCTCTTCGTGCACCTGGAGGGCGAGGCGCGTCCCCACGCGTTCACCGGCGAGACCGTCGAGATCGTCTCCCGCCGCGACGCGGAGGCGCTCAACGACGCCGCCGGCGGCGGGCCGCGCGGACGCGACCACGGTGAGAACCCCCGCCCGCCCATGGCCCACCTGCGCGGGGACACCGTCACCGACCTCAGCGGCACCACCGTGCTTGGCCTGGACTGGCCCGAGCGCGCGGCGGACGGGGACGACGGCGACGCCGCGGAGCGCGACACCACGGTGTACGAACACCTCCAGCGGCAGGTGCTGGACGCCGTCGCCGAGCGGCACCCGGGCATGGTCATCCCGGACATGGCCCGCAACCGGTCCGACTACGCGCTGCGGCCGGGCAACGAGGAGGCCTCGTTCGGCGAGAAGAAGTGGCGCGAGGTCTACGGCCTGCGCCGCAACTACAACGTCGCGCGCGAGAACACGCTGCGGATCCTGGACGCCCTGTCCCCGGAGCGGCTGGACTCGGGCGACACCGACCTCACCTCGGACCGCGGCCTGACCATCGACCTCGCCGAGAACGCGGCCGTGGACCCGCCGCTCACGCTCAAGGGCAAGGAGGTCGTGCGCCCGGACAGCGTCACCGTGCACGTCCGCGCCGAG
>NZ_FQZK01000042.1 GCF_900141985.1 Nocardiopsis flavescens | reverse complement strand
CGCACGGTCTTGGCCACGATCGTGGGTGAGGGTGCCAAGACCCTGGTCGAGATCACCGTGGACACCACCACGCAGGTCGACGCTGGCACTCTGGGCGAGGGCGAGTTGCCTGACGGGCCTTCCCGGCCGGGGCCGATGGTGCTGGGCGATGCGATCGTTGCCACGGACGGTCACCCCTTCTGGGTGCCGTTGCTGGGTGAGTGGGTCGACGCCGTCGACCTGGTTCCGGGGATGTGGTTCCTGTCCTCCGAGGGCACCCTGGTCCAGATCACCGGCACCCGCACCTGGACCGAGTCCGAGCGGGTCTACAACCTCACCGTCCAAGACCTCCACACGTACTATGTGCGTGCAGGGGAGATTGATCTTCTCAGCCATAACTGTCAGTTCTCTGCTCGTGCAGAGCAGATCTGGATGGCTGAACCCGATGAATATGTTCGAAAAAATGTAAATACTGTGGCTGTAGTTCGAGCTGGCACTCCGAGTGGTCATCAGGTTGATTTGATTTCCGGCGCTGGTGATGGACTAACTCCAGGGCAAATGTCAGTGCCTCTTCCTAAGGGGGAGATGCATGTGCCGAACATTGCGGAGACCCATGCAGATCAGAACATCTTCCTCTATATGCAGGCGAACGGGTATTCGCTTATTGCGGGCGGCACTTCTCGGAACGTCTGTCGGAATCGCTGCCATCCATGGATTCGTGAATTTGGCGGAGCTATGAGGGGTCCAGTTTTTGACGGGAGTGGAGTGACTACCACGCGTCAGCGTAGTTTTGAGCTCCGGTGAGGATGTGATTGAAATGTTGGTGGAGTCAGAAGTAGTTGATTTTCTTCGCAGCGGAACGCTGGAGTGCGCATATGATTTTTCTGCAAGCTGCGTAGAGAGGATGGCGCCGATTTTTATTGCTCTCCGTGGGCCGGTGGGCGGGCGTGAAGAGGATCTAGATATTTTTGTCGAACTCCTCGACCGGCTCTGGGTCTCGGATTCCGATGACGAGTATTTCGCGCGTGCTGTCGGCAGGTTGGAAGAGTTCGCTGAGATGCGGCCGGGAGACGTGGAAGTATCTTCCGTTATCGACACGTATTGCTTTTATGCTGTCCTTGCTGCGCGCCATGCCGCATTATTGCGCTCTGAAAAAAATATTGAGGCTGCATTGAGTTGTGGTCATGTGTGCCTCACCGCCATGGGTCAATTTGATAATAACAATCCTGGTTCTTCATTCTTTTGCGAAGAGCATGAGATGCAAAGGCTGATTTTTGATGTCCTTGAACGTGTTAATTTGGATAACATCAGGGAAGGGGATCGCGTTGTCGGTCAAGCGAGGGTTTCGGCCTTGATTGGTCGCCTTTCTGGTCGCTGAGAACTCATCTCAAAAGCCATCAGCGTGCTTGGTCGGGTGCTTGTAGCAGATGAGTATGCGGGCGATGCCGAGCATGGCCAGGAAGGTGGAGGCCTTGCGTTCCCGGCGCACGTTCAATCTGCGGTAGGGGCCCGGCCAGGCGATGGAGTGCTCGATCTTGTGCCGGTGCCGGCCCAGGCGTCGGGAGGACTCGGTGCCGGTGCGGGCCAGGCGCACTGCGATGCCGCGTTCGCGCAGTCGGCGGCGCTGGGCCCGGGAGTGGTAGGCCTTGTCGCCGTGGAGCTTGGCCGGACGCCTTCTCCGGGGGCCTCGCCGCGATCGCACCGCGGGGATACCTCGGACCAGGGGCTTGCGTGCTTCGGTGTCGTTGACGTTGGCCGCGGAGATCGCGCAGGTCAGCGGCAGGTCCTGGTTGTCGCACAGCAGGTGGAGCTTGGGGCCGGGTTTGCCCCTATCGGTGGGGTTTGGCCCCGTTTTCTCCCCCTCTCTTGGCGCGAATTGACTGGGAGTCGATGGTGGCGCGGGACCAGTCCAGCGGGGCGCGTGTGCCCAGCTCGTCCAGGATGGTGCGGTGGATCGTGGGCCACGGGCCCGCCTCGGTCCAGGTCTGGAACCAGCGGTGGGCGGTGGCGCGGGTGACGCCGGACAGGCCGTCGGCCTTCTCCCGGGAGCAGCCGGAGGCCTGGACGAACAGCACCGTGGTCAACACGGCTCTTTGGTCGACTCGGGGGCGGCCGGTCTTCGGTGCGGGTGGCAGCAGGGGCTGGACGATCTCCCAGAGCCCATCGGGCAACACATCACTCACAGCACGTGATCATGCCAGGCGCAGGGCCACCTCGCAGGGCTTTTGAGATGAGCTCTAAGGGTGACATGGCCACGGTTGTGTATAAGCATGACGTCGTTTAGGAAAATGTTTCCATGGTCGGCTCGGCGCACGATTTTGTGACAACTGCCAGGGCTGTTGAGGATCCGAGTTGGAGTTGGGGGTAGAGTGGTCTGATCGGGTCTGGGGCTGGCTGGTTTTCATATTTTGGGTGGATGTGCTTTCAATTGGGTCTCATGGCTGAGGATAAAAGATTTTCTGAGTACGGCACGCGACGTCTCTCTGAGATTCTCTTCGTAAGGATTTTTCCGCGACTGCAGGGTCTGGGATCCCTCTTGGTGAGAATGAGGAGGAATGCTCGATTTAGCGGCGTTGATATCCGAGACGCAAAGGAGCTATTCTTTTTGGACATGGTCCTGACGCTGCTCTATATCCTTCCGCTTGTTCTGGTTGCTGAGATTCTTTACCAGGTGGCGCCGAGTGGTTTGCATTTGGGTGGGAATAGAGAGTCGTTCTTTTTGTTCGTCTTCCTCTTGGGGGCTCCGGCTATAGGTGTCACATTTGTCATGGTTGTCGAATCGGCAAGGGCTGTTTTTCTTGGCATCATTCGAGGGGGCGATGGAAAGATGTATTCCCTTGGAGGGGGTTCTTACTTTGTCCTACATGTTATTTTTACCTTGATCGTTCTCTGTGGATTTGTGGTTGCAATCAATGGACTTCTTTGGGGTTAATTTGTTAAATTTCTGATCTCGGGGGTGTTTTTGGGTGACTTGTGCTGGAAATCACCTTCGTTTTCTGGGGGGAGGTTCCCGCATCCTCAATCGCCCCTGCGAGGGGTAACAACACAACGGCGCCAGCCTGCAGCGCGAACACCCATGCCAAGGGTCCATTCCAGTCAGAACAGGGTCTCCTGATCTTTGGCGCTCGGGGGAACCCTCTCCCCGGCAGTCAGGGCCCCGGAGTTCTCGCGTTTCAGATCCATGCAGACTGGTCTCGGCTGATGCCGTGGAGATCGAAGACCTTGTCCGGATGAGTGTGGGCTCTGCGCTCGGACACGAGGTTCTTCCACCCCGTGGCGCCAGCGCCTGGCGGACGATGTCGGTCAGGCATCCCAGCACGACCGGAGCCGCCCCGGTGCGGGTGCGGCGTGCGTCTTCTTTGAAGGTCACGTCCCGCACGTAGTGCACTCGGTTCTCCACCGTCCAGTGCCCGGGGCATGGGCGGCCACTTCCGCGGGGCAGACCTGGTGGGCGTCCAGGTCGGTGGCGGCGAAGACCACCTCGCGGCTGCCCTTGACGGTGCCGTGCCTGCGGCGGCAGCGCTCGATGCGCACCACCTGGCGTGCTCCGGGGAAGGCCAGCCCGCTCACCGTGGTGACCTTGAGCAAGCGGCGCTCTTCCCGTCCGTGGGCGTGGACGGGTCCCTCATCGTGGGCGAGGGGGGACCTCGTTCCAGGGCAGGGCGGCCGGTTGCTCGTGCAGGGTGGGGCGGTTGCCCTTGACGTAGATCAGGTGGTGGGCGCCGCGTTGGAGCAGGTAGGTGGCGTGGGGGAGACCGTGTGCAGGGCATCGGTGGTGAAGGCGCCTGTCTCGGCTCCTTTGCTTCGGATCGGGTGCCGGCGACCACGGTCGCGTCGTGGTGTCGGGCGGCGTGGAAGACCACCGACGTGGAGCGCTGGCCTTCTGTTACAACGCGCTACTCGTACAATATCAAGAGTCGGTATAGGACTCGTGTTTTGTCGAAATCCAGTTATCGAGTGAGCTGGGTTAAGGGGACGGCCAAGAGTTGCAGGAATGGTTACTCGAGCTGTCGCAGTGCCCCCATGCCTGCTTATGTGCAGCCGGATTCAACAAAAAATGGCGGACAGATTTTTGATGAGAAGGCGCAGGCGTTGCAGGATGCCATATGGGATTGGAAAAAGGAAGTGCCCGGACATTTCTATGACCATGCGGTAGTTGGTGGTTCCTGCTGCATGGTCGTGTGTGGGGCTGTTGAGTTTCATGATGGGGTAATTTCTACAACTGTTGGAGGTATTGGCGTTGGAGCCGGATGGTATGGAGGATATTCCCACATGGATCCGAGGGGTGTCGGGCCTTTTTCTCCTGGTGCATGTGCCGCTTATAAACTTGGCGGATGTTTTGCAACCCAAACGGTAAGAGAAAATGGGACGAACGTCACGCGCGGCGCTAGGGGAATGCTCGAGGCGGGCTTTGGGTTGAAGGTTGGCGCCGATTGGGGCATGGGTGGTCTGGATTTGCACAAGATTCCTGTCTCCGCTAGGGAGGAGAGGGGGGTTTTGAGGCCTTGGGCGATGCCTTTATTCCTCCTGTTTTCCCTGGTGGTCCTGGTTGGTGAGGGGAAATAGATGCTGGGATATCTAGTCTTGGCTGCGATCCTTATGTTTCTAGGGGGCCTGCTGGTGGCTTCTGGATATGGAAGCTGGAGGAATTGGGGTGAAATTCAAAGGTCTTCCCTCTTTCTTGTTCCATTCATGTTGAGGGCATGGGAGAAATCTCGTGGGGGCCGAATTGACTCGACTAATAGGGCGATGTCTTCCCTGGTTTGGGTTGCATTGGGGGTTGCGCTTTTTGTTACGGGATTGGCGACTTTGGCGGAAATCATTAGACAGTTGATCGTTGTGGGTTGGTGGTAGTTTCCCTGTCCGTCTGCGAGTTGGAAGAACACGTGGGGCCGCCCTCCGTCACCCGACGCATCCGGTGCTGCCTATTGGTAAGTGGAGCAGTGGGTGGTGGTGTCGCCGTGGCGGAGGGTGTCCATGCGGTGTTGCCACTGGATTCGCAGGCCGGGGCTGGTGTTGAGGACCGGTAGGACGCTGGTGACGAGTCGGAGTTCACGGAGCCGGAGCAGGGCGGGGAACCCGGGCCAGGTCAGGGCTTCTTCATTCTCGCTGACCAGCACCAACGTCACCACCCACCAAGAATGAAACAGCCCTGCGCCCGCAGGGGCCGGAGCGGGCCGGGGGGACCGGGCGCCGCCCGCTCACGGCGTTTCGACCGGCTCCCAGGTGTGGGGGTCGAGGAGGCGCACGCCTGTGTCCTGTGCCGTCACCGCGACGACCTCGCCGCTCGGGTGCGGGGCCACGTGCCACAGCTCCTGGTCCCGGGGCAGCAGGTTCTCCCCGCTCTCCAGGTCCCACGCCCCGCTGTACGAATCCGCCTCCGCCTCGTAGTCCCGCGGGTCCGAGTCCCACCACATGACGTACACCCGGCCCAGCCAGGGGTCCACGACGATCTCGCGGACCCAGGGCGCCCGCAGCTCACCCGCGTCCTCCATATCGAACGCGTCGACCCGCTCACCGGCGGCGACGTCCCACACGACGACCTCGCCCCCGTGGGCGTAGACGACCTGGTCGGTCCCCGGGACGGGAGCGAACACCGCGTCGGCCACCGGACGGATCGTGTGCAGGCGTTCGCCGGTGCGCACGTCCCAGAGCGTGACGTGCTCCTCGGCGGAGCCGCCGAAGGCGCCCAGGAGCAGACGCCGTTCGTCGAGGAACACGGGCGTGCCCCCCGGGGTCTCGAAGGTCGTGACGGCCTCCCCGGTCCCGCCGTCGACGATCTGGGTCCTCGTGCCCGCGTCCAGTCCGGACAGCGCGATCAGCCCCTCGGGGGAGACCGCGATCCCGGTCGCGCCCGGCGGCGGCCCGGGGGAGGGGCCGCCGGCCATCCCCCTGACCCCGTGGTCGGCGGCCGTGCCCGAGACCAGGTCGAGGACCTGGCCCACCGGTGTCGGGTACTCGTCCCCCGGCCGTGGTTCCGGCTCCATGACGACGGTCGCGATCTCGCACCCGCCGGGTACGAAGGCGAGGCCGCCGAGCCTGGAGACCTCCACGTCGGGGCGGGCGACCTCCCGGTCCTCCCGCCAGTCCCACACGCTCAGCTCGTCCTCCGGCGTGTGCATCGCCAGCAGGTCGCCGTCGGGTGAGAACCGCAGGTGGGAGAAGACCTCCGCGTCCTCCAGGCTCCGCTCCCCGTCGGGGGCGAAGCCCTGCGCCCCGGTGCAGTCGGCGACCGCGTCCCCCGGGGCGCCGGCGGACTCCGCCCGGTCCTCCCGGGCGGCCACGAACGCGGTGGCGGCCACCGCCGCCACCGCCAGCACGCCGGCGGTCGCCGCCGCCAGAACCCGCCCGCCCGGGCGCCTTCCGGCGGCCGGCCCGTCCCCCGTCTCCGGTGCCGGATCCGCCCCCTCCAGCATCCGCACCAGCTCGCGCGCGCTCGGCCGCAGCGCGGGGTCGGGGTGCGCGCACCCCTCGACCAGGGTCCGCAGGCGCGGCGGCACCCCGGCGTCACCGGCCACGGCGGTCATCAGGTCCGCCCAGTGCCGCACGTCCTGTGCGGGCCCGGCGGACGGCTCGGCGCACACCGCCTCCGCGAGCACCGCGCCGCCCGGCGGCGTCAGTACGCCCTCCGCCCGCAGCGGCCCTGCGGCGACCCCCGCCGCGTGCAGGTCGGCCAGGCCCGCGGCCAGCGCCGCCGCCACGGCGGCGAACCGCTCCGCGGGCAGCGCGCCCCCGTGCCGTTCCACGAGGTCGGCGAGGGTGCCGCCCTCCGGGCGCGCGAACGCCGCCCACGGCACCGCCCCGCGGGTGTCGGCGCCGACCGGCCGGCACACGTACCGGCTGCGCAGTCCCCGCAGGGCCCGGACCCGGTCCGCGAACGCGGCACGGAACGCCGGGTCGGTGGCCCGCCGCGGGCGCAGCAGCACGAGGGTCACCCGTGTGCCGCCCCGGGCCCGCCCGACGTGGCGGTGGGCCGTGTCGTCGGCGCCCAGTCTGCCGAGCAGCCGGTAGGGGCCCACGGAGGGCGGGTCGTGCGGGTGCGGGGGGAGCATCCGGTTCCTCTCCGTTCAGCCGATCTCGTCCAGGACGTCCGCGGTCGCGGCGTCGACGATGCGGACGGTGGTCGCCTCCCAGGGCAGCACCGCCAGCACCACGCCCCCCGGGTGGGCCGCCAGGGTCCGGACGTCCGCCTCGCCCGCGGTGTCCGCCCCGGTGGTCACCTCCTCGCCGGTGGACAGGTCCCAGGTGATCCGCCGCCCGCTGGACCCGAGGATGAAGTTCGCGTCGTACACCACGTGGAACAGGTCCGCTCCGGGCACCACGACCATCTCCTCGAACAGGTGGGGCGGATCGCCGTCGGGGCGCAGGACCCGGGGCTCGCCGCCCGCCCGGTAGTCGATGTGCACGACACCGTCGCGGGTCAGGTAGAGCAGGTCGGCTCCGTCGCCGGGCAGCGCCACCGAGCCGCGTGCCGCCTCCAGGACGTCCTCCCCGCGGAACACCTCCCGGCCGGTCGAGGTCTCCAGCACCGCGACGAGGTCCGCACGGTTCAGCGCGAGGTGCGCGCCGTCCGGCGAGTACGCGGCCCACTCCGCCGACTCCTCCCAGACCTCGGTGACCTCACCCGTCTCCAGATCGATCCTGCGGGTCCCGCCGGGGCCGACCGTGACCTCCCCGCCGTCGGGGGAGAACACCAGGACGTCGAAGCCGAAGGGGTCGCCGACCACATCCTCGGCGTACACGTCCCGCTCCCCGCTGCGCAGGTCGAAGACGTGCATTCCGCCCCCGGTGGAGAAGTAGGCGAAGCGGCACCCGTCCGGGCTCACCGTCGGGGTCCCCGCGAAGTCGGGCAGGTCCGCGCCCACGTAGGCGACCTCCTCTCCCGCCTCCCAGTCCCACAGGGCGACCCCGGACGGGTGCGAGACGGCCAGCAGTCCTCCCCCCGCCACGAAGGCGAGCCGGGGGAAGACGGCCATGTCGAGGTCGTAGGTGTCCTCTCCCGGCACCCGCGGCTCCTCCCTGGCCGCACCGGCGTACTGTGCCGCGAAGTCCCCGGGCCGCGAGCACACGCCCGCCCCGCCCTGGCGCGTGTCCCCTCCGGTGCCCGCCGGTGCGGTGCCGTCCCGGCCCGAGACCGCCCACACCCCCGCGCCCGCGACCAGGACCAGGGCGGCCGCACCCGCGCCGACCGCCCACGGGCCCCGGCGGCGGCCCGTGCCCGCCGGGCGCCGCGGGCGCCCGGACACGTATGCGGAGTGTTCCCCCGCGGCCTCCTCCACCGCCCGTGCCGCCGCCTCCGGGAGCCAGTCCCGCGCCCCCGCGGCGGGCTCGACCGGACCGCCCAGCTCCTCCAGCACCCCGGCCGTCGACGGCCGGTCCCCGGGGTCCTTGGTCAGGCACCGGGCGAGCAGGTCGCGCAGGTCCCCGGGCACGGACGCCAGGTCCGGGTCCAGCCGGGTGATGCGGTAGACCACGGCCGACGGGTGCCCCTCACCGAAGGGCCCGGTCCCGGTGAGCGCGTACACGGCGGTCCCCGCCAGCGCGAACACGTCCGTGGCCGGGGAGGCCTCCGCGCCCCCGTACTGCTCGGGGGCGGCGTAGCCGGGGGTCCCGGCCACCAGGGTCTCCTCCTCACCGGCCTCCTGCCCGCCCCCGCCGCCGGGCTCCTCCAGCACCCGGGAGAGCCCGAAGTCGATCACCTGCGGCCCGGCCCCGGTGACCACCACGTTGCCGGGCTTGAGGTCGCGGTGCACCAGGCCGCCCGCGTGTACGCCCTCCAGCGCCGACGCGACGGCCCGCAGCAGGAAACGCACCGCTTCCCCGGTCAGCGGTCCGGTCTCCCGGACCAGGTCGTGCAGGGTGGGGCCGGCCGCGTACCCGGTGGCCATCCACGGGACGCGGGCGGCGGGGTCGCCGCCCAGGACTCGCGGGACGAAGGGGCCCCGGGCGCGCAGGTACAGGTCGAGTTCGCGGGCGAACCGCGCCCGGAACCCGGAGTCGTAGGCGTACTCCGCCCGCACCGCCTTGACCGCGGCCAGGGTGCCGCCGGAGTCGGCGCCCAGGTAGACGCGGCCCATGCCGCCCGCGCCGAGCACGGCGCGCAGGCGGTAGGGGCCGAGGGAGCGGGGGTCTTCCGGGGAGAGTGCGCGCATGGGGCCTTCGTTCCGGTCCGGCGTTCAGTACAGCTCGTTGAGGACGGTGAGGTTCCCGCCGTCCAGGACCAGCACCTGGTTCGAGTACGTGTCCAGGACGGCGACGAACTCGTCGCGCGGGCCCGCGTCCAGGGGGCCGGGCAGCAGGGCGTCGCCGTCGCGCAGGACCTCGCCGGTGGCGGTGTCCCACACGGTGCCGAGCAGGTCGGTGCCCTCCGAGGGGGCCTCCACGCCGGCGTACAGCCGTTCCCCGTCGGAGGAGAACGCGGGGTGGAACTCCACGTCCGGACCGTCCTCGCCGATGCGTCCCAGGTCCCGCAGGGTGGTGCCGGTCCCCAGGTCGACCAGGCGCATCCGGTCGGTGTCCTCCAGCAGGGCCAGCACCGACGGGTCGGACGGGTGCGGGGCGAAGTCCAGGCCGCCGGGGCCCTCGAAGTAGTGGACCCAGTCCCCGGTGCCGGCGTCCCACACGGCGACCCCCAGCACCCGGTCGAGGTCGTCGCCGACGGTCCCGACCAGCATCCCGCCGTCCGCGGTGAACTCCAGGTCGAACACGTAGGTGAACGCGTCCGGTCCCAGCAGGGGGATGGTGAGGACGCGTTCGGCAGCGGCGACGTCCCACACGTGCACCACGTGCTCGATCACATCCCCGTCCGGTTCGTTGGCCACGACCGCCACCCGGGTGCCGTCGGCGGACAGGGCGGGGACGCGGGGGTTGGTGCGCTGCTCCTCGTAGACCAGGGTGTCCTCAAGGGTCAGCGTGCCGGCGTCGTCCCGGAGGATCTCGATCCGGTCGCGGTGGGCCCGTCCCACCCCGTCCGCGTGGACCGCCGCGACGGTGCCGTCGGCGTTGGCGACGGCCTCCGAGGGGGAGGGGTCCACGAAGTCCGTGATCTCGCCCGCCCGCCAGTCCCAGACGGCGAGGTAGAGGGAGCCGGTGACGTACACCCGCTCCCCGTCGGGGGAGAAGCCCACGTCCTCGGCGGACGTGAGCGACCCCTTGTACTCCCCGGAGTCGAAGGCCGTGTCGGCGGCCCCCTCCCCGGTCCGCGCCCCCGCGGCGGGGTCCCCGCCGGAACCGCCCGCCCCCTCGCCCGGCCCGCCCCGCCACGGCAGCGCGGTCAGCGCGTGGCCGCCCCCGGCCACCAGCGCCAGGGCCGCCGCCGCGGCGCCCGCCGCCAGGGCGGTCCGCCGCCACCGGGCCCGCCCCGCGGTCCCGCCGTCCCCGCGCTCCCGCAGGCGGCGCACGTCCTCGGTCACCGGGTCGGGCAGCCACGCGTGCGCGGTCTCCGGCACCGGCACGTCGGCCAGCTCGGCCAGGATCGCGGCGGTGTCCGGGCGGTGCTCGGGGCCCTTGGCCAGGCAGCGGGCCAGCAGGTCGCGCAGCGGGCCCTCGGGGACCGCCTCCAGGTTCGGCGCCCGCGACAGGATCCGGTGCAGGGTCTCCTCGGGGGCGGCGAACCCGAACGGCGGCTCCCCGGAGGCGGCGAACAGCACCGTTCCGGCCAGCGAGAACACGTCGCTCGCCGGGGACGCCTCCCCGCCGGTGATCTGCTCGGGCGAGGTGTAGGCGGGGGTGCCGAAGGTCTGCCCGGTGCGGGTCAGCACCGTGCCCTCCACCGCGCGGGCCAGCCCGAAGTCGATCACCTGCGGGCCGCGCGGGGACAGCAGCACGTTGCCGGGCTTGAGGTCGCGGTGCATCAGCCCGGCGGCGTGCACCGCCTCCAGGGCGCGGGCCAGCCCGGCGGCCAGCACGGGCAGCGACTCCGGGGGCAGCGGCCCGTGTTCGCGCACCGCCTCCTTGAGGGTGGGGGCCGGCACGTACTCGGCGGCCATCCACGGCACGTCGGCGTCGGTGTCGGCGTCCACCACCGCCGGGGTGAGGGGGCCGGCCACCCGGCGGGCGGCGCGGACCTCGCGGGCGAACCGGGCGCGGAACCCGGGGTCGTGGGCGAGGTCGTCCTTGACGAGTTTCACGGCGGCCAGGTCGCCGCCGGGGGTGCGGGCGAGGTAGACGTCGCCCATGCCGCCCGAGCCCAGGCGGGCCAGCAGCCGGTGGGGTCCGACGCTGCGGGGGTCGTCGGGGGTGAGGGGGTGCACGCGGGGTCCTCACGGTGTGACGGGGCGGGAGCGGGGCGCCGGACCCGGTGCAGGGGGAGGGGCAGGGCCACGGTACATCCCGGAACGCCTGCGCGGCGGGCGTTGTCCACATGCGGACTCCGCACCGTGCCCGAACGCGCACACGCGGTGCCGCGCCCGGGCGCCGCCCCGGTGCCAAGCCCCGGGCGGCGTGCCCGGGAGTGCCCGGCAGGGCCCGCCCGCCGCCGCGCCGGCCGTGCGGTGCGGCGCCGGGCGGCGCGGTCCCCGCCGCGCGGGCTCAGGGGGTCGGCCGGGCCCGCCGGGCCCGGCGGGGCGGGGGCGCGAAGCCGACCGCCAGGCCTGCGCCGATCACCGCCATGCCGATCCACGCCCCGAGCGAGGGCAGCGGGGCGCCCAGGGCCGCCGCCACCAGGGCCGCCGTCGGCGCCGCCGCCCCGGCGGCCAGGCTCGCCGCGCCCGCGCCGATGCGCTCCACCCCCGTGAACCACAGCACGAACGACAGGGCCGTGGCGATCGCCCCCAGGTAGAACACCGCGCCCAGCACCGCCGGGTCGGCGGCCGTCGCCCACCCCGCCGGGTGGACCACCAGCGACAGCGCCCCGAAGACCAGCGCGGCCGTCACCGTGGTCGCCGCCGTGTAGCCCCACGCCCCCATCCGGGGCAGCGCGGGCGCCCCGAACAGGGTGAACCCCGCCTCCAGGGCGATCAGCGACAGCGCCATCAGCACCCCGACCATGTCGGCGTGCCCCCACCCCGTCACCGCCACCGCGCCCGCGCTGACCACCAGCGCCCCCGCCACGATCCGGGCGGAGGGCCGTTCCCCCCGGGTCAGCGGCCCCGCCACCGACAGCACCATGGGGATGCACGCCACCGCCGCCGCGAGCACCGCCGGTTCGGCGTGGGCGGTGCCCACGATCAGCGCCAGGTTGAACCCCACCAGCCCGGACAGGGCGCCCGCCACCACCCACAGCACGTCGCGCCCGCGCGGCAGCGGTACCCGCCGCGCGAACACCCGGGCCAGGGCGACGACCGCCAGCGCCGCCACGGCGTAGCGCGCCGCCTGGACGACGAACGCGGGCATGTCCGCCGTCGCGCCGATCACGGCGACGCTGCTGCCCATCAGGGCCATGCCGCCCAGCGCGGGGCCCAGGCCCCACCAGGACGACGGCGCCGGTGCGGAGGGGATGGACGGGGCCGGAGAGAGGGAAGGTGTCTTCTGCACGCCTCCACCCTGGACCCGGTATGGTCCGACGAACAGGACCAACGGCGTCCGTTCCGAGTGGACCAAGCCGTCGGGGCCGACTCCGCGGGACGCGGCTCCGAGAGCAAGTGCCGCGCGGGGACCGGACCCGGGCGGGGCAGGGAGGGCGGCGAGATGGCGCGGGGCTCGGACTTCCTGCAACTGGACGCCTCCGCCGTGCCCCGGGGCGGGCGCACCGAGTGGCTGGCCGCCGCCCTGCGCGCCGCGGTCGCCGCGGGGGTCCTGCCGGTGGGGTCCCGGCTCCCGCCCACCCGCGCCCTGTCCGCCGAACTCGGCGTGGCCCGCGGCACCGTGGTCGAGGCCTACCAGCGCCTCACCGAGGAGGGGCTGCTCACCGCCGCCCGGGGCGCCGGGACCGCCGTGGCCGCCCGGCCCGTCCGCGCCCCGGCCGCCGCGCCGTCCGGGACCTGGGAGCCGCCGGTCTTCGCGGCCGACGTCGTCGACCTGGCCACCGGCGTCCCCGACCTGGCCGCCTTCCCCCGCGCCGCCTGGCTGCGCGCCGAGCGCGAGGTCCTGTCCACCGCCACCGCCCGCTCCCTGGGCTACGCCCCGCCGCAGGGCACGCCGGAGCTGCGCGCCGAGCTGTCCGCCTGGCTGGCCCGCTCGCGCGGGGTGCGCGCCGCCCCCGGGCAGATCGTCGTCACCGCCGGCGTCACCGGGGCGCTGAGCATCCTGGCGCAGGTGCTGCGCGCCCGCGGGATGGGGGACATCGCCTGCGAGGACCCCGGAGCCGACGGCAACCGCGCCATCCTCGACCACTGGACCGGCGGCTCCACCGTCCCCGTCCCGGTGGACGGGGACGGCGTCGACCCCGCCGCCCTGGCCGCCACGGACGCCCGCGCCGTGCTGGTCACCCCGGCCCACCAGTTCCCGACCGGGGTGGTGCTGTCCGCGCCGCGCCGCCGCGCCCTGCTGGCCTGGGCGCGCGCCCGCGAGGGCCTGGTGATCGAGGACGACTACGACGCCGAGTACCGCTACGACCGCTCGCCGGTGGGGGCCCTGCACGGGCTGGACCCGCACCTGGTCGCGCACACCTCCAGCCTGTCCAAGACCCTGGCCCCGGCCCTGCGCGCGGGGTGGCTGGTGCCGCCCCCGCACCTGCTGGAGGACGTGGTCCGGGCACGCTGGGCGGCCGACCTGGGCTCGCCCTCGCTGCCCCAGCTGGCCCTGGCGCTGCTGCTCCGGGACGGGACCCTCGCCCGCCACCTGCGCACCATGCGGGCCCGCCACCGCGTCCGCCGGGACGCCGCCGTGGCGGCGGTGCGCGAGCACCTGCCGGGCCGTCCGATCCTGGGGGTGGCGGCGGGCCTGCACCTGCTGGTGCTGCTGCCCGAGGGGGTGGACGACCGGGAGGCGGTCGCCCGCGCCGAGCATGCGGGGGTGGCGGTGCAGCCGCTGTCGCGGCACCGCACCGCCCCCGGGCCGCCGGGCCTGGTCATCGCGTACGCGGGCCACGGACCCGCGCGGCTGCGCGGGGCGATCGCCCGGCTGGGGGCCGCGGTCCGCCGCTGAGAGCGCGACCCGGACCGGGCCGGGAACCGGCCCGGCCGCCGTGGTGCCGCTCCGCTGCGGAAGCCCGTCCGCCCGGCGGTCCGCCGCAGGTCAGGAGACGCGCGAGGACTCCCGTGCGGAGGCGTCCGCGGACCCCGCCGCCGGTGCCGCCGGTCCCGCCTGCGCACCCCGGTCCAGGAACCCGGCCGTGACCGCGATCCCCAGGCCCGCCACGGCCAGCACCGCGCCGATCGCCGCCGGGGACGACAGCCCCAGCCCCGCGGAGATCCCCAGCCCGCCCAGCCAGGCCCCGCCGGCGTTGGCGAGGTTGAACGCGGAGTGGTTGGCCGCCGACGCCAGCGTCGGGGCGGCCCCCGCCTTGTTCATCACCAGCAGCTGGAGCGGCGTGGTCACACCGAACCCGACCGCGCCCAGCACCACCACGGACGCCATCGCGGTCCAGGGGTTGTGCACGGTGAGCGTGAACAGCGCCAGCACCACCGCCAGCGCCCCCAGCGCGACGTAGATCGTGGGCCGCAGCGCCCGGTCGGCCAGCGGGCCCACCACCAGCGAGCCCAGCGTCATGCCGATGCCGAACAGCGCCAGCACCACGGTCACGCCGCCGCCGGTCATCCCGGCCAGCTCGGTCATCATCGGCGCGATGTAGCTGTACACGGCGAACACCCCGGCGAAGCCGAACACCGCCGCCAGCAGCCCCAGCAGCACCTGGGTGTTCCCCAGCGCCCGCACCTCGGGCATCAGCCGCCCGCTGCCGGTGCGCTCCAGCCGGGGCACGAACACGGCGATGCCGACCATGGCCACCACCGCGATCGCGGTCACCACCAGGAAGGCGGCCCGCCAGCCCATCTCCTGGCCGAGCAGGGTGCCCACCGGCACGCCGATGATGTTGGCGACGGTCAGGCCCAGGAACATGCGGGCGACCGCGCGCCCCTGCCGGGCGGGCCCGGCCATCTGGGCGGCGGCCAGCGCCCCGGCGCCGAAGAACGCGCCGTGCGGGAGGCCGGCGACCACCCGGGAGGCGAACACGGTCTCGTAGGTCGGGGCCAGCACCGTGGCCAGGTTGCCCACGGCGAACAGTCCCATGAACAGGATCAGGACGGCCTTGCGCGGCAGCCGGGTGGCCATCGCGGTGAGCAGCGGGGCGCCGACGACGACGCCGAGGGCGTACGCGGAGATGAGGTATCCGGCGTGGGAGATGCTCACGCCGAGGCCTGCGGCGACCTCCGGCAGCAGGCCCATGATGACGAACTCGGTGGTCCCGATGGCGAACGCGCCTACGGCGAGGGCGAGCAGGGCCAAGGGCATGGTGAACGGGCCTCTCTGAACGGCTGTGGAGTGGACCGGGGGGCTGCGTCGGTGTGCGGGGGCGCGGGCTCCGTCGCCCGGGGCAGCCGGACATGTCCGGCGACACTGGCACAACCGGTGACCGGGGGGGTCTACTTCCCGGTAACCGCCCTTTTCCGGGTGTGACGTCGGACCCACCGGCCCGCGGGGGAGCGGCGCGCGGCGCGGCGGTGCCCGGGCGGGCCCGGCCTCCGAGCCGGGCGCGCGTACGGTCCGGCCGCCGGGGGACCGGCCCGCGGGGGTTCGCCCGGGCGGAGGGCGCCCCCACCCGGCGCACCCGCCCCCGCACCGGTCCGTACCGGGCGGCGCCGCCCGCCCGCGCCGGGCCGCGGTGTGCGAGGCTGCGGGAACAAATCCGCCGTCCCCGGCGGGCGGGGTCCGGACGGCACCGGACCGCCGCCGCGGGGCCGGCGGCCGATCGGGGCGGGAGGCGGCCGTGGCACTCGTGTTCGGGCTGGTGGCGGACTTCGGCGGCGATCTCCGTGCCGCCCGCGCGGCGGCGGCCGTCGCCGCCGCCTCCGGGCCGCTCGCGGCGGGTCCCCACCGGATCGCGCCGCACCCCCCGCTGCCGTGGACCGACCCCTCCGGCCGGGTGGAGCTGTCGGTGGTCCCGCGCGGGGTCGGCTCCGGGACGGCGCTGGACGGGGACCGGCCGCGCACGGCGCTGACCGCCGCCGAGTACACCGCGCTCGGCCGCGCCCTGTACGACCTGCTCCGGGCGATGCATGGGTACCGGGCGGCCGCGGTCGGCTGGAACGCGGAGCCCTCGGTCGACCCCGCGGAGCTGCGGGCCGCGCGCGCCGCCGACCCGCACGCCTGGGGCGACGACGGGCTGGTCCTGGCCGACACCGTCCTGGCCGGCCTGGGCGGCGACGACCGTTTCCTCTTCTTCGCCCCCGGCTTCTCGCACCTTCCCTGGCGGGGCGTGCGCCCCTCCTCTCTCACCGCCGACCCCGCCCCCTGACCGGGGCCGCGGACGCCCCGGTCCGGGAACGCGGACGGCCCGCCGGCGGGAGGGCCGGCGGGCCGGGCGATTCAGTGGATCGTCACGGGTGGTGCCGCGCCCCGGGACGGCCCGGGGCGCGGGTCAGGCCGTCAGGGCAGGTTCCAGCGCTGGACCGCACTGCCGTCGCAGTTGGCGATCTCCGTCCGGGCCCCGTCGTTCTGCACCCGGCCCACCGGCTGCAGGCACCGTCCGGACTGCGGGTTGCGCAGCCCCTGCCCGTCGGTGCGCTGCCACTGCTGCGCGCCGGAGCCGTTGCACGTCCACAGCTGCACCCGGGTGCCCGCGGCGGTGTTGCCGCCCGACACGTCCAGGCAGCGGTTGTAGGCGCGCACGGTCCCGTCGGAGCCCACCGTCCACTGCTGGGCCTGGTTGCCGTTGCAGTGGGCGAGCTGGATCGGGGTGCCGTCGGCGTTGGCCGCGCCGGCCACGTCCAGGCAGATCCCGTTGGAGGCGGTGATGGTGCCGGTCCCGCCGCCGCCCCCGCCGTCCAGCGAGTACACGCGCACGTAGTCCACGGTCATCTGCTGGGGGAACTGGGTGCTGCCGTCGGGGTAGCCGGGCCAGTTCCCGCCGACCGCCACGTTGAGGATCATGAAGAACGGCTGGTCGAACACCCACTGGTTGCCGCCGGTGCTGGCGCGGGTGACCGTGTGGTACGGGTTGCCGTTGACCGACCAGGTGATGGAGCCCGGCGCCCAGTCGACGGCGAAGGTGTGGAAGTCGTCGGCGAACGACCAGCCCTGCGGGTGCATGTAGGAGCCGGTGATCCCGCCGCCGCCGGAGTACCCGGGACCGTGGACGGTGCCGTGCACCAGGTGCGGCTCCCGGCCGATGTTCTCCATGATGTCGATCTCGCCGGAGTTCGGCCACGGGGTCCCGGGGAAGTTCCCGCCGAGCATCCAGAAGGCGGGCCAGATGCCCTGGCCGCGCGGGATCTTGATCCGCGCCTCCACCCGCCCGAAGTGGGGCTGGACCTTGTTCTGGGTGGTCATCCGGGCCGAGGTGTAGGTCCCGTTCGCCTCGCGGCGCGCGGTGATGACCAGGTTGCCGTTGCCGTCCAGGGCGGAGTTGGCGCGGCTGTTCGTGTAGTTCTGGAGCTCGTTGTTGCCCCAGCCGTGGCTGCCGGTCTCGTGGTTCCAGTTGGCGGCCGAGGGAGCGCTCCCAGCGGCCCCGTTGAACTCGTCCGACCAGACCAGCGCGGCCTGGGCGGCCGCCGCGGGCGCGGCCTCGGCCGGTGCGGCGGGGGCGGGGGCCGCGGCGGAGGTGCCGGGGACCAGGAGGGCGAGGGCGGCGACGGCCGCCACGACGGAGAGGGGGGTGCGGAATCGTTTGGTGCGCATGGGCGTACTCCGGGGGATGGTCCCGCCCGGGGGCGGGGAGCGGACGGAGCGGCCGGGCCGCCGGGCGGCGGACACGGCCGTGGCGACCGAACGCGGTCGCGGTGTAACCCACTGAATCGTTAAGTGACTTTACGTTTAGTTAAGGGTCCGAAACAAGAGGGGGGATCCGATCTCTTTCGGTCCGCGCGCCCGTGGGCGTGGTGTTCGGTCCGTTCGTGCCCGCGACGCGCACCGCCCGCCGGTCGTGGGACCGGCGGGCGGCTGATTCAGCGGGTTCGGAGAGGGGTGGCCGGGGGCCGGGGCGCCGGAACCTCGCCCCGGGCCGGGCCCGGTCCTAGACCGAGCCCTGGCCGTCGAGCGAGTAGACCCGCACGTAGTCCACGGCCATCTCCTGCGGGAACTGGGTGGTCCCGTCGGGGTAGCCGGGCCACTCGCCGCCCACGGCGACGTTGAGGATCATGAAGAACGGCTGGTCGTAGACCCACGGGTTGCCGCCGGTGTCGGCGGGGGTGACGGAGTGGAAGACCTCGCCGTTCACGGACCAGGTGATCGACCCGGGCGCCCAGTCGACGGCGAAGGTGTGGAAGTCGTCGGCGAAGGACCAGCCCTGCGGGTGCGTGTAGGAGCCGGTGATCCCGCCGCCGCCGAAGTGGCCCGGGCCGTGCACGGTGCCGTGCACCATGTGGGGCTCGTACCCGACGTTCTCCATGATGTCGATCTCGCCGGAGTCGGGCCAGGGCGTGCCGGGGAAGTTCCCGCCGAGCATCCAGAAGGCGGGCCAGATGCCCTGGCCGCGCGGGATCTTGATGCTGGCCTCGATGCGGCCGAACTCGGGCTGGACCTTGTTCTGGGTGGTGATCCGGGCCGAGGTGTAGGAGCCGTCGGCCTCCTGGCGCGCGGTGATGACCAGGTTGCCGTTGCCGTCCAGCGCGGAGTTGTCCCGGCTGTCGGTGTAGTTCTGGAGCTCGTTGTTGCCCCAGCCGTGGTCGCCGGTCTCGTGGTTCCAGTTGGCCGGGTCGGGAGCGCTCCCAGCGGCCCCGTCGAACTCGTCGGACCAGATCAGTGCCGCCTGCTCGGCCTCCGCGGAGGCCAGTTCGGCTCCGGCGGGCGCGGCGGGAGCGGAGACCGCCGTGACGGCGCCGAAGGCGAGGACGGGCAGGGCGGCGACGGCGGCCGCGACGGCCAGGGGGGTGCGGATTCTGCTGCTGCGTTCAGTGCGCATGGGTACTCCGGGGGTCGTCCCGCCCGGGGGCGGGGGATCGGACGGAGCGGTCGTGCCGCCGGGGCGGCGGACACGGCCGCGGCGACCGGGAGTGGTCGCCGGGTGACCCGCTGAATCGGTACGTGACTTTACGTTCGGTAAGTGACCCCGAACAAGGGGTGGAGTCCGGTCTTTTTGGGGACCCGGTCCCCGAAGTGCGGTCCCTCCGGCCCCACGGGACCCACCGCCCCCACTCCGACCGGGGCGTCCGCATCCCGCGGTCCGCGCACCCCCCGGTCGGCCCGAAGACGGGTGCCCCCGGCTCGGTTCCGAGCGCCGCCCCCGGTTTCGGACCGGTTCCGCCCCGGGCCGGCCGCGCCCCAGCGGTCCGTCCCGCCGCGGCCCGAAACCGGTTTCGGTCTGCACGTGCACCTGCTCTCGCAGAGTCCGCATACCGTCGCCGGCGGACCCCGGACGGGGCGGGGCCGGGCGCGCGCCGCCCGGCCCCGCCCCCGCCCTCACTTGTAGGCGGCCGTCCCGTGCCGCCAGTACCCGATGAACGAGATGTGCCGCTTGGGCACCTTGCGCTCGCGCACCAGCTCCCGGCGCAGCGCCGTCGGCAGCGTCCGCTCCCCGGCCACGAAGCAGTACGGCACGCCCTCGGGCAGGTCCGCCGCCAGCACCGTCCGCAGCGCCAGCTCCCCGGGCACCCCGCCCCCGCCGTCGCGCGGCAGCCAGTGCACGTCCACGCCCTCCGGGACCGCCACCTCGCGGATGTCGGCGGACTCGGGGACCTCCAGGTACACCTGCGCGCGCAGGTCCGCCGGGGCCTGCTCCAGGATCGACAGCAGCGCGGGGACGGCGCTCTCGTCGCCGACCAGCAGCTGCCAGTCGGCGTCCGGGCTCGGCAGGTAGTAGTACCCCTCGGCGAACAGGCCGGCCTCGTCGCCCTCCTTGGCGTGGAGCGCCCACCCGGAGGCGGGGGCCTGCGCGCCGTGCACCGCGAACTCGATGTCCAGCTCCAGGCGCTCGGGGTCGAACCGGCGCGGCGTGTAGTTGCGGAACAGCGGCCGCTCCGCGGAGGGCATCAGGTAGTAGTTCGCGATCCAGCCGTTGCCCGAGCCGCCGGGCATGCGCAGCCGGTCCTGGCCCTCGCGCGGCAGGAACAGCCGGGCGCACTGGTCCAGGCCCAGGTACTCGAAGTCCGCCAGCTCCTCGCCGCCCAGGGTCACGGTGACGAAGTTCGGGGTGGTCCGCTCGGTGCGGACGACGCGGGCGCGGACCATGGCGCGGCGCTCGGGGTTGACGATCTTCACGTTTGCGCTCTCTCTTCCCGGCTAGGGGGTAGGGCCGGGTGTCGTCAGGGGGCGCCCGGTGAAGGTTAGGTTAGCCTACCCAACTTTCGGCGAAGGGTTTCGGGGTGCCCTCCCCGGGGAACCGGAAGGGGACCCGTCAACGCGGTCGCCACAAAAATCCCCTCGAAAGAATTCCGAAACCGCGTCATAGGCGATCCGCGCCAACGTGTTCAGGGTGAACCGAAAACCCGGACACCGCGTCGGTCCGCACCCCGGGTGCGCCGAACGTCCGAGTCAGCCGTCCCCCGATGGAAGGTCCGCAGATGAGTGCCATGCCCACCCCCGTCCGGTCTCACCCGTGCCCCGCCGACCCCGCCGACCTGGTCGGCCGCTGGGTCCGCCTCGACCACGGCGCCTCCGCGGCGATCGGCGTCCTCGACGACGCCCGGCGGGAGGGCGGGTCCGGCGGCTGGGAGTGGACGCTGCGCACCGCCGAGGGCGTGCTCTCGGGCCGCGGCCCGCTGGCCGCCCGGCCCCTGACCGACCCCGCCGAGCTGCGCTCGGCCCGCCGCGGGCTGCGCGCGCACCGCGCCGACCTGGCCGAGTACGGCGCCCCGGACGACCCGGCGCTGACCCTGGCCGCCGAGGACCTGGACCTGCTGGAGCTGGAGGCCGCGGCCCGGCCCTGAGCCCGGCCGCACCGCCCGGAGGCGGGCGCGTTCCGGGCGGCCGGTGCGCCCCGCGGCACTCCGCGCCCTGCGTCGCGCGGAGGGTGGTCGTCCCGCCGAGGGGTACGGCCCTCGCGACCCTGCCCGCCGCATGGGTGCCGCCGGCGTCCACCGGGTCGGCGTCCGGTCGCCCGCGGCGGTTCACTCCTCCCGGCCTGCGGGCCGTCGGCACGCGGTGGCCGCCCGGCGCCGGCCGGCCACGACGATGAACCGCGATGACGCCGCCCGAAAGCCGCACCTCCAGGGGGCGCTACCCGTCCGACGGCGTCCCCGCCCGCCCACGGTCCGCGCCAGGTCGTGTCCCTCCCGGTGGCGGCCCCGGTGCGCCCGCGACCCTCAGGGCCCCGCCGCGCCTCCGGTGCCGGGGGCACAGCACACCAGGACACCGGCTCCGGCCGCCCCGGACCACCGGCGGCGCCCGCCCGGCCGCCCCGGCGCCGGAGGGCCGCGGGGCCGGGGAGGGCGTTTTCCCCCGACGCCCCCGCCCCGGACACGCATTCCGGGGCCGCAGGCGCACCGGTGACGGCCACTCCTCGGCTGTGAGAACCGGACAAAAAGCACCACAGTCACCACCCGTCCCAACCTTCACAGAAAAGGACAGGGTGAAGGCGCCGACCTGCGCGGGTACTCCGTACCGATGACCACTGTCACGTTCCCGGTTGCCGATCTGTGACAACCCCCTGCGTGACCGGTGCGTCTCCGTCAGAGACGGTGAACGGGAGGGGGAGGCGATGGAGGGGCGCAACGGCGTTCTCATGGAGGCCGGGGCCTACTGGCTCTTCTACGTGGTCTCGGTCATCGGCGCCCTCGTGCACTGGCGGCTGGGCAACGAGGCGCTGGCGGCCGTGTGCGGCACCGCCGCCGTGCTGGCCGCGCTCTTCATCGCGGCCCGGCACCGCGACGGCCTGGCCGCCCCCCGCTGACCCCCTTGATTCCCCTCCGACGTGGGGTGATCATCACCGCCCGCACCGCCCCTCCCTGGGCGTTCGCCGACACGGTGTCCGGATAGTCTTCCCGGTATGCGTTCTTGGTCTGCGCCTGACATCGTTCCCCTGCCGGGTACCGGCGGCCCCCTGCGTCTCCACGACACGGCCGCCCAGCGGATACGGGAGACCGCCCCCGGGCCCCGGGCGGGGATGTACGCCTGCGGCATCACCCCCTACGACGCGGCGCACCTGGGCCACGCCTTCACCTACCTGACCTTCGACCTGGTCAACCGGGTGTGGCGCGACGCCGGGCACGACGTGAACTACGTGCAGAACACCACCGACATCGACGACCCGCTCCTGGAGCGGGCCCAGGCCATCGGCGTCGACTGGCGCGACCTCGCCCACCGCGAGATCGACGTCTTCCGCGACGACATGGCGGCCCTGCGCATCATCCCCCCGACCTCCTACGTCGGCGTCGTCGAGTCGGTCGACCTCATCAGCGACCTGGCCGCCCGCATCCGCGGCACCGGCGCCGCCTACGACCTCGACGGCGACCTGTACTTCTCCGTCGCCGAGGCCGCGCACTTCGGCGAGATCGGCCACCTGGACCGCGCCGAGATGCTCGACCTGTTCGGACAGCGCGGCGGCGACCCCGGCCGCACCGGCAAGAAGGACCCCCTGGACTGGCTGCTGTGGCGGGCCGAGCGCCCGGGCGAGCCCGCCTGGGACAGCCCGCTGGGCCGGGGGCGCCCCGGCTGGCACATCGAGTGCAGCGCCATCGCCCTGGACCGGCTCGGACCGGCCTTCGACCTCAACGGCGGCGGCAACGACCTGGTCTTCCCCCACCACGAGATGGGCGCCGCCGAGACCCGCTGTATCACCGGGGGGCCCAACGCCCGCGCCCACCTGCACGTGGGCATGGTCGGCCTGGACGGCGAGAAGATGTCCAAGTCGCTGGGCAACCTGGTGTTCGTGCACAAGCTGCGCGAACAGGGCGTGGAACCGGCGGTCATCCGCCTGGCCATGCTCACCCACCACTACCGGGGCGCCTGGGAGTGGACCGACGAACACCTGACCCGGGCGCTGGCCCGCGCCGACCGGTGGCGGTCGGCCTTCGCCCTGGGCGCCGGGCCGGACGCCGCCCCCCTGCTGGCCGCGGTGCGCGCCGCGCTGGCCCAGGACCTGGACTCGCCGGGGGCCCTGGCCGCCGTGGACGCCTGGGCGCAGGAGGCGCTCACCGTCGGCGGCACCGACACCTCCGCCCCGGCCCTGGCCCGCACCACCGCGGACACCCTGCTCGGCGTCGCCCTGTAGCGTCGCCCCGGGCGCCGGCCGTCCGCGGCCGGCGCCCGCGCACACCGGGGGCGCACCGCCCCCGCCCCCCGAAGAACGGACGCACCCCCCGCATGCCCCCCTTCGCCCCCGAGGTCGCAGACGTCGTCGACTCCTACCTGAGCTGCGAGTTCGCCACGCTCGCCGCGGACGGGACCCCGATGGCCTGGCCCACCGCCGCCCGGCGGGACCCGGACACCGGGCACCTGCTCGTGACCACCTCCCTCGCCTACGCGCAGAAGGCCCGCAACGTCCGCCGCGACGGCCGCGTGGGCCTGCTCTTCTCCGACCCCACCGGCAGCGGCCTGGAAGCACCTCCCCAGGTGTTCGTCTCGGGCACCGCGACCTGCCCGGAGCGGATCCACACCGCCCCGGACGAGGCCGCCGAGTACTGGCGCACGCTCCTGGTCCGCCAGCCGCACAGCCGCGGGTTCCTCCGGCCGCCCGGCCGGTGGCTCATGGACTGGTACTACATGCGGCTGTTCATCACCGTGGTGCCGGACCGGGTCGAGGTCCGCCCGCCGCTGGCCGGGCAGCTCGACGGGGCCGCGCCCCGCGGGCCCGTGCCCGCGCCCGGCCCGCTCGGCGCCGCCCTGGTGCAGGAGTTCCCCAGCGCCGTCCTGGGCGCCCCCGGCGCCGACGGCGAACCGCTGCTGGCCCGGGTGCGGCCCACCGCCACCGCCGAGGGGTTCGCCGTCCAGGCGCCCGAGGGGGCGGTCCCGGGCCGTGCCGCGCTCCTGGTCCACCGCCACGACGAGGCGCTCGACGGCATGCGCAACGCCTCCGTCCGCGGCGCGCTGCGCGCCGACGGCGACCGCTGGCTCCTGGTCCCGGACAGGGTGGTCGAGCCCATGGGCGGCGGACGCCCCTCCGACACCTTCCGCATCCTGCGCGACGCCCGCCGGGCCACCGCACGCTACCTCCGCGCGCGGGGGCTCGCCCGGCCGCGGATCGCGTGGGACCGGTTCCTGGAACTGGTCCCCGACCAGGGCCGGGGGTAGCGGCGGGGCCGGGGCCGGCCCGGCGCGCGGTGCCCCGCGCCGGGCCGGCCCCGACCGCCGTGGAGAGCGGCCCCGGGCGGGCGGTGCGCCGCCCCCGCGGGGGGGCGCGGCGCCGGGAAACGTCGGTGGGCGCTGCCACGATCCAGACATGAGCACAGGAAACGACGTACTCACCGCCACCGACTGGAAGCACACCTTCCACGCCTACGGGCTGGGCACCGACGTGCCCGAGCACCTGTCCCTCCTGCTCTCCGCCGACCCCGCCGACCGCGACCGCGCCCTGGGCCACCTCTACTCCGCGGTCATCCACCAGGGCAGCGTGTACTCGGCGACCGTCCCGGCCGCCCGGTTCGTGGCGGGCGCCCTGTCCGACCCGCGCCTGGACGCGGGCCTGCGGCCCCGGCTGCTCGGCTTCCTGCGCGACGCCGCCGAGGCCGTGGCCGGCCACCTGGCCGAGCCCGCGCCCCCCGTGCTGCCCGGTCCCGAGCGCGAGCGCGTGTACGCCGCGATCGGCTCCGAGGACGAGGACGAGGCCATCGACATCTGGGAGGACGAGGCCTTCGACTCCCTCATGTACCACGACGCGGGCGTCGCCCTGCGCGACGCCGCCGCGGAGCTGTACGCGGCGGTGCACCCCCACCTCACCGGCCCCGACGGCGCCACCCGCATCCGCGCGGTGGAGGCGGCCGGCGCCCTGGCCCGCCTGGGCGGCCGGGCCCCGGACCTGTCGGGGGCGGCCGACACAGCTGAGACCCGCGAGGAGGGCGCGGTCATCGTCCTGGTGCTGGGGGAGACCGGCGGGGACACCGCCGAGTTCCTCGCGCACGCCGACCCGGCCATCCGCGCCTGCGCGGCCCTGGCCCCGGGGCAGCGGGGCAACCCGGCCGCCCTCACCGAACTCCTGGACGCGGTGCGCGACCCGGGGGAGGCCGAGGCGTGGTTCGCCGACCGTCCCGCCCGCTTCCAGGGCCGGGACGGGGTGCGGGTCACCCTGCTGCGCGAGGCCGCCCGCCGGTGCGGCCCGGACGACGCCGAGCGGATGCTGCCGGTGTTCCGCGCGCTGGCCCCGCTCACCCCCGCCTCGGGCGCGCGGGCCGACCTGGGGCCGATGCTGGAGGCGGCCTTCCCCGGCGGGGTGCCCGCGGTACCCTCGCGGGCCCAGCGCGGATACCTGCGGGCCCTCGCCGACGCGTCCCCGCCCTGGACCGGGGCGCGCGTCACGGGGTTCACGGCCCTGCTGGAAGGGCTCGGCCTGCCCGCCGAACGCGACGCCGTACGCGCCCTCGCACAGGCCTGATGCACGTGCAGATGCTCCGTACCTTAAGACTTCCTCAACCGACCCCTAAGGTCGTGTGAAACCCCTGCCCGGGGGTGCTTTCCCTGCTCTACGTTGGCTTCGCCGGCCGCCCCCCGCGGCCGGCTTCCCGCAGACAGACGGAGGTGACCCCGTGCAGGGTGTCCGAGCGCCCCACCAGGAGCCCGTGCTCCTGCCCGCCGACGTGCGCGACCGCGTGTCCGCCCTGGCGCGGACCCACCGCCTGCTGGTGGCCTGCGACTACGACGGGACCCTCGTCCCGCACACCGCGGCCGACGCCCGCCCGGCGGCCGAGGCCCTGAGGTCCCTGCGTGAGTTGGCGGAGTTGCCGGGCACGGTGTGCGCGGTGATCTCGGCCCGCCCGGTCCGGGACCTGGCCGCGCTGTCGCGGCTGCCCGGG
>NZ_FQZK01000043.1 GCF_900141985.1 Nocardiopsis flavescens | reverse complement strand
GCTGGTCATCTTTCTGACCAGGCTGGTCATCTTTCTGACCAGGCTGGTCAGAGGGGGTGTCCTCGTTCGGGGCGGGCGTGGGCAGGTGCTGCCACCGTGGTGCCATGTCCGGGCCCGCCAGCGGATACCGCGGGGGATTCTTCTCGTCCTTGTCGATCCGGGCCAAGGCGTCGTAGGCGTTGCGGGAGCCGCACTCGTGGCGGGGGTACCGCCAGATCTGCATGGTGACGGCGCGGCTCTGTGCCGACTTGCCGGATGAGAAGGTCAGCGGCCGGTCTTCCGGGGTGGTGATCTGGCCTAGGGCCGCCAGGGCTCGGAGCATGCGCCGCAGGCCCGAGACCGAGGCGCACTTGGGCTCTTCCCCCAGGGCGACCGGGCCGGAGTAGACCAGGTGACGCAGGCGCTCGGGTGAGATCTTGCGTCGGGGGTTCTCGTGCCTGGTCAGGCTGAGCAGGACTCGCAGCAGGGTCTTCTCGCTGGTGCCCAGATGCGGGCACAGGTCCAGCCACTGGAGGCCCTTGGACTTGTGGTAACCGTTGCCTTCCACGGCGGCTTGGAGGGCGTACTCCTCCTGGCCGTCATCGTCGTAGCTTTGCCGGTCGTCGTTCACGGTTGTCGATCACTTCCTAGACCGACACCACGTCAGGACGCCCACACCTGGCCTCGTCCCACCCAATGGGTACGATGGCTTCAGCGTGTAGATGTGTAAGCGTCCTGGCCGGCGGTATCGGCCAATCTCATCTACTGGGGCGGGGAACCGGCGGCAACCGGGGCCCCGCCTTTCTTTGTGTGACGCTAGTGCGTCGTGGGGTTATGGGTCAGGTGACAGCGAGGGGACATCCGAGATGTCCCCTAAGAGGCCATGGGTACTTTGAAGCCCAGTTCGGTGCTCGTGGTCATCTGGGCTGCCCCGATGTTGCGGCGCATGACGAACATGCCTGCGTCATGCGCTTGGGCGCCCGCGTGAGAGGCGCATCCATCCACGATCACGATGGGGCGGACGTTGTTCTCGAACGCCCCCACCGCGGTCTGCGCAACGCAGCTTTCCGTGTCCAGGCCGACGATGTAGGCGGTCTTCCACGCGTGCCTGGTGAAGAGGTCCTTCCCCTCTGCGGTGAACGTGGTGTAGACCCGCTTGTCGAGGACGTGCGAGCGGGCCACGTAGGGCTGCAACTCAGGGACGATGTCGATCTCTGGGCTGTCCTGCATCATCTTCGACCACTGGAGAAGTCGGGTGTAGGGGCTTCCCTCGTAGTTGATGTACCGCGTCATTAGTACCGGGGCGCCAGCAGACTGCCATTGATCTACGAGATTCACCACGACCGGGATGACGTGGGCAGACGCAGGCGACACGAAGCCGTTCTGCGCGTCCACGACTACGAGTACGTCGCTGAGTCCAGGGCGCATGGCCGTGGTCCTTCCTCTCACAGGGCGCGTGTGGGAGCTGCGTCGCGAAGCAGCTCAACAGCGGTGGGGATCATTGTCCGAAGCTCTGAGGTGTCGATCACAGCGTCCCGCATGGCACGCACCTGGCGTGTTTCGGTTGGCCGTGGGCGTGTGATTCGACTGCCAACCCCCCTCAGCCATCGCCAACCGTAGATGGGGTCCACTGGCGGATCCTCCCCGGCCTCCACGGTGGTGTTGATGCTGTGGCACCAGCTCCACAAAGCCTGGCACAGGGTCTCGAAGTCGCCCAGTTCCTCGGGCTGTAGGGCCCGGTCTGCTGCTACGGGAGCGTAGGCGACGCCTGACCAGCTCGCGTAGCCAATGGAGACTCCTGGGACTCCGAAGTCCACCAGGCCGTTGTTGGCCTCGAAGCCGGTCTGCCAAGCGGTCCGTTCGGCGATCTCGGCTCCCGCCCGGAGTTGTTCCACCGTGGGGTGCCCTTGCCGGCGGAGTAGCGCAGAGGGCGTGCTCATGATGCGCACGGCTGTGTCCAGGTCTCGATCAGTCCAGGGTGACTGGGCGAGCCACCACGTACCCAGCACATACTCCGAAGAAGCGCTGATGGAGGGCCATATAGAGCGCAGGAGAGCGTCGATCCGAGGGCGATCCGTCTCGTAGCTCGTGTGACGCCAGACCGCCAGGTCAGCCAGGTTGGCGAACGTGTTCGTCTCGCGCAGCTCGGCAACGACCACACCGAACGGGAAGGCGGTTGCGTTCACCAGGGCGTGCGGGTCGTGCGGCCAAGCCAGCCTGGCACGAGCGCAGTCGACGCCGTCGATGCTGTAGGCGGCCATCTCCGGCCATCGAATGATCTGATCTGCCACGGCTGAGTCCACCCTGACCGGAACGTACTTGCGGCATGACACGACGAATTGCCCCGACCGGCTCTCGTCGGCCTCCGGTCGTGGTGCGCCGAAAAGAGCGGTCGGGGAGGTGTGCAGAACCTCGCCGATCAGCCGGCGGTAGGTGTCGGTGGGAGATTGCACCTGTCCCGTTTCGAGCCTCTTGAGGGCCTTGTCCGCAGATTCGCTGGTGATCCGGCCTTGGGAGGCTGCGGCAACACGTCGTGCGAGCTGTGCACGGGAAAGTCCGAGTTCCTGGCGGGCTAGGGCCAACGCCCTATTCGGTGTAGGGGGGGAAGACATCTTTCCTCGCTGCTGGGGACATGTGCGATGTCGGTGGTGTCCTGTCCTGTCCTCTGGGCGAACCGGCTACGCCAGGTGATGCTGGCTATATGAGATCGAGCGATCACACTGCGGGGCCCACCCGGTCACGAAGTTCAGCCAGTTCGCCTTCCACGCGCGATAGCCGACTGGTGAGCTCCTGGAGGCGCTCCTCCATGGTTGGCTCAGCAGGACCCGGCTCGGTGACGAACCAGCCAACTCCCTGCTGGGAGACTGCGCGGCCCTCATCGCGGAGCTTTTCCAGAGCCCGACGGGCCGTCACGGTGGCCACCTCGTGCTCGTGGGCCAACCGGTTGATGCTCGGGTACTTGTCCCCTGGTCGAAGGCGTCCTGAGGACAGCTCCTCTTGCAGTGCGCGGAGAACGCGCATGTACGGCTGCTGTGTCGTGCTCATGGGCTGACCTTACCTAACTAACCCATCAGAGATAAGTAGCTTAAGTGCTTGACATCGTCACTGTGCTTAGTCATGCTAGCTTATGTAAGCAATGTTGATCGAGTGGGAGGGTCCGCATGTCGGTGATCACGGAGGTCATGAAGCGCACCGGCGCTTCCCGCACCGAGATCCTCCGGGTCGCGACCCGGGGCGGCACCACCCAGGCCGACTGGGCGATCGCCCACACCATCGAGCGGCTGGGCGGCCGGCGGGCCGCGGACCTCATGTGGGGCCCGGAGCGGATCCCCACCCAGACCCCCACCGCCACGAACCCGCACGCCGAGCACGACCCGGAGATCACGGTCTACTCCGAGGACACCGCCCCGGACAGCCCGAACCGCATCGCCCCGCACCACCCCCACGACGGCGGCGAGGCCGGCCCCCTGGAGGCCCGCGCCGACCAGGCCTCCACGGTCCACGCCGACCTGGTCGACCTGACCGAGGACACCACCACCGCCGGGCGGGTCTCCCGCCGGTGGGCCTCCCCGATCGACGCGGTCCACCAGGCCGCCCGCCGCACGGTGCAGCAGCTGCTGCTCGCCCACCCCCGCACCCGCCGCCGCGCGGCCCACCGGGCCCGCCAGGCCCGCCGCCTGGCGCTGGCCGCCTGACCAGCAACACCCGCACCCGACACACCCGAAACCCACTGAGAGGGGACACCCATGTCCACGTTCATGCCTGAGCGCCCCGTCGACACCGACGCCGAGCCCGAGACCACCCCCGCCGCGCCGGTGCGGCCGATGCCCACCAAGGCCGACGCCCCCGAAATCCGCGCCATCGCGGAGGCCTACTCCGGGGACTGCATGATCGACGAGGTCACCACCACCTCCGGCGGCACCCTGGTCCGCTACGACCGCCGCTTCGGCAAAAGCCCCGCCCCCGCCCTGGAGGCCGTCGGCTACACCACCGTCGACCTGCGCAAGGGCCTGCTGCTGGTGACCGGCGCGGTCGACCAGGTCGCCCGGCTGGAGGCCCAGATCAGCGCCCTGCGGGCCGAGCGCGAGCGGCTGCTGGAGCAGCAGACCGGGGCGCCGTTCTGATGGCGCCCACCGAGCCGGTGCTGTCCCCGCTGGTTCAGGCCCTGGCCGCCGTTGACCTGGCTGACGAGGCCCGCCCGGGCGGCATCGCCGCCGGGGTCGACCAGGCCGCCGGCCTGATCCGCACTCACGTCACCGCCTGGTCCACCGGGGTCGGCGCCGATGTCGTCCCCCTGCCGAGCAACACCACTGAAGGAGCCGCCGCATGAGGTTCACCCACCGCCGGTGCCAGCAGGAGCTGGACCAGGCCTATGCCCTGCTGGACCGCCGGGAGGAGGAGCTGGAGGCCACCACCGGGGAGCTGGTGGAGCGGCGCCACACCACTGTCCTGGTGGAGGTGGAGCTGGGGCACCTGCGGGAGCGGGTGCGGGCCGCCGACGCCCAGGACCGGGAGCGGTGCCCGGAGAACCAGGGCCACTCCCTCTCCCTGGGGATGCAGGTCGACGAGCTGGAGCGGCAGGTCGCCGAGCTGGAGGCCGAGCTGGGGACGTGGCGCGAGCACGCGGAAGGGCTGGCCGGGGAAGTGCTCGCCTACCAGCGGGCCGAGAGCGTGCTGGCGGGGCGCCGGCGGCGGGTCGCGGCGGCCGCGCTCGATGACGCCGCCGAGCGCCCCGCCCACCCGCAGTCGGCGCACCAGGCCACGGTGGCGGCCGCCATCGCCGCGATGCCGCTGGCGTACTTCGACCCCGAGGTCGTCTGCGACGTCGGCTACGGCCGGCCCCGGTGGCTGGTCGACGGCGAGGTCCTCGGCCCCTACGGCACGCCGGAGCGCGGCCGGGATCAGATCGCCGCCCGGTACGGCCTCACTGACGCCGAGCTGGACGCGATCGAGGCCGCGGCCCGCGCCCAACTCGCGGCGGAGGCGGAGGCGGCGTGAGCGAGGAGCACCAGGCCCTCATCGCTGTCGCCGTGCTGGTCCTGGTGCTGGTGGTCGCCGCCCCGGTGGCGGCCGCCCGCACCGCCCGCTGAACCCGCCCCTGGGGTGCCCGTCCCCACCAGCCCGCCGGGCCGGTGGGGTCCGGGGGACCACCAGGGTCCACCACTGCAAACCCCCACGTCAGGAGCACACATGGCCTCGCAGGACAACAGCACCGGCAACGTCACCGATAGCACCGCCGCCCAGCTGCGCGACAACCACGGGATCCTCACGCTCGGCGGGACCGCGACGTTCTCCGGTACGACGGTCGTCGGCGACAACGCCAACGTCACCATCACCAACGGCGACGAGAAGAAGTAGCCGCCCGCCCCACCTGGCCTCAACAGATGAGCCCGCCCGGGCTGTACCCCGGGCGGGCTCTGCACATCCATCCACCCTGAAATGGAGAAACGGAATGCGCAAGAACGAGCCTACCCGTCTGGTCGCGACCCCCGCGGTGCGCGGCTGCCAGCGGTGCGACTGGGAGATCTGGTCCGACTCCGTCGTGGTAGCGGAGCTGGAGCAGGCCGCCCACCGGGTCGAGGCCCACGCGTCCCTGCCCGAGCGCCTGCGGATCCAGCACCTGGTGGCCTACTACCGGGAGCTGCTGGGGGCCCTGCCCACCCGGCTGCTGGTCCTGGCCGTGCACCACGTCCTGGACGGGCCCGCCCGCTCCCCGCTGGCGCTGACCGCCCACATCCCCGGGGAGGCGGCGTGACGCACTCCCCGATACCCCTGGCGGGCCTGGCCCTGATGCTCCTCGCTCTGGGCGTGCTGTCCTTCGAGGTCGGGGTGCTGGCCACCCTGGCCGCCGGCCTGGTCCTGGCCGACGACGCCGAGACCGAGGACCTGGTCGAGGACGCGGGGGTGGACCGGTGCTGCTGATCCGGCTCCTGCTCCTGCGCGGCCACGCCCCCCGCTGCTGCGCCCAGCCCATGGACTGGGACGTCATCCGCGCCTCCTACGTGTGCGGGTCCTGCGGGGCGGCCCGGTGATCGGCACCGTGCTGGGCCTGGCCGCGCTCGCGGTGGCCACCGCCACGACCGGTGTGCTGCTCGCGGTGGCCGGCCCCAGCGTCTACACCGACCGGCCGCTCCCCGCCCCCCGACTCCGCCTCCGCTTCTTCCGACGTGCCTCGAGGAGGGCTGACCGATGAACACCACCCCGACCGGGCCGCGCACGCGGCCCCTGCTCATCGCCGCGACGATCCCGTCCGTGCTGTCCCTGGCCTGGACGGCCTGGTCGGTCGCGGACATGATCCCCGCCCCGCTCCCGGTCGCGCTCGCGGCTGGGATCGCCCTGGACGTCGCGCTGGTCGCGGCGGTGGCGATCGCGTGGGTGGCGCCGGCCATCGCCCGGCCCGCCCAGATCGCCTCCTGGGTCATCGCCGCCGTGGCCGCGGCCGCGATCGCGCTCCACTCCTGGTCGATCTCCCCGGCGCTGGCCCTGATGGCCGCGGTGCCGCTCATCTCCAAGGCGCTGTGGCACCTGGCCCTGTCGGCGAAGGCCGCCGGGGACGCCGCGGAGGCCGCGGCCGCGGCCCGCGCCGCCGAGCAGGCGGCGGCCGAGCGCGCCGAGGCCGACCGCAAGGCGGCCCGGCTGTCCACGGCCCTGACCGAAGAGGAGGAGGCGGAGCTGGCCGGTCTGGAGCGCCAGGCCGCCTACGTGGCGGCCAAGGCCGACAAGCAGGTCGCGCTGGCCGACGCCCGGGCCCAGGCGGAGCAGCGGCTGCGCCTGGCCGAGATCGAGCGCGACGCCCAGACGCAGATGGCCACCGACGAGGCCACGGCGCAGATCTACGTGCGCCGCGCCGAGCTCGCGCACCGGATCCGTCTGGCCGAGCCCGTGTACACCGCGACCGAGATCGGCCCCCGGGTGCCCGACGACCCCTCCGGGCTGGAGGGCCTGCCGCCCGCCAGCGGCACTCCGGTGGCGGGGTTCGGGTTCCCCCAGCACGGCGCCCGCCCGGCGCGGGGCGCCTCCCCCGCTGACCTGCGGGTGCCCCCCGGTGCCCCCTCCGGCGCCTCCCCGGCCGCCCCCGGGGGCGCCCCCCGCGTGGAGGAGGCCCTGAGCGGCCCGCAGCGGCTGCTGGCCTACGTCGCCGACGCCGGTGGGCAGGCCACGGTCAAGGGCGCCGCGCGGGAGATGGGCGTGCACCCGCGCACCATCCGCCGCTACCGGGAGCGCCTGGTCGAGGCCGGCCACGACGTGTCCGCCCTGGGCACCGACCCGGCCGACTCCTGACCCGCCCCACGGCGGCAGGGGCACCCGTCCTGACCTGCGGGTGCCCCCTGCCGCCCTTCACCGCGCCCCCCAGGGGGCGCCTCCCCGCCTGCGGCGGGTGAGCAGAGCCACCCGGCCCGGCGGGCCGGGTGGCTCTGTCCACCACTCCGAGGACGGGTGCGCTGAGACCACCGACGCCGCCGGGCCCGCCCGGATGAATCGGAGGCCTTCCGACGCCCGCCACTGCCCCCTGTCCGCCCCCGACCCGCACGAGGAGGAGTCGATTCACCACCGATTCCGTTTCCCGCGCGCCCCGCCCGGCGGGGCGCCGGTGGGGCCGCCGCAGCCCGGCTGCGGCGGCCCCACCCCGTGTCTGACCAGGAAGGAGAGCCCGATGCCACCGATCCGCCATCGCCCGCGGGTGCACCGCTGGCGCGAGGACACCAGCCAGGGCGAGGCCTGGTGCTACCAGGTGCGCTGCGAATGCGGCACCGAGTTCGGCGAGTACTACGCCGAGCGCCTGGCCGAGACCGAGCGCGCCGAGCACCGGATGGCCGTGGCCCCGCCCCGCGAGCAGCGGTGCCGCGACCCCAAGCGCCACCGGATGCAGAGCTGGGACCGGTGCTGCGTGTGCGCCGACCAGCTGCCGCTGCCCGGCATGGAGGACCCGGCCGCCCTGGCCGGGAACCCTCGCTGAACTGCACATTCACACACTGATGGGAGGGGCCGATGGTCCCGCTGAACACCACCACCGGCCGCCCCTTGGGGGGCGGCCGTCGTCCCGAGGACGCGCCCACCCCGCCCTGGGGACAGCCGGCCGCGTCCCGCCCCGAGCCCGCCCCGGTGCCCGAGCAGGCCGTCCCGGCGGCCCCGGCCGGGCTGCCCGAGGCGCTGGCGGCCGCGGTCCTGGGCCCCCAGGCCCCTGCCACGGCGAAGCCGAAGGCCCCGGCCGCCCCGGCGGCGCCGGCGCCCGCTCCGGAGCGGGACCAGGGCGCCAAGCCCGAAGCCTCGCGGGAGGCCGCCGCCGGCACCGATGTCCCCGACACCCCGCCCCAGACGGAGGAGACGGCGTTGGTCGCCGTGGAGAGCCCGAGCGCGGCCGACGCCGCCCGCGCCATCACCTGGCTGGGCGTCACCTTCCGGCCCCCCGACGTGTGGCGCGAGCGCCAGCCGTCCCTGAAGGAGGAATGGGAGTTCGTGCTCAAGGGCGACCACCTGCCCGAACAGGGCCTGTGGCGGGCGGCGGCGCGGGGCTACGCGGCCCCGGCGATCGCGGTGATCACCGCCCTGCACGTCCTGGTCTGGGTGCTGCGGTCTCCGGCCCGCCACGCCACCGCCTGGGCGGTCCTGGCCCTGGTCCTGGGGTCGGCCGCTTTCATGCTCTGACCTGCACACACCTCACCTGAAAGGAGTTCTCCATGTACACCATCGGCGCCGCGCTGTGCCTGTCGCTGTTCTGGTTCCTGCGCAAGAAGGCCCACTGGTCCATCTCGGCGTTCTTCGCCGTCGCCGGGGGCGCCCTGTTCGCCTTCTCCTTCCTGGGCGGATGGGCCACCGACCTGATCATGTGGATCCTGGGCTTCGCCCTGGGCCTGTTCCCTGAGGCGATCTCCCCTGCTTCCGCCCTCGCTGCGATCGCGGTGTTCTTCCTGGTCATGGTCGCCATCGACGTGTGGAACGACCGCCGCCTGGACCAGCACGGCCAGTGGGCGGCGATCTGCCTGCCCGTGGTCATCCTGGCCGCCGGCGGGTCCGTGGGCGGGGTCGGCGGCTCCGTCGTCTCCTCCCTGGCCGGCGCGGGCACGTCGATCTTCGGCCCGCTGCTGGGGTGGTGACCAGTGGAAATGCTCATCCTGGCCGCCGTCGCGGCCTTCTGGGTCAAGAACGCCGCGTTGGACTTCGGGTCCCTGGCCACCGGCAAGACCCCGCCGTCCCACGCCTACCGGATGGCGAAGCTGCGGGAGAAGGCCGCCCGCGAGCGGCGCCGCCTGGCCGCGGACCCGGACCTGCGGGGCGGGCTGGGCATGGTGGCCCGGCACTGCTGGCTGGACGCGTGTGAGGACCTGGACACCTGGCGGGCCAACCGCCGGGCATCCCGGCCCGAGCGCAAAGCCGCACGTCAGGTGAAGCAGGAGCAGCGCCGCGGGTTCACGGCGCGGTGGGGGTGGCGCCCCTCGGACCCGATGCCCGAGGACGTGATCGACGCCGAGATCGTCGACGAGGACACCACCTTCACCCCCGACGCCCCGCCGCCCGGGGCGGCCACGGGCGGCGCCGGGCGGGCCCGGCCCCACCCGGGGCCGCGGCGCGCCGCGCGCACCACCACCAGCACGACCACGACGTCGTCGTCCACGGTCACCGAGGAGACCACCGCCCCGGGGGCCGACGTCGTGCTGCTCACCCCCGACGAGGAGACGGTGCGGCCGCCGCTGCCGCACCGGCGCATGGTCCTGATGACCATGCTCGCCTCCGCCGGCTACGCGCCCGACACCGAGGCCATCGGCCGGATGGGCGAGACCGAGGTCGACGGCGCGATCACCGCGCTCATCGCCCACGAGCGCGCCACCCGCGGCGCCGCGCACACCCCCTGACCAGTACCGGTTCCCCGGGGCCGGACCGATCCGGTCCGGCCCCGACCCATCCGATGGAGAGGATCCACGATGTCGAACACCACCGCTGTGGCCACCAGCGCCGCCAGCACGCTGCGCTACTCCGACGCCTCCGGTCTGGACGCCCACGCCCAGACCATCACCGGCGTCGGCTCCCTGGTCCAGCAGGCCAACCAGATGCTGGAGATCGTCGAGGCGCAGATGCGCGCCGCGGACATGGGCGAGTCGGTCACCTCGGAGCTGGCGGTGCTGCGGGACCTGGGCACCGCCTACATCACCCAGGCCATCAAGGCCCGCGCGGTCCTGGAGCAGGTGAACCGCCAGGTGCAGGAGGCCTACGAAGCCAGCCGCGGCGAGGCCGCGGACAAGGGCTACCAGCTCGGCGGCCGGTAGCGCCGGCGCCGTTCCCGGGCCGCTCCCGCGTGCGGGGGCGGCCCCCTTCACCCCGTTTCGGTGACGGAACGTGATGAGGCATCGGTGAGGCGTTCTCTCACGATGTCTCATGACGTTCGCCCCCGAATGCGAAGAATCCACCGATTTTCGGTGAGGCAAACCCCCGCCCCGGGCCCGCAAACCCGGGCCCTCGGTCGGGG
Source organism: Nocardiopsis flavescens (assembly GCF_900141985.1). GTDB lineage: Bacteria > Actinomycetota > Actinomycetes > Streptosporangiales > Streptosporangiaceae > Nocardiopsis > Nocardiopsis flavescens. The sequence goes on along the minus strand of NZ_FQZK01000043.1, from coordinate 8,816 downwards.
TGAGGCAACGACACAACCCGCCCCGGACCCCCGGCGCGGACACGCAAAGTCACCAGTGAGAGGAGGGCCGTCGTGGCCCGCAAGTCGAAGAAGAACCCCCCGCCGACCGCCCCGGCGGGCCCGGTCCCGGGGTCGGCCTCCCTGCCGCCCGAGGTGCTGGCCGCCCTCGGACACCCCGTGCGGGAGGAGCCGCGCACCCTGGAGCCCGAGGGGGTGGGCGCGATCCTCGCCGCCGGGTGGAAGATGGCGTTCCGCCCCGGCGAGGGCTCGCTCCGGGTCCACATGCGGGCCCAGTTCTACCCGTGGAAGGTCGGCGCGACGATCCTCGCGGCCGGGGCGGTCGCCGCCCGGGCCGCGGAGGTCTCGGCCACCCACGGCCTCATGCTCGCGCTCGCGTCGGGCGCCGGGGCGTGGGCGGCGCTGAAGGTGCTGTCCACCGTCAAGGCCCGCCGGTGGCGCGCGACGAAGCTCGCCTCGGAGTGGGCCGAGGTCGACCCCGCCCACGCCCGCCTGTGCTCGGCGACCGCTGGGGTGTGGCTCATCGCGGTCATCCTCATCTCCCCGTCCACCCTGGCCGCCTGGTGGTGGGCGGGCCTGGTCGGCCTGCTGGCCCTGCTCGCTCTCGGCAGCCGGTTCTGGGCGCACCACCGCATCCCCCGGGTCCTGGCCGCGGCCGAGCAGGAGTTCGCGCCGCCCCCGCCGCCCGGGGAGCACCCCATCGCCCGCCAGTGGCGCACCACCGTGGCCTCCTCCCAGGGGCCGCTGCCTGGCACCAAGCTGAGCGACCTGACCGAGCAGCCCTACGGGGTGCGCGGCCGGCTGCACCTGGTGCGCGCCCGCCAGACCATCACCTCCGTGCGGGCCGCGATCGGCTACATCGCCACCGGCCTGGGCGTGTCGGAGGCCGACATCCTCATCGAGCACACCGAGCCCACCGAGGAGCACCCCAAGCCCGACTCCTCGATCCTGGACATCAAGATCGTCACCGTCGGGCTGCTGTCCGAGAAGGTCCCGCTGGAGGCCGGCCGCCTGGACATCGACGGCGGCCAGGTGCACATCCGGCTCGGCCCCTACGCCGACGGCGACGGCCAGGCCCGCTACCGCCTCTACACCGACGACTCCATGTGGAGCGGTTTCGTCGCGGGGTCCACCGGGTCGGGCAAGTCCGGGCTGATCGACGCCCTGGCCCTGGGCGCGTGGGAGACCGGGTCGACCGTGGTCCTGTACCTGGACCCCAAGAACGGCGGGTCCTCGCCGCGGATCTTCGACCGGGCGCACTGGGCGGTCCCCAACGACCCCGCCACGTGGGACCGGCTGCTGTCCGGGCTGGTGGAACTGGTCGAGGCCCGCGGCCTGGAGAACTCGGCGCGTCTGAAGACGTCGGGGTTCACGCCCACGGCGGAGCGGCCCGGGGTGCTGGTGATCGTGGACGAGTGCCACGCCGTCATCACCGCCGACACCGCCTACCGGTGGGGCCGCATCGCCCGCGAGGGCCGCGCGGCCGGGGTCGCCCTGGTCCTGGCCTCCCAGATCTACGGCCTGGACTCCTTCGGCGGGTCGGATGCGGTCCGGGCCAACGTCACCTCGGGCAACACGGTGGCGTTGAGGGTGTCGAGGAACCAGGCGTCGATGATCGCCGACATCACGTTGGACCCCTCCGCGCTGCCCAAGATCACCGGCGTCGGCCTCACCGCCGAAGGCCGCGACGTCGCCTTCCGGGCGGCGTGGGCGCCCCACGAGACCACCGCCGCCCTCATGGACGCCGCCCTGGAGGGCGCCCCCCAGGAGCTGGACGCGCTCGCGGCCGGCGCCCTGGACGCCGGATCGGGGGGCCTGTACCGGCGCCGCCACGAGATCGCCGCCCAGCAGGTCGCCGACGCCCAGGAGCGCCTGGCCGCCTACGAGGCGGGGCGCACCCCCAGCGCCCGCCAGGCGACCGCCCCGCAGGTGGCGCTGGCGAACTTCGTCAACCCGTCGCTGGAGAACCTGCCGGCCTCGATCGACCCGGCACTGCTGAGCGACGCCGACCTGGGGCTGGGGATCCTCGCCGAGGTGGGCCGGGACCCGCACGAGCGGCTGCTCGCGGCGTGGTCCGGGGCGGCCCGCGCGGTCCTGCAAGTGCTGATCGAGCACGGCAGCCTTCGCCGCGGCGAGATCGAGCAGCAGGTGATGGAGGCCGAGCAGTGCTCGCGGGCCACGGTCGCCCGCGCGATGGAGGACCTGGCCGAGTCCGGGGCCATCGAGGCCCTGCCCAAGCGCAAGGGCTGGCAACTCACCGCCTGACCACCACGCTCGGTCACCACGCGGCCGGGTGAGGCAACCACCGCATTGCCTCACCCGGTTACCACCCGAGTGCGAAGAATCCACCGATTTCCGGTGAGGCAAACCCCCGCCCGGGGCCCGGAAACCCGGTGCCTGGGGCGGGGTGAGGCAACGACACAACCCACCCCGGGCCCCGGCGGGGCCACGCACCGTCGCCGATTCGGTGAAAGGTGCCCGGCGCCGGCGGGCGGCCCCGCACGCTGAGAACCCGCCCGACCCCGAGCAGAGGAGCCTGCCATGCCCGACCCGCACCCGCCCCTGGAGGGCACCGTCGCCGCGATCCACGCCGCCCTGGCCGAACCCGGGGTGCACTGCCGGCCCACCGGCGGGGGCGGGCACGTCATCGAGTTCACCGAGACCGCCCTGGTGGCGTTCGTGGCCGACCAGCGCGCCGCCGCCTGGGACGCCGCCCTGGCCACCACGACCCCCACCGGGCAGGACACCGGCGACGGTGAGACCACCAGCGCGGTGGAACAGGCCGTGGTGGACCTGCTCCGCAACGGGCCCCGGGCGCGCGGGGAGATCGACCGGGCCGTCATGGACGGAGCCGGGTGTGCCCGCGCCACGGTCTCCCGCGCCCTGGACGCCCTGACCCGCCGCGGCACGCTGGCGCCGCTGCCCGGCCGCAAGGGCTGGCACCTGACCTGCCAGGCCGAACACTCCTCTGCCGCCACCGCGGTCCTGGAGGCGCTGGGCTCGCAGGGGCCGATGACCACCACCGCCCTGCGCCAGATGCTCACCGGACGGCCCGGCTGCGGGGCGACTTCCGTGGACGAAGCCCTCAAGGCCCTCTCCGACAAGGGAGTGATCGCCAAGGCCCATGACTCCCGCAAGGCCCCCTGGGCCCTGACCTGACCGCCTTCCCGTGCGTTGGCCCTGGCCGCCGCCCCGCTCCCGGGGAGGCGGCCGCCGGGGGGACCGCACGGTCCACGAACACAAAACGGCCCGCCCCGAGCTACCAAGGACCGGGCGGGCCGCACCCCATAGAGAGGCACCACCAGTATGACCACGCACGACACCACCCCGACCACCACGACCGGCCGCCCCGCCAAGCGCTGCTGCGGCACGTCCGTGGGCGTGCTGATCACCTCCCCCGCCGGCCTGGTCATGGTCACCCGCGGATGGTGGCCGCTGGGCACCGCCCCGGTGGCCGGCCACGTCAAGGACGCCCACACCGGCGTCGCCGACGCCCTGGTCGCCGAGGTGAAGGAGGAGGTCGGGCTGACCGTGGTCGGGGCGCCCCGCACCCTGTGGCGCGGCCACCTGCCCAACCTCTGCGCGTCCCTCCCGGCCGTGCCGGTCGCGGGGCACGCGTGGGAGGTGGCCGAGGTGTCCGCCGAAGGCGAGATCACCCCCGCCCCCGGGGAGACGCGGGGCGCCCGCGTCTATACCTGGGCGGAGGTCGCCGCGCTGGCGGCGGTGACGCTGACCCACTACCGGGCGGGCGGCACCCCCGACACCCAGCCGCACGCCTCCCTGGAGGCCGTCTGGCTCCGGCTCCTGCGGGAGGCCGGGTACCTGCCGTGGCTGACCCAGGACGACCTGGCCCTGGCCGAGACCGCCTACGCCACCCCGCCCGGCGCGTACTGGCTCGGAGGCCGCCCGTGAAGCCCCGCATCACCGCCGACCGACTGGCCCGCTCCCCGGAATGGGAGGCCGCGCTCCGCCGCCAAGGGCTGCGGCCCCCGCCCGGCACCGGCCGGGGCGCCGCCCGCCTCCGCGGCGCCGTCCTGCGCCACGGCGAGGACCCCCGCTACACCACCGACCAGAGGAAGGACGCCCCACGATGACCACCGCCACCGAGAAGACGACCGTGACCGCCCTCCAGACCCACCCCGAGGTGGCCCGCGCCCGCGCCGCTCTCCAGCGCACCCTGGACGACCCCGCGGCCGGCGCCGCCCACGCCCCGCTGGCCCGGGCCGCTGACGCGCTGGAGAGCGACCCGACCCTGGTCCTGACCCGCGACGGACAGTACCGGTGGGACTGCCTGTCCGAGCTGCTGCGCCAGCACCGGCTCCTCGCCCGCCAGGCCGCCCTGGCCCGCGCCGGCGGCCCGGGCAAGGTCAACCCGCAGGCCCCGCGGGAGCTCGACGCGCTGGTGGTCCGCATCGACCAGCTCGTCGACCAGATCACCGCCGCGGCCCGTCCCGACTGGGACACCCCCGCCCACCGGGCCGCCCTGGCCGAGACCGTGCTGCCCGCCGACCACACCCTGGCCACCATCGCCGCCGCGCTGCGCTCGGCGGCCGGCCCCGCCACCGCCCTGGCGCCGGACCACCCGCGGGTGCGGGAGCTGCTGGCCCTGGCCGACCGCATCACCGGCGCCGTCCCGGCCCGGCGCGAGCACACGCTGGAGCTCTTGGAGGCCCGCAAGCTCCAGGACCGCATCACCGTGGAGACCGCCGACAGCCAGGTCGTGACCGGCCTGCTGCTCGACTACAGCGACCACCACCTGTGGCTGCACCGCCACGACGTCGAAGGCGTTGACCGTGACACGCCCTGGAGGGCCCCGCTGGGGCGGGTGGCGGCCCTCACCGGCGCCCCCTGACACGCCGCACCGCCAAGCCCCTGCGCCCGGGACATCCCCGGGCGCAGGGGCTTTTCGCGTGTCCGGGCCAGGGGCGCCGTCAGGGACTCGACAGGCGGCACGGTGGAGTGATCTGCGTCTCATCGCGATCCTCGCGAGGGCGTCGCCCCGGCACGGGAAGACGCCCTCCAGGCGACACCGAAGGCCCACCGGCTCCCGATCCGCCTCCACCACAGAGCGGACCGCTTCGGGTCGTGGGACGAGCACCCACCCAGACCAAGGGGGACATGCTCGCAGCAGCGACAGGGCGTTTTCTACCGCCCATCCCGGTGCTGATCCATACGCTAGGCCTCTAGGGGGTACTATTCCAAGCTTTTTCAACACAGTCGAACGAAAGAGAACTTGATTGAACACCTTTGAACGGAACTCAATAACACCGGGCGGGGGGTGAAAAAAGCATTTCAAAAAAGAATGGCCGGGAATGGATGTTGCAGGTGGGGTCTGTGTCCGGATCGGCCCCGGGGGCGCCTGAGCAGCGAAGGCGCCGCGCGGTGCGGCCGCCGTGGGGTGCGGCGCGCGGGTGGTTCGCCGGGGGCGGTGCCAGCGGGATTGGTGTCCCTGTCCTTTCCCGAAAGCGGGCGCTAGGGTGGAACGCAGCGGCGCATCGGAGAATCCACCACCTCGACAATGCGCCGCCCAGGTACCCACCCAGACCCCAGGGGAAAACATGAATCCCTGCATGAATTCTCACCCCTATCTCGGCCGCGCGGTTCTCCTCGTCATCATCACCGTCTTCGTCTGTGTCCTGGTATGGCTCGGGCAGGAGCTGGCCGGGGTCGTCATGGCCCTGGGCAGCGTCTCGGCCGCCGTCTTCGCGATGAGCTCGGGCCAGCAGGCCGCCGCCCCCAAGGCGGGTGCCTGATGACGGCCCTGCCCGTGGAAGCCGTCGTGCTCGACACCGACGCCGATGCCCAGCGCCGGCACCAGGGCGACGTGCACGTCCACGGCGGGACGGTCGCCCTGGGCATGGCCAGGGAGCACCAGGGGGACGTGCACGTCCACGGGGGCACGGTCACCTTCGGCGACCCGCCCCCCTGGCGGGAGTACTCCGGGGCGGCCCCCGACGCCCCGGGCCACGACTTGGCGCCCGACCCCCTCACCGCCCGGACGGCCGCCGACCTGATGGAGCTGCTGCGCGAGTTCCGCATCTGGTGCGGAGAGCCCTCCTACCGGCAGATGTCCGCCCGGTGCGAGGGCGCCTACAGCCCCTCCAGCTTCTGCATGGCGATCAACAAGCAGACGCTGCCCACCCAGCAGATGCTCATCGTCCTCGTCATCGTGTGCAGCGGGAACGAAGCGGCGATCAGGCCGTGGCTGACGGCCTGGCGAAGGATCAAGCTGCACTCGCGCCGCCAGCGCGCCGTGTAGGCCGGTATCGCCGAGCCCTGCTCCCCCGTGCCCCCGGGGAGCGGGGCTTTTCTTGTGTCAGGGGCCGGGAGGCCACTCGGTGAGCAGGTCCGGGCCCACCTGTTCCAACAGCCGGAGGTCCTCGGTGGTCCCCAGCAGGGTCGGGTACCGGCGCGCGCCCAGCACGATGATCGCCAGCTCCGCCGGGAGGACGCCGGCCACCGCGGCCGGGCGCACCACCTCGCCGACCTCCAGGGCGCGGGGTTCGCGGCGGAGTGTGCGGGCGTCCAGGACCGCCGAGCACACCGCCCAGCTGATCCTCGCCGCGGCGAGGGGGTAGCGGGCCAGGCTCGGTGCCTCCCGCAGCAGAGCCGGGAGTGCCCCGTGGTCGGACACCCACGCGGACCGGGCCTCGCGGTGGGTGCGGCCGTAGGGCGGCGGCGGGTCGGGGAGGGACATGGATGCCATGTTCGCAGGCCAGCTTGATCGCCCGGTCGTCCTCGCGGGACAGGACCGTCTTGTGGACCTTCTGGAGTTCGCCGAGGCTGCGTGCGCACTGGCTCCGGCTCGGTGGCGGTCGATCGGAGGGCGCGCGAACCAAGCGTGAGCGGTGTGGCCGAGTGCTCGGTGGCCGCCTGCGGCCACCCCGTTCCCCTCACTCGCCCCGGCCGTGATGATCGCTGCCATGAGGAAGATTCTGGGGTGGGTGGTGGCCGTGTCGGCCACGGTGTTCGTGGGCGGCGGGCTGCTGATCGGGGCGTGAGGAACAACGGAACAGGATCGTGCGCTAAGCGTTTGCCCTGGTGAGTTTCGGTTTGACCGGCTATGAATGTTGGCGGTCCGGCGGGTGCGGCCGCGGGGTGCCCGTGCGCGCCGGGCGGTGTCCGGGGTTCGGTGGCCACCGCGGCGGACCGGACTCCGTTTCCTAAACAGCACCTCCATCCGACCCTCCGAGCGGGAGGTGCCTTTTAGGAAAATCGGGGCCCGATGCTGCCCTTCTTCTCAAGGTTGGGGTTGGGGCGTTCACTGGCCGGATGCGGCGAATCCGCCCCGCCCCGAGGGCGGGCGGCATACCGTGGCGGCCATGCCCTCCCCTACCCCCTACTTGAAGGCAACGCTTGTCTTCGTGGTGGCGTTGACCGCCCTGGCGTTCTTCATCTGGCTGCAGGCCCCGCTGATGGGCGTGCTATTTGCTGGCCAGGTGGTGTTCTTCAGTTCATTGGCAGACCGTTGGAAGGTAGTGGTTGCCCTCGCCCTGGTGGCGGTGTCCGCTGCGGTGGTCATCACCTGGCTGCCTGACCTGCTGCCCGATCTACTGCTGTCCACCCTGCCGCTCGGCGCGCTGGCCATCGTTTACCTGGTGTCCAGGACTTCATTGGCAGACCGTTGGCAGATGGTGGTTGCCCTCGCCCTGGTGGCGGTGTTCGCTGCGGTGGTCATCACCTTTTTGCCCGATACGAGGCTCTTCATTCTGCTGTTCGGCACGCTGTTCGGCGCGCTGGTCATCGTGCAGATAATGGATCCGGTCTTCTTTGCCATCCGCCAGCAGGCGGCGTTCGCCTTCGCCGCGATGGCCGTGTCCGGCCTGGTGTTCATCACCTGGTCCCCACTCCTCCATTTGCTTACCCGGCTGTCCGACCTGCCGTCCCGCCTGGTCAACGTGCTGCCGCAGCCCTTGGCCGATCTGGTGCCCCGTGACCCGCCGATGGAAAGCCTGCTCTGGGCGCTGGGTTTCGCCTGTGCCCTGGTGGCCGCGGTCTTCGTGGCCAGCCCTTCAGACCGTAGGCCGCGCCTCCAGCTGGGGGGGTTGATTCTCGCCGCCTGGACCGTCGCGAGCCTCGCCGTGGCGGTCATCACGCTCCTGATCTGGCATGCGCTGGGCGCCCCGCCCCTGGAACCCGTCACCGAGCTCTCGCCTCGGGACGTGAACTCCATCGCCACCCGCGCCTTCGCCGTCATCGCCGGCCTGGGCGGTGTAGCCCTGCTCGTGATCTCCTACCGCCGCCAACGCACCACCGAGGCCGACGGCCAACGCGCCGAGAAAGCAGCTGGGCGCGAAGACACCAAACTGTTCAACGAACGCTTTACCACCGCCTACACCGAGCTGGGCAGCGAGCACGCCGCCGTACGCTTGGGCGCCGTCCACGCCCTGGCCCGTGCGGCCGACAACGCCCCCACCGGGCGGGATACACAGATGGTCATCGAGGTGCTGTGCGCCTACCTGCGCATGCCCTACACCCCCGCGCCCGAGGAGCCGGCCAAGAACGCGTCCAAAGCCAAAAAGGAGGAGCACCGCGAGCGAGAGCTGGAGTTCGAGTCCTTCCGGGAGGTGCGCCACACCGTCATCCGCATCATCGGTGATCGTCTACGTGAGGTCACCCGCTGGAGGAGCCAGGACTACGACTTCACCGGTGTCGTCTTCGACGGCGGCGACCTGACCGGGGCCAATTTCCACTTCGGGAAGGTCTCCTTCCGCAAGGCCAGGTTTACCAAAGGGACCATGGACTTCTCCGGAGCCGAGTTCGACGGCGGAACGGTGGACTTCTCCGGAGCCGAGTTC
>NZ_FQZK01000040.1 GCF_900141985.1 Nocardiopsis flavescens | reverse complement strand
CTCATCGTGCTGGACAACGCGCGCGACGCCGAACAGGTCCGCCCCCTCATCCCCGGCTCCCCCACCTGCGTCGTCCTGGTCACCAGCCGCGACCGCCTCAACGGACTCCTCGCCACCGACGGCGCCCGCTCCCTGGCCCTGGGCCCCCTCACCACCACCGAAGCCCACCGCCTGCTCACCACCCGCATCGGCCAGGCCCGCGTGGCCGCCGAACCCCAAGCCGCCCGAGCCCTCATCGACGGCTGCGGCCACTTCCCCCTCGCCCTGGCCGTCACCGCCGCCCGCGCCGCCGGCGACCCCCACCTGCCCCTCGCCGAACTCGCCGCCGAACTCCACCAAGCCGAAACCCGCCTGGACGCCCTGGACACCGGCGACCTGCACACCTCCCTACGCGGCGTCCTGGACACCTCCCACCGCGCCCTCCCCCCACCCGCAGCACGCCTGCTCAACCTCCTGGGCCTCCTCCCCGGACCGAGCATCACCACCCCCGCCATCACCGCCCTGACCGGACACACCCCACACCACACCAGAACCCTCCTGCGCACCCTCGAAACCGCCCACCTCATCCGCCAACCGGTACCCGGCCGCTACGAACTCCACGACCTCGTCCGCCTCCACGCCAAAGAACACGCCCACACCGACCTGCCCGAAACCGACCGACACACAGCACTACGGTCACTGGTCGCCCACTTCGTCCACACCGCCGCCGCGGCCAACCGCCTGCTCAACCCGCACGAGGTCCCCTCCTCCCTGGCGGAGCGCCCCACGGACGCGCGCCCCTTCGCCCTGCGGCCCGCGGACGAGGACGAGGCCCTGGAGTGGTTCACCCGCGAACGCACCTGGCTCACCGTCGTCCTGCGCCTGGCCGTGGACCTGGGCCTGCACCGCGAGGCCTGGCGGCTGTGCTGGGACTGCCACCCGTACTTCCGCCGCCGCGGGCAGGTCGAGGACTTCGTCGGCCTGGGGCGGACCGGTCTCGACTCGGCGGCCGAACTGGACGACCCGGACGCTCCGACGCTGACGGCGATGGCCGACCGGGGGCTGGCCTCGGCCCTGCTCCTGGCCGGCCGGACCGGCGAGGAGCCGCTCGGCCACCTCGCCCGCGCCCTCGCCGTCTTCGAGGAGACCGGCGACCTGGTCAACCAGGCGCACACGCACCAGGTCCTCCTGCTGTCCGCGATCATCACCGGGGACGGGGCGGGGCTGGAACACGCGGAGCGGTCCCTGGAGCTGTACCGCCGCGTCGGCAACACGATGTGGGAGGCCGGGGCGCTCAACAACCTGGGCTGGTTCCTGGCGCGGCTGGGCCGGCACGAGGAGGCCCGGGACAACTGCCGTGCGGCGCTGGAGGCCTCGCACGCCCTCGGCTACAAGGTGGGGGAGGCGGCCTCCCTGGACAGCCTGGGGTACATCGCCACCCTGGCGAACCTCCACGCGGAGGCGGTGGAGTACTACCGCCAGGCGCTCCGGGTGCACCGGTCCCTCAAGGACGCCTTCGAGGAGGCCAACACCCTCAGCGGACTCGCCGAAGCCCACCACGCCCTCGGCGAACCCGAGCACGCACGCCGCGCCTGGCAACAGGCCCTGGACCTCTACCGCACCCAGCACCGCACCGCACAGGTCCACGAGACCGAAGAAAAACTCCGCACCCCCACCTGAGGCCCCGGCGGGGACGGCCCCCGCCGCGGGGCCGCCGCGGCGTGTCCAGGGATCGCGCGGGGAGCGCCCGCACTCCGGCCGCAGGACCGGTGCCCGCGCCGTCGGCGCCGCCCCCGTCCCCCGGTACCCGGGCACCGGTCCGCCGTGGTCCGGGGCGGCCGGTCCCGCCGGGAAGTGTCATCCCGCCGGGCGGGCACGGGCGGAGCCCTGGTCCGCGCGCGCACGGCCCCTGCTCGGGGCACCGGTGCGGCGGTCCGCCGCACGGGGCACCGGTGCGGCGGTCCGCCGCACGGGGCCGGGGGCGTGCTCGGCCCGGGACCCGGGCCGCCCCCGTGGTGCGGGGCATCCGTGTCGGGACCCCGCCGCCACGCCGCGCAAGGTTCGTTCAAGGTACGGACACGCTCCCGCTGCGAGTGTTGCCCCGGTGCCGCGGGCCGGCGTCCTCCCGCACCCACCGCGCGGGGGCCGCCGCCCCGGCCACCGCCTGCCGCCCCGACGGGCCCCGCCGCCGGGGCGGCGGCCGGACCGGCCCCACCCGCGGCCCCCGACCACGCGCCCCCACGTAGGAGACGATCCCCATGCCCGACGCACCGGCCGGCATCTCCGTGCCCACCCGCCCGTACCAGGGGTTCCCCGGCGGGGACGGGCCGCCGGGGAAGGTTCCGGCCGAGGGGTCCCGCCGGGTGGTCGCGGCGCGCGAGGCCAGCGGCCACTGGCTCAAGCCCCGGCCGAAGCCGGTCCGCGGTGCCGCGGCCGGGGGCCGCGGGCCGGCCCCCGGAGTCCACCGCGGTGAACGCCGGGTCCGCGGCGCGCAGGCCTGGACCGTCCGCGCGGCGGGCCGGTAGGAAGCCCTCCCCCACGGGCGGCGGGGCCCGCGGCCCGACGCGGTCGGCCCGTCACCGCCGGGGCGGGCGGCGACCCGGCCCGCGCCCTCGTGGCGGCCACCCGGCGGGCCCGTCCCGGAGGAGGTCCCGGCCCCCCGACCGGTGAGGAGGCACGGCGGCGAAGGGGCGCGGGCGGCCCGTCCCACGGGGGCGGAGCGCCCGGACCGCGGGGGTCAGAGGATGCCGAGCAGGAGGTTGAGGCAGACCCCCAGGATGCCCAGCCAGCCGAGCACCCCGAGGACGTTCTGCCACCAGCGGTTGCGCAGGTCGCCCATGAGCGCGCGGCTGTTGGACAGCAGCAGGAGGGTGAGCCCCAGGAAGGGCGCGACCACGACGGTGAGCGCCTGCGCGGTGATGATCAGCTCCACCGGCGAGCCGCTCGCCAGGAAGGTGACGGCCAGGCCGAACCCGAGCACCGCGAGGATGAGCAGGCGGACCCTGCGGTCCTCCAGGCTGTGGCCCCAGCCCAGGCCGTCGGCCAGGAGCGTGCCCCCGGCGGTGGCGTTGGCCAGCATGGACGAGAACGCGGCGGCGGTGAACCCGGCGGCGAACACGTAGCCGCCGACCGGTCCGGCCACGGTCTCCAGGACCCCCGAGAGCTCGCCCGCGCCGCCCGCGGCGTCCCCGGTGTTCGCGGCCACCGCAGCGCTGGCCACGATGACCATGATCGTCATGATGCCGGGGGCGACGATGCCCGGGACCGTGTCGGAGAGGGTGCTCTCCCGGTACTGGTCCCGGCGCAGCCCGCGCTCGCGGACGGTGTACCCCGCGTAGAACGCCGCGTTGATCGAGAAGTTGGTGCCGACCATCGCGATGATGAGCAGCCCGACGCCCCCGGGGACGGTGGGGACCAGGCCGCGGGCCGCCGCGCCCCAGTCCGGCCCCGACAGGAAAGCCGAGGCCAGGAAGCCCAGCCCCATGACGATGACGGTGAGCAGCAGCACCCGCTCGAAGCGCTTGTAGTAGCCCTTGGCCACCAGCAGCACGACGACCAGCAGGGTGCACGCCAGGGTCCACAGCGCCGGCGGGCCGCCCAGGATCATGGACAGGCCCAGCCCGGAGCCGACGGCGTTGCCGACCGAGAACATGAGGGTGATGAGGAAGACGCCCACCCCGGAGGCCGCGCCCCAGGGCCGCCCCAGCCGGGCCTTGGCGGTGTCCACCAGCGAACCCGGGGACACCAGGCCGATGCGGACCGACATGTCGGTGAAGGCGATCATCAGCACGGTGGAGACGGCCACGACCCAGATGAGGGAGTAGCCGAAGCGGCCCCCGGCCTCGATGGCCGACGCGAGGTTGCCCGGCCCGAACTGCCAGGCCCCCACGATGAAGGCGGGGCCCATGAGGGCCAGGGCCCGCAGGAGGCGCGGGCGGTTCCGTCGCGGCGCCGTGATTCCTGTTCCTCCGGTTGGTGCCTGCATGGTGTCGTCTCCAGTTTCTCCCGGCTCGGCGCGTCGGGCGCCCCCGCCGGGGAGGGTGTGTCGCGAGGGGGTGGTGCCGGGGGCGCGGAGCGGACGCGTCGGCGCCGGCGGTCGGCCCGGACGGGACCGGGACCGTCGGCCGCGGGGTGTGCGGTCCCCGCGGCCGGGCGGGTCAGATGAGGCCGGCGTGCTTCAGCGCGGACTCGATCTCGCCGCGGGCGGAGTCGGCCAGCGGCAGCAGCGGCGAGCGGACGGCGGCGCCGGGCAGGACGCCCCGCAGCTCCAGGGCGATCTTGAGGGCGACGGTGCCCTCCATGTGGGAGCCCCGGTGGTAGACCGCCTTGGTGAGCGGCAGCAGGGAGTCGTGGATCTCGCGGGCCAGGGCGTAGTCGCGCGCCCGGCCCGCCTCGATGAGCCGGACGAGGGGCTCGGGGGCGATGCCGCCGTAGCCGACGAGGGCGCCGTCCACGTCGAACATGGTGTGCAACAGGTACTCGTCGTGGCAGGTGAGGATCTGCAGGTCGGGCCGCTCGGCGCGCAGGACCGGGATCTCGGTGTCCCACCGGCGCATGTTGCGCACGCCGTTCTTGGTGGCGAAGACCCCGGGCTGGGCGCTGATCTCCAGCTGGGTCTCCAGGTCGTAGGTGGCCTTGGTGGCGTCGGGGTACTGGAAGAGGATCAGGGGCAGGCCCGACTCCTCGTGCACGGCGCGGTAGCGGTCCTGGGGCGCGCCGGGCTGGTAGCCGAAGCGCAGCCAGCCGTGGGAGGGGTAGAGCAGGCCGGCGGCGGCCCCGGCCTCGACGGCGCGCCGCGCCTCCAGGGCGGCCACCCGGGTCCCCTCGCCGGTGATCCCGGCGATGATCGGCACCCGCCCGTCGGCGGCCTCCACCAGGGTGCGGACGACCGCCGTCTGCTCCTCCGCGGTCAGGAAGGTCCCCTCCCCCGCGTGGCCGAGGCAGACCAGGCCCCTGACGCCGTCGGTCCCGGCGAGCCAGGAGCCGAGGGCGGCGAGCGAGGCGTGGTCGACCTCGCCCTCCGGGGTGAACGGGGTGACGGGTGCGGGGGTGAGTCCGCGAAGGTCGAGTGTCATCGGTGTTTCTCCCGTACAACAGATATGGGAACGTTTGCGGGAACGTTTGCATTATGTGGCTGTGTCCCAGGACACGTCAAGGGGTGGCCCCCGCCTCACCTCCCCGGGGGCGCGGGGACGCCCCACTAGAGTGGGGATTCCGGACATGAGGAAGGGGACCCGCGCGATGACCGACATCAGGGGCGACGCCGCCGCTGATCCGCGCAGACGGCCGACCATCCACGACGTGGCGCGGCTGGCCGGGGTGAGCACCTCCACCGTCTCCCGGGTGCTGGACCCGCGGGTGCCGCCCTCCCGGAGCCCGGCCGCCGCGCGGGTGCGCAGCGCGGCCGACAGCCTGGGCTACACCCCCCACTCGATCGCCGCCAGCCTGCGGCGCCAGGGCACCGAGACGATCGGCGTGCTGGTCCCCCGGCTGACGGACACGGTCATGGCCATCACCTACGAGGAGGTCGCGCGGGCCTGCCAGGCGCGCGGGTACTTCGCAATGGTCGCCACCACGGGCGACCGGCCCGAGTCCGAGCGGGCGGCGGCCGACTCCCTGCTGCGGCGCCGGGTGGACGGGCTGGTGCTGTCCACCGCGCGCACCGGCGACCCCTTCCTGGCGGAGCTGCGCGAGCGCGGCACCCCGCACACCCTGGTCCTGCGCACCGACGGGCACAGCCCCTCGTCGCTGGGCGACGACGAACTCGGCGGCTACCTGGCCGCCCGGCACCTGCTGGACCTGGGGCACCGGGACGTCGCGTGCGTGGCGGGCCCCGCGCACACCTCCAGCGCGGCGGGCCGGCGGGCCGGCTACCTGCGGGCCCTGGCGGAGCGCGGGATCACGCCCCGGCCGGAGTGGGTGATCGGCTCGGAGTTCAGCATGGAGGCCGGGGAGGAGGCCGCGCGCGCCCTCCTGGACGGCGACGCGCGCCCCACCGCCGTGTTCGCGGTCAACGACAACACCGCCGTGGGCGTGATGTCGACGGCGCTGCGCAGGGGGCTGGACGTCCCCGGCGACCTGTCGATCGTGGGGTACAACGACATCCCCCTCGCGGACCGGCTCCCGCTCCCGCTGACCACCATGCGGGTGCCCTTCCGCGACATCGCGGCGGACGCGGTGGACCTGCTGCTGTCCCCGCCCGGCGAGGGGGAGGAGAGCGTCCGGGTGCGCCCGCCCACGCTGATCCCCCGCGCCTCGACCGCGCCGCCCCGGGGGCCCGCGGACTGAGCCGCCGGGCCGCGGCCGACCGGCCCCGGCGGGCGGGCGCCGCCGCGCGTCCCACCGGACGACGGGGCCGGGCGGCCCGGGGTCCGTACCCCGGGCCGCCCGGCCCTACCGTGCCTCCTGCCGCCCCGGAACGGGGAAGGAGCGGGCGGGGCCTACGGCAGGACCGGCGTCCCGCCGATGGTCACCACCAGCACGCCGTCACCGTCGAACGACCACTCCAGGTCCCCGGTGAGGTCGGCGCAGCGGGAGCCGTTGGACCCGGACCAGAACTGGTTGCTGCCGTCGGCGTCGCCGATGACCCGGTCGTTGGAGCCGCTGTCGCAGGAGGTGTTCCCCCGGAACACCGAGGACCCCCCGTCGAAGTTGAAGTTGCGCTCCTCGCTGCCGATGGAGATGTTGTCGGTGATCTCCTGGGTGCCGAGGTTGCGGTTGTAGGTGAAGCCGTGCTTGCCGTTGTCGTAGGCGATGTTGCCGCGGACGGTGTGGTCGACCGCGATGTCCTCGCCGCCGAGCTTGAAGCCGTTGCGGTCGCCGTCCCCCGCCTGGGAGCCGTCGCTGAGGGTCCCGTTCTCCAGGGCCAGGGAGTACTCGACCGTCACCTCGCCGATCGCGCCGGTGTCGCTCTTGGTGTAGAGGTCCCAGCCGTCGTCGATGTTGTTGTGGGCCACCGTGTACCGGAAGACGTTGCCCGGCCCCGAGGTCAGCTTGGCGGCGAAGCCGTCGGCGTCCTCGCCGTCGGAGTCGACGTTGTCGTGGGACACCGAGCTGACGACGAGGTTGTTCGCCGGCCACTCGTCGTCGGGGGTGTCCGAGGCGCGCCGGGAGATCTGCAGGCCGGTGTCGCTGTTGAACCGCGTCACCACGCCCTCGACGACGTTGTCGCTGCCGCTGACGAAGATCCCGTTGTCGCCCGCGTTCTGGACCGTGATGCCGCGGATGTGCCAATGGGAGGCCTCCAGGGCGAGGCCGCGGTTGGCCGAGTCCTCGCTCTGGGCGGAGAAGTCGAGGACGGGGGTCTGGCCGGAGGCGGCGAACAGCCGGGTGGGGGCGGAGGAGGAGCCGTCCGCGCCCAGCGGGATGTACACCGTCTCGTCGAGGTCGTAGGTGCCGCCCAGCAGGTGGACGACGCCGCCGGAGGACACCCGGTCGATCGCCGAGACCAGGGTGGTCGGGTCGGACTCGGTGCCCGCGGCGCCGTCGGAGCCGTCGGGCGACGCGTACAGCTCGGCCTCGGCGGCCTCCAGGGTGTCGGCGTGGGCGGGCGCCAGCAGGGCGGCGCCGAGGGCGCCCGCCAGCAGGCCCGCGCGCAGCGCGGTGGTTCCGGTTCTCATGGGTTCGTCTCCAGGTTCTTCGCTTCGTCCGGCGGGGTGGGAGGGGCGCCGTCCGCCTCCGGGATCCGGTCGGGGGGCGGGGGCGGCGCACCAACGGAAAGCGCTTTCATGAAGCAAGGTAAAACCCGAGTGAAGAGACGTCAATCATCTTGGCGCGGAGCGGGATTCGTGCTATTGGAAGGCGCCTTCCCGAACGAGGCCCCGACCGGGGGCGCGTCGGCCGGACAGCGGAGGCCCGCGCCTCCACCAGTGGAAAGCAGGCGGAGCGCGCGCCACCCCCTCCCCCGCACCGCCCGGCCGATCGGCACGAGTCCCGCGCCGACCCTGCCCACGGCCCCCTCGCAACGGATAGCGCTTACCTCGCCATGATCGCGCCGAACGGCACAACGGCAGCCACCCCTCCGGGGCCGCCGCACGGGGAACGGACGCCGTCGGCCTACCCTCCCCGTGCGGTTCTCCGTACCTTTCGCCGGAAGGGCGCCCCGAAATCACTCGGCCTACCACACCCCCCTTCCCGGAGCGTCGCGCCCGTGTTACTTTCTGCATTCACGCCATAGAGGTAAGCGCTTGCCAACCTCTCGCCCCTCGGGGCGGACAGGGCCGCACGGCGCCGGCCCCTCCCGCCACGCCCCGAAGGAGAACCCATGCCCTCCCCCGCCACCCGACGGCACCGGACCGCCGTCGGGGCCGCCGTCGCCGCACTGGTCCTGTGGCCGGGCCTCCTCGCCCCCGCGAACGTCGGGGCGGCCACCGCCGCCGACGCCGCCACCGCCGACGCCGCGGGCGAGAGCCCGGACCGCGGCCTGGTCAGCGTCGGCGCCCCCGACGGGAACCTGGTGTCGTGGCGCCTCCTGTCCGACGACGACCCCGCCACCGGCTTCAACGTCTACCGGGACGGGGACCTCATCACCCCCGAGCCCCTGGGCGGGGCGACCTCGCACCTGGACCCCGGCGCGCCCGCGGACGCGGTGTACACCGTCGCCCCGGTCGTGGACGGCGTGGAACAGAGCGGGTCGGACCCCTCGCTGGCCTTCGCGGACGGCCACCTCGACGTCCCGCTGGACCGCCCCGCCGGGGGGAGCGTCAACGGGTCGGACTACACCTACAGCGCCAACGACGCCTCCGTGGGCGACCTGGACGGCGACGGCCGGTACGAGATCGTCCTCAAGTGGGACCCGAGCAACGCCCGGGACAACTCCCAGAGCGGGCACACGGGCCCCGTCCTCATCGACGCGTACACGCTCGACGGGACGCGCCTGTGGCGGATCGACCTGGGCGCCAACATCCGCGCGGGCGCGCACTACACCCAGTTCCAGGTCTACGACTACGACGGGGACGGGCGCGCGGAGGTCGCGATGAAGACCGCCGACGGCACCCGCGACGGGGAGGGCGCGGTCATCGGCGACGCGGGCGCGGACCACCGCAACGGCAGCGGGTACGTGCTCGCCGGGCCCGAGTACCTGACCGTGTTCGAGGGCACGACCGGGCGGGCGCTCGACACCGCCGACTACGTCCCGGCCCGCGGCCGCGTCGCGGACTGGGGGGACGACTACGGCAACCGGGTCGACCGGTTCCTGGCCGGGACCGCCTACCTGGACGGCGAGCGGCCCAGCATGGTGTTCTCCCGCGGGTACTACACGCGCGCGGTCGTGGCCGCCTGGGACTTCCGCGGCGGGGAGCTCTCCCTGCGCTGGGTGTTCGACTCCGACGACTCCGGCAACGGGGCCTACGCGGGCCAGGGCTTCCACAGCCTGTCGGTGGCCGACGCCGACGGGGACGGGCGCGACGAGGTGATGTTCGGCGCCGCGGCGATCGACGACGACGGCACCGGGCTGTGGGCCTCCGGGCGCGGCCACGGCGACGCCCTGCACGTGGGCGACTTCGTGCCCGGACGCCCCGGCCTGGAGGTCTACGGGGTCGGTGAGAACTCCGGGGCCCCGGACGCCTGGCTGGCGGACGCGGCCACCGGGGAGGCGCTGTGGACCCTGGGCTCGGGCAACGACAACGGACGCGGCGTGGCGGGCGACGTCTGGGCGGGCTCCCCTGGCGCGGAGTTCTGGTCCTCCAGCGTCCCGGGTCTGCGCGACACCTCCGGGGCCGACGTGGGGCGCAAGCCGGGATCGGCGAACTTCCTGGTCTGGTGGGACGGGGACACCGCCCGGGACCTGCTCGACGGGACGCACATCGACCGGTACGACCCGGCGGGGGACGTGCGCCTGCTCACCGGGCAGGGCGTGGCGTCCAACAACGGGACCAAGGCGACCCCGGTCCTGTCCGGGGACATCCTCGGGGACTGGCGCGAGGAGGTCGTGTGGCGCACCTCCGACGACTCCGCGCTGCGCATCCACTCCACCCCCCACACGACCGACGTCCGCCTGCCCGCCCTGGTCCAGGACCGCCAGTACCGCCTGGCGCTGGCCTGGCAGAACACCGCCTACAACCAGCCGCCCCACCCCTCGTTCGACCTGTCCGCCGCCGCTGCCGCCGCGGACGCGGCCCGGCCCTGACGGCCCTCCCCCGCACCCGGCCCGCCCCCGCGGGGGCGGGCCGGCGCCGCCGGGCGCCGCGGCCGGTCGGACGGACCCGGCCGCGGCGTCCGGCGGGCGGCCCGGGTCGGCCCGAAACCGGGTCCGAGGCGTCCCGGGGCCTTGATGATGCCGCCGAACCCCCGCCCGGCCGTCGACCGGGCGGGCCGCTCAGCACAGCTCCCGGTGGTCCACATCGGGAACGTAGCGTTCCCACTCGCTCCGGCTGAGGTGCCCGCCGGTCGTCGTGCAGATGTAGTCCGTGACCCGCTCCAGGTCCGTGTCCCAGACCCGCACGGTCCCGTCGAGGTTCGCCGACGCGAAGGACACGCCGTCAGGACTGAAATCGACCGCCCACACGGTGTTCTCCGGCCCCCTCGCGATGACGGGGTCCTGTGGCTGCGCAGGGTCGGTGACGTCCCAGATGCGGCTCGTGTGGTCCGCCAGACCCACGGCCAGCGTGGTCCCCTCCGTATTGAAGGCCACGGACTGCACGGCACTGCCGAACCCCGTCAGGAGGGGGGACTCCACCCGCAGCGGAGCCGCGGAGTCGGTGGTGTCCCACAGTTCGACCTCCCCGTTCCCCCGCGCGACGGCGAGGGTGTCCCCGTCGGAGCTGAAGTCGATGCCGAAGACGTACGACGTGTCGTCGGTGTCGAGTTCGGCCCGGGCCCGGGGAGCCCCGGTGTCCGAGACGTCCCACAGGTGCACCACACCGCTGATACTCCCGGCGGCGAGGACGTCTCCCCCAGGTGAGAACGACAGGGACCACACCTCGTTCTCCGGCTCTGTCAGCGGCTGGCCGAGCGGCCGGGGATCGTGCGGGTCGGCGATGTCCCACAGCCGGACCGCGTGGTCGTTGCTCCCGGTGGCGAGCAACCGGCCGTCCGGACTGAACTCCAGGACCTCCGTCCCGCCCTCGGCCCCGTCTGCGAACACGGCGACCTCCTCCGAGGACGAGGGATCGTCCATGTCCCAGACACGGATCGTGGAGTCGACGCTCGCCGCCGCCAGTAGCCCTCCGTCGGGGCTGAAGGAAACGGAGGCGACGTAATCACCGAAGGCGTCCAGCCGCTTCGCGAGCCTGGGGGAGTAGGGGTCGGAGCGGTCCCAGATGTAGACGATCCCCGCCGTCCCCGCCGTCACCAGCAGGTCCCCATCGGGGCTGAAGGCGAGGGCGTAGAGGCGGTCGCCGATCGCACGCAGGACCGGGCCCTGGAGCGGCCACAGGCGCGCCGTGCCGTCAGAGGCCGTGGTCATCAGGGCCTCGTCGCCCTCGGAGAAGCGCACCGACGTCACCGGCCCCGGGTGGACGTAGGTGCCGACCCGGTGGCGCGTGGCCGTGTCCCACACCAGGACCGTCCGGTCCGAGGTGCCGACCGCCACCCTCGTGCCGCTGGAGTTGAAGGCGATCGTCTTGACATGCCCCGTCACCCCTTCCTCCACGGAGAACCCCTCCCCCCAGGACCGGGGCGATCCGATCTCCGTGACGTCCCAGAAGCGGGCACCCCCCTCCCGGGTTCCGGCGGCGAGCAGCGAACCCTCCTGGGAGAAGGCCACCGACTGCACCCCGCCGCCGGACCCCTCCAGGTGGGTCACCAGCGGCTCCGGTGCACCGGGGTCGGAGAGGTCCCACAGCCGCACGTGCTCGCCGCCCGTCGCGAGGACCCGGCCCTCGTTCTGGAAGGCGAGGGCGTGCACCTCCGCCGCGTGACCGCGCAGAACCGCCGCCAGCCGGGGGTCCTCCTCATCGGAGACGTCCCACACATAGACGTTCGTGTCCGCGCTCGCGGCGGCGAGGAGGTCGCCGCCCGCGCCGAAGGCCACGGCGTAGACGGTGTTCTCGGGACCGCTGAGAGAGGGCAGCCGACGCGGACTCGCGGGATCACCGGTGTCCCACAGGTGGACGACCCGATCTCCCCCGCCCGCGGCGAGCAGGGTGCCGTCGCGCCGGTAGGCCAAGCCGTACACGGTCTCCTCCGGACCGGTCAGGGGAGATGCCAGCGGACGCGGATCGCGGATGTCGCGGATGTCCCACAGGTCGATCTCCCGGCTGTTGCCCCCGGTGGCGAGGACACCGTGTCGGGTGTCGATCGCGCCGGCCTCCAGCACGGCGCCCTCCGTCCCCGGCAGGCGGACCGCCGGTGTCACCGTGGAGGCGTTGATGAGGCTGGAGCGGGCCTCGGGCGTGTCCGCGATCCGGTAGGCGGCGAGGCTGAGGAGCATCGAGAGCTCCGGTTCGGACGTGCGCAGCTGATCGGCCTGGACGGAGACCAGGCGGGAGACCGCCTGGAGTCTCTGACCGTTCACGGCGCCCGCGAACACACCCACCCCGGCGAGGACCAGGGCCGCGACGACCGCGCCGGAGCGGGTCAGCCGCCGCCGCAGGGTCCGGCGCCGTTCGTGCCGGAGACTGGCGTTGAGGAAGTCCCGTTCTCGCGGACTCAGCTCCTCCCGGTGGGCGCCCTCCGCGGCCCACTGCTTCATCCGCGCCAGGTGCGCACCGGTGTCCACATGGTCGGGCTTGCGCCCCGACCTCTCCCAGGTCTCCGCGTGGAGGTTCACCTCTTGTCGGATGAGATAGTCGCCCAGCCCCTCGCTGACCCAGCTCCGCAGCAGGGGCCAGCGGTCGATGACGGCCTCATGGGTGAGTTCGACGTCGTCGTGGTCGACGGTGACCAGGCGCGCGTCCACAAGGGCTTCGAGCACACGTCGCCTGCGGCCCGTGTCCACCGGGTCCCGCCCGGCCAGGAGGTCGCTCCGCGGAACCGTGCGCCTGGTGCCCCGGCGGCTGTCGTTGATGTGGATCAGCCGCGGCATCATCCGGCGGCAGACGTCCTTCTCCTCGTACGAGAACCGGTCGTAGATCTTCTCCGCCGTTCGCCCGATCGCCCCTGAGATGCCGCCGGTCGCGTGGTACCCGGCGAGGGTGAGCACCCTCCCCTCTCGCCGGTGCCACGTGTTCTGCAGCGCGTGCGACAGGAGTGGCAGGCAGTCGGGCCGGAAACCTCCCTGGGGCTGGTCTCCGGGCAGCCCCGCCCAGATGTCGTCCAGGAAGCGGTCCAGGAGCCCCACCTCCAGTTCGAGTCCGGCCAGACGGGCCGGTTCCACGATGGCCTCCCGCAACTCCTCGGAGGTCATCGGCTCGATGAAGAACGGTTCGCTCCTCATGGCGTCGGCCGTCTCGGGGTGGTCCAGGAACTCCGAGAGGTAGTCGGCCCTGACCGCTAGCACGACCAGTGCCGGAGGGACGCCCGGACCGAAGGGACGGGCGGCGTGATCGAGCGCGGAGATGAAGGCCCGCCGCTCCCGGGGGTCCGCGTGGGCGAACACGGCCTCGAACTGGTCGACCACGATGACCGTGCGGATGGTGGTGCGCTTCTCCGGGCCCGCCGGGTCCCGGCTCCATGCCGCCGTCCCGCGTGCGATCACGGATCGGATGGAGGCGGGGTCCGCGGCCAGGGCCGCGCCGACGGCCTCGGTGCTCTCCCCGGCCATGCGGGCCAGCGGCGCCGCCAGGGACCGGAGCGGGTGGAGACCCGGCGTGATGACACAGGCAGGCGGCCACGCGTGCGACGAGGCGACGTCGCCTCGTGCAAGGGCGGGGATGAGCCCGGCGCGCAGGAGTGAAGACTTCCCCGTTCCCGAAGCACCCGTGACCACGAGCGGCCGGGGGTCGACCAGGCGTTCGCGGACCCGTGCCACGAGGGTCGCGATCGCCCGCGATCGCCCGTGGAACCACACCGCGTCGTCAGTGGAGAAGGCCCCTAGGCCGAGGTAGGGGCAGTCGTCCCCGGTGTGCGCCGCCGGCTCCGGGCCGTGGGGTGACGGACGCACGGACACCGCGATCGGGTTGCGTGCCAGGACCAGGGATGCGGCGGTGTCGCTGTGTCGGCGGTGCGGGACCGGCATCCCCCGCTCCGGCAGCACGCGCCGCAGGTGGGCGTAAGCGCTGTCGAGGTTCAGTACCGGCCCTGACCGCGGGTCACCGACGGTCAGGTAGCGGATGAGCTCTCCGGAGAAACCCGTGTACTCCTGCCCGACCGGTGCGAGGGCGTGCTCGTCGCGGGCCGCGGACGCCAGGAGGTAGGTACCGCCGATCGCGGGGATCACCGGGTCCCGCGCGAAGGCGGTCCTCTCATCGTCGCCCGCGCGGGCCGAGTGGCAGCAGTCCAGGACGATGACACGACACGCGGCGCCCGAGCGGTCGAACTGCTCGCGGACCTCGCTGAATGCCAGGGACCGTACACGGTCATCGAGTCCGCGCGTCCCGTAGGTGGCCAGGTGGAGGGCGCCGTTGGGCACGATGGCGTGGCCGACGTAGTACAGGATGAGGACCCGTGTGGCCTCCTTGACCTGGGCTTCCAGGGCGTCGACGACAACATCGGGCGATTCCGGGTCGATGATGGTGCGGATGCCGTCGGGATCCATGCCGCACTTCTCGACCAGGACGTCCGCCAGCGCGGCGACGGTCCTGTCCACGGCGTCGACCGTGGGGAGCGCGGAATCGGGGCGGTGGGTGCGGGTGCCTACCAGGAGCGCTCGGACGCCGGGGCCGGTCAGGTCCGTGTCGTAGGGCCCGCTCATGGCCCGTGTCCGGGATCTTCGTGGGCCGTCCGGGGCCGCTCTTGTTCCAGGGCGCGGCCGGTCCGGTGGATCAGGGCGCCGATCTCCTCCTGGCCCAGGCCCCGGAGCCGCTCGGCGGTCAGCTCGACCGAGGTCTCGTCTCCCTTGCGAGTGATGAGGAGGCGGATGTCGTGGGTGCGGTGGCGGATCCACGAGACGGCGGTGCTGGCCAAAAGAACGGCGGTCCCGTTGGCCAGCGCGAGGACGAGGACGTCGGGGAGGGAGCCGAGACGGTCGGCGGCCGGGGGGTGCGCGACCGACCGGGTGCGCCCCCGGAACTCCTCCACCGAGATCAGCGTCTTCTCGAGGGAGGCGAGGTCGTCTATCGCCGACTTGTCGCTGAACACCTGCAGGTGGACTTCGGCCAAGGTGTGCCCCAAGGGTGTGATGTGGAATTTCCAGGGAGAAGAGAATGGATGATATCCCGGAAATCGGCTTCGTGTGCAGTGTTTTCATGATTCTTTCGCCTTTGCTTCAATGGAATGGAATTCTGTTCTGCGCGAGCGTCGCTCAGGGTTTCTTGCGGTTGCCGTGCGCTGGCGCCATGCCGAGTTTTCAGTGAAATTGAATTCCCCTTTTCATCACCCGCAACGTTGAATTCCTGTCGCCCCTCGAGGCCCCTGGAGTTGCAGGGATTCGCACTCCGGATTCACGGTCCGCGTGGCTGTGT
Organism: Nocardiopsis flavescens; assembly: GCF_900141985.1. Classification (GTDB taxonomy): domain Bacteria; phylum Actinomycetota; class Actinomycetes; order Streptosporangiales; family Streptosporangiaceae; genus Nocardiopsis; species Nocardiopsis flavescens. The sequence goes on along the minus strand of NZ_FQZK01000040.1, from coordinate 14,999 downwards.
GCGACCTTTTCGGCTGGAGGGGGCGATCGGGGACGCACCCGGCCCGCCCCCGCGGGGGCGAGCCGGCGCGGCCGGGCGCCGCGGCCGGTCGGACGGACCCGGCCGCGGCGTCCGGCGGGCGCTCAAAGGGCGTCCCCGCCTCCCCGCCTCAGCCGGCGGCGCGGGGCCCGCCGGGGGCGGGCTCCGGGCGGCCCGGGCCGTCCGGCCGGGGGCCCGACCGGCGCAGCACCGCCCCCAGCAGGACCAGGGCGAGCAGCGGGGCGGCGGCCGTGGCGGCGAACCCCCACCCGGCGGACAGGCCGTAGAGGGGCACCCACACCACGGGGGCCAGGGCTCCGCCGAAGAACTGGAAGGACAGGGCCAGCGAGGACGCCCCGGCCCGGTTGCCCGGGGCGCTGGTGGCGGCCACCGTGTTGACGGTGGCGCGCAGGGCGGTCACCGCCGCGCCGACCCCGACGATGCCCGCGGTCATGGCCGCGACCGTGGGCCCCAGGGCCGCCGTGACCAGGCCGACGGCCAGAACGGCGTTGGCCAGCACCCCCAGGGCCAGCGGCCCCAAGCGGTCCAGCAGCCGACCGGCGGTGTCGGCCAGCAGCAGCCCGGCGATCCCGAAGGCGGCGGCCACCAGGCCCCGGGCGACCGGCCCCAGGCCGAAGGCGTCCTCGGCGCGCAGGGCCGACAGCACCGTGAGGCCGACCGCCGCCAGGTAGCAGAGGAAGGCCAGCGCGCAGGCCAGGGCCAGGGGCGCGTTGAGCAGGGAGCTCCAGGTCGCCCGGCCGGCGGCGCGGCGCTCGGTGGCCGCGGGGTCGGCGGGCAGCGCGGCCAGGAACAGGGCGCACAGCGCCGGGGCGGCGAACGCCAGCCGCCAGTCGACCGCGCCGGACACCCCGCTGATCAGCGGGCTGAACGCCTGGCCCGCCGCCTGCCAGGCGGCGAACCACCCCAGCGAGCGGCCCAGCCGCTCCCGGGGCACGGAGTCGGTGATCGCGGCCACCAGCAGCGGCGTCGTGAAGGCGTTGGTCGCCCCCTGGAGGGCGCGGGCCGCCAGGAACCACTCCAGGGTGGGGGCCAGCGCGCACAGCGCGCAGGTCACCACGAACGCCAGCAGGGAGACCCGCATGGTGCGGCCCCTGCCCCACCGCTCGGCCAGCGTGCCGGAGACCAGCATCAGCGCGGCGAACGGGATCATGTAGGCCGTCACGGCCGCGGTGGCCGCCTCCGGCCCGGTGCCGAGGCCGTCGGCGACCTCCTGGACGATCGGGGTGACCATGGTGCTGCCGTAGGGGCCCAGGGCGCCGCCGACGTACAGGGGCCAGACTCGGGTGCTGCGCACGGCGGCGCCCTTTCAGCGCGAGGGCGCCCCGCCCGCGCGGGGCGCCCGTGGACGGGGCGGGGGTCAGACCTCGGCGTCGAAGTTGGTCACCAGGTCCTCGAAGGCGGCGTCGTCCTTGATCAGGCCCCAGCCGACCATCCAGTCGTAGGTGCGCTGGAACTGGTCCTGCGGGTAGGGCGCGGGCTCGACGAAGCGCAGCCGACCGAGCGGGAAGTCCTCCGGGGTGAGCTCCTGGATCTGCGCCGGGACCTCGCCGATGAGGTGGTGCAGGTACGGGCGCGGGTCCTCGTTGAGCTTGTGGACGGCGCGGACGACGGCGCGGTTGACCGCCGCGTAGGTCTCGGGGTCCACCTCGGGGCCGGCGATCTCCGAGCCGACGTAGAACGCCTCCGAGAGCAGTTTGAACCCCTGCTTCTCCGCGACGGTGATCCAGGGCTCCATGAGCGCGGCCGCCTCGACCCGGCCGTCGCGCAGCGCCTCGAAGCGCTGCTGCGGCCCGCCGACGTGGACCACCTTGATCTCCTCGCGGGGCAGGAAGCCCTCCAGGCTCTGGAGCGCGAGGTAGTGCGACCCGTGGTGGTAGTTGACCGCCACGCCGGCCCCGGCCAGGTCGGAGGGGTGGACGTGCGGGGAGTCGGGGCGGACCAGGATGGCCTGGCTGCCCACGGCGGCGCGCTTGCTCACGACCCGGCCGCCGACCGCGGTGTCGTCGGCGCGGCGGATCTGGCCCCACTCGCAGGCGCGGTACAGGTCGGCCTCGCCGCTCTCGAAGTTGGACTTGGTGGTGCCGAAGGAGCTGACCAGCTCGTGGTCGTCGAGGTAGGACAGCCCGGCGTCGGCGTAGCCCTTGGGGACGAAGGAGACCTTCACCCCCTCCTCCTCGTAGTAGCCCTCGTCCTTCGCCACCAGCTGGGGCAGGGAGAAGACCAGGGAGAGCAGTTCCATGGTGATCTGCTTGGTCATGGTGCGGTTCCTCGGTGTGATCGGTGTCGGGACGGGACGGTGCCGTGCCGGGCGGGGCCGGTGCGCGGTACCGGTCAGAGGAGGTCGGCGACGATGCGCCGGTGCAGGTCGAAGAGCGCGGGGTCCTCGGGCGAGCGGGGCCGGGGGACGTCCACCCGGTACTCGCGCACCACGGTCGCGGGGCGCCCGGCGAGCAGGACCACGCGGTCGGCGAGCAGGACGGCCTCCGCGGGGCTGTGGGTGACCAGCAGGCCCACACGGGGGGTGCGCACCCACAGGTCCTGGAGCAGCAGGCGGAGCCTGCGGCCGGTCAGCTCGTCCAGGGCGCTGAAGGGCTCGTCGAGCAGGACGACCGCGGGGTCCACGGAGAAGGCCCGTGCGACGGCGACCCGCTGGCGCTGGCCGCCGGAGAGGACGGAGGGGTAGGTGTCGGCGTACTCGGCCAGGCCCACGTCGGCCAGCGCGGCGTCGGCCAGGCCCTCGTCCATGCCCGCGGACCGCAGCGCGATCTCGACGTTGGCGCGCACCGGGAGCCAGTCCAGGAGCCGGGGCTGCTGGAAGACCACGCCCAGGCGCTCGGGGGAGGCGCCCCCGCCCACGCTGACGCGTCCGCCGTCGGGGCTCTCCAGGCCGGCGACCATGTGCAGCAGGGTGGTCTTGCCGGTGCCGGACGCGCCCACCACCGCCACCAGCTCCCCGGGCCCCACCGACAGGTCGAGCCCGTCGAACACCTTCTGCACGCTCCGGTCGCGCGGGCCGGTGTAGGCCTTGCGCACGCCGCTCAGTTCCACCGTGGTGCTCATACCGCCGCCACCTTCCGCCAGCGCGCCGCCCGGTTCTCCAACCCCTGGAGGACGCCGTATTCGAGAGCCGCCATGACCAGTGCGAACAGCGCGGTCCACGCCAGGACCCCGGCCACGTTCTGGGCGGCGAACTCGCGGTTGATACTGGAGCCGACCCCGCTGGACATCCCGAAGATCTCCACCAGGACGATGACCTTCCACGCCAGGGACAGCCCGAGCCGGGCCCCGCCGAACAGGGCCGGGGCGAGGGAGGGCAGCCACAGGTACCGCAGCCGGTCGGCGGCGGAGAACCGGTAGACGTGGGCCATTTCCAGCAGCTGGGGGTCGGTGGTCCTCGTCCCCTGGTGGATGCTCAGGGTCAGGGCCGGCGCCGAGGACAGGGCGACCGCCATCACCGGGTTGATGAGGTCGACGCCGAACCAGATGACGCACAGCAGCGCCCAGACCAGCCCCGGCACGGTCAGCCCGATGAGGACGGCCGGCTCGAAGAACCTCCGGGCCAGGGGCGAGCGCCCCATCGCGATGCCCACGGCCAGGGCAGCGGCGAAGGCCAGGGCGAAGCCCAGGGCCACCCGCTGGAAGGTCACGCCCAGGTCGGCGTAGAAGCCGGGGTCGGCGACCAGGCGGGCGATCTCGGCGGCGATGTCGTCCGCGCCGGGGACCAGGAGGCTGTCCAGGGCCAGGGACATCAGGTGCCAGCCCGACACCAGCAGCAGGAGGAACGCCGCGGCGGCCAGGGGCCCCTGGCGCCGGCGCAGCGCCGCGCGCAGGCCCGCGGGCGCGGGCGGCGGGGCGTCGTCGGGCTCGCGGGGCCGGACGGGTCCGGGGCCGGTGCGCAGGCTCATCGGCCGGCCCCCAGGTCGGTGAAGACCTCCTGCTCGGGGAGCGCGTCGATGATGCCGAGTTCGACGGCCTTGTCCAGCTGGGCCTGGAAGCTGTCGAAGGCGGTGTCGCCCCACTCCAGCGGGTAGACGTCCACCAGGCGCTCGGGCAGCAGGGCGATCGCGTCGGTCTCGTCGGCGCCGATCCCGTAGTACTCGTGGAACTCCGCCAGGAGCCCGGGGTCGTCGTGGATGCGGCCGTGCACCTCGCGCCGGAGCCGGTCCAGGGCCGCGGCGGTCCCGGCGTTGGCGTCGACCCAGGAGCGCAGCGCGCCCTGGGCGTTGAGGACGAGGGGCTCGGAGGAGCCGCTGCCCTCGCGCCAGAGGTCGTCGACGGTGGCGATCTGCCGGGCGCCGCGTGCGACGAGGCGGGTGGCGTTGGGCTCGATCGTGATGAGGGCCTCCACGTCGCCGCGCTCGAACAGGGCCAGGCCGTTGAGGACCGCCCCCTGGTGGACGTCGTACTCGGCCTCGAAGTCGATGCCGTTGACGGCGCTGGCCAGCTGGGTGGAGCGGTAGGCGTCGCTGTTGTTGGGCGGGGTGGCCACGGCCTTGCCGCGCAGGTCGGCGGGGGTGCGGTAGGGGCTGCCGTCGGCGACGAGCCAGCGGACGTGGTTGTTGAGCCCGGGGCTGAAGAGCAGGACCTCGGCCCCGGCCGAGGCGGAGACGGCCGCGCCGATGGGGCCGAAGCTCGACACGTCCAGGGCACCGGACAGGAGCTTGTTCTGGACGTCGCCCGGACCGGTGCCCGCGATGTACTCCAGGTCCAGGCCCTGGGCCAGGCCGAAGCGCTCGGCGACGGGGCGCAGGACGGCGCTGGCCGTGCCCTCCTCGCTGTCCTGGACCTTGGCCGCCTCCGGGGACCCTCCTGCGCCGCAGGCTCCGAGCAGGGGGGCGGCTCCCAGGGCGGTGGCCGCGACGAGGCCGGTGCGCAGGAGCGACCGACGGTTCAGGGTGGGCATGGTGTCTCCAACGGGCGGGTGTGGGGGCCGGGGCCGGGGGTCAGGGAGAGCCGAGGAGCGAGCCGTGGTCGCTGCGGCCCTCGGTCAGGCCCCAGGAGCGCATCCAGGCGTAGCTCTCCTGGAAGCGCTTGGGGTCGAAGGGGCGGGCTCGGGTGTAGCGCACGTGGGCGGTGCCCAGGTCGGCCGGGTCCAGCAGGCCGCCGAGCTCGGCCGTGATGTGGCGGGCCGACTCGTGCCAGGGGCGGGCGCGGATGACGTCGACGGCGGCGTCGACCGCCCGGATGTAGGCGTCGCGCCGCTCCTGGGGCAGGTGGGGCGCCACCACCTGGGACCCGCGGTAGAAGTACGAGCCCAGCAGGTGGGCCCCCTCCTTCAGGGCCGCGGTGAGGAAGGGCTCCATGAGCATCGCGGCGCGCACTCCCCCGTCCCGCAGCCGTTCCAGGCGCAGGTGGGGCGAGCCCACGTGGCGGACGGAGATCTCCTGCCGGGGCAGGGTGTTGCCCAGCAGGTGGAGCGCCGTGTAGTGGGAGCCGGTGAACTCGTTGACGGCGACCTCGACGCCGCCGAGGTCGTGCGGCTCGTTGAGGCCGGGGTCGAAGCTCACCAGCCCCTGGGCGACCACGGCCGGGCGCAGGTAGTCGATCCGGCCCTTGCGCCGCCCGCGTTCGAGGCGGTCGATCCCGCCCCACTCGCAGAGGTTGTAGACGTCGGCGCCCTCGGTCTCGTAGAGCGCCTCCTTGCGGCGCGCGATCGGGTCGCGCTCGGCGGGGTCGAAGGCGGAACCGCCCGCGTCGGCGAACCCGGCGTCGATCCCCTCGCGCTCGAACAGCCCCTGCTCCAGGGCCACGATCTCGGGCAGGTCGAAGACGGGGTGGTTGGGCGAGATCAGCAGCGTGTCGCGGTTCCCCATGGCTTCTCCCCGCCTCCGGAATATTCTCTACCTAACTGGTCGAAATAGACGGTATAGCTGCGGGTTCGGGCATGTCAATGGCCGGTTTCAACTAGCGAAACAGGCTTCCATTTAATGAAAACCGCAGATCAGATGGCCTCCGGGCACAAAAAAGCCCCGCACCCCCGGGCGCGGGGCCCGCCGGGCGGCGGGGGTGACGTGCGTCTCACGCCCTGCTGAGGGCGAGGGAGATCGGGAGGTCCTGGAGGTGCAGCGCGGCGCGCTTGAGGGCCGCCGCGGCGGCTTCGAGCCGCTCGCCCTCCAGCCGGGCCGCGGGCCCCTGGACCTCCACCGCGGTCCAGACCCTGCCGTCGGTGAGCACCGGGACCGCCACCGCCCGCAGGCCGGGCGCCTCCGGGTCGTCGAACACGGCGTGCCCGCGGAACTGGGTGGTCAGCAGCTCGTCCCGCAGCCGGTCGGCCGCGCCCGCCGGGGCGGTCCCCCCGTCCTCCCACCGGCGCGCCGCCTCCTGCGGGGGCGCCTCCGCGAACGCCAGCACCGCCAGCCCCATCGCCGAGTGCCACACCGGGCGGCGCATCCCCGGCTGGCCGTCGTAGCGGAAGGGGGCGAGCGAGGGCATGCTCAGCAGGACCACCACCTCGTCCGCGCGGCGCACGCCCAGGCTGGCGGTCTCCCCCGTGGCGTCGACCAGGCCGCGCAGGGCGTCGGCCGCCTCCGGAAGCCCGGCCGAGGACAGGGAGCGCCGGGCCAGGCGCATCAGGAGCGGGCCGGGCAGGAAGCGCTCGCTCACCGGGTCGCGGCACAGCAGCCCCTCGGAGCACAGGGTGCGCAGCAGGCGGTGGACGGTGCTGATGTTCAGGTCGGTCACCGCGGCCAGCTCGGTGAGGCTGCGCCCGCCGGGCTCGTCGACGACGGCGTTCAGCAGCAGGCCCGCCCGGGCGACCGAGCGCACCTCGCCCGCGCGCGCGGCGGCGGCCCCGCCCTCCGTCTCCGCCTTCATGGATCGCGCCCCTCCGTGTCCCCGGCACCGCACCGCGTGGAGGACCAGGGTATGCCGGACCGACGGGAACCCCGACGGGACGGGCGACGCGGCGCCCCCGCCCGGGCCGGAGCCCCCGCCGCGCCGTGCCCCGGACGGGCCGCGGCGCGGGCGCGCGCCCCCGCCGCGGCCCGTCCGGGGCACGGAGCCCGGCACCCCGTCCGGCCCCCCGCTCGGACCCTCCGGTCACGGAATGCTCCCGTCCCGTCGCAGGTCAAGGCGGTGCATGCTCATGTGAGCAAATATCGCCCCATGTGTTGCGCGTTTGTGAAATCCAGATCTACGGTGCGTAACACGCATCACATCTGGAGGCCAACATGCGTCGTTCACGCATCCTGGGCGTCACGGCGGCGGCGATCACGACGGTCGCCACCCTCTCCGCCTGCTCCCTGTCCACGACCCCCGGTGGGGCTTCCGGCGGCGGGTCCGGCTCCGACGGCCCCGTCGTCATCGGTTTCAGCCAGGCCACCCAGCAGTCCCCCTTCTACGTCCAGCTGCGCGAGGGCGCCGAGCAGGCCGCCGCGGACGCCGGCGCCGAGCTGTACTTCGCCGACGCCGACGGCGACGTCACCAAGCAGAACGACGACGTGCAGGACCTGATCACCCGCCAGGTCGACATCCTGCTCGTCAACCCCGTCGACCCCGAGGGCGTCAAGGCCGCCATCGCCTCCGCCGAGTCCGCCGGGATCCCGGTCGTCACCGTCGACCGGTCGGTGCCCGAGGGCGCCGACGCCCACGTCGGCCGCGACAACGAGGCCATGGGCGCCCTGGTCGGCGCCCGCCTGGCCGAGGAGCTGGGCGAGGACGGCGGCACCGTCATCGAGATCAAGGGCGACGCGGGCGGCGACGTGGCGCGCGACCGCAGCGCCGGGTTCCACGGCGCCGTCGAGGAGAACGACGCCGTCGAGATCGTCGAGGGCCCCTACAGCGACTACATCCGCTCCAACGCGGTCACCGCCATGCAGGACCTCATCCAGACCAACCCCGACGTCAGCGCCGTCTACGCGCACAACGACGACATGGCCCTGGGCGCCCTCCAGGTCCTGCGGGAGAACGGCCGCGACGACGTCCTCGTCACCGGCGTCGACGGCCTGATGGAGGCCGTGGAGGAGATCGCCGACGGCGGCCCGTACCTGGCCACCGCCCTCAACGACCCCATCGAGCTGGGCCGCGTGGCGGTCGACGTGTCCCTGGGCGTGCTGGACGGCGACGTCCCCGACGGGCCGGTGGACGCCGGGACCACCCTCGTGGACCCCTCCAACGCGGGCGACCTCGTCGGCGACACCACCTTCGCGCTCGACGCCGGCCGGTAGCACGCACCACAGCGACCGCGGCCCCGGGAACCCCCGGGGCCGCCACCGAGAGGAAGAACCACCGCCATGCCAGAGACCATGCAGGCCGCCGTCCTCCACGGTCCCGGGGACATCAGGGTCGAGCAGGTCCCCGTCCCCGTCCCGGGCCCGAACGAGGCGCTGGTCCGCGTCGCCGCCTGCGGCGTCTGCGGCTCCGACATCCCCCGCATGCTCCGCCCCGGCGGCGCCTACCACCTGCCCCTCGTCTGCGGCCACGAGTTCGCCGGGCACGTCGTCGCCCTGGGCGGGGAGCTCGCCGCGGCGGGCACGGTCGCCGAGGGCGACCTGGTCACCGTGCCGCCGCTGCTCCCCTGCCGGGCCTGCGGGCCCTGCACCCAGGGCAACTTCAGCCTCTGCGAGGACTACGACTACTTCGGCAGCCGCCGCGCCGGGGCCTACGCCCAGTACGTGACGGTCCCCGCCGGGAACCTGCTGGTCGTCCCCGCCGACCTGGACCCGCGGGCCGCCGCGATGCTCGACCCGGCCGCCATCGCCCTGCACGCCGTGTGGCGGACCAAGCTGCGCGCGGGCCACCGCGTCGCCGTCATCGGGGCCGGCCCCATCGGGCTGTTCGCCGTCCAGTGGGCGGCGCTCTCGGGGGCCTCGGAGATCCTGTCCGTCGACGTCAGCGACGAGAAGGCGGCCATGGCCCGCCGGGCCGGGGCCACGCACACGGCGACCTCCCCCGAGGCCGCCCGCGACCTGGCCGGGGACGGCTACGACGTCGTCATCGAGTCGGCGGGCGTGCCCGCCACCGTCGACCAGGCCGTCTCGCTGGTCGCCCGCCTCGGGCACGCGGTGTTCATCGGCATCCCGCACGAGCCCGTCGTGCTGCCCAAGACCACCTTCAGCTCCTTCCTGCGCCGCGAGGCCACCCTGCACGGGGCGTGGAACTCGTTCTCCGCCCCCTTCCCCGGCGACGAGTGGCGCCACGCCGCCCGCGCCATGGCCGAGGGGCGCCTGGAGTGGGAGTTCATGATCACCCACGAGCTGGGCCTGGACGAGCTGCCTGAGACGATGCACCGGCTCGGAGACCGGTCGGTCTTCAGCTCCAAGGTGCTCTTCCTGCCGAACGGGGACTGATCATGACGGCACTGCTGGCCATCGACCTGGGGACCGAGAGCGCGCGGGTCGCCGTCTACGCGGACGACGGCACCGCCCTCGGGCACGGCGAGAGCGGCTACCCCACGTCCTACCCCCGGCCGGGGTGGGCCGAGCAGGACCCGCGCGACTGGTGGCGGGCCGTGGTGGACGCGGTCGGTCGGGCGATGGAGGAGGCCGGCCGCCCCGAGGTGGCGGGCGTCGCCGTCGCCACCACCGCCTCCACGGTCGCCGTCCTCGACGACCGGGGCGCGCCGCTGCGCCCCGCCCTGCTGTGGATGGACAACCGCGCCAGCGAGGAGTCGGCGCGCACCGCGGAGGTCGACCACCCGGTGCTGCGCTACTCCGGCGGCTCCGACGCGGTCGAGTGGCTCGTCCCCAAGGCGATGTGGCTGGCCGCCAACGAACCGGAGGCCTACCACCGCGCGGAGCGGATCGTCGAGGCGGTCGACTACCTCGTGTGGCGGCTCACCGGGAGGTGGGCGGGCTCGCAGATGAACGCCGTCTGCAAGTGGAACCACGACCCCCTGGGCGCGGGCTTCCCCGTCGACCTCTACGCCCGGTTCGGGGTCCCCGAGCTGCGGGGCAAACTGCCCGACACGGTCGTGCCCGTCGGCGACCCGGTCGGCGAGATGACCGCGGCCGCCCGCGCCGAACTCGGGGTGCGGGGCCCCGCCCTGGTCTGCTCCGGCGGCATCGACGCGCACCTGTCGCTGCTGGCGGTGGGCGGCGCCCGCGACGGGCGGGTGTCCGTGGTGTCGGGCACCTCCACCGCCTTCATCACGGAGGTGGACGAGCCGGTCTTCCCGCCCACCGTCTGGGGCCCCTACCCGGACGCCCTCAACCTCGGCTCCTGGCTCATCGAGGGAGGCCAGGTCGCCTCGGGGTCCGTGCTGACCTGGACCGGGGAGCACCTGCTCGGCCTGCGCCGCGCCGACCTGCCGGCCCTGTTCGAGGAGGCCGCCGCCCTGCCGCCCGCCGACCACGGGCTCCTGGTCCTGGACTACTTCATGGGCAACCGCACCCCGCTGCGCGACCCCCGGCTGCGCGGCGCCGTCCTGGGGCTGACCCTGGGCACCACGCCCGCGCAGGTCTACCGGGCGGCCGTGGAGGGGGTGGCCTACGGGACCCGCCGGGTCCTGGAGTCCTTCATCGAGGGCGGGGTGCCCGTGGAGGAGGTCTTCATCTCCGGCGGCGTCCGCCACAACCCGCTGTGGCTCCAGACCACCTCGGACGTCCTGGGTCGGCCGCTGCACCTGGTCACCGGGGACAACCTCACCCTGCGGGCCTGCTCCGTCATCGCGGCGGTGGGCACCGGCGCGGCGGGGAGCCTGCGCGAGGCCGCGGGCGCCTTCGCCCCCCGCTACCGGGTGGTCGAGCCCGACACCGCGCACGCCGACGCGCTGGAGCGCGGGTACGGCGACTACCTCGCCGCCTCCGACGGGACGCGCGCCATCTCCCACCGGCTCAGCGACCCCGCCAGGAGGAGGCCGTGAGCGAACCGACCGACGAGAACCTGCTCTACCAGGTGGCCTCGCTCTACTACGAGCAGGACCAGACCCAGGAGCAGATCGGCACACGGCTCCACTTCACCCGCTGGAAGGTCGGACGCATGCTCGTCGAGGCCCGCGAGGCCGGGATCGTGCGCATCGAGGTCGTCCACCCCGGATCGCGCGTCCACACCGTGGAGAACGCGCTGCGCGAGCGCTTCGGCCTGCGCGACGCCGTGGTGGTGTCCTCCCGGCAGACCCAGGACGAGGAGGAGCTGCGGTCCCGGGTCGCCCGCGCCGCCGCCGAGCACCTGGCGGCGCTGCGACCCGCCCCGGTCCTGCTCGGCGTCTCCTGGGGGCGCACCCTGGACCTGGTCGCGCGCAACATGCCCGCCGGGTGGGCGCGCGGCGTCGACGTCATCCAGATCAACGGCGGCCTGAGCCGGTCCCACCGGCCCACGTCCGCGCAGGACATGGCCAGCCGCATCGCCCACCAGGGCTCGGGCACGGTCACCCTGCTTCCGGTCCCGGCGATCGTCGAGCACGAGGACACCCGCCGGGTCCTGGAGCGCGACCGCGCGGTCGCGGACATCCTCGACCACGCGCGGGGGGCGGACGTCATGCTGTTCAGCCCCGGCGGCCTGGGGACCGACTCCGTCCTGGTGGAGTCCGGGCACATCGACCCGGCCGACGTCGAACGCCTCGCCTCCCTGGGCGCGGTGGGCGACGTGGTGGGCCGCTTCCTCGACCGGAGCGGGGCCGTGGTCGACCCCGGGCTGGACGCCCGGACCCTGGGCGTCTCCTTCGACGCCCTGCGGTCGGCGCCCGTCTCCGTCGCGGTCGTCTCCGGGGCCGCCAAGCACCCGGTGTGCGCGGCGGTCGTCGAGGGGCGGCTGTGCAACACCCTCGTCACCGACGACCGGACCGCCCGGTGGCTGCTCGACCGCGAGACCGGGGAGGTGTGATGTCCTTCGACGCCGGAACCGAGCGCCTGACGATGCGCGGCATCGTCAAGCGGTTCCCCGGCACCGTCGCCAACGACGGGGCCGAACTGTCCGTGCGCGCCGGGGAGGTGCACTGCCTGCTCGGCGAGAACGGGGCGGGCAAGAGCACCCTCGTCAAGATCCTCGCCGGGTCCCAGCGGCCCGACGAGGGGGAGATCCTCCTGGACGGGGTGCCGCTCTCCCTCAGCGGGCCGCAGGCCGGGCTCGCCGCGGGGATCGCCGTCATCTACCAGGAGCTGGACCTGGTGCCCGACCTGACGGTGGCGCAGAACCTGCTGCTGGGCCACGCCCCGGCCCTGGGGCCCTTCGTCCGGCGCGCGGAGCGGGAGCGCCGGGCGCGGGCGGCCCTGGACCGCGTGGGGGCGGACTTCCCGGTCACCGCCACCGTGCGCGACCTGCCCATCGCCGCACAGCAGCTCACCGCCATCGCCCGCGCCCTGACCTTCGACGCCGCCGTCATCGTCATGGACGAGCCGTCGGCGACCCTGGGCGAGAACGACCTGCGCAAGGTTTTCGACGTGGTCCGCTCCCTGGCGGCCGAGGGCCGTTCCATCATCTACATCTCGCACCGCATGGACGAGATCATGGAGATCGGGGACCGCGCCACCGTCCTGCGGGACGGGCGCACCGTGGGGGTGTTCGACGTGGCCTCGACCGGGCCGGACGCCCTGGTCTCCGCCATGATCGGCGAGGCCCGCGAACTGGTCGCGTCCGAGCCGCGTCCGCCGGTCACGGGCGAGCCCCTGCTGCGCGTGGACCGCGTCCGCGTCCCCGGCCTGCTGGACGTCTCGGGCATCGAGGTGCGCCCGGGCGAGGTCGTGGGGCTGGCGGGGCTGGGCGGCGCAGGCCGCACCACCCTGCTCAAAGCGCTCTTCGGCGACGTCCGGGCGACCGCGGACGTGAGCCTGGACGGTCGGCCGCTGCGGGTCCGCAGCCCCGCCGCGGCGGTCCGCGCCGGACTGGCCCTGGTGCCGGAGAGCCGCAAGGAGCAGGGGCTCATGCTCGGGTTGTCCGTGGTGCGCAACGCCGCGGTCACCGCCCTGGGCCGCCCGCCCTGGCTCCTCCCGCACCGCCGCGGGTCCCGCCGCGCCGCACCGGTCCTGGCCGACCTGGGCGTGCGCGCCTCCTCACCCCACCAGCCCGTCGGCAAGCTGTCCGGCGGCAACCAGCAGAAGGTGGTCCTGGCCAAGTGGATCGCCCGGGGCGGCGTCCGGGTCCTGCTCCTGGACGAGCCCACCCGCGGCCTGGACGTCGGCGCCAAGGCCGACCTGTACCGCCAGGTCCGCGCCCTGGCCGACACGGGGGTCGCCGTCCTGCTCGCCAGCAGCGAACTCAACGAACTCACCGCGAACGCGGACGGGATCTGGGTGCTGTACGAGGGCCGCAACGTCGGCCGCTTCGACCCCCGCACCACCTCCGAGACCACCATCGCGCACACCGTCATCACAGGAGCGATGCCATGAGCACCCTCACCGAGGAACCCCGGGCGTCCGCCCCCGCGGCGCGGGGGCGCCGCGGCTCCGACATGTTCGTCAAGTTCAACCTGGTCATCGTGTTCTTCGCGCTGTGCGCGGTCGCGACCCTGCTCGCCCCCGAGTTCCTCACCACGCGCAACCTCGCGAACCTGCTCCAGCAGTCGTCGCTCACCGGCATCGTCGCGATCGGGATGACCCTGGTCATCCTCACCTCGGGCATCGACCTGTCGGTGGGCAGCACCGCCGCCTTCGGCGGGATGACGGTCGCCCTGCTCATCGACCAGGACATGAACTTCCTGGCGGCGATCGCGATCAGCCTCGCGGTCGGGGCGCTCTTCGGCGCGCTCATGGGCGGTCTCTCCGCGTACCTGGCGCTGCCCGCGTTCATGACGACGCTGGCGGGGCTCACCGCGATCCGCGGCCTCACGTACATGCTGACCGACGGCCAGCCGGCGGGCGGCGACGTCCCGCAGGCGTTCCAGCTGCTGGGCGGCGGCTTCCTGGGCTACGTCCCCGTGGTCGGCCTGATCTTCATCGCGATCACGGTCATCGCCGCCCTGGTGCTGCGGTGCACCACCTTCGGCGAGTACGTGTACGCCGTGGGCAGCAACCGCGAGGCCGCCCGCCTGTCGGGTCTGCCCGTGCGCGGCGTGGTGACCGCGGTCTTCGCGATCTCCGGCGCCCTGTCCGCGCTGGCCGGGGTGCTGCTCACCTCGCGCCTGACGATCGGCCAGCCCACCGCGTTCAACGGCCTGGAGCTGGACGCGATCGCCGCCGTCGTCCTGGGCGGCACCAACCTCTTCGGCGGCCGGGGCGGGGTGTTCGGCACGTTCGTGGCCGTCCTGCTCCTGTCGGTCCTGCGCAACCTGTGCAACCTGCTGGGGCTGGGGTCGTTCTTCCAGATGGTCGTGACCGGCGTCATCCTCGTCGTCGCGCTCATCCTCAACATGGTCATCGAGAAGAGAGGGTCCCGTGTCTGATACGGCCACGGCGCCACCGGCGCCGTCGAACTCCTCACTGCGGGCGTTCCTTCGGGGGCTTCCGGGTGTGGACGAGGTCGGCGCCCGAGCCCGCGCCCAGGACCTGTCCACCCGGTCCGTGAAGACCACCGCGAAAGCCCACGCGATCGATCTGGCCATCTCCATGGTCGATCTGACCACCCTGGAGGGCGCCGACACGGTCGGCAAGGTGCGGGCGCTGTGCGCCAAGGCCGCCCTGCCCGACCCCGCCGACCGGACCGTGCCCCGGGTCGGGGCGGTGTGCGTCTACCCCGACATGGTCGCCACCGCCGTGGCGGCCCTGGACGGGACCGGGATCGGGGTGGCGTCGGTGGCCACCGCGTTCCCGGCCGGGCGCGCCCCGCTGGAGGTCAAGCTCGCCGATACCGCCCGGGCGGTGGCCGACGGCGCGAGCGAGATCGACATGGTCATCGACCGGGGCGCGTTCCTGGCCGGTGACTACCTGAAGGTGTTCGAGGAGGTCGTGGCGGTCAAGCAGGCCTGCGGCGGCGCGCACCTGAAGGTGATCTTGGAGACGGGGGAGCTGGCCACGCTGGACAACGTGCGCCGGGCCTCGCACCTGGCGATGCTGGCGGGCGCGGACTTCGTCAAGACCTCGACGGGCAAGGTCTCCCCGGCGGCCACGGCGCCGGTGGTGCTGGTGATGCTGGAGGCGGTTCGCGACCAC
>NZ_FQZK01000038.1 GCF_900141985.1 Nocardiopsis flavescens | reverse complement strand
CCCCTCCCCACCCGCACCTCCCACCCCCCATGGCCGGTCCCGGACGGGGTTCTCCACACGAATCGGGCGTGCGGCACAATAGGGGGGTCCGACTGCCGTGCATCACCCGAGGAGTTCGCCATCAGCCGCCTGGTGCTATGGAACATCGACCTCACGCTCCTCGACGTCGGCCGGGTCATGCGGGCCGCCTACGCCGAGGCCTTCGAGAAGGTCACCGGTGAGCCCCTGGTCTACCTGACCTCGACCGCGGGGCGCACCGACTCCGAGATGTTCTTCGAGTTCTGCGCCCGCAACTACGTCGACATCGAGCCCGACGTCGACACCCTCTCCCAGTTCCTGACGGAGCTGGAGACGTCGTTCGAGACCCGGGCGGGGGAGCTGGCCGCCAAGGGCAGGGTGATGCCGGGGGCGGCGGCCTCGCTGGCCGCCGTCGCCTCGCTCCCCGGGACCGCGCAGACCGTGGTCAGCGGCAGTCCCCGGGCGGTGGCGACCGCCAAGCTGGTCGCCTTCGGCCTGGATCCCTACCTGAACCTGGCCATCGGCGGGTACGGGTCGGTCAACTACCCCAAGTCCACGCTCATCCAGTCCATCCGCCTGCACGCGGCGGAGGGCGGGATGATCCCCGACTCCAAGACCGTCCTGATCACCGACAACGTCCCGGACGTGCGGGCCGCGCTGATCGGCGGCGCCGTTCCCGTGGGGGTCCTCAACGGGCCCACCACCGAGGGCAGACTGCGCGAGGCGGGCGCGCAGGTCGTCCTGCCCGACCTGACCGACCCCCGCGCCGTCATGACCGCCGTCCACCAGCTGACCGATCCCACCGCCGCCCTGTGAACCCGGCGGCGGCCCTGCGCCACCCGCGGACGCCCTCCGCCCGACCCGCCCTCCCGGCGCTGCGCCCGGCCGCCTTTCCGCCCCACCCGACCACTCCCCTACACCCCGCCCCCGCCCCCACCCCCCGACAACGGCTCGACAACGACACGTACGCCCCTACCGGGTCGAGGTGAACCCCTCGTGTACATCGCCACCGACCGCCGCAATCCGTTTCTTACAGTGTGTAACCGTGGGTTAACGGTGTTGCTCCTGCCCTCGGACGGGAAAACCAGTAGCCTGTGTTCTTGGACGAGGCAGTGACAATGGCGTCCGTCGCCTCTTTCTTCCAGCCTGTGCGCACAGGTCACACCACCACACCAGCGGCACCGGGGCCGCGTACGGCCTCCGCCGCTCACGAAAAATCACACATCAGCTCAGGGATTCACAGGACACATGACCCGGTGATCCCACAGCGCTCGTGCGACGTTGCTCACAAAGGAGTGAGATAGACACATGTCCGGGCAAACCGACGGCACCCTCCAGCAGCTGCTCGCCGAAGCGGCGACCAAGTGGTCTCCCGGCCCGCGGCTCGGCGCCGACGAGGCCGAGTCCGTCCGCCGCTTCCTCCCGCTCTACTACCGGCACATCGACCCGGAGGAGATCGCCGGGCGCACGCCCGAGCAGATCTGCGGGATGGCCGAGGCGCACCGCTCCTTCGGCGCGCGGCGCCGCCCCGGCCGGGCCAAGGTCCGCGTGTACACCCCGACCGTGGAGCGCGACGGCTGGGACCTGCGCTCCAGCGTCGTCGAGGCCGTCACCGACAACGCGCCCTTCCTCGTCTCGTCCGTGACGATGGCCCTGCGCGGGCTCAACGCCGGCATCCGCCTGATCATCCACCCGCAGATGACCGTGGGGCGCGACCTGGAGGGGAACCTCCGCCAGATCGACCCGGAGATCGGCGGCGAGGGCCTGCTGCCCGTCGACGAGTCGTGGATGCACATCGAGATCGACCGGCAGACCGACCCCGAGCGCATCAAGGAGATCACCGCGCGGCTGGAGGACGTCCTCAACGACGTCCGCTACGTGGACGAGGACGCCGCCAAGATGAGCGACCGGGCCATCCGGATCGCCGACGAGCTGGCCGCCTACCCCGACCGCCTCGTCGCCGGGGGCGTGGACGCCCGCGAGATCGGCGAGAGCGTCGACTTCCTGCGCTGGGTCGCCGGACGCCACTTCACCTTCCTGGGGTACCGCGAGTACGCGCTGGTCACCGACGAGAACGGCGACGACGCCCTGCGCCCGGAGCCCGGCACCGGCCTGGGCATCATGCGCATGGACTCCCCGGTCTCCACCAGCTTCGCCGCCCTGCCGCCGGAGATCCGCGGGAAGGCCCGCGAGCCCTACATCCTGGTGCTGACCAAGGCCAACTCGTACTCCACCGTGCACCGCCCCAAGTACCTGGACTACATCGGCGTCAAGAAGTTCGACGCCCAGGGCAATATCGTCGGCGAGCGCCGCTTCCTGGGGCTGTTCACCTCCCAGGCCACCAACACCGGCCTGGCCCAGATCCCCATCCTGCGCCGCAAGCAGGCCGAGGTCCTGGCCCTGGCCGGGTTCGAGGCGGACAGCTACGACGGACGCGACCTCACCGAGCTGCTGGAGACCTTCCCCCGCGAGGAGCTGCTCCAGATCCCGGTGGGGGAGCTGTACACGATCGTCCGCGGCGTGATGCGCCTGCGCGACCGGCGGGGCACCAAGCTGTTCATGCGCCGCGACCCCTACGGCGGCCGGTACATGTCCTGCTTCGTCTACATGCCGCGCGACGAGTACAGCACCCGCGTGCGCCTGGACATCCAGCAGGTCCTCGCCGAGGCCTTCCAGGGCGCGACCATGGACCACAACGTCATGATCGGCGCCGCCCCGCTGGCCCGCCTCTACCTGGTGGCGCGCGCCCGGCACGGGGAGACCCTGGCCGACATCGACCAGCTCGCCCTGGAGGAGAAGGTCCGCCGGGCCGCCCGCTCCTGGGACGCCGACTTCGACGACGCCCTCACCGACGCCTTCGGCCCCGACAAGGCGACCGAGTACAAGGAGCGGTACTCCTCCGGCCTCACCGAGGCCTACAAGGTCGACAACACGCCCGAGGTCGCCGCGGGCGACATCGGCGCACTGGAGTCGCTGCTGGGGCGCACCGGGCCGGACGACCGGCACGGCGCGTTCTCGGCGGACCTGTACCGGCACTCCGACGGCGACGCCTGGCGCTTCCGCGTCTACCGCGTCGGCGAGCCCATCTCCCTGTCCCGGGTCCTGCCGGTGCTGGAGCACCTGGGCGTCGAGATGGTCGACGAGTGGCCCTACGACATCAACGTCCAGGGCGTGGGCAAGGTCTGGATCTACGACTTCGGCCTGGGCCCCATCACCGCCGCGGACCTGCCCGACGCCCGCCTCAAGGAGCTGTTCGAGGACGCCTTCGACGCCTCCTGGCAGGGCCTGGGCGAGTCCGACCGCTTCAACACCCTCGTGGTCCGCGCCGGCCTGGGCTGGCGCCAGCTCACCGTGCTGCGCGCCTACGCCAAGTACCTGCGCCAGGCCGGGTCCACCTTCACCCCCGACTTCCTGGCCGACATCCTGGCGGCCAACGTCGGCATCACCGGCCTGCTCGTGGACCTGTTCCAGGCCCGCTTCGACCCCGACCAGCCCGACGAGGGCCGGGACGAGCGCGCCGGGGCCGTCGTCGCCAAGATCGAGGCCGAGCTGGAGTCGGTGGCCAGCCTGGACCACGACCGCGTCCTGCGGTCCTTCCTGGCGGTCATCCGGGCCACCCTGCGCACCAACCACTACCAGGACCACCCGTACCTGGTCCTCAAGCTGGACCCGCAGAGCATCCCGGACCTGCCCCAGCCCCGGCCCCGGCTGGAGATGTACGTCTACTCGCCGCGCGTCGAGGGCGTCCACCTGCGCTTCGGCAAGGTCGCCCGCGGCGGCCTGCGCTGGTCGGACCGGCTGGAGGACTTCCGCACCGAGGTCCTGGGCCTGGTCAAGGCGCAGATGGTCAAGAACTCCGTCATCGTCCCCAGCGGGGCCAAGGGCGGCTTCGTCTGCAAGCACCTGCCCGAGGGCGGCACCCGCGAGCAGGTCATGGCCGAGGTGGTCGCCTGCTACAAGGACTTCATCAGCGGCCTGCTCGACGTCACGGACAACCTGGTCGACGGCGCCGTCGTCCACCCCGAGCGCACCGTGCTGCACGACGGTGACGACTCCTACCTGGTGGTGGCCGCCGACAAGGGCACGGCGACGTTCTCCGACATCGCCAACGCGATCTCCAAGGAGCGCGGCTTCTGGCTGGGCGACGCCTTCGCCTCCGGCGGCTCGGTCGGCTACGACCACAAGGCCATGGGCATCACCGCCCGCGGCGCCTGGGAGTCGGTCAAGTACCACTTCCGGGAGACGGGCGTCGACGTCCAGAACGACCCCTTCACCGTCGTGGGCGTCGGCGACATGTCCGGCGACGTGTTCGGCAACGGCATGCTGCTGTCGCAGAAGATCAGGCTGGTCGCCGCGTTCGACCACCGGCACGTCTTCCTCGACCCCGACCCCGACCCGCACACCTCCTGGGTGGAGCGCGAGCGGCTCTTCCGGCTGCCGCGCAGCACCTGGGAGGACTACGACCCGGCGCTGATCACCGAGGGCGGCGGCGTGTACCCGCGCACGGCCAAGTCGGTGCCGGTCTCCCCGCAGGTCCGCACGGTCCTGGGCATCGGGGACGACGTCACCGCGCTGACCCCCGACGAGCTGATCCGCCGGGTCCTCACCGCCCCCGTGGACCTGCTGTGGAACGGCGGCATCGGCACCTACGTCAAGTCCGTCTCCCAGACCCACGCCGAGGTCGGGGACAAGGCCAACGACCAGGTCCGCGTCGACGCCGCCGAACTGCGCGTCAAGGTCGTCGGGGAGGGCGGCAACCTGGGCCTGACCCAGCCGGCCCGCATCGAGGCGGCCCGCGAGGGGGTCCGGGTCAACACCGACTTCATCGACAACTCGGCCGGCGTGGACACCTCCGACCACGAGGTGAACATCAAGATCATGCTCGACCGGGAGGTGCGTGACGGCTCCCTGGGCGCCGACGAACGCGACAGCCTGTTCATCGACATGACCGACGAGGTCGCCGACCTGGTCCTGGACAACAACTACGCGCAGAACACGGTGCTGGCCGCCGCCCGCAAGCAGGCCCACCAGATGCTGCACGTCCACGGCCGCTACATGCGCCACCTGGAGCGCACCAAGGTCCTCAAGCGCAAGCTGGAGGACCTGCCCTCCGACAAGGCGATCGCGGAGCGGCGCGCCGCGGGCCGGGGCCTGACCGGCCCGGAGTTCGCGACGCTGCTGTCCTACACCAAGATCAGCCTCAAGGAGCAGATCGGCCTGTCCGACCTCGCCGAGGACCCGTACCTGGCCGACACCCTGGCCGGCTACTTCCCGACGCCGCTGCGCACGGAGCGGTTCGCCCGCGCGGTGGCCACCCACCCGCTGCGGCGGGAGGTCATCGTCAACCAGGTCGTCAACCAGATGGTCAACCGCTCCGGGCTGACCTTCGCCTTCCGCCTCAACGAGGAGCTGGGCTCCAGCGGGGCGGACATCGCCCGCGCCTACCTGGTGTCCCAGGAGGTGCTGCGCCTCCAGGAGTTCTGGAACGGGGTGGAGGAGCTGGACCACCGGATCTCGGTGGACAGCCAGCTCACCCTGCTGCTGGAGACCCGCAAGCTCGCCGAGCGCTCGGCCCGGTGGCTGCTGCGCAACCGCAGCTTCCCGTTCGACATCCGCACCGAGATCGGGTTCTTCTCCGAGGGCGTGGGGGAGGTCCTGGGCCGCCTGGTGGGCCTGCTGCGCGGCCGGGACCGGGAGGCGTTCGTCGAGCGCCGCGACCGCTACGTGGGCCTGGGGGTCCCGGCCGGCCTCGCCGAGCGGGTCGCGGTGATGGTGCCCGCCTACTCCACCCTGGACCTGGTGGAGATCGCGCACCGCACCGGCCGCCCGGTGGAGAAGGTCGCGGAGCTGTACTTCGAGCTGGCCGACCGCCTCAACGTCAGCTGGTGGCGGGAGCGGATCATCGACCTGCCGCGGGACGACCGCTGGGGGACGATGGCGCGCGGCGCGCTGCGCGACGACCTGTACGAGGCGCACGCGGCCCTCACCGGCCGGGTGCTGGAGGCCGGCGCCCCGGACGACCCGGTCGAGAAGCTGATGCTGTCCTGGTTCGAGCAGAACCGGGAGTCCGTCCAGCGGGCCGGCATCACCCTGTCGGAGATCCAGGAGAACGAGCGGTTCGACCTGGCCACCCTGTCGGTGGCGCTGCGGTCCTTCCGCGCCCTGGTCGACGGCTGACCGCCGGGGCCCGGACCGCCGGGCCCGCACGTCTCCTCCGTCGGCCGCCGCCGCCCGCCACGGGCGCCGGCGGCCGACGCCCGTGGCGGGCGGGCCGGTACCCGGCCGCCCGCCGCGCCCCCGCGGCCGGGACCCCCGCCGACCGGGTCCGCCGGGGGAGGGCGCCGCCGGCGCGGCCGGCGCCGTTTCCGGTGGCGGTCCCCGCGGGGCGGGGGCCTACACTGGGGTCCGTGGCAGAACTGGACCCAGCAGAGAAGATCAAGGACCTCGCGGCGACCCTGGCGAGCGTCACCGCCGTCTTGGACCTGGAGGCGATGCGCACCCGGATCGCGGAGCTGCGCGAGCAGTCCGCCGACCCGGAGCTGTGGGCCGACCAGGGCAACGCGCAGAAGGTGACGCGCGAACTCTCCAGCCTGGAGTCCATGGTCAACAAGGTCGAGGGCATCGGCCGGCGGCTCGACGACCTGGGCGTGCTCTACGAGCTGGCCGAGGCCGAGGACGACGCCGACACCCGGGCGGAGGCCGACCGCGAGCTGGAGCAGCTCCGCAAGGAGATCGGCGAGCTGGAGGTGCGCACCCTCCTCAACGGCCCGCACGACGAGCACGAGGCCCTCGTCACCATCAACTCCCAGGCCGGCGGGGTGGACGCCGCGGACTGGGCGCAGATGCTCCAGCGCATGTACCTGCGCTGGGCCGAGCGGCACGGCTACCCGACGGAGATCTACGAGACCTCCTACGCGGAGGAGGCGGGCATCAAGTCCACCTCGTTCGCGGTCAAGGCGCCCTTCTCCTACGGCACCCTGCGCGGCGAGCACGGCACCCACCGCCTGGTCCGCATCTCCCCGTTCGACAACCAGAACCGACGCCAGACCTCCTTCGCCGGGGTGGACGTCGTCCCGGTGGTGGAGCAGAGCGACCACATCGACATCGACGAGACCGAGCTGCGGATCGACGTGTACCGCTCCTCGGGCCCCGGCGGCCAGGGCGTCAACACCACCGACTCGGCGGTGCGCATCACCCACCTGCCCACCGGCATCGTGGTGTCCTGCCAGAACGAGCGGTCCCAGCTCCAGAACAAGGCGACCGCGATGACGATGCTCCAGGCCAAGCTGCTGGCGCGCAAGCGCGAGGAGGAGCAGGCGGCGCTCAACGACATCCGCGGCGAGTCGGTGAGCAGCTGGGGCACCCAGATGCGCAACTACGTCCTCCAGCCCTACCAGAGCGTCAAGGACGTGCGGACCGGCGCGGAGACGGGCAACACCGCGGCGGTGCTGGACGGCGAGATCGACGAGTTCATCGACGCCGAGATCCGCTGGATGCGCAGCCGGGAGCGGGCCGAGGAGGCCTGACACCGCGACACGCCGACCGGCCGGGCGGCCCGCACGGAACCGGGGACCCCGTCCCCGCGACGCGCGGGGCCCGGCCGTCACCGTCTCGCGAAAGGGCGGCGCCGGCCCTCGGAGGGGCGCCGGTGCGCGGGGACCTTCTCCCTGTAATATCCGGGGTCCGACCGCACGGAGCGACGGAGTGGGCACGCTCGGTGTCGGTGTGGATGCTACGGGTGAGCGCAATGGGAAGAATGCGCGGGTTGTATCCCAATGGTGATGCTCACGACTCCGCGGTTTTACCGAAACGGCTATATGTGAACGTTATCATCGGTTGACACCTCCGATATGCTCGTGGCTGTTGTCCGATGGTGAGCGGAATCTTCGGGTGAGACGCGGCCTGGACGATCCGGGTCGTTCCCCCCTCTACACTGTCGGTTGGCCATGCGGCCGGTACGATCCCCGCGCGGAGTCCTCTCCGCCGCGGGTACCCATACCTTCGAGAACCTTGTGATGCGCCTGTGATCCACTTCGACAACGTCACCAAGGTCTATCCGACCCAGAAGCGCCCCGCGCTCGACGGCGTTTCCATTGACGTAGACAAGGGCGAGTTCGTCTTCCTCGTCGGCCCGTCCGGCTCCGGCAAGTCGACCTTCCTCCGGTTGGTCCTCAAGGAGGAGAAGCCCGACAAGGGCCGCGTGAACGTGGCCGGCAAGGACCTCGCGCGCCTTTCCAACTGGAAGGTGCCGCACCTGCGCCGCCGGATCGGGTGCGTCTTCCAGGACTTCCGCCTGCTGCCGAACAAGAACGTCTTCGAGAACGTCGCGTTCGCGCTGGAGGTCATCGGCAAGCCCCGCCGGTTCATCCGCAAGGTGGTGCCCGAGGTCGTGGAGCTGGTCGGCCTGGAGGGCAAGGCGGGCCGCATGCCCAACGAGCTCTCCGGCGGCGAGCAGCAGCGCGTGGCGATCGCCCGCGCGTTCGTCAACCGTCCGCAGATCCTGCTGGCCGACGAGCCCACCGGCAACATCGACCCCGCGACCTCCATCGGCATCATGAAGGTCCTCGACCGGATCAACCGCACGGGTACCACCGTCGTCATGGCGACCCACGACGCCGCCATCGTCGACTCGATGCGCAAGCGCGTGATCGAGCTTGAAGAGGGCCTGGTGGTGCGCGACCAGACGCGCGGCGTCTACGGCCAGGCGTACTGACCTTCTGGCGCGCCCGGCGCCGGGCGGCCCAGCCCGCGGCGAGGATCGGACCGGCGCGGCGAACCACCCAAGGATGGACCTTTAACAGATCATGCGAGCACAATTCGTTCTCTCCGAGACGTGGATCGGTCTGCGTCGCAACCTGACGATGACGATCGCCGTCATCACGACGGTGGCCATCTCACTGGCGCTGTTCGGTGCCGGCCTGCTGGTCAACCAGCAGGTGTCCGAGATGCGCAACTACTGGGACGAGCGGATCACGCTCACCATCTACATGTGCAACGAGATCTCGCCGACCGCCGTCTGCCAGGACAACGGGCCCGCCACCGACGAGGACCGCGAGGCGCTGGAGGGCAAGCTCAACGGGATGGAGCAGGTCCAGGACGTCACCTACCTGACCGCCGCCGAGGCCTGGCAGGACTTCCAGGAGCGCCTGGGCGCCTCCAACGAGGCCCTGGCCGCCGCCGCGCAGGAGGGTGACATCCCGGACAACTTCCGGGTGCAGCTCACCAACCCGGAGTACTACGACACCGTGCGGGCCGCCGTCGAGGGCAGCCCCGGCGTCGACTCCATCTCCAACGACCAGCGGGTCCTGGAGCAGTTCTTCGGGCTGCTCGACGGGCTCAAGTGGTCCGCGCTGCTGGTCGCCGGCGTGCAGCTGGCCGCCGCCGCGCTGCTGATCGGCAACACCATCCGCCTGTCGGCCTACAGCCGCCGCCGCGAGACGGGCATCATGCGCCTGGTCGGCGCCTCGAACTTCTACATCCAGCTCCCCTTCCTCCTCGAAGGGGCGATCGCCGGCCTGGTCGGCGGCCTGATCGCCTCCGGGTTCATCGTGGCCACGCGGTTCACGCTGCTGACCCGGGTGGAGGACTGGTTCCAGTTCGACGTGGCGCTGGGCACCGGTTCGCTCATGTACGTGATCGGTGTTTCGATGATCCTCGGTGTGCTCCTGTGCACCGTCACCTCCTTCCTCACGCTGCGCCGGTACCTCAAGGTCTGACGCGTGCCGTCGGGGACGGACACGACCGAACGGGGGGCCTCGTGCCCCCCGGACGTATTGAAGGGACAGCTCAGTGGCACGGGAAACCGGGCGCAAGCTCATCGCGCAGAATCGGCGTGCCCGGCACGAATACCACATCGACGAGACCTACGAGGCGGGGATCGTCCTCACCGGTACCGAGGTGAAATCGCTCCGGGAGGGCCGGGCGTCCATCGTCGACGGTTTCGCGCACATCGGCGACGGCGAGGTGTGGCTGGAACACGTGCACATCCCCGAGTACTCACAGGGCACGTGGACCAACCACGCGTCCCGCCGATCGCGTAAGCTACTGCTGCACCGCGCGCAGATCTCGCGGCTCATCGGCAAGACCCGCGAGCCCGGGTACACGCTGATCCCGCTGGCGCTGTACTTCAGCGACGGACGGGTCAAGGTCGAGATCGCTCTGGCACGCGGTAAGCGCGAATACGACAAGCGCCAGGACATCGCCGAACGCGAGGCGAAGCGGGACATGGAACGCGCGCTCCGCCAACGCAACCGATGAGGCGCTCGAAAGGAACACACACGGTGTCCCCCCGTCCCACCGGCCGCAGGACCGCGGCCGTCGGTAGCGCCCTGCTCCTCGTTGCCGCCCTGGCCGCCTGTACCCCGCACCCCAGCCCGGAGGTGGCCGTCAGGTCCTTCCTGCTCGCCTGGCAGGGCGGGGACCACGCGGAGGCGGCCCGGTACACCGATGGCGAGCCCGAGGAGGTCGAGCGCGCCCTCACGGACATGACCGAGCAGCTCGACCTCGCCTCCCTGCGGTTCGGCCTCGGCCGGATCTCCCGGGAGGGCGAGGACGCCACCGCCGAGTTCTCGGTCCACGCCGACCTCGGCATCGGCGACCCCACCTGGGACTACACCGGCCGCATGCCGCTCACCTGGGGTCCCGACGGCTGGAAGATCACCTGGTCCTCCGGCGTCCTGCACCCCGACCTGGGCGTCGACGAGCGCCTCGCGGTCAGCTACGAGACCCAGGAGCGCGGCCAGATCCTCGACCGCGAGGGCGAGCCGCTGGTCACCGCCGACCGGGTGAGCGCCTTCGGCGTGGTGCCCGCCGAGATGGAGGACAAGGAGGGCGGGGTCACCGAACTGGCCGAACTCCTCGAAGAGGACCCCGACCCGCTGCTCAACCGGGTCCGCTCGGCCCCGCCCGAGCAGTTCCAGCCGCTGGTGCTCATGCGCAACTCCAGCGTGGACGACTCGCTGCTGTCCGACGTCCGCGCCATCTCCGGCGCGGACGTGCAGGAGGTGGAGATCAACCTGACCCCGGCCTCCGCGCCGTTCGTGGTCGGCGAGGTCGCCGGAACCGCGGAGCACCGCGTCTCCTCCCGCGTCCCGGGCACCTACCAGGCGGGCGACACCGTCGGCCTGAGCGGGCTCCAGAACATCTACCAGCACGAACTGGCCGGCTCGGCGACCACGCGGGTCGTCACCCTGGACGCCGACGGCGAGGTCACCGGGACCCTGGAGTCCTGGGAGGGCGAGCAGAGCGGCGGCATCGACACCACCCTGGACGCCGAGGTGCAGCGGGCGGCGGAGAACGCGCTCACCGGGCTCCCCGGCAACGGCTACCTGGTGGCCGTGGACTCCGCCGGCGGCGAGATCCTGGCCGCGGCCAACGCCTCCGGCAACACCGGCGACGACCAGGCCTTCACCGGCTCGTACAAGCCCGGCGGGACCTTCGGCGTGGTCGCCGCCCTGGCCGCCCTGGAGACCGGCGCCGCGACCCCGGACAGCGAGGTCCCCTGCGGGCCGAGCGTCGAGATCGGCGGCCAGACCTTCACCAACCCGAGCCAGGGCTCGCTGAGCTTCGACCCCAGCCTGGTCCGCAACATCGCCTTCAGCTGCAACGTCGGCTTCGCGTCGCTGGGCGAGGCGGTCGGCGCCGAGGCGCTCGCGGCCACCGCGCGCGAACTCGGGATCGGCCACGACTGGCAGCTGGCCGTTCCCGCCTCCGCGGGTGAGGTCGAGGTCGGCGGCGACGAGGTCGAGACGGCCTCCGCGATGATCGGCGAGCACGGGGTCCGGGTCAGCCCGCTGGGCATGGCCCTGGTCGCCGGTGCCGTGGCGGACGGCTCCTGGCACCCGCCGCAGCTGGTGCGCGGCGAGACCGCCGCCGGGGGCACCGCCCTGGACGGCGCCGGACTCCAGGTGGTCCGCGAGGGCCTGCGCGAGGCCGTCGTCCAGCGCATGCCCGAGCTGACCGTCGGCGTGGGCGAGGGAGAGGTGCACGGCCAGGCCGTGCGCACCGAGCAGGGGGAGACGTCCCTGCACTGGTTCGTGGGCTACCAGGGGACCGTGGCGTTCGCGGTGCTGGCCGAGGTCGACCCGGCCCAGACGCTGTGGTCGCAGTACGCGGTCGCCGCCGCGCAGTCCTTCCTGTCGGGCATGGCCAACGGGGTGCCCGAGCCCCAGGCCGGGACCGAGCCGGGGGCCGGGCCGGGCATGGAGCCGGGCATCGAGGGCCAGACCCCCGTCGAGGAGCCGCTCGCCGAGGCCGATCTCAACGCGACCGAGGAGACCGGCTGGTAATCCGGCCGTACAGATCATGCCCTGATCGGGCAAAACGGGCGGTCCTCCCGCAACCCCGGGGAGGACCGCCCGCGTCTTCCCGGGTGCCTGGCACCGCGACAGGGGGAAGCGGGCCAGCGTGGGAGGCAGGACCTCCTCTCGGGGGAGAACCTGTCGGTTTCCAACGGTCGGCCCGACCCTGCCGACCGGCCCCCGCGGGAGAGCGTCGACCACTCTGAGTCCGCCCCGCGGGGGTTTCTCCCTGTTCGCAAGAGGTCGCCGCCCCCGGGAATCCGCTTGGCCCCCGGAGCGTTGAACGGGTAGAGTGACCACAGAGCGAGAGGGCCCCCGGGTCCGGACCGCTCGTTGCGGGCACCGCCGGCCACGGCCGGGGGAGCCTTGACAACTTCACAGGGGGTGATCGGTTTCGACTTCGGTAGGCGTTTCAGGGGAAGCGGGTCGAGGGTTGTGTTCGTGACCTCGTTAATCCTGCGTTCACGCTAAACACAAGTGCCAATTCCAAGCGCACTGAGTTCGCTCTCGCTGCCTAAGCGATAGCGACTCTGTCGGTCCGGGCTCGTCATCGGCCCGGGTACCGGCATCAGCCAGATGACTCACCGCACGGATCAGGCCACGGGGCCCGAGCGGGACATTTTCGTGGCTGGGCCTGTCAGCGATGTGTCTGTACAAGCGCTGGGGCCGAGTAGAGCGACACTACAGACTGCACCCGGAGAAGCTCTGGCTCGTCATCGAAGGACGCGGGTTCGATTCCCGCCACCTCCACTCGCCGAAGGCGACCCTGTTCGCAAGCTGCGCTTGCTCGCGGGGTCGCCTTCGTCATTCCTGCCGGGGGGAGACCCCCCGAACCCCCCGAGGCGACCCCCTGTGGTGGGGGTGGGCTGCGTCGTGCCGGTCGGGTGCGGGGGATGTCGTATCGACCGGCCGTGTGGGTGTGTGGCCGTGTGGCCGTGGGGTGTCGGGGCGGTTCCTGTTCGAGAGGCTTTCGGTCTCTTTGCGGGGCCGCTTTTGTTGTGTTCGGGGGAGGTTTCTGGACCCCGGGGTCGCTCCTTGTGGTGGGGGTGGGCTGTGTGGTGTCGGTCGGGTGCGGGGGGTGTCGTATCGACCGGCCGTGTGGGTGTGTGGCCGTGTGGCCGTGGGTTGTCGGGGCGGTTCCTGTTCGAGGTTTTCGGCCTCTTCGCGGGGGCCGCTTTCGTCGTGTCGGGGGGCAGGTTTTCGGGGCCCTCCCGGGATGGACCCTCGCGCGGGGGGCGGGCATGATGTGGGGGACGCCCTGTTCCCGCGCCGGCGGCGGACGAGGAGGGGCGTGGGAGTGCGGACACGACGCGGGTTCCTGATCGGCGGCGGCATCGCCGTGGCGGCTGCCGCTGCGGGAGGCGGGGTGCTGGCGCACCGGGCGTCCAGGCCGCCGCGGGAGCTGCTGGCGGACCTGGTCCCCGAGGGGCCGCCGGTGAGCGTGCTGGCCGCGGCGGGCGGTGACCCGTTGCAGGCCGTGGACGTGGACACCGCCCGCGACGTGTGCTCGCTGACCAAGCAGTTCACGGCCGCCGGCGTGCTGCGGCTGGAGGCGGACGGCGGGCTGTCGGTGGACGACCCCGTGGGCGCCTACCTGTCCGGCCTGCCCGGGTGGCTGGAGGACGCCACCCTGCACCGCCTGCTCACCCACACCGCCGGCGTCGTGGAGGCGGTGGGCGACGACTACGCCGAACTCTCCCGGGAGGGCCTCGTCGCCGCGGTGGGGGAGACCGCGCCCGTGGACGGCTACCTCTACTCCAACGCCGGGTACGGGCTGCTCGCGGCCGTCATCGAGGTGGTGGCCGGATCCTACGAGGGGTACCTGGCCGAGGCGCTGTTCGCCCCGGCGGGGATGACGCGCACCGGCTACGTACTGCCGGAGTGGGACGACGCGCGGGTCGCGGTCGAGTACGACGCCCGGGGCGCCTCCCTGGGGCGGCCCTACGAGCGGCCCTGGGCGCAGGACGGCCCGTACTGGAACCTGCGCGGCAACGGCGGGATGCTGTCCACCGCCCGGGACGTGCACGCCTGGCACCGGGCGCTGTCGGAGGGCGCCGTGCTGTCCGAGCGCTCCCTGGAGCGGATGTTCACCCCCCACGTGGCGGAGGACGCCTTCGGGAGCACGCACTACGGGTACGGCTGGGTCCTCCTCGAACTGGAGGGGCGCACGGTGGCCTGGCACAACGGCGGCAACGGCGCGGCCTACGCCGAGCTGCTGCACGTCCCCGGCGGCCCCGTCGCGTACTGGGCGACCGGGGCCGTGGCCCGGGACGGGGAGTGGGACCTGGAGGAGTCCGACCTGGCCGTGCGGATGGGGGAGGTCCTGCTGCGCATGTGACCCGGCACCGTCCGCCGGAGGTCGGTGCGGCCACCTAGGTTGTATTCCTAACTAGGTAGGGATATGGTCTAGGTAGTCGAACCGAAGGAGTCTCCGTGGAGTTGTCCGAGCGGGATTCGCGGGGGGTCCCCCGATGAGGCCCGACCGCCGTTCGAGCTGGCTCAAGGGAGTCCTGGACCTGCTGGTCCTGGCCGGGCTGACCGAGGGCGAGAGCTACGGCTACGCGATCGCCCGGCGGCTGGACGAGGCGGGTCTGGGGACCATCAAGGGCGGCACCCTCTACCCCGTGCTCAACCGCCTGGAGGAGGCGGGCCTGGTCGAGGCCGAGTTCCGGGCCGCCGACAGGGGCCCGGGCCGCCGCTACTACCGGCTGACCGGTGCCGGGCGCGCCGTCCTGGCCGAACAGACCGCGGCCTGGGTGGAGTTCGACGCCGCCGTCCGCACCGTACTCGTCCCCGGGGAGGACCGATGACGTACTTCGAGGAACTGGCCGAGCGGCTCGCCGAGCGCGGTGTCGACCCCGAGCGCTCACGGGCGCTGCTGGCGGAGCTGTCCGCGCACGCGGCGGACGCCGGCGTCGACCCCGCCGAGGAGTTCGGGCCGGTGGAGGCCTTCGCCGACTCGCTCGCGCCGCGGCAGGAGGAGGCGGTGGACGACGAGGAGCTGCTGTGGACCGCCGACGCCTTCGAGGCGCCCGCCCGGCTCAACGCGTTCGGGGCCCAGGGCTGGGAGGTGGAGCGGGTCGACCGGCTGGGCCGGTTCGTCGGGCGCCGCGACGGCGAGTCCCCGCAGACCTGGGAGTACCGCCAGGAGATGTGCTCGGACCGGGCCGACCGGGAGCGGCTTGCCGCCCGGCTGGCCCCCGACGGCTGGGAGCCCTGCGGCCACTGGTCGGTGCTGGCCTACTTCAAGCGCCCCGGGGCGGTCACCGCCGGGCCCGGGGCGGACCTGGACGACCCGCCGGCGCCCGGCCCCCGGCGGAACTTCTTCGGGGTGCCGGGGATCGCGGTCATCACGGTGTCGCTGCTGGTCGCGGCGGTCGCGCTGGGCTCGATCGTGTACCGGGCCGCCAGCGGGCGGCTGGCGGCCGAGGGGCCGGAGGAACTGGCCGGCATGGCGGTGGGCGCCCTCGTGGCGCTGGGCCTGGTCTGGGCCGTCTCCCGGGTGGGGGGCCGCCTGCTCCGGGCGGTCCGCGACCGGCGCTGAACCGGCGACCGGGAACGGTCACCCCCTGTCGTACGCGGGGCCGGGTGGGTACCCTCGTGGCTTCCTCCCCGTCCCCGTCCGTTGGGAGCCCCCGATGGCCTCCGCCCCGCTGAACCGCAACCGGGCGTCCCTGCTGCACAAGGTCCGCTACGCCCTGGGAAACCCGGCCAAGGTGGTGCCCCACCTGCGCCGCTCCGTCCGCGACCTGGGCCTGCGGCTGCGCCACCGCGACCACGTCGCCTACTACCGGGCGGTGATGGCCTCCGACACCGCCCGGGACCCCAGGGCGGCGGTGGGCAGCCGCAACGAGGAGCGGTGGCTGGAGCTGGGCCGGATGCAGTTCGACTACCTGCTCGACCACGGGCTGGCCCCCGGGCACCGGCTCCTGGAGATCGGCTGCGGCAACCTGCGCGCGGGCTGGCGGTTCATCGACCACCTGGACGCCGGGGGGTACTACGGGATCGACATCTCCCCGGACATCCTCATCTCCGCCAAGGAGACCCTGGCCCGGCGGGGCCTCCAGGACAAGCTCCCGCACCTGACCCTGGTCCGGGACCTGACCTTCGACTTCCTGCCCGAGGGGCGCTTCGACGTGGTGCACGCGCACAGCGTGTTCTCCCACTCGCCTCCGGAGGTGATCGACGAGTGCCTGGCCCACGTGGGGCGGGTGCTGGCCCCGGGAGGGTTCTTCGACTTCACGTTCGACCGCACCGAGGGCGCCGAGCACCACGTGCTGCGGGAGGACTTCTACTACCGCACCGAGACGCTGGTGGCCCTGGCGGAGAAGCACGGGCTGCACGCCCGGTTCATGGACGACTGGGAGAAGCTCCCGCACGGGCAGTCGAAGATCCGCGTCACCGTTCCAGCGCCCGCATGAGGCGGTCCCGGGCGGCGGTCATGGCGGGTCCGTACCAGGTCAGGTCGCGGCCCGCGATGCAGACCGACGGTGCGGAGAACGCCTCCGGGCCGTCGCCGGGACCGAAGGGGTAGGGCTCGTCGGGCAGTACCACCAGGTCGGCGCGGACGTCCCCGGGCAGGGCGTGCGGGTAGCGGCCCGGCGACCCGGCCAGGGCGTTGACCGCGCCCAGCCGGGTCAGCACGTCGTGGGCGTAGGTGTCGGCGCCGACGAACATCCACGGGTCCCGCCACACCGGGACCGCCACCCGCGGGCCGGAGGCGGGCGCGGGGGCCGCCCAGGCGCGTTCGGCCCCGGCCAGCCAGCCCGGGTCGGTCAGGCCGCAGGCGTCCAGCAGCCGGCGCAGCGAGGCCAGGGCCCCCGGGACGGTGCGGATGTCGGTCACCCATACCGGGACGCCCGCCGCGCGCAACTCCCGGACGTGGCGCTCCCGGTTCTCCTCCCGGTTGGCGACCACCAGGTCCGGGGCGAGTGCGACGATCCGCCGCACGTGCGGGTTCTTGGTGCCGCGCAGGCGCTCCGCCCCGGGGACCGGCGGGCACCAGGCGGTGGTGCCGACCAGGAGGCCGGCGTCGGTGGCGGCCAGCGCCTCGGTGAGCGAGGGGACGAGGGACACCACCCGGCGCACCCGGTCCGGCAGGGGGACCGGGTGCCCCAGGTCGTCGCGGCGCGGGATCAGGCGCTCCGGCCCGGGTGCTCGGCCAGCGCGCCGGTGCGGCGGCGGGCCAGGGAGGGGCCGGCGATCTTGTGCACGGGGTCGCCGTTCCAGTCCGGCTCCAGGCCGTGGCGGCGCAGGGCCGCGACGATCTCGTGGCCCACCGCCGCGTCGGCCCCGGGGTCGGCGGCCCCCGCGGCGCCGAAGCCCAGGTAGGCCTCCAGGCGCTCGGCGTCCTGGGCGTGGTAGAAGACGAATCCGTGCACCGGGGGCAGGCCCCTGGCGGCGCGCCCGGCGTTCTCGGCCTCGATCTCCCCGCCCATGGCCGAGTGCGCGCAGGTGTTGCAGCACTCGAAGTTCTCCCGGGCGACGATCCCGGCGGCGCCCAGCTCCTCGAAGGCGTCGGTCAGCCGCTCGGCGTCGGTGGGGCCGCCGCCCTCGCCCTGGGCGCCCAGGTGGGCGGCGAACTCGGCGTCCAGGACCGAGGCCAGCCAGGCCCGGGTCTGGTCCTCGTCGGCCTCGGGCAGCAGGTCGGGGTCGTCCACGTACTTCTCCAGGCCGTCGATGACGTAGTCCTCGATGGTGGAGTCGACGATCTCGTCGAAGGTGTCGACGCCCAGGGCGATCTCGGCGCGCAGGCCGTCCAGGACCTCACCGAGGACGTCCTCGGGGTTCAGCCCGTCGAAGGGGGTGCTCATGCCCCGATTATGTCCGGGACCGACGACAGCGGGGGAGGGCGGGGCGGCCCTCCCCCGGACGGCCGGTCGGACCGCGGTCAGTGCCCGGCGACGGGGCGCGGGGTGTAGTGGCGCTCCAGGGCCGCGGCCTCGTCCCCGGTCAGCTCCAGGGAGAGGGCCGCCACCGCGTCCTCCAGGTGGTGGGGCCTGGTGGCCCCGACGATCGGCGAGGTCACCGCCGGGTTGCGCAGCAGCCAGGCCAGGGCGACTCGGGCCCGGGGCACGCCGCGCCCCTCGGCCACCGCGCCGACGGCGTCCACGATCGCGCGGTCCTCGTCCCGGTAGAGGGTGCCGCCGAAGGCGTCGCCCCGGGTGCGCTCGGTCTCGGCGCCCCACTCGCGGGTGAGCAGGCCGCGCGCCAGCGGGCTCCACGGCAGGACCGCGATGCCCTCGTCGGCGCACAGCGGCAGCATCTCCCGCTCCTCCTCCCGGTAGAGGAGGTTGTAGTGGTTCTGCATGCTGGCGAACCGGGTCCAGCCGTTGAGCTCGGCCGCCTTGAGGGCCTTGGCGAACTGCCAGGCGTACATCGACGAGGCGCCCACGTAGCGCGCCTTGCCCGCCTTGACGACGTCGTGCAGGGCCTCGACGGTCTCCTCGATCGGGGTCCGGGGGTCCCAGCGGTGGATCTGGTAGAGGTCGACGTGGTCGGTGCCCAGGCGGCGCAGGCTGTGGTCGATCTCGGTCATGATCGCCTTGCGGGAGAGCCCGCCCCCGTTGGGGCCCGGCCGCATCCGGCCGAACACCTTCGTGGCCAGGACGATGTCGTCCCGGTCCGCGTACTCGTTGAGGAGGCGGCCGACGATCTCCTCGCTGGTGCCGTCGGAGTACACGTTGGCGGTGTCGAAGAAGTTGATCCCCGCCTCCAGCGCCCGGCGGATGAACGGGCGGGCGCTCTCCTCGTCCAGGCTCCACGGGTGCGCGCCCCGGGCGGGGTCGCCGTAGCTCATGCAGCCCAGGGTGACGGGGGAGACCCGAAGGCCGGTCCGGCCGAACGCGACGTGTTCCATGGGGCTCGCCCTCTCCTCGATGCGGTGTCCGAGCGGCACCCTAGACCCCCGGCGGCGTGCGGGGGAGGGCGGGCCACGGATAGCGCGTACCGGACATATGCCCGCGAGTGCCGCAAATCAGAATCTACGTCGTAAGGGAGGGGAGGGTGGGTGCGGCGTACGACGGCGGGGCGGTGCCGCACCGGCACCGCCCCGCCGTCGAGTGGTCTACGCCTCCGTGGCGCCCACGAGCCAGGCGACCTTGTGCGCCGTGACACCGAGGCTGCCGCTGCCGCCCAGGTGGACGCCGAAGGAGGCGATGAACGCGTAGTCGTGCTCCCGGCGCTCACAGATCACGTCCTCGACCGCGTAGGTGGACGCCGGGTTGCTCACCCGCAGGTAGGGGCCCTGCCCGTCCACGACGTCCGCGCGGACGTCGTAGCGGGAAAGCTCGTCGGCGAGCTTGCCCAGGTGCCCGTGCTCCTCCGAGGTCGCGCAGGTCGCCTCTTCCTGTCTGGATCGGGTCATGGCGGTGGATCCTTTCGGGTCGTGGAGACCGGGTCGTGTTCCACCGCCATTGTCACCTAACGTCGAATAACGACCACGGAAAGCTGGGGCGACACGCCGTCACCGTACCGGCTCGCCCCGGTACAGCACCTCGGCGACCGAAAGGTCGCCGTCCAGGACCAGGAGGTCGGCGGGCGCTCCCGCCTCGATCCGGCCCGCCCCCGCCAGGCCCAGGGCCGCCGCCGGGACCGACGACGCCGAGCGCACCGCCTCGGGGACGTCCACCCCCAGGCCCTCCACGGCGTTGCGCACCGCCTGGGGCAGCACGATGGTGCTGGAGGCGATCGCCCCCGTCTCCACCAGGCGCGCCTCCCCGCCGCTCACCCGCACCCGCAGGTCGCCCAGGGTGTACTCGCCGTCGCCCAGGCCGGTCGCCGACATCGCGTCGGTCACGAGCGACACCCGCCCGGCCCCCGCCGCCGCGAACACCAGTCGCGCCGCGCCCGGGTGGACGTGCACGTTGTCCATGATCAGCTCCACGGTCACCCGCTCGTCGCCGAGCAGGGCCGCGATCGGGCCCGGGTCGCGGTGGCCCAGCGGGCGCATCGCGTTGTAGATGTGGGTGGCCACCGTCGCCCCGGCGTCCACCGCGGCCAGCGTCGTCTCGTAGGACGCCTCGGTGTGCCCCACCGCGGCGACCACGCCCGAGGAGGCGGCCGCCCGGACCAGGTCCAGGGCCCCGGGCAGCTCCGGGGCCACCGTGACCATCCGGACGTGCCCCCGGCCCGCCTTGAGCCAGGCGTCGAACTCGGAGGTGTCGGGGTCGCGCAGCAGGTCCGGGTCGTGCGCGCCGCACTTGGAGCGGGCGATGAACGGGCCCTCCAGGAAGATCCCCGCCAGCTCGCCCGCGTCGCACAGCTCGGCCAGCGCCGCCACCTGGCGGACCGTGTCCTCGGGGGTCGCCGCCACCAGGCCGCCGACCATCGCGGTCACGCCGCGGGAGCGGTTGAACCGGACCGTGGCCAGGGCGCCCTCGGGGTCGGCGTCGGGGAAGGCGTGGCCGGCCCCGCCGTGCACGTGGACGTCGACCAGGCCCGGCGCCACCCAGGCGCCGCCCAGGTCGCGCACCCGCCCCGCGGGGGCGGGGGCGGAGTCGGGCTCCAGTGCCGCGATCCGGCCGTTCTCGATCCGGATCCGGCCCCGGTGGACGCCGTCGGGGGTGACCACTCGCGCGCCGGTGAGCGTGACGGGGGCGTGCACCATAGTTCGTGACTCTCTCTCGCTTCGCACCCCGTGCGCAGGGCTGGTGTGTCGCACATTACATTCGTGTGACCGGGCCTTCGGGAGGCGGGGCGTGCGCGCCCGCTCCGGCCCGCGCACCCCCTGCGGAGCTGGGGAATCCCGACCCTCGGGACGCCTGTCCGAAAGGTGGACCGTCCGATCCGGAGCGGAGCGGTCCCCGGGCGGGTCGCCGGTACGCATTGACGATAGCGGCCGTGCCGCCCCATGATGGAGGCATGTCCGCCGGTGAGCTGCTTGTCCAGCGCCTGCACGTCGATCTCAGACAGCAGGCGAGCGCGCTCTGTCGTAGCTAGCGCCCAGCGGGGCCCGCGCCCCGCTCCACGGGTGTACCCCGTGGCCCGACTCTCGCAGACACCGGACGCTCATCTTCTCCCAGTTCTGGGTCCCGGACCGTACAGCGGTCCGAGGGAGCACACTCCTGCCAGACCCGACACACCACGTCCTGGACGACGAGGTCCGCGCACCGTGTCGGTAAGAGGAACGACGGTCCTCTCCGGTGTCACCGAACCGCAGTCCCCACTGTCGGGGAATCAGGTCCCGATCACCGCCCCCGACGGTTCCCCCGGTCGATCCCGGCTCGCTCTGACCGAACCCAGGAGTTTCGCATGACCCGCTTCACCGTGCTCGTCGCCGCCCCCCGTTCCCGCGCCTCCGTCCGCTCCACCGCCCTGGCCGCCGCCGCCGAGGTCGCCTCCCGCGCCGGCGTCTCCGGGGCCCCCGAGGTCATCGACCTCGGCGACCTGGGCCCGGAGCTGCTCGCCGACTCCTCCGCCGCGGTCGACGCCGCCCTGGAGAAGGTGCGCGAGAGCGATGTCCTGCTGGTCGCCTCGCCGCAGGCGCACGGCACCTACACCGGACTGCTCAAGGTGTTCCTCGACCGCCTGCCCGAGCTGGGGCTGGGCCACACCGTGGCGGTCCCCCTCGCGATCGTGGACGACCTGCGCAACAGCCACGGCATCGAGGAGGACCTGCGGATCCTCCTGGCCGACCTGGGCGCCTGGGTCGCCGAGCCCGGCCTGATCCTGGCCGAGGACGAGACCGGGCGCCCCGAGAACGTCGTGCGCGCCTGGGCCGACGTCGCCGCCCCGGGTCTGCGCCAGGCCGTCTCCGTCTCCGCCTGAAGACGACGGCCGCCGCCGTGCCGCCCCCGGGGGCGGCACGGCGGCGGCGTGTCAGCCGCGGGGGAGCGAGGCGGCGCGCTTGCGGCTGGTGTCGGCCTCGGCGCTGGCCGCGTTGCCGCGCACCAGCACCACCACGACCAGGGTGAGGGCGAAGCCGCCCACCCGCAGTGCCAGCAGCACCGGGTCGTCGGGCAGGCTCTCCCCGAACAGCAGGGTGCCCGCCACGACCATGAACACGTTCCCCACCACGTTGGACACCGGCGCCGTGATCGAGGCGCGGGACCGCTGCAACGAGGTCTGGAACAGCACGATCCCCACCGCCCAGCCCAGGGCGTACAGGTAGGGGAACGGGGAGAGCAGCGCGGGGAGGACCGCGTTCCACAGGCCGTGGTCGCTGAGCAGCCCGCCCAGGCCCTTGCCCTGGAGCCCGGCGCTCCCCTGGGCCAGGCCCGCGGCGGCGCCCATCGCGGCGGCCGACACGTACCGGCCCCGGCCGCCGACGAACGCCACCACGGCGACGCAGGCGACGACGGTGGCCACGCTGACGCCGACCAGCAGCGGGGTGTCCGCGGTGGTGCCGGTCTCCCCGCCGTCGGCGGTCGACAGGCCCAGCAGCCCCAGCGCCACCGGCATCAGGCCCAGGGCGACGTACTCGCCGCGGGTGATGCGCTCGCCCAGGACGAGGGTCATCACGAGCAGGCCGCACGCCACCCCGGCCGCGAAGGCGGGCTGC
Organism: Nocardiopsis flavescens; assembly: GCF_900141985.1. GTDB lineage: Bacteria > Actinomycetota > Actinomycetes > Streptosporangiales > Streptosporangiaceae > Nocardiopsis > Nocardiopsis flavescens. The sequence continues at coordinate 15,196 of NZ_FQZK01000038.1, read as the reverse complement.
ACGACCGACACCGGGGCCAGGCCCAGGGAGACGATGAGGCCGACACTGCCCAGGGCGGCGAACACGCAGCCGAGCACCCAGCGGGGGTTGCCGAGCAGGACGCGGGCCAGGTGCAGGGGCCGGTTGACGGAGATCGACTCCGAGCCGTGCAGCGCGCGCTGCTCCACGGTCAGGCCCACGGTGTAGACCACGGCGGCCAGCAGGGCGACCACGAGTCCGGTCACGGGGCGCCTTTCGGATCGGGGACGGCGGTCCGGGAGGTGAGGGGGAGAGGGGGCGTCGCCACGCGGTACCGGGTGCCGCTAACGTCATGCTCTGCGGCCCTCTCTCCAACGGAGGGGCGTGCGCGGGTTGACGGCTTCCATATAACCAGTTCTAGTCTGGTGGGGCCAGCGCGGCTTCGAGTCCGCCATGACCTGCCGACGGTATATGGGCGGGGCGGATGTTGGTATAGAACGCGTTCCGATATCGCTGCGGCGATGGAATCGGGGAACGGTGCGGGACCCGGGTGAGCCCGAGGAGGACACCTCCGCGTCCTCTTCGGCTGAGGGCGGAGCCGAGCCGAGTGCTGCCCGCGGACCGCGGCCGTCCCGGTGGCGGGGCGCCGCGCGGACCGCGCTCGCGCGCGGCCGCGACGCGCTGCGCGCCGGGACGGCCGAGCGCCTCGCGCACTGGAACACCCTCACCTGGCAGGACTTCAGCTGGCGCACCCTCACCTGGCGCGGGCTGGCCGCCTGGCGCCACCGCGGGTCCGCCGCCTCCCGCCCCTCCCGTTTCGAACCCGGGCCCCTGGGCCTGCTCGGCGTCATGCTGGCCGCGATGGCCGTCACCCTGCTGTTCATCCAGACCGGGTCGTCCGGGCTGACCGGCGAGGGCGACCCCGCCGCCGAGGCGCCGGTCCCGGTTCCCGGTCCGCCCCCGGGCGAGCTCAGGGTGATGGCCGTCGGGGACTCCCTCACCCAGGGCAGCAGCGGCGACCACACGTGGCGCTACCACCTGTGGCGCCACCTGGCCGGCAGCGGGGTCCCCGTCGACTTCGTGGGCCCTCGCGAGGGCCTCCACGGCCTGGACGGCGGGCGGGACGACGACTCCTACGCCGAGCCCGACTTCGACCGCGACCACGCCGCCCGCTGGGGGGCGTCCGCGGGGGAGCTGGCCGACGAGGTGTCCGTGCTGGCCGCGGAGTACGGGCCGCACTACGTGCTGCTGCTCTCCGGGCTGGAGGACATCCTGTCCGGCGGCAGCGCCGACCTGGCCCTGGAGGGCGTCGGCGAGACCGTCTCGACCGTGCGCGTGGTCCAGGGGGAGACCCGCTTCGTGGTGGGCGAGCTGCCCCCGGTGGAGGGGACCGGCGACGACGGCCGGGCCAACTCCGAGATCACCCGCTTCAACATGGGCGTGGTGGCCCTGGCCGAGCAGCTGACCTCGGCCGAGTCCCCGGTGGTCGTCGCCCGTGTGGCCGACGGCTACTCGCCCGGCCGGGACAACTGGGACGAGGCGCACCCCAACGCGCGGGGCCAGCTGCGCATCGCCGCCGCGTTCGCCGACGCGCTCGCCGACCCCCTGGGGGTGGGCCCGCCCCACCCGAGGCCGCTGCCCGACCTGGAGGTCGGCCCGCTCACCGCGCCCGAGCCGGAGCCGGAGGAGACCGACGAGGGCCTGGTGCTCCGCTGGCAGACCGTGCCGGGGGCGACCGGCTACCGGGTGACCCAGCGCCGGGTGGGCCCCGACCCCGACGGCGAGACGGTGCTGCCGCTGGAGGTCGAGGAGGACGGCGGGGAGCGGTCCGCCCTGGTGGAGGGGCTGTTCAGCGGGGCCCGGTACGAGTTCACGGTGATCCCGTTCAAGGGCCGGGACTCCGGCCGGCCCTCCGAGCCCCTCCAGCTGGTGTGGCACGAGGACCCGCCGGCGGGCCCCGACTGGATCCGCTTCCAGGACGGCGGCTCCACCCTGGTGTGGGAGCGGGTGGAGGACGCCACCCACTACGAGGTGTGGGTGCGGGCGCTGGAGTGCTCGTTCGCCGACGACCGGCGGACGCCGGCGGACGCCGGCCTGGGCTCGCGCTCGCCCGACGACGGGACGGACGAGCCGCCGCCCGGCGGCGGGGAGCCGAGCCCGCCCGACCCCGAGCCCCAGCCCACCCCTACGCCCGGGCCCGAGCCCGGTCCCGCCCCCGAGCCGCCGGCGCAGCCCCCGGCCTCCGGGGAACCCCGCTGCGAGCGGCGCGACAACCGCGGGCCCGACGACGGCGAGGGGTGGCGCACCCTGGGCGCGACCGGCGGGGACCCGCGCTGGTCGGTGACGGTGTCGGGCCGCTATGAGATCGTCGTCCGGTCCTACCGTGATTACGTCGAGGGAAGATTCTCGGACTCGATCCTGACGGCCCGGCCTTAGGGGGTGCGGATGTCTCGCTGGCTGCCCTGGGCGGTGGGCCTGGTCTCCGCGGTGCTCGCGCTGGGGCCGGCCCTGGGGCGCGGCTACGTGCTGCGCTACGACATGGTGTTCGTGCCCGGCCTGTCGCTGCCGACGGTGCTGCGCGGGGCGGACGGGTTCCCCCGGGCGATCCCCAGCGACGCCGTGGTGGCGGCGCTGTCGCGGGTGCTGCCGGGGGACGTGGTGCAGTCGCTGGCGCTGGCGGCGGTGTTCGTCGCGGGCGCCGCCGGGGCGGCCCGGCTGGCGGCGGGGGCCCTGGGGTCCTCCCGCGCGGGGGCACGGGTCGCGGCGGCTGCCGCGGGCCTGGCTTACGTGTGGAACCCCTTCGTGGCCGAGCGCCTGCTGCTGGGCCAGTGGGCGGTCCTGCTGGGCTACGCGGGGCTGCCGTGGGCGGTGGCCGCGGCGGTCCGCCGCGCGCGGGCCGCCGCGTACACGGCGGGGGTGCTGCGGTCCCTGGTCCCGGCCGCGGTCGGCGGCTTCTCCTCGGTGGTGCTGACCGCGCTGACCGCCGGTCCGGCGGCCCTGTGGGGCCGGGGCGGGCCGGCGCGGGGCGCGCTGTTCGCGGGGGCGCTGGCCGTGGTGTCGCTGCCCTGGCTGGTGCCTTCGCTGGCGGCCGGGGCGGCCGGGGCGGCGACCGACCCGGCGGGAGTCGAGGCGTTCGCCCCCCGGGCGGACACGCCGCTGGGGACGGCGGGGTCGCTGTTCCTGCTGGGCGGGGTGTGGAACGCGAACGCCGTGCCCCCGCACCACGGGGACCCGGTGCCGGTCGCGCTGCGGCTGGCCCTGTGCCTGGCCGCCGTCGCCGCCTGGGCGTGGTGGGTGCGCCGCGAGCGCCCGGCCTTCGGCCCGGGGCTGACGGCGGCGGCCGCGCTCGGGTTCGCCGTCGCGCTGCTCGGCGCCTCGGCGCCGGGCCGGGAGCTGACGGCGGGGCTCATCGACCTGTGGGCGGGCTTCGGTCCGCTGCGCGACGGACAGCTCTACGTGGCCCCACTCGCCCTGCTCCAGGCGCTGGGGCTGGGCGCCGCGGTCCACTGGCTCACCCTCCCCGCGGACCCTCCCGCGCGCGGCGGCCGGGGCGCCGGGGCTTTGGGCCTCGCGGCCGGGGCCGGGGCCGCGGTGCTGCCGGTGGTGCTCTCGTCCGGCCTGTGGTGGGGGGCCCAGGGCGCGCTGGAGCCGGTGCAGTACCCGCGTGCCTGGCGGGAGGCGCAGGCCGCGGTGGCCGCCGACGACCGGCCCGGGGCGGTGCTGGTGCTGCCCTGGAGCGCCTACCGGGGCATCTCCTGGTCGGGGGAGCCGGTGGTGGTGCTGGACCCCGCGACCAAGCTGTTCGACCGGCGCACGCTCTGGAACGACGACCTGGCGGTGGGCACCCCCGACGGCGGGACCGTGGTGGTGCGTGGGGAGGACGCCCGGGCGCGGGAGGCGGCCCGGGTGCTGGAACCGGACCCGCAGACGGGGCTGCCGGAGTCCCTGGACGCGGTGGAGCTGGCCGGTCTGGGCGTGCGGTACGTGGCGCTGTCCGCCCCGGTCGATAACCGGTTCTGGTCTGAGGCGGAGGGCTTCTCGGTGGTGGTCGAGGGGGCCGACATGACCCTGTTGGAGGTGCTTCCGCCCCTCGTCTATGCAGAAGAAGCGGATATTTCGGGGTTGGAAGTTACCGGAGGGTTAGTTACAGTTGGGGCAATCATCTGGTCTGTAGCTAGATCAGGTTCTAGTCTCGGGTTCCAGCGCACCGGCTCCGAACGGCGTCCGGGCGCGCGGAAGGAGATCCCCTAGTGATCAAGGTAATCGCCGCCTGCGTGATCGGTGCGGCTCTGGCTGGCGGGTCGGCCTACATGGTCACCAACCTCGCCACCGAGTCCACCGCCACCGCGGAACCGGTGAACGAAACCCTCTACAACTACGGCGACCGCTAGGCCGCCCGCGTTCGATCGAGGCCCTCCGGGCGCCTCGCCCCCAGCGGGGCGCCCCTCCGTCCCCCTCGTCCCGGCGGTCCCCTTTCCCGGCCGCCCCCATCCCCACAGACGTCCGGTCGATGGGTCCGCTCGGCGTGCGCTCCGCTCTTCCCGCACGCCCTCGCTCTCCGTTTCCAAGCGAATCCGGAGGGTGGCGAGCGCTCCGGGTCCCGGACCGCGTGGAAGGAGAGCGCGTGGTCTTCCCGAAGGTCCACCACCGAGACCTGCCCGCGGTCGCCGCGACCCCGGCCCCCGCCCCGGCGGAGGCCGGAACCGACCCCGGCCCCCGCCTCGACGGGGTCCGCCTGGTCATGGTCAACTGGCGCGACCCCTGGCAGAGCGCGGCCGGGGGCGCCGAGGAGTACGCCTGGCGGATCAGCCGCCACCTGGCCGAACGCGGCGCCATCGTCACCTTCCTGACCAGCCGCGAGCCGCACCAGGCCCGGGTGGAGACCCGGGACGGGGTCGTCATCCGCCGCATGGGCGGCCGGTTCACGGTCTACCCGCGCGTCATGGCCTGGCTCGCCCTGTGGCGCCGCGAGTACCGGCTGGCCTTCGACTGCATGAACGGGATCCCCTTCTTCTCCCGCCTGGTCCTGCGCCGCCGCACCCGGGTCGTGAGCATCGTCCACCACGTCCACGACCTCCAGTTCAACGCCTACTTCCCGGCGCCCCTGGCGTGGTTCGGCCGCTTCGTCGAGTCCGCCGTCGCCTCGCGGGTCTACCGCCGCTGCACCACCGTCACCGTCTCGGAGTCCTCCCGCCGCGCCCTGCGCGAGAAGCTGGGCTGGCGCGCCCCGGTCGAGATCATCCACAACGGCGGCGTGCAGGGCCCCCTAAGGCCGCTGGACGACGCCCCGGAGGACATGGGCGACCCGGCGATCGTCAGCCTGGGCCGGCTCGTGGTGCAAAAGCGCGTCTCCCAGGTCGCCGGCCTGGCTCGCGCACTGGAGGACGAGCACCCCCGGCTGCGGGTCCACATCATCGGCCGCGGCCCCGAGGGCTCGCACCTGGCCGACCAGACCTCCCGGGACGGCACCGCCGACCGGGTCCGCCTCCACGGGTTTTTGCCGGAGGAGGACAAGAACAGCGTCCTGGCCTCCTGCCACCTGCACGTCACCGCCTCCGAGTTCGAGGGCTGGGGCCTGACCGTCATCGAGGCGGCACGCCTGGGCGTGCCCACCGTGGCCTACGATGTGGACGGACTTCGCGATTCGGTGCGAGACGGCGAAACCGGGTGGCTGGTGCGCGACGGCGAAGAACTGGCCGACGTGGTCTCCCGGGCACTGAAGGAGCTGTCCGACCCCCACCGCAGGGCCGCCGTGCGGCGGGCCTGCCGGGACTGGGCCGAACGCTTCACCTGGGAGGCCAGCGGCGCGGAGATGACCCGCCTGGTCGCCCGCGAACTCGGCCTCCCCGGCGGCTCGGACGCCCCCGGCACCACGTCAGGCAGGAAAGCAGAGAAGTGACTTCGGCGGAATCCACCGCCAGGCGCGAACCGGAGGATTCCAGGACACCGTCCCCCGTCCCCGGGGGAGTGGACGAGAAGCTGCTGCGGCGGCTCAAGGTCCTCGCGGTGTGCCTTCTCCTGGGCGCCCTGGCGGCCAGCATCGACCCCGGTCGGATCGTCAGCGACACCAAGCTGGACCTGACGGTCAACCCCCTGGGGTTCATGGAGCGCGCCCTGCACCTGTGGGACGCCTCCTACTTCGGCCAGATCCAGAACCAGGCGTACGGGTACTTCTTCCCCAACGCCCCCTTCCACCTGCTGCTGGACCTGCTCGGCATGCCCGAGTGGCTGGTCCAGCGCTCGTGGATGGCGGTGCTGCTCGTCGCCGCGTTCCTGGGCGTGTACAAGGTGGCCGGGGCCCTGGGCATCGGGACCGTCAACACCCGCATCCTCGCCGGGATCGCCTACGCGCTCGCCCCCCGCGTGCTGACGCTGCTGTCGTACAACTCGGCCGAGCTCCAGCCGATGCTCCTCCTGCCGTGGGTGCTGCTCCCGCTGGTCCTGGGCGCCCGGCACGGGTACCCCCCGGCCCGCATGGCGCTGCTGTCGGGCGCAGCGTTCCTGCTGTGCGGCGGCACCAACGCCGTCTCCGAGCTGGCCGTCCTCATCGTCCCCGGCCTGTACCTGATCACCCGGCGCCGGGGGCCGCGCAAGCGGCGGCTCATCCTCTGGTGGTCGGCGGCGGTCGTCGCCGCCACGTTCTGGTACGTCGCCCCGCTGCTGCTCATGTCGCGGTACGTGTACTCGTTCATGCCCTACACCGAGGACGCCGCCGTCACCACCGGCGTCACCTCGCTGCTCAACGCGCTGCGCGGCACCTCCAACTGGATGGGCTTCCTGCCCGACCAGGGCAACACCGCGCTGCCCTCCGGCGCCGCCCTGTCGCTCACCCCCTGGCTGATCGTGGTGACCGCGCTGGTCGCCGGACTGGGCCTGGCCGGGCTCATCAACCGGCGCACCCCCGAACGCCTCTTCCTCGTCACCAGCCTGCTCACCGGCACCGCGATCATCGTCGCGGGCTTCACCGGCGACCTCACCGGCCCGTTCGCCGGGACCGTGCGCGAACTCCTCGACGGCGCGCTGGCCCCGTTCCGCAACGTCCACAAGTTCGACGCGCTCATCCGGCTGCCGCTGGTCCTGGGCCTGGCCCACCTGCCCGTGGTGGTCGCCCGGGACCGGGCCGACCGGCGCGGCGAACCCGTCTCCGGGCGGGTGCGGCGCACCGTGGCCGCCGCGTGCTCGGCCGCCTTCCTGGTCACCCTCGTTCCCATCGCCACCGTGGGCGTGGCCCCCGCGGGCGGCTTCACCGCGATCCCCGGGTACTGGCACGAGGCCGTGGACTGGCTGGACGACCGCTCCGGCGAACGCGGCATGACGATGGCGCTGCCCGGCTCCGCGCGCGGCGAGTACGAGTGGGGCCGCCCCCTGGACGAGCCCCTGCAACCGCTCCTCGACGGCGCCTGGACCAACCACCAGATCATCCCCTGGGGCTCGGCCGGCGTCTCCCGGCTCACCCACGAGATCGACCAGCGGGTCTCCTCCGGGCGCGGGTCGGAGGGGCTCGCCGACACCCTGGCCCGGATGGGCGTCACCCACCTGCTGGTGCGCAACGACCTCCAGCGGGTGGACAACCACGGCGGCTGGCCCGCCCGCGTCCACCAGGCCCTCGCCTCCTCGCCCGGCATCGAGCCGGCCGCGGAGTTCGGCGCGCCCATGGGGTCCCTGGACCACCACTCCGCCTCGCAGTGGTTCGACCAGCCCTACCCGGCGCTGACGATCTACGAGGTGGAGGACGCCGCCCCGACCGTGGGCGTGGTGCCCGCCGACGAGGCCGTCCGCGTGACCGGCGGCCCCGAGTCGCTGCTGCACCTGGCCGAGCAGGGCCTGATCACCGACGACCGGCCGGTGCTGCTGGGCGACGACCCCGGGACCGAGCGGGTGTCCGCCGAGGACACCATCGTCACCGATACCGCCCGCCGCCGCGAGGTGGTCTACCCCGACGTGCGCCGCAACGTGTCCGCGACCCTCACCGAGGACGAGGAACTCGAACGCGACGTGCCCGCGCCCGACATCACCGACCCGGCCTGGGAGGAGTACACCGCCCACGCCGAGGACATCGGGATCGCGTCCGTGCGCGCCTCCTCCTCCGAGGCGGGCGCGGGCGCCCGCGCCGCCGACCGCGACCCCGGACACGGGCCGCAGGCCGCCCTCGACGACGACCTGACCACCTCGTGGCGCTCCAGCGCGTTCACCGGCGCCTTGGGCGAGTGGATCGAGGTGGAGTTCGACGAACCGCAGGACCTCGCCGGGCTGGCGGTCGCGTTCGAGCAGTTCGCGAACGACCCTCCGCCCTCCCGGATCAGCGTCATCACCGACACCGGCGAGGTCGACGTGCCCGTCGCCCAGACCGACGAGCCCCAGGAGGTGGCGGCCCCGCCCGGCGCCACCACCACCCTGCGCCTGCGCGTGGACGAACTGGCCTGGGAGCCCGAGTACCGGTTCGGCACCCGGGTGGGCGTCTCCTCCCTCTCGGTGCCCGGCCTGGAGCCCGCCCGCACCCTGCGCGTCCCCGGCCCGGCCGACGCCGGGACGCTGCTCTTCACCGGGTCCACCGGCACCGCGCCCGGGTGCATGGAGGGCTCCCACGTGTGGGTGTGCAACAGCGGCCTCCAGGTGCAGGGCGAGGACGCCCGCCGCCTGGACCGCACCTTCGAGCTGTCGGCCGACGCGGCCTCCACCCCGCACTCGGTCTCCGGCGAGGTCGTCCTCACCGACCCCCGCGAGGCCGAGAACGCGGCCAACCGGGCCGGCACCCACCCCTACGTCACGGCCTCCTCCACCGCGGTGCAGCACCCGGCCGCGATGGGGCGCGGCGCCCTGGACGACGACGCGAGCACCGTCTGGTACCCCGACCCCGAGGAGAAGCGCCCCTGGCTCGACATCGACCTGGGCGAGCCGGTGGAACTGGGGCACCTCACGGTGGACTTCCCGCGGGCCGACAGCGTGCTGCGCCCGATCAAGGTCACGGTCGAGGGCGGCGGCACCGTCCGCGAGGGGTGGCTGGACGGCAGCGGGCGGGTCGGCTTCGCCCCCTTCACCGCCGATGAACTGCGGGTCACGTTCGAGCGGCCCGAGGGGCAGGCCCTGGAGATCGGCACCATCGCCCTGCCGGGCGTGGAGCCGGTGGATCCGGCCCCCGAGGCCGACGCCTCCACCGCATGCGGCCTGGGCCCGACCCTGCGGGTCAACGGGCAGCGGGTGGAGACGCGCATCAGCGAGGGCACCCTCGCCGACCAGCTCGCCGGGCGCCCGCTGCGCTACGAGAGCTGCACCGGCCTGGACCTGGTGGAGGGCGGGAACCGCATCGTCGTCGACCCCGGGAACCGGTACGAGGTCCGCTCCGCCGTGGTGGCGTCGGGCGAACCGCGGGCCGAGCGCCCCGAGGTCTCCCTGACCGCCCCCGCCGCCGTGCACGCGTGGGGCCCCGGGGAGCGCCGCCTGGACGTGGAGGCCGTCGAGACCGACTCCTTCCTCGTCGTCAACGAGAACTACAACGAGGGCTGGCAGGCCCGCCTGGAGGACGGGCGGACCCTGGAGCCGATCCGGCTGGAGGGCTGGAAGCAGGCCTGGCTGCTGCCCGCCGCAAGCGCGGGGACCGTCACCCTGTCCTACACCCCCGACGCCGCCTACCACCGGGCCCTGGCCGCGGGCGGCGCCCTGGCCGCGCTGCTGGCGGTCGCGGCCCTGTGGCCGCGGCGGCTGCTGCCGGGCGGCCGTGCCGCCGCCGCGGGGGAGCCCCGCGGTGCGCGCGCCCTGCCCGGGGCGGGGGAGGCCCGCCCGTCGCGGTGGCTCGTGCTGCCGCTGGGACTGGCCTACGGGGTCTGGGTCTCCGGATGGGCGGGCGCCGCCCTGGTCGGCGCCATCCTGCTGTGCGTGTGGTGGCTGGGCCGCCGCGCCCCCACCCGCCTGCGGCACGCCAGGCCGGGCAGCCCGTCCCTGGGCGGGCGGGCCCTGCCCCACCTGGCCGGGCCCTGGCCGGTCGCGGTGTCGCTGGGACTGGCCGGGCTGGCGATGGCGGCGGGCACCCACATGGCGGTCCACCTGCCGTTCCACGACGTTACGGACGTGGTGGGCCAGCCGCTGCGCGGCTGGGTCGCCCAGCTCCTGTGCCTGCCCGCGCTGGCCCGGCTCGTCCTCGCCCTGGGGCAGCGGCCCGACCCGGCGCCCGCCGACGCCCACCCGGCCGCCGCGCACCGGGCGGCGTCCGGCGAACCGGGCGGGGAGGACCCGGGGCGGCACGCCGCGCGGGACCCCCGCACCCCGGACGGGCCGGGGGACGGACCGGACCCGGCGGCCGGCGGCGCCCCCCGGGAGAGCGACCACGAGGAGGCGCGCACATGAGCGCGGACGACACCGCGCGGCGGCGCCTGCCCCGGGGCACGGTCCCCGCCGCGGTCGGCGCCTTCCTGCTCACCCTGGCCGCGATGCTGCCGCTGTACGTGTACGACCGGGTGGCGGTGCTGCCCGCCCAGGGCCGGTTCGAGGTGACGATGGTCGCCGACGGAGCCGGCTACCTGGACACCTCGCGGTGGGAGTGGGTGGACGGCGTGCGGATCATCCGCAACACCTCCGTCTCCGCCCAGCCCCACGGCCCGGACTGGTCGGCGTGGGAGATGTCGGTGGACACCGTCGCCGAGGGCGCGATGATCGACCACTGGAGCCGCCGCGTCATCGTCGACCGGGGCACGGGCCGCTCGGTCAACTGCTGCGGGGAGCACGTCAACGGGGACCGCGCGGTCCGCCAGGCAGGACTGGTGTTCTCCTGGCCCGCCGGGGTGGGGGAGGCCGACCACCCCTTCTACGACGCCGAGGTGCGCGCCGCGCCCCTCATGGAGTTCGAGGGGACGGACGAGGTCGCGGGCCTGTCCGTGCGCCGCTACACCCAGGAGGTCTCCGCCACCCAGGTGCCCGAGTCGGCCCGCGAGGTCCCCGCGCGGCTCTTCACCCCGGGGGCCCAGGGCACGGTGACCGCGGGGCGCTGGCTCCAGGTCGTGCGCACCTACTGGGTGGAGCCGGTGACCGGCACCGTCGTCAACACCCACGAGGCCCGGCTGGAGACGCTGCGCCCGCAGAACGCCGACGGCGAGGTGCACCTGCTCTACGCCGAGCTGGGCCTGCGGGAGAACCAGATCGCGGGCCGCGCCGAGCAGGCCCGGGTCCGCTCCCTGACCCTGCGCGCCCTGGAGTCGTGGGCGCCCTGGGCGCTGGGCCCGGCCGGAGGGCTGCTACTGGCCGCCGGGGCGGTGCTCGCGCTGCGCGACCGCTCCCGCGGCGGGGGCCGCGCCGGGGACGACGCCCCCGCGGTCGCGGACGCGAAGGCGGCCGATTCCGGTGAGACTGCTGGGAACCGGGTGCCGTCGGCGTAGGATCGGACGCATGTGCGGTCGTTATGCCCAGTCCAGGAACGTGCAGCAGCTCCGGCTCGACTTCGGCCTGCCGGAGGAGGCCCTGCCCGCCGACGACGTGGACACCCGCGCCTGGCCGCCGCTGGAGGAGCTGGAGCCGGACTACAACATCTCCCCCGGCCGCCCGGTGTACGCGGTGCTCGGCCCGCCGCCGCGGGGCGCGGACGGCGGGGAGCCCGGTCCGCGCTCCCTGCACACCCTGCGCTGGGGGCTGGTCCCGTCCTGGGCCAAGGACCGCAACGTCGGCTACCGCATGATCAACGCGCGCAGCGAGACCGTCGCCGACAAGCCCGCGTTCCGCACGGCGTTCCGCCGACGCCGCTGCCTGCTGCCCGCCGACGCCTACTACGAGTGGCAGCTCGTCGGCAAGGACGGCACGGTCCAGGCCAGCACCTCGCCCGCCACCGACCCCGAGCACAAGAAGCGCAAGGCCAAGGCCGACAAGAAGCCCTACTCCATCCACTACCCGGGCGACGGCGAGCCGCTGGCGATGGCCGGGATCTTCGAGCGCTGGCGCGACCCCGAGGTACCCGAGGAGGACCCGGCGGCCTGGGTGTGGAGCTGCGCCGTCATCACCACCGAGGCCGCCCCGGAACTGGCGCACATCCATGAGCGGATGCCCGTGATCGTGCCCCGGCGAGACTGGGCCGCGTGGCTGGACCCGGCGACCGGGCCCGACGGGCTCGCGCACATCCTGGGCGCCACCCCGGCGGGGCGGCTGGCCGTGGACGAGGTCTCCACCGAAGTCAACAGCATCAAGAACAACCGGCCCGACCTGCTGGTGCCGCTGGAGGCCGGGAGCGGACCGGAGCCGGACACCCTCTTCTGAGGCCCGTGCCCGGCCCCGCCCGGGCGGCTCCCGGCCGCCTTCTCCCGGCCCCGGGGGTCTGGACGGGACGGGGGTGCGCCTGTGTACAGTGGCCGGGGCCGCCCGCCGCGCGGGCGAGCCCGGGCACGGCGCCGCCGTGTCCCACAATCGAATACGCAACGCGGGAGCTCGCGCCATGGCGGGCTGAGAGGGCGGCTCAACGGTGTCGCCGACCGCAGAACCTGTTCGGGTAATTCCGACGTAGGGAGGCATGCCATGACGGCCACCGAGAGCCGTGACACCGGTCCCGCCACCGGGGAGCACCGGGTGACCACTGGTCCCATCATGGGATCATCCAAGGTCTACCGGGAGATCGAGACCCCCGAGGGCTTCACCCTCCGCGTCCCCCGGCGCCGGGTGGGACTCACCGACGGCGGCCACTTCGACCTGTACGACACCTCCGGCCCCTACACCGACACCGCCGCCCGCATCGACGTCCGCGCCGGGCTGCCCCCGGCCAGGCGGCCCTGGACCGACGCGCGCACCCCCGTGAACGGGGCCGGCACCCAGCTCGCCCACGCCAGGGCCGGGACCCTCACCCCCGAGATGAGGTTCGTCGCCGAACGCGAGGGGCTGGACCCCGAGTTCGTCCGTGCCGAGGTCGCGGTGGGCCGGGCGGTCATCCCCGCCAACCACCGCCACCCCGAGTCCGAGCCGATGGTGATCGGCAAGAACTTCCTGGTCAAGATCAACGCCAACATCGGCAACTCGGCCGTCACCTCCTCGGTGGAGGAGGAGGTCGAGAAGATGGTGTGGGCCGTCCGCTGGGGCGCCGACACGATCATGGACCTGTCCACCGGCAGGCGCATCCACCAGACGCGTGAGCGCATCCTGCGCAACGCGCCCGTGCCGGTCGGCACGGTCCCGGTCTACCAGGCGCTGGAGAAGGTGGGCGGGGACCCCGCCGCGCTGTCGTGGGAGGTCTACCGCGACACCGTGGTCGAGCAGTGCGAGCAGGGCGTCGACTACATGACCGTGCACGCCGGCGTGCTGCTGCGGTACGTGCCGCTCACCGCCCGCCGGGTCACCGGGATCGTCTCGCGCGGCGGCTCGATCATGGCCGCCTGGTGCCTGGCCCACCACCGGGAGAACTTCCTGTACACCCGCTTCGAGGAGCTGTGCGAGATCCTTCGGGAGTACGACGTGACGTTCTCGCTCGGTGACGGGCTGCGGCCCGGCTCCATCGCCGACGCCAACGACGAGGCGCAGTTCGCGGAGCTGCGCACCCTGGGCGAGCTCACCCACATCGCCCGCGCCCACGACGTGCAGGTGATGGTGGAGGGGCCCGGACACGTGCCCCTGCACAAGATCGAGGAGAACGTGCGCCTGGAGGAGGAGCTGTGCGGCGAGGCGCCGTTCTACACGCTCGGCCCGCTGGCCACCGACATCGCCCCCGGGTACGACCACATCACCTCGGCGATCGGTGCCGCCCGGATCGGCTCGCTGGGCACGGCGATGCTCTGCTACGTGACCCCCAAGGAGCACCTGGGGCTGCCGGACCGGGACGACGTCAAGACCGGTGTCATCACCTACAAGCTCGCCGCCCACGCCGCCGACCTGGCCAAGGGGCACCCGCGGGCGCGGGAGTGGGACGACGCGCTGTCCGCGGCGCGGTTCGGGTTCCGGTGGAAGGACCAGTTCCACCTGTCGCTGGACCCCGAGACGGCGATGGCCTACCACGACCTGACGCTGCCCGCCGAACCCGCCAAGACCGCGCACTTCTGCTCCATGTGCGGGCCGAAGTTCTGCTCGATGAAGATCACGCAGGACGTGCGCCGCTACGCGCGGGAGAACGGGCTGGACACGGTCGAGGCCGTCCAGCGCGGCATGGCGGACAAGGCCGCGGAGTTCGTGGAGCGGGGCGGGCGGGTCCACCTCCCCCTCACCGAGCGCCCCTAGGTGTATTGACCTGAGAGGTTAGGTACGCGGGAAGCGGGAGGGCCCCCGAGGGCGGTGTGGAACCGGTGGTGATTGTAGTGGTGCAACCACCCTGTGAACGCCTCCCGCTTCTCGCTCTCGCTGGTGTAGGGGCGGGCGTAGGCCCATTCCTCGACCAGGACGCGGTTGAACCGCTCGACCTTGCCGTTGGTCTGGGGACGGTAGGGGCGGGTGCGCTTGTGCTCGATGCCCTGGCCGGCCAGCAGGCCCCGCCAGGCGTGGGACTTGTAGCAGGACCCGTTGTCGGTCAGCACCCGCTCCACGACGATGCCCACCGACGCGAAGTAGGCGGCCGCGCGTTCCCAGAACCCGGTGGCGGTCTCCTTCTTCTCATCGGCCAGGATCTCGCAGTAGGCCAGGCGGGAGTGGTCGTCCACGGCGTTGTGCAGGTAGGCGTACCCGGCCCTGGCCCGGTTCTTGCGCCCCCGGGCGCGGCCCAGTGTCTTGTGGCCGCCGCCGTCGGGGATGTTGCCGAGCTTCTTGATGTCCACGTGGACCAGCTCGCCGGGCCGCTCGCGTTCGTATCGGCGCACCACACGGCCGGTGGCCCGGTCCAGGTGGGTGAGGCGGGCGCACTTGTAGCGGGTCAGGACGCGGTGGACGGTGGAGGCGTGCATGCGCAGGTGGCCGCCGATGCGGGCTGGTCCCCACCGGTGGAGGATGCGGAGTTTGATGATCCGGCGCTCGCGGTGGGTGGGGGTGCGCCGGGGGCTGTGGTGGGGGCGGCTGGAGGTGTCGTGCATGCCGGGCTCGCCGAGGGTCCGGTAGCGGTCGGCCCAGCGTTTGGCGGTGGTGGGGCTGGTCTGGAAGCGTTCGGCGGCCCGGCGCAGCGGCCAGCCGTCGTCCACGACGCAGCGGGCCAGGGCCAGGCGCCCGGCGGGTGTGAGGCGGGCGTTGGGGTGGGTAGTGTGGGGCATCGAGGGCCTTCTGGTGAGTCGGTGCAGATGTCGCAATCCACACCGATACCGAAGGCCCTCTTCGTGTGTGTCGGGCGGGGTGGGTGTTACCAACCTCTGTGGTCAGTACA
>NZ_FQZK01000018.1 GCF_900141985.1 Nocardiopsis flavescens | reverse complement strand
GCGGAAACCTAGAAGAAATCCTGACCGAACCTTCC
Source organism: Nocardiopsis flavescens (assembly GCF_900141985.1). Taxonomy (GTDB): domain Bacteria; phylum Actinomycetota; class Actinomycetes; order Streptosporangiales; family Streptosporangiaceae; genus Nocardiopsis; species Nocardiopsis flavescens. The sequence continues at coordinate 113,925 of NZ_FQZK01000018.1, read as the reverse complement.
GGTTCAATCAAAGGAACCTCGCACACTCCGGACGAAATCTCACCGACTTCGCCGTCGTGTGACGGGGCCAAAACAAACTTGGCTGTAAAAATCGAACACGCGCTGTTGAGTTCTCAAGAAGCAACCGCCCTTCCCGTACAAGCACCGGACCTGGGTCCGTGTTGCTCTTCCGTGGAAGGCGTCTGCGTTTCCGCTTTGTTGTGTCTTCACTTTATCAGTGTTTCTGCGACCCGCCAAACCGGCGTTTTCGCGGAACTTCCGACAAAGTTTCGCTCCCATTGTTTCCGCTGGGGGCACTCTCCGAGTTTACATGTCCGCAGCACTGCTCCGGACCGCTGAATTTCGGGGAGAAGAAGATCGACCGGCCCGCCCGCTTGCGCGTTCGGCTCACTCGGTCGCGCCCCCTGTCGGACCTTGGGCCCGTCGGAGGCGACTCGGAGAACATTACCCCTCGGGTCCGGATGAAGCAAACGTTCCGTCAAGTGACCTGGGTCACGCTAGTTGAGGATCCGTCCCGTTCCCGTCCCGGGTGCCGTGTGGAGCCACTCCACCTCCAGGTCGATCGCGGAGACCGTGGCCGGGGAGTACGCCATCAGCGCCTCACTGCCGACGAACGCCGCGGCGAGCTGGGCGATGGTCGGGTTGTGGCCCACCACCAGGAGGGTCCGCACGTCGGGGTCGACGTAGGTGATCAGCTCCAGCAGGGAGTCCACACCCGCCGTGTAGGCCGACTCGGAGTAGTCGATCTCCGGGCGCCCGCCCGGCAGCGCCTCCAGGACCCCGTCCAGCGTCTGGCGGGTGCGCTTGGCGGAGGAGCAGATCACGTGGTCCGGTGCGTGGCCCGCCTCCGCGAGGAGGCGGCCGACCGCGCCGGCCTGCTCGTGGCCCCGGTCGGTGAGGGAGCGGTCGTAGTCGATGACGCCGAAGCCGGCCTCCGCCTTGGCGTGGCGCAGCAGCAGGAGCGTCCGGCCGGTCACGACGCGATCACCGTCGCGACGATGGAGAGCGCGACGATGAACCCCACCATCACCCCCAGGATGATGAAAAGACCCTTCATTCCTGACATGCGGCCCCCTGTGTGCGTCCTCTTGTTGTCCACCAGGGTAGGAGGGGCCGCCGGGTACCCCCGGCGGCCCCTCTGCGTACTAGTTGGAGCGGGCCTCTTCCCTGCTGTCGTCGCCGGTGGCGGCGTCGGTGATACCGGAGTCGCCCTCGGCGCCCGGGGCTTCGGCGGAGGGGACGCGGCCGCCGTCGTCGCTCTCGGGGGCTCCGAGCCCCAGCTCGGCGGGCTCGGACTCGTTGCCGGCGCCGCGGCGCTTGGACCACAGGACCGCGCCGACGAGGATGGCGACGGCCAGACCCGTGACCACGGCGCGCAGCACCGCGTTGTCGTAGAAGATGACGACGCTGGGCGCGATGATGAGCGCGACCAGGTTCATCACCTTGAGCAGCGGGTTGATCGCCGGGCCGGCGGTGTCCTTGAACGGGTCGCCGACGGTGTCGCCGATGACGGTGGCGGAGTGGGCGTCCGAGCCCTTGCCCCCGTGGTGGCCGTCCTCGACGAGCTTCTTGGCGTTGTCCCAGGCGCCGCCGGAGTTGGCGAGGAACACCGCCATGAGCACGCCCGCGGCGATGGCGCCGCCGAGGAACGCGCCCAGCGGGGCGTAGCCGAGGGCGAACCCGACCGCGATCGGCGCCAGGACGGCGAGCAGGCCCGGGGTGATGAGCTCGCGCAGCGAGTCGCGGGTGCAGATGTCCACGACGCGGGCGTACTCGGGCTTCTCGGTGCCGTCCATGATCCCCGGACGGGTCCGGAACTGCTCGCGCACCTCCATGACGACGCGCCCCGCGGCGCGGCCGACCGCCATGATGGCCAGGCCGGAGAAGAAGAACACCACGCTGGCGCCGATGATGACGCCGACGAGGATGTCCGGCCGGTCCAGGGACAGCGAGAAGACCTCGTCGCCGCTGAGCTGCTCCTGCACCGAGGTGCGGAAGGCGCCGAACAGGGCGGTGGCGGCCAGGACCGCGGTGGCGATCGCGATGCCCTTGGTGATGGCCTTGGTGGTGTTGCCGACGGCGTCCAGGCCGGTGAGGATCTCGGCGCCCTCGCCCTCGACGTCGCCCGACATCTCGGCGATGCCCTGGGCGTTGTCGGAGACCGGGCCGAAGGTGTCCATCGCGACGATGATGCCGACGGTGGTGAGCAGGCCCGTTCCGGCCAGGGCGACGGCGAACAGGCTGAGGGTGATGGACCCGCCGCCCAGGAGGAACGCCGCGTAGACCGCCCCGGCGATGAGCAGGGCGGAGTAGACCGCCGACTCCAGGCCGACGGAGATGCCGGACAGGATGACCGTGGCGGCCCCCGTCTCGGAGCTCTCGCCGATCTCGCGGACGGGCCGCTTGTCGGTCTCGGTGAAGTAGCCGGTGAGGAGCTGGATGGCGGCCGCCAGCACGAGGCCGATCAGCACCGCCGCGATCGCGATGAGGCGGGGGTCGGCACCGGTGTAGCTGGCTTCGGTGATCTCGTCGAGCACGCTCTGGCTGACGCCGGACAGCTCCTGGAAGCTGGCGGGCAGGTACCAGAAGGAGGTGCCGACGACGAGCAGGGCGGAGATCCCGGCGGAGATGAAGAAGCCGCGGTTGATCGCCGACATCGCCGACTTGTCCCGGGCCGCGGGGGCGACGATGAAGATGCCGATGATGGCGGTGAGGACACCGATCATCGGGACCAGCAGCGGGAAGACGAGGCCTTCGACGCCGAACGCGACCCGGCCCAGGATGAGGGACGCCACGAGCACGACGGCGTAGGACTCGAACAGGTCGGCGGCCATGCCGGCGCAGTCGCCCACGTTGTCGCCCACGTTGTCGGCGATGGTGGCGGCGTTGCGCGGGTCGTCCTCGGGGATGCCCTGCTCGACCTTGCCGACGAGGTCGGCGCCGACGTCGGCCGCCTTGGTGAAGATGCCGCCGCCGACGCGCATGAACATGGCCAGGAGGGCGGCGCCGAAGCCGAAGCCCTCCAGGACGATCGGGGCGTCGCCCCGGTAGAGCAGGACGACGACGGCCGCGCCGAGCAGGCCCAGGCCGACGGTGATCATGCCCGCGACGCCGCCGGTGCGGAAGGCGATCCGCATGGCGGTGCGGCCGTCCTCGGGGGTGCCTCCGCGGGCCGCCGCGGCCACGCGGACGTTGCCCCGCACCGCGAGCCACATGCCGATGAAACCGGTGGCGGCGGAGAGCACGGCGCCGAGGGCGAAGAAGACGGAGCGGCCGATGGAGATGGCCCACGAGTCGGCGGGGAGCAGGAGCAGGAGAAGCGGGATGATGACGACGAAGACCGCGAGGGTGCGGAACTGCCGCCTGAGGTAGGCGCCCGCCCCCTCCTGGACCGCGACGGCGATGTTGCGCATGCGCTCGGTGCCCTGCCCGGCGGCGAGGACTTCACGTACCAGCATCCCCGCGACGGCGAGCGCGAGGAGCGCGACCGCCATGACGACGATGACGAGCGTCAAGTCGATGCCTTGCAGTTCTAGGGCCGTGCCGCTTGGTGCGGCGAGGTTGAGCCCGGACAATCCGTCCTCCTTGAGACGGGCACGACCTTTTCTCCCCCGTCGACGCGAAGCACGGGGAAATCCCGAGCGGGGTCGTGCACGTACCGCGGTCCGGAAGGAGCCTGAACTGGGCCGACGGCACGTGGTCCGGGGTCGAAGCAGTGCCACCTTCGGTTTGGTGCCCACGGCCCGCGCCACGTGCTCACGGGCGGTGATCCGGAAATCCTACGCAGCCCGAAGAAAAAAGAAGAGAGCGAATTAGGGATTTTTTCGAGAATGATCAAAGATGTGATCCATCGGTGATCTCAAGAAACGGATAAATACCTTTATCGGCGATCTTCTTCTTGCATAATGCCGTAATGCGTTGTTAACGTTAAAGTGCCCATAAAGGCAGGAATCGGGAACGTGTCCCAGGAGCCTCAGCGCAGCCGCAGCCGGGAGGGGTCGACGGCGTCGCGCCCCGCGTCCAGTCCGTCGGCCAGTGAACGCGCGAAGGCGGCCACCCCGGAGGTGTCGACCCCGTGCGGCGCGTCCGGGCCGTACGCCTCCACCCGGTCGGCGCCGCGGCGCAGCAGGCGGGGGGCGCCCGTGAGGTTGCCGCGCTGGGCGTGGGTAACGCCCACGGCCACCTGCGCGAGCCCGCGCCACAGCTCGCGCTCCGGCTCGGGGGAGGACTTCCACACCGCTTCGAGGACCTCGTGGGCGGTGAAAGCGTACCCCCCGTCGAGGAGGCGCTGGGCCGTTTCCAGCCCCTCCTCCGAGGAGAACTCGGCGTCGTCGGGCACCCGCTCCACCTCGCCGACGCTGCCGTGCGGCATCGGCCTTCCGTAGCGGTCCCGGGGGCGCTGGTTCTGGGCCCGTCCGTCCGGGGCGCGGTCGCGGTCCGCGTTCATCCTGTCCACCATCCTCGTCACTCGTCACCGGGGAGGTCGCCGAGCCACTCCGTGAGCGCGCCCGAGACGGCGTCCGGCCGCTCCTCGTGCGGGAAGTGCCCGGCTCCGGGGACCCCCCTCCAACGGTAGGGCCCCACCACCGAGCGCCCCGAGGCGCGGGCCGCCCCGGCGGTGCAGACCGGGTCGAGGTGGCCGTGGACCTGGAGCACCGGCACGCGCACCGGGGCGCGCATGCGGGCGTGGTAGCGCAGCCCGTCCGGGCGCAGCCGGGAGCGGGCGATCCACCGGTGGTACTCCAGGGAGCAGTGGGAGACCTTGGGGATGGAGAACGCGATCCGGTACATCTCCTCGGCCTCGGTGTCGGGCCAGTCCGGGCCGGACCACTCCCGCAGCAGGTCGCCGACGCGGGCGCAGCCGTCGGCGAGCAGGCGGTGCTCGGGCAGGACCGGCACCTGCGCGTGGAGCATGTGGCGGGTCCCCGGGCCCGGGCGCAGGAGCAGCCGGGCGGCCCGGCGCGGGTGCGGGGACGAGACCGCCGCCAGGGCCCGGACGGTGCCCGGGTGGTAGGCGGTCATGGTCCAGCCGACCAGGCCACCGACTCCGTGGCCGACCACGGCGGCGCGGCGTTCGCCGAGCGCGCGGACCAGGCCGGCGGCGTCCTGGGCGAGGGTCACCAGGTCATAGCCCCGGGGCGTCTTGTCGCTGCCGCCGTATCCGCGCAGGTCCACCGCGACCGCGCGGTAACCGGCCTCCGCGGCGGCGGTGAGCTGGTGCCGCCACGCCCACCAGAACTGGGGGAACCCGTGCAGGAACAGGACCAGCGGCCCCTCGCCCAGTTCGGCGGTGTGGAAGCGGGCGCCGGCGGCGCCGACGGTCCGGTGGGCCCAGGGGCCCTCGACGTAGGCGGCCGAATCGTCCAGCACGGCGGGTCGGCTAGTTCCGGGGAACGGCCGTGGCGCCGGCGGGCTCCGCGGCGGCGACCCCCGAGCCCGGAGGGGTGATCTCGCGGCGCAGGATCGCGCCCAGGCGGGAGGTGGTCAGCTGGGTGCGCTCCAGTCCGCGCATCCTGCGGAAGCTGATCAGGCCGTACAGGGCGAACACGAGCGCGATGAGCAGGTAGACGCCGGTCACGATGGCGAAGGACGCCCACCCGGGCAGGCCCGCCACCTCGTACAGGACGAAGGCGATCGTCACCGAGAGGAGGATGACGAAGATGTGCGCGAGGACGGCGAACACGGCGAACCCCGCGATGCCCTTGCCGACCTTGGCCGCCTCGATCTTGGCCTCGGCCTTGGCGAGCTCCAGTTCGAGGCGCACCAGACGGGAGAGGTTCCCGGTGACGTCCGAGACCAGTCCGCCGACGGAGCGGTCGGTGTCTCCTGCGGTGCCCGGCGCGCCGGCCCCCGGGTTGTCCACCATCGCGGGTTTCCCTTCTGTCGGTCCGAACACGCGGATGATCCTCCGCATCCTCGCACACGGGGTGCCACCGGTGTCCCTCACGGCACGCACAACGACGGCGCCCGGATTCCTCACACGGGTGAGCGTCCGCGCACGGAACGGAGACTCCGGGGACGGAGACGGCGGGGACGGAGACGGCGGGGCGCCCCGGTCCGGGCGGACCGGGGCGCCCCGCGCGGCGCGTCGCGCGTCAGCCCTCCTTGGGGGCGGAGGGCAGCTGCTTGGCGATGACCTCCATGATCGAGGAGTCGGTGAGCGTCGAGGTGTCGCCGACCTCCCGGTTCTCGGCGATGTCGCGGAGCAGGCGCCGCATGATCTTGCCCGAGCGGGTCTTGGGAAGCTCCGGCACGGCCAGCAGGCGCGCGGGCTTGGCGATCGGCCCCAGCGAGGTGCCGACGTGGTCGCGCAGGGTCTTGAGGGTCTCGTCGGAGACCTCCTCCGCGCCGCTGCGCAGGATCACGAAGCCCACGATGGCCTGGCCGGTGACCTTGTCGGCCGCGCCGACCACGGCGGCCTCCGCCACGGTCGGGTGCGAGACCAGGGCGGACTCGACCTCGGTGGTGGAGATGTTGTGGCCGGAGATGAGCATGACGTCGTCGACGCGGCCCAGCAGCCACAGGTCGCCGTCCTCGTCCTTCTTGGCGCCGTCACCCGGGAAGTACAGGCCCTCGAAGCGCGACCAGTAGGTGTCCTTGTAGCGCTCCGGGTCGCCCCAGATGCCGCGGAGCATGGCCGGCCACGGCTCGCGGACGACGATGAAGCCACCCTCGCCGTCGGGGACGGATTCGCCCTTCTCGTCCACGACGTCGGCCACGATGCCCGGCAGGGCGCGCATGGCGGCGCCCGGCTTGCCCGAGGTGACGCCCGGCAGCGGGCTGACCATGATGGCGCCGGTCTCGGTCTGCCACCAGGTGTCCACGACCGGGGTCCGGTCGCCGCCGATGTTCTTGCGGTACCACATGTAGGCCTCGGGGTTGATGGGCTCGCCCACCGAGCCGATGACGCGCAGGCTCGACAGGTCGAACCCGGCGGGGATGTCCTCGCCCCACTTCATGAAGGTGCGGATCGCCGTCGGGGCCATGTAGGCGATGGTGACCTTGTACTTCTCGATGATCTCCCAGAACCGGCCGCGGTGCGGGGTGTCCGGGGTGCCCTCGTAGAGGACGGTCGTCGCGGCGTTGGCGAGCGGGCCGTAGACGATGTAGGAGTGGCCGGTGACCCAGCCGATGTCGGCGGCGCACCAGTACACGTCGGTCTCGGGCTTGAGGTCGAAGACCGCCCAGTGCGTGTACGCCGCCTGGGTGAGGTAGCCGCCGGTGGTGTGCAGGATGCCCTTGGGCTTGGCCGTGGTGCCGCTGGTGTACATGATGTACAGCGGCGTCTCGGCGTCGTGCGCCTCGGGCGTGTGCTCGGTGCTCTGGGAGTCGACGAGGTCGTGCCACCAGACGTCGCGGTCGTTCCACTCGACGTCCTGGCCGGTGCGGCGGACGACGAGGACGTTCTCGACGGCGGGGCGGTCGGCGACCGCGGCGTCCACGGCGGGCTTGAGGGCGCTGGCGCTGCCGCGCCGGTAGCCGCCGTCGGCGGTGATGACGAGCTTGGCCTGGCTGTCGTCCAGGCGCTGGCCCAGGGCGTCGACGGAGAACCCGCCGAAGACCACCATGTGCACGGCGCCCAGGCGGGCGCAGGCGAGCATCGCGACGATGGTCTCGGGGATCATCGGCATGTAGATGGCGACCCGGTCGCCCTTGGTCACACCGAGTTCGGTGAGGGCGTTGGCGGCCTGGGAGACCAGGTCCTTCAGCTCGGCGTAGGTGATGGAGCGGGTGTCCCCGGGCTCGCCCTCCCAGTGGTAGGCGACGCGCTCGCCCAGGCCGTTGGCGACGTGCCGGTCGACGCAGTTGACGGACGCGTTGAGCTTCCCGTTGACGAACCACCGGGCGAAGGGCGGCTGCCAGTCCAGCACGGTGTCCCAGGGCTGGTCCCACTGGAGTCTGCGGGCCTGCTCCTCCCAGAAACCGAGACGGTCCTCGGCGGCCTTCCCGTAGGCGTCCGCCTTGACGTTGGCGTTCGCGGCCAGCTCGGCCGGCGGCGGGAAGCTGCGCGTCTCATGGAGAAGATTGGACAGTGTCTCCTGGCTCGGGGGAGTGCTGTCGGCCACTGTGATTCTCCTTACGTAGGCTGGTTCACACCAAATTAATCATGTGGTCTGGACCTGTGGAACAGGCAGGGTCGGTTCCCGCGCCGGGCAAGACCCGGCGCGCGACGAACGGTCGGTGAGCGGTCGCCGCCGGGCGACGAACGGTCGTGCGACCGGGTGCCGGGGACGGGCCGGCGCCCGGCGGACCTGCACCGGGCCCGCGCCGGGCGGGTACCGGATACCGCCGGGGACGGCGCGGCGGCCGGGTGTTACCGACGCGTATCTTGGATTCCGTGAGCGAAACGACCTCTACCGCCCAGACCGATCCGCTGGCCAGGATCGCCGCACTCCCCGGCGTGTCCGAGGCCGTGGAGGAGACCCGGACCCTGGTGGACCGCCTGCTGGGGCACCGGATCCTGCGCCGGCGGAGCAGCGACGTGTCCATGGAGTCCTCGCTGCGCGGCGCCTGCGCGTCCGCCGCCCTGGAGGGCGCGGAGGTGTCCATGGACGAGATCCGCGCCGGGCACGTGTACGACACCCGGATCAAGGGCGCGCTGCGGGTCGGCGGGGAGCTGGGCACCCTGGTGGACACCTGGCCCCGGGCGCCGCGGCAGGCGCTGGCGCGGCTGCACACGCTGGCCGCCGCGGACGCGGTGTCCGCCGACGCGCTGGGGCGTCCGCGCACGGCCGGGGAGCGGGTCGAGGATCCGCTGGAGCTGGGCGCGCCGCCCGCCCCCGAGGTCGCGCTCGCCCGGATGGAGGGTCTCTACGCACTGCTGGAGGCGCGGGCCTCGGTGCCCGCCCTGGTCATGTCGGCGCTGGTGCACGGCGAGCTGATGGCGGTCCGCCCGTTCGGCTGGGGCGACGGGCTCGTGGCCCGGGCCGCCGAGCGGCTGACCCTGGTGGAGCGCGGCCTCGACCCCAAGTCGCTGGTGCCGTCCGAGCTGGGGCACCGCACCCTGGCGCAGGAGTACGCGCCCGCGCTGCGCGGGTACATGGCCGGGACCGCCGAGGGCGTGGCCGGGTGGGTCGTGCACTGCTGCCGCGCGGTACGGGCCGGGGCGCAGGACTCCCTGGCGACCTGCGAGGCGCTCAAGCGCGGCTGAGCCGGCGCGGAGTCGGACGTGCGGAGCGGTGCGGTCGTTCCCGCCGGGGCACGCGGCAGCGGTCCGTCGGCGGGCTCCCGGCCGCGGCCGGGACGGAGGCCGCCCGCGGATCCGGTCCCGAAGGGAATCGGTGCTTGTTACTCGTCCATTTACGGACGGGTAGAGGTACGAACGATATCGGTTCGGTCACGCTTGCACGTTGCCGAATGTTTCGGGATTGCCGCAAGCTCTCGTCGAACACGTCGAACGGTGCCCCGCGGAGAATCCGCGGGGCACCGCCTCCGACCGGTTACACCTGGCTAACAAGCGTCCATTCGTCTGTCCTGACCAGGCGCTCCATCGAGCGTCCGGGTCTAGGCGGGCCCTACGAGGCCTGCTGACGCGTGGGTTCCCGGTTCACCTGTCGGGGTGGGTCTGAGCCACCGATCCCTTTCTTTCTACGCCGCCTCCGGGGATCCGAAAAGGTGGTTGGTCCAACTTTTCATCCTGGATTCCCGAACCGATACACAGCGTCACGTGGTAACGTCGGTTCCGTCGTTCCGACGGGAACCGGTTCACACCACTTCGGTAAACGCCGCGGCGTACGCACATTTCGTGCGCGGCGCGGTGGGACCGGCCCCGCGCGGAACGCATGTCCCGACACGCTTTTCGGTGGTCCGGGGGATCCCCTCCCCTCGTCGACCCTTCCGAAGGGCGGGCCCGGCTCTCCCCCCAGTGCCGAGAGGGCGACCCACCCGCGTGCCCCCCTGTCGCGGGACGTCGCACAAGGCCCGCTCGCCGAGCCTGCCGGGTGGGATGTGCATCCGCCCCCGTGTGCGCATCCCGCCCGCAGGTCTTCGGAACCGCGGCCCCTCCACCTCCCCCGCCCTCGTCCGGGCGGTGTCCCACCGGTGGTGCGGCTCTTGCAAGCCCCCTCGCGAACACGCGCCGTCGGCGTCCGCCGTGGCGGTGCGCCGCGGCCCCGGTGCCCTCCCTCCCGGCCGGGGGGCCGTCGGCACGAAGCGATCCGGCCGGTGCCGGTCGACCGGCACGGTGACCGGCGGGAACGCTGCCGCGTAGGGGCCGGGCCGCGTCAGGGCTCGCGCCCCTCCTCCGCCCCGTCCCCCGCGGCGATCGCCCGTGCACGGTCCGGTCCCCGGGGGCGTACGGGCTCCCCGCGGGCGCGGGAACGAGCCGGCCCGCCCCGGCGGGCGGGTTCCTTCCACCCGAACGCCCGTGACGGCGCCGCCGTCCTGCCGGGAGCGCCGGGGAGGTTTTCCACAGGTCGGCGATCGGGCTTTCGCGAGCCCGCCCCGTCGGCGATGGTCGAAGTGTGCCCCTCCCCCCCTCCGGAGGCCCCATGGACGCCGTCCCGCTCATCGCCACCGCCGACACGGACCTGCTCGACGACCTGCTGCGGCTGTCGGCCGCCGCGTCGGTCCGGGTCAACACCGCCGGCTCGGTCGACCGCGCCCTGCTGTCCTGGCCGCGCTCGCCGCTGGTGGTGCTGGGCGCCGACCTCTATCCCGAACTGCGCTCCGGGGAGCGGCCACCGCACGCCCGGTTCGTGGTCGTGGCCCGTGCCGACCGCGGACTCCCCGGCGCTCCCGGCCCCGCCGGCCCCGCCGTGCCGGGCAACCCCCTGCTGCTCCCGCGCGACGAGAACCTCCTGGCCGGGATGCTCGCCGCGGGCGGGGAGCCCGGGAGGCGGGCCCCGACCGTGGCCGTGATCGGCGGGCGGGGCGGTGCCGGGGCGAGCCTGCTCGCCGTCGCCCTGGCGCTGGCCGGGGCGCGGGGCGGGCACGGCACCGCGCTGCTGGACGCCGACCCCCTGGGCTGCGGTCCCGACATCCTGCTGGGGTGCGAGCGCGACCCGGTCGACGGCAGGCTCGGCTGGGACGGACTCGTGGACCGGCGCGGCCGGCTCCGCTGGTCGGACGTGGCGCCGCGGCTGCCCGGACCGGCCGGGATCTCGGTGCTCACGTGGATGCACGGGCCGGACGCGCGCCGGGGCCCGCTGCCCGCGACCGCCGCCCGGGCCATGCTGGAGTCCGCCCGTCAGGGCTGCGACCTGGTCGTCGTCGACCTGCCGCGGTCCTTCGGGGCCGGGGTCACGGCGTTCCTCAACCGGTCGGACCTGGTGCTGCTGGTGGTCCCCGCGCAGGTGGCCGCCGTGGTGGCGGCGTCGGCGATGGTGCCGCGGCTGCGCGCGGAGTCCCGGGAGGTGCGGGCGGTGGTGCGCGGGGCGTCGGGCGGGCTGACCGCCGATGTCGTGGCCCGTGGGCTGGGGCTGGCGCTGGGGGCCGACCTGCCGCCGGAGCCCGGGCTGGAGCGGACGCTCACCACCGGTCGGCGGCCCGCCGACCACCCACGTTCGCCGCTGGCCGGGTTCGCCGACGGGCTCGTCGCGGAGCTGACGGGGGTGCCCCGGTGAGCGCGCTGACCGAACGGGCGCTGCGGCGGCCCTCGGTGACCGGCTCCACACCCCTGAACGGGCCGCCGCCCGCGCGCGCCGTCCCCGTCGGGCCGGCCCTGGTGGAGGCGGTGCGCAACCGGCTGGTGGCCTCCGGTGCGGTGGTCAGCCCCGCCAACGTGGCGGCGGCGCTGCGGGCGGAGGGCGGGGTGCTGGGCGACACCGAGGTCCTGTCGCTGACCCGGCGGCTGGCGGCCGACCTGGCCGGGGCCGGTCCGCTGGAGGAGCTGATGGTCTCCGGAGTCACGGACATCCTCGTCAACGGACCCGACGAGGTGTGGGTGGACGACGGCGGCGGTCTGCGCCGGGTGGGGGTGCGGTTCGAGTCAGCGGAGGCGGTGCGGCGGCTGGCGCAGCGCCTCGCCGCGCAGGCCGGGCGGCGGCTGGACGCGGCGGTGCCCTACGTGGACGCCCGGCTTCCCAACGGGGCGCGGCTGCACGCGGTCCTGCCGCCGGTCTCCCCCACGGGGGCGTGCCTGTCGCTGCGGATGCCGCCCCGCCGCGTGTTCACGCTGGACCGGCTGGTGGCCTGCGCCACCCTCACCGCGCACGGGGCGGCGCTGCTGCGGGCGGTGGTGGCGTCGCGGGCGGCGTTCCTGGTGAGCGGGGGCACGGGGACGGGCAAGACCACGCTGCTGTCGACGCTGCTGTCCCTGGTGGCGCCGGGCGAGCGGATCGTCCTGGCCGAGGACTCCCCCGAACTGCGCCCCGACCACCCGCACGTGGTCCGGTTGCAGACGCGCCCCGCCAACATCGAGGGCAGCGGAGAGGTGACGCTGGAGGTGCTGGTCCGCCAGGCGCTGCGGATGCGCCCGGACCGGCTGGTGGTGGGCGAGGCGCGGGGGCCGGAGATCGTGTCCCTGCTGGGCGCCCTCAACACCGGCCATGAGGGGGGCGCCGGGACGCTGCACGCCAACGGCGCGGGGGACGTCCCGGCGCGGGTGGAGGCACTGGGCTGCGCGGCCGGGCTCGGTCGGGAGGCGGTGCACAGCCAGCTCGCCGCCACCGGGGTGCTGGTGGTCCACCTGGTCCGGGACGCCGGGGGCCGGCGGCTGGCAGAGGTCCGTGTGCTGAACCACGACAGGCAGGGGCTGGTGCACACGGTGCCCGCGGTGTCGTTCACCGCGGACGGCGCCCACCGCGAGCACCCGGGGTTCGACGCGCTCGCCGCCCGCCTCGGCGGCTCCTGGCGCCGATGACACCGGGGGCGGTGTGCGGGACCGCGTACAGGGAGCGGACCGGGGACACGGGGGTGTGACGTGGTCGGGGTGTGGGTGTGCGCGGCGGGACTGGTGCTGCTGGGCGCGGTGCTCGACGCGGGGGCGGGGCGCATCGGATGGGTGGTGCCCCGCGGGCAGGGGCCGTCGAAGCTCCTGGAACGGGTGCGGGCCCTGCGCCGGAGGGCGGCGGCGGGCCGGGAGAAGCGGCGCGGGGTGATCACCCTGTGCCGGGTGCTGGCCGCCGAGCTGCGGTCCGGGCGACCGCCCGAGGACGCGCTGGGGACCGCCCTCGTCGAGGCCGGGCCGGAGGTGGCCCGGGCCGTCGGCGACGGCTTCGGCGGCCGGACCCCCGTCCCGGCCGCCGAAGCCGACCCGGACCTGCATGCCCTCGCCTACCTGGCCGTGTGCTGGGAGGTGGCCTCGGACACCGGTGCGGGGCTGGCCGACGTCGTGGACGCCCTGGCCGCCGAACTCACCGCGCAGGAGGAGGTGCGGGCCGAGATCGCGGCGCGCACGGGCGGGCCCAGGACCACCGCGGTCGTCCTGGGCGTGCTCCCCGTGGTGGGCCTGCTGCTGTCGGCAGGGCTGGGCGGCTCGCCGCTGGTGTTCCTGTTCACGACCCCGCTGGGCCTGCTCTGCCTGGTGCTCGGTGCGCTGCTCAACGTCACCGGGCTGTGGTGGATCGGGCGGCTGGTACGCGCCGCCGTCGACCGCGGGGACTGAGGGGCGCCGAGCCGGTGGCCGCAACCGCCCCGTCCGCCCCGGCGACCGCGGTCGCGGTCGCCGGGTGGGGTCGGCGTAGAAGTGCGAGCGCAATCGGTGTGCGGGGCCGGTCGGCCCGGCGGCCGGGGCGCCCCGATCGCTCCGGCGGCCGTGGGTCAGGACGGTGCCCGCAGCGCCGGGGGCACGGTGCGGCGGGTGCCGGGAGCAACGACAAGACAGGAGAAGGGCATGTTCACCGTCATCGCCGTGTTGTGCGGGGTCGCCGGTGTGTGGGTCGCGATGGGCGGCGGCCCCGGGGCCCGGCTGCGCCCGCCACCGGCCCCGAGGGCCCCGCTCCCCGGTCGGCTGCTGGTGCTGTCGGCGGCCGGGGCGGGCGCGGTGGCCCTGGCCGGTGCGCTCTTCGGGGTGCTGGGCGCGGTCGTCGCCGCGGTGGCCGGGGCGGTGTGGTGGACACGTGTCCGGGGCCGGGAGCGGGAGGGCCGGATCGGGCCGACCGGGGACGTCCCGGTGGTGATCGGGCTCATCGCGGCCGGGATGCGGGCCGGGGCGCCGCTGCCCTCCTGTCTCGCGGCCGTGGCCCGGGCCGCGCCCGGCAGGCTCGGGGAGGAGCTGGCGTCGGTGGCCGAGCGGCTGCGGCTGGGGGCCGACCCCGGGGCGGCCTGGGCCGAGGCGTCGGGGACCCTGCCGGAGCCGCTGGTGGCGGTCGGCCGCGACCTGGCCAGGGCCGCCGACACCGGCGCCCCCGTGGCGGATCTGCTGGACCGGCACGTGTCCGACCTGCACCGGGAGCTGCGCTCGCGGGCGGCCGCACGGGTCGAGCGCCTGGGCGTGCTGGTGGTGATGCCGCTGGCGCTGTGCTTCCTGCCGTCGTTCCTGCTGGTGGGGGTGGTGCCGATGGTGGCGGACCTGCTGTCGCGGGCGCTGGGCGGGTGACCCCGCGGCGGTGGGCGCGGGGCCCGCCCGCACGGGTCTGTCTGCGCCGGAGCCGGGAGGGGGCTCAGGCCTCGTCCTCGCTCAGGCCGTCGATGATGTCGTCCAGGACGAGGGAGCGGTCCCGCAGGGGCATCAGCCGCAGTTCCCCGAGGGCGGACCGGGTGTCCACGCGGGTGCCCCGGGGGCCCTCGACCGTGCACAGGCGCATGCAGTGCTGGGTGGGCGCGTGCCAGAAGTCGCGCTCGTCCACCGGGGCGAGGCGGTACACGGTCGCCGGGTAGCGCGGGGTGCGGCCCGGAACCCGCCACTGCTGGACCCGGGCGAGCACGAACCCGCTGATGAGGGAGTCGAACACCCCCTCCTGCACGAGGTCGCCCAAGGCCTCCCGGTCGCCCTCGGTCCGGCATTGAGCGCACCCCGCAAGCTCCGCACGCAGCAGCCACCGCGCCCGGGCGTGACCCACCTCGGTGTTCTTGAGCTTGCTCGGGTGTCGGTGTCCCATACATCGGAGGGTAAGGCCGTCCCGGCCTCGGCGTGGCCGACCCGCGGCTTCCCGGCTACGCCGCACCTCCCGCGGGACCTGCCCGAACACGCGCCCCACCGGTCGCGGGCGCCCGGCACCCGGCTCCCGTGACCGCGAGTGCCCGCCCCGCACCCGCACGCCCGCGCCCGGCCGCGGACCGCCCACCTGCCGCGGGCGCCCAGGGCCGCCCGGTCACCGGTCGGCCGACCCGGACCGCGCGGACGGCGCGGACGGCGCGGACGGCGCGGACGGCGCGGACGGCGCGGACACGAACGGCCCCCGGCACGAAGACGGGCCCGGGTAGGGCGACCCCCGGCACGACCGTGGATCCACCGCTCACGCGGCGCCCACGCGAAAACCACGTCCGCCGGGTGCGGGGCCGCACGAGGCCCGTCCATCCCGTTGTTCCGGGCGCCCGTGGCCCCCGGAACAACGGTGTGCCCCGGCAGGCGCACCCCCGCCACGGCCCCTTCGGTCCAGGCGGGAGCCGCCCCGCGCACACGCGCCCGTACGGCACCAGGACCAGGGGCGTACTCCACCGGCTCCGGCCGCCCCGCGCACGCACGCCCGTACGTCCCGGACGAGCCCCGGCTCACAGGCCCCTCCGGGTGGACGGAGGCCCCGACACGGTTCCCCGGCGCCGGTCGGGGCGGGCGGCTCACCGGTCGTCGGGGTCACCGCCCGAGCGGCGGCGCCCCAGGTAGGGCTCGGGAAAGCGGGGCCAGCCCACGGTGAGCCGCAGGGCGAGCACCGTCACCCCGAGCAGGGCCAACAGCACGGTGGAGGCGTTGCCGACGAACCGCGCGACGGTCTCGGCCGGGGCCGGGGTGGTGGAGACGTGGTGCACCATCTGAACGGCACCTGGTTCCGCCCCCGCACCCCCGCCCCACTCGGCTTCGGTCGGCCGGGCGACCGGGGCGGCTTCTCCTTCCTCGTCCGGCTCGGGGGCCTCGGGTCCGCCGCTCGGCACCACCGCCGGGGCGGTGGTCGGCTCCTCCGTCGGGCCCCTCGCCCCAGAGACCGGGCGGACCTGCGGGGAGGGTGCGACCGCAGGCTCCTCCGGATCGCCCGCCGCCGGACGGACGGCGGCGGGCTGGCGGGGCGTCGTGACCGGGTCGGTCCGCGCCGAATCCGGGACCCCTGGGACGGGAGTGGCGATCAGGTGGTCGAGCAGGCGTGGGAGTGCGGGCACGGACCCGCCGCGCTCAGGCCCCGCCTCCGCGGTGAGCGGACGCGGACGCGGGAGCGGGAGCGGGAGCGGGAGCGGGGAAGCATGGTCGCGGAAGGGCCGTACCGCCGAGACCGCGGACGAGTGCCAGCGCAGAACGGGCCCGACCGCCGAGACCACGGACCGCCGCGGGAGCGGCACAGGCCCGACCACCATCGCCGCGGACGAATCCGAGCGCGACACAAGCCCGACCGCCGACACCGCGGGTACGGGAACCGCGGGTACGGGTCGATCCGCACCGGTGGAGGTGAACGGGTCCACGGCGTGCACGGGCCGCTGTTCGCACCCGGTGGACAGGGGCCGCACGGCCCGGAACCCCGCCGGCGCCCGTGTCGGCCCCGCCTCCGCGGTCCCCTCCGCCCACGCGTACGCCCGCGGGGCGTCCGGCACCGGCGGCGCCGTCGGCGTGCACTCCTCCACCCGCGTCCCCCGCTGTGCCGGAACCCGCGGCAGGACGGCCGCCCGGAGGGCGGGTGAGGGCGAGGACCGCGCGGTCGGCCCCGTCCGCGCGCTCGCCCGTGCCTCGGTGTACGTGCGCACCCGGTCCGCCGGATCGGCCGCGAGGCCTGCGGACGCCCCCGGACGGACCGCCCCGGAGCCGGGGGGCGCCCCCGGCGCGCGTGTCTCCACGGGCTCTCCGGCCCCGGCCTGCGGCGGTGAGGGCGTTCGCAGGTCGGCGGGCGGGGAACAGGGGGTCGGGGCGGCGTGGACGGGGACGGCGCCCAGGAGCAGGGCGCACAGCAGGGCGGGCACGGTCATGGTTCTTCCTCCGGAAGGGTTCCGTGGACGGTTCCGGCGCGTGAGTGCGCGCCGGCGGTCAGGTCGAGGACGGAGGGGACGGCGACCACCACCTCTGCGGTGTGGCCGCTGATCTCGCAGGTGTCGAGGGAGGCGCCGTTGGCCTCGGCGGTGAGGCGGGCCCGCTCGCAGGCGGTGTCGGCCCCGTGGACGGCGACGGAGGCCGCCGCCAGGGCGGCCAGGTCCGCCGCCGTTTCGGCGCGGTCCCGGTCGGACCTGGCCGTCGCCGCCAGGACGGCGGCAAGCGCCACGGTCCACAGCAGAACGGCCATGGCGACCCAGTGGACGGCCGCCGCGCCGGTGTCGCGGGTGTGCCGGGGTCCGGGCCGGGGTCCGGGGGTCACGGTGGGATGCCGGGTTCGAGCAGGACGGCGGCGGTGCCGCTCACCCGGACCGTGTGGAGGTGGAACCGCCCGAACCGGACCCGGGCGGTGACGGTGACCCGGGCGGTCTCCCCGTCCCGCCCCAGGCCGATCTCCGCCCCGGCGGGGGCGGCCTCGCGGGCCAGCTCCCCGGCACGCGCCTCGCTCTCGCCCCGGGCCAGGGACCGGGCGCCCACGCGCGCGGCGTCCGCGCAGGCGAGCCGGGCGTCGGCGGCGGTGACGGCGCCGACCGCCAGCGCCAGGACGAGGAGGAGCGCGGGCAGGGTGAGGGCGAACTCGACGGTGACGGCACCCCGGTCAGAAGCCGTTGCCGAGCGCATTGATGACGATCCCGGTGAAGGCGTCGTTGACGGCCTGGCTCTTGGCGATCGCGAACATGATCCCGGCGAAGGCGGCGGCGGTGAGGATGCACAGGGCGTACTCGGTGGTGGTGATGCCGCGGTCCGCGTCCGCGGGAACGCGGCGAAGCCGTACGGTGAGCGGGAGCGGACGCCGGGTGACGGCGTCGGGGCATGCCGGAGAGAACACGGGACCTCCCTGGTAGGAGAGGCGACAGGGGTGCCGCCCTGATTTCCAGGGTGTGCCGGGCGGGGGCGGGACGGAAGGGCTTTCCCCAGCCTGTGGATAACTTTCCCCGGCCCGCGACCGGGGTCTTTCCTGCACGATGATGGGGCATGACCTCTGCCGGGAACCCCTACGCCGTCGACGCCGGGGCACTCGCGGCCCTGGCCGCCGGGCACCACGCCCGATCGGTGCGGCCGCTGGCCGCCCGCCCCGTCGCCGGGCACCTGGTGAAGCCCTACCTGCTCCGGGCCCCGGGCCGGGAGGCGACCGGGGCCGACGCCGAGAGCGCGCTGCGCGTCGCCGCCGACCACCTGGCGACGGCCCGCCTACGGGGCTCCCTGGGCCTCGCGGTCCTGCTGTTCCACGCGGGCGGCGACGGCGACTACGTCCTGGTGCACACCTGGATCGAGGGGCACATGTCTGACCTGGCCGTCTTCACCGGCCCCGCCGGGGAACCCGCCGCGCTGCGGCCGGGCCGGTCCGGCCTGGCCCCGTGCGTGTGGGAGGCCGCGGTCCTGGCACACGAGCGGGACTCCTTCACCCGTCACGTGCTCGACGGCGGGGGCGCGGTCGGGGAACGGCTGGCGGCGTGGAGCGCGGACGTGCTGGAGGGGGAGGTCCGGTGACCGCCCCCGCACCGCGCCCCTTCGGCGGGCGCCGGCCTCCCGGCGCGCCGGCGTGCACACCCCCGCCGACGTCCGCGGCCCTCTGCGCCTGACCGACGCGGACCTGGCGCGCCCCTTCGGGACGGGGCTCCCCCCGTCCCCGGCGGCCAGGACCTCCACCTGGCGGTCCTGGCCGTGAGCAGGGATCTCCGGGACGACCGGTCGCCCGGCACCGTGGAGGCGGCCGAGGCCGCGATCGGGACCGAGGCGGCGGAGACCGACCGCCGGGGCGCCGCCGAGACCGTCGGCCCGGCCCCCTACGCGGACACCGCGGCCGCGGGCGCCGACCTGCCGTCCGCGTTCGGCCACCCGTACTCCGCGGTCGGCGACCCGCGGGTGCGGCATCCCGCGGGAACCGGCCGCCGGCCGGCACCGGCCGCCGTCCAGGACGACGCGGAACTCCCCTTCGTCCTGTACGACGCGGTGGGGGACGGGCCCTTCCCTGAGCCCCCAGCCCCGCCGGACGCGCCGCCCCGCCTCACCGATCGCCCCCGCCGGCTCGGGTGAGCACCTACCGCGCGCCCCGGCCGGCGGCGCCCAGGACCTCGTCCAGCATGCGCAGGGCGCCCGCCTTGCTCAGCGGCTCGTTGCCGTTTCCGCACTTGGGCGACTGGATGCACGAGGGGCAGCCCTCCTCGCAGGCGCAGTCCGCGATGGCCTGCCGGGTCGCGGTGAGCCACTCCCGGGCGGCGGAGTACCCGCGCTCGGCGAACCCGGCGCCGCCCTCGTGGCCGTCGTAGACGAACACCTCCACCCGTCCGGTGGCCGTGGACACCCCGCCGATGTCCCAGCGGTCGCAGGTGGCCAGCAGCGGCAGGATGCCGATCGCCGCGTGCTCGGCGGCGTGGGCGGCGCCGAGCAGGCCGACGTCCTCCTTGCGCAGGCGCTCCTCGGCCTCGGGCGGCAGGGTCCACCAGACGGCCCGGGTGCGCAAAGTGCGCTCGGGCAGGTCGAGGGACTGCTCTCCCAGGACGGCGCCGGTGCGGACGTCCCGCTTGAGGTAGCCGACCACCCTGCGGACCACCTCGACCTCGCCGAAGCGCAGCACGGCCCCGCCGTCCCACTCCTCCTCGCGCAGGACCGACCGCACGGTGATGTCGGTGGTGTCGCGCGCCCAGGTGCTGTAGGCGGGCTCGGCCGGCCCCACCAGGGCCACGCCCTCGTCGAGGTCGAGGTCCTCGACGAGGTAGGTGTCGCCCTGGTGCAGGTACACCGCGCCGGGGTGGACGGTGCCGTGGGCGGCGGCCTCGTCGATCTCGCCGAGCAGTCCGCCGGTGGAGATATCGACGATCTGCACGGGCGAGCCACCCGAACCCCGAATATCGGCGAGGTCACTTGCCCTTTCGTTGCTCGTCCAGAACCACCCCCTCGGACGCTTCCTGAGGAATTTCCGGTGCACCAGTTCGTCCAGCCGCTCCCGTGTACCGGGACCGAACAGGGCGAAGTCCTCCTCCGTCACCGGGAACTCCTGGGCGGCCGCGCACAGGTGCGGACCGAGGATGTGCGGGTTTTCCGGGTCAAGAACCGCTGTCTCTACGGTCTGACCGAAAATCGCCTCCGGGTGATGGACCAGATAGGTGTCCAGGGGGTCGTCGCGG
Organism: Nocardiopsis flavescens; assembly: GCF_900141985.1. GTDB lineage: Bacteria > Actinomycetota > Actinomycetes > Streptosporangiales > Streptosporangiaceae > Nocardiopsis > Nocardiopsis flavescens. The sequence continues at coordinate 93,687 of NZ_FQZK01000018.1, read as the reverse complement.
GCCACGAACACCGCCAGCGCGGCGTCGTCCCCGCGCCCGGCGCGCCCCGCCTGCTGCCACAGGGAGGCCCGGGTGCCGGGCCACCCGGCGATGATCACCGCGTCCAGGCCGGTGATGTCCACCCCCAGCTCCAGGGCGTTGGTGCTGGCCAGCCCGAGGATCTCCCCGGTGCGCAGCGCCTCCTCCAGGCGCCGCCGCTCGGCGGGCAGGTACCCGCCGCGGTAGGCGGCCACCCGGCGGGCCAGGTCGGGTTCGAGCTGGCGCTGGGCGGCGAGCGCGACCAGTTCGGCGCCCTGGCGCGAGCGTACGAACACGAGCGTGCGCACACCCTCCCGGACCAGGTCGGCGAGCATCTCGGCGGCCTGGGAGGGCGCGGTCCGCCGGACGGGGGCGCCGTGCTCGCCGGTCAGGTCGGTGAACTCGGGCTCCACCAGCGCCACCGACATGCCCGGGCGCGGCGAGCCGTCCTCGGTGACCGCGGTGACCGGGAGCCCGGTGAGCCTGCCGGCGCTCTCCCGGGGACTGCCGGAGGTGGCCGAGGCGAGCACGAACACCGGCTCGGCCCGGTGGCGGGCGCACACCCGCCGGAGCCGACGCAGGATCTGGGCGACGTGGGAGCCGAAAACCCCCCGGTACAGGTGCGCCTCGTCCACGATCACGTAGCGCAGCCGCTTGAGGAAGCGCCGCCACGCCTCGTGCCGGGGCAGCATCCCGTGGTGGAGCATGTCCGGATTGGTGAGCACGTAGTTGCCGTGCTCGCGGACCCAGGTGCGCTCCCCGGGCGGGGTGTCGCCGTCGTAGACGGCCGCCCTCAGTCCGGGAAGGCGCAGGTCGGTGAGGGTGCGGAGCTGGTCGCGGGACAGCGCTTTGGTCGGCGAGAGATAGAGCACGGTTCCGCCCGCGTCAACCGCCTCCACAGCGGGCATAAGGAAGGCGAGTGACTTTCCCGAGGCGGTACCCGTGGCTATGATCACATCACGGCCCGAGCGTGCGAGGTCGGCGGCGGTCACCTGGTGGGACCACGGCCCCGTGATCCCCCGATCGCCCAGGCGTTCGACCAGGAGGGCCGGGGCCCATTCCGGCCACCGTCCGCTCACCCCGTCGTGTCGGGCCACGTGTTCGACATGGGTCACCTGCGGGTGCCGGGTACGGGTATCGTCACGCCACACATGGGGAAGCACGGGCTCCGGTCGCCTCATCCGAGACCCCTCCTCACTGGGTGGACATTGGTTTCAGTGTGGCATCCGGGGGAACGGTCGCGCGGTGTCACGGTTTTTCCGTCCATCACGGGAGGACCGGCACGACACCCGTGGTTGAATGCGTGCTGGTGGGGTAACGCCCGGCAGAGATCATCGGCGCTGGAGGACTAGTGGACTTGAAGCTTGATCATTACACCGAGGGCGACACCGAGATCGTCGTCGTTGAGGGTGAGATCGACGTCTATACCGCACCCCGGCTCCGCGAGCTGCTGATCGACCTGGTCAACAAGGGCAACTTCCACCTCGTGGTGAACATGGAGAAGGTGGAGTTCCTGGACTCGACGGGTCTGGGCGTGCTCGTGGGCGGCCTCAAGCGCGTGCGCGCGCACGACGGCACGCTGGACCTGGTGTGCACGCAGGAACGCATCCTCAAGATCTTCCGGATCACCGGTCTGACCAAGGTCTTCGGTATTCACAACACCGTGCAGGAAGCCATCGACAAGCGTTCCGCGAAGTAGTACAGAGCGAGCGATGGCGACCATCACGCTCACGATCAGTGCGCTTCCGGCCCACGTGCGCACGGCCCGGCTCATGGCCGCGACCGTGGCCCGGCGGGCGGGCATCCCCGCCTCCACCATCGACGAGATCCGGTTGGCGGTCGGTGAGGCGTGCTCCCGGGCTGTCGCGGCGCACAAGCTGCACTGCCCGACGCAGCCGATCCTGCTCCAGCTGATCGACGACGGCGGGCCTGATCCGGTGTCGGACCCCCGTTCCGACACCGCGAGCCGTATCCTGCGCGCCAACGGGAGCGCGACCCGACGCTTCGAGGTGGTCGTCTCGGACCGGGCCCCGGCCACGGAGGCCCCGGAACCCGCCGACCACACCGAGCCCCTCCTCGACGGACTCTTCCTCGACGGTGAGGACACCCCTCCCGGCGGGATCTCGGGGTTCTCCCCCGGGCTGGGTCTGGCGGTCATCACCGGCCTGGCCGACGAGGTGAAGATCGATCCGGGTGAGCACGGCACCATCGTGCGCATGAGCTGGCCGATCACGCCGGACCCCAGCTCCAACTAGGGTCCCGGCCACGACACGACGAGGGCGCCTCCCCACCGCGGGGAGGCGCCCTCGCGCGTTCCCGGCGGCGCGGCCCCGGTCCCCGCTCACCCGGGGGCCTCGGTGCCCGGCGGGCGCCCGCCACGGCGCCGACGACACGGCGACGCGGCTCCCGGCGGTCCCGCACACCACCGCGCCGCTCGCCCGCAGGGGCGGCGCCGACCCCGCGCCGCGCACGCCACGGGGTCGGCAGAGCGCCACAGGAGCCCTCACACGTCACAGGTGTCACCGGGCACCGTCTCCCGCCCGCCCCGGACGCCACAGGCCTCCTCGGAGGGCCCGGCGCGGCCCGGGGGCGCCGCGGCGCCCCCGGGTCCGGGTCAGTCGCAGGTCTGGGACGACACCTCGGCGGAGGCGGCGAGCCCGCGCTCGGCGTTCTCGGCGACCTCGTCGGCGGTGAGCACGTACCCGGTCTCGGGTTCGTTGGTGGCGGCGGCGAACACCACCCCGTAGACGGTGCCGTCGGGGGCCAGCAGCGGACCGCCGGAGTTGCCCGGCCGCACCACGGCGCGCACCTGGTAGATCTCCCGGCTCACCTGCTGGGAGTGGTAGAAGTCGGGCCCCTGCGCGGTCTGGCGGGCCCGCACCCGGGCCGGGACCGCGGTGAAGCCGCTGTTGCGCGGGAACCCGGCGACGACGGCGTCCCCGCCCTGGGGGGCCTCGTGGGTGAACTCCAGCGGGGACAGGTCCAGCTCGGGCACGTGCAGCACCGCCAGGTCCTGCTGGGCGTCGAACAGCACCAGCGTGGCCTCCAGCTGGTGGCCCTCCCGGGTGACCACCCGCAGGTCGTCGGTGACCCCGGCGACCACGTGGGCGTTGGTCATGACCCGGCCGTCGGAGTACACGAACCCGGTGCCCTCGACCCGGCGCTGGCAGGACGGGGCGGTGCCCAGCACCTTGACGACGCTGCGGCTGGCCTCGATCAGCTCGGGGGTGGTGAGCACGTCGGGGTCCGGGGGCTCGACCTCGGCCAGCTCACCGGTGCCCAGGCCGCTGAACACCTGGGGGAAGGCGCTCTGGTCGACCACGCGGCGGAACGTCGAGAAGCCGCTGTGCGCGGACTCCGGCATGAGGGTGTCGACGGACTGGAGGATGCGGGAGCCCCGCACCTGCTCGGCGACGAACGGCAGCGCCGAGTTGGCGACCGTGCTGCCGATGAACCAGGCCACCAGCAGCACCGACAGCCCGCTGACGACGGCACCGCCCATGGCGTCCACGATCCGGGCCGAGTCCCAGGTGACCTTGTTGCGCACCATGGTGCCCAGGTAGGAGAGCAGGAACTGGCCCAGCGCGGCGGAGAGGAAGACCACCGCGATGGCCACCAGCGCCTGCCTCCCGGGGTCCTCCACCCACCGCTGGATGTACTCGGGAGAGGTCAGCGCGGCGAGCACGCCGCCGCCGATGAACCCCGCGAAGCTGAAGACACCGACGATGAAACCCTGTCGGTACCCGGTCACCGCGAACAGCAGCAACAGGACGATCAGGATCACGTCGAGCACATTGCCCTCCAAAGGTGAGCGCTGCCCACGGGCGCGGGGCGAGCGGTGCCGGCCTCAGCCGACCGGGCGCGGTCCGTCGGGCGTCGCTTCGAACACATCGGTGAGACCCTCCCGGTGCCAGGGAAGTTCCCATCCGCCCAGGAAGAGCAGCCGGTCGACGATGGCGCCGGTGAAGCCCCACACGAGCATGCCGTCCACCCGGAAGCCGGGGCCCCAGCGGGACCCGTCGCCGTAGCGCACCGTGACCCGGTTGGCGGGGTCGGCGAGGTCGGCGACGGGGACCCGGGAGACGGACGCCACCTCGCCCAGGTCGGTGGGCCGTACCTCGCAGGGGTCGCGCCACCAGCCCAGGACGGGTGCGACCCGGAAGTCGCTGAAGCTGACGTACAGCTCGGGGAGGCGGCCGACGACGTCCACGCCGGTGGGCACCAGCCCGGTCTCCTCGGCGGCCTCGCGCAGCGCGGCGGCCTCGGGCGAGGCGTCGGTGGGCTCGATCCGGCCGCCGGGGAAGGCGGGCTGTCCGGAGTGCCTGCGCAGCCCCTCGTTGCGCTGGATGAGCAGCACGTCGGGTCCGTGGGGCCCCTCGCCGAAGAGGATGAGGACCGCGGACTCGCGGCCCCCGTGCCGCGGCGGGCGCATCTGCGGGGGCACGGTCATCCCGGACGCCGCGTCGGAGAGCGAGGCGAGCCAGGACGGCATCGGGTTCAAGGTCGGCACCTGCCTTCGGAGGGGAGTCGGGTCGGCGGGCCGCCGTCGACGGGCCGTCGGCGCTGCTCCGGCACGTCCCTCCCCTGGGTCGTCATGTGATGGGACCCCGGCAGGGCGACCCTGCGGTGTCAACGCTCACACCATCAGAGTACAAAGCACGACACCCGTTCCTGACAGGCGTGCGCATGTGCGCGGCCCCTCGGTCCCGGGGTGTCCGCCACGGCCGCCCGGGACCGGTCGCGGCCGGGCGGGGTCAGGCGAAGGAGCGCATGCGCAGCAGTTTCGCCGCGGCCTCGGGGTCGGTGGGGCCCTCGCCGAAGGAAGGGCACCAGTGCGAGACGGCGCACGCGCCGCAGGCGGGCCGGCGGGCGTGGCAGACGCGGCGGCCGTGCCAGACGACGCGGTGGGAGAGCATCGTCCAGTCCTTGCGGGGGAACAGCTCGCCGACGGCGTGCTCGACCTTGACCGGGTCCTCCTCGTCGGTCCACCCGAATCTCCGGACGAGGCGCCCGAAGTGGGTGTCCACCGTGATTCCGGGCACATCGAAGGCGTTACCGAGCAGTACGTTTGCGGTTTTTCGTCCTACTCCGGGTAGTTTGACGAGGTCGGCGAGGTTCCCTGGGACCTCGCCTCCGTGTTGTTCGCACAACGCCTGACCGAGCCCCATGAGGCTGTTCGCCTTGGCCCGGAAGAAACCGAGAGGTCGGATGATCCCCTCGAGTTCGTCGCGATCGGCGCCGGCGTAGGCCTCGGCGTCGGGGTAGCGGGCGAACAGCGTCGGGGTGACCTGGTTGACCCGCTTGTCCGTGCACTGCGCGGACAGGATCGTGGCGACCAGCAGCTCCAGCGGGGTCGTGAAGTTCAGTTCGGCGTGGGCGTCCGGGTAGAGCTCGGCGAGCTCCCGGTACATCCTGCGGGCACGTCGGACCAGCGCGAGGCGGCTCTCCCCCGTGGGGGTGGGCGCGGGAACGCTCGCGTTCGGTGTGTCACGGGGCATCGTCACAGGGTAGGGGGCCGTGGGGATCGCCGCGCGGTCCACCGAAGGTCCGACCCCCTCGCGGAACAGAGGGGCCCCGGACGGGATTATGTAACCAATGTCCCGCTGGCACGGCGCGGAGATCCCTGCTAGAAGCCGATCACGACTAAGATCGCAGGGGCTGACGTCGGCCAGTCGTGGGCACGTGGTCTCCCGGCGGACAAGCCGAGGCAACGACCTGGTTTCACACCCGGGTGCGATATACGTCACACTGTTGGCGGTCAGGTTTTAGTAGGAGGACATGTGGTGGACGACATCAACGAGGTGCTGCGCAAGGCCCCCTTGTTCGAGACCCTGGACGAGGAGGACACCGCCGCACTGCGCTCCTCGGTCAACGAGGTGCGCCTGGGACGGGGCCAGACCCTGTTCAACGAGGGCGACGAGGGCGACCGCCTGTACGTCATCCTCAACGGGAAGGTGAAGCTGACCCGCACGGCCGTGGACGGCCGCGAGAACCTGCTCGGGGTGCTCGGCCCGGGCGAGATGTTCGGCGAGCTGTCGCTGTTCGACCCGCGCCCGCGCACCGCGAGCGCCGTCGCGGTGACCGACTCCGTGCTGGCCGGGCTGGGCCACGACGACCTGCGCCCGTTCCTTTCGAGCCGGCCCCAGGTCTCGCTCCAGCTGCTCAAGTCCCTCGCCGAGCGCCTGCGCCGGACCAACGACGTGATGGCCGACCTGGTCTTCACCGACGTCCCCGGCCGGGTGGCCAAGGCCCTGCTCGAACTCGCCGAGAAGTTCGGCAAGGAGGGCGACGACGGCCTGCACGTCCACCACGACCTCACCCAGGAGGAGCTGGCCCAGCTGGTCGGCGCCTCCCGCGAGACGGTCAACAAGGCCCTCGCCGAGTTCGCGCTGCGCGGCTGGCTGCGCATCGAGGCCAAGGCCGTGGTCCTGCTGGACGTCGAGCGCATGCGCCGCCGCGCCCGCTAGGCACGGCGACCACCGGCCCCGCTGCGCGGGAGCACGGCGGGCTCCGGCCCGCGTCGAATCCCCTCGCCGGGAATCGCGCGGACCGGAGCCCGTCGCCGTTTCCGGGCGGGTCCGCGCGGGGGCGCCGGAGGGCACCGGGCCGCGCGGGGAGAGCGGGGCGCAGGGGTGTCAGGCCTCGACGCCGTCGGGAAGTCCGCCGTTGAGGGACAGGTAGCGCAGCTGGGCGCGGACCGAGGACGCCGCCGCGAAGCGGATCTGCTCGGTGATGTCCGGGTACACCCGGTCGACGATCTCCTCCACCCGCACGGCGCCCGCGTCGACGGCCTCCCGCACCTGCGCGAGCCGGGACTCGCGGTGGTCGATGTAGGAGTCGATCACGGCGCCCGGGGTGGTGAGGATGGGCCCGTGGCCGGGGAGCAGCGTGCGCACCTGGTTCTCGCGCACCAGGTCGCGCAGCCGGTACAGCGACTCCATGTACGGCCCCAGGCCGTCGTCGCCGTCGATGACGGTGGTCCCGTGCCCCAGGACCGTGTCGCCGGTGAGGATCGCCCCGTCCGCCTCCAGGTACAGGCAGACGGAGTCGTCGGTGTGCCCCGGGGTGGACAGCACGCGCAGCCGCAGCCCGTCGGCCTCCAGCAGCCGCCCGTCGGCCAGGCCGTCACCGCCCACCCGCATCGCGGGGTCGACCGCGTGCACCGGGGCGCCGGTCAGCTCGGAGAAGTAGCGGGCGCCCTCGGAGTGGTCCGGGTGCCGGTGCGTCAGGACCGCCATCAGCACCTGCGCGCCCTGCTCCTGCACGGTGCGCGCGACCCGCTCCAGGTGCCGCTCGTCGTGCGGACCCGGGTCGACCACCACCACCCCGCGGGAGCCGGGCTCGCGCAGGATCCAGGTGTTGGTCCCCTCCAGGGTCATCGGACCGGGGTTGGGGCACAGGACACAGCCGGCGCGCAGTGTGCCGGAACCGTCGATCCTCATCGCACCTCACTCACTGGGAAGGGGGTAGTCGATCCCGTCGGGGAGGAAGACACGGAGCCGGCCGTCGACCACGCGCACTTCGGGCTCAAGGGGGACGATATCCCGTTCCGCCCGCCGTACCCCGCCCAGGGTGCCGCACTCCGCCACCTGTGCGCAGGTGACCAGGGTCGGCGGGAGCATCGGCATGTCCCCCCGCTCCCACTCCCCCGCCACCAGCGCCGGGTCGATCCACCGGGTCAGGTCGGCCTCGCCGCCCACGTCCCGGGAGGCCTGTCCGGGCGGCAGCTCCGCGGCGAAGAACCACGTGTCGAAGCGGCGCTTCTCGGCCGCCGGGGTGATCCAGCGCGACCAGGCGCGCAGCCACTCCGAGCGCAACACCAGGCCCCGGCCGGAGAGCACGTCGGTGAAGGAGCGGGAGCGGTCGATCAGCCCCAGCCGGTCCCGCTCCCACTCCTGTGACGCCGTGTCCAGGACGGGGCCGTCGCCGCCGGGCTCCCCGGCCAGGAGCACCCCCGTCTCCTCGAACGTCTCGCGGACCGCGGCGCACACCAGGGCCCTGGCCCGGGGGACGTCGACGCCGAGCACGTCCGCCCACTCCCGCGGGGACGGTCCGGTCCAGGGCAGGCCTGCGGCCTCGTCGCGCACGTCCACCCCGCCGCCGGGGAAGACGTAGGCGCCGGGGGCGAACCCCATGGAGCGCACCCTGCGCATGAGCAGGACCTCCATGCCCGCGCCCGCGGGGCGCAGCAGGACCACCGTGGCGGCCGCGCGGGGCACCGCCGGCCCGCTCCGGTCCGAACCGCTCGACATCGGATCCTCCTCGCTCAGACGACCTCGACGATCATGTCAACCTCGACCGGCGAGTCCAAGGGCAGGGCGGCGACGCCGACAGCGGCCCGGGCGTGCACGCCCGCGTCGCCGAACACGGCCGCGAGCAGGTCGCTGGCACCGTTGATCACCCCGGGGTGGCCGGTGAAGTCGGGCGCGCTGGCCACAAACCCGCCCACCTTGACGACGCGCACGACGTTGGCCAGATCGCCGACCTCGGCGCGCACGGCCGCGATGGCGTTGAGGGCGCACACCGCCGCCAGCTCCTTGGCGGCCTCCGGGGTGACGTCGGCGCCGACCTTGCCGGTGGCGGGGAGCGCCCCCTCCACGAACGGCAGCTGCCCGGACACGTACACGTGGGAGCCGCTGCGCACGGCCGGGACGTAGGAGGCGACCGGGGCCGCCACCCGGGGCAGGGTCAGCCCGAGCTCGGCGATCCGCTCTTCGGGGGTGGCCATGTCTAGAGTTCCCGCTTCATGTAGGCGACGTACTGCTGGTTGCGCGGGTCGGTGCCCTCGGGCAGCGGCGCGGGGACGACGGAGACCAGCTCCCAGCCGTCCGAGCCCCAGTTGTCGAGGATCTGCTTGGTGGCGTGCGACAGCAGCGCCACCGTCTGGTACTCCCACTTGCTCATGGTGACTACCCCCTGTGCGGTGCGCCCGGCGGATCCGGGCACGTCGACGCCGCCACATTACTCATGCGGACGGCCCTCCGCGCGCGGCGAGGACGCCCGCATAGACTCCGTGGAGTGAGCGAGCGAGAGGACCGAGCACGGTATCCCGACCCCGCCCGGGCGTGCGCGGGCGCCCGGTTGCACATCGTCACCGGCAAGGGGGGCACCGGCAAGACGACCGTGGCGGCGGCACTGGCCCGGGCCCTGGCCGCCGACGGCGGGCGGGTGCTGCTGGTGGAGGTCGAGGGACGGCAGGGCATCGCCACCCTGTTCGGGTCCCCGCCGCTGCCCTACGAGGAGCGCGAGATCGACGCGGTACCCGGCGGGGGCCGGGTGTTCGCCCTGGCCGCGGACGCCGAGGCGGCCCTCATGGAGTACCTGGAGCTGTTCTACGGCATGCGCCGGGCCGGGCAGGCCCTCACCCGCCTGGGCGCCGTGGACTTCGCCACGACCATCGCGCCGGGCCTGCGGGACGTCCTGCTCACCGGCAAGGCCACCGAGGCGGTGCGCCGCCGCGAGGGCGGGCGCCGCCGTCCGGAGGGCCGCTTCCACTACGACGCGGTGGTCATGGACGCGCCGCCCACGGGGCGGATCGGCCGGTTCCTCAACGTGAACTCCGAGGTCGCGGGGCTGGCCCGGGTGGGGCCGATCCGCAACCACGCCGACCGGGTGATGGAGGTGATCCGCTCCGACCGGACGCGGGTGCACTTCGTGTCGCTGCTGGAGGAGATGCCGGCCCAGGAGACCCGGAACGGCATCGCCGAGGTCGGCGCGCTCGGCCTGCACGTGGGCATGGTCGTGGTGAACATGGCGCGCCCGCCGCTGCTGCCGGGGGACGCGCTGTCGGACGCGGCGGCCGGGCGGGCCGACCTCGGGGAGCTGGCCGCCGGGCTGAAGGCCGCCGGGCTGGACGACGCCGGGGACCTCGCGGAGTCGCTCGCCGAGGAGGTGGGCGCGCACGCCCGGCGGGTGCTGCTGGAGCGCCGGGTGCGCGCGGAGCTGGCGGGCACCGGGGCGCCGCTGGTGGAACTGCCCCTGCTGGAGGGCGGGGTGGACCGGGCGGCGCTGGAGGGTCTGGCCCGCCGCATGGCCGAACAGGGGGTGCGCCGGTGAGTGCCGGACGCCTGGACGTCGACGCGCTGCTGGACGACCCGGCCACGCGGATCGTGGTGTGCTGCGGGGCGGGCGGGGTGGGCAAGACCACGACCGCCGCCGCGCTGGGCCTGCGGGCCGCCGAACGCGGCAGGAACGCGGTGGTGATCACCGTGGACCCGGCCCGGCGGCTGGCCCAGTCGATGGGGCTGGACTCACTGGACAACACCCCGAGCCTGGTGCCGCTGCCGGAGGGGACCCCGGGGAGCATGCACGCGATGATGCTCGACATGAAGCGGACCTTCGACGAGGTCGTCGAGGAGCACGCGGACCCCGAGCGGGCCCGGCAGATCCTGGGCAACCCCTTCTACCAGACCCTCTCCACGAGCTTCTCGGGCACGCAGGAGTACATGGCGATGGAGAAGCTGGGGCAGCTGCGCCAGTCCGGGGAGTGGGACCTCATCGTGGTGGACACCCCGCCCAGCCGGTCCGCGCTGGACTTCCTGGACGCGCCGAAGCGGCTCGGGAGGTTCCTGGACGGCCGGCTGGTGAAGTTCCTGAGCGCCCCCGCGCCCAGCGGCGCGTTCAAACTGCTGGGCGCCGGCGTGGGGCTGGTCACGTCCGTACTGGGCAAGATCCTGGGCGCGCAGCTGCTGAACGACCTGCGGGCGTTCGTGGCGGCGTTCGACACGGTGTTCGGCGGGTTCCAGGAGCGCGCGGAGCGCACCTACCGCCTGCTCCAGGCACCGGGGACGGCCTTCGTGGTGGTGGCGGTGCCGGAGGCGGACGCGCTGCGCGAGGCGTCGTACTTCATGCGCCGGCTCGCCACCGACGCGATGCCGTTGGCGGGGCTGGTGGTCAACCGCACGCACCCGCTGCCCGCGGGGGCGGGCGCGCGGCTGGACGCCGGGGCCGCGACGGCGGCCGCCGAGGCGCTGGAGGCGGCGGGGTCGCACCCGGGGGCCTCGGCCGCGCTGCGGCTGCACGCCGACCTGGTCCGCACGCACCTGCGGGAGCGGGGGCTGCGGGAGCGGACGGTGTCCGCCCACCCGGGGGTGCGGGTGGCCGAGGTCCCCGCCCTGCCCGAGGACGTGCACGACCTGGAGGGGCTGCGCGGTATCGGCGCGGCCCTGGCCCGGGGGGCGTAGCGGCCGTACGGGGGCGGCCGTGGGGGCGCAGGGGACGGAAGTGGCCGTGGGGACGCCTGTGGTGTGGGCGGCGCCTATGCAGGCGGCCCTGCGTCAGGGGTGCCCCCACCGGGGCACAGGTGACGGAAGCGTACACAGGGGCATCTGTGGTGTGTGCGGCCCCGGCGCACGGCCCGGCACCGGGCACGACCACGGAGGCGTGAGTCACCGGTGTGTCCGTAGGTCACGTGTGGTGCCGACAACGCCGACGCGGGCGGCCCGGCATCGGGGGCGACCACCGGAACGCGGGTGACGGAAGTGTCCACGGTGGCGCGTGTGGTGTGGGTGGCCCGGTATCAGGGGCCGTCGGCGGGAGCGGTGGCGGCCACCGCGGCGGACGCGCAGCGGACCAGGTCGCGAACGAGGTCCTCCTCACCCTCGCGGCAGGCCTCCTCCAGAAGCGGGGCCCAGTCGGTGACCTGCGGGTGCTTGCGCAGCAGGGCCCGGCGCTCGCGCTCGGTCATGCCTCCCCACACGCCGAACTCGACCCGGTTGTCCAGCGCGTCCACCAGGCATTCGTTGCGCACGGGGCAGTCCCGGCAGATGAGTTTGGCGCGGTTCTGTGCCGCGCCCTGGACGAAGAGTGCGTCGGGATCGACCCTCCGGCAGCGTGCCCGGGTCGTCCACTGGTGAATCCACATGTGCGCTGCACCCCCGTGGGTGGGCTGTGACCGCCGGGAGCCCGGGTGACCGCGTGCTCCGAGCGGGCGCCGGGAAAGGGTAGGCTCCGGCTGACGAGTGGGTCGGACGAAGGCCCGCCCCGCTGTTCAGAAAGTTACGGACTTCGGGGCCGTTGCGACAGAACCCACTCGACCCACATTCCATCTCATCGAATATGGTCCGCTCGGGCCATTGCGCGGTCGGCGCGATCCCTGCCGCCGTGATGGCCCGGAGTCCCTGCACGGCCGAACCGAAGGGGGCAAGGGCTGCGATAACACATGAAAAGATGGTTTGGGGGACAGGGCCCGCGCGGTGCCGCGGGCGTTTCGGTACGTCCGAGCACCATCCGATCCACAGCGCACCTCTCCGCGCACATGTGGTCACTTAGTCTGATGGGGTGGGTCAGGGGACATTGCTTCAGAGAATCAGCCAATTGGTCGTCGTCAGTGCGATAGCGGGCCTTCTGGTCGCCGCGCTGACGCTGCCCGCTGTCGGCGGTGTGGGCATCACCGCCCGCAACATCGCCGCCGGGTTCCTCGACATGCCCAGCAACCTGGAGACGCCGCCTCCCCCGCAGCGCTCCACGATCTATGACGCCGAAGGCGGTGTCATCGCCGAGATCTTCGACCAGAACCGCGAGCTCGTCCCCTTGGACGACGTCTCACCGGTCATGGTCGACGCCATCCTCGCCATCGAGGACGCGCGCTTCTACGAGCACGGCGGACTGGACGTCGCGGGCACGCTGCGCGCCGCCCTGCGGACCCTGGGCGGCAACACCCAGGGCGCCTCGTCCATCACCCAGCAGTACGTCAAGAACGTCCAGATCGAGTCCGCCACCTCGCAGGAGGAGCTGGACACCGCCCGCGAGGAGACGATCGCCCGCAAGATCCGGGAGCTGCGGTACGCCGTCGCCCTGGAGAAGCGGATGACCAAGGACGAGATCCTCGAGGGCTACCTCAACATCGCCTACTTCAGCGACGGCGCCTACGGGGTCGAGTCGGCCGCACTGCACTACTTCGACGTCCACGCCAGCGAGCTGGAGCTGCACCAGGCCGCCACCATCGCGGGCCTGGTCCGCTACCCCTACCTGTACAACCCGCGGTTCTTCCCCGAGCAGACCGTCGAGCGCCGCAACGTCGTCCTCGACCGCATGGTCGCCGCCGGCTCCATCACCGAGGCGGAGGCCGCCGAGGCCAAGGAGGAGCCGCTGGAGGTGGACCTGGACACCCCGCCCAACGGGTGCGTCCCCAGCGGTGAGCCGTTCTTCTGCGACTACGTGGTCCAGGAGATCGAGAAGGACGAGCGGTTCGGCCCCAACGAGACCGAGCGGGCGCGCTGGCTGCGCACCGCCGGCCTGGAGATCCACACCACGCTCCAGCCCCAGGTCCAGCAGGCCTCGCAGGAGGCCGTCGACAAGTGGGTGCCGCGGGAGAACGAGTCCCGCAAGGTGTCCGCCCAGGTGATCATCGAGCCGGGCACCGGCCGGATCCTGGGTATGGCGCAGGGCCGCAACTACGGCCCGGACGAGAGCAAGCTCGGCGAGACCTCCATCAACTTCGCCACCGACTCCGACCGGGGCGGCAGCACCGGCTTCCAGGCGGGATCGACCTTCAAGGCGATCACCCTCGCGGCGGCGCTGGAGGAGGGGCTGCCGTTCAGCACGGCGTTCAACTCGCCGACCAGCGTGTCCGTGTCCGGGCAGCGCAGCTGCAACGGCGGGACCCTGGCGACCTGGACGCCGAGCAACGCCGGCGACACGGCCTCGGGCACCACGCACAACATGGTGTCGGGCACCAAGGCGTCGTCCAACACCTACTTCGCCCAGCTGCAGGCCAGGGTCGGCATCTGCGACGTGATGGAGATGGCCGAGAAGCTGGGCCTGAAGCGGGCCGACGGCACCCTGTTCACCGAGAACGAGAACTCGCTGGCCAACAGCAGCTTCACCCTGGGCAGCGAGGAGGTGTCCCCGCTGCGGGTCGCCAACGCCTACGCGACCTTCGCCTCGGGCGGCATGTACTGCGAGCCGCAGGCCATCACCAGCATCGACGACAAGCAGTCCGGCACCACGATCGAGATCGAGCCGGAGTGCGAGCGGGCCCTGGAGGAGGAGGTCGCCGACGGCGTCGCCTACCTGCTGTCGCAGACCTTCAACGGCGGCACCGCCAGCGCCCTGGGCATCGGGCGCCCGGCGGCCGGCAAGACCGGCACCACCGACGGCTCCGCGGCGGCCTGGTTCGCCGGGTTCACGCCGCAGATGGCGTCCGCGGTGTTCGTGGCCGACCCGCGCGGCCCGCAGCAGTACCCGCTGCGCAACGTCACCATCGGCGACCGCTACTTCTCGGTGGTCTACGGTGCGACGATCTCCGGCCAGATCTGGAAGGAGAGCTTCCAGGGCGCCCACGAGGGCCTGGAGGTCGAGCAGCTGCCGTCCGCACCGGGCAGGTTCGGCTCCACGTCGGTGCCCAGGCCGCCCTCGTCCGAGCCGGACGACGACCCCAGCCCGGCCTCCGACGACGGCGGGGTGCCCGACGTGGTCGGGCGGACCGAGGCCGACGCGGTCGCGGCCCTGGAGGAGGCCGGGTACACGGTGAACGTGTCCGGCACCCGCCTGAACTCCTCTGAGCAGGAGGGGACGGTGGCCGCGGTCAACCCCGACCCGGGGACGCGGCTGCCCAGCGGGGCCACGGTCAACGTCTTCCTGAGCCGCGGCGGCGGGAGCGCCGACGGGGGCCAGGAGGACGACGACGGCTGGTTCCGGGTCCGGCCGGCGCACACGCCGACCACCGGACCGCCGGACTAGCGGGACGCACGACGAGGGGGCCGCGGCACACGCCGCGGCCCCCTCGGGCGTGCCGGGGCCCCGCCCGCGGGGTCAGCCCGCCAGGCGGCGCTTGACCTCGGCGGCCACCCGCGAGCCCTCGGCCCGACCGGCGACCCGGGGGTTGAGGACCTTCATGACCTTGCCCATGTCCCGGGGTCCCTGCGCGCCGCTCTCCTCGACGGCGGCGGCGACCAGGGCGGACAGCTCGTCGTCACCGAGCTGCCGGGGCAGGTAGTCCGAGATGACCTCGCTCTCGGCGCGCTCGGCGTCGGCCTGCTCGGGACGGCCGCCCTTGTCGAACGCCTCCGCGGCCTCGCGGCGCTTCTTGGCCTCCCGGGTCAGCAGCCGGGTGACCTCGTCGTCGCCGAGGGTGCGCTGGCTGGAGCCGGAGGCCTCCTCGGTGGAGATCGCGGCCAGGACCATGCGCAGGGTGCCGGTGCGCACCTTGTCACGCGCCTTGATGGCGGTGGTGAGGTCGTTCTTGAGGCGGTCTTTGAGTTCGGACATGGGCCGATCCTACGGCGGTCCCCCGGGGGGCCACCAACGTTTTGTGCGCGGGGCACGCTGATCTGAGACCATCGTGGGGGGTGCCGGAGCGCCGTTCCGCGACCTCTTCGTCCCGAACGAAGCGCGTACCGCACCCCATCCGAGCCCGACGAGGAAGAAGGCCCCATGGGCATCGACAAGGGACGACTCCTGCGCACCACCGGCCGGGCGGTCGCGGTCACGGGAGCCGTCGGGGTGGCGGGGCTGGCGTACGCCTCGGTCATCGAGCGCAACTGGTTCCGGCTGCGCCGGTACGAGCTGCCGCTGCTGCCGCCGGGCAGCCCGCGCCTGCGGATCCTGCACCTGTCGGACGCGCACCTGACCCCGGGCCGCCGCATGCTCATCGACTGGATCCGCGGCCTGGAGCGGTACGAGCCCGACCTGGTGGTCAACACCGGCGACTCGCTGGCGCACCCGGACGCGGTGGAGCCGTTCATCGGCGCCCTGGGGCCGCTGCTGGACCGGCCGGGCGCGTTCGTGTACGGGTCCAACGACCTGTTCTCCCCCCAGCTGAAGAACCCGGCGCGCTACCTCTGGCGGACAAGCAAGACCGATTACCGCAAGCGCCGGGTGCCGGACCTGCCCTGGCGCGAGCTGGGCGCGGCGATGTCCGCGTCGGGCTGGCTGGACCTGAACAACCGCAAGGGCGCCCTCAAGGCGGGCGGCCTGGAGGTGGCGCTGGGGGGCGTGCACGACTCGCACATCAAGCTGGACCGCTACGACGAGATCGCGGGCCCGGCCGACCCGGCGGCGGACCTACGGCTGGGGGTGCTGCACTCGCCCGAGCCCGCCAACCTGGACCGGTTCGCGGCCGACGGCTACCAGCTGATGCTGGCCGGGCACACCCACGGCGGCCAGCTGTGCCTGCCGTTCTACGGAACGCTGGTCACCAACTGCGGCATCGACCGCAGGCGGGCCTGGGGGCTGCACGAGTACGCCGGCGCGTGGCTGCACGTCTCCGGCGGCCTGGGGACCTCGCCCTACGCGCCGGTGCGGTTCTGCTGCCGTCCGGAGGCATCGCTGCTGGACCTCGTGGCGGGTCCGGACGAGGCCTGAGCCACAGTCCCGTAATCGATTACCCGACCACTCCGGACGTCCGCTAGACTTGGGCTCGTTGCTTCGGGGTGTAGCGCAGCTTGGCAGCGCGCTTCGTTCGGGACGAAGAGGTCGTGGGTTCAAATCCCGCCACCCCGACAGAGCGAGAGGCCGGTCCTTCGGGACCGGCCTCTCGGCGTTTCTACGGGGGGTGTGTGTCCACGGTCAACCGGGCCGGGCGGCCCGGCGGGGCCGGTCTCTGGAGGCGCCCGCCCCACCGTGGGGGCGCGTCCGGGCCGAATCTGCAACGGTCTCGGTGTCCGTGTCGGGGCCACCCCTATCAGGCCGATTCACGCGGTGGGGGTTGCGCAACGGCTTTGCTCCCTGTCGACTTGTCGGCAGTGGTGGACGGTTGGTCCACCCACCATCCGGAACAGCTCTGCCTCTCGAAGTCACCACCCCCGCACGACTAGGAGGGGCCCACATGACCGGCCGGCACCGCGCCCCGTACGACCCCGAAGCGAAAAGGCTCGAACGCGAGGTCGTGAAACGCGAGCGTGCGGCACGCGCCCCCGCACCCGCGAACCGGTGGTTGGTCAAGTTCTCGATCATGGCCCTGGTGCTGACCGCGGCGTTCGGAGTCTTCGTGTGGTTCGAGAACCCGCGAGGAATGTGGGTCGTGGGACTGAGCGCGCTGATCCACCTGACCAACCTCGTCCGGGAGACCCGCGCTCACCTGAGGCACCGAGCGGCTTCCACCCCGGAGGACGCACCCCGCTGACACGGCACCGCCGGACCAGCCCCACGCAGGGCGAAAGCCCTGGCCTCACCAACGGCCGCCCCGGCCTTTGTTCCCGATCACCGACGTCGTCATCGTGATCGGCTCCGGAGCGTGAATCGTGCTCGGCCGCCCGGAAGGATGGTCGGCGTTCGTGTCCTGGGATGTACTGATCGCATGGCTGGTCTGCCTCGGATGGGCCTTCCATCGACACGGAATGACACAGGCCGTCTCGTCGGGGTACAGGTCCGCCGACTCCGAGCATATGGACGGCCGGCGAGTATGCACCCGGGGCAGGAGGAAACAGAACCCGATGCGGGCCACCATCGTGGCCGAGCACCCCGAGCGCATGTTGTGGACCGACGAGATGAGACGGAGAAGTCGCACGATGCCATCACGGTCCGCGCTACGGCTATCACCCCCTGCTTCAGGCATTTTCCAACGTCGAGGTGCTGTTCCCGCGAACATCGGAGAAACACCATGAGAGGGCGCGGCATGCCTCACCCGCTATCACGAACCGACGTGTCAGAGCGCCTTCTCAACCTCAGAACGATAAATGTAGGAGACAACGGTGAGGTCTTCCTCCGCGATCTCCCACGGCGAAGTGCAGTGCAGCACACCACCACTCGCCATAGGTGGTGACACACTCCGATCCAATCGAATCGAGTGGACGATCACCAGGGCGTTGGCCGGCACGAACTGACGCTGCTTCTCGACCTCGGCACGAGTGAGAATCACTTGACCCCCCTCGGAGACGGTTCCCTTCACCTCTACGTGGAGACGTTCGTCTCCCCGCTTCAACAGCAGGTCGTAAGACTCCTCGGCCCCGACATCCTCGACGATCCATCCCCGGTCTTCGAAGTAAGCGGTGGCCATACCGACGCTGTGCAGTTCCAACGCTCGTCGGTCAGGTGCGTCGAGCCGAAATCCCTGCCCCTTGAAGTCCCTCGTTCGACGTCCGGCCGTCTCGGCCGCTGCTTCGGTCGCATCCAGCACTTCGGGAGGCACTTCACCCGGGATGTACGGAGATGTGTCCTCCCCCTGATGAATCTCGGAGAGCAAGCGGGTCATGAACAGCAGATCCTGGACCAGGACGGTGTCATTCGGCATGGTGTGACGGTCGTACTCGATCGCGATCACGCTCCCCGCCGCATATCCCCGTGCCACTTTCGACTTCGTGGCTTGGAGGTCAATGGATTCGATGAGGTCGTCACGCTCGGAGAGCAACCCTTTGAGGAGAGGTCGCGCCCACGCCACCCGCTCGGAGAGTTGTTCAGGACTTCGCCGTGCGAAGTCGGTCCCGGTCCATCGGGTGGTGCCTTGGATCAGGGAGAGGTATACCCGATTCCCCTGCGCGCTGAAGAGATAGACCAGGTACCAACCGGTCGTCGCACTGGGGGACCGTAGGGGGAGGTGAACCCGTGTCCAGGGGACCTCCGTCTTGAGCCCCGTGCCGTCTCGTCCTTCCACTCCCACCTCGGATTCGGGCACCTCCAGCACCTCCGCCAGCGTTGCGGTGTGCAGCCGGAGTTGATCTGGGAGGGTCTTACGGATCAGAACCCCACGGCGCCTCATCGCCTCGGTGTTCTTCGCGCTCCACTGCTTCTGAAGGTCAAGGATCTCAATCAAGGTCTCGTCCACGAAACCGAGCCTAGAGAACCCCATCGAAACGGACCAAATGGGTATTGTTCTGGCACCCAAACGGTGGAAGGTCAGGAGAGGTCGGTCCGTCAGAACCGGGAAGTCGTCACGACCACGCCGGCAACGGTGGCTTCCGCGTTGTCGTGTGCACGAGCCAGAGGGACGACCTCTCGGCGTTCCGGATCCTTCGCGCCGAGGTCCTCGGCCTCGAAGCGAACACCTGTCATCCGAGTCGCCGAACCTCTGTGAGAACGTCCTCCAGTAGTCCCTTCACGTCGCTTCCCCCCAGGAGCAGTTGCCGGTCAAGCAAGCGGTTCCCGGTCTCACACGAGGTCTCACTGACCAAGGCACAACCGTGGCAGGCCGAAAGGTTCATCTGCGAGGCTCCTTGCTTGTCGCTCTCGATGCAGACCGGGTCGTTCGAGCAGAAGTCCGCGTCATCGAGGGCCGCCACGATGAGAGGGATGAGCTTGGACGGCTCACCGAGCCTGACGAGCCCTCCCAGAGTCCCCTGGGAATCACCCGAGGCCGTGTAGATCAAAATTCCGGCCGTCTTGTCGGCACGCTCGGAGTTGGCGTAGATCCGCTCCTGAAGCGCCGCGGACGCATAGCCGCTCTCAAAGGCCAATCGACGAATGATCAGGTGCGCCAGAGTGTGTAGCGCCACGTACCGCGGCTCTGGGGTGTCGAGGCGATCGGCCAGCGCCGAGTGCTCCTTGCGTCTCGTAAGGATGCCCGCGCGGGCCCGCACCCCCGGCTGTTCCTCCCAGGCGCCGAGGAGTTCCTCGTTGAACCGGATGAAGATCCCCTCTCCGAACAACTCGATCGCGGGATAAGTGGGATACCTTCGCCGGTTCGGCCCGAGGTCGACGTCGATCAGTGCCGCGTCCATGCCATTGCGCCGGAAACCACGCAGGGCGATGACCTCGCGGACCCGGCGCACCATACCGACACCACCGATGGCGCGGAGGAGACTCTCCGGTCCCTCGACGTCATCAAAGGTCCGGCCATCGACGACGAAGTCGCCTCCCTCGCGATCACGGACGGCGTCGAGTTTCTTGAGGAAGGCGGCCCACTCCCCGTCCTTGAGGTCGAGCAGCATGTCATCCGCCGCGACCTCCCCCTCGGCCACCGTGACGAGCACCGTCTCCTTCGACACACCGAGTTCCTCGGCGATCCACTCGGCCACCATGTCCGCTTGTGGACCACCGTTGTCCGCCACGACCTTCGCGAAGTACACATGGCCGCGGATCCTCTCCGCGAGCTCGACCGACGGAGGAGCCTCCTCCGGAATGTCCAGGGCCGATATCTTCTCGGCCATGTAGTTACCGGTGGCACCACGCTGTACAGCGTTCAGCGCATTTTGGCAGGGTTCCTTGACCGAATTCTCCGGTTCCCAGGGTTGTCGCCCTGCGCAACGAATACCGTCCCGACTCAAGGCGCCCGCTGTGACGAGCTCCTGTAGAACCCGGGAGTTGCCACAACCGTTGCACTTGACCGCCAATGACAACAGACCTTCGCCTCGCCCGGCATACTTCTTGAACTTGAGTGACCGGTAATCACGACAAAAGCGGACTTCTTCGTTCTGAAGCGCAGCACTCCCACGATGCGCCCACTTGAACCAGTTGATGTCCTGGATGTGACTCCCCTTTTCGCAGATGGCGACATATCGCATCGGCACCAGAAGGCCACCACATTCACACTTGTTGCTCCACTTCCCATTTTTCTTACCGGTCAGCTTCGAGAGCCGATCACAACGCTCACAGAAACGCCAGGCAGGGAAGCGCCAATACATCAAGGCGGGCGTGGTCTTGGCCGCGCGCCCCGCGTGCTCCGGGGGACGCCGCAATGTTCCCGCACCCAGCCGCGACATCAAGCGTTCACAGTGGATCTCTTGAGCATATTTTGAATCCCACCAAGAGGTGTCCGGGGCCATGAGAGAGGCTCCCCGGATATCGACGATCGCTCCGACACCGAAAGGAGAAATCGCCTCGGAAAGGCGTAGATCATGCTTGATCTTCTCCATCGTGAAACTCCTCCTGCGGTTCCCGGACCTCGACGGCCACATTGGGTTCGACGGACCTCATGGAATGAGCTATGACCCATCCCTCGCCATTTTGTCCAAATTCTTTCAACAGCGCTTCTTGGCCCTTGATTCGGGACTCATAGCAAAGGGTTTCACCGGATGACCGTGCTAGCTCAGCTCTTTCGCTCCACTCGCGCAGCAACCTGCGCACATCATGACGTGTTTCCTCTACTTCAAGGGGATCGGCCTGTGACACGTACCCGAGGAAGTTCTCGACCAAAAGCTCGACGGCCTCCTTGACCCTCGTGTCATCGAGATCGAAATCCCCGGCCGCCGTGTTCTCTGCGAGCTGGGCGAACGAGTGCCGCATCAGGGCGACGAGCGCACCAGCGAGCGAACGCTCCCTGGAGGCCAAGGACCATGGGGTCACGCTCGTGGGCTCGACTCTGCGGTACAGGGCCTCGTGGTAACCACGGAAGGTCTCGAAGTGCGACCGGTCACGCGCACGGGCCGATCTGAAGAGAGTGACAACGATGCCCTGTGTGTCACCACGCCCGACACGACTCGTCGCCTGGATGTACTCGGAGGTGGTCTTGGGCTGGCCCACCATCAGCATCAAGGACAGTCGGGGGATGTCGATTCCGACGGAGAGCATATTCGACGACAGGACCACGTCGATGGCGTCCTCGGACGTGTCGACGCTGATCCGGAGCGCACGCAGATCGTTGGGGAGTTCCTCCGCACCTCTACGGCTCGTCAACTCCAGGATGCTGCCGGCACGAACGGAACGCGTCGGGAGACCGATCCTCTCGGCTCGTGACTCCAGCCTCCCATTGACGTCGTCGATCACCAGGGTCCCGGTCCGGCCGAGCTCTCGAAGACTGTTGTGGTACATGACCAGCGTCCAGTAGGCGTCTCGGCTCACGGCCCCGGGGTTCTCGGTGGCAAGTGCTTCCGGTATCTCCAACATCGGGGTGGACGCGGCGATGACGGCCGACGGCTGGGAGATCGACTGTGGCATGAGACCGACGTAGAGACGTCCCTCCCCACTCTCCACTGGACGGGAGAAGAAGGTGCGGTCGTCATCGAGCCCGGACGGCGGGTAAAGAGCGACATCACGTCCGTACAGACCGCGCACCTGTTCCTCGGACGCACGAATGGTGGCCGTCGAGGCAACGATCTTGGGACCGGTATCGGAGTGGTTCAACAGGAGCCGGATGACGGCATCGAAGACCGCCACAGTGGTCCCGAGCGGCCCGGAGAGCAAATGGAGCTCGTCCTGGATGATCATGGAGGGCTGCTCGAAGAAGGTATCGATCCCGAGTAGCCTGCCCGCCTCGGGCTTGAACTGCAGCCGTGCGAACTTGTCAACGGTGGCCAACAGAATGGTGGGCGGGTCCTCGTAGAGGAGATCATCGACGACGGAGAGCGGAAGTTCCTGATTGAACTCGCAGGAGTCCGCCACGCAGTGGAGCACCACGGTGTTCCCCGCCAGGCGGACACCGAACTCCTTTTCCCGGCCACCGTTGATCTCGGGCACAAGGGGGGTCAGACACCAGGGGCAGCTCTCCACCTGGAATTCGTTCGCCTCCTGTGGACTCCTGGCGCGAAGAAGACGCTCACGGGCTTTGCCCGCCTCCCGCCGTGTGCCCGGCGTGACCTCGTTCCCCACCCAAAGACCGATGGAGAATTGCGCCATTCCCCTGACACGTGAGTCCTCCCTACGCATCTTCTCCATGGCGCAGATCAGAGCCGCCGCACGCTGGAACTGCTGAGAGGTCAACAGTCGCAGGGTGTACCGGGTGATCACAGCGGTTCCTCCACCGGCCAGGCCATGAGCCAGGCGCCGCCGGAAGATCTCGATCGCCGCGAGGCCCAGGTACGCTTCGGTCTTGCCACCACCGGTGGGGAACCAGATGAGATCGACGAGCTCCCGGTCCTTGTGCTTCGTGTCTATGGTGGACGCCAACGACACGAGCAGGAACCCGAGCTGGAACGGACGCCACCGCTGCCGCTGCTCGCCCCGCCCTCGATTGACGGCGGCTTGTCGCATCTGAAGCCGCATGGCCTTCATCCCGAGTGAGAAGGCCGTGCGCAGTTCTCCTGACGCGGGGCTTCGGAGAAGACCTACCGTTTCCCGCATCCTGTCGACGGCCACCAGAGAACGTTCGGCGATCCGAGCGGCGACGGCCCTCTCGTTTCCGAAGGACCGGGCTCTTTCCCTCTGCCCGCCAGCCCACTGGGCGAAGGCGTCGACGAAAGCGTCCAAGGACCGCAACACGTCTTCCGGGACCTCATCGATCCGCTCGAGGTGTGCCAGGTCCAGCGCTTCGGCCTCGACGGTCCCCTCCTTGAAACCCGTGGTCTCGACAGCGGGCACGACGAAGGCGGGCACTGAAGTGAGAAGGACCTTGGTGCAGATCCCCGTGTCGAACTCCCAGTCCGCCGCCATGCCGTGCCCGACCGCATAGATCTTCCTGTCGCGGTAGCGCAGGCGCAGCTCGGCCGTCTCAGGGTCGGCGTCGAAGGTCCGCGTTGAGGCGTACTCCAGAATGCGGGCTCCCACGGAAGGCATAACGGCCAAACCGACCTGGAACACCATGCGGGCGATGTCGTTCCTGTCCTTACCGGTGGATTCGCTCAGCACGCGAACATGTACCGTGACCAGGAAGTCGCCCTGAACAGCCCGCCAACGCGACCCGATCTCGACCGGGACCTCTCCCATCATCAGAGTGATAGGGGCCTGCCCACGGCTCAAAACCAGGTCGTCCACGAAGTGGGGCACACGGTTCCACCTGGGCGGACCGTCATCATCGATCTCGATGTACGTGCCGCATGAGAACTCGATGCCGACGGAGGCGCCGTCGGTGACGAAGGAGATCGCGACCGATGAGGGACGCCATTCCTCTGCAAGAGAAACACCCGTTCCTTCTTCCTCCACGTCGCCGCTGGGGACGTCGGCGGACACCTCGTCCTCTTCCCCCTCACCCGACACGGCTTCGCGTGGGAAGAGCATGCCGACGGAGTACTGCCGGTGGGGGAGGTTCATCGTGACCTCGTCGTCCCCGCCCTCGGGCCCCGCATAGGCCCGGCGAAGATGGCCCAACGCGCCTTGCTGAGCGGCAGTCAGCCTCACCGCGCACCCCGCTCTCGGAGAAGGTTCTGAAGTCGTTTCTTGTCCTTCTTGGAGGCGATCACATGGAGAGTGACGCGAGCGCGGGTGATGGCGACGTAGAACGCGGCGACACCTCGGTCGTCGTAGTCCTCAGGTAGCCCGAAGACGATGACGTGCTCCGCTTCCAGCCCTTTGGCGAAGCGGGGATTGGTCATCAGGAAACCCGCTTTGGTCAGCTCGGGCTCGGCCTCCCGCCGGACATCGATCATCCAGACGTCCTGCCGTCGGACCCCACCGGACACGAGTTCGACCGCGACGGCTTCGGCCGCCTCGGCATCGGCCTCTCCTGAAGACCAGTGCCACTCCACGCGGTCCCCGTGGACGATGCCGGGATCTCCGATATCGGCACCGAGGTACTCCTGGACGACGTGCACGATGGCCCGGGTGTTCCGAACGTTCATGTCGAGGTCGCATTGAAGAGCCTCTTCCTGGACGAGCTCGAACACGTCGGGATCGAAGTCGCCGTCCACCCGGGCCTGATTGTTGGGATCGAGGAACATCCTCCAGCGACCGCCGGCGCGACCGCCCTTGATCACCGAGTCGAGTCTGTCCATGCCGTGGGCGTTCATGAGGTCCTGCGCTTCGTCAACGAAGACGACGTCGTATCGCTGGTCACCGGACAGCTCGGAGAACGGAATGAGATCTATGTTCCTGCCCTCGATCCGTGGTCGGAAGAAGGCGACCAGCGAAGGGGAGTGAAAGGTGATCAGGACGGACCTCCCGCTGCCCGCCTCCTGCTTCGCGCCTTCCGTGAGCACCAGCGACTTCCCGGTGCCCGCTCCCCCGAACATGAGCATTCTCGGGTTACGGGCAAGGGAGGCGAGTACCCTGGCCTGCCCTTCGGTCGCCCGGTTCTGTTCCTCGATGACGGCACCGCGTTGCGCATCGATGACCGGCATCCGCGAGAACTCTCCGTACAGCCGCTCTCGCAACTGGCGAGTTCGTGCGACTTTGACACCATAGGGAGCCGTCCTGGCATCGGCGGCGACCTTCTCGAAGCCCTCCGCCAGCGCGGCGACGCTCATGCGTTCCCTGGCCCACCAATGACTCTCCTTCCAGTCGATGGCGGGCGGCGGAGCGTCGATGTCGGGAGTGATGACCACGGCTTCGCTCGCGTACCACCCCACGCCTTCTTCGTTCAGGATGTTGCGTAGGGCGTACATCGCCGACTGTGCTTGTGCCATCGGCGACTCGGTCAGTTTCTTCCAGTCGCCACGGCGGTCGATGCTGTACCAGCGGCCCTCGTGCTTGCGGACACCTCCCCCCTTGACCTCGACGAGGATGACGACGTTCCTCCAGAGAACGACGAAATCCGCCTCCCCCTGCTGTTTGGTTCCGTGACTGCGTAGGCCGAGAGAGAAGAAGGCGACGGCGTCAGCCGGAGCCTCCACCGACCGCAGCAACCGAGCCACCCGCCGTTCGGCTTCACTAGTGCTCCGGCTCTCGATGTCGGCGAGATCGGGAACCAGGATCATGTCGTCTGCTCCGTCCAGAAAGCCTCATATTCGCGATACCCGAGGAAGTCGTTCACCGCGCCGAAGTTGTCCGCGATGTCCACGATCAAGCACTCCTCCTTGCCCCCGTTCTCAGGTCCCCGCAAACCGCGACCGGCCATCTGGATGTACGCGCTGGGGCTGAAAGTCGGTCGTGCAATGTAGAGGGCGCGGACCCCAGGAGCGTCGAAACCCTGGATGAGCAGGTCGCAGTTGGCCAGAACCCGGACCTCGCCACTCTTGAACCTTTCGATGACATCGCGGCGGGTCTGTCGTCTGGTCTCTCCGCTGACCGCTTCGGCCTCGACACCCCGATAACGGAGAGTGGCCGCGAGAACCTGGGCGGATAGCACGCTCGGTGTGAACACCAGGATCGGCCACTCGGGGTCGCGTTCCAAGATGTGGTTCACGAGGACCTGCATGCGCGCCTGATCCCGACCGATGCGTTCAAGCACCCGAGAATCGAGTCTGCGCAGCTCATGGATCTTCCTCAACTCATCCGGTGCCAGGATGACGTCTGTGCCGGGCAGAACCTCGTGTTTGACACGGGCGAGAATCCCACGATGGACCAACTTCTGGTATACGTCCTGTTGGTCGGTGTCATCCTCGAAGGCCGTTATCTTGCGCCTACCGAAGCGGGACGCGAGTTCCCGTGTCGGCTCGCTGTCATCCCCACGCCCCTTGAACGGAGTCGCGGAAAGACCCACAAGCGGTCGTTCCCAGGTGCGGCCGTCCACTCCGAGCAACCGCAGGATATGCGTATAGCGGGTCGAGCCACCGGCGCGGTGCGCCTCATCGACGAAAACGGCCGCGGCCTTGGTCAGCCACTCGTAACTGGGTTCACCGAAGACTTTCTCCAGCTTGGCATCGGTTGCCACGACGACACTGAAATCGGTGTCCGGCTCGTGGACGACATTGCCCTCCCAGAGACGACCAATCGTCAATGGACGCTCGTCACCCAGTCCGCGCCAGACCGTGATGAAGGTCTGAACCGCCTGCTCGCACAACTCGACCGATTGCGCGACCCAGAGCACCGTCCCTCTCATGGAGCCGTCGATGAACAATCGCAACATCGTCTCGGTGGCCACACGGGTTTTTCCAGCTCCCGTAGGGAGCTCGACCATGGCCTTTCGCGCGTGGCCGTTCTCTCCCTGATAAGTTAGAACCGCGCTCAGCTTCCGGCTGATCTCCTCCTGGAAGTCATGCAGAGGATTGAGCTTGACCGCGCCGGGAACGACGAACTCCTGCTCTTGGGACTGGGTACGAGTGCCGGCGTACTCGGACCCGAAGCCCATGTCCCGCAACCAGGAGATCGTCGCCGACGAACCCGCCCAGTTGGTGGGCACGTCCGTGTGCCCCTCATCGGCGAACTGATCCTTGAGCTGCTTGATCGAATCGCGACCGTACACCGTGAGGAAGAGCTTGGCCACGGACGAGGCGTCGTTCACCAACCCCTGACCCGCCAACGCCGACCACAACCCCTTGGGGAGAGACTCCCGTAGGGTGTCGTCGCCGAAGTAGATCTCCAGGCGTTCGACGTCATCCGCCGCAGCCCTGGCGGCCTGCCGCTGCTCGTCCAGACGCTGATCCACACCTCGCTGGAGGACCGCTTCCAGGTCGGCGTTGGACATTCGGAGTTCGAAGGCTTCGTTGATGAGTGCAAGGTCGAGACGCTCGTCACCCTCGGCGGGAACGAGCAACCTTGCACCTTCACGGTGATACCTCAGCGACTGGTCCTCGACACCATCCTCGGTGGTCACTCGTTTGGCGAGGTGGATGGCCTTCACCAAGGTCGCGTTCTTCACTCGTTCCTCACCGAATGCCGAACGCAAGCCCGGGTAGCGATCGATGACGGCTTCCTCTTCCTGAAGTCCCTCGATCTGGATAGAGAAGGAGAAGCTGTCCTCGAAACGACGGCAGCCCACGACATCCAGGAGCGTCTCCACTTCTTCCTGGTCGGCTCGAAGATAGGGCTTGTGCCGCGAATGGAGGAGTTCTTGCTGCTCGTCTGTGGTCGCCACGTACACCAGATCGGGGTGCTTGCCCTCAACGGCACGTCCAACACGAGCGGGCACCATGGTCGGCCGCCCTCCGGGAAAAGCCAGCGCACCGGCCTCAAGGATGAACCGCGTCAACGTGGAATTTTTGATACGCGACGGGAACAGTTCCTCTTCGAACGCCTCGCGCAACACGTCGCCGGGGACGGCATCCAACGTCTTCGGCAGAGACAGGGCGTCCTCGACCGATCGTGATCCACGAAAGAGCGGGAGTAGATCCTCGAACTCGACGAGCGATGGCGAAACAATTCGTCCGGGTGTGCGATATCCGCGATTCGACCGCAAAATACCTGCTCGCTCCACCGCCCACCGGAGGGGCGAGGCAACTTCATAGGTCTGCCTCGAGTCAGTGTCTTCACAGGTCCAGAATTGCTGTTCGGAAAATCCCAGCAATCGTGAGGTCCACGACTCTCGCACCTCCTCAGAAGCTCCGGAATCCTTCAGCATGAGGAGCACTGAGAACGGACCCGGTCCCTCGTTCTGGTCGAACTCGATCCGTTCGATGGGACGCTCGCCGGGCCCGAGCCTTTGGTTGAGCTCGTCCATCACATACCGGTGGTAGTCATCGAAGAGGATCTCGTCCTCGATGGGGTAGTCGGCCACGGCGGTCTGAACTACGCCCAGGGCCGATGCCAACTCCGGGGTACACCTGGTCCTGTCCAGCAAACGATGGGCGACGCCGTCACCCAAGCCAACGCTGATGTCCAGTACCTGTCGCGGAGAGGACCAACCACCGTCGAGCGTCGGAACTTTGATACGACCGGCCCTGTCATCGGACAAGACCTTACGTGCCTGCTCCAGGGGGACGTCACGAACGGCAGTCCAGAGCTTGGGAAGTTCATCCTCTTCCGGCTCCGTTATCAGTTTCGCCACCCTGGCCCGAAGAATGGCGACCGGGTCGAGGTCACGGAAACCGTGATCGCGCAACTTACGCTCGATACCGGGGTATGCCAGAAATTCGGGGTGAACAAAACTCGCACCCTCGATATCAACGTCTTCGACTCGCTCGAGAAAGACCTCGTTTCGATCTGCTAGCGAGCGTTGGCCACCGGTCGTCGGAATCACCTTCGCTGTCCTGATCTTCTCCACGCGAGAGTTCGACAAGACGAATTCAAAGGCCCGGGCCGAGGATTTGATATCGATCCCCTCCGACCACTCCCGCAACCAGGTGAGTACACCTCGTTTGGGGATCCTCTCCAAGGCCCACTTCTCATCCAAACTCCGAGCTTCGGAGAACGTAGAGTAAACACTGTGGACATAGAGTTGCCGCAGACGCGTCGTGCGCTGGTTACCCGAATAGCAGCGCCAGTGCGGAACGTCGTCACCGGTGTTCGGTGAAGTGATCCATTTCTCGTGGTCCCGTTCGGTGGCGTCCGTGACCGCGAAATCAAGAGGTCGAAGCTCGGAGGGCGCTCGCAGGGTTCCGGTCGCGTCGGGGATCAGTTCGCTGCCCGAAGCGATCCTGGGGATGTGCGCGCACAACAGTTCATCACCGAACGACTGGGCCTCTCGACCACGGGCCGGCATGTACTCCAGATGGGCCGCAGGATCCTCAAGCGAGGAGACCTTGGGCAACATGCCCACGAAGATCTCCGAGAAAGCTGTGAGGATCTCCTGATTGTAGGTGTTCCTCAGCAAGGTGGTGCGGTCGTCGTTCACGCTCCACGGAGCATTGAACAGGGCGGACGCAGAGGTCTTGTCCTGCAAGGGGAAGTACGACCAGAACTCACCGATCTTACGCTGGGACCAGCGTGTGGGCACTGCGACCGTGATTTTGACACGGTCTCGAGAGACCGCCTCACCAACCTCCGCCTGGGCCTCCGGACCAGGGGAGTGCATGTGGTCTTCGACGTACCACTCGGTGTGGTCGTCTCCGGCTCGTTCGATACGGAAGCGACCATCGCCCAGGTCGCGGGATATGTGGCTCTTCACAGAGTCGGATTCACCGTCGATGACCCTCAGGCGGATCTCTCGGACATCGTTCACGAAGAGCAGGAACTCGGAGCGGAAGTTCTCGATCTCCCGCTGAAGACTCGCCGGGTTCAACACTCGAGGTAGTCGGACGATCGTGGCCGCCCACCCTGAGAGTTCTTCCAGAATCGGGTCCTGGTCGAACGCGGCATCGGCATCGATCCGTGTCATCGCCCGTAAGACCGGCAACTTCTTGACCGGGGGCACAGCCGATGCGATCGCCGTTCGCGCCTCAGGAGAGTTGAACTCGAAAGAGATGGACCGGCTGAAGACCTGTGGGGCGTCGGTGACCGCGAGCACAGACTTGAAACCGAGACCGAATCTCCCGATCTCGTCGCCCCGCTTACCACTGAGATGGGCGTGAGCGATCGAGGTGAGACCGCTTCGCGAAAACGGCCGACCCGCGTTGGCGCAGTACAGAACCCGATGCCGGAGATCGAGCACAAGCTCGACACGCCCTGTGCCCTCCACATGCTCATCGCCGCCCGACATCGCATCAGCAGCGTTCTGCACGAGCTCCAGGAGTGTGCGGTGGGAGTAACCACCGACCCGGATGGACTCCTCATGGTTGGCGTGTTCGGCGATCAGATGCGGATTCGCCTTATAAGAATCGATCGCCCGTGCGAAAATGGCGTCGACCTCGCCCGCCAACCCCTCATCGGTGACCCATGCAGCACGTTCCGTCGTCATGCCGCTACCACCTCGGCCACCGATACCGCAACGTACCCCTGCCAGACCAGCACTTACGTGGCTCCTGAAGATCGATCGTCCGTGAGTTCGGGAATGCGCGATATCCCGCACCATCACCCTGCCATGAACTGCGACCGCGGCAACAGACAAGAGCGACTTCTCATCGCCGAACCGACTCCCGAGAGCGAGGTGGGTCCTGCGAAGAACATTCCGTTATGTACCTTCGGACGTCGGTGCTCCGGCTGCCGTTTACAGTGCCCCCTCCAGATATTCACAGCCGGCCTCGTCGACATGCCCCCAGACGTACATCCGGGGAGGTCATCACTCTGACGGACGAACCGACCTGCGATGACTTCCAGCCACCGTCCACAGACCGAGTCGCCTCCAACGAGCCCGGTCCGAGTACACGGATAGACTCCAACCCCATGAAGAGCCCGGAAGAACACGTGCACCCCCTTGACGAGATCCGCATCCTGGACCTCTTCGCGGGCCCAGGCGGACTCGACGTGGCGGCGCACTTCCTGGGCTTCAAGAGCATCGGGATCGAGTGGGACGCCAATGCCTGCGAGACACGCTACGCAGCCGGCCTGCGGACCATCCACGCCGATGTGCGGGCCATGCGTGAGGATCGCTTCGACGAGATCCCGACCTCGGTCGACACCCTGATCGGTGGTCCTCCCTGCCAGTCCTTCTCCATCGCCGGAACCGGAGCCGGAAGGCGCGCTCTGGAGACGGTGAAGGACTTCATGCAGCGTCTCGTGCACGCGGATGACGAGGCCGAGATCGATCGTGAGCTGGACTCCTTCGCCGAAGATCCCCGCACCGCTCTGATGTTGGAACCTCTCCGTTGGCTTCTCAAGGCGATCGAGACCGAGGGACGCGACCCTTACAAGGTGATCGTGCTGGAGCAGGTTCCAGCGGTCCTACCGCTCTGGCAGTTGTACGCCGAACTTCTACGCAGCGGTGAAGGACGGCTCGATGGCCTCAAGTACGAGGCTGATTGCTGGACGTTGAGAACCGAGGAGTTCGGTGTTCCGCAAACACGTAAGCGAGCCGTACTCATCGCTCGTCTCCTGGAGAAGGGTGCCATCGATCGACCAGAACCGACCCACCTCCCTTTTGCTCTGAATCGACGCGACTCCACCAAAACGGATGAGAGCGAGCCCCTGCTCCCTGAGACCAAACACCGCTGGGTCTCCATGGCGGATGCCTTGGAGGCGGCGAGTCGGCCGAAGAACCCTCATGTGAACGGGTCGCGGTTCCGCACCGCCGGCAAGATGCGATTCTTCGTGGTCTCCAACTACGGATCCGGGGGAAACCCCAGGAAGCGGGGGCAACGACAATCCTGGGAGCCTGCGTTCACCGTCACTGGGAAGGTCTCCCGAAACAAGGTATATAAGAACCCTTTGGACTACTCCGCCGGAAAATACGACCGCTTCACGATCCCGGAATCCGGAGTACTTCAGACCTTCCCTCGTAATTTCCCTTGGTCCGGAAAGGATCAGGCCCAGCAGGTGGGCAATGCCGTGCCTCCTCGCCTGGGCATGCACGTGCTCGGCATGGCACTACGTAACGAGCCTCCTTCGGAAGAGGAGCTGTCGGCAGCGAGCACGTGGCCGTCCGTCCGCCCCGAGGTCACCGGGAAACTGCGTGCCTTGGGGTGCGGTGACGGAAGTCAGTGCCCTCCGGATTCTCACAAGAACACCGATTCACCTCCAAAAACGACATAATGATCAACTCACGCGTGAGAGGTCGGTCCTTCGGGACCGGCCTCTCGGCGTTTCCGGGAGCGGGAGGGGTAGCCACCGAGGGAGGGGCGTACGGGCAGTCGCGGGAGCGAGTGCGCGGGGCGCGCGTAGGGGCCGTCGGCGGTCCTGAAGGCGGCGTGCGTGCCGTGGCCGGTGGGGAGCGGCGCCGAGGCGGTGGAACCGGGCCCTGGGGCTGCGAGGGCTCGCCGAGCCCGGGGCCGGGTTCGCCGTGAACATCGCGCTGTGCGCGCCGGTCTACGGGGGTGCGGTGCTGCTGGTCTTGCGGTTGTAGGGGGGCGCGACCCGGGCCAGGGTCGCGCCGGCCGGCCGTGCTGCCGGGACGTATCGGCCCGGCGACCCCGGTGATGGCGCCGGCCGTCCGGTTCGCGGGGGACGGGGCACCGGGGCGGCGCAGACCGCCGCGGAGACGGCCGACCCGGCCTCCTGCGCGGTGCGGGGACCGCACATCGTCGCGGCGGACGGAGCGGTGGCAGGGGCGGCGATGCGCCCGCCGCTGGCCAGGGCCCGCCCGCGCCGCTGATCCGAGGGCCGCGGGCCGTCCCGCGGGTCAGCGGTCCAGGCTGGTGACGAAGCGCGCGGACTCGTCCTCGGTCATGCCGGTCTCGCGGGAGACCAGGACGACGGCCTCGGCGACGCGATCCCGGGCGAGCAGTTCGCGCACCCGGTCGGCGAGGGTGTGGCCGGGGGTGGGCTGGATGGGGACGTGGCCGCCCGCCTCCAGCGCGTCGGCGGCGTGCTTGGCCTCGGCCAGGCCCATGCCGGTGCGCTCGCGGATCAGCTTGATGGCCTCGATCTTGCGCTGGGCGCGGATGAGGCCGAGCGCCTCGTCGGCGGTGGGCCGGTCCATCGGCCGGGCCGGTACCGGGGGCTTGCGCATGCCGTCGAAGAAGCCCATGGGTACGTGCCACCCTTCTCGGAGGTCGAGGCACCGGCGGGAGCGCCCGGTTCCGCCCGCAGTGTAGCCGCGCACGCGGGGCCTCCCCCTCCCCGGGTGTCCGGCGGGGCCGGGGCCGCCGCCCGTACCGGGAACGGGGCCCCTCCCTCCGCGCCGGTCACGCGCACGTGCCGCGGCCCCCGGCCCGGGTGCGGATCCGGGCCGGGGGCCGCACGGGAGGTGCGGCCGGGGTCAGCCGCGGACGTTGACGTCGATGCAGGCGTAGAAGGCGTTGGCCGTGTCGTAGACGTTCCACACCGCGAGGATCTTCTGCGGGCCGTTGTAGCCGGACAGGTCGAGGGTGTGGGAGAAGGTCGAGGGCGGCTGCGCCCCGCCGTCGTCGAACACCGCGATCTGCTGGCCGCCGATGTAGTACTCCCAGGTGGAGGTGCGGTGGTTCGCGGTGATGGTCCAGGTGAACTCCTGGGAGGTGCCGACGTCGGTCCGCTGCCAGCCGCGGCTGTCGTCGTCCAGCTCCGAGAACTGCTGGTTGCCGCCGGAGCAGCTGGTGAGGCCCTTGGGGCCCTCGACGCTCTGGGGCTCCCACTGAATGGGGCCGCACTCGACGACGCCGGCGGCGCACTGCGCCTGGCGGCTCGGCGGGTTGGAGATGTAGCCGTGGGCATTGGCGGTGCCCATCGGCATCAGGCCGAAGAAGAGCGTGGTGGCGGCGGCGAGCGCCGTGGCGGCGCGGAGCCTGCGGTTCCTGCGGGGCGTGTCGGCCTTGGGGGTCTGCATGCGGGGCCCTTCCGTGTGGGTCATGGTCCACGGTCGTGCGGGGGCACGCCGGGGTACTCGTAGCGGGATGACCCGGACCGTCTCCGGTCCAGGGCGCGGGCCGGGTGCTCGGGGTTCGGATGGGCCCCGGACACCGGACGGTGAAGTCCCGGAAACCCCTGTGCACCGGAGTTTCCCGCCCGTTGCGAAAGACCGTAAGCAGGCCGTGACAAGGAGTGCAAGGGCCTGGTGGCGGCGCCGTCGGGCGCGGGACCGGACCGCGTCGAGGACCACTCGTGTGCGGTCGGGCCACTGGTACGGGTGGGGAGGGGGTGCTCCCCAGGAGCGGGAGCAGGGGTGATGCGGGTCACGTCGGGCGGCGGTACGCCCGGCGGGCGGACTGGACCAATCCGGGTCGGGGAGGCCGATCCACTGGACCTCACCACATGGACATATTTCCCTTACCCGACCTCGGTGCGCCCCGGCGGTCCCGTGCGGGACGTCCCGTGGCCGACCGGGAGCGGCGTCCCTGGTACGACCGGTCGGGCCTTCGCCGGTCGTCCGGGCCCCGCCGGTCCCTTCACCCTGCGCGGCACCGCGCACCCCCGGGCCGCCCCGGCCCGCCACCGCCTCACGGGATCCCCCGTCGGGCGGGACACGCACGCGGGTGAGCGAGAACACGGTCACCGCCCCGGGCTCGGCCGGCACCGCCCGGAGGCCGCGACGGGGCGGTGTCGCCGCCGCGGCGGCGGTACCCGCTCGGGGGAGGACACGGCGCGTTCCACACCGGAGAGGTGCGGCCCGTCTCTTACGATCCAGGACATGGTCCCCTGGTCAGACGAATCGCCGCTTCGGCGTATCACGGCCGAGTCCTGCCTGCTGGGCGGGGCCGGCTACGCCGTGCTGCTCCAGATCGCCCATCCCGCCGTCGCCCTCGGGGTGTCCCACCACAGCGACTTCGAGAAGCGCCCCTTCGCCCGCCTCTTCGGCACCCTCGCCTACGTCTACGGCACGGTCTACGGCACCGACGCCGAGCGCGAGCGCCTGCACGCCGTCGTCCGGGCGATGCACAAGAAGGTCGAGGGCCCCGGCTACCGCGCCCTGGACGACGACCTCCTGCTGTGGGTGGCCGCCACCCTCTGCCACAACGCCGCCCGCGTGCACACCCTGGTGTCCGGCGGTTTCCGCGACGCCGACGAGTACGCGCTCTTCCTGCGGGAGGCGTCGGTGTTCGGCACCGCCCTGGGGCTGCCCGCCGAGGCCTGGCCGGACTCGCCGGAGGCGTTCGACGCCTACTGGAAGGAGGCGGTGGACCGGCTGGAGGTGAATCCCGAGGCCCGCGACATCACCCGCCGCCTGCTCCACCCGCGCCAGCCGGTGCTGCGGGCGCTGATGCCCCTCCAGCGGCTGCTCACCGCGGGCCTGCTCCCGGAGGAGCTGCGCGAGGGGTTCGGCCTGCCCTGGTCACCGGGCAGGCAGCGGCTGTTCGACGGGGTGCTGGCCCTCACCCGGACCGTCTACCCGCTGGTGCCGCGACCGGTGCGGGTTCTGCCCGCCACCCTGTGCCTGTGGTCCATGCGCCGGGGGGACCCGGTGCGGTTCAGCCGCCGAAGCGGTCGGCCAGGGCCGCGCGGGCCCGTTCGGCGTCGGGCGATCCGACCTCGGTGAGGACGTCCACCGCCGTGCGCAGGAGCCGTTCGGCCCGGTCGGCGGCGACCGTGGGCGCGGGCAGGGTGCCCAGGGCCAGGCAGGCGCGGGCGGCGGTGTAGCGCTCGTCGCGCTCCAGGGCGACGGCGTGGGCCCTCTCCAGGGCGACCGCGGCCTCCTCGTAGTGCCCGGCGCCGGACCGGGTGATCCCCAGGTCGGTGAGGATCTCGGCGTCGCCGCTGCGGTCACCGGACTCCTCCGCCAGCGCCAGGGCGGCCCGGTGGGCCTCGACGGCCTCGTCCGGGCGACCGGCGGCACGGTAGGCGACGCCGAGCGAGTTGTGGATGTAGATCTGGTCGCCGACCAGCCCCAGCCGGCGGGACAGCCCCAGCGCCTCGTCCAGGTCGCGCAGGGCCCCGTCCACGTCGCCCAGCCCGACCTTGGCCTCCCCCATGACCCGCTTGACCAGGGCGGTCGACTCCTGGTGGTCCTCCGCGGAGTTCTTGGCCAGCGCCTGCTCCGCGCAGTGCAGGGCCTCACGGTACTGGCCCAGGCTCTGCCGGGCCACCGCCAGGTTGCCCCACTGGATGGCCTCGATCCTGCGGTCTCCCAGGGACACCGCGTAGTCGATCACCCCCTGGATGGCCTCGGCCGACTCCCGCAGCCTCCCGACCCTCTCGTAGACCATGCCGAGGTTGGCCAGGACGCGGATGATGCCGCGGTCGTCGCCCAGCCGGGTGAGCAGGTCGCGGGCCTCGACGAGCATCCGCAGGGCGTCGTCGAAGCGGCCGGAGAAGTAGTGTCCGATGCCCAGGCCGATGAGGGTGACGGCGCGGCCCCGGAGGTTCCCCTGCCGGTCGCTGATCCGCAGGGCCCGTTCCTGGGAGCTGACGAGCAGGCTCATCTTCCCGTGGAGGGCGTAGAAGCGCCACACCGAGTCGGCCATGCGCCACGCGTACTCGCCCTTGTCGAGCGAGGCGAAGTGGTCGATGGTGTCCGCCAGGCTGTCGCGGTGCCGGTCGAACCAGGCCTCGGCGTCCGACCTGCTCAGCAGCTCGGTCCGGTAGCCCAGTTTGAGCCTCTCCTCGTCCTCGACGGCGCGGGGCCCCAGGAGTTCGGCGGCGTGCTGGGCGGTCGCCAGGTAGTGCTCGGCCAGCCGCGTGCGGATCCGCTCCACCCGGTCGCCTCCGAACTCGGCGACCGCCCGGTTGCGCGCGAACTCGCGGATGAGGTCGTGCATGCGGTACACGTCGCCCTGGGGCTCGTCGAGCAGGCAGACCCCGACCAGCTCCTGGAGGATGTCGTCGGACTCCTCCGCGGGGCCCTCCAGCAGTGCGGCGCCGCCCGCCAGGTCGATGACGTTGCCGATCATCAGCCCCAGCGTCAGGAAGGCGTGGCGCTGCGCCTCGGTGAGGCTGCGGTAGGAGAGGTCGATCGCGGTCTCGACGCTCTGCCCGTCGACCTGGAGTTCGCGGAACTTCCGGTTCTGCTCGGTGAGCCGGCGCACCACGTGCTCGAAGGTCCACCTGGGGCGGCTGAGCATGCGGCCGGCGATCACGCGCAGGGCCAGGGGGAGCCCGCCGCAGATGCGGGCGATCTCCCGGGCCACGTCCTTCTCCCGCTCGACGCGCTCCTCCCCCAGTACCCGCGAGAAGAGTTCCAGGGAGGATTCCTCGTCGAACATCCCCAGCGAGAGGAAGCGCGCCCCGCTCAGTCCGGAGAGCTCGTTTCGGCTGGTGACGAGGGTCAGCGACCCCGGGGAGGACAACAGCAGCGGGCTGACCTGCGCGTAGCTGACGGCGTTGTCCAGGATGAGCAGGGTCCTGCGGCCCATGAGGGTGGCGCGCCACTGGGCGGCCCGCTCCTCCAGGGTCTCGGGGACCGACTCGGGGGCCACGCCCACCGCGCGCAGGAGGGAGCCGAGCGCGGACGACGCGTCCAGGGGCTCCTTGCCGGCGGTGTAGCCGTACAGGTCGATGAAGAGCTGACCGTCGGGATAACGTTTGGCCGATTCGTAACCGAAACGCACCGCCGTGGTGGTCTTGCCCTCGCCGCCGGGGCCGGTGATGACGCAGACCTCGGCCCTGCCCTCGTAGGACTGGGACACTTCTTCCAGGCGGCGCAGGGAGTCACGGCGTCCGGTGAAGTCGGGGAGGTCTCTCGGGAGGTCGTTGCGGACCCGGTAGCGGACCTCCGGTTCCGTTTGTTCCGTGGGGGCCCCGCGGACCTGCTGGTCCGCGTCCTCCTGAAGGATGCGGGCGTGCAGGGCGACCAGCTCGGGGCCCGGGTCGACGCCCAGCTCGTCCGCCAGCCGCGCCCGGAAGTCCTCGTAGGCGGACAGCGCCCTGGCCTTTTCGTTGGCCCTCCACAGGGCGGTGATGAGCAGGTGGTGCAGGCGCTCACGGAACGGCTCCTCCCCGGCGAGCGGGGTCAGGCGGGAGACGACCCCGTCGTACCTGCCCAGTTCCAGGGCGCAGGTCGCCCAGGCGATGACGGCCGCCCAGCGCTCCTCGCGCAGCGGCGCGACCACGGTGTGCTCCAGGGCCTGCGAGCCGACCCCCGAGAACGGGACCCCGCGCCAGCAGGAGAGCGCGGCTTCGAGGAGGGGCAGTGCGTCCTCGGGTTCGGCGCGGGCCGCCTCGTCGCGCATGCGCCGGAACCTGTGCAGGTCGACGCTGTCCGGGTCGACGTCGAGGACGTAGCCGCCGGCCGTGGTGGAGATGCGGTCGGGGAGGAGGCGGCGCAGGTGGGAGACCTGGACCTGGATGACCGAGCGCGCGGTGCGGGGCGGGTCGTCGCTCCACAGGTAGCTGATGAGCCGGTCGACGGTGACCTCGCGGCCGAGGTCCACCAGAAGTGCGCCGAGCACACAGCGCTGGCGCGGTCCGCCGATCGAAACCGGACGCCCGCCGGACCAGGCGGCAATGGGGCCGAGCACACCGAATTCCACAAGGAGCAACCCTAGCAAGGTGAATTGCGCACAGCCGGAATCCGCACATGCGAAAGGCTCCGAGTATCTCCCCCTCTATAACAGATACTCGGAGTGACCTTTCGATTACTTCAGGTCGTTACTTCTCTTCTTCCTTCGGGACCTCTTCGGCCGGGGGCTCGACCGGCTCGCCGGCGGGGGCCGGCACCTCCGGGTCGGGCTCCTGGAACGGCCGCATCTTGGCCTGGGGCACCGCGTCGGCGACGAGCGCCTCGAACCGGTCGTCGAGAGTCAGCATCTGGGGGACTCGCAATCCTCGTCTCACCGCACTCGCATAGAGCCGCAGTGTGGCCCTACGTCGCCTGCGAACCATCACGGACTTCACCGCCTTCGGGCGGACGGGCCACCCGTGGCGGACTCCGCCTCAGGGAACGCCACGGGTGGCATGTGTCCAACGAACGACGATCCGGTCGGGAGGTTCGCGAGCCGTCCTCTCGCGGCGACCGATCGTGTCGAACGCCCTCGACACTAGAGAGATCCTCTTCCAGGCCGCTTTCAGTCCACTTACAACCCCGCGGGACCCGCCCCGGGTCCGGCCGCGCGCCCCGATCACCGCCGCGGGAACGCCCCTGTCGCGGCGGGTGCGCGGTTTCCCCCGGGCGTCCTCCCGGCCCGCGGTCCGGGAATAGCGGCCGGGAACGACACGGAGCGGAATAGGCCCGCACCAAGGGTGACGCATTCGTCTTTCCCGATACCCTGGCCAGGATAGGACAAACGGTAATCCTCATGCCATTCACGTCGGCGAAATCACTCTTCCCGCGGGGGCCGGTCCGGACCCTCCGGAAGCGGCGGCGGAGCCGTCCCGACGGAGCAGGGCCGTCCGGGGGCGGAGCGGCCTCGGGTGACCGTTGTGACCTCTTCCGGCCGTTCGCTGCACGTCGGAGGCTTTTGCACCTACACTGCGGCCCGTGGTCCATCACGCCCGTCCGGACGAAACCCCCGGTCGCCCCCTCCCCTTCCTGCCCGGCGACCGTGTTCTGCGTGCCGCGATCCTCTCCGTCGGAGCCGCGGTCGCGGCCGTCGCCGTGCTGGGCCTGTACCTGACCGGCGGGCTCGCGGCGGCGTCGCCCGAGCCCCGGCCGCCCGGCACCGAACTGCGCAACGTCCTGTACCGGATCACCCCGCACGAGGCGGGGCCGGCCTCGGACGACGTGGAGGGGGCCGTGGTCCGGGTGCTCGCTGACGTG
The DNA here is from genome assembly GCF_900141985.1 of Nocardiopsis flavescens. GTDB lineage: Bacteria > Actinomycetota > Actinomycetes > Streptosporangiales > Streptosporangiaceae > Nocardiopsis > Nocardiopsis flavescens. Next base: position 54,311 of record NZ_FQZK01000018.1, on the reverse strand, counting down.
GAGCTGCACGGCTCCGACCTCCCGGTGCCGGTGTTCGACATCGGATCGACCATGGACGTGCGCCTGCTGCCCGGCGACCACCGGGTGAAGCACCCCGACCTCACCCTGACCCGCCACCCCGAGGGCGCCACCACACGTCTGCAGCCGCACATGCCCGAGGAGGCGCTCCTCTCCTGGCCGCTGCCGGAGGGCGTCTCCCCCGACGAGGTGGACACGGTCCGGATCACCGTGCACCAGACCGAGAAGCTCACCACGACCGGCGGCGCCGGGTTCTTCTGGACATCGGTCGCCGGTTCCACCGTCGGCACGGTCGACCTGCCGCTCGGGGAGGGATGACCGTGCGCTCCCGGTCCGCCCCCGGCCGCCGTCTCCTGGCCTTCGTGCTGTGCGTCGGGCTGACCGCGGCGATCTTCACCGCCCAGCGCTTCATCGTCTCCGGGGAGGCGCGGACCGGTCCCATCGCGACCGCCGGCGCGCAGGGCGCGGTGGTGGCCACGCGCGCGTTCGAGGCCGAGGTGGACCGGGTCGACGTCGCCTCGGAGATCGAGGTGACCGGCAGCTCCATCGGCGACGCCGAGAGGGTCGCCGCCAACGGGGTGTGGGTGGTGGTCTGGACCCGGGTGACCGCCCTGGAGAACACCGTGCACGGGATCCCGGCGGAACTGCGGATGGCCGACGGTGTGGTCTACGGGGAACGGGGCTGGTTCCGGGCGTCGCTGGAGCGGGCGACCTTCTCCCCCGCGATCCCCCAGCGCGGCGCGTTCGTCTTCGAGGTTCCCGCCGAGCGCCTGGACGGTCCGACACTGGTGCTCACGCACCGGCCCGGCTACGAGCAGCGGCTGTCCTCGCGGGTGGAGATCGACCTGGGCGGGGTCGCAGCCGAACCGGGCCCCGACGCGGTGGTCCTGACCGAGCCCGAGATCGACATGGGGGAGGCGTCGGATGCGTCCGAATGAGCCCGGGGACCCCCGGGACCCCCGTCGCGGCGACGCTCCGCGCGCAGGCGGGAGTCCCGGCGGCGGAGAGCCCCCCGCCTCCCCGTACCGCATGCCCGGTCCGCCGGCCGGGCCTCCCCCGGCGGGGCGGCCCGACGGCTACGGCGGGTACCCCGCGGACCGCCCCGGCACGGCGGGCGACCCGGGCCCCGGTCGGCCGGACCCGCGGATCCCCCGCCGCCCGGTGCGCAGGCGTCCGGAACCGGTGGATCGGCCCGCAGAGGCCGACGGGGGCTTCCCCCGGAGGCGTCCGTATCCGCCCCAGGACCCGCGGGGGCCCGTGGGCGGGCCGCCGCTCGCCGGTCCCCGCCCTGTTCCCGGCCCTGTTCCCGGACCCGTGGGCGGCCCGGCGGAGCGGCCCGGAACGGGCCGGCCCTCCGGGGCGTACCCTCCGCAGGGTCCGCGCGGACGGCACCGGACCCCCCGGGACGGCTCCGGAGCACCGGAGTCCGCGGGACCGGCCTCCCCCGGCCGCGGCCCGGCGTCCCCGGGTCCCCGGACCGGCGCCCGGGAACCCGGGGACGGACGCCGCCCCGGGGCGTATCCCGCGCAGGACCCGCGCGGCGGGAACCCGCGCCCCAGGCGCGCGGACCGCGGTCCGTCCGACCGCTCCCGGGGCCCGGGACCGCTCCCCGGCGCGCCGCCGGCCTCCCCGGCGTACGCGGGACCTCCTCCCGGGCCCGGGGTCCCCGGAGGCCGTCCGGGGCGGGGCGGACCCGGTTTCGCGGAGCCCGCTCCCCCGCACCCGTCCGCCGGCGGCCCTCCCGCGGTGTGGGCGCCCCCGCTCACCGGGGCCCGGGGCAAGGCCGTCCGGCACGGCCGACCGCTCTGGAAGCGCCTGCACCTGCCCTACGCGGTGGTGCTGGCGCTGCTGTTCCCGCTGATGCTGGTGTGGCCCTACATGACCGAGGTCGGCGACGGGAGGGAGGCCGGGCTGATCCCGCCCGAGCCGCGGCCGGTGGCCGTCGGCGAGACCGCCGTCCTGGCGGGCAGCGAGTGGCGGGTCACCGGCTACATCACCGGTTTCCTGGGCTCCTCCGAGCCCCCGCCCGAGGGTCTGGAGATCCTCGACGTGGGCTTTCGGGTCACCCCCGGCGACGAGGGGGCCGCCGAGCTGCTGCGGCACAGCTGCGCGTTCCGGGCCGTGGACGACCGGGGGCGCTCCTGGGAGCGCACGCACCTGTTCTCCCTGCGCGATTTCGGCGAGGAGGCGGGCGACGGGGCCTACGGCTGCACCACCGCCGAGGGCGAGACGGTCGCCCCCGGCCGGGAGCAGTCGATCATCCTGTCGTTCCTGGTGCCCGCCGACGCGGTCGAGGGGCTCCGCTACGAGGTCACCGTCGACACCTCCGACGACCCCGAGCGGCCCCGGCCCGAGGCGCTGGTGTTCGAGGCCGAGGTCCTGGAGTAGCCCCGGGCCCACGGCCGCGGCCCCGGGTCAGCGGGCGTGGCGGGAGCCGTGCGGGGACACGTGCCTCGCCGTCCGGCGCACCCGGCGGCCCACGCTGTCCTCCTCGGCCTTGCGCAGCGCGATCTCGAAGGCCGCCGCCAGCAGGCACACCCGCAGCAGCATGTGCAGGGAGTCCACCGCGAAGTCGATGGGCTGGAGCCACGGCCACCACTGGGCGTGCAGCGGGCCGGGGCCGCCCAGGACGAACACCAGCCGGTGCAGCCGCGTGAACGCGACCTCCAGCAGCACGAAGCACAGGGAGTACGACAGGTAGAACACCGGTCCCACGCGCAGGACGAAGCGCAGCGCGTTCAGGCACGGGTAGACCTGGTCCCTGAGGTCGCCGCCGACGAACCGGTCGAAGAAGCGGCCGGCGCCCGCCACCCGGTTGACCGCCCGGTCGAAGCCGTCCCGCTCCCGGCGGGCCTCGAACACGGAGTCGTGGTCGCCGACCTGGGCGCGGTAGACCACCGCGGCGATCGTCAGCCACAGCAGCGGGCCCACGAAGCCCGTCGAGAACGCCTTCCACACCCCGGCCCACCACACCTGCGCCTGCGCGTGGAGGTCGGGCAGGCCGACCAGCGCGCCGGCGCCGTCCACCAGGCCCGTGACCCCGGTCCGGATGTCCACCCAGAAGACCCGGCCGGTCAGCCAGGTCTCCGCCTGGGTGATCGCCAGGCCCAGGGAGAACAGGAACATGAACACCCACACGCCTTCGAACAGGGCGGTGAGCACGCCCAGGACGGCGCTGTGGCGCTTGCGGTAGAAGTGCGAGGTGAGCTTGCGCAGCAGCCACGCGGAGACGGCGACGATGAGGGGCAGTCCGTACCAGGGCACCTTGAGGGGCGCTTCGAAGGCCTCCAGGCCGCCGCTGTTGATCAGGGCGATGCTGTACAGGTCGTACTGCTCGCGGATCAGCCCCCAGGCGGCGTAGAACAGGAGGAACGGCAGGATCGCCAGGGCGACCCCGTCCACCACGCGGCGCTCGCGCTCGGCGAACCCGCGCTTCCCGTCCCTGCGGACCACCTCCGAGCTCAGCTCGGCGTCGATGGTGGGCAGTCCGGGCCGCAGGAGCTGGAACATGACCACGAACGTGACCAGGGTGACCAGGAGGGTCAGCCCCAGGCCCGCCGTGGAGAGCGTCTGCTCGACGTCGGCCAGCCGGACCAGGCCGCGCATCAGCAGGGCGTGCACCAGCATGCCGACCGTGTGGACGCACAGGAGAGGGACCCAGTAGCGTGCGGCCAGGCCGAGAGCGTACACGGGCAGGAGGGCGGCGGAAGTCGTCGAGCGGGCCATGGGTTCTTGAAGGGTAGAGGGCTGTGGAGGGGCGCGGCGGACCGCGTCCGGTCTCCGTCGCGTCCGGGTGCTCCGGCCACGGGCGGCGGCCGGCGCGCGGGGGCCGACGCGCGGGAGTCAGGAGGGCTTGATGGAGGACGGCGACGGCAACGGCTGGGTGCACCTGCCGGACGGGTCCAGGCGCTGGGGAGTCTACGGGGCCGCGGGGCTGTTGTTGTACGGGGTCGACATGGCCGGAACCGGACATGTCCTGCTGCAACACCGCGCCGAGTGGACTCACATGGGCGGCATGTGGGGCATCCCCGGCGGCGCGCGCAACCGCGACGAGACACCGCTGGAGGCCGCGGTCCGGGAGTTCCGCGAGGAGATCGCGGGCGATCTCGGCGGGTACACGGTGGTGGGGGTGCACGAGCACGACCTGGCGGTGTGGCGCTACGACACCTTCTTGCTGAGCGTGCCGGGCCTGGCCCCCTTCACGCCCGGCAACGACGAGAGCATCGAGGTGCGGTGGGTACCGGTGGCGGCGGCGGAGTCGCTGCCGCTGCTCCCCGCGTTCCGGACGGCGTGGCCCGGCCTGCTGGCGGACCTGCGGCGGTCCGCGGAGGCGCCGCGGGTCCTCAGAGGGGATCCCGCGGGCGGGGAGTGAGCCCCCGGGCGGGCCCGCGGCACCCGGGTGCCGTCCGGCCCGCCCGGGGGCTCAGCGGTCGCCGTCCCCCGGCCCCTCCGCGGACGGGGAGCGGCCGGCGCGCGCACTCCCCCGCACCGCGAGGCGGGCGCAGCGGGCCGCGAGCACCGCGGCGCAGCCCAGGGACCGGGCGGCCAGCGCCGCCCAGAACGCGGGGAACAGGTAGGGCGGCTGGAACCACGCCATGTCCCGGCCCTGGAACAGCCACCCGAGCACCTCGTGCAGGCCCAGGAGCAGCGCCGGCGGCAGCGCGTAGGGGAGCAGGCGCGCCGCCGTCGCCCAGCGCGCCCGGCCCGAGCGCGAGCGCGCCCAGGCGTCGGCCCTGCGCACACCGCGCACGCCGAGCGGCACGGCCGCGGCGGCCCCGGCGAGCAGGGCGGCGTCCAGCCACAGCAGCTCCGCGGCCCCGGCCCCCGGCCGTTCCGGGGCGGTGCCGGAGTCCACGAGTTCGATGAGCGCGTCGGCCAGCCAGCCCGCCCCGGCGGCCGCGGTGCCGCTGTTGGCCATGACCGCGATGCCGTGCCCGCTGTCCGGCAGCAGCGCCTGGTGGGCGGTGGCGGTCATGATCTGCCCGCTGTGCTCCACGACCGGTGCACCCGAGCCGGTCTCCCCCAGCGACCACCCCAGCGCGTAGGAGCCGGACCCCTCCGAGGGGGTGTGCAGGGCCTCGAACCCCTCGGGGGACAGCAGGCCCGTCTCCGCGCCGCCCGGTCCGCGGCCCCCGCTGCCGTGGGCGATGAGCCAGGCCCCCATGTCGCGGGCGCTGCTGAGGACACCGCCGGACCCGTTCCCGAACCCGGGCGGCTCGTCCGCGGGGATCGCCAGGCCGAGCACGACGACGTGGCCCCGCGCCCCGGCGGGCAGGTCCAGGTCGGTGTCGATCGTGGTGCTGTCGTCCATGCCGAGCGGGGCGAACACCTCCGCGCGCAGGTGGTCCGCGAAGGGGCGGCCGCCGACCACCTCGACCAGGCGGGCGGCCACCTGGTAGTTCGGGTTGTGGTACTCCCAGCGGGTGCCGGGCTCGGCGGCGAGGCCGGCGCCGCGCAGGTCGGCCACGGCCCCGCGCAGGGTGAGGGTGTCCCGGCCGCGGCTGTAGGAGGCGAACTCGGTGTCGGACATGCCGGAGGTCTGGTCGAGCAGGTGGCGCACGGTGATCCGCTCCGCGCGGGGGTCGGCCATCGTGAACTCGGGCAGGTGCTCGCGCACCGGGTCGTCCAGGTCCAGTTCCCCGGCCTCGGCCAGGCGCAGGACCGCCAGGGCGGTGAACGACTTGCTGACCGACGCCACGGCCATGGGCGTGCCCGCGGTCACCGGGGCGCCGTCCGGGGCGGTGCCGTACCCGCCCGCGTGCACGATGTCGGTGCCCTCGGTCACCACGACCGCGGCCCCGGGCAGGCCGGTCGCCTCCAGGTAGTCCTCCACGAGGGCGTCGACGGCCGCGGGATCCGGGGTGCGCGGACCGGAGGCGACCGCGGGAGGCGCCGCGGCGGCCGCGGCGGGGAGGGCCGACAGGAGCAGCAGCGCGCAGGCCCCGAGCAGCGGCGGGGCGGTGACCCTGGTGCGCAGGAGCCTGAGGGGCCGGGTGTCGGCGGTGCGCCGGGCGGGGCTGTCGCGGCGTTCAGCGCGGACGGGGGGTGGAAGGGCCATGCAAGAACGCTAGGAACGCGGTGCCCCTTCCGCCCAGGGTGCACCCCTCCGGGTTCACCTGTGGTTTCCCTCAGGTCGGCCGCGGGCCCGTCGCCGGGCGGTCCGCGCGGGCCCTCCGAACCCCTCCGGCGCGGGGATCCGCGGAGCCGCGGGATCCGGGCACTTCCGGAGGGGCCCGTTCGTTGACCCGTCGTGGTGCGCGTTTCCCCGCTGCCGTCCACAGACCGCCCCCGCGGGGTGCGGCGCGGGCACTCCGGGGTAAGTCAGGGATGTGCCCTGATGTGCGCGCGGCCCGGGGCAGTGCATGCTGGTGGAGACGGCCCGTTCCGGAGCGGTCGTCACGCGAACGGACTGGAGCGGTGGACATGACGCTGGAGCGCGGTAACGCATTCACTCCCGTCGCCTCGGCGACGATGATCTGGCCCTGGACGACGTCCGTCCTGGGCGGCGCCGCGGGCGGGGCCCTCTTCTTCCTGCTCAACCTGGGCGGCGGGCTGCTCCCCGCCGTCATGTCGGGCCTGGGCGCGGCCGTGATCTTCTTCTCCCTCGTCGGCGGCGTCGGCGGTGTGATCAGCAAGAAGTCCGACCGGCGGGGCCGCCGCTACGCGGCCAACTTCCCCTTCCGCTACGCGGCCGTGCCCGCCGTCGTGGGCGGTGTGGGCTACGGGATCCTCTCGCTGAGCCTGTTCGGCGGCCTGTTCGCCGCGCTCGCGATCTGGGCGACCGTCGGAGTGATCGCGATGGTACTCGGAGACAAGAAGTAGGCTCGGTGTTTTCCGCCCAGGTGCGGAAGAGGGAGAACACACCTACGGGAGCGACCGGGCGCCGATGACTGAAGCTGCTCGTCAGAAAATGGTCGAGCGGGTCCGAGGGCTCCTCCGCATGGCGGAGGACCCCTCGGTCACTGATGCCGAGAGCCAGGCGTTCACCGCCAAGGCCGCCGAGCTGATGACCCGCCACGCGATCGCGGAGGCCGAGGCCCGCGTCGAGCGGGGTGAGGAGCCCGACGCGATCGGGCGTATGGACTACACCGTGTCCGGGGTGGGCGGCCACGGCAAGGCCCGGGTACGGGCCCTGGCCGACATCGCGGCCGCCTACGGCTGCCAGTCGGCGGTCCGGGGCAACTCCTCGGAGAACACCGACCGGGTGCTCATCCTGGTGGGGACGGTGAGCGCGCTGGACGCGCTGCGCATGCTCATGCCGTCGATCTCCATGCAGATGGAGTCCTCGGCCAAGTTCATGAGCTCCGGGCACGTGACCGACATCCGGGAGCTGCGCAACTACACGCGGTCCGAGCTGGAGACCGAGCGCAAGCGGTACTACCGGTCGTTCGTGCGCGCCTACGGGCAGGCGGTGGCCGAGCGCATCCGCGAGTTCCGCCGCCGCCTCCAGGAGGCGGCGCGGCCGACCGGCGCGGGTGCGGGGCCCGACGGCGAGGTGGCGTCCGCGCGGGGCGCCGAGCTGGTCCTGAGGGCGGACGTGCACCGGGTCCAGGAGGAGTTCCAGAAGCAGTTCCCGCAGCTGCGCAAGCACCGGCCCGAGCGGACGCACAGCGCCGCGGGGGCCAGGGCGGGCTACCAGCGGGGACGGCAGGCCCAGCTCGGCCTGGAGACGTCCGTAACCGGCGCGGGTTCATCCTCTCTGCCCACGAGCGAGTAGCCGCACCCGGTTCACGAGAATTGGGCAGATTGTCCTGCTTTATGATGATTCTCGATGTCGGAAACGGCCCGGTTCCACAAAGTTTTCCACAGGCTGTGCACAGAATCGCCACTGGCGACGTTCTCGCACGTCAAAGCGGAAATGCGAGCGAGAACGAAGGGTGATTCAGGTGCTCCTGGGGCTGATTACCCCTGGTTATCCACAGGTTCGCCGCCATCCTGTGGAAAACCTTGTGGATAACTCGGCGGCAAGCTGTGGATAAGACCCGAATCCGCTGATCAGGACACCCGCAACGGCTGCACCAGATACCGGAAAGCGGGGGCGTCGCCCTCCTTCGCCGGGACATCGGTGAACACGGCGGGTTTCGTCGGCTCCGTGAAGTTCAGGTGGGCGGTGTCCGTGCCGATCGCCGACAGGCCGTCCACCAGGTAGTCGGGGCGGAACGCCACCCGCAGCGGGTCACCCTGGTAGTCCACGGCGATCGCCTCCACGGCCTGGGCGTCCTCGCCCGAGCCCGCCTCCAGCGACACCTCGCCCTCGGTGAAGGCCAGACGGAGCGGGGTGTGCCGGTCGGCCACCAGCGCCACCCGCTTCACCGCCTCCGCCAGCGGGGCCACCGCCACCTCGGCCCGGGACGCGAACTCCGCGGGGAACCAGGCGGCGTACTTGACGAAGTCGCTGTCGATCAGCCGGGTGGTGCTGCGCCGGTCCCCGTTCTCGAAACCGATCGTGCCCTCCCCCGGCGCCAGGCCGCCGGCCGCGCCCGAGGACAGGGCGACCTCCACGTTGGAGCCGCCGATGACGCCCCGCACCATGTCGTGCAGGGTGCGGGCGGGCACCAGCGCCGACGTGTCGATGCCCGGGTCCTGAGGCTTCCACCACAGGTCGCGCACCGCGATGCGGTAGCGGTCCGTGGCCACCACGCTCAGGGTGTCGCCCGTGAAGTCCAGGTAGGCGCCGGTCAGCATCGGCAGGGTGTCGTCGCGGCTGGCCGCGGGGGTGACCTGCCGGACCGCCTCCGCGAAGGCGTCGGCGGGCACCGAGCCCACGCGCTCGGGCATGCCGGGCAGCGTGGGGTAGTCCTCCAGCGGCATCGTGATGAGGGTGAACCGCGCCGCGCCGCCGCTGACCCGCACCCTGGTGCCGTCGGTGTCGATGTGCACGGAGCCGCCGGGCAGGGTGCGGACGATCTCGGCGAGCAGCCGTCCGGGGACCAGCGCCGCCCCGGCCTCCTCCGCGAGCACCTCGACGGAGGAGCGCGCCGAGACCTCGTAGTCGAACCCGGACAGGTGGAGGGAGGAGCCGCCGTCGGGGACCTCCAGGCGCATCCCGGCCAGCACCGGCACCGCCGGGCGGTTCGGCAGGGCGCGGGCCGTCCAGGCGACGGCTTCGGCGAACGCGTCGCGGTCCACACGCAGTTTCACGGTCTCTGCCTCCTCGTCGGCGTGGTCAGGGTCAACCTACCCATCGGTGCCGACAAATCGACGTGCCCCGGACGGGCCCGTGAAACCGGGCGCGACCAGGGCCGATCGTGTTCGGTATGTGGCTGTTGGGGCGGGAGTCACTTGCGGTTCGGCTTGAGGGTCCACACGATCGTCATCCTGCCCGTGACGGTGCCGTCCGCCATGCGGATCTCCACGTCGATGGGGAACTCGGGGCGCCGGCCGCCGTCGAGCTCGGCGATGATCTCGCTCCGCGGGCGGCCGAGCACGGCCTCGGCGGTCATGTCGCCGGTGGCCATCTTGAGGAAGTGGATCTCGGACCTGGTCGGCAGCGGCAGCGCGCGGTCCATGGTGTCGCCGAAGGTGCCGATGATGATGGCGCCGGAGGCGGACTCGGCCAGGGTGAACATCGCCCCGGCGTGCGCGCCGCCGATGTGGTTGTGGTGCTCGGGGGTGTCCGGCAGGGTCATCACGGCCCGGCCGAAGTCGAGCTCCTCGAACGACAGGCCGAGCGTGCGGGCGAAGGGCACCGCGGCCAGGAAACCGGACTTGACCATCTCCGCCGTCTCGGCGTTCATGTTTGCCATACGCCGAATGTTACTTGCGAGTAACCCCCGTGCGCCACCCGCCCCGCGGCGACTTCCCCGGCGGGCGCGTGGCGGCGGGGCGCGTCGGCTACGATGACTCGCGGAGACCCGAAGGGGTCCCGGGAGGGTTCGCATAGCGGCCGAGTGCAGTGCTCTTGAAAAGCACCAAGTCCTTGACGGGACTTCATGGGTTCAAATCCCATACCCTCCGCAGAACCGGCGCGTTCGAGCAGGTCGGTGCGCCGGAGCAGAAGCAGCGAAGGCCGGTGGTCCGGGTCCGGGGCGCGGAGGGTGCGCACGGGCCCGGGGCACCGGCCTTCGGTGTTCTCGCCCTCGGCCGGGGTCGTTCGCCGGCGGGCCGGCGGCCGGGCGCGCCCGGCCGCGACCTGCGGGAGCCGGGTCCGGCGGGTGTCGCAGGGGTGGTCTAGGGTCGCGGCATGACCGCCTTCAAGGACTTCAATTTCAAGCTCCTCGTGATCGAGCAGCTCATGTACACCGACGAGGTGCTGGCGCCCCCGTTCCGGATCGCCGACGTCCTCCGGGAGCAGGGCCACGGCGGCGACGCGTGGAAGTACGCGTACGAGAACGACCTGGCGTACAAGGTCATGCCGCAGGCACGGGAGTACTTCGAGCGGCTGGAGATCGGTACCGACCTCCTCGCCACGGTGGAGGAGCTGTGCCTGGACGGCGGGAACGAGGTCTACCAGGAGTGCGCCCCGGTGTGGGACGGGGAGGACGACCTGTTCGACGTCGCCTCGCTGGACGACCTCGACCTGGTGCCGAACCTGCGGCGCGTCCTGGGCGCCGAGTTCCTCAACGAGGAGCAGCAGGCGGTCCTGCTCGCCCGCGGGATCGAGGCGGACTGAGGACGGGGCGTCAGCGCTCGCGGGGCTCGGGCCGGACGGTCCGGGCGGTCTCCGGCGCGGCGGCGGTCCGCTGCGCGGCGGCCCGGTCCGCGGGGGCCGCGTCGGGCTCGGCGTCCTCTTCGCCCTCGGAGTCCGCGTGCAGGGAGTCCGCCAGGGTGTCCCACACGTCGGAGATGTAGCGCCGGTCCCTCCGCGACAGGCGGGCGTCCGTGGTCTTGACCAGCATCGCCACCACGGCGATGCCGTCGCCCTCCTGGGGGTGGAACACCTCGTAGTCGATGACCGGCCCGGACACGAGGACCTCGGCGATCTCGGCGGGGACCGAGGAGGGGTCGGTGTCGGGGCGGGCGCGCGCCGGGGACTCGGCGCCGCCGGAGGGGTCGTCCTCGCCCATCTCGGCCGGCGCGTACTTGAGCACCAGGTCCTTCTCACCGTGCGGGGCCCCGAAGTCCACACGGATGCGGGAGGACTCGCCCTGCCCCCGGGCGGCCACGACCACGCCCTGGCCGTAGGCGTCGTGGGAGACCCGGTCGCCCACCTCGGCCGTGGGCTCCGCCTCCTCGTCCGCCAGGCTCCCGAGCACGCGGTCCAGGGAGGCCCAGGTGGACTTGTTGGGTTCCACCAGGTCGGCCTCGATGTTCCGGATGGTCCCGCGCGACACCCCCACCAGGCCCGCCAGCTCGTTCTGGGACAGTCCCAGTTCATTGCGCCGGGCCTTGACCAGCGCCCCCCTCGTCGGCTTGTCCGCCATGATCCGCCTTCCCGCGAGTACTCCGTGTCCAAGGTTACTTCCGACGGTGCCTGTTGTGCACGGGGAGGACGGAGTACCGGGCAGTCGGTCTCCTCGTGTGCACAACGAACACACCGGGCACTATTGACCAATGCGCACCTTCGCCTTGCACAATCTTGACCAGATGTGCCATCATCACCGGGCGGGTCACAGGAGCCGTTCGGTCCACCGAGTGCGCCGGGCGTCCCGGGCCCGCGCCGGAACCGGGTTCCGGCCCCGGCCGCCGTGGACTCGGGGGCGTCCACGGCGGCCCTCCCGAAGAGGCCCCCGTACCGCGCAGCCGACGCGGGCACCGACCACCCGTCCGCCCCTCCTGAGGAGCAGCAGCCATGATCCCCGCGCACCAGTACCCCGTCCCGACCACGACCCGGCGCGCCCGCACCGAGGCGTTCTCGGACGCGAGCCGGTCTCGGGAGGGCGGGATCGACGCCGCGGCACTGCGCGAGGCGCTCGCCGCCGCGGCCGAGCACCTGCGCCGCTGGAGGGGCGAGACCGGCGACGGCCGGGCCCAGGCGCTGGAGGACGCGGCGCTGATGGGCGCCGTCAACGCCGCGGTGGTCGCCTACGAGGACGCGCGGGTCTCCGCGCTCCTGGCCGTCGACGCCATGCCCTGACCCCCGCTCGCCGCGACCGCCCCGCCCGGGCGGCGCGCACGGCGGAACCGCTGTCTCCTTCTTCGGGACCTCTTCACAAGATCTGAGCAACTTTGAACACATGACTGGAGCTGAACCATGGGCAGGGACGGGAACGGACGCCACCGCAGGCCGCGCAGGTCACCGGTGTCACGGCTGTGGTGGCTGTGCGCCTCGGCGCTGGCCTGGGTGCTGAGCCCGGTGGCGCGCGTCATCGACGGGCCGAAGGACCGCAGGCTCCGCGCGGCGCTGGAGGCACCGCCGGTGCGGCCCGCCCTGGAGGCGGCGCCCGCCCGGCCCGTCCCCGCGCTGCCCGCGGTGCCCCGCCCGCGCCCGGCCCCGCTCCCGGACGGGTACGACGACGCCGGGGCGGAGTCCCTGGTGCGCCCGTACATGGCCGTCCGCGTGTCCCCCGACCTGCTCATGGGTGAAGCCTCCGCCGAGGACGGGTACCGGTTCCGCTGAGGGCCGCGGTTTCCCCGGCCGGTCCCCCGCCGCCCGCAGGCTCTCCGGAGCCGCGGGGAGAACGGGGCCCGCCCGCGCTCGACAACGGCCACGCTCGGCGGCCACCGGATCCCGCGGTCCCGGCCGGGACCTGCCGGTCCGGTCCCGCGCGTGGTGGGCGGCGCTCCGGGGCCTCCCCCGACGGCCCGCCCGGCCTGCGGTCGGGGCCTCCTCCGGCGAGCCGGGCCGTGCGCCGCCGGCCAGGGCACGCGGGCGGGGACACGGCCGTCCCCGGTGGGAGCGCCGGCCGACACCGTACCGTCCCCGGCCCCCCGACGCCCCGTCCCGAGCGGCCGGAACGTCGACAGGGCCGGGGGCGCGTGGCAGGCTGCGGGCATGATCGGACGACTGCACACGTTTGTCTACGACTGCCCCGAACCCGAGGCGCTGGCGGGGTTCTACGCGGAGCTGCTGGGCCGGCCCGTGACCGAGCGGGAAGAGGACTGGGTGACCGTCGGCGACCCCCGGGAGTGGCCGGTGCTCGCGTTCCAGAGGGTGGAGGGGCACCGGGCGGCCGCGTGGCCGGACCCCGAACGGCCGCAGCAGGCGCACCTGGACGTGTGGGTGGAGGACATCGACACGGCGCAGGCACGGGTGCTGGAGCTGGGCGCGGCGCTGCTGCGCACGGAGGAGGAGGGCGGCCGGGTGTGGTTCCGGGTGTACGCGGACCCCGCCGGACACCCGTTCTGCCTGGAGTACGACGCCCGGTGAACCCGGGGGCCGGGCGGCACGGGGCGCCGCCCGCGGTGGCCTCCGGCGTCGGCGGCCGTGCCGCTTCCGGGGGCCGTCCCGGAGCACCGCCCGCCGCGTGAGCCGGGGGCACCGCCCCCGGCGGGCCCGCGCGGGCCCGCCGGGGGGCCGGTCAGTCCTCGTCCGCGTGCCGGGGCAGCACCACCACCGGGATCGCGGAGTGGTGCAGCACCCCCTGGCTGACCGAGCCCAGCAGCAGCCCGCGCACGGTGCCGCGTCCGCGCGAGCCGACGACGATCGCGTCGGCGCCCTCGGCGGCCTCTAGGACAGCGTTCACCGGCCCGTTCCGGGTGCGCACCACCGTGACGTCGACGTCCACGTCGTCGCGCTGCTCGTCAATGGCCTCCGCGAGGAGTTCGGCGACCAGCTCCTCGGACTGCTTCTCGAACAGGTCCTCCTGGGGCTGGTAGCCGGCCGCGGTCATCGCGACGGGGTCGTAGGGGTAGGGCACCTCCCAGCTGTGCACCACGACCAGTTCGCCCTCGGCCTCGGCGGCCAGGGACACCGCCAGGCCCAGGGCGCGGCGTCCGTTGCGGGAGCCGTCGACGCCGACGACGATCCGCTTCAGCCCCGTGGTCGCGGGCGCGCCCCCGTGCGAGGGCACCACCACGACCGGGCAGGGCGCCTGGGCGGCCACCCGAACGCTCACCGAGCCGACGAACACCGCCTTGACGGTGCCCATCCCCCGGGTTCCCACCACCAGCAGGTCGTGCGGGTGGCACTGGCGCAGCAGGGCCAGCGGCGCCTCCTCCAGGGCGGTGACGGTCTCGGTCCCCACCCCCGGCCGCGCCCTGCCCACGTGCTCCACCGCGTTCCGCAGGACCTCGGTGGCCTGCCCCCGGATCTCCTCGGTCGGCTCGAACCTGGCCGGGCCGCCGTACGCGGACACGATCAGCGGCATGCCCAGGGCGTGCACGATCCGCAGCGGCACCCCCCGGCGCTCCGCCTCGGCCGCCGCCCACTCCAGGGCCGCCTGCCCGTTGTCCGATCCGTCGATGCCCACCACCACGCGCGGTGTGCGGTCCTCGTTCACCATGTGACAACCCCCTTCAGGCACCCATCATCACCGAGTACACCCCATGGTGCGGTGAGCGGCACAGGGCTCAAGGCCACCGGTCCGGGGACCTTCGGGCACGGTTTCCGGGCCCCGCCGGCCCCGCGCCGGTCTCACCGGCGCGCGGGGGCAGGACGGCCACCGGGACTCCGGCGCGGTTCAGCACCCCCTGGCCGACCGAACCCAGGACCAGTCCGTGCACCCCGCCGCGCCCGCGCGAGCCGACGACGATCATGTCGGCGTCCGCTCCGGCCTCCAGGAGCGCCTGCACGGGGTCCCCCTCGACGCGCACGGCCTCGACGTCCAGGTGCGCGGTGCGCCCGTCGACGGCCTCGGCGAGTTCCCCGGCCACGAGGTCGCCGGGCCCCCGGCCGGACGCCGTCCCGGCGGCCGGGGCGCCGGCGCCGCGGGCGTGGACCACGGTCACCGAGGCGCCGGTGGCCAGCGCCTCCCGGAGGGCGAAGCGCAGGGCGCGCCGGGAGGGCGGCGAGCCGTCCACCCCGACCACGACGCGTCCCCGGTACCCGCGGGGCCCGGTGTCGGGGACGACCACCGCCGGGCAGGGCGCGTGGGCGGAGGCGCGCACGGCCGCGGAGCCGAGCAGGAGGGCGCGCACCGGGCCCAGCCCCCGCGAGCCCACCGCGATGACGTCCCCGGCGCGGGCCTCCCCCAGCAGGACGGCGGGGGCGTGCTCGGCGGCCAGGACGGTGACCACCTCGATGTCGGGGCGGGCCCGGCGGGCGTACCCGGCGCTCTCGGTGAGCAGCCCGTGGGCGGCGCGCAGCCTGTCGCCATCGCCGGCGGCCGGGCCCGTCCCGTGCACGATGCGCAGCGGGACCCGGCGGCGGGCGGCCGCCTCGACCGCCCACACCAGCGCGGCGCGGGCACCGGACGAGCCGTCCACCCCCGCGACCACCGCCGGCGGGATCTCCCTTTCGTTCATCCTCGGCCCCCTCTCGCCGCCGTCCATTGTCCGCGAGGGGCCGTCGGCGCGGAATCCGTCACCGGTGGCGGCCGAACCCCTCCCCGACGGTGGCGGCGAGCCTCAGGTAGGCGTCGCGGGTGGCGGGGGCGAGCCGTTCGAGGTCCACCTCGGCGCCCTCCTCCAGGTGGCCGTCCCAGGGCACGCGGACCACGGTGCGGCAGCGGGAGGCGAAGTGGCCCTCCAGCCGGTCTAGGTCGACGCTGCTCTTGCTGTCGGAGCGCACCATGGACAACACGACCACCGCGTCGCGCACCAGCCCCTCGTGTCCGTGCGCCTCCAGCCAGTCGAGGGTGGCACTGGCGCTGCGCGCGCCGTCCACGGACGCGGAACTCACCAGGACGATCTGGTCGGCCAGGCCCAGGACGCCGCGCATGGCGGCGTGCAGGAGGCCGGTGCCGCAGTCGGTGATGCAGATGGAGTAGAAGTGCTCGACGATCCGGGCGACCTCCCGGTAGTCCTCGTCGCCGAAGGCCTCCGACACGGCGGGGTCGCGGTCGGAGGCGAGGATCTCCAGGCGGCTGGGCGCCTGGGAGGTGAACCCGCGGATGTCGGCGTAGCGGGCCACGAGGTGGCGCTCGTTGAGGAGGTCGCGGATGGTCGCGGCGGTCTCCAGCCGCACCTTGTCGGAGAGGGTCCCCCGGTCGGGGTTGGCGTCCACGGCCAGCACCCGGTCGCCGCGCAGGGAGGCCAGCGTGGCGCCCAGGGCGACCGTGGTGGTGGTCTTGCCGACCCCGCCCTTGAGGCTGAGGACGGCGACCCGGTGGTGGCCGGTCGCGACGGGGGTGCAGGCGCGGGCGACGAGTTCGCGCCGGCGCAGCACCTTGGGGGACTCGCCGGGGTTGACCAGCCCCAGGGTGGCGGTGTGCACGGCGCGCCGCCAGCCGCCGGTGGGGCCCTGGTGCCGGTTGCGGACCAGGGTGGCGGCGTTGAGGGAGTCGGAGGTCTGCCGTTCGCCGCTCACCCCCGGGGTCTGCGGGACCGGCGGGACCATCGGTGTCGACGGGGTCTGCGGTGCCGGCGGCGGCCCGGACCGCGGGAGGGCCGGCGCGGGCTCCGCGGGGGCCCACGCGGCCGGGGGCCGCGGCGGCGTCCTCGGGGCGGACGGCTCGGTCGGCGCGGGCGGCTCCTCCTCGGAGGCGGTCCCCGGCTCCAGCGGCGGCAGCTGCTCGGGTTCGGGGACGTCGGCGTCGCGGCGCAGGTCGCGGGGGGCCAGGGGGTCGGCCTCCCCCTCGGCCTCCGGCCGTCCCGGGCGGCGCGCCGGGCGGCCGGGGCGCTCGCGCAACCGCAGCGGCCTCGGCAGCAGCCGGACGGTGTCCGGGCTCACCTCGTCCTCGCCGTCGTCACCGTCCTCGGCACCGGGGCCCTCGTCCCCGCCGTCCTCGGCGCCGTTGCCGGCGTCGGCGTCGGCGCGCGCACCGGTGGGCCCGTCCTCCTCCGGCTCCCCGTCGTCCGCGTCGCCGGTGTCCGCCGCCCCGGGGGGCGCGGGGGCCGGGGGAGCGGCCGGGGTCATCGGGGTGTCCAGCGGGATGGGGGAGGCATAGGGCGGCGGCGGTGGCGCGTCGCCGCCGAACCACTGCTCCCGGGGCGAGGGGGCGGCCGGCACGCGCGAGGCGAGGTCGGTGACGGCGGCCCCGGCCTCCCCGGGTCCGTCCTGCGCGCTCAGCCACGGGGTCGCGTCCGGCTCCTGGCCCTCGGAGGCCGCGCCCGTCCCGTTCTGATCCTGGTGTGACACCGAGTTCTCCTGCGTGAAGGGGGTGTACTGCGGAGAGAGGGGTACCCCGCCGGGGAGCGGGGGTCGCTCCCTGGGTTCACTCTTACCCGCGGCGGCCCGCCGATGCATCCCTTCTCGCCCCCCGAACACGATCCTCTTCGAAGTCCGTCCCCCCGCGGGGGGATACGGTCGGTCCCATGCACGCGATCCGTATCACCGAACCGGGCGGACCCGAGGTCCTGGCCTGGTCACAGGTCCCCGATCCCGTTCCCGGCGAAGGGGAGGTCCTCGTCGAGGTGGCCGCCACCGCGGTCAACCGCGCCGACGTCGCCCAGCGCCAGGGCGCCTATCCGCCGCCGCCGGGGGCGTCCGAGTACCCGGGGCTGGAGTGCTCGGGCACGGTCCTGGAGCTGGGGCCGGGCACCGGGGGCTCGGGCTGGGCGGTGGGCGACCGGGTCTGCGCCCTGCTGTCCGGCGGCGGCTACGCCGAGAAGGTCGCCGTGCCGGTCGGCCAACTGCTGCCGGTCCCCGCCGGGGTTGGCCTGGCCGAGGCGGCGGCCCTGCCCGAGGTCGCCTGCACGGTGTGGTCGAACCTGGTGATGGTGGGCGGCCTGGGCCGGGGCGACACCGTGCTGCTGCACGGCGGCGGCAGCGGCATCGGCACCTTCGCCATCCAGTTCGCCCGCGCCCTGGGCGCCCGGGTGGCCGTCACCGCGGGCAGCGCGGAGAAGCTGGCCGCCTGCCGGGAGCTGGGGGCGGAGATCACCATCGACTACCGCACCGAGGACTTCGCCGCCCGGATGCGCGAGGCCGGGGGCGCCGACCTGGTCCTCGACATCATCGGCGGCTCCTACCTGGACGCCAACCTGCGCTCCCTGGCCACCGGCGGCCGCCTGGTGATCATCGGGCTGATGGGCGGCCGCTCCGGCGAGGCCGACCTGGGCCGTATGCTCGCCAAGCGCCTCTCCGTCCACGCCACGACCCTCCGCGCGCGCCCCCCGGCCGAGAAGTCGGCCATCGTCGCGGGAGTACTGGAGCAGGTATGGCCGTTGGTAGAACAAGGAGCCATCCGCCCCGTCGTGGACCGCGTCCTGCCGATGCGGAACGCGGCGGAGGCGCACGACGTCATGGAATCGAGCGCGCACACCGGCAAGATCCTGCTCACCCGCTGACGGGCGCGGTCGACGACATTCGGTAAGGGGACATATGAGCACTACGGACGATCCGAACGAGCAGCCCCAGGTCCTGGTCGTGGGAGTGGACCAGCACGGGGACGGGGAGGGGAGCGAGGAGCCCCGCACCCTCGCGGACATGGTGGAGCAGCCCGCCAAGGTGATGCGGATCGGCAGCATGATCCGCCAGCTCCTGGAGGAGGTCAAGGCCGCTCCGCTCGACGAGGCGAGCCGCACCCGCCTCAAGGAGATCCACACCTCCTCCATCAAGGAGCTGGAGGACGGGCTGGCGCCGGAGCTGATAGACGAGCTGGACCGCCTCACCCTGCCGTTCGCCGACGGCAGCGCCCCCAGCGAGGCCGAGCTGCGCATCGCGCAGGCCCAGCTGGTGGGCTGGCTGGAGGGCCTCTTCCACGGCATCCAGACCACCCTGTTCGCCCAGCAGATGGCGGCCCGCGCCCAGCTGGAGAACATGCGCAAGGCCCTGCCCCCGGGCGTCGCGGGACTCCAGGCCCAGCCGGGCCAGGTCCCGGGCCGCGAGGACAACGTCTCCGGCCCCTACCTGTAGGCGCACCGGAGCACACCGCCCCGCACGCGCAGGAGCCCGCCCCCTCATCCTCGGGGACGGGCTCCTCGTGTTCTCGCGCGGGCCCGGCGGCCCGCCGGGCGCGGTCCGGGCCGCCCTAGCCGACCGGCTCCAGGACGTCGCGGCCCAGGTAGGGGCGCAGCGCCTCGGGGACCACGACCGAGCCGTCCTCCCGCTGGTGGTTCTCCAGGATCGCGACGATCCACCGGGTGGTGCCCAGCGTGCCGTTGAGGGTGGCGGCGAAGCGCGGCTTGCCGTCCTCCCCCCGGAAGCGCACGTTGAGGCGGCGGGCCTGGAACTCGGTGCAGTTGGAGGTGGAGGTCAGCTCGCGGTAGGTCTCCTGGGTGGGGACCCACGCCTCGCAGTCGTACTTGCGGGCGGCGCTGGTGCCCAGGTCGCCCGCGGCGATGTCGACGACCCTGTAGGGCAGCTCCAGCTTGTCGAGCATCTCCCGCTCCCAGGCGAGCAGCCGCAGGTGCTCCTCGTGGGCGTCGTCGGGGTGGGTGTAGACGAACATCTCCACCTTGTTGAACTGGTGCACCCGGATGATGCCGCGGGTGTCCTTGCCGTAGGAGCCGGCCTCCCGGCGGAAGCACGGCGACCATCCGATGTACCGGTTGGGCAGTGCGTCGGCGGGCAGGATCTCGCCGGCGTGGTACCCCGCCAGCGGCACCTCGGAGGTGCCCACGAGGTAGAGGTCGTCGGCGGGCAGCCGGTACACCTCGTCCGCGTGGGAGCCCAGGAAGCCGGTGCCCTCCATGGTCTCGGGCTTGACCAGCACGGGCGGGATCATCGGGGTGAACCCGGCGGCGACGGCCTGGTTCATGGCCATGTTGAGCAGCGCCAGCTCCAGCTGGGCGCCGACCCCGGTGAGGAAGTAGAAGCGCGCGCCGGACACCTTGGCGCCGCGCTCCATGTCGATGGCTCCGAGCTTCTCGCCCAGCTCCAGGTGGTCGCGCGGGGTGAAGTCGAAGGTGCGCGGAACGCCGACGGTCTCGATGACCTTGAAGTCGTCCACGCCGCCCTCGGGGGCGCCCTCCTCCACGAGGTTGGGCACGCCGGCCACGGCCCGGTCGAGCTCGGCGGCGAGGCGGTCGGCCTCGGCCTCGGCGGCCTTGACGTCGGCGGCCAGCGCCTTGGCCCGGACCAGGAGGGTCTCGCGCTCCTCCGGGGACGCCTTGGAGACCGACTTGCCCATGCTCTTCTGCTCGGACCGCAGGGTCTCGAAGCGGGTGAGCGCGGAGCGCCGCTCGGAGTCGAGTCCGAGCAGCCGGTCGGCGACGGAGGGGTCCTCCCCGCGGGCCAGCTGCGAGGCGCGGAGTCGGTCGGGGTCTTCTCGGAGAGCGCGAAGGTCGATCACGTCTTGCAGGTTACCGCCCGGTCCCGCCCGCGCCGACATCTTTTCCCGGTTCGCGTCATGAACGCGCTGTCACCGCGTCATCACGACGAGACATCACCGGCTTCCGGGGAGGGGACGGCAGTGAAACCGTTGCGCGAGATGACCACCGAGGAGCTGAGCGCCGCGTTGGAGGCGCTGGACACCGAAAGGCCCCGCGACACGGCGCTGCGGCTGGCGCTCTACCTGGAGCTGCGCCGGGCGGCGGCGGAGGAGTGGGTGTTCGAGGCCGGGGAGGGGCAAGAAGGCGGACCGGACACCTGAGCCCGGGTCCGGTCTCGGCTGCGCGGCGCCGCCCGGGTCAGTCGACGCCGCCGGAGCGGATGCGGGCCAGCCACCGCTCCGACTCGGCGTAGTCGGCCTCGGTGGCGGGCCGGGGGCTCAGCGGCGGGTCGAGCTCGGTGGCCCGGCCGCTGCGCGGGTAGCTGCCCAGGAAGCGCACGTCGCGGCAGACCCGGCGCAGCCCCATGAGCGCCTCGCCCACACGGGCGTCGGCGACGTGCCCCTCGGCGTCGATGCAGAAGCAGTAGCTGCCCAGCTTGTCGCCGGTGGGCCGCGACTCCAGCCGGGTCAGGTTGACCCCGCGCACCGCGAACTGGGTGAGGACCTCGATGAGCGCGCCCGGGTGGTCGTCGGCGATGAACGCGACCACCGACGTCAGGTCGGCCCCCGTCGGCGCGGGCGGGCGCCCGGGACGGGAGAGGTAGATGAACCGGGTGGCGGCGTCGGCGCGGTCGCCCACCCCGGTCGCCAGCGCGCGCAGCCCGTAGCGCTCCCCCGCGATGACGGCGCAGATCGCGGCGTCGTAGGACGCCCCGGGCTCGGACACGGCGCGGGCGGCGGCGGCCGTGGAGGAGACGGTGTGCGTCTCCGCGTCGGGCAGGTGCCGGGCCAGCCAGCCCCGGCACTGGGCCAGGGCGTGCGGGTGGGTGGCCACCGTCTTGACGTCGTTCAGCGTGACACCGGGCCGGGCGAACAGCGCGAACTCCACCGGGACGGCGGTCTCGCCGGTGATGGCCAGGGGCTCGCCGCCGATGAGCTCGGCGATGGTGGAGGTGACACCGCCCTCCACCGAGTTCTCCAGCGGTACGACGCCGCCCTCGACCGCCCCGGTGCGGACGGCGTCGAAGACCGCGGCGACCCCCTCGCAGGGGATGCGCGCGGTGTCGGTCGCGTCGGGGCGCAGGGCCCGCAGGGCGGCCTCGGTGAAGGTGCCCTCGGGGCCGAGGTAGGCGTAACGGTCAGGCATGGTGTTCAGGCTATACGCCGCCGGGAGGCTGGGGCGGTCACTCCGCTCCGCCGCGCGGCGCGGGCGCCGTGCGGGGCGGGGTCCGCAGCCGGGTCCGGGCGGCGCCGGAGTCCGCGGCCAGCACCGCCTCCTCCGGCTCCTCCGGCTCCTCCGGGCCGATCTCCGGCACCCACACCGTCCCGGACGGCCCGGCCGGCTCCTCCCGCTCGGGCCGCGGCCCCGGGCCGGCCGGCGGGGCCTGCGGGTCGGGGACGACGGTGACCGGGACCTCGGCGTCCCCGGCGACCACCGGTCCGCTGACCCTCGGCGCGCGCACGGTCGTGCCGATCCCCTCGCCCAGCCGGGCGGCCCGCACGACGCGGTACTCCTCGGGGCTGAGCAGGGTCCCGGACTCGCCGCGCACCACCGCCTTGGCGTAGGTGCGCGACTCGGTGCGGCCGTTGATGGACGTGAGGACCACCCCGTCGCCGTCGCCGTTGAGCAGGGCGAGGGAGAAGGAGCGCGCCCCGGACATCTCCTCCAGGGCGTCGTAGTGGAGCACCGCCATGTCGCGCACGGCGAGCGGATCGGCGGCGCCGACCTGTGCGGAGGCGGCGGCGCGCTGGGCGAGGACACGGGTGTCGGCGTCGATGTCGCGGGCCCTGGCCAGCGCGTACCCGCCCAGGGCGAGTCCGCCCAGACCCGTGAGCACGCCCGTGACGGCCAGGATCATGGTGAACATTGTGTGAGCGTAGCGACACCGAGAGCACCCGTGGTGTCACTATCGGCGATTTTTGCCGGGAACGTGCTCTACCCGACCCAGGAATTAGCCTCGGCGGCGGCCCGGCGCCCTGTCTCGGGCGCCGGACAGGGCGCGGCGCACGGTGGGGCGCAGCTCGCGGGTGGTGAGCGCCCGCAGCACGTCCACGAACTGGTGCGCGCGGTGCAGCTGGGCGCGCAGGTCGGTGCCGGTGGCCCGGTGCTCCAGCGGCACCTCCACCTCGACCACCCGCAGCCCGGCCCTGAGCACGTCGATGGTCAGGCCGGTCTCCACCCCGAACCCCGGGGCCAGCGGGCGCGCGGCCTCGAACGCGGCGCGGGTGATGCAGCGCTGCCCGTTGAGGGGCTGCTCCGGCTCCCAGCCGGTCGCCCGGCGCACGCCGCCGCGGGCCAGGCGCACCACGAACCCCTGGCCCCCCAGGCGCAGCCGGGTGGCCGGGAACAGCGCGATGGCCATGTCGGCCTTGCCCTCGGCGACCGGCTCCAGCAGGGGGGCGGCGCCGGCGGCGGTCGACTCCAGGTCCGCGTCGAGGAACAGCAGGTGCCGGGCCGGGCGGATCCCGTCGGCGCCCTCCTCGTGCTCCTCGATGAGCCGGACGCCCTCGGCACCCGTCTCCATCGCGGCGCCCTTGCCCCGGTTGCGGCTGTGCCGGAGCACCCGGGCCCCGGCCTCCAGGGCCACCTCCGAGGTGCGGTCCGCCGACCCGTCGTCGACGACGACGATCAGGTCCACCCCGGGCAGCGCGCGGGCCGCGGCCACGGTGCGGCCGACCCGCGCCTCCTCGTCCTTGGCGGCGATCACCACGGCGATCCCCGCCGCCTCGGGCCCGTCACCCCTCCTCGGTGCCATCGGGGCCCTAGGGGGCGGTTCCGGTCCCCGCGGCCACCGGCAGGGCGTCGG
Source organism: Nocardiopsis flavescens (assembly GCF_900141985.1). Lineage (GTDB taxonomy): Bacteria > Actinomycetota > Actinomycetes > Streptosporangiales > Streptosporangiaceae > Nocardiopsis > Nocardiopsis flavescens. The sequence continues at coordinate 31,192 of NZ_FQZK01000018.1, read as the reverse complement.
TGTCGGGGTGGATGACGAACACCTCGTGCAGGCCGGTGACTTCGAGGACCTTCCTGACCGCCTGCCTGGGCGCCACCAGTTCGAGGTCGCCGCCCTTGTCCCGGGAGCGCTTCATCGCCGAGAGCAGGACGCTGATGCCGGTCGAGTCGCAGAACTCGGTCGACGACATGTCGATGACCAGCCGGCGGGCCCCCTCGTCCAGGGCCGTGATCAGCTCGTCGCGCAACCGGGGTGCCGTGTACAGGTCGATCTCGCCTCCGACGGTTACCACCGCGAGGTCATCTTGAGATCGGCTCGATATCTTCAACTCCACAGTCGTGACTGTAGCGGCCCGGTCCGGACCGGGCCACCTCGTTGACGGTGTTTCGCGACATCGGTCACGATCCCCCCGGGGACCGGGCGACGGGCCGGTGCCTCGCAGGTCAGAGCAGTGCGCCGCGGGCGCGCCCCCCGTCGTGGAGGGTGAAGGGCAGGGACACCACGGGGCCGCCGCCGCGCGGGTCGCGGGCCCGGCCGGGCGGGCGGCCGGCGGGGGCGGCCGGGTCGGACGCGGCGCCCTCGCCCTGTGCGGCGGGGCCCGCCGCCTCGGGGGGCAGGTCCAGCACGGCCCAGACGGTGGTGGTGGTCGCGTCCATCTCGGTGCCCCAGCGCCCGGCGAGGTGCTGGACGATCCCCAGTCCGCGCCCGCCCAGTCCGGAGGCGCCCGGGTCGGCCACCCGGGGCATGGTGGTGGAGCCGCCGTCGCGGACGGAGATCTCCAGCCAGCCGCCGGGGGCGGCGTCCACCTCGGCCCGCCAGGCGACACCGACGCTGTTGGCCGGGTTGGCGGGGGTGGGCAGGGGGCTGGCGTGGCGCAGCGCGTTGCTGACCAGTTCGCTGATGATGAGAACGGCCTCGTCGATGCGGCCCTCGGCCACGCCCACGGCGCGCAGGTCGTCGCTCAGGCGGCGGCGCGCGTCCATGACACTGGTGGGGACGTAGGGGAGGGTGACGTGCCGTTCGACCTTGCTCGGGTCGTCCCCGGTGTCGAACGGGGTGTGATCTCCTGCCACGGCTTTCGTCCCTGCGCGTTCGTGCTCTCGTGCGGTCCGGAACCCGCCCGTTGTGTGACGGCGAATTCCGCCAGGGGTGGAAATGCCCCGATCACCTCGAACGGAAACCAACGCCCGGGTGAATCAGCGGGACCGCCCGGCCCTGGGGCGCGTGGATCGCTGCCGTGGCAGGGGATCGGGGCCTGCTGAGATTTTCGGTGTCTCCTGGGGCGCGGGTGGCCCCTGGGGCGTGCTCCGCCCGGTCACCCCGACCCGGACCGCGGCCACCCCGGGCGGTTCGACGACCGACCCGCCGCCCCCGCCCCCGCCGGGGCCGGCGTCCCCGCCCCGGTGCAGGGGCAGGGTGAAGCACATGCGGGTGCCGCGCTCCAGCCTGCGCGCCGTGACGTCCCCGCCCTGGTCCTGGGCGAGCTTGCGCACGATGTACAACCCCAGCCCCAGGCCGCCGAAGCGCCGGCGGTCGCCGCGCACCCCGCCCTGGAAGAAGCGGTCGAACACCCGCTCCTCGTCGCCGGGCCGCAGCCCGGGGCCGTCGTCGTCCACGGAGACGGCGAGGGAGTCGCCCTCCACCGCCACCGTGACGTGGACCGTGCCGCCCTCGGGGGAGAACTTGATGGAGTTGTCCAGCAGCTGGTCCATGATGATGCCGGTGGCCAGCGGGTCGGCGAAGACCGTGGGCAGGTCGTCGGTGGCGCTCAGCACCACGTCGTGCCGGTCCGACAGGGACTTGAAGGTCATCACGGCCTGGCGCAGCACCCGGGCCAGCTCGAACGGCACGGGGTTGACGTCCAGCTCGCCGCGGGAGGCGTCGGAGCCCAGGCTGAGCCGCTCGACCAACAGCGTCAGCGCCGTGGACCGGTCGACGATGTTGCCCACCGCCTCCCGCTGGGCCTGCGAGCTCATCCGCGACCACTTGCGGATCAGCGTGGTCGCGAACCCGTGGATGGCGGTGATGGGGGTGCGCAGCTCGTGGCCGGTGGTGGCCAGGAACGCCTCGCGCTCGTCCTCCATGGCCTTCTGGGCGGTGATGTCGCGGAAGTCGACCACCCATTCGTGGGTGCGGGGGATCCGCGCCATGAGGATCTCCAGCCAGCGCCCGTCCTTGAGCCGGTGCTTGACGGGGCGGCCGTGGCAGGCGGGGATCGGGAACGGCGGGTGGCGGCCCTCCACCACCTCGGCCGGGTAGCCGGTGAGCTCCACGGCCGAGCGGTTCCACTTGCGGACCCGGCCGCCGAAGTCCAGCACGGCGATGCCGTCGGCGCTGGAGTCGGCGACCGCCTTCTCGTGCACCCGCTGGTGGTTGAGCTCCTCGTAGGCCATGGCGTTGCCGATGGCCACCCCCGCGTGGGCGGCCAGCAGCTCCAGGAGTTCGAGTTCGACGTGGCCGACCCGGCGCTGGCTGTAGAGCGCGTACAGGGCCCCGTAGGGGCGGCCGTGCACGTTGGACACGCACAGGGCGATGGTGTGCAGCCCCGGCAGGTCGGCCCAGACCAGGTCCTGGAGGCCGCGGGTGTCCTCGTTGGCGAGCAGCACGGACTTGCCGCTGCGCAGCAGCTCGCCGAACAGGCTGGTCTCCAGCGGGGCGCTGTAGCCCTGGAGCTCGTGGGAGAGCCGGGTGATGCTCACCAGCTCCACCCGGTCCTCGTTGAGCAGGACGAAGCCCCCGGCGTCCGCCCCGGTCAGCTCGGTGATGGCGCTGGAGATGCGGTCGAGGACCGACTGCAGGCTCAGGTCGGCGTTGATGTCGACGACGACGTCGGTGAGGCGGCGCACCAGGCGGGCGCGCTCCATGGCGGCGGCGTGCGCCAGCTCCTCGCTGTCCGTGGGGTAGAGGGTGAGCACCCAGCCGGCGTGCGCATCGCCGTCCCCGGGCAGGGCGGCGGTGCTGATCCGCACGTCGACCGGGGTGCCGTCGTTGCGCATGCGGCGGGTGTGGATGGTGAGGGCCGGCCCGGAGCGCACCTGTTCGAGCACCGCGCCGTGTTCGGCCTTCAACTCGGCGGGGACGATCGGCAGCGCGGCGCCGAGCACCTCGCGGGCCCGCCAGCCGAACAGGCGTTCGGCCGCCGGGTTCCACAGGAACACCCGGAGATCGCTGTCGAGACCGACGACCGCGTCCGCCGAGGAGGCCAGAACGGCTGCGGCGCTGAGGGGCGCGCGCTCGGAACTCACGACGTCATAGTGCCACCCGGGGGCACCGCGGGGCAGGCCTTTCGGCAATCCGATCGCATTCCGGGCCTGATGCGACTCAGATCACCCTCGGCTCCGCGTCCGTGTCGGCCGCCATGTCCAGTCCGGCGCCGTGCCAGGACTGCATGCCGCCCGCGACGTTGACCGTCGTCCACCCGGCGTTGTTGAGGGCGGCGACGGCCTGGCCCGAGCGCCCGCCGGCCCGGCAGACCACGTACACCTCGCGGTCCCGCGGGACCTCCCCGGCACGGGCGTTGAGCTCCCCGAGCGGGATGTGCACGGCCGCGGGGGCGTGGCCCGCGGCCCACTCGTCGTTCTCGCGCACGTCGAGCAGGTACCCGTCCGCGGGAACCTCGGTGGCGTTGACCTCGGGAACGTTGGCGAACATCCATGACCCCCATGTAGATCCGTTTCCTCCGGAGTCCTCCGGAGAATTCTCGGGCGGAGGGAACCGTGTGTGACGCGGCGGCGTCCAAGCGTCATGGCTCAGCACACCTTCGCGACGGCCCTGCCGACCCGCCTCGCCGCGCTCGCAGCCCTCGGCCTGCTCCTGACGGCCTGCGGCAACGAGCCCACCGAGGTGGGTGCCCCGGCACCCGGATCCGACGAATCCAGTTCCTCAGCCCCCGACCAGGACGCCCCCTCCGCGGAGGAGGGTACCGAATCCCCCGGGGAGGCGCCCGGCGGCGACTCCACCACCGAACTGACCATCGAGCGCTCCCTCGACGACGACGAGGGCCTGACCCCCGAATCCGGCTTCGAGGAGGGGACGTGGACGCTCACCTGCGACCCCGCGGGCGGCGACCACCCCGACCCGGAGGCGGCCTGCGCCCGGATCGCGGAGGTCGGGACCGAACCGTTCCTGCTCGACACCACCGACATGATGTGCACGATGCAGGTCGGCGGCCCCGAGGTGGTCCGGGTGACCGGCCGCATCGGGGACACCGAGATCGACACCGAGTTCAACAAGCGCAACGGCTGCGAGATCGAGCGCTTCGCCGAGGCGGGGGCGGTGATCACCCCCTGACCGGGCGCTCCTGAAAGACCGCGCGGGGGCGCGGGCCCGACGGCCCGCGCCCCCGCCGCGTGTCCCGGGCCCGGGAGGGGCGGCTACCCCGTGAAGGGCGTGTCCCAGAAGGCGAGTTCGTGGCGCATCCCCTCGCGGAAGAACCGCTCGGCGCGCTCCGGGTCGGGGCCGGCCTCCTCCAGCATCCGCCCGTACCTCTCGGTGAGCGCGGTGAAGCCGGGATCGGCGTAGGTGTCCACCCAGCGGCGGTAGCGCGGCTCGTCCGGCCGGTCGGCCGCCAGGGCGATCCCCAGCCGGTTGTAGCCCCACATGCAGGGGTAGACGGCGGCGAGGCCGTCGCGGTAGTCGGCGGCGGCCTCCACGATCCAGGCGGTGTAGGCGGCGCAGGCCGGGCCCTTCTCGCGGGTGGTGAGGTCGGCGCCGAACTCCCCGGACAGGGAGCGGTGCAGTGCGAGCTCCTCCGTGAGGGTGCTGTGCGCGATGCCCACCAGGTCGGCGAGGTGGCCGTCGGGGGCCTGCCAGGCGAGCCGGGAGAAGGCACGGGCGTAGTCGAGCAGGTAGAGGTGGTCCTGCTCCAGCCAGTAGCGGAAGGCGCGGTCGTCGAGGTCGCCGCGGGCGATGCCCGCGACGGTCGGGTGCGCGAGCTGTTCGGCGACCATCGGCCGCCCGATCTCGTGAAGGCGTTCGGTGATTCCCACGCCCGCAGTGTGGCATCCGCCCGGTTCCGACCGGTCGGGCACCCCTGCCGCCAGGGGGTTTCGAAAATTTCGGTACTCGCTCGCGGCACAGCTTCGGGGACCATGCCACACATACCGTGATGAACAGGTATTTTTCTCCAGCTTCACCCTCCGCCTGTGATTCACCTCTCTTCTCTCCTTGACCCGACTGCCCACCGAACGTACATTCTCGTTCCATTGGTTTCGATAAAACTTCCGAAAGTTTCTGTACCGCGGAAAGGGCAGCCTCCGATGACCCCACCCCCCGAACCCCTGGACGGCGCCTGGCGGGACACCTCCCTGTCCGACGGAGAGCGGGTCGACCACCTGCTCGCCGCCATGACCCTGGAGGAGAAGGCCGCCCAGCTCAACGGCGTCTGGGTGAGCGCCGACGCCTCCGGCGCCCCGGTCGCCCCGCACCAGCACGACCCCTCCCGCGAGCCCCTGGCCTGGGAGGAGGTCATCGAGAACGGCCTGGGACAGCTCACCCGCCCCTTCGGCACCGCCCCGGTGGAGCCGGACGCGGGCCGGGCCTCCCTCGCCCTCAGCCAGCGCGCGGTCATGGCCGCCAACCGGTTCGGCATCCCCGCCATCGCCCACGAGGAGTGCCTGACCGGCCTCGCCGCCTGGCGGGCCACCATCCACCCGGTCCCGCCCGCCTGGGGCGCCGCCTTCGACCCCGGCCTCGTCGAGCGCATGGCCGCGAACATCGGCGAGACCATGCGCCTGCTCGGCGTCCACCAGGGGCTGGCCCCCGTCCTCGACGTCGCCCGCGACCTGCGCTGGGGCCGCGTCGAGGAGACCATCGGCGAGGACCCCTACCTGGTGTCCACCATCGGCGCCGCCTACGTGCGGGGACTCCAGTCCGCCGGGGTGATCGCCACCCTCAAGCACTTCGCCGGGTACTCCGCCTCCCGGGCCGGGCGCAACCACGCCCCGGTCTCCATCGGCCCCCGCGAGCTCGCCGACGTCGTCCTCCCCCCGTTCGAGGCCGCCGTGCGCGAGGGCGCCCGCTCCGTCATGCACGCCTACAACGACAACGACGGCGTCCCCGCCGCCGCCGACCGCGGACTGCTCACGGAGCTGCTGCGCGACCGGTGGGGGTTCGAGGGCACCGTCGTCTCCGACTACTTCGGCGTCACCTTCCTGCACACGCTCCAGCGGGTGGCCGCCGACCCCGGCCGGGCGGGGGTCCTCGCCCTGGAGGCCGGCGTGGACGTCGAGCTGCCCGACCCGCACTGCTACGGCGACCGGCTCACCGCCCTGGTCCGCTCCGGGGAGCTGGACGCCGCCCCGCTGGAGCGCGCCGCCCGCCGCGTGCTGCTGCACAAGTGCGCCCTGGGCATGCTGGACCCCGGCTGGTCGCCCGACCCGGACGGCTCCCCCGTCGACCTCGACCCCGCCGCGCACCGCGCTCTCGCCCGCACCTTGGCCGAGCGCTCCATCGTCCTGCTCGACAACCCGCGCGAGGCCCTGCCGCTGGCCGCCCCGCGCACGCTGGCGCTGGTCGGCCCGCTCGCCGACACCCCCGACGCCATGTTCGGCTGCTACACCTTCCCCGCCCACGTGGGGCGCAGCCACCCCGGGACCGCACTGGGCGTGCGGGTCCCCACCGTGTACGAGGCGCTGCGCGACGAGCTTCCCGCCACCCGGATCGTCCACGAGCCGGGGTGCACCGTGGACGGCGCCGAAACCAACGGGTTCGGCGCCGCCGTGGCCGCCGCCCGGGGGGCCGAGGTGTGCGTGGTGGTGCTCGGCGACCGCTCCGACCTGTTCGGCCGCGGCACCTCCGGCGAGGGCTGCGACGCCGAGGACCTGCGCCTGCCGGGCGTCCAGCAGGAGCTGTGGGAGGCCCTCGTGGCCACCGGGACCCCCGTCGTCGCCGTGCTGGTCACCGGCCGGCCCTACGCCCTGGACGCGGTCGCCGACGCCTCGGCCGCGGTCGTGCAGGCGTTCATGCCCGGGGAGGAGGGCGCCTCCGCCATCGCCGGGGTGCTGTCCGGCCGCGTCGACCCGGGGGGACGGCTGCCGCTCTCCGTCCCGCGCTCCCCCGGCGGCCAGCCCGCCACCTACCTGGGCGCCCCCCTGGCCCGGCGCAGCGAGGTCAGCTCGGTGGACCCGACCCCGCGGCACCCCTTCGGCCACGGCCTGTCCTACACCTGCTTCTCCTGGGAGGACCCGCGGGCGGGCGGCCGTCCCGCCGACGGCTCCCCGGTGCCCGTCCCCACGGACGGAGAGGTGACCGTGGGCTGCACCGTCCGCAACACCGGCCACCTGCCCGGATCCGAGGTGGTCCAGGTGTACCTGCACGACCCGGTGGCGCGGGTGGCCCTGCCGGTGCGGCGCCTGGTGGGGTACGCGCGGATCGACCTGGAGCCGGGGGAGGCGCGCGCCGTCGACTTCACCGTCCACGCCGACCAGTCCTCCTACACCGGCCCGGACGGCGTCCGCGCGGTCGACCCGGGACTGCTGGAGCTGTCACTGGCGGCGTCGGCGGAGGACCTGCGTCACACCTTCACCGTGGACCTGAGGGGTCCCGCCCGGACCGTCGACCACACCCGCCGCCTGACCGCCTCGGTGCGGCTGGACCCGGTGGACGGGCAGGTCGCCGCGCACGGCGGTCCCGGCCGCTGAGGGCGTGGGAGGGCGCGCGCACGGGAAGGAAGGGAGAAGGCACGGCGGAGAGGGGAGAGGGTGTCCGGTGGAGGCGGGCACCGCCCGTGGCCGGGAACGGCCACCGGGCTCCGGGAGCGGTCCGACCGGCGGTTTCCGGACAAAGCAGAACCCGGTGACGATCGTCTTACGATCTCCACCGGGTATCTTGTGGGCGAGGAGGGATTTGAACCCTCACATCCTTTCGGACACACGGACCTGAACCGTGCGCGTCTACCGTTCCGCCACCCGCCCGAGTGACATGCATTCAGTTGTGTTGCCAGGTGGTCCGGGCTTTTCGTCCCGTTTTCCCTGGCGACATGGATAAGGCTAGCACGCTCCGAGCACGGGTCGCACATCGTTTCCCGGAGCCCCTTCGAGGGCCCCGGACGCCCCTCTTGCGGGGGTACGTATGAAACCAGGGGCACCATCGCCCGGTTACGATCGTCTACACATACGGATGTGGAGTACAAGGGGAGGTAGCTCGTGGGAGTGCTCCAGCGCTTCGAGCGCAGGCTTGAGGGCATGATCGAAGGCACCTTCGCGATGGCCTTCAAGTCCGAGTTGCAACCGGTCGAGGTGGCGAGCGCGGTCCAGCGGGAGATGGACGAGCGCGCGGCGATCGTCGCCCAGGGCCGCACCCTGGTCCCCAACGACTTCATCGTCGAGCTGGCGGCCAGCGACAAGGAGCGCCTGGAGGTCTACGCGGACAGCCTGGGCCAGGAGCTCTCCAAGCTCGCCCGCGACTACGCGACGGAGCAGGGCTATTCCTTCGTCGGCCCGGTCCGGGTCCACTTCAGGTCCGACGAGGGCCTCAAGACCGGCCGCTTCCGCATCCGCTCCGGCGTGGTGCGCGGCACGATGGTCAGCAAGGAGGGCGAGGTCCGCACCCCGGTGGGCGACGCCGCCCCCGGGACGCAGCGCCAGGCTGGCCGCCCCCGCCTGCTGATCTCCCCCGGCGGCGCGACCGCCGAGGGCAGCATCGCCAGCCACGGGATGCAGCAGTCCTTCGAGCTGACCACCCCGGTCACGCTCCTGGGCCGCGGCACCGACTGCGACCTGCGCCTGGTGGACAACGGCGTCTCCCGCCACCACGTGGAGATCCGCCTGGACGGCGACGAGGCCATCCTCGTCGACAAGGGTTCCACCAACGGGACCTTCGTGAACGGCCAGCAGGTGCGCCAGGCCCGCCTGGTGGACGGCACCAGGATCAGCCTGGGCCGCACCACCATGACGTTCCGGCGCGACTGAGGGGCGGCCGGGCGGCGGCCGAGGACTTCGGCTGGCCGGCGCGATCCGGTCGCAACCAACACCCCCGCGTCGGCGTCACAAAGGGCGAGTCCGGGGTTCGGGTCCATTCGGACCCGCTGTCGGATATCCGGCCGGGAAGGTAGTCTCCGCGAAGACCCGACCGATCGGGCACAATGGCCGCGACCCGAGGGGCCGCGGACCTGCGACCTCAACTCACCGGAACGAAGGTGGGGAAGACACGGTGGCGGCGCCGATGACCGCCACCCCGGCCGGAGCACGACAGGGGCTGAAGAGCAGTTCGATGTCCAACTTGACCCTCATACTGATCAAGATCGCGTATCTCGCGGTGCTTTGGCTGTTCATCCTCATGGCTATCGGTGTGGTCCGCACCGACCTCTTCGGCCCCTCCAAACGCAAGCCGAGGAAGAAGCCCCGCCCCGCCGCACGGCCGGCGCAGCGCGGGGGCGGCACCCCCTCCCACTCGGGGGCCGCACCGGCCCGTCCCCAGCGCCAGCGCCGGAACGAGCCCAGCGTCCTCGCCGTCACCGGCGGGCCGCTGACGGGCACCACCGTCCCGCTCGCGTCCCAGCCCATCCTCATCGGGCGCGCGCCCGACTCGACGCTGGTCATCACCGATGACTACGCCTCGGGCCGCCACGCGCGCGTCTACTCCGACAACGGCCGCTGGTTCGTCGAGGACCTGAACTCGACCAACGGCACCTACCTCGGCCAACAGAAGCTGAACCGCCCCCAGCCCATCACGGTGGGTCAGCCCATCCGTATCGGCAAGACCGTCCTGGAACTGCGCAAATGACAATCGCTCTCCGATACGCGGCGTACTCCGACGTAGGATGCCTCCGCGAAGGCAACGAAGACTCCGGTTACGCCGGCCAGCACCTGCTCGCGGTGGCGGACGGCATGGGCGGCTACGCGGGCGGCGAGGTGGCCAGTTCCATCGCGATCTCCTCGATCCGCCGCCTGGACGCCGAGGACCACCGGGCCGACGACATGGCCGAGGTCCTCCAGCAGGCCGTCGAGCAGGCCAACGCCTCCCTCTCCCGGCGGATCATGGAGGAGCCGCGCCTGGAGAACATGGGCACCACCCTGACCGCCATGCTGTGGTCGGGTCCCCGGGTCGCCCTCATCCACATCGGCGACTCGCGCGCCTACCTCCTGCGCGGTTCGCGCTTCGAGCAGATCACCCACGACCACACCCTGGTGCAGACCCTCGTCGACGAGGGCAAGATCACCGAGGAGGAGGTCGCCACCCACCCGCAGCGCTCCCTGATCCTGCGGGCCCTCGACGGCAAGAGCCCGGTCGACCCCGACATCTCCATCAGCGAGGCCAAGCCCGGCGACCGCTACCTCCTGTGCTCCGACGGCCTGTCCGGCGTCGTCAGCAAGAAGACCATCCACGAGACGCTGGCGACCGAGGCGGACCCCCGCGCGGCCGCCAAGAAGCTCATCGACCTCGCCATCCGCGGCGGCGGCCCGGACAACATCACCGCGGTCATCGCCGACGTGATCGAGACCGACACCGACCGCGACGGCCCCACCCGCTCCGCCCAGATGGTCGGCGCCGCCGACCAGCGCCGGGACGTGATGGAGCAGGGGCAGGACACCCCCGCCAGACGGGCCCAGGAGCTGCGCTCCACCGGCGGCGACACCGCCGAGATGGACCCGGTCCGCGACGAGCCCGCCTACGCCGGTGCCCCGGCCCCGGGCGGCCCCCCGGCGGACGGCGGCGCCTACGCGGCCCCCTACGGGGAGCAGCCCTACCCCGGGTACGAGGAGCCGGCGTCCCCGGGCCGCGAGGGGCAGGAGGTCCAGCAGACCCGCCGCTGGTGGCCGATGGTCGTCGGCTTCCTGGTCATCATCGGCATCGTCGCCGGCGCGGGCTACTACTTCGGGCGCCAGTACATCGACTCCCAGTACTTCATCGGCCCGTCCTCGTCGGGCGAGAACGTCTCGATCTACCGCGGCATCGACACCGACATCGCCGGCTTCAGCCTCTCGGAGCAGGTCGAGGACACCGGGATCGCCCTGGAGTCGCTGTCGGAGTCCGAGCGCCAGTCCATCCAGAACAACATCCCCGCCGACAGCCTCCAGGACGCCCAGCAGACCGTGGACATGCTCCGCGACGGCGCGGCGGCCGAGGGGTCCGAGGGCGGGACCGAGGAAGGAAGCGGGTGAGGCCAGGTGAGTGACACTTCGACACCCGAGGCCCCCACCGCCCTTCCCCCCGTCAAACGGCGCAACGCCGAACTGGTCCTCATCGTCGTGGCCGTGCTCATCACGATGATGGGCATCGCGATCGCCGGCCTGAACCTCAACGGCCGGGTCCCGGCCGCGACCTGGACGGTCGGCCTGACCTTCGGCGCCCTGGCCGTCGCCGCCCACGCGGCAATGCGCTTCGTGGCCCCCTACGCGGACCCGCTCATCCTGCCCTGCGCCCTGTTCCTCAACGGCATCGGCGTCGCCATGATCTGGCGCCTCAACGCGGTCGGCAGCGACAACATCGAGAGCGCCGGCGTGGGCATGCAGCTGGTCTGGACGGCCCTGGGCCTGATCTTCTGCTTCCTCATCATCATCTTCCTCAAGGACCCCCGGGTCCTCCAGCGCTACACCTACATCAGCGCCCTGATCGCGCTGGTGCTGCTGGCCCTGCCGGCGCTGCCGGTCATCGGCCACGAGGTGTACGGCGCGCGGCTGTGGATCAAGATCGGCCCGATCACCTTCCAGCCGTCGGAGTTCGCCAAGATCGCGCTGGTCATCTTCCTGGCCTCGTACCTGATGAGCAAGCGCCAGGTGCTCCAGATCGTGGGCAAGCCGATCAAGGTCGGCCGGTTCACCCTCATCGAGCTGCCGCGCGCCCGCGACCTGGCACCGATCCTGGTCGGCTGGCTGATCGCCATCGGCATGCTCGTCGTCCTGCGCGACCTGGGCACCTCGCTGCTGCTCTTCGGCACGTTCCTGGCGATGCTGTACGTCGCCACCCAGCGCTCCTCGTGGGTGACCCTTGGCCTGGTGCTGTTCGGAGCGGGCGCGACCGTCGCCTACTTCCTGTTCTGGCACGTGCGGGCCCGCGTCAACATCTGGATCAACGCCTTCGACCAGGAGGTCTACGAGGCGGTCGGCGGCAGCCAGCAGCTGGTGCAGGGCATCGTCGGCATGGCCTACGGGGGCCTGTTCGGCACCGGCCTGGGAGCCGGGCGGCCCACCGACATCTTCGCCGCCGACAGCGACTTCATCCTCGCCTCCATCGGTGAGGAGCTGGGCGTGACCGGCCTGCTGGCCGTGCTCATGGTCATGTTCGTCCTGGTGGAGCGCGGCATGCGGGTGGCGCTGGCCTCCACCGGCACGTTCAACAAGCTGCTGGCCAGCGGCATGGCGTTCGTGCTCGTGTACCAAACCTTCATCGTGCTCGGCGGGGTCTCGCGGGTCATCCCGCTGACCGGTTCGACCACACCGTTCATGTCCGCCGGCGGCACCGCGCTGCTGACCAGCTGGATCATGATGGGCATCCTGCTGCGCATCAGCGACAACGCACGACGGCCGGCACCCCAGGCGATCCAGGACGAGGGCGCGACCCAGGTGATCCGACGATGAACACGACGATCCGCAGACTGAGCATCTTCTGCCTGATCATGTTCCTGGTCCTCATGGTCAACATCACCTGGCTCCAGGGCATCCAGGCCCCGACGATCATGGACGACCCGCTCAACCGGCGCCAGTACGCGGAGCAGGCCAGCGCGCCCCGCGGTCCGATCCTCGTGGCCGGGGAGAACGTCGCCCACTCGGAGAACATCGCCGAGGAGGACGACCCCGCGCGCTACCAGCGGGTGTACGAGGGCGGCTCGATGTACACGCCGATCGTGGGCTCGTTCCGCAACTACGGCGCCTCGGGCATCGAGGCCACCCAGAACGACCTGCTCAACGGCAGTGACGACCGGCTGGCCGTGCGCAACTTCCGCGACATGATCACCGGCCGCGAGCCCGAGGGCGCCCAGGTGCAGCTGACCCTGGTGCCCGAGGTGCAGGAGGCCGGGTTCAACGCGTTCGAGAACCTGGGCGGGCGCAACGGCGCGGCGGTCGCGCTGGACCCCAACACCGGGGCCATCCTCGGCGCGATCTCCTACCCGTCCTACGACCCCAACACGGTCGTGGACATCGACAACCCCAACGACTCGGTCGCCAACTACGTCGAGCTGGAGGGCGACGAGCGCAAGCCGCTGCTCAACCGGGCGCTCAACGAGCGCTACGCACCGGGCTCGACGTTCAAGCTGGTCACCGCCGCCGCGGCGATCGAGAACCTGGACGCCGGACCGGACAGCACCCAGGACGCGCCGGACCAGCTCCAGTTCGCGTCCGGGCCGCCGCTGCCCAACGCCATGGGCAGCTGCAACGGCGGGCAGCCCGACACCCTGGCCCACTCCGTCCAGATCTCGTGCAACACCTCGTTCGCGAACTGGGCCATCGCGGTCGGCGGCGAGGCGCTCAGCGAGCAGGCGACGGCGTTCGGGTTCAACCCCGAGGAGCCGATGACGGTCCCGCTGTCGGTGGTGGACAGCTACGCCCCGGTGGAGTCGGACGAGAGCATCCTCGGCCGCGCCGGCATCGGCCAGTCCAACGTCGAGGCCACCCCGCTCCAGATGGCGATGGTCGCCGCCGGTATCGCCAACGGGGGCGAGGTCATGCGACCCTACGTGGTGGACTCGGTGCGTGACTCCGACCTGTCGGTGATCACCCAGACGTCCCCGGAGTCCCACTCCGACGCGGTCAGCGCCCGTACCGCCGACATGCTCACCGACATGATGGTCCTGGTCACCACGGCTCCCGAGGGCAGCGGTACCAACGCCGCCATCCCGGGTATGGAGGTGGCCGGCAAGACCGGTACCGCCGAGAACGGTACCGACAGGACCCACAACTGGTTCGTCGGGTTCGCCCCGGCGGACGACCCGCAGGTCGCGGTGGCCGTGGTGGTGGAGTTCGGCGGCGGCAGCGGCAACGAACTCGCGGCCCCGGTCGCCCGAGCTTTGATGGAGGCAGTGGTTCAGTAGTGAGCACCTACGAACCTTCTTCCCAGAACGGTCCCGGTGGACTCACCGGGACCGTTCTGAGCGACCGTTACCGACTCGAGGAGCAGATCGGTTCCGGCGGCATGGGGACGGTCTGGAAGGCCACCGACACCCTGCTCAACCGGCCCGTCGCGGTCAAGCTCCTGCACCCGTCGCAGATGGCCGAGCCCACGGCGAGAGAGCGGTTCCGCACCGAGGGGCGGATCACCGCGGGCCTCTCCCACCCGGGCATCGCCCAGGTCTTCGACTACGGCGAGGAGAACGGCCGGGCGTTCCTCATCATGGAGCTGGTGGTGGGCCAGCCCCTCTCCCAGGTGCTCAAGGAGCGCGGGGGGCTCACCCCGGACGAGACGCTCGACTTCATCGGCCAGGCCGCCCAGGCCCTGGCGGCGGCGCACGCCCGCGGGGTGGTCCACCGCGACATCAAGCCGGGAAACCTGCTGGTCACCGGGGACGGCAGGCTCAAGCTCACCGACTTCGGCATCGCCCGCGGCGACATGTCGGTCACCCTGACCCAGACCGGCATGGTCATGGGGACCGCCCAGTACATCTCCCCGGAGCAGGCCTCGGGCCGGCCCGCCACCGGGTCCTCGGACCTGTACGCGCTCGGCGTGGTCGCCTACGAGTGCCTGGCCGGGGAGCCGCCGTTCACCGGCGACAGCCCGGTGGCACTGGCCCTGGCGCACACCCGCGACGAGCCGCCGTCGCTGCCCGAGCACATCCCCGCGGACCTCGACGACCTGGTGTTCCTGCTGCTGAGCAAGGACCCCGAGGACCGGCCCGCCACGGCGGGCGACGTCGCGCACATGGCCGCGGTCATCCGGTCCGACGCGGGCACCGGTCCGCCCACGCCCTCCGCCGGGTTCGGCGGCGTGGCCGCGACCCGCGTGGTGTCGGCGGTCCCCGACTCCGGGCGCACCACCGGGATCACCCCGCGGCGCACCACGGGTCAGCAGACCGTAACTCCTGGTCAGGAGGACGACTCCGCTAGGCTGGCGACCCAGCGGCGGATCGGGCTTCCGGTGATCCTCGCCGCGGTCGGCGCGACGGTCCTCATCGTGGGCGCCGTCCTGGGCGGCTTCTTCCTGAGCGGCAACGGTTCCGAGGGGGCGGACAACGTGCGCGACACGCAGTCGCCCGTCATCGTCGACGAACCCTCCACGACCCCCTCCCCCGAGCCGGAGGAGGACGAGCCCGTCGAGGCGCCCGTGGTCCCCGACTACACGCCCGAGTACACGCCGACGATCCCCGAGGAGATTCCGAGCCACACCCCGGACCCCACCGACGAGGAGACCGATCCCGAAACGCCCGATCCGGGCGGGGACGACGATCCCACCGACGGGGAGACCGATCCCGGGACCACCGACCCGGGGGGAGGGGGCGGCGGCGAGGACCCCCCGCCCGGCAGCGAAGACACCGTGACGAGGCCATGAGCGAGAGACGCTCGGAGTAAGAAGGTCCGCACGCGGGCCCAGAACAAGGATCAGTACACGACATGTCCCAACCCCGGCTCTTCGGCGGGCGCTACGAACTCGACGACACCGTCGGGCGCGGCGGCATGGCCGAGGTCTACCGCGCGCGTGACCTGAGACTCGACCGGCTGGTCGCGGTCAAGACGCTCAGGCACGACCTGGCCCGCGACCACGTGTTCCAGGCCCGCTTCCGTCGGGAGGCCCAGTCGGCGGCCTCTCTCAACCACCCCGCGATCATCGCCGTGTACGACACCGGCGAGGACATGATCGACGGGCTCTCGATCCCGTACATCGTCATGGAGTACGTGGACGGCCGGACCCTCAAGGAACTCCTCGACGACGACCGCAAGCTCCTGCCGGAGCGCTCCGCGGAACTCGTCGACGGCATCCTGCGCGCGCTGGAGTACAGCCACGACAACGGGATCGTCCACCGGGACATCAAGCCCGCGAACGTGATGCTGACCCGCAACGCCGAGGTCAAGGTCATGGACTTCGGCATCGCCCGGTCCATGGACGACAACCAGGCGACCATGACCCAGACCTCGCAGGTCATCGGCACCGCCCAGTACCTCTCGCCGGAGCAGGCGCGCGGCGAGCGGGTGGACCCGCGCAGCGACATCTACTCGACCGGGTGCGTGCTCTACGAGCTGCTCACCGGCCGCCCGCCGTTCACGGGCGACTCCCCCGTGTCCATCGCCTACCAGCACGTCCGCGAGGACCCGGTGCCGCCGTCCGAGGTGGACCCGCAGGTGCCGGACTGGCTGGAGGACGTCACCCTGCGGGCGATGACCAAGGACCGCGAGCAGCGCTACCAGAACGCCGCGGAGATGCGGGCCGACATCCAGCGCGGACTGGCCGGGATGCCCACCCAGGCGGGCACCATGGCGATGGCCGCCGCCGGGGCGACCACGGCGCTGCCGCCCGCGAACGACCGGTACGACGACCGCTATGACGACGACCGGTACGACGACGACTACGACGACTACCGGGACGAGAAGAAGAACAACACGGGCAAGATCGTGCTGTGGTCCCTGCTCGGCCTCGGCGTCCTCGCCTCGATCGCCCTGGTGCTCTTCCTGATGAACCAGGGCCCGGGTGAGGTCGAGACGCAGGCGGTGCCCGACGTGGTCGGGTCGTCGGCGGAGGACGCCCGGGCCGAACTGGAGGAGGCCGGGTTCACGTCGCTCCGGGAGGAGCAGCGGGCCGACCCCGAGGCAGAGCCCGGCTCGGTCGTGGAGACCGACCCCGCCTCGGGCGAGGAGATCGCGCTGGACGACCCGATCGTCCTGTACGTCTCCAGCGGACCCGACGCCCAGGAGATCCCCTCGGTGGAGGGGCAGAGCGAGGCGGACGCGGTCAGCACGCTCAACGAGGCCGGGTTCACCAACGTCGCCACCGAGCAGGAGAACCACGACAGCGTCGCGTCGGGGCAGGCGATCGGCACCGACCCGCCCGCGGGCGACGAGGTCGCCCCGGACACCGAGATCCGGTTGCGGATCTCCAGCGGCCCGGGCAACGTGCAGGTCCCCGACCTGGTGGGGATGACCCGCGAGCAGGCCGACGCGGCCCTGCAGGACCGCAACCTGACGGCGTCCTTCCACGAGGTGGAGGACCCCGGCAACCCGCCGAACACGGTCGTCAGCCAGTCCATCGCCGCCAACCAGGAGGTGGCGCCGGGCACGACGGTCACGGTGACGGTGGCGATCGAGCCCGCCCAGCCCGAGCCGCCCACCGAGCCCGAGTCGCCGGAGAACCCGGGCGGGGGCGATCCGCCCCCGTCGGACGGCGAGGGTCCGCCGGACCAGAACGGCTTCTCGTTCGAACCGACGCTGCGGGACTAGAAGGACGACGGCGGGGCCGCCCCTGGTGGGGCGGCCCCGCCTCCGTTCGCGCGTGCCCGCCCCCTCCGGGCGCGACCCTGGGGTGACGGCGGAGCCCGCTCTGGGCATAGACTGTGTTTCCGTTATGACCGGCCCCACCCGTACTGGAGCAGCGACCGTGCCCAAGTCCCGCAACGATCGCAAGAAGAAGGTCGTCTACACGCCGCCTCCTTCGAAGGAGAAGCCCAAGGTCAGCCCCCGGTGGCTGGTCCCCACGATGATGGGCTTCTTCATCCTGGGCATCCTGTGGATCGCGGTCTTCTACATCGCGGGGCAGTTCGTGCCCTACATGCAGGACCTCGGCAACTGGAACCTGGCCGTCGGGTTCGCCGGCATCATCGTGGCCATCGTCCTGGCCACCCGCTGGCACTGACCTCCCACGAGCGCCGACCCTGTCGGGAGCCGGCGCCCGCGTGACCGCGGGCCGCCCGTCGAACGGGCGGCTCTCCTCATGCCGCCCGCGGCCGGGTCGGGCCGACCGCGGACGCGCGAAGGCCCCCGGAGCACCCGCTCCGGGGGCCTTCGCCGTACGGTGGCCTCAGCCGGTGTGCAGCGCCACGAGGAGCACCGGCGACACCAGGACCAGCCCCGCCAGGGCCGCACCGAGCACGGCCATCGCCGCGGTGTGGACGAGGGTGCGCGTACGCGGGGAGGCCGACCGCCCGGGCAGGTGGGCGAAGACCGCCCCCAGCAGCAGGCCGACGGCCAGCCCGCCCATGTGGGCGGTCCAGGAGATGCTCGGGAACACGAACGTGATGACGAGGTTGATCCCGATCAGGACCGCCACCATCCGGACGTCGAGCCCGAGCCTGCGGCCGATCACGAACACCGCCCCGAAGAGCGCGAAGATCGCCCCCGAGGCACCGATGGACAGCGTGTTCGGCGCCGCCACCAGGGTCAGCGCCGACCCGCCCAGCGCCCCCAGCACCCACAGGGCCAGGAAGCGCCCGTGCCCCAGCCAGCGCTCCAACTGGGGGCCCAGGGCGTACATGGCCCACCCGTTGAACAGGATGTGCCACAGGCCCGCGTGGAGGAACGCCGCGGTGATGAGCCGGTACCACTCCCCGCGGAAGGCCACCCCGCCTCCCCACATGCCCAGCCGCTCCACCAGGGGCGAGCCCGAGGTGCTGAGCGGCGAGCCCGCGGTGAGCATCTGGGCGACGTAGCCGACGCCCATCAGCCCCAGGAGGGCCCAGGTGACGTACGGGGCCGTGACGGCCCCGCCACCGAAGACGGTGCGCGTCCTGCGCACCCCGCGGTTGCCCTCCGCCACGCACTCGGGGCAGTGCTGCCCCACCGACGCCGCCGTCATGCAGTCCGGGCAGATGGGCCGTTCGCACCGGCTGCACGACAGCCCCGTCGCCCGGTCCGGGTGCCGGTAGCAGGTGCGCCGGGTGGGCCGCTGCGGTTCCGGATCGGCTCCGGACGGCGGGGGAGAGGCGGTCATGGTCTGGGTCTTCCTCCTGTGCGCGTGCCCGTCGGTGCCCCGTACGTCCGGGGGAGCCCCTAGCGGGTGATCTCGATGCTGTTGATCACCACGTCCTGGCGGGGGCGGTCCTGGGCGTCGGTCTCCACCTGGGAGATCGCCTGGACGATGTCCTGCCCCTCGACGACCTCGCCGAAGATGGTGTGGCGGCCGTCGAGCCAGTACGGCTTCTCGACGGTGATGAAGAACTGGGAGCCGTTGGTGCCCGGACCCGCGTTGGCCATGGCCAGCAGGTGGGGGCGGTCGAAGCGCAGGCTCGGGTGGATCTCGTCCTTGAACGTGTAGCCGGGACCGCCGCGGCCGTTGCCCAGGGGGTCGCCGCCCTGGATCATGAAGCCCTCGATGATGCGGTGGAAGACCGTGCCCTCGTACAGGCTGCCGCTGCCGGGCTTGCCGGTGGCGGGGTCCATCCACTGCTTGGAGCCGTCGGCCAGGCCGATGAAGTTGGCGACCGTCTCGGGCGCCTCCTCCTCGAAGAGACGGATGACGATGGTTCCCTTGGAGGTGTTCAGCCGGGCGGTCGGCTGGGCCTTGGAGTCCGACACCTGAGTGCCTTTCGGTCGACTTCGTTGACGTGCTCACGTTACCCGCCCGGATCAGGGGCTTCGGCGGAACCCGGCGAGACCGGCGGGAACGTCCCCGCGCGTCACGGAGGGCCCGGATCGTCCCCCTTCGCGGACGTACCCCGTCGGCGGTGTCGAAACGCCGATCGCCGACGGAGAGGACGTATGTTGAGATAACACCCGGATAACGGGGAAGGACGACGGGAAGGCCCGGCTGTGCGGCGTCGGTACCGACCGACTCCGCGCCGGGTGCGACCGTATGACACCGGTGAACGACCGAAGGAGCTGACGACGTGCCTATCACTGCCAAGCGTCGCAAGGCACGCAAGGAGGCCGAGGTGGCCCTCGCCCGACTGCAGGACCTGGCCAAGGAGCAGGCCGACCGGTTCGGCCCGTACGCGGACCAGGCCCGCGAGCAGGCGTCCCGCACGCTCCTCCAGGCCCGTGGCTGGACCGCGCCCCGGTTGGAGACCGCGGCCGTCCGGGTCGAGGACACCGTGGCCCCCCGCGTGGCAGGGCTGCTCACGGCGGCGGCCCAGCGGGTCGACCCCAAGCCCGCCCGGCGCGGCCTGCGCGGCCTGCGTGTGGGCGGACGCCGCGTCCCCCGCGGCGTCCTGATCGGAGGCGCCGCCCTGGTGGGCGGCGTGCTCGTGTACTCGCTGGTCCGGATGCGCCAGGCGTCGCAGGACGCCGAGTGGCAGGAGCACCTGGACCAGGCCCGCGAGCAGGTGCGGGAGACCCGGGAGAACCTGGAGGACAAGGCGGGGAAGGTCGCGGAGAAGGCCGGGGAGGCCGCCGGGACCGCCGCCGGCAAGGCGAAGGACGCCAAGGAGGCGGTCAAGGCCTCCGCCGGCGACCGCTCGAAGGAGAACGGCCGCCCCGGCAAGTAGAGACCGGGCCGGTGGGTAGCCGGGCCGGGACGACGTGGTCCCGCCCGTGCTCCCGTCCGGCCGCCGGGCGGCCGGGCCCCGTGCCCAGCCGCCTGTACGCCCGCCACCGGCCGGCTCCGACCCCTTCCCGGGCCGTGCCCCCTCCCGGCGGCGGACGGCCCGCGGGCGCACCCAGCGGTCCCGGAACGCGCCGCGGGACCCGGCCGCCCGCGATCGGGCCCTGTACCGCCGTCCGCGGGATCCGCGCCGCGGCCCGCCTTCCGGCGTGCGGTCCCCGGTGGGACCGCGCGGCGTCACGGGAGGGCGTGCCGGGAACCGGCTCCCCGGGCGTGGCCCGGCGGGTGCTCCCGTGTGGTGCGGTGCGCGCCGAGGGACGGGCGCGGTTTCCCGGCGCCCTGTCGGCGGAGGGCGCGTCCGCGCGCCCCTGCCGTGGGCGCAGCGGGGCCCGGCGTCGTCGCACAGCGGTGGCCCGGCCGGTCGGCCGGGCGGCGTCGGCGCGGCGGCCGGGGCCGCGACCCGCGGTGATCCGCCGAACCGGCCCTAGTCGTCCTTGACCAGGCGGAACCGGTCGGGGATGGGGTAGCGCCAGTCCTTCCCCAGCAGGGCGGCGACGGTGCCGATGGCGGGCAGGACGGCCCAGCCGACGAAGATGGCCAACAGGAAGAACGCCGGGATCACCAGCCAGATCGTCAGCACGCTCAGGACGGCACCGATCAGGCAGGCCAGCTGGAAGTTGAGCGACTCCAGCGCCTGGCGCCGCACGTACGGCGAGATGTTGTTGGCACCCAGGAACAGCAGCAGCGGGGCGACGATCGGGAAGAAGTAGTTGCCCGCGTGCCCGACGCCGGCGACCACGCGCTCGGCCGATGTGCTGGAGGGCGCCCCCGCGTGTCCGGCGCGGGCCGCGGCCGGCGCGGCACCGCCGCTCCGGGGGTCGAGTCCCAGGTCCTGGGTGAGGGGTTCGAGTTCGGCGCCGTACTTGGCGCGCATGGCCTGGTCGAGCCGCTCCTCGAACTCGTCCTCGTCGAGCTGTCCCTTGCCGTAGGCGTCCCGGAGGACCTCGGCCACCGCGTCCCTGTCGGTGTGGGTCAGCCGGATCTGGGGCTGCGGACGCTCCCACGGGCGCCTCACAGGGTGTTGGGGTTCCTGCACGGCCACTTCCCTCTCCCCCTGCGCTCGGGAGTGCGACCACGACGGCCGCACTCCCTCCATGATGCGCGACGGGTGGAGCGTCCCGCTATCGGGATCGTCCCTGATCCTCCCCTGATCCGCGGCTCCTCCCGACGGTGGACCTCCGCCGGGCGGGACCTCTACCTTCGTAGGGGGTGGGCGCCGTTCCTCCGCGCGGCCACGGGCCGCACCCGGTCCCCGCCGGGGCTCTCCCTCCCCGGACCTCCCGCGCCGCGTACGGCGCGCTGAGCGGGGGCCGCGTCCTCTCCTCCGCGGCCCCGCGCGCTAGTGGTGCGCGGTGACGGGGGACTCCTCGCGGTCCGCCTCCTGGCGGTCCCGGTCCTCCTCGTAGCGGCGCTCGGCGCTGGTCAGCAGGTCGTACCAGTTGGTGACGTCCTTGCGCCGGCGCAGCAGGGCGCGCCGCTCGCGTTCGGTCATGCCTCCCCAGACACCGAACTCGATGCGGCTGTCCAGCGCCTCGGCGAGGCACTGCGTACGGACCGGGCAGCCCCGGCAGATCAACTTGGCGCGGTTCTGTGCGGCTCCCTGCACGAACAGGGCGTCCGGGTCGATCTCCCGGCATTTGGCACGGGCCGCCATCTTCTCATTCCACATGTTGCCCCACTCCCAAGATCAGCATGTGTGGTGATCGGAACCCGCCGGCAGCACCGGCGGGGGAGGAGGACGCAGGCCGAATCCGAGGGCGGGAACGTATCCGGGCGGGGGGCCGCCCGGGCCGACTTCGGGGGTCGTTCGTTTCGGCGCGCTGTCTTCCTCGTTGTCGCTGGTGTCGAAACTACGGATCGTCTCAGTTCACCAACAGACCCCAACTGGCCTATTTCTCATATGGCCCAGTAGGACCATTGCACCTAGATGGAGTGTCATCATACACACACGGAGAGTTACGCCACATCAGAGAAGGGGACCACTGTGACCCTAGCGAAACACTCCCCGCGCACCATTCCGCGACAAGCAGGATGACCTGCGATTTCATCATGTGCGATGGGCGTTCGTCCCGGGTCGGACAGACGTCACCGAAGGGGGCCACTCGGACCCCATATCCCCCGAACGGACTATGCCGCCCCCGCGGCACACACACTCCGCAACCCCGCAGGTCGCCCATTTCGCGCCGGCGCCGGGGGTCGCCTCAACCTACCGATTGGTAACACAAAGGGCCGACGACATTTCGCGCCGAAGGCCCTCATTCGATCCTGACACGGGTCACCAAGTAGTCTTTTTTCTCTCCTATCAGCCAAACACGTCAATGTCTTCCAATTAGGATGGGAAGGGCCGGAGTGAACACACGTCACCCCGGCCCCACCCCCGGTCAGGCCGGGATACCGGCCTTCAGTTCACGGACCAGGTCGTCCAGCACCTGCTTGGCGTCCCCGAAGAGCATCGTGCAGTTGTCGCGCTCGAACAGCTCGTTCTTGATGCCCGCGTAACCCGCCGACAGGCTCCGCTTGACCACCATCACGCGGCGCGCGTTGTCCACCTCCAGGATCGGCATCCCCGCGATCGGCGACCCCGAGGCGGCCCTGGCCGCCGGGTTCACCACGTCGTTGGCGCCCACCACGATGACCACGTCCGTGTCGCCGAAGTCCCGGTTGATCGCCTCCATCTCGACCAGCCGCTCGTAGGGGACGTTCGCCTCCGCCAGCACCACGTTCATGTGCCCGGGCATGCGGCCGGCCACCGGGTGGACGGCGAACCGCACCCGCACGCCGCGCTCGGCCAGCGTGTCCGCCAGGTCGGCCGCCGACTGCTGGGCGCGCGCCGCCGCCAGGCCGTAGCCCGGAACGATCACCACGCTGCGGGCCACCTCCAGCACCATCGCCGCCTCCTCCGGGTCGGAGGACACCACGTGGTCGTAGGACTCCCGGCCCTCGCCCGGCGGCGCGGTGTCGCCCAGGCCTCCCGCGAACACGCCGAGCAGGCCGCGGTTCATCGCCGCGCACATGATCCTGGTGAGCATCAGGCCCGCGGCGCCGACGATGGTCCCGCCCATGATGAGCATCGTGTTCCCGAGGGCGAACCCGCTCGCCGCCACCGCCAGCCCCGACACCGAGTTCAGCAGGGAGATCATCACCGGCATGTCCGCGCCGCCCACCGGGGCGACCGCGAGCACACCCGCGGCCAGCGCCAGCACCAGCAGCGCGACCAGCGCCGCCGCGGCAGTCCGGACGTCGTCCGCCGCGACGGCGGCGCCCGCGGCCGGCACGCCCAGGGCGCCCGTGGCAGCCAGCAGGACCACCCGCCCCGGGATGCGGGTCAGACCGCCGAGGCGGCCCCACAGCTTGGCCTCGGCCAGCACCGAGCCGGAGAAGGTGACCGCGCCGATCACCAACGACACCGCCAGGGACAGCGACTCCAGCACCCCGAGCGTGACCAGGGCCGCGCCCGCGTCCGGGGAGACGACCGCGTCCCAGAACAGGGCCAGGCCGATGAGCGCCGCGGCCGCGCCGCTGAACCCGTTGAAGCGGGCGACCACCTGCGGCATCGAGGTCGCCGAAGCCCGCATCACCGTGACCGCGCCGACCGAGGCGCCGACCAGCAGCCCCACCACGATCCACACGTAGTCCACCCGGCCCTGCTCGACCAGGGTGACCACGACCGCCAGCAGCATCCCCACCGCCAGCAAGAGGTTGCCCCGGCGCGCGGTGCGCACCCGGGCCAGGCGCTTGAGGCCGACGACGAACAGCGCCACGGGGACCAGGTAGGCCAGCAGCGCGATCTCGGTGGCTCCGAGGGAGGGGTTCATGAGCGCCCCCGTCCGCTGGTGAAGCTGCCGAGCATCCGGTCGGTGACCATGAAGCCGCCGACGACGTTGGCGGTGGCCAGCGCGACCGCCGCCACCGCGAAGAGCGTCGCCACCGCCCCGGTGGTGGTCCCCGCCAGCACCAGGGCGCCGATGACGACCACCCCGGACATGGCGTTGGCCCCCGACATCAGCGGGGTGTGCAGCATCGGCGGGACCTTGGAGAGCAGTTCGTGCCCGAGGAACGCGGCGAGGACGAAGACGTAGACCGAGAGGATGAGACCCGCCGTCGCCGTCATCGGACCGTCCCCGCGTGGCTGCCGCCGGCCAGGGCCCGGGCGGTGGGCCCGTGGACCACCTCGCCGTCCCGGACCAGGAGGAGCGCGCCCAGCTCCTCGCCGGAGCCGAGCGGGAGCCGCCCGTCCTGCCCGGCGAGGTGCTCCGCCAGGTGGGCGACGTTGCGGGCGTAGAGGGCGCTGGCCTCCCGGGGCAGCAGCCGGGCCGCCTGCGGGACCGGCACCACCCGGGTCCCGCCGTACTCCCCCACCTCCCCGCCGGGATCGGTCAGGGCGCAGTTGCCGCCGTCCTCGGCCGCCAGGTCGATGACCACCGAGCCCGGCGGCATCGCCTCCACCATCTCCTCGGTGAGCAGCCGCGGGGCCCGCCGCCCGGGGATCTGCGCCGTGCAGATGACGGCGTCGGCCCGCGCGACGTGGGGCGCCAGCGCCTCGTGCTGCGCCCGGGCCAGGTCCTCGCCCAGCATCCGCGCGTACGCACCGCCCTCCTGGTCGGTGACCCCGGGGATGTGCACGAAGTCGGCGCCCAGCGAGCGGACCTCCTCGGCGGCGGCCGCCCGCACGTCGTTGGCCTTGACCGCGGCGCCCAGCCGTCGCGCGGTGGCGATGGCCTGGAGGCCCGCCACGCCCACGCCCAGCACCACGACCTCGGCCGGGCGGACCGTGCCCGCGGCGGTCATCGACAGCGGGAACATCTTGTCGATCCGGTCGGCCGCCATGAGCACCGCCTTGTACCCGGCGACGCCGGCCTGGGAGGACAGCGCGTCCATGGGCTGGAACCTGCTCGTACGGGGCACCAGTTCCATGGCCAGCGCCGTGACCCCGCGCTCCACCAGGACGCGGACGGTGTCCACGGCGTGCACCGGGCGCAGCAGCCCGACGAGCACGGAGCCCTCGGCCATGGCGGCCAGCCGGTCGGGGGAGGGCGGGACCACCGACACCGCGATGTCGGCCCGCGCGAACAGGTCGGCGCCGGGGACGATCTCGGCCCCGGACTCGATGTAGGCGTCGTCGGAGTGGCCGGCCCTCTCCCCGGCCCCCGTCTCGACCTCGACCCGGATTCCGTGGCGGGTCAGGACGGACACCGTCTCCGGCGTCGCGCCCACCCGCCCGTCGGCGGGGTCGTCGGAGCGGGCGAAACTCAACCGCATGCCATCACCTTCTCTCCTTCGCCGCCGGGCACGGGGCCCGGCGTGGCGGCAGGCCCGGGACAGCGGCCGAGCGCCGTTGCCCGGGGAAGGGACGACGGGTCCTCGCGGACCCGGGGTGTGGCTGTGACTCGAACCCGGAGCACGGCGGGTCGGGGACAGGGGATGTGTTGCACACGGCCGATGTGGCTGTCATTGGCCTGGAATGTGGTCATACCCACTGTCCCCCGGAGCGGACCGGGGCGACATCCCCCTAAATCGACAAAGCGCGAAATCGGCGGGGGAGGCGCGGGCGCGCCACGGCGACGGCTCCCCCGGTCCCGCGGGGGGAGCCCCGTCACCGCACCCGTCCCGGGCCTACTCGGGGGCCTCCTGGAGGGCGCGGACCTCGATGCGCGAACGCAGGGCGGCGGAGCACCGCTCGGCCCAGCCGACCGCGGCCTGCTCGTCGGGGGCGCTGATGATCCAGAACCCGCCCACGTACTCGGTGGCGTCCACGAACGGCCCTGGCGTGCGCTTCACCTCGGGCCCGGTGGCGTCGACGGTGACCGCGGTCGACGGCGGGTGCAGGCCGCCGGCGTGGACGAAGGCGCCCGCCTCGTCGAGCGCGGTGTTGAAGGCGTCGACGGCGGCCATCACGGCCTCCAGCTCGGCGGGGTCCATCTCCTGCATGGACTCCATCGTCGGCTCGTCGGCGGTGTCGTGCGGGATGGTGAGGAAGTACTGCGGCATGGTCTGCTCTCTTCTCCGTCGCCCGGCCGACCCGGTCGGCCTCCTGTGGGCACCACTCTCCACCGCGGAGAGCCCGGTCACCAGGGTTTCGATGTGGATCGAAAGTCCCTGGTGCCGCGCCGCCGGAGGAGCCCTGCGGGGCCGCCCGGCCCGCATCCGGACCAGAGCCCCCGCAACGCGAAGCGGGGACCCCCGAAGGAGTCCCCGCCCGTTACGTCTGATCTGCTGTTTTCCCGCTGTGGAGCCAAGGGGAGTCGAACCCCTGACCTCCGGTATGCAAAACCGGCGCTCTGCCAGCTGAGCTATGGCCCCTCGCACCCCGGTACCAGGCCCGGTCGCTACGCAGAGCATACCCTCACCAGGACACACCCCAGATCACGACCGCGGGGGCCGTGGGGTCAGGGATCGAACGCCACAAAGCCGTGGGCCGCACCACGGGAACGCCGGCCCACCCACGTCTTCGTGCCGCGCACTGGCGTCGAACGGCGCGCGCCGCGCCGCGACGTCTCAGTTCTCGCCGGCCGCCGTGGCCTCGGTCCACAGGTCGAGCTCGGCGCGGTCCGCCTGGATCTTGCGGTAGATGGCGAACGCCCCGAGGGCCACCAGCGCCAGAACGATGATCTTCTTCACTGTCTGGACCCTTTCGTTGATCCGGTTCGTCACGAAGCCCCCGCAGGAGGGCCCCGTAGAGAACTTTATGAGGTTGTCACCTAGCAGACTAGCAAGCCGTCAAGTGAGGAGTGCCATCCGCCGCAGTATCCCCAGGGTGGCTTTGGGGGACAGGGCGATCCGGGTCAGTTCCGCCCAGACCCGCTTGCAGGCGGTGACCGATTCCTCCACCTCCACGATCGTTCCTCCCTGGGTGGCCTCCACGTACGCCAGGTCCGCCTCGTCCTCGTCGAACTCCAGCACGGAGAACGGCCCGGCGACGCCCGGGTGCGGCCCCGCGGACGTCGGGAGCAGCTGGACGGTGACCGTCTCGGAGGCCGCCTCGATGATGCGGGTGGTCTGGGCGCGCAGCAGGCCGCGGTCCCCGGAGATCCGCTGGAGGGCGTCCTCCTCGACGATCGCGTGGTAGCGGACCTGTTCCAGGACCTCCTGGCGCTTGAGGTGGGCGGCGACCATCCGCTCGACCGCGTCCTCGCCGTGCCCGAGGGCGCGGCCCACCAGGGCCGTGTAGTCGGGGGCCTGGAGCAGGTCGGGGACGAGGATCCCGCCGTAGACCCGCAGGGAGACCGCGCCCGCCTCGTTGCCCACGTAGGCGGAGGAGAGGACGTCCTCGTACTCGGTCCACCACGGCCGCATCCGCGACTCGCGCACCAGGGTCAGGATGGCCTCCCGCTGCCCCCCGGTGACCCCGTACAGTCGCAGCAGCGCGGAGATCTCCATGACCGAGGGCCACTTGCGGATCCCCGTCTCGATATGGCCTAGCTTGGCCGGCGACCATTCCAGCTCGTCGGCGACATCGCTGAGGGTCAGACCCGCCTGGACACGACGGCGGCGGAGCTCGGCGGACAACCGCCGACGGCGGACCGTGGGACTGGTCATGGCACCGTTCCAATGACGGAGAGTGTCGAAGGTATGTGACCAGCGAAACACGGCATCTAGCATCTAGCAATGAGTTTCTAGAAAAGAGCGGCTGATTCGATGCATTAAGAGGGAAAGTCACCCGCCACTATCTGTGACGAGGGTCCCGAACGTGGAAACATGGGTCTCATCGACAACACAGGCCACATCTGCGGAAAGCGCGTACGATGCAGAAGGCGTCCGCTCCGGTGGCCGCTCGCCCGCACACGTAGAGGAAACCCATGAGCCACCCCATCGACGACGTCGAGCAGTTGATCGCGAACGCCGAAGCGGAGATGCCGCCGAGTACCCGCTCGCGTCTCATCGCGAAACTCCGGATGGGGAAGCACATCGACGAAGCCGCCGCGGAACTGGAGATCAGCCCCAGGCAGGTGTTCTCCACCGCCCGGATCCTCCAGTCGTTCGGGGACCAGCTGGACTCCACGCTCACCGACCAGCGCGACCCGTCCCTTCCGCACGGGACCGTCACCGGCTACAACAAGCGTTGCCGCTGCCCGGAATGCCGGGGTGCCCTCCAGAGGCGTATCTGAGCCGACCTGGAACGATGCGGAGTTAACCCAGACTTCTCCCACCAATTCACGTAGCACAGGCTTATCGGTGGCCAGTTTGGGGACACCGCAAGCATGAACGATCACGTGGACTGGTCCGGCATGAGCGACGAGGACTTCGTGGTGCTGCTGCGGCAGCTCATCGACGCCCCCGAGGCCGACGAGGACTGATTCCTCCACAACAGCCGCACACCCCCCGACACCCCTCGCGGGTCCCCCGGCCGCCGCCCTCCCCACCGGAGTGGCCGCGGCCCGAGGGGGACGGCCCGCCCCACGGGCTGCCCGTGCCCGTGGCGGGGGACCAGCAGGCCGTGTAGCGGCTCCCGCGTGCCCTGAGGCCGCCCTGTGGGCGGAGAGGGGCGGGCGGGGGTTCCGGGTGCCCCGGGGGACACTCGGCGGGGGAGCGCGCCTTTCACGGCCCGGCCGGTTCGGGAGGCGGGGCTGCGCCGTGGTGGTCGGCGGACCGGGGCCTGCGCCGCAGTGGTTTTTCACCGAACCGGGGCGCCCGGCCATAGCCGGAGGGTGTCGCTCCCTGCTCAGGTTGCGGGGGTGAGAGCTCGACCGGAGTTCTCCGAAAGCCCGGCCGCTTGGGGTGGGCGGCCAGCGGAGCGTGGACCTGGCCCCGGCGCGGTCGGGGTGCGGCAGACCTCCGGGTCGGTGCGTTGGGCGCGCGTCCACGGTGGTGGGGGTGTGTTCCGGGGCTGGGTCGAGCGAGGCGATCCCACCCCGGCCGCCCGGGGCGGGAGGAATGCCCCCTGCAAAGAGTGGTGGGCGCGAGGAGCGGCCCGTACGTAGAGCCCACCCATGCCCTCCTTAACGCAATGGGGGGGTAGAGCGTGCGCTGTCTCTGGGCCTCCAGCACAGCCGGTGAGCATTGATCCATGCCCCGGCTCCAGGGGGTTGGCGAGGGCATACTCAGCTCCACAGACACACGGGGGTGAAGGCCGCGCGTACCTGCCCCGCCGCCTCACTGGGGGTTATCCACCCTCCTGGAGACCCCGACCACAGCCGGAGGGCATCGCTCCCACTCCAGGTCGCGCGGGGTAAGGCCGCACGCTCCCACCCGGCCCGCCGTAGGGGGTGTCGGGGCACGCTCCCGCATGCTCCGCTCCAGGGGGTGAGACGGACTGGGAGGTCTCCAGGACGGTCACCCGTTGGGAACGGCGGTCTGTGGTCGCGCCCGACCAGGACCTTTGGTCTCCAGAACGGTCACCGCTTGGAAAGGCACAGACCGGCGGAGCCGGATCCGCCCCCACGATGCAGCAGGCGGCAGACGGACAGGCGAGATCGTGGGCCGCACGTCCCGGGTGGTGGGGGTGTGCTTTCCGGGGGGCGGATCCGGGCGAGGCCTGCCCCGCCCAGCCCCTTGGGAACGGAGGAAGGGTCCGCCCGGGGCCGCGCGGTCGCTCCCGACCTCGCTTGGAACACCAACCACAGACGTAGTAACCCGCACCCAAGCGCCCTCCCGCACCACGACGCACCGATGCCGCGAGCACGCGCAGCTCCCACCCCCCGGCTGGCCGGGCAAGCAGGCACGCGCGGCCTTCACCCCCGCGTGGTCGAGCGAGCAGGTAGCCGCGGCCCTACCCCGCGCGACCCGAGGCAGCGCGACACCCTCCCGCTGGGGCCGGGGGCACCAGGCGGGTGGACGACCCCCCGGTGGCTGAGCCGGGCAGGTATCCGCGGCCTTCACCCCCACGGGTTCGCGGAGCCGAGTACGCCCTCCCGAAACCCCCCGGGGTCGGGGTGGCGATCAATGCTCTCCGGCTGTGCCCGGGGCCCCAAGACAGCACACGTTTCACCCCCTACGGCGTTGGGAGGGCATGGGTGGGCTCTACGCACGGGCCGCTCCTCGCGCCCACAACCCTTTGCAGGGGGCATTCCTCCCACCCCAAGCGGCTGAGCTGGGATCGCCTCGCTCGACCCAGCCCCGGAAGATACCCCCACCACCGTGGACGCGCGCCCAACGCACAGCCCCGCCACGCTGCCGCCCGCCGACTGCGCCGGGGCCAGGTCCACGCTCCGCTGGCCGCCCACCCCAAGCGGCCGGGCTTTCGGAGAACTCCGGTCGAGCTCTCACCCCCTGCGGCCAGGGTGAGAACGACGCTCTACGACTGGGGCCGGGATGGGAACGACACCCTCCGGCCATGGCCAGCGCCGCGGTCCACCGACCGGCTGGGGCCGGCCACCCCGGTCAGGACAAAAACCACCACACCACAAACCCCGGCCCGCGCACCAACAGCAGCCGACCACCCCGGCCATCCCGGCCAAAAGAGAAAACCCTCCGGCCGGCCACCCCGCACACCACACAAAAAAAAGGGGGGCCGCCCCAAGGACGACCCCCCAAACAGGGAAAGCCCCCCGCCAAAAGACGAGGGGCTCTCAACCCGAAAAAAACCGTGGCAGCAACCTACTCTCCCACCCCACCACAGGGCAGTACCATCAGCGCAAGGAGACTTAACGACCGGGTTCGGAAAGTAACCGGGTGTGACCCTCCCACCATAACCACCACGGAAACCCACACCCCACAGACAGCCACCTCCGAAAAGACGACCCCACAGGGAAGAATTCCACACAGCTATACAATGTGAACAACGTATGCGCGAGCACCCAATTATCTGCAGCGGACAAGCCCTCGGCCTATTAGTACCGGTCAGCTCCACCCCTCACAGGGCTTCCACACCCGGCCTATCAAC
>NZ_FQZK01000058.1 GCF_900141985.1 Nocardiopsis flavescens | reverse complement strand
AAGTCGGCGTCGCCGGTGAAGGTCACATCCCCGAAGCCGGCGTCACTGGTGAAGGTCGTCTTGACGAAGGTCATACGTCCCTGACACACCGCTCCGTTGAGGTCGAGGGGGCTTTCGAAGGTGACGCCGGTGAAGTCGTAGTCGCAGTCCTGCCAGGGGGTGGGGGTGCGCAGGCGGTGGCTGATGGTGCGCGCGATGGTGAGGCGGACCTCGCGCATCGCGGCGTGCTCGACCACCCGGTCGTGGTGGGTCTGCTTCTGGTCGTCGGTGCTGCCCTGGGGCAGGTCGTCAGGGCCGGGGTTGCGCAGGTAGGCGCACAGCACGTCCACGCACATCTGGCGCAACCCCGGGGTGGGGGCGTCGTCGGCCAGGTGGGCGAGGGCGTGCACGCCGCCCAGGCGCACGGCCGGTTGGTCCTCGCCCAGCTGGCCGACGGCGGTGGTGAAGCGCTCGGTGAACAGGCGCGTCTGCTCGCCGCTCTGGCGCTGGTAGGCGATGACGAGCAGGGCCACACCGCCCAGGCCGGCCACGATCGCGAAAGCGCGGGTGGCGATAGAGTCCAGCGCTTTGGGGGAGACGGTGGGGGTGGTGTCCAGGCCGGGCAGGCCCAGCACCAGCCACAGGGCGGCGACGATGAAGGCGACCAGCAGGACGGCCACCGCCCAGGCGCCCAGGATCCGCCACCCCAACCCGGTGGGCAGGAACCTCCAGAGCCGACCCACCGCGGCGGCGGTCAGGAGTGCGGCCAGGGCGAGGGCCGCGGCCCCGGCCCGGAGGGCGGGCACCTGTCCGAGCAGGTCGCGGGAACGCTCGGGCAGCAGCTCCCACAGGAAGGGCGGCAGCGGCCAAGCGGCGATGCTCAGAGTGGTGACCCCACCGATCACCAGGGCCGCGAGAACGTAGCTTCGGGCAGCGTTCCCGGGCTGGGGGCGGGCGCGAAAGAAGGGGGACCGCGGAAGGTTGGCCACGGGGTCACGGTAGAGGAGAGGGGCGGCCACGGGGTCCGGTACGGACCACCGCAGCTCCCGCGTCTGGTACCGCCCAGGCCGGCAGCAATCCGGGCCCACCCTTCCCCGGCCTGTAGCAGGGGAAAGGTCCGTGCCCTGCAACGGGGCGTTGCGGGGCGCGGTGTGCCCTTCGACCTGCGCGCCGCCGCTCGGTGGGCGCGTCCTGCTCTGGGTGTCCGGTTTCGGCCACCGGGGGTGGGGAGGGTCCGGGTACACCCTGGGGCATGGACGATTCCCACCCCCGCTCTGTCCCGCCGGGCCTGGAGCCGCTCCCCGGCCTGCTGCATCCCCCGGACGGTGTGCTCGATGACCGGGGCACCGCGGCCGAGGCCGACCTGCCGGCGTTGCAGGAGATCGCCGGCCGGGCCGGCGTCGCCTACCGGCCCGGGCCCGGGGCGCTGATCGCGAGGACCGTGCGCGGGGCCCCGGCGGGGTGGCTGGCCGGGGTCTACGACAGCGCCTACACCGGGCCCGGGGCGCCGTGTGCGCCGCCGCACGCCTACATCCGGGCCGTCGTCGTGGACCCGGGCGCCCGCCGTCTGGGGTTCGGGACCCGGCTGCTGTCCACGTTCGTCGCGCGCGCCCACCGGCTGGGGGTGCGGTGGGCGTTCGCCGCGGTCGACGAGGGCCCCGGTGTGCAAGGGCGGGCCGCGTGGTTCGCGGAGCGGGGGTGGGCGCCGGTGGCCGACCCGGGCGAGGGGTGGCCGGTGATGGGCCGGTGGACCAC
Organism: Nocardiopsis flavescens; assembly: GCF_900141985.1. Taxonomy (GTDB): domain Bacteria; phylum Actinomycetota; class Actinomycetes; order Streptosporangiales; family Streptosporangiaceae; genus Nocardiopsis; species Nocardiopsis flavescens. The sequence continues at coordinate 2,372 of NZ_FQZK01000058.1, read as the reverse complement.
GCCCAGGCCGTGAGGGGATCGAGCTGCCCTTCGTACGCCGCCCTGGGCGCGCGGGTGGTGGTTGTGTCTGCGTGCCAGCGAGTCAGGCGATGCCGTCTGCGATGAAGGTTTGGAGAGTCACTGGGACCGGCCCCTCAGCACGGGCGTGGAGTTCGAGGTAGCCCTTCCTGCGGTGCTCGGTGCGGTGTGCGGCTCCGAGGTGGTGCGCCCAGCGCGCGAAGGCATCCCCGCGCTCGTCCAAGTCGGTGACGGGTTCGTCGGGCAGGGCGCCGGCCAGGCGGCCGTCGGCGGTCAGGGTCCAGTCCAGGGTGGGCAGACCGTGGGCGCCGGCCAGGATCTCCTCCAGCGCGGCCATCGCCGCGGCGGTCGAGGAGGCCGGGGCGGGTTCGAGGAGCCACCCGGGGGCGATGAACGCCCCGGCGGGCGGGCCGTGGTGTTGGACGTGGCCGATGCCCCAGATGTCTCCCAGCTCCTGGGAGGCCGTGGACCATTCCCTGGGCAGGGCGGGTAGGCGGGGCCACGACGGCAGGGGGCGGATGAAGGCGGTGTCGCGGTCGGGGTCGAAGCGGTACCACTCCGGAGCGGTGTGATCGGTGGCCTCGGGGGTGTCGTGCAGCGAGCAGCGCTGTTCGGTCCAGGCGCGGATCTCCTCGGGGTCGGCGCGGGCCCGCCAGACCGGGAGCAGGCCGCGGGTGGACCACAGCAGGGAGGGGCGGTCCTGGTCGTAGAGGCTGGCGCCGCGGTGGCTGATGATCCCGTTCTTGCAGCGCTGTCCCCGCCGGGTGCGGGCCACACACTGTGGGTCCAGGCTGGGCACGATCAGCAGTTCGCGCCTGATCTGGAGGACCGTGGGCTCCTCGTGGCGGGGGTGCCACTGCATGTTCGCCTCCTGAAGGTGGGGTGGGGGACACCGAGAACACCGCGGTTCCGGGGTGGCCGGATCGGGCCATCGCTTCCACCGGTTAGAACAGCACTTTTGACGCTCGAACTCTCTCGGGAGCTTCTGGTGCCGCGCAACTGTCGGCGAGCACGAGAACGTCAGTGGTGCGAGCACGAAAGTGTCAGTAACTCGGCGTGACGGCTACTATCGCTAAGCGCGGGTTATCGCGGGTGAACGGGAACGAACCACGCGGCGCGGGTAGACCACTCCGCACGGCCGGATTGGTCTACCTCCTGACCTGCGAACACGGCCAGAGGCCGCCAGGAGTGAGGTCACGTTGAGTAGCGGATGCGACCTGGATCACTGACATGCTCGTGGCCACGCCACTGACAAGTTGGTGACCGATCCACTGACATCCGCGTGGCCGCCAACAACAAGGTCAGCGGGGGTGCGCAGGACACCCCGAACCCCTCAACTATACGCTGTACAGGTGGGGGGTTCGGTGGCCCCGAACCGACCGGTCATCCGTGACCGGTCGGTCTGACCTGCACCGATAGGGGGTAGCCGCACGGGTGCGGCCACCCCGGGGACCTCGTGCGGTCACCGGTCGCTCTTGCCCGCCTTGACCTCTTCGGCGCCCTTGGCCATCTTCGCCCGCGCTTCGGCCAGCAGCTCCTCGCGGGATGCCTTCGGGTTGGCCAGGGAGGCCGCCATCATCGCGGCGAACTCATCCGGGGACAGGTTCTCCTCCTCCTGGTCCTCGTTGTCGAAGCCGGTGTCGGGCTGGAACGGTGTGGTGCGCGGGTTGCACGCCACGGTCTCACCCCGGTGGTCGACCACCGCGGTACGGCACCGGCCGGGCAGGGTCTCGCCCGTGGACCGGTCGTAGACCCTCACCAGCCTGGTGCGCTCATCGCACTGCCCGCACCAGGGGTGGTTCGGGTCCGGGATCTCCCACTGGGAGTAGTCCGGCCGCGGGTCGATCCGCTTGCCCCACCCGGGCGTGCGGGTGCGGGCTCCCATGACCACCCGAAGCACCGACGCTGCGGTGTTCAGGTCCCGGGTCAACTCGTGGTGGATCACCTGCGGGTCGCCGCCGTCCGTCAGTTCGTCCATGACGCGCCCCACGAGCCTGTGACGGTCGCGGGCGCCGGGAGGCATGGCGCTACTCGGCCACACCCGTACTGCGCCGTCCACGAGCCTCTCAGCGGCCCTCTGGAGGCCCGTGTGGTCGTCGGACGCCTTCTCGCTCGGGGCGGCCGAAGGCACGCCCCGGTCTTCCTCGTGCTCCTGGTCGTGATCGTCCTCCCTCCCCGACGGGGTGTTCCCGGGGCCCGCAGCGTCACCGGCGACGCGGGGGGCTGGGGGGGAGGGAGGAGTACAGGGAGTAGTAGAGGGTGCCGTAGGGGGTGGAGCGCCTTTTTCCTGGTCGCCGCTGGAGTGCTGGTCATCTTTCTGACCAGGCTGGTCATCTTTCTGACCAGGCTGGTCA
>NZ_FQZK01000037.1:1507-43481 GCF_900141985.1 Nocardiopsis flavescens | reverse complement strand
CGCACCCTCGCCCGACGCCCCCGCCGAGCACACCGAACGTGTGGTCGACGATCCGCGCCAAGACTGGCTCGACGGGGAGCGGGCGCTCCTGCTGTCCCTGCTCGTGCCCGACTGGGGATACGGCATGCGCATAGAGACCGGTGCCGTCGAGCCGCACGTGTGGATCGGCTCGACGTCCTGCCCCTCATGGCTGCGCCTGCACGCCCACGGGCGGGTCGAGTCGGCCGGGCCACGGCGCCTGTGGACGGAGTTCACCGACGCACTGGTCTGGTGGAAAGCCCAGGGCGAGCCCGACCTCTCCGATTTCGGGCTGACCGTGGACCGGGGCCGCGCCCTCCAGCGGGTGTGGCTGGGCAACCCCCACACACCGGTGTGGACCACACACCGCACACCCGCCTGAACCCGTACAGGCCCCCGCCCGCCCGGTGACCCCCGTCCCGGGCGGGCGGGCACCACACACCTCTTCCCGCTGTCTTCTCGCCTCTCCTCACCGCTGTTCTTCTTCCCGGGCGCGGCACGGGCCGCGCCCGAGCCACCGCATGCCACCCGTCCGTCCGCCGTCCGGCACAGCCGCAACCCCCGACCCGCAACCCGCAAGGCAAGGAACCAGGAGCCGATGCACACCGAACCCCCGCCCCTGCCCTCGAACCTGAACCCGCCGCTGTCCCCGAACCCGCCCCCGTCCCGGCTCGCGCCGCTGCCCCCGCACACGGACCCACCCCTGCCCGAACTGGTCACCCCCGGCGAGGTCGCCGCCCTGTTCGGCGTCGACGCCAAAACCGTCACCCGCTGGGTCCTGCGCGGCAAACTCCCCGGCGTGCGCACCCCCAGCGGACACCACCGCTTCCTGCGCACCGACGTCGACCGCCTCCTCCGCCAGGCAGGAGCCACCCCGTGAACCGCCCACAGCAGGTCCCCGAACCCCTCACCTCCGGCGAGGTCGCGCACATGCTCCGCGTCACCCCCGTCACCGTCGCCCGCTGGGCCGACACCGGCAAACTCACCTCCTTCCGCACCCTGGGCGGCCACCGCCGCTTCCACCGCGCCGAAGTCGAAGCCCTCCTCGTCCCCGAAACGGTCAGGACCACCAGCCCCGGAACGGGCTGACCCCGCCCGCCCGGCGCCCCCACCGGGCGGGCCCACCCCGACAACCAGCCAGGGCACCCGCATCCGCCCCCGCACACACGACGACCGGAGAAGAGACCGAGCCCATGGGCAACACCCGCACCGGGCACCCCACCCACCCCCGGAACCCACCCCTCCCACCACCCGCACCGACCGCACACAACCCCGCCGACCCCGCCGACTTCACCGACCTGGCCGCCGCCGTCCGCACCCTGCTCGCCCTACGCCCCGACCTCGCACAGACCACCCGAACACCACCCCCGACACCACAAGAACCGCCGGGTTCGCCCGGCCTGATCGGGCCACCCACTGCCGCGCCGCCGCCGGTGCTCCCGCCCGCTGGTCCACCCGGGCCGCCGCACGGGTCTGAGCCGCCGCCGGTGCTCCCGCCCGCTGGTCCACCCGGGCCGCCGCACGGGTCTGAGCCGCCGCCGGTGCTCCCGGGCCCGCCGACGGTCCTGTCCGTGCGGCCGACGCCCGTGCCGCCGCGCGGGCCGGATCACCCGCCGCCCCCTCACGCACGTCGGGCGCGACCCGCCGCCGGTACGGGGTTCCGGTGATTGCGGTGAGTTGTGCGAGACTTTGCCGCCCCCATCCCCGCCCCCGCGGACGGACGGTCCACACTCGGGAATGACGTGTCCACGAGAGGGGGCCTGCATGATCACCACCGACTTCCTGCCGGGGTCGCCCTGCTGGCTGGAGGTGTCCTCCCCGGACACCGACGCCTCGACGGCCTTCTACCGACGGGTGTTCGGCTGGAAGGCCATGGAGGACACCCCCGAGGCCGCCGGATACCTCACCTGCCGACTCGACGGGGACGCCATCGCCGGACTCAGCCCGCTCCTGGGCGAGGGCGAGCGCCCGGCGTGGACGGTCTTCTTCCAGGATCCCGACGTGGACTCCACCGTCCCCGCCGTGGAACGGCTGCACGGCTCCGTCCTGGTCGAGCCGTTCGACGCGCTGACCGCGGGCCGCTCCGCCCAGTTCTTCGACGCGCAGGGGGCCCGGTTCGCGGTCTGGAACCCCATCGACTTCCCCGGCATGGAGCGCACCGACTCCCACGGCACCCTGTGCCGGGTGGAGCTGCTGACGCCCGACGGCGACGGCTCGGAGGCCTTCTACCGCGAGCTGTTCCGCTGGCACTACTCCGACGCCCCCGCCCCCGCGGGGGCCGGGCGGCGCCGCGTCATCACCCCCGACGGCGCCGGCCGCGACCGCGACCAGGGCGGCATCACGGCCCTGGCCCCCGACCGGGTGGACGACACCGAGGGCTCGGCCGAGTGGAACGCCGTGTTCCGGGTGGACGACGTCGACAGGGCACTGGAGGCCGTCCGCACCGGGGGCGGGCAGGTCTACACCGGCCCCGAGCCCACCCCCGACGCGGGCCGCACCGCGGTCTGCGCCGACCCCTTCGGCGCCGGGTTCGCCCTGCTGGAGACCGCGCGGGGCTGAACCCCGGCGTCCCCCGCCTTCGAAGAGCGGGGGCGGGGGACACGAAGCCCCCTCGCGCTCACTGGCGGGAGACCGCCGAGGCCCCGCCGCGCAGGACGAACTTCTGGATCTTGCCGGTGGCCGTCTTGGGCAGGGCCTCCACGAACTCCACGCTGGTCGGCGCCTTGAAGTGCGCCAGGTTGTCCCGGGCGAACGCGATGACCTCCTCCTCGGTGGCCGTCGCCCCCTCGCGCAGCACCACCGCGGCGCGCGGCGACTCGCCCCACTTCTCGTGCCGGACGCCGAACACCGCCGCCTCCAGCACCGCCGGGTGGCGCAGCAGCACGCCCTCCACCTCGACGGAGGAGATGTTCTCCCCGCCGGAGATGATCACGTCCTTGAGCCGGTCCTGGATCTCCACGTACCCGTCGGGGTGCACCACCGCGGCGTCGCCGCTGTGGAACCAGCCGTCGCCCATGGCGCGCTCGGTGGCCTCGGGGTCGTTGTAGTACCCCTCCATCACCACGTTGCCGCGCACGGTGATCTCCCCGGCGGTCTCACCGTCCCACGGCACCTCCGCCCCGTTCCCGTCCACCACCCGCAGCTCGCCGGAGGTGATCAGCTCGACGCCCTGGCGGGCCTTGACCGCGGCCCGCTCCGCCGGCGCCAGCCCCGCGTGCTCGGCGCGCGGCTCGCACACGGTGATGAAAGGCGCGGTCTCGGTCAGCCCGTACACGTGGGTGACGGTCCAGCCGAACCCGTCCTCCAGCCGCTCGATGGTGGCCGCGGCCGGGGAGGCGCCCGCCGTGAACACGCGCACCCCCGCCGGGACGTCGCCGCGCACCTCCCGGGAGGCGTTGGCGAGCATGATGAGGACGGTCGGGGCGGCGCACAGCCACCGCACGTCCTCGGTGCGGACCAGCTCGAACACCGTGGCCGGGTCCAGCGCGGGCAGGCACACGTGCACCCCGGCGGCGGCCGTCACCGTCCAGGTGAACGTCCACCCGTTGGCGTGGAACATCGGCAGCGTCCACAGGTAGGACTCCCCGATGCCGATCCGCCCGTGCAGCAGGGTGCCCACCGAGTTCATGTAGGCGTTGCGGTGGGTGATCATCACCCCCTTGGGGCGGGCCGTCGTCCCGGAGGTGTAGTTGATGGTGAGCAGGTCGCGCTCACCGATCTCCGGGCGGTCGAACTCCGCGGACGCCCCCGCGATCAGCGCCTCGTAGTCCTCCCAGCCCGGCCGCGCGCCCTCCAGCGCCACGAACCGCTCGACCCCCGGCATCCGGTCGCGCACCCCGTCGACCGCGTCCAGCTGGTCGGCGTGCGCGCACAGCACCGTGGCGCCGGAGTGGTTCACGATGTAGACGAAGTCCTCAGCGGTCAGCCGGAAGTTCACCGGCACCAGTACCGCGCCCAGCTGCGGCACCGCGTAGAACGACTCCAGCTGGGCGTGGGTGTTGGGCGCGATGTAGGCGACCCGGTCCCCCGGGGCGACCCCCATCCCCTGGAGGGCCGAGGACCAGCGGTCGCAGCGGTCGAAGAACTCGGCGTAGGTCAGCCGCAGGCCGCGGTCGACCACCGCGAGCCGGTCGGGGTGGAGCCTGCGGGTCCGGCGGGCGAACTCCAGCGGGGTGAGCGCGATTTCCATGGCGGCCTTTCTCTGCTTCGTGCGGGCGCGGTCAGAGGTCGAACAGGCGGGCGGCGTTGTCGTGCAGGACGCCGCGCAGCCAGTCGTCGCCCAGGCCGAGGCCGACCAGGGCGTCGAGCTGCTCCAGGTAGGGGTAGGGGATGTTCGGGTAGTCCGTGCCGAGCAGGACGCGGTCGGCCAGGTCCTTGAGCCGGGGGTACCCGTCGGCGGGGAAGGGCGCGCGCCGCTCGGTGAACCGGGTGAACACCATGGTGGTGTCCAGGTGCACGCGCGGGTAGCGCTCGGCCAGGTCCAGGAAGGCGGTGTACTCGGGCGACCCGGCGTGGGCGATGACCGCGGTCAGCTCCGGGTGGCGGCGCATCACCTCCCCGAACGGCCCCGGCCCGGTGTGCTCGCCGGGCACCGGCCCGGACCCGCAGTGCACCACGACGGGCACCCCGGCGTCGGCGAGCGCACCCCAGACCGCGTCGAGCAGCGGGTCGCGCGGGTCGTAGCCGCCGACCTGCACGTGGGCCTTGAACACGCGGGCGCCCGCCGCCAGGGCCGCGGGGACGTAGTCGCGGGCGGAGGGCTCGGGGTAGAGGGTGGCGCCGCGCAGGCAGTCGGGGTGGGCGGCGGCGAACCCGGCGGCCCAGTCGTTGAGCCAGGCGGCCATCCCGGGGCGGTGGGCGTAGAACAGCGAGGTGTAGCGCCGCACCCCGAACCCCCGGAGCCGGGCGACCCGGGCCTGCTCGCCGTCCCGGTAGGTGATCGGCCAGTACCCGCCCAGGGCGTCGAAGTGGGCCCACACCTTGCGCAGGACGTTGTCCGGCATGAAGTGGGTGTGCACGTCGACCAGGCCGGGCAGGCCCAGGCCCTGCCAGAGGCGGCGGACGGCTGCGGACTCCGTTGAGATGTCGGTCACACGGCCACGATACGAGGGGCGCCCGCCGCGGGCCAGTCCGGACGGGGCCGCGAGCCGGACCCCCTCACAGGGCCAGCAGCAGCACTCCGGCCACGACGAGCGCCGAGGCGGCGACGCGCACGGCCCCGAACCTCTCCTTGAACAGCAGGGTGCCCAGCAGCGCCGCGAACACGATGCTGGTCTCGCGCAGCGCGGCGATGCCCGCGAGTGCGCCGCTCAGCTGCGCCCACAGCACGATCCCGTAGGCGAGGGCGCTGATGGCGCCGCCCGCCAGCCCCCTCTTCCACACCGGCGCGAGCTGGGCGGGCAGCCGGCCCCGGCGGGTGAACACCGCCACCACGAAGAACACCGGTCCCTGAAAGAACATGATCCACGTGATGTAGCCCAGCGGGTCCTGGGTGAACCGCACGCCGTAGGCGTCCACCACCGTGTACGCGGCGATGGCCAGGCCGGTGGCGAACGCGGCCGGCAGGGCCCTCATCTGCTCCCGGGAGGGGCGCCCTCCCGCGAACACCAGGACCATCAGCCCGGCCGAGACGACCAGCACCCCCAGCAGGTGGGGCGCGGACACGGCCTCGCCGAGCAGGCCCACCCCGACCAGCGCCACCACCCACGGGGCGGTGCCCCGGGCCAGCGGGTACACCTGCCCGAACTCGCCGCTGCGGTAGGAGGCCATCAGCAGGCCGAAGTAGACCAGGTGGGTGAGCACGGAGGCGGTCAGGAAGAGCCACGCCTCGCGGGGCGGCGGGCCGACGACGAACAGCAGCGGCACGGCGGGGACCATGCCGCCCAGGCCGATGAGCGCGAAGCCCAGCAGCCGGTCGGTGATGCCGTGGGCGATGGCGTTCCACGCCGCGTGCAGCAGCGCGGCCAGCAGGACCGCGGCCACGATCGCAGGAGTCATGGGTGTGGGGGTGTCCCGTCTCGGAGCCGGACAAGGCCGACCACCCTACCCGCGGCCCCCTTTCACGTTCGCGACGGGAGGCCCGCCCGCCGGGGCCGCCCGGCGCGGCCCCGGCGGGCGGACGGGGGACGGGGTCAGGCCCGGCGCCGGGGGCGGGCGCCGGCCGGGGCGATGCGGTCGTTGCGCAGGTGCTCGTAGACGATCGAGGCGCGCACGTCGGCCACCTCGGGGCGCTCGGTGAGCTTGTCGACGACGAACGCGTAGAGGCTGTTGTTGTCCGGCAGCGCCACGTGGACGAGGAAGTCCTCGCTGCCGGAGGTCACGAACACCGCCAGCGTCTCCGGCAGCGAGCGCACCCAGTCCCGGAACGCCTCGATGTTGTGCCGCGAGGGCTTGACCACGCTCACCGTGACGAGCGCCTGCACCGGCCGGCCGATGAGTTCCAGGTCCACGTCCAGGAGTGCGCCACGGATCACACCCCGTTCCCGCAGGGCGCGGGTCCGGTCGAGCGTCGTCGTGGGCGATGCGCCCACCGCGGCGGCCACATCGCGGTTGGTCTTCCGTGCGTCCGACTGGAGTTCGGCCAGGATCGCCGTATCTAGTTCGTCGAGATCAGGCATATGCGCATCATACCCGTATTAAGTACGGAAAGTTGTGTATACAGCCGGGCTATGCTTACCATTCAAGCGAAAAGGTCGTATTTGGCTCGCCCGAGAAGTGATCCTTCAGGGGCAGGCGGTGTCGCCCGCCGGTCGGCCTGGCTCCGGTGCAACGCCGCACCACCGCTGAACAAGGGACGTCCGTCGCCGTTATGTCACCCTCGTCGATGACGGCCGTCGCCGACCGATCGTCGGTACGGCCCGCCCCGGTGCCCACCACGGCCCGCCGGGGCCGCATCCTCGCCTTCACGGCCATCGCCTGCGCGGCGCTCAACCTGCGCCTGGTGGTCACCTCGCTCTCACCCCTGCTGGCCACCGTCTCCGCGGAGTTCGGGTTCAACGCCACCGTCGTCGGCGTCTTCGGAACGCTGCCGCTGGTCGCCTTCGCCGTGTTCGGCCTGGTCACCCCGGTGATCATGCGCCGGATCGGCCCCGAGGCCACCGTCGTGCTCAGCATGGCCCTCACCGCCGCCGGGCAGGCGCTGCGCGCCTTCGCGCCCGGCACCGGCACCCTGCTGCTGCTCACCGCCGTGGCGCTCACCGGCGCCGCGCTGGGCAACGTGGTGCTGCCCCCGCTCATCAAGCAGTACTTCCCCGACCGGCTGGCCGCGCTGAGCACGGTCCAGATGGTGGCCATCCACCTCGGCGCGCTGTTCCCGCCCCTGGTGGCGGTGCCCCTGGCCGAGGCCTTCGGCTGGCGGACCGCGCTGGGCGCGTGGGCCGTGGTCGCCGTGGCGGCGGGCCTGCTCTGGGCCGTCCGCTGGGCGTCCCCGGACGCGCGCCGCACCGGCCGCGCCGCCCGGGCCGACCAGGGGCCCGAACTCGCCCGGCCGCTGTACCGGGTGGGCATGGCCTGGCGTACGGCGCTGCTCTTCGGCCTGGTCACCTGGAACGTCTTCACCCTGTTCACCTGGCTCCCGGCGCTGCTCACCGACGCCGGGCACACCTCCGCCTACTCCGGGAGCATGGTCTCCCTCATGGTCGGGGTGAGCCTGCTGTTCGGCCTGGTCGCGCCCACCGTCACCGCCCGTGCCGCCGACACCTTCCCGATCGTCGCCCTGGGCGTGGCCGGGTACGCCGCCGGCTACCTTGGCCTGGCGCTGGGACCGGCGTGGCTGGCCCCGCTCTGGGCGTGCTTCCTGGGCCTGGGCACGAGCCTGTTCGTGGTCGTCATGACCATGATCAACACCCGGGCCACCACGGCCCGGGGCTCGGCCTCGCTCTCCGGGTTCGTCCAGGGGGTGGGCAGCGGCGTCGCCCTGGGCGGCCCGCTGCTGTTCGGCCTGTTCGCCGAGCTGACCGGCGGCTGGACGCTGTCGTACGCCCTCGTCGCGGGCGGCTCGCTCGCCGGGGCCCTGGTGGTCGCCCGCCTGGAGCGCACCCCGTGGACCATCGAGGCCGCCGCCGCCGGGCACCGGCCCGCCCGCCGCGGCCGACGGGCCGCGGGAGGCCGCCGGCCCGGGGCCCGCGCGGCCTGATCGCGCCGGGCCGGCCGTCCCGGCGCCGGCACCGCGCGGGGTTTTCACCCCGGAACCCCGCGCGGTTCTCCTTTCCCTTCGCTCCCGTGCGAAGCATGGATTTCACGCGCATCCGCAATCTCATAAAACCCTGAAGAAACAAAGGGACGGAGTTCCCCCTTTTTGCCGCCCGGGGCCCGGAGGGTGTTTCCGGGAGGGCCCGCGGCCGGGGCGGCCGGCTCGGAACGGCCTGTGCGCAGGCTGAACGCGGGCGTACCGCGCGCCGCGCGGACCCGCGCCCGCGACCCCGGCCCACCCGCGGGGGGAGGGAATCCGACAGGAACCGCCGATGCGCGCGGTGTATCCCGGGAAAGGCGTTCAGTACGGAGAACGAGCGCATAATGGCGTCATGACGAGTTCGCTTCCCGGAAGGATTCCCGGGAGGCCCCCTGACCCCGGAGAGCGCGTGTGTCCGCCGGACGCCGGGCGGCTCCGCACACGCGTGTCGAGCCCACCAGGCCCACACCGCGTCATCCCCGAAGCCGGGGGACCCCAGGGGGAGTCGATCACCATGGCCGCGGACCAGCTCCGCCAGCACCGGGCCCGCACCGGGCGGCGCCCTCCCGCGCCCGCCGGTGTGGACCCCCGCCCGCCCGCTGCCGCGGACGCCCCCGGGCCCCGGCCCGCGCGCGGGGGCGACCCGCTCGCGCCCGCCGGCCCCCTCCCGCCCGCCGGGGGCCCGCCCGTGGACCCGCCCGGGGGCGCGGGGGAGGACGGCCCGCCCCCGCTCCTGCGCAACCGCGACTTCCAGGCCCTGTGGAGCAGCCGGTTCCTCGCCGGGCTCGGCAAGGAGAGCGGCGAGGTCGCCTACCCCCTGCTGTGCCTGCTGCTCTCCGGATCCGCCGCCCACGCCGGGGCCATCGGCGCCGCCCAGGTGGCCGCCACCATGGTCGCCGCCCTCGTCGGAGGCTCGCTCGCCGACCGCGCCGACCGCCGCCTGGTCCTGCTCTGCTGCGACCTGGGCCGGCTGGTCCTGCTCGGCGTGTTCGGGGCCGTGCTACTCGCGGGCGGGGTCGCCTTCCCGGCCGTCCTCGCCGTCGCCGTGTGCTCCTCGGTGCTCATGGGGGTCTCCAACCCGGTCGCCATGGCCGCCGTCAAACAGCTGGTGCCCCCGCCGCAGGTCGCCGACGCCGCGGCCCAGAACCAGATCCGCTTCTTCACCACCACCGCCCTGGGAGCGCCCGCCGCCGGGGTCCTGTTCCACCTCGGGCGCGCCTTCCCGTTCCTGGCCGAGGCGGCGGCCTACCTGCTGTCGGCGGTGCTGGTGCTGTGCATCCGGCGCCCCCTCCAGGCGCCCGGCCCCCGCGCCCGCGAGCCGTGGTCGCTGCGCGGCGTGTTCGGCGGGTTCGTGTTCCTGGCCCGGCACCCCGTCCTGCGGCCGATGCTCACGTGGATCGTCGGTTTCAACCTGGCCTTCACCCAGACCGGCGCCTTCCTGGCACTCATCGCCACCGCCGAGAGCCGGGGCGCCGACCACGCGCAGATCGGCCTCACCGTGTCCCTGGCCGGGGCCGGCGGGCTGGTGGGCGCGCTCGTGTCCGCGCTGGTCCTGCGGCGGGTGCGCCCCTCGGCGCTGTTCCTGGCCGCCGCGTGGTCGGCCCCGGTGTGCGCACTCGCCCTGGCGGCCGTCCCCGACGTGCTGTCGATGGGCCTGCTGACGGGCTGCGTGTTCGCCCTCGTGCCGTGCGTGAACGCCGTGTTCCACGGCTACATCGCGGCGTCGGTCACCGACGAGTACCAGGGGCGGGTGCTGGGCGCGGTCACGTTCCTGTGCCTGGTGTCCCAGCCGGTCGGCGTGCTCGGGGTGGGCCTGGTGTTCGAGGCCGCCGGACCCGCCCGGGTGTTCCTCGCGATGGCCGCGGTGTCGGGGCTGGCCGCGCTGTCCAGCCTCTCGCCGGTGATGCGCGGCCTGCCCCGGCCCGGGGACGTCACCGTCCCCTGACCGGGGCGGGCCGCCGTCCCCCTCAGCCTCGGATGGGCATGGCCATGATGGGATCGGAGGTCGGCTGCTCGGAGCCGCCCACCGGCTCCACGGTCACCGCGACACCCTCGGTGTCGGCGCCCCGCGGGGACGCCGGGATCGGGGCGACGACGCCGCCCTCGTCCACCGGCAGCACCCCGGCCGAGTACACGGTCCCGTCGGTCCTGGTGAACCACAGCTGGTAGTCCTCGTCGTCCAGCGGCTCCAGGCCGTGGCCGCTGAACACCATGCTGCCGTGCGCCTCGGAGTACACCGCCGCCACGAACACGCCCTCCATGGGCTCGGCCGCGGTGTACTCGGCCGCCGGGTCCGACAGGACCGCGGCGACCAGCCGCTCGTTGTCCTGGAGCACCCGGATGCGCTGCGCCTGCTCCCACGCCACCGCGCCCAGCGCCATCGCCACCACCAGGCAGGCCGCGACCACCCACGTCGAACCGCGGGTCCACCACCGGCGCCCCGGCTCGGCCAGCCGGTCGGGCGGCGGGGCCAGCTGCCGGGTGCGCGACACCTCCGACAGCACCCGGGCGCGCAGCCCCGGCGGGGGAGCGGCCTCGGCGGACGCGCCCAGCAGGGCGGCGGTCTCGGCGAACCCGCGCACCTCCTGCACGCACGAATCGCACCGGGCCAGGTGGTCCTCGAACCGGACCGCCTCGTCCGGTGACAGGGCGCTCAGGGCGTAGGCGCCCGACAGCGTGTGCGGGTCCTGCCTCAGTCTCCGACTCACCACTCCACCCCCAGGCAGTCGCGCAACCGGATCAGGCCGTCGCGCATCCGCGTCTTGATCGTGCCCAGCGGAGTGGACAGCAGCCTGGCCACCTCACGGTAGGTGTAGCCGCCGTAGTAGGCCAGCCGCACCGATTGCTCCTGGAGTTCGGTGAGGGTCTCCAGACAGCGGCGCACCCGCTCCCGCTCCAGGCGGTCGGTGACCTCCTCGGCGACCTCGTCGTAGGGGCGGTCCGCCTCGGCGGCGGCCGCCCGCGCCTCCCGGTCCGCGCCCACCTGCTCCGAGCGGACCCGGTCGACCGCGCGGCGGTGGGCGAGGGTCATCAGCCACGCCCGGGGTGTGCCGCGCCGCGCGTCGTAGCGGCAGGCCGTGCGCCACACCTCCACCATGACCTCCTGGGTGACCTCCTCGGACTGGGCCGGGTCGCGCAGCACCCGGCGCACCAGCCCGTACACCGACGGGGCCACCTGGTCGTACACCTCCCCGAACGCGCTCTCGTCGCCGCGCGCCACCCGCCCCAGCAGGTCGGCGAGGCTGGGTACGGGCTCCGGCCCCGGTGCCGGTCCCGTCGCCCAAGGGCCGTGCGGTCGAGCCGCGTCCTGGTCCATCCGGTCCTCCTGCCGCGATGGGGGCCGCGCCGGCCGGCGCGGCCCCTGGGCCGTGTGCTGCGGGTCGCCGCCGGTCCGCGGCCACCGACCGCGTCCCGTCGGCCCCGCCCGGGTCACCGCCCCGGCAGGGCCGGCCCCGCCCCTTCCCGGTGGGCCCTCCCGCGGGAGGCCCCGGCCGGCCGGCGCGGACGCCGGTCCGGACACGGGTCCCGCGTCGCGGCCCCTGGGCCCCGGACGGCCCGGCCTTCGTCCACGGGCCGCCCGGGAGTCGTACCGACTACTCCGGCATCAGCACGGTGTCGACGATGTACACGGTGGCGTTGGCGGTCTGGACGTTGCCGCAGACCACGGCCGAGTCGCCGTTGACCGTGAACTCCTCGCCGGCGCCCTCGGTGGTGACGTCCCCGCCCTGGAGCGAGGTGAACGTCCCGTCCTCCAGGTCGGCGGGCGCGTGCTGACCCTCGACCACGTGGTAGGTCAGCACGTCGGTGAGCTGGTCCTGGTCGGCGAGCAGCGCGTCCAGGTCCTCCTGCGGGATCTTCTCGAAGGCGTCGTTGCTGGGCGCGAACACGGTGATGTCCTCGGCCGAGTTCAGCGTGTCCACCAGGTCGGCCTCGGTGACCGCGGTGACCAGGGTGGACAGGACCGGGTTGTTGGAGGCCGCGGTGGCCACCGGGTCCTGGGCCATGCCCTCGAAGCTGCCCGCGCCGTCCTCCGGCACGGCCGCGCAGCCCGGGCCGAAGTTCTCGCCCGCGGTCTCGGTCATCTCACCGCCGCCGTTGTCCATCTCCTGGTCGGTGCTCTCCTCGGTCGCCGCACCCTCGGTGGGCGCCTCCTCCTCCATGCCGCCGCAGGCGGTCAGACCCAGGGCGAGAACGGCGGCGCCGGCGATCATGCTCGTGCGAATCATGGTGCTCTCCTTTGACTCTTCTTCTTGTGAAAACCGTGAAACCGGTGGTCTGTTCGTGATGTGCGCCGGGCGTCAGGTCGCCGTGAAGGCGATCTGGTGCCAGCCGGTGGCCCCGCTGGGGATCGGTTCGGCGCGATCGGAGGTCTGTACGTAGCCGGTGGCGTCGGTGGCGCGCACCTGCACGTCGTGGCGGCCGGGTTCGACGTCGACCTCGGCGACCCACTGGACCCAGGTGTCGATGCCGGGGACCTTGGCGAGCTCGGCCTCGGACCACTCGCCCCCGTCGACGCGGACCTCGACGGCGTCCACCCCCCGGTGCTGCGCCCAGGCGACGCCCGCCAGGACGACCTCCCCGGCGTCCACCCGGCCCAGCGGGGCGGGCACGTCGATGCGGGACATGGTCCTGATCGGGGCCTTGACGGCCCAGTCGCGCTGCGCCCAGTAGGCCTGCTCGTCGGAGAACCGGGTGAGCTTGAGGTCGGTGACCCACTTGGTGGCGCTCACGAACCCGTACAGGCCGGGCACCACCGTGCGGACCGGGAAACCGTGTCGGTGGGGGAGCGGCTCACCGTTCATCCCCACGGCCAGCAGCGCGTCGCGGCCGTCCATGACGACCTCGGTGGGCGTGCCGCAGGTCCAGCCGTCGTGCGAGGTGGCGAGGATCTGGTCCGCCCCGGCCTGCACCCCGGCCCTGCGCAGCAGTTCGGCCAGCGGGTACCCGAGCCAGCGGGCGTTGCCCGCGAGGTTGCCGCCCACCTGGTTGGACACGCAGGTCAAGGTGATGTCGGCTTCGACCAGCGGCAGGTCCAGGAGTTCGGCCATGTCGATCTCGAAGGGCCGGTCGACCATGCCGTGGATCCGCAGCCGCCATCGCCCGGGGTCCGGGCGGGGCACGGTGAGCGCGGTGTCGATCCGGTAGAAGTCGCTGTTGGGGGTGGTGAACGGCGTCAGGCCCGGGATCCCCAGGTTGGTCGCCGCGGGCAGGGCGGGCAGCGGACGCGCCGCCGCGGGCAGGGCCACCGTCTCCGGGCCGCCCGCACCGCCGAGCCACCCGGGCACGAGGCGGGACAGGACGCCCGCGGCGCCCGCACCGGCCGCGATCCCCGCGGAGGTCAGCACGAACGCGCGGCGTCCGGGCCGGTGCTCCACGGGGCCCGGGGACGCGGTGTCCCCCTCCCCGGCGGAGCCGCCCCCCTCGGGCGCGGTGCCCTGGGGGGAGTTCTGCGCCGCGGGGCGCACGCGGCCCGCCGCGCGCAGCAGCGCGGCCAGGCACAGCGCGCCGACGGCCGCGGCGGCGAGAACGGGGAGCACGGCCCACGTATCCCCGCCGCGGCCGATGAAGACGGCGGCGACGCCCGCGACTCCGAACACCGCCAGGCCCGCGTACCCCAGGGACGGCCGCCGCAGCGCGGCCACCCCGAGGACGCCTCCTACCAGCAGGAGGATGACGACGATGCCCGAGACCAGGACGATCTTGTCCGCGGTCCCGAACAGGGAGATCGCCCACTCCGCCAGGGCCTGGGGGGTGTTGTCGACGAGGGCGTCGCCGACGGCGACCACGGGGGACGCCGTTCCCATGAGTGCGGCGACCAGTTCACCGGCGGCCACGGCGGCCGCCACGGTCACCAACCCCACGCACGACCCGGGGAGGAGCCGCCCTCTCGTGCGGTTCCGGTCCCCGAGGTCCTGCTTTCGCGTGGTCACATGGGGTATTCGGAGCCGGCCCGGGGGCGGATGGGTCCCGGATCGGATTTTTTTCGGGAGAGTTCTATTCGGCGGTGAACCGCAGGTAGTGCCAGCCCTCCGCGCCGTCGGGGACGGTCTCGACCTCGACGGGGGACTGGGTGAACCCGGTGGCGTCGGTGGCCCGGACCTCCAGGGCGTGCATGCCCGGGTCGACGACGACCTCGGTGACCCACTGGACCCAGGTGTCGACGCCGGGGACCCGGGCCAGCTCCGCGGGGCGCCACTCGCCCCGGTCCAGGCGCACCTCCACCGCGTCGACGCCCGTGTGCTGGGCCCACGCCACCCCGGCGACGGTCACCTCCCCGGCGCCGGTCCGGGTGAAGTCGCCGGGGACGTCGATACGGGACATGGTCTTGACCGGGCCGCGCTCCGCCCAGCCCCGGTCGGCCCAGTAGGCCTGCTCGTCGGAGAACCGGGTGAGCTTGAGGTCGGTGACCCACTTGGTGGCGCTGACGTAGCCGTACAGGCCGGGGACGACCGTGCGGGCCGGGAAGCCGTGCTCGTAGGGCAGCGGGGCGCCGTTCATGCCGACGGCCAGGAGCGCGTCGCGGCCGTCCATGACGACCTCGGTGGGGGTGCCGCAGGTCCAGCCGTCGCGGGAGGTGGCGAGGATCTGGTCGGCGTCGGCGTGCACGCCGGCCCTGCGCAGCAGTTCGGCCAGGGGGTACCCGAGCCAGCGGGCGTTGCCGGCCAGGTCTCCGCCGACCGGGTTGGACACGCAGGTGAGGGTGATGTCGGCCTCGACCAGGGGCAGGTCCAGGAGTTCGGCCATGTCGATCTCGAAGGGGCGGTCCACCATGCCGTGCACCCGCAGCCGCCACTGCGAGGAGTCCAGGCGGGGGACGGCCAGCGCGGTGTCGATCCGGTAGAAGTCCCGGTTGGGCGTGAAGAAGGGGGAGAGGCCGGGGACGCCGAGGTCCGTGCCGGGCGCCGGCGCGGGGAGGGCGCCGGCGGCGGCCGGCAGCCGCAGCGCCTCGGGACCGCCGCCGCGCCCGAGCACCGAGGGCAGCCACAGCCCTGTCCCGCCCGCCAGCGCGCCCGCCGCCAGCACCCCGGCGGACGCCACGACCGTCCGCCGCGCGGGGGCGGGCGGGCCGTTGCCCGTCCCGGGTGTCTCGGAAGCCCCGCCGGTCTCTGCCGCCCCGGGACCGCTGTCCGTCCCGGGTGCCGCACGGCTCCCGTCCGCGCCGGAGGCGGCGGGCACCGCCGCTCCGGGCGGGGCGGGGAGGGTACGGCGCAGGAGCGCCAGCGCCAGGGCGCCGGCCAGCGCCGCCACCAGCACGGGGACCCCCGCACCGGGGTCGTCGGTGCGGCGCAGCCAGGCGGCGGCCAGGCCCGCCAGCGCGACCGCCCCCAGGACCGCGTACCCCGCGTTCGGGCGGCGCAGGGCCAGGGAGCCCGAGGCGCCCGCCACCGCCGCCAGCACCAGCAGGATCCCCCCGACCAGCACCGCCTTGTCGGCCGCGCCGAACACCGCGATCGCCCACGCCACCAGACCGAACGGGCTGTGGTCCACCACCGCGTCGGCCACCACCGTCACCGGCGGCGACACCCCCAGCAGCGCGGCCGTCGGCTGGGCCGCGCCCAGCGCCGCGGACGCCGTCGCCAGCCCGATGAGCGGACCCGGGAAACGGGGCTGTGCAGATACCGACATGGCAGTAAGAATGGTCGATCGCCCTCCCCGGCGCCAGGCCCGGCGGACTTTCCGCCCGTTGCGGGGCACCGCGGTCGGTTCGACTCCGGGAGTGCAGGAGGATATTTCCCGTACGTCTCCCCAACGATCGGAGTTCCCCCACATGGTGCGGAAGACGCCCCTCGCCGCGGCCGCGCTCATGGTCTCGGGCAGCCTCCTGCTCAGTGGCTGCACGATCACCGCGGACATCTCGGACTGGTGGTCCGAGACGTTCGGGAGCGCGTCCGGACCACCCGAGGTCAGGGAGGAGTTCCCCTACGTCCGGGAGGGCCGGATCTTCCAGGACACCGGCCAGGACACGGAGATGCGCTTCGCCGTCACCGGGCTGGAGCGCACCGACGAGTACACCGTCATGCACTACGAGATCACGTATCCCGACGAATTCTCCGGCCCCAACCGGAACCTCAGCATGGCCCACACCCTCGTCGACCCGCTCACCGGGCGCGTCTACCGGCAGTTCCTCGACGCGGACGGCCTCAAGTACGGGTCCGAGAGCCCCAACCAGGACGGCCTCTACCCCGTCCACGACGGCGTCACCAACGAGTACACCCGCTACTTCCCCCGCATCCCCGACGAGGTGCGGCAGGTCACCTTCGTGGGCAGCGGCCTGGGAGCCATGACCGGCATCCCCGTCCAGGACGTGGAGGAGGAGCGCGCCGACCCCGAGAACCCCAACGGCCCCGACCACCTCTCCCTGGACGACCCGCCGCCCAACGGGGAGAACCTCACCTTCGCCAACCGGCGCCCGGACGGGGACGCCGTCGCCGACGAGGGGTGGGTGCAGAGCTTCGTCGACTCCGAGATCGCCTCCACCACCCGCGACGGCGACCGCGAGATCATCTCCCTGCACTCCGACGTCATGTTCGAGTTCGACCGCTCGGACCTGACGGAGGAGGCCGAGGAGGTCGTCCGCCGGGCCGCCACCTCGCTGGCCGCCAACGTCCACCCCGACGAGCCGGTCATCACGATCATCGGCCACACCGACGGCATCGGCGGCGACGCCTACAACGACGGCCTGTCCGTGGAGCGCGCCGAGAGCGTGCGCGACCTGCTGGCCGAGGAGATCGGTCCGGGGTTCGACCTGGAGGTCGAGGGCCGCGGCAAGAAGGAGCCCATCGCGCGCGAGGGCGGCCCCGACGACGAGCAGGCCCGCGCCCGCAACCGCCGCGTCGAGTTCTCCTACATCTTCAACACCGACGTCGAGGCGACGGAGGAAGAGGAGTACGACGAGGACGGCCTCGACACCGCCCAGCGCAACGTCACCTGGCCCGCCCCCTACGACGACGACCCGGGCTCGGTGGTGGCCGAGAGCGAGCAGGACGGCATCCGCCTGGAGGTCTACCCGCTGCGCCGCGACGGCGCGTACGTGATCGGCACGGTCGCGTTCACCAACGTCACCGACGAGCCGCTGATGCCCGAGATGGGCGGCTCGGACGTGGTGGCCGGCGGCCCGGAGCAGTTCAGCAAGGGCACCCTGGGCGGGTTCCAGCTGTTCGAGCCGGAGAGCGGCCTGGTGCGGTACGTCGCGCAGATGGACTTCGGCGAGGGCCGGTACAGCAGCTTCGCCGAGGAGGTGCACGTGCTCCAGCCGGGCAACACCTACAACCTGGTGGCGGTGTTCCCGGCCCCGGCCACGAGCGTGGAGGAGCTGACGCTGCGCGCCGGGCCCTTCGGCGAGTTCGAGGAGGTCCCGGTCGAGTACTAGACCGGGGGAGCGGGGGGTCGTCGGCGATGCGCCGGCGGCCCCCCGTCCGCGTGTCCGCCCCGTTCCCCCGCCCGCGGTACGCCGTCCCGTCATCACGAAGCCGTAACCATGCGGGAAAACCTCAACTGCTACGTTTTCTTCGCGATCTACGGATAACGATGGTTCCCTCGTGACGAAGGAGGTGTACCGCGATGAGCGGTGGAACCGGTGCGAATCCGAACGAGGCGCGCCAGGGCGGCGAGGACGCCGAGGCGCTGGCGACGGCGATGGCGGGGCTGGCCGACGCGTTCGACCTGACGGTCGACGACGCGATCCGGGTGGCGGGCGAGGAGGACGTCGAGGCGGGATGGCGGTCCTTCCGCGAACTCCACCTCCAGGGGTTCGTGGACGTCCAGGGGCACGGCCTCCAGCTCGCCGACAACATCCAGGCGGGGGCGAGCGAGATCGCCCTCAACGACCTGGAGAGCTCCGAGGAGCTGTCCGGCGCCACCGAGCACGTCCCGCCCGGTCTGGGCAACGTCAACTTCTACTGACCCCGGTCCCGGTCACGTCCCCTCCCCCGCTTCTTCTGAGGATGCCCTGTGGCTACTTTCGACATCTCCCTGACCCTGCGCACCATCGACGCGGTCCCCGCGCTGGTCCGGGCCCGGTCCGCCGACTTCGAGGAGCTCAACGGCCGGGTCCTGGGCGACTCCGAGAACCTCCAGTCGAGCCTGGACGGCGCGGCCGGGCAGTTCACGAGCCTCCTGGCCTGGGACATCACCACCCTGTCCGCCGAGGACCGGCAGCTGTGGGTGGACGCCGCCGTGGCCCTGACCTACGCGGCCATGGTCAGCGACCAGTGGGCCGACCACGTGGAGGAGTTCCGCGACGGGCGCGAGGAGCTGGTGGAGGAGTGGAACACCGCCGTCACCAACTGCGAGGGGCGGGTCCCGGGCAAGTTCTCCTCCAGCCACATCACGGCGACGTTCCCCGAGCGCAGCTGGTTCTGGAGCGACGAGGACACCTGCCGGGACCTGTACGACGAGCTGGTCGAGAAGCGCACGAGCGTCCAGGGGCGGTTCGACACCCTGTGGAACACCTACCAGGGGCACGCCGAGGAGGTCGGCGCCATGCTGGAGGGCGGCCCCACCAAGGTCAACGTGCAGAAGCTCATCGACGGCGGGTACGCGAACTGGGCGTTCTACAACCTCGACCCGAACAAGTACACGATGCTGGTGGACGGCCGTGAGCTGACCGACGAGAACGCCCGCGAGTGGTCCACCGAGCTGGCCTCCTACTGGTCCGGGGACAAGCCGCTGGACGACCGCTACCACGAGCTGATGCTCATGATGGCGATGATCGGCACCAACGCCAAGCAGGCCCAGAACACCGGCTCCGGGTTCCGCTCCGAGGAGATCGACTTCCTGGAGGAGTTCTATACCAACCTGGAGCTGGAGGGCGGCGGCCCCTACACGGGTGTCCTGTCCGTCCCGGGGTGGATGGACGGCGACCACATGAGCGGGGAGGAGCGCGCGCACGCGCTGGGGGTGCTCGGCGACGGGCTGCTCACCCTCTCCGACGAGGACCTGGGCGGCGGGTACGACCTGCTGCCGGAGAGCGTGCGCCGGGCGACCGAGGGGCCCTTCCTCGCGCCGGGCGGCGACGGGGAGATGCCGTACCACCTGGTCAACTACCAGGACGACGCGCTGGCTCTGTCGCAGCTGCTCCGGTACACCGACGACGAACTCCAGGGCGGTGACGCGTTCTCCACCAACCTCACCCTGGGCGCGGGCGCGTACATGCACTACTGGGGCGCGGAGGGCGAAAACGGCTGGGTGGTGTCGGAGGACCTGGCCCCGCTGGTGGAGGTCGGCACCCGCAACGAGGACGCCAACCACTACGTGCTCACCGGCGAGTACCCGGGCGGCGCGGAGAGCATTCCGGGCCTGCCCGAGCTCGCCCCGCACGAGCGCCCCAACGCGGTCGAGGGCCTGCTCACCTACGAATGGCACGACGGCGGCGCGACCGCGCGCGGGCTCATCGACTGGATGGCCGAGGACGCCCTCAGCGAGGACGACGAGGTCCGGGAGCGGGCGGGGACGGCCGCAGCCGGGTTCATCGATCTGGTCACCACGGCGGAGATGCAGGAGGCGCTGACCGACACCGGTGTCGATGTGGGAGACAGCGAGGACGCCTCGTTCACCGAGTTCAACCCCGAACTCGCCGATGCGTTCGCCGGGGTCTTCGACTCCTACATCGTCAGCTTCGCCGAGAGCGTCATCGAGGACGGCGGGAACAACGACGAGCTGATCACCGGTGTCGGTGAGTACAACCCGGAAACGGGTGCCTTCAACATCGGCATCCAGGAGCGGGCCGCCTACATGCAGTACCTGATGGGCGACGAAGCGGCCGCAACACGGGTCATCAACTCCACTGCCGCGTACGAGTACGCGGCGACCGAGTTCTATATCGCGACCGGGGACACCGAGCTCGCCGCACGCGGGCCCGCGACCCTCCACTCGCTCATCGAGCTGGGCATCTCCATGGAACTCGACGACAGGGTCGGGGACGACGCGTCCGCGCAGCAGCGGCGGGAGGAACTGTACGGGTACGCGCTGGGCGAGGCGGGGACCCTGGTGGAGAAGATCCCGGTCATGGGAGGCCTCATCAACAAGGGGCTGGACCTGGGGTCGGATGCCATCGTCGAACACCTGGCGGCTTCCGACGCGGAGATCGTCGCGAATGTTCCGAGCCACGGGAACGAGAGCGAGGAGGCACGCAGGGAGAACCAGCAGGTGCAGTTCCTCGCCCACATCCTGACCTCCGAGAACGGAGCGGTGGTCCAGGGGCCCGGGCAGGAGCAGCTCCATGAGCTGGAGAAGCACGGCATCGTCTCCTACGCGGCGGACGGCTCGATCCGGGTCGAGACGGACCGCGGCAAGTGGGACGTGGAGAACGAGCCCGGGGGCGGGGGGGACGGGGCGGCCAACGCGTTGCACGCCGCCCTGAACAGCACCCAGCTCGATCCGTCCAACAGGGAGCAGACGGACGGCAACACCATGTACAACGAGTTCGCGACTCCTTACAACACCCGGTATGACCTGGTGCAGGAGGAAGGACGCCGAGAGACCGAGGACGACGAATGACGCAGGGACCAGGGAGACGTACTTTCCGAGCCGTGGCGACCGTGTCCGTGCTCTTGTTCGTCGGCGCGTGCGCCCCGGCGGCAGAGGAGATCGCGGACCCGGGGGAGGTCGAGGCCTCGGAGGGGACCGGGGCCTCGGGCGGGCCCAGCGCGGAGTGGGTGCTGCGGACCGTGCGGACGTTCACGCTGGAGCGCATGTTCGCCGAGCAGGACCCGGACCCGGCCGCGGTCCACGCCGGGGACCGGCCGGGGGACGTGCTCACCGAGGCCGGGGTCCTGGTCGAGGACGGCGAGGGGACCCGGGTGGAGACCGACCCGGAGCTGTGGTCCCCCTCTCTCGGTGAGGGGCTGAGCGGCGACGGTCCCCTGCTCCAGGAGGTGGACCAGGCCCTGGCCGACCTCCTGAGGGAGAACGGGGTCTCCTGGTGCGGCCCCGAGGTGCCCGGCGACACCTTCGTCGACTCCTATCCCGCGCTGGAGGCCGGTGCCTTCGACACGCATGAGGAGTACCTGGAGGACATCGCCGACTACGTCGACTGCGGGGAAGATCCCTCGTGAGGACGACGTTCCTCCGGTGTTCGGCGGTGGCCGCAGTGGTCCTGCCGCTCATGGCGTGCGGTGCGGTGGGGACTCCGGAGGAGCCCGCGGAGCCCGTCGAGAGGACGGTCGTCACCCTTTCGTGGGTGAAGCGTGAGGTGAGCGTCCTGACGCTGGAGCGGATGTTCGCCGAGACCGGTTCGGAGGAGGTGCTGGGCAACACCGATGAGCTGTCCGTGGAGAGGTTGCTGGAGTCGGGTGCCGCCCGGCCTGTGGAAGGTGGGGAGGGCCATGAGGTCGTCCTCGACAAGGCGGAGTGGCGCACCGATGAGGCAGTCAATGGTCTGAGACGCCTGGACGGGGCGCTTGGTGGGGTGATGTGGGCGAACGAGGTGTCGTGGTGCGGTGAAGCGGTGGACGGTGAGACGTTCGTGAACGCCTACACGGAGGAGTTCACGAAGGCCTTCGACACGCATGAGGAGTACGAGGCCAGCATCGCCGACTACGTCGACTGCGGGGAAGGGCGGCCGTGAAATCCCTCGTGAGGACGACGTTCCTCCGGTGTTCGGCGGTGGCCGCAGCAGTGCTGATGTTGGTCGCCTGCGCAGGTCGGGCGGCGCAGGACGAATCCTCGGAGCCCGTCGAGAGGACCGGTGTCTCCTTCTTCTGGATGGAGCGTGAGGTGAGTGTCCTGACGCTGGAGCGGATGTTCACCGAGACCGGTTCGGCGGAGGTGCTGGGCAACACCGATGAGTTGTCCGTGGAGAGGCTGCTGGAGTCGGGTGCCGTTCGTGCCGTGGAGAGCGGTGAGGGCCATGAGGTCGTCCTCGACAAGAGTGAGTGGCGCACCGATGAGGCAGCCAATGGTCTGAGCCGTCTGGACGGGGCGCTCGGTGGGGTGATGTGGGCGAACGAGGTGACCTGGTGCGAGGGGGCGCCGGACGGTGAGACGTTCGTGAACGCCTACACGGAGGAGTTCGAGGGCGTCTTCGACACGACCGAGGAGTACACGGCCAGCGCCGCCGACTACGTCGACTGCGGTGACGGGCGGCCCTGAGCCGAGCGGCCGGCCTGCGCCGGGAGACCGGTACCCCCGGGGAGGGGCGGGCGAGCGCTGCGCGGCCATGACCGGCGCCGCGTACCGGCCGGCGACGGTCTCCGTCCGCGATGCGAACACGGGCCCGCCGTCCCGCGCGGTGTGCCCCACGCGCCCGCCGACGGGGGCGTTCGGCCGCCGGACCGCCCCCGCGGGGGTCCGGCGGCCGGGTGGCCCGGGGTCCGTAGGACGGACGGACCCCGGGTGGAGCCGGGGCTCCCGGTGCAGCGGCAGCCCCGGCGGTTCAGGGCCGGGGCGCGGAGGCCGCGCTCGTCCGGGCGGTGGCCGCGGCGGGAGCCGGGTCCGCCCGGGAACGGGCCGGGCGCGCCGCGCGGCGGATACTCCCGCCGGTACGTCGGCGAGGTGGGCGGACGACGGTCGGTGCCATGGCCCGGACCTCCTCGACGGGTTGTGCGGACCCGCGGGCGGACACCCGTACGGCCCTCTACCGCTGAGAACGGTCATGCGTCGACTGATGTTCCTTTAATTGAGTCTTTCTCACTCAACTCTAAAGAAGGTAAGAAGGGGCCGTGCGACCTGCGGGCGCAGCCTTCGCCGGGCCCCGCCGGTTGCGGCCCCCGGCTCCACCGCGGCCGAGGAGCGCGCGGGTCAGCGGGGGGCGGCGCCCCGGCCAGCGCGCCCCGCACGGACCTGGGCGGTGACCGCGGCGAGCACGGCGTCGGCGGTCCCGCCGGGGTCCATGGAGCCGCCGACGGGCAGCGCGGTGAGGCCGCTCCGGTCGACCTCGGCGCGCATGAGGCTCTGGAAGCGCAGGGTGCGGTCCAGGAACACGTCGATGAGGTGCCGCTCCCGCGGGGTCGCGTCGGCGCGGCCGGACTCCGCGTACACCCGCTCGCGCAGCACGCCCTCGTCGGCGGTGAGCCACACCGCCCCCGTGCCCGGGACGTCCAGTTCCGCGACCCTGGCCGGCCACAGCGCCGACCCCTCCAGCACCAGGCCGGGGCCCCCGCCCGCGGCGTGCTCGGCGACGGTCTCCCGAATGCGCGGCCACAGGCGCTCGTAGTGGGCGAGGACGGAAGCGATCAGCTCGTCCGGGGCCAGGGTGCCGTAGTGCTCGGCGACGTGCGGGGGCACCTCCCGGTCGGGCGTCCGCCACGGGCGGCCGGGGTGGCGGGCCAGGTGGTCGGTACCGGCGTACGAGAAGCCGAGGCGCTCTGCGAGCACCTGTGCGGTCGTGGACTTGCCGGTGTGGGAGGTGCCGCCGATCAGGACGACCCGGATGTCGCGCATGCCCCCGACCCTAGCCGCCCCCCGCCGGACGCGGTCGGTCACCGGGGCCCCGTGTAGTGGCCACGGGTCTCCCCGACCAGGAGCCGGATCAGGTACAGGCCGCCCAGGCACACGGTGATCAGGCCGACCGGGACGGGCCGGTACACCTGGGCGACCGCCAGCGAGAGCACGTGGGCGCCGGCCAGCAGCACCGCACCCATGGCGGCCGACGACAGCAGGCTCACCCCCGGCGACCGCGTGAGGCGCCGCGCCAGCTGGGGCGCGACCAGGGCGATGAACCCGATGGGGCCCGCCGCCGCGGTCACCAGCGCGGAGGTGGCCACCCCCGTCACCATCAGCCCCAGGCGTACCGGGCCGGTGCGGGTCCCCAGCGTCACGGCCGCGTCGTCCCCCAGCTCCAGCCGCCGCAGCGCGGGGGCGAGCAGGGCCGCGGCGAGCACGATCGCCGCCGCGATCGCCAGCGAGGGCGCCAGGCCGTTCCACGAGACCCGGGAGACCGAGCCGGCGCCCCAGAAGCCCACCGCCATCGCGTCGTCGATCTCCGCGCGGGTGATGAGGTACGCGTTGACCGAGCCCAGCATCGCGGAGACACCGATACCGACGATGATCAGCCGGAACCCGACGACGCCCCGCCGGTAGGCGAGGAGGTAGACGGCCAGCGCCGTCCCCAGGCCGCCCGCCAGCGCCGCGGAGGCGATCGACCAGTAGTCGCTGGAACCGAGGACCAGGATGGTCAGCACCACGGCGGTGTAGGAGCCCGCGTCGAAACCGATCACGTCCGGCGAGCCGAGGGGGTTGCGCGTCAGGGACTGGAAGACGGCCCCGCCGATGCCCAGCAGCGCGCCGAACACGACGACGGCGACGGCGACGGGCAGCCGCCACTCGACGACGATGGTGCGCTGGAAGGGTTCGCCCCCGCCGCCGAGGGCCGCCGCCACCTCGCCGAGGGTCAGGGGGTAGTCCCCGACCGTGATCGCGGCCGTCGCCGCGGCGACGGCGACGGCGAACAGGACCAGCGAGACGAGCAGCAGCCGGACGGGGATCCGCACGGAGAGCCGACGGGCCCGCAGGGTGGCGGTGGCGTAGCCGAAGTCCACCCGAGGGGAGGGGGTACCGGCGCCGCGTGGGCGGGACACGGTGCTCACAGGCCGCTCGCCTTCCTGCGCCGCACCAGCGCGATCAGGACCGGAGCGCCGACCACGGCGGTCACGATGCCGACCTCGATCTCGGAGGGCCTGGCGACCACCCTGCCCACGACGTCCGACGCCAGGACGAGCACCGCCGCGGCCACGGCCGAGCACGCGATGATCCACCGCTGGTCCGGACCCGTGAACCACCGCACGACGTGCGGCACCATGAGGCCCACGAAGGCGATCCCCCCGGTCAGCGCGGTCGCCCCGCCGGCCAGCAGGGCCACCGCGACGACGCCGAGCACACGGGTGCGCCGCACCCTGGCGCCCAGGGACGCGGCCAGGTCGTCGCCGAGCGCGATCGCGTTCAGCGAGCCCGCCACGGCGAGGGCGAGGACCGTTCCGGCGAGGAGGAACGGCAGCACGGCGAGGGTGTCGTCCAGGCCCGTGCGGGCGATGGACCCCAGGCCCCAGGCGCGGACCGACCGGAAGGTGTCCTCGTCGATCAGCGTCAGGAACGTGGCGGAACTCGTCAGCACGGCGCCCAGCGCGACACCCGCGAGCACGAGCGTGACCGGCGCCGCGGGGCCCCGGCCGGCCGAGCCGATGACGTAGACCAGGACCGTGGCCGCCGCCGCACCCGCGAAGGCGAACCAGATGTAGCCGGTGATGCCCGACAGGCCGAGGAAGCCCACGCCCAGGGTCACCGCGAACCCCGCTCCGGCGTTGATCCCCAGGATGCCGGCGTCGGCCAGCGGGTTGCGGGTGAGCGCCTGGATCAGCGCTCCCGCCACCCCGAAGGCCGCGCCCACCAGCAGGCCCGCCACCGTGCGCGGGACGCGGAGCGTCCACACGATGAGCGCCTCCTCGGACCCGTCCGGCCGCCACAGGCCCCACCACACCTGCCCGGGGGAGAGCGGGTTGGCCCCGAAGGCCAGGCCGGCCGGCACCGCGACCGCCAGGGCGGCCAGGAGCAGCAGCAGCCCGAGCACCCGGCGGGCGTGCCGGGGCGGCGCGTCCGTGCCGTCCGCCGGCTCCGCGGCCCCGGCCACGGGCGCCGTCCTCACGTTCTCGTCCCTGACACGGGAGAGCCACCTCTTCTTCTCCGGGGTCCGACTGCTCCGAGGGGTCCGCGCCCGGTCAGGCGAGGTCGACCTCCTCGGCCCAGCCGGCCACCACCTCGACGGCCCAGGGCACGCTCAGCGCGCTCGCGCCGCGCCGCAGCACCCACGTGGCGTTGCCGCCCGACCCCTCCTCGTCGGAGAGGACGGAGACGTAGCGGTCCTCGGCGACCGGTGCCAGCGTCCGGAAGAGCTCGCCCTCCTCGCGCGCCCGCCGGTCGGCGTCGTTGTTGTAGAACACGACGAGCAGGTCGGCGTCGAGCAGGCCCAGCCGCTCCTCGGACACCCCGGGGTCGGCGACGAACTCCTCCGCGAGCGGGTTCGGCTCGAAGCCCAGCTGCCCGACGATGCCCTCGGCGGTGCCGCCCGTCACGGTGTAGTAGTCCATGCCGGTCTCGGCGTAGTCGTAGGCGATGGTGATGGTCCGGCCCGCGAACTCCGGGTGCTCGGCCGCCACGGCCCCGACCGCCTGCTCTGCCCCGTCGATCGCCTCCTCGGCCGCGGCGCCCAGGTCCAGGGCCTCGCCGACCATGCGCTGGGTCTCGCGCCAGTCGATCTGGTCGCCCTCGACCTGCTCGGGGTTGTCCAGGACCGGGGCGATGTCGCTCAGCCGCTCGTAGTCGTTCTCGTCGAAGATGAAGTTGGCGGCGACGATGAGGTCGGGCGCGGACGCGGCGATCCCCTCGAAGTTGAGGGGGTCGCGGCGGGTGGCGGTGTCCACGACCTCGACGCCGGAGAGCCACTCCGGGTCCCGCCACTCCCAGTCCTCGTCGCTCAGGGCGTAGACCGGCGTCGCGCCGATCGCCTCCAGCGCGTCCAGGTTGGGGGAGAACCCGATGACCGCCACGCGCTCGGGCCGCTCCTCCAGGACGGTCTCCCCGGCCCAGGTGGTCAGCGTCAGCGGGTACTCCGTGGTCCCCTCGGCCGCCGGGAGCAGGTCGGCGGCCGGGCCCTCCGGCGCCCCCTCGGGGTCCGCGCCGTCCGGCGAGGCACAGCCGGACAGCGCGACCACGGCCGCCAGCGCCAGCGCGGGCAGCGCCCGCGGTCTCCGGGGGACGGGGGTGGTGACGGTCATGGGAGTCCTCTCGTGGTCCGGGGCAGGGGTGTGCGGGCCGCGGCGGGGGGCGGGCGCGGCCGGGTGAGATCCCCTGACGATAAGGTTAGGTAAACCTATCCTTATGCGGGACGCAGTTTGCGACAGGGTGGGTGCAGTTTGCGGCAGCGCGTTCCGGCGCACGCCGCTCCGGACCAGGCTGGGGGCCATGCCGAAACCACGAGTGCCGGAATCCGGGTCGGCCGCGGGCTCCCCCTGGCGGGTCCACCTTCCCCCCGTCTCCCTGGAGGGGATGATCGAGGACGACAAGCACCTCCTGCTCTGGCAGGCCCGGGGCGAGTCGGACTTCACGATCGACGGGGAGCCGCGCGTCCTGGCGTCGGGCCACGCGCTCTGGCTCCCGGCCCGCACCCCGCACGCGTTCACCGTGCGGGAGAACTCGGTGCTGCTGCCGATGTTCTTCGACGTCGCCGTCACGGCCACCACGCTGCGGGAGTCGACCGCCATCACGGTCGACCGCGACCTGCGCACCCTGTTCCTGGGGTTCATCCAGGCGAGCTACAGCCTCATCCGGCCCAACGTGAACATCGCCCGCCAGATCCTCGCGCTGATCGAGGAGCGGCCGGTCCTGGTCACGGCGCTGCCCCTGCCGACCACCGAGTCGGCCCTGCTGGTGGCGGAGTCCCTGCGGTTCAACCCCGGGGACGACCGCAGCGTGAACGAGCTGGCCGCGTCCGTGCACTCCTCCGCGCGCACGATCGAGCGGGCCTTCCTGGCGCAGACGGGCATGACCCTGCGCCAGTGGCGGATCAGGAACAGGATGGAGGCGGCGGGCATCCTGCTCCGCTCGCACACGCTGCTCGACGCCGTGGCGCGCCGGGTCGGCTACACCAGCACGAGCGCCTTCCGGCGGGTGTTCAAGGGGCACTTCGGGATGACCCCGGGGGAGTACATCGCGCGGTTCCGCAGCGGGCCCTGAGGCGCTCGGGGCGACGGCGCCCGGAGCCTTGGCGGGCCGCCGCGCCGGTCACGGCGCCAGGGGGCGCCCGGTGCTCCCGGGAATCCGAGGGAGCGATGGTGAATGACTGAATTGGATGCTTATCGATAATTTCATGGCGGAAGAGAATTCCGGACCGGGAAAAAAGGAACGGCCGACCGGTGGATACCGGTCGGCCGTCGGGCGGGGGCCGAGCCCGTGGGTCCGGGTTCTCGCACCGCGCGGTGGAGCCGCCCGGGCGCCGGGGTCACGGCCGAGGTGTCCCGGAGGGTGTTCCGGGTGTCGCGGGCAAGGACGGGGAGCCCTCCGGAGACCTCGGTGCCGACGCCCGCGGCGGTGCGGCGACCGCTCTGGAGCCGGTCGTCCCGCGCGGTGGTCGTCCACCCGGACTCAGACGTGGGACTTCACGCCCCGGAGGAAGACCGTCCACGCGCGCGCGGAGTAGTCGATGTGCCCGAGGGGGCGGTTCTGGGTGTCCCTGACGAGGGTGCTCGGCCCCTCGGAGACCTCCACGCAGCTACCCTCGCCGGAGCTGTAGCTGCTCTTGTGCCACGGCGGCTGCCCGAGCTCGTGCCTGCTCTTCAATGCTTTCCCTGACCTTCCTGACGTATTCAACGCTGGCCCCCATCGGCAGTGCCTCGGCTTGCAGAAGCCCGAAGATGGTCATGCGCTTCTGCACGGTCTCCTGATCGTCCATGAGCACCTCGCCGCCTGCGTACTCGGCGGAGGCCGTCGGCGGATCGCCGGGGAAGGTGTAGATCCGGAACGGGCCTGCGGTCCCGGGATGGTACTGGGAACGCGGAGGGGTGACCTGGAAGCGGATCCTTCCTTCCTCGACAAGCTGCAGGACCCAGTTCAACTGGGCGATTTGGGTAGTTTCGTCCCCCATGACGAGGTCTAGGACGAACGCCTCTACCACGATAGACACTAGCGGAGGGTGGTCCCTCACAAGTATCTCTTGCCTCTTTTGCCTCGCCAGCACCATCTCTTCCACCTCGGTGGCACTGGCCCACGGCAATGCGTCGCGAATCGTTGTGCGGGCGTACTCGGGGGTCTGGATGAGTCCCGGAAAAATCTGGGACTGGTACTCCCGGAGTTCGGTTGACTTCTGTTCCAGCTTCGGGACCTTTTTGTACCAGGGTGGGATGGTTTCGGTCTCCTGGCTTCTCTCCCAGGCGCGGGTCAGCTGGCCGTTGGCCGAGAGGGCCCGGTCGAGCCGGAAGACCTGCTCCTCGCTCATGCCCCGCTTGCCGTTCTCCCAAGCGGACACGTGCGCGGCAACCACGTTGGCGTAAGGCGCGAGCTCCGCCTGGGTCAGCTTGGCGGTGCGGCGCAGGGCCGCGAGTTCCTTGCCCACCTTGGCCCATTCGGGCTTGCGGCGATCCGACATTCGTCACCTGTCCAAGCGAAGGAAACCGGGGATAACCACGATGCAACGCCTTCTCAACCACTCGCAACCGATTCACCGAAATGTTGTCCCTGTGGTTGATTCGCTGGCCTTTTCCCAAACGGCTACCTCAAGGTGTTGTCACGAAGGCGCACGGTAACCGAAAGGGTCTTTGTACCCTTCTCGGTTCTTCTGGGTGGTTCTTGGCGTCGTCGGACAACGATGCGGAAGGCGGAAGAGCACAGAATGGGATCGGTGACCCGCATGGAACCCCGTCAAGAGCAGAACACGGCTTCCAGCGACGACGTCGAAGAACTGGTGCCCCGCCCGCCCAGTCCGGAGCCACCCGGCCCCGTGCCGCCCTCGCGGCGCACGCCCGCCCCGTGCGGCCGGGCCGCGATTGTCCTGGACGTCGCGAGCGGTGGACTGGAGCACTCCCTCACGGTCCCGGGCGTTCCCGAGCGGACGGGGGAGGTGCGCCGGCGGCTCGCCGAACTCGCCCTGCTGCCCGGGGAGCGGACCGACGTCCTCCAGGGTCTGGTGAGCGAGCTGTTCACCAACGCCGTCCGGCACACGCGCAGCGGACTGCCGGGAGGCACGGTCGTCGTGGCGCTGTACCGGCTGCGGGGGTGCGTGCGGGTCCGGGTGACCGACCAGGGGGCCCGCGACGGCTCCGGGAAACCCCGCGTACGCGAGCAGGACCTGGAACGCGAGGGCGGTTTCGGCCTGAGGCTGGTCGCGCTCCAGGCGGACCGGTGGGGGGCCGTCTGCGAGGACGGACGGACCACGGTGTGGTTCGAGCTGGATCGAGGGTGACCCCGGCCATGGCCTGGAACCGAGTGGACGACGGCGAACAGTACGAGGCGGCCCGGCGGCTCAACGCCGAGGCGGGCCGGACGTGGACGGTGATGTGGGCTCCGGGCCTGCGCGCGTACGTGGCGTTCTACCAGGGGACGGCCGCGGTCCGCTGGCAGGGCTCGCCCACGGCGGAGGGGCTGATGGAACGGTTGCGGGAGGCCGAGCGTGGGCTCCGCGCGGGCCCGGGGGGCTCGCGGACGCCGGAACGCGGCGACGGACCGCGCGCCGGCGGAGCGCACCGGCGCCGGGAGGCGGCGCCGGTCCCGGCCGCGGCGGGTGCGACGACGGCCGCAGTGCCGGCCCCGGCCGGGCCGGCGGCGGTGTCCGGGCCGGACGCGGTGACGGGGTCCTGGGCGCCCCCGCACACGGCGGGCGTGGGCGATCCCGTGGAGGGGGCGGGCCCGGACGGCTCCGTGCGGGCACCGGTCCCGGGCGTGGTGCCGGCGGGCTCGGAACCGCGCCTGTTCGGCGGGGTCGTGGCGGACACGCCCGACTCCGTGGAGGGGGCCGGCCTGGACGGTTTCGTGGGGGAACCGGCCCCGGACGCGGTACGAGCGGGTTTCGACCCGCGTGTGTCCGATGGGCCCGGGGCGGGCGCGGGGCGCAACCGCGCGTCGCGCATGCCCGTGGAGCCCGATCCCGGGCCCGAGTCGGCACGTGCGCAGGCCGCCGGGGTCGACGCGCACGGCCCGGCGACCCCGGGCGGCGGCGAG
This sequence comes from Nocardiopsis flavescens, assembly GCF_900141985.1. Taxonomy (GTDB): domain Bacteria; phylum Actinomycetota; class Actinomycetes; order Streptosporangiales; family Streptosporangiaceae; genus Nocardiopsis; species Nocardiopsis flavescens. The sequence goes on along the minus strand of NZ_FQZK01000037.1, from coordinate 12,652 downwards.
GGGGCCGTCGCCGTGGACGGTCCCGGTACGGGGCGCGGCTCCGGCGCGGTGCCCCCGTGTGCGGGGCGGCACGCGGCGGTACCGACCGTCCCGGTAGCCGCGGACGCCGGACCGGCGCGGTCCCGGGCGCCGATGAGGAGGCCCGCGCCGGTGCCGGTGCCGGTACCCGCTGCGGTCCCGGACGGCGGCGCCGACCACGCGATCGAGACCGCGCCCGGTACCGCCAGGGCGACGTTCGTCCCCGTGGGCGCCGGGACCGGGACCGGTCCGTGGTCGGCGACCACACGGCTGCGCGGCCCGAGGCCCGGAGCCAGGGCGGTGGTGATCCCCGGGGAACCGGTGGCGGACGGGTACTGGACCTGCCCGGCTCAGGGGTGCTCGTGGACGTCGATCAACCCCATGTCCCACCCGTGCCCGGTGGGCGGCCAGAGCCGGGCGCGCGGCCGGGGCCACGGCCGGAGCCCCGCCCGTGCACGGGGGGAGTTCGGGGTCGAGGGCGCCCTGCGCGCGGGACCCGCCTCATGAGACCCGAGCCCGCGTCGGTGGACGAGGCGCTGCTCCTGCTGCGGGAGGAGCGGGAGGGCGCGCGCGGCCCGCACCGCGGGGCGGGCACACGAACGACCGGCTGGGAGTGGCCCATCGCGCAGCCGACCCTGGAAGAGGTCATCGCCTCCCTGGAGATGGTGTACGACCTGGCGGAGGGCACTACGGAGGGCGCGGAGGAGATCCTGCGCCTGGTGCGCGCCCTGCGCGCCCTGCACACCGGGCCCGGTTCCGTGCCGAGTTCCGTCGTCGACCACCTCCCGTCGATCCACCGTTGACGTCGTCCACCCGGCCCTCCTCGACCCGGGCCGGGAGGCGGGGCGGAGCGGGGACGGGTGCCGCCCATGATCCGTGCCGCGCGGGGGCCTGACGGGAGCCGCCTCGGCCGACCGGAAGCCCCGCCGGCCCGCTGCGGGCGGGCCACCGGACCGCCCACAGCCCCGGGGGCGCGGGTGTGGGCCGCGCCCTACGGAAAGACCGGGCACCTTTCGGGGCGCTCTTGTGCCGCTCGGCCGCTCCGCCCGCCGCCGCAAGCGGGTGCGTGGGGCGGACCGCCTTTCCGGGCGCGGCGGGTACCGCCCTGCGCGGAGCGGTGGCCGTTCGGGGCCTTCCCGTGCCCGGTCGCTGCACCGGCCGCCGGAGCCGGATGCGCCGGACCGCCCGCCTTCCCGGCCGCGACGGCCTGGGACATGCGGCCGGTCGCGCGCGGCTCCGCCCCGGCGCCCCGCCCCGGCGCACGCCGGGCTCACGGTGTCGCTGGTCGGGTGGTCGCCCAGCGGCGGAGTTCGTCGGCCAGGGCCACCGGGGCGTCCAGCTGGATCAGGTGGCCGGCCTCCGGGATGAGGGACAGCGTGCTGCCGGGGATCGCCGCCCGCAGCCGGTGCGCCCGGTCGACCGGGATCCACGTGTCCTCGGTGCCCCACACGATGTGCACCGGGAACGGCGTCCGCGCCAGCTCCGGCTCCAGCTCCTCCGTGAACCGCTCGTCCGCCTGCGCGATCTGCCGGTAGAACGCGGCCTTGCCCTCCCCGCCCAGCCACGGGGCGACCAGGGTGTCGAGGTCCGCGTCGCGCAGCCCCCGGTGCGAGGCCCCGGCGACGTAGGCGCGCACCGCCCCCTCGTGCACCGCGTCCGGGAGCCGGCCGAACACGGACGCGTTCTCCCGGACCAGCCGGAAGAAGGGCGAACCCCACGGCCGCAGCGCGACCACGTCCACCAGGCACAGCGCCAGGTAGTCGGCGCCGTGCAGCAGGGCCGCGCGCAGCGAGACGGCGCCCCCGTAGTCGTGGGCGACCACGCGCGGGCGGTCCAGCTCCCAGTGGTCCAGCAGCGCCGCGAACGCCTCGCCCTGCACGCCGAGGTCGACCGGGTGCCCCGGGTCCTTGCCCGAGGCTCCGTAACCCGGCATATCCCACAGGTACACGGTGAAGTCGCGCGACAGCGCGTCGGCGAACGGCGACCACAGGCGCGAGGACCACGGCGTGCCGTGGCACAGCACCAGGGGCGGGCCCTCGCCCCCGCGCCCCCAGGCGATCCGGTGTCCGCGCCACTCGAATTCCTCCGTCACATCCATGGTTCCAGGGTGCCGTAGACCGGGGCCCGGGAACCGTTGTCCACAGGGCGGATCGCGGCGGGTCCCGACCCGGGGCGGCACCGCGCGGCCACCCCGGCGGTCTCCCCCGACGGCCTCCCCGGGAAAACCGGTGGACACCGCCCCCGGGACGGCGGATAGGTTCGGTCCCGTGTCCTCACCCGAAGCGTCCAGACACGTGCCGCCGGTCCGCCGGTAGGCACGTGACACGAGATCTCCGGCCCCCGCCGCGGGGTCCGTTCTCCGTGCGCTCGTGAACTCCGGCGGCGCCGTGCGCCCGCCGACCCTTCACACGACGCTCTCGGGAGACACCCGTGCCCTTTCTGCTGTACATGCTCGCCCTCGCGGTCTTCGCGCAGGGCACCTCGGAGTTCATGCTCGCCGGGCTGCTGCCCGCCGTCGCCGACGACCTGGGGGTTTCCATCCCGCAGGCCGGGCTGCTGACCTCGTTCTTCGCCGTCGGCATGGTGGTCGGCGCGCCGGCCATGGCCGCACTGGGCCGCCGGTGGTCGCCGAGGTGGACCCTGACCGGGTTCCTCGGCCTGTTCACCGCCGCCCACGCGGCGGGCGCCCTCACCGACGACTTCTCCGTCCTGCTCGCCACCCGGGTGGCCGCCGCGCTGGCCAACGCCGGGTTCCTGGCGGTCGCCCTGTCCGTCGTCGCCGCCGTGGTGCCCGCGGGCCTGCGGGCCCGCGGACTGGCCGTGGTGCTCGGCGGCACCACCCTGGCGCTGGTCGCCGGCGTCCCGCTGGGGGCCGCCCTGGGCGCCGGGTTCGGCTGGCGCTCGACGCTGTGGGCGGTGGCCGCGGTCTCGGTGCCCGCGCTCGTCGCGGTGGCCGCCGCCACCCCGGACCGGATCGGGGACGCCGGGCGGGGCGCCGACGGCACCCCCGGCGCCGACGGCACCCCCGGCGCCGACGGCACCCCCGGCGCCGAGGGCACCGCCGCCCGGGATGCCCGGTCCCGCGCCGACGCGCCGGGGCTGGGAGCGGAGTTCGCGGTGCTGCGGCGTGCCCGCCTGTTGGTCGCCCTGCTGCTCGGCGTCCTCGTCAACGGCGCGACGTTCTGCGCGTTCACCTACCTCGCGCCGCTGGTGACGGACACGGCGGGGCTCTCCCCGGCCGTGGTCCCGGCGGTGCTGGCGCTCTTCGGCGCCGGGGCCTTCGCCGGGGTCCGGCTGGCGGGCCGCTACGCGGACCTGTACTGGCGGGCGCTGCTCGGCTGGGGCGGGGGCGCGCTGCTGCTCGGCTGGGGGCTCCTGGCCGCCGTCGCCGCGCACCCCGCCGCGCTGCTGGCCCTGGTCCCGCTCCAGGGCGCGCTGTCGTTCGCGGTGGGCGGCACCCTCATCGCCCGCGTCATGGCGAACGCGGCCGGGGCGCCCACCATGGGCGGATCCTTCGCCACGGCGGCCCTCAACCTGGGCGCGGCCGCCGGGCCGGTGCTGGGCGGGGCCGCCTTCGCCGCGGCGGGCGCGCGCGGCCCGGTGCTGGTGGCGGCGGCGCTGGTGCTGGCCGCCCTCGCGGCGGGCGCCGTCCACGCCCTCGCCGGGCTCCGGTCGGCGCGGGCCCGCGCCTGCGGAGGTGTCCGGGGCTGAGGCGGGGCCCTCGTCCACAGCCTGTGGGCGGGGGCCGCGGGCGGCGGCCCGGGAGGCTAGCGTGGAACCGGGGGGACCGCGCCCCGGCGGCGGGGGAGCGTGCCGCCCCCGAGTCCATGGTCCACCCGGGCCGCCGCTCCCCGCCACCCCGGCCGCCGGGCCTGTGGACGGCGCCGCGCCGTGGACGACACCGGGCCGTGGACGGCGCCGCGCCTGCGGGCGGGTCCACCGCCGGGAAATGTCGGGGGCGCGGGATACAGTGCGGGCGTCGCCCGTCGCCGAGTCCGCCGAGGGAGCCATCCATGGCCGGGACCGTCCTCAGCACCCGCGCGCTGAACCGGGCCACACTCCAGCGGCAGCTCCTCCTGGCCCGCACCCGCCTCCCCGTCGCCGACGTGGTCACCCGCCTGGTCGGCCTCCAGGCCCAGACCGCCCACACCTGGTACCTGGGCCTGGAGAACCGCATCGAGGACCTCGACCCCCACCGGGTCGGCGCCATGCTCACCGACGGCGGGCTCGTCCGGGTCACCCTCATGCGCGGCACCCTCCACCTCGTCACCCCGCGGGACTGCCGCTTCCTGCGCCCCACCGTGCAGCCCGCGATCGACCGCGGCTTCTCCGCGAGCCGGCACGGCCGGGCCACCCGCGGCCTGGACCTCGACGCCCTCGCCCGCGCCGGGTACCGGCTCCTCCTCGACCGCCCCCTGGCCCCCCGGGAGCTGGGCGAGCGCCTGGCCGAGCTGTGGCCCGGGGTGCCCGGCGACCACCTCGCGCAGGCCGTCAAGGACCGGCTCCCCCTCGTGCAGATCCCCCCGCGCGGGGTGTGGGGCGCCGCCGGGGCCCCCGCCCTCGCCCCCGCCGACACCTGGACCGGGCTGGCCATGGACGCCGGGCCCGACCCCGCCGGCCTGGTGCTGCGCTACCTGGCGGCGTTCGGCCCCGCGAGCGTCAAGGACGTGCAGGCGTGGTCCTCGCTCACCCGGCTGGCGCCCGTCGTCGACGGGCTGCGCGACCGCCTCGTCGAGCTGCGGGCCGAGGACGGCACCGTCCTCTTCGACCTCCCCGACGCCCCGCGCCCCGGCGGGGACGTCGACGCCCCGGTCCGGTTCCTCTACGACTTCGACAACGTCCTGCGCGGCCACGCCGACCGCGGCCGGGTGCTGCCGCACGAGCACCGGTCCCGGCTGGCCTCCCGCAACGGCATGCCCCCCGGCACGGTCCTGGTGGACGGGTTCGTGCGCGCCTCCTGGAGGACCGTGCGCCCCCGGGGGAGCGCCGCCGCCCTGGAGGTCACCCTGTTCGAGCCGGTCGGCGCCGGGGACCGGGACGCGATCGCCGCCGAGGGCGAGCGCACCCTGGCGTTCCTGGAGCCCGAGGGGCGCGGGATCCGGTTCGTCGAACCCTGATCCCACCCGCGCCGGCGGCCTCCGGGGAGCCCCCGGGCCCGCCCCTGGCAGAGCCCGCCCCTCCGGCCCGATCACCCGCCCGCCACAACCGTTGCCGCCCTGATGTGGACTGACGTGACCGGACAGCGGACAATACGGGGTGATATGGAAGGATTCTCGGGTGACTGAAGAGTTCCGTGCCGCGTTCCAACGTGTGCTCGACACCGCTGCCGAACAGGCTCCCGGGTTCCCCGCGGCCGTGCACGACGTCTTCCGCCTCTCCTCGCAGGTCCCGCAGGAGGAGCTGGCGGCCGCCATGGAGGCGCTGGCCCCCGTGCTGTCCGACTGCGAGTCCGTCGCCGGCATAGCCGCCGACCTCGCGGTGCTGGCCGGCGCGCTGGTGGAGGCCGGTGCGCCCGCCGGACAGGTGGGGCTGGAGGTGTTGCGCCAGCTCGGCAGTTACGGACAGGCCGCGGTCGCGTTCATGCACGCCTGGGACAAGACCGGCGGCGGCGCCCCGCCGCACCCCACCGAGGTCGCCGAGGCCGAGGAACAGCGGGTCGAGGAGGTCCTGGGCGAGAACGCGCCCCTGGCCACCCTCGGCTGGTGGACCTGCCTGCGGTACGGGCTCGCCGCCAAGGCCATGCTCGGCGATGCGAGCGTGCGCGCGGCCGTGCGCGCCGACTCCGGCGCCCTGGAGGGGCTGAGCCAGATCGTGCACGCCCTCTCCACCCGGCTGCCGGAGTTCACCGAGGTCGGCGAGCTCCTGCGGATGGCCGAGGCGGACACGGTGCTGGTGCTGGACCGCGGCTCCTGGCGGGGGTTCCGGATCCGCTTCGACGGCATCGGCGACAACTTCCAGCTGCACACGCTGCTGGCCGACACGCTGATCGGCAAGGAGGGCCGCCGCCTCCAGGGCTCCCGCCCGGACCCGCGGTGGGTGGCAGCCTGCCTGGACGCCGCCCCCGACCCGCTGGCCGACGTGGTGCGCGGCGAATGGGACCTGGTCGGCGGGGACGGGACCTGGGTGGGCAACGAGGCGGCTCCCGCCGACATCCCCTTCGTGGACGGCGTGCGGGTGCTGGTGCTGGAGCCGCAGACGCTCGCCCACTCCTGGCGCGCGGGCCGCCGCCATCCGCACATCCCCGGCAGCGTCGCGATCATCGAGGAACTGCATCCGGACGAGGCCGCCTCGTGGTGGTCGCGCATGCACCCGGCCGGGTCGGTCCGCCACCCGCTGGCCCCCGCGATCGACCACGGGGACACCGGCGCGCACCGGCCGCCCCTGCACTTCGGGGCGGCGGCGCACTTCGAGGAGGTCGACTCCGGGCCCGCGTCGTCGACGTTCCCGGCCCTGGTGCCGGAGGAGGACGCCGACCTGCTCGGCGGCCCCGGGCAGGGGGCGGCGGCCGACGGCCCGTGGTCCGAGGCGTACCCGAGCGAGGCGGTGGGGTGGGCTGAGGAGCCCGCCCCGGAGCCGGAGGCGGGGGACGCGCTCCCGGCGCTGGAGCCGGAGGTGGAGCCCTGGCCGATGGCCCGGCACGACCCCGAGGCGTGGCCGTCGGCGGACCCGGAGCCGTGGCCGCAGACCCCGGAGGAGCCCGGACCCCGCGGGTACGTCCCGCCCGACGACGGCCGCCCGCCGGGTGCGCACCTGATGCCGCCGATGCCCCCCGGGGTCTCGGACAGCTGGGCGTGGGCGCCGCGCTGGAAGTGGCCGCCCCCGCCCGGCACGGATTCCTGAGCGGGAGCACACCGCCTCCACCGACCCCTCACGCCGCCTCCACCGACACCGGGATGTCCCGGTCGCTCCCGCCGACCGGCCCCCACCCGAGCCGAGCCCGGTCCGGCGCCGCCTCCGGCGCCGGGCACGGGCGCTTCCACCGGCGCCCGGACGCGCCGCGGCGCGCCCGGCACCCCCCACCGTGAAACCGGAGTCCCCCGTGTCCGACACCCCCTCCGCCACCGCCCCGGAGCCGGAACCCGCCCCGATCCCGGAGCCGGTCCAGGCCGCGGGCCCCGGCACCGGGGCCCGCGACGAAGGGCGGGAGCGGGACGCGACCGCCACCGCGCGGGAGAACCCGTGGGTGGTGCGGGCGGCGCTGGCGGCGGCGGCCGGACTGGTGGTCGGCGGCACCGCCTACCTGGGGGTGGAGGTCGCCGCCGCGTTCGCGCTCCCCGTCCCCGCCGGGGCCTCCGAACCCGACCGGGACCGGGGCGCGGGCGAGCGCCGCACCACACCGCTGCTCGCCGACCCCGCCGAAGAGGTCCCCGAGGAGACCGCGGCCGACCCCGCGGCGGGCGGCGGCACGGCCGTCCCCGACCCGGGCGCCGCGGGCGGACCCGCCCGGGGCGAAGCCCCCTCCGGCGCGGGGGAGGGCGCCCCCCAGGGCGGGGAGGACCCCCGCGCCCGGATCCTCCACGACATCCTCAACACCCCGCAGGAGCGCCCGCCGCTGGTCGACGACTGCGACCAGGCCTGTATCGACGCCCGCACCGCGCGCGAGGAGGCCGGCGTCGAACCCGTGGTCATCGAGCCCCACCCCGAGGACCACGGGCTCCCCACCGCCCCCTGAGCACGCCGGCCGGTCCCGCCCCGGTTCCCGGACCGGGGCGCGAACGCGCAGGTGAACGCCGGGGGGACCGGCGCGGAACCCGCGGTCGCCCACGGGGAGCGCGCACCCGGCTAGGCTGGCGTTCGGCAATCCGACATCCCGGCAGGCCGACCGCGCTGGGTGAGTCACGAGCACACTCAAGGAGATCCCGTCATGGGGCAGCGACACTTCGATCTGGTCGTTCTCGGAGCGGGCCCGGGCGGCTACGTCGCCGCGATCCGGGCCGCCCAGCTCGGTCTCAGTACCGCCGTCATCGAGGAGAAGTACTGGGGCGGCGTCTGCCTCAACGTGGGGTGCATCCCCTCCAAGGCCCTGCTCCGCAACGCCGAACTCGCCCACCTCTTCGCCAACGAGGCCGACTTCTTCGGCATCAAGGTCGAGGGCAAGGTGGAGTTCGACTACGGCAAGGCGTTCAGCCGCAGCCGCGAGGTCGCGGACGGCCGCGTCAAGGGCGTCCACTTCCTCATGAAGAAGAACAAGATCGCCGAGATCGACGGCCGCGGCACCTTCGTGGACGACCACACCATCGAGGTCACGGGCGGCGACGGCTCCAGCGAGACCGTCACCTTCGACCACGCGGTGATCGCCGCCGGCTCCTCCACCAAGCTGCTCCCCGGCACGGAGCTGTCCGAGCGGGTCGTCACCTACGAGGAGCAGATCCTCGAATCCGAGCTCCCCGGCAGCATCATCATCGCCGGCGCGGGCGCCATCGGCGTCGAGTTCGCCTACGTCCTGGCCAACTACGGCGTGGACGTCACCATCGTCGAGTTCCTCGACCGCCTCGTCCCCCTGGAGGACGAGGAGGTCTCCAAGGAGCTCTCCCGCGCCTACAAGAAGCTCGGCGTCAAGGTCCTCACCTCCACCCGGGTCGAGAGCGTGGAGGACACCGGGAGCAACGTCAAGGTCACCGTCACCGGCACCGACGGCGCCCAGCAGGTGCTGGAGGCCGACAAGCTGCTCCAGGCCATCGGGTTCGCGCCCAACGTCGAGGGCTACGGCCTGGAGAAGACCGGGGTGGAGCTGACCGAGCGGGGCGCCATCGCCATCGACGGCCGCGGCCGGACCAACGTGCCGCACCTCTTCGCGATCGGCGACGTCACCGCCAAGCTCATGCTGGCGCACACCGCCGAGGCCATGGGCATCGTGGCGGTGGAGACCATCGCCGGGGCCGAGACCCAGGAGATCGACTACAAGTTCATCCCGCGCGCGACCTACTGCCAGCCGCAGATCGCGAGCTTCGGCTACACCGAGAACGAGGCCCGCGAGGCCGGGTTCGACGTGCAGGTGGCCAAGTTCCCGTTCATGGCCAACGGCAAGGCGCACGGCATCGGCGACAGCCGCGGGTTCGTCAAGGTCCTCTCCGACGCCAAGTACGGGGAGATCCTGGGCGCGCACCTGGTCGGCCCCGACGTCACGGAGCTGCTGCCGGAGCTGACCCTGGCCCAGCAGTGGGACCTGACCGTCCACGAGGTGTCGCGCAACATCCACGCGCACCCGACGCTCAGCGAGGCCGTCAAGGAGGCCGTGCACGGGCTCTCCGGCCACATGATCAACTTCTAGGGCGGCCGGCGGGGCGGGACCCCGCCCGAAGGCCTTTCCGGCGCGGGGCGCCGGGGAACGGTGCACGCACCGGTCTCCCGGCGCCCCGCGTGCGTTCGCCCGGGGTGCGCCGGACTGCGGTTTGTGCCGTACCGTCGGCGGAGTTGCTAAGTTTCCCTGTGTCCCCCGCCGGAACCGTCCGCATTCGTCCGGCGCCCTTCCGAACATCGAGAGCCACCCATGCGACTGATCCCCTCCTCCCCCCTGTCGTGCCTGGGCACGGCCGCCGTCGCCGCCGTGATCGGCGGATTCGTCCTGGTCGGCTGTGACGTCGTCGAGTTCGACGAGTTCGACACGGACTTCACCCTCTTCTCGGGGAGCGGGGAGGCCTCCCCGAGCCCGGAGGCGAGTGCCGACCCCAGCCCCGGGGAGGAAGAGGAGGCGGAGGAGGAGACCGCGCGGTACGCGCTCCCGGAGTCGTGCGCGGAGGCGGGTGCCGCGGAGGTCGTCGGCGACCTGGCACCCGGGACCGTGCTGGCGGAGGAGCGGGGCGAGGTCGAGGGGTTCGCCGACGCGGAGCAGCTGACCTGCTCGTTCAGCGACGGGACCGCGGGCGCGTCCGCGGTCACCCTGGTGTTCACCCTCAACGTCGACCCGAGCCTGAGCCCCGACGTGGTGACGGTGCCCGGGGCCGAGGAGGAGATGAACTGGGAGGTGGACATCGACGTGGACGTCGACACCTACCACACGGACGAGGCCGACTCCCTGGGCGGAGACCTGGAGTACGTGGGGACGGTGGACGGGAGCACCCGCCACCTGTACCTGTCGCTGCCGGGGGACCTGTACGTCACGGTGATCGCGCACGGCGAAGAGGTCCCGCGCGAGGACCTGGAGCGCGTGGTGATGCTCGCGGCGGAGCGGGTACGCGGCTGACCCGGGGGCGCCGGCCGGGGGCCGGCGCCGCGGTGGTTCTGCGTTCGAACGGGGCGGTCGGCTCCTGCCCGGTGCTGGGCAGGGGCCGTAGTGGCTTCGGCCCGACCGGGGCGCCCGGCCACTGCCGGTCGGCGGACCGGGGCCCCGGCCACAGCGGGAGGGTGTCGCTTCCACCCGGGTTGTGGGGGGCAGGGCCGCGCTCACCTACCTCACCCTCTTTAACGCCGTGGAGGGTGGAGCGTGCGTTGTCTCCGGGCCTCCAGCACAGCCGGTGAGCATGGATCGGCACCCCGGCTCCAGGGGGTTGACGAGGGCGTACCCGGCTCCGCGGACCCGTGGGGTGAAGGCCGCGGGTACCTGACCCGCCGCGCCCCTGGGGGTTGTCCCCCCTCTTGGAGTGCTCAGCCGTAGCCGGGGGGCATCGCTCCCACCGCAGGTCGCGCGGGGTAGGGTCGCGCGCTCTTGTTCGGCCCGGCCGCAGGGGGTGTCGGGTGGCGCTCCCGCAACCCCCGCCCCAGGGGGTGAAACGGACTTGGGGGCTTCCAGGACGGTCACCCGCTGGAAACGGCGGTCTGTGGACGCGCCCGACCAGAACCTTTGGCTTCCAAAACGGTCACCGCTTGGGAAGGTACAGACCGGCGGAGCCGGATCCGCCCCCACGACGCAACGGACGGCAGACCACCAGGCAGAAGCGTTGGATGCACGTCCCGAGTGGTGGGGGTGTGCTTTCCGGGGGCGGGTCCGGGCGAGGCCTGCCCCGCCCAACCACGTGGCAAGGGAGGAAAGGTCCGCCCGGGGCCGCGCGGTTGCTCCCGACCTCGCTTGGAACACCAACCCCAGACGCAGTAACCAGCACCCAAGCGCCCTCCCGCACCACGACGCACCGAGGCCGCGAGCACGCAAATGCGCGCGGCCTTCACCCCCGCGTGGTCGAGCGAGCGGGC
>NZ_FQZK01000037.1:0-967 GCF_900141985.1 Nocardiopsis flavescens | reverse complement strand
GGCGGGGCAGGTGCGCGCGGCCTTCACCCCCAGGGGTTCGCGGAGCCGAGTACGCTCTCGTCGACCGCCTGGGGTCGGGGTGTGGATCAACGCTGACCGGCTGTGCCTGGGGCCCAGAGACAGTGCACGTTTCACCCCCTATGGCGTTGGGAGGGCATGGGTGTGCTCTACGTACGGGCCGCGCTCCTCGCGCCCACCACCCTTTGCAGGGGGCATTCCTCCCGCCCCGGGCGGCCGGGCTGGGATCGCCTCGCTTGACCCAGCCCCGGATCACACCCCCACCACTGTGGACGCGCGCCCAACGCACCGGCCCGGAGGTCTGCCGCCCGCCGACTGCGCCGGGGCCAGGTCCACGCTCCGCTGGCCGCCCACCCCAAGCGGCTGAGCTTTCGGAGAACTCCGGTCGAGCTCTCACCCCCTGGGGCCAGGGTGGGAGCGTGGCTCTACGGCTGTGGCGCAGGTCGCGGTCTGCCGACCGGCAGGGGCCGGGCGCCCCGGTTCGGAGAACAACCACCACGCCGCAAGCCCCGGTCACCTCGACGGCTGTGGCGCAGGTCGCGGTCCGCCGACCGGCAGGGGCCGGGCGCCCCGGTTCGGAGAACAACCACCACGCCGCAAGCCCAGCCCCACCACGACCGCTACGCCTCGGCCTCGTCCAGCAACCGCGCGCACCGCATCAAACCCAAATGCGAATACGCCTGCGGATGATTGCCCAACGCCCGCTCACCCACCGGATCGAACTCCTCCGGCAACAACCCCGTCGGCCCCGCGCAATCCACCAGATGCGCGAACAACTCCTCCGCCTCCGCACGCCGACCCGTCGCCAGATACGCCTCGATCAACCACGTCGTGCACAGATGGAAACCCCCCTCACCCCCCGGCAACCCGTCATCACGGTGATACCGGTACACCGTCGGCCCACTGCGCAACTCCGCCTCGACCGCCGTCACCGTCGCCTGGAACCGCT
>NZ_FQZK01000024.1 GCF_900141985.1 Nocardiopsis flavescens | reverse complement strand
AAACGCTCGGCTGGGACACCCCAGCCGAGCGCCTTACCGAGCTGCTCCACACAAGCAACTGACCTTCTGTGTTGCAACGACCCCTAGAAACCGCCGAGAACCGCGCGGGCCCCTTCGCGTGCGCGGGGTCCGGCGGGGGTGTCCGGGGCGCGTACGGGGGTGCGGACCTCTCGGTTCTGTAACGCGGACGGGGCCAGGGCCTCCGACATGTCCTGCATGTCCGACAAGAACCCGAGAAAACCTCGAAGAAACTCTGGATTCTTCCCGGGAAGTACTCCAGGCATACGACTGACTACGCTAAGTTATTTCCGGCGGCTACAGCCACCCCGTTATGAGCTTCCGAAAGGTATCCACGATGACGCGCATCGCCAAGATCTCCGGCCTCGTCCTCGCCACCGGCCTCGCCTTCGGCGCGATGACCGGCACCGCGGCGGCCGACAACAACGCCAACGTCCAGAACCTCACCATCCCGGTGTGCGTGGACGTTCTCCAGGCCGCGGGCGTCTCCGCCGACGGCTGCAACGTCGTGAGCTGGGACGCCACCTCCGGCATCGCCGTCGGCGACTAGTCGGTCCGTTCCACGGCCGGCCGGGACTCCACGTCCCACCGCACACGACCTTCACACCAGCAACCGAAAAGGACTCACACCATGAAGCGCTTCGCCTCCGTCTCCGGCCTCATCCTCGCCACCGGCCTCGCCCTGGGCGCGATGACCGGCACCGCCGCGGCCGACAACAACGCCAACATCCAGAACGTCACCGTGCCGATCTGCGCCGACGTCATCACCTTCTCGCTGATCAGCAGCGACGGCTGCAACGTCGTCTCCAGCGACTCCACCTCGGGCATCGTGGCCCTGGACTAGTCGCGGACCGTCGGTCGGGGGCGGGGCGATCGGTACCCCGTCCTCGTAGATCCCGACCCCGTGTGTGATCCACCCTGTACGGCGCGGCCGGCCTGCACCCGGCCCGCGCCGTTCTCATGTCCGGACCCGGCCGCACCGGGGCCGCGGCCCCGGGCCCGGCGGAGCGCCGGGTCAGGACCCGCAGACCCCGGCCGGGAGCGCCCCCGCCGGATCCGTGCGCAGCCGGGCGTGCGTGCCGGTGTCGAAGCGCTCGCCGCCGTAGTTCAGCTTCCGCCGCTCGATCCCCTCGGGCCGGAACCCCGCGCCCAGCGCCACCCGGCACGAGGCCGGGTTGTTCAGCCGGTGCCCCAGCTCCAGCCGGAACAGGTCCGTCTCCGCGAAGGCGTACTCGCAGACCAGCAGCGCCGCAGCGGTGGCCGCGCCCCGGCCCCGCGCGTCGGAGTGGATCCAGTACGACACCCAGCCCAGGCCGTGCGCACGGCTGGTCACCGACACCTGCACGTGTCCCAGCACCGGCCCCTCCCCCGCGGTGACGGCGAACCCGAACTCGTCGCCCGCCTCCGCCGCCGTCCGCCGGCGCCCGATCCACGCCAGCGCCTCCCGCTCCGTGACGAGGACCTCCGGGGACTGCCACGCCAGCTCCGGCTCGGCGAACGCCGACAGCAGGCGCTCTGCGTCGCCCGGCTCCCAGGACCGCAGTCGGTACATCCGCTCCCCCTCGCTCCGCTCCTCCCCCTTGGGAGGAGGGTCCCTACGGAATCATCCCCGCCGCGGGTGTCACGGCGCGGGGCGGGTGGTACGTCTTCCTTGTCATGACGACCGATACCTCCGACGCCGCCGGTGTCTTCGAAGCCCACCGCTCCGTGCTGACCGGGGTCGCCTACCGGATCCTGGGCACCGCGTCCGACGCCGAGGACGTGGTCCAGGAGGCGTGGCCGCGCTGGTCCGGCGCCGACCGCTCCAAGGTCGAGGACCCGCGGGCCTACCTCGTCACCATCGTCTCCCGCCTGGCCATCGACCGGCTGCGCAGCGCCCGCTCCCGGCGGGAGTCCTACGTGGGCGAGTGGCTGCCCGAACCGGTCAGCGACCTGCCCGACGGGGCCGACCGGGTCGAGCTGGCCGACACCGTGGAGTTCGCGCTGCTCGTCGTGCTGGAGACTCTCAGCCCGCTGGAGCGGGCGGTGTTCGTGCTCCGCGAGGCCTTCCAGATGCCGTACGCGGAGATCGGGGAGGTGATCGGGCGCAGCGAGGCCGCCACCCGGCAGCTGGCGCGGCGGGCCCGCGACCACGTGCGCGAGCGCCGTCCCCGCTTCGAGGCGGACCGGGCGGCGCGGCGGCGCATCACCGAGCGCTTCCTCCAGGCCTGCCTGGAGGGCGACATGGAGGGGCTCACCGGGCTGCTCGCCGAGGACGCCACCCTGGTCGGGGACGGCGGCGGCAAGGCCAAGGCGCCGCTGCGGGTGCTGCTGGGCCGGGCCAAGGTCGGCCGGTTCCTGCTGGCGTTGCCGAACAACTTCGAGCGGTTCCTGGCCTCGGTCGGGCTGGGGCCCGAGGAGATCCGGCTGGAGATCACCGAGGTCAACGGGGTGCCGGCGGTGATCGGGGTCGCCGCGGACCGGGTGATCACCGCGGTGGTCCTGGACGTGGACGGGGGCCGCGTCCAGCACGTGTACCTGATGGCCAACCCCGACAAGATGTCACACCTGCGGGTGCCCGACCCGTCCTAGGGGTCATGGAACTCACCGTTGTGGGCGGTGGCCTGGCGGGTCTGACCGCGGCCATCGCCGGCGCCGAGGCCGGCGCCTCCGTGACCCTGTTCGAAGCCCGTTCCGCGCCGGGCGGCCGGGCCCGCGCGACCGCCCCGCCGTACGTGGCCAACGAGGGGCCGCACGTGCTGTACGGGGACGGGTACGCCACCCGGTGGCTGCTGGAGCGGGACCTGGTCCCGGCGTACCGCCGGTTCCCCCTGTCCGCGCTCCCCCAGGCGCGGATCCGCGAGGGCGGGCGGCTGCGGTCGGCCCTGTCCCCGGCGCTGCTGGGGGCGGCGGCGCGCCGGTCGCTGCGCGCCCCGCACGACCGCGACTTCGGGTCATGGGCGCGCGAGCACCTGGGCGAGCGGTCCGCGCGGACGGCCGCGAACTACATGGGGGTGGCGCTGTTCGACCACGACCCGTCGCGGCTGTCGGCGGAGTTCGTGTGGGAGAGGTTCCTGCGGGTGCTGTCGCCGCGGCGGCCCTCGCCGCTGTACATCGTGGGCGGGTGGACGGCGCTGGTGGAGCGGATGGCCCGGCGGGCCCGGGAGAGGGGCGTGCGGATCGAGACGGGGGCGCGGGTGGGCGCCCTGCCGCAGGACCGCCCGGTGGTCGTGGCGACGTCGCTGGCCTCGGCCCGCGCGCTGCTGGGCGACGCGTCGCTGGAGTGGGAGAGCGGGCACGCGCTGCTGGTGGACCTGGGGCTGCGCCGCGGGCGGGACCCGTTCGTGGTGTTCGACGCCGACGAGTGCGGGTTCGTGGAGCGGTACACGCGGGTGGACCGCACGCTCGCCCCGGCGGGCGAGGAGCTGGTGCAGGCGCAGATCCCGGTGCGGCCCGGGGAGTCGCGGGCGGCGGTGACCGCGCGCCTGGAGCGGCTGCTGGACGTGGCGCTGCCGGGCTGGCGGGACCGGGTGACCTGGCGCCGCGACCAGGTCGCCAAGGGGCGGACCGGGGCCCTGGACCTGCCGGGGACCACCTGGCGGGACCGCCCGGCGATCGACCGGGGCGAGGGCGTGTACCTGGCGGGGGACGCGGTGGCCGCGCCGGGCCTGCTCGGCGAGGTGGCGGTGGCCGGCGCGGTGCGCGCGGTCGCCGCGGCCACCGCCCCCGCCCGCAGCCGCCGCCCGGCCTGAGCGGCGGGCCGGCCGGGTGCCCCGGTGCGCGGGCACCGGGACACCCGGTCAGGCCACCCAGCGGTAGCGGTGCTCGGGGCGGCCCGCCGTGCCGTAGCGCATGCGCAGTTCGGCCCGGCCGTCGGCGCAGAGGTGTTCGAGGTAGCGGCGGGCCGTCACCCGGGAGACGCCCGAGCGCTCGGCCACGTCGGAGGCGGACAGGTCGCCGTCGGTGTCGCGCAGCACCCCCGCGACCAGGTCCACGGTGGCGGAGGTCAGGCCCTTGGGCAGGGAGCGCCCGCCCGGCGGGCGCAGCAGGCCGAACAGCCGGTCCACGTCCTGCTGGGTGGCCTCGCCCTCGGTGTCCATCTGGCGCCGGGCCACCGCGTAGCGTTCGAGCTGGTCGCGCAGGGCGCTCAGCGGGAACGGCTTGAGCAGGTAGTGCACCGCTCCCCCGTGCAGGGCGTCGCGGACCTGCGCGATGTCGCGCACCGCCGTGATCATGAGGAAGTCGGTCCGGCGGGCGTCGTCGGCCGCGGCAGCACGCAGGGTGCGCATCACCTCGATCCCCGACGCGTCCGGCAGGTGGAGGTCGAGCAGCACCAGGTCCGGGCGGTGGCCGCGGATCTGGGCCAGCGCCGTCGCGGCCGTGTGCGCCACCCCCACCACGGTGAACCCGGGCAGCGTCTCCACCAGCCCCTGGTGGTTGCGGGCCACCCGGACGTCGTCGTCCACGACCAGGACGCGGATCACCGGGCCTCCCCCGCGGCCGGCGCGGCCCCCGGGCCGGCGGGGCCCCGCGAGCCCCCGTCCCCGGCGGGCAGGTAGGCGGTGAACACGGCGCCCTCGTCGCGGTCGGGGGCCTCCATCTCCACGCTGCCCCCGCGTCCCTCGCACACCTGCTTGACCAGCGCCAGGCCCAGCCCGCGCCCGCCCGCGTCCCGGGAGGCCTTGGTGGTGAACCCGAGGCTGAAGATCTCCTCGGCGATCCCGTCGGCGACCCCGTGCCCGGAGTCCGTCACCCGGATCTCCAGCAGGTCGTGCGGCGGGCCGTCCCCGCCCGCCCGGTGCAGGCGCACCATCAGCTCCACCCATCCCCGGCCGTCGCCCGCGACGGCGTCCAGCGCGTTGTCCACCAGGTTGCCCAGCACCAGCAGGGCGTCGGAGCGCAGCTCCTTGCCGAGCGCGGGGACCTCCGTCATCGGGGAGATCCGCAGGTCCACACCGATCTCCGCGGCCTGCGCCGACTTGGCGATCACCAGGGCGGCGGCGGCCGAGTCCGCCACGTGCTCGGCGATCCCGGCGCTGGTGCGCGTGTGCGCCGCCGACAGGTCCGCCAGGTAGGCGCGGGCCTCCTCGTGGTCGCCCAGGTCGAGCAGCCCGGCGAGGGTGTGCATCCGGTTCGCGAACTCGTGGGTCTGGGCCCGCAGCCCCCGGGTGACGGTGCGGGCGCCGTCGAGCTCGCCGGTGAGCCGGTCCAGCTCGGTGCGGTCCCGGAAGGTGACGACCGCCCCGGTCTCCTCGCCCCTGACCCGGACCGTCCTGCGGTTGGCGACCAGGATGCGGTCGCCGGAGAGCAGGAGCAGGTCGCGGCCCCGGTCGGCCCCCGAGACGATGTCGCGGACGCGCTCCGAGGCGCCGAGTTCGTCCAGGGTACGCCCCTCGGCGTCGTCGGGGAGACCGAGCATCGCGCGGGCCGGCGGGTTGGCCAGGACCAGGCGGCCCTGGGCGTCGACCGCCAGCACGCCCTCGCGGACGGCGTGCAGGAGGGCCTCCCGGCTCTCCAGCAGCGCGGTGATGTCGGCCGGCTCCAGCCCGTGGGTCTTGGCCCTGACCTGGCGGGAGAGCACCCAGGCGCCGACCACGCCCAGGCCCAGGACCACGGCGACCGTGCCCAGCACGGGCGGGACGGCGGCGCGCGCCTCGGTGGCGGCGTCGGAGGTGAGGATGCCCAGGGACACGTAGGCGACGACCCCGCCGCGGGCGTCGCCGCCGTTGACCGAGCCGCCGCCGGAGAACACGGGGATCTTGGCCCGGACGGTGCGGCCCTGGGTGCCGGTCTCCACGCCCGTCCACTCCTGTCCCCGGGCCGCGGGGCCGGGCGGGGTGGACACCGTCTCCCCTATGAGGTCCTTGTCCGGGTGGGTGTAGCGGGTGCCGTCGGGCGAGGCGATGACCAGGTACTCGACGCCGGTGGCGGCGCCGATCCGGTCGGCCAGCGGGTCGAGGTCGGCGGCCGGGTCGCCGCTCTGGACGCCCTCGACCACCTCGGGCATGACGGCGACGGCGCGGGCGACGCTGAGGACGCGCTCGGTGTACTGGCGGTCGGTGTGCCGGTCCAGGTGGACCACCCACAGGAAGCCGACGGCGACCAGGGCGGCGACGAGCAGCAGGACGTAGCCGACGAACAGCGAGCCGGTGAGGGAGAGGCGGGGGCGGCCCCGCGGCGCGGTGCGCGGGGCCGCGCCGCCAGGGCCGGCGGTGCGCGGGTCGGGCGTGCGCGGGTCGGGCGTGCGCGGTGGCCGGCGGAGCTGGCGCGCGGTCATGCCGGGGCCTTCCGGGAGGGGATCGGTGCGGGTGCGGGACACGGGGCCACAGGGGTCGGCGTATCCCCAGGTCGGCGCCGTGTTCAGGTGCGTGCCACGAACAATACGACCAATATGACGCCAGTTTTAACAACACCATGACAGGGGAGTGCCCCGCGTCACACTGTGACCCGGCTCTCCTCGCTCCCGCACGGCGAGGGGGCGAACGAGGTCGGAAGGAGACAGCGATGCGCGAACGCGGCGTGCCGCTCCGTATCGCGGGCGGGCTCTGCGCCCTCCTGCTGGTGGGGACCGCACTGTTCGACGTGCGCCAGAGCGCGGCGTCGGGGAGCGGTGAACAGGAGAAGCTCCTGCTCATCGCGCCGGCGGCGCCCGGCGGCGGGTGGGACACCCTGGCGCGGGAGATGCAGAACGGCCTGCGCGACGAGGAGATGCGCTTCAACGTCGAGGTGCGCAACGCCGAGGGCGCGGGCGGCACCATCGGGCTGGCCCAGATCGCCAACCGCGAGGGCCAGGACGACGTGCTGGCCATGACCGGGCTGGGCATGGTGGGCGCCGTCGAGACCACCGGGTCCCCGTACTCGATGGAGGACACCACGCCCATCGCGCAGCTGGCCTCGGAGTACCTCGCCGTGGTGGTGCCGGCCGACTCGCCCTACGAGACGCTGGAGGACCTCGCGCAGGACTGGACCTCGCAGGCGGCGACGCTGCCCGTGGCGGGCGGCTCGATGGGCGGGGTGGACCAGATCTTCGCGGCCCGGGTGGCGCAGGCCATGGGCCTGGAGCCCGGCGGCATCAACTACCTGCCGTACTCGGGCGGCGGCGAGGTGCTGACCTCGCTGCTGTCGGGGACGTCGGCGGTCGGCTTCGGCACCCTGGGCGACTTCATCGACCAGGCACAGGACGGCGGCCCGCTGCGGGTCATCGCCGTGTCCTCGCCCGAGCGGCTGGAGGGCGTGGACGTGCCCACCATCGCCGAGCAGGGCTTCGACGTGGAGATGTCGAACTGGCGCGGGGTCATCGCGCCGCCCGGCCTGACCGATGAAGAGGCGGCGGCGCTGGAGGAGCTGGTGGCCGCGCTGGTGGAGACCCCGTCGTGGGCCGACACGCTGGAGCGCAACCGGTGGACGGACACCTACCAGGGGCGCGAGGAGTTCGGCGCGTTCCTGGAGGAGGAGGTCGCCATGACGCAGGAGACCGTCGAGGAGCTGGGGCTGTGACCGTGAACGGAACGGAGCGGGCGGTGCCCGCCGGAGAGGGCGGGGACCCGGCCGCGGGGACCCCCGCCGGGACCGCGGCGGACACGGCGGCCGGCGCACGGGAGACGGGCGCCCCCGGCACGGCCGCGGATGCCTCGGGCGTCGCGGGGGCCGGGGCCGATGGCACCGCCGGCACCGACCTGGACCCGGCGCTCGCCGCCGCGCGGGCCGCCGCCGAGACGGCGTCGCCCGACCCGGAGACGGTGCCCTGGAGCGGGCCCGCCCGCTGGGTGGTGCCGGCGCTGGCCGCCGCCGTGGGCGCGGTCATGCTGTGGGGCGCGCTCACCATCGAGGCCCCGCCCAACGCCACCAGGCCCGGACCGGGCTTCTTCCCCGGGGTGATCGGCGGCCTGCTGCTGGTGCTGGCGGCCTGCCTGGTGGTGACCAACCTGCGGGGCCGGAGCACCGGCGCCGCCAACGCCCTGGAGTGGTTCGAGGCGCGTCCGGTCCTGATCGTGCTGGCCGGGCTGGTGGCGCACATCGCGCTGCTGGAGTTCCTGGGCTGGCTGCTGGCCGGGGCGCTGCTGTTCTGGGTGGTGGCCTACGCGTTCGGGGCGCGCGCGTACCTGCGCGACGCCGTGGTGGCGCTGTCGGTGGCGGCGGCCGTCCAGGTGGGCTTCTCACTCGGCCTGGGGCTGAGCCTGCCGTCCGGAATCCTGGGATGGGTGCTGTAGATGGAGACTCTGGTCAACCTCGGGGACGGGCTGCTCGCGGCGCTGTCCCCCGGAAACCTGATGTGGGCGTTCCTGGGCGTGGTGCTGGGCACCGCGGTGGGCGTCCTGCCGGGCCTGGGCTCGGCGATGGCGGTGGCGCTGCTGCTGCCGGTGACGTTCCGGCTGGACCCGACGAGCGCGTTCATCCTGTTCGCGGGCGTGTACTACGGCGGGATGTTCGGCGGGGCGACGACGTCGATCCTGCTCAACACCCCGGGGCAGGCGTCGTCGATCGCGACCACCTACGAGGGCCACAAGATGGCCCTGGCGGGGCGGGCCGCGCAGGCGCTGGGCACGGCCGTCATCGGGTCGTTCTTCGCGAGCCTGATCGGGACGCTCGTCGTGGCGTTCTTCTCGCCGGTGATGGTGTCGTTCGCGCT
This sequence comes from Nocardiopsis flavescens, assembly GCF_900141985.1. GTDB lineage: Bacteria > Actinomycetota > Actinomycetes > Streptosporangiales > Streptosporangiaceae > Nocardiopsis > Nocardiopsis flavescens. The sequence continues at coordinate 76,165 of NZ_FQZK01000024.1, read as the reverse complement.
GAACTTCGGGCCGGGCGAGTACTTCGCGCTCACCGTGTTCTCGTTCGTGGCGGTGGCCGCGGTGGTGTCCGGATCGGTGCTGCGCGGGCTGACCTCGCTGCTCATCGGCCTGGCGATCGGCGTGGTCGGCATCGACGGGCAGAGCGGTGCGCCGCGGTTCGACTTCGGGTCGGCGGTGATGCTCGACGGGATCGACGTCGTGATCGTGACCGTGGGGCTGCTGGCCCTGGGCGAGGTGCTCTACGTGGTGGCGCGCGGCAAGTCCGCGCCGGACTTCGCGGCGATCCGCACCGGGCGGCCGTGGCTGAACCGCCGGGACTGGAAGCGGTCCGTGGGGCCGTGGGTGCGCGGTACCGCGCTGGGCAGCGCGTTCGGGCCGATCCCGGGCAGCGGGGCGGAGATCCCGACGTTCGTGTCACTGGGCCTGGAGCGCAAGCTGGCCGAGCAGCGGGCCAAGCGCAAGGGCGACCCGCAGGAGAACGAGTTCGGCAAGGGCGCCATCGAGGGCGTGGCCGGGCCGGAGGCCGCCAACAACTCCAGCGCGGCGGGCACGCTGGTGCCGCTGCTGGGGCTGGGGCTGCCGACGTCGGCGACGGCCGCGATCATGCTGGCGGCGTTCCAGCAGTACGGGCTCCAGCCGGGGCCGGTGCTGTTCGAGCGGAACGCGGACCTGGTGTGGACGCTGCTGGCGTCGCTGCTGATCGGCAGCGTGCTGCTGCTGGTGATCAACCTGCCGTTCGCGCCGCTGTGGGCGAAGCTGCTGAAGCTGCCCAAGCCGTACCTGTACGGGGGGATCACCCTGTTCTCGGTGCTGGCGGTGTACGCGATCAACACCTCCGTGGTGCACCTGGTGATGCTGCTGGCGGTGGCGCTGCTGGGGCTGGTGATGCGGGCGTTCGGCGTGCCGGTGGCCCCGGCGCTGATCGGCGTGGTGCTGGGGCCGATCGCGGAGACGGAGTTCCGGCGGGCGCTGGCGGCGTCCTCGGGCGACCCGTCGATCCTGGTGGGAAGCGGGATCTCGATCACCCTGTACGTGCTGGTGGCGCTGGCGGCGCTCATCCCGGTGGTCGCGGGGCTGCGGCGCCGCGCGGCGGACCGGAGCGCGAAGGCGAGCGTGTCCGAGAGGGACGGGGTGTCCGAGAAGGACGGCGTGTCCTGACCAGACCATGACCGGCCCCCTTCCCTGGGGTCGGTGTCCAGGTCGGCCCACTACTCCCGGGGCCGGCCGCCGAACGGCCCCCGGCCCGTCCGCCGGGGGCCGTTCGCGTGCCCGGGGTGCGGGTGGGGGTCGGGTGGTGTGGGGGTCGAATGAGGCGGGCAGGACGGCCCCCGCCCGGGCGGGGCGGGGGCCGGGGGACGGCACGGGCCGGGGAGGGCGGTCACCCGGCCGGCGCGGTCACTCGGGGAAGAGGCCGAGCTTCATGAGCCGGGAGCGGATGGCGCCGCTGTTGCGGCCGAACGCTGCGCAGAGTTCGGCGGTGGTGGCGCCACCCTTGGCGAGTTCGGTCAGGCGCGCGTCGTCCGCGTCGGTCCAGGGCTTGTAGGCGTTGGGGTGGTGGCGGCGCTCGTCCTCCACCCGGACGGAGGCGGGCTTGGCGGGCCTGGCGGGTTTGAGGAGGTCCTTGGCCAGGGCGGGGGTCCGGGTGAGCAGGCGGCCGAGGCGGGTGAGGTCCTCGCGGGCGACGACGCCCTCCAGGCGGGTGAGGATCTCCCCGTCGGCGTCGGAGGCGGTGATCTCCAGGGCCAGGCGGTCGTCGACGGTGGTGGCGAGGGCGATCTCGTAGCGGCGGGAGTCCTCTTCCAGGCCCAGGGTCACCCGGGGGCCGGCGGGGGTGGGGACGCGGTCCGGTCCGGGATGGGGGCCGGGTATCTCGTCGGGGTCGCCGAGGAGGGCGCGGACGCCCTGGGTGGCGTGCAGGACGCGGCCGTCGTCGAGGGTGTAGGCGGTGGTGGAGGGCGGGACTCCGACGTCGCCGAAGCGGACTTCGAGCCGCTGGCCCGCGAAGGGGTTGGCGGAGGCGGGTGAGGCGGGGTGGGGGGTGTAGGTGAGGGTCCCGGTTCCGGAGGAGTCGGTGCGGGGGTCGGCTGAGGTGCCGAAGCCGGTGCGGGTGCCGGTGCGGGTGCCGATACCGGGGGCGGCGGGCTTCTCGGGGCGGGCGTCGGGGTCGCCGTGCCACCTGCCGGACTCGTCACGGAAGGCGAAGATCAGTGTCACCGGGGGCCTTTCTCGTCGCTGTGGGTGGCACCGTAGCCACTTCGGGCGCGGATGGGCGGCGAATGACCGGTAGAGGTCAATTGCGCGGAGGCGGGTGGAGGGGTCGGCCGCAGAACCGGGCTGAGGATGAGGAGCCCGGCTCAGGCCGGGGGCGAGACCGAGGACGGGGGCGGGCCGAGCAGGTCCCAGCGGTTGCCCGCGATGTCGAGGAAGACGGCGACCCGGCCGTAGGGTTCGTCGCGCGGTTCGGTGACGAAGCGGACGCCGTTCCCGCGCATGCGGGTGTGGGCCTCCTCGAAGTCCTCCACCCGGAGGAAGAAGCCGACCCGGCCCGCCGCCTGGTCGCCCACCGCCGCGCGCTGACGGTCTCCGTCCGCGCGGGCGAGGAGGAGGCCGGTCGCGGCGCCGGGCGGGCGGACCACCACCCAGCGCTTCTCGCGGCCGTCGTTGGTGAGGGAGGGGGAGTCCTCCACGAGGTCGAAGCCGAGGGCTTCGGTGAAGAAGTAGATCGCGGGGTCGTAGTCGTCCACCACGAGTGCCACCAGGTCCATGTGCATGCGGACACGGTAGTCCGCGGGCGGGGAGGGGGCGGAGGCGTGGCCCCGAACGACCGGAAGGATTTCGAGCCGGAGAGCAGTTCGACGGGTCGGCCGTGGGCTTACCGCGGGTAGCCGATGGCCTGTCGGTGTCGAGTGCTGGACGCTGCCCCTGACGGACGGCGGACTCGGTACGGGATGGAGAGGCAGGAGCCCCCGACCACGTGGTCGGGGGCTCCTGCGTTTTCGTCTACGCCTGTCGGCGTGCAGTCCCGAGCAGGGGCGCCCACTCCGAGGCAGGGAAGCTCAGGTGCCCGGCCTCCCTGTGTTGGGTGTCGCGGACCAGGGTCTCGGACCCCTCTGCGACCTCGACGCACGCAGCCTCGTTGGCGCTGTAGCTCGACTTGTGGAACTGGGATGAATGCATGGGTGCCTCTTCTGATCGTTGATGATCCTCGGACCAGGTCGATGACGATGCTTGTGGGCAGAGCGCGGACTGCCGTGTCGTCCAAGAGCAGGCGGCGGTCCGCCACCTGGACCGGGCCGGTCATGTGGGCGCCGTGGTTGCGGGGTTCGGGGTGAACGAGGGGGTCCCGCTTCCTCGTTGTCCCCCGGCGGTGCGGTCCAACCGTGCGGGTATCCGTGTGGGCCGACGCTGATCGGCGGCACCGGCAGGTTCACGGTGTTGACAGCGGTGGCGATGGGCGCCGTGAGGTGGGAGAGGCGGTATGCCTGGTCTACGGCGGCGGGGAGAGGTCGGGGGGCCGGTGGCCTTTGGGCTGTGGTTCGCCGGTGTCCCGGCAGCGGGCGCCGCGATAGCGCACCACGCGGCCGGAAACCGGCGCCTTCCCCACGCCGCACCAGGAGGGTAGAGTGTCTTCCGGATGAATGCGAAGAGGCCCCCGACCGGTCGCGGTCGAGGGCCTCTTGCTGTGTGTCTACACCTGGTCGCGGCAAGCGGTGGCGAGCAGGGCCAGCCACTCCCGGCGCTCCCCGAACACCAGATACCCGGACTCCCTGTTCTGGGTGTCGCGGACAACAGCGCCCCTTTCCAGATCGGCAACCTCGACGCAGTTGTCACCGGACCCGCTGTAGGACGACTTGCGGAACGACAGGGTAGATGAATGCATGGGCGCGTCCTTGTCAGATGAGTGATTCCAGGTGGCTCACCGAGGCCTCTGGAGTCTCGGCAGCGCTACAGATGTGGCCGAAGATCCCGACGTAGTGCTGGATCGCTTCCGGCTGTTCCAGATAGAGATCTTCAGTTGCCGTCTCTATGTACACCAACGGCAGATCGGCGGGGTCAGGGAAGTCGAGAATCATAAAACTGCCGTCCATCGCAGCATGTGAACCCTGGTTGTCCCGGATCACTTGGATGTCGACGTTCGGCTGCTCCGCCATCTCCACGAGGTGCCGGATTTGTGCCCGCATCACCTCAGGGCCGCCCACCTGCTTTCGCAGGGCAGCCTCATCCACGATGGCCCATACCTGAGGGCCGTCCTCTGTGAGGATCTCCTGACGGCGCATTCGGCCAGCAACCTTGCGGTTGATGTCCTCGTCGGTGAGGACGCGCCCACCGCGCAAGATCGCCGCAGCGTATGCGGGGGTCTGGAGCAGGCCTGGGACCAGGAGCGCTTCGAAGGTGCGGATCATGGACGCGCCGGACTCGAAATCCGCCAACCCACCCCGGAGGACGTCGCGGAACTCGACCCACCAGCCACGTACACGGGCCTCACGTGCAAGAGACATGAGCGCTTCCCGCATGTCCTCGGGAAGCTCGTAGACCTCGGCGAGGTCTTTCATGTCCCTCGGTGAGGGGAGCTTCCACTCGTTGCGCTCCATGCGCGAGAGCTTCCCGCTGGCCCAGCCGAGCTGACGGTTCACGTCGTCGATTTTGAGGCCGCGATCCTCCCGTACACGCCGGAGCAGCGCGGAGAGTCTTCTCCGTCGCGCGCTGGGGCTGTACCTGCTGTCCGCCACCGTGTGTCACCTCCTGGCCTGCCGATCATATGGCCACGCAAGGGATTCAGACATATCGCCCACATGTGATTCGCATCTTGTGAAAAGCATGTCGCGTATCGCATCATGGTCTCACGCATTCATCCAGCCGCCCTCATCCAGCGGCGTTCCGTACCGGAGGTGTGCGCATGACGCGCTACCTGAACCCGTCCCAGCTCTTCGAGGTGAGGGCCCTCGCGGTCTCCTCGCTTCCCCGGCGGCCCCGCCGGGCCGCGCGTGTGCGCCGCTTCGCGCCCGCGGGCCGACACCACCGCTCGACCAGCACCGGCCCCGGTCGTGCGCCCCGCCCCGCACACCCCGCGCACACCGCGCGCCCGATGCCCCCGGTGTGGGCCGTGCACCCGGTGCCCCCGATGCTCGCGGCGCCCTCGGTGCCCCCGTTCCGGCCCGCGCACCCCGCCCGGCCGGTGCACCCCGTCCGACCGGTGCACCTGGTACTCCCTGTGCGCTCCGCTCACCCGGAGCGGCCGATGCCCTCGCTGTCGCCCACGCGTCCGGTGCCGCCGGTGAGCGCTGTGCGGCCGGGGCGTGAGGTGCTGTTCCGGACCCTGGTGGGGCTGGAGAACCTGGGGGTGTCCGCATGAGCGCCGACCACACCCTGGACCTGTGCGGGGACCGCTCCCTGGACCAGCGCGGACGCCCCCGCATGTGCTGGCTCGACCCCGGCCACACCACCAGTCACGCCGACTACCTCGGCAACCTCTGGGAAGACCGCGCCGCGATCCTGCACCGCCTGCGCACCCGCTGGGGCCACACCCACCAGATCAGCGTCACCGACACCGGCCTGTGGAAAGCCGTCGCCCTGGACCCGGGCGCCAAGTGGACCACCGAGGTCGAGTACACCCCCGCCCAACTCGTCCACCGCCTCCGCACCCGACGCGTACCCACACCACTCCCGCTCCCGTAGACCCCCGCCCGCCCGGAGACCCCCGTCCCGGGCGGGCGGGCACCACACGCCTCCTCTCGCTGCCTTCTCGCTTCTTCCCATCTCTGTTCTTCTTCCCGGGCGCGGCACGGGCCGCGGCCGAGCCACCGCATGCCACCCGTCCGTCCGCCGTCCGGCACAGCCGCAACCCCCGACCCGCAACCCACAAGGAATCAGGAGCCGATGCACACCCCCGAACCTCCCGCTCCGCCGCTGTCCACGAACCCGTCCCGGCTCGCGCCGCTGCCCCCGCACACGGACCCGCCCCTCCCCGAACTGGTCACCCCCGGCGAGGTCGCCGCCCTGTTCGGCGTGGACGCCAAGACCGTCACCCGGTGGGTACTGCGCGGCAAACTCCCCGGGGTGCGCACCCCCAGCGGACACCACCGCTTCCTGCGCACCGACGTCGACCGCCTCCTGCGCCAGGCAGGAGCCACCCCGTGAACCGCCCACAGCAGGTCCCCGAACCCCTGACCTCAGGCGAGGTCGCGCACATGCTCCGCGTCACCCCCGTCACCGTCGCCCGCTGGGCCGACACCGGCAAACTCACCTCCTTCCGCACCCTGGGCGGACACCGCCGCTTCCACCGCGCCGAAGTCGAAGCACTCCTCGTCCCCGAAACGGTCAGGACCACCAGCCCCGGAACGGGCTGACCCCCGCCCGCCCGGAGACCCCCACCGGGCGGGCCCACCCCGACAACCAGCCAGGGCACCCGCAGCCACCCCCGCACACACGACGACCGGAGAAGAGACCGAGCCCATGGGCAACACCCGCACCGGGCACCCCGCCCACCCCCGGAACCCACCCCTCCCACCACCCGCACCGACCGCACACAACCCGGCCGACCCCACCGACCCCGCCGACTTCACCGACCTGGCCGCCGCCGTCCGCACCCTGCTCGCCCTACGCCCCGACCTCGCACAGACCACCCGGACACCACCCCCGACACCACCGAAACCGCCGGGTTCGCCCGAACCACTGAACGGACCGGATCACCCGTGGCCGAGGACCTGGAACAGCCGACCGTCCTCGATATAGCGATCGTGATCAGCGCCTTCTCATGACCCGTGGGGAACGCGCTTCCTCCCTATCTCTCCCTTTCCCGCCCACGCACAGAAGTGCACTGGGGCCGGTAGACGGCGGTTCCAAAGCGGTGACTCCACCGGCCCGGCCGAACCAATGAGGTGAAACGCAATGCAGTGCATCGTCGGGGAACAGACTCCTCCAACGGATACGCACACCCCGTCAACACTGGTCCGAGGGCGAGCGCAGGCGCAGGCGAGGGTGCGACACCTGCGGGCGACCGACCTGGCGGCGGTGCTCCGGATCGCGGCGGGCGCGGAGTTCACGCTGAACAGCGGCGGACGGCTCGGCGGTGACCTGCTCTCCCCGGAGTCCTCCACAGCGCGTCGCCCGTGCCGGGCCACGTCGGGAGAACGACCCATGGGGCGGGTGATCCCGCTGCGCCCGGACCTCGCGGGTTGGGCCCGACCGCTGGCGGAGGGCGCGCCCCTGCGCCTGGTTCCGGGGCGCGGACGGCACCACCGGAAGGAGGGCCCGGTCCGCCTGCTCCTGACCGGCTACACCCACGAGGCGACGCGCCCCACCTCGATAGTGGTCACAGCCCGAGAAGGCGTCACCACCCAGGTCGTGGACGAGCCCCCGGTGCCCGCCGGCGAACCGGAGGTGTGGTCCGGCCTCCCGCGTCCGCGGCGAAGTGCCTCCCGGGTACGCACCTACGTCGCCCATCCCGGAGGTGACATGGCCCCGCTCGCCCTGGCCGTGCGCTCCTACCTCGCCCGGTAGGTGCGCTGAGATGTGCGCATCATGAGTTTGGGTCCATCCCGCGTGCACGGGGAGCAGCACACCGCGCACCCCTCACGAAAACCCCAGACGGGACCCACCACGCCTCGACCGATATTACGCACCAACTCATAAGAAATTAGTCAACCAAGCTTCCTCAGGGTGGAGAATAAGAAAGAACCCCCTCCTCAAGGAGAAGCCATGCGTTCTCGAACCACACCCCTTGCGTTCCTTTTGATACTTTTCGCACCTGCGTGTTCCGAATTTTCTGTTCCAGAACCGGACTTCGAGACCATTGTTTCCGAATGTGGACTCAGTCGACACAAAGCAGTCAGCGTGGGAGACAGCGGGGGGTCTCTAGCGGTCACGGCATTCAGCGGAGACCCCCTATCTCCTTCACTTCGCCAGCCCGAACAACTGGACTGCCTCTTGGAAGGCATCCAGACACCAGACCACGTGACGCGAAGCATGGACACCACTAGGGCTCTAGACGGTCGCCAGGATGCCTCATGGGATTTTCTGGCCCCTGAGGGAGATGCCGCCTGGGATGGCCAGGTGTCCGCCGAGTGGAGTTACCACCCGGACAGCGGTATGAACCTCATCGTGACGAAGAACCAGGAGTGAGACACCGTAGCGCCCAAAAGCTCTCGGAGGGCCATGAATGACGCGAAACAGGAACGCGCTGAAGAGGTTCTTTACCCAAGCCGATAGGAGCCCACTCTTAGGCTGCCGCAAGCGGGGATGCGGTCAACCGCAGGAAGGAACGGACGGTCACCCCATGGTGCGGCCACTCCCCACTTTTTAGCGTTGGCGACATGACTCCACCCCCGGAAACCGAGGCCCGGAACCACGACGCCTCTGCCCGCGCTCCCCTCCCGATCCGCGAGATCGCCGTGTTCATCGCCACCGCCTACGCCCTCGCCTGGGCCGTCCACCTCCCCCTCCTCCTGAGCGGCAACGGCCCGGACGACCCCTCCTACGGCCTGGCCGCCACGGTGTACATGTTCACCCCCGGCGTCGCGGCCGTCGCCGTCACGCTCCTGGTGTGGCGGCCTCGCCGCTTCGCCCGCGCCCTCGGGTTCACCCCACTCCGGCCCCTGCGGCGGGTGGGCGGCTACTCGCTGCTCGCCTTCGTCCTCATGCCCCTGCTCGGCCTCGCAGCGACCCTGGCCGCCGCTCTGGTGGGAGCGGTGAGGCTCGACCTGGTCGACTTCTCCGGCCTGCGCACGGTCCTGCCGGACCTCGTGCCCGACCTCGCGGCGACCATGCCCGCCACCGGCTTTCCCTGGGCCGCCTTCCTCGCGGCCCTGGGGCTGGCGATCCTCATGTCCGTCCCCACCCTCGTCCTCGCCTTCGGCGAAGAGGTCGGCTGGCGGGGCTACCTCCTGCCCCGCCTCCTCCCGATGGGCGTGTGGCCCGCACTGCTGGCCAGTGGCGTGGTCTGGGGCCTGTGGCACAGCCCCCAGCTCTTCATCCAGTACACGCACGGCGGGTTCGACGCGGGCCAGGTGGCCCTGTTTCTGGCCTTCTGCGTCGTCGCGGGCGTGATCATGGGCTGGCTCCGGCTGGCCTCGGGCTCGGTGTGGCCGGCGGTGATCGCCCACGGGGCCAACAACGCCCTCAACACGGTCGGCTTCCTCACTCTGGCCGCCGCCGACGCGGACACGAACTCCCTGCTGTACCCGGGCGGCCTGGGCGGCCTCGTCGGACTGGCCGTCCTGGCGGTGACGGCCGCCGTGCTCGCCCTGACGGGGCGGATCAGGGCGTCCGCGCCCAGGGGCTGAGTGTGACGGGCCCGGCGGGGCCCGTCACGCCAGGCCATCCCCGCGTGCGCGGGGAGCACATCCCGGCGACCACCTGGGCGATGCGCACCCAGGGACCATCCCCGCGTGCGCGGGGAGCACAGCCCGTGTCGGCGGTGGTGGACGTCGACGTAGGGACCATCCCCGCGTGCGCGGGGAGCACGTGAAGATCTTCGGGAACCCCGTCACCGTCAAGGGACCATCCCCGCGTGCGCGGGGAGCACTACAGCTGACGTACCCAGGAGTGCGGCACCTCGGGACCATCCCCGCGTGCGCGGGGAGCACGGCCCGTCCTGGGCGTGGGCGCGGGTGGTGGTGGGACCATCCCCGCGTGCGCGGGGAGCACGAGACGAAGCCCTCTACCTCGCGACGCTCCTCGGGACCATCCCCGCGTGCGCGGGGAGCACACGTTCGTGGTGCTGTTCCTGCTGGCGCCGGTGGGACCATCCCCGCGTGCGCGGGGAGCACCCGCGGAGGGGCCGGAGTAGCGGGTGAAGTCGGGGACCATCCCCGCGTGCGCGGGGAGCACAGTAAATGACCTGGGCGAATACCGCGCGAGACCCCCCGATTTTACAACTTCCCAAGAAACAGACAAAACGCCCAGGCGCCAATAACGCCCCCCCGAGTTTTGTACCGGACGGGCAAGAGCGCGACAACGGCCAACCGGACGAACCCTCCCTCAGCACAGGGCTCAACGCGCACAGATTCATCAACCAGGAGCCTTCACACGAACAGCGGACCCACCAGCCCGCGCGGCGGCGGAACCCATCCCGCGAAACCCCTCCGCCCCCGCCTCCACCTGCGCTTCGCGTCCATCCCGGCTTCCTGGCGCTACCCCGTCGAGCACTGGTCCGCCGAGCGCCGCGCGTCTTCGCCAGGCGACGGCCCGCCTGCGGCCTCTTCCGTTCTGTGCACAGCTTGTTTTACGATGCGAACATTGAGATCGTAATACGAACAAGGCCGCAGGCCGCGGCCGAAGCGGCGGGAAGGCACGGGAGTGGCGATCAGTTACGAGTTGCTGAAGACGGTGACCTCCCAGATGTACGCACGGTCGTTGCGCCACGTGCCCGTCGAAGCCCAGCGGGCGCTGAGCAAAGCCAGCGCCGACGAGCCGGACCCGCTCGCGCGTCGGACGCTCGACTTGATGATCGACAGCGCCCAACAGGCGCAGCAGCGCGACCACCTGCTGTGCTCGGACTCGGGAATCCCGACCTACGCGTTCAAGATCGGCACGCGGGTCGACTTCGAGGGCGACGTGAAGGCCGCGGTACGCGACGGGTTCCACGAACTCGCCGCCACCAGCGATCCACCGCTGTTGAAGCACGTCACCAACCCGCTGACCAACGAGCGCGGCTATGAAGGCAAGGACATGCCCATCATGAGCTTCGACCTCATCGACGGGGCCGACCACGTCGAGATCGTCTGCTCGCCCAAGGCCTTGGGGACCGGGCGGTGGTCCACCTCCGAGATCCTCATCTCTCCGACCCTTCAGGAGATCGAGGAATTCGTCCTCGACGCGGTCGTGCGGGCAGGCTCCCAGGCGTGCCCGCCGATGATCGTCGGGGTGGGCATCGGGGGCACCTTCGAGCATGCCGCGCACATCGCCAAGGAAGCGATTCTGCGTCCCATGCGGGAAGAGGCCGCGAATCCCATCGTGAGGGACATGGAGGAACGGCTCCGCGACGCCATCAACGCCACCGGGTTCGGACCCATGGGGACCGGCGGTCGCACGACGGCGATGGCCGTACACGTCAACTACTCCTCCGGGCACGGCTTCACACCCGTCGCGGTGAACTTCAACTGCTGGATCGATCGACGCTACGGGGTCCGCATCGGCAACGACGGCACGGTCACCCACGATGTCTGAAGAGCAACCGCGACGGGCCTTGCGCGAGCACCACCTCACCCTGCCGCTCACACCCGGGATCACCGACGACGTGCTCGCCGGCGACATCGTCCACCTCAGCGGCGAGGTGGTGATGTCGATCGGCCTGCCGACCTTTCGCCGGCTTCGCCAGGAGCTGCACGACGGTGTACCCCCGCCGCTGGACCTGCGCGGCGCCGCGCTGATGCACATCAGCAGCTCGGGGCGGCGCCTGGACGACGGAACACACGAGCTGGACTACATCAACACCACCACGACGACCCGCTTCGACGACGTCATGCCGGACCTCATCCGCGGATACGGGCTCTCCGTCGTCGGCGGCAAGGGCGGACTCGGAGAGGAGTCCGTCCGAGCGATGCGCGAGACCGGCACGATCTACCTCTCCATACCCGGCGGGGGCGCGACACTGCTCTCCAGCGCGGTCCGTGAGGTCGTCGAGGTCCACTGGACCGAGTACATCTGGCAGTTCCAGCTCATCAAAACCCGTTTCGAGGAACTCGGACCCCTCACCGTGGGAATCGACGCACACGGCACCAGCCTCTACAGCGACCTCAAAAGCAAGGCCGAAAACCGCCTCCCCGCCATCCGCGCGGCTCTCAGTGCCCGCAGAGAGGCCGATCTACGGGCCCGACCATGAGCTACAGGGGCAAGGCCGAAGCCGGGCGAGGGTGCGGCCCCGAGGAGCCCCGCTGTTTCAGAGCAGGCTTTGAACCCGCCTGACTCACGCGGCCGATCGCACCTCCCGACGCGCCGCCCATATCTCCGCAGGCGTTCAGCGACCCGGTGTTCCGAGTCGTGAGTTCGGTTGCGGCCGCAGGGCGAGGCAGTGCCCGGACCGCAACCGCTGCCGCTGGAGCCGTCCGGTCACGAAGACCGCCGACGACATCCCCGACGCCCTCGCCGCGTACCGCACACGGATCGACGACCCGGGACACCGGTGGGCCGGGGCGGAACCCTGTTCTCGGTTGCACGCCGAGGTCATGACGCGTGCGGGGCGGGGTGCCGAGAGTTGCACCTTCCGTAACGTCATGTGGTTCGGTGGGCGCACGCCCCGCCCCACCGAGGAAGGCCCCGCCCATGTATTCGTCCTTTGTTCCGCCGCGCAAGGTGAAGATCGGTGACGCGGCATCGTTCGTCGGCACCACACCGCGGGCGATCCGCCACTACCACGAGATCGGCCTGCTCCCCGAGCCCGAGCGGGGCGGTGACGACCGCCGCCGCTACGGCTACGAAGAAATGATCCGGCTGCTGTGGATCCGCAAGATGGCCGACGCGGGGATCGCCCTGGACGACATCCGTGACGCCTTTGCCGACACGGCTCCCGCCGACACCGGTACGGGCGCCGACGCGGAGGCCGACACCGACCACGGTGTCGCGGGTGTCCTGGGACGGCTGGAGGAAGCCCTCACCGCCCGGGAGGCGGAACTACGGCGGCAGCGGGCCGCCGTGCAGCGCATGCGAACCCTGGGCAACAGGATGGGCCTGCTCTCCGACTTCGTCACCGACCGCTTCACGGGCCTGCCGGAGGGCTCCCTGCGCCAGACGGACCTGGACACCCTGCTGGTCACCGAACGGCTCTTCGGCCCGCTCGGTGCGGCCGTACAGGCCAGTCGTTTCCTCGCCTTGGCCGCCCACCCGGATCTACGTGAGGAATCCGACCGCGTTGACGCCGCCGAGGAGGCGCTCGACGACACGGTCGCCGTCGACGACCCCCGCGTGGCACAGGTGGCCGCCGAACGGCACGCCTTCGAACTGATGCTGCACGCCGCCATCGATGATTCCGACCTGGCGGAGAGCGAAGAGGCGCTCTTCGACTCCTGGGATGCCCTGCACCCCGACACCGCCGGTGAAGGCGGGGACGAGACCGGTCAGGACTCCAGCAGGACGAAAAAGACCATGGGTTTGGTGGAAGCCGTCGGAAAGATGCCGTACGACTTCTCCCCGGCCCGCCTGCGGTGTATGGAGCTGGCCTTTGAAATGACCGTCCAGGAGTCACCCGCTCCTTGAGCGAAGCCGGGTGTCTCGGGCCGGGGGTTCCGTCAGGACATCCGGCGGGGTGAGGTGCGGGCCGGGGGTGGATCGCGGGCGGTTCACTGGGGCCTTGTAGGTGCCGTGGGCGTCCGGCACGAGGAGCCGTCCCCGCGTGCGCGGGGAGCACGTAACCCTTGGCCTCGTCCACGAGGACGGCCGGGGACCATCCCCGCGTGCGCGGGGAGCACACAACCTTCGTGGCCGCCATCGCCATCCTGGAGGGACCATCCCCGCGTGCGCGGGGAGCACTGGTACGCGGCCATACGCACACCAGTGAGAGCGGGACCATCCCCGCGTGCGCGGGGAGCACTGCGGCTTGCCCTTCAGGCCGATCGCGCCCCCGGGACCATCCCCGCGTGCGCGGGGAGCACTAACCGGCGATGTTCACCAGAGCCCGTTCGACGGGACCATCCCCGCGTGCGCGGGAAGCACAGTAAATGACCTGGGCGAATACCACGGGAGACCACCCGATTTTACAACTTCTCAAAAAACAGACAAAACACCCATGCGCCAACAATGCCCTTCCGGGTTTTCTACCGGATCGGCAGGACAACGACAACAGGCGTCCACCTGCGGACAACACCGCCGGCGGGAGACCACCGCCCACCCCCACCCACCCCACCCGCTCGGGTCACGGCCCGGCTCACTTCCGGCCGATGGTGTCCAGCTCGGCCAGGTCCTCCCCCGACAGCTTCAGTCCGGCCCCGGCCGCGTTCTCCCGCAGGTGCGCGACCGACGACGTCCCCGGAATCAGCAGGATGTTCGGTGACCTGTGCAGCAGCCACGCCAGCGCGACGGACAGGGGCGCCGCGTCCAGCCGGGCCGCCACCGCCGACAGCGCCGACGACTGCAACGGGCTGAACCCGCCCAGCGGGAAGAACGGCACGTAGGCCACCCCTTCGCCTGCCAGCCGGTCGACCAGCGCGTCGTCGCCCCGGTGCGCGAGGTTGTACATGTTCTGCACGCTCACGACCGGCGCGACGGCCTGCGCCTCGGCCACCTGCGCGGCGGTCGCGTTGCTCACCCCCAGGTGGCGGACGAGACCCTCCTCCCTCAGGTCCGCCAGGGCGCCGAACGCCTCGGCGACCGGCCCGTCCACGGGCCCGGTGGCGTCACCGACGCGCAGATACACCAGGTCCAGCACCTCCACACCGAGCGACTCCAGGTTCTCCTCCACCTGTCGGCGCAGCTCCTCCGGCCGCCGGGCCACCGGCCACCCTCCCTGCTCGTCCCGCCGCGCGCCGACCTTGGTCACCACGTGCAGCGACTCCGGGTAGGGGCTCAGCGCCTCGCGGATCAGGCGGTTGGTCACGCGGGGCCCGTAGGCGTCGCTGGTGTCGATGTGCGTGACCCCGAGGTCCACCGCCTCGCGCAGGACGGCGACCGCACCGTCGTGGTCGGCGGGCGGCCCCATGACCCCCGGGCCCGCCAGCTGCATCGCGCCGTAGCCGAAGCGGCCGACGGTCAGGTCGCCCAGCGTCCAGGTGCCGCCGGGAAGCGAAGGGGAGAGCGCGCTCATCCCTACCTCTTTCGTGTCCGTGCCAGGGGTGGTTCCTCGTGGAGCCCTTCTCCATACTGGTCAGGTACCTTCCCGACGGGAAGTAGGCACCTCAAGGTGCCCTGGTGAGGTCCAGGAGACGGGAGCGGGCGATGGGGACCACGACGGCGGCCCAGAAGCGGGCGCAGGCCAAGACGGAGTACAACGCGTTCCTGGACGTGTGTCCGAGCCGGAAACTGCTCGACCGCATCTCCGACAAGTGGGTCGCCCTGGTGCTGTGCGCGCTCGGCGGCGGGCAGGACGCGCGGGGCCCCCGGCCGATGCGGTTCTCGGAGCTGGCGCGCACGCTCGCGGGCGTCAGCCAGAAGATGCTCACCCAGACGCTGCGCTCCCTGGAGCGCGACGGGCTCCTCACCCGGACCGTGACCCCCACCGTGCCGGTCACGGTCACCTACGAGCTGACCCCGCTGGGCCTGTCGCTGCACGAGCAGGTGCGCGGCCTCAAGGCCTGGGCCGAGGCGAACATGGGCGAGGTGCTGGGCAACCGCGAGGCGCACGACGCCCGCACCGCCTAGGTTCCGGAGCCGGGCGGGACCGGGCAGGGCCCGGGGCGGACCGTCGGTGCCGCGCGGTAGCGTTCCGGGCGAAGCGCTCCCCTGCCCCCACCCCACCCCCTGGCGGTCCCCGGTGAAGACGACGACGATCGTGATCCTGCTCGGAGCCGCCGTCGCGGTCGCCGGGGCGGCGGCCGGCCTGCTGCCGGTGGCGACGGAGACCGCGTCCGGCTGCGGATCGGCCTTCTTCCCCGCGCCGATGTACTTCGACTCCGGGGTCCCCGGGCAGAGCTGCCCGGAGGCGGTGGCGGCCCGGGGCCTGCTGGCGTGGCCGGCGCTGGCCGCCGGGGCACTCCTCGCGCTCGGGGCCGCGCTCGTCCGCGCGGCGGCCGGCCGCGGGAGGGGCGGTACCGCGACCTGAGCCGCGGAGCCCCCGGGCGGGACGGGCACGGGCGCCGTCCCACCACGACGGGGTTCGGGCCTACAGGGGCGCGTCGTCGACCTGGATGTCCCACTGCACGTTGGCGCCATCGACGACGGTGGTCGTGACGGTGACGCCGTAGTTCATGCCGCCGTCCACGAGGTTGCAGCGGATCTCCGCGCCCACCTGCGCGGGCAGGCCCTGCGAGCAGGTGAGGTCCTCGGGTGCCTGGCCCACCACCTCGGCCAGCGCGTCGGACGACTTCTGCGCGACCTCGTCGGCGGGCACGGTGCCGTCGACGGCCGCGGCGGTGGTGCCGCCGCCACCGGAGGGCTGGCCCCCGGCCGCGGGCTCCCCCGCGCCGGAGTCCTCGGCGGCGGTGTCGTCCGCGGCGCCGTCGGATGCGACCTGGTCGTCGACCACGACGTCCCACTGCACGTCGCTCCCCTCCACCGAGGTCACCGTGACGGTCGCGCCGATGGTCTCGCCGCCGCTGGTCAGCTCGCAGCGGATCTCCGCGCCCACCTCCGCGGGGAGGTCGTCGGCGCAGGTGAAGTCGTCGGGGGTCTGGCCGACCTCCTCCGCCAGCATCTCGCTCGACCGCTCGGCGACCACCGCGGCCTCGACCGCGCCGGGACCACCGAAACTGAACGAGCAGCCGGTGGCCAGGAGCAGGGGAAGTGCTCCGAGAACGGCTCCGGTGATGACTCGATTACCTCTGACCTGCCCCATCGCGGTCTCCTCACATCTGCGGGAACATGCCCCCGAACAGACTGCGGACCGCGACCCGGGGTTCCAGGGCCGCATATTTCTATATGAATCTGTGGCCTTACAAACCTTTTGTCACTATTTCCGTCACGGGCCGCACACTTAAAGTCAACACTGTTGACATCTGCCGACCGCCTCAGCGGGGCGGGTCACGGCGGGCCGGGGTCGAAGACCGCGTGGGTGCCCACCCGGCGCCACACCACGTGCGCCTTGCCAGGGCGGCGCTCGTCCCCGTACTGCCACGTGGCACGCCCGTCCGGCGCCCAGGTCATCTCATAGACCCCGGGAGCGCCCTGTACACCCTTGACCCGCAGGCCCGGCCGAAAGCGGCCGGCCTCGACGTCAGGAGCGAACTCCTCGGTGACGACCTTGCGGAACCGGGCCGCCTGCTCCCTGGTCAGCTTCTTGAAGTCGGCCCGGAAACGGGGGGTGACGGAGAACGTGGCCACGGACTCACTGCTCCTCTTCCAGAGCGTCGAACATCGATTCCGCGTCGTCGAACTCCTCGGTGCGGCCCTCGGCGATCTGTCCGCTGGCCTCCCGCTCACCGTGCTGCCACCCCGGGTCCCAGAACCACGCCTGGTCCGTGGGAACGACCGTCATCCCGCGCAGCGTGACCCGACCGTCCTCGGTGATGGCGAACTCGACCTCGTCGCCTTCCCGCACGTGCAGGGCCTCCGCGACCTCGCGGGGCAGGGTGAGCTGGTTCTTACGGCGCATCATCGCGCGTCGGCGCTTCTCCTTGGTCTGACTCATCGATCGACTCCTCGGGTGGGGACCACTTCCAGGTTCGGCCACCATCGCGTCGGAGTCAAGGAATTTCAGAAATTCGGGAAGTCTGACTTTCCGACCCGTAGGCGGCGGAGCGGGTGTCGGGGGGAGCGCCTATGATCCGGAGGCCCCGGCACCCCCGGCACCGCTCCCCCGAGAACAAGGACGACATGGCCGACCGAAGACAGTGCATCCTCGTGGACATCGACGGCACCCTCGCCCTGCGCGAGGGCGAGTACGCGCGCGGGCCCTTCGAGTGGCACCGGGTGGGCGAGGACTCCCCCAACACGAACGTCATCGAGGTGGTGCGGCGCCTCGCGGCCGGCGGGCTCGACGTCGTCTACATGTCCGGGCGCAGCGACGAGTGCCGCCGGGAGACGCTGGCCTGGCTCGACGAACACGTCGGGGTGGCGGGCGACCTCCACATGCGGCGCAGGGGCGACTTCCGCTCGGACGACACCGTCAAGCGCGAGCTGTACCGCGGGCACGTGCGCGACCGTGCCGACGTCCTGTGCGTGCTGGACGACCGGGACAAGGTCGTCCGGATGTGGCGCGAACTCGGGCTGACCGTCCTCCAGGTCGCCGAGGGCGACTTCTGAGGAGGGCCCCGGCCGGGAGCGCGTCCGCCGCCGCGCACGGCCACGACATGCGCGGACCCCGGCCGCCCGCACCGCACGTGAGGCGCGGGAAGGCGGGTCCGGGGCTTCGGGCCCGAGGGTCCGGGCCCGAGGAGCAGGGAGCCGGGATCGGAACTCCGCGTACCGGGAGCAGGGGACCGCGCGCCGGAGGCGAGCGCGCCCCTACACCGTCCGGTGCCGCCGCTCCGCCAGCGCCGCGTGCACCGACGCGATGGCGCTGGCGCCCTCGCCCATGGCCGCCGCGACCCGCTTGATCGACCCGGTGCGGGTGTCCCCCACCGCGAACACCGAGGGCGCGCTGGTCTCGAACGGCAGCGGCCCGCGCCCCAGCTTCTCCCACACCGGCCCCAGACCCGGTTCGGCCAGGGAGGAGTCGGTGCACACGAACCCGCTGCGGTCCCGGGTGACCCCGTCCAGCCACCCCGTGGCCGGGCTGGCGCCGATGAAGCAGAACAGGCCGCTGGTCGGGCGGGCCGCCTCCCGCCCCGTGCGCCGGTCGGTGAGCACGACCTCCGCGAGCTTGCGGTCGCCCTTGAGCCCGGTGACCTCCGTGCCGGTGTGCACGGTGACGTCCGGGTGGTCGTGCAGGCGCGCCACCAGGTACTCCGACATCTTGGCCGACAGGTCCGGCCCGCGGACCACGAGGTCGACGCGGCTGCCCCGGCCCGCCAGGTACAGGGCGGCCTGCCCCGCCGAGTTCGCGCCGCCCACCACGGTGACCGGGTGCCGGGAGCAGGAGCGCACCTCCAGCTCCGTGGCCGCGTAGAAGATGCACCCCGACTCCTCGAAGTCGGCCCACCCCTCCAGCGGCAGGGTGCGGTACCGCGCGCCGGAGGCCACCACCACCGCCCTGGTGTCGATGCGGCTGCCGTCGGCCAGGTACAGCACCGGGTCGGGGCCGGTGGTGTCGAGCCGCTCGACCCGGCAGGGCATGTACATCTCGGCGCCGAACTTGAGCGCCTGGATCGACGACAGCCGGGTCAGCTCCTCTCCCGCGATGCCGTGCGGGAAGCCCGGGTAGTTCTCGATCCGGGAGCTGGACGCCGCCTGCCCGCCGGCGCCCAGGGCGTCCAGGACGACGGTGTTGAGCCCCTCCGAGGCCCCGTAGAGCCCGGCCGCCAGCCCGGCGGGGCCGGCGCCCACCACCACGAGGTCGACGTCCTTGCAGCTGGGGCGGTAGGCCTTGCCGATGCGCTCGGCCAGGATGCCGGGGGTGACGTTGCGCGTCACCTGCCCGGCGAACACCACCGCCGGGAGGTCGTCGCCGCGCAGGCCGACGGTGTCGAGCAGCCGCCGGCCGTCCGGGGAGTCGGCGTCGTGCCACGCGTAGGGCAGCCGGACCCGGGCCGCGTAGGTGCGCAGGGCCAGGGTGGCGGACGACATGTGGTGCCCGACCACGTCGACGGGGCGGACGACCTCGTGCAGGTACTCCCGGCGGACCAGCAGGGCCTCCAGCACGATGTCGGACAGCTCCACCTCCTCCGCCATCATCGTGCGGAAGCGGTCCTTGGAGAGGCGGTGGACGCGCCCCGGCGCCACCACCCGGACCGTCACGAACGCCATGTAGTTGCCGAGGAGGTTGACCTCGCCCAGGAAGTCCCCCGGCCCCATGGTCATGACGACCTCCTCGGGGCGGTCGAAGGACGCCTCGCGCACGATCTCGACGTGGGCCTCGTCCAGGACGACGAGGTCGTGCTCGAAGTCGCCGGAGCGGGTGAGCACGTCGCCCGCCGCGACCTCCTGTTCGACCCCGTAGGAGCGCAGCCGGTCGAACCGGGCGAAGTCCAGCCGCGGACGCAGCCGCTCCATCGTGCCCTCGTGTGCGGACCAGCCCATGTCGGTGTCCCCCTCCGCCCTCGGTCCCCCTCTTCCTACCCCCTGGGAGGGCGGGGCGCCAGGGTCGGCGCGGGCGCGCGCACCGGTCGGCGGGACGGCCGCGCGGGCGCCCCCGTCGCCCCGGTCAGTCCGCGCGCCCGCGCTCGACGGCCTCGTAGAGGGCGCGGATGTTGCCGCTGCCGAAGGTGGTGGCCCCCAGGCGTTCGATGACCTCGAAGAAGACCGTGTTCCTGGGGTGGGTGGAGCGGGCGAAGATCTGGAAGAGCTGCCCGTCGTGGTCCTCGTCCACCAGGACGCCGAGGCCGCGCAGGGCCTCCACGGTGTGTCGGCGCAGGTCCAGGCGCTCGGCGAGCAGCCGGTAGTAGGCGTCGGGGGCGTCCAGGAAGGAGACGCCGCGCTCGCGCAGCAGCCCGACGGTGCCGGTGATGTCGGCGGTGCCCAGGGCGATGTGCTGGACGCCCGGCCCGCGGTGGTCGCGCAGGAACCCGTCGATGTGGCCGGGCTCGGCGCCGGGGTCGGGCTCGATGAGCGTGAGGGTGGCGTCGCCGCCGTCGGAGCGGACGATGGCCGAGACCATCGCCTGGGCGCCGACGGCGATGCGCTCCTCGAAGATCGTGGAGAAGCCCAGGACCTCGCGGTAGCGGGCGACGGTCGGGGCCAGCTCCCCGGCGGGCAGGCAGACGGCGACGTGGTCCACTGCCTCCAGGCCGAGGTCGGCGGGGACTCCCGCGACGGGGGTAAGGCCGGGCGGCAGGTCCCGGCCGGGCGCCCGTGCGACGAGGGTGTGGGCGACGTCGCCGAACCCGGCGACGGCCGCGGTGGCGACGCCGTCGCGCTCGGCGGGGGCGGCCAGGGAGCGGGCGCCGCGGGCGACCGCGAGGTCGTGGGCGGCGCGCGGGTCGGCGACGCGCAGGGCGATGTCGGCGACGCCGTCGCCGTGCTCGCGCACGTACCGGGCGGCGGGGTGGTCGTCGGTGAGGGGCTGGGTGAACAGCATCCGGACGGTCCCGGCACCGACCAGGACGGAGCGCTCCCCCTCGGCGCGGGACCCCTCGGCGAGCACCGCCATCCCGTAGTCCTCGCGCATGCGGTGCGCGGACTTGTCCGCGTCCGCCACGTGGAAACCCAGGTGGTCGATGGTCGCGCCGGACAGTGCGGTCACGGTGTCTCCTTGGGCAGGGCCGTCGGGGACCCGCAGCGTAACGGCTCAGGCGCCCCGGGCCGGGGACCCCGGGAGCCGTGCGTTTCCCTCCCGAACGGGGGCGCGCCGGTCCCTTTTCCCGCGTGTCCGTTTCCCTCGTGTCCGTTTCCCGCGCGGCCGGGCCGGGCCGCCCGCCCGGGGCCGTCGGCACTGCATCCCCGGTCCGCGGGGGCCGGCCCCCGCGGACCGCACAACCAACGAAACGGGCGTATCAACTCCTCTCCCGGGGGAAGCGCCTTTTTTTCGGAACCGGATCGGCGATAGGGGTCCGAACCCGAAAAGCCGTTTTCCGGATTCGCCCACCGGGACCGGAGGTACACCGGGATACTGGCCGCCATGAGCGTGAGGAGGCAGTAGGTCTGTCATGACCACCAGGCACCAGGACACCCCGGAACGGCTCCTGACCGCGGACGACCTGGAACGCACGCCGGACGACGGGCGGCGGTACGAACTGGCCGACGGGCGGCTTGACGTGTCGCCCGCCCCGAAACCGATCCACACCCGTGCGGCCAGCCGTCTGTCCGCACATCTGAACAACGGCTGCAACGGCGAACTTGAGATCCACGATGCCCCCGGCATCGACCTCAACGGGGACCGGACCCGGCACCGCCTCCCCGACCTCGCCGTGTTCGACGTGCCGCTCCCGGAGAGGGGGTACTTCTCGGTCCCGCCGCTCCTGGTGGTGGAGATCGTCTCCCCCGAGAGCGTCATCCGCGACACCCACACCAAGCGGGCCGAGTACGCCGCCTTCGGCATCCCCACGTACTGGATCGTCAACCCGCTGTCCGACAAGGCTGGCCTGGTGGAGCTGCGCCTGGAGGACGGCCGGTACCAGGAGGCGGCCCAGGCGCACGGGGAGGACGTCTTCACCACGGACTTCCCCTTCGCCCTCACCCTGGTCCCGCACTGGCTGACGGCGGACGGGCCGTGGATGAGGAACATCGGCGGGGACGCCCCCGGCCGGGAGTGACCCCGGGAGCCGTGCGTTTCCCTCCCGAACGGGGGCGCGCCGGTCCCTTTTCCCTCGTGTCCGTTTCCCGCGCGTCCGGGCCGGGGCCGCCCGCCCGGGGCGGGGCGGGCGGCGGCGGGGCCGTGTCACGCCACGGCCGTGCCCTCCAGTTCGACCAGCTGGCCCGGCACCGCGAGCCTCGTCACGCCGAGCATCGTGGTGGGCGGGGCCGCACCCGCGGCTCCCAGCCGCGACGCCAGCACGCCGTAGTGCCGGAGCAGCAGGTCCACGTCCAGGGTGTGGACGTTGAGGCGGACGAGGTCGGCCAGGGCCATGCCGGCCCCGCCGAGCACGGCCTCCAGGTTGTCCAGGCTCAGCGCCAGCTGTGCCGCCATGTCCCCCTCGTGCAGCGGCGCGCCGTCGGCGCCCATGGCGGTCTGGCCGGAGCAGTACAGGGTCCGGGTGTGCCCCGAGACCAGCTCACCCTGGTTGAACCCCATCTCCAACGACCACTTGACCGGATTGACCGCGGTGCGTTCCATCGCGTCGGCTCCCTTCGATGCGTCACGACAGCGGGATCACGGCCCCTCCGTACCGGCGTGCGCCGGCTCCGGGGCCGTGCGGACGAGGCTTCCGGAAAATCACGACGTCCTCGGTCGTGTATTCGGTAGATTCCGCGTATGCGCGCGGACCGGTTGATCTCCTTGGTGCTGCTGCTGCGCCAGCGCGGACGCATGACGGCGGACGCCCTGGCCCGCGAGCTGGAGGTGTCCACGCGCACCGTGCTGCGCGACATCGAGGCGCTGTCCGCGTCCGGCGTGCCGGTGTACTCCGAGCGCGGGCGCCACGGCGGCTTCGCGCTGCTGCCGGGCTTTCGGACCGAGCTGGCCGGGCTGAACCACGACGAGGCCCTCGCCCTGCTCACCGCAGGGGCGGCGCGCGGCGGCCGGGACCTGGGCCTGGGCCCGGAGCTGGCCTCGGCCCTGCGCAAGGTGGTGGACGCGCTGCCCGAGCGCCACCGGGCCACCGCGAGCGAGGGGGCCGGGCGTTTCCTCGTCGAGCCGGAGACCGACCTGCTCTCGCGGCCGACGGACGTCGAGCCGGTGCCCGGGCCGGTACTGGGCGAGGTCCGGCGCGCGGTCCTGTCCGGGAACCGGCTGCGCATCCGCTACGCCGCCGCGGACCAGGAGCCGCGGTGGCGCACGGTGGACCCGCTCGGCCTGGTCACCGTTCGCGGCCGGAGGTACCTGCTGGCGACGCGGTCGGGCGCGGACCGCACCTACCGGCTGTCGCGGGTGTCGGACGCCGCACGGCTCGCCGAACCGGCGCGCAGACCGGAGGCGGTCGACCTGGAACAGGCGTGGCGGGAGCGGTGCGCCCGCTTCCTGTCCGGGGACCACCTGGCGGTCCGGGTCCGGGTGGACCCGGCGCGCCGGGAGGAGCTGCTGGACACGGCGGTGGCGGTGCGCGCGGAGGAGCCCGGCGCGGACGGCGGGCTGCTGCTGGAGGTGACCTTCCAGGACGCGCGGCACGCCGAGTGGGCGCTGTGGCGGCTCGGCACGGACGTGGAGGCCCTGGCCCCGCCGTCGCTGCGCGCCGCCCTGCGCGAGCGCGCCGCGGCGCTGGCCGCCCGGTACGGGGACGGGTCCGCTGGAGCGGACGCCTAGCGGGGCGGCGGGGCGGCCCCCGGGCCGAGCGGGCCCGTGGGCCGAGCGGAGGCGGGAGTCCCCGGGAAAGCGGAAAACGGGGAACCGGGAGGCACACCGGTCCGAAAGGCGTGCGGGGCAGAGATGTCCGCGGGGCCGGGAAGGGATCACCGGGAGACGCGCGGAGGCCGGGGCCACGCCGAACCGGGGGCGCGCGGACCAGAGGAGCCCGCGGGGCCGGGAGACGCACGAGGCCGGAAAGCCCGCGGGGACCGGGGACCGGGGACCGCGCGGGTGCCCCTCAGGCGGCGCGGACGAGGTGCTTGAAGACCTCCCGGCGGTGCCATCCGGCGTGGTCGGCGTCGACCGGCGGGGTGCCCTCGGCCAGGAGCAGGCCCCGGCCGGCGAGGCCGGTGACGATGCGCTCGGCCTCGGCGGAGCGCGGCTCGAACCGGGGGGACACGTCCAGGGTCAGGTCCGGGGTGAGGCCGATGACGCCCCGGTCGAAGAGCAGGTGGTGGTTGGCGCACAGGGCCAGGCCGTTGTCGACGGTGTCGGGTCCGGCCTGGGACCACCAGCGCACGTGGGCGGCCTCCAGTCCGGCGGGGACGCCGTCCATCAGCCCCTCGTAGCCGCAGAACGCGCACCGGTGCCCGTACGCCGCCAGCACCGCCTCCCGGAACCGCGGGTCGCGGTCCGCGGACGCCGCCCACCGCCCGGGGACCAGGGCGAGCCCGGCCAGGGCCAGGACCTCCCCGTGCAGGGAGGCCGGGAAGTTCGCATCGAGCAGCAGGCGGGCGGCGCGGGTGCGCAGGCCCGGGTCCGCTTCCAGGGCCCGGGAGAACTCCGGGGTGAGGCTCCCCCGCGCGCCGCCGGCCCGCAGGGCGGAGGGGTCGGGCCGACTGTCCCGCCCGTCGTCGGTGGCGACCCGCCACAGGCCGTCGTCGTGGGCCAGGTGGTGGAAGGGCTGCGCCGGGTTGGGGCGCTTGACCGGAGGGGCGAACTCCTCCAGCAGCAGCCGCAGCCGGTCCTCGGCCGCGCTGTAGAGGATGGGCGCGGCTCCGTGGCGCTGGTGGTGCCCCAGGGCGTACAGCAGCAGGAGGGGCTTGTGCGGGGCGCGTGTATCACCGCTGCGACCCTGCCTGATCCCGCCGATCCGCCCATCCCAGTCCACGGCTCCCCCGGCCGTGGGTCCGGGGTCGGCGGCGTCTGTGACAGGAGGCATAGGGGCGAGGCTACCCCGTGCGGAAAGACGCCGATGCCGCCTCTGACACAGGCCGCCCGGGGCTTTTCCCCTCCCCTCTGGGAACAGGGGTTCCGCTGTGGCGGACGGGGAACGAGGGGGGCCGAACGGCAAAGCGGTGTGACCCTCGGGATACAGACATGCCCGACGATTCGTCCTACGATTGCAGGCGTGCCGGAATCCAACCGCGGCGTCGCCCTCGGGGCGGGCGCCTTCCTCCTGTGGGGCTTCGCGGCCCTCTACTGGCCCTTCCTCTCCGCCGCCGCACCCGCCGAGATCCTCGCCCACCGCATGGTGTGGTCGCTGCTGGCGATGGCGGTCGTCCTCGTGCTCGCCCGGCGCGGCTGGAAGTGGCTGCCCGGGGTGATCCGGAGCCCGCGCCGCCTGTTGCCGGTGGCCGCCGCCGCGGTGCTCATCGCCGTCAACTGGTGGGGGTTCATCTACGCGGTGTCGACCGTGCAGACCCTCCAGGCCTCGCTGGCGTACTTCATCAACCCGCTGATGTCGGTATGCCTGGGCGTGCTGGTGTTCTCCGAGCGGCTGCGCGCCGCGCAATGGGTCGCCGTGGGACTCGGAGGGCTCGCGGTCGTGGTGATGACGGTGGGCTACGGCGTCACGCCGTGGCTGGCGCTGGTGATGGCCTCGTCGTTCGCCGCCTACGGCGCGGTGAAGAAGTACGTGGACCTGGACGGCGTGCAGAGCCTCACCGTGGAGACCCTGGTGATGTTCCTGCCCGCGCTGGGCTACGTGCTGTACCTGGAGTCCTCCGGGGCGGGGACGGCGCTCTCGGTGTCGCCCGCGCACACGGCGCTGCTGGTCGGCGGCGGTTTCGTGACGGCGCTGCCGCTGCTGATGTTCGGGGTGGCGACCCGGCGGGTGCCGCTGAGCGTGATCGGGATGCTCCAGTACATCGCCCCCACCCTGATGTTCCTGATCGGCTGGCTGGTGCAGGGCGAGGAGATGCCGCTCGCCCGGTGGGCCGGGTTCGCACTGGTGTGGCTGGCGCTGTGCGTGTTCGTGTTCGACCAGCTGCACGGCGCCCGCGCGCGGTCGGTGCTGCGCCGGAGGGAGCGCGAGGCGGAGCGCACGCGCGAGCGGGAGGACGGGCCGGCCGGGGAGGACGGGCCGGGGCGGGGATCCGCGCCGGAGCCAGACCCCTCGCAGGGCCGGCCGACGGACCGGCCCGCCGCGGAACCCTGCGACTGACCCGGGTTTCCCCGGTTCCGGAGAACCGAAACTACGATCCGTGACATTGTGCTAACGTCGAGTCGCGAACCGGGCCCCTTCCGGTTCCCGACGGTCCGCACGTCACGGAGGGCACTCCCATGTCCCGCACCAGCCGCACGGCACGCGCCCCGCGCGCTGCCGCGGTGGTGCGCGCGCCCTCCCTCCTGCTGCTGCCCCTGCTGTTCGGGGCGGCCCTGGCCGCCCTGTGGCTGGCGGGCACGCCGTCCGCCCACGCCGACACCGCCGGGCCGCTGGGCCTGGACCGGGGCGCGGCCTCCCTGGGCGCCGGGCTGACCGGGGGCCTGGAGCCCTCACTGGAGTCCGGGGTCGCCGAGGTCACCGCGCCCGTCACGAACACCCTGGGCACCGTCCACCGGAGCCTGGAGGAGCGGACCTCCTCGGCCCCCTCCGTGCTGTCCGACCCCGCCGTCGCCGAGGTCGGCGAGGGGGTCCGCGAGGGCGCCCGCCGGGTGGTCCGCGAACTGGAGGCGGCCGACCAGGACCGCGCCGAGAACCTGGTGGCGCACATCGCCTCCACCCGCGTGGCACCCGCCGAGCCGGAGGCCGCCGCGGCCGACGGCGGCGGGACCGCCCGCCCCGCCGCGGACCGCGCCGGGCGCGGGGAACACGGCGGGGACCGGACCGGCGCCGGTGCCGACGGGCACACCGCCGCGGGCACGGTGCCCGCGTTCGGGGCCCCTTACCGCCCCGCCGGGGCGGTCGCCGACGCCGCGGCCGTGGACGAGCACCGCCCGGCCGCGCCGGCCGAGCGCGAGGTCTCCGCCGCGCCCAAGCTCTCCACCGGGTCCGCCGCGCCCTCCGGGGCCGCGGGGGCGCCCGCCGTCGCCGGGTACCTGACCGTGGTCCCCGTCACCGCACCCGCCGCCGACGCGCTCTCGACCGCGATCGACGCCGTGCACCCGGTGCCCGCGGGCGCCGCGGACGACCCCACGGTCTCCCCCGACTAGGGACGGTCCCCTTCCGAGGACCCGTTCCCAGCCGCTCCACGCTCTGGGAGCTGACCTGAGTCCCGTGCCCCGTACCGCCCCGCCGCGGTCCCGCTCACGTGATTCACGTCAGCCGGTGGTCCACCGGCTCCCGGCAGGCCGCGACCCGATGTCGCGGCGGCCCCGAACCACTCCGCAACCACAGAGCCTTCCGAAAGGAATCCCATGTCGCAGGCCAAGAGCATCTCAGCCAGGGCCGTCCTGCTCGCCGCCGGAACGGCGGGCTTCGTCGCCCTCGGCGCCGGTGTCTCGGGCGCCGAGGCGCTCTCCTCCCCGGTCGCCGAACTCGCCCCCGTCGTCGAGCGGACGCTCGTGGAGGGCGTCGCCCCGACCATGAACACCGCCTTCCCCGGCGGGGTGGGCCCGGTCGCCGGGACCGCGCTCGCCGAGCTCCAGGAGACCTCCCGCAACCCCGAGAAGCCCGCCCCCGACCTGGCGGCGGCGCTGCCCGCCGGTGAGTCGGAGATCGCCACCCCGCTCGGCGGGATCGCCAACCCGACCGCTGCGCTGGCCGACGCGGTCGCCGCGACGCAGGACGCCACCGGCCTGGACGGCAACCCCCACGACACCATCGGGCACGACCTGGGCGCGGCGGTCGAGCGGCGGGCCACCGAGGCGGGCGAGGAGTTCGGGACCACGGCGCAGAGCGCGGGCGGGTCCCTGGAGGAGACCGCCTCGGAGGTGCTCCCCCACACGGTGGTCGCGGTGCACGACCTCCGCGACGAGATGGGCGTCCCCACCGTCTCGGACCTGCCCCGGCCCGCGGAGCTGGTGCAGGGCCTGGACGCCTCCCGGCTGCCCGACGCCGGCGCCGTCACCGAGTCGGTCGACCTGTCCGACCCCACCGCGCTGACCCGCGAGAACAGCCTGGGGATCAACGAGGTCCTGGACGTGGCCCCCGCGCTGCCCGCCCCGGGAACCGTGCGGCAGAGCGCCGAGGACGCCCAGGCGCCCGTCGTCCCGAACATGTGGGACTTCGCCCACGCGTTCGGGCTGGAGACGCCCAAGGCCCTCCAGGACGTGGTGGAGTCCAACCCGGTCACCGACGACAACTACGTGAGCCTGGGCGAGGAGGAGGTCCTGGGCGCGGTCGGCAACCGCAACCTGGACGAGAGCATCACCTCGCTGCCCGTGCGGGAGCAGCAGAGCCGGCCGCAGCTGCCCGAGCTGTCCGGGGGCCCGGCGGTCGTGCAGACGCCCTCCGTCGCGCAGATGCCCGACGCGGAGCAGGTGCCGGGGCTGACCGACCTCACCAACGCCCTGATGACGGGCGCCTCCGACCTGGGCTCGGCCGAGACCGTCGCCCTGGACGGCCCGCTGGCCGACGCCGAGCTGCCCCGGGTGGGCACCGGCGTGCCCGCCGTGGACGAGACCCTGCCGCAGCTGGCCGACACCTCGTCGCTGCCCACCCTGGCGGAGGGGCCGGACATGACCACGGTGGAGGACCTGGTGGCCGGGCTGAGCCGCGGCCCCGCGCTGCTGGAGGACCTGGACACCAGCGACCTCGTCGCCATCGAGGGCGGCACCGCCGAGGCCCCGCCCACCCCCGAGGGCATGGTGTCGCACCCGACCTTCCTGAACCCGCTGCCCGGCTCCGAGGCGCTGCCCCTCGTGAGCTAGGCGGCTCCCCCCGGGCACCGCACCCGCCCGGGACCGGGGCGCCCCCGACGCGCCCGGGGGCGTCCCACCGCTCTTTCCCGCAGGCCCGACGGCGCCGCTCCGGCGGCGCCGTCGGCGTGTCCGGGGAGGTGTCGCCGGGCCGCGGCGGGACGGGCCTCCACGGGGGCCGCGCGGTGGCGCGGAGGGCGGGACTGCGCCGGGCCCGGGGCGCCCGGAACGGGAACGGCGCCGGCCCCTCGCGGGGCGGCGCCGTGGCGGTGCGTCAGGGCGCGGCGGCCCGGGGGTCAGCCGGAGCGCTCCACGACGTAGTCGCACAGGGCCTCGAACGAGTCGCGCGCCGGGCCCGCGGGCAGCGTGGCCAGCTCGGCGCGGGCCTTGTCGGACCAGCCGCGGAGCGTCTTCTCCGCCTCGGCCATGGCCGGGTGGGCGCGCAGCAGCTCCAGCGCCTCCTCGGCCTCGGTGTCGTCCAGCGGCCGGCCCAGCAGCGACTTGAGCCGCTCGTCGGCCGGGTCGGTGGAGCGCAGCGCGTAGAACATCGGCAGGGTCAGCACGCCCTCGCGCAGGTCCGTGCCGGGCACCTTGCCGGACTCGCGGGACTCGGCGGCCACGTCGATGAGGTCGTCGGCGAGCTGGAAGGCCATCCCCAGCGCGTCGCAGGCGCGGGTCAGGGTCGCGGTGGTCTCCGGGTCGACCTTGCCGAACATGCCGCCGAACTCGGCGGAGGAGGCGATGAGGGAGGCCGTCTTGTCCCCGATGACCCGCAGGTAGTGGTCGAGGTGGTCGACGCCCTCGGGCGGGCCGGAGGTCTCCAGGATCTGCCCCTGGACCAGGCGGCCGAACGTCTGGGCCTGGAGGCGGACCGCCTCGGTGCCCAGGTCCGCGAGGATCTCCGACGCCTTGGCGAAGACGTAGTCGCCGGTGAGGATGGCGATGGTGTTGCCCCAGCGCTGGTTGGCGCTGGGCCGGCCGCGGCGCAGCTCCGCCTCGTCCATGACGTCGTCATGGTAGAGCGTCGCGACGTGGGTCAGCTCGACCACGGCGGCGGCGGGGACGAGGTCGGGCATGTCGGGATCGCCGAAGTGGGCGGCCAGCAGCACCAGCATCGCCCGGAACCGCTTGCCCCCGGCCTCCAGCAGGTGGGAGGCGGCCTCGGTCAGCATGGGGTCGCTCGACCGGACCGACTCCCTCAGGAGGTCCTCGACCTTTTCGAGACCGTCCTGGACCTCCCGGGCGAGGGTCGAGTCGACTCTCGGCAGAGCGAGAAACCCGCTCGGGACAGCACCGCTCACCGTAAAGCTCCACCTGTCGAACGGGCACGGCGGCGACCGCTCGGCGGGCGCCGCGTGCTCAGCACATGAACATGATCCGACTTGCCACGGTATCCGACCGGGAATGATCATCCAAAGCCACACCCGGATACGGTCCGGACCGGAATGAAACCGCAGCTCAACCGGCCCGGACCGTGATCTTCCCTGGTTATCCGGCCTCGGTGGAGGCCTGGTCCACCATGACCGATACCGGTTCCTGCGAGCCGTCCGGCGAGGGCAGCAGGTTGTCCAGCACCGGGCCGGGGTAGACGCCCAGCAGCAGGGTGGCGGCGACGCCGATGGCGATGACCCCGCCGGTGGCGGCGCCGGCCCGCACGACCGTGTGCCCGTCGGCCTCCGGATCCCGGAAGAACATCACAACGATGATCCGGACGTAGAAGAACGCCGTGACCGCGCTGCTGAGCACGCCGACGACCACCAGCGGGGTGGCCCCGGCCGCGACGGCGGCCTGGAAGACGGCGAACTTGCCGATGAAGCCGCTGGTGAGCGGGATGCCCGCGAACGCCAGCAGGAACAGGGCCAGCGCCCCCGCCAGCAGCGGGTGGCGGCGGCCCAGCCCGGCCCACCGGTCCAGGTCGCCCTGCTCCTGCCCGCCGTCGGCGGTGCGGACCAGGGTGACCACGGCGAACGCGCCCAGGGTGGTGAACCCGTAGGCGGCCAGGTAGAACATCGCCCCGGCCAGGCCGTCGGTGCTGCCCGCGACCACGGCGGTGAGGATGAACCCGGCGTGGACCACCGAGGAGTAGGCCAGCAGCCGCTTGATGTCGCGCTGGGACACCGCGACGATCGCGGCGACCACCATCGTGAGCACCGCGACGATCCACAGGGCCGGCTCCCAGTCCCCGGCGCTGCCGCCGAAGGGGACGAAGAACACCCGCAGCAGGGCGCCGAACGCGGCGACCAGCGTGCAGGACGCCATGAGCGCGGTGACCGGGGTGGGAGCACCCTGGTACACGTCCGGCTTCCAGTTGTGGAACGGCACCGCGCCGACCTTGAACAGCAGGCCGACCGCGACCAGGCCGATGCCCATGAGCAGCAGTGCCCGGCCGTCGCCGTCCTGGAAGATCGCCGCCCCGCCGTTCTCCACGGCGGCGCGCACCTCGCCGAAGTTCACCGACCCGGCGTAGCCGTACACCATGGCGGCGCCGAACAGGAAGAACGCCGAGGAGAACGCCCCGAGCAGGAAGTACTTGACGGCGGCCTCCTGCGAGAACAGGCGGCGCCTGCGGGCGAGCCCGCACATCAGGTACAGCGGGAGGCTCATCACCTCCAGGGCGATGAACATGGTGAGGAAGTCGTTCGAGGCGGGGAACATCAGCATCCCCAGCACCGCGAACAGCACCAGCGGGTAGATCTCGGTGTGCTGGGTCCCGGCGAGGATGTGCGCGCGCTCCTCCTCGCTGCCGGGGACCGCGGCGGCCTGGGCGGCGAACGCGTCCCGGCCGTCGCGGCGCTCGGCGATGAGCAGCAGGCTCACCAGGGCGAGCACCGCGATGGTGCCCTGGAAGAACAGCACGGTCCGGTCGACGGCCAGCGAGCCGACGCCGACGGTCACCCCCGCCTGCCCGTCGGGCAGCGACCCGACCTGGAGCACGATGAGCACGAACGTCGCGAGCAGCGACAGGGCGGCCACGCCGATCTGGAGCAGGCGCCGGCGCGCGGCGGGTACGAACGCCTCGAACAGCACGGCCAGCATCGCGCCGCCGAACAGCGTGAGCAGCGGCGCCAGCAGCCACCAGTCGAGGACCGGTGCCTCCTGGGTGATGACGGGGAGGTCCTGGGGGATCACTCCGCGCCTCCTTCCTCGGCGGAGCCGACCGTGGACACCACGGTGCGTTCCGCGGCCGGTTCGATCGCGTCGAGCAGCGGCTGCGGGTACAGCCCGAACGCGAGGATGAGCGCGAGCAGCGGACCGACGGCCCACGCCTCGCGCGCGGACAGGTCCTTGAACCCGGCCACGCCGTCGGCGGTGGGCCCGGTCATGGTGCGCTGGTACATCCACAGGATGTAGAGCGCGGCGAGCACGACGCCGATGACGGCGATCAGGGCGGGCGCCGGGCTGAACGCGTACACGCCCACGAACACCAGGAACTCGCTGACGAACGGCGCCAGCCCCGGCAGGGCGAGCCCGGCCAGGCCGGCCACCAGGAAGACCCCGGCGAGCCGTGGGGCCACGTTCTGCACGCCGCTGAAGTCCTTGATGAGCGAGGACCCGCGGCGGGCCACGAGCAGGCCCACGATCAGGAACAGGGCGCCGGTGGCGAACCCGTGGTTGACCATGTACAGCGCGGCCCCGGTCTGGGCCTGCGGGGTCAGCGCGAAGATGCCCAGGGTGATGAACCCGAAGTGGGAGACCGACGTGTAGGCGACCAGGCGCATCATGTCGGTCTGCCCGATGGCGAGGATCGCGCCGTAGACGATGCTGACCAGGCTGAGCGCCACCACGGGCCACACGAACCAGGACACGGCCGACGGGAACAGCTCCATGCAGAAGCGGAGCATGCCGTAGGTGCCGACCTTGTCCAGGACGCCGACCAGCAGCACGGCGGTGCCGGGGCTGGAGGACCCGGCGGCCTGCGGCAGCCAGGTGTGCACGGGCCACATCGGCGCCTTGATCGCGAAGGCGATGAAGAAGCCGAGGAACAGCCAGCGGGCGGTGGAGGGGTCGAGGCCGGCCAGCGCCCCGTTCTCCCCGACCAGGTCGGCCCAGAGGAAGGTGCCGCCGTGGACGAACACCCCGATGACGGCGACCAGCATGATGAGGCCGCCGGCGAGGCTGTAGAGCAGGAACTTGACGGCGGCCTTGGCCCGCTCGTCCCCGCGCCCGTAGCGCCCGATCATGAAGTAGACCGGGATGAGCATGGCCTCGAAGAACACGTAGAACAGGAAGACGTCGGTGGCCGCGAAGACCCCGATCATCATGGCCTCCAGGGCCAGGATGAGCGCGAAGTAGCCGCGTCCGCCGTCCTCCCGGTGGTCGTGCTCCCGCCAGGCCGCCAGGACGACCAGCGGCACCAGGATCGCCGACATGAGGATCAGGGCGAGGGCGATGCCGTCCACCCCGACGGCGAAGTGGACCCCGAAGCGCGGGATCCACGGGTACTCCTCCACGAACTGGAGGGAGCCCGCGTTCGACGGGTCGAAGCGCAGGGTCATGACGACGAGCACGGCCAGCGTGGCCAGGGAGACGCCGAGCGTGATGCGCTTGGCGTTCTCCGCGGAGGCCGCGCCGGTGGCCGCGGCCGCGGGGGCGCGGACCGCCGTGGCGGTACCGCCCCCGCTCCGGGCCTGGGCGGCGGCCGAGGCCGCGGCCTGTTCCCGCCCGCCCGCCCCGGTGCGCGGCAGCGCCCAGACGAGCAGGGCGCCGACCGCGGGGAGCGCGATCGCGATGGTGAGCCAGGGGATCATTGTCTACAACCTCACAACAAGCGTCGCGGCGACGATCACGGCGCCGAAGAGCATGGTGAGCGCGTACGACCGGGCGAACCCGGTCTGCGCCCGCCCGAGCCCGCGGGAGGAGTCGCGCACGCCCGCGCCGAGCCCGTTGACGACCCCGTCGATGACCTTCTCCTCGATGACGACGAGCGCCCGGGTGAGGACCCGGCCCGGGCCCACGAACAGCCCCTCGTTGATCTCGTTGCCGTACAGCTCGCGGCTGGCGGCGACGGTGACGGGGTTGCCCTCGGGGGCGGTGCGCGCGACCGGGCGGCGCAGGTACACGGCCCAGGCCGCCGCCACCCCGACGACCAGCACGCCCAGGGCGGCGAGCCCGTAGGGCGAGGTGAAGGCGTGCGCCAGGTCGAAGTGGTGCGGCTGGGCGCCGATGGCGGGCGCCAGGAAGTTCGCGAACCGGTCGCCGAACACCAGGAAGGCGCCCAGGAACACGGAGCCGATCGACAGCACCACCATGGGGGCGGTCATGCTCACCGGCGACTCGTGCGGGTGCACGCCCTCGTCCCACCGCTTCTCGCCCAGGAAGGTCATGAAGAACATCCGGGACATGTAGAAGGCGGTGAGCCCGGCGCCGACGATGATCGCCGACCCCAGGACCATGCCCTGGGTGCCGCCGACGCCGAACGCCTCGGTGATGATGCTCTCCTTGGTCCACCAGCCGGACAGCAGCGGGACGCCGATGATGGCGAGGTAGCCGAGTCCGAAGGTGGCGAAGGTGACGGGCATGACCCGGGCCAGGCCGCCGTAGCGGCGCATGTCGACGCCGTCGTCCATGGCGTGCATGACCGAGCCCGCGCCCAGGAACAGCCCGGCCTTGAAGAAGCCGTGCGTGATCAGGTGGGCGATGGCGGCGACGTACCCGACCGGGCCGAGCCCGGCGGCCAGCACCATCATGCCGATCTGGCTCATCGTCGAACCGGCCAGGGACTTCTTGATGTCGTCCTTGGCGGAGGCGATGATCCCGCCGGCGAGCATGGTGGCGGCCCCGACCACCGCGACGGTGGTCTGCGCGGCGGGCGCGGCCTCGAAGACCGGCCCGGCGCGGACGATGAGGTAGACGCCCGCGGTGACCATGGTCGCCGCGTGGATGAGCGCCGACACCGGGGTCGGGCCCTCCATCGCGTCCAGCAGCCAGGCCTGGAGGGGCAGCTGCGCCGACTTGCCGCAGGCGCCGAGCAGCAGGCACAGGCCGATGGCGACCAGGACGCCGTTCCCGGCGCCGGGGACGGCGGCGAAGACCTCGCTGAAGCTCACCGCGCCCAGGGCCGTGAACATGATCATGATCGCGGCGAGCAGGCCCATGTCGCCCACCCGGTTGATCACGAACGCCTTCTTGGCCGCGGCGGCGGCCGACGGCTTGTACTGCCAGAACCCGATGAGGAGGTAGGAGGCCAGGCCCACGCCCTCCCAGCCCAGGAACAGCAGGGCGAAGTTGTCCGCCAGGACCAGCACCAGCATGGCCGCCACGAACAGGTTGAGGTAGGCGAAGAAGCGCCGCCGCCCCGGGTCGTGGGACATGTAGCCGATCGAGTAGACGTGGATCAGCGATCCGACGAAGGTGATCAGCAGGACGAAGCTGATGGAGAGGGGGTCGACCAGCAGGTCCACCCCGACGTTGAACGTGCCGACCGAGAACCACTCGTAGACGGGCACCGACACGCTGCGCGCGTCCTCCGCCCGGCCCAGGAGGTCGAACAGGATGAGGAGCGCCCACACGAAGGAGCCCACCGGCAGCGCCGTGGCGAGCAGGTGGCCCCAGGAGTCGGTCCGCTTGCCGCCCAGCAGCAGCACCGCCGCGCCGACCAGCGGCAGGGCGACGAGCAGCCAGGCGTTCGACAGCACCGCGCCGTCCGCGGCCACCGCCGTCCCGGTCTCGGCGGCGAGGTGAGTGTGATGTTGCACTGCCACGTCGCCTTCTAGTGCTTGAGCAGGTTGGCGTCATCCAGCGACGCCGACCTGCGGGTTCGGAAGATCTGCATGATGATCGCGAGGCCGACCACCACCTCGGCTGCGGCGACGACCATCACGAAGAAGGCGATGACCTGCCCCTCGATGTCCCCGTGCATGCGGGCGAACGCGACGAACGCCAGGTTGCAGGCGTTGAGCATCAGCTCGACGCACATGAAGACGATGATCGCGTTGCGCCGGACGAGCACGCCGACCGCGCCGATGGTGAACAGCAGCGCCGCGAGGACGATGTAGTTCATCGGGTCCATGTGGACTCCACCTCCTGGCCGTCGCCGTTCTCGCGGACGCCGTCCGCGGTGTCGGCGTCCGCCTCCCGCGGGTGGTCCCCGGCGGTGGGTCCGCCCTCCTCGGAGCGGGCCGGGTCCGACCCGCCGCCGGGCAGCGGCGGGCGCCCCGCCCGGACGTCCTCGGGCACCCGCGACTGGTACTCGGGGTCGCGGGCGGTGAGCACCGGGTTGAGCGAGAGCCGGGCGACCTGGCCGTCCGGCAGCAGCGCGGGCATGTCGATCGCGTTGTGCCGGGCGTAGGTGCCGGGCCCGGGCAGCGGGGTGGGGTGGTCGCCGCGGATGCGGTCCTCGGAGATCTCCCGCTGGGTGCGCCGCTTCTTGGTGCGGGTCGTGTGGGCCAGCACCAGGGCGCCCAGGACCGCGGTGACCAGGAGCGCGGCGGTGGCCTCGAAGGCGACCACGTAGCGCAGCAGCAGCTCGCCCGCGATCCACGGGATGCTGCCGCCCGCGGCGGCGGTCCCGGCGGCCAGGCCGACCGGGTCGCCCACGGAGATGCGGGTGATGCCGGTGGCCAGGGCGCCGATGAAACCCAGGGCGACGACGGCGGTGAGCAGCCGCTGCCCGCCCAGGGTCTCCTTGAGGGAGTCCGCGGAGCTGACGCCGACGAGCATCAGGACGAACAGGAACAGCATGAGGACCGCGCCGGTGTAGACGACGATCTGCACGACCATGAGGAAGGGCGCGGCGTTGATCCCGTAGAAGATCGCCAGGCCCACCATGGTCAGCGCCATGGACATGGCCGAGTGGACGGCCTTGCGGGAGAACACGACGCCTAGGGCGCCGAGCAGGACCACGGCGCCCAGGATCCAGAAGGCCGCGGCCTCCCCGCCGCCGATGGGGGCGGCGAGGTGGACCTCGTGCGGCGCGGCGAGGGGGACGGCGGAGGTCATCGGACCGCCTCCGTGCCCTCGTGGTGCCCGTCCTGGGAGCCGTGCTGGCCGCGGCCGGTGGCGTAGTAGTCCAGGTCGGTCTCGCCCAGGCGCATGGGGTGCGGCGGCGCCTCCATGCCCTCCTTGAGGGGGGCCAGGAGCTGCTCCTTGGTCCAGATCAGGCTCTGCCTGCTGTCGTCCGCGAGCTCGTACTCGTTGGTCATGGTGAGGGCGCGTGTCGGGCACGCCTCCACGCACAGCCCGCACAGGATGCAGCGCAGGTAGTTGATCTGGTAGATCCGCCCGTAGCGCTCGCCGGGCGAGTAGCGGTCGTCGTCGGTGTTGTCACCGGCTTCGACGTAGATGGCGTCGGCGGGGCAGGCCCAGGCGCACAGCTCGCACCCGATGCACTTCTCCAGCCCGTCCGCCCACCTGTTCAGCTGGTGCCGTCCGTGGAAGCGCGGCGCCGTGGGGCGCTTGACCTCCGGGTACTCGACGGTGGGCACCTTCTTGAACATGGTGTGGAAGGTGACGCCGAAACCCTTGACGGGATTGAGCCAATCAAGCACCGGTGACCTCCCCCTTCTGCTTGACGCGTTGGGTCGCGGAGGCGGCAGCCGTCCGCGGCGGTTCGGCGAGCACGCTGCTGCCGTAGTGCGGTGCGGTGCTCGGGGGCACCGGGAAGCCGCCGAAGGCGGAGTCCTCGTGGGCGC
Source organism: Nocardiopsis flavescens (assembly GCF_900141985.1). GTDB lineage: Bacteria > Actinomycetota > Actinomycetes > Streptosporangiales > Streptosporangiaceae > Nocardiopsis > Nocardiopsis flavescens. The sequence continues at coordinate 38,952 of NZ_FQZK01000024.1, read as the reverse complement.
GGCGGGTGTTCTCGGCGCGCCGGACCGCCTCCTGCTCCCTGGCCCTGCGGACCGAGCGGAGCCAGGCGTAGAACGCGGCGAGGGTGGCGGCGCTGAACGCCGCGACGACCGCGCCGATGACGATCGGGGAGGCGTCGTCCAGGATGAGCATCCGCACGACCGCGACCGCGGTGATCCACACCAGCTGGATGGGGATGAGGACCTTCCAGCCCAGCTGCATGAGCTGGTCGTAGCGGACCCGGGGGAGGCTGCCGCGCGCCCAGATGAACAGGAACATGACGCCGACGAACTTGAGCAGCCACCACAGGGCGGGCCACCAGCCCTCGTTGGCCCCGGGGAAGGCGGTGCCGATCCCGAAGGGGGCGTACCAGCCGCCGAGGAAGAGCGTGACGGACACGGCCGCGACCGTGCACATGTTCACGTACTCCGCGAGGAAGAACATCGTGAACTTCATGGACCCGTACTCGGTCATGAAGCCGCCGACGATCTCGCCCTCGCCCTCGGCCAGGTCGAACGGCAGGCGGTTGGTCTCGCCGACCATCGTGACCAGGTAGATGAGGAACGACGGCAGCAGCAGCACCGCGAACCACAGGCCGCGCTGGGCCTCGACGATCCCGGACGTGGTGAGCGTGCCCGACATGATGAAGACCGCGACGAACGACAGGCCCATCGCGATCTCGTAGCTGATCACCTGCGCGGAGGCGCGCAGGCCGCCGAGCAGGGCGTAGGGCGACTGGGAGGCCCAGCCGCCGAGCACGAACCCGTACACCCCCAGCGCCGCGGTGGCCAGGACGACCAGGGCGGCGATGGGCAGGTCGGTGAGCTGGAGCGGGGTGATGACCCCGAACAGGTTCACCTCGGGACCGATCGGGATGACCGCGAAGGCGATGAACGCCGGGACCGCGGCGATCAGGGGCGCGGCGATGTAGACGAACCGGTCGACCCCCTCGGGGATCAGGTCCTCCTTGAGGGAGAGCTTGATCCCGTCGAACAGGGACTGGAGCAGGCCCCAGGGGCCCATCCGGTTGGGGCCGTGCCGCTGCTGCATGCGGCCCATGACCTTGCGGTCGGCCATGATCATCATCAGGACGCAGACCATCAGGAAGACGAAGATGGCGAGCGCCTTGATGGTGGTGATCCACCACGGGTCGTTGCCGAAGGCGCTGAGCGTCTCCTCCGACGCCAGGTGCGCCACGCTGGTGGCGACGGGGGTCACTGGTGCCTCCCGGCGGTGGTCGGCGCCGACAGCAGGACCGTCTCGCCCGCGCCGCTGCCGAGGTCGCGACGGATGTCGCAGCCCCGTGCGTTGGCCGGGAGCCAGACGACCCGGTCGGCGATGTCGGTGACGACCACGGGGACGGTGACCGAGCCCCGGGTGCCGGTGACGCGGAGCGATCCGCCGTCGGGCACCCCGACCTCGTCGGCCGTGGCCTTGGACAGGTAGGCGCGGGCGGGCCGGGCCGTGCCGGCGAGGAACGGCTCGCCGTCCTCCATCCGCCCGGTGCCCAGGAGCTGGCGCCAGGTGGACAGCAGGGCCTCGCCGGAGCGGGGCCGCACCGCGTCCGCCGGGCGGACGGCGGGACCGGAGCCCCGCTCCCCCGCCCACAGGCCCAGTTCGAGCAGCTCGCGGTAGGCGGAGGCGGCGTCGGGCAGGCCCAGGTGGACGTCCATCTCGTCGGCGAGGGCCGCCAGGACCCGCAGGTCGGAGAGGGCCCCGGGCACCTTGAGCGCGGCGCCGAAGGGCCGGTGGCGGCCCTCCCAGTTGACGAAGGTGCCGGACTTCTCGGCGACGGCCGCCACGGGGAACACCACGTCGGCGCGGTCGGTGACCTCGCTGGCGCGCAGTTCGAGGCTGACGATGAACGGCACCCGGGCCAGGGCCGCGCGGGCGGCCTCGGGGTCGGGCAGGTCGTCCAGCTCGACCCCGGCGATGACCAGCGCGTCGAGGTCGCCGCGGGCGGCGGCCTCGATGATGGCGGCGGTGTCGCGACCGGGCTCCGTCGGCAGGGCGCCGACGTTCCAGGCGCGGGCGACCTCGGCGCGGGCCGAGTCGTCGGCGACGGGCCGGCCGCCGGGCAGCAGCCCGGGCAGGGCTCCGGCGTCGGCGGCGCCGCGCTCCCCGGCCCGGCGCGGGATCCACACCAGGCGGGCGCCGGTGCGGTCGGCCAGCGCCGCGGCGGCGGTGAGCGCCCCGGGGACGGCGGCCAGCCGCTCCCCCGCGATGATGACCGCGCCCTCCGCGCCCAGGGCCTCGACGGCCTCGGGTGCGGTGTCCTCCAGGGCGTTGAGGACGCGGGCCTCCTCGCCGGGGGCGGTGCCGATGAGGGTGCCGCCCGCCTTGGTGAGCCCCAGGCTGGCGTGGCTGGCGACCGAGTAGACCTTGAGCCGGCGCTTGCGGTGGCCCTTGCGCAGCCGCAGGAACGTGGAGGGCGACTCGTCCTCGGGCTCGAACCCGGCCAGGAGCACGGCCGGGGCCTTCTCCAGGGCGGTGAAGTCCGTGGCGACGGGCGTCCCGGCCACGCGGGCGGCCAGGAAGTCGGCCTCCTCGCGCGAGTGGGCGCGGGCCCGCATGTCCACGTCGTTGGTGCCCAGGGCGATCCGGGCGAACTTGGCGTAGGCGTAGGCGTCCTCGTAGGTGAGGCGCCCGCCGGTCAGGACGCCGACCCGGCCGCGTGCGGCGGCCAGCCGGGAGGCGGCGATCGAGACGGCCTCGGGCCAGGAGGCGAACTCCAGGGCCCGGGAGTCCTCGTCGCGCACGAGCGGGCGGGAGAGCCGGTCGCCCTGGGTGGCGTAGGCGAACGCCCACCGGCCCTTGTCGCAGTTCCACTCCTCGTTGACCTGCGGGTCGTCGCCGGCCAGGCGGCGGGTGACCTTGCCGCGCCGGTGGTCGGTGCGCTGGGCGCAGCCGCCGGCGCAGTGCTCGCAGACACTGGGGGTGGAGACCAGGTCGAAGGGGCGGGACCGGAACCGGTAGGCCGACCCGGTCAGGGCGCCCACCGGGCAGATCTGCACGGTGTTGCCGGAGAAGTAGGAGTTGAACGGCTCGCCGCCGGCGATGCCGACCTGCTCCTTGGCGCCGCGCTCCATCAGCTCGATGAGCGGGTCCCCGGCGATCTGCGCCGCGAACCGGGTGCAGCGGGCGCACTGGATGCAGCGCTCCCGGTCGAGCAGCACCTGGCTGGACAGCGGGACCGGCTTGGGGAAGGTCCGCTTGACGTCGATGAACCGGCTCTCGCCCCGCCCGGTGGACATGGCCTGGTTCTGTAGGGGGCACTCGCCGCCCTTGTCGCAGACCGGGCAGTCCAGCGGGTGGTTGATGAGCAGGAACTCCATGATGCCGCGCTGGGCCTTCTCCGCCACCGGCGAGGTGAGGTGGGTGTTGACCACCATCCCCTCCATCACGGTGATGGTGCAGGACGCCTGCGGCTTGGGCATGCCGCGCCCGTTGCCCATGTCGGGGATGTCCACCAGGCACTGGCGGCAGGCCCCGACCGGGTCCAGGAGCGGGTGGTCGCAGAAGCGCGGGATCTGGATCCCGAGGAGTTCGGCGGCGCGGATGAGGAGGGTGCCCTTGGGCACCTGGATCCGGAAGCCGTCGATGGTGACGGTGATCAGGTCCTCGGGCGGCGGCGCGGGGGCCGCTCCGCCCGGAGTGTTGGACGTGACGGTCACGGGTTCCCTCCCGTCGTGGTCGTGCGGTCCGCCCACAGGGTGGACCTGGCGTGGTCGAAGGGGCAGCCGCCCTGCTCCACGTGGTCGATGTACTCCTGGCGGAAGTGCTTGATCGACGACGTGACCGGGCTGGTCGCGCCGTCGCCCAGGGCGCAGAACGACCGGCCGAGCAGGTTGTCGCAGATGTCCAGGAGCTTGTCGAGGTCGGCCTCGGACCCCTCCCCGCGCTCCAGGCGGTCCAGGACCTGGACCATCCAGTAGTTGCCCTCGCGGCAGGGCGTGCACTTGCCGCAGGACTCGTGGGCGTAGAAGGAGATCCAGCGTCCGACGGCGCGGACCACGCAGGTGGTCTCGTCGAAGATCTGGAGGGCGCGGGTGCCGAGCATGGACCCGGCGGCGCCCACCGACTCGAAGTCGAGCGGGGTGTCCAGGTGCTCCTCGGTGAAGATCGGGGTGGAGGAGCCCCCGGGCGTCCAGAACTTGAGGCTGTGGCCCTCGCGGACCCCGCCCGCCATGTCGAGCAGCTCCCGCAGGGTGACGCCGAGCGGGGCCTCGTACTGGCCCGGCCGGGTGACGTGCCCGGACAGGGAGAAGAAGCCGAACCCGGCGGACTTCTCGGTGCCCATCGAGGTGAACCACTCCGCGCCGCCCAGGACGATGCTGGGGACGCTGGCGATGGACTCGACGTTGTTCACCACGGTCGGCGAGGCGTAGAGCCCGGCGACGGCGGGGAAGGGCGGCTTGAGCCGGGGCTGGCCCCGGTAGCCCTCCAGGGAGTCCAGCAGGGCGGTCTCCTCGCCGCAGATGTAGGCCCCGGCCCCGGCGTGGACGACCACGTCGAGGTCGAAGCCGGTGCCGAGGATGTCCTTGCCCAGCAGCCCGGCGGCGTAGGCGTCGGCGACGGCCTTGCGCAGGCGGCGGATGACGTGGACGACCTCGCCGCGGACGTAGATGAACGCCTGGCTCGACTTGATCGCGTAGGAGGCGATCGCCACGCCCTCGACCAGCGAGTGCGGGTTGGCGAGCATCAGCGGGATGTCCTTGCAGGTCCCGGGCTCGGACTCGTCGGCGTTGACGACGAGGTAGCGCGGGTTCGGGTTGTCGGCGGGCAGGAACCCCCACTTCATGCCGGTGGGGAATCCGGCGCCGCCGCGCCCGCGCAGCCCGGACTGCTTGACCAGGTCGACGATGGCCGCGGGCTCCATGTCCAGCGCCTTGCGCAGGGCACGGTACCCGCCGTCGTCCCGGTACCCCTCCAGGGTGAAGGAGTCGGGCCGGTCCCAGTTGTGGGACAGGATCGGGGTCAGGGTGGTCATTCGGTCTCCTCCTCACCCTGGGCGGGACGGGGGAGGTTCGCCGGGTCGGGCGCGGTCCAGCCGCGTTCCCGGGCGACGGTGAGTCCGGCGAGCGAGGGGCCGGCGGCCTGCACTCCCTCTCCGGCGCGCCCGTCGTCGAACCCGGCCAGCACGCGGGAGGCCTGCTTCCAGGTGCACAGGCTCGCCGGGCCGCGGGTGGGCGCGACGTCGTTGCCCAGCCGCAGGTCGTCCACGAGCCGCTTGGCCGAGTCGGGGGTCTGGTTGTCGAAGAACTCCCAGTTGACCATCACGACCGGCGCGAAGTCGCAGGCCGCGTTGCACTCGACGTGCTCCAGCGTGACCTTGCCGTCCTCGGTGGTCTCGTTGTTGCCGACGTCCAGGTGCTCCTTGAGCGCGGCGAAGATCTCGTCCCCGCCCATCACGGCGCACAGGGTGTTGGTGCACACCCCCACCTGGTAGTCGCCGCCGGGGCGGCGGCGGTACATGGTGTAGAACGTGGCGACCGCGTTCACCTCGGCGAGGGTGATGCCGAGCTGGTCGGCGCAGAAGCGCATCCCGGCCCGGCTGACGTGGCCCTCCTCCGACTGCACCAGGTGCAGCAGCGGCAGCAGCGAGGACCGGGGCCGCGGGTAGCGGCCGATGATCTCCTTGGCGTCCTGCTCCAGGCGCGCGACGACCTCGGCGGGGAACGCGTCGGTCCCCTCCGGGATCGCGGGCGCGCCGTGGTCGTGGTCGTGGTCGTGTCCGCTCACCGGTCCACGCCTCCCATCACCGGGTCGATACTGGCCACGGCCGCGATCACGTCCGCCACCGTGCCGCCCTCGCACATGGCGGCGACGGCCTGGAGGTGGGTGAAGGACGGGTCCCGGAAGTGCACGCGGTAGGGGCGGGTCCCCCCGTCGCTGACCGCGTAGCAGCCGAGCTCGCCCTTGGCGCTCTCGACGGCCGTGTAGGCCTGGCCGGCCGGGACCCGGAAGCCCTCGGTGACCAGCTTGAAGTGGTGGATCAGCGCTTCCATGGAACTGCTCATGATGTGCGCGATGTGGTCGGGCGAGTTGCCCATGCCGTCGGGCCCCAGGGCCAGCTTGGCGGGCCAGCCGATCTTGGCGTCCTCGATCATCACCGGGCCCGGGGCCAGCTTGTCCAGGCACTGCTCGATGATCTTGAGGCTCTCCTCCATCTCGGCGATGCGCACCCGGTAGCGGGCGTACACGTCGCCGCCGTCGGAGACCGGGACGTCGAACTCGTAGCCCTCGTAGCCGCAGTACGGCTTGGCCTTGCGCAGGTCGTACGCCAGCCCCGAGGCCCGCAGCAGCGGCCCGGTGACGCCCAGGGCCATGCAGCCGGGCAGGTTGAGGTAGGCGACGTCCTTGGTGCGGGCCAGGTAGACGGGGTTCTCGTCGAGGAGCTTGCGCATGACCTTGATGCGCTCGGGCATCTCCTTGAGCAGCTCCCGGACCTTGCCGACCGCGCCGGGCGGCAGGTCCTGGGCGACCCCGCCGGGACGGACGTAGGCGTGGTTCATCCGCAGCCCGGTGACCAGCTCGAAGACGTCCAGGATCATCTCGCGCTCGCGGAACCCGTTGGTCATGACGGTGGTCGCGCCCAGCTCCATGCCGAACGTCGCCATCGCCACGAAGTGCGAGGCCATCCGGTTGAGCTCCATCATCATCACGCGGATGACGCTGGCGCGGTCCGGGATGCGGTCCTCGACGCCCAGCAGCTTCTCGACCGCCAGGCAGTACGCCGTCTCATTGAAGAGCGGCGTCAGGTAGTCCATGCGGGTCACGAACGTGGTGCCCTGCGTCCACGTCCGGAACTCCATGTTCTTCTCGATGCCCGTGTGCAGGTAGCCGATGGCGACCCGGGCCTCGGTGCAGGTCTCGCCGTCCAGGGTGAGGATGAGGCGGAGCACGCCGTGGGTGGACGGGTGCTGGGGCCCCATGTTGACGACGAGGCGCTCGGCGCTGGTGGCCTGCGCCTTCTCGATGACGTCGTCCCAGTCGCCGCCGGAGGCGTCGATGTAGTCCTCGGTGACGGTCATGCCGTGCCCCCCTTCCGAAGGGTGCCGAACCTGGTCATGTGTACGACCTCCGCTGGTCGGGCGGGGGCACGGTGGCGCCCCGGTACTCGACGGGGATGCCGCCCAGCGGGTAGTCCTTGCGCTGGGGGTGGCCGTGCCAGTCGTCGGGCATCTGGATGCGGGTGAGGGCCGGGTGGCCGTCGAAGACGATGCCGAAGAAGTCCCAGGCCTCGCGCTCGTGCCAGTCGTTGGTCGGGTAGACCGCCACGATCGACGGGATGTGCCGGTCCGTGTCCGGGCAGGTGGTGGTCACCCGGATCTCGCTGTTGTGCGTGATCGAGCGGAACTGGTAGACCGCGTGCAGCTCGCGCCCCTCCCGGTCGGGGAAGTGGACGCCGGTCACGCCCAGGCACAGCTCGTAGCGCAGGGCCGGGTCGTCGCGCAGGACGCGGGCCAGTTCCGGCAGCGCCTCGCGGAGCACGTGGAAGGTGATCTCCCCGTGGGAGACCTCCACCCGCTCCACGGCCCCGGCGGAGTCGCCCAGGGCGGCCTCCAGGTCGTCGGCCACGCGGTCGAAGTCGGCGGTGCGCGGGTCGTCCGGGTCGGTGAACGGCCGCTGCGAGGAGACGGGAGCGCTCCCCCGCACCTGGAGCAGCCCGAACCCGGAGGTGTCCCCGGAGGTGCCCGTGCCGAACATGCCGGTGCGCTTGATCGGCGCGGCCAGGCGCTCCTCGCCCATCCGGTCGGGGAGGCGCGCGGCCTCCTCGTCGCGTTCGCGCTCGTTGTCGGTACTCATGTCAGTCCTTGCTCACCAGGGGAAGCGACCGGCGGAGCATGCGCTCCTCGGTCTCGGTGATCTCCTGCTCGCGGTGCGCGCCGAGCTTGGTGTTCTGCACCTTGTCGTGCAGCTTGAGCACCGCGTCCAGGAACATCTCGGGGCGGGGCGGGCAGCCCGGCAGGTAGATGTCGACCGGGACGATGTGGTCCACGCCCTGCACGATCGCGTAGTTGTTGAACATGCCGCCGCTGGAGGCGCACACGCCCATCGCGATGACCCACTTGGGCTCGGGCATCTGGTCGTAGATCTGGCGCAGGACGGGGGCCATCTTCTGGCTCACCCGCCCGGCGACGACCATGAGGTCGGCCTGGCGCGGCGTGGCGCCGAACTTCTCCATGCCGAACCGGGCCAGGTCGTAGTGGGGGCCGCCGACGGCCATCATCTCGATGGCGCAGCAGGCCAGGCCGAAGGTGGCCGGCCACATCGAGCTCTTGCGGGCGAGCCCGACGACCTGTTCGACGGTTCCGAGCAGGACACCGCTGGGCAGTTTCTCTTCGAGTCCCATCAGCTGCGGACCTCCTCCGGGCGGGGCTGCGGGGTGCGGACGCGGGGTGCGGGGGGTCGCGGGGTCAGTCCCATTCCAGGCCCCCGCGGCGCCACTCGTAGGCGTAGGCGATGGAGACGTTCACCAGGAAGAGGACGATCGCGACCAGTCCGAACCAGCCGAGGGCGTCGAAGTGCACGGCCCAGGGGATGAGGAAGATGATCTCGATGTCGAAGACGATGAACATCATCGCCGTCAGGTAGTACTTGACGGTGAAACGGCCGCCGCCGGCGGGCTGCGGAGTGGGCTCGATACCGCACTCGTAGGCCTGCATCTTGGCTCGGTTGTAGCGCTTGGGTCCCAGCAGCGCCCCGGCGACCATGGACACCACGACGAACGCGGCGCCGATTCCGCCGAGCACGAAGATCGGTGTGTAGAGCTCCACCGGTCACCCTCCTTCCGGCTGGTCGGCGCGGGCGCGGGGCGTCGCGCTTGTGATTGCTTTCACTTGTGCGGGCTCTTCTCTGATCCGTCCCGGCCCCGGTCACGGCTGCGGGCGGCCGCACCGGGGTGCGGGGCCGCTTATGCCGCGGGGGCGATCTTGGACAGGCCGTTGATGACCCGGTCCATGGCGTCGCCCTGCGTGGGTTCGGTGAGGTTGGCGAGCATCTTGAGCGCGAACTTCATGAGGGTGCGCTGGCGCAGGCCGTACTTGGTGGCGTACTTCATGAACTCGGGCTGGCCGATCATCTTCACGAAGTAGCGGCCCAGCGTGTAGTAGCCGCCGTAGGTGTCGGCGAGGACCTGCGGGTAGCGCAGCAGGGCGCGCTCGCGGGTCTGCTGGGTGGTGCGCCCGTGCGCCTGCACGATCACGTCGGCGGCGATGTTGCCCGCCTCCATGGCGTAGGCGATGCCCTCGCCGTTGAAGGGGTTGACCATGCCCCCCGCGTCGCCGACGAGCATGAGGCCGCGCGAGTAGTGCGGGACGCGGTTGAAGCCCATGGGCAGGGCGGCGCCGCGGATCGGGGTGGTCTGGTTCTCCTCGGTGAAGCCCCACTCGGGCGGCATGGAGTCGGTCCAGCGCCGCAACAGCTTGCGGTAGTCGACGTCCTGGAAGGACGCGGTGGAGTTGAGGATGCCCAGGCCCACGTTGCTGGTGCCGTCGCCCACGCCGAAGATCCAGCCGTAGCCGGGCAGGAGCACGTCCTTGTCGCCGCTCCTGTCCCACAGCTCCAGCCAGGACTCCAGGTAGTCGTCGTCGTGGCGGGGGCTGGTGAAGTAGGTGCGCACGGCCACGCCCATGGGGCGGTCGTCGCGCTTGCGGATGCCCATGGCGACGGACAGGCGCGAGGAGTTGCCGTCGGCGGCGACGACCAGCGGCGCCCGGAAGGACACGGGTTCGCGGTCGGCGTTCTTGGCCTGGACCCCGACGATGCGGTTGCTGCGCTCGTCCATGAGGGGGCCGGTGACGGTGGTGCGCTCCAGGAGCTTGGCGCCCGCGGTCACGGCGCGGTCGACCAGGATCTGGTCGAAGTCGAAGCGGGTGCGCACCAGCCCGAACCCGGGGTAGGCCGCCAGGTCGGGCCAGGGGAGTTCGAGGCGGGCGCCGGCGCCGACGATGCGCAGGCCGTGGTTCTTGACCCAGCCCTCGTCCTCGAAGGTGACGCCCATGGAGGTGAGCTGCTTGACCGCCCGGGGGGTGAGGCCGTCGCCGCAGACCTTCTCCCGGGGGAAGGCGGTCTTCTCCAGCAGGAGGACGTCCAGCCCGGCCTGGGCCAGGTAGTAGGCGGTGGTGGAGCCGGACGGTCCGGCGCCGACGACGATGACGTCGGCGTCGTACTCGATGCGGTCCCGGCCTCGGCCTCTGAGGTCGGGAGAGGAGGTGGCTGTCTCGCTCACGGGTGTGTCCTCGACTGCTCGCGCGGGTGCACCGTGGCGGGCCTGTGCGGGGTTCCGACCCGCTCACGGGGGGCTGTCCTGTGTCGTGTTCTCTCGGTGTTACGGGGTGTCCGGGGTTACGGTCCGCCGCGTGGCTCTGTGTGCGGGGGCCGTGACCACGTGCTTTGTACGGTTGGGGACCTATGTCATGTCGGACATAGGGTCATGTGCCCCATCCCTCGTGCCCTTGTGAAGCACTTCACAAGCTTCTTTTCGGCAGTCTAGCCCCCTGCGCGTCGGGTTGCGAGCCCCGGGGGGTATACGGAGCGAAACATTCTCAATCGCCCCATAGGCACACGAGAGCCACCAAAGACACCACATGCCGACAAGCACGCAGCTCATCACTCTTTTCATCACCACACCCGCCACAGTGGGCACAACAAAAACCCGGAGAACACAGGAGTTCTCCGGGTTTTGCGAGCTTTGAAGCTATTTAAGAAGAAGTTGACACAAAGCGCCTTATGTCGGTTTTACTGCTCGCGGAAGCCGCGATGGAGGGCGACGATCCCGCAGGACAGGTTGCGCCAGGCCACCCGGGACCAGCCCGCGTCCTGGAGGTGCCGGGCCAGGTCGGCCTGGGCGGGCCAGGCCATGATCGACTCCGACAGGTAGTCGTAAGACTCGCCCTTGCCGGACACCGCGCCCGCGATCTTGGGCAGGGCGGCCATCAGGTAGGTCGAGTACAGGCGGTCGACGAACCCGACCGGGATGTGACTGAACTCGCAGATCACCACACGGCCGCCGACCTTGGTGACCCGCAGCAGCTCGCGCAGGGCCAGGTCCACGTCGTTCACGTTGCGCAGGCCGAAGGAGACCGTCACCGCGTCGAAGGTCCCGTCGGCGAAGGGCAGGTGCAGCGCGTCGCCCGCGACGAAGGTGACCCCGCCCCGGGACGCGCCCCCGCGGCGGCGCACGCCCGTGGACAGCATGCCCAGCGAGAAGTCGCAGGCGATCACCCTGGCGCCCTTGCGGATGAAGGACTCCGAGGAGGTTCCGGTGCCCGCGGCCAGGTCCAGGACCAGCTCACCGCTGTGGGCGTCGACGGCGTTGACGGTCGCCCGGCGCCAGGCGCGGTCCTGACCGAGGGAGATGACGTCGTTGACGAGGTCGTAACGGTCGGCGATACCGTCGAACATCGCCGCGACGTCCTGGGGCTTCTTGTCGAGTTCAGCGCGGGCCATGCCCACCAGAGTACGGCCGCCCCGGCGCCGCCGCGCCGCGGGGAGGGCACCCTTCCGCGCCACCTTGGTTACTGTATGTGATTAGGGTGCGACTCTTTGCAAGAATCGGTCGTGTCCCCTCCCATCGCGCGACCGAGGAGAACGTCCTGTGAAACCGAAGTTCACCGCCCTGGCGCTGGGCCTGGCCCTGCTGGTCCCGCTCGGGGCCGCGGCCCCCGCCGCCGCCGACCACACCGCGCACCGGTCCGCGGTCAGCGAGCGCCCGGTCCAGTGGACGCCGCACGTCCTGGACGGCGCGGTCAAGGACATCCTGCGCGTCGGGAACACCGTCGTCGTCGCCGGGGAGTTCGACTCCGTCGCCGAGGCCGACGGAGGGCGCACCCACCGGCTGCCCAACATCTTCGCGTTCGAGCACGGCACCGGGCGGATCCTGCGCGAGTTCTCCCCCCGGGTGGACGGGACCGTCAACTCCGTGGTCCCGGGCCCCGACGGCACCGTGGTCATCGGCGGCTCCTTCCGCACGGTCAACGACACCGACGCCCGCGGGCTGGCCCGGATGCGGCTGACGGACGGCTCGCGGGTCGCGGCGTTCACGGCCACGCTGGACGGCGGGTCCGCCAACCGGCTGGCCACCGACGGCTCCCGGCTGTACGTCGGCGGGTCCTTCCCCGGGATCGGCGGGACCGCGCGCCCGACCCTGGCGAGGCTGGACCCGGTCACCGGTGCGGTGGACACCGCGTTCGCCCCGCAGGTCGCCGAGCAGCGCCGCGGAAACCTGCGGGTGCAGGACCTGGCGCTGAGCCCGGACGGGCGGCGGCTGGTGATCGACGGGACGTTCACCAAGGTGGACGGGCTGGACCGGTACCAGATCGCGATGCTGGACGCCGCGACCGGGAAGCCGACGCGGTGGTCCACCCGGGCCTTCGAGCCGGAGTGCGACTACTCGCGGGTGTACACCTACATGCGCCAGATCGACTTCGCGCCCGACGGGTCCTACTTCGTGCTGGTGACGGGGGGCGGTCCGCAGGTCAAGCCCGGACTGTGCAAGTCGGTGGTGCGGTTCGAGAACAACGACACGGCGAACGCCGAGCCCACCTGGGTCAACAAGACCGGCGGCGACTCGCTGTACGCGGTCGAGGCGACCGGGGCCGCGGTGTACGCGGGCGGCCACCAGCGCTGGATGGACAACGAGCAGGGCGCGCTCAACCCGGGCCCGGGCTCGGTCGCCCGGGAGGGCATCGCCGCCCTGGACCCGCGCACCGGCCGCGCCCTGGCCTGGAACCCGGGCCGCTCCCGCGGGCACGGCGTGGAGGCGCTGCACGCCACGCCCGACGGCCTCTACGTCGGCAGTGACACCGAGCGCCTGGCGGGCGAGTACCACGCGCGCCTGGGCATGTTCCCCCTGGGCTGAACCCGGCGCGGGAAAAGCCCAAGACCTCTTGGCCAACACCTCTTGGCCAAGAGGTCTTGGGTGTCTAGGGTGCGGGCATGAGCGATGAGACCCCCCGGGACCCCTTCGAGAACGCCAAGCACCTGGACGCGCACTCGCTGCGCGGGCTGGCGCACCCCCTCCGGATGCACATCCTGGACCTGTTGCAGGCGCACGGCCCGGCCACCGGCAAGGCCCTCGCGGAGCGGCTGGAGATCTCCTCAGCGTCGGCGAGCTACCACCTGCGCCGGCTGGAGGCGCACGGGTTCATCCACGAGGACCCGGAGCTGGGCACCTCCCGGGAGCGCTGGTGGCGGGCGAGCCACCGGGGCTTCCGGTTCCCCGAGCACCTGGACACCGACGAGCCGGAGCTGAGCACCGCCGTGCGCACGGCGCTCGCCGCGAGCTGGGGCCGCGACCTGGCGGCCGCGGTCGAGGGGTGGGCGGCCCAGCCGGAGGGCTGGCGCGAGGCCCAGGTGATGGCGGGGCGCTCGGCGCACCTCACCCTGGAGCAGCTGGAGGGGCTGCGCCGGGAGGTGCGCGCGCTGCTGGACCGGTACGCGTGCGAGGACCCCGCCCCCGGCACCCGGCCCGTGCACGTCCGGTTCGCCGCCTTCCCGGACCCGGGCGGTCGGTGAACCCCGTCGCGGGGCTGGTCCTGTCCCAGGCGCTGTGCTACACCGCGACGCGGCTGGCGATGGTCGCCGTCCCCTGGTTCGTGCTGGAGACCACCGGCAGCCCAGCGCGCATGGGCCTGGTCCTGTTCTGCGAGGTCGGCGCCTACGCCCTGGCCCGGCTGCTGGGCGGGCCGCTGCTGGACCGGTGGGGACAGCGCGCGGTGAGCGTGCGCGCGGACGCGGCGGCGTCCGCCGCGGTCCTGTGCGTACCGCTGGCGCACGCCGCCGGAATGCTGTCGTTCCCCCTGCTGCTGGCGCTGGTGACGGTCATCGGCCTGGCCACCGGCCCCGCGGAGGCGGCCAAGGTGTCGCTGGCCCCCGCTGCGGCAGCGGCGGCCGGGGTGCGGATCGAGCGGGTGACCGGGCTGGCCGGAACCGTGGACCGGCTGTCGCAGACCGTCGGACCGCTCGCGGCGGGCGGCGCGGTGGCGGCGGTGGGCGCGCTGCCCGCGCTGTACGCCAACGCGGTGCTCCTGGCACTGGCCGCGCTGGTCCTGGGCGCGGTCCGGGTGGCGCCCCCGGGGGCGCACGACGGGTCCGGGTACCTGGACCGCCTGTTCACCGGTTTCCGGGTGGTCTGGCGGGACCCGACCCTGCGGACCGTGGTGCTGGTGCTGGCGGTGACCAACGCGATCGGCACCGCGGTTTCCTCGCTGGTCCTGCCGGTCTGGGTCCACGGGAACGGGATGGGACCCGAGGTGGTGGGGATGGTCGCCGGGTCGCTGGGCGCGGCCTCGGTGCTGGGCTCGCTGGCGGCGACCGCGGTGGGGCACCGGCTCCCCCGGCGGGCGACGTTCCTCGTCGCCCTGGCGCTCGCGGGGCCGCCGCACATCGCGGTGCTGGCCCTGGACGTCCCGCTGGGGGCGGTGCTGGCCGTCTTCGCGGTCAGCGGGCTCTTCGGCGGGCTGCTCAACCCGGTCCTGGGCGCGGTGCTGTTCGAGCGGCTGCCGCCGGGGGCGGTCGGCCGGGGCACCGCGACGATCGGCGCCCTGACGCGGCTGGCCTCGCCCCTGGGCGGGCCGGTCGCGGGGGCGGCGCTGGCCGCGGCGGGCGTCGCCCCGGTGGTGCTGGCGGGCGCCGGGATCTACCTGCTCGCCGCGCTGGCACCGCTGTTCGGGCGGGCCGCGCGGGGGCTGGACCGGCCCGATCCCGCACCCGAGCCGTCCGCCTAGGCCCCCCGCGTCCGCCCGCCCGGCCGGGCGGGTCGCGACGGTCCGACCGGAGCACGGACCGGGTGCGGCCCCGCGCCGGGCGGGGGCGCGTGTGGCAGGTGCTCCGACGGGGCGCGGCCCCGCGCCGAAGGGCGGGAGCGGTTTCCCGCCGGGCCCGCGCCGGACGGCGCGTGAAGCCGCTCCGAGGGCGCGGTGCCCGGCGGGCCGGCGCTGCCCCACAACGGGCCCCCGGGCATCGGCGCGGGCGTGGACGCGGCGGGAGGCGCCCCGGGGCGCGGCGGCCCGCCGGCGGGGCCTAGGAGTCCTTGGGGGCGGCCTGCGCCGCCGTGCCGGCCGCGTCCGTGCCGGCGGGGTCCGTGCCGGTCCCGTCCGCGGCGGGGGCGTCGCCGGGAGCGTCCCCGGCGGCGGGCGCGTCCGCGGGGGCGTCCTGGAGGTGGTCCTCGCGGGCGGCGCCGCCGTCCAGGCGGTCGCCCACCAGGGAGCCGCGGTTCTTCTCGATCCGGTCGACCACGGAGGCCGACATCCGGTCGCGCAGGGAGGACAGCAGAACATAGGAGGCCAGGCCGCTGATCAGCCAGGCGAGGATGAGCGCCATCCACGATCGGGCACCGAACAGGTACACCACTCCGAACGCCGCCAGGAACAGCCCTACGCGGGCGGCGGTATAGGGCAGCCAGCTACGCATCGAAAAGCCTCACAACAGATGATTACCTGGACTAGATTGGTCGCTACGCCCATCAGCGCACGAGACGACCGGTCCGCTTTCGCGGTTTCCGGGGGGTTCGGCCTCTCAACGGGGGCCGGTGTCGGCGCACTCATGTGCTCTCACCTCCAGATTAAGGGTGAGTGCCCGGGAGCCCGCACCGGGTCGGCGCGTGTCCCTCCCTGCGGGGGGATCGGGCCCCTGCCATGGATTCAGATAGTCATGGGATGTTTCCAATCCCGACAGCAGGGCCCGAACATCACGTTCCGGTCACATATCCCGTACTCCTCCCCCCAACACCGCAATTTCTCCGAAAACTAGGGAGGAAACGGACCAACTCATGCACACTAGGGGATCAAACGCCCGCCGCCCCCACAGTCCGAGGCGGGCACGATTGGGGGAATGTGAAGGTGGAACGAGCAAGCGAACGCCTGTTGACCCCCGGGGAAGTGGCCTCACTCTTCCGGGTTGATCCCAAGACCGTCACACGCTGGGCCGCCTCCGGGCGCATCAGCAGCATCAGGACCCCGGGAGGCCACCGCCGCTTCCGCGAGTCCGAAGTCCGCGCCCTCCTGCTCGGCGAGCCGAGCGAGAGCACCTCCTGACCCCAGGGGACCCGATCCCGAGAGGCATCCCGAGGTCCGGCACGGGCCTCAGGGGAAGGGAGCCGCACCCCTTTCCGGTTCCGGGACATCGCGCCGATGCGCCGGAACCGCACCGCACCCGGGTCGCAGCCCCCGGTGTCCGCGGTCCCCTCGCCGCGCTCGGCGCGGCGGTGTGTCGGCCGTGGGAGTCGGCCCGACCATGGGGAGTGGACAGCGAGAGATAGGCTGGAATCATGGTGTGGCTTGGTGGCCTGATCACGCTCGTGTCGATCGTTCTCTGGGTGTACGCGTTCTTCGACGCGCTGACCACCCCGGCCCAGGATGCCCGGAACCTTCCGAAGGTCCTCTGGCTGGTCGTCATCGCGCTGTTCATGCCCGTGGGCTCGATCCTGTGGCTGTTCCTAGGACGTCCCCGCAAGTCCGCGGCCGTGTGGGGCGCCGCGGCCTCCCCGGCCCAGGCCGCCGCCTCCATCGACGACCTCGACCCGTCGGACTTCGCCGAGCCCTCCAACAGTCCGCACCCGCTCGGCCCGGACGACGACCCCGATTTCCTGCGCGGACTCGACCGCCGGATCGACCCCGACGAGTAGGACGCCCGACAGCGGGGCCCGCAAGGGTCCGGCGGCACAGGGGGCCGCTCCGTATCCCGGAGCGGCCCCCTGTGTCGTCCTGTGTCACAGCAGACCCGCGCCCACCTTCCTCTCCAGGCCGCGCAGGGCGTGCACGGGCTGGACCCCCGTCGTGTACTGCGGGACCCAGGCGGCCTCGGACCCCAGCGGTCGGTCCGGATTGGCCGCGTTGTGCTCGGCGACGAGGTCGACGCCCGAGATCCGGCCCCCTCCCCCGGTCATGAGGGCGTTGCCCGAGCCGGCCACGTCCGTGCCGCCCCAGTTGTACAGGAGGGTGTCGGCGGTGTGCCCGTCACGCAGGTCGAACAGGTTGTTCTCGACGTGGAGCTGCGACTCGACCCCCGCGCCGAGGCTGTACTGGTGCAGGTCCCCGCGCACGGTGTAGAGGTTGTTGTAGACGTGCACCTGGCCGAACCGCACCCGCGGGGCGCGCTGGCCCAGCCCGTCGAAGTGGTTGTGGTGCCAGGTCACCCGCAGGTACCCGCGGTCGGTGGTGCGGCCGTCGCTGTTGCCCAGCAGCAGGGCCTTGTCCCGGCCGTCGAAGTCGTTCCACGACACCGTCACGAGGTCGGCGGCGCGCACGATGTCCAGCAGGCCGTCGTGCACCTCGTACTTGCGGCCGAAGTACTCGGGCTGCGCCGCGCCGGGGCGCTCCCCGTCGTCGAAGGTGTTGTGGTCGATCCACACGTTCCTGGAGCCGGAGACCTCGACGTGGTCGTACTCGGCGTTCCAGTTACCGGTCTCCCCGTCGCCCGGGTCCCAGCCGGGGAAGCAGTCGTGGGTGTCGGAGAAGGTGAGGTCGCGCAGGATGACGTTGCGCACGTCCTGGACGAGCAGGTTCATGCCGGTGAGCTCGCCGCCGCCGTCGGCGCCGACGATCGTCGTGTTGGAGCCGACCCGGTAGCGGATGCGCTCGGCCTGCACCGCGCGCGAGGCGTCCCGGGCCTCCTCCAGCGGGCCGGAGGGGTCCTCCCGGCCCCAGACCAGCGAGTCGTAGGTTTCCAGGTACTCCTGGAGGGAGTACCCGTCCACGGCGTAGTCGTCGCAGCCCAGCGGGGTTCCGTCGGGGGCGGTGTTGGCGTCGATGAGGCCGTCGACGTACACGATCTTGGGCTCGTCCCCGGCGATGGCGGCCCGGAACGCGGCCGGGGTGGACACCCGGAACACGTTCCCGGCGGTGGCGGCCGCCCCTCCGGTCGTGCCGCCGCCCGCCCAGGCCCAGCCGTCGCCGGCGGGCAGCACCTCCCGTCCGGTGTCGTCCGCCGCCGCGGGCGGGGGCGCGGTGAGCGCCGCGGTCAGCGCGAGGGCGAGTGCGGGGGCGAGGTGCCGGCGCATGGTCACTCCTGGGGGATGAGACTGCAAACGTTTGCAACAAACTCGTCCACACGCCGGAAAGAAGCAACACCCCCGCCCGTGGAAAGATGGGAAAGATCCGGACCCGCGGACGCGCTCCCCCGCCCCCGTCCGCCCCGGCGTCCGCGGAGAGGTGGCGCGATGGCCGTGACGCTCAAGGACGTGGCCCGGATCGGCGGGGTGCACGTGTCGACCGTCTCGCGCGCGTTCTCCGCGCCGCACCTGGTCAACCCGGCGACCCGGGAGCGGGTGCTGGCCCTGGCCCGGGACCTGGGCTACCGCCCCAACCGCGCGGCCCGGGCGCTGTCCACCCGCCGGACGGGCAACCTCGGCGTGGTCGTCGCCGACATCGCCAACCCGTTCTTCCCCCCGCTGGTCAAGGCCGCCCAGGAGCGGGCGCGGGAGCGGGACCACCACGTCTTCATCGCCGACACCGACGAGCAGGCCGACGTCGAGGAGGAGGCGGTCCGCTCGCTCGCGGGCCAGGTGGACGGGCTCGTCCTGGTCTCCCCCCGCGCGCCCGAGCAGCGGATCAGGGAGCTGGCCGCCCAGGTGCCGCTCGTGATCGTCAACCGCCGGCTCCGCGGCCTGCCCTGCGTGCTGATGGACGTCGGCCGCGGGGTGGGCGGCGCGGTCGCCCTGCTGGCCGGCCTGGGCCACCGGGACATCGCGCTGGTGTCGGGCCCCGCGGCCTCGTGGACGGGGCGGAGCGCGGCGCGGGCGGCCGCGTCGGCCGCCCGGGAGCACGGGCCGCGGGTGCACCGGGTCGGCCCGTACCCGCCGACCGAGGAGGGCGGGGCCGCCGCGTTCGGCGCCGTGGCCGCGGTCGGGGCGACCGCCGTACTGGCCCACAACGACCTGGTGGCGCTGGGCCTGCTGGCCGCGGCCCGCGATCGGGGCGTCCCCGTCCCGGGGCGGCTGAGCGTCGTGGGGGTCGACGACACCCCGGCCGCGCGCCACACCCGGCCCGCCCTGACCACCGTGGCGATGCCGACGGGGGACGCGGGCCGGGCCGCCGTGGACCTGCTGCTGGGGGGCGCGGGCGCCGGGACCGTCACCCTGGGCACCCGCCTGGTCGAGCGCGGGTCGACGGGACCCGCGCCCTCCCGGCCCGCTCAGGCGTAGGAGTGCAGGCCGCTGAACATGTAGTTCACCGCGAAGAAGTTGAACAGGATGGTCGCGAAGCCCAGCACGTTGATCCACGTGGCCTTGGGTCCGCGCCACCCGCCGGTCGCCCGCGCGTGCAGGTAGGCGGCGTAGATGACCCAGGAGATGAACGACCAGACCTCCTTGGGGTCCCAGCCCCAGAACCGGCCCCAGGCCTCGTCCGCCCAGATCGACCCGGCGATGATGCCGAAGGTCCACAGCGGGAACGCGAACAGGATGAGCCGGTGGGAGATGCGGTCCAGCAGCTCGGGGCTGGGCAGGCGGCCGGCGATGCCGGCGACCTGCTCGCCCCGGGCCCGCTTGACGTCGGAGCGGTGCGAGACCAGGTAGGTGACGCCGGTGACGCCGGAGACCATGAACGCGCCGCCCGCGAGGATGGCCGCGGTGACGTGGATCGGCACCCAGTAGGAGTGCAGCGCCGGGATCAGCGGGCCCGGGTCGACGTACAGCCACTTGACGCCGATGCCCAGCAGGATCAGCACGGGGACCAGCACGAAGGCGCCCAGGAAGCGGGCCTGGTAGCGGAAGGAGGCGTACAGCAGCACGCCCACCGCGACCAGGCACATCGCCACCACGAACTCGAACATGTTGCCCCAGGGCCAGCGGCCGGCGGCCACGCCCCGCGTGATGATCTGGGCCAGGCCCATGAGGAAGCCGAGGGCGGTGACGCCCAGCGCGATCGCGCCGAGCACGCTCTGGGAGGCCCTGGCCTCCCCCTCGGTGGTGCGGACGTCGACCTCGATGCCGTCGGCGCCCCCGCCGGCCGCACCGGCGGAGACGGGCATCAGCCGCCCCGCCTTCAGGTTGGTCCGACGCCCGTAGGCGGCCTCGATCGCGAACAGGAACAGGGCCGCGGCGTAGGTCACGATCATGGCGATGACCAGCGTGTCGCTGGCCGACGCCATGGTCTCGTTCACCGGCGCGGCGAGAGTGTACGTCACCGGTCACTCCTCGTGTCGGAAGGGTTCTGGGGGTTGTCGTCCGACTCGTTCCGGAGTCGTGCGGCAAGCTCGGTGGTGATCTCGTGGAACTCGGCGTTGTTGCCCGCGACCTCGGTCTTGCCGAGTCCGGCCAGTTCCACGCGGGTCCGGCCGTCCTCGCCGCGGGCGGCGCGCACCCACACCCGGCGCGGACGGATGAACAGGGTCAGCAGCAGGCCGCCGACGGCGGTGGCCGCGGTGAGGAGCGCCGGCAGCCGGGCGCCGTCCCGGTTGGCCTGGAGGCTGACGTACTCCTTGTAGCCGGCGAACTCGATGGATCCGGCGCCGTCGGGCAGCTCCCAGACGTCGCCGGCCGCCAGCACCGGGGACTCGCCCAGGGACTCCATGCCCTCGGTGCGCAGCTGGTAGACCGACTGCGGGTCGACCATGCCCAGGTCGCCCGTGTACCCCTCCAGGGTCACCCGCGGCTCGGTCGCGCCGGGGAAGCTGGAGGTCAGCTCGCCGTCGGGGGTCTGGGCGGCGGTCGGCAGGAAGACCCCGACGAAGCCGAGCTGCGCGTCGTCCCCGGCCCCGGTGTCGGGGACCTTGACCACACCGTCGGACACGAAGCTCATGGTGTCCCGGTACAGGAACGGCACGGCCTGGTCGAACACCACGTCGCCGTCGCCGTTGCGCACGACGAACTCGGGCGCGTACCCGTGGCCGAGCAGGTAGACCTGCACGCCGGAGACGCTGAGCGGGTGGTTGACCTCCAGCCGGTGCGTCATCTCCGGGCCGCCGGGCTCCTCCGTGTAGGTGAGGTCCGCGACGTAGGACGCGGCCTGGCCGCGCAGGTCCCCCTCCTCGATGAAGCCCGCCTCGAAGTCGTCGAGGTGGATCGTGAAGGGGGCGATGGAGTCCATGTCGGTCCAGTGCCCGGGGTAGATCGCGTCGTAGGAGGGCAGCGTGTTGGCGAACCCGTCCTCCTCGACGACCAGCATGTTGCCCCGGTAGCCGAAGAACGACCCGGCGGCCAGCGCCACGAGCAGCCCGAGCAGGGCCAGGTGGAACAGGACGTTGCCGGCCTCGCGCAGGTAGCCGGTCTCGGCGGAGACGGAGTCGCCGTAGCGCTCCACGCGGTACCCCTTGAGCACGCCCCGGGCCTGCTCCAGCACCGCCTCCGGGGAGGCGCCGGTGGTGAACCTGGCGGAGTAGGGCATGCGCCCCAGGTTGCGGGGGGTGCGCACCGGCCGGGAGCGGACCGCGCGGGCGTGCACCAGGGCGCGCGGGAAGACGCAGCCGGCCAGGGACACGAACAGCAGCAGGTAGATCGCCGCGTACCAGGGCGAGGAGAAGACGTCGAAGAGGTGGAACCGGTCCAGCCAGGGGGCCAGCTCGGGGTTCTCCCGGAAGTAGATGTTCACCTCGTCGACGCTCACCACGTTCTGCGGCAGGATCGACCCGGGGATGGCGCCGACCGCCAGCAGGAACAGCAGGATCAGCGCGGTGCGCATCGAGGTCAGGACGCGCCAGGCCCAGCGCGCCCACCCCAGGGCGCCGAGCCCCTTGGGACCCCGCGGGGAGCCCTCCGCCGGGGCCGCGCCGGTGTCGGTCGTGGTCGTACTCATCAGATCACCGTCTGGAAGTCGGCGGCCCAGCCCTGCATGGCGATGGTCCACTGGGTCCACAGACCGGTCACCATGGCCAGGCCGACCAGGACGAGCATGGCACCGCCGATCACGGTGACCGTGCGGGTGTGGCGCTTGAGCCGCCCGAAGGCGGTGAGCGCGCGCCGGTAGAGGAGCGAGGCGGCGATGAACGGCAGGCCCAGGCCCACACAGTAGGCGAGGGAGAGCAGCATGCCGCGCCCGGCGCCGCCCTCGACGAACGCGAGCGTCTGCACCGCGGCCAGGGTGGGTCCGATGCAGGGGGTCCAGCCGAGTCCGAACAGCACGCCGAGCAGGGGCGCGCCGAGCAGCCCGGCGCGGGGCAGGCGCTGGAAGCGGAACTCGCGGGCGAACCCGGGCAGGGCGCCCATGAAGGCCAGGCCGAGGACGATCGTCAGCGCGCCCAGGACCCGGGTGATGGGGTCGGTGTACTCGACCAGCAGGTCGCCGAGCCAGCCGATGAAGCCGCCCACGGCCACGAACACCAGGGTGAACCCGGCGATGAACAGGACGCTGCCGGTGACCATGGTCCAGCGGCGGGCGGCCAGTTCCTCGTCGACGTCGGCGATGGTGGCGGTGCCGCCGCCGACCGCGGTGCGCCTGCGCACGTCGGCGGCGCTCATCCCGGTCACGTACGACAGGTAGCCGGGGACCAGGGGGAGCACGCACGGGGAGAGGAAGGAGACCAGCCCGGCGGCGACCGCCAGCGGGACGGCCATGAGGAGGGATCCGGTGAGGACGGTGGTGCCGACGGGGTCCATCAGGCGTCGTCCCCGTCGGGGCCCGGCGCCCCGGTCGGCTCCGCGGACTCCCCGGGTTCCCCGGGCTCCGCGGACTCCTGCTCCCGCATCTCCTCCTCGGCCACCCGGGGCCGCTCCTCGGGGTCGCCGAGGCCGAACTCGACGACGACCGGGTCCAGCAGGCCGGTCAGCTGCCCGTAGGTGGTGGGGCCGATGACCCGGGCGGCGATCCGCCCGTCCGGGTCGATGACGAGGGTGCTGGGGATGGCGCGGGGCGGCACCGTCCCGCGGAACGCCTGGGGCACCTCGCCGGGCTGGTCGTACAGGCTCGGGTACTCGACGCCCTTGGTCTCCAGGTAGGTGCGGGCGGCGGTGTCGTCGTCCTTGATGTTCACGCCCAGGAAGTCGACGCCCAGGCCGGTGTACTCGGCGTGCACCTCGTCCAGGACCGGCTGCTCCGTGCGGCAGGGCCCGCACCAGCTGGCCCAGACGTTGAGGACGACGACGCGTCCCGCGTAGTCGGCCAGGGCGATCGCGTCGCCGTCGAGGGTGGTTCCGGAGAAGTCGGGCGCCTCGACCCGCTCGTCCGCGGGGAAGGAGGTGGCGGTGCCGTCACCGGAGATGAAGCGGTCGTCCTCGCCCCCGGCCTCGATCTCGTTGCCGCCGGCGCATCCGGTGAGGGCGAGTACGGAGACCGCCGCGACCGCGGCGAGGCGCGTCACAGCGCGGCGGGACCGCGCGCCGATTCTGGCACTGGGCATCGAGGAGACCTCGCGAACGGGGTGTGAACTGGGCGGACTACGACAACGACAAAGTGTAGTAGACACCCTGGGACCCGTTCCGCCGCCCCGGCGCAAGAGCCGTACGCCCCTGGTGAGGGGGCGGGACCTCACGAGGACGGGATCACCCGTGGGGGCCCGGGTGTCCCGCCCTGCGCGTTCCGGCGGCCGGCCGGGAGGGGCTCGACGCCCCGGCCCGGTCCGGCCGTTCTCCGGTCATCCCGCCTCGACGAACGCCTCACGGAGATAGTCGTGGACGGCCCTCTCGGGGACCCGGTAAGAACGCCCCACGCGGATCGCGGGGAGAACTCCCGAGT
The DNA here is from genome assembly GCF_900141985.1 of Nocardiopsis flavescens. Classification (GTDB taxonomy): domain Bacteria; phylum Actinomycetota; class Actinomycetes; order Streptosporangiales; family Streptosporangiaceae; genus Nocardiopsis; species Nocardiopsis flavescens. The sequence continues at coordinate 15,342 of NZ_FQZK01000024.1, read as the reverse complement.
GCACCATGCGGTACACGGTCATCTTGGACACTCGCATGATCGTGGCGACCTCCGCCACGGTCAGGAACCTGACCTCTTCAAGAGGCGGTTTGCTCCCGTTCATCTTCCGACGCCCTCATTCCCGGACGTGAGTATTGCCAATGGTTCGGCCCAACGCGGTGCCGGTAGGGGGCGACCCCGGTATGTGCCCCGTCCCAACGCCACGCCGGCGTGTCATGCTGTCACTACTGACACGTCCGTTTTCAGAGTAGAGCGGAGTTCCCGTCTGCGAAAGGTCGTTCGTGCTGTCTTCCGAGTAATACCCGGAAGGCGCGCCGGGTGAGGTTTAACGGTGGGTATAAATGGCCGCCACCGCTCAACCGAGGCCCGCTCGGGCGAGAACGTAATCGCGTAGCGGGGCGTAGTCCTCCGTCAGATAACCGTCGTCCAAAGGGACGGTGACCAGTAGTTTCCCCTCGTGCTCCGCGAGGAAGAGGGCGGGGTCGTTGCAGTCGGCGAAGCCCAGTGTCGGCACTCCCGCCTCCCCTGCCGCACCCGCGAACCCGTGGTCCGCGATGACCAACTGCGGCCATGCCTGCCCGCGGTCCGAGAGGTCCCCCAGGATCGCCCGCATGGCGAACGGGTGGTGGCTGTGCCGGGCCAGGTGGCCGTCCATGACGATGGCCACTTCGTCCCGCCAGACCACGAAACGGCGGTTGGGTGGCCGCTCGGTGGTCACTTCGTAGGTGTAGCCGCCCGCAGCGGTGACGATGGGGCAGCCCTGGGCCGCGAGGGCGTCCTTCCAGACCCGGTAGGTCCCCTGGAGCTTGTCGGGGTGCCCGGTGGCGAACATGACCCGCTCCCCGCGCTCGGCGGCCAGCGCCAGCCGGTCGGCGAAGGCCTCCAGCGCGTCGACGGTGAGGTCGGGGTCGATGGTGTCGATGCCCCAGACGTACTCCTCGTCGCCGACGACACCGCAGCGCTTGCTCATCAGCGCGAGGACCTCGGAGAAGGTCCAGTCGTGGGAGAAGGTGAGGCCGAACTGGTGGTAGGGGTCCTTCTGGACCAGGCGCCGGTAGTGCCGAAGGTTGTTCTGGCGCGAGGTATCGACGTGTCCGGCGATCCCCGTCCGTACCAGATGGGAGATGAGTTCAGCACGTGTCGGCGGCGTCACCAGGTGTTCCCCTTCCTCGTCGGGGCGAACACGTGACGCGCCGTGCGGCCACCACGGCGCCTGCTCCCGTTCGCCCGGTATTCAACCTCTTCCTACCCGCTGGACGCGCGCCACGCCCCGTGGACGGGAATTCACCCCAGCGCTCACCGGGCGACATCGCTCACCGGGAAACGATACCGGGATCACGGACATCCGGTTAGAAAATAGAAGAGATCGGAACGAAAGGGTGTCTTCATCAGAAGACGGTCCGAAGACCCCGGAGACCGGGGTCTTCGGAGGTCAGAGGCTGGGGTCTATGCCGTGGCTCGGGAACACCGCGGTCCGGGTCGCGTTAATGGCGCGGTCCACCGGATTGCCGGGGTCGTACCCCTCCTCGAAACGCGCGAACGCCACGTCGCGGCCGTCGGTCATGTACAGCGGCGCCAGTTCCCCGGTGCGCTCCCGGACGAAGTCGCGCCAGCGCTGCGGCGTCTCGGTGTCAGGGTCCACCGGACGGCCGGCCGCCTCGGCGAGCAGGTGCGTCCAGGCGCGGGGCACCACGTGCACCAGCCCGTACCCGCCGCCGCCGAACAGCAGCCAGCGTCCGCCGGCCGTGCGCTGGGCGAGCTTGTGCAGCTCGGCGTAGGCGCGCCGCTGGCCGTCGACGCTGAGCGTCAGGTTGGCGAGCGGGTCGAGGGCGTGCGTGTCGCAGCCCTGTTGGGTCACCAGGATCTCGGGCTGGAACTCGTGCAGCAGCGGCGGGACCACCGCGTCGAAGGCCCGGTGCCAGCCGCTGTCGCCGGTCCCGGCGGGCAGGGCGACGTTGACCGAGTAGCCCTCCGCGTCGGGCCCGCCGGTCTCCCCCGCCTGGCCGGTGCCCGGGAACAGGGTGACCGGCGACTCGTGCAGGCTGATGGTGAGCACCCGGGGGTCGTTGTAGAAGGCGCGCTGGACGCCGTCCCCGTGGTGGACGTCGACGTCGACGTAGGCGATGCGCTTGGCGCCCTGCTCCAGCAGCCAGGCGATGGCCAGGGCCGGGTCGTTGTAGACGCAGAAGCCCCAGGCGTTGCCGCGCATGGCGTGGTGCAGCCCGCCCGCGATGTTGGCGGCGTGCACCGACTCCCCCGTCCACACCGCCCGCGCGGCGGCGACCGAGGCGCCGCAGATGAGCGCGGCGGCGTCGTGCATGTCCTTGAACACCGGGTTGTCGGTGGTGCCGAGCATGTGCGCGTCGTCCGGCTCCAGCGTGCGGCCGGCGCGCTTGACCGCCTCGATGTAGGAGCGGTCGTGCACCAGGGACAGGAGGTCGTCGGAAGCGGGCTCCACGTCCAGGAGGGAGACCCCGGGGGCTCCCAGGACCTCCAGTTCCCGGGCGAGCGCCATGGTCAGCTCGACCCGGATCGGCGCCATCGGGTGCATCGGCCCGAAGTCGTAGGCGGTCAGCCCGTCATCCCATGCCACCCGGAGCGAGCAGGACGTACGCCCTCCCATGTCGGTGACCCCCGTTTCAGGTGTGCGTGTTCCGAAGCACACAGTACGCAAGGGCGGGGTGTACCCGGAACCCCGGGGGGCGGACACGGCGCGGGCCGGTACGGATGTCCGCACCGGCCCGGCCCCCGCACGCGCGCTAGAGGCCCGTGGTGACGTAGTAGCAGCTCTCGGACAGGTCGCCGCCGCCCAGCTTCACCGTTCCGTGCATGGGACGGGTGAACAGCGAGTCGCTGTTGGCGACCACGATGCGGTACTCGCCCGGGTCGAGCTCGACCTTGAGGGTCTCGCCCTCGCCGAAGCACGAGTCGTAGGAGGGCGGCGAGTCCGGCGGGTAGGAGTCGCAGTCGTCGCACGGGGCGGCGGTGACCTCGCCGTGGACCTTGTCCGGTCCGACGTAGAGGAAGCGCAGCTCGTGCGGCGAGTGGTTGACGATCTCGAAGACGAACTTGTCGTTGCCGGAGCCGCCGGTGGGCGTGGTGTCCAGGGACGTGTCGCCCACGACGGTGAGCAGGTCCATCTCCTGCTCGATGCGCCCGGCGCCGATGTGGGTGACCATCTTCTCGACGTCGTCCGCCTCGTAGTCGGCGTACTCCGCCTCCAGGATCTCGACCATGGCGTCGGCCTGGTCGAACTCCTGGGAGTCGACGGACTCCCAGCCGCACTCCAGGGCGGCCTCGGGCCGCTCCTCGGCGATCCGGTCGGGGATGTCGGGGGCGGCGGCCCAGTCCAGGTCGGCCAGCAGGTCGATCTGGTCCAGCCCCACGCACCACTGCGAGCCCAGGCGGTTGGTGCCCGTGTCGTAGAGGTCGACGAGGGCCTCGGGGACCCGGCCGGCGGCCTCGGTGCCCTCGTAGTCGACGGGGATGATGGCGAAGACCTCGTGGGCCCGCCGGACGTCCTCGGTGTACTCGGGGGTGACCTCGCCACCGAAGGCGGCGTCGGCGTTCTCCAGCAGGTCCGCGGCGTAGGAGAAGTGGATGTCGGCGACCTCGCCGTCGGTGTCCTGCCAGCGGGCGGCCGGGTGCTCGAAGTAGGTCGCGTAGGAGTCCAGCGCCTGCTCGTAGTCCTCGGCGTCGACGTCGCCCTGGGCCCGCTCCAGCAGCCCGCAGGCGGCGATCCCCGCGCGGGCGCGGTCCATCAGGGAGGAGGAGAAGGACAGCTGGAAGAAGTCCTCGACGGACTCGTACGCGGCGACCGCCTCGGAGGGGCCGCAGTCACCGCGCGCGTGGGCGGCGTCGGCGACGCGCAGCCGCCACTCGCCGAGCTGCCACACGCCGGTCAGGGAGACGACCAGGGCGACGGCCAGGCCGCCGGCGGTCAGGTAGGGCAGCGCGCTCCGGGGCGGGGTGCCGCCCTGGGCGAGGATCCGCTCGTCGTGGGCGCGGCCGGCGAAGAGGCCGTGCACCGCGGCGGCGAGGAACCAGACCAGGAGGAGCGGGGTCCACAGCAGCAGGTTGTCGGCGGCGCCCAGGACGGCCGCCGCGACCAGCAGGACGAGGGTGACGGCCAGGGCCGCGGCGAAGAACGGCCACCGCTTGATGCGGAGGTAGCCCGCGCCCGTGCCGGTGGCGTTGAGGGCGGCGGTGTGCAGCGCGGTGGGCGAGGAGAACAGGCCCAGCCGCCGGGGCGGCGGGGGCGGGGGCGGGCCGAAGGGCGCGCCGGGGCCGCCGGGGGGACCGAAGGGCCCGCCCGGTCCGGCCGGGCCGCCGGGGCCCGGGGGGACACCGGGGCCGCCCGGGACGCCGCCGGAGTACGCGCCGCCCGTGGGCGCGCCGCCGTAGGGCGGGTTCCCGCCGGTCTGGGGGCCCGAGGGAGCACCACCGTACGAGGGATTCCCGCCCGACTGCGGACCCGAGGGCACACCACCGTAGGACGGATTCCCGCCCGACTGCGGACCCGAGGGCACACCACCGTAGGACGGGTTCCCGCCCGACTGCGGACCCGAGGGCACACCACCGTAGGACGGGTTCCCGCCCGACTGCGGACCCGAGGGCACACCACCGTAGGACGGGTTCCCGCCCGACTGCGGACCCGAGGGCACACCACCGTAGGACGGGTTCCCGCCCGACTGCGGACCCGAGGGCACACCACCGTAGGACGGGTTCCCGCCCGGCTGCGGACCCGAGGGGGCACCCGCGGCGGGCACGGCACCGTGGGCCGGGTCGCCACCCGGCTGCGGGCCGGACGGGGCTTGCCCGGGGGGCGTGCCCTGGTCGCCGCCGGGCGGCGGACCGCCCGGCGGGGGCACGGGCCCGCCCGGAGGCCGGGACGGGTCTGGGGAGGAAGGGGGAAGACTCATGGAATGGCCCTGGGTCGGGTGACGGGGGAGACGGCCCGGCCTCCTGGGAGACGGCAGGACCTGGTGGAGGGCGTTTCCACCCTCCCTCTGAACACTACCTATGTACCCGTTCAGGACCTTCGTGCAGTCCGACCGTTTTCGGCCACTTCAACGGGGAACCGGCAGCCCCTCCGGTGCGTCTCAGCACCTCGGACGCCCGAACCCCGGGCGCTCAGCTCCCCGAGAGCGCGCTGCTGCGGTCCCGCGCGGCCTCGATCGCGTCCGTGAACGCGGCGCGCACCCCGTGCCGCTCCAGCTCGCGCAGCGCCGCCGCGGTGGTGCCGCCCGGCGAGGTGACCGCCTCGCGCAGGACCACCGGGTGCTCCCCCGAGCCGTTGAGCATGGCGGCGGCGCCGGTGATGGTCTGCCCCACCAGCTTCTGGGCGGTGGCGCGCGGCATGCCCATCGCCACGCCCGCCTCGATCATCGTCTCGGCGATGAAGTAGAAGTAGGCGGGCCCGCTGCCGGAGATGGCGGTGACGGTGTCCATGTGCTGCTCGCCGACCCGGATCACCTCGCCGACCGTGCCCAGCAGCGCCTCCGCGCGCTCCAGGTGCCCGGCGCCGGCGTGGGCGCCGCCTGCGACGGCCGTCATCCCCTGGCCCATCAGGGCCGGGGTGTTGGGCATGGCCCGCACCACCGGGGTGCCCGCGGGCAGGTGCTCCTCCAGCACGGCGGTGGTGAGGCCGGCGGCCACGGAGATGACGAGCCGGTCCGGCGACAGGTGCGGGGCGAGGTCGTCCAGCAGGGAGACCATGTCCTGCGGCTTCAGCGCGAGCAGCAGCGTCCCGGCGCGCTTGGCGGCCTCGTCGGCGGGGACGACCTCCACGCCGTAGCGCCCGCGCAGCTCGGCCGCGTGCTCCGAGCGCGGCTCGGTGACGAGGACGCCCTCCGGGGCGTGGCCCTTGGCCAGCATCCCGGCGAGCAGCGCCTCGCCCATCTTCCCGGCACCGATGATCGCGATCATGAAAAGGGTCCTCTCTGCGGTCCCCCGCAACGCTAGCCGCCCCGGGGAGCCGGGGCGGACACGGCGTCTCACCACGTGGTACGCGGGACCGGGTCAGTCGTCGTCGCCGCCCTCGACCGTCCCCGTGGAGTCCACCTCGAACAGGCGGGGCGGGGAGGGCGCACGGCGGCGCAGCAGGGCGATCCGCTCGCGCCGGTCGCGGGGCCGCCCCGCCGCCGCGGGCTCGGCCGGGCGGGCGAAGTGCAGCCGGGTGAAGGCCAGCGCCTCGGCCAGCTCCCGCATCCGGGCCGCGCGGTCGGGCGCCTTGCGGGTGCTCACCTCCAGCACCAGCTGGCCCTCGAACCCTCCGCCCGCCAGGTACTCCAGGACCTCCGCGACCGGCTGCCGGCCGCGGCCCGGGATGAGGTGCTCGTCGAGGTTCTGCCCGCCGAAGCCGTCGGCGACGTGGATGTGGGAGAGGCGGTCGCCCAGCCGCTTGGCCATGTCCATGGCGTCGGAGCCGGACATCGCGGTGTGCGACATGTCGAGGGTGACGTCGGCGTAGTCGCGGTCGAGGGGGTTCCAGCTCGGCGCGTAGGGCACGACCTCGCGGTCGCGCACGCGCACCGGGTACATGTTCTCGACCGCGAAGACCACGTCGGTCTCCTCCTGCATGCGGGCGACGCCGATCTCGAACTCGCGGGCGTAGTCGCGCTGCCAGCGGAAGGCGGGGTGGACCACGATGGTCGTGGCGCCCAGGGCCTCGGCCATCTCCTTGGAGCGGACGAGCTTGCCCCAGGGCTCGCGCCCCCACACCCGCTGGGTGAGGACGAGGCACGGGGAGTGGACCGCGGTGACCGGGATCTGATGGTAGTCGGAGAGACGTCGCAGCAGGTCGACGTCCTGGCTGGCGGGGTCGGAGGAGACGAGGACCTCGATGCCGTCGTACCCCAGTTTCGCGGCGATCTCGAAGGCGGCCGGGGTCTTCTCAGGGTAGACCGACGCCGTCGAGAGCACGACGGGCGCGTCTGGTACCTGGATAGCGCTCACGTGGACAGGGTATGCGCTCCGACCGCCCCCGTGCGTAGCCGCGGTGTGAACGTGGCGTGCCGCCGGTAGGCTCTGCGGTCATGATCCCCAGGGAGGCCGTTCCCAGCCCGAACATCTGGCGCCACCCCGACGTCTATGAGCTGGAGAACCTCGCCGCGGACCCGGACGGGGTGATCGAGGCGGCGATGGGGCGCATCCGCCCGACGGCGGGCGCCCGGGTGCTGGACATCGGCTGCGGCACCGGGTTCCACCTGCCCCGGTTCGCGCGGAGCGCGGCCCGGGTGACCGGGGTGGAGCCCCACCCCGCGCTGGCGGCCCGGGCCCGGGCCCGGGTGGCGGGGCTGGCCAACGCCGAGGTACTGGCCGGAGCGGCCCAGCGGCTGCCCGTCCCCGACTCCGTCGTCGAGGTCGCGCACGCGCGCTGGGCCTACTTCTTCGGCCCCGGGTGCGAACCCGGGCTGGTCGAACTCGACCGGGTGATGCGGCGCGGCGGGGTCGCGTTCGTGATCGACAACGACGCGACCCGGTCCACGTTCGGCGGCTGGTTCCGACGGTCGCTGCCGTCCTACGACCCGGCCGCCGTCGAAAGGTTCTGGTCCTCCCACGGTTTCGAGCGCGAAGCCCTGACGATGCGCTGGGACTTCACCGACCGCCGCTCCTTCGAGGCGGTGGTGGGGATCGAGTTCCCTCCGGCCCTGGCCGCGGAGATCATCGCGGCGCACCCGGGGACCGCGGTGGACTACGCGGTCAATCTCTGGTGGCGGAGGTACTGAGCACCCGTTCAGGGGTGCGGGCCGCCGGGGTCACCCCCCGGGAGAGCGTGGGCCCGCGGCCGTCGGCGTCCGGCGCGCGGCCCGCGGGGGCGGCGTCACAGCCGCACGGCTCCGGCGAGGTTGTAGCTGGTGACGTCCCGCTCCCGGACCTTGTCGCCCGACCGGGGCGCGTCGATCATGCGGCCGTCGCCGAGGTAGATGGCCACGTGGTAGGCGTAGCCCCCGCTGTCGGCCCAGTAGAGGAGGTCGCCCCGCCTGGCGTTGGAGTAGCTCACCCTGGTCCCGGCGGAGACCTGGTCCTGGGCGACGCGGGGCAGGCTCACGCCGGCCTGCTTGAACGACCACTGGACGAGCCCGGAGCAGTCGAACCCGCCGGGCTTGCTGCCGCCCCAGGAGTAGGGGGTCCCCTTCTGTCCCTCGGCGGCCTCGATCGCCTTCTCCGCGGCGGAGGAGGAGAGCTGGTGGACGCGCTCCCCCTGGACCGCGCGGGCGGCGGGGGCCGCCTGCGCCGGTCCGGGTGCGGCGCCCAGGGCCAGCACCGCGGCGAGGGCGGCGACCGCGAGGGCGCGCACCCCCGACCGGGGCCGGCACAAGGGTGAGGCCTGTCGCCCCTGTTCCACGGGACGGCAGGCCTGCGTTTTCTCACGGTGTCGCGGTAGAAGCACTGGTCCTCCACATACCGGATATCGGTCCGCCGTGGCGTCCGCGTCACCGCGACGCGGATGGGTCCGCCACGACACACGTTTCATTCGTCACACAAAGTCTTCCAATTGTCACTCTCAGTAATGCAACACGGCAGGGAAACCGGTAAAGATTGGCTTTACCCCCGCGGACGAAAAGGGCGCCGGGGGCGATTGCCCCCGGCGCCCTCACTTCTGCCCGCCGGCCTCCGGGACCGGCGGCCGGAACGGGTCACCGCCGGTCACCGACCGGCCGGAGAAGCCGGCCGGACGCGCCTCAGGCGGCGTCCTGGACCGGCACGCCCAGCTCCTGCGCGACGAAGTCCGCGGTGGCCTCCATCCCCAGGCGGTTGGGGTGGATCGGCGCCCCGTTCTCGGGGATCAGGCCCTCGACCCAGCGGGTGCCGGAACCCTTGCAGACGTCGTGCCCGCGCTCCATGACGTCGACGAACACCGCCCCCTGGGCGGCGGCCTCCTGGGCGATCATCGTGTTCAGCTCCGTCTGGACCCGGTCCAGGAAGGGAACGTCGCCCCGGGCGACCGGGGTGCTCGGCCAGCAGCCGCCGCTCTCGGGGAGGATCTGGAGGTAGCCGACGGACAGGACCGTGGCGTTCGGGCTGCGCTGGGCGATGTCCGCGTACACGGTCGCCACCTCGCCGCGCAGGTTCTCGACCCGCTGCGACAGCTCGTCGCCGTAGTGGCGCTCGCACGGGTTGCCCAGGGGGTTGCTCAGGCTCTGCTTGGCGCACTCGACGAACACGCTGGAGAACCCGAAGTCGTTCCCGGAGATGCCCACCGTGACCAGGTCCGTCTCCGGGGTCAGCGCGTCGAGCTGGGGCAGCACGTCGGAGAACTGCGGCTCGTAGAGGTCCTCGATCACCGCCCCCGAACAGCTGGCGTCGGTGAACTCCGTCACGCCCAGCCGCTCGGCGAGCATCGCCGGGTAGTTGGACGAGGACCGCATGCAGCCGAACAGCGGCACGGACGTGGTCACCCGCTCGGAGGTGACGAGGGGGCCCGCCACGAAGGAGTCGCCGATGGAGACGTAGTGGTCGTAGGCCGCGGCCGAGGCCTCGTCGGCCGAGGCGGTCGCGGGCAGGACGGCCGAGGCGCCGAGGGCGACGGCGAGCAGGGACGCGGCGCGGAGCGCGAGGCCGCGCAGGGGAGCAGAGGTCACAGGGGGGTTCCTCTCCGAGGAGCGGGGGCCGGAAGAGCTGGTCGGGCCCGCGGGCGCGGCGGCGTACCGCTGCGTTACGGACCAAGGCCATTGTGTAACAGAACCTACGCCCGCGGATAGCTGACTCGTAGGTAACTTTCCTGTGTCGTTCCCGGCGGGCCCCGGGCCCGGGCCGAGCGTCCCCGGTACGCGTTAGCGTGTCGGACATGGCCAAAGCGAAGACGACGTTCCGGTGCGCCGAATGCGGCTGGACCAGCCTCAAGTGGGTCGGCCGCTGCGGGGAGTGCCAGGCGTGGGGGACGGTCGAGGAGGCCGGGGCCCCGGCGCCCATGGCGGTGGCCCCCGCCGCGGTGACCTCCCGGGCCAGGCCCATCACGGAGATCAGCGTGGAGAGCGCGGAGGCCGTCCCCACCGGCATCGACGAGCTCGACCGGGTGCTGGGCGGCGGCGCCGTCCCCGGCGGCGTGGTCCTGCTCGCCGGGGAGCCCGGTGTCGGCAAGTCCACCCTGCTGCTGGAGGTGGCCGCCAAGCGCGCCCAGGCCGGCCCCGTCCTGTACGTGACGGGCGAGGAGTCCGCCGGGCAGGTCCGGCTGCGCGCCGAGCGCCTGGGGGCGCTGTCGGACAAGCTGTACCTGGCGGCGGAGACCTCCATCGCCACCGTGGCCTCGCACGTGGACGCGGTGTCCCCGGGCCTGATCATCGTCGACTCCGTGCAGACCATGATGTCCCCCGACACCAGCGGCGTTCCGGGCGGCGTCACGCAGGTACGGCAGGTGACCGGCGCGCTCATCCAGATCGCCAAGGAGCGCGGCATCGCCACGGTCCTGGTGGGCCACGTGACCAAGGACGGCTCCATCGCGGGTCCGCGGCTGCTGGAGCACCTGGTGGACGTGGTGCTGCACTTCGAGGGCGAGCGCCACTCCCAGCTGCGGCTGCTGCGCGCGGTCAAGAACCGCTACGGCCCCACCGACGAGATCGGCTGCTTCGAGCTGACCGAGAGCGGCATCGTGGGCCTGGCCGACCCCAGCGGCCTGTTCCTGACCGAGCGCAGCGACCCGGTCCCGGGCACCTGCATCACCGTGGCGCTGGAGGGGCGGCGGCCCATCATCGCCGAGGTGCAGGCGCTGGTGGCGCCCACCCCGCTGCCCGCGCCCCGCCGGGCCACCTCGGGGCTGGACACCTCGCGGGTGAACATGATCCTGGCGGTGCTGGAGAAGCGCACCGGCATGAAGCTCGCCAGCCTGGACGTCTACGCCTCCACGGTGGGCGGCGTGCGCCTGACCGAGCCCGCGATCGACCTGGCGCTGGCGATGGCGGCGGGCAGCTCGCACAACGACGTCGCCCTGCCCCGGGGCCTGGTGGTGGTCGGCGAGGTCGGCCTGGCCGGGGACGTGCGCACGGTCACCGGCGCCCGCCGCCGGGTGTCCGAGGCGCAGCGCCTGGGCTTCACCGAGGCGATCGTGCCCAAGCACTTCGGCGACCCGGTGCCGGGCATCCGCCTCCACGAGGTGGAGGAGCTCAGCGAGGCCCTCGTCCGCGTGGCCCGCCGGCGCGGCTAGCCGGCCGCGGTGCCCGGCGGCATCCGCGCCGGTCCCAGGGACCCCCGAAGCGCCCCGCCGCCTCCCTCGCACCCACCGGGCGCCGGACCGGCCCCCGGTGGCGCGGCAGGGCGCTCCGGGGACCGGACCCGCCCCCTCCCGGACCCGCCACCGCGCTCCGGGGCCCGCCGGGCCCGCGGCGGCGGCCCGGTGCGCACGCGGCGGGAGCCCCGTGGCCGCGGCCGTCTCCCGGGCCGTCCGCAGGGAAGTCCCCGGCGCCACCCCGGCACCCGCCGGGCGCCGGGCCGGGCCGCCGCGTCGTGGACGACGGGTGGCCGCACCGGGTCTGCCGGTACCGCGCGCCCCTCCCGGGCCGTCCGCGCACGCCGCCGGAGCGGCTAGAACGCGAAGACCTCGCCCTTGGCCAGGCGCAGGACGCAGGGGTTGCCGAAGGTCGCCTCGAACTGCTCGTGCCCGTGGGCCGTGGCGGTGACCGGGCGGTACTCCATGGTGCAGACGCCGTCGGCGGGGGCGATCGCCTCGATCGACCCGGCTTCGGCGATGGCGTCGCACGCCGCCCGGGCCCCGGGGTGCGCGCCGCCCGCCGGCGCGCAGTTCAGCGTGGTGACGGAGCGCTCACCGGTGGAGTCGTCGGTGACGGCGAGGACGTACCGGGCGGAGTAGCGCTCGGCCGAGGCCGTCCCCGGGGTGAGCGCGAGGGCGGTGAGCAGGGCGAGGCCGCAGGCGGCAAGGCGTTTCACGGTGGATTTCACTCCCGGTCGGAAAAACACGGACGACACTCATCGTAATCACATGAGTGCCGTCCGTGTCCGCGTTCGCGCGGTCCCGCTCAGGACTTCAGCTGGAACACCTGCTGCTCGGTCGAGCCCGCGTAGTCCCCGTGGAGGTTGGCGCGGTACCAGCCCGGCCTGGCGTCGGACCGGCCGCCGCGGCAGTCGCTGAAGGAGCGCACCCGGTCCCAGGAGATCTCGAACTCGTGCGGGACGCCCCGGCTGACCTGGCGGTCCACCCGGCTCTCGCCCTCGACGCAGTCCGCGGTGGAGAAGATGCGGTCGTCCCCGGAGTGGATGCGCAGCTCCATGGCCTCGCTGCCCACGTCCACGGTGCAGGTCTGCTCGGCGGTGTTCACGACGGTGACCTTGAAGGCGGGGTTCTGGCCGGCGCCGTAGACCTCCTTGTCGGACTCCGCGAAGTCGAGGCTGACCACCACGTCCTGGGGCCGGCACCGGTCCTCGGGCTTCTCGGGCGCCGCGACGCCACCGCCGCCGGAACCGCCCTCCCCGCCGGAGCCGCCCTCCCCGCCCTCGGACGCCTCGGCGTCGGAGGGGTCGTCGGAGGCGGAGGGGTCCGCGCTCGGAGATGCCTCGCCCTCGGAGGGCTCCTCTTCCGGTTCCGGGGACGCGGAGGCGTCCTCGGGTGCCACACTGGGGGAGGCGTCCTCGCCCATGCTCGCGTCGGACCGGGTCGTCTCCCCCTCGTCCCCGCCACCCGGCCGGCAGGCGAAGACGATGAGGGTGAGCACCAACATGACCCCGGCCAGCACGAGTGCGCGCCGCTTCCAGTAGGTCTCGGGACTGACGGGATGTCCGGTACTTGACGCCATGGGCCGTAGTATTGCGGTTTTGCGGGCGCGCCACCTAGTCAACCCGCCGATCCCCGGTTTAAAGATGAGCGATAACCCTTACAGCACCGCCGTTCTGGCCTGGTACGAGGCCAACGCCCGCGATCTTCCCTGGCGGGCCCCCGGGGCATCCCCCTGGTCGATCCTGGTCAGCGAGATCATGCTCCAGCAGACCCCCGTCGTGCGGGTGCTGCCCGCCTGGCGGGCCTGGATGGAGCGCTGGCCCACCCCCGCCCACCTGGCAGAGGACTCCCCGGGCGAGGCGGTCCGCATGTGGAACCGGCTCGGCTACCCGCGCCGGGCGCTGCGCCTGCACGCCTGCGCGACGGCCATCACGGGGGAGCACGGCGGGGTGGTGCCCGACGACCACGCCACCCTGCTGTCGCTGCCCGGTGTCGGCGCGTACACGGCGGCGGCCGTGGCGAGCTTCGCTTTCGGCCAGCGCCACGCCATTCTGGACACCAACGTGCGCCGGGTCCTGGCCAGGGCCGAAACAGGCGTCGAGTACCCGCCGAAAACCCAGACCAAGGCCGAGGTCACCCTCGCCGAGTCCCTGCTGCCGCCCGAGCCGTCCGTGGCGGCCCGCTGGGGCGTGGCCGTGATGGAGCTCGGGGCCCTGGTGTGCACCGCCCGCTCCCCCGCGTGCGCCGACTGCCCCATCGCCGTCCAGTGCGCCTGGACGGCTGCGGGGCGGCCCGCGTACAGCGGACCGCCCCGGCGCGGCCAGACCTACGCGGGCACCGACCGCCAGGCGCGCGGCCGCCTGCTGGCGGTGCTGCGCGACTCGGCGGAACCGGTGGCCAAGCCCGCGCTGGACGCCGTCTGGGACGACGGCGTCCAGCGCGAGCGCGCCCTGGACGGCCTGGTCGCCGACGGCCTCGTGGACCCGCTGGAGGACGGCCGCTACGCCCTGCCCTCCTGAGGCCTCAGGCGGCGGTCCCCGTGGTGGCGAGCGCCTCCGCGGCGTCCCCGCTCTCGGAGACCCCTCCGCTGCACGGCGCTCCGGGCTCCGGGGTGGCCGGGCCCTGCACGTACTCGCGCAGGTAGCCCGCCAGCGCCGGGTCGGCGGGGTCCTCCAGCCGGAGCTGCGAGCCCCAGGCGGAGGCCACCACGCGGGAGGGCAGCCCGTCCATCGGGCTGATCAGCAGGTAGTCGCCGGAGGTGTAGAGCCCCTCCAGGACCGCGACCTCGTCGGGCGAGAGCGACGCGTCGTAGGTGATCCACACCGCGCCGTGCTCCAGCGAGTGCACGGCGAACTCCGCGCGCAGCGGCTCGGTGTACACGCCGCAGTCCTGCCAGGTGGGGTAGTGCGGTCCGCCCGCCGGCGGGAAGACGTCGTACTCGACGGTCTCGCCCACCTCGACGTGGTCGGCGGACAGGCCCTCGAAGGTGAGCACGTCCCCGCCCGAGGCCGCGTCGGACGGGGGCGCGGTGCGCGAGGAGGCGTAGAGCCACAGCCCGCCGCCCGCGATGACCAGCACCAGGACCAGGGCGCCGGCGACGAGGCCGATGACGAGTCCGGCCGAGGACTTCTTCGCGGGGGGCGGGTACCCGCCGGGCTGCGGCGGGTACCCGGGGTAGGGGCCGTGGCCGGGGGGCGGCCCGTAGCCCGGCTGCTGCGGTGCGGGACCGTACCCGGGCGGCCCGCCCAGGGGCGGGCCCGGCGGTCCCGGAGGTCCCGGCGGCGGGCCGGGCGGGCCCGCGGCGTAGGGGCCCTGGCCCGGCGGCGGACCCTGCTGCGGCTGCGGGCCCTGGTCGTGGGGGTCGTGGCGGGGATCATGCGGCTGAGTCACCCTCGCACCCTAGCCGGTCCCCCGCACCGGGCCCGGGGCCGGGAACGGCGGCGGGGGCGCCCCGAAGGGCGCCCCCGCTGACGGAGTGCGTTACACCGCGTGCGTCACTCGGCCTTGCCCGCGGCCGACTCCTCGACCTCGGGGGTGTCCGGGACGGCCGCCGGCTTGGGCACACCCTTGAAGGTGAGCTTGGCGTCGGTGCCCTCGCCCTCGGCGTCGATCACGACGATCTGGCCGGCCTTGAGGTCGCCGAACAGGATCTTCTCCGAGAGCTGGTCCTCGATCTCCCGCTGGATCGTCCGGCGCAGCGGCCGGGCGCCCAGGACCGGGTCGAAGCCCCGCTCCGACAGCAGCTTCTTGGCCGCGGGACGGAGCTCGATGCCCATGTCCCGCTCCTTGAGGCGGTTGTCGAGGCTGGTGATCATCAGATCCACGATCTGGAAGATCTCGCCCTCGGTCAGCTGGTGGAAGACGATGATGTCGTCCACGCGGTTGAGGAACTCCGGCCGGAAGTTCTGCTTGAGCTCCTCGCCGACCTTGGCCTTCATCCGCTCGTAGTTGGTCTGGGCGTCGTCCTCCTTGGCGAAGCCCATGGCCACGCCCTTGGAGATGTCCCGGGTGCCCAGGTTGGTCGTCATGATGATGACCGTGTTCTTGAAGTCGACGTTGCGACCCTGGGCGTCGGTGAGACGTCCCTCCTCCAGCACCTGGAGGAGCGAGTTGAAGATGTCGTTGTGGGCCTTCTCGATCTCGTCGAACAGGACCACCGAGAACGGCTTGCG
>NZ_FQZK01000036.1 GCF_900141985.1 Nocardiopsis flavescens | reverse complement strand
AGGGTGCGCAGCAGCTCGCTCTTGCCCGAGCCGGTCGCGCCGATCAGCATGCCGTGCGGGCCCATGCCGCCCAGCGCCGACTCCTTGAGGTCCAGCTCCAGGGGAGCCCCGTCCGAGGTCATGCCGATGGGCACGCGCAGCCGGTTCTTGGGGTGCAGCTCGCCCCACATCCGCTCCGGGTCGTGGGACCGCAGGTCGCGGACCCCCAGCAGCGTGGTCAGCTCGAAGTCGGTCGTGAGGGGCTCGGTCACCTCGGCCGCGATGCCGCTGGCCCGGTAGGGGGAGAGCAGGCGGCCCAGGGCCCCGGCGCGGACCCGGGTGAGGGAGTCCGGGCGGCCCAGGTCCTCCTCGGTGTCGCGGCCGGTGTTGTCGCTGCCCAGCATGACCAGCCGGTCGGGCTCCACCCGCAGCGCCAGGGTGTAGGGGTCGTCCTCCGGCGGCATGGGGTCGGCGACGTCCACGACCACGGCGTTGCGGTACCCGCCGCCGAGCAGCCGGGAGCCGGGCGGGATGCTCCCGCCGTCCACGACCACGACGATGAAGGGCTCCTCCCGGCCCGGCGAGGCGGTGGGGTCGAAGCGGGGCCGGTCGGACAGCTCCTCGCCCAGGAGCTGTTCGAGCTCGATCGCGTCGGTGAAGAGCAGGCGGGCCTGCCCGGCGCCGTCGCGGACCGTGGGGTGCTGGTTGTGCGGGAGCCACTTCACCCAGGACCAGTGCGGCATGGCGGCGGCGGAGGCGCACACGGCGACGCGCAGCTCGTCGTGGGAGTGGAAGACGGCGAGCTGGCCCAGCAGGGCCCGGGTGAGCCCCCGGGAGGCCGCCAGGTCCCCGCGCAGCGTCACGCGGGCGTAGCCGCGCAGGAACACCTGCACGGGCTGGTCCTCGACCGTGCCGTAGGCGCGGATGAAGCGGCGCAGGGCGTGCGCGCTGAGGGGTTCGAGGTCCTCCACCGGCTTGGAGGAGACCGGGGAGATCTTCATGGAGAGCGCCTGCTCGCCGACCGCGACCCGGACCTCGCCGAAGTCCTCGTCGTCGGCCCGGCGCTCCCACAGGCGCGAGGTGCGCACGATGGACCACAGGGCGTCGGGGTGGGGGGCGCGCCAGAGCATGGCGTCGCGCTGCTCGGTGACGACCTGGCGCAGCCGGGTGCGCATCTGCCGCAGGTAGCGCAGGTAGTCGCGCCGGTCGTCGTTGAGCTTGCGGCGCCGCTCCAGGAGCGCGCGCAGGTACTGGCCGCCGAGCATCAGGACCGCGCCCGCCAGCATCATGCCGCCGGCGATGAACGGCATCACACTGTTGCCCATGTTGCCAGGACGGATGAACATCATCAACATGGCGAGTGAAGTGAACGCCATCGGCATGTACATGAAGACCGAGGACATGCTGGACTGCTGCTCGGTCAGCTCCGGCGGCTCCTGGAGGGAGATCTCCCCCGAGGGCAGATCGGGGCCGGGACGCCTCGGTGGACGCCGTACTCGGATGGTGCTCACTGGGCTGGGACTCCTTGCTGGGGCCGGGCGGGTTCGCTCGCGGGTGCCGGTACGAGGAGACCACGGCACGGTGAGCGGCAGACCACGAGAAAAGCTACCGTTAAGAAACAAGGTCACAAATTCGGATACTTAAACCAACACAACACCAGAAACCGATATCTGAGTGTTAGTGTCTGTGTCGTTGTGTAGCCCCCTGTCGAACGGCCCCGGATGAGCGATTCCTCTGCCGTCGACCCCTGCCGCCTCATGATCCGCGCACCACAGCGCGCGTTCGAGATCGCGGCCCCGGTCGAGGTCCCCCTGTCCGAAATCATCCCCACCCTCGTGCTGTACGCCGAGGGCGACGATGGCGAGGACCTGGACGAGAGCGGTCTCGAACACGACGGGTGGGTCCTCCAGCAGCTGGGGGACGAACCCCTGGACGAGGACGAGACCCTCGCGTCCCTGGGCCTGTGCCATGGGGAGACCCTCTACCTTCGACCCCGTCGGGAGCAACTCCCCCCGGTCCACTTCGACGACATCGTCGACGGCGTGGCCACGGGGATGTCCGAGCGCCCCGACCGCTGGTCGCCCGCGCACACGCGCGTCCTGCTCCAGGTCCTGGGCCTGGTGGTCCTGCTGCTCGGGCTGGGCGTGCTCACCGGCGGCGGCCGCAACCTGTTCACCGTGCTGGGCGCGTCCGCCTCGGCGGTCCTCATGCTGCTCTCGGCCTGGGCCGCCTCGCGCGCCATGGCCGACCTCTCCGCGTCCACCGGCCTCGCCGGGTGCGCCACCCTGGCCATGGGGCTGGCGGGGGCGCTGATCCCCACCGGGGAGCCGGGAACCCTGTTCACGGGCGCGGTCATCCTCACGGCCTCGGTGACGGCGGCGGGCGCCAGCGTGCTCGGCGTCGCGGCGGTGGCGGGCTCGATCCCGTTCTTCACCGCCCTGTTCGTCGTCGAGGTGCTGGGCGTGGTGGGCGGGCTGCTGCTCATGTTCCTCCCGAACACCTCCGTCGCGGACGCCGCCGCCCTGGTGGCGATCGTGGCGCTGTTCACCGGCACCTACGCCCCGCAGCTGGCCTTCCGGCTCTCCGGTCTGAAGCTCCCGGCGCTGCCGTCCAACCCCAAGCAGCTCCAGGAGGAGATCGACCCCCTCCCGGCGCGCCGGGTCCTGGACCGCACGGCCCTGGCCGACCGCTTCCAGACGGCCCTGTACGCCTCCACCGGCGCCGTGATCACGGTGTGCGCGACCGTCCTGGCCCTGACCCCGGGCTGGGTGCCCAAGACGCTCGTGCTCATCCTGTGCCTGGTGATGCTGCTCCAGTCGCGCGGCCTGGGCAGCGCCTGGCAGCGCGCGCTGATGGTCGGCCCGCCCTGGGCCGCGCTCTCGGTGCTCGCCATCGCCCTGGCCTGGGGCGCCGAGCCCCTGGGCCGCCTGCTGGCCGTGCTGGGCCTGTTCGGCGCCACGACGGTCCTCGCGGTGATCTCGTGGAGCCTGCCCGGGCGCCGGGCCCTGCCGCACTGGGGCCGGGCGGCGGAGATCATCCAGCTCCTCCTGTGCGTGGCCCTGATACCGCTGGTCCTGGCCCAGTTCGGGGTGTTCGGCCTGCTCCGCGGGATCGGGGGCTGACATGCAGTCACGACGCGACCGCGTGATGGCCCACAACTTCACCGTGGGCCGCCTGGGGACGGCGATGCTGGAGGCCGACCCCGACGCGGTGGACGCCCCCATGCGGCGCACCCGCAACGGCACCTACGTGGGGCTGGGCCTGGGCGCGCTGCTCTGCGTCGGCTTCCTGGTCTTCGGCCTGATCTTCCCGGGCGGGGCGAACTCCTGGCGCCAGGAGGGCCGGATCGTCATCGACCGCAACGGCGGCGCGACGTACCTGTACTCGGGCGGGATGCTGCGCCCCGTCGCCAACCTCGCGTCCGCGCGCCTGGCCCTGGGCGAGGGCGCCACCACCAGCCTGGTCGCCCAGCGCTCCCTGGAGGGCGAGACCATGGGCGGGCCGGTGGGGATCGCCGGAGCGCCCGACGGCCTCCCCGAGGCCGGCACGGAGGGCACCTGGCGGCTGTGCGCCGTGGCGCCCACCGGCGAGGAGGACGCGCTGCGCGGCAGGACCGCCCTGGTGGTCGGCGAGGCCCCGGAACCCTGGTTCGTGGGCCCCCGCGACGGGGTGCTGGTGGCCGGCCCGGACGACACCGCCTACCTGCTGTGGCAGGGCACGCGGCTGCGCCTGGACGAGGAGTCCGGCGGCGTGCAGGCCCTCGGCTACGGCACGACGGCCGCCCTGCCGGTGGACTCCGCGTTCCTCAACACCGTCCCCGAGGGCCCGGACCTGCTCCCCCGGGACGTGCCCGGCGCCGGGGAGGACGGCCGCGAACTGGGCGGTTCGACCCGGTCGGTGGGGCAGGTGTTCGCGGTCTCCGCGCCCGGCCAGGAGGACCAGCACTACCTGCTCACCCGGGACGGCCTGGCCCCCCTGACGCTCACGCAGGCGCTGCTGGTGCTCGGCGACACCGAGGTGTCCGGCCCGGCGTACGGCGGGGCCTCCCCCGAGCCGGTCCCGCTGCCCGCGGCCGAGGTGCACACCAACCTGGCCCCGGGGCCGCCGACCCCCGCCGCGGCCGAGGGGCTGCCGCCGGTCCCGCCCGCCGTGCTGGACGTGGGCCCCGGCTTCCCCTGCCTGCGCTGGGAGACGGACGGGTCGATGTCCATGACCATGGACGACCCCACCGGGATCCGGGCCTGGCCCGTCCAGGAGCGCCCGTTCGTCGAGCCCGGGTGCCCCACGCCCTCCCTCGTGGGCATCCCCGCCGGGCAGGGCGGCCTGGTCCGCGCCCGGCCCGTGGCGGGCACCGACGCCGCACCCACGTACTACGTGGTGACGGACGCCGCGGCCAAGTACCCGGTCGCGGACACCAACGCCCTCAGGGCCCTGGGCTACACGGAGGACGAGGCGGTACCGCTGCCGACGTCGCTGCTCCGGGTGGTGCCCACCGGGCCCGTGCTGAGCCAGGAGGCCGCCTCGCTCCCCTTGGCGTCCTCCCCCCGAGGCGGGGGCACCTCCTGCCCCTAGCGTCCAACACCAGAGGAGATGCACATGTCGCAGAGAACACGTAGTACAGATGAGGCCAACCGGCTCGCCCAGGAGGCCATGCAGGAGGCGCACACGGCGTGTAACAACATCTACCAGAACGTCGACGACACGCGTGACGAACTGCGCGGCTCCTGGCAGGGCGCGGCCTCCAACCGCTACAGCGAGGCGCTGGTGGGCTGGCTGGAGGAGCTGCGGCTCATCACCAACGACATGAACCAGATGATCGGCACCTTCGGCGGCACGGTGCAGGCCATGAACGCCACCGAGGACCAGGCCATCCTGACCGGTTCCCGCTGGATCGACGACCTGAACCCCAACCAGTCGGGCTGACCCCGGTACCGGCCCCGGACCCCCGGGCGCCGCGACCGCGGAACGTCCCCCGCGCGATCGCGCGCGGGAGCGGACGGCCCCCTCCACGCAACCCCTCACGACGGCAAGGCGGAACCCATGAACGGATTCGACGTCAGCTACGGCCGGGTCGACGACGCGACCATGCGTCTGGGCCAGCAGACCGAAGAGGTCGCACGGCGGATCGAAGAGCTCGACGCCAAGATGCAGAAGCTCCTCGCCGACCTCGAAGGTGAGACCAAGGAGAACTACGAGGCGAAGGTGAAGTCCTGGCGCATGAACGTCGCGGACATGCGCACCCTGCTGGGCAAGGCCCAGAACGCCCTGAACGAGATCCGCAACAACTACTCGGGCACGGACCGCCGCGAGGCCATGAACTGGGCCTCCCTGCTCTGACCCGACCGCGACCCGTGTCGGTCCGGGCGGGGCGGCGGTGCCGCCCCGCCCGGCCTCCCCGGGGCCGGGCCCGTCCGTCCGCGGGTCCGGCCCGCACCCCTCCCCTCATTCGGATGACGCCCCCGTACGGGCGGCAAGGAGACCGAGAACGTGTCCGAATCGCTGTACGACTTTCGCGCCGCCCTGTCCGGCGAGCCGGAGCCTCCCGCCGAGGGCGAGGAGGAGCAGGCGCAACTCTTCACCGCGATGTCCGCCCAGGAGAACACCACGGGGGCCGGGTCGGGAGGGGCGCCGCTCACCCTGAACCTGGCCACCGGCCTGCTCATGATGACCAACAGGTCGGGCACGGTCGAGGTGGACACCACGGACCAGAGCGTGGTGATCGACCCCGAGTCCGCGTCCGAGGTGGGACAGCGGGACGGGGGCATCGTGCTGGGCGCGACGGCCGAGGGCTCGCCGCTCCTGGCCGGCCGGGCCGTGGAGGCCCAGCGGCTCGAACCGGTGCAGCAGGGCGTCCCGGCCTCCATGGAGGGCTCCACCGAGGGCGTGGTCACCGAGCCGCTGTCCACGCCGCTGGAGGACCCGGTCCACGTGGTGTCCGTCCGCGCGCCGGCGGAGTCGGAGCTGGTGGAGTCGGAGCTGGTGGAGGCGACGCCCGCCGTGGAGGCGGAACCGCTGTCCGAGGGCCTGCCCCTGATGGAGGCCTCGCGCCTGGAGCCCGTCATGGAGGGCATCCCGGCGTCGGAGGTCATGCCGGCCGGCGAGCGGATCGAGGCGGTGCCGATCAGCGCCCCGGCCGACGAGGACACCGAGGGCGCCGACGGCGCGGAATCCGCCGACGCCGCCGGCCCGGTGGTCACCGTCGACCCCGAGACGGGCGAGACGGTCATCCTCGCCGAGGACCTGCGGATCACGGTCGGCGAGAACGGCGCGCTGAAGATCGAGCCGTCGGACGAGAACGTCCCCCTGGGAGCCGACTCGCCCCCCATCACCGTCGAGGCCGGCGGCCTGCGCATGGTGATCGACCCGGCGACGGGCACCCTTGAGGTGAACCCGGTCAAGGGCGAGTTCGTGGACGTCACCGTCGAGATCGGCGACCTGAGCATCGTCATGGACGGTGAGACGGGCGAGGTCTCGGTCGACCCCGGGGACGGGACCGTCTCGGTCGACCCCGAGACCGGCCTGATCACCATCGAGCCGGTGGAGCAGGACGAGGACTCCGACTCCGACGAGGAGGACGGGGACGGCGACGAGGACGGCGAGGACGGGGACCGCCCCGGCGGCGACGAAGAGGGCGACGAGGAAGAGGACGGCGACCGCCCCGGCGGCGACGGTGAGGGCGACCGGCCCGGCGGCGACGAGGACGACCACGGGCACGGCGACCGTCCCGGCCGCGACGAGGACGACGAGGACCGCCCCGGCGGCGACCGGGACGAGGACGACGAGGAGGGGTCCGGGGGCGAGGACGGCCCCGAGGGCGTGCACGGCCGCCCGGGCCAGGACTCCGGCGGCTCCGGCGGCTCGGTCCCCGGCGGCGGGGGCGCCCCCGTGGGCAGGGGCGGCCACGGCGAGGACGAGGAGGACCGCGAGGACGGCGACCGCCCCGGCGGCGACCGCCCCGGCGGCGACGAGGACGGCGGCGACGGCGACCTCGACCACATCGACACCGACGGCATGTACGGCCCCGCGCCGGACGTGCCCGTCACCGACGACCCCCCGGTCGTGACGAACCCGGAGCGCACCCCGACCGGGAACGGCGACGAGGACGACGGCGACGAAGGCAGCGGCGGCAACGGCAACGGCGGTCCCGGCGACGAGAGCAGCGGCGACGGCAACGGCGACGGCGGCAACGGCGAGGGCCCCCTCGACCACATCGACACCGAGGGCATGTACGGCTCCGTGCCGGACACCCCCGTCACCGACGACCCCCCGCTGGAGGCGGGCCAGCGCGTGCCCGGGGAGGTGCTCACCGGCCAGGAGGGCCAAGAAGGCCAAGAAGGCCAGGAGGGCCAGGAGGGCGGGGACGGCCCCGGCACCACGGAGCTGGACCCCACGCAGAGCTTCGTGCCCGAGGTGATCGAGGAGCCGGGCGACGACTCGTCCGGCGGCGGGGGCGGGGGTGGCGGCGGCTCGGACGTCAACCCGGACAGCATCCCGGACCCGATCTCGGGTGACGGCCTGTACGGACCCGCTCCGGAGCCCGTGCCCCAGCCGAGCGGCGGCCCGGGCACCAACGGGGACGACGACGAAGACGACGACGAGGACGACGAAGAAGGCCAGGGCGACGGGGACGAGGACGACGAGGAGGGCCAGGGGGGCGGAGACGACGACGAGGAGAACGACGACGAAGAGGACGACGACGAAGAGGACGATGAGGAGGATGACGACGAGGACGACGAGGACGACGACGAGGAGGGCAGCGGCGGCGAGGGCTCCGGGGGCAACGGAGACGGCCCCCAGGAGGGCCAGGGCACCAAGATCGACGTGGAGCGCCTGCGCTCCTTCCAGGAGGAGTACGTCGGCAAGCTCGACACCGCGCTGGACGACCACGACCACAACTTCTCCCGGTTCGACAGCGGAGGCGCCGAGGGAGGTACCACGGGCATCACCCTCCTGGGAGACTCGTCCAAGCTCGCCAGCGCGGGCCGCCTCGCCGGAAGCATCGACCAGTCCATGGGCAACCTCTTCGGGATCTTCAAGGACCTGCGCAAGGAGCTCGACGACGTGAGCGACCGCCTGGAGGTCAACATCGTGGAGTTCGAGCAGCTGGAGGAGGGGCAGGAGCTGAACGCCAGCCAGGTGGTCTACCTGATCGGCAGCCCGCCCGGGGCCACCGGCGGCACCGGCCCGACCCCCACCCCCTAGCAAGCGACCGCGTCCCGCCGCGACCCCGAGGAGGTCGGAGAAAGAGTGCCCGCGCTACACGAGATCCTGAACATCGTCGCCGACGCCGGGGAGGAGGGGAACCACCCGCCGATGCCCAGCGTCGACACCATCGTCGGCGAGGGCGTCAACTGGGTGGACCACGGCCGCTACCACTTCGCCAAGGACACCAAGCCGTTCATCGGCTTCGAGTTCGACTACGGCGGCCACGAGATGAACCGCTGGTGGCGCATGCGCAAGCCCGGCAACCAGTACGTCCCGACGTACGGAGGCCACAGCGTCGCGGTGCCCAACGGCTGGGACTACTCCGGCTACACGATGATGGAGGAGCTCTGGACCGGCGACGAGTCGGTCGAGGGGAAGTTCCGCACCGCCCTGGCCACCCTCGCCTCCGTCATCCCCAACTCCATGACGGGGGCGGGGTCGACCAGCTTCCACGGCAAGCCGGTGGTCGACCTCGTCACCCACCTCTCCGCGCTGAGCACCGTCCTGGACACCCAGAGCGAGAAGATGCGCACCGCGTTCAACGAGCTGGACGTGCCCGAGGGGCCCATGACGGGCTCGGCGGCGTCGGCCTACGCGGCGCGCCTCTACGACTTCGCGCTGCGCCTGCGCGACCTGCGCAGGCAGGTCGACAACAACCACGAGGCGCTCAAGGACATCATGGAGCCGATCCGGCTCAAGGCCGTCGAGCTGCAGTCGGCGGTGACGGGCGCCCTGAACGCCCCCACCAGCGGTATGCGCCGGATCCTGGACGACTGGTACTTCGGCGTCACCACCGGCAGCGAGCAGTGGAACAGCGCCCGCGGCCAGTTCCAGGTGCGCATCCACGCGGACCCGCCGGTCTACGGGATCATCGGCGACGACGTCACGGACAGCAACGTCAACAACGAGCTGAAGAACCGGTGGCGCAAGCAGTTCGAGAACGTGTTCGACGCCGCGACCGAGCTGTACAACAAGATGGACGAGCTGTACACGCGGGCGCACACCGACCTGAACGTCATCCAGGATCCCAAGGGCGGCCTGCCGCTGAGCATGATCCCGGACATCAACGACACCGACAACCCGTACGACGACATCTTCGGCGACGGTGACGGGCCCGGCGGCCCCGAGGAGATCACCATCGACTGGGGCGACGGTCCCCCCGGCGGTGGCGGCCCCGACATCCCCGACTGGATGCAGGAGCCGCCGCCCGGCTACGGCGGCCCGGAGGACTACGAGGGTCCCCCCGGCGAGGGGCCCCCCGACTACCAGGGCCCCCCGGACGACGGCGGGGGCTACGGCGAGGGCGGCCCGGGGCCCGAGGAGACCGGTGGCGGCCCGGGGCCGGAGGCCTTCATGGGCCCCCCGCCGCCGCTCGACCTCAACGGCCCCGGCGGGCCCGGCAGCGGCGAGGGACCGCCCGGAGGCGTCGTGCCGCCGCCCGGCGGCGTCATGCCCCCGCCCCCGCTCGGCCTCAACGGCCCCGGCGGACCGGGCGCGCCCGGCGGCGAGGTGCCGCCCGGCGGTTCGGTGCCGCCCCCCGGCGGTTCGGTGCCCCCGCCTCCGCCCCCGCTGGACCTCAACGGCCCCGGCGGGCCCGGCGGACCCGGCGGCGAGGTGCCGCCCGGGGGCATGGTGCCCCCGCCCGGCGGCATCATGCCCCCGCCCCCGCTCGGCCTCAACGGCCCCGGCGGACCGGGCAGCGGCAACGGCCGTCCCGGCAACGGCGCCGGGAGCCTCCCGCCGCCCACCGGCCTGCCGATCGACCCGGAGACGGGCCTGCCGCTGAACCCCGACACGGGCCGGCCGTTCCCGGTCGACCCGGAGACGGGCCAGCCCTTCGACCCCGACACCGGCCTGCCCATCAACTTCGACCCCGACACGGGCCGTGTCACCCCGATCGACCCGGTCACCGGCGAGCCCGTCTCGCCCGACGGCGGCACGCGCCTGGAGGTCGACCCGGAGACGGGCCTGCCCATCAACCCCGAGACCGGACAGCCGTTCCCGGTCGACCCCGAGACGGGCCTGCCCTTCAACCCCGACAACGGGCTGCCCATCAACTTCGACCCCGAGACCGGCGAGGTCGCGCCGATCGACCCCGTCACCGGACAGCCGGTGTCCCCCGACGCCGGACTGCCGATCACCTACGACCCCGAGACCGGGCTCCCGGTGCCGGTGGACCCGGTGACGGGCGAGCCGATCACCGACGGCGGCACACGGCTGGACATGGACCCGGAGACGGGCCTGCCCATCAACCCCGAGACCGGGCAGCCGTTCCCGGTCGACCCCGAGACGGGGCAGCCGTTCAACCCCGACAACGGGCTGCCCATCGACTACGACCCGGTGACCGGGCTCCCCGCGCCCATCGACCCCGTCACCGGACAGCCGCTCCCGCCCGACTCCTTCACCCCGCCGCCGATCGACCCGGGGCTCGACACCAACTTCCCCGGGGGGAGCGACGTCCCGATCAACCCGGTGACCGGGGAGCCGGCCGAGGTCGACCCGATCACCGGCCAGCCCTACCCCGTCGACCCCGACACGGGCGAGGCGATCAAGGGCGGGTTCGACCCGCCGCCCGGGAACACGAACTACCCGCCGCCGCGCTTCGAGAGCGGCGGTCCCAACGGCCTCAACTACGGCGGCTACGGCGGCGGCAGCGACGGCGCCGGCGGCGGTGGCCGCGACAGCTCTGACCGCACCGAGATGTTCGCCGCGCCCACCGGCGCGGGCGGCACGCAGGTGCAGGCCGGCGGAGGCGGCGAGGGCGGCGGCGCAGGCGGCCCCGGAGGCGCCGCGGGCCAGCAGGGCATGGGCGGGGCCGGCGCGCCCATGATGCCGCCGATGATGCCGCCCGGCGGCATGGGCGGCGCCGGGGGCGGCGGAGCCGGCGGCGACCGCAACCGGACCACCTGGCTCTCCGAGGACGAGAAGGTCTGGGGAACCGACAAGAACCAGCAGCGGGCCACGCTCGGCAGGCCCGTGCCCGGACAGCAGAAGAAGGGGGCCCAGCGCCATGAGTTCATCGATGCGGGAGCAGATGGAAGCCGAACTGGAACGGCTTCACACGACGATGAGGGAACTCTCGGACGCAAGCGCAAGCCTGGAATCGGCAACCGAAGAGGCCGTGGCCAAGAACAGAGCGGTGGCGGCGACGGTGGACGGGACGGGTCGTCTGACTGAGCTGAAGTTCCACACCGACGCGTACCGGAGCATGGCGCCCGCGGAGCTGTCCGCGGCCATCGTCGAGGTGGTCGGCCGCGCCCAGCGGCAGATGGCCGAGCGGGTCTCGAAGGCCTACGAGGCCTTCATGCCCGAGGGCATCGACGGCGAGGCCGCGATGCGCGGCGACCTCGACCCCGAGGAGACGCTGCGCCGCATGGGCGTCTCCCTGGACGACCTCAAGTAGCGGCCGGCGCCGCCGACCACGGATCAGGAGGAACCGATGTCAGTGTCAGGCAAGGGCCTGTGGGCCTTCCCCGAGAACATCAAAAGGGACGGGACGCGGATCTACGACGCCGCCGACTACACGGACGAGCTCGTGTCCTACACCCGCTCCGGACGCGAGCAGATCGAGGCCGCCTGCGGGGGACCCCCGTGGGGGAGCAAGGGCGAGTACGCCGAGCAGATGCAGAAGAACCTCGGCGAGGCGGAGGAGAAGCTCTACATGCTGCTGGACTACGTCGCCGTGGCCCAGCGCCAGGCCGCCGACGGGACCCTCCAGTCGGGAGACCGGCTCGGCGGGACCGAGGACCTCAACAACGACATCTCCGGCAACATCATGCCCGGCTCGGGAGGCCGCAGATGAGCCCGCGCCCCGCCGGGGACGCCGTCCCCGAGGAGCCCTCCGGCGCCGCGGCCCGGCCGGCCCCGGCACCCGCGGCCGAGGACTTCGGCGCGGCCCTCAACGGCGGCGCCCCCGCGGCCGGGGAGCAGGCCGCGGAGAAGGCCCAGGCCCTCCCCGCGGACGCGGTGGCCGAACCCGCGCCGCAGGCGGCTCCCGACCCCGAGGAGCCCGGTCGCCGGGTGGGCTCGGTGGTCGGCGCCGAGCGCGAGGCCGCCGCCGAGGCGGAGCCCGCGCTGGACCGCCCCGGTGCGCCGATGCTGGCGGGGGCGGCCATCGCCGGCCTGATCCTCGTCGCGGCACCCTTCGCGGTGGTGACCGGCACCGGCGGCGGGCCCATGTCCCTGGACGTCATGGCCGGCGGCGAGCAGGTGCCCGCCACCCTCTCCGGGCAGGGGCAGAACAGCGCGCAGTCCGGCGGGCAGGGCGCCGGCGAGTCCGGGTCGGGCTCGTCGGTCCCGGCCGGCGGCGACGGGGGCGGCTCCCCGGTCACCGACACCGCGCCGGACACCGGCTACGTCCCGGAGGTCCGACCGGACGTGTCGGCGCCGGCCATGCCCGACCCCGGTGACGCGTCGGGCGGCTCCGCCGTGCAGACGTCCACCCCCGGCCAGGACCCGGCGCCCAACGCCGAGCAGCCCGCCGCCCAGGGCGTCGAGCCGGAGGCTGGCGGCGACGTGGCCGCGGCCGGCGCCGGCGACACCGCCGCGGGCGGCGACGCCCAGGCGGGTGCCGGGGGCGAGGCGGGAGCCGAGACCGGCACCGGGACCGGTGCCGGGGGCGAGGCGGGAGCCGACACCGGGGCCGCCGCCGACGCCCCGGAGGCGGACGCCCCCGGGACCGCGGACGGCGACCCGGCCCAGGGGGACGCGTCGGAGGGGTCCGCCGCGGGGGCCCAGGAGGGCCGCGGCGACGAGGCCGCGGCCGAGGCGTTCTCCGACCAGGGCTCCGGCGGAGCGGACCAGGCCGCCCAGGAGGGCGGGGGCGCGGTCGCCCAGCAGGAGGGGGCCGCGGCCGAGCCCGGCGCCGGGGTGCAGGACCCCGGGGTCGCCCAGGGCCCGGTGCCGGCCGACGGGGGCGGGGACTCCTCCGTCCTCAACGGCGTGGTCGAGCGGTTCGTCCCCGTCGAGGACACCTACATGGCCGTGGCCGGGCCCGGCTGCCCGACCGTCCCCGGGGCCTCCTACGGCCACGAGGGCCGCTGGGGCGACGGGGAGGAGGGCACCGCCGGCTGGGCCACCCGGCCCGGCGGCTACGGCGGAGAGGACTGCGCGGGCGAGTACGATGCCATACCGGTGTCCGGCGATCCCGAGCGGGGCAACGGGCAGTACGCCGTGTGGTCCTTCAATCCCGGACGGGAGGGTGTCTCCTGCGAGCTGTACGTCCACGTACCCGACGACGAGAGCCCCCTCTGGCTGGCCCCGGGCGAGGCCCGGTACCTGATCCGGCCGGGCGTCGGCACCGAGCAGCCGCCCGTGGCGGTGTTCGGCTTCGACCAGTCGCAGATCCGCGGCGGCTGGGTCCAGGTCACCGGCTTCGTCACCCCGGCGGCGGAGTTCACCGTCGAGCTGACCAACGCGGGCGCCGACCCCCTCGCGGAGACGGAGGGCACGAGTGCCCACGTCGCCGCGTCGGCCGTGCGCTCCTCCTGCTCCTGACACCCCGGGCGGGGCGGCCCCGGCAGGCCGCCCCGTCTTCCCCCATTCCGGCCGCCGCGCGGCCGGACGAACAAGGAAGGCCACGATGAGCAGGCAGCTCCTCACCGTCAACCCCGGCGCCCAGGGAGCGCACGACACGATCACCGCGGCGCTGGAGGAGGCCACCGGCGGTGCGCTGATCACCATCGCGCCCGGCAGGTACGAGGAGAGCCTCGTCCTGCGGGAGGTGGTCACCCTGGTCGCGCGCGACGGCCGCGGGAGCGTGGAGGTGACCAGCTCGTCGGGCAGCACCGTCCTCTCCGGCGCGGAGGCGGTCAAGCTCTCCGGCCTCGTCCTGCGGGGCCGCGACGAGGAGCGTCCCACGGTGGACATCCCCGCCGGCCAGGTCGAGATGGCCGACTGCGAGGTGGTCGGCACGGCGTGGGCCGCGGTGTCGGTGCGCGGCACGGGGGCCGTCGCCATGCGCGACAGCCGGGTGAGCTGCACCGACGGGGCGGGCGTGGTCATCGTCTCCCCCGGCCTGAGCCTCATCGAGGAGTGCGTGGTCGAGGACGTGGGGACCAGTGCCCTGGTCATCGGCGAGCAGGGGCGGCCGACGGTCCGGTCCTGCGTGTTCCGCGACGCCAAGGGCAACGGGCTCTTCGCCAGCGGCGAGGCCACCGGCGTCCTGGAGGGCTGTGAGATCACGGCCACCGGCAAGCCCGGCGTGGCCCTGGAGGACGGGGCCGCCACGACCCTGCGCGGCCTCTACGTGCACCGCACGGAGAAGGACGGCATCGCCCTGTCCAGCCAGGCGCGCCCGGTGGTCGAGGACTGCACGGTCGAGGAGGTCGGCGGCGACGGGATCGTGGTCCGCGGCAGCTGCGACCCCCAGGTGGCCCGGACCCGCGCGGTGCGCGTCAAGGGGGCCGGGGTGCACGTCACCGAGCGGGCCCGCGGCGTGTTCACCGACTGCGAGGTGGAGGAGTCCGAGGGCGACGCGGTCCGCTCCGGGGGGCGCGCGTCCACCGCGTTCCTGGGCCTGCGGGTCAAGGGCGGCCGCGGCCTGCTGCTGGCCGAGGACAGCGTCGTGGAGTTCGACCGCGGCGAGATCGGCGAGACGAGCGGCCACGGCATCGTCATCACCGGCGGGGCCCCGTTCCTGCGGGGCATGACGGTCGCGGACACTTCCGGGCACGGGGCCCTGCTGGAGGGGTCGGCCCGCGGACGCCTGGAGGGCATGACCATCGAGCGGGCGCGCAACGCGTCCGTGGCGGTGCGCGAGGGCGGCCGCCTGGAGCTGGAGGGGGCCCGCATCTCGGAGGGCCGCGACGCGGGCGTGGCCGTGGGCCCCGACGGCGAGGCGGACCTGCGCGACTGCGAGATCTCCTCCAGCGCGGGGGACGGGATCTCGGTGCGCGGCGGCAGCCGCGCGACGGTGCTGCGGACCCGGGTGCGCGAGGGCAGGCGCAACGGCGTGCTGCTGGCGGCCGGGGCGCGCGCCACCCTGCGCCGGTGCGAGGTGTTCGGCAACCGGGCCGACGGCGTCCTGGTCCACTCCACCGAGGAGGTGGTGGTCGAGGACTGCACGGTGCGCGACAACGGCCGCTCGGGGCTGCGCCAGACCGTGGCCAGCGAGCAGGCCCGCACCGAGGACCTCTTCAGCCAGGGCAACGGCTCGCCCGACGCCTTCGGCGAGCAGGCGGGCACGCCGGTGCCCCTGGCACCGCTGCCCGACGACGGGGAGGCGGACGGGGACGACGAGTCCGAGGGCCCGATGCAGGAGCTGGACGCGCTGATCGGCCTGGGCAACGTCAAGCAGGAGGTGCGCACGCTCATCACCCGCAACCAGATGGCGCAGCGGCGCGCGGAGATGGGCCTGCCCACCCCGCCGATGAGCCGCCACCTGGTCTTCGGCGGCGCGCCCGGTACCGGCAAGACGACCGTGGCCCGCCTGTACGGCCGCATCCTCTCCGAGCTGGGCGTGCTGCGCTACGGCCACGTGATCGAGGTGGCCCGGGCGGACCTGGTCTCGCAGTACGTCGGCGGGACCGCCATCAAGACCACCGAGGTGTTCGAGCAGGCCAAGGGCGGCGTCCTCTTCATCGACGAGGCGTACACCCTGTCCAACGGCGAGTCGGGCAAGGGCCCCGACTTCGGCAAGGAGGCCATCGACACGCTGGTCAAGCTGATGGAGGACCACCGGGACGAGGTGGCGGTCATCGTGGCCGGGTACACCGAGGACATGGACCGCTTCCTGGCGGCCAACCCCGGCCTGGCCTCGCGGTTCAGCAAGACCATCGAGTTCGTCAACTACGAGGTGGACGAGCTGGTGGAGATCGTGCGCAGGCTCGGCGGGGCGAACAGCTACCGGATGGCCCCGGAGACGGAGACCGCCCTGGCGGGGATGTTCGAGCGGATGCCCAAGGGCCCCAACTTCGGCAACGCCCGCGAGGCCCGCAAGGTGTTCGAGGAGATGATCGACCGGCAGGCGAGCCGGCTGGGCGCCTTCTCCCCCGAGGACCACGACTCCCTGACGCTGCTGCTGCCGGAGGACCTGGGGCCGGGGGCGGTGGAGGAGCAGGACTCCCCGGCCGACCGCGACCGGCAGATCACCGAGCTGCGCGAGGAGCTGGACGCGCTGGTGGGCCTGGCCCAGGTCAAGGACACCGTCAACGACCTCGCCAACCTGCTGCTGATGGCGGAGCAGCGCAAGTCGATGGGGCTGCCCGTCTCGCAGATGAGCCACCACCTGGTCTTCACCGGCCCCCCCGGTACCGGTAAAACGACGGTGGCGCGCCTGTACGGGAAGCTGCTGCACACGCTGGGGGTGCTGCCGGGCGACCACGTCGTGGAGGCGGCGCGGTCGGACCTCGTCGGACGGTACATCGGGCACACCGCCCAGCTGACCGCGGAGGTGTTCGAGCAGGCGCGCGGGGGCGTGCTGTTCGTCGACGAGGCCTACACCCTGACGCCCAAGGGCGAGGGCAACGACTTCGGCCAGGAGGCCGTGGACACGCTGCTCAAGCTCATGGAGGACCACCGCGACGAGGTCGCGGTGATCGTGGCCGGGTACCCGGTCGAGATGGACCGGTTCATGGACTCCAACCCCGGTCTGGCCTCCCGGTTCAACCACCGGGTGGAGTTCCCGTCCTACAGCGACGACGAACTGGTCACCATCGTCACCCGCATGGCGGCCTCCTCCGGCTACGAGTGCGGTCCCGAGACGCTGACCACGCTCGCGGCCCACTTCGCGACCGTGGAGCGGGACGGCTCCTTCGGCAACGCCCGCTACGCCCGCCAGGTCCTGGAGCGGATGATCACCCGGCAGGCGGGCCGCCTGGTGGGGCTGGGCGCCTCGGCGACCCGGGAGGACTTCACGGGCCTGCTTCCGGCCGACGTGCCCTGAACCCGCACGTGACCGCCCCGGCGCACCGTCCGCGCCGGGGCGGTCTTCTCGTCCGCCCGGCCCCGGGTGCCGCCCGCGCCCGCCGACCGGCCGCCCGGTGGCGGGCGGCGGGATCACGGAACCGCGCGCGTCCGGGCCGGGCCGGGGCCCCGAGGCCGTTCGCCCCCGCTCACACCGACGACGCGCGCCGGGAACCGGCCCGACCGCTCGACCGGCGGGGCCGGTGGCGCGAAGCGCACAGGCGGGGAACCGGGGCACGGCCGCGCGGGCCCGCCCGTCCCGCCGACGACCGCCCTGAGCGGCAGGGGGCACCGGTGTCCGGCCCTACCCGGGTCCCGGCGGCCGTCCGGCCCCCGCTCACACGGGCGACGACGCGCGCCGGGGACCGGGTCGGCGGCGCGAAGTGCGCGGACGGAGGCACCGGGCACCGCAACACCGACAGGACCGCCCTACCTCCACCCGCCCCACCCCGGCGGGCCGTCAGCGCGGCACGCCGTCCCCGGGGCCGCGGGCCGTGTGCTCCAGCACCCGGATGGCCAGCTGCACCCGGTTCGTGACGTGGAGTTTCGCGTACAGGTTGCCGAGGTGGGTCTTGACCGTCGTGACGCTGAGGTCGAGCGCCGCCGCGATGTCCGCGTTGGTGCCGCCCTCGGCAACGAGCCGTCCGACCTCCCACTCCCGCGAGGTCACGTGCGCGGGCGGCCGGGAGGGGTCGCCGCCCGCCGCGGCCCCCGCGGTCCCGCCGGCGTCCACGGCCAGCGACACCAGCCGGGCCAGGACTCCGGGCGAGAACATCGGACGGCCGCGGGCGGCGTCGTGGACGGCCGCCACCACGGTCTCCGGCGGGGACTCCTTGAGCAGGAACGACACCGCTCCCCCGCGCAGCGCCTCCAGGAGGTGGCCGTCGGTGTCGAAGGCGGTCAGCACGATCACGCGCGCCCGGGCGCCGGCCGCCCGCAGCATCCGGATCGCCTCCAGGCCGTCGGTACCCGGCATCCGGACGTCCATGAGGACCACGTCCGGGTCGAGCGCCGCGACCTGCGCCACCGCGGCGGCCCCGTCTCCGGCCTCGCCCACCACGGCGATACCGGCCGTGCCGTCGACCATCAGCCGCAGGCCCGCGCGCATCAGCGCCTCGTCGTCGACGATGAGCACCCGCACGGAGACCTCGCCGCCGCCCCCGTTCACAGCCGCCACGGAACCCTCACCTCCACCTCGAACCGACCGCCCACGCCACCGTACCGGGCGGTGCCCCCGAGCAGCTGCGCCCGCTCGGCGACGCCGACAAGCCCGAGCCCGGTGCCCTGCGCCGGGGACGCGCCGTCGACGACGGCGTTGGCGGCGCGCACCGTCAGCGCGTCCCCCTCCCGGGCGAACACGAGTTCCACGGGCTCCCCCGGCGCGTGCTTGCGCGCGTTCATGAGCAGCTCGGAGGTCACCCGCGCCAGGGACACGGCAGTCGTGGGGGCCAGCGACCCGAGGTCCCCGGGGTCGAGCCCGCGCCACCGCACGTCGACCCGCTGTCCGGCGGCGCGGGCGCCCTCGACGAGCTCGCCCAGGGACGCGGGGGTGGGCAGCGGCTCCGTGCCGGAGCGGGAGGGGGCGCCCGGCCCGACGGCCCGCAGCGCGGAGAGCACCTCGCGCAGGACGCCGTTGGCGTCCGCGGCGGCGTCCCGGACCGTCCCGGCCGCCTCGCGCATCCGGTCCGGCGGCAGGTCGGAGCGGTAGGCCAGGGCGCCCGCGTGCATCGCGATGATCGCGAGCTGGTGGGACAGGCCGTCGTGCATGTCCCGCGCGATCGCGTTGCGCTCCTCCGCGCGGGTCCGGGCGATGTCGGCGTTGCGCCCGCGCACCGTCGCGACCCGCTCGCGCTCGGCGGCCTCGGCCCGCTCCCGCAGCGTGGCGACCAGCGCCTCCCGCGTCCCCAGGGCGTAGCCCCACAGCAGCAGGAACAGTGTGAGGGCCCCCACGGCGAGCACCTCGAAGAGGAGGGGTTCCGACGCGATCCCGG
Source organism: Nocardiopsis flavescens (assembly GCF_900141985.1). GTDB lineage: Bacteria > Actinomycetota > Actinomycetes > Streptosporangiales > Streptosporangiaceae > Nocardiopsis > Nocardiopsis flavescens. The sequence goes on along the minus strand of NZ_FQZK01000036.1, from coordinate 24,659 downwards.
TGAGGCGGGAGTGCAGCCGGGCGAAGGCGGTGCCCGAGCCCACCGTGAGCAGCAGGACCAGGCCGGCGAGGGGGTGGGAGCGCCGGGCCCCCAGCCGCACGGTCGCGACCGCGCACGCGGGCAGCGCCCAGGAGCTGACGCTCCCGGCCAGGACGAGCACCAGGTTGCCCGCCGTGGAGCGGCGCAGGGGGCCCGCGGCGATCCCCGCGGCCAGGCCGATGGGGACGTCGAGCAGCGCGAACGCCAGCAGCGCCCCGTGGTCGCGGGGGTCGGAGTCCAGGTACAGGCCCAGCGACACGAGGAAGAAGGGCGGCCCCAGCAGGCTGCACAGCACCGAGACGAGCGCGGCGCGGACCCAGGGGCGTCTGAGGAGCGCGCCGGCCCCGGGCGCGGCGGAGGCGGGCGCCCCGGTCTCGGATTCGGTCACGCCGCCATCCTAGGGACGGTGCCGGGCCCCGCGGATCGTGCGTTCGGGGGAGGCGCCTCCTCCGAACGGCGGAGGCGCGCGCCTGGCCCGAACGCACGATCCGCGGCCCGGCGCCGGCGGGCAGTCTGGGGGCATGACCGCAGAAACCGCCCCTCCCCGCCCCCTCCCGGACGCGGCGCTGCCGTACCACCGGCTCACCCGCCTCGAACACCGCACGTCCCGGTGGTGGCGGCCGTTGGCGACCGTCGCCACGGCCCTCGCGCTCTTCGTCACCCTGAGCCTCCTGGGCGCCGCGCTCCTGGCCCTGGCCTCGCTGTTCGTGCCGTGGCTGCCCGAGCCGACGGACCTGGACGACTTCGTCCTGGACAACCCGACCGACATGCTCCTCACCTTCGGGATGCTGGCGCTGATGATCCCGGCGGTGCTGCTCGGCGCGCGCTGGGCCGGCGGGGGCGCGTCGCGCATCCTCCACTCGGTCGCGGGCCGGCTGCGCTGGCCGCTGATGCTCGGGGCGGCGGCGGTCCTCGTGCCGCTCTACGCCCTCGTGTACTGGGGGTCGTTCCTGCTCGACCCGCCCGCCGACGCCGCGGTGCCGCGGGCGGACCCCCTGCTCCTCGCCGGGGTCGCGGTCTGCCTCGTCCTGGTGCCGCTGCAGTGCGCTGCGGAGGAGTACGCGTTCCGCGGCCTGCCCCAGCAGGTGCTGGGCACCTGGCTGCGCTCGCCCCTGTGGGGGATCGTGCTTCCGGTGCCGCTGTTCATGCTCGGGCACGGCTACGACTGGGTGGGCCAGGTGGACATCGCGGTCTTCGCGCTGTGCATGGGCTTCCTCGTGTGGAAGACCGGGGGCCTGGAACTCGCGATCGCCGTCCACACGGCGAACAACCTGACGCTGCTCGTCGCGGCGCCGTTCAGCCCCTCGTCCCTGGACCAGGGCGCGGTGGACCCCGCCGTGCTGCTGGTGTCGGTGCCGCTCACGCTCGCGGCCACCGCGGGCCTGACCCTCTGGTTCTCCCGCGCCCACGGCCTGCGGCCCCTCGAACCCCTCCTGGGGAACGGCGGCCGGACGGCCGCGCCCGTCCCCGGCGGCCTCCCCGGCGGGGAGCGGCCGGGCGTTCCCCGGTAGCCGCGGTCCGGCCGGGCGCCCCCCCGGCCGGCCCCGACGCTCCCCCGGTCGCGGGGGCCGCGCACCGGCTCCGCTCAGGCGTCCTCGGCGTAGGCGCGCAGGGCGGGGACGTCGTGCAGGGTGATGCTCATCCGGCCGGTGCTGATCCAGCCGCGGGCGCGCAGCACGGACAGCGCCTTGTTGACCGCGGCGCGCGAGACCCCCGTCCAGGAGGCCAGCTCGTCCTGGGAGACCGGCAGGTCCAGGCGCACCTCCCCGCCGGTGGTGCGCCCGAACTTCTCCGCCAGCTCCACCAGACGCGACGCCACCCGCCGCCCGGCGTCCAGGGCGCCGAACTCGACCCGCTTGCGGTCGGCGTCGCGCAGCCGGGAGGCGACGGTGCGCAGCAGGAGCAGGGACACCCGCGGCCACCGCTCCAGGTACGCCTCGAACCGGTCCGGGGCGAGCGTCAGCCCGGTGAGGTCGTCCAGCGCCTGCACGGTCGCCGACCGGGGGCCGCCGTCGATGACGCCCAGCTCCCCGACCAGGGTCCCGGGCCCGCGCACCGCCAGCACCGCCTCGGTGCCGCCCGCGGTGTGGGAGGACACCTTGATCCGCCCGGAGAGCACCACCAGCACCAGGTCGGACACGGCCCCCTCGTGGAAGAGGATCTCCCGGCGCGCCCAGCGCCGCACCGTGCCCGCCGCCCGCAGTCCGGCGCGCTCCTCGGCGCCCAGCAGGGCCCAGAACTCGGTCGGCGCCCCCTCCGGCCCGCTCACGGCGTCCCCGCCGCCGTCCCGCCGGCGGGCTCCAGCGCCAGGACCTCGTGCGCGGGCACCCGGCCCTGTCGGCCCTTGACCTCCAGGTCCCCCAGCGACCGGGAGCGCACGCCCTCCCCCAGCCCCCGGAGCGTGGCGTCGCCCACCACCACCCGCCCCGGCTCGGCCAGCGACTGCAACCGCGCGGCGACGTTGACGGCGTCGCCCATGGCGTTGAAGCCGCGCAGCCGCTCGCTGCCGATGTTGCCCACCAGGGCGGGCCCGGTGTTGACGCCGATGCGGAACCGCGGCCAGTCGGGGCTGCGGGCGGCGATGCGCTCGGAGGCGTCGCGCATGGCCAGGGCGGCCCGCACCGCCCGCGCCTCGTGGTCGGCCTGGCGGGCGGGGGCGTTGAACAGGGCCAGCAGGGCGTCGCCGACGAACTGCACGATCGTGCCGCCGTTGTCGAGGATCGCCGGGACGGCGGCGCCGTGGTACCGGTTGAGCATGCGCACGATCTCGGCGGGCTCCACCGCCTCGGAGAAGGCCGTGAACCCGCGCAGGTCCGCGAACAGGGCGCTCACCCGCACGACCCGCCCGCCCAGCGCCGCCTGGTCGGGGTCGGCCAGCAGGGAGGCCGCCACGTCCGGCGACATGTACTGGCGGAACAGGGTGCCCAGCTCGCGGTACAGGCGCACGTTCTCCAGGGAGATGGACAGCTGCCCGGCCAGGACCGCCAGCGAGGCGGGGTCGTCCTCCCGCTCCTGGAGCGGGCCCTCCAGGACGCCCGCGGTGCCGCCGCGCACGACCAGGGGGCGCACCGAGCGCCCGTCGCGGACGGCGCCGGCCCCGGGGTCGCGGTCGACCGGGTAGACCCGGTCCTCGATGCGCACGGCGCCGTCGGAGGCCAGGCCCACGTTCACGTCGCCGTAGGCGGGGCGGACGGCCTCCAGGACCGAGCGCACGAACGCGTCCTCGTCCTGGTCGCCCACGCGGGTGCGGCGGGCGACCTCGGCCAGGGCCGCCAGGCGGCGGGAGGTGGCGCGTTCGGCGGCCAGGGCCGCCGCGGCCCGCTCGACCACGGCGATCTGTCCCTCCGAGAGCCGGAAGCGCTCCGCGAACGCGGTGAAGTCGGTCCCCGCGGGCGGGGAGGCGCCGGTCCGCTCCCCCTCGCCGAGCCGGGCCACGAACTCCTCGATGGCGTCCTCGTACTCGGCGCGGATGCGGCGGGCGGTCTCCTCCAGCACGATCGCGTCGAACACCCCGGCGGTGGCCCCCTCGCGCCGGTACTGGACGTAGGCGCTGTAGGCGATGAACCCGAACGCCGCCACCAGCAGCACGTGCCAGTGCCACCAGGACAGGTGCCACTTGTCGGCGAGGACGACCGTGACCATCGCCTCGGCCAGCAGTGCGAACGCCGTGACCAGGCTGAGCAGGACCGCCGAGGCGGAGCGGCGGAACATGAGGTAGTAGCGGACGGCGGCGACGACGTACAGCAGTGCCGAGGCGACCGCGACGGGCACCATCAGGCCCTCCACGTCGCGCTGCTGGGCGGGCAGGTGCAGGGGCGGCAGGCCCAGCAGCCCGGCGACCGTCCAGGCGGCCATGAGGGTGGCCAGCAGGATCCAGAGCGGGCGCTCGAACGCCAGCACCCGGGCGCCGCGCCCGGCGCGCAGGTCCAGGGAGGACGCGAAGGCGAAGACGGAGGCGATGACCAGCCCCACCGGGTGGGAGAGGTCGAAGCCGATGCCGGCGTCCGCGGTGACCATGCCGGGGGTGAGCAGGGCGTGGACGGCCAGGAACCCGGCCGAGGACAGGAACGCCAGCGACACCAGGAAGAGGCGGGCGTCGCCGCGGCCCCGGGCGGCGACCCCCATCCACACCCCCATGGCCACGTTGACCAGGGCGACGATGAGCACCAGCCAGAAGTGCCCGGGGTTGTGGTGCCACTCCACGTCCAGGTGCGGCCGCGCCAGCAGGAGCCACAGGCCGGCCAGCGGCGCGGCCAGGTGCAGGCACCAGACGAGGAAGCGCACCGGACGGGCGGAGCGCGGGGACGGCGGCGCGGGGGCGCGCGCCGGCAGGGGGGTGTCAGCCATGGGGGTGTTCTCTGTCGCTCAGAGGGCGGCGCCCCGGGGGGCGGACGCCCCGTACCGACGGTGTGCGGTGCGACACATCGGACCTGCGGGACGTCTTGTGTAGAAGAGTACGCAGACACATTAATACCCGATCGGTTTCATGGCCGGTGTCCGCCTGACACCACCCGAAGAGCCGGAGCCCCGAGCCGCCATGACGCCGACCACCGAACCGCAGCGGGCGACCGCGGCCCCCGCGGCCGCGCCCCGCGAGGCGGGAGCCCCCGAACCCGGCGCGGAGTTCGTCCGCGCCGTGTGCGACCTGCACGGGACCGTGCTGCTGCGGTACGCGCTGACCCTGGTGGACCGCGACCTGCACCGGGCCCAGGACCTGGTCCAGGAGGCCGTGCTGCGCGCCTGGCGCGGGCGGGAGGCGCTGGCGTCCGAGCCCGGGAGGCTGCGGCCGTGGCTGTTCACGGTCGTGCGCCGGCTCGCCATCGACGCCCACCGGGCGCGCAGCGTCCGGCCCGCGGAGGTCCCGCCCGGCGACGCCCAGGACCCGCCGGTCCCGGACACCGCGGAGCGGGTGGTCACCGCCCAGGTGGTGGCCGACGCCCTGCGCGACCTGACCCCGACGCAGCGGGAGGTCCTGGTGCACGTCCACTACCTGGGGCGCAGCGTCGGCGAGACCGCCGAGATCCTGGGCGTCCCCGCCGGCACGGTGAAGTCCCGCACCTACAAGGCGGTGCGCGCGCTCCGGGAGCGGCTGCTGGCCCGCGGCTACCCGGGCTGAGCGCCCGGGGCGTCCGCGGCCCCGCCCTCCCCCTCGCGGGCCGCGCGCTCCAGGACGCGGCGCGCCAGGCCCCCGATCCGCTCGGGGGTGAGCAGGAAGTCCGTCAGGAACTCCTCCAGCGGCAGGTCCGCCAGGGCCCGCGGCACGACCTCCAGCTCCCGCACCCGCTCCCGGCAGGAGGGGCACCCCTCCAGGTGGGCGTCGGCCCCGGCCCGCTCGGCGGGGTCCAGGGCGCCCAGGACGAGGGCTCCGGCGACCGGCGCGCCGCAGGGGTCGTCCCGCTCGAACATCGTGTCTCCCGCCCGGGTTCCAGGGGCCCTCCGGTGCCGCCGCCCCGCACCGTCCTTTATGCCACACCGCACCGGGGCCGCCGGCATCCGGGGGCGGCCCCGGCGGCCCCGCCGCGGCTACGGCAGGTCCCTGATGAGGGAGCCGTCCGGGGCGACCAGGAACCACTCCTCGTCCAGGCCCTGGCCGTTGCTCTCCTCCGCCAGGGCGTCGCCGACGTAGTAGTACAGCGGCCAGTCGTTGTAGACGACCTGGACGACGCCGTCGGTGCGCTCGGTGGTGTCCAGCAGCGCCGCGTCGAGCCCCTCGCCGAGTTCCACGCCGTCGGCGCCGGCGGCGGCGGTGAGCGCGGGCCAGGTGGCGATGCAGTCGGCCTCGCAGACGCTCTCGGCGTCCTTGTCCTTGGTGAACCCGTAGAGGATGCGGCCCTGGGTGTCGGCCAGGGCCGTGCCGACCTCGCTCTCCACCAGGGTGATCCCGACGGGTTCGGCCCCGGCGGGGGCGGAGGGCTCCGCCCCGGCGCCGCCGGAGCCCCCGGCGGAGCAGGCGGTGAGGGCGAGCAGGGCGCCGGCGGCCGCAAGAGTCACTCGGATGCGCATGGTTCAGGTTCTCCCCGTCGTGTCGGTCGTGCGTCGTTCGGATGCGGATACGGGGGAGCGCCGCGGGCGGTTCACCGCGAAGGCGCGGGGGCGGGTGAACCGGCGCGGCCCGGGCCCCGTACCCGTCACTGATCGCCGCTCCCCCGCGGAGCGGCGGCCCTGTAGCAGACGAACGGGGACGGGAACCTCCATGCGCACACGAATCATCGCCGCGACGGCCGCCGCCGCCCTGGCCGCGACCGCCGGGACCGCGTACGCGGACGGGCACGGCGGCCACGGGGGCCAGGGCGCCCCGGCCGGGGGCGGGAACAAGGCACCGGTGCTCAACTCCACCAAGGGCGAGGAGACGGTCTTCTTCACCGCCGAGCTGAGCGGCGCCGAGGAGGTGCCGGACCCGGACGGCCCCGCGGCGGGCGACCCCGAGGGCCACGGGCGCGCCCTCGTCTCCGTCAAGGGCGACCGCGTGACCTTCGCCCTGGAGTGGGAGGGCACGCAGGCGCCCACCCTGGGCCACATCCACCGGGGGGCCGCGGGCGAGAACGGCGAGGTGCGGCTGGTCTTCTTCGACACCGCGCTGCCCGGCACCCTCACCGCCGTGGCCGGGCAGACGACGGTCACCGACGAGGAGCTGGCGCTGGAGCTGCTCACCGACCCGGGCGGGTTCTACGTCAACCTGCACACCGAGGAGTTCCCCGGCGGTGCGGTCCGCGGGCAGCTGACGCCCTCCGGGCAGCGGCTCAACGTGCTGAGCATCATCGAGGGGTCGGGGCTGGTGGCGGTGGCCGACGGCGCCCAGGAGGTGTTCACGCCGGAGAAGCCCGAGGTGGGCGACCCCGACGGGCGGGCCTCCGGCTTCTTCCGCCCCGAGGACGGGACCGTGGCGTTCTCCACGGCCTGGACCAACGTGGCGCCGCCCACGCTCGGCCACCTGCACCGGGGCGCGGCGGGCGAGAACGGCGACGTGGCCGTGGAGCTGTTCGCGGGCGAGCTGCCCGGCACGGTGTTCGCCGTGTCGGGGACGGTGGGCCACGTGGACCCGGGGGTCACCGGGCGGATCGCCGCGAACCCGCACGACTACTACCTGAACCTGCACACGGGCGAGTTCCCCGACGGGGCCGTCCGGGGCCAGCTGTTCTGACCCCCGCGCCCCGCCCCGCCGCACCGTCCGCGCCGGGGCGGCGGCGCCCGGCCGGGGCCCTGCGTGCGGCGGTCCCCGGGGCGGGGGCCGTCCGGGCGGGAGGTCAGTCGCGGACCGGGTCCACCGAGGCCAGGGCGCGGCGCAGCAGGTCCGCCGGGTCGGCGGCGCCGGGGTCGAGCAGGGCCGCGGTCTGCGCGGTCGGCTCGCCGAGGAGCACTCGGGCCGCGGCCCGCTCGTCGACCGGCCGGCCGTGGTAGTGGCGGAAGTGGTCGGCGTAGTACTCCTGCGGAGCCTCGTCGGTGAGGCCCCCCAGCAGCCACCCGGAGCCGTCGTCCATGTCGCCGGGGACACCGGTGGCCCAGGCGGTGCTCCCCTCGCGCCACCAGATCAGGGCGCTCACCGCGAGCGGGTCGCCGCCCTCGAAGTCCGGGTCGGCGAGCAGGCCGGCGAACTCCGCGGGCAGGGCGTCGACCGTCCCGGGCCGGTGCTCCTCGTCGTTGGCGTAGGGGCTCATCCCGGACTCGTGGTCGAAGCAGCGGATGAGCGCGGCCGTCCCGGAGAAGGCGATCACGTACTCGTCCCCGCCCCCGTTGGACATGGTCGCCAGGTCCCACCCGGGCCGCCACTCCGCCCGGAAGGCGTGCTTGCGGTAGCGGGTGTCCGGGGCGACCAGGAACTCCAGCAGCGCCACCCGGCGGGAGAGGTCCCGCAGGCGGGCGGGCGCGGGCAGGCGGCGGGCGGTGTCGGGTGCGTTCATGCGCCCATTCAATCCGGTCCCTGCGACGGCCCGGCCGCCCGCCCCGGACGGGGCGGGCGGCCGCGGAGGTCCGGGCGGGCGCTCAGCCCCGGGCGGCGGGGATGACGCTGCCGCCGAACTCCTCCTCGATGAACGCCGCGGTCTCGTCCGAGGTGAGCAGCTCCACCAGGGTCGCCACGCGCGGGTCGTCGGCGTTGTCGGCGCGGGCGGCCAGGATGTTCACGTACGGGTTGTCCTCGACGGCCTCCAGGAGGATCGAGTCCTCCTCGAAGTCCAGCCCCGCCTCCTGGGCGTAGTTGTTGTTGACGATCGCCGCGTCCACGTCGTCCAGCGAGCGCGGCAGCTGGGCCGCCTCGACCTCGCGGAACACCAGGTCCTTGGGGTTCTCCTCGATGTCGTCCAGGGAGAAGGTGGCGGCGTCGGTGCCCTCGGCCAGGGTGATGAGCCCGCCCTCCTGGAGCAGCAGCAGGGCGCGGAACTCGTTGGTGGGGTCGTTGGGCAGCGCCACCTCGGCCCCCTCGGCCAGGTCCTCGGCGGCGTCGACCTCGAAGGAGTACAGGCCCAGCGGCGGCAGGTAGACCGGCTCGACGGCGACCAGGTCGGTGCCGTTGCCCTCGTTGTACTCCGCCAGGAACGGCTCGTGCTGGTACAGGTTCACGTCCAGCTGGCCCTCGGCCAGGGCGGCGTTGGGGGCGATGTAGTCGGAGTACTCGACGATCTCCAGGTCCAGCCCGGCGTCCGCGGCGAGTTCGGCGTCGACGAAGTCCAGGATGTCGCCCGCGGGGACGGCGGTGGCGCCGACGGTGAGGACCTCGGTGCCCTCCGCGGGGGCGGCCGCGTTCTCGGAGGGGGCGCCGCAGGCGGCCACCGCCAGGACGGCTGCGGCTGCGGGGGCGGCGAGGATGGGGCGGCGCATCGTCGGGGTCCTTTGCACGGTGGCGGGCGGCGGTGCGGTGCCGCCCGGACATTTCCTAGTCACCCGACCATAAATCAGGATTAACCGCTTCCGCGACCGTGCGCCACTTTCTGTGACAAAAGGCACGGACCAGGACTTTTCCGACGCCCTGCCAGGCTACCCCCGCTCAGACGGCCTCCCGCCGCTGGAGGTAGGAGAACGCCGCCCAGCCCGGCAGCACCGGGAACCAGAACGTGAAAACCCGGAACAGCAGCACCGCGGGCAGCGCCACCGCCGCCGGGACCCCGGCCACCGCCGTCAGCCCGCCGATGAGCGCGGCCTCCACCGCGCCCAGCCCGCCCGGCGTGGGCGCCGCCGAGCCGATGGCGTTCCCGGCCAGGAACACCACCGCGACGGCCACCAGGCTCACCCCGGCGGGGTCGGGGGCGAACGCCAGCACCGAGAAGTACAGGCACAGCACGAACGCCACCGTCAGCAGCACCGTCCCGCCCAGCCCCGTCGCCAGGGAGGCCGGCCGCTGGAGCGTGTCCAGCAGCCGGGGCAGCACCCCGCGCAGGTAGGGCCGGACCCGGTCGGCCAGGGCCCGGCGCAGCCGCGGCGAGAGCAGCACCGCGGCGACGATCGAGGTGACGGCGATCGCGATGGTCACCACCGTCGGCGAGGGCGTGAACCCGGTCCAGTACGAGGTCCCGGTCAGGTACGCGCACACCAGCAGCAGCGGCACATGAACCAGCAGCCCGACCAGCTGGCCCAGGCCCACCCCCGACAGCGCCAGCGGGGTGGACGCCCCGGCCTTGATCGCGAACCGGGTGTTGACCGCGATCGACCCCAGCCCCGCCGGGGCGGCGATGCGCACGAACGACGCCGCGTACTGCACCAGGACGCTGCGCCACCAGGGCAGCCGGACCGGCACGAACCCGATGAGCACCATGGCCGCGGCGACCATGCACGCCGTGGCCGTCGCGAACGCGGCCAGCGCCCACCCGGGGTCGGCCCGGCCCACGGCGCTCAGGTCCACGCCCGTGAGCTGGTACAGCAGGACCAGGCCGACCGCGGTGGCGACGATGACGCTCACGACGGTGCGCGGCCGCATCCGCTCCACCCGCGCCGGCTCGGCGGGGGCCTCGGGGGCGACCTCGATCACGGCCGCGCGCAGCCGGCCCAGCAGCCCCTTGCGGGCGCGCAGCGCGCGGCGCAGCGGGTAGGGCAGCCCGGGCGGCTGGAGGAACGGCAGCATGGCGGCGGTGGCGGGCACCCCCAGGGCGCGCACCGCCGAGGCGACGGCGCGCTCGGCGCCGACCCGGGCGGCCAGCAGGGCGACCAGCGCCGCGTCGTCGAGGGAGACGGTCAGCGGCGGCGCCGCCACCGACCCCCGGCCCACCCCGGTGAGGACGATCCCGCCGTCCGGGCCCGTCCCGACCGTGGCCCCGTGCAGGTTGCCGTGGGCGACGCGGTGCCGGTGCAGCCGCCCCAGCGCCTCCCAGCAGCGGTCGAGCAGGGCGTCGGTGAACTCCTCCCCCGCCAGGTCGTCCAGGGGGCGCACGTCGGGCAGCTCGCGCACCAGCAGGACCGTGCCGGGGCGGGGCTCGCCGACGGCCAGCACCCGGGGTGTGGCCACCCCCGCGGCGCGCACGGCGTGGGCCATGAGCGCGGCGTGCTCGGCGCGCCGCCGCACCCCGTAGAGCATGCGGGGGGCGAAGGGGCCGCGCAGCAGCAGCAGGTCGCGCAGCCGCCGCCAGAACCCGAGGGTGTTCTCGGAGCCGAGCACGACGGCCTCGGCCCGGCCGCCGCCGGCCAGCTCCACCAGGTGGCGCGGGTCGCCCTCGGGGTCGGTCCCGGCGGGGACGACGTCGACGGGCTCCAGGCCGAACCTGCGCAGCTCCGCGCGCAGCAGACCGTGGGCGGGGGGCGGGGTGCCCGCGCCGACCGCGTAGCCCAGCAGCCCCGAGCAGGTCACCCCGGCGATCACGGTGAGGAGCAGGGCGGACAGGCTGGTGACCCCGGCCAGCAGGGCGCAGGCGGCGGAGGTGGCGGTGGCCGCCCACAGCAGGGAGCGCACCCGGGGCTGTCCGGCGGGCATGGTGAGCAGGTAGGCCAGGGCCGCGGCGACGTAGCCGAGGGTGGCGCCGGTGAACAGGTCGACGGGGGCCCCGGGCGCGACGGCGGGGGTCCGGCCGGGGCCGATGAGCGTGAACAGGACCGCGTTGACCGCGGAGGTGAGCGCGTAGGCAGCGACGGCGGCCGAGCCGGCCCGGAGCAGGTCGCGCAGGGCCCCGGCGAAGAGGGCGAGCAGCGCGGAGGCGCAGACCAGCAGGACGAGGGCGAGGTTGGCGCCCACCGCGGCGAGGAAGAGCGGCCCCGAGGGCAGCAGCGCGCGCAGGGTCCCGGGGCCGATCAGGCCGTCGGTGACCGCGCGCACGGCGAGCAGGAGCACCGCGATCAGGCACAGTCCGCCGACCCCGACGAAGAGGTCGACGGGGCGGCGCGGGGCGTGCACGGCGGCGGGACCGGGGGGCGGGGTCCCCGTGGCGGTTGTGGTCACCCCACCAGCCTGCCCGACCGGCGGAGTGTTCGAGCACCGGCGCGGGGGCGTTTCGCGCGGTCGGTCGCGGACCGGACCCGGACGCGGCCGCGGGGGCGCCCGGCGGGCGCCCCCGCGGCCGGCGCGGCGTCAGGCCGGCGGGGGCAGCAGCCCGCGCCGGTAGGCCGGGACCAGGTTGCGCGGGACCAGGTACTCGCGGCCGGCGAGGGTGAGGGGGACCAGGTCGGGGGCCTGGGCCCGCCACTGGGAGCGGCGGGTGCGGGTGTTGGAGCGCGACATCCTGCGCTTGGGTACGGCCATCGTGTCCTCCGTCCGTGTCGGCGGCGGGGCCGGGGCCCCGCCGTCGGTCGTTCCCGACCGTTACTTGTTGTACCGGCGCTTGAAGCGCTCGACGCGTCCGGCCGTGTCCACCACGCGGGCGTTGCCGGTGTAGAACGGGTGGCTCGCGCTGGAGATCTCGACGTCGACCACCGGGTAGGTGTTGCCGTCCTCCCACTCGACGGTGGCGTCGGAGGTCCGGGTGGACCGGGTGAGGATGGCGAAGTCGCCCGCGCGGTCGCGGAAGACGACCGGGCGGTAGTCGGGGTGGATGCCCTGCTTCATGGCTGTACGCCCTTTCCGGGGTCGGTGTGCGTGGTGGCGGCCGGGGTGCGGCGCGGGGTCAGCGCTCTTCCCTGAAGTCGACGTGGCGGCGGACCACCGGGTCGTACTTGCGCAGGGTGAGGCGGTCGGGGTCGTTGCGCCGGTTCTTGCGGGTCACGTAGGTGTAGCCGGTCCCGGCCGTGGACTTGAGCTTGATGATGGGGCGGACGTCGTTGCGCGCCATGGGCCTCTCCTTCGCCGGTGGACCGGCTGCCGTGGTGTGCCAGTAATAAGAAAATGATAACCGTTTTTATTTCCTCCTCGCGACGCGGAGTCCGCCTGCGGGCAATTCGTCACTCTGTGTGGTTATGTCGTCACCATTAGAGAGATTCGTCGCGTCCGCGACACACCCCGGAGGGGACCATGACCGACCGCACCCGGCCCGCGGGGGACCCGGAACCGCACTCACCCGCCGTGACCCGGCGCCGCCTGCTGTGCTCGGCGGGCGCGGGGGCGCTGGCCGCCGCGCTGGCCGGCCTGCCCTCCGGCACGGCCCTGGCCTCCCGGGGCGCCGTCGTCCCCGACGACGGCGCCCCGGGCTTCACCGAGGTCCCGGTGGCGGGCGCCGACCGGCTGACCGTGCCGCCCGGGTACACCGCCCGCGTCCTGCTCCCCTGGGGCGCGCCGATCGCCCCGGGCGGGCCCGCCTGGCGGCCGGACGCCTCCGACACCGCCGACCGGGCCCGGCAGCAGGTCGGCACCGGGCACGGCGGCCTGCACTACCTGCCGATGGGCCCCTCCCGGGCGGGCACCCGCGACGGCCTGCTGGTGCTCGGCCACTCCACCCTCGATCCGGTGCTGCTGCACCCCGGCGCGCACGGGGCCGGCACCGCCGAGGGGACCGCCAAGGAGATCGCCTCCCTGGGGGCGACCGTGGTGCGGGTCGAGCTGGCCGAGGGGCGCTGGCGGATGGCGCACGACGAGCTGAACCGCCGGGTCACCGCGGACACCCCCGTGGTGTTCTCCGGGCCGCTGGCCGGGCACGCCGCCCTGGACACCGGGGAGGAGCCGCTGGGCACCACCGGCGGGTCCGCGCACGCGGTCACCCCCTGGAACACCTACCTGACCGGGGAGGACACCTTCGCCGACGCCTTCGGGACCCGGGAGCGGTCCTGGCGGCCCGGGGCCGCCCACGACGCCTACGGCCTGACGGCGGACTCCGTGCGCGGCTGGCACCGGCACCTGGACCGGTTCGACCTGGCGCGCACGCCCGGGGAGGCCGACCGGTTCGGCTGGGTGGTGGAGATCGACCCGTTCGACCCCCAGGCCCCGCCGGCCAAGCGCACCGCCCTGGGGCGGCTGGGGCACACGGGGCTGGCCGTGGGCGGCTCGCGGGGGCGCCCGGTGGTGTACATGAGCGACACCGCCCACGTGTACAAGTTCGTCGCCGCCCGGCCCTGGGCGGAGTCCCGCAGGCCGGGGTCGAGCCCGCTGGACGAGGGCACCCTGTACGCGCTGCGGCTGGACGGGGACGGGACGGGGGCGTGGCTGCCGCTGGCGCACGGCCGGTCCGGGCTCACCGCCCGGGACGGGTTCGCCGACCAGGCCGCGGTGCTGCTGCGGGCGCGCGAGGCGGCGGCCGCGGTGGGCGCGACCGGGTTCCAGGGGCCGGGGCGGCCCGCGGTCCACCCCGACAGCGGCGAGGTGTACCTGCCCGAGGCCGACGGCGGCGGGGGCGGCCGGCTGATCGCCTGGACCGAGGGGGCGGGCGACCACGCCGCGACCGTCATGGCCTGGCGGGAGTTCGCCCGGGCCGGGGCGGGCCGGGGCACGGTGTTCGCCTCCCCCGGCGGGGTCTTCTCCGGGGCGGACGGGCGGATGTGGATTTCCACCGACGTCGCCCACCTGGGCCGGGACGCCTCCCGCGAGCAGCTGGGCAACAGCGCCCTGCTGTGCGCCGACGCGGCGGGCCGGAGCGTGCGGCGCTTCATGACCGGACCGCGCGGCTCCGGGATCGCCGGGGTGGGGGCCACCCCGGACCAGCGGACCCTGTTCGTGGCGGTGCGCGGCCCGGGGACCTCCGACGCCCGCTGGGGGGAGCCCACCGCACGGAACCCGCGGGCGGTCGGCAACTGGCCCGGGTTCGACCCCGGGGGCCGCGCCCGCTGCGCGGTGGTGGCGGTGCGCAAGGACGACGGCGGGATCGTCGGCACCTGACCCGCCGACCCGGCCGCGCCGCCGCCCCGGCCGGGTGCGGCGGCGCGGCCGGGCCCCGTCAGTCGGTCCCCGGTACCGGCCGTCCCCCGCGGGCGGGCAGCGCCCGCCAGTACTGGCGCCGCTCCCGGTCGCGCACGACCAGGCCCCGTCCGGCCAGCTCGGTCCGCAGCCCGGCGGCGTCGTCCGCGTCCTTGCGCTCCAGCGCCTCCTGTCGGGTGCGCAGCAGCGCCTGCGCGTGCGCGTCCAGGTCGGGTGTGCCGTCCAGCCAGCGCAGGAAGTCGCCCTCGTGCGGATCGGCGTCGGACCACGCGTACCCGTGCGCCTCGAACGCGGCGCGCAGCCGCTTCTCCCCGTGGTCGGTCACGACGCGGACCGCCTCGGCGGTGTCGGTGTCCAGGACCACCAGCTCCCGGCCGTCCAGGAAGGCGGTGCCGAAGCGGGTGCGGGCCACCTCCGCGGTCCCGCCGGAGGCGGTCACCCGCACGGAGTCCGCGCCGGCCTCCACCATGACGGCCTCCTCGTAGGACATCAGCGCCAGGAGCCCCCCGCCCAGCAGGCCGACGACGGCCAGGACCGCGGTGAGGACCGGGCCGCTCACCCCGGCCAGGAGTTCGACCTTGTCCGGGCCCGGCAGGAACGGCAGCGCCAGGACCCAGTCCGGCAGGGCGAGCAGCCACCCCGGGAGCAGGGACAGCAGCCCTCCGGCGGCGGCCCCCAGCGGCGGGAGGACCCCCCATACGAACAGGTGGTGGCCCGCCCCGTGGCGGACGACGGCGGGCGGGCCCGCGGGCTCGGCGGCGGTCACGTTTCCTCTTTCCCGGATCTTCACGGTGTCCCTCCTCGGAGACGGCGGGTGCGTCGGCGTCCCGCGCGGGCGGCGGGCCGGCCCCCGCGCAGGACCAGGGCGACCCGGCGCAGGGGGTCGGTCCCGGTGTGCGGGTCGCCCCGGACGACCAGCAGGTCGGCCGGGGCGCCGGGGACGAGCGCCGCCCCGGCGCCCAGGGCGCGGGCGGGCCCGGTGGTGGCGGCGGCCAGGGCCTCGCGCGGGGTGAGGCCGCAGGCGGCCAGCAGCTCGACCTCGCGGACCAGCCCCGCCCCCGGGGGCACGGCCGGCATGCCGCTGTCGCTGCCCGCCAGCACGGTGCCGCCGGCCTCGTGGAACTCCCGGACCCGGCGGCGCAGCGTGCGGGCGGTGTCGGCGTCCAGCAGCGCCTCGGTGACGGCCAGGGTGGGCGCGAGGGTGGTGCCGCGCGCCACCAGGGCCTCCAGCAGCTCGGCGGGCCAGCCCGCCAGGGGGCCGCGCGGCTCCAGGTGCTGGAGGTGGTCGGCCCCGGCCTCCAGCAGCTCGGCCAGGTCGGGCAGGGTCCCCCAGTGGGCGACCACCGGGACGCCGTGCCGGTGGGCCTCGTCGGCGATCGCGGCCAGCACCGCCGGGGCGACGGGTTCCAGGGACCTCCGGGCGGGGTCGCCCCGGTCCTGGACGACCTTGACCACGTCGACGGGGTCCGCGCCCCCGGCCAGCGCGGCCACCTGCTCCCGGGCGTGGTCGGGGCTGCGGGGCACCCGGACCCAATCGTCGTCGGGCGAGGCCCCCAGGGTGGCGACCGGGTGTCCGCCGGGGGCGGTGAAGAGCGGGCCGGCGATGCGCACACGCGGGCCGGGCAGGGAGCCGTCGGCCGTGCGGCGGCGCAGCTCGTGGACCCAGGCGTCGTCGTCGCCCAGGCTGCACACGGTGGTGACGCCGTGGGCGAGGAAGGCGCGGCGCCCGCGCGGCTGGAAGCGCAGGTGGCCCAGGACGGCGCCGGCCAGGGCGAGCGGGCCCGCGCCGCCGGGGGCGCCCAGGTGGACGTGGGTGTCCACCAGGCCGGGGAGCACGGTGTGGCCGGGCAGGGCGACCTCCCGGGCCCCGGCGGGGACGGGAACGTCGCCGACGGCGGCGACCCGCCCGCCCTCGACCACGACGGTGCCCTGGACCGGCTCCAGGCCGTCGCCGACCAGCGCGGTGACCCGCGTCAGCGCCAGCGCTGCGGTCTCCATGCGGCACTCCCCCTCCGGTGGTGGACTCTCTCCTAGTTGAGCATATAGGATCCTGTACATGCAACCAGGAAAGGATCCGGAGGGGTCCGGGGAGACGTTCGTGGAGGCCGCGCGCCGCGACCAGATCGTGCGGTCCGCCATCGCGACCATCGCGGAGGAGGGGTACGCCCGGGCGTCGTTCGTGCGCATCGCCGCGCGGGCCTCGATCAGCCCGGGCCTGATCACGTACCACTTCAAGACCAAGGAACGGCTGATGCGGCGGGTGATGCACGACATCGCCGCCCGGCTCGACCAGGCGATGGAGGGCGGCGGGGAGCCGCTGGAGGGGTTCGAGGACGCCCTGCGCCGGATCATCACCGGCAACGTCGGCTACTGCGCGAGCAATCCCGAGGAGATGGCGGCCCGGCGGGAGATCGTCTCCGCCGCCACCCTGCCGGCCGGGCTGCGCGCCGAACTCGACGCCCAGGAGCTGGCGGGGCGGGCCGAGCTGGGCGGCTTCCTCTCCGAGGGGCAGCGGCACGGGGAGTTCCGGCCGTTCGACACCGGGGTCTTCACCGACGCGCTGTTCGCCGCGCTGCGGGGGGCGCCGGCCGTGCTGCGCGGGCGCGCCGGGGCTTCCCCGGCCGACTACGGCCGCGAGCTGGCCGACCTCTTCTGCGCCGCGGCCACCGGGCGCCCGCCCGCGGCGCCCCGCTGAACGCCGGAGGGGGCCGGTCGCCGACCGGCCCCCTCCGCGGTCCGGCGCACCGGACCGCACTCCTGCGCACCCGCGCCGCGCGGGCGGGCCCCGCCCGCGGTGCGGGCGCCCCGCCCGGCCGCGTCAGGCGGTCCGGGCCGCCTCCGCGCGCAGCGCCTCGCGCTCGGCGCGCTGGCTGCGGGCCTCGTCCGGGTCCAGCAGCGGGGCAGCCGTCAGCAGCTGGCGGGTGTAGTCGCTCTGCGGGTTCTCGTAGATGGCGTCGCTGTCGCCCAGCTCCACCACCTCGCCCTTGCGCATGACCGCGACGCGGTCGCTGACCTGGCGCACCACCGCCAGGTCGTGCGCGACGAAGATGTAGGTCAGCCCGAAGTCGTCCTGGAGCTCGGACAGCAGCCGCAGCACCTGGTCCTGGGTGGACACGTCCAGCGCCGAGACCGGCTCGTCGCAGATGATCAGCTTGGGCTTGAGGATCAGCGCCCGCGCGATCGCGATCCGCTGGCGCTGCCCGCCCGAGAACGCGTGCGGGAACCGGTTGTAGTGGTTGGGCTGGAGGCCCACCCGCTCCAGCAGCTCCTGCACCTGGAGCTTGATCTTCTTGGTGTCGCGCTCGCCCTGCACCCGCAGCGCGGTGCCGACCGCGTCGCCCACGGTCACGCGCGGGTTGAGCGAGGAGTACGGGTTCTGGAACACCATCTGCACGTCGCGGCGCAGCGGGCGCAGCGCGCGCTCGGACATGTGCGTGATGTCCTGGCCCTCGAAGACCACCCGGCCCCGGGTGGGCTCCAGCAGGCGCATGATCATCCGCGACAGCGTGCTCTTGCCCGACCCGGACTCGCCCACGATGCCCAGCGTCTCGCCCTTGTACAGGTCGAAGCTGACGCCGTTGACGGCCCAGAAGTCGGTGGAGCGGCCCAGCACCCCGCCGCGCACCTTGAAGCTCTGCGCGACGTCCTCGACCTTGAGCAGCGGCTCGCCGCCCGCCGGGGCGGGGGTGAAGGCCTCGAACTTCGCCGGGTCGGTGACGGTGCCCTCGCGCTTCTCCTTGTCCAGGCGGTCGGACCGGTCCTGGGCGCGGCGCTGGGCGCGGGAGACCTCCACCCGCGGCACCGCCGCCAGCAGCGCCTGCGTGTACGGGTGCTCGGGCGCCGACAGCACCGTGCGCACGTCGCCCCGCTCCACCGCCACACCGTGGCGCATCACCACGACCTCGTCCACCGACCCCGCCACCACCGCCAGGTCGTGCGAGACCAAAATCAGCGCCATCCCCAGATCACGCCGCAACTCGTCCAGCAGGTCCAGGATCCGCGCCTGCACCGTCACGTCCAAAGCCGTCGTCGGCTCGTCCGCCAACAACACCTTCGGATCGCACATCAACCCCATCGCGATCACCACGCGCTGGCGCATACCGCCCGAGAACTCGTGCGGGTAGGAGTTGATGCGGTTGGCGGGGTCGGGGATGCCGACCCGGTCCAGGGCCCCGACCGCGTGGTTGCGGGCCTGGGCCTTGGAGGTCTTGGGGTGGTGGACGCGGTGGGCCTCGACCAGCTGGTTGCCGATGGTGTACTGCGGGTGCAGCGACTGCATCGGGTCCTGGAAGACCATCGCGATGTCGTTGCCGCGCATCGCCCGCAGCTGCCGGTCCGTGGCCGAGACCACGTCCTGGCCCGCCACCTCGATGGCGCCGGTGATCCGCGCCCGGCTGCCGCGGTGCAGGCCCATCAGGGCCAGCGAGGTCACGCTCTTGCCCGAGCCCGACTCGCCCACGATGCCGAGGGCGCCCCCGGCGGGCACCTCGAAGGACAGTCCGTTCACCGCCTGGACGTCGCCGTCCATGGTCGGGAACGTCACCCGCAGGTCGTCCACCCGGACGACGGGCTCGGTCGGGGCCATGTCACATTCCTTCACTAGAGCTGATCGGTACCGGCGCGGGGGTCAGCCCGCGATCCGCACCCGCGGGTCGACCAGCGGGTACAGCAGGTCGACGACCAGGTTGCAGACGACGATGAAGACGGCGCCCAGGAGCGTCACACCGAGCACGACCGGGAGGTCCTTGCCGATGATGGCGTCGATGGCGTAGGCGCCCACGCCCTTGAGGGAGAAGACCTTCTCCGTCAGGATGGCGCCGCCCAGGACCAGTCCCAGGTCCAGGCCGAAGATCGTCAGGATGGGCGTCAGGGCGGGGCGCAGGGCGTGCTTGAAGATCACCTTGCGCTCGCTCAGCCCCTTGGCCCGGGCGGTGCGGATGTAGTCCTCGCTCAGGACCTCCAGCATGCCCGCGCGGGTCTGGCGCGCGTACTGGGCGGCGTGCAGGAACGCCAGGGTGATCCAGGGCAGCAGCATCGCGGTGAACCAGGCACCGGGGTTCTCGGTCAGCGGCGCGTAGCGCGGGACCGGGAGGACCTTCCACTCGTGGACGATGAAGGCCAGGGCCAGCAGGCCGGTGAAGTAGATCGGCAGGGACACGCCCACCAGGGCGGTGCCCATGGCCAGGCGGTCGAAGACGCTGCCCCTCTTGACCGCGGACAGGACGCCGACGGCGACACCGCCGATGAGCCAGATCACGGCCGCGCCCAGGGCGAGGGACACGGTGATCGGCAGGCGGGCGAGCAGCTGCTCCAGCACGGGGCTGTTGGTGGTGAAGGAGTAGCCCAGGCAGGGGGCCGCGCACTCCACCGTCTCCCGGCCGAACTGGAACTGGTCGCCGAAGACCAGGGACCGGATGAAGTCGAAGAACTGCACGATGACGGGCTGGTCCAGGCCCAGCCGCTCCACCGTGGCGTCGAGCGCCTCGGGGGTCGGGGCCTTGCCCACGTACATCGCGGCCATCCCGCGCGGGGTCACGCCCGCCCACTTGGGCAGGACGTAGAAGATCCAGAAGGTCACCGCCGTGACGACGGCGAGCAGCAGCAGTCCCGCACCGAGGCGGCGAAGAATATAGTTCAGCATCGCGGTCGGCGGCGGGGGTCCACGGGGCCGTGGACCCCCGCCGCTTTCACCTGCCTTCTCGTACTAGTTCAGGCCGGTAGGGGCACTAGCCCCGGTTCACGCCGAGCGCCATGTAGTCGTACATGGCGTAGGACGACGTGTAGTAGACGTTGGTCAGCTCGTCCGAGCGGTAGAACATCGCGCGGTCGAACACGACCGGCAGGATGGCGGCCTGCTCGATCACCAGCGTGTCGATCTGGGCGTAGATCTCGGCGCGCTCGTCGGGGTCCTCGGTGGTGAGGGCCTCGTCCCAGAGGGCGTTGACCTCCTGGTCGTCCAGCTCGGAGGTGTTGTAGTTGCCGGTGGCCTGGATGGCGTCGCCCGAGGTGATCTTGTAGCCGAAGCCGTAGCCGCTGGCCCAGTCCGGGATCCAGCCGGAGACGCTCAGGCCGATGTTGTTCTCACGGACGTAGTCCTGGGAGCCGGCGTACTGCGCGAAGAAGTCCTCGGCCGGGAAGGTCTTGATCTCCAGCTCGATGTTGACGCGCTTGAGCGACTCCTGGAGCGACTCGGCGGTGGCCAGGTCGTTCGGGCGGCCGTCGCGGACGGCGATGACGGTCTTGAAGCCGTCGGACTCGCCGCACTCGTCGAGCTTGTCCTGCGCCGCCTCCAGGTCGCCCTTGTTGTCCTCGGACGGGTAGAGGTCGGACTCGGGGTCCGAGCCGGGGATGGTCGGCGGGAGCAGGTTGGTGGCCAGGTCGCCACCGGTGTCGCCGCCCCAGGCGCGGTGCAGGCTGTCGCGGTCCGCGGCGAAGGCGATCGCCTGGCGGCAGGCCGTCTCCAGGTTCGGGGTGTGGATGTTGACGTAGCGGAGCGCGCCGGACAGCGGGTTGTCCAGGTTGGTCTCGTACGACTCCAGGTCCTGGAGGAACTGGCTCTTCATGGTCGGGCCGACGCCGACGCCGGAGAGGTCCACGTCCAGCTCGCCGTTGACGATGCGCTGGTCGATCTCCTCCTGGGCGACACCGATCTCGACGGTGACCTCGTCCGGCAGGGCCGGGCGGATCGGGTCGGTGGCGCCGTCCCAGTTCTCGTTGCGGACCAGGTCCAGCTTCACGCCGGGCTCGTACTGGCCCTCGAACTTGTACGGGCCGGAGGAGAGGACGTTCTCCTTGTACAGCGCGCCGCGGTCGGCCTCCTCGGGGACCGGGGCGGTCTGCGGCTGGGTCAGGACGTAGGGGAACTCCGAGAAGCTCTCCTTGAGGTTGAACACCAGCGTGTAGTCGTCCGGGGTCTCGATGGCGGTGAACTCTTCCATCGGGTCCGAGGACTCGTAGACGTTGAACGGCTCCTGGTCCAGGCTGGACTCGAAGTAGCGCGGCCCGTTGGGCAGCTCGCCGCCGTTGTAGTTGGAGCGGGCGATCGCGTACTTGATGTCCTGGGCGGTGATCTCAGTGCCGTCCTCGTACTTGAGGCCCTCCTGGATCTTGACCGTCCACTGGGTGAAGTCGTCGTTGGGCTCGGGCATGCCCGCGGCGAGGTCCGTGGTCAGCTCGGTGGACGCCTCGGCCGGGGCCGGGGTGAACGCCAGCAGCGTACGGGCGTAGTAGCGGGTGAAGTTCCAGCTGAAGCCGTAGTACGTGTCGCCCGGGTCGGTGGAGTCGAAGTCCGACGAGATGGCGTAGCGCAGGGTGCCGCCGGTCTCCTCGGACGGGTTCACGACACCGGTGGAGCCGGCGTCGAAGGCGGCGGCGGCGTCGGAGCCGCCGTTCTCGCCGGAGTCACCGCTGCCGCACGCGGCAAGGAAGATGGACGCCGCCGCGCCGAGTGCGACGAAGCCGAGGGTGCGTTTCCTCAAGGAAGTACCTCTCTTGCGAACCTGATGTGGGGATGGGTGGTGCCGTCCGTGCGGACGTGCGCCCTTGTGGGGGTGCGGGCCGAGCGGGTGGGCCGCGCACCGGGCGTACGGTCCTAGTCGGAGGTCTTGGGGTCGAAGGCGTCTCGGAGGCCGTCGCCGAAGAGGTTGAAGGCGAGGACGGTGACGAAGATGGCCAGACCCGGGAAGATGATGAAGTACGGGGCGGTGGAGTAGTGCGCCACGGCTTCGGAGAGCATCTTGCCCCAGCTCGGGGTGGGCGGGTTGATACCGACGCCCAGGAAGCTCAGGGCCGCCTCGAACAGGATGTTCGTGGGGATGAGCAGGGTGGAGTAGACCAGGATCGGCGTGATCAGGTTCGGCAGGATCTCCTTGAAGAGGATGTGCCGGTTGCTCGCACCCAGGCTCCGGGCGGCCTCGACGAACTCGCGCTCGCGCAGCGAGAGGGTCTGGCCGCGCACGATGCGGGCGATGTAGGGCCAGTTGAAGAACCCGATGATGAAGACGATGACCGCGATGCGCAGGCCGTTGCCCTCCAGGCCGATGAAGCCGTTGGGGATGACGCCGACCAGGGCGATCGCGAAGAGCATCAGCGGGAAGGCCAGGAAGATGTCCATGGCCCGGCTGATGACGGTGTCGACCCAGCCGCCCTTGTACCCGGCGATGATGCCGAGCAGGGTTCCCAGGGCCACGCACAGCAGGGTGGACAGGAACGCCACCAGCAGGGAGATCTGCGCGCCGTAGACGATGCGGCTGAACAGGTCGCGGCCGGTCTTGGGCTCCAGGCCCAGGAGGTGGTCGCCGCTGATGCCGCCCCAGTTGTCGACCTCGGGGATCAGTCCGCCGACCGGCTCGGTGTTGTTCGGGTCGGCGTAGGGCAGGCCCGTGTTGGGCTCGATCAGGTCCTGGTTGAACTGGGTGGGCGGCTGTCCCAGCCACTTGGCCAGCAGGGGGGCGAAGATCGCGGCCAGGATGAGCAGCACGACGATCACGCCGGACACCATCGCGACCTTGTCCTTGCGCAGGCGCTGCCAGGCGATCTGGCGCAGGGACCGGCTGTCGGCGTCGCCGCGCCCGCCCGGCACCTTGGCTGCCGCGGCCGCAGCCTCGGGCTGCTCGGCCGACTCGGGGGCATGCGAGGGCGCGCTCATCAGGCCACCACTCTCCACTCATACGCTTCTGGCCGAGGGGGGACGGATCCCACACGTGAGGCCTGTGGGGGGTGACCCATGCGGGTCTCACGGGTGGGGCCGGCCGGGTCTCGACGCTGGCTGGCGTGGGCGCCGGGCCTGCGGTGCGGGAGGTTGGCCCGCCACCGCGGACCCCGCCCGCGAACGTGTCCTGGGTCCTACGAGGAGTTGGACACATCCACAGGGCGTTCCGCCCGGGTTGTTACACAGCGACAAACCTACTCGGCCCCGGGGTGCATATCGTCCAATCTGCGCCCATGTAGCTAAATCGTGACAAACAAACAGAAAAGCCACATATAACGACAAATGCCTTGATAGTTCGCATTCATCGGATGACCGCTACGAGCTGGGGAGACGCGGGTATATCGCCGGGCCAACCTTACGTCCGCTTCCGGGGCAAGTCATCACGGGGGCGGACAAGCTATGGCAAGTGCTATGAGTCCTGGCGGGTCGATGCGGATCCGTGACTGTACGGAGTCCTCGCTGTAGGCGGACGTCCGGTCGCCCCGGGGTTTCGGGCACTCTCTGTGATTTCGGAGGCCCGGTGGGGCGCCTGCTCACGGATGGGGCGCACGGGTCCGACGTGGCCCAGGGGTCCCGAGCGCACACGAAGGGCCGCCCCGCGCGAACGCGGAGCGGCCCCGGACGACGGACCGGCGGCGGCCCTAGTTGTACTGACCACAGAGGTTGGTAACACCCACCCCGCCCGACACACACGAAGAGGGCCTTCGGTATCGGTGTGGATTGCGACATCTGCACCGACTCACCAGAAGGCCCTCGATGCCCCACACTACCCACCCCAACGCCCGCCTCACACCCGCCGGGCGCCTGGCCCTGGCCCGCTGCGTCGTGGACGACGGCTGGCCGCTGCGCCGGGCCGCCGAACGCTTCCAGACCAGCCCCACCACCGCCAAACGCTGGGCCGACCGCTACCGGACCCTCGGCGAGCCCGGCATGCACGACACCTCCAGCCGCCCCCACCACAGCCCCCGGCGCACCCCCACCCACCGCGAGCGCCGGATCATCAAACTCCGCATCCTCCACCGGTGGGGACCAGCCCGCATCGGCGGCCACCTGCGCATGCACGCCTCCACCGTCCACCGCGTCCTGACCCGCTACAAGTGCGCCCGCCTCACCCACCTGGACCGGGCCACCGGCCGTGTGGTGCGCCGATACGAACGCGAGCGGCCCGGCGAGCTGGTCCACGTGGACATCAAGAAGCTCGGCAACATCCCCGACGGCGGCGGCCACAAGACACTGGGCCGCGCCCGGGGGCGCAAGAACCGGGCCAGGGCCGGGTACGCCTACCTGCACAACGCCGTGGACGACCACTCCCGCCTGGCCTACTGCGAGATCCTGGCCGATGAGAAGAAGGAGACCGCCACCGGGTTCTGGGAACGCGCGGCCGCCTACTTCGCGTCGGTGGGCATCGTCGTGGAGCGGGTGCTGACCGACAACGGGTCCTGCTACAAGTCCCACGCCTGGCGGGGCCTGCTGGCCGGCCAGGGCATCGAGCACAAGCGCACCCGCCCCTACCGTCCCCAGACCAACGGCAAGGTCGAGCGGTTCAACCGCGTCCTGGTCGAGGAATGGGCCTACGCCCGCCCCTACACCAGCGAGAGCGAGAAGCGGGAGGCGTTCACAGGGTGGTTGCACCACTACAATCACCACCGGTTCCACACCGCCCTCGGGGGCCCTCCCGCTTCCCGCGTACCTAACCTCTCAGGTCAATACACCTAG
>NZ_FQZK01000056.1 GCF_900141985.1 Nocardiopsis flavescens | reverse complement strand
GGCCCGGTCCAGCAGGAAGGAGAAGTAGTACTCCTCCGCGATGTCGGAGGCCTCCTCGACCAGGACGCGGTGGACCGTGTGGCCCTTGATGTCCATGCCGAGGATCTGCTCGGCCTTGGCCTGGGCGTCCTCGGGGCCCTCGGCGACCTTCACGCCGCCGGCCTTGCCGCGGCCGCCGGTCTTCACCTGGGCCTTGACGACGACGCGGGGCTTGCCCGCGGCGGCGAACTCATCGGCGATCGCACGCGCCTCGGCGGCCGTGCTCGCCACCTTCCCCTGGGGTACGGGAACCCCGTACTCTGCGAAGAGTTGCTTCGCCTGGTATTCGAACAGGTCCACGAGGGTCCGTCCTTGTAACTCGCTGGCTCAGGATGTCTAACCGGGGTGGCCTCGTCCGGATCCGGCTCGTGTCACACGGCACGAACACCCCGGTGGGGCCGAACCGTCTGCAGGGATCGAGATCGCCGCGGCGTCTTCAGCCACCCGCGACATGCGCAAAGCTTAGTCGCCCGAAATCCGGCCGCCGGACACCGGGGGCGCGTTGACCGCGCCGACCGGCCCGGCGATCGCCGCGCAGGAGGCCCTGGAGGGCCCCGCGGTGGGAAAATCTGTGACCAGCACCACGGTCTATAACACTGCCAACGAGGCGAAACCTCCGCACCGGGGCCCGGAGAGCGCCGACGGGGCATCCGGCGGCGGCGCGCTCCGTGACGAAGATTACGGGAGAACGTGACCCGCCCCCGCCGCGCCGCCGGCGGCCGCAGCGGGGGCACGGCGGTCGGGGCCGGGGTGGCCGGGCCGCGCACGGCCCGGGCGGGGTCAGGCGGCGTGCGCCGGGCGCACGTTCTCCTTGACCCACTCGGCGATCTCCGCCGTGGGCGCGCCCGGGGTGAAGATCTTCGCGACCCCCAGGCGCTCCAGCTCCGCGATGTCCTCGTCCGGGATGATCCCGCCGCCGAACACCCGGATGTCCTGCGCGTCGTTCTCCTTGAGCAGTTCCAGCACCCGGGTGAACATCGTCATGTGCGCCCCCGACAGCACCGAGAGGCCGATCGCGTCGGCGTCCTCCTGGAGGGCGGCGGCCACGATCATCTCCGGCGACTGGCGCAGCCCTGTGTAGATGACCTCGACCCCGGCGTCGCGCAGCACGCGGGCGACGATCTTGACTCCGCGGTCGTGCCCGTCCAGCCCCGGTTTGGCGACGACGACCCGTGCTGCACCAGCCATGGTCCAACCTCTCACGGCCCCTTGTGGGGACCCTTGTGCGAGAACACTCCGATGCCCTGAAGGGTAACCCAGGTCACTGCCCGCGGCCGGGCGCGGGGACGGGTATGGTCCGGAACATGGCACAGCAACAGGATCTCGACGTTCTCGACACCGAAGAACTCCGCGAGCGCGCGCTCGAACTGGCACGGAGGAAATGGGACCTGCGGTTCTTCTGGAAGCTGCTGGGGCTGATCCCCGCCGCCGAGGCCATGGCGGGCAACCAGGAGGCCAGCAAGGCCAGCGTCGCCCAGCTCTCGGGATTCGTGTACGAGGCGCTGTCGGCCGAGAACGACCCCGGAGTGCAGGAGGCGCTGCGCCCCGTGTACATCGAGTACCTGAAGGAGCACGCCGACGACGTCTGACCGCGATGTCCGAAAGCCGCCGGTCCGGGTCTCCCGGGTCGGCGAGGATGGATGTCGTGATGGACGATGAGCAGCGCTACCGCGCCGTACACGGCAGGGACTCCCGGTTCGACGGGATGTTCTACACCGCGGTGCGCACCACCGGTGTCTACTGCCGTCCCAGTTGCCCGGCGCGCACCCCCCAGAGGCGGAACGTCGACTTCTACCCGACGGCCGCCGCCGCCCAGGAGGCGGGATTTCGCGCCTGCAAGCGCTGCCGCCCGGAGCTGACGCCCGGATCGCCCGAGTGGAACATCCGCGCCGACGTGGTGGGCCGCGCCATGCGGCTCATCCAGGACGGGGCCGTCGACCGGGGCGGCGTGGGCGAACTCGCGTCCTCGGTCGGCTACAGCGAACGCCAGCTCAACCGCCTGCTCACCGCCGAACTCGGCGCCGGGCCGCTGGCGCTGGCCCGCACCGAGCGGGCCCGCACCGCGCGCACGCTGGTGGAGACCACCGACATGCCGATGACCGACATCGCGTTCGCGGCCGGATTCGCCAGCGTCCGCCAGTTCAACGAGACCATGCGCGCCATGTTCGACCGGGCGCCCACCGAGATGCGCGGCCGTGCGGTCCGCCCCGGCTCGGACACGATCACGCTGCGCCTGGCGTACCGGCAGCCGTTCGACCTGGACCGCCTCCTGGAGTTCCTGGGCGCACGCGCGGTGCCCGGGGTGGAGGAGTACGCCGGCGGTGTCTACCGGCGCACACTGCGCCTGCCGCACGGCCCGGGCATCGCCGAGCTGTCCGCCGGCCGCGGGCACGTGCTCTGCCGCCTGCGCCTGGCCGACACCCGCGACCTGACCGGGGCGGTGCGCCGGTGCCGCCGCCTGCTGGACCTGGACGCGGACCCGCAGGCCGTGGCCGAGACGTTCGCCGGGGACCCGCTGCTCGGCCCGACGGCCGCGCGCCTGCCGGGGCTGCGCTCGCCCGGCCACCCGGACCCGGCCGAGCTGGCGGTGCGGGCGGTCCTGGGCCAGCAGGTCTCGGTGGCGGCGGCCCGGACCCTGGCGGGACGCCTGGTCGGGGCGTACGGGGAACCGCTCGCCCCGGAGCTGCGCACCGGCGGCCTCACCCACCTGTTCCCCGCCCCGGAGGCGCTGGCCGCGGTGCCGCCCGGGGAGCTGCCGCTGACCCGCGCCCGCTCCGCCACCCTCACGGGCCTGGCCGCCGCCCTCGCCTCGGGCCGGGTGGACCTGGGGCCCGGCTGCGACCGGGACGAGGCGCAGGTCCGGCTCCGGGAGCTGCGCGGCATCGGCCCGTGGACCGCCTCCTACGTGCGGATGCGGGGCCTGGGAGACCCGGACGTGTTCCTGGGCACCGACCTGGGTGTGCGCAAGGCGCTCGCCGGAACGCCGGACGACAGGGCGTGGAGCCCGTGGCGGTCCTACGCGACCCACCTGCTGTGGGCGTCGCTGTGAAGGGGGGCACCGTGGAGGGTGCGCGGACGGCCCCTGTGGATGTGCAAGTGAGAACGGGAGTGGAGATGGACATGCTGCCCCTCGACATCGAGGTGACCGCCCCGGCGCGCGCCGCGGCCGTCGTGTTCAGGGACCCGGTGCCGGGCCCGACCCGGTTCACCACCGTGGACTCCCCCGTGGGGGAGCTGACCCTGTACGGGGACGGGGAGGCTCTGGGCGGGCTGCTCACCCCGGCCAAGGACGGCACCGGCCGGCACGCGCCCGCGGACTGGGTCCGCGGGGAGACGGGGGTGCTGGCGGACGCGGTCGCCCAGCTGCGCGCCTACTTCGCCGGGGAGCTCACGGAGTTCGACCTGCCCCTGGCTCCCGCCGGGACCGAGTGGCAGCGCCGCGTGTGGACGGCGCTCACGACCATCCCGCACGGCGAGACCGCGAGCTACGGGGAGCTGGCCCGGGAACTGGGCCGGCCGACCGCCTCCCGGGCGGTCGGCATGGCCAACGGGCGCAACCCCATCAGCATCGTCGTCCCCTGCCACCGGGTGATCGGAGCGGACGGCACCCTGACGGGCTACGCGGGAGGGCTGGAGCGCAAGAGGTTCCTGTTGTCCCTGGAGTCACGGTAGGAACGGGGGACTTCTCGGAAATCGACGCTTCTCCCCTTGTCCGCGCGTGGGCGCGTGGTTACTCTGCGGTAGCCGCGGCCTGAAGGCAGGCCCGCGGGCACGGCCGGGGCAGTGACCCCGCCCCGGCCTCCGTCGAACCCCGCTCGCCCACCCCACGAGGAGAAGCGTTGACGCCCCCCACCCCCCGTTACCTCGGCCTGTCCACACTCGCCCTGACCTGCGCGGCCGCCCTGGTCGCCACCGCGGGCGCCGCCCAGGCCGCCCCCGCCCCGGCGCAGGGGCCCGCCTCCGCCGACAACGTCGAGATCCTCGTCGAACCCGCGGTCGCCGACGACCTGCCCGGCGGCGGGGAGCCGCTGGCCGACGCGGTCGTCGCCGACGTCCTGGCCGAAGAGGGCGCTGGCATCGCCGCCCTCGGAGCGCAGGAGCGCGAGGTGCGCGTCGACATCCGCGAGGCCGCCGGCGGCTCCGCTTTCGGCGTCGCCATCATCGCCGTCCCGGTCGGTTCCGAGGACGCCCCGCAGGCCTGGCTGTTCGCCGCCGACGACGGCGCCGACGGCTGGGAGGTGGGACTGGAGGGGAGCGCCGAGTTCTCGGACATCCTCGCCGGCTCCGCTCTGATGGACGCCGAGCAGCGCGAGACCGTGGCGGCCTCCACAGACCCCGGCCAGGACGTCACGGCGGCCACCTACATCGGCGTCGGGCTGCCGTTCGCCATCGGCACCTCCATGGTCATGACCGGCGGCCCGCACGGCTGGGGTTCGGGGTACCCGTTCAGCTCGGTGGACTTCGCCGGCGGCAACGGCCAGGCCCGCGCGGCCCGGGGCGGGTACGCCTACAGCCTGTGCACCGGGTGGACGCGCGTCATCCACGACAACGGGTACTCCACGGACTACTACCACCTGGAGGACTACCAGTGGCTGCCGGGCAACAACGTCGGGGTGGGCCACTACCTGGGCACCCAGGGCAACAGCCTCTGCGCGGGCGGCTCCACCACCGGAGCGCACATCCACTTCGGGCTGAGGGCGTACACCGACCCGAACGCGGCGGGCTGGTACGTCCCGCTGCACGGTAGGACGCTCGGCGGCTGGACCTTCGCCGAGGGCGCGGCGTACGGCGGCTACGTGTACCGCAGCGGTGTGGGCACGGTGTACCCGGGAGGGTCGGTGTACAACTACGGCTTCTGACGGTTCCGCCCCCGCCCGCACCCCCGCAGGCGGGGGCGGTCCGCGCCGACCTCGCCCGCCCGGCCGGTGCGCCCGGCCACTGCCGGTCGGCGGACCGCGGCCTGCGCCGCAGTGGTTTTCCCCGACCGGGGCGCTCAGCCCCAGCGGGAGGGTGTCGCTGCCTGCTCAGGTTGCGGGGGTGAGAGCTCGACCGGAGTTCTCCGAAAGCTCAGCCGCTTGGAGAGGGCGGCCAGCGGAGCGTGGACCCGGCCCCGGCGCGGTCGGCGGGCGGCAGATTTTCAGCGCTGCGCGTTGGGCGCGCGTCCGGGGTGGTGGGGTGTGTTCCGGGGCTGGGTCGAGCGAGGCGATCCCAGCTCAGACACAGCGGCGGGAGGAATGCCCCCTGAAAAGGGTGGTGGGCGCGACAAGCGGCCCGTACGTAGAGCCCACCCATGCCCTCCTCAACGCAATGGGGGGTGGAGCGTGCGCTGTCTCTGGGCCTCCAGCACAGCCGGTGAGCGTTGATCCATGCCCCGGCTCCAGGGGGTTGGCGAGGGCACACTCGGCTCCACAGACACACGGGGGTGAGGGCCGCACGTACCTGCCCCGCCTCGCCCCTGGGGGTTGTCCACCCGCCGGGAGTGCTCAGCCGCAGCCGGAGGGCATCGCTCCCACTCCAGGTCGCGCGGGGTAAGGCCGCACGCTCCCACCCGGCCCGCCGTAGGGGGTGTCGGGTCACGCTCCCGGAACCTCCGCCCGAGGGGGTGGGACGGACGTGGAGGCTTCCAGGACGGTCACCCGTTGGGAAGGGCGGTCTGTGGTCGCGCCCGACCAGGACCTTTGGTCTCCAGGACGCCCGCCGCTTGGGAAGGTACAGACCGGCGGAGCCGGATCCGCCCCCACGACACGACGGGCGGCAGACGGCCGGGCGGGTGCGTGGGTCGCGCGTCCCGGGTGGTGGGGGTGTGCTGTCCGGGGGCGGGTCCGGGCGAGGCCTGCCCCGCCCGGCCACGTGGAAACGGAGGAAGGGTCCGCCTGCACACCCGCGGTTGCTCCCGACCTCGCTTGGAACACCAACCCCAGAAGCAGTAACCCGCACCCAAGCACCCTCCCGCACCACGACGCACCGAGGCCGCGCGCACGCGCAGCTCCCACCCCCCGGCTGGCCGGGCAAGCAGGTACGCGCGGCCTTCACCCCCGCGTGGTCGAGCGAGCAGGTAACCGCGGCCCTACCCCGCGCGACCCGAGGCAGCGCGACACCCTCCGGCTGTGGTCGGGGGCTCCGGGCGGGTGGATAACCCTCTGTGGCGCGGCCGGCAGGTGCGTGCGGCCTTCACCCCCATGGGTTCGCGGAGCCGAGTACGCCCTCGTCAACCCCCTGGGGTCGGGGTGGCGATGCATGCTGACCGGCTGTGGCCGGGGCCCGAAGACCGTGCACGCTTCACCCCCTACGGCGTTGGGAGGGCATGGGTGTGCTCTACGTTCGGGCCGCTCCTCGCGCTCACCACCCTTTTCAGGGGGCATTCCTCCCACCCCGGGCGGCTGGGCTGGGATCGCCTCGCTCGACCCAGCCCCGGATGACACCCCCACCACCGGCGACGTGCATCGAACGCACCGCCCCAGTGGTCTGCCGTGCGCCGAC
>NZ_FQZK01000035.1 GCF_900141985.1 Nocardiopsis flavescens | reverse complement strand
CACGGAGAAGAAGGGGTTCTCGGTGGTGGCGCCGATGAAGCTGACCCAGCGGTTCTCCACCGCGGGCAGCAGCGCGTCCTGCTGGGTCTTGTTGAAGCGGTGGACCTCGTCGACGAACAGCAGCGTGCGGGTGCCGTTCATGCCCATCCGGCGGCGGGCCTCGTCGATGACCGCGCGCACGTCCTTGACCCCGGCGTTGACGGCGGACAGCTCCACGAAGCGCCGCTTGGTGGCCTTGCTGACCACGGTGGCCAGGGTGGTCTTGCCGGTGCCGGGCGGGCCCCACAGGAACACGGACATGGGCGCGTCGTCCTCGACCAGGCGGCGCAGCGGACTGCCCTCGCCCAGCAGGTGGCCCTGGCCCATCACCTCGTCGAGGGTGCGCGGCCGCATGCGCACGGCCAGCGGCTCCTGTCCCTTGGCGGCTTCGGCCCCGGCGTCGTCGAACAGTGTTGCGGACACCCGTCCAGGGTAGGCGGTGCCGGCGACCTTCGGGGCCGGTCCGCGCCGGTGCCGGGCCTCAGGCGGCCGGGCGGCGCATCCGCGCGATGAGGAGGGCGATGTCGTCGCCGCGCCCGGCGGGGGCCATCTCTGCCAGGACGTGCGCGGCGCCCTCCGGGTCCTCGCAGTGCTCGGCCAGGGCGGCGCCGACCTTGTCCAGGCCGTCCTCCATGAGCACGTCGGTGCTCTCCACCAGGCCGTCGGAGCACAGCAGCAGGGTGGTGCCCGGGTCCAGGACCCGGGTGGTGACCGGGTAGACGGTGTCGGGCAGCACCCCCAGCGGCGGACCGGTCTCGGGCTCCCACACCTCGAAGCCGCCGGGACCCGCCAGGACGACCGGGGGCTGCCCGGCCCAGGCGGCCTGCATGTCCCCGGTGGACCGCTCCAGGACGAGGTATCCGCAGGTGGCGAAGACGATCTCGCCGGTGTCGGTGAGCAGCCGGTTGGTCTCGCCCAGGACGACGCCGGGGTGGGACTGGTTGCTGGCGTAGGCGCGGAACGCGGCGCGGATCTGGCCCATGGCGGCGGCGGCCTCGACGCCGTGGCCCTGCACGTCGCCGACGAGCAGCCCGACCCGGCCCCCGGGCAGTTCGACGACGTCGTAGAAGTCGCCGCAGATGCGCCAGTCGGCGCGGGAGGGCAGGTACTTGGTGGCGATGTCCAGGTCGGGGAAGCTGGCCACCTGGCGGGGCAGCATGCGCCGCTGCACGGCGTCGGCCAGCTCCAGCTCCGCCTGCTGTGCCTTGATGCGCTGGAGGGCCTGGCCCGCGAGCCCGGCGAAGGTGAGCATGAGGGCGCGCTCGTCGCGGCTGGCGTGGTGGGGCCGGTCCCACACCATCTGCCAGACGCCCAGGGCGACCTTGCTGTCGCCGAAGATCGGGACGGTCGCCCAGGCCTGGGACTTGGAGTCCTTGTTGCGCATGAGGTCGACGGCCGCGGGGAACCGGCTGACCACCTCGGCCCGGCTCTCGAAGAAGCGGGGCTGGCGGTCCTGGATGACCGCGCCCATGGGGAAGTCGGTGTCGTCGGCCCGGCGGCCGTCGATGAGCCCGGTGTTGCCGCGCCCGCGGGCGCCGGGCGAGGTGCGCAGCACCCCGTCCTCCACGTACAGGGCGCCGGCCGTGTAGCCGCCGAAGATCGGCAGGAACTCCTCGCTGAGCAGGTCCATGACCTTGTCGACGGTGGTGGCCGAGACGAGTTTGGCGGACAGCTCGGTGACCAGGCGCCCGTGCTCGGCCTCGGTGCGGCGGCGGTCGGCCAGGCGGCGGACCAGCTGCACGTGCTCGGTGACGTCGTCGATGATCCCGATGAGCCGGTCGGGCTCGCCGGGCACGAACCGGGCGCGCACGTGGAGGGAGCGCTCGTCGCCGAGCCGGTCGAAGACCCGGAAGCGCTGCTCGTAGTCGCGGCCGGCGAAGGAGGCGGACATGGCGTCGCGCACGCGGGCGATGTCGTCGGGGTGGACCCGCTCCAGGATGCGGTCCAGCTCGCGGTCCTCCCCGGCCAGCAGGGAGCCGAGCGGGGTGGGTCCGAACAGCTCGCGCAGCCGGCCGCTGCCCAGGTCCAGGCTCCACAGGACGGCGTCGGAGTTGTCGGTGCGCAGCTCGCCGATGACCCGCAGGTCGGCCTCTTCGGTGGACAGGACGTGCACCAGGACGACGGCGGTGTCCCCGTCCACCGGCCGTACCTCGGCCTCGGCCAGGCGCGAGGCCTTGGCGGTGACAGCGATCCGCAGGCGGCGCGGCCGGTCGTCCGGGGCTTGCCCGCGCTCCATGGCCCCGCGGTGGAAACCGGCGGCGCGGTCGTCGTCCTCGTCGAGCGGCTCGTGCCACGGCCGGCCCGCCAGTTCGTCGGCCGTGCGGTCGACGAGGGCGCGAAAGGCCAGGTTGGCGTGGCGGATCGAGCCATCGGCCGCGGTGAGCACCATGGGCTCGGGCGCGTGAAGGAACGCCCCGGCGAGCGCGCCCTCCGAACCACCGCCTACAGCACGTTCTTCGTTCACGGACTCAATCCTCATGTCGTCTCGGACGTCACACCCGTGCCCGGGCACGGCCACCCCCGCGGACATATCCGATTCGGCTCATTCTAATGTCGGGGGGCGGGGCGGTCTCGGGGAACGCCCTGGGGAGGTCGGCTCCACCGCCCGTACGTGGCGCCCGTGCGACCTCGTGCGATACGGGGCGGCGCGGTGCACCGGCGTGGGGGTGCTCGACACACGGGGCCCGCGGGCACCGGTGGGAACCGGCCCCGGGACACGAATCGTTACGCTCGTGTGACTCGATGGCACAGAAAGCACTCCACCACCGCTTCTGCCCACCGAATACGACGAGGCCCCCGTCGTGTCGCGCGACCACTCCCGAGGACGCGGACACCTGGTGGTGGGGAAGGGTGATTCGCCCCCAACGGTAGGGGATGCGCGGGCCGGGCGCATCCACACCGGTCACACGAGGCCATGTTCGGCCAGGTTTTTCCTGGGAAGCCGAGAGATTACCTCCCCTTGGTCACTTATGACCGATTACCGGCCCGGCGGGGACCTCGCGCCGACGCGCGCCGCCCCACCCGCGGCACCGGGTCCGCGGACCCGTCCGGGGCCGCACGGCGGACGCCCCCGCCCGGCCGGCGCGGGGCGCCGGTCGGGCGGGGGCGTCACGGGGCCGCTCTCAGGCCTCCTCGGCCTCGGGGTCGACGTCCACCCCGGCCTCGGCGCGCTGCTCTGCGGTGATCGGCGTCGGGGCGCCGGTCAGCGGGTCGCCGCCGGAGGCGGTCTTGGGGAACGCGATGACCTCGCGGATCGTCGGCTGCCCGGCGAGCAGCATGATGATCCGGTCCCAGCCCACGGCCAGGCCGCCGTGCGGCGGCGGGCCGAACTTGAACGCCTCCAGCAGGAAGCCGAACTTGGACTCGGCCTCCTCCCGGGACAGGCCGATCGTGTCGAAGATCCGCTGCTGCATCTCGGCCCGGTGGATACGGATCGAGCCGGAGACCAGCTCGTAGCCGTTGAGCACCAGGTCGAAGGCGCGCGAGTTCGTCGCACCCGGGTTCTTCTGGAAGTCGTCCTCGTCCTCGACGGCCGGGGCGGTGAACGGGTGGTGTACCGGCTTCCAGGAGCCCTCCTCGTCGGCCTCCTCGAACAGCGGCATGTCGGTGACCCAGAGGATCTCCCACCGGGACTCGTCGATGAGCCCGCCGCGGCGGCCGATCTCCAGGCGGGCAGCGCCCAGCAGCTCCTGGGAGTCGGTCCGCTTGCCCGCGGCGAAGAACACCGCGTCGCCGGGGGCGGCGCCGACCTTGGCGGCCAGCCCCTCCCGCTCGGCGTCCGACAGGTTCTTGGCCACCGGGCCGCCCAGGGTGCCGTCCTCCTGGACCAGGACGTAGGCCAGGCCCTTGGCGCCGCGCGAACGCGCCCAGTCCTGCCAGGCGTCCAGCTCCTTGCGGGTCTGGGACGCGCCGCCGGGCATGACCACGGCGCCCACGTAGGGGGCCTGGAACACCCGGAAGGTGGTGTCGGCGAAGTACGCGGTGACCTCCACCAGCTCCTGGCCGAAGCGCAGGTCGGGCTTGTCGGAGCCGAACCGGTCCATGGCCTCGGCGAAGCGCATCCGCGGGAAGCGCGGGGGCAGCTCGACCTCGCGCACCTCGCGCAGCAGGCGGGTGAAGAGCTGCTCGCCGACGGCGAAGAGGTCCTCCTCGTCAACGAAGCTCATCTCCAGGTCGATCTGGGTGAACTCCGGCTGGCGGTCGGCTCGCAGGTCCTCGTCGCGGAAGCAGCGGGTGAGCTGGTAGTAGCGCTCCATGCCGCCCACCATGAGCAGCTGCTTGAAGAGCTGCGGGGACTGCGGCAGGGCGTACCAGTGGCCCGGCTGGAGGCGGACCGGGACCAGGAAGTCGCGGGCGCCCTCCGGCGTGGAGCGCGTCATGTACGGGGTCTCGATGTAGGTGAACCCCAGGTCGCGCATGGTCTCGTGGGCGATGTAGGTCGCCTTGGAGCGGATGCGCAGGTTCTGGGCCATCTCCGAGCGCCGGATGTCCAGGTAGCGGTAGCGGAGCCGGGTCTCCTCGGCCACGTCGGAGGCGCCGTCGAGCTGGAACGGCAGGGGCGCGGCCTCGCTGAGCACCTCGATCTCGTCGGCGACGACCTCGATCGCGCCGGTCGGGATGTCGGGGTTCTCGTTGCCCTCGGGGCGGACCCGGACCGAGCCGGTCACCTTGATGCAGTACTCCGCGCGCAGGTCGTGGGCGAGGTCGTCCTCGCGGACGACGACCTGGACCACGCCGGAGGCCTCGCGCAGGTCGAGGAAGACCACGCCACCGTGGTCGCGGCGGCGGGCCACCCATCCGGCGAGCACGACGCTCTCCCCGGCGCTCTCGGCGCGCAACGCACCTGCTTCATGCGTGCGTATCAACGAACTTCTCCTTCGACGTCTTCGAGTACGTGTCAAGTCTGCCCGACCGGCACCGGGGCACGGGTCGCCCCCGCGGGGTCCCGGTGCGGTCGCGGGCGGCGGGCCGGGCGGCGCCGCGACGGGTCAACCCGCGATATCGCGCAGGTAGGGATTGGTGGCGCGCTCGCGGCCCACCGTGGTGGCCGGGCCGTGGCCCGGCAGGACGCGGGTGTCGTCGGCGGCGCCGAGCACCGCGGCCGTGAGGCTCCGCGCCATGGCGGCCGGGTCGCCGCCGGGGAAGTCCGTGCGGCCGATGGAGCCGGCGAAGACCAGGTCGCCGGCGAACATCACCGGGACGCCGTCGCCGCCCCGGGTGGTGTAGACGACCGACCCGGGGGTGTGGCCCGGGGTGTGGGCGACCGTGTACTCCGCCCCGGCCAGGGACAGCACCTCGCCGTCGGAGACCTCCACCACGCGGGCGGGCTCGCGGTACGGGCCCGGGCCCAGCAAGGCCTCCAGGTGCGCGGCGAAGGCGGCGTCCACGCCCGCGGCGGGCTCGGTGAACAGGGCGCGGTCGGCCGCGTGCACGTACACCGGGACGCCGTGGGCGTCGGCGATCTCGGCCGCCGACCAGACGTGGTCGAAGTGCCCGTGGGTCAGCAGGACCGCGACGGGGGTCAGCCGGTGCTCGGCCAGGGCCTTGGCGACGGGCTCGGCCGCGTCCTGCCCCGGATCGACGACCACGCACTCACCGTTCGGAGCCGCCGCCGGGACATAGCAGTTCGCGGCGAGGGGTCCGGTGGGAAGCGCGGCGATGAGCACGGCGGATGACGTCCTGTCCTCGGTCGGTGGTGCGGGGGCGGCGGATCGGGCCGCGCCCCCTGGATAGGTTCAGAGCCTACAGACGCGAGCAGGGCCGGGGCGACCGGAAGAGCACACCCGGGCGGTCTTTTGATCACCATTCGATCACCGCACACGCCCGGGCTCTTTGCCAAAGCGCGTGGTAGTGCCATATTGGGCACCGTCCCATGTGCTCCGGGCCCCGACCTGCGCCTCTTCCAGAAAAGCGCGGGCCGTCGGTTCTCGGCCCCGGTCCGCACGAGGGGGACACCGTCGGCGGGCGCCGGAAATGCCCGGCCGGACGGACGAGACACGGCGCGCCGTCATCGCCGAATCGGATGGATACCGTGTTCAGCACAGTGGTTCCCATCACGGATCGGCGAGGGACACCGCGACGACCAGAACCCGCTTCCGCGGGTTCATGACAGCAGGAGGACACGGTGACCACGGACCCTTGGGGCCGCGTAGACGACGAGGGCACGGTCTACGTGCGCACGGGCGAAGGCGAGCGGGTCGTCGGATCGTGGCAGGCCGGGGAGCCGGAGGAGGCCCTGGCCTTCTTCCGCCGCAAGTACGACTCCCTGGTCACCGAGGTGGAGCTGCTGGAGAAGCGGCTCAACACCACCGACCTGTCCGCCGCGGCCGCGATGTCGAACATCGACAAGCTGCGCTCGGCCGTGCAGGAGGCGCACGCCGTCGGCGACCTGGAGGCCCTGACCCGGCGCCTGGACGCGCTGGCCGGGCGGGCCGAGACTCGCAAGGCCGAGCAGAAGCAGGCCCAGGAGCGCGCCCGCGGAGAGGCCCGCGAGGTCAAGGAGCGCATCGTCGCCGAGGCCGAGCGGGTCGCCGTCGAGACCACGCACTGGAAGTCCGGCGGCGAGCGGATGCTCCAGCTGATCGAGGAGTGGAAGAAGGCCCCCCGGGCCGACCGCCCGACCGAGCAGGCGCTGTGGAAGCGCATGTCGGCGGCGCGCAACTCCTTCTCCAAGCGCCGCAAGGCCTACTTCGCCAACCTGGACCAGGAGCGGGAGTCGGTGCGGTCCGAGAAGGAGCGCATCGTCGCCGAGGCGGAGGCCCTGTCGGCCTCCACCGAGTGGGGCGAGACCGCCCGCGCGTACCGCGACCTGATGCAGCAGTGGAAGCGGACCGGCCGGGCCGACCGGGCCAGCGAGGACCGCCTGTGGTCCCGGTTCAAGGCGGCCCAGGACACGTTCTTCGACGCCCGCAACGCGGTGTTCGCCGAGCGCGACGCCGAACTGCGGGTCAACGCCGACGCCAAGGAGAAGATCCTGGCCGAGGCGCAGACCGAGATCCGCGGGCTGATCTCCGACCCGCGCCGGGCCCGGGCCCGGCTGCGCGACTTCCAGGAGGCCTGGGAGGAGGCGGGCGAGCTGCCGCGCGACACGCGCGACCGGCTGGAGGGCTCCTTCCGCCAGATCGAGGACGAGGTGCGCCGCGCCGAGGAGACCGAGTGGGAGCGCAAGAACCCCGAGGCCCGGGCGCGCGCCGAGGCCACGGTGGCGCAGCTGTCCACGGCGATCGCCGGCCTGGAGGAGAAGCTGGGGAAGGCGCGGGCGAACAACGACGCCCGGCGTGTCAAGGAGGCCGAGGAGGCGCTGGAGGCCCGCCGCGCGTGGCTGGCCGAGGCGGAGCGCGCTCTCGGCGACCTGAGCTGACGCACCGCGGCTGACGCACGGGACGGGCCCCGCGTTCGGGAGAACGCGGGGCCCGTCCCGTGTCCGGTGTCCGTCCCGTCCTTCGGGGGTCCGCCCGGGGACCGTCCCAGGGCCCCGTCCCCACGACCGCGCGGGTGGACCCGGCGGGCCGGCGCGGCGGCCACCCCTCGTCCAGGGCGCAGCGGGCCGGCCCGGGCGGGGCCGGGGTGCCGCCGGCCTCCGCGGCCGGTGGGCCTAGCGGTACACGTCCAGGTGGTGGACGGTGGCGCCGGGGGCGCCGGGCACCGGTTCCGGTGCGGGGTCCCCGGCCGCCGGCACGGAAGCGCCCACCCCCGGCGCAGGGCCCCCGGCCGCCGGTACGGGGCCGCCGGCCCCGGGCCGCTCCCGCCCCTGCGCGCGGCGGCGGTACAGCACGATCCCCCCGCCCGCAAGGGCGAGCAGCGCCAGCGCGCCCGCGACCACCCCGGCGAGCGCCGGGGACAGGATCCTGCGCACCTCGTGCTCCTGGGCGGCGCAGGAGGCGAGCACCCCGTCGGGGGCGGACCGCAGGCAGGCGGTCGCCACCGGGCGCCCCGCCCCCTCGGGGAGCCCGGTGAGCTCGCCGGTGACGGTGAACGCGGCCCGCTCCCCCGCCTCCAGACTCCGGGTCCAGACGACGCGCCCGCCGTCCACCTCGGCGCCCTCCGTTCCGGTGACGTAGCGCATCGTCGGCGGCAGGATGTGGACGACCTCCGCCCCCTCCGCCGTCCGGACGCCGGAGTTGCGGACCCCGATCGTGTACTCCACCCGGTCGCCCGGGCGGAGCCGGTCCCGCTCGGCCCTCTCGGCCAGGGTGAGGTGCAGGGTCTCGGCCCCGGGGACCACCTCCCCGGCCCCTCCGGGGTCCGGCGCCTGGATCCCGGGCAGGGCGACGAGGGCCGCCAGGCCCAGCGCCGTCATCGCCGCAGCTACCGCCATGGTGCTTCCTCCGTGTACAGCACATAACTATATGTATTTACTTGATAACACGGAGTGTTCGTTTTGGGGTGTGCGCCATGCGGCGAGGGGGCGGACGACCTTCCGGTCGTCCGCCCCCTCGGCGTCGGTGCGTCGGCGCTCAGGCCCCCACGAACGAGCGCAGGGCCGCGGCGCGGTCGGTGCGCTCCCAGGTGAACTCCGCCAGCTCGCGGCCGAAGTGGCCGTAGGCGGCGGTCTTGGAGTAGATCGGGCGCAGCAGGTCGAGGTCGCGCACGATCGCGGCGGGCCGCAGGTCGAAGACCTCCTGGACGGCCTTCTCGATCAGGTCGGGGGCGATCTGCTCGGTGCCGAAGGTCTCGATGAACACGCCGACCGGGTGCGCCTTGCCGATGGCGTAGGCGACCTGGACCTCGGCGCGCTCGGCCAGCTCGGCCGCCACGATGTTCTTGGCGACCCAGCGCATGGCGTAGGCGGCCGACCGGTCGACCTTCGACGGGTCCTTGCCGGAGAAGGCGCCGCCGCCGTGGCGGGCGTAGCCGCCGTAGGTGTCGACGATGATCTTGCGGCCGGTCAGGCCGGCGTCGCCCATCGGGCCGCCGATCTCGAAGCGGCCGGTCGGGTTGACCAGCAGGCGGTAGTCGTCGGCCGCCAGGCCGAACGCCTCCACCACGGGCTCGATGACGTGCTCGCGCACGTCCGGGGAGAGCAGCTCCTCCAGGCTGATGTCCGCGGAGTGCTGGCTGGAGACCACGACCGTGTCCAGGCGGACCGGGGTCTGGCCGTCGTACTCGACGGTGACCTGGGTCTTGCCGTCCGGGCGCAGGTAGGGCACGGTGCCGTTGCGGCGGACCTCGGACAGGCGCTCGGACAGCGAGTGGGCCAGCTTGATCGGCAGCGGCATCAGCTCCGGGGTCTCCCGGTTGGCGTAGCCGAACATCAGGCCCTGGTCTCCCGCGCCCTGGCGGTTGAGGACGTCGTCCTCGTTCTCGACGCGCGCCTCGTAGGCGGTGTCGACGCCCTGGGCGATGTCGGGGGACTGGGCGTCGATGGAGACGTTGACCCCGCAGGAGTCACCGTCGAACCCCTTGGCGGACGAGTCGTACCCGATCCGGAGGATGGTCTCGCGCACGATGGCGGGGATGTCGACGTAGGTCTGGGTGGTGACCTCACCCGCGATGTGGACCTGACCGGTGGTGATCAGCGTCTCGACGGCGACCCGGCTGGCCGGGTCGTGGGTGAGCATCGCGTCGAGGATCGCGTCACTGATCTGGTCGGCCATCTTGTCGGGATGGCCCTCGGTGACCGACTCGGAGGTGAAAAGGCGGCGGGACACGGTTGCGTGACTCCTTGCAGCGGCTGCTGTCTGACATGTATCGGCGGGTACGGGGCGCCCTGGCTGCCTGCCGGGGCGGCCAATACCGACCGATGCGGTTGGTTATCGGTCCACTGTAACGGGAGCGGTGGGGGCGGGGACCCCCGGCCGACCTCGCCCGTCGTGGGCGTCGGATGGAAGTCTGGCGTACCCGGAGGTGGGAAATCCAGTCCCGGGACCCAGCGGGTCACCGGGGAAGACGGTCCCGGACGAGGTCCCACACCCGGTCGGCGAGGTCCTCCTTGGGCCCCCG
Organism: Nocardiopsis flavescens; assembly: GCF_900141985.1. Classification (GTDB taxonomy): domain Bacteria; phylum Actinomycetota; class Actinomycetes; order Streptosporangiales; family Streptosporangiaceae; genus Nocardiopsis; species Nocardiopsis flavescens. Next base: position 35,015 of record NZ_FQZK01000035.1, on the reverse strand, counting down.
GGGGATCTCCACCGCGCTGCCGTCGGCCCCCAGGACCACGGCCTGGTTGTCCTCCGTGCCGAACGCGCGGCCGCCGCCGACCTGGTTGACCACGAGCAGGTCGCAGCCCTTCCTGGCGAGTTTGGCGCGGCCGTTGGCGACGACGTCGTCGGTCTCGGCGGCGAACCCCACGATGACCTGGTCGGCGCCGTCCCGCCCGCGGGACGCGACCAGGCCCGCCAGCACGTCCGGGTTCTCGACCAGTTCGATCGGCGCGGGCGCGCCGCCGGACTTCTTGATCTTGGAGGCGACGCTGGTGGCGGGGCGGAAGTCGGCGACCGCGGCGCTCATCACGATGACGTCGGCGCCGGCGCGCTCGGCCTCGACCGCTGCGGCCAGCTCCACCGCCGAGGTCACCGGGACCACGCGCACCCCGGCCGGGTCGGGCAGGGCGGCGTTGGCGGCGACGAGGGTGACGTCGGCGCCCCGGGCGGCCGCGGTGCGGGCCAGGGCGTAGCCCTGCTTGCCGGAGGAGTGGTTGCCGAGGAACCGGACCGGGTCGACGGCCTCGCGGGTGCCCCCCGCCGAGACCACGACGCGCAGGCCCGCGAGGTCGGGGGCGGCGGCGCCGCGGCGCAGGACGCGCCGTGCGGCCTCGAAGAGCTCTCCCGGTTCGGGAAGCCGCCCGCGGCCGGTGTCGGCGCCGGTGAGGCGGCCCACGGCCGGGTCCAGGACCACCGCGCCGCGCGAGCGCAGCGTGGCCACGTTGGCCCGGGTGGCCGGGTGCTCCCACATCTCGGTGTGCATCGCCGGGGCGAAGACCACCGGGCACCGGGCGGTGAGCAGGGTGTTGGTCAGCAGGTCGTCGGCGAGGCCGGCGGCCGCCTTGGCCAGGATGTTGGCGGTGGCCGGGGCGACGAGGACGAGGTCCGCGGACTGCCCGATGCGGACGTGCGGGACCTCGTGCACGGTGTCCCAGACACCGGTGGCCACGGGATGGCCGGACAGCGCGGCCCAGGTGGGCTCACCGACGAAGCGCAGGGCCTCGTCCGTGGGCACGACCCGGACCTCGTGGCCGGACTCGGTCAGTCGGCGGAGCAGCTCGCACACCTTGTAGGCGGCGATACCGCCGCCGACGCCGAGGACGACCTTGGGCTTGCTTCCTGTGTCACTCACAGACAGGAGTTCTACCAGGTCGGATTTCAGGTGCCCTCGTAGGGCTCCGCGGTGAGGAGCCCGGACTTGATCTCGCGCAGGGCGATGGACAGGGACTTCTCCTGCACCTGGGTCTCCACCAGGGGACCCACGTACTCCAGCAGGCCCTCGCCCAGCTGGGCGTAGTACGCGTTGATCTGGCGGGCCCGCTTGGAGGCCATGGTGACCAGGCTGTACTTGCTGTCCACCAGATCGAGCAGATCGTCGATCGGCGGGTTGGTGATGCCTTCGGCGACGGGCTCGGTTCCAGCCACTTTCGATTACCCCCAGGGAACGGTCGGATGCGAGGCGCGGTGCGCCGCGGTGTACAGGGTACGCGGGACCGGGGGTCCCGGCGCCGTTATCACACCTCGGAAGCGGTGATCAACGCTAGCAGTTCGCCGCACACGTCCCGGACGGACGTGTTGACGAGTGTGGTGTCGAACTCCTTCTCGGCGGCGAGTTCGACCTTGGCGACCTCCAGCCTGCGCCGGATGACCTCCTCGGACTCGGTCCCGCGCCCGGTGAGGCGGCGGACCAGCTCCTCCCAGGAGGGCGGGGCGAGGAAGACGTGCAGGGCCTCGGGCATGGTCTCGCGGATCTGGCGGGCGCCCTGGAGCTCGATCTCCAGCAGGACGGGGAGTCCGGCGGCCAGGCGCTCCTCCACGGGGCGGCGCGGGGTGCCGTAGCGGTTGCCCGCGAACTGTGCCCACTCCAGGAGTTCGCCGTCGGCGACGAGGCGGTCGAACTCGGCGTCGTCGACGAAGCGGTACTGCACGCCGTCGGCCTCGCCCGGGCGCGGCCGGCGCGTGGTGGCCGACACGGAGAGCCAGACGTCGGGGTGGGCCCGGCGCAGCTCGGCCACGACCGTGCTCTTGCCCACACCCGAGGGTCCGGACAGGACGATCAGCCGTTGTTCTCCTGGGTTGGGCATGGCTCTCGCGGGCTTCCCTTCGGGCCTGGGTGCGATCCGCCCGCGGCGCGCCGGGGGCGCTCGGCGACGGGGCCGCTCCGGGCCCGGGATCGCCCACCGCGCGGGCGGCGGGTGCGTGCGGGGTTCATCCTCGCGTTCGGGCGCGGGAAGCTTCATTTATACCACCGGGCCGTGACGCACGGTGCGGCCCCGTGGGAGGGGTCGACCGTGGTCACGGCCCGGTGGGGGTCCACCCGGGGGTGGGGGTCCGCCTGCGGTCCGACCCGCCGCGTCTGTGGGGGACGCGGCGGCCCGGGGTCCGCGGACGCGGTGTTACTTGGTGAGGTCGCCGAACTCGGCCTCGAGGGCCGCGCGCTGGTTGGTGCCCAGGCCGCGGACGCGGCGGGACTCGGCGATGTTGAGCCGCTCCATGATCTGCTTGGCGCGGACCTTGCCCACGCCGGGGAGGGACTCCAACAGGGCGGAGACCTTCATCTTGCCGATGACGTCGTCCTTGAGCCCGTCGGCGAGCACCTTGGACAGCGAGATGCCGCCGTTCTTCAGCTTGTTCTTGACCTCAGCGCGCTCTTTTCTGGCCTTGGCGGCTTTCTCGAGAGCCGCGCTGCGCTGCTCGGGTGTGAGGGGAGGAAGGGCCACGCCGGGTCACCTCGGATTTCTACTCGTTTGTAGAGGGCGGACGCCTGCGCAAGTTAGTAGGTCTGACCCCTGTTAGGCAACGTAAAGTGCCCTTTCAGAGGCTATTTCATTGAACTAACTACACACAGTGTCCATCTCATTGCACTCCGAGATGAAAATCAGGACTTTGGTCCCGATTGGGCCGTCCGTAAAGCATGCCACCTGCGCAGGTCACGGAGGGGTGAACCGGGTCACTCTCAGCTCCGGATTCCGCATTTGGGACATACCGAATCAGTAACACTCAGTGACCGAATCCTGCCTCCTCCCGCCCCCTCAGACCCGGGCCCCGGCACGCCGCACGGCCTCCGCGAGGGAGGCCGCCGCCGCCCCGGGGTCCGGTGCCCGGGTGATGGGGCGGCCGATGACCAGAAGGTCCGCCCCCGCCGCGATGGCCTCCTCCGGGGTCGCCACCCGGGACTGGTCACCCCTGTCCGCCCCCGCCGGGCGCACGCCCGGCGTGATGAGGGTGATGTCCGGGCCCACTTCGGCGCGCACGAGGGCCACCTCCTGGGGCGAGCAGACCAGGGCCCGTGCCCCGGCGCCCACCGCCAGCACCGCCAGCCGGCGCACCGCGTCGCGAGCGGGCCCGAGCAGCCCCACCTGCTCCAGGTCCTCCTCGTCCATCGAGGTGAGCACCGTCACGGCGGCGATCCGGGTGTCCGGGGCGGCCTCCACCGCCGCCCGGACCATGTCCGCCCCTCCCCCGGCGTGCACGGTGAGGATCGAGGGCTTGAGCCCGGCGACGCTGCGCGCCGCCCCCGCCACCGTCGCCGGGATGTCGTGGAGCTTGAGGTCGAGGAACACCCCGACCCGGTTGGCCCCGCGGACCGCGCTCACGACCTCGGGGCCGTAGCGCAGGTAGAGCTCCAGGCCCACCTTGACGGTGCTGACATGGGGGGCGACCGCAGAGGCCCAGGTCGCAGCGGTCTCGATCTCCTTGGCGTCGATCGCGACTGCGATGGGCGCGGAAGGCGCGGTCATCGTTCACTCCCTTTCGTGTGCCGCCGGCCGTCGGCCGGCGCGTTCCACTCGCCCGCGTTCTTACGAACGTGATTGCGAATGCACGTTCACTGTCCTGTGCACACCGTCAGAGTGTGCGGTTCCCAGAACCGGGCGCTTCATGCGCCCGATCCGGGTCACTTCGTCGTAACGACCGCCCACGCGGCCGTAGGCGGCCTTTGTCCGGCTTCCGGACTATCCGTACCCGGACGGAGATGTTCGGTCGCACAGCGCCACCTCAGCGCCGTTCAGGCCGGTCAGGCCGGGCGCCGGTCCGGTCCGGGCCCTCACACGCCGGTGCCGGGCCGGTGGGCGGCGCCCACCAGGTCCGCGGCCCGGGCCACGCCCCGGGACTCCAGGGCCTCGGTGAACTCGCGCAGCACCCGCACGCACGCGGACGGGTCGGAGAAGTTGATCGTGCCCAGGGCGACGGCGCTGGCGCCGGCGGCCATGAACTCCACCACGTCGGCACCGGTGCGCACCCCGCCCATCCCGATGACGGGCACCTCCGGCAGCGCCTCGTGGACCCGGTACACGCAGCCCACGGCGAGCGGCCGGATCGCCGGACCCGACAGCCCGCCCATGCCGCCGGCCACGGCGGGGCGCAGCGTCCGCGGGTCCACGGCCATGCCGCGGACCGTGTTGACCATCGACAGGCCGTCCGCGCGGGCCTCGGCGCACGCGGTGGCCAGCGCCACCACGTCGGGCACGTCCGCGGCCAGCTTGGCGAGCACCGGCAGGTCCGAGCGCGCGTGCGAGCGCACGGTGCTCACCACCGCGGCCGCCCGCGCGGCGTCGTCGGCGAACCGGCGCCCCTCGGGGTCGGCCGGGTCCGGGCAGGACAGGTTGACCTCGATCGCGTCCACGCCCGGCTCGGCCGAGATCCGCCGGGCCAGCTCGCCGAACTCGGCGGTGCCCGAGCCCGCGACGGACACGATGGCCCGCCCGCCCCGCGCCAGCAGCCACGGCAGGTCGCGCTGGAGGAAGACGTCCACGCCCGGCCCCTGCATCCCGGTGGTGCTGAGCATGCCGCTGGGCGTCTCGGCCATGCGCGGCGCCGGCCGCCCGGCGCGCGGTTCCAGCATCACGGACTTGGTGGTGACCGCGCCGATCTCGGCGATGTCGAAGAACTGGGCCAGCTCCCGGCCCGAACCGGCGCACCCGGCGGCGGTCACCACCGGGTTGGGCAGCTCCAGTGCGCCCAACCGGACTCTCAGGTCTGTGTTCACCGTGTCTTTCCCGGTCGGTGGGATGGGATCGGCGGCCCGGCGCCGCGGGTCAGGCGATGTCGCGGGCCGACTCGGCGGCCCGGGAGGCCCCGGCGCCCTTCCAGCCGGGCGCGCCCAGCGCGTCGAAGGGGATCGTGCCCACGTCGTCGAAGCGCACCTGCTCGCCGCGGAACACCGGCCCGTCCACGCAGGAGCGGACCATGCGGGTGATGCCGTCCTCCCCCACCACCGGGATCACGCAGGTCATGCAGATCCCGGTGCCGCAGGCCATGGTCTCCTCGACCGACACCTGCACGGGGACCCCGTGGCTGCCGGCCACGGCGGTGACCGCGCGCAGCATGGGCATGGGGCCGCAGGCGTAGATCACGTCGGAGCGGCACTCCTCGATGACGCGGCCCAGGACGTCGGTGACCCGGCCCCGGGTCCCGAAGGAGCCGTCGTCGGTGGTGAAGACGGCGGTCTCGGCGATCCGGCGGGCGGTGATCGCGCTGAAGACGCGGTCGGCGGAGGCCCCGCCCAGGACGAAGTCGACCCGGCAGCCCCGGCGGCGCAGCGACTGCGCCAGCGGGAAGAGCGGGGCGCTGCCCGCGCCGCCGCCGACCAGGACGCAGTTGACCGGGTCGCGGGGCAGCGGGAAGGGCCGCCCCAGGGGGCCGACGACGTCCAGCAGGTCGCGGGAGCGCCGCTCGGCCAGCCAGGCCGTGCCGGTGCCGCGCACCGCGAACAGGAACTCGACGGTGCCGCCGTAGTCGGGCTTGACGTCGTGGATGGCGAAGGGGCGCCGCAGCAGCGCGCTGGAGTGGTCGCCGCCCACCGCCACCGACACGAACTGGCCCGAGCGGAACCGCTCGGCGATCCCGGGGGCGACGACGGTGATGGCGTAGTAGGCGTCCACCCTGCGCACGTTCAGCACGGGGCACCTGACCTGCACCGGTCCGTAGTCGCTCATCGTCTGGGTGTGGCCTCTCTCGCGCCGTGTGCCTGCGGGGGACCGGACGGCGTGGCCGCCGCGGCGCCCCCGCCGTCCGGTCCCCTACAGCCTAGGGCGGTGCCGGAGCGCGGTCGCCGCGGTCCGCGCGGCCCCGGCGGGGCCGCGCGGGCCGCGGGTCACTCGCGACCGGCGGTGAGCACCCGCGCGTGCTCCTGGAGGGAGCGCACGCCGACGTCGCCGCGCACGCGGGCCTCGATGGCCTGGACCGCGGCGGCCAGCCCCTGCACGGTGGTGACGCTCGGGACGGCGCGCACGACGGCCGCGGTGCGGATCTCGTAGCCGTCCAGGCGCGGACCGGACTGGCCCGCCCCGCCGAACGGGGTGTTGACGATGAGGTCGACCTCACCGTCGTGGATGAGCCGGACGATGGTCTTCTCGCCGTTCGGGCCCGGGCCCTCGCTGTGCTTGCGCACCACGGTGGCGTGCACGCCGTTGCGGCGCAGGACCACGGCGGTGCCCTCGGTGGCGAGGATCTCGAAGCCCAGGTCGGCCAGGCGCTTGACGGGGAAGATCATCGAGCGCTTGTCGCGGTTGGCCACCGACACGAACACCCGGCCGCTCACCGGCAGGGCTCCGGTGACGGCCAGCTGCGACTTGGCGTAGGCGGCGCCGAACTCCACGTCCAGGCCCATGACCTCGCCGGTGGAGCGCATCTCCGGGCCCAGGATGGTGTCGACGCCCTCGCCGTGCCGGTCGATGAACCGGTTGAAGGGCAGCACCGCCTCCTTGACCGACACCGGGGCGTCGGCGGGCAGGTCGCCGCCGTCGCCCGAGGCCGGGAGCATGCCCTCGGCCCGCAGCTCGGCGATGGTGGCGCCGGCCATGACGCGGGCGGCGGCCTTGGCCAGCGGCACGGCCGTGGCCTTGGAGACGAACGGCACGGTGCGCGAGGCGCGCGGGTTGGCCTCCAGGACGTTGAGCACGCCGGAGGCGAGCGCGTACTGGACGTTGATCAGGCCGCGCACCCCGGTGCCGCGGGCGATGGCCTCGGTGGAGTGGCGGATCCGCTCGATGTCCTCGTTGCCCAGGGTGATGGAGGGCAGGGAGCAGGCGGAGTCGCCGGAGTGGATGCCGGCCTCCTCGATGTGCTCCATGACGCCGCCCAGGTACAGGTCGGTGCCGTCGTAGAGGGCGTCGACGTCGATCTCGATGGCGTCGTCGAGGAAGCGGTCCACCAGGACCGGGTGCTCCGGGCTCACCTGGGCGTTGCGCTCGATGTAGTCGGCGAGCATGGTCTCGCTGTAGACGATCTCCATGCCGCGTCCGCCCAGCACGTAGGAGGGGCGGACCATGACCGGGTAGCCGATCTCGTCGGCGACGGCCTTGGCCTCGGCGAAGGAGTAGGCGGTGCCGTACTTGGGGGCGGGCAGCCCGGCCTCGGCCAGGACCTTGCCGAACTCCCCGCGGTCCTCGGCCAGGTCGATGGCCTCGGGGCTGGTGCCGATGATGGGCACCCCGGCGTCCTTGAGGCGGCGGGCCAGGCCCAGCGGGGTCTGGCCGCCGAGCTGGACGATGACCCCGGCGACGGGTCCGGCGAGCTGCTCGGCCCGGACCACCTCCAGGACGTCCTCCAGGGTGAGCGGCTCGAAGTAGAGCCGGTCGCTGGTGTCGTAGTCGGTGGAGACCGTCTCGGGGTTGCAGTTGACCATCACGGTCTCGTACCCGGCGTCGGACAGCGCGAAGGACGCGTGGACGCAGGAGTAGTCGAACTCCACGCCCTGGCCGATGCGGTTGGGGCCCGAGCCCAGGATGATGATCTTGGGCTTGTCCCCGGCGGGGACCTCGGTCTCCTCGTCGTAGCTGGAGTACAGGTACGGCGTGGCGGCCTCGAACTCGGCGGCGCAGGTGTCCACGGTCAGGTAGACGGGGTGGATGCCCAGGGCGTGGCGCAGCTCGCGGACCACGTCCTCGCTCTTGCCGGCGGCCTCGCCGATCTGGACGTCGGAGAAGCCCAGCTCCTTGGCGGCGCGCAGCAGGCCGGCGTCGAGCTTGGGCGCCTCGGCCAGGGCGCGGGCGGTCTCCTCCAGGCGCAGCATCTGGTCCAGGAACCAGGGGTCGATGCGCGTGGAGCGGTGCAGCTCCTCGACGGTGGCCCCGGCCCGCAGGGCCTGCTGGACCTGGCGGAGACGGAACTCGGTCGGGGTGGCGGCGGCGCGGACCAGCTCGTCCCTGTCGCCGGCGGGTCCCGCCCAGGTGAAGCCGACGCCCGGCTTCTCCAGGGAGCGCATGGCCTTCTGGAGCGCCTCGGGGAAGGAGCGGCCGATGGCCATGGCCTCGCCCACCGACTTCATGGTGGTGGTGAGCGTGGGGTCGGCGCCGGGGAACTTCTCGAACGCGAACCGGGGGGCCTTGACGACCACGTAGTCGAGCGTGGGCTCGAAGCTGGCCGGGGTCTCCTTGGTGATGTCGTTGGGGATCTCGTCCAGCGTGTAGCCGACGGCGAGCTTGGCGGCGATCTTGGCGATCGGGAAGCCGGTGGCCTTGGAGGCCAGCGCCGAGGAGCGCGAGACGCGCGGGTTCATCTCGATGACGATGACCCGGCCGGTCTCGGGGTGCACGGCGAACTGGATGTTGCAGCCGCCGGTGTCCACGCCGACCTCGCGGATGACCGCGATGCCGATGTCGCGGAGTTTCTGGTACTCGCGGTCGGTGAGGGTCATGGCGGGGGCGACGGTGATGGAGTCGCCGGTGTGCACGCCCATGGGGTCGAGGTTCTCGATGGAGCAGACGACCACGACGTTGTCGTTGGTGTCGCGCATCAGCTCCAGCTCGTACTCCTTCCAGCCGAGGATGGACTCCTCCAGGAGGACCTCGGTGGTCGGGGAGAGCGCCAGTCCCTGGCCGGCGATGCGGCGCAGCTCCGCCTCGTCGTGGGCGAAGCCCGACCCGGCGCCGCCCATGGTGAAGGACGGGCGCACGACGACCGGGTAGCCGAGCCCCTCGGCGGCGGCGAGGCACTCCTCGATGGTGTGGCAGATGCTGGAGCGGGCGGACTCGCCGCCGATGCGCTCGACGATGCGCTTGAAGCTCTCGCGGTCCTCGCCGGACTGGATGGCGTCGATGTTGGCGCCGATGAGCTCGACGCCGTACTTGTCGAGGATGCCCGCCTCGTGCAGGGAGACGGCGGCGTTGAGCGCGGTCTGCCCGCCCAGGGTGGGCAACAGGGCGTCGGGGCGCTCCTTGGCGATGATCTTCTCGATCATCTCGGTGGTGATCGGCTCGACGTAGGTGGCGTCGGCGATCTCCGGGTCGGTCATGATCGTGGCCGGGTTGGAGTTGACCAGGATGACCCGCAGGCCCTCGGCCCGCAGGATCCGGCAGGCCTGGGTGCCCGAGTAGTCGAACTCGGCCGCCTGCCCGATGACGATGGGACCGGATCCGACCACGAGGACGGAGGAGAGGTCACTACGGCGCGGCATGCTCTTGCTTCCTTACTGCTCGGCAGCCGCGGTGGGCTGGGCGGCGGACATCAGGTCGACGAACTCGTCGAAGAGTCCGGCGGCGTCGTGGGGTCCCGCGGCGGCCTCCGGGTGGAACTGGACGCTGAACACGGGGCGGTCCAGCAGCCGCAGGCCCTCGACCACCTGGTCGTTGAGGCCGATGTGGCTGACCTGCGCGCGGCCGTAGGGGGTCTCGAAGGCGCCTTCGAGCGGCGCGTCCACGGCGAAGCCGTGGTTCTGGCTGGTGATGGAGACCTTGCCGGTGGCGGTGTCGATGACCGGCTGGTTCACCCCGCGGTGGCCGAAGGGCAGCTTGTAGGTGCCCAGGCCCAGGGCGCGGCCCAGGATCTGGTTGCCGAAGCAGATCCCGAACAGGGGCCTGCCCGCGTCCAGGATCCCGCGCATGGCGGCGACGGGGCCGTCCGCGGTGGCGGGGTCGCCGGGGCCGTTGCTGAAGAACACGCCGTCCGGGTCCAGGGCGAGGAGGTCCTCGGCGGTGGCGGAGGAGGGCAGGACGGTGACCCGGCAGCCGCGCTCGGCGAGCCGCTGGGGCGTCATGGCCTTGATGCCCAGGTCGACGGCGGCGACGTGGAAGCGGGTCGGGACGCCCTCGGGCGGGAGCACCTCGTAGGGCGCGTCCGCGCTGACCTCCCCGGCCAGGTCGGCGCCGGCCATGCGGGGCTGCTCCAGGACGCGGGCCAGCAGGGCCTTCGGGTCGGTCTCGACGCTGCTGACGGCGGCCCGCATGGCGCCCTTGTCGCGCAGGTGGCGGGTGAGGGCGCGGGTACCGGGCATGGCGATGCCGACGACGTCCTGGCGGCGCAGCTCCTCGTCCAGCGTGCGCTGGGCGCGCCAGTTGGAGGGGATGCGGGAGGGCTCGCGGACGACGTACCCGGCGACCCAGATGCGGCCGGACTCGGGGTCGTCGTCGTTGACGCCGGTGTTGCCGATGTGCGGCGCGGTCATCGCGACGATCTGGCGGTGGTAGGAGGGGTCGGTGAGGGTCTCCTGGTAGCCGGTCATCCCGGTGTTGAAGACGATCTCGCCGAAGGTCTCGCCGGTCGCGCCGAAGGAGCGGCCGTGGAAGACCCGGCCGTCCTCCAGGACCAGGATCGCCGATCCGCCGGTTGCCTCTGACACGTTTCCCCCCTCTGGGGCGCCAGGTGCTGCCTGGGCCCCGCTCACTGCGTTGTTCACTTGATCTCCCCCGCCAGGACGGTGGGGGCGCCGCGCAGGAACGTGGCGCGCACCCGGCCGGGCAGGGTCATGCCCCGGAAGGGCGTGTTGCTGCTCTTGGTGACCATGGCGGCGCCGTCGGCCTCGTAGGGCGCGGCGGGGTCGTAGAGGACCACGTTGGCGGGCTCGCCGACCGCCAGGCCGCGGCCGTGGTCGGCGACCCGGCCGATGCGGGCGGGCGCCGCGGACATGCGGTCGGCGACGTCGGCCCAGGTGAGCAGGCCGGTGTCGACCATCGTCCGCTGCACGACCGCCAGGGCGGTCTCCAGGCCGACCATACCCATGGCGGCCGTGGACCACTCGGTCTCCTTGGCCTCCACGGGGTGGGGGGCGTGGTCGGTGGCGACCACGTCGATGGTGCCGTCGGCCAGGCCCTCGCGCAGCGCCCGCACGTCCTCGTCGGTGCGCAGCGGGGGGTTGACCTTGTAGATCGGGTCGTAGTTCTCCACCAGTTCCTCGGTGAGGAGCAGGTGGTGGGGGGTGACCTCCGCGGTGACGTCGCAGCCGCGGGCCTTGGCCCAGCGGATGATGTCGACCGAGCCGCTGGTGGAGACGTGGCACACGTGCAGGCGCGAGCCGACGTGCTGGGCGAGCAGGCAGTCGCGGGCGATGATCGCCTCCTCCGCGACGGCGGGCCAGCCCGGCAGGCCCAGGCGGTCGGAGACGCGGCCCTCGTTCATCTGGGCGCCCTCGGTCAGGCGCGGCTCCTGGGCGTGCTGGGCGACGACGCCGTCGAACGCTTTGACGTACTCCAGGGCCCGGCGCATGAGCAGGGCGTCGGAGACGCAGATGCCGTCGTCGGAGAAGACGCGGACGGCGGCGGCGGACTTGGCCATGGCGCCGATCTCGGAGAGGCGCCGGCCGGCCAGGCCGACGGTGACGGCGCCGACGGGGCGCACGTCGCAGTACCCGGCCTCGCGGCCGAGCCGCCACACCTGCTCGACGACGCCGGCGGTGTCGGCGACGGGGTCGGTGTTGGCCATGGCGTGCACGGCGGTGTAGCCGCCCATGGCGGCGGAGCGGGAGCCGGTCTCGACGGTCTCGGCGTCCTCGCGCCCGGGCTCGCGCAGGTGGGTGTGCAGGTCCACCAGGCCGGGCAGGGCGACCAGGCCCTCGCCGTCCACGGCCTCGGCGCCCTCGGGGGCGGTGAGGCCGGTGCCGATCTCGGCGATCAGGCCGTCGGCGAGCAGGATGTCGACGGGGTCCCCGCCGAGCGGGCGGGCTCCGCGGATCAGGTGCGGTCCGTGGGTGTCGGGCATCGCGGTTTCGTTCCTCAGTGGTCGTTCGTGGAGAAGTGCGCGGGCGGCGGCCGGCGCGGCGCCGGTACCGGGCGCGCGGCGCGGTGCGCGCGGGCGCGCCGGGTGGCTCAGGAGCCGCCGAGCAGGAGGTAGAGCACGGCCATGCGCAGGCTGACGCCGTTGGCGACCTGCTCGACGACGGTGCAGCGCGGGGAGTCGGCGACCTCGGCGGAGATCTCCATGCCGCGGACCATCGGGCCGGGGTGCATGACGATGGCGTCCCGGGGCATGCGGTCCAGGCGGGCGCCGTCCATCCCGTAGCCGCGGCTGTACTCGCGCACGGAGGGGAAGAACGACGCGTGCATGCGCTCGGCCTGCACGCGCAGCATCATGACGACGTCGGTCTTGGGCAGCACGGCGTCGAGGTCGTAGGAGACCTCGCAGGGCCAGGTGTGCACCGAGACCGGCAGCAGGGTGGGCGGGGCGACGAGTGTGACGTGGGCGCCCAGGGTCGTGAGCAGCAGCACGTTGGAGCGGGCCACGCGGCTGTGCAGGATGTCGCCGACGATGGCGACGCGCAGGCCCTCCAGGCGGCCCAGGCGGGTGCGGACGGTGTAGGCGTCGAGCAGGGCCTGGGTGGGGTGCTCGTGGGTGCCGTCGCCCGCGTTGAGGACCGAGCCGTCCACCCATCCGGCCAGGCGGTGCGCCGCGCCGGAGGCCCCGTGGCGGATGACCACGCCGTCGGCCCCCATGGCCTGGAGGGTGAGGGCGGTGTCCTTGAGGCTCTCGCCCTTGGAGACGCTGGAGCCCTTGGCCGAGAAGTTGACGACGTCGGCCGACAGGCGCTTGGCGGCGATCTCGAAGGAGGTGCGGGTGCGCGTGGAGTCCTCGTAGAAGAGGTTGACCACGGTGCGTCCGCGCAGGGTGGGGAGCTTCTTGACGGAGCGGTCGCCGACCTGGGCGAGTTCGGCGGCGGTGTCCAGGATGAGGACGGCCTCGTCGCGGGTGAGGTCCCCGGTGGAGAGCAGGTGGCGCATCAGGACTCCTCCCCCTCGGCGCCGGTGCGCCGCTGCGGGCGGGCGGGCCCCAGGAGGACGGAGTCGTGGCCGTCGGTCTCGGCGAGTCTGACGGTGACGCTCTCGCGCAGCGAGGTGGGCAGGTTCTTGCCCACGTAGTCGGCGCGGATGGGGAGCTCGCGGTGGCCGCGGTCGACGAGGACGGCGAGCTGGACGGCGCGGGGGCGCCCCAGGTCGTTGAGGGCGTCCAGGGCGGCGCGGACGGTGCGGCCGGAGAAGAGGACGTCGTCGATGAGGACGACGACGCGGTCGTCGAGGCCGCCCGCGGGGATCTCGGTGCGGCCCAGGGCCCGCGGCGGGGCGGTGCGCAGGTCGTCGCGGTACATGGTGATGTCGAGGGAGCCGTGGGGGACGGCCAGGTTCTCGACGCGTTCGATGCGCTCGGCCAGGCGGGCGGCCAGGGGCACGCCCCGCGAGGGGATTCCGAGGAGGGTGACGCGGTGTCCGCCCTTGGTGCGCTCCAGCACCTCGTGGGCGATGCGGGTGAGCGCGCGGTTGATCTCGCTGCCGTCGAGCACGGCCCGGGTGCCCTCGGGCGCCTCCGGTGGCTCGGCGCCGCCGTTCGTGTCACCTGGCGTGGGTTTTTGCGCACGCAAAGTAGTGACCCCCTTCCCTGCCTCACGGAACAGGTCGTTAAAGGATGTCGATCGGGCCCACGCTACCAGCGGGGGTCGCGGCGCCCGGGGGCGGGTCCGCGGGAGGTCCGGGGGTATGTGACTCTCGTCACACGGACAAACGGGATGGCGGGACCACCGAGCGATGCGGCGACTACCCTCCGCACACACCCGACATGCTCGACAAATGCGAAACCCCCTGAAAGATCGGGCTTTTCGCGCGACCGTGATGCACCCCTCATCACGATCGGTCCTGACATGAGAGGAGTCTCACTTACGCACGGTTTGGCCACCGATTAGTCGCGTTTCGTACCAACGGCTTGACCTGGGGGGCGGACCCCCCTACCGTCACTGTCTGTAACCATTACCGGGTGGGGTTGCACCCCGTGACCTCCGGCGGCGCCGGACCGGCCCACGGGCGCCACCCCCACCACGCCAGCCACTGTCACGGCCGGGAGCGACCTAAAGATGCCATCCGAATACGCGAAGTCCCTCGGCGCGCGACTGCGTGCCATCCGCACCCAGCAGGGCCTGTCCCTCCACGGCGTGGAGGAGAAGTCCCACGGACGCTGGAAGGCCGTCGTGGTGGGCTCCTACGAGCGCGGCGACCGCGCCGTCACCGTGCAGAAGCTGGCCGAGCTGGCCGACTTCTACGGGGTGCCGATGTCGGAGCTGCTGCCCGGCGGCGCGGCCCCGACCCCGCTGGGCCCGACGCCCAAGCTGGTCATCGACCTGGAGCGCATGCAGCAGCTGCCCCAGGAGAAGGCGGGCCCGCTGTCCCGCTACGTGGCCACCATCCAGAGCCAGCGCGGCGACTACAACGGCCGCGTGCTGTCCATCCGCCAGGAGGACCTGCGCTCGCTCGCCGTCATCTACGACAAGTCGCCCGGCGACCTGACCGAGGAGCTCATCAACTGGGGCGTCCTCGACCCGGAGGCGCGCCGCGCGGTCGACTCCTTCTGACCGCCCCGGCCCGGATCGCATCCGTCCGTCGCAGGACCGGCCCGTCCCCTTCCGAGGGGGCGGGCCGGTCCTCGTCGTCGCGGGGGCCGGCGGCGCCCGCCCCGGCAACGGCGGACGGCGCGGCCGGACACGGGGCTTCCCCTCCCCTATCCGGCCGCGCCGCCGCCACCGGGTCTCCCCGGCGGCCTTTGTCGAACGAATGTTCGACACCGCCCAGTCAACCCCAACCCCGGCGGCCCGTCAAGGACCGCCGGACCGGCGCGCGGGGCGCCCGGGAGCGGCGCGCGGCGGCGCCCCGCGCCGGTACCGGCCACCGCGAAACCCGGCACGGCGCCGCCCCGGAGACTAGGGTGAACACGTGGTAGCCGATGTCGAGCTGCGCGAACTGGCCCCGGCCGCCTTCGCGCACGCCGTTCCCGCCCTCCTGCAGGTGTACGAGGCGGCCATGGAGCCCCCGCCCGAACAGCTGCCGGGCCGGGCCTCGGTCATGAACGCCCACACCCACTACCCGGGGTTCCGGTCCGTCGTCGCGCTGCTGGAGGGGCGGCCGGTCGGCTTCGCCTACGCCTTCCACGGCGTGCGCGGCCAGTGGTGGCACGACACCGTCGCCGCCGGGCTGCGCGCCGCGGACGGCCGGGCGGGCGTGCGCCGGTGGCTGGCCGACCCGTTCGAGATCGCCGAGGTGCACGTCCGCCCCGAGGCGCAGAACCGCGGGATCGGCCGGGCCGTCCTGCACACCCTGTGCGCCGGACGGCCCGAGCGCACCGCCGTGCTGTCCACCCGGACCGGCCCCACGGCGGCGCGCCACCTCTACCGCTCCTGCGGGTTCGCCGAGGTGCTGGAGGACTTCTCGTTCCCCGGCAGCCCCGACCGCCCCTTCGCGATCATGGCGGCGGACCTGCCGCTCACCGGTTCAGGCGACCGGACACCTCACGGTAGATCTCCCTGGTGGCGGTGGACTGGTTCGAGGTGATGAAGTGGATGCCGGGCGCGCCCTCGTCCAGCAGCCGCTCGCACATCTTCTGGGCGTGCTCGATCCCGAACGCCCGCACCGCGTCGGCGTCGTCGCCGAAGGAGTGGATCCGCTCGGCCAGGGCGGCCGGGAACGGGGCCCCGGAGAGCTTCTCCGAGCGCGGGATGAACGAGGCGCGCACCACCGGGAACACCTCGGGGATGATCGGCACCTCGCAGCCGCGGGCCGCCACCCGGTCGCGCAAGCGCAGGTAGTCCTCGGGGTCGAAGAACATCTGCGTGATGGCGTAGTCGGCGCCCGCGTCGCACTTGCGCACGAAGTGGTCGGTGTCGGTCTCCACGTCGGCGGAGCGCGGGTGCTTGTAGGGGAAGGCCGCCACGCCCACGCAGAAGTCGCCGCTGTCCTTGATGAGGCGGACCAGCTCCTCCGCGTAGGACAGGCCCTCGGGGTGGTCGGTCCACGGGCCGGAGGGGTCGCCGGGCGGGTCCCCGCGCACCGCGAGCATGTTGGACACCCCGGCGTCGGCGAGGCGGCCGACGAGGTGGCGCAGCTCGGCGACGGAGTGGTCGACCAGGGTCATGTGCGCGACCGGGAGCAGCGTGGTGTCGGCGGCGATGCGCTCGGTGGTCTCCACCGTCATCCCCCGGGTGCCGCCGCCGGCTCCGTAGGTGACCGAGACGAAGTCGGGGCCCAGCGCCTCCAGCTGGCGGATGGCCAGCCAGAGCCGTTCCTGGGCGGCGGGGGTCCGGGGCGGGAAGAACTCGAAGGAGAACATCGGTTCGCCGGCGCGGAGCAGGTCGCGGATGTGCCGTGCCCGGGGGGCGGGGGCTCGGGGCGCCACGGGGCGCGTCGGTGCTGCCAACATGCCTCCCAGCTTATGCACGCGCCCCCCGGTCGGCGGAAGGCGCGTCCCACGGATCGAGACACCGGGGCGGAACCGGGACGGGATCACAGCGCGAGGACGGGCGGAACCGGACGGGCCCGGCGCGGCATCCACCCCGTGTGACCCTTTCCTCCCTCCCCTTCCCCCTCGCCCAGCTGGTGCGGTTCGGCCTGCTGGAGGCGCGCGCCTGCGCCTTCGCGGTGTGCATGTTCACGGGATTCGCGCTGTCGGCCGCGGTGCCGCTGCCGGTCCCCCGCTACGACGCCCTGCTGCTCTACGCCGTGGCGCTCACCGCCCTGTTCTGGGCGCTGCGGCTGGAGACCGGCCGGGAGATCGCCGCGATCGCGGGCTTCCACGTGGTGGGGCTGGCGTTCGAGCTGTTCAAGGTGCACATGGGGTCGTGGTCCTACCCCGAGGCCGCGTGGTCGGTGGTGTGGGGCGTGCCGCTGTACAGCGGGTTCATGTACGCCGCGGTGGGCTCCTACATCGTGCGGGCCTGGCGGCTGCTGGACCTGGGGCTGGAGAACTACCGCCCCCGGGCCGTCACAGCGGTGGCCGTCGCGATCTACGCCAACTTCCTCACCCACCACTGGCTGCCCGACCTGCGCGTCCCCCTGGCCCTGCTGCTGGTCGCGGCGACCTGGGGCACGTGGGTGCACTTCACCGTGGGGCCGCGGCGGGCGCGCATGCCGCTGGCCCTGTCGTTCCTGCTGATCGGGGTGTTCCTGTGGGTGGCGGAGAACATCGCGACCCTGTTCGACGCCTGGCGGTACCCGCACCAGGCACAGGTGTGGGCGCTGGTCCATCCGGACAAGCTGGGGGCCTGGGCGCTGCTGGTCACGGTGTCGTTCGTCCTGGTCGCCCTGTGGAAGGGGGCGGATGTACGGGATCGGGGCGAGACGCCCGAACCGAGCCGCTAGTGTGCTGTTCATGGCCGCTTTCGCTTCCCCTTCCACCTCCTCGTCCCCTCCCGTCTCCGTGATCCGCGCCGACGCCGACCGGGAGCTGGCCGCGTTCTGCGCCGACCACCGCGCCCTCCTGCTGGAGATCGGCGAGGAGCTGGCCCCGGCGGCGGACGCGCTGGAGGCCATGCTCGCCGGGGGCAAGCGCCTGCGGCCCACCTTCTGCTACTGGGGCTGGCGCGGCGCCGGGGGCGCGGCCGGCGACGGGCGGATCGTACGGGCGGCGGCCTCGCTGGAGTTCCTCCAGGCCTGCGCGCTCATCCACGACGACGTCATCGACAACAGCGACACCCGGCGGGGCCTGCCGGCCACCCACAAGCGGCTGTCCGGGCTGCACGCCGCCCAGGGGTGGAGCGGTGACAGCGAGGGCTTCGGCCGCGGGGCGGCCATCCTCATCGGCGACCTGTGCCTGGCCTGGTCCGACGAGATGTACCAGGCCAGCGGGTTCGGCCAGGAGACGCTGGCGCTGGGGCGGCGCCCCTTCGACGCGATGCGCACCGAGGTGATGGCCGGGCAGTACCTGGACACCCTGGAGCAGGTGCGCGGCACCGGGACCCGCGAGGCGGCGCTGCGGGTGATGCGCTACAAGTCGGCCAAGTACACGGTGGAGCGGCCGCTGCACCTGGGCGCGGCGCTGGCCGGGCGGCTGCCCGAGCTGGAGGGCGTCTACACCGCCTACGGCCTGCCGCTGGGCGTGGCCTTCCAGCTGCGCGACGACGTGCTGGGCGTGTTCGGCGACCCCTCCACGACCGGCAAGCCGGCGGGGGACGACCTGCGCGAGGGCAAGCGGACCCTGGTGGCCGCGGAGACGCTGGCCCGGGCGGGGGCGGCCGACGGCGCGCGGTTCACCTCGCTGCTGGGGGCGCCGGACCTGTCGGCGGAGTCCGTGGAGTGGATGTGCGGGCTGATCGAGTCGTCCGGGGCGCTGGCCGCCTGCGAGGGGCTCATCGAGCGCTACGCCGGGGAGGCGCTGGCCGCGCTGGAGAGCCCGGAGCTGGACGACGCCGCGCGCGAGCCGCTGCGCGCGATGGTGGCGGCGGCCACCCGGCGCACGCACTGAGCCGGGGCGCCGCGCGCCCGCGGCGGTGGCCGACCCCTGTCCCTTAAGGGGGATTTCAGGGGTGTTCACACACCGAAAGTGCATTGTGCCCGACCTTGCCCCTCCGGTTGAATCGAGCAAGAGATATATCTCGACCGGAGGGGCTCATCCATGTCTCGGCACACCGCCGCGCGCGGCCCGGTGGGAACGGGCGAGCGGGCGCTCGCCCCCGACCTGGCGCGCGGTTTCATGCTCCTGTTCATCGCCCTGGCGAACTCCGTCTGGTACCTGTGGGCCGTGCCCATGAGCGCCCTGAGCGCGCACCCCGAGCCCCAGGGTGCGCTGGACGCGGTCGCGCAGTTCTTCACCGTCGTGGCGGTGGACGCCCGCAGTTATCCGATGTTCGCCTTCCTGTTCGGCTACGGCATGGTGCAGCTGGCGATGCGCCAGGAGGCCGCCGGCGCCTCGCCCGCGGACGTGAACGCCCTGCTGCGGCGGCGCAACCTGTGGCTCCTGGTGTTCGGCTTCTTCCACGCCCTGCTGCTGTGGTTCGGCGACGTGCTGGGCGCCTACGGCCTGGCCGGCCTGGTGCTGGCCTGGCTGTTCCTCCGGCGCAGGGACACGACCCTGCTGGTGTGGGCCGGGGTGTTCACCGGCCTGCTCGGCCTGCTGACCCTGTTCAGCGTCGCGGGCGTGTTCCTGCTCCCCGACGACCAGGCGGCCATGGCCGGCGGGGTGGACTGGATGGCCGGCAGCGCGGCGGAGACGTCGGTCCTCTCCGCCGCCCTGGCCCGCGTCCTCGTCTGGCCGGTGATCAGCTTCTCGCAGGGCCTGCTGGGCCTGGTGGTGCCGACGATGATCCTGCTGGCGTTCTGGGCGGCGCGCCGCCGGGTGCTGGAGGAGCCGGGCCGCCACCTGCCGCTGCTGCGGTGGACCGCGGCCCTGGGCATCCCTGCCGCCTGGCTGGGCGCGCTGCCCGGCGCCCTCGTCCAGGTGGGCGCCTGGGAGGCCACCGAGGCCCAGGCCGCGGCGCTCTCGGTGCCGCACATGTTCAGCGGGATGTTCGGCGGGCTGGGGTACGTCGCGCTCATCGCCCTGGTCGCCCACGCGATCCGGGAGCGGGGCCGCGCGCCCGGCGTCGTGCTGACCGCGATCACCGCGACCGGCAAGCGGTCGCTGTCGTCGTACCTGGCCCAGTCGGTGCTGTGCGCCCCGGTGCTGGCCGCCTGGGGCCTGGGGCTGGGCGGGCAGCTGACCTCGTGGACGATGTTCCTGTACGCGGTGGGGGTGTGGCTGGCCACGGTGGCGGCCGCCTACCTGATGGAGCGGCGGGGGGTCCGGGGGCCGGCCGAGGTGCTGCTGCGCAGGCTCTCCTACCGGCGCCCCGCCCCGGAGGGGGCGCGGGCCGCCGCGGCTCCTCCCGGGGCCGAGGGCCAAGAGCGCACCACCCCCTGATCCGGGGGCGCAAAAACGGGCGTGCCGGTGAGTGCCCGGCACGCCCTCGTCCTTCAGGATGGGGTGTCATGGGCGACGATCACATGACAAACCACACCATAGGGGTGACCGGGTCGACCGGGGCGGTGGGCGGGCGCGTTGCCGCCCGCCTCGCGCGTCTGGGCCGGGCGCAGCGGCTCATCGTACGCGACATCAACCGCGCGCCCGAGTACCCGGGCAGCAGCGCGGCCATGGCGGACTACGAGGACGCCCGCGGGTTCGAGCGGGCGTGCCGGGGGGTGGACACGCTGTTCCTGGTCTCGGCGACGGAGTCGCGGGACCGGATGGAGGTGCACCTGAGCGCGGTGGACGCGGCGGTCGCGGCGGGGGTCTCGCGGATCGTCTACCTGTCCTTCCTGCGGGCCGGGCCGGCCTCGACGTTCACGTTCGCGCGGACGCACTTCTTCACCGAGGCCCACATCCGGTCGACGGGGGTGGCGTACACGTTCCTGAGACCCTCCCTGTACCTGGACCTGCTGCCGCGGTGGGTGGACGGCGACGGCGTGGTGCGCGGCCCCGCCGGGGACGGCCGGGTGGCGTGGGTGGCCCGCGACGACATCGCCGACGCGGCGGCGGCCGTGCTGACCGGCCCCGCCGACGAGAACGCGACCTATGACCTGACCGGCCCCGAGGCGCTCTCCCTGGGCGCCACCGTGGACCGGCTGAGCACACTGACCGGCCGGACCGTCCGCTACGTGCCCGAGACCCGGGAGGAGGCGCTGCTGTCCCGCAAGGGCACCGGCGCGCCGGACTGGGAGGTGGAGGGGTGGGTCTCCTCCTACGAGGCGATCGCCGCCGGGGAGCTGGACGAGGTCTCGACCGCGGTCCGGAAGCTGACCGGGCACCCGGCCCGGTCGATCGAGGGCTTCCTGCGCCGCCACCCGAGCGCCCTGTCCCACGTGTCCGTCTGAGAGGTCCGGGCCCCTCCCCCGGGGCCGCTCCCCGCCCGCGCTCCCGCTGCGCGGGCATTGACCTCAATATTAGTTGAGGTTAGAGGGTGGGTGTCGCCGCGGTCCTCGCGGCGCACTCCCATCGGAGGGGAAGACCCATGCGCGCGGTACGAGTGGACCGGTTCGGCGGCCCCGAGGTCCTGGTGGCCCGGGAGGTCCCCGACCCCGGACTGCGGCCCGGCACGGTCGAGATCGAGGTCGAGGCCGCCAACGTGATGTACCTGGAGGTCCTGGTCCGCTCCGGCCGGGAGCGCGACCACTTCCCCGTGACTCCCCCCTACGTCCCCGGCACCGGGGTCGCGGGAACGGTGACCCGGACCGGCCCCGGCACGGACCCGACCTGGACGGGGGCCCGGGTGGTGGCCGACACCGGGGAGCCCGCGCAGGGGGGCGGCCGGCTCCCGGTCGGCGGGTACGCCGAGCGGGCGGTGGTCCCCGCGGCCGACCTGGTCCGGGTCCCCGAGGGGGTCGAACCGCGGCACGCGCTGGCCCTGCTGCACGACGGGCCCACCGCGCTGGCGCTCGCCCGGACCGCCGGGCACCGGCCCGGGCTGACTGTGCTGGTGGCCGCGGCGGCCGGCGGCGCGGGCAGCCTGTCGGTACAGCTGGCGCGCCGGGCCGGGGCGCGCGTGATCGCCGCCGCCCGGGGAGGCGCCAAGCTCGACCTGGCCCGGCGCCTGGGGGCGCACGAGACGGTCGACTACTCCCTGCCGGGGTGGACCGACCGCGTCATGGAGCTCACCGGCGGCGCCGGCGTGGACACCGTCCTGGACGGGGCGGGCTCCTCGCTGGGCGAGGCCGCCTTCACCACCGTCGCCGCGGGCGGGCGGTTCGTCAACTACGGGTCGGCCGGGGGACGGTTCGCCGAGATCGAGCCCGCCCGGGCCCGCGAGCACGGGGTACGGGCCTTCGGCCTGTTGGACGTCAAGGCCGGGGTCGAGGGCGCGGCCGGCGCCCTGGACGAGGCCCTGGAGCTGGCGCGGTCCGGGGAGCTGGTCCCGCACATCGGCCTGACCCTGCCCCTGGAACGGGCCGCGCAGGCCCACCGGGCGCTGGAGGAGCGCCGGGTCGCCGGCAAGGTGCTGCTGACCCCCTGAAGGTCACGCCCCGGAGCGGGCCGCCCGGGCCTGCACGCCGTCGAGGATGAGGCCGACGGCCAGGTCGAACTCCGCGTCGTCCCGCTCCGTTCCGTCGTCCCGCGGCTCCCGTTCCGGGGCCAGCAGGTCCCCGGCCAGCAGCTCGCGCACGCGGGGGTAGGCGTCCTCGGGAACGAGGGTGCGCAGCCGGTGCCGGAAGGCCCGGTGCGCTGTGGCGGCGTCCAGGGCCTCGCTCTCGCGGACCCGGGCCTGGTCCCGGGCCAGCTCCCCCTCCGCGCGGGCGTAGGTCCACAGCAGGATGAGGACCTGGGCGCGCTCGGAGACGTCCAGGCCGCTCTCCTCCAGGGCGGTGAGCCCCTCCTCGGTCCAGCGGACGAACGAGGGGGCCAGGGGCTCGGCCGTGACGGGGACCTCGGCCGCCCAGGGGTGGGCGCGGTAGACCCGGCGCAGGCCCCGGGCCAGGCCGGCCGTGCGCTCGCGCCAGGTGGCGCCGGCGAGCGGGGGCGGGGCGCCCAGGGCGGCGTCCACGGCCAGCAGGAGCAGGTCGGCGCGGGACTCGACGTAGCGGTACAGGGACATGGTCCCCGCGCCCAGCTCGGCGGCGGTGCGGCTCATGGTGATGGCCTCGGGCCCGTACCGGTCGCCGAGTTCCACGGCCACCGCCACGATCCGCTCGACCGTCAGCCGGGGCCGGGGGCCCTTGCGGCTGACGGGGTGCGCGCCCCACGCGGACAGCAGGGCCTTGGGGATCACGAGGGCCGGGTCGGCCTCCTGTTCTGGCATGCCTCCAGCGTAGTGACGGCGGGGGCCGGGCACGGACGCTTACCGCGTAGGGGTTGCGCAGTAATACTGCGTAAGTGTTACGCTGTAGAACATGGAAACCAGAACCCTCCCCGGTGCGGCACCCGCCGTCGTCGTCCGGGGTCTGCGCAAGGCCTACGGCGGCGCCGAGGTCCTGGCGGGGATCGACCTGGACGTGCCCGCCGGGGGCGTCTTCGCCCTGCTGGGCCCCAACGGGGCGGGCAAGACCACCCTCATAGACGTGCTGACGACCCTGGTCCGCCCCGACGCGGGCACCGCCGAGGTCCTGGGCCTGGACGTGGTGCGCCGGGCCCGCCGGGTGCGGCACGTGATCAGCGCCACCGGCCAGTACGCGACCGTCGACGAAGAGCTCACCGGCCGGGAGAACCTGGTCATGGTGGCCCGCCTGCTGGGCGCCGGGCGCCGCGCCGCCCGGGACCGCGCGGCCGCGCTGCTGGAGCGCTTCGACCTGGCCGACGCCGCCGACCGGCGGGTCGCCGAGTACTCCGGCGGCATGCGCCGCCGCCTGGACCTGGCCGCGGGACTGACCGGGTCCCCCGCGGTCCTGTTCCTGGACGAGCCCACCACCGGCATGGACACCCGGGCCCGGCGGGCCCTGTGGCGCACGATCGGCGCACTGGCCGCCGACGGGACCACCGTCCTGCTCACCACCCAGTACCTGGAGGAGGCCGACGTGCTGGCCGACCGGATCGCCGTGCTCGACCGCGGGCGGATCGTCGCACAGGGCAGCCCCGCCGAGCTCAAGGACCGCGTGGGCGGGGAGTGGATCGAGCTGTCCCTGGCGGACGGCGGCACCGAGCGCGTCCCCGGGGAGGCCACCGCGGACCACCTGCGGCGGGTGCTCGACGAACGGCACCGGGCCGGGATCGCCGTCTCCCGGGTGGCGGTGCGCGGACCGGGCATGGACGACGTGTTCCTCGCCCTGACCGGGAACGGGGGCGGTCGGCCGTGAGCCTCCTGCGCGCCGAACGGGTGATGACCGGCCGCTGCCTGGTCCGCTCCCTGCGCGACCCCGACGGGACCGTGACCGCCGTGGTGGCCCCGGTCGCGATCATGCTCCTGTTCGTCACCGTCTTCGGGGCCGCCATGGAGGACATGGCGGGGGGCTCCTACGTGGAGTACGTGACGCCGGGCGTGATGCTCCTGTGCGCCGGCTTCGGGGCGGCGATGACCGCGACGGCCGTGCACGCCGACCTGTCCACGGGGGTGGTGCGGCGCCTGCGGACCATGCCGGTCCGGGCCTCGTCCGTCATCACCGGCCACGTGGCGGCCAGCGTGCTGCGCAACCTGCTGTCCACGGCGATCGTGCTGCTGGTGGCGGTGGCCCTGGGCTTTCGGCCGCAGGCCGGGCCCCTGGAGTGGCTGGGCGCCGCCGCGCTGGTGGCCGGGTACATCACGGTGCTGACCGTGCTGGCCGCCGCCTGGGGCCTGGCCTCGGGCGGCCCCGACACCGCCGCGACCTTCGCGTTCGCGGCACTCTTCCCGCCCTACCTCTCCACCGCGTTCGTCCCGGTGGAGGGACTGCCCGGGTTCCTGCACGGGGTGGCCGCGCACCAGCCCGTCACCCCGGTCACCGAGACGCTGCGCGCGCTCACCTCGGGCGCGGGCCCGGGGGAGCACGCCTGGGCCGCGGTGCTGTGGCTGACCGCCCTGGGCCTGGCGGGGGCGGCGCTCACCGGGTGGCTGTTCCGGCGGGCCGCCGGCCGGCGCTGACACCGGTCCGGACCCGCCGGCCCCGGACCCCGCGCGGGGTCCGGGGCCGGCGGGTCCGCTCAGTCCAGGCGCGCGGCCACGCGGGCGCGCAGCGCGGCGGCGGCGGCCCGCGGGTCCTCGGCCTCCGTGACGGCGCGCACGACGACGATCCGCCGGGCCCCCGCGTCCAGGACCCGGTCCACGGAGTCGGCGTCGATGCCGCCGATCGCGAACCAGGGCCGGTCGGTCCCCAGCGCCGCGGCCCGCTCCACCAGGGCGGTCCCGGCCGCGGGGCGCCCCGGCTTGGTGGGCGTGGCCCAGACCGGACCGACGCAGAAGTAGTCGCTGCCCGGCTCCTCGGCGGAGGCCAGCGCGGCGTCGATGTCGTTGTTGGAGCGCCCGATCAGCGGGTCGGCGCCGACGACGTCCCGGGCCATGGGCACCGGCAGGTCGCGCTGCCCCAGGTGGAGCACGTCCGCGCGCACGGCGCGGGCGATGTCGGCGCGGTCGTTGACCGCGAGCAGGGCGCCGTGCCGCTCGCACGCCTCCCGCAGCACCTCCAGCGCGGCGAGCTCCTCGCGCGCCTCCAGGCCCTTGTCCCGGAGCTGGAGGATGTCCACTCCCCCGGACAGGGCGGCTTCGGCGAACTCCGCGAGATCACCGCGCTCGCGTCGGGCGTCGGTGCACAGGTACAGAAGGGATGCGTCCAGGCGCTTGCGCAGGCTGGTTCCGTGGCTGGTCCTCACGCCCACCAGCCTAGGGCCTGGTCCGGCCCTGCCCAAGGGGGCGGGCGACGCGGGCGCGCCCGCCCCGCAGGGGTCAGAAGGCCAGGCCCTGGGCGCGGCGGCGCACCTCGGTGCCCCGGTTCTCGCGCATCGCCAGGATCGGCGTTCCGGGCAGGGTGTCGTCCGGGGTGAAGAGCCAGCGCAGCGCCTCCTCCGTGGAGTAGCCCGCGTCGCTGAGCAGCACCAGGGTGCCGGGCAGCCCCTTGACGAGGTCGTCGCCGTCGATGAACGCGGCCGGGATCGAGAGCTCGCCGCCGCGGACCACTCCCATGAGCCGGTTCTCGCGGATGAGCGTCTTGATGCGGTTCGGGCTCACGCCCAGCGGCGCGGCCGCCTCCCGGAGGGTCAGCCACTCGCCGACCAGCGTGTCGAGGTTGGAATCACTAGATGTCACCCCACCAATCTGCCACAGGCGGAGCCCGCACGGGCACCGAGCGCGCCGCGGACGCCGGCTCGGCCGCACCGGAGCGGGGGCCGTAGTATGTGGGGCGAACACAGACGTCCCGCGGGAGCCGGGTGGACCCGGCTGAGAGGGGGGCCGCAGCCCCCGACCGCACGAACCTGATCCGGGTCATGCCGGCGAAGGGAGCGGAGGCAGCACCGTGCGCGTTCCGGGCACCGGGCCAGAGCCCGACACGATTCGTCCTACCTCTGACGCGCCGGCCCCCGATGCACCGGGCCCCGGCGTGGTCGTGGCCGGCGGCGGCCTGGCCGGGCGGGTCACCGCCTGGCGGGCGGCGCAGGCCGGGCTGCGGGTCACGCTGGTCGAACCCGACCCGGTCGCCGACCCGGCCCGGGCCCGGGCCGCCTCCGCCGTCGCGGCGGGCATGCTCACCCCGGCCACCGAGGCGGTGTTCGGCGAGGAGCCGCTCATGGAGTTCGGCATCCGCTCGGCCGCCCTGTTCCCGGGGTTCGTCGCCGAACTGGAGGAGGCGAGCGGCCTGGAGGTGGGGTACCGCGCCACCGGCACGCTGCTGGTCGCCTTCGACGCCGACGACCTGGCGGTCCTGGACCGCCTGCACAAGCTGCAGCGGCGCCTGGGCGTGGCCACCGAGCGGCTGACCGGCCGCGAGTGCCGACGCCTGGAGCCGGTGCTGGCCCCGTCGGTGCGCGGCGGCGTGCTCGCCCCCGACGACCACTCGGTGGACCCGCGCCTGCTGCTGCGCGCCCTGGCCGCGGCGGGAGCGCGCGCCGGCGTCGCCGAGGTCGGCGCCCGGGTCGCCTCCGTGGAGCGGCCCGGCCCGCGGGGCGCCCGGCTGGGCGTCGTCCTGGACGACGGCCGCGTGCTGCCCGCCGACCAGGCGGTGGTCGCGGCCGGGTGCTGGAGCGACCGGATCGGCCTGCCCGAGCCCGTGGTGCCGCCGCTGCGCCCGGTCAAGGGCCAGCTGCTGCGCACCCGCGTGCCCGCCGGGGAACCGCCCCTGGTGGGGCGGACGGTCCGGGGCCTGGTCCGCGGCTTCCCCGTGTACCTGGTGCCGCGCGCCGACGGCGAGGTCGTCATCGGCGCCACCCAGGAGGAGCTGGGCTACGACACCTCCCCGACCGTGGGCGGGCTGTGGCAGGTGCTCCGGGACGCCCGCGAGCTGGTGCCCGGGGTGACCGAGCTGGAGATCACCGAGACCTGCGTGGGCCTGCGCCCCGGGTCCCCCGACAACGAGCCCCTGCTGGGACCCACCCGGGTCCCCGGCCTGCACCTGGCCGGGGGGCACTTCCGGCACGGGGTGCTGCTGACCCCGGTCACCGGGGAGGTCATGGCCCGCGCCCTGACCACCGGGACCCTTCCCGGGTACGCGGAGCGGTTCGCCGCCGACCGTGCCGACGAGACGACGACGTGGGAGTGAGAGCTGTGGAGCTGATCGTCAACGGCGACCGCCGAGAGGCCGCCGACACCGTCACGGTCGAGGAGATCGTGCGCGACCTGACCGCCGCGGGGGCCGACGCGATCCCCGGGGGCATCGCCGTCGCCGTCAACGACGAGGTGGTGCGCCGCACCGCCTGGTCCGGCACCCGCCTGGGGGCGGGCGACCGCGTCGACGTCCTCACCGCCGTGCAGGGGGGCTGACCGTGTCCGAGCGCAACGACGACCCCCTGGTCATCGCCGGTGCGTCCTTCGGGTCGCGGCTCATCACCGGCACCGGCGGGGCACCCTCTCTGGAGGTCCTGGAGGAGGCGCTGGCCGCCTCGGGCACCGAGCTGACCACCGTGGCCATGCGCCGGGTCACCCCGGGCGCGCGCGGGTCGGTGTGGGACGTGCTCGAACGCAACGGCATCCGCCCGCTGCCCAACACCGCCGGGTGCTTCACCGCGGCCGACGCCGTGCGCACCGCCCGGCTGGGCCGGGAGGCGCTGGGCACCGACTGGGTAAAGCTGGAGGTCGTGGCGGACGAGCACACGCTGCTGCCCGACCCGGTGGAGCTGCTGGAGGCCGCCGAGCGGCTGGTGGACGAGGGGTTCACCGTGCTGCCGTACACCAACGACGACCCGGTGCTGGCCCGCCGCCTGGAGCAGGCCGGCTGCGCCGCGGTGATGCCGCTGGCCGCGCCGATCGGCTCCGGGCTGGGCATCCGCAACCCGCACAACCTGGAGCTGATCGTGGAGCAGGCGGGGGTCCCCGTGATCGTCGACGCCGGGATCGGCACGGCCAGCGACGCCGCCCTGGCGATGGAGCTGGGCTGCGACGCGGTCCTGCTGGCCAGCGCGGTGACCCGCGCCGAGGACCCGGTGCTCATGGCCGGGGCGATGCGCGACGCGGTGCGCGCCGGGCGCGCCGCCCGGCGGGCGGGCCGCATCCCGGTGCGTCGGCACGCCCGCGCCTCCTCGCCCGCCGTCGACTGACGGGCGCCCGCGGACCGGCCTGCCCCGCGGACGAAAAGAGACCTCGAACACGGGGGGACCGCGCCCCTTCCGTACCGGTGTGAGCGATCCGGAACCGAAAACGCTCACCGAGCAACGAAGATACGGGGGACGCGGATTCCGGGCGCTCGGACCATC
The DNA here is from genome assembly GCF_900141985.1 of Nocardiopsis flavescens. Classification (GTDB taxonomy): domain Bacteria; phylum Actinomycetota; class Actinomycetes; order Streptosporangiales; family Streptosporangiaceae; genus Nocardiopsis; species Nocardiopsis flavescens. The sequence goes on along the minus strand of NZ_FQZK01000035.1, from coordinate 6,759 downwards.
CCATGCGGGCATGGGGCGCCCGAATCCGGTCGTTCACGGTGTTTTCGCTGGTCAGAGCACTGATCAGGACGCACCGGGGCGGTCTCCGGTGCGGCGGCGCCGTGCCGTTGCCCCCATCCCCTACCGTGAAGAGGGGTGCGCACCGCCCGGAACCGGGCACCGCGCACCCGAGGACGACCCAGGTCCGCGCGCCCCGCCCCCCGTGGAGCAGGGGCGGCGCGGCCGTGAACCGCGGGGCAGATCCGGGGCGGGCTTCCGCTATCGTGTCGGTTCGACACCCGGTGTCGGGTACGCGCCAGCGACCGCGACAGCCCGCGCTCCCCGCAGCAAGGACACTACTCCGCCGTGGACATGACGACTTCCGACCCGCTCGTGGGCGCCACCCTGGACCAACGCTACTTCGTGGAGTCCAGGATCGCCGGAGGCGGGATGGCGACCGTCTACGTCGCCCACGACCTGAGGCTGGACCGTCGGCTGGCGCTGAAGGTGATGCACCCTTCGCTGGCCCAGGACCCCACCTTCGTCCAGCGCTTCATCAACGAGGCGCACTCCGTCGCCAAGCTCTCCCACCCCAACGTCGTCCAGGTCTTCGACCAGGGCGAGGACCGGGGCCACGTGTTCCTGGCGATGGAGTACGTGCCGGGCCGCACCCTGCGCGCCCTGCTCAACGAGCGCGGCCGCCTGAACGCGCACGACGCCCTGAACGTGATGGCCCCGGTGCTCGCCGCGCTGGGCGCCGCCCACCAGGCGGGCATGGTGCACCGCGACATCAAGCCCGAGAACGTCCTCATCACCGAGGACGGCCGGATCAAGGTCGCCGACTTCGGCCTGGCCCGCGCGGTGGAGCAGTCCACCCAGGGCCTGACCCGGACCGGCACCCTCATGGGCACCGCGGCCTACCTGGCGCCGGAGCAGATCGAGCGGGGCACCGCCGACGCGCGCACCGACGTGTACGCCGCCGGGATCATGCTCTACGAGCTGCTCACCGGCGGCCAGCCGCACACCGGCGAGACGCCCATCGCGATCGCCTACCAGCACGTCAACGAGGACGTGCCCCGCCCGTCGCACTTCCTGCCCGGCCTGCCGCCCGAGGTGGACGGGCTGGTCACCAAGGCGACCGAGCGCGACCCCCGCTACCGCCCGGGCAACGCCGGGCAGTTCCTGGCCAAGGTGCTGGAGGTGCTGCACCGGCTGCCGGAGGCCGCGCGGGGCGGCGGCGCCCCGCTGCCCCCGGTCGCCCCGGCCGCGGCTGCGACGGCCTCTGTGACCGCCCCGCAGCTCATCGCGGGCGGGGCCGGACCGGGCACCGAGAACGCCACCATGATCGTGTCGATGGGTCCGAGCGACCCCTACGACGACGAGGACGACGGCTACCGGGACGACTACCCCGGGGGCGGACCTGCGGAGCGGCGCCGCCGCGGCATCCTGCTGGGCGCGGGCGCCGCGGCCCTGGCCCTGGTCGTGCTCGCGGCCGGCTGGTGGTTCCTCCTGGGCCGGTTCGAGGAGGTCCCCGAGGTCGTCGGCGCCGAGCAGGAGGCCGCCTGCGCCCAGGTCCGCGACGCGGGCCTGAAGTGCCTGGTGGCCGACGAGCAGGTCTACAGCGGCGAGGCGGCGGGCACCGTCGGCGAGGTGGAGCCCGCGGCCGGGGAGCGGCTGACCCCCGGCGAGGAGGTCACCCTGCACCTGTCCAAGGGGCCGCAGGAGATCGAGATGCCCGAGTTCGAGGGCGAGGACATCTCCAACGCGCTCAAGAAGATGGAGGAGCTGGGGTTCGCCCCGGAGAGCCTGGAGCAGAACGTCGTGGACGCCGCGGACGTCCCGCCCGGGCAGGTCATCTCCACCGACCCGCCGGCCGGCGAGGCCGCCGACCGCGAGTCGACCGTCACCTTCGAGGTGAGCCGCGGGATCGACGTCCCGGCCGTGTCGGGGCAGGAGGCCGAGGACGCCAGGCGGACCCTGGAGGACCTGGGTCTGACCGTGAGCATCGTCGATGCCGAGAGCGACAGCGTGGACGAGGGCCTGGTGATCAGCCAGAACCCCGACACCGGCACCACGCTGAGCGCGGGCAGCGAGGTCGAGCTGACCGTCTCCACCGGCCCGCCGGGCGTGGAGATCCCCGACGTGGTGGGCATGAACTTCCGCGAGGCCCGCGAGGAGCTGGAGGAGGCCGGGTTCGACGTGAAGGTGGACCGCATCCTGGGCGGCCGGATCGTCTCGAACCAGTCGCACACCGGCAAGGCGCCCGAGGGCACCGAGATCACGATCACCGCGACGCCCTTCTCCTTCGACGAGGACGACGACGACTGACCCCGCCGGGAACGCCGGGAACACGGAGGGGGCGCGGGCCGCAGGGCCCGCGCCCCCTCCCCCGTCCGGGGCCCGCCTACCGCGGACGCGCTTGGGATAGAGTCCCGCGTGACCCCTCCCGCCGCCCGGCCGGAAGGACCCCCACCGGCCACGGCCCCGGCGACCGCTTTGCAGGAGGACGCGATGGAGAACGGCGAGGAGATCCGGGTCCTGGTCGTGGACGACCACCCCATGTGGCGCGACGCCGTCGCGCGCGACCTCGACGAGGCCGGGCTGACGGTGGTGGGCACGGCGGGCGACGGCGCCAAGGCGCTGCGGATCGCCCCCGCGGCCCGGCCCACCCTGGCCATCGTCGACCTGCACCTGCCGGACATGACGGGGGTGGAGCTGACGGCGGGCCTGACCGCCCTGGCCGGACCGCCCCGGGTGCTGGTGCTGTCGGCCAGCGGCGCCGGGGACGACGTGCTGGCCGCCGTGAAGGCCGGGGCCACCGGCTACCTCGTCAAGTCGGCGGGCCGCGACGAGCTCCTGGACGCGGTGCGGCGGGTGAACCGCGGCGAGGCCGTCTACACCGCCGGGCTCGCCGGGCTGGTGCTGGGCGAGTACCGCCGGCTCTCGTCCGCGCGCGAGCGGGACGGCGGCGACGGCACCCCCGCGCTGACCCCGCGCGAGACCGAGGTGCTGCGCCTGGTCGCCAAGGGCCTGGCCTACAAGCAGATCGCGCAGCGGCTGTCGATCGCCCACCGCACGGTGCAGAACCACGTGCAGAACACCCTCACCAAACTGCACCTGCACAACCGGGTGGAGCTGGTGCGCTACGCCATCGACCGCGGCCTCGACGACTGACCGTCCCCGCCCGCGCCGCCGCGGGTGCACCGCGGCGCGGTTCGGGCACTGTTCACCGGTCCGGGTTGGCCTGGGATACCCCGGACCACTATGGTCTAGACCATATGGCGCTATGCGCCGACCCACAACGTCGAGGAGATTTCGTATGCGTGTCGGGGTGCTGACCGGCGGCGGCGACTGCCCTGGTCTGAACGCGGTCATCCGGGCCGTGGTCCGCAAGGGCATCAAGGACTACGGCTACGAGTTCATCGGCTTCCGGGACGGCTGGCGCGGCCCCCTGGAGGGCGACACCATGCCCCTGGACATCGAGGCCGTGCGCGGCATCCTCCCGCGCGGCGGCACCATCCTGGGCTCCTCCCGCACCAACCTCATGAAGATCGAGGGCGGCGTCGAGCGCGTCAAGGACAACATGGCGGGCCTGGGCGTCGACGCCCTGGTCGCCATCGGCGGCGAGGACACCCTGGGCGTGGCCCGCCAGCTCCACGACCGCGGCGTCAACGTGGTCGGCGTGCCCAAGACCATCGACAACGACCTCAACGCCACGGACTACACCTTCGGGTTCGACACGGCCGTGAACATCGCGATGGAGGCGATCGACCGCCTGCACACCACCGCGGAGTCGCACCACCGCGCCCTGGTCGTGGAGGTCATGGGCCGCCACGCCGGGTGGATCGCCCTGCACTCGGGCATGGCCGCCGGCGCCAACGTCATCCTCATCCCCGAGCGCCCCTTCGACATCGACGAGGTCGTCGCGCACGTCGAGAGCCGCTTCCGCACCCAGTACGCGCCGATCATCGTGGTCGCCGAGGGCGCCCACCCCAAGGAAGGGCAGATGGAGCTCGCCACCGGCGAGACGGACTCCTTCGGCCACGTCCGCCTGGGCGGCATCGGCCAGACCCTGGCGGAGGAGATCGAGCGGCGCACCGGCAAGGAGGCCCGCTCGGTGGTCCTGGGCCACGTGCAGCGCGGCGGCACCCCGACCGCGTTCGACCGCGTGCTCGCCACCCGCCTGGGCGTCAACGCCATCGACGCCGTGCACGACAAGTCCTTCGGCAAGATGGTCGGCCTCCAGGGCACCGACATCGTGCGCGTGGACCTGGCCGAGGCCACCGACACCCTCAAGACGGTCCCGGCCGAGCGCTACGCCGAGGCCGAGGTCTTCTTCGGCTGACGCCGGGGATCTCGGGGGCGCGGCGGAACACGCGTCCCCGCGGGGCGCCGCGACCGGCGCCCCGGACGCCCCCTCCCGCGCTCCCGGGGAGGGGGCGTCCGCGTGTGCGCGTCCGGCCCTCAGAGGAGGGCCGGCTCGCCGGCACGGACCGCGCAGGAGCAGTCGAAGGCCCCCCGCGGGTGCCGACCCGCGTCCGGTGCCACGCCGCGCACACGGTGGATCTCACGCACCGTGACGGTGCGGGGGACGAAGACCTCCCAGCCCCGCGGATCGTCCAGGGACCGCACGATCCGGACCGCCTCCCGCGCGGTGACCCGCAGCGGGAGGTCCGCGTGGTGCCCGACCGTGACCGGCTGGGCGTCGTCCAGCCGGATGTGCACCGCGACGAACCTGCGGTGGTCGTCGTCGCGGGCGAGTTCCCGCAGCCACTGGTGGGTGGTCGTGTAGCACGGCAGCACGGGGAAGCAGTACACGCCGCGCTCCCCGCCGCGGCCGCGGCCGGCCGCGCGGACCCCCGCGCGGCGCAGGCGAACGGTGTTCGCGGCGGGGGTGAGGTGGACGAACAAGGCCATGCCGCGATCCTAGGTTTTACCCCGGCGAATACGCACGGTGTTCACCCGGTGGCGCCGTCTTCCGTGCGGACCGAAATATGGATGGAGCGGTGGGGAGGATGTTCGATACTGGTAGAAGTACGGCGATGGGCGATCCCGGTTTCCCGCCACCGCCGGTCCTGTCGCGAGCAACCGGGCACCCGCGCATGTCTATCCGGAGGTACCACCCATGTCCGCGTCGCTTGAGTCCGCACCGGTCCCCGTCGGCGGTACTGCAGACGGGCTGGGCGAGCTCTGCGTGCTCATGAAGCTCGGCGAGATCGTCCTCAAGGGCTCCAACCGCAAGCTGTTCGAGCGCCGCCTGCACAACAACATCCGCGCGTCCGTGCGCGACCTGGGCGAGGTCCGCGTCTCCCAGCGCGGCTCCGGTGTGATCATCGTGCGCAGGCCCGGCGCCTCCGACATCGAGGTCGCCGAGATCGCCGACCGTATGGCGAACGTCATGGGGGTGGTCTGGGTGCACCTGGTGCGCCGGGTGCCCAAGGACACGGCCTCGATCACCGACGTGGCCGTGCGCTCGATGGAGGGCCGCGAGGGCAGCTTCGCGGTGCGCGCCCGCCGCCGCGACAAGCGGTTCGAGATGACCTCCTCGGAGCTGGCCGGGTACCTGGGCTCGGAGATCGTCAAGGCGTACGGCTACCCGGTGAAACTCAAGCGCCCGGACAACACCCTGTACGTCGAGGTGGACAAGGACGAGGCGTTCGTCTTCACCGACGGCACCCCCGGCCAGGGCGGCCTGCCCGCCGGGATGAGCGGCCGGGGCCTGGTGCTGATGTCGGGCGGCATCGACTCGCCGGTGGCCGCGCACCGGATGATCCGGCGCGGCCTGAAGGTGGACTTCCTGCACTTCTCCGGCATGCCGTTCACCGGGCCGGAGTCGATCTACAAGGCGTACAGCCTGGTCCGCCAGCTGGACCGCTACCAGGTGGGGTCCCGCCTGTTCGTGGTCCCCTTCGGCAAGGCCCAGCAGCAGCTGAAGAGCTCGGGGATCGAGCGGCTCCAGATCGTCGCCCAGCGGCGGCTCATGCTCAAGACCGCCGAGGTGCTCGCCGACGACCTCAAGGCGGAGTGCCTGATCACGGGTGACGCCCTGGGACAGGTCTCCAGCCAGACCATGGCCAACCTGACGGCGCTGGACGACGCGGTGGACCTGCCGATCCTGCGCCCGCTGATCGGCATGGACAAGACCGAGATCATGGACCAGGCCCGCCGGATCGGGACCCTGGCCATCTCGGAGCTGCCCGACGAGGACTGCTGCACCATGCTCACCCCGCGCCAGGTGGAGACCGCGGCCAAGATCCCCGACCTGCGCCAGATCGAGAAGCGCCTGGACGCCGAGGAGCTCGCGGAGTACCTGGTGACCACCGCCCAGGTGCACAAGCCCAGCTTCCTGGGCGAGGCCGCCCCGGCGCGGCTGGACACCTCCCGGGCCGCCGCGGTCCGGGCCTGAGGCCCGGCTCCCGCACGACGGGGCCCGCGCGGACTCGGCGGTTTCTAGGGGTCGTTGCAACACAGAAGGTCAGTTGCTTGTGTGGAGCAGCTCGGTAAGGCGCTCGGCTGGGGTGTCCCAGCCGAGCGTTTTGCGTGGGCGCCCGTTGAGCTGGACGGCCACCGCGTCCAGGTGCTCGGGCGAGTGCGTGGACAGGTCGGTGCCCTTGGGAAAGTACTGGCGCAGCAGCCCGTTGGTGTTCTCGTTGGAACCGCGCTGCCAGGGACTGGCCGGGTCGCAGAAGTAGACGGGGATGTCGGTGGCGGTGGTGAACGCCCCGTGCGCGGCCATCTCCGAGCCCTGGTCCCAGGTGATCGAGCGTGCCAGGTGCCGGG
>NZ_FQZK01000034.1 GCF_900141985.1 Nocardiopsis flavescens | reverse complement strand
TCGCACACTCCGGACGAAATCTCACCGACTTCGCCGTCGTGTGACGGGGCCAAAACAAACTTGGCTGTAAAAATCGAACACGCGCTGTTGAGTTCTCAAGAAGCAACCGCCCTTCCCGTACAAGCACCGGACCTGGGTCCGTGTTGCTCTTCCGTGGAAGGCGTCTGCGTTTCCGCTTTGTTGTGTCTTCACTTTATCAGTGTTTCTGCGACCCGCCAAACCGGCGTTTTCGCGGAATCAACCGACCAGGAGTGGAGAATTCCTGTTTTCCCTCACCGCCCTTTTCAAGGCGACCCCCTGACCCTACCGCCTCCGGGCGCATGCCCGTGACGCTCTGGATCGGAGTGAAGAAGAGGTGTCGCGCGATCGCGGTCCGGGGCCGAACACGCCCTCAGGGCGCTCGCCGTCCCGCAGCGACTTTGCCGAGTATAGGCGGAGGTATCGAGGACGTCAAACCACGGCCCGGGTCGGGTGTCGAACCGGGAACCTGGCGCCCCTCGGGGCCGCGTCTTCGGGTCCTGGGGACCTCGTGATCCTCGCGCTCCCCACACCGGGAGCCGCGTGTGCACGTGGGCCGTTGTCACTGGACAACGCTGGTCCTCCCCGGGGGATTCCTGATCGAAACCCCGCGAACGGGGCGAATTCTCCGCGCCCCGGTGCCGGGGGCCGGCGCCCACGGGCGCCGGCCCCCGCGGGTCAGCCGAGGACGACCCCGCCGATGTTGCGCTTGCCCTTGCGCAGCACCACGAAGCGGCCCTGGAGGACGTCGTCCTCGCTCAGGCGCGCTTCGACGTCGGTCACCTTCGTGTTGTTCACGTACGCGCCGCCCTCCTGGATGGCGCGGCGGGCCGCGGACTTGCTCGGGGTCAGGCCGCTCTGGGCGAACAGGTCCGCCACCGCGGGCAGGTCGGACACCGGGCCGGCCACCTCGGCCTTGGGCACCTCGGCCAGGGCCGCCTCCAGGGTGCGCCCGTCCAGCTCGGACAGCTCGGCGCGGCCGAAGAGGGCCAGGCTGGCGTCGACGACGTTGCGGCACTCGTCCGCGCCGTGCACCAGTGTGGTCAGCTCCTCGGCCAGGGCGCGCTGGGCGGCACGGGCCTGCGGGCGCTCCGCGGTCAGGGCCTCCAGCTCGGCGATCTCCTCCCGGGAGCGGAAGCTGAACACCTTGAGGTAGCGGAGCACGTCGCGGTCGTCGGCGTTGAACCAGAACTGGTAGAACGCGTACGGCGAGGTGAGCTCCGGGTCCAGCCAGACGGTGCCGGTCTCGGTCTTGCCGAACTTGGTGCCGTCGGCCTTGGTGAGCAGGTTCGTGGTCAGGGCGTGCGCCTGGCCGTGCGGCTCGTTGCCCTCGATCCGGCGGACGAGGTCCAGGCCCGCGGTGATGTTGCCCCACTGGTCGGAGCCGCCGGTCTGGAGCGTGCACCCGAAGCGCCGGTACAGCTGCACGAAGTCGTAGGACTGCAGCAAAACGTAGCTGAACTCGGTGTAGCTCATGCCCTCGCCGTCGAGACGGCTCTTGACGGTGTCGCGGGCGAGCATCTGGTTGACGCTGAAGTGCTTGCCCACGTCGCGCAGGAACTCGATGGCGTTGATCCCCGACAGCCACTCGCCGTTGTCGGCGAGGATCGCGTCGGTCGGCCGCGGCGCCTCCCCCTGCGGGGTGAAGCGCAAGAACGCGGACAGCTGGCCGCGCAGCGCCTCCACCCAGCCCAGCACGGTCTCCACCGTGTTGAGCCGGCGCTCGGCGCTCGGCTTGGGGTCCCCGATGAGGCCGGTGCCGCCGCCGACGAGGGCGATGGGCCGGTGCCCCGCCTGCTGGAAGCGGGCCAGGGTGAGGATCTGGGTGAGGTGACCGACGTGCAGGCTGCCCGCCGTCGGGTCGAAGCCGCAATACAGGGTGATCGGACCATCGGCGATCGCCTTGCGGAGTGCGTCAAGGTCGGTCGTCTGCGCGATGAGGCCGCGCCACTGGAGTTCGTCGATGATGTCGGTCACTGTGCTTGCTCTCTGATTCGTAGGCGGGCCCGGGGCCCGATCTGCCTTGCAGTGTAGGTCGGCCCGGCCGGGGGCTCACCCTCTTTTCCCCGCGCCGCCCGCTGACCTGCGGTCCACCGCAACGGTATCGGCTCGGCGCCCGCGCACGCCCGTGCGGCTTCCGGATCCCCCGGGGGCGGGGCCTTGACGCGCTTGGCTAATGCCATTAGCTTTACGGCTATGGAGATGAGCTTGAGTACTGGAGCGACCGTTCACCGCATCACCCGCCCCGGCGGACGGATCGCCTACGACCTGTACGGGGCCGGGCACACGGACGGGACGCTGGTGGTGTGCGTGCCCGGGATGTTCGACCACCGGGCCTCCTTCCGGTTCGTGGGAGAGGCGCTGGCGCGCGCCGGGCACCGAGTCGCGGTGATGGACCTGCGCGGCCACGGGGACAGCGACGCGACGTTCGACGACCACACCGGCCGGGCCGCCGCCACCGACGCCCTCGCCCTGGCCGAGGAGTTGGGCGGCCGGGACGTCGTCCTGGCCGGCAACTCGCTGGGCGGTACGGCGGCGGCCATCGCCGCGCTGGAGCGCCCCGACCTGGTGGCCGGGATCGCCCTGCTCGCGCCCTTCCTGCGGCAGCCCTCGCCCGGACCCGCCACCCGGATCGCCCAGCGGCTGATGCTGCTGCGCCCCTGGGGTCCGCGGATGCTGGTGCGCTTCTACGACTCCCTGAACAAGGGGCGCCGGCCCCAGGGCCACCGGGAGCACCTGGACCGGATCCACGCCATGCTGCGCCCCGCCGACCGCTACCGGGCGGTTCTCGCCACCGTCGAGGCGCTCGGTGAGGAGGTGCGCTCCGCCGAGGGGCTGCGGGCGGAGGCCGTGGTCGTCGTCGGTGAGCAGGACCCGGACTGGAAGGACCCGGTCGCCGAGGCCGCCTGGGCGGCCTCGGTGGTCGGCGGCCGGGTGGTCGCGGTCCCCGAGTGCGGCCACTACCCCCAGAGCCAGCGGCCCGACCTGGTCGTCCCGGTGCTGGAGGAGCTGATCGCGCGGGTGCGCACCAATGCCTAGGGCCGGGCTCACCCCCGCGCTGGTGGTGGACGAGGCCGCCCGGCTCGCGGACGAGGAGGGCTGGGAGGCGCTGTCGCTGGCGGCGGTGGCCAAGCGGTGCGGTGTGGCCGCGCCCAGCCTGTACAAGCACGTCGACGGTCTGGCCGGGCTGCGCCGGGAGATCGCGGTACTGGGCGCCAACGAGATCGGCGAGCACCTGCAGCGGGCCGCGGTCGGGCTCTCCGGCGCGGACGCGCTGCGGGCCGGGGCGCACGCCTACCGGGCCTACGCGCTCGCCCATCCCGGGCGCTACGCCGCGCTCCAGAGGCTCGCGCCGTTGGCGAGCGCCGACGTGCAGCTGGACACCGACCCGGTGCGGGTGATGGCGGCGGTGCTGCGCGGGTTCGGGATCGCCCAGGACAGGTCGGTGCACGCCATCCGGGCGCTGCGCAGCGCGCTGCACGGGTTCGTGGACCTGGAGTCACAGGGCGGGTTCGGCCTGCCCGAGGACGTGGACGAGAGTTTCGCACTGCTGGTCGAGGGGTTCGTGCGCGCCTACCGGGACTGGCCCGGGGGCGGGGTCGACGGCGGGGGGACCCGCGGAGAGGAGACGGACTGATGCTGGCCGGACATTTCGGAGTGGCGGGGATCGTCAAGGCGTGGCGCCCGGAGATCCCGTTGGCGGCGCTGCTGGTCGCCTCCCAGGTCCCCGACCTGGTCTTCCTGCCGCTGGCCGCGGCGGGCGTGGAGTCGATGGGCCCCGCGGCCCCCGGCCTGAGCGGCTACGGCTCACTGCTCATCACGGCGCCGTTCTCGCACGCGCTGGTGTCGAACGCGGTGCTGGCGCTGGCCGTCGGACTCCTGGTGCACGTGTTCCTGCGCGAGCGCTGGGGACCCTCCGCCGGCTGGGTTCTGGGCGGGGTGGTGTTCTCGCACTGGCTGCTCGACCTACTGGTGCACCGGCCCGACATGCCCCTGTTGCCCGGCGGCTCGGGTCCGCCGCTGCTGGGGCTGGGCCTGTGGGAGGTCCCCGTGGCGGCGGCGGTGGTGGAGGGCTCCCTGGTGGCGGCGGGGGTGCTGCTGTACGGGTGGCGGACACTGCGGGACGTGCCGGACCGCAGGAGAGCATGGGCGTACAGCGTCGGGGTGGGGGCACTGCTGGCGGGGTCGTTCCTGTTCGACCTGTTCGCCTCCTGATCCCCTCCCGTCCCCTTTCCGGTCGGTCCGGGGAGACGAACACGACCCGGACCGGTGTTCCCGGCCGGGCCCGACATGCGACAAGCTGGTGAAAGGCGCCGTCCCCCGGCGGCGCTCCCCCGTTCCCCAGCCCGTGGAGCTTCCTCATGGCCGATAAGAAGTCGTCGTCGAAACTGGGCGGGATCGTCTCCGCCGTCGTCGGTGCGATCGTCGTCGCGGCGTTCGTCCTCTACCAGGCGGGGATCATCGACCTCGGCCTGGAGGACGGTGCCGCGGGCCCGGACGGCGGCGCCCCCTCCCCCGGCGGGGGCGCGTCCGTCGAGCAGGCCCGGACCATGCTGGACGAGCTGCGGGTGGAGGCCGAGGACGATCCGCCCGGGTACGACCGCGCGGTGTTCCCCCACTGGAGCAGCCAGGACGGGTGCGACACCCGCCAGACGGTGCTGGAGCGCTCCGGGGAGAACGTGGAGATGAACGAGGACTGCCGGGCCGTCTCCGGTTCCTGGTACAGCGCCTACGACGGGGAGACCTTCACCGACCAGCAGGACCTCGACATCGACCACATGGTGCCGTTGAAGGAGGGGTGGCGTTCGGGGGCGCACGCGTGGACCACCGAGAAGCGCGAGGAGTTCGCCAACGACCTGGAGTCCTCGCCGCAGCTGTGGGCGGTCAGCGCCTCGACCAACCGGTCCAAGAGCGACTCCGACCCCGCGGACTGGATGCCCCCGCTGGAGTCGGCGCACTGCGAGTACGCTGCCGCGTGGATCGAGGTCAAGCACGTGTGGGACCTGAGCGTGGACCCCGACGAGGAGGCCGCGCTGCGCGGGGTGCTGGACGGCTGCTGAGCCGGCGGACCCGAACGGTCCGGCGCACCGGGGCGGCCCCGGGCGCCGGGCCGTTCGCCGTCGGGGCCCGGCCGTGCCGCAGGCGCGGCCCGGCCCCGGTCAGGCCCGGTCCGCGGGATCCCCCGGACCGTCGGGGCCGACACCGCGGGCGGTGGCCAGGAGTTCCTCCTGGCCCAGGATCCCGAAGGCGTCGCGCACCTCCACCGCCACGCCCTTGCCGGGCGTCCAGAACGCCTCGGTCGCGCCGTGCAGTGCCGGGACCCCTCCGTTGTCGAACGGGGTGAGCTCCCACTCCTGCGGGGAGCGCTCGTGGTACTCGGCGAGGAAGTCGCGCAGGGCGTCGAGGTCGGTGAGGGCGTCGCCGCGCAGGACCAGGACCTGCATGACCACCTCGACGCCTCCCCCGTCCCTGGGCCGCTCCCACACCCGGCTGGTGAAGGCGACGTCCCCCCACTCGTACGCGAAGTCCGAGACCGAGGTCTCCTCGTCGATGGCTGCGGGCAGATGTCCGATGCTGAAGCCGTCCAACTCTCCCCCTCGTGGGTCGGTGACGGCTGCGGCCGTCGTGAGCGCGAGCGTGATGACCGCGGCGAGGAAAACCGCGACCGGGCGGTGCAGGGGCATGGGGTCTCCCGCCGGTACGGCACGGGACCATCCCGGGCCTTCCGGCTCCTTCCATGCTGGATCGCCCCCGGGGCCCATACCAGCGTGCTCCGGAACCTGTGGATAACTCCGCTCCGACACGCACGGCCCGCCCGGTCCGGTCCCCTTCCCGATCACGCCCGGACCAATCCGGTGCGGCGGAGCGGAATCGGCGCGGGGGCGCCGGCCTCGGGGGCGGCGGGTCCCCGCGCTCCCGGGGGCGGGCCGGTGCGCAGCGCGCGGGCGGCGGCGCCCGCGGTCACAGGGAGCGCAGGCCGACGAGGACGGCGTGCAGGATGTCCTTGCGGGCCAGCGGCCGGGAGGGACCGCAGCGCTGGAGGGAGCCGTCCTCGATCATCCGGCCGGCGATGGCCCTGACCTGGCCGACCGGGAGGTTGACCTCGGCGGCCAGCTCCACGACCGTCCGGGCCCGCAGCGCGTGGCGGAGGATGGCCTCCCGCTCCGGGCGCAGCCACTCGCTGCGCCCGGGGGTGCGGGCGGCGACGACCAGGGTGAGCAGGTCGAGCGTCTCGGGGCCGGGACCGGGGCCGCTGCCGTCCGGGTCTCCGGCCGCCACGGCGAAGGGGCGCAGGAACCGCTCCTCGACCCGGTCCGGACCGGAATCGCCGCCGGAGTCGCGGTCAGCCCCGTCCTTGTCGTGCCGGGCCAGGGCGCGGCGCCTGTCATGGCTCACTGTGTCCTCCCGGAGGTGTGGGAGCCGGTACCCGCGGGGCGTCCTGCTCGCGGGTCGCGGGGCGCTTGGGCAGGGGGGTCCGCTCCTGGTCCGGGGCGCCGTCGGGCCCCGTCGGCCCGGCGCCCCGGGCCCGCTCCCCCGGGGCGCCGTGCGGGGGCCCGGCCGCCGCGGGGGCGACCGCACCGTCCGTGCGCGCACCGTCCGGGGCGGGCGGCGGCTCGGCCGGGGCGCGGTCCGCCCACGGACCGGGGGCGCGGGAGGGGGGTTCCTGGCCGGGGGTGACCGGCCGGGGGCCGGTGAAGCCGGGGGGCAGGTCGCGGCGCTGCGCCGGGCGGGCCCCCTCGTGGGCGGCGCCCGGCCGGGACGCGGCGCCGGGCCCGGAGCGGCGGTGCTCCACCGCGAGGTGGGGCAGCGGCTCGGTGGGGTCGCCGGGGCGCCCCTCGCCGTCCGTGCGGGGCCGGTCCCCCGGGACCGGCTGCGGACCGCCGCCGGCGGGCTCCCGGCGGGGGCCGGTGCGGGGCGGGTCGGCGGGGCGCAGCACGTCGCCCAGCGCCTCCTGCGGGCCGGTCCTGCCCCAGCGCACGTCCCAGGGGCCCTCGGCCGCGGCGGTTCGCGGACCCTCGCCCGGCTGCGGTCCGTCGGCCGGGGCCGGCGCGGAGTGCCGTGGCCGCCGCCGCTCGGCTGCGGGCGGGCCGTCGGCGGGCGGCGCGTCGGCGAAGAGGTCGACCTCGCCCGTGTCGCCGACCGGGTGGTGGGCGTGCGGGGTCTCCTCTGCCGCCGGGCGGGGCGCGGCCGTCCGACGGGGCCCCGCGCCCGTGGGCGCGCCGGCGGCGCGCCGGCCGCCCGGGCGGGGCCCGGTCCCGGGTTCGACGGCGGGGCGGGGCCCGGTGTCGCCGGGTGCGTCCGCGAGCGGGCGCCGGGGGTCGGGGCCGCGGCCGGGGAACGTCTGCGGACCGGTGTTCCGGGTCCGTGCGGAGCGCGGCCCGGCCTCCCGGGGGCCGGCTCCGGGAACGGCGTGGGGGCCGGTGCCGGGGAAGGCGCCCGAACGGGGGCCGGTGTCCCCGGTGCCCGCGGGGTCGGTCCCGGAGCCGTCGGCCGGAGCCGTCCCGGCGCGCGGGTCCATCGGGACGAGGTCGCCCAGGCGGGGCTGGGGCCCTGTGGCGCTCCCGTGGCCGGGCCGGGGCCCGGCCGCGTCGGCGCCGGGGGCGGGGGCGGGGCGGGGGTCCGCGGCCGGTTCGGTGCGGGGGCCGACCGGGCCCGCCTCGAACGCGGGCTGCGGTCCGGTGGCGGGGCCGGCACCGCTGCCGTCGAACAGGACGCCGTCGAAGACCGGACCGTCGAACGCGGGGGCTCCGGGCTCCACGGGGACGCCCTCCTCCGGCACGACGGGGCGCAGGCCGGGCCCGTCCTCCGGTTCGGCCCAGCGCTGCTGGTCGCGCTCGGGGCGGGCGCCGGACGCGGCGGCACCGGCCCGGGACTCGGGCAGCCCGAACGCGGGGCGCACGTCCCCCTCGGTGGCGGCGCCCTCCCGGGGCCGCGCCGCGGCGGGGACCACCCCGCGCGGCCCGACCACCGCCGGTGCCTCGGCCGGTTCCAGCAGGGCCCTGGGGATGAGCGTGATCGCGCGGGTCCCCCCGTAGGGCGAGGGCTCCAGCCACACCCGCACGCCGTGGCGCTCGGCGAGGCGGGCCACCACGAACAGGCCCAGCCGCGGGTCGTCGGGCAGCGCCATCACGTCGAACTCGGGCGGTCGCGCCAGGGTGCGGCGTGCCTGCTCGTAGCCGTGCTCGGACATGCCCAGGCCGCGGTCCTCGACCTCCACGAGCAGTCCCTCCGGGCAGGGCCCGCACCCCACGTCCACCGGGGTGCCCACCGGGGAGAACTGGGTGGCGTTCTCGATCAGCTCGGCCAGCAGGTGCACGATGTCGGCGACGGCCTGGCCGTGCATGAGCAGGCGGGGGGCCGAGGTGAGCCGGACCCGCTCGAAGTCCTCGGTCTCGGCGATGGCGGCGCGCAGCACGTCCACGAGGGGGCGGGGCTGGCGCCAGCGGCGGGCGGACTGGCCGCCGCCGAGGATGATCAGGTTGTCGGCGTAGCGGCGCGCGCGGGTGGTCAGGTGGTCGAGCCGGAACAGCCGTCCCAGGGCGTCGGGGTCCTGCTCGTCGTACTCGATCTCGTCGAGCAGCCGCAGCTGGCGCTGGACGAGGTTCTGGTTGCGAAAGGCGATTCCCAGGAACGCCTTGTTCGCGCCGCGGCGGATCTCGGCCTGGCGCACGGCGGCCTCCACGGCGGTGAGCTGGGCGCTGTCGAACGCCTCGGCGACCTGGCCGATCTCGTCGTCGCCGAACTCGTTCAGCGGCGGCAGCTCCTCCTGGGCGTCCACCCGGTCCCCGCGCTGGGCCCGGTCGACGATGTCGGGCAGGTCGTCGTCGCGTTCCATGACGCGCTCGCGCAGCAGGGTGAGCCGGTCGGTGAGTCGGCGGGAGGAGCGGCCGACGGAGAACAGGGCGGCGGCGCCGCCGAGCAGGCAGACCAGGGAGGCGCCCACTCCGAGGGAGACCTGGGTGAGCGCGGCGCTCCAGGCCAGGTCGACGGTGCGGTCGGCCTGGGCGCGGGCCACCCCGTCGAGCAGGGCGACGGAGGTCCCGGAGGAGGCGGCCCAGTCGTCGCCGTCGACGTCGACGGCGGTGTTCCACTCCGGCGACGGGGACTGCCCGGGGTCACCGGCGGCGGGCGCCGGGGGCCGGGTGACGACGCCGCGGCTGATGTCCTCGGCCCGTGCCCAGGCCCCGTCGGAGACCATCTCCTCGTGGCGGGCGCGCACGGCCGGTGACAGCAGGTCGGCGGTCCCGCCGAGGGTGTCGCGGTAGGAGGCGGTGAGGTAGGTGAAGTGGGCGGTCTCCTCGTACCCCATCGCCCCGCGGGCCGCGACGCCGGCCAGGAGGGCGTCGGCGGTGGAGTACTCGGTGGCCGCTCCGAGGAGTTCGCTGGTCAGGACCGCGTCGGTGAGGTTCTCACCGCCGTCGGTGGTGTGCACGAGGGCGGTGGTGACGGCGGTCGCGTCGTCGAGCACCTCCCCGTAGCCGACGAGGAGCTGCTCCTGCACGGCGGAGCCCTCGTCCAGGGCGTTGCGCAGGGCGGGCAGGTCCGCGACGGCCTCGATGAACGCCTCGGCACTGCGCCGGACCTCGTCGTCACGGGTGGCCGTCAGCTGCTCGGCGAGCCCGACGGCGTCGGCGAGGGCGGTGTCGGTGTCGGAGCGCTGGCCGGCCAGGGCCTGCGTGTCGAGGTCGCCGCCGGCTTCGAGGCGGCCCAGTTGGACCAGGCCGAGGCGGCGTTCGGAGCGGAGTTCGAGGACGGCGGCGGAGAAGGCCTCGGTCCCCTCGCGGGCCTGGGCGACGGAGCCCATGAGGCGGACGGCCTGGACGGTGCCGACCGCGGCGACGACGAGCCACAGAGCCAGGAAGCACAGGCTCGGCACGAGCACGATGCGGGTGAGCTGACCACGGATCGTGGACGCTTTGACGCGGGTTCTGCGCATGGCCCCTCCAGCCTGTGCGGGTGCCGGGCGCGATGGCCGCGGCGGCTTTCGGTCGTGCCGAGGCTATCGAAAAATCATGGCGGAACGTTGTCAAACGATTACTACGAGTTGCCTTCGGAGATGCGGAGGAGCCCCCGGGACCTCCGGATCACCCCCTGAGAACCAGGTCGGGGCGCCCGTGCACGACGAAGGGGCCGCCCGCCGAAGCGGACGGCCCCTCGAACACTCCCCGCGCCACGGCGTGTCGCCGCGGTCAGGCCTCCGGGCGGTGGCGCGAACCGACCGGGTCGGGCAGCTGGTCGGCGGTCGGCGGCTGCTCGACCCCCAGCGAGTTGAGGATCTCGGCGTAGCGCAGCGCGGCGATCTTGCCGAGCAGGCCGTCCGCCCCCAGCGGGGCGCCCAGGCGGGCGCCGTAGCGCTCCGCCGTGGCCGCCAGGTCCGCGTGCAGCTCCGGCCCCAGGGCGCTGGGCGCGATGACCGGGCGCCGGCAGCCCCCCTGGCGCAGCTGGGAGATGGCCAGCTCCAGGGCCGCCTCGTTCTCCAGGTCGGCGGGAAGCACCGTCAGCCCCAGGCGGGCGGCGAGCAGGACCGCGGTCACCCCGGCCGCGGCCACGGCGGACTCGCCGCCGACCGCGCCCACCACCACGCCGTCGGCCATACCGGTGTCGCGGGCCACGACGCTGATCAGGCGCATGCGGTCGGCGCGCACGTAGCCGCTCTCGGCCAGGCGCAGGTGCAGCACCTCGGCGAGCATCGGGTGCGGCCCCAGGCCCTCGCTGACGCGGACGTCGGCGCCGGAGGCGCGCACGGCGGCGCCGATGGCGGCCGAGACCCCGGTGTGCGGGGCGGTCACCAGCGGGACGACCACGCCGGTCAGCGGCCGCTCACCGTCGCCCTGCATGCCGGCCAGCGCCTCGGCGAGGGTCTGCTCGTCGCCGTCGAGGTGGCCGTGGCGGATGGTCACCTCGGGCCGGTAGGCGCGCACCAGGTCGGCCATCCGGGCACCGATGGACCCGCCGTCGACGCCCCTGGCCTGCTCGGCGGTACCCGGGACCGCCATGATCAGGTTCGGGGTCCCGAACCAGTCGTCGAAGGACAGCGGGTTCCGGTGGCGGCCGGACCTCCGCTTGGGCAGTTCGCGTGGGGGGAGTCGATCAGAGTTTCGCATACCAGGATTCAGGATGAGAGGCGGACGGGGTGCCCGGTCGGAGCGTTGTCACTGACGCGCCATTGTAGCGTTACAGGGCATATCCACGGGCGTGTCTCCCGAACGTACACCGGATCGCCCCTCCCCTGCCGGGGCGGGGTACCACCCCGGCGGGTTCACCCGCTCAGGGCCGGACTGCGACCGCGGATCACGTGGGTGACCAGGGCGACCAGCACGTCCCGGCAGGAGGCGCGATCGCGTGCGTCGGCGAGGATGACCGGCACCGCCGCGTCCACGTCCAGGGCCCGGCGCACCTCCTCGGCGTCGTAGCCGTCGGCACCGTCGAAGCGGTTGACCGCGACGACGAAGGGCACCTCCCGGCGCTCGAAGAAGTCCACCGCGTGGAAGCAGGTCTCCAGGCGGCGTGTGTCCGCCAGGACCACCGCGCCCAGCGCCCCCTCGGCGAGCTCGTCCCACATGAACCAGAAGCGGTCCTGGCCGGGGGTGCCGAACAGGTAGAGGACGACGTCGGAGTTGACGGTGATACGGCCGAAGTCCAGGGCGACGGTGGTGGTGGTCTTCTCCTCCACTCCCCCGAGGTCGTCGATCCCGTAGCTGGCCTCGGTCATCACCTCCTCGGTGCTCAACGGGGTGATCTCGCTGACGGAGGCCACCATGGTGGTCTTTCCGGCGCCGAAGCCGCCGGCGATGATGATCTTGACCGCCTGGGGGATCGCCTCGGTGTCCCCCGGCGCGGGCTCAGAGTCTGCGGATGCCATCGAGTACCGCCTGCAGCACTTTCTTCTCGGGAAGCCGGGCGGCGGGCGTCGCAGCCCGGGTGCGGATGTCCCCGGCGGCGAGCAGATCGCCCAGGAGCACCCTGACCACGGTGAGGGGGATGTCGAGCCGGGCGGAGACCTCCGCCACCGAGATGGGCCGCCGGCACAGTTCCAGGATGGCCCGGCACTCCGGATCCAGCCGCCGTTCGCCCCGGTCCCGGGCGGCCACCACGATGGTGATGAGGTCCAGCCGGGGACCCGTGGCGCTGGGGCGGACCCGGCCCCGGGTCAGCGTGTAGGGACGGACCAGGGAACCCTCGGGGGTGCCGGCGGCGAGCCCGGCGGCGGGGCCCTCCGAGCTGGGGTGCCCGCGCCCGGGGTGCCAGGGCATGGCGGGGCGGCGGGAGGGGGGCTCCCGTCGTTCCTCCTGGGTCGTCATGAGCCGGTACCCCCGGTGGCGGTGAGCTCGCCGGGGCGGCGCGGCGCGGCGGTGAGGAACCGGCCCACCCGCTTGACCCGCAGGTTCATCTCGTAGGCGACCAGGCCCACGTCGGCGTCCTCGGTGGCCAGCACGGCCAGGCAGGCCCCGGCCCCGGCGGCGGTGACGAACAGGTAGGAGCGCTCCATCTCCACCACGGTCTGGCGGACGTCGCCCCCGCCGAAGTGCCGCCCGGTGCCCCGGGCCAGGCTCTGGAAGGCGGAGGCCAGGGCCGACAGGTGCTCGGCGTCCTCGGAAGGCAGGTCCCGGGACCGCCCCAGCAGGAGTCCGTCGGCCGACAGCACGATCGCGTGCACGGCCCCGACCACCCGGTCGGCCAGGTCGTCCAGGAGCCAGTCGAGGTTGTCCGCGGCGTTGCTCTTGCCCACCATCTCAGTCGTTCTCTCCCGTGTGGTCGTCGGTGGTGCCACCGACCCGATGAGTGTCGTACTGCCGCCCGTGCCCGTCCTCGTCGACATCCGCGGCGCGTCCCCTGCGGGTCCCGGCGCTGAAGGCGTCCATCATGCGGCGGGCCTGCTCCGGGCTGCGGGAGGACGGCTCGGCCGCCGTCTCCTCTCCCGGAGCGGGCGAGCGTCTGAGCTGGGGGGCGATGTTGGCCTGCCGCCTGCGCCGGGGCAGGCCGGGGCGCTCGGCGTCGCCCCCGGCGTCGTCTGCGGGGTCGGGGCCCGGGAACGCACCGGACCGCGGGTCCTCCTGCGCGGGACTCAGGTCCGGGACGCTGCGCAGCAGCGGGGCGGGGGCCGCGGGGTCCGCCTCCCGCCCCTGGGGCGGGGGCACCGGCCGCAGCAGGGGCCGCGGCCGGACGGTGTCGTCGTCGGCGACCAGGACGCCGACGGCCCCGCCGGGTTCCGGGGCGTCCGGCGCCCCCGGGAGCGGGGTGCGCGGGACCCGGCGGGCCGCGGCCCGGGGCCGCTCGGGCGCGGGGCCCGTGCCGGCGGGGCTGAACAGCGTGCCGGGGATGAGCACGACCGCGCGGGTGCCGCCGTAGGGCGAGGGCCGCAGCTCGACCTGGATGTCGTGTTTGACGGCCAGCCGGGCGACGACGAACAGGCCCAGGCGGGCGTCGGTGCCCGGCGCCATGACGTCGAACTCCGGCGCCTCGCCCAGGGTGGTGTTGGCCCGGGCCAGGGCGTCCTCCGTCATGCCCAGCCCGCGGTCCTCGATCTCGACGGCCACGCCCTTGGGCACGGAGTCGGCGGAGATGGCGACCTCGGTGTGCGGGGGCGAGTAGGCGGTGGCGTTCTCCACCAGCTCGGCCAGCAGGTGGATGACGTCGGCGACGGCGGCGCCGGTCAGGGACAACTCGGGGACGCCGGTGACGTGGACCCGGGCGTACTCCTCGGTCTCGGAGACGGCCCCGCGCAGGATGTCGATGAGCGGGATCGGGCGGCGCCAGCGGCGTCCGGGCCGGGCCCCGCCGAGGATGATGAGGTTCTCGGCGTGGCGGCGGCCCCGGGTGGCCAGGTGGTCGAGCCGGAAAATGCTCTCCAGCAGGTCCGGGTCGTCCTCCTCCCGCTCGATGCGGTCCAGCAGCTGGAGCTGGCGCTGCACCAGGGACTGGTTGCGGTGGGCGATGCCCAGGAACACCCGGTTGACCCCCGAGCGCAGCTCCGCCTGCTTGACGGCGGCGGCCACGGCGGTGCGCTGGGCGATGTTGAAGGCGTCTGCGACCTGGCCGACCTCGTCGTCGCCGTGGTCGAGCTGCTTCATCTCGGCGTCGGGGTCGACGCTCTCCCCCGCCTCCAGGCGGCGCACGATGCGGGGCAGGTCGACGCGGGCGATGCCCAGGGCCTCGGCGCGCAGCCGGGCCAGCCGGTGGGTGAGGCGTCCGGCGGAGCGGGCGGCCACGCCGTAGGCGACGGTGCCGGCGAACAGCGAGGTGATGCCGCCGCCCAGGGAAAGGCTGAGCATCCAGGCACTGGCGGCCTCGGTGGCGGTGACCACATCGCCCGCCCTGGCGCCGGTGAGGTCGCCGAGTTCGGCGCCGACCCGGTCGGCCCCGGCCCGCCAGTCGTCGAGTCCGGCGGGCGGGGAGTCGTCGCGGACGACCTCCGCGGTGATCGGGTCCAGGGAGGCGGGGGCCTCGTGGGCGCCGATGGAGTCGCCGATCTCCAGGATCCGCAGCCACGCGGTGCTCTGGAGGACGGACGCGGGGGTGGCGCCCCCGGGGTCCTCGCCCGGGTGCACGGTGTCGAGCCGCAGGCGGGCGTCGTCGAGCAGGGAGGTGATCCGGGTCTGGTCCCGGCGGGTGAACTCCCCGCCGGCGGCGACCGCGGTGACCAGGGCGTCGGCGTGGCTGAAGGACTCCTGTGCCCAGAGCAGGTCGGTGGTGGCGGCGGCCTCGGAGGAGGCGCCGCCGTCGTCGAGGGAGCGCGCGGTGCCGGAGTACAGGCGGATGCCGTCGTGGATCGCGGCGGTGTAGGTCTCCAGGGTGTCGGCGTCGGCGGCCGCGGGGTCGGCGAGCACGGCGGCGCGGGCGGAGGCGACCGCGTCGAAGGACGCCAGGAGGTCGTCGGTGAGGGCGGGGGTGGCGGGGTCGTCCCGGTCGCCGAGGGTGCCGTCGAGCCCGCGGACGGTGTCGACGGCCTCGTCGGTGAGGCGCGCGTGGTCGGCCAGGTCCCGGCGGCTCCCGGCCCCGGGCCCGGCCAGGTACTCGGCGGCCAGGCGGCGCTCCTCCTGGAGGCGGGTGAGCGCGGTGACCAGGTGGATGCCGGCACGGCCCTCGGCCACGGAGGTGCGCAGCGAGACGGCCTGCACCAGGGTCGCCATGCTCAGCAGGACGAACAGGGCGAGGAAGGTGATGCTCGGGATCAGCACGATCTTGTTGAGCTGCGCCCGGATGCCGCGGCGTCGGCCCCCCGGTCTTGCCATTGCGCTCCTCCAGCGGACTGGTCGCGGACACCGGTCGGTGCGGCTCCGATGCAGGCCGTCACCGTGTGCACAGGGGAGAGCACTCAGCGGTACCCGCGGACTTCTGGACGCTACCGCAACGGGGGGCGGGTCGCCGGGCAAACGGCGAAATACGGCCGACGCCGAGCGCACGCTGAGCGATCGGCGCGCGGGGACGGCCGCGGCGTCCGCTCCGTGCCGGGCGCGACCGCGCCCCGCCGGGCACGGGGCGGGAACGCCGCAGGGCGCCCCCGGTGGCCCGGGGACGCCCTGCGTGTACGGCGGGGATTCAGCAGGACACGGCTAGGCGAAGGCCTTGCGGTTCTCGTCGATGGCGGCGCGCAGCCGGTCGAGCTGCTCGGCGACGCGGACCGGCGCGGTGCCCCCCCGCCCCGCGCGGGAGGCCAGGGAGCCCTCCACCGTCAGCACCTCGCGGACCGCGGGGGTCAGGTGGGGGGAGATCCGCGCGAAGTCCTCGTCGGACAGGCCGGGCAGGTCGATGCCGCGCTCCTCGCACACCCGCACGCAGGTCCCGGCGATCTCGTGGGCGTCGCGGAAGGGGACGCGCTCGCGCACCAGCCACTCGGCGATGTCCGTGGCCAGCGAGAACCCCTGCGGGGCCAGCTCCGCCATGCGGCCGGTGTGGAAGGTCATGGTCGCGACCATGCCGGTCATCGCGGGCAGCAGCAGGTGGAGGGTGTCGACGGCGTCGAACACCGGTTCCTTGTCCTCCTGGAGGTCGCGGTTGTAGGCGAGCGGCAGGCCCTTGAGCGTGGTCAGCAGCCCGGCGAGGTCGCCGACCAGGCGGCCCGCCTTCCCGCGGGCCAGCTCGGCCACGTCGGGGTTCTTCTTCTGGGGCATGATCGACGACCCGGTGGAGAAGGCGTCGTCGAGGGTGACGAAGGAGAACTCCTTGGTCGCCCAGAGGATGACCTCCTCGGACAGGCGGGACAGGTCCACGCCGACCATGGCGGTGACGAACGCGAACTCGGCGACGACGTCGCGGGAGGCGGTGCCGTCGATGGAGTTCTCCGCCGAGGCGGGGAAGCCCAGCTCCGCGGCGACGGCCTCGGGGTCCAGGCCGAGGGAGGACCCGGCCAGCGCGCCGGAGCCGTAGGCGGACACCGCGGCGCGGCGGTCCCAGTCGCGCAGGCGCTCGATGTCGCGGACCAGCGGCCAGGCGTGCGCCATGAGGTGGTGGGCGAGCAGGACCGGCTGGGCGTGCTGGAGGTGGGTGCGGCCGGGCATGGCGGCGCCGGGGTGGGCGGCGGCCTGGTCGGCCAGGGCCCCCACGAGGTCGAGCAGCCCGGCGGCCAGGGCCCGCGCCTCCTCGCGCAGGTACATGCGGACCAGCGTGGCGATCTGGTCGTTGCGGGAGCGCCCGGCGCGCAGGCGCCCGCCCAGCTCGGCACCGACCCGCTCGATGAAGCCGCGCTCCAGCGCGGTGTGCACGTCCTCGTCCTCCAGGACGGGGGTGAAGGCGCCCGAGGCGACGTCGGCCTCCAGGAGGTCGAGCCCTTCGATCATGCGGTCGAGCTCCTCGGGGGTGAGCAGCCCGGCGCGGTGCAGCGCCCGGGCGTGGGCGCGCGATCCGGCGATGTCGTGGCGGGCCAGCCGCCAGTCGAAGTGGGTGCTCAGCGACAGCCGGGCCAGGGCCTGGTCCGGTCCGCCCTCGAAGCGGCCTCCCCACAGGCGCAGCGCCTCGGGCTGGTCGGCCATGGTGTGGTTCTCCTCAAACGTGGGTTCGGGTGCGGGCCGCGGTGCCGCTAGGGGCGGCGGTCGGCCAGCCGCAGCAGGGCGGCGGCCAGTTCCTCTCCGCCCTGGGGGTCGCGGGAGATGACGAGGATGGTGTCGTCACCGGCGATCGTACCCAGGATGGCGTGGAAGTCGGTGTGGTCGATGGCCGAGGCCAGGTACTGCGCGGCGCCGGGCGGGGTGCGGACGATGACCATGTTGGCGGACGCCTCGGCGGACACCAGCAGGTCCTCGGCCAGGCGGGTGAGCCTGGCGCCGGAGACCTCGGCCAGGTCGAGGGTGCCGGGGCGGGTGCGCTGGAGGCGCTCGCCGCCCTCCCCCGGCAGGACGTAGGCCAGGTGGCCGGCGGCGGTGCGGAGCTTGACCGCGCCGAGTTCGTCCAGGTCGCGGGAGAGGGTGGCCTGGGTGACCTGGACGCCGGTCTCGGCCAGGCGCTTGGCCAGCTCCCCCTGGGAGCGGATGTCCTCGCGGGTGAGGACCTCGGTGATGCGGGCGTGCCGCGCCGCCTTGGTCATCGGCGCGGTGGCGCCCCCGTCGGCGGTCATCGTCGGGCGTCCCCTTCCGTGTCGGCGTGCTCCAGCAGGAAGGCCAGCAGTGCCTTCTGGGCGTGGCGGCGGTTCTCGGCCTCGTCCCAGACGGCGCTCCGGGGGCCGTCGAGGACGCCCGCCGAGATCTCCTTGCCGCGGTAGGCGGGGAGGCAGTGCAGGACGACCGCGTCGGGGGCGGCGGCCTCCATGAGCGCCTCGTCGACGATGTAGGGGCGGAAAGGCGCCTCCCGGTCGGCGGCCTCGGCCTCGTGGCCCATGGAGACCCAGGTGTCGGTGGCCACGACGTCGGCGCCGGCGGCGGCCTCGCGCGGGTCGGTGGTGACGGCCACCGACCCGCCGGTGGAGCGCGCGATCTCCGCCGCGCGCTCCAGCACCCGCGGGTCGGGGTGGTAGCCCGCGGGGGCGCCGACGCGGACGTGGAGGCCGGCGGTGGCGCCGCCCAGGAGGTAGGAGTGCGCCATGTTGTTGGCGCCGTCGCCCAGGTAGGCGAGCGTGAGGCCGGCCAGCGCCCCCTTGCGCTCGCGGACCGTCTGGAGGTCGGCGAGGATCTGGCAGGGGTGGAACTCGTCGGTGAGGGCGTTGACCACCGGGACGGTGATGTCCGCGGCCAGGGCCTCCAGGTCGGCCTGGGCGAAGGTGCGCCAGACGACGGCGGCGACCTGGCGCTCCAGGATGCGGGCGGTGTCGGCGAGGGGTTCGCCGCGGCCCATCTGGGTGGTGCCCGACTCCAGGACCATCGGGGTGCCGCCGAGGTCGGCGACGCCGACGCCGAACGACAGGCGGGTGCGGGTGGAGGGCTTGTCGAAGAGGAGGGCGACGGTGCGCGGCCCGGCCAGGGGCCGCTGCGCGAAGCGGTCCTTCTTCATGGCGTCGGCGAGGTCGAGGACGCGGGCCTGTTCGGCCGGGGTGAGGTCGTCGTCGCGCAGGAAGTGCCGGGTCATGACTGGTTCTCCTTGGTGGCGGCGGCCTCGGCGGCGTCGAGGACCGTGGGCAGTGCCTCGATGAACACCCCGATCTGCTCGGGGGTGATGACCAGGGGCGGGGCTATCCGGATGACGTCGGGGGCGACGGCGTTGACCAGGAACCCGCGGACGGCGGCCTGCTCCTGGACGTGGGCGGCGTGCGGCCCGGACAGGGTCAGGGCGCGCCACAGGCCCGAGCCGCGCTGCCCGGCCAGGAGGGGGTGGTCGATCGCCTCCAGCTGTTCGGCGAGGAGGTCCCCCATCACGGCGGTGTGGGCGAGCAGACCCTCCTCCTCGATGGTGTCCAGCACGGCCAGGGCGGCGGCGCAGGCGACGGGGTTCCCGCCGAAGGTGGAGCCGTGGTCGCCCTTGTGGAAGGCGTCGGCGTAGCGGCCGAAGCCGACGCAGGCGCCGATGGGCAGGCCGCCGCCCAGCCCCTTGGCGAGGGTGAGGACGTCGGGGCGCACCCCCGCCTCCTGGTGGGCGAACCAGGAACCGGTGCGGCCGATGCCGCTCTGGATCTCGTCCAGGACGAAGGCGGCGCCGGCGGCGTCGCAGATCTCGCGGACCCCGGCGAGGTAGCCCTCGGGGGCGGGGACGACCCCGGCCTCGCCCTGGGTGGGCTCGACGAACACGGCGGTGCACCCGGTGTCGACGGCGTCGCGCAGGGCGTCGAGGTCGCCGTGGGGAACGAAGCGCACGTCCATGCCGAAGGGGCCGAAGGGCTCGCGGATGGCGTCCTTGCCCGTCAGGGCCAGGGAGCCGGAGGTGCGGCCGTGGAAGCCGTGCCCCGCGGCCACGAAGTAGTGGCGGCCGGGTCCGGCGGCGCGCTTGACCAGTTTGAGGGCGGCCTCGTTGGCCTCGGTGCCGGAGTTGGAGAAGAACACCTTGGCGTCGCCGCCGAGCAGGGAGACGAGCCGCTCGGCCAGCTCGACCGCGCGTTCGTTGACGAAGAGGTTGCTGGTGTGGGCGAGGGTGGCCGCCTGGTGGGCGACGGCCTTGACCAGGGCGGGGTGTCCGTGTCCGAGGGAGGAGACGGCGATGCCCGCGATGAGGTCGAGGTACTGCCGCCCGTCGGCGTCATAGACCTCGCAGCCGCGCCCCAGGGTGAGGGCGATCTGCGGGACCCCGTAGTTGGGCATGATCGAGGCGGCGAAGCGTTCACGCAGTTCAGAGCCGGTCATGGCCTGCCTCCGTCGGTGTGGTCGGTGCGGTTGTCGTGGGGGCGCCAGGAGCGCGGTCGGTCTCCGGCGAGCAGGGCGGCCTCCAGCTCCTCGTCGGCGACCATGGTGCCGACGCCCTGGTCGGTGAAGACCTCCAGCAGGAGGGAGTGCGGCACGCGCCCGTCGATGATGTGGGCCTGGGGCACCCCGCCCTGGACCGCGGTGAGGCAGGCCTCCATCTTGGGGAGCATGCCGGCGGACAGGGTGGGCAGCAGGGCCTTGAGCTCGTCGACGCCCAGGCGGCTGACCAGCTCGGTGTTGGCCGGGTAGTCGGCGTAGAGGCCTTCGACGTCGGTGAGCATGATGAGCTTGCTCGCGCCCAGGGCCACGGCGAGCGCGGAGGCCGCGGTGTCGGCGTTGACGTTGTAGACGCCGCCGTCGTCGGCGCGGGCGACGCTGGAGACGACGGGGATGCGGCCGTCGGCCAGCAGGGCGGCGACGGCTCCGGGGTCGACCCCGGTGATCTCGCCCACGCGGCCGAGGTCGACGGGCTCGCCGTCCACCAGGACGCTCTTGCGTTCGGCCGTGAGCAGGTTGGCGTCCTCGCCGGACATGCCGACGGCGAAGGGCCCGTGCCGGTTGACCAGGCCCACGATCTCGCGGTTGACCTGGCCGGTGAGGACCATGCGGACGATGTCCATGGCCTCGTCGGTGGTGACGCGCAGTCCGGCGGTGAAGGTGGACTCCACGCCGGAGCGGTCGAGCATGGCGCTGATCTGGGGGCCGCCGCCGTGGACGACGACGGGGCGCAGCCCGGCGTAGTAGAGGAAGACGATGGACTCGGCGAAGCGGACGCGCAGCTCCTCGCTGACCATGGCGTTGCCGCCGTACTTGACCACGACGGTGCGGCCGTGGAAGCGGGACAGCCAGGGCAGCGCCTCGATGAGGTTGGCGGCCTTGTCGATGGCCTCGGCCCGGTCGTCGCCCGTGGCGGTGCTGTCGGTGGGTCGGGAGATCATGTCCGGTTCTCGTACTCCGTGGTGGCGGGGTCGGCGTCGATCTGGGCTGCGAGGTCGGCGCACACGTCGGTGAGCAGGGCCGCGAAGGCCTGCCGGTCGGGGGCGGCGCCAGCGGCGCCGCTGGCCATCAGCAGCGCCGTGTCGGCCGGCCCGGTGAGCGGTGGAAGGGTCTTGGCGGCGGCGTCGGCGATGAGGTCGCGGCACCGGCCGGCGTCCAGGTCGGCGTCGGTGGTGATGATGTACAGGCCGCCGGACAGGGACGGGTCCGGGCCCTTGGCCATGGCCCCGACGGTGTAGCCGTCCCCGCGCCGGAAGGCGATCTTGACGACGGTGTCGGTGGTGCGGACGGCGTCGGCGGCGGCGAGTCCGCCGGAGCGGGAGAGTTCGGCGACGGCGGCGGTGACGCCCTCGGTGAGCCGGCCCAGGGGCGGGCGGTCGCCGACCGGCCCGGCGGCGCACAGGGCGATCTCCGCGGCGGAGTCGTCGAAGGCCGCCGCGGCGTGCTCGGCCAGGGCGTGGGCGTCCTGGAAGCCGAGGGGGACGGTGTCGACGTTGGCGCAGCCGGAGTTGAGGACGGCGGCGCGGACCCGGCCCCCGGCCAGGACCTGCCGCGACCAGAGCGCGGGCGCGGAGCGGTCCGCGTCGGCGCCGAAGACGGCGCCGGCGGCGCGGGAGGGCCCGTCGTTGACGAGGACGGCGACGTCGCGCACGCCGGTGCCGGCGATGCCCGCGCTGACGCCCGCGGCTCGAAAGCCCAGGGGTGCGGTGACGCTCACGTTGTGCCTTTCCAGCGGTCCGGCGCTCAGGGGGCCACGGCGGCGAGCGGGAGGCCGGTGGTCTCGGGCAGGCCGAGGGCGATGTTGGCGCTCTGGACGGCGCCGCCCGCGGTGCCCTTGGTGAGGTTGTCCAGTGCGGCGACGGCGACCATGCGCCCGGCGTCGGGGTCCACGGTGACCTGCACCAGGGTGGTGTTGGCGGCGAGCGTCATCGCGGTGCTGGGCCAGGTCCCCTCGGGCAGGAGGTGGACGAAGGGCTCGTCTGCGTAGGCGGCCTCGTAGGCGGCGCGCACCTGCTCGGCGGTGGTGCCGGGCCGCAGGGGGGCGGTGCAGGTGGCGAGGATGCCGCGGGGCAGGGGGGCCAGGACGGGGGTGAAGGACAGCTTGACGGGCCCGTCGGCGACGGCGGTGAGGTTCTGGACGATCTCGGGGTTGTGGCGGTGGGCGCCGCCGACGCCGTAGGGGGTGAGGGCGCCCATGACCTCGCTGCCGATGAGGTTGGGCTTGGCGGCCTTGCCCGCGCCGGAGGTGCCGGTCACGGCGACGACGGTGAGGTCGGGTTCGACGAGTCGCCCGGCCAGGCCGGGGAAGAGCGCGAGGGTGGCGGCGGTGACGTGGCAGCCGGGGACGGCCACGCGCCTGGCGCCGGCGAGGCGTTCGCGCCGGCCGGGCAGCTCGGGCAGGCCGTAGGGCCAGGTCCCGGCGTGGGGGGTGTCGTAGAAGCGTTCCCAGGCGGCGGCGTCTTCGAGGCGGAAGTCGGCACCGCAGTCGACGACGAGGACGTCGTCGCCGAGCTGCTCGGCGATGGCGGCGGACTGGCCGTGCGGCAGGGCCAGGAACACGAGGTCGTGGCCGCGCAGGGACGCGACGTCGGTGGGGGCGAGGATCCGGTCGGCGAGCGGGAGCAGGTGCGGCTGGTGGCGGATGAGGGGGGTCCCGGCGTTCCGGGCCGCGGTGACGGCGCCGATCTCGATCTCGGGGTGGTCGAGCAGCAGGCGGAGCACCTCGCCTCCGGCGTATCCACTGGCTCCGGCGACCGCCGCGTTGTGACCCATGGTGCTCCCCTCACTCTGCATGACTGAACTATCATGCACACTGCTGTAAATTTATGCAAGCCAGATTCGGAGAAGGCCGGTGCGAGCGCGCTCACACCGGCCCGGGTGCGGGGGCCGCGGACGGGTCAGCGACCGGCGATGCGGGTGGCGATCCCGGCCAGGCGGGAGGTGTGGGACTTGTCCTCCGGCGTCTTGGACTCGCGGCGGTCGGCGGTCCGGTAGAGGCCGTGGATGACCCGGGTGCCGACCCAGCGCAGCGGTTCGGGCTCCCAGCCGCGCACCTGGTGGCCCACCCAGGGCAGCCGGGTCAGCTCGGTGTCCCGGCCCAGGATCAGGTCGCGCAGGGTGCGCCCGGCCAGGTTGCTGGTGGCCACGCCGCTTCCCACGTACCCCCCGGCCCAGCCGATGCCGGTCTCGGCGTCCATGTGCACGCTCGGGCACCAGTCGCGGGGCACGCCCAGCGCACCGGACCAGGCGTGCTCCACGGGGACCTCGGCCACGTCCGGGAACATCCGGGTGAGCGCCTTCCACAGCTCGGCGATGGCCTGGGGCTGGGTGGCGCCGTCCTTGTCCTGGCCGGAGCCGAAGCGGTAGGGGACGCCCCGGCCGCCGATGGCGATGCGGTCGTCGGCGGTGCGCTGGGCGTAGACGTAGGCGTGCGCCGAGTCGCCCAGGACCTCGCGCCCCTCCCAGCCGATCTTCTCCCAGACCGCGGAGGGGACGGGCTCGGTGGCGATCATCGAGGAGTTCATCGGCAGCCACTCGCGGTGCCGGCCGCGCAGGGTGGAGGTGAACCCCTCGGTGGCGCGCACGACGTGGTCGGCGTACACGGTTCCGCGGTCGGTGATCACGGCAGGGCGGACCCCGCCGCGGCGCGGCCGGATCTCCTCCACGGCGGTGCCCTCGAAGATGTCCACGCCCAGCCCCTGGACCGCCCGCGCCAGGCCGGTGACCAGCTTGGCCGGGTGCACGCGCGCGGCGTGCGGGGAGTAGGCGCAGGCGACCGCGTCGGCGACGGCCAGGGAGGGGGCGTGGTCCGCGGGGAGCAGGTGGATGTCGTCCGGCCAGTACCCCCACTCCTGGAGGTACTCGATGTCCTCGGCCAGCCGGTCGCGCTGGGCGGCGTTGGTGGCGACCAGGCGCATGCCGCCCTTGACGATGTCGGCGTCGATCCCCTCGGCGGCGGCGACGGAGATGACCTCGTCGACGGTGCTCATCATGGCGCGTTGCAGGGCGATGAACGCGCTCTTGCCGTGTGACTCCGCGTAGCGCTCGCGCGAGCCCGCGAACTCCGCGGACAGCCACCCTCCGTTACGGCCGGAGGCGCCGAAGCCGGCGAACTCGCGTTCGACCACCGCGACGCGCAGGTCGGGCTGCTCCTTCTTGAGGTAGTAGGCCGCCCACAGTCCCGTGTACCCGGCGCCGACGACGCAGACGTCGTAGTCGGCGGAGCCCGGGAGCGGGTCCCTGCGCTCGGGAAAACCGAGGTCGCGGAACCAGAAGGAGACGGAACCGTTCGCGAAGCGGGTGGACCGGGGAATCGGCCTCAGCTGTGCGGCAGTGGTGAACAGTCCCATGATTCCCCCCGGGCCTTTCCGTTGGAACCCCACCCCACGGGGCCCTCGAACTTCCGCCAACCTACACGGGAACGACGGCTGATGGGACGTTTTCCGTACTTTCGTACGGGAACGGCGGCCCCTGAACCGGCGAATCGACTACCCAGAGTTTCGGTTGGAGTGTGCCGAGTCAACAGGGGGAGCTGTCACGCAGCGTACGCGCCACCGCGGAGAGGGTGCGCACGCCCTCATCGCCCAGGGGGGCCAGGACGTACTCGCGCAGCCGTTCGACGTGCTTGACGCGCACCTTCTCGATGAAGTCGAGCCCCTCGGGCGTGAGGGTCGCGTAGACCACGCGCCGGTCGGAGGAGCAGTTCTCGCGCTGGAGGTGGCCCTCGCGTTCGAGGCGGTCGGCCAGTTTGGTGAAGCCGCCGGTGCTGAGGCTGACCTCGCGGGCCAGGCGGCTCATCGGCAGGCGGTGGCCGGGGGTGCGCTGGAGGCGTATGAGGACCTCGAACCAGGGCCCGGCCATGTCCTTGCCGTCGGGGGTGATGCCGCGCAGCAGCCGGGGGTGCACGCCGTTCATCGCCTCGTGCAACAGGCCCCACGCGGTGATGAGGTCGTCGTCGGTGACTGTCGCGGTGTCCTCGTTCGGCTGTGCGGTCACGGCGCGCCCCCTCAAGAAGTATCTTCCCGAGAAACAATACAGGACGATGGTCGCACGGGAAAGTCTTTTCCAAGGAAAATACTTCATCGGTTCAACGAAATGGAGGCCGGGGGTGGCTCCCCCGGCCTCCGGGCCGTCGTGCGCGCGGCGCGGGCCGCCGCGGCTCAGTGCCGTGCGGCCACCGCGTCCAGGGCCCCGGCCAGGGTCGAGACCAGGTGGTCGATCTGCTCCCAGGTGATGATCAGCGGCGGCGAGATGAGCAGCGCCGTCGGAACGGCCCGCAGGATCACCCCGCGCATCCGCGCCTCGGCGAACACCTCCGCCGTGGTGATCCCCCGCTCGGCCAGCGCCTCCTCGGTCAGCTCCACCGCGGCCATCACCCCCGTGCCCGAGCGGACCTGCGACACCAGCGGGTGGTCGGCCAGGGAGCGCAGCGCCCCGTCCAGCTGGCGCTCGACCTCCAGGGAGACCGTGAACAGGTCCTCCCTCTCCAGGATGTCGAGGTTGGCCATCGCCGCCGCGCAGGCGGTCGGGTGCCCGGCGTAGGTGGTCCCGTGCAGGAACGGGTGGTCGTCCTGGTACCAGAACGGCTCGGCCACCCTGCCGCTCACCACCACGCCGCCCAGCGGCAGGTAGCCGCTGGAGACGCCCTTGGCGAAGACGATCATGTCGGGCCGCGCCCCGAACCGCTCGATCCCGAACCAGTCGCCCAGGCGGGCGAACCCGCAGATGACGCTGTCGACGATGAACAGGACGCCGTACCGCTGACAGATCCGGGACACTTCGGCGAAGTACCCCTGGGGCGGTGCGTACACCCCGCCGGCCCCGATGACGGGTTCGGCGAAGAAGGCGGCCACCCGTCCGGGCCCCACCCGGAGGATCTCGGCCTCCAGGGCCGCCGCGGAGTCGTGCGGGACCACCGACACGTCCTCGACCAGCGGCCCGAACCCGGTGCGGAACCGCTCCATGCCGATCACGCTGGTGCCGAACCCGTTCAGGCCGTGGTAGCCGCCGGTGCGGCTGATCAGGTGGACCTTGTCCGGTGCGCCGCTGACGGCGTGGTAGCGGCGGGCGAGCTTGGCCGCGGTGTCGATGGACTCCCCTCCCCCGCAGGTGAGGATCACCCGGGGGTCGGAGACGGGTGCGTGCGCGGCCAGCCGCTCGCTGAGCCGCACCGCGGGTGCGTTGGCGAAGTCGCCGTACACGGTGTAGGCGTCCAGGGTGAGCATCTGGCGGTGGACGGCCTCGGCGATCTCGGGCCGTCCGTGGCCGACGTTGCAGTACCAGAGGCTGGCGGTACCGTCGAGGTACCGGTCCCCCGCCTCGTCCCAGAGCCACACGCCCTCGGCGCGTGCCACCGTGAACTCGGGGCCCTTGCGGACCGTGTTCATATCGCAGAAGGTGTGCCAGAGGCGACCGGGCTCCCGCGTCGGCTGGGCGACGGGGACGGACGGAACAACCGTTTCGGTCATAGGGCGACCTCCGAACCGTGGACGTGCGCGAAGAACGACGCGCTGCCGGAATTCCTGCGGTCCCCGCCTCCGGGCGCCCTTGGAGGGCGGGTTGCTTGCAGGCTAAATGCGCGAGGTGCCTCACAGCAAGAGACGAAACGAACTTTCATGCCCCGAAACACCGGGGTCATTCCGGCTACCCCGGCACATGCTCCCGAAAACCCATGACACGCTGGGAGAACAGGGCTGAAAAAAGCTCTTCCGAACCCCCTTTCGCGCGCGCTTTCACGCCTCGGGACCGCCATCTCCCGGAAACACGCGAGGGGCCGCCCCGGCGGGGCGGCCCCTGTACGGCGCGGCGCGTCAGGCGCGCAGCGAGGCGCCGGTGCGCGCGGCGGCCTCGGCCACGGCGGCGTCGCGGGCGGCGCCCGCCTCCTCCGCCGTCACCGTGCGGTCCGCCGCACGGAAGCGCAGGGTGAACGCCACCGACTTGCGGCCCTCGCCCACCTGCTCACCGGTGTAGACGTCGAACAGGCGCACGCTCTCCAGCAGCCCGCCCGCCCCCGCGGCCAGGGCCTCGCGCAGGGCGCCCACCGGCACGTCGCCGTCCACGACCAGCGCGACGTCCTGGACGGCCACCGGGTAGGTGGACACCTCCGGGGCGACGACCGGGGTGCGGGCCCGCTCGACGCGGTCCAGCTCCAGCTCCATGGCGGCGGTGCGCTCGGGCAGGCCGAACGCCTTGACGGTGCGCGGGTGCAGCTCGCCGGCGTGGCCCACGAGCAGGCGCTCGCCCTCCGCCCGCACGTACAGCGCGGCACAGCGCCCGGGGTGCCAGGGGGCGTGGACGTCGGCCTCGGCCTCCAGTTCCACCCCGGCGACCCGGGCGACCTCGCGGGCGGCCTGGACGGCGTCGGCCCAGGTGGCCGCACGGCCGGCGCCCCACCACCCGGCGCGCTCGGCGTCGCCGGTGATGACGGCGCCGACCCGGCGCGGCTGCTCGGGCAGGGCGGCGTCGACGAGCGCCAGCTCCTCGGCGCCCGGCCCCCGGTCGACCGGCAGCAGGGGGGCGCGGGTGGCCTGCGCCCGGGGGCGGTACACCAGGCCCGTCTCGAACAGGGCGACGTCGGTGAAGCCGCGGCCCGTGTTGCGGGCCAGCGCCTTGAACAGTCCCGGTAGCAGCGTGGTCCGCAGCAGCGGCTCCTCGTCGTTGAGCGGGTTGGCCAGGCGCAGGGCCTTGCGGCGGGCGTCGTCGGCGGGCAGCTGGAGCCCGTCGAGGTCGCGCTGCCCGGTGAACGGGTACGACAGCACCTCGTTGTACCCGGCGTCGGCCAGGGCGCGGCCCACGGCGCGGCGCAGCCGCTGGCCCGCGGTGAGGCCGCGGCCGGAGCCGCGCGGCCGGATCGAGGGGATGTTCTCGTAGCCCTCGAACCGGATGACCTCCTCCGCCAGGTCGTTGGGGTCGGTGAGGTCGGGGCGCCAGGGCGGCGGGGTGACCGTCAGGACGTCCCCGTCGGCGGAGACGTCGCAGCCCACGGCCTCCAGCCACTTCTCCGTGGTGCCCGCCGGGTAGTCGACCCCCGAGACCGAGGCGGCGTGCCCGGCCCGGACCGTGACGGGCGTGCGGGGCGCGACCCGGTCCAGGTGGGTGTACGCGTCCTCTGCGGTCGCCCCGCCCAGCTCGGCCAGCAGCCCGACGGCGCGGGTGGCGGCGGCGAGCTGGAGGTGGGAGTCGACGCCGCGCTCGAAGCGGCGGGAGGCCTCCGAGGAGAGCTGGTGGCGGCGCGAAGCACGGGCGATGCGGATCGCGTCGAAGTGGGCCGCCTCGATGAGGACCGCCGTGGAGGAGGCGCCGATCTCGGTGTCGAGCCCGCCCATGACGCCCGCGATCGCCTGGGCGCCGGCCCCGTCGGCGATGACGATGTCGTCGGTGTCCAGGGAGCGCTGGACGTGGTCGAGGGTCTCCAGCTTCTCCCCCGCCTCGGCGGCGCGCACGGTGACGGTGCCGGTGAGGCGGTCCCGGTCCCAGGCGTGCAGCGGCTGGCCGAGTTCGAGCATCACGTAGTTGGTGACGTCCACGGCCAGGGAGACGGGGCGCACCCCGCTCTGGTGCAGGCGGCGCTTCATCCACAGCGGGGTGGGCGCGTCCGGGTCGAAGCCGGTGGCCGCGCGCAGCACGAGGCGGTCGCACAGGGAGTCGTCGGCGATGGCGGCCGGGTGGCCCGCTCCCGCGGACGCGGGCACGTCGACGGCGGCGGGGTCGTGGAATGCGACACCGTACAGGGAGGCGGCCTCGCGGGCCACCCCGCGGATCGACAGCGCGTAGCCGCGGTCCGGCGTGACGGCGATGTCGATGACGTCCTCGCGCAGGCCGAGCGGGCCGATGGCGTCCTCGCCGACCTCGCCGAAGCCCTCGGGGAGGATGACGATGCCGCTGTGGTCCTCCCACAGCCCCAGCTCGGTGGCCGAGCAGATCATGCCCTCGGACAGGCGGCCGTAGGTCTTGCGGGCGCCGATCCGGAACCCGCCGGGCAGCTCCGCCCCGGGCAGGGAGACGACGACGAGGTCGCCCTCGGAGAAGTTGCGGGCGCCGCAGATGATCCGCTGGGGCTCGCCGGTGCCGTTGGCCGCGCCCACGTCCACCCGGCAGTAGCGGATGGGCTTCTTGAACTCGGTGAGCTCCTCGATCTCCAGGACGCGCCCGTAGACGATGGGGCCGGTGAGGTCCGCGCCCAGGGAGTCGACGGTCTCGACCTCCAGCCCGGCCAGGGTGAGCCGGGAGGCGAGGTCGCGCGCGGTGGCGCCGGCCGGCAGGTCGACGTACTCCCGCAGCCAGGAAAGGGGGACGCGCATCAGTTCTCACTCCCGAACGCCGAGGTGAAGCGGATGTCGCCCTCGACCATGTCGTGCATGTCGCGCACCCCGTGCGCGAACATCAGTGTCCGTTCGATTCCCAGGCCGAAGGCCCAGCCGCTGTACACCTCGGGGTCGACCCCGGCGGCGACGAGCACGCGCGGGTTGACCACGCCGCAGCCGCCGATCTCGATCCAGCCCTCGCTGGAGCAGGTGCGGCAGGGGTTGTCGGGGTCGCCCACCGACGCGCCGCGGCACACGAAGCACTCCATGTCCACCTCGGCCGACGGCTCGGTGAAGGGGAAGTAGGAGGCGCGGAAGCGGGTGCGCAGGCCCTCGCCGAACATCGAGCCGACGAAGGCGTCGATGGCGCCGCGCAGGTGCGCCATGGTGATGCCCTTGTCCACGACCAGGCCCTCCAGCTGGTGGAAGACCGGGCTGTGGGTGGCGTCGAGCTCGTCGGTCCGGAAGGTCTTGCCGGGCGCGACCACGTAGACGGGCAGTTCGCGGGAGAGCAGCGCGCGGACCTGCACCGGCGAGGTGTGGGTGCGCATGACCACGCCGGAGTCTCCGCCGTCGGGGCCCTCGACGAAGAAGGTGTCCTGCATGGTGCGGGCCGGGTGGTCGGGCTGGAAGTTGAGTGCGTCGAAGTTGAACCACTCCGCCTCGACCTCGGGGCCCTCCGCGATCTCGAAGCCCATGCCGACGAACACGTCGGCCATGCGCTCGGCGACGGTGGTCAGCGGGTGGCGGGCGCCGCGCGGCGTCCGGTCCCAGGGCAGGGTGACGTCGACGCGCTCCTCGACGAGGACGCGCTCGTCGCGCTCGGCCTCCAGGGCGGCCTGGCGCTCCTTGACGGCCTGGCCGACGTCGCGGCGGGCGCCGCCGACGCGCTTTCCGGCCT
Organism: Nocardiopsis flavescens; assembly: GCF_900141985.1. Taxonomy (GTDB): domain Bacteria; phylum Actinomycetota; class Actinomycetes; order Streptosporangiales; family Streptosporangiaceae; genus Nocardiopsis; species Nocardiopsis flavescens. The sequence continues at coordinate 16,353 of NZ_FQZK01000034.1, read as the reverse complement.
CGGCCTTGGCGGCCGGGGGCAGCGCCCCGATCTCCCGGTTGGCCAGGGCCAGCGGGGACCGGTCGCCGGCGTGGGCGAGGCGGACCTCCTTGAGTTCGGCGAGGTCCTGTGCCGCCGCGATGGCGGCCAGTGCCTCCTCGCGCATGCGGGCGACCTCGTCGGGGTGCAGGGGGGTCACCTCGACCGGGTCGAAGGAATTGTTCGGTGCAGACATGGTTGGTCACCTCACCGTCGCGTCCCCGTGCAGGGAGGGGGCGCGCGGTGGTCACGGTCCGCCGTGGGGCGGACGAGGCCGACAGGGAAGCTCGCGAATGCCGGGCGCGCACGGAAAGGGTCCACTCACCGTTCCCGGGCACGCCGTGGAGCCCGCCGGGGACGTGGAGGGTCTGAGGGCTCAGACGAACTCGGGAGTCCCGGCGGGCATGGTAAATCGGAACTCGGCGCCGCCGCTGGGGGCGCGTCCGACGGTGATCGTGCCGCCGTGGGCCTCGACGAGGCCCTTGACGATGAACAGCCCGAGGCCGGTCCCGCTCCGGCGCTTGCTGCGCCAGAACTGGCGGAAGACGCGCGGAATGGTCTCGGGCGCTATGCCCTGGCCTTCGTCGCGCACCGACACCGCTGCTCCTCCTTCACACGGCTCGATCACGACACTGACAGTACCAGCGCCGTGCCGCACCCCGTTTTCGACGAGGTTGGAGAGGATCTGCCCGATCTTGTCGGGGTCCAGCCACATCTGCGGGAGGCCCTGGCGGGTCTCGACCCGGAAGCGCTCCTCGGACTCCCCGGCCGCGACGCGTCCGGCCACGACCCGGCGGGCCGCCTCGGTGACGTCCACGACCTGGCGGCGCACCTCGATGCGCCCCGACTCGATGCGGGAGACGTCGAGCAGGTCGTGGATGAGCCGGGTGACGCGGTCGGCGTCGGCGTTGACGGTCTCCAGCATGAACAGCTTCTGCTTGTCGGTCAGCCGTTCCCACTTGGTGAGCAGGGTGGAGGTGAACCCCTTGACGCTGGTGAGGGGGGAGCGCAGTTCGTGGGCGACCTCCGAGACGAGGTCGGCGCGGCTGCGCTCGGCCCGCGTGGAGGCGTCGCGCAGGGTGACGACCAGGCGGATGAGGTCGCCCCCGGGACGGGCGCGCACGTAGCGGGCGGCGACGAGGATCTCGCGGTCGTCGGGCAGGTAGAGGGCGCGCTCGGTCTGGCGGGTGCGGCCGCGGTCGCCGCCGTAGGGGTCGCTGGCCTCCCACCAGTCGTTGCCGTCGGCGCCGACCAGGGGGAGGGCGGCGCGGAAGTCGCGGCCCAGGGCCGCAGTGGAGGCGGTGCCGGTGAGCTGGGCGGCCTGGGCGTTGTAGAGGACGACGCGGCCGCGGGCGTCGGCGACGACGACCCCGTCGGGCAGGTCGTCGGCGTTCAGGGGGCTGTGCCCGGGGACGGTGTCGTCCACGTCCCACAGCGGTGCGGGGGTCCGGTCGCCTCCGGTGCCGTCGTCCGGCGGGGAGTCGGAGGGATGCGCGTCCTCCCCGCCCTCCACCGGGTGATCCACCTGCCGGCCGCTGCCCACGACTCTCCCCGCTCCCCTTGTAGGTCCGCGGACGCAGGGCCTCTGCGCCCGCGGGCCGCCGACCGATGGCGCCGGCATCCGCGACCACCACCGCAGATCTACCCGGCACGTCCGCCCGGTACGCCTTTTGAACAGGGATCTCCGCCCGCGCGGGGGCCGGAGGGCGCATCGGGGGGCGCCACCGTGATCCCGCTCAGACCCTATCGGCACCGGGGCCCCGTGCACGTGCATTTGCCAATGCGGACGACTGTTCCGTGTCGGAGTCCCCCGCGCGGGCCGCTCAGGAACGCCGCTGCTGGCGTGCCGTGGTGTAGAGGCACACGGCCGCGGCCGTGGCCAGATTCAGGCTTTCGGCCCCGCCGTAGATGGGGACGCTGACGGCGCCGTCCGTCAGGCGGACGGTCTCCTCGGGCAGGCCCCAGGCCTCGTTGCCGAAGACCCAGCCGACCGGGCCGTCGAGGTCGCCGCCGTCGGCGACGCCGTGCAGGTCGCGCGTCCCGCCGCCGTCGGCGGCCCAGACGCGGGCACCGCGCCCGCGGAGGAAGTCGATCGCCCCCGCCACCGGGACACCCACGACGATCGGCAGGTGGAACAGGCTTCCGGCGGAGGCCCGCACGCACTTGCCGTTGTAGGGGTCCACCGAGGCGTCGGTGAAGATGACCGCGTCGGCCCCGGCCGCGTCGGCGGTGCGCAGCACCGTTCCGGCGTTGCCCGGGTCGCGCACGTGGGACAGCACCGCGGCCATGCGGACGTCCCCGAGGCGGTCCAGGGGGACGTCGACGAACTCGCAGACCGCGATGACGCCCTGCGGGGTGACGGTCTGGGCCAGCTCGGTCATGACGTCGAGGCTGACGCGGTGGACCGGGACGCCCACCGTGTGGGCGGCGTCCACCAGGTCGAGGTGGCGCTGCATCGCCTCGGTCGTGGCGTAGACCTCCACCACTCCCGGGGCGGTCCCGCCGTAGGGGGACCGCCCGGAACCGTCGGCCGCGGCCAGTGCTTCGCGCACGGCCTGCGGCCCCTCGGCGAGGAAGCGCCGCTCGCGCTGGCGGAAGGTGCGCTTGGCGAGCCGCCGAACCCCCTTGATCCTGGGTGACCGGACACTCGTGAACTCGTGGCTCGCCATCGCTCTACCCGTCGGACTCGGTATGGAACCGGTCAGGCCGCGGCCTCGGCCGGAAGGGCCTTCTTGGCGGTCTCCACCAGGCCCGCGAAGGCGGCCTCGTCGTTGACGGCCAGCTCGGCCAGCATACGGCGGTCGACCTCGATGCCGGCCAGCTTCAGGCCCTGCATGAAGCGGTTGTAGGTGAGGCCGTTGGCGCGGGAGGCGGCGTTGATCCGCTGGATCCACAGACGACGGAACTGGCCCTTGCGGTCCTTGCGGTCGCGGTAGGCGTAGGTCATCGAGTGGAGCATCTGCTCCTTGGCCTTGCGGTACAGGCGCGAACGCTGACCGCGGTAGCCGCTCGCCCGGTCGAGGACGACCTTGCGCTTCTTCTTGGCGTTGAGAGCCCGCTTCACGCGTGCCACAGTGACTCCCTCTTGTGTGTTCCGGCGCGCGGGGCGCGCCGACCGGCCCGGCTCCCAGGAGCCCGGCGACCGGATTCGCTTCTGAATGATCCCGCCCGGCGGCCGTCACCGCGCCCGGGGGGCGCGGGGGCTCTTCCGGCGGGAGGGGAAGGTTCGCGGACTACTTGCCGAGAAGCTTCTTGATGAACTTCGCGTCCGCGGGGGCGAGCACGGCCTCGTTGCTCAGCTTGCGCTTGCGCTTGGAGGTCTTGTGCTCGAGGATGTGGTTCTTGTTGGCACGGCGGCGCATGATCTTGCCAGAGCCGGTGACCTTGAAGCGGTCCTTGGCCCCACTGTGGGTCTTGTTCTTCGGCATGTCGCCGTCGTCTCCTACTCCGTCGGCGTGTCGGGCCGCGCACGGGGCGCGGACGACACGGTTCTTCCGCCGCTACGGCGGGATCCCTGAGCGCCGGAACGCAACGCTTCCGGGGCGTTCGAGCACAGCCCACCCCACCACCCGGTCCCTTCCGGCGGCCGGGCGGTGGGGGACTTCCCCGAAGCCGCTAAGCCTGTTCGGCGGACTCCTGCGGACGGCGGGCCTTGTCCCCCGCCGCGGCCGCACGGGCCTCGGCCTTGTGCTCGGACCGCCGCTTGTGCGGGCCGATCACCATGACCATGTTGCGACCGTCCTGCTTGGGCTGCGACTCCACGGTGCCAAGGTCCTGGACGTCCTCGGCGAGCCGCGCCAGCAGGCGGCGGCCCAGCTCCGGACGGGACTGCTCGCGACCGCGGAACATGATCGTCACCTTGACCTTGTCCCCGCTCTTGAGGAACCGCACCACGTGACCCTTCTTGGTCTCGTAGTCGTGCGGGTCGATCTTCGGGCGGAGCTTGATCTCCTTGATGATCGTGTTCGACTGGTTCTTACGGGCTTCGCGGGCCTTGACCGCTGACTCGTACTTGAACTTGCCGTAGTCCATCAGCTTGGCGACCGGCGGGCGCGCGGTCGGCGCGACCTCGACGAGGTCGAGGTCCGACTCCTGGGCGAGGCGCAGGGCGTCCTGCACGGAGACGATTCCGACCTGCTCGCCGTTGGGTCCGACCAGGCGGACCTCTGGCACCCGGATGCGGTCATTGATGCGGGGCTCGGCGCTGATGAGACCCCTCCCTAGCTTTCTCGGATTACCTGGGACCGGCCGCCCCTGATTGGAGCGGCCTGCTGGATCGGCCCGCCCGTCTCCAGCGGATGGACCGATCGCGTCGGGGTTCTCCTGGAAAAGCGAAAACCCCGCCAGCGTGTGCAAGCGGGGTCGATCCGTCGGACGGCACGGCTGTCCGGGGTGCCGGGCGGGGCCGTGTGCACGGCATCCCGTCGCGAACGCACCGGAGCGGGCCGACTCGGTGGACCCGCCCGGGCTGCACCCGGCGGGTGGGAGGATCATCTCCGCTTGCGGTTCCAGTGTGGCAGGCACACCGGACCAAGTCGATATCTCATACTACCAGTCGAACGGACCGGCGCCGCCCGCGCCGCTCAGGGGGCCGCGCGGCGGGCCAGTTCCGCCTCGCCCGCGGCGCGCATCGCCTCCACCGGCACCCGCTCGTCCCCCGTCATCAGGCGGACCTGGGCGGCGGCCTGGTGCAGCAGCATGGGGAACCCCCCCACGACCCGGCCGCCGGACCCGGCGACCCGGCGGGCGGCGGCGGTGGGCCAGGGGGCGTAGACCACGTCGAACAGGGCGGCGCCGCTCCGGGCCAGCGGGCCGGCCAGGCCGTCGGCCGCGCCCGCGGGAAGGGAGGAGACGACCAGGTCGACGTCGAGGTGGTGCTCGATCCCGGACAGCGGGGCCACCTCCACCGGGTGCCCCAGGCGCTCCGCGGCGGCCACCACCTCGCCGGCGCGCGAGGCGTCCCGGGCCAGCACGGTGACGGGGGCGGTGAGCCCCAGCACGCGCAGGGCGGCCAGGGCCGAGGCCGCGGTGGCACCCGCTCCCAGTACAACGGCGCTGCGCGGGGCGTCCACACCCGCCTCCGCCAGGGCGGCGACGATGCCCTCCACGTCGGTGTTGTGGGCGGTCCAGCCGCTCCCCCCGCGCACCAGGGTGTTGGCGCCGCCGACGCGCACGGCCAGGTCCTGCGCCCGGTCGGCGAGGTCCAGGGCCCGGCGCTTGAGCGGCATGGTCAGGGACAGCCCGGCCCAGTCCGGGCCGAGCCCGGCGAGGAAGGGCTCCAGCCCCTCCTCGCCGCACTCGTGCAGCCCGTAGGACCAGTCGTCCAGTCCCATCGCCGCGTAGGCGGCGGTGTGCAGGACCGGGGAGAGCGAGTGGGCGACCGGCGAGCCCAGGACGGCCGCCCGCATCAGCCGCCGCTCCAGTTGTCCATGAACTCCTGCTTGAGCTGCTCGAACTCGGTCTCGCTCGCGGTGAACTCCGTGACGCCGTTCTCCGGGTCGGTGGCCACGAAGAACAGCCAGTCGCCCTCCGCTGGCGACAGCGCGGCCTCGATGGCGTCCTCGCCGGGGGCGACGAACGGCCCCGGGGGCAGGCCCGACTTGTGGTAGGTGTCGAACCCGCTGGTGTCCGCCTGGCACCTGGCCAGCTGCTCGTTGTTCAGCGCGATGCCGTACTCGCCGATGGCGTAGAAGCAGGTGCTGTCCATACGGAGGTTCATGTCGATGTCGAGGCGGTTGTAGACGACCCGGGAGACCTTGGGCATGTCATCCGTGTTGCCGCTCTCGGCCTGGACGATGGAGGCGATGGCCATGACCTCGTCGGGGGTCAGGCCCAGCGCCTCGGCCCGCGACTCCAGCTCCAGCTCCTCTGCGGTCGCGTGGAACTGCTGGACCATGGTCTTGAGCATGGTCTCGGCGTCGGTGTCGGGGTCGAACATGTAGGTCGAGGGGAACAGGTACCCGGCGGCCTCGCCCTCGGCGTAGTCGGGCAGGCCCAGCTCGTCGGGGCGCGAGTGCGCCTCTTCCAGCTCCTCGTAGGGGACGCCGGTCTCCTCGGACAGCTGCTCCAGGACCTGTTCGTTGCGCCGGCCCTCGTTGATGGTGACCCGCCCGCCGAGTCTGTTGGCGGGGTCCAGCAGCGCCCGGACGGCGTTGTCGGCGCTCATGCCCAGGGCGAGGGAGTAGCTGCCCGGGACCAGGCCCTGGCCCAGCTCTTCGGCGGACAGGTCCTCCAGGGCGTTGGTGAACGCCCGCGGGCTGGCCACCACGCCCAGGTCGGCCAGTCCCTGGCCGACACTGGCGCCGCTCTGGCTGTCCTGGATGACGTAGACGACGTCGCCGCTGCCCTCGCCGTCGAAGTCCGGCGGGAAGACATAGGTGCGCATCACGAAGAACCCGCCGCCGCCGATGACGGCGATGAGGACCAGGACGAGGAAGATCGTCATGCCCTTGCCGCGCCGCTTGGCCCGGCGGCCCTCCGGCGTGCGCTGCTGCTGGGCCAGCCGGGCCCGCTTCAGCTCCTTGGCCTTCCTGCGGCTGTCCCGGCCGCCGCCGTAGGCCTCGGCGATGTCGGACAGGGCCGGTTCCTCGTAGTCGTCGTAGCCGTCGTCCCCGGACTCCTCCGCGGCGGGCTCGTCGGCCGCCGGCGCGGACTCCTCCTCGCGTCGGCCGCGCTGGCGGCCCCCGCGCCGGGTGCCCGCGCGGCGACCGCGGCCCCTGCCCCGGCGTCCGGCGGGTTCGTCGTCCTCGTCCTCGGCGCTGAACTCCGCCTCCGCGGGTTCGGCCTCCTCCTCGGGGACCTCGTCGGGAGCGGCTCCGCGGCGGCGCCGGGAGCGGGGCGCCTGGGCCGGCTCGTCCGCGGCGCGGGAGCGGCGCGAGCGCCGGGAGCGCGGCTGCTCCTCCTCCGCGGCGTCGGGGGCGCCTCCGTCGGCGGTGTCCCCGCCGTCCGGGAAGGCCCCGGTGTCGTAGGAGCCCGTGTCGTAGGAACCCGTGTCGTGGCCGCCGGAGGAGCGGGGACCCGCACCCCGGGGGCCGGTGTCGAACGCGGCGGTGTCGTAGGAGCCCGTGTCATAGGAACCGGTCTCGTAGGAGCCGGTGTCGCGGGGGTCCGCACCGGGGGCGCGGTCCCGGCGGGCGCGCCGGCCGCGGGGCGGGGCGTCGGCCTCGAAAGCGCCGGTGTCCGACGGCGCCTCCTCGGCCGGGCCGCGGCGGCGGCGGCCGGAGCGGCGGGACTCCTCCACGGGTTCGGGCGCCTCCTCGGCCGCGCCGCCGCGATGGCGGCGGCCCCGGCGCGGGGTGGAGTCGAAGGACCCGGAGTCGGGGGCGTCCCCGCCCCGGGCGCCGCGCGAACGCAGGTCCTCGTCGGTCAGCGCGGCGAAGGCGCCGGTGTCGGCGGAGCTGTTGACCCCCGGGAACGCGACGGCGTCGAACGCGCCGGTGTCCTCGGGAAGGCCGTCCAGGAAGCCGGGCTCCTCGTCGCGGCGGCCGCGCTTGCGCCCGCGCCCGCGGCGCGGGGGCTCCTCCTCCGCGTTGGCGCGCCCGCGGCGCGGGGTTTCCTCCTCCGCGCTCCTGCGGCCCCGGCGGGCGGCCCGCGGCTCCTCGTCGGCGGGGGCGGGCGGCGCCTGCTCGGGCTCGGGGCGCTCGCGGCGGGCACGGCGGGGCGGTTCCTCTCCCGCGGGAGAGGGGGCGGGGGACCCCAGGCCGGCCAGGGCGGCCAGGGCGTCCTGGGTGGAGTCGTCCGCGGGCGGCGGCCCGGCGTCGCCGGGGCCGTTCTCACGCGGGCGTCCGCCGCGTCCGCCGCCGGAGCGGGCCGCGCGGCCGCCGCGCAGGGCGTCGGCGGCACCGCCGCGGCGCTGCGGCGCCGCGGGGGGCTCCTGGCCGCGGGCGGGGCGGCGCGGGGTCAGCGGGTCGTACTCCTGGTCGGGCCGGGGGGCGTAGCGGGGGGTGCGGAACTCTCCGGTCGAGGGGCCGGTGTGCCGGGAGCCGGGCTCCTCGGGCTCGGCCCACGGGGAGCCCTCCGCCCGGGAGCGGCGACCGCGCGCGGGGGGGCCGTCGAGCGGGTCGTAGTCGTGACCGCCGTCGCGGTCGGCACGTCCACGATAGGGATTGTCGGAGTAGTCATCCCTGTCGTTCATGATTCTCCCTGGCTGGAGCGGACGATCTCGCCCGGGGGCCGGCCTGTCGACCGTTCCTGGTCCAAGGCGCTCTGCAGGAGGACCGTGGCCGCCGCCTGGTCGATGACCGTTCGGCGGGCGCGACCGCCCTTGGCGCCCTTCTTACTGAAGGAGGCTCCGGAGAGCAGATGTCCCTGCGCGGTCACGGTGGTGAGGCGTTCGTCGACCAGGCGGACGGGGACGGGGTGCAGGAGTCCGGCGAGCGCCGCCGCGAACTCCCGGGCCGACCGGGCCGCCGGTCCTTCCTCACCTGACAGAGAGGCAGGGTAACCCACGACGACCTCCCGTGCCTCTTTCTCCAGGACCAGCAGGGCGACCCTGTTCTTGTCGCCCCTGCCGCGCGGGATCGTCTCCAGCGGGCTGGCGAGTATGCCGGAGGGGTCGCTGACGGCCACACCGATGCGGGCGTTGCCCGGGTCGAGGGCCAGGCGGACACCGTTCCTCACGAGGAGCGCCCCCCGGTTCGGGGAAGGCGGCACGGGCGGGCCGTCCCGGTACGGGCACGGCACCGCGATGGGAAAATCCTCGACACGGTGGTCCTGTTCGTCAGGTGGATCGCGGGAACTCCGCGCAGACAGCCGTGTGATCGGCTGTGACGCGCCACAGTATGCCCGATTCGATGACTGCACGCAGCCTGGGCCATCCGGAGCGGTCGCAGGACAGCGGTCCGGACGGCCTGCCCGACTCAGCACGGGGTGCGGAGCGGTCGTGGGGGCCGAATCCGAGTGTAAGTCACCCGAATCGCCCGTCACTGCGGCCGTCCCGCGCGCACGGCCGGAACCGGGCTCGCGGACGACCGCGTTCGCCCGGATCGTCACAGGTCGTGATGTTACCCGGCGTCTTGCATCACGGTGTGTCACCACGCCCGTGTTGCGAAGACCACGCCGGAGAAGGGCTCCTCCGGAGCGCTCTCACCGGACCCCGTCCGCGGGTTCCCGCACGGCCCGGGGGCCGGCGGCGCGGACGGGGTCCGGTACGCCTCAGGCGCCGGCGACGCGGGCCTCGACGGCCCGCAGCGCCTCGTCCACCTTGGACGCGTCGGTGCCGCCGCCCTGGGCGATGTCGGGCTTGCCGCCGCCGCCTCCGCCGAGCGCGCGGGCCGCCACGCCCACCAGGTCGCCGGCCTTGATCCCGGCCTTCTGGGCCGCCTTGTTGACCGCGATGACCACGACCGGGCGGTCCTTGGGCACTGCGGTCAGCGCCACCACGGCGGGCTCCGCCTCGCCCAGGCGGCCGCGCACGTCGGCGGCCAGGGCGCGCAGCTCGTCGCCGCCCGCGCCCTCGGGGGCCTGCTCGGCCACGACCAGCGCCGGGCCGTGGCGGCGGGCCCGCTCCGCGATGGAGCCCGCGGCCTGGAGGACCTGCGCGGCGCGCAGCCTCTCGATCTCCTTCTCCGCGGCGCGCAGCCGGGAGACGACCGAGTCGATCCGCTCGGGCAGCTCCTCCCGGGGGCTCTTGAGCTGCTCGGAGATCCGGCCGACCAGGGCCGACTCCTTGGACAGGCGGCGGAAGGCGTCGACGCCGACCAGCGCCTCGACGCGGCGCACGCCGGAGCCGGTGGAGGACTCGCCCAGGAGCTTGACGATGCCCAGCCGCGCCGTGGAGGGCACGTGGGTGCCGCCGCACAGCTCGACGGAGTAGTCGCTCATCTCCACCACGCGGACGCGGTCGCCGTACTTCTCGCCGAACATGGCCAGCGCGCCCATCTTGAGGGCCTCGTCGAGGGTCTTCTCCTCGGTGCGCACCGCGATGTCGCCGGACAGGACGGTGTTGACCTCCTCCTCGACCTCCGACAGCCGCGACTCGCCCAGGGCGTTGTCGGCGGTGAAGTCGAAGCGCAGGCGGCCGGGGCTGTTCTCCGAGCCGGCCTGGCCCGCCGACGGGCCCAGCGCGTTGCGCAGCGCCGAGTGGATGAGGTGGGTCGCCGAGTGGGAGCGCTCGATGGCGTGGCGGCGCCCGGTGTCGATGGCGGCGTGCACGGTGTCGTCCACGGCGATCTCGCCCGCGCGGACGGTGCCCCGGTGGACGAACAGGCCCGGCAGGGGCTTTTGCACGTCCTCGACGTCAACGACCGCGCGGCCCTCGACGGTGAGCGTTCCGGTGTCGGCCAGCTGGCCGCCGCTCTCGGCGTAGAACGGGGTCCGGTCCAGGACGATCTCGACCTTCTCGCCCTCGCGGGCGGCGGGCGAGGAGACCCCGCCGACCACGATGCCCCGGACCGCGGACTCGCTCAGGACGTCGGTGTAGCCGAGGAAGTCGGTGGCGCCCGCGCCCTCCAGCAGCTGCGCGTAGAGGGAGACGTCCGCGTTGCCGAGCTTCTTGGCCTTGGCGTCCGCCTTGGCGGTGTCCTTCTGCCGCTGCATGAGCTCGCGGAAGGCCGTCTCGTCCACGGTGAGGCCCTGCTCGGCCGCCATCTCCAGGGTGAGGTCGATGGGGAAGCCGTAGGTGTCGTGGAGCTGGAAGGCGTCGGAGCCGGAGAAGACGGTGCCGCCCGCGTGGCGGGTGCGCTCCGCCGCCCGCGTGAACAGGGTGGTGCCCGAGCGCAGGGTGTCGGCGAAGCCGGCCTCCTCGGTGTCGATGACACCGTGGATCACGTCGGCCTTGTCGGCCAGGTCGGGGTAGATGTCCTTCATCGCGTCGATGCTGACCGCGGTGAGGTCGTGCATGTACGCGGTGTCGGTGCCCGAGAGCAGGCGCATGTTGCGGATGGAGCGGCGCAGGATGCGGCGCAGGACGTAGCCCGCCTTCTCGTTGCCGGGCTTGACGCCGTCGCCGACCAGCATGACGGCGCTGCGCACGTGGTCGGCGACCACGCGCAGCAGGACGTCCTGCCCGTGGTCGTCGCCGTAGCGGACCCCGGCCAGCTCCGCGGCGCGGTGCAGGACGCGCCCGATGATGTCGGTCTCGTAGATGTTGTCGACGCCCTGGAGGACCGCGGCCAGGCGCTCCAGGCCCAGGCCGGTGTCGATGTTCTTCTTGGGCAGGTCGCCGAGGATCGGGAAGCCGGACTTGTCGCCGCCCTCACCCCGCTCGTACTGCATGAAGACGAGGTTCCAGATCTCGATGTAGCGGTTCTCGTCCGCCTCGGGGCCGCCCTCGACCCCGTACTCGGGGCCGCGGTCGTAGAAGATCTCGGAGCACGGGCCGCAGGGTCCGGGGACGCCCATCGACCAGTAGTTCTCCTCCATGCCCATGCGCTGGATGCGCTCGGGGCGCACGCCCACCTTGTCGCGCCAGATCGCCGCGGCCTCGTCGTCGTCGAGGTAGACGGTGACCCACAGCCGCTCCGGGTCGATGCCGAAGCCGCCGTCCGCGACCGGGGTGGTGACCAGCTCCCACGCCAGCGGGATCGCCTGCTCCTTGAAGTAGGCGCCGAAGGAGAAGTTGCCGAGCATCTGGAAGAAGGTGGCGTGCCTGGAGGTCTTGCCCACCTCCTCGATGTCCTTGGTGCGGATGCACTTCTGGACGCTGGTGGCGGTCTCGAACGGCGGAGTGCGCTGGCCCAGGAAGTAGGGCTTGAAGGGGACCATGCCTGCGGGGACCAGCAGCAGCGTGGGGTCTTCGGCGATGAGGCTTGCCGAGGGCACCACGGTGTGTCCGTTCTTCTCGAAGAAACTGAGGAAGCGGCGCGCGATCTCTGCCGTCTCCATGGATGCCCTCCTGTGCTCGGCTCCGCCGCCCTCGGCGGGCCCGTCCCTGGCCGGGACCTGATTGCGCGTGGTCGTTTCGGTGCCCCATGGTAGGGGCGCGACCACGCGGATGCCTGTGGTTTTCTCCTTCGCGGCCGACCTTCCGGACGACCGCCCCCGGGGCCCGTCGTGTTCACGACAACGCCGGGACCTCGGTTGTTCCCAGGCTATCGCCGTCGGGCACCGGCGGGCGCCGGGTCGGCCGGACCCGTACGGGTTCGCGGTGCACCGCGCGGGGGGCGTTCCGGCGCGGCGCGGCACCCCCGGGGGCGCCCGCGGCGGTCCCGGTCGGCCGCGCGCGAACGGAGCCCCTGGGACGGGGGCACCTGAAACCGGAGGGGCGCCAGGGGCCCGGGAGACGCCCGGGGCCGGCGAGGGGGGCCGCCCGGGCCGCACCGAAGCGGCAACGGCACGGGGGAACACCACCGCGCCGTGCGGGCACGGCCGCAGGCCACGCGGGTACCGGGGGCCGGGAGGCCCCAGGAGCCTGCGGTGCGGGACCCGCGTCGCGGCCCTGCGACGGCACACGGACGCACGGGACGCACGAAACCGGAGGGGCGCCAGGGGCCCGGGAGGTGCCCGGGGCCGGCGAGGAGGGGCCACCGCAGCCGTACGGACGCACAACGGCGCGCGGACACGGGGGAACACCACCGCGCCGTGCGGGCACGGCCGCAGGCCACGCGGGCGCCGGGGGCCGGGCGGACCGCCGGGCCCGGCCGTGAAGGAAGCACGGCGCGCGGACACGGGGGCACAGCACCGCGCCGTGCGGGCACGGCCGCAGGCCACGCGGGCGCCGGGGGATATCCGGGTTCGGCGGCGAAGGACACCGGTGGCACGGCCGCGCGGAGCCGCCGGGGCAGGCGCCCGGGGCCGGTGGGGAGGGGTACACGCCGCAGCCGTACGGGGGCACCGCCGCACGGGGCGGTGCCGGAGGGCGCGCGGACACGGACCCGCGGCGGCACGGCGGCGGCCGGGGCCCGAGGGCCCCGGGGCCGGTCAGTCCTCGGGGAGGGCTCCGCGCCCGGTCCGGGGCAGGGCGCGGGAGCGGCGGGGCGCGTAGACGCGCAGCAGCTCCTCCTCCTGCTCGCGGACGGCGTCCGCCAGGTCCTCGTTCAGCTCCCGCAGGGCGCCCCGGTACTCGCCGACCCTGCCCTCCACCCGCTCGGCGATGCCGCCCGGGGTGAGGGCGCGGCGGGCCCGGTGGACGCGGTGCACGGCGTACCCGCCCAGGGCGGCGCCGGCGGCGAGGTAGAACAGCCGCCCGATCACCGGTTCTCCTTCCGGCGGCGGCTGCGCACGACCGCCAGGGCGCGGCGCCGGCCCAGGACCCGGCGGACCCCGTAGGACAGCGAGGCGGCCTTCACCAGCGGTCCGGTGACCACCGAACGGGTCAGCGCGGTCATGGTGGCGACGTCCTCGCTGCTGGCCTGCGCGTTGGCGGTGATCTCCTCCACGCGCTCCAGCGAGGTGTTGGCGCGGTCGACCGTGGCGGCCACGTCGTCCATCAGGGGCGGGGTGCGGTCGCCCAGTTCGGAGACGACCGCGGTCGCGGCGTTGATGAGCTTGATCAGTTTGACGAGCGCCACGCAGATGAACGTGGCCAGCACCGCCCAGACCACCGCGGCGACGAGCGCGGCGACCTCTCCTCCGGTAAGCATGCGGGCTCCGTAAGGCGGATAGGGGTGACTTTCGAGGGTCTGTGTGCGACGCGGTCCCCCGCGCGTGCGCCGGAGAGCGCCGGGGGCCGTCCGCCGCCGGCCGCGCTCCGGGGTGGGGGCGTCCGAACCGACGGGTTCCGGCCGACCATATCGCGTCGGGCCGGCGGACGCGTGCGGGCCTCGCCCCGGGCGCGCCGCCCCGCCGGTGGCCGGTGGCGGACGCGGATGTCGATTCGTGTCCCGGTCATTCGGGAGAATGAACGTGGATCCGGAACTTCACTACGATGTCCGGATACTCCGCCGTCCCGTAGGCCCGGAAGCATCGCGACAGGACACCCATGAGCCCTCGTTCTCCCCGAGAGATCTCCGTACTGGTACCGGAGCACCTCCCCCCGCTGTATCCGGACGATCCGACGCGGATAGGTCCCTACCTCGTCCTCGGGCGGCTGGGACAGGGGGCGTCCGGAACCGTCTACGCCGCGGTGGACGCCGCGTCGCCCACCGCGGGCGAGCGGCTGGTCGCCGTGAAGGTCCTGCGGACACCCGCCACCGAGCCCGAGCGGGAGGCGCTCGTGCGGCGGCTGACCGCGCTGGCGCAGGTGGACCCGGCGCGCGTGGTCGTCCCCGCCGCGTTCGACGGCCGGGCCGAGCGGCCCTGGCTGGCGATGCCGTACATGGAGGGCCAGCGGCTCTCCCACCTGGTGACCAAGCGCGGCGGCCTGGGCACCGGCAAGCTCCTGGCGCTGGCCGTCGGCCTGGCCGAGGGCCTGTCCGCGCTGCACGCGCGCGGTATCGCGCACGGGTCGCTCAACCACGAGCGGGTGCTGCTGGAGTCGCGCGGCCCGCACATCATGGACTGCGCCGTCGCGGACGCGCACGCGGACGGGACGGGCGCGACCTGGCTGAGCCCGGAGCGGTTCACCGGCGCGCAGGCGTCGCCCTCCGCCGACGTGTTCGCCTGGGGCGCGGTCACCGCCTACGCGGGCACGGGGAGGCTGCCCTTCGGTGCCGGGGAGCCCGAGGAGATCGCCGCGCGCGCCGCGGCCGGGGAGCACAACCTGACCGGGCTGCCCAAGGGGCTGGTGCCGCTGGTGTCCCGGGCCCTGGCGCCCGAGCCGGGGGCGCGGCCCAGCCTGCACGAGGTGATCGGCTCGGTCCTGGCCGTCTGGCAGCGGGAGAACGGCCGGGACAGCTCCGGGCCGCCCGACCGCGAGGAGCTGGCCGCCCTGATGGAGCGCGAGTGGCGGGCGGTCGAGCCCGCCCAGCGCGTGCCCCGGGTGATCCGGCTGGAGGGCCGTCCGCCGGCGCGGACGTCCCCGCGGGTGCCGCTGCTGGTGGGCGCGGGCGTGCTCGCCGTGGCGGTGGTCGGCGCGGGCGTGTGGGGCGTGGCCCTGCTGGCGGGTTCCCCCGAGGACGAGGCGCTGGTGGCCGACACCGCGCAGGAGGAGGCTTCCCCCTCCCCCTCCCCCGAGGTGCCCCGGACGCTGGTGGTGCGCTTCGACCCCGCCGAGCAGGAGGACGTCGCGGAGGGGCCGTGGGTGTTCACCCCGGTGGACCGCGACGACGAGCCGGAGCGCGGGCAGGGCGTGCCCACCCACCAGGACTGGGCGGCGCAGTGGGACGAGGCCGGGGACTCCGCGTCCGCCGTGATCGACCCCGAGGCCGAGGTGCTGTGCGCCAAGTTCTGCGCCGCCCCCGACCACGTCTTCCTGGACGAGGAGGGGCGCGGCACCTGGGAGCTGACCGGCCGGGACTTCATCGACTACCTGTCGTGGGGGCCGGTGGTGATCGTGGAGGTCACCTTCTCCGACGAGGAGCCCGCCGAGGGCGAGCCCCGGGAGATCGTCCAGGTCACCGAGCTCTTCACCGACTAGTGCGCTCCCGGCACCGCCCCGGGCACCCGGAGCGGGGTCAGGGCCGGCCGCGGCGCAGGACCTCCTTGATGCGGCGCAGCACCTCCGAGACACGGCGCTCGGCGCCGTGCTCGGTGGGCCGGTAGTACTCGCGGCCCTCCAGCCCCTCGGGCGCGTGCGCCTGGGGGGCGACCCCGCCCGGGTGGTCGTGCGCGTAGAGGTAGCCCTTGCCGTGGCCCAGCTCCGCGGCCCCCTTGAAGTGGCCGTCGCGCAGGTGGCGCGGGACCGGGCCGGCGTGTCCGGCCCGCACGTCGGCGAGCGCCTCGCCGATGGCGGTGACCACCGCGTTGGACTTGGGCGCCACGCTGATGTGGATGACGGCCTGCGCCAGGTTGATGCGCGCCTCGGGCATGCCGATCAGCTCGACGGCCTGGGCGGCGGCCACGGCCGTCTGGAGCGCCGTGGGGTCGGCCATGCCGACGTCCTCGCTGGCGTGCACGACGATGCGGCGGGCGATGAACCGGGGGTCCTCCCCCGCCTCGATCATGCGGGCCAGGTAGTGCAGGGCGGCGTCGGGGTCGCTGCCCCGCATGCTCTTGATGAACGCGCTGACGACGTCGTAGTGCTGGTCTCCGGAGCGGTCGTAGCGGACGGCGTGCCGGTCCACGGCCCGTTCCAGGTGGGCGGCGGTGATCTCCACCGGCTCCGCGGCGGGCGGCCCGGCGACCAGCGCCGCGGCCTCCAGGTAGGTGAGGGAGCGGCGGCCGTCGCCCCCGGCCAGCCGGACGAGGTCGTCGGCGGCCTCGCCGGTGAGCGTGTAGCGCCCGTCCAGGCCGCGCTCGTCGGCGAGCGCCCGCTCCAGCAGGGCGTGCACGTCGGCGTCGTCCAGGGACTCCAGGGTGAGCAGGAGGGAGCGCGACAGCAGCGGCCCGACCACGGAGAAGAAGGGGTTCTCGGTGGTG
>NZ_FQZK01000031.1 GCF_900141985.1 Nocardiopsis flavescens | reverse complement strand
CGGCGTAGGCCGAGCCGTGACCGCGGTGGTGTTCGGGCTCCAACGAGAGTTGGGCCAGGTGGCGCACGGGGGTCGGGGTGCTGACCAGGGCTTCGCAGACCTCGAAGAGGGCATCAGCGCGTGTGGTCAGGCAGGCGTGGAACTGCGCTCGGAAGCGGGACAATTCCGGCAGTGGCTCGACAGGGGCGTGGTGGTGCAGCAGACTCATGGTGACGGTCTTCGTTGTGATCAGGTGTGTTCGTGGTTGAAGCACATGATCACGCGAAGACCGTTGTTGTGTACGGGAAACGACGAAGCCCGTGACCAGGCCGGTATCCGGTCACGGGCTCCAGGTTAAACGCCAAGCTAGGCTGTCGGTCCCTTCGCCCGCCGGGGCCGCGGACCGGTCGCGGCGGGGCCGCGGGGGCTTGGTCCCCCCGGAACCGGCTTCGTCTCCGGCCTTCGGGCGACCGGCGCGCAAGGTACGATGAGGTCGCCATGTGAACGACAAGAACACATCACGTCAAGGAGCGCCGGGGTGGACATCCAAGCGGTAGACCGGGTGGGAATGATCCTCGCACTGTTCGGCCCCCATCGTGAAGCGGTGACCTCCTCGGAGGCCGCCGACCTCATCGGGCTCAACCGCACGACGACCTACCGCTACCTGACCTCGCTGGTCAACGCCAACGTGCTCGCGCTGCGCGAGGACCGCACGTACGCCCCGGGACCGGCGCTCGTCCAGCTCGGCGCCTTCGCCCTCGGCCGGCGCGACATCCTGCGCCTGGCCGTGGAGCCCATGCAGACCCTGGCCCGCGACACCGAGATCACGGCGGTGCTGTCGCTCTGGGGCGCCTCGTCCCCGGTCGTCGCCCACGTCGAGGAGCCCCCGCGCCGGGAGATCGTCGTCTCCGTGCGGGTGGGCATGCAGCTGTCGACCGCCGCCGCCCAGACCGGCATCTTCCACACCTTCATGGCCGACGCCCCCAGCGTGGCGCGCGCCGCGCGCCAGCTCCCGTCCGAGGAGCGCGAGCGGATCGCACGGCTGGTGCGCGAGACGGCCGAGCGCGGGTACGCCGCGCAGGTCAGCACCCGGGGCATCGCCGTGCTCGCCACCCCCGTGTGGGACGAGCACGGCCTCGCGGCCTCCCTGGCGCTGCTGAGCACCCGCGACGTCCTGGACGTGCACGCCGAGAGCGCGGAGCTGGCCTCACTCCGCGGGGCCGCCACGACCATCTCACGGTCGCTCGGCGCCGCGGAGTGAGGCGGTCAGGCGTCCCGCGGTGACGCCGCCCGGGCCGGCCCCGGGGCGGCGGCGCCCTCGACCCGCTCGATGCCGCCCAGCCGCGCGTAGGTCGGTCCGGCCAGGCGCGACGCCGGGTCGATCGCCGCGGTGTCGATCTTGAGGCCGTCCAGCGCCGACGAGAGCACGTGGAACCGCACGACCTCGCCCACCGTGAACTGCGCCCCGGCCCGCCCGAACTCCACCACGCGCGCCAGCCTGCACTCCAGGCTCACCCGCGCGGCGGCCAGCCGGGGCACGCCCACCACGTCGGCCGGGACCGTGGCCAGGCCCAGGAGCGCGGCCTCGTCGACCTCCGGGGGGTGGACCTCCCCCGACCGGTGCACGTCGCGCCACAGCTCCCATCCGGGGATGTTCACGACGTACTCCCCCCGCTCGGCGATGTTGCGGGCCGTGTCCTTGAACCCGCCGTCCCGGCGGCCGATGTTGATGCCCACCATGGGCGGATCGTTGGACACCATCGTGAAGGCGCTGAACGGCGCCAGGTTGGCCGTGCCGTCGCCGGCCACGGAGGTCACCCAGGCGATCGGGCGCGGAACGACGCAGCCGGTGAGCAGCCGGTAGTTCTCCGGCCCGCTCAACCCCGCGGGGTCGATCGCCGTCATCTCACCGGGCACCGTCTCCTCAGGCATGGTCGGCGGCCTCCTGGCGGACGGCCTCGCGGTCGAAGTCGTTGATGTCGGAGATCAGCGAGTCGTCGTACAGGTCGTCGGGGTCGACCTCCTCGGTGAGCTCGCCCGCGTCGAGCAGGAAGTCCACGTTGGCCTGGAGCGCCGCCGGGTCGATCGCCCCGTACGGGTCGTCCTCGGCGCCGAGGTTGGCCAGCCGCGCCTCCAGGACGGAGACCGACGAGGCCACGGCGGCGTCGTCCTCCAGCCCGGAGGGCCGCGCCTCGGGGTGGGCCGCGAAGAGCAGCTCGATGGCGGCCTCGGGGTTGGCCTGGCTGAAGACCACGCCCTTGGCGATCGCGCGGCCGAGCTTGACGTACAGCTCGCGGTCCGCCTCCAGGTCGGAGGTCCGCGCCGCGAGCCCGCCGCTGGTGAGGGCGTCGGTGCCCGGGACCTCGATCTCCCGCAGCTCGATGCCCTGGTTCTCCAGGACCTGGAACGACGTGTCCAGCAGGGCGAGCGCGTCGACCTGGCCGTTCTCCACCGCCGCCGCCTGCTGGCCCCCCGTGCCGATCGCGACGAACGTCACCGAGTCCTCCGGGACGCCGGCCTCGCGCAGGCCCACCTGGGCCTGCGTCACCGAGGCGCTCGCGAGGCTGATGGCGCCGACCGTCTTGCCCTGGAGGTCCTCGATCGAGGTGATGTCGCTGTCGGCGGGCACGCGCAGGCCGTAGATGTTGTCCTTGTAGTACGACATGAAATAGGTCAGGTCGAGGTTGCGGTCGGGCTGGTGCCCGAGGATCACCGGCTCGGGGCTGACCGCCCCGGTCACGACCTGGCCGGTCGCGATCTGCTGGGCCTGGGTCGTCGCGGAGTCCGCGAGGATGACCTCGACCTCCAGGCCCTCGTCCTCGAAGTAGCCCATCTCCTGGGAGACGGCGATCGACGCGATCCCGGCGTTCCAGGTCGGCGTCGCCAGCGTCATCGCGACCTCGCGGGTGTCGCCGTCTCCGGTGTCCGACCCGCCGCAGGCCGCGAGCGGGAGGGCCAGGGCCAGGACCGCGCCGCCCTGCAAGACCTTACGAAAAGCATATGAAACGGACATGGGTTCACCTTCGGTTCGGGAAATCAGTTGGCAACGGAGCGGGCGCGGTTCTCTTCGGACCAGAACGCGAGCCGCCTGCCCCCGAGGACGACCGCGTAGTGCAGGACGAGGCCGATGACCGACAGCACGACCAGGGCCGCGAACATCGTGGCCACGTCCAGCGAGGTGTTGCTGGCGATGATCAGGTAGCCGAGTCCGGCCTGGGAGCCCACGAACTCCGCGACGATGGCGCCGATGACCGACAGCACGACCGCCACGTCCAGGCCGGCGATGATGCTGGGGACGGCCGTGGGCAGGCGCAGCCGGGTGAGGATCTGCAGGCGCGTCGCCCCGAAGGAGCGCATCATGTTCACCTGGTCGCCGCTGGTGGAGTTGAAGCCGAGCGTGGCGTTGACCAGGATCGGGAAGAACGCGATCAGGGCCGTCGTGAGGATCTTCGACTCGATGCCGAAGCCGAACCAGACCAGGAACAGGGGCGCGAGCGCCACCTTGGGCACGGTCTGCAGCACCACCACGATCGGCAGGACGATCTTCTCGGCCAGCCGCGAGGAGCTGACCCACACCGCGACCAGCAGACCGGCCACGACGGCGATGCCGAAGCCGTAGATGATCTCCTGGAGCGTGACCCACGTGTGGCGCAGGAACGGCCCCTGGGTGAAGCCCTCCACGAGCGCCTCGACGATGCGGGTGGGCGCCGGGAACAGGATCACCGAGACGTCGAACGTGCGGACCGACACCTCCCAGATCGTCAGCAGGATGAGCACCGTGGTGCTCGACAGCAGCCATCCCGGCAGGTCGGAGAGGCGGCGCCGGTTGACGGTGTCGCCCGCCTCGCGGCGTACCGTCAGGGTCCGCCCGGGCGGCGGGGAATGGGGCGACGGGGCGGTCATGGAGCGGTCACCACTTCGGCGTTGTCGAGAACGGATCGGATGCGACGCGTGTACTCGCCGAACGCGGCGGTGCTCACGACGTCGAGGGTGCGGGGCCGGGGCAGGGTGATGTCGACGACGTCGCCGACCCGGCCCGGACGCGGCGTCATCACGACGACGCGGTCGGAGAGGAGCACCGCCTCGGAGATGCTGTGCGTGATGAACACGACGGTCTTGCGGTCCCGCTCCCAGATCTCCAGCAGGTCCAGCGTCAGCTGGTCGCGGGTCATCGCGTCCAGCGCGCCGAACGGCTCGTCCATGAGCAGGATCCGCGGGTCGTGCAGGAGCGCCCGGGCGATGCCGACGCGCTGCTGCATCCCGCCGGACAGCTCGTAGGGGTGGCTGCCGGCGAAGTCGGTCAGCCCGAGCATGTCGAGGAGTTCGCGCGCCCGGCCCTCGTCGCGGCGCCGCTGCGCGCGGCCCTGGAGCGTGGAGGGGACGAGCACGTTGTCCAGGACGGTGTTCCAGGGCAGCAGCAGGGGCTGCTGGAACACCATGCCGGTCATCGCCGACTCCTTGCGGGCCTGGGCCCGGTACTCGATGCGGCCCCCGGTCAGCGGCTCCAGGCCCATGATGAGCTTGAGCAGGGTGCTCTTGCCGCATCCGCTGGGCCCGACGATGGAGACGAACTCCCCGTCGGCGATGTCGAGGTGGAAGTCCTCGACCGCCACCGTCCCGCCGCGGTAGTGCTTGCTGACGTGGTCGAAGCTCATGACCGGCTCATGCATGGATCGGCGCCTTTCCTGTGGGGTCCTGTGCCCGCATGCGCTCGACGGCGCCGACGGCCGCGTTGGCGAGCAGGGTGGTGTCGGCGGCACCGACGAAGAAGTCCAGTGCCAGTTCGCGGGCGCGGGCGGCGCCGCCGGGGCCCCCGGCCGCGCCCGCGGCGATCCCGTGCGCACGCGCGGCGGCGGCGACGGCGGCGTCGGCGTCCGCGACGGCGCCCCCGGCGTCGAGCGCGAGGTCCGCGGCCCCCAGGAGCAGCCCGGTGACCCCGTCGACCGCGGCGATCTCCGCCACGGACTCCAGCGCGGCCAGGGACTCGATCTGGGCGATGACCTCGACCGGCCGGGCCAGGTAGTCGGCCCGGGGGCGCCGCCCCCACGCCCCGGCGCGCGAGGTGGCGCCGGAACCGCGCCGCCCCTCGGGGGCGAAGCGGGTCGCGGACACGGCCTCGGTCGCGTCGGAGGGGCCGTCGACGTGGGGGACGACGATCCCGTCGGCCCCCGCGTCCAGGACGCGCTGGACGAAGGAGGCCCCCCGGTCGGGGACCCGCACCAGCGCCCGCATGCCGTGCGCCTGGCCGACGGCGATGTGCCGGGCGATCGCCGACGGGTCGAGCATGGTGTGCTCGGCGTCGATGACGATCACCTCGATGCCGGCGTGGGCGAGGATCGCGGTGGACTCCCAGGAGTCGAGCTTGACCCAGGCGGCCCACCGGGGGCCGCCGGTGCCGTCCGTGCCGGTCATCGGGCCTCCTCCCACGGCGGCGCCGGGTAGTCGTCGGCGTTGAGGACCCAGCCCGGCCGGCGGGAGAAGTCCTCGCGCGGTCCGGCGAAGATGTCGATCATGCGGTTCTCGCCGTCCCCGACCGCCTCGCTCGTGTGGACCAGCGGCGGCGGGATGACGGTCAGCGACGGGCCGCCGATCTCCCGGTGCTGGTCGGGGCGCCAGGCGGTGCGGTCGTTGCCCCACTCGCGCCGGATGTGGTGCACGTAGCGGCCGGCGTCGACGAAGCTCAGCTGCTCGAAGTCGTCGTGGGTGTGCGGGGACAGCGTGCGCGGGTCGCGCGGGCCCGAGCGCGGGTAGAGCAGGTTCACCATGGCGTGGCGCCCGCGGAAGATGCGCCCCAGGCGGCCCTGCCGCGGGGCGATGTCCCCGATGGCGCCGTAGACGCGGATCGCGGCGTCGCCGACGGGGGGCGGCCACGGGACGGCGGGGGCGCTGAGCCCGGGGCCGTCGGCATAGGCCGCGGTGTTGGCCGCGCGGTCGAGCACGTCGGAGGTGGCCGCCGTGTGCAGGCGCAGCAGCCGCGGCGCCCCCTCGGCCTCGTACCGCCAGGGGCCGGGCCGGACGGTCACGAGGGCCGTCGGCTCGACGGTGGCCGACTCCCCGCCCGCGTGGACGGTGAGGCGGCCCTCGGACGGCAGGACCACGAGCATCGTCTCGTCCGCGTCCTCGCGGTCGAGGGTGTCGCCGTCGGCGTGTTCGGCGTAGACGACCGCGGCGTTGGCGGACCGCACCGTCCACAGGCGTCCGCCGTTTCCGGTGGTGTCGGTGGGGTCCAGGGCGCCGAACTCGAAGTACTGCGGTTCGAGCGCGGCGTCGGCGTCGGGCCCGGTACGCGCGGCCAGCTGGCTGCGCGGGTCGCTCGCGAGGTAGGCCATGGTTCAGCGCCCTTCGACCGGGGCGGGCCGCTCGTCGTCCAGACCGAGCAGGAAGGCGGCGTTGTTCTGGGTGACCTGGCGCAGCTCGGCGACCGACAGGCCGCGTTCGAGCAGGGCCTCGCCGACGCGCATGTAGGCGTCGACGGGCATGGGGCGCCCGCGCTGTCCGAGGTCGGAGGAGAGCACCGTGCGGTCGGGGCCGATGGCGCGGATCCACTCCATCAGCAGTCCCGGGTCCCACTTGCGAAAGCCCTGCGGGTCGTACATGCCGACCTCGTGCTCGATGTAGCCGCCGAGGGCGGCCAGCTGGCGGCAGCGCTCCACGTCGGCGTCGACGACGAAGTTGGGGTGGCTGAGGATCATGCGCCGCACGCCGCGCTCGGAGGCCGCGGCGAAGAGCAGGGCGGACTGGGCCGGCTCCAGGTGTCCCGCGGAGAGGAGCACGTCCGCCTCCGCCACCAGGTCGATGACCTCGTGGGCGGCGTCCAGGAGCCGGCCCTCGCCGTCGACCACGTCGACGATCCGGTTGGGGATGTCGTAGTCGGACTCGGGGAAGCCGTGGTGCTCGTTCTCGCAGTGGCAGCGGCTGGAGAAGGTGGGGAACCACACCGCGCGGCCGCCCATCTGCAGCGACATCGCGACGGCGTACGGGTTGAGGCCGCCCACCTGGGCGTTGAGGGCGACCCCGCCGAAGATCGGCGTCGCGATGCCGTCCAGCTCGCGGTGCATCGCGAGCAGGTCCATGACGGTGTTGTGGTGGTGCGACTTGACCAGGATCCCCCGCATGTTCAGGCGCTCGCCGTCGCGGGCCGCCTCCGCGTGGTCGAACTCCCGGGAGAAGGGATTCGGGCCCGAGTGGCAATGCAGGTCGACGGCTCCGTCGAGAGCCTCCGCGACGGGCGGGAGGGACGTGACAGTCATAGGGAGCACCTCTGAGATCAGGGTCACATGTTCGGATTGAATCATCCATGTTCATATTGCGACTGTCAAGTCCGACCGCGATCACGGCCCGGACACGGCCCTTCCACCCCCCGCGAGGTGGTCCGCGACCGCGTCGTCGCAGCGTGGAGCACACGCGGCGACCGGACCGGCACTCTCGGCACGGGACGGGTCCCCCGGCGGTCGCAGCGCGCGGCCCGTTCGCCCGGGGGCGCACGCCGCACGCCCCCGACACGGCACACGGAACCGGACCGATCCCACGGGCCGCCCTCGGCCGGACCAACGCTCCACCAAGACCGGCGCGTCACTTTTGTCGGTTATGCGCATTCGGATGTGGTCGGGGTCCGGGCATTCGGACGAGGAGGTCGCATGGTGGTGGCACAGGAGACGGCTTCCGGGCGGGCCGCACCGCGCTGGATCGCGGTCGGGATCGCGGTCGCGATGATCGCCCTGGTGACGGTGGGGTGGTCGCTGGTGAACGCGCTGGTCCCCGGCAGGACGGCGCTGACCGCCGGGGAGGAGCTGGCCCTGGGCGGCGACGGGACGACCCGCGCCGTGCTCGTCCTGCCCGACGACGGGTGGGAGGCGGACGTGGCCGCCTCCCACCCCGACCGGTCCTACCGGCTCCACCGCGGCCCCCTGGTGCTCGACGTCGAGCGCCCCGGGGAGGCGGGGGACGAAAGCCCCGGCACCGACCTGCGGTGGGAGGGGACCCGCCGGGTCCTGCTGTCCCAGGACCCGTCCACCCGGGTCGGCGAGCCCTCGCCCGTCGTCTCCGCCGACGGCACCGAGGGGCTGGCGGCGGACGTGAACCGCGCACGCGGACCGGGGACCGTGGTCCTGCTCCCCTCGCCCGACGGCGGCTACGCGGTCCGGATGCTCCTCCAGGGCACGGACGGCGGCCCCGGCACGGCGCCGGAGGACCTGGCGCGCATGATCACTTTCTCCGAGGAGGCAGAACATGGGTAGACCGCGGCACGAACCCGGGTCCTCCGCGACCGCGGCGGACGGGGTCCCCGCACCGAGGGGCGGCGCGGCCGGGGCCCCGGCCCCCGTCGACCGGGGACGGGGCCGGCCGGCGGGGCCCGTGCCGGCCGCGCGCGTCCTCATCGTCGCGGGGTGCGCGGTCGCCCTCGTGTACGTGGCGCTGCTCATGGCCGGCGTCGTCGCGGCCTTCCCCGCGGTGTGGGCGGGCGCGTTCCTCATCGGCGCGGCCACCCTGGTGTTCGGGTACTGGCTGCTGCGGCGCATCCGGCCCGTGCGGGCTCCCGGAAGGGCCGCGTCGTCGGCGGCCGTCGCCTGGGGGCTGTTCGCCGTGACCGGGGCGGCCCTGGTCGCCAACGCCGCGCTGGACGGGGTCCTCGCCGTGGCGATGGGGCCGCGGACGGCCGACCTGTGGGGCGCGGCCGTCTCGGGGCCGGTCGACGAGGAGCTGCTCAAACTGGCGGGTGTCGTCCTCGTCGCCGTCGCGTTCCCCTACGCGGTCCGTGGTCCCGTGGACGGGTTCGTCATCGGGGCGCTCGTGGGCCTGGGCTTCCAGGTGATGGAGAACCTCTTCATGGCCGTGCAGGAGGTGACCGGCCGCGGCGGCCTGGGCGGAGTCGAGATGGTGGTCCAGTCGGGGCTCACACGGGTCCTGCTCACGGGGCTGGGGACCCACTGGGCGCTGTCGGCGGTGGCGGGCACGGCGGTGGGCCTGGTCGCGGCGGCGGCCTGGCGCCCGCGGCCGCGCACCGTCGCGGCGGCCGTGCTCCTGGTGGTGCTCGCCATGGCGATGCACGCGTTCATCAACCTGCCGGTCCTCCAGGGGATCGGGGTCGTGGTCAAGGCCCTGGTCAACTTCGCGGTCGCGATGGCGCTCTACTTCGCCCTGCGCCGCGCCCACCTGCGGCGCTTGCGCGACGCCCTGGAGGAGACGGGGGCCGAGAGCGGGATGGACCGCGCCACCTCCCTCGCGCAGGCCACCCGGGGCGGACGCCGCAGGGCCCTGCGCGGCGTCCCCGCGGACGAGCGGGCCGCGCTGGGCGCCGAACAGGACCGGCTGGTGGGCGAGGCGGAGTCGCGGGCCTTCGAGCGGGGGTCCCGGGCCGGCGGATAGCCGGGGGCGGCGGTCGGCACGACGGGCCTGTACGGCCGCGTCCGACCGCCGCGGCGCGCCCTGGGCGGACCGGCCCCCGGCACGGGCGGCGACCCGCGGGAGGCGGACGCCCCCGCCGGCAGGCCGGGAGCACAACGGCGCGGTACAGCGCAGGCGCCCCCGCCGGCCCCCGCCAGTATCCGGGTGCGACCGGTGGACCCCGCCGGGCGCACCCCGTCTCCGACGGGTCAGCGCTGCTTCCTGTCGTAGTCGGTCCGCATGGCCTGGAAGACGATCCCCTCGACGAACTCGGGCAGGTTGTGGAACCGCCTGTTCCGGTCCATCAGCGCGATCCGGTCCATCTCCTCGGACGTCAGCGCGAAGTCGAACAGCGCGGCGTTGGACCGGATGTGGTCCGGGTCGGTGGACCCCGGGATCACGATGCCGCCGTCCTGGACGTGCCACCGCA
This sequence comes from Nocardiopsis flavescens, assembly GCF_900141985.1. Taxonomy (GTDB): domain Bacteria; phylum Actinomycetota; class Actinomycetes; order Streptosporangiales; family Streptosporangiaceae; genus Nocardiopsis; species Nocardiopsis flavescens. Next base: position 44,860 of record NZ_FQZK01000031.1, on the reverse strand, counting down.
GGATCACCTGGACGGGCGACTTCCCGTACTTGCGCCCGAGTTCGGCGAAGAGGGGCTCCGCGAGCAGTCCCGCGTCACCGTGCCCGAGCGGGAACCAGGCCTCCACGGCGGTGCCGAGCGGTTCGAGGAAGGCCCTGAGCTCCCGCTGCTGGAAGTAGGGGTGGCGCTCCACCTGCACCACCGCGGGCACGGTCCGCGCTCGGCCGATGAGGTCGGCCAGCCTCCTGGGGTTGAAGTTGCTGACGCCGATCGAGCGCACCTTGCCCGCCGCGACGGCCTCCTGGAACGCCCTCCAGGCGCCGTTGTAGTCGCCGTACTGCTGGTGCAGCAGCAGGAGGTCCAGGTAGTCGGTGCCGATCCGCTTCAGTGTGCGGTCGATCGCGGCCCGGGCCCTGGTGTACCCGGAGTCGGTCGACCACAGCTTGGTCGTCAGGAAGACCTCCTCCCGTGCGAGCCCGCTGTCGCGGACGGCCCGCCCGACGGCGCGCTCGTTGAGGTAGGTGTTGGCGGTGTCGACGGAGCGGTAGCCGGCCTCGAACGCGTGGGCCAGCGCGGGACCGACCTCGGCGGACGGCACGTGGTTGACGCCGATGCCGAGTACGGGCATCCGGAGGCCGTTGTTCAGGGTGAGGGTCTCCACGGTTCTTCCTCTCGGGTCGTCTCTCGCGGAAGGTGCGCCGCGCTGGACGCCGCCCCGGTCCCGGGCCCCCGCTCCGGGACCGGGGGGAGCGCCCGCCGCGGCACGGCCGGGCGCGGGGTCACCGGGTGTGCGCGGCACCGGAGGCGTGGGCGGCCGGGTCGGCGGCCATGCGCCGCATCACGCCGGAGAGGACGAGCGGCGGCAGCCGGCCCAGGCCCGGCCGCGCGCGCCGGGTCCCCCGCCAGGTGATGGCCGTGCCGCCCCCGGTCTCCGGCTCCACCTCGATCACCGCCCGGTAGTCCTTCAGCGCGGGGTTGAACACGTCCTCGTACGCCGGCCGCCGGTTCTCCGCGAGCCCGGTGATGCGCTCGCCGGTGACGGTGCGGCCCGAGCGGAAGGCGCGGACCGCCCCCACCCCGTCGCTCCCGCCCGGGTCGAGCCCGGCCGGGCGGTCCTCCACGAGTTCGTCCAGGCCGGAAGCCCACCGGGGCCGGGAGCGGCCGTCGGCCGGCAGGCGCCGGACGGCGTCCGGCGGGGCGGATGTCGTGGCGCGGACGGCATAACGGGGCATGGGCGGGGCCTTCTCCAGAGGTGTGCGGAACGGGCTGAAGGGGTGGGGATGGAGGAGCGGGGCAGGGGTGGGGCGCGGGACCGCCGGGAGCGGCCCGCCGGTGGGGCGGGGGCTCAGGCGGCGGGGATGGCGGTCCCGGTGAGCCGCTCGGAGACCTCCCAGACGCGCCGGGCCTCCTCGGCGCTGTCCAGGCGGGAGTAGAGCCTCTGCTCGGCGGGCGGACCGCCGACGCGCCCGGGCCAGGCCGGCCCGTAGAACCCGCCGGGCCTGGCCGCGGGGTCGGTGGCCGCCATGAGCGCGGGCAGCTTGGCGGTCTCGACGGTCCCGACGAGCACGCCCTTCTCGGACAGGACGCGGATCATCCTCCGGCCCGTGACCTCCTCGCCCCGGCCCAGCTCGGGGCGGGCCGCGAGCAGGTTCGTCGGGGCGAGGCCGGGGTGGGACAGGTTGCTGGTGACACCCCAGCCGCCGTCCCGGCTGCGCCGGTCGAGTTCGAGGCCGAAGAGCCCGAACGCGATCTTGGACTGGCTGTAGGCGCCCTGCCCGGAGTAGCGGCGCTCCCAGTTCAGGTCGTCCCAGTTGATGGACCCCCGGTTCGCGGCGATGCTGACCTGCGAGGTCACGCGCGCCCGGCCGGCGCGCAGGAGGGGCAGCAGATGCGCGACGAGGGCGAAGTGGCCGAGGTGGTTGGTGCCGAACTGCAGCTCGAACCCGTCGGCGGTGGTCTGCCGGTCGGGGGGCATCATGACGCCGGCGTTGTTGATGAGGAGGTGGATCGGGTCGCCCTCCTCGCGCAGGGTCTCGCCGAGGGCCGCGACGGAGGCCAGCGAGGACAGGTCGAGGCTGCGCAGGGAGACCTTCGCACCGGGCACGGAGCGCCTGATCTCGGTGGCCGCGGCCTCGCCCTTGGCCGGGTTGCGCACGGGCATGACCACCTCCGCGCCGGCCCCGGCCAGCCGGGCGGCCATCCCCAGGCCCATCCCGTCGCTCGCGCCGGTGACGAGCGCTCGTTTTCCGGACAGGTCGGGGATGCTGATGTCGATCGGGCGGCGCGCCATGGTGTCCGTTCCTCGTGGTGGTGCGGGGTGACGGCAACGATCATCCGCGCACGGCGCATCCCCATCCAGGACCTCCCGATCCGAGGATCACCGGGCCGCCCGTGCGCCCCCGTCGGGGGCCACACGGCGAACCGGACTCCGGCCCCGGGGCCGGTACCGGCCGCACGGCCGTCCGGCGCACCGGTCCCGCCTCCGGAACCGACACGGCGCCCGACGCCCCGCGCGGGTCGGGTCCCGGCGCACCGGACGGACCGGGTCTCGATCCCAGGTGCCGCACAGACCCCTGGCCCCGGACCGGCCGGGTCCTGCCCCGGGGCCGACACCGGCCTCCGGCACCCCGCGCGGACCGGATCGCGGACTCCGGCTCGGACCGCCCGCACGTGCCGAGGGGCGCCCGTCTCGGGCGCCCCTCGGCCGACCACGGTGCGCGGGCCCGCCCGTCCCCCGGGCGGGCCCGGCGCGTCAGGCCTCGAACTCGGTGATCGAGGTGGCGATGCCGTCGACCATCTCGACCGAGGCGAGGATGACCGTGCCGTTGGCCAGGGTGGCGTCGAACTCGTCGAAGTCACAGGTGACGTTCCCCGTGTCGGGGTCCTGGACGCCGTCGGCGCAGGCGTAGATGCCCGCGGTGATCACCGTGTCCTCGGCGACGTAGAACGCCGTGCCGTCGACGATGTACTCGCCGGGCGCCACGTACTCCAGCTCGCCCGAGGCGGTGCCGGTGAACCCGCCGGGCTCCTCCGCGGCCCCGTCATCGCCCCCGGGCCCGTCCTGGTCCCCGTCGTCAGGGATGCCCGGGCCCTCCGGGTCGTGCTCGGTGATCCAGGTGGCGATGCCGTCGTCGTTCACCTCGGCGCCGGCCAGGATGACCGTGCCGTCCTGGAGCGCCTCCTCGACCGTTTCGAGGTCGCACTCCACCGTGCCCTGGCCGTTCTCGTCCATGCCGTCCTCGGCGGGACAGGCGTAGATGCCGGCGAGGATCTGCGTCTCCTCGGAGACGAAGAAGGCCTGGTCGCCGATGGCGAGCTCACCCGGGGCGATGTACTGCAGCTCACCCGACAAGGTCTGCGGCTCCGCCGCGGAGGCGCTGCTCACGTTCTCCGCCCCGGGTTCGGGTGAGGCCCCCGCGCACGCCGCAGAGCCGACGACCACCACGCCCGAGGTGGCCAGGGCCAGGAGGGTGGAACGGATGTCGCGCTTCATGATGTTCCTTTCTTTCCGCGGTCGGGAGGGAGGGGGGATGTCGGGGGAGGTTCGGTGTGGTCACGGCCGGTCGGTGGACCGCCCGCGTTCCCGGGGACCCCGCGGAGAACCGGGGCGGGGTCCGCGGAAGGTCTGCGAGGACGATCCCTGGGAACTCTTCGTGTGCTCTCGGCTCCTTTACGTAGGGTCCGATGGCGGATGGGGCTCCCGGGTTCTCCGGGACGGAGGATTTTTTCCGGGAACGCCCCGGGAGCCGCCGCGGGGCACTCCGCGGACCGCAGGGCGGGGAGAACGGCCGCACCGCTCCCGGCGCGGTCCGGGATCCGGATCCCGATGCGCGTCCTCACCGCCTCCCTGCGCTCCGCCCTCCCCCCGCGGGGAGGGACACCGCCGCCCTACCCTCCTCGGAGCGGTTCACCCGCCCCGGGTGACGGAACGCCCCGGAGGGCCCGGTCCGAGCCTGCGGCCCCGGGGGCACCCGAACAGGCCCTGCGGCGCTCCCGCTCCGCGCTGGGGGCCGGGACACGCCTGCCGCCGAAAGGGAACGGCTTCGAGAATGGCCGGCTGGGTATCGTTCGCCCATGAACCTGACCGACCACCTGCTGGAATCGGCTCGGCGATGGGCCGCCGGTTCGCTTGAATCGCACATTTCAACCCCGCCCGACCACGCCTTTTCCGTTCACCACATGGGGGTGGCCGCAGAGCACGCGTCCAAGGCCTACCTGGCCTCCATCTCCCCCGTACTCCTCGCTCCGGCGATACCGACGACCGACGACCTCCTGGTCCTCAGCGGGAACGGCGAAAGGGCCTCGAAGCAGATCTCCGACATTCGTACCGCCGCCGGGGAGACCGCGGCCGCCAGGGTCGCCGAGCTGCTCGGGAGGCCCGGTGCGGCGTCGGGCTCCACACGGATGCTCAGGGAGGCCCGCAACGGCATCACCCACCTGGGAATGTGGGACCGGGAGGCGGACCCGAAAGAGATACTGGCTTCGGGGATCGGGTACATCAACGAAATCCTGGACGAACTCTCGAAGGAAAGAGAAGGGTTCTGGGGCGATCACGCGGCCCTTTCCCGCCTCATTCTCGAAGAGGCGGAGGCGGAAATCGTCCTTCGCTACGAGGAGAAGGTCCGCAACGCCGCGAGGGACTTCGAGGAGAAGGTCTCCGGGCTCACCCGGGAGCAGAGGAGCCGGACGATCGCCTCCCTGGAGGCGCTCCCCGTCTCCGGGCACGGGCCCGTGTCCGCCGCGGCCCGCTGCCCGGCCTGTGGTTCCCTGGGTGTGGCCGGCGGGCGCGACCGCCGGGACGGGTCCGGCTCCTGGTTCGATCCCCGGCACTTCGGCTGCCGTGTGTGCGACCTGGCCCTGGACGGCTTCGAGCTGGATCTCGCGGGCTTCACGGGCCGCCCGCTGGACGGCGCCGGGGACACCCCGGGCAGGTGACGGCCCCGGGCCCGCGCGGGCACCCGGGGCACCGGCCCGGGGCGCCCGGCCACCTCCCGACCCCCTGAGATCCACAACACATCCCTTCCCGATCGGAAAAACATGGAATAGGACCGGGCCCGGGCGGGTTCCCTCTGGCCACGCGGCGTATCCACGCCGACCGTTCGCCACGACCGCAGCACGCTCCCCGGAGGAATCCATGACAGCCCGCACCATCGGCTACATCGTCGGCAGCATCTCCTCGACGTCGATCAACAGGCGCCTGGCCCGGGCCCTGGAGCGCCTGGCCCCCGAGGACGTGACCCTCGTCGAGATCCCCATCCGGGACCTGCCGCACTACTCCCCCGACCACGACGCGGACTTCCCGCAGGTCGCCCGTGATTTCAAGCAGGGCATCGCCGACGTCGACGGCGTCGTCATCGTCACCCCCGAGTACAGCCGGTCCATCCCCGGCGTGCTGAAGAACGCCCTGGACTGGTCCTCGCGCCCCTACGGCCAGAACTCCTTCAACGGAAAGCCGACCGCGGTGATCGGCACCTCCGGCGGCGCCATCGGGACCGCTCTCGCCCAGCAGCACCTCAAGGCCGTCCTGAGCCACTTCAACGCGCCGACCCTCGGCCAGCCCGAGGGCTTCATCCAGTCCACCCCCGGGCTGTTCACCGAGGAGGGGGAGGTCACCGACGAGACGACGGCGGCGTTCCTGCGCGGCTACCTCGACGCGTTCACCGCGCTCGTCGACCGCTACGCCGAGAAGGCGAAGGTCACCGTGTGACCCGTCCGGCGCCGCGGTGACCCCGCCCGGGTGCACCGGGCCGGCCCCGGCGGCCGGGGCCGGCCTGCTTCCCGCGTACCTAACCTCTCAGGTCAATACACCTAGGCCGGGTTGTCGTCCAGCCTGCGCCGTTCCTTGCGGTCGGGGTGGCGGATCTCCACCCCTCCCAGGCCGCCGGACCCGGTGAGCCGGATCAGCGGGGTCCCCGGGAGGCGGTCGGGGGTGGTGCCGTTCCTGAGCCCGCCGGTGCCGGGGTCCATGCCCGCGGTGTCAGCGGCCCAGCCGTCGGGGATGACGACCGTGACACCGGAGGTCTCCCCGTAGGCCTCCACCAGGACCTCCGGCAGCCGGGTCCGGACCCGGCTGAAGTCGATCTTCACGCCGCCCACGCCGCCGCGGGCGATCACGTGGGCCGGGGTCTCCCACTGCCCGGGGCCGCGCGTGGCACCGCTCAGCCCGCCCTTGAGCACCAGCGGCGGCAGCGCCGGCCCCGAGTCCGGCGGCGCGGGCAGGTCGACGGTCAGTGCGGCCAGCTCGGCGCGGGTCCTGGACGTCAGCGCCCGCTCCAGGCGTTCGTCCAGCTCCTCGTGGTCGATGCGTCCTTCGGCCGCCGCGTCGCGGAGGAGGTCCACCACCGCGTCCCGGTCGTGGTGGGAGGCGCGCATCCCTGCGGCCGGAGCGGGGTGCGCGGGGAGAGGGGCTTCGCTGTCGTTCACACCGGCAAGCGTATCCGGGCGGGCGCGGGGGCCGGGGCCGGGCGGAGGGAGGCGACCTTCGGGACATAGGCGGCGGGTATCGGCGTTCCCCGGGCGGACCCGCCCCGGTTTCCCTAGGCTCGCTCGCAAGGAGCCCGGGGGCCGCGGTGCCCGCTCCCCGGGGGCGGCGGATCCCAGGCCCGCGACCGGGCCTCTCCCGCTCCGCCTCGCGCGAACGGTGGACACCGCGCACCCGTGTGCGGTGGACGGGATCCGACACCCGACCTCCGGAGGGTCCGCTGGTGAACTGGGACGGGGGACGCATGGGCCGTGCGTTTCGACGGCGCCGTCGGGACGGAGCCGACGAGGGCGGACCCGAGCCGAACCTGTGCGATGAGAGCGGGGTCCGGGCGGCCTACAGCGCGCACGGCCCCGAGCTGTACCGGTTCGCACTGCGCCAGCTGAACGACCCCGTGGCGGCGCAGGACGCCGTGCAGGAGGTGTTCCTGCGCGCTTGGCGCGCGGCGGACCGGTTCGATCCCGAACTCGCCGGCCTGCGGGTCTGGTTGTTCGCCATCGCCCGGAACGTCCTGGTCGACGAGCTCCGCCGTGCCGCCAGGCGCCCGCTGCCCATGGCGCCGACCGGGAACGGGGGGCTCCCGGACCGGCCGCCCGCCGGGGACGGCCTCGACGAACAGGTGACGCGGTCCTGGCTCGTGGAGGAGGCGCTCCAGCGGATCAGCCGCGAGCACCGGTCCGCCCTGGTGGAGACCTACCTGCGGGGCCGCCCCCACGCCGAGGTCGCCGCCGAGCAGGGCATCCCGGTCGGCACGCTGCGCAGCAGGCTCTTCTACGGGCTCAGGGCCCTGCGCACGGTCATGGACGAGATGGGGGTGGACCGATGAGCGGCGACTCTCACGGCGGGATGCGCGACCTCCTGGGCGCGTACGCCCTGGACATGCTCGAACCCGGCCGGCGTGCGGCCGTCTCCGCCCACCTGGACGGCTGTGCCGCCTGCCGGGCCGAACTCGGCTTCGTCGCCCCCGCGGCCGAACTCCTGCCCCTGGCCGACCCCGACCGGGCTTCCGCGCTCCCGGAGCCACCGCCGGAGCTGGGTGAACGCATCCTGGCGGGCGTGCGCGCCGAACGCCCGGCGCGAGCGCGCGCCTGGCGGATCCGCGGCCCCGTGGCCGCCTGCGCCGCCGCCCTGCTCGTGGGGTTCGGTGCCGGCGCCGCCGCCTGGCACGCCGCGTTCGTCCCGGCCCCGGTACCGCTGGAGGGGGTGGCCACCACGGCGCACGACGACGGGATCAGCGCGGAGGCGGAGCTGGTCCCGCACACGTGGGGCGTGGAGATCCGGCTGACCGGCACCGGTTTCCGGGAGGGGCGGACCTACCGGGCCACCCTCTTCGACGGGTCGGGGACCGCCCACCCCGCGGGCGAGTTCGTGGGGGTGGGGGGCGACCGGATGGTGTGCAACCTCAACAGCGCCCTGCTCCGGCAGGACGCGGTGGGCTTCGAGATCACCGACGAGAGCGGCGAACCCGTGGTCAGCTCCTCGTTCTGAAGGATTCGGCGCACCGGCCGGGGGCGGGGAGGCGCCGCGGCGACCCCGCCCCCGAGGGGCCGCCGCGGCACCGCCATCGTCATCCGGCCGTTCTACCAGGGCTTGGCGTACCCGCGGTCCGCGTCCACGAGCTGGCCGCGGATCGCCCCGGCCGGGAAGGCGGCGGTGTGGGTGTCGGCGTAGAAGCTCGACGGGTCGTCCTCGATCTGGGCCACGGTGAAGCCCGTGCCGGTGTCGTTGCCGTCGGGACCCGTCAGACCGGTGGTGAACGGCCCCTGCATGCAGCCGGAGCTGCGCAGGGTTCCGCGGCCGTCGTCCCGGGGGTCCGGGAACGCCAGGCGCGGCGGACCGAACTCGCCGCCGCCGGCCTGGTGGATGTGCGTGGCGGTCCTGGCGGGGCTCTGGTAGGGCGGGGTGACACCGGTGAACGCGATGTCGTAGCAGATGACGTCCTTGTGGCTGTTGAGCCGGAACTCGAACGTGCCCGACGCTCCGCGCTCGCCGGGGACGGGGTTCCCCTGGCCGTCGATCACCATGTCGGGGGTGGCCTCGACCCAGAACTCACTGGTGAACGCGCGCGGTTCGGGGACCCCCTCACCGGCGTGCGCGGCCGTCCCGGGCACCGCGGCCAGTAGCCCGGCGACCGCCACCGCGTACGCTCCGGCCGTGATCCGCCTCGTCGCTGTCCTCATGTACTGGAATCCCCCCGTGTCACCGGCCGCGAACCGTTCGCGGACGACCGTCCATACGTCCACCCGCGCCCCCGCGTTCACCCGGAGTCACCAAGTCCGGGTAAAATCGCGACCGGCCGCCGCCCCGGCGGTGCCGCCGACGGACGGACCCGGCCCGGCGGGGCCGGAGACGCGCCGACGGTCCTGTCGTCCCCCGACAGCGGGAACAGCACCGCACGCCATGGGGGTCCGCCGTGGCGCAGCGCGAGTCCCTCCCTGTGCGGGGAGGACACCACCGCGGCGGTGGTCGCCTTCCGTGACCACCGGGAGGGTTCCCTTCCGAGGTCTCCGTTCTCGTGGGGAGACCGGGAGCGGCGGGTGGTCCGAAGCCGTGGAGCGGGTGCCGGGAGACACCGGTCTCCCATCCCCCGGTGGGAGATTTCTGGGAGACGGGAACCTCCCGGGACGGCTCCGAACGGCTTCGAACCGCGCCGGAACGCTCTCGGCGGAACCTCCCGACCGCGAAGTCCAGCGGGCGCCGGACGCCCGTCGCGGCGCCCTCCCGGGGATCCACCGGTTCGCCGGGGTCCGGGCAGCCCGGCCGCAGGGCCGGGAACGCCTGGTGGAGGGGACTTTCGGGACATAGGGGGCGGGTATCGGCGTTCGCCGGGTGAACCCGCCCCGGTTTCCCTAGGCTCGCTCGGAAAGATCCCCGAGGAGCCACGATGCCCACTCCCCAGGCACACCCCCTCCCCCGCGACCCGTACCGCAACCTCGTGCTGCTGGCCCTGCTCACGCTGTCCGGCCGCCCGCCCGTCCACGACCTGCTCCAGAGCGCGCACCGCCTGGTGTCCGGAGCGCTGCCGTGGGGGCGGCGCAGCCCGCGCGCGCACGAGTACCCGCGGGTGCGCCTGCGGGTGCTGCGGCGGGCGCTGCGGACCGGACGGCCGCGGCCCCGGCGGGGCTCCGCCGGGCTGCGGGTCTCCCCCGTGGACGGGCCGGGCCCCTTCGAGCGGGCGCTGGAGCCCCTGGACGGGCTCGACCCGGCGGCGCGCGCCGCGTACGCCCTGCTGCGGGTGGAGGCGCTGGCCCCCGAGGAGGCCGCCGCCCTGCTGCGGCGGGCCGGGGCCGCCGACCCGGAGGCGGCGCTCGGCCGGGCGGCCTCGGTGCCCGGCGGCTACCGCCCGCCCGACCCCACCGTGGTGCGGGTCAGCGGACGCGGCGCGCCGCCCGCCCGCGGCGCCCTCACGGCGGCCGGCGCGGGACTGCTGGTCCTGGCGCTGGCCGCGCTGGCGCTGACCTCCTCGGAGTCGCGGCCGGAGCGTTCCGCGCCCGTGGCCGCGCCCGTTTCGGTGACCTACGCCGACGACCCGCAGGCCTGGCGGGAGAGCTTCCGGCTCGACCTGACCGCCTGGCCCGCCCGGGGCGGCGCCGTGGGCGACGGGGAGCTGGCCGACGCCGCGCTCGCGGCCTGGACCGCCCACGACGGGCGTCCGCCGCGCGATCCGCGCCTGGTGTTCGCGGGACGGGTGGACGGCGCCGACGTCGTGCTGCTGCACGACACCCCCTGGACCGCCCGGTACACCCGGAGCGGGGACTCCGAGGAGGTGGAGGTGTTCTCCGAGCCGGAGAACGGGGTGGCGAACTGGCCCGCGGTACGCCTGTCCGAGAGCGCCGAGGGGGTGCGCTACCTGCTGCCGCCGTGGGTCACCGAGGCGGCGTCGGCGTCCCTGAGCGCACCGGAGCAGGGGTGGTCCGAGGTGGCGCGGGACGAGGACGGCGTGACCGCCCCCCTGGCCGGGGACGTGCACTGCGGCACCGGTCCGGTCCTGCGGCTGCGCGCGCCGGAGGTGGCGCACGGACAGCCGTACACGGTGATCGACCTGGGCGGCCCGGCCACCGCCCACCTGGGCTACATGCCCCCGCCGCCCGCCGAGATCCGCCGCCTGGGCCCGCACGAGGTGCTGGACCCCGGCAACGGGTTCGAGCTGTGGGGCGAGGCCGCCTGCGCGGGCGGCCCCCCGCGCGAGCAGGTCGTCACCGCGACGGCGTGGGAGTTCGCCGTGCAGGACCTGCCCGGCGGCGGTTCGGGCCGGTGGGTGTGCCTGCGCTACGGCACCGGCGACGGCGGCGGGCTGGCCCGCGCGCTGCTGGTGGCGACCACCGACGAGGGCACGGAGACCGTGGTGGCCGGGGAGGGCGGGGGCGGCTGGGAGTGCAGCAACCTGGACCGCCAGATCGTGGCGGGCACCTGGTGGCAGGACACCGACGAGCGGTGGCACTACCTGGCGGCGGCGTCCCGGGAGGCCGCCGAGGTCCGGGTTTCGGGCGCGGTCGAGGAGGACGGCGAGGGCCCCGTGCTGGCGGTCCCCGGCCCGCGGCGCGGCGACGGACCGCCCGCGTCCCCGGTCGAGGTGGGTGCCGTCGACGTCCACGGGAACGACATGACCCCGCTCACCGGCTGATACCCGGGGACCGCGCCCCGGCCCGCCCCCGAACCGTCCCGGAACGCCTGCCATTGGCCGATTCCGGACAAGGGCGAGAATACGGACCGGGTGTGTACGCCGGGTGCGCGGGTGGTATCACTGGGGTTGTCGGCCCGTCCGGACGGGAACCGCGTCGCCGTGTGCACCCGCCCGCGACGGCCCCGGGCCGTAGTGAGGGTTGAACCATGTCGATCTGGTCGCGCGGCGACCGCAGGGGAAGGGTCGAAGAGGCCCTTCTCATGCTGAAGGGGCAGGGGATCATCGACGGCCTGGAGATCCTCCCCGCCCACGAGCCCCGGCCCTACCGGGTGCTGCTCCCGGCGGGCCTGGTCCACATGGACGAGGACGAGGCGTCGATGTTCGCCCTGGGCGCCGTCGTCGGCGCGTTCGGCGACATCGCCCGCCACCGGGCCTGAGCCGTACGGCGCCCCGCCCCGGTCAGCCGCGGCCGAGGGTGCGCAGCACCGCGTCCAGCAGCAGGTCGCGCACGAGCGCGCGGTGCTCCTCGGTGTGCGGGACGGTCAGCTCGGCGGTGAACGTGGACAGGCACAGGTTCACCGCCATCTCGGCGAGCGGCCGGGCGGGCCGCCCGTCCCGGGGCAGCTCCTCCACGAACCGGGCGACCTCGACCGCCTCGCGCACCGCCTCGGTCCACGGTTCGACGCGGGCCCGCCACCAGTCGCGCTCGGGTCCGGGCTCGGCGCCCAGGCCGGAGGCGGCGGCCAGCAGGGGGCCGGATTCGAGCCACAGCCCGATCCAGGCGTCGACGAGGCGCCCGAGGTAGCCGTCGACGGTCTCCATGCGGCCGAAGGTGAGGTCCAGCCGGGAGGCGAAGGCGGTGAGCCGCACGTCCACGGCGGCCTGGAGCACCTGGTTCTTGTGGTTGTAGTAGCGGTAGACGGTGGAGCGGTCGATCGCCACGCCCTCGGTGATCTCCTTGTAGGTGATCCTGCTGAAGGGCTTGGTGCGCAGGAGTTCCACGAGGCTGTTCTGCAGCTGGAGCATCCGCTGGGCCGCCCGCAGGCTGCCGCTGGTCCCCCGGCCCGATTCCAGCGGCGCAGTCATGCCCCGCCTCCGTTCGTCTCCGCTCCCCGCGCACCGCGCGCGGACACCGACAGCCTGCCGCAGATCGGGGCGTTTTCCAACACGGTGCGGCCGGCGCCGGAGCCGCCGCCGGGGCCCGCCGCCGGGGGGACGGCGGGCCCCGGCGGGGGTCAGTCCCGGTCGGCGCCGCGGCGGGCGCGGTGGGCGTCCAGGAGGCCGCGGTACCAGTGGTAACTGTCCTTGGGATGGCGGGTCAGCGCGTCGTAGTCCACCCGCACCAGCCCGAAGCGGCGGTCGTAGCCGTAGGCCCACTCGAAGTTGTCGAGCAGGGACCACACGAAGTACCCGCGCACGTCCACGCCGGCGTCGATGGCCGCGCCCAGGGCGGTGAGGTGGTCGTGGAGGTAGGAGATGCGGTCGGTGTCGCGGACCCGGCCGTCCTCGTCGGGGCGGTCCTCCTCGGCGGAGCCGTTCTCGGTGATGTAGATCGGCGGCAGGCCGGGGTAGCGCCGGTCCAGGTCGACGAGCATCTCGGTGAAGGTCTCCGGGACCACGGGCCAGCCCATGGTGGTGTGCCGGACGCCCTCGTAGGCGACCTGCTCGGTGCCGATGTCGACGGCGGTGCGGGCGGCCGGGTCGGGCTCGGTGTGCGGGGCGTCGCGCAGCTTGATGGGCCGGTAGTAGTTGACGCCGACGAAGTCCAGGGGCCGGCCGATGACGTCGAGGTCGCCGTCCCGGCGGTAGGAGTGGTCCGCGAGGTCGCCCCACACCTCCTTCTCGTTGTCGGGGTAGGCCCCGGTGAAGAGGGGGTCCAGCCAGACGCGGTTGTGGAGGGTCCGGGCGCGCTCGACGGCGGCCAGGTCGGCCGCGGAGCCGGTGGCGGGCACGAGGTGGTCCGGGTTGAGGGTGATCCCGACGTCCCCGGCGCCGGCCGCGCGCAGCTCGCCGACCGCCAGGCCGTGGGCCAGCAGCAGGTGGTGGGCGGCGGCCAGGGCGGGGGTGCCCTCGCGGGTGCCGGGTGCGTGGCGGCCGACCGCGTGGCCGACGAAGGCGGTGCAGAAGGGCTCGTTGAGGGTGATCCAGCGGCCGACGCGGTCGCCGAGCCGGTCGGCGACGATGCGCGCGTACTCGGCGAAGCGGTGGGCCGTGTCGCGGACGCGCCAGCCCCCGGTGTCCTCCAGCGCCTGGGGCAGGTCCCAGTGGTAGAGCGTGAGGGCGGGCTCGATCCCCGCGGCGAGCACGGTGTCGACGAGCCGGTCGTAGAAGTCCAGGCCCTCGGGGTTGGGGGTGCCCGCACCGGTGGGCTGGACGCGCGGCCAGGCGACGGAGAACCGGTACAGGTCCACGCCCAGGTCGGCCAGGAGGCCGATGTCCTCGGGGTAGCGGTGGTAGTGGTCGCAGGCCACGTCGCCGCTCTCACCGCGGGCGACCCGGCCCGGGGTGCGGCTGTACGTGTCCCAGATGGAGGGGCCGCGGCCCCCCTCGTGCACCCCGCCCTCGATCTGGTAGGCGGCGGTGGCGGTGCCGAAGAGCAGGTGCGGGGGGAGTTCGGGGTGTTCCATCGGTGGCCTTCCAAGAGCGGGAGCGCTCCCATGCTAGGCCCGGCGATTCGTATTACCAATCCCTTTTCCGTTACAACGAAGAAACACACAGTGACGATCCCCGCGGCTGCGGCCCTCCCGGGTCACCGAACCCTCACATTCGCGCCCGATGCGGAACCCGCGGCCCCTCCCGCACATCGAACCCTCGGCGCACACCTTCCCCCGGACACCTGGAAAGAGACGACGGGCATGGACTGGATCGACTACTCGCAGAACCGGCGTATCAGGGAGCTCCAGGACGACGTCAGCTCCGCCCACTCGATGCTGAACTCCGAGCGCAGGCGGATGCGGTCGGAGCTGTCCAGCCTGCGCGGCAGCCTCGAACAGCGGCTCGACCGCGTCTCGGCCACCCTGGACGCCTTCATCGAGCTCAGCGACCTGCGCGCCACCCTGGCCGTGTTCTCCCCGCACGCCCTGGCCAGGCACCGCACCCTGGCCATGCTCGACGGCGCGGTCCCCGCCGCGCTGGAGCTGGAGGACGTCCCCGACTACTGGCTCCCGCCCGCCGCCCACGGCCTGCACGCGCTGCTGGCCGGCTCCCCCGGCAAGGCGCTGCCGCACTTCGACGAGGCGGCGCGGCGCGACCCCGAGCGGGCCGCGGCCTTCTCCGTCCTGGCCGCCGCGCTGACCCGCGCCGAGTACGCCCGCACCCTGGGCGGGCCCGGCGACCTGCTCCCCCACCTGCCCGCCCCCGACGAGCAGGTCACCCGGGGCAGGCGCGCCCTGTGGATGCTCACCGCGGACGGGTCCCTGGGCGAGGAGGCCCGCGAGCACCTGCTGCTGTCCACCCTGCGCCACTGGGACCGGGCCGGGGCCGAACCCCCCTCGCTCGCCCCGCGCGCCGCCCCCTCCGAGCGGTCCGCCCCCCGCGGGCGCGGGGGCGGCGGCCGCACGGCCGCGGACGGGCAGCTGGCCGTCCGCACCCGGGCCGTGGAGGGGCTCACCGCCCTGCACGCGGACATCGCCCGCATCACCGCGGTGGGCGGGCAGGACGACCACGTGGAGGGGGTGGCCCCCGACGAGGGCAGCGCCGACTTCCTGTCCGAGGCGCTGGTCGCCCTGGTCGGTGAGGGCACCCCCGAGGAGGCCCCGCTCATCGCCCGCGCCAACGAGCTGCGCGCCGTCATCGAGAACGGCGGGGGCGGGCGCACACCCGGCTGGGACGACGGGGTCGGCACCACCGCCGCCCTGCTGGAGCAGGACCTGCACGGCTCCGGGACCGCCCCGCACCGGAGCACGTTCGCGCTGGTGCTGCAGCGGCCGGCCGTGCTGCGGGCCGTGGAGGACCTGGTGGAGCAGGCCTCGGCCCCGCTGCCGGAGACCACCTCCGTCACCGCGCAGGGGGTCCGGGTCACCGTCACCGAGCACGGCGCCACCTCCGAGGAGGCGCTGCGGGCCGAACGGCAGCTGGAGGCCCGCCACACCGCGGAGCACCGGGGCCGCGTCTACATGTGGGGGTTCGCGGTCCTGGCCGGTCTCCTGGTGGTCCTGGGGCTGGTGACCACCGGATCGGCGGTCTGGGTGGTCTGGGTCCTGGCCGCGGGCAGCGCGGCCGGCGCCGTGTGGGCCCACCTGTACGACCGGCGGGAGGCCGAGGCCGTCGCCGAGACGCGCGTGGCCCGGCTGCGGCGGCTGCGCCAGGAGACCGAGCAGGCCGGTCAGACGTGGCGGGCGCGGCTGGACGAGGCCCGGGCCCGGGAGGCCACCGCGCGGTCGCTGGCGGACGACATCAGGGCGCTGATCGACCCGCGTTAGGCTGTGTCCCCCGATCCCGCGCCCCGCACCCGCCCGCCGCCCTCCCCGGGGCACGGGCCGGGGCGGACCCGCGCCGCCCGCCCCGGCCCCCGGCGGACCCGCGCCGCGGGAGCGGGCATCCGGAGGACGGGGCGCCGGGGCGGGGACCCCGGGGCCCGCACGAGTGTGCGAGGGGGGACGGGCATGGGTCTGTTCACGAAGAGGCCGCGGCTGCGCAGCGACCCCGAGGGGGTCTTCCAGGGACCGCTGGCGCACGCGTTCGCCAGCGGCGCGCACATGCCCGTGGCCAACGGCGGGGTCTGGAACGCCGTCCACTCGTCCTGCTCGTGCTGCGACGCGCGGGACGAGCGCGAGAAGCTGAGCTCGGCGTGGGGCATCGACGACGCCGCCGGATGGGAGCGGGCCCTGGCCTCCCTGACGGCGGAGACCGCCCCGCCCACCGCGCTGTCCACCGTGCTGGAGCTGCGTGCGCAGGCGTCGGCGGCGCGCCCCGGGGCGCCCTTCGACGCCGGGTCCTGGCCCGACCTCATCGGGTACTGGTGCGGGGCGCGCAACGCGGCGCGGGAGACCTACGACGCGATGGTGTCCGAGGCCGCCCGGGTGTGGGAGTACGAGGAGCGCATGGTCGCCGACGGGGTGCTGCCCCGGGGGGCGGCGGTGCGCACGGTGCGCGCCTACGACTTCGGCCGGGCGGTCAACCTCGCCCGGTGGGGCGTCAACGCCGGGTACGCCGCCCCCGAGGCCGCCCTGCCCCACATCGTCCGGGCGGGGGCCGTGTCGATGCGCTTCCACGGGTCGTGGGAGGAGATGTCGGCCGGGTTCACCCTGGGCAGGGCGATGGGGTTCGACGACGGCGCCTTCGGGGCGTACTACACGGACTCGGTGAGGGCCCACCGGGTGCTGGTCACGGAACCGGAGAGCCCGTGGCGCAACCTCCCCTGGCGGATGTGAGGGGCGGCGCGGCCTCTCACAGCCAGCCGTTGCGGCGGAAGACCAGGTAGAGGCCGAGACTGGAGAGTCCCATAAGGGCCAGGGTGAGCGGCCAGCTGAACGTCCAGCCGAACCCGGGCGAGGGCGGGATGTTCATGCCGTAGACCGAGGCGATGAGGGTGGGCACCACGAGGATGCCGCCCCAGGAGGACACCTTCTTCATCGCCTCGTTCTGTGCCTGGCCCACCAGGGTGCCGTTGACCGCCATGATGTTCTGCAGCAGCTGGCCGAGCGCGTCGACGCGCTCGCGCACCGCCGCCTGGTGGTCGGCGATGTCGCGCAGGTGGCCGTACAGGCGCTCCCGGTCCGCGGCGTCCCCGTGCGGGCCGGGGCCGCCGTCCCGGTGCTCCCCGGGGGACCGCAGCGGGGCCATGAGCTCCTCCAGGACCCCGCCGAGGGGGTCCACCGCGCGCTGGAGGAGGATGACCTCGCGGGCCAGCCGGTAGGTGCGCCGGGAGGAGCCCCTCGCGCCGGCGAACACCTCGCCCTCGACGTCGTCGATGTCGTCCTGGAGGGCGGCCACGGTCGGGGCGTAGGCGTCCACGACGTGGTCCAGGACGGAGTAGAGGACGGCCAGGGGGCCGCGGGCCAGCAGCCGGGGCCGGTCCTCCAGGCGCCCGCGCAGGGCGTCCAGGTCCAGCTGCTCCGTGTGGGCGATGGTGACGACGAAGTCCGCGCCGGCGAAGACGTGGACCTCCCCCACGCGCACCGCCTCCGCCTCCTCGTCGTATCCGGCGGGGCGCAGCACGGTGAACAGGACGTCCCGGTACAGCTCGGCCTTGGGCCGCTGGTGGGCCACGACGGCGTCCTCCAGGGCCAGCGGGGGCAGCCCGAAGGCGTGGGCGAGGTCCTTGAGCTGGTCCCGGCCGGGGTCGGTCAGGGCGATCCAGGCCATACGGCCCCCGCCCGCGGCGACGGCCTCGCGCGCCCGGGCGGGGGTGTCGGCCGAGCCGTCGGGGCGGCCCTCCCGGTAGAGGCGTATCCACATGCGGCCGGGCGGGGTGTCGGCGGGCACGGCGGCGCCGTCCCTGCCCAGGGCCAGGGTGCGCTCCGGCGCGGGCAGGCCGCTGCCGAAGTGTTCGTGGGGTCCCGTCGCTCCCGTGGTCACGGAGGTCCCTCCCGTCGTCGGTGGCGTCGCCGTGCACGATCCTGGCCGCCCGCGGGCGGCGGGCGCACCCCGACACGCCAGCGGACGGCGCCGGCGTGCCCGCGCCGGCCCCGGGCGCCGGGGGCACCCGGCCGGGCCCGCGCGCAAGGCCCACGGGATCGCGCACGCAAGGACACCCGCACGGCCCTCTCCGTGCGGCGGGCCGACGTCGTCGCATGCGCGGGGGAACCGCCCCCGGCCCTACCCGGACGAAGGGCCGACGGGATCGCGCACGCAAGGGGCCGGGACCCCGGCACCCGGCCGGGCCCGCGCGGCGTCGCCCGCGTGCTCACGGCCCGTCGGCGGGCAGGCCGGAGGCGCGCAGGGTGATGTTGAGGCGCCCTTCCAGGCCGGCCCCGGGCGGGGCGGTGCCGGGCCGGGTGCGGGGCACTCCGTGGTACGCCAGGCGGGAGGGGCCGCCGAACACGAACAGGTCGCCGCTGCGCAGCTCCACGTCCGTGTAGGGGCGGGTGCGCGTCTCGGTGTTGCCGAAGCGGAAGACGCAGGTGTCGCCCAGGCTGAGCGAGACCACCGGCTCCAGGGCCGCCTCGTCGCGGTCCTGGTGCATGCCCATGCGGGCGTCGGCGCCGTAGAAGTTGACCAGGGCGATGTCGTAGGGCGGGGCCCCGTCCGCGGGAGGGGCTCCGTAGGCGGCCTCCACCGCGCGGGCGGCCAGCTCCCCCAGCTCGTCGGGGAAGGGCGGCACGGGGCCGCCGCCGGGCAGGGTGCGCGCGTAGGAGAACGGTTCCCAGAACCAGCCGAGCGAGGTCATGGCCACCGACATGCGGCCCCCGCGCGGCATGGCGTGGTGCCGCATCCCGCCGGGGCCGGACGCCCACGCCCGGCAGCGCCCGACGAGGGCGGCCTGGCGCTCCGGCGGCAGCCACCCGGGCAGGTGGACGGCGCCCGGGGCGACCTGCACCGGGGGTCCTGCGAACAGCGCGTCGCTCATGCCCCCATGCTGGCGGACCGCGACGACGAACGCACCCCCGCCGGGGCGGGGGTGCGTCGGGGCGGAGCGGGTGTCAGCGGCGCATGAGGTCGCGGATGTTGACCACGAGCAGCAGCACCACGATCGCCACGACCGGGACCGTGATGGCGATACGCCAGTTGACGACGAACGCCACGACGACGCCCACCACCAGGCCGACCACCACCGCCAGGACCGCCAGCCCGGTCAGGTACTGGAGGAACTTGCGCCGGGCGATCGAGTCGACCGCGGCGAAGGCGACGACGACGCCGATCATCGCGTAGAAGGTGAACTGCCCCTCCAGGAGGAACAGCGGCAGCGCGAGCGCGATCAGCAGCAGCGGGGTGCTCAGCGCCACCCACAGGTGCAGGAAGCGGGTGGTGCGCTGCTGCCCCGACGAGTAGGGCAGGTGCGGGGCCTTGAGGTGCTCGGTGGGCCGGGGCACCAGGGGGGTGTCCGAGGCCAGGGCGCGCTGGTGGGCGTCGCGCTCGTCGGCGGTGAGGACGCGCTGCTCGTAGACGCCCGCCAGCTCCTTCTCCAGGGCGGCGATCTCCTCGGCGTAGGCGCGGGCGCGGGGCCGGGTGTTGGCCTCGCGGGCCAGGACCATGCGGGCGGAGTCGAGCTGGCGCAGGTGGTCGCGGCGCTTGACGATGTCGGCGTCGAACTCGCGGATGCGCTCCTCCAGTCCCATGACGTGGGAGCGCAGCTCGGCGCGGGCGGCCGTCTCGGTGGGGGCGACCTTCTGCAGGCCCACCCAGGCCAGGGGGTCGGCCCAGGAGCGGCGGATGGTGCCGTCGCGCTCGTAGCGGGGGCCGCTGGGGGCGCGCTCGCCGTCGAAGAAGTCGCGGGTGTCGCGGCCCCACAGGCCGCGGAAGCCCTCCACCCAGGGGGTGTCGTCGTCGATGACGACGGCGTTCCAGGCGCGGTCGCCGCCCGGGCCCAGGCGTTCGCCGTCGCCGCGGGCGTAGTCGACGAAGGGGACGCCGATGCCGTGGCGGTTGATGGCGCTGTCGGCCCGGAAGATGCGGTGGGTGATCCACTTCCAGATGTTGAGC
The DNA here is from genome assembly GCF_900141985.1 of Nocardiopsis flavescens. GTDB lineage: Bacteria > Actinomycetota > Actinomycetes > Streptosporangiales > Streptosporangiaceae > Nocardiopsis > Nocardiopsis flavescens. Next base: position 25,193 of record NZ_FQZK01000031.1, on the reverse strand, counting down.
ACGCCGCGCAGGACGGAGGGGTCGACCTGGATGAGGTAGTCGCCCGGGAGCATCTGGTGGGAGTGCGAGCCCGCGCCGACGTAGATGAGGGGGTGGTGTCCGTCGCGGTGCAGGTCGGGGTCGTTCCAGCTGCGGCGCAGGTCGTCGCCGTGGTACTCGTGCGAGGAGGCGCCGACCCAGACCGGCCGGGTGGTGCCGTCGGGGTTCTCCACGACGTAGACGGTGACGCGCTCCCAGTCGGCCTCGTGGTCGTTGACGCCGCCGTAGATGGTCCTCCAGTCGTTCATCGCGTAGAAGAACCAGTACTGGAGGATGATGTAGCCGCCCTCGCGGGTGACCCGGCCGTAGTAGGTGGCGTTTCCGTCGTCGACGCGCTCGCGGTAGCGGGTCACGGCGGCGAAGGTGACCCCGCCGGGGACCGCGCCGCGGATGAGCAGGGAGAGCTTCATCAGGATGTCGAGGATGCGGCCCAGGACGCCGACGGCGGCCAGGCGGCCGCTCTTGGGGATGACGGTGCGCGCGATGCCCTTGAAGCGGCGGGCCTCCTCGCGCAGGGTCTCCTCCTGGACGAACCGCAGGTGCTTGTGGCGTCCGGGCCACTCCTCCTCCGCGGTGGCCAGGCGGTCGAGGTCGAGCTCTCCGGCGGGGACGATGACGCGCTCTCCGCCGCCGGGCTCCTCGATCCACAGGCTGCAGTTGCGTACGTAGGCGTCCACATCGGCGGGGAAGAAGAGTTCTCCCTCGGTGCACATGAGCACCGGTTCGTGGGCGCGGAGGAGTTCGAGATCAGTTTTCGCAGCCATGGTCGCGCCAGATTAGTGCATGTGGCAGGGCCGTTAGTCACTCTGCGGCGGGCGGGCCGGGGCCCGCCCGGACGGCCGCCGGCCATCATCGCAGCTCGGAGCGGAACCGGGCCCCCGGGGCCCGTCCGGACGGCCCCGCGGCCGCCGCGCAAGGGCCGCGCACTGTGGCGCGGATCACCACCGGGGTCCGGGGGCGACCGCGCCGGGCGAGGGTGGGTGCGCCCCACCCACCCTCGCCCCTGTCGGCCCGGGCCGCGGCCGCCTAGCCTGGGGCCATGGGCACTGACGAAACCGCCGGGCCCCGGTCCCGGACCACCCTGGAGGGGTTCCTGCGGGCGCGCCGGGACCGGGTGCGCCCCGAGGAGGTCGGGCTGGCGGGCACCGAGCGCCGCCGGGTGCCCGGCCTGCGCCGCGAGGAGGTGGCGGTGCTGGCCGGGGTCAGCACCGACTACTACACGCGCCTGGAGCAGGGCCGGGAGCGCCACCCCTCGGCCCAGGTGCTGGACGCGCTGGCCCGGGCGCTGCTGCTGGACGAGGAGGCGGCGGGCCACCTGCGGCGCCTCGCCGACGCCCGCGGGGGCCGGCCGCGGGGCCCGCGCCGCTCCGAGCGGGTGGACCCGCACCTGCTCCGGCTGCTCGGCCGCTGGGCCGACACCCCCGCCTTCGTACTGGGCGGCACGCTGGACCTGCTGGCCCTCAACGGCCTCGCCCGGGCGCTGTACTCCGGGTTCGCGTCCACCGGCAACCTGGCGCGCATGACCTTCCTCGACCCGGCCGCACGCGTGTTCCACCGCGACTGGGACCGGGCCGCCGCCTCGGTCGTGGCGGAGCTGCACAAGGCCGCCGGGACGCGTCCGGACGACCCGCGGCTGGGCGCCCTGGTCGGGGAGCTGTCCCTGCGCAGCACGGAGTTCCGGGTCCTGTGGTCGCGGCACGAGGTGCGCGGCAAGGGCCGGGGCACCAAGGCGCTGCACCACGCGGCGGTGGGCGACCTGGAGGTGCACTACCAGGGCTTCACGGTCAACGGCGCCGACGCCGGGGGGCAGCAGCTGATCGTCTACCAGGCCGAGCCGGGGAGCCCCTCCGAGGAGGCGCTGGCCCTGCTCGGCTCCCTGCACACCGCCTACCGCGCGGACGAGGGGTCGGAGCGGGACACCGGAGCGGCCTCCGGCCGGGCCTGAACCCCGGGCGGACAGGGCCGCGCCGGGCGCGTTCACGCGCCGTCCCGCGGGCGCCGCCGGGGGGTGCGGAACTCCGCGCCGGGCACGGACCCCCGGCTATTCCCCGGTTCCCGAAAGAGTGTTAACGTCTTGCTCCCGAGTGACCGCGGTCCCCCGCCCCGTGCGCCTCCGCGGCCGAGACGGGCGGTACAGCGCGGCCGAGGGCCCCGTGACGGTGAAGGGGATGGCCCGTGCCCACACAGGACGCCAGGAACCTCCTCTACGGCCTGACCGGCATCCAGTACCCCACCGCCGACCCGGCCGCGATGCGCGCCCTGGGCGAGCACTACGCCGACATGGCCCGCAGGCTCGACGAGCTCGGCCCGATGATCGCCGCGTCCCGCCGCCGCGTCCAGGACACCTTCGACGGACGCACCTCGGAGTACTACGCACAGGCGCTGGACCAGTTCACCACCGGGCGCAACGACTACGTGGGCCAGTCCTCGGACCTGGCCTCGACCCTGTCGCGCAGCATGCGCGAGGGCGCCGCCACCGCCGAGTACACGGTCATGATGATCTGGGGCCAGCTCGTCGCCCTGCTCGCCGAGATCGCGTTCGCGATCGCCATGGCCAAGTGGACCTTCGGCGCCTCGCTGAACTGGATCCCGATGTTCCAGCGGCTCCGGTCGCTCATGATCGGCCGGATCCTGCTGTGGGCCGTCTCCACCGCCGTGCCGCACCAGATCATCGCCCAGCTGTTCGCCTCGCTGGACTCCATCATCCAGCGCATCCAGATCGGCAACGGCACCCGCGACCACCACGACGGCGACCTCACTTCCGGCGCACACGTGGGGGCCGCCATCAGCGGCATCGTCTCCGCGTTCCTGTCCACCGGCCTGTCGGCCCTGCTCAGCCGCCAGTTCCGCACGTTCCTCACCACCGCCCTGCGCAACCTCCGCGACCTGCCGCCGCCCCCGCGCACCGCGGCGCCCGCGCCCGCCCCGGTCCGCGACACCCCCGTGCCGCCCCCGGCCCGGAGCACGCCCGACCCCGATGCGCCCCCCGGCACAACGCGCCCGCCCGGACGCGACGCCGCTCCGCCCCCGGCCCGCGAGGCGTGGGACGCCGTCAACCGGGACCTGGCCGAGGTGCTGACCCGCAACGGCGACTCCCTCGCCGTCCCCTTCGACCCCGACCGCGGGCTGGGACAACTGCCCTGGCAGGCCACCGGTTCGGCCGCGGCGTTCCGCGACGACCTGGCGGGGGTGTTCCAGCGCAATTTCGGATCCGAGGTCGGCGAACAGGCCGCGCGGGACCTGGGCCGCGGCTACGCCGACGCCTTCATGCGCCACTGGGGCACCCCCGACCTGGTCCCCGCCCTCCACCGCGCGCTCGCCGACTCCGGGCTGCCGCCGACCGTGAACCGGCACCTCGCCGAAACCGTGCCCGGAACGCTGACGAGCGGCGTCGCCCGGTTCGGGGAGCACTGGACCACCCGGCTCAACACCGTCGGCGGCGACGCCGCCGTCAACGGTGCCCTGGCCGGCTACACCGGCGACCTGCTCGCCAACGGCATCACCACGGGCGAGTGGAAGGCCGACCCGTCCTCCGCGTTCACCGGCGCCGTCGAGAGCGTGCTGTCCAACACGGTCACCTCCGCCATGATCAGCGGCATCGACCGGCTCGACCGGCCCGACCTCGCCGACGAACTCGACGGCGTGCGCGACCGCCTCGACTCCGCCCCGGTCCCCGCGCACCCCGCCGACGGCCCGCCACCCGCGTCCGGGGAGGACGTGCCCGTCGCGGACCCGGGGCTGGACGGGGGCACCGGAGGCGGATCCCCCCGCCCCGGCGACGGCATCGCGCCCCCCGCCACGGAGTCGGACGGCGGCGGACGCCCCGCGGACCGGGACGGCGAGGGCCCCGCCCCGGAGAACGCCCCCGCGCCGCCCCCCGTCGCCGCCACAGGCGCGGGGACGGGCACGGCCACCGCCCCGGCGGGCCAGGGCACCGCCCCCGCCCCCGGCACCGAGCGCGGTAGCGGTCCGCGGCCCGCGTCCCCGGACGCCGGCCGCGACACCGGGGCCAGGGACGGCACGATCCGCGAGCGCGGCGACGACCGTCCCCGGCCCGAGGCCCGCCGACGCGCCGATGGGGACACCGCCCCGCCCCCCGCCGTGCACGACGACGGGGGCGGGGCCGCCGACAGACCCGCGGGGGGCGGGCGGACCGCGTTCGACGAGGCCTTCTTCTCGCTCCTCGCCGACGGCGAGACCGCGCCCCGGTTCTCCGGCGACGGCCCGCCGCCACCCGCCGCCGACGGCGTGGGCACGGCCGCGGACGGCGTCCGCACCGCCCGCACCGAGAGTTCGCCCGGCACCGGCACCGCCCCGGCGGCATCCGGGAGCGCCGCACCGCCACGCGGTGACGCGTCCGGCCAGGACGGCCCCGCGCCGGCCGAGGCCCCCGAGGCCGACGGGCCGGACCGGGAGGGGCGCGCCCCGGCGGCGGACGGCCCCCGCACCGGCTCCGAGGCCGCGGGCGGCGCCTCCGGACGGCGGGACGAGCCGCCCGTGCCGCCGCCGTCCCCCGTCGCGGGGGACGGCGGGCGCACCGCGCCGGCGGACGCCTCCCGGCTCCTGCCCGCCCGGGTACGGCTGGACGCCGCCCAGCGGTTGCAGCGCGGCATCTTCGCGGCCCTCCAGGACTCCCTCGCCCACCTCCGGGAGGCCCAGCGGCTCGACGCCGACGTGCGGCGTCTGCCCCCCGACCACCCCGACGCGGCCCGGCTGCACGAGGAGGTCACCGGGCACCACCGGCTCCGGGAACGGGCCGACCGGAACTTCGCGACGCTCAAGGCCATGCAGGCACGGCTCCTCGACCCCGCGGAGCCGGTCCCGACCATGACGGCGACCGCCGCCTCCCCGGGCACGGACACACCGCGCGACCGGCCCGTCTCGTCGGCCGAGGCGCCCGGGGAGCTCCCCCGGGAACCGGAGCGGCGGGCATCCCCGGCCCCGGAGGACACCGGCCCGCCGCCCGCCGGCGGACCGGGCGGCGACCGGGACGGCGCCGGCGGGGACCCGGACGGGGACCGCGGGGCGAGCACCCCGGTCCAGGCGTACCGGGCCGTGTCCGGCGGCGCGTTCCGCCCCGACACGGACACCGCACGCGCTCTCCTGGCCGAGGTGCGCGAGGCCCGCGCCCGGGCCGGGCTGCACTTCGCCCGGGCTCTGGACCTGCGGCACGAGGCCGGCCGGCAGGGCACGGACACACCCTGGACGGCGACGCTGTACACGGCGATGGCCGAGGACGCCCGCGAGCACGGGCTGGCCGCCGAGAGGCACGCGGACGACCTCCACGACCGGCTGCGCGCGGTGCTGGACGACGGCACCCCCGTCCAGGTCAACATGATGCGTTTTCAGGGGGTGGACGCCCCGGGGCCGAGCGTCCAGGGACACGGCGGCGGGGACTCCGGCGGAGCCGCGGGCCGCGCCACGGGCGGGGGCGGCGAGGGCGGCCCCCCGCCGCCCGGGGACGGCGCGGGCACCCCCCGTCCCGAAACGGTCTACGAGCTGGACTACCTGCTGGACGCCCCGCGCCTGGTGGGCCCGCGGCTGGTGTTCGCCGACCACCTGTCCTCGGCGGTCGGCACCGACCGGTCCACGGGACGCACCGCGCTGACGGACGCCGAGAACACCGCGCTCCTGCGGGCCCTGGACGCGGAGATCGCGCGCGTGGGCGTGCCCCCCTTCCTCCGGGAGCCGGGGCACCGCGTCTCCTTCACCCTCGACGGGCTGGAGTGGACGGCCGACGTGCGCCTTCGCTCCGACCGCAACGCCTACCGCCTGCTCCCCGCGGACACCGACGGGGAATCCCCCCAGTACCTGCTCAGCCGCGGCCACGAGCGCGGTCACACCACCGGCGCCTCCACGGCGAATTCCACCGGTTCGGGCCGCACCGTGAACCTCAAGTTCAGCGCCAACCCGGTGTTCCTGGGCGTCGACGCCCTGACAGGCGCCTCCATCGGACCCAACTTCAGCCTGGGCGGGAAGTTCTCCCAGGGGGCGCGCTCCACCGCCACCTCGGCGTCCGTCAAGACCACCGCGGCCACCGCGATCGAGAACGCGTCCCCGGTCTTCCTGTACACGGCGGACCTGCGGCTGGACACCACCGTGACACCGCCCGCCGGGCACCCGACCCTGACCGGGCCTTTCGGGGAGGTCGCCCTCGTGCGCGAGGGCATGGCCCTGGCCCTGCAGGGCGAGGTCTCCGACTCCTCGTCCCGGGCCCCGCGCCACATCGTCTTCCCCGCCGACGGCGCCCCGCGGACCGAGCACGGCGGGCTGCCGCTCACGCTCGGCGAGGTCGTCCACGAGACCGTCCGGGACGGCACTCCCACCAGGACCGCGCTCGGCGACTGGGTGGCCGAGCGGCTGGTGCCGCGCGGGAACGACGGCGGCAACGCCCGGAAGGCGCAGGAACGCGAGACGCTGCGCGCGTCCATCCGCGAGGCCCTGTCCCGGGAGAGGCTCCAGGACCTCCTGCCCGGCATGAGCGCCGGCTCGGTCACCCTGACCCTGTCCGGCCCCGGCGGGGGCGACCGCATGGTCCGGCTGTCGAGCAGGCCGCTGGAGGCCACGGCCCGCAGGCACACGCCCAAGGTCTCCGAGTTCAGCAGGTTCGACACCGTGGACCGCTCCTCCGGGCACTCCGGCACCCGGTCCCGGTCCCGGGGGTTCAGCATCGGCGCCGGCTTCGGCGCGGCGTTCGAGCTTCCCAGCGGGCACACGCTGCGCATGGACGCACCGACGCTGGAGTACAGCTACAACCGGTCCCGGAGCAAGACCCACGACCAGAGGCAGAGCGGGTCCAGGCGCACCATGACCCGCGCGGTCGCGGAGGGCGAGGACGTCGTCCCCTATGACGTGCGGCGCGAGTTCAGCGTGCGGGTGGAGGGCGACGCGGAGCCCACCCTGTTCCGGGGGGAGGGCACCGAGCTGGTCCCGGTGTCCGACGCGCTCCAGTGGGAGCGGGCGGCCACCGGGACGGACGGCGCGGTGCCGGCCCCGGACCCGGACGCCCCGCGACCGCCGTTCCTCAACCTGCGCCGGGACCGCGTCACCGACTTCACCGGGGCGACCGTGACGGGGTACACCCGCACCGGCGCCGACCCCGACGGGTTCACGGTCTACGAGCGGTTGGCGTACAACGTGCTCCAGGAGATCGCGGCCGTCCACCCCGGCATGGTCATCCCGGACCTGGCCCGGACCGGCACGGACTACGCGCGCCGGCGGGCGGACGGCACGTTCCTCCAGCGGACCCTGCGCGAGCGGTGGGGGTTCCGCCGCAGCCGGGACATCGCCCGGGACAACACGATGCGGGTGCTGGAGGCGCTGTCGGAGGCGTCCCTGCGGTCCCGGCCGGGCGAGCTGGCCTCCCCCGGGGGACTGGCGATCCACCTGACCGAGGACGCCACCGTGGACCCGGGGCTGATGCTGCGCCGGGGGGAGCTGCTGCGCCCGGACACGGTGACCGTGCGGGTCCACGCCGACTTCGGCGCGCTCCGGCACCACCGGGAGGTCCGCACCCAGACGGGGGCGCGCTCGGGGGGTTCCGCCGGGGCCTCCTCCTCCCGGGGCAAGGGGTCCACGCACAGCCTCTCGCTGGGCGCGGGGTTCGGCCAGCTGCGCCCCCCGACGGAGGACGCACGCGGCCTGCCCTCCCGGTTCGGCTCGGTGTCGGCCTCCCTGACCGGCACCCTGGGCCGGTCGGTCAGCCGGTCGCTGGGGCTGTCCCACACCAGTGACGAGTACCTCTTCTTCCCCGGCGGATCGGACCGCTGGGAGGGCGACGTGGCCTTCAGTGCGCGCCTGCACGAGTACGACGCCGACGACCTGACCCGCGGGGGCGGGGGCGTGCCCCTGCCCAGCGCCGCCCTGGACGCGCACGTCTCCCTGAGCACGGCGCGCGCACGTACGGCCCCGGTGGAGCCCCGGCCCCCGGGGACCGCCGGACGGCCCGCGCTGCCCACGATCGCGGAGGAGGCCGGGGCGGAGACGGCCGACGGCGGAACGGCCGCGACCGACGGGGGGACCGTGCCGGGCACCGGGCAGGCGCCCGGGGTCGAACCGCTCGACACCGACCGGGCCAGGCGGATGGTCGGCGGCCACCTCTTCCGCGAGGCCGAGCCCCCCGAACCCGCCCCGACGCCCGAACGCGAGCGCGCCCGGCGGCTGCTGCGGGCCGGCGGGACCCCGACCCGCGTGGCCACCGACCTGCCCGGGCGGGGCGGCGGCGACGTGCTGCGGAACACGTACCGGACGATCATCGGACCGCGGCGCGGCCCGTTCGCGGTCTTCGACGGCTTCGGCCGCAAGCTCCGCAGGTTCCTGGAGACGGGGAGTTCGGGCCGCTCCTCCCTGGAGAACCTGCTCTCGTCCGACACGCTGTCCTCCGGCCCGGGACTGACCTCGCGCACCGGCGTGCGCTCGCGCGAGGAGATGAGCGGCGGCCTCTTCTCCCCGCACGACGTCCGCTTCACCACCGCCACCCGGGTCGAGCCCGAGGCGGTCGAGGACCTCCAGCAGGTCCGCGCCCAGATGATCATGGCCGGCGAGACCACCCTGAACATGAGTTCCGCCGCCACCCGTTCCCGCAGCGTGGACGCCCGGGTGGGCGGCGGGGCGGCCGGGACGACCAACCGCCACGTGGACAGGGAGGTCCAGGAGAACGACCCCGTCAACCGGCTCACCCCCGGCGCCGCGGTCGGCCCGATCCCCCTGGGCGCGCCCGGCCACACCTGGAACCTCTTCTCCTCCCGGCTCACCGACACCGTGACCGCGTCGTTCTCCTCGACGGTGATCCTGGTGCCCAAGCACATGACGGCGTACGCCTACCGGGTCTCGGGGCGGATCACGCAGGCCGCGGAGCTGATGAAGAACTGGGGGATCCTGGCCCCGGGCACCTGGTACACGAGGTTCCGGGGGTGGACGGCGCAGGTCCCCGACCTGCTCTCGGGGTACGTGTCGGCGCGGGACGCCCAGGAGGCGGGCGTGGTCCTGGACCGGGTCACCGAGCGCGAGGACGGCGGCCTGGACCTGGACGGCCAGCCGAACCCGGACAAGCCCGCCCACGCGCGGGTCCGTCCCGGCTTCGAGTCCTCGGGCCGGCGCGCCCAGCCGGCGGACCCGACCGCGGCGCTGCACGACCTCGCGACCCGCCTGGCCGACCAGGGCCTGGAGCTGACCGCCCAGAGCCGGGAACGGCTGCTCCAGGCGCTGACCACCCAGCTCGGCAACGCCACCGACGACACCACGCCGGTTCCGGTGCGCGTCCGCGCGCTGGGCCCGGACCCGGTGGAGGACGCCGCCCTCCCCCGGCCGATGCGCCGGGCCCGCGACGCACGCGTGCACCTGAGCACCCTCGTGGACGCCCGGAGCACCACCGTGGACCACATGGCCTCCTCCGACGCCATGATCGAGTCGCACTCCTGGAAGACCGGAGGCTCCCACACCGACACCCGGGCCACCGGCGGCTCCTCCTCCGTCGAGGCGGTCCTGCTCCAGCCCACCCCGTTCACGGGCGACGAGAGCGGGCCCGACGACCAGCCCGGGCAGCGGCCCCTGTTCGTCACCCCCGCCGCCGGGCGGAGCGCGGGCCACACCGACAGCCGGACGCAGAAGCGGACGAGCGGGGAGGAGCACAGGGTCCGCCTGGACATCTTCGGTCCCTACGTCAAGCTGGAGCAGGACACGACCGTCTCCCTGCGGCTGGTCGACGGCGCCGGGCTGGACGTCACCGGCACCGGCACCGGCGGCACGGTCCGGACCACCTACCCCTACCCCTACATCGACTTCTCCGGTCCGGCGACGGCCGCCGCCGCGGGCGGGGCCGCCGCCGCGGGCGGTGCGGTCCCCGAGCGCCCCGAGCAGCCGGACCCGGACGCCCACGACGCGGAGCAGGGGTCGCCCGCCGAGGTGCTGGCGGAGTGGACGCGGCGGACCACCGCCTCCCGGCGCGCGGCCGACGCCGGAGCCCTGCCCGACGTGCCCGCCGACCTCCTGCTGCTGCCCGCCTCCGTGGGGACGGACACGGACGCCCTGAGGGACACGGCGATCGTGGTGGTCGCCCGCTCCCTGAACTGGAACCCCGGACCGGACGGCGTCCGCGACGGCGCCTATACCCCCGGGGCGGTGGCCCGGGCCCGCGCGTTCCTCGCGGACCGGCTGCTGCTCGACCCGCTGTACACACCCGTCGACCAGAGCACCGCCTCCCTCTCCCTCAAGGCCCTGTTCCACCAGGCGATGCACCGCCCCGAGGGGACGCCCATCCTCACCATCGGCGACACCGAGTGGCGGCTCAAGGCGCTGCCGGACTTCCACGGGGCCCGCATCCTGGACACCGTCCCGGGTTCGCGGCTGAGCCGGGAGGCGGTCACCGAGGAGGCCTCCGGCACCTCCGCCGGGTACACCGCCTCCACCGGCCAGGAGGGCTCGGTCCGCCCCGCCATGGTGAACACCGAGTCCACGGTCTACGAGGACCACGCCGCGGTCATGGGCCTGACCCCCGGACCGGCCACCGCGCGCGGCGCGTCCTCCGGCGCCGAGGGCGAGGCCGCCAAGAGCTCCCACCTGCCCGAGTCCGAGGACGACCGGTCGGGCCCCGCGTACCTGGTCGAGTTCGACGTGACCTGGGCGGTGGCCGCCCAGAGCAGGGTCGGGACGCCGTTCTGGAAACGCGGGGGCGGCACCCTGCGCGCGTCCGGGGAGACCGCCGACACGGTCAGCGGCTGGGTGACCCAGAACGACGCGATCCGCCTGGGCGTCCTCCCGCGGGACCTGGCCCCCGAGCTGCGCACCCTCAACAACGGCGTCCACGCCGCCCGCGCCGCACTCGCCGACGCGGAGGGCGACTACATGCGCGACCGGACGGACCTGGAGGGCCCGGTCCGGGACCTCGTCCGCGCGCACCGGGACCACCGGCGGTCCCTGGCCGCCCCGGCCGCCGACGATGACGGCGCGCCCCCGCGGCCCGGGCCGCGGAGCGTCCTGCACACCCGGCGGGTCCTGGACCTGGCTCGGAAGGCGTACCGGGACCAGGTCCAGCGGTACCGGACCTCCCTGGCCGGCTACAACACGCGCACCGGGGAGTGGACCGCCGCCCTGAACCGCACCCGGAGCGCGCTGGCCTCGTACGGCACCGCGGCGCCCGCGACCGTCCGGCCCACGCCGGCCCCGGCCGCGCCGACGGTCCCGGACCACGGGCCCACGGTGTCGGACCACCTGAGGGAGCGGTTCGCCGCCGAACTCCACCTGGTGCCGACCGGGTCGGACCCCGCTGGTCCGGCCGCCGCGACCGCGGCGCGCGACGCGGCGTCCGAGGCGGCCGAACGGGTCCGGGAGTTCGCCGAGGCGGTCCGCGGCACCCGGAACGGCATCGAGGGGGTCCGCAGGGACGTGGCCGGGGCCCGCGAGCGGACGGAGGGCCTGATGTCGGAGGCCACCGGCGGGACGGGGCGGACCGCCGGGGGCGCCGCCTCCCTCCGGGAACGGCTGGAACCCCTGGACGACGGGGCGCGGCGGCTCGGAGAGGACGCGGACCGCGCCCTGGCCGACACGACCGACCGGCGCGCAGCCCGGATCGCCGGCGTCCTGGAACGCGTGGACGCCCTGGCCGCGAACGCCGCCGCACTGCGACGGGACGCCGGGGAGCACCTCGACCGGGTGGAACACCTGGCCGCGCGGGCGCGCGAGCACGCCGACGCGTCGCGGAACCTGCTGGACAGCGCCCGTACCGCCGCCGCGAGCGCCCGGGACGGCGTGGACCGCGGACGCGGCCTCGAACCGCTCCTGCGCAGTGACGTGACCGGGGCGGAGCGGACCCTGCGGCTCGCCGGGCTGGACCCGCACGCCCCGGGGAACCCGCTGGCCGAGGCGCGCACCCGGTTGGAGGAGGGCGAGCAGGGCATGCGGGACGCCCTGCGGAGCGCTCGGGACACCGTCACCGCGGCGGATGGCGCGGAACAGGCCCTGACCGCGCTCACCGCCGCCGCCGGGACGGCGCGCCGGGAGGCGGGAGAACTGCTCCGGGCCGCGGAGGAACGGGCCGAAGCCGCGGCACGGCTGCGCGCGCGCCTGGACCCCGACGGCACGGTGCGGAACGTCCTCCCGCACCGTGGGGAGGACGGGGGCTCCGGTGCTCCGGCGGAGCGGCGCGCGGGCGGACAGCCGCCCCTCACCGTGCTCACGGCGCTGACCGACACCCCCGACCTCTCGTCCCGCCTGGAGGAGGCCAGGGCCATCGTCCGGGAGGCCGGTGCCCTCCACCGGGCCGCGGCCGGGCACTTCACCGCCGCCCGGGACCTGCGGGAGTCGGCCGAGCGGTATCGGGCGTCCTCCCCCCGGCTCGCCGACGTCGTCGCCCTGCTGGCCGGGGCCGAGGCGGCCAGGGGATGGGCCGCGCACCGGCACGCCGCGGAGCTGGACGGCCCCCTGGAGGCACTCCTGCGCCCCGAGCGGACCGTGCGGGCGTTCCCCGTCCTGGACGGGGACGGCGACCCGCCCAGGCGGTCCCTGCCGGTACCCCCGGGGTCCGGCGGCGCCCCCGCCCCCGGCCGCCCCGCCGGTCCGCGCCGGCCCGCGCAGCGGCTTCCGGTGCCCCCCGGCGGCCCGGTGCCCGGGGCGGGCTCCCGGCCTCCGCAGCCCGTACCGGCCGCCCCCGTCCCCGCCACCGGCGCGAACGATCCCTCCCTGGCCGGATACCTGGTCCTGGACACCGCGGAGGCCATCGGCGCGTACGCCGACGGGCCGCTGGACGACCCGGCCCACAACCCGCACGCGTTCGCCGCCCTGCCTCCCGAGCAGCAGCGGGCGGTGTACACCTACACCCGGACTCCGTGGATCTTCAACGACGTCCTGCGCTCCCCCGGCGGACCGGCCGGGGCCCAGGGCATCCTGGACGGCTGGCTGGCCGGCGGGGGCGCGGCCACCGAACTGCTGCGGCTGAACGGCATGCGCTGGCCCACCGTGGACGAGCTGCGCGGCCACGCCGCGGCCGGGGCCGGCCGTGAGGACCTGATCCGGCCCATCCTGGCGGCGGACTCCCCCGAGGAGGCGCTGAACAGGGTCAGAATGAGCGGCGGCAGGACCGGCCAGGTCCTCCAGGCCTTCGGCAACGTCTACCCGACGGCCGCCGACTACGCCGCCGAACTCGCCCGCCTGGACGCCGCCACCCGGCGACCGCTGCCCGAGCGCCTCGTGGTCACCCGCGGGGTGCGCGAACTCGGTTTCCTGGAGGGGTTCGACCCCGCGCGTCCGGAGGCGCTGGAGGGGACCTCCCACACGGAGCCGGGACTCCTGTCGACCTCGCTCGGCACGCTCCCGGTGCCCGGTCCGATGTTCCCCGTCATCATGCGCATCCGTCTCGGGCACGGTGCCCGCGGCCTGTGGGTGGGCCCCCACGCCGCGATCGGCATCCAGCGCGAGCTGCTGCTGCCCCCGGGGGTCGTGTACCGGATCACCGGGGTGCGGGTGGAGGGCGCGGTGCTGCGTCTGGAGGTGGTCGTCGAACAGCCCCCGCCGCGGGCGTCCGCGTCCGGCCCGCGGCCGAGGCCGCCGGGTCCGCGGCCACCAGGGCCGCGGCCCCCGAGGGGCCGCCCGAGCGAACCGTCCGGCTCCGGGTGAAGGGCCTCGCGTCCCCCCGCCCGGACGGGGCACGGGACCGCCGTGTCCACCCGGCGGCCCCCGCGCGCCGCCGGACCGGCGGGGGCCGAGCCGTCCGACCGGGCCCGGTCGGGGAACGGGCCCGCGCCCGCCCCTGCCGGTCCGGGTCCGGGAGAAGGAAGGCGTTCGCGGGGCGGTCGCACCACGGCGGCCGTCACCGGTCGCACGCCGTGGTCGGCGACCCTCCCGCCCTCCCGAGCACACCACCCCTCAGGGCGGCACACCCGGTACGCTGGGCGCTCGCCGCGTCCGGCCGCCCCCTCACCTCCCGGATGGAGTCCATGGATCACCCCCGCGCACCCCACGGAGGGGGCCGGCGCCGCGTGCTGGCCTGCGGCGCGACCGCGCTGGCCCTGGTCCTGGCACCGGTGGCCGCCGCCGCCCAGCCGGCCGACCCCTCCCCGGCACCGCCCGCGGCCGACGACACCGCGGTGCCGCAGGTCCTCGACGTCTCCGACGCGTCCTGCGCGCAGGACGCCGACCGGGTCATCGAAGACGCGCCCTGGACGCACGGGGCCCTGGGCCTGGACGAGGCCCACGCCCTGGCGCGGGGCGAGGGGGTGACGGTCGCGGTCCTGGCCTCGGGCCTGGACGCCGGGACCCCCGCCCTGGAGGGCGCCGTGACCGGCGGCGCGACGGACGAGGACTGCCGCGGGTACGGGACCTTCCTGGCCGGGGTCGTCGCCGCCCGCCCCCGCCCGGACAGCGGGTTCGTGGGCGTGGCACCCGCCGCCCGGATCGTGGGCGTGGCCACGGGGGACCCGCGGACCGGCGAGGTGACGGCCGCCGGGCTGGCGGCCTCGCTCCGGTCGGCCGCCGAGTCCGGCGCCCGTGTGGCGGTGGTCGGCACGGCGGTCACGGAGGGGTCGGCGGAACTGAGCGAAGCGGCCTCCGCCGCCGAGGAGGCGGGGGTGCTGGTGGTGGCGCCCGCCTCGGTGTGGAGCGGCGACGGCGCCCGGCCCGGGCACCCCGCCCGCGAGTCCACGGTGCTCTCCGTGGCCTCCCACTCCCCGGACGGGCGACCGGTGGTGCAGGAGGTTCTGCTGGTTCCGGGCGAGGCCGAACCCGCCCGGGTGGACCTGATCGCGCCGGGCTCACAGGTCCTGGGCATCGGCCCGGGCGGCGAGGGGCACCGGACCGGGCAGGGCGACGGGGTGGCCGCCGCGTTCGCCGCCGGGACGGCCGCCCTGCTGCTGTCCCGCGAACCCGGGCTGACCCCGCGGCTGCTGCGCGAGCGCCTGGTGGCCACCGCCTATCCGTCGGCCCTGGGGCCGGCGGACCCGGTGACCGGGAGCGGGCGGATCGACCCGGTGGGCGCGATGGTCGCGGCCCCGGGCGGACCGGGTGAGGCGGTGGAGGGCTCGGAGTTCGTCCCCGACCCCTCGGACCGGGGGTCGATGGAGTCCCTGCCGGTGCTCCTCACCGCGGGAGGGGCGGTGCTGCTGCTGGCCCTGGCCGCGGTGGCCCGCCCGGTGCTCGCCGGCGGGCGCGCCCGCGGGTGGCGCCCGGCCCGGACCGGCGGGCGGGACGGCCGGCGGGACTGAGCGGTCCGCGAAGCCGTCGGGGCCCGGGGGCGCACACCCCCGGGCCTCTCGGCGTCAGGCTCCCCCGGTCCCCTCCTCCCCGGGCATGCGGGCGAGCTGCACCTCGACCGGGTCGCGCCGCGAGACCCACATGGCGCGCCCGGGGGGCAGCACGCGGGGGCGGAGGCCGAACACCGTGCCCTCCGACGGCGGGCAGGACAGCAGGATGCCCGGGGTGTTCATGTCGATGAGCGAGCGGATCACCGGGTCGCCGGAGACCCTGCGGGCGAAACCGCCCGCGGCGTGCGCCAGGACCAGGTGCAGGCCGATGTCGGCGCCCTGGGCGAACACGGGGGCCAGCGGGGCGAGCGGGTTGGGCCCGCCGCCGGAGACCATGTCGAGGTCGTCGATCACGATGTACAGCTCGGGCCCGTGCCACCAGTCGCGGCGCCGGATGCGGTCGGGGGTGACCTCCGGGCCGGGCAGCCGCTGCTGCATGGCCTGCGCCGACGCGGCCAGCAGCTCCCGGGCCTTGTCGGCGGAGACCGCGTAGCCGAGCTGCATCTCCCGGGGCACCGCGTCGAACAGCCCGCGCCGCTGGTCCACCAGGACCACACGGGCCCCGTCGGGGTCGGCGTCGCGGGTGACGGCGTCCAGGACGCGGCGCAGGACGTTGGTCTTGCCCGACTCGGTGTCGCCGACCACGAGCAGGTGCGGCGTGGCGGAGAAGTCGTGGACGAACGGCTTCATCCGGCGTCCCTCCACCCCCAGCGGAACGCGCAGGGCCCCGTTGTCGGTGGTCTCCACCGGCGGCATCTCCTCCACGCGCACCAGCGGGGGCAGGGTGCGCACCTGCGGCGCCCGGGGCCCGTCCCAGGCCGCCTCGACGCGCCGGATCAGCTCGGCGGACCCGTCGGTGACGGTGAGGGGGTCGGCGATCCCGTCGGCCCGGGGCAACCCGGTCAGGAAGTGGGACCTGTCCTCCGTGATGCCCCGGCCGGGGACGCGCGGAACGGTCTGCGCCGCGCGCATGTGGACGGCGGAGTCCACCGGGTCGCCCAGGCGCAGCTCGAAGCGGGTGCCCAGCAGGTCGCGGATGCCGGTGTGGAAGTCGGCCCAGCGCGGCGAGGCGACCATCAGGTGCAGTCCGTAGGTGAGCCCCCGCTGTGCGAGCTGGATGAGCGAGGCCACCGAGTCCATGAAGTCCTGGCGGACGGTGCCCCAGCCGTCGATGACCAGGAAGACGTCTCCGTGCGGGTCGTCTGAGAACTCCCCCGCGGCCCGCCTGCGCCGGTAGGTCGCCATGGAGTCGATGCCGTGCTCGGCGAAGAGCGTCTCCCTGCGGGTGATCAGCTCCTGCATCTCGAAGACGGTGCGGATGATGCGGCGCTCGTCGGTGCGCGAGGCGACGCTGCCCACGTGGGGGAGCCCGCGCAGGGACTGCAGGACGCCGCCGCCCAGGTCGATGCCGTAGAACTGCACCTGGGCGGGGGTGTTGGTCAGGGCCAGCGCCAGGATGAGCGAGGCGAGCAGCGTGCTCTTGCCGCTCTGGGGGCCGCCGGCGATGCCGACGTGGCCGCCCTGTCCCGCCAGGTCGGCCACCAGCGGCGGGCGGGCCTGCTCGAACGGCCTGTCGATGAGCCCGACCGGGACGCGCAGGAGGGTGTGCTCCCCCCAGGCCAGGCCACCGGGAGCGACCCCGCGGCCGACCAGGGCCAGCAGCTCGTCCAGCAGGGGCGGGGTGCCCAGCGGGGGCAGCCACACCTCCCGCGCGGCCGGCCCCTTGTCCCGGAGGCGTTCCAGGGCCGCGGCCAGCAGGGTCGGGGCCTCGCCCTCGTCCCGCTCCTGCGGTTCGGGCTCGACGGAGGGGGCCGGGACCCGCGGCATCCGGTACAGCTCGGTGAAGGGGACGGCCTCTCCCCCGGTGGCCGCCCGCCGGGCGGTGCGGGCCGCCACGCGGTGCGGGCCCGAGACGTAGGCCGCCTTGAACCGGGTGAGGGTGTCGGTGTCCCACTTGAGGAACCCGTTGCCGGGTGCGGAGGGCAGCTGGTGGGCGTCGGGGACGCCGAGCACGCCGCGGCTCTCGATGGCGGAGAAGGTCCGCAGGCCGATCCGGTAGGAGAGGTGGCTCTCCAGCTGGTGCATGCGGCCCTCGTCCAGGCGCTGGGAGGCCAGCAGCAGGTGCACGCCCAGGCTGCGCCCCAGGCGGCCGATCATGACGAACAGGTCCATGAAGTCGCGGTGCGCGGCCAGCAATTCGCTGAACTCGTCCACGACCACGAACAATGTGGGCATCGGATCGAGGTTCGGGTCGGTATCCCGTGCCTTCTGGTACTCGTGCACGGAACTGAAATTGCCCGCCGTGCGCAATTGCTCCTGCCTGCGGACGAGTTCGCCGTGCAGGGCGTCCTGCATTCTCTCGACGAGAACGGCCTCGTCGGCGAGGTTGGTGATCAGCGCGGAGGTGTGTTTCAGCCCGTCCAGGCCGATGAAGGTCGCGCCGCCCTTGAAGTCCACCAGGACGAAGTTCAGGGTCTCCGGGGAGTGGGTCAGGGCCAGGGAGAGGACCAGGGTGCGCAGCAGCTCGCTCTTGCCCGAGCCGGTCGCGCCGATCAGCATGCCGTGCGGGCCCATGCCGCCCAGCGCCGACTCCTTGAGGTCCAGCTCCAGGGGGGACCCGTCCTCGGAGATGCCCACGGGGACGCGCAGCCGGCGCGCCGGCCCCAGGGCCTTCCACGCGCGCTCCACGTCGTGCTGGTGGACGTTGGGGATCCCCAGCAGCGTGGTCAGCTCGAAGTCGGTGGTCAGCGGCTCGGTGATCTCGGCGGAGAGGCTGATCCGGTACGGGGCCAGCATCCTGGCCAGGGCGGTCGCCTCGACCACGCCGAGGGCGTCGGGGCGGCCGACGCGGGTCTCCACGGGACGGCCGTTGTTGTCCCGGTCCAGGATGGCCAGCGAGGAGGGCGTGGCACGCAGGTTGAGCACGCCCGGGTCGTCCAGGAGCGGTTCCCCGTCGTCCACGGTGATGACGACGGCGTTGCGGTACCCGCCGCCCGTCAGGCGCGAGCCGGCCGGGACCCGGCCGCCGTCCACGATGACGACGAAGAACGGCTCCTCGCGGTCCGGGGAGGCGAGGGGGTCGAAGCCGGGCCGGTCCGTGAGCCCGTCCCCGGCCAGCGCCTCCAGGTCGTCGGCGTCTCCGGCGAAGTAGCGCACGCTGCCGGCGGCGTCGGTCTCCGAGGGGTGCTGGAGGTGGGGCAGCCACTTGGCCCACGACCACTGCGGGCGGGCGTCGTCGGAGGCGCATACGGCGATCCGCAGTTCGTCGGGGGCGTGCACGACCGCGAGCTGGGCCGCCAGGGCGCGCACCAGGCCGCGGCAGGCCCGCGCCTCACCGCGCACGGAGATCCGCGCGTAGCCCCGCAGGTACAGGGAGACGGGCTGGTCCTCGACCATGCTGTACGCCCGGATGAACCGGCGCAGCGCGTGGGCGCTGAGGGGTTCGAGGTCCTCGACGGGCTTGGAGGACAGCGGGGAGATCTTCATCGCCAGCGCCTGCTCGCCGACCGCGACGCGCGCCTCCGCGAAGTCGTCGTCCCCGGCGCGCCGCTCCCACAGGCGCGAGGTGCGCACCAGGGACCACAGCGTCTCGGGGTGGGGCGCCCGCCAGAGCATGGCGTCGCGCTGCTCGGTGACCACCTCCCGGAGCCGGGTGCGCATCTGCGCGAGGTAGCGCAGGTAGTCGCGCCGGTCGCCGTTGAGCTTGCGGCGCCGCTCCAGCGCCGTGCGGACGAACTGGCCGCCGAGCATCACCAGGGCGCCCAGGAGCATCATGCCTCCCGCGACGTAGGGCATGACGCCGGCGTTGCCGCCCCCGCCGAAGGATCCGGGGCGGATGAACAGCATCATCATGGCCAGCGACGTGAGCGCCATCGGCAGGTACATGAACACGGACGAGCCGCTGGACTGCGGCTCTGACAGCTCGGGGGGCTCCTGGAGGCTGATGTCGCCCGAGGGCATGTCCGGGCCCGGCCTGCGCGGCGGGCGCCGGACGAGGATGGTGCTCAAAACCTGTACCTCCGGAACGGCTGCTGAACCTTAAGGATTTTTTAAGGTAATTCGGCTCTAGGCGCCAGAAAGGCGTTCTGCCGACATTCATTCGACCAGGCCTGATACTCTTACCAGTGTCAAGTTCTTCACACAAGGCCGAAAAATCGGCTCATCCAGTTCCACAGTCACCGATACCCTGTTAATGTTCCGCCAGGCCCGTGACTTTTCAGGCATTAAGCGACACTTCCTCCATGCTTGGAGACCGGATGAGCGACCCCTCTGGGGCGGAGCCCTGTCGTCTCGTGGTGCGAGCGCCCCACCGCACATTCGAGATCGCCGTGCCCACGGACGTGCCCGTGGCCGAGCTGCTGCCCACCCTCGTGCTGTACGCGGAGGACGAGGACGGCGAGGACCTCGACGAGAGCGGGCTCGACCACGACGGCTGGGTCCTGCAACAGCTCGGCGACGAGCCCGTACCGACGAGCGAGACCCTGGCCTCCCTGGGGCTCTACCACGGCGAGACCCTCTACCTGCGGCCCCGCCGGGACCAGCTGCCCCCCATCCACTTCGACGACCTCGTGGCCGGGGTGGCGGTCGGCAGCGCGGACCGCCCCGACCGCTGGTCGCCCCCGCACACCCGGGCGACGCTCCAGGCGCTGGCCCTGGTCGCCCTGCTGCTCGGCGCCCTGGTGCTGTTCCTGGGAGACCGCCAGCAGCTGACGGTGATCGCCGGCGCGGGCGGCGCGGTGCTGATGCTGCTGGGCGCCTGGGCCGCCTCGCGGGCCATGGGCGACCCGATCGCCTCGACCGGGCTCGCGGCCTGCGCCGTGCTGTACATGGCCCTGGCGGGCACGGCCCTGACCGCCGGGGAGCCGGGCACGCTGCTGACCGGCGCCCGGGTCCTGACCGGCGCCATGGCCGGGGCCGGCGCCACGACCCTGGGGGTCGCCGCCGTCGCCGGCTCGGTGCCCTTCTTCACCGGAGTGTTCGCGTTCCACCTGCTGGTGGCGCTGGGCGCCCTCATGGTGATGTTCGTCCCCGGGGCCACGGTCGGCGCCGCCGCGGGCGGCACGGCGGCCCTCGCCCTGCTGGTGGCGACGTTCTCCCCGCAGCTGTCCTTCCGGCTGTCGGGGATGCGGCTGCCGTCCCTGCCCGCCAACCCCGAACAGCTCCAGGAGGAGATCGACCCCTACCCGGCGCGCCAGGTCCTGGAGCGCGGCACCCTGGCGGACCACTTCCAGACCGCCCTGCTGGCCGCCACCGGGAGCGTCCTGACGGTCAGCCTGGTCGTCCTGGCCTGGACCGGGGGCTGGGTCGCGGTCTCCCTGTGCGTCGTGACGGCCCTGGTCACCCTGCTCCAGACGCGCGGGATGTCCTCGGCACGCCAGCGCCTCTCCCACCTCGCACCGCCGGTGGCCGCCGCCGTCGCACTCGTGCTGTACCTCACCCGCGGCCCGGAGGGGACCCCCCTCCTGGTCGCGGTGATGGTCCTGGCGGCGACCGCCGGGGCACTGGCCGTCCTGTCCTGGTCCGTACCGGGCAAGCGCCTGCTGCCCCACTGGGGCAGGGCCGCCGAACTCCTCCAGGCGGTCCTGGGCGTGGCGATCGTCCCCCTGGTCCTCGGGCTGTTCGGGGTGTACGGCCTCCTGCGCGCGGTCGGGGGCTGAGCCGTGCAGTCACGACGCGACAGGGCCCAGGCGCACGACTTCATGATGGGCCGGCTGGGCACCGCGATGCTGGAGGCCGACCCCAACGCGGTGGACGCGCCCCTGCGCCGCACCCGCAACACCCTGTACACCGGCCTGGCGGTGGGCGCCGTCCTGTGCGTGGGGTTCCTGGTGTTCGGCCTGCTCTTCCCCGGGGGCGCCGCCTCCTGGCGCCAGGAGGGGAGGCTCATCCTGGTCCGCGACACCGGCGCCTCCTACCTCTACTCCCAGGGGGTGCTGCGCCCGGTGGACAACTACGCCTCGGCCCGGCTCATCCAGGGGGAGGGCATGACGGTGAGCCTGGTCCGGGAGGCCTCCCTGGAGGGGGTGCCGCGCGGCGGCCCCGTCGGCATCCCCGCGGCACCCGACTCCCTGCCCACCGGCGAGGTCGGCACCGTGTGGCGGCTGTGCGCGGTGACCCCCGCCGGGGAGGCCGCCCACCGCACCTCCCTGACGCTGGACGGCGCCGAGGGCACGGTCGTGCCGCCCCCCGAGTACGCCGTCGCGGTGGTCGGTCCCGACGAGCGCCACCACCTGCTGTGGGCCGACCGGCGCCTGGAACTCGACGTGGCGGGCGGCGCCGTGGAGGCCCTGGGCTACGGCACGGTCCCCGCCCTGCCGGTGTCGGACTCCTTCCTGGCCGCGGTGCCCGAGGGGCCCCGGCTGGCCGCCCCGGAGGTGCCCGGCCTGGGCGAGACCTCCGACGCCGCGGGGCTGGAGGAGCACCGGGTGGGAACGCTGTTCACCGTCCCCTCCGGCAACGGCGCCGCCCAGGACTACCTGCTGGGCGACCGGGGCCTGGTCCCGCTCACCGTGACCGAGGCCGCGCTCCTGCTGGCCTCCCCCGCCGTCCGCGAGGAGGTGTACACGGGGTCCGAGCCCGAGGCGGTCCCGCTGGCCGCCGGAGAGGTCCGGGGGCTGCTGGCCCCCGGCGCCGGTGCCGGAGAGGCGCTGGCTCCCGGGCTGCCGGCCGTCCCGCCCGAGGCCGTCCCCGAGGGTTCGGGCAACCCCTGCCTGGTCGTCGGGCCCTCCGGGGAGCGGTCGCTGGCCCTGTCCCCCGACGCCTCGATCACGGCCCTGCCGGTCCAACAGGTCCCCGGCATCTCCCCGGGGTGCCCGACCCCCGACCTGGTGGGCGTGCCCGCGGGCGGCGGAGCGCTGGTCCGGGCCAGCCCCGAGGCGGGGGCGAGCGACGCTCCGACCTACTACCTGGTCACCGAGGACGCCGCCAAGTTCCCGCTGCTGGACGCGGACACGGTCGCCGCCCTCGGCTACACGGAGGAGGGGGCGGTGACGACCCCCAACTCGATCCTCAGGCTGCTGCCCACCGGGCCGGTGCTGCACCCGGGCCTGGCGGCCCAGCCCCTCACCCCACCCCAGGACCCCGCGGCGCAGCCGTGCCCGGGGCAAGCGCAGGAAGCGGTCTGAGGGACCGCGGAGAAAGGAGCGCCGTCATGAGCACGATGCGCAATACCGACGAAGCCAACAGGATCGCCAGCGAGGCCATGACCGAGGCGCACGGCAGGTGCGACTCCGTCTACGTCCGCGTCGACGCCGCCCGCGACGCCCTGCGCGCGGGCTGGCAGGGCGGTGCGTCCAACACCTACAGCGAGGCGCTGGTGCTGTGGCTGGAGGAGCTGCGGCTCATCACCAACGGCATGAGCCGGATGGTCGAGACCTTCGGCGGCACCGTCCAGTCCATGCACGCCGTGGAGGACACCAACACCCTGGAGGGCTCGGCCCTGATCAGCCAGCTCAACCCCAACCAGGCGAGCAGCTGAGGCCCACGCGCCGCAGCCCGCCCCACCCCGGAACGGAGCGAGAACATGTCGGGTTTCCACGTCAACTTCAACGCCATGGGCCAGGGGGCGATCGACCTCCAGCAGGAGACCACGGAGGTCTCCAACGCCCTGAACGACCTCCAGCAGCAGATGGCCGCCGTGCGCAGCGACCTCGAAGGCGCCACCGCCGAGTCCTACGACGTGGCCATGCAGAACTGGGCGCTCAACCTCGAAGACATGCGCACGCTGCTGAACGGCGCGCAGGTCGCCCTCGGCAACATGGGCGACAACTACGGCACGACCGACAACCGCGAGGCCAACGAGTGGCGGAACCTGGCCTGAGCCCGGGCCCCGCCCGGCGGGCCCGCCACCCGGTAGGGCGGGCCCGCCACCCTCCCCGAACCACCGTCGCGCGCAGGAGCCGCCATGCCCCCCGACCCGATCACCTCGATCGACCTGGAGACCGTCCGGTCGTTCGTCACCACCTACCTGGCGCCCTTCTCCACGGGCCTCAACACCCACATCTCCGAGTTCGAGTACTACGGGGAGGGCCAGGACGGACCGCACGTGCGCATCGGCAACCCCTCCCACCTTCCGGAGGCGGGCATCCTCGGCGGGCGTTTCGACACGAGCCTGCTGGCCGTCCACACCGAGCTGATCGGGCTCCAGGAGGAGGTGGGGCGCATCACCGACCGGCTCAACAGCAACATGCTGGTCTTCCTCGGGCTGGAGGAGGACGAGGAGCTGACGGCGGCCCAGCTGCTCTCGATCATCGGATCGCCTTCGGCGACGGGCGACCGGCCGCCGCCCGCGAGCCCGCCGCCCGCGACCGGGGCCTGACCCGGAACGTCCGCACGCACAGGGGCCGGGGAGGACCATGCCCGATCGAGTCGTCAGATACCTGAACATCTTCGCCGACCGCGAGGAGGGCGGGAACCACCCGCCGATGCCCGCACTGAGCACCGTCACGGGCGAGAACTGGTTCTCCCAGGGCGTGTACGACATCCGCAACCACATCGCGCCCGGGAGCTTCGCCTCCCACGAGTGGGACATCGTGTGGTGGCAGCCCAGCCACCGCTGGCGGAACGGGCTCCGGCAGAACCACGCCTGGGGGTACCGGTTCAACCGGAGCCTGTGGGAGGGGCGCGAGTCCGCCGAGTCGGTGTTCCGGGAGCGGCTGCACCGGCTCACCGGTGTCATGCAGGCGAGCGCGGACTCCACGGGGTACAGCGTGCTGTCCCAGACCGACGCGGCCACCCGGCTCGGCAACCTCAACACCTTCCTCACCACCACGACCGGGATCAGCGACGGGACGGCGAACGACAGCGGCCTGTTCTCCCTCTACCGGCGGATCGACGAGCCCGAGGGCGGTTTCCAGGGGAACGCGGCCGGCATGTTCGCCGCCCGGGTGTACGACCTGGCGATGCGGCTGACCAACATGCAGATCCAGCTGGAGGACATCCGCCAGGGCATCAGCGACACCCGCACCGGCATCGTGGAGGCCGTCGCCGGCTTCGTCGCCGCCTACGAGAGCTGGAACGCCGACCCCCGCGCCTCGTTCCTGGGGTCCATCCGGCACTGGTACCAGAACACCACCCTCAGCGCCCAGCCCCAGTGGACGACCGCCTTCCACCCGCACGGCCGCTACCAGATACCGCTGACCGCCGACGGCGTCTGGGGGGCGCCGACGCTGGGCGGCAGCGACACCCACGCCAACGACGCGGTCCAGCAGGTCTGGCTGGACCACCTGTCCACCCTGGGGACCGCCGCGGAGAACCTGTACAACGCCCTCGGCACGACCTACTCCGCGGTGTCCGGGCGGGTCGACCCGTTCCGCTCCCCCCAGGGCGGGCTGCCGCCCGGTTTCACCCCGAACCCGGCCATCGGCGGGGGTGACGGCGACGGGACCGGGGGAGGGACCGGAGGCGGCGACGACGGGTTCGACATCGAGGACCTGCTCGGCGGGAACAGGCCCCCCGGCGACGACGGGGGCAGCGGCTTCAACGTGGAGGACCTGTTCGGCGAGAACGGGCCCCTGGGCGGCGGTCCCGACGGGGGCGGTCCCGGGGGAGGCGGTCCCGACGGGGGAGGCAGCGCCTTCGACCCGGACCGGCTGGCGGGCGCGGGTCCCGAGGTCACCACGGTCAGCGACCTCGCCGGCGGCCCCGGCGGGGGCGGCGGCGCCTTCGACCCGGACCTCCCGCCGGGCGGGGTCCCCGAGGGCGGCAGCACCATCAGCGACCTCGCCGGCGGCGGGGGCGGCCTCCCCTTCCCCGGCGGTCCGCTGCCACCGGGCGGCAGCACCATCAGCGGTGGCGGCAGCCGCTCCCGCCGACTGGAGACGGACCCCGCCACCGGCCTGCCCATCGACCCCGGAACGGGCGAACCCTTCCCCGTCGACGACAACGGAATCCCCTTCAACCCCGACACCGGCCTCCCCATCGCCC
>NZ_FQZK01000070.1 GCF_900141985.1 Nocardiopsis flavescens | reverse complement strand
GAGTGGTGTTGGGGTATGCGGTTGGTGTTTTGATTTGTGAATAGTGTGCGCGAGCATCTTGTTATCTGTAGTGGCCAAGTGATAGTGGCATACGGTGGATGCCTTGGCACCAGGCGCCGATGAAGGACGTGGGAGGCCGCGATAGGCCACGGGGAGCTGTCAACCGAGCTTTGATCCGTGGGTGTCCGAATGGGGAAACCTAGCCCGAGTTGTATCGGGTTGCCGCCGCCTGAATGTATAGGGTGGTTGGTGGTGACGCGGGGAAGTGAAACATCTCAGTACCCGTAGGAAGAGTAAACAACAGTGATTCTCCTAGTAGTGGTGAGCGAACGGGGAAGAGGCTAAACCGTGCGCGTGTGATAGACGGCAGTCGTTGCGTGTGCGGGGTTGTGGGGCGTGTCTTTTCGGGTCTGCCGATCCGGAGCATGTTGGGCAGAGCTAGCTGAATCCGTTGGGAAGCGGTACCGGAGTGGGTGAGAGTCCCGTAGGTGAAGGTTCTGTTCTAGTGTTGACGCTGTCCCCGAGTAGCGCGGAGCCCGAGGAATTCCGTGTGAATCTGGCAGGACCACCTGCTAAGCCAAAATACGTCCTGGTGACCGATAGTGCACTAGTACCGTGAGGGAAAGGTGAAAAGTGCCCCGGTGAGGGGTCGTGAAATAGTACCTGAAACCGTGTGCTGTCAAGCCGTCAGAGCTGCCCTTCGGGGTTGTGATGGCGTGCCTTTTGAAGAATGAGCCTGCGAGTCATGGTGTGTGGCGAGGTTAACCCGGGTGGGGTAGCCGTAGGGAAACCGAGTCTGAATAGGGCGTTGGAGTCGCATGCTGTGGACCCGAAGCGGAGTGATCTACCCATGTCCAGGGTGAAGCGGGGGTAAGACCTCGTGGAGGCCCGAACCCACCAGGGTTGAAAACCTGGGGGATGAGGTGTGGGTAGGGGTGAAAGGCCAATCAAACTCCGTGATAGCTGGTTCTCCCCGAAATGCATTTAGGTGCAGCGTTGCGTGTTTCTTGCCGGAGGTAGAGCGACTGTTTGGCTGATGGGCCCGACAAGGTTACTGACGTCAGACAA
>NZ_FQZK01000046.1 GCF_900141985.1 Nocardiopsis flavescens | reverse complement strand
AGGTTGTTCCACGCCGACGCTTCGCGGTGGGCGTCCCCGACGGCGTGGGCTGCTTTCTGGGCGGAGGCTGAGACCTTCTCCAAGTCCTCGAAGCTGCGCCTGTGGTTCAGGTAGTAGGCCATGGCCAGAGGCAGGGAAACGGCCGCTCGGGGGTGGCCGAGGGCGGGTGCGGCCAGTGCTGCGGCGACCAGGGTGGCGCGCTCGGCGTCCAACCATTCCAGCGCCGCCTCCCGGTCGGGGAACTCCCCGGGAACCTCCTGCCCGGGCAGCGCCCGCACATGCTGGTCGGCGGCGCTGGTGGTGGCGGTGTAGTGGTCCAGCAGCCGGGCCATGGCCTGGGGGCGGTCCTTGGGCGGGTGGGGGTGGGTGGTGACGTGGTCGGTGAGCAGGTCATGGGCACCCCACCTGGCCGTGGCGGGCTGGGTGAGCAGGTGCGCGGCCTGGAGCTCCTCCAGCACCTCTTCGGCCTCGTCGGGGTCCAGGCCGGTGAGCACCGCGGCCGCCGTGGTGGAGGTGGTTGGGCCCGGGGCGGCGGCCACGAGCAGGAACACCCGCACTTCTTCGGGGGTGAGCTGGTCCAGGGAGGTGTCGAAGACGGCCCGCAGCACCCGGGTCCGCTCCACATCGGTGCCGTGGTCTTTGATCTTGTCGACCCGGGAGACGGCCTTCTCCAACCGCTCGGACAGCGTGTCCGGGGACAGCAGGGGTTTGCGGGCGAGCTGAGCCGCGGTGATCTCCAACGCCAGCGGCAGATGCCCGCACACCCCGGCCAGCCTGCCCAGCCCCGCCTCGTCGTCCGCCCGCGCATCCTGCGGGTGGGCCGCTGTGAGGGCGAAGGCCAGCAGCGCCAGGGAATCGGCCGAGTCCAGCACGTCCAGGTCCACGTGGCGGGCGCCGGCCAGTGCGTGCAGGCCGCCGCGGGTCGTGGACAGAAGCCGGTGCCCGCCCGTGCCCGGGAGCAGGGGCCGCACCTGGGCGGCCGAGCGGGCGTTGTCGGCCACCACCAACACCGGCCGGTTGCGTGCGTCGGCCCGCGACAGGGCCGCCAGCGCTGACCGGTAGAAGGAGGCCCGCTCACCGGCCTCGGCCGGGATCTCCTGGGCGTCCACGCCCATCTGGCGCAGCAGCACGTCCAGCGCCGCCTCCGCCGACAACGCCTCCTGCCCGGGGGTGTAGCCGCGCAGGTCCACGTACAGCTCGGCGCAGAACCACTCCTTGTAGGAGGCGATCGCACCCGCGGCCAGGACCAGGGCGGTCTTGCCGACCCCGCCCATCCCTGCCACCGCCGAGACCACGACACCCGCAGAGGTGTCCCCGACCGGTGAGCTTCCGGTATCCGTGTCGTCCCCGGTGGGCGGGGCGAGTTCGGCGAGCAGCGCCTCCAGCTCCGCTACCCGCCCCGCCAACCGGGCCGGGGGCCGGGGCAGGGAGAACAGTGCGGTGGGCAGCGGCCGGGGCAGGTTGATCACCTGCCCGATGACGTCGCCACCGGCAACGATCCACCGCATGTCGATGTGCGTCGCGGACACGCGGGCAGGTGTGTCCTGGCCGGTCACCGTGACCGCCCATGGCGCGACCGGGTGGTCTTTTTACCCGTGACGTCCTTGTCGGCGCGGATGCCCCGCATCCGGATCCTGTCCCCAGACGACCCTGTCTCCGGGCCTTCCTTGGCCGTCACCGATCCCTTGGCGCGGATTCGGTCCATGTTGATCGAGTCACCGCCCTCGCCCGGGGAGTTCTCGTCCGGGGGTGGGCTCGCGCGCAGTGTCCGCACGGCCACGACCAGGGCCGCCACGGCCACCGCCAGGGAGGCGATCCCCGAGGCCTGGTTGAGCTCGTTCAACCCCCACCCCAGGTCGGGGAACAGCCGGGGCAGGGCCCAGACACCTGCCAGCACCGCCGCGATCACACCCAGCACCGTCGGCCAGACCCACTTATGTCCCATAGAACCGATTGTTCCCTCCTACCGCGGGGTCCGGACAGGATTCGCCGAAACCGGCCACGCCTGTTTCCCGGGCCAAGACGCCACCCCGAGGCATCACAGCGGGAAGCGCACAACACGGTGCCGAGCGCTGACATCTTCGTGCTCGCACGGACCGTCATGTGCACGCTCGTCAGCACTCTGGGTCCTGTTCCCGACATGCTGGTGGGCATGGGTGAGGACCGTGGCCACGGCCAGGAGGAGAGCGCTGTCGCTTCGTCGGCGCGGGGGCGCGGCGGCGGGCACCTGGAGGCGATCCGCGCGGTGCTCGCCCGGCCCGGCCCGGCGGGGCCGGCGCACTGGGCGGGGCCGCCCGCGCCGGCGCCCGCCGTCCTGGAACAGGTCGACATCATCGGCGCCAGCCCACCGCCCGGCCCCCTACCTCCCACACTTTGATCTGGCGGGAGGTCACTCCCGCGTGCGCTCGAAAACGTCCGCCGGGGCTCTCCGAAAACGGCCGGAGGGGTGTGCTCTTCTGCGAATTTCGTAGAGCGTTTTGCCTGATGAGGGGATATATAGAGAGTGCACCGTTGCTCCCGGTGAACCCACCCGCCGGGTTCACCGGGGCAGCGTAGGGGGCGGCTGGGGACCACCCGGTACCGGGCAGGGGACCACCGGGGACCGGTCCCTACCCGGTACCGGGTGGTCCCCAGCCGGTAACCCACACCCACCCCACCCCACCCCAGTCACCCCACCCCAGGTCACAGGGGGTGGTCCCTCGCCCGGTGCCTGCGCGAACCCGGTTCACCCCACACCGCCGGGTTGGTTCTGGGGCAGCCCGGTTTCAGAACCCGCGATGGTGGGTTTTTCGAGGGAACTGGTAGGCACCACTACGCACCGGTACCCCGCTTGCAACCCGGCACCTGACCCAAGAAAAACACCGGAAAACAAATGAACTAAAACCTCCGATGGCCGCCATCGCAAGAATTCTTTCAAGAATCCTCGTCGGATGGTTTTTAGTTTCCGAGACGGTGTTCGGTGCGCGAGCTGATTAAGTTTCGTCTATACTTGCTCACAGAAACACGAGAGGGGCCCGCGGTGGGCCATCTGCCAGGACGACCACCGCGAACCCCTACAGACCCCGTGGGGTCCGGCCGGACGTCTTCGGCCGGCCCCCACGAGAGGTCACCCCACCCCGCACCTGACCAGCCACAGGATGAAACATCCAAGGGCCAGCAGGAACCGGAGTAGAGCCAGGGCGGTCGTGATGATCGCGACGCGAAGATCCCGCCACCAGCTCCTGGGTTCACCCTCCATGGGTAGCCTCCTCGGGCTAGGAGTGCCTATGCCCCGGACGGGCACAGATCGACTCGCGCGAGGTCGATCGACCCCCACCGAAGAGGAATGAAACCAAGATACAGGCTCTCCGACCATTCTGTGACGCCCTTGCGGCTCGTGTACAAAGCGACATAGGCGTGAGCTGGCTTTTCTCTGGGAAATGTCTTGTCGCGCTCGACGAGCGCGACCGATATCCCGGGATAAACGCATCAGATCGCGCAGGTCTCACGTTTCGGCGCGTGTGCCCGGGCCGGACCGGGCACACAGCCCCTGCAACGCTTGGTTGCAGGGGCTGTTTTCGTCACGTGGGCCTCAGGAACGGTAGGGATCGCGCCAGTCCGGATGGGCCGGATCCAGGGGCCCGGGCACCCGCCGGTGGCCGTGGCGGCCCGCTCTCGGCCGCTTGGCGCGGTCGTGGATCCAGGACAGGCCGCCGTGGTCGAGCACCTCCATGGCGCGGGTGACGGTGACGTAGGCCAGCATCGCGTCGGCGCGCGGCACCGGCCCGGGGCTGCCGTTCTGGCGCATGGCCAGTACCTCCCCGGCCTCGAACCGGTACCCGCAGGCCGCGGGCGAGTAGCGGTCGACGGTGGCCACCACGCGCACCCGCGCGTGCCGGGACCAGTCCCGGTCCGCCCAGGCACCGTGGTCAGGGTGGCCGGAGGCGCTGGCGGTAGAGGCCGGCGGGGCGCCGGGCACGAACACCACCGCCCGCTCCCCCGAGGGCGCGCTGGCGCAGTCGAGCACGCCCCGGCCGCGGTGGGCGGGGCCGGGCAGCACCGTCCACTCGTCCGGCCCGGACGTGGCCGTGCCCGAAATCGGCTCCCCCACGACCGTGCGCCAGGTGGTCGCCAGGACGCCGGTCACCGCCACCACGGCGAACGCCTTCAGTGGCCAGGACGTCGCCGGGCCGTCGCAGCGCAGCACGACGTGCACGTGGTCGGGGCCGCGGGAGAGCAGCCGCGCCAGGGCCGCGAAGGACTCGCTGCGGGTGGCGATGTCGGTTGCAGGGCGCGCGGGTCGTCGACCACGACGAACACCGGCTCGGCGGCGGTGGGGGCGGCCTGCTCCAGGGAGACCAGCAGACGCCTGCCCGCGGCCCGGTCGGAGACGACGGGCAGGCCGGGGTAGGCGGCCGCGCCGTGGTCGCGGGCCTGGAGCGCCAGGTAGCGGCATAAGGCCCGCGACCCGGCGAACCCGTTCTCGAACACCCCCACATGGCCCGGGCAGCCACGTGGTCGGCGACGTCGTCGACCGACAGCAGCGTGTCGGGCAGCTCATGCTCCTGGCGGTGGCGGGCGATTGCGGCCCGGCGGGCGGCGGTGTAGGGCAGGCCGGTCTCGGCGACCGCGTGCCCCCGGCTACGACTACAACCCGCCCCCGCCGACGTACGGGCGCCGCCCCGGCATGGGACGAAGCGTCCGATCCGTACACAGGGTCGGAGATCACCGGTCGGGGCGGTGGGTGCTGTCGGTTTCGGCCTCGCACATCCGCGCGATCATCATCTCCGCCAGGGCGCGTTTCCCCGCCGGCAGCGAGGCGAGCCACCGGTCGTCGTCGGCAGCCTGATCATCAGAGACGAACTCGTACTCCCCGAACTCCGAGTGCTCCATGGCAAGGGGTCTACCCCGGCCCCGGCGCTCCGTGAGCCCTTCAGTGCCCCACACACGAGAGATTTGAAAGTAAGACCAGGTCAGGGGCCTGAAGCGTCTGGCTTGGTCCTTGAGACTTTGTTAGTTGCCAACATTCTCAAGGTGTATGGTCGATTGCGTACGTGGCGCCATGCGCGCACGGAAAAGGGGCCCACCGCCTCGCGCCAACGACAACGGCAGGCCCCGCTTCAGGACTCGGCCTCAGCAGACCTCACGGTCAGCTGGGGCCGTTTCCGTCGAAGAACAGGTCCAACAGGTGGGAGACCACTGCTCTGGCTGCTCCCCCCAACAGGGCGACCAACCACCCAGGAGTCGAGTCCCCACCCTCACGCCTGCGCCAACGACGGTTCATACGGCACCTCTTCCGGTCGTGACCACGCACCTCGAAGCAAGATGCGGAGGAGTCCAGCGCCTGAGCGCCCGATCTGCCTCCCAGGGACAGACCCGACCGGAAGCGGTACAAGAAACGCTACACGTCCCCTGGGAACACCCTGCCGATCACCGATGAACGCCGCAGTCGCTGAGCGACTGGGACGACGCCGCTAAGGTCCTCCCCATCGACGGCATAGGAACGCTCTCACCTGCGAGAAGAAAAAGCTAGGGGCGCTCGGAACCTGTGGATAACTGGCGGAACTTGTACGTCTGGCCTGTGGATAACTCGTGGAAGCCGTGTCCGATCTTTGGCCTGGACTGCTGCTACATCGTCTCCGTGAACTTCACACCCGCGTCGTCTAGGCCGAAGCGATCCGCCATCCATGGAAGGGCGTGTGGAACACGTTGTGCAGGACGAAGCCGACGTACACGTGCTCCAGCACCGAGTCGCGCGACCGCCAGCGGACTTGGCGAGGTTCTGCGAGTCGTTGAGATCACCGAACGTCACCCCGCACCGGCGAGCACTCGATACTGGCCCGGATCGCCGGAGCGGCGCCGCCCCGCGGCGGCCCAACCCCTGGAGGTCGACGTCGACGACGATGGGCTGCCCACCGAGCTGACCGCCCCGGACCGGCCGGGCGACCGGGTGCGGGTGGTGCGGGTCTTGGCGCACTGGGACCACATCACCGCCGACGGAGACGCGGTGGGCATCTGGCACGTGGCCACACGCGACGGCGACCACCAGCTGGGCGAGGGGTGGACCGGCGGTCCGCTCCGATGACAGCGCAGAGGTTCTCAGGTCACAGGCGATCCAGGAGCGCCTTGGCCAGCCGCCGGAGCTGGTCAGAGTCCAGCCCCGCAGACAACTCCGTGTAAAGCTGGTCCGCCAGTGCTTCGGGCTCGTCCCACTGCAGGTCCAGGGTCAGCTGTTCCGGACGTCCTGTCCGCCCTGGCTGAGGCACGGACGGTGACCCCGCCTTCTTCGGAGGCTGGCGTGTCGGGCTGGGCTGCGGCTCTGGTGCGGCCTCGGTGTTCTGTTGGGAGTGCTCGCCGGTTTTTACGCGGTAAAACTCCGCTGCCCTCTCCTGGTGGGCTGCCAGTTGTTCCTCGGGAGGGAGCTTGCCCAGCTCCCGGGCCTCGGCGAGCTTGAGCTCCCCGGACCGGAGCAGCTTCTGTAGGTCGGTGTGCAGGTCCAACAGGATGAGCCGCTGGGTGACCCATCCGTTGGACTTTCCCAGCAGCGACGCAGTCTGGGATCGGTTCAGGCCGAGCCCGAGGAGTTTGTCGATCTCCTGCGCCTCTTCCAACGGGTGCAGGTCTTGGCGGTGGATGTTCTCCGCCAGTACCGCGGCTCGCAGCGAGACCTCGCTCTCCCCGTCCGCTCCCCGCGGCCCGCGGACGTGCACCGCGACGGCCTCCAGCCCGGCCTGGCGGGCGGCGGCCAGGCGCCGGTTGCCGTTGACGACCACGAACACCGCTTCGCCGATCGCTGCCTCGTGTTCGGGGTGCACCTCCAGGTAGGCGCGCCGCGGCAGCACGTGCAGCGGTTGCAGCAGCCCCTGCTCGGCCAGGCTCGCGGCGAGCTCGTCCAGGTTGCCCAGGCTCTCCCGGGGATTCTCCGGGTTGCCCGCCAGCTGGGACAGCGGCACCCGAGCCGGATCGACCGGGGCCTCCCCAACGGCCTGGGAGATGAGCTGGCGGCGGGCGCTGCGCGCCTGGCCGGCGGCCCCGAAGGACGACGACTTCCCGAGCTTGTCGGCCTTGCTCACGACAGGGCCCTCGCGATCTGGCGCATGGCGGCGGACTGGTCGCAGGAGGGGTCGTAGACCAGCAGGCCGAGCTTGCTGCGCACCGCCTCGCGCTGCTCTTTGCGGTCGGGCACCACGGCGATCACCTCCGGGTCACCGATCTCCTCCCATGATTTCAGCGATGACGTCGCAATGTACCCGCGGCGCGCGTCGTACATGTTCACGACCAGCCCCAGGTAGTCCACGTCCAACCGCATGTCCTGGCGCAGGTCCTCGATCTGTCCGGTCAGCAAGGTGAAGGCATCGGCACTGGAGTCCTCGGCCTGCACCGGGATTACCACACCGGAGTCGCCCGGCTTCTCCTCCGGGCGCCGGCGCCCGTAGAAGATCGCGGCGTCCATGGCCAGCCCGAGGCTGGGCGGGCAGTCGACCACGATCACGTCGTAGTCGCCCTCGATCGGCTCCAGCGCCCGCTCCAGAGCAGACTCGCGGACCCGGGTCGTGGACAGCTTCACGTCCAGGACGAACCCGTCCGCGCACGCAGGCAGCAAGTCGAGACGGTCTCCGAAGCGCTCGTCCTCGATCGGTGCGATGAGCGCCTTCAAATCGCCGCGGCCCTCGCCGGTCATGTGCTTGACCAGGCTGTCGTCGTCCAGTCCGAGGGGCTCCACCCCGAGCTGGGTGGTCAGGTGCCCCTGGGGGTCGAAGTCCACCAGCAGGACACGCAGGCCCGGCCCGTCGAACTCGCTGCCCTCGGCGTAGGCCTGTCCCACGCCAGCGGACAGTGCCGTCTTGCCGACCCCGCCCTTCTGATTCGCCATGATCCTGCGCTTGGGGTGCGTCATGCGTTCCTCCTGAGGTGAAGGGTGCTCGGCGAGCCAGAGCTCCACTGCTTGGGAGAGGCCCTGGATGAAAGAGACCCCGCGTGTCCCGCAGGCGGCCTTGAAGTCTGCGAAGGCGCCGATCGGGAGCCAGGTGGAGAACGGGGGTGCTCCGGAGGTGTCCACCGTCGGCTGCGTGCCCACGTGTGCCCAC
Organism: Nocardiopsis flavescens; assembly: GCF_900141985.1. Classification (GTDB taxonomy): domain Bacteria; phylum Actinomycetota; class Actinomycetes; order Streptosporangiales; family Streptosporangiaceae; genus Nocardiopsis; species Nocardiopsis flavescens. Next base: position 7,744 of record NZ_FQZK01000046.1, on the reverse strand, counting down.
CGCTCCAGCGCGTGAGCGATGGCGTCCTGAATGTCGAGGCCGCGTTCGGCGGCTCGTACCTTCAGGCGGGTGCGCAGGTGGGCGGGCAGCTTGGAGGTGACCTTCTCCTTGTCGCCGGGGGATGCTGATGCCATAGGCGTTACCTTACTAACGCCTGACTCCGGGGGGACATCGCCATGCCGCACTCGGTTTTTACCGCGTAAAACTCTTGCGGACTTCGCCCGATAGCACCCCCTCGCTGGGAACATGGCCTCCCCGAGCAGAGGAACTTCCATGGCGCCGAAAATCCAACTGGTGTGCTGCCTGTGCGGCAAGAAGGCTCCGCAGACGAAGGACGTGCTTCCCCTGGACGCCGAATGGCGGCGTCGGCACCCCCGGATGACGGGCACCATCGCGTGCGAGTGTGCCTACTCCGGCCGGTGGTACTGGCGGTGCGACAACAACCGCGCCAACGGCTACGACCCCGAGCACATCCGCAAGGTCCCCGGGGGGTGCATCGACTCGGCCTCGCACGTGGAGGGCGCCCACCCGCTCACCGCCGCGGTGCTGCGCTTCCCCGAGTCGGCCTTGCGCCAGGGCGCCCACGAGTACATCCGGCACACCGCCCAGGGCCGGTGGGCTTCACCCGAGCTTGCCCAGCGCCTTCAGAAGGCGCTGGCCGAGTGGGAGGGGGCCGGGGCGCCGCAAGCCCGCCAAGTCACCAAGGCACATCGCTGACTCTGTGCCTTGGTGACTTTCTGCAAAGCTGCCAAGGCGACTTTGTGATCTGGCCACATGGCCGGCGCGCTGGCCACCCCGTGGCCAGCGCTGCGCGGGGGTGTGGCCAGGCGGTGGCGTCATCAGGGGTCAGAGGGTTCGCGATCGCCGGTGCGCCCGGCCGGGCCTGCCTCCTACCGGCTGACGCTCATCCGCGGGGGCGGTGGGTGCTGTCGGCGGCAGCCTCGCACATCCGGGCGATCACCAGCTCCAGCAGGGCGCGCTGCCCGGACGGGAGCGCCGCGAGCCAGGCCTCGTCCTCGTCTGCCTGGGCGTCGGAGACCTCGTCGGGCTCACCGAACTCCGAGTGCTGCATGTGGAGGGTCTACCCCCCGAACGCGTAAAGGCCCGCACCCCCTGTCGGGGATACGGGCCTTTCCGCTGATCAGGACGCGACGTAGGTACGTCATGCCGTAGGTACGTCGCCGTGCAGGGTTTCGCTGGTGGGGTCTGCCCACAGCGGCCCCGGGCGTGCGAGGAGCGCCCACACGGCGTCCTCTCGGGTGCCGCGGGCGGTCCGCGGTGGGGTGGCCTCCCCCGGCCGCGCCCGGGTGGCAGCGGTGGCCTCCCACGCCAAGTGCTTCTTGACGTAGGCCAGGCGCCGCACCCTGCCCACCAGGTCGTCGGCCACCCGGACCTCGTACACCCGCGCCCCCTTCTCCGAGCCCTCGGCCTCGACCACGCGGTGGGCGGCGAGCTGGGCGTCGGTGTAGGGGCACATCGGCCTCAGGTCGAAGCGCTTGCGGGGGGTACGGCGGGCGTGGACCTGCTCGGACAGCCGGGGCGGGGGCAACGGCGCGGTCAGGTGCCCCCACAGCGCGGCGACCGCTTCTCCGCGGGTGGGCCAGGGGCCGCCCGTCACCGGCCCGGACCGGGTGTGGGCGGTGTGGCCTCCTTCGGGTGCGTCCTGGAGCCAGCCGTGGCAGGTGCTGCCGGTGTAGATGTCGTGGCGGCCCGGGACGCGGCCGCGGTAGAGCTCCCAGCGGGCCATGCGGTCGGGGTGCACGCCGTCCGGGCCGGTGTGGTGGCCGTGCAGGGACCCGACGTACACCCCGTCCTCCAGCACCTGGTCCAGGAGTTCGCGGGCGGCCGCGGCGGGGTCGGTGAGCGTGGTGACCGCTTCCGGCGGGCGCCCGCCCAGCTCGGCGCTGGGCAGGGTGCGCAGCTCCTCGGCCGTGGGCCGGGAGTAGTACACCCACCCCTCGACCAGGTCCCAGGAGTGGCGGGGACCCAGGTGGCCGATGCGTTCTCCGTCGACGTGCACCCACAGGTAGGGGTGCTCCTCGCCGGGGTCGCCGGTGAGCAGCACCGCCACCGCCCGGGTCCCGTCCTGCTGGGGCGCCGCGGACGCCGCGGCGGCGGGGGCCCGGGGGTCGGGTGCGGTGAAGTAGGGGGCGTCGGGGTCGAGCAGGTGCTCCACCACGCTGCGGCGGGTGCGGTGCAGGGCCGGGGTCAGCGAGGCGATGTCGCCCAGTCGGCCGTCGGCGCCCGCGCGGGCGCCCGCGCGGGCGCCCGCCCACTGCTGGTGTGCGTCGTCGGTGCGCCACACGTACCCGACCGGCGTCTCGCCCTGGCAGACCCGCCACATCCGGGCCGCGCCCATCCCGGTGGCGTCGGTCTGCTCGGGGGTGAGCAGCTCCAGGTGCACGGCCCCCTCCTCCGGGGAGGGGAGGACCTCGGGCTCAGGGGCCGGGTCCGCGAAAGGCAGCTCGGCGTCGGCCGCGGCGAGGGGTGAGGTTTCGGAAAGCGGAGCGCCTGCGGCCGGACGGAGCCCAGGGCTTTCCTTAACCTCATCCTGTTCGGCCGGGCCGGCGGAGGCGCCCGACGGGTCGGGCAGGACGGCGGGGGCGGTGTCGGGGTACAGGCGGGCGTAGTCGTCGCGGTGGTCCCGGATGTGGGCGCGGCCGGCCTCGGTCAGGTGCCAGGTCTCCTCCTGGGGGACGCCGCTGGGGGCGGGGCGGCGCACCAGGAAGCCGCGGCCCTGGCGGGGGCTGCCCTTGACGGGGCCTTCGACCAGGTGGCGCAGCCAGTAGGGGCCGCCGAGCTCGGCGGTGGTGGCCCCCGGGGCGGCCGCGGCCGCGCACAGCCACACCCACAGCGTCTCCGGAAGCGGATCCCAGCCCGGGGCGGGTGCGAGGTCGGTCTGGGTGGGGAACGTCGTCTTCCAGGCGGCGGCCACCATCTCGACGTCGGTGTCGTAGGCCGCGCCCAGGGCGGTGCGGACCGCCCCGGCGGCCGGGGGCGGCGCCCACGTCGGCGGGAGCACGCCGCGCTCGGCGTCGGCCAAAACCGGCCGCGAGCACGCGATCCCGCCCCCCGCGGGCAGCTGGGCGCGCACGGCGTCGGCCGCGGCGGCCAGGGTCAGCCCCGCGCCCAGGCGCAGGCCGGCCAGGCCCTCGGGCAGGGAGCCGGGGGCGACCAGGTCGGCTATGGGGGCGCCCAGGGCGCGGGCCAGGGCGGCCAGGCGCTGGATTTCCGGGCGTTCGCGGCCCTTCTCGTACTGCACGATCGTGCGGTGGGAGACGCCGAGCGCCTCGGCCAGGGCCTGCTGGGTGAGGCCGGCGGTGCGGCGGGCCGCGACGAGCCGGTCGGGGAGGAGGGGGGGTGCCTGTCCACGTGCCATGGCTCTATCCTAAACCTCATATGAGGCTTAGGGAAGACATTCGCGTCGATCGCCGGACGACAGGGCTCCGGTTGGCGCGGTGGAGTGAACCCGCCGACCGCGGACGGGCCCCGCCCCGGGGCGCCTGCATTGACCTCCGGATTTCCCCCCAAACCGGACGGGCATTGCCCTTTCTTGGAAACTGCGATAGACTGGAGCTATCAGCGGGGCACACGAAGTGCCCCGTTTTGCTTGGCCGCCCGAGTGGCGGCTTTTCTATTCCCCGAACCAGGGGACTTTTTTATCTATCAAGGGGAGGCTTTGCCATGCCCAAAAACAAGCGAAAGGAAATATCAGAATGGATTGCAGAGAACACTGCGAGGGCCAGGAGCGGCGGGAGCTGGGCGATCGCGGGGAAGGCGTGCCCCTGGCGGCCTGGTCACGACCGGTGGGTGTGCTGGCGTTTGCCTTCGTCCAACTCGCCCTGAGCGGAGAGTTCGATGCGGGGTTCGACAATCACTTGGAACACTGGGAGTGGCTGTGCTCGTTGGTCGAGGTATCGTTCTTGTGGAAGCCGCGCCGCACCGAGGGTGGCCCCGGGCGGGAGCACGCGAAAGAATGAAGGCGAATGGTGGTTTATTGTTTTTCCTGGTTGATCCGGAAAGATGAATAAAAAAAGAGGGGCGCCGTGATCGTTTGCAACGGTGCCCCCGGGCCCGTCGCCTCTGGTCGGCGCCGGTGGTCAGGGCGGGCCGTCCGCCGCCGTCAAGCCTGCTCGACGAAACACGGCACTGCGGGCCGGCGGGGGGCGGGCGCTCCGCTCGCCCGGGCGGTGCCCCGCCACGTCCGGGCGAGCCGTGGCGGGGCACCGTGTGCTCGAAGGTCAGCTTCCCCCGGGGCGCGTGGCGAACAGCAGCGAACCCAGCAGCGGGACGGCCCGCAGCAGGCGCTCCCACCACGGCGCGGCCGCGCCGGCGGCCCGCGTGGTGGCCCTCACGTTCTGGCTGCCAACGATGATGGTGACCTGGTTGTGGTCGCCGTTGATGGTCGGAGCAGCGGGAACGCTGCCCGGGGGCGGCACGTGGCCGGACTCGCCCGATTCCTCGGGGTGGCTCGACGCGGGCTCGGTGAGTGGCATATGGTCTCCGTACTTGATCCGCTTCGCATGGATCGTTCTGGCGCCCCGCTCTTCCTGGCCGAAGAGAGGGGCGCTTCTTCTTGTCCGAACCCCGCGCAGCACAGCCTCGCGGGTCCGTTCCCGGAGCTCCTGTCCGGGATGGGCAAGAGACTACATGTAGGGGCAAAGGCGCGTAACCACCGCAAGATAATGGCGTGTCGTTGATTTCTCACATACTTCGATGAACGTCGAACGCCGCCGGGAGGCGTGGTATATCCCCGAGGCCCGTGAACCCTCTGACCAGCGCCTTTGCCGGGGCGGGGTTTCGCCGACCCCTGGGTGTCCCTCAGCCGTCTTCCGCTCCGTCCACAGGTTGTCCCCAAGTTATCCACAGGGCGATGACCAGCTCCTTCACCCCTTCTCCCACGATGTTGCATATTTCGAACCGATCCACGCGGCACTTGACGAGGTTCGGGCCACCTTCTTCGCTGTGGTGTCGCGCGCCGAGGCGCGTGAAGTCCTGAGGCGCCCGCTTATGAGGTTCAGGTAAAGCGGAACGTGCACCGCCGATCGACCTTTACCGCGACCCCGGTATGAGGTTTGGGGAAAATCTGGAAGCGGATGCGCTCGGGTCGACCGCCGCACAGGCGCCGCTCCGGTGTCCGATTTTCCTAAACCTGACCTGCGATAAGTGGGCCAAATCGGGGGTCAGGGGCTGGTTAGGGGGTCGAGGAGGATCACTACAGGATGTAGCGGTAGACCCTCCTCGGCCCACCGCCGACCGGTGAACAAGCCGGGAGCCCTGGCACCGGGTCCTGTTCCGATGTTCCTCAATCCCTGGAAACACCGGTGGGTGACCCCGCAGGGGGTTAGCGTGTCTTATGCACACATGTCTTCCTCCCGGCCCCTTTCCGCGGAGGGCGGGTGAAAGGGCGGGTGCCACCGTGGCCGACGACAGCGCAGAACTGGTGGAGCAGACCGCCACCGCCCTGGTCCAGGCCATGGCCACCCACCAGGGGGAGTGGGCGCCGGTCCGGGAGGAGCTCTCCGCGCTGTTCGCCAAAGCCGCCCACGTGGCCTCCGCGGAGCTGGAGCGCTCCCGCACCGAGGTGGTCCAGGACCCCGCCCTGGCCGGGGAGGCGATCGGTGAGTGGAAGGCCAAGCTGCGCCGCCTGGTGCGCGCGAACCCCGAGACGGCCGCGCCGATGCGCGAGATCCTGGGCCGGCTGAGCACCGCCGACGTACAGCCGCGGGTGTCCAACACCACCGGCAACGTCACCGGCGTCTCCGTGCAGGCCCACACGATCCACGGCGGGGCCGGCAACACCACCACCTACGGCGGCGACCACGTCGAGCAGTCCCACATCCGGGCGGGACGCGACGTGATCGGGGTGCAGAACAACCACCGCCACGGCCGCGACTCCGGTCGGGAGCGCTGAGGGTGCCCAAGAAGAAAAAGAAGGCCCGCCCCCAGGCCTCCACGCTGGTGCACCAGACCGGGTCAACTGCGGCCCGTGACGCGGTCGGGGTGCAGCACAACTACTTCCCTCCGCCCGTGGGTGCGGATGCCCGGGGTGCGGCGTCGCTGGTCGCGGACCTGCCCCCGGTGGAGGCCGGGTTCACCGGCCGCGCAAGCGACCTGGACCGCCTGAAAGCCGCCCTGGACCCCGACCGAGGCGATAATGCGCCGGTGGTGGTCGCGGCCGGGATGGGCGGGATCGGCAAGACCCAGCTGGCGCTGGCCACCGCCGACCGGGCGGTGCGGGACAAGGTCTTCTCCCGGGCGCTGTTCGTGGACCTGCGCGGCTATACCACCCCGGTCGACGCCCACCGGGCCCTGCAGGCACTGCTGGTGTGGCTGGGGGTCGAGGCGGACACCATTCCCGAGGACGCGCAGGCACGGGCGGGCCTGTACCGGGCCACCCTGCAGGCCCGAGCCGACGAGGGGGGCGGTCCGGTGCTGGTGGTGGCCGACAACGCCTCCCACCCCGACCAGGTCGACCCCCTGGTCCCCGGGCCGGGCGGGCACCGGCTGCTGGTCACCTCCCGCGAGCGCCTGGGCGCACTGACCGCACGGCAGGTGGCCGTGGGCACGCTCACCGACGAGGAGGCCTTCCAGGTACTGGTGACCGACCTGGACCTGGCCGACTCCGACGACGAGCGCATCCACGACCTGCAGGGCCTCACCAGCCTGGCGGGGGCGTGCGCGGGGCTGCCTTTGGCGCTGCGCATCGCGGCCGGGCAGTTGAAGAACGCCCCCGACCTGGAAGCGGACGAGCTCGCCCGCACCCTCACCCAGGGCGCCGACCGCATCACCCACTTCACCGACCAGCGCCGGGAGCTCCAGGCGGTGTTCGCCTCCTCCACCGCCCGGCTGCCGACCGAACAGAGGGAGCTGCTCGCCCTGTTGGGAATGGCCCCGGGCCCGGACATCTCCACCACAGCGGCCGCGGCCCTGGCGGGCACGGACGAGCGCGAGGTACTGGTGCGCCTGCGCGGCCTGGCCGCCTCCCACCTGATCACCTCCTCCCGCGGGCGGTGGTCGATGCACGACCTGGTCGCCGCCTACGCCGCCACCCTGGCCGACCCCAAACCCCCCGCCCGATACGCCCGCGCCCAGCGCCGCCTGCTCGACCACTACACCGACCGGGTCACCGACGCCGCACAGCACCTGGAGGCGCTGCCGGGCCGGCCCGTGCCGGACACCTTCACCGACCAAGGGCAGGCGTGGGAGTGGTTGGACGCCGAGCGGGCGGTGCTGATCAACGCCGCCCACACCGCCCACCGCATCGGCCATGCCCGGGCTGCCATCTTGTTGCCGCTCAACCTGGGCTACTACCTGGACCGGCGGCGGCTCTTCCACGACGAGATCGCCATCACCCGCCTGGCCCTGGACACAGCCCGGCGCATCGGTGACCGGCCGAACCAGGCGACGGCGTGGAACAACCTCGGCGGCGCCCTGGGCGAGGTGCGCCGGTTCGACGAGGCCATCAACGCCCACACCCGCTCCCGCGACCTGCACCACCAGGCGGGCGACACCCATGGCGAGGCGACGCCGTGGACCAACCTCGGCCTGGCCCTGGTCGAGGTGCGCCGGTTCGACGAGGCCATCGACGCTCACACCGGCGCCCGCGACCTCTTCCACCAGGTGGGCGATGCCCCCGGCGAGGCGTCGGCGTGGGGCAACCTCGGCAGTGCCCTGGTCGAGGTGCGCCGGTTCGAGGAGGCCATCGACGCCCACACCCGCGCCCGCGACCTGCACCAACAGG
>NZ_FQZK01000003.1 GCF_900141985.1 Nocardiopsis flavescens | reverse complement strand
GGAGTGGGAGCATGAATCCGAACCGTCTGTGGACCCACCGCCTCTACCCCGGCGAGCTGCCCCGCCTGTCCGCCGTGCGCCGCGACCTGCGCACCGACCTGGACGGGCTCGACGACGAGACGGTCGACACCCTCGTGCTGTGCGGCAGCGAACTGTTCGCCAACTGCGTCAAGTACACCGCCTCCGGACACGACGGCGGCGTGGTGCGCACCCTCTGGCAGGCCGACGACCACACGCTGACCCTGGGCTTCACCGACGACGGCCTGGGCGGCACCGTCCCCGCCCTCCCCCGCACCCGCAGCACCACCCAATGGCAACAGGCCGAGGACCAGCGCGGACTCCTCATGATCGAAGAGTTGTCCACAGCCTGGGGATACTCACCCCTGTGCCCCTTCGGCGACATCGGCACCCACACCTGGGCCACCTTCACCCTCACCCACTGACCGCATCGCGGGCTCCCCGGCACACCGGGGAGCCCGCACACACCACACGAGGTCAGAGCACCGACGGCCACACGTCCCGCGCGCCCGTCGACCCGCAGGGGCCGTCCACAGGCCGGAGCAAAGGGCGGCGGGGGTGCGTGGGCGCGGGCTAGCGTGGAATTCGGGGGGACCATGGCCCCGGCACCGACGGCGTACGGCGCCCCCGCATCCATCCTCTCCCGCCCGCGTCCCCTCCCGCAGCCGCTCCCCCTCACCTGTGGACGGCCCCATCGGCTGGTGGCCCCTGCTCCGCGGCACCGCGGGAAACCGCCGCCGCCAGCACCAGGTCCCGGTACGGCAGGGTCACCACGGGGAGGGCCTCCAGCCCCAGAAGCCGCTCGACCTCCTCCAATCGGCGCACGACGTCCTCGCGTTCGTCGGACGAGACGAGCTCGGTCTCCACGAAAGAGCCCACACCCGCGACCGCGTCCACCACGACGGACAGGTCCGGCCGGCCTGGGGCCCGGTAGCAGGTGCGCGACTTCTCGACCCGCGCCAGCAGGACCATGCCCAGCGCCTCCAGCAGCCGGTGCGCGTGCGCGGCCTCACCTCCGTCGGCCAGCGCCACGTTCGTCTCCTGTTTGGCGACGACACCGCCCGCGCCGTGTGCGCCGCCGTCGGAGGCCGGTTTGTAGGTGACTTCGCACCGGCCCGCGCTTTCGCGCACCCGCAGGCATTCGACCGTCTCCAGGAAGTCCACGTCGGGGCGGCTGTAATAGGTGTCGACCTCCACCACCGGGCCGGTGGGGGCGAAACCCGCTTCCCGTAGGCGGTCTTCCAGCGGTTCCCACTCTCCTAGAGCACGCTTGCGCTCGATCTCGACCAGGTCCACCGGGATCATCCCCGTCCAGGGTTGAGGGCCGCGTACACGCGGGCGAGGTTGTGCTTGCCGACCGACTCTTGTACCCCGCCCAGTGCCTCGCCCAGGGTCCGGGAATCCGTCACCGGGATGTTGCGGAACAGCACCAGTTGTTTGGCGTCCGGCAGGGGGTTGGCGAGCCGTTTGGTGAGGTAGCGATTGTAGTAGTGGCGTTGCCTCACCACGATGTCCTCGGCTGAGGAGGGCAGGAGCACGGTCGGGCGGGAGGGATTCGCCCGGGCCGAGGTGACCGCGAATTCTGTGATCAGTTCATCTATGGTCAGATAAGCATAGGTTTCACGCCCCTCCCGGGCGCTCCACTCCTCCCACACGCGCTCACATACGGGATCTCCTTGCTCCGCGGCGGCGAGGAAGGCGTCCAGGGCCAGGTCGGTGCACAGGTCGAAGATGTCCCCGTCAACGGTGCGATGGTCGGCATAAGGCTCGCTCAGGGCTTCCAACATGTCCCGGCAGCTCCTGGGCAGCCACTCGGTACTGGAAAGGATGTAGTGCACGAGTTTGTGCCCGGTCCGCGCGTCCAACCACTCCGCGGACAGCTCCCCGTCCAGTATCGGGATGAAACCCAGAACTCCGGATCGCCAGACATGGTCGCGGAAAGTGATGTAGTGGCGTTGGATCTCGCGGAACAACCCGATGGGCGCACCGATCACGGCGCAGGTCTCCACGTCCAGGTCCGCGACCTCCACCAGCCGTGAGTCCTGGCGCGCCGTCACCTGGTCGCGGATGTGGTGGTAGGAGTGCTTTCCGTGGTTCAGGTAGCGCGGGGTGAACATGCGCAGGAACCTGAGCCAGGAGGGTGCGTCATAGGCGTGGGTGACACGTTCGTGCAGGCAGCGGTCCGCTACGGAGAACAGGTCCCGGTAAGCGAAGTACCCGTAGGGTTCGATCACCGAGCCGAGGATGCGGATGAGCGCATGCAGTCCGCCGTACCCTCCTCCGTAGGAATAGACCTCGTGCACCAGCGCTGAGGCGCTGACGACATCGGCCGGGCGTGACAGAAGGGACCCCAGGTCCTGGGCGAGGCCGTGGACGAGTTCGCAACTCCCGACCTCGTTGAACTCGTCCACGACCCGGGACAAGGCCTGCGACGTGACTCCCGGGACTTCGACCAGGGTCAGGTGCACCTGACCGTCCCCGTGCCGGGGTTCGCGCAGCCGAGAGGCCAGAAAGCCGACCGCGGCACCGCCGCCGGGGCCGATCTCCACCACGTGGGGGCGCCGCGTTTCCAGCCGTTCCAGTGCTTTCACGACAAGGAATCCCTTTTCCTCGCCGTGGGTGTTCGCTGCGATGTCCAGGTAGTGGGGAGCGGACTTGTGCTCGGTCGCGAACACGCTCAACGGCTTCCTCCTTGGTCGGGGGGTGCTCGACAACTCGCCCGGGGTGGACGCGAAGCGGGCGGCAACGGTACTTCGAGGAGAATCGAAGATGGTGGTGTGAGGCCAGAATGAGACCGGTTCAGTCACGCTTCACTCAGGTGATCACGATCCGTGTGCGCGATAATCAACGGCATGGCGACCCCTCACCCCGCTGATTTCCCGGCCGCTCTCGCCCACTGGCGCGAACAGCGCCGCCTGACGAAGAAGGCCCTCGCCGAGGCGATGGGCTTCGATCCCTCCTACATCAGCCACGTGGAGTCCGGGCGCTACCCCGCCAGCGAAGAGTTCGTGCGCCTGGCTGAGAGGAAGCTGTCCAGCGGCGGGGACCTTTGGCGGTCATGGCAGAAGGCACCCGCCGCGCAAGCTTCGTCCGCGGGGAGCGGTGAGCTGTTCGTGGATCTCGACCACGCTGAGCTGAGCTATCGCGAAGGTGTTTACACCGCGTCCATGCGTCGCCATGTGGTCAACGGCGGCCATGAACCGGTGACCCGCTACCTCGTGCGCATCAGCGTCGACCGGTTTCCGGGGCACCCGGATCTGTCCAACGAGCTCTACCGCGAACGTCCGCTCACCTGGGAGAGGCTGAACCTGACCGCTTCCTGTGACGGCGAGCCCATGGCATGGGTGCCCAAACACGATCGGGACTCCTTCAAAGAAGTCTGGCTGAGTTTCGAGAACGAGCATTCGATGTTCCCTCTCTACCCGGGGCAATCCGCTCGACTGGAGTACTCCTATGTCGTCGGGGCGGACCAGTGGGGTCAATGGTTCCAGCGAGCCATCCGGTTGCCGACCCGGGCTGTGAGCGTGGAGTTGCGTTTCCCGACCTCGCTGGAACCCGTTGTCTGGGGTACGGAGACCTCGACGACGGCTTCGGCGGTACCCCTGCGTTCTGCGGTGCAGAGCCGCCGGCAAGGCGGTGAAACATCGTTCGCCTGGCACACGAACGACCCTCCCATCGGAGCCCGCTACAGGCTGGAGTGGCGCTGGCGCAACGGCTCTGATCAGGACAGTGACACTCGACCTCCGCTCCGGACAGCCAGCGACCGTATGCGAGCGGCAGGAATCGTGCAGGAGGGCGAGGAAATACTGACGCGGACTGCGAGACTTTTTCGCCTTCCCACGGAGGCGAGTGATGCCGATGAGGTCATCGACCAACTGCACCGCGCGGTCCAGCGTGTGCGCGACCATCATCACTTCGGCAAGGGCATGGGGTTGGCGGCTCCACAGATCGGCATCGATCGGGCGGCCGCGCTGGTGTTCCCCCCAGATCCCGATTCCACGCCACTGGTCCTGCTCAACCCCGTGATCATCAGTGAGTCTTCGGAATCGGACTCCCAGTACGAGGGTTGCCTGAGTTTCTTCGACGTTCGCGGGGTTGTCCCGCGCGCGCGTCGCATCGAAGTGGAGCACACCCTCTTGGACGGGAGTACCGCTATCACCGTGTTCGCGGACGCCCTGGCCCGTCTCGTGGCACATGAAGTGGATCACCTGCACGGCATGGTCTACAAGGAGCGAATGACCGACGGGGTGAAGCCCATCCCTGTGGAGGAGTATCGGGGGTCCGGTAAATCCTGGAGTTACGAACGCGGCACGGCGTAGAACACAGCTGATGGATGTCTGTGCCGCGGCGGCAGCGTGCGGGCGCGGGCTAGCGTGGAATCGGGGGGACCATGGCCCCGGCACCGGCGGCGTACGGCGCCCCGCATCCATCCTCTCCTGCCCGCGTCCCCTCCCGCAGCCGCTCCCCCTCACCTGTGGACGGCTCACTCCCGCTCGGAGTGGGGGCAGCGTGCCCGGCCGCATTCGGATACCGACACCCCGCCCCCGCTCTCCACGCCCCCGGTGCAGCCCACCCCCTTAAGGTTGGAGAGGCGGTCACGGTCCGGCGCCCGGGCAGGATGTTGGTGGGAGAAGATGGAATGCTGCTGAGTTTTCGCGTGGAGAACCACAGATCCATCCGCGACGAGCAAGAACTCCTGCTCACTTCGGCAGCGCAGGGCGAGGAAGGTTTCCCTCCCCCCGGAGAGATCACCCCGCTCCGGGTCGCCGGGATCTTCGGCGCCAACGCCTCCGGAAAGTCCTCCGTCGTCGGTGCGCTGGAGTTCATGCGAAGAATGGTCACGGACCAGGACTCGATCACGCTCGACGCCGTCTTCGCCGGAGAGCACCCGGAAACCGAGATCATTCGCGATCCTTTTCTCCTGGACGGCGCCGGATCCTCCAAGCCCTCCACGTACGCGGTCGACATCCTCTTGGGCGGGGCCCGCTTCAACTACGGGTTCGTGGTCGACGACCACAGGGTCATGGAGGAGTGGCTCTATGCCCACGGCCCGGACGGGTCGGAGAGCCCCGTTTTCGAACGGGAGGGCGAGGCCATCTCCTATGCCAAGAACGATCCGGGGGCGCCGGAACTCACAGACCTGCTGGACATCAGTCCCCACAAGCTCCTCATCTCGGTGCTGGCCAACGTCAGGCCTGCCATGTTCCATTCGGACGCGGTTCAGGACCTGCGCACGGTGAGGGAGTGGTTCCTGTCCTCCTTGAAGACATGGGGGGGTGGAAAGGGCTACGAGATCCCCCGGAACGCCGTCGAGGACGAAGAACTCGTCGGGCGCCTGGCGGAGATGGCGGCCTCCGCCGACACGGGGATCAACGGCTACGTCGTCCAGATGATCCCGGAAGACCTTTCCAGCGGCGAAGTCGGCTATCTGACCCCCCGGCAGTTGCGCAACAGGAAGAAGATACTCTTCCGCCACAAAGGGGAGGACAACGGTCGGCCGCTCCGCCTCCAGCAGGAATCCGAAGGCACCCGGGCGGTCCTCGCGCTGGGATCGGAACTCATTCGCGTTCTGAAAGAGGGCTCGACACTGGTCGTCGACGAACTCGACACCAGCCTGCACAGCGTGCTCTCCGGCGCCCTCGTCTCCCTCTTCAACGACCCGCAGAACAACCCCAACCGCGCGCAGCTCGTCTTCACCAGCCACGACACCAACCTCCTCGGCCGTATCCGGGGGAGGGAGGTCCTGACAGAGGACGAGATCTGGCTGACCGAGAAGGGGCACGACGGGGCCACCACCCTCTACCCGCTGTCCTCCTTCGAGACCGCGGACGAAGAGAACCGGGACCGGCGCTACCTCGTCGGCCGCTACGGCGCGGTCCCCTTCATCGACGAAGAGCTGTTCATCAAGGCCCTACGGCCCCGCCCCCGAGAGTGAGACACCCCCATGGCCCGACGACGTAGCACGGGCAGGCGCCCGGGGCCGCGCCGTGAACACCCGGCGCTGCTCATTCTCTGCGAGGGGGAGACCGAGGAGGCCTACTTCGACGGGCTGCGCAGACACCTCCGTTCCACCCGGCCCTTGAGCGGGAGGGGACCCGAGCCCATGGTCGAGGTCGCCAAGCGGACCGAGGGCGCGCTCATCGTGCGTGAGGCCATGGAGCGTCGGACCGAGGGCTACAGCGAGATGTGGGCCGTGTTCGACACCGAGGGCGAGGACGTCGGCGCTCTGCGCAGGAAGGCGCGCGATACCCCGTGCAAGGGGACCGAAGCAGCGGTGGAAACCGCGGTGTCCCACCCGTGCTTCGAGGTGTGGCTGCTCCTGCACCACATGGATCGCGGACGGTTGACCGGCTGCCACACCGTGCGTGACACCGTGCGCCTTCTGGAGCAGACGGTTCCGGAGTGGGCCAAGGGCTCGAAGAACAGGGGGCGCAAGGGCACCGACTTCGCGGACTTCGCGCCGGGGGTGGAGCGGGCCCGCAGGCAGGGCGCGCGGACTCCCCGCGACCGCTATGACGACTACCCGTGGACCGATGTCCACCTGGTCTTGGACTCCCTGGAAAACCATCTGGCCCACAGGTCCGACTAGTCGGCGCGGGGGTGCGATCGTCGGTCCGGGGACGCGGGCCCGATCCCTTCACACGACCCCGGAAGCCGGTATCCGCGCTCTGCCGGGCGGGCGGAGGGCCTTCTACCCGTGGCACCAGCGGGCCCCGGGGAGAAGACGGATTTCCGGGTCGTCCCCGGGGCCTTTGCCGCAGGGCTTTTGCCGTGGTGCCTACGTGGTGAGGGTTGCGGCGAGGGCGGCGAGCCACTCGGTGCGGTTGAAGCTGAGGTGTCCGGCTTCGCGGTTCTGGGTGTCGCGCACGTCCGCGCCCGTCGTATGCTCCCGGACCTCGACACAGTTGCCGCCGTCGTTGCTGTACGAACTCTTGCGGAAGCCATCTGTCATCAAAGTGTTCCTTCCAACAACGCCACCGACTCACTCCGGGGAGACGCGAGTCCGATCAAGTCACGTACCAGGGACTCTACCGTCTCGGTGTCGCCCGGCTTCTCCAACAGCACGTTCCCCCGAACAAGGTCGGAAGTGGCGACCGTCCGCCCCTCGGGCAGGTAGTAGATCTGTGCGGACGATGACACCGCCAGAATCGGAGTCGTCTCCGGAATCAGGTATACGACCAGGCGACCACGCTCCAGGTGCTGCAACAGGTACCTGACCTGGTCTTCCCGCACATCCGGGGGCAGATGCCGCAATGGGTGAAGCGGAAAAACGGCTGTGACCAAAGGGTTATTCCTCCTGGTCAACGACTCGTAACGGGACACCCGGAGTTGAGCGAGACGTTCTATCTCCGAGTCATCCTTCCGGGGGTGGAACGCACGAAATACCGCTCGCGCATACTTCGGAGACTGGATCAGCCCTGGAACCAAATTCACCGACATGATGTCGATGGCCACAGCTCGGCCTTCGCGCATTCCGGGGGAACGCATCCAGGACGGAATCCCGTCACTGTTGGCCGCTTCCCACTCGGCGATCAGGCGCCCGTTGACCCCCAGGGCCTTGTCGAGCCTCTCCACATCAGCACGTACGGGGGAGGTCCTCGCGTTCTCCCAGCGGGACAGTGTCGACACTGCGAAGTTCGAAACCGCTGCGAACTTTCGCAGAGTGAACCCGGCGTTCTTACGCTCGGCGCGGAGTGCGAGCCCGAACGATGGCGGCGGGCCATCAGGTAGCGGGGAAGCAGACCCGGGGGCTTCGTTCTCCGGGGGAAGTTCTTCCATGTTCCCGACCGTACCGAGAACGATCCCCGTCCCGCTCTGTCTTTCGGAGATACGACTCACTTACTTGGGAACACAGCCGCGTCGGACCACCCTGAGCCTATGGACACCCAGGAACAGCAGCGGATACACCCTGAAACCAAATTTGCTCCCGACGCGGAGATCTCTCTGCTGGCCATGCTCTCCGCGTGCCGCCGCCGCGGGCTGCGGGCCGAGCGCGATCCCGGGGTCGACGACGGGGTCGTCGTCTCCCACACCTCCCACGAACCGCGGGTGGTCACCCTG
Source organism: Nocardiopsis flavescens (assembly GCF_900141985.1). Classification (GTDB taxonomy): domain Bacteria; phylum Actinomycetota; class Actinomycetes; order Streptosporangiales; family Streptosporangiaceae; genus Nocardiopsis; species Nocardiopsis flavescens. The sequence continues at coordinate 514,342 of NZ_FQZK01000003.1, read as the reverse complement.
CGCCTGATGTCGAACCGCTGGTACCGACCGGCCTCCGACCAGGGGGACCAATCCCTCAACGTGGGTGCCCGCGGAACCGAGGACATGATCGCCCGCCACCTTGTCACCGAACTCACGGGAGCGCCGTGAGCACCCCCGAAGAACTCACGGTCGCGGAGTTCCTGCGCCTCACGGCCCCCCGCCGCCGCCAGGTCCCGCGGCCCCGCACCGGCGAACGCCTCCCGCTGCCCCGCCGCAACGCGACCGCTCCCGTTTGCCCTCCGCACGACTGGAAATGGAGCGCCGACCGCAAGCGGCAGACCTGCCGCCGGTGCGGTGCGAGCGTGCGCCTTCCCTGACCCCGTGGCGTCCCGGCCCAGGTCCCGGATATCGCCGGGCGTTCCCGTGAAGTACAGCGACCACCACCCGCACGAATGGAAGGCCCCATGAGCACCCACGACCCCCGGCCCGCTCGGCCCGCCCTGCCCGAGCTGGTCACCCCCGCCGAGGTCGCCGCCCTGTTCGGAGTGGACGCCAAGACCGTCACCCGGTGGATCGCGCACGGCCGCCTCCCGGGCGTGCGCACCCCCAGCGGCCACCACCGCCTCCGGCGGACCGACATCGACCGCCTTCTGAAAGACGCCGGGTCCGCCTCCGCCCCTCCGTCCTCCTGAACTCCCGGAGCACCGCTCGCCCATGAAACCCGCAGAGAACACCGGTCCCCTGAGCAGCGGGGAGGTCGGCCGGATGCTGCGCGTGACCGCCGTGACCGTGGCCCGCTGGGCGGACGAGGGCAAGCTGGCCTCGTTCCGCACCCCGGGCGGACACCGCAGGTTCCACCGCACCGATATCGAAGCGCTCCTCCGCCCGGACACGGTCCGCCGTCCGGCCGGACCCGCGGTCCAGCGCCCGCATCCTCCCGGACGGGTCCTCCCGCCGTGACCGGCGGCCACCGGCCACCGCCTGATGCTCCGCCTGCACGGACCGGGGCTCACCGGTGGCCGTACCCGCCGCCGCCCGCCGCCCGCACCGGGAACACACGGGAGCACCGCGCTAGAACGCTCCGCGCGTCCGGTCGGCCAGGTCGTCCACCACCTGAGCGACCGCCTCCACCAGCGCCCTGCCCGCCGGGGTGCCGGTCACCGTCCACACCTCCCGGTCCTCCTCCTCGACACCGGTGACGCCGCCGACGCCCGCCAGGGCCTCCGCGATGCGGCGGCGCAGCTCGGATTCCAGCGGTTCGGTACGGACGAACTCCATGACATCGACGCCGACCCACCACCAGTGCCCGTCCCGGTGCCGGGAGGCCGACACGGCGCGCAGGTGCGGTTCCCGCGTCCTGCGCGACCACTCCTCGTCCATCGAGGCGTCGAGCGGCCGGATCTGCTCAACGTGATCACCCATGCGGCGAGGCTACCGCCCGGCCCCCCGCGTACATCCTGGACCGCGTCATGGGTGCAGTCGGCCGCCCGGCTCCTCAAGGGGCCGGAAACGGAGCGGGCCCGCACCTGGACAGGTGCGGGCCCGAGCGGGATGTCGAATCACAGGGCGGGGTCACTCAGCCGCGCGCCCCTTCGGACCGGCGGCGGCCCAGGAACATCGCACCGGCACCGGCCAGCGCGGTCAGCAGTCCGGCCGCGGCGGTAACGGCGACCGGGACGCCGGTCTTGGCGAGCTCGGGCTGCTGGGGCTCGGGCTGCTCGGGCTTCGGGTGTTCCGGCTTCGGGTGCTCGGGCTTCGGAGGCTCGGGGTGCTCGCACGGGTCCGGCTTCCCGGGCTTGCCCGGCTTGCCGTGATCCTCGCAGTCACCGGGCTTCCCGGGCTTCCCAGGCTTGCCGGGCTTGCCGGGCTTGCCGGGCTTGCCGGGCTCTCCAGGCTTTCCGGGCTTGCCCGGTTTGCCGGGCTCTCCGGGCTCTCCGGGCTTGCCGGGCTCTCCGGGCTCTCCGGGCTTCCCCGGTTCCCCGGGCTTGCCGGGCTTCCCAGGCTTGCCGGGCTCTCCAGGCTTTCCGGGCTTCCCCGGTTCCCCGGGTTTGCCGGGCTCTCCGGGCTTGCCGGGCTTCCCAGGCTTGCCGGGCTCTCCGGGCTTGCCGGGTTCCCCGGGCTTGCCGGGTTCCCCGGGCTTACCAGGCTCTCCGGGCTTACCAGGCTCTCCGGGCTTGCCGGGCTCTCCGGGCTTGCCGGGCTTGCCCGGCCCCTCCTCCCCGGGCTCCTCGGGCGGCGGGTACGCCCCGCGCAACTCCGTGAACTCGAGCACCTCGTCCACGTCGACCCCGGGCACGACGGGGAGCGACTGGTCGTTCATCGCCTCCTCGACCGCCCGGGCGATCTCCGGTGTCGTCTCGCCCGGCTGCGACTGGGCGACGGACTCGGCGTAATACCCGTGGTATCCCGTGTCCGTGTCGTGGGCGGAGGCGGGAGCCGCACTCCACAGGAACGGGCCGATGAGCACCGCACCGGTGAACGTGGTGGCGACGCGCATGAGGTTGCGAGCACTGACGGCCTGGAAGGCCTTCGGCGTCGACTTCGAGCATTCGTCCATACCCGGAATCGTCGGCAATTCGTAACTTGAAGTCACTCTTCGTCACTCTGAGTTGCAACAAGGAACGACAAAGCCTTTACAAGGCGACGTATCGCCCCGGCCGTCCGCCCGGGTGGAAGCACGCCTGTCCCCGGGGTCGCGGCAGTGCGCCCGCCGGCCGTCGGCGCCCGGGTTTCCCGTGGAGCGTTCAATTCCCATTCATTGCAACGAGCGGTGCGGCATCGTTGCGTTAGATTTCCAGGCTTTGCAACGATTATAGTGAATTTACCTGCTGGTAAAGAGAATTTGCGCGCCTGGAAGATTGCCTATTTTATGAACGCAACGTAGCGTTTCCATTATTAGAAACAACGAGGCCGAGGAGTCCACCGTGCAGCAGTTCCCCACCGCCGCCCCGATCACCGTCGTCCTGGACCTGCCCGCCGGGCACGTCCGCCTCATCGCGGCCGACCGCGCCGACACCACCGTCGAGGTCCGCCCCGCCGACCCCGCCAAGGGCCGTGACACCAGGGCGGCCGAGCGGGTCGGGGTCGCCCTCGACGACGGCGTCCTGCGCATCCAGGCGCCCGGGGCCGAAGGCCTCCTCTCGGGCCACCCCGGCTCGGTCGAGGCCACCGTCCGGCTGCCCTCGGGCTCCGCCGTGGACGCCAGGGCCGCCGCCGTCGAACTCCGCGGGGTCGGACGGCTCGGCGAGGTCTCCTTCGACAGCGCCCGGGGTCCCGTCAAGCTCGACGAGGCCGCCGGCGCCCGCCTCGCCCTGAAGGACGGCGACATCACCGTCGGCCGCCTCACCGGCCCCGCCGACATCAGCACCGCCAAGGGCGACATCCGGGTCGACCAGGCCTCGCGCGGCCTCCTGGAGCTGCGCACCGGGTCCGGCGACATCACCGTCACCGCCGCTCCCGGGGTGTCCGCCTCCCTGGACGCGGGCACCTCCTACGGCCGCATCGACAACGCCCTGCGCAACGACGGCACCGCCGGACTCGACATCCGCGCCACCACCTCCTACGGCGACATCACCGCCCGCGGCCTCTGACCCGAGCCCCCCGCCTCCCCGCACCCGCTCCGGGGCCGGCCGGGGCGGTCACCAGGGCAGGACGAGGTCCCGGGGCGGGACGTCCACGTAGTCGTCGAGGTCCATGTTGGCCAGGGCCAGGTTGACCACCATGATCCCGGCGATCACGGCGGGAACCCGGAAGGGGCACCCCGGTCCCTCCAGCAGCGAGATCCCGGCGAGGGAGCGATCGGGGCCGGACATGGCGGCGGCGTCCCCGATCAGGACCAGGTTCGCCGACAGGTCGGTCTCCTCCGGGCCGGACAGGACCGCCGCCATCAGCTGCTCCGGGGAGGCGCCCCCGAAGGCCGGGTCGTCCACGAAGTCGATGTTGTCCCCGAAGTCGTCGACGATGTCGCCGAACCCCTCCTCTCCCGGGTGGCGCACCAGCTCCACCAGGGCGGCCCAGGCCGCGTCGTCGGAGAAGTCCGTGCGTACGAGCAGGGCGTCGTTGCCCGGGGTGAGCGCGGGCAGCGGGCGGGCCGGGGCCTCGTACCGCGGGGCGGGGTCCATGGCCTCCAGGAAGCCGCCCGCCGGGTCGGGCAGGTCGTCCGCCCCGCCCCCGGGCGGGGCGGCGGCGTACTCCTCGAAGTCCTCGAAGACCAGGTCCGTGATCGTGCGGTGCAGGATCAGGTGCACCATGGCGGCCTGCCGGGGGGAGATCCAGAACCCGGTGCCGGCGGACGGCCGGAAGGCGAGCAGCGGGCGCGGGCCGGGTTCCGCTGCGGTCCGCTCCTGGGCCAGCAGGACCAGGTCCGGGACCCATGCCCGGTCCCCGGCCAGGGCCTCCCGCACCTCCTCCTCGCCTGCGCCGTGCCAGGCGGGGTCGTCCACGACGAGGAGGCGGCGCGGGGGCCCGTCGGCCGGCACCCCGGCCGGCACCCGGCCGTCGGGGTCCGGCACGACCAGGCCGGGGAGCGCGCCCATCCGTGCGAGCACGTCGGCCCAGGTGCGGTCGTCACAGCCGGTGCGGACCAGCAGGGTGCCGTGCACCCGCGGGCCGCCGTCCGCGGCGGAGGGCAGGGGGAGGGAGGGACGGGACATCAGGGGGCCTCACCGAAAGTGATCGAGGGAGAAGGGGGCGCCACCTTTCTACCCTTTTGCCACGACAGGCGGACGGGCTCCGCGGCGGTCCGGCGGCTGCGCGGCGAGCCGGGCGGTGCCGGGGCCGGCATCGGGGCCGTTGCGGCGGTCCCGGTCAGTCCCTGCGGGGCGACAGCCACGCAGAGGTCCCCGGGGAGAACGCCAGGGCGACCATGACCGCGGCCGAGAGCAGGAAGATGCCCCCCAGCGGGTGGAGCGTCGCCAGCAGTTCCGGGAACAGGAGGACCCCCAGCAGGACCTCCGCGGCCACGATGAGGACGCGCCCGTCCCGGTGGCGGCGCAGGACGCGCACCAGCCCCGTGGCCAGCAGGACGATGACGGCCAGCGGTACCCCGGCGGACGTCCAGTGGGCGGCCGTCACCTCCCTGCCGTGGTCCGCGACCATCAGGATCAGCAGGCACGCCAGCGCGAGGCCGAGGGCGCAGGCCAGGATGTGCAGCACGATCAGGGCGGTCGCGGCCATGAGGGACTTGGGCACGGGGGTCCTTCGCGGGTTCGGGGGAGCGCCACGCCCTGGACGGGGCGGCGGGGTCCCTGTGTTCTACCCGCCCGCGCCGGGCGTACGACCGCTGCGCCCCGCGGCGGGGCCCGCCGGGAGGGTCGGGCCCGGAGGTGGCGCTCCGTGCCAGGTCACGGGTGTCGGGAGAGGCCCGGGCACCCGAGGTCGGGGGCCGCGCGCGGTGGCGCGGCGCCGCCTCCTCTCCGTGTCCGACTTCGACCCCATCGTGATTTTCCTTGGAGCATGTACTTGCCTAGAGGGAAAGTGCTGGTGTACTTTCCTTGTAGGCAAGGACGTGAAACCGCGGCAAGCACCGGAGACCGAGCGGAGCCCGCCGTACCGAAGGAACGACACGAAGGAGTTTTCGAGATGGGATCGCAGCCGACCCCCGAAGAAGCGGCCAACGCCCTCCAGGACATCAGCGACCGCCGCGAGCAGGCGACGGCCCCCGACGCGCACCCCACGTGGACGATCTGGGCCTTCGCACTGGCGGTCCTCGCGATCGGCGTCACCTCGGACCTGCTGCCCGAACTGCGCACGCCCCTGCTCTACGCGCTCGTCGCGGCGGCGCTGCTGTTCACCTTCCTGCCCCGCTGGAAGCGCTCCGGGGCCGCGCTGGGCTACCAGCGCTCGCCCGTCGCCCGGCCGGCGGGGACGCCGGCCCGCGCCAGGGTGCTGCGCATGCTCACGATGCTCGGGCTGATCATCGTGGTCGCGGTGGGTGCGACGGTCATGCGCAACTTCGACGTGCCCTACCCGATGACCATCGGCAGCGCCGTGATCGTCGCGACGATGCCGCTCTGGCGCCGGCTGCTCGACAGCGCCTCGCGCGCACCGAAGGCGTAGCGCCGTGGGAGACCCGGGCGAGCTGGACCAGGCCCTGCTGAACCCGACGCGGCTGTCGATCGTCTCGCTGCTGGCGGCCACGCGGTGGGCGGAGTTCGGCTACGTGCGCGACTCGGTCGGACTGACCGACTCGGCACTGTCGAAGCAGGTGAGCGCGCTGGACAAGCTGGGCTACGTGGAGTCGGACAAGGGCTACATCGGCAAGCGCCCGCGCACCTGGCTCAACCTCACCTCCGCCGGGCGGGAGGCGCTGACCGGACACATCCGGGCGCTCCAGCTGATCGCCTCCGCGGCGGGCGAGCGGGGGGCGGGCTACCACGCGCAGGACGCAGAGCACCGGCCGGGCCGCCGGGCGGGCGCCGAGGAGCGGTGAGAAGGGCGGGGCCGGGTTCCGGCCCCCGGAGGGCACGGGCCCCCGCGCGACGGAGAGTCGCGCGGGGGCCCTCCCGTGTGTCCGGGGCGGCGCCGGGCGGGTCGGGGGGCGGGGTGTCAGCCGGTCCCGGGGCTCCGCAGGCCCTGGAGCAGCAGGGCGATCAGCCGCCGGGGGTCGTAGCGGGGATCGCCGTCGTCTCCGGCGCACAGGTTGCCGATGCCCCGCAGCAGTTCGTAGGGCCGGGTGCCCGGCCTGGTCTCCCCGGCCGCGGCGGCGGCGTCGAGCAGCAGTTCGGCCACGGGCAGCAGGCGGTCCAGGAAGTGGGCGTGCAGGGGCGCGAAACGGCTGGTGTCCGACTGGAGCGCCTGGGCGAGGCCGTGCTTGGTGACCAGGAGGTCCACGAAGAGGTCGACCCACGCGCGCAGCGCGGCGAACGGTGAGTCGGCGGCGGCCAGCAGGTCCGGCCCCGCCTGGGCGCACTCCTCGATCTGGTGGCGGAAGACGGCCGCGACCAGGTCCGCGCGGGTCGGGAAGTGCCGGTAGACCGTTCCCATGCCCACGCCCGCCTCCGCGGCGATCCGCCGGATCGGCGCGTCCACGCCCGCCTCGGCGAACACCCCGGCTGCGGCGGCGAGCAGTTTCTCCTGGTTGCGCTGGGCGTCGGCCCGCTTGCGCCGGTCGACGGCGGGCGCCTCCGGTCGGCCTGGGGTGGGCACCAGGGACCCCTTTCTCGCGGGACGGGACGGGACCGGCCATGATACTCCGCTTGCCAATCGGAACAGTGCTCCGTATCGTAAGCGGAGCAATGTTCCGATTGTGTGCGTGCGGCGCGATCGGCCACTCCTCGGCCCCGGCCGGCCCGCGCGCCGGCCGGGGGAACAGAAGGGAACGGCACACCATGTCCGAACCGACCACCCCGCCCGGAGTTCCGGACCGGAGCGCCCCGGTCCTGTCCTACGCCCCCGTGGTGCTGCCCGTCCCCGGACGCCCGGTGGACCTCACGCTGCGGGTCACCGCGCCCGAGACCGGCTCCGGGCTGCCGGTCGTCCTGCTGTCCCACGGCCACGGCGGCGCGCGCGGCCTCTCCTCGGAGGACGGCTACGCGCCGATCGCCTCCCACTGGGCGGCGGCCGGTTTCGCCGTGGTCCAGCCCACCCACCTCAGCTCGCGGCGGCTCGACCGCCTGTGGGGGACCGCCCCCGGCGCCCCGCTGTTCTGGCGCTCCCGCGCACGGGACATGACCCGCGTCCTCGACCGCCTCGACGAGGTCGAGAACGCCGTGCCGCTGCTCGCCGGACGCCTCGACCACGGGCGCGTCGCGGTGGCGGGGCACTCGATGGGCGGCTTCACCGCCGAACTCCTGCTGGGCGCGGAGGTCACCGACCCCGACACGGGGGAGCGGGTGAACCTGCGCGACCCCCGGATCACGGAAGGGGTGGTGCTGGCCGCGCCCGGCCGGGGCGGGGACGCCCTCAACGGGCCGATGGCCGACCAGGTGCCGTTCCTGCGCGACATCGACTTCTCCACGATGACCGCGTCCGCACTGGTCGTCGCCGGTGACGCGGACGACTCCCGGCACTTCACGGACGCGGGCCCCGCCTGGCACCGGGACCCGTACGACCTGGCCCCCGGGCCCAAGGCGCTGCTCACGGTCTTCGGCGCCGGCCACCTGCTCGGCGGGATCCAGGGCTACGACGCGGCCGAGAGCCACATGCTCGACGACGAGAACCCGGCGCACGTCGCCGCGGTCGCCCGGCTCACGGCCGCCTACCTGCACGGCCGGTTCGGCTCCGGGGACGACGCCTGGCGGCGGGCGAGGGAGGAGCTGACGACGGGACCGGACGCGGTCGGGAGCGTGGAGTCCAAGTAGGGGGGAGAGGGCGGGGCCGGTGGGAAACGGCCGGGGCCGGCGCATGCCGTTGCGGGTGCGCATGGCGTTGCCAGGGTACGCGGGCGGTGCGTGCTTATGCTGGCGGCGCCGGCTCCGGGGCGCGCGGCGGACCGGTGGCGCGGCCGGGTCGGCGCCGAGGGGGCGGACTGTGCACGGGAACGACGACGGGACGCGGCTCGCCGCGCTGGAGCGGGTGTTCCCCGCCGAACGCGCCAAGGCCTTCGTGGACGCCGTGGTGGCCATCGCGCTCACCCTGCTGATCCTGCCGCTCATGGAGTCCGCCTCCGAGCAGGGGGAGGGCGGGGCCGGGGCGTGGTTCTCCGAGCACTCGGGACAGATCCTGGCCTTCCTCATCAGCTTCGTGATGATCGGCTTCTTCTGGATCGGGCACCACCGCGTGTTCGCCCGGGTCGTGGCGGTCTCCAACGGGCTGCTGTGGCTGAGCCTGGCATGGCTCCTCACCCTGGTCTGGATGCCCGTCGCGACCGCGCTGACCGGCCATTCCGGGACGGGCGACCGCTCGTTCGTGCTGGTCTACATCGCCGGCATGGCGGCGACCGGTTTGATGTGGCTGCTCGTCCGCGTCCACCTCGCCCGCCACCCCGCCCTGCACACCATCGGCGCGGCGCGGGTCCGCGAGGGGGTGGCCGTCGCCCTGGCCAACCTCCTGCTCTTCGGGGCCGCCGCCTGCCTGGCCGCGTTCGTGCCCGGGATCGGCTACTACGCGCTGCTCGTCATGTGGCTCTCCGGGCCCGCGCGCAGACTCGTCGACCCGTGGCTGGGCAGGTGGCACCCCGCCGCCGGGACGGGGGCCGCGGCGGACGGGTGAACGGGTGCGCCGCCCCCGGTCCGGGCCGGGGGCGGCGCGGACTCAGCCGCGCATGGCGCGGCGCCACCAGTCCTCCAGCAGGGAGTCCGCCAACTCCCTGCCCATGTAGTCCTCCAGGTCCTGGTTGGCGATCGCCAGGTTGACGGAGAGGTTGCCGGCCTGGCCCGAGGCCAGGCGGAAGGTCAGGCCGAAGTGGTCGTCCAGCGGCACCGCGAGCAGGTCGCCCCGCGGCTCGGCCAGGGCCTCCCGGTCCGCGATCAGCAGGACGCCCGAGGCCATCTCGTCCGAGTCCCCGTCCGCGTGGACCAGCGCCATCAGCTGCTGCGGGGTGGCCCCCTCGAAGACCGGGTCGTCCACGATCTGGAAGAAGTCCACGAAGTCCTCTTCCTCCTCCCCGGCCGAGTTGAGCACGTTGCCCGGGTGGTGGATGTGCGCGACCAGGGCCGCCCAGGCCGCGTCGTCGCCGAAGTCCGTGCGCACGAGCAGCCCCCAGCCCTCCTGCGGGATCGGGGGCAGCGGCCGGGCCGGGCTCTTGTAGCGCGGCGCGGGGTCCGGGGCCTCCAGGTAGAAGCCCGCCGGGTGGGGGAGGTCCTCGTCCGTCATCTCCTCGCCGTCCTCGTCGTCCCAGGGGTCGGCCGGTGAGCGCTCCTCGAAGTCCTGGACGGCCAGGTCCAGGCTCAGCAGGTGCAGGACCAGGTAGAAGGCGGCGGTCTGGCGGGGGGCGATCCGGAACGCCGCACCGTGGTCCCCGGTGTCGAAGGCGAGCAGCGGCCGCAGCACCGGGTCGGCCGCGGTCCCGTCGGTGACCAGCACGACCACGTCCGGAATCCACGACCCGTCCGCCCCGGCCCGTACCGCCTCGCGCACCTCCTGCTCGGAGGCGCCGTGCCAGCGGGGGTCGTCCACCGCGAGGAGGAGCCGGCGGATCGGCCCCTCCTGCGGGAGCGCGGGGCGGTCGCCGTCCGGGGCCGGGGTGCGCAGACCGGGCGGGTCGCCCAGGCGGTGGAGCACGTCCTTCCAGGTCGCGTCGTCGCCGCCGGTGCGCAGGAGGAGGATGCCGGACACCTCGGGGGCGTCGTCGGCCTCGGGAGGCAGCGGGGGCAGGGGCAGGGAGGGGCGGGCCATGGGAGGGCCTCTCAGGGAGGAGAAGGGCAGGGGGTGCCGGGGCGTTCCCTTGGTACCAGCGGATCACGACGCTTCGGTGCGGGAGGGTGTCCCGGGGTTTGTGCCGTAGTGGTTTTCGACCTGACCGGGGTGCTTGGCCGCAGCCGGTCGGCGGACCGGGGCCTGTGCCACATGGTTTTCCACCCGACCGGGGCGCCCGGCCACAGCTGTTGAGGTGACCGGGGTTTGTGCCGTAGTGGTTTTTGGCCTGATCGGGGCGCCCGGCCGCAGCCGGTCGGCGGACCGGGGCCTGTGCCACATGGTTTTCCACCCGACCGGGGCGCCCGGCCACAGCCGGTCAGCGGACCGCGACCTCCGCTCCAGGGGGTGAGAGCTCGACCGGAGTTCTCCAGAAGCTCAGCCATGTGGAAACGGCGGCCAGCGGAGCGTGGACCTGGCCCCGGCGCAGTCGGCGGGCGGCAGACCTCCCGTGCTGCGCGTTGGGCACACGTCCGTGGTGGTGGGGGTGTGTTCCGGGGCTGGGTCGAGCGAGGCGATCCCAGCTCAGCCGCCCGGATCGGGAGGAATGCCCCCTGAAAACGGTGGTGGGCGCGACAAGCGGCCCGTACGTAGAGCACACCCATGCCCTCCCAACGCCATAGGGGGTGAAACGTGCACTGTCTTGGGGCCCCAGGCACAGCCGGTCAGCATGAATCGCCACCCCGACCCCAGCGGGTTTCGGGAGGGCGTACCTCCCTCCCCAGACACACGGGAGTGAAGGCCGCACGGACCTGCCCCGCCCAGCCCCTGGGGGGTGTCCACCCGCCCGGAGCCCCCGACCCCAGCCGGAGGGTGTCGCGCTGCCTCAGGTCGCGCGGGGTAAGGCCGCGGGGCCCTGCTCGCCCGGCCGCGCGGGGGTGGGGGCGGCACGCACGCGCGGCCTCGGTGCGTCGTGGTGCGGGAGGGCGCTCTGGTGCTGGTTACTGCGTCTGTGGTTGGTGTTCCAAGCGAGGTCGTGAGTAACCGCGGCTGTGCAGGCGGACCCTTCCTCCGTTCTCAGAGGGCTGGGCGGGGCAGGCCTCGCCCGGACCCGCCCCCGGAAAGCACACCCCCACCGCCCGGGACGTGCGACCCACGCTCTCGCCTGTCCGTCTGCCGCCCGTCGTGTCGTGGGGGCGGATCCGGCTCCGCCGGTCTGTGCCTTTCCAAGCGGTGACCGTCTTGGAAGCCAAAGGTTCTGGTCGGGCGCGACCACAGACCGCCGTTCCCAGCGGGTGACCGTCCTGGAAACCTCCACGTCCGTCTCACCCCCTGGAGCGCAGCACGCGGGAGCGTGTCCCGACACCCCCTGCGGCGGGCCGAGAAGGTACCCGCGGCCCTACCCCGCGCGACCTTGCGTGGGAGCGATGCCCTCCGGCTGTGGCTGGGCGCTCCAGGCGGGCGGGCAACCCCCGGTGGTGGCGGTGTCCGGTGTGCCGGTGTTCCTGCTGTGGCGCCCGTGTTCCGCGAACCCCTAGGGGCGCACCCCCGGACATCCCGGATTTCGGTCGTGAGCGGGTGAAAACGGGTCACAGGCGACCCGAAAAAATGTACGTTCGTTCAATAAGCCCACGGCGGTTCACGACACCAGGAGGCCCCCGTGCCCAGCCGGAAACCGACCATCCTCGTCTCGGGCGGCGGCATCGCCGGTTCCGCCTTCGCCCACTGGGCCGTCCGGCACGGGTTCACGCCCACGGTCGTGGAGCGCTTCCCCGACGTGCGCTCCGAGGGCTTTCGCATCGAGATCAGCGCCGGGGGCCGGCGCGTCCTGGAGCACATGGGGGCCGTCGACCTCCTCGACGGGGAGACCGGACCCCCGCCGGAGCTGGAGTTCCGCTTCGGGGAGTCCGCGGCGCCCGTGCGGCCCCCCGGAGTGTCGGTCGGCGACGAGACGGTGGTCGGCCGCACCGCGCTGGTCCGCGCCCTGCACACGCTGCGCGGCCCCGGCACCGAGTACGTGTTCGGGGATTCCGTCACCGGCCTGGAGGAGACGCCGGACGGGGTGGACGTGGAGTTCGAGAACGGCCCCGCGCGCCGGTTCGACCTGGTCGTCGGCGCGGACGGGCTGCACTCCAACGTCCGGCGGCTGGTGTTCGGCGGGACCACCGCCGACCACGCCCGCTACCTGGGCACCAACCTCGCGATCTTCTCCGTCCCCGACCTCACCGGGCAGCGCGACCTCTCCAGCGCCCTGGTGAAGCCCGGTCGGGGGGCCGTCCTCACCACCATGCCCGCCCGGGACGACCTGGAGGCCGTCCTGCTCCACCGCTCCGCCGCCGCCCCGCGTTCTCTGACCCAGGACGGGATCAAGGCGGAGATGGCGCGGGTCTTCGCCGACGACGGGTGGGAGGTACCGCGCATCCTGGAGGCGATGCGCGACGCCCACGTCCACTTCGCCCCCTCCCAGCAGGTCAGGATGGACGTGTGGAGCCGCGGCCGGGTGGTGCTGCTCGGCGACGCCGCGTTCTGCCCCGACCCCATGTCCGGCATGGGCGCCGTGCTCGCCCTCAAGGGCGCGATGGCGCTCGCGGGCGAGCTGGCCCGCGCCGGGGGCGACCACCGGGCCGGGTTCTTCGCCTACGAGGCGGCGATGCGCCCGCACGTGGAGCACGCCCAGTCCCTGGGCGGGCTCGCCGTCAGCGGGGTCGCCCCGCGCGGCGGCGCGCTGGGCTTCCAGGCCATGCGCGCCGGCGTGCGGCTCCTGTCCCTGGTCTCCCGGCTGGTGTCGTACGCGCCCCGCGACGACGAGCCCGGGTTCCCGCTCGCCCGCCAGCTGCCCGCGGCGGACCGCGACGGGGGCCTCGAAGCCGCCTGACGGCGTGCGAGCAGGAGGTATACGGCCCGTGGGCGGGTAGGGTCCTTTTGTCGGGGTCCGTGTCCCCGGCATGGGCGTCCACGACACCAGGAGGTACGCGTGCCCACCCGGAACAGGACCGTTCTCGTCGCAGGAGCAGGCGTGGCGGGTTCCGCCTTCGCCTACTGGGCCGCACAGCACGGTTTCACCCCCACCGTCGTCGACCGGGAGCCCCGGGCGTCCTCCCGCATCTCCCGCGTCGAGATCGGCTTCGGCGGCGTCGGCGTCCTGGAGCGCATGGGCATCGTCGACCGCCTCGCCGACGAGGTCGGCCCCCCGCCCACCGTCGAGTTCCACTTCCGCGACGACGCCGAGCCGGTCCGGGTCCCCGCCGCCTCCCCGGAGACCACCCTGGTGGTGCGCCGCGACCCGCTCCTGCGGGAGCTGCGCGCCCTGGCCTCCGCCAACGCCGAGCACGTGTTCGGGGATTCCGTCACCGGCCTGGAGGAGACGCCGGACGGGGTGGACGTGGAGTTCGAGAACGGCCCCGCGCGCCGGTTCGACCTGGTCGTCGGCGCGGACGGGCTGCACTCCACGGTGCGGGGGCTCTCCTTCGAGGGCACCGAGGCGGACCACGTCCACGACCTCGGCGTCACCGTCGCGATCTTCACCGTCCCCGACTTCACCGGGCAGGACGCCCTGTCGTCGGTCCTGGTCAGGCCCGGTCGCGGCGCCATGCTCAGCGACATCCCCGGGGAGGACGCCCTGGAGGCCGTCCTGCTCCACCGCCGCCCGCGCGGCGGGCGGGACACGGAGCGGGAGACCCCCGAGGAGCTGGCCGCAGCCTTCGCCGAAGACGGGTGGCATGTGCCGCGCATCCTCGACGAGATGTCCCGTGCCGACGTGCGGATCGCGCCCACCCGGCAGGTCCGGCTGGACACCTGGAGCCGGGGGCGGGTGGTCCTGCTCGGCAACGCCGCGTTCTGCTCCGACCCCATGTCCGGCATGGACACGGCGCTGGCCCTCAAGGGCGCGATGTCGCTCGCCGGCGAGCTGGCCAGGGTGGAGGGCGACCACCGTTCGGGGTACTTCGCCTACGAGGCGGCGATGCGCCCGCACGTGGAGCACGCCCAGTGGATGGGGGAGTACACGGTGGACGGGGTCGCCCCCTCGGGCGGGTCGAGCGGACTGCGGCTGACCCGCGCGGCGGTGTGGGCGGGTGCGGTCGCCACCCGGGTGACGTCGTTCGTCACCGGCGGGAACAACCTCACCGACGCCGGTCCGGAGTTCCCCTTCGAGCGGTACGCGCCCGCGGGGGAGCGCGACACCGTCTGACCCGGCCCCCGGCGGGGGAGTCCCGGTCCGGGCCCACGGGCCCCGTCCGGTCCGGGCCGACAGCCCTGGCGCCGGCCCCGGCCGGCACGTGGAGCGTCCCGGGGGCGGCCGGGCCGGGGGCACCGGCCTCCCGGGCGCGGTGCCCTTCGCCCGGAGCCGCGGAGGACACCGCCGCCCCGCCGGCGGCGGGTGCGCTCCTGCCGCCGTTCGCGCGCCCCGGGCGCAGGGGGCGGGTGGGACGCACCCGCCCTCCGGCGCCCTCCGGGCGGACGCGGGACGGGCGGAGAGGCAGGGCAGGGGCGCGCGGCCCCGCCCCCTCCGCGGGCGGTCAGGTGGTGTAGTCCGCGTTGATGCGGATGTACCCCTCCGTCAGGTCGCAGCCGTAGGCGGTGAACCCGCCCTCGGCGATCCCCAGGTCCACCGAGACGACGACCTCGTCGCCCTTCATGTGCTCGGCCGCCCGGGCCAGCACCTCGTCGGTCGCCTCCGCAGGGTAGGTCTCCACGTCGCCGAACAGGATGCGGGTCCGCTCCGGCAGGATGTCGGTCTCGTCCGAGCACTTGCCGACCGCCATCGCCACCCGCCCCCAGTTGGGGTCGGCGCCGTGCACGGCCGTCTTGACCAGCGGGGAGTTCACGACCGCCTTGGCGACCCGCTTGGCCTGCGCGTCGTCGCGCGCCCCGGACACCCGCACCTCCAGCAGCTTGCCGGCGCCCTCGCCGTCCGCGGCGATCATCCGCACCAGCTCCAGGGCCACGCCGAAAAGCGCCTCCTCGAACGCGGCCGGCTCCACCGGCCCCGCCAGCCCGTTGGCGAACAGCGCCGCGGAGTCGCTCGTGGAGGTGTCCGTGTCGATGCTCAGCGCGTTGAAGGTGCGGTCCACCACCCGGCGGAACACCGCGTCCAGCACCGGCTGGTCGATCCGCGCGTCGGTGAAGAACCACGCCAGCATCGTCGCCATGTCCGGCTCGATCATGCCGACGCCCTTGGCGATCCCCGTGACGGTCGCCTCCCCCACCCGCGCCGAGGCGGTTTTGGGGTGGGTGTCCGTGGTCATCATCGCCGCCGCGGCCCGGTCCAGGTCGGCGGCCGGGAACTCCCCGGGCAGCCCGTCCAGGTGGGCCCGCACCTTGTCCATCGGGTAGGGGCGGCCGATCACGCCGGTGGACGCCACCAGGATCTCCTCGGCCGGCACCCCCGCCGCCGCGGCCACCCGCTCCTGGAACTCGCGCGCGTGCTCCTCGCCCGCCGCGCCGGTCGCCACGTTGGCGTTGCGGGCGATCACCGCGACGCCCCGCGCCCGGCCGTCGGCGGCGGCGCGCCGGCTGAGCAGCACGCTGGGCCCCGCGAACCGGGACCGGGTGAACACGGCCGACACGTGCGCGGGCACCTCGGACACCACCGCGAAGAAGTCGTCCTGGGGGTCCTTGATCCCGATGTTCCCGGCGACACCGCGGAAACCGGCGGGAACGGGGGTCTTGCTGCTCAATCGTCCTCCTCGGAGTCGTGGGCGCCAGACTACTCCGGTCGGGATCAAGGCCTTGATTACGGCCCTGACCTGCGAGGGTTTCGTCCTTCTCGGAGTCCGGAACGGTGTGACAACGTGTGGACAACGGGGTATCCGCCCGAGTGAGCGGAGAAGACCCGGGGGAGGCGTGTGGTGCGTGATGGAGATTGGCTCACGGAGACGGGTGCGCGTATCCGCGGCGTCCTGAAGGTGATGGTGGACGCGGGCTGGCTGCCGGGCGGTGCCGCCGTCATCGGGACCGGCGGCATGTGGGAGTTCGTGGCGGTCGGCAGGATCGACGAGATCCACGACACCGCCCCCGACGTCGCCTACGACGTCGCGAGTCTGACGAAGGTGATGGCCACCTGGCCGCTGGTCGGCCAGGCGGTGGCCGAGGGGATGCTCGATCTGGACGCCCCGATGTCCGAATACCTGGCCGCGGACGGCCTGCCCGGGGCCTCCGTGACCACCCGGCAGATCCTCACCCACACGGGCCGCCTCAATCCGGTGACCTGGCTGGAGAGGTACGTGGGCACCGACCAGGACCTGGCGGAGGCCATCCTGGCGGACCCGTTGGAGGAGCCGGGGTACCGGTACGTCGACCGCGGGTTCATCCTGCTCGGCCTGGTGCTGGAGCGGCTGTACGGGACGGGGCTCGACCGGCTGGCCGCGGACCTGTGGGACGAGATGGGCATGCGGTCGACGGCGTTCGGCCCGCTGGCCCGCTCACCCGGGGTCGCCCCCACGGAGCGGCGCCTGCCCGGGACGGCCCCGACCTGGGGCGTGGTGCACGACGAGGCCGCCGCGCTGATGGGAGGGGTGGCCGGGCACGCCGGAGCGTTCACCACCGCCATCGACCTGGGAGCGTTCGCGCGGGAGCTGCTGCGCATCCACGAGGGCGGCGACGGCCCGGTGCCGCCCTCGTTCGTGCGGGCGAGCTGGCGGCCGCACGTGGACGCCGGGCAGCGGCTGTGGCGCGGGCTGGGCTGGCTGGTGACCGCCGAGGGGGTGGTGTACCACAACGGGTTCACCGGGACGAGCCTGTTCATGCACCCCGAGAGCAGCCGGTACGTGGGGGTGCTGACCAACGCGGTGCACTACGGCCGGGACCGCACGGGCCTGGCGGACCTGCGCGCGGCGGCCCGGTCCGCGGTGTCGCCGCAGTCGCACGACTCCACGCCGTAGGGGGAGAGCCCGCCTCCGGAGCGGGAGCGGGTCCCGGTCCGCGCAGGCGCACGCGGACCGGGGGAGGCCTCCGGGGCCTCCCCCGCCCGGTTCAGCCCCGGGCCAGGGCCTGTTCCAGGCCGCCCAGGAACGCCGCCAGACCCGCGGGCCCCTGGACCACCAGGTCCGCGGCCTCGGCGATCCCGGCGGCCTCCCCGGTGGCCGAGGCCGAGCACACGGTCAGCCCGGGCACGCCCTCGGCGCGCAGCCGGACCACCGCGTCGAACGCGGGCAGGTCGCCCAGGTCGTCGCCTCCGAACAGCACCGAGCCGGCGGCCCGCTCCGCCACCAGGGCGGACAGGGCCGCGCCCTTGTCCACGCCCGCGGGGCGCAGCTCGATGACCATCCGGCCCGGCTCCACCCGCAGGCCCGCCCGGTCCGCCAGCTCCACCAGGTGCGGCTTCACCAGGTCCAGCGCGGCGTCCGGTTCGGCGGTGCGGCGGGTGTGCACCGCCAGCGAGCGTCCCTTGTCCTCGACCCACGTGCCCTCGGGTGCGCCGAGGGAGTCCAGCAGCCCGGGCAGCTCGGCCCGGACCAGGTCCACCCCCGGGGGCACCGGGACGGCGGTCTCGCGCCCGTCCTCCCAGCGCTCGGCGCCGTAGTGGCCCAGCACCACGATGCCCGGCACCCGGTCCAGCCCGCCCAGGCGGACGGCGGTGGCGGCCGGGCGCCCGGTGACGACGGCGACCGTGCCCAGCCGGCCGGCCAGCGCGGCGAGCAGTTCCACGATCCCCGGCTCGGGCGCGGAGTCGCGCGGATCGGCGACGATGGGCGCGAGGGTGCCGTCGAAGTCGAAGGCGACCAGCGCCCGTGCGGGGTCGGACAGCAGGGCGGCGAGGGCGGCGCGCCCCTCGGTCGTTCCGGGTGCGGGCAGCTGCATGGCGGGCCTTTCCGTCAGGGGCGGACTCCAACCTAACCGGAACGGGCGCGGGCCCCGCGGGCGTCGCACGACCGGTGTCCGATGTCCGTGCCGCGTTCGGCCGCCGTTCACCGGGTCCGGGGCATCATGGTGGTTCGTGTGGGATGAGAGAGGCGGGTGCGCACTTCGGTGCGCACCCGCACTTTTTGTCTGGTTTCGGGCCTGTGGTCGCGTCCGTGATATTCCGGTCGGCGTGTGACCGAAAAGGGGCCTCAGAGGCGGATGCCCAGCCGCCGCGCGTTGCGTTGGCGCTGGCGGTCGGCGCGCACCCGGCGCAGCCGCTTGACCGTCATGGGGTCGAAGGCCATCGCCTCCGGGCGGTCGACCAGCCCGTTCAGCAGCTGGTAGTACCGCGTGGCGGAGAACCCGAACTCGTCGCGGATCGCCTGCTCCTTGGAGCCTTCGAACTTCCACCACTGGCGCTCGAAGGCCAGGATGCGCTGATCGCGATCGGCAAGTGCCGACTGGCCGTCTTCGGCCGGACCGATATTCGGCATGGGACACCCCCTGCACGGGAAATTGGTTTGTCCGGATCGGCCCGACTCATGCTAGCGACTCGACATGCCGGATGCGGAGCGGAAAACCTAGGACTGGCAGCGACGATACAGTTGCCTTTCCTACCTCCACCGCCACTTGTCCACGCCGGGAACCTGTGCTCGTGACAGAATTACGGCCGTACAGGGGAGCAACATGAGGGAGCCTGTCGTGCTCGGGGGCATCAGCCGTCACAGGGAACACACCGGGACCGTCGCCGTGGCAGCGACCGTCCTGTTCGGCCTGGCAGCCGCCCCCGCGGCGGCGGACGGGGTGCCCGATTTCCGCCCGGAACAATGGGGGCTCCAGGCCGTCAACGCCCAGGAACTGTGGCCGGAAACACAGGGCCAGGGCATCACCGTCGCCCTCCCGGGGGCCTCGGTGCACGCCGACCACCCCGATCTGGTCGACAACCTGACGATCGACGAGGAACTCGGCTCCAACGACGGCGACGCCGACGCGGGCAGCGCCGCCGCCGCGCTGGTGGCCGGCCACGGGCACGGCATGGACGCCGACGGCGGCGTGCTCGGCGTGTCCCCCGACTCGGTGCTGCTGGTCATCCCGACCGAGGACCGGCTGGCCGCCGCCGTGCGCCACGCCGCCGACTCCGGCGCGCAGGTCATCCTGCTCCCCGAGATCCCCGAGGGCTCCGACCTCACCGGCGCCACCCGCGACGCCGTCGCCGCCGGGGCCCTGGTGGTCGGCCCGGCGGACAACCAGGCCGACCCCAACGTGCTGGCCGTCGGCGGCGTGGACGAGGAGTCGGAGCTGATCTCCGGCTCGCCCGACGCCGGGGCGATCGAACTGGTCGCCCCCGGCGCCGACCTGGAGACCGCCGGGCCCGACATGGGGCAGGTCCAGGTCACCGGCACCGAGTACGCGGCCGCGATGACCGCGGGCGCGGCCGCGCTGCTGCGCTCGGCCCACCCGCAGCTGCGCCCCGAGGAGATCCGCGCGGCCCTGGTGGAGGGCGGGCAGGAGGGTCCGGGCGGGTTGCCGAGCCTGCACCTGACCGGTGCCGAGGCGCAGGCCTCGGGAGCGGCGCAGGACGTCCCGCTCATCGACGAGGAACTGGCCGAGCAGGCCCAGGAGAGGCCGTCCGTGCCCGTCTGGGTGTGGTTCGCGATGGTCGGCCTGGTGCTGGCCCTGGGCATCGCCCTCATCGTGGTGTGGGTGCGCCGCTCCTCGGCCGACCCCTACGGGGTCAAGGCGGAGCGCGCGCTGGAGGACGCCGAGATCGCCGCGCAGCGCGCCGCGGAGGCGCCGCCCGCCTCCCGCCGCAAGAAGGGCGGCCGCCGCCGCAGGAACTGACCCGTCCCGCCCGCACGGCCCCGGGCCGCACGGGCGGGCGCTCCGCGCACCCGCCGCCGAACGCCCAGGCAGAAGGGCCGGGCGGCGCCGTGCGTACTATTCCCCCACCATTTCGCCGCACCGATCCGGCCGATTCCGCGCGGGGCTCGGGCGTCCGCCCGAGGCGTGCATGGGAACCGTGCCGGACCGGCGCGGCACGCCCATTTCGCCGGGGGAGCGGCTTTCGTTGGGGGCGCGGACGAAGGCCGTTTCCTCGAACACCTGTCCCGGGCCGCGGCCCCCGGCGCGTACGGCCGGGGCCGCCGGGGTGCTCTTGCTGATCTGACCTGCTGTGATGCCTGTCCTCTGTGGTCTGCGCGGCGGGGGAGGGGGTTTCGGAAGGAAAGATACGCGGGAAAGGGAGAAGCCGAAGAAAAAGAGGGAGATATTCTGCCCAAGAGTGTCCGGCGCGTTGCTCTCCGTGGCGATTCGGCTGTTAGTGGTGTGACGAATACACGTGCATATGTAAGCGACGCCGTATACTCTTGACTCAGGAGGGTGAACGGAGAAACCTTTGTGGAATGTCTCCCCTCGAAGCGTCACCGCTGCCCTCCCGCGGGGAATTGCGGATGGATCCCTCCCCCGAGCACCGCAACCTCGTCAACGGCCGCGTCCACATCTCCGACTACGACCCCAAGTGGCCGTACCTGTTCGTCCGCGAGGCCGAGCGGGTCCGCGCGGCCCTCGGCGACCGTGTCCTGCTCTTCGAGCACGTGGGCTCCACCGCGGTCCCGGGCCTGCCCGCCAAACCCTGCGTCGACCTGCTGCTGGTCGTCGCCGACTCCGCCGATGAGGGCGCCTACCTCCCCGACCTCTACTCCGTCGGCTACATGCTGGTGATCCGCGAGCCCGCCTGGTACGAGCACCGCGTGTTCAAGGGCCCCGACGTCAACCTCAACCTGCACGTCTTCAGCGAGGGCTGCCCGGAGGTCGAGCGGATGCGGATGTTCCGCGACCACCTCATCGCCGACGCCGGCGCCCGCGAGCGCTACGTGGCGGTCAAGCGCGAGCTGTCCGAGCGCACCTGGGAGAAGATCCAGGACTACTCCGAGGCCAAGTCCGCGGTGGTGCGCGAGCTGCTCGCCGAGGCCGGGGCACCCGCGCCCGAGGCCTGACCGGCACACCGCTCAGGGGCGGCGCCGGGCCAGACCCACCGTCACACCCGTCGCCAGGACGCCCCACACCAGGCAGTACAGACCGAAGAACGTTCCGCCCGAACCGGCGGACAGATCCCGCACCACCATGCCGACCGCGCCCGCCAGCACCACGGCCGCCACCCCGCCCAGGAGCGGTAGCGACAGCCGACGGGGTACCCGGCGGGCGCTCGGCAGGGCGCACAGCGCGAACAGCAGCGCCGCACCCAGCCCGACCCCGGCGTTGGCCCACTGGGCGGCGGCCACCTCCCCGGGGCCGTAGGCGGCGTAGGAGTCGGCCGCCACCCGGGGGCCGCCGGTCACCCCGAGCCGCCCGTCCAGTGCGTACGCCACCTTGGACGCGACGTAGAACAGCGACCACAGCGCCGCCGCCACCGCCCACCGGGCGGTGCGGGCCGGCCCCCGAACGGGGCCGGGCCCGGCGGAGCCGCGGACCCCGCCGCCCGAGGGCGGTCGCGGGGCGGGGACGGCGGTGGAGGAAGGGCGGGAGGTCGCGTCCGGGAAGTCCATGGCACGAGTCTCGCCCGCACCGCGGCGGCCGGCCTCCCCCGACGGGGGGAGAAGCCTCCCCCGGGCGAGGGGGCTCGCCGGGGCGGGCGGCCGGGCCCCGGCCGGTCCGGGGAGCGCGGCCGGTGCCGGAACCACCGCCGCCCCCTCGGAAGGGGCGCTCCGGGCGCCGGTCAGCCCAGGGAGCGCAGCTGGTCCTGGAACCACCGCCGGGGCGCAAGCGCCACCGCCGCCTCCACCAGCCGCTCCCGCCGCTGCCGCCGCTCGTCCGCGGGCATCGACAGCGCCCGGTGCAGCGCCCGCGCCGTCTCCACGGTGTCGTAGGGGTTGACCGTCAGCGCGTGCCGGCCCAGCTCGTCGGCGGCCCCGGCCTCGCGCGACAGCACCAGCACGGAGTCCCGCTCCGACAGCACCGGGCCCTCCTTGGCCACCAGGTTCATGCCGTCCCGGATCGGGTTCACCAGCAGCACGTCGGCCAGCTGGAACGAGGCCAGCGAGCGCGGGTAGTCGTCGTTGACCTCCAGGACCAGCGGCGTCCACCCGGACGTCGCGAACTCCTCGTTGATCTCCTTGGCCACCCGCAGCACCCGGTCCGTGTACTCGCGGTACTCGGGCACGTCGCCGCGGCTCGGGTAGGCGAACGCCAGGTGGGTCACCCGGCCGCGCCACTCCGGGTGCGCGAGCAGCAGCTCCCGGTACGCCTCCAGGCCCCGCACGATGTTCTTGGACAGCTCGGTCCGGTCCACGCGCACGATCAGCCGGGTGTCCCCGACCAGTTCCTCCAGGGTCTCCCGGCGGGCCGCCACCCGCGGGTCGGCGGCGCTCGCGCGCAGCTCGGCCTCGTCGGCGCCCAGGGCGTGCACGCCCACCCCGACCACCCGGCCGCCGTGCTCCACGGTCCGGCGGGAGAAGTCCACGTCCGCGCCCAGGATCTCCGCGCAGCAGCGCAGGAACGCGTCCGCCCACCGCGGGCTGAGGAAGCCCAGCCGGTCGGCGCCGAGCATGCCCGACAGCAGCTCCCGCGCGATGTCGTCGGGCAGCAGACGGAGGTACTCCGGGGGCGCCCACGGGGTGTGCGAGAAGTGTGCGATGCGCAGGTCGGGGCGGCGGGACCGCAGGATGCGCGGCACCAGCGCCAGGTGGTAGTCCTGCACGGCCACCCGGGCGCCGTCGGCCGCCCCCGCCACCAGCGCCTCGGCGAAGGCGTTGTTGTAGGCGGTGTAGTCCTCCCACCGGCGCCGGAACTCCGAGCCGAACGAGGGCTTGTTCGGGGTGTCGTACATCATGTGCTGGAGGAACCACAGCGTCGAGTTGGCGACCCCCGTGTACGCCCCCTGGAACGTCTCCTCCGGGATGTCGAGCATGTGGACGCGCATGCCGTCCAGGTCGTACTCCAGGTCCAGCCGCGCGCCCGGGGCGCGGGCGGCGGCCTCGCGGTCCGCGTCCGACAGGGCGGCGCACACCCAGATGCCGTCGACCTCGGTGGCCACCGAGATCATCCCCGACACCAGGCCCCCGCCGCCGCGCCGGTGCTCCAGCGCACCGTCCGGCGCGGTCGAGAAGGACACCGGCCCCCGGTTGGAGGCGATGAGGATCTGTGCCTTGTCCACGTGGTCTCGTCCTCTCGGGCGCGCGGTTCCGCGGGTCTGACGGGTCGGGCGAAGAATACGGAAACGGCCCCCGGGTCCGGCACACCGCCCGGTGCGCGAAAGGCGGGCGGCGGACGGCGGAGGGCGCACCCTAGGTCTCGCCGGTGGGCACCCGCCCCAAACCCGACCTCCGGCCCCCGGCGTGCGATGTCACCCCCCGGAAACACGGCACGTGCACGCGTCACCCCCGGACCTGCGCCGTCTCACCATGTGAGTCGGTTCGTGTTACCCGGATCACGCCCCGTGGAAAACGGCCCGACCCGTCCGTTACAGTGACCATGCCGGATCCGGAAGGAACCGACACAACGCTCGACAATTTCATATTGCTCATCCAGAGGGGTGGAGGGACCGGCCCTGCGAAGCCCCGGCAACCATCTCGGCGTACATCGCTCGCGCACACGCGAGGCGGCCGGGACAGGTGCCAACTCCGGCCTGGGGACAAGGTGTCCGCCAGGGAAGATGAGGGGAGACGCCTCGCCATGGCGATGACCGCCACCGAACCCACCGCCGTCCGCGCCTTCGGACCCGCAGCAGCGCTGTCCTGTCGCGAGTGCGGTGAGCGCTACGACCTCGCCCCCCGGTTCGCCTGCGAGTTCTGTTTCGGCCCGCTGGAAGTGGCCTACGACTTCGGCACCGTCACCCGTGCCGACATCGAGAGCGGCCCCGCCAACATCTGGCGCTACCGGCACCTGCTCCCGGTCCCGGACAACGTCGCCGAACTCCCCAACATGAACCCCGGCCTCACCCCCCTGGTCAGGGCCGACCGCCTCGCCGCCGAACTGGGCCTGGCCTCCCTGCACGTCAAGGACGACTCCGGCAACCCCACCCACTCCTTCAAGGACCGGGTGGTGGCCATCGCCGTCGAGGCCGCCCGCAACTTCGGGTTCACCACCCTGTCCTGCTCCTCCACCGGCAACCTGGCCGGCGCCGTCGGAGCCGCCGCCGCCCGGGCCGGGTTCGGGTCCTGCGTGTTCATCCCCGCGGGCCTGGAGGAGGCCAAGGTGGTCATGGCCGCCGTCTACGGCGGCCGGGTCGTGGCCATCGACGGCAACTACGACGACGTCAACCGCTTCTGCTCCGAGCTCATCGGCGACGAGGCGGGCGAGGGCTGGGGCTTCGTCAACGTCAACCTGCGCCCCTACTACGGCGAGGGCTCCAAGACGCTGGCCTACGAGATCGCCGAGCAGCTCGGCTGGCGGCTGCCCGAGCAGATCGTCGTGCCCATCGCCTCCGGCTCCCAGCTCACCAAGATCGACAAGGGCTTCCAGGAGCTGGTCGAGCTGGGCCTGGTGGAGGACCGGCCGTACAAGATCTTCGGCGCGCAGGCCACCGGCTGCTCCCCGGTCGCGCAGGCCTGGGAGAAGGGCCACGACGTCATCCAGCCGGTCAAGCCCGACACCATCGCCAAGTCGCTGGCCATCGGCAACCCGGCCGACGGCCCCTACGTCCTCGACATCGCCCGCCGCACCGGCGGATCGGTGGAGCACGTGGGCGACGACGAGGTGGTCGAGGCGATCTCGCTGCTGGCCCGCACCGAGGGCATCTTCGCCGAGACCGCGGGCGGCGTCACCACCGGCGTGCTGCGCAAGCTGGTCCGCGAGGGCCGGCTCGACCCCGGGGCCGAGACCGTCGTCCTCAACACCGGCGACGGGCTCAAGACCCTGAACGCGGTCAGTGCCGGGGTGACGGCCACCATCGCCCCGTCGCTGAAGGCGTTCACCGAGGCCGGGCTGGCCTGACCCCGCCCCCGGGGCGCCGCCGCGCCCCGGGGCCTTCATCCCACGACCCACACAGAGAAGAAGGACGCCATGAGCGCCAGCGTTCGCGTGCCCACCATCCTGCGCACCTACACCGACGACGCCGCCCAGGTGACCGCGCAGGGGAGCACCCTCGCCGAGGTCATCGACGACCTGGAGGCCAACCACCCGGGCATCCGGGCCCGCATCCTCGACGACGGCGGCAGGGTCCGCCGGTTCGTCAACGTCTACGTCGGCGACGAGGACGTGCGCTTCGCGAAGGGCCTGGAGACCGAGATCGCCGACGGCGCGCAGATCTCGATCATCCCCGCGGTCGCGGGCGGCTGCTGAGCCCCGGCCCCTCCGGCGCCCCGGGCGCCGGACCCCGTACACCGCCGCGGCCCACAAGGCCGGGCGGCTCCCCGGCCCCGCGTCCCCTCGGACGCGGGGCCGCCCTCGTTCCCGGGCGCGGTCGGGGGTGCGGGGGCGGGACGGTGTTCCCGGGCGGGGTCGCGCTGCGGGGCGTGCCGGAGGCGGGGTACGCGCCCAGGTGCGAGGCCCTCGGGCGGACTTCGGGGCGCGTGCCCGGGTGAGCAGGGCGGGCGCGGTTCCGCCAGGGGGCGGGGCCGCACCGCCCGGTGCGGGCCCGCGTGCGAGGCCCCGCAGACGGGGCGGGAGCGGCCGGCGGTTCCGGGTGCGGACCCGTTCGGCGGGCCGTGACCCGCGTCGCCCGGTCGCCGCGGGAAAACCCCTGTCGGGCCGGGGAGCCGGTCGGTACGGTGCCGCTATGGGCATCGAGATCAGGGATTTCCGGGACGGCGACCGCGAGGCGGTGCTGGAGCTGTCGCTGCTGGCATGGGAGCCGGTGCACGACTCGCTGCGGCGGGTACTCGGCGCGCGCATCTACGACCGGATGATCCCCGACTGGCGGATGAGCCAGCACGCGGAGGTCGGCGGTGCCCTCGACGACGCGGACACCACCGTGCGGGTGGCGGTCCGCAACGGGGAGGTCGCCGGGTTCTACGCCGTGGTGGTCCGGCCCAAGGACGACTCCGGCGAGGTCACCCTGCTGGCCGTGCACCCGGCCCACCAGCGGGTCGGCGCGGGCGAGGCCCTCGCCCGGCACGCGGTGGACTGGATCCGCGCCCAGGGCATGGGCATGGCCGTCATCGAGACCGGGGGGGACGAGGCGCACGCGGGCGCACGCCGCACCTACGAGAAGGCCGGGCTCACCCCGCTGCCCGTCGTCCGGTACTTCCAGGACCTGTGAGGCGTCGGGGCGGTCCCCGGGACCGGTCGTAACCTGGAGTCCCACCGGGGGCGGTCCCCGGGGTGCTCCGGATGAGGCGGCGATGTCGGCGACGCGGTTGTTGGTCCTGGGTGTGGTGCGCATGTCGGGACGCGCCCACGGGTATCGGGTCGGTCGCGAGCTGATGGACTGGGGCGCCTCGGACTGGGCCAACGTCAAGTGGGGTTCCATCTACCACACGCTGCGCAAGCTCACGGCCGAGGGCAGGCTGCGGGAGGTCGCCGCCGAGGACGACGGGCCGGTGGAGCGGACCTCCTACGAGATCACCGAGGAGGGCGTGACCGAGCTCCACCGGCTGCTGCGCAAGGCGCTCGCCCACGCGGGCGACGACCACGCGCTGCTGTGCGCCGGGGTCACCCTGATGACCTCGCTGCCGCGCGCCAGGGTGATCGAACTGTTCGAGGAGCGGCTCGCCGTGCTGGAGGAGTACGCGGCCGAGGCGCTGGAGACGTCCCGGCGCGACCCCGCGGAGTGGGACAAGCCGGCACACGTGCGCCCCCTGTTCCAGCTGCAGCGGCTGACGGTGGCGGCGGGCATCGAGTGGACCCGCGGGCTCATCCGCGAACTCCGCGAGGGGCGCTACACCATGGCCGACGACGACCCGCGGGCCTTCGGCCTGCCGCCGGAGCGGGTGCCGAGGGGGTAGCCCCGCGCCGCGGGCCGGGCGCCGCCGGGTGTCCGTATTAAAACTTGAATACGGGACGCCGGTGCGGCAGACTCCTTCTTATTCAACTTTGAATAAGGAGTCGCGGATGATCCGGACCCGGGATCTCACCAAGCACTTCCGCGTCGGCAAGGAGACCGTCGAAGCGGTCCGGGGCGTCGACATCGACGTCGCCGAGGGCGAGCTCGTCGCCCTGCTCGGCCCCAACGGCGCGGGCAAGTCCACCACCCTGAGGATGCTCACCACCCTGCTCGAACCCACCTCAGGCACCGCCGTGGTCGCCGGGCGCGACGTGCGCGCCGAGCCGGCCCGGGTGCGCCGCCGCATCGGGTTCGTCGGCCAGGGCCACGGCGCGGGCGAGGACCAGCGGGCGGGGGAGGAGCTGTACACCCAGGGCCTGCTCTACGGCCTGGGCCGGGCCACGGCCCGGGCGCGCACCGCCGAACTGCTCGACGTGCTGGAGCTGTCGGGCGCCGCCGACCGCGAGGTCACCCGGCTCTCCGGCGGGCAGCGGCGCCGCCTCGACATCGCCATGGGGCTCATCCACCGCCCGCCGCTGCTGTTCCTGGACGAGCCCTCCACCGGCCTGGACCCGCACAGCCGGGCCAACCTGTGGGAGCACATCGCCCGCCTGCGGGAGAAGTCCGGCACGACCATCGTGCTCACCACCCACTACCTGGAGGAGGCCGACGGGGCCGCCGGGCGGGTCCTGGTCATCGACCACGGCCGGGTCATCGCCGACGGCACCGCCGACGAGCTCAAGGCCGGGGTCTCCGGCGACCTCGTCTCCTTCACCGTCGCCGACGGCGGGTCCGCGGCCACCGGCGCCGAGATCGCCGGGAGGCTGCCCGCCGCCGACGGGGTCGAGGCCGTCTCCGGCCGCGAGCCCGGGGTGCGGCTGCGGGTCGAGCGCGGCGACGCCGTCCTGCCCGAGCTGCTGCGCGCGCTGGACGCCTCCGGGGTCGCCCCGACCACGGTGCGGGTGCAGCGCCCCACCCTCGACGACGTCTTCCTGGCCCTCACCGGCCGCAGCCTGCGGGAGGAGAACCCGTGACCACCGAAACCGCCGCCCCCACCGCCGCCGCCGAGGCCGGCGTCCCCCGGCCGTCCCCGCTCCGGGACACCGGGATCGTTTTCGCCCGGCAGATGCGGCCGCTGCTGCACCGCCCCGCCCTGCTCCTGTTCGGCATGCTCCAGCCGGTCCTGTACCTGGTGCTGTTCGCGCCGCTGCTCTCCGGCTTGGCCGGGGCCGAGGGCGAGAACCCCTGGCAGTGGTTCGTGCCCGGGCTCCTGGTGATGCTCGCCCTGTTCACCGCCGGCTTCGCCGGGTTCGGGCTGCTGCCCGAGCTGGCCTCCGGCGCGCACGAGCGGCTGACGGCCAGCCCGGTGAGCCGGGTGGCGCTCCTGCTGGGACGGGTGCTGGGCGACGTCGCCGTGATGACGGCGCAGGCGGTGCTCATCGTCGTGCTGGTGCTGCCGTTCGGGTTCCGCGTCCCGGTGGCCGGGCTCGTCGTCGGCCTGCTCCTGCTGGTCGTGCTGGGGACCGGCGTGTCCTCGGTGTCGTACCTGGTGGCCCTCAGGGTCCGGCGGACCTTCGTCTTCGCGCCCATCGTCCAGACCGCCGTCATGCCGCTGATGCTGCTGTCGGGCGTGCTGCTGCCGATGGAGCTGGCGCCGGGCTGGCTGTACGGCCTCTCCCGGATCAACCCCGTCGCCTACGTGGTGGACGCGGAGCGCGCGCTGTTCGCCGGGGAGTGGAACGCGGTCGTGGCCCTGGGCTGGGCGGTCGCCGTCGCGGCCACCCTGCTGGTCCTGCTCCTGGGCTCGCGCGCGATGCGCAGGATCTCCGCCTGACCTCGTCCGCCGCCAGCGGAAAAGACCGCCCTGCGGGGTGTTTGTGCAGGTGAACGCGGCTTGAAGAGGGGGTGGAATCGTGACCGCATCGTTTGCACTCTCCCGGGGCGAGTGCTAAAAAGGGATCGGGTTAGCACTCGCCCAGGCTGAGTGCTAAACCGGATCGAGGCTGCGAGACCGCGGCCGCCGGCAACAGGGTCGCCGGTGTGTCCGCGGTCGTCCGTCGCGGGCGCACGCCTCGTCCCATCGCGTATCAGCCCGGTCACGGGAGGACAAGAACTCAATGGCAGCCAAACTGATCGCGTTCGACGAGGAGGCCCGTCGCGGCCTCGAGCGCGGCATGAACCAGCTTGCGGACGCCGTCAAGGTCACGCTCGGCCCCAAGGGCCGCAACGTCGTCCTGGAGAAGAAGTGGGGCGCCCCCACCATCACCAACGATGGTGTCTCCATCGCCAAGGAGATCGAGCTCGAGGACCCGTGGGAGAAGATCGGGGCCGAGCTCGTCAAGGAGGTCGCGAAGAAGACCGACGACGTCGCGGGTGACGGCACCACCACCGCCACCGTCCTGGCCCAGGCGCTCGTGCGCGAGGGCCTGCGCAACGTCGCCGCCGGCGCCAACCCGATCAGCCTCAAGCGGGGCATCGAGGCCGCCGTCGCCCGCATCAGCGACGAGCTGGGCAACCTCTCCAAGGAGATCGAGACCAAGGAGCAGATCGCCTCCACCGCCTCCATCTCCGCCGGCGACACCCAGATCGGCGAGACCATCGCCGAGGCGATGGACAAGGTCGGCAAGGAAGGCGTCATCACCGTCGAGGAGGGGCAGACCTTCGGGCTCGAGCTGGAGCTCGCCGAGGGCATGCGCTTCGACAAGGGCTACATCTCGCCCTACTTCGCCACCGACCTGGAGCGCATGGAGACGGTCCTCGAGGACCCGTACATCCTCATCGCCAACTCCAAGATCTCCAACAACAACGAGTTCCTCCCCATCGTGGAGAAGGTGCTCCAGGCCGGCCGTCCGCTGGTCGTCATCGCGGAGGACGTCGAGCAGGGCGCCCTCCAGACCCTGGTGGTCAACAAGATCCGCGGCACCTTCAAGTCCGTCGCCGTCAAGGCCCCGGGCTTCGGTGACCGCCGCAAGGCCCAGCTCGGCGACATCGCCGTGCTGACCGGCGGCCAGGTCATCACCGAGGAGGTCGGCCTCAAGCTGGAGAGCACCGAGCTGGACATGCTCGGCCGCGCCCGCAAGATCGTCGTCACCAAGGACGAGACCACCATCGTCGACGGTGCCGGCGACGCCACCGCCATCGCCGGTCGCGTCAACGAGATCCGCAACGAGATCGAGCGCACCGACTCCGACTACGACCGCGAGAAGCTCCAGGAGCGCCTCGCCCGCCTGGCCGGCGGCGTCGCGGTCATCAAGGCCGGTGCCGCCACCGAGGTGGAGCTCAAGGAGCGCAAGCACCGCATCGAGGACGCCGTCCGCAACGCCAAGGCCGCGGTCGAGGAGGGCATCCTCCCCGGCGGTGGTGTCGCGCTGCTGCAGGCCAGCGTGCCCGCGTTCGAGAAGCTGGAGCTGGACGGCGACGAGGCCATCGGTGCCGACATCGTTCGCCGCGCCATCGCCGAGCCGCTGAAGCAGATCGCCGTCAACGCCGGCCTCGAGGGCGGCGTCGTGGCGGACAAGGTCCGCAACCTGGAGCCCGGGTTCGGCCTCAACGCCGCCACCGGCGAGTACACCGACCTGTTCAAGGACGGCGTCATCGACCCGACCAAGGTCACCCGTTCCGCTCTGCAGAACGCGGCCTCCATCGCCGGTCTGTTCCTGACGACCGAGGCCGTCATCGCCGAGAAGCCGGAGAAGGCGGCCCCCGCGGCCGACCCGACCGGTGGCATGGGCGGCATGGACTTCTAGTCCACGGCGTCGGAGGTCCGGATACGCGACCTCAGCCCGCGACGACCGGGCGGTCCCCTCGGGGCCGCCCGGTTCCGCGTTCCCGGGGCCCTGTCGGCCCCGTGCGCTTCCGGTGTTCCGCCCGGTCTCGCGCGCTCCCGTCGGCCTGTGCGGACCGGTGTGTTCTCGGTGCCGCGCGCGGCCCGGGGTGTTTCCGGTGGCCTGTGTGGTCGGACGTGCTCGTGTCGGCCTGTGTGATCCCGTGTTTCCGGTGTGCCGCGCCGTTCCGTGTGCTTCCGGTGTTCCGCCCGGTCTCGCGCGCTCCCGTCGGCCTGTGCGGACCGGTGTGTTCTCGGTGCCGTGTGTGGTCCGGGGTGTTTCTGATGGCCCGTGTGGTGCGGGTGTGCTCCTGCCGGCCCGCGTGGCCCGGTGAACTTCTGCCGACCTACGCGGCGTGTGTTTTCGGTGCTGAGCGTGGGGTCCGGTGTGTTTCCGGTGTGCCGCGCCGCTCCGTGTGCTCCCGAGGTCCTGACCGCGGCACCGGCGGGGGCGGCGCGCCCCTCCCGGCGAGATCGGCGGGGAGGGGACGCCCGGCCCGCACCGGAGGGCTTCGGCGAGGAGGCCGCCCGGCCCGGCCGCCGCCCCGCGGCGCGGGTCAGGGGGTGCCGTGCCAGGCGTGCCAGAGGGCGGCGTAGGAGCCCCCCGCCGCGAGGAGTTCGTCGTGGGAGCCCAGCTCCCGGACGAGGCCGTCCTCGACCACCGCGACGCGGTCGGCGTCGTGGGCGGTGTGCAGGCGGTGGGCGATCGCCACCACCGTGCGGCCCGCCAGCACGCCGGCCAGCGAGCGCTCCAGGTGGCGGGCCGAACCCGGGTCCATGAGCGAGGTCGCCTCGTCCAGCACCAGCACCCCGGGGTCGGCGAGCACCACGCGGGCCAGGGCCAGCTGCTGCACGTGCGCCGGGTCCAGGGAGAGGTGCCCCGACCCGATCCTGGTGTCCAGGCCCTCGGGCAGCGCCCGCACCCAGGAGTCGGCGTCCACCGCGGCCAGCGCCTCCCACAGGGCGTCGCGGTCCGCCTCCTCGCGGTCCAGGGCCAGCGCCAGGTTCTCGGCGACGGTCCCGCGGAACACGTGGCTCTCCTGGCTGAGCAGGATCGCCTTCTCCCGGCGGGCCCGCGGGGAGAGCCCGGTCAGGTCCCGCCCGCCCACCCGGACGGTCCCGGAGGTCGGCGTGTGGACGCCCGCGATGAGCTTGCCCAGCGTGGACTTGCCCGCCCCGCTGGGACCCACCACGGCCAGCCTCTCGCCCGGCTCCAGCGTCAGGTCGACCCCGTGCAGGACCTCGGTTCCGGTGTAGCCGAAGCGCAGCCCCGAGATCTCGACGGCGCCCGGCTCCCCCCGCCCGCCGGACGCGTCGTCCGCGGCCGGCTCCTCGGCCAGCTCCACGCCGATCAGGCGGCGCAGGCTGGTGAACCCCATCATCAGGCTGTCCACCTGGTCGATGAGGAGGTCGACCGGCCGCACCACCTGCACGGCCAGGAACACCGCCGTGGCGATCTGCCCGACCGTCAGCTCCCCCTGGGCGTGCAGGTACGCCGCGGCCACGAACGTGGCGGCCGTCGGCACCAGGTACGAGAACTCCAGCGTCGGGTACCACACGGTGCGCAGCCACAGCGTGTACCGCTCGGCCAGGTAGGCGCTGTGGATCCGCCCGTCGGTGCGCACCCGCTGGCGGTCCTGGCGGCCCAGGGCCTCCAGGGTGTGCGCCCCCTCCACCGTGTCGGTCACTCCCTGGGTCAGCTCGGAGTAGGTGTCCAGCTCCCGCAGGTACCCGGCCGGGGCGCGCCGGGCGTACCAGCGGGTGGACAGCCAGATCACCGCCGCGGACGGCAGCCAGGCGAGCAGCAGCACCGGGTGCAGCACGGTCAGCGCGCCGAAGATGACCACCACCGTCACCCCGCTCACCACCATCACGGGCAGGGAGTGGCGGACGGTGTGGCTGAGGTGGCCGACGTCGCGCCCGGTGCGCGCCATCAGGTCGCCGCTGCCCGCGCGCTCCACGGTGCCCAGCGGCAGCCGCAGCACGGCCCGCACGAAGTTCTCGCGCAGCTCGGCCAGGACCGCCTCGCCGAACCGGATGGACAGCGCCACCGACACCAGGGTGAGCACCGCGTGGCAGAGCAGCGCGCCCACGACCAGGAGCGCCATGAGGTCGATCCGCTCAGGGGCGGCCGACGCGCGCACCGCGTCGACGATCCGCCCGAGCATCCACGGCGGGGCGAGCGCGGCCAGGGCCGCCAGCCCGTACAGGCCGACCACCGCGGCCAGGACGCGGCCGTGGCCGCGCAGCAGGAGGGAGAGCCGGGCCCACACCATCGGGGGCGGGGCGACCGGGAGCAGGCCCCGGCGCTCGTCGGTGGCGGTCACGGCTGTTCCTCCAGCACGGTCGTGCGCAGCACGGTGGCGGCGTACCCGGGTTCGGCGGCCAGCAGGTCGTGGTGGGCGCCCTCAGCGGCGACCCGGCCGCCGCGGACGAACCGCACGTGGTCGGTGCGGTCCAGCAGCAGCGGGCTGGTGGTCACCAGCACCGTCGTGCGCCCGGACCGCTCGTCCGCCAGCCGGGCGGCGATGGCCGCCTCGGAGTGGGCGTCCACGGCGGACGCGGGCTCCACCAGCACCAGGACGTCGGGGTCGTGGGCCAGCGCCCGGGCCAGCCGCAGCCGCTGCTGCTGGCCGCCGGAGTACTCGCGGCCCCGCTCGGTGAGCAGCGCGTCCCAACCGGACGGGGACCGGCGGACGACGTCCTCGGCCGCGGCCACCCGCACCACCGCGGCCAGCCGCTCCTCCGACAGGCCGCCGTCGGGCGACAGCTCCTCGCGCAGCGGCCCCGAGAACAGGTGGGCGTCGTTGGCGGCGACCAGGACGCGTTCGCGCACCGCGCGCAGCGGCAGGTCGGACAGCGGGACCGAGCGGCCGGTGGCCTCCTCCACCAGGTGCCCGCCCTCGGCGTAGCGGCCCAGCCGGGCGGAGATCCCGGTGGCGTCCGCCGGGTCGGCGCACACCACGCCGGTCAGCAGCCCGGCCGGGACGCGCACCCCGCTGGCCGGGTCGTACAGTCCGCAGGGGCCGGTCGGCGGCTCGGCGGGCGTCTCGGGGTCGGGGTGGTCGTGGGCCAGGGCCAGCACCCGGGACACCCGCCCGGCGGCGACCCGCGCGGAGATGTACAGGGACACGCCCGTCATCAGGTGGCGCACGGACACGGCCAGGTTGGTCGTGAACCCGTAGAACGCCACCAGCTGCCCCACGGTCAGCTCCCCGTCCAGGGCCAGCCGCGCGCCGTACCAGACGATGCCCACCAGCAGCAGCCCCGGGTACAGCTCGCGCAGGGCCTGGAGGGCGGCGTCCAGCCAGCCCACCCGCACCCCGGCGGCGCGCACCCGCTGGGACTCGTCCCGGTAGCGGTCGCCCACGGTGCGCTCCCCGCCCACGCCGCGCAGCACCCGCAGCCCCGCGACCAGGTCGCAGGCCCGGGTGGTGAGCTCGGCCTTGCGGGAGCGCTGGTGCTCCTGGCGCCTGGCCAGGGGGCGCAGCACCGGGGCGATGCCGAGCATGATCACCGGTACGGCGGCCAGCACGATCAGCCCGAAGACCACGTGCGACGTGAGCATGAGGGCGGCCACCACCGCCATGGACACCAGGGAGGCCAGGATCATCGCGAACCGCTCCCAGAAGTCCCCGATCCGCTCGATGTCCTCGGTGCCCACGGCGATGACCTCGCCGGAGGGCAGCCGCCGGGTCAGGGTGGGGCCCAGGTCGGCGGCCCGGGAGCAGACGACCTGCACGGTGCGGTAGGCGGAGGCGTACCAGGTGAAGCACTCGGCGCGGTGCGCGAGCGGGATGAAGACCACGGCGACCGCGATGACCGCGGACAGCACTCCGGCCCAGGACAGCACCGAGCGCGTGTCGAGCCCGGAGTCCAGGGCCGCGCCGATGACCGCGGACAGCAGCACGGTGCCGGCGGTGTACCCGCTGGCGAGGACCCCGGCCCACAGCAGGGCGCGCCACTCCTTCCGCGCCATCCAGAGCAGGTAGCGGTCGGCGGAGCGGTGGTCGGGGTCGCCCGGGGGCTGGGGAAGGTCGCGCACACACGGACTGTAAGCGGGGGCGAGCGTCCGGGGCCACTGGTTTTCCGGTGGGGAACCCCCTGCTCAGACCACCTCTCCGGTGGTGTGCAGGAGTTCTATGAGGCGCTGGGTGGCGGGAGCGCAGCGCCCCCGGTCGGCGTGGCCGACCCAGGCGATCTCGGAGACCTCGGCGCTGGGGCGCGGCTCGCCCTCGTGGTCGGCGGCGTAGCAGGCCATCCGCACCCGCGTGCCGGGAGCCTGGTCGTGGGCGACCTCGTCGACGACGGTGACGAGGCGGAAGGTGCCGGGGACGAGGGTGACGCCGACCTCTTCGAGGGCTTCGCGGGCCACGGTCTGCTCGTCGGTCTCCCCGGGCTCGCGCTTGCCGCCGGGGGAGTAGAGGACGTCGCGCCCGCGGGAGCGGACGCACAGGACCCGGCCGTCGCGGACGTGGACCCAGGCCAGGGCGTCGATGACGGCGGGCGGGGTGGTGGAGGCGGACATGGACTCCAGGTTAGGGGGAGCGGGGCGGGAGCGCTCCGCGCGCCCGGGCCCGGCCGCGCGGCGGGGGAGGCGCGGCCCGGGCGGCGCCGGGGGAGAAGGTAACCATTGGGAAACGCCGCCCCGGACCCCCTGTGCGGGCGCGGTGGCGTCGGGTTACGGTACCTGCGGACTGGGAGCGCTCCCAGATGGTGGGGACCATCCAAGCACGAACCGTCCGAGGTACACACATGTCCCGCACATCCCGCCTGCGCGCGGCGCTCGGCGCCGCCGCCGGATCCGCGGCGCTGCTGGCCGCCGCCGCGGTCACCCTCACCGCGGCACCGGCCGCCGCCGACACCGGCTTCTACGTCAACCCCGACACCTCCGCCTCCCGCTGGGTGGCGGAGAACCCCTCCGACCCCCGGGCCGCCCTCATCGAGGAGCGCATCGCCTCCGTCGCCCAGGGGACCTGGTTCACCCGGCACGACCCCGAGACCGTCCGCGCGGACGTGGACGCGCTGCTCGGCGCCGCCGACGCGGCCGGGCAGGTGCCCATCATGGTCGTCTACAACATCCCGGGCCGCGACTGCGGCAACCACAGCGGTGGCGGCGCCCCCTCCCACGAGGCCTACCGCGCGTGGGTGGACGAGCTCGCCGCCGGACTCGACGGCCGGCCCGCGTACATCATCGTGGAGCCCGACGCCCTGCCGCTGGTCAGCGGGTGCAGCGAGCCCGGGGACACGCAGGCGCTGCTGGACTCCATGGCCTACGCCGGCAAGGCGCTCAAGGCGGGGTCCTCCCAGGCCCGCGTCTACTTCGACATCGGACACTCGGACTGGCTCAGCCCGACCCGGGCCGCCGAGCTGCTCAACGGCGCCGACATCGCGGGAAGCGCGGACGGCGTCTCCACCAACACCTCCAACTACCGGCACACCGCCGACGAGGTCGCCTTCGCCAAGGCCGTCATCGCCGCCACCGGGGTCCCCGGCCTGGGCGCGGTGGTCGACACCAGCCGCAACGGCAACGGACCCTCCCCCGACGACGAGTGGTGCGACCCGCCGGGCCGGGCTCTGGGCACCCCGAGCACGACGGACACCGGCGACTCCGCCGTCGACGCGTTCCTGTGGGTCAAGCTCCCCGGCGAGGCCGACGGCTGCGCCGGGCCCGCCGGGTCGTTCGTCCCCCACCTGGCCCACGAGATGGCGGTCAACGCACCGGGCGGCCCGCCGGAAGAGCCCGCGGACGGCGACTGCACCGCGGAGTACCGGATCGACAACGAGTGGGGCACCGGCTTCCAGGCGACCGTCACCGTCACCGCGCACGCCCCGCTGAACGGCTGGCGGGTCGAGTGGGAGTTCGCCGACGGCCAGGCCGTCACCCAGGCGTGGAACGCCAGGGTGACCTCCTCCGGGGGTGCGGTCACCGCGCTGCACCCGGAGTGGGGCGGCGCCCTCGCCCAGGGCGCCACCGCCGGGTTCGGGTTCACCGGATCCCACTCGGGCTCCGCCGCGGTGCCCGAGGTGACCTGCTCGGCGGCCTGAGCCCGCGGGCCGGGCGGACACCCCCCGCCGCCCGGTCCGCGCGGTCCCCCGGGGGGCTCCCGGCGCCTTCCGGGAGCCCTCCGGGCACGCGGACCCGCGCCCTGTCCGGTACCGGCCGCCGGAACCGCCACCCGATCCCGTGCGGACGCACTAGCATCACCCGGTGTGAGCGAACGCGGGGCCGGCCACGGCCCCCGGAAGGGTGACGGCATGGCGACGGACACCGACCCCTCCCCGGAGGCGCTCGAACCCGGGGCGGCCGCCCCGGTCGCGGCACCCGGCCCCGCCGCCGGGCCCCTCCTGGCCCAGAGCCGCACCGGCGGCTTCCCGCCCCAGACCGGGGAGCGGCGCCTGGCCCTGGAGCGCGCCTACAACCTCTTCAGTGCCGCCATCGGCGCCTGCACGGCCCGGGGCCTGCGCGACCGCGCCGCGGAGCTGCTGGCGGCGGAGGCCCGCCTGCCCTTCCTCACCCCGGACGAGGTCGAGCGCGCCGACGGCGACCTCGTGCGGCTCCTGGCCGGGCTGCGCTCGCGCCCGGCACCCGACCGGGGCGAGACGCCGCCCCCGCTCTCGGCGGCCGAGGCCGCCGACCTCTTCGACCTGGGACTGCGCGACCGGCTCACCGGGACCGCCCGCGAGCACCCCCGGGTGCTGCTGTTCGGCGGCCAGCCGGGCTCGGGCAAGTCCACCCTCCAGCGGCTGCTCCTGCCCGTCCTGCCCGAGGGCACGGTGAGCTACGACGGCGACGACCTGATGCGGCTGTCCCCGGACTACGAGCGCCTGATGGGCCGCGACGACCGCACCGCCTCGCGGACGGTCGCCGAGCAGGTGGGGGTGCTGCACACCCCCGCCCTGGAGCACGTCCGCGCCTGCCGGGCGGACGTGCTGTGCAGCCACCCGCTGGGGCGGGCCGACTGGGCCGCCGCCTGGACGGGGGGCTTTCGCGAGGCGGGCTACCGCGTGGAGGCCGCCTTCCTGGCCGTGCACGCCTCCGCCAGCCGGTTCGCGGTCGTGGACCGCCACCGCCGCTCCCGGGAGCACCAGGGGTTCGGCCGCTGGATGCGCGAACACCTGCACGACCGCTTCTACCAGGGCGTCCCCAACACGGTCGAGTTCCTGGAGACGCACCGGCTGGTCGACTCCCTCTACGTCCTGTCCCGCGACGGCGAGGTCCTCTACGCCAACCACCTGGACCCCGGGGGCGACTGGCGGGTGGAGCCGTTCGGGCGGGTCGCGTTGGAGGCCTGGCGCGGCCGCCGTGAGCTGTGGCATCCGGAGGAGGTGTCGTTCGGGTAGCCGGGACGGGCCGCTCCCGCGCTCACAGGCGCGCCATCGCCGCCCGGTCCTCCTCGCCGAACCGCTCCTCCAGGTGCTCGGGGGAGGCGTCCAGGTCGATCCGCGCCACGGGCACGCCGCGCGCCGACTCGATGGCGCCCAGGCGGCGCAGCGCCCGGTCGGTGGCGTAGCGCAGCAGCTCCCCCGGGGGCGGCTCGTACCCCGCGGCCCCGGAGGCGGTGCCGGAGGCGCCCTCCCCGTGCTCGACGGTGCTCACCACGTGCGGCAGCAGCTCCTCCAGCCGCTCGCCCACCACCGCCCAGTTGGCGTCGTCGGCGGCCACGTGCCGCCGGCAGGTGAAGGTCCCCCACGCCATGTGGCGGCGCTCGTCGTCGCCGATCCGGCGCACGATCTCCCGCATCCCGGGGAAGATGTCGCGCACGGTGCAGATGTGGTTCCAGGCGTAGTACCCGGTGAGCGCCAGGGAGCCCTCCACGATGTGGTTGTAGGTGACCGAGGCCCGCACCTGGTTGCGCGGGCAGGGGTCCTCCAGCAGCGCCTCCAGCGAGGAAGGCAGCTCGTCGTAGAACAGCGCCCGGTAGCCCGGGTTGTCCTCCACGTAGGAGTGCAGGTCCTCCTGCACGCCCACGGCGTCCAGCCACAGCCGGAACGCCTGGACGTGCTTGGCCTCCTCGAACGCGAACTGCGCCAGGTACATCCCGTCGCCGAGCCGCCCCTCGGCGGCCATGGCGCGCAGGAACGGCTGGAGGTCCTCGGTGACGGCCTCCTCGCCCGCGGCGAAGAACGCGCACAGCCGCAGGACGCGCTCGCGCGCGGCCCCGCCGAGGGCCTTCCAGTCCTCGGCGTCCCTGCCCAGGTCGACGCCGGCCGGGTCCCAGAACCTCGCGTTGCCCTTGACGAACAGCTTCAGGGGCAGCGAGTCCCAGTTCAGGCCGCCGCCGCGCAGGGAGTGGAAACCGGTGCGTTCGGACATGGGAGGACCTCCGAGGGGAGCCGGGGGGCGCGCCGTCCCGCCCATGATTGGACACGAACCGGCTTCGTGTAAAGAGGGGCGGGTGTCGTGGATCACGAAAACGCCCCGCCCCGGATACGGTCGGCATCGGCCGACCGGCCGCCTCCGCCGAAACGGTACGGTCGGGTTGTCCCGCCCGCACCGAACGATCCGATCGGGGTACGACGTGTTCTGTGGTGATCCCGGCACCTCCGGCTACACCGCCTGCGCCGCCCAGACCCAGCTCTTCTCGCTGGCCTCCGCGATCCCCGCGCTCCTCGGCCTCGCCCTGCTGGTCGCCGCCTTCGCGGCCCCGGGGGTACGTGACGACCGCCTGCTGCGCACCCGGACCCTGGCCTACTCCCTCACGGCATGGGCCATCGCCGCCGGGACCTACGTCATCGGCGCGCTTCCCTCGTTCTGACCCTCAGACCTCGTCGCCGGACAGGACGTCGGCGGCGTCGGCGATGCGGTAGGCGTACCCCTGCTCGGCCAGGAACCGCTGCCGGTGCGCCGCGTAGTCCTGGTCCAGGGTGTCGCGGGCGATCACCGCGTAGAACCGCGCCGCCCGGCCGTCCGCCTTGGGGCGCAGCACCCGGCCCAGCCGCTGGGCCTCCTCCTGCCGGGAGCCGAACGATCCCGACACCTGGATCGCCACGCCCGCCTCGGGCAGGTCGATCGAGAAGTTGGCGACCTTGGACACCACCAGGACGCGCAGCTCCCCCTCGCGGAACGCGTCGAACAGCCGCTCGCGCTCCCTGGTGCGGGTCTCGCCCTTGATCACCGGTGCGCCCAGCGCCTCGCCCAGCTCGTCCAGCTGGTCGATGTAGGAGCCGATGACGAGCACCTGCCCCTCGGAGTGGCGCTCCACCAGCTCCCGCACCACCGCGGTCTTGGCCTCGGAGGAGGCGCAGAACCGGTAGCGGTCCTCCGGCTCGGACGTGGCGTACGCCAGCCGCTCGGACTCCGACAGGTCCACCCGCACCTCGACGCAGTCCGCCGGGGCGATCCACCCCTGGTTCTCCATGTCCTTCCACGGGGCGTCGTACCGCTTGGGGCCGATGAGCGAGAACACGTCGCCCTCGCGGCCGTCCTCGCGCACCAGCGTCGCGGTCAGACCCAGTCGCCGCCGGGCCTGGAGGTCGGCGGTCATCCGGAAGATCGGCGCGGGCAGCAGGTGGACCTCGTCGTAGACCACCAGGCCCCAGTCGCGGGCGTCGAACAGCTCCAGGTGCGTGTACACGCCCTTCCGCTTGGCGGCCATCACCTGGTAGGTGGCGATGGTGACCGGGCGGATCTCCTTGCGGGTGCCCGAGTACTCCCCGATCTCCTCCTCGGTGAGCGTGGTCCGCCGCAGCAGCTCGGTCTTCCACTGGTGCACCGACACGGTGTTGGTGACCAGGATGAGCGTGGTCGCGCCGGTCATCGCCATCGCGGCGGCGCCCACCACGGTCTTGCCCGCCCCGCAGGGCAGGACCACCACGCCCGAGCCGCCCGCGTGGAAGCCCTCGGCGGCGGCCCGCTGGTAGTCGCGCAGCTCCCAGCCGTCCTGGACCAGGTCGATCCGGTGCGCCTCGCCGTCGACGTACCCGGCCACGTCCTCGGCGGGCCAGCCGATCTTCAGCAGCGCCTGCTTGAGGTTGCCGCGCTCACTGGGGTGCACCGCGACGGAGTCCCCGCCCAGCCGCTCGCCCAGCATCCCCCGGAGCCGCTTGGACCGGACGACCTCCTCCAGCACCGCCCGGTCGGAGGAGCGCAGCACCAGGCCGTGCGCCGGGTCGCCCTCCAGCCGCAGCCGCCCGTACCGGTCCATCGTCTCGGCGATGTCCACCAGCAGCGAGTGCGGCACGGGGAACTTGGAGAAGCGCAGGAGGACGTCCACGACCTGCTCGGCGTCGTGCCCCGCGGCGCGGGCGTTCCACAGCGCCAGCGGGGTGATCCGGTAGGTGTGCACGTGCTCGGGCGCCCGCTCCAGCTCGGCGAAGGGCGCGACGGCGCGGCGGCACTCGCCGGCCAGCTCGTGGTCGACCTCCAGCAGGAGGGTCTTGTCGGACTGGACGATCAGGCAGGACACGCGGAACCTTCCGTCGGCGGGGGCGGCCCCAGGTGCAACGCACCGCGGGCCCCGATCATGCCCGGGTCAGGCCGAGGAGATGATCGCGAACGCGATGAACACGATGTAGGCCGCGATGACGAAGCCGATGATCCCGAAGTTGATCCACACCGAGAGCCAGGCGTTCTTGGTCATGCGTCGACCTCGTTCGAGGTCGTACTTCTCCCCGATGGCCAGGGCGCCGAACACGATGCCGGGGACCGCGGTGACGCCGCAGCACAGGATCAGCTGGACGCAGGACAGGATCAGCGCGGTGATGGCCCGGCCCTCGTGCTCGGGTCTGCCCGGGGGCGCCTGGAACGGGGGGACCCCGCCGGGCGGCGGGCCGTAGGAGTAGGAGTCGTGGGAGTACGGGCCGTAGGGGCCGGAGCCGGGCGCGGAGTAGCCGCCGGTCGCGTCCTTGTAGGGGTCGTACGGGTTGTCGTTCACAGCGGTTCCTTCGGTGGGGGAGCGGGCCGTGCCGGGGCTCAGTAGCCGAGCACCAGGGCCATCGCGAGCACGAACAGGACGATGAGCACCACGGGGACGCACAGCGCGGCGTAGGCCAGGTTGCACGCCCATGTGTACCGCAGGTACCGCTCGACCTCGTCCGCGTCGGGGACCTTGGACAGTGCGATGACGCCGAGCACGATCCCGGGAACGTTGCAGCCCAGGAGGACGAACCACACCCCGAGGTAGGCGCCCAGCAGCGGGGGCAGCAGGGTGAGCACCGCCACGACCAGGGCGGCGACCGTTCCGCCCACCCGCGCGGGCGGGCCGGCCGGGACCGGGGCGGCGGCCGGGGCGGCGGGCGTGACGGACTGCGGCGGACGCCCGCGCGACGGGGCGGGGGCACCCCGGGCGGGGGCGGTCCGCCCGGGAGCGGGGGCGACCGAGCGCAGGGCGGAGCCCTGCTCGCGCTCCCAGAAGTCCCTGGGGCTCCCGGATCCCCTCTGCATGTGCTCCCCTTCCCCCGGCGGGCACGCGGCCCCCGCGCACCCTTGGTGTACCCGCCCCCGCGCACCCTTGGTGTACCCGCCCCCGCGGAAGGGGACGCCGGCGGCCCGGCACGGGTTCCCCGCCCGCGGCGGATCAGTAGTTGGTCACCGGCACGATGCCCTGGATCCACGACCCCGCCTGGGTGAACACCACGAACGTCAGCACCAGCATGACGAAGAGCATCACCCCGGCCGCCCCCAGGCAGTACCAGGAGTAGCGGGTGAGCACCTCCGCGCGGCCGGGCTGCCCGCGGTCGCGGGCGTGCGCGGCCCGGATCGCGAACACGATGCCCGCGACGCCGAAGATCCAGTTGCCGCAGCACAGCAGCGTGAAGGCGTGCAGGATCAGCGCCATCGTGGAGCTGTTCGCCGCTCCGGAGGCGGGCGCCGGCGCGTCCCCCTCCCCGCGCGCCGGGGCGGGGTCCGCCGAGCCGCCGCGCTCACCGCCGCGCCCGTCGTCGCGCCCGTGCTCACGGGGGGACGAGGCTCCGGGGGGCAGGGTCGCATCGCTCATGGGGGTGTCTCTCGTTGTCCGAGGGCCGACTGGCAACCGCGTACCACCCTACGGCGTGGCGGTCCGATCGTCCTCCTCCAGTTCGGCCAGGGCGGTGATCCGGTGGACCGCGAAGCGCTGCACCGCCCCCCGGGTCTCGTCGTGGGCGGTGACGAACCCGCCGTCGGCCGCCGAGGGCCCGATGATCCGGCCGGCCTGGCGGCCGTCGGTGTCGGTGTAGCCGATCCACATGCGCCGCCCCGCCTCCGCGGCGCGGGCCAGCGCCGCCAGCACCGCCGCCGCCCGGGAGCCGGGCGGCCCGTCCTCGGGCAGCGGGACCGGGTGCCGGGTCGCGGTGGCGGCCTCGTCCCCGGCGCGCACGGCCCGGACGATCTCGCGCACCCGCTCGGCGGTGGGGACGACGGTCGGCGGCTCGGGCGGCACCTCCACGGGCTCGGCGCGGCGCGCCTCGGGACGGGAGAGCCGCATGACCCCGTCCCCGCCCTCCGCGACGGGGTGGTGGCCGAGCCTGCGCAGCCCGTCCACCAGCGACGCCCGGCCCACCGCGGCGGCCACCACGGTCGGCGCCAGCCGCACCAGCCCCAGGGCCTCGGTCCGCCGGTCCCCCATCACCTCGTCCAGCAGGGCGGGCTCGTCGCAGCGCAGGTAGGAGGAGGCGGCGCCGGCGCGCAGCCGTCCGTGCCGGCGGCCCACGTCGGACACCAGGTACCGCAGCGCCTGCGGCAGCGGGGTGCGCGAGTGGCGCTCCAGCAGCGTCAGGATGTCGGCGATGCCGCGCCCGGCGTCCAGGCCGCGGCGCACCGAGTCCTCGGTGAACCGGTACAC
The DNA here is from genome assembly GCF_900141985.1 of Nocardiopsis flavescens. Classification (GTDB taxonomy): domain Bacteria; phylum Actinomycetota; class Actinomycetes; order Streptosporangiales; family Streptosporangiaceae; genus Nocardiopsis; species Nocardiopsis flavescens. The sequence continues at coordinate 470,799 of NZ_FQZK01000003.1, read as the reverse complement.
GGTCGCGCCGCCGGTGGACTCCACGTCCGCGATGAGCGCCAGCTCCCGGGCCAGCTCGGCCACGAGCGGGCCCGGGGCGACGGCGGTGAGGTCGCCCTGCACCAGGACGTGGTCCAGCGGCCGGGGCAGGTGCCCGGCGAGCAGCGCGGCGGCGGCCTCGGGGTCGCCCTCCAGCAGCGGCCGGACGTGCCCGGCCAGCGCCCCCCGGCCGGTGAACCCGAGCAGCGCGGCCTCCGCGACGGCGTTGTCCACCAGCTCGGTGTACACGGGTGAGCGGCGGCGCGGACGCCGCCAGGAGAGCCGGGCCGACAGCGACTCCGGGACGGGCGAGAACCCGGGGTCGGCGGTGGCGAGCTCGGCGAGCACGTCGCGGCGGGCCTGGGGCGCCGCCGGGCGGACCAGGCCGGGGCCGAGCACGTTGCGCACCCGGCCGCCGGAGTCCCGGGAACCGCTCAGCGAGGGCACCCGGTCGGTGTCCAGCCAGGCCTGTGCCAGCCGCAGCCAGCGCCGTTCCGGGGGGCTCTCCCGCCACAGGTCGTACTCGCGGGTGGGCAGCCACTCGCCCTCGACCCGGTCGTCGGCGCCCAGCAGCCCGGCGGCGTGGGCCACCTCCACGTACAGCGCCGCGGTGGCCTCGTCGGTCTCCATGGCCGCGGCGGCGCGGCGCAGGTCCCGCACGCCCAGCCCGCCGTTGCGCAGGACGGCTGCGGGCTCCCCGGACCAGGACTCCAGCAGCTCCTCCACGGCGCGCAGCACCGTGAACGCCTGCCCGGCCGCGAACCCGTCCACGCCCCCGGCGTCGCGGGCGGTGCCCGCGAACCCCGGCGGGGCGGTGGCGGTCTCGCGGAACAGCGCCCCCGCGCGCAGGTGCAGGCCCACCTCGCGGGGCAGGGTGAGCGTGTCGTCCCCGCTGGGCAGCAGCAGGGCGCGGGCCAGCAGCTCCTCCACCGGCGAGCCGGCGTCGGCCACCCCGACGTCGCGGCGGGCGTCGGCGACGGTGCCGTGCGGCGGGCCCCAGGCCATCCCGTCCAGCAGGCGGTGGGCGTGCTCCCCGACCTGCTCCAGCAGCGCGCCGAGTCCGGCGGGGTCGGACAGCAGGCGGGCCAGCGCCTCGACCGGCGCGGGCGCGGGGGAGTCGGGGGCCAGGTCCGCCGCCAGCCGCTTGAGGCGGCCGTGCGGCAGTGCGGCCAGCAGCACCCGGGCGGGCGGCCCCAGCCGGGCCGGGGCGGGCAGCAGGTCGCGCAGCACCTGCACGGGGCGCAGCCGGTCCCGGTCGGACCAGACCAGCGCCGAGCGCAGCAGGCCCTGGAGGGCGTCCGCGACGGCGCCGCGCCGCGCCTCGCCGCCGTCCGCGGACGCGGCGGGCGCCAGGGCGTCCGCCAGCTCCCCCGCGGTGGCGCCCACGGGCTCGGACAGGCGGTCGTCACCCAGGGCGACGACCGCTTCGAGGACCTGGAGGGTGAACGCGTCCTGGCCCTCCAGGGCCCGCAGGACGGTGTTGCGGGAGGTCGCCCGCGCGGCCAGGGCGCCGATGCCGTCGGGGAGGGGGCGGCCCAGGTCGGGCCGCACGGACAGTAGGGCGGCCAGCTCCGCGTCGGAGCGCTCGCGCAGCCAGGAGGTGAAGGTCGGGGGGCGGCCCGGCCCGGGGGTCTCCGTGCCCGGTCCGTGCAGGTCGGGAGGTGCGTTGTCGGTCATCGGTACCAACGCTAGGCGATACCTGCGACGAGGTGGGAGTCCGCCGGAGGGGGAAAAGCGTCACCGCGGTGAAGAAGCATGTCGCGGGCCGGGGCCCGGACGGTGTCCGGGCCCCTGTGGGCGGGATCACCGCGCGGTCTGCGCGGCGAGCCAGTCCCCGAACCGGGTCGGGGCGAGTTCCGCGCCCTCCCCGGGCAGCAGCGCGCCCTCCTCGACGACCGCGCCGAAGTACGGGTTCTCCTTGCCCGCCACGACCTCGCGGGGGTCGCCGTCGGCCGCCAGCCGGGCCCGGACCAGGTCCTCCATGGAGATCTCCTCGGGGCCGGCGACCTCGGTGACGCCGCCGGTGGGCGCGTCCAGGGCGATCCGGGCCACGGCGGCGGAGACGTCGGCGGCGGCGATCGGCCGCATGGGCGTGTCCGCCACGCGCGCGACGCCGCCCGCCGTGGCCTCGTCGGCGATGGAGCGCGCGAACTCGAAGAACTGGGTGGCGTGCACGATCGAGTACGGCAGGTCCGACCCGGCGATCAGGGACTCCTGGGCGGCCTTCGCGCGAAAGTACGGGTTGGACTCCCAGCGCCCGGTCCCCACGATCGACAGCGCCACGTAGTGCCCCACCCCAGCCTTCGCCGACTCCCGCAGGAGGTTGGCGGTCGAGGTGGTGAAGAAGTCCATCACCGCCTTCTCCTCGAAGGAGGGCGAGTTGGACACGTCGACCACGACCGCGGCCCCCTCCAGGGCCCCGGCCAGCCCCTCCCCGGTCAGGGTGTTCACCCCGGTGCCCGGGGCGGCGGGGACGGCCTCGTGGCCCTGCTCGCCCAGCCTCCCGACGATCCCGGACCCGATCAGCCCGGTTCCGCCGATGACGACGATCTTCGCCATGATGCGCCTTCCGGTGGTGGCGGCGCCCGGTGCGCCGGCCGTTCACCGACTATGACCGGGCGCCCCCCGCGCCTGTGACGGGTCCGGGGCCGGGTCGGGGAAAATCTTCGTCACGCCCCGGGGGCCGCGGCGAAACCGCCGAGCTTGGCCGGGTTCATCATCCACAGCACCCGGTCGACGCCCTCGGCGGAGGCGGCCACGGTCACCACGGCGACCACCCCGCCCTCCCGGGTGAGGCGCACCGCGGCGGCCCCGTTGGCCCGTACCTGCTCCACCTCGACGCCCGCCCAGAACCGGTCGGCGAACGCGCGGACGTACCTGGCGACCCGCGCGCGCCCCACCACCGGGAACCGGGAGGCGCGCACGGCGCCCCCGCCGTCGGAGTAGGAGACGGCGTCGTGGGCCAGCAGCTCCTCCAGCGCGGACAGGTCGCCCCCGCGGGCGGCGTCCACGAAGGCCGTCAGCAGCCGCCTCTGCTCGGCCTCCCCGACCCCGGCGCGGCGCTCGCGGGACACGTGCCGCCGCGCCCGGCTCACCAGCTGGCGCGTGTTGGCGGCGGACTGCCCGATGATCTCCGAGATCCGGTCGTAGGGGTAGTCGAACGCCTCGCGCAGTACGTAGGCGGCGCGCTCGGTGGGCGTGAGCCGCTCCAGCAGCATGAGGACGGCGACCTCCAGGGCCGCGCCGCGCTCGGCCCCCAGCGCCGGGTCGGCGGAGGTGTCCACCGGTTCCGGGAGCCAGGGGCCCGCATAGGACTCGTGGCGGGCCCGGGCCGACCCCGCCACGTTGATCGCCAGCCGGGTCACGGTGGTGGCCAGGAACGCCCCGGGCTCGCGCACCGCGGCCCGGTCGTAGGTCTGCCAGCGGATCCAGGCCTCCTGGAGCACGTCCTCGGCCTCGGCGGCCGACCCCAGGATCCGGTAGGCGATGCCGAACAGGCGCCCCCGGACGCCGCGGAACACCTCCTCGGCCCGTTCCAGGTCGGTGCCGGGTGCGTCCGCGGCGGGGCCGCGTTCCTCGGTCGGCATGCGGTCGCGGGCTCCTCGCTACTCGACGAGTTTTCCGGTGCTGGAGACCTCGTGCATCAGCTCCGAGATGTCCGCGGGGACCGCGGGGACCTCCTCCCGCTCCAGCCGGCCGGGGCCGGACCAGACGAGGTTGACCCGCAGCGCCGGATCGGTCCCGGGGTGGTCGGAACGATTGTGGCAGCCCCGGGTCTCCCGGCGCTCCAGCGCCGCCTCCAGCGTGGCGCGCCCGGCCAGCGCCATGGACCTGAGGTCGAAGGCGTGGGCCAGGTCGTGGAACCCGGCGAGGTCGGGGTGCACGCCCAGGTCGCTCATGCGCTCCTCGACCCGGTCCAGCTCCGCCAGCCCGGCCAGCAGCCCCCGCTCGTCGCGGACCACGCCGGCGTGCTCGGTCATGAGCGTGCGCACGGCCCGCTGGAGGGAGCGCGTGTTCTCGCGCCCGTCGGCGGCCAGCAGGCCGTCGACCTCGGCGCGGGCCCGTCCGACCGCCTCGGCCGAGCGGCGGTGGACGGCGAGCCCCTCCGAGTACTCGGCCGCGGCCCGCCCGGTGAGGCGGCCGTAGACGAGGAGCTCGATGAGGGAGTTGCCGCCCAGCCGGTTGGCGCCGTGCAGGCCGCTGGCGGCCTCGCCGATCGCGTACAGGCCCGCGACGCCGGTGGAGTGGTCCTCCGGCCGGACCCACACCCCGCCCATGGAGTAGTGGGCGGTCGGCGCGATCTCCATCGGGGACTCGGTGATGTCGAGCATCTGGTGTTCGAGCAGGGTGCGGTGCACGCGCGGCAGCCGCTCCAGGACGGTCTCCCGGGGCAGGTGGGAGACGTCGAGCCACACCCCGCCGTTCCCGGTGCCGCGCCCCTCCTTGATCTCGGTGTAGGCGGCCAGCGCCACGCGGTCGCGGGTGGACAGCTCCATGCGCTCGGGGTCGTACCCGGACATGAACCGCTCGCCCAGGCCGTTGCGCAGGATGCCGCCCTCGCCGCGCGCCGCCTCCGAGACCAGGGTCCCGGCGGCGTTCTCGGGCCACAGCAGCCCGGAGGGGTGGAACTGGACGAGTTCGGGGTCGCGGACCCGGCCGCCCGCGTCCACCGCCAGGCGGAACGAGTCACCGGTGTTCTCGTCGCGGCGGGACGAGGTGCGCCGCCAGATCCGCGTGTGCCCGCCGGCGGCGAGGACGACCGCGTCGGCGAGGACCACGTGCCGGGTCCCGTCCCCCAGCCCGAACCCGTACGCGCCGAACACGGCACCGTCCTCGACCAGCAGCCGGGTGATGTACACGTCGTCCAGGACGGGGACGCCGAGTCGGGCCGCCCGGTCCACGAGGGTCCGCTGGATCTCCAGCCCCGTGTAGTCCCCGGCGAACGCGGTGCGGCGGTGGGTGTGCGCCCCGAAGAACCGCTGGGAGATGCGCCCGTCGGCCTCGCGGGCGAACCGCATCCCGTAGCGCTCCAGGTCCTCGATACCGCGGGCCGCCCCCTCGGCGACGGTGCGGACCGTGCGGGGGTCGCCGAGCAGGTACCCCTCCCGGAGGGTGTCCGCGGCGTGCTGGCGCCAGCTGTCCTCGGGGTCCATGGTGCCCAGGGCCGCGTTGATCCCCCCGGCGGCCAGCGCGGTGTGGGCGTCGGACCGGGGGCGCTTGCCCACCGCCAGGACGTCGGTGCCGCGCTCGGCGAGTTCGATGGCGGCGCGCAGGCCCGCGCCGCCGGTTCCGATGACGAGGACGGACGTGGAGATCCGCCGTTCCCTGGTGTCCATGGAGTGCCTCCGGTCGAGGTGGTGCCCTGCCCCTTCACCCGCACAGACTCCCCGGACCCCGCCGCTGTGACACCCGGCGGGGGTGATCAGGGGCACAGCCGGGCGCGGCGCCCGCCGCGGGCGTCCTCCCCGACCCCCGGCCCCGTTCACCGCCGGGTGACTGGCCGTATACGGGGTGAATAAGTCGACCGAAATAGGAAAGGGGACTTAAAAGGCAGGTCATCCTCCGCCACTATGGGGACATGACCCAGCGCTCGGAACAATTGGTACTCGACTATCTGTCCGAGGTCGGCTTGGTCCTGCACGGTCGGCTGACCGCCAGGGAACGGACCGCCTACCTCGCCGATCTGCGCGCCCGGATCGACGCGCGCCGCGCCGCGCTGCCCGGCGGCGGGCCCGAAGCGGTCCGGGGCATCCTGCTGAGCCTGGGGACCCCCCGGGACCTGGTGGAGCGCGAGATCACCGGCCGCAACCTCGACATCGAGGACGAGGAGCTGATCCCGCCCAAGCCCCGGCACGCCGACCGGCCGCCGCCGCCCTGGCGGGGCGGTCCGAGCGGCGGGCTGCGGGGCCTGCTGGAGGGGCCGGGCAGCACCGAGATGAGGCTGGAGGGCCGGGCGCCCCGCGAGACCGGGATGCTGCGCGGACTCGTGCTGTGCCTGCGCCACCACCCCGCCGAACTGGTCGCCCTGGCCCTGCTGCTGATCTCCGTGCCCTGGGGGTGGGGCCTGTCCTTCGTGTGGGTGCTCGGGGCCGCCTTCGTCCTGCTGAGCCGGGTGTGGGGCGTGCGGGACAAGTGGATCGCCGTCCTGGCGCCGCTGCTGGCCTGCCTGGCGGGGATGGCGCTGTGGACCGGCGAGGCCGACTTCGTCGACCAGTACGTCCAGCGGTCCCTGGCCGAGTACGGGGTGATCGGCCTGGGCACGGCCTCCCTGTTCTCGGTCGCCTACCTCGCCCCGAAGGCCTCCCGGTCGGCGCGGGCCGCCGAGCGGCGGCGGGCGTCCGCCTGAGACCTCCCGGTCATCGGTAGGCAAAAGCAGGGGAATAACCTTTTCCGGTCGGCCCGTTACCGTGCATTCGGAAGTGTTTTCTCGGGTACCCAGGTCGTACACCGCCGCTTTCGCTTCGGCGGCGGCCGTGTCGGTGAGACAGGTGGCCCGGCGTCCAGCCCGGGCACCGCACCGCGTTCGGGCGGCCCGGTATCTCCGCCGAGTCCCGTCCCGTACTCCGCAGCAGCGGGGAGGGCCGCCGGAACGCACGGGGCCCGGGTGAGCCGCACCCGGGCCCCGTTCCGCTGCCCGGGGCCGGGTTTATACCCTCGCGTTCCGCCACCCCCGGTATTAGCCTTGCATACCAGTTCTCACCGCAACGACTGAAAGCATGAGGTCCCACGTGCCCACCGGCAAGGTCAAGTGGTACGACGGCGGCAAGGGTTTCGGTTTTCTCACACGCGACGACGGTGGAGAGGTCTTCGTCCATTCCACCGCACTGCCCCCGGGCACCGACACGCTGAGCCCCGGCCAGCGCGTGGAGTTCGGCGTGGCCGAAGGGCGCAAGGGCGCCCAGGCGCTCCAGGTCAAGCTGGTGGACGCCCAGCACTCGGTGGCCAAGGCGCGGCGCAAGAGCCCCGACGAGATGGTGGTCATCACCGAGGACCTCATCAAACTGCTCGAAGGCCTCTCCAACGGGTACCGCCGCGGACGCCACCCGGAGCGCCGCGACGCCTCCCGCGCCGCCGCGGTGCTCCGGGCCGTCGCCGACGACCTGGAGGCCTGACCCCCGTGGGACGACGGCCCCGGTCCGCGGACCGGGGCCGTTCCGCTTCCCCCCAAGAGCCGACCAAGAGGGTGTATCGGACGAACCTTGACCCGCGTTGTGGTCAAATCGGTGCCGTGCATCAGTGAGAATGGGGAACGTGAGCCCTTCTCGACGTTCTCCTGTACCCGACAAGGCGTGTATCGAGGCGGTGGACCTGGCCCGCTCGGTGGCCGCCGAGGTCGGGCGACCCGAGTGGGTGGGTGAGCACCTCGCTCCCCAGGTCGAGGACACCCGTCTGATCACCCACTACTTCACCTGCCTCGACCCGGCCTACCCCGGGTGGACGTACGCCGTCACCGTGGTCCGCGCCTCGCGCGCCAAGGACGTCACGGTCAACGAGGTCGTCCTCCTGCCCGGCGAGGGCGCCCTCGTGGCGCCCGAGTGGGTGCCCTGGAAGGAGCGGCTGCTGCCCGGCGACCTCGGTCCCGGGGACCTGCTGCCCACCGACGAGGACGACGAGCGCCTCGTGCCCGGCTACGCCCAGGTCGCCGACAGCGAGCTGGACGAGGAGGGCGTGGACCGGCAGATGGTCTGGGAACTGGGCCTGGGCCGCAAGCAGGTGCTGTCCGAAACCGGTCGCGAGCAGGCCGCCGAGCGCTGGTACAACGGCGAGTCCGGACCGCGCACGCCGCTCGCCGAGTCGGCGCCCGCCCGCTGCATCACCTGCGGCTTCATGACCCCCCTCGCCGGGGAGCTGCGCCAGATGTTCGGGGTGTGCACCAACGGCTACGCGCCCGACGACGGCCGCGTCGTCTCCCTGGACCACGGCTGCGGCGCCCACTCCGAGGTGCGCATGCCGCAGTCGCGCAACGAGCCGGTCGCCCCCGTCGTCGACGAGATGGGCTACGACCACATCGTCTTCGACGACACCGCCGAACTGGAACTGGTCTCCTCCGACTCCTGACGGTCCGGCCCGGGCACGTCCTGCACCCGCCCCGCAGAGGGTGGGCTAGGGTCTGATGTGCATCGTGCCGGGCCGTGCCGGCCGCCAGGAGGGACCACCATGGCCGAGCCGCTCGCCACCGGGGTTGACCCCTACGACACCGCCGAACTGCGCCGACGCGTACTCGCGGCGTGGGCGGACGCCCCCGCCCGGTTCCGCGAGGACGCCAACGCCGAGGAGGACTTCGCCCTCGGCGGCTACCGCGACCGCGTCGTGGTCGAGCTGGCCCAGAACGCGGCCGACGCGGCGCGCCGCGCGGGCGTCCCCGGACGGCTGCTGCTGTCCCTGGACGGCCACCGCCTCGTCGCCGCCAACACCGGCGCCCCGCTCACCGCGCAGGGCGTGGAGTCGCTGGCGACCCTGCGGGCCTCCACCAAGCGCGACGGCACCGAGGCCGGCCGGTTCGGGGTGGGCTTCTCCGCCGTGGCCGCACTCGGCGACGACGTCACCGTGGACTCCGCCGGCGCGGCGGTCCGCTTCAGCGCCGACCTCGCCCGCGCGGCCGTCGCCGAACTGCTCTCCGGAGGCGACCCGTCCGGGCTGGGCGCCGAGGTCGAGCGCCGCGGCGGGCACGTGCCCATGCTCCGCCTGCCCTTCCCCGCGGAGGCGGCCCCGGACGGCGCGCGGGACGACACCGTGCGGGGCTACGACACCGTCGTCTCCCTGACGCTGCGCGACGACGACGCCCGCGACCGGGTGCGCGCCCTGCTCGCCGGGACCGGCGAGGCGCTGCTGCTGGCCCTGCCCGGACTGGCCGAGGTCCGCGTCCTGGTCGACGGCGCCGAGCGCGTCGCCACCCGCCAGGAGGACGGCGGGGAGCCGGTCACCACCCTGCGCGAGGCCGAGGGCACCCGCACCACCCGGTGGCGCACCCTCGTCCGCACCGGGGAGTTCGACCCCGCCCTGCTCGCCGACCGGCCCACCGAGGAGCGCGCCCGCACCGCGTGGTCGCTCACCTGGGCGGTGCCCGTCGACGACGACGGCGGCCCGGCCCCGCTGCCGGAGGACGTCGACCCCGTGGTGCACGCGCCCACCCCCACCGACACCGGGCTGGACCTGCCCGCCGTCCTCATCGGCACCTTCCCGCTGGGCAGCGACCGCCGCGCGGTGCAGCCGGGCCCGGCCACCGACCTGCTGCTCACCGAGGCCGCCGAGGCCTACTGCGCGCTGCTGCGCCGCTTCGGCGCCGAGGCCGCCCTGGAGCTGGTGCCCGGCACCCGCGTGGGCGGGGGGCACGTGGACGCCGGGTTCCGCGCCCGGGTCGCCGGGCCGCTGCGCACCACCCCGTTCCTCGCCACCGAGACCGGCGCGCCCGTCGCCCCGGACGAGGCGGTCCTGCTGGACACCGGCGGGACGGCGCTCTCGGCGGTCCTGGCCGAGCTGATCCCCGGGCTGCTGCCCGGCCGCCTCAACCCCCGCCACCCCGCGCTGGCCGCGCTGCGCGTCCACCGGATCGGCGCCGCCGACATCGCCGACCTGCTCGCCGACACCGACCGGCCGCCGTCCTGGTGGGCGGGCCTGTACGCGGCGCTGTCCGCCGGCGCGGACACCGACGAGCTGGGCGCCCTGCCCGTGCCGCTGGCCGACGGGCGCCTGGTCCGCGGACCCCGGTCCCTGCTGGTCCCCGAGGAGGACGGCGCCTCCCGGATCGACGCCGAGGCCCTGGCGGCCCTGGGGGTGCGCCTGGTCCACCCCGAGGCCGTCCACCCGCTCCTGCTGCGCCTGGGCGCCGTGGAGGCGGGGCCGGCCGCGGTCCTGGCCGACGCGCGCACCGAGGCCGCCGTGCGCGGCTCCCTGGACGCGGACGACCCCGAACCGCTGGCGGAGGCGGTCCTGGACCTGGTCGCGGCCTCCGGGACCACCGCCGCGGACGCCCCCTGGCTGGCCGAGCTGGCGCTGCGCGACGACGAGGACGGCTACTCGGTGGCCGCCGAGCTGCTCGTGCCCGGCGCCCCCCTGGCGGAGGTGCTGTCCGAGGACGCGCCCTTCGGCACCGTGCACGCGGACCTGGTGGAGCGGCACGGCACCGACGTGCTGCGCGCGGTCGGCGCGCTGTGGGAGTTCACCCTGGTGCGCGCCGAGGACGCCGCCCTGGGCGGGGACGTCCTGGACGTGTTCGAGGAGGCGCCCGACGCCCTGGACGAGTGGGCCGACGAGCTGCTGGAGCGGGTGGGCGACCCCGAGCTGCCGCCGGTCGTCCCCGAGCTGCTCTGCGTCGCCGACCTCGACTACGTGGCCGACGACCGCTGGCCGCGGGCCCTGGAGATGCTGTCGCGCGGCGCGCTGCGCGCCGCGGTCACCGACCCGGCCCGCGTGCTCATGCCCGACGGCCGGGTGGTGGACGCGACGTCGTACACCGCCTGGTGGCTGCGCACCCGGGCCCTGGTGGGCGGGTCGGCCCCGGCCGAGCTGCGCGCCGCCGAGGCCGAGCCGGCGCTGGCGGGGCTGTACGACGAGGCGCCCGCGGACATCGACCCCGAGTTCGCCCGGGCCCTGGGCGTGCGCACCACCCTGGAGGAGCTGCTGGCCGACCCGGACGGCCCGGACGACCTGCTGGCCCGGCTGGCCGACCCGGAGCGGCACGTGGACCGGCCCGGCCTGCTGCGGATCTGGACGGCGCTGGCCGGGGTGGACGCCGACCTGGTCACCCCGCCCTCGCGGGTGCGCGCCGTGCTGGGCGGCTCGATCGTGGTGGCCGACGCGGAGGACGCCGTGGTGGTGGACTCCCCGGACCTGCTGCCGCTGCTCGCGGAGCGGCCGCTGGTACTGGCCGCGGCCCCGGAGGACCTGGCCGAGGTGCTGGACCTGGAGCTGGCGAGCGAGACGGTGGAGGGCGACGTGCCCGCCGGCGGAGTCCTGCGGCAGGTCCCGGCGGTGGCCGACCTGTTCCTGGACCCCGAGGGGGAGCAGCCGGACCGCACCTACCTGCACCACGCGGAACTCGTCGTGGACGGGGTCGAGGTGGAGTGGTACGCGGGCGGCGGCGTCGTGCACGCGTCCACCGACGAGGGCCTGGCCCGCGCCCTGTGCTGGCGCACCGAGCAGTGGGGGCGCCGGCACCTGCTGGCGGCGGCGCTGCGCGACCCCGACGCGGCCCCGCTGCTCCTGGCCGAGGCCGACCTGGAGCAGTGACCGGGGCGGTCGAGCCCCGGCCTCCCGCGGCGCGGTGCCGGGGTGCGGAGGTTCAGAGCACGGCGGCCAGCCGGGTGCCCAGGCCCTCTTCGGCCTCGCCCCAGGCCGTGACCTCCAGCTCGTCCCCGACGGCCAGCACGCCCGGCCGGGTGACCGCGAACTTGGCGCCGAAGGACACGCCGCCCCCGTCGGCCCGCCGGTAGCCCGCCAGGGTGCGCAGCGGCTCCGGCCCGCGCTTCTCGCCGGTCTCCTGGTCCACGGTGGTGACCGCGCAGCGGATGCACACCTTGGCGTAGCCGAGTTCGGCGGTGCCCAGGCGCACGGCGCGTACGAGGTCCTCGGTGTGCGGGGCGGCCCACCCGGAGACCACGATGTTGGGACGGAACCGGCGGACCGGCACGGGCTCGGCGCCGCGCTCCAGGATGCGGCCGTTGAGCAGGTCCAGGGAGGCCGAGGAGGCCACGAGCACGGCGGTGCTGTCCGCGAACCCGCTGGTGCCCGGGGTCAGGCCGCCGGTCTCCCGCACGTGGTCGCCGGGCACCCGGACGAGCCGGCTGGGGGCGCCGAGCACCTGGGAGAGCCACTCCGCGGCGGCGGCGCCCTGGTCGACGCCGGTGAACGGCTCCCGGTGCAGGGTGACGCCGACCCGGGGCCCTCCGGGGTCGACGGCCACGGTCAGCGGCTCGACGCCGTCGGCGGCCAGGCGCAGCACGCCCTCGCCCGCCTCGGGGCGGATGCGGGCCATACGCGGGTCCCTGCGCTGGCTGCGGAAGCCGCCCGCGCCGTCCACGACCATGAAGGAGCGGTCGTGGCGGAGCCCGGCCGCGGTGAGTTCCGCGGTGTCCAGGGAGACACCCGCGCACCCCTTGACCGGGTAGTGGACGAGTTCGGAGATTCGGGCCATGGCGAGCACGCTAGCGCATGGGGGCACCCCCGGTTTGCCCCCGGGCTCCGCACCCGCTGTACTTCTCATCGAGGCCTGGAAGGAACCGGGGTATATTCCGGCGCGTCCTCCCTGGCGTAACGAACCCGGCCGACATCCGAACCGACAGGACCCCTCCATGCGCACGATCCCCATCGCTCTCCTCGCGGCCGCCGCCCTCGTGGCGGTGGCGGGCTGCTCCTCGGACGAACCGGACTCCTCCTCGGGCTCCGGCGGCGTCGAGGAGGGCGCTCCGCCCGCGGGCAGCGAGCAGACCTTCGAGCCCGGCCGGCAGATCACGGTGGAGCTCACCATGAACGCCTCGGGCGACGGCGGCCGGAGCACCTCCTTCTTCTCGGGGTACCGCCCCACCATCGAGTTCGAGTACCAGGAGCAGTCCACCACCTGCTACGCGCAGCTGCCGGTGGACCTGCGCGAGTTCCCGCCCGGGGAGACGCACCGGATCGGCCTGGAGTGCGACGACGCGGTCGTCGCCCACCCGGACACCCCGGCCTTCACCCTGCTGGAGGGCGGCGACGCGCTGGGCACCGGCGAGATCGTCTTCACCGGCTGACCCCGTGCCGCAGCCGCGGTCACGGAGGGGGACGACACGCTCAATATCAGGCTTGGCTTATATAGTTCTTTGCTTATATGGTGGTCCCGTGCGCGCCTTCGGCGTGCCGGGCGACCCTGTACGGCGAGGGTGGGCGCGCCCCGCGGTACCCGCGGGTACCGCGGGAGAACGGCTCCGCCACCGTGCGCGGGGACGGCGACCGTCCGCGGCGGTTCGCCGCCCGCCCGGAGCCGCACCCGGGGGCGCTGGAGAGCGGGACCGCCGGAGGCGGCCGCGGTGACCCGGGCCGGAACGACGCCGGCCGGGGACCGGACACGACAGGGGAGCGGACCATGGACGTTCAGAGGCGGATCGACGACACCCGGCGCACCGTCGCCGTCGACGGCGAGGGGGACGCCGCCACCGTCACCATCGCCCACGACTACGCCACCGGGGTCGGGGACCTCTGGGACGCCTGCACCGACGCCGGCCGCCTCTCGCGCTGGTTCGCCCCCGTCAGCGGGGACCTGCGCCCGGGCGGCGCCTACCGGGTGGAGGGCAACGCGAGCGGCCGGGTGCTGGCCTGCGACCCGCCGAAGTCCTTCCACGTCAGCTGGGAGTTCGAGGGGGCGCGCAGCGACGTGCACGTCACCCTGACCCCGCTGCCCGCCGAGGACGGCCGGGAGCGCACCCGCTTCGAACTGGCGCACACGTCGCCGCTCGGCGCCTTCTGGGACGAGTACGGCCCGGGCGCGGGGGGCGTCGGCTGGGACCTGTCCGTCCTGGGTCTCACGCTGCACCTGGAGACCGGCTCCGACGTCCCCCTGGAGCTCACCGGGTGGGGGACCTCGGCCGAGGCCCTGGCCTTCATGGAGCGGAGCGGCCGCGCCTGGGAGGCCGCCCATCTGGCGGCCGGGGCCGACCCGGAGGCCGTGCGCGCCTGCGCGGAGCGCACCATCGCCGCCTACACCCGGGCCCCGGACGAGGCGTCCGGCGAGGCGTCCGGGCAGGGCTGACCGCCCGGACCTGCGGCACCGCCCCGCTGGACCGGGGCGGCCCGTTACCGCGCCCGGGGGCGCCGGGTCCCGGGGACGAGGCGTTCGACGAGGTGTCCGGGCAGGGCCGACCCGCCCGGCGGGCGGGAGCCTGTTCCTCCGAAGCCGCCCCGCGGGGCCGGGCCCGGGGGGGGGGGGCGCGGCGTCAGCGGGTGACGGTGAAGAAGCCCTCGGAGATGAGGGTGCGCAGCGCGCCGGGCACCCGCTCGCGCACCGCGGCGGGGTCCTCGTTGATGAGCTGGGCGATGGCGTCCAACAGCGGGCCCACCGGCATCGTCCCGTCGCAGACCCCGGCCAGCGCGGCCTCCACGGTGCCCACCCGGGCCACCCGCCGCAGCCCGTCGCGCTGGCGCAGCACGATCTTCTCCGGGTCGGGGGCACCGGGGACGCCGACGCGCTCCTCGACCACGCCCGGGGCCAGGGCCACGTGCGCCGACAGCAGCGCGGCGTCGGTCAGCCGGTGCGCCGTCATCGCCCCGTCCACCACGGAGGGGAGGTAGGGGCCCACCGGCTGCTCGATGTCGTGGCGCAGCTGCTCCACCCGCACCGTCGCGTCCTGCGCGACGTCGTTGCGCAGGCTGATCCACCCGAACCCGATGCCCTTGATGCCCTCGCGCTCGAAGTAGTCCAGCCAGGCGTCGTAGCGGCGGGTGTACTCGGGGGTGCCGTGCTCGCAGGAGTCGCGCAGCCACAGCTCCACGTACTCCGCGGGGTCCTGCACGTCGCGCTGGACCACCCAGCCCGAGCAGCCGGTCCCGGTGATCCAGCCGCCGACCCGGTCCTCCCAGTCGTCGCCGTCGGAGTGGACCCAGTTGGCGAGGATCTGGCACCAGCCGCCCTCGGTGAGGTGGGCGGGCGCCTCGCGCACCAGCTCCGCGCAGACCGTGTCGCCCGGCAGGTCGGACTCCCGGTAGGTGTAGCGGGAGGCGTCGGGGGTGATGACGAACGGCGGGTTGGACACGATCAGGTCGAACCGCTCGTCCGCCACCGGCTCGTACAGGGAGCCCGGGAGCAGGCGGACGTCGGGCACCCCGGACAGGGCCGTGCTGAGCGCGGCCATGCGCAGGGCACGCGGGTTGAGGTCGGTGGCGGTGATCTCCCGGGAGCGGGAGGCCAGGTGCAGCGCCTGCACGCCGCAGCCGGTGCCCACGTCGAGGGCGCGCTCGGCCGGGCCGTCGACGATCAGCCGGGAGAGGGTGGCCGAGGCGCCGCCCGCCCCCACCACGTGGTCGGCCCGGGGCACCTCCCCGCGGCCGGGGCGCACCTTGGGGTCGGAGACGACGAAGCCGGGCCGGCCCTCCTCCAGCTCCCAGGGGCCCAGGTGGACGAGGGAGCGCACGACGGGGCCGTCGGGCCGCTCGTCCACGCGGACCAGCCCGGCCGCGGCCAGCTCGTCCACGGGCAGGACCGCCCGGGCGGCCCGGGCGGGGATGGGGCTCTGGAGCCACCACAGGCGCAGCAGCAGGCCGAGCCGCTCGTCGCCGCCGGTGGCGCGCAGCGCGGGCACGAGCTCCTCGCGGGCCAGGGCGCGGGCCGCGGCGTCGCCCAGCCGGTCGCGCACGCCGGACACCGTGTAGTCGGCGTCGATGAGGATGGCGCGCAGTCGCTCGGCGAGTCCGCGCGGGAAGGCTGTCTCAGGCACCCGTCCATTATCGGTCACCGGACCCACCAGGGCGTTCGGGGCCGGGTCCGCGCGGCCCCGATCAGGGCGCCGGCCGGTCGTGGGCCGCGGTGTCGCGGCGTTCGGCCGCGCGCCCCTCGGCCTCCGACCGCTTGCGCAGCAGCCGGGGGATGTAGAGGAAGCCGAACACGCCCAGGGCGGTGCCCGTCGCGCACACGCCGATCCACCAGCGCTCGGTCTCGGGCAGGCCGTCGCCCATCAGCAGCAGAACGGCCAGCGCGACCGCCCAGGCGAGTGTTCCGAGCGCCGCGGGGACGCGGTAATCGCTTTCGTGGACTTCCGGGTCCGGCCGTCGAGGTTTGCGCACGGCTCCAGGCTAGCCGCAGACCCGGGGCCGCTCCACGGAGCGGGGCGGCATGTGCGCTGAGCAGGGAAAGGTTGATCACATCGGGTGAGCGGATCATCCGGACACATGGCGTTTTCTACGAAACGGGGGTGAAACGAGGGTGGGCTGTTGTATGAACCTGCAACTAATGTGGCCCAGAATCCTTGTTGTCCGGATAAACGCGACCAGGTCAGGCTGACATCGTGAACGTACCGACCACATCCCCCGCCACCCAGGGGTCCGGCGGGCCCCTCGACCGCTTCTTCCACATCTCCGAGCGCGGTTCCACGCTCGGCACCGAGATCCGCGGCGGTCTGGCGACCTTCTTCGCCATGGCCTACATCATCGTCCTCAACCCGCTGATCCTCAGCAGCGCGCAGGACGTCAACGGCGACACGCTGGAGGTCCCCCAGCTCGTCGCGGTGACCGCTCTGGTGGCGGCGATCAGCAGCATCCTCATGGGCGTCGTCAGCCGGTACCCGTTCGCGCTGGCCGCGGGCATGGGCCTCAACGCGGTGGTGGCCTTCACCATCGCCCCGATGATGACCTGGGCCGACGTCTTCCTGCTCCTGATCGTGGAAGGCGTCATCCTCACGATCCTGGTCCTGACCGGGTTCCGCACCGCGGTCTTCGCCGCGATCCCCGGCGGACTCAAGATCGCCATCGGCGTGGGTGTGGGCCTGTTCCTCACGATGATCGGCTTCGTCAACGCCGGGTTCATCGGCGGCGAGGGCGGCACCATCGTCAGCCTGGGCGACAACGGCCTGAACACCCTGCCGATCCTGATCTTCGTCGTCGGCCTGCTGGTCACCGTCGCCCTCTACGTCCGCAAGATCCGCGGCGCGATGCTGCTGGGCATCGTGGTCGCCACCGCCCTGGCGATCGCCGTCCAGGCCGTGTGGGGCGACCGCGGAGAGGAGGGCCTGGGCTGGCAGCTGCCGATGTACACCCCGGAGCTGCCGACCTCCCTCGGCGACATCGTCGCCCTGCCGGACTTCTCCCTCATCGGCCTGTTCGCCGACGGCGGCTTCGACATCTTCTCCCGCTGGGCCGACGTGGGCCTCGCGACCGTCGTGATGCTGCTGTTCACGCTGATGCTGGCCGACTTCTTCGACACCATGGGCACCATGGTGGGCGTCGCCCACCAGGCCGGCCTGACCGACGAGAACGGCAACCTGCCCAAGACCCGCGAGGTCCTGGCCATCGACTCCTTCGGCACGATCTTCGGCGGCCTCACCTCGTCCTCGATCGCCACCGTGTACGCCGAGTCCGCCGCGGGTGTCGCGGAGGGCGCGCGCACCGGCATCGCCCCGATCGTCACCGGCCTGATGATGGTCGTCGCGACCTTCTTCGCGCCCCTGGTCACCATCGTGCCCTTCGAGGCCGCCACCCCGGTCCTCATCATCGTCGGCTTCATGATGATGGTGCCGGTCGGCAAGATCGACTTCGCGGACCCGGCCGTGGGCCTGGCGTCGTTCTTCGCGATCGTGATCATGCCGTTCACCTACTCGATCGCCAACGGCATCGGGATGGCGTTCATCGTCTTCACCTTCGTCCGCCTGGTCGAGGGCAAGGGCCGCCAGGTCCACCCGCTCATGTGGGTCATCTCGCTGGTCTTCCTGGTCCACTTCGCCGAGCACCCGATCTACATGCTCATCGGCTAGACCGCGTCCTCCCGCACCCGCACCCGCCGCGGTGCCCGGCCCCGGGGCCGGGCCGTCCCCCGTGCGGGGCGGACGGGGTAGGGGCCCCGGGGCGCGCGCCCCGCCGGCTCCGCGCCGCGGGAATTCCCACGGCGGTGGACGACGTTGTGCCCAGTGATGAGTCAACGCCGTTTACCCTTTCTCGCCCGGAACATCCCGGTGACCGCATCAGTCCCTCCCCCCGTACAGGGGAGGGACTGATGCGGCGTATCGCCATGTTCCGCTCACTGTCCGTGCGCAACTACCGCCTGTACGCGCTCGGACAACTGCTCTCCAACCCCGGCACCTGGATGCAGCGCATCGCCCAGGACTGGCTGGTCCTCCAGCTCAGCGGCGGCAGCGGCATCGCGCTCGGGATGACCACCGCCCTCCAGTTCCTCCCCATGCTGTTCCTCGGCCTGTGGGGCGGCGCCCTCGTGGACCGGCTGAACAAGCGCCGCCTGCTGGTGTTCACCCAGGGCGCCATGGGCGTGCTCGCCGTCGCCCTGGGCGTGCTGGCCACCCTGGGGGCCGCGCAGGTCTGGCACGTGTACCTGTTCGCGTTCGGGCTCGGGCTGATCACCGTGCTCGACAACCCCGGGCGCCAGGCCTTCGTCCCCGAGATGGTCGACCGGGACCTGCTGACCAACGCGATCGCGCTCAACAGCGCCAGCTTCCAGCTCGGCCGGGTGACCGGCCCGGCCATCGCCGGACTGCTCATCGCCTGGATCGGCAGCGGCCCGGTCTTCCTCCTCAACGGGGCCTCGTTCGGGTTCACCATCCTGGCGCTGCTGCTCATCCGCACCGCGGAGCTCAACCCCACCGAGCCGGTGCCCCGGGGCAAGGGGCAGATCCGCGAGGGCCTGGCCTACGTGAGCGGCCGGCGCGACCTCGTGCTGCTGCTCCTGCTGGCCGCGTCCACCCAGTTCTTCGGCGCCAACGGGCAGACCCAGATCGCCCTGGTGGTCAACAACGTGTTCGAGACCGGGGCCGCCGCGTTCGGAGTGGCCGCCGCCTGCCTGGCGGTCGGCGCCCTCGTCGGCGCGCTGCTGGCCGCCCGGCGGGACCGGCCACGGCTGCGGCTCGTCCTCGTCGGCGCGATGGCCTTCGGCGTGGGCCAGCTCGTCGCCGGGCTCATGCCGACCTACCTCGCGTTCGTCGTGGTGCTGGTGCCCATGGGCATCGCCTTCATGACCTACGTGACCACGCTCAACGCCACCTTCCAGCTCACCGTGGACCCGAGCATGCGCGGACGGGTCATGAGCATGTTCCTGCTGGTGTTCATGGGCGTGGCCCCGATCGGCGCCCCGGTGGTGGGCTTCCTCGCCGACACCTTCGGGCCGCAGACCAGCATGGTCATCGGCGGCGTGTTCACGATGCTCGTGGTCGGCGCGCTCTCCGTCCCGCTGTTCCGGGTCAAGGGCGTGCACGTGCGCGACCTGCTGCCCGGACGCCGACGCGCACCGGTCGCCCGGGAGCCCGCCCGGGCCGGGGAGCCGGAGGCGGGGGAGGCGGTGCCGGACGCCGGCGCCGCGGCCGGGAACGGCGCCGCGGAGACGCCCGCCGCGCCCGGGAGGCACGACGACCTCACCGGGCCCCGCGCCCGCTGAGGACCGCCGACGGCCCGCGCGTCCGGGAGGCCCCGCGCCCCCGGACGCCAGGGCCCGGGCGGTCGCCGCGCACCGGGACCGGCACCGGGCCGACCGCCGACAGTCTTCGCACCGCGCGGCGGAACGGCCCGCCGCCCGGCCGGGGGAACACCTTCTCGCCGCCCGCCGCCCCCGCCGGCGGCGCCCCGTGAGCGGTGGCAGGGACCCTATCCCGCTGGTCAGCGGACCGCTCACCGCGAAACCGGCCGGGGACGCCGTGCCCGTGGCGGCGAACATCACCGACAGGGCGGCGCGCCGCACCCGCGGGTCCCGGCCCGCTCCCCGGAGCGCCGCCACCGGCGGCCCGCCGGTCCGCGCCGAGGCGAACGACGCCCCCGGCCGGGACGAGGAGCACACCGGCGGGCACCGGCACGCGGGGCCGCCTTCTCCCGGGGAGCCGGGGCGGGAGCGGGACCCGCCGACCCTGCCCGGGCCCGCGGCCGGATGCGAGGATGCCCCCATGAGACTGTTCGCCGCCCTGGCACCGCCCCCCGAGGTCGTCGACGCCGTCCGGGACGCCCGCGAACCGGGGCCGGGGCGCAGGCCCGACCTGCACTGGACCCCTCCCGCGGAGTGGCACCTCACCCTCGTTTTCCTCGGCGAGGTCCCCGACGACCTGCTGCCGGTCCTCACCGGGGTCCTCGACGGGGCGGTCGGCGGCCACGCCCCCTTCGACCTCACCGCCGAAGGGTGGGGCGTCTTCCCCGGCCCGCACCGCGACCGCTCCTCCGTCCTGTGGGCGGGAGTCGGCGGCGACACCGGGGCCCTGGCCCGCCTGGCCGCCGACCTCAGGGCCGCGGCCTCCGCCGTCGGCCTGCCCGTCGAGGACCGCGCCTACGTGCCGCACCTCACCGTCGCCCGCAGCCGCCCTCCCCGCGACCTGGACGGCCTGCTCACCGAGCTGGGAAGCGGCCCCCGGGCACCCTGGCCCGTCCGCGACGTGCACCTCGTCGAGAGCCGGCCCGAACGGGAGGACCGCTACACGACCGTGCGGACCTGGGCATTAGGCTGGAGGACCGACCCGGGACCACCGCCAGAGCGGAGCACGGCATGAGCATGCTCACCAACAACCACAAACAGCGGTGGCTGCTGCCCGTGGTGCTCGGTGCCATCATGCTGCTCGTCCTGCTCGGCGCCCTGCTGGACTGAGCCGCCGCGGGCCCGGCCGGCCGCCGCGCCCCGGACCGGCAGCGCTCAGGCGGGGGCCGACGCCAGGCGCACCGCGTGCGCGACCAGCGCCGCGTTGTCCCGGGCCTCCGACCCGTCCGGCATCCGCATGGTGTCCTCCAGGCCGATCCGCACGTCCAGCCCCGCCTCCAGCGCGTCCTCCAGCATCGGCCAGGCGGTCGCGTCCGAACCGTGCAGCAGCCGCGGCGCCCGCACGCCCGCCCGGTCCAGCAGCGACAGCACCGCCCCGGCGTTGCGCCGGGCGTCCTCCACCGCGACCTGGGTGGGCTCCACCAGCACCGCCTCCGCCGGCACCCGCGCGGCGACCAGGATGCGGGCGGCGTCCACCGTCCACACCCCCGCCTCCACCGCGACGCGGCGGTCGTCCAGCAGGTGGACCAGGTCCACCGACCCGGCCTCGTGCAGGTTCACCGTCACCGAGTCGGGCAGCGCCGACGACGCCCAGCGCTGCACCAGGTCGTAGCGCCGCCACGGGTCGGACTGGGCGGACAGGGCGGTGGTGAGCGACACCGGCACGCCGGGCCCCTCGGCGCGCAGCCGCTCCATGAGCGGCCCGACCACCTGCGGCTCCAGCGACTCCGCCCCCTGGCGGTCGCGCGGGTGGACGTGGAGGGCGGTCGCCCCCGCGGCCACCGCCGCGTGGGCGTCGGCCAGCAGCTGGTCCACGGAGACGGGAAGGGCGGGGTGAGCTCCGGGGCGGCGGTCCCCGTTCAGGCAGGCGACGATCCTCATGGATACTCCTCACGGCACTCCGTAAGCCGAATGTGCCCGTTCGCGCCGCTGTGCAAAAGCCGTCCCGGCTGCGTTCCCCGGCCGCCGCCCCCTGGCAGGATGTCCGTCATGAGACGACCGCTCGTGTGCGCCGTGGCCGCGCTGACCGTGTTCCTCCCGGCTCCCGCCCTGGCGGAGCCGGAGGTCCCCGACGGGGGGACGGGGCTCGACTACCCGCGCGGCGGCGAGGGGCCGGAGGGGTCGGAGATCGCTTTCACCTTCCAGGACCCGCGGATCTCGGAGTCCAGCGGCATCGCCCCCTCGCTGCGGCACGAGGGCGTCTGGTGGACCCACAACGACAGCGGCGAGCACCCCACCGAGGTGTACGCGGTGGACGAGAACGGCGCCACGCTCGCCACCGTCACCCTGGCCCTGGAGCGGCGCGACTGGGAGGCCGTCTCCGTCGCCCCCGGGCCCGACGGGGAGCCCGCGGTCCACATCGGGGACATCGGCGACAACTTCGGCGGGAGCTGGAGCGAGGTGCGGGTGTACCGGTTCCCCGAGCCCGAGGTGCTGGCCGACACCACCCTGGACCCGGCCGTGCTGACGTTCTCCTACGCCGACGGGGGCCGCGACGCCGAGTCGATGATGATCGACCCGCGCGACGGGCGGCTGTACGTGGTGTCCAAGGAGTTCGCGGGCGGGCTGTACGCGGCGCCCGCGGAGATCGACCCCGAGGGCGTCAACACGCTGGAGCGCGTCGACTCGGCGCCGCTGTTCGCCACCGACGCCGCCTTCGGCCCGGACGGCACGCGGTACGTGATCCGCACCTACTGGGGCGCCACGGTCTACGACTCGACCGACGGGGTGCCGGGCACCTCGCTGGGCGCGTTCGACCTGCCCGAGTCGGACCAGGGCGAGTCCGTGGCCTTCACCCCCGACGGCACCGCCCTGATGGCCGGGACCGAGGGGCTGAACGCGCCGGTGTGGCGCGTCCCGCTGGAGGACCGCTACCGGACCGGTCGGGCCGAGGCGGAGGAGGACGCGGAGGACGCGGAGGAGGCCGGGTCCCCGTCCCCGTCGGAGTCCGCGGGGGAGCCCCCGGAGGACGGCGGGGAGCGGGGGAGCGCGGTCCCGTTCATCGCGGGCGGCGGCCTGGTGGCCGCCCTGCTGATCGGCGGCATCGTCCTGCTCGCCCGCCGCGGGTGAGCGGGCGGTCCCGGGAGGGGTCCCGTCCGGACCCCCTCCGGTCGGCCCGCGGGGTGCCCCGCCCGCCGCGGGCGGGCGGTCCGGGCGGGCCCTGCCCGAATCCCCCGCCGGGCGGGGCGCCGGTCAGCCGTCCTTCTTGGGGCCCTGGCCGTTCTGTGCGGCCCGGCCGGCGTCCTGCGCGCCCGTCACGGGTGGGCGGCCGGTCCGCGGGGCGGCTCCGGGAATAGGTCCGATCACCGGTGCGGGGCGGTTCCGTTCTTCGCATTCCGTCCGCGGGGCCGTCCCCCAGGGGCACGGGGTGGCCGGAACCGGCCACGGTGTCGTCGGATCGCCTGCCCCGCCCCCGGACCCGACCTTTTCAGGGCACGCGGCGTAGTGCAGGATGGGTGCATGAGTGATTCTGAGGTTTCTTTGACCAAAGTGGAAGAGGACGTTCTGATCTCTCTGGCCGCCTTGGAGTACGAGAACAAGCCGACGGTGAACTTCTTCTGGCCTTCGGAGATCGGCGGGTATTCGGACCTGACCACGGATGTCGAGGCGATCGGAGAGGCGTTGGCAACCTTGACGGAGAAGGACCTGGTGAGTGGATTCCAGGGCAGATATTGCCTTGGTCCGGATTCTTCTTCGGTGGTTCGGAAGGTAAAGAATAGGCGCGGAGAGTCGTAGCGAAAACGGACCCAGGATTTGAAACCCTGGGTCCGGGGCGCCTTATTCCCTCTCGATCGAAGGACGTTTTCCGTTTCCTGGAACCCGTCGTGCCGAAGGAGAGGGGTCCGGCTGGGGAGGGCCGTCGGCCTGGTGTCGGCTCTGCTTCAGGTTGGCTCCCTGGATCGCGGTGGCCATGAACCCCGCGGCGACGTTCCCGCTTTCCGCGGGGGCCTCGACCTCGCCCATGAGGTTCACCTCTCTCTGCTGCGCGGGTGAGAAGACATCGGTGGGGAGCATGCGCGAGGAGGCGCCGGTGACCAGGGCTTTCATCTCACGTTCCTCGGTCCTGTACTCGAGTTCGTAGCCGAGGTACTGGCCTGTGTCGTTCGTGACCAGCCGTCCTGCGACTTCGCCTCCGTTCTCGCGGCACCAGTCCTGTACCGGGTCCAGGACTTTGGGAGCCCGCGAAACACGTCCGAGGCAGGCGACGTAGGCGCCACCGGTGTGGCCCGCGGCGTGAAAGCGGGGAGAGCCGTCCGGGGCATGGCTCATCTCCACCGCCCCCAGGCGGGCGTCATGGACGGAAAGCCGGCCGTCGCCACCGTGTTCCCTGTCGTGTTTCTGCCGCAGTTCCAGATACTGCGCGTCGTTGGACAGGACCCAGGGTGCCCGACCGCCGACCATGGTCACCCGGGCGTTCGGATTCGCCTCCAGGATGATCTCCGCGTTGGCGATCGCGGCTCCCCCCGCCCCGCCGATCAGCCACTCGTCGGTGACGCTCGGATCGTAGTCCCCGTCTCCCACGTCGTCACCGATGAGGAGCCGCCCCGGAGCGGCCTGGGCCGCGCGGTTCCAGGTGTCCAACGCCTTCAGGGTCTGCACGGCCTGCCCCGGATCCCCATCGGGATCGGGGTCCACACCGAACCTCTCCGCCGCGTCGAGGACCTCCCGAACACTCCCCGGGGTGTCGGGGAGTCTCCTGAGCCTTTCCGCCGCGGCCAGCGACTCCCGGTCGCCGCCCCTGCTGATCTCGTCCGCCACTATCCGCGCGGACTCGGGGAAGGTCGGAAGGTCACGCGAGGCCCCGGGGATGATCTCCGGGGGCACACCGGTCGCCACCACCGGCGCCCCCTTGACCTCGACGGTGACGGGGCCGTCCCGATCGCCGGTCGGGGCGATCGTCGCGAGCAGTCGTCCCCGGTCGTCCACGGACAGCGCGGCGTGGCCGTCGATGACCGGCCCCTTCACCGCCGCCTCGTTCTCCCACAGCCGGATCGCGTCCAGCGGTACCCGGTCGTTCGGGCCGACGAAGGCCGCAGGGTCCCCCAACCCGCTCTTGGGCAGGTGGCGCACCTGCTCGGCGGACTGGACGATGCCCATGATGGGGTCCACATGCCAGCGCCCCCGCCCGTCGACGACCAGCTGGTCCGGGGAGCGGCCGGCCAGTGCGGCACCGCCGCCGATCATGAGCGAAACCCGCGGGTACGAGCCCTCGGGCAGGGACGCGGCGTTCCTGCGCAGGGCCTCGACCGTCTGGTCGCTTCTCCCGGAGCGCACCTCGCCCGAGCGCCGGGCCAGTTCCGCCAGGTCCCGCTTGCCCGGCCGGGAGCCGGTCGGGTCCAGCAGGACCGCGGACGACGTGGGAGAGCCGGGGAGCCGGCCGGGGGTCTGCTCCCGCCCTTCCCGAAAAGCACGCAGCGCCGCGGCGTCCCGCTCCGGGAGGGTGCGGAGGGGGCCGCCCAGTTCGCGGTACATCGCGTGGGCCCGGGCCGACAGCGCGTGCCCGTTCGCGATCCGCTCCCACCCGGGGAAGGAGGCCCTGTTCCACCCGGGGGAGTCCTCGCGCAGGGCCAGCGCGTCGAGCCGGTTCGAGAACCCGTCCCGGGCCGCCCGGCGCAGTTCGGGTGACGCGTCGGGAAGGTGGGAGATGTGGGCGAGCCAGTTGAGTTCTCCGATACGTCCCGCGTCGTCCAGGGACAACCGGGCGTCCCGGGAGCGGTCGAGGGAGTGGAAGAAGGAGTCCCGGCGGGCGGACAGGCCCGCCGCCGTGTCCTCCCTGACCTGGAACAGCTCTCCGGCCTCATAGGCGAGCGACATCCCCACGTCGTCCGCCCGCATGTCCTGGGCGAGCTGCACGACGTGGTTCTGGGAAAAGGAGTTGACGTGGACCCGCCCGACTTCCCCCCGGGGGAGCGGAACGGCGTCCAGCCGCAGGGTGAAAGGGGAGCCCTCCCGGTCCTGGAAAGCGAAGAGAACGTCATCCGGGGCCTGCCGCCGGCCCTCGGGAACCGGGACGGGTGTGCACCCGTGGATGTCCTGGAGGAGAACCGGAAGAGCGGCCGTGGCCTCCTGCAATACCCTTTCCCGGTCCGGGGTCGAATTCCTGCGTCCGCTGCTGAGGGGGTCGGGGAACAGGTCGGTCACGTCTGCGGTCTCCTAGGCCGGGGGCGGCATTTCGGATCGTGAATACGTGAGGAGCATATAGTCCCGTTGTGACTCACCCCGTGGGGCATTGCTATAGTCCGGACCATGCTCGAAGCGCGTTCGATTGCCGAAGCCCACCTCTACCTGGAGATTCAGGTTTGCGAGACCTGCAACCTGCGGTGGGACGGGTCGCAGCACTCCCTGAGGACTCTTGGGGACCGCCCGGTGGCCGTCTACTCGGTTTCGTGCTCTTCCTGCGGCGCCCAGAGGCAATGGGAGTTCCTGATGCCCCGCGAGCCGTTCCCGCCCGGTCCCCTCGGTGGGACCGAGCCCTCCAAGATCATGGACCCCGGTGAGTTCCACGCGGCCTCGGATGTGTATTTCGCCCTGGCCCGTGACGCCGTTGAGCAGGCGGTTCCCGGCGAATATGAGAAAGTCGCGATTCTTCTCCGGCGTTCGATCCACGCGCTCGCGGAGGTCCCGAAGTTCATCCCCCCGGCCGAGGACCGGGTCCCCGCTGAACTGATCGTCTCGGAGGTCGGCAGGGCCTCCTACCTGAGGAACCCCGACCGGTTCGTCCGCGACCGCATCGAGCACGAGATCCAGGACCTGGTCGACCTGTTGCACCGGCACCTGCCCGGGGCCGACCCGGTGGACTGACCTTCCGGGGAACGCGCCGCCGGAACGCCCGTCGCTCGGGTCCGTACCCCCTGCGGGTGGCCGGGTCCGCTCGTGCGCGGGGATGCTCCGGCCGGGGTGTCCCCCGCCCCGGGGGCGGTGCGGGACCGCCCGCAGCGGCCGGGGCGTGGGCCCGAACGGAGCCGGGGAGGTGTCCGGTCCCGTCGGTGTCCGCTCCGCGTCGGCCGCCGTACGGGTGCTGCCGGGCGCCGTCCGCCTTCCGCCGCGGTGGCCCCTCTCCCGGCTTTTCGAATTTCGAGGCCTTCACCTGCGGTGATGACCTTCTGCTCGGATTCGGGAATGGAAACGAACCGGACAGCCTTCGTGTGAATCACACAGGAAGAACACTCACAATCCCTGTCTCAGGGATGGAGTACTGTACCTCCGGTGGCACATTTGTCCGAATTGACCTTTGTCAACACGTGAACGGGGTCGTCCAAGCGAAGGAAGAGAGGGCATGCGCAGAGACCACAGCACGGTCCCCTCGTTTCCGAGGATCTCCGCGGAGATCCTCGACGAGGTGACGGCCAGGGTCACCGTGAGCGGCATCGCCAGCTCGGTGACCGGCACCGACCTCAACGCGACTCGTGCCGAGGTCGTCCGGCTGATCTCGCTCACCGCGAAACGACTCGGCCGCCCGGTCCGCGCGCTCACCGTCGAAGGCGGGGAGGAATGGCCCCTCGTCGTCTACCCGGACGGGGTCGTCGAGAGCGACACGACCGTCGACCCCGGTAAGCGCAAGGGGAGGAAGAAGCAGGCGGGCCGGGCGTCGAAGGCGCGGGGCGCCGCCGTACCGCGCGGCACCGAAGGGGAGCCCGCGCCCGGGGGTCCGACGGCGGCCGACACGCCCGTCCCGGGCGAGGCACCCCCCGGCCCTGCGGTGGAACCACGGCAGCGGGCCCTCGCCCCCGAAGCACAGGGAACCGGGCGGGAGCCCGCTCCGCCGCGTCCCGCCGCGCCCTCGCTGTTCGAGATGGTCGTGCAGAGCCTTGAGGAACGCGACAGGGCGCTGTCCGCCGGGCGGAACCGCGACCCGGCCGTGGAGCCCCGTCCGACCGGCCGGCCCGACGACACCGCGCAGCCGCCGGCGCAGACCCCCGCGCCTGCGCACCTCCCCGTAGCCGGATTCTCCCCACCCGGTTCCGGTGCCGCCGCAGACGGGAGCGGGAACGCCCCGGACCGGACGGCCCCCGCGCCGCCTCCGGAGTCCGTTCCGCGGCCGCCGGCCCTCCCCCGCCCGGCTCCGCAGCCCACGGCGGAGGACGCCCGGTCCACCCCGCCGCACGGGGTTCCGTCCGGGCCGCTTCCGGCTCCTCCGGTGTACGCTCCCCAGCCCCCGCCGGGGTACACGCACGGGACCCCCGCGGCGCAGCCGCCGGTCGTCCCCGCCCCCCTGCCCCGGCCGGGCCCGCGGGGAGGGTGGTCCGGGGAGGTCGGCCCTCCCGCCACCCTCACCGGCCCTTCGGAGTCGGCCGAGCTGTGGAACACGGTCATCCACGAGATCAACAGCGAACGCGGCACCCGCACCACGGCGGAGGCGCCCGTGCGGCCGCTCCCCGATCCCGGGGCCGCCCCTCCCGCGCCCTCCCGGCCCAAGCCCTCCCGGCGCCGCAGATTCGGTTTCGGCGGACTGCTGGGCCTGCGCGTTCCGGAATGGTCCGCTCCTCCGGAGAACTTCCACGCCCGTATGCAGGTGCCCATCGCGGGACACCGCCGCGTCGCGGTCCTGAGCCTCAAGGGCGGCGTGGGCAAGACCACCACCAGCGTCCTGCTCGGCTCCCTCATGGCCGCCCAGCGTGAGAGCCGGGTGGTGGCGGTCGACGTCAACCGGGACATGGGAACCCTGCGCGACCGGGTCCCCCTGCAGACCGGGCTCACCGTCCGGGACCTCTTCCACAACGCCGGGTCCATCAGCGGGTTCACCGACCTCCGGGGCTACGTCTCCTCGAACGAGGAGCGGATGCACGCCCTCGTCGGTGACGGCGTCTTCGGTTTCCGGGAGCTCGACGGGCAGGGCGGCTACAGCGTCGTGGCCGGTCTCCTGGAGCGCTACTACGACATCGTCCTCAACGACTGCGGCACCGGTATGGGCAATCCCGGGATGCGGCAGGTGCTGGATCTCGCCGATCAGGTCGTGGTCGTCCTCGAACCCGCCTCCGACTCGGTGCGGGCCGCGGAATCGACCTTCGAATGGCTGCGCAGGAACGGCCACGCCGCCCTCGTCGCCGGAGCCGTCGTCGTCATTTCCAAGGTCGATCGGAAATCCGCCTCGTCCCCCGAGACCGAGGCCCTCGAAGCCCATTTCAGCGGGATGGTGAGGGCTGTCGTGAGAATTCCCTTCGACGAGCACCTCTCGTGGGGGAGGGTCATCAGATTCCAGGAACTGCACGAGTCCACGCGCAACGCGTGCGCCCACATGGCGCTGCACAGCGTGGAGGGGCTCGCGCACATGCAGAGATCGGGTGTGTGAACCGTGTGCGGAGTGCTCCGCCCGCCTCGGCGGCGGAGTGCTCCCCGCGCCGGGGGCGGTCCCGGTTGGGTCCCCGCCCCCGCCAACCCCCACGAGGAAGAGTAGAGGTCCAGGGTGGAGATAGATCAGAGATCGGACGGAGCCCAGGAGGCCCTCCTCCAGGCCATCCACCTCCAGATGCGTATCGCCCAGACCTTCGGCCGGGAGGCGAACCGGCATGTCATGGACCGGTTCCGCGACCTCCCGCGGGAGAACGGGCCGACCGGGACGCAGCCACGGACCCGCAGGGAGCGGCGTGCCCAGTGGCGCGAGGACCGGGGGAAGTTCGCCGGCGTCGGCCGGGCGTCCTGGTGGAGCGACGCCACCCCGGCCAAGATCGCGGACGCGTCGTCGGCGATCCAGCGCCACCGCGGCAACAGCCTGCGGGCGCGCCTGGCCGGTTGGCTGATGAACCTGCGCTACCGGCAGCGCACCGGAGTGAACCTGGATCAGACCGTGCAGGTCTTCGGTCCGCAGTCCCCGCACCATGCGGTGGGGAACCAGGTCATGGCCCAGGGGTTCGCAGGGCTGGCTCCGCGCACCCAGGAGGAGCAGCGCGGCCTGGAGGAGCTCCGGCACGAGCTGGAGCGCATGTCGCGCGAGATCGACTACCTGCGTGAGCGGCTGGGGCTGCCGCCGTTGGGTGCGGAGGAGCGCGAATGGAACGAGGCGGACAAGGAGGGGGAGGCATCCCGTCCCGGCGCCGGGGAGGAGTCCGGGCGGGAGGAGTCCGTCGAGTCTTTTGGGGTGGAGGGTGGTCCGGAGGCGGCGTCGGAGGAGGAGCGGGAGGAGTCCGTCGAGTCCTCCGAGGCGGTTGTCGAGGAGCAGCGCGAATCTCCCGAGGGCGCCCGTGAGGACGCCGCTGGGCGTCCCGGCGCCGGGGAGGAGTCCGGGCGGGAGGAGTCCGTCGAGTCTTTTGGGGTGGAGGGTGGTCCGGAGGCGGCGTCGGAGGAGGAGCGGGAGGAGTCCGTCGAGTCCTCCGAGGCGGTTGTCGAGGAGCAGCGCGAATCTCCCGAGGGCGCCCGTGAGGACGCCGCTGGGCGTCCCGGCGCCGAGGAGGACCGGGAGGCCGGGGGGCCCGGGGAGGACGAGCCCGCCGCCGCCGGCGCGGGCGGCGACCCGGCGCAGGAGCGCCCCCAGGTCGGCCCCGGCACGTCCGCGGGACAGGAGGAGGCCCGGGAGGACGCGCCTTCCACCGCGGCCGACCCGGGCCGGGAACAGCCGGAGGCCGCGGCGGCACCGGCGACGACGGACAGCCGCAACCTGCTCACCCGGACCACGGGGGCGGCCCGGCCGGGGGCGTCCTCCGGCCCGCAGGAGCCGGCCCCCGCCAGGGGAGGGCGCGGCAGCCACCTGGACCGCGGCCCCGGGCAGGACAACGGCAGGGGAGGCCGTTGACGGTCCCCGTGCAAGCGGAACGCCCGGCCGGTGCCACCGGCCGGGCGTTCCGCGTTCGGCCCCGCGCCGCCCACGCGGCGGCGCGGACGCCTTCAGTACTCGGGGAAGTGCCCCGGGGGAGGCGGGTCGTGCGGGAGGGGCTCGCCGCGCCCGTTGGCGTCCTCCGCCGTGGCCATGGGACCGTCGGGTGAGAGCAGGATGCCCATGTGGTAGTCCGCGTGGTCGCGCAGCCAGGTGCTGATGCCCGTGGAGGGGTCGTTGCGCAGGCTCTCCCACGCCCGCCATATGGCGTCGATCCGGATGAGCGCCTCGGCGTTCTCCCACCAGCGCGCGGACCAGCGGTACTGGTTGCGGACCCCCACACGGCGCTTGTAGACGTGGCGGAAGTAGTTCTCGAAGAAGTCGACCGCGTTCCTGTGGTGGAGCCCCTCGGGGTCGCCGCCCTCGCCGCTGTCGTTGGCGTACTCGTTCAATTCGTCCAGCCAGTCCTCGTTACCGGCCATGCCCTCGATTCCTTTCCTCGCCCCGGTGCCGGCCGCCGTCACCAGCGGACCGGGAAGACCTCGCTGTGCTCGGGGCCGATCGCACCGATCTCCGTGGGCTCCGCGCCGCCGTCGACGGGGACGGAGTACCAGCCGCTGGAGCCGTCCCCCGCGGTGGACCGGAACAGGACCTTTGTGCCGTCGGAGGAGAGGATCGGGGTGGTGTTCGTCCGGTTTCCGCCCTGGATGAGGTCGCGTACCGGCTCCGGGTTCAGCTCAAGGGTCTGGGGATCGAAACCCACGACGGTGAGGTTGTCGCCCTCCAGCAGCAGTTCGTGCTCGCCGACCATGAAGGCGGGTCGCCGCGCGCCCAGGACGGATTCGGGGTCGTCCTCGTAGTGCTCGATCTTCTTCACCCAGCCGTCCGGCGGCCTGAGTTCGTTCGTCGGAAGCTCCGTGGACACCGCCCCCGCCCCGGAGCCCCCCGCTCGGGTCCACAGCCAGCCGGTCCCGGTCTCGACGTAGAAGTGCCCGACCAGGGTGCCTTCACGGTTGGAGAAGTGCCTGACGTACTCCCGGCCCCCCGTCACGCTCCGTTCCCACGAGCCCTCGTACTCCGGGGAGTCGACCGGGAGGAAGTTGGTCGCGTAGACGCGGCCGCTGTAGGGGTCGAGGATGATGCGGTCGCAATCGGTGCAGGAGCCGACCTCCTGAACGTCCCCGCTCGACGGGTCCAGGCTCTTGACGGTGCCCTCGTCGCTCTCGGGGGTCTTCTCCAGGTAGTAGACGAGGCCGTCGCCGTGACTGTAGCGAGGGGAGAACCGGCCGAGGGTGTCGCTGAAGCCGGAGCCCTCTTCCGCGGGCAGCAGGGCCTCGACGGTGCCGTCCGAGGACATGGCGCCGATGGTGGTGATCTGGGCGCTCCCGGCCTGTTCGTCGAGGGTGACGAGCAGCTGGGAGGTCTCGGGGATGAGCAGCCCGGCCAGTTCGTGGGCCTGGTTCCGGCTGAGCGGCCACCAGGAGTCGGAGCCGTCCTGCCCGTCCTCGTAGTTGATGTCGCAGCTGGGGAGGGCCACGGTGAACTCGCCCTCGGGCGCCCGCCCGACGCCCTGCCGGGGCTCCTCCGTCGCCGTGGCGCCGCTGGGGTTGTAGGAGTGCTGCGCCAGAAGGCTTCCGTCCTGGTCGGAGAAGCGGTAGGCGTTGACGGCGCCCTCCCAGCAGTCCATGCCGAGAATGCCCTCCCCGGCCAGGGGTTCCTGGGTCACGGCGTCTTCGGGTGCGTCCCCGCCTTCGCCGCCGTCGCCTTCTCCCCCTCCGCCGCCGCAGGCGGTGGCGAGCACGGCCACGGCTGCCAGGGCGGCCCCGTGTTTCCAGAAGGAGGAATGCGAGCGTTCATCGGGCATGATCGGTCCTCGTTCGTCGAAAAGTGAGGGAATGGGACTGGAGCTGATCAGGGCTCGTAGGTCTTCAGCGAGGACAGCACCTTCTCCTTGTGCTTCCCCGACATCCAGGGCACCGTCTCCACCAGGGTCGGCGGGGTGCCGGAGGCGATCACCACGGCTCTGCCCGGCGGCATGGAGCCGAGGTCGGAGACCTCCATGGTCCGTTGCCTGTCCACCTGCCAGGAGACGGACCGCCCCTGCCTGCCCCCCGACACCGAGGCCCGGTCGACCTCGTGGTCGCCGATGAGCTGGGAGAGCTCGTTGAGGAACTCCACCTCGGAAACGCCGCCGCCGTACACCTTGATGTTGGAGGCGGACCAGAGCTTGCGCATGCCGCTCTGCCCCCACACGTCCACCCCCTGGGACCAGGACTGGAGGATCGTCATCAGGATGATCCCGCGGGAGCCGTAGTGGGAGTACAGGGCGGGGAGGTCGTTCCAGCGGCACACGTTCGCCGCCTCGTCGAGCACACCCAGCAGCGGTGTGCCCAACCGGCCGCCCCGCTGGGTGGTCGCCAGTTCCTCCGCCGCCTCGACCACCGCGACCGTCAGGGCCGTCACCAGCGGGCCCGCGCTGCCCTTGCCCTCCTTGGACAGGGAGTACAGCGTCCCGCCCGCCGCCACGAACTCGTGCGGGTCGAAGTGCGCGCGGACGTCCTCCTCCCCCTGCGGTGAGATCCACGGCCCGATCTGTCGGCTCATCAGGCACGACACCATCTGCATCGCGGTCCCGTACACGCCGCCGCGCTGCTTCTCGGGGGAGTTGACGACCCCGGAGACGTTGTCGGCCACCAGGGTGTACCCGTGTCCGGAGAGGATGCCCACGGCCTCGTCGTCGTGCGGCCGGGTGAGCCACGTGTACACCTGGAGGATCGACCGGCGGTCCAGCGCCGCGGCGAGCAGCAGGCCCGCCAGCAGGTCCTGGGCAGCCCCGTCGAAGAAGGCGTCCGTCTTGGCGTCGGCGTCCCGCGACCCCGCGACGAAGTGGCCCGCGAGCCGGGCCGCCTTCACCTCGTCGGTGACGTAGGACAGCGGGTTCCACCACCAGTCGGGCTTCTCCAGGGCGATGCCTTGGGGATCGAAGACCCACACCGGCCCGGAGGCCCCGCGCACCCCGCGGGTCGCGTCGACCACGTCCCTCTTGTTGCTGGTCACCAGGACGGCGCCGGGCGCCTCCAGGATGGCCGGGATCGCGCGCGAGGTGGTCTTGCCGGTACGAGGGCCCCAGATGTCGACGTGCATGTCCTCCCAGGAGCCGTACAGCATGCGGCCGTCGCGGACGGAGCGTCCGATGGGCACCCCGGGTGAGCCCGCCACCCCGAGCCGTGCGGCCTTGGCCCTGGCGCCCTTCTCCGACAGCCGTCCCAGGTCGTCCCCGCGGCCCATGTGGGCTGCGGAGGAGTCCACCCGCGCCCGTGAGCTCCGGCGCATCAAAAGGACGAGGGTGAAGACCAGGACGATCAGGATCCACTGTCCCACCAGGACGACCGTGTGGGGCATTCCCCAGGCGATCCGGCCGCCCAGCACGCCGAAGAGGACGTCGAAGGGGTTGACCGGGGTCTCGGCGCCGGTGCCGACGCGTACGGCCACCCACACCGTTCCCAGCGCCAGCAGCACGGTGGCGATGAGGACCCAGATGAGCACCGCTTCGGTGTTCATCCCGGTCGGGGTCTTGCTGGCTCTGTTCATCCTGTGTTCTCCTCGACCGGTTCAGCGGCCCCGAAGTTCTCCCCGGCGTCCCCGGCCCCCGGGACCGTGCCGGTCCGGGAGACGCTGTGCCAGAGCTTGTTGGTGTCGTTGATGGACTTCTCGGCCTCGGTCAGCTGCACCTGCACGGGGATGCCGGGACGGCCGCCGACCTTGACGAGGAACTTGCCGCGTCCGGGGGGCGCGCTCTCGGTCCCCGAGTGGGAGTCCCAGGCCGGCGGGTCCTGCCAGGAGCCGAGCATCTCCTGCTCCGCGAGGGAGAAGGGGATGACGGAGGACAGCATCGGCATCTCGGCCCGGGGCAGACCGCCGCACACCACCATGCCCGAGCGCTCCACGAACCCCTTGGCCTTGCTGCGGTCCTCCTCGCTCGGCAGCGACATGAGGTCGCTCATCGTGTGCGAGATCATCGCCATGCCCACCCCCCGCTGGCGGTTGAGGCGGGTGAGGGCGTCGACGCGGTCGACCATCCCGTGCCCGGCCCGCAGAGCGCGCCACAGCTCGTCCAGGATGACGAAGTAGTGGCGCCGCGGCTCCAGTCCCGCGTCCGCCAGGGCGTGGGAGAGGTTGATGGTCGCGAACCCGGTCGACCAGCAGGCCAGCAGCACGGCCGCCTGAAGGTCCATCTCGGTGTCGTCGATGCCCGACACGTCGAAGACGACGGGCCGGTCGCGCTTCATCGGGGTGGTGGTGGGCCGGGAGAAGGTCTCTCCCAGCCGGCCTCCGCCCACCAGGCCGATCAGCGAGGCCTCCAGGTGGTCGGTGACCTCCTGGTAGCGCGTCAGGCTTCCGCGGTCCAGGGCGACCTGCCGCACGGCCTCGGGCGCGTCCTGGACGCACTTGAGGAGGTCGCTCAACACCGGGGTGCCCTGGTGCCGCTCGTCCAGCACCTTCAGCGCGCGGTCGAGGATCGTCTCCTCGCGGTCGCTCACCGGGGCGGAGCGCATGATGGTGAGCAGGGCGGTGACCATCGTCAGCCGGCGCCCGTGGATGTCCGCCACGAGCTTGGTCCGGGCTTCGGCGGGCAGCCGGTCCAGCTCTTCGCTCGCCTGGCCCGGGTCGAGGACGTTGAGGTGGCCCTGGCCGCGGCCGAGGCTGATGACCTGGCCCCCCAGGGCCTCCACCAGGTCGACGTAGTCGGGTTTGAGGTCGCCCAGGATGAACGGCTGCACGCCGTAGCCCGACAGGCCGGTCGCCATGCGCCGGGTGATGGTCGACTTTCCCAGGCCGGGCTTGCCCAGCACGAACATCGACGGGTTCGAGATCAGGTTGGCCCGCTGGAACCACGAGATGGGGTCGCAGCACAGGGTCGCCCCCGTCATGATGTTGCGCCCGACGGGCACGCCCACCATCGGGGTGCCGCTGCCGACCGAGAACGGCCACAGCCCGCACACCTGCACCGTCGTCCCGCGCCACTCCGGGGCCATCTCCACGATGGTGGACTCGCCCGCGCCGTAGGAGGACCAGCCGCGCGGGCCCGGCCTCCGGGGCTGCACCTTGGGCGTCTCGACGGCCTCGGGACGGCTGCGGAAGCGGTCCCCGCCCTTCTTGCGCTGTCCGCGACTCACATCTGCTCCCTGATCTCCACGGGAATCCTCAGGTGCATGGGCAGGACGATGCCCAGGGGCAGGCCCGCCGCGAAGGTGGAGTCCTGCGCCCCGTAGGCGGGCCGCAGCCGCAGCCGCGACGCCGCCGACAGGTTGGCGACCGCCGCCCGCGCGTCCGATTCCTTGTCCAGGTCCTCGACCGTGGCGGTGACGATCATCCCGAAGTTCACCAGACCGGCCCCCGCGGCCTCCTCCGCGGCGGTGGCCCGGGCCGAGCGGGTCGCCAGCATGTCCCGTGCCGTCGGCTTGGCGCTCGACGTGGCCCGGAACTCGGCGGCCCGCAGGTCCGCCTCCACCACGCCGGCCGCCCGCGCGGGGTCCAGCGGCCGGTAGAGGAGCGTGACGCGCTTGCGCGCGATGTCGGGGTGGGGCGCGAGCAGCCGGGTCAGGATGCTCGACTGCACGTTGCCGCGCGGTGCCGCGGTCATGGTCCAGGAGACGGAGAGCGCGCTGTCGTGCCGGATCTTGTCCCAGCCCGCCTGGTGGGCGGTGGGTCCCACATCCGTCCACTCGATCTCCGGCACCTCGCCCGCCGCGTGCGCCTCGTCGATGAGGACGGCCGCGGCCGGGTCGTAGGCGACGCGGATGACCTCGCACAGCTCGTGCGCGGGCAGCGGCCGGGCGGCCCCGGCCCCCGTGCTGGAAAGGCCCTGGGTGAGGCCGGGGAGCCGGGCGGCGAGGTCCCGGCCCATCTCCTCGGGCGTGATCTTCTTGTCGCGGCCGGGGGAGAAGGTCAGGGCCACGAAGGCCCGGACCAGGGACGAGCCGTGCGGGTAGGCGTCCACGGTCTCCAGCAGGACCTGCCGTGCGAACTCGGGGGACTGCTCGTCGATCTGCCCGACGACCTCGCGGCGCAGCCGGGTACCGGTGTCCGGAGAGGTCTCGACGGTCACCGAAGCGGCGACCAGGTCCGGCTCGTCCCCCAGGTTGGCCAGCCAGTGGCCCCACTCGGCGACCCAGGAGTCGACCTGCTCGATGTCCACCAGGGCCGCGCCGTCGGGCTCGGTGGCGACGACGACGGAGAAGTGGTTGCCGTTGGCGGGCAGGTGCAGGAGGGCGAAGGGGCGGCCGTAGGAGTCCTGCTGCTCGCTCAGCCGCAGCGGGGCGGCCAGCCCCGGGAGCTGGTAGCGGCCCCAGGGCACCCGGCCCAGAGGGCCGGAACGGTAGAGGTGGGCGCCCAGGGAGCGCGCCTTCCACCAGAGCATCCGTACTCCCATCTTCGACATGGTGCTCTTGCCGTGCTTGTCCTTGGTGAGCACGGTGAGGAGGACGACGGACAGCACGGCACCGGCGATGGCTCCCCGGAGGAGCCCGGCGATCATCACCACGAAGACGATGAGCACCAGGCTCCCGAGGAGGAACACCGTGCCGAGCGTCCCCAGGCCCATGAGCCCCGCCGACGCGGGGACCCGCCAGTTCCCGTACGTGCGCACGGTGCGGGTCATGTCGTCATTTACGGCTGCCACTGGGCCCATCGCCTCCGGAAGCGGTCTCGTCGACCGCCTTCTTGCTCGCTTCGCCGACGGCCTTGACGGCCTTGGCGGCCGCGTAGACGGCGGCGGTCTTGGGGTTGCTCTTCATCGCGGCCGAGCCCGCGCCGCTGCCGGCGCTGGCCATGGCGCCGCCTCCTCCGCCTCCGGTCACGGCCCCGCCTCCGGCCCCGCCGCCCGCGCCGCCGCCGGTCCGGGCGCCGCTGGTGTTGGAGGAGCCCGTGGCGCCTCCGCCGCTCCCTCCGCCGCCGCCTCCGCCGGAGGCACCGCCGCCCCCTCCTCCGCCTCCGCCGCTCGCCGAACCGGTGGGGAGCGCCGAGGTCGCGGCGTCGGCGGCTCCACCACCGCTGCCCGCGGTGGCGCCGACCATGGGCGTCACGAACTTCATCAGGGCGGGGAGGGCGAACAGGGCCAAGGCGAGCATGGTGACGCCCAGCATCACGTCCTGGAGCCCGGCCTCTCCCTCGGGCCGTTGCAGGAGCACGAACGCGAGGGCGTAGATGATCGCCGCCACGGGCTTGTAGAGCAGGAAGGCGACGAGCCAGGAGACGGCCTTCTGGAACCAGGACCTGCCCATCTCCGTGTTGGTGAACGCCGCGGTGAGGGGCAGCACGCCTGTGAGGAGGATGAGCATGCCGTCACGGATCATCATCAGCACCATCTGGATCAGGCCGATGATGATGATGACCAGTCCGAGAACGATGACCATGAGGAGTCCGCCGCCGCCGAAGTAGGAGCTGACGCCCATGAGGAGCAGGAACTCCGTGGCCAGTTCGCCGAGGTCGGACTGGCCGAGGCCCTCCGCCAGGATCCACGTCGAGAACTCGTCGCCCAGGCCGATGAGGATGTTGACGAAGGTCACGCAGGTCGCCGAGACCACGACCAGGGTCAGCAGCGACTTGAGCAGCTCCTTGCCGGGCTGGGCGCGCTGCTCCCAGGCCATCTTCACGGCTCCGACGATCACCGAGATGATCGCCGCGACCCCGACGTAGAACATCAGGCGGCTCTGGAGGAACCCGGCGGCCCCTCCGGCGGAGGAACCGCCCATCGCCCCGATCAGCGTCGAGACGACCGAGGCCGCACCGCCGATGAGCGCGACGGACCCGATGACCAGGGTCATCTTGCCGAGGTACTGGCCGCCCTCGCCCCGGGACCTGGCCAGGGCCAGCATCGCCCCGAGGACGATCAGGGAGAGCACGGCAACACCGAGTCCGATCCAGGTGACATAGCCGAGGAGTTCGCTCACCTCCCCCGCGGTCCCGCTCGGGGAGGTGATCCCGTTCGCGGCCGAGGCCTCGCCGGACTCCAGCTCCCGGGTGGGGCTCTCGATCCAGAAGGTCAGCATGGTGGAGACGACGTCTTCGACCTCGTCGGCGAACTGCTGCTTGATCTCATCCATGATGCTGGTCACCGCGTTGTCGAAGTGACATGCGATATTGATTCCGCACAATTAGATCGCCGCCCAAGGTGTGTAACCGCCCAGATCCTCCAGGACGGTGAAAAGGGGGTCGCTCTCTCCGCTCTCGTCGACCACGACCTTCCAGTCCCCCTCCACCCACACGAGGTCGAAGGTCATGCTCGCGTACACGGAGTCGGGGGCCATCAGGGCGAGGCTGATGCGGGCCTCGTCCTCGGAGTAGGAGACGACCTTGGCTGCGGCGATCTGCCCCCCCACGCCCTCCTCCGACTCCGGGGCGGCCTCCATCTCCGCGATGAAGGCGCCGCGTCCCGGCCCCGGGGCCACGATCAGCTCCCACCGGGAGCCCATGCGGTCGCCCCCGGCGTTGGCCAGGGCCAGGAAGTTGCCGGTGGCGAGCGCGGCCCCCTCGGGGGTGCGCGAGTAGCAGTGGCGCACCCCTCCGTCCTCGACCACGCCGGGTCCGTGCTCCGCCGTCTGCGGAGCGCGCATGCCGCCGATCGAGGTCCAGGTGGTGTCGAGCAGGGGCAGGAGCATGTCGAACTCGGCGGTGTGCGCCTCCAGCCCGCACACACTGTCCCGGTCGTCCGGGGAGGCCGGTGCCTCCTCGGGGGAGGGGGTCGCCCCGGGCCCGGAGGAGGCCGGGGCGGCGTCGGGGGCCGGGCCCCCTTCCGCCTCGTCGTCCGGCCAGACGGCGATCAGGACCCCGGAGAGCACGAGCGCGGCGAGAAATCCCGCGGAGAAGATGAAGGAGGGCCGGCTGAAGGGGTTCTCGTCGCTCATCGTCTGTGCTTCTCCGCGATCAGCTCACCAGGAACGAGACGAGGCTCGTCGCGCCCGAGATGACGATGACACCGGCGAGGACCATGCCGATCTTGCTCATGTGCTCGCCGCCCTCACCCCGCCGGGACTGGATGGCCATCACAGCGCCGGCGACGATGAGGCCGAGGACGCAGACCGCCAGGGCGACCCACTTGGCCCATCCCAGGATGGTGAGGAAACCGCCGTCCAGCCCGGGGGGCGCCTGGCTGGTGACCTCGTCGATGCCGAGTGCGAGGGGTTGGAGGAGGGACGTTGCGTCAGCTGCGAAGACAACTGCTTCGTTCATCGGGTCTTCGGTCTTTTCTCTAGCGTTTCAGGATCAGGGCTTGCACGCTTTTTATGAGTTTCCGCAGTTCAGTGGGCATGCCGCGCTGATCTGGTGCGGTGGGCGGATCGGTCCGCCATTGTTCTATCCAGGGGACGCGCCAGGTGCGGGGGGCTCCCCCTTCTACTAGATGCGCGAAGTCCTTCAGGGGTTTCGGAAGCTTACCGGGTGCGTCGGACACCAGGGCGAGGCCCAGGAGTTCCACCCCGGGAACAGCGCCGGCGGCCCATTGCGTGAGGGCGGACCGGGCGGACTCCAGGCCGTGAAAACTGGTCCTTGCCGTCAATACCACAGGAATTCCCCCGGGCGGAGGACTGGCCGATTGTGGCCATGTGTGGTGACTCTCAAGCGACTCGGAGAGCAGTGTCGCGAAAGTGCTCTCCCCCGACCCCCCGTGCGTTCCCACCCACCACACGCTGGGGTTTTCCGAAAAATTCCGGAGTGGGAGGCCCCTCCCCTCCGGTGCCCGGACGCCGGGGTGGGGGAAAGACGGTCCGGTGATCGTGGTATGAGTATCATCCGCCTGGCCGGATTCTCGGGCAGTGGCCTTTCGTGCCGCCTCCGCGTCATCCTGATCGGGTGTTGTCCAGGGGTTATAGGGTTCGGACAAGGCGGGACCGCTTTCCTTGATGGACGTGATCCTGAGTTACGGCGCCTACACATACTACATTCAGGACGTGTTTGCAATCATGAAAGGGTCGACCTGTGCGCCGTGAGGAGAAACGCGGAAAGCCGGACCCGATAGAGTCGCCGGGGAGTCTGCGCAGGTGAAGACACTGCTTTACATTCCCCTGGCCCTGATCGCCTTCATCCTGGTCTTCGTCCTGCTGCTGGTCAGTGTGATCGTCGAGGAGGACAACGGGTCGTTCTCCGAGTTCCCGGACTCCGTGCCCGGCATCCCCGACGCCGTCCTGCTCGCCTACGCCGCCGCGGCGGCCAGCGCCGGCGAGCTGTCCTCCGGGTGCGAGGGCATGACCTGGTCGCTGGTGGCCGGGATCGGTTATGTGGAGAGCAAGCACGGCACGTACGAGGGCGCCGAGGTCGACGACGAGGGCAACGTCCGCCCCGAGATCATCGGGGTGCAGCTCGACGGCAGCGGGGACACCGCCGAGATCCTGGACACCGACGACGGGGAGATGGACGGCGACGAGGAGTACGACCGCGCGGTCGGCCCGATGCAGTTCATCCCCGGCTCCTGGGCGATATACGGCCAGGACGGGGACGGCAACGGAGAGAAGGACCCGCACAATATCTTCGACGCCGCGGCGGCGGCCGTGGTGCACCTGTGCAGAAGCGGTGGGAACGACCTGACGACCGACGAGAAAATGCGTCGGGCCATCAGGGGGTACAACAATTCCGGTGAATACGTCAACGCGGTGATGGAGCGCAAGGAGCATTACGACTCCCTGCACGTGCAGCCGGGCGGCCCGACCGGCGGCGGGGCCATGGTCCCCTGCGCGAACCTCGGTCAGCTGCACTCGGACATGTGCGCGGTCCACGACGACCTGAACGACAAATTCGGCGCCTTCTACCTCTCCGCCGGCGGCTACCGGAACGAAGCGGGAAGCGACCACGGTTCGGGCATGGCGATCGACTACATGGTGGCGCCGCTGGGCGGTTACCCCACTCCGGGGAACCACGCCATGGCCCTTCAGGTCATCAAATACGTCATCAAGAACAAGGACCGGCTCCGCATCAAGGGGATGATCTACGAGCAGCGCATCTGGAACGCGCAGTTCGACCCGGTGGGAGACGGGGACTGGCTGCAGGTGAGCCGGCCGATGGGCGACCGCGGAAGTCCCACGCAGAACCACTACGACCACATCCACCTCGCGGCTGGACCGGGCGATATGCAGTGAGGCCGGCCGCCGCGGCGGAAAAGGGGTGTCGGAGGGCCTGAGCCTTTCCGCCGCGGCCGGCGACTCCCGGTCGCCGCCCGGACGGAGCCGCGCGAATCCCCGCCCTTTCCCCGCCCGTTCCGGTGCCCTTCCCCGCATTGCGCGTCCGCGGCCGTGGAACGGAGCGGGGGAGCGCGGTCCCGTTCATCGCGGGCGGCGGCCTGGTGGCCGCCCTGCTGATCGGCGGCATCGTCCTGCTCGCCCGCCGCGGGTGAGCGGGCGGTCCCGGGAGGGGTCCCGTCCGGACCTCCTCCGGTCGGCCCGCGGGGTGCCCCGCCCGCCGCGGGCGGGCGGTCCGGGCGGGCCCTGCCCGAATCCCCCGCCGGGCGGGGCGCCGCTCAGCCGTCCTTCTTGGGGCCCTGGCCGTTCTGTGCGGCCCGGCCGGCGTCCAGGTAGTGCTCGCGCACCAGGAACGCGTGCCGCGAGAAGTCCGTGAACACCCCGTCCACGCCCAGCTCGAAGAACAGCTCGTACTCCGCCGCGAACGAGCCGTAGTCGCCCGGTCCGCCGTCCGAGCGCAGCGCCGGGGGCAGGAAGTGGTTCTCGCTGCGGAACGTGTACGGGTGCACCAGCAGCCCCGCCTCGTGCGCGTCGTCCACCAGCGGGGTCGGCTCGGTGAAGTCCCCGTCGTCGCCGACCGGCGCGATCAGCGCCTTGGCGGGGCCGATCCCGTGCGCGAACGACGCCACCTCCGCCAGTCCGTCCGGCGTGGTGTAGTGCAGCCAGTGCTCCTCGGTGCCCAGGAGGAAGATCAGCGGCAGCTCCGTCTCGGCGAGCTTGCGCAGGCTCTCGGCCTCGAACGACTGGAGGAACACCGGCACCCGCGGCTCCGGGCCGGTCAGCCCCGCCGCCTTGAGCGCGGCGATCAGCGGCGGCTCCAGCTCCAGGCCCTGGGAGGCGTGGTAGGAGGGGTGCTTGGTCTCGGGGTAGATCCCGACCGGCCGCTTCAGCTCCGCGGTGAGGGAGAGCGCCAGGGCGATGACCTCCTCCAGGGTCGGGACCTCGTAGGCGCCGTCCATCAGGGCGTTCATGGTGCGCACGTCCCGGAGGCGCTCCTTGGCGCGCAGCGACTTGATCTCCTCCAGGGTGAAGTCCTGGGCGAAGAACCCCGTGGTCTCCCGGCCGTCGACGGTCCGGGTGGTGCGCCGGTCGGCGAACTCCGGGCGGTCGGCCACGTCGGTGGTCCCGCCGATCTCCGCCTCGTGCCGGCAGATCAGCCGCCCGTCGGAGGTGGCGACCAGGTCGACCTCGATGAAGTCGCCGCCGTGCCGGGCGCCCAGCTCGTAGGAGGCCAGGGTGTGCTCGGGCCGGTGCCCCGACGCACCCCGGTGGGAGATGATCTTGATGGGGGAATCCAACTTGTTCCTGCGCACAGTCGACCCGTCCTGGAAGTCCGGAAGAA
Organism: Nocardiopsis flavescens; assembly: GCF_900141985.1. Classification (GTDB taxonomy): domain Bacteria; phylum Actinomycetota; class Actinomycetes; order Streptosporangiales; family Streptosporangiaceae; genus Nocardiopsis; species Nocardiopsis flavescens. The sequence continues at coordinate 428,329 of NZ_FQZK01000003.1, read as the reverse complement.
GGAGAAAAGGGGAGGCCGGCCCGCGCGGAGCGGACCGGCCTCCATTCTGCCCCTTCACGGGAGCGCGGCGCGGCCGGGAGGGGGACGGCGCCTGAACGGCTCAGGAGAGCTGCGTGAGCACGTAGTCGATGCAGCCGGTCAGGGCCTGCACGTCGGCGGGCTCGACGGCGGGGAACGTCGCCACGCGCAGCTGGTTGCGGCCCAGCTTGCGGTACGGCTCGGTGTCCACGACCCCGTTGGCCCGCAGCACCGCGGCGACGGCCGCGGCGTCCACGCCCGCGTCGAAGTCGATGGTCGCCACGACCTGGGAGCGCTTGGCCGGGTCGGTGACGAACGGCGTCGCGACCGCTGACTTCTCGGCCCACGTGTACAGGATCGAGGAGGACTCGGCGGTGCGCGCCACCGACCAGTCCAGCCCGCCCTGCCCGTTGATCCACTCCAGCTGCTCGGCCAGGAGCAGCAGGGTGGCCACGGCCGGGGTGTTGTAGGTCTGGTCCTTGCGGGAGTTGTCCACGGCGGTGGTGAGCGAGAAGAACTCGGGGATGTACCGGCCGCTCGCGGCGATCTCCTCGACCCGGGCCAGTGCGCGGGGCGACATGACGGCCAGCCACAGGCCGCCGTCGGCCGCGAAGCTCTTCTGCGGGGCGAAGTAGTAGACGTCGGTCTGCGCGATGTCCACCGGCAGGCCGCCGGCGCCGCTGGTGGCGTCGACCAGCACCAGGGCGTCCCCGTCGGCCCCGGCCACCCGCGCGATGGGCGCGGCCACACCGGTCGAGGTCTCGTTGTGGGTGAGCGCGTAGGCGTCCACACCGGCCTCGGCGACGGCCTCGCCGTGCGAGCCGGGCTCGGTCTTCAGGACGGTCGGCTCCGCCAGCCAGGGGGCGCCCTGGGCGACCTTCGCGAACTTGCCGGAGAACTCGCCGAACGACAGGTGCTGGGACTTCTCGCGCAGCAGGCCGTGCGCGGCGATGTCCCAGAAGGCGGTGGTGCCGCCGTTGCCGAGGACGACCTCGTACCCCTCGGGCAGGGAGAAGAGGTCGGCGACCCCCGAGCGGACCCGGGAGACCAGGGACTTCACGGGCTTCTTCCGGTGCGAGGTCCCCAGGTAGCGGGGCCCGGAGGAGGCCAGCGCCTCCAGCTGGGCCGGGCGGACTTTGGAGGGGCCGCTGCCGAATCGGCCGTCGGCGGGCAGGAGGTTCGCGGGAATCTGGATCTCGGTCACGGACCCCAGGGTAGTGGTGACGGCGGTGATGCCGCCGGTCAGGGGTGTTATTCACGCGCGCGAAAAAACGTGAGTGAGGACAAAACGGAACACAACCCCCCGGAGGTGGCCGGTACGGGACGGTGACGATTAGGTCTAATCGAGTGAAATGCGGGTGTCCCCTGTTGTCTAATGAGTGCGCTTCGGGGGGAGCGACCGCAGACACACGATCACCGCTGAGAGGTATCCGCGCGTGCCCGATCCCACCGGACCCACCGCCGCCCCCGGGGAAGCCGACCGCACCGGGGCCGCGGACCGGTACGGTGAACGGCGCCTCCTCGCCGTCTTCGACGCCCTGCGCAGGCGCCCCGGCCCCGGGCACCGGCGCCGCCAGGCCCGGATGGAGCGGCGCGCCGCCCGCCGCCGCCCGGTGCGCGTGCGCGACGGCGTCCAGCGCGGCGACCTCGCCGAGCCGCCGCCCGCCCTCGACCTCGTCCTGGACGACCCCGCCGGCCGCGGCGCCCTGCTGGACGCCCTGGTGGAGCGCTGCGGCAACCAGCCTCCGCTGCGGCTGCCCGTCGCCTCCGGCCCCGCCCCGCCGGACCCCGCCGCGGTGCCGGACGCCGGCGCCCAGGAGCCGTGGGCCACCACCGACGAGCTGTACGACCTGGTGGAGCGGCTCCTGCGCGACGCCGACGACGCCTTCCCCCCGGTCGAGGGCAACCTCACCGCGCCGCCCCCGCCCCGGTTCGCGCGCCTGCGCTCCCTGCTGCGCCTGCGCGCCTGCGACCGCCGCGCCATCCACGAGGCGATGCGCGGCAGCGTCGCCGGCCAGGGCGACCTCGAACTCGACACCGACCGCCGCACCCAGATCCACGTGGTGGCCGCGCTGAGCCGCCTGCGCGCGGCCTCGCGCCGTGAGAGGCACCGCGCGGTCCCGCGCTGGCTCGCCGCCTACGTGCGGATCGCCCGGGAGAGCGCCATCCGGCTCGCCGGACTGGGCACCCGCATCACCTTCGGCCGTCTGGACGCGGTGCTGCTCACCCCGGTCTCCTTCGTCATCGGCGTCCTGGGCGCGGTCGTGCCGCCCCTGCTGGGCGCGTTCGGACTGGCCACGGCCCTGGGCCTGGACACGCTGGTCGGTCCGACGCTCCAGGGGGTGAACACCTGGATCGCCGGGGCGTCCGCGCTCCTGCTGCTCGTCGTGTACGCCTCGCTGGCCCCCTTCCTCATCCTGCCCTGGCGTGCCTACCGGTGGCTCGACGACCACGCCGACTACGAGGAGAGGGTGGACCTGCGCGGGCACCGCGACCGCGGTATCCACGTCCTCAACCTGCTCAAGCGCGAGGCCGGGCGGGTGGGCGGGCTGCACAGGGACGAGGACCCGCCGCCCCCCGCCGCCCCGCCCGCGTCGGCCCCGCCGCGTGCCTGGTGGGAACAGGTGCTCCTGCTCCCCCCGAAGGAGCCGCAGGAGCCCCCGGCCGCCGCCACCGCCCCGCACCCCGCGCCCTCCGCCGGCGCGCGCGAGTACGGGCCCCTGCCCGCCGTCCACCGGCTCGCCGTCAACGCCCTGCTGGACGACCTCGCCGACACCCACGGCGGCGTCCACCGGCCCCTGAGGCCGGTCCGGGGCCGCACCCTGCGCCCCGTGCTACTGGTCGACCAGGACCGCCTGGACCGGGTCGGCCGCTACCTCGTCCGTCTCATCGAGGACGAGCGGGTGCGCCGTGCCCTGCCCGACCCCCTGCTCATCGTCCAGGTCCGAGGACCCGAGACGCCCTCCGCCGTCCCCTCGGCCGTCGACGTCACCCGCTACCCGTCCCTGCCGGGCACCGAGACCACCGACCGCCAGGCGGAGGTGTCCCTGTGGGGGCGGGCCCGCCACGCCGCCGGGGTCCTGGGCGTCTCCCGCACCCTGCGGCTCGCCGTTCCCCGGGTCCCCGCCGACCCCGCCGCCCACGGCCCGGCCGACCGGACCGTGCTCACCGCGGCGGCACTCGCCCGCCGCTGGACCGCCGGCACGAGCCTCGTCCTCGTGCTCGCCCTCCCCCTCGCCTGGGCGCTCGGACCCATCGCGATGAAACCGTTCAACCCCTGCGTCCAGAACTGGCTGTGGGAGCCGATCGGCATCGAACACGACGGCAAGGACTGCTACGGCGTCACCTTCGGAGGGTTCGAGTTCCATCCGCGCCTGGCCGAGGTCACCCGGCGCATCAGGGACCAGAACGAGGCCGTCGACGCCGCCCCGCGGGGAACCCCGTACGTGACCGTCGCCTACTTCGGCGCGCTCACCACGACCGCCGAGTCCGACCTCACCCTGGCCGGGGTGCAGGGCGAGCTGCTCGGCATCGCCCTCCGCCAGGCCGAGCACAACAGGTCGGCCGGCGGTTCCCTGCCCCGGATCAAGGTCCTGCTGGTGGGCGCCGGAGAGGGCTGGTCCCACGCCGAGGAGGCGGCGCGGATGGTCGTCACCCGCGCCGGCCGCACCCGCGACCGGATGGACCGGCCGATCGCCGCGGTCGGGTTCGGACAGAGCCTCCAGGGCACCACCGAGGCGATCCGGGTGCTGGGCGCCGCGCGCATCCCGGTCCTCGGCACCACCGCGACCTTCGACCACATCGCCCGGGAGAAGTCGGGCAAGTACGGCCAGTACTTCTTCCCGCTGGCCCCGTCCAACTCGCGGATCGCCGCGCAGGCCGCCGCATGGGCGGTCAGGGGGGCGACGTGGGACGGGGAGGGGCTGGCGGAGGGGGAGCCGAGACCGCGCTTCGACCCGGTGGAGACCGCCGTGGTCATCGCCGACGACCGGGAGGGGGAGAGCTACGGTCCGCACCTGGCGGAGCGGTTCATGGAGGAGTTCACGCTGCGGCGCGGGAAGCCCTGGGAGGCCGCCGACGGCTCCGTCCCGCCCGAGGGGACGGGTGTTCCCGGCGTGCTGCTCTACCAGGACCAGCCGGCGATGGCCGCGCACCTGAAGCGGGTGTGCGAACAGGAGCCGCCCGACCTCATCTATTTCGCGGGGCGCTCCACCGACTTCGAGAAGTTCCACCAGCAGCTGCAGATGGAGGGGAGCTGTGTGGACGACGAGGTGACCGTGCTCGGCGGGGACGACATCGCCAAGTACGTCACCGACGAGGCCGAGCGCATCAGCCAGGCCCCCGGGTACCCCGTCTTCTACACGCCGCTGGCCGCCAGCGGCAGCTGGGCCTTCACCGGCCTGGAGGAGCGGAGCTTCTACCCCCAGGCCGCGAAGCTGGAGGAGGCGCTGTACGGAGACGGCGCCGAGGAGGGGGGCGGGGAGACGCCCGCCGCGGACGGCGACGAGGGCCTCCCCTCGATCGCGCACGCCGTGCTCGCCGCCGACGCCCTCACCGTGTTCACCCGGGCGCTGTCCGACGTCGACCGCCCGGCCCCCGCCGACGGCGCTCCGCGGTTCCTGGCCGACGACCCTGCCTACGAGGCCGAGCGCGACGCCCTCGTGCAGCACGTGCAGGGCACGTCGGGGCTGTCCGCGGTCTCCGGGCGCATCGAGTTCGGGGAACCCGCCGAGGGCAACTGGTACGACGACCGCATGGTGCAGCTCGTCGTCGTCGGGCCCAGGGGGGAGAACGGGGAGCACCAGCACGTCATAGCGGCCTGCGGGGAGATCAGTCCGTCCGAGGTCGATCCCGGTCCGGGGTGCGTGTGACGCGCGCGGCGCCGGGGGCGGGTGGCGCGGGCGGCCCCGGCGAGAGAAGATGCCCCCTGTGGACCGTACAGACCCCGCCGAGCTGCGCGAACCGTACCCGGGTGCGCCCCTGCGCCGCGCCGACCTCGCGGCGCACCCGATGACCCAGTTCCACCTGTGGTTCGAAGAGGCCCGCGAGGCGGGCCTGGCCGAGCCCAACGCGATGGTGCTGGCCTCCGCGGAGCCCGACGGCATGCCGCGGGCCCGCACGGTGCTGATGAAGGGCTACGACCGCAGGGGTCTGCGCTTCTTCACCAACTACACCTCCCGCAAGGGCGTCGCGCTGGCCGCCGACCCCCGGGCGAGCGTCGTCTTCCCCTGGCACCCCGTCCGGCGCCAGGTGCTCGTCGCGGGCCGGGTGGAGCGCCTGGGCGACGCAGAGAACGACCGCTACTTCGCGTCCCGCCCGCGCGGCTCCCGCCTGGGAGCCTGGGCCAGCGAGCGCCAGTCGCAGCCGGTCGCCGACCGCGACGAGCTGGACCGCCTGTACCGGGGGTTCGAGGAGGTCTGGCAGGGCGACGCCGAGATCCCCCGCCCGGCCTACTGGGGCGGGTTCCGGCTGGTCCCGGGCGAGGTCGAGTTCTGGCAGGGCGGCGCCGACCGCATGCACGACCGCTTCCGCTACCTGCGCGGCGCCGACGACACCTGGGACATCGCCCGCCTCGCGCCCTGACCCGACCGGCCCGGCGGGGGAGCGCCGCGGGCGCCCCCGGAGCGGTATCGGTCACATCCGCGGGCCCCGGGCGGCCCCGCGGGCGCCGGCGGCCCGGACCCGCGCGGGCGGGGTCCGCGCGGGTCGCGGAGCGGAGCGCGCGGGAGCGCGGCGGGGTAGGGTCCAAGGGCCGGGAGGCCATGGAATTCCGGGTCCTTGCCGTCACGATATGCTTGCGGTATCGGTGGTCGCTCCCGCGGTCGTGCGGACACCCCGGTCCCCACTCGGCTCCCGGGAATCGCACCGCCCCGGCCCGTGTTGTGAGAGACCTGCCGTGCCCGCCGTGACCGCGCGCCGGGCGCAGAGTCATGGGAGGGGAGTCTTGACCGCACACGGGCTGATCGACACCACGGAGATGTACCTCCGGACGGTTTTCGAGCTCGAAGAGGAGGGCATCGTCCCCCTTCGGGCGCGGATCGCCGAGCGACTGCACCAGAGCGGCCCGACCGTCAGCCAGACCGTGGCCCGCATGGAGCGCGACGGCCTGCTGCGGGTCGAGAACGACCGGCACCTGGTCATGACCGCCGAGGGCCGCAGGCTGGCCACCCACGTCATGCGCAAGCACCGGCTCGCGGAGCGGCTGCTGGTCGACGTCATCGGGCTGCCCTGGGAGGACGTCCACATCGAGGCCTGCCGCTGGGAGCACGTCATCTCCGAGGCCGTGGAGGAGCGCCTGGTGACGCTGCTCAACGCGCCCTCGGTGTGCCCGCACGGCAACCCCATCCCGGCGCTCGACGAGCTGGGCCTGGACGACTACTCGCCCGAGCCCTTCACCGACGAGTCCATCGTGCCGATGGTCGACGTCGCGTCGGGACCGGACACCACCGTCACCGTGCGCCGGATCAGCGAGCAGATCCAGTCCGACGCCGACATCATGCGGACCCTGCGCGAGGCGGGGGTGCAGCCCGAGCGCGAGGTCGTGCTGCGCGCCACCGACGAGGGCGTCCGGGTGCTGGCCGAGGACGGCGGGGGCACCGACCTCACCTCGGCGATCGCCGGGCACATCTTCGTCGCCAAGCCGTGACGACGGGGATCCGTTGCTCATCAGGATTGTCACATTGCGCTGCGAGAACGTTGACGGTGTTGCTACGCTCGCTGCAAGGTGCGGTCGTTCGGGTGACCCGGGGCGGGCATGCTTGCAGTTCATGACGGCGAGGTGGCGGCTAGATGACACGGTGGGGTGAGCCCTTCCGCGAAGGCGACGCGCTCGCCACGGCCGCCGTCGTGGACCGGGCGCAGATCGCCATCGTCGTCATCGACCGGTTCAGCCTGCTGCGCTACTGGAACCCCTTCGCACGCGAACTCTTCGGCTTCGTGGGGGGCCGCGACTACGTCGGCCTCTCCCTGCTCGACATCGGCATCCACGAGTCCGACCGCGAACACGCCTCCCAGCTGGCCCGCCGCGTCCTGCGCGGCGAGCCCTGGGAGGGCACGTTCGCGGTCCTCAAGGGCGATTCCACCTGGATCCACGTCCGCGCCCAGGCCGTGCCCATGCGCGACGACGACGGCGAGATCGACGGGATCACCCTCATCGCCCGCGAGGCGCTGCGCAGCGGCCGGGTCGAGGAGCAGTACGGGCTGCTGGAGCGGATCGGCAGCCGGCTGGCCAGCTCCCTGGAGTTCGACTCCACGGTGCGCGGGGTCGCCGGGATCCTGGTGCCGCAGTTCGCCGACCACTGCTTCATCGACCTCTACGAGCGCGACCGGCTGGTCAGACGGGTCTCCGTGCACGCCGAGGGCTGGACGCCCCCGCCGCGGAGCTGGTTCGACGTCGGGGAGGAGGTCCGCTACCCCGAACGCCACTTCGTGACCCAGGCGCTGCGCCGCCTGGAGACGGTCGTCAGCGGCGACTACCTCTTCGAGAACTCCCCCAACGACCGCTCCGACCGCGTCTCCCGCCAGGTCGGGGTCACCTCCGCGATCGCCGCCCCGCTGCGCGCCCGCGGCGAGGTGCTGGGCGTGCTCACCCTGGCCCTGTCCGGGCTGTCCCCGCGCCAGAAGAGCACCTACGGCGGCTTCGACCGCGACCTCGTCGGCGCCATCGCCTCCCGCGTCGCCCTGGCCATCGACAACGCCCGCCTGTTCGAGGAGGAGCGCAGCACCGCCCTGGCCTTCCAGAACAGCCTGCTGCCCAGCGACTTCCCGCCGCAGGACGGGCTCACCATCGCCTCCCGCTACCTGCCCGCCGGGCCGACCCAGGCGCACGGCCACGGCATCCAGACCCAGGTGGGCGGCGACTTCTACGACGTGATCCCGCTCTCCGCCGGGCGGGTGGGCCTGGTCATCGGCGACGTCGAGGGCCGCGGCCCGCACGCCGCCGCCGTCATGGGCCAGCTGCGGGCCGCCCTGCGGGCCTTCGCCCAGGCCGACCGCGAACCCGCCGACATCCTGCGCGAACTCGACGAGTGGGTGCGCCGCCTGGGCCGCCCCGACGGCGACGGCGGCACCCTGATCCCGAGCGTCAGCTGTCTGTACATGGTCTACGACGCCTGGTCGCGCGAGCTGTCCTACGCCAACGCCGGACACGCCGCCCCCCTGCTCATCACCTCGGACTCCGCCCAGGCGCTGGAGCTGGAGGTCCACGACCGCATGCTCGGCACCCGGGTCAAGGGCGGCGCGGGCGAGGACGTGGTCTACCACCAGGCCGAGCTGCGGCTGCCCACCGGGGCCACCCTGCTGCTGTACACCGACGGCCTGGTCGACCGCACCCCCATCGGCGGCGGGCGCGACCCCGAGCGGGCCTTCGACCGGCTCACCGAACGGGTCTCCGAGGTCGCCGACAAGGACGTCGTCCAGATCGCCGAGGCGGCGGTGCACAGCGTTCCGGGAGAGCTGGACGACGACACCGCGCTGCTGGTCGTGCGCACCGACTCCGACGAGCTGGCGCTGCGCGAGGGCTGGTTCCCCTCCGAGGCCTCCACCGTGGGCGAGGCCCGCCACCTGGCGGCCAACACCTTCAAGGAGTGGGGGATGGACCGGGACCAGGCGGAGCTGGCCTGCCTGCTGGTCTCGGAGATCGTCACCAACGTCGTCATCCACGCCACCCCGCACCCGGTGCACCGGGAGTTCACCGACACCGGCGTGCGCGACTCCGAGACGCCCTTCGACGGGACCCCCTCCTTCGACGAGTTCGACGAGGACTGGAGCGACCTGCTGGACGAGGTCGCCGAGGCCGACGAGGCGGACGCGGAGGACGACGACAAGGAGTTCCTGCTCCGCCTGCGCAAGGGGGCCTCGCGGGTGTGGGTCGAGGTCTTCGACCACGACCTGCGGCTGCCCCGCATCCGCAGCGCCGCCGCGGACGACGAGGGCGGCCGGGGCCTGTACCTGGTGGAGCAGCTGGCGACCCGCTGGGGTTCGCGGCCGACCCCCGACGGCAAGGCGGTCTGGTTCGAGATGCCCATGCTCCCCCAGGGGGAGGACGAGGACGGCGAGCCCTTCGTGTGAGCGGCCGTGGGCCCGGGGCGGCGCCCGCGGCGCCCCGGACGCCCGGTGCCCGCTCGCGCGGTGCGGTGCGCGGGCGCCCCGGGGCGGTGTCCGGCGGGCCGCCGGACACCCGAACCGCGTGACCGCGCGCTCGCGCAGTGTTCCGTGACGCAAAAGACCTGGATTCACCCCCGGTCAGGTAGGTAATTTGTACGGCATTCCGTCCCCCTTCACGTGGAGCGAGCCGATGACCTCCCGACCCCTGTCCGCGCTCGGAGCGTTCGCCGCCGGAGCCGTCCTGCTGGCCACCGCCTGCTCCCCGGCCGAGGAGGCCGCACCCGACGCCGGGAGCACCGTCGAGTGCACGCCCGAGGGCCTGCCCACCCTCACCGCGGGCGAGCTCACCATCGGCACCGACAGCCCCGCCTACCCGCCGTGGTTCTCCGACGACGACCCCTCCAACGGGGAGGGCTTCGAAGCGGCCGTGGCCTACGCGGTGGCCGCGGAGCTCGGCTACGGCGCCGACCGGGTCACGTGGACGACCGTGCCGTTCAACAGCGCCATCCAGCCCGGTCCCAAGGAGTTCGACTTCGACATCAACCAGTTCTCCATCACGGAGGACCGGGCGCGGGCCGTCGACTTCTCCAGCCCCTACTACGACGTCCGCCAGGCCGTCGTGGCGCTGGCCGGCTCCGAGGCCGCCGACGCGGCCTCCACCGCCGACCTGGCCGGGCTGACCATCGGCGCGCAGGTCGGCACCACCAGCTACGACACCCTGCTGGAGGCGGTCGACCCCGAGGCCGAGCCGCTGGTCTACAACAACAACGACGACGCCAAGCAGGCGCTGGAGAACGGGCAGGTGGACGCGGTCGTCTTCGACCTGCCCACCGCGTTCTACATCACCGCCGCCGAGCTGGAGGACGCCGTCATCGTCGGGCAGCTGCCGCTGGGCGAGGAGTCCGCCGAGCAGTTCGGGCTGGTGCTGGACCTGGACTCGCCGCTGACCGACTGCGTCGGCTCCGCCGTGGACTCCCTGCGCGAGCGCGGCGTCCTGGCCGAGCTGGAGCAGGAGTGGCTGGCCGAGGCCGCGGACGCCCCCGAGCTGGGCTGACGTGGGCGAACACGTCCCCAGCCCGCTGGAGGCGGAGCGGGTCGCGCTGCGCCGCCGCCAGAGCGTCCGCTCCGTGCTGGTCGGCGCGGCCTCCACCGCCGTGCTGGGCGCCGTCCTGGTGACCGTCCTGGTCGGCTCGCCCGGCTGGGAGCGGGTCCGCGAGACCTTCTTCGACCCCGGGGTGGCGGTGCGGGTCCTGCCCGCGGTGCTCACCGGGCTCTGGCTCAACGTACGGCTGCTGGTGTTCTGCGCCCTGGGCGCGCTCGCCCTGGGCCTGCTCGCCGCGGTGCTGCGGACCCTGCGGGGCCCGGTGTTCTTCCCGCTGCGCGCCCTGGCCACCGCCTACACGTACGGGTTCCGGGGCGCCCCGCTCATCATCGTGCTGTACCTGATGGCGTTCGGGGTGCCCGGCCTGCGGCTGGAGAACACGCCGAGCGTGCTCGTGCTCGGCGGGATCGCGCTGGTGATCACCTACGGCGCCTACATCGCCGAGGTGTTCCGCGCGGGGATCGAGTCGGTGCACCCCAGCCAGATCTCCGCGGCCCGCTCGCTGGGGCTGACCTACCCGCAGGCGATGCGCTGGGTGGTGCTGCCCCAGGCGGTGCGGCGGGTGTCGCCGCCGCTGCTCAACGACATGGTGGCGCTCCAGAAGGACGTCGGCCTGATCTCGCTGGCCGGCCCCATCGACGCGATCCGCGCCGCGCAGATCGCCACCGCGCAGACCTACAACTTCACGCCGTACATCGTCGCCGGGGTGCTGTTCGTGCTCATGGCGATCCCGCTGGTGGCGATCACCGACCAGGTGACGCTGCGGGCGGCGCGGCGCCAGTCGGCGGAGGGGGCCCGGTGAGCGAGCTGGAGAGGCAGGCCCGGATCGAGGGCCCGGCGCCGGTGCTGCGCCTGCGCGGGGTCCGCAAGGAGTTCCGGGGGAACACCGTCCTGGACGGGCTGGACCTGGACGTGCCCGAACACGCCGTGGTGGTGCTCATCGGGGCCTCCGGTTCGGGCAAGTCCACGCTGCTGCGGTGCGCCAACCTGCTGGAGCCGGTCACCGACGGCACCATTCACCTGGACGGCGAGCACATCACCGACCCGCGGGTGAACCCCGACCGGGTGCGCCGCCGCATCGGCATGGTGTTCCAGTCGTTCAACCTGTTCCCGCACATGACCGTGCTGGACAACGTCACCCTGGCCCCGCGCCGGGTCCACCGCCGCGAGCGGCGGGAGGCCGAGGAGAGGGCGCGGGAGCTGCTGGACAGGGTGGGGCTGGCGGACAAGGCGGGGGAGTACCCCGACCGGCTGTCCGGCGGCCAGCAGCAGCGTGCGGCGATCGTGCGCGCGCTGGTCAACGGGCCGCGGCTGCTCCTGCTGGACGAGATCACCAGCGCCCTGGACCCGGAGCTGGTGGGGGAGGTGCTGGACCTGGTGCGCGGGCTGCGCGACGACGGCATGACCATGCTGCTCGCCACCCACGAGATGGGGTTCGCCCGGCAGGTCGCCGACACGGTGTGCTTCCTGGAGGGCGGGCGCGTCCTGGAGCAGGGGCCGCCCGAACAGGTGCTGGGCGACCCGCGCGAGCCGCGGACGCGCAGGTTCCTCCAGCGGATCATCGACTCCGGCCGCCTCTGAACGTTCCCCGCGCCGAACGCGCGGGGAACTCCTCCCTCCCGTTCCGAACGCGCGGGGAACTCTCGGCAGCCCCCGTTGCGCGCGGGAGCGCCGGCTGGTGTCATCGAATCCGACCGGGTACACCCGCGCCCCGCTTGTTCACCCAGGGTGATCGCACGACCCCCGTGCGGTGTCCCGGTCGCCGGCACGCCCCCTGTGCCGGGTACCGAGAGGAGAACCCCCTTGCCGCCACGCGCACCCTCCCGCATCGCGCGCCGGGCCCTGGCCCTGGCCGCCGCCCTGGTCGTCATCACCCCCGGCATCGCCCTGGCCGCGCCCCCGGCGGCGCTGCCCGCCGCCCACGGCGCGGAGGAGGGCCGGTGGCAGCCGGCCTTCGACTACGACACCGACGGCTGCTACTCCACGCCCGCCATCGGCCCGGACGGCACCGTCGCCGAGGGCCTGAACACCACCGGCGCCCTCAACGGGAACTGCCGGGACCGGTCCGACCTGGACAACACCAACTCCTACTCCCGCTCCAAGTGCGACGACAGCGGCTGGTGCGCGTACATGTACGCGCTCTACTTCGAGAAGGACCAGGTGCTGCCGGGCTGCTGCGGCCACCGGCACGACCTGGAGCACGTGGTGGTGTGGGTGTTCGGCGACGAGGCCCGCTACGTGTCCGCCTCGGCCCACGGGGACTACGACACCCGCCCGGCCGACCAGGTGCTGTGGGAGGGCACCCACCCCAAGATCGTCTACCACAAGGACGGCGCGTCCACCCACGCCTTCCGGTTCGCCGCCGGGCACGACGACCCGCCGGAGAACCACTACGGCGTCTGGCAGTACCCGGACCTGGTGGGCTGGGACCACTACCCGCCGGGGATCCGCGACATCCTCACCTCCGCCGACTTCGGCAGCGCCCAGCTCGACCTGCGGGACGGCTCGTTCCCAGGGGCGCTGGACAAGGCGCTCCCCGACGGCATCGACTTCGACCCCTGGGCCTAGGGGCCGTTCCCCGGGACCCGTGCCCCGCCCCGGTCCGCGCCCGTCGCCCGCGGCGGCCCCGGCGGGGCGGCCGGAGAACGGGCTCCGGCGTGCCGGGGGCGTCCCGCGGGGCGCCCCCGGGGCGGGGCGGGCCGTCGCGGCCGCGGGCCCGTCAGCGCCAGGACCAGGCCCACAGGAGCAGGCACAGGAAGATGAAGAAGACCACGATCCCGCCGGTGGTCCAGGGGATGTGCACCCGGGGCCGCAGCTTGCGCACGCCGATGACCAGCAGTACGACCAGCAGGCCCATGACGATGAGGCCGTCCCACGCACCGCTCATGACCGACTCGACCCTTCCGAACGGGGGTTGACCGGCTTACAGGCCCAGACCGCGTCCCACGATCTCCTTCATGATCTCGGTGGTGCCACCGTAGATCGTCTGCACGCGGGAGTCCTGCCAGGCCCGTGCCACCGGGTATTCCATCATGTACCCGTACCCGCCGTGAAGCTGCAGGCACCGGTCCATCACCTTGTTGCACAGCTCGGTGGTCCACCACTTGGCCATGGCGGCGTCCTCGACGGTGAGTTCGCCCCGGTTGAGCAGCGTGACCGCCCGGTCCACGTAGGTACGGGCGATGTCCACCTCGGTCGCCAACTCGGCCAGGACGAAACGGGTGTTCTGGAACCGTCCGATAGGGCGGCCGAACGCCGTGCGCTCCCGGCAGTACTCGATCGTGTGCTGGAGCATGTACTCCGCCGACGCCGTGGCGCAGACGGCGATGGACAGCCGCTCCTGCGGCAGGTTCTGGAGCAGGTGGATGAACCCCTGCCCCTCCTGCCCGATGAGGTCGGCGGCCGGGACCCGCACGTCCTGGAAGAACAGCTCGGCCGTGTCCTGCGCCTTCATGCCGATTTTGTCGAGGTTGCGGCCCCGCTCGAAGCCCGGGGCGCCGCGCTCGACGGCGAGGAGGGAGAAGCCCTGCGCGCCCGCGTCCGGGTCGGTCCGGCACACCACGATGACCAGGTCGGCGTTGACGCCGTTGGTGACGAAGGTCTTGGACCCGTTGACCACCCACGTGTCGCCGTCGCGGACCGCGGAGGTGCGGATGCCCTGGAGGTCGCTCCCGGTCCCGGGCTCGGTCATGGCGATGGCGGCGATGGTCTCGCCGGAGGCGAACCCCGGCAGCCAGCGCCGCTTCTGCTCGTCGTTCGTGAGGTTGATGAGGTAGGGGGCGATGACGTCGTTCTGGAGCGTGAAGCCCAGCCCGCTGGCGTGGGCCCGGCACACCTCCTCGTTGACGACGGCGTTGAACCGGTAGTCCCGCACCCCGGTGCCGCCGTACTCCTCGGGGACGCCGTGCCCGAGCAGGCCCGCCTCGCCCGCCCTCGCCCAGACCTCGCGGGGGACGATGCCGTCCTTCTCCCACCCGTCGTGGAAGGGGACGACCTCCCGCGCGAGGAACCCCGCCACCGCCTCGCGGAAGAGGTCCTGGTCGGCGTCGAAGAGTTCCCGCTTCATGCTCTGCTCCGGGGTGTCGTGGATCACGGTTGCCGCCACAGTAACCGAACCGCATTCGGTTTTGAAGGGGGTGGTCCAAGCGGCGGCAAAGTTCCCGTCTGCCCGGGTGTTCCGCGCCTTTCGCGACCTGTGACCGCTTCTAAGGTGACCGCACCGGCGGACGGAAGGCGGAGCCGATGGCCCAGGCCCAGAGGGAGCGGCGCGACCACCGCGGGGGGCGGATCGCGGTGATCATGGCCGCGCTCATGCTCACCGTGCTGCTGTCCGCGCTCGACCAGACGATCGTGTCCACGGCGCTGCCGACCATCGTCTCCGACCTGGGCGGGCTCAACCACCTGTCCTGGGTCATCACGTCCTACCTGCTCGCGGTCACCGCCAGCACCCCGCTGTGGGGCAAGCTCGGCGACCAGTTCGGCCGCAAGCCGCTGTACCTGGTCTGCATCGCCGTGTTCCTGGCCGGCTCGGCGCTGTGCGGGCTGGCCCAGGACATGTTCCAGCTCATCCTCTTCCGCGGACTCCAGGGCATCGGCGGCGGCGGTCTGATGGTGCTGTCCATGGCGATCGTCGGGGACGTCGTCTCCCCCCGCGAACGCGGCCGCTACCAGGGGCTGTTCGGCGCGGTCTTCGGCGTCTCCAGCGTGGCCGGGCCGCTGCTGGGCGGCCTGTTCGTCGACCACCTCTCCTGGCGGTGGGTGTTCTACGTCAACCTGCCCCTGGGCGTGCTGGCGTTCGCGACGGTCGTGGCGGTGCTCCCCTCCACCCGGCCCACCGGCCGGCGGACCATCGACTACGCCGGGATCGTGCTGCTGGCCGCCACCGCCGTGTGCCTCACACTGGTCGCCTCCTGGGGCGGCGCGGTCTACGCCTGGGCATCGCCGCAGATCGTCGGCCTGGCGCTGGCCGGCGTCGCGCTCGGGTTCGGCTGGTGGCTCTCGGCCCGGCGCGCGGCCGAGCCGGTGATGCCGCTGGGGCTGTTCCGCAACCCGGTCGTGGCGGTCGCCATGGCCATCGGCCTGTGCGTCGGGTTCGCGATGATGGGCTCGATGGCGTTCCTGCCGCTGTTCCTCCAGATCGTCCACGGCCAGTCGCCGACGGCCTCGGGGCTGTTCCTGCTGCCGATGGTGCTCGGGCTCTTCCTCACCTCCATCACCTCCGGGCGGCTGGTCACCCGCACGGGCCGGTACAAGCCGTATCCGATCGCCGGGATGGCGGTGACGTCGCTGGGCCTGTTCCTGCTGTCGCGTCTGGGGCCGGAGACGTCCGACCTGCGGATGTGGGGCTCGTTCTTCGTGCTGGGCGTGGGGCTGGGGCTGGTCATGCAGGTCGTGGTGGTGGTCGTGCAGAACGCCGCCGACTACGCCGACCTGGGCGCGGCCACCTCCGCGGCCACGTTCTTCCGGTCCATCGGCGGGTCGTTCGGCACGGCGGTGTTCGGCGCGGTGTTCTCCGGGCAGCTGGCGGGCAACCTGGCGGCCCGCGCCGGGGGGTCGGGGCTGCCGCCGGGCGTGGACGCGGCGAGCCTGGAGAGCGACCCGCGCGCCCTGGACGCGCTGCCCCCGCAGGAGCAGGCGATGTTCCTCCAGGCCTACGCCGACGCCATCGACGTGGTGTTCCTGTGCGCGGTGCCGGTGGCCCTGGTCGGGCTGGCGCTCGCCGTGTTCCTGCCGCAGGTGCCGCTGCGCACCACGGTGGGCTCCCAGCCCGCCGACCTGGGGGAGTCCCTCCCGCCGGTGGCCTCGGGCGGGCGCACCGCGATCGAGGCCGTCGAGCGGGAGATCTACCGCGCCTGCGGCCACGAGGGGGCCCGGGAGATGTACGCCCGGCTGCGCTCCGCCGCCGGGCTGGAGATCTCGCCGCGCGCCTGCTGGACGCTGAGCCACCTGGCGGTGACCGGGCCGCTGCGGGTGTCCGAGCTGGCGGAGATGTCCCGCCTGCCCGACGACCGCTGGGAGGCGGTCCACCGGGAGCTGCTGGAGGCGGGGTACCTCACCGGGGAGGGCGAGCCCTGGGAGCTGGGCCCCGCGGGGGAGGCCGCCGCGCGCCGCGTCTTCGACGCGCAGCGTGAGGCGCTGGAGTCCCTGTCGCACGACTACGACCCGCGGGCGCACCCGGAGGTCGTGGCCGCCCTGGAGCGGATGACCGCCGAGACGCTCGGCGACGAGGGGGACGCGGGCCGCGTGGTCCGGGAGGACGGGCGCCCCTAGAGGCGCGCCGGGCCCGGACCCGTCCCGTTCGACGCGGGTGGCGGGGGCGCCGGTACTCGGGTGTTCCGCTGCTTTCGCCGCCACGGTATCCCGTGCCCGCCGGGCGCCCGGGCCCCTCCGACGGGGCCGGCCGCGCCGGTGTGGACCGCGGGGTCCGCCCCGGTCGCCGGAAGGCCCTCGGTGTTCCGCGGTGTCCGCCCCGGCGGTGCCCCGTACCCGCCGGGCGCCCCCGCCCGGCGCGCCCCGGGTGCGGCGGCGTGTCAGTCGACGCCCGCGCCGACGCCCCCGGAGGAGAACTCCGGGTAGTGGCGGGCCGCCTCCTCGTCCGCGTCCACCCAGCGGGAGGCCAGGTGGATCCAGCCCCACAGGAGCACCGCGAAGGCGGTCGCGGCGGGCGCGGCCCAGGGGGCGGTCCCGCCGAGCAGCCCGGCGCCGACGAACCCGGCGGCCAGCGCGCCCCCGCCGACGGCCCAGGCCAGGGCGCGGCGACCGGAGGCGAAGGTGAGGAAGAACAGGACCATGCCCGCGGCCGCGCCGAGGGCGAGGACGAACCCGCTCATCGTGTCTCCTCTCGTCCCCTCCAGGGCAGCACACCGGGATGAACGGGCGGGAATCGGAGGATGAAAGGGGGCCGGGGTCTTGCCGGACCACCAAAACCGAATACAGTTCGGTTCACAGGACAACACCACCCAGGCCCTTGGAGGACCCGTGGCCGAGGCATACATCGTCGACGCCGTCCGCACCCCCGTCGGGACGAGGAAGGGCGCGCTGGCGGCCGTCCACCCCGCCGACCTCGGCGCGCACGTGCTCAAGGCGCTCGTCGAGCGGACCGGCGTGGACCCGTCCGCCGTCGAGGACGTCATCATGGGCTGTGTCAGCCAGGTCGGCCCCCAGGCCCTGGACCTGGCCCGCACCGCGTGGCTGTCCGCCGGGCTGCCCGAGAGCGTCCCCGGCGTCACCATCGACCGCCAGTGCGGCTCCTCCCAGCAGGCCGTCCACTTCGCCGCCCAGGGCGTCATGTCCGGCACCCAGGACCTGGTCGTGGCCTCCGGCGTCGAGAACATGGGCATGGTCCCCATGGGCTCCAACGTCCAGTACGCCCTCGACAACGGCCTGGGCCTGTACGGCGAGGGCTGGGCCGAGCGCTACGGCTTCCAGGAGATCTCCCAGTTCCGCGGCGCCCAGCTCATGTGCGAGAAGTGGGGTTTCAAGCGCGACCGGCTGGAGGAGTACGCCCTGGAGAGCCACCGGCGCGCGGCCGAGGCACTCGACGACGGGCGCTTCGACTCCCAGATCGCCCCGATCGCGGGAGTCTCCCGGGACGAGGGCGTGCGCCCCGACACCACCCTGGAGAAGATGGCGGGCCTGAAGCCGCTGCGCGAGGGCTGGGAGCTGACGGCGGCGGTGGCCAGCCAGATCTCCGTGGGCGCCGGCGCCGTCCTCATCGCCTCCGGGGCCGCGGTCGAGCGGCACGGGCTCACCCCGCTGGCCCGCATCGTCCAGCTCTCCCTGGTCGGCGACGACCCGGTTTACATGCTCACCGCCCCGATCCCCGCCACCAGGACCGCTCTGGCGAAGGCGGGCCTGGGCATCGGCGACATCGACGTCACGGAGATCAACGAGGCGTTCGCCCCGGTCCCGCTCTCCTGGATCGAGGAGCTGGGGGCCGACCCCGCCACGGTCAACCCCAACGGCGGCGCGATCGCCCTGGGCCACCCGCTGGGCGCCACCGGCGTCATCCTCATGGCCAAGCTGGTCAACGAGCTGCACCGCACCGGCGGCCGCTACGGCCTCCAGACCATGTGCGAGGGCGGCGGCCAGGCCAACGTCACCGTCATCGAGCGAGTCTGACCCGCGCCCCCCGCGCCGCGCGGCCTCCCCCGGGACCGCGCGGTCCCGGGGGAGCGGCGGCTCAGCGCGCCGCCAGGGCGGGGCCGCCGGGGCCGTTGGGGAGGCCGAGCCAGGCGGCCATCTCGGACAGGTGCTCCACCAGCCGGGGCAGGGTGTCGCCGGGGGCGCCGTCCTCCAGGGTGATCCGCTGCGCGAGCAGGGTGCCCGAGGCGCGGTCGGCCTTGAGGTCGACCCGGGCCACCAGGTCCTCGCCCAGCAGGAACGGCAGCACGTAGTAGCCGTGCACCCGCTTGGCAGCCGGGGTGTAGATCTCGATCCGGTACCGGAAGCCGAACAGCTCCTCGGCCCGGTCCCGGGTCCACACCAGCGAGTCGAACGGGCTCAGCAGCGCCCGCGCGGCCACCTTGCGCGGGACGCGGGCGTCCCGGTGCAGGTAGGCGGGGCGGTCCCAGCCCCGGACCCGGACGGGGACCAGCTCGCCGGAGTCCACCAGGTCGGCGACGGCCGGGCGCGACTCGGCGCTCTTGAGCCGGAAGTAGTCGCGCAGGCAGGGCTCGGTGGCGATCCCGTGGGCGCGGGCGGCGATGGCCACCAGCTCCCGGTGGGCGTCCGCCCCGCTCAGCGGTGGTGCGGCGTGCACGCCGGCGGGCAGCACGCGTTCGGGCAGGTCGTAGCGGCGCTCGAACTGGGAGTTGCGGCCGTTGGAGGTCAGGTCGCCGACCCAGAACAGGTACTCCAGGGACTTCTTCACCTCGGACCAGTTCCACCCCCAGTGGTCCTTGGCGCGCGGCACGTCGTGGGCGAGCGCGGCCTCCACCTCCCGGGCGGTGGCCGGGCCGATCCGGGCGACCTCCTCGTGCACCGCCTTGACGAGTTCGGGGTTCTC
The DNA here is from genome assembly GCF_900141985.1 of Nocardiopsis flavescens. GTDB lineage: Bacteria > Actinomycetota > Actinomycetes > Streptosporangiales > Streptosporangiaceae > Nocardiopsis > Nocardiopsis flavescens. Next base: position 409,097 of record NZ_FQZK01000003.1, on the reverse strand, counting down.
CTCCCGGACGGCGCTCATCCCGCCCGCCCCGGACCGGGCCCGGTTGCGCTCCATGCGGTACCGCATGAGCTGCCGGGTGGCCGGGGGCACCAGGCTCGCCTCGTGCGCCCAGCACTCGACCAGGCGGGCCGGGGCCGCCTTGGCGGCGGTGGTGGCCGCCCGGTCCAGCAGCGCGGTGTCGTAGCCGCCGATCCGGGCGAACACCGGCAGGTACTGGCTGCGGGCGAGCACGTTCACGCTGTCGATCTGGAGGATCCCCAGGCGGCTCACCACCCGGCCCAGGTGGCCCAGGTTCGGGGTTCCCGCGGGCCGGGGCTCGGCCAGCCCCTGGGCGGCGATCGCGATCCGGCGTGCCTGGGCGAGGGACAGTTCCGCGTCGCGGCGGGGGTGCGGTTCGGGCATGCCGAACACGGTAGCCCCCGCCGACGACGATCCGCGGCCCCGCCCGTCCCGCGGTACGGGCCGCCCCCGGCCGGGGGCCCCGGAGCGGCCGGGGAGGCGGTCGTCGCCTCGTTCGGCCGGGGTGCCTTATGTGGCCTGTATCACAGTGCTGTCCGGGGACTTCTGTATCGACGCACGACAAAAGGGGTGTGCCGACCGGCCACCCCGGAGAGTGACGCCTCCGAAAAAAACCTTGGGCGAAATGCGAACCGGGGGGACCCCTCGGCCGTCCTAATGGGCGCGACGGAAACAACCGGGCATGTGCTGGGAGTCCCGTCGGGCCCCGGTGCGGAGGACGGCCGCACCGGGGCCCACCCCTTTCCGGCCGCCGCACCGCACCGCCCGGCCCCTCCCGCCGCCCTCCCCGCCCCGCGCTCACCTCGGGTGTCGCCGCGAAGCCCTAGGCTGGCGCTGTGCGTATCGCGACTTGGAATGTGAACAGTGCCCGGGCCCGGGCCGAGCGGATCGGCGCCTGGCTCGACCGGAGCGAGGCCGACGTCCTCGCCATCCAGGAGACCAAGGCCAGGGACGACCAGTTCCCCGCCTCCGTCTTCACCGACCGCGGCTACGAGGTCGCCCACCACGGGCTCTCGCAGTGGAACGGCGTCGCGATCGCCTCCCGGGTCGGCCTGGAGGACGTACAGGTGGGCTTCCCCGGCCAGCCCGGCTACGGCGACCCCGAGGAGGCCGAGGCCCGCGCCATCGGCGCCACCTGCGGCGGCGTCCAGGTGTGGAGCCTCTACGTGCCCAACGGCCGCGAGGTCGACCACCCCCACTACGCCTACAAGCTGCGCTGGCTGGATGCCCTGCGGGAGGCGGGGTCGGCGGCCCTGGCCGCCGACCCGGACGCGCAGATCGCCTACGGCGGCGACTTCAACATCGCCCCCCGCGACGAGGACGTGTGGGACATCGCCGCCTTCGACGGCCTCACCCACGTCACCGGGCCCGAGCGGGAGGCCTTCCGCGCCCTGGGCGAGGCCGGCTTCGAGGACGTCGTCCGCGACCGCACCCCCGGCCCCGGCGTGTACACCTACTGGGACTACAAGGGGCTGGCCTTCCCCAAGAGGCGCGGCATGCGCATCGACTTCGTGCTGGCCTCCCCGGCGCTGCGCGCCCGGGTCAGCGGCGCGGGCATCGACCGGGAGGAGCGCAAGGGCAAGGGCGCCTCCGACCACGCGCCGGTCATCGTGGGACTGGACGGGGACGAGGGCCTGCCCCGCGACAAGAAGAAGGAGGACGGGGCGTGAGCACCCCGCGCATCGCCGTTTTCGGCAGCGTCAACATGGACCTGGTGGCCTACGCGGACACCGCTCCCGCCACCGGTGAGACCGTCACCGGTACCGCCTTCCGGCAGGTCCCCGGCGGCAAGGGCGCCAACCAGGCGGTCGCCGCCGCCCGCGCCGGGGCCGACACGGTGTTCCTGGGCGCGGTCGGCGGGGACGCCTTCGGCACGGAGCTGCGGGACAACCTCGTCGCCGCGGGGATCGACACCACCGGGCTGCGCACCGTCCCGGGCCCCTCGGGGATCGCCCACATCGTCGTGGACGGCCGCGGCGGCAACTCGATCATCGTGGTGCCCGGCGCCAACGGCGGGGTCACCGGCACCGTCCCCGGCGACCGTGAGCTGATCGGCGGGGCCGACGCCCTCCTGCTCCAGCTGGAGCTGCCGATGGAGGCGGTCGTGGCCGCGGCGCGCACCGGCCGCGAGCAGGGGGTCCGCGTGCACCTCACCCCGGCCCCGGCCCGGGACCTGCCCGACGAGCTGCTGGAGTCGGTGGACGTGCTCGTGCCCAACGAGCACGAGGCCGCGGCCATCACCGGCCGCACCGACCCCCGCGAGGCCCTGGCGGCGCTGCTGGAGCGCGTCCCGGAGGTGCTCATCACGCTGGGCGGCGAGGGCTCCCTGCACGGGACGCGCTCGGGTGCGCCGGTGCACGTCCCGGCGCTCAAGGTGGACGCCGTGGACACCACCGCCGCGGGCGACACGTTCTGCGGCTCCTTCGCGGTGGCCCGTGCGGAGGGGGCCGACCCGGCCGGGGCGATGCGTTTCGCGGCGGCGGCGGCCGCGCTGTCCGTGCAGCGCCGCGGGGCCAGCTCCTCGATGCCGGCCAGGGCCGAGGTCGAGGACCTGCTCCGGGGCTGATCCGGTACGGCGGGGGCGGCTCCGCGCCGCCCCCCGCGCCGTTCCGGTGCCGGCGGGGTCCTCAGGACTCGTGGCCGATCTGCCGCAGGAAGGGGGCCGGGTCCTGGTTCTGGAGCCGCACCTCCAGGACGACGTCGACCTCGTCCCCGACCATCCGTCCGCCCCAGGGCACCGCGCCGCCGTCGCCCACGCCGTGGTCGGACAGCCGGATGCGGGTGGCGGCGGAGAAGAAGTGGCCGTGCACGTCGTCGGGCCGGGCGTAGTCGGGCGCCTCGCCCACCCACCGGGCCTCCAGGGTGACGGGTGCGGCCGTGCCGTGCACCGTCAGGTCGCCGTGCAGCCGGAAGGCGTCGCGGCCGCGGCCCCCGGGCTCCAGGCCGGTGGACACGAACCGCAGCTCGGGGTGGTTCTCCACGTCGAGGAAGTCGGGGGAGCGCAGGTGCGCGTCGCGTGCGCCCACACCCGTGTTGACGCTGGCGGCGTCCATGACCACCTCGGCCTTGGAGGCCGCGGGGTCCTCGGCGACCAGGACGCGGCCCCGTGCCCGGCCGAACGTGCCCTGGACCCGGCCGAAGCGCAGGTAGTGGGCCACGAAGATGAGGCTGGAGTGCAGGGGGTCCAGGTGCCAGAGGCCCGGCTCCGGACCGACCGGTGTGGATTCCATACCTACTTCTCCCTTATGTCCGCAATGTGTCTTTTGTCCGTCCAGCCTAGGTCCGGTGTCCTGTTCCGGTCCGGGCCCGGGACACGCGGGAGGGCGAGAGATCGGACTCGCTCCGTTCCGGAACGCGGAGAAACCTAGCGTGCAAGGGAATTCGTCCGCTGTGAGAGTTCTCTCGGACGGTGACCGGTCCGGGCCCGGCGGCGGCCCCGGACACACGGAAGGGGGCCGGAACGCGCCATCGCGTTCCGGCCCCCCGGGGAGTGCCTACATGTGCTCGGGGGCCTCCACGCCCAGCAGGTCCAGGCCCTGGACCAGGACCCGCAGCGCCAGCGCGATCAGCGTCAGCCGCGACTCGCGCTCGGCCCCGGTCGCGGCGGACAGCACGGGGCAGTGCTCGTAGAACGCCGTCAGCGACTGGGCCAGCTCGAACAGGTACGACGACAGCCGGTGCGGCTGGAGCAGATCGCCGACCTGCGCCACCACCGGGCCGAACTCCAGCAGCTTCAGCGCCAGCGCGCGCTCGGCCCCGTGGCCCACGGCGATGTCCGCCCGCGCGCCCTCGGGGGAGAGCCCGCCCTTGCGGAAGATCGACCGGATCCGGGCCTGCGCGTACTGGAGGTAGGGGCCGGTGTTGCCGGTCAGCGCCAGCATGCGGTCGAAGTCGAAGGTGTACTCGGTGTCGTGCGCCACCGACAGGTCGGCGTACTTGACCGCGCCGATGCCCACCTGGCGGGCGATCTCCGCCTGCTCCTCCTCGCCCAGGTCGGGCCGGTTCTCCCGGACCACCGCGGCCGCCCGCTCGACCGCCTCGTCCAGCAGCGCCATCAGCCGCACCGGGGCGCCGCTGCGGGTCCGCAGGATCTTGCCGTCCGCGCCCAGCACGTTGCCGATCTGCACGTGGGTGGTCTCGACGGAGTCCGGCAGCCAGCCCGCCTCGCGCGCGGCGGCCCACACCATCTTGAAGTGCATCGCCTGCGGGGCGCCCACCACGTACAGGATGCGGTCGGCCTTGAGGTCGTCCACCCGGTAGCGGACCGTGGCGAGGTCGGTGGTGGCGTAGCCGTAGCCGCCGTCGCTCTTGCGGACGATCAGCGGGACCGGCCTGCCCTCGCGGCCGGTGAAGCCGTCCAGGAACACGCACAGGGCGCCGTCGCTGATCTCGGCGATGCCCTTGGCCTCCAGCTCGTCGCACACGTCGGCGAGCAGGTCGTTGTAGGTGCTCTCGCCGGCCAGGTCGTCGTCGGTGAGGGTGACGCCCAGCTTGGCGTACACCTTGTTGAAGTACACCTTGGACAGGCCCACGAGCTTGTTCCACAGGCGCAGCGTTTCGCCGTCGCCGCCCTGGAGGGCGACCACCCGGCGTCGGGCGCGGGCGGCGAACTCCTCCGGGCCCGGGCCCGAAGAGTCGAACTTCGTGCGCGCCGCCTGGTAGAAGGCGTTGGGGTCGGTGGTGAGCAGGCCGGCCTCGGGGGAGTCCTCGCCCACCTCCAGCAGGTGCTCGATGAGCATGCCGAAGGGCGTGCCCCAGTCGCCGATGTGGTTCTGGCGGATGACGTGGTGGCCCAGGAACTCCAGGGTCCGCGCCAGCGAGTCGCCGACCACGGTCGTGCGCAGGTGGCCGACGTGCATCTCCTTGGCCACGTTGGGCGCGGAGTAGTCGAGCGGGATGGTGCGGCGCTCCTGGGCGGGCACGCCCAGGCGCTCGTCGTCCAGCAGCTCGCGGGTCCGCCCGGAGATCCAGTCGTCGCGCAGGGTGAGGTTGATGAAGCCGGGTCCGCTGACCTCGACGGCGGAGCAGACGTCGGCGACGTCGAGGTGTTCCATGATCGCCGCGGACACCTCGCGCGGCTTTCGGCCCAGGCGCTTGGCGAGTGCGAGCGCGGCGTTCGCCTGGTAGTCGGCGAACTGTGACGGGCGGATGACGGGGTCGGTGTCGCCGTACTCGGGGCCGAAGGCGGCGCCGAGAGCGGACTGGACCCGTCGCGAGAGTACTTCCTGCGGGTCGGCCATGCCCCAAGCGTACCGAGCCCGCAGGAGTGTTCTCAGCGGTTCCGGGAGGCCTCAGCGGCCCTCGGCGGGCCCCTCCGACTGGGCCAGCCGGTGCAGCCACCCGGAGGGGCGCGTGTGCACCCGGCGGCGTACCTGCTCGCCGATGTCCCCGGCCGCCAGGTCGTGGGCGAGCCGGCAGGCGTGGGCGATGCCGCGCGCCCGGCTGTCGCCGTGGGCGATCACGACGGTGCCGTTGAGCCCCAGCAGGGCGGCGCCGCCGTAGGTCTCGCTGTCCAGGCGCTCGCGCAGCCCCCGCAGCGCCCGGCGCTGGAGCACGGCCCCGGCCTTGGCCGCCACGGACGAGGTCAGCGCCGTGCGGACGGCGTCCATGGCGAACGCCGCCGTCCCCTCCACGGTCTTGAGCGCCACGTTCCCGGTGTGCCCGTCGGTGACGATCACGTCCACCTTGCGCGCGAGCAGGTCGTGGCCCTCGATGTTGCCCCGGTAGTCCATGACGGTGGAGTCCTCGGCGGCGGCGGACAGCAGTTCCGCGGTCCGGCGGACGAGCTTGTTGCCCTTGCCCGGCTCCGAGCCGATGGTGAGCAGCCCCACCCGGGGGCGCTGCACGCCGAAGGCGGTCTGGGCGTAGGCGCACCCCAGGTGGGCGAACTGCACCAGCATCTCCGGCTTGGCGTCGGCGTTGGCCCCGGCGTCGACCATGACCGTCGGCGTCTCGCCGGTGGGCAGGGTGACCGCCAGGGCGGGCCGCAGCACCCCGTGCTGGGTGCGCAGGCGCACGGTGGACGTGGCCACGACGCCGCCGGTGGACCCGGCCGAGACCAGGGCGTCGGCGTCCCCGCGCCGGATCAGGCGGCAGGCGACCGCGGCGCTGGAGCGGGGCCGCCGCCAGCTGGCCAGGGCGCCCTCGTGCATGGCGAGGCTGTCCTCGGCGTGGACGACGGGGATGGCGCGCAGGGCGTCGTGCTCGGCGAGCAGGGAGGCGATCTCGGTGCGGCGGCCCACGAGGACGATCCGCAGGCCCATCTCGCGCACGGCCAGGACGGCGCCCTTGACGATCTCCTCGGGGGCGTTGTCGCCGCCCATCGCGTCGACGGCGATGATCGGCGGCGAGGTGCGGCGGAGTGCGACGGGTGCGTCCGCGTCGGAGGTGCCTGTCACGTGGCGTCCTTCACGGTGTGGTGGTGCGGTGGACGCACGCCGTCGGTGCAGGTCCCCGCGCCGGTGCGGGCACACGCCGACGGGTGCGCGGGTGGTCTGCGAACACCGTACCGGGTGACGCGGAAAGCCCCGCGGTCCGGGACATTCATCCACACATGCGAGGATACTTCCCGTATGTCCAGGTCAGGGCTGTATTTTGCTTCACCTGGGTACAAATCCCCTAGTAGGGGTATATCCGCTCGCTGGCCCGGGTGCTGACGCTCCGGGTACATGTGACAACCGAACACGAATTCCGTTTCCGGAGGTCCCCCGGCCGTCCTCGGCCGGAACCCCCGGATCAGGGCTGCCCTCACGACCCCGCGCGGGGGCCCTGAACCACGTGCAGGAGAGGAGAGGCGTGAGCGTTACGCCAGAGGCGGCACTGTCCCCGTCCACCACCGGACGTCGGTTTCGTGCCTACACGACGAAGCACATTGACGAGCTCACCGCTCGTGCCGGACTCGCCGCCGACGAGCGGCTCGCGGTACAGGCGGTGGCGACCGTCCTGCCCTTCCGGGTCAACGCCTATGTCCTTGACGAGCTGATCGACTGGGACGCCGCGCCCGACGACCCGATCTACCGGCTGGTGTTCCCGCAGGCGGACATGCTTCCGCAGGGCGACGTGGCGCGCATCGCCGACCTGATCAAGGCCGGCGCGGCGCGCAAGGAGCTGAACGAGGCGGCCAACGCCGTCCGCGCGCGGCTCAACCCGCACCCCGCCGGGCAGATGGACCTCAACGTCCCCAAGGTGGGCGAGGAGCCGATCCCCGGCCTCCAGCACAAGTACCGGGAGACCGTGCTCTTCTTCCCCAAGCAGGGGCAGACCTGCCACGCGTACTGCACGTACTGCTTCCGCTGGGCCCAGTTCGTCGGCGACGCCGACCTGAAGTTCGCCTCCAGCGAGATCGACCAGCTGGTCGAGTACGTCCGCTCGCACCCGGAGGTCACCAGCGTCCTGTTCACCGGGGGCGACCCGATGATCATGGGCGAGGGGGTGATCTCCAAGTACATCGAGCCGCTGCTGGAGATCGAGCACCTGGAGGCCATCCGGATCGGGACCAAGGCGCTGGCCTACTGGCCGCAGCGCTTCGTGACCGACCCGGACGCCGACGACACCCTCCGGCTCTTCGAGAAGGTCGTCGCCTCGGGCAAGAACCTGGCGTTCATGGCGCACTTCTCCCACCCCAAGGAGATGGAGCCGGAGATCGTCCAGGACGCCGTGCGGCGCATCCGCGCCACCGGGGCGGTCATCCGCACCCAGGCGCCGCTGATCCGCACGATCAACGACGACTCCGCGACGTGGGAGAGCATGTGGCGCACCCACCTGCGCCACGGGATGGTCCCGTACTACATGTTCGTCGAGCGCGACACCGGCCCGCAGGACTACTTCGCCGTCCCGCTGGCCGAGGCCTACGACATCTTCCGCGGGGCCTACACGAACGTCTCCGGCCTGGCCCGCACCGTCCGCGGCCCGTCCATGTCGGCGACCCCGGGCAAGGTGTGCGTGGACGGCGTCACCGAGATCGCCGGCGAGAAGGTGTTCGCGCTGCACTTCATCCAGGCGCGCGACCCCGACCTGGTGGGCCGGCCGTTCTTCGCGAAGTACGACGAGAAGGCGGCGTGGCTGTTCGACCTCAAGCCCGCGCTGGGCGCCACCCACTTCCCGTGGGAGACGCCCCCGGTGGGCGCGGGCGGCGGCGTGGACCCCACCCGCCTGTAGCGGGTCCCGGGGCGGCGGGGCACTCCCGAGCCCGCGCAGGGCATTGATCCGCGTTCCCGCCACCCGTCCCGCAAGACGAGGAGCCCGGCACCCCGCGAGGGGCGCCGGGCTCCCCGTGCGCCCGCACCGTGGACGGAAGGCGGTCACCGCGCGGCCGGGGTCCGGTGCGGTGGCCATCGGTGCGGACGGCTTTCCGGGAGGGTCGTGTTCCCCCGGTCCGGCGCCGTCCGCGGCCCGGGGGCGCGGCGCCGGCGTGGACCGGGCGGGGTTCGGGGGGCGGCTACCTCAGGAGGGCGTCGAAGTCGCCCGTCTTGGCACCGCGGACGAAGGCCTCCAGCTCGGCGTGGGTGTAGACCAGCACCGGCCCCTGGGGGTCCCTCGAATTGCGCACCGCGAACTCCCCTCCGGGCAGGGTCGCCACCTCGACGCAGTTCCCATCCGGATTGCTCCAGCTGCTCTTGGTCCACTCGACCTTGGGCAAACGGCCTGCTGGAACGCCGTTGTAGATGGAATGCATCTCGACCTCCTGGAACTTCGGGGGACGTGTGAGCGGGGTGTCCACGCGCGGGGGGCCACCGGCACGTCGGGTCATGCGTGCCGGAGCCACGGGCCGGGTGGGGGTTTGGGGAGAGATCTTCCCCATTGAGTCGTTCCGTCCCCGGTGCGCGCCCAAAGCGTAGCTCATGCACGTGCATACGTGATTACGTCCGTAAGTACAGATGCAAGGTCCAGGGGTGAGGATGCGCATGTCACGGCTAACGCGGGGGTGCGGAGGAGGGGTTCCGCGGCCCCCGATCGTTTCCCAGTCGTGGCCGAAGGCGGTCACGCGGACCGCACGGGTGTGCGCACACGGCGAACGCCCGGTCGCGGAGCGGTACCGGGCGTCGGGAAGGGGGCCGGGGGATGGGGGGATTCGGGGGCGGGCGGGGCCGGTGCGCGGCGGGGTGTCAGTCCCGGTAGCGTTCCAGGAACGAGTGCAGGATCTTCTCGGTCTCCGAGGGCGGCGGGGCCTGGGTGGCCAGGTGGTCCATCGTCTGGGCGTAGAGGCTGGTGTCCTCGAACTTGTCGAAGTACAGCGAGCTGCTCAGCTGCTCCAGGTAGACCACGTCGGGCAGTTCCGGGGTGGGGAAGCGCAGGATGCTGAACGGGCCCCCGGCCGCCGGGTGCCCGCCCATGGCGAACGTCGCCACCTGGACGGTGATGTTGGGCCGCCGGGACATCTCGACGAGGTGCTCGATCTGGCCGCGCATCACGGCCGGCTCGCCGAAGGGCCGGTGCAGCACGGCCTCGTCGATGACGGCCCACAGGCGGGGGCCGTCGTTCTCGGTGAACCTGCGCTGTCGGTGCATGCGCATCTGCACGCGACTGTCGATGTCCTCCTCGGACGTGGCCGTGCGCGAGAGCCGGATGACCGAGCGTGCGTACCCCTCGCTCTGGAGCAGGCCGGGGATGAACTGCACCTCGAAGGTCCTGATGACCGACGCGGCCTCCTCCAGCCCCACGTAGACGCCGAACCAGTTCGGCAGCACGTCGCTGTACTGGTGCCACCAGCCCTGTGCGTTGGCGCTGGTGATGAGTCCGAGCAGCGCCTCGCGCTCGCCGGCGTCGCCCACGCCGTACAGCTTGAGCAGGTCCTCCACGTCACGGCGCTTGAAGCTGACCTGCCCCAGCTCCATGCGGCTGATCTTCGCGTGGGACGCGCGGATGGCGTATCCGGCGTCCTCCCGGGAAATGTTCTTCTCCTGGCGCAGCTTCCGGAGCTGTGTTCCGAGAAGAATGCGCAGCACGGTGGGACCACCACTGGAATTCGCAAGGAAATCCCGGGTGACCTGGAAGTTCTCTGCGTGATCGGCGACCACATCGCCTCCCTGTAGCGGCTTTGGCGCGAGCGACCGCCCAGTATACCGATCCCATTCGGGAGGGAACAGGGGGTCCTGTTGGGCGTTGAGACGCCTGGTGTGTCGACTGTAAACGCAGGTGCCTGTGTGTGAATTCTTCGTAGGGGATCTACCAATAAGGGCTGTTCGTCCTATAGGCTTGCCGGGCGTTGATCTGCACGTGCATCCGTGACTTACATCCGTAAGACACGATGCCACCCGCAGGCAAGGCCGAGCGAACCCGCATCACCACTCGTGAGGACCGTGATGAACGCAGAGCTGATGTCGTCGGAGCGGCACTCCGGGGCATCCTGGCGCCGTCCCTCCCTGGCGGAGGCCCCCCGGCTTCCGGGCGGGCCCTGGGCGGATCCGCTGGGTGGCACGCCCCTGGGCCGTACCGACCGCACGTCCGAGTCCGTGACCGGGGCCTTCCCCTCGGTCCCCGACTCCGTGGCCGCCGCGCGCCGCCTCGCCGAGCGGATGCTCGACGAGTGGGGCCTGGCCGGGGTCACCGACGACGTCCGGCTCGTGCTCTCCGAGTTCGTGGGCAACGCCTGTCGCCACGCGCTGGCCCCGGACCGCACCCCGCAGGAGACGCCCGTCGTGGTGCGCCTGAGCAGGCTGGGGGAGCAGCGGAGCGTGGCGTGCCTGGTCGCCGACACCAGCGACCGCGCGCCCCACAAGGTCGACGCCCACCACTTCGCCGAGTCCGGCCGCGGGCTCAGCCTGGTCGCCGCGTTCAGCGAGGAGTGGGGCTGGAACCCGGTCCGCGGCGGCAAGGTCGTCTGGGCCGTCTGCGGCGCCCAGGGCTGACCCCGGCCCCGTACCGCGCACCCGCATCCCTGTCTTTGGTCCACTCTGGCGCGCCCCGGAGCAGAGTAGGCTGTCAACGCATGTCGGTATTCGACCGATCGCGTCCGACAGGGGAAGTTCTTCGACGCGGGGAGCGGGGCATGGACGTGCTGGACACGGGGCGTGACAGATTCATCTGCGACGGCGCGACCGTCGTCGCGCTCGGCGGCGAGCTGGACATCGCCACCGCCGAGACCGCGTACGCCGCCATCACGGCCGCCGCCGCGCAGGGCTGTGTCGTCGTCGACCTCTCCGCGGTGGAGTTCATCGACGCCTCCGGGGTCAACGCCTTCATCAACGCGATGCGCACCACCGCTCGCGAACGCCACCACCTGGCCCTCGCCTGCCCGCCCCGGCAGCTCTCACGCATCCTGGACGTGCTGGACCTGCGCACCCTGCTGCCCACGCACGACGACCTCGCGTCCGCGGTCGCGGCCCACGCGGGCTCGCGCACGGCCGCCCACTGACCCTCGGGCCCGTCCCGGGCCCGCACCCTTCGTTCGCTCCCCCCCCCACACGGGCGCGCGCCTGCCGCGCGCCGGCCGGGGCCGGAGAACGCCGAGGGCGCGCCCGACGGTGTCGGACGCGCCCCGGAGCACTCCCCGTGGGGGCTACTCCACGGTCACGCTCTTGGCCAGGTTGCGCGGCTGGTCCACGTCGTTGCCCTTGGCCAGCGCCAGCTCACAGGCGAACACCTGCATCGGGACCGTCGCCACGATCGGCTGGAGCAGGGTCGGCACGGCGGGGATCTCGATGAGGACGTCCGAGTACGGGCGCACCGACTCGTCCCCCTCCTCCGCGATCACGATGGTGCGGGCGCCGCGGGCGCGCACCTCCTGGATGTTCGACACGATCTTGTCGTGCAGCACGCTGCGCCCCTGCGGCGAGGGCACCACCACGACCACCGGCAGGCCCTCCTCGATCAGCGCGATCGGCCCGTGCTTGAGCTCGCCCGCCGCGAACGCCTCGGCGTGCATGTAGGCCAGCTCCTTGAGCTTGAGCGCGCCCTCCATCGCCACCGGGAAGCCCACGTGGCGGCCGAGGAACAGGACGGTGTCGGCGTCCGCCAGCGACCGGGCCAGCTCGCGCACCGGCTCGACCGTGTCCAGCACCTTCTCCACCTGCTCGGGCATGGTGGCCAGCTGGGCGATGACGGCGTCGATCTCGTCGCCGAACTTCAGCCCGCGCACCTGCGCCAGGTACAGGCCGATGAGGTAGCAGGCGGCCAGCTGGGTGATGAAGGTCTTGGTGGCGGCCACCCCGACCTCCGGGCCCGCGTGCGTGTACAGCACGCCGTCGGCCTCGCGCGGGATGGTGGAGCCGTTGACGTTGCAGATCGCCAGCACCTTGGCGCGCTGCTCGCGGGCGTAGCGGACCGCCATCAGGGTGTCCATGCTCTCGCCCGACTGCGAGATCGCGATCACCAGGGTCTGGCGGTCCAGGATCGGGTCCCGGTAGCGGAACTCGCTGGCCACCTCGACCTCGCACGGGATGCGGCACCAGTGCTCGATGGCGTACTTGGCGATCAGGCCCGCGTGGTACGAGGTGCCGCAGGCGATGATGACGATCTTCTCGACGGCGCGCAGGTCCGCCGCGGACAGCCGCATCTCGTCCAGGGTCAGCTGCCCGCCCACGGACAGGCGGCCCAGCAGGGTGTCGGCGATCGCGCGCGGCTGCTCGACGATCTCCTTGAGCATGAAGTAGTCGTAGCCGCCCTTCTCGGCGGCGGAGGCGTCCCAGTCCACGTGGTACTCGTTGACCTCGACGGCGTTGCCGTCGTAGTCGGTGACGCGCACCGAGTCCGGGCGCAGCTCCACGACCTGGTCCTGGCCCAGCTCGACCGCCTCGCGGGTGTGGGCGATGAACGCGGCCACGTCGCTGGCCAGGAAGTTCTCCCCCTCGCCGCGGCCGACGACCAGCGGCGAGTTGCGGCGGGCGGCGACCACGAGGTCGGGGTCGTCCACGGAGACGGCGACCAGCGTGAAGGCGCCCTCCAGGCGCTTGCAGACCGCGCGCACGGCGGCGGGGAGGTCCCGCTCGGCCTGGGCCGCCAGCTCCACGCTGAGCAGGTGGACGGCGACCTCGGTGTCGGTCTCGGAGAGGAACTTGCAGCCCTGGTCCTCCAGCTCCAGCCGCAGGGCCGCGAAGTTCTCGATGATGCCGTTGTGGACGATCGCCACCCGGTTGTCGTTGTCGACGTGGGGGTGGGCGTTGACGTCGTTGGGGGCTCCGTGGGTGGCCCACCGGGTGTGGCCGATGCCCGCGCCCTCACCGCTGATCGGGCGCTCCTCCAGCGCCCCCCGCAGGTTCGCGAGCTTTCCCGCCCGCTTCTCGGTGTGCAGGGCGCCCTCGCCCAGCACTGCGACACCCGCGGAGTCATATCCGCGGTACTCCAACCTCGCGAGGCCGTCCACGACGACCTGGAGCGCCGATTGCGGCCCGACGTAGCCAACGATTCCGCACATGGCCGCCAGCGTAGGCCAAAAAGGACGCTGAATCGACCAACCACCACTTGATACCAATAGTCGTTTTCGCAGGTAACGGTATAGACCATTTGGTGTACCACGGGTAGACCGCGCAGGTGGGGGACGTGCGGGGTCCGCGAGTGGGGGCCGATTCCGCCCCGCCGCGCCCGGCCGAAAAAATTCTGCGGGGGGCGCCCGGGCCGGAGCCCGCCCCCGCGTGTTCCCCCGCGCCCCGCAAAGGGTAGGCCTGCGGAAAGGGCCCGTGGACGCGGGCGCCGCCGGCGACCGCGGGGAGGAGGCGGGCGGGCGCCCGGGTGAACGTGTGGTGTCCACCACGTTCCGAACCCGTTCCGGGCTTACCCGGGACCGGCCGCCCGGTCCGGTCGAGGCCCTCGTCTAGGGTGGTCATTCGTGTCTCACGCGACGAAGAACGGCGTCTCCACGCCGTACGTGGAACTGGACCGGGAGGCCTGGGCGGCCCTGCGGGCCTCCACCCCGCTCTCCCTGACCGAGGCCGAGCTCTCCCGGCTGCGCGGTACCACCGACCCGACGTCCCTCGACGACGTGCGGGACGTCTACCTGCCCCTGTCCCGGCTGCTCAACCTGTACGTCGGCGCCACCCAGCAGCGGCATGCCGCCGTCCGGGGGTTCCTCGGCGAGGCCGACCGGCCCTCGCCGTTCATCATCGGCGTCGCCGGCAGCGTCGCGGTGGGCAAGTCCACCACCGCGCGCCTGCTCCGCTCCCTGCTGGCCCAGTGGCCCAACCACCCCGACGTGGAACTGGTCAGCACCGACAACTTCCTCCACCCCAACGCGGTGCTCGAAGCGCGCGGCCTCATGCGCCGCAAGGGCTTCCCGGAGAGCTACGACCGGCGCGCCCTGGTCCGGTTCGTCTCCGAGATGAAGGCCGGGGCCGACCGCATCGACATCCCCGTCTACTCGCACCTGAACTACGACACCGTCCCCGGCGAGCGGCAGACCGTGCACCGGCCCGACATCCTCATCGTCGAGGGCATCAACGTGCTCCAGCCGGCCCACGCCGGGCGGCTCGCGGTGTCCGACTTCTTCGACTTCTCCATCTACGTCGACGCCAAGGTGGACAACATCCGCGGCTGGTACCTGGACCGCTTCCGGGAGCTGCGCCGGACCGCGTTCTCCGACCCGCGCTCCTACTTCCACCACATGGCCACCACCCTCAAGGAGGAGGAGGCCCTGGGGTTCGCGGCCAACACCTGGCGGACCATCAACGAGGTCAACCTCGTCGAGAACATCCGGCCCACCCGGGGCCGGGCCACCCTCGTCCTCTTCAAGGGCGACGACCACCGGGTCAGCCGGGTGCGCCTGCGCAAGACCTGACGGGCGGCGGACCGGCCGGCACGGGTAGGCTGGTCCTTCTCTCTCCACGGCCCACCCCGGACTGGGGACGCCGTGCGCTTCACGAGGATCGGAACGAACCGGGCCCCACGCGGGCGACCGGGGCGGGACCCGCGCACGCGCGACGCCGTGCCGTGTCCCGTCGATCCACCCGAGGTCCGCATGACCACGACCGATCCCGCCACCGCACCCCTCGACCCCGAGCTCGCCGCCGAACGCGACTCCCTGGCCCGGGCCCGCGCCGCACTGCGGGCGATGCGCCAGGAGGTCGAGGGCACCGACCTGATGCTCGGCGACGTCGTCACCGACAAGGTCACCAACGCCGCGCTGACCCGCGGGCGCAGGCGCCGCCTGGCCGCGCTCGCCGACATGCCCGGCGCGCCGCTGTTCTTCGGCCGCCTCGACTTCGAGCCCGGCACCGTCTTCCTCGACGAGGACGCCGGCCGCGGACCCGACCGGGTCCACATCGGCCGCCGCCACGTCCACGACCCGCGGGGCCGCCCCATGGTCCTGGACTGGCGCGCGCCCGTCAGCGTCGCCTACTACCGGGCCTCGCCCGCCGACCGGATGCTGGTCCGGGTGCGCCGGCGCTACGGGTTCACCACCGTCGGCCGCGGGCCGCACGAGGACCCCGAGGTGGTCCTCACCGCGTTCGAGGACGAGCACCTCGTCGGCGCCCCCGCGCCCGACGAGCGCCCCGGCGCACTGCTGGCGGCCGAGATCGAGCGGCCCCGCACCGGGCCGATGCGCGACATCGTCGCCACCATCCAGCCCGAGCAGGACGACCTGGTCCGCGCCCCGCTGGCCACCACCCTGTGCGTCCAGGGGGCGCCGGGCACCGGCAAGACCGCGGTGGGGCTGCACCGCATCGCGTTCCTGCTGTACACCGAGCGCGAGCGCCTGTCCCGGTCGGGGGTGGCGATCATCGGCCCCAACCGGTCGTTCCTCTCCTACATCCGCGACGTGCTGCCCGCCCTGGGCGAGGTCGACGTGGGCCAGGCCACCGTCGCGGAGCTGCTCACCCGGGACCTGCCCGAGCGCTTCCGGGCCGCCGGCGGGTGGGTCCGCCGCACGGAGGAGCCCTTCGCCGCCCGCACCAAGGGCGACGCCCGCATGGCCGAGGTGCTCCGCCGCGACCTCTGGTCCCACCTGCGCGAACCCGTGGAGGCACTGGTGGTCCGCCGCGGCTCGCGCCGCTGGCGGCTCTACCCGGAGGACCTGCGCCCCCTGCTGGAGGAGCTGGCCGGGCGCGGCGTCGCCTACGGCTCGGGCCGCGAGCTGCTCTCCCACCGCATCGCCCACACGGTGCTCACCCTCATGGAGTCCGAGGGGGAGGTCTGCGACGACCGCACCCACGCCCAGGTCCGCCGCGACCCGGCGGTGCGCGCGGCGGTGACCGCCCTGTGGCCCAAGGTGGAACCGCTGTCCCTGGTGCTGGGGCTGCTCACCGACCCCGGGCGGCTGGCCCGGGCCGCCGACGGGATCCTCACCGCGCGGGAGCAGGAGGCGGTCCTGCTGCCGGGCCGGCCCCGGGGCCCCAAGTCGGCCCGCTGGTCGGCGGAGGACCTGGCCCTGATCGACGAGGCCCGGGCGCTCGTCGAACGGCCCGGCGGGCTGGGGCACATCGTGGTGGACGAGGCCCAGGACCTCAGCCCCATGCAGTGCCGGGCCATCGGCCGCCGCTGCGAGTCGGGATCGCTCACCGTCCTGGGCGACATCGCGCAGGGCACCAGCCCGTCCGCGGCCCGCACCTGGTCGACGCTGCTGGAGCACCTGGGCAAGCCCACCGGGCACCTGAGCGTCCTGGACCGGGGGTACCGGGTGCCCGCCCAGATCATCGACTTCGCCGCGCGGCTGCTGCCGAGCATCGCCCGGGGCCTGGGCGCTCCCGTCGCGGTCCGCCGCGCCGCGGGCTCACTGTGCGTCACCCCGGCGGCCGAGGGCCTGGCCGAGGGCGTGGCCCGGGCCTGCCGCACCGCCCTGGAGGGCGAGGGGTCGGTCGGGCTGATCGCCGCCGACGCCGACCTGCCCGCCCTGCTGGCGGAGCTGGCCGCTCGGGGGCTGGAGGTCCCCGTCCTGGACGACGACACCGGCCTGGACGCCGCCCGCCTGGTCGCCGTTCCGGCGGGCCTGGCCAAGGGCCTGGAGTTCGACGCGGTCGTGGTCGCCGAGCCCGCCGCCATCGCGGAGGCGGAGGAGCGCGGGCTCAACCGCCTCTACGTCGTCCTCACCCGCGCCGTGAGCACCCTCCACGTCGTCCACGCCCGCCCGCTGCCGCAGGCACTGGCCGCCGAGGGGACCACCGGCTGACCGCGCCCGCGGGCCGCGGTGCGTCACACCGCGGCCCGCGACCGCTCCGCGGAGATCTGGGAGACCCTCTGGTGGGAGATGCCGAGCAGCAGGGCGATGTCGCGCCGGCCGGCACCGATCTCGACCAGGGCGCCGATGGCGCCCGCCAGGGCCTCTCGGGCCCGGGACACCGTGTCGTCCGCTCCCTGCACGTGGAGGGAGACACGCACGTCTTCCAGGGGGACGTCGAGAACCCCCGAGATCGCGTCCCCGGCCATCACCTCGGCTTCGCCCAGGATGTGCGCGTAGGTGTGGATGCGCAGGTCCGGTACGTCGATGGACCAGGAGCGGCCGTCCCGCTCGCACCATGCGTCGTAGTGGTGTTCGACCCGGTTCGCAGGTTCTCGACCTCCTTGATGGTGTTGAGCGCGGTGGGTTCGGGGATGTCCGCGTGACGTCCCACCGGGAAACGGCGGCCCCCGACCACCGGGGGCGTCACCGGCCGACCGCGACCGGGGGGCGCGCGGCGCGGGACCGCTTCCAGGGGCCGGGCAGGACCCCCGCGGCCAGCAGCCACAGGGCGACGGTGACCAGGTGCGCCCGCTCCAGGAAGCCCAGGGCGACGCCCGGGTCGCCGTCGCCGCCGGACACGAGCACGGCGAGCACCAGCACCGCGACGGCGGCCAGCGCCTGGAGGGCCGCCAGCGCCGCGACCCACACCCAGGCCGGGTCGGCCGCGCCGCGGCGGTCCAGGGCCAGGGTCACCGCGCCGAGCAGCGCGGCCACGATCGTGACGGTCGCGATGACCGGCTGGGCGGCGGTGGCCCCGCCCACGCCCTCGCCCAGCGCCTCCGACGCGCACGCCACGTCCGTGGAGACCACGCACCGGCCCGGGAGCAGCGAGGCGACGAACGACGCCGCGCCGAACACGGCCATCGACCACCACGACACGGTGAGCAGGCGGCCGGTCCGGCGGGCCCCCAGCGTCAGTCCCAGCACCGCCGCCAGCACCACCAGGATCGACCCGGTGCGGTGCGCGCTGTCCAGGAAGCGGCCGAACACCGCGTCCGGATCGGCCAGCGCCCCCTGCCCGGCGGCCCCGCCGGGCATGAGGACCTCCAGCGTCCACATGCTGTACACGATCGCGGCGGCCACGGCGGCGACCCGGCCGTCCCTGTAGTCCCAGTGCCAATGTCCCGAGTACGACATCGGACCCTCCGTTCTCACCTGGATCCCCCTCGACGTCTCTCGGACGGAGGATTTCCAGGCGCTCCCGGTCACACCGGTTCGTCAGGGGACCTTATGCCCCGGTAGGCACGTGGTCACCCTTCGGCGAGACCCCGCGTCGGCCAACTCGCGGCGTCACCGTTATCCGCGCGCGTGCCCGGGCGCGGCATCATGCAGAGAACGGAGGAGAACGGGTACGTACGGGCGACCCGGCCGACGAAGGAGTGCGCACGATGGACGATCCGACCACGACACGGTGGGTGATCGTGGGGGTCGACGGTACCGACTCCAGCCGCCACGCGCTGGAGTGGGCGGCCCAGCAGGCGGTCCTGCGCGGGCTCGGCGTGCGGATCGTGGCCGCCGCCGGAGCCCTGACCTCCGTCGGGGTGTTCGGTGCGCACACCCGCATCGACGTCCCGCCGGACGAGGCGGACACCGGCGGCGCCGAGCGCCTGCTGTCCTACGCCGCCGACTGGGTGTCGCGGCTCTTCCCCGAACTGCGGGTGCTGACCCGGCTGTCCTACGCCCGCCCGGTGGACGCGCTGCTCGCCGAGGCCTCCGGAGAGGGGGCGGTGGCCGTGGTCGTGGGCTCGCGCGGACTGCGGGGGATCGTCGCCGCGTTCGTCGGCTCCGTCGGCATCGAGCTGGCGGCCCGCTCCCCGGTGCCGGTGGTGGTCCTCCCGCACGAGCACGCCTCCGCGCACGGGGTCCGCGGCCGTGTCATCGTCGGCATCGACGGGTCCGAGCCCAGCCGCCGCGCCGTGGACTTCGCGTTCGCCCAGGCCGCGTTCGCCGACACCGAGCTGATCGCGGTGAGCGCCTGGCAGCCGCTGGTGGCGTTCGCCGCCGCCACCGGACCGATCCCGCCGGAGCTGTTCGACGACACCACCGCCGCCGAGGCGGCCCGCCAGTCCCTGACCGAGGAGCTGGCCGGAGCCCGGCTGCGCCACCCGGAGGTCGGCGTGGGCACCCGGGTGGTGCGCGCCCACCCCGTGGTCGCCCTGCTGGAGGAGGCCACCCCCGCCGACCTCATCGTGGTCGGCTCGCGGGGCCGCGGCGGGTTCCGGGGGCTGCTGCTCGGCTCGGTCAGCCACTCGGTGCTGCACGGCGCCCGCGGCCCGGTCGCCATCCTGCGGTAGCCGTGCCCCGGGGCCCGCGCCCGGCCGCCCTCCCGTGCCGCCCGGGGCCGGGGCGCCCTTCCCGGGGAGCACCGCGGCGCAGGTGAGCGGGCACGGACCGGCCCCCGCGAGGAGCGCGGTGAGCGTCCCGGTCGCCGCGGGCGGCTGCCCGCCCGCACCGTTCCCGCCGGTGCCCCGCCGCCACATCCGGCGGCGGTACCCGGCCGCTCGGCCCCCGCACGGGTGCGCCGCCCCGCCCGGGGACGGACCGGCTCGCGGCGTCCGCGCCACCTGGGGCCCGCACCGGAGCCGCGCCGGACCCGGGCCCGGCGGTCGCCTCCCGCAGTGCCCCCGACCGGGTCGGCGGCCGGGCCCGTCGTGCCGCGCGCGTCGGCGGCCGGGGCGGACGCGTGCGCCCGCCGGGGGCGGAGACCGCCGGCCGCGACGCCGGTCGCGTGCGCCGGGGCCCCGGGATATCCGCAGGCCGGAGCCGGGGCGCCGGACGGCGGTCCACCCGCCCTGCGGCGGGCGGGCCGGGGCGTGTGTGACGAAGCACACGCCGTGTCGTCCCCGGGGCGGCACTTCCCCGCTGCGCAGGGGGAACCGGATTCCGGCAGGTGCGGAACACGCGTCACCACGACCCCTTCCGGCGCGGTGGTGTGCCTTCGGAAAGCCTTGTGGGGCAGCGGAATCCGCTCTTCCAGCCGCACATATTTAGACCATTGGCCTATACCAATTGGTCATCGCGGGGGAGCGTCGTTCATGATGCGAGGGATCTCGAACCACGAAGGAGCCGCTGTGACTGTCGGTATTGATCTGGGCGTGGCCCCGACCTCCCACGAAGAACTGGTGTCCTGGGTTCGCGAGGTCGCGGAGCTGACCCGGCCCGACGCCGTGGTCTGGTGCGACGGCTCCGACGAGGAGTGGACCCGCCTCACCGATCTGCTCGTGGAGCAGGGCACCTTCCGGCGGCTCGATCCGCAGAAGCGGCCCAACAGCTTCTACTGCACCTCCGACCCCACCGACGTGGCCCGCGTCGAGGACCGGACATTCATCTGCTCCGAGCGCGAAGAGGACGCCGGCCCCACCAACAACTGGATCGCCCCCGACGAGATGCGCGCCACCTTCGGCGAGGTCTTCCGGGGCTCCATGCGCGGCCGCACCATGTACGTCGTGCCCTTCTGCATGGGCCCGCTGGGCGGGGAGATCTCCCAGCTCGGCGTCGAGATCACCGATTCCCCGTACGTCGTCGTCTCCATGCGCGTCATGGCCCGCATGGGCGACGCCGCCCTGCGCCTCATCGAGGAGCGCGGGGACTTCGTCAGGGCCGTCCACTCCGTGGGCGCCCCGCTGGAGCCCGGCCAGGAGGACGTCGCCTGGCCCTGCAACCCCACCAAGTACATCTCGCACTTCCCCGAGACCCGGGAGATCTGGTCCTACGGCTCCGGCTACGGCGGCAACGCCCTGCTGGGCAAGAAGTGCTACGCGCTGCGCATCGCCTCGGTGATGGCCCGCGACGAGGGCTGGCTCGCCGAGCACATGCTCATCCTCAAGGTCACCTCGCCCGAGGGCGCGACGCACTAC
Source organism: Nocardiopsis flavescens (assembly GCF_900141985.1). Lineage (GTDB taxonomy): Bacteria > Actinomycetota > Actinomycetes > Streptosporangiales > Streptosporangiaceae > Nocardiopsis > Nocardiopsis flavescens. Next base: position 388,136 of record NZ_FQZK01000003.1, on the reverse strand, counting down.
ATGGCGGCCGCCTTCCCGAGCGCCTGCGGCAAGACCAACCTCGCCATGCTCCAGCCGACGATCCCCGGCTGGAAGGTCGAGACCGTCGGCGACGACATCGCCTGGATGCGCTTCGACGCGCAGGGCCGCCTGCGCGCCATCAACCCCGAGGCCGGGTTCTTCGGCGTCGCCCCGGGCACCGGCGAGAAGACCAACGCCAACGCCATCGACACCCTGTGGGGCAACAGCATCTTCACCAACGTCGCCCTCACCGAGGACGGCGACGTGTGGTGGGAGGGCCTCACCGAGGAGCCCCCGGCGAACCTGACCGACTGGAAGGGCCGCCCCTGGACCCCGGACTCCCCCGAGCCGGCGGCGCACCCCAACTCCCGCTTCACCACCCCGGCCGGGCAGGCGCCGACCATCGCGGACGAGTGGGAGGACCCGGCGGGCGTGCCGATCTCCGCGATCCTCTTCGGCGGTCGCCGCGCCACCGCGGTCCCGCTGGTCACCGAGTCCTTCGACTGGCGGCACGGCGTCTACCTGGGCGCCAACGTGTCCTCCGAGAAGACCGCCGCCGCCGAGGGCACCGTGGGCGAGCTGCGCCGCGACCCGTTCGCGATGCTGCCCTTCTGCGGCTACAACATGGGCGACTACTTCGCGCACTGGATCAAGGTCGGCGCCGGCGCCGACCCGTCCCTGCTGCCCCGGATCTTCTACGTGAACTGGTTCCGCAAGGACGCCGACGGCCGCTTCGTGTGGCCCGGCTTCGGCGAGAACAGCCGCGTCGTCAAGTGGATCGTCGAGCGGCTGGAGGGCACCGCCGAGGCCGTCGAGAGCCCCATCGGCCTGCTGCCGGCCAAGGGCGGCATCGACACCGAGGGCCTGGACCTCTCCGAGGAGGACCTGGAGTTCCTGCTCTCGGTCGACCCCGAGACCTGGAAGCGCGAGGCCGCCCTGGTCCCCGACTTCTTCCGGACCTTCGGCGCCCACCTGCCGGGTGAGCTCTGGGACGAGTACCACGCCCTGCTGGACCGGCTGGGCCGCTAGCGCGGACCGGGCGACGGCGGGGGCGGGGCGCGGGCACCACGGGGTGCCCGCGCCCCGGCGCGTTTCCGGCCTTCCGTCATCTGAACGCAAGTTTTCAGAAAACGACTGGAAACCCTTGCGCGGTGATCCGGGTCTCATTACCGTGCGGTGGACGCCCCCGCTCCGAGAGGACCGCCCCCCATGAGACCTCCGCACGCGCGCCCCGGGCCCCGGCCCCGCGGCGCCCTGGCCGCCCTCGCCGCGGCGTCCGCCCTGGTCCTGCTCGCCCCCGCGGGCGCGACCGCGCTCCCGGCCCCCGCCGGGCCGGCCGCGGAGCGCGAGGGGGTCGACCTCACCCGGCAGCGGGCCCACTGGATCGACGCGACCACCGTGCTGTGGCCCGCCGACCCCGACCCCGCGGCCTCCTACGCGCTGGCGGCCTCCGCCGACGAGGACTTCGACATCGTCGGCGGCCGGATCACCGGCGAGCACGACCTCTTCGAGCTGACCCCCGACCCCGGCGGGCTCACCGACGACCAGCGCGCGGCCCGCCCCCACCTGGACGGCCTCGCCGTCCTCGACGCGGGCGACCTGGGCGCCGAGCGCCTGCGCACCGCGCTCACCGAACGCCTCACCGTCGTGGAGCGGGACGCCGACGGCACCGTCACCGCCGCCACCGGCGTCCAGATCCCCGGCGTGCTCGACGACGTTTACGCCGCGGCCGCGACGGCCGACCTCGGCGCCACCTGGGACGGCGCGGGCCGACCCACGCTCTCCCTCTGGGCGCCCACCGCCCGCTCCGTGGACCTGGTGCTGACCACCGGCGCCACCGGTGGCGTCCGGCGCACCGTCCCCCTGCGCAGGGACGACCGGACCGGGGTGTGGTCGGTCAGGGGCGGGGCCGCCTGGGCGGGGCGCCACTACACCTTCGACGTGCGGGTGTTCTCGCCCTACGCCGACGGGGGCCGCGGCGCCTTCGTCGACAACCGGGTCACCGACCCCTACTCCGTCGACCTGTCCACCGACTCCGTCAGCTCCCGGCTGGTGGACCTGGACGACCCCGGCCTCGCCCCCCGGGGCTGGGGCGACCCGGACCGCAAGCCCGCGGCCGTCCCGTTCGAGGACGCGGCGATCCACGAGCTGCACGTGCGCGACCACTCCGTCGCCGACCCCACCGTGCCCGCCGCCCTGCGCGGCACCTTCGCCGCGTTCGGCGAGGCCGACAGCGCCGGGATGCGCGACCTCGCCGGCCTGGCCGGGGACGGCATGGACTACGTCCACCTGCTGCCCGTCTTCGACATCGCCTCGGTCCCCGAGGACCCCGACGACCGCGCCGAACCCGACTGCGACCTGGAGTCCTTCGCCCCCGACTCCGCCGGGCAGCAGGCCTGCATCGACGGCGTCCGCGCGCGCGACGCCTTCAACTGGGGATACGACCCCTACCACTACACGGTCCCCGAGGGCTCCTACGCCGCCGACCCGCAGGAGCGCGTGGCCGAGTTCCGCACCATGGTCGACGGCATCAACGGCGCCGGCCTGCGGGTGGTGATGGACGTGGTCTACAACCACACGCACCAGGCCGGACAGGGCGAGCAGTCCGTCCTCGACCGCGTCGTCCCCGGCTACTACCAGCGCCTGGACGCCGACGGCGGGGTGGAGACCTCCACCTGCTGCGCCAACACCGCGCCCGAGCACCTCATGATGGGGAAGCTGGTGGTGGACTCGGTGGTCACGTGGGCCCGCGACCACGGGGTCGACGGGTTCCGCTTCGACCTCATGGGCCACCACCCCAAGCAGAACATGCTCGACGTGCGCGCCGCCCTGGACGCCCTCACCCCGGAGGAGGACGGCGTCGACGGCGGGGCCGTCCTCCTCTACGGCGAGGGCTGGAACTTCGGCGAGGTCGCCGACGACGCCCGGTTCGAGCAGGCGACCCAGGCCAACATGGCCGGGACCGGCATCGGCACGTTCAACGACCGGCTGCGCGACGCGGTCCGCGGTGGCGGCCCCTTCGACGAGGACCCCCGGGTGCAGGGCTTCGGCAGCGGCCTGTACACCGACCCCAACGGCTCGCCCGCCAACGGCACCGCGCGGGAGCAGGCGGACCGGCTGCGCGGCCACCAGGACCTCATCAAGGTCGGCCTCACCGGCAACCTGCGCGACTACCGGTTCACCGACTCCTCGGGACGCGAGGTCACCGGCGGCGGCGTCGACTACAACGGCGCCCCGGGCGGGTACAACCTGTCCCCGCGGGAGGCGGTCGCCTACGTCGACGCACACGACAACGAGACCCTCTACGACGCCCTCGCCTACAAGCTCCCGCCGCACACCCCGATGGAGGACCGGGTGCGGATGCAGGCGCTGTCGCTGGGGACGGCGCTGCTCGGCCAGGGGCCGGTGCTGGTGCACGCGGGCAGCGAGCGGCTGCGCTCCAAGTCGCTGGACCGCAACTCCTACGACTCCGGCGACTGGTTCAACCGGTATCCCCGGGACTGCGCCGAGGGCAACAACTTCGGGGTCGGGCTGCCCCCGGCCTGGGACAACGAGGACAAGTGGGTGTACGCCCGCCCGTTGCTGGCCGACCCCGCGCTGGTCGCCGACTGCACGGCGACCGACGCCTCCCGCGAGCGCTTCGGCGAGCTGCTGCGGATCCGCGAGTCCACCCCCGCGTTCTCCTTGGGCACCGCGGAGGAGGTCCAGGAACGGGTGTCCTTCCCGCTGAGCGGAGCCGACGAGGCGCTCGGCGTCATCACGATGCACATCGACACCGCCGGCCTGGCGGGGGAGTGGTCCTCGGTGACCGTGGTGTTCAACGCGACGCCCGCGGCGGCGGAGCAGGAGGTGGACGCCCTGGCCGGCGCCGACGTCGCCCTGCACCCGGTGCAGGCCGGGTCGGGCGACGGGGTCGTGCGCGAGGCGGGCTTCGACCCGGGCACCGGCACCCTGTCCGTGCCGCCGCGCACGGTCGCGGTGTTCGTCGAGAACGAGCCGTGAGGGCGTGCGGCGGCGCCTGCGGCGGGCCCGGGCCGCGGGACGGCCGACGCCCGCGGCCCGCCCTGCGGCGGGTCCGCCGCAGGGCGCCGGGAGGGCGCCGCCCGCGGGCGGACGGGCCCTGACCCCGCGGGGCTCCGGCGGCCGACCCGCTCCGGCCGCCGGAGCCCCGCCCGTTCGCGGGCCGCACATTCCCGGGTGTTTCCGCGAACTCCCCCAAGGCGATTCCGGTCCGTGCTAATCATGTGACCGACAGTCACAAAATCTGCCGTCGGGAACCCCTATGATCACCCTGCTCCTCGTCCTCGCCGTCCTGGCCACCATGGTGGCGGGGGCCGTCCTGGCCGTCGGCCGCTTCCGCGTCGACGACGAGGACTCCGGCGGTGCCATCGGCATCGTCGTCGCCCCCTGCGTCCTCGCCCTCTACCTCGGTTCCGCCGCCATGGGGGTGGTGATCGGCTGGGAGGGCTTCAAGGGGGCCGAGGACGGGCTGATGTCCGAGGTCGGCTCCGCCCAGTCCCTGTACTGGAGCACCGTCGCCCTGCCCGAGAGCGAGTCGGAGGAGGTCCGCGACCGCCTGCGCGACTACATGGGCTCCGTGGTCGAGGACGACTGGCCCGCCATGGTCGCCGGCCGGGGCCTGAGCCCCGAGGCCGACGCCGCGTACGCCGACCTGGCCGCCTCGGTGCGGTCCCTGTCGGTCTCCGACACCGGGGACGGCCTGGACCGGCTCACCGCCCGCCAGGAGCTGAACTCGCTGGGGGAGGCCCGCCTGGAGCGCGCCGACGCCGCGACGGAGGTCATGCCGCCGCTGCTCACCGGCATCGCCGCGCTCTCGGCGACCGCCGTCGCGATCCTGCCGTTCGCCATGCTCAGGAACGGCTCCCGCATCGCCTACTTCTGGGCCGCGGCCAACCTGGTGTTCGTCTTCGCCACGGTCGTGCTGCTCTTCTACATGGGCCACCCGTTCAGCGGCGTCCTCGCCCACGACTCCGGCGGGATCGAGGACGCCCTGGCCGGGTTCGACGACATCGACCGGGCCATGACGGCCCCGCTGTCCGCCTACTGACGGTTCGCGCGGGCGGCGGCACCCGCGGACGCGGCCGCCGCCACCGCCACCACGACCAGCAGGACCGCGGTGGTGCGCATCGTGCCGAAGGCCGGGGAGACGGTCGCGCCGCCCCCGGTCATGTCGGCCGGGGGCAGTCCGGCCGCCGCCGCCACGGCCTCCTCCGGCCGGTCCTGGCGCACCGGGTCCGCCGGAGGGGACGCGGGGTCCGCGGGCTCGGCCGCCCCGGGGGCCGGGGCGGGGTCCGCGGCGGCCCCGGGCTCCCCGTCGGGGGCAGGCTCCCCGGGCCGCGGTTCGGGGTCGGCGGGGTCCCCGGGCTCGGCGGGCGCGCCGGGCTCCGGCTCCGGTGCGGGCGGGGGCGGCACCTCCCCGCCGGGCGGGGGGACCTCGGGCGCGGGCGGCTCGGGCGCCGGCGGCGCGGGCGGCGCGGGCGGCTCGGGCTGCGGCTCCCGCGGCGGGCACGCCGGGGCCCGGCCGGAGTGGACCACCACCCGGGTCCCGTCGGCGCAGATCAGCACGTGGGCGACCGGGGTCCGGCCGGCCCGCGTCTCGACGCGCTCGGGGCCGGTCTCCACGTGGACGCCGGGCGCGTCCACCCGCACGCCGCCCTCTCCGGTGGAGACCGAGACGGGACCCTCGGAGACGGTGGTGGAGCCGGCGGCGGCCTGCGCCGCCGGGGCTCCGCCGATCAGCAGCAGACCCGTGGCCAGCACGGCGAAGGCGCGGCGGGGGGAGGTCATATCACTCCTCGTGCTCGTTGTATGACACTCGGAGATCGTACGGGGTCGGCGCGTCCCGCGGGTCCGGAACACCGCGCCCGGGGTCAGGGAGAGTGCAGGCGCAGCACCGCGTGCTCGGCCCAGTCCGGCGGCCTGGTCAGCCGGGACACCACCACCATCGTCGTGAACGCCAGCGGGATGGTCCACGCCGCGGGCTGCGCCAGCAGCACCGTCATCCACCCGTCGGGCGTCGGCAGCAGGATCGACCACCCCACCGCGCCGGTCGCCGTCACCCCGCCCACGGACAGCCCCGCCGCCGCGCCGGGCAGGGTCAGCCTGCGCCACCAGATCCCCAGCACCAGCAGCGGGCAGAACGTCGACGCCGCCACCGTGAACGCCCACACCACCAGCACGTTGATGTCGATCTGCTCGGCGGGCAGCGCCAACAGCACCGCCACGCACGCGCCCACCGCCACCGCCAGCCGCAGCCGCGGCACGCTGCCCTGGAACAGGTCGTGCGACAGCCCGCCCGCCAGCGCCAGCAGCAGCCCCGACGACGTGGACAGGAACGCGCCGAACGCCCCCGCCGCCACCAGCGCCGTCAGGACCGTCCCCGCCGACCCCGGCACCGCCTGCGCCGGCAGCACCACCGCCACCGTGTCGGTGCCCTGCAACAGCACCAGCTGCGGGGTCAGCACCCGCCCCAGCAGCCCGTACACCGCCGGGAACAGGTAGAACAGGCCGAGCAGGGCGATCACCCCCACCGCCACCCGCCGGGCCGTGCGCGCCGTCGGGCTCGTGTGGAAGCGCATGATGACGTGCGGCAGGCCCATACAGCCCAGGGTGATCGCCAGCAGCGTCGACCACGTCTCGAACAGCGGGAACCCGCCCGAGTTCAGCAGGGGCGTGCTCCACCGCTCCCCGCCCAGGTCCGGCAGTCCGGCCGGGTGGGGCACCGCCGACCCCTGCGGGAACACGTACACCGTCCCCTCGGGCACGGTGTGGTCGCCCGCGGCCAGCTCCAGCCGCCCGCCGCCGGGGGCGGTCACCTCCACCGGCTCGTCCAGGCCGAACCGGGTGTCCACGGTGAACTCCACCGGCGTGGTGTCCGAGAAGTGCGTCCCCCACTCCGGGTGCAGCGCCTGCGCCCGCACGTCCGCGCCCGCGTGCGCCACCAGGTAGACCGCGGGGATGGCGATGAACAGCAGCTTGACCACGTAGTGGAACGCCTGCACGTAGGTCGCCGACCGCATGCCCCCGGCCGCGATCGACCCGCTCACCACGATCCCGGCCAGCACCACGCCCACCCAGTACGGGGTGCCGCTGACCAGGGCCAGCACCACCCCGGCGCCCTTGAACTGGGGCACCAGGTACAGCAGCATGATCACCAGCACGACGCAGCCGCACAGCTTGCGCAGCCGGGGCGCGCCCAGCCGGTACTCGGCGAAGTCCGGCACCGTGAACGCCCCCGACCGGCGCATCGGCCCGGCCACCAGCGCCACCACCGCCACGTAGCCCGCGCAGAACCCCACCGCGTACCACATGGTGCCCAGGCCGTTCTTGAGCAGCAGCCCCGACAGGCCCAGCACCGAGGCGGCCGACAGGTACTCCCCGGCGATCGCCATCGCGTTCCAGTTCGGCGACACCCGGCGCGAGGCCACCAGGAAGTCGGAGGTGGAGCGGGCCGCACGGACCCCGTACACACCGATGACGAGGCTGGTGACCAGGACCAGGCCGATGGCCATGACGGAGATCACGGTTCGGTGGGCCCCTTCCCGGCGGCCCCCTCACCCCGGGCCGCCGCGTCCTCCTCGGCCCGCTCGGCGGAGCGCACGTGCCACAGCGCCAGCAGGAACAGCAGCGGGTACACCGCCACCACCAGCAGCGCCCACGACACCGGGACCCCCGACACCCGCAGGACCGTCAGCTGCGGCCACAGCGCGAAGGCACCGCTCATCCCGAACAGCAGCAGCGACAGCAGCGCCACCGTGCGCACCGCCGTCCGGCGCTGGCGGCGGAACAGCCGCCGCGCGGCCTCGGTGTCCACCGGCCCGGGGATCGGCAGCAGGTGCTGGGCCGGGCGGTTGCCGCGCGCCAGCGCGATCCGGGTCTGCGGGCTGGTCAGCTTCTCCCGGCGCGGACTCATGGCGCCTGCCGCGGGGAGCCGTCGGGTTCACCGTCCCGGGGCCGCGGGGTCTGGGCGTTGGCGGCGCGCCCGAGCTGGTCGCGGCGGGCCGCCTCCAGCAGCAGGGCGCGCAGGTGCCGCCCGTGCCGGCGGCTCACCGGCACGTCCCCGGCGGGGGTGCCCGCCACCAGGCCCGAGGAGGAGGTCACCCGCAGGTCGCGCACCCACGGGATCGCGATGAGGAACCCCCGGTGCACCCGGACGAACCCCGCCGCCGCCCACACCTCCTCCAGGTACGACAGGGACAGCCGGATCAGGTGCCCGCCCTCGGCGGTGTGCAGGCGCACGTAGTCGCCCTGCGCCTCCACGAACTGCACGTCGTCGCGCTTGACGAACACCGTGCGCCGGCCCGTGTCGATCTGCACCACGTGCAGGTCCTCCGCCGGGGGCGCGGTCGCCTCCGGGCGGCGCAGCTGCGCGATCCGCCCGACCGCCTCGGCCAGGCGCTCCGGCCGGATCGGCTTGAGCAGGTAGTCCACGGCGCCGATGCCGAACGCCTCCACGGCGTGCGCCTCCGACGCCGTCACGAACACGATCGACGGCGGTTCGGACATGACGCTGAGCACCCGGGCCACGTCCATGCCGTCCAGTCCGGGCATGAGGATGTCCAGGAAGGCCGCGTCGATGGACTCCACCCCGAGCAGGCGCACGGCCGCCGCGCCGTTCTCGGCCACCAGCACCCGCGCCACCTCGGGCATGTCCCCGAGCAGCGACGCCATCTCCTGGCGGGTGGACGCCTCGTCCTCCACCACCAGGACGCGGAGCGCGGGCTTCACTGCGCCACCACCCCCCGGGTGAACCTCGGAACGCGCACGGTCACCTTGGTCCCCTCCCCCAACGCGGTCTCGATCACCAGACCGTACTCGGGTCCGTAGACCGCGCGCAGCCGCTGGTCCACGTTGGCCAGGCCGATGCTGCGCGACTCCGGACCGGTGCCCGCCAGCAGGGCGCGGGCCAGGTCGGGGTGCATGCCGACGCCGTCGTCCTCGATCTCGACGACGCACAGCGGGCCCTCGCCGAACCCCGAGACGCTGATGTGCCCCCGGCCCTCCTTGCGCTCCAGCCCGTGCCGGATCGCGTTCTCCACGATCGGCTGCACCACCAGGAACGGGATCGCCACCGGCAGCACCTCCGGCGCCATCCGCACGGTGATGTCCAGCCGGTCGTGGAACCGCGCCCGCTGGAGTTCGAGGTAGGTCTGCACCGCCTCCAGCTCGTCGGCCACCGTGGCGTAGTCGCCCTTCTCCGAGAAGCCGTACCGCAGGTAGTCGGCGAAGTCCGACAGCAGGTGCCGGGCGCGGTCCGGGTCGGTGCGCACCAGCGCCGCGATGACGGCCAGCGCGTTGTGCACGAAGTGCGGGGAGATCTGCGCGCGCAGGGTGCGCAGGTCGGCGGCGGCGATCCGGGCCCGCGCCCGGCGCAGCGCCGCGTGGTCCAGGGAGTCCGACACCAGGGCGGCGGCGGCTTCGACGTCGGCCTCCACCGGGTCGCCGGAGGCCACCAGCGCGCCGGAGATCTCGTCGGCGACGTTCAGGGGGACGGCGCACACCGTCGTGCCGTCGCTCAGGCGGGTCCGCACGTTGCTGCCGTACTCGAAGACCTGGGCGAGCAGGGAGTCCACCTCCGCCGGCTCCGGCCGGCGCCCGTGGCCGGCCACCGGGCCGTCCAGGTCGGCCAGGACGACGCCGTCCGCGCCGAGCAGCCGCCGCAGGCGCTTGGCGGCGGCGGGCACGCTCCTGCCGTGCAGCCCGTCCCGGAGGTCGACGCCCAGGGCGTGGACCTGGCGCATCAATTCGACGCTCGCCCGCAGCTCCGACGACTCGGGGCGGCGACGTCGGGAGGGGGACAACCACGACGGCCACCGGTACGACACATGACGACGATATCCCAGCAAAGTGTGTCAGCGCTCACGTTGTCCGGGTCACCTTTCGGCTTCCGTAGGAATCTTCGCACGGGGCAGGGCGGTCCGGGCACGGGCCGGGCCCGTCACCGACGGGGGTGACGGGCCCGGTGGGGGATGAGGGTCCGGGGCGGTGGCCGGTACCCGGAGGCAGGGTGGACCCCCGGTCGGGAGTGTGCGGCCACCGTTGGCCGCCGCGGAGCCTCTGTGGTCCGGTGGCGGGGGCTCCGGCGGGAGCCCCCGCCCGGTTCCGGCCCGCCGGGAGGGGAGGGCGGGCCGGAGGTCCGGTGCCGGGCCCGCGCGGTGGGCGCGGGCCCGGCGGGTCCGTCAGTGGTCCGCGGCCTTCTCCGCGCCCGCGCCGGACAGCGCGCGGACCTGGATCTGGGCGAACTTCGAGAAGTCCTGCTCCTTGGAGGTGAGCGTTCCGACGATCGCGCAGACCAGGCCGATCGGGACCGAGAACAGCGCCGGGTTCGCGATGGGGAACCAGGAGAAGTCCGCGCCCGTGATGAGCGAGGTCTCGGCGCCGGACACCACCGGCGAGAAGAAGACCAGGCCCACGGCGCTGATCAGGCCGCCGTAGATGCCGGAGAGGGCGCCGCGGGTGTTGAAGCGCTTCCAGAACAGGCTGAGCAGGATCGTGGGCAGGTTGGCCGAGGCGGCGATGGCGAAGGCCAGGGCCACCAGGAACGCCACGTTGAGGCCCTGGGCGAAGACCGCCAGGACGACCGCGACCAGGCCGATGCCGCCGGCCGCGATCTTGGCGACCCGCACCTCCTCGACGTCGGTGGCCTTCCCCCTGCGCAGGACCGAGTTGTAGAAGTCGTGCGCCAGCGACGAGGAGGACGCGATGACCAGGCCGGCCACCGTCGACAGGATCGTCGCGAAGGCGACGGACGCGATCAGCGCCAGCAGCACCGCGCCGACGACCTCGCCGCCGAAGTGCGCGCCGACCGCCTGTGCCAGCTGCGGTGCCGCGGCGTTGCCCGCCGGGTCCTGGGCGGTGATCGCCTCGTGGCCCACGATGGCCGCCGCGCCGAAGCCCAGGACCAGGGTGAACAGGTAGAAGGTGCCGATGAGGGCGATGGCCCAGTTGACCGACTTCCGCGCGGTGACCGAGTCGGGCACGGTGTAGAAGCGGATGAGGATGTGCGGCAGGCCCGCCGTGCCCAGCACCAGGGCCATGCCCAGGCTGATGAGGTCGAGCTTGTTCCACAGGGTCTGGACCGGGTCGCCCGCGACCTCCACGCCGTAGCGCAGGCCCGGCTCCAGGAACGCCGCGCCCTGGCCGCTGGCCTCGGCCGCGTCGCTCATCAGGGCGCCGAAGTTGAAGCCGTAGATCGACAGGGTGAGCAGCACCAGCAGCGCCGCTCCCGTCATCAGCATGACGGCCTTGACGATCTGGACCCAGGTGGTGCCCTTCATGCCGCCGAAGGAGACGTAGATGGTCATCAGCATGCCGACGACCACGATGCCGACGATCTTGGCGGTCTCGCCGGACATGCCCAGGTAGGTCTCGCCCGGCTGGATGCCCATGAGGAGGGAGATCAGGGCGCCGGCGCCGACCATCTGCGCGAGCAGGTAGAAGATCGACACGGTGACGGTGGAGACCGCCGCCGCGGTGCGCACCGGGCGCTGCTGCATCCGGTAGGAGAGCACGTCGCCCATGGTGTAGCGGCCGGAGTTGCGCAGCAGCTCGGCGACGAGCAGCAGGGCCACCAGCCAGGCGACGAGGAACCCGATGGAGTACAGGAAGCCGTCGTAGCCGAACAGGGCGATCATGCCCGCGATGCCCAGGAAGGAGGCCGCGGACATGTAGTCGCCCGCGATCGCGAAGCCGTTCTGGGTGGCGTTGAACCCGCGCCCGCCCGAGTGGAAGTCGGTGGCGCTGTGGGTGCGGCGGCTGGCCCACACCGTGATGTACAGGGTGGCCGCCACGACCAGGCTGAACAGGACGATGGTGACGGCGCGGCTGGTGTCGCTGACCGCGGTGGTCTCCGCGGCGAGGTACTGGAGGGAGGCGTTCACTCGTCGGCCGCCTTCTCTTCCAGGGCCTTGCGCACGTCGGCGGCGGCCGGGTCCAGGTTCTTGCGGGAGTACGACGAGTACAGGATCGCGATGCCGAAGGTCGTCACGAACTGGAGCACGCCGAACACCAGGGCGAGGTTGAACTGGCCCAGGACCGGGGTGCTCATCAGGTCGCGCGCGAACGCGGACATGAGCACGTACAGCAGGTACCAGACCATGAAGGCCAGGCTCATCGGGAAGATGAAGCGGTACAGGCGCTGCTTGAGCAGGAGGAACCGAGGATCGCTGTGCATCGCGACGACGTCGGCCTCCGACAGCCCCCCGTTCGCGGGGCTCGCCGCCCCCTCCGCCGGGGGTTCGGGCGGTTGCTTCGTTGCCATGTGTGGGTCGTACCTCCGGGGGATGGCGGGGACTGTGCGCTGGTAGAGCCGGGTGGCGTTACATCCGGATTTCCCGAATGTGACCTGTATTACCCGGCACTGTAAGGAGTCGCACTGCCCGGCCAGGAGGGGGCGCGCGGGCGCACGCGCCGAACGAGGTCGTCGAGCGGCGAGCGGTCGCCCACCGTGCGACGAGCGGTCGCCGTGGAGGACGAACGGTCGGCCAGCGGTCGCGGCCTGCGGGGGAGGCCCCGCCCCCGGGGGCACGTCGCCCCTTGTGCGCCGGGACCGGACGTGCGCGCGGGGCGGGCGGGTGTGCCGCGTCGGCCGGTGCCCTCGGGAGCGGAGCGGGCGGTCCCCGTGCGCGGTGCTGCGGGGTGGGCGGGGACGTCGCGGCTGCCGGGGCCTGGGGGCGCGCCGAGGCGGTCGGCACCCGCCGCGCCGTTGCGCGGTCCCCCTCGTGCGCCGGGGGCGGACGTGCGCGCGGGGGCCGCGCCCCGGGCGCGGGGGTCAGTCCCCGGGCAGGACCACGCGGTGGGTGGCCGAGTACACGTTCATGGAGGTGCCGCGCAGGAACCCCACCAGGGTGATGCCCGCCTCCCGGGCCAGCTCCACGGCCAGCGACGACGGCGCCGACACGGCCGTGATCACCGGGATCCCCGCCATCCACGCCTTCTGCACCAGCTCGAACGAGGCCCGGCCCGACAGCGCCAGCACCGTGCCGCCCAGCGGCAGCGCGCCCTCCCGCAGCGCCCACCCCACGGCCTTGTCGACCGCGTTGTGCCGCCCCACGTCCTCGCGGACCACCAGCGGGGCGCCCTGGGCGTCGAAGAGCCCGGCCGCGTGCAGGCCGCCGGTGCGGTCGAACACCTTCTGCTCCCCGCGCAGCGCGTCCGGCAGCGCCGAGAGCGTGGCGGTCGACACCCGGACCGGGTCGTCGGCCACGTCCCAGCGGGCCTGGAGCCGGACCGCGTCCAGGCTGGCCTTGCCGCACAGCCCGCACGAGGAGGTCGTGTAGAAGTTGCGCTCCAGCGAGGTCTCCGGCACCGGCACCCCCGGGGCCAGGCCCACGTCGACCACGTTGAACGTGTTGGACCCGTCCTCGGTCGCCCCGGCGCAGTAGCGGACCGCCCGCACGTCGTCGGCGGCCGAGGCCACGCCCTCGCCCACCAGGAACCCGGCGGCCAGGTCGAAGTCGTGGCCGGGCGTGCGCATGGTGATGGTGAGGGGCCGCCCGTTCAACCGGATCTCCATCGGCTCCTCGGCGACCAGGGTGTCCACCCGTTCACCGACCGCGCCGTCCCTGATCCGCAGCACCCTGTCCCGTACCGTGACGCGACCCACAGCCCTCACCGTCCTCGCTCTCCGTGCACCGCGTGCGGTGCGCGTTCACGCTACCCGCAGGCCAGACGGTAGACGCCACCGTCGTCGGTGCGCTCCAGGTGACCCCCGTCCACCAGGTACCGGCGCAGCGCCGCGGTGTCGTCGAAACAGGTCCGCAGCACGGCGTTGACCTGCTTCTCGTCGTAGTCCGTCCCCGGGGCGAACAGCCGCCGGGAGATCCGGTCCAGCACCTTCGAGCGCACCTCGCGCCGGGCCGGCACGGAGACCAGTCGCCCGTCCCGGAACAGGTCGTCGACCGGGTCCCGGGGCGCGGCCGGCCGCTGCTCGCGCAGGGCCGCGGCGAACACCCCCGTCACCGCCGTCACCCGGCCGTCCTGCTCACGGACCAGCCCGGCCCCGACCAGTTCGGCCAGGTGCCGCGGCGCCCGGCCCCCGGAGAACTCCGCGGCGGGCACGCCGCAGGCCCCGGCGGTGACGACGCGGGCGTACAGCTCCAGGCGTTCGGCGTCGGCCAGGGCGGACACGAGACGGGCGGGGTGCGGCATGCGGGGCTCCCGGGGGTCGCTGCTCCCGCCGCCGGGCGGCGGCGCACCCGAACCCTAGGGCGGGCCCGGCGCCGCGGGCCAGCGGTTTTCCCGGGCCCGCGGCGTCCGGGGCGCGGCCCCTGGGCTCACGACAGCAGCTCCTCCACGACCCGCCCCACCCCGTCCTCGTGGGCGGGCGGCGCCTTACGCAGCCCCAGCGCCGGGTCCAGCAGCCCCGGGTGCCCGCTCTCCATCGCGTACCCGGCCCCCGCCCACGACAGGGCGGGCAGGTCGTTGGGCATGTCCCCGAAGGCCACGACCTCCTCCGCGGAGACCCCCCAGCGCTCGCAGACCAGCGCCAGGGTGCTGCCCTTGTCGACGCCCGACGCGCTCATCTCCAGCAGCCCGTGCCCGCCCGAGTAGGTGACCTCCACCAGCCCGCCCACGGCCTGCTCCGCGGTCGCGTGCAGGATGTGCACCGGCACGCCCTGCGAGCGCACCAGCAGCTTGGTGATGGGCCGGGCCCGCTCCAGCAGTTCGTCGGTGGATCCGACCACCTCGCGTACCCAGTCGCGCGGCACCCAGGGTTCCAGGTCGTAGTCGGTGTCGTGGTAGAAGTCCGTCCCCGTCTCCACCCCGAACCCCACCCCGGGCAGGGCGCCGCGCAGCTCGCCGACGACCGTTGCGGCGGTGGCGGTGTCCAGCGCCCGCACGAGCGGGTCGGCACCGGGCAGCCCGGCCACGGCGCCGTTGCCGCACAGGACCGCGGAGCAGGTGAACAGGGACGCGATGTGCGCGGTGGTGCGCGGAGGCCGCGCGGTGGACAGGACCAGCTTCACGCCGGCGGCCACGGCGGCGGCCAGGGCGCGGCGGTTGCGTTCGGAGACACGGCCGTCGAGGCCGAGGAGGGTGCCGTCGAGATCGGTTGCGATGACCCGGGGAAAGACCATGTGTCGGATTATCTCCGGCCCCGGTGACGCTCCGGGGGCGCGGGGCCGACCGGGGCCCGTCCGGGGGACGCACCGCGTCCCCGGACGGGCCCGGCGGGGGAGCTAGGGGAGCAGCGGCAGCGCGCGGGGGCGCACGGCCGGGACGCGCTCCACGACCCCGCCGCGGAAGACGTCGTACAGGTCGAGCGACTCCAGGTGCACGTACCCGATGTGGCAGTCGCAGTCGGTCCGCGGGCAGCCGCGGCGGCCCAGCGCCCGCCGGAACGAGCCGTCGTACAGGTTGCCCATCGGGGTGTCCACGAAGTGGCAGCGCCGCACGTTCCCGTCGCCGTCCACGGACAGCACGCTGTCGCCGGTCCGGCAGGGCAGCCCCCGGCTGGCGTGCGGGTGGCGGCTGTAGTGGAAGTGCGGGTCGAGCGCCTGCCAGTCGGCCGCCTCGGCGTCGGTGTAGGTCCGGCCCTCGGCGGCGTTCACCCACAGGTACACCTCCTCCGGCAGGTCGGCGCGCATCCGCCGGGCCGCCTCCAGGTGGCCGGGCTCGCCCACCACGCCCACGCTGAACCGCACCCCCAGCTCCACCAGCCGCAGCGCCTTGGCCAGGAACCGCTCCCGGGTCACCTGGCCCGGGTGGTAGGTGGTCCACAGCGCCACCGACGAGAGGTCGCACCCGGCCAGCCACTCCACCCGGCCGCTCAGGTTGGTCTGGATCGCCACCCGCTCCACGTGCTCCAGCGCGCTCAGCCGCGCCAGCGCCCGCCGGTACCAGGTCCGCACCAGCCCCTCGCCCCACGGGGTGAACAGCACCGACACCCGGGTGCCGGGG
The DNA here is from genome assembly GCF_900141985.1 of Nocardiopsis flavescens. Lineage (GTDB taxonomy): Bacteria > Actinomycetota > Actinomycetes > Streptosporangiales > Streptosporangiaceae > Nocardiopsis > Nocardiopsis flavescens. Next base: position 372,215 of record NZ_FQZK01000003.1, on the reverse strand, counting down.
TCCTCGTCGGCCCGCGCCTCCACCCAGTCCCCGAACCGCTCCAGGGCGGCCCGGTCCGCGCGCAGCGTCTCCGGGGAGTCCCGGCGCTTGGCGAACGGGCAGTACGGGCAGTCGTAGTCGCAGCTGGCCAGCGGCCCCCGGTACAGCAGGGTGAGGTGCGGCGGCAGCGGCGCGGTCGCCGCCATCAGCGGGCCTCGTACTCGGCCATGAGCGCGTTCACCCGGTCGGAGAAGAACATCGGCCCCACGGCGTCGGAGTGCGCCAGGCCCTCCTCGCCGAGCAGCACGCGCCCCGCCCCGCCGTCCGCGAGCCAGCCGCGCCGGTCCAGGGCGGCGAACAGCTCCGGGAAGTCCTCCCGGGGCCCGGACCCGAACCGCGAGGCGTAGTCGGCGGTGTCCATGCCCTCGGCGCGCAGCAGCGACTGGAGCAGGTGCCGGCGGCGCCGCTCGTCGTCGTCCAGCCGGAAGCCCACCTCGGCGCGGGCGAAGTCGGCGGCGTCGCGCCCGGTGTAGTCGGCGATGATCGAGCGCACCTGCCCCACGCCCACCGCGTAGTCGAAGGAGTAGTGCGCCGAGGCGGTGTAGGACCGGGCCCCGCAGCCCAGGCCCACCATCCCGTCGGTCTGGCAGCTGTGGTCCGGGGCCGGCGACTCGGGGGCGTCGGCCCGCCGGAACATCCGCATCGACACCTGCTCGTAGCCGCGCTCCCGCAGGTGGTCGCGGCCCTGGCGGTACAGGCGCAGCCGGTGGTCGTCCCAGGAGCCGCCGCGGCGGCCCAGCCCGGTGAGGGGGCGCACGTACAGCGGGTAGAGGTAGACCTCCTCCGGGTCGTGCTCCAGCGCCGTGTCCAGGGAGTAGGCCCAGGTGCGCGCGTCCTGCCGGTCGATCCCGTAGATGAGGTCCACGTTGAGGTCGGCGGTGGTGTGCGCGCGGATCAGCTCCAGCGCCCGGTCGACCTCGGCGCGCTTCTGCGGCCGCCCGGCCGCGTGCGCCTCGGAGTCGATGAAGCTCTGCACGCCCATGCTGAGCCGGGTCGCCCCGCGCGCCTCCAGCACCGCGAGCCGGTCGGCGGTGGCGGTGGCCGGGGAGGTCTCCACCGACACCGGGACGGCGGCCAGGTCCACACCGAACGCGGACTCCAGCACGTCGTACACCCGGGCCAGCTCGTCGGCCTCCAGGTAGGTGGGGGTGCCCCCGCCCAGGGCGGCCCGGGCGAACGCGGCCCCCTCCGGCAGGGTGGCGGCCACCGTCCGGGCCTGGCGCTCGAACGCGTCGAGGTAGGCGGCGACCTGCTCGGCCGGCGGGGTGGAGCGGGTGAACAGGTTGCAGAACCCGCAGCGCATCTCGCAGAACGGGATGTGCAGGTACAGCGACAGGGCCCGCACGTCCTCGTCCCGCCACAGGTCGGCCAGCAGGGGGCGCCGCGCGAACGGGCGGTAGGCGCTCTTGTGGGGGTAGGCGTAGACGTAGGAGCGGTACGGGGAGTCGGCGGCCACGGGTTCGGCGGCCGGGACCAGGGGAAGGGTCGTCACGCTGGGGCCTCCTCGGCGGTGGCGTCGGGTGCGGTGTATCCGTGCGGGAGGAAGAAGTGGGCGTAGGGCACCGTCCACACCACCTCGTGGCCGATGCGGTGCCCCACGTGGCCGTCCTCGCCGTAGGCGGTGCCGTGGTCGGAGCACACGACCGCGAAGCAGGGCCGGTGCGCGGCCATCGCCTCCAGCAGCGGGGGCAGGTGCCGGTCGACGTACTCCAGGGCGGCGGCGTGGCTCTCCCGTGTGTCCCCGGCCCCCGCGTCCGCCCCGGGCAGGTGGAACCAGTTGGGCTGGTGCAGGGCGGCGGCGTTGAGCAGCAGGAACAGCGGCTGATCCGCCGGCCGGGCGCGGGAGACCTCCACGGCCCGCGCCACCTGGTTCTCGAAGGAGTGCGGGTCGGCGACGCCGAACGACTCCTCCCAGTGGCTCTCCTGGAACATGTCGGGGATGACCGAGCCCACCGCCGACCTGCGGTTGAAGAACCCCGTGCCGCCCACGCACGCCGTGCGGTACCCGGCGCGGGCCAGCCCCGAGACCAGGTCCGGGGTCTGGAACGTCCACGTGCGCGGGGCGGTGGACACGCTTCCGGGGAACGCGGCGGCGAACAGCCGCGGGTGCGGCCCGGGCGCGGCGGGGGTCGGCAGGAACCCGGCGAGCATCGCCAGGTGGGACGCGTAGGTGAAGCTGCCCGGTGCGTGCCGCTCCTCCCAGCGCCCGCCCGGGAGCAGCCGGGCCAGGTGGGGGATGCGCCCGGCCGCGGCGAGTTCGGCGGCCACGTCGTACCGCAGGGTGTCCAGGGTGAGCAGCAGCAGGTCGTGCGTGCCCACCACGGCGTTCATGTCGGGAAGGGTGGTGTCCATGGTGTCCTTCAGGATGCGCTGCCGACCTGGGCGGACGGAACGGGGTACCGGCCGGTGTCCAGGGCGTGCAGCTGTTCGGCGTAGGTGTCGCGGCCCTCGTGCAGCACCCCGGGGATGAGGTCGCCGAACGCGTTGACCTCGCACACCGCGAACGAGCGCCAGCCCGGGGAGGCCATCAGGTCCACCCCGGCGTGCAGGGTGGCGAAGCGGCCTGCGGCGGCCTCGGCCACGGCCATCGCCGCGTCCCAGCGCTCGGGGCCGACGTCGTCCATGAGCGCCTCCAGGTCACCGCGGGCGTTGCCCAGGTGGAGGTTGGTCAGGGGGGAGGACGAGGAGCGCACCACCACGTGGTGCGCCCGCCCGGCGGTCACCACCACCCGCAGGTCGATCGTCTTCCCGGCGAACCCGGCCTTGGGCAGCCACCGCTCCACGTGCAGCCCGTCGGGCGCCAGGGCGTCGACCACGGCGGCCACGTCCTCCTCCCGGGTGTAGGTGCACAGCCTCAGGCTGTTGAACAGCGCGGGGCCGCCCCGCCCGTCCCGGGTCAGCCGGGCGGAGGTGACGGCCCGGATCCGGCCGCCGGGGGCCGTGGCCAGGGCGATCACCCCCGAGGCCGAGGAGCCGTGGGCGGGCTTGACGAACACCCGGGACCAGCCGTGCGCCTCCATGGCGGTCCGCAGGTCCCGGTAGCCGCGCACGGGGGTGCCCACCGCCGGCGGCACCGGTACCCCTGCGGACTCCAGCCGGGCGTGGCAGCGGCGCTTGTCGCACATGACCACGAGGTCGTCCACGTCCTGGAGCAGGTGCGCGCCCGGGGCCGCGGCGACGGCGACGGCGAGCCGGTCCAGCGCGGTGCGCAGGCCCGCGTGGTGGTCGCCGGTGCCCTCGGCCCGGTAGGGGTCGGGGTCGCGGTCCCAGCCGCGCAGCAGGCGCTCGGTGGCGACGTCGCCGCCGGGGGAGTCCACCCGGACCAGGGCCCCGGCGGGGACCTCCACGGGGCCGGACGCGAGGTCGCGCCAGGGGAGGACGGCCGGCTCGGGCCGGCCGGAGGCCGCCGCGGCGGCCCGGAACAGCTCCAGGCGCCGGTTGCCGGGGACGCCGACGACGACGAGGGGCCGGTCGCGCACGCCCGCGCCGCTCACCCGGACACCGCCGTGCGGTGGTACGGCCCGGGTCCGTCGCCGCCGGAGGCGCGCACACCGGGCTCCCGGGTGGCGGAGGGGGCCGCGTTCGCCCCGTGCGGCGCGGACCGGACACCGGCCCGCATCTGCTCCGTTTCCCTCTCGTCGGAGAAGTCGCAGAAGCGGTCCGGGCACCCGGGCGCGGACACCGCCTCGGGGAGCGCGGGCGCGGGGGACGGGGTCTTCCCGCCGTCCCGCCGGGGGTGCCCGGGCCGGCGCGGCACCTCCCGGGAGGGGGAGCCGGTGGCGGGCGGTCCGGCGGACTCGGCGGTGTGGTCTGTGATGGGCACGGGGTTCCTCAGCGGAGGCGCTCTGCGGCGGAGGGGGTGCCGGGGCGCCCGGCCTCTTCCACCTGGGGTTTCGAGGGGTTCCAGGTTTAGCAGCCGCCGGGGACGTTCCGCCCTCCGGGGAGCCCCTGCCCGGGGGGCACCGGGGTCACTCGCCACGACGGCCGCGACCGCCCCCGGGGCGGCGCCGGTGCCCGGCCCGAGCCGGTGGACGAGGGTGAAGGCGGCCACCGGCGGCGGGACCGCCGCCAGGGCCGCGGTCTGCACCAGCACGGCCAGGTCGAGTCGCCGCCGTCCGCCCATGCCGGCACCCTGGACGCCGGGGCGGAGCTCCCGCCCCGCCGGCCCCGACCCCCGCAGCGGGGGTCGGGGACACGCGGGCGGTGCGGCCGGGGCGCCGCGGGCCGGGCGGGCACGGTCACTCCGTCACCGCGGGGTAGAGCCAGTCGTCCTCCTTCTCCTGGCGGTCGCCGACGCGGATCTCCACGCCCGCCTCGGTGAAGGCGTCCCTGACGCGGGTCTCCGTCTCCTCGGTCATGTAGTGGTGCTCCAGGTTCAGCCTCCCCAGCCCGCGGAACACCGGGGAGTCCAGCAGGACCCGTGCCCCCTCGTCGGTGAGGGTGCCCATCGACAGGTCCAGGGAGCGGACCCGCTCCACCACCGGGGCGTCGGCCAGGGCGCGCACCCACAGGTCGGTGTTCTCCGCGTTGCACAGCCCCAGGTGGTTGAGCTGCGGGAACGCCTCGCCCGACAGGGTGCGGGCCAGGTGTTCGGGGGTGGTGTCGCCCCGGTAGTCGTCGACCCCCAGCCACAGCTCCAGGTTCTCCAGCGCGGGCAGGTCGGCGGTGTCGATGCCGCGGGCGACCGTGGCCGGAAGGCCGCCGCTCTGCACGGTGAGGGAGCGCAGCGAGTCGTGCCGCCCGATGTCCAGGCCCAGCTGGCTCTTCTCGTGCATGTAGGGGTCGCCGGTGCCGCGCACCGCGAACTCGGTGAGGTGGGGCAGGGCCGCCAGCACCGGCGCCAGGTCGGGCTGGTGGATCCAGGAGACCTCCTGCTCCTCGGCGATGATGTCCCCCACGAACAGGGACTCCAGGCCGGTCAGCGCTCCGGCGTGCTCGACCAGGGCGTCGCGGGCCGGGGTGCCGGGCTCCGAGCCGTCGGAGGAGCCGGCGGGGCCGATCACCATGGCCCGGACCCGCTCCGTCTCCGCCTCCTCGATGAAGGAGGCGAAGTACTCCCGGAAGTCCTCCTCCGGGTCGTAGCTGTCGACCGCCAGCCGCCAGGCGTAGTCGCGCACGGTGCGCAGGGCCGCGAGCCGGGCCAGGGCGTCGGGCCGGGGGGCGCGGCCGTACCGCTCCGTCGTCGAGGCCATCCCCGTGGGGGACACGTACTCGAACACCGGTAGTCCGCCGAATTCGCTGAGGTGGTCGCCGATCATGGATGCTTCTCCTGGTGAGGGGGTGTCGCGTGGGTCATGTCTAGCAGTCCGCGGTGACGGACCGGCCGACCGGAGCCGGCCGGGCCCCGCACCGGTGCCGCAGCGCGGATCGGGCCCCGTGCCCGGGGCGGCCGTCGCCACGGCCCCGGCGTCACTCCGTGACGGCCGGGTAGGGGCGTCCGCTCCCGCTGCTCTCGCGCCCGGACACGTCGGTCTCCACACCGGCGGCGGTGAAGGCCTCGGCCAGGCGCCTCTCCGTCTCGGCGGTCATGAAGTGGCGGTGCAGGTCCAGGCGGCGCAGGCCGCGGAAGGCGGGGGTGCCCAGGAGGACCTCCGCCCCCGCGTCGGTGAGGGTGCCCATCGACAGGTCCAGGACCTCCAGCCGCTCCAGGACCGCGGAGCCGGCGACGGTCCGCACCCAGGTGTCGGTGTCCTCGGCGTTGCGCAGGCCCAGGGAGCGGATGCCGGTGTGGACCCGGCCCTCCAGCAGCGGGGCGAGGTCCTCCGCCGAGGTGGTGCCGCCGTAGCCCTCCACGCCCAGCCACAGCTCCAGGTGCTCCAGCGCGGGGTAGCGGGAGGCCAGGACCTGTTTCACCAGGCCGGGCGGCAGGCCGCCGCCCTCCAGGGTCAGGGAGCGCAGGGAGCGGTGCTCCTCCACGGCCAGGGACGTGTCGCCGGTGCCGCGGATGCCCAGGCGCTCCAGGCCGGGGAAGGCGTCCAGCAGGCCGGACAGGTCGCCGTGCTCGATCCAGGAGACCTCGGCCTCTTCGTAGGTGAGGTCGGCGTAGAAGAGCGAGCGCAGCCCGGTCCAGCGCGGCGCGCATGCCAGCAGGGCGTCCCGGACCGGCCCCGGATCGGCGACGTCGATGGTCTCCTCGACGTTCCCTACCACCAGGGCCGCCACCGACGCCGGTTCCACGTCGGCGCAGAACCGCTCGTAGTACCGGAGCACGAAGTCCCCGCCGTCCCGGGGCTCGTCGCCCTCCTCGTCGCTCAGCCGCCAGGCGTAGGCGCCCGGGTCCCCGGCGGCGGCGAGCATCGCCAGCGGGTCCGCGCCCCCGCGGCCCGCGGCGGCCATCCCCTCCCGGGAGCGGTACCCGAACACGGGGAGCCCCGCGTACTCGGTGAGGTGCGTGTTGAAGGTCAAGGCCGGCGCCTTTCGGTCGGGTCGGGCAGGGTGAGGGCGGTGGACGTCACTCGGTGACGGACGGGTAGAGCCCGTCGCCGTCCGCGTGGAGGCGGTCGGACGTATCGGTCTCCACACCGGCGGCGGTGAGGGCCTCGATCAGGCGCCTCTCCGTCTCGGCGGTCATGAAGTGGCGGTGCAGGTCCAGGCGGCGCAGGCCGCGGAAGGCGGGGGTGCCGAGCAGGGTTTCGGCGCCCGCGTCGGTGAGGGTGCCCATCGACAGGTCCAGGACCTCCAGCCGCTCCAGGACCGCGGAATCCGCGAGGGCCCGGACCCAGGTGTCGGTGTCCTCGGCGTTGCGCAGGCCCAGGGAGCGGATGCCGGTGTGGACTCGGCCCTCCAGCAGCGGGGCGAGGTCGTCCGGGGCCGTGGTGCCGCCGTAGTCCTCCACGCCCAGCCACAGTTCCAGGTGCTCCAGCGCGGGGTAGTCGGAGGCGAGCACGTCCCGGGCGAGGTCGGCGGGCAGGCCGCCGCCCTCCAGGGTCAGGGAGCGCAGGGACGCGTGCCGCTCCACCGGGAGGGACAGCTCGGAGGTGCCGCGCAAGCCCAGCCGCTCCAGCCGGGGGAAGGCGTTCGGGATCGCGGAGACGTCCCCGAGGAGCAGCCAGGAGACGTCGGCCTCGTGATAGGTGAGGTCGGCGTAGAAGAGGGAGCGCAGCCCGGCCCACCGGGGCGCCGCCTCCACCAGGGCCCGCCGGACCAGTTCGGGTTCGGAGACGTCGATGCGCTCCCCGTGGCTGCCGATCACCAGGGCCTCCACCGACTCCGGGGGGACCTCGGCGCAGAACCGCTCGTAGTACCGCTGGACGGGCTCGCCCTCCTGCGACTCCCAGCCCTCGGGGTCGCTCAGCCGCCAGGTGAACGAGGAGGGGGTGCGCAGGGCGGCGAGCAGCGGCAGCGGGTCCGTGAGTTCGCGGCGCCCCCCGGGGTGCCTCTCCGCCCAGGCGCGCTGGGCGGCCAGGGCCTGGGCGGAGCGGTACTCGAACACGGGGCGTCCCGCGTACTCGGCCAGGTGGGTGTCGAAGGTCACGTCCGGTGCCTTTCGTCGGCGAGGGGGCGTTCGGGGGGCCTCACTCGGTGACGGAGGGGTAGCCCTCCGCCGCCGGGAGGCGGTCGGACGTATCGGTCTCGACGCCGGCGGCGGTGAGGGCCTCGACCAGGCGCTTCTCCGTCTCGGCGGTCATGAAGTGGTGGTGCAGGTCCAGGCGGCGCAGGCCGCGGAAGGCGGGGGTGCCGAGCAGGGTTTCGGCGCCCGCGTCGGTGAGGGTGCCCTCGGAGAGGTCGAGGGACTCCAGGCGGTCCAGGAGCGGGCTCTCGGCGAGGGCCCGGACCCAGGTGTCGGTCCGCTGGGCGTTGCGCAGGCCCAGGGAGCGTACGCCGGTGTGGACCCGCCCCTCCAGCAGCGGGGCGAGGTCGTCCGGGCCCGTGGTGCCGCCGTAGCCCTCCACGCCCAGCCACAGCTCCAGGTGCTCCAGCGCGGGGTAGCGGGAGGCCAGGACCTGCTCCGCCAGGGCGCGGGGCAGACCGCCGCCCTCCAGGGTCAGGGAGCGCAGGGACGCGTGCCGCTCCACCGGGAGGGACAGCTCGCCGGTGCCGCGGATGCCCAGGCGCTCCAGGCCGGGGAAGGCGTCCGGCAGGCCGGACAGGTCGCCGTGCTCGAACCACGAGGCCTCGTACTCGTCGTAGGTGAGGTCGGCGTAGAAGAGCGAGCGCAGCCCGGTCCAGCGCGGCGCGCACGCCAGCAGGGCGTCCCGGACCCGGTCGGGTTCGGCGATGTCGAAGGTCTCCTCGACGTTCCCGACCACCAGGGCCGCCACCGACGCGGGCGGTACCTCGGAGCAGAACCGCTCGTAGTACCGGAGCACGAAGTCCCCGCCCTCCTGCGACTCCCACCCCTCGGAGTCGCGCAGCCGCCAGGCGAACGCGCCCGGCGTGCGCAGGGCGGCGAGCAGCGGCAGCGGGTCCGTCGTCTCCCGGCGGCCCCGGGGGTGCTCCTCCGTCCAGGTGTGCTGGGCGGCCACGGCCTCCGGGGAGCGGTACTCGAACACGGGGAGTCCGCCGAGCTCGGTCAGGTGGGCGCGGAAAGTCACGGTCGGGGCCTTTCGGGGGCGTGGTTCGGCGGGAGGCCGCGGGGCTGTGGTGACGGGCTCACTCGGTGACGGAGGGGTAGTAGTAGTACGCCCACTCCTCGTCCTCCATGTCCTCGGCCGCTTCGAAGTGGCTCTCCTCCGGCTCCCGCCGGCCGGACGCGTCGACGGCGACGCCCGCAGCGGTGAAGGCCTCCAGGACGCGCCGCTCCGTCTCCTCGGACATGTAGTGGTGATGCAGGTCCAGCCGTTCCAGTTCCCGGAATCCCGGGGTGTCCAGGAGGGTCTGCGCGCCCAGGTCGCCGAGGGTGCCCCCGGAGAGGTCGAGGGACTCCAGGCGGTCCAGGAGCGGGCTCTCGGCGAGGGCCCGGACCCAGGTGTCGGTCCGCTGGGCGTTGCGCAGGCCCAGGGAGCGTACGCCGGTGTGGACCCGCCCCTCCAGCAGCGGGGCGAGGTCGTCCACGGACGCGTCGCCGCCGTAGTCCTCCACGCCCAGCCACAGCTCCAGGTGCTCCAGCGCGGGGTAGTCGGCGGAGAGCACGTCCCGGGCGAGGTCGGCGGGCAGGCCGCCGCCCTCCAGGGTGAGGGAGCGCAGGGACGCGTGCCGCCCGACCGCGAGGGACATGTCGCCGGTGCCGCGGACCGCCAGGCGCTCCAGGGAGGGCAGCGCGTCGAGCAGCGGGGCGAGGTCGCCGTTGCGGAGCCACGACACCTCGCACTCGCCGGAGACGACGTCGGCGTGGAACAGGGCGCGCAGCCCGGTGAGGCGGGCAGCGTGCTCCACCAGGGCCTCGCGTACCGGTGAGGTGTCCCCCGTGCTGTCGGACGGGTAGAAGTCTCCGGTGATCACGGCCGCCACCGCGCCGGGGTCGGTGTCGGACAGGAACCGGTCGAGGTAGCCGGGGACCCCGCCGCCGACCGGCGCCTCGGCCCCGTGCGGGTCGTCGAGCCGCCAGGCCACCGAGCCCGGTGCGCGCAGGGCCGCGAGCAGGGCAAGCGGATCGGCCGTCCACGCCGGGGCGTAGGGCCGTTCCCGGGCCCACTCCTCCTCGGCGGCGGTCCCCTGCGGGGAGCGGTACCCGAAGGCGGGCAGGCCCGCGAACTCGGTCAGGTGCGTGCCGAAGGCCATGGGGGTTCCTCTGGGGGCGGTGGTGCGCTGGAGGAACCAGGAATAGCAGAGCCCGGTGACGAACACGTCCGGACCGGGAACCCCCGCGTCCGTCCCGGGCGGGCCGCCGCGGGGGCGGGCCCTCAGGCCCGCGCCGCCGGCCGCTCCGGCGGTTTCGGAGCCGTCCCCCGCGCCCTGCGCGCGTGGCAGCCCGACTCCACCGCCTCCTCCAGCATCCGCCGCAGGTTCGGGCACTCCAGCACGTCCCCGGACTCGCACGCCACCGCGTGCGCCACCATCTCGCGGGCCGCCCGCAGCCGCTCCAGCCGCTCGTCCAGCTCGGCCAGGTGCTCGGTGAGCGCCGCCCCGCGGCGGTCCGCGCCCGCCCCGGCCAGGTCCCGGATCCGGTCCAGGCTCATCCCCGCGTCCTGCGCGCCCAGCACCAGCGCCACGCGCAGCCGCTGCCCGGGGGAGTACCGGCGCCGCCCGCCCACCCGGCGGACCGGCTCCAGCACCCCCATCGCCTCCCAGTGCCGCAGCACGTGCGGGCCCAGGCCGAACTCCGCGGCCAGGTCACCGATGGACAGCTCTTCGACGCGCGGCTTCCCGCTGCTTGACCTCATGTCCACATGAAGTTCCACACTGGGGGCCCGTGTCAAGGGGCGCGGGCCGGGAAGACCGGTGAGGGAGGGGACCGCCATGGACGAGGACACCGCACGGGTCCGCGGGGACTGGGACCGGATGGCCGCCGGGTACGACCGCGGCGAACGGTTGCAGCGGCTGGTCATCGGCGACACCCGGGCCCGGCTGTGCGGACGGGCCCGTGGACGGACCCTGGAGGTGGCCGTGGGCAGCGGCCACGACCTGCCGCACTACCCCGCTGGCGTCGGGCTCACCGGCCTCGACCTGAGCCCCGCCATGCTCGCCCTGGCCCGCCGCCGGGCCGCGGCGCTCGGCCGCGCCGTCACCCTGGTCGAGGGCGACGCCCAGGACCTGCCCTTCGCCGACGGCGACTTCGACACCGTCCTGTGCGTGCTGGCCCTGTGCACCATCCCCGACCAGCGGCGCGCCCTGGCCGAGATGTACCGGGTGCTGCGCCCGGGCGGGCTGCTGCTGCTCGCCGACCACATCGAGTACACCAGGGTCCCCTGGCGCTGGCGGGAGTCGGCCCGGGCACGGCCCCGGCGGCTGCCCCGCGCGCTCGCCCGGGAGGTCGGGTTCGCGGTGGACCGTCACGATCGGACCGCCCTGGGATTCGTGGAGAGGGTCGTCGCCCACCGCCCCGGCACGCCGGGGGAGCGGCCGCAGACGGGATGACACGGGCCGGGACACGCGGTGTCGTGGCGGGACATCCCCGCCTCCCCGGTGTGAGAGTGGTGGCATGGCCACACACAGTGAACTGCGCGATTTCTGGGAACGCCGCCTGGCGGGCGACTGGACAGAGAGCGGCGTCGGGTACCGCGCCCTGGGACGCCCCTTCAACACCTGGATGTACAAGGTCCGCGAGGAGGTGTTCCTGCGCCGGGTGGGGAGCCAGGGCCTCACCGACCCCAGCGTCCTGGACGTGGGCAGCGGAACCGGCTTCTACGTCCGGCTCTGGGACCGGCTGGGCGCCGCCGACGTGACCGGCTGCGACATGACCGACGCCGCCGTGGCACGGCTGCGCGAGCGCTTCCCCGACCACCGCTTCGTCCGCCAGGACGCCGCCGACCTCGACGCCTTCGGGGACGGCTCCTTCGACGCCCTGTCGTGCATGGACGTCCTCTTCCACATCACCGATGACGACCGCTACACCTCGGCGGTCGGCGAGTTCGCCCGGGTGCTGCGCCCCGGCGGGACGCTCGTCATCTCCGAGAACTGCCTCCAGCGCCCCGAGCAGCGCGGCGAGCACCAGGTCAACCGCACCCTGGAGTGGATCGCCGGGACACTCGACAAGGCCGGGTTCGACGTGCGGCTGCGGGTGCCCATGCTGGTCCTCATGAACGCCCAGGTCGACGCCTCCGCGCCCTGGCGCAAGGCGTGGGGCGGGGCCCTGCGCGCCGCCACCCTCACCGCCCCCACCGGCTGGCTGGCCGGGGCCGCCCTGTACCCGCTGGAGCGGCGCCTGGTGCGCGGGCGCCGGGAGAGCCCGACCACCGAGCTGCTGGTCTGCCGCCGCCGCGGCTGACACACCGGACACGGCCGGTGACGGCCGCCGGGGAGGACGCCGGCAGGTTACGGTTGACGTCCACCTTGTGCCGGAAACGGCGGTCACGGGGAACGGACGCCCGGCGCGGCGGACGTCCTGTTCGGGAGGCTAGTGTGCGACGGTCCACCATCAAGTCCGCGGTCAAATGGGGGCTGCTCGGCCTCCTGACGGCCCAGATCGCGGTGGCGGCGACCCTCATGGGGATCAACCACTGGCGGCGGAAGGTGCGCCCGCACCGGGCGTTCTTCCCGCGCACCGCCCCGGGGGCGTTCCCCGTCGGCGACACCACCGCCACGGTCTACACCTACGGCGAGGACCTGTACGAGGACATGCTCGCGGCGATCCGGGGGGCCCGGCGCCGCGTGCTGTTCGAGTCCTACATCGTCAAGGACGACCGGGCCGGGACCGCGTTCAAGCAGGCGCTCATCGAGGCGGCGGCGCGCGGCGTCGAGGTGTACGTCATCTACGACGGGTTCGCCAACCTGGTGGTGCCGCGGTCGTTCTTCCGCTTCCCGCCCGAGGTGCGGGTCCTGCGCTACCCGGCGTTCCGGCCCGGCGTGCTGCTGCTCAACGTCCGCAAGTCCGGCCGGGACCACCGCAAGATCCTCACCGTCGACGGTGAGACCGGGTTCGTCGGCGGCTACAACGTGGGCTCCGTCTACGCCACCGAGTGGCGCGACACCCACCTGCGGGTGGACGGCCCGGCGGTGTGGGAGCTGGAGAACGCGTTCGTCGACTTCTGGAACGCCAACCGGGGGCTGCGCCAGCCCGAGCTGGGCATGCTGGGCGACCCGCACTGGGACGCGAGGTTCCGCGTCCACCGCAACGTGCCCGAGCAGCTCATCTACCCGATCAGGGCGATGTTCCTGGAGGCCATCGACCGGGCCAAGGACCACGTCCTCATCACCCAGGCGTACTTCATCCCGGACCGCGAGTTCCAGCGGGCGCTGGTGGACGCCGCGGAGCGGGGCGTGAGCGTCGAGATCCTCATCCCGGAGAACTCCAACCACGTGCTGGCCGACTGGATGGCCCGCGGCCAGTACTCGGTGCTGCTGCGCGGCGGGGTGCGGCTGTGGCTGTACCAGGACGCCATGGTGCACGCCAAGACGGCGACGGTGGACGGCCGGTGGAGCACCGTCGGCACCGCCAACGTCGACCGGCTGAGCCTGACCGGCAACTACGAGATCAACGCCGAGATCTTCGACGAGGGCGTGGCCCGGCACCTGGAGGAGGTCTTCGCCAACGACCTCACCAACGCGCGGGAGCTCACCGAGGAGGAGTGGCGGGGCCGCCCCTTCGCCGCGAAGTTCAGCGAGATCATCCTCGCCCCCTGGCGTCCGCTGCTCTGAGTCCGGGGCGCCCGCGCCGGCAGGTCCGGTTCCGATCGCGACCGCACCCGTCCGGAAGGCCCTGGCGCACGGCGCCCGGGTTCGATTCCGACGACCCCTCCCCGAAGGCGGCCCCGGCCCCGCGCGAGCGCCGAGGGCGCCGGGGGCCGGGGTCGCGCGCCGCCACGGAGCCGCGCCGCGGGGTCGACCCGTACCGGTGTCCCGGCCGCGGCCGTGCCCGGTGCCGGGCCGGGGCGGGCCCGCTCCCCCCGAAGCGGGCCCGCCCCGCCCGCGCGGGACGCGTCAGAAGAAGGCGTCCGGCGGGCCGCCGCCGTGGCGGGGGCGGGGCCGTGGCGTGTTAGCGGCGCCGGGGGCGCTCCCCGGGGGGCGGGACCAGCCTCCCGGAGAAGAACGGGTCCCGCTCGGCCTTGCGCGGGCGCGGCCCGCCCCAGTGCTGGGGCCCCGGGTGCGGGGTGCGGCTCAGGGCCCCGGAGATGGCCGCGGGCGATCCGCCCCGCTGCCTGGCCGTCCGCCCCCGCGGCTCGTCGTCGTGGTCGTCGCGGCGCGCTCCGCCCGCATCCTTCATCCCGTGGCCCCCCGGATGGTGCTGCTGCTGCCGCAGCCATCATCGGTCGGCCGCTCCGCGATGTCATGGCGACACGGCGTTCCGGGAGGAAGTCCGTTCCCGATCCCGGCCGGCCGCCGACCGGCGCGCCGCCGCGCCCCCGCCCCGGGACGCCAGGGCCGGGTGGCGTCGGCGTCCACCGAGGTCAGCGCGGCGTCGTCGGCCCCGTGGCCGGGCTCCGGGGTGTTCCGTTCCCGGTCATCGCTTCTCCTTTTTGTAGACCGGTCTGCATATTCTTCGGTAATGAAAGCGGGTGTCCAGGGCTGCCCGCGCGGTGTCCGCTCAGCGGGCGAGGAGGACCTCCACGGCCCGTGCCGCCCGGTCCAGAGGGGTGCGGTCGTGCCGCACCCGTGCCAGCAGCAGGGCCCCCTCGATCTGGGCGAGCACCGCACCGGCGGCCTCCTCCGCCTCCGGCCGGGGCCGGCCCTCGACGACCAGCCGGTCCGCCAGCGCCCGCTCCCACCCGGCGTAGATCCGCGCGCAGGTCAGGCGCAGCCGCTCGTTGCCGCCCCGCTCCGGAGTACCGGAGACCTCCAGGGCGACGGTCGCCACCGGGCACCCCTTGTCGTACGAGGACTCCTCCATGCGGGCGGCCAGCGCGCCGAGCAGCCGCCGGGTGGTCCCGGCGGCGTTCAGTCCCTCCGCCTCCGCGGCGGCGAGGAGGGCCTCCACCTCGCGGCCGCCCTCCTCCAGGGCGTCGGCGACCAGTCGGTCCTTGCCCTCGGGGAAATGGAAGTAGAGGGAGCCCCGCGGGGCCCCGCTGTCGGCCAGGACGCGGTTCACCCCGGTGCCGAAGTAGCCCTGCGCCTCGATGAGGGCCCGCGCGGCGGTGACCATGCGAGCGCGTGTTTCTTCGCCTTTGATGCCCACGGTTGAAAAATAGACCGATTGTCATATTATTGGCAAGGACGGTCGGCGGTCCCGTGTCGGGCGGGGCGGCGTCGGTGTCGCGAAAAACGACCTGCGGCCTCTCCCGGAGGAGAAACCGCAGGTCGGGATGGGCGGCCCCAGCAGGATTCGAACCTGCGACACCCGCTTTAGGAGAGCGGTGCTCTATCCCCTGAGCTATGGAGCCATGGGTCGCGCGGGACGCGCGCAGGTATGCGTTGTCCCGCCACCGGGCCAAGCCTAACCCAGGATGGGCGTGCTCGGGGTGTCGAAGGGTGTGGCGGCTCTCCGGGTGGGGGACTCTGCGTGCATGGCGCAGTACTCTGACCTACGATTGGTTGTCCTGGTGGCGGTGTGAGGTTGTTCACGAGGACTGTCGGGTTTGGTCCCTTCCTGCCCCCGCGCCGCGCGGCGCGGTCGGCCTGTGTGACCTACCGCACCACGATGACCAGCAGTGACATCGGTGACCGCACGGTGCGTGCGGAGCGGGGGGATCGGTCCTCCCGGATTCCGCACCGCCCGGTCGGCCGTTCCCGTGTGACCGCAAGTGGACATGTAGTACGTTGCCTTGCGGCCACGGGTAGGCGTTCGAGGATTAGAAGCAGCCGGAGGAGCATTCGTGCCGTTCACCTCTGATTCGGCGCGGCGGGGACCCCGCGTACCGGAAGCGGCGGGTGGTGCGCCGACCGCGGCCCGCCACCGTGCCTGGAACGCCGGTCTCGCCCGGACGCTGACCCTGCTGCTGATCACCGGGTTGATCGTCGTCCCGCCGCCGCCGGTGGCCCTGGCGCCCGCGGCCGCGAGCCTGGAGGAGCTGCGCGAGCAGGCCGAGCAGTCCGCGCAGGACCTGGAGGAGGCCACCTCCGAGTACACGGATCGGCAGGAGGCCCTGGAAGAGGCGCAGGGCGAACTCGTGGAGACCATCCACGAACTGCAGCAGACCGAGCTGGAACTGGGCGAGATGCGCGAGCCGCTGGCGCAGCTGGCCAGCACGCTCTACCAGCAGCCCAGCGCCGGACCGCTGGGCGTCCTGGTCGCCGGGGACCTCGACGACGACCTCCAGACCCAGTCCTACGCGTCCAAGCTCTCGGAGAACAACGAGGCGCTCATCCAGGACGCCACCGACCTGCGCGACGAGCAGGTGGGGCTGGCCGGTCAGGCGCAGGAGCTCCAGACCACCACCCAGCTGGAGCAGGCGTCCCTGGGGGCCGAGGTGGAGCGGCTGCGCACGCAGTCCGAGGAGAGCACCCAGGCGCTCACCGACGAGCTGGAGAACCGCGGCATCGACCCCGAGTCGTACATGGCCGCCGCCAACTGCGACCCGAGCAAGGCCGACCTGGCCAGCGGCTACCCCAACGGCCTGCTGCCGTCGGAGGCCCTGTGCGAGCTCTACGGCGACAAGTTCCTGCGCGCCGACGCGGCCGTGGACTTCCTCGAACTCAACGTGAAGTACGTGGACCGGTTCGGCGAGAACATGTGCATCAACAGCGCCTACCGCGACCTGCCGAACCAGCACCGGGTCTACGCCGAGCAGCCGCCCGGCTTCGCCGCCGTCCCGGGGACCAGCAACCACGGCCTGGGCCAGGCCATCGACCTGGGCTGCGGCATCCAGAACTTCCGCTCGGAGCGGTGGAACTGGATGGAGACCAACGGTGCCGACCACGGGTGGATCCACCCGGCCTGGGCCAAGTCGAGTCCGTTCGAGCCCTGGCACTGGGAGTACACCGGCTGACGGCCGGGTCCGCGCGGCGCAGGACTCCGGGGGCGGCCCGCCGGCCGCCCCCGCGGCGTGTCAGGCGGCGGTCTCCGGGGTGACCTCGCTGGTGCAGGCCGAGCAGCGGTCGGCCTTCTTGTTGATCTCGGTGAAGCAGTGCGGGCACTCGCGGGTGGTGGCCTCCTCGGCCTTGATGAAGCGCTCCATCAGCTTGGCCACCGGCAGCACCACGAAGAAGTACACGATGGCCGCGGTGAGCAGGAACGAGATCAGCGCGTCGATGAACGAGCCGTACAGGAACCGGCTTCCGTTGATCTCGAAGTAGAGGTCGCTGAAGGTGGGGATCCCGCCGAAGATGCCGATCAGCGGGGTGATGAATCCTTCGGTGAACGCGGTGACCAGGTTGGCGAAGACCGTGCCGATCACGACCGCCACCGCGAGTTGCACCAGGTTTCCCTGGAGCAGGAACTTCTTGAAGCCATCCATGGCAGAGCCCTACGTGTCTCGTGTGTGCTGTGCGGAACGCGCCACCTGCCGGAGGTTCCAGCACCCGGCCGCGCCGGGGGCACGGGTGGGGCGGGCGGGGCGCCCGGCCAGCTTTCACCACAAAAGGTCAGTGGTCAACTGCGGATGGTGATGGGCGGTAGGTCAGCGGTCAGCTGCGGATGGTGATCGACAGGCGGGAGTCGGCGGCCCGCCCGGCCAGCTCGCGCGCCTCCTGGGGGCTGGCCGCGATGAGGATGAGCGCGCCGCCCTCGCCGCCGTGGTCCGCCTCGGGCGGGACGGCCAGGACCGGGCGGTCGCCGACCACCTCCGAGGCCGGTCCGGCGCGGGCCGGGGCGAACTCGTCGCGGCCCCGCGCCGCCAGCACGTCCACCCGGTCGCCCGGGGAGAGCAGCGACACCGCCCCCGGGTCGGCGACCCGCACGGGCACGGCGACGAGGTCGTCGCCGTAGGGCAGCGCGGGCGTGGTGGACAGCCGGGCGTCGGTGATGACCTCGCCGCGCCGCACGGGGGCGTTGAGGGTGCGGCCGGCGGTGGCGGTGCCCGGGTCCACCGCGCCGCGCGGAGCGGCGGAGGCCGGCAGGGAGGCGGGCACGAGGTCGCCCGCGGCCAGCGGCCCGGACGCGTCGAGGTCGCGGGCGGCCACCAGGACCTCCACGGTGGCGGGCGGCGGCGGGCGCACCGCCAGGACGGCGGCGACGAGCGCGGCGGCGGTGAACAGCGCGGCCAGGGCGCGCCGGTGCCGGTCCACGAACCGGGTGAGCGCGCCGCGGTGCCGGTAGGGCGGGCGGGGGGTGTCGGTCATGATCCGAAAATAGGCCCGCCGGACCCTCCGGGAGCGGTTGTCCACAGGCCCTCTTCCGGGTTTCGCGCGCCGCCCGGCGCGCGGACGCACGGCGCGGCCGGTCCTGCGGTGTGCGCGGCTGCGGGGGTGCCCGGCGGGGAGGTGGTGCCGACCGCTGGAGGGGCCGTGTGCGAGGGCGCGAAGGCTCTGAGCGCGTGGCGCCTCGCCGTTCGGCGGTGTGCGCGGGTGCGGGAGTGTCCGGTCGGGGGAAGGGCCGTGTGCGGGAGTGCGGAGCCGGGCGCGCGGCGGTGCGCCCACGCGGCCGACCGGGGGGCCGGAGCCGTTCGGCCCGGCGGGCCCGTCCGTACGCGGGTTCGCGCGCGGTGTTCGGGGACCGGAGGCGCCCCGGCGCGCCCCGCGCTCTCAGGGCCCGCTTCCGTGGGGGCGCACCCGGGTGCCGGCCCCGGACGCGCCGCGCGCCGCCGATGGCTCGGCGGCGCGGAGGGTTCGGTCGGCGGGGGCTCAGCCGCCGGTCGCGGCGGTCTTGGCCGTGCTGCCGCTCGTGCTCTCGCTCTTGGCGGGGGAGGACGAGGACGACGTGGAGGAGGTGTCCGAGCCCGAGGACGGCTTGGCCGCGCCGGAGTCGGCCGCGGGAGCGGTGCTCGCACCGGAGCCGGCCATGGTGGAGCTGTTGGAGGTCTTGCCGCTGTCGGTGCGGTAGAAGCCCGAGCCCTTGAAGACGATGCCCACCGCGGAGTAGACCTTGCGCAGCCGCCCCTCGCACTCGGGGCAGACGGTCAGGGCGTCGTCACTGAAGCTCTGCACGACCTCCATCTGGGCGCCGCACTCGGTGCACGCGTACTGGTACGTAGGCACTGTTCGGGTCCTCCTTGCTGGCACTCTCGCCCGTTGACTGCTAAATAGTACGCGCTCGGCGGCCGGGGCCGTGACAGCGGGGACCCGGCCGGGGGCGTCGTCGTCGGCCGGAGCGCGATCGTCCCTGTCAACGCCCCCCGGTGCCCGCTTTAATCCCGCGGTCCCGGGCCCGCCGCGCCTACCCCCGCCCGGTCGGCCACACCCCGGAGTCGAACACGCGCAGCCCCCCGCCCGGGGTGACCACCGCGTCCACCCGCAGGTCGTGCTCCTCGCCGGGGACCGCCTCCACCAGCTCCCCGTCGTACACCACCGCGATCGCCGGGCAGTGCGGCCCCCGCAGCGCCAGGGCCCGGTCGTAGCACCCCGCGCCCCGGCCCAGCCGGCCGCCGGAGCGGTCCACGGCCAGCGCGGGGCACACCACCGCGTCCGCGGTGGCGAGCGCCCCCGTCCCGTAGCGGTGCCCGGTGGGCTCCAGCAGCCCGTGCCCGGCCGGCTCCAGCCCGTCGGGCCCCTCGTAGGCCGCCCAGTCGAGGTTCCCGTCGGGCAGGAAGACGGGCAGCAGCACGTACGTGCCCCGCTTCCACAGAGCCGCGACGAGCTTGCGGGTGTCCGGCTCGGTGCCCACCGAGTAGTAGCAGGCCACGGTGCCGCCCATGGCCAGCCACGGCAGCGCCGTGAGGGTGTCGCGCACCGCCGACCCGGCGCGCCCGCGCTCCCCGGGGTCCATCTCCCGGCGCGCCGCCAGGAGGTCCCGCCGCATCCGCCGCTTCTCCGACCGTGTCGTCTCGTCCATGGGCGCCAGTCTGGCAGCGGGGCCCCCGCGGCGCCCCCGGTGAACGGCGGATGGCTTTCGTCCTACCCGGACCCGAAACCGCCGGGACTTCTCGACACCCGGGACGGCCCGGAGCATCGTGGAGCACCGGAGACTGTCCTAGAGTGCCGACATGAACGCCAGCGACCAGCCAGATTCCGCCCTCGCACCCGTGACGAAGGCGGTCGTGCCCGCGGCCGGCCTGGGGACCCGCTTCCTCCCGGCGACCAAGGCGACTCCCAAGGAGATGCTGCCGATCGTGGACAAGCCCGCGATCCAGTACGTCCTGGAGGAGGCCGTCGCCGCGGACCTCAACGACGTCCTCATGATCACGGGCCGCAACAAGCGCTCCATCGAGGACCACTTCGACCGGGCCTACGAGCTGGAGGAGGCCCTGGAGGCCAAGGGCGACGCCGAGCGGCTGCGCTCGGTCCTGGAGCCCAGCAACCTGGCCCAGGTCCACTACGTCCGCCAGGGGGAGCCGCGCGGCCTGGGGCACGCCGTCCTGTGCGCGGAGGCGCACGTGGGGGACAACCCCTTCGCCGTCCTGCTCGGCGACGACCTCATCGAGTCCGCCGACCTGCTGCGCCGCATGATCGAGGTCCGGCACCGGCACGGCGGCAGCGTGGTCGCGCTCATGGAGGTCGAGCCCGAGCAGGTCTCCCTCTACGGCTGCGCGGGCATCGAGCCCACCGACGAGGACGACGTCGTCACCGTCACCGACCTGGTCGAGAAGCCCTCCCCGGAGCAGGCCCCCAGCCGCTGGGCGATCATCGGCCGCTACATCTGCGACCCCGCGGTCTTCCCGGTGCTGCACGAGACTCCCCCCGGCCGCGGCGGCGAGATCCAGCTGACCGACGCCCTGCGCGAGCTGGCCCGGCGCAAGCCCGAGGAGGGCGGCACCGTCCACGGCGTCCTGTTCCGCGGGCGCCGCTACGACACCGGCAACAAGGCCGACTACATCCGCACCGTCGTGGACTTCGCCTGCCGCCGCCCGGACCTGGCCGACGAGCTGCTCCCGTGGCTGCGCGAGTTCGTCGACCGGCACGCCCCCCGCGCCTGACCGCTCCCGCCATGTGACGCACGGACCGGGGCGGGGGTGCCCGCCGCCCCTCCCCGGCCCGGCCACAATGGGGCGTGGGCGCCCGCGGGCGCCCACGCCCTGGCCGCGAATCGGAGGAGCCCCCGTGAAGAGCGTCGAACAGCACATCGCCGACATCCTGGCCGTGGTGGACGACCCCCGGCCGGTCGAGGTCGACCTGCTCCAGGCGCACGGCTCCGTCCTCGCCGAGACCGTGGCCTCGCCGGTGTCCCTGCCCGGCTTCGACAACTCCTCCATGGACGGGTACGCCGTGCACGCCGCCGACCTGGCACAGGCCGGCCCCGGCCACCCGGTCCGCCTGCCGGTGGTCGCCGACATCGCCGCGGGCGACCCGTCCCCGGTCGCGATCCGCCCCGGCATGTGCGCCCGCATCATGACCGGTGCCCCGCTGCCCTCGGGGGCCGACGCGGTCGTTCCGGTGGAGTGGACCGACGGCGACCCCGCCCGGGCCGCGTTCTCCCGGCCGGTCCGGGAGGGCAACGCCATCCGCCGGGCGGGCGGTGACATCGGGGCCGGCACGGTGGTCCTGGAGCCCGGGGCGCGGGTCGGCGCCGGGGAGATGGGCGTGCTGGCAGCCGTGGGGCGCCGCACCGTGTCGGTCTTCCCCCGCCCGCGCGTGGTGGTGCTCTCCACCGGCGAGGAACTGGTGGAGCCCGGCCGCCCGCTGGGCCCGGGCCAGATCTGGGAGTCCAACAGCTTCATGCTGGCCGCCGCCGCCCGGGACGCGGGCTGCGAGGCGCACCGGCACGGGTTCGTCGGCGACGACCCGGCCCGGGTCCTCGACACCCTGGAGGGGCTGCTGCTCCGCGCCGACCTGGTCCTCACCACCGGCGGCGTGAGCATGGGCGCCTACGACGTGGTCAAGGAGGTGCTCAGCGCCCAGGGCACCGTCGAGTTCACCCAGGTGGCGATGCAGCCGGGCAAGCCCCAGGGGTTCGGCGTCATCGGTCCGGACCGCACGCCCATCGTCACCCTCCCGGGCAACCCGGTGAGCGCGTTCGTCTCCTTCCAGGTGCTGGTCCTGCCGGTGCTGCGCCGTCTGCGCGGCCTGCCGCCCACCTCCCTGGAGGGCGTGCGCGCCCGCCTGACCGCGCCGGTCGCCTCTCCGCCCGGGCGCCGCTCCTACCTGCGCGGGGTCCTGGCCCCCGCGGGGCCGGGCCGGGAGGCCGCCGTGACGCCCCTGACCCGGCAGGAGTCGCACCAGCTGACCGCGCTCAGCACCACCGACGCGCTGATCGTCGTGCCCGAGGACGTCGAAGAGCTGCCGCTGGGCACGGTGGTGGACGCCCTGGTCCTGCCCGACCCGGTCTGAGCCGTCGGCTCCGGGGGGGCTCGCCGGACCGGCCCCGCGGTCCGGCGGCACGGGACGCGGCGGGGCTGGCGTACCGTACCTTCGTGGAGGGCCCGCGGGGCCCGCGCACAGGGCCACGGACACGGAGGACGGCGACGATGAGCGACACCCCACGGGCGGACGGGAGCCCCGGAGGGCTCACCCATCTGGACGCGTCGGGCGCGGCGCGCATGGTCGACGTCTCCGCCAAGGACGTGAGCGCACGCACCGCCACGGCCACCGGCCGGGTGCTGCTCAGCGCCGCCGCCGTCGCCGCGCTGCGCGGGGGAGGGGTGCCCAAGGGCGACGCCCTGGCCGTGGCGCGGATCGCCGGGATCCAGGGTGCCAAGCGCACCCCCGACCTGGTGCCGCTGTGCCACCCCATCGCCGTCCACGGGGTGGACGTGGACCTCACCGTCGTCGACGAGGGCGTCGACATCCGGGCCACGGTGCGCACCGCGGACCGCACCGGGGTCGAGATGGAGGCGCTGACCAGTGTCATGACCGCCGCCCTGGGCCTGGTGGACATGGTCAAGGCCGTCGACCCCGGGGCCGAGGTCACGCGGGTCCGGGTGGAGGAGAAGACCGGCGGCAAGAAGGGCCACTGGAGGCGCGGTGAGTGACGCCCCCGCGCGGCGCGTGGCCGTGGTGACGGCGTCCAACCGGGCGGCGGCGGGCGTGTACCCCGACCGCTCCGGCCCGGTCGTCGCGGAGCGGCTGCGGGCCCTGGGCTTCGAGCCGCTGGGCCCCTGGGTGGTCCCGGACGGCCCGCCGGTGGCGGAGGCGCTGGAGCGCGCGGTCGCCGAGGGCGCCGACGCGGTGCTGACGACCGGGGGTACAGGCGTGACTCCGCAGGACCTCACCCCCGAGGCCACCCGCTCGCTGCTCTCCTACGAGGTGCCGGGGATCGCCGAGGCGATCCGGTCCGCGGGGCGGGAGAAGGGCGTGCCCACCGCGATCCTCTCGCGCGGCCTGGCCGGGGTGGTCGTGCGCGGCGACCGGCGGGTGCTGGTGGTCAACCTGCCCGGTTCGCGGGGCGGGGCGGGCGACGGAATGGACGTTCTGGGGCCGGTGCTGGGCCACGCGCTCGACCAGTTGCGTGGCGCGGATCACTCTGCTTCCGAATGAACCGGGCAATGACGGGAATCACATCTCGGGCATTCCGTTCAGAGAGAATTCCTTGACCAAGAGGCCCCTTTCCGGTGAGGAATCAACGACATTAGGTCCCATCCGTTTCTGGGACTACGGGTGACCGACGACACGCCGTGTCCGAGGAGTGGAATACTGGAGACCCCGCGGGAGCCGGAACCCGGCGGACGGTGGCGAAGGGACTGTCGTGAATCGCAGACAAGGGTGGCCCGTCACCCTGGCGGAGGGTCCGGTCGAGCTCCGGCCGCTCCGGCTCCGCGACGCCGCCGCCCTGCGCGACACCCGGGCGCGCAACACCGAGTGGCTGCGGCCCTGGGAGCCCACCTATCCGGAGATGCCGCTGCGCACCACCGGGCTGTCCCCCTACGTGGCCATGATCCAGGCCATCCGGCGGGAGGCCCGCCAGGGCCTGTCCATGCCCTGGTCCGTGTTCTACGCGGGGCGCTTCGTGGGGCAGCTGTCCGTGGGCGGGATCGTCTGGGGCTCGGCCCGATCGGCACAGGTCGGCTACTGGATCGACGGCGCCCACGCGGGACGGGGGATCACCCCCACGGCCGTGGCGCTCGCCGTCGACCACGCCTTCTTCCGGGTCGGCCTGCACCGGATCGAGGCCAACATCCGGCCGGAGAACCGGGCCAGCCGACGCGTCGCGACCAAGCTCGGCTTCCGGGACGAGGGCGTGCGCAGACGGCAGCTCCACATCGACGGGGCCTGGCGGGACCACATCTGCTACGCGCTCACGTCCGAGGAGGTCCCGGACGGGCTGCTGCACCGGTGGCGTTCGGACAGATCCTCGGGGACTCCGCCGGAGCCCGATTCCGGTCCGGGAACCCCATTGGGGCCACAGGACCCGAACGGCGGCGGAGATCCCCGGCATCCGGCGAGTCCGCGGCCCCGGCCGAACTGAACGTGGCACGATCACGGGTGTGACCGGAACTTAAACCTCTCTTTAGCGACATCGATCAATTACTTTGCGTTGAATTGGTATTGCTCTGCGCAGTCATGCTCTGACCTGCACTGACGGACATCCGCCTCCGGCGACCGAAATCGAGAGTCCACAATCTTGCGACACTCCGGTCGGAATGTGGCGCATTTATGGACACGGGGTCGTACCGTGCGGAACATAGACGCATTGACGATGCGGGCAGCGCGCGGATATGTCCGGGATACCTCCCGGACAGGTCCGAGGTCGGGAACCCCGTCCCCAGGACGGACGTTCCCCTCCCCGGACGTACCGCGCGCGGCGGTGTCGGCGAGGTGTCGATCAACGTTCAGTGGCCGTCATCGTGAGGAGGGGTGATGAGCAGCTCTCCTCTGTACCTGGCCATCGTGGTCGTATGGCTCATCGTCCTCGTGCCGATGCTGTTGCGGAAGGACCCGGTGGACGCCGTCCCCGAGGACCCGCGGCGCGAGGACGAGGACACCGTGGACGCGGCCGAGGCCGACGTCCTGGAGGACGAGGACGCGGAGGAGCCCGAGGAGGTCGCGGTCGAGGCCGCGCCCCTCCCCGGACCGCCGGGCCGCGAGCGCCGGTCCCGGGTCATCGCCCGCCGGCGCCGCCGCACCACGGCGCTCGTCCTGCTCACCGCGGGCACGGCCGTCGCGGTCGCCCTCGGCCTGGGGCCCTGGTGGGTGACGGTGCCTCCGGTGCTCCTGCTGGGGGGACACCTGGTGCTGCTGCGGGAGGCGGCCAAGGCCGACGCCGAGCAGCGGGCCGCCGTCCGGGAGGCCCGGCGCCGGGCGGCCCTGCGGGCCCGCAGGACGGCCGAGCTCCAGGAGCAGGAGGAGCGGGAGGCCGAGCGCGAGGCGGAGATCATCGCCCTGCGCGACCGCCGCAACCAGGTCTACGACCAGTACGCCGACGCGCGGCTGCGGGCGGCCGGCGACTGACGCCTCCGGGGGCTCCGGAACCGGTTCGGAGCATCCCCGGATCCCTGCTAGTCTTATCTCGTCTTCAACAAGGGGCTATGGCGCAGTCCGGTAGCGCACCTCGTTCGCATCGAGGGGGTCTGGGGTTCAAATCCCCATAGCTCCACAGCAGGTCAGAAGACCACCAGAGGCCTCGCCCACCGGGCGGGGCCTCTGTCGTTGTGAGAACCCCGGGAGAGATCCGGTGCGGTTCCCGTGCGGCTCCACCCCCTCCCTCCCCTCGACTCGCCTGCGGCCCGTGCCGCGCTGTGGCGGGTGAGGTGCCCGCGTGTGGACGTGCCGCTGTTGCGGACGGGGCTGATGTGCAACGAGGGCCGTAGAGGCGTCCACGGGCCGCTGGGGGGCGGCATGGGGACGGGAAGCGGGGCCGGTCTCCGAGGAGCGCTGAGCGCGGTCCGCCGACGGGTGCCGCGGGTGTTCGGGAGCCGGGGCGGTCCGGTGGCGGTCGGGTCGCGCGCGGGTGTCCGCGGGTCTTGACGCGGTCGGTCCGCGCGGCGGTGGGGCGGTCGCCCGGCGGGGACGGCCGGCTGCGACCCGGAGCTTGGTCGGTCCGGCAGTCGCCGCGCGGGTGCTCGTGGGGCCGGTCTGGAGCGGATGGCTGCGCGCGGTCCGCCGGAGTGCGTGACCACGGGCCCGGTCGGTCCGGTGGTCGCGCGCGGGGGTCGCAGATTCTGCGGCGGTCGGGACCCGGCAGGGAGAAGGGGACCGTGCGGTGCACGGTCCCCGGAATCGGGTCGGCCGGATATCCCCTCGCGCGGGGTGTCGATTCCGGACCGGAGCCCCGAGTGTCACCGGCGAAGCGGCTATCCCCTGTGGCGGGGTCCGGTGCGGATCCAGGATAGCCCTGTACGCCCGAACGGCCGACCCGTTTTCACGACTCGCCCCGAGCATTGCGGTCGAACGGCAAGGAACCGGGCGACCATGT
Source organism: Nocardiopsis flavescens (assembly GCF_900141985.1). Classification (GTDB taxonomy): domain Bacteria; phylum Actinomycetota; class Actinomycetes; order Streptosporangiales; family Streptosporangiaceae; genus Nocardiopsis; species Nocardiopsis flavescens. Next base: position 346,384 of record NZ_FQZK01000003.1, on the reverse strand, counting down.
GATGCGAGGGGGTCGAGGGATGCGCATCTCCCTGAAAAGGACCGTCGATAATCCGGAGTTTTGTACGTCTGTAAAGGGGCGTCGAGGTCCCCGGTGGCCCCTGGTGTCCGCGTTCCTCCACCGCGCGGTGATCACGGAGCGTGCCCACCGGTCGGACCGCTCTTTCCCGTCGGCGGGAGAGGGGACTCTCGGGAGGTTTATGGAAGGGTCCGGGATATTCTGGGGAAAGGGGCGGCAATTCCGATCGGTGTGCCGTCCCGCCGGGCGGGTGGAGAAACTCCGGTGATCACTCTCGGTCAGCCGTGGCGAAGCGATTTTGCCGCCGGGTGGACTTGTTTTTGCAGGTCCCCGGGGAGGGTGCGGACTGCGATCGCGAACGCGGTACCGCTGATCTGGGATTCCCGCGGAGGCCGCTCCGTTGGATCGCGGCCCTTCCGTCCTTTGTGTCCCGATACGTCATAAAATGATGAACATCCGGGTGAGGGTCTTGTCGGGGTCGGTCGGGTGGTCCAAGGTGGTCCAGGGATGGGCTGAAGCCACACGAAAGGTACATGTCATGATCAAGCAGGCGCTCTGCTCTCGCTCCAGCGGATTCTCCTGGCTCTAGTCCATTGAGGTCTGCGGGCCCGGGCCCCTCACGCGCGCCGACCGCGGCCGCCGGGGTCCGGGCCCGGCTCGTTCTCCGTGACGGGTGGGGATTTGACACCGCCGGGCACCGGGTAGGGGAGAGGCGAGAGTCCCCCGGCCGCACGGCCGGACAGCGCCGACCGTGAAGGGGCGGACCGTGTCCGACTCCCCCCAGTACCCCGGTGGCCACCAGTACCCGGAGGGCCCCGAGCCCGTCGGAGGGTACGAGCCGCCGCCCGAACCCCCGCGACCCCGCCCCGATCCGGTTCCGCCCCCGGAGCCCGACCCGCCGCCGGTGGCGGCCGAGCGCTTCCGCCGCACCACCCCGGCCCGGCTGCGCGACATCCCCGTCGAGCGCGGCCGCGGCTACTGGCGCCTGGTGACCGGGACGGTCTTCTACGTGATGATCGTCGGCGGCATGGCCGACTACGTGGACCCCTCCGCGCGGGTCGTCGCCCACCTGGCGTTCTGGGGGCTCATCGCCGCGGCCTTCGGTGTCACCGTCGCACGCGAGCGCCGCTACGACTGGTCGCCGGAGGCGCGCTGGCCGTGGGCCGCGGCGGCGATCGGCGGGGCGCTGGCCGCCGAGGTGCTCGTGCTGGCCTTCGGCTCGCCCGCCGTCATCGTGGGTTCGCTGATCCTGCTGGCGCTGGGGGCCTTCGTCCTGGTCCTGGCCGGGTGAGGCCGGTCAGGTCGCCTCGTCGTCGAAGGGGGGGCGGCGGCCGTTGAGCCGCGCGGCGGGCCGGTCCTGCGGCTCGTCCTCGCCCTCCTCCCAGAAGTGCTTCTGCACGAACCGCTTGGGGTTGAGGTCCTGGACCTCGAAGTCCTTGAACTCGGGCCCCAGACCGTCCTTGATGTCCTTGGTGGCGGAGTTCGCCATGGTGCGCAGCTGGCGCAGCACGCGGCCCACCTGCTGGGCGGCCTTGGGGAGCTGGTCGGGGCCGAAGATCAACAGCGCGAGCAGAAGGAGGACGATGAACTCTCCTCCGCTGATGTTGAACATGCGCGACCCTCGTTCTCGGGATACCGACCGGCTTCAAGCAGGTTAACCGGTATCGGTGCGCTTGGGTAACCGTGACCGGATCACGGTGCGGACATCCGGGGAACGCCCCGGCCGCGCCGCCGGACGCGGCCGGCCCCGCCCCCGGGGTCAGGGGCGGGGCCGGGAACGCATGTGGAGGGAAACGCCCGCCTGGACGGTTCCGCCGGGTCTCCGAGGACCCGCCACGCTCTGTCTAGGCGATGGTGCGGACGTCCGCGGCCTGCGGGCCCTTGGGGCCCTGGATGATGTCGAACTCGACCCGCTGGTCCTCTTCCAGGTTCCGGAAGCCGCTCCCCGAGATCGCCGAATAGTGCACGAAAACGTCGGGCTGGCCGCCCTCGACGGCGATGAACCCGAAACCCTTTTCAGAGTTGAACCACTTCACGGTGCCCTGAGCCATGTGCTCTCCCTTGGGGACTACAACGGGGCCGCACCCTGCTGGCCCCGGGTCGCCGGGCGCCGAAGAGAAGAGAACGGTCCCCCGCAAAAGCGCCCACGTGAAGTTCCGCGAGGCGCCTCGGGCATCCATGGAAACTACAACAGCAACCAGTTGCAGACAGTACCAGGGAGGGGGGTCCCCTGCCGAGGCTTTCGGCGCGGGAATCCCCCCTCCCGGAGTGTCCTGTTTCGGCTACGCGAAAGCATTGATTTCCTTGCGCCCTGCCACTAATGGAGAACGATCCGTTCTCCCGCGCAGGTCACGTCAGTGCGTCGCGCCCGTAGATCCACACCCGGAACCACAGCCGTTCGTCCCATACCTCCTTGTCCAGCGGATAGGCCGCCAGCACCGGGTAGAGGTACGCGAAGTGCGCGATGATCAGCAGCATCACCACTCCGAACACGATTCCGCCGAGCGCCCGCAGATAGGGGGAGAACCGCGGGCTCTCCTCTCCGGCGCCCATCACCAGCCCCAGCATCAGCACGATCGCCAGCACCAGGAACGGCAGCATCGGCAGGGCGTAGAAGAGGAACATCGGACGGTCGGGGAAGGCGAACCACGGCAGCCAGCCGGCGGCCACGCCCAGCAGCACGGCCCCGGCCCGCCAGTCCCGGAAGGTCACCCACCAGCCCACCAGGACGGTCAGCGCGATGATGGACAGCCACCAGACGACGGGCGTCCCGATGGAGACGATCGAGGTGACGCAGTCGCCGCCGGGGCACCCCACCGCCTCGCCGTTGTAGTGGAACATCACCGGCATGCGCATGATGATCCACTCCCACGGCTGGGAGATGTAGGTGTGGTCGCTGCTGAGGTCGTCGTGGAACCCCATGATGCGCGTGTGGTAGTTCCACAGGCTCATCAGCGCCTCCAGCGGCGCGGCCAGGAACCCCGGCAGGAAGTCCGGCGCCGTGCCGTCGGCGAAGTCCCGGTTGTAGCCGCCCCGGGTGAACAGCCAGCCCGACCACGACGCCAGGTAGACGAACGCTCCCACCACCACCGTCTGCACGAACGCCGGGATCGCGTCGAAGCCCAGCCACCGCAGGGCCGGGGTCTTCTGGCCCACGCTGCTGCGCGCCCCGTAGTCCCACGCCACGGTGAGCAGGCCGAAGGCGGCGACGAAGAACAGGGCCGACCACTTGGTGCCCACCGCGAGCCCGAAGCACAGCCCGGCCGCCAGCCGCCACCAGCGCATCCCCAACCAGCCCACGGCCGCCATGTCCGCCCCGGCCTCGGCCAGCCGCGCCAGGCGCTCCCTCGTCCGGTCCCGGTCGATCACCAGGCAGGCGAACCCGGCCAGCACCCACAGCGTCAGGAAGATGTCGAGCATCGCGACGCGGCTCAGCGTGAAGTGCAGCCCGTCCAGCGCCAGGATCACGCCCGCGGTGCAGCCCAGCAGCACCGACCGGGTCATCCGCGTGGCCACGCGCACCAGGATGAGGACCGACGCGATGCCCGCCAGGACGGCGGCGAACCGCCAGGCCTCGGGGGTCATCGACTCGCCGAACGGCAGCAGCGCCCACAGCCGGTCGCCCAGCGCGATCATCCACTTGCCGACCGGCGGGTGGACGATGAAGTCGCCGCCGCCGGTGAAGATGGCCGTCTCACCGCTCTGGAGCAGGGAGTCGGCGTCGACGGGCTCCTCGACCGTCTCGTGCTCGTAGCCGTAGCCCAGGAGGCCGTAGGCGTCCTTGGCGTAGTAGGTCTCGTCGAAGTAGATCCGCTCGGGCTGGCCGAAGCCGACGAACCGGAGCGCGCCGGCGAACGCGGCGACGAGGACGGCCCCGAGCCAGGCGATCCACGCCGGGGTCGGGTCGGTGGGCAGGAACCGGTTCCGCAGGGAGGAGGGGTGTGAGGGAGCGGGTGGGGTCGACTCGACCTCGGAGGAAAGTGCGGTGGTGGTCATCTCGGCTCGTAGGTTGGGGTCGGAGAGGGTCTTGTCCCTTTGCGGACGGACCGGAGACAGGTTTCGGGTGGCGTGATAGAAGCCACCGTAGCGTGACAGGACGGGGATGACAGTGGTTGAGGGCGATGGTAAACCGAGGGTCGGCACCCTGACCCTGGCCGGGCTGCCCATCGGCAACCTCGAAGACGCACCGCCCAGGCTGCTGCGCGTCCTGGAGGACGCCCGGGTCATCGCCGCGGAGGACACCCGCAGGCTACGCCAGTTCGCGAGCCGGGCCGGAGTACGCCCCGGGGGCGCCGAGGGCGCCCGCGTCGTGTCCTACTACGACGCCAACGAGAGCCGCCGCACCGACGAGCTGCTCACCGACCTGCGCGAGGGCCGGGACGTCCTGGTCGTCACCGACGCCGGCATGCCCGGGGTGTCCGACCCCGGTTACCGGCTGGCCGCGGCCTGCGCCGCCGAGGACATCCCGGTGACGGCGGTGCCGGGGCCGTCGGCGGTGACCACCGCGCTGGTGGTCTCCGGCCTGCCCACCGACCGGTTCTGCTTCGAGGGCTTCCCCCCGCGCAAGGGCCTGGCCGGGTACCTGGCCGACCTGGCGGCCGAGCGGCGCACCATGGTGTTCTTCGAGAGCCCGCACCGGGTGGCGGCCACGCTGGCCGCCATGGCCGAGGCCTTCGGTCCCGACCGCCGCGCGGCGGTGTGCCGGGAGCTCACCAAGACCTATGAGGAGGTGCGCCGCGGCGGGCTCGCGGAGCTGGCCGCCTGGGCGGCCGACGGGGTCCGGGGGGAGGTCTCCGTGGTGGTCGGGGGAGCCCGCCCGGCGGGCGGGGCCGCCTCCGACGCGGACCTGCTGGCCGCGGTGCAGGCCCTGGAGGAGGAGGGGGCCCGCCGCAAGGACGCGATCGCCCGTGTGGCCAAGGAGGCGGGTGTGCCCAAGCGCCGTGTCTACGATCTGGTGCACGGGGTCGGTGCCGACGCCGCGGAATGAGGGCGCCCGCGTAGGGAACCTTTCCCGGCGCAGCGCATCCAACCCGGCGGGACACCGCTCACGACGAGGAGATCCAGAATGCGCAGCCAGCTCTTCCAGCAGGCCCAGGAGATCAGCCAGCCGGGGATGCACCTGCAGAACCACAAGATGCTCAGGGTCGGGCTGGCGGGGGAGTTCTACGCCCGCCAGGGCGCCATGATCGCCTACCAGGGGCAGGTGGAGTTCGACTACCAGGGCGCGGGCAGCGTCGGCCGCTTCCTCAAGAAGGCGTTCACCGGCGAGGGCATGCCCCTGATGAAGGTGAGCGGCCGGGGCGACGTCTTCCTGGCCCGCGACGCCTGGGACGTCCACCTGGTCGACCTGGAGGGCAACGACGCCATCACCGTCAACGGCGACAACGTGCTGGCCTTCGAGTCCGGCCTGGCCTGGGACATCCAGCGCGTGCAGGGGGCCGGGATCACGGCCGGCGGGCTGTTCAACACCACGTTCACCGGGCAGGGGCGCATCGCCATCGCCTGCCACGGCACCCCCGTGCTCCTCAACATCGATCAGCCGACCTTCGTCGACACCGACTCCGCCGTCGCCTGGTCCAGCACGCTGCGCACCGGCGTGCGCCGCACCATGAAGGCCGGGGCGCTCATCGGCCGCGGCAGCGGCGAGGCGTTCCAGCTGTCCCTGGAGGGCCAGGGCTTCGTCCTGGTGCAGGCCTCCGAGGGCGCGCCGGTCCCCGTCCAGGCGGGCTGAGCCCCCAAACGCGGAAGGGCCCCGGGGACGAGCGTCCCCGGGGCCCTTCCGCCGTAGGGCGGCGCGGGCGTCAGACGACGGCGCCGTCGTCCGCCTCGCGGGCCGCCTTGGCGGCGACGCGCTGCTTGGCCTTGCGCTCCTTGATGACGTGCGGGGCCGGCGTCCGGTCCCACTTCTGGAGCCACACGGCCAGCGGGACGGCGACGAAGACCGTCGACACCACACCCGTGGTCAGGCCGACCAGCATCGCGATGGAGAAGTCCTGGAGCGAGGACCCGCCGAAGAAGGTCAGGAAGCCCAGGATGATCCACGCGCCGACGGTCGTGTTGACGGTACGCGGCAGGGTGTTGATGATCGCCCGGTTGGCGATGTCGGTGAACGACGACTTCTCGTCGCGCGCCCACTCGTCGCGCACGCGGTCGAACACCACGACCGCGTCGTTGACGGTGAAGCCGATGACGCTCAGGATCGCGGCGAGGAACACGCCGTCGATCGGCTTGCCCAGCCAGATGAACAGGCCGACCACGAGCAGCATGTTGAACGCCAGCGACAGCATCGTGGAGACGCCGAACGACCAGCGGAAGCGCCAGGCCAGGTAGATCATCTGCAGGGCCAGCGCCGCGCCCAGCGCGATGAGCGCGCGGTTGCGCAGCTCGTCGCCCATGCTCGGGCCGATGAACTCGTCGCTCACCACCTCGACGCCGCCGGTCTCCTCCGTCAGCGCCTCGGTGATGGAGTTGGCCTCGGTGTCGCTGATCTGGCCGGTGCGCACGGAGATGTCCCCGTCGCCGGCCTCCTGCACCACCGCCGTGTCCGAGCCGGCGAAGCCCAGGTCCGAGACGATCGCGCGGGCCTCGTCCACGCTCACCTGCCGGTCACCGGTGACCTGGTACTCCAGGACGCGGCCGCCGGTGAACTCCACGCCCAGGTTGACGTTCTGCACCAGCGGGGCGACCAGGGAGGCCGCCACCAGCACGCCCGCGACGATGAGCCCCTTGGAGCGGTGCTTCATGATGTCGGGGTCGCGCTTGACCAGCCAGGTGCGGACCGGGCCGATCCGGTCCAGGCCGCTGATGGCCGGGTGCTTGCGGATGACGGCGCGGCGCACCGCCCACTCCACGAACACGCGCGCGATGACCAGCGCCGAGAACATCGACACGAGGGTACCGATGCTCAGCGTGACGCCGAAGCCCTGGACGGTGCCCGAGGCCAGGAAGAACAGCAGCGCGGCGGCGAGCAGGGTGGTGACGTTGGTGTCCAGCACCGCGCTCCACGCCTTGGAGGTGCCCTCCACGAACGCCTTCTCCAGGCTCGGCGGCACGGCGCGGCGGCGACGGCGGGCCAGGGCACTCGTCTTGCCGCCCTCGTCCTCCTTCATCCCGGCCGAGCGGTTGGCCTTGTAGACCGACTGCTGGCGCTGGTACTCCTCGCGGGCCCGCTCGAAGATCAGGACGTTGGCGTCGATGGCCATGCCGATCGCGAGCACGAAGCCCGCCAGGCCCGGCAGGGTGAGTGTCGCCCCCAGCGCCACCAGGGCCCCGTAGGCGATCAGTGTGTAGAACGCCAGCGCCAGGGAGGCGAGGAAGCCCACCAGGCGGTAGGCCAGGGTGATGTACAGGGCGGTGAAGGCGATGCCCAGGACCGCGGCGATCGCGCTGGCCTGGATGGCCTCGGCGCCCAGGGTCGGGCCGACCGTCTGGCGCTGGACCTCGGTCACCGGCAGCGGCAGCGAGCCGCCCTCGATGAGGACGGCCAGCTCGTCGGCGGTCTCACGGGTGAAGGTCGGGCTGGTGATCGTGGTCTGGCCGCCGGGCATGCCCGCGTCGCAGCCGATCTCCGGGTTCACCTCCGGGGCGGAGATGATCTGGTTGTCGAGCACGATCGCCACCCGGCGGCGCGGGTCGCCCTGCGGGAAGCAGGCGGCGTCGGCGGTCAGCGTGCGCCACTGGTCGCGGCCCTCGCCGCGAAAGCCCACGTTGACGGTCCACTGCGCGCGGTTGACGCTGTCGAGCGCGGCCTCGGCGCTGGACACCCGGTCGCCCTTGATGGAGGTCTCGCCGAGCTGGAGGTAGGTGCCGTCGGAGTCGGGGAGCGTCATGACGACGTCCTCGGGGTTCTCGGCGCTGGGCCCGGCCTGGCCGGGCTGCTGGCCCTGGCCGCCGCCCATGCCGCCGAGCAGCTCCTGGAGCTCCTCGTCGGTCATCTCGCCGCCGCCCTCGCCGCCCTCGGCGGGGGCCTCCTCGCCGGCGGGGGCCTCCTCGGTGTCGCGGGGGGCGCGGGCCTCGTCGGCCTCGCCCTGCGGCGCGTTGGCGAAGTCGCCGGGCGCCTGGACGCCCTGGCCGCCGCCCTGGCCCACGCCCAGCACGGGGTGGAAGGACAGCTGGGCGGTCTGGCCGACGATCTGGGCCGCCTCGGCGGGGTCCTGCACGCCGGGGAGCTCCACGATGATCCGGTTCTCACCGGAGCGGGACATGGTCGCCTCGGCCACGCCGAGGCGGTCGATGCGCTGGCGCAGCACCTCGACGACCTGGTCGGTGTTCTCCGAGTTGGCCGGGGTGCCGTCGGGGCCGTCCTGGGTCTCCAGGACGATCTGGGTGCCGCCGCTCAGGTCGAGGCCCAGGCGGGGCGGAAGGAACCACGCCGCGCCGAAGGCGACGGCGATGACGAGCAGGGACACGAGGGCGCGCAGCCAGCGCGCCCCTGCCCCCGTCGATGCTGATGTGGACGTGGCCAAGGGGTCGTTACCTCTCACTGCGAAAAAGCCGATGGAGATCCGGACGCGCTGCGGGCACGGGGCCGGGGGATGCGGCGTCCGGGGATGGGATCAGGACGGGAGCGCGGTGAGAGGCGGGGCCCGGGTGGGCGGCAGGTCCCGCGGCACGGCCTGCGGGGGCGCGGGTTCGGCGCGCGGCGGGTCCGCGGGCCACCAGGGCTGGTCCCAGGAGGCCAGGCGCAGGACGGGGACGGGCAGCGCGTCGGGCAGGTCGCGCACCCCGGACCTGGTGTCGCAGGTCGCGGGCGGCGGCCCGACGGAGACGCGGTGGTCGTCGTGCCCGGCCCGCTCCACGCGGTCGGGCCCCGGTTCGGCGTCCGCGGCGCCGGTGGCGCTGGCCACCCCGTAGGAGGGCAGTGCCGGGAGCACGGGCTCGCCCGCGCCGACCCCGGGCACGGAGAACACGACGAGCAGGGCCACCCCCGCGGCCAGCGGGGCCGCGAGGGCGCGGGCCCGGGCACGGACGGCACGGGTCAGGGCACGGGGAACCGTGGTGACCACCGCCTCAGGTCGGGGGGCGCCTCCGGGCGCCGAGTCGCATGCGTCACAGTGCGCGCGTGTTCGTCCAGCAGAGCATACGGGTACCCGCGGTCTCCGGGGAATCTCCCGTACCGGGTCGTACTCCCTCCGGCCCGCCGACCGGGAGTGCGTGCCAGGGCCCCGTCGGCTTTAGGCTTAGGGCATGTCGTCGAATCGCCACATCCTGACCGCGGTCGCTTGGCCTTACACCAACGGACCGCGCCACATCGGCCACGTGTCCGGCTTCGGGGTCCCCTCCGACGTCTTCTCGCGCTTCCAGCGAATGTCGGGCAACCACGTGCTGATGGTCAGCGGCACCGACGAGCACGGCACCCCGATCCAGGTCCTGGCCGACCAGGAGGGCGTCTCCGCCCGGGAGCTGGCCGACCACTACAACCGGGTGATCGCCGAGGACCTGGTGGCCCTGGGCCTGTCCTACGACCTGTTCACCCGCACCACCACCGGCAACCACTACGCCGTGGTGCAGAAGCTGTTCACCACGCTGTACGACAACGGCTACGTCTTCGCCCGCACCACCAAGGGCGCCATCTCCCCGTCCACGGGGCGCACCCTGCCCGACCGCTACATCGAGGGCACCTGCCCGATCTGCGGCTACGACGGCGCGCGCGGCGACCAGTGCGACAACTGCGGCAACCAGCTGGACCCGATCGACCTCGTCTCGCCGCGCTCCAAGATCAACGGCGAGACCCCTGAGTTCGTGGACAGCGAGCACTTCATGCTCGACCTGCCCGCCTTCGCCGGCGTGCTCGCGGAGTGGCTCAAGGGCAAGGAGGGCCAGTGGCGCCCCAACGTCCTGAACTTCTCCGTGAACCTCCTGGACGACCTCCAGCCGCGCGCCGTCACCCGCGACCTGGACTGGGGCGTGCCGATCCCGCTGGACGGGTGGAGCGACAACGCCAACAAGCGGCTGTACGTGTGGTTCGACGCGGTCATCGGGTACCTGTCCGCGTCCATCGAGTGGGCCGAGCGCACCGGGGACCCGCAGGCGTGGCGCCGCTGGTGGCAGGGGGAGGACCCGGAGTCCTTCTACTTCATGGGCAAGGACAACATCGTCTTCCACTCGGTGATCTGGCCGGCCATCCTGCTGGGCGTGAGCGGCGGGGGCGACCGGGGCGGCGAGCCCGGCCCGCTGGGCGCGCTCAACGTGCCCACCGAGGTGGTCTCCAGCGAGTTCCTCACCATGGAGGGGCGCAAGTTCTCCTCCTCGCGCCGCGTGGTGATCTACGTGCGCGACTTCCTGGAGCGCTACTCCGCCGACGCGCTGCGGTACTACATCATGGCCGCCGGGCCCGAGACCCAGGACACCGACTTCACCTGGGCCGAGTTCGTGCGCCGCAACAACGACGAGCTGGTGGCGGCCTGGGGCAACCTGGTCAACCGCTCCGTCTCCATGGCGGCCAAGAACCTCGGCGAGATCCCCGCGGCGGGCGAGCTCACCGACGAGGACCGCCGCGTGCTGGAGGCGTCCGCGGCCGCGTTCGCCACCGTCGGCGCCCGCCTGGAGCGCTCGCAGTTCAAGGCCGGGCTCCAGGAGGCGATGCGGACCGTCGCCGAGGCCAACAAGTACATCTCCGAGCAGGCCCCGTGGGCGCTGAAGAAGACCGACCCGGAGCGGATGGCCACGGTGCTGCACGTGGCGCTCCAGCTGGTCCAGGACGCCAACACCCTGCTCACGCCGTTCCTGCCGGAGTCGGCCAACAAGGTGTACGCGATGCTGGGCGGCGAGGGGACCTGGACGGGCATGCCCCGCCTGGACAAGGGCCACGACACCATCGGCGGCTCGGCGGAGAAGGTGGACTACCCGGTCATCACGGGCGACTACGCGGACAACGCCGCCCGCTGGGAGTCGACCCCCATCGTGCCGGGCACCCCGCTGGGCCGGCCCGAGCCGCTGTTCGCCAAGCTCGACCCGTCCATCGTGGACGAGGAGCTGGCCCGGCTGGAGGGCGGCACCGCCGGGTAGGGCCGGCGCGGGGCCGCGCCCCGCGGGGAAGATACGGACACACCGCCGCGCCGACGGGCCCGCCCGTCGGCGCGGCCCGTCGTGGAGGGAAGAACATGGGCAAGCGGTCGGGGAGGGCCGTCGAGGCCCGCAACGCGCAGACGCCGCCTCCGGCGCCGGAGCCGCTGCGGGTCCCGGTGGCCGACAGCCACACCCACATGGACATGCAGACCCCGGACGTCGGCGAGATCATCGCCGCCGCCGAGGCGGTCGGGGTGACCCCGCTGCTCCAGGTCGGCGTGGACCTGGCGTCCTCGCGCTGGGCGGCCGAGACCGCGGCGGCCCACCCGGGGAAGGTGTGGGCGGCGGTGGCCCTGCACCCCAACGAGGCGCCGCGCGTCGTCCACGGCGACGGCGCGGACGGCGTGGAGGTCGACGACGGCGACTGGGCCGGCAAGGCCCGGGGGCCCGGGGGCTTCGAGGCCCTGCGGCGGGAGCTGGCCGCGATCGACGCCCTGGCCGCCCTCCCGGAGGTGGTGGCGGTCGGGGAGACCGGCCTGGACACCTTCCGCACCGGCCCGGAGGGCGCGCGGGCGCAGGAGGAGTCGTTCCGCGGCCACATCGCCGTCGCCAAGCGGCACGGCAAGGCGCTGATGATCCACGACCGGGAGGCCCACGAGGACGTCTTCCGGGTGCTGGAGGAGGAGGGCGCCCCGCGCACGGTGGTGTTCCACTGCTTCTCCGGCGACGCCGCCATGGCCCGCCGCTGCGCCGACCTGGGCTACTTCATGAGCTTCGCGGGCAACGTGACGTTCGCCAGCGCCGAGCCGCTGCGCGAGGCCGCGCTGGCCGCCCCGGCGGAGCTGCTGCTGGTGGAGACGGACGCGCCGTTCCTGACCCCCAAGCCCTACCGGGGCCGCCCCAACGCGCCTTACCTCATCCCGCACACGCTGCGGACCCTGGCTGAGGTCAAGGGCTTGGACGAGGACGGACTGGCGGCGACCATCGCCGGCAACGCCCGGCGGGCCTTCGGCTTCTGAGACGCCGGACCCGGGACGGCCGGCGCTCCCGGACCCGGCCCGGACCCGGGGACGCCCCGGACCGCCGGGAACGGGGACGCGCGCGAGCGGCCCCCGGCCCCGCGGGGCCGGGGGCCGCGGTCAGCGTCCGCCGCGCTTGAGCCGGCCGCGCTCGCGGCCCTCACGGGTGGCGGTCTTCCACTTGCGCGTCTGCTCGGACCTCAGCCGGGCGTCGCCCCGGGCGCGGTTGCGCTCCGCCTCGCGGCGCAGCCGGTTCCAGCGCTCCAGGCGGCTCAGGTCCAGCTCGCCCGCGTCGACGGCGGCGCGCACCGCGCACCCCGGCTCTCCGCCGTGGGCGCAGTCCCGGAACCGGCACCGGCCGGCCAGGTCGGTGACGTCGGCGAAGGTGCGGTCCACGCCCTCCGTCTCGCCGGGGACGTCGATACGGCGTACCCCGGGGATGTCCAGGACGACCGCCCCGCCGGGCATGGACAGCAGCTGCCGGTGGGTGGTGGTGTGGCGTCCCCGCTTGTCGCCGCGGATCTCGCCGGTGTCCATGAGGTCGCGGCCGGCGACGGCGTTGACCAGGCTGGACTTGCCCGCGCCGGAGGTGCCCAGCAGCACCCAGGTGGTGCCGGGCGCCATGCGCTCGGCGAGGCCCTCCAGCCCCTGCCCGGTGTGCGCGCTCACCACGTGCACCTCGATGCCGGGAGCGACCGAGCGCACGAGTTCGACGACCTCGGGCAGCCGGTCCCCGGCGAGCTCGGCCTTGGTGACGGCGACGACGGGTTCGGCGCCGCCCGCCCAGACCAGGCTGAGGAACCGCTCCAGCCGGCCCACGTTGGGCCCCTGGTCCGCGGCCTCGCAGATGAGGACCCGGTCCACGTTGGCGGCGAGCACCTGGTCGTGGGAGTCCTTGGCGATGCCCTGGCGGACGAGGGTGCCGGACCGTTCCAGTACGGCCTCCACCAGCCAGGTGTCGCCGGAGCGGCGCAGGGCGACCCAGTCGCCGGTGCACGGCGCCGCCGCGGGATCGGCCCGCGCGTCCCTGAGGACGGCGGGGGAGTGGTCGGCGGGGACGTCCCCGCCGGAGACGCGGACCACCGAGCCGCCGCGGCGGGCCGCGGAGACGCGTCCGGGCACCAGGGGGTGCTCCGAGGCGCGGGAGGCGGCGTCGAAGGCCGCGGACACGCGCGGGCTCCAGCCCAGCGGGTCCAGCGGGTGCGAAGACGTGTCGGAGACACGGATGTTCACGGTGTGGCTCTTTCTTTCGGAGAAAGCGAGCCGGGCACCTGCGGGAGGCGCGCTCAGGGCTCGCGGAACATCGGAAGGGGGTGCTCGTCGGCAGGGACGGACACGGGCATCGGTCGCCCTCCTCTCCGGAACGTTCCGCGGCGGACGCACGCGGACCCGCCGAAAATACCCTCGGCGGGTCCGCGGTGGCCAGTGGTTTTCTTCCGGGCGGTCAGCGCTGGCGCGTCCAGACGTCGTCGGCCGGCCTGCGCGCCTCCTCCACCGGTGCGGCGGTGCGCACCGTGGCGTGGCGCGGGTTGTACCCGGCGTCCCCGGGGCGCACCACGTCGTCCGGGGGGACCGGGGCGGCGTGCCCGGGACGGCGGCTGTAGTCCGTGCGCTCCTCGTCGACCCCGAGCAGCAGGAAGAGGCTGCACACGAGCAGGAAGACGAAGAGGATCACGATCAGCGGCAGCAGAAGGTCGGGCACGGTGGAGCCCTCGGGGGCGCCGTAGCGGGTGAAGTCGGGAGCCTGGTGGTGCACGCCCGCCATGCCGGTGTAGTGCATCGAGGTGATGGCGACGCCCATCAGGAGCGAGGCGCCCGCGTTGGCGCCCACCCTCCGGACCCGGGTGGCGAACCACAGGGCGGCGGTGGCCGCCGCGATCGCGATGACACAGGAGGCGGCCACGTAGAGGGGGTCCAGGTGCAGCTCGCCGTGGACGTTCATGGAGGCGACGCCGGTGTAGTGCATGGCGAGGACGCCACCGCCCAGCAGCAGGCCGCTGAGCAGCAGCCAGGGGGTGCTCCTGCGGCCCAGGCTCAGGGAGAGCGCCCCGCCCATGACCACGATCGCGATGACGCCGCTGGCGATGGTGAGCACCGGGTCGTAGCGGATGGCGGTGCCCGTGAGGCGAAAGCCCATCATGGCGATGAAGTGCATGGACCACACCGCCATGCCGCCCAGGGCGAGGGCCGCCAGGAAGGTCCACTGCCACCGGGCGAACCCGGAGGTGCGCCGGGCCCGGTAGGCGAAGGACAGCCCGAGGAAGGAGCCGATCACCGAGACGGAGAAGGCGATGGCGGGGGTCAGCCAGTCCTGGCCGAAGGCATCGTCGAGCACGGGACTCCACTTTCCATGACCTGCGTCACACTGGACGCGGATTATGGATGTTATGCAGGAAACGCCCGGAAAACCAGGGGGCCAACGGAATCCGTTTGTTCGGGAGGGAACGGATCACGGGGCCGGCGGAGTTTTCCGGCCCCGTGCTCCCGATGTCCGGATGGGATTATCGGTTGTTCGTCCGCGTGGGGTCGAAAACGTGACGGGGAGAATACTCTCCGCTTTCCGTGTTCTCTTCTTCCGCGGCCGGTTCGGGGTCGGGGCCGGGACGCCGCGGCGTGTCCTCCACGCCCAGCATGAGGAAGAGGCTGCACACGAGGAGGAAGACGAAAAGGCCCACCACGAGCGGCAGCAGCAGGTCCGAGGAGGTGGCCCCCTCCGGGGTGCGGACCATGGCCTGGTCGTTCACGGTCGCACTCATCCCGAACATGCCGGTGTAGTGCATGCAGGAGACCGCGGCGCCCATGAGCAGGGAGGCCAGGGTGATGGCGGGCAGTCCCGCGACGCGGCGGACGAACCACAGGGCCGCCGTGGCCGCGGCCAGGGCGATCACCGACGCGGCCACCACGTACACCGGGTCGTGGTGCAGGTCGCCGTGCAGGTTCATCGAGGCCATGCCCATGTAGTGCATGGCCACGATCCCGGAGCCCGCGATGGCGCCGCCGATCAGCAGCCAGGTGTTGGTGCCGCGGCGGATGGTGAAGTACAGCGCCACGCCCATGACCAGGACCGCGACGGCGCCGCTGGCCAGGGTCAGGGGGGTGTCGTAGCGGATGGGCGTGCCCGAGACCCGAAAGCCCATCATGGCGATGAAGTGCATGGACCACACGGCGGTCCCGCCCAGGCAGACCGCGCTCAGCAGGAGCCACTGCCAGCGGGCGAAGCCGCTGGTGGTGCGGCGGGCCCGCACGGAGAGCATCAGGCCGATGAAGGAGCCGAGGACCGATACCGCGTAGGCGATCACCGGAGTCCACGGACCGTAGGCGAAGTGGTCGATCATGTAGTGCCATCCCCGGCTGTGTGCTTTCCCGAAAGGAAAGCATAGAAAGCGGATGCCGGGAAAAGAACCCCTGGATATTACGCCGTAACTCTTTTGGGACCTTGGACCCTGGAAGAAACCCTTAATCCGGAGGAAATGTCACCCAAGGTGACCGTGATCTCCGTGTCCGGTATCACCGGCGGTGTTCCCGGGCCGGTGCCGGGGGCGGCGCAGCCCCTGGAAGGCGATCGTGGCCAGGGTGTCGGCGACCTCCTCCGCGGACAGCCCGCGGTCGGGCTTGTACCACTCCACGACCGAGTTGACCATGCCGAACAGCAGCCGGCCGGCCACCGCCGGGTCGACGTCGTCGCGGATGTCCCCGGCGACGATGCCCTCGCGGACCAGGTCGGCCACCAGGTGGTCGAACTCCCGCCGCCGCTCCAGGGCGTGCTTCTCCACCTCGGTGTTGCCGCGCACCCTCAGCAGCAGGGTGACGTGCGGCAGCAGCTCCACCAGCACCTGGACGCTGCCGCGCAGGACGTGGTCGAGCCGGTCCACCGCCGGTCCGCTGACCGAGGCCTCCTCGCGGGTGACCGCGAACAGGGCGTCCAGGGCCAGGTCCAGCGACCGGCGCAGCAGCTCGGTCTTGCTGGAGACGTGGTGGTAGATCGCCGACTTGGTGACCCCCAGGGCGCGGGCCAGGTCCTCCATGCTCGTGCCGTCGTAGCCGCGTTCGTTGAAGACGCGGGCCGCCACGTGCAGAACGGAGTCGGCGTCGTGTCCGGGGCGTCCGGAGCGGCGCCTCCCGGGGCGCGGGGGCGCGGTCTCGCCAGGGCTGGTTCGGGGCACGGTTGTCGAATCTACCTCGTGTCGTGGGCGGCGTGCGGGCCGGTCGCCCGGCCGCGGGCGGCGTGTCCGGCCCCGCCCCGTGCGGGGGACGATTACCGAACGATCGGTCGGTACGGAGTCTACGGGGGATCCGGGCGTGTCGGGAGGGCCGAGGGCCCGCCGCGGTGCGCTTCGGACCCGTCCGCCGGGGCGCGTCCGGCACGCACGGTGACCGCGCGGGCGCGGAAGGGATCGGGAGCGCTAAAGATGCGTTAAGTGACTTGTGTCCCTTTTGGGAAAAGCGTAGTTTTTCTCCGCTTTCTTTGTCCGCGGGCGCAATCCGCCCCGATACTGAGAAAAACGAGACTCCCCATGGCCATTTCACGTCGTCACGCCCTGCGCGCCTCCCTTCTGGGCGGTGCCGGAGTCGCCTTGGCCACCGCGGCTCCCGCGCCGGCCTGGGCCGAACCCGGCCTCCCGTTCGCGGGGGGCGCGCACGAGGCACTGCGACTTCTCAAAGAGGGGAACCGGCGCTGGCGCCGATTCGCCTCCCGCCACCCCAACGAGGGGCGCAACCGCCGGATCGAGGTGGCGCAGGGGCAGAACCCCTTCGCCCTGATCCTCGGCTGCGCCGACTCGCGCGTCGCCCCGGAGCTGGTCTTCGACCGGGGCCTGGGCGACCTGTTCACCGTCCGCTCGGCCGGCGAGGTCCTGGACTCCTCGGTGCTCGGCAGCATCGTCTACGCCGTCGAGCACCTGGCGGTCCCGCTCGTGGTGGTGCAGGGCCACTCCTCCTGCGGTGCGGTGAGCGCCGCCGTGGAGGCGCACCGCACCGGGGAACTCCCGCACGGCCACGTCGGCTACCTCGTCGAGCAGATCCTGGAGGTCGTCGAGTCGACCCCCGAGGACGGCGACGACTTCATCGAGGACTGCGTGCGGGCCAACGCCGTGCACGTGGCGGACCTGCTCCGCCGGGACGAGGAGCTGCGGCCGTTCGTCGAGGCGGGCGACCTGGACATCGTCGCGGCGCGTTACGACCTTCGGGGGTACGGCGTCGACTGGCTCTGAGTCGAACCTCCGGCGCCGTTCGCGGGGCTCGGGCTGAAGGGCCCGAAAAACCCACACGGCAATAAAGGCGATCGCCCGTATTATTTCGGGCGGTCGCCGTTTTCTTTGTCCTGTGACGGTTGGGTCGTGTGTGAAATTTTCGCTTCTCCGTTGTCGACGCGGCCCTCCTATCAGGCATTACTAAATAAATCTCTGGAAAGCCAGCGAAAAGGAGCGAATGCGCCTATCGTCGTGCCTGTCCGTGCAAGGGCGGCCCGCGGCCCCGTCCGCCGCGGGCCGCCCGACCCCGTCTCCGCGAAGGACCGATGTGCGCGCGATCGACCGACAGATGAGGGACCTGCTCCAGACCCCCGGCGTGCGCAGCGTCCACCTCGTCGACTGGCGGAGCGGGCGCACCCTCGCGCACGTCGGCGCCGCCGACACCGCCGACGACGCCGTGGCGGTCCTGCGGGCCGTGCTGGAGGGCCCGCTCTGCGCGGACCAGGGGCTGGAGGACGTCGTGGTCTCCGACGCCCGGAACCACGTCCTGGCGGCCGTCCTGGCCGCGTCGGCGGACCTGTGCCTGCGGATCCGGGTGTGCCGGGACGAGGGGAACCTCGGCTTCGCACTGCGGGAACTGCGCCGCCTCGCCCGCACCGCCCGGGAGCCGGCGCCCCGCCGCGACCGCCCCCGGCTGCCGGGCCGGGGACCCGTCCCCCGGCCCCGCCGGGCCGAACCCGTGGACCGCGGCGTCCTGGAGCGCGTCCTCGCCGCGCTGCGCACCCTGCCCGTCGACCGCCCCGACCGGGCGGTGACCGTGTGACCGGCGGGACCTCCCCGCGCCGCGCGGTCCACGGTATGCGCCGCTGGATGGCCGACCGGAAACGGACGCGCCGAACCACTCAAAGGAGAGAGAAGGACATGCCGAACATCGAAGCCGGCCTCAAAGAGATGATGGAGATCGACGGGGCGGTCGGCGCCGCCGTCGTCGACTACAGCAGCGGGATGGCGCTGGGCACCCTCGCGTCCACCAACACGCTGGACCTCACCGTCGCCGCGGCGGGCAACACCGAGGTCGTCCGCGCCAAGATGCGCACGATGGACCAGCTCGGCCTCAACGACGCCATCGAGGACATCCTCATCACGCTGTCCGGGCAGTACCACGTCATCCGCCCGCTCACCAGCCGCAAGGGCCAAGGGCTCTTCCTCTACCTGGCGCTGGACCGCTCCCGGGGCAACCTCGCCCTGGCCCGGCACCGCCTCCGGGGCATCGAGGAGACCCTGGAGGTCTGACCGCCGGGTCCGGAACGGGCGGGGCGGCGATGGGGGACAATTGCGGAAGACCCCGCTCTCCCACAGCCGCCCCCACGCCCGAGGAGAACCGGCCATGTTCCGGATCGCCATCAGCCGCCTCGACGACGCGCGCATCGTCCCGGAGCACCGGGAGACGGTGCTCTCCGTCGACGAGGCGGTCCGCGCCGTCCTCGCCCGCCTGCCCCGCGCCGACCCGGCCGCGTTCAGCGGCCGGGCCGTCCAGGACTCCGTCAACCGGGTCAACGACTTCCGGCGCGACGTCGTCGCCGGCGACCGCGGGTACCGGGTGGTCATCGCCCCGATGATGTGACCCGGGGCCGGGGCCGCCCGGGGCTCAGTCCGAGCCGAACGCCGAGTCGAAGGACGCCTCCGGCGGGTCGTAGGCGTGCGAGCGCACGAACCGCACCGCCTCGGCGGCGCCCACCAGCCGGTCCATCCCCGCGTCCTCCCACTCCACCGAGAGGGGGCCGGTGTAGCCGATGGAGTTCAGGACCCGGAAGCAGTCCTCCCAGGGCACGTCCCCGTGACCGGTGGACACGAAGTCCCAGCCGCGCCGCGGGTCGCCCCACGGCAGGTGGGACCCGAGGCGCCCGTTGCGGCCGTTGCCGGTCCGCCTGCGGGTGTCCTTGCAGTCCACGTGGTAGATCCGGTCCCGGAAGTCCCACAGGAACGCGGCCGGGTCGATGTCCTGCCACACCATGTGGCTGGGGTCCCAGTTCAGGCCGAACGCCTCCCGGTGCCCCACGGCCTCCAGCGCCGCCTCCGTCGACCAGTGGTCGTAGGCGATCTCCGAGGGGTGCACCTCGTGCGCGAACCGCACCCCCACCTCGTCGAACACGTCCAGGATCGGGTTCCACCGGTCGGCGAAGTCCCGGTACCCGGCCCGGATGACGTCCTCGCCCACCGGCGGGAACATCGCCACGTACTTCCAGATCGCGGACCCGGTGAAGCCCACCACCGTGGACACCCCGAGCCGCGCCGCGGCCCGCGCGGTCGTCTTCATCTCCTCCGCGGCCCGCCGGCGCACACCCTCGGGGTCGCCGTCGCCCCACACGCGCGAGGGCAGGATGTCCTTGTGCCGGTGGTCGATGGGGTCGTCGCAGACCGCCTGGCCCAGCAGGTGGTTGGATATCGCCCACAGCCCCAGGCCGTGCCGCTGGAGGATGCCGAGGCGGTCGCGGACGTAGTCGTCGTCCACGGCGGCCCGGGTGACGTCGAGGTGGTCGCCCCAGCAGGCGATCTCCAGCCCGTCGTAGCCCCAGGAGGAGGCCAGGGAGCACACCTCCTCGAAGGGCAGGTCGGCCCACTGTCCGGTGAAGAGGGTGACTGGTCGTGCCATGGTCGGGCCTTTCGTCGGTGGGCCCCGGCCCGCGTACGGGCCGGGGCGGTCGTCAGTGCCGGTCCTCGTGCCCGGACCGGGCCCCCGCGGTGCCGTCGGGCTCCAGGGCGCCCAGGCCCTCCGGCGCGGGCAGGTGGACGTGGACGTGGCCGAGCCCGGCGGCGAGGGCCGCCTCGTCCAGGTGCGAGGCCGCCGCGGACCAGCCCACGACCGCCTCGTTGCGCACGTCCATCGCGACGTGCAGCAGGTCCATGCGCAGGTCCTCGTCCTCGACCAGGGCGGCCTTGGAGTAGGTGTCGGCGACCACCACCAGCAGCGACGCCGAGGAGATCAGCGCGGCGCGGACGGGGTCGGCGCCCTCCCCGGCGGCCAGGCCGGCGACCGCCCCGTGCGCCGCGGTCCGCCACCCGTGCACGGCCGACGCCTGCGCGGGTTCCAGGGAGGGGTGCGAGCCGTCGGCGGGCAGCCACTCCTCCATCTCGGCCAGGACCGGGGCCAGGTCGTCGTGCGCCGCCTGCGCGGCCTCGGCCAGCGCGTCCACGGCGCCCGGGTCGGCGGTCGGCCCCTCCTCCCCGGAGGAGAGGACGAGCGCGGCGATCAGGGCCATCACGACGGCCATCGCGCCGATGGTGAGCCACCAGGTCAGGGGGGTGGTGCGCGAGGGTTCGGGGAACTCCTCCGGCGGAGGGGCCTGGTCTTCTCCGGTCAGGGGGGTCCGGTGGTCGGCGGGCATGGTGTCTCCTAGCGGGTGGGAGTCACCCTGCGTCCGGCGGCGCTTTCCGGCGAGCGCGGAACCGAGCGGGGTGGGGGCGTGCCGTACGGGACGCGTGGCCGCCCCGACCGCTGTGCGCGCACGGTCGGAGACGGAGGCCGTCCCGCCGCCCCTCACCCCTTCACCTTTCGCTCAGGAGGGACCGCAGGAACGCCAGACCGTCGACGGCGATCGCGTCCTGGGTCGCCGCCAGCGGCCGCCATACGGAGGCCGCGGTGGCGATGGTGGCATTCTCCGCGGTGAACGATTCGATGACCAGGGGGCCTGAGTAGCCGATCGCGTCCAGCGCGCCGACGATCCCGTGCCAGTCCAGGTGGTCGGCTCCGGGGGCGCCCCGGTCGTTGGCGCAGACCTGCACGTGGGCGACCCGGTCGCCCGCCCGCAGGATCGCCTCCGGTATCCCCTGCTCCTCGATGTTCATGTGGTAGACGTCCAGGGCCAGGCCGCAGTGCTCCGACGGCAGGTCGGCGAGCAGCTCCAGTCCCTGGCCGACGGTGTTCAGGACGCTCGTCTCGTAGCGGTTGAGCGGTTCCACCGCCAGCCGGACGCCCGCCTGGGCGGCGTGTTCCACGACCGGCCCCAGGGCGTCGGCCAGCTCCGCCGCCAGCGACGCCCGCTCCGCGGCGGACATCCTCCAGGTGCGGCCCACCGACGCGTAGGCGGGGCCGGCGGCGACGGGCGACCCGACCGCCGCCGCCGCGTCCACCACCGCCCGCAGGTAGTCCTGCGTCGCCCGCCGGGTGCCCGGGTCGGTCGCGACGAGCTCCCGACCCGGGCCCATGACCAGGACGACGCGGGGCGCCAGGCCCAGGCCGTCCAGCAGGTCCCGGGCGCGGCCGGGGTCCCAGTCGCCGACGTCCTCCACGGGCAGCTCGACCACGTCGAACCCCCACGCGGCCACCCGCGGGGCGATCTCCTCCAGACCGGCCCCCGTCAGCGGCGACGTCCACACCCAGGTGTTGACCCCCAGCGCGCGCATGTGCCCTCCTCCTACCGGTCGGTCCAGGCCTCGGGGAACCCGGGCAGGTCCTCCCCGCCGAACTTGGCGTAGTGCAGCGACGGCATGTCGGAGTTGCGGTCCAGGAACTCCTGGAGCTCGCCCTGGCCGATCGGCTCCTGCGGCAGGATCCACTCCGCGGGGACCTCCTCCCCGGCCAGGATCATCGACGCGGCCAGGACCGGGGTCCGCCACTGGAAGTTGGAGTACACCGGCGCGACCGCGGTCAGCCCCTCCTCGTCCCACTTGCGCATGAAGCTCAGCTCGTCCTCGCCGGAGATCACCGGGTAGGGCCGGCCGGCGTCCTCGAACGCCTCCAGGGCGGCCACGGCGCCGTCACCGGCGTCCATCCAGATGCCGTCGACCTCGCCGCGCTGCAGGTGCTGGGAGACCAGGTCCTTGATCTTGGCGCCGTCGCCCTCGGTGAACTCGTAGCCGAGCACGTCCAGCTCGCTCCCGCCGAAGATCTGCTGCGCGGCGGCCCAGCGGTGCTCCAGCACGTCCACACCCGGCAGGATGCGCAGCGCCAGCACCGTGGAGCCGGGCTCCAGGTTGTCCACCAGGAACTCCGCGGCGTCGGCGCCGTAGGCGTAGCCGCCGATGGGGTGGATGAACGTCACCATGCAGTCGCTGTTGACGCCGCGGTCGAACACCACGACCGGGACGCCGCTCTCGCAGGCGGTCTCCACCGCCGGGGTCAGGGTGGCCGTGGTGGACGGCGAGATGAGGATGGCGTCGCAGTCACCGGAGTCCACGAAGGCCTGGATGTCGGAGATCTGCTGGTTGTCGTCGTCGGCGGCGTCGGACACCCGGAACTCGCCGATGCGGCCCTCCTCCTGGAGCGCCTCCACCTGCTGCTCCATGGTGATGAAGCCGGTGACGCGCCACGGGTTGGACACCGAGGCGTTGGAGAAGCACAGGGTGGCGTCCTCCGGGGAGTCGTGCACGAACTCCGAGGTGTCCGTCCACTCCGGCTCGATCGCCTGGAGCCAGGGCTCGTCGGCCGGGCCCTCCGGCTCGATCTCGCGCTGGGCGAGCTGGGCGTCGAACTCCTCCTGGTCGAACCACTCCGCGTCGGGGGTCATCTCGGCGCCGCCCCCGCCTCCCGCGGCGTCGTCGGGGGCGTCGGTGGTACACGCCGAGAGCATCAGTGTCAGACCGGCGGTGCCGGCGAGCAGCATGCGTGAGACGCGCATGATTACCTCCTGGGGGTCCCGAGCTGTCGCTCGGGTTCGTGGTCCGGTCGCCGGCGCGGGCGCCCCGGCGGTCGCAGATCGCCCCGGCGTGCGGCGTAGGCCACCGCGGCGATGATGATGAATCCCTGCACCGAGGGCTGGATGGTGGAGGGCAGGTAAAGCTGGTTGAACAGGGTGAAGAGCGCCTCGACGGTGAGGGCGCCCAGGGCGGCGGCCACGACCGTCCCGCGGCCGCCGCCCAGGACCACGCCGCCCAGCACCACAGCGGTGATGGCGGTGAACTCCATCCCCTGGCCGACCTGCGCGGTGACCCCGGCGAAGCCGCCGATGAGGATCGCCGCGACGGTCGCCATGAGGGCGGAGCCGACGAAGGCCAGGGTGCGCACCCGCTGGACCCGCACCCCGGAGAAGGCGGCGGCGACGTCGTTGTCGCCGGTCGCCATCAGGGAGCGGCCCAAGGGCGAGCGCATGAGGAACACGGCGCCGACGGTCAGCGCCAGGGCGATGAGCACCGCCCAGGGCAGCTGCCCCAGGAACGGCACCCCCTCGATCCCGCCCCGGCCCGGGACCCGGAACGCCTCGGACAGGGAGCCGGTGGGCGCACCCCCGGTCCAGAAGCGGACCGCGCCGAACAGGACGAGCATCATGCCCAGGGTGGTGATGATCGACGGCACCTTGAGCAGCGTCGTGATCAGGCCGTTGACCAGCCCCACCAGCAGGCCGAAGGCGAGCATGACGAGGATGACCGGCAGGGTCATGCCCTCCTCGCCGTCGATGAGCCGGGCCGCGATGACGACCTGGGCGCCGACCAGGGACCCGACCGACAGGTCGAACTCCCCGGACACGATGACCAGGTACTGGCCCACGGCCAGGATGATGAGCGGGGCCGCCTTCTTGGCGAAGGCCATGAGCGGCGGTCCCTCGAAGAAGGACGGGTTCCGGGTGGCGATGACCACGAAGATCAGCACCAGCAGCAGGAGCACGGTGGCGGTGCCGCCCCGCCCCAGCGAGGACAGCAGGGCCAGGGGCGCGGAGCGCCGGGCGGGCGTCTCGGTCATCGGCCGCCTCCCTCGGTGACGGGGGCCGCGGGGGCGACGGGTGCGGGCGCCCGCCGGGCGCCGTCCGTGCCCGCGCCGCCGGGCGGTGGCGGACCGGTGTCCGGGTCCTTTCCGGGAGCGGGTGGCGGCGGACCGCCGGAGGGGAAGCGGACCCGCACCGCGGACCGGGACAGCCGGCCGCGGGCGTAGATGGCGACGGCCGCGATGACGATGACGCCGCGCAGCACGTCCTTGACGAACGGGTCCACCGCCAGCACGTTGAACACCGTGTCGAGGGTGGCCAGGATGAACACCCCGGCGATGGTCCCGGCCACGCCGCCGCGCCCGCCCAGCAGGTACGTCCCGCCGAGCACCACCGCGGCGATGGCCTCCAGCTCGTAGCCGTTGTTGTAGACCAGGGCGCTGCCGGTGCCGAACCGGGCGGCCAGCAGCAGCCCGGCCACGCCGGCGGTCATCGAGCACAGGACGTGCGCGGTGATGACGGGGACCCGGTCGCGGACCCCGGACAGGCGGGCCACCTCGGCATCGCCGCCGACCGCGTACATGTGGTACCCGGTGCGGGAGCGGTGCAGGAAGACGACCGCCGCGACGGCCAGCACCAGCATGACCAGGGTGGAGACCGGCAGCACGCCGATACGGGTGTAGCCGAAAGCCTGGAACGCGGCGGGGACCGCGCCGGCCGGGCCCTGGAAGTTGGTGTCCAGGTACCCCTTGATGATGAGCCCGGTGCCCAGGGTGGCGATGAACGGGTTGACCCGCAGCCACGTGACGATGGTGCCGTTGGCCAGGCCGATCAGCGCCGCCAGGCCGAGCGTGGCGGCGATCCCCAGCGGGACGCGCGCGGGGTCGCCCGCCATGACGGTGGCCGCGACCACGGTGGACAGGGCCGCCACGTACCCGACCGACAGGTCGAGGGAGCGGCACAGGATGACCAGGGTCTGCCCGATGGCGAGGAACCCGAGCAGGCTGCTGCGGGTGAACAGGTCCACGGTGTTGGCCGTGGTGAAGAGGTTCCTGCCCTGGGTCGCCACGTAGACGGTGCTGAGCACCAGCAGCAGGGCCAGGGCCAGGTAAACCAGGCCGGTGGTGCCGGTGCGGGCCCACAGGGCGCGGACCCCGGCGGGTGCGGAGGCCGATGGGGTGCTCACGGTGCGGCCTCCTCGTGCCGGGCGGGGTCGCCGGGACCGGGACGGGTGTCCGCGGAACCGGGGGCGCCGGGGGTGCCGGCGGCCGTGTCGGAGCCGGTGCCCTCCGGGGGAGCGGCGCCGTCGGCCTGTCCGGCCGCCGCGGTGATCCGGGGGTCCTCCACCCCGGGCCCGGCGGCCTCGGCCGCGGAGCCGGTGGCCAGCGCCATGACCTCCTCCTCGCCGGAGCCGCCGGGCAGGCCGCCCGCGATCCGGCCGTCGGCCAGGACGACGACGCGGTCGGACATGCCGATCAGCTCGGGCAGCTCGGAGGAGATGAGGACGATGGCCACGCCCTGCGCGGCCAGCTCCCGCATCAGCCGGTAGACGGCCTGCTTGGCGCCGACGTCGATGCCCCGGGTGGGCTCGTCCAGCACCATCACGCCGGGCTCGGTGGCCAGCCACTTGGCCAGCACGACCTTCTGCTGGTTGCCGCCGGAGAGGTAGCGGACCTCCTGGGTGTTGCCGCCGCGCGCCACCAGCTCCAGGGACGACAGCACCCCGGGGAGCCGGGCGGCGCGCGCCCCCGACCCGAACGGCCACACGGCGTCCAGGACCAGGCGGGAGTTGGCCAGGATCGACTGGTTCAGGGCCAGGCCCTGGGTCTTGCGGTCCTCGCTCACCAGCACCAGCCCCGCCCGGATCGCGGTCCGCGGCGAGCGCGGGTCCACCCGGCGCCCGTCGACGGCGACCTCGCCCCGGGTGAAGCGCTCGATCCCGAACAGCGCGTGCGCGATCTCGGTGCGCCCGCTGCCCTGGAGCCCGGCCAGCCCCACGATCTCGCCGCCGCGCACCTCGAAGGAGATGTCGTGCAGCTGTGCGTTGCCGCCGCCGCGCACCTCCAGGCGCACGTCGCCGTGGTGGGCGCCGGCCGGTTCCAGGGGCTCGGGGAAGACCGACGAGACCGGACGGCCCACCATCATGCGGACCAGGTCGGCCGGGCGGGTGTCGGCGGCGTCCACGGTGCCGACGAGGCGACCGTCCTTCAGGACGGTGATCCGGGTCGCCAGGTCGAAGATCTCCCGCATGCGGTGGGAGACGTACAGCACCGCCACACCGCGTTCGAGCAGGCGGCCGATGATCCGGTAGAGCACCTCCACCTCGCTCTCGGCCAGCGCGGCGGTCGGCTCGTCCATGGAGATGACGCGGGCGTCGTGCGAGAGCGCCTTGACGATCTCCACCACCTGCTGCTGGGCCACCGACAGGGACCGGACGCGTGCCCAGGGCTCGATGCCCTCCAGGTCCAGGTCGGCGAGCAGCGCGGCGGTGGCGCGCTCCATGGCGCGGCCGTCCACGGCGCCGAACCGGCCCCGGATCTCGCGGCCCAGGAACACGTTCTCGGCGACGGTGCGCTCCGGGAGCAGGTTGAACTCCTGGAACACGGTGGCCACGCCGGCCCGCTGGGCCTGGACGGGGTGCTCGAAGGAGACGGGGCGGCCGTCCAGCTCGACGGTGCCCCCGTCGGCCGGGTGGACCCCGGCCAGGACCTTCATCAGGGTCGACTTCCCGGCGCCGTTCTCGCCCACCAGGGCGTGCACCCGGCCCGGCTCCAGCTCCAGGTCGACGCCGTGCAGGACGCGGACGCCCAGGAAGGACTTGGTGATCCCGCTCATGCGGATCACCGGTTCTGCGGGGGGTGCGGCGTTCATCCCCGGTCCACCTCGGATACGTCGACCCAGCGGCGCTCGCGGGCCGACAGGAGCACGGCCTCGGCGATGACCGCCGCGCGCAGCCCGTCGGCGAAGACCGGCAGGCCCTCGGGGGAGCCCCCGGAGACGGCGTCGGCGGTGTCGGCGACCAGCGCGTTGAAGCAGTCCTGGTAGCCCTGGGGGTGGCCGACGGGGGTGGTGGCCAGGCGCGCGGCGTCGCGGCTCAGGTCCGGGGCGTCGCGGGAGATGATCCCGGTCCGCCCGCGCCCGCCCGCCCACAGGGTCTCCGGGCGCTCCTGGTCGAAGCGCAGCGACCCCTCGGTGCCGGAGACCTCCAGCACCAGGCTGTTCTTGCGGCCGGGGGAGACCTGGCTGATGACGGCGCTGCCGACGGCCCCGCCCGCGGTGGTGAACTGGAGGGTCACCAGGTCCTCGGTGTCCACCGGGCGCCCGTCGCGGACGTCGTTGAAACGGCCGGTCAGGGCGCTGACCGCGGTGATCCGGTCGCCGGTGACGAACTCCAGCATGTCGCACCAGTGCGAGCCGATGTCGCCGAACGCCCGGGTGGGGCCGCCGATCCGCGGGTCCACCCGCCAGTTGTCCTCCTGCGGGTACAGCAGCCAGTCCTGGAGGTATCCGCCGTGGGCCAGGCCGACCCGGCCGATGGCGCCCGCCGCGACCAGGGCGCGGGCCTCGCGGGCCATGGGGTGGAACCGGTAGGCGAAGGGGACGACGGCGACCAGGCCGGCGTCCGCGGCGGCCGAGGTCATCTCCCGTGCCGTGGCGGCGTCGGTGGCCAGGGGTTTCTCGCACACCACGTGCTTGCCGGCGGCCAGGGCCGCCAGGGTCAGGGGTGCGTGCAGGTGGTTGGGGACGCAGACGTGGACCACGTCGACGTCGTCGCTGCGGACCAGGTCCAGGGCGTCGGCGTGGGCGCGCCCGACGCCGTTGGCGGAGCGGAAGGCCTCGGCCTTCTCACGGGAGGAGCCCGCGACCCCGACGACCGCGCCCCCGTGGGCGCGGACGGCGTGGCTGTGGACCCGGCCCATGAACCCGGTGCCGATCACGGCGGCCCGGTAGGCGTTCGGCACGGTCGCTCCGACATCGGATCCGCTGCCGATGCTTGTGACCTTACTCACTGACATGGTGGCACCGTACGCCGGACTTATGTCGACGGTCAAGCAGAAGTTGAGAAACGTGACCGCAATAGGCTCTTTCGAGACGATCAATAGATCCTGTGCTTGACTTGTCCCATGACGGAAGATGCGCTGACCGGCCCCGCGGCCCAGGGACTCCGGGCCGCTCCCACCACCACCGCGCCCGGTGCCAGCACCCTG
The DNA here is from genome assembly GCF_900141985.1 of Nocardiopsis flavescens. Lineage (GTDB taxonomy): Bacteria > Actinomycetota > Actinomycetes > Streptosporangiales > Streptosporangiaceae > Nocardiopsis > Nocardiopsis flavescens. The sequence continues at coordinate 318,305 of NZ_FQZK01000003.1, read as the reverse complement.
CTCCGGCTCCTGCGCGACGGCCGCCCCCGCACCCGGTCCGAACTCGCCGGGGCCACCGGTCTGGCCCGCTCCACCGTCACCCAGCGGGTGGACGCCCTCCTCGCCAGCGGCCTCATCGGCCCCGCGGGCGAGGCCGTCTCCACCGGCGGGCGCCCGCCCACCACGTTCTCGTTCCGCCCCCGGGCCCGGGTGGCGCTCGCCGCCGACCTGGGCGCCACCCACGCCCGGCTCGCCCTCACCGACATGGCCGCCGAGGTCCTCGCCGAGGAGCGCGCGGACCTCGACATCGCCCTGGGGCCCGAGCACGTCCTCGACTGGGTGGTGGAGCGCGGACGCGCCCTGCTCGCCCACGCCGGCCGCGACGTCTCCGAGCTGCTGGGCCTGGGCATCGGCCTGCCCGGCCCCGTCCAGCACTCCACCGGCCGCGCCGTCAACCCGCCGATCATGCCCGGCTGGGACGGCTTCGACGTGCCCGGCTACGCGGGCGAGCGGCTGGCCGTGCCCGTGCTGGTCGACAACGACGTGAACATCATGGCGATCGGCGAGCACCGCACGGCCTGGCCCACCGCCAGCCACCTCATGTTCGTCAAGGTCGCCACCGGCATCGGCTGCGGCATCGTCAGCGAGGGCCGCGTGTACCGGGGCGCCCAGGGCGCGGCCGGGGACATGGGGCACATCCACGTTCCCAGCGGGGAGGAGAAGCCCTGCCGCTGCGGCAACACCGGATGCCTGGAGGCCGTCGCCAGCGGCGCCGCCCTGGCCGAGGCCCTGACCGCCGAAGGCGTGCCCGCGCACGGCGCCCGCGACGTGGTGGAGCTGGCCCGCCACGGGTCGGTCCCGGCGCTGCGCGCCCTGCGCCAGGCCGGCCGCGACATCGGCGAGGTGCTGGCGGCGTCCGTCAACATGTTCAACCCGTCGGTCATCGTCATCGGCGGCGCGCTGGCCCTGGCGGGAGACCACCTGCTGGCCGGGGTGCGCGAGGTCATCTACCAGCGGTCGCTGCCGCTGGCCACGGAGCACCTCAACATCGTGTCGTCGGCGGCGGCCGAGAGCGCGGGCGTCGTGGGCGCCGCGGTCATGGTCGTCGAGCACTGCCTGAGCCCGGACCAGGCCGACCGGCTCATCGCCGCGGGGGCCGGCTGAGGCCGGTGCGGGACCGCCGCCCGGCGGGCCGCGCCAGCGGGAGGGCGGGGCACGGGGGAGGGGGCGGAGCCCTGCGGCTCCGCCCCCGGTGACCCGGGTTCAGGGGATCACAGGCCGCGCGGCTCCCCGCGGAACTCGGCCTGGCCGACGTCGGGCAGGATGCCCTCCTGGTGGAGGGCGGGCTTCTCCCCGGTGGTGCGGCGCTCACCGCCGCGGCGGACCACGGCGGTCCGCGCCACACTGTTCACCAGGACGGCGATGGCCACGCCCGCGACCAGGTTGATCGCGGCGGTCGCGGCCGGGCTCGCGCCCTCCACGCCCTGGGTGAAGGGGGTGACCACCGCGATGGCGGTGATCAGCCCGATGATCCACACGAAGAAGGCGCGGGCCCTCGGCGCGGCCACGAGCAGCAGGTGCATCAGCGCCGTGGCCGCCAGGGCCGCGACGCCCGCCATGAAGGCGTACGCCGCCGTTCCGGCATCGCCGAGGTAGCCGGCCTCCTCCGGGGCCAGCACCGGGACCCCGAGCGCACCCCTGAAGAACAGGGTGCCCACCAGGACCACCAGTGCGGCCACCACCGCCGTCGCCAGGCCGCCGGACCACAGGCGAACCGCGTTGACGGGTCGTTCAGCTGCGAAATCGCTCATGCCGAATACCCCCATATACGGCGTCGAGTATCGTCGCACTCCGTATTCATCCGGATACGTCCGAACTCGGTCGTAGGCCACATACCCAAGCTCCGCGCAGGTAATCCACACGTGGAAGACTGGGACCATGGCTCACTTCGCGCACGCCCGCGTCGACCTCGACGCGATCGCCCACAACGCACGGCTGCTCCGCGAGCGCGCCGGCGGGGCGGCGTTCATGGGCGTGGTCAAGGCGGACGGCTACGGGCACGGCATGGTCCCCGCCGCCCGCGCGCTGCTGGCGGGCGGCGCCTCCTGGCTGGGCACCGCGTTCATCGGCGAGGCGCTCGGCCTGCGCGCGGCCGGGATCACCGCGCCCGTCCTGGCCTGGATCATCCCGCCCGGCGAGCCCGTGGGCGAGGCCGTGGAGAAGGGCGTCGACCTGGGCGTCGGCGACGCCGCCGTGCTGGAGGCCGTCGTGGCGGCGGCCCGCGGCCTGGGCCGCACCGCCCGGATCCAGCTCAAGATCGACACCGGCCTCAACCGGGGCGGCACCGGCCGTGCCGAGTGGGACCCCCTGGTGGAGGCGGCCGCCCGCGCCCAGGACGCCGGGCACGTCGAGGTGAGCGGGATCTGGTCGCACTTCGCCTGCGCGGACGAGCCCGGGCACCCCTCGATCGCCTCCCAGCTCTCCGTGTTCCACGACGCCCTGGAGGCCGCCGACAAGGCCGGCCTCACCCCCGAGGTGCGCCACATCGCCAACTCGGCCGCCCTGCTCACCCTGCCCGAGGCGCGCTTCGACCTGGTGCGCGGTGGTATCGCGAGTTACGGGCTTTCCCCGATCCCGGATTACGACGTGCCCGGATTGCGGCCCGCGATGACCCTGCGCGCCCGCGTCGCCCTCACCAAGCGGGTGCCGGCCGGCAGCGGGGTCTCCTACGGCCACCGCTACGTGACCGACCGCGCGACCACCCTGGCCCTGGTGCCGCTCGGCTACGCCGACGGCGTGCCCCGGGCCGCCACCAACCGGGGGCCGGTCCTGCTGGGCGGGCGCGAGCGCGTCATCGCCGGAACCGTGTGCATGGACCAGTTCGTCGTCGACGTGGGCGACGACGAGGTGGCCGCCGGGGAGTACGCGGTCCTGTTCGGCGACCCCGCCGCGCACCCGGGCGCGCCGAGCGCCCAGGACTGGGCCCGCGTCCTGGACACCATCCCGTACGAGATCGTCACCCGGGTGGGCGCGCGCGTCCCGCGCGAGTACGCCGGCGGCTGACCCGCGGCGCGGCCGTGCCCGGGCCGGTCCCGGGGCCGCGGCGCGAACGACCGGCCGATCGTCCACAACCGGTCACGCGCTCACGCCACCCCGCCTAACCTGGGGTGAGGGGGACACACCACCCGACGGTCGTGCCCTGACCCGGTCGGCCACCGCCCGAACCGTACCGACACACAGCCTTGCGAGTCCGATGACAGACGTGACGACCACAGCGAACGCGTCCACCGCGGTCACCGCCGCGACCGACGGCGCCATGCGCGCCCTCGGACGCACCCTGGCCGGCCTCAGCCGCCCCGGCGACCTGCTGATCCTCTCCGGCCCGCTCGGCGCGGGCAAGACCACCCTCACCCAGGGGCTGGGGCAGGGACTGGGCGTCCGCGGCTCGGTCACCTCCCCGACCTTCGTGATCTCCCGCATCCACCCCTCCCTGGTGGGCGGCCCCGCGCTGGTCCACGTGGACGCCTACCGGCTCGGCGGGCCCGACGAGGTCGACGACATCGACCTCGACATGACCCTCCCCGAGTCGGTCACCGTCGTGGAGTGGGGGGAGGGCGTCGCCGAGGGGCTCTCCGACGACCGGCTGGAGATCCGGATCGAGCGCCACCCCGACGACACCCGCACCGTCCACCTCACCCCGGTCGGCGGGCGCTGGGCGGACACCGACCTGCCCGTCGCCGTCGACCCCGCCGACGACGAGAACACGGAAGACTAGACCCGTGCTGCTCCTGGCCTTCGACACCGCCACGCCCGCCGTCACCGCCGCCATCGGCGAGTCCGGCGGGGACGGCGCCTTCACCCTGCGCGCGAGCGCGTCCTCGGTGGACGCCCGCCGCCACGGCGAACTGCTCTCCCCGACCATCCGCCGGCTCACCGCGGAGGCCGGGGTCGCCCTGGCCGACCTCGACGCCGTCGCCGTGGGCATCGGCCCCGGCCCCTACACCGGCCTGCGCGTGGGGCTGGCCACGGCCCACGCCCTGGCCGACGCGCTCGGCGTCCCCTGCCACGGCGTGGCCACCCTGGACGCGCTCGCCTTCGCCACCGGGCGCACCGGGCCGTTCACCGCCATGACCGACGCCCGCCGCAAGGAGGTGTTCTGGGCCCGCTACGACGACCGCCTCACCCGGGTCGGCGAGATCGCCGTGGCCCGCCCGGCCGAACTCGACACCGGCGGGCTGCCGCTGGTGGGCGACGGCGCCCGGATGTACGCCGACGTGTTCGGCGAGGCGGCCGGGGCGCCCGGCCCGCTGCACCCCGACGCCGCCGCCCTGGCCGAGCTGGCCCTGTACCGGCTGCACCGCGGGGAGCCCCTGCCCTCGCCCGAGCCGCTCTACCTCCGCCGCCCCGACGCCGTGGTGCCCGGAGCCCCGAAGAAGGTCCGCCAGTGGGTGAAGTGAGACCGGTGACCGACACCGCGCTGGACGCGGTCCGCGTCGCCCCGCCCGAGGGCGTGCTCCTGCGCCCCATGGCCGCCGCCGACGTCGACGCGGTGATGGCGCTGGAGCGCGCCCTGTTCCCGGCCGACGCCTGGAGCGAGGGGATGCTCCGCGACGAGCTGGCCGAGACCGCCACCCGCCACTACGTGGTGGCCCTGGCCCGGGGCGCCCTGGTGGGGTACGCCGGGCTGCGCTTCGTCCCGCCCGAGGGGGACGTGCAGACCATGGCCGTCGCCGAGTCCGCCTGGGGGACCGGGATCGGGGGAGCCCTGCTCACCGAGCTCCTCGTCCGGGCCGCCGAGCGCGGGGTCGGCCACATGTTCCTGGAGGTGCGCTCGGACAACCCGCGCGCCCAGAAGCTCTACGGCCGCTTCGGATTCACGCCCATCGGCATCCGGCGCGGCTACTACAACGGGGCCGACGCCCTGGTCATGCGGCGCATCGCCGAGGAGGGTACCCATGAGTGACCACGACCTCCCGCTCGTCCTGGGCATCGAGACGTCCTGCGACGAGACCGGTGTCGGTATCGTGCGCGGCTGCGAGCTGCTCGGCGAGTCGGTGGCCTCCAGCGTGGACCAGCACGTCCGCTTCGGCGGCGTGGTGCCCGAGGTGGCCAGCCGCGCCCACCTGGAGGCGATGACCCCCACCGTCCGGCGCGCGCTGGACTCCGCAGGGGTCGGGCTCGCCGACATCGACGCCGTCGCCGTCACCGCGGGGCCCGGCCTGGCCGGGGCGCTGCTGGTGGGGGTGTCCGCGGCCAAGGCGTACGCGATGGCGCTGGACAAGCCGCTGTACGGGGTCAACCACCTGGTCGGACACGTGGCCGTCGACCAGCTGGAGCACGGGCCGCTGCCCAAGCCCGCGATCGCGCTCCTGGTGTCCGGCGGGCACACGTCGCTGCTGCTGGTCAACGACCTGGCCACCGACGTGGTGTCGCTGGGCGACACCGTGGACGACGCCGCGGGCGAGGCCTACGACAAGGTCGCCCGGCTGCTGGAGCTGCCCTACCCGGGCGGCCCGCCCATCGACCGGGCGGCGCAGCAGGGCGACCCCAAGACGATCCGCTTCCCGCGCGGCAAGTGGGGGGACGGCACGTACGACTTCTCCTTCTCGGGGCTCAAGACCGCCGTCGCCCGCCACGTCGAGGACGCCGACCGCAGGGGCGAGCCGCTGGTGGTCGCCGACATCGCCGCCGCGTTCCAGGAGGCGGTGGTGGACGTGCTCACCCGCAAGGCCGTCGACGCCTGCGTGGAGTACGGGGTCAGCACGCTGGTGATCAGCGGCGGCGTGGCGGCCAACTCCGCGCTGCGCACCCTGGCCGGGCAGCGCTGCCGCGAGGCGGGGATCACCCTCCGGGTGCCCCGGCCCCGCCTGTGCACCGACAACGGCGCGATGATCGCCGCCCTGGGCGCCGAGGTGGTGGCCGCGGGGCTGCCGCCGTCCTCCCTGGACCTGGCCACGGACACCTCCCTCCCGGTGGAGTCCCCGCTGGCCCGCTGACCCCCGCGCACCCCGGGGCCCGGAGCACCGCTGGAATCCACCCCGGTCCGGGCCCCGAATCCGTGCGGCCGGTCCCGCGCACCGTCCCGGGCTCCCCGGGGCCGGTGGGGCGGGGCGGACCCGGTGCGGGAGCGCACCGGCGCACCGCCGGAGAAACCCCCGGCGGGGGCGGGGCGTCAGAAGGGGAGAGCAGCCGATCCCCCCGGGAGTGAATCCGTGCATCCCCCCTTCGCCGGCCGCCGCCTCGCGGCGACCGCGGCGGCGGTGGCCCTCGCCGCCGCCTGTTCCGCCGAGGAGCCCGCGTCCACCACCGGGCACAGCGTGGCTCAGGACCCGCCCGACCCGGACCGCCCCGAAGCGGTGGCCGGGGTGGCCTGGACGCGGGAGGGCTGGTCGGGGACGCCCGCCCCCGTGTTCCCCGTGCCGGGCGGGGTGGCGGTGCTGGAGGACGAGGGCGTCGCGGTCCTGTCCGGCGAGACCGGAGAGGAGCTGTGGCACTACCGGGTCGACGCCGGGGAGCTCGGCGTCCTGGCGGACGTCGCCGACGACGGCCGCCACATCGTCGTCGAGGAGCGCGCGCACGACGCGGGGTGGACCGACCCGGCGAACGAACCGGACGGCGGGTACACCGAATTCGTCGTCCTCGACTCCCGCACCGGGGCGGAACTGGACCGGTACCCCGTCTCGGACACCTACGGCCGCAACTACATGGAGCGCCGTTCGCCCTTCCCCGGGCACCACCTGGCCTCGCTGGGCGCGTGCGACGGCGATGTGTGGGTCTTCCGCCAGGAGTCCTCCCTGGTCGCCCGGCACGCGGGCGGCGAGCGGACGGCCTGGGCGGTGACGGTACGGGACCTGGCCGAATGCGGCGCCCTGGGCACCGTGGACGACGTGGTGGTGACCGGCGGCGTCGCCGTGGCCGCGGCCGACTGCTCCGGCCCCGGCCGGGACGGCCACACGCCCGGCTCGCACCTGGTGGGCCTGGACGCGGCCACCGGCGAGGAGCTCTGGCGGGTCACGGCCGCGCCCCTGGGCCCCTCCGTGGAGCGGCTGCTGGCGGTGCACGGCGGCCTGGTGGTCGACGGGGTCGCCGGAGCCCGCGTGCGGTGGGCCGTGGACCCCGCCACCGGGGAGGCCGTGGACCTGGGCGGCGGAGCGTTCGTCGGAGCCGGGGAGACCGGGGCGCCCGGCTCGGACGGGGCCTGGCGGGGCCTGATGGGCGGCCGTTACACGGTGCGCGACACCGGCGGCGAGGTGCTGCTGGAAGCCGCTTCCTGTCCCGCCCGGGGCGCGCCCTCGCCGCTCCTGGGCGAGCGGCCGCTGGCGCTGGGCCTGTCCGGCGGGGTCGTGTGCGTGTTCGGGGAGGGGGAGCACGACGCCCTGGCCGTCTTCTCCGGTCCGGACGGCACCCGGGAGATCCGGGCCGAGGGCCTGGCCGACGCGGTGGTCCACGCCGCCGCCGCGGTCCCCGGAGCGGTGGTGCTCTCCTACACCGGCGCCGACGGCCGCACCGGTGTGGTCGGTCTGCGCTGAACGGGGCCGCCGCCGGGGGCCGCTCAGATCCCCGTGCGGTCCAGGGCCACCTCGCGGGAGCAGGCGTCCACGACCGCCCGGTCGTGGGTGGCCACGACGACGGTCCGGCCCGCCCCGTTCAAGCCGCGCAGCAGTCCGAGCACCACGTCGCGGTTGTCGGCGTCCAGCGACCCCGTCGGCTCGTCGGCGAGGACGATCTCGCAGGGCTTGAGCATCAGCCGGGCGATGGCCACCCGCTGCTGCTCCCCGCCCGACAGCGAGAACACCCGGCGCTCCTCCGTCCCCGCCAGCCCCACGTGCTCCAGCGCCCGCGCCGTCCGCTCCCTCTCCGTTCCCGGCCCCGGGGCGTAGGCGAGCGCCACCTCCAGGTTCTCCCGGACCGTCGCGCCCTCGATCAGCGCGAAGTTCTGGAACAGGTATCCCAGGTGCCCGCGCAGGTACCGCCGCGCACCCCGGCTGCGCGGTCGCGGCGCCCGCCCGCCCAGCAGGCGGACCTCGCCGCCGTCCGGGGCCTCCAGCAGCCCCAGCAGGTTCAGGACCGTGGACTTGCCCGATCCGCTCGCCCCGGTCACCGCCACCATCTCCCCGGCCCCGACCGCCAGGTCGAAGCCGTCCAGGACGGCCCGGCCGCCGTATTCCTTGCGCACACCGCGCAGCTCGCAGTGGGTCGTCGCCGTCATCGCGTGGTTCCTCTCCCTCGTGTCGCACCGGTCGGCGGTCAGGCCTGGGACGCGCCCTCCCGGACGATCCGGCGGTGGAAGTGGGCCAGGACCCCCAGCACCACGGCCAGCACCGCGCCCCCGACCGCCGCGGACAGCGCGAACCTCTCCCGCGCCCGCACCACGTCCCACTCGAACACGCCCAGCTCGATGGCCCCGAACCCCGCCAGCGCGTCCCACAGCCCATGGGCCGCGTAGCCGACGAACACCGCCACCAGCCCCGCCTCCACCAGCAGGAAACCCCGGTGCGTCGCCGCGAACGACCACCCCGAGAGGTGCCGGGCGAAGATGTGCCGGGCCCGTGCCCGCGTGTACACCAGACAGGCGGCGACGGAGGTCAGGACCAGCACCCCGACCGACGCCGCCAGGTTGAACGCGCTCACCCGCAGGTCCCCCAGCCGACGGCCGCGGTCCAGCGCCGCCCGCTCGGTGACGGACTCCACGGCGGCCACGTAGGAGGACAGGGGCGGCTCGGCGGCCTCCCGGGCGGCGGCGTCGCCGTCGAGGAAGACGATCCCGCCGCCGGAGGCGATGGTGGAGTACATCCCGCCGCCGAAGTACCCCGGGGGGTGGACGACGACGACCGGGTCGGTCAGGACCGGCCGGACGCTCCACGTCAGGGGGGAGGTCGTGGCGTAGGTCGGGAAGGTGCGGCCGTCGGGGTAGGGGACGACGGTGACCGGGTCGTCGCGGTGCTCCTCGGCCGCGAAGTACGCGGACTGGCCGCGGGCCCCCTCCACCAGGAGGTCGGAGTGCCCGGCCAGGGACTCCGGGACCAGGATGCGCACACCGGGGGCGGACAGCGCCTCCCCGTCCACGGCGACACCCGCGTGTGCGAGGTAGGCCTCGTTGACCCACAGCGCGTCGAAGCCGGTGCCGCGCGTACCGGGGGGCATCACATCCTCGGCGAGCCGCTGCTCGACCATGATCACCCCGCCGCGCTTCTCGGCGTCCGTGATCCAGGGGTCGACGACGTCCTCCCGGGCCTCGAACCACTCCTCCGAGTCGGCACCGCCCCCGGTACGCGGCGCCCCCATGCCCTCGGTACCGGTCAGGGAGTCGAGCCCGGCCCGGTGCTCGGCCACCCGCTCCCCGAGCGCGAGGGTGGCGGTCGCCGCGGACAGGACCAGCCCCACCGAGGCGATCCGCACCGCGTACACCGACACCGTGACACTGCGCGCGGGCATCCGCCCCCTGACCGCCGCGGGCACGTCGGTGAGGTACAGGAGGGCGAGCGCGGCGGCGTGGGCGCCGAGCGCCACCGCCAGGAGGAGGGCCGCCAGGACGCCCGTCACCGCGGCCAGCTCCCCCGCGCGGGCGAAGCCGTTGTACCACCACAGGAAGAGGGCGAACGCGGCCGATGCGGTGGGCGCGGCCCACAGCCACATCCGCGCGGCCCCGCGCAGGTCGGAGGCGAGGATGCGCAAGTAGGAGTGCCCGTGCAGCCGTTTGACGCCGTAGGAGCGGGCGTTGAGCAGCACCCCGGCGCCCGCGGCGGCGGCCACCGAGGCCAGGGCCAGCAGCACCATGGTGCCGAGGGACTCGTTGAAGGCGACGGCGGCCGGGTAGCGGTCCACGACCGGGGGCGCCGGGTCGATCGTGCCCGACAGGCCCGTCGACTCCAGCGCCTCCAGGACCAGTTCGGCGTCCGCCGGCGTGCCCTCGACCCAGTAGGCCCCCCGCGGGTCGTCCCCCTCCAGCTCCGCCAGGGACCGCACCCCCAGCTCCGGTACGGGGGTGAAGTTCGGGTAGCCGGTCTCGGCCCAGGAGTGCATGTCGCTGCCGGGAGCGGAGGAGAGCACGTACAGCCGCATGCCCCCGTTGACGTTCCCGGGGTCGGCGCGGGTCGCCGCCACGGAGACCGGCCGCTCCCCGGCCAGGGCGGTGAGGGCTTCGACCGCCTCCGCCGTGCTCGCGCCGCCCCCGTTGCCGTCGATCCCCACGTAGTGGACCGCTCCCAGGTCGCCGTAGCGGTGCATGGCGGCCATGGTGAGGAATCCCAGCACCATCGCCATGGCGATCACCGTGGTGTGGGCGAGGACGAGGATGCGGTGCACGGGGCCTCTCAGGGGCGGGGGCCGCCGCGGCGGCCCCCGCGGGTGCGGGTCGGGCGGTCGGGCGCGTCAGCACTTGTTGTAGTAGGACTCCTCGACGTGGAACGCGCTGTCCGCGAGGGAGGCCCGCGCCCAGGCGCGGGGGTTGGCCCTGGCGGTGTCCTCGACCGAGGTGCCCCTGCGGGCGACGGTCGCCGTGTGGCAGACGCCGTTGTGGAGGTACTGCGAGTGGGCGCGGCCGCTCTCGGTGCCGTAGCGCCAGGTCCCGCCGCCGGCCTGCACCTCCCGGAGGGCGGCCAGGGCCGCGCCCGTCCCCATCGAGAAGAAGACCGTGGCGAGCAGTGTGACGACCGTACTTTTGCGGAAAGCGGGCAAGGGGGGCTCCTTCGGCCCGGCCGGGACCGGGCGGGTGGGGTGCCGGGGCAGTGCACAGCAAAACGCCGACACCCCCGGTGCCGCAAGGGCCGGGGGCGCCCGCTCCGCCACCGCGCCCGACGGTACCGCGTCCCACCTGCGGTGACTCCGCGGGCTCCCGCTGCCGCTGTCCGCAACCGGCCAGACGCGTACGGCCGCCCGCCGGGCGCGACCCGCCCCTCCCGCACTAGAACTCCGTTCGGCGGATGTGGTCGACTACGGACATGTTCGCGATCACAGCAGCACGCTCTTCCTTCGACGACCCCCTCTCCGCCCTGGAGGCCGGCGAGCGCCCCGACCCCGAGCCGCGCGAGGGGTGGGCGGTGGTCGACGTCCGGGCCGCCTCCCTCAACCACCACGACCTGTGGAGCCTGCGCGGGGTCGGCCTCCCCGCCGACCGCCTCCCGATGATCCTGGGCTGCGACGCCGCCGGGGTCGACGAGGACGGCAACGAGGTCCTCGTCCACGGCGTGGTCGAGGACGGGGCGGGCCGCCCCACGATCCTGTCCGAGAAGTACGACGGCACCTTCGCGCAGCGCGTGCTCGTGCCCCGGGCCAACCTGCTGCCCAAGCCGCCGGAGCTCTCCTTCGAGGAGGCCTCCTGCCTGCCCACGGCCTGGCTCACCGCCTACAGCATGCTGTTCGGCAAGGCCGACCTGCGCCCCGGCTCGACGATCCTCGTCCAGGGCGCGGGCGGCGGCGTGTCCGTGGCGCTGATCCGGCTCGCGGTGCGGACGGGGCACCGGGTGTACGTGACCGGCCGGGACGCGGCCAAGCGGGAGAGGGCCCTGGAACTGGGCGCCTACGCGGCGGTGCCGACGGGGGAGCGGCTGCCCGAGCGGGTGGACGCGGTGTTCGAGTCGGTCGGCCAGGCCACCTGGGCCCACTCGGTGCGCTCCCTCAAGCCCGGCGGCGCCATCGTCGTCTGCGGCGCCACCAGCGGTGACGCCCCGCCCGCGGAGCTGACCCGGGTGTTCTTCCTCCAACTGCGGGTCATCGGCTCGACCATGGGGACCCGGGAGGAGCTGGCGGGGCTGACGGAGATGTGCGCCCGCACCGGGGTGCGCCCGGTGGTCGACCGGGTGCTGCCGCTGGAGCGGGCCGCCGAGGGGTTCCGGGCGATGGCCGACGGCGAGCTGTTCGGCAAGGTCGTCTTCACGCCCTGAGCCGTCCCCGGACACACGGGGGGCGGGGCGCCGCCGACGCCCCGCCCCCCGGAAGACCCCCGCCGCGCCCGTGTCAGCGCGGCCGGGACGGCCTACTCGTCGTCGTCCTCCTCGTCGCGGCGGCGCTTGCGCTTGGGCATGACGTTGCCGCCCTCGCGGCCCGGGCGCAGCAGCGCCTCGGCCAGGGCCAGCACCGTCTCCTCCAGCGAGGAGAACCGCTTGGTGATGTCGTCGTGGGAGTTCTCGACCGCCTCGGTGACGGTCTCCTCCAGCTCGTGCCGGTCCGGGCGCTGCTTCAGCTCGCGCAGCACCGGGGCCACGGCCGAGGTGACGTGGTCGTCGATCTCGTCGAGCTTGTCGCCGTGGTCGACCTGCGGGCGCTCCACCAGCTCGGTCAGGCGGCGGTGCAGCTCGCTGACCTCCATGGTCTGCGGAAGCTGGTTGAGGCGCTGGTTGAGCGCCTCCAGCCTGTCGTCCACGGCCTCCAGGCGGCCGTCGACCCCGTCGAAGTGCCCGCTGACGCCCTCGAACTGGCCCTCGACCCCGTTGACCCGGCCGTCGATGCCGTCCAGGCGGCCGTTGATGCCGTCCATCCGGCCGTCGATCCGGTCGATCTTGCCTTCCATGCCCTCGAACTGCCCCTCGAAGTGCCCCTCGAAGGTGTCGAAGCGGTCGGTGAGGCGGCCCAGCTCGTGGTCGACCTTGCCGGTGATCTGGGTGAGGTGCCCGTCGACCTTGGAGGTGAGAGCCTCGCGCTGGCGCTCCAGCCGCTCGTCCAGGGCGGTGCGGTGCCCCTCGACCTGCTCGGTGAGCGCCTCGGTGAGGGTCTGGGACCGGTCCTCGGCGTCGGCGGCCAGGCGCGCGGAGCTCTCCGCCACGAACGTGCGCAGCTCCTCGAACCCGGCGGTGACCCGCCCGGCGTCCTCGCCGATCCGGGAGGAGAGGGCGTCGGTGCGCTCGGTGAAGGCCGCGTTCATCCGCTCGGCGGACGCCTCGGCGCGCTCGCGGGCCTCGGTGCGGCCCAGCTCCAGCTGCTCGTCCAGCTCGGACAGGCGCTGGCGCAGGTGGGTGCGCAGGTCCAGCAGCGAGCTCTCGTGGTCCTTGCGCAGCGCGGCGACGGCGCCGGTGGCGTCGGCGACGGCGGCGGTGGCCTCGGCGTGGTTCTCCTCGGCCAGGGTCGTCAGCTGGGTGACGTCCCGGGCGAGCTCGGCGGCCAGGGCCTCGTGCCGTCCGACCAGGGCCTCGTGCCGCTCGCCCGCGGCGGCGGCCAGGGCGGAGAGCCCGCCGTTCAGCTCGCCGGTGTTCTCCTCCAGGCGCGCGAGCAGGGCCGCGTGCCTCTCCTCCAGGGCGGTGCCCAGCTCGGCGGCCTTGGCGTCGGCCTGCTCGGTGAGGGCGGTGCGCAGGGCGTCGGTGCGCTCGCCCAGGTCGGTGCGGGCCTCGCCCAGGGCGCCGGCCAGTTCCTCGCGGGCGGTGGTGAGGGCCTCGGTGAGGGCGGTGCGGTTCTCGGTGGCGGAGCCGGCGAGCTCTTCGCGGGCGGCGGCCACGGCCCCGGCCAGTTCGGTCGCCTTGGCGTCGGCCTGCTCGGTGAGGGCGGTGCGCAGGGCGTCGGTGCGCTCGCCCAGGTCGGTGCGGGCCTCGCCCAGGGCGCCGGCCAGTTCCTCGCGGGCGGTGGTGAGGGCCTCGGTGAGGGCGGTGCGGTTCTCGGTGGCGGAGCCGGCGAGCTCCTCGCGGGCGGCGGCCACGGCCCCGGCCAGCTCGGTCGCCTTGGCGTCGGCCTGCTCGGCGAGCGCCGTGCGGGCCTCGCCCAGGGCCGCGGCCAGGTCCTCACGGGTCCCCGTGACGGCCTCGGCGAGCGCCGTGCGGCTCTCGGCCAGCGCGTCCGCGAGCTCGGTGTGCCGGGTGCCGGAGGCCTCGGTGAGCGCGGCGAGCGAGGCCTCCACCGCCCCGGTCCTGGTGTCGAGCGCGGCCAAGGCGCCGTCGAGGGCCTCCAGCCGCGTCTCGAAGGCCTCCGACAGGGAGGTCAGCCGCTCGCCCAGCTCGCCGACCTGTTCGGCGGTGCGGTTCCCGGTCTCCGACATGCGCTGGAGGCGGGTGAGGGCCGTGTCCAGGTGGCCGGCGATGCGGTGGGTGTCCGCGCGCAGGGAGGACATCTCGGACAGCGGCTTCACCTGGCGGCCGACGACCTCGATGTGCTCGGCCAGGGTCTCGGCCCATTCCGGGGGCCGGGCCAGGAAGTCGTCGATCCGGCCGTCGACCGCGGTGACCGACTCGGCGAGCGCCGCGAGCTCCCGCTCGCGCAGCTCACGCAGGAGCCACTCCATGCCCTCCAGACGCTGGCGCATCTCCTCGGTGACCGCGCCCTGCGACTTCTGCTCCGAGTCGTGCTCGTGGGCCGCCTGGGAGAGCAGGTCGCGCATGCGGTCGGAGATCCCGGCCTGACCTCCTCCGTTGAGGAAGTTGTGATTGGTCTGTTCCACCGCGGTGCTCCTTGTTCTCTCTGGCGCTCCCGACACCTGGCCCCGGGGAATGGACGGTGGGTGTTCCGGGCAGGTCGGGTTCTCGATGGTCCCCGGGCGGGCGGCGGTCCCGCAGGATTTCACGCCCCAATGTGATCAGAGTGTGACTGTCCGTATGCACATGTGGCAAAGGCACGTCGTCGACCGAACCGCATCGCGGATCACTCACGCACGGCCTTCCGGGTGAATCCATGAGAAGGGGAGGGAATCGCGCGCCCATTCTAACGACCCGAAGTGCCCGTGCCCCAGGGGAAGGCGAAAGATATCGGTCCGTGAGATAACGATCCGATACCTCGTGTCCTACTCTGGGTGACCGCGTCGGCCCCGGGTGCCCCGGCGGATCGTCCCAGGTCGGGAGCGGGGCCGCGGCGTGCGGCGGACCGGCCCCCGGCCCCTAGCGGGCGGCGCCCGCCTCGCCCGGTGCGGCGGACGGCTCGCGGCAGAGCAGGGCGAAGGGCCGCTCCCCGACCCGGGTGAGCACCACCGTGGCCGCCTCCGGCCCGGAGGCCCTGAGGTCGCGGCGCAGCTTCTCGGTGTCCACCGCGGACCCCCGCTTCATCACCGTCACCGTCCCCACCCGGCGCTCCCGCAGCGCGGCCCTGACGCGCTTGAGGGAGAAGGGGACGACCTCCTCCACCTCCAGCACCCGCCACAGCGGGGAGCGCACCGCCGTGTCCGCGGTGAAGTAGGCGATCCGCTCGTCCAGCAGGGCCCCGTCCACCCGGGCCGCGGCCTCGGCCACCAGGTGCGAGCGCACCACCGCCGGGTCCGGGTCGTACAGGTACCGGCGGGCCGGCGCGACCGGCGCGGGCCCCAGGCCGGGCACCTCGTCCAGGTGTGTCCGAGAGCCGTCGCGCTCGGACAGCGCCGTGGCCCGGCGGCGCGGCCCCCCGGACAGCGCGCCGAACCACAGGGCCGCCTCCTTCAGCTCCCCGTCCACCGAGATCCACTCGGTGTCCGCGCCCGGGGGCAGCACCTCGTGCGGGATGCCGGGGGCGGCCTTCAGGCACGCGGCCCCGGAGCCTCCGGCCAGGCCCACCGCCACGTCCCAGGGCGGGGAGTAGGCGGCGGGGTCGAACACCCGGCCGCGCCCGCCGCGCCGCGCCGGGTCGCACACCAGCAGCGGGTACGCGCCCGGCCCGATCCGGGTGACGTCCCCCTCGCGGACCCGGGCGGTGTCCTGGAGCCCCAGCGCCGCGATGTTGGCCCCGGCCACCGCGACGGTCAACGGGTCCAGGTCCACGCCCTCCACCGGGACGCCCCGCGCCGCCAGCGCCAGCAGGTCGGCGCCGATCCCGCAGCACAGGTCCCCGGCGGGGCCCCGGTGCACGGCCGCCACCCGCTCGGCCCGGTAGGCCGCGACGGAGGCGCGCGTGGACTGCTCCAGGCCGTTCGGGGTGAAGAACATCAGGTCGGCCCGCGGGCCGAACTTGGCCCGTCCGCGAATACGCAGCGAAATCTGGGTGAGAACGGCGTTCACCAGCTCGGAAACGGGTAGGCCGGGGTCGAGGGCGGCCACCCGGGGATCCTCGCGCAGGCGGGAGGCCGCCGCCAGCGCGTCCCGGGAGGCCGCTTCGGCGTCCACCGACGCCAGGACGTCGCGCCCCGCTCCCGTCAGCAGGGCCTCGAACGCGGGCACGCGCATGGATCTCCTTCTGCACGGTGGGTCCGGCCCGGTCCGGTCCGGGTCCGCGGGCGCCGCCGACCAGGGGTCACGGTCACATTTCCATTCTGGCACTCTCGGGGGTAGAGTGCTAATCGCGACGAGGCCGGTCTGGCACCCGCGACGACAGGCCGCCGCGGTCGCCCCTTTTTTCGCAGCCGGTCCGCGCCTTCCCGTGCGCGGTAGCCGGACTATCGGACACCGAAAACCTGAAGGGGGAGGTCACACAGTGTCGACCGCCACCAAGACCGTGCTGAAGCCGCTCGAGGACCGCGTCGTGGTCAAGGCCCTGGAGGCCGAGCAGACCACCGCGTCCGGCCTGGTCATCCCGGACACCGCCAAGGAGAAGCCCCAGGAGGGCGAGGTCCTCGCGGTGGGCCCCGGCCGCTGGGACGACGAGGGTGACAAGCGCATCCCGCTGGACGTGAAGGTCGGCGACGTCGTCCTCTACAGCAAGTACGGCGGCACCGAGGTCAAGTACGACGGCCAGGAGTACCTGGTCCTCTCCGCCCGCGACCTCCTCGCGGTCGTCGAGAAGTAGTCCTCGACGCGGCCCGTTCACACGGGCACGGAGCAGTTTCCGCATCCCGCACCGGTCGGCGCCTCGCCGGGCGGGCGGGATGCTCGCTTTTGGCCAGGCCTACCAAGGAAGAACCGGAATGCCGAAGATCCTGGAGTTCGAGGACGACGCCCGCCGCGCCCTTGAGCGTGGCGTCGACCGACTCGCCGACGCCGTCAAGGTGACGCTGGGCCCGCGCGGCCGCAACGTCGTCATCGACAAGAAGTTCGGTGCCCCCACCATCACCAACGACGGTGTCACCGTCGCGCGTGAGATCGAGCTGGACGACCCCTACGAGAACCTGGGCGCCCAGCTCGTCAAGGAGGTCGCCACCAAGACCAACGACGCCGCCGGCGACGGCACCACCACCGCCACCGTGCTGGCCCAGGCGCTGGTCCGCGAGGGCCTGCGCAGCGTGGCCGCCGGCGCCTCTCCGATGTCCCTCAAGAAGGGCATCGACGCCGCCGCCGTGAAGGTGTCCGAGATCCTCCTGGAGCGCGCCCGCCCCGTCGAGGAGCGCGCGGACATCGCCTACGTGGCCACCAACTCCGCCCAGGACGGCCAGATCGGCGACCTGATCGCCGAGGCGTTCGACAAGGTCGGCAAGGACGGCGTCATCACCGTCGAGGAGTCCCCGGCCTTCGGGCTGGACCTGGAGTTCACCGAGGGCCTCCAGTTCGACAAGGGCTACATCTCGCCCTACTTCGTGACCGACGGCGACCGCCAGGAGGCGGTGCTGGAGGACGCGCAGATCCTCATCAGCCAGGGCAAGATCTCGAACCTCAACGAGCTCCTGCCGCTGCTGGAGAAGATCGTCCAGAACAAGAAGCCGCTGCTGATCATCGCCGAGGACATCGAGGGCGACGCCCTGGGCGCCCTGGTGCTCAACAAGATCCGCGGCACCCTCAACGTCGCCGCGGTCAAGGCGCCCGGCTTCGGCGAGCGCCGCAAGGCCATGCTCCAGGACATCGCCGTCCTCACCGGCGGCCAGGTCATCGCCGAGGAGGTCGGCCTCACCCTGGAGAACGCCGACGTCGACGTGCTCGGCACCGCCCGCCGCATCACGGTCACCAAGGACACCACCACCGTCGTCGATGGCTCCGGTGACCAGTCCGAGGTCGCGGACCGCATCGCCCAGATCCGCAAGGAGATCGAGGCGAGCGACTCCGACTGGGACCGCGAGAAGCTCCAGGAGCGCCTGGCCAAGCTGGCCGGCGGCGTCTCGGTGCTGCGCGTGGGCGCGGCCACCGAGGTCGAGCTCAAGGAGAAGAAGCACCGCCTGGAGGACGCCATCTCGGCGACCCGCGCGGCCATCGAGGAGGGCATCGTCGCCGGCGGCGGCGCCTCCCTGGTGCACGCCTCCACCGCCCTGGACGACCTGGGCCTGACCGGCGACGAGGCCACCGGTGTGGGCATCGTGCGCCGCGCCCTGGTGCAGCCCGCCCGCTGGATCGCCGAGAACGCCGGCGCCGAGGGCTACGTGGTGGTCCACCGCGTCTCGGAGCTGGAGGTCGGCCACGGCTACAACGCCGCCAAGGGCACCTACGGCGACCTGACCGCCGAGGGCATCATCGACCCGGTCAAGGTCTCCCGCTCCGCCGTGCAGAACGCCGCCTCCATCGCGGGCATGCTGCTGACCACCGAGGTGCTGGTCGCGGACAAGCCCGAGGAAGAGGCCGACGGCGACGGCCACGGCCACGGCCACTGACGGACCCGGTCGGGTCCCGTCCGCGGACGACGACGGTGGGCCGGCCCGGGTTCTCCCCGGACCGGCCCACCGGCCTGTGCGGACCCCGCCCTCCCCGCCCCCGCGGGGGTTTCCGGGCGTGTTCACTATCACGCGCGCCTCGGGTTTGACCGTGTACGCTCAGGTGTTTTCGGGTGATTTTTCCAAAACGTAACCATTCCGTAGTTGGCGATCGGAGCGGTCGGGTCGGCGGACGGGGGCATGATCACTAGCGTGACGGATGCAAACGCCCGGGGGGGCGTTACCGCGCAGCGGCCAGGAACACCGGGGGAACCCGACCCCGCGTCGCGCGACACCGGCCTGAACCGCCTGGGGTCGCGCGCGGTCCGGGGTGAGGACGGCGCGATGGACTCGCTGCTCCGCGAGGTCCGGCCCATGGTGGTCCGCTACTGCCGTGCCCGGCTGGCCCGGGTGTCCGGGCTCGCGCACTACTCCGACGACGTGGCCCAAGAGGTCTGCATCGCCCTGCTCGCGGCGGTCCCGCGCTACCAGGACCGGGGCCGGCCCTTCGCCTCCTTCGTCTTCGGCATCGCGGCCCACAAGGTCGCCGACACCCTGCGCGGCGCCGGCCGGGTGGAGCTGGTCTCCACCGAGGCCGTCCCGGACCGCCCCGACGAGGCGCCCGGGCCGGAGGAGGCCGCGGTGCGGGGCGTCGAGGCCCAGCGCGCGCGGGAGCTGCTGGACGAACTCCCCGAGCAGCAGCGCAAACTGCTGATCATGAGGGTGATAGCGGGACTGACGGCGGATGAGACGGGACATGTACTTGGAATGTCGGCTGGCGCGGTACGGGTTGCCCAGCACCGGGCTATCGCTCGGCTTCGGCAGGTGGCCGTGGCGAACCGCCTCCTCCCCTGAGCGCCCCGGGCGCCCGGGCGACGGGCGCCGCCCCTGCCCCGACCGCCCCCGCGCCCGCGTCTCCTGCCGCGCGCTGGGGCCGGTCCGGTACACCCCGCGCCGCCGCCACTGACACCGCCCGCCCCAAACAGTGAGGCTGCTCACTTTCCCGCCCGGGCGGCGGGGAGAACGCCCTGTTCCCCCCGAGTGCCCCGGGGCGACGACCTAGGATGAGACGACACGCGGGGGCGAGCACCGCGCGGGCGCCGGAGGGCCGGCGTGCCGGAGCGAAGCAGCGGAGGTTGTGTCATGGGCCAGGACAGCATCGGCGACTACGGGGACAAAGTGCTGCCGCCGGGGTTGACCTACGACGACGTGCTGCTCGTGCCGGCCTACTCCGACATGCAGCCCGGCGAGGCGACCACCGCCACCCGCCTCTCCCGTAACATCGACCTCAACATCCCCCTGCTGTCCGCCGCCATGGACACCGTGACCGAGGCCCGCATGGCGGTCGCCATGGCGCGCCAGGGCGGCGCCGGCGTGCTGCACCGCAACCTCTCCGCGCAGGACCAGGCCGCCCAGGTGGACCTGGTCAAGCGCTCCGAGGCGGGGATGGTCACCGACCCGGTCACCTGCAAGCCCGAGGACACCCTCGCCGACGTCGAGCGCCTGTGTTCGCACTACCGGATCTCCGGCGTCCCCGTCACCGACGCCTCCGGCCGCCTGGTGGGCATCGTCACCAACCGCGACATGCGGTTCGAGAGCGACCGGGACCGCCTGGTCCGCGACGTCATGACCACCGAGAACCTGGTCACCGCACCGGTCGGGGTCAGCCGCGAGCAGGCCTTCCAGCTGCTGCGCCGCAACAAGGTCGAGAAGCTCCCGCTGGTGGACGCCGAGGGCCGCCTGCGCGGGCTCATCACCGTCAAGGACTTCATCAAGAGCGAGCAGTACCCCGACGCCACCAAGGACGCCGACGGCCGCCTGGTCGTCGGCGCCGCCGTCGGCGTGGGCCCCGAGGCCACCGAGCGCGCCAAGCTCCTGGTCGAGGCCGGGGTGGACTTCATCGTCGTGGACACCGCCCACGGCCACTCCTCCGGCCTGGCCGACATGGTCGCCAAGCTCAAGGCCGACGCCCGGACCGACATCGTCGCGGGCAACGTCGCCACCCGCGCCGGCGCCCAGCTCCTCATCGACGCGGGGGCCGACGCCGTCAAGGTCGGCGTGGGCCCGGGCTCCATCTGCACCACCCGCGTCGTCGCCGGCGTGGGCGCCCCGCAGCTCACCGCGATCCTGGAGGCCGCCAAGGCGTGCGGCCCCGCCGGGGTCCCGCTCATCGCCGACGGCGGACTCCAGTACTCGGGCGAGATCGCCAAGGCCATCGCCGCCGGTGCGAGCAGCGTCATGCTCGGCAGCCTGCTGGCGGGCGTGGAGGAGAGCCCCGGAGAGCTCATCTTCATCAACGGCAAGCAGTTCAAGGCCTACCGCGGCATGGGGTCCCTGGGCGCCATGCGCGGACGCTCCTTCTCCAAGGACCGCTACGCCCAGGCCGAGGTCTCCTCCGAGGACAAGCTCATCCCCGAGGGCATCGAGGGCCAGGTGCCCTTCCGCGGCCCGCTCCAGGCGGTCGCGCACCAGCTCGTCGGGGGTCTGCACCAGTCCATGTGGTACGCGGGCACCCGCACCCTGGACGAGCTGCGCGAGCGCGGCCAGCTCATGCGCATCACCAGCGCGGGCCTGCGCGAGAGCCACCCGCACGACATCCAGATGACCGTCGAGGCGCCCAACTACAACGGCCGCTGACGCGGCGCTCCGCGCGCACCGGGCCGTCCGGGCACCGTACGGACGGCCCGACCCGTGCCCGGGCCGGGGCGGATAGACTCGCGACGGCAGTAAAGGCCCCGGTCCACCGGCCGGGGCGGCACGTCAGAGGGGATCGAAGCGTTGGCTCAGGTGGAGATCGGGCTGGGCAAGAACGGGCGCCGGGCCTATGAGCTCGACGAGATCGGCATCGTGCCCGCCCGGCGCACGCGCGACCCGGAGGAGGTGTCGATCGCCTGGCAGATCGACGCCTACCGGTTCGAGACGCCGCTCGTGGCCAGCCCCATGGACAGCGTCGCCTCACCGGACACGGTCGTGGCGATCGGCCGCCAGGGCGGCCTGGGCGTGCTCGACCTCGAAGGCCTGTGGACCCGGTACGAGGACCCGGCGCCCCTGCTGGCGGAGATCAGCGAGCTGGACGACGTGGCCGCCACCAAGCGGCTCCAGGAGATCTACGCGGCGCCCATCCGGGAGGAGCTGATCGGCCGCCGGATCGAGCAGATCCGCGACGCGGGCCTGGTCACCGCGGCCCGCCTGTCCCCGCAGCGCACCGCCCAGTACCACAAGGCGGTCGTCGACGCGGGCGTGGACATCTTCGTGATCCGCGGCACCACGGTCTCCGCCGAGCACGTGTCCGGGCGCGCCGAGCCGCTCAACCTCAAGCAGTTCATCTACGACCTGGACGTCCCGGTCGTGGTCGGCGGCTGCGCGACCTACACCGCGGCCCTGCACCTGATGCGCACCGGCGCCGCGGGCGTCCTGGTGGGCTTCGGCGGCGGCTCGGGCCACACCACCCGCTCCGTCCTGGGCGTCGCCGTCCCGATGGCCAGCGCCATCGGCGACGTCGCGGCCGCCCGCCGCGACTACCTCGACGAGTCCGGCGGACGCTACGTGCACGTCATCGCCGACGGCGGCATGACCACCAGCGGCGACATCGCCAAGGCCCTGGCCTGCGGCGCCGACGCCGTCATGGTGGGCTCCCCGCTGGCCCGCGCCACCGAGGCGCCCGGCGGCGGCCACCACTGGGGCAGCGAGGCGCACCACGGCGAGCTGCCGCGCGGCGAGCGGGTGCGGGTCGGCACCATCGGCGACCTGGAGGCCATCCTGCACGGCCCGGCCTCCAGCAGCGACGGCTCCATGAACCTCATGGGGGCGCTGCGCCGCACCATGGCCACCTCGGGCTACACCGACCTCAAGGAGTTCCAGCGGGTCGAGGTCGTGGTCAACCCGCACCGCTGACGGGTGCCGCGGGGGTACGCCGGGGAACCGGGGTGCCCCCGTTTCCGTTGTGCACCGGGGGAGCACCCGAACGCCGTGTGCAACCATGTTCCGGCCGTCGGCATCACACGACCCGACGGCTCCGGGGAGTCTTCCGAGGAAAGGGGCGGGCATTGGGTCGAGGTACCCGCGGCAGGCGGAACAGGGGTCCGCTGGTCGCCGTCTGCGTGACCCTGGCGCTGTGCCTGGCGCTGACCGGCGGCGTGCTCTTCGCCGTCGACCGGATCTCGCGCACGCTGTCCGACTGGTCGCCCCCCTCGGGGCAGGCCGCGGCGCCCCCGGACGGGACCATCGAGACGCCCCCGCACGACCAGCTCAGCGGGCCTCCCGCGCCGGCCGAGGTCAACCGGGCCGAGGCGGACCCCGACCCCTCCGCGGGCGCGGACGAGCAGCACACCCCGGTGAGCGGGCAGCGCCCCGCGGACGAGTGGCTGGAGCAGGTGTCGGAGGCCACGACCATCCCGGCGCGCGCCCTGGAGGGCTACGCCGGAGCGCAGCTGGCGCTGGCCGAGGAGCTGCCCGCCTGCAACCTGTCCTGGCCGACCCTGGCGGGCATCGGGTTCGTGGAGTCGCGGCACGGGACCTACGCGGGCGGCGAGATCGGCCCGGACGGCGTCACCACCGTGAACATCATCGGCATCCCGCTGGACGGCACCAACAACACCCGGGCCATCCCCGACACCGACGGCGGAGCGCTGGACGGCGACACCACCTGGGACCGCGCGGTCGGCCCGATGCAGTTCATCCCGGGCACCTGGGAGCGCTGGGGCGTCTCCGCGTCCGGGACCGGCGACCCCGACCCGCACCAGATCGACGACGCCGCCCTGTCCGCGGGCCGCTACCTGTGCGGTGCGGGGCGCGACCTGGGCACCGCGCAGGACTGGGAGGCGGCGATCCTGGAGTACAACCGCTCCTCGGAGTACGTGGCGGACGTGCTGGCCTACGCCCACGCCTACGCCGACGCGTCGGCCTGACCGGCGGCCGCCCCGTCGGGGCGGGGGCGGTGCGCGGCCCGCGCGGCACCGCGAAAGAATCCGGGTATGGACACTGGACCGGCGCTGCTGCGCCGCATTCGGATCTGGATCTCCCTGTTCATCGTCGGCCTGGTGCTGAGCGGGGTCACCGCCTTCCCGCTCCCCGCCGAGCTGCGGCTGCTGGACTCCCTGCTGGCGGGCCCCCTCGCCCCGGTGTCCGAGGCGGCCCCCTGGCTGGCCGACTGGATCTCGCGGGTGCGGGTCGGCCTGGACACGGTCGAGGCCGAGCAGCCCTTCGTGCTCTACGGGACCGACTGGCTGGCGTTCGCGCACCTGGTGATCGCGGTGGCGTTCCTCGGCCCCTGGCGCGACCCGGTGCGCAACGTCTGGGTGATCCAGTTCGGGATGATCGCCTGCGTGATGGTGGTGCCGCTGGCGCTGATCTGCGGGCCGATCCGCGGCATCCCGTGGCTGTGGCAGCTCGTCGACATCTCGTTCGGCGTGTTCGGGATCATCCCGCTGATCATCGTGCACCGGCTCATCCGGCGCCTGGAGGCGGTGCGGGAGGAGCCGAGCCCCGTCCCCGCCTAGGCGCGAGGCCCCTGGCGGAGGCGCCCGCCCGGACCGGCACGCGCGGGGAGGGCCTGCGGCACCGGGGCGGGCCGCGGCGCCTCCACCGGACCGCCGGCGGGCCCCGGTGCCCCGCGCCGCCCGCGCAACGGGCCGGGGTCCGCGGGGACGTGGTTCAGAGGGTCTCCTGGAGGACCCGGGTGGCGTGGTCCTGCGCGCCCGGCGCCAGGCGGGCCAGCAGGGTGCGGGAGATGTCCAGCAGCTGCGCCCGCTGTTCCGCGTCGAGCAGGTCGAACATGTTCTCGCGCATGCTCCGCACGTGCTCCGCCCCGGCGGTGCGCAGCGTCTCCACCCCCTTGTCCGTGAGCCTGGCGAACCAGCTGCGCCGGTCGCTCTCGCAGTGGACGCGCTCGACGAAGCCCCCCGCGGCGAGCTTGCCCACCGCGTGGGAGATGCGGCTGGGCCGCGTGTGGGTGATCTCGGCCAGTTCGCTCATCCGCAGCGACCGGTGGCGGGCCTTGGAGAGCAGCACCAGGAGTTCGTAGTAGGTGAGGGGGAGGCCGGACGACGCCTGGACGTCCCGCTCCACCCGCTGGTCGAGCAGCCGGAACGCCAGTGTGGCCGCGTCCCAGGTCCGCTCCTCGTCCGTGTCCAGGCATCCCTCTCGACTCATGCCGAAATGCTACCACGCTGGATTGTTGCGCACTGAAGTATTTGTGGGTTAGTCTCGCGCTGAAAGTTCCAGCGCTGAACTGTTCCCCTTTGTTTCAGTGCAGGAATATCCAGTGCTGAACCGGTTCTCCCGGAAGGAAACCCGAGCATGACCTCCGCCGACCCCCGGCCCGGCGCCGCCTCCCCGCGAGACGGCGGCGCCCGCCCCCGCGCCGCCGGCGCCGCGGCCCTGGCCCTGCTGGCCACCGCGCACTTCACGCTCTCGCTCGACTTCAACGTCGTCTACATCGCCCTGCCCGAGATCGGCCGGGACCTGGGCCTGGACGGCGCCGCGCTGCCCTGGGTGGTCAACGCCTTCGCCCTCGGCTACGGGGGGCTGCTGCTCCTGGGCGGCCGTGCGGTGGACCGGCTCGGCGCCCGCCGCGTGCTGGTGCTGGGCGCCCTGCTGCTCGGCCTGGCCTCGGCCGCCGGGGCCCTGGCCGCCCACGCCGGGGTCCTCATCGCCGCCCGCGCCGTCCAGGGGCTGGGCGCCGCCGCGCTCTTCCCCGCCACCCTCGCCCTCATCGGCACCGCCTTCCCCGCCGGGCCCGAACGCAACCGGGCGATGGCCGTGTGGGGCTCCGCCGGAGCCTTCGGCGCGCTCGCCGGAGGGGCCGTCGGCGGCATCCTCACCAGCGCCTTCGGCTGGCCCTCCGTGTTCTGGGTCCTGGTCGTGCCCGCCCTGGCGGTCGCCCTGCTCGCGCCCCGCCTGCTCCCCGCCGACCGCCACCGCCCGGACCCGGGCGGCTTCGACCTGCCCGGCACCTCCCTGGTCACCACGGGTGCGCTCCTGCTGGTGTTCGGCGTCTTCCGCGTCCCGGAGTCCGGCTGGGCCTCGCCCGACGGCGGCGGAGCCCTGCTGCTCGGCCTGCTCGCCCTGGCCGCCCTGGTCCCCGTCGAGCGCCGCTCCGCGAGCCCGCTGCTGCCCGCCTCCCTGCTGCGCGACCGCCACCTCCCGGTGTCCATGGGCCTGGTCCTCGTGCTCATGGGCGTCGTCGGCACGCTGCACTACGTCTACACCACCCACGTCCAGGTCACCCTGGGCCTGGACCCCTTCCTGGCGGGCCTGGGCTTCCTGCCCCAGGGCGTGGCCGCCATGCTCGGCTCCGCACTGCTGCTGCCCCGCCTGCTGGACCGGTGGGGCGTGCGCGCCGTCCTGTTCGCCGGGACGGCCGGCGTCGGCCTCACCTCCGCCGCCTTCGCCCTCGCCCTGGCCGCCGGCTCCTACTGGGCGGTGCTGCCCGCCGTGGTCCTGCTCGGCCTCACCGCGGGCACCGTCTACCCGGCCGTGTTCACCGCCGCGGGGAGCGGCGTCGGCGAGCGCGAGCAGGGGGTGGCCTCCGCCGCCGCCTCCACCGCCCAGCAGATCGGCGGCGCGCTCGGTCTCGCCGTCCTGGCCGCCGTCGCCGGGGCCTGGGGCGGCCTGGGCACCGCCTCCCTGGCCGGGGGCGCCGCCGCCGTCGCGGCGGCCTTCCTCG
Organism: Nocardiopsis flavescens; assembly: GCF_900141985.1. Lineage (GTDB taxonomy): Bacteria > Actinomycetota > Actinomycetes > Streptosporangiales > Streptosporangiaceae > Nocardiopsis > Nocardiopsis flavescens. Next base: position 292,293 of record NZ_FQZK01000003.1, on the reverse strand, counting down.
CCCTGCTGCTGCCCCGCCCGGCCGCAGGCCGGAGCGCCGCCGCCCGACCCCCGCACACGCGTGGCGTGCCGTCCGGCGGACCCGGGCACGGTTAGCCTGAGGGCTCCGCTCCGGTGGGCGGGCCCTCCGGCGGGTATGCGCCGGGGAGGAAGAACCATCGCGACGGAGGGACTGGGGATGACGAACACCTGGCTGGGACCGGAAGGGCGCGAGGACGCCCTGGCCGCGATGCGCGACGAGGAGCTGGACGTCCTCGTCGTCGGAGGCGGCATCGTCGGGGCGGGCATCGCCCTGGACGCGGTCTCCCGCGGGCTGTCCGTGGGGCTGATCGAGGCGCGCGACTTCGCCTCGGGCACCTCCAGCAGATCCAGCAAACTGATCCACGGGGGCCTGCGCTATCTGGAGCAGTTCGACTTCGAACTGGTCCAGGAGGCACTCCAGGAACGAGGCCTGCTTCTCACCACCATCGCCCCGCACCTGGTCCGCCCGGTGCCCTTCCTCTTCCCGTTCGCCCACCACTGGGAACGCTTCTACATCGGCGCGGGCGTCACCCTGTACGACACCCTCGCCCTGACCTCGCGCAACAACCGCGGACTGCCCTCGCACCGGCACCTGACCCGCAGCGGGGCGCTGCGGGTCTTCCCCGCGCTCAAGCGCGACGCCCTCGCCGGGGCCGTCCAGTACTGGGACTGCCAGGTGGACGACGCCCGGTTCGTCACCACCGTGCTGCGCACCGCCGCCGGGCTCGGGGCGCGGATCGCCTCCCGGGTGGAGGCCGTCGGCTTCCTGCGCGAGGGCGAGCACGTGGTCGGCGCCCGCGCCGCCGACCTGGAGAACGGCGAGGAGATCTCCCTGCGCGCCCGCCAGGTCGTCAACGCCGCGGGCGTGTGGACCGACGAGATCCAGGAGATGGTCGGCGGTCGCGGGCAGATCCACGTGCGCGCCTCCAAGGGCATCCACCTGGTGGTGCCCCGCGACCGGATCCAGGCGTCCTCCGGGATGATCCTGCGCACCGAGAAGAGCGTGCTCTTCGTCATCCCGTGGGGCCGCCACTGGATCGTCGGCACCACCGACACCGCCTGGAACCTGGACAAGGAGAACCCGGCCGCCAGCCGCGCCGACATCGACTACGTCCTGGACCACCTCAACCAGGTGCTGCGGACCCCGCTGACCAGGGACGACGTCGAGGGCGTCTACGCGGGCCTGCGCCCGCTGCTGTCGGGGGAGTCCGAGGAGACCTCCAAGCTCTCCCGCGAGCACGTGGTCGCCCACCCGGTGCCCGGCCTCGTGCTCATCGCGGGCGGCAAGTACACCACCTACCGGGTCATGGCCAAGGACGCCGTGGACGCCGTCGCCCACGGCCTGGGCAGCGGCATCCCCAAGTCGGTCACCGACAAGCTGCCCCTGGTGGGGGCCTCCGGCTACTCGGCGCTGGTCAACCAGCGCGACCGGCTGGCCCGGCAGACCGGGCTGCACGTCTCCCGCATCTCCCACCTGCTGCGCCGCTACGGGACCTGCGCCCGCGACCTGCTCGACCTGGTCCGGGAGGACCCCGACCTGGGGCGCTCGCTGGCCGGCGCCGACGACTACCTGCGCGCCGAGGTGGTCTACGCGGTCCGCGCCGAGGGCGCCCGCCACGTGGAGGACGTCCTGTCCCGCCGCACCCGGATCTCCTTCGAGACCTGGGACCGCGGCATCGCCGCCGCGGAGGAGGCCGCCGAGCTGATGGCCCCGCTGCTGGGCTGGGACGACGCCCAGGCCCAGCGCGAGGTCGAGTACTACCGCAAGGGCATCGAGGCCGAGCGCTCCGCCCAGGAGCAGGTCACCGACCAGGAGGCGGACGCCATCCAGCACGGGGCGCCCGAGATCGTCCCGGACATCGGCGCCGCCCGGCGCTGACCAGGGCCCGGAACGCCCTGGTGTGTCCGGGGACACACCGGCCGGGTCAGGGTGCGGGGGTACCTGCCCACCCCCGCACCCCGGGAGCCGGACGCGTGATCACCGTGCTGCTCGACCCGGGGCCGCCCGACACGGACGGCGCCGAGCCGTGCCGCCTGCTGCGCGGGCGCCACGGACACGGGTGACACCGCGATCATCGCGGTGACCCTCCGGACGGTCGCCCGCCGGCGGTCCGGCCGGACCGCCCCCGCGGCCGGGCCGAAGGCGGAGCCGACCCCGGCCCCCTGAGCCGGCGGCGGACCCGGTGCGCCCCGCGCGCCCCGGGTCCGCTCCCCGCCGGGGGACCGCTACCCTCGGCGGCATGTGGCCATGGAACCCCCGCGACGCCCGCCCCGCCCACGGCGCCCCGGTCGAGCACCTGCTCACCTCCGCCGCCCTGGGCGCCGACCCCATGCTCCGGGCCGCGGCCGAGGAGGTGTCCGCGGGCGACCTCGGCGCCGCCCTGCCGCTGCTCGCCGAGAGCCGGGAGGACCCCGAGACCCGCGTGGCGACCGCCGAGGTGCTGGGCCGGGCCGCCGCCGACCGGGTCGAGGACCTGGGCGACCTGCTCGACTCCGCCGACCGGGCCGACCTGATGCTCTGGCTGGGCAGCGCCCTGCTGGCCCACGCCCTGCGCGCCTCCGGCGGCGCCGCCGAGCGCAAGGCCGCCGAGGCGACCCTCGACGACGCCCGCCGGGCCCTGTCCGCCGCGGCCGACCTGCGCCCCGACGACGCCGCGCCCTGGACCGTGCTCCAGACCGTGGCGATGGGCGCGGGCGCCGACCGGGAGGAGAAGGACCGGCTGTGGCGGGAGATCCGGCAGCGGTCCCCGCACCTGTTCGCCGCCCACGCGGGCAGGGTGCGCGTGCTGTCCCCGGCGCGCGGCGGCTCGGAAGAGGAGATGTTCGCCTTCGCCGGAGCGGCGGCCGACACCGCCCCCGCGGGCGACCCGCTGCCCGCCGTCCTGGCCCTGGCCCACGCCGAGTTCCTGCGCGCCGAGCACAAGCGGCTCACCGCCGAGGGCGTGTTCGGGTTCGTGGTGGACCAGGCCATGGGGCGGCTCCACGGGGAGGCGGTCGCGGAGCTGTTCGGCCTGGCCCGGGACTGGGTCGGGAGCGCCGTCCCCCATCCGCGCGACGTGCAGGCCCACCACCTGTTCGGCTGGGCCTTCCACCGGGCGGAGGCGGCCGACGCCGCCCGCTGGCACCTGACCGCCGTCGGCAACCTCTACTGCGAGGTCCCCTGGGGCTTCTTCGGCGACGCCCGCTCCCTCGTCGCCCGCGCCATGGAGGAGCTGGGCGTGCGCCCCGGGGACCCGGGGGCCCCGCCCGCCCCGCCGGGCGGATAGGCCGGGTCCTTCCGGACCCCCGCGGCACCGCGCCGCGGAGCGGCCGAAAAGTCCTCGCCAACGCCCGTACCCGGGGGTCACAATGCTCGGGTGCTACTGACGATCACCACCACCGCGACCCCGGCGGCCCCGGCCACGGACCTCGGATACCTGCTCCACAAGAACCCCGGGCGGGTCCAGGGCTTCGAGCAGTCCTTCGGCACCGCCCACGTCTTCTACCCCGAGGCGACGGCGGAGCGCTGCACGGCCGCCCTGCTCCTGGAGGTCGACCCCCGGGCGCTGCTGCGGGCGCGCACGTCCGTCAGCACACCCGACTTCGCCCTGGCCCAGTACGTCAACGACCGCCCGTTCGCCGCCTCCTCGCTGTTCACGGTGGCGCTGGGGCGGGTGTTCCGCTCCGCGCTCCGGGGGCGGAGCGACGCCCGCCCGGCGCTGGCAGCCGCCCCGCTGCCCCTGGAACTCCACCTTCCCGCGGTGCCCTGCCGGGCCGGGGCCGACAAGGCGCGCGCCCTGTTCGAGCCGCTGGGCTGGCGGGTGTCCGCCGAACCGGTGCCGCTCGACCCCGGCCTGCCCGGCTGGGGCGACTCCCCCTACCTGTCGTTGACCCTGAGCGGCGAGCAGGTGCTGTCGGAGGCGCTGAGCCACCTGTACGTGCTGCTGCCCGCCATGGACGGCGGGAAGCACTACTGGGTGGACCGCGGCGAGGTCGACAAGCTCCTGCGCGCCGGCGGCCTGCGCGTCGCCGGCCCCGACGGGGACACGGCCGAGGAGGACCCCGAGGCGGGGTCCGCGTGGCTGGTCCGCCACCCCGAGCGGGCCTGGATCACCCGCCGCTACCTCGGCCGGCGCCAGACCTACGTGCGCACCGCCCTGGCCCGGCTGGCCGAGGCCGACGACCTGCCCGAGGAGGAGGCGGACCCGGGGCTGGAGGACGTCCTCGCGCCGCCCGCCCCGGACCGGCCGGGGCAGGAGCGCGCGCCCTCCCTGGCCGCGCAGCGGGCCGGGGCGGTCCTGGCCGTCCTGCGCGCCGAGAACGCCTCCAGCGTCCTGGACCTGGGCTGCGGCCCCGGCGCCCTGCTGGCCGAGCTGGTCGCCGACCCCGCCCTGGAGCGGATCACCGGAGCGGACGTCGACACCGCCTCCCTCCAGAGGGCCCACCGCAGGACCTGCCGCGGCTGCGCCCCGGGCGGCCGGGGCCGGCACCGCGACCTGTTCGGCGACACCGGCGCCGTCCGGGAGCAGGGGGCCCGCCCGCCCCGGCCCGAGCTGCTGGTCGGCTCCGCCGTCTACCGGGACGCCCGCTTCTGCGGATACGACGCCGTCGTGCTCATGGAGGTCGTCGAGCACCTCGACCCCGAGCGGCTGCCCGCCCTGGAGGAGACGGTGTTCGCCGCCGCCCGCCCCCGGATCGCGGTGGTCACCACCCCCAACGCCGAGTACAACGTCCACTACGAGCGCCTGGCGCCGGGCGCCCTCCGCCACTCCGACCACCGCTTCGAGTGGACCCGCGCCGAGTTCGCCCGGTGGGCGGACGCCGTCGCCGAGCGCAACGGCTACACCGTCCGCCACCTGCCGGTGGGTCCCCAGGACCCGGCCACCGGCTCCCCGACCCAGATGGGAGTGTTCACCCGATGAACACCGACGCGACCGCCCCGGACACCGCCCCGCGGGTCCTCGGCGTGCCCGCCATGGGCCTCGTCGTGCTGGTCGGGGTGTCCGGCTCGGGCAAGTCCACCTTCGCGGCCCGCCACTTCGGGCCCACCGAGGTCGTCTCCTCCGACTTCTGCCGGGGCCTGGTCAGCGACGACGAGAACGACCAGGCCGCCAGCGCCGACGCCTTCGCCCTGCTGCACACCATCGTGGACGTGCGGCTGCGCCGCGGTCTGCTCGCCGTGGTCGACGTCACCAACGTGCAGCAGCGCGCCCGCGCCGAACTCCTCGCCGTGGCCAAGGCCAACGACGTGCCGGCCACCGCGATCGTCCTGGACGTGCCCGAGTCCGTGGCCCGCCGGCGCAACCGCGTTCGGCCCGACCGCGACTTCGGGGACCACGTCATCGCCCGCCAGTGCCGCGACCTGCGCCAGAGCGTCAAGCGCCTGCGCAAGGAGGGGTTCCGCAAGGTCCACGTCCTCAAGGGCGTCGCGGAGGTCGACGCCGCCGTCGTCGAGCGCGAGCGCGCCTGGCCCGACCGGACCGAGCTGACCGGCCCCTTCGACGTCATCGGCGACGTCCACGGCTGCCGGGAGGAGCTGGAGGAGCTGCTGGCCGCACTGGGCTACGCGTTCACCCGGGACGACCGGGGGCGGGCCGTCGGCGCCCGCCACCCGGACGGGCGCACCGCCGTGTTCGTCGGGGACCTCGTGGACCGCGGCCCCGACACCCCCGGAGTCCTGCGCCTGGCCATGGGCATGGTGCGCGACGGCGACGCCCTGTGCGTGCCCGGCAACCACGAGAACAAGCTGATCCGGGCGCTGCGGGGCACCAAGGTCACGCCCACCCACGGGCTCGCGGAGTCCCTGGAGCAGCTGGGCCGGGAGAGCGAGGAGTTCCGCGCGGAGGTCCTCGACTTCTGCGACGGCCTGGTCAGCCACCTCGTCCTCGACGGCGGGCGGCTGGTGGTGGCCCACGCCGGACTCAAGGAGGCCTACCACGGCCGTGCCTCCGGGCGGGTGCGGTCCTTCGCCCTGTACGGCGACACCAACGGGGAGACCGACGAGTACGGCCTGCCGGTGCGCCTGCCCTGGGCGCGCGACTACCGGGGGAGGGCGGCGGTCGTCTACGGGCACACCCCCGTGCTCAAGGCGGAGTGGGTCAACAACACCCTCTGCCTGGACACCGGCTGCGTGTTCGGCGGAAAGCTCACCGCGCTGCGCTACCCCGAGCGCGAGACCGTCGACGTGGCCGCCCGCCGGACCTGGTACGAGCCGGTCCGCCCGCTGGCAGGAGAGGGGCCGGGCCCCTCCGCGGGCGGGGACCGCTCCGACACGGTCGTCGACATCACCGACGTGGGCGCGGGCGGCCGCCGCCCGGGGCTGTTCGTGGAGACGGAGTTCGGGACCGTGCGCGCCGGCGGGCCGTCCGTCCTGGGCGCCCTGGAGGTGATGAGCCGGTTCTCCGTCGACCCCCGGTGGCTGCTGTACCTGCCGCCGACCATGGCCCCGGCGCCGGCCGCCTCCGAGGCCGGGTACCTGGAGCACCCCGACGAGGCGTTCGCCTGGTACCGCGCCGCCGGCATCGGGCAGGTCGTGTGCGAGGAGAAGCACATGGGCTCGCGCGCCGTCGCCGTGCTGTGCCGCGACGGGGCGGCGGCGGAGCGGCGGTTCGCGCCGGGCTCCACGGGCACCGTGTACACCCGCACCGGCCGGCCCTTCTTCGCCGACCGGGCGCTGGGGGCCGGGGTGGTGGACCGGCTGCGCGCCGCCGTCACCGGAGCCGGCCTGTGGGACCGGCTGGGCACCGACTGGATCGCCCTGGACGGCGAGGTGCTGCCCTGGTCGGCCAAGGCCCGCACGCTCATCCGCGACCAGTACGCCTCGGTGGGCGCCGCCGCCCGCGCCGCCCTGCCCGCGGCCGGCGCGGCCCTGGCCGCTGCCGCCGCGCGGGGCCTGGACGTGGGCCGCCTCGCGGAGAAGACGGCGCGGAGCGCGGAGCAGATGGAGGAGTTCAGCCGGGTGTACCGGCGCTACTCCTGGGACACCGACGGTATCGCCGGGCTCCGGTTCGCGCCCTTCGCGGTCCTGGCCTCCCAGGGGCGCGAGTACTCCGACGCCGACCACCTGTGGCACATGGCCACGGCGGAGCGGCTGGCCGAGGCCGACCCGCTGGTGCGCACCACCCGCTACCGGGTGGTGGACACCACCGACCCGGCCGCCTGTGCCTCCGCCGCGGCCTGGTGGCGGGAGATGGTGGACGCCGGGGGAGAGGGCATGGTCGTCAAGCCGCTCCACGGGGCCCGCGCCACCGGCGCCAAGGGGCTCACCCAGCCCGGCCTGAAGGTGCGCGGCCCCGAGTACCTGCGGATCATCTACGGCCCCGACTACACCGACCCCGGGCGCCTGGAGGCCCTCAGGGACCGCAGGCCGGGCGCCAAGCTCGGGCTCGCCATGCGCGAGCACAAGCTCGGGCTGGAGGCCCTGGCCCGGCACGCCCGCGGCGAGCCGCTGTGGCGCGTCCACGAGGCGGTGTTCGCGACCCTGGCGCTGGAGGCCGAACCGGTCGACCCGCGCCTGTAGCCGCCCCCGTCCCCGCCCCGCCCCCGCGGCGGGACGGGGACGGCCCGGCCGGATTGGGCGGATCGTACGAGGCGCGGGCACGGCCGACCCGGGCGGATCACACCAACCGGGGCCCGCTTCGCCTTCTTTTCACGTCGCCTCCTACCAACGGACACGCGCGCGGGCCATGATGTCCCCGCCCCTACTCCCCAGCACCCCCGGAGAGAACGTGTCCCCCACCCGACCACGGCGCCTGCTCGCGCCGACGTCCGCCGCGGCCGCGGTGCTCCTGGCCGCGGCCCTGGGATCGGCCCCGTCCGCCCACGCCGACGCCGGCACCCCGGTGATCGCCGAGGTCTACGGAGGCGGCGGCAACAGCGGAGCGACGCTGCGCCACGACTTCGTCGAGCTGGGCAACGCCACCGGCGCCCCGGTGTCCGTCGACGGCTGGAGCGTCCAGTACCTCCCCGCCTCCCCGGGCCCCGCCACCCGCGTCCAGGTCACCCCGTTGGCCGGGGAGATCCCGGAGCGGGGGAGCTACCTGGTCCGCCAGGCCGCCGGCGCCGGGGGCACGGCCGACCTGCCCGCGCCCGACGCCGCCGGGTCGGTCACCATGTCGGCGACCGCGGGCACCGTCCTGCTGGTCTCGGACACCGACCCCGTCGAGTGCCGCACCACCGCGGACTGCGCCGCGGACGGGGCCGTCGTGGACGTCGTCGGCTACGGCGGCGCGGTCGTCCGCGAGGGCGCGCCCGCCCCCGCGCTCACCAACACCACCTCCGCCTCCCGCGACGCCGCGTTCACCGACACCGGAGACAACGCCGCCGACTTCACGGCGGGCGAGCCGTCCCCGGTCAACGCCGCGGGCGAGGGCGTGGGGGAGGAACCGCAGGAGCCCGGCCCCGGGGAGCCCGGCGACCTGCGCATCCACGACATCCAGGGGATCACCCGTACCTCCCCGTACGCCGGGGGCACCGCCTCCGGGGTGCCCGGGGTGGTCACCGCGGTCAACGCCTTCGGCAGTGCGCGCGGGTTCTGGTTCCAGGACCCCGAGGGCGACGGGGACCCGCGCACCAGCGAGGGCCTGTTCGTGTTCACCGGCTCCACCACGCCCGGCGTCGCCCCCGGCGACGAGGTCCTGGTGTCCGGCCGGGTCGACGAGTACCGTCCCGCCTCCGGCGCGCAGACCGTCACCCAGCTCGACCAGGCGCGGTGGACGGTCCTGTCCACCGGCAACGCCGTCCCGGAGTCGGTGGTGCTGGAGGCCGGGACCATCCCCGCCGAGTACGCGCCCGACCACGGCGGCGACATCTCCGGCCTGGAGCTGCGCCCCGACACCTACGCCCTCGACTTCTGGGCCGCCCACGAGCACATGACGGTGCGCTTCGAGGACGCGCCCGTCATCGCGCCCACCGACGCCTACCAGGCGCTCTGGGTCACCGTGGAACCCGGGCACAACCGCACCGCCTCCGGCGGCGTGGCCTACGGCTCCTACGACGACCCCAACGCGGGCCGGGTCAAGGTCGAGTCCCTGCTGGACCGCGGCGTCCGGCCCTTCCCCCAGGCGAACGTGGGCGACACCCTCGCCGGGGTCACCGAGGGCCCGGTGTACTACAGCCGGTTCGGCGGCTACCTCGTGCGCGCCTCCACCCTGGGCGAGCACGTGCCCGGCGACCTGGAGCGCACCCCCGTCCGCGACACCGCCCGGCACGAGGTCTCCGTCGCCACCTACAACGTGGAGAACCTCGGCGGGGAGGACGACCAGGCGAAGTACGACGCGCTGGCCTCCGGGATCGTCGACCACCTCGGCGCGCCCGACATCATCGGCCTGGAGGAGATCCAGGACGACAACGGCGCCGTGGACGACGGCACCGTCGACGCCGGGGTCACCCTGGACCGGCTCGTCGCGGCCGTCCGGGCCCGGGGCGGGCCCGCCTACGAGTGGCGCCAGATCAGCCCCGAGGACAAGCAGGACGGCGGCGCCCCCGGCGGCAACATCCGCAACGCCTTCCTCTTCGACCCCGCCCGCGTGCAGTTCGTGGACCGCCCCGGCGGCGACGCCACCACCGCCGTCGAGGTCGTCCGGGGCCCCCGCGGCGCCGAGCTGTCGGTCTCCCCGGGCCGCATCGAGCCGAAGGACCCGGCCTGGGAGTCCAGCCGCAAGCCGCTGGTCGGCCACTTCCGCGCCCTCAACCGCGACATCTACGTGGTGACCAACCACTTCAACTCCAAGGGCGGCGACGAGGCCCTGCACGGGGTCGTGCAGCCGCCGAACCGCACCAGCGAGACGCAGCGCAACGCCCAGGCCGGCCTGGTGGCCGACTTCGCCGAGGAGCTGCTCGCCGTGGACCCGCAGGCCCACCTGGTGGTCATGGGCGACCTCAACGACTTCCAGTTCTCCCGGACCCTGGAGATCCTCACCGACGACGGCCCGCTGTACAACCCGATGGAGGACCTGCCCGCCGGGGAGCGCCACAACTACGTGTTCGACGGCAACTCCCAGGCCCTGGACCACATCCTGATCAACGAGGCGCTGGCCGGGCGCGTGGACTACGAGGTCGTGCGCATCAACTCCGAGTTCCACGACCAGGTCAGCGACCACGACCCGCAGGTGCTGTGGCTGGACACCCGCCGCTCCACCCCGCCGGGCCGCCCCTGACGACCCGCGCCGACCCGTTCCGCGCCCGGCCGTTCCCGCGGCCGGGCGCGGCCGTATGTCCGGAAGGCGAGCCGTGCCCCGGACCGCGGCGGGACACGCGGAACACGCCCCCGGGCCCGCGCCCCGGGACGGGAACCTATCCTGGGGAGCACCCGCGGCTCGGCGGGCCCTCTCCTCACCAGCCAGGGAAGCGAAGATGAACGTACTGCTCACCGGCGGGGCCGGGTACATCGGCTCGCACACCGCGGTCGAACTCCTGGAGGCCGGGCACCGGGTCGTCGTCCTGGACAACCTGGTGAACAGCCACGCCGAGTCCCTGCGCCGGGTCGAGCGGATCACCGGCCGCGCCCCCGTGCTGGTGCGCGGCGACTGCACCGACCGGGACACCGTCGCCCGCGTCCTGGAAGAGCACGCCGTCGGCGCCGTCATCCACACCGCGGGCCTCAAGGCCGTGGGGGAGTCCGTCGCCCAGCCCCTGCGCTACCACCGCAACAACCTCGACGCGCTCCTGTCGCTGGTCGAGGCCATGGACGGGCACGGCGTCCGCGACCTGGTCTTCAGCTCCTCCGCGACGGTCTACGGCGACCCCGAGACGGTGCCCGTCCGCGAGGACGCCCCGCTGAGCGCCACCAACCCCTACGGCGCCACCAAGCTGTTCGGCGAGCGCGTCCTGGCGGACCTGGCCGCCGCCGACCCGCGGTGGCACATCATCTCCCTGCGCTACTTCAACCCCGTCGGGGCCCACTCCAGCGGCCTCATCGGCGAGGACCCGCAGGGCGTCCCCAACAACCTGTTCCCCTACCTCTCCCAGGTCGCCGCGGGGAGCCGCGAGTTCCTCCAGGTCTTCGGCGACGACTACGACACCGCCGACGGCACCGGTGTCCGCGACTACCTGCACGTCGTCGACCTGGCCCGCGGCCACCTGGCCGCCCTGGACCACCTGGCCGACGCCGCCGGCCACCGGGTCTACAACCTCGGCGGCGGGCAGGGGCACTCGGTACTGGAGTGCCTGCGCGCGTTCGAGCGGGCGGTGGGCCGCGGCCTCCCCCACAAGGTGGTGGAGCGCCGCGCCGGCGACATCGCGGTCTGCTACGCCGACCCCTCCGCCGCCGCCCGCGACCTGGGCTGGAAGGCCGTCCGCGGCCTCGACGAGGCCTGCGCGGACGCCTGGCGCTGGCAGTCGGCCAACCCCCGGGGGTTCGCGGACTGAGCCCGGCCGCGCACCGGCGCCCTGCGGATGCCGTTCGTCACGGCCGGTGCGCGCCGCCGCGGGCGTCCGCCGAGGCCGACGGCGGGCACGGGCGGGCGGGGCGGGCGGCCCTCCCGCGGACGCGGATCCGCTGAACACGGCGAACGCCCTAGACTGGGCGCATTCCCTTGAACTCCTGCGGAAGGTCCTCCGTCGTGTCCGTTGGTGCTGACAGCACGTTCGACACCGTCCTCGTCGTGGACTTCGGCGCGCAGTACGCGCAGCTGATCGCCCGGCGGGTGCGCGAAGCTCACGTGCACAGCGAGATCGTGCCCTCGACCATGCCCGTGGAGGAGATGCTCGCCAAGAAGCCGAAGGCGATCATCCTCTCCGGCGGCCCCTCCTCGGTGTACGCCGAGGGAGCGCCCAACGTCGGGGCCGAGCTCTTCGAGACCGGCGTCCCGACCTTCGGCATCTGCTACGGCTTCCAGGCCATGACCCGCGCCCTGGGCGGCACCGTCGCCAAGACCGACCTCAGCGAGTTCGGCCGGACCGAACTCCGCGTGACCGGTGCGGACTCCCTGCTCTTCACCGGGCTGCCGGACGAGCAGCCGGTCTGGATGTCCCACGGCGACTCGGTGATCGAGGCGCCCGCGGGCTTTCGCGCCGTCGCCACCACCGCGGGCGCCCCGGTGGCCGCGTTCGAGGACACCGACCGCCGCCTCTTCGGCGTCCAGTTCCACCCCGAGGTCCTGCACAGCGAGCACGGCCAGGAGGTGCTGCGCCGCTTCCTGTACGAGGGCGCGGGCTGCCGCCCCACCTGGACGATGCTCAACATCGTCGACGAGCAGGTCGCCCGGGTCCGCGAGCAGATCGGCGACAAGAGCGTCATCTGCGCCCTCAGCGGCGGCGTCGACTCGGCGGTGGCGGGCGCCCTGGTGCAGCGCGCCGTCGGCGACCAGCTCACCTGCGTGTTCGTCGACCACGGCCTGCTGCGCAAGGGCGAGGCCGAGCAGGTCGAGAAGGACTTCGTCGCGATCACCGGTGCCCGGCTCAAGGTCGTCGACGCCGAGGAGCGCTTCCTGTCCGCGCTGGCCGGGGTGACCGACCCCGAGGAGAAGCGCAAGATCATCGGCCGCGAGTTCATCCGCGTCTTCGAGCAGGCGGCCCGCGAGGTCGTCGCGGACGGCGGCGACGGCAACGAGGTCGAGTTCCTGGTGCAGGGCACCCTGTACCCGGACGTGGTGGAGTCCGGCGGAGGCACCGGCACCGCCAACATCAAGTCCCACCACAACGTGGGCGGCCTGCCCGAGGACCTCCAGTTCACCCTGGTGGAGCCGCTGCGCGAACTGTTCAAGGACGAGGTGCGCAAGGTCGGCGAGGAGCTGGGCCTGCCCCCGGAGATGGTGTGGCGCCAGCCCTTCCCCGGTCCGGGCCTGGGCATCCGCATCATCGGCGAGGTCACCCGCGACCGCCTGGAGATCCTGCGCGAGGCCGACGCCATCGCCCGCGAGGAGCTGTCCCACGCCGGGCTGGACCGCGACATCTGGCAGTGCCCCGTGGTGCTGCTGGCCGACGTCCGCTCGGTGGGCGTCCAGGGTGACGGCCGCACCTACGGCCACCCGGTGGTGCTGCGCCCGGTCAGCAGCGAGGACGCGATGACCGCGGACTGGTCGCGCGTGCCCTACGAGGTGCTGGCCAAGATCTCCAACCGGATCACCAACGAGGTCCGCGAGATCAACCGGGTGGCGCTCGACGTCACCAGCAAGCCCCCGGGCACCATCGAGTGGGAGTAGGCGCTCCCGCCGCACACGCGTGAGGGGCCCGGCCGCGTCGGCCGGGCCCCTCACGCGTGTGCGGACCGGGTCAGTCGCCGCCCTCCAGGAGGGCGATCTCGGCGGGCTCGGCGAAGGGGCTGTACCGGAACAGCAGCCGGTCGGGGGTCTCCCCGGTGAACAGCGTGAACACCAGGAGCCCGCTGGCGGACCCGCCCGCCGGCAGCGGCTCCCACAGGGGGTCCTGCTCCTCGACCCGGCTGGGCCGGTCCGCGGCCACCTCCCGCAGGTCGCCGGTGACCATGCTCTGGGCGTCGTGCGCCAGCGTCACGGTGTCCTCGCCGAGGTTGGTGAGCGTCACGTCGAGCACGCAGTAGTGCCCGTTCTCCTGCACCGCCACCTGGCGGCTGGGGATCCGGGTCTGCCCGCACGCGACGTCGCGCACCTCCAGCCTGGCCGCCCCGTCGGCGCTGGTGGCCGCCATGACCCCGTCGCCCGCCGTGGGCGGGTCGCCGGCGGCGCCGTCGTCCGGCTTCTCCTCCGGCGCCGGGGCGCCCTCGGACTGCTGGTCCTGGGGGGCCGCGCCGCCGCCGTCGGCCACGTTGGTCACCACGTACATCAGCGCCAGCAGGGCCAGGACCAGGGTCACCGCCGCGGCGGCGGCGATGACGACCAGGCCGCGCCGGTTGGCGGGCCCGGTCGGCCGGTGCGGGGGCGGCGGCACCGGCGGCACGTACGGCTGCGGGCCCGGGCGCTGCGCCTGCTGCTCGACCGGCGGCACGATCGGGATCGCCCCGGTGGAGGCCGGGCGCTGGGCGGGCGGCGGCCCGACGGGCACTCCGGCGCCCGGGTGCGGGGGCGGCGGGCCCTGCTGCGGGTGCCCGCCGACGGGGTGGCCGGGCGCGGGGCGCACGAACGTGCCGCTCTGGTGCGGGCCGCCCTGCGGCTGGTAGCCGGGCGCCGGGTGGCGCATGCCGGTCATGGTCTGGTGGGCGCCCTGCGGCCCGTGCGGCATCGGCGGGCCGTGCGGGGGCAGGTTGGGCCGCCACGACTGGTGCAGCGCGTGCGACACCATGTCGTTGGGATTGGAGGTGTCCTCGCCGCCCGCCAGCTCCAGGAGCAGGTCCTGGGCGGTGGGCCGCCGCGCGGGGTCCTTGTCCAGGGTCCGCAGGACCAGCCGGTCCAGGGGGCTGACGAGGTTGCCGATCTGGGGCTCGGCGAACAGCACCCGCTTGCCCAGCGTCATGGCGTCGCCGTTGCCGAAGGGGTGGGTGCCGTTGCCCGCGAACGCCACCAGGCACCCCCAGGCGAAGATGTCCGCCTTGGTGGTGACCTGCTCCTCCAGCAGCTGCTCGGGCGCCATCCAGCCCGGGCTGCCCATGACGATGCCCGTCTGGGTGTGGTTGGTGGCGGTGTTCATGGCCCGGGCGATGCCGAAGTCGATGACCCGCGGGCCCGACAGCGACAGCAGCACGTTGGCGGGCTTGAGGTCGCGGTGCACCAGGCCGGTGCGGTGGATCGCGGCGAGCGCGGCGGCCACGCCCAGGGCGAACCCGTGCAGGGTGGAGGAGTCCAGGGGGCCGTTCTGGGCGATGTGCTCGGCCAGCGCGGTGCCCGCGATGTACTCGGTCACCATGTACGGGCGGTTTTCGAACGTTCCGTGGTCGAGGACCTTCGCGGTGCAGAAGGAGGCGACCTTGCGGGCGTTCTCCATCTCGTCGCGGAACCGGGCCCGGGTCGCCTCGTCGAAGGCGAGCTCGGGGCGGATGACCTTGATCGCTACCTGGTTGTTCCGGTCCGGCACGCTGCCGAGGTAGACGGTGCCCATGCCGCCGCTGCCCAGCTTCCCGGACAGCACGTAGGGCCCGATGGTGGCCGGATCTCCGGCGCCCAGCGGTTCCAGGTTCTTCGGGAGCCCATCCGACGGCAAGTAACCCTCCCCGACGGTGTCCAAACTCCGCCTTGCCCCAAGGTAGCGGTGTTTGTGCCCTGATTCCCACTCACGGACCGGATCGGGCCGATTCGCGGAAGGGCGGTGACTGACATGACAATGGAGACGATCCCCGAACCGCGTGCTTGGTTCCCGTTTCCGCCCGAACATCGTGTTCGTCTCACGGAGCCGGGGTGAACACAGCGGTTCCCCTGCGGGAATGTGCGTTCACGCAAGGCGGGGGTTCCTTTACGATTGGGGACTCGTGACAGTTGATACCACCGTAACCGTGCGGGTTCCCGCGAAGGTCAACCTCCAGTTGGCGGTGGGGCCCGGACGTGAGGACGGGTTCCACGACCTCGTCAACGTCTTCCACGCCGTCTCGCTGTTCGACGAGGTTACCGTCCGGGAGGCGGGACCGCGCAGTGGGCGACCCGACGGTAGCACCTCGCCGGACGGGGGGACCCTCCTCGCCGGACTGACCGCGGACGGCGGCTCGGCCTCCCACCTGTCACGCGTTCCCCTGGACTCCTCCAACCTCGCGGCGGGCGCCGCCGAGCTGCTGGGCCGGGAGACCGGCCGGGGCCGTCCGGTGCGGATCCACCTGGACAAGAACATCCCCGTGGCGGGCGGGATGGCCGGGGGCAGCGCCGACGCCGCCGCCGCCCTGGTCGCCTGCGACCGGCTGTGGGGGACCGGCCTGGGCCGCGGGGACCTGCTGCGGCTGGCCGCCGAACTCGGCAGCGACGTGGCCTTTCCCCTGCTGGGGGGCACCGCAGTGGGCCGGGGGCGGGGCGAGATCCTGGAGCCGGTGGACAGCCCGGGGCGGTACCGCTGGGTGTTCGCGCTGTCCCCGCACGGCCTGTCCACCGGCGCCGTGTTCGCCGAGTACGACCGGCTGCGCCCGGACGCCCCCGCCCCGGAGCTGAGCACGGCCCTGCGGGACGCGCTGGCCGCGGCGGACCCGGCGGCCCTGGGCCGCGCGCTGGCCAACGACCTCCAGGAGGCGGCGCTGTCGCTGCTGCCGGAGCTGGAGCGCACGCTCAAGACCGGATCGGCCGCCGGGGCGCTGGGCGCGCTGGTCTCCGGGTCCGGGCCGACCTGCGCGTTCCTGGTGGGCGGCGGCGATGAGGACGCGTCGGCGGTCGCCGGGCGGGAGGCCGCGGTGGTCGCCGCCCTGGAGGCGAGCGGGCTGTGCGAGCAGATCGTGCGGGCCGACGGGGACGTCCCCGGCACCGTCGTCCTGTGAGGTAAATCACTCCCGGATTCCGGGCGGGATTCCGCTGCCGCCGCATTGACCTCAACCAAAGTTGAGATTGAAGACTGGGGCCATGCCGACGACAGCAGCCCTCACCCGGTACGCCGACCTGCCCGCCCTCATCGGCCTGATGGAGGGCGACGAGAAGCACGGCCCGGCCGCCCACTCCACCCTGGACGTGGTCTGGGTCCTCTACGACCGGGTCCTGGACGTCGCCCCCGCGACCGCCGACGACCCCGCGCGGGACCGCTTCCTGCTCTCCAAGGGGCACGGCCCCGCCGCCTACTACGCGGTCCTGGCGGCCAAGGGCTTCCTCGACGTCTCCGCGCTGCGCGGGTGGACCGCCTTCGACTCCGCCCTGGGGCACCACCCCGACCGGGTGCTCGTCCCCGGAGTGGAGATCGGCAGCGGCTCGCTCGGCCACGGCCTGCCCCTGGCCCTGGGCACCGCCCTGGGACTGCGCGCCCAGGGCCTGCGCCGCCCCGACGGGACCGCGCCGCGCACCGTCGTGCTCGTCGGCGACGGCGAACTCGACGAGGGCAGCAACCACGAGGCGATCGCCGCCGCCGGCCGGCTCGACGTGAGCGGCCTCACCGCCGTGGTCATCGACAACGGCTCGTCCTCGCACGGCTGGCCCGGCGGGATCGCCCGCCGCTTCGAGGCCGAGGGCTGGGCCACCCGCGAGGTCCGGGGCCGCGACCACGACGCCCTGCACGCCGCGTTCACCCGGCCCTGGGGGGACCGGCCGCTCGCCGTCGTCGCCCGCGTCCGCTCCGCCTCCTGAACCCGCGACCCTAGGGGATACACCGTGACCGCTTCCACGACCGCCGCCACCGCCCGCCCCGCGCCGCCCGCCCTCGCCGGGGCCGCCATGCGCGAGACGTTCGCCGCCGTCGTCGCCGAGGCGATGGAGGAGGACCCGCGCGTCGCCGTGGTCCTCGCCGCCATCTCCGCGGGCATGTTCCGCCGGCCCGCGTCCCGCCACCCCGGCCGGGTGATCGACCTGGGCATCCGCGAGCAGGCCATGATCGGCACCGCCGGCGGGCTCGCCCTCACCGGCATGAGGCCGGTGGTGCACAGCTACGCCCCCTTCCTGGTCGAGCGCCCCTTCGAGCAGATCAAGCTCGACCTGGGGCACCAGGACGTCGGCGCGGTCCTGGTGAGCATCGGCGGCTCCTACGACGCCTCGGAGGAGGGGCGCACCCACCAGGCGCCCGGGGACGTCGCCCTGCTGGACACCCTGCCCGGCTGGACCGTCCACGTGCCCGGCCACGCCGACGAGGTGCGCGACGCCCTGCGCGCGGCCCTGCCCGGCGAGGACCGCGTGTACGTGCGGCTGTCGGGCACGGCCAACCGCGAGCCCCGGCCCCTGACCGGGGGCCTCACCGCCGTCCGGACCGGGTCGGCGCGGTCCGCCGGGGTGGTCGTGGCGGTGGGCCCCCTGCTCGACCGGACCCTGGAGGCCACGGCCGGGCTCGACGTCACCGTCGCCTACACGGCCACCGTGCGGCCCTTCGACCGCGCCGGCCTGGGCGCCCTGGCCGCCGCGGCGGGGAGCGCCGACGTGATGCTGGTCGAGCCCTACCTGCGCGGCACCTCCGCGCACGAGGTCTCCGAGGCGCTGGCCGACCGCAGGCACCGCCAGCTCTCCCTGGGCGTGTCCCGCGACACCGAGCTGCGCGCCTACGGCACCCCGGCCGACCACGCCCGCGCCCACGGACTGGACACCGAGGGAATCGCGCGCGCGGCCAGGGACTTCTTCCTGGTGTGAGGGTGCCGTCCGTCGCGGGGGCCGACCGGGACGCCCCGGCACCCGGGGTATGTGAAATCCTGATATGCAGTGTTACGGACCTGCCCGGGGCCTTGCGTGGTGCGGCCCCGGGCTCCCCCGTCCAGGGCACCCGGCGACACCCGGGACAATGGAGACGATGACGAATCTGGTCAACCTTCAGGACGTGTCCCTGGCCTACGGGCCCCTCGTGCTCCTCGACTCGGTGTCACTGGGCGTGGACGAGGGCGAGCGCATCGGCGTGGTCGGCCGCAACGGCGGCGGAAAGTCCACGCTGATCTCCGTGCTGTCCGGGGCGCTGCCCCCCGACTCCGGCCGGGTGGTGCACAACCGCGGCCTGCGCGTGGGCTTCCTGCACCAGCGCGACGACTTCCCCGACACCACCGTCGGCGGCTTCGTGCTGGGCGACCGCGCCGAGCACGAGTGGGCGGGCGACGCCCGCGCCCGCGACATCCTGCGCGGCCTGCTCGGGGGCTGGAGCCTGGACTCGCCCATGTCGGGGCTGTCCGGCGGCGAGCGCCGCCGCGCCGGGCTCGCCCGCCTGCTGGTCGGCGACCACGACCTCATCGTCCTGGACGAGCCCACCAACCACCTCGACATCGAGGGCATCCACTGGCTCGCCGAGCACCTGCGCGGCCGGCCCGAGTCACTGGTCGTCGTCACCCACGACCGCTGGTTCCTGGACGCCGTCACCACCCGCACCTGGGAGGTCGGCCGCGGATCCGTCGAGCGCTACGAGGGCGGGTACGCCGCCTACGTGCTGGCCAAGGCCGAGCGCGAGCGCCAGGCCGCGGCCACCGAGGAGCGCCGCCAGAACCTCATGCGCAAGGAGCTGGCCTGGCTGCGCCGCGGCGCGCCCGCCCGCACCTCCAAGCCCAAGTTCCGCATCGAGGCGGCCAACCGACTCATCGAGGACGAGCCGCCGGCGCGCGACGCCGTGGAGCTGGTGCGCTTCGCCAGCTCCCGCCTGGGCAAGACCGTCATCGACCTCAAGAACGTGACGGCGGCCGTCCCCGGGCGCACCCTGCTGGACCGCCTCACCTGGCAGCTCGGCCCCGGCGACCGCATCGGCCTGGTCGGGGTCAACGGCGCGGGCAAGTCCACCCTGCTCAAGATCCTCGCCGAGGAGCGGGAACCCGAGGAGGGCACCGTCCGCACCGGGCGCACCGTCCGCCTCGCCCACCTGTCGCAGAACGTCGCCGAGCTGGACCCGCAGGCCCGGCCGCTCCAGGCCGTCATGGACGTGCGCGAGCACGTGACCATCGGCAAGCGCGACTACACCGCCAGCCAGATGCTGGAGCGCTTCGGGTTCCGCGGCGACCGCCAGTGGACGCCGATCGGCGACCTGTCCGGCGGCGAGCGCCGCCGCCTCCAGCTGCTGCGGCTGCTCATGGACGAGCCCAACGTGCTGCTGCTGGACGAGCCCACCAACGACCTCGACATCGAGACCCTCACCGAGCTGGAGGACCTGCTCGACGGCTGGCCCGGCTCCCTGGTGCTGGTCTCCCACGACCGGTACTTCCTGGAGCGCATCACCGACCGGGTGCTCGCGCTCATGGGCGACGGCGGCCTGGCGTTCCTGCCCGGCGGCGTGGACGAGTACCTGGAGCGGCGGGCCGCCTCCCGGGGCGAGGTCGCGGTGCCCACGGCGGGCGGCGGCGACGCCCCGGCCCAGGAGCCCGGGCGCCCGGCCGTGTCGGCCGCCGACCGCCGCACCGCGCAGAAGGAGATGCAGCGCATCGAGCGGCGCCTGGACCGGATCGGCTCCCGGGAGACCGAGCTGCACGGGCTGATGGCCGGCGCCGCCGACGACTACACCCGGCTCGCCGAGCTGGACGCCGAGGGCAAGGCGCTGGCCGCCGAGCGCGAGGAGCTGGAGGAGGCCTGGCTCGTCCAGGCCGAGGCCGTCGGCGACTGACCCCGGGGTCAGAGGCGGCCGTTGGCGCGCAGCGCCGCGACCGCCGCCACCGTGGCGTACCCGCGCCACTCCAGCGCCGCGGCGGGGGAGTGGGCGGCGAAGTCCACGGTCCACCCCCCGTCGGGGCGCAGGCCGCGCTCCAGCCGGTCCAGGTCCGCGGCGACGGCGTCCGCGTCCAGCAGGTCCCGGACCGGTCGGCCGGGCTCGGGCGCGTAGTCGAGCGGGTGGAGGGTCTCGCCCTGCGTGCCTCCCGCCACGGGCACCCGGCCGTCGGCGGGCAGGAACCGGCCCAGGCCGCGCAGCAGCTCCGCGGCCTCGGGGCGGGTGTCCGCGACGGAGTCCAGGAAGCCCAGCGCGAACGACAGCACGTACGCGAACGGCTCTCCGTCGATGGCGGCGATCTCCCGCAGGCAGTACTCCGTGGCGGCCGCGAGCCAGGGGTGGTCCGCGACCCGCGGGTCCGTCCGGGCGAGGCGGTGGGCCTGCGCGGCGACCGCGGCCGTGATCTGGAGGGAGGGGGTCCGCGGGTCGGCCGCCGCCCAGAAGGGCGCGCAGGCGGTCGGGTCCCCGAGCGGGAGCGCGAACGGCAGCCCGCCGCCGGGCAGCGCCGTCTTCCCGAGCCGGTCCAGCAGGGCCGGGGCGTGCGGGGACGGCGAGGGGGCGGCGTCGGCCATTGCCTCCAGGGCGTGCAGGGCCCCGGCGGGCTGGCTCCCGGGGGAGCGCAGGTCGGGCTCCAGCCCCCATCCGTAGCCGCCGTCCGGGTTGCGGTAGGCGTCCAGGGCCGCCAGGACCGCGGGGCCGGTGTGCTCGGTGGGCCGGGTGAGGTGCTCGAAGCGCCGCCGGTCCAGCGGGCGGGCGTGTCCGGCCAGGAAGGCGGCCGTCCGGTCGGTGTCGATGTCCATGCCCCCAGCCTGCCGGGCGGGTGCGGTCCCGGTCTTGAACGAAACGGCCACCCGGCCGCGGCGTGCCGGAATGCCGGGCGCGGAGTCCGTGCGGACCGCCCTCGCCGGGGGGAGGTACCGTCCGGGCGCGGAGCGCCGTCGCCCGGTGGTGGGGCCGTCCGGGCGCGGGGCGCGTGCGGGCCGCCGTCGCCTTGCGGTGGTCACCCGGTTGCGGGGTGGCCGTTCACCGGGTGCGCGGTGTGTGCGGACCGCCCTCGCCGGGGGGAGCCGCCGTCCGGCGGTCACCGGCCGCGGGACGGGCGGGGCGGGCCGGCCGTCCCGCCCTGCCGCGCTCTCGGACCGGCCCCGGGCTCACCCGGGCGCGCGGTCCAGCAGCACCCCGGGCGGCAGGCCGGTCAGCCGGGACACCTCGCGGCTGAAGTGCGCCTGGTCGGCGTATCCGGCGGTGGCGGCGGCCCCGCCCAGCGGCGTCCCGGACCGGGCCAGGCGCAGGGCGCGCTGGAGGCGGTGGATCGACATGAGGGTCTTGGGCCCGTAGCCGAACAGGCGGTCGCAGGCGCGTCGCAGCGAGCGCTCGGACATGCCGTGCTCCCGGGCGATCCCGGGAACCGCGCGCGCCTCGCGTGCCGCCCGGTCCAGGGAGGCGGCCAGGCGCAGCGGGGCGGGGTCGGGGTCGGCGGCGCGCCACAGGGCCGCGAACGCGTCCTCCAGCGCCGCGGGCGGGTCGCCCCGCGGCACCGGGGGCGCGGGCACCAGGTCGGCCAGGTCCACCCGGCGGTCGGCCAGCTCGCGCGCGGGGACGCCCAGCAGGGCGTGTGCGGCGCCGGGGGCCAGCCGCAGGCCCCAGGTGGCCTCGCCCGGCCGGGGGTCCCCGGCCTGGGCGACCGTGTCGGGTCCGGCCACGACGAGGCGGCCGCGGTGCCACATGAGGTCCAGGGCGGCGTCGGGGAGGACCAGGTGCGCCGGGCGGGCCGCCGGGGACGCGGGGCGCGTCCGGGCGGGGTGTCCGCCGGCCACGACCCGCCAGAGCACGCCCGCGCGCACGCGCCGCTCCCGGTATTCGGTCACACCCCGAGCGTACCCGCGCGGTCCGGACGGCGCCGGGCCGCGCCGGGCGCCGGGAGATCTGCGTCTCACCGGGACGCGCCCCCGGGACCCTCCCCGGGACGAGGCCCAGGTGGCGGCCCCGGACGGCGGGACCGGCGCGGCCACCGGCCGCCGGGGGAGTCCTCGATGTCCGGAAAAGGACGGTGGGCATGGTTCGCCGCGGATTCTGCCCGACACGGTGTGTCCGCCCCGTGCGCCGGTTACCGTGGCGGCATGGTCATGTGGGCTTCGGACAACCGGGCGGGGAAGGTGCGGGAGGGGTTGACCCTCCTGCTGTCCCAGGGGCTGATCGACGACTTCGAGATCCGGCCCGAGGACGACCACCCCTACCGGGTCACCATGCCGGTGGGGGTCATCCCGCTGACCGAGCACCAGGCCGCGCACTTCCTCCTGGGCGCCGTCACCGCCCGCTTCGGCCCCCTCTCCCGGGCCCCGTCCGCCTGACCGGGACCCGCCCGCCTGACCGGGACCCGCCCGCCGCAGCGGCCCCGGGCACGGCCGCGGACGCCCGGAGGGCGAGGCCGGCGGCCGGGACCGCGGTCGGGGGTCAGCCGACCCGGGCGGCGAACTCCTCGGCGATGACCGCGGCGCCGGCCCTGTTGGTGTGGATGTCCGGGCCCAGCTCCACGCTGCACATCCAGGTGTAGTCGCAGATCGCCTTGAGGTTGGCCGGCAGGGAGCCCCCCTCCGGCACGTCGAAGTCGGTGGAGTCGAACGCCGCCTCCACGTCCGCGACGGCGATGTCCTGCTCCGCGTAGGCCGACCGCAGGGAGTCGTTCATGGTCTCCAGGACCTCGGTGGCGTAGCCGGTGAAGTTCGCGTCGAAGGGGATCTCGCCGTCCACCTCGCCCAGCCCCGGTCCCGCCCCCGGGTCGACCGTGGCGGCCTCCGAGGGCCCGTCCCCGGCGTCCCCCTCCGCGGGTTCCAGCAGCATCGCGGCCAGGAAGGGGTTGTAGTAGGTCATCGCGACGATCCGGGTGTCCGGGCCGGCCGCCGCGCGCAGCCGCGAGGCGATCTCGGGCGCCTCGGTCTCGACCCGCTCCAGACCGTCCTCGACGCAGGCGGTGTCCACGCGGGGCCGCGCGCTGTCCACGCCCTCGGTGACCCCCTCCACGCAGCGGGTGAAGTTGTTGCCGCCGATGGTCAGGGTGACCAGCTCCACCTCGCCTTCGTGGTCGGCGAGGAACTCCTCGGCCACCTGGATCTGGGAGCGGCCGCCGTACTGCTCGTCGCAGGTGGGGAGCCCGCCCTCCAGGAACGTCGTGGTGTCCTCGCCGCCGCAGCCGCTGCGCTCGTGGCGCAGCGTGGAGTCGGCGTCGTACAGGGTGCGGTACAGGATGTCCGTGTACCCGTCGGACGTCTCGGAGGGCCCGCTCTCGCTCGGCTGCACGCCCACCGTCAGCGAGTCGCCCAGGGAGAGGTAGTAACGCTCCTCGGCGCTCGCCGGGCCCCCGTCCTGTTCTCCCGCTCCGCAGCCGGTCGCCGCCAGGGCCGTCGCCGCCGCCGCGGCGAGGGCGGCGTACCGGACGTTCCGCCGGATTCTCACTGTCGTTCTCCCACCAGGTGAAGCCGAAGGGTGCGCGCCGCGGCGGCCCCGGTGGGAACACCGGTGCCGCCGGGTCACCACACCTACCGGCCGGACGGTTCGGTGTCGAGGGGGACCAGGAGGCATCTCAGTAACGATGCCAGCTGCTCGCGCTCGGGCGCCGGCATCGGGGCGAGCAGCGTCTCCTCGTAGCGCAGCAGGGACTCCAGCGCCGCATCGATGCGCTCGGCGCCCTGCCCGGTCAGGCGCACCAGCACCCCGCGCTTGTCGGCCGGGTCGGGGCGGCGGCGCACCAGCCCCGCGGCGGCCAGCCGGTCCACCCGGTTGGTCATGGTCCCGGAGGTCACCAGGGTGGCGCGCAGCAGGCGGCCCGGGCTCAGCTCGTACGGGGGCCCGGAGCGCCGCAGCTCGGCCAGCACGTCGAACTCCCAGGGCTCCAGGGAGTGCTCCGTGAACACGGTCCGGCGGGCCCGGTCCAGGTGTCGGGCGAGCCGGGACACCCGGCTGAGCACCTCCAGCGGCGTCACGTCCACGTCCGGCCGTTCGGCGCGCCACGCCTCGATCAGCCCATCCACCTCATCGCGCATGGACCCAGCATATCTCTTGACATCAAGATAGTGGGGCGGGTATGCGATGCACACCCGCCCCACAGGCGGTCCATTCCCCGGGTGGCGCCCCGGGACGGGGCCTAGCGGCCCCGCCTGGTCCGCAGTCTCGGCTTGGACTCCAGGCTCGACAATCCGTTCCAGGCCAGGTTGACCAGGTGCGCCGCGACCACCTCGCGCTTGGGCTTGCGCACCTCCAGCCACCACTGCCCGGTGAGCGCCCACATGCCCACCAGGGCCTGGGCGTACATGGGGGCGAGCCCGGGGTCGTAGCCCCGCTCGGCGAACTCGTCCACCATGATGTACTCGACCTGGCTGGCGATGTCGTTGATCAGGCCGGCGAAGCTCCCCGTCCCGGAGGCCACGTGCGAGTCGCGGGTGAGCACCCGGAACCCGACCGTGTTCTCCTCGACGTAGCGCAGCAGGGCCAGGGCCGCCTTCTCGATCTTGTTGCGGGCGCTGTCGGCGGTGAGGGCCTCCGAGACCATGCCCACCAGGGTGCGCATCTCCTGGTCGACGACGACCGCGTAGATGCCCTCCTTGCCGCCGAAGTGCTCGTACACCACGGGTTTGGACACGCCCGCGCGTGCCGCGATCTCCTCCACGGAGGTCGCGTCGAACCCGCGTTCGGCGAACAGCTCCCGGCCGATCTCCAGCAGCTGCCGCCGACGCTCTTCACCTGTCATCCGCTTGCGGCGTACGCGGACCCTCTGCTCGCTGTCGGCTGCTCCCATGATGGTCGAGAATCCTAGACGCTGACCCGCTTGGCGGCGAGTCGCTCGTTGTCCGGCCAGCGCACCTTGGTGGCCCAGCCGAACTTCTCGAAGATCCAGATGACGCGGGCGGAGATGTCGATCTGGCCCTTCATCACGCCGTGCCGCGCGCAGGTCGGGTCGGCGTGGTGCAGGTTGTGCCAGGACTCGCCGAACGACGGGATGGCCAGCCACCACACGTTGCGGGAGCGGTCGCGCACCTCGAAGTTCTCCTCGCCGATGGTGTGGCAGATGGAGTTGATCGACCAGGTGACGTGGTGTAGCAGGGCCACGCGGACCAGGCTCGCCCAGAAGAAGGCGGTGAGCGCGCCCCACCAGGACATGGTCACCAGGCCGCCGATGAGCGCCGGGGCGCCCAGCGAGAACAGGACGATCGGCACGAACAGCTTGTCGATGAGGACGATGTCCTTGTCCTTGAGCAGGTCCGGGGCGAACCGGCGGGGAGAGGTCTTCTTGTCGTCCAGGTACATCCACGCCATGTGCGCGTAGTACAGGCCCTTGGCGACGGACTTCCAGTCGTCGCCGAACCGCCACGGCGAGTGCGGGTCGCCCTCGGCGTCGGAGTACTTGTGGTGGCGGCGGTGGTCGGCCACCCACTTGACGACGCTGCCCTCGATGGCCATCGACCCGGCGATCGCCAGCGCGATCTTGAGCGCGCGGTTGGCGCGGAACGAGCCGTGGGTGAAGTGGCGGTGGAATCCGACCGTGATGCCCAGGCCGCTGATCAGGTAGAAGACCGAGGCGATCGCGATGTCGACCAGGCTCAGGCCCCAGCCCCAGAAGAACGGGACGGACGCGAGCAGCGCGATGAGCGGGATGAACACGAACGCGAACACCGTGAAGCGCTCGGCGCGGCCGCGCAGCTCGGGCTCGTACTCGGGGATGGGCGTGCGCTTGGCTCCGGCGGCGGCCTCGTCGGCTGCCGGGGCGCCCGCGGGCGTCTCGGGTACGGCGGTCATGGGTCCCTGCCTCGTCATCGGAAACGTCGTCTGGGAGGTCAGGGCGCGCCGAGAGACACGGGTATGCGCCACGACGGCCTCACCTTTACCTACGTAACCGTAACCTACGACCCCGTAGGTTTGGCAAGGGTCTCACCGGAGGCGCTATCTTGGTGACCGTCATGTCGGCGCGCGGAGCCGCGCCCGGCGTGTTCCCGGATGATGTAATCGGCAGCATGTGGGGTTTTGGTCCCCATCGTCCAGGTTCGAGCCCTGGTCCGGGAGCAGTCTCCCCGAGTCCCGCCCCCCGCGGCGCGGCGCACATCACATCTCCCTCCCGCCCCTCCCGCAACAGAGCCCGTGAGCGGCCGACCTGCGGGACCGGCCCCCTCTCCCCGGCCGTCGCCGCCGCCGTGGGCCCGTGACGCGGATGTATCCTTCCCATGTCGGCGGCACGACGGGTGTCCGCCGTGCGCGGCATGCGGGACGCCCCGCCGGAACGCCGACCGCGAGACCGTGTTCTTCCTAGCCAGCTATCACGAGGGGTCTCCTCCAGTGAGCGTGAACCGCCCGGCTGCCGTCATCGTCCTCGCCGCCGGCGAGGGCACCCGGATGAAGTCCCAACTCCCCAAGGTGCTCCACGAGATCGGCGGCCGCAGCCTGGTCGGCCACGTGCTGGCCGCGTCCCGCGAGCTCGATCCGCTGCACACGGTCGTCGTCCTCGGACACGCCCGCGAGCGCATCGCCGAGCACCTGGCGCTGATCGCCCCCGAGGCCGTCACCGCCGTCCAGGAGGAGCAGAAGGGCACCGGGCACGCCGTTCGGATGGCCCTGGAGGACCTGGCCCGCCAGGGCATCGAGCCCACCGGAACCGTCGTCCTCACCTGCGGCGACACCCCCCTGCTGCGCGGCGCCACGCTCTCCGAGCTGGTCTCCTTCCACGAGAAGGAGGGCAACGCGGTCACCGTCCTGTCGGCCCGCGTGCCCGACCCCCACGGCTACGGGCGCATCGTCCGCGACGCCGACGGCGGCGTCACCGCCATCGTCGAGCAGGCCGACGGCACCCCGGAGGAGCTCGCCGTCGACGAGATCAACTCCGGCATGTACGCCTTCGACGGCGCCCTGCTGGCGCAGGTCGTCCACCGCATCGGCAGCGACAACGCCAAGGGCGAGGAATACCTCACCGACGCGCTCGCGCTGCTGCGCGGCGACGGCCACCGCGTCGGCGCGTGGGCCGCCGAGGACGCCGACGAGGTCCAGGGCGTCAACAACCGCGTCCACCTCGCCCAGGCCCGCCGCCTGCTCAACGACCGCCTCCTGCACGGGCACATGCTCGCCGGGGTCACCGTCGTGGACCCCGCCACGACGTGGGTCGACGTCGGCGTGCGCATCGGCCGCGACACCCTGGTCGAGCCCGGGACGCGCCTGCGCGGCACCACCTCCGTCGGGGAGGACGCCGTGGTGGGCCCCGACAGCGACCTGACCGACACCGTCGTGGCCGACGGTGCCAAGGTCCGCCGCACCACCGCGGACCGCGCCGAGATCGGCCCCGGGGCCGACGTCGGCCCCTACACCTACCTCCGGCCGGGCACCCGCCTGGCCGACCGGACCAAGGCCGGCGCGTTCGTCGAGGTCAAGAACGCGAACATCGGCAGCGGTTCCAAGGTCCCGCACCTGACCTACGTCGGCGACGCCGACATCGGCGTCGGCAGCAACATCGGCTGCTCGTCGGTGTTCGTCAACTACGACGGGGTCGACAAGTCCCGGAGCACCATCGGCGACCACGTGCGCATCGGCAGCGACAACACCATCGTCGCGCCGGTGACCGTGGGCGACGGCGCCTACTCCGGGGCCGGGACCGTGGTCCGGGACGACGTCCCGCCCGGTGCGCTGGCCGTGTCCGAGGGACACCGCCAGCGCAACGTGGAGGGGTGGACCGCGCGCAAGCGCCCCGGCACCGCCTCGGCCGAGGCGGCGCACCGGGCGCGGCCGGCCCGGGAGGCGCAGGGCGTCGAGGACGCAGAGCGGCACAGAGCCGGCGACCAGTAGTGACTGTGGGGGAGAAACACGTGACCGGGATGAAGGCCACCGGCCAGAAGAACCTGATGTTGTTCTCGGGGCGCACGCACCCGAGCCTGGCCGAGGAGGTCGCCAAGGAGCTCGGGATCGAGGTGGTCCCCACCAGGTTCGACACGTTCGCCAACGGTGAGATCTTCGTCCGGTACCTGGAGTCGGTCCGCGGCTCCGACGCCTTCGTGATCCAGGCGCACTCCGACCCGATCAACGAGTCGATCATGGAGCAGCTGATCATGGTGGACGCGCTCAAGCGCGCCTCCGCCAAGCGCATCACGATCGTCACCCCGTTCTTCGGGTACGCACGCCAGGACAAGAAGCACCGCGGCCGCGAGCCCATCTCGGCCCGGCTGATGACCGACCTGTTCCGTACCGCCGGCGCCGACCGCATGATGGCCGTCGACCTGCACACGGACCAGATCCAGGGCTTCTTCGACGGCCCGGTGGACCACCTGTTCGCGCTGCCGATACTGGCCGAGCACATCGCGAACCGGGTCGACCGCTCCCAGATCACCGTGGTCTCCCCCGACGCGGGCCGCGTGCGCACCGCCGACCGCTGGGCGGACCGGCTGGGCGCCCCGCTGGCCATCATCCACAAGCGGCGCGACCCGGACGTGGCCAACCAGGTCCGCGTCCACGAGGTCGTCGGCACCGTCGAGGACCGCGTGTGCGTCCTGGTGGACGACATGATCGACACCGGCGGCACCATCGTGAAGGCCGCCGACGCGCTGTTCGAGCAGGGCGCCAAGCAGGTCCTGGTGGCCGCCACGCACGGCGTGCTGTCCGGTCCGGCGGCCGAGCGCCTCCAGAACTCGCGCATCTCCGAGGTGGTCATCACCAACTCGCTGCCGGTGCCCGAGTCCCGGTCCTTCGAGAAGCTCACCCAGCTGTCGATCGCGCCGCTGGTGGCGCGCGCGATCAGCGAGGTCTTCACGGACGGCTCGGTCACCAGCCTGTTCGAGTAGGACACCGCGGGCCGTCCCCCGCCCGGACCGGGCGGGGGACGGCCCGCCCCGGTTCCGGGGGCCGGAAGGCCCGTGCGGGCGGGGCCGGCGGAATATCCGGACGTATCGCCCGCCCGTGCGTCCGTTCCCTCACCGAAACGCCGCTTCCGGTGGGTGCGCGGCCGTCGGTGGGGCGGTCGTGGGCCATGTTCGGAGTCGTCCCCGGAACCAGTAGACTTGGCCGAGTGTCCCCGTGCCCGAGCGGAGCCTCGTTCGGCTTCGTGCGGACGCGAGGGCAGGGGTGCGCGACGAGCGTTCCCGGGCCGGACGGGTCCGGTGGCGACTCGCCGGGCACGCCTGGAACCAGGGCGGTCGCGTCCCCACACCGGGGAGACCCCGCCGCTTCCCCGCCGAGGGCGGGAAATCGTTCGTACTACTGGAGTCGTGTTCCCCGTGCTACGGGGTTGAACCCGAGGAGTTTTGTCGTGTCCGAGGTACGTATCGCTGCCGAGCCCCGCACGGAATTCGGCAAGGGCGCCTCCCGTCGCGCCCGCCGCGCGGGTAAGGTGCCGGCCGTCCTCTACGGCCACGGCACCGAGCCCCGCCACCTGAACCTGCCGGGCCACGAGCTCATGCTCGCCCTGAAGACCCCCAACGTCCTCCTCCGCCTGGAGGGCCTGGACAAGGACAACCTCGCCCTGCCCAAGAGCATCCAGCGCGATGCCATCAAGGGCTTCCTGGAGCACGTCGACCTGCTGGTCGTCTCCAAGGGCGAGAAGGTCGAGGTCGAGATCCCGGTGACCCTGGTCGGCGAGATCAAGGGCGCCGGCGTGCTCACCCAGGAGCTCGTCACCGTGACCGTGGAGACCGAGGCCACCCGCATCCCCGAGGGCGTCGAGTTCGACATCGACGGCCTGGAGATCGGATCCGTCGTGACCGCCGCCGAGCTGAAGCTGCCGGCCGGTTCCACCCTGGCCATCGACCCCGAGTCGATCGTCCTCAACGTCTCCGCCCCGCGCGTCGAGGAGGAGGCGCCCGCCGAGGGCGAGGCCGCCGAGGCCGAGCAGCCCGCCGAGGCCGCCGCCGAGTAGTCCCGGCACCGAACACCGACCGAGCGCGCGGCTCCCACCGGAGCCGCGCGCTCGGTCTTTCGTCTGTAGGCTCGACCCCGTGTGGGGATGGCGGAGGAACAAGGACATGGCGGAGACCGAGCGCTGGCTGGTCGTCGGGCTGGGCAACCCCGGGCCCAAGTACGCCGGGAACCGGCACAACGCCGGCTTCATGGTGGTGGACGACCTGGCGGACGGTGAGCGCTGGAAGGCGCACCGCGCCCACGCCGAGGCGGTGGAGACCCGCCTGGACGGCGTGGCGGTGGTGCTGGCCAAGCCGCGCACCTACATGAACCTGTCGGGCGGGCCGGTCTCGGGCCTGGCGAAGTTCTACAAGGTC
This sequence comes from Nocardiopsis flavescens, assembly GCF_900141985.1. Classification (GTDB taxonomy): domain Bacteria; phylum Actinomycetota; class Actinomycetes; order Streptosporangiales; family Streptosporangiaceae; genus Nocardiopsis; species Nocardiopsis flavescens. Next base: position 261,941 of record NZ_FQZK01000003.1, on the reverse strand, counting down.
CCGATGGAGCGGATCGTCGTCGTGCACGACGAGATGGACATCGACTTCGGCGCGCTCAAGCTGAAGAAGGGCGGCGGCTCGGGCGGCCACAACGGGCTCAAGTCCCTCACCGCGTCCCTGGGCGGCCCGGACTACCTGCGCGTCCGGTTCGGCGTGGGCCGCCCGCCGGGCCGCATGGACCCGGCGGTGTACGTGCTGCGCGACTTCTCCTCCGCGGAGCGCGGCGAACTCGGCCTCAACGTCGGCCGGGCCGCCGACGCGGTCCGCACGGTGCTCAGGGACGGCCTGGAACGGGCCCAGAACATCTACCACACCGCCGTCTGACCCCCCGGGGCGGTCCTCACCCCCCGTCGAACGCGCTCTCGTAGGCCCGCAGGGTGCGCACCACCAGGGAGCGCTCGGCGGGGGAGAGCGGTTCCAGGACGCGCCGCCAGACCGCCCCGCCGTGGAAGAGCCAGTCCTCGATGGCCGGACGGCGGTCGGCGGTGATGCCGACGATCCGGCGGCGCCGGTCGCGCGTCCTTCCTGCCCTGACCGGCGCGGGGCCGCAGGGTTTCGGGCAGCCCTTCGGTGGGACCGTTATCGCGGTGGCTGACCACGCTGTGTGAGGCCGGTTGGTATCGGGAGGGACACATTCTCGGGCCGACCGGCCCCTCTTTGTCAACAGCCAACAACGGAGAGCGACTTTTCCCCTACTTTTGGTTACTGTCAGGGCGGCTTCCTGACTCTCCGCTCTGACCCTCCGTCGAGCGCGATGACGTGAAGTGATGACTTTCGGACCGTCGGTCTTGGGGGATACATGGTCGTGAGCAGTGGGGTGAAGGATGTCCGCGAACGGATGGCGCCGCCGGTCGCCGGGGCCATGCCGGAAGTCCGGTCCCTGCCCGCGCCGCCCCGGCCGTGGACGCGCGAGTACGTGGCCGGACTCCTGGTGCTCGACCTCGTCGCCGCCCTGGGCGCGGGCCTGATCGGTACCACCGCCCGGTTCCACGACGCCCTGACCGCCGCCACCACCGTCCCCTACCTGTGGTTCTCGCTGGCGCTGCCGCTGCTGTGGTGCCTGTTCGTCTACCTGTCCGGGGGCTACGCCCGCCGCTTCATCGGGGTCGGCACCGAGGAGTACCGGCGGGTCGCCGTCGCCGGGCTCACCCTGGCCGCGGGCACCGCCATCGTCGCCTACGCGGTCAAGTTCGACCTGGCCCGCGGATACGTCCTGGTCGCGCTCCCGCTGGTGCTGGTCGCCACCCTGGCGCTGCGCTACGCCCGCCGCAAGGCCCTGCACCGCCGCCGCCGGGCCGGCGAGTGTATGAACGGGGTCGTCGCGGTCGGCCACCGGGTGGCCGCCGGCGACCTCATTCGGAGGTTCCGCGACGAGATCTACCACGGCATGCGCGTGGTGGGCGTCTGCCTGCCGGAGCACGAGGCGGCGTCGGGCGCCGCCGACGTCGAGGGCTGCCCGGTCCTGGGCTCCTTCGCCGGTGCCGCCGACGCCGCCGCCCTGGTCGGCGCCGGCACCGTCGCCGTCCTGGCCTGCCCGGAGATGGACGGCGCCGAACTGCGCCGCCTCGCCTGGCGGCTGGAGAAGTCCGACACCGAGCTCATCGTCGCCTCCGCCCTCATGGAGGTAGCCGGGCCCCGCACCACGATCAGGCCCGTCGCCGGGCTGCCCCTGCTGCACGTCGAGCATCCCGAGCTCGCCGGGGTCCGCCGGGTGCTCAAGAGCGCCTTCGACCGCGGCGCCGCCGCGCTGGCCCTGCTGCTGCTGTCCCCCCTGTTCCTGGCCCTGGCCGTACTCATCCGCCGGGAGGACCGCGGGCCCGTCTTCTTCACCCAGACCCGCGTAGGCCGGGGTGGCTCCGAGTTCCCCGTGTACAAGTTCCGTACCATGGTGGTCGGGGCCGACGCGCTGAAGGCGGCGCTGCGGGCCCGCAACGAGCACGACGGTGTGCTGTTCAAGATGCGACGTGACCCCCGGGTGACCCAGGTCGGGGCTTGGCTGCGCCGGTACTCGCTGGACGAGCTTCCCCAGCTCGTCAACGTGGTCCGGGGCGAGATGTCCCTGGTCGGTCCCCGGCCGCCGCTTCCGGAGGAGGTCGCCCGCTACGGGCACGACGTCCGCCGGAGACTGGTGGTCAAACCGGGGCTGACAGGGCTGTGGCAGGTCAGCGGGCGCTCCGACCTCTCCTGGGAGGAATCGGTCCGCCTGGATCTGCGCTACGTGGAAAACTGGTCGTTGACTCTGGACATCCAGATCCTGTGGAAGACGTGGTCAGCGGTGATCCGTGGGGCGGGGGCGTACTGAACGGTGAATAACATCCGAGACGATCACGAGGTGGCCCGCGACCTGGCGACCGAGGCGGGCCAGCTGCTGCTGCGCCTGCGCGCCCGGCACGGCTTCGCCGAGCCGGACGTCCTGCGCACCCTGGGCGACCGCACCTCGCACGAGTTCCTCTTCTCCGCCCTGGGGCGGCTGCGCCCCAGCGACGCGGTGCTCTCCGAGGAGGGCGTGGACGACCCGGCCCGGCTGCGCGCCCGCCGGGTGTGGATCATCGACCCCCTCGACGGCACCCGCGAGTTCGCCGAGTCCGGGCGGGTCGACTGGGCCGTGCACGTGGCCCTGTGGGAGAACGGAGCGCTGGTCGCCGGGGCCGTGGCGCTGCCCGCCCAGGGCAGCACCCTGTCCACGGTCGACCCGCCGTGGCTGCCCCAGGAGCGGCCCTCGGGCCAGCGGCTGCGCATCACGGTGAGCCGGTCGCGCCCGCCCGCGTTCGCGCAGCGGATGGCCACCCAGCTGGGCGCCGAACTGGTCCCGATGGGCTCGGCCGGCGCCAAGATCTGCTCGGTGCTGCTGGGCATGTCCGACATCTACGTCCACGCCGGCGGACAGTACGAGTGGGACACGGCCGCCCCGGTGGCCGTCGCCCAGGCCGCCGGGCTGCACGCCTCCCGGATCGACGGCTCGGCGCTGCGCTACAACGTAGCCGACCCGCTACTCCCCGATGTCCTTGTATGCCGATCGGAATTGTCGGGTATGTTGTTGGCAAGCATCCGCGACGGCGCGGACCTGGACAGCGCGGGTCCGCACGCGGGGGGCTGACGAGAGACCCTCCGCCGTCGGCCGGACCGGTGCCCCCGGCGGTATCTCTAAGGCGGATTCATGGGTCAGGCGAGTCAGCAGGCGCCCGGACGGTATCAGCTCTCCCAGCTGGACGTCCTCGAGGCCGAGGCGATCTTCATCATGCGCGAGGTGGCCGCGGAGTTCGAGCGGCCGGTGCTGCTCTTCTCCGGCGGCAAGGACTCCATCGTCATGCTCCGGCTCGCCGAGAAGGCCTTCTGGCCCGGCGCCGTCCCCTTCCCGGTCATGCACGTGGACACCGGCCACAACTTCCCCGAGGTCATCGGGTTCCGCGACCGCAGGGTCGAGCAGGCCGGGGTGCGCCTGGTCGTCGCCTCCGTCCAGGAGCAGATCGACGCGGGCAAGGTCTCCGAGCCCACCGGCCGCTGGGCCAGCCGCAACCGGCTCCAGACCGCCGCCCTGCTGGAGGCCATCGAGGAGCACGGGTTCGACGCGGCCTTCGGCGGCGCCCGCCGCGACGAGGAGAAGGCCCGCGCCAAGGAGCGGGTGTTCTCCTTCCGCGACGAGTTCGGCCAGTGGGACCCCAAGAACCAGCGTCCCGAGCTGTGGAGCGTGTTCAACACCCGCATCGACCGGGGCGAGCACATCCGGGTCTTCCCCATCTCCAACTGGACCGAGCTGGACGTGTGGGCCTACATCAAGAGGGAGCGGCTGGAGCTGCCCTCCATCTACTTCGCGCACGAGCGCAGTGTCTTCGAACGCGATGGCATCCTCCTCGCGGACTCACCGCTCATCGCTCGCGACGCCACCGAGGCCCCGTTCACCGAGACCGTGCGCTACCGCACCGTGGGGGACCTCACCTGCACCGGAGCGGTGAAGTCGACCGCCGTGGAGCTGGACGACATCATCGCGGAGATCGCCGCCACCCGGATCACCGAGCGCGGGCAGACCAGGGCCGACGACCGCGCCAGCGAGGCCGCCATGGAGGACCGCAAGCGCGAGGGCTACTTCTAGCCCCGCGCCGACGCCTCCGACGCGGCACCCCTCCAGCCCTGCGGTTGCACCCCATTCCCACAGAGGACCAGCGAGCATGAGCAACGACATCCTGCGGTTCGCCACGGCGGGCTCGGTAGACGACGGCAAGAGCACCCTGATCGGCCGGCTGCTGTTCGACTCCAAGTCGATCTTCGAGGACCAGCTCGACGCGGTGGAGCGCACCAGCGCCGCGCGCGGCGAGGAGCACACCAACCTGGCGCTGCTCACCGACGGCCTGCGCGCCGAGCGCGAGCAGGGCATCACCATCGACGTGGCCTACCGGTACTTCGCCACGCCCAAGCGGACGTTCATCATCGCCGACACCCCGGGCCACATCCAGTACACCCGCAACATGGTCACCGGGGCCTCCACCGCGGACCTGGCGATCATCCTGGTGGACGCCCGCAAGGGCCTCCAGGAGCAGAGCCGCCGCCACGCCTTCCTCACCACGCTGCTCCAGGTCCCGCACCTGGTCCTGGCGGTCAACAAGATGGACCTGGTCGACTACGACCAGGCCCGCTTCGAGGAGATCAAGGCGGAGTTCACCGACTTCGCCGCCAAACTGGACGCCCGCGACCTCACGTTCGTGCCGATCTCCGCGCTGCACGGCGACAACGTGGTGGAGCGCTCGGAGAACATGCCCTGGTACAGCGGCCCCTCGCTGCTGCACCACCTGGAGAACGTGCACATCGCCTCGGACCGCAACCTCATCGACGCGCGCTTCCCGGTGCAGTACGTGATCCGCCCGCACAAGTCCGACGACCCCGAGCTGCACGACTACCGCGGCTACGCGGGCCAGCTCGCCGGGGGCGTGCTCAAGCCGGGCGACGAGGTCGTGCACCTGCCGTCCGGCCTGACCAGCAGGATCGCCAAGATCGCCACGGCGGACGGGGAGGTCGCCGAGGCGTTCGCGCCGATGTCGGTCACGCTGCTGCTGGAGGACGAGATCGACATCTCCCGGGGCGACATGATCTGCCGTCCCAACAACACGCCCGCCACGTCCCAGGACATCGAGGCGATGGTCTGCTGGATGACGGACGCGCGCAAGCTGTCGCCGCGCTCCAAGCTCGTCGTCAAGCACACCACCCGCACGGCGAAGGTCGTGGTCAAGGACCTGCGCTACCGGCTGGACGTCAACACGCTGCACCGCGACGAGCAGGCCGACCACCTCTCGCTCAACGAGATCGGACGGGTGCGGCTGCGCTCCACCCAGCCCCTGTTCGTCGACGAGTACTCCCGCAACCGGCAGACGGGCGGGTTCATCCTCATCGACGAGGCCACCAACGCCACGGTCGGCGCCGGGATGGTCGTCCGGGCCGACTGAGCGCGCGGGCCCGGGAGCGGGCCCGCCGAGAGGGACACGGGGGGCCGCCCGCGCCGGGCGGCCCCCTCGCCGTGTCCGGGCCCTACGGGGCGCGTGGGCGGCAGGGGCGAAGGCGTCGCGACGGCGGCACGGGGGAGGAGTGCCGGGTGGTCCCGCTCCCGTGCGCGCGGACCGGCCCGGAGTCCGGTGACGGAGCGTGCGCGGAGCGTGCCCGCGCCCCGCCGCCGCCCCGGGGTTTTCCGAATCAATGGACGTGTCATTCGCGTATTTCCTACTTATTTCTGATCGTAAAACCATGTTCCGATGCCGGCGGTACGCGGTCCCTTTGCTTCTGCGGAGAAACGCGAAACCCCACTACACAAGCGTTAGGGGGGGTCGCGCTCCGGAGTGGCGGCAGGTCGGTGGACGCGACATCCGGTGTGGGAACAGGGATGCGCATGAGACGAACGGCGAAAAATTTCCTCCGAACCCTGGCGTAAAGGACAGTTCGTGATTAAAGTTGCACATCGCAGCAAGGGAGCAACCGGTTGGTCACGGTCGGTTATCACGCGCTGTGTGCTTAACATCCCCATATGCCCCCACCAAGGAGAAAAAGAGTGCAGAAGCACCACTCCCGGAGGACCGTTCTCGGCTTCGTCGCCGCCGGTGCTCTCTCCGTCCCCATGGCCCTCTCCGGAGCCGTCTCCGCCGGAGCGGACGAGCTCGCCCCCCTGTACACCAGCACCGACGCCGTCGCCGGCGAGTGGTTCGTGGTGCTGGAGGACTCGATCAGCACCGCGGCGGTCACCCCGGCCGCCCTGGGCATCGCCGCCGGCGACGTCAACCACACCTACGAAGAGGTTTTCGACGGGTACTCCGCCACCCTGAGCACCGCCGAGGTGCAGGAGCTGCGGGCCCAGGACGGCGTGGCCTACGTCGAGCAGGTCGGCACCGCCCACACCAGCGTCACCTGGGGCCTGGACCGCATCGACCAGGAGGACCTCCCCCTGGACGACTCGTACTCCACCACGGCCGACGGCTCGGGCGTCTCCGCCTACATCATCGACACCGGCATCGACCCCGACCACCCCGACTTCGAGGGCCGGGCCTCGTCCGCGTTCGACGCCTACGGCGGCGGCGGCCTCGACGTCAACGGCCACGGCACCCACGTCGCGGGCACCATCGGCTCCGCCACCTACGGCGTGGCCCCCGCCGCCGACCTGTTCGGCGTCAAGGTCCTGAGCGACAGCGGTTCCGGCAGCTACGACGACGTCATCGCCGGCATCGACTGGGTGGCCGCCAACGCCCCCGAGAACTCCGTCGCCAACCTGTCCCTGGGCGGCCCCGCCTCCCAGGCCGTGGACGACGCCGTCAACGCGCTGGCCGGTGCCGGTGTGTTCGTCGCGGTCGCCGCGGGCAACGAGGGCCAGGACGCGGGCAACGTCTCCCCGGCCCGCGCCGAGGGCGTGACCACCGTCGGAGCCTCCGACATCACCGACACCGCGGCGTACTTCTCCAACCACGGTGCGGCCGTGGACATCTACGCCCCCGGCGTCGACATCGAGTCGACCATCCCGGGCGGCGGCGTGGACGCCTACGACGGCACCTCCATGGCCAGCCCGCACGTGGCCGGTGCGGCCGCGCTGTACAAGAGCGCCAACGGCGACGCGGACCAGGCCACCGTCCAGGACTGGCTGGTCGCCAACGGCTCGCAGGACAAGCTGAGCGGCGTCCCGTCCGGCACGGTGAACACCCTGCTCAACGTCCAGGGCCTCTAGAGGCACGGGGATGCGGAGACCCCGCGCGTCCGCATCCCGCCCCTGACCACGGATGAAGGCAACGAAGACGACGGCCCCGGCCCGGGACGCGAACCCCCGGCCCGGGGCCGTCGCACGCCCGTTCCGGGGAACATCACCCAAAGGGCCCGAGCGGTGACCGAAAGTAATAGCCTGGAGGGGTGGAAGAGGCATATCGGCTGGTGTTCGTCGGCGGCATGGGCCGCTCCGGATCGACCCTGATCGAGCGGCTCCTGGGCGAGCTGCCCGGATTCTGCTCGATCGGCGAGACGGTGCACCTGTGGCGGCGCGGTGTGGTGGAGAACGAGCGCTGCGGCTGCGGCCTGCCGTTCGCCGACTGCGGGTTCTGGACCGAGGTCGGCCGGGAGGCCTTCGGCGGCTGGCGCCGGCTCGACGTGCGGCGCGTGCTCGGGCTCAAGGACGCCGTGGACCGGACCCGCTTCCTGCCGGTCCTGCTCAACGGCACCGCCGAGGGCCCGCTCGCCGAGCGCCGCGACCGCTACACCGAGCTGTACCACCGGCTCTACACGGCGATCGCCCTGGTCAGCGGATCCCCGGTGATCATCGACGCCAGCAAGCACGCCTCCCTGGCCGCCTGCCTGCGCTGGCGCTACGGGGCGCGGATGCGGCTGCTGCACGTGGTGCGCGACCCCCGTGCGGTGGCGCACTCCTGGAGCAAGCGGGTGCCCCGGCCGGACGCCTCGCCCGGCAGCAGCGAGCCCGAGATGGCGCGCTACTCCGCGGGCCGCTCGGCGGTGCAGTGGATGACGCAGAACGCCTGCTTCGACGCGCTGGCCCGCCGCGGCATCCCCACGCTGCGGGTCCGCTACGAGGACTTCACGGCCGCGCCCACCGAGGAGTTCGCGCGCATCGCCGAGTTCGCCGGGTACGCGGGGGAGTGCCCGGACCTGGGGGACGGTGTGGCGCTGTCCCGGGGGCACGCGATGTCGGGCAACCCGATGCGCTTCGCCGAGGGGCCGGTGGGGGTGCATGCGGACCAGGGCTGGCGGGAGTCGCTGCCGCCTTGGCGGCGCCGCCTGGTGTCGGCGGTGACGACCTCCGCGCGGAAACGGTACGGCTACTGATCCAGGGGCCGGGGCCTCCGAGATTCGCCCGTTTTGCCTGGTGGGGGTGTTGCGTCCGAGTAACATAACGTATGGTGTTCATGTGAACACTATCTGTGACGGCTCTTAGGGGGCGGACGGCATGGAGAGCGGACCGGTACGCGTGATGACGTCGGTGGGGGCCGTGCTCCTCACCCTCACACTGACCGGGGCGGAAGGGGGCGGGGCCGCGGCGGGCGGCGCCTCCTCCACGGCCGGGGCCGCGGGGGCGCCACGGCAGTCCTTCACCGCTCCCATGCTGGGACTGCCCGCCGACACCGAGTACCGCTGCACCATCTCGGAGATTCTCGAACCCAGCTGCGGCGTGTGGTGGGGCGGCAGCCCCCACAACGGGGATCTGGACGCGCTGGAGGACGCCGCGGGGCGGCGGATGGACATCGTGTACACCTGGAGCGGCATCGACCAGCCCCAGATCCCGAGCGAGAGCGAACGGCGCATGGTCGCCGAGGGGCGGTTCGTGCACACCAACATCGAGGCGCGCAGGTTCACGCGCCCCGGGCACCCGGCCGTGTCCTACCGGGACATCCTGGGCGGGGAGTTCGACTCCGTGCTCCGGACCCAGGCGCGCGCGATCGCCGGCCTGGAGGCGCCCTACTTCCTCACGTTCGACCACGAGGCCGACGCCAACAAGCGCTACAACACGCGCGGCACCCCGCAGGAGTTCACCCGGGCCTGGCGGCACATCGTCGACATCTACCGCCGGGAGGGCGCCGACAACGCCATCTGGGTGTGGAACGTGACGGGGTGGAAGGACAACCTGGACCGGCTCCCGGGGCTGTGGCCGGGCAACGAGTACGTCGACTGGATCAGCTGGGAGGCGTACAACATGACCGGCTGCGACACCATGCCGGGCTGGAAGCACGTCGACTCCTTCGAGGACGCGCTGCGCCCGGCCTACGAGTGGATCCAGAACGAGGGCCCCAAGCACGGGATCGACTCCACCAAGCCGGTGATGATCGGCGAGATGGGGACCACCGACATCGGGCCGCGCGAGACGTTCCAGTGGTACGCGGACGTGCCGCGGGTGCTGCGCGAGTACGAACGGGTCCGGGCGGTCAAGGTCTGGGACAGCAAGGTGTCGGACGGGTGCGACTTCCGGGTGGGCGTCAACCGATACGCCCAGCAGGGGTTCGAGCTGGCCGGACAGGACCCGTACGTGGACCTGCCCGAGCGGGTGCGCAGGCTCGTGGAGTACGCGCACGCCGAATGAGGGCCCGGCCGGGCGGCCTCCGCCATGTGGTTTCGGTTTGATCGGGGCGCCCGGCCACCACCGGTCGGCGGACCCGGGGCCTGCGCCACAGCCGTAGGGTCTCTCTCCCGCGCAAGGTTGCGCGGGGTGAGGCCGCAGGCTCTCGCTCGGCCCGCCGCAGGGGGTGTCGGGACACGCTCCCGCATGCTCCGCCCGAGGGGGTGAGACGGACTTGGAGGCTTCCAAAAGGGTCACCCCGTGGGAACGGCGGTCTGTGGTCGCGCCCGACCAGAACCTTTGGTCTCCAAGACGGTCACCGCTTGGAAAGGTACAGACCGGCGGAGCCGGATCCGCCCCCACGACACGACGGGCGGCAGACGGCCGGGCGGGTGCGTGGGGCGCACGTCCCGGGTGGTGGGGGTGCGCTTTCCGGGGGCGGGTCCGGGCGAGGCCTGCCCCGCCCGACCACCTGCAAAGGGAGGAAAGGTCCGACCGGAAGCGCGCGGTTGCTCCCGACCTCGCTTGGAACACCAGCCACAGACGTAGTAACCCGCACCCAAGCGCCCTCCCGCACCACGACGCACCGAGGACCGCGAGCACGTGCGGCCCCCGCCCCCGCCCCCGCGCGGCCGGGCGAGCAGGCACCCGCAGCCCTCACCCCCTGCGGCCCGGGTCCGCGCGACACCCTCCGGCTGTGGCTGGGCGCTCCAGGCGGGTGGACACCCCCCAGTGGTACGGCGGGGCAGGTGCGCGCGGCCTTATCCCGCGCGACCTGAGGCAGCGCGACACCCTCCGACTGCGGTTGAGGGCTCCAGGCGGGTGGACGACCCCCGGTGGCTGAGCCGGGCAGGTATCCGCGGCCCTCACCCCCAGGGGTTCGCGGAGCCGAGTACGCCCTCGTTGACCCCCTGGAGCCGGGGTGGCGATCAACGCCGACCGGCTGTGCCCGAGGCCCCAAGACAGCGCACGTTTCACCCCCTATGGCGTTGGGAGGGCATGGGTGTGCTCTACGTTCGGGCCGCTTGTCGCGCCCACCGCCCTTTTCAGGGGGCATTCCTCCCGCCCCAAGCGGCTGGGCTGGGATCGCCTCGCTCGACCCAGCCCCGGAGGACACCCCCACCACCGTGGACGTGCATCGAACGCGCTGGCCTTGCGGTCTACCGTGTGCCGACTGCGCCGGGGCCGGGTCCACGCTCCGCTGGCCGCCGTTTTCACATGGCTGAGCTTTCGGAGAACTCCGGTCGAGCTCTCACCCCCACAACCTGAGCAGGGAGCGACACCCTCCGGCTGTGGCCGGGCGCCCTGGTCGGGTGGAAACCATGTGGCGCGGGCCCTGGTCCGCCGACCGATTGTGGCCGGGTGCCCCGGGAGGGTGGGTCCTCCCGGGACCGGGGGCGGTGGAGAACGCGGGGGTCAGTCGAAGAGGTCTTCGGCGCGGGTGGCGTCGAGGGCCCTGTCCAGCCAGGTGTTCAGGGTGTCGATGTCGTCGCAGGACTCGATCCGGGAGCGGACGTCCTCGGAGACGGACAGGTCGCGTTTGTGCAGGATGCGGAGCACGCTGCTGGCGATCCCCTCCTCCCGTCCCTCTTCCCGGCCGATGCCGACGTACTTACGGGCGAAGTCGCTCTGCCACTCGTAGGTCTCCACAGACATCAAGTCCTCCAGGTATTTCCGGGCCGCGTTGGAGCGCCCGGCCAGCACATAGTCATAGTAGAACGCGCGGTCGTCCGAGGTCACGACATCCAGAGCGGCCATGACCGCGTCCAGCGCCCGGTGGTCCTCGTCCCCGTGCGCCTTGGCCGACAACACCGCCAGTTCGGGTAGTACACGCGCCTGGACCGGATCGACCACCAGCGGGGTCCGGCTCGGTCCCAGGACGACCGGTGTCATCCGGTCGCCGGGATAGCCGGTGTCGATGGGACCCGTGTAGTAGCGGGCGATCGGGTCGGTCGGGCACAGGGCAAGCAGGACGGTCGGGCACTTCACCTGCGAGCGCACGGTGGTCTGGTACACGGGCCAGGTCCAGAACTTGTCCTCCTCCCGCTTCTGCTGGCGCTCCACCACCACCGCCAGCACCTTCTCGGCGCCGTTGCGCAGCACGTACGCACCGTCGGCGTTGTAGGCCCGGGGCCTGCTGTCGGTGCATTCGGCCGAGGTGTGGGTGACCTCGGTGAACGCCGGCAGTTCGACCCCCGCGCCTTCCAGCAGCGGCACCACCAGTTCGGGTGCGTTCCGGAAGATCTTCAAGGGGATCTCGTGCTCTTCGTTGGGCATCGGACCTCTTTCCGTGGTCGGGGGCGGGCGGGTGCCCGCAGCCCGGAGGGCCCGGGTGAACCGGCGCGGCCGCCGTTCGCGCCCCGCCTTTCGGCCGGATCGGGAGCGGCGTCCGCGGGACGGCGTTCAGGGGGTGTGCGAACGGGTGAACCACCGCTACGGCCCCGGACACCGGGGTCTCTGCTTTCGGTTGTCGGACAGAGATCCGCGATGGGAAAGACGATAGGTCCGGTTGTTCTTCGGTCGTGCCGGGGAATCTTTTCGGTTCGGTGTTCTCGCAGGTGGGAATGGGGTCGGGAATTTTTCCTTTTGTCTTCGCTAAAAGTACTTATCGGGTCATAGGCAAGGGAAAAAACCCCGACCTGGAATTCCAGGTCGGGGTCCGGGGCGCGTGCGGGCCGCCGTGGCGGGGTTCAGCGGGGGGAGGCTCCGCCCGGCGCCGCGAGGATCGAGGTGAACGCGGCCGCCAGGGAGTCCGCGACGGTCTCCGCCTCCCCGAGGTAGCCGTTCACCATCGCCCCGTCGCGCAGGATCATCAGCTGCCGCGCGACGGCGTCCACGTTCCGCACGCCCGCCTGCGCCGCGATGTCCGCGAACTCGCCGAGCATCCACGCGCGGTGCGCGTCGACCGCGGCCCGCACCGGGTCCTCCGGGTCGGAGAACTCCGCCGCCGCGTTGATGAACGCGCACCCCCGGAACCCCGGGCTGCAACTGGCCGCACCGATGTCGGTGGCCAGGGCGCGCAGCGACCCCGCCGGGTCGCCCTCGCGGCGCGCGCCCGCCAGCCACCGGCGTTCCGCCGCGGCCTGTTCCTCCAGGTAGGCGACCACGAGGTCGCCCTTGGTCCGGAAGTGGCGGTAGAACGTCACCTTCGTGACGCCCACCTGCTCGATGATGCGGTCGGCGCTCGTCGCCCGGATGCCCTGGGCGTAGAACAGCTCGTTCGCGGCGGTGAGGATGCGCGCCCTCGTCGCGGCCCCCGACGGCCTGCGCTTCGCCGGTTCGGTCGTCTCGGCGTGCATGTCTGCCGTCCCCCTCTTTTCGTCCGACCGGTTGCACCGGCGCTGGGACGAGTCTAGAGTCGTCGATGTAGACGAACTAGTAACTCTACATTGAAGCGGTCGAGGAGGCACGATGTCCGCGCCCCTGTACACCGCCGCCACGGCCCGACCTTTCCCAGGAGAGAACCCATGACCGTGTCCGACACGACCGCGCCGACGCGGTTCGGCGAGGCGCTGCGCCGCCTGTACTTCGTCCGCTTCGCCTTCGCCCTCGCCTGGGCGGTGCTGGTGTTCGCGACGGCGGGGGCCGCGGGGCCGGTGCTCACCGCGCTCCTGGTCGCCTACCCGCTCTTCGACGCCGCCGCCGTCCTGTGGCAGCTCCGGTCCCGGCACCGCGATCCCGCCTCGCCGCGCGCGGCGGAACGGGTCAACGTGGCGGTCAGCGCGGCCGTGGCCGTCGCGCTCGGCTGGGCGTCCACGGTGTCCCCCGCCGCCGCCCTCGCCGTCTGGGGCGCCTGGGCCGTGGGCTCGGGCATCCCCCAGCTGGTCGCCGCGGTCCGGCGGCGGCGCTCCGGCGGCCAGGTGCCGCAGATCCTCAGCGGCGGCATCTCCGTCCTGGCCGGCGGCGCCTTCCTGGCCCAGGGCCTCCAGGGCTCCGGCGACATCGCGGGGGTCGGCGGCTACGCCGCCGTCGGCGGTGTCTTCTTCCTGGTCTCCGCCCTCCGTCTGGGCGCCCTGCTGCGAAGGAAGGCGTCATGACCGGCGCCGGGCACGGGCCCGCGGCCGGTCCTCAGACGCCGCCCGTGAGAACGGCGTCGGCGGCGGCGTTCAGCACCTCGGTCTCCGTCCGCGGCAGGGACGCGTCCGCGGGCAGTGCCTGGGCAATGGAGAGCCCGTTGACCACGGTCATCAGGAACCTCACCCGGCGGTGGGTGTCCCCCTCGGGGAGGGCGCCCTCGTTCTGGAGGACCGCCAGGCAGGACTCGACGCGGCGGGCCATCTCCCGCTCCAGGGCCAGGTACTCCTCCCGCACCGCCTCCGTCGGCTCGGGGTCGACGTACCGCTCGAAGGCCAGGCGCCAGGACTCCCGTGGGTCGGCGCCGGCGCCGGTGGGCGCGAGCAGCCGCCGCAGGCGGGCGACGAGCCGGTCCCGGGCCGGGAGCGAGGAGTCGTGGACGCTGTCCTCGGGGAGCACCATGTCGTAGACCAGGGGCAGGACCGTGTCCATCAGGGCGCGCTGCGTGGGGAAGTGGTGGCGCAGCGACCCAGGGCTCACACCGGCCCGCGCGGCGATGTTGCGCACGCTGAGGATCGCGCCGGGACCCTCGCCCAGCATCGTCGCCGCCGCCCACAGGATCCTGTCGCGGCTGCCGAGGCCCTCCGGTGGTGTCGGTTCCATGTCCGCCTTCCCTCGCCCGGTTCCGGTACGCCGTACCGATACGCCGTGATGCTACCATCGCGGCAGTTTCGATACGCTGTGTCGGCCTGGCCGTCGTTCCAGGTCGAGGGGGCCGCCGGGTTCGGGGACCGGAATCCGGGACGGCGGCCGGACGGTGTACGCCCGCGACGCCCGCACCCGGGGCCCGCGGCCAGGGCGGGGTCCACCTGTACGTGGACGGGCGGCACCGCGCCGGGTCCGCGCCCCCGCCGAGGCGGAGCCGGGCGGGTACGGGATCGGACGCGCCCGGCACCGCCTCGGCGGGGGGCCGAGCACCGTCTCCCCCCCGGCCCCGGTATCGGCCGTGGGGCGGCGCCCGGCCCCCGGGTCAGAGGCCCTTGCCGCGCAGGTGCAGGGCGCGCGTGACCCAGCCCGGAGGAACGCCCAGGACCACCAGCAGGGCCAGATAGGCGCGGGCCTCGGTGGGCCGGGTGCGCACGGTGGTGCCGATCCAGCGCAGCGCGGCCCGGCGGTGCCCCGCGGACGCCTCGGCGAACGCGATCTGTCCGGCGACGCGGGCGTGGCCGCGCGGGACCAGGCGGAACTCCGGGTAGCGCTCCAGCAGCCAGCGCAGCGCCGTCGAGATCGTCTGCCAGCGCCCGGAGAAGTGCGAGCGCCGGTGCCACAGCACCCGCACGCCCGTCTCCGGGATGTTGCGGATGGGGCCGCGCCGGGCCAGGCGCAGCAGCAGCTCGTAGTCCTCGGCGTAGCTGCCCGGGATCTCCTCGCTCACCGTCCCGCAGCCGTCGATCATCGCCCGCCGCCGGATCAGGAACGTGGACGGGTGCAGCTCCGTCAGCCGCGACCCCAGCAGGTCCCCGAAGCTGACGCTGGTGCGGTCCAGGGTCCGCACCGCCTCCACCTTGTCGTACACCACGGTGATCCCGCAGCACACCATGTCCGTCCCCGGCTCCTCCAGCATCACCCGCACCTGGGCGCGCAGCTTGCCGGGCATCCAGGTGTCGTCGTCGTCGCAGAAGGCCACCAGGTCCGTGTGCGCCGCCAGCACGCCGGTGTTGCGGGCGCCCGCCAGGCCGGGGGTCAGGGTGTTGGTGACCACCCGGACCGGCCGGCCGCCCTCCCCGCGGGCCAGGGACGGGTCGGGCTGGTCGTTGTCGTAGACCACGATCGTCGTGATGGTGCCGGGGTAGTCCTGCTCGGAGACGGCGCGCAGGGTGCGGCGCAGCAGCTCGGGCCGGTCCCGGGTGGGGACCACCACGGTGACCTCGGGCCACTCCGTCACCTCGCCGCCGTCCCGGCGGGGCTCGGCGGCGGGGGCGTCCTGCCCGGCGCGGTCGGCGACGAGGTCGATGAGCGCGCCCGCGCGCAGCGCCGAGCGCACCGCCCCCTCGTCGTCCTCCGGGCCCACCCGGAAGTCCTCCGGCGCGGCCAGCGCGCGGTCGAGCAGCGCGTACAGCTGCTGCGGGCTGGAGCAGGACCGCACCCGCCCCGCCTCCTGGAGCCGGGACACGAACAGCAGCTGGTGGTCGTCGACGTGCTCTCCCAGCTCGGGGTCGCGCGGCACCACCACCGGCAGCCTCCCCGCCCGGCGGGCCTGGACGATCGTCCCGGGCCCCCCGTGGGTGACGACGACGCGCGCCGCCCCCATGAGCCCGCCCAGGTCCTCGCCCGGCAGGAACGGTGTGCCCGAGGCGACCTCGGGGGCCGCGCTGTGCCCGTGCTGCACCAGGATCCTCAGGTCCCGGCGGGCCAGGGCGTAGTCGTCGATCCAGCGCACGAGCCGGTCGAACGCGTGGTGGTCGGTCCCGATGCTGACGACCACGTCGGGGTGGTCGCTGCCGTCGGGCCGGGGTGCAGGGCGGGTGGTCTGTTCGGTCACAGGAGAGGTCCTACGGTGATGGCGGTCGGCATGAAGGCGCGCTGCTCCTCCCACTGGGCGAGGGACAGGCGGGTGAAGGGGCGGCACAGCCGGGCGGTGAGCGTGGGGGTGTCGATCCGGTCGTAGACCTCGATGTAGACGGTCGGGACGCGGCTCAGCCGCCCCAGGGCGAAGAACGGCAGCGCCACGCCCGCGCCCGTGGTCACGACCGCGGCGGGCCGCTCGGCGCGCAGCACCCGGGCGGCCAGCCCCGTGTTGCGCAGGAGGTTGCCCGCGTTGCGGGTGGTCGGGTGGTACGCCCAGTGGACGCGCTCGCCCGCCAGGGCGGACTCGGCGTCCGGGGTCCGGAAGGTCACCCAGGCCCGCTCGCGCCCCTCCCACCAGGGGCGGAGCGCGCACAGCTGGGCGAGGTGCCCCCCGTTGGAGGCCACCAGGAGAACCGGTCGCGAAGACATGGAGTCATCATCTCATGACTCTGTGTATTCATCGGTCAGGTGCGCAGCCCCAGGGGGCCCCGGCAGGCCCACACGGTCGCCAGGTGACCCGCGGAGCCCGCGACGACCGCCAGGGCCAGGGCGGGGAGGCCCTCGCCCAGGACCCGCTCCGCCGCCAGCGGCAGGGCGCCGAACCACAGCAGGCACCCGCCCGCCGCGACCAGCACCGGCCGCCCCAGCGGGCGCAGGACCACGTGCGACCGCAGCTGCCACAGCGGCAGCGCCTTGCGCACCAGCACCGCCGCCACCAGCGCCAGAGCGCCGCCCACCGCCCCCGCGGCCGGGACCAGCAGCAGGCACCCGCCCACGCTCACCGCCAGCGCCAGCAGGTTGTTGAACAGGTTCGCGCCCGTGCGCCCCGTCATCGTCAGGATCAGGTCGCCCATCCCCAGCAGCGACGCCGCCAGCTGCCCGGCGCAGATCACGACCAGGGCGTCCGCCCCCGCCGCGTAGTCCGCGCCGAACACCCCCATCACCTCGGGTGCGAAGACCAGCGCGGTCAGGTACAGCGGCCAGGTCAGGCACATCAGCCACGACGACCCAGCCGTGTACAGGGCGCGCACCCCGTCGTGGTCTCCGGTGGCCAGCTGCTCGGCGAACCGCGGCTGCGCCGCGGACAGCACCGTCTGCGCCCCGAACTGCCCGACCACCATCACCCGGGTCGCCGCCGTGAACACCGCGGCGCCGGTCAGCCCGCCCAGCAGCGCGGTCAGCACCACGCCTCCGCGCTGCACCCCCATCTGCGCCACCCCCGCCACCGCGCGCGGCAGCGAGAACGACCAGAACTCGGCGGGGGAGACCGGCTCGGGGCCGGACGCGTACCCCGCGTCCGGCCCCGCCGGGGGAGCCGACGGGGCCCCCGCGCCCGCCGCCTCCCCCGGAGCCCCGCGGCGCAGGATCCGCCCCAGCCAGAACCACGCCAGCACCGCCGCGGGCAGGTACGGCCCCGCCCACGCCAGCGCCAGCATCCCCGCCGAACCCGACAGCGCCATCGCCGCCACCAGACCCACCTGCGCCAGCGGCCGCCCCACCTTGTCCAGCAGCGCCGTCGCCGCCATCGCGTGGTGCGCCCGGGTCGCCGCCAGGGCCGTGTCCAGCAGCACCGCGCACGGCAGGAACACCGCCAGCAGCCGCAGGTACACCGCGGCGTCGTCGGTCCCCAGCGCGTCGGCCATCGGCCCGGCGAACGCCGCCATCAGCACCGCCGCCCCGCAGGACACCAGCACCGCCGGGACCGTCGCCAGCCGCACCAGCCGCGGCACCGCGCCCGCCCGGCCCAGCACCCGCAGCCGGGCGATGAAGTACACCAGCCCGTCCGGCGCCCCCACGTTCGCCACCGCCGCCGCGATGAGGAACACCGACGTCGCGGAGAACAGCAGCCCCGCCGCCTCCTGGGAGAAGGCCCGCGTGATCGCCACGATCAGGGCCAGGTTGAGCCCGGCCCCCACCACCGCGCCCGCCATGTTGACCGCGCCGCCCCGCAGTACGCGGCGCAGCCCCGGGTTCCCCCGCTCCGCTACCTCGGTCACGCGCACCACGACGGGGTCCGCCCCCACCACCGGGCCAGCCGCCGGTCGCTCTCGGCGAACCGCTCCGCCAGCTCGGCCCGCAGCGCCTCGGGCATCGCCGCCCGCCCGCGCGCGTTGTGCCGCCCCGGCACCCGGTCCGGCCCCGGCGGCAGTCCCAGGAAGTCCTCGATCCGCCGCAGTTCGCCGACGGTCCCGTCGAACAGCTCGGCGTAGTCCGCCACGTACATCCGGTCCCGGCCCAGGTGCCCCTCCATCCGCTCCAGCTGGTCCGCGTAGCGGCCCCGGGCGATGTACCCGTGGTGCTGGTGGGAGTGGGACACATAGCCCGGCTCGGAGAGCAGCTTCTCCTCCTCCCCGGCCAGGCGCGACTCCTCCAGCTCCACCGCCCGCGCGAAGGGCTCGGTCTCGAACCCGCGCGCCGTCTCGTGCGCGTGCGCCGAGTACGCCCGCTCCACCGGGTCGCGCAGGATCACCACCACCCGCACCCCCGGCAGGTCGCGGGCGATCCGCTCGGCCGCCAGCGGGTGGAACAGGTAGTAGGGGCTGGACTCGAACGCCCGCACCCGGGGCCGCCCCGGACGCTCCCGCAGCGACAGCCGCAGCGGGAAGTGCGACCGGTACCACGCCGTCCCCCGGTGGTGGGCGGTGTCGAAGAAGTGCACCCCCTTGCGCAGCACCGGACCGGTGGCGGCCGGGTTCCCCGACAGGGACTTGAACAGCGACGTCGTCCCGCTGCGCTGCGCGCCGCAGATCAGGAAGTCGGGCAGGGCCCGGGCGGGCCCGGTGACCGTTCCCAGCGCGTCGACGAGCGGGAGGACCGCCCGCCGGGCCGGCGCGGCCAGTCGTCGCGGCAGGGTTGCTGTGCGCTGCGGCATCACATCGACCTCGTCGTTTCCGGGTTCCAGGGTTGGACATGCGTCGGACGGTGCGGGCTCGGTTCGCTCGGGGGCGGTTGCGGGCGGGGGACGGGGCGGAACGGGGCGGGGGCCCGGGAGGGCACGGCTCAGCCGCCGGCGCGGGCGGCCTCGTGCGCCGCCCGCTCCTGGAGGCCCTCCAGGGCGGGCAGCAGCCAGTCGTCGACCGCGGCCAGGTGGACGCCGATCTCGTCCTGGCGGTCGTGCAGGTAGCGGGTGGCCAGGTCGATGAGGTAGAGGGCCATCACCGTGGACACGGTGTGCGCTGCCAGTCCCAGCTCGGCCATGAGCGGGTCGCGCAGCAGCCGGGCGCCGCTCTCCAGCCACCGGTGCACCCCGGGGTGCACCCCCGCCTGCACGGACTCGTTGAGGTCGTAGTGGAGGGCGTCGAACCCGGCGGGCGCGTCCAGCGACAGGCGCTCCCAGTCCCACACGAACGAGCGGCGCGCGGTCCCGGCGATGTTCCACCGGGTCAGGTCCCCGTGCCAGGCGCCGAAGGGCAGGGACACGTCCGGCAGGCCGTGCAGCGCAGCCATCAGCGGCCCCGCCTCCGGACGCGCGCCCAGTGCGGCGATCCGCTCCTCCAGGGCGCCGCGGTACGTGCTCGCCGACAGGCGGCGCCGGCGCACCTCCACCAGGGAGGTGATCTGGGCGACGCAGCGCAGCAGCTGGCGCCGGGTGGGCCGGTCGGTCTGGTCGCCCACCGGCAGCGCCTCCTGCACCAGCAGCGGGCGGCCGTTCCACTCGCCCTGGTACATCAGCCGGGGCACGGTGACGTCGCGCAGCCGGTGGTCGGCCAGCAGGCGCAGCGCCCGCGCCTCGGCCACCACCAGCCGCCCGGTCAGGTCGTTCACGGCGACCTTGGCGTAGCCGATGGTCCGCCCGCCCGGGGTGAGCAGCAGCAGGACCGGCTTGCGGTTGGCCCGCGGCGGCCCCACGTGGATGGCGATGGCCAGCTCGCGGTCCAGCGCCGCCGCGAGCGCGTGCTCGATGCCCGGACCGGCGCCCACGTACAGGCGGTCGCGCAGCAGCAGCGGGGCCATCCCCGAGGCGAACGCCCCGGTCAGCAGCAGTTTGCGCAGCCGCTCCCGCAGGGAGTGCCCCTGGGAGAAGGACGCGATGCCCCGGGTGGCCGCCGACCGGTTGTGCGCGGGCAGGATCACCCGCGGGTCGCAGGCGCTGGGCACCGGCAGGTACTGGTTGCCCCGGCCCCGCCCGCGGGCGGGGCCGGGGCCGTGCCCCAGCAGCCCCCCGCACGGCCACAGCACCGCCGCCAGGTCTGTCAGATAGGTCGTCTCACCGTTCATCGGGACCCCCGCCCGTGCGCGGTCCCGCGGCGGAGCAGGGGCTCCTCGTCCCGCCACAGCAGGGCGACGGCCACCATGGTCACGGCCAGCGGAGACATGAGCGCGACGTAGAAGAACATGTACCAGAAGAGCAGCAGCACGGTGAGCAGGGCGCCCTGGCCCGCGGGCGTCACCGCGGACCGGTACCGCCAGGCCACCGCCGCGAAGAAGCCCAGGAACAGGGCCGTGCCCACCCACCCGCTCGCGACGAGTGTCATCCACAGCTGGCCCGCGTTGCCGATCACGTGCTGGCCGCAGCCGGGGCACTCGGCGGAGGGGCCGATCGCGATGGAGTCGGAGCTGCCCAGGGTCTCCCGGGTGGTGCCCCAGCCCAGCACCGGCGACAGGTCGGCGGCGGCCACCGACGCCGCGTTGGTCGCTGCCCGCCCGTCGTCGCTGTGCGGGGCGTCGGCCCGCGCCCGCACCACGTCGGCCAGCGGGGACAGCGCCAGCACCCCCAGGGCCAGCACCGCGACCAGCGCGCACACCGCCACCGGCAGCACCCGCCCCCGGCGCAGCGCCGCGAACCCCGCGTAGAGCAGTGACAGCGCCAGCCCCACCCACAGCGCCCGGTTGAGCGAGTGCACGACGGGCACCACCGCCAGCAGCATGGCCACGGGCAGGCCCCAGCGCACCCACGGCGGAGCGCCCGCGCGGCCGAGGACGAGCACGGCGGCCCACACCAGCAGCAGGGAGATCATGTACCCCCACACGTTGGTGTACTCCCAGGGCGCCTTGGGGCGCGCCGAGTCGTACCCGAAGATGTCCATCACCTGCGCGGACGCCGGGTGGATGAGGGTCTTCATGAACGGGTCGGAGGCCAGCCCGCCGGGCAGCAGGTACTCCAGCGGCGCGGTGAACTCGAACCGCGGCGCGAGCATCCCCAGGTACCCGCCGGCGATCGTGGCCAGGCCCAGCACCGTCAGCGCCGCCACCACCGCGCGGGTGGGCAGCTCGCGCTTGGTCAGGTTGCCCGCGTACAGCAGCAGCACCGTCAGCACCAGGTAGTTGACGACCCGGAGCACGGCCCCGCCGTAGCCGCCGCTGTCCGGGACGGTGCCCGGCATCTCCAGCGGGACCACGGCCAGGCCCAGCACCGACCACACCAGGAACAGCGCCCACAGCCAGAACGCCGGGGGCACCCGCAGGCCGACCGTCCGGTGGCGGCGCACCAGCTCCACGGCCATCGGGACGGCGAACACCCAGTAGGCGAACTGGCCCAGGCCCAGCGCCCACCACACCGGGTAGCCCGCCAGCAGCCACAGCAGCGGGCGCCCGGAGGACGGGGCCGGGCCCGCGGTGACGGGCACGGCCGCGCCGGTCCCGGCCGCCGCGGGGCCCCGCGCCATCAGCGCCGCGCCCCGGCGACGTCGGCGGGCACCACGACGGTCTCGCCGTCCCCGGCCTCGCCGGGCTCCGCGGCCCCGTCGCGGCCGGCCTCCTCCGCGTCCTGCGCGTCCTGCGCGTCCTCCGCTTCCTGCGGGTCCTGCTCCTTCTCCGCCTTCTCCTGCGGGTCCCCGTCCGCCCGGACGACTCCGGAGGTGGTCCGCCGGGGCGCGGACGGGGCCCCGCCCGCGGGGGCGAGTTCGGGGAGCGGGCCGGGCAGCGGCTGCCGGGGCAGCACGATCACGCCGGGGGCCTCCAGCGCGAACCGGTCGGCGACGGCGAGCAGGTCGGCCAGGTCGGCGCGGAGGGTGCGGCCCAGCTCGACGACCGGGAGCACGAGGTCGGCGGCGCCGGCCACGG
Source organism: Nocardiopsis flavescens (assembly GCF_900141985.1). Lineage (GTDB taxonomy): Bacteria > Actinomycetota > Actinomycetes > Streptosporangiales > Streptosporangiaceae > Nocardiopsis > Nocardiopsis flavescens. The sequence goes on along the minus strand of NZ_FQZK01000003.1, from coordinate 239,836 downwards.
CGTGCACGTCGGCGCGCTCGCCGGGCGGCGGCACCGCGACCACGATGTGGTCGGCCTGCTCGCGCAGCAGTCCCAGCAGGTCGCCCATCGCGGTGTCCTGCACCGGTGCGGCAGCCCCCGGCCGCCCGTGGCGCAGCACCCGCAACCGGGGGGCCGCCTCCGGGCGCACCTCCAGGTCGCCGGGGTCCTCGCCGTCGACCAGGGCCTCGGCCAGGCCGGGGCCCTCGGGCAGGCCCAGCAGCTCGCCCACGGTGTCGGACCGCGGGTCGGCGCACACCAGCAGCGTCTCCGAACCCGTCCGGGCCAGGGCCGCGGCGACGTTCACCGCGGCGGCGGTTCCGGACCGGCCGGGCGTGGTGGCCGCGACCACGAGCACGCGGCCCGCCCGCGGGCCCTCCCCGTCCGCGGCGGTCCCGTCCGCGGCGGCCGGGGGCCGTACGGAGCCGCCCGGGCCGGCGCCGCGGGCGCGGACCAGGTGGACCAGGGACTGGACCCGCTGGCCGCCGGTCTCGTTCTCCCCGAGCAGGCCGGGGGTGCGCCCCCCGCGCTGCGGCGCGCAGGAGGACAGGTCGAGCAGCACGGGCAGGCCGCTCAGGCGCCCGGTCTCCTCGGTGTCGTGCAGGCGCCGGTCCAGGCGGTCGCGGACCACGGCCGCGCCCAGCCCGGCCAGCAGGCCCAGGGCGGTGCCCGCGGCCAGCCACAGCGGCGGGTTGGGGGAGGAGGCCCGCTCGGGCAGGTCGGCCGGGGTGATCACCCGGCCGGTCTCGACGGTCCCGCGCAGCGCGGCGAGCGGTGCGATGCCCCCGCCCAGCGCGGTGGCCTCCTGGCGCAGGACCTCGGCGCGGGGGTCGGCGGACGCGGCGCCGCCGGACACCCCGCCCAGCTCCTCCTCCAGGCGCTCACGCTCGCCGCGCAGCGCCTCCAGGTGGGCGCCGATGAGGCCGTCCACGCGTTCGGCCCGCTGCCCGAGGTAGGCCCGGGAGTAGGCGTCGGCCCCGGCCCGGGCGGCCTCGGGGGAGCCCGCGGTGTAGTGGATCTCCAGCACGTTGCTGTTGGAGGGGACGGTGACGTCGACGTTCTCGCGCAGGTCGTCGGCGGTGGCGGGGGAACCGGTGGCCTCGGCGGCGAGTTCGGCCGCCGCGGCGGAGACCTCCTCCGAGCGCAGCACCTGCGCCTCGGTGTCGAGGTTCACGTCGCCCGCCAGGCGGCCGGACCGCTCGCCGGTGAACTCGGCCATCCCGGTCGGCAGTACCTGGACGGCGGCCGTGGAGGTGTAGGCGGAGGGCACCGCGAACACCCCGGCCAGGGCCAGGGCCGCGCCGCCGAGCACCCCGGCGGCCACCGGCCGCCAGCGGCGGCGCAGCAGCGCGGTGTACTCCTTGAGTTCCGGTCCGGGTGATCCGGGGGCGGGGGTGTCCATCAAACCCTCCTGAAGAGGCCACTGGCTTCGATGTGCGGGGAATCGGCCACGCCGTGCGGCGGGTGCGGGCCGGCTCCCCCCGCCGCCGGGGTGGCGGCATGGGGGCGGCCGGGTTCTCGGCCCCCGGGAGTCGACACTTTTAGTGAACGATTGAACACTAAGTGTAGTCCCTTGGGGTGCGTGCTCGATGCCCGGAGAAGGTCCGTTTCCTCTGGAGAACAAGGCCGGAAACAGAACGCGGAGGGGGCGGCGGGTCTCCCCGCCGCCCCCTCCGGGACGTTCTGTACCGCTATGTCATGGTGCTCAGGCGCCGGTGACCCACGAGGGCAGCGCGGTCCCCGAGTTCCAGGCGTCGTCGCACGCCTGCTGGGTGGACACCGTGTGCGCCCGCGCCGAGCAGTCCCGGTACTCGATGAGCTGGTCGTTGAACACCACCGAGACCGCGATCATCGCCAGGGACACCACGACCCCGGCCACGCCCACCGCCACGCTCAGCAGCGCCAGCGGGGCGTCGGACCGGTTGCGCCGGGCGGCCCGCCGCGCCTGGATGCCCTGAACCAGGCCGAACGCGGACAGTACGCCCCCGTAGGGCGGCAGCAGCAGCCCGGCCAGCCCGAAGAACAGGCCCCACAGCCCGCCGCGCTCGACACGGGGGCGGTCGTCCTCGGATCGCGGCTCCGGGCGGTTCTCGGTCAAGGTCTCACTCCTTCGGGGCACCCGCGGCGGATGCCCTCGTCACACTGCGGCTTGAGCGGAGGGTATCCGCCGAAGACGACTTCCGGAGGATCGGGGCCGGTCGGAGGCCCGCGTCACACGTCGTCCCCAAGCCCGCCTCACGTGGGTCCGACGCTACCCGGCCCGATAGGGTGGTGGTGCGGACGGGCCCTCGCACGGCCCAAGCCCGGGATCTGTACCGGGTGTACGCGTTTTCCGGATGCTGCGCCGTCCCCCGGTGCCCCCGGAGTACGGGAGGGGACTCCCGCACCGTTCTCTAGTCACATGGGAGAAGCATTGTCCGCGCGAGTGGTGGTTCTCATATCGGGTACGGGCAGCAACATGGCCGCCCTCCTGGAGGCGGCCCGGGATCCGGCCTACGGGGCCGAGATCGTCGCCGTCGGGGCCGACCGCGAGGGGACCCGGGGCATCGAACGGGCCCGCGAGGCCGGTGTACCCGTGTTCACCGTCCCCTTCCGCGAGTACGCCGACCGCGCCCGCTGGAACGCCGACCTGGCCGAGCACATCGGGGAACACGCTCCCGACCTGGTCGTCTCCGCCGGGTTCATGCGCATCCTCGGCCCCGAGGTCGTGCGCGAGTACGCCGCCGTGAACATCCACCCGGCCCTGCTCCCCTCCTTCCCCGGCGCCCACGCGGTGCGTGACGCGCTCGCCCACGGTGTCCGCGTCACCGGCACCACCATCCACTTCCTCGACGAGGGCGTCGACTCCGGGCCGATCATCGACCAGGTGGCGGTCCCCGTCGAGGACGACGATGACGAGTCCGGCCTCCACGAGCGCATCAAGGGCGTGGAGCGGCGCATGCTGGTCGACACGGTCGGCCGCCTGTCCCGCGAGGGCTGGACCATCGACGGCAGGAAGGTGCGGTTCGGCCGGGCCGACCGCACCGAGCAGAGCGTCGCGGACGCGACCGAACCGAAGGAGAACCGGTGACCCAGCAGGCCATCCGGCGTGCGTTGATCAGCGTGTACGACAAGACCGGCCTGGAGGCCCTGGGCGCGGGCCTGGCCGCGGCCGGGGTGGAGATCGTCTCTACCGGCTCCACCGCCGCGCGGCTGCGCGAGGCGGGCGTCCCCGTCACCGGGGTCGAGGACGTCACGGGATTCCCCGAGATCATGGGCGGCCGGGTCAAGACCCTCCACCCGTCCGTGCACGCCGGGCTCCTCGCCGACCAGAACAACCCCGACCACGTGTCCCAGATCGAGGATCTGGGCATCGCCCCCTTCGACCTGGTCGTGGTCAACCTCTACCCGTTCCGCGAGACCGTCGCCTCGGGCGCCTCCGGGACGGAGTGCGTCGAGCAGATCGACATCGGCGGCCCCGCCATGGTGCGCGCCTCCGCCAAGAACCACTCCAGCGTCGCCGTCGTCGTCGACCCCGCCTCCTACGACTCCGTCCTGGAGGCCGTGCGCGGCGGCGGCTTCACCCTCGACCGCCGCAGGCGCCTGGCCGGGCTGGCGTTCCAGCACACCGCCGCCTACGACGCGGCGGTCGCCGAGTGGTTCTCCGGCACCTACGCGCCCGACGCCGAGGCCGCCGAGACGGCCTGGCCGGACTTCCGGGCCGCCGTCCACACCCGCAAGGCCGTCCTGCGCTACGGCGAGAACCCGCACCAGGGCGCCGCCCTGTACGTTCCGGCGGGCGTGCCCGCGCACGGCCTGGCCGGGGCCGAGCAGCTGCACGGCAAGGCCATGTCGTTCAACAACTACGTGGACACCGACGCCGCCGTGCGCGCCGCCCACGACTTCGACGCCCCCTGCGTCGCCGTCATCAAGCACGCCAACCCGTGCGGCATCGCGGTGGGCGCCGACAACGCCGAGGCCCACCGCAAGGCGCACGCCGCCGACCCGGTGTCGGCGTTCGGCGGGGTCATCGCCACTAACCGCCCGGTGGGCGAGGAGCTGGCCGCGCAGATCTCGGAGGTCTTCACCGAGGTCGTGGCCGCCCCCGGCTTCGAGCCCGCGGCGCTGGACATCCTCACCCGCAAGAAGAACATCCGCCTGCTCAAGGTCGAGGCCGCCGCCGGCCCCGCGGTGGAGACCCGCCTGATCAGCGGCGGGCTGCTCGCCCAGTCGGTCGACCGCATCGACGCCCCGGGCGACGCCCCCGAGAGCTGGACCCTGGCCACCGGTGAGCCCGCCGACGAGGCGACCCTGGCCGACCTGGCCTTCGCCTGGCGGGCGGTGCGCGCCGTCAAGTCCAACGCCATCCTGCTCGCCTCCGACGGCGCCACCGTCGGCGTCGGCATGGGCCAGGTCAACCGGGTCGACTCCGCGCGCCTGGCGGTGTCCCGCGCCGGGGACCGGGTGGCCGGGTCGGTCGCCGCCAGCGACGCCTTCTTCCCCTTCCCCGACGGGCTGGAGATCCTCACCGCGGCCGGGGTGCGCGCCGTCGTGCAGCCCGGCGGCTCGGTCCGCGACGCGGAGGTCGTCGCGGCGGCCGAGGCGGCCGGGGCCACCCTGTACCTGACCGGCACCCGGCACTTCTTCCACTAGGAGACCCAGGCATGAGCGCGATCGTTCTGGACGGCAAGGCCGTCGCCACGTCCATCCGCGAGGAGCTCACCGGCCGGGTGGCCCGCCTGCGCGAGCAGGGCGTCACCCCCGGGCTGGGCACCGTCCTGGTCGGCGACGACCCGGGCAGCCACTCCTACGTCCGCGGCAAGCACCGCGACTGCGCCCAGGTCGGCATCGCGAGCATCCGGCGCGACCTGCCCGGCGACGCCACCCAGGAGCAGGTGGAGCAGGCCGTCCGCGAACTCAACGAGGACCCGGCCTGCACCGGCTACATCGTGCAGCTGCCCCTGCCCCGGGGCCTGGACGAGAACCGGGTGCTGGGCCTGATCGACCCGGTCAAGGACGCCGACGGGCTCCAGCCCTCCAACCTCGGCAGGCTGGTGCTGATGCAGGAGGCCCCGCTGCCCTGCACCCCGCGCGGCATCGTCGAGCTGCTCCACCGCTACGACGTCCCCCTCAAGGGCGCCGAGGTGGTCGTGGTCGGCCGCGGTGTCACCGTGGGCCGCCCGCTGGGGCTGCTGCTGACCCGCCGGTCGGAGAACGCCACCGTCACCCTGTGCCACACCGGCACCCGCGACCTCGCCGAGCACACCCGCCGCGCCGACATCATCGTCGCCGGGGCCGGGGTGCCCGGGCTCATCACCCCCGACATGGTGCGCCCTGGCGCGGCCGTGCTGGACGTGGGCGTCTCGCGCACGGAGGACGGCCTGGTCGGGGACGTCGTCCCGGACGTGGCCGGGGTGGCCGGGCACATCTCGCCCAACCCCGGCGGGGTGGGCCCGATGACCCGCGCGATGCTGCTGGTCAACGTGGTCGAGGCGGCCGAGCGGCAGGTCGCCGCGCGGGGCTGACCCGCGTCCTCGCGCACGGGGCGGTGGTCCGGACGGGCCGCCGCCCCGCGCCCGTCGGCGGGGGCGGCCCCCGGCCTCAGCCGGCGGCGCGCCGGGTGTGGTGGCCGACCGGCAGCGGGCGCACCAGCCCCAGCGCGACCACCTCGTTGGCCAGCCGGGTGCGCCGGTTCTGGCCCTCGGGGATGCGGAACTTCTGGTACAGCCGGAGCAGGTGCTGCTTGACCGCCGCCTCGGTCACCACCAGCACCTCGGCGATGTCGCGGGCGGTCGCCGGAGCGACGAACGCCTCCTCCGACAGGGCGGGCTGGCACAGCGCCGTCAGCACGTCCAGCTCCCGGCGGGTCAGCTCGGGGGCGGCGCTGCGGCGCAGCTCCACGTCCGGGCTGATCTGCTCCTGGGGCAGGCCGCCGACCCGGCAGCGGGCGGTGCCGAAACTTACCACGTCGCCCTCTTCCAGGACGCGCCGGGCGATCGGCCGGCCGTTGACCCGGGTGCCGTTGCGGGACAGGCCCATGTCCACCACGTACACGTAGGGGCCGCGGCGGACCAGCTCGGCGTGGAGCAGCGAGACGCTGGGGTCGTCGAGGCGGATGTCGGCACCCTCGCCGCGGCCGACCGTGGTGACCTCGTCCGCGAGCTCGCGGATCTCGCCGGACTCCTCGACCCGGAGGTAGGGCCCGTCCACGGTGCCTCCTGCCGGGCTCGTGTGGCGCTGCCGGTGGGTGTGCGGACGACGGTGGGGTCGAGGGGTCGCGGTTCGGGGGGTGGGCTTCATGGGGGTGGGTCCTCGCTCACCTGTGCACTCGTCTCCAGCTGGGTTACCCGGCTGCCGAGCGTTCTACGCGCTTACTCCGGAGTTAGGCGGATAAGGCGCGGAAATACGGCTCTGTGTCCGAACCGGAAGCGGGAAACGGTCGCGGTGGCCCTCCGCGGGCCGCCGGGCCGTTTCCGTGAGCCCTGAGGCGTCGGCGACACGGATCAATACAATGGCCCTGACCCTCCCGGTCCGAGACCACGGTCGGCCACCGGAGCCACCTGGAACATGAGCCGTTCCGCCCCGGTGCTCCGTTTCGGACACCCGCGCGTCGACGCGTGGCCGGTCTGTGCCAGTTCCGGGCGGGGGATCGTGGACCAGGCGGAACGGAGCGCGGTGAACAGGGTGGAGCTGGCGGAGTTGTCGGACACGGACGAGGGGACCCCGGTACCGCAGGAGAGGCCGGCTCCGGCCTGGCTGGTCCAGGTGCCGTACATCCTCGTGCTGTCCGCGCTGGCCGCGGGGATCGTCATCGTGGCCGCGGCCTATTTCAAGCGGGGGCCGGCCGTCATCGCGGGCGCCCTGCTGCTGGCCTCGGCCTTTCGGGCCTTCCTGCCCGACGCGTGGATCGGCATGCTCGCCGTCCGCCGCCGCTGGATCGACGTCGCCACGCTGGCCACCATGGCGGTGCTGCTCATCGTGCTCGCATGGGTGGCGCCGCAATTGTCATCGTAAGCGTCTAATAAGCTTGATATCGAGATACCGCGACACCGACGAGCCACCCCCTCCCCGGAGAGCACGGACCGGGCGGGACCGGGGGATCGCCGCGCGCGCACGCCGGGACCCGGCCGCGGGCCGGGCCCCGACCACCGCCGCACGAGGTGGTGGCGAAGACTGAAGGGACAGCCACACAGCCATGGCCAAGATCAAGGTCGAGAACCCCGTAGTCGAGCTCGACGGCGACGAGATGACCCGGATCATCTGGTCCTTCATCAAGGACCGCCTGATCCTTCCGTACCTCGACGTCGACCTGAAGTACTACGACCTGGGCATCGAGGAGCGCGACCGCACCGATGACCAGATCACCGTCGACGCCGCCAACGCCATCAAGCAGTACGGCGTCGGCGTCAAGTGCGCCACCATCACCCCGGACGAGGCCCGGGTCGAGGAGTTCGGCCTGAAGAAGATGTGGCGGTCGCCCAACGGCACCATCCGCAACATCCTCGGCGGCGTCGTCTTCCGCGAGCCGATCATCTGTGAGAACGTGCCGCGCCTGGTCTCGGGCTGGACCAAGCCGATCATCATCGGCCGCCACGCCCACGGCGACCAGTACAAGGCCACCGACTTCAAGGTCCCCGGCCCCGGTACCGTCACGATGACCTACACCCCGGCCGACGGCAGCGAGCCGGTCGAGTTCGAGGTCGCGAACTTCCCCGAGGCCGGCGGCGTGGCCATGGGCATGTACAACTACCGCAAGTCCATCGAGGACTTCGCGCGGGCCAGCCTGGACTACGGCCTGGACCGGAACTACCCGGTGTACATGTCCACCAAGAACACGATCCTCAAGGCCTACGACGGCATGTTCAAGGACGTGTTCCAGGAGATCTACGAGGCCGAGTTCAAGGAGCGGTTCGAGAAGGCCGGCCTCACCTACGAGCACCGCCTCATCGACGACATGGTCGCCGCCGCGCTCAAGTGGGAGGGCGGCTACGTCTGGGCCTGCAAGAACTACGACGGCGACGTCCAGTCCGACACCGTCGCGCAGGGCTTCGGCTCCCTGGGCCTGATGACCTCCGTGCTGCGCACCGCCGACGGCCGGACCGTCGAGGCCGAGGCCGCGCACGGCACCGTCACCCGCCACTACCGGCAGCACCAGCAGGGCAAGCCCACCTCCACCAACCCGATCGCCTCCATCTTCGCGTGGACCCGCGGTCTGGAGCACCGGGCCAAGCTGGACAACACCCCCAAGCTGGCGGAGTTCGCCACCAGCCTGGAGGACGTCGTCATCAAGACCGTCGAGGGCGGCCAGATGACCAAGGACCTCGCGCTCCTGGTCGGCTCCGAGCAGGAGTGGCTGACCACCGAGGCGTTCCTCGCCGCCCTGGACGAGAACCTCGCCAAGCGCCTCGCCTAGGAGGCGCCCCGCCCCGGCCGCCCGCCGCCGCCCGTGGGGGCGGTGCGGCGGGGGGACCGGGGTGCGGGGGCGTCCCGGCGGTCTTCTGAGCCGACTCCGCCGGTGACCTTCGCCACGTCCGGCCGTCTCCCGCGGGGGACGGCCGGACGCTTTCCGTCACCATCCGGGCACTCTCGATGAATTTCCTCGGCGTGTTTCCCCGATTCTGCGGACATCCGCGTTCCGAGGGTGGGAGGATGACTGCATCGGGTCACGGAGCCAGTGCGACGTAGGACACGTGAACTCGATTCGCACCTTGTGCGAACTTTGACTTACAGTGGAGACACGCCGGTGAGAACCGGCAGGCCAGAGCGGGTTTTTCCGCTCAGGCCCCACGAACCGACGTACCGGCCGTGCGCCCGCTGGGGGGTAGGCGCGCACAGTACGGAACGTCACGAAGAAGGGCCCGGTGCTTCGGCACCGGGCCCTTCGCCTTTCCCGGGGCCCCGCGGCCGCCCGCCCCGCCCCTGCCGTCCGCGGCTCTCCGGGGCCCGGGCGGCGGGCCCCGCCGACCGCCGTCCGCGGTTCTCCGGGCCGGGGAACGGGGCGGCCCCCGCCGTCGGGGAGCGACGGCGGGGGCCGGAGGCGGGAGGGGGCGGTCCGGTGTCAGTCCTGGAAGGCGCTCTCGGGGATCGGCTCGCCCTCGCGCATCGCCGCGAACATCTCCTCGGAGCGGGCCTCGTCCCACTGGACGACCGAGCCCACGTCGGGCAGCGTCGGGGTGGCGCCCACCGGGATCGCGGTCGTCTGCGTGCCGCCCCGCATGGCCAGCAGCATCGTCGCCAGGTGGCGCAGCTTGTCGCCCTCGTCCACCACGAACATGTCCGTGCCCTCCAGCACCAGCGGAACCGACTGGAACGGGTTGAACAGGGTGCCCGGGGCGCTCGCCTCCTCCACCAGCGCGGAGAAGAACTCCCGCTGGCGGGCGATCCGGTCCAGGTCGGCGCGCGGGGTGGCGCGGGTGCGCACGTACCCGAGCGCGGTGCCGCCGTCCATCGTCTGGCAGCCCGCCTCGATGTCCAGGCCCGCCTTGGGGTCCTCCATCGGCTCCTCGGGGCACAGCTCCACGCCGCCGACCGCGTCGACCAGGCCGACGAACCCGCCCATGCCGATCTCCACGTAGTGGTCCACCCGCACGCCCGAGGCCTGCTCGAAGGTCTGCACCAGCGGCGCCGGGCCGCCGCAGACCTCCTCGCCCTCGTCGTCGGTGCCGCAGACGGCGTCCGCGAAGGAGGCGTTGATCTTGTTGGCCGCGAAGCCGGGGATGGCCAGCGGCACGTAGGAGTCGCGGGGGACGCTGACGATGGTGGGCTCGGCCTCGTCGGTGTCGGGGATGTACAGCAGCATGATCGTGTCCGTGCGGCGGCCCTCGGCCCGGCCGGTGGCCAGCTCCTGGATCTGGTCGTCGTCCAGGCCGTCCCGGCTGTCGGAGCCCACGATCATGAACACGTCGCCGTCCTGGCGGTCGGGGCGCCCCTCGTAGTCCTGGAGGGCGTCGACCCGCTGGAGCCTGGCGTTGGACCACAGGTAGAACCAGGCGGGCACGACCAGCACGACGAACAGCAGGACCACCAGGGCCACCACGGTCACGTTGCGCGCGTTGCGCGCCTGCCTGCGGCGCCGCCGCCGGTTGCGGCCGGTGCCGTCGTACTCGCGTCCGGCGTGGTGCGTGCGCCGCTGCGGACGCTCCCGCCGCAGCGGCGGGACCTCGTCGGCGTCGGGGATCCGCCGGGACTCCCCGACGACCCGCTGCTCCGACTCCCGGGCCCGGTAGAGCTTCTCGAACGCCTCGGGCCCGTCGTCGGCGCCCTTGCGCCGGAACACGCCCTGTCTGTCGTGCTCACCGGTCGGGTCGGAGCCTCCCCGGCGTCCTCGGTCTGCCATCGAACCGCCTATCTCCTCCGCTGTGCGGAAGGTCCGTGATCACGGCCTCCACTCTGTGGGATCGCAGAAAGAGTAGCGGGGTTCGGAGAATCGCCCCCGAACCGGGAGGGACGGGGACATCCCGGGGACATCCCGGAGGAGTCTCAGGGGTCAGCGGAGCCGGTGCGCCCCCGCCGACGGCAGCGCGGTGCGGACCCGCGGGGCGGGCAGGCCCCGGTCGGCGAACGCCTCCTCCAGGGCGGCGCCGATGCCCGCGGTCCGGTCGTCGGCGGCCAGGGCCAGGGCGGTGCCCGCCCAGCCGGTCATCCGCACCCCGCGCGCCCCGGCCCGGTTGGCGGTCTCCACCGCCAGCTCCACCTCGGGCAGCGGCAGCCCGAACCGGCGCAGGGACAGGTGCGAGGCGGTCAGGATCACGCCGACCTCCCCGAAGCGCTCGGCGCGCAGCAGGCCCACCACGGCGTTGAGGCGGTGCACCTCGGTCACGGCGTACTCCACCCGGTGGCGCAGCGCGGGGGAGGGCAGCCGGGGCAGCGCGGAGGGCAGGTCGGTGACGGACCGCAGCGGCCCCAGGGCCTTGCGGGCGCGCTCCAGCTCGGCGGCGTGCGCGGGCCGGGCGTCGCGCCGGGGCAGCGCCCCGGTGTCCGCGACCAGCAGCGACAGCCCCTCGGCCGCCGGGTCGAAGGGGAGCACGGTGGTGCCCAGGGTGCGCAGGTTGACCCGCACGGCGCAGCCGGGGCGCGCGGCCAGGGCCACCCGCTGGTCCGCCGTCGCGCCCTCGGGGGGCGGGCCCCCGGCGAGGTCGGCCAGGGCCAGCGCCACCGCGGCGCCCACCGCCCCCGCGTACCCCAGGGAGGCCTGTTCGGGCAGGTCGGAGCCGAGCATCACGCGCAGTCCCGTTGCGGCCTCCAGCAGCCCCGTACGCCGCGCCGCGGCCACGGCGCCGGCCACCGCCCGGGCCTGCGGTCCCCGGGAGCGCAGCGGGCCGCTGAGCGACGCCGTCCGCACCCGCGGGTCGTCGGGCACGGTGCCCACCGCGGCCGTCACCCCCCAGGGCAGGGCCGCGTACAGCCCCACCCCGTCCGAGGGGGCGGTGTGCTCGCCCAGCAGCGCGGCGCGGCCGGGGGCGTGCCACACCCCCGCGGGCGGGCCCCCGTACAGCCCGCCGAACCCCTCCGCCAGCCGGTCGGGGTCCGGCGCCCCCGCCGGCCACTCGCCCCGCGGCCCCGCCGTCCGCATGCCCAACACGGCTCTCCACCGCGCCCCCGCGCCCCCCACGTCAGCACCTTTCCCCCCGGACCACCACCGTCCCTCCAAGTCTGCCCAAGTCCGGGAGTATCCGGAGTGGGACCTTCGCAACAGAGCGGGTAGGCCGCTAGGGTGGCGGCTCGGTCGAGGTGGGGGAGGGTGCGGTGGCCCCGGTGCTGGACGGGATGAAGGCGAGGGCCCGGCACTACCGGAACGCCGCCATGGACTCCTACTGGGCGCTGCGGCGCCGGCGGCCGTTCGTGGACCACCTGGTGCGCGCCTACGAGCGCTACGCCGACCGCAACGGCAACCAGCTGGCGGGCGCGGTCACCTACTTCGCGTTCCTGTCGTTCTTTCCGCTGCTGGCGCTGGCGTTCGCCGCGGTCGGCTACGTGCTGGCGACCCTCCAGATCGAGCTGGGCGACCAACTGGAGCGGGCGCTGGACGAGGTGCTGCCGGGGCTGTCGCAGCAGCTGCCCATCGAGCAGATCGCCGACGCCAGGGTGGGCGCCGGGCTGTTCGGCCTGGTGGGCCTGCTCTACGCGGGCCTGAACTCCGTGTCGGCGCTGCGCGAGGCCCTGCACGCGATCTGGCTCAAGAACCCCAAGGACGGCCCCGGGCTGCTGCTGGGCAAGGGGCGGGACCTGCTGGTCATGCTGGGCCTGGGGCTGGCCCTGCTGCTGTCGGTGTCCGTCACCGGTGTCGCCCAGGCGGCCACCCGGTGGCTGCTGTCCCTGGTGGCCCTGGACGAGTCGATCGTGGCCAACATCGCGCTGCGCGTGCTGGCCCTGGCCATCGCCGTCGGCGCCAACACGCTCATCTTCATGCTGACGTTCGTGCTGCTGTCCGGCAGCGGGAGGCCGGCCCGCACCATGTGGCGGGGCGCCGTGCTGGGCGCGGTGGGGTTCGAGATCCTCAAGGCCGGCGCGGCGCTGCTGCTGGCCGGGACGCTGAGCAACCCGGTGTACGCCTCCTTCGCGGTTCTGGTCGGCCTGCTGGTGTGGATCAACCTGGTGATGCGCCTGGTCATGTTCAGCGCGGCCTGGACGGCGACCCGGCTGTCGGTGCCGCCGCCCTACACCGGCTCGCTGCCGCTGCCGGAGGAGAACGGGATCGACTGGACGCGGCCCGCGCCCGTGCCGCGGGTCGACCCGCGCGAGCTGTCGGAGCACCGGCGCGCGCAACGCGTGCTCGCCGCCGGTCTCACGGCCGCCGGGGCGCTGGGAGCGGGCGGAACCGCGGCGTGGCTGCTGCGCCGACGGAATCGTCCTGTCGCCTAGTGTGACACTTTGCTTGCGGAAAATGACACCCAAGGTCCTCGATGCCCGTATGTTCCAGGTTCCGAGGGGGTAGTCCTCCCCTGTCCCGGCCGAGAGCCCCGCCGGGGCGCGCCGTTCCGCCGGCCGGGAAGGTCGGCAGACACCCCCCTCGGAGGGCAGATGGGAACCGCATTCAAATCGTCCGAACGCGCGACGATCGGTGTGGAGTGGGAGCTCCAGCTCGTCGACCGCCGCAACCGCCACCTGCGGCAGGAGGCGCAGAAGCTCCTCTCGGAACTCCCGGAACTGAGTTCCGCGGCCGCGGTCCCGCCGTTGCGCCACGAGCTGATGCAGTCCCAGGTGGAGGTCGTCACCGGGATCTGCGAGACGGTCGGCGAGGCCAAGGGCGACCTGGCCCGCAGCATCTCCCGCATGCGGGAGGTCCTGGCGCCCTGGGGCACCACCCTCACCTGTTCCGGCACCCACCCCATCGACGACTGGCGGGACCAGGAGTTCAGCCCCGGCACCCGGTACCGGGAACTCGTCGAGCAGATGCAGTGGATCGCGCGGCGCATCCTCACCTGCGGCGTCCACGTGCACGTGGGGGTGCGGCACCAGGACAAGGCCATTCCCATCGTGAACGCGCTTGCGAGGTATCTCCCGCATTTTCTCGCTTTGAGTGCTTCGAGCCCTTTCTGGTCGGGGCACGACACCGGCCTGGCCTCCGCCCGCTCCGTCGTCTTCGGCGCGCTGCCCACCTCCGGGCCGCCGCCGAACCTCCCGAACTGGTCGGCTTTCGAGGAATACCTCGAAACACTTCTCCGGGCGGGTACCATCGCTTCCATCAAAGAAGTGTGGTGGGACATTCGGCCGCACCCTGATTTCGGCACCATCGAGATCCGGATGTTCGACGGGATTCCCACCCTGCGCGAGGTGGGAATGGCCGCCGCGCTCTCCCAGAGCCTGGTGGAGCTGTTCGATCACCAGCTCGACCGCGGGTACCGTCTGCCCAGCCCGCCGTCCTGGCTGGTGAGGGACAACAAGTGGCGGGCCACCCGCTACGGGCTCGACGCTCGCGTCATCACGGACGAACGGGGGACCACCGTCCCCCTCCGTGACGACCTCTACGAGCTGGTCCGCGAGCTGAAGCCGGTCGCGACCCGCCTGGGCTGCGCCGAGGACCTGGACCTGATCTCCGAGATCCTGGACAAGGGTGCCTCCTACGAGCGTCAGCGCGCGGTCGTCGCCGAGGGCGGCACCCTCGACGACGTCGTGGACATGCTCGCGGCCGAGCTCGACGACGGGCCCACCCGTGCAGGAGTCGGCGCCGGCGACGGCGCCGGCGCTCGGTAAGACATGGGCGAAAGCGTAGAGAGGGCCCTCGTATGCAGGGACGAGACCTGCCGGAGCAGTTGACCGCTTTTCTGGCGCGACGTGGGCGGGACTTCATCGGCTTCCGCCGTGACCTGCACATGCACCCCGAACTCGCCTTCGCCGAACATCGCACCACGAAACGGATAGCCGACCACTTGCGCGGAGTCGGACTGGAGCCGAGGGTGCTCCCCGGGGGCACCGGGCTGGTCTGCGACATCGGCTCGGGCCCCGGCCCCACCGTCGCCCTGCGGGCGGACATCGACGCCCTGCCCCTCACCGACGAGAAGGACGTCGACTACCGCTCCACCGTCCCGGGGGCCGCCCACGCCTGCGGCCACGACGTCCACACCACGGTCCTGCTGGCCACGGGGGTCTTCCTCGCCCAGCAGGACCGGGCGGGCGCCCTGCCCGGCCGGGTCCGGCTGGTCTTCCAGCCCGCCGAGGAGCTCCCCGGCGGCGCCGTGGAGGTCGTCAACGCCGGGGCGATGGAGGGCGTCGACCGGATCTTCGCGCTGCACTGCGACCCCCGCCTCATGGCCGGCCGGGTGGGGCTGCGCACCGGCGGCATCACCGCCGCCTGCGACCAGCTGATGGTCCGGCTGTCCGGACCGGGCGGGCACACCGCGCGCCCCCACCTGACCGCGGACCTCGTGTACGCGATGGGCAAGGTCGTCACCGAGCTGCCCGCCGCGCTCTCCCGCCGCATCGACCCGCGCGCCGGGTTCAGCCTGGTGTGGGGCCGCATCAGCGCCGGGTCCGCGCCCAACGTCATCCCCGACGACGCGGTCGCCGAGGGCACCGTGCGCTGCCTGGACGACGAGGCCTGGCACCAGGCCCCCGACATCGTCAAGGGCCTCGTGGAGTCGGTGGCCTCCGCCTACGGCGCCGACGCCGAGGTCACCTACAAGCGCGGGGTCCCGCCCACCATCAACGAGGCCTCCAGCGTGGACGTCATGCGCGAGGCCGCCGCCCTGGCCCTGGGCCCGGAGGCGGCCTCGCCCACCCCGCAGAGCCTGGGCGGGGAGGACTTCGCCTGGTACCTGGAGCACGTCCCCGGCGCGCTGGCCCGGCTGGGCACCCACTCCCCGGACTGGGACGGCCCCATGCTGGACCTGCACCGGGGGACCTTCGACGTGGACGAGCGCGCCATCGGCGTCGGCACCCGGTTCCTGGTGACCACGGCCCTCACCTCCCTGGCGGCGGACGGGCGCACGCGCGCCCGGGACGCCGCCGAGGAGGCCGTGTCCTTCTGACCCCGCGCCGCCCGGGCGGGCCGCCCGGCGTCCGTGCCGGAGCGGTCCGTGCCGGGCCCGCGACCGGGCCGGACGTCACGGATCTGCCGGGATCTCGGTAACTTCGCGCCGGGGTGGCGGGCCGGGTCCGGCGCCGGTGGCATTCTGAATGCATGAACCAGCCACTCACAGTCGAACAGATCCGGCGCGCCCCCAAGGTCCTCCTGCACGACCACCTCGACGGCGGGCTGCGTCCGGCCACCGTGGTCGAGCTGGCGCGGGAGGTCGGATACAAGGACCTGCCCACCTACGACGCGCAGGAGCTGGGGCGTTGGTTCCGCGACGCCTCCGACTCCGGGTCGCTGGAGCTCTACCTGGAGACGTTCGCGCACACCACCGCGGTCATGCAGACCAGGGACGCCCTGGTGCGGGTCGCCGCCGAGGCGGCCGAGGACCTGGCCGCCGACGGGGTGGTCTACGCCGAGCAGCGCTACGCGCCCGAGCAGCACCTGGAGGGCGGGCTCACCCTGGAGGAGGTCGTCGAGGCCGTCCAGGAGGGGCTGGAGCTGGGGGAGAAGCGGGCCGCTGACTCAGGGCGGAGCATCCGCACCGGCCAGCTGGTCACCGCCATGCGCCACGCCGCCCGGTCCTCGGAGATCGCCGAGCTGGCGGTGCGCTACCGCGACGCCGGAGTCGCCGGGTTCGACATCGCCGGCGCCGAGGCGGGCAACCCGCCGACCCGGCACCTGGACGCCTTCGAGTACCTGCGCCGGGAGAACTTCCACTTCACCATCCACGCGGGCGAGGCGTTCGGGCTCCCGTCGATCTGGGAGGCCCTCCAGTGGTGCGGCTGCGACCGGCTCGGCCACGGGGTGCGGATCATCGACGACATCACCGTCACCGAGGGCGGCGCCCCGCGCCTGGGACGGCTGGCCCAGTACGTCCGCGACAAGCGCGTCCCGCTGGAGATGTGCCCCAGCTCCAACGTGCAGACCGGGGCGGTGCCGTCGGTCGCCGAGCACCCCATCGGGCTGCTGCGCGACCTGCGCTTCCGGGTGACGGTCAACACCGACAACCGCCTCCAGAGCGGCACCTCCCTCTCGGAGGAGTTCGCCGCGCTCTCCGCGGCGTTCGGGTACGGCTGGGACGACGTGCAGTGGTTCACGGTCAACGCCATGAAGTCGGCGTTCCTGCCCTTCGACGAGCGCCTGGCGCTCATCAACGGCGTCATCAAGCCCGGGTTCGCGCAGTTGAAGTGGGCGGCCGAGCGATGAGCGGACCGGCCGCCGGCGCCAACCCGACGGTGCACTACTCCCTCTCCTCCCGCGTCCTGGCCGCGGCCTGGGCGGTCATCGCCGCCCTCCTGCTGGTCGACCTGTTCCTGCGCGGCCAGGGGCCCGACGTCTGGCGGTACGGGGCCGTCCTGGTGGCCAGTGTCGCGCTGGTCTACCTGGTGTGGCTGCGCCCGCGCGTCCTGGTCACCGAGCGGGGCCTGCGGGTCATCAACCCGCTGCGGGAGACCTTCGTGCCCTGGGCCGCGGTGCTGTGGGTGGACGTGGTCGACGTGCTGCGGGTGCACACCCCCGACGGCCCGGTGCGCTCGTGGCCGCTGCGCGAGACCAAGAGGAGCCGCGTCCGCGACAACATGCGCCGCGAGGGCGGCTTCATGGACGAGTCGGACGAGGACCCGCGGACGATGCGGCCGATGGACCGGGCCGCCCTCCAGCTGCGCCAGGACGCGGAGCGCCACAAGGCGCGCCCGCTGTCCGGCCCGATCCGCGACATCGACGAGGCCGGGCCCGCCGCGCTGGGCGCCCGGGACCGCCCGCAGACCATGGTGTCGGTCGAGGTGGTCGTCGTCGCCGGGGCCGTCCTGGTGCTGCTGGTCGCGTCGTTCCTGCTGGCCTGAGCGCTTCTCCCCGGGTCCGTTCTTCGCCCGCGCCCGGGGTTGACGGAACCCGCCCGCTCTGGTTAGGTAAGGCATGCCTAATGGAGAGTGTTCCGGGCGGGAGGGCTTCGCGCGGATGGCCGCCCGCCCGGACCTTCTCCAGGGCATCGCGCTGTTCTGACGAACAACGGGAAGAGAGAAACCGGTGTCCCACCGGCCCGTGAGTCCAACGGGGTCTGCGGGGATCCTGCACGGGCGGGGCATCGGAACGGGGCTTCACGCCTCCGGACGGAGCACGGCCGGTACCGTCCACCCCAAGGCCTCGGGGTGTACGCTCGCCACGCCGGTACCGGACGGACCCGTTCGGAGGCGGCCCCGGCAACGACGCGTCCGGGTCGCGTCGCGCGCTCGAAAGGGACCTGCGGGGGTCCCGCGCGGCGCGCCCGGAACGCGCACGGCCCCGGTGCCCGCGGCACGGCCGGGACCGTACCCGGGAGGCGGCCGGAGCCTCAGGCCCGGACCAGCAGCCGGTGGAGGAGCTCCCCTAGACGGCGCGACCGCTGCCGGACGATCTCCATCGCACGCTCCTGCCGGAACGGCTCCAGCACCGCCCCGAGGGCGTCGTTGCTCACGATCGACAGCCCCAGCACCTCGACGCCCAGCTCCACGGCGGCGATGGCCTCCAGCGGGATCGACCGGCCCACCACGTCCGCCCCCGCCTGGCGCAGCACCTTGGCCTCCGTCGGCGTCTGGAGCTGCGGCCCCGTCGTCGCCGCGTACACGCCCTCCGCCAGCGAGGAGTCCACCTCGTGGACCAGGCGGCGCAGCCGCGGGCTGTAGGCGGACGACAGGTCCACGAACGTCGGGCCCACCAGCGGCGAGCGCGCCGTCAGGTTGATGTGGTCGCTCACCACCATGGGCTGCCCCGGCCCGATGTCCACCCGCAGGGAGCCCGCCGACCCGGTCAGCACGGCCAGCCCCGCCCCGGCGGCGATCCCGGTGCGGACCGCGTGCACGACCTGCATCGGGTCGTGGCCCTCGTACAGGTGCAGGCGTCCCGTGAACACCACCACCCTCTTGTCGCCCACCCACGTGCTGCGCACCGTGGTCCCGTGCCCCTCGGCGGTCGGGGCCTGGAAGCCGGGCAGCTCCCGCACGTCGAACTCGATGTCGGGGGAGCCGAGCGTCTCCGCGGCGTCCGTCCACCCCGAGCCGAGCACCACCAGGGCGTCGAAGCCGTCGGCGCCGGCCCGGACCAGGAGTTCGTGTGCCGCCTCGGCCGCCAGCCCCTTCGCCTGGGCGGTCGTCCTCGGCGGCTGCTCTGTTTCGCTCACACAGCGGATGCTACCGCCGTGTAGCCGGATGATTCCGGAACGCAACGCTAGGGGGCCGGTAACGGGAGCGCCCGGCCGCCCGTCCGGGGGCGGGTGCGGAATCCGCCGGTCCGCATGGCCGACAATGGGGGTAAGCGAGCGAGAGAACCACACGCCGCCCCGTCATGCCCTCCGGCCCCGACCGGGACGAGGGGGACGGCGGTCCGGCCGCAGAGGGAGTGAAGAAGAGTGACGAAGGTCGTGATCATCGGGGGCGGTCCCGGGGGCTACGAGGCGGCACTGGTCGCCGCGCAGCTCGGCGCGGACGTGACGGTGGTGGACCGCGACGGCATCGGCGGTGCCTGCGTCCTCACCGACTGCGTTCCCTCCAAGAGCCTGATCGCCACCTCCACCCGCACCACCTACGTGCGCGAGTCCGAGAAGCTCGGCATCCAGGTGGACGACCAGCTCGACGGCAAGTCCTCCGTGCACGTCGACATGCCCACCGTCAACAACCGGATCCTGGCCCTGGCCCAGGCGCAGTCCGCCGACACCCGCGCCCGGCTGGTCAAGGAGGGCATCGAGGTCGTCGAGGGCGAGGCCCGCCTGGTCGACCCGCACATCGTCGCCGTCGGCGACACCCGCATCCGCGCCGACGTCGTCCTCGTCGCCACCGGGGCCCACCCCCGCGAGCTGGCCTCCGCCCGTCCGGACGGCGAGCGCATCCTCACCTGGCGCCAGCTCTACGACCTGGACGAACTCCCCGAGAAGCTCATCGTGGTCGGGTCCGGCGTCACCGGCGCCGAGTTCGCCAGCGCCTACCAGTCGCTGGGCTCCGACGTGACCCTCGTCTCCTCCCGCGAGCACGTCATGCCCACCCAGGACCCCGACGCCGCCCGGGTCCTGGAGGAGGTCTTCCTGCGCCGGGGGATGACCGTCCTCAACCGCACCCGCGCCGAGTCGGTCGTGCGCACCGACGACGGGGTGCTGGTCACCCTCTCCGACGGCCGCACCGTCGAGGGCTCCCACTGCCTGATGACCGTCGGCATGATCCCCAACACCGACGGGCTGGGCCTGGAGGAGGCGGGCGTCCGGCTGGGCCAGGGCGGGTTCGTCGAGGTCGACCGGGTCTCGCGCACCACGGTCCCCGGCGTGTACGCGGCCGGGGACTGCACCGGCGTCAACATGCTCGCCTCGGTGGCCGCAATGCAGGGCCGCATCGCCATGTGGCACGCCCTGGGCGAGGCGGTCTCGCCGCTGAAGCTGTCCACCGTGGCCTCCACCGTGTTCACCCACCCCGAGCTGGCCGCGGTGGGGGCGAGCGAGGACGACGTGCGCAGCGGCCGCATCGACGGGCGCTCGGTCACCCTGCCGCTCAACACCAACCCGCGCGCCAAGATGAACGAGGTCAAGGACGGCTTCGTCAAGCTCATCTGCCGCCAGCACACCGGCATCGTCCTGGGCGGCGTCATCGTCGGCCCGCGTGCCAGCGAGCTGATCCTCGCGGTGTCGGTGGCGGTGCAGCAGCGGCTGACCGTGGACGACCTCGCGCACACCTTCGCGGTGTACCCGTCCCTGTCGGGGAGCGTCACCGAGGCGGCCCGCTCCCTCATGCTGGCCTCGCCCGAGTAGGCTCCGCGCCCCGGCCCGCCCCTCGCGGGCGGGCCTTTTACGTTTCCTTAACGCCGGGGGGATTAGCGTTCTGTTGTGATCTGTCCCAAGTGCCAAAGCAACATGCGCACGTTCGACCGCCAGGGCGTCCACCTCGACCGGTGTGACGGGTGCCAGGGCATCTTCCTGGACCGCGGCGAGCTGGAGCGCATCGTCGACGCCGAACAGCGTCACTACGGCGTGGCCCCGCCGCCCGACCCCCAGGCCCCGCCGCCCTCCGGCGGCTACGCGCGCCCGGCCCGCCCCCCGCAGGGCTACCCGGCGCCGGGCTACCCCGACTCGCCCCGCGGCTACCGGGGCGGCTACCCCGACTCCCCGCGCGGCTACAGCGACTCCCCGCGCCCCTACCGGCGCAAAAAGAGCTTCCTCGAAGGACTCTTCGACTAGAGGCGTTCCCACGTGCACCCGCTGATCTGTACCCACTGCGGGGAATGGGACCCGGCCCCCGACACCTCGTCGGGGGCCTCCGTGCTGCTGTGCCGCTTCTGCGGCCGCACCCGTCCCTTCCTGCGCCTGCCCCTCTACTGCGTCTCCGGGCCCAGCGGCACCGGCAAGTCCACCGTCGCCGGCCTGCTGCTGGAGCGTCTGCGGGACCGGTTCGTCGTGCTCGAACAGGACCTGCTGTGGGTGGGCGGCCTGCGCGACCCGGCCGGGCACCACCGCCTGTTCCGGTCGACCTGGCTGCGCACCGCCGCCATGGTGCAGCAGAGCGGGCGGCCGGTCGTGCTGTGCGGGACCGTGGTCCCGCCGGAGTTCGAGCCGCTGCCCGAGCGGGCGCTGTTCGACGGCGTCCACTACCTGTCGCTCACCTGCGACCCGGATGTGCTGGCCCGGCGCCTGCGGGCCCGGCCGGCCTGGCGCGAGTGGGACGAGGAGCGCGTCGCCGAGACGCTGGAGTTCGCCGCCTGGGTGCGCGAGGAGGCCGGCCGGCTGGACCCGCCGCTCACCCTCGTGGACACCACCGACTCCGATCCGGTCGGCACCGCCGACCGCATCGCGGCCTGGGTCGAGGAGCTGCACGCCGCCCGCCCCTGAACGGCCCCGGCCCCGTGCCGGAGGCTCTTCCCCCGGCCGGACACGCGAGGGGCCCCGGGCGTCGCCCGGGGCCCCTGTGCCGCGTTCGGTGTGCGGGCGGGTCAGAAGTCGAAGCCCCCGAAGTCGCCGCCCCCGCCGAAGTCGCCTCCACCGAAGTCGCCGCCGCCGAAGTCCCCCTCGGCTCCGACGTCGCCGGTGGCGTCGCCCATGCCCATCCCCATCCCCATGCCCATCATCGAGCCCATCATGGAGCCCATCATCATGCCGGTGAACATGCCCATCATCATGTCCATGCCGAAGTAGCCGCCGGCGTAGGGCGAGTAGGCGGGGCCCGCGTCGTAGTACGGCACGCGGCGCCCGTCGACCTCGACCATGCGCACGTCGTTGGGGTCCATGCCGCTCTTGACCGCCTGGGCGCAGGACGCGCAGGCCGTCACCGAGCGGGGCGAGCCGCCGGGCGGGGCCCAGGTCACGTCCTCCACGGAGGGGCCGTGCTGCGGGTTGAAGAAGCAGGGGCCGCGCCGGTCCGGGACCGGGGTCCCGTTCATCCGGGCGCGGGTGGCCGTCATGTAGTACCGGCCGTCCTCCAGCGAGTTGGTGACCTGGCGGATCTCCTCCGGCTCGCGGATGGTGTCCAGCCGGGTCTTGGCCTGGTCGTAGGCGTCCATGGCGCGGGAGTAGTCGGTGCGGGTCTCGTCGTCGACCGCGGACAGGTCGATCTCCAGCCGGGCGACGTCCTCGCCCAGGCGCACGACGTCCTCGGTGGCCATCTGCTTGATCTCCGCCAGCTGCTTGGCCTTGACCTCGGCCTGCTTGCGGCGGCTGTTGCGGACGAACAGGAAGATGCCGCCCGCGACCAGCACCGCGATGACGAGCAGGACCCACAGCGAGGTCGCCCCCGCCGCGGCGGAGTCCTCCACCTGCTGGGCGGCGTCGGGGATGGCGACCAGGGTGTCCACCTGGTTGCCGCCCCCCTCGCGCAGGGCGATCTCCCGGACGGCCTCGGTGTCCTCCACGTTCGGCGACATGACCCGGAACTCCTCGGAGCCGGCCAGCACGCCGTACAGGCCGTCGCCGACGTCGGCCATGACGGGTTCCATCAGCGCGTTGAGCGCGGAGTCGGAGCCGACCGCGTCGGTCGGCAGGATCACGTAGTAGACGGGGGTGTCGGTGCCGGACGCGGCGGCCTCCAGAGCGCCCTCCTCGGCGGAGGGGATGGCGTCACCGACCTGCGGGTCGATGAAGACGCCGTCGTCCTCCAGCTCCTGGACGATGGCGTTGCTCTCAGGGGGCTGGACGGTGTCGGCGGCCGCGGGCACCACCGCGGCGCTCACCACCGCGGCCGTGATCCCGGCGGTCAGCACGGTGGGCGTTACCAAGCGGCGCAACATGTCGTTCCTCTCGCTTCCCTCACACTCCAGGGACGAACGGAGAGCCCCCGTGGTTCCCATCGTGACGTGCTTCTCTCCGGGAACGCGCGACGGCCCGCCGGTACTCCGGCGGGCCGTCGCGGCAGGGGTGCGACCGGGAGCGGCTACTCCTTGGCGGTGGCGGCGGGCACCTTCTCCTGGTCCTGCGCGCCCTCGGGGTCCTCGCCGTCCTGGGCGGACCCGTCCAGCGGGACGAAGCCGGAGGCGTCGCGCGGCGCGTTGTAGCGGTCCAGGTCCAGGATGCCCTCGCGCTTGGCGACGATCGCCGGGATGAGGGCCTGGCCGGCCACGTTCACGGCGGTGCGGCCCATGTCCAGGATCGGGTCCACGGCCAGCAGCAGGCCGACGCCCTCCAGGGGCAGGCCCAGGGTGGACAGGGTCAGCGTCAGCATGACCGTCGCGCCGGTGGTGCCGGCGGTGGCGGCGGAGCCGATGACCGACACGAACACGATGAGCAGGTAGTCGGTGATGCCCAGGCTGATGTCCGGGAAGAACTGCGCGATGAAGATCGCCGAGATCGCCGGGTAGATCGCGGCGCAGCCGTCCATCTTGGTCGTCGCGCCGAACGGCACCGCGAACGCGGAGTAGTAGCGCGGCACGCCCAGGTTCTGCTCGGTGACCCGCTGGGTGACCGGCATGGTGCCCATCGACGAGCGCGACACGAAGCCCAGCTGGATCGCGGGCCAGGCACCGGTGAAGTACTTGACCGGGGACAGGCCGTTGAGGCGGGCGACCACCGGGTAGACGACGAACAGCACCAGCGCCAGGCCGATGTAGATGGTCAGCGTGTACTTGCCCAGGGCGCCGATGGTGGTCCAGCCGTAGCTGTAGACGGCGTTGCCGAGCAGGCCGACGGTGCCGATCGGGGCCAGGCGGATGACCCACCACAGGGCCTTGAGGACGACCTGGAGGGCCGACTCGGTGAACGAGATGAACGGCTCGGCGGCCTTGCCGGTCTTGACGGCGGCGATGCCCAGCACGATCGCGATGACGATCAGCTGGAGGACGTTGAAGCCCAGCGAGGTGCTGGCGTCCAGGCCCAGCGAGCCGTCGTCGGCGGTGGTGACCGAGCCGGAGGTGTCCGCGGCCAGGCCGAGGAAGTTCGCGGGGATGATGCTCTCGATGAACGCGATCCACGAGCCGCTGCTGGAGGGCTCGGAGACGGTGCCCGGGTCGACCGCGCTGTTCACGCCGGGGCGGATGAGCAGGCCCAGGCCGATGGCGATGGCCACCGAGACCAGGGCGGTGATCGCGAACCAGAGCAGCGTCTTCCAGGCCAGCCGCGCGGCGTTGGTGACGTTGCGCAGGTTGGCGATGGAGGAGATGACGGCCAGGATGATCAGCGGCGGGACGATCGTGCGCAGCAGCGACACGAAGGCGCTGCCGACGGTCTGGAGGGTGACGGCCAGCCAGTTCGGCTCGCCCTCCTCGCCCACGGGGCCGATCTGGAGGGCGACGAAGCCCAGGACCAGGCCCAGGACGAGGCCGATGAGGACCTGGACGCCGAACGACGGGAGCCGCAGGCGGCGGCGCTGCGGCGTGACCTTGTCGGTCTGTGCGGACACGGAAGTGGCTCCAAGCGGTGAGTGCAACCGGAGCACGGGCACGCCGCGGCGGTCGGCCTCGGGACGTGCGGGATCTCCGGCTCGGGGAAGGTGTGCGGGTGTCACCGGAGAGGGGTGACGGGCTGGTGCGGCCCTCGTCGGTAGGGAGCGGCGGGGCGGGGTACCGCCCCGTGGGAGGGGCGGACAAGGGAAGGGTGCGCGGCGCGTCGCCCTACGGGCGCGCGTGGACCTGGCTACACGCCTGACAGCCGCGACGGCACAGGTCGATGTGCCAGCGGCGGGTCAGTCCCCAGATGTTCGTCACAAGGGGGAACCATATACGCCTTTTCCTACCTTTTCCATAGACAGGGGTCGAGGTTTCCTACGTCCTATGACCGGATCGTCGCCCCCATCGGCGCTTCGGCCGCCCCCGACCGGCCGCCGGTGCGGCGAGAATCACGCCCGCGCGGGTGTCGGTGGCATGATCTACGGAAAGCACCCTCATGAGGTGGTGGACATGGCTACTGTCAGTGATGAGAACGATCCGACGATCGGAGACGACATGTCCGCACCGACCGTGGCCGCACCGTCGGCCCGGGAGTTCGGTCCGGAGGTGACGGTCCCGCTCCCCCCCGAGGACGGGTTCGTCGCCGGCGACCTGGACCGCATCCCGGATCTTCCGCCGCACACCGAACTCATCGACGGAAGCCTGGTCCTGGTGAGCCCCCAGAAACGCTTTCACATGCGCATGCTCAGGTCGCTCGAACTCCAGCTCCTCGATCAGGTCCCCCCGGACCTGATCGTGGAGAGGGAGATGACGACCGTGTTGAGGAAGGATCAGCGTCCTGAGCCCGATCTGATGCTCATCAGCACGGACGATCCGGACGACCTGGATGTCACCTGGGTCGCGGTCGAGGACGTGAGGCTGGCGATCGAGGTGGTCTCCCCCGAGTCCCGGACACGCGACCTCGAACGCAAGCCGCAGCTGTACGCGGGCGCCGGCATCCCGCACTTCTGGCTGATCGAGCAGGAGGAGGGGGAGGCCGCCGGCGTCGCCCACGTCTACGAACTGGACCCGGTCCGCAAGGAGTACGTGGCCACCGGTGTTCACCGGCGACGGCTCAAGGTCACCGTCCCCTGTGAACTGGATCTCGATCTGGCCGACCTCTCCTGGAGGAGGGACCGCTGAGACGACACGGCGAGGGGGAGGCACCGGTGGTGCCTCCCCCTTCCGCTTCCGTCTCCGGTCCGGGTTCCGGGGCCCCGGAGCCGCCGCGGACAGCCGGGCGCCGACCGCCGTGCCCGTGCGCCGCGGGAAGCGCCCGGGCGCGGGCCCTACGCGTCCTTGATCTCGCAGACGACGGCGCCGCTGCCCACGGCCTCGCCCGCGGTGACCTTCAGGCCGGTCACGGTGCCCGGGCGGTGGGCCGTCAGCGGCTGCTCCATCTTCATGGCCTCGATGACCACGACCGTGTCGCCCTCGGCCACCTCCTGCCCCTCGGCGGCCACGACCTTGACCACGGTGCCCTGCATCGGGGAGACCAGGGCGTCGCCGCTCACGGCGGCGGTGGAGCCGCCGCCGGACCGGGAGGCGCGCTTGCGCCGCCCGCCCGCCGGGGCGGCCGGCGCGGCGCCGACGTTGAGGGAGGCGGGCAGGACGACGTCGATGCGCCGGCCGCCGACCTCCACGGTCACGGTCTCGCGCTCGACCGGCCCCGCCTCGCCCGGGGCGCCCGACCAGGGCTCGATCCGGTTGTCGAACGCCGTCTCGATCCAGCGCGTGTGCACCCCGAACGCCTCGTCCGGGTCGGCCGGGGCGAACGCCGGGTCCTCCACCACGGCGCGGTGGAAGGGGATCACCGTGGGCATCCCGCCGACGGTGAACTCCGCCAGCGCCCGCCGCGCCCGCTCCAGCGCCTGGGTGCGGGTGCGCCCGGTGACGACCAGCTTGGCGACCAGGGAGTCGAAGGCCTGCGGCACCGTGAACCCCGCCTCGCAGCCGGTGTCCACGCGCACCCCCGGCCCGCCCGGCAGGACGAACTCGGTGATGGTGCCCGGCGCGGGCATGAAGCCGCGCCCCGGGTCCTCGGCGTTGATCCGGAACTCGAAGGAGTGCCCGCGCACCTCCGGGTCCCCGTAGCCCAGCTCCTCGCCGTCGGCGACGCGGAACATCTCCCGCACCAGGTCGATGCCGGTGACCTCCTCGGTGACCGGGTGCTCGACCTGGAGGCGGGTGTTGACCTCCAGGAAGGAGATGGTGCCGTCCACGCCCACGAGGAACTCGCAGGTGCCCGCGCCCACGTACCCGGCCTCCTTGAGGATGGCCTTGGACGCGGAGTACAGGCTCTCCGTCTGCTCCGGCGTCAGGAACGGCGCCGGCGCCTCCTCCACCAGCTTCTGGTGGCGGCGCTGGAGGGAGCAGTCACGGGTGGACACCACCACGACGTTGCCGTGGGAGTCGGCCAGGCACTGGGTCTCGACGTGCCGGGGCCTGTCCAGGTAGCGCTCCACGAAGCACTCCCCGCGGCCGAACGCGGTGACGGCCTCGCGTACCGCCGACTCGTAGGCGTCGGCGACCTCCTCCAGGGTGTGGGCGACCTTGAGCCCGCGCCCGCCGCCGCCGAAGGCGGCCTTGATGGCGATGGGCAGCCCGTGCTCCCGGGCGAACGCCACGACCTCGTCGGCGGAGGCCACCGGGTCGGGGGTGCCCGCGACCAGCGGGGCGCCGACCTTCTGGGCGATGTGGCGGGCCTGCACCTTGTCGCCCAGCGCGGTGATCGCGGCGGGGGGCGGCCCGATCCAGGTGAGCCCGGCGTCGATGACCGCCCGGGCGAAGTCGGCGTTCTCCGCGAGGAACCCGTAGCCGGGGTGCACGGCGTCGGCCCCCGAGGCGGCGGCGACGGACAGGAGCTTGCCCATGTCCAGGTAGGAGTCGGCCGGGGTTGACCCGCCCAGGGAGTGGGCCTCGTCGGCGACCTTGACGTGCAGCGCGTCCAGGTCGGGCTCGGCGTAGACGGCGACGCTGCCCAGCCCGGCGTCGCGGCACGCGCGCGCGATGCGCACGGCGATCTCGCCGCGGTTGGCGATCAGAACTTTACGCACGGTGGAGATCCTTCTGCTGTCGGGTGGGGCGGATGCGCCGACCGCTCCTCTTGGAGTCTGAGTTGTGGGGTGTCACCGCAGGCTCGTGCGCCAGGCACCGGGGCCCGGGCGCAGCGGGGCGCGCAGGCCCCGGGCGCGGTCGCGCCAGGCGGAGGTGCGCTCCGGCGCGGCCGGGACCCGTGCCCCGGCCCGCGCCGCCGCGGCGCGGGCGGCGAGCACCGCGGTCAGGGCGGCGAGTTCCTCGTCGGTGGGCTCGCCTCGGACGACGACCAGGTGCGGCGGTGTGCTCTGCGCGCTCACAGCGGGATGTTCCCGTGCTTCTTGGGCGGCAGCTGTCTGCGCTTGCCCGCCAGCGCGCGCAGCGCCCTGGTGATCTGGACGCGCGTCTCGGACGGCAGGATCACCCCGTCGACGTAGCCGCGCTCGGCCGCCGAGTAGGGGTTGAGGAGCGTGTCCTCGTATTCGCCGACGAGCCGGGTCCGCTCGGCCTCCACGTCGTCGGCGGCGGCGAGGGTGCGCCGGTGCAGGATGTTCACCGCGCCCTGGGCGCCCATGACGGCGATCTGCGCGGTGGGCCAGGCGAGGTTGACGTCGGCGCCCAGGTGCTTGGAGCCCATGACGTCGTAGGCGCCGCCGAACGCCTTGCGGGTGATGACGGTGATCAGCGGCACGGTGGCCTCGGCGTAGGCGTAGAGCAGCTTGGCGCCGTGGCGGATGATGCCGTCCCACTCCTGGCCGGTGCCGGGCAGGAACCCGGGCACGTCCACGAAGGTGAGCACCGGGACGTTGAAGGCGTCGCAGGTGCGCACGAACCGGGCGGCCTTGACGGACGCGTCGATGTCCAGGCAGCCGGCCAGGCTCATCGGCTGGTTGGCGATGATGCCGACGGAGCGCCCGTCGACGCGGCCGAAGCCCACCACCATGTTGGTGGCGAACATGGCGTGGACCTCCAGGAAGTCCCCGTCGTCGAGGACGGTTCCCAGGACGGTCCGGATGTCGTAGGGCTGGTTGGCGGAGTCGGGGACGAAGGTGTCCAGCGCCAGGTCGGCGTCGTTGACCTCCTCGCCCGGGTCCTCCTCGGGGGCCAGGGCCGGCGCGTCCTCCAGGTTGTTGCCGGGCAGGTGCGACAGCAGGGCCTTGACGTAGTCGAGGGCGTCCTGCTCGTCGGCGCCCATGTAGTGGGACACGCCCGACCTCGTGCTGTGGGTGCGCGCCCCGCCCAGCTCCTCCATGGAGACGTCCTCGCCGGTGACGGTCTTGATGACGTCGGGTCCGGTGATGAACATCTGCGAGGTCCGGTCGACCATCACGACGAAGTCGGTGAGGGCGGGGGAGTAGACGTGGCCGCCGGCGGCGGCTCCCATGATCACGGAGATCTGCGGGACGACGCCGGAGGCGTGGGTGTTGCGCTTGAAGATCTCGGCGTACAGGCCCAGGGAGACGACGCCCTCCTGGATGCGGGCCCCGCCGCCCTCGTTGATGCCGATGACGGGGCACCCGTTGGTGAGGGCGTGGTCGAGGACCTTGCAGATCTTCTCGCCGTAGACCTCCCCGAGCGATCCGCCGAAGACGGTGACGTCCTGGCTGAACACGGCGACGGGCCGCCCGTCGACCGTTCCGTGGCCGGTGACGACCCCGTCCCCGTAGGGGCGGTCGGCGTCCAGCCCGAAGCTGGTGGAGCGGTGGCGCGCCAGGGCGTCCAGCTCGACGAACGACCCCGGGTCGAGCAGGGCGTCGATCCGTTCGCGGGCGGTCATCTTGCCCTTGGCGTGCTGTTTCTCGACGGCGCGCGCGGATCCCGCGTGGACCGCCTCGTAGCGTCGTCGCCGCAGGTCGGCGAGCTTGCCCGCGGTGGTGTGGATGTCGATCTCGTCCGCGGGCAGTGGTTCAGGGGCTTCGGTGGCCATAACTACGCAGGTTAACTCCGCCGGGGTCGCCGCCGACGACGCGCCCCGTGGTTACTAGCGAGTAGCGTTCGGTTTCGCTCGGCGGCCCCGCCGCCCCGGGGGGACCCGGGAAACGTGACCCGGTGTGAATTCGGCGCTTTTTCGGAACAATTGTTAACGTCGCGGCAAAGGCTCGGAAATGCGCCCCCGAGAACCCTCCGGAACAAGTGTTCTCTGTAGTGTCTGCCCTATGACAGCGGTAAGCGCAGAACGCGCCAGTGCGCGCCAGGAAGTGCCCGAACAGCTCAGGAATGACGTCAAGCTGCTCGGTGAGATGCTCGGGACCGTGCTCCAGGAGAGCGGCGGCGAGGATCTGCTCGCCGATGTCGAGAAACTCCGGCACGCGGTCATCGGCGCCCGCGACGGCGCCGTCTCCGGCGAGGAGATCACCGCGCTGGTGGCGGCCTGGCCGCTCGAACGGGCCAAGCAGGTCGCCCGCGCCTTCACCGTGTACTTCCACCTCGCCAACCTGGCCGAGGAGCACCAGCGCATGCGCACCCTGCGCGAGCGCGACGACGTCGCCAACCCGTCCCGGGAGTCCCTGGCCGCGGCCGTCCGCGCCGTGCGCGAGGGCGCCGGGGGAGAGGAGCACCTTGACGAGCTGGTCGCGGGCATGGAGTTCCACCCCGTGCTCACCGCCCACCCCACCGAGGCCCGCCGCCGCGCCGTCTCCACCTCCATCCTGCGGATCAGCGCCCAGCTCGACGCCTGGCACGCCGCGCACGAGGGCGGGACCGAGGCCGCCGAGGCGCACCGCCGCCTGCTGGAGGAGATCGACCTCCTCTGGCGCACCTCCCAGCTGCGCTACACCCGGCTCGACCCGCTCGACGAGGTGCGCACCGCCCTGGCCGCCTTCGACGAGACCATCTTCGCCGTCATCCCGCACGTCTACCGGGCCCTGGACCGCGCGCTGGACCCCGAGGGCACCGGCGTCCGCCCGCCCCGGGCCGTGCCGTTCGTCCGCTACGGCACCTGGATCGGCGGCGACCGCGACGGCAACCCCTTCGTCACCCACGAGGTGACCCGCGAGGCCGTGCGCATCCAGTCCGACCACGTGCTGCGCGGCCTGGAGAGCGCCGCCGAGCGGATCGCCCGCACCCTCACCGCCTACGGCAACCTCACCCCCGGCTCCCCGGAGCTGCTCGACGCGCTCTCCTCCGCCCGCGCCGGACAGCCGTCGCTGCTGGCGGAGATCTCCGACCGCTCGCCCAACGAGCCGCACCGCCAGCTCCTGCTGTACGCCGCCGCCCGGCTGCGCGCCACCCGCGAGCGCGACGCCGACCTGGCGTACCCGAACGCCGAGGCGTTCCTCGCCGACCTGCGCACCGTCCAGGGCTCCCTGGCCCGTGCCGGGGCGAACCGCCAGGCCTACGGCGAGCTCCAGCACCTCGTCTGGCAGGCCGAGACCTTCGGGTTCCACCTCGCCGAGCTGGAGATCCGCCAGCACAGCGAGGTGCACGCCGCCGCGCTGGAGGAGGTGCGCGAGCACGGCCCCGACGGCGAGCTGTCCGAGCGCACCCGCGAGGTCCTGGACACCATCCGGGTCGTCTCCTGGATCCAGGAGCGCTTCGGGGTGGAGGCCTGCCGCCGCTACATCGTCAGCTTCACCCGCTCGGCCGACGACATCGCCGCCGTGTACGAGCTGGCCGGGTACGCGCTCCCGGCCGACCGCCGCCCCGTCCTGGACGTCATCCCGCTGTTCGAGACCGGCGCCGACCTGGACGCCTCGCCCGGGGTCCTGGACGGCATGCTCGACATCCCGGCCGTACGGGAGCGCCTGGAGCAGAGCGGGCGCCGCGTGGAGGTGATGCTCGGCTACAGCGACTCCGCCAAGGACGTCGGCCCGGTCAGCGCCACCCTGCGGCTGTACGACGCGCAGGCCCGGCTGGCCTCCTGGGCCCGCCGCCACGACGTGCGCCTGACCCTGTTCCACGGCCGCGGCGGCTCGCTGGGCCGCGGCGGCGGGCCGGCCAGCCGCGCCCTGCTCGCCCAGGCGCCCGGCTCGGTCGACGGCCGGTTCAAGGTCACCGAGCAGGGCGAGGTCATCTTCGCCCGCTACGGCCAGGCCGACCTGGCGCGGCGGCACATCGAACAGGTCGGCCACGCCGTCCTCATGGCCTCCACCGACGAGGTGCAGGAGCGGGAGCGCTCCGCCGCCCTGAAGTACCGGCCGCACGCCGACACCATCGCGGCCGCCGCCCAGGAGGCCTACCTCGACCTCATCAACGCCGACGGGTTCGCCGCCTGGTTCTCCCGGGTCAGCCCGCTGGAGGAGCTGGGCGACCTGCGCCTGGGGTCGCGCCCGGCCCGCCGAGGCGCCGCCCGCGGCCTGGGCGACCTGCGCGCCATCCCGTGGGTGTTCGCCTGGACCCAGACCCGCGTCAACCTGCCCGGCTGGTACGGGCTGGGCACCGGCCTGGCGGCCGTCCCCGACCTGCCGCTGCTCCAGGCCGCCTACCGCGAGTGGCCCATGTTCGCGTCCCTGCTGGACAACGCGGAGATGAGCCTGGCCAAGACCGACCGGACCATCGCGGAGCGCTACCTCTCCCTGGGCGACCGCCCCGAGATGAGCCGCCGGGTCCTGGACGAGTACGACCTCACCAGCACCCTGGTGCTGCGGGTGACCGGGCACTCCCGGCTGCTGGAGAACCGCCGCGTGCTCTCGCGCGCGGTGGACCTGCGCAACCCCTACGTGGACGCGCTGTCCCACCTCCAGCTGCGGGCCCTGGAGGCGCTGCGCTCGGAGGACGCGCGGACGCTGTCGCCCGAGGACCGCCAGCACCTGGAGCGGCTCCTGCTGCTGTCGGTCAACGGCGTCGCCGCCGGGCTCCAGAACACCGGCTGACCCCCGACCGGAGCCCCGCCCCGCACGCCGCGGGGCGGGGCGCCGGGCGCGTCCACCGCCGCCGCGCTGCTGTAATGGGGGCATGGCCGCACCCGACCCCTACCCCCGACCGCCGCTCGACCGGGCGGCGCTCACCGCCGCCCTCATCCGCCCCGGCGGCATGTGGGAGCGGATCGAGGTGGTGCCCGAGGCAGGGTCCACCAACACCGAGCTGGCCGCGCGCGGCCGGTCCGGGGCCCCGCACGGCAGCGTGCTGGTGGCCGACCACCAGAGCGCGGGCCGGGGCCGGATGGGGCGGGGCTTCAGCACCCCGCCGCGCGCCGCGCTCACCGTCTCGGTGCTGCTGCGCCCCGCCGTGCCGACCGGCCGGCTGGGCTGGCTCTCGGCGCTGATGGGCGTCGCCGCGGTCGGCGCGGTGCGGCGCACCACCGGGGTCAAGGCCGCCCTCAAGTGGCCCAACGACCTGCTGGTCCCCGAGACGCTGCGGAGCGGGCCGGGCGGGGGCGACGGCAAGCTCGCCGGGATCCTCGCCGAGGTCGACTTCTCCTCCGGCGGCCCGGCGGTGGTCGCCGGCATCGGCATCAACGTCTCCCAGAGCCGCGACGAGCTGCCCGTGGACACCGCGGTGTCCCTGCGCGGGGAGGGCGCCGCCGACGTCGACCGGAACGTGCTGCTGGCCTCGCTGCTGGGCGAGTTCGAGGAGCTGTACACGGTGTGGGCGGCGGCCGGCGGGGACGCCGAGCGCAGCGGGCTGGCCGCGGTCTACCGCGACGTCTGCACCACCCTGGGCCGCCGGGTCCGGGTCCACCTGCCCGACGACCGCGTGCTGGACGGCGTCGCCCGCGCGATCGACGCCGAGGGCCGCCTGGTGGTCGACGGGCCCGGGGGCGAACGGGCCCTGAGCGCGGGCGACGTCGTGCACCTGCGCCCGGGGGTCTGAGGCCGCGGGGGCGCGCGGGACGCGCGCGTTCCGCGCAGACTTGCGCGCTCCGCCGTCCACAGGCCCGCGCACGGCCTTTCTGGGCGGTACCCGCCTATGCCATGATCCCCCTATGGCTATCGCGGACCGCTACCTCTCCGACGGCGAGGAACTCGTCCACGTCGTCCGCCGGCACCGGACCGTCCTCATCGAGGAGTTCACCGCCCCCGCCCCCGCCGACCACCGCCTGATGACGCGCGACGGCCTCATCTCCCGGCAAGGCCGCGACATGCCGCCGAGCCGGGTCGACGACGCCGCGTTCGGCATGTCGGTGTGGGAACGCATCATGAGGTACGGCACGTTGACCGTGCAGTCCGCCTCCGAACAGGAGGCCGTCACCCCCGGGAAGGTGCCGCGCCCGGAGTGGTTCCAGTCCGAGATCTACCGGCGCGTCAGCGACGCGCACCGGCCGCAGACCCGCTCCGACCTCCGGTGAAGGCCGCCCGGAGCGGCGGCGTCCCCCCGGCGTAAGCTGGAGGCGGACCCCCGCGGCACCGACGCGGTGGACCCCAGTACTCGCTCCCCGCACGGGCGGGGACGGTTCCGTGAAAGAGAACGTATGTCGTCGCGTCCTGACCCGAAAGTGATCGAGACCGCTCTCCTGGGCGGTGAAGCGGTCTACACCAGGGAGCAGGCGATCGAACTCGCCGGATCCGATCCCGAACTCGCCGGACGGATCTGGCGCGCCCTGGGCTTTCCCACCCAGAGCGACGACACCGTCATCTTCACCGAGAGCGACGTCGAGGCCCTGCGGCTGGCCACCGGGCTCCTGGACGAGGACGTCCTCGATGAGGAGGCGGTGGTCCGGTTCGCCCGCGCCATGGGCCAGACCATGGCCCGCCTGGCCGACTGGCAGACCAGCATCCTCAGCACCCTGGTCTTTCGCGAGGGGAAGGGCGCCGAGGGCGCCGTCCCGCTGATGAACCAGGTCAAGGAGCTGCTGCCCGAGGTCGAGCGGCTGCTGCTGCACATCTGGCGCCGCCAGCTCGCCGCGTCCACGGCCCGCACCCTGGCGGTGATGTCCAACGGCGGCGACGGGGTGCCCAACTACTACCCGCTCATCGTCGGGTTCGCCGACCTGGTCTCCTTCACCACCCTCAGCCGCGAACTGGACGAGGTCGAGCTGGCCCAGGTGGTCGAGGGCTTCGAGGCGACCGCCGCCGACATCGTCGCCTCCGGCGGCGGCCGGGTCGTCAAGACCCTCGGCGACGAGGTCCTCTACGTGGCCGACGACCCCGTCAAGGCCGCCGACATCGCTCTGCGCCTGGCCTCGGGGGTCAAGACCCACGTGGAGGTGCCCGACGTGCGGGTCGGCCTGTCCTCCGGGCCGGTGCTCACCCTGCACGGCGACGTCTTCGGCACCACCGTCAACCGGTCCAGCCGCCTCACCTCCTTCGCTCGGCCGGGCACGGTCCTCATCGACGAGGACCTCGCCCGCAGCCTGGAGGATGCCGAGGGGCTACAGGTGGTCAGGGTGCGCGCGCGGCACGCCCACGGGCTCGGCCTCATCCAGCCGTACGCCCTGCGCCGCAACTTCGAACCCGGCACCACCGCCTGACCCGGGGGTACTCCCGCCGGGCGGTCCGCGGGAGCACCCCGGGCGCGCGGCGGCGGCGCGGCCCCCGCCCGCGAACGCGTGTGCGCGTCCCCCCGTCGGGATAGGCTGAGCCACCGGAGCAAGCAGCGGACGTCAGGTGGTGGAGGCTTCGATGACCGACCCTTACCCCGTCGCGCACCTGCGCACCTCGGGGGTGCTCAGCCTGGAGGGCGTCGAGTCGGCGGTCGAGAACAACGTGTGGATCGTGGGGGACGAGGAGAGCGCGATCGTCATCGACGCCGCCCACGACCACCGGGCCATCGCCCGCGGGCTGGGCGACCGGGAGCTGATGGCGATCGTGTGCACCCACGCCCACACCGACCACATCAACGCGGCGGTGGCACTGGCCGAGCTCACCGACAGCCCCGTGCTGCTGCACCCCGAGGACGCCGACCTCTGGCACCTGGTCCACCCCGACCAGGAGCCCGACGCCCCGCTGCTGCACGGCGAGGCCCTCCAGGTCGGCGGGGTCGAGCTGCGCATCCTGCACACCCCCGGGCACACCCCCGGCGGGGTGAGCCTGTACGCGCCCGCCCTGGGCGCGGTCTTCAGCGGCGACACGCTCTTCCCGGACGGCCCGGGCTCCACCGGGCAGCCGCTCTCGGACTTCCCGACCATCATCGCGTCCATCCGCGACCACCTGGCCGTGCTGCCGGGGGACACGGTCGTGCACCCCGGGCACGGGGAGTCGACGACCATCGCCGAGGCCGCCGCGCACCTGGACGACTGGGCGGCCCGGGGCTTCTAGCCCCCGGGGCGACCGGGCGGGCGGGTCCCTTCGCGGCGCCTGCGGACACGGTCCCGGCGGCCCGCGGCTTTTGTCGATGCGGGGCCCTTCCCCGGCACGGCTTCCCGGTCCCTGGTCTGTTCGGGGTCGTGGGGTCCCGTGCGGTGCCGGCGGCGTGGTTCCGCCGGTGGCCTTCGGTGACCGCGGGTCCCTTCCCCGGCACGGCCTCCCGGTTCGTGGCCGGGGGGTCTTGCCTGGTGCGGGCGGCGTGGTCCCGGCGGGTGTTCCGGTGGCCCTCGGTGAGGCGGGGGCCGTCCTCGACGGGAACTCCCGGTCCGTGGCCTGTTCGGGCGGCGGATCCCCGCCCGGCGCGGTCCCGGAAAACCCGTGGCGCGGGCCCGGGCGCGGCCCCTAGCGTGGTGCCCGTCCAGCCCCCCGAACGAACGAGGCCCCGATGACCATGCCCAGGAAGGGCACCCGCAGGATCACCGTCGACGGCACCGCCTACCGCTGGCGCCACCGCTCCCGCCGCAGCGCCGCCGAGGCCCGGACCGGCTCCCGCCCGCTGACCTTCGCGGTCGAGCGCGACGACGCGCCCGGCCGCCTGCTCTCGGTCACCCTGGGCGATCGGCTCCCGCTGTCCCACTACTGCTGCACGGACTGCTCGCCCGACGAGTCCATGCCCGAGCCCATCACCCCGGCCCGGGTGGCCGAGGCGGTTCGCGCCGCGCTCGCCGACGGCTGGGACCCCCTGGGTCCCGCCGGGGTGCACCGGCTGGACATGCGTCCGCTCATCGCCGCCGGGGCCTGACCGGCCGGGCCGCTCACACCCGCAGCTCGAACGGGGCCGCCGCCTTGATCACCCCGTTGACCTGCACCTCCACCAGGTGCTCGCCGCGGTGGTGGGTGCGGGTGCTGATCGGCTTCACCCGGTGCCGCTTCTCCAGCGTGCGCCGCTCGCCCGCGCACAGCTCCACGGTGGTCCACTTGAACACCTTGGGGCGGCGGGAGCCGTCGGCCTTCACGTAGTGCACCCGGTAGTCCACGATGACCGTGTGCGGGCGGTCGTCGGTGTTGACCAGCTCCACCCGCACCCGGAGTTCGCCGCCCAGGTCCAGCACGGCGGGGGACAGGGACAGGTCCGCGGTGCCCACGCGGTCGCCGCCGGTGGCGCCCAGCAGTGCCAGGGCGCGCGGGTCGCCCCGCTTGACCAGGGTGCGCAGCGCGTGCCGGACGGTCCAGGCGGTCTCGGGGGTGGGGCTCTCCCGCGTCCACCGCTCGGCCAGGTCCAGGACCCTGCCGGGGTGGTCGCGTGAGATGTCGTTGAGGTTGTTGGCGACCGAGGTGCGCACGTACGCCGACGGGTCGTTGCGCAGTACCTCCAGCACCTCCAGTACCGGCCCCGGGTCGGCGACGAACTCCGGCAGCCGCCGCGCCCACGGCAGCCGGGGGCGCAGCCCCTCGCTGGCGAACCGCCGCACGTTGGGGTCGGGTTCGGCGGCGCAGGCGCGCATCAGGTCCAGCGCCGCCTCCCGGTGGTGCACCAGGTAGGGCCGCACCGCGAACTCGGAGGTGTGCCTGCGGGTGATCTCCACCAGGGCGGGCAGCGACGCCTCGGGGTGGGCCACCCCGTACTCCTCCACGAACCGGGCCACCGCCATCAGGTGGAACCCGTGCGCGTACATCCCGGCGCCGTCCACCAGGTCCTCGCCCAGGGACTCCACGAGCACGGCGACGGCCTCGGGATAGGCGGCGGGAAGCCGCGCCCGCAGGCCCTCGGCCATCACCATCACCCGGTCCTTGAGCTCCAGTGGGCCGACCCGGGCCGCCACCTCCCCGGCGTAGCCCTCCACGTCGAACCCGGGGAGCCGCTCCCGGATCGCCGTGCCCAGCACCCGTGCGGCCCCGCCGCCGACGTGCCGTTTGAGGCTGTGGTCGTCCGCCATCGCTCCCCGCCCTCACCCGCGATCCGAGGGGGCACAGTGTGCCCCTCCGCACGGGAAAAGTCGAGATTCGCCATCAAGCGGATGAGCGGGCATGTTCCGCCCTTCCGCCGCATACGCCTCCCCCCGTCGCGGACGGCGCCGGGGCGCGGGGCGGCGGCCCCGCGCCCCGGACGCGGTCATCCGTCCGCCGGCGGACGGATGTTGGGCGCGATCGGGGTGTCCCTGGGACGGACGCCGATCTTGGACCCCAGCCACACCAGGGGGTCGTACTTGCGGTCGGCGACGCGCTCCTTCATCGGGATGAGCGCGTTGTCGGTGATGTGGATGCCCTCCGGGCACACCTCCGTGCAGCACTTGGTGATGTTGCAGTAGCCGAGCCCGAACTCGTCCTGGGCGATCAGGCGCCGGTCGGCGGTGTCCTCCGGGTGCATCTCCAGCTCGGCCACCCGCATCAGGAACCGGGGGCCGGAGAAGTGCGGCTGGTTCTCCTCGTGGTCGCGGATCACGTGGCACACGCTGTTGCACAGGAAGCACTCGATGCACTTGCGGAACTCCTGTGACCGCTCCACGTCGACCTGTGCCATCCGGAAGTCCCCGGGCGAGGTCGCCGGGTCGGGGGTGAAGGAGGGGATCTCCCGCGCCTTGTCGTAGTTGAACGACACGTCGCACACCAGGTCCCTGATCACCGGGAAGGTGCGCAGCGGCGTCACGGTGACCGTCTCGTCCTCGTCGAACACGCTCATCCGCGTCATGCACGACAGCCGCGGCATCCCGTTGACCTCCATCGAGCACGACCCGCACTTGCCCGCCTTGCAGTTCCAGCGCACCGCCAGGTCGGGGGCCCGGGTGGCCTGGAGGCGGTGCAGCGCGTCCAGCACCACCTCGCCCTCGTTCACCTCCACCCGGTACTCGGCCAGCCCTCCGTCGGCCCCGCCGCGCCAGACCCGGAACACCCGCTCGCTCATGCCCGCTCCTCCTCGTCCTCGTGCCCGTCGCCGGTGTCGGCGGCCGTCTCGGGCAGCTCCTCCTTGGTCAGGTACTTGGCCAGCTCGTCGGGGTCGAACACGGCCAGCATCCCCGCGGGGATGTCGGGCACCGGCCGGTGCTCCACCGTCACGGCGCCCTCCCCGCGGGCCCGGACCTCCAGGTTGATCCGGCGCCACCGCGACGACATCTCGGGGAAGTCGTCCCGGGTGTGCCCGCCGCGCGACTCCTCCCGCTCCAGCGCCGCCGCCGCGATCGCCCGGGAGACCACGAGCATGTTGGGCAGCGACATCGCCAGGTGCCAGCCGGGGTTGTAGACCCGGTCCCCGGGGGCGCTCAGCTCCGCGGACCGCTCCAGGAGGACGTCCAGCCGCTCCAGCGCCCGCTCCAGCTCCGGTCCCCGCCTGATGATCCCGACCAGGTCGTTCATGGTGTCCTGGAGGTCGGAGTGGAGTGTGTAGGGGTTCTCCCCGGTGCCCTGCTTGAGGTACGCCAACGCGTGGTCCGCGGCCTCGGACACCCGGTCCGCCACGGCCTCGTAGGGGGCGCGCCCGCCCCGCCCGGCGGTGTACTCCGCCGCGCCCAGCCCGGCCCGGCGGCCGAACACCAGCAGGTCGGACAGGGAGTTGCCGCCCAGCCGGTTGGACCCGTGCATGCCGCCCGCCACCTCTCCGGCGGCGAACAGCCCGGGGACGTCGGAGGCGGCGGTCTCGGCGTCCACCCGCACCCCGCCCATCACGTAGTGGCAGGTGGGGCCCACCTCCATGGGCTCGGCCGTGATGTCCACGTCCGCCAGCTCCTTGAACTGGTGGTGCATGGACGGCAGGCGGCGGCGGATCTCCTCGGCCGGGAGCCGGGTGGACACGTCCAGGAACACGCCGCCGTGCGGGGAGCCCCGCCCGGCCTTGACCTCGCTGTTGATCGCCCGCGCCACCTCGTCGCGGGGCAGCAGCTCGGGGGGCCTGCGGTGGTTCTCCGGGTCGTCGTACCAGCCGTCGGCCTCC
Source organism: Nocardiopsis flavescens (assembly GCF_900141985.1). Classification (GTDB taxonomy): domain Bacteria; phylum Actinomycetota; class Actinomycetes; order Streptosporangiales; family Streptosporangiaceae; genus Nocardiopsis; species Nocardiopsis flavescens. The sequence goes on along the minus strand of NZ_FQZK01000003.1, from coordinate 200,382 downwards.
TCCTCCGACTCCGCGTACTGGGCGCGGAACACGTCGGGGACGTAGTCGAACATGAAGCGGCGGCCCCCGGAGTCGCGCAGCACCCCGCCGTCGCCGCGCACCGACTCGGTGACGAGGATGCCGCGCACCGACGGCGGCCAGACCATCCCGGTCGGGTGGAACTGGACGAACTCCATGTTGATGAGGGACGCCCCGGCCCGCAGCGCCAGCGCGTGGCCGTCGCCGGTGTACTCCCAGGAGTTGGAGGTGGTCCGGAACATCTTGCCGATGCCGCCGGTGGCCAGGACGACCGCGGGGGCCTCGAACACCGCGAACCCGCCGTCCTCGCGGCGGTAGCCGAACGCCCCGGCGATCGCGCCGTCGTGCAGCAGCAGCTCGGTGACCGCGGTCTCGGGGAACACCCGCAGCATCGCGTCGGGGTCGCCCAGCTCGGCGGCGTCTGCCTGTTGGAGGGCGACGATCCGCTGCTGGAGGGTGCGGATCATCTCCAGCCCGGTCCGGTCGCCGACGTGCGCCAGGCGCGGGTACTCGTGGCCGCCGAAGTTGCGCTGGCTGATCCGGCCGTCGGGGGTCCGGTCGAACAGCGCGCCCCAGTACTCCAGCTCCAGGATGCGGTCGGGGGCCTCGCGTGCGTGCAGCTCGGCCATCCGCGGGTCGTTGAGGAACTTGCCGCCGCGGATGGTGTCGCGGAAGTGGACCCGCCACCCGTCGGCGGGGTTGGCGTTGCCCAGCGCGGCCGCGGCGCCGCCCTCGGCCATCACGGTGTGCGCCTTGCCGAACAGCGACTTGGAGATCACGGCGGTGCGCATGCCCTGCTCGCGGGCGGCGATCGCGGCGCGCAGCCCCGCACCACCCGCACCGATGACCACCACGTCGTAGGTGTGGCGGGTGACGCCGGGTGCTCTCGAAGGAGCCATCTTGTGCCTTTCCGGGTCGGCCTCGTGCCCAGAGGTCAGTTGAAGAAGCGCAGGTCGGAGATGACCCCGCCCGCCATGAGCGCGACGTAGGCGTCGGTGGCGATGAGGGTGGCGATGCTGGCCCATCCGAAGTACATGTGCCGGTCGTTGAGCCGGGAGATCCCCGTCCACAGGCGGTAGCGGACCGGGTGGCGGCCGAAGCTGCGCAGCCGGCCGCCCATGATGTGGCGGCAGGAGTGGCAGCTGAGGGTGTAGCCCCACAGCATGAGCACGTTGACGACCATGATCACGTTGCCCAGGCCGACGCCGAAGCCGCCGTCCGTCCCGTGGAAGAAGGGGACGAGCATGTCCCAGGTGTTGACCGCGGTGATGGCGAAGGCGACGTAGAAGAAGTACCGGTGCCCGTTCTGCGGGAGCATCAGCGGCCGGGTCTCGCCGGTGTAGGACCGGTGCGGCTCCCGGACGGCGCAGGCCGTGGGCGCCTGCCAGACCGAGCGGTAGTAGGCCTTGCGGTAGTAGTAGCAGGTCACCCGGAACAGCAGCAGGAACGGCAGGCTGAGCAGGGCGTAGGGGACCAGCGGGGGGAACTCCACCGGCAGGCGTCCGAACAGGGCGGCGTCCGGCGCGCACTGGGCCGCGAGGCAGGGCGAGTAGAACGGGGTCAGGTAGTGGTGCTCCTGGACCCAGTAGTGGTCCTGCTGGAAGACCCGCAGGGTCGCGTAGACGACGAAGGCGGCCAGCCCCAGCGTGGTGAACAGGGGGGCGAGCCACCATCGGTCGGTGCGCAGCGTGCGCCGCGGGAGCTGTATCCGTGCGCGGGCGGGGGCCGCGCGGTCGGGCGGGGTCACCGTTGTCTCCACCTCCTGTGGGGGAGGGCCCGGAGCGGGGACGGGCCGCGGGGTGGCCGCGCCCTGCGCCGTGGCGCCTCCTGACGAGCGGCCCGCCGGCCCGGGAGTGGCCGGAGGGGGACCGCACTGTCACGCCACGCTAGGGGCCTGTGATGACGGTCACATCTCAGGGTCCACGAAATGCCGGAGAAATGGATGTGAATTGCGCCACTATTGTTCTGTTTTTTGTATGGTTATGTCATGAAAACAGAATGAAGATTCTTTTTGGGAACTTCGGCACTTTTGGTAAATGAGTGGCCTGAGTGGTAGGGGTCAAGCCCCGTCCTTTTCCCGGCCGCCCGCCTCCGGGTCCGAGATGAGCACCTCCAGGTCCGGCCCCAGCTCCTGCGGCGACATCTCCAGCAGGTACGCGTTGAGGTGGCGGCGGAACGCGTCCGCCGAGTGCGAGGGGTCGACGTCCTTGCGCCGCGCCAGCGCCACCGTCCGCAGCAGCCGCGGCCGGGCCAGCGGGGTACCCCGCAGGCCGGGGCGGCTCTTGAGCACCATGCTCGGCACCACCGCCAGCCCCAGTCCCGCCTCCACGAACCGCAGCACGGCGTCCATCTCGCCGCCCTCCACCGCCAGCTCCGGTTCGAACCCCGCCGCCCGGCACGCGCGCAGCGTCGCCTCGCGCACGTCGTACCCCCGCCGGAACATCACCAGCGGCCGGTCCCGCAGCTCCGTGATCCGGATCGACGCCCGGCCGTTGGGGGAGGGCCGCGCCGTGGGGCTGGCCACCACCAGGTTCTCCCGCAGGATCGGGGTGGTGGACAGGTCCGGGTCGCTGCTCTGTAGAGGCAGGATGATCAGCGCCAGGTCCAGCTCGCCCCGGCCCAGGTCGCGGATGAGGTCGCGGGACCCGCTCTCCTCCACGTTCAGCTCGATCCCCGGGTAGCGGGTGTGGAAGTCGGCCAGGACGTCGGCCAGCAGCCCCGCGCACAGCGACGGGGTGGCCCCCAGGCGGACCCGGCCGCGGCGCACCCCCGCCAGTTCGGCCACCTCGCGCCGGGCCGTCTCCAGGTCCGTGAGGATGCGCTGGGCCAGCGGGAGCAGCGCCTCGCCGGCCGGGGTGAGTGTGATATTTCCCCGGGCACGACTGAATAACGGCGCGCCCAGCTCCTTCTCAAGGCTGCGGATCTGTTTGCTCAAACTCGGCTGGGCGACGCGGGAAAGCTCTGCTGCACGGGTGAAATGGCGTGTGCGGGCGACGGCGACGAAGTAGGCGAGCTGTTGGAACTGCATGGTCCATAGCCTACGGCTATGGATGCCAGAGTCCTGATGCCTTAGACGTCGGGCTCAACACGAATTTAGAGTGGCAGGCTGTGGCGAACAGTACCTTGACCAAGAAGCGGTCTACGGCCTACGGGTCCACGGTGGCACTCAAGTCAGCGATGGCTGTCACCGGGGCGATCCTCGTGCTGTATTTGATCGCGCACATGTACGGCAACCTGAAAGTCTTCTCGGGCCAGGAGGCCTTCGACGGCTACGCGCACGGCCTGCGCGAGCTCGGCTACCCGCTCCTGCCCGAGCAGGGCTTCCTGTGGATCGCGCGCATCGTCCTGCTGGCGAGCATCCTGATCCACATCTACGCGGTGGCCGTCCTCTGGCGGCGCGCCGCCCGTGCCCGCAACGACCGGTACCAGGTGAAGAAGCGCGTCCAGCGCACCTACGCCTCGTACACCATGCGGTACGGCGGCGTCCTCATCGCGTTCTTCGTGGTGTTCCACATCCTGCACCTGACCGTCAACGCCATCGCGCCCGGCGGCAAGTCCGACAGCCCCTTCGAGCGGCTCGTGAACGGGTTCCAGCCCGAGTTCTGGTACGTGACCCTGTTCTACGTCGCCGCCGTCATCGCCGTCGGCTTCCACCTGCGGCACGGCATCTGGAGTGCCATGGCCACGCTCGGCGCGAACAAGGCGTCCCGCCAGGGCAAGATCAACGCGGTGGCCGTGGCGGTCTCCCTGGTCGTGACCATCGGCTTCCTGCTCCCGCCCCTGGCGGTCACCTTTGGACTGGTGAGTAAGTAATGTCTGACACCGACTACTTCGTCGTCGGCGACCCGATCCTGGACGAGAAGGCCCCCGAGGGCCCGATCAACGAGCGCTGGGACAAGCGCCGCTTCTCGGCCAAGCTGGTCAACCCCGCGAACCGGCGCAAGCTCTCCGTGATCATCGTCGGCACCGGCCTGGCCGGCGCCTCCGCGGCGGCGACCCTGGGCGAGGCCGGCTACAACGTCACCTCGTTCTGCTACCAGGACAGCCCGCGCCGCGCCCACTCGATCGCGGCGCAGGGCGGCATCAACGCGGCCAAGAACTACCGCAACGACGGCGACAGCATCTACCGGCTGTTCTACGACACCGTCAAGGGCGGCGACTTCCGCTCCCGCGAGTCGAACGTGTACCGCCTGGCCCAGGCCAGCGTCGAGATCATCGACCAGTGCGTGGCCCAGGGCGTCCCGTTCGCGCGCGAGTACGGCGGCCTGCTCGACAACCGCTCCTTCGGCGGCGTGCAGGTGTCCCGCACCTTCTACGCCCGCGGGCAGACGGGGCAGCAGCTGCTCATCGGCGCCTACCAGGCGCTGGAGCGGCAGATCGCGGCCGGGACCGTGCAGATGAACACCCGCCACGAGATGCTCGAACTGGTCGTGGTGGACGGCAAGGCCCGCGGCATCATCGCCCGCGACATGGTCACCGGCGAGATCCAGACGCACTTCGCCGACGCCGTCGTGCTGGCCTCCGGCGGCTACGGCAACGTGTTCTTCCTGTCGACGAACGCGATGGGCTGCAACGTCACCGCCACCTGGCGGGCGCACCGCAAGGGAGCGCTCTTCGCGAACCCCTGCTACACGCAGATCCACCCGACCTGCATCCCGGTCAGCGGCGACTACCAGTCCAAGCTGACCCTGATGAGCGAGTCGCTGCGCAACGACGGCCGCATCTGGGTGCCCAAGGAGCACGGGGACACCCGCGACCCCCGCCAGATCCCCGAGGACGAGCGCGACTACTACCTGGAGCGCATCTACCCGTCCTTCGGCAACCTGGTGCCGCGCGACATCGCCTCCCGCGCCGCCAAGAACGTCTGCGACGAGGGCCGCGGCGTCGGACCGGGCGGCCTGGGCGTGTACCTGGACTTCGCCGACGCGATCCAGCGCATGGGCCGCGCCGCCGTCGAGGCCAAGTACGGCAACCTGTTCGACATGTACCAGCGCATCACCGGCGAGAACCCGTACGAGCTCCCGATGCGCATCTACCCGGCCGTCCACTACACGATGGGCGGGCTCTGGGTCGACTACGACCTCCAGAGCACCATCCCGGGCCTGTTCGTGACGGGCGAGGCCAACTTCTCCGACCACGGCGCCAACCGCCTGGGCGCGAGCGCGCTGATGCAGGGCCTGGCCGACGGCTACTTCGTCCTGCCCAACACCATCAACGACTACCTCGCCGAGGGCCCGTTCGAGAAGGTCGACGAGTCCCACCCCGAGGCCGTCGCGGCCAAGGAGCAGGTCACCTCCCGGATCGACACGTTCCTGTCCCTCCAGGGCTCCCGCACCGTCGACTCCTTCCACAAGGAGCTCGGCCACATCATGTGGGAGTACTGCGGGATGGAGCGCAGCGAGGAGGGCCTCACCAAGGCCATCGAGCTCATCCGCGACCTGCGCGAGGAGTTCTGGCGCGACGTCAAGGTGCTCGGCACCAACGACGAGCTCAACCAGGCCCTGGAGAAGGCCGGCCGCGTCGCCGACTTCCTGGAGCTGGGCGAGCTCATGTGCATCGACGCCCTGCACCGCCGCGAGTCCTGCGGCGGCCACTTCCGCGCCGAGAGCCAGACCGAGGACGGCGAGGCACTGCGCCACGACGACGAGTTCGCCTACGTCGCGGCCTGGGAGTTCGCCGGCGATGGGAACAAGCCCGTACTCCGCAAGGAGAACCTGGAGTACGAGTACGTCGAGATGAAGCAGCGGAGCTACAAGTGAACATCACCCTGCGCGTATGGCGCCAGAAGGGCCGGGACGACCAGGGCCGGTTGGTCAACTACAAGCTCACCGACGTCTCCCCGGACATGTCCTTCCTGGAGATGCTCGACGTTCTCAACGAGAAGCTCACGCTGGAGAACGAGGAGCCGGTCGCGTTCGACCACGACTGCCGCGAGGGCATCTGCGGTGCGTGCGGCGTCGTGATCGACGGCGAGGCCCACGGCCCGGAGGTCACCACCACCTGCCAGCTGCACATGCGCAGCTTCAAGGACGGCGACACCATCACCGTGGAGCCGTGGCGGGCCAAGGCGTTCCCGGTCATCAAGGACCTGGTCGTGGACCGCGGCGCGTTCGACCGGATCATCCAGGCGGGCGGCTACATCAGCGCCCCGACGGGCACCGCCCCGGACGCCCACGCCAACCCGATCCCGAAGCCGGACGCCGACCGCGCGTTCGACGCCGCGACCTGCATCGGCTGCGGCGCCTGCGTGGCGGCCTGCCCGAACGCCTCCGGCATGCTGTTCACCGCCGCGAAGGTGACCCACCTGGGCATGCTCCCGCAGGGGCAGCCCGAGCGGGCCTCCCGCGTGGTCAACATGATCAGCCAGCACGACGAAGAGGACTTCGGCGGCTGCACCAACATCGGGGAGTGCGCGGCGGTCTGCCCCAAGGGCATCCCGCTGGACACCATCTCGCAGCTCAACCGCGACCTGCTGGGCTCCCTCGCCAAGGGCGTCGGCTAGCCGGCACCCGCGGCGAGGCCCCGGGCCGCACGCGTGCGGCGGGTCCCGCCCGCCGTCGCGGTACGTGGAGCCGGCGGTTCGCCGTCAGGAGCCCGAGGAGACGCTCGGCCGGGACACCCCGGCCGAGCGTTTCGCGTCTGCGGGGGCCGGGCCGGCCGCGTCCTCGCGGCCCCGGCCCTTTTCCGGCCCCGCCGCGCGGGCCGCACCCGGCCCGCATCCGACCGGTGGCCGCGACACCGGGCGGTTCGCGCAGGACCGGCCGCTCACCCCGAGCCCCGGCCGGGGTCTTGTGCCCCGGCGTCCTCCCCGGCCGCCCCCCACACGCGGGCGGGCAGGGCGCGCAGGCGAGCGGCGATCTCCGCGGCGTCCACCAGCGCGCCGGTGGTCACCGCGATGACGAGGTCGTAGGCGGCGTCCTGGTCCACCGGGCCCCAGGCGACCCCGTTCAGCCGCAGGAAGGTCTTCGCGCAGGTCCAGGCCAGGCGCTTGTTGCCGTCCGACAGGGGGTGTCCGATCAGGACCGAGCGCAGCAGCGCCGCCGCCTTGAGCCACGGGTCCGGGTAGGCCTCCTCCCCGAACGCCGTGTCCCGGGGCCGGGCCAGCGCCGCGTCCAGCAGGGCGGCGTCGCGCACGGACACGGCGGGCGGCAGGATCACCCCGGCGATCTCCAGGGCGTCGCCGCGCGTCAGGTGCCGGGTCATGCGCCCAGCCTCCTCAAGAGTTCGGCGTCCTCGGCGGCGATCTCCTCGGCGCACCGCCGGACCTCGGCGCGGCGCAGGTCCAGGTGGGCGCGCAGGACGCCGACGGCGGCCGTCGCCGCGTCGGTGCCCTCGGAGTCGGCGATCTCCCGCAGACGTGCCCAGAGGGGGTCGGGGAGGTCCAGGGTGAGTTCCATGCCCGGAGGCTATCGGAGCCCGGTGCCCGCGGAGCAGCGCGCGGCGACCGTGTGGAAGGCCCCGGGCTCCCGGGAGGCGAGGCCGGGGGCGCACCACGGCGGCGAGAACCCCGTCCCCACCGGCGGGGGCGGCCCGTCCCGGACGGGCGGAGCGCAGCTCCTCCACCGCGGCGGCCGGGCGGCCTGCTCCGCGACGGGCCGGTCGGAGCACCGCGGCCGCACCCGTGCCTCGGCTCCGCCGCCGGCACGGCCGTGCCCGCGGGCCGCGGCCCGCGGGCACGCGAGGTCGTGGCCGAGGGGCATCACGGCGGTGCGCTGCGGCTCCGCGCGGACGGTGCGCATGCCGGCGGCGACGCGCTCCGCGCGCCGGGTCGACGCGGCGGGCGACGCCTCGTACGTCCGTGCGGACGGCACGGCGCGGGGGTGTCAGGCGGGCCGGCGCAGCATCAGGTGGGCGGTCGGCCCCTCCGGGGCGTCCACGGTGTCGACGGCCTCGAACCCGAAGCGCGTGTAGAACGCGAGGTTGTCCGGGTTCATCGTCTCCAGGTACACCGGGGAGCCGTCGGCGTCGGCGCGCTCCAGGCCCGCGCGCAGCAGCAGGGACCCGACCCCGGTCCTCGGCACCGCCGGGTCCGCGCCCAGCACCTGGAGGTGCCAGTGCGGTTCGGCGGGCGCGTGCGCGGCCACCGCCGCGAAGTACCGGAGCACCTCCGGGAACCGGCCCGGACCCACCAGTTCCACCCAGTGCGGCAGGGAGCGCAGCGCGGCCGCGGTGCCGCCGTCCCAGCCGGGCGGGGTCCACAGCGCGGCGCCCCGGACGACCGGTCCGCGCCCGGGGTCCTCCTGCGCCTCGACGAGGGCGGAGTACCCGACGGGGACGAACGTGAAGCCCGCCAGCAGGGCGTGGGCCCGGGTGGTCCGGGAGATCCGCAGCAGGGGGTCCGGGAAGAGCCACCGGAACAGCGGGTCGTCGTGGAAGGAGCGGCCCAGGACGCGCGCCACCCCCGGCAGGTCGTCCACGGTGGCGGTGCGCACGGTCCGCGCGAGAGTACTGGTCATGGCGGTGCCCCTCTTCCTCGGGACACCATGCTAGATCACGGGGAGGTCACACACCCGTGTCCCGCGTGTTCTCAGAGCGGGTCGCGCCGCAGGAACCAGCTGGTGCCGACCTCGGGGTTGGCGGCCTCGCCGACCACCCGGAAGCCGAAGCGCTCGTAGAAGCCGAGGCCCTTCTCGTCGAGCGTCTGGGTGAAGACCGGCCGGCCCTCGGAGTCCGCGCGGTCCAGGCCCGCGGTGAGCAGCCCGCCGCCCAGGCCGGTCCCGGTCATGGCCGGGTCGACGCCCAGCGCCGCCAGGTACACGTGCGGCTCCTGCGGCGCGGCGATCTTCCACTCCGCGAAGACGCGCACGAACCCCGCGGTCCGGGCGCGCCCGAGCAGCTGGCCCCAGTGCGGCCACATGCGCAGGGACACCAGGCGCCCCTCGGGGTTGGTCGTGTAGGGGGCCCACAGCGCCGCGCCGCGGATCACGGGGTCGGCCCCCTCCTCGGCCACCTCCACGACCCGGGTGTCGCCGAAGGGCACGTAGCCGAACCCGGCGGTGAGCGCCAGCATGCGCCTGGTCCGGGCCAGCCGCGTCTCGAGGTCGGGGAACAGCCACGCGAAGAGGGGGTCGTCGTACAGCGCGCGGCTCAGCACGTGCGCCACCCCGGGGACGTCGTCGGGAGTCGCGGCTCGGGAACCGGCGGTCACAGTCGCAGTCATGCGGTTCGCTCTCCAGTAGGGGGCCTACCCGGCCATGGTAGATCACGAATGCGTCACGAGACTCCGGGGGGTGTGACCGTTTCCTGCAGTTCCTGGTCGAAAACGTGCGCCCGGACCCACGCGTGCATCGCGATCGCCGCGGCCGCCCCCGCGTTGATGGACCGGGTCGACCCGAACTGGGCGATCGACAGCACCGCGCGGCACACCGACCGCACCTCCTCCGACAGCCCCGGCCCCTCCTGGCCGAACACCAGCACCGCCTCGCGCGGCAGCGGGTAGGTCTCCAGCGGTACCGCGCCGGGCAGGTTGTCGACGCCGATCAGCGGCAGGCCCCGCTCCGCCGCCCAGGCCACCAGCGCCCCGGTGCCGGGGTGGTGGTGCACGTGCTGGTAGCGGTCGGTGACCATCGCCCCCCGCCGGTTCCACCGCCGCCGCCCCACGATGTGCACCGCGGCGCAGCCGAAGGCGTTGGCGGTGCGTACCACCGAGCCGATGTTGAAGTCGTGGGACCAGTTCTCCACCGCGACGTGGAAGGGGTGCCGGACGGTGTCGAGGTCGGCGACGATCGCCTCCCGCCGCCAGTAGCGGTAGCGGTCCACGACGTTGCGCCGGTCGCCGTCCGCGAGCAGTGCGGGGTCGTAGTGCCCGCCCCGGGGCCAGGGGCCCTCCCAGGGGCCGACACCGACCTCGCGCGCCTCGTCCTCACCGGGGGTGTCGGGGTTCTCGTTCATCGCCCCCCAGCTTAGGCACCGCCTACAGGTGGATGTCCCCGTGGAAGTCGCGCGCCTGGACGACCCGGGCGCTGCCGCTGACGTCGCCGTGGATCTGGTTGACGGTGTTCCCCTCGCCCTCCTGGGAGACGTCGACCTCCGCGCCCAGCTCGCGCATGAGGGCCGCGATCTCCGGGTTCTGGGCGGACGCGCGCTCCAGGTGCCCGGCCACCGCCTCCAGGGCCGCGGGGTCGCCGGTGGACAGCAGCGCCTCGTCCAGGGCCTCCCGGGCCCCGTCGTCGCCGCGGAACCACGCGAAGGCGGCCCGGCGCAGCCGCGCCAGCCCTTCGGTGACCGCCGTGCCGGCGTGCTCGGAGATCTTGGTGGCCACGCCGGTGACGACCGCGGTGGCCAGGGCGAGGGTGACGGGGTCGGCCACGGACGGCTCCTTAGCGATCGGGGGCGACACCCCCAGTTTCGCTCTTCAGGCGGCCCGCTGTCGCCTTTTCGCGACAAGAAGTGCGACCGCGCGCCAGCCGAGCATCGCCGCCGCGAGGAAGAGCGAGGTGACGATCACGAACGACAGGGGGGTCCCCTCGCCGACGGCCCGCCGCGCCAGCATGCCCCCGACCACGGTGACCGCCCACACGAACACCCCCGTCGGCCACAGCGCCGCCGGAGCGCGCCACGCACGGGTCGCCGCCCACCCCAGCAGGGCCCCGGCCACAAACGGCCACGCGGTCGACAGCACCGCCCCGAATGCGGTACCCGTACCGTGGTCCGCCTTCCCCACCACGACGAACACCAGGACGCACACCAGGTCGGCGAGCAGGGCGGCGAGAACCGGGAACGAACGCATGCGCCCAGGGTACGGCCGCCCGCCCGGGACCTCCCGGCGGCCCCGGGAACCTTTTTCCGGCACTCGGTATCGTAAAAGGAGTCACGGAAGGTGACCGCCGCCCCCTGGAACCGAACGAGGACCGACGTTCCCGTGAACCCTCCCCCGCCCCGCCCACCGGGCGCCCCCGCCGGTGTGTCCCCCCTGTCGCAGGGGGACCCGCGCGCCGTCGGCCCCTTCCGGATCGCCGGCCGCCTCGGCGCCGGTGGCATGGGCACCGTCTACGCCGCCCTGGACGACCGCGACCGGCGCGCGGCCCTCAAGCGCATCCACGCGGTGTACGCCGCCGACGGCGACTTCCGCGACCGCTTCGCCCGCGAGGTCCGGCTGGTGCGCCGGGTCCGGGCCGAGGGCGTGCCGCGCTTCCTCGCCGCCGACACCCGTGCCGACGTCCCCTGGCTGGCCACCGAGTACGTGCCCGGACCCACCCTGGACGCCCGGGTGCGCGGGGGCGGCCCGCTGCCCGCCGGGTTCCTCGCCGACTTCGCCCGCGTCACCGCGCGGGCGCTGGCGGCGATCCACGCGGCGGGGGTGGTGCACCGCGACCTCAAGCCGGGCAACGTCATCCTGTCCCCGGCCGGGCCCCGTGTCCTGGACTTCGGGATCGCCCGCGCCGCGGAGGAGACCGCGCTGACCCGTACGGGCGCCCTGGTCGGGACGCCGGGGTGGATCTCCCCCGAGCAGTACCGGGGCGAGGCGGCCACGGACCGCTCGGACGTGTTCGCCTGGGCGTGCATGGCGGTGTTCGCCGCGACCGGCCGCGGCCCGTTCGGCCCGGGCACGGAGGAGGGCGTCATCTCGGCGGTGCTGTCCGCGGCCCCCGCCCTCCACGGCGTCCCCGGACCGCTGCGCCCGGTCCTGGCCGCCGCGCTGGACAAGGACCCGGCCCGCAGGCCCTCCGCCGCCGAGGCGGCGCGGGCCCTGCCCGCGTTCCCCGCCCCGGCCCCCTGGGCGGCCGTCCTGCCCGCGGTGGACGCCGACCCGCTCTCCTGGACCCGCGTCGCCCCGCCCCGCCGCCCGTGGGTGCGCCGCCACGGCCGCGTGCTCGCGGTGTCCGCCGCGGCGACCGCCCTCGCCGTCGCCGCGGCCACCGCCCCGGCCCTGGTCCCCACGGGGACGGCGGCCGACGGCGGCACGGTGCCGGGGCCCTCCCCGGACGGGGGCGCCGCCCTGCCGCCGGCCGCGGGCGCGGACGGGGAGCCGGTCCCCGACGACGTCCCGGAGGAGTACCGCGGCCTCTACACCGACGGCACGGTGGTGGTCGAGGCCTCCGACACCGAGCCGGTGGTCGTCCGCTCCCTGGTCGGGGAGGACGGCACCGCCCTGGAGCAGCTGCGCGTCACCTACCTCACCGCCGACAACCCGAGCAACGCCAGCACCCTGTCGCTCGGCCTGAGGGTGGAGTACCTCCCGGACTTCGGCTCCCTGAGCCTGCACGCCGAGGACTTCGGCTGGGTGCAGGCGGTCTCGCCCGACGACGAGAGCCTGGACTACCGGCGGCCCAACACCCGCGGGGTGCTCGCGGAACTCGACCCCGGCTCCCCCGAGGCGGAGACCACCGTCGCGTTCTTCGGCGCGCCTCCCGGGGCCCTCTACCTGCTGCCCGCGGCCTCCCTCGGCGAGGGGCGGACCGCGCCCCTCGACACGCCCGGCGGCGTTTGCTACGTGCGCTCGTCCCACGACGACGAGGCGGCGGGCCCCGCCTTCCCCGGCCACGACTCCCTGGGGCCGCACGACGCGCGCCTCACCGACGGCAGGCCCCTGAACAGCTGCGCCTACGACCCCGCCGGAACCTGATCCGCCCGCCGATCGAGCACCGAGGAGCAACCCCCCGTTGAACGACTCCGAACGCCCCTTCGACGCAGACCGCCTGCCGCCCGGCGCGACCCCGCCCGCCGCGACGGACCCCGACCGCATCGGCCCCTACCGGGTGGTCGGCCGCCTCGGCGCCGGTGGCATGGGGGCCGTCTACGCCGGGCTCGCCCCGGACGGGTCCTGCGCCGCGGTCAAGGCCGTCCACGAGCAGTTCGCCGCCGACCCGGACTTCCGGGCCCGGTTCGCCCGCGAGGTCGCCATGGTGGCCCGGGTGCGGTCGGTGTGCGCCCCCGCCTTCCTGGCCGCCGACGCCGGGGCCGACGTCCCCTGGCTGGCCACCGAGTACGTGCCCGGGGACACCCTGCGCGCGCACATCAGGAAGCACGGCCCGCTGTCCGGCGGCATGCTGGACGCGCTGGCCGCCGGCCTGGCCGAGGCGCTGGCGGCGATCCACGCGGCGGGGGTGGTGCACCGCGACCTCAAGCCGGGCAACGTCATCCTGGCGCCGACCGGCCCCAAGGTGCTGGACTTCGGCATCGCGCGCGCGGTCGGCGGCACCGCCCTGACCCGCACCGGCGGCCTGTTCGGCACCCCGGGGTGGGTCTCCCCCGAGCAGTACGGGGGCGCGGAGGCCACCGACCGCTCCGACGTGTTCGCCTGGGCGGGGATGGTGCTGTTCGCCGCCACCGGCCGCGAGCCCTTCGGCACCGGCCCGGTGTCCGTGGTCTCGCACCGCACCCGGACCGAGGAGCCGGACCTGGCCGGGGTGCCCGACCACCTCGCCCCCCTGCTGCGGCGCGCCTTCTCCAAGGACCCGGAGGGCCGGCCCACCGCGCTCCAGGCGCTCGACGAGCTCACGGCGGGCTGGAGCGCCACACGGATCCAGCCGGCCGGCGCCCCCGCGGCCGGCGCCCCGGCCACCGCGATCCTGCCCGAGATGCTGCGCCGGGAGTGGACCGGGGTGGCGGCACCGCGCCCGCGCAGGGTCCGGCGACCGCGCCGCGGGCTGTTCCTCGCCGCGGGGGCGGCCGTCCTGGCCGCGGTTCTCGTCGGGGGGTTCCTCGCGGCGCGCTCGCCCGGCGGTGACACGCCGCCCGAGGACCCCTTGACGGCCTCCTCCGCGGGACCGGCGGCCGACGGTCCGTCCGCCGCCGCGCAGGGCCCGGCGGTCGAGCGCGACCCACAGGACGGCGAGGCGGTCGTCGCCGAGGCGGTGGAGCTGGCCCGCGGGGCGTCGAGCTTCATCGTCCACAACTCGGACGCCACCGGAGAGCTCATGAGCCAGGGGCGCAACGAGCAGATCCTCTACACCGAGGACCCCGAGCCCCGGTACCGGGAGACCGCCTACCTGGGCCCGGCCACCGAGCACGTCCTGGAGGTCGGCGACGGGCCCGACGTGCTCATGCGCCTGGACAGCAACCTGGCCGGAGTCGTCGAGGGGAGCTACTACCGGCCGGACCCGGCCGACCTCCCCGAGCCCCGCGGGCGCTGGAACAGGTCGCTGGGGCTGCTGGAGCAGCTCACCGGCGGCGCGGCGGCCTTCTCCTACCAGGGCGTGACGGACACCCCCTTCGAGACCTACCCGGAGGAGCTGACCGAGGGCCTCGACATGGCGGGCAGGACCGGGCACCACTACACCGGGACGCTGCGGCTGGAGGACGAGAGGTACACCTACGAGGGCGACTTCGACCTGTGGGTCGGCGAGGACGGGTACCCCCAGCACTTCCAGTCCTTCCTCCGCTTCGCCGAGGTGGAGGAGGACTACATCACGGAGTCGGTCGGGTTCATCGCCTTCGACACCCCGGTGGAGATCGAGGTCCCCGACGAGTCCGAGATCGCGGCCGACCAGGACGCGGCCCGTCCGTCCTCGTGAGCCCGGTCCCGGTGCCGTGCGCCCGCGGGCGCACGGCACCGGGCGGCTCAGGCGTCGCCGCGCAGGGAGTCCTTGAGGAACTCCACCTGGAGCAGCATGAGGTTCTCCGACACCGTCGGGTCCGACGGGGAGTGGGTCACCCCCGACAGCGGCAGCACCGTGTGCCGGCGCCCCGCCGCCAGCAGCGCCGAGGACATCCGCTGGGTGTGCGCGAACACCACGTTGTCGTCGGACAGCCCGTGGATCAGCATCAGCGGGCGCTCCAGTCCGGCGGCGTCGTCCAGCAGCGAACTGCGCTCGTACACGCCCGGGTCGTCCTGGGGCAGGCCCAGGTACCGCTCCGTGTAGTGGGTGTCGTACAGCCGCCAGTCGATGACCGGGGCGCCGGCCACCGCGGCGTGGAACACGTCCGGGCGGCGCAGCACGGCCAGCGCCGCCAGGTACCCGCCGAACGACCAGCCGTGGATGCCCACCCGGGAGACGTCCAGGGAGCCGAACCGCTCCGCGGCGTCGTGCAGGGCGGTGACCTGGTCCTCCAGCACACCGGAGGCCAGGTCCAGGTGGACCTCCTGCTCCCACTCCACACCGATGCCCGGGGTGCCGCGGCCGTCGGCGATGAGCACCGCGAACCCCTGCTCGGCGTACCACTGGGCGGTCAGGAAGGCGCCGCGCGCCCGCAGCACGCGCTGGGCGTGCGGGCCGCCGTAGGGGGCCATGAGGACCGGCAGCGGCCGCAGGTCGTCGCGGTACCAGGACGGCAGGACCAGCGCGCAGGGGATGCCCCGCTCACCCGCCCGCCAGAACTCCACCCGGGGATCGGGCAGGTCCGGGGCCTCGGCGAAGCTCGCGATGGACCCGGTGCCGCGCCGGGTCTCGGTGTCCGCCTCCCGGATCACCAGGGTGCGCACCCCCGCGAACTCCATCGACCGGTGCTGCACCACCAGGGTGCCTCCGCGCAGCCGCCCCGAGCGCAGGCCGCTGTGCGCGTCGGCGTCGGGCGAGGCCGAGCAGCCGTGGCCCGGTAGCTCGACCGGGGAGGACAGCCCGGTCTCCGGGTCCAGCAGCCACAGCGAGATGTCGCCGGGCCGGTCGGCGGGGGAGCCCGAGTACAGGACGCGGTCGCCGTCCACGTCCACCACGCCGCGCACGTACACGTCGGCGGGGCTGACCGCCCGCCCGCCCACGAACACGCGGCGCTCGCCGGTGCCGTTCTCGCGGCCGATCCACACCAGGTCGCCCCGGCCGGTGTGCGCGGGCACGCCCGGCATCAGCTCCACCCACACGCCGTCGGCCTCGGTGCGCGTCTCCATGGCCAGCCCGGTCACCGGGTCGGCCCCGAACAGGGTGAGCGTGCGCTGGTCGCGGGAGAGCGCGCTGAACACGGCGGTGGGCGACCCGTCCGGGCCGGTCGTCCACCCGGCGGTGGCCAGGTAGGGCAGCGCCTCCCGGTCCCAGTCGATCCACACCGGCTCCGGGGCGCCCGCCGCGCGGAACTCCGCGGACGAGGGGACGGCCAGCGCGGCCAGCCGCACCTCGGCGTTGGCGGTGCCCGCCGCCGGGTAGCGCAGCGCGGTGGGCTCCTGCTCGGGGGAGGCCGGGTCGTCGACGTACCAGCGGCCGACGGGGGACTCGTCCACCCGGGCGGCCAGCAGCGCCGACCCGTCGGGCGCCCACCAGAACCCGCGGTAGCGGCCCATCTCCTCGGCGGCGATGAAGTCGGCCAGGCCCCAGGTGACACCGTCGCCGTCGGGGGCGGCCAGCACGCGGTCGCCGTGGTCGGCCTCGGCGCCGGCGATGTCCAGGACGCGCAGCGCGCCGCCGCTGACGTAGGCGACCCGGTCGCCCGCCGGGCTGATCCGCGGGTCCACGACGGGGGTGGCGGCGGGCAGCTCGCGCGGCTCGGCGCGCTCGCCCACCAGGTCCACGTAGAACAGGCGGCCCGACAGGGTGAACACGGCGCGGGTGAACGCGCGGTCCACCGTGTACGACACGATGCCGCCGCCGCTCTCGCGCAGCCGCTCCCGGCGCGCCCGCTCCTCGGGGGGCAGGTTCTCGTCGTCGGCGCCGAGCGCGCGCGGGTCGGCGACCACGCGCTCGGTGCCCTCCTGCGCCTCGTGCACCCACAGGCACGTGGCGGTGTCGATGCCGTCGCGGCCCCTCAGGAAGGCGACGCGCCCGCCGTCCGGGGACACCTCGAAGGAACGCGGCACACCGAGGGTGAACCGCAGGGTACGGGCCTGTTGGCGAGGAAAGCTCATAGGACCGATTGTGGCCCACGCCCCCGGTTCCCGCGGCCCCCGTGGACGGCCGGGGTCCCCGAACCGCCCGACACGCCGCACGTCCGCGCCCCACCTGGCCGTTCGGGAGGGATCGCGGGCATCCGGCCGGTATTGTTCACCTCGTGGTGACCGACAGACGACTGATGATGGTGCACGCCCACCCCGACGACGAGAGCATCGTCACCGGGGCCACACTGGCGAAGTACGCCGCCGAAGGTGCGGGGGTCACCCTGGTGACCTGCACCCGGGGCGAGGAGGGCGAGGTCATCCCCGCCGGACTCGCGCACCTGGCGGCCGACCGCGACGACACCCTCGGCGATCACCGGGTCGGCGAGCTGGACAAGGCCTGCGTCTCCCTGGGGGTGCGCGACCACCGCTTCCTGGGCGGCCCGGGGCGCTACCGCGACTCCGGGATGGAGGGCGTCCCCTCCAACGGCCGCGCGGGCGCGTTCGCGGGTGCCGACGCGGAAGAGGCCGCCGGCCTGCTCGCGGAGGTCATCCGCGAGGTCCGCCCGCACGTGCTGGTCTCCTACGACGAGAACGGCGGCTACGGGCACCCCGACCACGTCCAGGCGCACCGGATCACCCGGCGCGCGTGCGTGAAGGCGGCGGAGCGGGCGGTGCCGGGCACGCCCTGGCAGGTCCGCAAGCTGTACGCGATCGCCCAGCCGGTCTCGGTGATCGAGGCCTCCATCGCCCGGCTCGGCGAGGAGGCGGGGCCGTTCACCCCGCCGCGCGCGGTGTCCGACATCGCCCGGGGGACCCCGGACGAACTGGTCACCACGCGGATCGACGCCACCGCGCACTGGGCGTCCAAGGCGCTGGCCATGCGCTCCCACGCCACGCAGATCACGGTGGACGGCGCGCGCTTCGCCCTGTCCAACGACATCGCCCAGGAGATCGACGCCGTGGAGTACTACACCCTGCTGCTCGGGCCGGGCCGGCGCCGTCCGGCCGGGGAGTTCGAGACCGACCTCTTCGAGGGCCTGTGAGCGCGGGCGGAGCCCCGGGCCCCGCGCCGGTGACGGGGGCCGACCCGGCGCGCTACGAGGCTCCCGGCGGGGAGGACCCCGTCGCGGCGGCGGTGCTGCGGGCCGTCACCCTGCCGGTGCTGCTGGCGGTCGGGCTCGCGACCGGGGTGCTGTCGGCGGTCGGCGCGGGCTGGCTGACCCGCTACTGGGAGGCGGGCGCCCCCGCCCAGGCGCTGGGCGTCGTGGGGCTCGTCCTGCTGCTGGCCGCCCTGTACGGCCTGTGCCGCCTGTGCTCGTGGGGCGTCGGCGGGGTCTCGGGCGGCCTGGCCTTCGCCGCCGGGTTCATGGCGGCCACCATGGCGCTCACCGTGTACCTGCCGGGCGGCGACGTCGTGCTCACCGACCACCTGCTCCACTACGGCTTCCTCTTCGGGGCCATGGTGGCGCTGGCGATCGCCGTGGTGCGCGGCTCCCGGGGCGGCAACCCCTTTCTGGCCGGGCTGCCCCCGGCCCCCGGAGACGGCCGGGGCTGACCCGGGGAACGCACGGCCGAGGGCCCCCGCCGCCGGGCGGGGGCCCTCGTGCGCGCGTGGGTTCAGGCGCTCCAGAACCGGAGCAGCAGCTCGCCCAGGAAAACGGTGCCCTCGAACGTCGGGTTGGGCATGGCCGTGCGGAACAGCGTGTAGAACAGGCCGACCCACAGGTCCCGCAGGACCGGGAACCACAGGATCGCGAACACCGCCACCGAGCCGAACAGCGCGTTCGCCCGCGCGACGGACACCCACGGCCGGCCGGGCAGGGCCGCGGCGAGCGCCTCGAACCCGTCCAGGCCCGGGACGGGGAGCAGGTTGATCACCGCGGACGTCAGGTTGAGGAAGGCGAGGAACGCCAGCGCCGCGATGGCCCAGTTGGTGGTGTCGTTGCCCGGGGGGACCAGGACGGACACGGTCACGGCCAGGGCGGCGGCCAGTACCAGGCTCGCCAGCGGCCCGGCCAGCGCGACCATCACCCGGCGGCCCCGGGGGAGGCGCTCCCAGTCCACGAACGCGGGCGGCCCGTTGAGGCCGAAGGCACCGAAGCCCAGGAAGAGCGCGGGCAGCACGGTCCCGGCGAAGGCGTGCTCGAACCCGAGCGGGTTGAGGCGCAGGTAGGCGCCGCCGCGCTGGGAGCGGTCGCCGGCCAGGTGCGCGGCGAGCGCGTGGGCGTACTCGTGCACGGCACAGGAGACGATCCAGCCCAGCAGGATGAACAGCGGCGGCATGAGCGGGGTGACACTGGCGTCCTCGGCGGCCCAGTCCAACTCCACGGCCCGCCAGGACAGCCACCCGGCGAACACCGTCAGGCCCAGGACCAGGACGAACACCGGGCTGGGCAGGAAGTCGAACACGCCCCCCGCGCGCCCGCCCCCGTCCGTCCCGGCCTCCTCGGCCTTCGCGGGGGGCGCCCCCGCTCCGCCCGCCTCCGCCCCGTCGGCGTCCCCGCGCGGCCCGGCGGCGCCGGTGCCGGGCCCGCGCTCCGCCAGCTCCGGGCGGTTGAGCGCGTCCTCGGGCATGCGCTCCCAGGGGTCGGCGGAGTCCGTGCGCGGGGTGTCGGTCGCGTCGGGCGTCTCCGCCTTCGGGGCCGGGTCGGGCGTGGGCATGATGCTCCTGCTGGTCGCGCGGGGTTGTCCGCGCTCCAGGTTAGGCCCTGTCGGGCACCGGTCCGCAGCGGGTGCCGGACTGCGGCGGGCCGTCCCCGGTCAGACCACCGCGCGCGGCGCGACCGCCGACTTGTGCAGGCTGGCCAGGGCGAACGCCTTCCCGGGGGAGGTGAGTTCGCGGTGCCCGTCCCCGTCGTCCCCGGTCAGCAGGCCCAGGGCGTCCAGCAGCCAGCTCACCGACATGACCATGGCCCGCAGCTGGTCGGAGGCGGCCTCGGCGGTGCGCCGGTGCGAGGCCGCGTGGCGCCCCGACGGGCTCTGCGGCTCGGGGGCCGTCCATCCGGAGTCGGTGAGCAGGCGCTCGGCGGTGACCATGTCCGGCTCGCCGCGCCGGGAGTGCGGGCCGGAGCCCCGGGGGGAGCGCGACAGCAGCATGCCCAGCAGCGTCTCCGCCGCCGCCTGCTCGGGGCCCCCGGTGCGGCACAGGGTCTCGGTGGCGGCCCGCCACATCTCCTCGGGGTCCGCGCGCAGCTGGCGCCCGCGCCGGGTCAGCACCAGGCGGCGGCCGGACCGGCGGACCACCCGCATGCCCCGCACCATCTGGTGCAGGGCGATGAGCTGGGTCGCGTCGGTCTCGCTGCGCGGCGGCTCGGGGGAGGTGCGCCAGCCGAAGTCCTCGCACATCGACCGGACGACGCCGGGGGAGATGTAGCCGATCTGGGTGAGTGCGATCCCGTCCTCGGCCAGGTCCAGCAGCCGCTGGAGGGGCGCCATGGCCGAGTCCGCGGTGCGCGGCACGTCGGCGCCGGCGATGATGCGGCCGACCAGGGGCCACAGGTGCCGGCGGTGCGGGTGCGCCGCCGAGGACAGCCAGGACCGCACCCGCTCCTCGCGGATCCGGTCCAGGTGGCTGAGCCCCCGGTCGTCCGGACGGGTCAGGAAGGACCGGGTGAACCGCTCCTGGGAATGCCGCCAGTCCTGCTCGCCGGGCCGCACGTCGCCCAGCGCGATCGCCAGCTCCAGCGCGGAGGCGGTCTCCTGCCGGGCCCGGATCTCCGCGTCGCCCACCACGGTGCCCCAGGTCAGCTCGGGCAGGTCCGGGGGCTCCACCCCCGACTCCCACATCAGCCGCTCGTACACGGCGGCGCCGGCCCCGTGGTCCCCGCCGTGGACCGACAGCAGGTCGGCGGTGGCCGGGGCGGAGCAGATCCGCTCGTAGCGGTACAGCTGGAGCAGCGAGAACAGGGAGCCCAGGGCGCGCAGCGCGGGCAGCCGGTCCTCGCGGGAGAAGCGGGCGGGCAGCTCGAACCAGCAGAAGCGCTGGACGGCGTGCTGGTTGAGGCCCTCCAGGTCGTTGCCGGGGGCCAGCGTGTCCAGGGCCTGCCGGGCCATCTCCGCCGACCGGCCGTCGCGCCGGGCCAGTTCGGCGAGCGCGGACGCAACTGCTTCACCCATGGACCGCGCTACCTCCCCGGAACCCCGTGCCTGGCGCCCGCGTGTCCGCCGGGGGGTGCCGTCGGGGGCGCGGTACTTCGCGGTGCTGCGTCGTCACCGGAGGCAGGGGGCGGCCGTCCGGGACTGAGACCGTCCTACCCCGGTGGGCCGGAAGAATGCCTCCCACCGGCCGTTCCGCGCCGACGCGGGGGGACGTCGGGAACGACACGGCTGCCGGCGATGGACGACTCCTCCACGCGCGCCTCGCGGCCGTCGCGGCGGCGCACCGCGAGCACGCCGTCGTTCCATGACTCCAGCACCCCGACGATATCGGTGAACCCCCCTCCGGGGAGGTGGATTCGGATGGAGACCCTGCTGCCCGTGTCCTCCGGCGTGATCCGGTGGACCAGGCGACCCGCCATGTGCAACGCGCCCCCCGATTGTGCGACGACTCCGCTTCGCCGCCATACTAGGAGTACGACATCTGTGCCAATCGTTCGCAGAGGCCGGGGGCAGGGCCCGGGCGCCCGCACGCCGGACCGTGCTCGACGGACGTCTCTGCGAGGTCCCCGCCTCCCCCGTGGGAACGCGGGGGTGAGATCAAGGAGTACGACGTGACCTACGTCATCGCGCAGCCCTGTGTTGATGTGATGGACAAGGCGTGCATCGACGAGTGCCCCGTGGACTGCATCTACGAGGGCGAGCGCAGCCTGTATATCCACCCGGACGAGTGCGTTGACTGCGGTGCGTGCGAACCGGTCTGCCCGGTCGAGGCCATCTACTACGAGGACGACGTGCCCGAGCAGTGGGCCGACTTCTACAAGGCCAACGTCGAGTTCTTCGACGACCTCGGCTCCCCGGGCGGCGCCTCCAAGGTGGGCAAGATCGACCGGGACCACCCCCTCATCGCGAAGCTGCCGCCGCAGGCGGAGTGAGCCGGGCCTTCCTCGGCATCCGATCGCGCGCCGGTGCGCCTCCGTGGCGCAGAGGGCGCCCCTGCGCCCGATCGCACCGCCATCGCGCCGATCCCCCCGCAACCGGGAGGGTCGGCGCGATCGCTTTACGGACACCCGACCGACCCCCGGGCCGCGACGGCCCGGGCGACCCGATGGAGACACGATGACCCGGCGGCCCGTGACGGACCGGCTCCCCGCCTTCCCGTGGGATCGGCTGGCCCCGTACAAGAAGATCGCCGCGGACCACCCCGGCGGCATCGTCGACCTCTCGGTGGGCACCCCGGTGGACCCGGTCCCGCCGGGCCTGCGCGCCGCGCTGGCCGACGCCGCCGACAGCCCCGGCTACCCGGCGACCTGGGGCACCCCGGCGCTGCGCGCGTCCATCACCGGCTGGCTGGAGCGCCGCCACGGGGTGCGGGTCACCGGGGAGGGCGTGCTGCCGACGGTCGGCTCCAAGGAGCTGGTCGCCTGGCTGCCCACCCTGCTCGGGCTCGGCCCCGGCGACACGGTCGTCCACCCGGAGCTGGCCTACCCCACCTACGACATCGGCGCCCGCCTGGCCGGGGCGACCCCGGTCGCGGCCGACGGCCTCACCTCGCTGGGCCCGGCGCCCGTGCGGCTGGTGTGGGTGAACTCGCCGAGCAACCCGACCGGCCGCGTCCTGGGCGTGGCGCACCTGCGCAAGGTCGTGGCCTGGGCGCGCGAGCGCGGCGCGGTCGTCGCCTCCGACGAGTGCTACCTGGACCTGGGCTGGGAGGGCGAGGCCCCGGTGTCGATCCTGCACCCGGACGTGTCCGACGGCTCCCACGAGGGACTGCTCGCGGTCCACTCGCTGTCCAAGCGCTCCAACCTGGCGGGGTACCGCGCGGCGTTCGTCGCCGGCGACACGGCCCTGGTCCAGGAGCTGCTGGCGGTGCGCAAGCACGCCGGGATGATCGTGCCCGCCCCGGTGCAGGCGGCCATGGGCGCCGCCCTGGACGACGAGGAGCACGCCGCCGGGCAGAAGGAGCGCTACCGCGCCCGCCGGGCCCGCCTGCGCGCGGCCCTCACCGGGGCCGGATGGCGGATCGAGCACTCCCAGGCGGGGCTGTACCTGTGGGCGTCCCACCCCGACCACGACGCCTGGGAGGCCGTGGAGCACCTGGCCGGGCGCGGAATCCTCGTCGCGCCGGGCGAGTTCTACGGGCCCGCCGGGGCCGGTGCGGTGCGGGTGGCGTTCACGGCCACGGACGAGCGGGTCGACGCCGCCGTCGCGCGCCTGGGCGGCTGACGGCGGCGGGGCCGGTGCCCCGCGGGGCGGCCACCGGGTGGTGTGACCGCGTTCGGCGACCGCACCCCGGGCGGCGGCGCTCCGGCCGGACCCGCCCCTGTGCGGACGGCCGGTGCCCCGGCCCCGGCGGGGCGCGCACGGCCGGGGCCGGCGGCGGGACGGCCGTGGAGCGGTCGTTCGGGGCGGGTGGCGCGGGGCCCGGGGCGGCGCCGTGCACGGCGGCCCCGCGGGCGCGTCAGCCGAGGACCAGCTCGCCCCGGGTGTCGGTGACGTAGGACTGCCACTCGGCGGCGCCCTCCGTGCCGTCGGAGGCGCGCCACACGCGGTCGTTGTAGGCGACCGAGGTCAGCCCGTACTCCTCGGCGTGGGCCACGGCCCACAGGGCCATCGCCCAGCCGCGGTCGCCGGTGGGGGACTCGGGAGCGTCGGTCAGCGCCGCGGGCTCCACCCCGAACACCCGCGCCATCTCCTGCTCCGCGCCCGCCGGGTCGGCCTCGCCCCCGGTGAGCGAGGCCAGCGTCTCGCGGTCGTACCAGCAGGTCAGGCCGGATCCGCGGGTGCCGGTGAACACCTCCTGCATCCGCGCCGACAGCTTCTCGTGCTGGTCGTACGCGTAGCCGTCGGCGCTGCGCTGCACCGCCTGGGCGGCCTCGAACACCGGGCGCCCCTCCCAGCCGTCGACCTCCACCAGCGCGTCGTAGAAGGCCCTGCTGGAGTAGACCGGGTCGAGGATCTCCTCCGGGTCGCCCCACTCCTGCGACGGGCGCTGCTGGAACAGCCCCAGCGAGTCCCGGTCGCCGTACTCCAGGTTGTAGAACGCGGTCTCCTGCCACACCGTGGCGTAGGCCACGGTCACGGCCTCCGGCGGCAGGTCCCGGCTGAACGCCACACCGCCGACCGTGGTCGCGCTCACGGCCTGCTCGACCTTGAGCGAGTACTTGCCGTCGGCCAGGTCCACACGGCACTGCGTCTCGGGCTCGGGCTCGGTCGTGATCGGCTCCACGGTGGTCAACACGTAGTAACCGCCCGCGACGAGGACACCGCAGACGACGAACAGCGCGAAGAGGATCTTCACGAAGGCTGAGATTTTGCGGCGCTTAGGCAACTGACGACCATCGGGTAGGGGACGTGGGGCGCGCCGTGCCGGGGAGGTGGGGCCGTGCGGCGCTTCGGCCGCATTGTAGTCAACCCCGCCCCGGCCGTGGTGCCGCTGCGGCGGACCTGCCGCGCCGAGCGGGGAGCCCGTGTCCGTGCGATCCCGCGGGGACTACTAACGTGGACCACATGACCAGCTCCTACTCCAGCCCGCTGCCCGACCGGATCGACGAACTCTGGGAGCAGCGTTCCGAACTCACCCCGGGACACACCGAGGCGCGCGGGATCATCACCTCCGCCATCGACCTGATCGACGAGGGCAAGGCCCGGGTGGCCTTCGTCGACCCCGCCACCGACGAGGTCGTGGTCGACGAGCGCGCCAAGCGCTCGATCCTGCTCGGTTTCAAGGTCCTGGACATGCAGGAGTCGCGGGTCGGCGACTTCTACCACCACGACCGCATGCCGCTGAAGACCCGCTTCGACGGCGTGCGCGTCGTCCCCGGCGCCATCGCCCGCTGGGGGGCCCACCTGGCCCCGGGCGTCGTGCTCATGCCGTCCTTCACCAACATCGGCGCCTACGTCGACTCCGGCACCATGGTCGACACCTGGGCCACGGTCGGCTCCTGCGCGCAGATCGGCCGCAACGTCCACCTGTCCGGCGGCGTGGGCGTCGGCGGCGTCCTGGAGCCGCCGCAGGCCTCCCCGGTGGTCATCGGGGACGACGCCTTCCTGGGCTCGCGCAGCATGGTCGTCGAGGGGGCCCGGGTGCGCACCGGCGCCAAGCTCGGCGCGGGCACCGTCCTCACGTCCTCGACGCGCGTGTTCGACGCCGAGACCGGCGAGGAGCTCCCGCGCGGCGAGGCCCCGGCCTGGTCGGTGTGCGTCACCGCCAACCGGATCAAGAGCTTCCCCGGCGGCGACTTCGGCATGCCGGTGCTGCTGGTCCTCAAGCGCCTGGCCGAGGGGGAGGAGCACGACAAGCTCGCCCTCAACGACCTGCTCCGCGAGCACGGCGTCAACGCCTGACCCGCGGACCCGTACGGGGGCGCCCGCCCGCACGGGGGGCGCCCTCCGGCGTTCCCGGGGCCGGACGCCCGCGGCGGTGGGGCCCGGAGGCGCCGCGGTCCGCACCGGTACCGCAAGGCCCTGCTCCGTGCGCGCCGGGCGCGGCGGGTGCCGCCGGCCCCCGCGGCCGGTACACCTAGGGTTGGGGGCGGTGCCCGCGCCGTGAGGCGGACACCGCACACCACGACCGACCCACGGAAGACGGGGACGCCTCATGCTCGACCTGACCTCGGACGTCGCGGACCTCACCGCCGCCCTCGTGGACGTCCGCTCCGAGAGCGGCGCCGAGGAGGGCCTCGCCGACGGGGTCGAACGCGCCCTCTCGGCGCTGCCGCACCTGTCCGTGACCCGCGACGGCGACGCCGTCGTCGCCCGCACCGGCCTGGGCCGCGAGCGCCGCGTCGTCATCGCCGGGCACATCGACACCGTGCCGATCGTCGACAACGTCCCCTCCCGGGTCGAGGGCGACCGCCTCTACGGCTGCGGCACCTCCGACATGAAGGCCGGGGTCGCCGTCCAGCTCAAGCTGGCCGCCCTGGTCGCCGAGCCCGTGCACGACGTCACCTACGTCTTCTACGACAACGAGGAGGTCGACGCCGAGCGCAACGGCCTGCTGCGCCTGTCCCGCCGCCACCCCGAGTGGCTGGCCGGTGACTTCGCCATCCTCATGGAGCCCACCGACGGCGTCATCGAGGGCGGCTGCCAGGGCACCATGCGGGTCGACGTCGTCGCGCGCGGCGAGCGCGCGCACAGCGCCCGCTCCTGGATGGGCGTCAACGCCATCCACGGCGCCGGGGGGATCCTCGACGTGCTGCGCGCCTACACCCCGCGCGAGCCGGAGGTGGAGGGCCTGCGCTTCCACGAGGGCCTCAACGCCGTTTTCGTCACGGGCGGGGTCGCGGGCAACGTCATCCCCGACGAGTGCGTGGTCAAGGTCAACTACCGCTTCGCCCCCGACCTGTCCGTCGCCGATGCCGAGGCGCACCTGCGGGAGGTCTTCGACGGGTTCGAGGTGCGCCTGGCCGACGCCGCCGCCCCCGCCCGCCCCGGGCTGGACGACCCCTCGGCGGCGGCCTTCGTCGAGGCGGTGGGGGAGGGCCGGGCCCGCGCCAAGCTGGGCTGGACCGACGTCTCGCGCTTCTCCGAGCTGGGCGTGCCCGCCGTCAACTACGGCCCCGGCGACCCGACGCTCGCCCACACCCGCGGCGAGTACGCCGAGATCCCCCGCATCCGCGAGGCCGAGGAGCGCATGGCCGCCTGGCTCACCGGGGCCCGCTGACCCGCGCCGGGCCCGCCGGTCACGCCCGCTTCGCGGAAATGGCCGCTGGTGGCCACCACCGGGCCACACCCGGTTCGGGCGCGATCCGCTCCGGCGCGGATAACTTGGGGTCATGACGGAAGAAGCGAACAGGAAAGAGCAGGTGAGGAACGCGGGTCCCCTCACCTACCGCGGAGAGTCCATCCCCAACACCACCACCGACCAGCGGCTGCTGGACCGGCGCGGCCCGGCCGACTGGGTGCACACCGACCCCTGGCGGGTGCTGCGCATCCAGTCGGAGTTCGTGGAGGGGTTCGGCCTGCTGTCCGAGCTGCCCTCCGCGGTGAGCGTGTTCGGGTCGGCCCGCATCCGGCCCGGGACCCGCTACTACGACCTGGGCGTCCAGGTGGGGGCGAAGCTGGCGGAGGCGGGCTACGCCACCATCACCGGGGGCGGCCCCGGGATGATGGAGGCCGCCAACAAGGGGGCCAAGGAGGCGGGCGGGCTCTCCGTGGGGCTGGGCATCGAGCTGCCCTTCGAGCAGAGCCTCAACCCCTACATCGACATGGGGATGACGTTCCGCTACTTCTTCGTCCGCAAGACGATGTTCGTCAAGTACTCCCAGGCGTTCGTGGTGCTGCCGGGCGGGTTCGGGACCCTGGACGAGCTGTTCGAGGCCGCCACGCTGGTGCAGACCAACAAGGTGACCCGGTTCCCGGTCGTGCTGGTCGGCACCGAGTTCTGGGGCGGCATGGAGAAGTGGATCCGCGAGAGCCTGCTGGAGAACGGGCTCATCAAGCCGCACGACATGGAGCTGGTGCAGATGGTCGACGAACCCGGGGAGGTCGTCGACATCATCAAGAAGTCGCACCTGGACATCGCCCGCGAGCTGGACGCCCAGGAGCGCGCCAGGACCAACGGCTCCTGAGGCCCGCGCCCCGGCCGCTCCCGCGCCCTCCCGCGGGGCGGCCGGGTATGGCACGATCGGTGCCGTGCCCTATCTCATCCTCTTCCTGGTCGCCGCGGCCGCGCTGGCCGTGCTCGTCGGCGTCGTCTACGTCGTGCTCGGCAAGGGCGGGCGCCTCGCCCGGTTCGAGGCCGACTACCCCCCGCTCGACCTGCCCAGCGACCGCCCGGTGAAGGCCGCGGAGCTGGGCCGCCTGCTGCTGCCGCTGGCCATGTGGGGCTACCACGTGCGCGCCGTCGACGAACTGCTGCTACGGCTCACCGCCACCCTGCGCGAGCGCGAGGCGCGGATCGAAGACCTGGAGTGGCGCCTGTCGCGCCTGGACCCCTCCTACGTCCCGCAGGGCACCGGCCCCACCCCGGGCTCGCACCTGCCCGGTGACGCCCCCGCCGACGACGGCCCGGGCCCCTCCGGGGACCACGGCGGCGAGGCGGACCCCGGGGACCCCGGGGACGACGGCGCCCGGCCCTCGACCTCCGCCGGCCGCAGCGCCTGACCCGGCCCCGCGGGCCCGCCGGGGCGCCGTCCCGCCCGGTGCCCGGTACCGTTCGCCCGCGGGATCCCCTGGTATGTCGTGCATCACACGCGCGGTGTCCTTCTCGGGACGATCCGTCGCGTTCGTGTGCTCTATCCTCGGTCGCTGTACTCACGTACCCCCGCCCCGCCCCTGGAGCGGGCGCATTCTTTGTGAGGATGTCGAGGATGGACGCACCAGCCGAGCTGGAGTCGGGAGCCCAGGACCGGGGCGGTACGCCCGCCCCGTCGACCTCCGCCGTCCCCGTGCAGCAGGTGTCCCTGTGGTCGCCGCCCCGTTCCGTCCAGGGCAGCGCCCGACGCCGCCGCCGGATCACCGGGCTGGCCGTCGGAGCGGCGGCCGTCGTGCTCATCGCGGGCGGCACCGCCGCCGCCTGGGCGCTGATCGGCGACGGGGCCGAGGACGCCCCGGCGGGCTCCGGCGCCCCGGCCGAGGACTTCGTCGGGTCGTGGGCGGGAGAGATGACCCAGGTCGACACCGAGGGCGCGCACGTGGCCGACTGGCACGCCGAGGTCCGGATCGAGGACGGCGCCGAGCGCGGCAGCACCGCCTGGACGACCTTCACCTGCTCCGGGACGCTCGAACTCACCGCGGCCGACAACGACCGCCGGGTCTTCACCTACACCGAGACCGCCGACCCCGAGGAGCGCTGCGTCGACGAGGCGGAGCTGACGGTGTGGCCCGGCGGCGGCGGGCTCAACGCGGAATGGTCCTCCGTCACCCGCGAGGGCACCCGGATGATCTCCACCGGACTGCTCTCCGGCGGGGCCTGACACCGCCGGTCGGCACCGTTTTCGGAAAACGGGGGCCGACGCGGTTCAAGCGTTCCCGGAGGGGGAGGAGACCGGTCGGCCTCCCGTGCTCTCACGAGGTTTCGGCTAGTACCGATATAACCTTACTGACCGACGATTCCTCGTTGGCCGGTGTGCGCGACGCCCGCGGGCGCCGTGGTACGTCGCACACACGGGGGCCAACCTCCGAGATAATGGTCGAAGAGTGATTCACGCCCCTTAAGTCACACGGGCGCGAGTCGCACGGAACCGGCCCACGGTTTCGAAGCCGAGACGGACCCAGCGGATCGGCGTCGGTGCTGTGGCCCGGCCACCCGCGAGGAACACGAGAAAGGGGAATGGCATGGCGGCAATGAAGCCGAGGACCAGTGACGGCCCGTTGGAGGTCACGAAGGAGGGTCGCGGCATCATCATGCGGGTCCCGCTGGAGGGCGGCGGCCGCCTGGTCGTCGAACTGACCCCGGACGAGGCCACCGAGCTCCGGGACGCCCTCCGGGGCGTCGTCGGCTGACACCGGCACCACCGGTACCACCGACCCCCACCCCGGGCCGGACGGGCCCCGAGACCCCCGAGGTGGTCACACCTCCCGACGAGTGAACGATTGTGAGCGCCCTGTGCCCTTCGCCACGGAGATCAACCCCGTCACCGGGACCCTCGACGACACCGCGGCCGACCTCCTCGTCCTGCCCGTGCAGGCGGCGGACGGCGGACCGGCGGCGGTCGACGGGGTCGAGGCGGGCGGCCTGGACCGGGTGCTCCCGGCCCCGCTCACCGATCTGTTCACGCACTACTCGCTCACCGGCAAGGCCGGCGAGTCGGTCCAGTTCCCGGTGTCCCGGGACCAGGGTCTGGCCAGGCTGGCCCTCCTGGGGGTCGGTTCGGGTTCCCCCGACGACCTCCGGAAGGCCGGGGCCGCCCTGTCCCGGGCCGCCCGGGGCCGCGACCGCGTGGCGTTCGCCTGGCCCGCGGCGCTGGCCGGCGGCGACGCCGCCGCGGCCTTCGCCGAGGGGGCGCTGCTGGCCTCCTACACCTTCACGATGAAGACCGGGGAGCCGGACGCCGCCCAGCGCCCGGCCCCCGTGATCGACGCCGTGGGGGACGCCCCCGCCGACGGCCTCGCCCGGGGCGCCGTCCTGGCCGGGGCCACCGCCCTGGCCCGGGACCTCATCAACACCCCCTCCGGGACGAAGGACCCCGCCTGGATGGCCGAGCGCGCCCGCGAGGTCGCGGCCGGCGCCGGGCTCGACGTCCGGGTCTGGGACGAGAAGGACCTGGAGAACGAGGGGTTCGGCGCCATCCTCGCGGTCGGCCAGGGCTCCTCCCGGCCGCCCCGCCTGGTCCAGGTCTCCTACACCCCGCAGGACCCCGGCGCCCCGCACGTGGTGCTGGTGGGCAAGGGCATCACCTTCGACACCGGCGGCCTCTCGCTCAAGCCCAACGACAACATGTCGCTGATGAAGACCGACATGAGCGGCTCGGCGGTCGTGCTGGCCGTGCTGTCGGCACTGTCGGCCGTGTCCGCCCCGGTCCGGGTCACCGGCCTGCTGGCCCTGGCCGAGAACGCCTTCTCCGGCGACGCCACCCGCATCGGCGACGTCCTCACCACCTACTCCGGCACCACCGTCGAGGTGCTCAACTCCGACGCCGAGGGCCGCCTCGTGTTGGCGGACGCCCTCGGGTACGCGGTCGAGCGGCTGGCCCCCGACACCCTGGTGGACGTCGCCACGCTCACCGGCGCCGCCAAGCTCGCCCTGGGCACCGGCACCGCGGCCCTGTACAGCACCGACGACGCCCTCGCCGAGCGGATCACCGAGGCCGGCAGGGCCGCGGGGGAGCCGCTGTGGCGCATGCCCCTCACCGAGGAGTACCTCCCCACCACCGAGTCGCGCGTGGCCGACCTGGCCAACATCGGGACCCGCAAGGAGTTCGGCCCGGCGGGCGCCACCGACGCGGCCCTGTTCCTGCGCGAGTTCACCGGGGGAGTGCCCTGGGCCCACCTGGACATCGCCGGTCCGGGCCGGTCCATGAAGGAGAGCGGCATCCTCACCCGGGGCGGCACCGCGTTCGCCACCCGCACCCTGCTGCGCTGGCTCGCCGCGTCCTGACCGGCCCGGCGCGAGGTCCCGCCGCATCCTGACGCGGCGGGCCCCTCGCGCTCGCGGGCTCAGCGGCGGATGGCGGCGAGCAGGCCCTCGCCCAGCGGCATCAGCAGCGAGATGAACGCCTCGTCCTCGCGGATGCGCCCGATGACCTCGCGCGCCGCCGTCTCGGCCGGGTCCGGGGCGCGCAGCGGGCCGTCCGGCCCGCCCGGGCCGGCCAGGACGCCGTGCAGCACCACCATGCCGCCCGGGCGCAGCAGGCGCAGCGCCTCGTCCAGGAACTCCGGGTAGGAGCGCCGCTCTGCGTCCACGAACACCAGGTCGTAGCCGCCGTCGGTGAGCCGGGGCAGCACCTCGGCCGCCGTGCCGCGGATCAGCCGGGCCCGGCCCGCCCCGAACCCCGCGCGGGCGAACAGCGCCCGGGTGTGGTCCAGGTGGACCGCGTCGGAGTCCATGGTGGTGAGGATGCCGTCGCGGGCCATGCCGCGCAGCAGCCACAGCCCGGACGCGCCGTACCCCGTGCCGATCTCCACCACCGACCGCGCGCCTATCGAGGCGGCGAGGAAGCGCAGTGCCGCCCCCGCCGCCGGATCCACCGGCGGGGCCGGGGACCCCGCCGCCGCGTCGTAGGCGTCGGCGAGCGACTCGTCCCGCAGGGCCTCCTGCTCGAACCGCGACTGCTCGGTGCGGACCCAGGTGAGCCGGGCCGCTGTCTCTTCCACGCCGGTGATGACGCCCTCCCGCTGCGATGATCTGTGAGAACTGTGGTCGGGGCGTCCGACCGGCACGGGGTCACCCACCGTGGAAGGATGATCGCGATCGGGTCACGGCCCGGACAAAGCCTAACGCGATCCGGTCGGCGGACCGAGCGTGGCGGCGGGAACTTAATCGGCGCCCGCCGGCGTTGAACCGGGAGGAACGTACGTTGATCGCCACGAAGCAGTACTCCCCCCGAGCGCACTGTCCGGGCGCATCGACGGGATGAAGGGAGAAGCGGTGCCAGAATCCGGCCCTGCCGCGGAGTTCGAGGCATGGGAACCGCCGAGCTGGGACGAGGTCGTCCGCACCCATTCCCCACGGGTGTACCGACTGGCCTACCGGCTCACCGGCAACAAGCACGACGCCGAGGACCTCACGCAGGAGGTCTTCATCCGTGTCTTCCGCTCCCTCGCCAACTACACCCCCGGCACCTTCGAGGGATGGCTGCACCGCATCACCACCAACCTCTTCCTCGACATGGCCCGGCGCAAGGCCCGCATCCGCTTCGAGGGGCTGGCCGAGAACGCCGACGAGCGCCTGGAGGGCCGCGAGCCCTCGCCCGCCCAGCGCTACGACGACCGGCACTTCGACGCCGACGTCCAGGCCGCCCTGGACGCGCTGCCCGCGGAGTTCCGCGCCCCCGTGGTCCTCTGCGACATCGAGGGGCTCTCCTACGAGGAGATCGCCGCGACGCTCGGCGTCAAGCTCGGCACCGTGCGCAGCCGTATCCACCGGGGCCGCGCCCAGCTGCGCCGCGCCCTGGAGCACCGGCGGTCCCTGGCCGCCGCGGAGAACAACGGGGAGGCGGAGTGAGCAGAGAACACCTGGGGGAGCGGCTCTCCGCGCTCGTCGACGGGGAACTGGGCCCGGTCGAGCACGAGAGCGCCCTCATCCACCTGGCCAAGTGCGAGAGCTGCCGGTTCGAGGCGGACATGATGCGCCGGCTCAAGCGGCGCCTGCACGGACTGGGCGAGCCCGAGCCCGACCTCGACTTCATGGGGCGCCTGGTGGGGCTGTCCCGGGGCGACGGCCCGGGGGGTCCGGACCGGGGCCCTTCTGAGCCGCCGCCCGGAGGCGCGGGCTTCGGCGCCCGTCCGCCCCTGGGCTCCTCCCGCCCCCTCGGCGGCTTCCCGGACGCGGGGCCCACCCCGCCGATGGCCCCGATGATGGCCGAGGAGACCGTGGTCGCCCCCGAGCGGCGCGCCCGCCGCCGCGGCGAGCGGTTCTCCCAGCTGTTCCCCGCCCTCCCCGGAGGCCGCTACGCGGTCGCGGGCGTCGCCGTCGTCACGGCCCTGCTGGGCGGCGCGTTCGTCGCCGGGGGCGAGACCGGGGACACCCCGGTGGTGGAGCCCCGACTGTCGGACTTCGCGGTCGAGCACGCGGTGACCAGCCGGTTCATCCCGGCGGTGGACACCCTTCCGTCCCCGGCCCCCTCCGGGCCCGGACCGGATCTGCCGACGCGGTGAGCGCGCGGGGACACTCCGCGCACCCGGTACCGGCCGCAGCCGCGGCCCTGGCACTCCTGTGCCTGCTGCTGACCGGTGCCGCCCACCCGTGCTCCGACGCCGTGCCCGCGGCCGGCCCCGACGACGGCATGGCGGTGCTGCGCCGCTCGGCCGAGGCGTCGGGCGGCACCGCCTACTCCGCCGTCCGGGAGCTGACCGGTGAGGCGGGGGAGGGCACCGACCCGACCCGGGTGGTCAACCGGCCGGGGGACGGCGTCGCCCTCGTCCCGATGACCGCGGGCGCCCACCCCTTCGTGGTGACCGACAGCCCGTTCAAGGAGCTCGACGAGAGGCTGCTCACCACCCTGGAGCGCGTCTACGCGGTGGGCGACGCGGGGCTCGACGAGGTGGACGGCCGCCCGGCGCGCACGGTGGAGGCAGTCCGCGCCAACGGCACGGTCGCCGGGCGGTTCTGGGTGGACGCCGACACCGGCGTGCTGGTGGGGAGCTCGGTCTACGGCCCCGACGGCCGCCACGTGCTCGGCTTCCGGCTGACCGGCCTGGAACCCGGCGACGGGTACTGGCCGGAGGAGGTCGCCGGGGACTCCCCGTGGGGCGACGTCCTCACCCCGGCCGAACGCGGGGAGCTGCGCGCGCGGGGCTGGGTCCTGCCCGAGCACCTCGCCTGGAACCTCGGCCTGGTCGACGCGCGGGCCACCCTGCACGCCGGACGGAAGGTCGTCCACGCGGTCTATTCGGATGGATTGTCGCAGGTGTCGGTCTTCTCCCAGCGTGGGAAGCTGGACGAGGACACCCGGACCGCGGTCCCGGACGGATCGGTCGGAACCGGAACCGGGGGAACGGGCGTCACACCACAACATGACACGATCTTCGGCGGCGACGGCGGCAGGTACCACGGCATGTGGCAGGCGGACGGGTTCGTCTACACGGTGCTCGCCGACGCGCCCTCGGACCTGACCGCCTCGGCGGTGACCGCCCTGCCGGGACCTGAGGACTCCGGTTTCTGGTCCCGAGTCCAGCGGGGCATGTCGCGCCTGGGGCTCCTGTAGGGGCCCGGGGCGTCCCACCGAAACCCACAGCGACACACGGAGCAGGTCTTGACTGAGGAAAACGGCCGTTCGGAACAGGGGAGCGGCCCGGGGCGTGCGACCCCGCCGGGCGGTGCGCCGCCCGGCCGCGGTGCGCCCGAACCGACGTCGGACCGGCCGCTCCCCGCTCACCGCCCCCGCGCTTCGCCTCCCGGCAGTGGAGAACCCATGCACCCCGATCCCCAGGGCCGCCCCTCCTTCGGCGCCTCCGAACCGACCCCGTCCGGCCGCCCGGCCCCCCAGGGCGACCCGGGCCGGCCCGCGCCCGGGTACACGCCCACGGGCCCGGCCGACGCCGGAGCCCCCGGCGGGTTCCCGGGCCCCGGGTACGCTCCCACCGGCCAGCAGGCCGCGTTCGGCGCGGGCGACCCGGGTGCCGCGGGCCCCGGCGGCCCCGGGGCACCCCCCGTCGGCCCCGGGTACGCTCCCACCGGCCAGCAGGCCGCGTTCGGCGCGGGCGACCCCGGTACCGCGGGCCCCGGCGACCCGTCCGGCCGTTACGCGGCCGGATACGCGGGGGCCCCGGCCTACGCCGCGGCGGGCGGGCCGCGCCGCGAGAAGCGCGGCGTCCCCGCCTGGATGGCGCTCAGCGGGATGCTCGTCGTCGCCCTCATCGCGGGCGGCGCGGGCGGTGCGGCGGGCGGCCTCCTCGCGGGAGGCGGCTCCCAGGACGCGGCGCCCCAGGTGGAGGGCCCGACCATGAACGAGCCCCCGCCCGAGGCGCCCCAGCGCGACCCCGACACCATCGCGGGCGTCGCCCAGCGGGTCAGCCCCAGCGTGGTGTCCATCCGCAGCGCCGACCGCAGCGTCATGGGCGGCGGCTCCGGGTTCATCATCGAGGGCGACCACGTCGTCACCAACGACCACGTCTCCGCCGAGCTGGAGAGCGACGGCATCCTCGTCGAGTACAGCGACGGCAGCCTCTCCCCGGCCACCGTCGTCGGCGCCGACCCCAGCTCCGACCTGGCCGTCCTCGCCCTGGAGGACCCCGTGGCCGTGGAGCCCCTGGAGTTCGGCGACTCCGAGCAGGTCATCGTGGGCGACGAGGTCATCGCCATCGGCGCGCCGCTGGGGTACTCGGGCACCGTCACCCAGGGCATCATCAGCGCCGTCAACCGGCCGGTGACCTCGGGGGAGGGCCCCGACGCCAGCCGCTTCTACGCGCTCCAGACCGACGCCGCCATCAACCCCGGCAACTCGGGCGGCCCGCTGGTGGACACCCGGGGCCGCGTCATCGGCGTCAACTCGATGATCGTGACCATGGGCTACGCGGGGGAGAGCGCGGGCAACATCGGCCTGGGCTTCGCCATCCCCTCGGTGGAGGCCGACCGGGTCGTGCAGCGGCTCATCGACGACGGCGAGGCGACCTACGCCGACCTCGGCGCCGAGATCGACGTCGAGCGCCCGCTGCCGGGCGCGGTCGTCGACTCCGTCGAGTCCGGCGGCGCCGCGGACCGGGCCGGACTGCGCTCGGGGGACGTCATCACCACCTTCGACGGCCGCCCGGTCAACTCCGGCCAGGAGCTGCTGGCGATGATCCGCGACCGCTCCCCGGGCGACGAGGTCGAGGTCGAGTACGAGCGCGGCGGCACCCGGGAGGCCGCCACGATCACCCTCGACTCCACCGACGACTGAACCCGCGCACGGAGAAGGCCCCCGGGGGCGGTCCCGGGGGCCTTTCCGCGTCCTCGCGAGGATGGGGGCGCGGGGGAGGACCCCGGCGCCGGGTCCGGCCCCGAGCGGGGCCGGGCGGGTGCGGCTACCGCCGCATGGGGGAGATGCCGAGCTGCATCCCCGCCAGGCCGCGCGGGCGGCCCACCAGGGTCTCGGCGATCGACTCGATGATCCTGGCCGCCTCGGCCCCGGGGTCGGTCAGGATCAGCGGCCGGCCCGCGTCGCTCCCCTCGCGCAGGCGGGTGTCGAGCGGGATCTGCCCCAGCAGCGGGATGTCCGTGCCCAGGGTGCGGCCCAGGGCGTCGGCGACGGTCTGGCCGCCGCCCTCGCCGAAGAGGTGGACCCTCTCGCCCGCGTGCTCGTAGTACGACATGTTCTCGATGACGCCCGCCACCCGCTGGTGGGTCTGGGCGGTGATGGAGCCGGCGCGCTCGGCGACCTCCGCGGCGGCCTGCTGCGGGGTGGTCACCACCAGCAGCTCGGCGGTCGGCAGCAGCTGCGCCACCGAGATGGCGATGTCGCCGGTGCCCGGGGGCAGGTCCATGAGCAGGACGTCGAGGTCTCCCCAGTACACGTCGGAGAGGAACTGCTGGAGGGCGCGGTGCAGCATCGGCCCGCGCCACACCA
Organism: Nocardiopsis flavescens; assembly: GCF_900141985.1. Classification (GTDB taxonomy): domain Bacteria; phylum Actinomycetota; class Actinomycetes; order Streptosporangiales; family Streptosporangiaceae; genus Nocardiopsis; species Nocardiopsis flavescens. The sequence continues at coordinate 163,935 of NZ_FQZK01000003.1, read as the reverse complement.
CCGGGGTGTTGCCCTGGGTGAACATGCCGACCGAGATGACCTTGATGTCGTGCGCGGTCGGCGGGATGATCATGTCCTCGACCTTGGTCGGGAAGTCCGACGCGCCGAGCATGCGGGGCACCGAGTGCCCGTAGATGTCGGCGTCGACGACGCCGACCTTGTGCCCCTGGGCGGCCATGGCCGCCGCGAGGTTGACGGTGACGGACGACTTGCCGACGCCGCCCTTGCCGGACGCGACCGCGAAGACCTTGGTCAGCGAGTTCGGCTTGGCGAAGGGGATCTCCTTCTCCGCCTGGCCGCCGCGCAGCTTGGTCTGCAGCTCCTTGCGCTGCTCGTCGCTCATCACGTCGAGTTCGACGCGTACGGAGGTGACCCCGGCGACCGTGGTCACCGCTTCGGTCACGTCCTTCTCGATACGGCCGCGCATGGGACAACCGGCCACCGTCAGGTAGATGCCGACGTGCACGGAACCGTCGTCGCCGATGTCGACGCTCTTGACCATTCCGAGGTCGGTGATGGGACGGCGGATCTCCGGGTCTTGCACCGTGGCCAGGGCCTTGTGCACCTGATCGGTGGTTGGTGTGGAGGACATGAGCCCAATCGTAGGTCAGCGGGACGGGGTGCTCGGTCCGCGGTATCCCACAACGGACCATTCATTCCAACGAGGTGCGGTCACCCCGGTATTCCATGCCCGGCCCGCATGCGCACGCGCCGTCCACCTGCCCGGATCCGCACCGTGACCGGCCGATAACGGCACGGACTTAACGCAGGCAATACACGGCCGGATAGTAATCTCAGCGCACGATGGGAAATGTTCCGCCACCGCCGGGTTCGTCCTGGCCCGCCGCCCCGGAGGGGCCGGAGGGACAGGCGTCGCGGACGCATGCCCAGGAGCAGACCTGGGCCGGGCCGCCCGGGGGAGGGCGGCTGACCCCGCCCGAGGGGCATCCCGCGGTGAACGCCGACCGCGGGGTCTGGGCCTGGCCGCCGCCGAGCCCGGTGCGGACCCGGGAGCAGCACCCCTTCGCCCCCGCGGTGGTGCCCGGGGGTGAGTCGTATCACAGGCTGGGGCGGACCTCCTGGTACCGGTGGTGGACGCCGCTGCTGACACTGGCGGTGCTCGGGGTGCTGGTGTTCTTCCTGTGGGTGGCGATGGCCCTGGCCGTCACCCTGGTCGCGGTGCTGGGCGGCAGCGGCCTGGCCCCGGAGTCGGTGCGGGTCGGCGAGATCGCCGGCCTCGCCTTCGGACTGATCACGGCGGCGCTGTTCATCCCCATCACGGTCTTCCTGGTGCGGGTGGTGCAGTGGCGCCGTGTGGGCTCCCTGATATCCGTGGAGGGACGCGCCCGCTCGCGCTGGCTGCTGCGCTGCGCGGCCCTGGCGGTGGTCCCGGTGGCGCTGGCGACGGCCGCCTACGTCCCCCTGGCCGGCCGGTTCGGCCTGGAACCGGTCTCCGCCGAGGCGGCCGGGGGCGGCCGGGTCCTGCTCGCCGCCCTGTTCGTCATCGCCCTGCTGGTGCCGTTCCAGTCGCTGGCCGAGGAGCTCACCCTGCGCGGCCTGGTCATGCAGCTGGTGGGCGCGCTCGGAGCCCGCCCGGACGAGGCGGGCGGCTCCGGCGCGGTCGCCCGGGTGCTGCGCTCGCCCTGGCCCGCCGTCCTGGCCGGGGGCACCCTGTTCCCGGCGATCTACGCCTCCACCCACCCGGGCATGCCGTGGACCACCGCCGCCCTCGCGGTGCTGGGGCTGGCGCTGTCCTGGCTGACCTGGCGCACCGGGGGGCTGGAGGCCGCGATCGGCCTGCACGTGGTCTCCGCCCTGGTGCAGTTCACCCTCACCGTCCTGGCCGGGGGCATCACCGCCATCGGCACCGGGGTCGTCGTGGGGGCGGGGCTGGCCCCGGGCGCCGGTACCCCCCTGGTACTGGCGCTCACCGTCGCCCAGACCGGGCTGTACGCGCTGCTGGTCCGCCGCGCCGCGCGCCGCGCGGGCGTGCACCGCGTCTCCGCGGCCTGACCGCCCCCGGCGCCCGCCTCGGCCCCGCGGCGGGCCCTCAGGGGCGGCGCGCCGGCGGCTCCTCCTCCGCGGTGGGCCGTCCCGGCTCCGCGGCGGGCCGCTCGGGGAACACCCACGTCCGGTAGGAGAAGAACCGGAACAGCGTGCCCAGCGCCACCCCCACCACGTTGCCCGCGATGTTGCGCGACACCGGGTCGTCGAACCCCAGCACGTACACCGAGAACGCCTGGCAGCCGAGCTGGATGAGCAGCCCCACCCCGTTCATCGCCAGGAACAGCAGCGTCTCGCGCCCGTAGCCCGTCCGGGCCCGGTCGGCGAAGGTCCAGAACCGGTTCCCCACGAACGCCACCGCGATCGACACCAGCGTCCCCAGGACCTGGCCGGGCAGCGCGTCCATCCCCGCGGCCTCCCACAGCAGGTTGGTGGCGGCCAGCTGCACCACGTAGGCGACGGCGCCGACGGAGCCGAACTTGCCCAGCTGTGCGATGAGCGCGGCGAGCCGCGGATGCCGGGTGAGGAACGCGCGCACGGGGCCTCCGGAGGGGGACGACCGGCGGTGACGGGGCGGCTCGGGCGGGGCCGTCGGCACGCCCTAGACTTCTGACCGGGGATCAGGAGCGACCCCGGCCGCGGGTTCCGAGCCGTTCCGGCCAGGCTCCGTCGTGCGCGGAGCCGTCCCGTCACCGCGGTTCGAGCAGATGAGTTGAGGAACTGTGAGCGAGCGTAACCGCACCGTCCCCCGAGTGGGAATGGTGGGAGGGGGGCAACTCTCCCGCATGACCCACCAGGCCGCGATCGCCCTCGGGGTGGACTTCGGGGTCCTGGCCGCGGGGCCCGCCGACAGCGCGGCCCTGGTCTGCGGGAACGTCACCCTCGGCGACGACCGCGGGCTCCAGGACGTGCTGGCCTTCGCCAAGGCCAACGACGTCGTGACCTTCGACCACGAGCACGTCCCCGAGCCGGTGCTGCGCGCGGTCGAGGAGGCCGGCGGGCTGCTGCGCCCGGGCCGGGACCCGCTGCGCTTCGCCCAGGACAAGCTGCGCATGCGCACCCGCCTCACCGAGCTGGGCGCCCCGGCTCCGCGCTGGCGCGCCGTCGCCTCCCCCGAGCACGTCACCGCGTTCGCCGCCGGCACCGGGTGGCCGGTGGTCCTCAAGGCCGCTCGCGGCGGCTACGACGGCAAGGGCGTGTGGGTGGTGGACGACGCAGACGCCGCCGCCGCGGTGGTGGCGCGCGCCGCCGCCGAGGACGTCCCGCTGCTGGTGGAGGAGAAGGTCGCCTTCGAGCGCGAGCTCGCGGTCCAGGTGGCCCGCTCCCCGCACGGCCAGGTCGCCGTCTACCCGGTCGTGGAGACCGTGCAGCGCGACGGGATCTGCCACGAGGTGATCGCCCCCGCCCCGGGCCTGTCCGAGGACAAGGCCACCCGCGCCCAGCAGCTGGCCATCGAGATCGCCCACGCCCTGGGCGTCACGGGGATGCTCGCCGTCGAGCTCTTCGAGACCGCCGACGGGGTGCTGGTCAACGAGCTGGCGATGCGCCCGCACAACTCCGGGCACTGGACCATCGAGGGCGCCCGCACCTCGCAGTTCGAGCAGCACCTGCGCGCCGTGCTGGACCTGCCGCTGGGCTCGCCGCGCACCGACGCGCCCTTCACGGTGATGGCCAACCTGCTGGGCGGCGAGGACCCCGAGGTCTACCGCCGCTACCTGCACGTGATGGCCGTCGACCCCGAGGTCAAGATCCACTTCTACGGCAAGGACGTGCGTCCGGGCCGCAAGATAGGGCATGTGACCGTGACGGGCGACGACCACCGGGACCTGCTGGAGCGGGCCCGGGCCGCCGCCGACTACCTGCGAGGAGACGACCAGTGAGCAAGGACCCCGTGGTGGGCATCGTGATGGGCTCGGACTCCGACTGGCCGGTGATGCGCGAGGCCGCCGAGGCCCTGCGCGAGTTCGGCGTCCCCTTCGAGGCCGACGTGGTGTCGGCGCACCGGATGCCGCACGAGATGGTGTCCTACGGCGCCGACGCGGCGGGCCGGGGGCTCAAGGCGATCATCGCCGGGGCGGGCGGCGCCGCCCACCTGCCGGGCATGCTGGCCTCGGTGACGACGCTGCCGGTCATCGGCGTCCCGGTGCCCCTGAAGTACCTGGACGGGATGGACTCGCTGCTCTCCATCGTCCAGATGCCCGCCGGGGTGCCGGTGGCGACGGTGGCCGTGGGCGCGGCCCGCAACGCGGGCCTGCTGGCGGTGCGGATGCTGGCGATGCACGACCCCGGCCTGGCCGGGAGGATGGCGGAGTTCCAGGTGGAGCTGCGCGAGCAGGCGCACGCCAAGGGCGAGCGGCTGCGCCGCGAGGCCGCCGAGGGCTCCCGCCCGACCGGGTTCGGCCTGTAGCCGCGCTGACCCCCGGCGCCCGCGCGGGCGCCGGGGGTCAGCGGCCCCGGGTGAGGGCCCGCAGGCCCTCCAGCGCCTGTTCGGCCGTGGGCAGGGAGTCGGGCTCCATGAGGTACTGGAGCACGTAGCCGGTCACGAGGTTGTAGACCATGGAGCCCACCCCGGCGACCGTGGCCGGGTCCAGCCCGTCCGAGGGGACGTCCAGGATGAGGGCCGCCAGCTCCCGGCGGCCCTCGTCGATGCCGGCGGCCAGGGCGGTGCGCATGGGCTCGTCGAACTGCGCCTGCCCGAAGGCCTGGACGCTGGCGACCAGCAGCTCCCGCTGCTCGGGCAGGGTCTCCAGCAGCGAGGTGAGCAGGACGCGGATCCGGTCCTGGGGGGCCTCGGCGCGGGAGGCGCGGACCGCCCGCTCGAACACGTCCCCCCACTCGCCGCTCGCCTCCAGGACCGCGGCGCTCATCAGCGCGTCCTTGGACCCGAAGTGGTACCCGATGGAGGCCAGATGGGCCCCGGAGGCGGCGGCGATGTCGCGCGCGGTGGTCTTGGCGTAACCCTTCTCGACCAGGCAGCGCCGTGCTCCGGCGAGCAGGTCCTCACGTTGGCTCATGGGCGCACCCTATCAGTTTTGTACGTACGTACATATTGACGCCGGATTTTGACGTACGTACGATCATGGCATGACGACGACACACCACCCTCCCGGAGCCGCGCGCGCCTGGGCCGGACTGGTCTTCCTGCTCATCCCGGCCCTGCTCGTGTCCATGGACCTGTCGATCCTGTTCGTGGCCGCGCCCGCCATCACCGAGGACCTCGCCCCCACCGCCACCCAGTGGCTGTGGATGATGGACGTCTACGGCTTCGTCCTCGCCGGGCTCCTGGTCACCATGGGCGGACTCGGCGACCGGATCGGCCGCCGCAGGCTCCTGCTGACCGGGGCCGCGCTCTTCGGCGCCGCCTCCGCCCTGCTCGCCCTGGCGCCCGACGCCGCCTGGTTCATCGCGGGCCGCGTCCTGCTCGGCGTCGCCGGGGCGACCCTCGCCCCCTCCACGCTCTCCCTCATCCGGGCGATGTTCGACGACCCCCGCCGGCGGGCCGCCGCGGTCGGCGCCTGGACGGTCGCCTTCACCGGGGGCAGTGTCCTGGGCCCCATCCTGGGCGGGGCGCTGCTGGAGTTCCTCCCCTGGAACTCCGTGTTCCTGATCAACCTGCCGTTCATGGCGCTGCTGCTGGTCGGCGCACCGTTCCTGGTCCCCGAGTCCCGTGATCCCCGTCCCGGCGGGTTCGACCTCCTCGGCGCGGCCCTCTCGCTGGTCGCCGTGCTGGGCCTGGTGAACGCGGTCAAGCGGTTCGCCGAGTACGGCGCCGACCCCTGGGCCGGGATCTGCCTGCTCGCCGGGGCGCTCTTCCTGACGGTGTTCGTGGTCCGCCAGCGCCGCACCGCCCACCCGCTGATCGACGTGGGCCTGTTCGCGCGGCCGGCCTTCGCCGCGGCCGTGGGCGGCAACACGGCGGTTTCGTTCGCCGCGGCCGGGCTGGGCCTGCTCACCTTCACGTTCCTCCAGGCGGTGCACGGCCTGAGCCCGCTGGAGGCCGCCCTGTACTCCCTGCCCGCCTTCGCCGGCACCCTGGCCGGGGCGACCCTGGCCGGGATGACCGCCCACCGGGCGCGCCCCGGCCTGCTGATGGCGGGCGGGCTGGCCGTGGGCGCGGCCGGGTTCGGGATCGTGGCGACCCTGGAGCCCGACACCCGCCTCGCCGTGCTCATCGGCGCCTACACCCTGCTCACCTTCGGCATCGGTGTGGTCGCCACGGCGGCCAACACCCTGGTGCTGGCCACGGCCCCGCCCGAGCGCGCGGGGGCCGCAGCGGGGATCTCCGAGACCAGCACCGAGTTCGGAGCCGCCCTGGGCATCGCGCTCCTGGGCACCGCTGCCGCCACCGTGTACCGGGAGGCCATGGAGCGGGAGGGGGTGGCCGGACCGGCCGCCGAGACCGTCGCCGGGGCCCTGGCCGAAGCTCCCGGGGCGGCCGACCCCGCGGCCCTGCTGGACGCAGCCTTCGCCGCCCAGACCGCCGGGTTCACCACGGCGGCCCTCGCCGGGGCCGCCGTCATGGCCGCGATGGCGGTGGCGGTCGCCGTCTCCCTGCGCCGCCTGCCCCCGGGGACCGGGGAGCCGGCCCTCGGGGAACGGGCTCAGGAGAGCGTGTAACCGGGGAACGCCGCGCACTCCCCGACCGGGCGCGCCTCCAGGTAGCCCAGGTCGAGGAGCTCGTTCACACGGGCGTACTCGTCCGCGACCGGCTCGGGCAGGCCCCCGGCCGGGACCAGCACCTGCTCGCCGCCGCCCGGCTGCTCGAAGTGCGGGGCGATCGGTCCGGTCAGCGCGGGCAGCTCCTCCGTCACCTCGAAACAGGTGTAGTTGTTCTCCGGCCCGTCCGGCCACGTGTTCAGCGAGTCCGGCGGCAGGGCCCGCTGCGTGTACGGGGCGCCGGCGGGGGCCAGGAACGTGCCCCAGGGGGATCCGAAGCGGTCCAGCATCCACCCCTCGGGGAGGACGGTGGTCTCGGTGACCGGCTCTCCGTCCACGACTTCGAAGCCCATGTGGTCGGGGTACTCCCAGCCCTGCGGCCCCCACCAGCGGTCGAGGAAACCGGCCGGGGTCAGCCCGCCCAGCCGGTCGTAGCCCTCCAGCAGCCCCGCCACCGGCCCCTGTCCGGGAAGCTCCGCCGGGCCCAGCCGCGGGTCGCCGCACAGGTACCGCTCCAGGTCCTCGGCGGTGGGCGGCGGGGTGAGCGCCGGGCAGTCGGCCGGGGCCGCGGCGGGGGCGGGCAGGGGGTCGGCGTGGGCGGGGGCGGCCACCGCCAGCAGGGCCAGGGCCGCGGCCCCCGCGGCCGTACGGAACTTCACCGGTCGGACTCCGTTCGTCACCGACACACGGCACCGCTGCCGCGTGTCGCCGAATAGATACGGAAAGTAGTCAAGCACGGCCGGGCGGTGCCCGGGGCGGCCGGGGAACGCCGACACCCGGAAAGACCGGTGGCCGGGACCCTGAGGGGTCCCGGCCACCGGTACGGGCGGGGCCCTACTGGCGGCCCAGCGCCCGGTAGGTCCAGCCGGAGGCCCGCCAGAAGGTAGGGTCCAGGGCGTTGCGCCCGTCCACGATCCGCCTGCGCGCCACCAGGCCGCCCAGCTCCTCCGGGTCGGCCTCGCGGAACTCCGCCCACTCGGTGAGCAGCAGCACCACGTCGGCGTCGGCGACGGCGCCGCGCATGGAGTCGGCGTAGTTCAGCTCCGGGTGCGCCTCGCGGGCCCGCTCCAGCGCCGCCGGGTCGTACACCGTCACCTGCGCGCCCAGCGAGGCGATCGTGGCGGCCACGTCCAGCGCCGGGGAGTCGCGGATGTCGTCGGAGTTGGGCTTGAACGCCGCGCCCAGCACCGCCACCCGGCTGCCCGCGAACCCGCCGCCGATCAGCTGGCGGGCGATGTCGATGGTGCGCGCCCGGCGCCGCTGGTTGATGGCGTCCACCTCGCGCAGGAACGACAGCGCGGGCTCCACGCCCAGCTCGTCGGCGCGGGCCATGAACGCCCGGATGTCCTTGGGCAGGCAGCCGCCGCCGAAGCCCAGGCCCGGCCCCAGGAACTTGCCGCCGATGCGGTCGTCGAAGGACAGCGCCTCGGCCAGCTGGATGACGTCCGCGCCGGCCACCTCCGACACCTCCGCCATCGCGTTGATGAAGGAGATCTTCGTGGCCAGGAAGGCGTTGGCCGCCACCTTGACCAGCTCGGCGGTCTGCAGGTCCGTCACCAGGAACGGGATGCCCTCGTCGACCTGCCGGTGCCACAGGGCGCGCACGGCCTTCTCGACCCGGGGGGAGTCGGTGCCCAGCACGATCCGGTTGGGGCGCAGGGTGTCCTCCACCCCGAAGCCCTCGCGCAGGAACTCCGGGCTCCAGCCCAGCTCCGCCTCCGCGCCGGCGGGCGCCAGCGCCGCCAGCCGGGCGGCCAGGGTCGCCGCCGTGCCCACCGGCACGGTCGAGCGGCCCACCACCACGGAGGGGCGCGTCAGGTGCGGGGCCAGCCGGTCCACCGCGGAGTTCACGTAGCTCAGGTCGGCGGCACCCGACTCGTCCTTCTGCGGAGTGCCCACGCAGATCAGGTGCAGGTCCGCGAATTCGGCGGCCTCGGCGAACGAGGTCGTGAAACGCAGCCTCCCCGACTCCAGGCCCGAGGCCACCAGCGGGGCCAGCCCGGGCTCGAAGAAGGGCACCCGACCGGAGCGGAGCATCTCGATCTTGGCCTCGTCGACGTCCAGGCCCAGCACCTCGAACCCCAGTTCGGCCAGACAGGCCGCAGTGGTGGCGCCCAGGTAACCGGTACCGATGACGGAGACGCGCATACGGTCCGCTTCGACCACTGGTTGAGTCCTTCCTCGCTTTCGTCCGCGCCCGTATCCCATGGTTGTTCCCGCTCAGGGCGGTGAGCACCCGGGGGGAGGGCGGAAAGGCGGACATGAATCGGCGCCGGGGGAGACCCGCACGCGGAGCATCACCTTACGCTTCGAGACGTGGCGCACACCCGAACAGGGCGTGAACACATCAGGCGCTCAGGTTACCGGTGTGCGCCCCGTAGGGGACACGGCCCCCCGAAGCCCCTCAATCCCGGCGCCGGGCCTCCCGGCCCAGCGGTGTCCACCCGTCCTCGCCCCGGGAGAACGGGGTGGTGGTCTTGTCCGGATCGTCCTGCCGCGGGTCCCAGACCTCGGTGGCGGGACCGCGGCCGGGGGCCTCGGGCACCGTGTCGCCGACGGGCCCGTCCGGCCCCCCGTCCGACCGGTCGACCCGCTCCCAGGGCGCGGCCACCATGGCGGGCCCGGTCGGCGCGGGGGAGCGCCAGCGGCCCGGCACGGCCGCGGAGAACACCAGCAGCGCGCCCAGGGGCAGCGCCACGGACACCCCCGGGCCGCCCGGGAACACGAAGCTCTCCGGGTTCAGCCAGGACAGCGCCGTGGACAGCGACGCCGGGTGGACCGCGGGCCACAGCGCCAGCGCGGCCAGCGGCAGCCCCGCCGCCCCCGCGGTCAGCGGGGAGATCCGGGCCGCCGCCAGGTACGCGCAGGCGAACCCGACGAGGACCAGCAGCACCGCGGCGGAGACCGGGGCCACCTCCGCACCGCCCTCCAGGAGCCCGGGGAGCTCGCCCGCCGACCAGGACACGGCGATCCACAGCACGGGGGCGAGGGCGATGCCGACCAGCAGGCCGAGCAGGTGGCGCAGCACGGGAACACCTTCCTTCGCGGGGGTCACCCGCAGATGTTGTCCCGGGCGGTCGAGGTGGACAGCGGGGAGTCCCCGGCCGAGGGAGACTCCTCCGGCGCGGGGGCCTCGACCTCCGGGGCGTCGAACGTCGTGTAGTTGAAGCCGATCACGATCTGGATCTCGCCGTCCAGGGTGGTGTCCTCCACCGTCTCGGCACCCGGCACGAGACCGGCCGTGTACTCGGCCGCCGCGGCGTCGGCGGCGCCGTGCCTGACCTGGGTGACGGCCACGTCCCGGCTGCTCCAGTCGGTGGCCGCGCCGGACACCTGGAACCCGGCTCCGGACAGGGCGCCGTCCAGGGTCGCGCCCAGCCCCGGGGTGCCGGTCCCGTTGAACACCCGCACCCGGATGTCGGCGGGGGCGGGCTCCTTCTCCTCCTCGGGCGAGGGGGCGGCGGAGGGCTCGGTGATCGGCCGGTCGGCGTTGATGTCGGCGAACAGGTCGCGCGCGGCGGGCTCGTCCCACAGCAGGGCGACGTCGCCGCGCGGGGTCCAGAAGTCCATGTCGGCTATGGGCACCTGGGTGAAGGCCACCGAGCCCATGTCCAGGTCGCGCATCTGGTAGGCGAGCTGGTTGATGGTGGAGGTGTCCAGCCCCTCGTCGACGGTCACCGACGACAGGGCGCTGTCCAGGAAGGCGGTGAGCTTGCCGGGGTCGGACAGGGTCTCGCTGCTGAGCGCCTGGTCCAGCATGGCCGACAGTACCTGCTGCTGGCGGTCGATGCGGTCCAGGTCGCCGCGCGGGGTGGCCCGGGTGCGGGCGAAGGCCAGCGCCTCGGTGCCGTCCACCCGGTGGGTGCCCGCCTCCATGTCCAGGTGGGCCTTGGGGTCGGTGATCGCCTCGGGCAGGCACACCTCGATGCCGCCGAGCGCGTCGACCACGCCGACGAAGCCGGAGAAGTCGACCTCCACGTAGTGGTCGATGCGCACGTCGGTGACCGATTCCACGGTGCGCACCGCCATCTGCGGGCCGCCGTAGGCGTACGCCGCGTTGATCTTGTCCTCGCCCTCGCCGGGGATGTCCACCCACAGGTCGCGGGGCAGGCCCACCACGGTGACCCGGTCGCGCTCGTGGTTGAGGCGCACCAGCATCATCGAGTCGGAGCGCTGGCCGGGAGTGGAGCCCACGCTCAGTGCGCTACGGTCCTCCTCGGCCAGTGCCTCGCGGCTGTCGGAGCCGATGACCAGGAACGTCAGCCCGCCGGTCTCCTCCGGGCGGTCGCCCTCGGCGAGGTCGCCGAAGACGTCGAAGCGGTTGAGGGCGCCTGACATCCACCCGGTGATCGCCCAGGAGGTGCCCGAGGCCAGCAGGACCAGGACGGACAGGACGCCCATCACGACCAGGCCCGCACGGCGGCGGCGGACGGTGCCGGAGGGCACGGTGATGCGGCCGGACCGGGGGGAGCGCCGACCCTCGGGCGGGACCGGCTTGGACCGCTCGCGCCGGAACTCGCCGCCGCCCGGTCGATCCCGTCCCCCGTTGTCGTCGTTCATCGGTGTCCCCGTCCCACCCCGGTCAACGGTGTCCTCAACTCTTAGGTTGTCACCCGATCCCCCGCATCGTGTGAGATGTCGATCCTCGGCGTGTTGTTCTCGGCTTGCTCTCACCTGAGAGCCGAGAGAGGAAAGGGGCGAGTGCTCCACGGCGGGCCCGAAGCCCTGCCCTGTGGTAATTTGTCGCGCATCTCACCGGTACCCGGCAGCCGTGGCAACGGCGCCCGGATCCCGCCACCGGTTCCCTTCCCAGGCATGGACGCCTTCATGTCCGCCTGCCCTCATGTTCCGGAGAATCCGATGTCGTACCCCTCCGCCGTCTCCCCCAAGAACTGGCTCGTCACCGTCCTGCTCTCCTTCTTCCTGGGAGGGTTCGGCGTCCACCGCTTCTACGTCGGCAAGGTCGGCACGGGCATCCTGATGCTCCTCACCTGCGGCGGCGTGGGCGTGTGGGCCCTCATCGACTTCATCATGGTCCTCGTCGGCGCCTTCAAGGACTCCGACGGCCTCCCGGTCAAGAACCAGGGCTGACCCCTCCGGCCGTGCCCGCAGACCGAGCGGGCCGACGGGCGCGGCCCCCGTATCCGTTGCAGTACCGTGGACGCGCGCGAGCGTTGATGCCCCGTACATCCGCTTCGCCGTCCGACACCTCTCGAACTGGGGAAGTGCCCGTGTCCTGGCCGCCGGTCTCCGTCGTCATGCCCGTCCTCAACGAAGAGCGCCACCTCGCCGCCGCGGTGGAGCACGTCCTCGCCCAGGAGTACCCGGGCGAACTGGAGGTCGTGCTGGGCGTGGGACCGTCCGCGGACCGCACCCGCGAGGTCGCCGACGGCCTCGCCGCGGCGGACCCCCGGGTCAAGGTGGTGGACAACCCCACCGGCCGGACCCCCTCGGGCCTGAACGCCGCCATCGGCGCCTCCTCCCACGACATCGTCGCCCGCATCGACGGACACGCGATGATGCCCTCCGACTACCTGCGCGTCGCCGTGGAGACCCTGGAGGAGACCGGGGCCGACAACGTCGGCGGCATCATGGCCGCAGAGGGCACCACCCCCTGGGAGAAGGCGGTCGCCGCCGCCATGACCTCCAAGGTCGGCGTGGGCAACGCCCGCTTCCACACCGGGGGCGAGGGCGGCCCGGCCGACACCGTCTACCTGGGCGTCTTCCGGCGCTCGGCGCTGGAGCGCGTGGGCGGCTACGACGAGGCCTTCCTGCGCGCCCAGGACTGGGAGATGAACCACCGCATCCGCGAGAGCGGCGGCACCGTGTGGTTCCAGCCGCGCATGCGCGTCTCCTACCGCCCCCGGCGCAACGTGAAGCTCCTGGCCAAGCAGTACTTCCACTACGGCCGCTGGCGGCGCGTGGTCGCCCGCCAGCACAGGGGCACCATCAACCTGCGCTACCTCGCCCCGCCGGTCGCCCTGGCCGGCGTGGTGCTGGGCCTGCTCGGCGGCCTCCTGTGGTGGCCGCTGTGGCTGGTGCCCGGCGCCTACCTCGCCCTGGTCGCGGCGGCCTCGCTGCCCCTGGGCCGCGGCCTGCCCGCCGCCTCCCTGCCGCTCATCCCGGTCGCCCTGGCCGCCATGCACATGTCGTGGGGCGCGGGCTTCCTCACCAGCCCGCCCGGCCTGGGGGCGGACTCGCGCACCGCGCGGGCCTCCCGGGGCGCCGAGGCCTCCTGAGGCGGGCGCCGGTCGGCCCCCGCGCCCCGGACCGGGGGCGCGCGGAGCGCCCGGCGCGGTCTCAGCCGGTGCCGCCGGGGCCCGGGCCCCGCAGCGCGGCCACCGCGCCCGGCACGTCGTCCACCACGACCGCGTCCATGCCCGCGGCCGCGAACACCGCTGCCTCCCGCGGGTCCGGGCACCAGGAGGCCACCTCCAGGCCGGCGCGGTGGGCCAGGTCCACGGTGTACTCCACCGGCCTGCGCCCGGGCAGGGGGCCGTCCGCGGTCAGCCCGAACGAGCGCACGTCGACCGCCACGATCGGGCAGCCCAGCCCGACCGCGCCCGCGACCGCCTGGTCCAGCGGGTTGCGCACGAACGGCATCCACGCGGTGGGCACCCCCGGGGCCCCCTCGTGCACGGACAGCAGCACACCGGGGTCGAACGAGCACACGAACACCCGGCGGCGTGCGGCCTCACGCCGCAGGTACGGCATCAGCAGGGACGCCGTCCGCCGCGCGGGGGCGTCCACCGCGTCCTCCATCACCGTCTTGACGTCCACGTCCAGGCCGACACCGTCGGGGACGGCGGCCAGCCCCTCCTCCAGGCCCGCCAGCCCGGCCCGCGCGCACTCGGCCGCGGTCAGGTCCACCACCGCGCGCCCGTCGTCCAGGGCGGCGTTGTGGTAGAGCACCAGCGCGTCGTCGGCGGTGCGGCGCACGTCGATCTCGACCCAGTCGGCCCCGGCCTCCACCGCCGCCGCGAACGACTCCGGCGTGTTCTCGCGCGCCCGGCCCACCACGCCGCGGCCCGCGCCGCGGTGGCCGATGACCTCGGTGGTCCCGCCGAAGACCCCGCTCACAGCGCCGCCCCGCCCGCCGCGGCGCGGTCCCGGGACCGGCGCAGCAGCGCCTCGGCCACCTCCACGTCGCCGGGGTTGGTCACCTTGATGTTCGTCTCCTCGCCGGGCACGATCCGGACCTCTTCTCCGGGCAGGTAGCGCAGCACCACCCCGCAGTCGTCGGTGGCGACCAGGCCCGGGTCCGCGGTCGCCAGGGCGTAGGCGCGGCGCACCGTGCCCAGCCGGAAGCCCTGCGGCGTCTGCATGCGGCGCAGCGAGGAGCGTGCGGGGACCTCGGCGATCGCCTCGCCCGCGGGACCCGCGGCCACGCGCACCACCGTGTCGGCGCTGGGCACCGCCACGCCCGCGGCGTTCGCGCCGGCCAGCGCGGACACGCAGGCGGAGACCGTCGCGGGGGAGACCAGTGGCCGGGCCGCGTCGTGCAGCAGCACGATGTCGTCGTCGGAGGCGGCGGACACCGCGGCCAGGGCCGCCACGGAGGTGGCGGTGCGGGTCGCGCCGCCCGCCAGGACCCGGGTCACCTTGGCGAACCCGGCGCCGGCCAGCAGCTCCGCCGCGCGCGGCACGTACCCGTCCACCACGAGCACGACGATCTCGTCCACGTCGGGGCACTCCTCGAACGCGGAGACCGCGTGCTCCAGGATCGTCCGCCCGGCCAGCGGCAGGAACTGCTTGGGGGCGCCCGCCCCCATGCGCGCCCCGACCCCTCCGGCCAGGACCGCCGCGATCACCCGCGGGCGCCCGGCGCCGTCCACCTCGTCCACCGTTCCCCTTTCCTCGTGGTCGGCTTCCCGATCGAAGGGAAACCGCGGGAGCACGCACACGGAACGGGGGGTGAAACCGCGCCGACGCTACGGTTCCGATCCCCGGTGGCGACACCCGTGGCCAGGGCGGCCGGGGTGTCGCACACGTCTCCCCGCCTCCCACGAGCCGAGGCTAGCCGACCGGCCCGCCCGGCGCGTGGTCACGGTCCGGACACGGATGCGCGGCAGCTTGGTGGGCGCGCCCCGTCCGCCGCAGCGGTAATCTATGCACGCCTGTTCTCTGTGCCCGGTCCGACCGCGACCCACCGCGGCCGTCGAGTCGGGCGCGGTCCGTGACAATCCCCCGGTCGCCCGGACACGTTCCCCCGTCTTCCCGGTCGTCGTCCGACCGGGGTCGCGGGCCGCGCGCGTCGGCCGGTGCGCGCAGGCACGAGACCCCACACCGTCCGGTGGCGCGAGCGCGGACCGGACGGCAATTCTTTCGATCCTTGGAGGTGGCGGTGGCGTCAAGGGCGCTGGCCGTCTGGGAGCACCGGAAGGTCGTCGGCCTCCTGGTCCGACGCGACCTGAAGGTCAAGTACCAGCAGTCGATTCTCGGGTATGCCTGGACGATGTTGGAGCCGCTGGCTCTGACCCTGGTCTACTTCGTCGTGTTCGGCCTGATCCTGGGAGCCGACCGCGGGATGCCCGCGGGTGCGATGGAACAGGGCGGCTTCCTCCTCTTCCTGGTGGCCGGCATCCTGCCGTGGAACACCTTCGGGGCGATCCTCAGCGAGGCCCCGCGCGCGATGATCACGCACTCCAAGCTGATCACCACGATGAAGGTGCCCCGGGAGATCTTCCCCACGGCCACGGTGGGGACCAAGCTCATCGAGTACCTGCTGACCTGGCCGATCCTGATCCTCTTCGTGATCTTCCTGGGCGGGCGCCCCTCCTGGGAGGGCGTGCTGGTCTGGCTGCCGCTCGCCATCCTGCTCCAGTTCACGATCGGCCTGGGGCTGACGCTGCTGCTGTCCTCGATCAACGTGCTGGTGCGCGACGTCGAGCGACTCGTGCGCATCGCCTCCCGCATCCTGTTCTACGGATCGGCGATCCTGTACCCGGCGGCCATGGTGATGGGCTCGGACCGGGTGCCCGAGTGGCTCAAGACCGCCTACCAGTTGAACCCGCTGCTGGGTATCTTCGAGATGCACCGCGCGGTGTGGTTCTCCGGGTTCGAGGAGCTGACCCCGGGACCGATCGCGATCATCTCGGCGGTGGTCGGTTCCGTGCTGATGCTGGTCATCGGATACTGGACGTTCCGCCGCCTGGAGATGTCCGTCCTGAAGGAGTTGTGATGGCGCAGACCGACTACGGCGCCGACCTGGCGAACGGCCCGGTCATCGAGGCGAAGGGCCTCGGGGTCAGGTTCGCGGTCAACCGCCGTCGCAAGCGCAGCCTGCGCGAGATGTTCATCCACGGCACCAAGCGCGACCCCAACGCCGAGGGCGACGAGTTCTGGCCGCTGCGCGACGTGTCCTTCGAGGTCGCCCGCGGCGACTGCGTGGGCATCGTCGGCAAGAACGGCACGGGCAAGTCGACCCTGCTCAAGATGATCGCGGGGGTGCTCATCCCCGACGAGGGCGACGTGCAGGTCCGCGGCAAGGTCGCGCCGCTGCTGGAGCTGCGGGCCGGCTTCAACGACAACCTCACCGGCCGCGAGAACGTGTACCTGGTGGGCTCCCTGCACGGGATGTCCGAGAAGCAGATCGACGAGCGCTTCGAGGAGATCATCGACTTCGCCGAGATCAAGCCGAAGTTCGTGGACACCCCGGTGCGCCACTACTCCAGCGGTATGAAGGTGCGGCTGGGCTTCGCCCTGATCTCCCAGCTGGAGCACCCGATCATGCTGGTCGACGAGGTGCTGGCGGTCGGCGACAAGGCCTTCAAGCGCAAGTGCTACGAGGCCATCGAGCGCATGCTGGCCAACCACCGGACCATGGTGCTGGTCTCGCACAACGAGAGCGACCTGCGCCGGTTCTGCAACCGCGGCCTGTACATCAAGGGCGGGTCCCTGGCGATGGACACCGACATCGAGGCCGCGCTGGCGGCCTACAACGAGGACACCAAGGCCGAGATCGCCAAGCGCAAGAAGGCCGAGGAGGCCAAGAAGAAGCGGGCCGAGGAGGCCGAGCGCAAGCGCGCCGAGGAGGCCGGGGAGAAGCCCGGGGAGGGCAAGGACGGCGGCCAGGCCGCCTGAGGCCGCCCCGCACCCGCACCCCCGCCCGCGGGGGAGGGCCTTGCGCGCGCTCGAAGCGCCGTGCGCATCGCCGGATGATTCCGGCGGTGCGCACTTTGGTATCTGACCCGACCGAAATGCCGACACGCTGCCCTGAACAGGCCAAACGGACACCATTGGCGTGTCAGTGATTGATTGACCACAGAGCGTGGGCGACGGTTGCTCTCACCGAGAATCCGAGAGGGCACGTCCATGGCCAACGGCACCGTGGCGCGGTCGACCGCGCGCTTCCTCGAACACAGGCACGTCACCCGGGCGGGGATGAGCCGGATCGCCGTGATGGTCTCCGTCGGCGCCGCCGTCTGGTTCACCCGGCCCGACACGGTCGGCGGGCTCGCCGGCTCCGCACTCCTCGTCGCGGTGCTGTTCTGCGACTCCGTCCGGGACCGCATGCGCGCCGGACGCCGCGACGCCCTCACCCTGTGGCTGGTCGCGATGCTCTCCCAGCTGCGCGAGTACATCGTCTACCTGGGCCTGGCCGTGGGCGCCGTGCTGGCCGGGATCGCCGGCGCCTGGGGCTGGGCGGCCGGTGCCCTGGTGGCCCTGGCGCTGCGCGACGCCCTCCTGGTCGCCCGCGAGGCGTCGCCCGCGCCCCCGCGGCCGGCACGGCGCCGGGGCCCGGTCCCCGCGCCGCGCGGCGGTCCGCCGGCGCCCGCCGCGGCCGGGCCCGTCCCGCCCCCGGCCACCGGCGGGCACGACCGCGACACCGCGGCGGCGCCGTCCCGGCTGCGGTCCGCGCGGGCGGGGGCCCGCACCGCGCCGGGGGAGGAGCCGTGCCCCGGACCGCGGGCCGGCGGGTCCGGGCGGCCCCGTGTCCAGGCTCCCCCGGCGCTCCGCCGGGCGCCCGCGGCGGACCTGGCCCGGCGGCTGCTCGTCTTCCCCCAGCCGGTGCGCTTCCTGGCGATCGCCGTCACGGCCACCCTCTGGGACCCCAGGATCTCCTTCGTCACGCTGATCGTCGGATGCGCGGTCGCCATCACCACCGCGCTCGTCGACCCGGCCACGGCCCACGGGGGCCGGCGGTGAACCGGGCGCAGGGCGCCCCCGGACCCGCCCCGGACCTGCGCGGCCTCCGTGACGACGGCCCCCTGTGCCGCATCCTGGGGCGCCTCGCCCCCGGGGCGGCCCCGCCGCTCCCGACGGCCGCCGCGGCGGCCCTGGTCGTCCTCGTCCTCCTGGCCGCGGACCGAGGACAGCCGGCAGGTATTACCCTGTTCGCACCGGTCGCTGCCCTACTACTGTCCGGAACGGCCTCGCGCCACCCCCACGGCGGACGGTACGACCGATTCGTGCCGCCCGTCCTGCGCGCCACGGAGTACACGTACCTGACGGTCGTGGGGCTCGCGACCGGTGTACCCGGTCCCCTGGTGTTCGTACTCTTGATGACGGTCGCCTGCCACCACCGCGACGACGCCGTCCGCCCCCCGGTCGGAGTGACGAGGTCGCGGCGGGCGCGGGCGTCCGCCCTCGGCTGGGACGGCCGCATGCTCGTCGTCGCGGCGGGGAGTGCGCTGCACGTGCTCACCCCGGTCTACGGCATACTCGCCGGATACCTGGCGGTGCTGCTCGTCGCCGAGGCGGTGCGCACGTGGAGTGCCACGCCGGTGGCCGACGTAATCGCGGCCCGCACCCCCTCGGGGGAGGGCGGGCCCGGACACCCCCGGGGCGGGTACGGCCAGGAAGGCGACCCTGCACCGGTCGCCGGAACGAACGGGGAGGCCTGAACCTCCCCACTAAGGAGGAACACGCCCGCATGCTCGGAATGGTTCTCGCCGCAGGCGCGGGGCGGCGTCTGCGCCCCTACACCGACACCCTGCCCAAGGCCCTGGTGCCCGTCGACGGTGAGACGACCATCATGGACATCTCGCTGCGCAACCTGGCCGCGGCCGGGCTCACCGACGTGGTCGTCGTCGTGGGCTACCGCGCGGAGGCCGTCGAGACCCGCAAGGAGGCGCTGGAGGAGCGCCACGGCGTGAAGCTCACCCTCAGCCACAACGACAAGGCCGAGGAGTGGAACAACGCCTACTCCCTCTGGACCGCGCGCGAATTCTTCTCCGAGGGCGTCCTCCTCGTGAACGGCGACACCGTCCACCCGGTGAGTGTCGAGGAAACGCTACTCGCCGCCAGGGGGCCGGAGCTCCTCCTCGCGGTGGACAGCGTGAAAAGCCTCGCCGACGAGGAGATGAAGGTGACCCTCGACGAGGACGGCCACCTCGCCACCATCACCAAGCTCATGGACCCCGCCACCGCCGCGGGCGAGTACATCGGCGCGACGCTGATCGAGGGCTCCCTGGACGCCCGCCTCGCCGACGCCCTCAAGGCCACCTGGGAGCGCGACCCGCAGCTCTACTACGAGGACGGCTACCAGGAGCTCGTCCGCCGCGGCGAGAAGGTCTCCGTCGCCCCCATCGGCACGGTCGACTGGGTCGAGGTCGACAACCACGACGACCTGGCCAAGGCTCGGGAGATCGCGTGCCTCTACTAGCCCGCATGCTCCCCTCCCCGGTGGCGATCGACGTCCGGCGCGGGGCCATCGCCTCGCTCGGCTCGGTGCTCGCCGACCGGCGCATCGCCACGGAGGGCCGCATCGCCGTCGCGGTCGGCCCCGGCCAGGGCGAGCAGATCGCCGCCGACCTCGACCTCCCGCACTGCGAGGTGTTCCGGGTCGAGGAGGGCACCGTCGACGCCGCCAACGAGCTGGGCCGCAAGCTCCGCTCGGGGGCCTACGAGGCGGTCGCCGGCATCGGCGGCGGCAAGACCATCGACGTCACCAAGTTCGCCGCCACCATGGCGGGCATCCCCATGGTCGCCGTCGCCACCAACCTGGCCCACGACGGCATCGCCTCCCCGGTCAGCTCCCTGGAGCACGAGGGCGGCAAGCCCTCCATCGGGGTCACCATGCCCATCGCGGTGGTCATCGACGTGGACTACGTCCGCGCCGCCCCCTCCCGCCTGGTCCGCTCGGGCATCGGCGACGTGGTCAGCAACATCTCCGCCATCGAGGACTGGGAACTGGCCGGCCGGGTCAACGGCGAACCGGTCGACGGCATGGCCGTCACCTTCGCCCGGGTCGCGGCCGAGGCGGTCCTGCACCGGCCCGACTCGATCGACTCCGAGGCGTTCCTGACGGTCCTGGCCGAGGGCCTCGTCCTGTCCGGGATGGCCATGTCGGTGGCCGGGTCCAGCCGGCCCGCCAGCGGCGCCTGCCACGAGATCCTGCACGCCGTCACCCAGCTCGAACCCGGCAGTGGCAACCACGGCGAGCTCGCCGGGCTGGGCGCGCTGTACGCGTCCTTCCTGCGGGTCCGCCACCTGGGCTGGTCCGAGTCGCGCATGGGCGAGATCCGGGACTGCCTGCTGCGCCACGGCCTCCCCGTGGTCCCCTCCGACGCCGGCCTCGACGACGAGGCGTTCGCGCGTGCCGTGGTGCACGCCCCGGAGACCCGGCCGGGCCGGTTCACCATCCTGGAGCACCTCGGCCTGTCCGAGAACGAGATCGGACGGAGCGTCGCCGACTATGTCAAGACCGTCGGTCGCTGAGGTCCGCGCGGGCGGCCAGCCCGCGGGGATCAAGGAGCGCACCAACGAGGAGCACTGGGCGGGCCGCCTCTACATGAGGGACGTCTCGCCCTACGTCAGCACGCTCTTCGTCCGGCTCGGCGTGCCGCCGAACCCCATCACCTACCTGATGATGGCGTTCGGCGTGCTCTCCGGCGTGGTCGTCGCGTTCGGCGGACCGCTGCCCGCGGTCGCGGCGGCGCTGATGATCCAGGTGTACCTGCTGCTGGACTGCTCCGACGGCGAGGTCGCCCGGTACACCGGACGCACCAGCGTCACCGGGATCTACCTGGACCGGATCGGGCACTACGTGTCCGAGATCGCCCTCCTCATCGGCCTGGGCGTGCGCGCCCAGGGCGCGTGGGAGCCGGGCGGCTGGGTGATCCTGGGCATGGTCGGCGCGATCGGCGTGGCCCTCATCAAGGCCGAGACCGACAACGTCGTGGTCGCCCGCGCCAAGGCGGGGCTGCCCGAGAAGGTGACCGACGAGGCGATGCGCCCCCGCTCGTCCGGGCTGAGCCTGGCCCGGAGGCTGGCGTCCGCCCTCAAGGTGCACCGGCTGATCCAGGCCGTCGAGCTGTCCCTGATCATCGTGGTCGCCGCCGTGGCCGACCTCTTCCTGGGCGACCTGCTCGCCACACGGGTCCTCGTCGCGGCCTGCGCCGCGGTCGCGGTCCTCATGAGCGCCGCGCACTTCGTGAGCGTCGTGGCCTCGCGCCGCCTCGAATGACACGGAGATGACGTTCGCGTCACATCGGGGGCCGCGGACTTTACCCCGTTCGCGGCCCCTGACACCGGGCTTTTATGCTTTCGTTAGCCTGTTCCTGCGAATGTCGGTCTTCGTCAACCTGCAAGAAGCCTCTCGTCCACTGATACGGTCCCCAACATGACCACACCCGTGATCCCGCCCCGGCCCGAGGGCACCGCGGCGGAGGTCTCCCCAGGGCCAAGAGCCGAACGGAGCCGTCCCCAGGTGTCCGGTGCCAGCAAGCCCACCCTCTCCTGCGTTCTGCTCACCATGGGCAACCGCCCCGCCGAGCTGCGCCGCGCCATCACCAGCGTGTTCGAGCAGGAGGGCGCCGACGTCGAGATCGTCGTCGTGGGCAACGGCGCCGACCTGCCCGAGCTGCCCGAGGGCGTGGCCACCGTCCGCCTGCCGGAGAACGTGGGCATCCCCGAGGGCCGCAACCACGGGGTGCGCGCCACCAGCGGGGACGTGGTCCTCTTCCTGGACGACGACGGGTGGTACCGCTCCACCGACCTGGCGCGCCACGTGCGCGAGCGCTTCGCCGAGGAGCCGTCCCTGGGCGCGCTGTCCTTCCGCATCGCCGACCCGGACGGCGGCCCGGACCAGCGGCGGCACGTGCCGCGGCTGCGGGTGGGGGACTCCCGCCGCTCCAGTGTGGTCACCACCTTCCTGGGCGGCGCGTGCGCGATCCGCCGCACCGCGTTCGAGGCGGGCGGCGGCCTGCCGGGCGACTTCTTCTACGCCCACGAGGAGACCGACCTCGCCTGGCGGATCATGGACGCCGGGTACACCATCGAGTACGACGCCGACGCGGTCATGTACCACCCGGCGGTCGCCCCGACCCGGCACGAGAACTTCTACCGGCTCAACGCCCGCAACCGGGTCTGGCTCGCCCGCCGCAACCTGCCCTGGGTGCTGGCCTTCGCCTACCTCGGCACGTGGGTGGCCATGACCCTGCTCCGCGAGCGCGACCGCGCCTCCCTGAAGTCCTGGTTCGCCGGGTTCCGCGAGGGCTGGCGCGAGGACCCCGGGCCGCGCACCCCGATCCGGTGGTCCACCGCCTGGCGCATGACCCGCGCCGGCCGGCCCCCCGTCATCTGACCCGTACACCACCCGTGGAGGGGCGCTGCGTCCGCGGACGCAGCGCCCCTCCACGCCTTCCGGAGCCTTGCTCGGGGCACCCCGGTCCGCCCTGTTCCCGCTGCGTGCCCGGCCCGTGTCCTCGTTCGGGCGTCCCGGTCCCGGGCGCCGTCCGCCCCCGTGTCCGCCGGGCCGCCCCCTGTTCCGGCCGCGGGTCCGGTCCGCCTTCTCGTCCGGCCCCCGGTCCCGGGCGTCGTCGCCCCCGGGTTCGCCGGTCCGCCGCCCTGTTCCGGCCGCGGGTCCGGTCCGTTTCCCTGCCCGGGTGCCGTCGCCCCCCGTGTCCGCCGCGCCCCGCCCCGGGCCCGCAGGCCCGGTGCACCCGCGGGGGCCGGCCTGTCCGGGCCCGCCCCGCCGGGCGGCTCCGCGCCCCGTCGAACCCGTCGAAGAGCCACGAACCAAGCGGACCGGGGCCCTTCGGGCGCAAAACCGACACAAAGACAATTGTTGTCGCTTGACAATAGTTGAGCTTGTGGGCATTGTATGGATCGGGACGCGGCCCCGGCCGCGGTGCTCCCCGGTGGCGCGGGGGAGCGGAGTCCTTCCCTTCGGTCCCGCCGGCCGGCCCCGTGTCAGGCGGTCCGGACGTCGGGTCGCCCGGAGTCCTCGGACTCCCGGTCGGAACGGTGCGCCGCCTCGCGGAAGGACATGAGCCCTTCCATGAGCATCGCCCGCTTTCGCGGGGGCATGCGGGCGATCACCGCCTGGAACTCCGCCTCCCTGCGGGACCGCAGATCCCGGAGGAAGGCACGCCCGCTCTCGCTCAGCCACAGGCGCAGTTCCCGGCGGCTGCTCGGGCTCGCCGTCCTCTTCACGAAGCCCACCGCCTCCAGGCGGTCGCACAGTCTGCTCACGGACGGAGGGGTGGAACCCAGGCGCTCGGTCAAGGTACGCAGGTTGACACCGTCCTCGCCGTCCAGAACGAAGAGGACCTTGAGCTGTGACGCGGACACGGGCGAGGAGTCCACTTCGCGGCCCCGTCCCCAGAGGACTTCCATCAGTTCGGCGGCGGCCGAGGCCGCAGCGGCGGTCTCCACCGCGTCTTCCCCCTGCGCTTCAGAACTCACTTTCCACTCTCGCAACAATCGCCTCGGTGAGCCCTGCCCACTTGTGAACGGGCATCGGGTATCTCTACGACCATAACGGAACGTCCCCCACCGCGCCCGTCGGCGGCACCGCACCGACCTCCGGGCGCAGTACAGAAAACGCAGGTCGACCACAGTGAACAGAACGCAGGACATGGCGCGCGCGCTCCGGAGGGCCGAACCGCACCGGCTCATGGAGGCCGTGCGCACCGTGCTCGCGCAGGAGCACGACGTCGTGTCCGCCGAGCTCTACCTCGCGGACTACGGGCTCAAGACCCTGTGCCCGGTCGGAGACCGGCCCGGGTGGGAGGGGCACGGCCACTCCGCCTTCAACACCGTCCCGGGCCGCGTCTTCGGATCCCAGGAGGCGTTCGTGGAGGAGACCGCGCAGGACGGGAGCTGCGCCGTGCACCTGCCCGTCTCCGCGCGCGGCGACCGCCTGGGGGTGCTCACGGTCACGACCGGCCCCGGGACGCGCGTGCGCGGCATCCTGGCCGACCTCGTCGACGCCGCCGAGGCCCTGGGGCACGAACTGCTCGTCGCCGCGCGCGACACCGACCTCTACCGCTCGGTCCGCCGCCGCGAGCGGCTCACCCTGGCGGCGGAGATGCAGTGGGACCTGCTCCCGGGGCGCGGCTACGAGTGCCCCGAGTACACCATCGGCGCCCAGCTCGAACCCGCCTACGACGTCCGCGGCGACAACTTCGACTGGGCGGTGATGCCCGACCGCCTGGAACTCGGCATCACCAACGGCATGGGCGAGGGCATCGAGGCCTCGCTGCTCACGAATCTGGCCGTCAACGCCCTGCGCAACGCGCGGCGCGGCGGCGTCTCCCTGGCCGACCAGGCGGCCCTCGCGGACAAGGCGGTCTACGACCGCCACCGCGGCGAGCGCCACGTGGACTCCCTCCTGCTGGGGTTCGACCCCGGCACCGGGAGGGTCGACGTGGTGGACGCCGGGTCGCCGCGGCTCTACCTCCTGCGCGACGACCGGGTGACCCACATGCCCTTCGAGGCCCAGTTGCCGCTCGGCATGGCCGAGGACACCGTGTACGTCGCCCAGCACTTCCAGGTCGAGCCGGGGGACCGCCTCGTGTTCGCCAGCGACGGGGTCTTCGACACGCTCAACACGAACGGCCGGGAGGCCTTCGGCGACCGCGCCCTGGCCCGCGCCATCCTCGGCACCCGGCTGCTCCCGGGGGCCTCGGTCCCGGAGGAGGTGCTGCGCCACCTCGTCGAGTACCAGGGAGGGCGGCAGGCGGAGGACGACGCCCTGGTCGTCTGCCTGGACTGGAGGGGGCGCCCGTGAGGGGTCCTGACCGCGCGCCGTATCTCCCCTCGGCCACGGTTCCCCCCTCCCCGTGCCCGCGGCCCCCGAACCGGGGGATACTTGTCGGGCGACAATCGAACGGATTCCACGAGGGGGCGCAGAGCCCCTGAGCAAGAGGAGACCCATGACCGACGGACCGCCCGACTCCGGCCTGTCGTCGCCCGACGCGCTGTCGGCGTTCCTGCGCCGGCGCTCGGAGCAGATCGCCCAGCGGTGGGCCGACCTGCCGCTGTTCCAGGCTGTGTTCACCGTCACCCGGGACGAGGCGGTGGAGGCCTCCCACGCCGTGGTCGCCAGCCTCGCCGACGTGGCGGCCGGCGGGCGCCTGGACGACCTGGAGGCCGCGGGCTTCCTCCCGGTCCGCCGGCAGCTGATCGCCATGTCGGGGTCCCGGTCGCGCTCGGGGCTCTCCCTCGCCCAGGTCGACCGCGAGTTCGGGGCCCTGCGCGACGCGGTCCTGGACATGCTCCCGCTCGACCAGGCCGGGCAGGACGAGCGGGGCGGGGACGACCTGCGGCTCCCGCTCGCCACGCTCTTCGGGACGCTGCGCGTGGTCGTCGTGGAGACGATGCTCCAGGAGAACCAGGAGGTCGTGCTGCGCCAGCGCCAGCAGCTCCTGGAGATGACGACCCCGGTGATCAAGCTCTGGGACCGCCTCGTCGCGGTCCCCCTGATCGGGATGCTCGACAGCGCGCGCAGCCAGGTCGTCATGGAGAACCTGCTTGAGGCGATCGTCGAGCACAACGCCACCGTCGCCATCCTGGACATCACCGGGGTCCCCACCGTGGACTCCCTGGTGGCCCAGCACCTGATGAAGACCGTGGCCTCCGCCCGCCTCATGGGCGCCGAGTGCGTGATCTCGGGCATCCGCCCCGCCATCGCCCAGACCATCGTCCAGCTGGGGCTGGACCTGGGCCACGTGACGACCCGGGCCACCCTCGCCGACGCCCTGGAGTGGGCGATGGACCAGCGCGGACGGCGGGACCGGGACCCCCGCCCCCTCGGGTGAGAAGGGTGACAGGAGACATGACGAATCCCTCTTCCATCCCGGTCCTGGACCTCGGCGGCCTGCTCCTGGTCAGCATCCAGGGAGAACTGCCCGACGACGCCGCCGTCGCCCTCCAGGAGGACGTGACGAACGCGGTCGCGAGCACCGGGTCGCGCGGCCTCATCATCGACATCAGCGCCCTGGAGATGGTGGACTCCTTCCTGGCCCGGGTTCTGGCCGAGGTGGCCGCCTCGTCCCGGCTGCTGGCCGCCAGGACCGTCCTGGTCGGCATGCGCCCGGCGGTGGCCATCACCCTGGTCGAACTCGGACTCACCCTGCCGGGGCTGGACACCGCCCGCACGGTCACGGAGGCCGCCGCGGGATTCGGGGTCTCCATCGCCCGCACCGGTGGGCGGGAGGAGTGGGGAGCATGACGTCCGTGCCGGAACGCGCGGAGGCCGTCCGCCTGCCGATCCGCGGGGACGGCGACCTGACGGCGGTGCGCCACCAGGTGCGCGCGCTCGCCCGCGAGCTGGGGTTCGGCCTGGTCCAGCAGACCAAGATCGTCACGGCCGCCAGCGAGCTGGCCCGCAACACCCTGCTGCACGGAGGCGGGGGAGAGGTGGAGGTCGTGCGGCTGGAGGGTCCGAGCGGCCCCGGGCTGAGGGTGAGCTTCACCGACTCGGGCCCGGGCATCCCCGACGTCGAGCGCGCACTCCAGGACGGCTTCTCCACGGCGAACGGGCTCGGTATGGGGCTCGGCGGGGCCAAGCGCCTGGTGCAGGAGTTCGGGATCGAGCAGGCGCCGGGCGGCGGGGCCAGGGTCACCATCGCCTCGTGGGCCGTGTCCCGGCCCGCGGGTTTCGGGGCCTGATGACCCAGGTCTGGGAGGTCCTCGTCACCGACACGACCCGGATCCGCGACGCCGCCCGGGTCGTCTCGGAGGCCGCGCTCGGCCTCGGGCTGGGGCCGGTCCGCACCGACGCCGCGGTCCTCGCCGCCTCCGAGCTGGCCACCAACATGTGCCGCTACGCCGGGGGCGGCCGGTTCGTGGCGGAGGCGGTGGGCGAGCCCTGGGGCTCCGCCCGGGCACTCCAGATCGTGGCGCTGGACCACGGACCGGGGATCGCGGACGTGCCGCGCGCCCTGGGCGACGGCTTCACCTCCTCCGCCGACTCCCTGGGCGCCGGGCTCGGCGCCTGCCGGCGCGCCGCCGACTTCTTCGACCTCCAGAGCACCCCCGGCCGGGGCACGGTGGCGGTGGCCCGCTTCGCCCGCCCGGAGCACCGGGAGCTGTTCGCCGGTCCCGCCCCGGTGGGCGGGCTGCACGCGCCCCTGGACGGTGCCCGCCTGTCCGGGGACGCCCTCGCCTTCCGCAACGACCGGGGCAGGCGGACCGTGATGATGGCGGACGGGCTCGGCCACGGCGCCGCCGCCTCCCAGGCGTCCGAGCTGGCGTCCCGCTTCGTGCTGGGCCGGGGCGGGGACACCCCCGAGGCGCTCCTGCGCGGCATGCACGAGGTCCTGCGCCGCAGCCGCGGGGCGGCCGTGGCCGTCGCGGACATCGACGAGTCCCGCCGGCTGCTCACCTTCTGCGGGGTCGGGAACATCGGCGCCCGGCTGTACCGCGGGGGGAGCTGGCGGTCCCTGGCGTCCCAACCCGGGATCGTCGGGGCCTTCGCCCTGCGCACGCTCCTGCCCGAGCGCCACGGGTGGGAGCCGGGCGACATGCTGGTGCTGCACACCGACGGACTGCCGAGCCGCTGGTCCCCGGACGGGATCGAACGGCTCGGCGCACGCGACGCGGCGGTCACCGCCTCCGTCGTGTTCCGCGACGCGGGCAGCGCCGCCCGCCCCCTGCGCGACGACACCGCGGTCGCCGTGGTCACCCACACCGCCCGACCGGACGGAGCACCCCGATGAGACGCAGCCGCATCGAGATACCCGTGCGCGGGACGGTGGACGCGGCGCTGGCACGCACCGCCGCGGCCCACCTGCTCGACGCCGCGGGCGTCGCGGACGAGGCCGGCCTCGGCTTCCTCGACGCCGTCACCGACCGGGTCCTGGCCGAGGCCGGGTCCGGCGCCGCCAAGCTGGTCGTGGAGCCCGACGCGGCCGGGACCGTCGTCCGGGCCACGGTCCGGGACGGCTCCGGGGCCGACCGCTGGATCGGCGAGCTGGAGCTTCCCGCCCCCGTGGACCCGGACGCCCTCGCACTCCACAGGCCCGACGTGGACACCCGCACGCTCGCGGAGGAGCTGCTGCGCGTGTCCTCGCGCGCCGGCCGCATGGCCTCGCTGGCGGCGGAGCGGGCCCGAGAGCTGAAATGGCACCAGACCGAGCTGGAGGAGACCAACCAGGGCGTGCTCGCCCTGCACGCCGAACTCGCCCAGGCCGGCGACGAGCAGCGGCGGGCCCTGGCCGCGGCGCGGGCCGCCCGGGACGAGGCGGAGACCGCGCGCAGCCGCCTCACCTTCCTGTCCGCGGCGAGCGCGCACCTCATGGCCACCCTCGACCAGCGGGAGCTCTTCGCCCTCGTTCGCGAGCTCATGGTGCCGGACTTCGCCGACGGGGTCCGGGTGTGGGCCCTCCTCGAAGGCGGCGGGCTGGGGCGGGCCGACGGCGCCGCCGACGGGGACGACACCCCGCCGTCCGCCGTGCGGGCCGCCGTCGCCGCGAGCGGGCCCGTCCACGGGGACGGCCGGTCGTGCCTGCCCCTGGTCTCGGGGTCCTCGGTGCTGGGCGTCCTGGAGCTGTACCGCCCGCGGGCCCTCGGCGACGACGAGCTGCTCCTGACCGAACTGGCCCGGCGGATCGCCGTGGCCGTGGACAACGCCCGCCGCTTCGAGCACGAGCGAGACGTGGCCGCCACCCTCCAGCGGGCGATGCTCACCCGGCTGCCGCGGACCCCCGGCATGGAGCTGACCGCCCGCTACCTGCCCGCCGCCCGGGGCATGAACGTGGGCGGGGACTGGTACGACGTCTTCCCCCTGGGGAACGGCGAGTTCATCGGGGTCGTCGGAGACGTGACCGGGCACGGAATCCAGGCCGCGGTCATGATGGGGCAGCTCCGTACGGCCCTGCGCGCCTACGCCCTGGAGGAGCACCGCCCCGCGGCCCTGCTCGCGCGCCTGCACCGCCTGCTCGGCCACCTGGAGCCCGACCTCTTCGCCACGGCCGTCATCGTGCGCTTCCGGCCGGGGCACCCGGAGGTCACGCTCGCGGGGGCGGGCCACCCGCCGCCGCTGTGGCGCGACGCGGACGGCACGGTGCGGACCGTCGACCTGCTCCCCGGCGGAATGCTGGGGCTGCCGATCGACCCCGCCCACACCGACACCACCGTCTCGCTGCCGCCGGGTGCCGCGCTGCTGCTGTACAGCGACGGCCTCGTGGAGCGCCGGGGCGAGTCCATCGACGACGGCATCGGCCGCCTGGTGAAGTGCTTCTCCGGCCTCCCGGCGGGGGAGGGCGGGCCGGACGCGGCGGCCGACGGGCTGCTCGACGCGATGATCACGCAGCAGGACAGCGACGACGACGTCTGCCTGCTGGTGTTCGTCGCCTCGGAGGGGCCGGCCGGGGACGGCCCCGGGCACCGCTGAGAACGCCGAGGGGCCCCCGCGCGGGCGGGGGCCCCTCGCGCCGCCCCCGGCCGGGTGGCGGACCGGCCGGGGGCCGCGGGATCAGATCTCGGTGACGACGGCCTCCCGCTCCAGGCGGGGCAGGCGGTCGAACCAGGCGTCCGGGCCGGGACGGCCGATGTTCATCACCACGAGCGGGCGCAGCGGCGAGTCCTCCCCGAAGAACTCCGCGCGCACGCCCTCGGCGTCGAATCCGGTCATCGGACCGGCGGCCAGGCCCGCCGCGCGCACGCCCACGATGAGGTAGGCGATCTGTAGGAAGGCGTTCTTGACCGCCGTGTCCTCCCGGGCCTCCACGGGCATCCCCGCGAAGTTCTCGCGGGCACCCGGCAGGACCGGGAAGGTCGTCGGGAAGTGCAGGTGGAATTCGGTGTCCGCCGACAGGACGAGCGTCAGCGGGGCCGTCGCGGTCTTGGGCCCGTTGGAGCCCGACATGTGCGGGACCAGGCGCTCGCGGGCCGCGGCCGACCGGACCGCGGTGACGCGCAGCGACTGGAGGTTCATCGCGGTGGGCCCGTACTTCACCAGCTCGTAGACCTCCGCGAGCTGCTCCTCCGTCACCGGCTCGTCCGTGAACGCGTTCGCGGTACGGGCGGCCCGGAACAGGAGGTCCTGGGCGTTCTTGTCGAGTAGCAGCTGGGACATGGCCGTCCTCGGTCGGTCGCGGGTGTGATCAGCGGGAACACCGCGGATCGGGTACACCCGCACCCAACCTCTCTGCCTGGGAAGATATTTCCTAGGCCAGGTAAGTGTGGTCGCCCTCACTCGCCGGAGCGCGCTCGTCACTGCGCTGGCGGGGTATCCGCGGCGCCGGACCCCCCGCCTCGTCCACCCACTGCTCCAGCTGCTTGACGAACGCGCGGGCCTGCACGGGCCAGTGGTAGGAGGTCTGCGCGATGTGGTGGCCGGTCCGCGCCAGCCGGGTCCGCAGGCCCTCGTCCGCGCGCAGGCGCAGCACCGCCTCCGCGGTCGCCGACGGGTCCCGGAACGGGACCACCAGGCCGGCGGGGCCCTCGGGCCGCTCGGTCACCAGCCGGGCCGCCACCGGGCTCGGCGACGTGACCACCGGCAGCCCGTGCGCCATGTACTCCACGACCTTGGTCGGCATCGAGTGCCGGTAGTTGGGGGTGTCGTGCAGCAGGCTGACGCCCGCCATCGCCCCCGCGCACATCCGCAGCGCCCGGTCGTTGGGCACGAACCCGTACCAGGTCAGCGCGTCCTCCTGCTGGGCCTCGCGCAGCATCGGCCGCACCCCCGTGTCGGCGCCGCCGATGATCTCCAGCCGGACGCCGTGCGGGCGCAGCAGCCGCCCCAGCTCGACCATCTCCCGGGCGCCCCGGGCCAGCGACACGTGCCCCAGGTACACGACCCGGTCGTCGCCCGGCGGGCGGGCCGGGGCCTCGGGGACCTCGGTGGTGTTGGGGACCACGGGGTGCTCGCGCCGGAAGCGGGAGCGGTACCCCTCCTCGGCGAGCAGCAGCCTCATCCGCCGCTCGGCCCGGCGCTCCAGGGACCGCACCAGCATCCCCAGCGGGCGGCGGGCCGGCCGGGGCACCCACGGCTTGGTGAGGATGGAGGCCGCGGTGTCCTCGTGCACGTCCCACACGGTCACCGGGCGCTCGGAGGGCAGCGCCATCAGGAGTTCGGGGTCGTGGAAGAGCAGCAGGTCGGCCCGGGGCGCCTGCTCGGCGAGCACGGCCCGCGCCGCGCGCAGGGCGGACAGCCGCTCCCGGCCCGAGGCGCGCGGTACGTCGACCGAGCGCAGCTCGCTCCAGGGCGTCACGCCGCACTCGCGGAAGGGTGCGACATAGGTCACCGTGTGCCCTGCGTCCAGCAGGGCGCGGATCTGCCGGTGCAGGATCCGGGCGTCCTCCGGGTGGTGGACCACCGTGGCCACAAGCGCGTGCATCACATCACCTACCTGGGTCGCCGGTATGGCGCATCTTGAGAAGATGATCCGCTTTTGGGCAGCGGTACCGGCTGTGCGACACGGTATTCACCTGCGGAAACACGCAAAGGTCGGCGGGGTGGACGCCGGGGGTTCAACCGGTGAACCTTGGTGCGACTCCGGATGAACACACGAGGGCGCGCCGTCGGACACAAGGTGTCCGGGACGGCGCGCCCCCGGTCGTGGAGCCCGTTGCCGCTGCTCTAGAGGACCTGGATCCCCTCGCGCTGGGTGTACCGGCGGCCCTGGGCGGGCACCACCGCGGGGTCCTCGCCCCGCGGGGTGCGGCGCAGCACGCCGCGGGTGTCCAGCAGCAGCCGCGCGTACTCCTCCAGCCGCTTGGGCCGGTACTCGGAGTGGTCGGTGAGCAGGATCGTCAGGTCGGCCTCGGCCAGCGCCCGGTCCAGGTCGGTGGAGCGCTCGATGTCCTCGCCGTCCACCTGCCAGGACTCGACGTGCGGGTCGTGGTAGGTGAGGGTGGCGCCCTTGGCGAGCAGCTTGCGCGCCACCGGGCGGGCCGGGGACTCGCGCTGGTCGGCGATGTCGGCCTTGTAGGTCACGCCCAGGACCAGGACCTTGGACCGCGACAGGGCCAGCCCGGACTCGTTGAGCAGCTCCTGCGCGCGCTGGATGACGTAGGACGGCATCCGGCCGTTGATCTCCTGGGCCAGCTCCACGAACCGGAACGGGTACCCCAGGGTCTTGACCTTGTACGACAGGTAGTTCGGGTCGATCGGAATGCAGTGGCCGCCCACGCCCGGACCGGGGTAGAACGCCTGGAAGCCGAACGGCTTGGTGGCCGCCGCCGCGATCGAGTCCCACAGGTCGACGCCCAGCTCCTGGCAGAAGATGGCCATCTCGTTGACCAGGGCGATGTTGACGTGCCGGTAGGTGTTCTCCAGCAGCTTGGCCATCTCGGCCTCGCGGGTGCCCCGCGCCCGCACGACGGAGTTCACGAACCGGCCGTAGAACTCGGCCGCCGCCTCGCCGCACTCGGGCGTCAGGCCGCCCACGACCTTGGGGGTGTTGGCCACGCCGAAGGTCGGGTTGCCCGGGTCGATCCGCTCGGGCGAGAACGCCAGGTGGAAGTCGGCGCCGGCGACCAGGCCGGACTCCTCCAGGAGGGGCCGCACGACCTCGTCGGTGGTGCCCGGGTAGGTGGTCGACTCCAGGATCACCAGGGTGCCGGGGCTCAGGTGCGCGGCGATCGACCCGGCGGCGGCGGTGACCGCGCCCAGGTCGGGGCCGCCCTCGGGCGACAGCGGCGTGGGAACGCAGATGACGATGGTGCGGGCGGTGGCCAGGACCGACGGGTCGGTGCTCGCCGTGAACCCGCGCTCCAGCATGGCGCGCACGTCCGCTTCGGACAGGTCGTCCACGTGCGACGCCCCGCCGTTGAGGCCCTGGACGACGCGCTCGTTCACGTCGAGGCCGGTGACCTTCAGGCCTGCGGCGCTGGCCTCGGCGGCCAAGGGCAGGCCGACGTAGCCGAGACCGATGATGACGAGATCGCCGGTCGCCGCGGGGGACTGCTCGGGTGCAGGTGCTGGGTTGGAGTTTGCGGCATCCACTTCGTGGTCACACTCGCATTCGTTTCGTGAACGGGCGCACTTCATCGAGGACAGCCGGGAACGTCACTGTTCGGGACGCTCGAGTGTAGATAGCTGTTGTCCGCGATCACGGGATCTGGCCTGGTTCGGACATTTTCCGGATAAGGGCCCGGTACGCGTGGTCGTAGCGGTAAACGGCCCCGGTCCATGTGCGGTTCGCGCCGATAAGGCTGCGACCTGCGAGACCGTAGGCCTCTCGCCTTTCACGACTGTAGGCGAGTTTTGTCAGGACATCTGCGAGACCTGCCGATTCGCCCGGAGGAATTAACTCTCCGGTCACTCCAGGTTCCACGATCTCTCGCAATGCCGGAAGATCACTGGCCACAACCGGCAACCTTCCGGCCATGGCCTCCACGGGTTTGAGCGGGGTCACCACCCGGCACACGCGGTCGTCGCGCCGTGGCACGGCGAACACGTCCATCGCGGCGTGGTGCTCGCGGACCCGGCCCGCGGGGACCCGGCCGGGGAAGTGGGCCGCGCCCGCCAGCCCCAGCTCCGCGGCGCGGGCGCGCAGCGACGCCAGTTCGGGGCCGTCGCCGACGACCAGGGCGTGCGCGGCCTCGCCGGCCCCGCGCATGCGGGCCACGGCCTCCAGCAGCGTGTCCAGCCCCTCGTAGCCGTAGCAGCTGGTGGTGGTGCCGACCACGAACTCCCCGGGGCCGATGCCCCACTCCTCGCGCACCGCGGTCCCCGCGGGCAGCGGCTCCAGGAACGACTCGTCCACCGCGTTGGGCACCACCAGCAGCCGCTCGGACGGGACGCCGCGCGCCTCGATGTCGGCGCGCATGGCCTCGCCCAGGGTCACGACCAGGTCGGCGGCGAGCATGCACTCCGTCTCCCGTGCCCGCTCCGAGCGGTAGAAGGCGTCGTCCACGCTCCGCGACGGGTCGCGCGAGAGCCACGACTCCTCCAGGAACCCCCGCACCTCGTACACCACGGGCAGGCCGAACCGGTGCCCCAGGGCG
The DNA here is from genome assembly GCF_900141985.1 of Nocardiopsis flavescens. Classification (GTDB taxonomy): domain Bacteria; phylum Actinomycetota; class Actinomycetes; order Streptosporangiales; family Streptosporangiaceae; genus Nocardiopsis; species Nocardiopsis flavescens. Next base: position 130,146 of record NZ_FQZK01000003.1, on the reverse strand, counting down.
AGCGCCAGCCGGGCGTTGCGGTGGTTGCTGGCCGCGTGCAGCACGTTCGGGCGCAGCCGTTCCACCAGCTCGGACGCGAGCCTCAGCCCCGCCGCCAGCTCCTCCTCGGGGTTGGCCGGGGCCGTCCACGGCAGCAGCCGGTGGTAGGGGATCCCGTCCACGCGCACCAGCGTGCGCGCGTCCCCGCTCCCCTTGTCCACGGGGTGGCCGACCCGGCTCACCACGTGCACGTCCATGCCCGCCTCGCGCTGGGCGACGGCGATCCGGTGGGTGCGCTGGGTGTATCCCGCGTTGGTGTGCGGCAGCGCGTTGGTGACCAGATGCAGGACGCGCACACCCGATCCGTCCACCGCCCCACCGGGGGGCGATGCGAGCCGTTCACCCGCCTCGGCTTCCGGTCGCCGAGCGTTCACCGTGTCTTCGGGCCGCGTTGGGGCATCGCGGGTTAACGTGATCCCGTGGTGGACGGGCGACGGGGACGGGGACGCTGCGACGGCCCGCCCCGTGGCCAGGTCCGTCCGGTGGACGGCCCGGTCGCGGACCGGGCCCGGGGGAAGGCGTTCGATCAGTTCGCGCGCCGTCCCGGCGTCCCCGGCGGCCAGGCAGGCCGCCACCAGGCGCCCCAGCGTGCGGGGTCCGGCGCCGGACGCCGCGGCGAGGACCGCCTCGCGGGCCTCGGCACGGCGGCCCTCGTCCCACAGGGCGTAGGCGCCGGCGGACCCGCCCACCCGGACGGCCGCGCCGCGCGCGGCGCGCCGGACCGGCCCCGGCATCAGCCGCAGCGCGAGCAGCGGCGTGCGGGCGGGATCGGAGCGCAGGTGGCGCCAGGCCGTCGAGGCGGTGAACGTCGCCGCCCGCAGCCTGCGGGTCCGGGGACGGGGCACTTCGGAAACAGGGATGTCATGCACGGTCAGTCACCCAACCATGTGGATGTGGCCGGGCGGTGACACCACGGCGACACGGACGGGACGTCCCGGCGAGGAACGTCCCCCCGGGCCGCCACGGTCCCACCGGAACCGGTGGGGCCGACGACGAACAGAAGGAGACCAGAGAGCCGTGGCAGCGAGCGCCCCCCTGGGCAGTCGGGACACCGCGATCGTTCACGTCGTCGGTGCCCGGCCCAACTTCGTCAAGGCCGCCCCCGTCGTCTCCGCCCTGCGCGAGCGCGGCGCCCACCAGGCGGTGGTGCACACCGGGCAGCACTACGACGACCGCATGTCCGCGGTGTTCTTCCGCGACCTGGGCCTGCCCACCCCCGACGTCGACCTGGGCGTGGGGTCGGGCTCGCACGCGGCCCAGACCGCGGCGCTCATGGTCGGCCTGGAGCAGGAGTTCACCGCCCGGCGCCCCGGCGCGGTCGTCGTGTACGGCGACGTGAACTCCACGGTCGCCGCGGCCCTGGTCGCCGCCAAGCTCCACATCCCCGTGGTGCACGTGGAGGCGGGCCTGCGGTCCTTCGACAACACCATGCCGGAGGAGGTCAACCGCCGGGTCACCGACCAGCTCAGCGACCTGTGCTTCGCCACCTCCCCGGAGGCGATCGGCCACCTGGCCGCCGAGGGCGTCTCCCCGGACCGGGTCCACCTGGTCGGCAACCCCATGATCGACACCCTGCTGGCCAACCTCGACCGGTTCGACGCCGAGGCCCTGCGCGCCCGGCTCGGCCTGCCCGAGCGGTACGTCGCCGCCACCCTGCACCGCCCGGCCAACGTCGACGACCCCGACACGGCGGCCGTGCTGGCCGCCCGCCTGCACGAGATCGCCGACCTCGTCGACGTCGTGATGCCGGTCCACCCGCGCGGCAAGGCCGCGTTCGAGCGCGCCGGGCTGGGCGACCACCCCCGCGTCCACCTGCTCGAACCCCTGGGCTACCTCGACTTCGTGGCCCTGGTGCGGGGCTCCGAGGCGGTCGTCACCGACTCGGGCGGCGTGCAGGAGGAGACCACCGTCCTGGGCATCCCCTGCCTGACGCTGCGCCCCAACACCGAGCGGCCCGTGACCATCACCCACGGCACCAACCGCCTGGTCACCGAGGCCGACCTGCTCCAGGCCGTCACCAAGGTCCTGCACGGCCAGGGCTCCGAGGCCCTCCTCGACACGACCCCGCCCCTGTGGGACGGCCGCGCCGGCGAACGGATCGCCGCGGTCCTCACCCAGTGGACCAGGTGATCCCATGACCCCTCCCCTCCCTCCCCGGAGACCCCCCGGGCCCCGCCTGCCGGCCGACGCGGCCGGTTCCGGCGGTGCTCCCCGGCGGAACCCGGGCGGGCGTCCCGCACAAGGGGCGACACGGCATGAAATGGGCGAATACACCATTTCGCCCTCTTTCGGCGGTACCGTTCCCCGACAGAGGGGCAGGTGAGACGCCGTGCCGTACCAGAACACACCACCGACCGCGCCCCGCGAGCCCGCGACACGGCTCAGCAAGGGCATCCGGACCCGCCCCGGCACCCGCCGCGGGGGGCCCGATCCGACGGGGTGCGCCCGCAAGCGGACCCCGGCTCCGCCGATCCGATCCGAACGCAAGGTGGCAGACCGTGAAACGGCGTGAACAGAGCCAGACCGAACAGCTCAGGCAGGCCCTGGCCGAACGCGAGGCCCAGCTCCAGGAGGCCCGCGCCCGCCTGGCGGCCCTGGAGGACTCCACGTCGCTCCAGGTGGGCCGCGCGCTCACCGCCGCGGCCAAGAAGCCCGGCCGTTCCCTGGTCCGTCTCCCGCGCGACCTCTACCGCCTCTGGCGGCGCAGCGGTTCCACCCGCCACTCCCAGCAGCCGCGGCGCCCCGGCGCCGAGCCGGTCCGCTCCTTCGACGCCGATCGCCAGGAGGCCCGCCTGCTGGCCGGCGCCGCGGGCGGCGCCTCCGACCTGCTCATCGCCGCCACCGTCCTGGGACCGCAGGTCCAGTGCGCGCTGGACCCCTACATCCGCTCGGTCCCGCTGCGGCCCCACGACGCCCAGATCGTCATGGACGGCGTCGATGTCGACCTCGTCCTGGTCTCCGCCTCCGCCGCGGCCCCCGGCTCGCCGTGGGCGCACGTCGGCGACCCCGCCGCGGCCGACCGCACCCGGGCCCTGCACTGGGTGCTGGAGTCCGCGGCCGCGCGGGGCATCCCCGCCGTGCTCCTGGACGACGCTCCCACCGCCCCCGGCCTGCGCGCCCTGGGCTTCACCCGTGTCCACCGCGGTGACGCGGGCGTGCCCCTGCACCTGTTCAACCCGGTCGCCGCCGACCTGGCCGAGGGCCCCGAGGCCGTGTTCGTCCGCGACACCCCGGCCGGGCCGGTCCCCGAGCTCCTCCCGGGCCTGGGCGCCGGAACGGTCGACGCCGACGCCCCCGGCCTGGCCGAGGCCCTGCGCGCCGCGCGCGTCGCCGTGGTCCCCGCCCACGGCCCGCGCACCGAGGCGCTGAGCCGCCGCGCCCAGGCCTGCGGCACCCGGGCCGTCCCGTACGACCGGGTCGCCGAGGAGACCGGGGAGACCGAGGGCCTGGCCGTCACCGTGCCCCGGCTGCGCGCCGCCGCGCCCACCGCGGGCGAGCAGCGGACCATGCTCCGCGAGGTTTTCCTCGCCGACGCCACCCCGGTCCGGCTCGCCGAGATCCTCTCCGGCCTGGACTTCCCGCCCGGCACGCCCGGTCCCGAGCTGCCGCTGCGCGGCCGCGCCGTCGCGGTCCTGGCCGACCCGGCGGGGGAGGCCGACGCCGAGGACCTGGCCGACTCCCTGCTGGCCTCGCGCCTGCGCCCGGCCGAGGTCGTGGTCCCCGACACCGCGGCCCGCCTGCCCGGCGTCCAGCGCCTGCGCGCCGAGGGCGTCACCGTCCGCGCCGCCCGGTTCAGCACCCCGGACACCCCCGAGGAGCTGACCCGGGGCGACGGCGGCGCCGGCCTCGTCGGCGGGCTGAACCCCGACCGCTGGGCCGTCCTGGCCGACCGCGCCACCGCGCCCTGGGCCCACCTGTGGTCCGGCGGCATGGGGCCGGACCGCCTGGCCGACCTGGTGTGCGCCGTGGAGTGCTCCGACGCCGACGCCGTCGGCACCGTCGCGGCCCCGGCCGCCGCGGCGGCCGGGCGCGGCCTCTTCGACCGCCCGGCCGGCGAGCAGTACGTTTTCGTCAGCTCCCTGATTCCGGAGCTGGCCCGCACCGTCCTGGTGCGGCGGGGCTGGAACCCGGCGGAGTGGAACCGCCGAGGCACCCGCCTCCTGGCCCTGGGGCCCGATCACGGCACCGGGACCGACGGCAACGCCCAGGGGCCCGCCCACACCGCGGCGGACGCCCCCACCGGGGCCGTCGGATGACTCCCGGCCGCCATGACCGCCCGGTACGGGCCACCCGCAAGCATCCGAAGGGAAGAACGTGAGCACACCTCCTCCGCGCGCACTCTTGTACGGGGACGTGGACCTGAACATCATCGACGGTTCAGCGATCTGGGCGCAGTCGATGGCACAGGCCCTGGCCGCCGCCGGATGCGAGGTCACCCTGCTGCTGAAGGCCCCGGTGCGCACCGACCGGCTCGTCGCGCCGCTCGCGGACGTCCCCGGCATCCGCCTGCTGCGTCCCTACGAGGACAAGCTGGTCCCGGACGCCGGACCGCGGGGCCTCACACCGGAGCAGGCCGTCTCCCTGCTGGTCTCCCGGCACGAGCGGACCCCGTTCGACCTCGTGGTCGTGCGGGGCAGGCGGCTCGCCGGGCTGGCCGCCCAGGAGGAGACCCTGGCCGGGCGGCTGTGGACCTACCTCACCGACTTCCCGCACGCGGTGGACGGGTTCACCGCCACCGCCGTCGCCGAGCTCACCGAGATCGCCCTGGCCTCCCGGTTCCTGCTCTGCCAGACCGAGGAGCTGCGGGCCTTCCTGGAGTCGTCGGTGCCCGCCGCCTGCGGCCGCTCCGTGCTGTTCCCGCCGGTGGTGGTGGTCCCCGGGGACGCCCGCGCCGACGGGCAGGTGCACGCCCGCGCCCGCCTGGCCTACACCGGCAAGTTCGCCCCGGCCTGGAACACCCTGGAGATGACCGGGCTCCCGGCCGCCCTGGAGCGCCGCGGCGTGGACGCCGAGCTGGTGATGATCGGGGACAAGGTCCACGCCGACCCCGCCGACTGGTCCAAGCGCATGCGCAAGGCGCTGGACGGCACCCCGGGTGTGGACTGGCGGGGCGGCATGGCGCGCGCGGACGCCCTGCGCGCCTCCGCCGAGTGCGACTTCGGCCTGTCCTGGCGGGACCCGTCGATGGACGCCAGCCTGGAGCTGTCCACCAAGGTCCTGGAGCTGGGCGCGCTGGGCCTGCCGGTGGTCCTCAACCGCACCCCCATGCACGAGGCCAAGCTGGGCGCCGACTACCCGCTGTTCGCCGGGGCCGACCTGGACTCGGTGGCCGAGGTGGTCGCCCGCGCCTACCACGACCGCTCCGTGTACGCCGAGGCCGCCGCCCGCTGCCGGGCCGCGGCCGAGGACCACACGCTCGAACGCGCGGCCGGGCGCCTGCGCGGGTACCTCGCCGAGGCGCTGCCGCCCGCCCCCGCCGGGGTGGACGCCGAGCGCCCCCTCAAGGTGGTCGTGGCCGGTCACGACATGAAGTTCTTCACCCGGCTCGCCGAGTACCTGTCCTCGCTGCCCGGCTTGGACGTGCGTATGGACGAGTGGGAGGGCCTGGGCACCCACGACCAGTACCGGTCGCGGGAGCTGGCCGGGTGGGCCGACGTGGTCATCTGCGAGTGGTGCGGGCCCAACGCCCTGTTCTACGCCAAGTGGAAGCGGCCCGACCAGCGGCTCATCGTCCGGCTGCACCGGTTCGAGCTGTACGCGGAGTGGCCGCGCAAGCTCGACATCGACAAGGTCGACGCGGTCGTGTGCGTCAGCCCGCACTACGCGGACCTCACCCGCGAGATCACCGGCTGGCCCGCCGACAAGGTCGTGGTGGTCCCCAACTGGGTGGACGACGAGCAGCTGGCCAGGCCCAAGCTCCCCGGGGCGGAGTACTCCCTGGGCATGGTGGGCATCGCGCCCTCGCGCAAGCGGCTCGACCGCGGCCTGGACGTGCTCGCGGAGCTGCGCCGCATGGACCCGCGCTACACGATGTCGGTCAAGACCAAGCAGCCCTGGGACTACTGGTGGATCTGGAACCGCCCGGAGGAGCGCGCCTACTTCGAGCGCGTCTACCGGCGGATCCAGCGGGACGGCGACCTGGCCGGGGCGGTGGTGTTCGACCCGTTCGGGCCGGACGTGGCCACCTGGCTGCGGCGGGTCGGGTTCATGCTCTCCACCAGCGACGACGAGTCGTTCCACCTGGCGCCGGCCGAGTGCGCCGCCTCGGGCGGCGTGCCCGCGCTGCTGCCCTGGCCCGGGGCCGACACCATCTACGACCCGCACTGGATCCACGACGACGCGGTGGCGATGGCCGAGGCGATCCACGCGACGGTGAGCGAGGGGCGCTTCGCCTCGGAGGCCGGGCGCGCCCGCGCCGAGGTGGTCGGGGCCTACAGCCTGGGCCGGGTCCGCTCGCTGTGGACCGACCTGGTGGTGCGGGGCAAGGTGCCGGTGCCGGCCGGGGCCTGAGAGCGGGTGCGGGCCCGGGCGGCGGGCCCGCACCGGCGTCCGGGCCGGACCGCGGCGGTCAGACCGGACCGGTCATCTTGGACAGGCCGCCCGCCCCCGCGGGCAGGAACAGCGCGAAGGTGGTCGGGCGGGCCTGCACCAGCTCGATCCTGGCGCCCTCGGACTCGGCGATGTGCCGGGCCAGGGCCAGCCCCAGGCCGGTGCCGCCGTCCCCGCTGACCTCGCGGTCGAAGATCCGCCCGCTGAGGTGCTCGGGGACGCCCTCGCCCTCGTCGCTGACCTCGATGCGCACGGACTGGCCGGTGTCGATGCGCCGGATCGTCACGGTGCCGGCCCCGTGCTTGTAGGCGTTCTCCACCAGGGTCGCGAGGATCTGGGCGAGGTCGGTGGGCACGGTCATCGCGGTCAGCCCCGGTGAGCCGGTGACCAGGAGCTTGCGCCTCTCCTGCTGGAACACGGGGGCCCACTCCGCCTGGAGGTGGTTGAGGACCGGGTCCACCGGGACGGCCTCCACCTCCGGGTTCTGGCTCTTGCGGGCCCTGCCCAGCAGGCTCTCCACGGTCTCCACCAGCCGCTCGGTCTGGGCCAGGGCCGCCGCGCCCTCCTCCCGGACGACCTCCGGGTCGTGGGCCTCGGCGACGATCTCCTCCAGCCGCATCGTCAGCGCCGTCAGCGGGGTGCGCAGCTGGTGGGAGGCGTCGGTGGCGAAGTGGCGCTCGGTGGCGATCAGCCCCGCGATGCGCTCGGCGCTGCGGTCCAGCACCTCGGCGACCCGGTCGGCCTCCGGGATGCCGTAGCGGTGTCCCCACGGCGTGGTCACCCCCGAGCCCAGGCGCTCGGCGGTGGCCGCCAGGTCGACCAGCGGCAGGGTCAGCCTGCGGGCCTGGAACATCGACAGCCCCACCGCCACGCCGATCGCCAGCAGGGACAGCGAGGCGATGCCCAGCCAGGCGCGCACGACGCTCTGCTGCACCTCCTCGCTGCTCATCCACACCTCGACCACGGTGCCCCGCCCGGTGGTGGCCGTGGCCCGCAGCAGGGGCGGGCCACCGGGCGCGTTCGGCTCCAGCCCCGGTCGCCCGGCCGTCACCGTGCTCGCCCCGTCCGCCGTCGTGATCCGGATGAACCGCTCCGGGTGGTCCCGGTCGAACTCGGCGGGGTCGATCTCGTCGTGGATCTCCAGCATGGTGTCGCTCTCGGCGCCGATCAGCTCCGCCTCGCCCTGGAGGGCGCGATTGCTCTCGTCGTGCACCAGCTTGTAGGTGAGCGCACCCAGGGGCAGTCCGAGCAGCATGACGGCGATGACGGTCACCACCAGGGTGGAGAAAACCATCCGCCTGCGCATGTCACCTCATGTTCGTCCGACCGGGAGACGGCCGGCCCGGGCGGGGCGCACCGGACACGCGGTCCGGTCAGTCCCGCTCGAAGCGGAAGCCCACTCCCCGGACGGTCGTGATGTACGACGGCTGGTTGGCGTCGTCCCCGAGCTTGCGCCGCAGCCAGGAGATGTGCATGTCGAGGGTCTTGGTCGAGCCCCACCAGTTGGTGTCCCACACCTCGCGCATGATCTGCTCGCGGGTGACGACCTTGCCCGCGTCGCGCACCAGCACGCGCAGCAGGTCGAACTCCTTGGTGGTCAGCTGGAGCTCGCGCTCGCCCAGCCAGGCCCGGCGGGAGTCGTTGTCGATGCGCACGCCGTGGACGACGGGCACCTCCGCCCCGCCCCGCCGCAGCAGGGCCCGCACCCGGGCGAGCAGTTCGGCCAGCCGGAAGGGCTTGGTGACGTAGTCGTCGGCCCCCGCGTCGAGGCCGACGACGGTGTCGACCTCGTCGGCGCGGGCGGTCAGGATGAGGATCGGCGTTCCGTGGCCCTCGGCCCGGAGCCGACGTGCCACCTCCAGGCCGTCCATTTCGGGCAGGCCCAGGTCCAGGACCATCAGGTCGATGTCCCCCGCACGGGCACGGTCGAGTGTCTCAGTGCCGTTGACGGTCACATCCACCGTGTAGCCCTCGCGGCGGAGTGCGCGCGCGAGAGGCTCGGAGATCGAGACATCGTCTTCGGCCAGCAAAACGCAGGTCATGCTGTCGATCGTAGGTCGGGGGTCGTGCATTTCCCTATTATGCGCGCCGGATGGCCCAAGGTTGGCCGAAAATACGGATTCCACATACCGGACAAATGGTTCAGCTGTTTAATTCTTGGACTTTCTTTGCCTTCGCTTGGTGAAAACCCGGTTCTTGGTGAAGTGGGGAACGGCCGTCGGGCGCCGGGCGTCGGCGGGTCGCCGACCACCGGACCCGGATGGCCGTTTCTGTGCCGCCAATGGGATGATCCGTGAGGAAAGGTGGCAGTATCACGGTGATTCGGGTATCGGAGTGACGAGACCCCGGGCTTCGCCGTCGACCGCTCGACGCCGATGACGAGGAGAGAGCGCACGTGAACCCCCACCCGGAGCCCGGACGACAGCAGTGGAACCTCCCGCCGGAGCAGGGGCGGCCCGTCCAGCCGCCGCCCGCCGGGCCCCCGCACCGGGGCGGGCCGCCGCCCGGACCGCCCGCGGGGCCGCCGCCCCCGCCCGGACCGCCGCCCGGCGGCGGTTACGGCGCGGGGCTGCTGGCCGTCCTCGTGGTCATCACCGTCCTGGCCGGCGGCACGTTCCTGGGGGGCGGGCTGGTGGTGGGCGACCGGCTGGTGTCCTCGTGGGCGGCACCGGAGCCGAGCCCCTCCCCCTCGCCCCCGGCGGAGCCGCCCGAGCCCGAGCCCACGGATACCGCCCCCGAGCCGGAGCCGGCGCCGACGTCCGGGCCGCCCGAGGAGCCCACGGCCGCCCCCGAGGACCTGCTCACCGCCGACGACCTGGTGGCCGAGCTGCGGGACGAGTACGACATCGAGAGCCGGAGCAACCTGACCCCGGACATGTGCACCCCGGAGGACGGGGAGGAGCCGGCGCCCTTCCAGTGCACCTCGGCGACCGACACCCCGCTCGTCCGGGTCATCGCCTTCCCCAACGCCGGTGCGGCGGCGCTGGCCGCCGTCCTGCTCCAGCAGGACCTGGAGGAGGGTGAGGCGGACGCGGTCGACGTCCAGGAGGCCTGCCACTTCGTGCTCGTCTGGTTCGAGGAGGCCGGCACCGACCAGGCCGAGCGCGACGAGATCGCCGACTTCAGCCGCGGGGTCGCGGACTGCGCCTGACCGCCGCCGCGGCCGTGTCGTAACGGGACGAATTGTTCACTCTGAGTGACAATGTGCGGGTGGGCGGTGATCGAGGGTGATCGCCGACCCCATCCCATTCCAGCAGTTTCATCCCGTCCCGGGGTGCGGTCGCACCGGTGCCCGGGGGGAGTCGAGGAGCGTTCCGATGACCCGAGCAGGCACTCTGCGCGCGACCGCCGCCGCGGCCGCCCTGGCCCTGCCCCTGGCACTGGCGGCGCCGGGCGCGGCCGCCGCGGCCCCGGCGGACACCTCCGACGGGCACGACGTGCGCGCCCTCTCCGTCCGCCACTACTACACGACCTGGCGCGACGCCCGCTCCTACTGGTCGCAGGACACCCGCTACGCCACCACCGGCTGGCTGTGGGCCGGACGGCACTACTTCTTCTGCCAGACCCAGGGCACCGCCCACTCCGACGGCGAAGGCGGCCTCTCCACCTGGTGGGTGCTCACCGACGACGACACCGGCAACCGCGACGTCTTCGTCAGCGCCACCGCCCTGCGCGTCTCCGAGCCCTGGAAGCCCGTCGAGGGCCTGCCCCGCTGCTGACGCGCCGGCAGGAGCACGAGGGGCCCCGCCCGGAGGCGGGGCCCCGACGTGTCGGTCAGGCGTCCGGCGCGCCGTCGGCCGCGGCCCTGCGCCTGCGGCTCAGGTACATCGCGGTACCGCCCGCGCCCACCGCGACCACGGCGGCCGCGACCAGGCCCAGGAGCGCGGTACCGGTCCGGGGCAGCGAGCCGCCCTTGCCGTCGTCGCCCGGCTTCGGGCCCTGGGTCCCGGGGTCGGAGGGGTCGTCGGTGGGCCCGTCCGTGGGACCGTCGGTCGGCCCGCCCGTCGGGGACGGCGACGGCGACGGGCCCGGTCCGGTGCCCGGCTCGGGTACGGTCGCCTCCTCGCCCACGACGATGCGGCCGGAGCCGCCCTCGGGGTAGGCGGCCTCGGTGATCCGGCCGTCCAGGGTGTCGGAGACCAGCAGCTCCAGGGCCGCCTGGTAGGTGGAGCCCACCACGGTGAAGTCGGCCCCGCGGAAGGGGTAGAGGTCGCCGCCCCGCGCCGAGAAGTCGTTGGTCACCACCGTGATCGGGTCGCCGTCCACGACCTCGCCGTCCCGCACGATGACCGTGCCGTCGTGCAGGATCGCGTTGCGGACGCGCTCGCCCGGGGTGGTGACGGTGCCGTCCTCCGCGGCGACCTGGGCGGTGCGCTCCGGGTCGTAGGCGAAGTTCACGCCCGCCACCTGCATGAAGCCGCCGTTGGCGGCCGGGGCCGCGGCCACGCCCTGCTCCAGCAGCTCCTTGACCTGGGAGCGCGGGAGGTCGGGCACCACGGCCACCTGGTTGGCGAACGGGGCGACCGAGTAGGTGTCCAGCACGCTCAGCGGGCCCGCCGGGATCACCGAGGCGTTGCGGATGCCGCCGCCGTTCTGGATGCCGATCTGCGGCTCGGGCACCCCGTACCGGGAGGCGTTGCGCACGCCGGTGTCCAGCAGCCCGTCCGCCACCAGGTTGCCCAGGTTGGTCTCCTGGGTGCGCACGCCCGGGTTCTGGACGCCGTTGAGGTCCACCTCGCTCTCGGCGACCACGGTCTCGGCCAGCTCGGCCACGTAGTCGGAGACCGGCTTGGTGACCTGCGCCTCGACCTCGGCGTGCGGGGCCACCGCGTCGTCCCCGGTGCCCGACACCCGGACGGTGCCGGAGCGCTCCGACACCGACGTGACGTTGCCGTCGGCGTCGAAGTTCAGGACCAGGCGCCCCACGTACTTGTAGTTGGAGCCCGCCGTCACGATCGGCACGGTCTCGCCGTCGGGGTTGACCGCCGTCAGAGGGTAGGAGAGCGGCTCGCCGGTGCCCGGGTGGACGGTGACCTCGTCGCCGGGGACCAGGGCGTCGCCGGCTCCGGCCATGACCTCGTGGCCGCCGCCCGCGACGATCGCGTCGATCCCGGTCAGCTCCCGGGCGACCCGCTCCTCGTAGGTGATGTTCTGGAGGTGCGAGATCAGGACGACCTTGTCGACGCCGTCGGCGTCCAGGCGGTCCACCTCGGCCTGGACCGGGGCGATCAGGTCCTCGACCACCACGTCGCGCGGACTGGTGATGGTGGCCAGCGGCGGGTAGAGGGCGCCGACGATGCCGACGCGCTGCCCGCCCGTCTCCACGACCGTGCTGGGCGCGATCCGGCCGGCCTCCTCCAGCTCGGCCAGCGCCGGCTCGCCGGAGACGTCCACGTTGGCAGCGACCACCGGCACGCCGGGCAGCTGCCCGATGAACTCCGCGTACACGTCGGGGCCGAAGTCGAACTCGTGGTTGCCCATCGAGATCGCGTCGTAGCCCGCGTACCGGGCGGCGACCGCGTCGTAGAACGGCGCGCCGTCCTCGCGGGAGGCGGCGAACTCCGGGCCCGGCAGGTACATGTCGCCGGAGTTGACGGTCACCACCCCGCGGTTCTCGGACTCGCCCTCGTAGGGCGCGCCGGACTCCTCCGCGTCGCGCAGCCGGTCCATCAGGGCGGCGAACCGGGCGGCTCCGCCGAAGTCGTCCTGCCCGGAGGCGGCCAGCAGCTGGGACTCCGGGTCGTTGGAGTGCAGGATCGTCAGCGTGAACCCGGTGTCGCCGGAGACGGGCTCCAGCGGGACGCCGGCGGCACCCGCCGCGGGGGCGAGGGGCACCGTGAGAGCGCCCGTCAGCACCAGCGCGGCCGAGGCGCGCACGAATCTGGACATGGGTTCCGTGCTCCTTCGAGGGGGATCGGGGGACGGCCGTGTGCTCCGCTCGGGGTGGAGGGCGGCCCAGAGACGCAACCCTAGAGGTCATCCCCACCGGTGGTCAGGGGCCCCAGGGTTACGATTTGTGGAATCTGCCGTACCAATGATGATTTTTCGACCCATCCGAATCACCCGCCGCAGGCTTCGTCCTTTCCTCCGGGCCCTACCATGAGGGGGTCGGTGACCCCTGAACCCCTTGGAGGACGGCCGTGGCTCCCTCTGGCCAGGACCCCTATGAGCCCGACGGCGTCCGGCCGCCCGGGGACCTGCCCGACTTCGAGGCGAGCTTCGCGGCGCTGCGCCCGGACGCGCCCCTGCCCCGCAGGGTGGCGGTCGTGCGCATCCTGATGTTCATCGGCGGCGCCTGCGGCATCGCCATGGCGCTGCTCTTCGTCCAGGGCCTGGTCATCCCCCAGGCGCAGATGGAGGAGGCGCTGGCCGTCCAGGCGGAGATGCTCGCCGAGCAGGGCGTGCGGATGGAGCTGGGCGTGGAGGCCATGCGGTCAGTGATCCTCGTCCTGGCCCTGGTCACCGGTGTCTACGGGGTGCTGTCCACCCTGCTGGCCGCACGCATCCGGCGCCGCACCGTCGGCGTGTTCTGGGGCGTGGTGCTCTTCCACGGCGCCGCGGGCGCGCTGCTGGCCTGGAACCTGGTCTCGGGCGTCTGGGAGGCCGCGGTCCCGCTGGGCTTCGCGGTGTACATGGTCACCGTCATGTTCGGCCGCCAGGCCCGCGCCCACTACGGCCTGCTCTGACCCCTCTCCCCGCCGAGGAGGCGCGGCCTCCTCCGGGGCGGCTCCGGCGGGCGCACCGCCACCCCGGTCCAGCACCGCTCCATCAGCTCGCGCAGTCCCGGCGCCCCGTCCAGCTCCAGCACCCGCGCCAGCAGCCCGGACGCGTCGGGCCGCTCCCCGGGCTCCTTGGCCACGGCCGCCTCCACCAGCGCCTTCAGCCCCGGAGGCAGGTACTCCAGGTCGGGCTCCTCGAACAGCACCCGCCGGGCCATCTCCTTGGCGGCGGCCCGGCCGAACGGGTCGTGGCCCAGGGCGGCGAACGCCACCGTCGCCCCCCACAGGAACACGTCCGAGCGCTGGGTGGTCGGCCGGCGCGAGTACTGCTCGGGGCTGATCCATCCGGGCGTGCCCAGCTTGTCCACCCACGCGGTGATCCGCTCGTCGGGCAGCGACTCCGGCGAGGGCAGCTTGAGATCGCGGTAGGCGCGGCGCATCCGCCGCAGCCGGATCCACTTGGTGGGGTCGGGGTCCTCCACGGGGTGCGCGATCCCGAAGTCCACCAGCTTGGGCCCCTTGGCCGACAGCACCACGTTGCCCGGCTTGAGGTCGCGGTGCACCACCCCGGCGGCGTGGACGGCGCGCAGCGCCTCGGCCGTACCGGCCGCGACCCCGAGCAGCATCCCCTTCTTCAGCCGGCCGAACCGCTCCACGTGGTGGCGCAGGGTCGGGCCGGGCACGTACTCGGTGATCATCCACGGCAGCTCGGCCTGCACGTCGGCCCGCACGAAACGGGCCACCGCGGGGCTGTTCACCCGCGCCAGCAGCCGGGCCTCCAGGGCGAAGCGGTCCCGGAACCGCGGGTCCGAGGCCTGCTCGGCGTGGATCACCTTGACCGCCAGGTAGCCGCCCGAACCGGGGGAGGCCGCGGCGTAGACGGTGCCCATACCGCCCGCCCCGACCCGGCCCACGATGCGGTGGCCGCCGACCTCCTCCGGGTCACCGGCCTCCAGGGGGCGGAGCCTGCGGATGCCGCGCGCCTTCATGGGGGCTCCCGGGGGTCTGGGGGTGACGTGAGCGGGAGTCTATCCACCGCCCGGCCCGGCGACGGGGACCGGCCGCCCGGAGCGCGTCCGATATAAAGGTGGCGGTACCCCCTTCCCCCCGAGGAACCGCTTGGACGTCACACTCGACGACGGCCGTACGATCCGCCTGGGCCCCGGACAGGCCGACGCCCTGCTGGGCGCGGCACCGCTGCCGGACGCCCCGCACGTGTGGTCGCCGGTGTACCTGGGGGCGCCGGGCAACGCGGCGCTCATCGGCCTCGGACTGGCGGAGCGCACCTCCCAGGGGTTCCTCGGCCTCACCCCGCTGGGCCACGACGTGCGCGCCCGCCTGCTCGCCCCGGGGGAGGGGCGCGCCACCCTGGACCCGCAGCTGCCGGACGCGCAGAGGCGGGCGCTGCTGGTCGCCCTCGCCGGCCCGGCGACGGGGCGGGGGCTGAGGGAGAGGCGCTGGAACACCCTGCACGCCGCCTACGCGGCGGTGTTCCTGTTCGCGGCCTTCCGGCTGCCCTCGACGGACGCGTCCCTGCCCGTGCTCGTCCTTTCCACCCTTGCGCTGGTCGCCGCCTATACGTTCTCCGTGCGCCTGGCCGAGGGGGCGCGGGCGCGCCGCGACCCCCGCCGGGCCCTGGAGTCCCTGTCCGGCCGCTACGTCCTGCCCGAGCACGTGGAGGGGGAGTACCGGGAGCTGCTGGAGCGCGCCCGGCGCGCGGTGGACGCCGTCCTGTGCTCGGAGCCGCACCGCGAGGGGCTGCTGCTGGACACCGTGCGCAACCGGGTGGTCCTGGCCGAGACCGAGTGGACCGTCGCCCGCGGCCTGGCCCGCCTGTCCGACGAGGCGGCGCGCGCCGCCGGCACCCCGGTCGCCGGGGAGCGCTCCCGCGCGGCCGCCGAACGGGCCCGCGCGGCCCTGGCCGGGGAGCGCGGCCACCTGGAGCGGCGGATCGGGCTCCTGGAGGAGTACGCCCGACGCGTGCGCGCCTTCGAGGACGAGCGCGACGACGCCGCCTCGGCCCGCGAGTTCGACGCGATCGCCGACCGCGTCGTCGGCTCCGGCGCCGCCCACGGCCTCCACGACGAGCAGTTGGCCTCCCTCGTACGCGCCCAGGAACTCGCCCTGCGCCTCTCCGACCTCACGGCCGACGGACCGCCCGGCTGACCCGCGCCCCCGCCTCGACCGGGGCGGGGCCCTCGCTTTCCCCGCTCAGGCTGCGGGCGGGGTACAGGTCCCCGTGGCCGCCGACAGTCGCGCGGATACCAGCCGGTTCAACGAGACCTGTTGTTCGGCGGCCTCGATGTTCAGCCGCCTGTGTACCTCCGGCGGTACCCGGACCATGAACTTGCCCGAATAGGAGCGGTCGGCGAGGGCCTCGGGGGGCTGTTCCCCGGAGGCGAGCATGTCCTCCACGACATCCGCGGCGAGTTCCTGTATGCCCGTGAACGCCGCGGTGCGGTCGTCGGCGAGCCAGGACAGGGAGGGGAGCTCGGCGACGGTGCCGAGGTAGGACTCGTCCTCCGCCGACCAGCGCACACGGTAGGCGTAGTGGTCTGCTCTGCTCATGACTCTTCCTCCAGCCTCGTGATCGCGGCCAGAACCTGCTTGACCTGGTAGGGCTTCGCCTTGCCCCGGTCGTTCTGGATGTTCACCCGGGGGTCCCCGGGCCAGGGCATCTTGTAGACCTGATGCGAGCCCCCGGCCTGCCGGGGCTCTCCGAAGTAATGCCTGCACACCCGTTCGAGGTCGGAGAACCTCATCGATGCCGGTCGGTTCCGCATCAGGGAAAGGAGGTCGTCGATGTTCGGCACGCGGTCAAAGTATCATTATTGATACTACTCGAAGGGGCGTTCCCGGGCCAGGACCTCGGCGGGGGGATACCGGCCGGCGGCTCCGAAAGTCCGCGGTGTCTGGCAGGCTCGGGGAGGAGAGGAGGCGAACGCCGTGAAGCCCACCCGTTTCATCGACGCCGCCCTGTGGTTCCCCGAGGCCGTCGAGACCGAGCCCTTCGGGCCCGGCACACTCGTGTACAAGGTGTGCGACCGGATGTTCGCACTGCTGTGGGCGGGCGACGACCCCGCCGCCAACCTCAAGTGCGACCCGCTGCACGCCCTGGAGCTGCGCGACCGCTTCACCGGCGTCACCCCCGGCTACCACATGAACAAGGACCACTGGAACACCGTCGCCCTGGACGGCACCGTCCCCGGGGACGAGGTCCTGGAGATGCTGCGCGACTCCTACGTCCTGGTCGCCCGCGGCCTGCGCCGCGCCGACCGGGAGCGCGTGCTGGCCGTGCTCGGCGACGACCTGCCCGAGAGCGGCTGACGGAGAGGGGCCCGGGTGTCAGACGAGAAGCGCTCCCCCGCCGTCGTCCAGGGCGTCCTGGAGCGCATCACCTACGCCAACGAGGAGACCGGCTACACCGTCGCCCGGGTCGACACCGGCCGCGGCTCCGCCGACCTGCTCACCGTGGTCGGCGCCCTCATGGGGGTGCAGCCCGGGGAGGCACTGCGCATGCACGGCCGCTGGGGCTCCCACCCCCAGTACGGCCGCCAGTTCCACGTGGACGACTACACCACGGTGCTGCCCGCCACCGTCCAGGGCATCCGCCGCTACCTGGGGTCGGGCCTGATCAAGGGCATCGGCCCCAAGATGGCCGAGCGCATCGTCGGCCACTTCGGCACCGACGCCCTCGACGTCATCGAACAGGACCCGGCGCGCCTCATCGAGGTGCCCGGGCTGGGACCCAAGCGCACCCGGCTCATCGCCGACGCCTGGGAGGAGCAGAAGGCCATCAAGGAGGTCATGGTCTTCCTCCAGGGCGTCCAGGTGAGCACCTCGCTGGCCGTGCGCATCTTCAAGAAGTACGGCGAGGGCTCCATCGAGATCGTCCAGAAGGAGCCCTACCGGCTGGCCACCGACGTGTGGGGCATCGGCTTCAAGACCGCCGACACCATCGCCCAGGCCGTCGGCATCCCCCACGACAGCCCCCAGCGGGTCATGGCCGGCATCCAGTTCACCCTGTCGGAGTCCACCGGCGACGGGCACTGCCACCTGCCGGAGGAGAAGCTCATCTCCGCCGCCGTCAAGATCCTGGCGGTGGACTCCGGGCTGGTCATCGAGTGCCTGTCCCGGCTGGTGGAGGAGGAGGGCGTGGTCCGCGAGGAGGTCCCCGGGCCCGACGGGGAGCCGGTCCGAGCCGTCCACCTGGTGCCCTTCCACCGCGCCGAGGTCGGCGCCGCCGCCGGCCTGCTCACGCTGCTGAACCACCCGCACGACCGGCTGCCCGCCTTCGCCGGCGTCGACTGGGACGCGGCCCTGGACTGGCTGCACCGGCGCACCGGCACCGAGCTGGCCGAGGAGCAGCGCGCCGCCGTGGTCCAGGCGCTCACCCGCAAGGTCGGAGTCCTCACCGGCGGCCCCGGCTGCGGCAAGTCCTTCACGGTCTCCTCCATCGTCACCCTGGCCGCCGTCAAGGGCGCCAAGGTGGTGCTCGCCGCCCCCACCGGCCGGGCCGCCAAGCGCCTCACCGAGCTGACCGGCCACGAGGCCGCCACCGTCCACCGCCTGCTGGAGCTGCGCCCCGGCGGCGACGCCTCCTACGACCGCGACAACCCCCTGGACTGCGACCTGCTGGTGGTGGACGAGGCGTCCATGCTCGACCTCGTCCTCGCCAACAAGCTCATCAAGGCGGTGCCGCCCGGGGCCCACCTGGTGCTGGTGGGCGACGTCGACCAGCTGCCGTCGGTCGGCGCCGGGCAGGTGCTGCGCGACCTGCTGGCCGAGGGCTCCCCGATCCCCAGCGTCCGGCTCACCCGGGTGTTCCGCCAGGCACAGCAGTCCGGGGTCGTCACCAACGCCCACCGGATCAACCGGGGCGAGCCGCTGCTCTTCGAGGGCATGCGCGACTTCTTCCTCTTCCCGTGCGAGGAGTCCGAGGACGCGGCGCTGACGGCCGTGGACGTGGTGGCCCGCCGGATCCCGCGCACGTTCGGCCTGGACCCGCGGCGCGACGTGCAGGTCCTCACCCCCATGAAGGGCGGCGCGGCCGGGGCGGGCAACCTCAACACCGCCCTCCAGGAGGCCCTCACCCCGGCGGGGGAGGGGGTGCCCGAGCGGCGCTTCGGCGGCCGCATCTTCCGGGTCGGCGACAAGGTCACCCAGATCCGCAACAACTACGACAAGGGCGCCAACGGCGTCTTCAACGGCACCCTCGGCGTCGTCACCGGCCTGGACCCCGTCGCGCAGGAGCTGTCCGTGCGCACCGACGAGGAGGAGGACATCACCTACGACTTCGCCGAGCTGGACGAGCTGGCCCACGCCTACGCCATCACGGTGCACCGCTCCCAGGGCAGCGAGTACCCGGCCGTGGTGATCCCGGTCACCACCAGCGCGTGGATGATGCTCCAGCGCAATCTGCTCTACACCGGCATCACCCGCGCCAAACGCCTGGTCGTGCTGGTCGGTTCGCGCCGCGCGCTGGCCCAGGCGGTGCGCAACGCCTCCGCCGGGCGCAGGCACACCGCCCTGGCGCACCGGCTGCGCGGATACGCTCAAGGATCGTGGACCGAGACACCCTGATCGTCGTGGGCGCCGCCATCATCCGTGACGGCCGCGTCCTGGCCGCCCAGCGCGCGGAGCCCGCGGCCCTGCGCGGCCGCTGGGAGTTCCCCGGCGGCAAGGTCGACCCCGGCGAGGACCCCGCGGACGCGCTCGTGCGCGAGTGCCGCGAGGAACTGGGGGTCACGGTCCGCGCCGGGGAGGCGGTGGGCGGCGACGTCCCCTTCCCCCCCACCCCGGGGCGCACCCGGCCCGCCGTGCTGCGGCTGCTGCGCGCCGACCTCGTCGACGGGGAGCCCCGCGCCCTGGAGCACCTGTCCCTGCGCTGGCTCTTGGCGGCCGACCTGGGCGCGCTCGCGTGGCTTCCGGCCGACGTGCCGTTCCTGGCCCCGATCGGGGCCCTGCTCACCGGGCGGGACGAACCCCGGGACGAACACCCGGCACCCGCGCGGTGAACCGCCGTCCCCCGCCGGGGGACCCGAAGGCCCTCCGGGGCCGCCGATCCGCGGGCGTGATCGGGGTGACCTGTGCGTTTCCCGACCAGCCCCCCATGACCGCATAAACTGGCGACGGGCCGTGGCATCCTGCGGTCTCTACCCATTACCAGGAGATCGAGACTCTTCCATGTCCACCGCCACGCCCGTCCAGGGCTCCGCACGCCGTAGCGACCTTCGCAACGTCGCCATCGTGGCCCACGTCGACCACGGTAAGACGACCCTCGTGGACGCCATGCTCTGGCAGTCCGGCGTCTTCCGGGAGAACCAGGACGTGGACGACCGCGTGATGGACTCCAACGACCTGGAGCGCGAGAAGGGCATCACCATTCTCGCCAAGAACACGGCCGTCCACTACACCACGCCCGAGGGCGAGGACGTGGTGATCAACATCATCGACACCCCCGGCCACGCCGACTTCGGCGGCGAGGTCGAGCGCGGCCTGTCCATGGTCGACGGCGTCGTCCTCCTCGTGGACGCCAGCGAGGGCCCGCTCCCGCAGACCCGCTTCGTGCTCCGCAAGGCCCTCCAGGCCAAGCTCCCCGTCATCCTCGTCATCAACAAGGTCGACCGGCCCGACAGCCGCATCGCCGAGGTCGTGGACGACACCTACGAGCTGTTCATGGACCTCGACGCCGACGAGTCGCAGATCGAGTTCCCGATCGTCTACGCCTGCGCCCGCGACGGCAAGGCCTCCCTGGAGCGCCCGGCCAACGGCACCGTCCCGGACAACGACAACCTCGTGCCGCTGTTCAGCACCATCCTGGACACCATCCCGGCGCCCGAGTACGTCCCGGACGCGCCGCTCCAGGCCCACGTCACCAACCTCGACGCCTCCCCGTTCCTGGGCCGCCTGGCGCTCTGCCGCGTCCAGCAGGGCGAGCTGCGCAAGGGCCAGCAGGTCGCGTGGATCCGCACCGACGGCTCCACCCAGCAGGTCAAGATCACCGAGCTGCTCATGACCGACGGCCTGGAGCGCAAGCCCGCCGAGAAGGCCGGGCCCGGCGACATCGTCGCCATCGCCGGCATCGAGGACATCATGATCGGCGAGACCCTCGCCGACCTGGAGAACCCGGTCCCGCTGCCGCTCATCACGGTGGACGAGCCCGCCATCTCCATGACCATCGGCACCAACACCTCGCCGCTGGTCGGCCGGGTCAAGGGCGCCAAGGTCACCGCCCGCCTGGTCAAGGACCGCCTCGACAAGGAGCTGGTCGGCAACGTCTCGCTGCGCGTGCTGCCCACCGAGCGCCCCGACGCCTGGGAGGTGCAGGGCCGCGGCGAGCTGGCGCTGGCCATCCTCGTCGAGCAGATGCGCCGCGAGGGCTACGAGCTGACCGTCGGCAAGCCGCAGGTGGTCACCCGGGTCGTCGACGGCAAGGTCCACGAGCCGGTCGAGCGCCTCACCGTGGACGCCCCCGAGGAGTACATGGGCGCCATCACCCAGCTCCTCAGCGTCCGCAAGGGCCGCATGGAGAACATGGTCAACCACGGCACCGGCTGGGTGCGCATGGACTGGCTGGTGCCCTCCCGCGGCCTCATCGGCTTCCGCACCGAGTTCCTCACCGAGACCCGCGGCACCGGCATCGCCCACCACGTGTTCGAGAAGTTCGAGCCGTGGTTCGGCGAGCTGCGCACCCGCCCCAACGGCTCCCTGGTGGCCGACCGCGCCGGCGCCGCGGTGGCGTTCGCGATGTTCAACCTCCAGGAGCGCGGCACGCTGTTCGTCGAGCCGGGCACCGAGGTGTACGAGGGCATGATCGTCGGCGAGAACGCCCGCGCCGACGACATGGACGTCAACATCACCAAGGAGAAGAAGCTCACCAACATGCGCTCGGCCACCGGCGACGAGCTGGTGCGCCTGGTGCCGCCGCGCAAGCTGTCCCTGGAGCAGGCCCTGGAGTTCTGCCGCGAGGACGAGTGCGTGGAGGTCACCCCCGAGCACGTGCGCATCCGCAAGGTCATCCTGGACCAGAAGGAGCGCGGCCGGATCACCGCCAACAAGAAGCGCCAGCAGTAACAGGGGATACTCCTCCCCGACGGGGTGGGCGGGTCGCGGCGCGGCCCGCCCACCGGCGTTTTCGCACCTGGCGGACCGGGTACGTGGCTAGGACATGAAGACCGATCCCTCGTGTCCCAGGTGCGGGCGCGCGGTCCGGCCCCCGGGCCTGTGGACCAGCGCGTGGCAGTGCGACGCACACGGTCCGGTCACGCCGCTGCAACCGGTGCGCCGCCCCGGCGCCGCCGCCCTGGAGGCGCTGCTGCCCCAGGCGCGGGTCCCGGTCTGGATCCCCTGGCCGCTGCCCACGGGGTGGGTGGTCACCGGGTTCGCGGAGGCGGGCGACGACCGCAGCGGAGCGCTGGCGACCGCCGTGGCCCTGTCCGGACCCGACCCGCTGGGCGGCGTCGGCGAGGCCGTCGTCGTCGCCGAGGCCCCGGGCGTCGGCCTCGGCGCCCGCCTGGCCGGGCTGGAGGGCACCGACGCGGGCGAGGGCGTCGAGACCCGGGCGCCCGACGCCAAGGTCCGGTTCGACGGCCACGAGATCCCGCTCTGGAACCTCGACCTGGGCCGCGAGCGCGCGGGCTACGCCGGGGAGGCGCTCTCCCAGTGGCTGTGGGTGGTGTTCGCCACCGCCGGTACCGCCGTGCTGATGTGCGAGATCAACGCCCTGCGGGACCTGCGCGACATCAACGACGGCGGGGTCGCCCTCGACCCGCCCTTCGGCGCGCCCAGCCCCTTCCTGGCCGCCGAGCTGGCCCCGCGACCCGCCTGACGCGGTGCCCGGCCCCCACAGTTAGTACGATCACCCGGTGACACGTATCGACCTGCACTCCCACAGTTCCGTCTCCGACGGCGGCGATGCTCCGGAGGAGGTCATCGGGTACGCCGTCGCCGCCGGCCTCGACGTCCTCGCCCTCACCGACCACGACACGGTCGGCGGTGTCCGGGCCGCGGCCGCCGTCCTGCCCCCCGGCTTCACGCTGGTCCCCGGCATGGAGCTGTCCTGCGCCTACCGCGGCTCCAGCGTCCACCTGGTCTCCTACCTGTTCGACCCGGACGACCCCGAACTCACCGGGGAACTGCGCCGGGTCCGCTCCGACCGCGCCTCGCGCGCCGAGGAGATGGTCCGCAAGCTCCAGGCCAACGGAGTGGACGTCACCTGGGAGCGGGTGCTGGAGATCGCGGGCGCCGGAGAGGCCGAGTTCGCCGACGCCAACACCATCGGCCGCCCCCACCTGGCCCGCGCCATCGTGGAGGCGGGGGCCGCCCGCGACGTGCAGGACGCCTTCGACCGGTGGATCGGCTCCGGCGGGCCCGCCTACGCCTCCCGGTACGCCATCGACCCGGTGCGCGCCGTCGGCCTGGTCCGGGCGGCGGGCGGGGTGTGCTCCCTGGCCCATCCGGCCCGCGCCGAGGGCGCCCTCAACGGGTCCGTCCCCCTGGAGCTGGTCGAGCGCATGGCCGCCGCCGGCCTGGGCGGCATCGAGGCCGACCACCCCTCGCACAACAAGGCGCAGGTCCGGCAGTGGCGCGGGGTCGCCGCCGACCTGGGCGTGGTGGTCACCGGTTCCAGCGACGACCACGGCGCGCTCACCGGGCACCGCCTGGGCGCCCGGACCACGGCGCCCGAGGCGTTCGAGGAGCTGGTCGCGCCGGCCACCGGGGTCCCGCCGATCACCGGTTGAGGCTGTCGGTCACCCGCTGGGTTCGGTACGGTACGGACCACCGTGCGCGGGCGCGACAATGGTCGCAGCGCAATCACCCAATATCGGACTAAGTGAGAGGTCTGACGCCGTGTTCTGGAAGCGGAAGCCGAAGACGCAGGACGGCCAGGAGGCCACCGATTCCGCTGCGGAGGCCGTGGTGGACGATACCGGGGCGACCGAGGAGACGGCGCGGGCCGAGGCCACCTCCGGGGAGAAGGCGGCGACGGCGGACAAGAAGGCCGACGCGGAGAAGGCCGGGGAGCCGGAGGGGGCCGGTGCTTCCGCGGACTCCGACGACGCCGCCGGGGAGAAGGCCGCGCCCGCCGCCGCGGACGACGACGAGTCCGCGGCCGAGGCCGTGTCCGACGACGCGGGCTCCGAGGGCGCCCCCGATGCCGGGGACACCGACGCCACCGAGACCACCGACGGCGCGGACTCCGAGAAGACGGACTCCGCGAAGGCCGACGCCGAAGACACCGACTCCGAGAAGGCCGAGGACGAGGACACCGGGGACGAGGCCCCGGCCTCCTCCGACGTCTTCGCAGACGACACGGAGGAGGCCGGTGTGACCGGTCCCGACTCCGAGGGCGTCACCCGGGTCCGCGCCGCCGTCTCCTTCGAGTTCGACGACGAGAAGTTCGAGTACATCGGCAACACCTGGATCGTCCGCGCCGACGACGACGGCGTCGTCGTCATCGACCCCGGCCCCGACGCCGAGGCGGTCCTGGAGGCCGTCGGTGAGCGCGAGGTCTACCTGGTGGCCTGCACCAACGCCTACGCCCCGCACATCGAGTCCGCGGTCAAGATCGCGGAGGAGACCGAGGCCCCGGTCGCACTGCACCCCCGCGAGATGCGCCTGTGGCGCCGTCAGCACGGCGCCGAGCACCGCCCGGACTACGAGATCGAGGGCGGCGGGTCCATGACCATCGGCGACCTCCAGATCGACGTGGTGGCCCTGCCCGGCACCTCCCCGGGCACCGTCGGCTACTCCATCAGCCAGCTCGGCGTGGTCTTCTCCGGCGACACCCTGCGCAAGGGCGAGCCCGGCATGGTCGGCAACACCTACATCGACTACACGACGCAGCTCGCCTCCATCGGCGAGTCGCTCCTGTCGCTGCCGCCGGACACCCGCATCCTGCCCGACCGGGGGCCCGCCACCACGGTGGCCGCCGAGGGCAGGAACTTCGACTCCTGGGTCTGACCCGACGGGACGCGCCCCGGGACCCCTGCCGGGGGCCCGGGGCGCGTCCGCGCGCGGTCAGCGGCGGCCGACCGACTCCACCTCGTTCCAGAACGCGGTGAACGCGCTGGCCGTGGTCTCGGGGGCCTCCACGTTGGGGGAGTGGCCCGCGCCGGGCACCACGATCCGCCTGGCGTCCAGCCGCTTGGCCATGTCCTCCTGGAGGGCCGGGTCCCACGCGTCGTCGTTCTCGCCGTACATCACCAGGGAGGGCAGCCGCAGCGCGGCCAGCTCCTCGACCCGGTCGCCGGCCCCGAGCAGGTCCTCGGCGCAGCGCACCAGGGCGGTGGCGCTGCTCTCCAGCAGCCGTGCGCGCAGGAAGGACCGCACGTCCTCGTCGGGGGTGCGCCGGCGGGCGTCGGCGTCGAACCGCTCCTCCCACAACTCCTCCAGGCGCTCCCGGGAGGGGTTCATGGACAGCGCGGCGATCAGGGCGCGGGCGCGCATCGCCCCCTGGCCCTGGAGCGCGGCTGGACCGCTGCACAGCAGCGTCAGCGAGGCCAGGTCGACCATCCCGCCCAGCGCGGTCTCGCGCACCACCAGGCCGCCGAAGGAGTGCCCCACCAGGTGGACGGGCCTGCGCCCGCCGACCTGCTCGACGACCTCGGCGACGACCTCGCCCAGCGAGGACAGCCGGTAGTCGGGGCGCTCGACCCCCGGCGGCGGGGTGAGGGTCTCCGGCCCCGGCGATCCGTAGGTTCCGGGGAGGTCGATCGCGACCACCTCCCGACCGCCCTGGGCCAGGGTCTGGAGGATCGCGATGAAGTCCTCCTTGCTGCCGGTGAACCCGTGCACCAGCACGGCGGGCGACAGCTCGGCGCCCCCGGAGACGGGCAGCGCCCGCAGCGCCGCCACCGGGCCGTAGGAGAGGTCGAGGTCGACCCGCCGCACTCCCGGCGGAAGATCGAGGAACTTAGGTGTACTCACGTCCGGTCACCCTAGACGATGGCGGCCCGGTCCGGGGCGGACCGGGATCTCCCACACGGGCGCGGTACCGGCCGGTACCGCGCCTGCCGTGCGAGCCGCGGTGCCTTCCGGGCGCCGCGGCCCACCCGTTCGGCCCCCGCTCCGCCCGCCGTTCGCCGACGGGCGGTGGGCGGCCCCTGCCGGGTCGGTCAGGTGTTCTCGGGGTCGCGGCGCACGGCCGAGCCCCCGCGGGTGCGGCGGCGGCGACGGACCTGGCGGGTGCCCTCGCCCCCCTCGCCCCCTTCCGCCTTCGCGGCGGTCTGGACGGCCGGGGCCGCGGTCGCGGCCGCCTGGGCGCGCGGCTCCTCGGCGCGCTTGTCCGCCACCGGAGCCTCGGCGCCGGTGGTCACGCCCTCCCCGCTGCGGGTGCGGCGGCGCGAGCGCCCGCCGCGGCTGCTGCGGCGGCGGCCCTCGCCGCGCTCGCGGTCGCCCGGGCGGTCCCGGTCCTTGTCGCGGTCCCGGTCGCGGCCGCCGCGGCCGCGCTGGGCGCGGGTCCCGCCGGTGTCACCGATGTCCTCGATCTCCTCGGCCTCCAGGCCGGCGTGCTCGGCGCGCTTGTCGGCGGCCAGCCGTCCCTTGGTGCCCGCGGGGATGCCGAGCGCCTCGAAGAAGTGCGGCGAGGTGGAGTAGGTCTCCTCCGGCTCGTTGAACGCCAGGTCCAGCGCGGCGTTGATGAGCTTCCACCGCGGCATCTCCTGCCAGTCCACGAAGGTGACGGCGGTGCCGGTGCGCCCGGCCCGGCCGGTGCGGCCGATCCGGTGCGTGTAGGTCTTCTCGTCCTCGGGCGTCTCGTAGTTGACGACGTGCGTGACGTCGTCCACGTCGAGTCCGCGGGCGGCCACGTCGGTGGCGACCAGGATGTTGATCTTGCCGTTGCGGAAGGCGCGCAGCGCCCGCTCGCGCTGGCTCTGGCCCAGGTCGCCGTGGACGGCCGCGACCGCGAAGCCGCGGTCCTTCAGCTCGCCCGCCACCCGGTCGCAGGCCCGCTTCGTCTGGCAGAAGACCATGCTCTGCCCGTGGTCCTGCGCCTGGAGGAGGCGCGCCAGCATCTCGATCTTGTCCATCTGGTGCGTGCGGAACGCGTGCTGGGCGATCCGGCTGGTGATGGCCGAGCCGTCGATCTCGTTGTCGTCGCCGGCCCGCACGTGCGTGGGGCGCCGCAGGTACTTGCGGGACAGGGCGACGATCTCGCTCGGCATGGTCGCCGAGAAGAGCATGACCTGGCGCTCGGCCGGGATCTTGGTGAGGATGCGCTCGATGTCCGGGAGGAAGCCCAGGTCGAGCATCTTGTCGGCCTCGTCCAAGACCACCGCGGCGACCTTGTCCAGGCGCAGGTGCTTCTGGTTCTCCAGGTCGAGCAGGCGGCCCGGGGTGCCCACGACGACGTCGACGCCCTCCTTGAGGCCGTTGATCTGGGGCTCGTAGGAGCGGCCGCCGTAGACGGTCAGGATGCGGGCGCCGCTGCGCTTGCCCGCCGTGGTGAGGTCCGCCGCGACCTGGATGGCCAGCTCACGGGTGGGGACCACGATCAGGGCCCGCGGACTCTTGGACTCGCCGGGGGCCGCCTGGGACCGCTGGAGCAGGGGGACGCCGAAGGCCAGCGTCTTGCCGGTACCGGTCCGGGCCTGCCCGATGATGTCGCTGCCGCCGAGGGCGATCGGCAGGGCCAGCTCCTGGATGGGGAAGGGCTCGATGATCCCCTCGGCCTCCAGGGCGTCGGCGATCTCGGTGCTCACACCGAGGTCGCGGAAGGTGATGCGGGGCTTTTGTGTGTCTTCTGTGCTGCTCAGGGCTCAGGCCTCCATCTTGGCGGAACACGAAGGGCGTGTCCGCGTCGGGATGCGGTCGCGTGCGGCTTCGGGGGCCGCCGCGGAAGGCGCGGCTCGCCGTCCGTTCCGTGTGGAACGGCGCGGCGGCGCTGCCGTCGAATCCGCGGCCCGGGGGCTCCCGGCCGGAAATCGGATTCATCCGCTCGGCGCGCTCCCGTTTTCTCCTTCGGGGGCCCGCCGTGGTTCGTCGGGTTTCGTCCGCGCGGTCGTCGGTCGCCCGTGGGCGGCCGGATCGCGCGGCGGGGCGCGGCGTCCGTGGGACACCGCTGCGTGCGGGGGCGTCCCCGCGGGTGGTGAGAAGGGGTCCGTGTCGGTCCGCACGCGCAGGTCGTCACGGAGAGTCTAACCTGTGACCCGTCCGGCGGACGTGGCCGTTTCTCCGGAGCGGGACGGCATGGACCTACCCGTTCCCAGCTGGTGCAACCGTGCCGTTCGGACGTTTAGTCCCCGGTTCGGTGTGAGAACCGCCGGGCGATACCCTGGCGCCCATGACCAAAGGCCCCTCTGTGAACCCCGGTGTGATCGACCTCCTCGGCCTGCTTGCCTACGCCGAGCTGGGTTCCTTCTTCCGGCTCGCCGGCGACGCGGTCCTGGCGCCCACCCTGCGGGGCAAGGGCCGCCTGGCGGCGCTGGCGGCCACGGAGCAGGCCCACCACCAGGTGCTCCACGACCGCCTGGAGGAGCTGGGGGTCGACCCGGAGGAGGCCATGGCCCCGTTCGTGGAGCCGCTGGACGCCTGGCAGGCGCGCACCGAGCCCAAGACCTGGCTGGAGAGCCTGGTCAAGACCTACGTCGCCGACGGGATCGCGGGCGACTTCTACCGCCGGGTGGCGGAGCTGGCCGACGACGAGACCCGCATCCTGGTCGAGGGCGTCCTCGCCGAGACCGGCCGCGCCGAGTTCGTGGCCGAGACCGTGCGCGAGGCCCTGGCCGAGGACCCGGTGCTGGCCGGCCGCCTGTCGCTGTGGGCGCGCCGCCTGGTCGGCGAGGCGCTGGGCCAGGCCCAGGCGGTGGCCGTGCAGCGGCCGCGCCTGGCCGCGCTGCTCGGTGAGGGGTCCGACCGCCCCGGCACGGAGGGCGCCGACGCCACCGGCCTGGGCGACCTGGCCGCGGTGAGCCGGATGTTCGCGTCCCTGACCGACCGGCACGCCGCCCGCCTGGAGGCCATGGGCCTCACGGCCTGACCGCTCCGGTCCCGGGCCCCCGCCCGGGGCGGCGGGGGCGCGGCCCGGCGGGGTACCCACCGGACGCCGATCCGATTCCCGTCATGTCCTGTTCTTGACTCTCACTTGAGGACACTCTGGTCAAGAGCAGGTAATTTCCAACACTTTCGTGACGATCGGTTGGGACACGGACGTAAACTCGATGACGATTCCCGTGTCTCGACCACCCCTGAGTAGGTACTTCCATGCCCCGTGGGACCTCCGTGCGCCACCCGCTGGCCGGCCTCACCCGTGACTTCCACCGGATCGGCCCCCTGGACGGCCCCCTCGCCCCCTGGATGTGCGCTGAGCTGGACCAGCACGCCGCGCAGGTGTGCGACGGCATCGCCGCCTCCGGCGGCGAGACGACCGCCCGGACCCTGGGCACCTACCTCCACGGGTTCCTCGACGGGTGCCTGGAGCGGGGCTGGGACTCCGAGGCCGTCGAGTACGACTGGGAGACTCTCCGCATCCTCGCCATCTGCCGCTTGGCCAAGGAGCGCGGTTTCGTCCGCTAGGTTGTTGCCATCCGCAGGCACCGATGTGACCGACGACGCGTCGGCCCCCTCGGCCGCGCGCCCTGCCCGTTCACCGGCGAAAATCCCTTCACGGGCCTAGGCTGGGAGCACCGGCGACCCTACGGCGGCCGGACGCGCGCCCCGGGGTGACGGGAGCGGTCCTGCGGAATGCAACGTGGGATGCACGGCGTTATGCCGGTCCGGAACGGACCGGCCGCCGTGACTGGCGGAGCGGCCCGCAGAGCCGCGAGAAAGGAATGCGAATGAGGAGCGGTCGGCACGGGGCGGCGCGCCCACCGGTCGGCGTCCTGATCCAACAGGATCGCGTCGACTTCGCGCTTTTCGCACTGATCTTCGTCGTCGCGGTCGTCTCCATGGTCTTCAGCGGGCCGGGCAGCGTCGTCTTCTGGCTGGCGCTGCTGCCGCTGGTCTCGGCCGTGGTCCTGACGGTCCGGCGGATCGAGCACCTGTCCCGCCTGGAGCTGCGGGACTCCGAGTTCATGTAGGGACGGGCCGTCGGCGACGGCGCACCACGACGGGAGGGCGGGGCCGCGACGGCCCCGCCCTCCCTCGTCTCCTTCGTCGTGCGCCTCCCGGGCGGCCGGCCCCGTGTCCGGGGACGGCCGCCCGCACCCGTCAGGCGCCGCCCTCGGGCCGCTCGCCCCTGGCCCGGCCGGTGCTCGCACCCGCGGTGCGCTCGCCCGCCTCGGTCCGCGCGGTGGTCGAGGGGCGGTCCATGGCGGCCTGTCGGCCCGCCTCGTAGCTGCCCTGCTCGGACATGCGGCCGGTCTCCTGCTCGGCCCGGTCCAGCCAGTGCTCCCAGCGCGACTGCATCGGCCGGATGAGGCCGCCGCCGACACCCACCACGAGAATGCCGCCCACGGTGGCCAGCACGGCGACGAGCACCGGCGTGGTCACGGTGGTGGCGATGCCCATCTGGTTGAGCGCCGCGATGACGCCGAGGGCCAGGATGGCCACGGCGGCGATGTTGGCCAGCACCCGGCCGTAGGAGAGGCCGCCCAGGGCCCCGCTGATGATGTCCCGGACCGCCTTGGCGATCATCGCCGCCACCACCACGATGACGAGTGCGACGATGGCCCGCGGGATCCAGGAGATGACGTCGCTCAGCAGCGTGCTCACCGGGTTCGGTCCGAAGACGTTGAACGCGAGAGTGAACACGAACAGCAGCGCGACGTAGTAGACGATCTTGCCGCACAGCTCGCTGGCGCTCCAGCGGCTGCGCTCCAGGTACTCGCCCACCCCGCCCCGGTGGAGGGCGCGGTCCAGGCCGACCCCGTGCAGAGCCTTGCCGACTCCCTTGCCCACGAACCAGGCGATGATCCAGCCCAGCACGAGGACGACCAGGAAGCCGACCAGCAGCGGTACGAAGCTCGCCACCGCCTGCCAGGCCGTCGTCAGACCCTGACCCACATTCATGACGTCTCCACCCCCAAGTCGCTCGCCCCGTCCGGTCATACCGAAAAGGTCGCCGTTCGGAACCGGCGAAGAGAGGCACGGTGCCCCTCACACCGGCGATACCCGGCGTATCCGTTTCGAATCCTTTATGGGCGCAGGTCGGCGGGTATTGCCTTCCCTTTTGGATTCCCTGGCGGAAAAAAGGGCGACGGGCCATTTTCGGGCGAGGACAATGTGCCGTCTGCCCGGTAACGCGAAGAAGGGCCCCGGGTGGTCCCGGGGCCCTTCGCGCGTCGTCGCGCCGGTGTGTCGGAAGCGGTGTGTCAGGAGTCCTGCGGGTCCGGCCGCCCCTCGCCGCCCCGGTGCAGGTCCCAGCCGCTGATGCCGCGCCAGGCCAGGCGGGCGACCAGCAGTTCCGCGGCGTCCTTGGGCACCGAGCCCCGGCTGTTGACCCAGTAGCGGGCGCTGGTCTCGGCCATGCCGACCAGCCCTATGCTCAGCAGGTGCGCCTCCTCGTCGGAGATGCTGGTGTCCTGGCGGATCACCTCGCCGATGAGCTCGGCGCAGCGCTGGAACGTCTGCTCGCTCTTTTCCCGCACCGCCGGGAGATTGCGCAGGTCCGATTCGAAGACCAGCCGGAAGGCCTCGCCGTCTCCGGCCACGAAGTCGAAATAGGCGCGGAAACTCGCGACGACCCGCTGGCGGTTGTCGTCGGTGCTCTCCAGCGCCTCGCGCTGCTTCTCGACCAGCGCCTCGGAGTGCTCCTCCAGAAGGGCCAGGTACAGCTCCAGCTTCCCGGGGAAGTGCTGGTAGAGCACCGGCTTGCTGACCCCCGCGCGCTCGGCGATCTCGTCCATCGCGGCCGCGTGGTAGCCGCGGGCGACGAAGACCTCCTGCGCGGCGGTGAGTAGCTGTCGGCGGCGCCTGACCCGGGGCAGACGGGTGCCCCGGGAGCGGGCGTCTGAAGGAGCTGTCACACCCACACCCTCCGAACTCGGCATGGCAGATGCACGCCATCATCGGACATCTGCGTGGCTTGCGCCGTCGCGCGGGCCCTCGGCTCAGGGCTCGCTCCACGGCTTTTCCGCCATCTTACTCCTGCGTAAGTTACCTGTGACATAGGGATTCGCCCCCCGGGGCCGACCGGGGCGGCCCGGACGCGGCTCAGCGCCGCTCGTCGTCGTCGCCCCCGGCCCCGCGCAACTGCTCCACGGCGTCGGCCTCGTCGGCCTCGCCGGTGTCCGGCAGCCCCCCGTCCCCGGCGCGCTCCAGCCAGTCGTCCTCCTCCGCCCCGGCGGCGGGCCGGCGCTGCTCGGCGGCGTCGGCCTCGGGCACCGCGGCGGCGGGGTCCTCCCCGGGGCCGGGTCCTGTCCTCGGGTCTTCGGTCACGGGTACCTCCCCAGTAGGCGGACGTATCGTCGCCGACCCTACCCGCCGCCGCGGCGGGGGCCCGGGAGGCGGGGAATGAACCGGCGGGTCAGGACGGTTGCCGACGAGAGGGGCGCGTACCCCGCGGGAACACCGGCCGGGTGTGCCCGCCGACACCGCCCCGGGGGTGGGAATGGAAAACCCCACCCGTTAGGTTGGGTATAAGAGCAAGCACGCTTCGCGCCCCGCGGCCCCCGCGACCGCGGTCCTCCTTCTCCGGGCCGTGCGAAGCATCACGAACAGACATGAGGAGTCACCGTGTCGCTGCCGCCGCTGGTGGAACCAGCTGACGAGCTGACCGTGGACGAGGTGCGCCGCTACTCGCGACACCTGATCATCCCCGACGTGGGCATGGACGGGCAGAAGCGCCTGAAGAACGCCAAGGTCCTCGTCGTCGGCGCGGGCGGGCTGGGCTCCCCCGCGCTGCTCTACCTCGCCGCCGCGGGCGTGGGCACGCTGGGGATCATCGACTTCGACGTCGTGGACGAGTCCAACCTCCAGCGCCAGGTGATCCACGGCCAGAGCGACGTGGGCCGCCCCAAGGCCGAGTCGGCCCGCGACAGCATCCAGGACGTGAACCCCAACGTGCGGGTGATCCTCCACCAGGACCGCCTGGACTCCGACAACGCCCTGGAGATCTTCGCGGACTACGACCTGATCCTGGACGGGACCGACAACTTCGCGACCCGCTACCTGGTCAACGACGCCGCCGTCATCCTGAACAAGCCGTACGTGTGGGGCTCCATCTACCGCTTCGACGGCCAGGTCAGCGTCTTCTGGAACGAGTACGGGCCCCAGTACCGCGACCTGTACCCCGAGCCCCCGCCGCCCGGCATGGTCCCCTCCTGCGCCGAGGGCGGCGTCCTGGGCGTGCTGTGCGCCTCCATCGGGTCCGTCATGGTGAACGAGGCCATCAAGCTGATCACCGGCATCGGTGAGCCGCTGGTGGGCCGCCTGCTCATCTTCGACGCCCTGGAGATGTCCTGGCGCGAGGTGAAGGTCCGCAAGGACCCCGAGACCGAGCCGGTCACCGAGCTCATCGACTACGAGGCCTTCTGCGGCACCGTCTCCGACGAGGCCACCGAGGCCGCCGCCGGGTCGACGATCACCGCGGGCGAGCTCAAGGACCTGCTCGACAGCAAGCCCGACGACGTCTTCCTCGTGGACGTCCGCGAGAAGAACGAGTACGAGATCGTCAGCATCCCGGGCGCCACGCTCATCCCCAAGGGCGAGTTCCTCAACGGCAAGGCCTTCGAGAAGCTCCCCCAGGACAGGCGCGTGGTCCTGCACTGCAAGTCGGGCGTGCGCTCGGCCGAGGCGCTGGCCGCGGTCAAGGCCGCGGGCTTCGCCGACGCCGTGCACGTCGGCGGCGGGGTCCTGGCCTGGGTCAACCAGGTCGACCCCAGCCTGCCGTCGTACTAGCGTCCGCGGACCCTTCCAGGGCGGCGCCGGGGGAATCCCGGCGCCGTCCGCCGTATCCGGGCGCCCGAATGGGTACAGGACCTCCCAGGGGCCGCGGGCCGCACGGCGCGGGCCCCGCCGCTGGGAGGTGGCACCATGCGTGAGAAGGGACGCCCGGCCGACTGGGTGGCGATCGCCGCCGGCCTGGCACTGGGACTGAGCTTCATCTGGCACGGCATGTACGGAATCGGCGGGGGCGCGCTCTTCGTGCTCGGCCTGGGCGTGATCATGGCGTCGGTCGTCTCGCTCACCCGCCCCGGCGCCGTCACGGGGGAGCTCGCGGTGCTGGCGATCGGCCTCCTCGTGTTCACCACGCCCTGGCTGCTGGGCTACGCCCACCTGCCCCTGGCCGCCTGGACCGCCTGGATCATGGGCGCCGGCATCGCCGTCCTGGGCGCCTACGGGCTGGTGCAGGCCCGGCGGACGCGGCGGCGCGACCCCGACTCCGTCTGGAGCTCCCACGTCAACGACGTCCCGACCTGACCCGTCCGCGACCGCGCGGGGCCGGCGCCGCACGGCGCCGGCCCCGCGCGCGCCCGCCGGGCGGGATCGCCTCCGTCGTCGCCCCTCGCTAGGGTGTGGCCGTGTTCACCGATGAGGACGGCGGCCCCGACGAGTACGCCGACGAGGTCCTGGCCGTGGTCGAGCGGATCCCGCCGGGACTGGTGATGTCCTACGGCGACATCGCCGAGTACGTGGGCCGGGGCGGCCCCCGCCAGGTCGGCGCCGTGATGTCCTCGTGGGGCGGCGGCGTGCCCTGGTGGAGGGTGGTCCGCGCCGACGGCAGCCCCGCCTCCGGCCACGAGGTGAGAGCCTTGTCGCACTACGCCTCCGAGGCCACCCCGATGCGCCGCGGAACCGACCGCGTGGACATGCGCAACGCCCGATGGGACGGGGAAAGCGGAGGCTGAGGCTGCTCCGGGGGCTCCCCGCGCCGTCCGGGACAGTCGGCACCCTCTGGTGAACTGGTGGGGTGAACAGATCCCCGTACCGTCTCGTGCGGCGCCCCCACCGGGTGCAGCCGCCGCCGGTGCTGGACGAGAACCAACGCAGGGTCGTCGACCACGGGGGCGGCCCGCTCCTGGTGCTCGCCGGTCCCGGCACCGGCAAGACCACCACCATCGTCGAGGCCGTCGTCGACCGCATCGACAACCGGGGCGTGGACCCCTCCCGCATCCTGGTCCTCACCTTCGGACGCAAGGCCGCCCAGGAACTGCGCGAGCGCATCACCGGCCGCCTGCGCCGCACCACCCGCGAACCCCTCGCGCTGACCTTCCACGGCTACGCCTACTCCCTGATCCGCCGCGAGTTCCAGCGCATGGGCGACCGGCCGCCCCGGCTGCTGTCCGGACCCGAGCAGCTCATGGAGGTGCGCGAACTCCTGCACTGGGAGGCCGGGGACGGCGGCCTCGCCTGGCCCGAGCGCCTGCGCCCGGCCCTGGAGACCCGCGGCTTCGCCGAGGAGCTGCGCGACTTCCTCATGCGCGCCGAGGAGCGCGGCCTGGGACCCGACGCCCTGGCCCGGCTGGGACGCGAGCGCGGCCGCGACGACTGGGAGGCCGCCGCCGGCTTCCTGGCCCGGATGAACGGCCGGTTCGACATCGCGCCCGTCCCCACGCTCAACTACGCGGAGCTGGTCCGCATCGCCGCGGGCCTGCTCTCCGACCCGCGGGTGCAGGAGCGCGAGCGCGCCGCCCACGAGACCGTGTTCGTCGACGAGTACCAGGACACCGACCCCGCCCAGGAGGAACTCCTGCGCGCACTGGCGGGGGACGGCCGCGACCTCGTCGCAGTCGGCGACCCCGACCAGTCCATCTACGGGTTCCGCGGCGCCGAGGTGCGCGGGATCCTGGAGTTCCCGGACCGGTTCCCCACGGTCCGCCGCACGCCCGCCCCCGTGGTGGCGCTGCGCACCGGCCGCCGCAGCGGCTCCGCCCTGCTCGCCGCCTCGCGCGCGCTCACCCGCCGCCTGCCCGCCGTCGCCTCCGCGCCCGGCCACGTCAACGAGCACCGGGCCCTGGTCCCCGCCGACGGGGTGCCCCCCGGATCGGTGCGGCTGCTCATGGCCGAGAGCCCCACCCAGGAGGCGGCGGTCATCGCCGACACCCTGCGCCGCGCCCACCTGGTGGACGGCGTCCCCTGGTCGGACATGGCGGTCCTGGTCCGCTCGGCCACCCGCCAGCTCCCGGTGCTGCGCCGCGCCCTGGTCGCCGCGTCGGTCCCGGTCGCCGTCGGCTCCGACGAGCTGCCGGTGGCCGCCGAGCCCATCGTGCGGCCGCTGCTGTCCCTCATCCGGTTCGGGCTCCGGCCCGCCGAACTCGACGACGAGGCCGCCCGCGACCTGCTCACCGGCCCCTTCGGCGACGCCGACGCCATCGGCCTGCGGCGCCTGACCCGCGCCCTGCGCCGCCTGGACCTGGACCGGGCCGCCGCCGAACGCGGGAGCGGGGACGGCGAGGGGGCCTACCGGCCCGCGTCCCTGCTGCTGGTCGAGGCCCTGCGCGAGCCCGCCGACCTCACCCTGGTCGACCCCGGGGTGGCCGCCCCCGCCCTGCGCATCGCCACCGCCCTGGCCACCGTCCGCGAACTCGACGCCCGCGGCGCCGACGCCGAACAGGTCCTGTGGCGGCTGTGGAGCGACAGCGGGCTGGCCGACCGGCTGCTGCGCGCCAGCCTCGCCGGGGGCCGGCGCGGCGCCTCCGCCGACCGCGACCTCGACGCGGTGGTCGCCCTGTTCGAGAGCGCCGCCCGCTACTGCGACCGCCTGCCCCCCGGCACCCCCGAGGGGTTCCTCGCCGACCTGGCCGCCCAGGAGATCCCCGGCGACAGCCTCGCCGAGCGCGCCCCCGAGGGCGAGTCCGTGCGCATCCTCACCGCCCACCGCTCCAAGGGACTGGAATGGGGGCTCGTGGTCGTCGCCGGGGTCCAGGAGGGCGACTGGCCCGACCTGCGCCTGCGCGGCTCCCTGCTGGGCGTCGAGGAGCTGGTGGACGCCGACGTGCACTCCGCCGACACCTCCGGCGCCGCCCTCGCCTCCAAGCTGCTCGCCGAGGAGCGCCGCCTGTTCTACGTCGCCCTGACCCGCGCCCGGCACACCCTCGTGGTCACCGCCGTGGGCGGCGACGACGCCGAGCAGCGGCCCTCCCGGTTCCTCGCCGAGATGGGCCTGGGCGACCCCGAGCCCGTCGGCACCGGCGTGCGCTGGCTGTCCCTGCCGTC
The DNA here is from genome assembly GCF_900141985.1 of Nocardiopsis flavescens. Classification (GTDB taxonomy): domain Bacteria; phylum Actinomycetota; class Actinomycetes; order Streptosporangiales; family Streptosporangiaceae; genus Nocardiopsis; species Nocardiopsis flavescens. Next base: position 93,796 of record NZ_FQZK01000003.1, on the reverse strand, counting down.
CCTGGTCGCGGACCTGCGCTCGGTGGTCACCGACCGGACGGCGCCCGGGGCGCTGCGCGACGCCGCCGCCGTCCACCTGGCCCGCCTGGCGGAGGAGGGGGTGCGCGGGGCCGACCCCGCCGAGTGGTACGCCCTCACCCCGTTCTCCGACGACCGCCCCCTGGCCGACGAGGGCGACACCATCCGGGTCTCGCCCTCGCAGGTGGAGAGCTTCACCAACTGCCAGCTGCGCTGGCTGCTGGAGCGCGCCGCCGGGGCCTCCTCCGGGGACTCGGCGTCCGCGCTGGGCACCGTCGTGCACGCCGTCGCCGTCCTGGTCGCCCAGGGCACCCCGCAGCAGGACATCGCCCGGCGCATGGACGAGATCTGGGCCGACCTCGACTTCGGCGGGCCCTGGCAGGCCGACAAGCAGCGCGAGCGCGCCGACACCATGGTCCGCAAACTCCTCACCTGGGACGCAGCCAACGACCGCGAGCTCGTGGTCACCGAGGAGGGGTTCAAGGTCGACGTCGGCGGCATCGAGATCACCGGCCGGGTCGACCGGCTCGAACGCGACGGCGAGGGGCGCGCCGTCGTCGTCGACATCAAGACCGGGGCCGCCAGGGCCGAGGACCTCGACCGCCACCCCCAGCTGGGCGTTTACCAGATGGCCGTGCTCAAGGGGGCGTTCGCCGAACTCGGCCTGGCGCAGCCGGGCGGGGCGATGCTCGTCCAGCTCGGCGAGAAGCTCAAGAACGCCCGCGAGCAGGTCCAGCGCCCCCTGGGCGAGGACTCCGACCCCGGCTGGGCGCAGGACCTCGTCACCGAGGTCGCGATCGGCATGGGCGGCTCCCGGTTCACCGCCACCCGCAACAAGGGATGCAGGTCGTGCGCCGTGCGCGCCTGCTGCCCGGTCCAAGACGAGGGCAGACATGTCTGAAGCCCACCCCCGGTTCACCCCCGCCGAACTCGCCCGCGTCCTCGGGCAGCCCGAGCCCACCGCGGAGCAGTCCGAGGTGGTCTCGGCCCCCCTCGAACCCGGCGTCGTCATCGCCGGGGCGGGGTCGGGCAAGAGCGAGACCATGGCCTCCCGCGTCGTGTGGCTGGTCGCCAACGGGTACGTGCGCCCCGAGCAGGTCCTGGGCCTCACCTTCACCCGCAAGGCCACCGCCGAGCTGGCCGAGCGCGTGCGCAGGCGCCTGGAGCAGCTGCGCGACAGGCTCGGCGAGGACGTCGTCGGCGAGGGCGTCCTGGACGGCGAGCCCACCGTGTCCACCTACAACGCCTACGCGGGGCGCATCGTCGCCGACCACGCCCTGCGTGAGGCCGTCGAGCCCACCGCCCGGCTGCTCAGCGAGGGCCAGTCCTGGCAGCTGGCCGCGCGCGTGGTGGGGGGGTACGACGGCCCGATGGACCTGGTGACCGTGGGCGCGGACACCGTCATCGAGCGCGTCCTGCACCTGTCCGGCGAGATCGCCGACCACCTGACCACCCCCGAGCGGGTGCGCGGGATCGGCCGGTGGATCCAGGCCCAGGTGGACGCGCTGCCCAAGAGACCCACCGCCGAGACGCGCGACCTCGTCGGCACCCAGCGCCGCCGGGAGCAGCTGCTGCCCCTGGTGGAGCGCTACACCCACGCCAAGCACGCCCGGGAGGCCATGGACTTCGGCGACCAGATGGCGCTGGCCGCCCGCATCGCCGAGAACCACCCCGAGGTGGGCCTGGTCGAGCGCGGCCGCTACCGGGTGGTCCTGCTCGACGAGTACCAGGACACCAGCCACGCCCAGCTCGTCCTGCTGCGCTCGCTCTTCGGTGACGGCCACGCGGTGACGGCCGTCGGCGACCCCTGCCAGTCCATCTACGGATGGCGGGGCGCGATCGCCGCCAACCTCACCCGGTTCCCCACCGACTTCCCGGCGGCCCCGGGGCGGCCCGCCGCCGTCCGCGAACTCTCCACCAGCTTCCGCAACGGCGAGCGCATCCTGGGCGTGGCGGGGTGGATCTCCGAGGAGCTGCGCGCCGAGGCCGCCGAGGTGCCGGTCCTGTACCCGGGGCCGGCCCGGCGCGGGCGCGGGCGGGCCGACACCGCCCTGTTCCGCACCGAGTCCGAGGAGGCGGCCTGGATCGCCTCCCGCATCGCGGAGCTGGTCAAGGGGGTGCGCCGCGACCCCGAGACCGCGCCGGACGGGCAGCCCTGGCCGCCCGGCGAGTCCGGGAGCGCCGAGGACGGGGGCGTGGCCCCGGGCGACATCGCCGTCCTGTGCCGCCGCCGCGCCCAGTTCCCGGCGCTGCGCGAGGAGCTGGAGGCCCGCGGCGTCCCGGTCGAGGTCGTGGGCCTGGGCGGGCTCATGCTGGTCCCGGAGGTCCGCGACATCATCGCCACCCTGCGCGTGGTGCACGACGCCGCCGCGGGCAACGAACTCGCCCGCCTGCTCACCGGGCCGCGCTGGCGGTTCGGGCCCCGCGACCTGGCCGCCCTGGGCGCGCGCGCCACCGAGCTGGCCCGCCACTCCCGGCGCGACCTCACCCGCGGGGGCCCCGACGACCCGGGGGACGACCTGCTGCGCCGCACCGTCCTGGACCTGACCGCCGAGAACGGCAGCCTGGTGGACGCCGTCGACGACCCGGGCCCGCCGGAGAACTACTCCGAGACCGGGCACGCCCGCCTGCTGCGGCTGTCCGAGGAGCTCCGCGACCTGCGCAAGCTCGTCGGGCAGCCGCTGGCCGACCTCATCACCGAGGTCGAGCGGGTCCTGGGCCTGGACATCGAGGTGGCGGCGCGCAGCGGACGCGACCCGCTCTCGGCCCGCGCCGACCTGGACGCGTTCGTCGACCACGCCGTCAGGTTCGCGGGCAACAGCGAGGACCCCACGCTGAGCGGTTTCCTCAGCTACCTGCGCGCGGCCGAGGAGAACGAGAGCGGCCTCGCCCCGGGGGAGCGCGTCGGCGGCTCCAACAGCGTCAAGCTCATGACCATGCACGGGGCCAAGGGGCTCCAGTGGCCGGTGGTGTTCGTGCCGGGCATCAGCGGCGGGCGCAACCCGGTGTTCCCGGCCTCGCCCCGCAACTCCCTGGCCTGGGTCAAGGCCGACCACCTCCTGCCCTACCCGCTGCGCGGCGACCGCGCCAGCCTGCCCGAGCTCCCCGGCGTCGACAAGCAGGGCATCGCCGCCTTCAAGGAGGCCGAGGCGGCCCGCCACCTCATGGAGGAGCGCCGCCTGGCCTACGTGGCGGTCACCCGGGCCTCGTTCCGCCTGGTCTGCACGGGGCACTGGTGGGGGCGCACCGGCACCGCGCCGCGCGGCCCCTCGGTGTTCCTCGAAGAGATCCGGGAGGCCTGCGAGCAGGGCGCCGGGCGCGTGATCGACTGGGCCGACCCGCCCGAGCTCGACGAGACCAACCCGCACGACGACGAGGAGGGCGAGGCGGTGTGGCCGCCCCTCCAGGGGGACCCGCAGAGCGACGGCGAGGCCACCCCGGACACGCTCGCCCGGGTCGACGGGGCGGTCACCCGCCGGGTGGAGATCGAGGCGGGCGCCGCCCTGGTGGAGCGGGCCCGCGAGGCGCTGCGCGAGGGGCGCGCGGTGCCGCCGGACCCGGCGCGCCACGACAAGCTGCGCCGCCGCCTCCAGGGGTGGGAGCGCGACACCGGACTCCTGCTGGCGCACCGCGCCCGCGAGGCGGACCGCGCCGAGGACGGCACCGTCCTGGTCGAGCTGCCCGACCACCTGTCGGTGTCGTCCATGGTGTGGCTGGCCCGCGACCCCTCGGGGCTGGCCCGCCAGATCCGTCGGCCGCTGCCCCGGCCCCCGGCCCCGCACACCCGCCGGGGGACCGCGTTCCACACCTGGCTGGAGCGCCGCTTCGGCCTGGGCACGGCGACCCTGCTGGACGAGCTGCCGGGGGCGGCGGACGAGACCGCCGCCGAGGACGACGACCTGGCCGAGCTCCAAGAGCTGTTCGAGAAGAGCGAGTGGGGCCCGCGGATCCCCGTGGAGGTCGAGGTGCCGTTCGAGACGGTGATCGGAGACCGGCTCATCCGCGGGCGGATGGACGCGGTGTTCCACGACCCGGAGAAGGGCTACGACGTCGTGGACTGGAAGACCGGGCGGCCCCCGCAGAACGCGGCGGAGCGCCGGGCCGTCGGCGTCCAGCTGGCGGCCTACCGCCTGGCCTGGGCGGATCTGCAGGGCGTGTCCCTGGAGGAGGTCCGCGCGGCCTTCCACTACGTCCGCGCCGACGAGACCGTCCGCCCCACCGACCTCCTGGACGCCGAGGGCCTGGCGGCCCTGATCTCCTCCGTTCCCGAGCCCTGACCGGGGCCGTCCGGAAAAGGGGCGGCGCCGGCCGGGCCGCCGTGCGAGGATCGGCGGTGATGGACAGGATCGCGGCCGCCGTCGCCGCCCGCCGCGCGATCGCGCCCGCCGACGTGCGCCCGCTGCCCGCGGGCGTCGCCAACCACGTCCTGGCCCTGGGCGGCGCCCTCGTGCTCCGCGTCCCCCGGGGCCCGGAGTTCGCGGCCGACCTGCGCAAGGAGGCGTCGCTCCTGCCGGTGGCGCGCGCCGCCGGGGTCCGCGTCCCGGAGCTGGTCGAGTTCCGGGAGGGCGACCCGCCCACGATGCTGCTGGAGCGCCTTCCCGGCGCCGACCTGGTGGGCCGCGCCCCGGGCCGGGGGGTGCTGCTCGACCTGGGGCGCCAGCTCGCCGCACTGCACGCGGTGCCCGTCGGCGCCGTGCCCGGGCTGCCCCGGGACACCGGGGAGCCGGACCCGGCCGCGCTGGTCGGCCGGGCCCGCGACGCGGGGTACGTCGACGCCGACACGGCGGACCTGCTGCTCGCCTGGTGCGCCGACCTCGCCCCGCGGGTCCCGGCGCCGGCGGGGCCCGTCCCGGTCCACGGTGACTTCGCCCCGCAGAACCTGGTCGTGGCCCCGGACGGCGTCCTCGCCGGGATCGTGGACTGGGGCGACGCCGCCCTGGCCGACCCGGCCGTCGACTTCGCGAAGCTGCCGCCCGCCTGGCTGCCCGCCGTCCTGGCGGGCTACGGCGCCCCGGACCTGGCGCCGCGGGTGCTGTGGTACCACCTGGCCTGGGCGCTCGGCCGCCTTCTCGACCCCGCGCCCGTTCCGGGGCGGCGCCACTGGACGGCGCCGCCGCTGAGCCGGGTCCTCGCCCTGCTGCTCTTCCTGGCCTCGGACCCGCCCGAGCCCTGGGCCCGCCTCGGCCCGGCGGCCCGGTCCCCGTCCTGAACACGTGCGGACCCGACGCCGCCCGCCCCGCCGGCCGCCGTCCTCCACGTGCGCCGGAGCCGCACCGGTGCATACCCGCAGACCGGGTCCAGGCCGCGGAGTACGACCGCCTCGCCGCGAGGGCGCCGGGCGCGTGGAACGGCCCCCGGCGGGTCGCCGGGGGCCGCTCCACGGGGTGCTCAGGCCGCAAGCAGGGCGTCGATCTGGCCCATCGCGCCCTCCATGCCCTCGTCCATGCCCATCTGGAGCAGCTGCTCCATGTTCTCCCGGCTGCGGAAGGTGGAGGTCACCACCATCCGGCTGCCCCCGTCGTTCTCGGAGATCCGCACGCGGCCGGTGATCACCGGCATCGCGTCGGTCGGCGCCCCGTCGGAGTCGGAGAAGCCGTCCAGGAACTCCAGGGACGTCGGCGCGTCCACCGAGACGATCTCCCACCAGCCGTGGTGCCGGTCCCCCTCCGGGCCGGTCATGTAGTAGGTGACCTTGCCCCCGGGGGCGAGGTCGTGCTCCTCGACGGTGGCCGGGTACGTGGGCGGCCCCCACCACCGCTCCAGCTGCCGGGGGTCGGCCCACAGCCGCCAGACCCGCTCCACCGGCGCGGCGAAGTCCGCGGTCAGGGTGAGGGTGAGGTTCTCGAAGTCCTTGTCGACACCGGTGACGGTCATCGGTCCGTTCCTTTTCGCTCGGGTGCTTCCCGTGTTCGGGGCCCCTCGGGCTCCGCGAGGAGGTCGGCCATCCGGTCGACCCGGCCGTGCCAGAGGGATTCGAGGTGGTCCAGGGCCTGCCTGGCCCGCCGGACGGCGTCGGGGCGGGTGCGCACCAGCTGCTCCCGGCCCTGCCGCGTCTTGCTCACCAGACCTGCCCGCTCCAGTACCGCAACATGCTTCTGAACAGCGGCGAAGCTCATCGGGTACAGCTCGGCCAGCCGGGACACGGACAGCTCCCCGTCGACGGAGCGCCGGAGGATGTCGCGCCGGGTGGCGTCGGCCAGGGCGTGGAACAGGCGGTCGGCGGGCTCATCTTCTACAACCATTTGGTTGTATGTTAGTCCGCGGGAGGCCCCGGGGGAAGGGGTTCACCGTGATCGGCGGGTCATCTTCCGCCCACGCGGCCCCCACGGCCGCGCCGGGCGCGGCCGTCCCGTCCCGGACGGCCGCACCCGGCGGCGCCTGCTCACACCACGCCGAAGACGAACCCGCCCGGGGAGTCGGTGGCCTCGCCGAACAGGTACTCCCGGGCCGACAGCACGAACTCCTCCCGGCTGATGTGCACGTCCCCGTCCGTGTCCACGTTCGCGAACCGGGCCCGGGCGTCCTGCTCGGCGGCGCCCAGCGCGGCCGCGTACACCAGGAACTCGTCCAGGCTGATCCGCCCGTCGCCGTCCTCGTCCAGCAGGTCGAACACGGCCTCGGCCACCGCCTCGGCGGCGTTGAACCGGCTGCGGTCCTCCGACGCCGCGTGCATGGCCGCGATGAACTCCTGGCGCTCCAGCCGCCCCGGCGCGCCGGAGTGCCGTACCAGCTGCTCCCACAGCGACCGGTAGGCCGTCTCGATCGCGTGCGCCTTGGGCTCGGTCGGGTCCAGTGCGTACCCGGTGATGTAGCGGTCCACCAGCCGCTGGTAGTCCACCCAGGTCGCGTGCTTGTCCCCGTCGGTGTCGAGCACGTCGAACAGCTGGTTGAACCGGGCGGTGATCGCCTCGGAGGGGGTGATGCCCACGTGGTGCCTCCCATCGAAGGGGAGGGTGGTTCCCTCCCCGTCCTGTGAGTCCCATGGTGCCGAAAAGGTTCCCCCCGTGCGCACCCGGAAGGGCCGTTCGCCCTGATCGCGACCGATGTCCCCCCGCGGGGAGCCCCGGGGCGCCGGGCCGCGCCCCGGCCGCCCGGGTTTCCCGGCGTCCGGGCCACGGTCCCGCACCGGCAGGTCTAAGGTCGGAACCGACAAGGACGTCGAAACGAGGACACGAAGATGGACGTACGCACCTACATCGAGGCCCACCGGGAGGAGTTCCTCTCCTCGCTCAAGGAGTGGCTGGCGATCCCCTCGATCTCCGCGGACCCCGGGCACCACGACGACGTGCGCCGTTCCGCCCGCTGGCTGGCCGACCACCTCACCGCCACGGGGTTCCCCACGGTCGAGGTCTGGGAGACCCCGGGCCTGCCCGCCGTCTTCGCCGAGTGGCCCGCCGCCGACCCCGGCGCCCCGACCGTCCTCGTCTACGGCCACCACGACGTGCAGCCCGTCGACCCCGTCGAGGAGTGGGACACCCCGCCCTTCACCCCGACCGAGCGCGGCACCTCCCTGCACGGCCGAGGCGCCTCCGACGACAAGGGCCAGGTCCTCTTCCACACCCTGGGCCTGCGCGCCGCCCTGGCGGCCTCCGGCGCCGACGCCCCGCCGGTCACGGTCAAGCTCCTCGTCGAGGGCGAGGAGGAGTCCGGCTCCGTCCACTTCGCCGAGCTGATGAAGGCCCGGCGCGACCGCCTGGACTGCGACGTCGCCGTCATCTCCGACACCACCATGTGGGCGGCCGACACCCCCTCCATGTGCGTGGGCATGCGCGGCCTCACCGACGTCGAGATCTCCCTGTACGGGCCCGCCCGCGACCTGCACAGCGGCTCCTTCGGCGGCGCCGTCCCCAACCCGCTCAAGGCCATGGCCGACCTGCTCTCCGCACTGCACGACCGGGACGACCGGATCGCCGTCCCCGGGTTCTACGACGACGTCGTCGAGGCCTCCGCCGAGGAGCGCGAGCTGATCGCCCGCCTGCCCTTCGACGAGGCGGAGTGGCTGGCCACCGCCGCCTCCACCGCGGCCCGCGGCGAGCGCGGCTACAGCACCCTGGAGCGCATCTGGCTGCGGCCCACCGCGGAGATCAACGGCATGTGGGGCGGCCACACCGGCGCGGGCGGCAAGACCATCGTCCCCCGCTCCGCCCACGCCAAGGTCAGCTTCCGCCTGGTCCCCGGCCAGGAGCCGCTGAAGATCCAGGACCGCGTCCGCGCGTTCGTCGAGGCCCGCGTCCCCGACGGCCTGCGCGCCGAGCTGGAGTTCGGCGGGCCCGGCGTGCGCGCCTGCGCCTCCGACCTCTCCTCCCCGGCGCTCAAGGCCGCCCGCCGCGCCATGGAGCGCGCCTTCGGCACGCCGGTGCTCTTCACCCGCGAGGGCGGCAGCGGCCCCGAGGCCGACATCGCCGACGTCCTCGGCGCGCCGCTGGTGTTCGTCGCCGTCGGTCTGGACGGGGACAACATCCACGCGCCCAACGAGAAGGTCGAGACGCCCCTCCTGCTCAAGGGCGCCGAGAGCGTCGCCTACCTGTGGGAGGAGCTGGGCGGCACCGCCTGACCGCGGGTCCCGGGGCCGGGCAGCACCACGGCCCCGGCGGTGCCGTCCACGTCAGCCGGCGGGCCGCGCCCGTTCGCGGCCCCGCCCCCGCACATCCCGGAAGGACCCATGCACGTCGACATCACCCCCTCCCTGTCCCGCGCCTCCGTGGACGCCGCCGCGCACCGGCGCACCGACACGGCCTGGCTGGAGAAGGCGTGGGGGGACCCCGGCACCCGGGTCCTCGCCCTGGAGGGCGGCGACCCCACCTCCTACGGGTGGAAGGCCCTGATGGCCAAGCAGTCCCGGGCCCTGGTCACCACCGAGGGGGAGCCGGCACTGGTCTTCACCGCGCCGGCGCAGGCGCCCGGGGGCGAGCGCTACCTGCTGGGGGTGGACGGGGGGCGGGCCTACTTCGCGGTGCGCTCCCCGGACGAACTCGTCGCCCGTGACGGCGCGCGGCCCGCGTCCCTGCGCGAGGTCGGCCCGCTCCTGGGCGACCGCGACACCGGGCTGCTCACCCGCGCCGTCGCCCTGGCCAACTGGCACGCCACCCACGGGTTCTGCCCCGCCTGCGGCTCGCCCACCACCCTCTCCGGCGCCGGCCACCTGCGCCTGTGCGAGCGCGAGGGGCGCGAGCAGTTCCCGCGCACCGACCCGGCCGTCATCATGCTGGTCCACCGCGGCCACGGCGACGGGGAGCAGGTCCTGCTCGGCAACAACCCGCACTGGGACGCGCACCGCTTCTCCGTGCTCGCCGGGTTCGTCGACGCGGGGGAGTCACTGGAGCAGGCGGTCGTCCGCGAGGTCGCCGAAGAGGCGGGGATCGTGGTCGAGGACCCCCGCTACCTCTCCTCGCAGCCGTGGCCCTTCCCGCGCAGCCTCATGATGGGCTACACCGCGCGGGCCGTCGGCGAGACCGAGCGCACCGACGACGAGATCGGCGTCCTGCGCTGGTTCACCCGGCCGGAACTGGCCGCGGCGGCGGCCACCGGGGAGATCGTGCTCCCCGGGCCCGTCTCGATCGCCCGCACCCTCATCGAGCACTGGCAGGGGGAGGCCCTCCCCGGCCGGTGGTAGCCGAGGGGGAGCCGCGCGGCGCCGGGTCCTCCCGCCGGCCCTCCCGACGGGGCCGGTGGTCCTTCCCGTCCCCGGTTTCCGCCGCGTCCGCGGCGCGGGGGCGGCCGCGCTCCTTCGGCCCGTTCCCGCCTTCTCAGGCCGTCCTCTGAGTGTGGTGGGGGCGGGCGGGCCGAAGCGGGGCGTGGCGCTTCCTAGTTCGAGCCGGGGGAGACGCTCAGCTCGTCCGGCAGGACCGTGAGCGGGCTGGTACTGCTCTCCACCACGTCGCGGGCCAGGTCGGCGACCTTGCGGCCGCGCGAGCGGGCCGAGGAGCGCAGCCGCTCGAAGGCCTCGCGCGGCGGCATGGTGTGCCGCTCCGCCAGGACGCCGATGGCCTGCTCCACCACCACGCGCGAATGCAGCGCGTGCTCCAGCTGCGCCACGGTGTGGCGCAGGCGCTCTACCTCCGAGGCGTCCTCCGGCGCCCGACCGGGCGCCTGCGGCCGACGGCGGTCGCCGCCCGCCTCCGCGGTGAGCAGGTCTGCGAGGACCATCGCGCTCACCAGGTCGGGCAACTCGTGCCCGTCGCCCACGCGCCACCCCGTCGGGGTGCGGCGCACCACGCCGGCGTCGACCGCGTCGGCGACCGCTATGTCATGAGAACTCACGTCGTCCCCCAACTCAACACTCCCCGTCGTCATCCGTCCGAGCCGTTCAAGGCCGAGAGCCGCCGTACCGGGGAGTGGCCCCTCGGGGTCACGGGGCCGCGGTCCGCGGGAGTGACCCGCGGACCGCGTTCTCCGGGCTACGACAGCTCGGCCAGCTTCTGCTTCACCTGAGCGAGCGACGGGTTGGTCATCGCCGCTCCGTCACTGAAGACCACCGTCGGGACGGTTTGGTTCCCGTTGTTGACCTTCATCACGAGATCCGCGGCCTCCGGGTGCTCCTCGATGTTCACCTCACGCCCGGTGATCCCCTCCCGTGCGAGCTGGCTCTTGAGCCGCTTGCAGTACCCGCACCAGGGGGTGGTGTACATCGTGAACTGGTCGGTGGCCGTGCTCGTCATGTCGCTCACGCTTCTTTCCGTCCTGCGGTCGGCGTTTTCGCCCGGTCCCACATCCCAACACCGTGGACCCCGGCGCGCTTCCCCCGACCGCGTGACACAACGTGGGACGCCTCACAGGCCCGGCTGGTTCTGAAATGTGTCGTTCGGCTCGCCGGCCGCGGCGCCCCGGCGGCCCCGCCCGGGATCCGCCTGTGGACGGGTGCCCTTCCGTCCCGGGGGCGACCGATACTTGAGAGACTGACCCACAGAACCGCACAACCGTCTCGACCATGTTCAGGAGCACCATGGACCCCGACCGCGTCCTGGAGGGACTGGACCCCGAGCAGACACAGGCGGCGCGCGCGCTGCGCGGACCCGTGTGCATCCTCGCCGGCGCCGGTACGGGCAAGACCCGCGCCATCACCCACCGCATCGCCCACGCGGTGGCCTCCGGGGTGGTCTCGGAGCAGCAGATCCTCGCGGTCACCTTCACCGCCCGGGCCGCCGGCGAGATGCGCGGACGGCTGCGCGCCCTGGGCGCCCCCCGGGTACAGGCCCGCACCTTCCACGCCGCCGCGCTGCGCCAGCTCTCCTTCTTCTGGCCGCAGGTGATCGGCGGCGAGAAGCCCACCCTCATCGACAGCAAGATCCAGGCGGTGGCCCGCGCCGCCCACTCGGTGGGCGTGCAGCCGGACCGCACCGGCCTGCGCGACCTCGCCTCCGAGATCGAGTGGGCCAAGGTCACCCAGGTCCGCCCCACCGACTACGAGGGCGTCGTGGCCAAGGCCTCCCGGCAGGTGCCGCTGCCCGCGGGCGAGATCGCCCGGGTCTTCGAGGCCTACGAGGAGCTGCGCCGCGAGCGCAACCTCCTCGACTTCGAGTCCATGCTCGAACTCACCGCGGGCATGATCACCGAGTACCCGGCCATCGCCCAGCGGGTCCGCGAGCAGTACCGCTACTTCGTCGTCGACGAGTTCCAGGACGTCAACCCGCTCCAGAAGCTCCTGCTCGACGCCTGGCTGGGCGACCGCGACGACCTCTGCGTGGTCGGCGACCCCAGCCAGACCATCTACTCCTTCGCCGGGGCCACCCCCGCCTACCTCACCGGGTTCGCCGCCCGCTACCCCCACGCCACCGTCGTCGAGCTGGTCCGCGACTACCGCTCCACCCCCCAGGTGGTGCGGGTCGCCAACCACGTCATCTCCCAGGCCGGGGGGACCACCTCCGCCGGGCACCTCACCCTGCGGGCCCAGCGCCCCGACGGCCCCGACCCCGTGTACCAGGAGTACGACGACGAGCCCGCCGAGGCCACCGGGGTCGCGCGCAAGATCGGCGTCCTGATGGAGGAGGGTGTGAGCGCCGGGGAGATCGCGGTCCTGGTGCGCACCAACGCCCAGTCGGCCGCCTACGAGCAGGCCCTCACCGACCAGGGCGTCCCGTTCACGGTGCGCGGCACCACGCGGTTCTTCGAGCGGCCCGAGATCAAGCAGGCCGTGCACCTGCTGCGCGGCGCCCGCCACGAGGCGGCCGGGGAGGACCCGGCCCCGCTCATCTCCACCGTCCGCCAGCTGCTCGGGCAGATCGGCCTCACCGACACCGCGCCCGAGGGCCGCCAGGCCCGCGAGCGCTGGGAGTCGCTGACCGCGCTGGCGCAGCTGGCCGAGGACATGGCCGCCCGGCCGCACCCCGAGGGGGGCCGGGTCACCATGAACGACCTGGTCGAGGAGCTGGAGGTGCGCATCTCCACCGAGCACGCACCCGGGTTCGAGGGCGTCACCATCGCCTCCCTGCACGCCGCCAAGGGCCTGGAGTGGGACGCGGTCTTCCTGGTCGGCATCACCGAGGGCATGATGCCGATCATCTACGCCGAGACCGACGAGGAGGTCGAGGAGGAGCGCCGCCTCTTCTACGTCGGGGTCACCCGCGCCCGCGAGCACCTGTCGATGTCGTGGTCGCTGTCGCGCTCCCCGGGCGGGCGCAAGACCCGCAAGCCCTCCCGGTTCCTGGACGGCCTGCGCCCCGCGTCCCCCAGCACCTCCGCCCGGCGCGCCGAGCGCCGCCGCGGCGGCGCGGCCCGCTGCCGGGTGTGCGGCGCCGCGCTCACCGACGCGGCCGCCCGCAAGCTGGGCCGCTGCCTGGACTGCCCCTCCAGTTACGATGAGGCGCTGCTGGAGCGCCTGCGCGACTGGCGGCGCACGGTCTCCCAGGAGCAGAAGGTGCCCGCCTACGTGATCTTCACCGACGCGACCCTCCAGGCCATCGCCGAGCAGGAGCCCTCCGCGGTCCCGCAGCTGGCGGCGGTGTCCGGTGTCGGTCCGGCCAAACTCGACCGCTACGGGGAGGCCGTCCTCGCGCTGGTCGCCGGTGCCGACCCCGCCGATGTCATCGAAGGTCGGGACGCCCCCGACGACGCAGAGGAGAGCGTGACCGGATGAGCGACGGAGCCGACGAGTCCCGGCGGGAGCAGTCGCTGGCCGACCTGCTGGCGGTGCTGGACCTGGAGCGGATCGAGGTCAACATCTTCCGGGGCAGCAGCCCCCAGGAGGGTCCCCAGCGGGTCTTCGGCGGGCTGGTCGCGGGCCAGGCACTGGTGGCGGCGGGCCGGACGGCCCCCGAGGACCGCTACGTCCACTCCCTGCACGCGTACTTCATCCGTCCGGGCGACCCGTCGGTGCCGATCGTCTACGAGGTGGACCGGGTCCGCGACGGCCGGTCGTTCACCACCCGCCGGGTGGTGGCCGTCCAGCACGGCAAGCCGATCTTCACCCTGTCGGCCTCCTTCCACAAGGAGGAGCCGGGGCTGGACCACCGGATCCCGATGCCCGACGTGCCCCCGCCCGAGGAGCTGCCCAGCACGCGCGAGCGGCTGCGCGCCGAGTTCGGCCGGGTCCCGGGGTTCGTCCGCTGGCACCCCATCGAGCTGCGACCGGTGGGTCCGCTGTCCTACGAGGCCGAGCGCGACCCCCGGCTGCGCACCCCGGTCAACCCGGTGTGGCTCAAGGTCGACGGCAGGCTCCCCGACGACCGGCTCACCCAGGTGTGCCTGATGACGTACGCCTCCGACCTCACGCTGCTGGACACCGTGCTGCTCCGCCACGGCCGCTCCTTCGCGGGGATCTCCATGGCCAGCCTCGACCACGCCATGTGGTTCCACCGGCCGTTCCGCGCCGACGAGTGGCTGCTCTACGCGCAGGAGACCCCCACGGCGCAGGGCGCCCGCGGACTGGCCCGCGGCCTGGTCTACACCCGCGACGGCCAGCTGGTCTGCTCGGTGGTGCAGGAGGGGCTGATCCGGGTCGTGGACGCCGAGGGGTGGTCCGACGCGCTGCGCGCGGGACCCGTGTGACCGCAACCGGCCAGGGGGCCGCGGTAACAACGCGCGCCCCCTGCGGATTCCTGGGACTCCGTGGCCGGATGAGGACGTTTTCCCAGGTCAAAAATAGGTTGCTTGTTTTCGTGAGCGACCCTTAGTCTGTACTTCGTCGCCAAGGCCGTTCCAGGCGCGGGAGGGATCCCGCCGCCCGACCGAGAAGGAGGTGCCCGATCAAATGACCACGAGCAACGTTTTCGCCGTGTCGTCCCGTCAGCAGTGGCTGAACGCTGTCCCGGGCACCGCCCTGTCCGAGTGCGGTCTGCCCGGCGGCTCCGCCCTGCGCGGTGAGCGCGCCATCGCCGGCGGTGCCCACGGTGGCACCGGCACGGTCTCGGTCGTCGGTGCCCTGCGCGGCACCGGTGTCGAGGGGACCGGTCTCGGCTTCGGAGGCTTCGGCGTCCGTCCCGTGACGACCGTGATCCTCGCCGCCAAGGCCGAGCACGAAGGCAGTGGTGTGTCCACCGGCAACGAGAGCGCCCGTGACCGCGGCGATCTCATGACGGCTCGCACCGAAGGAACCCCGCGCCGTTACGGCGCACCGGGGAAGTGTCCACGGAGGATTCCGGCCTAGCCAGGCCCAGGATCTCCATCCGTGGCCGCGGTCCCCGATCAGGGGCCGCGGCTTTCTTTGTATCCTCGTCCGTTCGTCCTCCCCCGGGGAGGCAGGGCAGGCGTCTGCATCGCAAGTCAGGTCCCGCACCGGAACCGCATCCGGTGAACCGAGAACACCGACCGCGTTGTACGAGACGAACAAAGACCTTGGAGGGCACCGATGCTCGCGTCGGTCCTGGAAACGCCCTGGTTGGGCGAGACCGAAGTCCCCTGCCGCCTTCAGCCCGACCTGTTCTTCGCCGAGGCCCCGGCCGATGTCGAGACGGCCAAGTCCGTCTGCGGCGCCTGCCCCGTCCGGGAGCAGTGCCTGTCCGACGCCCTGGACCGCAAGGAGCCCTGGGGTGTCTGGGGAGGCCAGCTCCTCGTCGCCGGCCAGGTCGTGGCGCGCAAGCGCCCCCGCGGCCGCCCCCGCAAGAACCCGACCCCGGTCGCGGCCTGAACGGTCACCCGAATTCCACCGCAGCACCCGAGAACGACCCGCAGAAACGGAAAACACGAAGATGATGATCCTCGAACTCCTGGACAGGACGAACGAGAACGACACCGAGAACCGCGAGCGCCAGGGCGTACGCCTCACCGCACGGCAGATGCGCGCCCGCCAGCGGGAGCAGCGCCGTGCGGAAGACGCGCTCATGGAAATCGCGTGGTCACGCCTCTGTTGATCCGGTGACCGGGTGCGGTGGTGACCTGCGGTGACCACGGCACCGGGCCCCGTCTCAGAGGCGCGGACATGCGGAGCCGACCAGCGGCCGGACGGCGACCCCGGAAAAAGGGGTCACCGTCCGGTCTCTTTTTCGTATACGGAACATAAAGGAATTGCCCGGTTCGGGGCCCGGAAGGCCCCCGGGAAGGGGTTCGAACGCCCCAGGTCAAGCCCGGATGTGCGACGGGGGCGGGATTTGCGGCCTGCGGGACCACCCGGTGAGGGGGAGTGGAGCCCACGGCATAACGGGACGACACACTCCTGTTCGAGAGCGCTCTCCTCGGCTACCGTAAAGTCCGTGCCCTCGAACACCAAAATCGAGGTGCGACGCAGTCCTCGCCGCCGGCGCACCGTGTCGGCCTACAGGGACGGGGACACGACCGTCGTCCTCGTGCCCGCGACGTTCTCCCGCGCAGAGGAAAAGCGCTGGGTGGGACGCATGCTGCAACGGCTGGAGGCCCGCGAGGAGCGGCGCCGGCCCGGCGACGGGGAACTCCACGACCGCGCGGTCGAACTCGCCCGCCGCTACCTGGACGGCACCCGGCTGCCCGACAGCGTCCGCTGGGTCGACAACCAGAACTCCCGCTGGGGTTCGTGCACCCCCGACACCCGCACGATCCGCATCTCCCGCCGCGTCGCCGGGATGCCCGCCTGGGTGGTGGACTACGTCCTCATCCACGAGCTCGCGCACCTGTTCATCCCGCACCACGGCCGGGAGTTCTGGGAACTGGTGCACCGCTACCCCAAGGCCGAGCGCGCCCGCGGCTACCTGGAGGGGTTCGGCGCCGGATCGCGCTCCGAGCCCTGCCCGGACGGCATCGCCCCCGACGAGGAGGCGCTCACCGAGGACGAGGTCGCCCTCGAAGAGGAGTGACCCCCGCCCTGCCGCAACGGATCATGCCGCCCGGACGCCCGGACGCCCGGACGCCCGGACGGCAAGCGGTATCCGTGCGAGGGGGCCGCGTACCGACGGCGGCGCGTCCGGTGCCCGCCGGGGTCAGCGGGCGGCGGCGCGGTGGGCCGCCACGGCCTCGGCGGCGGCCCGCACCAGGGAGCGGGTCACGTCGTCGGTGGGCTCGGGCAGCGCGTCCACCGGGAACCAGCCCAGGTCGGCGGACTCGTCCGGGTCCATCACCGGCTCCGCCCCGCTCGGGGCCAGCACCGCGTACTGCACGTCCAGGTGGAAGCTGCCGCCGCCGCACGGCACCGCGTGCCGGTCCAGCCGGATCGGCTCGGGGAGCAGTTCCAGGCCCGCGATGCCCGACTCCTCGGTCGCCTCGCGCAGCACGGCCCCCGCCAGGGTGGCGTCCTGCGGCTCGCAGTGACCGCCGGTCTGCAACCACATCCGGTGGATGCGGTGCAGCGTCAGCACCACCCGGTCGCCCTCGGCGGAGACGACCGCCGAACTGGCCGTGATGTGCCCGGGCAGGCAGGAGCGCCACATCCCGTCCCCGTGGGCGTCCAGGTGCTCCACGTACGCGCGGCGCAGCTCCTCCTGGCGCGCGTCGGGGGCGGCCCAGGCGGCCAGCACCGCCCGGGCGTCGGCGTGCAGCGACACCTAGGAGTCCTCTCCCGGCTCGTCCTTCTTCTTTCCGGGCCCGGCGGACCCGTCCGCGTCGGCGTCCCCGTCGGCCGGCGCGCCCGGGGCGTCCCCGGTGAGCGTCGAGATGTCGAAGTCGGCGTCGGCGAACGCGCCGCCGCTGACGAACGCCGCCGGGTCGTCCAAATCCTCGCCGCCCGGCATCAGGTCCGGGTGCTGCCACACGGCATCGCGCCCCTCGATCCCGCGCGCCTCCTCCAGCGCCTTCCACAGCGCCTGCGCCTCGCGCAGCCGCCGCGGACGCAGCTCCAGCCCGACCAGGGCCGCGAAGGTGTGCTCTGCCGGCCCGCCGGTGGCCCGGCGCCGCCGGGTCGCCTCGGCCAGGGCGTCCGCCTGCGGCAGCCGCCCGCTCACCGCTCCCGACACCACGGTCGCCACCCAGCCCTCGATGAGGGCCAGGGTGGTCTCCAGCCGGTTGAGCGCCGCCTTCTGCCGCGGGGTGTCCTCGGGCTGGAAGAGGCCCTGGCCGCCCAGCGCCTCCTGGAGCGCCTCCGGGTTGCTGAGGTCGATCTCGCCGAGCCGGTCCTCCAGGCCGCTGACGTCGAAGGACATCCCGTCGGCGTACTCGGAGACCAGCCGGAACACGTGCGAGCGCAGCCACGGCACGTGCGCGTACAGCCGGTGCACCGCCGCCTCGCGGGCGGCCAGGTACAGCCGCACCTCGTCGTCGGGGATCTGGAGCCCCTCGCTGAACTTGGCGACGCCCAGCGGCAGCAGCGCCGCGCTGCCCTCGCCGGCCAGCGGCAGCCCGATGTCCGCGGTGCCCACGACCTCCTGGGAGAGCTCGCCCACGGCCTGGCCGGCCTGCTGGCCGACCATCATGCCGCCCATCTGCTGGATCATGCCCAGCAGGGGGCCGGCCACCGAGCGCATCTCCTCGGGCAGGCTCTGCCCCATGGAGGTGACGGTCTTGCTGGTCAGCGGGTCGCACAGCTGCGACCAGGAGTCCATGGTCCGCTCCACCCACTCCGAGCGGCTCCACGCCTGCGTGGTCTGCACGCCCGAGGGAAGGGAGGTGGACTGGTCCAGCCACAGGTCGCCCAGGCGCAGCGCCTCCTGGACCTTGGCGTAGTCTCCGGGCGGCACACTGGGGTCGCCCTTCTGCGCGACGACCTGTCGCGCTATGTCCTTGGCCATACTCCAGTTGATGCCCGAGCCCGTGCCCTGCCCGGAGGCGGGGCCGCCGGGGGCGGGCTGGGACGACATCATGTCCGCGAACTGGCGCAGCATGTCGGCCATCTGCTGCGGGTCGCCGAACGGGAACCCGTCCGGCGTACCGGGATCTCCTCCGCCCGGGCGGCCGCTGCCGGCACCACCCGAGCCGGAGTCGCCAGAGCGGCGTCCGGACTCGTCATCGGGATCGTTCGGCATGCTGAAACCGAAAGGCAGGTCGCTCACAATCAGACCTCAGGCAGGATTAGGTTTGGTCTCCACTGTCACGTTAGCTGGGAGTCGCCCGGAGTGAATACCGAAAGCAGCCAGGTTCGCCCAGAGCACAGCCGGTCCGGAGGGGCCGGGGCGGTCGTCGCCGTCACCGGTGCGGCCTCCGGGGTGGGCCGACTCCTCGTGCAACGCCTGGCGGCGCCGGAAGGTTCCGCGGTTCCGCGCGAGGTCGTCGCCATCGACTCCGAGTTCGCCGACCTGCGCGGCGTCACCTGGCGCATCGCCGACGTCCGCGACCCCGGGCTGGTCTCCCGCCTGGGCGGCGTGGACGTGCTGGTGCACACCGCCGACGACCGCTCCCTGGAGACCCGGCCCGCGGACCGGCGCGCCCACAACCTCCGCGCCGCGCAGACGGTCCTGACCGCCGCGGCGGCCTCGGGGGTGCCGCGTGTGCTCCTGGTCACCGGCACGATGGTCTACGGGGCGGCCCCGGACAACCCGGTCCCGCTCCCGGAGAACGCGCCCCGCGTCTCGGACAACGGCGACGGCCTCATGGGCGACTTCGCCGAGATCGAGGCGCTGGCCGAGCGCGCCCGCCGCGCCCACCCCGGGCTGGCCGTCACCGTGGTCCGCCCCGCGCCCCTGGTGGGCCCCGGGCTGGACACCCTGCTCAGCCGCCACTTCTCGGCGCCGCGCCTGCTCACCGTCAAGGGGCACCGGCAGCACTGGCAGTTCTGCCACGTGGAGGACCTGGCCCGGGCGCTGGCGTTCTGCGCCCTGCACGGGGTGGACGGCCCCGACGGGGTGGTCGCGGTCGCCAGTGAGGGATCCCTCACCCAGGAGCAGGTGGAGGAGATCGCCGGGATGAAGCACTTCGAGGTGCCCGCCAACCTCGCCTTCGGCACGGTCCGCCGCCTGCACCAGGCCCGGATCACCCCCGCCGCGGAGGGGGAGCTGAAGTTCCTCGTGTACCCGTGCGTGGTGGACGGGGCGGCGCTGCGCGCGGCCGGGTGGAAGCCCTTGCACGACAACGAGGCCGCGCTGGCGAGCCTGCTGGAGTCCCGGGGCGGGCCCGCGCTGGTGGGGCGCAGCATCGGCCGCAAGGAGGTGGCCGTCACGGCCGCCGGGGCGGCGGGCGCCGCCGCGGCCGCGATCGGGACCGCCGTGACCATCCGCCACCTGCGCAAGCGCAAGGGCGGCTGACCCCGCGCCCGGCCCCGTCCGCCGTCCGATCCTGAGAGGGCGCGCCCGCCGTGCCCCGCGGGCGCGGCTCGGCAGGCCACCGCCCGGTCGCCGTGTACGCTCCGCCGTCCGTGCCCCGCGCGGGCGGGGCGCCCCCGCCCGTTGGGCCGCGAGGGCATCGCCGGTCGTTCGGGCCCGAGCCCGGCCCCGCGCCCGCCGCAGCCCCGCAGGGGGCGGTCGGCCGCCGGGGGCCGGGGGCCGCCGCACGGCCCCGGACCAACCGTGACGTGTCGGAAGGGACGATTGGTACCTTCTAGGAGTGGAACAGATCACGCTCGCCTCGGTACGCGACAGCCCTCTCTCGGTGGACGAGGTCCTCACGGCCGTCCAGGACCCCCGCGCGGGCGGAACGGCCGTCTTCATCGGCACCGTCCGCGACCACGACCACGGGCGCGACGTCGCCCGGCTCGGCTACTCGGCGCACCCCACCGTCGAGGCCTCGCTGAGGTCGGTCATGGAGAAGGTGCTCGCCGACACCTCGGTCCCGGGCCGCTCCGTCGTCCGGCTGGCCGCCGTCCACCGGGTCGGGGACCTGGAGATCGGCGACCTCGCGGTGGTCGTGGCGGCCTCCGCCGAGCACCGCGAGGAGGCGTTCGCCGCCTGCCGCAGGCTCATCGACGACCTCAAGGCCCAGGTGCCCATCTGGAAGCACCAGGCGTTCGCCGACGGCGACGACGAGTGGGTGGGGGCGCCCTGACACGCCGCGTATCCCGACGGCAATAAGGTGTGCAGCATGGTTCGTCGTGTCATGACCCTTGTTGTCGCCCTCATCCTCCTCGCCGGGCTCGGGATCGGCAGCCGCTTCCTGCCGATGCCGTACCTGGTGGCGGGGCCGGGCGTCACCCTGGACACGGTGGGCCGCACCGAGGACGGCCCGGTCATCGAGATCGAGGGCACCGACAGCTACGAGCACGAGGGCTCGCTGTCGATGGTCACCGTGCAGTACGCCGGCGGGCCCCAGCACCGCCTCGACTTCTTCACCGTCGTGCGCGCCTGGCTGTCGCCCACCGAGGCGGTCATGCCCGAGGAGCTGCTCTTCCCCGCCGGGCGCAGCCCCGAGGAGGTCAGCGAGCGGCAGACCGTCCAGATGAACGACTCCCAGACCGACGCCACCGCCGCCGCCCTCAACCAGGTCGGCCTCGGCTACGACGCGGTCCCCGTGGTCGCCGACGTGGTCGAGGACATGCCCGCCCAGGGGCGGGTCGAGCCCGGCGACGTCATCACCTCCGTGGACGGCGAGGAGGTCGACATCCGCTCCGAGGGCGAGCCCGGCACCGCCGTCGGCAGCGCCGCCGTCGTGGAGCGCGTGGGCGACCGCGAGCCCGGCGACACCGTCTCCCTCACCCTGGACCGCGGCGGCGAGGAGGTCGAGGTCGAGCTGGTGACGGAGGAGGGCGAGGAGGGCCGGGCGGCGGTCGGCATCCTCATCGCCGACGAGATGGACTTCCCCATCGGGGTCGACATCACCGTCGGCGACATCGGCGGCCCCAGCGCCGGGATGATGTTCGCCCTGGGCATCATCGACCGGCTCAGCGAGGACGGGCTCACCGGCGGCGCCTCCGTCGCCGGGTCGGGCACGATCGACTCCGCGGGCGCCGTCGGCGGGGTCAGCGGCATCCCGCAGAAGATGGTGAGCGCCCAGCGGGACGGCGCCGAGTACTTCCTCGTCGCCGCCGACAGCTGCCCCCAGATCTCCCAGTCCGCCGCCTACGGCGAGCTGGAGGTCGTCCGCGTGGAGACCCTCACCGACGCGGTGGAGGCCCTGGAGACCATCCGCACCGGCGAGGGCGACCTGCCCCGCTGCGAGTAGCCCGCACGCACCCGGGGCCCCGGCGACGACCGGGGCACCCGGCGTCCGCGGGACCCGGGAGCCGGAGCGGAGGGGCCCGCCGCGGGCCGTCCGCCGAGGACCCCGCGGACGGCCCCCGCCTACTTCTCCAGGTCCAGGGTGAGGGCCAGCGCGGAGGTCAGCGCCGGGACGAGGTCGACCCCGTTGAGGACCGCCTCCTCGGTGTCGTGGCTGCGCATGCGCAGCGCGCAGTGACGCGAGCCGTCCCGCAGCACGCCCGCGACCATGCGGATCTCCTCCGTCTCACGGCCCTCGGCGGTGACGTCCTCACCGGGCGAGAGCGTCTCGTCGGAGCCCTTCACCACCAGCCGCTCCATGACCAGGGCGCAGCCGGCGACCCCCTCGGGCCACATGATGCGGCCCAGCGCCTCCTCCAGCGGGAGGTCGTCGGGGAGCGGGTCCTGCTCGACCGGCGTCAGCTCCAGGGGGTCGGGCTCGCCGGTGACGCCCAGCATCTCGGCGAGGGCGGGCTCGGCGGCCAGCAGTTCGACCGTCGGCACCAGGGCGTACAGCCCCAGCGGCCGGTCCCACCCCTGATCGGCGGCGTGGCGTTCGAGGTCCATGACGGCTTCGCGAATGTTCGACACGCTCCCATAGTGGCCGATGTGGGAACCTCGCCGCTCCCGTTCGCGGACAGTAGGGTCACAAAGGGACCACGACGAATCCACAGGGTTGCCGTGCCGATACACCAACGATGCGACCTTGTCACCCCCATGGGACAGGTTTCGGGAACTCCGAAGGGTCGAAGTGAAGTTCTCCGTAAACAAGGCGCTGCACGCGCACCGAACGCACCTAACAAGCCATAACGAGGGGGAGGCGTGAGCTTCCGATCGCCCGGCGCACCACCTGCGCGCATGCCTCGTCGATCAAGGTTGCTCGCGCCAGTCGCGGCGACCGTGGTCGTCATCATCGCGGGGTTGATGTTCGCCGCGAACTTCTGGACCGACTACATGTGGTTCCAGTCCGTCGGCTTCACCTCGGTCTTCCTGACCGAACTCTGGACACGGGTGCTGCTGTTCGCCGTGGCCGCGCTGGTGATGGCCGTCATCGTCGGCATCAGCATCTTCTTCGCCTACCGGGCACGGCCCGGCATCCGGCCGATGAGCCTCGAACAGCAGGGCCTGGACCGCTACCGGCAGTCCATCGACCCGCACCGCAGGCTCTTCTTCTGGATCGCCGTGGGTGCGCTGGCGCTGCTGTCCGGCGCCGCCGCCAGTGGTGACTGGCGGGCCTACCTGCAGTTCGTCAACGGCGTGGACTTCGGGGTCGCCGACCCCGAGTTCCGGATGGACATCGCGTTCTTCACGTTCGTCTACCCGTTCCTGCGGATCCTGCTCGGCTACCTCTACGCCGCCGTGATCCTGGCCTTCATCGCCGCGGTCATCGTGCACTACCTGTACGGCGGCGTCCGCCTCCAGAACGACACCGGCCAGCGCGCCACCCCCGCGGCCCGGGTGCACCTGTCGGTGCTGCTCGGACTGTTCGTGCTGCTGCGCGCCGGGTCCTACTGGCTGGACCGCTACGGGCTGGTGTTCTCCGAGCGCGGCTACACCTTCGGCGCCTCCTACACCGACGTGAACGCGGTCAAGACCGCGCTGACGATCCTCACCGTCATCTCGGTGATCTGCGCCCTGCTGTTCTTCGCGAACATCTACTTCAAGAACACGATGGTCCCGGTGGCCAGCCTCGGCCTCCTGGTGCTGTCCGCGGTGATCGTCGGCGTCGCCTACCCCGAGATCGTCCAGCGCTTCCAGGTCAACCCTAACGAGCAGCGCCTGGAGAGCGACTACATCCAGCGCAACATCGACAGCACGCGGGCGGCGTACGACATCGAGGACGCCCAGGCGGAGCCCTACGACGCCACCACCGAGCTGAGCGCCGAGGACCTGGTCCAGGAGGCCCAGGGCACCACGGTCCGCCTGGCCGACCCCTCCGTGGTCTCGCAGACCTTCCAGCAGATGCAGCAGGTCCGCGGCTTCTACCAGTTCCCCGACGTCCTGGAGGTCGACCGCTACCCGGACGCCGACGGCAACCTGATCGACACGATCGTCGCCGTCCGCGAGCTGGACGGCCCCCCCTCGGACCAGAACAACTGGCTCAACCGGCACCTGATCTACACCCACGGCTACGGCTTCGTCGCCGCCGCGGGCACCCAGATCGACGCCGAGGGCCGGCCGGTCTTCACCGAGTACAACATCCCGCCCCGGGGCGAGCTGAGCGACGTCGTCGGCGAGTACCAGGAGCGCGTGTACTACGGCCGCGAGGGCGCCGACTACGTCATCGTCCAGGCCGAGGAGGAGTACGACTACCCCCTCGACGCCGAGGGCGAGACCGGCGACGTCCCCACCCCGGAGGACGCGGTCGACCCCGAGGTGAGCCCGAGCCCGGACGACGCCCAGGCCCCGGCCGACGCCGAGACCACCGAGGAGGAGGCGCCCGCCGAGGGCGAGTCCGCCGAGGAGGGCGCCGGCGGCTCGCAGGCCTACAACCGCTACGACGGCAGCGGCGGCGTGCAGCTGGACTCGTTCTTCGAGCGGATCCTGTACGCGATCAAGTACCAGGAACCCAACATCCTGCTCAACAGCGCGATCACCACCGACTCGCGCATCCTCTACGAGCGGGACCCGCTGGACCGGGTCGAGAAGGTCGCGCCGTTCCTCACGGTGGACAGCCGCCCCTACCCGGCGGTCGTCGACGGCAAGATCGTGTGGATCGTGGACGCCTACACCACGTCCGACGGCTACCCGTACGCCAACCGGATCGACTTCACCCAGGCGGTCACCGACACCTTCACGGACGGGACGCTCCAGCAGGTCAGCACGCTGCCCGGCAACGAGGTCAACTACATCCGCAACTCGGTCAAGGCCACCGTGGACGCCTACGACGGCACGGTCACGCTGTACGCCTGGGACGAGGAGGACCCCGTCCTCCAGACGTGGATGGGCGCCTTCCCCGGCATCGTCGAGGACAAGGACGAGATGAGCGAGGAGCTCATCGACCACCTGCGCTACCCGGACGACCTGTTCAAGGTGCAGCGCGAGATCATGCGCGAGTACCACGTGACCGACCCGGCGGCCTACTACGGCGGCCAGGACTTCTGGGCCGTTCCCAACGACCCGACCGGTGCCACCGACCGGCCCGAGTCGCCCTACCGCCAGACCATCCAGTTCCCGGGCGACGAGGAGGCCAGCTTCTCGCTGACCACCACCTACGTGCCCCGGGGCCGTGAGAACCTCGCGGCGTTCATGGCGGTCGACAGCGACCCGCGCTCGGAGGACTACGGCCAGCTGAAGCTGCTGGAGCTGCCGCGCAGCACCGTCATCTTCGGCCCGGGCCAGGTCCAGAACGCGTTCGACGCCGACGCCAACGTCCGCGAGGTGCTGCTCCCGCTGGAGCAGTCCAACGCCGAGGTGACGCGGGGCAACCTGCTCACCCTGCCGTTCGCGGGCGGCCTGCTCTACGTCGAGCCGCTGTACGTGCAGGCGGGCGGCGGCGGAGCCGCCTCCTTCCCGCTGCTGCAGCAGGTCATGGTCGGCTTCGGCGAGGAGGTCGCCATCGGCAGCAACCTCCCCGACGCGCTGAGCAACCTGTTCGACGGGGCGGCGGCCCCGCCGGCCGAGGAGGGCGAGGAGGAGGCCCCCGAGGAGGAGGCACCCGAGTCCGGGGCCGGCTCCGGCGGAGGCGACCAGGACGTCACCGACGCCCTCAACGAGGCCGTCGAGGCCTGGGAGGAGGCGCAGGAGAACCAGCAGGAGTCCGACGAGCGCCTCCGCGAGGCCCTGGAGGCCCTGGAGGAGGCCCTCGGCGAGGACCAGGGCGGCAACTAGCCGTACCGGCGGGCGGTGCCACGGCACCGCCCGCCACCCGGCTCCGCCACGGGGCGGGACCCGCACGGGTCCCGCCCCGTTCCCGTTCCCCGGGGGCGGTCCACGGCCGCCCGCCACGGGCGCCGGGACGCCCTACGGGCCCCTCACGCCCCCGAACGGGCGCGAGGGGCCCGGGGCCGGTCCGCGGCCCCGCGCCCCGCCGCGGCGTCCCCACCGCCGGGGGAGGCCCGGTCCGCGGCCCGCGCACGGCCGGGAGGGCCGGCACCCGCCGCCCGGCCCGCCGCAGGCGTCCGTGGGAGGTGCCGCCACGCGGCCGTGCGGGGACGGGCGCGGCTTTCCTGTGCGGCATCCGTAGGGCCGTCCACCGCCCGGTCCCCTCGGCCCGCCGCAGGCGTCCGTGGAGGGTCCCGCCCCGGCCGCCCGGACGCGGTGCGGCTCCCTCTCCGGCGGTGGCGTCGCCCGGCCGGCCGTACGTACGTGCCGGGGGAGGACTCGCCCGGCCGTGCGGGAGGGGTGCGCTTTCCTCGCCGGCGGTGTCGGCCGGGCCCCGTCCGGTCCGCCGTAGGTGAGCGGGAGGCCGCCCGGGGGAGCATGCGGGAGGGGCGCGGCTTTCCCGGGCGGCATCCGGCGGGCGGGCCGCGGGGAGCCGTCCCCCGCCCGGTCCCTCGGGCGGTGCCGGGCGGGCTCCCGGCGGCGCCGTCCACCGGGCGCGGGTCGCCGATTCGCGTTCCCGTCCCCGGCGCGCTACTCTGAAGACACAACGACGCGGGGTGGAGCAGTTCGGTAGCTCGCTGGGCTCATAACCCAGAGGTCGCAGGTTCAAATCCTGTCCCCGCTACCAAGGCCCGGACCCGGGATGAATTTCCCGGGTTCGGCGCTTTTCCCGGTTCATTCCTCACGGAATGCCCGGGAGGGTGACGATCTTCACGATCATCACCGGCCCGGGTCCCGTACCCGGTTGAACAGGGCCGATCTCACCGTTCTCCCTCACGGGAAACGATTTGCGGCCCGGGGGGAAACCCTCTAAAGTAGAGATCAACGGCGCGGGGTGGAGCAGTTCGGTAGCTCGCTGGGCTCATAACCCAGAGGTCGCAGGTTCAAATCCTGTCCCCGCTACTGAAATCGGGCCCGGAAATCCAAGGGATTTCCGGGCCCGAGTCTTTTCCCCGACGCGTTGCGGGGCCTTCCCGTTCTCCGTTCCGCCCTTCCGGGGGCCGGACGCCGTCGGGCGAGGGGACGCTTCGACGGCGCCCGGGGTTCCGGCGGGCGCGCCCCGGGCCGCGAGCCGCTTCCGGCTCCCGTCGGGACGCGCCCCGCACACCCGCGGCCCTCAGCGGGTGCGGCCCTCCACCAGCTCGACCACCCGGTCGGCACGCTCGGCGACCTTGGGGTCGTGGGTCACCACGACCACCGCCGAGTCGCGGATCCGCGCCTGCTCCAGCAGCTGGTCCATGATCATGCGGCTGCTCTCGGCGTCCAGGGCGCCCGTGGGCTCGTCGGCGAGGATCAGGGCGGGGTCCCGGCTCAGCGCCCGCGCCAGGGCCACACGCTGCTGCTCACCGCCGGACAGCTGGTGCGGCTTGGAGTGGAGCCGGTGCCCCAGCCCCACCGCCTCCAGCAGGTCGCGGGAGCGGCTGCGGCGACGCAGCGCCGGCATCCCCGCCAGCACCAGGGGAACCCCGACGTTGGCCAGTGCGGACCGCCGCTCCAGCAGGTGGAACTGCTGGAAGACGAACCCGATGCCCTCGCCGCGCAGCCGCGAGCGCGGCCCCTCGCCCAGCCTGCTGGTCGCCACGCCGTCGAACGTGTACTCGCCGCCGCTGGGCTTGTCCAGCAGGCCGAGCAGGCTCAGCAGGGTGGACTTGCCCGAGCCGGACTGGCCGATGATCGCCACGACCTCGCCCCGGAACACGTCGAACGTGCAGTCGTGCAGCACGTCGATCCGGGTCCCCGACACCGTGAAGTGCCGGGTGAGCCCGTCCACCCGCAGCAGCGGGGCCTGGTGCGGGAAGGGCTGCGGGACCAGCGGGGACGGAGCCGTGGTCACCTACATCCCCTCCTCTTCCAGGTACATGTCGTCGGTCTCGTCCTCGGCCCCCGGGACGTCGAACCGCGAGTCCAGCGGGATCGGGTCCATGACCTGCTCCCCGACCTCCACACCCGAGACGACCTCGATGAACGAGCCGTCGGAGACGCCCAGCTCGACCGGGCGCACCTCCTCGGTGCCGTCCTCGGCCACCACGATGACCTCGCCCTCGCCGGTGGTGCCGCGCACCGCCGTCACGGGCACGACCACGACGTCCTCGGCCCGGCCGGTGCTGATCGACAGCTTGCCCTGCACGCCCTCGAACACCTGCATGTCGGAGGGGACCCGGCAGGCCAGCTCGCCGCCCGCGCCGCCGCCGGTGTCACCGCCGCCGTCCATCGGGAAGCCGCCGTCGGTGCCGGACGGCTCCTCGCCGCCCTCGGCCGCGCCCAGGGACAGGAACTCGCACGGGGCGGGCGGCGGACCGTTCTTGATCTCCAGGAGGATGTCGTCGGGCTCCTCGTAGAACCGGTACAGGTCGTTGGCGGGGATCGTGGAGACCGCCCGGTACACGTCCGGGGCCACGGTGGCCACCACGGCCCCCGGCTCCAGGACGTCGCCCACCTGCACGTCGTCCAGGCCGGACACCTTGCCGTCCACCGGCGCGTAGAGACTGACCTCGCGGGTCACCGGGGCGGCCGGGGCCGCGTCCTCGCCGCCGGCGTCCGGGGCGGGCTCCTCGGTGATCTTCACGTTGACGATGGGGGCGCCCTCCTCCACCTCGGCGCCCTCGGTCACCCACAGGTGGACGACCTGGCCGCCCTGCTGGGCCTTGACGCCCTTGCCGGGCTCGGCCCGCACGGTGGTGTCCAGCACCATCACGGAGTCGACGGTGCCCAGCTCCACGGGGTGGGGCGCGCCGCCCACGTCGACGGCGCCCTCGGTGACGAACTCGTCCCCGGAGCCGCCCAGGCGGTTCAGCAGGAGGTACCCGCCGCCGCCGACCGCGACCACGAGCAGCAGTGCCGCCGCGCCGATGATGATCCACTTCTTCACGTGTGTCTCCTATTCCCGCAGTCCGGCGACGACGGACGAGCGCAGTGCCCGAAGGGCGGGGATGACTCCGGCGAGCAGGCCGACTCCGGCGGCGCTGCCCAGGCCGACCAGCACGGCGGTCGGCGGGATGGCGAGGGGGACGTCGGGCGGCAGGTCGATGAACGCGGCGGCGACCGCGCCGCCGGCCGCGACGAGGATCCAGCAGCCCAGCAGGGCGAGGACCCCGGCCACGAGCGAGACGACGACGGACTCCATCACGACGGCCACGAACAGGGTGAACCGGGTCGCGCCCAGCGCCCGGTAGGTGGCCAGTTCGCGCCTGCGCTCGCGCACCGTGACCAGGCCGACGTTGAGGACGCCGAGCAGGCCGGTGGTGAGGGTGATGGCGGCGATGCCGATCAGCCCGACCGACAGGTAGCCGATCATCTGGTTGACCTCTTCGGCGTAGTCCGCCCGGTAGGCCATGAGCGAGTCCTGGCCCACCCCGCCCCAGCGGTCGGAGGCCGACAGCAGCCGTCCGCTGAAGACCTCGCCCCAGGGGTCGTCCGCGGCGGGGTCGCCGGGGTCGATCCGGACGCTGTACTCGGGGTCGCGCAGGGAGACCGGGGCGGCGGCGCCGTCCGCCGACGTCTCCACGGACTCGCCGTAGATCATCTCCTCGCTGGCGGGCGCGCGCAGCAGGAAGGCCGTGTACCAGCCGCCGTCCAGGGCGGAGCTCTGGGAGACGCCGACGACGCGGACGTCCATCCAGCGGTCGGTGCCGATCTGGACCCGGGTGACGTCCTCCATGTCCGCGGCCAGGGTCTGGTTGACGACCAGGACCGGCGCCAGTGACTCGGCGTCCGCCTCGGTGAACCAGCGGCCCTGGGCCATGGTCATCCGCCGGATGTCGCCGAGGGTGGCGTCCACGGCCCGGATCTCGACGTCGGGGATCACGTGGTCGCCCGAGCGCACGGAGGCGTCCTGGACCATCGTGTAGAGCGACACGTCCAGACCGCCGGCCCGGACGAGGTCCTCTTCGAAGGCCGCCACGTCGGTGATCTCGGTGTCCCAGGTGGCGACGCTGAGGGTGGCGGCGCGCCCGGCGTTGGCCTCGCTGTAGGCGGTCGCGAAACGCTGCCCGAAGTCGCCCGCGGTGACCACGGCGATCAGCGAGCCGACGCCGACGACGATGCCCGCGCAGGAGAGGATGGTCCGGGCGATGTTGGCGCGGGAACCGGCGAAGGCGAGCAGTATCCCGGCCACGAGGGAACGCAGCATACGGTCCCTTCCCAGTGAATGTGTGTGGGGCGGCGCCGCGTCGCGGGCGGCGCCGTACGGGCCCGCGGGGGCGGGCCTCACCCCAGATCATCGCGGAGCGGGCGGGTTTCGGTTCATGATCACCGGGGAATTTTCATTTTTTCCGCGACCGTATGCGGACAGCGCGGGGAGCCGGTCCGGCCGAGGGGGTCACACCTCGAAGCCGTCGCAGGTCAGCGGCGTTCCGGTGGCGGTGTCGGACCAGACAGCGGTGTACACGCCCGGAGCGAGCTCGGCGCCGTCCTCCTCGGGGTATCGGACATGGGCCCATTCGCCGGGAACCGTGTCCGTTTCCAGGACGTGGATCTCGTCGGCCGGCGTGCGGACGGTGATGGTCACCCCGGTCGGCTCGACGTCCTCGGGCGGCAGCAGGCCCAGCTCGACGGGCCCCTCGCCGACCGCGCTGCGCGGCGCCTCGGTGCTCCAGGAGCCCTCGCCGGGGACCCCGGCGGTGTCCACCGCGGGCGTGCACAGCAGCAGTTCGGGGTCGAAGACGGTCTCCGGCGGGGCGGTGGCCCCGGAACCGGGTCCGTCGGCGCCCGCGGAGTCGGCGACCATCCCGTCGAGTTCGTCGGGCGTGTAGCCGTGGCCGTCCCCGCAGGCGGCGACGGTGAGCACGAGTGCGGCGGCGCCCAGCAGGGCGCAGGCCCGTGAGGGCGGGGAAGTGAGGGTCGGCACGGACGCCACGCTACTACTCCCGGCGCCCTGGTCGCGGCGTGCGGGCGCGGGGCCCGCGCCCGTCGCGCCGGCTCAGACCGGGCGCAGCGGGGTGGGGCCCCCGTTCAGCCAGGTCAGGGCCCGGTCGTGCAGGATGCCGTTGGTGCACACCAGTGGACCGCCGTCGGTGAACCCGCCGCCGTTCAGGCTCGTGGCCCGGCCGCCCGCCTCCTCCAGGATGATCGGCAGCGGCGCGGCGTCCCACAGCGACAGCTCCGGTTCGGCCGCGATGTCCACCACGCCCTCGGCGACCATCACGTGCGACCAGAAGTCGCCGTAGGCGCGGGTGCGCCATACGGACCGGGTCAGGCCCAGGAGCGACTCCAGCCGCCCCTGCTCCTCCCAGCCGCCCAGGGAGGAGAAGCTCAGCGAGGCGTCGGACAGCTCCGACACCTTCGACACCTGGCAGCGCGAGGCCTTGGACAGGCTCCGGCCCTGCCAGGCGCCCCCGCCCAGGGAGGCCCACCAGCGCCGGAAGAGCGCCGGGGCCGACACCACGCCGACCACCGGCCGGTCGCCCTCCAGCAGGGCGATGAGCGTCGCCCACACCGGGACGCCGCGCACGTAGTTCTTGGTGCCGTCGATCGGGTCGATCACCCAGACGCGGTTGCTGTTGCCGCTCTTGCCGTACTCCTCGCCCACCACGGCGTCCCGCGGGCGGGCGCGCGACAGGACGCTGCGGAGCGTCTCCTCGACCAGCCGGTCGGCCTCGGTCACCGGGGTGAGGTCCGGTTTGGTGTCGACCACCAGGTCCAGCGCCCGGAAACGCTTCAGCGCTATGTCGTCGGCGGCGTCCGCGAGGACGTGGGCCAGGCGCAGATCATCGTCAAAGGAGACCATGGGCGGTAACGCTACCCTCCCGGGCACGAACATGGCCAAAGGGCCCCACCCGTGTGACCGGAGTGTTAGGGCCTGTCCGGAGCCCGCACCGCAGGACGGGAGCGGTTTCCGGGCGGCCCTGCGCCGGACGGCGCGTGCGGGTGCCCGCTCCCGGCCCGGGAGGGCGCGGTGTCCCGGCGCACCCCTGGCGGCGCGCGGCCCCGGCGGCACCGCCGACGTTCTCCGGCGGCCGGAGGGACCGGGCCGCGCGTGCCGCGCGGTCCTGTGCGGGCGGGGCGGCGGGCGCGCCCGTGTGAGGGGCCGGGGCGCCGGGACCACGGCCGGTACCCGGGACGGGTCTCTGCGGGAGCCTGGTCGCGGATCGCCGGTTCGCGGTCGTGTGGGGCCGGGGCGTTGGGGCCACCGCCTGGGACCCGGGCAGTGCCTGCGGGGGAGGGGCCCGGCCGCGGGGCGGGGAGCGGGGAGGACACGGCGCGGCCGGGCGTTCCGGACCGGAGGCCGGGGGGTGGGAGTCCGCGTGTCCTGATGCCACCATGGGGGGATGGATACCAGAGAGGGCGGGTCGGTCCGCGAGCGCCTCATGGACGCCGCCTACGCCGAGGTCGTCTCCGGCGGGTGGGGCGACCGGCGGATGGCCGACATCGCGGCCGCGGCCCGGGTGTCCCGGCAGACCCTGTACAACGTGTTCGGCAGCAAGGAGGGCCTGCTCCAGGCCGTCGTCGTGCGCGAGGTCAACGCCCTGCTCGACGAGGTGATGCGGGTCCTGGCCGCCGAACACGGGGACCCCGCCCACACCGTGAGCCGGACCGCGCGCCTCATCCTGGACACCGCGGGCGTCAACCCGCTGCTGCACGCCGTGGTCACCGGCGACCGCGAACTGCTGCCGGTGCTGACGACCCGATCCGAGCCGCTGCTCGACGTGCTCGGCGAGCGCATCGCCGCCTCCCTGCGCGAGCACCGGCCCGACCTCGGCCGGGACCTGGCCGAGGCGGTCGCCGACGTCGGCGTGCGCCTCACCGTGTCCTACGCGCTCCAGCCCATCGACCCGGCCGAGGCGGCCCGCCGGGTCGAGACGGTGACCCACGGGATGCTGCTGGTGGGGCACCGGGAGGAGTGTTGAGCGGGCCCGGCCCCGGCCGGGAGCGCACCCGGGCAGTCCCGGTGCGCGGGGCCGAGCGGCCGGCCGTGCCCGACCGGGCGGCCCGCGCGTTCGAACCCGGGGTCCGGTACACCGAGGCCGACGCCGTCATCGGCGGGTTCGGCGCCGACGTCACCGCGCTGCGCCGCGGCCCGGTCGACGAGGGCTTCCCGGAGCACGACCGGGTCCGCCACCGGCGCTGCGGCGGCACCGTCGACCCGTGACCGGCGACCCGTGACCGGTGTCCTGTGGGCCCGGCTCAGGCCGGGGCCTTGAGGAGCCGGTCGACCAGGGCCGCGCCGTCCTCGTCCCCGCCCCCGGCGGCGACGTGCCGCTCCATCAGCTCGCCGTAGGGCAGCAGCAGCTCCGTGCTCACCCCCGCCTCCTCGGCGGTGCGCAGCAGTGTCTTCTCCCCGTGGGCCTGCATGGCCAGGTTCGAGGCCACTCCGGTGGTGAGGTCGCCGCTCTCCAGGCGCCGGGCGAACTCGCCCGCGGCGGGCAGCATCGCCGCCAGCCAGCCCTCCAGCAGTTCGGCGACCCGCGCGGGCGGTACCCCCGACCGCCGGGTCAGCGCGAAGGCGTGGGTGAGCCCCGCGAACATGCCGTCCATCGCGCTGAGCAGGGCCACGTCCAGCAGGGCGGCCAGTCCCGGGTCGTCGCCCTGGAACCGGGCGCCGGTGGGCACGGACAGCGCCGCCCCGTGCTCGGCGAACGCCTCCCGCGATCCGCTGTAGAACGTGTACCCGCCCGACTCCGGGACGCCCACCATGGGCGGGACGGCCATGACGCCGCCGCTGACGAACCGTGCTCCGCGCCCGGCGGCCCACACGGCCCGGGCCCGCGCCTCGCCGGGGGTCGAGGTGGTGATGTCGACGAGGTCCCTGCCGGTCAGGTCCACCCCGTCCAGGACCGAGCCGACGGAGGCGTCGTCGAGCAGGCAGGTGACGACCAGCCGCCCGGCGGCCACCGCCGCGGCGGGGTCGGCGGCGACCTCCGCGCCCTCGGCGGCCAGGGGACGCGAACGGGAGGCGGTGCGGTTCCAGACGGTGAGCGGGTACCCGGCCGAGAGCCAGGAGCGGGCGAACGCGGTGCCCATGTCGCCCAGCCCGAGCAGGACGACGCGGGACGTTCCAGGGGTTGTCTCTGTCATGTCGACTAGGCTCGCGGCGGGCGTCCGAGCCCACAAGTACGCACTTTCACGTGGGTGCTCACCCCGGGGTGAGCGTGCAGGCAGGAGGGACGCGATGGCCCGGCGACCGGGGGCCCGCCACTGCGGGATCGACGCCGCGATGGGTGTGATCGGCGGCAGGTGGAAGGTGCTCGTGCTGTGGGCGCTGGACGCGCGCCCGCACCGGTTCGGCGAACTGCGCCGGGCGCTGGAGGGCGTGTCCGAGAAGGTCCTCGCCGACCACC
The DNA here is from genome assembly GCF_900141985.1 of Nocardiopsis flavescens. Lineage (GTDB taxonomy): Bacteria > Actinomycetota > Actinomycetes > Streptosporangiales > Streptosporangiaceae > Nocardiopsis > Nocardiopsis flavescens. Next base: position 60,063 of record NZ_FQZK01000003.1, on the reverse strand, counting down.
TGCGCGAGATGCAGGAGGACGGCCTCGTCCACCGCGAGGACTTCGGCGAGGTCCCGCCGCGGGTGGAGTACTCGCTGACCCCGCTGGGGCGCTCCCTCAACGAGGCGCTGGAGCCGCTGGGGGCCTGGGGACAGGAGCACGCCCTGGACACCGCCCCGGATGCCGCCGCGGCGGGGGAGGGGGACGCCCCCGCCGCCGGGCGCCCCCGGGCGGCGAGGGCCCCCGCCCACCCGTGACCGGCGGGGCGGCCCGGCCCGCCCTCAGGGCTCGACGTCCTCGTCGGCGTCGCCCTCCCGGCCGGCCAGCAGGCGGCGCAGGGACGCCACCCGGGCCGGGTCGGCCTCGCCGCGCTCCAGGGCGGCGCCGATCGCGCAGTCCTCGGCGTCCTCCCGGTGGGTGCAGCCCGCCGGGCAGTCCAGGGCGAATCCGGCCAGGTCGGGGAAGCCCCCGACGACGTCCTCCGGCGCGATGTGCGCGAGCCCGAAGCTGCGCACCCCCGGGGTGTCGATGAGCCAGCCGCCCTCGAACGGCAGCGCCACGGCGGAGGTCGACGTGTGCCGCCCCCGGCCGGTGACGGCGTTGACGTGCCCCACCGCGCGGTCCGTGCCCGGGATCAGCCGGTTGAACAGGGTGGACTTCCCCACGCCCGAGGACCCCACCAGGACCGTCGTGCGCTCCGCGAGGCGTTCCCGCAGACCCGTGAGCCCGCCCTCGGGGCTGAGCACCTCGAAGGGCACGCCCAGCGGCTCGTACATCCGGAGCAGCGCGTCCGGATCGGCCAGGTCGGCCTTGGTCAGGCACAGCAGCGGGGACAGGCCCGCGTCGTAGGCGGCCACCAGGCAGCGGTCCACGAACCGCGGCTGCGGGGCGGGGTCGGCCAGGGAGCACACGATCGCCAGCTGGTCGGCGTTGGCCACGATGACGCGCTCCACCGGGTCGGTGTCGTCCGCGGTGCGCCGCAGCACCGAGGTGCGCTCACGGACCCGCACGATGCGCGCCAGGGTGTCCGGCCTTCCCGAGAGGTCGCCGACCACGTCCACCCGGTCGCCCACCACGATCGACCCGCGGCCCAGCTCGCGGGCCTTCATCGCCACCACCCGGCCGCCCTCGACCAGGCACCGGTAGCGGCCCCGGTCCACCGCGGTGACCAGCCCCTCCACCGCGTTCTCGTGCTTGGGCCGGGTGCGGGTGCGGGGCCGCGAACCGCCCCGGGCGCGGATCCGGATGTCGTCCTCGTCGAGGTGGCGCCCCCCGCCCCGCGTGCGGCTCATGCGAGCGTCTCCGCCCACAGGCCGGGGAAGTCCGGCAGCGTCTTGCGGGTGGTGGCGATGTTCTCCACCTCCACCCCGGGCACCGCGAGCCCGATCACGGCCCCGGAGGTGGCCATCCGGTGGTCGTCGTAGGAGTGGAAGACACCGCCGTGCAGCGGCCGCGGCTCCACGACCAGGCCGTCGGGCAGCTCCCGGACGGCGCCGCCCAGGCGGTTGACCTCGGCGGCCAGCGCGGCGATGCGGTCGGTCTCGTGGCGGCGCAGGTGCGCGATGCCGGTGAGGCGGGACGGCGTCGAGGCCAGGGCCGCCACCGCGGCGATGGTGGGGGTCAGCTCGCCCACCTCCCGCAGGTCGGCCTCCAGGCCCAGGATCCGCCCGGTGCCGCGCAACGTCAGCGCCCCGTCGGCCCGGGACACCTCGCCGCCCATCCGCGTGAACAGCTCCCGCAGGCGGTCGCCCGGCTGGGTGGTGCGCTCGGGCCAGCCCTCGACGGTGACCTCGCCGCCGGTCACCAGCGCGGCCGCCAGGAACGGGGCTGCGTTGGACAGGTCGGGCTCCACGGTGATCTCGGCGGCCTCGACCGGCCCCGGCCGCACCGTCCAGACGTCGTCCCCGACCTCCACGGACACGCCCGCGGCTCGCAGCATCTCCACGGTCATGTCCAGGTGCGGCCGGGAGGGCACCGGGGCTCCCTCGTGGCGCACCCGCACCCCCTGCTCGAACCGGGCGCCCGCGAGCAGCAGCGCGGACACGAACTGGGAGGAGCCCGAGGCGTCCAGGACGACGTCGCCGCCGCGCACCCGGCCGGTCCCGCGCACGGTCATCGGCAGGGCGCCGCCGGAGTCGTCGATGCCGGCGCCCAGGGTGCGCAGCGCCGCCAGCAGCTCTCCCACCGGCCGCTCCCGCGCCCGGGGGTCGCCGTCGAAGTGCACGTCGCCGTCGGCCAGGGCGGCCACCGGCGGCACGAACCGCATCACCGTCCCGGCGTTGCCCACGTCCACCGAGGCGGGGCCGCGCAGCGGCGCGGGGGTGACGAACAGGTCCCCGCCGCGCTCCTCGACCACCGTGCCCAGGGCGCGCAGCGCGCCCACCATCAGCTCGCTGTCCCGGCTGACGAGGGGGCGGCGCACCAGGCAGGGCGTCTGCGACAGCGCCGCCAGGATCAGCGCGCGGTTGGTGACCGACTTGGAGCCGGGCAGGGAGAGGCGGGCGCGGACGGGACTCTCCGCGACGGGGGCGGTCCAGTGCGGTGCGGTGGGCTCAGGCATGACCCAAGGTTATCGGTCGCCCTCCCCGGAGGCTTATCCTTGGTGACGCCATGGTGTATCTGGATCACGCAGCCACGACCGAGGTCCGCCCCGAGGTGATCGCCGAGGTCGCGGCCGGGCTCGGCGCCCTCGGGAACCCGTCCTCCCTGCACGGCCACGGGCGCACCGCCCGCCGCGCCGTGGAGGAGTCGCGCGAGCGCATCGCCGAGGTGCTGGGGTCCACCCCGCACGAGGTGGTCTTCACCGCGGGCGGGACCGAGTCGGACAACATCGCGATCAAGGGCCTGTACTGGTCGCGCCACGGCCAGGACCCCCGGCGCCGCCGGATCATCACCAGCGCGGTCGAGCACCACGCCGCCCTGGACCCCGCGCACTGGACGGCCGAGCACCAGGGCGCGGTCCACGAGTCGCTGCCGGTGGACGACCGGGGCCGTGTGGACCCGCGGACCCTGCGCGAGGCCGTCGAGCGCGATCCGGACTCCGTCGCCGTGGTCTCGGTGATGTGGGCCAACAACGAGGTCGGCACCGTGCAGCCGGTGGCGGAGCTGGCGGCCGTCGCCGCCGAGTACGGCATCCCCTTCCACACCGACGCGGTGCAGGCCGTGGGGGCGGAGGAGGTGGACTTCGCCGGCTCCGGGGTGAGCGCGCTGACGGTCAGCGGCCACAAGCTGGGCGGCCCGGTGGGCACCGGCGCCCTGCTGCTGGCGCGCGGGCTGGCCCCGGTCCCCGTGCTGCACGGGGGCGGCCAGGAGCGCGACGTCCGCTCCGGCACCCTGGCCACGCCGCTGGTGCGCGGGCTCGCCACCGCGGTCGGCCTCGCGGTCGCCGAGCGCGAGAAGCACACCGACCACCTGGCCTCGCTGCGCGACACCCTGGAGGAGCGGGTGCGCGCGGTGGTCCCGGACGTGGTCGTCAACGGCGACACGGACCGGCGGCTGCCGGGCATCTCGCACCTGTCGTTCCCGGGCTGCGAGGGCGACGCCCTCCTGATGCTGCTGGACGCCAAGGGCATCTCCTGCTCCACCGGCTCGGCCTGCTCGGCCGGGGTCGCCCAGCCCAGCCACGTGCTGCTGGCGATGGGGGCCGACCCCGACACCGCCTCCAGCAGCCTGCGCCTCTCCCTGGGCCGCACCTCCACCGGGGCCGACGTGGACGCCCTGGTCGAGGCGATCGGCCCCGCCGTGGAGCGCTCGCGGGCCGCCCTGGCCAAGCGGCGCGGGGGCCGCTGAGCCTCCGCGGGGCCCCTGTGCCGGGGGCGGCGGGCGGCTCCGTGCCGCGGACGGTGCCGCCCCGGCGGACGGGCCCCGGCCCGGTGCGGACCGGGGCCGCGGCCCCTACTCCCCGCGGTGGACGGTGACGGACTCGATCACGACGTCCTCGGCCGGGCGGTCCGCGCCCTCGGTGGCGACCTGGGAGATCTCCACGGCCACCTCCAGCGACGCGTCGTCGGCCACGTGCCCGAAGATCGTGTGCTTGTCCTGCAGGTGCGGGGTCGGCGCCACGGTGACGAAGAACTGCGAGCCGTTGGTGGCCGGGCCGGAGTTGGCCATGGCCAGCACGCCCGGCTCGTCGAAGGTCTCCCCGGTGCCCACCTCGTCCTGGAACTGGTAACCCGGGCCGCCGCTGCCCGCGCCCTCGGGGTCGCCGCCCTGGATCATGAAGTCGGGGATGACCCGGTGGAAGACCGTGCCGTCGTAGAAGCGCTCCTCGCCGGTCACCGGGTTGGCCACCCCCTCGCCCTCGGCCAGGCCGACGAAGTTGGCGACCGTGACCGGCGCGATGTCGGGCAGCAGGTCGACCTCGATGTCGCCGTGGCTGGTGTGCAGTGTGGCGCCCGTCACGTCGCTGACGTCCACGTCCGGGACCTCGGACGAGGTCGGGGAGGACGGGGAGGCGGGCTCCGGGTCCCCGCCGCCGCAGGCGGCGGTCGCGGTCAGGAGCGCTCCGGCGAGCAGGGCGGCGGGCAGGGTGGTCAGGCGCATGTGATCACTCTTCGGGGAAGGCACGGACGGGAAGGCGGGCGCCACTCAGGGTATCGACCCCGCGGGTCTCGGCCGCTACCGGTACCCCGTCAGTCACGCGCCTCCCCGGGCTCCTCGTCCCGGCGTTCGGCCTGCTCACGGGCGCGCCGGCGCTGCTCCTCCGCGCGTTCGCGGCAGCGGCGCAGGAACTCCTCGTCGTCCTGCGGGGTCGCTCCGCGGGCCCGGTTGGGGTGGTCGTATTCGGGGAAGGGGGACGGTGGACGGACGGGACCGGTGGCGGCGGCCCGGCGCGGTCTGCCCAGGGCGAACCACAGCAGCGCGCCCAGTTTGGGCAGCAGCAGGACGATCACCGTCCAGGCGGGCTTGGGCAGCAGGCGCACGGAATCGGCGTCCGAGCCGATCACGTCGAACAGCGCGTACACCCACACGGCCAGTGCCACGGCGAAGAACAGCAGGTAGAGGTAGGCCAAGGGATCTTCCTGTTGATCGGGGGAACACCCGGAACACCGGGTGGCATTGTCAGACCTTGTACTGACTTATCACGGATCGCCGCACTCGATCGGTCGCTTGACCGGGCCCCCCGCCCCGGGAGAAGGTCGGAGCACGGGGCCGCCCGGCGTCGACCCAGGTCCGGCCCCACGGGCGACGGAGGAGGATGATGGGCGTGAACACGGTGTTGCCCTCGGCGGTATGGCTCCCCTTCGGCGCGCGGATCCTGCGCGCCCGCTCGGACAAGGGGCTCTCACGCGCCGAACTCGCCGCTACCGTCGGGGTGAGCGACGACAAGCTCGGCGAGGTGGAGGGCGCCCGCTGCCGTCCGGCCCGCTCCCTGGTGGAGCGGGTCGACAACGCGCTGGGGACCGAGCACCAGCTGGTGGACGCCTGGGCGGTCGCGCTCCAGGCGGAGGCGTTTCCCAACGAGTTCGGGGACCTGCGCGAACTCACCGTGCACGCACCCCAGGTGTGGGAGACACAGCCGGTGGTCATCCCGCCGTTCCTGCGCACCCGGGAGTACTCCTGGGCGGTGCTGCGGCCCAGCTACTTCGACCTGTCCGACGCCGAGGTGGAGGCCATGGTCGAGGAGGAGATGACCCTGCGGGCCGCGATGACCGGCCCCGACGGGCCCACGCTGCGCGTGGTCCTCAACGAGACGGTGCTGCGCAGACCGCAGGGCGGGGCGGCGGTGCTCAACGCCCAGCGGGACTTCCTGGCCGACCTGGTGTCGGCCGGGATCGTCCGGCTGGGCATGATCCCGGAGGACTCGCCCCGCCACCCCGAGCTCGGCGGGCCCTTCCGGCTCCTGGAGTACGGCGACCGCGCACCCATCGTGTACGCGTTCGCCGCCCAGGACGGTGAGCTCATCACCGAATCCGAGCAGGTCATGCGGTGTTCCATGGTCCGCGACGCCATCGAGGAGGTCACGGTGGAGCTGACCGCCGACTCGGAGGTCCTGAGCGCGCGCTGGCCCGAGGGCTGAGGGAGGGGCCGGGGCGTTCGGCGGGGGCGCCCCCGCGAAAGGTCTTGGGCCGGTGTCCCATGATGGGCTAGGTTGCCCGCCATGGATATCGCGATCACATCCGGATACGTCGTGCCCGTCGACGGGGACCCCGTCGACGGCGGCACCGTGCTCATCACCGACGGCAGGATCGCCGCGGTCGGCCCCGCCTCCGAGGTGGCCGTCCCCGAGGGCGCCACCGTCGTCGACGCCTCGGGCAAGTGGGTGCTCCCCGGCTTCGTCGAGGCCCACGGCCACATCGGCATCGACGAGGAGGGCATCGGCTGGGCCGGTGACGACACCAACGAGATGACCGACCCCAACGGCGCGCGGATGCGCGCCCTGGACGCCATCAACCCCGCCGACCGAGGCTTCGTCGACGCCCTGTCCGGCGGCGTCACCAGCTCGGTGGTCAAGCCCGGCTCGGGCAACCCCATCGGCGGGCAGACGGTCGCCGTCAAGTGCTGGGGCCGCAGCATGGAGGACCGGCTCATCAAGCACCCCGCCAGCGTCAAGAGCGCGCTCGGCGAGAACCCCAAGCGGGTCTACGGCACCAAGGACAAGCTCCCCTCCACCCGCCAGGGCGTGGCCGCGGTCATCCGCGACGCCTTCACCAAGGCTCAGGACTACAGGGCCAAGAGGGAGGACGCCGCCGGCGAGGGCAAGCCCTTCGACCGGGACAACACCCTGGAGGTGCTGGTCCGGGTCCTGGACGGCGAGCTGCCCTGGTGCCAGCACACCCACCGGGCCGACGACATCCACACCGCCATCCGGCTGTCGGACGAGTTCGGCTACCGGCTCATCGTCAACCACTGCACCGAGGGCCACCTGCTGGCGGACGAGCTGGCCGCGCGGAACATCCCCGTCATCACCGGACCGCTGATGACCAGCCGCTCCAAGGTCGAGGTCAACAACAAGACCCTGGCCAACCCGGGCATCCTCGACCGGGCCGGGGTGAAGGTGGCGCTGACCACCGACCACCCGGTCGTGCCCATCGAGTTCCTGGTCCTCCAGGCCGCCCTGTGCGTCAAGGAGGGCATGGACCCGGACGCGGCGATCCGCGCGCTCACCGTGAACCCGGCCGAGATCATGGGCCTGGACGACCGCGTCGGCTCCCTGCGGCCGGGACTGGACGGCGACGTGGTGGTGTGGTCGGGCGACCCGCTGGACCTGCGCAGCCGCGCCGAGCGCGTGTTCATCGAGGGCCGCGAGGTCTACACCTACGACTACGGGGCCCGGCGCGGCACGGCCGCGGACGCCTACTACCGGGAGGCGTGAGCCGGCCTGTCCGGGCCGCCCTCCCGGGCGGCCCGGGCCGCGCCCGGTGGCGTCCTTAGGCGCGGAGCACGGGATATGAGGCGGCCGTGGACCGCGATATACGGATACATGCCGATGCGCGGGCAGGGTCCTTAGCGGGAGTCTGAGGTCATCCGGGACGACGGAGCCCGGGACGACTTCCGGGAGGACGCCATGACGTACCACGACCCCGCCGCCGAGGCCGCCGCGCGCCACCGCCTCGACCGCGAGCAGGAGGCCGCCCGCGAGCGCGAGCTGCGGCGGATCCGCGAGGAGCGCCGCCGGGACCGGGAGCCGAGGCGGCCCGGCAGGCCCCGCGGCCGGGGCGGACCCGCGGGGGACTACCGCCTGGCCGTGTGAGCCCCCGGGTCGGGCCGGGGCGGGGGCGGGGCGCCGCGCGGGGTGCGGCGCCCCGCCCCCTCGTGCGCTCCCGGGAGCCCGGGGGATTCAGAGGAAGCCGGCCAGCAGGGACAGGCCGACCACGACCAGCAGCGGGCCCAGGACGAGTCGCAGCCCCTTGCCGAACACGATGTTCAGCGGGGCCAGGGTCCCGGTGGCGAAGAGCGTCGGATCGGACTCCACGTGGCGGACGCGTACCGGGTCCCCGACCACGGGGCCCCCGAAGAGGCGGTCCACGGGGTCGCGGGCGTGCACCCGACGCCCGTCGGCGGTGGTGAACCGGACGGTGAGCGCGTGGACCAGGTAGCGGTCCGACCCGCCGCCGGCCCCCGACGACCGGGTGCGGGTCTCGGTCCAGGCGTCGGTGACGGTGCCCTGCGCCTCCAGCACCCGCCCGCGGTACAGCCCCGACAGCAGGCGCACCAGACCGGGCAGCCCCGCGAACACCGTGTTCAGCCCCACGAGCGCGATCGCCGCCGGGACCACCAGGAACACCAGCCCGAACGGGGAGACGGCGCCGCTCGGGGCCGACCAGGCGATCGCCGCGGCGGCCGACACCACCAGCGCGCCCAGCACGCCCCCGGCGATCCGCAGCGCGCGGCCCCCGGAGCCGGCCCGGACCCCGAAGCCCTCCTCCCCGTCGGCCCGGGCGATGCGCAGCACCCGCAGCCGCGAGGGGTCGCCGGGCGCGTACACGCCCTCGACACGGGTGCCCGGTGCGGGGTCGTACCCGCCCAGGCCCGAGTCGTCCACGGCCTCCCAGGTGCGGCGGCCGTCCGCCGACTCCGCCCGTACCGCGACGGTGGGACCCGCCGCGCCCCGGCCCGGGGGAGTCGAGGAGAGGACGGTCCCGTACACGGGCTCGCCCCCGTTCCGGAGGGGGTCGCCCCGCAGGGCCGACGGGGCCGACCGGACCCACCGCACGATCCAGCCCAGTGCGACGACCGCGAAGAGCCCGGGGAAAAGGAGGGCGAGGAGGGGGAGGTCCATGTCCCCTTTGTACCCGGTGCGCTTCTTGCGGCGCAGGTCCGGGCCGGGTCGGGCCGGACCGCACGGTGCCGCACGGACCCGGAGACCGCGCGCGGCCTCCGGCGGGGGAGCGCTCCCCCTCGGCCCGCTCCGCCGCCGGCCTCAGGAGGAGAGGGAGATCCTCCGCAGGGGGGCGTCCCCGGCGGGCTCCGCGCCGCCGACCGTCGCGAACACGGTGGCCCGCTCCGCCTCCAGCCGCTTCCAGGTCTCCCCGGGGTCGGCGGTGGGGAGGGGCGTCAGGATGACCGGCGCCCCCGACGCCATCAGCGCCGGCAGCAGCTCCGCACCCGGGCCCAGGGCGGACGGCCCGGCATCCGGGTCCAGGAACAGCGCCACCCGGTCGGCACCGGTCAGCCCCCAGCGCTCCGCGCGGTCGCGCCCCTGGGCGACCAGCTCCGCGCCGGTCAGGGTCCGCCCCAGCCGCAGTGCCGGGGCCTGAGGGTCGACCGGGTACGGGGAGAACCGGTCGCCGTACCCGCGCACCTCCACCGAGTAGTCCAGCACCATCGGCGGGACCTCCCGCAGCGGCAGCCCCAGCGGGTGCAGCGAGGTGCCCACGACCTCCTCGGCCCCGCTGTCCAGGGCCGCCTCCAGGCGGTCGGGGTCGGCCACCGCCACCTGGGCGTCCGGGGTCGGCGCGGCGCCGTCGGCGACCTCGGCGACCGCCCCCACCGACCAGCACGCCGTCAGCCACACCAGGGACTGCCAGTGCACCGGGAGCGCCACCGCGACCCGGTCGCCCGGCTGCGTCCCCAACCCGTCGACGAGCATGTTCGCGGTCTTGGACACCCAGTTGTCCAGGGTGGCCCGGGACAGCTCCACCCGGCCGCCCGAGGCGTCGTAGGAGGTCGTGAAGGGGCGGGTCGGATCGGCGGCCACCAGGTCGCGCCACAGCTGCGCGGGAGTTTCGGACATGGCCCTCACTCTAGGACGTGCCCGCACCGGCCGCCCACCGGCGCGTGGGACCCCGGGCCGTGATGCGGCGGGTCCGTAACGAACGGCCGAGCGGTGTGCGGGGGAGTGACGGGAAGTGACACAGTAACCCCATGCGCTTGCTTCCCGGACGATTCCTCGCCCGTGTCACCGCGCTCCCCGCGATCGCCGTCTCGGCCTGGCTCCTGGTTGCCTTCCCCCTGCTGGCACTCGGCCTGTTCACCCCCTGGATCGCCCTGATCCTGGGGGTCCCCGCCGTCATCGCGGCCGGAGCCCTGGTGCCGCGGCTCATCCCGGACCCGGAGGAGGACGTGCCCTGGTGGCCCGTCGTCCTGGTCCTGGTGGTCGCCGCGGCCTTCGCGATCGTGCAGGTCGCCTACCACGCCGAGGCCCTGGTGATCCGCCGCGACCCCGCCTCCTACGCCATGTACACGGTGTGGATCGCGGAGAACGGCCACCTGCCGATCCCGCAGCAGCGGGAGCTGATCGCCGGCGACGACCCCGCGCTGAGCTACCAGAGCCTGGCCCACTACGAACGCGGCGACTCCATCTGGCCGCAGTTCATGGCGGGCGCCCCCCTGGTCACCGCCGTCGGTTACTGGCTGGGCGGCCTCGACGGCATGCTCGTCACCACGCCCCTGCTGGGCGCCCTGGGAGTCCTCGTCTTCGCCGGGCTCACCGCCCGCCTGGTCGGAGCCCGCTGGGCCCCGCTCGGCGCCCTGGTGCTGGCCCTGTGCCTGCCCCAGCAGTGGGTCAGCCGGTTCACCTACAGCGAGCCCGTCACACAGATCCTCCTGCTCGGCGGACTCGTCCTGGCCTACGACGCCCTGGTCGCGCGGACCCGGATCACCGACCGGTGGTCGCGCGCCCACACCCTGGCGGCCGTCGCCGGACTCGTGTTCGGCCTGGCGCTGGTGGTGCGCATCGACGCCATCCGCGACCTGCTGCCCGTCGTCGGGTTCATCGCCCTGCTCCTGGTCGCCCGGCGCGGCCAGGCCCTGCCCCTGCTCGGCGGGCTGGCGCTCGGCACCGGCCTGGGCCTCTACGCCGGCTACGGGCTCTCCCTGCCCTACCTGGAATACCTGTCCGACTCGCTCGACCCGCTGCTGATGATCAGCGGCGGGGTGCTGCTGGCGGCCGTCGCGGGCACCGCGGCGCTGTGGCGGTACGGGCTGCCGCGCACCGACCGGGTCCGGTGGCTCCCCAACGCCGTCGGCGCCCTGGCCCTGCTCACCATGGCGGGCTTCGCGGTCCGCCCGCTCCTGTGGCCCGACTACGGCCACGGCAGCGACTTCACCGACGGCTGGGTCGCCTACGTCCAGTCCCAGGAGGGGCTGCCGGTGGAGGGCAGCCGCACCTACTACGACATGAGCCTGTACTGGGTGGGCTGGTACGTGGGCCTGGGCACCGTCCTGTTCGCCTCTCTGGGCGTGGCCCTGGTCCTGCGCCGCCTCACCCGGTGGCGCGACCCCCAGTGGCTGCTGCCCGCCATGTTCCTGGTGTGGTCGGTGGCGACCACCCTGGTGCGCCCCGCCATCACCCCCGACCACCCCTGGGCCAGCCGCCGCCTCATCGTCCTGGTGATCCCCGCGTTCGTGCTGCTCGCGGTCTGGTTCCTGGCCTGGCTGACCCGGTACTGCACGGTCGCCGTCCAGGCGGAGAGGCACGGCTCGCCCGCCCGCGTGCTCCCGGTGGTGGTCGCCGCCGGGGCCGCCGTGGCGATGGTCGGCCCCACCGCCGTCACCTCCGTCACCGGGATCATGGGATACCGGCAGGACGTGGGGACGGTGGAGGCCGCGGAACGGCTGTGCGCCGCCTTACCGGACGACGCCTCGGTGGTCGTGGTCGACTCCGGGATGGCGGGCAACTACATGCCGCTGCTGCGCAACGTCTGCGGTGTGCCCACCGCCGCGCTCGACGACGCCACCCCCGACAACGTCAACCGCGTGCTCGGTGAGATCCTGCTGCGCGACCGCACGCCCGTGCTCGCCTCCGAGGACTGGGAGCAGCTGGAGGACCTCGTCCCCGGGACGGCGCCGGAACGCCCCTTCCACGTCGTCGCCCAGATGGATCCGAGTACGCTCATGGAACCGCCCACCGGCCACTGGACCTTCGTCGGGAACGTGTGGATCACGGTCGTCCCACGCCCCTGAGCCCCGCCCCCGCCGCCCCGCCGCAGCCCCCTCACCCGTTGAGAAGAACGCATGAGCCAGACACACGACGACGCCCGCTCCCGATCCGACGACCCGCCGGTGCGGGTCACGATCGTCCTGCCCTGCTACAACGAGGAGGACCACGTCGTCGACGAGGTCAAGCGGATCTGCTCGGCCATGGACGCGTCCGGGTACGGGTACGAGCTGCTGGCCGTCGACGACGCCTCCTCCGACGCCACCCTGGAGCGGCTGCGCGAGGTCGCGCCGCTGTTCCCGAGCATGCGCGTCATCGCGTTCGGGCACAACGGCGGCTCCGGCACGGTCCGCCGCATCGGCAGCCAGCGGGCCCGCGGCGAGTACGTGGTGTGGACCGACGCGGACATGAGCTACCCCAACGAGCGCATCCCCGAGCTGGTCGCCATGCTCGACGCCGACCCCGAGACCGACCAGGTGGTCGGCGCCCGCACCCAGGAGATGGGCAGCCACAAGGCGCTGCGGGTGCCCGCCAAGTGGATCATCCGCAAGATCGCCGAGAAGCTCACCAATACCCGCATCCCGGACCTCAACTCCGGGCTGCGCGTGTTCCGCCGCGACGTCGCCCGCCCCTACCTGCGGCTGCTGCCGCCCGGGTTCTCCTGCGTCACCACCATCACCCTGGCGTTCCTGTCCAACCAGCACCCGGTGCGGTACGTGCCCATCGAGTACGCCAAGCGCGCCGGCACGTCGAAGTTCCACTTCGTCACCGACGCCTACCGCTACATCCTCCAGGTGCTGCGCATGGTCATGTACTTCAACCCGCTCAAGGTGCTGATGCCGCCCGCGCTGACCCTGCTGGGCCTGGGCGCCGCCAAGTTCGTGTTCGACCAGGTGCGCAACCCGCTGTACATGCCCAACAACACCGTCATGATCCTGATGACGGGGCTGATCATCGCCGCGATCGCCCTGCTGGCCGACCTCATCGTGCGCTCCCGGGAGAGCGCGTGAGCGCCGCCCGGGTCGCCCTGGTGGGCCCGGTCCACCCGTACAAGGGCGGCGGTGCCCGGCACACCACCGAGCTGGCGCACCGGCTCCGGGCGGCCGGGCACCCCACCGCGGTCGAGTCGTGGCGCGCCCAGTACCCGGCGGCGCTCTACCCCGGGACGCAGACCGTGGACGAGCCCGAGGGGGAGCCCTACCCCGGCACCCGCCGCGAGCTGGCCTGGTACCGGCCCGACGGCTGGTGGCGGGTCGGCCGGCGGCTGGCCCGGGAGTCCGACCTGGTGGTCCTCACCCTGTTCTCGCCCGTCCAGGTGCCCGCCTACCTCGGCCTCCTGGCCGGGGTGCGGTCGGTGCGCGCCGGGGCGGCCCGGGTGGTGGCCCTGTGCCACAACGTCCTGCCGCACGAGCGGCGGGCCGTGGACGTTTCGCTGGTCCGGGCGCTGCTGCGCCGGGTGGACGGGGCGCTCGCCCACTCCGCCGACCAGGCCCGCCTGGCCGAGGGCCTGCGCGGCCCCGGGGCGCGGGCCCCGGTCACGGCCGTGCTGCCCCCGCACCTGCCCGCGACCGGCCCGGTCGCCGCCCCGGAGCCGGGGGAGCGGCGCCACCTGCTGTTCCTGGGCATCGTCCGCCCCTACAAGGGCGTGGACGTGCTGCTGCGGGCCCTGGCCGCGGGGGCGCCCGACGACGTGGCGCTGACCGTCGCCGGGGAGTTCTGGGGCGGGACCGGGGAGCTGTCGGCGCTCGCCGCCGAACTCGGGCTCGCCGACCGCGTGCGGCTGCGCGACGGGTACGTGCCCGCCGAGGAGCTGCCGGGCCTGTACGCCGCCGCCGACGCGGTGGTGCTGCCCTACCGGACCGCCACCGCCAGCCAGAACGTGTGGCTGGCCCACCAGCACGGCCTGCCCGTGGTCGCCACCCGGGCCGGGGCGCTGGCCGACCACGTCCGCGAGGACGTCGACGGGCTGCTGTGCGCCCCCGGCGACGTCGACGACCTGGCCCGCGCGCTCCGGGGGTTCTACGCCCCGGGCGCCCCCGAGCGCCTGCGCGCCGGGGTGCGCCCCGTCGACCCGGACCCCTACTGGGCCGACTACATCACCCGCCTCCTGGCCGCCTGAGCCGCCCCGCATCTGCGCCGCACCTTCTGTGGAAACACGAAAAGTGACGATGTCGCGGCCTTGTTCACGACCACGAACCGGGAGTCGCCACCATCGCCGGTGAGCGGAGCTGAGACCTGCCGACCGGCACCGGGCGAAGCATCCTGAAGCAGGCGGCAGCACGTGGAGGCGGCGGGCGAGGTGCACGGGGGCGCCTGTGTCAGGGGGAACGGCATGCTGCCGTAGAGACGCACGCCCGGGAGCTGCGCAGTCCGCCGCGCGGGTCCCGGGCGGCAGGGGCCTACCGCGGAGGCCCGTCGATCCACATGGAGGACTCGTAGAGCGTGTACTTCACCACGTCTCCGGGCTCGCACCAGTCGGACTCCGACGCGGCGGGTTCGATCACCACCTGTTCCTGGGAGAGCAGCCCACCGGTGGCGGGGTCGAAGAGGATCCGGTGCTCGACGGCGCCGATATCGGTCGGGTCGAGGGTGTAGGCCACGCCCACGGCCGACCGGCCGGACACGTCCCGCGCCGAACCGAGCGGCCGGACGCCGGGCATCCCGGCCAGGAGGGTGTACATGCCGGCTCTGACCTCGGGGGGGAAGGGGAGGTGCAGCGACCGGCTGACGTAGGAGAACCGCCGCGCCTCCTCGCTCTCGTGCCCGCTTCCCGTCGTCGACGGGTGCCCGGTGCCGTCAGGACCCTGCCCCACCGGGTCGTCCGGCATGGGCTCCGAGGCGGGGAACAGCATCTCCTCCAGGTCGTCGGGGTCGGGGGACGCCTCCTGGAGACCCTGGTGGTCCACGGTGCCGAGTCCGAAGTCCCAGCCCCCGGGATGCGGACCGGACATCTCCCCGAAACCCTCCTCCCGCGTGGGGATGTCGCCGCGCTCCACCTCGGGGTCGGGCTCCCACCGAACGGGGGAGCCGTCACGCTCCCACGCGTCCCAGGCGTCCTCGTTCACCAGCTCCCACGTCGTCGCATCGGTCCGCTGGGCGTTCAGCCCCCACTCCTCGCCTCCCTCGCTCCGGCCGGTCCCGATGTCGTACTCGTCCACCCAGCTCCAGGTTTCGGCGTGGTAGATGTTGTAAACCCCGTACCTGTCGTCCTTTGGGCCCACCCCCCACGCCTCCGCCGATCGGGTGCGCAGGTTCCAGACGTCGCCCCTGACGGGCAGGTTCCGGGCCTCCTCGATGACCGGGGCCATCACCTCCAGGGCGGTGGGGACCTCCTCTACGGGCTCCGCGGACGTCTCGGCGGCGGGCGCCGCGGCGCCCTGGGCGCAGGCGGTCAGGGTGAGGACCACGGCCGCGGTGGCCGGGAGCAGGGAACGGGCGGGGTGCATGGGGGCTCCTGTTTCAGGTGGTGCGGGGAGAGGGGAACGCCGTTTCCGGGCGGGTGGCCGACCCGTCCGGGATCCGAGTCGTCCACCGCGCGGATCCCGGACGCCGCCGCGGACTACGGCGGGCCTTCGGAGGTCCAGAGGCTCTCCTCGTAGGCGACGTACCGGGCGTGCTCGCCCGGCCTCTGCCAGGCCTGGGCGTGCTCCGGCGGGGTGATGACGATCGTCTCGTAGGAGAGCAGCTCCGCGGTCTCCGGGTCGAACAGCAGCCGCTGTTCGAAGCGCCCCTGGGCGCCGTCGTCCGCCACCTGGGAGATACCGACCGCCGGGCGCCCCAGCACGTCCTCGCCCTCGAAGGGCGCCACCTCCGGGGCCTGGGCGATCATCTCGTAGATCCCCGCGCGCACCTCGGGCGATGTCGGTAGGGCGGCGGCGTCGAAATAGGGCTGCAGGGGCCTGTCGCCGGGGCGGACCGCCGTGCCCAGACCGAACTCCCCCCGCAGTCCGTCGGGGTCGGTCGGCAGGGCGGCCAGGTCCTCGTCCTCCAACTGGACGGTGTCACCGATGACGTAGTACCAGTCCTTGTACGGCGGGCCCGGAACATCCATCGCGTGCTCCTGGGCGATCGACACATCCCCGTTCGTGCTCTCCGTCCACGTCTGCGGGGAGCCGTCCCGTTCCCAGGCGGCCCGCTGCTCCTCGGAGGCCGGCTCCCAGCGGTCGTCCAGACCCCGGTGGCTCGACTGCGACAACGCCGTGTTCCGCCAGTGCTCACCGGTGATCCGGTACAGCATCGCGTAGGGGTCGTCCGCCGGGCCCACACCGATGGCCTCGGTCGTCTCCGAACGCGTGTACCACACGGTCCCGGTCTGCTCCTGGGCGCCGATCTTCTCGATGAGCGGACCCATGGTCTCCATCGGGTCGCCCTCCACCTCCTCGATCGCCTCCTCGGAGGGGTCGACGGCGGGGCCCACGCCGACCGTGAACGAGCCGGGGAACACCACCAGCGCCAGGAACACGGCGGCCGCCGCGACCAGCGCGAGGCCGCTCAGCGCCAGCGGAAGCAGGCGGGGGCGGCGCACCGGCCGGAACTCCCCGCGGCCAGGCCGCCAACCGGTGAGCAGCGCCAACTCCTCGGAGGTGCGCTCGGGGATCTGGGACCTCAGGGTCCTCAGGTGGTCGAGCTCGTTCACCGGGTCCCCTCCTCGTTGATGACGGCGGACGCGGACAGGGCGGCGCGCAGGATTCTGCGGGCGCGGTGCAGCCGGGAGCGCACGGTACCCACCGGGATGCCGAGCACCGAGGCGGCCTCCTCGTAGGTCAGATCTCCCCAGGCGATCAGCAGCAGGACGTCGCGGTCGCCCTTGGAGAGCCGGGCCAGGACGCTGGCCAGGGAGGCCGACACCGCGTCCGCGTCCACCCGCGCGTCCACCCGGTCGGCGTGCCCCTCCAGCACCGGGTCGGCGCCGGTCCGCGCCAGGGCGCGGTAGTGGCGCGTCTCGGTGCGGTGGTGTCTGCGGATCAGGTTGGCGGCGATCCTCCACAGCCATGGGCGTGCGTCCGGGTACGCAGGGTCGTAGCGCCGCCGTTCGCGGAAGGCGATGTGGAAGGTCTCGGCGACCACGTCTTCGGCCTCGGCGGAGCCCAGCCTTCGGGCGGTGTAGCGATGCAGCGCGGGTGCGTGCCGGTGGAAGATCTCACCGAAGCCGGCGGGTTCGTGCAGCGACCGGCGGATGACCGACGCGTCGCTCTCCGCTCCTTCGTGCGCCTGCGCCCGGGAGGCGGTGGGGGACATGGGGGTCCGATCCGTGGGGGACGTCAGAGGCGTGCTTCTACCTGTAGTAGCCCGATCCCCGGAAAGGGGTTCACGCCGGTCCGGGCCGCCCGTCGGCGTCCGCCGCCGCGCCACCGAACCGCGCCAGCGGGACCGACAACCCCGCCCACGCCACGTCGGCGACCGTCATGACCAGCCGCGACAGCACCGCCGCGACCAGGGCCGCACCGGCGTCCACCACCGGGGCCAGGGCCACCACCAGCACCGCCTCGCGCACCCCCAGCCCGGCCGGGGCGAACACCACCAGCAGGCCCAGCGTCCACGCCAGCGCGTACGCGCCCACCGCCGGGGCCAGCGACCCCCGCGGGTCGCCGCCCACCGCCCACACGAGCACCCACAGATGCAGCCCCAGCGGTACCCAGGCGGCCAGCGTCCACCCCAGCGCCGCGGCCATCGCCCGGCCGCCGATGTCCAGCGGCCCGGCCTCGGCCACCTCGCGGAACCGGGCGAAGGGACGCGCGGCCAGGCGCACCCCCCACCGCACCACGCGCGGGTGCAGCCCGGCCAGCAGCAGCGGGGCCAGGGCGAGCGCCCACCACCACGTCCGCGCCGCCTCCGCCGACGACAGCGGCAGCGCCACCGCCGCCACCGCCAGGCCCGCGGCCACCGTCACCCCCACGGCCAGCAGCGTCGCCGCGGTGCCCCGCACCCGGGGCACCGCGTGGTCGCGGGCCAGCTCCACCTGCGCCACGAACGCCCACACCGACCCCGGCAGGTACTTGCCGAGCTGGCCCACGAACATCACCCGCGCCGCCACCGGCACCGGCAGCGGGGAGCCCAGCCCGGCCAGCAGCGCCCGCCAGGCCATCATCTGCGCGGTCAGCCCGGCCATCCCGGCCAGCACCGCCAGCGGAAGCGTCCACAGCGGGAGGGACAGCGCGGTGTCGCGGGCCTGCTCCCAGTGCCCGTGCAGGGCCCACCCGGCGCACGCGCACAGCAGGACCAGCAGCGCGAGCCGCACCCAGGGGTCGCGGCGCAGCCGAGCGAGCACCCGGTCCCTCCTCATCGTGTCCGCGGCCTGTTCTCCGGCAACCCTCCCGCGCCGCCGGGGGCCGCGGGCCCCGGCGGGCCCCAAGGAGGGTCCGGCCCCCGCCCAGCCCCTCCTCCGGCCGGACCGGAGCGGGGGCGCGGACCGGGGGAACACGGTCCAGGGCCGACCCTACGCCCTCCCGCGCCCGGCCGACGCGGTTCACCGGAGCGGAACCGGCGGGGCGTAGGGTGCCGCTTATGACCGGTGCGAACGAACCCGCCCCCGCCCCGTCCGCCCTGCGCCGCGCCCTCGCGCGCGCCCGGGACGGCAAGACCCTGGACGCCGCCGAGGCGGAGGTCCTGCTGCACGCCCGCGGCGAGGACCTGGAAACCCTCCTGGGACACGCGTCCCGGGTACGCGACGCGGGCCTGGAGGCCGCGGGCCGGCCCGGGGTGGTCACCTACAGCCGCAAGGTGTTCGTCCCGCTCACCCGCCTGTGCCGCGACCGCTGCCACTACTGCACCTTCGCGACCGTGCCCGGCCGCCTCCCGGCCCCGTTCCTGTCCCCGGACGAGGTGCTCGACATCGCCCGCAAGGGCGCCGCGATGGGCTGCAAGGAGGCCCTCATCACCCTGGGGGACCGGCCCGAGGACCGGTGGCGGCAGGCCGCGGAGTGGCTCGACGCCCACGGCTACGACGACACCCTGTCCTACGTGCGCGCCACCGCCATCATGATCCTGGAGGAGACCGGGCTCCTGCCCCACCTCAACCCGGGCGTGCTGACCTGGTCCGACTTCCAGCGCCTCAAGCCCGTGGCCCCCTCCATGGGCATGATGCTGGAGACGACCTCCCGGCGGCTGTTCGAGGAGAAGGGCCAACCGCACTACGGCAGTCCGGACAAGGACCCCGCCGTGCGCCTGCGCGCCCTGGAGGACGCCGGCCGCACGAACGTCCCCTTCACCACCGGCCTCCTCCTGGGCATCGGGGAGACCGTCGCCGACCGCGCCGAGTCCATCTTCGCGATGCGCGCCGCCGCCCGCCGCCACGGCGGGATCCAGGAGGTGATCATCCAGAACTTCCGCGCCAAGCCGGACACCGCGATGATGCACCGGGCCGACGCCGAGATCGACGGGATGGCCGCCGCCATCGCCGTCACCCGCCTGGTGATGGGGCCCAGGGCGCACATCCAGGCGCCGCCCAACCTCATCGGGGCCGAGGACGGCGGCCGCGACGAGTACGCGCTCATGCTCCGCGCGGGCATCGACGACTGGGGCGGGGTCTCCCCGCTCACCGCCGACCACGTCAACCCGGAGCGGCCCTGGCCGCAGATCGACGACCTGGCCGCCCGCAGCGCCGCCCAGGGGTTCGAGCTCCGGGAGCGGCTCACCGTCTACCCGGAGTACGTCCGGGCGGGGGAGCCCTGGCTCGACCCGCGGCTGCGGGCGCACGTGGAGGCGCTCGCCGACCCGGTCACCGGCCTGGCGGTCGAGGACGCGCCGCTGGTGGGCCGCCCCTGGCAAGAGCCCGAGGCGGTGCTCACCTCCCGCGGGCGCACCGACCTGCACACCGCCGTCGACACCGAGGGCCGCACCACAGACCGGCGCGGCGACTTCGACGCGGTGTACGGCGACTGGGAGTCCCTGCGCGGCGAGGTCGACCGCGAGGGCGCGGTGCCCCGGCGGTTCGACCCGGAGGTCTCCGGGGCCCTGCGGGCCGCCGAGAGGGACCCGGCCGGGCTGTCCGACGCGCAGGCCCTGGCGCTGCTGCACGCCGACGGGGCGGAGCTGGAGGCGCTGGCGGAGCTGGCCGACGGGGTGCGGCGCGACGCGGTCGGCGACGACGTCACGTTCGTGGTCACCCGGAACATCAACTTCACCAACGTCTGCTACACCGGCTGCCGGTTCTGCGCGTTCGCCCAGCGCCGCACCGACGCCGACGCCTACACCCTGTCGCTGGACCAGGTCGCCGACCGCGCCGAGGAGGCGTGGGACGCGGGCGCCACCGAGGTGTGCATGCAGGGCGGCATCCACCCGGACCTGCCGGGCACCGCCTACTTCGACATCGCCGCCGCCGTCCGCGAGCGCGTTCCGCGGATGCACGTCCACGCGTTCAGCCCGATGGAGGTGGTCAACGGGGCGGCCCGCACCGACCTGCCGGTCCGCGAGTGGCTGACCCGGGCCCGCGACGCGGGCCTGGGGTCGCTCCCGGGGACCGCCGCCGAGATCCTCGACGACGAGATCCGCTGGGTCCTCACCAAGGGCAAGCTCCCGGCGAGCGCGTGGATCGACGTCATCACCACCGCGCACGACCTGGGCATCCCCACCACGTCGACGATGATGTACGGGCACGTGGACTCGCCCCGCCACTGGGTGGCGCACATCAAGCTGCTGCGCTCGCTCCAGGAGCGCTCCCTGGAGCGCAACGGGCGGCCGGGGTTCACCGAGTTCGTGCCGCTGCCGTTCGTGCACACCAGCGCCCCCATCTACCTCGCGGGCCTGGCCCGCACGGGGCCCACGGTCCGGGAGAACCGGGCGGTGCACGCGCTGGCCCGCCTGCTGCTGCACGGGGCGATCGACAACATCCAGTGCTCCTGGGTGAAGCTCGCCGAGGACACCTGCCGGCTGCTGCTCCGCGGCGGGGTCAACGACGTGGGCGGCACCCTGATGGAGGAGACCATCAGCCGCATGGCGGGCTCGGACCAGGGTTCGTACAAGACCATCACCGACATCCGCGCCCTGGTCGAGCCGACCGGCCGCCCGCTGCGCCAGCGCACCACCCTCTACGGCGAGGTCCCCGAGGAGCGCCGCCGCACCGCACTGGCCCGCGACGGCGTCGCCCCGAGCATCCTCCGCCGCCCCCTCCCCCTCGCCTGAGGCCCGGGGAAGGGGGAGGGCGGGAGCGCCGGGGGACGGGCGCTCCCGCCCTCTTCCGTACGGGGCCGCGCGGAGCGGGAAGGGGGACGGGCCCCCGCGCGCGGCCCCGGGGTCAGCAGGCGCCGACGAGGCGCCAGACGCCCCATTCGCCGGTGGTGCCGGGCTCCTCGCCCTGCGTCCACCACTGGGCGCGCCACTCGGAGCCGCCGTGGGAGACCACGTCGCCGCCGGTGTAGGTGCCGCCGGGGGTCCAGGCCTGCGCGGTGCAGTCGCCCGGCTCACCGCCGGGGTCCTCGCCGCCGGGGTCCCCGCCGCCGTCGCCGGGGCCGTCCACCACGGTGCCCTCGCGCGGGTGGTCGTAGGTGAGGGCGTACTCCGTGCCGCCCGCCTCGATCCGCCAGTTGGAGGGCTGGGCGATGGGCAGCCGCCAGCTGAGGTCGAACGAGAACGTCCCGCCCGCCGGGATGGACTGCCAGTCCGGCACGGTGATCTGCGCCCGGTGGAAGTCCCCGTCCAGGCCGCCGATGTTGTTCGCCCGGTCGTGCCCGATCTGGAGGTGGGTGAGCCCCAGCCCCGACTGGTCGCCCATGTCGCCCGGCGCGGAGGTGCCGTAGTCGAAGGTGATCTTCGCCCCGCCCGGGATGGCGGTGCCCGAGTTGTTGGTGAGGGTGACCTCCGGGCTGATGGGGTAGTTGTTGTCGCCCAGCGCGAACCCGCCGAAGTCCACGTCCACGTCCAGGACCTCGGCCGGGGCGTCGGTCTCGGCCTTGCGGGCGCCGTACGGCCCCGCGTCGCTCAGGGTCTCGTGCAGCGACGTGATGAGGGTGTCGCCCATGACGTACTGGCCCGCGCCGGCGTCGTAGGAGTAGTCGCCCGCCATCTCCCAGATCATGACGCCCCCCAGGCCCGTGTCGGCCACGTAGTCGGCCTTGGCCCGGATCGTCCGGTCGGCGTCGCCGGTCAGGAACGTGCGGGTCTGCGCGTTCCACCACCACTCGTTCCCGGTCACGTCGTCCCAGTGGCGCTCGTAGGTGCCCGTGATCGGCTCGTCGACCCCGTAGTCGGCGGCGTAGTCGCCGACCACCCCGTCCTCCAGGTTGAGCACGTGCCAGATGGGGTTGGCGCCCGCGGCGACCTCGCCGCCGGTGACCGGGTCGCTGTCGTGCCACAGGTTGTCGATGCCGTCCGCCCCGTTGCCGCAGGGGGTGTTGACCCCGGTTCCCGGCGGGCACTGCGTCTGGTCCGGCAGGGCCGCGGTGCCCCAGAGCCCGTCGGTGCCGCCCTGCACGCCGGTCCAACCGCGCGTGTAGAACGGGACGCCCAGGTTGATCCGGCCCGCCTGCATCGCGCCCCGGAAGTAGTGGTGGGCCCAGTCCGCGTTGAGGTAGCCGATGCCGTTGTAGGCCCCGTACACCGCGCTCAGCTCGGGGTCCAGGCCGCTGTCGTACAGCGCGCCGTTGTGGCCGACGAAGTGGTTCCAGGTGCCGTGCAGGTCGTAGGTCATCATGTTCACGAAGTCGAGGTACCGCACGACCTGGTGCACCTCCTGGCCGCGCAGCAGCCACCCGGAGGCGGGCACCGCGGCGGTCAGCTGGTAGTACGTGCCGTCCTCGGCGGAGGCCTCGTCGAGCTTCTCGCGCAGCACGCGCATCAGCTCCTCGTAGCCCTCCCACAGCAGGCCGCGCCGCGCGTCGGAGATCCAGAAGTCGTCCGGGCTGCCCGCGCCGTTGTTGGAGGTGGCGTACTCGTAGTCGATGTCGAGCCCGTCGAACCCGTACTCGCGCACGAACTCCACCGCGGAGTCGGCGAAGGTCTCGATGCCCGCGTGGTTCACCCCCGTGGGCGTCGTCGTCATCGAGTAGAACCCGCCGCTGTCCACCCGCTCGCCGTCGGCGCCGAAGTACCCGCCGGTCTCGGCCCAGCCGCCGACCGCCACCAGGGTCTTCACCCCGGGGTGCTCCTTCTTGAACCTGTTGAGCAGGTTGAAGTGCCCCCGGTAGTCGAATTCGGGGTCGGGCTCCAGGCCCTCCCAGGTCATCCCGGTGGCCGGGTTGTCGGGGGTGTCGGCCCCCACGGACACCCGGTCGTCCGGGCCCACGTGCGCGAAGGCGTAGTTGATGTGGGAGATCCGGTCCCAGGGGATGTCGTCGGCCAGGTACTCGGGCTGCCCGTTGGAGCCGTTGCGCCAGCTGGTGAAGTAGCCGATGACCCGGCGGTCCAGGTCGTTGGGGAGCTTCTCGCGGCCGTCGGCGTCGTAGATGTCGCAGTAGGGGACGTCCACGCCGGGGGTGGCGTACAGCCCGTCGGGGCGGCACCCGGCGTCGGAGGAGGCGGACGCCTCGGCGGGGGCGGGCGGGGCCGCGGGCGCGGCCTGCGCGGTGGCGGGGGCGAACAGCGTCCCCGCCGCCAGGGCCAGCGCCGCCAGGGCGGAGCCGAGCCGGCGGGCGGTGCCGCCGCGGGGTCGGGTGTCGGGCATGGGGGGCCTTCCTCGTGATCTCGGGGGATGCGCCGGGCCCGTCCGCGGGCACGGCAGAGGGCCCCGCCGGCACGGGGGGGCCGGGGGAGCTCGAAGAGAAGAAGGGGTCGGGGCGGGCCGCCCGGCGTGCGCCGGACGGCCCTGTCAGGGGTGGGTCAGCAGGCGCCGACGAGGCGCCAGACGCCCCACTCGCCGGTGGTGCCGGGCTCCTCGCCCTGCGTCCACCACTGGGCGCGCCACTCGGAGCCGCCGTGGGAGACCACGTCGCCGCCGGTGTACGTGGCACCGCTGGTCCAGGCGGAGGCGGTGCAGTCGCCGGGCTCACCGGTGGGCGGGTCGGTCGGCTCCTCGGTGGGCGGGTCGGTGGGACCCTCGCCGCCAGGGCCGCCCGCCAGGCGGTCGGAGATGGTGTTCGCGAACGCGTAGCCGTTGGTGGCGTCCCAGTTGATGGACCAGGTCATCACGCCGCCGATGGCGCCGTACGGGCTGTCGGGGGAGAAGTTCCCGCAGTTGGTCCCGGCCTCCAGGCAGTCGAGCGCGCGGACGATCTGCGCGGGGGCCATGTACCCGCCGCCCGCGGCGGAGGGCACGGCCGGCAGGCCGAGGCCCACCTGGCTCGGGGACAGCCCCATCTCCAGCTGGATGCAGGCCAGCGCCGCGACGAAGTCGGGCGTGCCCTGGGTGTAGACCTGCTGGTCGCAGCCGAGCATCGAGCCGGAGTTGTAGTACTGCATGTTCACGATGGTGAGGATGTCGGAGATGTTCGACGCCAGCTGGTGGTACCCCGCGCCGGGGGTCTGGAAGTCGATCGTCTGCGGCGCCATCGCGATGATGAGGTCGTCGCCGGCCTGGCCGTGCAGGTCGCGCAGGGCGTCGGTCATGTACTGGGCGTTGATGCCGTGTTCGAGGTCGATGTCGACGCCGTCGAACCCGTAGTCCTGCATCAGCTCGTACGTGGTGTCGGCGAAGTTCTGCGCCTGGGTCGGGTTGGCGACGGTGACGTTCCCGCGCTCGCCTCCGACGGAGATGATCACCTTGCGGCCCTCGGCCTGGACGGCCTCGATGTCGGCGCGGAACTGCGCGTCGGTGTACCCGTCCAATTCGCCGCTGGCGAGGTTGAAGGTGATTCCGCCGTCCAGGCTCGCGTGGTTGTCGGCGAACGCGACGGCGACGAGGTTGTATTCGGAGGGGATGTCCGACAGCGGCATCACCGTGGAGCCGTTGTCGAAGTTGTGCCAGTACCCGGTCAGCCACTGGCCGTTCTGTTGCGCGACGGTCTCCCCGTCGGCAACGGTCTGGACCTCGTTCGGCGCGCTCGGGAGCTGGGACGCGCCGATGGCGAACGCGGCGGCCAGCGCGGCGAAGGCGCCGGCCACCAGCGCCTTCGCGCGGGGCGAGCGGTTGCGGTGACGGTTCATGGTCTCGGGGGTTCCTTCCGTCGAGCGGGGTGACGAAGGTCGGGGGGTTGAATTGTTAAGAAACCTAAGAGTCGTCTTACCCGCGAGTCAATGGAATGGGAAGGAAAGCTTTCAATTTTGTTTGGTACCGCGTACCGAAATGGACGCCGGCCGACCCCCGGAATTCACCCTCCGTGGAATGGCCCGCCCTTGCTCTCCCCGAGGTCGATGTCCCTGCTCAGCGACTGGTAGACGTCGTGGTCGATACGCCCCTCCCGGTAGAGCGAGACCAGGGTGCCCCGGCGCGCGTCGAGGATCTGCGCGTGCACCGCCCGGACGCCCTCCGCGCGCTCCACCGCCGAGTCGTCCTCGTCCAGCAGCGCCTGCACCTCGCCCACCCGCCGCGAGTACGCGCTCCGCAGCGACTCCGCGGTCCCGGCGTCGACCTCGCCCGCGGTCTGCAGCTCGTCCACCTTGCTCAGCGCCGCGCAGCTCATCGCGTGGTCCGCGACGAGGAACTCCTTGCGGTGCGAGTCCCCGCCGCTCATCCCCAGCCGGCGCAGCACCGGCGGCAGCGTCAGGCCCTGGCCCATGAGCGTGCCCATCACCACCACCCCGGCGATGAAGATCAGCCCGCCCCGCTCGGTGAACGCCTCGTCCCCGACGGTCGCGGGCATCGACAGCGCGATCGCCAGCGACACCGCGCCGCGCATCCCGCTCCACCCGATGACGACCCGCTCCCGGAAGCCGGACACCTGCAGGTTGAGGAACGGGACCACCCGCTGGAACGGGATCACCGCCATCATCAGCCCCATCCGCAGCACCACCGCCGTCACCGTCACCAGCAGCGCCACCAGCACCAGGCGCGGGAACGAGTAGTGCTCGCGGACCGCGGTGATCACACCGTCCAGCTGGAGCCCCAGCAGCACGAACAGCATGGACTCCAGCACCGTCACCAGGGTCTGCCACACCGTGCGCCCCGTGACCCGCACCGCGGGCGGCAGCAGGCCCTCGCCCCGGGTGCCCAGCACGATCCCGGCCAGGGCCGCCGACAGCACCCCCGAGAACCCCAGCATCTCCGAGGGGACGTAGGCGGCGAACGGTGTGACGAGCACGACCACCAGCTGGACCGAGGAGTCCTCGATCCGCTTGCGCGACCACGCCACCACCCACGTCACCAGCGCGCCGAACGCCAGCCCGCCCACCACGACCTTCACCAGCTCCAGGGCGCCCGCCGCGGGGGTCAGCGGGTGCGACATCGCCGTCAGCGCCAGGCTGAACAGCGTGAGTGCGACCGCGTCGTTGATGAGCGACTCGCCCTCCAGGATGGTCAGCACCCGCCGGGGCGTGCCCACCCGTTTGAGGATCGCCGACGCCGCCACCGCGTCCGTGGGCGCGATCGCCGCCCCCAGGGCGATCGCCGCGGGCCAGCTCACCGCCGGGACCAGGAGGTAGATGACCGCGGCCAGCCCCAGCGCGGTCACCAGGGTGACCCCCACCGCCATGACCACGATCGGCCGCAGCAGCTCCCGGAAGTCCTTGGGCGAGGTGAAGAACGCCGCGTTGTAGATCAGCGGCGGCAGGAACACCAGCAGTACGATCTCGGGGGAGATCGACAGCGACCCCAGCCAGGGCAGCAGCCCCAGGGCCATGCCCAGCACGACCAGGACGATCGCGTCGGGTATCCGCAGCCGCACGGCGATCAGGCGGCCGCAGATCACCGCCACCACGACCACCAGCGTGCCGACAACATAGTCCTCGACGCCCATATCGCCGCCCTCCGGCCGAACCCCCGCGACCCCCCAGCATGCCCGCCGCGCCGCGGCCGGGACCCGCGGCGCGCCGGGCCGCGGGACCCGGCGCCCGCCTCAGCGGACCTCGATGAAGTCCTCCGGATCGCGCGGCGGCCTCTCGCGCGGCGGTTCGGCCGCGTGCCCCACCGCCACCGCTCCCATCGGGTGCCAGTTCCCGGGTACCTCCAGCACCCCGCGCACCACGTCGGCGCAGAACAGGGTGGAGGAGATCCAGGCCGAGCCCAGCCCCTCCACGGCCAGTCCCACCAGCAGGCCCTGCACCCCGGCGCCCATGGCCACGTGGAACATGGTCCGCTCGGCGTCGGCCCGGCGCTCGTCGGGGTAGTCGTGCGCCCCGTCGGGCACCAGGAAGGGCACCACCAGGTAGGGCGCCCCGCGCAGCACGTCGCCGCGCCGGGTGCGCCGGGCGATCGCCTCCTCGTCGAACCCGTCGCCGCGCAGGTCGGCCACCCACGCCTGGAGCATCGCGTCCAGCAGCCGCTTGCGCACCTGCGCGGACTCCACCAGCACGTAGCGCCACGGCGTCGTGTGGTGCGGGGCCGGGGCGGTGACCGCGGCCGCCACCGCGCGGCGCACCGCTGCGGGGTCCACCGCGGCGTCGGTGAAGGCGCGCACCGTGCGCCGGGCGGCCACGACGTCGCGCGAGCCGTACCGGAACAGGTCCTCGTCGGCGGGGCGCACCAGCGCCGCGGCCCCGGGCCCGTCCTCCTCGGTGACGACCGGGAGGCCGCTCACCACGGCCACCGGCACCCCGCTCGTCTTGCCCTTGACCAGTTCCCCGGCGGCGGCGATCTCGTCGGCCAGCGCGTTGACCGTCGCCTCCATGGGGTTGCCGTGCGTGTCGACCGTGCCCCGCAGGTCCTGCACCGGGTCCACCCCGGCCGCGCCGATGGCCACGTCGGTCTGCCCGATGCGCCAGGGCCGCCCGAAGGTGTCGGAGACGATCACGCCCACGCGCACCCCCAGCCGCTCGCGCAGCCCGGCGCGCAGCGCCCGGGCGGAGGCGTCGGAGTCCTCGGGCAGCAGCAGCACCGTTCCGGGCTCGACGTTGGAGGCGTCCACCCCGGCGGCGGCCATCACCAGCCCGTGCCGGGTCTGCACGATCCGGGTCGGGCCCGCCCGGGCCACCACCCGCACCGTTTCGGCGTCGACGGCGGCCTCCCGGTCCATCCGGCGCAGCCGCCCCTCGGCCTTGGCGACGATCTTGGAGGTGACCACCAGGATGTCGCCGTCGGCCAGCGGTTCGCCCGAGGCGGCCGCCGCGTCGGCGATGAGCGCGGCCAGGTCGGCGCCCTCGCCCACCTCGGGCAGGCCCGCCAGGCCCCGCACCCGCACCCGTGCGGCCCCGTCCGCGCTCACCCGCCACCGCCCCGGCGCCCGGCCAGTTCGAGGCCCAGGTCGAGTGCGGCGCGGGCGATGGCCTCGGTGGCGGCGGGGTCGCTCATGTACAGGGGGCGCGAACGCACCTCGATCCCCTCCGCCTCGGCGCCCGCGTCGGCCTCGTCCACCAGCCACCCGTCCAGCAGGTCGGCGCCCAGGTGGGCGGCGACCGCCCCGGCGTCCGTCTCCACCCCGATCGCGTCCAGGCAGGCGTCGGCCATACCCCGCACGGGGGCGCCGCCGATGATGGGCGAGACGCCCACCACGGTCTTGGCCGCCAGGGCCTCGCGGATCCCGGGGACGCCGAGCACGGACCCGACGCTGACCACGGGGTTGGACGGCGGAAGTACCACCAGGTCGGCCTCGGCGATCGCCTCCAGCACCCCGGGGGCGGGGGCGGAGTCCTCGGCGCCCATGCTCACGATGCTCCGCGCGGGCAGCGCCGCGCGGTGTTTGATCCACCACTCCTGGAAGTGGATCGCGCGCCTGGCGCCGTCCTCCTCGACGACGACGTGCGTCTCGACCCGGTCGTCGGTCATCGGCAGCAGCCGCACCCCGGGCCTCCAGCGGTCGCACAGCGCCTCGGTGACCGCAGACAGGGGGTAGCCCGCGGCGAGCATCTGGGAGCGCACGATGTGGGTGGCGGTGTCCCGGTCGCCCAGGCCGAACCAGGTGGGGCGCATGCCGTAGGCGGCCAACTCCTCCTTGACCGTGAAGGTCTCGCCGGTCCGGCCCCAGCCGCGCTCCTCGTCGATGCCCCCGCCCAGGGTGTACATCACCGTGTCCAGATCCGGACATATCCTCAGTCCGAACAGGGTGATGTCGTCACCCGTGTTACCGATGACGGTGATGGCGTTCGTGCTCTGTTCCTCCGGGGCCGGCGAGCCGATTCCCAGCGCGGCCTTGAGGCCCCGCAGGAAGCGCGCGCCGCCGATACCACCGGCCGGTACGACTATCCGCATGCGTCCAAGTCTGGCAGGCTGGGAGCATGTACGGGTCGTCCGCCCCATCGCGGGCGCGACCCGGGCGTGACCATACCGGTACCGCCGGTTCGCCCTCCGGCCGAACCTCGGTACGGTGGCCGCCGTCCCATTTTTTCGGTCCGGTCCTCCGGCGTCCCCATGTTTCGCAGCCGGGATCGGCCGATTTCGACCGAACAGCCCGACGACAGAGCCACTCTTCCTTCCGACGAGGGCGGCGACGAAGCAGCAGAGGGGAACCTCCCTTGAACAACGAAACACTGGAACGCCTGCGCCCGCTGGCGGCATGGGTCCTGATCGGCGCGGCGGGCGCCTCGCTGCTCGCGGGCCTGCTCGCCATCATCTCCGAGTCGGGCTTTCGGGGCGCGGGCTTCCCCACCGGCATGGTCCAGGCGGGCACCGGCTTCTACGGCCTCCAGGTGGTGGTCCCGCTCGCGGTGGCCGTCGCCCTGGTGGTCACCTCGGAGCGCGCCCGACCCGCGGCCTCCGGCGTGGTGCTGACCTCGCTGATCCTGTCCGGCGTCGGCCTGGTCTTCGCCCTGGTCTCCCTGATCGCGGGCTTCATGCTCGGCAGCGAGCTGAACCGCGTCAGCCTGGGCTTCGCGCACTTCGTCGAGGTCCTCTCGATGGCCGCGGTGCTGGGCGTCCTCGCCTTCGCGCTGATCAAGGTCTTCAACGACCCGACCCTGGTCCCGCGCGCCGCCCCGCAGGCACAGCAGCAGGTGTACGGCGGCTACCCGCAGGCCTACGCCCAGCAGGGCTACCAGGACCCGTCCGCGACCGGCGGACAGCACATGGCCGACCCGGCGCAGGCCGTCTCGGGTCAGCAGCAGGCCTACGACCCGAACCAGTACGGCGACCCGAACCAGTACGGCCAGGGCCAGCAGTACGTGACGGGTGCGCAGCAGTCGTACGCGCAGCAGGGGTACGACCCGGCGGCCCAGCAGCCGCAGGCGTACGGGGCCGAGGCGTCCCAGCCGCAGCAGGCCTACGACCCCAACCAGTACGGCGACCCGAACCAGTACGGCCAGGCGCAGCAGCAGGGGTACGACCCGGCGGCCCAGCAGCCGCAGGCGTACGGCACCGACGCGTCCCAGCCGCAGCAGGCCTACGACCCCAACCAGTACGGCCAGGCCCAGTACGGCACCGGTGCCCAGCCGCAGGCCTACGGCCAGGCCTACGACCCCTCCCAGTACGCGCCGCAGGGCGACCAGGCGGGGACCGCGTCGGGTGAGCAGGCCGCCCAGGACGCCATCAACTACGGCTGGTACCAGGGCCAGCAGGGCCAGCAGGCACCGTCCGAGAGTGGAGTTGAACCATTCTTTAACTCCGGTGGGAAAGACGGCACCGACACGACCGACCAGGGAGGTTCCACGTACGGAGACCAGTACGGTTCGACCCCGGGATACGGCTCTGACCAGCAAGGACAGGGCGGAACCGGAGGTCAGCAGGGCTGGTACGGGGGAGAGGGCCGGCGCTGAACCCTCCGCGAGGGCCCCGAGCCCCCCGCCGCCTTGGAACACCGTGAATTGCGTGGTAATCCGCAGAACGGACATCAATCGAGCTGCGTTGGCGCTTCGTTACATGATATTCAGTGGATTACCACGCAGGGCGCTTGACGAGTAGCACTGCGTCCACGTGTAATTTCAGGGTGGGATTCCACCCGGCCCGGGGGACGAAAAGGGTCGGGTCATCTATGGGGGGCAACAGGAGGTGCGCATGAGCGAGGTCATCCCGCTGGCGCACGGCTCGGATGAGGATCTGGGCTGGCAGGAACGCGCACTGTGCGCACAGACCGACCCGGAGGCGTTCTTCCCCGAGAAGGGCGGTTCGACCCGGGAGGCCAAGAAGGTCTGTCTGTCGTGCGAGGTGCGTGCGGAGTGCCTGGAATACGCGCTCGAACACGATGAGCGCTTCGGTATCTGGGGGGGACTCTCCGAGCGCGAGCGCCGAAGGCTGAAGAAAGCCGCCGGAGGGGATTTCGATTTCCTGGCGGACATGCTGTAGGAGGCGACGCGCCGAGCGCGCCCGGGCCATGAGCCCGGGCGCGCTTTTTTCGTGTTCCCGGCCGTTCGGGTCCAAGGTGAGGTTTGGTACTCACAGCCCTTCAATGGCGAAAAGGGGGATAAGTCACCGGTCGTACGGACGCGGATGAATAGGTACGCAATGGTGCGAGGTGGCGTAGGGTGATGTCCCGCACGCACCCGTGCCCCCGCCCGACCCGCGGTCGGGACCCGGCGTGACCGAACGCCCACCGCCCCGGCGCCCCGCCTGGCCCGGCGCCCGGGAGGCCAGCCCCTTCCCCCGGAGAGAACCCACCACAGCCGTGCTCGACCTCGACTCAGCCCGACACGTCGTGACCGCGGTCATCGTGTCCCATGACGGGGCGCGGTGGCTGCCGGAGACCATGGCCGCACTGCGCGCCCAGAGCCGCCCGGTGCAGCGCGCCGTGGCCGCCGACACCGGAAGCACCGACGGCGGTGCGGACGTCCTCCACGAGTACCTGCCCCCGGACGCCGTCATCGGCCTGCCCGCCGACACCGGCTACGGCGACGCCGTGCGCGCGGCCCTCGAACTCCCGCGCGCAGCGTCGCCGGTGCGGGGGTTCGACGAGGACGCCACCGAGTGGATCTGGCTCGTCCACGACGACTTCGCCCCCGAGGCGGACGCCCTCGCCCACCTGCTCGCCGCCGCCGACCGCGACCCGCGCGCCGCCGTCCTGGGACCCAAGCTCCGCGACTGGTTCGACCGCCGCCTGCTGATCGAGATCGGCGTGACCATCGACGGCGCCGGCCGCCGCGAGACCGGTCTGGAGGCCCGCGAGTTCGACCACGGCCAGCACGACGGCACCCGCCAGGTGCTGGCCGTGTCCAGCGCCGGCATGCTCGTCCGCCGCGACGTGTGGGACCGCCTGGGCGGCTTCGACCGCGCCCTGCCGCTGTTCCGCGACGACATCGACTTCTGCTGGCGGGTGGGCGGCGCCGGACTGCACGTCCTCATCGTCACCGACGCCGTCGGCCACCACGCCGAGGCCTCCGCGCGCCGCCGCAGGCCCATCGGCGCCACCCGCAACCACCCCCGCCGGGTGGACCGCAGGCACGCCGTGTTCGTGCTGCTGGCCAACCTGCCGTTCGGCGGCATGCTCGCGGCCCTGCTGCGCAACTCCGTCGGCTCGCTGCTGCGCGTGGCCATGTACCTGTTCATGAAGCAGCCCGCCAACGCCCTCGACGAGGCCGCCGCGATCACCCTGGTCTACCTGCGGCCGGACAAGCTCGTGCGGGCCCGCTTCCGGCGCCGCCGCGACCGCCGCCGCACCTACAGCGCCATCCGGCCGCACCTGGCGCGCGGGGTGGCCGCGCGCCAGTTCGCCGACTTCCTGACCGGCGTGCTCTCCGGCGAGCCCGTCATCGACACCGCCGGCCGGCACCAGGCCGTCACCACCGCGCCCGCCGCCGAGGACGAGGAGGCGCCCACCGACACCGGCGGCTTCCTGCGCCGGGCGGTGCTGCGCCCCGGCCCGCTGCTGGTCATCGGGCTGACGGTCGTCGCGCTCGTCGCCGAGCGCTCCCTGCTCCTGGGCACCCTGCCGGCCGGGGGCGCCCTGCCGCCCGCCGCCGGAAGCGCCGCCGACCTGTGGGACCTCTACCTCTCCGGCGCCCCCGACACCGGCCTGGGCTCGGACTCGGCGGTCGCGCCCTACGTCGGGATCCTGGCCCTGCTGTCGACGGTCACCCTCGGCAAGCCCTGGATCGCGGTCTCCCTGCTCCTGCTCGGCGCCGTACCCCTGGCCGGGGCCACCGCCTACCTGCTCGCCCGCGAGGTGCTCGGCTACCGGCCCGCCCGGGTGTGGATGGCCGCCTCCTACGCGCTGCTGCCCGTCGCCACCGGGGCGATCGCCCAGGGGCGGCTGGGCACGGCCGTGGTCCACGTCCTCGTGCCGGTGCTGGGCCTGCTGCTCGTCCGCGTGGTCGCGCTGCCCGCCAAGCACTCCCGGCGGGCCGCCTGGGGCCTGGGCCTGGTCCTGGCCGCCGCCACCGCGTTCGTCCCGCTGGTGTGGGCGCTGGCCCTGGTCACCGGCCTGCTGGCCGCGGCGGCCTTCGGACACCTGGGCCGCCGCCTCTACGCCAGCATCGGCATCGCCCTGGGCGTCCCCCTGGTGATGCTCATGCCGTGGACCCTCGACCTGCTGCTGCACCCCACCCTGTGGCTGCTGGAGGCCGGGCTGCACCGCCCCGAGCTCTCGGACCCGGGCGCCGCCCCCGAACAGCTGCTCATGCTCTCCCCGGGCGGCCCCGGCGCGCCCCCGTTCTGGGTGACCTCCGGACTGCTGGCCGCCGCCCTGTGCGCACTGCTGCTCCTGCGCAACCGCGTCATGGTCGCCGCCGGCTGGTCCCTGGCCGTGTTCGGCCTGCTCGTCGCGGTCCTCACCTCCCGGCTGGTCATCGAGCCCCACTTCGGCGGCCCGCCCGCGGCGGTCTGGCCCGGGGCGGCCCTCACCTTCGCCGCCGCGGCCGTGCTGCTCTCGGCGGCCACCGCCGCCCGCGCCTTTCGCACCATGGTCTCCCTGGGCGGCCTGCGCCGGGCCTTCGCCGTCGGCGTGGCCCTGCTCGCCCTCACCTCGCCCCTGGCCGCGGCGGGCCTGTGGATGTGGCACGGGGTGGACGGACCGCTCACCTCGCGTGCCGCCCCGGTCCTGCCCGGCACCCTGTCCGGCGGCGGCGTCGGCCTCGGCGAGGACGGCACCGAGCCGCGCACCCTCATCGTCACCCCGGACGGGGAGGGCGGTGTCGACTACACCGTCGTGCGGGGCCGCGAGCCCCGGCTGGGGGAGGAGCGCATCCGCCCCGACGGCGCCACCCGGGCCGCCGTGGACCGGGCCGTCGCCGAACTCGCCATCGGCCAGGGCGGCGACCGGCTGCGGGTCCTGGCCGACCACGGGATCCAGTACGTGCTCTATCCCCGGCCCCGGGTCGGAACCGTGGCCGACGTCACCATCGTGGACATGCTCGACGGCACCCCCGGCCTGATGCGGGAGTCGCTGTCGGACCGCTACGGCCTGTGGCGCCTGGCCGAGCCCACCGGCCGGCTGCGGGTCGTCTCCGCGGACGGGCTGGAGACGGAGCCCCTGCGGGTGTCCGGGCCCGGCGGCGACTTCACCGCCCGGGTGGAGGACGGCGGCACCGGCCGCCGCCTGGCCCTGGCCGAGACCGCCGGGAGCGGCTGGCGGGCCACCGTCGACGGCGTCGGGCTGACCCCCGTGGAATCCGAGGGCGGCGGCCAGGCCTGGACGCTGCCCGTGCAGGGCGGCGAGGTCCGGGTGTGGCACACCGACCCCGTGCACACCGCCTGGGTCGCGACCCAGGGCGTGCTGCTGCTCGTCGTCGCGGTGCTGGCCGCGCCGGGGGTGCGCACCGAGGAGGACGTCCGCCTCATCGAGTCCACCCCCGCCCCCCGGCCGCGCCGCCCGGCGCGGCTGCGCGTCCCGCGCCCCGGCCGCGGTGCCCGGGCGCGCACCGCCCCCGCGGACCCCGACGGGGACCCGGACCCGGAACCCGACGACCCCCTCACCGGGGAGTTCACCGTCACCGACACCGGGACGATCACGACCGTGCGCGGCCGCCGCCGCGGCACCCGCCGCAAGGGGCGCCGCCGGGCCGGCTCCGCGCGGGACGGCGCGGAGCCCGGGACCCGGGACCACGAGGGGCAGGAGTAGGCCGTGCGACTGATCGTGGAGAACCGGTTCGCGCTGTTCGGGCTGGTGGCGCTGGCCCTGGCCGCGCTGTTCGGCATCGCCGTGGCGACCCGGCCGGTCACCGCCGAGCTGGGCATCACCCAGCCCGGCACCGCCCGCCCCTCCCACACGCTGCGGGTCTGCCCGGCACCGCACGACGGGGACGCCGACAGCTCCGTAGCCGCGTTCGCCCCGCGGGTCAGCCGCGACGACGAGGGCGGGCTGTGGGCCGTCCCGGTACCGGAGGCCGGGGAGGAGCCCGAGGAGGACGGGGAGGGCTCCGGCGGGCGCGGCGGCTCCGACGCGCAGAGCACCTCCACCGGCACCAGCGGGGAGCCCGACCCCGGGCTGCTCCTGGGCGAGGAGCTCACCGAGCCCGGCAGCGTGTGGGCCGTCGACACCTCCACCGCCGAGGAGCCCACCGCCATCCACGGCCGGGGCTCCCTCGCCTCCGGCCTGGAGTCGGCCCAGATCACCGCGTCCTCCGACGGCCTCACCGAGGTGCGCTGCGCCGAGCCCTCGGTGAGCACCTGGTTCTCCCTGCCCGGCGGCGGGGACTCCGAGGGCGTCCGGCTGGACGCCCTCACCGTCCGCCTCACCAACCCCGAGACCTCCCGCGCCACCGTCAGCCTCGACATCCACACCAGCAGCGGACCGTCCTTCTCCATCGAGAGCCGCGGCATCTCCCTGCTGCCCGGCGAGTCCACCGCCCTGGACATCACCGAGCTGGCGCAGAGCATCGGGGGGATCGGCGTGCAGGTGCGCACCAGCACCGGCCGGGTCGCCGCCTCCCTGCTCGCCGAGCACGCCGAGGGCCCCGCCGACTGGGTGCCGCCCACCGCCGCCCCCGCCCGCGAGCACGTCATCCCCGGCGTCCCGCCCGGGGGCGGGCGCCGCCACCTGGTCGTCACCGCTCCCGGCGAGGAACCCGCCGTCGTGCGCGTCCACGTCATCGGGCCCGAACCCGACGGCGCAGAGCAGGACGGGGACTCCGGGCAGGACGGGGACTCCGAGGGGGGCGGGGACGACGCGTCGCCGCCCGGGGGCACCGCCGCCGACCCGCTGGAACTGCGGGTCCCCCCGGCGGCCTCGGCCAGGATCAGCCTCGACTCCGTCCTGGGCGGGAGGGCCGGCGCGGCGGTCGTGGAGTCCGACGTCCCCGTGGTCGCCGGCCTCGCGGCCGAGTTCACCGGCGACGACCCCGACGAGATCCTGGAGACCGCCTACACCGCGGCCGTGCCGCCCCTGTCGTTCCCCCTGGACACCACCGCGGTGCTGCCCGACTCGCCGGAGGGCGCCGGGACCCGGCTCGTGCTGACCGCGCCCGGGGCGGACGTGCGGCTGATGGCCACCCCGATCGGGGCCGACGGCACCCAGGGAGACGCGGTCCGCGCCGAGGTCGCCGCGGGCACCACGACCGTGTTCGGCGGGGAGGACGGGGGGTGGACGGCGCCGGACGGCACCGACCCGGCGGACGGCCACGCGGTCCGCCTGGACCTGCTGGAGGGCTCCGGGCCGCTGTACGTCGCCCGGATCCTCGCCGACGGCGACGCCCGCAGCGTGCTGCCGGTGCGCCCGGCACCGGTCGAGGTCGCCCTCCCGGTCGTGCGCGACACGATGGTGGGCGTGGTGCCCTGACCCGGACAGGCCGGACAGGGGGCCCGGGGGGGCGGGCCGTGCGGGCCGCCGTCCTCCGGGTCCGTCCGCCGCCGTCCGCCCGGGACGGCGGCGCTCGCGGCACCGCCGGTGTCAGCTCTCGGGGTCGACCGACTCGGGTTCCACCCCGAGCAGGTTGGCGACCTCCTCGACCACGGTCTCGTGGACCAGGAGCGCCATCTCCTCGGGGTCCTTGGTCCGGATCTCCAGCGGACGCCGGTACACCACGATGCGGGCCCGGCCCGCGGTATCGGTCTCCAGGCGGGAGAAGGGGATCGCCTCGGTCACGGGGCCCTGGGGCGGAACCGGGGGGACGTCCTCCACGAGGAAGTCGACGTTCGCCAGTTCGCGCGCCCACAACCGCTCCAGGCGTTCGACCGCGTCCAGCACGAGGTCGTCGAACGCCTGTGCACGGCTGCGGAACACCGGAAGGTCGGAGGGCACGAGAGGACCGCGGATGCCTCGGCCGCGGCGGTCCCGGCGTCGCACTCGGTCAGGTTGGCCATGGGAAGGGCGCACTCGTCGCACCCTTCGAGACTAAGCCATCACGGGCGCCCGGCGTAGCCCCGCGGGGCATGGTGATCGACCGCCTCCCCCCGGACGGCCCCGGCGCGGGCCCCGGTCCGGTACCGGAAATCGCGGCGGACGCCACGAAACGGACCAGGTCGTGGAACGATGCTGGCGTGTCCCTCAGTAAAGGCATACAGTCGAACGCTGTGAGCCCTGTTCGACGCTGCTCCCGTACCGCCTGCCGCCAGCCCGCCGTCTTCACGCTCACGTACGTCTACGCCGACTCGACGGCCGTCCTCGGCCCGCTCGCCGCCTACGTGGAACCGCACTGCTACGACCTCTGCGCCATGCACGCCGACCGCCTGACGGCGCCGCGCGGCTGGGAGGTCGTCCGGCTCCCCGTCGAGACGGTGGGCGGGGGACCGGGCAGCGACGACCTGGAGGCCCTCGCGGACGCCGTACGTGAAGCCGCCCGCCCGCCCGCCCGGGCGGCCGACGACGCCGACGGCCCCGACGGCATGCGCCGGGGCCATCTGCGGGTCGTCCGCTCCGACCCGTCCCGCCCGGACCCCCGCGGCTGAGCCCCGGGCGCGCCCGCCCCGGAACGCCCCGCGCGGGCGGCGGCCCCGGCGCCGGGCGCACGCACCGGACCGGCGCCCGCGGCGCGCGCCCTCGTACCGGGGGGCCGCGGAACCCCTTGCTAGGTTGGTACCGCGCGCGGCCCGCTGCGGCGCCGCACCGGTCCGCGGCCTTTCGGGGGGACACACCCGAAGGCGGGCCGGCGGCCCGTGCCCGCGCGGTACGACCATCAGGAGCAGGACTGATCCGGCCGGAGAAGACGTGGCAGACCTCGCAGGCATCTTCAAGGCGTACGACGTGCGCGGCGTGATCCCCGACACCCTGGACGCGGACGTCTCGCGGGCGATCGGGGCGGCCTTCGCGCGCATCGTCGGCGGACCGGCGGTCGTGGTCGCCCACGACATGCGCCCCTCCTCCCCGGAGCTGGCCCGCGCCTTCGCCGACGGCGTCACCTCCCAGGGCGTCGACGTCGTCTTCGCCGGGCTCGGCTCCACCGACCTGCTGTACTACGGCTCCGGCGCGCTCGACCTGCCCGGCGCCATGTTCACCGCCAGCCACAACCCCGCCCGCTACAACGGCATCAAGATGTGCCGGGCCGGCGCCGCCCCCATCAGCGCCGAGACCGGCCTGGACGAGATCCGCCGCCTGGCCGAGGAGGGCGTGCCCGCCCACGACGGCCCGGACGGGACGGTCACCGAGAAGGACCTGCTGGCCGGGTACGCCGACCACCTGCGCACCCTGGTCGACCTGTCCGGGATCCGCCCGCTCAAGGTCGTGGTGGACGCGGGCAACGGCATGGGCGGCCACACCGTCCCCGCCGTCCTGGAGCAGGGCCTGCCGCTGGAGGTCGTCCCGCTCTACTTCGAGCTCGACGGCACCTTCCCCAACCACCCGGCCAACCCCCTGGACCCGGCCAACATCGTCGACCTCCAGGCGAAGGTCCGCGAGACCGGCGCCGACATCGGCCTGGCCTTCGACGGCGACGCCGACCGCTGCTTCGTCGTGGACGAGCGTGGCGAGGCCGTGCCGCCCTCGGCGATCACCGCGCTGGTGGCCGTCCAGGAGCTGGCCAAGGACCCGGGCGCGACGGTCATCCACAACCTCATCACCTCCCACGCCGTCCCCGAGATCGTCCGCGAGCACGGCGGCGTCCCGGTCCGCACCCGGGTCGGCCACTCCTACATCAAGGCCACCATGGCCGAGACGGGCGCCGTGTTCGGCGGCGAGCACTCGGCCCACTACTACTTCCGCGACTTCTGGAAGGCCGACACCGGCATGCTCGCGGCCATGCACGTCCTGCGCGTGCTCGGCTCCGACGGCCGGCCCCTGTCGGAGATCACCGCCGAGTACTCCCGCTACGCCGCCTCGGGGGAGATCAACTCCGAGGTCGCCGACGCCGCCGGCCGGATGGCCGCGGCGCGCGAGGCGTTCGCCGGGCGCGAGGGC
Source organism: Nocardiopsis flavescens (assembly GCF_900141985.1). Taxonomy (GTDB): domain Bacteria; phylum Actinomycetota; class Actinomycetes; order Streptosporangiales; family Streptosporangiaceae; genus Nocardiopsis; species Nocardiopsis flavescens. Next base: position 21,174 of record NZ_FQZK01000003.1, on the reverse strand, counting down.
GCCGAGGTCGACGAGCTGGACGGGCTGACCGTCGCGCTGCCCGACGGCTCCTGGTTCAACCTGCGGGCCTCCAACACCGAGCCGCTGCTGCGGCTCAACGTCGAGGCACCGGACGCGGCGGCCGTCGGGGCCCTGCGCGACGAGGTGCTGGCCATCGTCCGCTCCTGAGAGAGGGCATGATGAAGGGGCGGGACGGTGCGCCGTCCCGCCCCCGACGACGAGGAACGAGGACCATGAGCACGAAGATCGACGGCTGGCTGCTGGAGATCCTGGCCTGCCCGCAGAGCCAGGCGCCGCTGCGCCACGACCCCGAGACCGACGAGTTGGTCTGCGACGAGAGCGGCCTCGCCTATCCCATCCGGGACGGCATCCCCGTGCTGCTGGTCGACGAGGCCCGCAAGATCGGCTGAGGACGCGGGCGGGGCGGGGCCGGCATTTCCTGTCGGACCCTTATGGAACGTTATGGGCGTTCCGGTAGTCATAGCAGGTGCGGCGAAGTGAGAGACTTCGTCTCCGGGGCGACGGACGCACCGTCCCATACCCCCTCAAGCCATAACCTGTTCGTGCCACCCCCGCTTCATACGACCTCCCTGGAGGACTCCGATGCCCGGTCCCGAACCGCTACAGCCGAGCGACCCCTCGGCGTTCGGCGACTACAGCGTGACCGGACGGCTCGGCAAGGGGGGCCAGGGCATCGTGTACCTGGCCGAGAACCCCGAGGGCGAGGAGTACGCGGTCAAGGTCCTCAACGACCAGTGGTCACGGGACAGCGACCTGCGCAAGCGGTTCGAGAAGGAGGTCCGCGCCGCGCAGAAGGTGGCGTCCTTCTGCACCGCCGCGATCATCGAGGCGCGGCTCGACGGCGACCCGCCCTACGTGGTCAGCGAGTTCGTGCCGGGCAGGGACCTCCAGGAGACGGTCGCCAAGGGCGCCCCGCTGCGCGGCTCGGCGCTCCAGCGGCTGGCGGTCTCCACCGCCACGGCCCTCGTGGCCATCCACAAGGCCGGGATCGTCCACCGCGACTTCAAGCCCGGCAACGTGCTGCTGGGACCGGACGGGCCCCGCGTCATCGACTTCGGCATCGCCCGGGTCGACGACGGCACCGCCACCATGACCAACTCGATCGTCGGCACGCCCTCCTACATGGCGCCCGAGCAGATCGAGGGGCGCGGCATCACCGACAAGTGCGACATCTTCGCCTGGGGCTGCGTCATCGCGTTCGCCTCCAGCGGCCGTGCCCCGTTCGGCTCCGACACCGTGCCCGCGGTCGTGCACCGCGTCATCAGCGCCCCGCCGGACGTCGAGGGCGTCGACGAGGCGCTGCGCCCCATCGTCGAGACCTGCCTGAACAAGGACCCGGCCCGGCGGCCGACCGCCCAGAAGCTCCTCATGCGCCTGCTCGGCCACGAGGACGCCGAGGAGGCCACCTCCGCCGAGGACGCGGTCAAGCAGGGCGAGCAGATCGCCCAGACCGGCCTCATCCCGCAGGGGCGGATGCCCGTGCGGCCGCCGACGGGCCCCCAGGGCGGGTTCGGCCACGGCCACCCCGGGATGTCCAACCCGCGCCCCGGCATGATGGGCCACCCCGGCACGTCCAACCCGCAGCACGGCATGGGCATGATGGGCCACCCCGGGTTCCCGCCCCCCGGCACCTCCGACCCCCGCCCCGGCATGGGCGTCCCCGGACACCCGGGCACGTCCAACCCGCAGCACGGCATGGGCGCGATGGGCCACCCCGGCACGTCCAACCCGCGGCCCGGCGGCCCCTACCCGCAGCACCAGCCGCAGTTCGGCAACCCCCTGGTCACCGGCAACCCCAACCAGACCTACGGGGGTCCGGCCCAGCAGCCGTCCGGCGACGACTCGATCCTCCAGCAGAGCTGGGTCATCCCCGCCGTCCTGATGACGATCCTCATCCTCGTCCTGCTGCTGGTCCTCATCGTCGTCTCCTGACCGGCGGGACCGGCCCCGGCCCCGCGCCGGGGCCCGCGGCGCACCCCCGTCAGACCCGGGTGAGCTCCCCCAGCGCCAGGGAGACGCCCTCGTCGATCAGGTCGCCGATCCGCGGCCACCGGTCGTCCACACAGTCCGTGGGCATCACGGTCACGCCCTCGGCCGCGGCGATCCCCGGCAGGTCGCGCACCCCGTCCGGGGTCGTCAGACGACCGTCCACGGTCACCGCCAGCACCCCCGTCCGGGGGCGGCCGATCTCCTGGACCACCACGACCAGCGACAGCGTCGCGTCGTCCACCAGCAGCTCCAGCGCCGTCCACCAGTGCGCGGCGCCCGGGGTGAGCACGGCCCGGCCCGCCTCGGAGGGGCCGTCCGCGCCGGTCCCGGTGTCGGAGCCCCCCGAGCGCACCACGGCGCGAGCCCCCGGGTCCAGGCCGCGCAGGATCAGGCCCACCGACTCCCGGTGCGAGCGCAGGTGCTCCATCACCCGCCGCCGGGTGACCGACGCCAGCGGCGACACCGGCTCCCGGGGCGGGGGAGGGGTCCCCGGCGGAGTCCAGCTCAGCTCGTCGCGCAGCGCCGCCGTGACGGCACGGGCCAGCGCCGAGACGGTCGCGGCCGGCGGGTCGCCGGGGTCCGCGGACGCGGCCGGGTGCACCGGGGGCAGCGGCGGCAGGTCCGCCCGGCGCAGCACCACCGCGGCGGCCAGCCACGGCAGCAGCCGCGGGCGCTCGCGACCGCCGTCCAGCGCGGTCAGCGCGGCCAGTGTCCCGGTGTAGGTGTGCGCCGCCCGCACCAGGGGGTGCCCCGGGACCGCCGCCGGGTCGGCCACCGCGCGGGCGTGCTCCGGCCCCAGCGGTGCCCGCGGGGAGCGGAAGGGGCCCGGGTCGGGCAGGGAGTGGACGAGGCCGGCCAGTTCGGCGGCGTACCCGGGGGTGAGCGCGCGCCCGGCCATGCCGTCCTCCAGCGTCGCCGCCAGGAGGTCGGCGAGGGGGCCGCCCACCCCGGCCTCCCCGATCCGCGCCCGCAGCAGGGACCGCCGCGCGTCCTCGCGGGCCTGCCGGGGCTGGGCCTGCCGGTGCCCGGACCAGATCCTGCGCAGGCGGTCGACGTCGGTCAGCTCGTCGCGCACGCTGTCGGGGAGCCGGGCCGGGTCAGCGCTGAGGCGTAGGGTATCCACGCTGTCTCCGTAGCCCGTGGGCCCCGCGGCGAAACCTGCCCTAGGACCCCTCCTCCGCCCCCGCGGAACCCCTCCCGCCCGGGCCGACCGCTCCGACCTGGCACCTCAGGGCCGGCGGCCCAGCAGGCGCATCGCCTTCTGCTTCTCGAAATCCAGGGCGCGCGCCGGCGCCGGCGCCAGCCGGCCCAGCCGCTCCCCGTGGGTGCGCACCCGGGCCAGCACCTCGGGCTCGGACAGCACGCGCAGCGCGAAGGCCAGCGCCGCCGGCGGGATGTCGAAGTCGCGCTCCAGCTCCAGGCCGGTCGCGATGGTCCGCAGGTCCTCCTCGGTGAACCGGCGGTGCCGGTGCCCGCGCCCCGTGGGCTGCTCCTGGGTGCGGGGCAGCAGCCCCAGGCCTTCCCGGTACCGGAGCATGCGCGGGGTCGTGCCCACCCGGTCGGCCGCGGCCGAGATGGGCACGGGACCGCCGAGCGCGGCGGAGGTGTCGTCCAGGGCCATGCGGACGACCCTAACCGAGCCCGGCGCCCGCCCGGACGGCTTCTGACGCCGTGTTGTCAGATTCGTGCTGATGGCGGGCGTACGGCCCTACAATCAGGTGCGCCACGACCATCACGAGTGAGGAACGCATGGCTTTCGACTTCAAGGTCGCCGACCTGTCCCTGGCCGACTTCGGCCGCGACGAGATCCGGCTCGCCGAGCACGAGATGCCCGGCCTGATGGCGACCCGCGCCGAGTACGGGGACTCCCAGCCCCTCCGCGGCGCGCGCATCATGGGCTCGCTGCACATGACCGTCCAGACCGCGGTCCTCATCGAGACCCTGGTGGCCCTGGGCGCCGAGGTCCGCTGGGTCAGCTGCAACATCTTCTCGACCCAGGACCACGCCGCCGCCGCGGTGGTCGTGGGGCCCGACGGTACCGCGGACGACCCCAGGGGCGTCCCGGTCTTCGCCTGGAAGGGCGAGACCCTGGAGGAGTACTGGTGGTGCACCGAGCAGGCGCTCACCTGGCCCGGCGGTGAGGGCCCCAACATGATCCTGGACGACGGCGGCGACGCCACCATGCTCGTCCACAAGGGCGCCCAGTACGAGAAGGCCGGCGCCGTCCCCGACCCCTCCACCGCCGACAGCGAGGAGTTCGAGGTCGTTCTCAAGCTGCTCCAGGCGAGCCTGAAGCAGGACCCGTCCAAGTGGACGACCATCGCCGGGCTCATCCAGGGCGTCACCGAGGAGACCACCACCGGTGTCCTGCGCCTGTACGAGATGCAGCGCGACGGCAGCCTCGCCTTCCCGGCGATCAACGTCAACGACTCGGTCACCAAGAGCAAGTTCGACAACAAGTACGGCATCCGCCACTCGCTGCCCGACGGCATCATGCGCGCCACCGACGTCCTCATCGGCGGCAAGGTGGCCGTGGTGTGCGGCTACGGCGACGTGGGCAAGGGCGCCGCGGAGGCGCTGCGCGGCCAGGGCGCCCGGGTGATCGTCACCGAGATCGACCCGATCAACGCCCTCCAGGCGGCCATGGACGGCTACCAGGTCGCCACCCTGGAGGACGTGGTGGGGACCGGTGACATCTTCATCACCACCACCGGCAACTTCAACGTCATCATGACCGGGCACATGACGGCCATGAAGCACCAGGCGATCGTCGGCAACGTCGGCCACTTCGACAACGAGATCGACATGGCCGGACTGGCCAGGGTCCCCGGCATCGTCAAGAAGGAGATCAAGCCGCAGGTCCACGAGTGGACCTTCCCCGACGGCCACACCATCCTGGTGCTGTCCGAGGGCCGCCTGCTCAACCTGGGCAACGCCACCGGCCACCCCAGCTTCGTGATGTCCAACAGCTTCACCAACCAGGTCATCGCGCAGATCGAGCTGTTCACCAAGCCCGACGAGTACCCGATCGGCGTGTACACGCTGCCCAAGATCCTCGACGAGAAGGTCGCCCGCCTCCACCTGGCCGCGCTCGGCGTCAGGCTGACCGAGCTCACCAAGGAGCAGGCCGCCTACATCGGCGTGGACGTCCAGGGCCCCTACAAGGCGGACCACTACCGCTACTGACCGGCCGCGGGCCCGCGCCCGGCCCCGCCCCCGCCCGGCGTCCACGACGGACGGCCCGCGGACACGGGGCGGGCCGGCGCGGAGAAGCCGCGGTCCGGGGCCTGCCCGCACCGGCGCTCCGCCGGCGCCGCGCCGGACCCCCGCCGCACCCGGGGCGGGGGAGCGCGGCCCGTGAGGCCGCTCGTCCGTTCTCCGGGGCCGGCGCGTTCGCCGGCCCCGGAGCCGTATCCACAGAACAGGTCCCCATGACCGGGATTCCACACGAGGTCGCCGACCTGGGCCTGGCCCCGGCCGGGGTCCGCCGGGTCGCCTGGGCCGAGCGGTCCATGCCGGTGCTGCGCAGCATCCACGCGCGCTTCGCCGCCGAGCGGCCCCTGGCGGGCATGCGCGTCGCCGCCTGCCTGCACGTGACCGCCGAGACCGCCAACCTGCTGCGCGCCCTGCGCGCGGGCGGCGCCGAGGTGGCGCTGGCCGCCTCCAACCCGCTCTCCACCCAGGACGACACGGCGGCCGCGCTGGCCGCCGAGTACGGGGTGGCCGTGCACGCCTGGGCGGGAATGGACCCGGCCGCCTACGACCGCAACCTGGTCACGGTGCTGGAGACCCGTCCCCACCTACTGCTCGACGACGGCTGCGACCTCGTCCACACCCTGCACGCCGCCCGCCCCGACCTGCTCGACGGTGTCCTGGGCGGCTGCGAGCAGACCACCACCGGCGTCATCCGGCTGCGCCGCATGAGCGCCGAGGGCGGGCTGCGGCTGCCCATGGTCGCGGTCAACGACACCGCCACCAAGCGCATGTTCGACAACCGGTACGGCACCGGGCAGTCCACCATCGACGGCATCCTGCGGGCCACCAACACCATGCTCGCCGGCCGCACCGTCGTCGTCGCCGGGTTCGGCTACTGCGGCCGCGGCCTGGCCGAGCGGGCCCGCGGCATGGGCGCCCGGGTCATCGTCACCGAGGTCGACCCGGTCAAGGCCCTGGACGCCGTCATGCAGGGGTACACGGTCACCTCCATGGCGCAGGCCGCCCCGGTCGGGGACGTGTTCATCACCGTCACCGGCAACCGCGACGTGATCCGCGGGGAGCACCTCGCCCTGATGCGCGACGGGGCGATCCTCGCCAACTCCGGCCACTTCGACCTGGAGATCGACCTGGCCGCCCTGGACCGGCTCGCCGTCGCCGTCGACCGCGGCGTGCGCGAGCACGCCGACGAGTACGTGTTCGCCGACGGCCGCCGCGTCCTGCTGCTGTCCGAGGGGCGACTGGTCAACCTGGGCGCCGCCGAGGGGCACCCGGCCGCCGTCATGGACCTGTCGTTCGCCGCCCACGCCCTCACGACGGCCTGGCTGGCGCGCGCCCACGGCGGCCTCGCGCCGGGCGTCGTGGACGTCCCCGGCGAGATCGACACGGAGGTGGCCGGGCTCGAACTCGCCGCCCTGGGCGTGGACATCGACACCCTCACGCCCGACCAGGAGTCCTACCTGCGCTCCTGGCACCCCTGACGCTCACGGCGCACCCGGGCCGGCCCGGCCCGGGGCGGCGCCCGCTCAGGCGCCGGGGCGGTGGGGGCGGTGCTGGAGCGCGGCCTCCTGGCGGCGGCGCCGCTCGGCGAGCACCGCGGCGAGGAAGTCGGGCGGGGTGGTCCCCGGGGGCGGGGGCGGGCTGATCTGCGCCATCACGGCGTCGGCCAACCGGACGCCCATCTCGTGGCGCGTGTGCTCGGCCAGCTCGTAGAAGCGCAGCACGAACTGGCGGGCGGCCGCGGCCGTCTCCGGGGAGAGCCGGGACAGGTCGGCCCCCGACACCCAGCCCGCCAAGTGCGGCGGCATGGGCACGTGCTCCTGGCGGGGGCGCCCCGTGCGCTCCTCCACGACCATGGTGCCCGCCAGGAAGTCGCCCACCCGGCGCCCGTCCCTGCTCAGCATCGAGGTGATGAGCGCGATCACGCCCGTCGTCATCCAGATCTCGACGAAACCCACCAGCGCGCGGGCCAGCGCCTGCCGGAACCGCTCCGGCGACCCGTCGGTGCCCACCACGCGCAGGCCCAGCGCCATCTTGCCCAGGGTCCGGCCGCGCGAGACGGTCTCGAACGCCGCCGGGTAGCCCACGAGGACGAGGATCGTGCCGCCCAGCACCACGGCCGCGGTCGCCGCGGGGTCCATGGTGGTGCCCATCCAGGCCGTCAGCAGGACCAGCAGGACCAGCAGGGCGCCCTGCACGATCACGTCGAGGATCAGGGCGACGGCCCGCGTCGCGAACCCGGCGGCGCGCAGGTCCAGGACCACCGCGTCGCCCGTGACCAGGGGCGTCGTACCGTACGCGTCGCCGCGTACCTCTCCACCGCCGGGATAGGACACCGGTGCTGCTCCCTCGGGGCCGAACGTAACGATCGCCTCCGACACTACCCGCAGGCCGGACACCGCGTTCCCACCGGCCGCTCTCCGGGACGGCGAGACGGTAGGGTCCCTTGCGTGGATATCGACGTTTTCGCCGCGGCGCACACCGAGGACTGGGAGCGCCTGGAGCGCCTGGTCCGCCGGCGCCGCTCCCTCGACGGCGCCGAGGTCGACGAACTCGTCGACCTCTACCAGCGGGTCTCCACCCACCTTTCGGTGGTGCGCTCCTCCGGCCAGGACCCCGCGCTGGTGGGCCGCCTCTCGGCGCTGGTGGCGCGCGCCCGCTCCGCGGTGACCGGCGCCCACGACCCGGCCTGGCGCGACGTCGTGGGGTTCTTCACCCGGGTCTTCCCCGCGATCCTGTACCGGCTGCGCTGGTGGTGGCTGGGGATGACCGCGGGCACCGTCGCCGTCGCGGCCGCCGTGGCGTGGTGGGTCGTCGCCGACCCCGCGGTGATGCACGCGATCGGCACGCCCGAGTCCATCGCGCAGACCGTCGAGTACGAGTTCGCGAACTACTACGTCGAGAATCCGCGCGGTTCCTTCGCCGCCCAGGTGTGGACCAACAACGCCTGGGTGGCCGCGCAGGCGATCGTGTTCGGCGTCGCCTTCGGGGTGCCGACCCTGTACGTGATGCTGGTGAACGCCCTGAACGTGGGGCTCACCGCCGGGCTGATGATCGGACAGGGCCGGGCCGACGTGTTCTTCGGCCTGATCCTGCCGCACGGCCTGCTGGAGCTGACCGCCGTGTTCGTGGCGGGCGGCATCGGCCTGCGGCTGGGCTGGTCGCTCATCGCACCCGGCGACCGCACCCGGCTGCGCGCCTTCGGCGAGGAGGGCCGGGCGGCGGTCGCGGCGGCGCTGGGCCTGGCGGTGGTGCTGTTCCTCTCCGGCCTGATCGAGGGCCTGGTCACCGGCAACACGGTCGCCGGCCACATCCCCGTACCGGTGGCGCTGGGGATCGGCGTGCTGGCGGAGGTGCTGTTCTTCCTGTACGTGTTCGTGGTCGGCCGCCGGGCCTACCTGGAGGGGGAGACGGGCGACATCCGGAACGCCCCGGCGGCGGCCCCGGTGGCCTGAAAACCCCACCGCGCAAGGCCTCGGTGTGGCAGGGTCGGCGGTATGAGCGATTCCCCCGGGTGGTTCACGAGCTCCCACAGCGGTTTCGAGAGCGCCTGCGTCGAGGTGGCCGTCGTGGACTCCGCGCCCTGGTTCACCAGCTCCCACAGCGGCTTCGCGCAGAACTGCGTCGAGGTCGCCCTCGGCCTCCCGCGGGCGATCCTGCTGCGCGACACGCGGCACCGCTCCGCCGCCGTCCTGGCGGTCGGCCCGCGCGAATGGTCGGCGCTGGTCATCGCCACCGCCCGGTCCTGAAGGTCAGGCCCCCGCGGCCTCCCTGGCCCGCTCCGCCCGCGCACGGGCCTCGGCGACCATCGGGCCGTCCTCGCCCACGGCCTCGGCCCGCGACCGTGCGAACCGGTCGAACATCTCCGCGGCCAGCGCGTGCTCACCGCGCTCGGCGGCGGCCCCGGCCAGGTAGTAGTCCGCCTCCAGCGTGTCCGGGTGGTCCTCCCCCAGCAGCCGGCCCCGGATCTCGCGGACCCTCAGGAAGCCCTCCCACGCCGCGCCGGTGTCGCCGCGGAGCATCCGGATGGAGGAGAGGTTCTGTAGTGCGCTGACCGCGGTGGGCTCCTCCTCCCTGCCCCCGTGGGCGGCCAGGACGGCGTGGAACCCCTGCTCGGAGGCCTCCAGGTCACCGCGCAGCCCCGCGATGAGGGCCACCTGGTGCAGGCTGCTCAGCGTGTCCGGGTGGTCGGGCCCGAGCCGGTCCCGGCGGTCGCGGTGAACCGAGTCGTACACCCTCCCGGCCTCCTCCCACCTGTCCAGCGCGCGCAGGGCGTCGGCCCAGGCGTGCCGGGCGCGCAGTGCCTCCGGATGGGTGCCGCCCAGGGCGGCCCGGGCCGTCTCGGCGAGTAGGGCCAGGGACCTCTCCGCCTCCTCCCGTCCCCCGAGCAGCATCGCGACCCTGAAACGCCCGACAGAGGCCTGGACGACCGCCGGATGCCGGGCGTGGTGCAGACGCGTCAGGACCCCGGCCAGTGCCGCGTAGGCGGAGGCCTCCAGGGTGAAGTCGTTGTCGGGCCGCCGGCGGAGCAGGCGGCTGACGACGTCCGTCACCGCGCTGTCGCCGATACCCGCCCGGATCGTTTCCGACACGAGGGGGTGCGATCGCAGCGAGGTCTCCCCGCCGTGCCCGCCCAGGGTGACCAGCCCGTGCACGAGCAGCGTGTTGATCGTTCGTGCCAGCCGCACGTCGTCGAGGCCTTCCAGCGGGCCGGACGCCAGTTCCGCCGGGGGGAGGCGCCGCAGCGGTACCGGTACCGCGTCCGGGCCCAGCACCGAGAGGACCTGGAGCAGGGGGCGCGCGTACGGCTCCCGCTCCGCGACCAGCCGCAGCGACAGGTCCCACACCCCCGACAGCAGCCGCCGGTCCGCGTCGGGACCGGTCACGAACGGCGCCGCCAGCTCGTCCAGCCGCTCCACACCCTCCTCCAGCCGCGCCAGCAGCGCGCGGGCGTCGGGGAACAGCACGCGGTGCGTCGCCAGGATGCGCCCGGCCAGCGCCAGCGCCAGCGGCACCCGTCCCAGCCGCTCCGCCAGCTCCCCTGCCCCGGCCGCTCCCTCCGGTGCCGCGTGGTCGGCCAGCGCCGACGCCGCGGCCCCCGCCTCCAGCGGCCCCACCCGGTGCAGGCGCGCGGGAGCCCACTGCGCCGGGTCGTCCACCCGGGTCGTGACCACCACGAACCCGCCGGGGCTGGCCCGCATCCACCCCAGCTGGTCGCCGGGCCGGTGCTCGGGGTCCAGCTCCTCGGGCCGGTCGGCGTTGTCGATGACCAGCAGCCACGGCCGCGGGGCCCCGTCCAGGTGCCGCCACACCCACCGCATCGCCAGGTGCCGGGTGGCCCGCACCTCCTCCGCCTCCCGCCGCGACCCGCCCAGTTCCACGGCGACCTCGATCATGCTCGCCGCGACGCCGCCCGGCCGCACCCAGAAGACCGTGCGCCCCTCGGCCCGCGCCCGCTGCGCCAGCTCCGCCGCCACCGTCGTCTTGCCGAACCCGCCGGGCCCGGTCAGCACGTGCGGCACGTCCGTCCCGGCGCGCATCTCCGCCAGCAGATCCCCGACCAGCCCCTCCCGGCCGCGCACCGCGACCGCCGGGCGCGGCGGGTCCAGCACCACGTCGGCCCCGGGCGGCGGCGCGGGCCGCTCCCCGGCGCCGATGGTGACGCTGTGGATGTCGCGGGCCTGGAGCAGCCGCCCGTACACGTCGCCGTGCACCGTGTTGGCGCGGGGGCCGGAGGGAGAGTCCATGCCGCCCATACTGCCCGAGCGCCCCGGTGCCCGCCGGGGCCCGTGCCCGCCCGGCCCCGGTGAGCACGGGAAAGGGGTGGGGTGACCGGAACCGGTCACCCCACCCCCGCGGCGTCCGCCGCTACAGGCGGCCCTGTGCCTTGAGGTTGATGTAGGCGTCGGCCAGGGCCGGGGCGATGTGCTCGGGCTCGGCGTCCACGACCTCCACCCCCGCCCGGCGCAGCTCCGCCGTCACCCGGCGGCGCTCGCCCAGGGTGCGCTCGGCCGCGCCCGCCCGGTACACCGCTCCCGCGTCCCCGCGCCCGGCCGCCATCTCCGCCACCGCCGTGTCCCGCACCGCCGCCACCAGCAGCAGGTGCCGCGAGGTGAGCGCCGGCACCCGGGGCAGCAGGCCGTCCTCCAGCGCCGCCGCGTTCAGGTCGGTCAGCAGTACGACCAGGGAGCGGGTCCGCCCCTGCGCGGTCAGGACGGCGCTCGCCATCCCCGCCGGGTCGGACTCCAGCAGCTCCGCCTCCAGCGGCGCCATCGCCTCCACGATCCGGTGCACCTGGCTGCCCCGCCCGGAGGCCTTGACCTGCGCCCGCACCCGGCGGTCGTAGGCGAGGAAGTCCACCCGGTCGCCCGCCTTGCCGGCCAGGGCCGCCAGCAGCAGCGCCGCGTCCATGGCGTGGTCCAGCCGGGGGGTGTCGCCCACCCTGCCCGCGGAGGTGCGGCCGGTGTCCAGCACGATGAGGATGCGCCGGTCGCGCTCGGGCCGCCAGGTGCGCACCACCACGCCGTCGTTGCGGGCGCTGGCCCGCCAGTCGATGGACCGCACGTCGTCGCCGGGGACGTAGTCGCGCAGCGAGTCGAACTCGCTGCCCTGGCCCCGCACCATCGCCGTGTGCCGCCCGTCCAGCTGCCGCAGCCGCGACAGCTTGCCGGGCAGGTGGCGGCGGCTGTGGAACGGCGGCAGGACCCGCACCGACCACGGCGCGGTCAGGGTGCGCTGGCGTCCCGCCAGCCCCAGCGGGCCCAGGGTGCGCACGGTCACCCCGGCGGCGCGGGCGTCGCCCCGCCGGGTGGGGGTGAGCTCCGTCGCGACCCGGCGCCGCTCGCCCGCGTCGACGGACAGCGGCCGCACCCGCGGCTCGGCGTGCGCGCTCGGCGGCCAGGCGTCGCGTACCGCCCCGCGCAGGCGGCGCCGCGTCGGGTTGGCGACGGAGACCTCCACGGTCGCCGTGTCGCCCAGCCGCAGCGAGGTGTCGCCCGCCCGGGTCAGCCGCATTCCCCCGGGGCTCGCCGCCAGCAGCACGTCCAGGGCGACGAGCAGCACCAGGACGGCGACGGCGACCGCGGCCGCCCACGGGCCCAGGGAGCCCGAGAACGCCACGGCGACCACCGCGATCCCCGCGAGCAGGACCGCCCGGCCGGTGACCACCATCAGCGCGGCACCGGGACGGAGGCCAGCACGCCGTCCAGGATCCCGTCGGTGGTGGCGCCCTCCAGCTCCGCCTCCGGGCGCAGCGAGATCCGGTGCCGCAGCGTCCCCTTGGCCAGCGCCTTCACGTCGTCGGGGGTCACGTAGTCGCGGCCCGACAGCCACGCCCACGCGCGGGCGGTGCGCATCAGCGCGGTCGCGCCGCGCGGTGAGGCGCCCAGCTGGAGCGACGGCGACTGCCGGGTGGCCCGGCACAGGTCCACGATGTAGCCCAGGACCTCGGGGGCGACCCGCACGGTCTCCACGGCCCGGCGCGCCGCGTGCAGCTCGGCGGTGCCCGCCACCGGGGTCACCCCGGCCGCCGCCAGGTCCCCGGGGTCGAACCCGGCGGCGTGCCGGCCCAGCACCTCCACCTCGGCCTCGCGCGGCGGCAGCGGGACCGTCACCTTGAGCAGGAACCGGTCCAGCTGTGCCTCCGGCAGCGGGTAGGTGCCCTCGTACTCCACCGGGTTCTGGGTGGCGGCCACCAGGAACGGGTCGGGCAGCGCCACGGGACTGCCCTCGACCGTCACCTGCCGCTCCTCCATGGCCTCCAGCAGGGACGCCTGGGTCTTGGGCGGGGTCCGGTTGATCTCGTCGGCCAGCAGCAGGTTGGTGAAGACCGGGCCCCTGAGGAACTCGAACCTGGCGGTGTTCTGGTCGTAGACCAGCGACCCCGTCACGTCACCGGGCATCAGGTCGGGGGTGAACTGCACCCGCTTGTGGTCCAGGGACAGGGCCGCCGACACGGTGCGCACCAGCAGTGTCTTGGCGACACCGGGCACACCCTCCAGCAGCACGTGGCCGCGGCACAGCAGCGCCACGACCAGGGCGGTCACCGTCTCGTCCTGGCCCACGACCGCCTTGGCCACCTCGCGGCGCAGGGCGACCAGGGCCTCCCGCGCCTCTTCGGCCGAGGGCGGTGCCTCGTGTGTGAAGGCGCTCACGTGCCGTCCACCTCTCTCGTTCCGTGCGTTCTCTGATGGTCCGGATGCTCCGGCGGGTCCGGTCACCGCAGCCTCCTGGAGCGCTCGTCCAGCTCGGCGGCCAGCCGCAGCAGGCCGTCGTCGTCGGCCGCGTAGGGGTCCGCGCCCTTCGGGTACAGCAGGGCCTCCACGGCACCGGGGTCGCCCCCGGTGCGTTCGGCGACCGCCGCCACCACGGCCTCGCGGGGGGCGTCGGGGCCCATCCCCAGCCGGGCGGAGTGCCGGTCCAGGAAGCCCGAGCGCAGCGCGTCGGCCACCCGGTCGCGCGCCTTGCGCGAACGGTACAGGCCGGCCCGGCCCTCGGTGGTCTCGGAGGCCCGCACCACGACCGGCAGCGACTCGTGCACCAGGGCGCCCATGCGGCGGCCCTGCCACACCACGAGGAGCGCCAGGCCCGCCGCCAGCGGCAGCAGGGACCAGAGCACCCCGGCGGGCAGCAGCTCGGCCAGGGTGGCCGTGCCCTCCTCCCGGGGCGGGTCCGGGCGCAGCCAGACCACGGTCTCGGCGTCCAGGAGGTTGAGCGCCAGGGCGGCGTCGCCGCCGCGGTCCAGCAGCCGGTTGGTCCAGGGGTCCCCGTTGCCGAGCACGGTGGTGGTCGTGTCCCCGCCGGACACCTGGACCAGGGCGTCGCCCGCACCGGCCGGGTAGCACCCTACGGCGCCGGTCCCCGGCCCGGCGGTGTACAGCTCGCCGTGTACGTACGCCGGGCCCGCGGTCCGGGCCGCGGGCAGGTCGCAGTTCGGGTCCAGGGGCCGCTCCAGGTAGTCCCGGGGCAGTTCGCGGCCGGTCATCTCCACACCGGGCGCGAACGCCGACAGCGACCGCACGGAGGGGCGCACCAGCACCGTGTCCACGTCCAGGGCGGCCAGCCGGTCCAGCTCCGCGGGCAGCAGCCGGTGGTCCAGGAACACGACCAGGACCGCGTCGTCGGCGGCCCCGACCGCGGCGGCGGCGTCGGCGGAGGAGCGGGCCACCTCCACGTCCCGGTCCTCGCGCAGCACGTTCACCAGGGCGCGGGTGCCGTCCGGCGAGACGCTGCGCGGCTCCAGGTGGCCGGTGGGGAACTGCTCGCCGCCCAGGGACATCAGTACCGACACCGTGACGAGCGCGGCGGCCAGGACCGCGGGGAAGCGGGCGGCGCGCCAGAAGCGGCGGGCGGCCGAGTCCGGCCGCGCCGCGGGGGAGCCGGCGGCGGGGGCCTCGGGGGAGGGGGCGGTCATCCGCGTGCCTCCTCGGGGTCCAGGGCCGGGCGGGCGGCGCGCAGCCGGTCGTCCAGCTCGCGCAGGGAGCGGGCGGTCCCGGCGGTCGCGGCGCGGTCGCCGTAGACGACGTCGTTGAACAGGCGGGCGCCCTCGTCCAGCGCGGCGGCCTCGCCGGGCAGCGCCCTCCCGGCCTCGGCGGCGAGCTCGGTGGCGGTGCGCCCGGCACGGGGGGAGATGATGGTGCGGTCCTCCAGGTCGACGCTGATCGCGCGCATGCGCTCGGTGACCGCGGCGGCGTACTCTCCGGCCTCCTCCCGCTCCCGGGAGGCCGCCCGGTGGTCGGCGGCCGACCGCGGCGCGGACCCGTGCACGGCTCCCTCGGCACGGCGGGACCGGGAGGGGCGCAGCCACAGCACCAGCCACAGGACCAGCAGCGCGACCACGACGAGCACGAGCACCGTGGCCCATCCGCCGCCGCCCCCCGGCACGGAGAACTCCAGGTTCAGGAACCACTCCCGGATGCGTTCGAGCAGGGAGGGCTCCTGCTCCCCGTACACCGGGTCGCTCAGCTCCTGGACGGCGCGGCGCCGCCCCTCGTCCCCGGTCACCTCCAGCAGGGCCGCCGACGGCGCCCTCACGCCTGCCTCTCCGGCAGGTAGATCTCCGGGCCGACGTCCCGGCCGGACAGGGCGGCGGTGTGCAGCCTCAGGTCCAGGCCCTCGCGCCGCATCCGCAGGTCGACGTAGAGGAGGGTGGTCACGCCGACGGTGAACGGGGTGGACACCGAGTAGATCAGGACGTTGCCGAGGTAGATGATGGCGCCGGAGGCGACGGTGGACCACAGGGCCTCGGGGGCCAGGAAGATCGGCACGATCCCCGCGATGCTGAACGGCATGCTCAGCAGGTTGGTGACGATGCCGATGAGGAGGGACGACAGCAGCACGATGCCGAAGACCCGCCACCAGCTCCCCCGGGTGAGGCGCCAGGAGCGGGCCAGGGCCTGTCCGGCGGAGACGCGCTCCAGGACCACGACGGGCATGGCGAAGTAGAGCCGGATGAGGATCCAGGCGCCCAGCGCGACGCCGCCGACCAGCCCCGCGACCACGGAGAGCAGCATGACCGCGATGCCCGCCCCCTCGCTGCCGGCGACCGCCAGCATCGCCCCGGCGAACACGCCGCCGACGAGGAGGAGCACGATGACCGCGGACAGCGCCAGCCCGATGAGCAGCTGGAGCACGGCCACGCCGACGGCAGGGCCGATCCGCCCGCGGAAGGCGGCCCAGGCCTCGCCGGGGGCCAGGGTGCGGCCCAGCACGGCCATGCCGACCGTCGTGGTGAGCAGGCCGGTCAGGAAGACGACCCCGGCGTAGTTGACGAACGCGCCGCCGTACAGCGTGAGGATCGACCAGAGGCTGAAGGGCAGCGGGTCGTCGGAGTCGATCGACATGGGGTCGTTCATGACCTGGTCCATGAACGTCCCGTAGTCGGCCATGTAGCCGCTGAAGCCGATGGACGAGACGATGCTGGAGACGGCCATGATGATCAGCGACAGGCCGACCATGGTCTTGGGATTGCGGCGGATGAGCGTGAAGGCGCCGTTGAGGATGTCCCCGAGCGTCATCGGGCGCAGGGCCACCACGCCGGGCTTGGGCGCCTGCGGCGGGGCGTGCCCGTAGCCGGGGGGCGGGTACTGCCCGGGGGCGGACCGCCAGTGCCCGGCCTGCGGCCCCGTGGGCGGCCCGGCCCACTGCCCCTGGTCGGGCCGGGGCCCGTATCCCGGCGGCCCGTACCCGGGCGCCTGCCCCGAGCCGGGGGCGGCGAATCCCTGGCCGGGGGCCTGCGGGCCGGTCGGCCCGTACCCGGGCTGCTGCGGGTACCCGGGCGCCTGCCCCGAGCCGGGGGCGGCGTGGCCGGCGGGCGCACCGCCGGCGGCGGGCGCGCCCTCGTGCGGCGCCAAGGAGGGGGGCCGCGGCGCCTGCGGTGCCGGACCGCCCGGCCCGGCACCGCCCGGAGCGGCCCAGGACTCCGCGGAACCGGCGCCCTCCCCGGCGCCCGCCGCGGGAGACGTACCGTCGGCGGGCTCCTCCGGGGCTCCCCCCGACGGGTTCCGGTGGTCGTCCTCCTGGGTCATCTGCCCCGCCCTCCGTGAGGTTCGGTTACGCTGCGCAAGCGGACCGGGTTTCACATTCCCGCGTCCGAGAACAACCTACCGGCCGGTTCCCCCGAAGTCGGGCGCGGTCCGGACGCCTTCCCGCGCAACCGACGCACTTCATTCTTTTTGTATGCTTTCTGTTACCAACCGGCCGGGCGTTATCAAGGGCGCCATCACCCTCCCCGGCCAGGGCGGACGCTCGAAGTGGCCGAAAACGGTCCCTGAAGGCCCCAAAGGCATCGACCGCACTTCCCTCCGCTCCATGAGATGGCAAGCTGTGGGGAGAATGTCGGTTCCCGCGTCGGAACGGCGGCGGCGCACCCGCACCGCACCGACGACGTTCGAGTTCTTCCGAGGAGAGAGGAGTAGGCGCCGCGAAGCCGCCCCACAGGGCGGGCCCGACGCCCGGCGCCGGACACACCGATGAAGGGACGTGTACTGGTTGTCGACGATGACCTCGCCCTCGCCGAGATGCTCGGCATCGTGCTGCGCGGCGAGGGGTTCGAGCCCTCGTTCGTCCACGACGGCGACAAGGCGCTGGAGGCCTTCCGCGAGACCAAGCCCGACCTGGTCCTCCTCGACCTGATGCTCCCCGGTGCCGACGGCATCGACGTGTGCCGCCAGATCCGCGCCGAGTCCGGCGTGCCGATCGTCATGCTCACCGCCAAGAGCGACACCATCGACGTCGTCCTGGGCCTGGAGTCGGGCGCGGACGACTACATCGTCAAGCCGTTCAAGCCCAAGGAGCTGGTCGCCCGCATCCGGGTGCGCCTGCGGCGCACCGAGGAGCCCGCGCCCGAAGTGCTCCAGATCGGCGACATCACCATCGACGTCGCCGGGCACGCCGTGCGCCGCGACGGCGAGCAGATCAGCCTCACCCCGCTGGAGTTCGACCTCCTGGTCGCCCTGGCCCGCAAGCCGCGCCAGGTCTTCACCCGGGAGGTCCTGCTGGAGCAGGTCTGGGGCTACCGCCACGCGGCCGACACCCGCCTGGTCAACGTCCACGTGCAGCGCCTGCGCGCCAAGATCGAGAAGGACCCGGAGCACCCCGAGGTCGTCGTGACCGTCCGCGGCGTCGGCTACAAGGCCGGTACCGCCTGATCCACGCGAAGCGCACATGACCGCAGCCGCATCCGAGGAGCAGCGGGGGGCCGGCTCCGAGGAGGAGCGGCCCGCCCAGCCCCCCGGGCCCACCGGGTCCGGGGGGCGGCGACGCGACCCCGACTCCGGCCTCACCCGCGCCTACCTGTTCGCCCAGCGCTCCGCCCGCGCGCTGGTCCGCGGCGTCCACACCAACTGGCGCCGCTCCCTGCACCTGCGGGTCATCTCCACGACCCTGGTGCTGTCCCTCGTCGTGATGATCGGCCTGGGCTACGTGCTCATCTCCCAGGTGCGCAGCGGCCTGCTCGACGCCAAGATCGCCACCGCGGTCAACGACCACCGGGCCGGGCTCAACTACGCGCTCGCCGAGATCCAGGAGAACGAGACCGGCGACCGCGACCGGCTGATGTACAACGTCGCCAGCGAACTCGCCGGACGCAGCGGCGACACCGGCCTGTACGGGGTCGTCATCCTGCCGTCCGTCGACGACGAACTCGGCTGGGTGGGCGAGGAGTCCCCGGACAAGCAGCTCGACACCAGCGTCCCGGAACGGCTGATCGACCAGGTCCGCGACTCGTTGGGCGACCAGCAGTACCACACCTACACGCGCATCCGGAACGAGGCCGAGGGCACCGAGGAGCCGGCCCTGGTGGTGGGGTCCGAGCTGACCCACGCCTACGAGCTGTACTACGTCTTCCCGCTCCAGCACGAGCAGGAGATCCTCGACCTGGTCCAGCGCACCGTCGTCCTGGTCGCCGCGCTGCTGGTCATCCTCCTGGGCCTCATCGCCTACGTCGTCACCCGCCAGGTCGTCTCGCCGGTCCGCTCCGCCGCCCAGTCCGCCGAGCGGCTGGCCGCGGGAGACCTCTCCGAGCGGATGACCGTCCAGGGCGAGGACGACCTCGCGCGCCTCGCCGTGTCCTTCAACGACATGGCCGGGACCCTCCAGGAGAAGATCCAGGAGCTGGAGGAGCTGTCCAAGCTCCAGCGGCAGTTCGTCTCCGACGTGTCCCACGAGCTGCGCACCCCGCTCACGACGATCAAGATGGCCGGCGACCTGCTCTTCGACGACCGCGACGAGCTGGAACCCGCCATGCGCCGCTCCGTCGAGCTGCTCCAGAGCCAGGTGGAGAGGTTCGAGGAACTCCTCGCGGACCTGCTGGAGATCAGCCGCCACGACGCGGGGGCCGCGACCCTGGGCACCGAGCCCTCCGACGTCCGAGACGCCGTCATGAAGGCGGTCGGGGACGCCGAGCAGATCGCCGAGAAGCGCGGCATCAAGGTCGTCATGCGGCTGCCCGCCGACCCGTGCGTCGCCGAGTACGACCCCCGGCGGATCAACCGCATCCTGCGCAACCTGGTGGTCAACGCCATCGAGCACAGCGAGGGCCGCGACGTGGTGGTCACCGCCGCGGGCGACCGCGACGCCGTCGCCGTGGCCGTGCGCGACTACGGGGTCGGCCTCAAGGAGGGGGAGGAGCACCTGTGCTTCGACCGCTTCTGGCGGGCCGACCCGGCCCGGGTGCGCACCACGGGGGGCACCGGCCTGGGGCTGTCCATCGCCAAGGAGGACGCCGCCCTGCACGGCGGCTGGCTCCAGGCGTGGGGAATGCCCGGCCAGGGGTCCCAGTTCCGCCTGTCCCTGCCCCGGCACGCGGGCACCGAGCTGCGGGGATCCCCGCTGCCCCTGGTGCCCCCGGAGTTCTCGCTGGGCCGTGCCTACCCCCGCGAGGGGGGAGAGGACAACCCGTGAGCAGACGACTCCTGGTGTTCGGCGCCTCCGCGCTGTCCTGCCTGTTCCTGACCTCGTGCGCCGGCGTGCCGATGACCGGGCCGGTGGTGCCCGGCGAGGGCGGCGACGGCTCCGCCGACCCCTACGGCGGCTACGTGCGCCTGCTGCCCGCCGGCCCGCAGCCGGGCATGAACCCGGACGGGCTGGTCGGCAGCTTCCTCAAGGACATGGGCAGCTTCGAGGAGGACCACGGGGCGGCGCGCATCTACATGCTGCCCGACACCGGCCGGGACTGGTCCCCGGACGGCTCCGTCAAGGTCTTCACCGACCTCGACACCGTCGACCTGGAGACCGAGGTGTCCGAGGACGGGCTCACCGCCAGCGTGCGGATGCGCAGCGCCCTGGTCGCCACCATCGACGAGGACGGCAAGTACCGCCCCGGCGCCCCGGGGACGCTGATGGACGAGACGTTCACGCTCGCCCGCGAGGAGGGGGACCCCGAGGGGGAGTGGCGGATCCGGAGCCTGCCCGACGACCTGATCCTCAGCCAGCTGGACGTGGAGCGCACCCACCGGCCGTTCAACCTGTACTACTTCAACCCCGAGGGCACCTCCCTGGTGCCCGACCCGATCTACCTCCCGGTGAGCACCGACCGGCTCGCCGAGCGGCTGCTCGCGCGCCTGGGGGCGGGCGCCACCTCCTGGCTGGCCCCCGCCGTGCGCTCGGAGTTCCCCGAGGACACCCGGCCGCGGGTGACGGCGGACGCCGACAGCGTCGTCGTCGAGATCGACGGTGTCGGGGACGTCGACGAGTTCCGCCTCGGCGCCCAGATCGCCTGGACACTGCGCCAGATCCCGGACGTGCAGGAGTTCACCCTGGTCCTGGACGGCGAGGAGGTGGCGTTCGCCGCCGCCGACGGCGACAGCGCCGACCGGCCCCGGCCCGCCAGCACGTTCTGGCACGGGGTCGGGCCGGGTGCGCTGCGCGCGGGCGTGCACGCCTACTACGCCCACGAGGGGCAGCTCTGGTCGGCCTCGGAGTGGGACACCGACACCTTCGGCGACGCCGAGCGCGTCCCGGGCCCGCTGGGCGCGGGCGACGTGCTCCTGGAGCGGTTCGCCGTCTCCATCGACGAGAGCACCGTCGCGGGCATCACCCTGGGCGGCGAGACCGTCGTGACCTCCTTCGCCTCGCCGGGGGCCGAGGTCTCCGAGGTCCTCGACGACGGGGTCTTCACCGAGCTGTCCTGGGACATCGACGGGAACCTGTGGGTCGTGGAGGAGATCGGCGAGCCCGACGAGGAGGCGCGGGAGGAGGCCGAACAGGACTCCGCCGACCCCGAGGCCCTGCCCGACCCGGCCCCGCCGGAGCCGGGGTCCTCCGCCGTCTGGGTGCTGCGCGGCGCCGAGGAGGTGGTGCGGGTGGACGTCGGGGACCTGCGCGACGAGTCCCTGGTGCACTTCCGGGTGTCGCGCGACGGCTCCCGCGCCGCGGCGGTCACCGAGACGGACGGGCGCCGCTCGCTCCAGGTGGGCCGCGTCGTCACGGACGAGGACGGCCGGGTCTCGGTGG
>NZ_FQZK01000066.1 GCF_900141985.1 Nocardiopsis flavescens | reverse complement strand
CGCAGGGGCTCGGGCAGGTAGTCCAGGGTGAAGTACCCGCGGGTCATCCGCTCCCGGAACTCCACACCCCACCGCGCCGCATGACGACCCATCCAGTTGCGCAGCAGGTCCTCCCGCCCGGCGGGCTCCTGCTCCGGCAGCAGCCGCAGCAGGTGGGAGCGCATGAGCGCGAAGATGTCGGCCCCCCAGAGGATGCGCGCGTGGACGGCCCCCACCGCCTCGGCCGCGATCGGCGCGGCGAAGCTCAGCGGCTCCCAGAGCACGAGGTCGGGGCGCCACCGGCGGCACAGGGCCACCAGGTCCTCCAGCAGCGGGTCGTTCACGACCTTCCACCACCACAGGAAGGCGTTGCGGTGGCCGTCTCTCACGTACTCCCAGTCCACGTCGCGCGCGGGCGACTCCGCGCGGTCGACGAAGGGCACCCGCCCCTCTCCTTGACCCGCCACCGAGTAGGTGCGCATGATGCGCCAGAAGTCGTGATCGCGCCCGGTGGGGGCGAAGGGGAGCCCGGTGCCGGAGGCCACCGGCCCCAGCTCCGGCTGGCTCGCCACGAGCACCTCGTGCCCCGCCGCACGCAGGGCCCAGCCCAGCGGGGCCATGCCGAGGAAGTGCGGTTTCTCCGCCACGGTCGCCAGCAGGACGCGCATCCGGTCCCATCCTCTCCATCGGAACGTCGATCGACCCGGGGCAAGATACGGCCGACGGCGCTCCCCCCGCCGTTGCACGCGACCGAGACGGAGTGTTCATGCGGGTCCTCATCGTCACCGTGGCGGAGAAGACGAATTTCCTGAACATGGTCCCCCTGGGCTGGGCCCTGCGGGCCTGCGGCCACGACGTGCTCGTGGCGAGCCAGCCCGAACTGGGGCCGGTGGCCTCCGGCACGGGGCTGCCCTACACGTCGGTGGGGCGGGACCACGGGTTCTGGCGCATCATGCGGCTGTCCCGGCCCGCGGGCGCGCCCTCCGTCGACGTCCCGCTCTTCCAGGGGCTGGAGGAGCCCTTCGAGGAGATCTCCTGGGACCGCCTGCTGGGCGGCTACCGGGAGGTGGTGCCCTGGTGGTGGCGTACCGTCAACGACCCGATGCTGGAGGACCTGGTGGCCCTGTGCCGCCGGTGGAGGCCCGACCTCGTCCTCTGGGAGCCCATCGCGTTCGCGGCGCCGATCGCGGCGGAGGCCACGGGCGCCGTCCACGCGCGCTTCCTCTGGGGCGTGGACCTGCTGGG
The DNA here is from genome assembly GCF_900141985.1 of Nocardiopsis flavescens. Taxonomy (GTDB): domain Bacteria; phylum Actinomycetota; class Actinomycetes; order Streptosporangiales; family Streptosporangiaceae; genus Nocardiopsis; species Nocardiopsis flavescens. The sequence continues at coordinate 168 of NZ_FQZK01000066.1, read as the reverse complement.
CGGGATGCGCGAGGCCTACCTGCGCGCCATGGACGCGCAGCCCGAGGGTGAGCGGCGCGATCCGCTGGGGGAGTGGATGGGTCGTCATGCGGCGCGGTGGGGTGTGGAGTTCCGGGAGCGGATGACCCGCGGGTACTTCACCCTGGACTACCTGCCCGAGCCCCTGCG
>NZ_FQZK01000029.1 GCF_900141985.1 Nocardiopsis flavescens | reverse complement strand
GGTGCGGGGGAGGACGCGGTCGCGTTCGAGCGGGCCGCGGCCCAGACCCTGACCCGGGTGGTGCGGCCGGGGCCGGACGCGGACGGCGGCGAGGACGTCTGGGCCGATCCCGATCCGGGCCTGTCGCGGATCACCCCGTTCCTGGAGACCAAAACCGTCTGGCACCCCATCGGGATCTGAAAAACGGCCGCCTTCCCCCGAGGAGGGCGGCCGTCGCTTTTCGCACGATCCGGATGAAACCGATTCCGAGCACACCCGGATTCGAGACACCCACGCCGATGAAACGCGAGCCCGGGCAACAGCCCGATCCCCCGACCTGGAATTCCAGGTCGGGGGATTTTTCGTTCACTTATGACCCGATAAGAACCTTTGGCGAGGACAAAAGGAAAAATTCCTCACACGACCCCTACCTGCAAGAACATCGGTACGAAGAAATTTTCCGGCACAGCCGGAGCACAACGTTCCCTATCGTCATTGCCATCGCGCCACCTCTGCTCGACGACCGAACACAGAGACCCCGCGACGCCCACAAACGCCCGGAGACATGACCGGTGATTCCCCGACCCCGAACAGATCGGATCGCCGGCGTGATCCGTTCCGCGCGAACGCCGCCCCGGCCCCGACCGAGGACGGCGGCCCGCGGCCTCTGCCACACGACCACGGAAAGTAGTTCGATGCCGAGCCGATCCCATGAGATCCCACTCCGGCTGATCCAGAACCGCCCGGAGACGGTCGCGGTGCTGCTGCGCGAAGCCCTCGGGTATCCGGTCCCCTCCCATACCGAGGCGGTCCTGACCTCCCCTGCGCTGACCAACTGCGACCCCAAGGAGTGGAACGCCGACGGAGCGGTCCTGCTCCGCGACGGCGAACGCCACGTCCTGGCCGTGGTGGTGGAGCGCCAGCACCGGCCCAGCACGGAGAAGCGGTTCAGCTGGCCCGCCTACCTGGTGACCCTGTACGGGCGGCTGCGCTGCCCGGCCGTACTGGTGGTGCTCTGTCCGGACCGCCCCTCCGCGGCCTGGTGCGCGGGGCCGATCGAGATCGGACACCCGGGGTTCGTGCTGCGTCCGCTGGTGATCGGCCCCGAGCAGACCCCGGTGATCACCGATCCCGACCGGGCGCGGGAGCTGCCGGAGTTGACGGTGCTGTCCGCGCACGCGCACGGGGACCACGACGGCCGGGTGCTGAAAGCACTGGTGGAGGCGTTGGATTCCGCTGGTGAAACGAATCGTCCGTTCTACTATGACTATGTACTGGCCGGCCTCAACGAGGCGGCCCGTAAGGAGCTGGAGGGTTTGATGTCCGTGGAGACCTACGAGTGGCAGAGCGACTTCGCCCGCAAGTACGTCGGCCTGGGTAAAGAACAGGGCAGGGAGCAAGGCCGGGAAGAGGGCCGAGAGGCAGGCCGGGCAGAGGGCAGGGAGCAAGGCCGGGCAGAAGGCAGGGAACAAGGCTGGGAAGAGGGCATTGCCAGCAGCGTGCTCCGCATCCTGCACAAACGCGGCCTCACCGTCACCGACGACGTCCGCACCCGCATCAACTCCTGCGGCGACCTCGACACCCTGAACACCTGGCTGGACAGGGCCCTCGACATCACCCACACCGAAGACCTCTTCGACTGACCCACTCCTTTTCCACAACGCCCCGGCCCTGGCCCCGGGAGGACCCACCCTCCCGGGGCGCACGGCCACAACCCCTACACACTGGGGCCTCCAACCGCAGAGGGTGAGACCTCAACTCCAGCCGTTCCAAAAGCCCGCCCGCTTGGAGTGGGCGATCAACGGAACGCAGACCTCATCCCGTCCCAGCCGATGGGCGGCAGTGTGCCAGGGCCGTGCGCTGGGCACGCGTCCACAGCGGTGGGGGTGTCGCTCAGAGCCGGGGCGAGTAAGGCGATTCCAGCCCATCCCTCAAGGCGGGCGGAATGCCTCCTGAAAAAGACCACGCGACAATCGGCCCGTAAGGAACTGGAGGGCTTGATGCCCGTGGAGACCTACGAATGGCAGAGCGACTTCGCCCGCAAGTACGTCGGCCTGGGTGAAGAACAGGGCCGGAAGGAGCGCCGAGAAGAGGGCCGGAGGGAAGGCGTTGCCAGCAGTGTGCTCCGCGTCCTGCACAAACGCGGCCTCACCGTCACCGACGACGCCCGCACCCGCATCAACTCCTGCGGCGACCTCGACACCCTGAACACCTGGCTGGACAGGGCCCTCGACATCACCCGCACCGAAGACCTCTTCGACTGACCCACGGCGCACGGCCCAGGCCGATCACCCGACCGGGGCCTGTGCCGCAGTGGTTTTCCTCCGAACGGGGGCGCCCGGCCACAGCCGGTCAGATGGCCGCGACCTCGGCCATAGCCGGAGGGTTTCGCTCCCAGCTCAGGTCGCGGGGGTGAGAGCTCGACCGGAGTTCTCCGAAAGCTCAACCGCTTGGAAACGGCGGCCAGCGGAGCGTGGACCTGGCCCCGGCGCAGTCGGCGGGCGGCAGACTTCCAGGTCGGTGCGTTGGGCGCACGGCCCCAGTGGTGGGGGTGTCATCCGGGGCCGGGTCGAGCGAGGCGATCCCACCCCAGCCCTTGAGACGGGAGGAATGCCCCCTGCAAAGGACCAGGCGCGCGAGGAGCGGCCCGAACGTAGAGCCCACCCATGCCCTCCCAATGCCATAGGGGGTGAAACGTGCACTGTCCTGGGACCCCGGCCACAGCCGGTCAGCGTTGATCCACACCCCGACCCCAGGCGGTTGACGAGGGCGTACTCGGCTCCGCGAACCCACGGGGGTGAAGGCCGCGCGCACCTGCCGGCCGCACCACAGGGGGTCGCCCACCCACCTGGAGCCCCCGGTCACAGCCGGAGGGTACCGCTCCCACACCAGGTCGCGCGGGGTAAGGCCGCGGGTACCCGCGGTCCGCGCTACCCGGGGTCGTCCACCCACCTGGATTCCCCAGCCCCAGCGGGACCCTGTCGCTCCAAGCTCAGGTCGCGCAAGGCGAGCCCGCGCACGCCCGCCCCGCCCCGCCACCGAGGCCCCCACCTCCCGGAGCCCCGACCAGAAAACATCGCCTCCACTTATATAAGTGAAATCTGTTACAATCCTTGACCGTGCACGCATTCGACATCCTCGGCGACCCGGTGCGCCGACGCATCCTGGAACTGCTCGCCGACGGCGAGCAGACCTCCGGCGCGATCACGGACGTGATCCGGGCCGAGTTCGGACTCTCCCAGCCGGGGGTCTCACAGCACCTGCGCGTGCTCCGCGACAGCGGGATCGCGTCGGTGCGGGCCGAGGGCGCCCGCCGGTTCTACTCCGTCGAGCCCGCGCCGCTGCGCGAGGTCGACGCGTGGCTGAACCGGTTCCGCCGGTTCTGGGACCAGCGCCTCGACGCCCTGGAAACCGAACTGGCCCGGGGCAGGCGCGCAGCGCGGACCCCGCCCGGCGGGGTGCCCGGCCCACCGGCCGTATCCGAGTCCGACGCCGGCACCAGCACCGACAACAGCGCCGGCACCGACCAGACCGATCCCCGAGCGCAAGGAGCATGACATGAAGGACGCCTTGGATGAACTGGCCGCCGCACGCCGGGCGATGGGCAAGGGCAGCCTGCCCGCCGGCGACGCCTACACCATCGAGGTGCGGCGCCGGTACCGAGCGCAGATCGAGGACGTCTGGGACGCCGTCACCGATCCCGAGCGGCTGGGCCGGTGGCTGAACCCGGTCACGGGGGACCTGCGGCTCGGCGGGAGGTTCGAACTGGACGGAGGCGAGCACGGCGAGATCCTCCGATGCGAGCCGCCGCGCCTGCTCAGGGTGTCCTGGCTCTACGGCCCTGAGGCAGACGCGTGGCCCGGCACGAGCGAAGTGGAACTGCGCCTGGCCCCGGGTCCGGCCGGCGACACCGAATTCGAACTCATCCACGCGGCGGCCGTCGGGGAACCCCTCTTCCCGACGTACGGCCCCGGTGCCGGCGGCGTCGGCTGGGACCTGCGCCTCCTCTCCCTCGCCCGGCTGCTGGCCGGGGTCGAGCCCGTCGACCACGAGATGGTCGAGAAGTCGGCCGAAGCGCGCGAGTTCATCCGGCGCAGCGCCGCGGCCTGGGGCGAGGCCCACCTGGCCGCCGGCGGCGAACCGGAGCACGTCGCGGCCGCGGTCGAGGCCACCACCGGGTTCTACGCGCCCGACCCGACCTGACCTGCGTTCTCCGGTGGGCCGGCCGGCGTCCGCCGCACCGCCGCCCGTCAAAAGCGCCGACCGCGAAACGGGGCCCAGACCCCTCCGCCGACCAGCACGGAGGCCACGGCGGTCGGGACGAGCAGCACGACGACCTGTAGTCCCGCACCCGGAAGGAACGCGCGCCGTGAAGTACACCAACTCGATCGAGATCGCCCTGCCCCGGGAGCAGGTGGCCCGACTGCTCGCCGACCCGGCGCACATACCGAAGTGGCTGCGGGGGATCGTGCTGCACGAGCCGGTGGACGGGATGCACGGACGGCTCGGAACCACGTCACGGGTCGTGATGGAGGCGGGGCGGCAGAAGATCGAGCTCACCGAAACGGTCACACGCCGGGAACCGGAAAACCTGCACGACATCCCCCGGGAGGTCGTCGTCCACTTCGACCGCGAGACCGCCGGCGCGGGCATGTGGAGCGTCGTGCGCGATCGGCTGACCGAAACCGGTCCGGAGACGACACTCTGGGAGAGCGAGAGCGAATACCGGTTCAGCGGCCTGCTGATGCGGCTGGTGGGGCTTGTGATGCCCGGTTCCTTCCACAAGCAGTCGCAGCAGCACATGCAGGACTTCAAGGCGTTCGCGGAACAGGGGAAGGACGTCCGCGAAGGACGGAACTGACCCGCCGTGAAGAGCGCCGTGTTCCGTTCGGCGTGTGCGGGAGGCGCTTGAGAACCCGGAACGGAACGGCGCGGATCGTCCCCCACTTAGGGCGCCAGGCCACAGCCGGCCGGTGGGCCGGAGCCTGCACCGTAGTGGTTTTCCGCCCGACCGGGGCGCCAGGCCACAGCCGGTCGGCGGACCGGGGCCTGCGCCACATGGTTTTCCACCCGACCGGAGCGCCCGGCCCCAGTCGGAGGGTGTCGCTCCCCCCTCAGGTCGCGGGGGTGAGAGCTCGACCGGAGTTCTCCAAGAGCTCAGCCATCTGGAAAGGGCGGCCAGCGGAGCGTGGACCTGGCCCCGGCGCAGTCGGCGGGCGGCAGACTGCTGAGGCTGTGCGTTGGGCGCACGTCCGTGGTGGTGGGGGTGTGTTCCGGGGCTGGGTCGAGCGAGGCGATCCCAGCCCAGACACAGCGGCGGGAGGAATGCCCCCTGTAAAGGGTGGTGGGCGCGAGGAGCGGCCCGTACGTAGAGCCCACCCATGCCCTCCTTAACGCAATGGGGGGTTGAGCGTGCACTGTCTCTGGGCCCAGGCACAACCCGTGAGCATTGATCGCCACCCCGACCCCAGGCGGTTGACGAGGGCGTACTCGGCTCCGCGAACCCCTGGGGGTGAAGGCCGCGAGTACCCTCCCCGCCCAGCCAGTGGGGGTTGTCCACCCGCCTGGAGCCCCCGACCCCAGCCGGAGGGTGTCGCGTCCACGCAAGGTCGCGCGGGGTAAGGCCGCGCGGACCTGCTCGCCTAGCCGCGCGGGGGTGAGGGCCGCGCGCACCTGCGTGCTCGCGGCCTCGGTGCGTCGTGGTGCGGGAGGGTGCTTTGGTGCTGGTTACTGCGTCTGGGGCTGGTGTTCCAAGCGAGGTCGTGAGCAACCGCGGCTGCGCGGGCGGACCCTTCCTCCCTTTCCAGATGGTCGAGCGGGGCAGGCCTCGCCCGGACCCGCCCCCGGACAGCACACCCCCACCACCCCACACGCGCGACCCACGCACCCGCCCGGCCGTCTGCCGCCCGTCGCATCGTGGGGGCGGATCCGGCTCCGCCGGTCTGTACCTTCCCAAGCGGCGGGCGTCTTGGAAACCAAAGGTTCTGGACGGGCGCGACCACAGACCGCCCTTCCCAACGGGTGACCGTCCTGGAAGCCTCCACGTCCGTCCCACCCCCTCGGGCGGAGCACGCGGGAGCGTGCCCCGAAACCCCCTACGGCGGGCCGAACAAGAGCGCGCGGCCCTACCCCGCGCGACCTGCGGTGGGAGCGATGCCCTCCGGCTGTGGCTAGGCGCTCCAGGCGGGTGGACAACCCCCAGGGGCGCGGCCAGCAGGTACGCGCGGCCTTCACCCCCATGGGTCCGCGGAGGGAGATATGCCCTCGTCAACCCCCTGGAGCCGGGGCATGGATCAATGTTCACCGGCTGTGTCTGAGGCCCCAAGACAGCGCACGTTTCACCCCCTACGGCGTTGGGAGGGCATGGGTGTGCTCTACGTTCGGGCCGCTCCTCGCGCCCCCCGCCCTTTGCAGGGGGCATTCCTCCCGCCGCTGTGTCTGGGCTGGGATCGCCTCGCTCGACCCAGCCCCGGAACACACCCCCACCACCGGCGACGCGCGCCCAACGCACCGACCCTGCGCTCTGCCGTGCGCCGACTGCGCCGGGGCCAGGTCCACGCTCCGCTGGCCGCCCTTTCCAAGCGGTTGAGCTTTCGGAGAACTCCGGTCGAGCTCTCACCCCCACAACCTGAGCAGGGAGCGACACCCTCCGGCTGAGGCTGAGCATTCCAAGTGGGTGGACAACCGCCACTGGCTGGGCGGGGCAGGTACGCGCGGCTTTGACCCCCGCGTGTCCGCGGAGCCGAGTACGCCCTCGTCAAGCCCCTGGAGCCGGGGTGGCGATCAACGCTCACCGGCTGTGTCCGGGGCCCCAAGACAGCGCACGCTCAACCCCCCATTGCGTTGAGGAGGGCATGGGTGTGCTCTACGTACGGGCCGCTCCTCGCGCCCACCACCCTTTGCAGGGGGCATTCCTCCCACCCCAAGCGGCTGAGCTGGGATCGCCTCGCTCGACCCAGCCCCGGAACACACCCCCACCACCACGGACGCGCGCCCAACGCACCGGCCCGCCGCTCTGCCGCACCCCGACCGCGCCGGGGCCAGGTCCACGCTCCGCTGGCCGCCCACCCCAAGCGGCCGAGCTTTCGGAGAACTCCGGTCGAGCTCTCACCCCCGCGACCTGAGCGGGGAGCGACACCCTCCCGCTATGGCCAGGTCCCCGGTCCTCCGACCGGCTGTGCCTCGGCGCCCCGGTCAGGGCGAAAACCGCCACCTCGCAGGCCCCGCCACCCGCGCCCGCCCCCACACCTCACCTCCCGAAAGCGCCGTCGCCGCGCAGGGTGATCACCGCGCTGGTGACCGTCGCGACGGTCTTCCCGTCCGCGCGCACGACCTCGCAGGCGTAGTGGGTGATCGTGCGCCCCGCATGGGCGGGGCGGGCGCGGGCGACCAGCTCCCCCGACCAGACCGGGCGCAGGAACACCACCCTGAGGTCGATGCTGGTGAACGACTCCCCCGGCCTGATCAGCGTGGACCTGGCGGTGCCGATCGCCGCGTCGGCCAGCTCCGCGAGGAAGCCGCCGTGGACCGTGCCCTGCTGGTTGCCGTGCAGCGCAGGGTCGGCCACGACGCGGACGGCGGCGGTCCCGGCCCCCACCTCGACGATCTCGAAGTCCAGCAGCCGGGAGATCGCGGTCGGGTACCGCATCGGCAGGGGGTCCCCCGGCGGCGGCCCGCCGGACACGACGCCCTCCAGGTAGGCCAGTACCGGGAGGTCGCCGTCGTGCGGCGCGGGCGCGCGGCCCGTGTTCTGCTCCATGCCGCCACGCTAGCCCCGGGACCCGCTACGATCTCGGCATTGTCCTGGATACAGGATCGGGGGCACCGGTGGCGCACGCGCGATACAAGACCATCGTCGACGGCTTCGCGTCGCGGATCCGCGACGGGCGGCTCCCGCCCGGGACGCGGCTGCCCACCCACCGGGACCTGGCCCGCGAGCACGGCGTCGCGCTGGCGACCGCCACCCGGGTCTACGCCGAGCTGGCCGGGGCGGGGCTGGTGGTCGGCGAGCCCGGCCGGGGCACCTTCGTGCGCGACCAGAGCGGCTACGCGGGGGCCGAGCCCCCGCGCGTCCCCCGGGAGCACCGGGTCGCCGACCTGTCCTTCGGCCGGCCCCTCTCCCCCGGCCAGGACTCCGACCTGCGCGCGGCCCTGCGGCGCCTGGCCGCGGCGGGCGACGCCGGGTCCCTGCTCCTACAGCCCCCGCCCGGGGGACGCGCCGCCGACCGGGCGGCGGTGGCCACCCACCTGCTCGGCGCGGGGATCGACGCCGCCCCCGACGAGGTGCTGCTCACCGCGGGCGCCCAGCACGGCCTGGACAGCGCGGTCCGCGCGCTGACCCGCCCCGGCGAGGTCGTCGCCGTGGACGAGTCGACCTACCCGGGGGTCAAGCTCACCGCCGGCCTGCACGGCGTCGAGCTGGCCCCCGTGCCCCACACCCCGTCCGGCATGGACACCGGCGCGCTCGACGCCCTGTGCCGGCGGCGCTCCGTCGCCGCCGTCTACACGATGCCGACGGTGCACAACCCGCTGGGGACCGTCATGGACGGGGAGCGGCGCCTGGCGCTGGCCGCCCTGGTCCGGCGGCACGGCCTGGTGCTGGTCGAGGACGGCACGCACGCCTTCCTGGACCCCGGGGCGCCGCCGCCGGTCCGGTCCCTGGCCCCCGGGCGCACCGTGTACCTGGCGAGCCTGTCCAAGAACCTCGCGACCGGGCTGCGGTTCGGCGCGCTCGTCGCGCCGTCCGCACTGCGGGGCCGCCTGACCCGCGCGCTGCGGGCGTCCACCTGGGGCGTGCCCCCGCTGGTCGCGGCCCTGGCCGCCGGCTGGCTGAGGGACGGGACGGTGGAGCGGCTGGAGCAGGAGCGGCGGTCGCGGGCCCGCCGCCGCCAGCGCCTGGCGGCCCGGGCGCTCACCGGGCTCGACTACCGGGCCCACCCCGGGTCCGACTTCGGCTGGCTGCGGCTGCCGCGCGAGCCGCGGCCGGCGACGGTCGCGCGCGACCTGGCCGGGCGCGGCGTCCTGGTCTCCACCGAGGAGGCGTTCGCCGTGGGCCCGCACCCGGCGCCCGCGCTGCGCCTGTCGCTGTCCTCCCCGGCCTCGTCCGCGGAGCTGGAGCGGGCCCTGAAGGAGGTGCGGGCGGTGCTGCCGGAGTGAGGGCCGGGCGCCGGGAGGCCGCGCGGGGTCGGCGAGGTGTGCACCCGCGGTCGAGGGCGGGCCGGGCGGGGGCGGCACCGGCAGGCGGGAGCGCCGCGGACGCGAAGGAGCCCGGGAACGCGGTCGAGGACGGCGACCACGTTCCCGGGCCCGGGGGGCAGGGACGGCCCTGGGGGGGCCGCCCGCCCGGTCAGTTGGCCAGGCCCGTGGAGGCGTAGCCCTCCACGAAACGGCGCTGGAGCACCAGGAACAGGGCCAGCACGGGCAGGGCCATGATGAGCCCGGCCGCGGCGACCAGCGCGTGGTTGACGGTGAACCCCTGCTGGAACGAGTACAGGGAGATCGACACCGGCAGCGCCTCGCTGTCCTGGATGAAGGTGACCGCGAGCAGGAACTCGTTGTAGGCCTGGAGCGCGGCGATCAGCCCGGCCGTGAGCACGCCCGGCCAGATGAGGGGCAGCACGATGCGGAAGAACACCGTCAGCTCCCCGGCCCCGTCGATGCGCGCCGCCGCCTCGTAGTCCGGCGGGATCGCGATCAGGTAGGACCGCAGCAGCAGCGTGCTGAAGGGGCTGTAGATCGCCCAGTAGATGAGGACGAGACCGAACTGGGTGTCGTACAGGCCCGTCTTCGTCCACCAGGAGACCAGCGGAACCAGGAAGAGCTGGAGCGGCAGGGCCGTGACGACCAGCAGGTACATCGTGATCGCGCCCGGCGCGGGCACGTCCAGGCGCACCATGGCGTAGGCCGCCGCCCCGGAGATCAGGCAGACCCCCACCGCCGTGGCGGTGACGATGACCGCGCTGTTGCGCAGCCCGGTCGCCATGCCGGCGTTGTTCCAGGCGGTCAAGAAGTTCTCCCACGCCGCGTCGGCGGGCAGGCCCATGGGGTTGGTGCTCAGCTCGGCCGGCGTCTTGAGGGCGCTGAAGAACAGCACCACGATCGGGGCCGCCGCGTACACCGCCAGCAGGATCAGCAGGAGGTACACCAGGGGGCCGCCCCGGTTCGGGGAGCCGAGCCGGCGCGGACGCCGGGAACGGCGTGCGGTCGTCGTCATCACACGTCCCATCGGAGTCGGCGGCGGAGCACGAGGTAGCCCGCGATGGTGAGGGCGCTGATCAGCGCCATGACGACGCCGACCGCCGAGGCGTGGCCGGCCCGCCCCTCGCTGAACGCGGTGCGGTAGAGCAGCGTGCTGAGCATGTCGGTGGAGCCCGCCGGCCCGCCCTGCGTGAGGATGTACACGTAGTCGAAGACCAGGAACGACCAGATGATGGTCATGAGGAACAGGAACACCAGGGTCGGCCGGATGCCCGGCAGGGTCACGTGCCAGAACTCGCGCCAGCGCCCCGCGCCGTCCAGGCGCGCGGCCTCGTACAGCGACGGGTTCACGGACTGCATGGCGGTCAGGAAGAGCATGACCAGGAAGCCCCACCACTGCCAGTTGTTGATCATGGCGATGGCGCCCAGGGCCAGGTCCGGGTCGCCCAGGGGGTTGAGCCCGCCCACCCAGGGCACGCCGAACGCGTCCAGGGCCGGGATGAGGCCCGCCGTGGGGCTGAGGACCTGCCGCCAGACCGCCGCGGAGACCACGGTGGCCATCACGTAGGGCACGAAGAAGATCACCCGGAAGAGGGTCCTGCCCCGCCGGATGCGGCTGAGCAGGTAGGCGCCGAGCAGGCCCATGCCCATGGGGACCGTCAGGAAGAAGAGGGTCCACACCAGGTTGTGCCGCAGGGCGTTGAGGAACGCCTCGTCGCCCCACAGGGCGGCGTAGTTGTCCCACCCGACGAAGCCGGGGGTGTTGATGCCGTCCCAGTCGGTGAACGAGTAGGCCACCGAGGAGAGCGCCGGACCGGCGATCACCAGGACGTTGACCACCAGCAGCGGGGCGAGGAACAGCAGCCCCGCCGTGCGGCGGCGCGGGGTTCGCGACGCCCGGGGGAGGGCCCGCGCGCGGGCCCTCCCTTCGGCGTCATGTGTGTTGACGGACATTCCGCAGGGTTTTCCGTTCCCTCTACTGGGGTGTGAAGGGAGTCGGCGAGGCGCCGCTGCCCAGTTCCTGGAGGAACATCGAGTTCAGGACCTCGGTGTACTCGGCGGGCTCGATGTCCCCGGTGATGATCTTGTCGAACTCGGTGTAGAGCGCGGTGTTGGTCTCGGGCGGCAGGAACGTCCAGCTGGCGTAGCCGAGGTTGGTCGAGGCCGGGATCTCCTCGTACAGGCGCTGGACGCGGGGGTCGGTGCCCTCGGGGAAGTCGGAGGACTCGTAGGCCACGGGCGGGGGGTTCTCGCCCTGCTCGGCGAGGTAGCCCAGGGAGCGGCCGGTGTCGCCCACGAGGTGGTCCAGGAACGCGGCGGCGGCGTCGGGGTCCTTGCTGCCGGAGCTGATGGACAGGGCGGTGCCGATGGCCAGGGGGTACACGCCGGGCTCGACGTCGTCGGACAGGGACGGCAGGGGCGCCCAGTCCCAGTCCTCGGGGTCGTTGCCGGAGTCGGCGAAGAAGGTGCCCATGGAGCTGAAGCTCCAGGTGCCGGACATGTACATGGCGACGTCGCCGGTGGCCAGGCCGGTGCACATGTCGGGGTCGGTGTTGGTGAAGTAGCGGTCCGCGCCGCCGCCCCACCAGCCCTTGTCCAGCTGCTCCTTCATCATCTCCATGGCCTCGACGACGGAGTCGTCGGTCCAGTCGCGGGCGCCGGTGAGGATGTCGTAGAGCCGGTTGGGGCCGACCGCGGCGTTGAGCAGGCAGGTGAGGTACCACTCGCTCTGTGCCGGGTAGCCGCTGTTGCCGGCGCCGACGGGGATGAGGCCCTTGGAGTCGGCGTCCTCGCACAGCTCCTCGAACTCGGCGCGGGTGGTCGGCGGGGTCCAGCCGTTCTCCTCGAACACGGCCCGGTTGTAGTACAGCACGAGGGAGCCGTAGCTGGTCGGCACCGAGTACATGCGGTCCTCGACCCGGCTGAGCTGGGCGGCCCAGGGCAGGAGGCGCTCGTCCCAGCCGTACTCGGTGGCGTAGTCGTCCAGTTCGAGCGTCTTGAGCCCCTGCGCGTAGGAGATCGAGGTGGTCGGGCCGGGCGAGTAGATGATGTCGGGGGCGTTGCCGGAGGAGACCGCGGTGTCGGTGAGGGACGCCAGGTCGGTCAGCTGCTTGGTCGACATCCGCACGGAGTGCGGGGTAGAGGAGTTGAAGCTGTCGATGAAGTTGGCGCGGAAGTACTCCTCCGTCTCGGGCGTGGGGAAGGCGCCCCAGTACTCGATCGACGAGGGGTCCCCTCCGGAGCCTCCGCAGGCCGAGAGCAGCGTGGCTCCGGCGAAGGCTCCTCCCGCGATCTTGAACATGTCGCGGCGGGGGAGGTGGTAGGTCACGGGATCCTCGGATTCGTCAGGTCGATTCGCGAATGATGAGCTTCTGGGGGAGGACGACCTCCCGGACGCCGCCGTCGGAGGCCTCCCCGGCGAGCCGGTCCAGGAAGATGCGGGCGCAGGCCCTGCCGATCTCGAACGCCGGGTTGTGCACCGTGGTGAGCCCGGGCGACAGCAGCGAGGAGGCCTCGATGTCGTCGTATCCGGTCACGGCGACGTCGCCGGGCACCGAGAGCCCCTTCTCCCGCACCGCGTCCAGGGCGCCGACCGCCATGAGGTCGTTGCCGCAGACCAGCGCCCGCGGCGGCTCGTCCAGGTCCAGCAGGGCGCGGGCGCCCAGGGCGCCGCCGCTGCGGGTGAAGGGACCGGAGGTGACGAGCGACTCGTCCACCTCCAGGCCGAACTCCCGGAACGCCCGCCGGTAGCCGGCCAGGCGCAGCCGGCCGGGGGGGGTGTTCAGGTCCCCGTTGACCAGGCCGATCCTGCGGTAACCGCGGTCGAGCAGGTGGGCCACCATGTCGGCCATGCCCCCCGTGTCGTCGGCGCGCACGATGTCGCCGAAGCGGGGGTCGAGGTCGCCGCTGAGCCGCACCAGGGACGCGCCGGCGGCCGTGATGTCCGCGAAGTGGCGCTCCTCGGCGCTGAGCGCCGCCATGACGATGCCGTCGACACGGCGGTCGATCAGGTGCCGCACCACGGAGTCCAGGTCCTGGGTGGTGCCCTGCGCCACACAGACCGAGATCAGGAAGCCCTCGGGCTGGAGGACCTCCTGGAGCCCGGCCGCCATCAGCGGGTAGAAGGGGTTGGTCACGTCGGAGACCACCAGGGCCACCGCCTGGCTGCGGCCGGTGCGCAGGCCGCGGGCCGAGGGATCGGGACGGTAGCCGAGGTCGTCGACGACCTGGAGGACCTTCGCCTTGGTCCGGTCGCTGACCGGTCTGCGCCCGCTCAGGACGTGGGAGACGGTCGTGATGCTCACACCGGCGCGGGCCGCCACATCAGCGATGCCGACACGGCTCTCCTTGCTCATCGCCCTCATCTCGCTCATATGCAAAACGTATTGCAAAGGGATAGGGTTCATAGTGGCCAAGCCGGGAGTGACGTGTCAAGCACAGAGATGCAACCATCCCCCCAACATGGGGTGATGCCGTGCGCACCTCCGATCGGGCCCTACGCAAAACGATGTGAGAGGACTTCGATGGCCACACGCGAAAGGTGCCGGGGGGCGCTGCTGGGGCTGGCGGTGGGAGACGCCATGGGCGCCCCCACCGAGGGCATGACGCCGTCCGCCATCCGCGCGGCCCACGGCCGCGTCGAGGACTTCCTGGGCGACCGCGTGTCCGGGACCGACGACACCGAGTACGCGGTCCTGTGCGCCCAGGGGCTGCTCGCCCACGGCCGCGCGCTCACATCGGACGACGTGGCCGGCGTGTGGCGCCGCGCCGTCCTACAGCAGGAGGGCGGCTTCCACGGGGCCGGCTTCAGCGAGATGACCGCCATCGCCAACCTCCGGGCCGGGATGGCGCCCCCGGTCAGCGGCAACGACAGCCACGAGTCCTGGAGCGACGGCGCGGCGATGCGGATCGCCCCCGTCGGCCTGCTGTGCGCGGGCGACCCCGGCGAGGCCGCCCGCCTGGCCGCGCAGGACGCCCGGGTCAGCCACGCCGAGGACGGGATCTACGGGGCGCAGCTGGTCGCCGCCGCGGTGGCCCGCGCCCTGGTCACCGACGACCACGCCGAGGTCGTCGCGGCGGGCCTGGCCGCCGTCCCCGCCGACTCCTGGACCGCCCGCCTGACCCTGCGGGCCCTGGACGTCGCGCGCCGGGCGCCCGACCTGGCCGCGGCCGAGCGGGACCTGTACGAGGAGATCTCGCTCTTCCACTACCCGTGGCCCGACAGCGCCCCCGAGGCGGTGGCGCTGGCCGTCGGGCTGTTCGCCGCGGCCCGCGGGGAGTTCGTCCCCGGGGTCGTCGCCGCCGTCAACATCGGCCGCGACTCCGACACCATCGCCGCCATGGTGGGCGCCATGGCGGGCGCCCTGCACGGGGAGTCGGCGATCCCCGAGCGGTGGCGGACCGCGGTGAGGGAGGTCACCGGGGTCTGCGTCACCGTCACGGCCGGGGTCGACCTGGTGGACCTCGCCGACGCCCTGTACGAGGCCGGACGCACGAACGAGGAGACCGACGTTGCACGCTGACAACGCGCGAGGCGCCCTGCTGGGCATGGCGATGGGCGACGCGCTGGGACTGCCCGCCGAGTACCACCGCCACGCGCGCGCGGGCTGGGGCCGCTCGGTCCTGTGGGAGAAGAACACCGTCCTGGACGAGCAGCGCATCTCCCGCCCGATGCTGCCCTTCGGCCTGTCCGGGGGGTCCGGGGGCCTGCTGTCCGGGACCGACGACGTCGAGACCGCCGCGACCACCGCCCTGGTCCTGCTGGAGTCGCGCGACCACGGCACCAACACCCTCTTCGAGGGCTGGCGCAAGCACTACGTGGAGACCGACGACGTGTGGTGCGGCATCGCCGAGCGCGGCGCCGTGCGCCACGCCCTGCGCGGCGAGCGCCCGCCCGTGACGGGGTCCGACAACCCCGTGTACTGGGACGACGGCGCCGTGGCCAGCGCGGTCCCGATCGGCGTCCTGTACGCGGGCGACCCCGCCAACGCGGCGCGGGTGGCGCAGGACTACGCCCGGATCACCCACTCCCGGGACGGCGTGTGGGCGGCGCGCGCGATGGCGCACGCCGTGGCCGCGCTCATCGGCGGCGAGTTCCTGGAGCCGGCCCTGCAGGAGGCGGAGCTGACGGTCCCCGCCGACAGCTGGCTGCGCCGCGGCCTGGAGCGCGCGGCCGAGGCCGCGGAGGGGGCCGACACCGCCTTCGAGGCGATCCCCGCCCTGGTCGAGTCGTTCGGCCGGCCGGTCTACAGCCACGGGGGCGTGGCGCCGGAGACCCTGCCGCTGGCCTTCACCCTGACCCGGCTGGTGCGCGGGGACCTGGCGGCGGGCCTGCAGGCCGCGGCGCTGCTCCCCCGGCAGTCGGACAGCCTGCCCGCGATGGTCGGCGCCCTGTGCGGGGCCATCGACGGCGAGAAGGCCGTGCCCGCCGACTGGGCGGCGCAGGTCGACCCGGTGTCGGGCGTGCTGCTGCCCGGCGTGGCCGGCCAGCGGCTGACCTCGCTGGCGGACCGGCTGCTGGAGGCCCGGGAGCGGTTCGCGCTCGCGTGAGCCGGTGTCCGCGTCCGCGCGGTGCGGGTCACCGCGCCGGGCGGTCCGGGAGCCGCCGACGGTCCGGGGCCCCGCGGGGGCGGCGCCCCGGGCCGTGCGGCGGCCCGCCCCCCGCTCCGGGGGTCACGCGCCGCCCCGGTAGTCGAGGCCGCGGACCTCGATCGAGCCCGACCGGCAGCTCACCCCGACCATCCGGCCGGTGAACCCGCCGGCGACCTCCGTGGACAGGTAGCGCCCGTCGACCCGGGCCAGGGCCGTGTCCCCGTCCGGGGTCCGGACCGAGGCCACGATCACGTCGGGGCCCCGCTCGCGGCTGTACGGCGGCGCGGACGGGGGCTCCACCCGCAGTTCCAGCACGGTGCCGGGCGGCGCCCCGCACTCCCCCAGCACGGCGGAGACGGGGCCGACGTCCATCACCGCGCGCACCCGGTCCCCCTCGACCTCCAGGGCCACCCGGTGGCGGGGGTCGATCCGGACCTCCAGGGCGCCCGCTCCCGCCCGCGCCCCGATCTCCGCGCTGACGACGGCCTCCGTGTGCTCCTGGCGGCGGCCGACGAAGACCGGCCCGTCCTCCCCCGGCGTCATGCGCCAGTGGTCCCGCGCCCGGCGCAGCACCCGGTCGGGCAGGACGCCCGCGCCGACCCAGCCGGCGCCGGCCTCCCCCGGGCCCGGTTCCGGGCGCACGGGCCGCTCCCGCGGTTCGATCGGGGCGCCCAGGACCGGCCAGCCCCCGCGCCACTCCACCTCGGCCGCGAAGGTCTCCCGGCCCAGGACGTGCCAGCCGGGGAAGGAGCCCCGCGGGCGCACCCCCAGGAACACCGCGGCCCACGACCCGTCGGCCCGCTCGACGAGGTCGGCGTGCCCGGTGTTCTGGACCGGCCCCGGCAGGCCCCGGGCGGTGAGCAGCGGGTTGTGCGGGCAGGCCTCGAACGGTCCCGACGGCGAGGGTCCACGGGCGACCGTCACGGCGTGCCCGGGCCCCGTCCCGCCCTCGGCGATCACGAGGTACCACCACCGGCCGGCCCGGTACAGGTGCGGGGCCTCGGGGTCGCGTCCCCCGGTCCCGCTCCACAGGGTGCGGGGCTCCGTCAGCAGCGCGCCGGTGGCGGGGTCGAGCACGGCCTGGCGTATCGCCCCTTCCGACCAGGTGAGCAGGCAGCGGCCCGCGTCGTCCCAGGCCAGGTCCGGGTCGATGCCGCCGGCGTCCGGGATGCGGACCGGGTCCGACCACGGCCCGGCGGGGTCGGAGGCCGTCATCAGCAGGTGCCCGGGGCCGTTGGAGACGTCCGTGGTCACCAGGTGGAAGGTCCCGTCGCGGTGGCGCAGGGTCGGGGCGTAGACGCCGCCGGAGGGCGGCACGACCCCGGGCGCCAGCTGGGAGGGGCGCTCCATCACCGCGCCGATCCGCTCCCAGCAGGAGAGGTCGGCCGACCGGTACAGGGGTACCCCGGGCATGTACTCGAAGCTCGAACAGGCGAGGTAGAACGTGTCGCCGACGCGGCAGACGGTGGGGTCGGGGTGAAAGCCGGGGAGGACGGGGCGCTCGGGGAGGCGGCCCGGGGACGGGGGTGCTTCGGCGGGCTCGGTCACCCCCCGAGTGTGGCACGCGGGCCCGCGGCCCAGAAGGCCGCGCGGGGGCCGGCCCCTGCGGCGGCGGGCGGGCACCGGGGATCACTCGAAGCGCTCGCGGTGGGTGAGGCGGACCTCCTCGGTGTCCATCGCCGACTGCATCCGGCGGAGCACGACGTCGTCGATGCGGCGCTCGTCGCGCAGCCGGATGACGGCCGCCCGCTTGCGGGCCAGCAGTGCCAGGCGCAGCGCCGCGTACTGGTCCCGGCGCAGGTGCACCGGCCGCTCCTCCCGCCCGTCCAGGTCCTCCCCCACCGACTCCAGGAAGTCCCGGTACTCCTCCTCCAGCCGGGCGGCCACCTCGGGGTCGGTGCCCAGGCGGTCGGCGGTCGCGGGCAGGGCGTCCAGGGCCTCCTCGGCCGCGACCCGGCGGGCGAACAGCTCCTCCCGGTCCACCTCGCCGTCGTCGCCCAGCCCCGCCCGGGCCACCAGCGGCGGCAGGACGAGCCCCTGGACGACGAGGGTCACCAGGATGACCCCGGTGGTGGTGAACACGATGAGGTCGCGGTCGGGGAAGGCGGCGCCGGAGGCGACCGTGTGCGGGACCGAGAGCGCGACGGCCAGGGACACCGCGCCGCGGAACCCCGCCACGGCGTTGACCAGGCGCGAAGGGTAGTGCGGGCCGTCCGCGGGCCGCAGCGCCCGGGGCAGCAGGGCGGCGGCCGCGGGAGGCCCCAGCACGAAGGCGCACCGCACCGCCAGGATCAGCGCGGACACCAGGGCCACCAGGAGGACGGCCTGGGCCAGGGCCAGGCTGGTGAGGCCGCGCACGGCCGTGTGGACCTCCAGCCCCACCAGCACGAACAGCGACCCGTTGACGAGGAACACCGCCAGGGACCAGGAGGCCTCGGTCTGGCGCCGGGACAGCGGGCGCCCCACGGTGGGCCCGGCCCGGCTCATCACCAGCCCCGCCACCACGACCGCCAGCACGCCGGAGGCCTGCGCGCTCTCGGCGAGGAGGAAGGCGGTGAAGGGGATGAGCAGGACGACGACGTTCTGGAGCAGGGAGTTCTCGATCCGGCGGCGCACGAAGGCCCAGAAGAGGGCGGTGACCGCCCCGGCCGCGACACCGCCGCAGTAGGAGAGCAGGAACAGCAGGCCCACGTGCGGGACGCTCAGCGACGCCTCCCCCACCGTGACTCCCACGGCCACGCCGTACACGACCAGGGCCGTCCCGTCGTTGACCAGGCCCTCGGCGCGCAGGACGGTGATGTCCCGGCGCGGCAGCAGGCGCGCCACCGCGGAGACGGCGGTGGCGTCGGTGGGGGCGACGGCGGCGCCCAGCACCCAGGCGGCGCCCCACGGCATCCCCCACAGGTGGCCCAGCACCGCGACGGCCCCGGCGGTCGCGACGACGAGCAGGGTGCCCATCACGGCGATGCCGGCGAGGTTCCGGCGGATCTCGCGCAGGGAGGTCGACAGGCTCTCCCAGTACAGCAGGAGCGGCAGGAGGATGAAGAGCATCAGCTCGGGGGGCAGCTGCACCTCGCGCAGCGCGGGCGCGAAGCCCAGCAGCCCTCCGGCGGCGAGCAGCAGCACGGGGGCCGGCAGTCCGGTGCGGCCCGCCAGCGCGGTGCAGACGAGGATCGCCGCCCCCAGCAGGACGACGAGGACGAGACCCGGCAGCGGGCACCTCCGACGGCTTCGCGCGCCGCGCCCGGCGGCGCGGCCGGTCTCAGGCGGGGACGATCCGCATCGTGGTCGTGCGGGCCGCCGGGGCGGTGATCGCGTCGACGGCGGCCGACCCGGGGCCGTACTTGTCCCGGTAGGCGGCGTCGATGGCGTCGTCCAGGGCGTGGTCGGCGTCCTGGAAGACCACGTCGGCGTCGAAGCCCCCGGCGCTGACGTGCCCCTCCAGGCGGTCGCGGGTGCCCCGGTACCAGGAGGAGGTGGTGCCGTTGACGGACCGGACGTACAGGTCGGCGCCTTGGCGCACGACCCAGATGGTCCGGGGGCGGCGGAGCCGCCCCTCGCCGTCGCGCGAGGTGATCGTCAGCTCCCCGGCCTCCCCGATGCCCGCGAGCTGCTCCTCGGTCCATCCGCTCATGCGCGTCCTCCCCGGTGTTCCCAGGGGGATCCTGCCCGGCCCGGAGCGGAACGCGCGCCCGGGACACGGTCCCTTGCCCGGGCCGGGAGGGAGCCGTGACCCGCCCTTGGGCCCGCCGGCCCCGCGGGGGCGGCCGGGGGTCCGGACGCGGACCGCGCCAGGGGGGCGGGGGTGCCTCAGAGCCGCAGCTCGGCGTCGATCTGCTTGAGGCGGTGGCGGGCCAGGGCGAGGTTGCTGCGGGAGCGGTCCAGGGCCAGGTACAGGAAGAGGGAGCCGCCGGAGCCCTCCAGCAGGCGGATGAGGTGGTACTGGCCGGACAGGGTGATGAGCATGTCCTCCACCCGGTCGTCCAGACCCAGCATCTCCAGGGCGCGGACCTTGGACCGGACCACCTCGGTGTTGGCGGCGGCGGCGATCTCCAGGTCGAAGTCGCGGCCTCCTCCGAGGGATTCGAGGCACATGCCGCTCTCGTAGTCCACGAGCGCGACGCCGATGGCGCCCTCGATGCTCATGGCTTCTTTCGTGGCGGTTTCGGGGTTCATGGGGATTCCTCCTCAGGTCCGTACCGTGGTGCGGCCTTTGGTGACTTTGGTCCGGAAAAAGTATCCGAAGCGGCGGCAGCCGCATAAGCGCCGATCACGAGCCCCGGGCGATTGTTACCCGAAGTTTTCTGGTCCGGCCATCCCGGGGCGATATGTTCCCCTTGGGGAAGATGTGCACGCTGGGAGGACCGTGTCGGGCATTGCGAGATCGGTGGACCGGGTCCTGGGCTGCGCGGGAGGGGTCGCCGCGATGCTCATGGACCGTCCGACCGGACATGTCGTGGCGGCGGCGGGCGACGTCTCGGCGCTCCCGTCCGCGGAGGCCGTCGCGGACGGGTTCCGCGCGGTGCTGGGCCTGGGCGCGGGCCGCGCGGGCCCCGTCGAGGTGGAGGGCCTGGCACTGGGGACCCGGGAGCGCCACATCGTGGTCCGGCCCGTGGCCGCCCCCCTGCCCCACGACCTGCTGCTGGTCGTGGTCCTGGACCGCGGGCGCACCAACGCGGCACTGGCCGCGCGCCAGGTCGACGAGTACGCCCGGGGCCTGCTGACATGACGGGCACGGCGACCGGGCCCGGGCCGGCCCCGCACCCGGAGTGGGTGGAGCGGCTGCGGCGGCTGCACCGCGAGGGCTTCACCGGGTGCCTGACCGTGGAGGGGCCCCCGGACGCGCGCGTCCACCTGCGCGGAGGGCTCCTCGTCGCGGTGCGGACGCCGGCCGCGCCCGGCCCCGGCACCCTGCTGGTCCGCTCCGGCGCCGTCTCCGAGCGGGCGTGGGCCGCGGCCTACGAGCGGGGCGAGGCGGACGGGGCCGCGGACGGCGGGGAGGTGGGGGCGGTCCTGCTGGAGCTGGCCCTGGTCCGCTCCGTGCTCGACGGCGTGTTCTCACTGGCCCTGCGCCCCGAAGCGCGGTCGGCGGCGGACGAGCCCGGGGCACCGGCGCCGCCGTACGCCCTCGCCGAGGGGATCTCCCCCGGGCGGGCCTGGGCGGAGGCCCAGCGCAGGATCGCCTTCCTGACGGCCCGGTGGGCGCCTCCGGCCGAGCTGATGGCGCTGCGGCCGACGGCGACGGCCCCCGCCGACACCGCCCCCTCCCCCGCCCACGCGCGGCTGATGGCCGGGGCCGACGGCCGGCGTACCCCGCGCGACCTGGCGTTCCTGTCGGGGCGGGAGGTGTCCGGCGTCCTGGCGGACGTGATGTGGCTGGTGGACCGGGGGCTGCTGGAGATCGCGGCCGAGCCGCGGGAGGGGCTCTCCCGGCGCCGTCCCGAACCGGCGGCCCCGGCCTCCCCCGAGGCTCCCCTGGCCAAGCGGCTGCCCGGCGCGGACAGCGTGCGACGGGCTCCCCGGGCGGACGCCGTGCTCTCCCCGGAGGCCGCGGCGCGGCTGCGCGGACGCCTGGCCGGGGGCGCCGGCGCCGCGCGCGGCGGGGAGGGCGGCCCGACATGACGCCGGAACCGCGGCGCCTCCCCCCGGAACGGGTCCCCCCGGCCCCTCCCCCGCCGGCGGAGGCCGCCCACGCGCAGGGCGCGCTGCCCCGCCGCTCCCCCTCGCCGGTCCCCCGGGGCCCCCGGCCGGGCCCCGGCGTGCTCGGCCCCGATCCCGCCGAGCCCGGCCCGCTGGCCGCGCTGCGCCGCCTCCACCGGGCGGGGGTCCCGCTGGAACGCGTGCGGCGCGGTTTGCAGGAGTTGAACGACGAGAGCGGTGCCCCCGGCCCCGGGGGCGACCGCGGTTAGGGAGGGACGCAGTGGTCCAGGACGAGATCGCCCGGGAACTGGCCGGTCTGCGCGAGCGGGTCACGGGTGTGACCGGGAGCGTCGTGGCCGCCTCGGACGGGCTGGTGGTGGCCTCCGACAGCCCCGGAGGGCGGGCCCAGGCGCTGGCCGCCCTGGCCGCGGCCGGGCTGGGGCTGGCGCACCGGACCTCGCACGAGGCCGCGCTGGGGCCGCTGCGCGAGGTGGAGACCCGCTGCCAGGGAGGGCACATGGTGGTCTACGCGGTGGGCGCCGAGGCGCTGATGGCGGTCCTGGGCGACGAGGGCCTGGACGGCGCGACCCTCAGACGCGAGTCACGGGGCACCGTGGAGCGGATCGGCCGCCTGCTCCAGGTGACCGGGGCCCTCTGACGGCCCGCGCCGGCCGCGCCGGCCCGCAGGCGCGTCAGGCGCCCCGGATCCGTACGCGGCCGGGACGGCGCCGGTCCGGGCCGGGGCCGAGCGGCCCCGGCCCGGACCGGCCGCCGCTCAGCCCCGGGGCGCGGGACCGGCGTTCCCCGCGCCGCCGAAGTACTCGTGCGCGGTGCGGGCGAGCAGCGTCGCGCCGTCCCTGATGACCCGGTCGGCCGCCTCCCCCACGCAGGCGGCGGCGAACTCCGGCTGGTGGTTGCTCACCGGGAAGCAGCCCAGGCCGATGTAGGGGTGGATGGCCGGCACGCGCTGGGAGACGTTGCCCATGTCGGTGGAGGCGCGGTTCATGGTCCGCTGCTCCGGGGGCGCGTCGAACGTCCTCCCCAGCGCGAGGGCGTGGCGCGTGTAGATCTCCAGGGCGCGCTCGTCCGTGCGGAACTCGGAGTAGGGACGGGACTCCGGGGTGAACTCCAGCACGGTGTCCGAGGCCAGCGCCCCCGCCTCGAAGCACCGCTCCACCCGGCGGCGCAGCGGCTCCAGCTCGGCCAGGCTCGGGGCCCGCGTGTACCAGCGGCCCTCGGTCGTCTCGGGGATGGCGTTGGGCGCCTGGCCCCCCACCGTCTGGATCCCGTGGACGCGGGTGCCCGGCGGGAGCTGCTGGCGCAGCAGGCCCAGGGCCACCTGCGCCACGACGAACGCGTCGTTGGCGTTGCGGCCCTCGTGCGGGTAGGCGGCGGCGTGGGCCGCACGGCCGGTGAAGCGGACGTGGTCGTGGGCGACGGCGTAGGGCTCGGCCCGCGCGGCGTCGACCGGCCCGGGGTGGGCCATCAGCGCCAGGTCCAGGTCCAGGAAGGCCCCGGCCTCCAGCAGCTCGATCTTGCCGCCGCCGCCCTCCTCCGCGGGGGCGCCGATCACGTCGATGCGCAGGTCCAGCCGGTCGGCCCACGGGCGCAGCGCGATCGCCGCGCCCGCCGACATCGCCGCGATCAGGTTGTGCCCGCAGGCGTGGCCCAGGCCGGGCAGCGCGTCGTACTCGACGACGAAGCCGACCCGGCGGCGGCCGGAGCCGTAGGAGGCGTGCAGCGCGGTGGGGAACCCCAGGTACGCGGTCCGCACGTCGAAGCCGTACTCCTCCAGCAGCTCGGCCGTCCACCGCGCCGCGCGGTGCTCCTGCCAGGCGGTCTCGGGGTGGGCGTGCAGGGTCTGGGAGTAGGCGATCAGGCGGTCCAGGTGCGCGTCGGCGCCGGGCGCCCCGCCGGGTTCAGCGGTCATCGCCGGGCACCCCGTACCCGGGGGAGGCGGCCGGGTCCAGGCCGCGCCGGACGTAGTCGTCGCGCTGGGGCAGCCACACCCCGAGCAGCCCGCCCAGCTCTCCGACCGGGTCCGGGCTCCAGTCCACGCGCAGGTCGGTGTCGCGCCAGCCGTTCGCGGACACGGTGGACAGCCCCGCGGAGTGCACCGGCCCCGCCTCGCCGCCGGCGGCCAGCCCCGCCGCCAGCGCGGCGAGCAGGCGCTCCTCCAGCTCTCCGCCCGCCGCGGCGAAGGCCGCGCACATGGCCGCGGGCACCCCGGGGCCGGCGAGCATGTTCCCGGCGGCGGCGCAGTGCGGGCCGGTGGCCTCGCCGTGCACGCCGAGGGTGCGGCCGCCGCTGAACGCGGCGGCGCCGGTGGCGCCGACCACGGTGAGCTGCCGGTACTGCGCGGTCGGCTCGGCGGCGACCACGGCGTCGAGCGCCTCCCGCGGGGTCGCGCCCGCGGCGATCCGGTCCAGCAGGGCCGTCCCCAGCCGCGGGTCGGTGATGTTCTGCGAGGCGGCCGCGCCGACGGAGTCGCGCAGGTGCACGGCCCGCGCGGCGACGGCGGGCGAGGACGAGGAGACGGCGACGCCGAACCTGCCGTCCTGGTGGGCGGCGATCGAGAAGGTCATGCGCCGCCTCCCGAGATGACGGCCGTGGCGTCGATCTCCACGAGCCACTCCGGACGGGCCAGGGCCTGGACGACGATGCCGGTGGAGACGGGGTGGACCCCCTTGAGCCAGCGTCCGACCTCGCGGTAGACGTCCTCGCGGTAGCGCGGGTCGACCAGGTAGATCGTCACCTTGACGATGTCCTGGAGCCCGCTCCCCGCCTCCCGCAGGAGGAGGTCGATGTTGGCCATGGCCTTCTCGGTCTGGGCGCGGACGTCGCCGATCCCCACGGACTCCCGGGTGTCCAGGTCCTGGCCGATCTGGCCGCGCAGGTAGACGACGCCGCCGGCCACCACCGCCTGGCACAGGTCGTTGTCGAGGTTCTGCTCGGGGTAGGTGTCCCTAGTGTTGAACTTGCGGATGCGCGTGTGCGTGGTCATGGTGCGTTCACCCCTGAACGTGGTCGTGGGTCCGGTCCGGGCGCGGGCGCGCGGCGTCGTGCTCCATGTAGCCGCGCTGGATGGAGATCTGGTCGGCGATGTACCGGGCGTCGTGCCAGGCGCCCCAGAGGAAGCTCGAACCGCGGCGGGACTGCCACGGGAGCCCCATGAAGTAGACGCCGGGCTCGGAGGAGACGCCGCGGCGGTGGCGGGGCCTGCCGTTCCCGTCGAGGGCGTCCACCTGGAGCCAGCCGTAGTCGGCGGTGAAGCCGGTCGCCCACAGGACCGTCGTGATCCCGGCTGCGGCGGTGTCGAGTTCGAGCACGGGGTCGGTCACCGACTCCGGGTACTCCCCCAGCACCCGGGCCTGCGGCTCCTCGGGGAGGTCGAGGCCGTTGCGCTCGACGTAGGCGTCGGCCTCGTCCAGCAGCGACAGGTGGTTCTCGTCGCCGCGGGCGATGTTCTCGCGCAGGTCGGGCGCGAAGCGCAGGGTTCCGGCGTCGTAGGACTCGGTGCGCCCGACCAGCGTGATGCCGCGGGCGGCCAGGTCCCGGAAGTCCACGGTGCGGCCCCCGTGCGCACCGCTGACCGCGATCGTGACGTGCTCGGCCCCCTGCGCGGGGGTCGCGGCCTCCCACTTGCCCAGGACTCCCAGCCACCAGACGAAGTCGTGCCCGCGGTACCGGCGCGGGGGGCGGTCGTGCGGGCCGACGGAGAGGTGGACACGGCGGCTGGCGGCGCGCAGCTCGTCGGCGATCTGGACGCCCGAGGAGCCCGAGCCGACCACGAGCACGCCGCCCTCGGGCAGTTGGGCGGGGTTGCGGTAGGCGCTGGAGTGGAGCTGGTGCAGGCCCGAATCCGCGGGGATGACCGGGGGGACGGCGGGCCGCTGGAACGGGCCGGTGGCGGCCACCACGTAGCGGGCGTCCAGGTCCCCGTCCGAGGTCCGGACCCGGAACCCCGGGCGGCCGGCGTGCCTGCGCACGGACTCCACCTCGACCCCGCACCGGATCGGCGCGCCGATCTTCTCGGCGTAGGCGGCCAGGTAGTCCGCCACCTCCTCCTTGGTGGCGAACTCCTCGGGGCCGCGGCCGGTGAACTCCAGCCCCGGGAAGCGGTCGTGCCACACGGGCCCGTTGGCGACCAGCGAGTCCCACCGCTCCGAGCGCCAGCGCTCGGCGACGCGGCTCCTCTCCAGGACGACGTGCGGGATCCCGTGGCCGCCCAGGTGCTCGCTCATCGCGATCCCGGCCTGCCCCGCGCCGACGACGACGACCTCGGTCTCTTGAACTGCCATCTGAAACCTCCAGGTCTCGATCAACGTGTGCGGACGCGCGGCGCCGAACGCGCTCCGCGTGCTCTCTCCGCGCCCGGGCGCCGCGCGGGGGCGTCGTCCCCGGGGGGCGCTCCGGGCCGGGCCCGCCCCGTTCAGCGCGGGGCGCGGTCGCTCTCGTGCAGCAGGTCCGAACCGCTGGTCTCGGGCATGGTGCGCAGGGTGACGGCGCCGATGACGCCGATCACGATCATGGTGAAGGCGGGGACCATGCTGCTGCCGGTGAGGGAGATCAGCCAGGTCATCAGGTACGGCAGGGTCCCCGCGAAAAAGGCTCCGGCGACGCTGTAGGCCATCGACAGCCCGCTCTGGCGGGTCCGGGTCGGGAACAGCTCGGCCACCGCGGAGGCGTGCGTGCCCAGGATGACCGCCAGGATCGCGGCGAGGCCGAAGGTGGCGGCGAACGCCGCCCAGGTCGTGTTCACCTGCATCAGCAGGAACAGCGGCACGGCCGCGACGATCAGCAGGGCGGCGGCGGTGTAGAGCACCGGCTTGCGGCCCACCCGGTCCGACATCCTGCCCGACAGCGGGATGATGCCCATGGCGACGACCGAGGCCGCCGCGGAGAGCAGGGCCGCCCGGTCGGCGGGCACCCCGACGATCTCCTCCTGGTAGGTGATCAGGTAGACGAGGACGATGTAGAACGTGGAGTTCATGAAGGTCTCGATGCCGACCGTCTGGAGGAACTGGCGGCCGTTGGAGCGGAACACCTCGACGACCGGCTGGCTGGGGACGTTGTTCATGTCCTCCAGGGCGCGGTACTCGGGCGTGTCCTCGATGCGCAGGCGGATGTAGAGGCCGACCGCGGCCAGGGGCACCGTCAGCAGGAAGGGGAGCCGCCAGGCCCAGTCCAGGACGGTCTCGGCGGGGAACACGGAGTGCAGGCCCCAGACGACGATGGACGCGCACAGGAACCCGCCGACCGAGCCGAACTCGATCCACGAGCAGCCGAACCCGCGCCGCTTGGGCGGCGAGAACTCCGCGAGGAACGCCGCCGCCGAGCCGAACTCACCGCCCGCGGCCAGGCCCTGGATGATGCGGGCGACCACGAGCAGGATCGGCGCGAGGATGCCGACGGACTCATAGCCGGGCAGCAGCCCGAGCATGAGCGTGCCCGCCGCCATCGAGATGATGACGATCGACAGCGTGGTCTTGCGGCCGAAGCGGTCGCCGAGGTGGCCGAAGAGCACCGAGCCGAGCGGGCGCACGAAGAACGCCACGGCGAAGACCGCGAACACCGACAGGAGTCCGGTGGTGCCGTCCTGCTCGGGGAAGAACACCTGCGCCATGGTGGTGGCCAGGTAGGCGTAGACGGCCCAGTCGAACCAGTGGACGAAGACGCCCACCGCGCCGGCGAACACGCTTCGCCTCAGGTCCTTCTTGTCCACGTGCTCCGAGACGTCGCTCGTCATGTCCCCTCCCGGGATCTCGTCCTGGCGCACCCCGGTGTCCGGGAGGGCCCGGTGGCCTCCCCCGCCGGGGCGTCCTTGTGATTGCTCAGGAGGCCGCCCGTTCGCGGGGGTGTGGAGTCGGGCGCTTCGCGGGGGCGCGGTGGAGCCCCCGGTGCCGTCGGCATCCGACCTGCCTGTGTCACGGGTCACCACTATCCAGGCGGGGGCTAGGATCTGTAAAACACATAGATCCGAAGATCGCCTTCGGAAAAACCGATACCCCCGTGGGAGGGCCGGACCGGTGAGCGACGTCAGCCTGCGCCAGCTGGAGTACCTGAGGGCCATCGCCCGGCTCGGGTCGGTGACCGGGGCGGCGCGGGAGCTGTTCGTCTCGCAGTCGACGGTGTCCACGGCGCTGGCGGACCTGGAGGCGGCGCTGGGGGTCACGCTCTTCGTCCGCTCCCCCCGGGGCATGCGCCTCACCGCCTCGGGGCAGCGCGCCCTGGCCGTGGCCGACAACGTGCGGGCCAACCTCGAACAGCTCCGGGAGACGGCCAGCCGGGAGCGCGAGGAGGTGGAGGGGGACCTCACCATCGGCTGCTACGCGACCATCGCGCCGATCCTCCTGCCGAGGGTCATCGCGGAGTTCTCGCGCCGGCACCCGCAGGTGCGGCTCTCGTTCGTCGAGGCGGCCCACGGGGCGCTCCTGGACGACCTGCTCAACTCCCGCATCGACCTGGCGATCACCTACCGCTACGAGCTGGCCTCGGTCCGCCCCGCGACGGGGGTGACCACGCGGTGGCTGCGGTCGGACCCGCCCTACGCCCTCACCCCGGTGGACGGCCCGCTGAGCGGGAGGGGCGGGGAGGGCGGGCTGGCCCTCGGCGACCTGGCGGCCGAGCCGCTGATCCTCTTCGACCTGCCTCCGGGCGGCGACTACTTCCTCGGCCTGTTCCACGAGGCGGGGCTGGTGCCGAACGTGCGCTTTCGCACCACGAGCTTCGAGATGGTGCGCGCCCTGGTGGCCCGGGGCCTGGGCAACGCCCTGCTCACGCAGCGCACGGTGCTCGAACGCAGCTACGAGGACCTGCCGTACGCGACCCGGGAGCTGGACATCCGCTCCGAGGGGCTCGGGATCGAGGTCATGCAGCTCGCCGGCCGCCGGCCGGTGCGGCGCATGGAGGCCTTCGTCGACGTCTGCCGCGAGACCCTGGCCTGACCCGGCCCGGCCCCGGCCGCGCGGGGAGGCGCGCCCGCGGGAACGGCGCCGGTCCGGGCGGATCGGCCCCGGGGCCCGCGCCGGACCCTCCCCGGTCAGGCGGTGGTGCGGGGCATCGTCACCACCCACAGGAAGTCCGCGGCGTCCGACCCGGCCTCGAAGGTGTGGTCCGCGGTGCTCTCGATGCGCGCCGACCCCCCGGCGCCGACGTACCGCTCCCCCTCGCCCGTCCGGACGCGGAGCCGCCCCCGCAGGACGTGCGCCATCGACGCGGGCGCGCCCCCGATGGGCGAGGCGCGGTACCGGTCGCCCGCGACCAGGTGCCACTTCCACATCTCCACGAACACCTCCCCCGTCTCCACCGCCTGGAGGAGGCGGGCCCAGCTCCCGTTCGGGGCCGACCACACCTCGACGCCGTCGGGCGGGCCCTCCCCGAGCACGCCCGCCAGGGCCGGGAACGTCGTGCCCAGCGCGGCGGCGATCCTGTCCACCGTGGCCACGCTCGGGTTCGCCTGGCCCAGCTCGATCTGCGTGAGCATCCGCCGGCTCACCCCGCTGAGCCCGGCGAGTCCGACCACGCTCAGGCCCCTCTCCCGCCGCACCGCACGGATGCGGCCGCCCAGCAGGACGACGACCTCCGGCCGCATCCGCTCACCCATGGTCTTCTCGGCCAACTCTCCGGTACACGTACTTCCCGGTAACACGTTCTTCCCGGTAACACATCCAAGATGAGCACTATACTGCCCACATTCCCTCGTGCGGCCCCCGCCGACCGGTCCGCCCCACGCACACGCGAACGCGAGAGGCACGCATGCCCCGAACGCAGGCGATCACCCCCCGGCCGGGACCGGGGGCCGCGCGCCCCGGGCCGCGCGTCCTCCGGTGGCAGGCCGCCTACGCCACCCTGGGCGTGCCGCAGGCGGCGGCGCCCATCGCCTTCGGCCTGATGGCCCTCCCCCTCACCGGATCGGTCGAGTCCGGCGCCGCGATGGTCTTCGCCATGACCACGGCGCAGATCCTCGGCGCCGTCCCCGTCTCCCGCCTGGGCAGGCGCTTCAACGGCGTGCACTACCTGCGGGCGCTCGTCGCCGTGCGCACGGCCGCACTGGCCGCCGTCACCCTGCTGGCCGCCGCGGGCGCCCCGTTCGGGTACCTCCTGGCGGCGGTGGTCGCCGCGGGCGGCGTCAACGGGGCCGCCTACGGGTACCAGCGGCTGCTCCTCAACCACCTGGTCCCCAGGGACCGGCTGCCCCGGACGCTGGGCGTGGCCGCGACGCTGAACGAGGTCAACTTCGCGCTCTCCCCGGTCCTCGCGTCCGTCCTCGGCGCGGCCTCACCGGTCTGGGCGATGGCGGCGATCACCGTGCTCGGGGCGGGGCCGCTGCTCCTGATGCCCCGGATCCCCGAGGCGCGCGGCCCGGGCCGGCGCGTGCCCGCGGGCGCCGCCGGGCGGGTCCCCGCCGAGGTGGCCCTGTGGCTGTTCTGCGCGGCGGCGGGAGGCGGCGCGGTCGCGGCCGTCGAGGTCGGCGCGGTGTCGTTCGCGCTCGCCTACGGGCTCGCCCCCGGCTGGGCGTTCCTGTTCGCCTCCGTGCTGTGCGTCGGCTCGGTCATCGGCGGTGTCGGGGTGAGCCTGCGCAACCGGGTTCCCGGGCGCGGCCAGGTCGCGTTCTTCCTCGCGGCGAGCGCCGCGGCGGCCGGGGTGATCCTCGCCGGGGGGCACATCGCCCTCCCGCTCGCCGGCGCGGCCGTGCTGGGGTTCTTCCTGCCGTTCCTGGGGACGTTCTACTCGCTGGTCCTGGACGAGCTCGCGCCGCCCGACCGGCGGGCGGAGATGTTCGCCTTCCTGCGCACCGCGAGCTCGCTCGGGGTCATCGCCGTCAGCGGGCTGCTCGCCCTGCTGGGCCTCCAGGCGGCGCTCGTCGGCAGTACGGGGTTCCTGCTGGTCGCGGCGCTCCTGGCCGTGCTGCACGCCGCCCTGTCCCGGCGCGGCGGCGCGGCGCGGACCGCCGGCCCCGCCCCGGACGCCTGACGCCTGCCAGGGGTGCCCGCAGGGTCCCCGCGGGGGCCGGGCCCCGGGCCTCCTTCCGCCGCGCGGACGGCCCCCGCCGTGCGGCACCGCCGCGCCCGCGGGGCACCGCACGGGGAGCGCCCGCACGCGCCGGCCGGCGGGGGGCCGCCGGGAAGGCGCTCCCGCCCTCCCGGTGCGGGGGCCGCACCACGCGGGGACACCCTCCGCAGACGCCCTAACCGCCGTTGGACTGGCGGATCCCCTCGGCGAGCGCGTCGAAGGAGTAGACGAACCCGCCGTCCTCCCCGCTCACGGTCATGTAGGCGTCGGTCGTCCCCGGCCGGATGGCGACGTTGGTGGCCGAGTCCAGCCCCCCGGCGGCGTCCTCGGGCACGTCCACCGTCGCCAGGTGCTCGCCGAGCGGGCTGTACACGAGGATGCCCGGACGCCCGTGGAGCGCCTGGTACAGGTTCCCGTCCGCGTCGACGGCGTTGGAGTCCACCCGGCTCGTACCGCCGTCGACGTGGACGGCGGTGTGGGCCGCGGCGACCGCGGTGCCCTCCCCGTCGAGTTCCAGGAGGTCGACGCGGTTCGCCCCGTACTGGCTCACCCACAGCCCCGTGAAGTCCTCGGTGAAGGAGATGCCGTTGGGCGCGGGCAGGTCCCCGGCCAGGACGGTCGCCTCCGCGGTCTCCCCGTCGATCCTGACCACCCGGCCGCGGGCCTCCCAGAACGGCTCGTCGTACCCGGCGGAGTCGGTGACGTACAGGTTCCCGGCCTCGTCGAAGGCCAGGTCGTCCGGCAGCATCACCGCCCCGTCCACCTCCCCGGAGAAGAAGGTCGTGCGGTCCTCCCCCTCGGCGGTGACGCTGTCGATCCGCCCTCCCGCGAAGTCGGTCAGGTAGAGGCGCCCGTCGGCGGGGCTGAACTGGGCGGAGGTGTACGCGCCGTCCCCCTCGGCGAGGACGGGCTCCACCTCGCGGGTGCCGGTGTCCACCCGCAGGACCTTCGGCTCCCCGGCGGGGGCCGTGACGTCCACGACGAGCAGCCCCCCGTCCGGGGCGAAAACGGGCCCCTCCAGCAGGGTCATCCCGGTCTCCTCGTGGACGGACGTCACCTGGACGAGGAGTTCGGCCGTCCGGTCCGCGCCGTCCCGCTCCGGCAGCCCCGGGGACGCCGGAGCGGCACAGGCCGCCGTGCCCGCCAGGGCGGTCGCCGCGAGGACGCGGGCCGCCGCGCGCCGCCCGCGGGACGGGTGGTGTTCCATGGTCTCTCCCTGCTGTTCGGCGGCCGGGGCCCCGCGGGGCCCCGGCCGGTGTCGCGGCCCGGGACCGGGCCGCGCGGCGGGCCTCAGCGCCCCGGGACCAGCACCTCGTCGAGGGCGTTCTCGCGCCACTCGCGCAGGAGCCGGTGGAAGGCCACGGGGCCGGGGCTGTAGGAGTTGCCGCCGTGCACGCCGGCGCCCTCGCGGTTGTAGTAGCCGGGCGTGCACTCGGCCTGGAAGGCGGAGTTGTCGTGCGCGCTCTCCCGCACGGTGCGCCCCCACTCCAGGGCCGCCTCCCGCGGGGGCTCGACCACCGCCCCGGCCTTGCGGGCCGCGGCGACGACCGCGGCGATGTGCCCGGCCTGCTCCAGCAGGATGTGCGCGAAGTTCACGGAGTTGGCGTTCTGGAGCGGGCCCAGGTGGAAGAGGTTGGGAAAGCCCGGGCTGTAGAAGCCGTGCAGGGTGAGGGGGCCGCGGCTCCAGGACGCCAGCAGGTCGTGCCCGCCGCGCCCGCGGACCGGGAGCGCGCCGGACAGCACCCCGGAGACGCCGACGTCGAACCCGGTGGCGAAGACGACGCAGTCCACGGGGTAGGCGGTGTCCCCCACGACCACGGAGTCCGCGGTCATGCGCGTGACGCCGCCGTGGTCGGCGGTGTCGACGAGCGTGACGTCGGGCCGGTTGAAGGCCTGGAGGTAGTGGTCGCTGAAGCAGGGCCGTTTGCACATGTACCGGTACCAGGGCTTGAGCAGCTCCGCCGTGGCCGGGTCCCGTACCACCTCGTCCACCCGCGCCCGGATCCGGTTCATCTTCCACGCGTCGAGCAGCTCGTCGGCGCGCTCGCGCTCCTGCGGGGAGACGTCCGTGTCCAGCGCGCCGGAGATCATCTTGCGCTGGAGCCGCGCGGTGGACGTCCAGCCGTCCCGGGTCAGGTCGGTCTCCACCCGCTCGCCCGAGACGACCGCGAGGAAGTTCTCCATGCGCTCGCGCTGCCACCCGGGTTCCAGGGAGGCGGCCCAGGCCGGATCGGTGGGCCGGTTGTCGCGCACGTCCACCGAGGAGGGCGTGCGCTGGAACACGTACAGGTGCCGGGCGTCGCGCGCGAGGTGCGGGATGACCTGCACGCCGGTCGCACCGGTCCCCACGACCGCGACCCTCTTGTCGGCGAGGCCGTCGAGCCCGCCGTCCTGGTCGCCGCCGGTGTAGCCGTAGTCCCACCGGCTGGTGTGGAAGGTGTGGCCCTGGAAGTCCTCGATGCCCGGGATGCCCGGCAGTTTGGGCCGGGTCAGCGTGCCGGAGGAGGTGATGACGAAGCGGGCGCGCATCCGGTCCCCGCGGTCGGTCCCCACCACCCACGTGTCGCTGCGCTCGTCCCAGTCCAGCGAGGTGACGCGGGTGTGGAACAGCGCGTCGCGGTACAGGCCGAAGGTCTCGGCGATCGCCACGGCGTGCCGGCGGATCTCCTCGCCGGGCGCGTAGCGCCAGGAGGGGACGGTGCCGACCTCCTCCAGGAGCGGCATGTAGGAGTAGGACTCGATGTCGCAGTGGATGCCGGGGTAGCGGTTCCAGTACCAGGTGCCGCCGAAGTCCCCGGCCTCGTCCGTCATGCGGATCGACTCCACGCCGGCCTGGCGCAGCCGCGCGCCGGTGGCGAGGCCGCCGAACCCGCCGCCGACCACGATCACCTCCACCGTGTCGGTCAGCGGCTCGCGCTCCCGGCGCGGGGTGTACGGGTCGTGCGCGTAGTAGCCGAACTCGCCGGAGGCCGGGCGGTACTGGGCGGCGCCGTCGGGGCGGATGCGCCGGTCCCGTTCCCGGGCGTACCTGGCGCGCAGCGCGTCGAGGTCGATCCCCTCGGTGTGGTCCGTGGCTGGCATGCGGTTTCCTCTCCTTCTCTGCGCCGTCCGGGACCGCGCCGGCGGTCCCGGGCCGGTGGGCGCGGGGGCGCCCCGAAGCTCCGCGCCCGGTCGGGTCCGAGTGCGGGGTGGTGGGAGGGGGATGTGGCCGTCCGGCGGTCAGGCCGTGCGGGCGGGGGCGCCCGAGGGGAGCCGCCCGGGGCCGGCGGGTGCTCGGGGGCGGACACCGGTCATGCGGGCTCCCGTCTCCTGACGTGCGCGGACACCGACTTTTAAGTCAGTTGCATGACTTAAGGTAACAGCGCGTGCCGGAGCGGATCACCCTGCGGCCCGGCCGCCCGGCGGCGGAGGGGCCCCGGCGGCCCCGCCAGCTGGGGCGGGGGCGCGCGGTGTGGGCCTCATCACGCTCGCGCGGCCGTCCGGCACCGGACCGCGCGGCGGTCCGCACGCGTGTTCCCCGGCCGGTCGGTACGGTGGTCCCCATGAACGGCAGGCGGACGAGGTCGGACCGTGTCACCACGACGCGGGAGGCGATCCTGGCAGCGGCGGAGCGGCTCTTCGCCGAGCACGGGGTCGCCGGCGTCTCCAACCGCCAGATCGGCCAGGAGGCGGGGCAGGGGAACAACACCGCGGTCACCTACCACTTCGGCTCCCGGGAGGGCCTGGTGAGCGCCATCGTGCGCGCGCACACCGGGCGGATCGAGGAGATCCGCCGCCACATGGTGCTGCGCACCGAGGGCTCC
The DNA here is from genome assembly GCF_900141985.1 of Nocardiopsis flavescens. GTDB lineage: Bacteria > Actinomycetota > Actinomycetes > Streptosporangiales > Streptosporangiaceae > Nocardiopsis > Nocardiopsis flavescens. The sequence continues at coordinate 24,062 of NZ_FQZK01000029.1, read as the reverse complement.
GACGAGGTCCGGGACTGGATCGCCTGCATGGTGGAGCCCTTCGCCCAGCACCTGGCGGACCTGGGCGTCCCCTCCTGGTTCGGGCGGTTCAGCGCCCAGGTGATGGCCGACCCCGCCTACCGGGACATCATGGCCCGGGAGGCACTGGGCTCCCCCCACCTGGCCCGCGCGGGCGAGCAGCTGCTCCGGTGCCTGCCCGACCTGCCCGCGGAGGTCGGCGAGGAGCGCCGGGAGATGGCGAGCCTCCTCATGGTCCACGTGATCGCCGAGCGGGAGCGGGCCCTGGCCCAGGGCGCGCGCACCCCCCGCGAGTCCTGGCAGCGGGCCGCGACGGGCTTGTCCGACGCCCTGGCCGGCCTGTGGACCGCGCCGGTGAGCGCGCACTCCCCGGGGTGAGGACCGCCCGGGGCACCGGGGCCCGCGGAGCCGGGCGGTGCGGGCGGGCGGCCCCGGGGCTGTACCGGTACCGCACCGGGACCTCGGCGGGAACACGGGGCGGGGCCGCCACCCGGAGAGGTGGCGGCCCCGCGGCGGGTCCCGGCCGTCAGGGCAGGTCCACGACCTCGAATGCGAGGGTGTCGGTGAACGCGCGGCCGTAGGCGTCGGTCGCGGTCACCTCGGCGGTGTGCCGGCCGGCGGCCAGGTCGGCGGGCAGGTCGAACCGCCACAGGTGCATCGTCCGGTCCGCGAGGCTGCCGCCGTGGACCAGCTGCTGGGAGACGGCGTAGGGGTCGGAGTACTCGGCGCCGACGTTGACGGCCTCGCCCTCCAGCCGCTGGGTGCGCGCGGCCTGCTCGGCGGGGCCGCCGTCGAGCCCGACCTCCACGGTGGAGCCGGTGGAGCCGAAGAAGAAGTTGGTGGTCAGCCAGGTGCCGCCGGCCAGGTCGTCCCGGTCCAGCACCAGGGGCTCCAGCTCGGGGGCCTCGCCGACGGGGTCGTCGTTCCACTCCTGGCGCTCGTCGAACCAGGTGCGGTAGGTCGGGCTGTTCAGGCCCAGCTGCGTCTGCACGCCGTCGGGCTCACCGGTGACCGTGTAGCGCTCCCGGAACTCGGCGCCCTCGACGTCCAGGGTCACCACGCCGGGGCGGCCGCCGTCGCGGCCGATCGCGGTGGGGTAGCCCTCCTCGCCGACCTCGCCGGAGTACCAGTCGCCCGAGATCGCGCCCGCGGTGATGTGCGGGAACGGCAGGCCCTCGACGCCGAAGAGCTCGCGCCAGCCCGCGGAGTCGTCGCCCTCCTTGAGGTTCTCGATGCTGTGGCTGTGCCCGGAGACCGCGACGGCGCTGCGGCCCTCCAGCAGTTCGTGCACGCGGGCGACCTGGTCGACCTGGTGCACCGGGGAGCTGTCGTCGGCGTAGTTGAGCAGGCCGATGTGCCCGGCGACCACGACCAGCTTGTCCTCGTCGACGCCGGCCAGGTCGTTCTCCAGCCAGGCGATCTGGTCCTCGCCGAGCCGGCCGTTGTAGGAGGGCCTGCCCTCCGGGTCGGCGCAGTGCCGCTCGATGCCCTCGGGGCTGTCCTCGGCGGCGGTGCACGGGTAGTCGACGGTGTTCAGCGCGACGACGTGCACGTCGCCGACCTCGTAGGAGTAGTACGCGGGGGCCAGCTGCGCGCGGAAGGTGTCGAAGGAGTGCGCGGCGCTGGGCGCGTCGAAGTCGAGGTCGTGGTTGCCGGGCAGGAAGCGGGCCGGGCCGTTGGTCTCGGCGACCAGGTCCTTGACGGCGGGGTAGAGCGACAGGTCGTCGCCGACCACGTCGCCGACGAACAGCGTGCCGCAGCCCGCGTAGTCGTGGCGCTCGGACAGGTCCTTGATGGCCCCGGCCCGCGCGTACTCGATCTCCTGCGCGGTGTAGGTCTGCAGGTCGCCGGCGATGACGCAGCTCTGCGCGTCGGCGGCGGTCAGCCCGCTCTCCACGAGGGGGAAGTTGACCTCGGAGGGCAGGGGGCCGGTCGGCTCGATGCCGCCGTAGCGCAGTTCCGGGGAGCCCTCGGGCAGGTGGTTGTAGTGGAACTGGGGGATGTTGTGCTCGTCCAGCGGCACCTGGTAGCCGGACGGCTGGGTGATCGACACGGTCATGTTGTCGAACGCGGGCAGCCGGTACCGGCCCTCGTCGTCGGTGCGCACCACGTCGCGGCCGTTGGTGACCGCGACCCCGGCCAGGCCCGGGTCGCCGTCGCCGGTGCCGTCGCGGCCGGTGTCGACGAACACCGTGCCGGTCAGCTCGGGGGTGTCCGGGGAGTCGGCGGCGGTGCGGACGACCTCGATCCCGCCGCGGTAGACGGAGCCGTCTCCGTCCTCCGCGGGCGAGGCCGCCGCCGGGGCGGTCGTCGCGGCCACGGAGCCGGCGAGGGCGGCGACCACCGAGACCGTCAGTGCGGCGCTCGTCCAGCGGCGCACCCGTGGGGCGCGCGGCGTCTGCGCAGGTGAGGATTGTGCCGTGAGCATGCGGTTTGCTCTCCGATACGTGAGGGGACCTGACCGGCCGGGGGACCGGCGCACGTTCACCTTTCTCGACACGGCTGAACACGGACACAGGCGCCGACCAACAAACGACTACCGTTCGGTGACACCTGGTGGCGCTGCGTGAGCATTGTGGCACGGCGACCTGCGAAAACCGGTCGCACCGCACCGGGTGTCGGAGGGAGCGTCGGGCGGGGTATGGGGCGGGCGCCGAACGCACCGCCCGCGGCCCGGCTCCGGGACCCGGCGGCCCTGGCCCCGCCCGGGCCGCCGAGGGCACCGGGGACGGGCGGACGACGGGCCCGCCGGCTCCCACCTGCGCGGACCTCACTATGCAAAGCGGGTATACACACCGTGTATAGTCGGCGTCATGTCTCTCGGCCAAACACTTCTGGGGCTGCTCGAAACCCGCCCCCAGCACGGATACGACCTCAAACGCGCCTACGACGAGCGCTTCGCCGCCGCCCGCCCGCTCGCCTACGGGCAGGTCTACGCCACCCTCTCCCGGCTGCTCAAGAACGGGCTGGTGGAGGTGGAGGCGGTGGAGCCCGGCGCGGGCCCCGAGCGCAAGCGCTACACCGTGACCGACTCCGGGGTCACCGACGTCGAAGCGTGGCTCGCCGCCCCGGAGGCCCCCGAGCCCTACCTCCAGAACACCCTCTACACCAAGGTCGTGCTCGCCCTGCTCACCGGCCGCTCGGCCGACGGGATCCTCGACGTCCAGCGGGCCGAGCACCTGCGCCTGATGCGCGAGCTCACCCGCCGCAAGACGGACGGGGACCTCTCCGACCAGCTCATCTGCGACCACGCGCTGTTCCACCTGGAGGCCGACCTGCGGTGGCTGGAACTGACCGCCGCCCGGCTGAACGACCTGGCCGGAGAGGTGCGCGGCCGATGAACCGACCCGCCTCCCCCGCGCTCCCCGACCGCCTCCCCGGGGACCCCGCGCCGCCCCTGCTCGCCGGCTCCGGCCTGCGCAAGTCCTTCGGCCTCACCCGGGCCCTGGAGGACGCCTCCCTCAGCCTGTACCCCGGTGAGGTCGTCGCCGTCATGGGCCCCTCCGGGTCGGGCAAGTCCACCCTGCTGCACTGCCTGGCCGGGGTGGTGCGGCCCGACGCCGGGACCATCGAGTACGGCGGGCAGGACCTGGTCACCGCCTCGGACCCCCGGCTCAGCGCGCTGCGCCGCTCCGAGTTCGGCTTCCTGTTCCAGTTCGGCCAGCTCGTCCCCGAACTCTCCTGCCTGGAGAACGTCGCACTCCCCCTGCGGCTCGGCGGGTGGTCCCGCCGCCGGGCGGAGCGCAGCGCCGCCGAGTGGCTGGACCGGCTGGACGTGGGCGGACTCGCGCGCAAGACCCCCGGCGAGTGCTCGGGCGGCCAGGGCCAGCGGGTCGCGGTGGCCCGCGCCCTCATCACCGGACCGCGCGTGGTGTTCGCCGACGAACCCACCGGAGCGCTCGACTCCCTGAACGGCGAACGGGTGATCCGCATGCTCACCGAGGCGGCCCGGGAGACCGGGGCGGCCGTGGTCGTGGTGACGCACGAGGCCCGGGTGGCCGCCTACGCCGACCGCGAGGTCGTCTGCCGGGACGGCCGCACCCTCGACACCGGAGCCCGGGGATGAGCCCGCGCGAGCGCGACCCCGCCGGGCCCGGACCCGCGCGCGAGCGCCCGTCCCGCCCGGGCGAGCTGCGGCTGGGCGCGCAGCTCGCCCTGCGCGGCGGCCGGGAGGTCGTCCTGCGGACCCTCCTGACGGCGATCGGGGTCGGCGTGGCCACCGCCGCGCTGCTCCTGGCCGCCTCCCTGCCGACCGTCCTGGACCGCCTGTCCGAGCGGAACGCGGACCGCGTGGACCACCAGGTCGCCCCGGACCCGCCGCCCCCGGCGGGCGAGGACACCCTGCTGATCGGCATCGCCACCACCACCTACGAGACACAGGAGATCCACGGCCGCCTGCTGCGGGCCGAGGGGTCCGACCCCCCGCTCCCGCCCGGCGTGGCCGAGATCCCCGGACCGGGCGAACTCCTCCTCTCCCCCGCCCTGGCCGACCTGATCGACGCCCCGGGCAACGAGGTCCTCCGGGACCGGTTCGACCAGACCGTCGTCGGGGAGATCGGGCCGGAGGGCCTCCTGGGACCGCACGAGGCGGCCTTCTACCTCGGCAGCGACGACCTGTCCGTGGAGAACGCCGGGATACGGATCACCGGGTTCGGCGGGGAGCCGGGCCCGGTCCTTCGGGGACCGGTCGTCCTGCTGCTCGGTGTGGTCGGCGCGGTCGTCATGCTCACCCCGGTCGTGGTCTTCCTCGGCGCGGCGGTGCGCTTCGGCGGCGAGCAGCGCGAACGGCGCCTGGCGGCGCTGCGCCTCATGGGGGCCGACCGGGGGGCCGTCCGCCGCATCGCGGCCGGCGAGACCCTCCCCGGTATCGGGCTCGGCCTGGTGCTCGGGGCGGTGCTCTTCCTCGCCGGGCGCCCGCTCGTGGAGACGGTGCGGGTGAGCTCCGGCCTGTACGCCGGCGACGTGACACCGCACCCGGTGCTCGGCGCGCTGGTGTTCGCCGGGGTGCCGCTGCTGGCCCTGTGGGTGGTGCTCGCCTCCCTGCGCGGTGTCGTGGTGGAACCGCTCGGCACGGTGCGCCGGGCCGAGCGGGCGCGCCCCAAGCTGTGGTGGCGCCTGCTGCTCCTGGTGCTCGGGGTGGTCCTGATCTTCCTGAGCATGAGCCCCGGCCAGGGGGCGAGCGGGGACGGGTGGCTGCCCCTGGTGACGATCGGACTCCTGGCCGCACTCTTCGGCACGACCGCCGTGCTGCCCTGGCTGGTGGACCGGCTGTTCGGACGCGCCTCGGGCGGCCCCCTCGCGCTCCAGCTGGCGGTGCGCCGGCTGGCGGCGGCGGGCGGCGGGCCCACCCGGGCGGTCAGCGGCATCGTGGTGACCGTCGCGGGGGCCATCGCGCTGCAGAGCCTGTTCGTGAACGCCTGGGCCGACGCGGAGGTGAGACTGGCGGACACCGCCGCCGAGGCGTACACCGTCGACGCGTTCGGCGCCGCCGGGTACCAGGTCCAGGCGGAGCTGTGGATGCCCCCCGCCGACGACGATCCCGCCGGGGCCCTCGCGCGGGTGCCCGGGGTGGAGGAGGCCGCCGCCTTCCGCACGGTGTGGGGCACCGCCGCCGACGGTACCGACGTCCCGGTCCGGATCGCCGACTGCGCCGTCCTGGTGCAGATGGCCGACCTGCCCGGCTGCTCCGCCGGGGACGTCTTCAGCGCGGTGCCGGGGCTGGGGTCCGGCGACACCCTCATGGTCCGCCCGCGGGACGGCGCGACGGAGAGCGCCTGGACGCTGCCCGCGGTCTCCGGTTTCGAGGGGCCGCTGGTCGAACACCCCTGGACCGGTGAGGGGCACACGGCGCGGGACGTGGTCCTGGCCACCCCGGAGGCCGCCGCCGTGCCCGGTGAGATCGCCGCCCGGAGCACGATCTGGATCCGGGCCGACCACACCGTCCCCGGGATGGAGGAGGGGGTGAGGCACACCGTCGCGGCGCTGGACCCGACCTCGCGCGCGCACTTCCCCATCACCACCCTGGTCAACCCCGGCATGCTCGACATCCGCGACGCGCTCGTCGCCGGGGCCCTGGCCTGCCTGACGGTGATCGCCGCGGGGCTGGTGGTGGGCACGGTCGAGCAGGTCCGCGGGCGCAGGCGGGTGCACGCGGTGCTCACCGCCTTCGGCGCCCGGCGGAGCACGCTGGTGGCCTCGGTGGTCTGGCAGACCACGCTGCCCGTGTTCCTGGGCATCGTGCTGGCCACGGCGGTCGGGACCGCCCTGGGGACCCTGATCCAGGGGGTGGCCGGGCTCCCCGTGCGCTTCGTCCCGGTGGAGACCCTCGTCATCGCGGGTGCGGGGGTGGGCGTGGCGGCCCTGACCACCCTCTTCGCGATCCCCGCGCTGCTGCGGACGATGCGCCCAGAGGGCCTGCGCTCGGAGTGAGGGGGTCGGGCGGCGGGTCCGCGGTGCCGTGCGCGCCGCCGGCCCGCCGCCGATGCCCAGGTCCCGGCACACGGGGAACAGCTCGTCCTCCGGACTCTGGTCGAACACGTTGTAGACGACCTGCACCGTGTCGATCAGGCCGGTGTCGGGCGTCCTGAGCACGTTCGTCGGCTCCCGGCGGTCGACGCTGATCCCGACCGCCCGGACGAGCCCTTCGCGTTCGGGCTCGCCGGCCGCTTCCCGCCCACGGTCGTCCTCGGACCAGGAGTCCTCCCAGACGTGGAACTGGAAGAGGTCCACACTGTCGACGCCGAGGTCGGCCAGGCTCTTCTCCGCGTATTCGCGGATGTGGTCCTCCGGAAAGACGTCCGCCGACTCGGATTCCCGCGTGGAGGGGAAGGCGGTGGTACGGGCTCTCGGCGGCGGGCCCGGCCGAACAGCCCCCTGCCCGGCCGGTTCTCAGCACTGCCGCACGGGGTCCGGCGGGCGTCCGCGCGCGGTGGTCGGCGGACCCCCGTTTCCAGGGTCACCGGCGGCGCGGCCGGGACGGTGGGCCCCGGTGCGGCCGGGTCGACCACCGCGGCCCGGCGGGAGACGGCCCCGGAGGCGCGGCGGCCGTGTGTGCGCCGCTGGACCGCGCCGGGATGGAGCCCCGCCTGCCCGCCGGGGGCGCGCCGGGTGCGCCGGGCGTCCTCCCGGAGGAGGCGCGGCGGGTGGTGGCCGGTGGTGCCGGGTGTGGGGGGCACGCGAGAATGGCGTGCGACGGCCGCAGGTGCTTCCGTCGCGACCACCTTCCTCCCCCCTGCCGTGAGGGGAGCGTCCGCCCCGGAGAACGGGGGGCGCTCCGCGTCGGCGTGTGCGTGGCGCCGCTCGGGACACCTGACGCGGCTCCCCTGGCTCCGAGAGCGAAAGGCACGCGGTATGCACACCCCGGATCTGGACCTGGAGCGGATCGCCCGCGCCCCGGAGCTGATCGACCCGGTCTTCCTGAACTCCCCGCAGTACGTGGACGAACAGCTGTGCGCCGCGCTCGGGCGGCGTGTCGTGGTCAAGGTCGAGACCCTCAACCCCCTGCGCAGCTTCAAGGGCAGGGGCGTGGACCTGCTGGCGCGGGAGTTCGCCCCGGGAACCCGCATGGTGTGCACCTCCACCGGCAACTTCGGCCAGGCCGTGGGGTACGCGGCCACCCGGCACGGCCTGGGGGCGGAGGTCTTCGTCCCCGCGGGGACCAGCCGGGTCAAGCTCACCCGGATGGGCGCCCTGGGCGCGCGGGTGCACGAGGTCGCGGACGGCGGGGTGGGCCGGGCGGCCCGCGCCTTCGCCGCGGCGCACCCGGACGCGGTGTTCGTGCAGGACGGACTGCACCCCCGGATCGCCGAAGGCGCGGGGACCATCGGCGTGGAGCTGCTGCGCGCGGGGCCGATCGACACGGTGGTGCTGCCCGTCGGGGACGGCTCCCTGATCACCGGGGTGGCCCGGTGGGTCAAGGAGCACTCCCCCGCGACCCGGGTCGTGGGGGTGTGCGCGCAGGGCGCGCCGAGTATGGCCACCAGCTGGGACCGGGGGCGGGCGGTCTCCACGGCGGGGACCGACACCTTCGCCGAGGGGATCGCGATCAGTGAGCCGATTCCGGAGTCGGTGGCGCGGATGCGGGCGCTGGTGGACCGGATGGTGGTGGTCACCGACGCCGAGATGCTCGCTGCCATGCGGACGGCGCTGACGACGCTCGGAGTCGTACCCGAGCCCGCGGGGGCGGCCGGCCTGGCCGCGATCGCCTCCCGGGAGCTGCCCGGTGAGGTGGTGGCCACGGTCATCACCGGCGCCAATGTGGATCAGGGGCTGTTCCCCCGGGTGATGGCGGCGCCGTGACGGAGCGGTCCGTGCCGCTCCGGCAGAGCCGCCGCCCGGTCCGGTTCCCACGGCGGGGGACCGGACCGGGCGGGCACGCACGGGGACGGGCGGTGTCCCGTACCGGGTGCGGAGCGGGCTCCGCGCCGCCGCGGGAGCCCGGCCGTGACAGGAGCCGTCACCGCTCGACGTCCCCCGGCGCCGTGCCCGCGGCGTCCGGCAACCTCCCGACGGGTGGCGGGCGGTTTCCGGGAGACGGGAACGCCCCCCGACTGCCTGCGACCGCCGTGCAGGTCCCGCAACGGAACCCTCTGATCTGCGCGGATGGCCGAAGCGCCAGGTCAGGACTGCACCCCGTCGACCTCCACGCCGAGGGTGCGGAACTGCGGCTGGACGCCACCGAGATCCAGGTCCACAGGCTCCAGGCGGGCCGCGGCGACCGGCGGGCATTCGTGGCGGGCAAGAAGAAGCACGAGCACGATGAAGGCCACCGTCGTGGCCGACCACCGAAGGCGCACGTTGTGGAGCGATTCCATCGGATTTCTTTTGGAGGGCCACGGTCTCCTGAGTTCAGGGCCGATGGAGGTCAGCACTACGGGGGTGATCGACCACGTGCTGGTGGCGGGAACCGGTCTCAGGATCGGAGCCGTCGGCCGCCACCTGGACGGGCGGGAGGTCGGGGTGCCCCTAGGGTGCGGGTATGGAGACGACCGGGGAACACCGCTTCGACGGTGTGATCTTCGACTTCTTCGGGGTGCTCACCCCGGCTGGGTCGCGAACCTCATCACGGACTGGGCGCTCGTGCCCGAAGGGATCTGGGACGGCTCCACGGACGAGATCCGCACGTGGCTCGATGCGGAAGAGAACCAGGGCAGCGGGAAGCTGATCGTCGATGAACGATACGGATGCCACGACGATCCAGTGGCTCAACCTGCTGCACGGCTCACCGAGCTTCGTCATCCGTATCGACCCGCGCACGAGCACGCCGACGGTGGTGCAGGTCGAGGTCGTGCCTGACGACGACGGCGTGTACTGGATCGCCGGGACGACGACCCTCCCGCGCGGCGACGTGCTCCCCTCGGTCTTCCAGGTCGACACCGCAGCCGGTGGGAGTCTCCTGGGCGTGCACTGGAAGATCCACGGAAGGTGGATGTCCTCGTCGGACAGGACGCAGGTCCTCGCAGCACTGGATGCCGGGGAGGGCGACATGTTCCCGTTCAACTGGACCTACGTGGTGCCACTGGCGCGCAACGTCTATCTCGACGGCACCGGGGCGTCGGAGGGCACGGCATGACCCGGGAGCGGCTGGAGAACCTCACCGGCGTCATCCTTGGGTCCCCGGCCGATGAGGTCGCCCTGGCGGTCGCGGATGCGCTGGCGCCGGCACCGCTTCCGCCTGCGTTGCGTGCGTTCCTGACGATCTGCGACGGTGCGCAGGCCGGCGGCGTCGAGGTGTTCAGCGCCGAACGCATCACGCAGGCGACGAACCACGGCGCACACTCCTGGCAGTTGCCTGCCGACACTCTGGTCATCGGGACGGCGGGTCCCGGTCGCGCGCTGATCATGGGCGCGGGCCAGGACGAGGTCCATGAGGTCGACGACGATCCTTGGGACGCGCGCACACTCGAACTCACCGCGGACACGCCGCTGGATCTGTTCGTGCGCCACCGCGGGATGCCGCTGCAGGACCGCGCTCCGTGGTCGGTGATTCCCGGTCTCGGTGCGGCGCTCGACGTGACCCGGGCGAGCCTGACCCGCGACGTCGAGGCACTGCTGGATACCGGCATCGCTTCCCGTGTCGGCGAGCCACTGCCGTTGTCGCTCCGGGGGTTGCGACAGCTCGACGTCGCCTCCGGGGCACGGCTGCCGGCCTCGGACGAGTACCACATGTTCCTCGTCAACTACCGCCCCGATGCCCCAGCGACCGGCCCATCGGCCAGGAAGGAGTGGGAGCAGGCATGCGAAGCGATCGTCTCGGCAGCCCTGCACGACCGCATCCGCGCCGCACCCGTGTCCGCGGTGATCGACGCGATCGGGTCGGTGAGCGACGATGACGAGATGACGATGGCGGATACCGTCAGATCATCGGCATGGTTGGCGCTGCTCGGTAAAACCCGTGATGAACTCGCCCTTCTGCTCGGGGGCGAAGACCATGGGGACGCTCCCTTGCGTCAGCTCGCGCAGGTGATCCTCGCCGGGCACGTGCCCGTGAGCCTCGATGCCGCGATCTGAGATGGGAAGAGTGTTCGCCGTTCTTCAGAAAATCGTCGACTCGCTATCGTCAGGCGATCTGCAGGCCGTCGTCGTCAGCGGCATGAGCGGCGACCTCACGTTGAGTTGCGAGTACCGGCTGAACGAGTCACCCCTCATGCGGATCCAGAACGGCCACGTCCTGTAGCGTGCTCGCCGCTCGAACGTCTCGTCGCGATACCTGATGGGCTGCTTCGCTCAATGGCTCCTCCAGTGCCTCTTCCCGCCGCACCTGAGGTTGCGCCGCTCCGATCCGTCTGGCACCGTCACCTGTGAAAAAGCCGGATGCCCCATCGCTCCTCGGAGCGATGTCTCCGGATCTCTGCTTTACACGGAGCCGGGCCGGTCGATGCCGATCGCGAGGTCAGTACGAGGCCGCGCGCTCAGCCGGGCATTCAGCCCTGGGCCCGCCCGATTGCGGGCGTCGCCGAGAACGGTACGCGGCGACTGGAAGCCGCGGAGATCCACTCCGGCGGAAAGACGCGGGCAAGGCCGAGGACCTGCGCGGGCCGCTCACCTGCGTATCGGCTACGCGACCGGGTCTGGTTCAACGTTTCCGATGAGGAACTTGCCGACGAGTTCGTGGCGGTAGTGGTGCGCCAAAGGCTTGCCGAGTTGGGGTTCGACCTGATGCGGATCGGCACCATGCGCTTTGAACAGCTGGAAGATGCGGCTGAGGTCGTGCACCAGCTCAGCCGTCAGCGGCTTACCGTCGGACAACTGAGGCTTCTCGTCGTTACGGCGAGGCAGCACGTCGTGAGCGGTGAGCACCGCACGACCAAAGGGGGTCGCACCCAGCGAGTCCTCGGCAGTCGCATCAGCGCCCGCCTCGATGAGCGCGACGAGCATCTCGAACGCTTCATCGTTCTTCGCGGTCTCGGCGAGGATCCAGACCTGCTCAGAGTCCGCGTTGAAGGTCCGACGCGACCAGCGCGACCGCATCACCGCGGCTACCGCGGCGTCGTGAAGCACAGATCTCGACCAGCCGGTCGACGACTTCGCATCGACGAAGCTCGGGTCGCTCCCCCTCCGCAGGAGCATCCTCGCGATGGTGAAGTGCCCCGTTCTGATCGCTACTTGCAGCGCGGACTGACCGGTGTACTTCTTCGGTGATCCCGTGGCAACAGCGTCGACCAGAAACGGATCCTTCTCAATCCGCGCCCTCACGCTCTCCTCATCGCCATTCACGATGTCCTTGAAGATCGCCTGCACCAACACTCCTCAGCTTCTGCATGAATCACGCCCAGGGCGGGCGGCGAGAAACGCCGGGCCCCGAGCGTGACTCTCGAATCATACGTGGCCGTCCTTCGTTGGAACTCATCTCAAAGCCATCAGCGTGCTTGGCCAGGTGCTTGTAGCGGATGAGGATGCAGGCGATGCCGAGCATGGCCGGGAAAGTGGAGGCCTCGCGTTCCCGGCGCACGTTCAACCTGCGGTAGGAGCCCGGCCAGGCGATCGAGCGCTCGATCTTGTGCCGGTGCCGGCCCAGGCGTCGGGAGGACCCGACGCCGGGGCGGGCCGGGCGCACTGCGATGCCGCGTTCGCGCAGCCGGCGGCGCTGAGCCCGGGAGTGGTAGGCCTTGTCGCCGTGGAGCTTGGCCGGACGCCGTCTCCGGGGGCCTCTCCTCGATCGCACCGCGGGGATATCGGGCCGGGGGCTTGAGGTGCGGAACTCGCGCATGAGCGGCTCGTACGCACCGATCAGCGCGAAGGACGGCCAGGCGTGGATGATCCGCGACCACTTCGTCGGGTCGGCCACCGCGACGCTCGCGGCAAGGGAGGCGATGGAGCCGAGGATGAGCAGGGTCCAGGGCAACAGGCCGCCCCGACGGCCGTGACGGGCATCGCCCAGCAAGGTCATGGGCGAGCCGACGATCATGCCGTCCACCGACAGCGGGAACAGCGCCGCGCGCCATTCGGATTCGCCGTGGCGCAGCGCGAGTTCGTACATGTGCGAAGAGGACACCACCGCGGCGATACCCGCGAGCATCAGCACGGCGGCGATGGCCACCATCCGTGACCACCGGGAGGGCTCCATCACGATCACTTCTCTCACGTGTGATCGAGGAACCCCCACAGGACCGGGAGCGGTGCGGCGGGTGGTGGGAGACGGCCGTCCCCAACACCCGCCGGGAGATTTCCGGGAGGCGGGAACGCCCCCCGACGGCCTGCGACCGCCGCGAAGGCCCAGCAACGGAACCCTCTGATCTGCGAGGGCGCCCGGACCGCCAGGTCAGGGCTGCACCCCGTCGACCTCCTCGTGGTAGGTGCGGCGGGTGCGCTCGGTGTGCTCGCTCATGAGGGCGCGGGCCCGCGCCGCGTCGCCGCGCTCGATGACCTCGACCAGCTCCTCGTGCTCGTCCCAGGAGGCCGAGCCGCGGATGCCGGCGACGGGCGCGTAGTACCAGCGGACCCGGCGGTCGACCTGGGCGGCCAGCTCGGCGAGCACCCGGTTGCCGGAGGCCTCGGTGACGGTCCGGTGGAAGTCGGCGTTGGCCTTGACCACGGCCTCGGTGTCCGCCCGCTCGGTGGCCTCGCGGCCCGCGGCGACCAGCGCGCGCAGGAGCCGGACCTGCTCGGGGGAGGCGTTCTCGGCGGCGAGCCTGGCGGACTCGGCCTCCAGCATGGCGCGGACCGCCAGGAGCTGGTCGGCCTCGCTCTCGGTGGGTGTGTGGACGAAAGCCCCGTAGCCGGGCCTCAGGTCCACCCAGCCCTCGTTGCTGAGCCGCTGCATGGCCTCGCGGACCGGCTGGCGCGAGACGCCGAGGGTGCCGGCCAGCTCGGTCTCGACCAGGTGCCGGCCGGGCGAGAGCGCCCGGGTGGTGATGAGGTCGAGGATGGCCTCGTAGACGGCCTCCCGCAGCGGGACCGGGCGCTGGATCCGTCCTGCGACGGCGTTCAATCCCTGCGAGGACATGAGGAGTCTCCAGATTCCGGCGGTGGGGTCGGTCTCACTGTAGACAGTGTACGAAGTGCATGGCGTGGGCGCGTCACCAGGGCAGTCCGACGAGTTCGACACGCCCCGGCGCGCGGACGGGCGGGACGACCGCGAGCGCGTCGGCCACGGCGGCCGCGCGCAGGTCGGCCGAGCCGCTGGAGGGCAGTTCCACCGCGAGGTCGCGGCTCACCCGTACCGGGACCAGCCGGACGTCGCGGGGGTGGGGCCGCGTCTCCCCGATGAGCCGGACCCGGCGCCCGGTGTGCGCCGGGTCGCGGCGTCCCGCGCGGCCGCTCAGCGCGGGGACGAGCAGGGTGAGGGCCGCGGCCAGGGCCGCGCCGGGGTTGCCGGGCAGGCCCACCACCAGGGCCCCGGAGGGGAGCACCGCAAGGACCTGTGGGTGGCCGGGGCGGCAGGCCACACCATCGACCGCGAACCTCGCGCCCAGGGCGGTCAGCGCCGCGCGCAGGTGGTCGGCCGGGCCCGCCGAGGAGGAGCCGCACACCGCGACGAGGTCGGTCCCCGGCACCGCCTCCAGGGCCTGCTCCAGGTCGCCCCGCCGGTCGGCCAGCAGGTCCGGGGGCGCGCAGTCGCCCCCGGACCAGGCGACCAGCCCGGGCAGTACCGGGCCGATCGCGTCGCGCACCGCCCCGGGGCGCGGGACGCCCTCCCGCACCACCTCGTCGCCGGTGACCAGGACGCGGACCCGGGGGCGGAGCACCGGCAGGGTGTCCCGTCCGAGGCTGGCGGCCAGGCCCAGGAGCACGGGGGTGACGGGGTGCCCGGCACGGGCGACCACCGCCCCGGCGGGGGTGGTCTCGCCCCGCAGCCGCAGGTGCCGCCCCGGCGCGGTCTCGCCGTTCAGGCGCCCGGCGTCCCGGCCCGCGCCGCCCGCCCCCGGCCCGGACGGGTCCGGGACGGCGTGCTCGTAGGGCAGGACCGAGGTGGTGCCGTCCGGCACGACGGCGCCCGTGGCCACCTCCACCGCCTCTCCCCCGTCCAGGCGGGCCACCGGCCCGCGGTGTCCGGCCAGCGCGCGCCCGAGCACGGTCCAGGGCCCCCCGCCGCTGACGGCGTAGCCGTCCATCGCGGCGCTGTCCAGGACGGGGACGTCGACGGCGGAGACGAGGTCGGCCCCGAGCGTGGCGCCCAGGGCACGGGCGAGCGGGACCTCCCCCACGGGCGCGGCGCCCGCGGCGCCGGCCTCGCGCGCCAGCTCGCGGGCGCGGGGCCAGGGCATCGGCGCGCGTTCCCGCCGGCGGCCGTGGAGACGAAGAAGCGGAGAAGTTTCCGAGGCGACCGGGTCGGGCATTCCTTCTCTCCCTGCCGTGGTGAGGAGACGCTTGTGTTAGAGCATACTGTATACAGTATGGCAAATGGAAGGAGTCCTCATGCGCATCGCCGTTCTCGGCGCCGGAGCGATCGGCGCCTACGCGGGCGCCGCGCTCCAGCGCGGCGGAGCCGATGTCCACCTCATCGCCCGCAACGAGCACCTGCGGGCCCTGCGCGAGCGGGGTGTGCGGGTGCTCAGCCCCCGCGGCGACTTCACCGGGCACCCCCACGCCACGGACGACCCCGCCGAGGTCGGCCCCGTGGACGTCGTCCTGCTCGGGCTCAAGGCGCAGCACTACGCCGCGTGCGGCCCGCTGCTGCGCCCCCTCCTGGGCCCGGCCACCTCCGTGGTCGCCGCCCAGAACGGCATCCCCTGGTGGTACTTCCACGGGGTCCCGGGCCCGTTCGCCGACCGCAGGGTCGAGAGCGTGGACCCGGGCGGCGCCGTCAGCCGGGCGATCCCGGTCGAGCGCGCCATCGGCTGCGTGGTCTACGCGGCCACGGAGATCGTGGAGCCGGGGGTGGTCAGGCACATCGAGGGCACCCGGTTCTCCATCGGCGAGCCGGACCGCTCCGACTCCCGGCGCTGCCGCGACCTGTCCGCGGCGATGGCGGCCGGCGGGCTGAAGTGCCCGGTCGAGCCCGACCTGCGCGTGGACATCTGGGTCAAGCTCATGGGCAACATCGTCTTCAACCCGCTCAGCGCGCTCACCCGCTCGACCATGGCGCAGATCTGCCGCCACCGCTCCACCCGGGACCTGGCCCGCACCATGATGAACGAGACCCTGGACGTGGCCGCCCGGCTGGGCGTGCGCCCCTCCGTCTCCGTCGAGCGCAGGCTCGCGGGCGCCGAGCGCACCGGCGACCACCGGACCTCCACGCTGCACGACCTGGAGCGGGGGCGCCCCATGGAGCTGGACGTCATCCTGTCCGCGGTGGTCGAACTGGCCGACCTGACCGGCGCCCCCGCGCCCACCCTGCGCGCGGTCGACGCCGTGGCGGGCCTGTTGAACCAGCGGGTCTCCGAGCCCGCCCCCGCCTGACCCGCCCACGCCCGGCCGCCACCCGCCCGGGACGCCTCCGCCCCTCCGGCCCCCTTCGCACCGGCCGCCCATTGCCCCGGCACGTAACATTGCATACAGTATTCTCTTCAAGGCCACGAACTCCAAGCGAGGCCAACATGCGCCGCTCCGAAGACTTCTCCACCTCCTACGAACGACTCACCCGGCCCCTGGTCCGCGAACACGGCGAACTGCGCCCGGCCTCCTGGGAGGAGGCCCTGGACCGCGCCGCGGCCGGGTTCCGGCAGGGCATCGACCGCCACGGGCCGAACTCCTTCGGCATGCTCTCCTGCGCCCGGGCCACCAACGAGATGAACTTCGTCGCGCAGAAGTTCACGCGCGTCGTCGTCGGCACCAACAACGTCGACTCCTGCAACCGCACCTGCCACGCGCCCAGCGTCGCGGGGCTGGCCGCCGCCTTCGGGTCCGGCGGCGGCACCTCCTCCTACTCGGAGATCGAGGACACCGACCTCATCGTGATCTGGGGCGGCAACCCGCGGTTCGCCCACCCGATCTTCTTCCAGCACGTGCTCAAGGGGGTGCGCAACGGGGCCCGGCTCTTCGTCGTGGACCCCCGGCGCACGCCCACCGCCGAGTGGGCCGACCGCTGGTTCGGCCTCAACGTGGGCACCGACATCCCGCTTGCGCACGCGGTCGGCCGGGAGATCCTGCACGCGGGGCTGGCCAACGAGTCCTTCATCGAGCGCGCCACCAGCGGCATCGACGAGTACCGCGCGCTGGTGGAGCCGTGGACGCCCGCCGCGGCCGAGGCCGAGACCGGCGTGCCCGCGGAGGCCGTCCGCGAACTCGCCCACACCTACGCCCGCGCCGAGCGCGCCCAGCTGTGCTGGACCCTCGGCATCACCGAGCACCACAACGCGACCGACAACGTGCGCTCGCTGATCAACCTGTCCCTGCTGACCGGGCACGTGGGCCGGCACGGCTCCGGCCTCAACCCGCTGCGCGGCCAGAACAACGTGCAGGGCGGCGGCGACATGGGCGCCATCCCCGACCGGCTGGTGGGCTTCCAGGACATCCTGGACCCCGGGGTCCGGGAGCCGTTCGAGCGCGCCTGGGGCCGGCCGATCCAGGGCCGCAAGGGCCTGAACCTGACCCAGATGTTCGAGGCCATGGAGGAGGGCGAGCTCAAAACCCTCTACGTCATCGGCGAGAACCCCGTGCAGTCCGAGCCCGAGACGCACAAGACCACCGCCCGGCTGCGGTCCCTGGACCACCTGGTGGTGCAGGACATCTTCCTCACCCGGACCGCCGAGCTGGCGGACGTGGTGCTCCCCGCGAGCGCCGCCTGGTGCGAGTCGGACGGCACCTTCACCAACAGCGAGCGGCGGGTCCAGCTGGTGCGCAAGGCGCTGGACCCGCCCGAGGGCGCCAGGGACGACATCGAGATCATGTGCGCGCTGGCCACCCGGCTCGGCCACCCGTGGGAGCGCCCGGCCGCCGAGGAGATCTGGAACGAGGTGCGCTCGCTGTCCCCCATGCACCGGGGCATGAGCTACGCGCGCCTGGCCGAGCTGGACGGCATCCAGTGGCCCTGCTACTCCGAGGACGCGCTGGAGCCGAGCTACCTGCACTCGCGCCTGTGGTCCAAGGCCCCGGCGCTGCGGGGCGATCCCGCACCGTTCGGGATCGTGGGCCACTCGCCGCCGGTGGACCTGCTGGACGAGGACTTCCCGTTCCGGCTCACCACCGGCCGCCGCCTGGACGACTACAACACCGGCGTGCAGACCGGGGGGTTCTCCTCGCCGCTGCGGCGGGGCGAGCTGCTGGACCTGTCCCCGGAGGACGCCGCCAAGCTCGGGATCGAGGACGGAGAGACCGTCCGCGTGACCTCCCGCCGCGGCTCGGTCCTGGTCCCGGCCTCGGTCACCGCGTCCATGCGGCCGGGCCTGGTGTTCATGACCTTCCACTTCCCGCACCAGGTCGACACCCAGCTGCTGACCATCGACGCCACCGACCCCATCGCCGGGACCGCCGAGTACAAGGCGGCGGCCGTGCGGATCGAGCGCCTGGGGCCCCGGCCCGCGGCCGAGCACAGGGGCGCCCCCGACGGGGCGCTCCGCTAGCCGAACGGAGCGGAGGGCGGACCGTCTCCCCAGCCCCCTGGCGGGACGGTCCACCCCCGTGCCCGACGGACCGGGCACCCGGAGGGACCGCCTCCGTCGCCGAATTCGCATCGGTGACGAGGGTTGTCAATCCGGAACTCCCATCCTACTGTCTCCTGTATACAGAATCCTGTGATCTGTCTTACATGATTGAGGTGATCCGGGCGTGGACCTGCGACTTCTGGACGAGGCGGCCACCGCCGACGAACGCGACGCCGTCGACTCCCTCCTGGGCACGCCCGAATCCGGCTGGGACGGCGGGACCCGCCAGGACTCCGACCTGCGCTACGCCCGGGGCGGGCACACCGCCCGGGACCGGCGCGACCTGCTCCTGCCCGCCCTGCACGCGGTCAACGACCGGGTGGGCTGGATCAGCCGCGGGGCGCTCAACCACATCTGCCGCAGGCTCACCGTCCCCCCGGCCGAGGCCTACGCCGTCGCCTCCTTCTACGCGATGTTCGCCCTGCACGAGCGCCCCCGGCGGGTCGTGCACCTGTGCACCGACATCGCCTGCGCGGCGGCGGGCTCGGACGGCCTGCGCGAACGGCTGGCCGCGCGCCTGGGCCCTCCCGGGACCGGCTCCGGCGACGCCCCCGCCGCCTGGCACGAGAGCCCGTGCCTGGGCATGTGCGAGCGCGCCCCCGCGGCCCTGGCCCTCCAGGCCGGGGCGCCGGCCCGGTTCGCGGTCGCGGCGCCCGCCACCCCCGGGGGCCTGGACGCCCTCGCCGAAGGCGGTCCCGGCGGACGGGGCGCGGACGGGGACCGCCCCTCCCCCGCGTCCGACCACCCCACCACCTTCCACCCCGGCCCCCCGCCCGGTGCCTCCCCCGAGCCCGGCCCCGCGGCCGCCGTGCCCGACGCCGGCTCCCCCGACCACGTCCTCCTGCGCCGGATCGGCCGCGTGGACCCGCTCAGCCTGGACGACTACCGCTCGGCGGGCGGATACGCGGCGCTGCGCGAGGCCCTGCGCCTGGGCCCCGCCGGGGTGATCCGGGAGGTCACCGACTCCGGCCTGGTCGGCCGGGGCGGCGCCGCCTTCCCCACCGGGCGCAAGTGGAACGCCACCGCCCAGCAGCCGGACGCCCCGCACTACCTGGTGTGCAACGCCGACGAGAGCGAGCCCGGGACCTTCAAGGACCGCGTCATCATGGAGGGCGACCCCTTCTCCCTGGTGGAGGCCATGACCATCGCCGGGTACGCGATCGGCGCGCGCACCGGCTACCTCTACATCCGGGGCGAGTACCCCCGGGCCCTCCTGCACCTGGAGAACGCGGTCTCGCTGGCCCGGGAGCGCGGCCTGCTCGGCCCCGACGTCATGGGGTCGGGCTTCTCCTTCGACATCGAGATCCGGCGCGGCGCGGGCGCCTACATCTGCGGCGAGGAGACGGCGATCTTCGGCTCCATCGAGGGGCAGCGCGGAGAGCCCCGCACCAAGCCGCCGTTCCCCGTGGAGAAGGGGCTGTTCGGCAAGCCGACCGCCGTGAACAACGTGGAGACCCTGGTCAACGTGCTTCCCGTCCTGCTGATGGGAGGACCGGCGTACGCGGCCGTGGGCACCGCGGGGTCCACCGGCCCCAAGCTGTTCTGCCTGTCCGGCGCGGTGCGCCGCCCCGGCCTGTACGAGCTGCCCTTCGGGGCCACCCTGGGCGACCTGGTGGAGGCGGCGGGCGGTCCGCACGAGGGCCGGTCCCTCAGGGCCGTGCTCCTGGGCGGGGCGGCCGGGACCTTCGTCCGGCCCGACGAACTCGACATCCCGCTGACCTTCGAGGGCGCGCGCGCCGCCGGGGCCTCGCTGGGCTCGGGCGTCGTGCTGGTCCTGGACGACACCGCCGACCTGCCCGCGATCCTGGCCCGGGTGGCCGCCTTCTTCCGCGACGAGTCCTGCGGGCAGTGCGTGCCCTGCCGGGTCGGCACCGTGCGCCAGGAGGAGTCCCTGCTGCGGCTGCGCTCGGGCGCCTCCCCCGCCGCGGAGGTCCCCCTGCTGCGGGAGGTCGGGCGGGCGATGCGGGACGCGTCGATCTGCGGGCTGGGCCAGACCGCCTGGAACGCCGTGGAGTCGGCGATCGACCGGCTCGGCCTGTACTCCGCGGACGACCCCGCCGCACCCGACCCCGCCCCCGGCGGCACAGCGACCCCAGCCCCGGGCGACCGGGCTGCGACCGAGGAGGCCCGATGACCGTCCCCGTACTCCTGCCCACCCCCCGACGGCTGATCGACGCGACCATCGACGGCGAGTCCGTCCGCGTCCCGGAGGGGACCACCGTCCTGGAGGCCTGCGAGGCCGCCGGGACCGAGGTGCCCACCCTCTGCTACGGCGACACCCTCACCCCGCGCAACGCCTGCCGCGTGTGCGTGGTGGAGGTGGAGGGCGCCCGCACGCTCGCCCCGGCCTGCTCGCGCAGGCTGGAGGCCGGCATGAGCGTGGCCACCGACTCCGAGCGGGTGCGGCACAGCCGCAAGCTGGTCCTGGAGCTGCTGGGCTCGTCGGTGGACCTGTCCACCACGCCCGCGGTCGCCGAGTGGATGGAGCGCTACGGCGCGGACCCGGGGCGGTTCGGCCCCCGGGCCGAGCCTGCCGCGCTCGGGGTGCGCGACGCCCGGCACGCGGGCGCGCACGAGCCCGGCGACGGCGCGGCGGCGGCGACCGTCGAGCAGCCCGCCAAGGTGGACAACGACCTGTACGTACGCGACTACTCCAAGTGCATCATGTGCTACAAGTGCGTGGACGCCTGCGGAGACCAGTGGCAGAACTCGTTCGCGATCGGGGTGGCCGGGCGCGGGTTCGACGCCCGCATCTCCACCGAGCACGACGTGGCGCTGCCCGACTCGGCCTGCGTGTACTGCGGGAACTGCATCGAGGTCTGTCCGACCGGGGCACTGTCGTTCACCACGGAGTTCGACATGCGCCGGGACGGCACCTGGAACGAGGAGGACCAGACCGAGACGACCACGGTGTGCACCTACTGCGGGGTCGGGTGCAACGTGACCCTGCACGTGCAGGACAACCGGATCGTCAAGGTGTCGTCCCCGCACGACAACCCGGTCACACACGGCAACCTGTGCATCAAGGGCAGGTTCGGCTTCCAGCACGTGCAGCGGCGCGGCGACGGCTGAGCCGCGGGGCGGAGTCCCGGTCCCGGCGCGGCGGTCCGTCCCGCACCGTTTTGACGCTTCGCCCCCTCGACACCGGATGTCGGGAAGAGTAGACCAGTAGACGGCCCGGACGCCGGAAGGCGGTGGTGGGGAATGGGACGGGTGACCGTCCGTGAGAGGGTCCTGCGGATCAGGGAGGGTGTCGAGGCCGAACGCGTGGACACCCTGGTCGTGGAGGAGCCGCTGGAGATCAGGCTGGACGGCTCGCCGTTGAGCATCACCATGCGCACCCCCGGGAGCGACTTCGACCTCGCCGCCGGGTTCCTGGTGAGCGAGGGCGTGGTGTCCGAGGGCTCGCAGGTCACCGCCATCCGCTACTGCGCGGGGGCCACGGAGGACGGGTCCAACACCTACAACGTGCTGGACGTGTCCCTGGCCCCCGGGGTGCCGCTCCCGGACACCTCGCTGGAGCGCAACTTCTACACCTCGTCCTCGTGCGGGCTGTGCGGCAAGGCCAGTCTGGACGCCGTGCGCACCAAGGCCCGGTGGCCGGTGGCCGACGACGGCCTGCGGATCGACGTGCCCACCCTCACCGGGCTCCCGGACCGCCTGCGCGAGGCCCAGCGGGTGTTCGACCGCACCGGCGGCCTGCACGCGGCCGGGCTGTTCACCGCCGCGGGCGAACTGCTGGCCCTGCGCGAGGACGTGGGGCGGCACAACGCGGTGGACAAGCTGGTCGGCTGGGCGCTGCGCTCGGGCCGGCTCCCGCTGCGCGAGACCGTGCTCATGGTCTCGGGCCGCGCCTCCTTCGAGCTGGTCCAGAAGGCGTGGATGGCGGGCATCCCCATGATGGCCGCCGTCTCGGCGCCCTCCTCCCTCGCTGTCGAACTGGCCACGGAGGCGGGCATGACGCTCGTCGGCTTCCTGCGCGGCAGCTCCATGAACGTCTACAGCGGCAGGAACCGCGTTCTCCTGGAGAGGGCGCTCACCGCGCCCTCGGCGGCCCCAGGGGTCCCGCGGCCTCCGCACCGGTAGGCGCGGCCCTGGCCGGTGCGTTCCAGCCCCCCGCACCGACCGGGGCCGATACCGGACTTCTCCGGCGCCGCTCGGGCCTGCGATGCGAGCGGCCCGCCGGCCGCCACGGGCCCGGGGGTTCGTCCCCCGGGCCCGTTCGGTGCGCCCGCCCCGGGGTCGGGGGAGCGGGCGCCGGCCGGATCCCGGGCGCACCGCCTACCGCACCGCCCCCTCCCATCCCTCGGGGCGCAGCGTGTAGTGCGGGAAGTTGCCGGGAGGCCGCTCGTGTCCGGGGCCCCGGGTGACGGCGTGCACGAGGAGCGCGCCGCCGACGAAGGCGCCGCGCCAGGAGTCGCCCCGGCCGCCGAACAGCTCGTCGCGGTCGCCGCGCGAGCGGGGGCGGTTGACGCCGACCTTGAAGGCCCGCACCCCGGCCGCCAGGCGCACGGCCGTGTCGGTGTCGTCGCAGGACAGCGTGGCGACCAGGGCGCCGTTGCTCGCGTTCATCGCCGCCATCAGCTCGGCCTCGGTGTCGACCGGCACGATCGAGTCGACCGGTCCGAAGGGCTCGGCGTGGAACAGCGGGGACGACCTCGGCGGCTCCAGCAGGGCCACCGGTGCCACGTAGGCGTCGGTGTTCTGGCCGGGGAGCAGCAGGGCGTCGTCCAGGGACCCGCGGTACAGCGGCACCGCCCCGCCCGCGACGGCCTCCGCCACCCGGTCGTTGAGCTCCTTGGCCTTGGCGGCGCTGATCAGCGGCCCGAAGTCCAGCCCGGGCGGGTCGTCGGCGGGGTCGGCGACCGCGAGCGGGTGGCCGAACCTCACCTGCTCCGCCGCGGCCAGGTACGCCTGGAGGAAGTCGGCGAACCGGGAGCGCTGCACCACGAACCGGGGGTAGGCCGTGCAGCGCTGCTTGGCGTAGTCGAAGGTCGCGCGGATCTGGCCGGAGAGGGTGTCCCAGTCGTCGTACTCCCACACCCCCCAGCAGTTGAGCCCCTCCTGTTCCAGGATGTGGGGCCGGTCCAGGTCCGCCAGGTCGGCGGCGACCCGGCCGCCGGTGTCGCGGCCCCCGACGAAGGACACGCAGCCGATCTCCGGGCTGCGGACCAGCGCCGGGGCGAGGTCCCGGCCGCCCCCGCCGACCAGGGTGAACGGCAGGCCCTCCCGCACGGCCAGGGCGACCGCGAGGGTGAGGCACACCAGGCCGCCGTCGGTGGGGGTCTTGGCGATCACGCCGTTGCCCGCCAGGGCCTGCACGCACATGGCGTGCGCCAGGACGCTCATCGGGTAGTTCCAGCTGGCGATGTTGCTGACGGGCCCGTCCAGGGCGCGCCGGCCGTCCAGCATCCCGTCGATCCCGTCCAGGTACCACTCCACGCCGGAGACGGCCCGGTCGACGTCCTGGCACGCCAGCCGCCAGGGCTTGCCGATCTCCCAGACGAGCGCCAGGGCCAGGGTGTCCCGGTGCGCGGCCCAGGCCCGGACCGCGGCCCGGACCCGGGTGCGCCGCTCCTCCAGCGGGACCCGGGTCCAGGCGCGGTGCTCGATCGCGGCCGCCGCCACGGCCCGGGCCGCGGTCGGGGCATCGAGCATGGGCGGCCCGGCGATCTCGGCGCCGTCCACCGGGGAGTGGGAGGTGCGCGGACGTCCGTCCGCGCGCCACCGGCCGCCCCAGCGGTTGTGCACCCGGTCGGCCCCGAAGGCCTCCGGGGCGGCCGCGCGGCACCGGGCGTACAGGGCCGCCCACTCGGTGCCGGGTTTGAGGATCGTCTCCGTCATGGGGTCGCGGACGCCTGCGCCGGGGCGCGGCCGTCCCCCTCCTCTCGGTGGTCGGCCGTCTCCAGGACGGACCGGGCGATCCCGGCGGTTTCGCTGGGGGTCTTGCCGACCTTGACGCCGGCGGCCTCCAGGGCCTCCTTCTTCGCCGCGGCCGTCCCCGAGGAACCCGACACGATG
>NZ_FQZK01000025.1 GCF_900141985.1 Nocardiopsis flavescens | reverse complement strand
GTGCTCGCCCTGGGCAACGAGGGGTTCGCCCGGGTGCTCCTCCTCGCCCTGGCCTCCCGCCTGGCCGAGGTCGCCCCCTGGCTGTTCCTGGGCACGGCGCTGGTGCTGGTCGTCGGGGTGTTCCGGGGCCTGCCCGGCAACCTGCGCAGCCTGGGCGACGAGCTCAACGGCCGCGGGTGACCGGGGCCGCGCCGGTCCCGGTCCCCCCGCGCCCCCGCAGGTCCCCCTAGAAGGGCGTGTCCGGGTCCGCCGGGGCGCCGTCCTTCTCCCGCTCGTCCATGGCGGCGGCCATCGTGGCGCGCGCACCCTCCAGCCAGCGCTCGCAGATGCGGGCCAGCTCCTCGCCCCGCTCCCACAGGGCCAGGGACTCCTTGAGGCTCAGACCGCCCGACTCCAGGCGGCGGACCACGGTGTTGAGCTCCTCGCGGCTCTCCTCGTAGCTCAGCTCCGGCTCCGCGGTGTCGGCGGCGTTCGCCGCGCCCTTCTTCGCCATGTCTACTCTTCTCCTCCGGTGGTGTCGGTGGTCTCGGGGCCCGGCTCGGGGTCGGTCTCGACGGCGTCCACCGTGACGGCCAGGCCGTCCCCGGCGAAGCGCACCCGCAGGGTCTCGCCGAGGTCGGGCTCGGCCGCCGAGCGCACCACCGAGCCGTCGGCGCGCTGCACGATCGCGTACCCGCGGGCCAGGGTGGTCGCCGGGGACAGGGCGTGCAGGCGGGCCCGGGTGTGCTCCAGGTTCTCGGCCGCGCGGTCCAGGGACACCCCGAGGTCGCGGCGGGAGCGCTCGCGCAGCTCCAGGACCTGCTCGGTGAGGCGGTCGATCTCCCGGACCGGGTCGGCCAGCGCCGGGCGGGAGCGCATCGAGGCCAGCCAGGCGGCCTCCCGCTCCAGGGCTCCGCTGAGCACCCGGCGGCCCCGGTCGCGGAGCTGGCGGACGGTCTCCAGCTGCTCCCCCACGTCCGGGACGGTCTTCTTGGCCGCGTCGGTGGGGGTGGAGGCGCGCAGGTCGGCGACGAGGTCCAGCAGCGGGGCGTCCTGCTCGTGGCCGATGGCGCTGACCACGGGGGTGCGGGCGGCTGCGGCGGCGCGGACCATCGCCTCGTCGGAGAACGGCAGCAGGTCCTCCAGGGAGCCGCCGCCGCGGGCGATGACGATGACGTCCACCTCGGGGCGGGAGTCGAGGTCCTTGAGCGCGTCGACCACCTCGCGGACGGCGCGGTCGCCCTGGACGGCGACCTGGCGCACCTCGAAGCGCACGGCGGGCCAGCGGCGGCGGCTGTTCTCCAGGACGTCGCGCTCGGCCGCGGAGTCGCGCCCGCAGATCAGGCCGACCGTGCCGGGCAGGAACGGCAGCGGGCGCTTGCGCTCCGGGGCGAACAGCCCCTCGGCCTGGAGCGTGCGGCGCAGCTGCTCCAGGCGGGCCAGCAGCTCGCCCAGGCCGACGTGGCGGATCTCCAGGGCGCGCAGCGAGAACGTGCCGCGCACCTCGTAGAAGTCGGGTTTGGCGTGCACCACGACCCGGGCTCCGGCCTCAGGCGGGGGCTGCTGGACGTCCAGGACGGACGTCTGGCAGACCACCCGCACGGAGACGTTGGCGACCGGGTCGCGCAGGGTGATGTAGGCCATGCGGCCGCGCCGGTTCAACTCGGCGATCTGCCCCTCGACCCAGATGCGGCCGAGCCGGCCGATCCAGCCGCCGACGGCGTTGAGGACCGTGCGGACCGGTTGCGGCGCCTCGGGGGAACTCTCCATGCCCATGACACCCGAGCCTAGGCCAGGGGTAGGACGCTTCCCCCGCCCCGCGCCGCCTACGGGGTGGCGTCGCCGCCCGCGGAGACGGAGTTGCCGCCGCCCAGGTCGGTGACGGCGGGGTCGCCGTCGGCGTAGTGGACGGTGTTGTCCGCGCCGATGACGTGGATGGTCTCGGCGGAGCCGATGTGCACGGTCAGGTTGCTGCCCGCGACGGTGACGGTGGTGCAGGAGCCGTTGAGGACGACCTGCGCGTCCTCGGAGGCGATGTTGACGGCGCGGCCCTCGCAGTCCTCGGTCAGGTCGCCGCCGGTGACGTTGAGGACCTGGTCCCCGCCGACGCCCACGCCGCCCTCGCCGTCGACGCTGACCCCGCCGTCGCCGTTGCCGATGTCCACGCCGCCC
Organism: Nocardiopsis flavescens; assembly: GCF_900141985.1. GTDB lineage: Bacteria > Actinomycetota > Actinomycetes > Streptosporangiales > Streptosporangiaceae > Nocardiopsis > Nocardiopsis flavescens. The sequence continues at coordinate 70,428 of NZ_FQZK01000025.1, read as the reverse complement.
TCGCCGTCGACGGAGACCTCGGTCTCACCGTCGCGGACGCTCACGCCGTCGGGGTCGACGGACACGTCCTGTCCGCCGGGGAGGGAGAAGGAGCAGCCGGTGAGCCCGAAGGCCGCGGCCGTGAGGAGCACGGCGGCCAGGCGGGCCGGGGTGCGGGCGGCGGGAGCGGTCATGGCGGTGGGCCTTTCGAGCGGGAACCGGTGGGGTCTCTCACGGGATGTGACGCTCCGGAAGCCCCCCGGGTTCCCCAGAACGCGGACGGGGCCGCCGTTCCCGGCGGCCCCGTCGGCCCTCACCGCCTCCCCGGCCGCGCCCGGGTCCCCCGCCCGGGCGGCGCGTTCGGCGGACGCGCTCAGGAGGCGGGGTCCTCCAGCTTGGCGATGCGGTTGTCGTACATCTTGATGAACTCGGCGCGGCTCTGGTGCGCGACCTCGTAGGCGCGCAGGTCGCGGACCTGCTCCACGGTGAGCTTGCGCAGGCGGGCCCGGACGGAGGGCAGGGTGAGCACGTCGTAGGTGGGGACGGCCAGCTCCTCCAGGGCCGGGGAGTTCTCCTTGCGGACCTTCTCCAGGACCTCGGAGTCGGCGACCTCGGTCTTGGCCTCGGCGACCGCGATCTCCTCGGCGATGGCCTCTCCGCTGTCCGCCAGGTCGGCGGTGGCGGGCTCGGGCTCCTCCTCGGCCTCCACCGCGGCGGGGGCCCGGGCGACCGCCGGCTCGACGGCCACCGGCTCCGCACCGACGGCGGGGGCGGCTTCCTCCACCGGGGCCTCGGGGGCGGGCTCCGCGGCCGCCTCCGCGGCCACGGGTGCCGGAGCGGCCTCCTTCTCCTCCTCCGCGACGGCGGCCTTCTCCTCCACGGCGGTCTCGGCCGCGGGCACGTCGGCCTGCGCCTTCTCCTCGGTCCGCGCCGCCGCGGGGGCGTCCGCGCCCGCGGCCTCGGGGGCGGGGGCGGTCCCGGCGGTCTCGTCGGGGGCGGTCTCCTGTGCGGCCGGAGCGGCGGGCGCGGGGGCGGCGGCCGTCTCCTTGCGCCCGAAGATGCCCTTGAACAGGGTCACGACTTTCGTGGCGAACGTCGGGTTCGACATGGGGCGGGGGCTCCTGATTGCTCTCGGCGGGACGGATCACACCCCGTGATCCGGCCGGGCCGGGTGAGGGCGAACCGCCTATAACACATTGCGATGGTGAACCAGGATAGAGGAGGGAAGAACACCATGAGCAGGAGAGAAGTGAACGATTTCGCCACTTCGAAGCGGAACCGGATGCCGCTCGTTGCGATACCGTCACGTTGGGCCCGGGGTGAGCGTCCCGACGCCGCCCGGGCGGCCGGTCCGAGCGTGCGATCCCTCACGCCGCGCGGCACACCCGCATACCCCACCTAGGATGTATTGCATGACAGCGACGACCACCGCCACCAAGCAACGCCGCGTGCTGCTCGCCAACCCCCGGGGTTACTGCGCCGGTGTGGACCGCGCGGTCATCACCGTCGAGAAGGCACTGGAGCAGTACGGCGCCCCGATCTACGTCCGCAAGCAGATCGTGCACAACACGCACGTGGTGCGCACGCTGGAGGAGCGCGGCGCGATCTTCGTCGAGGAGACCGACGAGGTGCCCGAGGGCGCGATCGTCGTGTTCTCCGCGCACGGCGTCTCTCCGGCCGTGCACTCCGAGGCGTCCGACCGCAGCCTCAAGACGATCGACGCCACCTGCCCGCTGGTGACCAAGGTCCACAAGGAGGCCAAGCGCTTCGCGGCCGAGGACCGGGACATCGTCCTGATCGGCCACATCGGCCACGAGGAGGTCGAGGGCACCAGCGGCGAGGCCCCCGACCACATCCAGATCGTGGAGAGCCCGGACGAGGTCGAACGGCTCAACGTGCGCAACCCGGACAACGTGTCCTGGCTGTCGCAGACCACCCTGTCGGTGGACGAGACCAACGAGACCGTCGACGCCCTGCGCCGCAAGTTCCCGAACCTGCTCGACCCGCCCAGCGACGACATCTGCTACGCGACCACCAACCGCCAGGTCGCCGTCAAGACGATGGCGCCCGAGTGCGAGCTGGTCATCGTGGTGGGATCGGACAACTCCTCGAACTCGGTGCGGCTGGTCGAGGTCGCCCTGGCCGCCGGGGCCGACACCTCCTACCTCATCGACAACGCCTCCCTCATGCAGGAGTCCTGGCTGGAGGGCGTCACCACGGTGGGCGTCACCAGCGGCGCCTCGGTCCCCGAGATCCTGGTGCGGGAGCTGCTGGACCGCCTGGCCGGGTACGGCTACGGCGACGTGTCCCTGGTGACCACGGCCGACGAGACCCTGACGTTCTCGCTGCCCAAGGAGCTGCGACGCGACCTGCGCGCCGAGTAGCGCGCCGCCGGCACGGCGGAGGGGCCCCGGACCGCACGGTCCGGGGCCCCTCGCGCGCGTACGGCCGGCCCGCTCAGGACTCCTCGGAGGGCCCGTCCGCCGGCTCCCCGCCGGCACCGGAGGTCTCCAGCCCGCCCGCGAAGCGCGCCAGCTCGTCCAGGTCGGCGGGGCCGGCCACGACCAGCGTGCGGCCGTCCTCGGCCAGGACCAGGGCGGACCAGTCCTCGGACTCGCGGTGCTCCCACTCACGGCCGCCGACCGAGACCGTTCCGATCGTCTCCGCGCCCCTGCTCCGGGCCGCCGCGACCTCCCCGGGGTCGCCGTCGCTCTGGGTGAACATCACGTGGCTGTCGCCGGGCGTGGCGAATCCCACGCTCCACTCGACCGGCCCCTGGGTCTCCAGGGTCGAGCTGGTGGGCGTCCACCCCTGCTCGGCGAGGTTCTCCGCGGGCATCGTCACCGGGTAGTCGGCGGCCTCGCGCAGCACCTCCGCCTCGGGCCGGTAGTCCACGGACGGGATGCTCTCCCCCGAGCGCGTGGAGACCACGAGCGCCAGCACCAGGACGATGGCGACGATGATGCCCAGGGAGATGGCGTAGTTCTTGAAGGTCGCGCTGGACCGGCTGTGCTCACTCATGACGCTTCCAGCTTGCCGCAGGCCGCGGGCCGCGCCGACCCGGGGTGGCCGTTGCGCGCCGGTCCGCCCGGGAGCGGCCGCGGACGGCCCGCCTGCGGGGGTCAGCCCTCGTCGCGCCGCAGGGGCTGGAGCTGGTCGAGCAGGCGGGTGATGTCGTCGGCCAGGCGGTGCGCGTCGGCGTCGTCGCGGTTGACCACCTCGGCGACGGCCAGCTGCATCGCCCCGCTCACCACGATCAGCAGTGCCTCGTCGACCGGTTCGTCGGCCTTGCGGTACAGGGCCACGTTGCGGTCGGTCCAGTGGGTGAGCCGGGCCCGCAGCTGGTACTCGAAGCCGGGCGGGCCGTCGCCGCTGAAGAACAGCCGTGTGGTGTCCCTCTCCTCGATGCAGCCGAGCAGGTAGGCGCGGGCGGCGATGTTCATCAGCCGCGTGGGGTCGCTCTCCCCGCGGGCCCGCGCGTCCACGACGGCCTGGTGGGTGCGCTCCTGCTGGCGCTGCTGGAACTCCTCGTACAGGGCGAGGTAGAGGTCGGCCTTGCCGGTGAAGTGGTGGTAGAGGCTGCCCACGCTGGCGCCCGCGACGGAGACGACCTCGCTGACCCCGGCCTTGGCGAACCCCACGGTCCGGAAGACCTGGGCGGCGGCCCTGAGCAGTGCGGTGCGCGTCGCCGCGCCGCGCGGCGAGACCCGTGTGGGCCGGTCCGTCTTTTCCACTGTCATGCCTCACTCCCGTCCGGATCACGCCAGCGTAGCCCGCGCGCCCGCGACCGGGCACGGGAGAGTGCCCGTGGAAACCGGGGCCGTGCCGGGTGGCTACCCTGAGACGTGCATCCCAGCCCGTACCCCGACGGAAGGCTTCTTCCCATGTCACAGGCCGGCGGTCCCACCGCGCCCGACCGCAACCTCGCCCTCGAACTGGTCCGCGTGACCGAGACCGCGGCGCTGGCGGCCGCCCGCTGGGTGGGCAAGGGCGACAAGAACGGCGCCGACGGCGCGGCGGTGCGCGGCATGCGGCACATGATCAGCACCGTGTCGATGAACGGGACCGTCGTCATCGGCGAGGGCGAGAAGGACAACGCCCCGATGCTGTACAACGGCGAGCGGGTCGGCGACGGCGGCGGGCAGGACTGGGACGTGGCGGTCGACCCGATCGACGGCACCACGCTGGCGGCGATGGGGATGCCCAACGCGATCGCGGTCATCGCGCTGAGCCCGCGCGGGTCGATGTTCGACCCGTCCGCGGTGTTCTACATGGAGAAGCTGGCCACGGGGCCGGAGGCCGCCGACGCGGTGGACATCGCCGCGCCCGTGGCGGACAACATCCGCGCGGTGGCCCGGGCCAAGGGCAAGTCGCCGCAGGACGTGACGGTCGTCATCCTGGACCGCCCGCGCCACGAGCAGATCGTCGGCGAGGTGCGCGACGCGGGCGCCCGGATCAAGTTCATCAGCGACGGCGACGTGGCGGGCGCGATCATGGCCGCCCGCGCCGGGACCGGCGTGGACCTGCTGCTGGGCATCGGCGGCACCCCGGAGGGCATCATCACGGCCTGCGCGATGAAGTGCCTGGGCGGTGTCATCCAGGGCCGCCTGTGGCCCAAGGACGACGCCGAGCGGGCCGAGGCGGTCGCGGCCGGGCACGACCTGGACCGGGTGCTGTACACCGACGACCTGGTCTCCTCCGACGACGTGTTCTTCGCGGCGACCGGGATCACCGACGGCGAGCTGGTCGGCGGGGTGCGCTACGAGTCCTCCCGGGTCACCACCGACTCGCTGGTGATGCGCGGCCGCAGCGGCACCGTGCGGCAGGTGCTCAGCGAGCACCGGCCGAGCAAGCTGTCGGCCTACAGCGGCGTGGACCTGACCTCCGCACCGCAGGCCTGACCCCGGAGCGCGTTCCGGTCCCGCGCGCAGCGCGGCGGCGGAGCGCGTCCGGACCGCACCCCCCGGACCACGCGGACGACGGGCCCCGGAACCCCGCCGTTCCGGCCGCCCGTCTCCGCACGGCGCGCAGGAGTTCACATGCCCCGTGCGAGAACCGCGGCGGGGGGAGGCGGCATCTGAACGTTCGTTGACAGCGCGGACGCCGCGCCTGTGAGAATTCCGCCGGAGGTCCGATGTCCTACCCCGCCGATCCCCAACGGCAGCCCCAGTGGCAGCCGCCGCACCAGCCCGGGGCCCCCGTCCCCGGGCCGCCCCCGGCACCCGGCGCCGTACCGCCCGGTGTCCCCGGCCACCAGTACGCCGCGCCGGGCGCCCCCGGCGGCCCCGGGTTCCCCGGGGGTCCCGGAGGTCCCGGGGGTCCCGGGGGTCCGGGCTTCCCCGGCGGCCCGGTGCCCCCCGGCGCCCCGGCCGGGCGCAACCGCTGGCTCATCCCGGCCGCGGCCGGCACCGCCGTCGTGGTGATGGCCGGCACCGTGTGGGCCACCGTGTCCCTGGTCGGTTTCGGCGGCCCGCAGCCGGAGGAGGTGCTCCCCGGCAGCTCCATCGCGTTCGGCAAGGTCGACCTGGCCATCGACGGGGCGCAGGCGATCGAACTCCTGGAGTTCGTCGAGCGGCTCCCGGCCGAGGTCACCGAGGAGACCGGCACCCCCGACGGCGACATGACCGAGTTCTTCGCCGAGATGTTCGTCGAGGCGTTCCCCGAGAGCTCCCCCGGCCAGGCCCGGGTCGAGGAGTGGATCGGCCAGCGCGCCGGCTTCTCCGTGTGGCCGGCCTCCGGTGAGGCCGAGATGGAGGAGGGCTCCGGGATCGCCCTCGCCGTCGCCCTGGCCGTGGAGGACCCGCGCAAGGCCGACGAGGACTTCGCGGAGATCGCCGCCCAGGAGGACGACATCTTCTACTCGGTGGACGGCGACTACGTCGTCTTCACCTACTCCGAGGCCGCCCTGTCCGACCTGGGGGCCCAGCTCGACGAGCACGGGTCGCTGGCCGACTCCGGCCTGTTCTCCGAGGACGTCGCGGGCGTCCCCGCCGGCAGCCTGGCCGTGGGCTGGGCCGACCTGGGCGCGGCCATGGGCATCGAGTCGTTCGCGCGGGAGTTCTCCGCGGACCTGGCCGCGGAGCCCACCGACGTCTCGGGCCGGATGACCGCGTCGGTGCGCGTGGACGGCGAGTACCTGGAGGCGCGGATGGACGCCTTCGCGTTCGAGGTCAACGAGGCCGACCTGTCCTGGCTGGCGGAGACCCCGGGCGAGAGCGTGGCGGCCCTGGGCGACCTGCCGGACAACACGGTGATGGCCCTGGGCGCCAGCGGGCTGGACCAGGCCCTCATCGACGCCTACAACAGCGACGACATCCCGTTCTTCAGCAGCTCCGGTGAGCAGCAGGAGTTCGAGCGCGCCTTCAACGGCATGGGCGTGTCCATGCCGGAGGGCTTCGGCGACCTGCTGGGCTCCTCGACCGCGTTCGGCGTCACCGAGATCAGCCTGGACGACTTCTTCAGCGGCTACGGAAGCGAGCAGCTCTCGTTCCAGTACCGCGCCGTGGGCGGCGACGAGACCGTCATCGGCGACTTCGTCGAGTCCATGATGGCCGACCCGTACGCCACGCCCCCCGGCGTCTCCTCCCAGGACGGCGCCGTGGTGGTGGCGCAGGGCAGCAGCGGCACCGGCCGCCTGGCCGACGACCCCGTCTTCCAGCAGACCATGCAGGAGATGGACTCCGCCATCGTGGCGGGGTACTTCGACATGCGCCAGGTGCTGACCGCCGAGGAGGTGCAGTCCCCCGAGGAGTGGGGCGCGCTGGGCCTGGCCCTGAGCGTGACCGAGGAGGGGAACCGCACCGGCGTCGAGCTGCGCTGGGCCCCCAGCGCGGGCTGACCCGGCGCGGGACGCGGTAGGGGGGAGCGGCGGGCGCCGCTCCCCCTCGCCGTTCCCGGACGGCCCGGCCGGCGGGACCGGCCCCCTCCCGCCGGCCGGGCCGGAGCCGTCGCGCGTCCTCGCCGTCAGTCGACGACGCGGCGGCGCATCTGCGCGCCGGCCAGGAACCACATCAGCACGATGAAGCCCAGCAGCACGCCCACGTGCAGCAGCGCCGCCCCGCCGGACAGGCCGCCGAAGACCGATCCGCGGATCAGCTCCACCGCGTGGTAGAGGGGGTTCACGACCGCCACGGCCTGGACCCAGTCCGGCAGCTCGGTGAGCGGGAAGAACGTGCCGGCCACCAGGAACAGCGGGGTGAACAGGCCGCTGAACACGTAGTCCATGGACCGCACCGAGGCGATCACCGCGGAGATCCAGATCCCGAACAGGGCGAAGGCGAAGCCCGCGAGGAACGCGATGAACGGCACCAGCAGCCCGCCCGGGCCGGGCCGCAGCCCGAACCCCATGGCGACCAGCAGCGGCACGCAGCCGTACACCCCCGCGCGCATGCCCAGCCACAGGGCCTCGCCGGTGACGAGTTCCCGGACGTCGACGGGTGCGGCGAGGATGCCCTCGTAGGTGTGCAGGAACCGGCGCTTGATGAAGGTGTTGATGACGGCCGGCATCATCGACTGGAACATCACCGACACCGCGACGATGCCGGTCCCCAGGAAGTCGATGTAGCTGAAGCCCGCCAGGGTCCCGATGAGCGCGCCCATGCCGAACCCGAAGCAGAGCAGGTACAGGGTGGGCTCGACGACGGCGGCGAACGTGGTGGCCCGCCAGGACCTCCCGTAGAGGATCCACTCGCGGGCGACGACGCCCAGGACGGCGTCGGCCTCGAAGCGGCCCGGCCTGGCGTGCCGCTCGGGCCGGGCGTCCTCCCGGTCGCGCAGGCGCCGGGCGTCCGTGGGGTCGGTGCTCACTCCGCACTCTCCCCGGTCAGGGTGACGAACACGTCCTCCAGGTTGCCGGCCCGGCGCAGCGACACCGTGAGGCCGTCCTTGAGGGACTGCGGCAGGCTCTCCGCGCGCAGGACCGACACGGTGGTGCCGGTGCGGCGCGTGGTGAATCCGTGGCTTCTGATACGTGCCTCCAGGGCGTCGATCCCCTCCCCGTCCGGGAGGTACTCCTCGACCGTGGTGCCCGCGTACCGGGCGACCAGGTCCGCGGGGGCGCCCCGCTCGACGATCCGGCCCGCCGCCATCAGGGCGACCTCGTCGGAGAGGCGCTCGGCCTCCTCGATGTAGTGGGTGGACATGAGGACCGTCGCGCCCTCCTGGCGCAGGGCGTCGATGACGCCCCACAGGTCCTGGCGGACCTGCGGGTCCAGGCCCACGGTGGGCTCGTCCATGAGGACCAGCTCCGGCCGGTGCAGCAGGGCCCGGACGATGAGGAGCCGCCGGCGCATGCCTCCGGACAGGTCCTCCACGAGGGCGTCCCCGCGGTCGGTGAGCTGGGCGATGCGCAGGGCCCGCCCGATGGCCTCGCGCCTCCGGGCGCGGGGCACCCGGTACAGGAACGAGAACATCCGCAGGTTCTGCTCGACGGTGAGTTCCTCGTCGAGGTTGTCGTGCTGGGGGACGACGCCCATCCGGGCACGGGCCCACTTGGACTCGGCGGGGATCTCGTGGCCGAGGATGCGGATCTCCCCCTCGTCGGCCAGGGACTGCGCGGTGAGCATCTTCATCGTCGTGGACTTGCCCGCTCCGTTGGGCCCCAGCAGGCCCATGACGACGCCCTGGGGGACCTCCAGGTCGAGGCCGGCGACGGCGGTGAAGGATCCGAAGCGCTTGACGACCCCGCGCAGGTCCAGGGCGGGAACGCCCGCGGCGGGCGGGGCGACGCGGTCCGGGGTGTGGAGACCGGGTTCGGAAGAGGTCATGGGGACCACGGTAGAACGCGGATACGCCCGGAATCCACGGGTTTTGCATGCTTACGGGAGTCGAGTGCCCGAAATGAGGGACCGGGGCGCGCGCGGGAGCGGGCCGACGGGCGCCACCCGCCGACCGGACAATGGCGGCGGCGCGCGGCGAACGGCGGACCCCACCTCCTTTCGCTCTTCGGAAGTCCTGATGAGCGGCCATTTCCAACCCAACCGAAAAGGGCCTTTACTGTCACCCAAGGGATTCCTCGAACGCTCACACCCACAGTTTTCTCCGGGAAAATCCTTCCTTTTCACATCTTCTCGCCAATGGCCGCCTCTCCCGATTTTCGGGTGGGCTGGAACCCCGGACGGCCCGACGCCCGGGGCTGACCGAAAGGGGTCCTCCGGACCGGCGCGCACGTACGGGCGCGCGCTCCGCACGACACCCGCGCCACCGCCGGACGGCAGCCGGAACCGCCCGGCGGACGGGCGGAAAACCCGTTGCCCCCGGCCGGGCGGCGGCCTAGCATCGGCGGCGACCTGTGCAACGACGGACACCGAGGGCCCGCCCCGGTGGAGGGGAAGGTGTCTTGATGACCCGGAACGCGCCGAGCGCGCCCAGAACCGGCGACCCCGCTCCGACCGGAGCCGCGGACCCGGCCCACGAGTAGCGCCCGGCCTGCTCCCGCTGACCCGATCCACCTCCAGCGAGGAGTCCCACCGGTGTCCACCACCGAACCGAGCCCCGCCCTGCGCACCTCCGCCTTCACCTGCGTGCGCTGCGGCCTCACCGTCTCCGCCCTCGGCCCCGACGGGCGCGGGCGCGGCCACTGCCCCAGCTGTCTGAGCTCCCTGCACACCGCCGACCGTGTCGGCGGCGGGCCCTCCGACTGCCTCGGGCGCATGGTCCCCGTCTCCATCTCCGTCCCGCGCGGCGGCGCCTGGGTCCTCATCCACCGGTGCACCCGGTGCGCCGCACTGGCCGAGGCACCCGTCGCGGCGGACGACAACCACCTCGTCCTCATGCGCATCGCGGTCCGGCCGCTGGCCGACCCGCCCTTCCCGCTCGACCTGTTCGGGGAGGTGTGACATGGGACGCCGCAACCGGGACCGCCGCGAACGGCGGCCCCAGCGGGCCAAGACCGTCCTGCACGCCCACGGCGAGGCGGGCCGGGGAGGGTCGTTCCGCTGCGCGGGCTGCCGGCTGGAGGTGCCCGTGCACGCTCCGGGCACCGCCCACCGCAACCACTGCCCGCACTGCCTGACCAGCCTGCACGTGGACCTGCGCATCCCGGGCGACCGGGCCGCCGACTGCCGCGGGCCGATGGCGGCGGTCGGCCTGGCCGGGCGCGCCGACGGCGAGTGGATGCTGGTCCACCGCTGTGCCCGGTGCGGTGGGCTGAGCGGCAACAGGGTCGCCGGCGACGACAACGCCCGCGCCCTGGTCCGGCTGGCGGTCCGCCCGCTGGCCGGGGCGCCCTCGGGGTTCGCGTCCGTGGCCCGCGAGGCCCTGGTCCGGCTCTGAGCGGGGGTCCCGGCCCCGGTCAGCCCTCCAGGGGCTCGAACGGGTCCGGGACCGCCCCGGTCCACCGGTGCAGGCGGGCGACGCCCGTCTCCAGGGTGGCGCCGTCCCCGTCGCGCCGCCCGCGCTCGACCACGTAGAAGCGGCCGTCCCCCAGGGAGGCCAGCCCGTACTGGCCGCCGCTCACCGGCCACCCGGACACCCCGGTGGGCTCGTGGACCTCGCCGCCGCCGCGCAGCGACAGCAGCAGCCCGTGCTCCTCCCGCGGCTGGCCGCGGACCGGCCCGGGCTCCGGGGGCCGGGAGCCGTCGATGACGTACAGCGAGTGGTTGGGGAAGTGCGGCTTCACACCGTTGTAGACCGCCATGAACCAGTCGCCGGAGGCCGCGTCGTACTCCAGGTTCTGCACCCCGTAGGTGGTGTTGCCGGTGTAGACGAAGTACTTGCCCTCGGGGCGGCGCGGTCCGCTGGTGTGGGGGTCCGCCTGGTCCAGGGGGCGGTCCAGGCCGCGCCACCGGGCCACGTCGTACTGGAGCAGCACCTGGTGGTCGTTGTCCTCGCGGTCGGCGTTGGAGTACACGCCGTACGCCACGGTGAGCATCGTGCGCCCGCCGGGGCGGCCGAACTCGGGGCCGAAGGAGACGCCGTCGATGCCGCTGCACCCGTAGCGGTGGTCGGCGGTGTCGGCGACGTTGCCGTCGAAGACCCCGTCGCCGTCCATGTCGGCCGTGTAGTCGGCCACGACCTCTTCCAGGTGGACCGCGGTGAGCACGCCGTCGGCCTCGGCGTCCATGCCGACCCTGGTGATGCGGTCGGTGTCGAAGATCGCGATGTAGAAGGCCTCGGCCGCCTTGTACTCCAGGGAGCCGTACACGCGGCCGTCGCGCTCGTCGATGTCGAGGTCGCCCAGGTGGCCGGTGAGCCCGGTGACGGTGCCCAGGACCGTTCCGGACAGGTCGGTCTTGACGAGGGTGTCGGTGAAGGAGAAGTACATGTGCCCGCGCGCGGCGTCCAGGGCGACGCCCTGGACGTGCCCGGAGCGCCAGGCCCCGCCGTCCACGGACACCGGGAGCGCGGCGGCGGTCTCGGCCGCGGCGGACGGGGGGTCCGCCGGGGCGGGTTCGGCCGAGGCCGGGGCGGTGGCGGTCAGCGCCGCCAGTGCCGCGCCCAGGGCCACGGCCCGGGTCGTCGGTCTCTTCCACGGTCCGGTGGCGCGCATGTCGTCCCCGTCCTTCCTCGTCCGTACGTCCAGGGCACGGACGGGACGCTAGAAGCGCGCGGTGAACCGGGACGGCCCGGGCGGGCGTCCCCGCGGGGAACAGCGCGCGAACCCGGGCCCGGCCGCGGCCCCGTACCGGCGCGGGCGGGCCGCGTCGACTAGGGTCGACGGTGTGAGCGAGCAGATCCCCCCTCAAGGCCTGCGGGCCTCCAACAGCGACCGGGAGCGGGTCCTGAAGGTGCTGCGCGAGGCCGCGACGGACGGCCGCCTGGACCTCGACGAGTTCCAGGAGCGCTCCGACCGGGCGCAGGAGGCCCGGACCCTGGGAGACCTGCCGCCGCTCACCGCCGACCTGCTGCCCGCGCAGGAGCAGCCCATCCGCCTGGACCACCAGCCCGCCCTCGGGGTGTTCGGCACGGCCGTCCGCCGGGGCCGCTGGGTCGCCTACCCGGGCGACCTGGTGCTGGCCGTGGCGGGGCGGGTCGAGGTGGACATGCGCGAGGCACTGCTGCTCCACGGGCACCACCGGATGACCGTCACCGCCGTGCTGGGCCGGGTGGAGATCCTGGTGCCCGACGGCGTCGAGGTGCGGGTCAACGGCCGCTCCGTCCTGGGAACGCGCGGGACCACGGCGCGGCGGTCGGACCTGTCCGACCCCCCGGTACTGGAGATCAACGGGTTCTCGCTGCTGGGCACCGTCCGGGTCAAGGCGCCCCGCAGGCCCTTCCTGGGCAGGCTGCGCAGGCGTGAACGCCGTCCCGGTATCGGCTCCTGACCTGCCCCGATGTCAACATGACGCGCGTAACACCGCCTTGTCGGGGTGAGGTGGCGGTGTGCCCCGGTGCGTCTGGCAGGCTGTGTTTCACAGGTTTTCCCAGGAGAGTGTGGTAGCCAATGAGTGAGTTCCGCGTCGAGCACGACTCGATGGGTGAGGTCAAGGTCCCGGTCGACGCCAAGTGGCGTGCCCAGACCCAGCGCGCCGTCGAGAACTTCCCGATCTCGGGACAGGGGCTGGAGGGCGCCCACATCGCCGCCCTGGGCCAGATCAAGGCCGCCGCGGCCAAGGTCAACGCCGAGCTCGGCGTCATCGGCGAGGACCTGGGCGCGGCGATCCGCGAGGCCGCCCTGGAGGTCGCCGCCGGCACGTGGGACTCCGAGTTCCCGATCGACGTGTTCCAGACCGGTTCCGGCACCTCCAGCAACATGAACACCAACGAGGTCATCGCCACCGTCGCCAAGGAGCGGACCGGCCTGGAGGTCCACCCCAACGACCACGTCAACGCGTCGCAGTCGTCCAACGACGTGTTCCCGTCCTCCATCCACATCGCCGCCACCTCCGCCGTGGTCAACGACCTGGTCCCGGCGCTGCGGCACCTGGAGAGCGAGCTGTCCCGCAAGGCCGTCGAGTTCGCCTCGGTGGTCAAGAGCGGCCGCACCCACCTGATGGACGCCACCCCGGTCACCCTGGGCCAGGAGTTCGCCGGGTACGCCGCCCAGGTCCGGTACGGCGTCGAGCGCCTGGAGGCGTCGCTGCCGCGGGTGGCCGAGCTGCCGCTGGGCGGCACCGCCGTGGGCACCGGCATCAACACCCCCGAGGGCTTCTCGGCCCGGGTCATCGCCGAGATCGCCGCGCACACCGGCCTGCCGCTGACCGAGGCCCGCGACCACTTCGAGGCGCAGGGCGCCCGCGACGGCCTGGTGGAGCTGTCCGGCCAGCTGCGGACCATCGCGGTCGGCTACGCGAAGATCGCCAACGACATCCGCTGGATGGGCTCGGGGCCGACCACCGGTCTGGGCGAGCTGTTCCTGCCCGACCTCCAGCCGGGCTCCTCGATCATGCCGGGCAAGGTCAACCCCGTCCTGTGCGAGGCCGTCCTCCAGGTCTCCTCGCAGGTCGTGGGCAACGACGCCGCGGTGGCCTTCGGCGGCGCCTCCGGCAACTTCGAGCTCAACGTGCAGCTGCCGCTGATCGCCCGCAACGTGCTGGAGTCGATCCGCCTGCTCGCCAACGTCTCGCGGGTGTTCGCCGACCGCTGCGTCGCCGGGATCGCCGCGGACGAGGAGCAGTGCCGCACCTACGCCGAGTCCTCCCCCTCGATCGTCACCCCGCTCAACCGCTACATCGGCTACGAGGAGGCCGCCAAGGTCGCCAAGCAGTCGCTGAAGGAGAAGAAGACCATCCGCCAGGTGGTCCTGGAGCGCGGCTACGTCGAGGACGGCAAGCTCACCGAGGAGCAGCTGGACGCCGCCCTGGACGTCCTGAAGATGACCAACTCCGGCTAGGACCGGGTCCGCAGGGGTGACGCGCCCCTGACCGCCGGGGACCGCCGGCGACCACGGGGCACCCCGCTCGGCGGGGTGCCCCTTCGCGTGCCCGCCCGTGCCGGGGACGGGGGTCGGGAAGGTGACACTTCCGTTCCGATGCCCACTGTTCAGGAACCTTCCCCAACCGGTAGGCGTCGGACATTCTTGACAGAGCACCCGTGAGAGCACGAGCCCGCGTCCGAGAGGGCAGTACATGTCGAGCAACAGCGACAGCGAACGCATCGTCGCGAACCGTTACGTCCTGCGCCGGGAACTGGGCCGGGGCGGCATGGGCGTGGTCTGGGAGGCCTTCGACCCGTCCCTGGACCGTGCCGTGGCCGTCAAACAGGTGCTCCTGCCCGACCACTTCACCGACTCCGAGCGCGCCGACGCCCACGCCCGGGTGCGCCGGGAGGCGCGCTCCGCGGCCCGGATCTCCCACCCCTCCGTCATCACCATCCACGACGTGTTCGACTTCGAGGGCGACCCGTGGGTCGTGATGGAGCTGGTCGAGGGCGGTTCCCTCCAGGACCTGCTGGAGCGGCGCGGCGCCCTGGACGTGGACACCACCGCCACCATCGCCGAGGCGCTGCTGCGGGCGGTCCAGGCGGCGGACGCCGCGGGGGTCCTGCACCGGGACATCAAGCCGGGCAACATCATGATGTCCTCCGACGGGCGGGTCATCCTCACCGACTTCGGCATCGCCACCATGGAGGGCGGGCCGAGCATCACCCGCACCGGCGCCCTGATCGGCTCCCCGGAGTACATGCCGCCCGAGCGCCTGGAGGGCGGCCCCGCCGAGCACCGGGGCGACCTGTGGAGCATCGGCGTCACCCTGTTCGCCGCGGTGGAGGGGCTCTCCCCGTTCCGCCGCGACTCGATCACCGCGGCCATCGCGGCCGTGCTGGGCGCCCCGCTGCCCCCGATGCGGCGGGCGGGCCGCCTCACCCCGGTGATCGCCGGGCTCCTGGAGCGCGACCCGGACCGGCGCCTGACCGTCGACCGGGCGCTGGAGATGCTCGACGGGCGCGGCGGGGCCGGCGGCGGCAGCGGCCCCCACGCGGCGGCCGTCCCGGGCCCCGGCCCGGCCTCGGACAGCGGCGCGGTCCCCTCGGCCGGCACCGGGTATCCCGGCGGCCCGGGCACCGGCCCGACGGGCGGATACCCCAGCGGACCGGTCACGGGTCCGGGCGCCCCCGTCGGCGGATACCCCAGCGGACCGGTCACGGGTCCGTCGGGCGGGCGGCCGAACGGCCCCGGCCCCGGGGCGACCAGCGGCCCCCTCAGCGGCCCGCACCCGGCCATGGGCGGCCCCGGCGGCCCGCACACCCCCGCGCGCCCGTTCCCGCCCCAGGGCGGCCCCACTCCGCCCTACGGGCCCTCGCGGCCGCAGCCGGCGTTCGCCGCGCACAGCGCGGGCCACGGTCCCGGGTACGGCGGGCCGACCGGCGGCCAGGGCACCATGGCACCGCCCCGGCCGCCCGCGTCCGCGCCGTCCTCCGGGGGCGGCGCCAACCGCCTGCTCGTCGGCCTGGGCTGCGGCGCGGTCGCGCTCGTGCTCATCGCGGTGGTGGCGTTCAGCGGGATACTGCTGTCGCGCTCCGGCGAGGACCCCCGCCAGCAGGCCGACGCTCCCCCCGAGAGCACGCTCCCCAGCGAGCAGGGCGCCCCCGTGGAGCCCACCCCCTCGAACGTGCCCGAGGACGCCGGCGACGACGGGTCCGAGGGCCCCCCGTCCTACGACGACATGGAGACCTTCGAGTCCCAGTGGTTCGACGTGGAACACCCCGAGACCTGGACGGTGGACGACAGCCGGATCGAGGAGAGCCTCGTCGTGTTCATCGCCCCCGGGTCCGACCACCAGGTGTGGGTCGCCGGGTGGACCGAGGAGGAGTTCACCGGCACCAGCGGCGAGTACCTGGTCGAGACCAAGGGCGGCACCGACGTCGAGGGCGACGTGACCACCGACTACCTCCAGCTCAACCTCCACGAGTTCGAGGAGGACGACTACGAGGACGGCTGGGACGTCGCCATGGTGCGGGCCAACCTCACCAACGACACCTGGGCGAGCCCGGCCCGCCGCTTCTGGGCCTACGCGGTCAGCATGGACCAGGGGGACCAGCGGGTGTTCTACATGATCACCGTGAACGTGCCGCGCGGCGACGCGGGGTACTACGACGAGCTCCCCGGCGAGGTCATGGAGTCGTTCGAACCGCACCTGTGACCCGGTCCCGGACACGGCGACGGCCCCCGGCGAACGCCGGGGGCCGTTCCGCGTACCGGGGTCAGTACCAGCCGACGGACTGGGAGTGGGCCCAGGCCGAGCAGGGCGTGCCGTAGCGGCCCTTGATGTAGTCGATGCCCCAGGCGATCTGGGTGGCGGGGTTGGTCCGCCAGTCCGACCCGTGGGACTCCATCTTGCTACCGGGGAGGGACTGGGGGATGCCGTAGGCCCCGGAGCTGGGGTTCTCGGCCAGGTGGTTCCAGTTGCTCTCCTTCTGCCACAGGGGCTGGAGGCAGTCGGTGAACTCGCTCTCCGGCCAGCCCTCGGCGACGACCATGTCCAGGGCCAGGCCCTGGGCGTCTCCCGTGAAAACGGGCTCCTCGGGCTCCTCCGGCTCCTCCTCGACGTCCTGGCCCTCGGAGGCGGAGGACTGGGTGCGGGAGCCGACGGCGGCGTCGCGCTCGGCGCGGGCCTCCTGGCGGGCGGCCTCGATCTCTTCCTCGGACGGCTGCTCGGAGGAGGAGAAGAACTCGTCCTCGGCGGCCTCGTCGGCGGGGGCCTCCTCCTCGACCGGAAGGACGGCGCCGGCCGCCACCTCCGGGTCGACGCCCTCGTCCGCGAACGCGGAGACGGCGAACGTCGCGCCTGCGACGAGGGTGGCCGCACCGACGGCCGCCGTGCTGCGCAGCGACATGCGGTTCAGTAACACGGTTGCCTTTCCCAAGAGGGGGTCATGGGGCGGGAAGTCCCCATTAATACCAGTTGTTCGCCCGGGGGTGGGCCCGGGCGCCGCACGGGGTCCCGTAGCGGTCCCCGATGTGGTCGATGCCCCGGGCGGTCCGGGTGGCGGGGTCGGTCCGCCGGTCCGGGCCGCGGGAGGCCGCCTCGTCGCCGGGGAGGGGCCGGGGGGTCCCGCAGGCCTCGGCCGGGGTCCGGGAGGAGCCGTCGTCCCCCCGCGTCCGTGGGGCCCGCGCCGACTCCGCGGGCGGGGCCGCCGAGGCGGCGTCTCGGGGGTCGGGGGCGCCGGTGCCGGCGGGGGCCGCGGCACCGCGGGGGCCCGCGCGGCACGGTGGGATGTACGGGAGTGGCAAGATCGCCCTTTCGCGTAGACGGCCGCACGCGCCGGAGGGGACGCCCGGGCATCCGGGGGTCCGCGCGTGGGGTGGATCTCCGCCGTCGGCCTCGGCCACCGGAAAGAAGGGGGGACGGTCGCGATCGCGCTCCGTCCGCACGGCGGGTCCGCACGGTGGGGGTGCTCTGTGCAGCGGGTTCAGCCTGCACCATCATCACGACCGCGTAACGCCATAGATGCTGTGTCTTGACTCACATCACATAAAGTGTCCGCATTGCCGGCTCCTGACCAGTCCGGGGACACGAAGGGTCAACGGACGGTCGGGGCGGCCCCACGACGGGCCCGGACCCTCCCGGCCGCGGCCCCCGCCGCGGCCGGTACCGCCGACCGTGTCTGAGTACGCGTACGGATGCGCTCGTCGGGGTCCGGAGACAGGATGGCGAACATGGACGTCACAGCATCCCCGCCGCAGTCCGCGGGGCCTCCCCTGCGCTGCCCGGACTGCCGGTCCCCCCTGGTCCCGGGCGCCGCCGCCTGCGCCCGGTGCGGACTGGCGCTCACCGGCCCCCTCGCCCAGCGCCTGTGGGAGGTGGACACCGAGATCGGCCGGGCCGACGAGCACCTGCGCCGGCTGCGCGGCGAGCGCGCCGGCCTGCTGCACGCGCTGCGCGAGGCCTCCCGCCGGGCCGCCCCCGCGGCGGTGTCCGCGGCCGCCGTCCCCCCGGCCGCGGGTCCCGCCTCCCCGTTCCGTCCCGCGCACCCGGCCCCCGCGCACCCGGCCCCGGCGCACGCCGCCGCGTCCGCACCGCCCCGGATCGACGGCGAGATGCGCCGCCGCTCCGCCCAGAACGTCATCCTGGGCCTGGGCGGGCTGCTCATCGGCATCTCGGCGCTGGTGTTCGCCATCTGGACCTGGAGCGACATGGGGACCGGCGCCCGGGCCCTGGTGCTCGGGGCGACCACCGTCGCGTTCGCGCTGGTGGCCCTGCCGCTCCACCGGCGGGGCCTGCGCGCCACCGCCGAGACCTTCGGCGTGCTGGCCGCCGCGCTGCTGGGCATCGACGCGCTGGCACTGTGGCTGCTCATGCCCGAGAGCCTGCCCGAGGGGCCCGGATACTCGGCCGCGGCGCTGGCGGTCATCGCCGCGCTCATGGCGCTCTACCCGCTGCTGGTGCCGCTGCGCGCCCCGCGGATCCTGGCCGCGGTGGCCGTGCAGCCGGTGCCCCTGCTGCTGCTCTTCGCGCTCCCGGTGGGCGATCCCTTCCCGTGGATCCTGGCGGTCCTGGCCGCCACCGGACTGGCCGACCTGGCGGTGGCGCACGCGGTCCGGCCCGCGGGCGGGGACGCGCCCCGCCTGACGCTGACCGTGCTGTCGGTGGTCCTCACCGTCGTCACCACCGCGACGTCCGCCCTGCTGGTGTTCGCCGTCCCCCGGTCGGACCCGCCGGGCTGGTGGGGCCTAGCCCTGGCGCTGCTGCTGTGCGGGGCGGCCTGGCTGGCGCTGTCGCGGGCACCCGGGTACGGGCGCGCGGCGGTTCCGCCCGCGGTCGCCGCCCTGGCGCTGGTCCCGCTGGCCGCGGGCCCGGCCGACCTGCCGGTGCTGCCCCGCCTGCCCTTCGGTGCGCCGTGGCGCCCGGGCGGGACGGACGCTCCCGCGACCGTGCTGCTGGGGGCCGACGGGCCCGGAACGGCCTGGCCGGAGAGCCTGCCCTACCTGGCGGCGGTCGCGGTCGCCGCGGCCCTGGCCGCCGGGGTGTGCGCGCTGCTGCGCCGCGACCTGCTGCCGACGGTGGCGGCGCTGGCGGCCCCGCCGGTGCTGCTCGCCCCCGCGGTGCTGCTGTCCCTTCCGCACCCGGTGGCGGTCGGCTGGGCGCTGTGCCTGGGCGCGGCCCTGGTCCTGGCGCCGGCCCTGCTCCCCGTGCCGTCCCCGGCCGGGCCCGGGGCGCCGGCCTCGGCCGCGCCGCCCCGCTCCCACGCGTGGGCGTTCGCCGCGGCCGGTGTGGCGACCGCGGTCACCGCCCTGCTGTGGTCCTCGGCGCTGTTCTGGACCTTCGCGGTGGTACTGCCCGCCGTCGGCGTGATCGGCCTGCTGGCCCTGCTGCTCCTGCGGCGCCGGGTCCCCGGGGCCGGAACGCCCGCGCCGTCCCCCGTCCCCGGCTCCCCCGCCCCGGCGGTGCCGGGCCGGGCCCTGTACGGGGCCGGTCTGGCCCTGTGGGCGGTGGCCCTGCCGGCCTGGGCCGCCTCGTGGGCGGCCCTGGCCCTCGGGGCGATGCCCGAGCAGGGCCGGTGGTGGACGGCCGCCGCCGTGCTGCTCAGCGGGGTGACCGCGCTGGTGCTGGGCCGCACCCCGCCGCCGTCGACCGCGCCGGGCGCCCCCGACGCCCGGCCCGTGTTCACCGTGTTCGGCCTGCTGCTCCTGCCCCTGGTTCCGCTGCTGGCGCTGCCGGGCGAGGGCCTGTGGGCCGGCGCGGGCGCCGTCCCGGCCTGGGCCGCTCCCCCGGAGGCGATGCTCGCCCCGGCGTTCGCGGCGCTCGGCTGGCCCGTTGCGGGCGGGCCCGCCCAGGCCGCCGGCGTGCTGCTGGCCGGAGCGCTGGCGGTGGTCCTGGTCGGGATCGCCGACCGCCGCCTGCTCCTGCCCGCCGCGGCGCTGGTGGCCCCGCCCGCCCTGGTACCGCTGCCGGTGCTGCTGGGCGCGCCCTTCGTCGTGGCCGTCCTGTGGGCGGCGGCGGTGGGCGCGCTGCTCGCGCTGGCCGCCGCGGCGGCGCGCGGGCGCACGGCGTGGGTCCCGGCCCTGACCGGTCCGCTCACCCTGGCGGCGGCGCTGCTGTGGGCGCTGCCCGAGCGGCACACGACGCTGATCGTGGTCCTGGTGGCGACGGCGGCGGCCCTGGGCTGCGCGCTGCTCTGCCGCCGCGCGGACGCGCCCCCGCACCCGGTGGACGGTGCGGCCGCCACGGGCCCGGCGGCCCGCGCCGCGGGGCCGCGGGTGGACACCGCGTTCGGGGTGGCGCTGGGGACCGGGGGCGCGGCGGCGCTCGCCTGGGCGGTGTGCCTGGCGGGCGCCGCGACCGGGGGCGCCGGGCCGACCGCCTGGTGGCTGCTGGCCGCGGTGGCCGTCCTGCTCGGTCCGACGGCCCTGGTGCTCGGCGACAGGACCGGGGCGCGGGTGCTCACAGCGGCCGGCCTGCTGCTGGCCGGCGCGGCGCCGCTGGCGGCCGGGACGTCGGCCGCCGTCGCCCTGGTTCCAGTCTCCTGGCGGTACGGGGTGGCGCAAGCCCCCCCGCGGGCGCTGCTCGACGCCGCGTACGTGTTCCTGGACCTGGGCGACCGGCCCGATCCGCTGATCGCCCTGGGCGTCCTGGCCGCGGGTGCCGCCGCGGTCGCCGCGGTCTCCCTGACCGCGCGCCGGTGGACCGGGCACGCGGCGGCGCTGGCCGCCCCGCCCGCCCTGGTGCCGGTCGCGGTGCTCGCGGGCGCCCCCTTCGCTCTCGCGCTGGCGGTGTCGGTCGCGGTCGCCTCCGGTCCGGCCCTGTGGTCGGCGCTGTCCCGGGACCGGGCCTTCTCCTGGCTGCCCGGGCTCACCGGGCTGCTGGTCCTGGCCCAGGCGCTGGGCTGGTCCCTGGCCGAGCGGCACGCGACCATCGCCGTCCTGCTGGCGGTGGCCCTGCTGGGTTCGGCGGTGGCGGCTCTGGCCCGCACCGTGCCGCCCGCGGTGGCGGCCACGGCCGCGGCCACCGCGGCCACCGGCGGGTTCGCGTTCACGCTCGCCCTGCTCCTGGACGCGCCGGCCGAGTACGCGGCGCTGGCGCCCCTGGCCCTGGTGGCGGGGGTGGCCGCGGTCGCGCCGCGGATGCGCTCGCCGCTGGTGGAGGCCGCCGAGGTCCCGGCCGCGCTGTGGGCGGCGGTGGCGCTGTGCGTCTCCGTGGTCCACGGCGCGCACGGCGGGATCGTGGCGCTGGCGCTGGCGGTCGTCGGGGTGGTCGCCCTGGCCACCGCGGCCCGGCCGGAGCGCCGGTGGGCGGCCGCGGTCGGCGCGCTGCTGATGATGGCGGCCCTGTGGACCGCGCTGGCCTCCTGGAACGTGACGGTCCCCGAGGCCTACACCGCGCTCCCCGCCCTGGCCGCCCTGGTCGTCGGCTGGGAGTGGGCCCGCAAGGCGGAGCGGACCCCGTCGAGCTGGGCGTCCCTGTCCGGCGGCCTGTGCCTGCTGCTCCTGCCCGGCCTGGGCACGGTGCTGGCGGGCGAGGACACGCCGTGGCGGGTGCCCGTGCTGCTGGCGGCGGCGCTGGCCGTGGTGCTGTGGGGCCTGCGGGCCCGGAGCCAGGCGGCGCTGGTCATCGGCGGCCTCACCCTGGCGTCCGCGGCGCTGCGGGCGTTCGGCCCGCCGCTGTGGGACCTGGGACGGCTGCTGCCCAACTGGGTTCCGTTCGCCGTGGTCGGCGCGCTGCTGCTGCTGGTCGGCGCCCGCTACGAGGCCAACCTGGAGCGGGTGCGCCGGTTCGGGCACTTCATCGGCGGCATGCGCTGAGCGGCGGGGCACGCGTGGTCCGGCGCGCTGCACCGGCCGGCGGGCGCGCGCCGGCCGGAACGCGCCGCCGGGGAACGCGCGAAGGGCGGCCCGCCCCGACCGGGGACGGGCCGCCCTCGCCCGGCGCTAGTTCTCCAGCATCTCCGTGACCAGGGCCGCGATCGGGGAGCGCTCCGAACGGTTCAGCGTGATGTGCGCGAACAGCGGGTGCCCCTTGAGCTTCTCGATCACCGCGACGACGCCGTCGTGGCGGCCGACCCGCAGGTTGTCCCGCTGGGCGATGTCGTGGGTGAGGACCACCCGCGAGTTCTCGCCCAGCCGCGACAGCACGGTGAGCAGCACCCCGCGCTCCAGCGACTGCGCCTCGTCGACGATGACGAACGCGTCGTGCAGCGACCGGCCGCGGATGTGGGTGAGCGGCAGGACCTCCAGCATCCCGCGGTCGACGATCTCCTCGATGACGTCCTCGCTGGTGACCGCGGACAGGGTGTCGTGCACCGCCTGGCCCCACGGGTTCATCTTGTCGTTCTCGGTGCCGGGGAGGTAGCCGAGCTCCTGGCCGCCGACCGCGTACAGCGGGCGGAACACCATCACCTTGCGGTGCTGGCGGCGCTCCAGGACGGCCTCCAGCCCGGCGCAGAGCGCCAGCGCCGACTTGCCCGTCCCGGCCCGGCCGCCCAGGGAGACGATGCCCACCTCGGGGTCGGTGAGCAGGTCCAGGGCGATGCGCTGCTCGGCGCTGCGGCCGTGCAGGCCGAACACGTCGCGGTCGCCGCGCACCAGGCGCACCGACTTGTCCGGACGGACCCGTCCCAGCGCCTTGCCGCGTTCGGAGACCAGCACCAGCCCGGTGTGGCAGGGGAGTTCGCGGGCCGGCTCGATGTCGGTGGCGCCGTGCTCGAACAGCTCCGAGACCTGGTGGGCGGCCACGTCCAGCTCGGCCATGCCCGTCCACCCGTGCTCGATCGCCAGCTCGGCCCGGTACTCGTCGGCCGTCAGGCCGATCGAGGAGGCCTTGATGCGCATCGGCAGGTCCTTGCTGACCAGCACGACGTCGCCGCCGTCCTCCTGCAGGTTGCGCGCGACCGTCAGGATCCGGGTGTCGTTGTCCCCCAGCCGGAAACCGGCCGGGAGGATCTCCGGATCGCTGTGGTTGAGCTCGACCCGCAGGGTGCCGCCGAGGTCGTTCACCGGTACCGGGACGTCCAGGCGGCCGTTGGCGACCCGCAGGTCGTCGAGGAAGCGCAGCGCGTTGCGGGCGAAGTACCCGAGTTCCGGGTGGTGCCGCTTGCTCTCCAGTTCGGTGATCACCACCACGGGGATGACCACCTCGTGCTCGGCGAACCTGGTCAGGGCCAGCGGGTCGGCGAGCAGGACACTGGTGTCGAGCACGTAGACGCGCCGGTCCTCTCCCGCTTCCCCGGAGGGGGCGCAGGGGGGCTGGATGTCACGGCGATCGGTCGAGGAACTAGCCACTCGTTCTCCCCTTGGGCGCCGCGGGGGCGCCCCACTGTCACGGGATCATGGAGGACCGGGACCAGGCCCCACAGGGCCGGGTCCGGCCCTCCTCGTTGACGTTCCGCGGTGGCGGAGGGGATCAATGAGCCGGGGCCTCCCGAACGGGTGGACGAACGCCACCCGCTTCTTCCGAAGCTACGCGTCCGGGAACCGGATTTCCAGCCCGTTTCCGCCCGGTGGGGTGAACACCGTGTTAAGCGGCCGTGCCCTGGCGGGAAAGCGGGTTCAGGAACCGTAGCGACGGTTGCGCGCGCCGTAGGAGCGCAAAGCACGCAAAAAGTCCACCCTGCGGAAGGCAGGCCAGAAGACCTCGCAGAAGTAGAACTCCGAGTGCACGCTCTGCCACAGCATGAAGCCGGACAGGCGCTGCTCCCCGGACGTGCGGATGAGCAGGTCCGGGTCGGGCTGGCCGCGCGTGTAGAGGTGCCGGGCGATGTCGGCGATGTCCAGGCGCTCGGCGAGCTCCTGGATACCGGTGCCCTTGGCCGCCTCCTCGTGGAGGAGCGACCGAACCGCGTCGGCGATCTCACGTCTACCTCCATACCCGACGGCGACGTTGACAACCAGGCCCGGGTTGCCGGATGTGGCCTCCTCCGCCTCTTTCAGGGCGCTGGCGGTCGACGCGGGCAGCACGTCCAGGGCGCCGACCGGCCGGGTGTTCCACCCCTCCTGGCGCAGCCGGGCGATGGTCTCCTCGATGATCTGCACGAGGGCGCCGAGTTCGGCCTCGTCGCGCGTCATGTTGTCGGTGGACAGCATCCAGAGGGTGACGACCTGCACGCCGATCTCGTCGCACCAGCGGAGGAGCTCGAAGATCTTGTCCGCTCCGGCCCGGTGGCCCTGCGCCGCCTCCGCCAGGCCGCTGTTCTTCGCCCAGCGGCGGTTGCCGTCCATGGCGACGCCGACGTGCCGGGGGATCTGCCGACCCTGCAACCGGCGTTCCAGACGCCGCTCGTAGAGCCAGTACAAGGGGTCGCGAAGCCCCATGGGCGAAAACCTCTCAGAGCTGGATCAAGGACAGCACGCTCCTGAAGCGGGAGGTGCCGACGGGGATACCGTCCAGGGTAGTTCGCCGCGAGGGGTCACGTAACGGCCAGGGACTTGCGCACGTGCTTGCGCCCCTGGTGGATGCGGGACTTGACGGTGCCCAGGGCGAGGTTCAGCTCCGAGGCGATCTCGTTGTAGTCCATCTGGCACAGGTCGCGCAGGACCAGCGGGGCCACCAGGTTGGGGCGGTCCTTCTCCAGCTGGTCGAGGGCCTCCAGCAGGTCGATCCGCGAACCGGCGA
Source organism: Nocardiopsis flavescens (assembly GCF_900141985.1). Taxonomy (GTDB): domain Bacteria; phylum Actinomycetota; class Actinomycetes; order Streptosporangiales; family Streptosporangiaceae; genus Nocardiopsis; species Nocardiopsis flavescens. The sequence continues at coordinate 46,027 of NZ_FQZK01000025.1, read as the reverse complement.
TCACACTGGTGGTGCGCGGGTCCCGCTGGTGGGGCATCCGCTCGGCCTCGGTGGGGAACTCGGCGGCGCGGCGCTTCATGGAGCGGTAGGTCTGGCGGGCGGAGTTGGACACGACGGTGTACAGCCAGGTCGTGAACAGGGAGTCGCCCTTGAAGCTGTCGATCTTGCGGGCCACCCGGAGAAGGGCGTCCTGGCACGCCTCCTCCGCGTCCTGCCGGTAGGGCAGGAAGCGCGCGCACCGGCGCAGCACCTCGGGCTGGATCCGCCGGAGCAGGTCGTCCAGGGCGACGGGGTCCCCGTCCCTGGACCTGCGGGCCAGCTCCTCCAGCTCCTCGTCGACGTTGCTCGCCACCCGTCGGCGGGGCGCGGGGGTCTCCTCGTGCTCGCTGTGGTCACTACTGCGCATGGCTGGTCTCTCCCTGACTGACGGCAGACGTCCGGCCGTCCGCTTCTCGGCGCTGTGCGCCCCCGCTTCGAGGGTCACACGTCACTAGGACGTCTACGGGCCCCCTTCGGCTCCGTCTCGTTCCGCCCTCCCGGCCCTCCGGCACGCGGGGTCCCCCGGCCGCCGGGGGTTCGCGTTCCACACGGCCTTTACCACGGCGTCGGGGCCCGTGGAGGGCTCCCCTCAGTTTCCATCCCCCGGCGGGGTCCGCGCTACCCGGAGAGGGGATCATATCCGCAAGAGTCAACGCGAGGGTGTAGATGGTGTATTAGTGGGCAACGACCGCGTATTCACCCCTGAACAGACCGAGGCGCACATGAGCCAACCCGAGGCCTTCGGCCGCTACCGCGTCATCCGACGCCTGGGGTCGGGTTCCTTCGCCACCGTCTGGCTCGCCCAGGACGACCTGCTGAACTACCCCGTCGCCATCAAGGTACTCGCCGAGAACTGGGCGCACCAGATGGACATCCAGCACCGGTTCCTGGAGGAGGCGCGCATCCTGCGCCAGACCGACTCCACCTGGCTGGTCGCCGTCCACGACGTGGACGTCCTCCCCGACGGCCGCCCGTACATGGTCATGACCTACGCCGACCAGGGCAGCGTGGCCGACCTCATCCGCCGCGGCCCGCTCCCGCTGGACGAGGCCCTGCGGCTGCTGACCGAGATCGGCCAGGGCATCACGGTGCTGCACAACCACGGCACCATCCACCGCGACATCAAACCCTCCAACGTGCTGCTCCAGTCGTCCCCGGTGGGCCAGCGGGTGCTCGTCGCCGACCTGGGGTTCGCCAAGGCCATCGACGAGGCCTCGGGGTTCACGGCCGCGGCCGGGACCCCCGGGTACATGTCGCCGGAGCAGAGCATCCCCGGCGGCGACCTGGACGTGCGCTCGGACGTGTACTCGCTGGGCGCCGTCGCCTACGAGCTCATCACCGGCAAGCCGCCCTCGCGCCCCCCGGTGCGCGTCCCCCCTGGCCGCATCCGGCCAGGGCTGCCCCGGGAACTGGACGACCTCATCCTGTCGGCGCTGTCCGTCGACCGGGAGAGCCGGCCGGGGGACGCCAAGACCTTCACCGACCGGGTCCGCTCCATCCGTATGGCGCCCGACCTGCCCCGCGCCGTGCCGTGGTGGCAGCGGTACCGGATGCCGTGGCGGCGGGCCGCGGCCCTGGTCGCCGCGTCCCTGCTGGGGGCGACCGTGCTCACCGTCTCCGGGGGCGCTCCGGGGCTGTCGCTGACCACGGTGCGCGACGCCGCGCAGGGCATCCGCATGGGCGTGCCCTCGGTGTGGGCCCGGGAGTTCCACACCGACCTGCGGGCCCGGCCGGCCGCGGTCGACGCCGGGGCCGGGCCCGGGCTGCTGGTGGCCACCGACGCGGACGACTGGCACTCCACCGACGTCCCGTCCTACGGGGTCTACGCCACCGTGATGCCCGGGGCCCGCGACCTGTCCAAGGTCGCCGAGCACGACCCCTGCCCGGGGGACCCGGCGAGCCGCCGGGTCCGCACCGGGGACTGGGAGGGCACCGTGTGGGACTGGCCCGAGTGCAACGGCGGCGGGGCGTTCACCAGCGCCGCCGTGCACCCGCCCGGGGAGCCGGCCACGGTGTACCTGGAGATCCGCCAGCCGGACTACCGACCCGACCTGGTCGACGAGATCATCGACCACACCGTCCTGGGCTGAGCCGTCCCGCGGGGCCGCCGAACGCGCGGCGGCCCCGCGGGACGCGCCCGCTCAGCCCCGTCGGGCGAGCAGGTCGCGGAGCGCCTCCGGCGAGGTGACGGGGAGGCGGCAGGCGAACCCCTCGCACACGTAGGCCGTGGGGAGGCCGTCGACCCGGACGCGGTCGCGCAGCAGCGGTACCCCCCCGTCGTCGAGCCCGTCCCCGCGCGAGAGCACGGTGCCCGCCGGGGCGTGGACCAGGGCGGTGCGCACCAGCTCCAGGGTGGCCGGGTCGCCGGGGTCGCCCACCACCGCCACCTCCAGCGGACCGGCCAGCAGCGCCTCGCCGACCGCCAGGCCCCACCCGGCGAACCGGGGGGCCTTCTCCGCCAGCAGGCTCACCGGGACCAGCGCCCGCTCGGCCGCCTCCCGGTGGCGGTGCGAGCCGGTGAGCGCCGCGTAGGACAGCAGGGCGCCCGCGGCGGCCGAGCGGCCCGAGGGCACCGCATTGTCGGTGGGGTCCTGGGGGCGGTTGAACAGCTTCTCGGCGTCGTCCGCGGTGTCGTAGAAACCGCCGTCGCCGTCGGTGAAGCGTTCCAGCACCACGTCCAGCAGCTCCCCGGCCGTGCGGGCGTAACGGGCCTCCCCGGTGGCCCCGTGCAGGGCGAGCAGCCCCTCGGCGACGTCGGCGTAGTCCTCCAGGACCCCGGAGCCGGTCCCGGCGGCGCCGCCCCGGGAGGTGCGCACCAGCCGCCCGTCGCGCAGGTGCACCGAGAGCAGCAGCTCGGCGGCCCCGCGGGCGGCGTCGACGAGGTCGGGGCGCTCCAGCAGGATCCCCGCGTCGGCCAGGCCCGCGATCGCCAGGCCGTTCCAGGCGGCCACCACCTTGTCGTCGCGGGCCGGGGGCGTGCGCCCCTCGCGGGCGGCCAGCAGGGCGGCCCGCACCCGCTCGTACCTCCAGGCGTCGGCGGGCGGGGACGGCAGGCGCAGCACAGAGGAGCCGTGCTCGAAGGTGCCCTCCTCCGTCACGCCGAACACCTCGGCGGCGAAGGCGGCGTCCTCCTCGCCCAGCACCTCGCGCAGGTGCGCGGGCGTCCACACGTAGTAGGCGCCCTCCTCCCCGTCGCTGTCGGCGTCCAGGGCGGAGGCGAACCCGCCCTCGGGGGTGCGCAGGTCGCGGAGCATCCAGTCGGCGGTCTCCTCGGCGACCCGGCGCAGGAGCGCGGCGGTCGCCTCCCCGGCCGGACCGGGCTCGGCGGGGCGGCGGGCCATCCGGGCGTAGGCGCGCAGCAGCAGGGCGTTGTCGTACAGCATCTTCTCGAAGTGCGGCACCACCCAGCCCCGGTCCACGGCGTAGCGGGCGAACCCGCCGCCGAGCTGGTCGTAGAGGCCTCCGCGGGCCATGGCGTCGGCGGTGCCCACGGCCATCAGCCACGAGGGGGTGGGCTCCCCGGCCTCCTGGAGGGGGCGGGTGCGCTCGTCGTGCGCGGTCAGGAACGACAGCAGCATCGACGGCGGGAACTTGGGCGCGCCGCCGAACCCGCCCTCGGCGGTGTCGTAGTCGCGCACCAGCGCCCGCACCGCCAGGTCGAGCACGGCCGCGTCCGGCGGGGGCGCGTCGGGCAGGGCGCGGGGCGAGCCCAGGGCGTCCACCACCCGGCGGCCCTGGTCGAGGAGTTCGTCGCGCCGGTCCCGCCAGGCGGCGGAGACGCCCTCCAGCAGCCGCTGGAAGTGGTCGCGGGGGAAGTAGGTGCCGCAGTAGAAGGGGGCGCCGTCGGGGGTGGCGAACACCGTCATGGGCCAGCCGCCCTGGCCGGTCATGGCCTGGGTGGCCTCCATGTAGACGGCGTCGACGTCGGGGCGCTCCTCCCGGTCCACCTTGATGTTGACGAAGAGGTCGTTCATCCGGCCGGCGGTCGCCCCGTCCTCGAAGGACTCGTGGGCCATGACGTGGCACCAGTGGCAGGCCGCGTAGCCCACGGAGATGAGGACGGGCACGTCGCGGCGGCGTGCCTCGGCGAAGGCCTCCTCCCCCCAGGGCCACCAGTCGACGGGGTTGTCGGCGTGCTGGAGCAGGTACGGGCTGGTCGCGTCGCGCAGGCGGTTGGACATGCCCCCACTCTGCCACCCGGCGCGGGCCGGGCGGGGACACGCACGGAGGGCGCGGGGCCTGACGCGGGGAGACGGCGCGCCGGCGCCGGTCCCGCCCGGCGGTGCGGGCGGGACCGGCAGCACCCGCGGCGCCCGGACGGCCCACCCCGGGCCGGCCGTCGGCGGTGGTGGTGCGGGGGCGCGAAGGCGCGGGGGGAGCGGCTCAGCCGTCCTTCTTCGCGCCGTCCTCCTCGATCAGGGCCGGGGCCGCGGCGACGTCCACCGGCTCCTCGATGGTGCGCTCGCCGCGCACCGTCTTGAGCTTTCCGGTCATGCTGCGCATGAGCAGGTACAGGGCCACGCCGACGGCGAAGATGACGAGGAAGCCCAGGACGCCCGGGGTGACCGTGTACTTGTCCAGGGTGAACGTGTCGGCGCTCACCACGGCGGACACGAGAAGGGTGTTCATGCGCTCATACTCTCACTGTGTCCCGGACACCCGCGAAGAGGTCCGTCTCCGGGACCTCGGTGTCCACCAGCGACCGCACCAGGTGGTAGTCCTCGGTCGGCCAGGCCTCGGCCAGCACGGAGTTGGGCACGGCGAACCAGAACCCGTTGGGGTCGACCTGGGTCTCGTGCGCCTTCAGCGCCCGCTCGGCGACGTCGAAGTACGCGCCGCACTCCACCCGGGTCGTGATCTCCCAGCGGGGGCGGTCGCCGCCGTCCCGGATGCGCTTGATCCACTCCTCGTAGGGGTTCTCCAGCCCGCGCTCCTCCAGCAGCGAGGTGATCGCCTCGAAGCGCTCGAAGGGGAACGAGACGAAGTAGTACAGCTTGAGGGGCTGCCAGGGGTCCCCGGTGCCCGGGTAGGCGTCCGGGTCGCCCGCCGTGTCGAAGGCGTGCATCGACACCTTGTGGGTCATGATGTGGTCGGGGTGGGGGTAGCCGCCGTTCTCGTCGTACGTGAGGATCACGTGCGGGCGGAAGCGGCGGATCGACTCCACCAGGGGCTCGGCGGCCTTCTCCACCGGGGTGAGGGCGAAGCAGCCCTCGGGAAGCGGCGGCAGGGGGTCTCCCTCGGGCAGGCCCGAGTCGACGAATCCGGCGAACTCCTGGCGGATGCCGAGGATGTCGCGGGCCCGGTCCATCTCGCGGCGGCGCACCTCGGCGATGTTCTCGCGGACGTCGGGCCGTTCCATGGCGGGGTTGAGGATGTCACCGCGTTCGCCACCGGTCATGGTGACGACCAGCACTTCGGCTCCCTCGGCGACATAGCGCGCCATGGTGGCCGCGCCCTTGCTGGACTCGTCATCGGGGTGGGCATGCACGGCCATGAGCCGCAGGCGCTCGGACAACGAAGGGTTCTCCTTGACTCGGTCGACGGACGCAGACGCGCACCGTCCGGCACCCCTGGTCACGGCACACCGCCGACTTGGTGCGGGCCGCGCGGGGGGTCTGTCAGGACGGGGATATCTTAGACAACACCGTCCCCTTGTACGGAGATTCCCGATGCCCACCACCCCGGAGGAAGACGCCGTGAAGAGCGCCGACGAGCCGGCCGCCGCGGCGGCCGCCCCCGACGAGGAGACCGCGCCCGCCCTGCGCAAGCACCACGGCAACGGCCCGGTCTTCTTCGTGATCGCGACGGCCTTCGCCGTGCTGTGCGCCGTGGGGTGGGGCTACGCGGTCATGAGCTACACCGGGCTGGGCGGCGGCGTGTACCACCAGGTGATCACCTCGTCGGCCCCCTCCTCCGCCGAGGCGGCCATCAGCTACGAGGTGAACAGCCGCGACGGGGCCGTGTGCCTGATCCGCGCGCTGGACGAGCGGCTGGTGGAGGTAGGGCAGCGGACCGTGACGACCGAGGCCGGGAACCACATGGTTTCCACGACCGTTGAAACGGTTCGTCAGGCCGCAACGGTAGAAGTGGCCTCGTGCAGGGAACAAGGTTCGCAGGACTGACCGCCGACGAACCCCTTCCCCGCCGGTCCGGGTGACCGAGCCGGATATTCGGGAACCGTGTCCCATGACACACGGTGATATTCTCGTAAGTTCAGCTCTGGCCGCCTGGTGGCCTTTGCTACTAGTACACAAGGAGTTCCCGTGACCCAGACCCGCGATGACAACGTCACCTGGCTCACCCAGGAGGCGTACGACCGGCTCAAGGCAGAGCTGGACCACCTGACCGGGAGCGGGCGCATCGAGATCGCGGAGAAGATCGAGGCGGCCCGCGAGGAGGGCGACCTCAAGGAGAACGGCGGCTACCACGCCGCCAAGGAGGAGCAGGGCAAGATGGAGGCCCGCATCCTCCAGCTCACCGAGATCCTGCGCACCGCGCGGGTCGGCGAGGCCCCTCGGACCGAGGGCGTGGTCGGCCCCGGGATGACCGTCACCGTCAAGTTCGACGGCGACGACGAGGAGGTCACCTTCCTGCTCGCCTCCCGGGAGGAGAGCGGCTCCCCGATCGACGTCTACTCCCCGCGGTCGCCGCTCGGCTCGGCGATCAACGGCAAGGGCGTCGGCGAGAAGGTCAGCTACCAGCTGCCCAACGGCAAGAGCCTCGGTGTCGAGATCATCGAGGCGGTGCCCTACAGCGGCATGTAGGGCGGTCCCCCGGCAGGGGGCCGATGCGGTGAGGGGCGGCTCTGCCGCCCCTCACCGCATGTGGCGGGTGGAACGGGCGGGCCGGGGGCATCCCCTGGGGCCCGGGGTGCGTCATACCCTTCTGAGTGCGGTCCGCCGAGACCGCCTCCCCCGACCACCGAAAGGGCCAGATGTCCTCTCCTCACTGGAACCCGCAGGCTCCCGGGCACGGTGGCCGCCCTCCCCAGGGCGGCTGGGGTCCGGTCGGTCCGCCGGCGCCCCTGCCCCCGGGCGGCTGGGCTCCCCCGCCGCCCGAGCCGGCGCCCGCGGGCCCCGTGCCCGCGTCGTTCGGCCGCCGCCTGTCGGCGCGGCTCATCGACTACGTGCTGGCGCTGATCGCGGCCACGCTGTTCTTCATCCTCATGGCGGTCGTCATCGTGCTCCTGACCGGGGGCGCGGAGACGTCCGACGCGCAGGGGGAGGTGTGGGCGTGGCTGTTCTTCTTCGGCTGGGGCCTGCTGCTGTTCTTCTACGACTGGCTGTTCCTCGTCACGTGGGGCGCCACCCTGGGCAAGCTGGTGCTCGGCATCAAGGTGACCCGGGAGGACGGCGGACGCCTCACCCAGGGCCAGGCCCTGGGGCGCTCGGCGTTCTTCTGCCTGCCCCAGTCCCTGCCGTGCCTGGGCCACCTGTTGAGCCTCATGGAGAGCATGGCGGCGCTGGGCGAGGAGCGCCGTGCCGTGCACGACCGCGCGTCCGGGACCGTCGTCGTGCACGCTCGCGGCTGAGGGGGGTCCGATGACAGACGGTCCCACCGGCCCGGTCGCGGGCCCCCGGACGGAGCCGGCCCCGTTCTCCCTGAGGGCGACGGCCCGGTTCATCGACACCGTGCTGGCGGCGACCGCCGTCTCGGTGCTGTTCGTGGTCGTATCGCTCCCGGCCTCCGCGCTCCCCGTGGACGACTACCACGCTTCCCTGTTCTGGATGGGGCTGCTGCTGTTCGGCGGGTCCTCGCTGCTGTTCCTGTACGAGTGGCTCTTCCTCGTTCTCCTGGGCGCCACCCCGGGCAAGCTGATGACCCGCGTCGCCGTGGTCGGCCCCGGCGGCGACCGCCCCTCGCGCGGGCACGCCGCGGTGCGCGCCGCCGTGCTCTGCCTGCCGCAGTCCCTGCCCTGCGTGGGCCAGTGCTTCACCCTGGTCGAGAGTCTGGGCGCCGCCTCCCCCGGCGGCCGGGCCCTGCACGACCGGCTGTCCGGGACCTCGGTCGTGCGGACGGGACCGCCTCCCGGGGGGCCGGCCGCGGACGGCGGATGACCCGGGCGGCGGGCCCGGGACGCTAGACGCAGGCGGGTGCCCCGGCCCCGCCGTCGGCGTAGGCGGCGGGGATGTAGTGGTCCTCGCCGATCCGGTACCAGGTCTCGCCGGTGCCCTGCGGGCCGGCGGCCGGGGCGCCCTCGACCCGGCAGAGGGCGTCGACGTTGGCCTTGTGCGCGGCCAGGCCCGCGGTGGGGTACTCCGGCCCCGGGCCGGTGCGCACCACGACCGGTTCGCGCTGCGTCGCCGTGGTGACCTCGATCCGGTGCCGGTACTCCCCCGTCCACAGGTAGTCGACCCGCACCCAGGAGTTGGTGGGCAGCTGGAGGGCGCCATTGAACGCCCCGTCGGCCAGGTCGATCCCGGCGGGGTTGCGGACCCGGCGCCCGAACCCGTCCAGGCCGCCGTTGTGCTCCTCGGTGTAGGCGGCCTGGGCCTGGGGGCGGCCCCGGTCGAGGTCGCGCCAGGACTGGCGGTCGCCGTTCCAGTGGTCGTCGGTGATGTTCCACGGGCCCACGTCCCAGACGGGGAGGTAGGCGCAGCGGGCGTCGTGGCCCTCGGTGTCGCCCTTGCCCTCCGGGCCCAGGGCCCCGGTGCTGCACACCCGCACGGTGTACTCGCCCCCGCCCCGGGTGGCCAGGCCGCGCCGGGAGGGCAGGGCCACGAAGTGGTCGTTCTGGCGGATGACGTGCCCGTTGGCGGTGGTCTCCCCCACCAGGCCGATGCGGGTGGCGAACAGGCGCGCGGAGAAGGGCGGCTCGGGGACGTCGTCGTCGGGGTCGGCCTCGTCCTCGGGCGGTTCGCCGCCGCCGGTCCCGGGCTCCCCGCCGCCCCCGTCCCCGTCGGGCCGGGTGCCCGGCTCGGGGCCGGGGTCCTCGGGCGCGTCCGTGAACGGGATGTCGCCGGTGCCCTCCAGCGGGCGCACGCCCAGGCCGGTGAGCGCGGTGCCGGGGCCGTCGATGCCCACCCGCAGCTGGACCCGGGAGACGTCGGAGGACAGGGCGATGCGGCCGCCGCGCTCGGGGGCGGGGTGCCACTCGGTCCACATGCCGTCGGCGCGCACCCCGCGCACCTCGGCCAGGACGTCCTCGGGGTCGCCGGAGGAGCCCACCCGCACGTCGACGGTGTCGGTGGGCCGCTCCAGGGACTGCTCGGGGAAGGTCGCCGTGCCGGACGCCGGGGCGCCGCGCTCGCGGCGCAGCGAGGCGCCCGGTCCGGCCCCCTCGTCCAGGCGCAGGGTCCCCGAGGCCAGGACCAGGCCGATGCGGTCGGCGGACTCCAGGTCCTGGGGGAGCCAGCCGGTCTCGGCGAAGGCGGGCCGCGGCCCGGCCGGGAGCAGCAGGACCAGGGCCCCCGCCACCGCCCAGCGCCTGCCGCGCATGCGGATCGAAGTGGGCGCACACCTTCCGGGCATGATGGACCTTTCCCGCTGATCACACAGAGTGAGTAAATATGCCACTCTTAGTAAGCACTCCGGTGTGCGCGCGCTCAAGCAGCGCGTGTCGAGTGTCGGCGATACGGGGGTAAAGGTCCGGTCCGCCCCGGGCGGGCGGCGTCCGCTCAGGCGAAGGCCAGCAGGCAGGCCGTGAACGCGTGCAGGTGGTTGACGCCGCCGACCGGGCCGAACTCCCCCGCCGCGAAGAACCCCGCCACCGCCTCCGCGCCCAGCACCCGCCGGACCGCCAGCACGTCGTGGTCGGCGTGCGGGAACAGGGCCGCGCCCCGCCCGTTGCAGGAGAACAGCAGGCCCGCCCCCACCTTGTGGTCCCGGCCGAAGTCGGCCAGCCGCAGGGCCAGGTCCTCGTCCGCGGTCCCGGCGTCGCGGACCTGGAAGCGGACCGTCTGGCCCACCTCGACCGCGTCGTCGACGGTCAGCGTCCCCGTCTCGGAGTCGGCGGAGGTCAGCGTGCGGATGAGGAAGTCCCCCTGCCCGTGGTGGTCGGCGTACTCGTCCATGGCGATGCCCAGGTGCAGGCCCTGCTCCGCCAGCTCCCGGTCCTCCTCCGGGAGCGACTCCAGCAGCTCCTCCAGGCGGGTGTAGGCGGGCACCCCGGCCAGCTCCCCGACCACGTTGTCGCGCGACCCGGTCACCGTCATCGACGGCCCGATCGGACGGCAGCCCTGGCTCACCACGGCGCCCAGCACGCCCTCGCCGCCGATGAGCACGCCCACCGCGCCGTTCTCGGCCACCGACCCCTCGCAGAACAGCCGGACCGACCCCTCCCCCAGCGTCCCGTCCGCCATCCCGCCCACCAGCGGCAGTCCGCCCAGCGCCCGGGTGGACTCGCGCACGAACTCCCGGGCCGGGAACTCATAGGGGTTGACCAGCAGCAGGGCGGCGCGGTCGCGCGGCCCGGGCTCGCGCATCCCCACCACGGTGAGCCGCTCGCCCTCCACCACCGTGTCCAGCCGGAACGGGGTCAGCTCCACCCCGGGCAGCCGGGCGCACCACACGCCGACCGAGTTCTGGCCCTCCACCGCGCGGCCGCCCCCGATGACACCGGTGGCGCTGCACCCCAGGGTGACCGCGGCGCCGGACAGCTCCATGATCCGGGCCCCCGCCAGGGAGACCTCCTCGGTGTCGGACCCGCAGATGAAGAAGCACACCAGGTCGGCCGGGCCGTCGAGGCGGTCCAGGGCGGTGAGCGCGGCGCGTTCGGCCGCGTTGACCAGGTCCGCCCCGGTCGTCAGTGCATCGCCGAACCGCGCCACCGGCTGGACTCCTCCTCATCACCGGACCCGCCGGACGCGGGTGCCACCCTCCGTCATTGTCCCACCCCGAAGCGGACGCGGAGCCCGGCCGGGACCGGCCTCGGCCACCACCGGCCGCCCGGTCGGCGATAGGTTCGGGAGGGTGACACCTCCGCCTCCCGCCGCCCTGCCCCGGACGCTGGCCGGGCTGCGCTCCTCCGGCACCGAGCACCGCACCGTCGCCGCCGAGGTCCGCGCCAACCTCCTGTCCCGCCTGGCCTCGGGCCGGCCCCGCTTCCCCGGGATGCACGGGTTCGACGCCACCGTGCTGCCCGCCCTGGAGCGGGCCCTGCTGGCCGGGCACGACGTCGTGCTCCTGGGCGAGCGCGGCCAGGGCAAGTCCCGGCTCATCCGCGCCGTCGGCGACCTGTTGGACGAGTGGTCGCCGGCCGTCGCCGGCTGCCCCGTCAACGACCACCCCTACGCCCCGGTGTGCCCCTCCTGCCTGCGCCGGGCCGCCGCGGAGGGCGACGGCCTGCCGGTGGTGTGGCGCCACCGCGGCGAGCGCTACGGGGAGAAGCTCGCCACCCCCGACACCGGCACCTCCGAGCTCATCGGCGACATCGACCCGGCCCGGCTGGCCCAGGGCCGCTCCCTGGGCGACCCCGAGACCGTCCACTACGGGCTGGTGCCGCGCGCCAACCGGGGCGTGTTCTGCGTCAACGAGCTGCCCGACCTGCCCGCCCGCGCCCAGGTGGCGCTGTTCAACGTGCTGGAGGAGCGGGACCTGCAGATCCGCGGGTACGCGCTGCGGCTGCCGCTGGACCTGCTGCTGCTGGCCAGCGCCAACCCCGACGACTACACCGACCGCGGGCGCATCGTCACCCCGCTCAAGGACCGGTTCGGCGCCCAGGTGCGCACGCATTACCCCCCGACCCTGGACGACGAGCGGGCGGTGCTGCGCCAGGAGGCGGCGGTGCCCGAAGGCACGCTGGTGCCCGGTCACCTGTGGGAGGCGGTCGCCCGGTTCGCCCGGCTCACCCGCGCCTCCAAGAAGGCGGACCAGCGCTCCGGGGTGTCGGTGCGGTTCGCGGTGTCGGCGCTGGAGACCGTGGCGGCCTCCGCGCTGCGCCGCTCCGCGCTGGCCGGGGAGGCCTGCGCGGTCGCCCGGGTGTGCGACCTCCCCGCCGCCGTGCCCGCCCTGCTGGGCAAGGTCGAGTTCGCCCCGGGGCACGAGGACGACGGGGAGGCGATCCTGCTGGGGCTGCTGCGCCGGGCCGTCGCCGACACGTTCCGCGCCCGCCTGGACGGCGCGGACCTGGCCCCCCTGGCCGAGCGGTTCGCCTCGGGCGGCACCGTGGAGAGCGGCGACCTGGTGGGCGCCGAGGAGCTGCTGCGCCGGATCGGCGCGGTGCCCGGGCTGGCCGGGCTGATCGCGGCCGCCGCCCCCGAGGGGGAGGACGGCCCGGCCTCCCCCGGCCTGGCCGCGGCCGTGGTCGAGTTCGCGCTGGAGGGCCTCTACCTGGAGCGGCGCCTGTCCAAGGACATCGTCGCGGACGGAGGGGTCTACCGGTTCTGAAAGCCGGGAACATAACCGTTCGGTGCGCACCCCTGGGAGGTAGTGGCTGTGAGGTTCCGGTACCGGGCGTACATGGGAGGCCCCGACCCCCTGGCCGAACCCGATCCGCCGCCCGAGGAGGCGGTCGGCGCCGCGCGCGCCCTGCTCGGCCTGATCGCGGACGCACCGGACCCCGACGGCGCCCTGGTCGCCGTGGAGAAGGCGGTGGCCCGCTACGCGGAGGGCGACCGGTCCGCCCTGGAGGGCCTGGAGCCGCCCGGCCCGCTGCTGGGCCGGGTGCTGGGGGCCGACGCCCGCGGGCTCTGGGACCGCCTGGACCGGGCCGACCACGGGCTGAGCCCGCGCGAGCTGCGGCGGCTGGCCGAGGTGGCGCTGGGCGAGGCACGCGAGGCGCCCCGCCCGGGCCGGCACGCGGGCGGGCGGCCGGGCGCCCCCGGAGGCGACCCGACCGGCCGGGACGTCCGCTACCGGGCGGACCGGCCACTGGACGCGGTGGCCACCCTGCGCCGGGCGATGCTGCGCCGGGCCGCCGATCCCGCCGACACGGCCGCGCTGCACGCCGGGGACCTGCGGTCGGCCGAGACCGAGCCCTCCGGCGGGCTGGCGGTGTCGCTGCTGGTGGACCTGTCCCACTCCATGGCCGCGCGCTCCCTGCACGAGGCGGCCGTGCGCACCGCGCTGGCCCTGGACGCCCTGGTGCGCCGCCACCCCGGGGACCGGGTGCAGTGGGTGGGGTTCGGCGACACCGCCCGCGAGACGGGCCCCGCCGAGCTGGTCGCCCACCCGTGGGGGCGGGTCCCCGGCACCAACCTGCACCACGCGCTGCGGCTGGCCCGCGGGCACCGCAGGGCCCACCCGGGGCTCGCCCACCGGATCCTGGTGGTCACCGACGGGGAGCCCACCGCCCACCTGGGCCGGGACGGCGACGCGCGGTTCTCCTGGCCCGCCGGTCCGCGCACCGTGGAGGCGACGGTCGCCGAGCTGGACGCCGTCCTGCGGGACGGGTCCCGGGTGACGTTCTTCCTGCTCTCGGACGATCCCCGGCTGCGCGCCTTCCGCGACCTGGTGGTGCGGCGGCGGGGGGTGGACGCGGTGGAGGCGGACGCGGACGCCCTGGCCCCGCTGCTGCTGGACGCCTACCTCGGCAGGCGCCCCTGGCCGCGTACATGAACCGGCCCGCACACGCGCTTCAGCGCTCCACGACGCGAACGCCCCGACCCCGGTACCGCCGGACACCCACCCCGGCGGACACCCCGGCCGCGTACACGAACCGGCCCGCACCGGCCCCCACACGCGCTTCAGCGCTCGAAGATGTTGACGTCCGAGGCCATGAGCAGCAGTTCCTCCGGGGCTTCGCCGCCGGAGTACAGGAGCTGGTGGCGGTTGGCGGGCATGACCGTCTCGGTGAAGCGCAGCGGGCGGTCGCCGTCGTAGACGACCCGCTCGTGGACGAGCAGCGGGATGCCCGGACCCAGGTTGAAGGAGTCCGCCTCGTCCTGGGAGGGCATGCGGGCGCCCACGATGTCCCAGTTCCACTCCTCGCGGTGCCCGAGGTCGCGCAGCACGGAGGCGACCCCCTGCTCCAGGTGCTGGGGGGCCATGAGCGGGGTGTTGCTGGCGATGGTGAAGGGGAAGTAGGTGATCTGGGACTGCCAGAGGCCGCCCTCGACGAACCGGTCGCAGGAGCGGATGACCACCAGGCCCCCGTGCGGCCCCTCCTCCTCACCGCCCCAGCGCAGCCGCTTGGCCACCCGGGGCCGCATGGTGTCGAGGCTGACCTTGATCCGCTGTTCGACCTGGTCGTAACCGGCCTCGCGCAGGTGCGGCTGGTAGCCGTCCTCGAAACGCTCGGAGTCGGTGCCCCCGGACACCGGGGTGGCCAGGTGGACGATGGGCCGGTGGTCGGCGACGAACGCCCCGCGCCCGGCCTGGATGGCGATGACGCCCTCGTCCTGGAGGATGCGCATGCCCAGCCGGGCGGTGGCCCGGGACACGCCGAACCGCTCGGCGAGCTCCTCCTCCCCGGGTAGGCGCTCACCGGGTTTGTAGGCGCCGCGGGACAGGGCCTCGCGCAGGTGGTCGGCCACCACCGTCTTCTTCGACGTGCTCATGCGTGTCTTCAGTCCCGTTCGTGCGGTCGTCGTCGGCCGTCGGGGGCTCCTGGTACCGCGGGCCCTCCCCCTCCTCAACGGACGGCCCCCGCCCCGGGTTCTCCCCCGCGGAGACGGCCGCCTACCCCTGGAACACCGGCCCGGGCGGGGCCGGTGTTCGAAGGGTGCGCGGGTCAGTCCCGGTGGTACGCACTGATGTCGCCGTGCTCGTACTGGTAGCGGATGCTGTGACCGGCGTAGACGGTCTCGACCACCCGGATCGGGCGCTCCTCGGACAGGTCGGTGCGGTGGACCCACAGCACCGGGACCCCGGGGGGCAGTTCGAGCTGTGCGGCCTCGCTCGGGCTGGGCATCCGGGTCTCCAGCTCGTCCACGAAACCGACCTGCCGGTGGCCGTGTTCGGCCAGGATCGACAGGGCGCTCTCCACGTCCTCGGGGAGCATGAGGGGCGTGCCCTGGACCAGGTCCACGGGGTAGAAGGCGGAGCTGATGGACCCGGAGATCTCTCCGGAGAAGCGGTACATGCGCCGGACCACGGTCATGTCGCCCTCGGGGACGCGCAGCCGGCTGGCGAGGTCGGCGTTGGCACTGAGGAGTTGGAGCTCCTCCAGCGTCTGACCTGCCATGTTGGACTCGTTGAACCCGTCCGCGCCCTTGGAGCGGTTGGCGTGGAAGGTCTCCGGCACGACCTCCTGGACGAAGTGGCCGCGCCCGGGCCGGCTGACGATGAGCCCCTGGTTGCGGAGCATGCCCAGGGCCAGCCTGACGGTGTTGCGGGAGGCGCTGAAGCGCTCTTCGAGCTGCTTCTCCGAGGGCAGCTGCCCGCCCGGGGGCAGGCTCCCCTCCTGTATCTCCCGTCGCAGCGCCCGGGAGATCTGTCGATATCTGCTTTCAGCCCGCATAAGTCAGCCCTCTAGGGGGTAGCACTAGACCAACAACCTAGCTTGTACCAACAAGGTGAGCGGTACACCAGCCAAACAGGTCCGTCCGGTTTCAATGAGCCCATCTTATGTGAAGGCCACCCTCAGTACACGGGAACGCCGCCGGACGGTCACCCGGAAAAGCGACGATCGAGGCCGGAGACCGACCCACCCCCGCCCCCAGACGGACACCGCACCCGCGGTACCGGGCCCCACCGACCGGTGGCGGCACCCCGACCGGATAAGGAACAACGCACACACACGGAGAACGAGACCATGTTCGCAAGCGTCATCATCGCCGTCGGCGGCCTCCTCCTGGCCCTGGCCGCCGGGTTCTTCCTCGCCATCTCGATCGGCATCCGCCGCCAGGACGGACGGGGCGGCTACCGCTCCCTCCGCGAGGAGGACGACAACAGCGCCCTCTCCCGCACCGGAAGCCTGATCGTCGGACTCCACTTCACCAACGCGAGCCCGCGCGGGGCCGCCACCCGCGTCCCCGCCCCCCGCACCGCACCCGAGCGGGACCGTACGCCCACCACGGTCTAGCCGGAGCGGACGGGGCGCCCACGGCACGACGGCGTGCCCGCCCCCGCCCACGAGAGGACAGGAGCCGCGCCGGGCCCGGCAGTGTGGCCGCAGAGCCCGCGCGGCACGGTCGTGGGCGCCGCGGACCGCGCACGGGCCCCGAGGGGTCCGCGGCGGGTCCTCAGCCCTCCAGAGCCTGTAGCAGATCGGCCACCAGGTCGTCACCCGACTCGATGCCCACGGAGATCCGGACCAGATCCGCCGGGACCTCCAGGGGGGAACCCGCGGTGGAGGCGTGCGTCATCCGCCCCGGGTGCTCGATCAGGGACTCCACCCCGCCCAGGGACTCGCCCAGGGTGAAGACCTGCGTACGCTCGCACACGCCCAGAGCAGCCTTCTCCCCGTCGCGCAGAGCGAAGGAGACCATCCCACCGAAGGACCGCATCTGCCGCTCGGCGATCTTGTGCCCCGGGTGCCCCTCCAGGCCCGGGTAGAAGACCCGCCGGACCGCCGGGTGGCCGTCCAGCGCGGCCACCACCTTCTCGGCGTTGGCGCTGTGCCGGTCCATCCGCACGCCCAGGGTCTTGACCCCGCGCAGGGTCAGCCAGGAGTCGAAGGGTCCCGGAATAGCACCCATGGTGTTCTGGTGGAACGCCAGCCGCTCGCCCAGCTCGGCGTCGGCCGCCACGAGCGCGCCGCCGACGACGTCGGAGTGCCCGCCCAGGTACTTGGTGGTGGAGTGGACGACGACGTCCGCCCCCAGGGCCAGCGGCCGCTGCAGGTAGGGCGAGGCGAACGTGTTGTCCACGACGTGGATCGCCCCGGCGTCGTGGGCGATCTGCGCGACCGTCTCGATGTCGGTGATGTTGAGCAGCGGGTTGGTGGGGGTCTCGGTCCAGATCACCCTGGTCCGCGGCCGCACCGCCGCGCGCACCGCGTCGGTGTCGGTCTGGTCCACGGCGTCCCAGGTGACGCCCCAGCGCTCGACCACCTTGGAGATCAGGCGGAAGGTGCCGCCGTAGGCGTCCCCGGGGATGACGATGTGGTCGCCCGGGGACAGGACCGTGCGCAGCAGGGTGTCCTCGGCGGCCATGCCGGAGGCGAACGCCAGGCCGCGCGCACCGCCCTCCAGCGCGGCCAGGCACTCCTCCAGCGCCGCCCTGGTGGGGTTGCCGGTGCGCGAGTACTCGTACCCCTGGCGCAACCCGCCCACGCCGTCCTGGGCGTAGGTGCTGGTCTGGTAGATCGGCACCACCACGGCCCCGGTGCCCGCGTCCGGCTCCTGGCCCGCGTGGATGGCCAGCGTCTCGAATCCGTCGAACTTCATGGCCACCACGATAGTGCCCGCCGACCTCCCCGGATCCTGTTTCCACAGGCCCCCGCGCACCGCGGCGGAGGCCGACCCCCCGTGCGCCGCACCGCCGGAGCGGGCGGCCGGAGCGGAACGCCGTGGCGGGCCGCCGAGGCGGAGCACCGGAGCGGCACGCCGGGCGAAGCGGGCAGCCGGGGCGGGCGGCCGAAGCAGACCACCGGAGCGGGCCACCCGGCAGGCCACCCGGCGAGCAGGCGGAGCGGGCGGCCGAGGCAGGCCGCAGGGGCGGAGCACCGAAGCGGCACACCGGAGCGGCACGCCGGAGCGGCACACCGGCCCGCGCGTCAGACGGGCGGGAAGCGGGTCTGGGTGCCGGGCCCCGGGGGTTCGGCCGGGGCCCCGGGCAGCGGGCCCGCGGCCGGGGTGGGCACCCGGGTGGGGGTACCCGTCTCGCGCAGCGGCGGCTGCCACCCCAGTTCGGCGTCGTGGGAGCGCACGACCCTGCCGGGGATGCCCGCGATGACGGCGTGGTCGGGGTAGGTGCCCGGGCGCACGACCGTCCCGGCCGCCACCACGGAGTTGCGCCCCAGGTGGACGCCGGGCAGGATCACCGCGTTCGCGCCGATCCAGGTCCCCGCGCCGATGCTGACCGGGTCGTCCACCGGCCACTGGAGGCCGACCGGGATCTCGGTGCTGGCGTAGGAGTGGTTCTGGTCGGTGATGTACACGTAGGGGCCGGTGTACACGTGGTCGCCGATGTCGATCGACTTGTGGGCGACGATGTGGGAGCCGCGGCCGATGGCGCACCCCGAGCCGATCCGCACGACGGTCCCCGGGCCCAGGTCGTAGTCGGGGCCCATCCCGGCGGCCAGGGTCATGTCACCGCCCAGCACGGTGAAGGCGCCGATCTCGATCCAGGGCTCGCCGTAGAGCGTGGCCGTGGGGAAGGCGATGGCGGAGCCGTCGCCGAAGCGCGCGAACCTCTGCGCGGCACGGGAGCCGGCGCGGATCTCCGCGTGACCGCGTGCGAACGACCAGAGCGAGCGGATGATCCAGGACAACAGCCGCGACACGCGAGCTCCCATGTGTTACCTGCCAGTAGCCTTGCCGCGAACATTAGCAGTGTTCGAGTATGCGCTCCGGTGTCCGATCCGTTCCCACCGGGGCCCGAACAGGGCTCGGTTCGCACCGCTCCGGCAGGGCGGGGCCGCCGACGCCCGCGGGGCGGCGGGCCGTCGGCGGCCGTGCGGGGAGGGTGCGTCCCGCGTCAGTTCGCCAGGTGGGCGAGCAGGTCCTGCCGGGTGAGGATGCCCACGGGCTTGCCGTCGCGCAGCACCACCAGCGCGCCGGACTGGCGCAGCAGCCGCACGCAGTCGCCGACCGGGGTGCCGGTGCCGACCGTGGCCAGCGGGCGGCCCATGTGCGCCTCCACCTGGTCGTCCAGCTGCGCGCGCCCGTCGAACAGGGCGTCGAGCACGTCGCGCTCGGCCAGCGAGCCCACCACCTCGGCCGCCATCACCGGCGGCTCCTCCTTCATGACCGGCAGCTGCGAGACGCCGTACTCGCGCATGATCGCCACCGCCGTGCCGAGGGTCTCGTCCGGGTGGGTGTGCACGAAGTCGGGCATCTCCCCGCCCTTGGACGCGAGCACCTCGCCCGCGGTGGCCTCCTCGGTCTCCGCGGACAGGAAGCCGTAGTCGGCCATCCACTCGTCGTTGAAGATCTTGCCCAGGTAGCCGCGCCCGCCGTCGGGCAGCAGCACCACGATCACGTCGTCGGGGCCCGCGTCCCGGGCGACCCGCAGCGCCGCCTCCACGGCCAGGCCGCAGGAGCCGCCCACCAGCAGCGCCTCCTCGCGGGCCAGGCGGCGCGTCATGAGGAAGGAGTCCTTGTCGCTGACCGCGACGATCCGGTCGCAGACCCCGGTGTCGTAGGTGCCCGGCCAGATGTCCTCGCCGACGCCCTCCACCAGGTACGGGCGGCCCGAGCCGCCGGAGTACACCGAGCCCTCCGGGTCGGCGCCGACGATCTGCACCGCGCCCTTGGAGACCTCCTTGAGGTAGCGCCCGGTGCCGCTGATCGTGCCGCCGGTGCCGATCCCCGCCACGAAGTGCGTGATGCGGCCCTCGGTCTGCTCCCAGATCTCCGGCCCGGTGGAGTGGAAGTGCGAGTCCGGGTTGTTCTCGTTCTCGTACTGGTTGGGCTTCCAGGCGCCCTCGATCTCGCGGGCCAGCCGGTCCGAGACGGAGTAGTACGACTCCGGGTGCTCGGGGGCGACCGTGGTGGGGCACACCACCACCTCGGCGCCGTAGGCGCGCAGCACCGAGAGCTTGTCCGGGCCCACCTTGTCCGGGCACACGAAGACGCAGCGGTAGCCCTTCTCCTGGGCCACGATCGCCAGGCCGATCCCGGTGTTGCCGGAGGTCGGCTCGACGATGGTCCCGCCGGGCCTGAGCTCGCCGCTCTTCTCGGCCGCCTCGACCATGCGCAGCGCGATGCGGTCCTTCACCGATCCGCCCGGGTTGAAGTACTCGACCTTGGCCACGACCGTGGGCGCGTTCGGCCCCAGCGCCTCGGTCACCTTCCGCAGCCGGACGAGCGGGGTGTTCCCCACCAGGTCGATCAGTGAGTCGTATACCCGCACTTCATGCTCCCTTGCATCATGGCGACCGGGTCCTCGGCCCGCCGTCGGACTCGCGCCCCGGACGGTGCGGGCCCGGGACCGTAGGGCCGGTCCGGCCCGTCTCACCCCGACTCTAACGCCCCCCATCAGCGGGTTTCGCGCGCTCGGAGCGCAGTGGTCCGGACCCCGGCCTCCCCCTCGGGTTCCACCGCCCCCACCCCGGAGTTCGACCGCCGTTGCGCCGGGGTACGTGACCCGGCCTCCCCCCGCCGGTAACCTCGGTGGTCCGACCGGCTCGCCCCGCAGAGTCGCGGGGCGGGGGTCCCGAGCGCCGCGGAGGTCGATCCGATGCTGCGAGCCGCACGCGCGCGGCGGATAGCCGCGGCCACCGCGTTCGGTGGCGGCGGGCTGACGCTGGTGGGCGCGGGAACGCTCGCCCTGCTCTACCTCCAGGCCCTGCTGGCCCGCCGGGCCGTGGGGGTCACCGAGTGGGAGCGCCCCGTCGTCAACGGGCTGCACGGCCAGGGGGCGGGGCCGCCGATCCGGATGCTCATGATGGGCGACTCCACCGCGGCGGGCTTCGCCGTCCAGACCGCCGCCCAGACCCCGGCGGTGCTGCTCGCGACCGGGCTGTCCAACGCCGCCGAACGTCCGGTCCGGCTGCGCTGCACGGCCTTCCCCGGCGCCACCTCGGCCACCCTCGCCGGGCAGGCGGAGCGCTCCGGGGCCCTGGCCGAGAGCACCCGCTACGACGTGGCGGTCGTCTTCATCGGCGCCAACGACGTCATCCGCCGCGTGCGGCCCACCGACGCGGTGGCCGCCCTGCGCGACACCGTGCGGGACCTGGTGGAGCGCGGGACGCAGGTGGTGGTGGCGACCTGCCCGGACCTGGGCACGGTGCGCCCCATCGGATGGCCGCTGCGCTCGGTGGCCCGCCGGGCCTCGCGCCAGCTGGCCGCCGCGCAGACGATCGCGGTCACCGAGGCGGGCGGCCGCACGGTGTCCCTGAGCGACGTGCTGGCCGACGACTTCCTGTCCGACCCCTCCCTCATGTTCGGCCCCGACCGGTTCCACCCCTCGGCGCGCGGCTACTCGCAGGCGGCGTTCGCCGTGCTGCCGTCGGTGTGCACGGCGCTGGGGCTGCTCCCGGAGACGAGCGCGCTCCCGGCCGCGGGCATCCTGCCGGTGGACCGGGCCGCGGTGGTCGCCGCGGAGACGCCGGGTACGGAGGTGTCCGCCGCGGGCGACCCGGCGCAGGGCCGCCGGGGACGCTGGTCGGCCCTGGTCCGCCGCCCCCTGGCCGGGCTGCGCGGGCCCGCCGGGCACCGGGAGCCGGTGCCCGCGGACACGGGCGGCCCCGTGGAGGACGCGCGCCCCGAACCCGGGGATCGGTGAGACCACGGACAACCGCGACCCCGGGTGGCGCGCGGGGGCGCCCTGCGGGTTTACTGACTGGTAACAAGACCTCACGGGACCGGGCCCGCACCGGTCGCACACCCGTGGACCCACTCCGATAGGGACGCAGCCATGCCCGAAGCAGTCATCGTCGCCACCGCCCGTTCCCCGATCGGGCGCGCCTTCAAGGGTTCGCTCAAGGACATCCGCCCCGACGACCTGGCCGCGCAGGTCATCGGCGCGGCCCTGGCACAGGTCCCGCAGCTGGACCCGGCCTCCATCGACGACATCATGCTCGGCTGCGGCCTGCCCGGCGGCGAGCAGGGCTTCAACATGGCCCGCGTGGTCGCCGTGCGGCTGGGCCTGGACACGGTGCCCGGCGCCACCGTCACGCGGTACTGCTCCTCCTCGCTCCAGACCACCCGGATGGCCCTGCACGCGATCCGGGCGGGCGAGGGCGACGTGTTCGTCTCCGCCGGGGTGGAGACCGTGAGCCGCTTCGTCAACGGCAGCAGCGACAACCCCGAGAACGAGAACCCGCTGTTCGCGGACGCCAAGGCCCGCACCGAGAAGCGCAAGGAGGCGGGCGCGGCAGTCTGGACCGACCCGCGCGAGGACGGCGCCCTGCCCGACGTCTACATCGAGATGGGCCAGACCGCGGAGAACGTCGCCCAGATCACCGGCGTCGACCGGCGCCGCCAGGACGAGTTCGCCGTCCGCTCGCAGAACCTCGCCGAGAAGTCCCTGGACAACGGCTTCTGGGAGCGCGAGATCACCCCGGTCACCCTGCCCGACGGCACCGTGGTCTCCACCGACGACGGCATCCGCCGCGGCACCACCTACGAGAAGGTCTCGCAGCTCCAGCCGGTGTTCCGCCCCGACGGCACCGTCACCGCGGGCAACGCCTGCCCGCTCAACGACGGAGCCTCCGCGCTCGTGATCATGAGCGACACCAGGGCCGCGCAGCTGGGCCTGACCCCGCTGGCCCGCATCGTCTCCACCGGCGTGACCGGCCTGAACCCCGAGATCATGGGCCTGGGCCCGGTCGAGGCCTCCCGGCAGGCCCTGGCCCGCGCCAACATGGCGATCGGCGACATCGACCTGGTCGAGATCAACGAGGCGTTCGCCGCGCAGGTCCTGCCCTCCGCCGACCGGCTGGGAGTGGACATCGACTCCCGGCTCAACGTCAACGGCGGCGGCATCGCGATCGGCCACCCGTTCGGCAGCACCGGGGCCCGGATCACCGGCACCCTGATCAACGGCCTCCGGTTCCACGACAAGACCTTCGGCCTGGAGACCATGTGCGTCGGCGGCGGCCAGGGCATGGCGGCCGTCTTCGAGCGCCTGAGCTGACCCGCTCCCCGCGTGCGGGGGCCGGCGGTGCGCCGCACCGCCGGCCCCTTCTCCGTTCGGCGGACCCGCGGCGCACCGACCGGGGACTCCGGAACACGGGCGCCCGCCGCCTAGCACCCCGGGTAACGGACGTCCAGGCCCCCTGGGCAAACGTTCCCGCACCCGCAAGGTAAAAGCCGGTGTCCGGGGCTTGTCCATATCGTGATCCTGATGCAGGGTCGCAGGTAAGCGTCAAACGCCAACGCACTGCCGGAGGTGCCCATGCCGGTGACCCACTCGCCGGAAGTTCACGCCAAGCTCATCGAACGCATCCCGGCCGTGACCGGCCGCGGACTCCACGAGTGGTTCGACGCCCTCGACCAGGGACCGGGCCTGCTCCGCTGCTCCGACCGGGCCTACTGGCTCGCCGACGAGTACGGGCTGCCCCCGTGGTACGCCCAGGCCCTCGTCACCGAGTACGACCGCCGCCGCCGGAACCGCTCCATCCCCGCACCGCGCCGTGCGGACGAGCGGAGCCCGGAGTCGGCCTGAGACCGGTCCGCTCCGGCACCGCCCGGCCCCGAGGGGCGCCGCGGTGCGGACCCGGGCCAACGCGAAGGGGCCGTCCCGGCACTGCCGGGACGGCCCCTGTGCGTGTTCGGCGGCCGAACGCCGCCGCGCTACTCGGCGAAGAGCGACTTGATGATCCAGAGCAGGCGCAGGATCTCGATGTAGAGCCAGACCAGGGAGGCGGTCAGGCCGAAGGCGAACAGCCAGGAGGTCTTGGCCGGGACGCCGGCGTTGATGCCCTCCTCGATGCCGCGGAAGTCCAGGGCCAGGGTGCACGCCGCGATGACGATGAAGACCAGGCTGACGACCAGGCCCAGCGGGCTGGCCTCGCGGATGCCCAGGCCGCCGCCGATGAAGAAGCTCGCGACGAAGTTGACCAGGATCAGCGCGAGGGCGCCCATGGAGGCGTAGAAGACGACCTTGACGAAGCCGTCGGTGACCTTGATGATGCGGAACTTGTACAGCGCCAGCATCACGCCGAACACCAGGAAGGTGCCGAGCACGGCCTGGGTGACGAGCACGCCGCCCGCGCCGGCGCCCTGGCTGGCGTCGAGGCTGCCCGCCAGGATCGCGGTGAGGCCGCCGACCACCAGGCCCTGGAGGGCCGCGTAGGACAGGGTGGCCGCGCCGTTGGCGATGCCCTTGAACCCGACGACCAGGCCGAGCACCAGGCCGCCCAGGCCGCCCACGATGGCCAGCATCATAGCCAGGCCGGGGGAGGACTGGAAGAGGAAGTAGTTGAGGACGGCCGTGACGACGACCGCGCCCAGCGACAGGCCCGTGCGCACGACGACGTCGTCGATGGTCATCCGCGCTTCGCCGTAGCCCTGGGCGGGACCGCCCGGGTACTGCTGCTGCGGGTAACCCTGCTGCGGGTAACCCTGCTGGGGGTAGGGCTGGCCGTAACCCTGCTGCGGGTACGGCTGTCCGTAACCCTGCTGGCCGTAGCCCTGCTGCTGGCCGTACCCTGCCGGGCCGGCCTGCTGGAGCGCCCGCTTGAGAACGGGGTTGGAACTGCGCATCCGCATGTCCGGTGATGACCTTTCGAAACCGTGGTTTGCTGCCCACAAGGTAACGTACGGGCCTTCTCCGGGGTTCCGCCGCGAGGTCACCGTTGGGAAACGGCCCGGGGGGACGCCCGTAAACCCCGGTGGACACAATGGCGGGCCGGGGTGGAAACCCCGGCCCGCGCCCCCGTCGTCCCAGGTGGGACGGGTGTCCGAGATCAGTTCCGGGTGATCAGGGAGCGCGCGAAGAACAGCATGTTCGCGGGGCGCTCGGCCAAACGGCGCATGTAGTAGCCGTACCACTCGGTGCCGTAGGGGACGTAAACGCGCATGCGCTTTCCCTCTCCGGCCAGGCGCACCTGCTCCTCGTCCCGGATGCCGTACAGCATCTGGTATTCGTGGTCGTCCGCGCCGCGGCCGTTGGCGGCCGCCAGCTCCCCGGCGATGGCGATCATCCGCGGGTCGTGCGAGGCGACCATCGGGTAGCCCTCGCCCTCCATCAGCACGCGCAGCGCCCGCACGTACGCCCGGTCGACCTCGTGCTTGTCCCGGAAGGCCACCGACTCGGGCTCGTCGTAGGCGCCCTTGCACAGGCGGACCCGGGAGCCGGCGCCGCTCAGGTCGCGGCAGTCCGCCTCGGTGCGCCGCAGGTAGGCCTGGAGCACCGCCCCCGCGGACGGGAAGTCCTCGCGCAGCTCGCGCAGGATGCCCAGCGTGGAGTCGGTGGTGGTGTGGTCCTCCATGTCCAGGGTGACCGTGGTCCCGATCGCCGCGGCAGCCCCGGCGATGCGCCGGGCGTTCTCCAGCGCGGTCTTCTCGCCGTCCCTGTCCAGGAACTGGCCCACGGCCGACAGCTTGACCGACACCTCGGCGCGGTCGCCCAGCCCGGCCTCTCCCAGGGCCGCGAGCAGCTCCTCGTAGGCCCGCACGGTGGCCTCCGCCTGGGCGAGGTCCCGGGTGTCCTCGCCGAGGAAGTCCAGCGTGACCAGCCGGTCCCCGGCCAGGTCCCGGACGGCGGGCAGGGCGGAGTCCAGGTCCTCGCCGGCGACGAACCGGTGGACCATCGCACGGGTGAGGGGGGTGCGCTCGACGATCCGGCGGCAGGCGGCGGACCTGGCGGCGAGCAGCAGAGGTTTGCGGAGCATGGTGACCTCGAAGGAGACGAGCGCCGACGGTCGTGTCGCGCGCGGGCGGGGTGCGGCCGGGGGCGGCCCGGCCGCACCGGTGGTTCCTCGGGGGGCGGGACGTCCGCACCCCTCAGGACGGGAGGGGTGCGGAGGTCCCGGGTCCTATCCCTGGTGCGGGTAGGAGGAGGTCGTCGGGGCGACGAACGTCTCCTTGATGGAGCGCGGGCTGGACCAGCGCGACAGGTTCTGGGCGGACCCGGCCTTGTCGTTGGTGCCCGAGGCCCGGCCGCCGCCGAAGGGCTGCTGGCCCACGATGGAGCCGGTCGGCCGGTCGTTGATGTAGAAGTTGCCCGCGGTGAAGCGCAGGGCGGCCTCCGCCTCGGCGACCGCGGCGCGGTCGTCCGCGATGACCGCGCCGGTCAGGGCGTAGGCCGATCCCCCGTCGACGACCTCGAGGATCTCGCTGTAGCGGTCGTCCTCGTAGACGTGGACGGCGACGACCGGGCCGAAGTACTCGGTGCGGAACACGTCGTGGGACGGGTCCGTGCCCACGATGACGGTCGGGCGCACGAAGTAGCCCACCGAGTCGTCGGCGGTGCCGCCCGCGACGATCTCCAGCGTCGGGTCGGAGGCGGCGGCCTCCAGGACCCCGGCCAGCTTGTCGAAGGAGCGCCGGTCGATGACCGCGCCCATGAAGTTCGACAGGTCGGTGACGTCGCCCATGGTCAGGGCCTCGGTCTCGGCGATGAGGGCGTCGCCCATCTTCTCCCAGACGGAGCGGGCCACGAACACCCGCGAGGCGGCCGAGCACTTCTGGCCCTGGTACTCGAAGGCGCCGCGCACGATGGCGGTGCGCAGGATCTCCGGGTCGGCCGTGTGGTGGGCGACGATGAAGTCCTTGCCGCCGGTCTCGCCCACGATGCGCGGGTAGCTCCGGTAGGTGGAGATGTTCTCGCCGACGGTCTTCCACAGGTGCTGGAAGGTGCGGGTGGAGCCGGTGAAGTGCACACCGGCCAGCTCCGGGTCGTTGAGGGCGACGTCGGAGACCGCCAGGCCGTCACCGGTGACCATGTTGATGACGCCGGGGGGCATCCCGGCCTGCTCCAGCAGGCGCATGGTCAGCTCGGCGGCGAACTGCTGCGTCGGGGAGGGCTTCCACACGACCACGTTGCCCATCAGGGCCGGGGCGGTGGGGAGGTTGCCCGCGATCGCGGTGAAGTTGAACGGGGTGATCGCGTAGACGAACCCCTCCAGCGGGCGCTGCTCCAGGCGGTTCCACACGCCCTTGGCGCTCAGCGGCTGCTGGGCGATCAGGTCGCGGGCGTAAGACACGTTGAAGCGCCAGAAGTCGATGAGCTCGCAGGCCGCGTCGATCTCCGCCTGCTGGACGGTCTTGGACTGGCCGAGCATGGTCGCGGCGTTGATGGTGGCGCGCCAGGGGCCGGCGAGCAGCTCGGCGGCGCGCAGCAGGATGGCGGCGCGGTCGTCGAAGGACATCGCGCGCCAGGCCGGGGCCGCGGCCTTGGCCGCGGCGATGGCGTCGCGCGCGTCCTGGTGGGTGGCGTTGCGCATGGTGCCCAGCACGGCGGCGTGGTTGTGCGGCTGTACGGCGTCGATGGGCTCGCCGCCGCCCATGCGGCTCTCGCCGCCGATGCGCATCGGCAGGTCGATCCGCTCCTTGCCGAGCTCCTCCAGCCTGGCGACGAGCTCCGCGCGCTCGGCACTGCCGGGCGCGTAGGAGAGAACGGGCTCGTTCACCGGCGGCGGGACGTTGGTGACGGCGTCCACGGGCACCTCCCTGAAAGTCTGTTCCCCGACCGAGCAGGGGCTGTCCGTTCCCACGGTCGCAGAACGGGGCCGTGCGAACCTTGTGGAGCGGGCCACTCTTTGCCCGACCTGTTTGTCCCCTAGGACAAAATGAAACCCGGGGACGCACCGCGGCCCCGCGCCGCGACGGCCGCCCCGCCGCACACCCGACCCCACCGGAGGCCTCCGTGACGTCCGACGTTCCCGCTGGTGGAGACCGCGAAGGGACGGGTCCCTCCCCGGGCGTCCCGCTGCGCCGGCTGCTGCTCGCCCTGGGCGACCCCCTCCTGGAGGTGGCCGCCGCCCCGGAGGGGCTGGATGTCCGGGTGGACAACGTCCTCATCGTCGACCCCGAGGACCGGACCGAGGTGCGCGGCGGCGACCTGGTGCTGCTCATCGGGGCCCGCGGGGGGTCGGCCCGGCGCCTGGTGCGGCTGATCGCCGGGCAGGGGGCGTCCGCCGTCGCCGTCAAGACCGGCGTCCCGACCGAGGGGGCCCCGGTCCGCCGCCCCCGGGTGGGCGGCGACGACCTGGCGCCGCTGCGCGCCGAGGCGCAAGAGGCGGGCATCGCGCTGCTGGTGGTCCGCCCGGAGGTGCGCTGGGACCGGCTCCAGTCGGTGTGCCAGGGCATCGTGGACGACGCCCGGCTGCCGGACGAGGGCGACGCGGGCGAGCCGGACGGCGACCTGTTCTCCATGGCGCAGACCATCGCCCGGCTCACCGGCGGCCTGGTGAGCATCGAGGACTCGGCGAGCCGGGTCCTGGCCTACTCCAGCGGCGCCGAGGTGGACGAGCTGCGGCGGCTGTCGGTGCTGGGGCGGCGCGGCCCCGAGTCGTACCTGGCCCTGCTGCGCGAGTGGGGGGTGTTCGCCCGGCTGCGCGCGGGCGAGGAGGTGGTGAGCGTCGATGAGCACCCCGAGCTGGGCATCCGGCGCCGGCTGGCGGTGGGCATCCACGCCGGGGACCGCCCCCTGGGCGCGATCTGGGTGCAGGAGGGGGCGCGTCCGCTGTCCGGGCACGCCGAGGAGGCGCTGCTGGGCGCGGCGCGCACCGTGGCCCTGCAGATGATCCGCCAGCGCACCCGGGCCAGCGCGGGGCTGCGGCTGCGCGAGGACCTGCTGTCGAGCCTGCTGGAGGGGAGGATCGACGCGGCCGCCCTGGCGGACACCGTGGAGGTGCACAGCGGCCGGGCGGCGCTGGTGGCGGCGTTCGCCCCGGTGGGCGACGAGGACGGGGAGCGGGCGGACCGCTCCGAGCGGGAGCTGCGCCGCCGCCGGTTCCTGGACCTGGTCTCGGTGCACACCGCCGCCTACCGGCGCAGCGCGCTGGTGACCGGGCTGAACGGCCGGGTCTACGCGCTGCTCCCGGACCTGACCCGCGAGCGCGACGGGGTGGAGCGCTCGGTGGTGACGCTGTGCGGGCGGATCGTGGAGGCGTCGCGGTCCGCCCTGGGGCTGCGGGTGCGGGCGGCGGTGGGCTCGGCGGTGGGCCGGCTGGCCGACGTCCCGGAGTCCCGCGGGGAGGCCGACCGGGTGCTGGAGGCGATGCGCGGCGACCCCGCGCGGGAGGTCGCGACCATCGACGACGTGCGCTCGCGGGTGCTCGTCCGGGAGACGCTGGCGCTGCTGCGCGAGGAGCCGTCGCTGCGGGACCCGCGGGTGTCGCGGCTGGTGGAGTACGACCGGGGCGGCGGCACGGAGCTGGTGCGGTCGCTGTCGGCGTACCTGGAGGAGTTCGGGGACGCCCGGGCGGCGGCGGAGCGGCTGCACGTCCACCCGAACACGCTGCGCTACCGGGTGCGCCGGGCGGCGCAGGTCAGCGGCATCGACCTGTCCGACCCCGGGGAGCGGCTGTTCACCCAGTTGCAGCTGCTCATGGAACAGGAGCGTCCGGCGGAGTACCCCCGGTCGGACTCGAACCGACACTTGTGACCCTTTTAGGGGGCCTGCCTCTACCATTGGGCTACGAGGGCGAGCCCATCATACCGGCCCGGCGGGCCGCGGCTCTGCCCTCCGATGGCCGGATCGGGACACGCCGAGAGGCCCGCCTCCCCCCGGGAGACGGGCCTCTCGGCGTTCGCGCGGGCCGTGCGCCGCCGGTGCCGGCGGCGGCCCCGCGTCCTAGCTCACCCGGCGCAGGTGGCCGCCCTCGACGGCCTGCGGGTTGCTGGCCTCCTCGAAGGCCTGGCGGGGCTCGACCATGTCCGGCAGGGCGGCGAAGTCGCGGCGCAGGAGGAACCCGAGCGTCCAGTCCGACAGCACCCGGAACTTGCGGTTGAAGGTCGGGACCGCGAACAGGTGGTAGGCGCGGTGCGCGTACCAGGCGAGGCGGCCGTTGAGCCCGATCCTCCCGAACAGCTGGGCGGCGCCCTTGTGCATGCCCAGCCCGGCGACCGCTCCGAGGTTCTTGTGGCGGTAGGCCTTGGGCTCCTCGCCGCGCAGGGCGGCGATGACGTTGCCGGCCAGCACCGGCGCCTGGCGGACCGCGTTCTGGGCGTTGGGCGGGTAGTAGCCGCCGTTGCCGTCGGGCACCTGCGCGTTGTCGCCGCCGGCGAAGGCGTTCTCCACGCCGTTCAGGGCGAGGAACTCGCTGGTGTCGAGGTGGCCCTTGGGTCCCAGCGGCAGGTCGCTGGCGGCGACCACCGGGCTGGGCTTGACGCCCGCGGTCCACACCAGGGTCCCGGCGTCGAACGCGGTGCCGTCGCTGAGCTTGATGTGCTGGTCGACGGCCGACTCCAGGAACGTCTTGAGCCGGACGTCGATGCCGCGGCGGCGCAGCTGGTTGAGGGCCTTGGTGCCGACCTCGGGGCCGACCTCGGGCAGGATCTTGTCGGCGGCCTCGATGAGGAAGAACCGCACGTCCGACTGCTCGATCGAGGGGTGGATGCGGACCGCGTCGCGGACCATGTCCTCCAGCTCGGCGATGGCCTCGGCCCCCGCGAACCCGCCGCCGACGAACACGAAGGTCAGCGCCTTGCGGCGGACGTCCTCGTCGTCGGTGGAGTCGGCGATGGTCAGCTGGTCGAGCACGTGGTTGCGCAGGAAGGCGGCCTCTTCGACCGTCTTGATGCCGATGCCCCACTCGGCCAGGCCCGGGATGGGCAGGGTGCGCGAGACGGCGCCGGCGGCCATGACCAGGTAGTCGTAGGAGAGGGTCTCGGGCTCGCCCGCGTTGGGCTCGTAGCGGACGGTGCGGTCGGCGTGGTCGATGCGGACGACCCGGCCGCCCAGCACGCGGACCCGCTTGAAGACCTTGCGCAGGGGGACGACGACGTGGCGGGGGGAGATGCTCCCGGCCGCGGCCTCGGGCAGGAACGGCTGGTAGGTCATGTACGAGTTGGGGTCGATGACGGTGATCCGCGCTTCACCGGCACCGAGCTTCTTCTCCAGCCGCTTCGCGGTGTACATCCCGAGGTAACCGCCACCGACGATGAGGATGTGCGGGATCTCCGCCTCGTCCCCTCCGCCGTGCACCAGCCGGTAGTTCCTGCTCTCGGTCATCGCATATCCGCCCTAACGGTTCTCGGCCGCCCCCGTCCGAGGCGGGGGTGGAGGCTCCCATTCGTGTCGCGTGTCGTGGCCGTTGCGGGAGCCCGACCTTTTTGTCGCTGCTTGTGCATTCTTTCACAAGCATCGACCCGCAGAGAAGGTTCACACCTGACCACCTTCCCACCACATTCCACCCCACTCCACCCATGTTTCCGCAGGTCAGAGCGGTTGTGAAAGCGTTCACAAGGGGCGTTCGTGGTGACACGTCTCACCCGGAGGTCCCTTGCACGGACCCCGAAAGGCCCTGGTGAAACCCGGTTCACGGGGGACGGCGCCCCGAGGGGTCCGCCGACCGGGCCCTCCCGGCGGCGGGAGGGCCCGGCGGGGGTCCTCAGACGACCAGGCTCCAGGCCACGCCGTCCAGGATGTCGTGCTCGCTGGCCGTGAACGCGTCCGCCCCCGTGCGGGCCAGGACCCGCGACAGCACCAGCGCTCCCGCGCCGATCACGTCGACCCGGCCCGGGTGCATGACGCCGATCTCCGACCGCCGCACCGACGTGGACGCCAGCAGCTCCGCGGTGATCCGGTCCAGCTCGGCCACCGGCACGCGCGTGTGGTGGATGCGCTCGGAGTCGTACTCGGACAGGTCCAGGGCGATCCCGGCGACCGTGGTCGCGGTCCCCGCGACGCACACCACCGAGCCCGCCTCGCGCAGCGGCACGACCCGCTCGACCTCGTCCAGCGCCGCGTCGATGTCGGCGGTCGCCGCCGCGATCTCCTTCTCCGTGGGAGGGTCGCTGCGCAGGTGCCGCTCGGTCATCCGCACACAGCCGATGTCCACCGACAGGGCGGCCCGCACCAGCTCCTCCTGCTCACCGGGCCCGCCGCCCAGGACGAACTCGGTGGAGCCGCCGCCGATGTCCACCACCAGGAAGGGCGGTTCGAACCCGGTGGGCACGTCCTCGTCGGCCTCGGCGGCGAACTCGGCGGTGGCGCCCACGAAGGACAGCTCCGCCTCGTCCAGCCCGGTGACGACCTCCGGCTCCACGCCCAGGATGGCGCGCACGCCGTCGATGAACTCCTGCCGGTTGCGCGCGTCCCGCGTGGCACTGGTGGCGACCATCCGGACCGCGTCCGGGCCCAGCCCGATGCCGTGCGCCTCGATGGCCTGCGCGTAGCCGCGCAGCGCCTCGAAGGTGCGCTCCAGCGCCTGCGGGGCGAACTCCCCGGTCTCGTCGACGCCCTCGCCCAGCCGCACGATCTCCATGCGCCGGTCGACGTCCACGACCTGGACCTCGTCGCCGTCGATGTGGACGACGTCCGCGATCAGCAGCCTGACCGAGTTCGTCCCGCAGTCGATCGCCGCGACACCGCTCATGACCCGTTCCCTTCAGCGCCCTCGGGGGCGTTCTCCTCGATGCACACGCACGGTCCCCGGTCCCACCAGCGCGGCAGGTCCTCCAGGGCCTGGGCCCCGATCGGGTTGGCCCCGGGCTCGGCCAGCTCGTGGGCGACCAGCGCGTGCAGGCACTTGACCCGGGTCGGCATGCCCCCGGTGCTCTGCATCCCCTCCGGCAGCGGCTCCACGCCGTCCAGGCGCGCCTGCTCGGCGCGCTCGGCGACATAGGACTCGTGCGCCCGGGTGTAGGCGGCGCCCAGGTCGGGGTCGCGGGCCAGGCTCTCCTGCATCTCGCGCATGCGCCCGGAGTTCTCCATCCGGCCGATGGCCGACGCGGCGCGCGGGCACGTCAGGTAGTACAACGTCGGGAAGGGGGTCCCGTCCTCCAGGCGCGGCGCGGTGCGCACCACGTCCGGCAGGCCGCACGGGCAGCGGTGCGCGACACCGCGCACGCCGCGCGGTGTGCGGCCCAGCTGGAGTTCGACGGCGGCGGTGTCGCGCGGGTCGACGGGGTCCCCGGTACGCCCGGATACGGGCTGGTCTGCGGAAGTCATGACCGGTCCAGGATAGGGCCACCCGGGCGCGCACGGCCCCCGCGGACCGGGCCCGGCGGGTCAGGGCGCGGTCCCCGCCGAGGGGTCGTCGGCCTCCTCCACCGAGCGCCACAGCGCGGTGAACCACGGCTCCCCGGGCCCCGCCTCGGCGCCGGTGTCGTCCTCGGCCTCGGGGCGGACCACGATGTAGGCGGTCTCGCCCGGGTACTGGTAGTGCAGGCGCAGCCGGGCCTCGCGCTCCACGTACTCGTCGGTGCCCAGCGCCTCCTCGCGCGAGCGCAGGTCGCGCACGCTCTCCTCCATGCGCGCCCGCTCCTCCTGGAGCTCGGCGATCTGGGCGCGCTGGGCCACGTACTCGCGCAGCGGGTAGGCCAGGCTGAGCGCGATCACGCACACGACCAGGGCCAGGATGGCGGCCCTGCTGGTGAGCATGGGCCGCACGGCCCGGGCCGGGGAGGGCGCCGGTCGCGACGCCCTCCCCTGCCGCTTCTTCCGGTCCGGTGTCTTCGCGTCCCGCCGGGCGGCACGGCCGCGCGGCCTGTCGGCTTTGGTCGCCTTACGGGCCTTTGCGGGCGGCTGCTGGGATTCGCGGGACACTGGGGCAGACTAGCCGCGCCGGGCGAAGCGCGGGAAGGCCGACACGCCCGCGTAGACGGCGGCGTCCTCCAGCAGCTCCTCGATGCGCAGCAGCTGGTTGTACTTGGCGACCCGCTCGCTGCGCGCCGGGGCGCCGGTCTTGATCTGCCCGGCGTTGGTGGCCACCGCGATGTCGGCGATGGTGGTGTCCTCGGTCTCGCCGGAGCGGTGGCTGATCATCGCCGTGTAGCCGCTGCGCTGGGCCAGGGCGACCGCGTCCAGCGTCTCGGTGAGGGTGCCGATCTGGTTGACCTTGACCAGCAGCGAGTTGGCGGTGCCGCTGGCGATGCCGCGGGCCAGGCGCTCGGGGTTGGTGACGAACAGGTCGTCGCCGACCAGCTGGACCTTGTCGCCGACGGCGTCGGTGAGGGCCTTCCAGCCGTCCCAGTCCTCCTCGTCCAGCGGGTCCTCGATGGAGACCAGCGGGTAGTCCCGGACCAGCTCGGCGTAGTAGGCGGACATCTCCGCGGAGGTGCGGGGCTTGCCCTCGAAGGTGTAGACGCCCTCGGAGTACAGCTCCGTGGCGGCCACGTCCAGGGCCAGCGCGATGTCGGTGCCCGGGGTGTAGCCGGCCTTCTGGATGGCCTCGACGATGAGGTCGAGGGCGGCGCGGTTACTGTCCAGGTTGGGGGCGAAGCCGCCCTCGTCGCCGACGCCGGTGCCCAGGCCGTGGCCCTTGAGCACGGACTTCAGCGCCTGGTAGACCTCGGCGCCCCAGCGGACCGCCTCGGAGAAGGTGGACGCGCCGATGGGCGCGACCATGAACTCCTGGATGTCGACGTTGCTGTCGGCGTGGGCGCCGCCGTTGAGGATGTTCATCATCGGCACGGGCAGCACGTGCGCGTTGGGGCCGCCGAGGTAGCGGAAGAGCGGGAGCTCCGCCTCCAGCGCGGCGGCGTGCGCCACGGCCAGGGAGGCGCCCAGGAGGGCGTTGGCGCCCAGCCGCGACTTGTCGGGGGTGCCGTCGAGCTCGATGAGCGCGCGGTCGATCAGCCGCTGGTCGTCGGGCTCGAACCCGTGCAGCTCGTTGGCGATCTCGTCGTTGACCGCCGCGACGGCCTTGGTCACGCCCTTGCCGCCGTAGCGGTCGCCGCCGTCGCGCAGCTCGACCGCCTCG
This sequence comes from Nocardiopsis flavescens, assembly GCF_900141985.1. Classification (GTDB taxonomy): domain Bacteria; phylum Actinomycetota; class Actinomycetes; order Streptosporangiales; family Streptosporangiaceae; genus Nocardiopsis; species Nocardiopsis flavescens. The sequence continues at coordinate 11,739 of NZ_FQZK01000025.1, read as the reverse complement.
AACTTGCCGGTGGAGGCACCGCTGGGCACGCCGGCGCGCCCGATGATGCCGTTGTCGAGTCCGACCTCGACCTCGACGGTGGGGTTGCCGCGGGAGTCAAGGATCTCTCGCGCCTGAACTGCCTCGATGGACGCCACGGGCTCTCTCCGTCTCTTCGGTGTTTCCGGGACCGCTGTGCCAGGACCCGACACGAGACTAGCGACCCGCCGGGGCGGCGGGCGCGCCCGCCCTGGGGAATTGGTCTAGTCCATGCCCGGCGTTCGCGGTCCCGCCCCCTCCAGCAGCGCGGCCAGCGCCACGGCGACGGCCCGGCCGCGGTGGGCGCGGGCCTGCTCGGGGGCCAGGAACACGGCCAGGTCCTGGAGCCCGCCCAGGGCGATGATCGCGCCCATCCGGGCGGGCATGTCGGCGTCCTCCCCCACCAGCACGGCGTCCAGGCGGCGGCGCCAGCCCATGACGTCCTCGACCAGTCCGACCCGGGTCAGGGAGGACAGGTCGCGCAGCAGCGCGAGCAGCAGGGCGGCGTGGCGCACGCAGATGTCGAAGTAGGAGCCCAGCACCTCGTCGGGGGCGTTGCGGGCGCTCGCGTCCAGGCCGGCGAGGAATTCCTCCATGTCCCGCCGCAGCGGCTCGGCCAGGGCCCGCAGCAGGTCCTCCTTGGACCGGAAGTGGTAGTAGAGCGCGGCCTTGGTGATGTCCAGCCGCTCGGCGATCTCGCGCAGGCTCGTCTTCTCGTACCCCTGCCTGCCGAAGAGGTCCAGGGCGGCCTCCTGGATCTCCGCCCTGGTGTCGCCGCTCGTTCTGGGCACCGCTGCACTCCCGTCTCCGGCGTCGTCCGTCGCCCCGATCATAGCGCTGACTTTCCGACCGGTAAGTTACTTGACGGCCGGTAAGTAGCTCTCTACGGTGAGGGGGAGACGGCCCCGCTTCCCCGAGGGGCCCGGTGGAGGACCTCCCATGACCGCCGTGCACGACGTCCTGATCTCCGGCGCCGGCGTCGCCGGACCCGCCCTGGCCCACTGGCTGCACCACCACGGCATCCGCGCGACCGTGGTCGAGCGCGCCCCCGCCCCGCGCCCCGGCGGCTACGCCGTCGACCTGCGCGGCGTCGCCGTCGACGTCGCCGAGCGCATGGGCGCGCTCGCCGAGATCCGCCGCGGAGTCACCGGGATGGGCAGGGCGTCCTTCGTCGACTCCCGGGGCCGCCGGGTCGCCGGGTTCTCCTCCGCGGACGCGCTGGGCGGGGACCGCTCCCTGGAGATCCTCCGCGGCGACCTGGTGCGCATCCTGCACACGCCCACCGAGGCGTACACCGAGTACCTGTACGACGACACCCTCACCGCCCTGGAGCAGGACGGCGACCGGGTGCGCGCGACCTTCGAGAGGACCGCCCCGCGCACCTTCGACCTGGTCGTGGGCGCCGACGGGCTGCACTCGGCCACCCGGCGGATCGCGTTCGGCCCCGAGGAGCGCTACGCCCGGTTCCTGGGCGCCCACATCAGCATCTTCACGATCCCCGACCACCTGGGGCTGGACCGCGAGGCGCGGCTCTTCAACGCCCCCGGGCGGGGCTCGGGGATGTACCGGACGCCGCGCGCCGAGGGGGCCAAGGCCATCTTCATCGTCCGCTCCGCCGGGGCCGGCGGGATCGACCGCCGCCCGCCCGCCGAGCAGCGCGCGTACCTGCGCGCGGAGTTCGGGGGGCTCGGCTGGGAGAACGACCGCATCCTCGACGCCATGGACGCCTCCGGGGACTTCTACTTCGACTCCGTCACGCGGATCCACATGGACACCTGGTCCCGCGGCCGGATCACCCTGCTCGGCGACGCCGGGTACTGCCCCTCCCCCATGTCGGGGCAGGGCACCAGCCTGGCACTGGTCGGCGCGTACGTGCTCGCCGCGGAACTGGCCCGGCACGGGCGGGCCGAGGACGCGCTGGCCGCCTACGGGGCGCGGATGCGCCCCTACGTGGACGCCAACCAGGCCGTCGCCGACGCCGGGCTCGCGGTCCTGGCCCCGCGCACCCGGCGCGGGATCGTGCTGCGCAACACGGCGCTGCGGCTGGGCGGCCCGCTGGTCGGCCTGCTGGGCCGGCTCGACAGGAGGCTGTCGGACGCCGCCGAGGGGCTGGACCTGGACGCCCCGGCGCCGGCCCGGCCCTGAACCGGCCCGCGGGCGGCGGGCCCCGAAGGCTCCCCCGCCCCGGGAGGGGCCGCGCACGGCGGGCCCTTCCCGGCCGGCTCCCGCGGCCCCGGACGCACGGGGGCGGCCGGCCCCGGGCAGAGGACGCGCAGGACGCCGCCCGGCCGCGCCCGCGGGCTCACCCGCCGGCCGCCTCCCAGTAGGCGCGCCACTGCGCCGCGCTGAGCCCGCGGGGCTCGCGGCCGTCGGCGCGGGCCGCCGCCTCCGCGGCGCGCACGCGCCCGTCGAACCGGCGGGCGGCCGCGCGCAGGTCCGTCTCGGCGTCGCGGTCCCGGTCCCGCTCCGCGGCGACCGCCGCGAACAGCCCGCCGCCCGCGCCCCCGTCGTCGCCCACCAGCTCGGCGGGGAGGCCGTTGCGCACCGCGCGCTTCTGGAGCTCGTAGGCCAGCAGCACGGCGGGCTGGGCGAAGGGCACCCCGTCGAGCACCGAGGTCTCCCCGGTACCGCCGCCGGCCCTGGCCTTCTCCGCCCGCTCCGCCGCCTTGATGGCCTCCCAGTTGGACCACACCTCGTCGGTGCCCGACACCTGTGCCCCGCCGAACACGTGCGGGTGGCGGCGGGTCATCTTGTCGATGATCGCGTCGGCGACGTCGTCCACCGTGAACCGCGCCGGGTCGTCCCCGGGCCGCTCGGCCGCGATCGCCGCGTGGAACACCACCTGGAGCAGGACGTCCCCCAGCTCCTCGCGCAGCTGCGCGACATCGCCCTCCTCGATGGTCTCCAGGGTCTCGTACGCCTCCTGGATGAGGTACTTGGCCAGCGACTCGTGGGTCTGGCCGCGGTCCCAGGGGCACTCGCGGCGCAGGGTGTCCATCACCTCCACCAGGCGCAGCAGGCGGTGCCCGGCGGGCTGGGGCTCGGTCATGTCGGGGTCCTCGTCCGTGTCGGGGAAGGAAAGGGGCCGGGCGGGGCCCGGGTCAGCGGTCCTGCTCGGGCAGCCAGCCGCCCGCGCGCAGCACCGACAGCACCGCCGCCACGGAGTCCGCCGGGGACGCGTCCACGGTGTCCACCACCAGGTCGGCGTCCGCGGGCTCCTCGTAGGGGTCGGAGATCCCGGTGAACGCGGGGATCTCCCCCGCGCGCGCCTTGGCGTACAGGCCCTTGCGGTCGCGGGCCTCGCACTCCTCCAGCGGCGTGGCCACGTGCACCAGGAAGAAGTCGCCGCCCGCCTCCTCCGCCATGGCCCGCACCTCGGCGCGGCCCCGGGCGTAGGGGGCGATCGGCGCGCACACCGACACCCCGCCGTGGCGGCCGATCTCCGCCGCCACGTAGCCGATCCGGCGGATGTTCAGCTCCCGGTCCCCCGGCGAGAACGTCAGCCCGTACGAGAGCATGCGCCGGACCACGTCGCCGTCGAGCAGCGTCACCGAGCGGCCCGCCCGGCGGATCCCGTCGCACACCCCCCGCGCGATCGTCGACTTGCCCGACCCCGACAGCCCCGTGAAGAACACCGTCAGCCCGCGCCGGGTGCGCGCCGGGCGCAGCCGCGCCAGCTCCGCGCCCACCCGCGCCGGGGTGAACCACGCCGGCAGCTCCCGGCCGTGCGCCAGCTCCGCCTCCACCTCCGCGTCGGAGGGCTCCCGGCGGGCCCGCGCCGGGTCCACCCGGGTCAGCGGCTCCCACAGGCCCTCGTCGGTGTCGTACCGCCACGGTTCGGGGTCCAGCACCGTCACCGGCGGGCGCCGGGCCATGACCCGCTCCACGTCCGGACCGCCGTCCCGCCCCGCCTCCACGATCAGGTGGGTCGCGCCGTACGCGGCGGCCACGTGCGCCGCCAGCAGGGCGTCCCGCTCCCCCCACCGGCCGCCGAGCGCGCCGTCCGCGCGGGCCTGCGCGCGCGGCAGCGTGCACACGGCGACCATGGCACGCGGCGGCAGCAGCGCCCGCGCCGCCATCACCGCGGCCGTCATGCCCTCGTCCTCCAGCCCGGCGTCCACCAGCACCAGCACCTCGGCCCGGTCCGACTCCACCCCCGGCGCGCGGCCCAGGGCCTCCGCCTCGGCACGGATCTGGTGCAGGGCCCGGTGGTGCAGCGGCCGGTCGGTGACCACCGCCAGCAGCGGCCCCCCGGACTCCCCCTCCAGGTCGCGGCGGGCGCGCACCTCCGCCGGCGTCGGCCGCAGCTCGCGCAGCACCCCGTAGGTGGGCGGGCGCAACAGGGACACCTCGCCCGCCAGGCGGTACCCGCCGTCCCGGTCCCGCCACCGCTCGGCGACCGCCAGCTCCGCCAGCGGGGCGCCCTCGGGGTCGGTGAGGACGACCGTGCCGCCCTCGGCGGCGAAGTCCGCCGGGACCGGGAGGGTGACCGGAACCGGCCAGGCCCGCCCATCGGGCAGGCGGCCCGAGCGCTCCACCGACTCCGCCTGCGCGCGTGTCATGAATCCCGGCAGCGGGTACGCACCGCTCAGGATCAGCTCCAGATGTGCGAGCGCGTCCGGGCCCGGGGCGAGGACCGGGGCGTCCGGCCGCCCGGAGGCACCGTCCGACGTGCCCCCACGCCTGTCGACACTCACCACGCGACTTCCTCTCCTACCGTCCGACCGGAGTCCACCGAAATCGCCACTAGCGTATGCCGGACCGGATGCCCCCGCCGCGCGGTACCGCGCCGGCACAGCGCCGGACCCCGCACCACGCGGAATACCCGCAGCTCATGAAAGGTTTTCATGAAGGTGCCGCACGCCGCGCGGACCGGCCCCGGCCGGAGTGCCGCGGTGGCGCCCGCACGCGCCCGGCCCGCGAACGGGCCGCGGACTGGATAGTCTGAACAGACCCGGGCGGCGCCTGCAGCCGTGCCGCCGCCCCCACCGTGCAGGCCTCGCGACCATCCGCCTGAACCGGACCTTCTTCTTTCTTTGGTGCTATGAGCCTCATTGGACTTCTCGCCGACGTCTCCCGGGACCCGGCGCTGCACAGCGCGATCGAGACCGCCCGCGGCGGCCGCGATCCCCACCTCGACCTCGTCGCCCCGCCGGCGCTGCGACCCTTCATGGTCGGCGCGCTGGCCGCCGACGCCCCCGTGGGCGCGGGCCGCCCCGTCCTGGCCGTCACCGCCACCGAGCGGGAGGCCGCCGACCTGGCCGACGCCCTGCGCTCACTGCTGCCCGAGAACTCCGTGGCGCTGTTCCCCGCCTGGGAGACGCTGCCGCACGAGCGGCTGTCCCCGCGCTCGGACACCGTCGGCCAGCGCCTGGCGGTGCTGCGCCGGCTCGCCCACCCCGACCCCGCCGACCCGCTGACCGCGCCGCTGCGGGTCGTCGTCGCCCCCGTGCGCAGCGTCCTGCAACCCCTCGTGGCCGGACTGGGCGACCTCGCCCCCGTGCGGGTCCGCCCCGGCGACGAGGCGTCCCTGGAGGACGTGGTGGGCTCCCTGGCCGACACCGGGTACTCCCGGGTCGACCTGGTGGAGAAGCGCGGCGACATGGCCGTGCGCGGCGGCATCCTCGACGTGTTCCCGCCCACCGAGGAGCACCCCCTGCGCCTGGAGTTCTGGGGCGACACCGTCGAGGACATCCGCTACTTCCAGGTCGCCGACCAGCGGTCCATCACCCCCGGCGAGAGCGGCGACCACGGCGACGCCGCCTCCGGCCTGTTCGCCCCGCCCTGCCGGGAGCTGCTGCTCACCGACACCGTGCGCGGGCGCGCCCGCGCACTGGCCGCCGAGCACCCGTCGCTGGCCGAGGTGCTCACCAAGATGGCCGACGGCATCGCCGTCGAGGGCATGGAGGCGTTCGCCCCCGTGCTCGCCGAGCGGATGGAACCGCTGCTGGACCTGCTGCCCGAGGGCGCCATGGTGGTGGGCTGCGACCCCGAGCGCATCCGCACCCGCGCCGTCGAGCTGGAGGCCACCAGCGCCGAGTTCCTGGAGGCGTCCTGGATCAACGCCGCCTCCGGCGGGGAGTCGCCCATCGACCTGGGCGCCTCCGCGTACATGTCCATCGCCGACCTGCGCACCGTCGCCTCCGGCCTGGGGACGCCCTGGTGGGGGCTGACCCCGTTCAGCTCCGGCGAGGCCGACACCCGCGAGGAGGACGACGCCGTCGTGGTGGGCGCGGTGCCCGCCGAGACCTACCGCGGCGACACCGAGCGCGCCCTCGCCGACATCAAGGGCTGGCTGCACGACAACTGGAGCGTCGTGCTGGTCACCCAGGGGCACGGCCCCGCCGAGCGGTTCGTGGCGATGCTGCGCGACGCCGGGCTCGGCGCCCACCTGGCCCGGGACCTCACCGAGCCGCCCGCCCCCGCCGTCGCCACCGTGACCACCGGGCTGGTCGACCACGGGTTCCTGCTGCGGACCGTGCACACCGTGGTGCTCACCGAGACCGACCTGGCCGGGCAGAAGTCCTCCACCCGCGACATGCGGCGCATGCCCAGCCGCCGCAAGGGCACCGTCGACCCGCTCCAGCTCAAGCCCGGCGACCACGTCGTGCACGAGCAGCACGGCGTGGGCCGGTACCTGGAGATGGTCAGCCGCCAGGTCCAGGGCGCCACCCGCGAGTACCTGCTCATCGAGTACGCGCCGTCCAAGCGCGGCCAGCCCGGCGACCGCCTGTTCGTGCCCACCGACCAGCTCGGCGAGGTCACCCGCTATGTCGGCGGCGAGGCGCCCGCGCTGTCCAAGATGGGCGGCGCCGAGTGGAGCAAGGCCAAGAGCCGCGCCCGCAAGGTGGTCCGCGAGATCGCGGGCGACCTCATCCGGCTGTACTCCGCCCGCCAGGCCTCCCCCGGGCACGCCTTCGGGGCGGACACCCCCTGGCAGCGGGAGCTGGAGGACGCCTTCCCCTACGTGGAGACGCCCGACCAGCTGGCCGCCATCGAGGAGGTCAAGAAGGACATGGGCCGGTCGGTCCCCATGGACCGGCTGATCTGCGGCGACGTCGGCTACGGCAAGACCGAGGTCGCGGTGCGGGCCGCGTTCAAGGCGGTGCAGGACGGCAAGCAGGTGGCACTGCTGGTGCCCACGACGCTGCTGGTGCAGCAGCACCTGTCCACGTTCAGCGAGCGGTACGCGTCCTTCCCCGTCACCGTCAAGCCGATGTCGCGGTTCCAGACCGACGGCGAGGTGGAGCTCACCCGCGAGGGGCTGCGCTCCGGCGAGGTCGACGTGGTCATCGGAACCCACCGGCTGCTGTCCTCCGAGACCCGGTTCAAGGACCTGGGCCTGGTCATCATCGACGAGGAGCAGCGGTTCGGCGTCGAGCACAAGGAGGCCCTCAAGCGGCTGCGCACCCAGGTGGACGTGCTCGCCATGTCGGCGACGCCGATCCCGCGCACCCTGGAGATGGGCCTGACCGGCATCCGCGAGATGACCACCATCCTCACCCCGCCGGAGGAGCGCCACCCGGTGCTCACCTTCGTCGGGCCCTACGAGGACAAGCAGATCACCGCGGCCATCCGCCGGGAGCTGATGCGCGAGGGCCAGGTGTTCTTCGTGCACAACCGGGTCGCGTCCATCGACCGGGTGGCCGCCGAGATCAAGCGCCTGGTGCCCGAGGCCCGGGTCGCCTACGCCCACGGCCAGATGAACGAGCAGCAGCTCGAAAAGGTCATGGTGGACTTCTGGGAGAAGAACTTCGACGTGCTGGTCTCCACGACCATCGTCGAGTCCGGCCTGGACGTCCCCAACGCCAACACGCTGATCGTGGACCGCGCCGACAACTACGGCCTGTCCCAGCTCCACCAGCTGCGCGGGCGGGTCGGCCGCGGCCGCGAGCGGGCGTACGCGTACTTCCTGTACCCGCCGGAGAAGCCGCTCACCGAGACCGCCTACGAGCGGCTGGCCACCGTCGCCCAGCACACCGAGACCGGCGCGGGCATGTACGTGGCGATGAAGGACCTGGAGATCCGCGGCGCGGGCAACATCCTGGGCGCCGAGCAGTCGGGGACCATCGCCGGGGTCGGCTTCGACCTGTACGTGCGCATGGTCGGCGAGGCCGTCGCCGAGCTCAAGGGCGACCAGGGCGCCGCGGAGGAGGCCGAGACCCGCGTCGAGCTGCCGGTCAACGCGCACATCCCGCACGACTACGTGCCCGGGGAGCGGCTGCGGCTCCAGGCGTACAAGCGGATCGCGGGGATCACCGTCGAGGAGGACGTGCTCGCCGCCTACGAGGAGCTGACCGACCGGTACGGCACCCCGCCCCAGCAGGTGGACAACCTCATGGCGGTCGCGCGGTTCCGGATCCTGGCCCGCTCCGCGGGGCTCCAGGACGTGGTGCTCCAGGGCAGCCAGATCCGGTTCACCCCGGTGGAGCTGCGGGAGTCGCAGGAGCTGCGGCTGCGGCGGATGTACCCGAAGTCGCTGCTGAAGGAGGCCACCCGCACCCTGCTGGTGCCGGTCCCCAAGGCGGGCGGCATGGGCGGCAAGCCGCTGCGCGACCTGGAGCTGCTGGCCTGGTGCACGGAACTGGTGAACGCCGTCTTCGAGCCGGGCAGGCGCAAACCCCCGGTCGTCGAGGACTGACCGCGGGGGTGTGCGGTGGCCTCTCCGACGGGTCCGGGCCACGGACCGGCCGGCACCGCGAGGTCGTCCTCCACGGGATTGGCCGGCCTGTACGGGCAAGCCGCCGCACGCGACCGGGCGGGCGACCGTGACCTCCTAGGGGCATCCGGTCCGGCATGCGTGCGGGGCCCGCCCCGGGGCGGGCCCCGCACGTGCGCGGGGGTCAGGTCCGGGGGGCGTCCCCGTCCTGCGGACCGGCCTCGTAGGTGATGCCGTACAGCTCCTCGGACTCGTCCTCGGCGGCACCGCGCCGCCACCGGCGGGGGCGCTCGGCCCGGCGGGCCCGGCGCTCCTCGCGTCTGCGCTCCTTCTCCGCCGCCCGGGCCGCCCGGGCCTCGGCCCTGGCCCGGGCGCGCTCGGCCCGCTCGCGCTCCCTGCGCTCGCGCTCCTCCCCCGCCGGGGGCGCGGGCTCCGCCGCGGGTGCGGCGTCCGCGCCCTCCTCCGCGGCGGGGGCCTCCTCCGGCGCCCCCGCGGGCGGCGCCTCCCCGACGGCCACCCCGCCGCCCTTGTCCTCGCGCGGGCGCAGCGGGGTGACGGTGGCCAGCCCCTCCCCCACCGGGACGTCGGCGGGCAGCTCCACCCGCGCGGCGGAACCGGTGCCGGGCCCCGGCCCGGGCGCGGGCGCGGGGGCCGCCCCGGGCGCGGTGTCGGGGGTCGCGGCGGCCGGGGAGTCGCGGGTGTACCACCAGTTGGCCGCCCACGCCGCGACGGCCGCGGCCACCCCCACCTCCAGGGCCGCCACCAGCCCCACCTGCCAGGCCGAGGGCCCCACGTCCGACAGCCGGTCACCGCCCAGGGCCCCGCCCGCCAGCTCCCCCAGCGCCGCGCACAGCAACCCCGTGGTCACCCCGCACACGAACCCCCACAGCGGCGCCGCCTCGCTCACCACGTCCGGCGCGCTGCGCTGGGTCAGCACCCCGCCCACCGCCCCGGCGACGAACGGCACCGCCAGCGCGGCCAGCGACACCACCGGCGCCGCCCCGTTCTCCGGCAGCGCCGCCAGCATCGGCAGCAGCGGCAGCGGTCCCACCGACACCCCCGTCGGCGCCACGACCGTCATCTCCCCCACCGCGAACCCCGGGCCCAGCGCGTAGCAGACCGCGAACACCACCGCGTTGGGCAGGTACGCCAGCTGGATGAGCAGGAGCAGCACGCCGCCCACCCAGCCCGGGCCCAGCAGCCGCGTCGTCTGGACCGCCTCGGGCAGGCTCACCGCCAGCGCCGCCAGGAACAGCAGGAGCCCGCCCGCCAGCAGTGTCCCGGTGGAGGCGAGCATCCCCACCAGCAGCGACCGCGAGCGGGCGGGCATCAGCGCCAGCAGGTCCCGCGCCACCACGCCCTTGTCGCGCATCAGCTGGCGCAGCACCCCCAGCCCCCCGGCCAGGAAGGCGATGAGGAAGCCCATGACCAGCGCCCGCGGCATGCTCGGCTCCACCGCGTCCGTGCGGGCCAGCAGCGCCAGCGTCCCCGCGATCGCCGCGTAGGGGCCCGCGATGGCCACCGCAGCCCGGTGCACGTGCCGCAGCCGGCCGATCTCGCAGTTGCGCGCCACCCACCGGCCCGACCGGTACAGCAGCAGGCCCGGCAGCAGCACCAGGCCGAGCGGCAGCAGGCTGATGCTCCCCCCGGGCACCGCGAACGACACGTGGTGGCCCACCAGCCAGGCCAGCACCGCCCCTTGGAGGAGGTCGACGATCTCCTCGCCGAAGGTCTCGTGCGGGGCGGCCACCCATCCGACCATGGTGAGGGTGACGATGACCGCCAGGCCGATGCCCGCGGAGGTCGCGGCGGCCACACCGCCCGTCGAGTAGACGGGGCGCGGTGCTTCGGAGGTTCCCGTGCGGCGGGCTGGGTCGGGGGGAGATCCTGGCGTGCTCACCCGACTTATGCTGCCAGGGACCGGATTGCTCCGCGCCATCCCCGCCGCGCGTGTCGTGCTTCCCCGTCCCGGCGGGGGCGGTGAGGAACCCCCTGACCGGTACGTCCGTCGTACGATGAAAGACGCCATCGCCCCCGCTCGAACGGACGACCATGACAGGCCCGGAACCAGCCCCCTACCGCCTTTCCGACGGTGAACGCGACGAGGCGCTGGAGTCCCTGCGCACCGCGTTCCAAGAGGGCAGGCTCACCGTCGACGAGCACGAGGAGCGCTCCACCGCCGCCCTGCACGCGGTCACCGGCCAGGACCTGGTCCCCCTGTTCGGGGACCTGCCCCCGCACCTGCACCCGGCCTCGCTGGGCGCGAGCGGCGCCCGGCCCGGGGAGATCGCCCCGGCCGGGGGCGGCGAGGGCCCGGTCGACCTGGCCGAGACCGGCCGGTCCGTGGAGAAGAAGAAAAAGAAGAAGGACGACGACAACCTGCCGTCCGTCCTGGGCTGGGGCGGGTTCCTGCTCTTCGTGTGGGGCGTGCCGACGTTCATCTCCGGGAGCGTCACCGCCATCAGCATCTTCCTCGGGTTCTTCTGCCTGATGGTGGTGCCCGGTCTCATCACCGCGCTGGCGCGGCGCCGGCGCCGCGGGGGCGGCCGGGACGAGATCGCCGGGGGCTGAGCGCCCGGCCGCGGAGGCCGGTGGCGGGCGGGGCGGCCCCGGATACGGCGACGGCCCCGCACGCGCCCGGAGGGCGCGCACGGGGCCGTGGGGGCCGGGTGCGGCTAGAACAGCGCGCGCACCAGCTCGGCGGTTTCGCTGGGGGTCTTGCCGACCTTGACGCCGGCGGCCTCCAGGGCCTCCTTCTTCGCCGCGGCCGTCCCCGAGGAACCCGACACGATGGCGCCCGCGTGGCCCATCGTCTTGCCCTCCGGAGCGGTGAAACCCGCGACGTAGCCCACGACCGGCTTGGTCACGTTCGCCTTGATGAAGTCCGCGGCGCGCTCCTCGGCGTCGCCGCCGATCTCGCCGATCATCACGATCACGTCGGTGTCCGGGTCGGCCTCGAACGCCGCCAGGGCGTCGATGTGCGTGGTCCCGATGATCGGGTCCCCGCCGATCCCCACCGCGGACGAGAAGCCGATGTCGCGCAGCTCGTACATCATCTGGTA
>NZ_FQZK01000023.1 GCF_900141985.1 Nocardiopsis flavescens | reverse complement strand
CGTCCACCGAGACGGTCTCCGCGACCGCCTGCCACCGGTGGTTGCGCGAGGTGATGAGCACGTGGCCGGACTCGTTGCCCTCCGGGATGACGTCGCGCAGGTCCTCGGGCTCGTCGGCGTTGTCGTAGATGAGCAGCCAGCGCCGGAAGGGATCGCCCCTGCGGAGCGCGTTCAGGACGCCCTCGGCGGCCTCCTCGATACCGGTGGAGTTGACGCCCGGCAGGTCCATCCGGGGGGCCAGGTGCGCGAGGGACGAGCGCACCAGCCCCGGCTGGTCGGCGTTGATCCACCACACCAGGTCGTATTCGTCGTGGAAGCGGTGGGCGTACTCCACCGCCATGAGGGTCTTGCCGACGCCGCCGTAGCCGTGCAGGGTGTGCGGCACCACGGCGGTGATCTGGTTCATCAGACCGGACCTGAGCGCGTTGAGCTGGCGGGTCCGCCCCGTGAAGTTCTTGTTGCGCGCGGGGACCCCTCCCCAGACTTCGGGGGAGCGCCCCGGTGCTCGACCGCCTTCAGGCCTGTGAACGTCGGACACTTGGCTTTCCTCCGCTTTCACATCCGCCACACCAGAAAAAGCTTTCCCATTTCTGGTCCCGGTGTCCCGGATGTCATGTCGTCATGCTTTTTCAGATTTTCTGGTTCCGGTGGATTTCAGGGTAGGAGATCATGTTAGGGGGCGACGGTCGCGTGGTACAAACGTCTGCGAGGAAGAAGGCCGGAGAAACGGCGCGAGGGCCATTTCGCCCTCCGTCGGCGGACGGGAACGGAGTGGTCGGTGAAGACCCTGCAACATGATGGCGGCGTCCTGTCGGTGTCGCTGGAAGGTCTGTCCCTGGGGGACGTGGGCCGCCTCGGCGAATCCGCGGTGGCCAGGGCCCTCGACTCCGTCCTGGGTGCGGGGGAGGCCGAGGGCGAGGTCGTCGCCGCCTTCAGCAACGAGGGCTAGGGGCCGCGTCCGGGCGCGGTGGACCGGTCGCCGCGCAGGGTCGCCGCCCCGGAGGAGAATGCCCGAACGGGGCGCGGCGGATGCCCCGCACGCCGGTCCCTCTTTTTTGCGTCCTCCCTTGTGGATTTCTTGTTCCCGCTGGTCAAAGGCCATTTTTATGAAACGAACCGCCAGGTGGCGGGAGGGGCGACCCGAGCCGTTCATCGGCCCGCGGCCTTTCCGTGCCCGGGACCGGCCGTTCTTTCTGGGACGGGAACGGGAGGCGGCCGCCCTGGCGGAGGCCTGGCGCGGGAACCACCTCACCGTCCTGCACGGCGACACCGGCGTCGGAAAGACCTCCCTGCTGCACGCGGGCGCCGCCCCCGCGATCACCGACGGGGCGGAGGAGGTGCTGGTCCACGGCGGCCGGCGCTGGTCCGACGCCGGGCTCCCGGCGGCCGTCCTGCCCGACCAGAACCCCTACACCCGCGCGCTGGTCTCCTCCTGGGACCCCGACGGGCCGCCCGGCCGCTCGGTCGCGGACCTGCTGCGGGCCCGCACCCGTACCGACCGCTACGGCCTCCCGGTCCCGGTGTTCGCGGCCGTGGACCGGCTCGAACTCCTGCTGCGGCCCGGCGGCCCGGACGAGCACCACCGGCGCGACCTGCTGGAGGAGCTGTTCTCCTGCCTGGAGGAACAGGGCGAGCTGAGGCTGCTGTTCTCCGTGCGCACCGACCACTGGGACGAACTGCGCGGGCTGCTCGACAAGCACGCGCTGCGGTTCGCCGAGCTCTCCCTGGGGCCCCTTGCGGTCGCGACGGCCGCCGAGGCCGTCGACAGCGCCCTGGAGCGGGTCGGGCACACGCCGGCCCCGGGGCCGGGGAGGGCGCTGGCCGAGGAACTCGCCGTCGCCCCGGAAGAGGGCGGCACGGCCGCGGCGGTGGACCCGGGCCTGCTCCAGGTCGCCGGTCGGGCGCTGTGGGAGGCCGGGGAGGCGTCGGCCCGGACGCTCGGCGCCGACCCGGGGGCCGGTGTCGACCGGGCCCTGTGCGTCCACACGGCCCGCCTCCTGGCCGAGACCGCGGTCGAGTGCCTGGTCTCCCCGCGCACCCTGAGCGGCTGGCTCGGCCGGGTCCTCGCGTCGGGGGGCCGGGGGGCCAGGCCCTTCCACGGAGGCGAGAACGCCGCCCGCGTGCTCCAGGACCGGCACCTCCTCACCCGGCACCACGCCGACGGGGCCTACGTCGTGCGCCATCCGCGGCTGGTCGCCCCCCTGGCCTCGCCCGACCGGCTCCCCGAGATCCCGCGCGGGTCCGCGGTGCACCTGGCCTTCGCCCGGAGCACGCGCGAACAGGGCGACCTCCCGGTGGCCCGGGAACACGCGCGCCGGGCCCTGGCGGCGCGGCCCGCACCGCGCCCGGGGGAGCGGGCCCGCATCGTCTCGCTCCTGGGCGACCTGGCGTTCCAGGAGGGCGACCTGCCCTCCGCCGCCCGCCTGTACCAGGACGCCGCCGGCCTGTGGGCCTCCCTGGGCGAGGGCGTCGCCGTGGGACAGGTCCTGGTCGCGCAGGCCCGCTGCCTCCTGCTGGCCCGCGACCGCCCCGCGGCCCTGAACATCCTCTCGGTCGCCGCCGGCCGGGCGAGCACGGACCCGGGGTTGCAGACGGGCCTGGGCCAGGCCCTGTGGCACGCCGGCCAGGCCGAGTCGGCCCTGGCCCTGCTGGACCGGGTCCTGGCCGGGGACGGGACCAGCACCGAGGCGCGCCGGACCCGGGGGGAGATCCTGGCCGACCAGGGGGAGGCCGTCTCCGCGCTGCGCGACCTGGAACGCCTGCGGGCGCCGGAGAGCCCGTCGACCCGCACCGCACGGGCGCTGGCCCAGGCCATGCTCGCGGGCGCCGGCACCTGGTCGGCGGAACTCGACGAGGCGCTGGCCGAGGCCTCCGACAGCGGCCCGGTGCTGCTGCGCGCGGCGCGCGTGCGGCGCCTGGGCGGGGACCGCGACCTCGCCGCGCGGCTGGCGGCCCGTGCGATGCGCGCACACCACCCGCCCCTGCCGCCGCACCAGGTCGCCACCGCCACCCGGTTGTCGGAGGAGGGGTGACGGCGGTCCTGGCGCAGCTGTCCGACCCGACCGTCCTGGTCGCCCTCATCACCGGGGTGACCACCGCCGCGGCCACCATCACCGCCTCCGCCGTCACCGGAGGGCGCGCGGTCAGGGCCGAACGCGAGCGGGCGCGCCACGCGCTCGACGTCGAACGGGCCCGTTGGGAGCGCGACGCCCGTGAGCGCGGTGCCGAGTCCTTCGCCCAGAGGGTCGACGACGTCCGCAGCACGGTGCTGCGCTTCAACGTGACCGCGCGGTGGATCCTGCACGTGCGCACGGCGGGGCCCTCGGGGGAGGACCGGGGCGAGTTGGCCGGGCTGCTGGAGCGGCTGCCGGACGAGGTGTTCGCCGCGCTCACCGCCGTGGAGCGGCTGCGGACGGCCCTCCCCGAGGGCCACCGCGGTCTGGCCGCGGAGCTGGCGCGCACGGTCGAGGCCGTCTCGACCCACGTGATCTCGCGTGAGCACGCGGCCCCCGACCGGCTCGGAGACGGTCCGGAGGTCATGCTGCGGCGCCTGCTGGACGCCGTCTCCCCGCCTCCCCGCTCCGTTCCAGAAAGGGGAGCAGGAGAGTGACGGACACCGCGATCACCGCGACCGCGGCCAGCAGCAGCACCGAGGTGTCCCGCGGCCCCAGGCACTCCAGCAGGTAGCCGCCGCACACCATGCCCAGGGGCAGGGCGCCGCCGGTGAAGACCCGGTCGGTGCCGATCACCCGCCCCAGCAGCCGCCGGGGGACGTGCAGGGCGCGGTAGGTGCCGCGCGTGACGTTCATGTGGGCGCCGACGAACCCGATCATCCCCCAGGTCAGGGGCAGCCCGGCCAGGAGCCAGCGCGGGTCCAGGCTCAGGGCCAGGACCAGCACGGCCAGGGACAGCGACCAGGTCCACCCGCACAGCGCCACCATGTGCGGCACCGACAGCCTGCGCACCAGGCGCGGGGCCAGGACCGAGCCGAGCAGCCCCCCGATCCCGGTGGCCGCCAGGATCGCGCCGATGAGGGAGGGCGGCAGGTCCCGCTCGGTCATCACCAGCATGATGATCAGCCACACCACCTGGAACACGGCGTTGGTGAGGGCGCACACCACGAGGGTCAGGGTCAGCAGGCGGTCGCGGACCAGCAGGGCCAGGCCCGCGGAGAACTCGCGGACCAGGGAGGGGCGCCCCCTGCCGGCGGGCGCCTCGTCCTTGCGCATCCCGGAGTCCAGGGGGAGGGTCACCGCCAGCACGGCCAGCGACACGACGGCGTTGAACAGCACGGGGGCCCACGCCGCCAGTCCGAACAGGAAACCGCCCAGGGGCCTGCCGAACATCTGGGTGCCGTGGACGTGCGCCTCGTTCCTGGCCGTGGCCGCGGGCATCTCCTCCTCGGGCACCACACAGGGCACGGCGATGGCGGAGGCGGACTCGAACAGGGTCGAGCAGACCGAGTGCAGCGCCGTGGCAGCGGCGAGCAGGTGGACCGGAGCGGACCACAGGATCACCGGGGCCACCAGCAGCACGATGACCAGCAGCCGCCCGGTCTGGGCGAGGAGCATCATCCGGCGCGGGTCGCCGCGGTCGGCCAGGACTCCCAGCGGCAGGTGCAGCACCAGGTTGGGGACCAGGCCCGCCGCGGTGATCCAGGCCGCCGCCACGGGCGACCCCGTCTGCGCCAGCGCCAGCAGCGGCACCATCAGGGTGAAGGTCATGCCGCCCAGGCCGTTGAGCGCCCCGCCGCTCCACAGCAGGGCGAACAGGCGCCGCCGGGGCCCGGAGACCTCCGGGACGGGGCGGTGTACCGCGGCGGGGGCCTGGGCGGCCTCCTCGGGGACGGGTCCGTGCACCGCCGCGGGGGCCCGGGCGGTCACTGCGTCCATGGGCTGGTTTCGAACATGGCTCCCGGTCGACGTCCTTGTCGACGGCGTGCGGTGGTGCGGTCGCGCTCCCCCGGGCCGTTCTGGTCTTCGGAGGGCCGGCGGCCGGATGGGCCGCGGCCCGCTCCGCTGGGTGGCCGGATGAGCCAGGAGGCCGCGAAGGACGGGTCGCCCGCGCGGCGCCGGAGTGGGTCGGCGCCAGCTTAGTCCGCCGAGGGACCGGCCGGGATCGCAACACGTCAGCGCGCGGCCGAGATGGCCCGGAGGGAGGGGGAGGTCAGACGTCCTGGCCCACGAGGACCAGGGAGTGGGCCTCGGTCGGGTCCGGGTGCTCCCAGCGCCCCACCAGCCGGTCGACGACCGCGGCCGGGACCGGGGCGGGCCGGCGGTCCAGGCGGGCGCGCAGCACCCGGGGCGGGGCCTCGACGGCGGTGATCTCCACCCGGGCCCCGTAGGCCGCGGCCAGGTCGGTGCAGCGGTCGCGCAGCGACCGGGACACGTTGGTGGCGTTCCAGACGAAGGACCGGTGCGCGCGCAGGTGCTCGCGGGCGCGCTCGTGGGCGGCCGCGGCCACGGGACGCTGGTCGTCGGTGGGCCGCACGCCGAGTTCGGCGCGGATCGCGTCCAGGCTCACCACCGGCCGGTCGGCGCGCTCCCGGGCGATCCAGGTGTCCTTGCCCGCGCCGGGCAGACCGGACATGACGGTGACGGTCATCCGGGTGTCGTCGTAGGCGTCGTGGTCGGGGTCGCGGTCGGGGCGGCGGAAGAACCAGAACCGGGAGTGGTCGGAGGGGAAGGCGCGCGGCCGGTCCAGGCAGGCCTGCTCGGCGCAGTACTCGCGGTACAGGGCGATGTTGTCGAGCACCTCGGCGGTGTCACCGCAGCGCCGGCCCAGGATGTCGGCGGTGGCGAGCACCGCCAGGTCGTCGTTGCGGGCGGTCAGGCTGACCCGGAACACGATGCGGCGCAGGTCCGGGCGTTCCAGGGCCCAGAACGGGACCTGGTGGTGGCGCACCAGCGCCGCCACGTGCTCGCGCCAGGCGACGGGGGCGCCCAGACGCCACAGCAGGGCCCGTACCATGAGGTCGCCGTGCCGGGAGTGGCCGTGGGCGGTGACGCGGCCGTCGTCCCCGCGGCGGGTGCACCGGGGTTTGGCGATGTCGTGCAGGAGCACGGCGGTGAACAGCCGCACCCGCTCGCCGGCGGGGCGGGCCCGCCACTCGGGCAGGCAGGCCAGCGCCTCGCAGGCCATGCGGGTGTGCACGGCCACGTCCCCCTCGGCGTGGTGGACGGGGTCCTGTTCGACGCCTTCGAGGGCGCGGATCTCGGGAAGGGCCTCGCGTACCCGCTCCCAGTCCAGGTCCCAGGCGGGCGGGGCGGGGCACAGCCCGGCCAGGTCGGTGAACTCAGCGGACGTCCGCATAGAGCGCCTCCGGGTCGGCCAGGCCGTTGGAGATGAGCGGGCGGTCCATCCAGTGCGTCCCCGAGTCCAGGACGGCGGTGGTGAAGTCGGCGCGCACCCACTTGTAGCGGTCCACGGTGCGGCCGTCCTCCTCGACCTTGACGTAGAGGCCCTCCATGAGGTCGGAGCGGTCGCTCTCGGCCAGGGCGCGGTCGGGGTCGGCGCCGCCCGCGCGGGCGGCGGCGGCCAGGGCCGCGCGCCAGCGCGGGGTGCGGCAGGTGGAGGGGCCGACCAGGGCGGTGAGGTCCTCCAGCCGGGCCAGGGGGCCGCTGTGCAGGACGGGCACCGGGGTGACGGGGAGCCCGTCCAGCATCCGGCGCCGGGACGGGGTGTCCAGGAAGGTCCCGTCGCGGGTGTCGAGGATGTCGAACTCGCAGAACAGGTGGGGCAGGGCGTCGTAGTACACGGTGTGCTTGGCGTACATCCACTCGCCGTAGAGCACGTACCGGTCGCCCAGCCGCTCGCGCAGGCGCGGGGCCAGGGTGGCGGCCCAGGCCTTGAACGGCCCGAACTGCCGCTCCCGCGGGCCGCCGGCCAGGTAGTGCCCGCGGCTCTGCAGCAGCAGCTCCCCGTCGGGGCCGAACCCGATCCCGGCGTTGGCGCCGTCGAGCTTCTCCTCCACCACCAGGTGGCGCCCGGCGAGGGCGGAGAAGGGGACCGCGGACAGGTCCCGGTCGCCCGGCTGCAGGCGCGACCCGTGGATGTGCCGGGTGCGCGGGTACTTGTGCATGGGGCCTTTCTAGCGCGTCCCCGGACGCGGGGGCCAGGGGTTTTCGCGTGCTCCGGGCCCCGGCGTCAGCGGTCGGTGACGCGGCGGCGGGAGCCCAGGGAGGCGGCGTCGGCCGCGGCCCGCCCGGCGTTCCACCCGTCCTCGCTGTAGGGGCCGCGCATCCGCTCGTAGGTGAGCGCGCCGAACACCTGCTCCACCGCCTTCTCCACCTCCTGCTCCCGGGCGGCGAACAGCGGGACCAGGTCGCGTCCGGCCTCGGCCTGGACGGCGTCGCGGACGCTGCGTGCCGCCTCGGTGAGGCGTTCGCCCACGCGCACCGCGAACGCCGACATGAACGAGGACCGGAAGTCCTTCCCGGCCCGGCGCCCGGACCGGTCGCGCACCGAGCTGCCCGCCCGCATGGCGGCCTCCGCCTGCACCAGCAGGGAGGTGAACAGCAGGTCCACGGCGTCCACGTCGTCGGGAAAGCCCATGACGGTGCACGTCTCCAGCTCGCGGTGCCACACCGCCCGGCAGTGGTTGGCCTCGGCGACCTCGTGCAGCAGGACGGCCTTGGAGTCGTCGTAGGGGGCGTCCACGGGCAGCCGCCGGGCGTACCCGGCCTCGGAGGTCCCCTCCTCGTCCGCCTCCAGCAGCGCCCGGTCGATGCTGTGCCGGGCCATCAGCTCCTGGGCGCGGGCACTGAGGGCCTCGGCCTCCTCGGGGAACTCGGTGGACTCGGCCTTGGCCAGCAGTGCCCGGACCCGGGCGAGCTTGCCGCGGTCCACCTCGGTGCGCGTGCGGGCGGGGCGTGTCCGGCCGGGGCGGTGGGAGCCCGGCGGGTCCATGAGGCGCTGGAGCGGGGGCAGCGCGCGCAGCGCGGCCAGGGTCCGCAGCACCTGTTCGACCGCCTCGAAGCGCAGCAGGCCGTTGGCGTCGGCCAGGTGCGCCAGCGGGTCCGCGGGGGCGCCCAGGGACCTCACCTGCGCCGCCCAGACGGGGTCGACGGTCGCGGAGGAGTGCCGCTCCAGGTCGGCGGCGGCCGCGTGGGCCCCCGCCGCGGCGGCGGCCGGCCCCAGCAGGCGGCCCAGCCGGCGCACGGCCTCGGCGGGCTGCCAGCCGCGCGCCCACACCGCGCCGGCGGCCTCGCGCAGCGCCGCGGCGAGGGCCTGCTCGGCGTCGCGGGCCCGGGCCGGGTCCTCGGTGTCGGCGAGCAGCGCCGACGCCAGGTCCACGCCCCCGCCCCCGCGGCCGGTGACGAGCGCGTCCACGGCCCCGGAGATGATCTCGGCCGCGGAGGAGGCGGGCGAGGGCCCGTCCCAGTCGGGCACGGTCCGCTCGCGCCGTCCGGGCGCCCGCCGTTTCCTGCTCCCCACCCCGTGTCCCCCCGGTCCCTCGTTCGCGCGGTCCGTGCGCGCTGTTCGCGCACGTCGTCCGCGGTCGGTGGACGATCCTACCGAGCGGCGCGCACCCGCCCCGCACGTGAGGGAACGGAAATGCCGGCGAAAAACGTCCGTGCGGGGAAGTCCGCGGTTCTCCCCGGAAAAGTGAGGCGCCCCGTGCATTCGCCCGCGCATATGCGCGGGCCCCTCGTTCGGGCCGTCGCTGTCGGCACCGAATCCGCCGGTCACAGGACTGAGGGGCGGCTTCGGGCGGGGTGCGCGGAACATCCGCGTTGGTCCGCCGGAACGCCGAACGCGTTCTCCGCCCCACAATCCGGTCTCGTCCCCGGCCGGTCCGGGTGACCGTCGAGGAAAGGTGCTGCTTTCCTGCCCGAAGCATTGCGGAAACATCCCGGATCTAGCGTCTGCTGCATCCGCCACCGAGGAGTCTCGATGCACCAGGGCACCGGCCCCACCGACCACGAGGGCGCCGCGACCGAGGGGGAGGCCCGCTGCCCCTACAGCGCGGGCGGCGCCCTCGAACTGCACCGCGGGGGCGAACTCCCCTGGCGGCGGCTGCGCGAACGCCACGGGGGGCTGGTCCCGGTGGAACTCGAACCGGGTGTCCCGGGCTGGCTCCTGCTGGGCTACAAGGAGAACCTCCAGGTCCTGCGGGACCAGACCTACTTCTCGGCGGACCCGCGCCCCTGGGGCGCGGCCGGCGTGCCGGTCCGCAGCGAGGCGCTGGGGCTCGACGGGGCGGGGCACCAGCGCCTGCGGGCCCCCATCGTGGACGCCCTGGCCAGGGCCGACACCGCCCGGCTGGTCCCGGTGGTCGAACGCGCGGCGGTGCACCTGCTGGGCCGCGTCGCCGCGGAGGGCCGGGCCGACCTCGTCGGCGGGTACGCGGCGCCGCTGCCCGCGCTGGTCCTCAACGAGCTGTTCGGCCTGCCCGACGAGTACGGGCGGCTGCTGGCGGACGTCGCCGAGCGGTCCTGGAGCACCGACCCGGGGGAGGCGGCGTCCGCCGAGCGGGAGGCGCACGGCTACTTCCGGGGGCTGGTGGAGCGCAAGCGCCGCGAACCGGGGGAGGACCTGGCCGGGCACCTGCTGGCCCACCCCAACGCGCTCACCGACGAGGAGGCCGCGCAGGCGCTGGCCCTGGTGTGGCGGTCCGGCCACGAGCCGACCACGCACCTGATCGGCAACTCCCTGCTCAGACTCCTGGAGGATCCCGCCGTGTGGACGGCCTACCTGGGCGGCACCCTCACGCCGGAGGACTTCGTCGACCACGTCATGTGGACGGACCCGCCCCTGCGGGTGATGGCCGGCCGCTACTCCGCGATGGACCTGCGGTTCGCCGGCGCGCACATCCGCCGGGGCGAGCCCCTGCTGTTCGGGCTCGCCTCCGCGCACACCGACCCGTCGGTGTCGGGGGGCCGCGACGAGGCGGTGTCCATGGCGGGGAACCGCTCCCACCTGTCGTGGGGCGCCGGGGCGCACCGCTGCCCGGCCACCGCGTTCTCCCGCGAGGTGGTGCGCACCGCGCTCGACCTGGCGGTGGACCGGCTGCGCGGGATGGTGCTGGCGGTCGAGCCGGCGGACCTGAGGTGGCGCCCCTCGCTGTCGGTGCACGGCCTGGAGGAGCTGCCGGTGTGGTTCACCGCCACCGGCGAGCGGGCGCAGCGGGACGAGGAGCGGCCCCCGGACCGCGGGCCCGCGCGCACGTGGATCCGTCGCAGGCGGCGGCCCGCCGGGCAGGGCGCCCGCTACCAGGCACCGCTGGCCGGACCGGCGAGGGAGGGTGCGGCGGCCGCCGAGGCGGTCGCCGCCGCACCCCGCCCCCGGCGCCGCGCCCCGCAGGGGGCGGGCGCCCGCTACCAGGCGCCCTTCGCGGAGAAGGAGGCGGTGCCCGACCCGCTGGACCGGCTGCTCGCGGACTGGCGCTCCCGCCGCTGAGCGCGCCCGCGGGGCCGGTCCCTCAGGGGGCGGGCTCGACCAGCAGCACCTCCAGGGTGCGGGGGCCGTGCACCCCCTCCACCCGGTTCAGCTCGATGTCGCTGGTGGCGGAGGGCCCGCTGATCCAGGTGAGCGGGCGGGCCGGGTCCAGCAGGCGCACCGCCTGGGGCACCCCGTCCACGACCTGGTCGGCGCGCACCACGCACAGGTGGTAGTCGGGGACCAGGGAGAGGGCGCGCCGTCCCTGGCCCGGGCCCCCGTCCAGGATGATCGTCCCCGTCTCGGCCACCGCGACCGCGCACGCGGTGAGGACCCCGTCGGCGGCGTCCAGGTCGCGGACCGACAGGGGCGCCCGCCGTGAGTCGGCCAGGAGTTCTGCGCCGGCGGGCTCCGCCCACTCCGCGGGCAGGCCCGGGGGCACCACGACGCGGCGGGCGCCCCGCCGGGCCAGCGCCGCAGCGGCCTCCGCGCCGACCCGGTCGGCGGTGACCCGGTGCACCAGCGCCCTGTAGTCGACCAGGCGGTTCTCCAGCACGTCGAGGGTGGGGCCCGCCGCGTGGGAGTCCAGGTGGGTCCGCTCCCGCTCGCGCCGGGCCGGCTCGTCGGCGGGGACGTCGGACAGGGCGGCCCGGACCCGGGCCAGGATGGCCTCCCTGGAGCTCATCGGCCGTCCTCCCGCTCGTCGTCGCGCCCCTTCCACCAGCGGCGGAAGGACTCCGCCGGGACGTCGGGTACGTCCCGGGTGTCGGTCCAGGCCCCGGCCGTGCCGGGCAGGTGCCGGGGGACCAGGGAGCGGGCCGCCCCGGCGGCGCGCTGTACGGCGCCCAGGGCGCCGGGGGACGAGAACACCGCCTCCGCTCCCGCCATCAGCGCCTTCTCGCCCGCGTGGCCGCCGCGTCCGGTGACCTCCTCGCGCAGGTGCACCAGCACCTCGGGGATGTCGATGGCCACGGGGCACACCTCGTAGCAGGCGCCGCACAGCGACGACGCGTAGGGCAGGGCCTCGTCGACCTCCGACCCCATCCCGCGCAGCTGCGGGGTGAGGATCGCGCCGATCGGGCCGGGGTAGACCGAGCCGTAGGAGTGGCCGCCGGTGCGCTCGTAGACGGGGCAGGTGTTCAGGCAGGCCGAGCAGCGGATGCAGCGCAGCGCCTGGCGGCCCACGGTGTCGGCCAGCACGTCGGTGCGGCCGTTGTCCAGCAGCACCAGGTGGAACTCCTGCGGGCCGTCGCCGGGGGTCACCCCGGTCCAGGTCGAGGTGTAGGGGTTCATCCGCTCCCCGGTGGAGGACCGCGGCAGCAGCTGCATGAACACCTCCAGGTCGCTCCAGGTCGGGACGATCTTCTCGATGCCCACCACGGAGATGAGGGTCTGCGGCAGCGTCAGGCACATGCGCCCGTTGCCCTCCGACTCCAGCACCACGAGCGTGCCCGAGTCGGCCACCGCGAAGTTGGCCCCCGAGATGGCGGTGCGGGTGCGCAGGAAGCGCTCGCGCAGGTGTGCCCGGGCCGCCTCGGCCAGCGCCCGCGGGTCGTCCGTCAGCCCGGGCGGGGCGGGGGTGCCCCACTCGGCCATCCGGTCCAGGAAGATCTCGCGGATCTGGGAGCGCCCCAGGTGGATGGCGGGCACCAGGATGTGCGAGGGCAGGTCCTCGCCCAGCTGGACGATCAGCTCGGCCAGGTCGGTCTCGTAGGCGGTGATGCCCGCGGCCTCCAGGGCGTTGTTGAGCTCGATCTCCTGGGTGGCCATCGACTTGACCTTGACGACGTCGGTCTCGCCGGTGGCCTGGACCAGGCCGGTGACGATCCGGTTGGCCTCGGCGGCGTCGGAGGCCCAGTGGACGTGCCCGCCCGCGCGGGTCACCGACTCCTCCAGCTGCTCCAGGTAGTGGTCGAGGTGGCGCAGGGTGTGCGTCTTGATCTCGGAGCCCTCGGCGCGCAGCCGGGCCCAGTCGTCGCCCAGCTCGCCGACCACGAGGCCGCGCTTGTCGCGGATGGTGTGGGTGGCCCTGCGCAGGTTGTGGCGCAGCCGCGAGTCCTGCACGGCGGTGCGGGCCGCCTCGGGGAAGGGCGGCATGCCCAGGAACGTGGCGCTGCTCATCGGGTCGCGCCCTCCTTCTCGGTTCCGGCCCCGCGGGCCGGTGCGGCGCCCCCGAAGTCCTTCTCGGTACTCGCCAGGATCTCGGCGATGTGGGCGACCTTCATCCCGGCGCGCTGGCGCGAGAGAACGCCGCCGATGTGCATCAGGCAGGAGTTGTCGACGGCGCACAGCACCTCGGCGCCGGTCTCCAGGGCGTGGCGCGCCTTGTCGGCCCCCATGGCCGAGGAGACGTCGCCGTTCTTGACCGCGAACGTGCCGCCGAACCCGCAGCACTCGGCGGCCCCGGGCAGCTCCACCAGTTCCAGGCCGCGCACCGCGCGCAGCAGCGCGTAGGGGCGGTCGCCCAGGCCGAGCATGCGCAGCCCGTGGCAGGTGGGGTGGTAGACGACCCGGTGCGGGTAGTAGGCGCCCACGTCGGTGACGCCCAGGACGTCCACGAGCAACTCGGTGAGGTCGTACACGCGCGGGGCCAGGGCGGCGACCTTGCGGGACAGGCGGCTGCCGCTCCCGCCCAGGCGGGGGTAGTTGTCGCGGATCATCGCCGCGCAGGAGCCGGAGGGCACCACGACCGCGTCGGAGTCCTCGAAGGTCCGCACGAACCGCACGGCGAGCCTGCTCGCCGGGCGGCGGTAGCCGGTGTTGTAGTGCATCTGCCCGCAGCAGGTCTGGTCCTCGGGGAAGACGACCTCGTGGCCCAGCCGCTCCAGGAGCCGCACCACCGCGCGGCCGGTGTCGGGGAAGAGCGTGTCGTTGACGCAGGTGATGAACAGGGCGATCCGCATGGGCCTCCTTCGCGCCGCGCCGGACCGGCGGGCGGCCTGCTCGCCACAGGCCTCTCGGTGGTCGGACCACTTTTTCACAAGGGGGCAAGAGGGGGCAAGGAAAAGGCATCTCCTTCGTGTTCTCACACGTCCTCGGCACGATTGGTATGATCACTTGCCCGAGGGGTGGCGAGTAGTCCTGTTTCCCCCGCGAGAAGGCTTCGAAGAGTACGGGGGTGGGGGCGTGGACGACCGGACCTCGGTCCCCCAGCGGGCCGCCGACCGCATCAAGGAGATGATCTCCTCGGGCGAGGTCGGCCCCGGCCACCGCCTGCCCACCGAACGCGACCTGGCGGTCCGCCTGGGCGTCTCCCGCGGCTCCATGCGCGAGGCCATCCGCTCGCTGACCGCCCTGGGCGTCCTGGAGGCCCGCCACGGGGCCGGCGTCTACGTCACCGCCCTGCGCCCCTCGGACCTGCTGGAGACCTTCTCGGTGCTGGCCGAGGTCTCCCGCGGCGACACCCTGCTGGAGGTCCTCCAGGTCCGCAGGATGATCGAGCCCGCCGCCACCGCGCTGGCCGCGGCCCGGGCCACCGACGCCGAGCTCCGGCGCATCGGCACGCTGCTGGACCGCATCGACGGCGGGCCCGCCACCGAGGACGAGACCGTCAGCGCCGACCTCGGCTTCCACCAGGCCATCGTCGCCAGCACCGGCAACGCCACCCTGGCCGCCGTCAACGAGGGCCTGTCCTCGCGCACCTTCAACGCGCGGGTCTGGGCCGGGCACCGCGAGGCCGGGTTCACCGGCGAGCTGCGCGAGGACCACCGGCTCATTCACGAGGCGCTGCTGGCCCGCGACCCCGAGGCGGCCCGCGCCGCGGCCGCGGTCCACGTCATGAGGGTGGAGCGCTGGCTCGCCGCCGAGCTCGACGGCCGCGGCGGGGGCCCGGGTGCCTGACCGCCCGGCCCGCCCTCACAGGCCGCGTTCGCGCAGCCGCTCGGCGAACGCCTCGGCCCGCAGCAGCCGGGCCAGCTCCTCGCGCCGGGGCGCGGGGGGCCGCTCCTCCCCGGGCTCGGGCGCCTGCTCGGGCACCTCGCGGCGCAGTTCGTCGCCGATCCCCAGGGAGCCGCGGTCCTCGACCTCCTCGATCCGCAGCCCGTAGGGGTGATCCAGCAGGTACCCGGCCACCGCGCTGTCCTGGCCCGCCGCCCCCACGTCCATGTCGGCGTCCACCTCGTCGATGTCCCGCCAGCGCTCCCGGCGCCCGGCGCCGGGTCCCTCGTCCGCTCCGGCCACGGGGGCCTCCTCACCCTCGGTCATCCCCTCCCTTTCGATCATGCCTGGTCGGAGCGGTGTATTCCAGTGTCCGAGTGGACAGAGCAGGACAAGAGGGGGAAACGGTGTCCGTTACGGACGGTAGGATTCTGCGACCCGGATCCCCGGTACAGCCCCCCTTCCCCCAGGAACGGAGCCCTCCCTCCCGTGACACTGCGCCAACGGGTCCGCACGATCGTCGACGCCCCCTGGTTCCAGGCCGCCGTCGTCACCCTCATCCTCGTCAACGGCGTCATCCTCGGCGTGGAGACCTCGCCGCGGATCATGGAGGCCCACGGGACGCTCCTGCACGGCATCGACCTGTGCATCCTGGCGCTGTTCGTGGTCGAGCTGCTGCTCCGGATCTACGCGCACCGGGCGCAGTTCTTCCGCGACCCGTGGGGGTGGTTCGACGTGGTGATCGTGGGCATCGCCCTGCTGCCCGCCTCCGGCCCGTTCGCGGTCCTGCGCGTCCTGAGGGTGCTGCGGGTCCTGCGCCTGCTCTCGGTCATCCCGAGCCTGCGCCACGTCGTCTCCGGCCTGTTCCGGGCGCTGCCGGGCATGCTGTCGATCCTGCTCCTGGTGGTCCTGCTGCTGTACGTGTCGGCGGTGATGGCCACCCGGCTGTTCGCCGAGGTCTCGCCCCAGTACTTCGCGGACCTGCCCACGTCGCTGTTCACCCTGTTCCAGATCGCCACCGCCGACGGGTGGGGCACCATCGCCAAGGACGTCATGGAGCACATGCCGATGGCGTGGGTCTTCTTCGTGGTCTTCGTGCTGGTGTCGACCCTGGTCGCCCTGAACCTCTTCATCGCCGTCGCGGTGGAGGCCCTGGAGAAGGACGACGACGACAGCCCCGGCGGCGGCGGCGAGGGCCGTGTCGGCAGCGGGGAGTCCGGTCCCGACGGGGAGGGGCCCGACGGCCAGCGCCTCATCCTCGCCGAGCTGCGCGCCCTGCGCGCGGAGGTGGCGCAGCTGCGCCGCGAACGCGAGGGGGCCGGCCGGGGCTGAGCCCCGGCTGCGGCGGTCCGCGCCCGGAACAAGTCCGCGCGGAACGAGGTTGTGGAAAACGCCTCGTCCGCCCGCGGACGTGGCAGGGTGGTTGCCACAACCGCAGCGCGGAACGCGCCGGCGCGGTCCCGAGCACCCGCGCCGCCCGCTCCGCACCCGGACCGTACGCACGACGAGGAGCGACCGGATGTCTGCCACACCCCTGCCTCGCACAGAGGGCACCGGAGATCAGGCCGAAGAGGCCCTGTCCCTGGACCGCCGGGACGAGTGGGCGGCCCTGGGAGCGCACCGCGAACGGCTGGGCGGCACGCGCCTGCGCGACCTCTTCGACGCCGACCCCGCCCGGGCCGACCGCCTCACCCTGGACGTCGGCGGCCTCCACGCCGACTACTCCAAGAACCTGGTCACCGACGAGACCCTGCGCCTGCTGGCGGAGCTGGCCGGGGCCACCCGGGTCGCCGCCCTGCGCGACGCCATGCTGCGCGGCGACCACATCAACGTGACCGAGGACCGGGCCGTGCTGCACACCGCCCTGCGCGCCCCGCGCTCGGCCGTCATCGAGGCGGACGGCCGCGACGTGGTCCCCGAGGTGCACGCGGTCCTGGACCGGATGGCGGAGTTCGCCGACCGGGTGCGGTCCCGGCGCTGGCTCGGCCACACCGGGCTCCCGGTGCGCCGGGTCGTCAACATCGGCATCGGCGGCTCCGACCTGGGCCCGGCCATGGCCTACGAGGCGCTGCGGCCCTACAGCGACCGGGACCTGGAGTTCCGGTTCGTGTCCAACGTCGACGGCGCCGACCTCCACGAGTCGCTGCGGGACGCCGACCCCGCCACCACGCTGTTCGTGGTCTCCTCCAAGACCTTCACCACGGTCGAGACCATCACCAACGCCACCGCGGCCCGGCGCTGGCTGGTGGAGGGCCTGGGCACGGAGGAGGCCGTCTCCCGGCACTTCGCGGCGGTCTCCACCAACACCGAGGCGGTCGAGCGGTTCGGGATCGACACCGACCACATGTTCGGCTTCTGGGACTGGGTGGGCGGCCGCTACTCCTACGACTCGGCCATCGGCCTGTCGCTGATGGTCGCGATCGGCCCGGAGCGGTTCCGGGAGATGCTCGCCGGGTTCCACCTGATGGACACCCACTTCGCCACCGCCCCGGTCGAGCGGAACCTGCCGTTCCTGCTGGGCCTGCTGGGCATCTGGTACGGCGGGTTCTGGGACGCCCAGAGCCACGCGGTGCTGCCCTACAGCCACCACATGTCCCGCTTCTCCGCCTACCTCCAGCAGCTGGACATGGAGTCCAACGGCAAGTCGGTACAGCGCGACGGGCGGCCGGTCGGCTGGGCGACCGGGCCCGTCGTGTGGGGCACCCCGGGCACCAACGGCCAGCACGCGTACTTCCAGCTGCTGCACCAGGGCACCCGGTTCGTACCCGCCGACCTCCTCGGCTTCGCCGAGCCGGCCCCCGACCTGCCCGAGGCGCTGGTGCCCCAGCACGACCTGCTGATGGCCAACATGTTCGCCCAGGGGCAGGCGCTGGCCTTCGGCAGGACGGCGGCGGAGGTGGCCGGGGAGGGCGTCCCGGCCGGGCTGGTCCCGCACCGCACCTTCCCCGGGGACAGGCCCACCACCACCATCCTGGCCGAGCGGCTGAGCCCCTCGGTGCTGGGGCAGCTGGTGGCGCTGTACGAGCACAAGGTGTTCGTCCAGGGGGCGGTCTGGAACATCAACTCCTTCGACCAGTGGGGGGTGCAGCTGGGCAAGGTGCTGGCCGAGCGGGTCGAGCCGGCCCTGACCTCGGGCAAGGAGGTGGAGGGGCTGGACGCCTCCACAGCCGGGCTGGTGGCCCGGTACCGCACCCTGCGCGGGCGCTGACCGGACCCCGGGTCCCCGCCCGGCACGGGGGCGGGGACCCGGCGACCGCCCCGGGCCGCCGACCGCCGGTCCACGGGCCCCGATACGGGCGGGGCCCGGTCCGCGGCGCCGTTCCGGGCGGCCCGGCGGAGCACCGCTCCGGGCCCGTCCGCCCGTGGCGCGACGCCCCGTCGGCGCCTTCCCGGGCGGCGGGTGCGGCTCCGGCGCGGATGTTGGAAATCGGCACGCCACTCGTGCAAGCTCTACGTAGTCGATCTACTACGTAAAGCGATCCGCGGGAGGCAGGGCCCCACATGACCGCGCCGATGGACGCGCCCGAGTCGTCCCAGCACGCCGACCCCGAGGCGGTGGTCGCCGGGGCGAAGAACGCCGCCGGCCGTTCGCTGCGCCAGATCGCCTGGCAGCGGTTCCGCAAGGACAAGGTCGGCATGGCCGGCGGGATCGTCGTCGTCCTGCTCATCCTCGTCGCGCTCTTCGCCCCCCTGCTGGCCGCCTGGTTCGGCTACCCGCCGAACCAGTTCAACCAGCAGCTCGTCGACCCCCTCACCGGCGGCGTCCTGCGCGACCCGGACGACCCGGCCCTGGGTCTGGACCCCTGGGGCGGGATCGGCCCCGACCACCTCCTGGGCGTCGAACCCGTCAACGGCCGCGACCTGTTCAGCCGCATCGTCTACGGCGCCCGCACATCGCTGCTGGTCGCCACGGTCGCCACCGTCGTGTGCGTCGTCATCGGCACCGTCCTGGGCGTCGTCGCCGGGTACTTCGGCGGCTGGGTCGACACCGTCATCAGCCGGGCCATGGACATCTTCCTGGCCTTCCCGCTGCTGCTCTTCGCGATCGCCCTGGTCGGCGTCATCCCCGACGGCGCCTTCGGCCTCACCGGCAACGGGCTGCGCATCGGCGTGCTGGTCTTCATCATCGGGTTCTTCAACTGGCCCTACATCGGCCGCATCGTGCGCGGGCAGACCCTCACCCTCAAGGAGCGCGAGTTCGTCGAGGCCGCCCGCAGCCTGGGAGCGGGCAGCGCGCACATCGTCTTCAGGGAGATCCTGCCCAACCTCGTCACCCCCGTGCTCGTCTACTCCACCCTGCTCATCCCCACCAACATCCTGTTCGAGGCGGCCCTGAGCTTCCTCGGCGTCGGTATCAACCCGCCCACGGCCACCTGGGGCGGCATGCTGGAGAACGCGCTGCGCTTCTACACCACCTCGCCGCACTTCGTGCTCATCCCGGGTCTGGCCATCTTCGTCACCGTGCTCGCGTTCAACCTGTTCGGCGACGGCCTGCGCGACGCCTTCGACCCGCGCTCCTCCGACTGACCTCCTCCGCAGACCGCCGCCGCCCGCCCGCCGGCGGGCGGTCCGGCCCCGGGCCGCGCGCCGCGCGGCCCCGCAGCAACCCGATCCTGGAGGCAAGGTGAACACCCACCACGGCACACCCCCGGCGGCCCGGGGACGCCGGTACGCGGCCCCCGCGGCCGTCGGCACGGCACTCGTCCTGATGCTGACCGCCTGTGCGGGAGGTGGCGGAGGCGGCGGCGGGGGAGGGGAGGTCGACGCCGAGTTCAACCAGGGCGAGACGGAGATGGTCAACCCGTCCGACCAGGCCGGCGGCACCCTCCGGTACGCCATCTCCTCGGACTTCGACTCCCCGGACCCCGGCAACACCTACTACGCGTTCAGCTGGAACTTCAGCCGCTACTACGCGCGCACCCTGCTCACCTACACCGAGGCCCCGGGGGAGGAGGGCACGCAGCTCCAGCCCGACCTGGCCGAGGACATGCCCGAGGCCAACGAGGACTCCACCGAGTGGACCGTCCGCCTCAAGCAGGGGCTCAAGTACGAGGACGGGTCGGACATCACCGCCCAGGACGTCAAGTACGCGATCGCCCGCAGCAACTTCGGCGACCAGGCCCTGCCCAACGGCCCCAAGTACTTCCAGCAGCTCCTGGCGGACAGCGACGACTACGAGGGCCCCTACGCCACCGACGGGGACCCGCTGGAGGGCTTCGAGGGCATCGAGACGCCGGACGACCACACCCTGGTCTTCCACCTCGACGAGAGCTTCTCGGAGTTCCCGTACATCCTCATCCAGCCGCAGACCGCTCCGGTGCCGCCCGACGCCGACCGGGGCGAGCAGTACCAGAGCCGCGTGGTCTCCTCCGGGCCGTACAAGTTCGACGGGGAGTACCGGCCGGGGGTGTCCCTGAACCTGGTCCGCAACGACCAGTGGGACGCCGCCACCGACCCCACCCGCCAGGCGCTGCCCGACCGCGTCGAGGTACAGCTGGGCGTCGACCAGAACGAGATCGACCAGCGGCTGGTCAACGGCGAGCTCGACGTGGACATGGCCGGCGTCGGCGTGGGGCCGGCGATGCGGGGCAGCCTCATCACCGACGACGCCAGGCGCGCCAGCGTCGACAACCCGCAGACCAACACCCTGCGCTACGTCAACATCAACACCGTGGTCGAGCCGCTGGACGACCTCGCCTGCCGCGAGGCGGTCATGTTCGCCGCCGACCGCGACGCGCTGCACCGTGCCTGGGGCGGCGACACCGGCGGCGACATCGCCACCCAGATCATGCCCTCGGCGCTGCCCGGAGCCGACCCGGAACTGGACCTGTACCCGTCCGAGGACGGCAAGGGAGACCTGGACAGGGCCCGCGAGAAGCTGGAGGAGTGCGGGCAGCCGGACGGCTTCTCCACCTCCATCGGTGCCCGCGCCGACCGGCCCTCGGACGTGAGCACGGCCGAGGCCGTCCAGCAGGCCCTGTCCCGGGTGGGCATCGAGGTCGAGATCAAGCAGTACCCGTCCGACACCTACACCAACACCCAGGCCGGCTCGCCGGACTTCGTCCACGACAACGACCTGGGGCTGACCGTGTACGGCTGGGCCCCGGACTGGGCCAGCGGCTACGGGTTCATGAGCAAGATCCTGGACGGCGACGCCATCCAGGACGCGGGCAACTCGAACATCTCCGAGTTCGACGACGACCAGGTCAACGGCTGGTTCGACGAGGTCGCCACGATCGACGACCCCGACGAGCGGGCCTCGATCTACACGCGGATCGATGAGCGGTCCATGCAGGAGGCGGTCATCCTGCCCGCCGTGTTCGAGCGCACCGTCATGTACCGGCCGCCGAACCTGACCAACGTGTACTACCACGCGGGCTACTCCATGTACGACTACATGTCGCTCGGTACCACCAACGAGTGACGCGGCCCGCGGGGCGGTGACCGGCGGCGACGCCGGTCACCGCCCCCGCTTTCGCCCGGGCTCGGGAGGCCCCCGCAGACGTGCCCCGGGGACCGCCCCGGGAGCCCGGCGTCTCCCCGCCCGGCCCCGCCGCGCGTGCCGCCGTACCTTTTCCGGCGTCCTCTCCGCTGTCGTCGGCGCCTCCTCGCGCGGCGCGACTTTCTTCGCCCTCTCCCCGCGGGCGCGGGTGCCCGGCGTCGGCGGGATCGGCCCTTCGCCGCCCGGGCGGTCCCCCCGGTGGACGGGGAGCCCGCGCGCAGTCGCCGTCCGGCGCCGCACGCCACGATGACCTGCAAGAACGCAGCCGTGCGCACGGCGCGCCGCTCCAGTGGGTGCGATCCGTGCGCGGGTGCCCGCGGGCCCCTGCGCGGCCGGGACCGGCCCGGTACCGTTCCGGTCACCATCGGCCCCCGTCCCCGCGGCGCCGGTCCCGCGGCCGGCGGGGTGACGTAACCTCTGGGGAGCGCGCGAGGGGTGTGACATGCGCCCTTCACGCATGGCATGCACGCCGTCCAAGGGGAGTAGGTATTGCCGCCGCCCGGAATCGATGAGTCCGCGCCCTCGGCCGAGGGGGGCGGACCCGCGTTCTTGCGCCCGGTCGAGCCCGTCCGGCGCCAGGAGCGCTCGGGGCCGGCCCTGCTGCGCCGGGCCGCTCGCGGACTGGCGGGGGTGCTGCACCCCGAGCGCCTCATCGAGCAGGCCGTCCGGCTGCCGCTGGATTCCGGCGTGGACGCCTGCGTGCTGTTCTCCGGGGAACCGGGGGCGGCCCTGCGGTGGACCGCCGGCGTGGCCGGGCACGACGGCGGCCGGACGGTGGCGCACGGGCGCTGGAGCCCGGAGACCGCCGCGGCCGCCCCGTGGCTGGGCGAGGGCGTGGGCACCCTGCCCGAGGCGGTGGAGCCCGCCCCGGGCGACCCCGCAGAGGAGCTGCTGCGCGAGGTCACCGGCCACCGGGTCGCCGGCCAGGTCCGGGTCGTGCCGCTGCCCGGACCGTCCGGGGCCTTCGGCGCCCTGCTCTGGTACCGGCGCGGCGGCCGGTTCGGCCCCGCGGAGGCGGAGCTGCTCGCCGAGTACGCCGAACGCGTCGGCTCGGCCCTGGGCTCGGCCCACCTGTACCAGTACCAGGCGCGCACCGCCGCCACCCTCAAGGCCGCCCTGGTCCCCGATCCGCTCCCCGAGGTGGACCGGGTCGTGCTGGGCGCCTCCTTCCGGTCGGCGTTCGAGGCCGAACGGATCGGCGGCGACTTCTACGAGGTGCAGGACGCCGGCGAGCTGGTCCACTTCTCCTTCGGCGACGTGTGCGGCAAGGGCAACGACGCCGCCGTGCTCACCGGGCTCATCCGCCAGTCCCTCCAGGCGCTGCGCCTGGTGGAGGACTCCCCGCTGCGCCTGATGGAACTGCTCAACGTCCTGCTGCTGCGCACCGACCCGGAGAAGTTCAGCACGATGGTCCTGGGCACCGCCCGGCCGCTGCCCGGGGGCGGGCTGCGGGTGCGGGCGGCCGGCGGCGGGCACCCGCCGCCCCTGGTCGTCGGCACCGGCGGCGAGGTGCGGGAGTTCCCCCTGGGCGGGATCTTCGTCGGTGCCATCGACGACGCCGTCTTCCGCGAGGCGGAGGTCGACCTGGCCCCGGGGGAGGCGGTCGTCGTCTACAGCGACGGCGTCACCGAGGCCCGCAACCCGCTGCTGGGCGGTGAGATGCTCGGCGAGGACCGGCTCGTCCGCCTCCTGGGCGAGTGCGGCGGCCTGCCCGCCGCGGCCACCGCCGAACGGGTCGCCCAGGCGGTGGGCGACTGGCTGGGCGGTGCCGAGCACGACGACATCACGGTGCTGGTGCTCCAGGCCCGGGCCGCGCCGGCCGGCGCCCGGTGACCGGGGCCACGGCCGCGCCGGTGTCCCGGCTCGACCGGACCCGGTCCGCGTTCTTCGAGGCGGTCGCGGCGACGGACGAGACCACCGCGCTGGACGTGGTCCGGTGCGAGCTGTCGGCCGGCGGTGACCCCGAGGAACTCCTCCTGGAGGTCGTGGCCTGGTCACAGCGCCGGGTGGGCCTGCTCTGGCAGACCGACGAGTGGAGTGTGGCCCGCGAGCACGCGGCCACCTACATCGGCGAGCGCGCCACGGCGCTGATCACCGAGTACGCGTCCGGTAGGGCCCCCACCCGCGGGTCCGTGGTGGTCACCTGCGCCGACGGCGAGTGGCACAGCCTGCCCGCCCGCCTCATGGGCGAGGTGCTGCGGCTGCGCGGCTGGCGGGTGGGGTTCCTGGGCGCGAGCGTGCCGGCCCGGCACCTGGCCCTGCACCTGCAGGAGCACTCGCCCGACATCGTGGCCCTGAGCTGCTCCCTGCCCTCCCGGCTGGTCGCCGCGCACGGCACCATCGAGGCCGCGCGGCGCACCGGAGTGCCGGTGATCGCGGGCGGCGCGGGGTTCGGCCCCGACGCCGCCCTGGCCCTGCGCCTGGGGGCCTCGCTGTGGGCCCCGACCGCCTCCGGAGCCGCGGACCTGCTGGCCCAGGGCCCGCCCTTCCCCGTGCCCGCCGGCCCCGCCGCACTGCCTGCCGGCGCCGAGTACGCGCCCACGCTGCGCCGCCGCGAGGGGCTCATGGCCGCCTGCCTGAGCAGTGCCGAGGCGTCCTACGAGAGGCGTGGCGGGAGTCTGCGGGGCGCGGCCCGCGACCGCACGGTCGAAGACCTCGGCCACATCCTGGACTTCCTGCTCACCGCCCTGTACGTGGGCGACGCGGGGGTCTTCACCCGCTTCCTGGGCTGGACCCGCGGCGTGCTGGAAGCGCGCGGGGTCCCCGGCTCCGGCGTCCTGGAGGTGCTGGACACCCTGGAGGGCGAGCTGTTCGACCACCCCGAGGCCGCGGCCCTCGTCGTCCGGGGCCGGGCCGCCTACCGGGACGCCTGACCGGGGGCACCGCGGAGCCGCCGCCGTACACGCCGCGCGGACAAGCGTGAGCATAAGAACACGCTGCGTTATCTTTGTCGTCTCAGGCCGAAACTTCGCGCCCCTGCCGAATCCCCTGCCAGGGCGGGTCCGACGACAGAAAGACACGCGCCTTGCCGACCTACATCCTGCGCCGCCTGGGCGCCGGGCTGCTGCTCCTGGCCGTGGTCACCATGGTCACCTTCGCGATCTTCTACGTGGTGCCCAAGTGGGCGGGGCGGACCACCGAGCAGCTGGCGACCATGTACGTGGGACGGGCTCCCACCCCCGAGGCGATCCAGGCGACCATCGACCGGCTCGGACTGGACAAGCCCGTCATCGTCCAGTTCGGCGAGTTCGTGCGCGGGATCTTCTTCGGCGCCCAGTACCGGTTCGGCCGGGACACCATCGACTGCGCGGCACCCTGCTTCGGCTACTCCTTCCAGACCTACCAGGAGGTCTTCCCCGAGATCGTGTCCCGGCTGCCGGTCACGTTCTCGCTGGCCCTGGGGGCGGGGATCATCTGGCTGGTCGGCGGGATCGCGGTCGGCGTGGTGTCGGCGGTGTGGAAGGGCAGCGTCTTCGACCGGGTCGCCATGGCGATCGCCCTGGCCGGGGTCTCCCTGCCGATCTTCTTCACCGGCCTGCTGGTGCTCGCCTTCCCGGTGCACGCCTGGGGCTGGTTCCTGACCCCGGGCTACGTGCCCCTGACCCGGGACCCGGCGGGCTGGGCCGCGGGCCTGTTCCTGCCCTGGATCACCCTGGCGTTCCTGCACGCCGCCATGTACGCGCGCCAGACCCGCGCGGGCATGCTGGAGGTCCTGGGCGAGGACTACATCCGCACCGCCCGGGCCAAGGGGCTGAGCGAGCGCAAGGTGGTGCTCAAGCACGCCCTGCGCCCCACCCTGACCCCTATCGTGACGATCTTCGGCCTGGACCTGGGACTGGTCCTGGGCGGGGCGGTCCTGACCGAGCAGGTGTTCTCCCTCAACGGGATCGGCCGCTACGCGGTCAACGCCATCACCCAGAGCGACCTGCCGGTGATCCTGGGCGTCACGCTGTTCGGCGCGTTCTTCATCGTCCTGTGCAACCTGGTCGTCGACCTGCTGTACCCGCTCATCGACCCGCGGGTGCGCGTCCGCTAGCGGGCCGCGCCCCCAGACCACGACTCCGGACCCAGAGAGCTGAGGCGTCCCCCATGAGTGAATCCGCACCCAAGCCCGTCGTCCGGGTGGACGACCTGCGGGTGACGTTCCCGACCATGGACGGCGACGTCCGGGCGGTGGACGGGCTGTCCTTCGAGGTGCCCGCCGGGGGCGGGCTGGGGATCGTGGGCGAGTCGGGCTCGGGCAAGAGCGTGACCTCGCTGGCCCTGATGGGCCTGCACCGCGGCAGCCGGGCGCGGATCACCGGCGCCATCGAGGTGGCGGGCCGGGACGTGGTCTCGGCCACGGACCGGCAGCTGCGGGCGATGCGCGGCGACGACATCGCGATGGTCTTCCAGGACCCGATGCAGTCGCTGCACCCGCAGTACACCATCGGCGACCAGCTGGTCGAGGCGTTGCGCGTGCACCGGCCGCAGGCTTCCCGGGCGGAGGCGCTCGCGCGGGCGGTCGGGGCCCTGGACCGGGTCGGCATCCCGTCGCCGGCCCGGCGGGTCAACTCCTATCCGCACGAGTTCTCGGGCGGTATGCGCCAGCGCGTGGTGATCGCGATGGGGTTGATGTGCGATCCGAAGGTGTTGTTGGCGGACGAGCCGACGACGGCTTTGGACGTGACGGTGCAGGCGCGGATCCTGGACCTGCTGGACGAGTTGCGGCGTGATCTGGGGATGGCGCTGATTTTGGTCTCGCACGACCTGGCGGTGGTGGCGGGGTCGGTGGACGAGGTCGTGGTGATGCGGCACGGTGTGGCGGTGGAGCGGGGCGACGTGCGCACGGTGCTGTCGGCGCCCGGGCACCCGTACACGCAGGCGCTGCTGGCGGCGGTGCCGCGGGTGGAGGTCTCCCGCGCCCAGCGCCGCGCCCGGGACCGGTCCGAGCGGGCCGGGGGTGCGGACCGGGGCGGCCGGGAGGGCGGGTCCGGGTCCGGTGCGGTCGCGGGCGCGACCGCCGCGGGCCGCCCGGCGCCGGAGGGGGCCGCGGCGCCCGCCGCCGGGACGCCGGGTGAGCAGGGCCGGGAGGTCCTGCTCCGGGTCCGCGGGGTGGGCCGGCGCTTCAAGGTGCGCGGCGGCCCGTGGGGGCGCTCCACCGACTTCTGGGCCGTCAAGGACGTCGGCTTCGACCTGTACAAGGGCGAGACGCTGGGCATCGTGGGCGAGTCCGGGTCGGGCAAGAGCACGCTGTCGCGGATGGTCATGCGCCTGCTGGAGCCCACCGAGGGGACCATCGAGTTCGAGGGCCGGGACATCACGCGCATCGCCGAGCGCCGGATGCGCCCGCTGCGCCGCGACGTGCAGATGGTGTTCCAGAACCCGTACTCCTCGCTCAACCCGCGCGTGACCGTGGGCGACGCGATCGGCACCGCGCTGCGGGTGCAGGGCGAGCGCGACACAGGGTCCATCCGGACCCGCGTCCGGGAACTGCTGGAGCGGGTGGGGCTGGAGCCGGGCCACTACAACCGGTTCCCGCACGCGTTCTCGGGCGGGCAGCGCCAGCGGATCGCGATCGCGCGGGCGCTGATCCTCAAGCCCAAGCTGATCATCTGCGACGAGCCGGTCTCGGCGCTGGACGTGTCCACCCAGGACCAGGTGCTGCGGCTGCTGTCCGAGCTCCAGGACGACTTCGGGCTGACCTACATCTTCGTCGCCCACGACCTGGCGGTGGTGCGCCAGGTCAGCGACCGCGTCGCGGTCATGCGCAAGGGCGAGGTGGTGGAGCTGGGCGACAGCGACGCCATCTACGAGAACCCGCAGAGCGACTACACCCGCCGACTCCTCAACGCGGCCCCGGTGCTCGACCCCGACCAGGCGCGCCACCTGCGCGCCGAACGCGTCCGCGAGCGCGCCGAGGGGGCCTGAGCGGGGTTCCGGCCGGGGCGCCGCCCCGGCCGGAACCGCCGGTCAGAACAGGCCGCGGCGCCCGGCCAGGGCGGTGATCCACCGGTCCAGCTCCTGGCGCCAGTCCATCGCCGCCGCCTGGCCGTGGGCGACGTTGAAGCTCTTGAAGGTGTCGCGGCCCTCGGAGAACAGCCCCGGCTTCTTGTCGAGTTCCAGGATCACGTCCATGCCGTGCTCGTCGGCGACGAACGACAGCTCCAGTTCGTCGAGGCCCCGGTAGTGCCCCGGCGAGTAGTACTCGATCTCCTGGTAGAAGGGCAGCCGCTGGCGGGAGCGGGCGATGCGCCCGCGCTCCAGGTCGGCCTTCTTGAACCGGAAGCCCAGGGAGTCCAGGGCGTCGAGCACCGCCCGCTGACCGGGCAGCGGCTCGATCGCCACCGGGTCCAGGTCGCCGGGGTCGACGGCGTTGGCCACGGCCAGGCGCGTGTTGACCCCGACGTTCATCGAGGGCAGCCGCCGGCCGTTGCGGGCGGTGACCGGCGCCTCCCAGGGCACGGGGAGCTCGAAGGGCACCTCGAAGCGCTGACCGGGGACCAGGCGGGTGTGCCCGCCCAGCCGGACCCGGTGGAACTCCATGTTGCTCTTGACCTCGTTGTCGCCGACCTCGGTCTCCACGAGGGCCTGGAGCCCCACGGTGAGCTCCTCGACCTGCTGCTCGACGTCACCGCCCTCGATCAGCACGGTGCCGCGCACCGCGCCGCCGGGGAACGCGGCGGCCGTGTCGAGGCGGGTCTCGACCGAGGCCCCGCCGAAGCCGATGCCGGCGAGCAGACGCTTGAGAACCATGGGCCCTTCCTGCTTCCGCCCGGCGGTGCCGGTCCGGGCGGGGGTTCGGGGAGGGGAGAGAGCGGCACCCTCAGGGGTACAGACGCCCGGAACCGGCCGCCGGTTCCCCGCGCTCAGGCGGAGAGTCCCCGCAACAGCGCCCGCAGGCCGTGGTGGAACCGGTCGGCGGCCTCCCCGGCGTCGGGGGCGTCCTCGTCGCCGCGGTGGCGCACCTCGTGGACGACCGCGCCCAGGCAGTAGGAGTACAGGGCGTCGGCCGCGCGGTCCAGGCCGTCGGCGGGCACGCCGGCGTCGGTGAGGGCCCGGTGGACCAGGGCGCGGGCGGCGGTGTCCGCCGGGGTGGCGGGGGCGCGGTGCACCAGCAGGGAGAGCGCCCCGGAGTACTCCAGCAGCCGGCTCCGGTAGTCGTCGGCCCAGGAGGTCAGGCGCTCGTCCCAGGGGCGGGTGTCGGCCTCGTGGGCGTCGTCCCCCTCCCGGTCGGCGTCCGGCGCGGCCTCCTCCGGCACGGCCTCCCCGGTGGACCCGGGGGAGGTCACGTAGGCGGTGATCGCGTTGAAGAGCTGCTCCTTGCCCAGGGGGAAGTGGTGGTAGATGGCCATGGCCTCCACCTCCAGGGCGTCGCCCAGCCGCCGCATGGACAGCCCGCCCAGTCCGCGTCCGGCGATGATGTGGAGCGCCTCCAGGATGATGCGCTCCCGACTGAGCCCCGCGTAGTTCCTGCTCACTTGTGCCCTTTCTTTATTTGTGTCACCAAATCTGGCGGTTTTTGTGCGCGGAGGCCATCACCGACGCACGAT
Organism: Nocardiopsis flavescens; assembly: GCF_900141985.1. GTDB lineage: Bacteria > Actinomycetota > Actinomycetes > Streptosporangiales > Streptosporangiaceae > Nocardiopsis > Nocardiopsis flavescens. The sequence continues at coordinate 63,952 of NZ_FQZK01000023.1, read as the reverse complement.
CCGGGTCGCCCCATGATCCACGCCACTATTACAGTGCTCTGCAGACGGTGTACCAGGTGATCGGAGCGAGTCATGGGACTTGGCGGACGCGGCACGGCTCAGGCGCGGGAGAGCCTCGAAGCGGACCGGGAGCGGGCGGGGCTGCTGGACGGCCTGCTCGGGGACGTGGCGGTGGCCCAGGCGGCGCTGGAGGACGCCCGTGCGGCGGGGGCCTCCGTGGAGGAACTGCACGCGCGGGGGCTGGCGCTGGACGCCGTGCTCACCGACGCGATGCGGGCGGCCTACGCCCGCGAGCGCGTGCTCATCGGGGAGAAGGGCTACCGGGACCGCATCCACCGGCGCAAGCGCATGGCCCGGCCCGAGGTGCGCGAGGCCACGCTGACGGCCGAACAGCTGCTCACGGCCCGTGAGGACCACCGCATCCACGGCGTGCAGCGCGTGCCCCGGACGGTCGGCGCCGCCTGACGTCCGGGCGGCCCCGCGCCCCCCGCGGGCGCGGGGTCCGCCACGCACGGTAGTTTTGTGCTCGAACGGGTATGGGGCCCGGAGCACGAACGCCGACCGTGGGGAGCGCAGGAGGAGATGGCGGATTTCATCCGCGTCGACCCGACGTCGAAGGTACCGCCCTACGAACAGATCCGGACGACGGTGGCCATGGCGGCCGCCGCGGGGGAGCTCCCCGTCGGATACCGCCTGCCGACGGTGCGGGCGCTGGCCGGACGCCTGTCGGTGGCGGTCAACACCGTCGCCCGGGCGTACCGCGAACTGGAGCAGGCGGGGGTCGTCGAGACCCGCGGCCGCTCGGGAACCTTCATCGCCGCCGCGGGGGACGACCAGCGGGCGGAGGCGTTGGCCGCGGCCCGCGCCTACGCCGACGTGATCTCCCGGGTGGGACTGGACCACGACGAGGCCGTGGAGATCCTGCGCGCGGCGCTGGACTCCGCCCAGCCGTCCGGCTGAGCCCGCGCACCGGCCGGACCCCCTGCGGGCCCGGCCGGTGGTGGTTCAGCGGCGCAGGCCCACCACGGACACGATGTAGAAGAGGATCAGCCCCAGCCACACGGCGGCGATGGCGACGCCTCCGCCCACCATGGCCGCGGTGATCGCGGTGATCGGGATGCTCACCCCCAGGCACACCAGGGACATCACCATCCGCACCGTGTTGGAGGGCACGCCCACCTTGCCCTTGTTCTCCCTCTGCCGGTGGTCCAGGTGGCGCCGGACACTGGTGTCGATGGCGTCGTCGATGCGCTCGACCAGGGACGCGGCCAGGGCGTCGTCGTACTCGGGTCCGAGTTCGCGCCCGGCGCGCAGGGCGGCGGCGATGTCGGACTGCCGCTGGGAGGTGCTGTCGGTCATCCCCCCATGGTGGCACCGGCGGGGCCCGACCGGCGCCCCGCGGGACCGATCTCGGGGAACGTTCAGGGATGACCCCGACGCCGCGCGGCGGCCCGGCCCCGCGCACGGCGAAGGGCCGCCCCCCGCGCGGGAGCGGCCCCTCGTCCGGTCAGCTGGCGAAGTCGAGCAGCTGCTGGGCGCGGCTCGGGTGGCGCAGCTTGGAGAGCGACTGCTTCTCCAGCTGCCGGATGCGCTCCCGGGTCAGCCCCAGGTGCTTGCCGATCTCGTCCAGGGTGCGCGGCCGCCCGTCCATGAGGCCGAAGCGCAGCGACATGATGGTCGCCTCGCGCGGCTCCAGGTCGGACAGGGCGTTGCGCAGCTGGTCGGCCATGAGCTGGCGGTCGACCACCTCGGAGGCCTCCGAGGCGTCGACGTCCTCGATGAGGTCGCCGATGCGGGTCTCGCCGTCCTCGCCGATGGTGGAGTCCAGGCTGATGGGCTGGCGGGTGACCCGCAGCAGCTCCTCGATCTGGGCCGGGGTCTTGTCCAGCTCCAGCGCCAGCTCCTCCGGGGTCGGCTCGCGCCCCAGCGCCTGGTGCATGTCCCGCTCCAGGCGGCTGACCTTGCTCAGCAGCTCCAGCACGTGGACGGGCAGGCGGATGGTGCGCGCGGAGTCGGCGAAGCCGCGCTGGATGGCCTGGCGGATCCACCACATGGCGTAGGTGGAGAACTTGAAGCCCTTGGAGTAGTCGAACTTCTCCACCGCGCGGATCAGCCCGAGGTTGCCCTCCTGGACCACGTCCAGCAGCGACATGCCGCGGTCGCTGTACTTCTTGGCCACCGACACCACGAGGCGCAGGTTGGCCTCCAGCATGTGGGACTTGGCCTTGCGGCCGTCCTCGGCGATCCACTCCAGCTCTTCGCGCTCGACCCGCGCCATCTTCGCGGAGGGGTCGATCTCGCCGTGCAGGCCCAGCCGGTACTCCGCGTAGAGGCCGGCCTCGACCCGCTTGGCCAGGTCGACCTCCTGCTCGGCGGTGAGCAGCTGGCGGCGCCCGATGGCCTTGAGGTAGGTGTGGACGGAGTCGCCCATGGCGGGGGACTGGTCGTCCAGATCGGCCTCGCCGGTCTCCGGATCGACGGTGGCCTGGGTCTCCTCGGCCTTCTTGGTGCGCCGCGTGGTGCGGGTCTTCCTCCGGGGGGAGGGGCCCTTGCGGGGAGCCGCCTTGCCGGATGCGGCCTTGGGTGCCTCGTCGGAGTCGGGCACCGTCGCGATGAGAGTGTTTTCCAGCACGTCGTCCTCGGCGTCGGGTTCGGCCACCGGCGCGGAGTGGTCGCCCCCGTTGGCGAGCCTGACCCCGTTGTCGGTGAGTTCACGCAGGATGGCACGGCCGTCGCCGGAGGAGACTCCGGCCGCGGAGAAGGCGGTGCGCAGCTCGGTGAGGGACAGGTGCCCCTGGGCGCGCCCGCGGGTGAGCAGGTCGGTCAGTGCCGCGCGGTCGGCCGCGAGCGGAACGGCGCCGTCGGTGGGCGCCGAGCGGGTCCGGGCAGTGCTCGTCATCCGGACACCTCCCTCCCTTCCAAGACGTGTGGCACGTGGCGGAAGGCTCCCGCCGACTGGACGCGCCAATATGTCCAACGTGTCGGGGTGTCAAATGTTCCCCGTCTCGATTGGATATCTTTCGAAGTGGCATGGATCACCATGCGTTCGGTGGCCGGGGGCCGGAGGCAGCGGGTATAGAAGCCCGCCCGGATGACCGGGCGGGAGCGCGGCGCTCCGGGCGCGGGGGAGGGCGCAGGGGCGTGGGCGGGTGGACTCGTGGCTGTCGCCAACTGCGGACCTCCTGGGCAGAGGGGCCGTGGGACCCGGGCGAACGCGAGGCCCGGATACTCAGGTAGACGCGGGGCGGACCGGGGAAGTTCCCCGCCTACCGGACATCTCCGCCGACGGGGGCGGCGGGCGGGACCGGGCCGGGGGGTCATCCGCGGCGCAGCGCCACCAGGTCCGGCTTCCCGGACTCCAGCATCGGCAGCCGGTCCAGGACCTCCAGCTCGCGCGGTGCGGCGTAGGCGGGCAGCCGGTCGCGCACCACCGCCCGCAGGTGCTCCAGCGCGGGCGGCGCGCCCGGGTCCGCCGGCACCACCACCGCGCACACCCGCTCGCCCCACTCCGGGTCGGGGCGGCCCACCACCACCGACTCCGCCACGGCGGGGTCGGCCGCGATCAGGGCGTTGACCTGCCCGGGGACCACCTTGTGGCCCCCGGTGTTGATGACCTCGTCCATCCGGCCCAGGACCGCCAGCCGCTCCCCGTCCCAGCGCCCCAGGTCGTTGGTGCGCAGCACCCGGGACCCGTCGGCGGCGGTGTCCGGGCCGGGCACCGCCGCGGCGCCCGGCGCGGTCCGGTAGCGGGTGAGCAGGGTCGGCCCCGACAGCAGCACCCGCCCCGAGCCGTCCGGTCCGGGGGCGTCGATCCCCACCCCCACCCCGTCCAGGGGGACCCCGTCGTAGAGGCACCCGCCGCAGGTCTCGCTCATGCCGTAGGTGGTGACCACCCGGCCCCCGGCGGCGCGGGCCTCCGCCAGCAGCCCCGGGTCGGCCGCCGCCCCGCCCAGCAGGATCACGCCGAACACCGACAGGTCCGCCCCGGCGGCCACCAGCCGCCGCAGTTGGGTCGGCACCAGGGACACGTGCGGGTGCAGGCGCTCCGCGGCGGCGAGCACGCCCTCCACCGAGAACGGCGCGTGCGCCGCCTCGGTGCCCGTGGCCAGGGCGCGCAGCATCACCTGGAGCCCCGAGATGTGCCCGGCGGGCAGGACGCACAGCCAGGAGTCGCCGCGGCGGGCGCCGATCCGGGCCACCGACGCCCGCGCCGAGGCGCGCAGCGCCCCCGCCGACAGCTCCACGCCCTTGGGAGCCCCCGTCGACCCGGAGGTGGTGACCACCAGGGCCGTCCCGGGCGCGGCGGGCAGGCCGCCCTCCAGGGGGGACTCCCCCGCGGGCGTCAGCACCGAGGAGGGGCGCATCGCCGCGAGCAGCTCCCCGACACGGGCGTCCGGGGTCCCGGCGGGCACCGGCATCAGCGCGGGGCCGCCGCCCTCCAGGGCCGCGGCCAGCAGGTCGGACAGCCGGCCCGGCTCCAGGCCCACGGCGGCGCGCACGGCGGGACCGCCGGCCGTCGCCGGGTCGGGTGCGTCGGGAAGGTTCGGGAAGGCCACGGGGCACAAGGGTACGCCCGCCGCGCCCCCGGGGGCGTACGCGGCCGTCCCCGGCGGCCTGGCACAATGCGTAGGGTTGACGCGGGGGCCGCCCACTCCACCGGAGCCGGTGCGGCCGCCCGCCGTTCGGATGTCCCCGTGAGGAGAAGCGGTAGCCGTGAGCAGCGTGATCGAGTGGCAGCGGTCGGGCGAGTATTCCGACATCATCTACGAGACCGCGGAGGGCATCGCCAAGATCACGATCAACCGGCCCGAGCGGCACAACGCGTTCCGGCCCCAGACCCTCTTCGAGCTCCAGCAGGCGTTCAACATCGCCCGCGACGACTCCGAGGTCGGCGTGATCATCTTCACCGGCGCCGGCGACCAGGCGTTCTGCTCCGGCGGCGACCAGAAGATCCGCGGCGACGACGGCTACATCGGTGACGACGCCGTGGCCCGGCAGGGCATCGGCCGCCTCAACGTCCTCGACCTCCAGGTGCAGATCCGCCGCCTGCCCAAGCCGGTCATCTGCATGGTCGCCGGGTGGTCCATCGGCGGCGGCAACGTCCTCCAGGTGTGCTGCGACCTGACCATCGCCGCCGACAACGCCAAGTTCGGCCAGACCGGCCCCAAGGTCGGCTCCTTCGACGGCGGCTACGGCTCCTGGCTGCTCGCCGAGACCGTCGGCCTCAAGAAGGCCCGCGAGATCTGGTACCTGTGCCGCCAGTACAGCGCCCAGGAGGCGCTGGACATGGGCATGGTCAACACCGTGGTCCCGCTGGCCGACCTGGAGAAGGAGACCGTCTCCTGGGCCCGCGAGCTGCTGGAGAAGTCCCCGCTGGCGCTGCGCATGCTCAAGGGCGCCATCAACGCCGTCAGCGACGGCGCCGCCGGGATGCAGCAGTTCGCCGGCGACGCCACCATGCTCTACTACATGAGCGAGGAGGCCCAGGAGGGCCGGGACGCCTTCAAGGAGAAGCGCCGTCCGGAGTTCGACAAGTTCCCGCGCCGCCCGTGACACCCGCCGCCGATCCCGGTGCGCGGGACGTCCCCGCCGGGGGCCGGGCCTTCGCCATCGGCCTGCGCAACAGGTTCCGCGGCATCACCGTGCGGGAGGGCCTGCTGGTCCGCGGCCCGGCCGGGTGGGGCGAGTTCTCGCCCTTCGCCGAGTACGGGCCGCGCGAGTCCTCCCGCTGGTGGGCGGCCTGCCACGAGGCCGCCCACCGGGGATGGCCCGACCCGGTGCGCGACCGGGTCGCGGTCAACGTCACCGTCCCGGCCGTGGACCCCGACCGGGCCCACGCCATCGTCACGGCGGGCGGCTGCGCCACCGCCAAGGTGAAGGTCGCGGAGAAGGGCCAGGACCCCGCCCGGGACCTGGCCCGGGTGGAGGCCGTGCGCGACGCCATCGGCCCCGCGGGGAAGGTGCGCGTGGACGCCAACGGCGCCTGGGACCCGGACACCGCCGTGCGGATGGTCCGCGCCCTGGACCGGTACGGCCTGGAGTACGTCGAGCAGCCCTGCGCGACCCTGGAGGAGCTGGCCGCGGTGCGCCGCCGGGTGGACGTGCCGGTGGCCGCCGACGAGTCGATCCGCCGCGCCGAGGATCCGCTCAAGGTGCGCGCGGCCGATGCCGCCGACCTCGTCGTGCTCAAGGTGCAGCCCCTGGGCGGGGTGCGCGCCGCCCTGCGGGTGGCCGAGGCGTGCGGGCTGCCGGTGGTGGTCTCCAGCGCCGTCGAGACGTCCGTGGGCCTGGCCGCCGGGGTGGCGCTGGCCGCCGCCCTGCCGGAGCTGCCCTACGCGTGCGGGCTGGCGACCATGCAGATGCTCACCGCCGACGTCACCGCCGACCCGCTGCTGCCCGAGAACGGGTACCTGCCGGTGCGCCCGGTGCGGGTCGACGAGGAGCGGCTGCGCGCGGTCGAGGCCGACGCCGCGCCCTGGCGCGCCCGCGCCGCGGCCGCCGTCGCCGCAGGCGGGGGCCCCGCGCCCGGTGCGGCCGGGGACGGCTGACCGGGCCCGGGACGCGGATCACAGCCCCGGGCGTTCGCCGTTTGCGCCCGAACGGGGTTCACTGGAGGGTGTGCGTCCGTGAGATATGGGGTGCCGTGCCGTACATGCGCACCCCGCGGTGATACTTGTTGCACACCTTGACGAACGAAAGCGTTTGCATGAATCCGTCTACCGCCCTGGCGCGGGTCCTCGTCGATGAACTGGCCCGCTGCGGCCTGGCCGAGGCCGTGGTCGCGCCGGGGTCGCGCTCGACGCCGCTCGCGCTCGCCCTGGTCTCCCACCCCGGGATCCGGGTGCACGTGCGGGTGGACGAGCGGTCGGCGTCCTTCCTCGCGCTGGGGCTGGCCCGGGCGTCCCGGCGCCCCGTGGCCGTGGTGTGCACCTCCGGCACCGCCGCCGCCAACTTCCACCCCGCTGTGCTGGAGGCCGACGAGAGCGGGGTGCCGCTGCTGGTGCTGACCGCCGACCGGCCGCCGGAGCTGCGCGGCACCGGCGCCAACCAGACCGTGGACCAGATCGGCCTGTACGGCGGCGCGGTGCGCCTGTTCGCCGAGGTCGGCACGCCCGACCCGGTGCCGGGCATGGTCGCCTACTGGCGCTCGCTGGTGGGCCGCGCCTGGGGCGCCGCCCGGGGCGGGCGGCCCGGCCCGGTCCACCTCAACATCGCGTTCCGCGACCCGCTCACCCCCGACGGGCCCGGCCGGGACTGGCCCGAGCCCCTGGACGGGCGGGCCGGCGGGGCGCAGTGGATCTCCCGGCCCGGCCCCCTCGCCGAACCGCCGCCGTTCGTGCTGCCCGACGTCGAGCGCGGCGTGATCGTGTGCGGCGACGGCGACTACGACCCGGTGCCGTTCCTGGCCCTGGCCGAGCTGACCGGCTGGCCGCTGCTGGCCGAGCCCACCTCCAACGCCCGCAGGGTCGGCGCGGTCTCCACCTACCGGCAGCTGCTGGCGTCCCCGGCGATCGCCGCCGGGCCCGCCCCCGACCTGGTGGTCAGCGTGGGCAGGCCCAACCTGTCGCGGCAGACCCTGGCGTTCCTGCGGCGGGCCCGCCGCCACGTGGTGGTCACCGCCGGGGCGCTGGGCGACCCGAACGCGTCGCTGCCCGGCGGGTTCGCCGACCCGGCGCGCACCGCCACCGACGTGGTGGCCGCCGTCGCGGCCCCGGCAGGGACGACGTTCGACGAGCCGCGCAGCACCGACTGGTCGGGCCTGTGGGGGCGGGCGGAGTCCGTTGCCCGCGCGGCCCTCGACGCGGTGCTGGACGAGCAGGAGACGCTGACCGAACCCCGGCTGGCCCGCGACCTGGTGTCGCACCTGGCGGCGGGGTCGCTGCTGTTCGCCGGGTCGAGCATGCCCATCCGCGACCTGGACGCCACCATGCGGGCCCGCTGCGGGGTGCGCCTGGTCGGCAACCGGGGCGTGAGCGGCATCGACGGCACGGTGTCCACGGCGATCGGCGCCGCCCTGGCCCACCAGGCGGCCGACCCGGCCGCGGGGGCGTTCGCCCTGCTGGGCGACCTGGCCGTGCTGCACGACCAGAACGGCCTGGTCATCGGCCCGGGGGAGCCGCGCCCGGACCTGGCGGTCGTGGTGGTCAACAACGACGGCGGCGGGATCTTCTCCGGCCTGGAGCAGGCGGGGCACCCCGACTTCGAGCGGGTCTTCGGAACCCCGCACGGGGTGACCATGGAGCGGGTCGCGGCGATGGCGGACGTGCCGTACCTGCACCTGGAGTGGGCCACCGACCTGCCCAAGGCCCTGCTCGGCGAGGGGGTGCGCATCGTGGAGGTGCGCACCGACCGCGTCGAGAGCGCGGTCCTGCGCAGACGCCTCCAGGCGGCGGTGGACGCCGCCCTCGCCGAGGCCCTGTAGCCCTGTGTCCTTCGAGTCCCGCCGGACCCGGTCCGGCGGGACGGTTTTTTCCACGGCATCTGCGCGCGTCACGATGAGTCCTGCGGGGTCCGGTGGTCATACCGTCGAACCCTGAACCGAGGAGGACTTCTGATGCGCGACGTGATCTGTTCGATGGGCGTGTCGCTCGACGGCTACATCGTCGGGCCGGACGGCTCCTTCAACTGGTCGGAACCCGACCGTGAGGTCTTCGAGCTCGCCACGGACGAGGTGCGCCGGGTCGGCGTCCACCTGCTGGGGCGGCGGCTGTACGAGACGATGGTGTACTGGGAGACGGTCGACCAGAACCCGGAGCACGACCACCCCACGCGCGCGTTCGCCGAGATCTGGCGGGCACTGCCCAAGGTGGTCTTCTCCACCACGCTGTCGGAGGTCCAGGGGAACTCCCGCCTGGCCTCGGGCGGCCTGGCGGAGGAGGTCGAGCGGCTGCGGGCCGAGCCGGGGGAGGGGGACGTCGCCATCGGCGGTGCCACCCTGGCCGCCGAGGCTGCCGCGCTGGGCCTGATCGACGAGTACCGGATCCGGGTCTTCCCGGTGCTGGTGGGCGGCGGCACCCCGTTCTTCCCCCGGGCCGAGCGCCACGTGGACCTGGACCTCGTCGAGTCCCGCGCCATCGGCTCCTCGAAGGTGGTCTACCTCCGCTACCGCGTGGTCCGCTGACCGGCTCCTCCAGTGTCTGCGAGGCGCTGAGGAGGGGGAGCCCGCCACGGGGGTGCGTTCAGGTTCGTGTGGTTACCAGGTTCGTGGAGTGCACACCCTAGTGTCGGTCAAAATCGTTTTCTGGGAAAAATTCTCCAGAATCAATGCTGGAAAGACGTATGAAGGCTGCCTTCGCGGGCTACGGTGACCATGGGATGCCGCTAGAACCTGGCGGTGGTCGTTGACGATGCCATGGGGCGAATCGGCTGGGAGGTGGTCACCGTGCTTCTGCGTTTCCGTGTGGCGAACTGGGCGTCCATCCGGGATGAACAGGAGTTGAGTCTGGTCGCCGCGGACGATCATCCCGACCTTGCGATGCTCGACATTCCCGGCACGGAGCTGCGGGCCCTGCCCGTGGTCGGAGTGCTGGGGGCGAACGCCTCCGGCAAGTCCAACCTGATGGTCGCGATGGCCTACGCCCGTGACGCGGTCCGGTACTCGCACAGCCGCTGGAACCCCCGTGGTGGCACCAGCCGTGTGCCTCACCTGCTCGATGAGGCGTCCGAGGAGCGGCCTTCGGAGTTCTGTTTCGACTTCATCCAGAGCGGGGTGCGCTACGAGTACGGGTTCGCGGTGAACGACGACGCGGTGACCTCCGAGTGGCTGTACGGCTGGCCCCACGGCCGGATACGGGTGCTCTTCGAGCGGGAGGAGCAGGAGTTCACACTGGGCCCGGGCCTTCGCCACGGGTTCGGGAAACGGACCCAGATGGTCAAGGAGTCCGTGCGGCCCAACAGTCTCTTCATTTCTGCGGGTGCCGCGGGGAACCACCCCCTCCTGGCCGAGATCTACGGCTGGATCGACCGGATGTCAGTGGCCTTCGACACGAACGCCCATATCCGTCTGGTTTTGACCCTGCGTATGCTCGCGGGTCCCGAACGGGATCTGTGCAACCTGTTGCTGAGGTACGCGGACCTGGGCATCACCGGCATTCGTTCCGAAGAGCGTGAGATGCCCAAGGAGGCAGCCGCCCATTTCGCGGCAGGGTTCCGGGTCCTGCACCCGGATGGTCCCCAGGCGGATCTCGACGGATGGCGCCAGTCACCGGAGATCGTCGTTTCGCATCGGGGTGCCAACGGCGATGTGGAAATGCCTTACGGAGCGGAGTCCAGCGGTACGCAGACGTGGCTCGAACTGGTCGGTGTGGTGGTTCGAGCGCTGGCAGAGGGCCGTGTGCTCGTCATCGATGAGCTGGACGCCCGACTGCACCCGAACCTTGCCGGGCAGTTGGTCAGGCTCTTCTCCGAGCCGGAGACCAATCCGCGCGGGGCGCAGCTCGTGTTCAACACCCATGACGTCACCCTGCTGAGCCGCCGCTCCTTCGGACACTTGGCCCGGGATCAGGCCTGGCTGACGGAGAAGGGGAAGAACGGGGCCACCGAGCTGGTGGCGCTGCGTGAATACAAAGTGCGGGATGACCGCGATGATGTGGTGAAGAAGTATCTTTTGGGTGCTTTTTCTGCTGTTCCGGTATTTGATAGTGAGGTGTCGGATGAAATCGCGCGCCTGATCGCGGAGGATGCGCTACCGTTCGAGCGTGGCGTCGAAGTCGAAGGAAAAAAGGGGCAAACCGCTCAATCCTCATAAGATTGGAACGCGGGAGCCCAAACGCAGGTTTCTCATCTTCTGTGAGGACACTTATGGCGGAACCACCTACTTCAGGAAGCTGAAACAGGAGGAGCGCCTGGCGAACGTGTCGATCGATATCGGACCTGATCACGGGGAGCCCTACCAGCTGGTCAAAGCCGCAGAAAAACGTCGTGACTCCCCGCACCCTCGGCGCAGGGAGCAGGGCGGCGGATACGACGAGGTGTGGTGTGTGATCGACGTCGAGGCCCCTGAGTCTCATACGTCATTGGACCGGGCGCTTCGATCGGCTCGGGTCGGAGGGATTGAGATCGCCTATGCCAATCCGTGCTTCGAACTCTGGTTGCTCCTTCACCAGAGGGATGTCTTCGGTCATCTGACCACCGGTGAAGCGGTGAATCTGATGCGAGGCTTGAAGTGTTGCTATAACAACAGTAAGGACTTCAACCCCGACCACTTCATGGGAGAGCACCAACGGAACGCCATCACGCGCGCGGAACGCTTGGCGAAACAGCACGAAGGCACCCACCACATACGTCAGAGGAACCCCGGAACGGATATCCACGTCCTTGTCCGCCGTATCCTCGGTCGTCAGTGAAGGGCGAGCGGTACCATCGAGGTGAATCCGGTGGCCCGGCCGATTCGCCCGTCGAACTCCCCGAAGACCCTGCGGCGGCGCCCTGCACTGCTAGGTCTTCGAGGAATCGGGTGGAAAGTTCGACCGGGTTCACCAGGTCGCGCGCATCGCGGACGACCTTCCCGAAGGTGCATGCCCTCAGCGCATCTTCGTCTCCCGGCTGGTCTCCATGAACTCGGAGCGCCGGCCCTGGGACGAGTTCCCTCGCCCCACCCACTGAACCTACGAGGTGGCTACCGTTACCGCCACACGTGACGCCCTCGCGGACATTCGTCTACCTGCCTTTGAGACGCCCCGAGTTCGCCCGGGCTGATATCCGCGCCGTTCTCGCGCTATCGCGCCAAGGAATGTTCAAGGGATCCGGCATCAGGATGCCTGTCCCTGTGGACCCCGGGCCGTCTGCCCGTCTTCGAGCGAGGTCGCCCATGCTGTCTTGAAGGGCCAACCGGCCCGTCAGCCGTTCGTCGCGCAAGAAGCGGCTCCGGATACGGCAGTTCATCCGGTGTGGGCAGGGCCGTCCCGGAGTGCGTGCTCGACCCGGAGCCGTTGGGTGTGGTGCATCGGCAGGCCCTCGCTTTCGGCGGGCGTGAACCAGCGGACCTCGTACGACTCGTCGCTCACCGCGAGTTCCCCGCCCACCACCCGGGCGCGGAAGCACACGTTGAACTGGCGGCGTACCTCGCCGTCGCTGTAGGCGATGACGTGCCGGGCGTCGGTGTAGGTGCCGACCAGGCCGGTCACCTCCACCTCGTACCCGGTCTCCTCCCGTACCTCGCGCACCGCCGCCTGCGGCAGGCTCTCGGTCATCTCCATCGCCCCGCCGGGCAGGGCCCACAGCCCGTTGTCCACCCGCCGCTGCAACAGCAGCCGTCCCTCGCCGTTGATGACGGCCGCACTGGCCGCCACCACCAGGCTGTTGGGCGCCGGTGCGGCCGGGTCGGCGTAGTACTCGGTACGGGCCATGTGCGGAGTCGCTCCTCAGGTGACCGGTTGAAGTCCCTCGGCTTCAGTCTTGCGCGAGAGCCGCCCGGGCCGAACGAACGAGTTCCAGGGCCCGGTGCTCACGGACCGCTGTGCGGGACAGGGTGGCGAACACCCTCCGGTAGGGCTCGACCGCGTCATCGTCGGTCAGGTGCAGCTCGGCGCCGACGGTCTCCACGATCACCCCTTCTTCGTCGTAGATCCAGAACCCGTGCATCGGGGAGGCCGCCAGGGCCACCGACAGAGGAATGACCCCGATCCTTCCGGTCCCTTGTCGGATGCAGGAGGCCAGGTGGTCGAGCTGCTCGACCTGGACCCGACTGGACGCGTGGAGGGCGCGCAGCGCCGGTTCCCACAGCAGGATCCGCACCTCCCTTTCCCGGTCCTGGAGGATCGCGCGGCGTTCCATGCGTTTACGCACGCCTTCCTCGATGTCGGCCGGGGTGCCGTAGAGTTCGACGGCCCGGCTGATCATGGCGCGGGCGTAGGCGGGGGTCTGTAAAAGGCCCGGGACGCACACCGATTCGAAGATGCGCAGAGTGCGGGTGCGGTGCTCCAGGTCCACGGCGTTCTGCTGGCGGGCCCGGTTGCCCGCGGCGAGTCGGCGCCGCCACCCGGTGTAGTGGGTCTCCAGCGCGCCGAGCTGGGCCACCAGCCCTTCGGCCGCACTCTCCTGTCCGCACAGCAGGGCCCAGCGGCGCAGGTCGGCCGCGGTCGCGGTCTGGTTCCCGCGTTCGAGGCGGGACACCTTGGAGGGATGCCACCCGGCACGGGCCGCCAGTTCCCGGCCGGACAGGCCGGCCTCCTCCCGGAGTTCGCGCAGGCGGACGCCGAGGGAGACACGGGCGGTCTGGTAGTCGGTCATAGGGCGCGGGTGGCCATGTACTCCGTGAAGGGCAGGGCGTGGTGCCAGGCGGCGTCGCGGGCCTGGAGTGCGGTGAGCACCTGTCGGGGGTCTTCCGTGAGCGCGGCGCCCAGGACATCACCCTTGTCGTCGAACTCCAGGCGGGCGACGGTGCGGCTGTCGAAGACCCAGAAGTCGTGCCCTGGCAGCTCGGTGACGATGGGGTGGGTGCGGGGCAGGTAGCGGATGTCCTCGCCGACACCGAGGTTGTAGGGGGTGCCCCACAGCTCCCAGCGCAGGTAGTCCGAGGGCGGGTCGTCGATGAGCCGGACCCGTTCCATGCGCTTGCCGGTGGCGAGTTCCGCTTTCATCATCGTCAGCCAGGGCTTGAACCACTCGATGTCGGAGTCGTCGCCGGTCAGCCACCGCTGGAAGGGCTCGTTCTCGATGAGGACGCCATAGAAGGTACGGGTCTCCAGCCGCCAGGCGGTATGGCGGTATTGCCGGAAGAGCTCGTTGAAGGCTTCTCCGGAAACGAGGTCGGACACGTCACTCCTCGGGGGCGAAGCGGGTCAGCAGTTCGCGGGGGACTACGACGAATTCCTCGCCGGGCAGTATGTCCGCGAGTTGGGCGAGGGCTTCGGGGTCGGTGAGCCGGTAGCCCTGGACGACGATGCTCCCGGTATCGGTCTCGTACAGGGTGGGGCAGTTTCCTCCGTGGGAGGTGGTGCCGAGCTTACGGAGTTTCACGATCCTCCTCGGTGCCGGGATGTGTTTTGAGTATCTAGGAGCAAAGCGGCTCGGAGGCAGGGTTCGGTGACGGTCACAGGAGCAATCTCGCGCAATCCCTGCTCTGAGCCGTTGCCGCCGCCGTACGCTCACGCCAATTCGGTGTTCACGGACGGTGAGGTGGCAGGCACATGCACTCTGTTTCGACCCGCGATGATCCCCCGCGTGTACTTGCTCCCTATGTACGCGTGGGCTTCCAGGACGGGGCGCTGTTCCTCGGGTTCGGGTCGATACGGCGGCCCGTACACGACCGCACGCTGTGGGAACCCCTGCTACGTCTGGCCGGCCACTTCCATGAACCACGTACCCGGGCCGAGGCCCGCTCGTTCCTGGACGACCTTTGCGAAGCGGACACCTCCCGAGCCGAAGCGGTGATGCGGTTGCTTGACGACGGCAACCACCTGATCTCCGCGCACGCCTACGACCCGGCCGACCGCTACAGCCGCCACTCCCTGTTCTACGAACTCTCAGGTGCCGATGCGGTGCAGGTCCAGCTCCGGCTGGCGCGGGCCCGGGTGGTGTTGCTGGGGTGTGGGGGCATCGGCAGCCTGGTGGCGGTGACCCTGGCCACCGCCGGGGTCGGCGAACTGGTCCTCGTGGACGCCGACCACGTGGAGCTGAGCAACCTGACCCGCCAGTTCCTGTTCACCGAGGCCGACATCGGGCTGCCCAAAGCCGAGGTGCTCGCCAGGGAACTGCAACGGCGCAACCGCGACTGTCGGGTGCTGCCGGCGGTCCGCGATGTCGGGGCCGGGGAGGACCTGGAGGGCCTGCCCGACTGCGACCTGTTCGTGGTCTCGGCCGACTCCCCGGGACTGACGGGCACGGTCAACGCTTACTGTGTCCGGAATGGAACGCCCTGGATGAACGCCTGCTACGTCAACGACATCGCGGTGTGGGGTCCGCTGGTGATACCTGGGGCGACCGGATGCTGGGACTGCCGTCCGCTCACCGCCGGCGCCCCGGAGGGGGAAGCCGAGCTGTCCCGGCTGGTGGCCGGGATCAACGGCCGTTACCAAGCACCGTCCAACGGTCCGGTCAATATGCTGGCCTCATCCCTGGCCGCTCTGGACGCACTCCGGTATCTGGGCGGCTTCGGCACCCCGGCGTCCCTGAACCGGCGGATGGGGGTGTGGTCGCACGATCTGATGCTCGACGGCCAGGACACGGAGCGCGACCCGGACTGCTCCACCTGTGCCGCTGCCGTTCCGGTCCGGGAGGGGGTTCGATGAGCGCCGACCACGACGCGCGGTGTGTCTTCTGCCGGATCGCCGCCGGACGGGCCCCGGCACACCGGATCTGGGAGGACGCCGGCCATCTGGCGTTCCTGTCGACCTCTCCCAACACCGAGGGGTTCTCGGTGGTGATCCCCAAGGCCCACCGGAGCAGCTACGTGGTGGACCTGGAGGCGGGGGAGTACGCCGCACTGCACCTGGCGGCCCGGGAGGTGGCGCGGCTGTTGGACGCCGCGTTCACCGATGTGGCGCGCACCGGGATCATGTACGAGGGGTACGGGGTGGACCACGCCCACGCCAAGCTCTTCCCGATGCACGGGACGGCGGGGAACGCGGGCCGGGGGTGGCGTGCGGTGGCGTCGACGGCCACGGGCTACTTCGACCGGTATGAGGGGTATCTGTCCTCGCACGACCACGAGCGGGCCGAGGACGGGTGGCTGGCGGAGGTCGCCGCACGGATCAGGACAGCGGCCGGATGACCGTGTGGCCCGTTGGCGCAGGGGCTCGGAGAACGGGTGCGGGGTGGCCCTGAAAGGGGGCCGCCCCGCTGTCGCTTCTCCCGGGTGGTGCTCGGTGTCAGTTGTTGCCGTCGTCGTTCACGGTGGCCTCCTCGTTGTCCGTGGCAGGTTGACCGGCATCCGTTTCGGGCCCGTAGCGGCCCCCTCAACCCATGGAAGCCCGGCGACGCGTGTGGGGACAATGCGCTTGCTCGAAGTTGCGCCCGGGGATACGGGGTGAACACGGCGATGACCGGCAGGAGCGCGGGCCCAACCGGGCACCGGTGGTGTTGTACAGGGCTGGTGGAGCGGGGGGAAGGTCAGCCGCGGGCCGGCTGGAGGAAGGCGGTCCACTCGGGGGGGAAGAAGGGGAGACGGCCGTCGGCGGAGTGCTCGGAGTCGCGGACGGCGGCCCCGCCGGGAAGGTCGGCGACCTCGACGCGAGTGCCGTTGACACCGCTGTGGCCGCTCTCGTGCCAGAGGATCGGGTCGGTCCCTGGAACCCGCTCTTCCAGGTCGTGGAGACGGCGGTCGACCCCCGGAACAACGCGAAAACGCAGGTGCCCCGGCCGGTGCGCTAACACCGGACGGGGCGTGGTCATCACCTGACACCAGCAGGGGATGACCGGGGGACACCCTACTACCGGTACCGGTCGCCACCGGCGGCCGTGCTGATGGAGGGTCTGACGTGTCCGGGTCCTGGCCACCACCGCCGGGCCGGGCGGACCCGCCCGCCGAACGACCCGGGACCTGCTTCAGGCGGTCGGAGCGGCGGCGAGCGCATCGGCGACCCGGCGCCACTCCGGAAGGCCGCGGGTCGCGCCGCGCAGCAGGGTGACGTTCGGGATCTCCTCCAACATGCGCCGGCTGCGATCCCATGCGGGGTGGCCGGTCAGTCCGGCACCGGGCTCGGGGACCACGAACGTCGGCACTCCGCAGCCGATCATCTCGCAGACCAGCGCGACCGCGAACGTGTCCGTGATGCCGAGGGCCGTCTTGTTGGTGCTGTTGAACGACCACGGGCAGGCCAGGACCGCGTCCGGCGGCGGCAGGCTCACCCCGGTCCCGGGACGGCGGAACTCCACGCGCACCGGTTCGCCGGTCAGCTCCTCCAGCGCGGCCAGGTCGTGGAAGCGGGTGCCCGTCGGCGTGCACAGCACGGTGACCCGCCACCCGTCGTCCTGGAGCAGGCGGACCAGGTCGGGGGCGGTCTCCTCCGGGGTGGTGGAGGCGCCGGAGAGGGTGAGGTAGAGGGTTCGCATACGGTCCAGTCTGGCTGCCGCAGATGAACCGTGCCCCGCCGGGGAACCCGGCGGGGCGTTCCGCGTCTACCCGCGCTCGAAGTGGCGGCGGCGCTCGAAGTCGGTCACGGTCGCGGAGAAGGCGGCCAGCTCCGCGCGCCCCGCCGCCGCGTAGTGGCGGACGACGTCCGGGCCGAAGACCGCGCGGGCGATCTCGCTGTTCTCCCAGGCGAGGACGGCCTCCTCCAGGGAGGCCGGCAGCCGGGGCAGGTCGGCCGCCCCCGCGTCCCCCGCCGTCGGCTCCGGCAGCGGCAGCGCCTGGTCGATCCCGTACAGCCCCGCCGCGATGATCGCCGCCACCGACAGGTAGGGGTTGGCGTCCCCGCCCGGCACCCGGAACTCGATCCGCGCCGACTCGCCCTGCCCCACCACCCGCACCGGGCAGGTGCGGTTGTCCAGCCCCCACGCGATCGAACTCGGCGCGTACGCCTGCGGCGACAGCCGCTTGAACGAGTTCACGTTGGGCGCGTGCAGCAGCGCGAACTCCCGCATGCACGCCAGCTGCCCCGCCACGAAGTGCTCCATGTGCTCGGACATCCCGTACCGCCCCGACCCGTCGTCGGCGAAGACCGGAGCCCCGGTCTCGTCGCGCAGAGACAGGTGCACGTGGCACGAGTTGCCCTCGCCGCCGTCGTACTTGGCCATGAACGTCAGCGCCGCCCCGGCCTGGGCCGCCAGCGCCCTGGCCCCCGCCTTGTACACCACGTGGTTGTCGCAGGTCCGCAGCGCGTCGTCGTAGCGGAACACGATCTCGTACTGCCCCGGGTGGCACTCGCCCCGCGCCGACTCCACCCGCATTCCCGTCCGCTCCATCGCGGTGCGGATGCGCCGCATCAGCGGGTCGATCTCGGTCACCTCGGGCAGCGCGTAGTCGGAGTTGAACCGGGTCGCCGTCGTCAGCCCCCGGTAGTCCCGCTCGAACGCCTCCTGGTAGGAGTCGCGGAACACAAGGAACTCCAGCTCCGTGCCCGCCAGCGCCCGCCACCCCCGCTCCGCCAGCCGCTCCAGCTGCTCCTTGAGCACCTGCCGCGGCGCCACCGGCACGGGCCGTCCGTCCGCGTCCAGGGCGTCGCCCAGCACGAGCGCGGTCCCCGGGTCCCAGGGCAGGTAGCGCAGGGTCCCCGGGTCCGGCAGGATCGCGAAGTCCCCCAGCCCTCCGCCCCACGGGTCGGTGGCGTACCCCGGCCGCGACTCCATCTCCACGTCGGTGGCCAGCAGGTACAGGCAGGCATCGAACCCGTGCTCCAGCACCCGCTCCGCGAAGTCGCGCGGTGCCACCCGGCTGCCCTGCACCCGCCCCTGGAGGTCGGGCAGGGCCACGATGACGTCGGTGATCCCCCCGGCCTCCACGTCGGCGCGCAGCCGCTCCAGCGGCACCGGGAAGGGCGGCGGCGGGGGAGACGGGGGCAGGGTCTCGTACAGGGGCGGCAGGCCGTCCCCGATCAGCGGGCTCATCGGTCCTCTTCCGGGGTGTGCAGCGGGTTGGGGATCGCGGGGGCGTCCAGGTGGAACTCGGCGTCGCGCTCGGCGCGGTCGTGGTAGCCGCCGCCCAGCAGCCGCTCCCGGTTCAGGCACACCCGCTCGTACTCCGGCGCCAGCAGGTCGAACAGCGCGAACCGGTCGGCCAGCTCGGGGAACTCGGCGTGGTACCGGTCGATCTCGGCGCGCACCAGCGCCCAGAACCGCTCCTCGGCCACCCCCAGCTGCTCCTGGACCAGCGGTGCCAGGTACCGGAAGTGCCCGATGAACAGGGACTTGGCCACCGACGAGGTCAGCTCGCGGGCGTCGAAGCGCATCAGCACCCCCAGCGCCTCCGCCGGCAGCCCCTCGTACTCGGGCAGGTCGGTGTCCAGCAGCTTCATGTCGTCCACGAAGTCCTTGACCGCCAGCCGCACCGGCCGGTCCCGCCCGTCGAAGACGACGATGGTGTTCTCGCCGTGCGGGTTGAACGCCAGCCCGTACCGGTACAGCAGGTGCAGCAGCGGCGGCAGCACCGCGCCGAACAGGGCGGCCAGCCACTCCTCGGTGCTCAGGCCGGACCGCTCCACCAGCTCGGCGGTGAACGCCCGCCCCTTGCCGTCCACGTGCAGCAGCGCGGCCAGGGTGCGCGCCCGCTCGCCCGGGTCCAGGCTCTCGGCGACCGGCTCGCGCCACAGCGCGCCCAGCAGCTGCCGGTGCCGGTAGGGCGCGTCCGGGATGTCCTCCAGCACCGGGTGGCGTACCGCCACGGCGGCCACCTCGCCGGGCAGGATCACGCGGTGCCGCTCGGACAGGAACGCGTCCCGGGCGTGCAGCGCGTGCACCCACCCCGTGCTCACCGGGGCGGCCCGGCACAGCTCGGTGGGGATGCCCCGGTAGACCATGGTGTTGAGGATGGCCAGCGACAGCTTGACGTTGAACCGGTCCGGCCTGGTCAGGTTGGTGAACGTGCGGATGGACTGCTGGGGCAGGTAGTCGTCGCCGGCCTCGCCCAGCGGGACGACGAGCCCGCGGGCCAGCTCGGCGGCGAACAGCGGCACCACCACCTCGTCCCACTGCCAGGGGTGCACCGGCAGCCACACGTACTCCCCGGCCGGGGCCGCCGCCGCTGCCAGCCGCGCGGCGAACCGCGCGGTGGTCTCCCCGCCCAGCTCCCGGGCGCGCAGCTCCTCCGCGTCCAGGCCGGGCACCCCGTGGTACTCGGCCAGGGAGGAGTGGACCGCGATCCACGGCATCCGGGCGGGCCGCCGGGCCTCGGGCGGGAACTCCGCGTGGTCGCGCGCGGAGAAGCCCACCCGCCCCTTGTTGGCGAAGATCCACGGGTGCCCGGTCTGGTGGCCCTCCAGGTCGGCGTAGGGCAGGTCGGCCAGCTCGGCGGCGGTCAGCCCCCGCGCGGCCAGCCGGGCGTCGGCGGACAGGGTGGCGGTCAGCTCGCCGACGGTGAACGCCTCCACGGCCGGGTCCACCACCCCGGCCGCGCCCAGGTCGCGCAGGAGCGCGAACGGGGAGGCGGGCACCTCGGCCCCGTCGGGGCCGACCCGGGTGACCCCCGGCAGCACCCGCCACCCGTCCAGGGAGGTGCGCCGCCCCTCGAACCGGTAGCGGGAACCGCCCACGGCGGCGCTCCAGCGGCCGGGCCCGTCCTCGGCCTCGGGGGCCAGCGCGTACTCGAAGCACAGCTCGGCGACCATCTTGGCGGCCAGCAGGTCGCAGGCCCGGTCCCAGTGCCCGGCGGTCAGCTCGGCGGGCACCGGCAGCGGCGCCCCGGGTGCGGCGGTCGTGCGGTCCACGGTGTTCACCCCTCCTCCCGGGCGAGGGCCAGCGGGTTGTCCACCAGGCCGTGCATGACGTCGAACTCGGCGTCGCGCTCGGCGCGCTCGTGGAAGCCGCCGCCCATGAGCTGTTCGCGGTTGAGCGCCACCCGCCCCACCCGGGGCGCCAGCAGGTCGAACCAGGCGAACCGCTCGGCCAGCTCCGGGAAGCGCGCGTGGTAGGCCAGCACCTGGGCGCGGGCCAGCTCCCACAGCCGCTCCCCGGGCACCCCGAGGTCGTGTTCGACGATGTCGGCGAGGAAGCGCAGGTGCCCGGCGCAGATCGCGGACAGCACCGAGTGCGCCAGCTCCCGCGGCTGCCAGCGGTGCAGCACCGACCGCACGTGCTCGGGGATCTCGGCGTACTCGGGCAGGTCGAAGGGGAGCAGTTCGACGTCGGAGCCGAAGTCCTTGAGGGCGATGCGCACCGGGACCTCGTTCTCGTCCAGGATGAGCACCACGTTCTCCCCGTGCGGGGTGAAGGACGCGCCGTACCGGTACAGGTAGTGCAGGACCGGCGGGAACAGGGCGGAGACGAACCGCTCCAGCCAGGCCTGCGCGCCCAGCCCGGAGCGCTCGACCAGCTCGGCCACCAGGGGGCGGCCGTCGGAGCCGCGCAGCAGCAGGCAGGCCATGGTGCGGGCGCGCTCGCCCTCGCGCAGGTGGCGGTGGATCGGCTCGCGCCAGATGGTGCCCAGCAGCTCGTGGAACCGGTAGGGGGCCTGGGGCATCTGCGCGAACACCGGGTGGGGGACGGTCGCGGAGGCGCGCTCGGCGAGCATCACCACCCCCGTCTCGGCGAAGTAGGCGTCGCGCTCGGCCAGGGCCCGCAGCCAGGCGCTGGTGTGCGGGGCGCAGCCGGTCTGGGTTCCCGACAGGCCGCGCCACACGAGGGTGTTGCGGATCATCAGCGGCACCTTGACGTTGAGCCGGTCGGGCCGGTCCAGGTTCATCAGGGTGCGGATGGACTGGAAGGGGCGGTAGCGGTCCCGGCTCTCGCCCAGGCGCACCACCCGGCCCAGGGCGATCTCCCCGGCGAACAGCGGGGCGACGACCTCGTCCCACTGGTAGGGGTGGACGGGGATCCACAGGTAGGCGTCGGGGTCGCCGCCGCGCCCGCGGATCAGCGCGGCGAACTCCGCGCGCTGGTCCCCGTCGATCTCGGCGGCCACCAGCGCGGCCCGGTCGGTGCCCGCCATGGCCTGGAAGCCGCCCAGGTCGGGGTGGACGGCGATCCACACCAGGCGGAACGCGCCGCGCGCCTCGGGGGTGTAGCGGGCGGCGTCGCCGGCGGAGAACCCGAGGCGGCCCTTGTTGACGAAGATGCAGGGGTGGCCGGTCTGGTAGCCCTCCAGGTCCTCGTAGGGCAGGTCGGCCAGGTCGGCGGCGGGCAGGGCGTCGGCCAGCAGGCGGGCGTCGGCGGCGTGGGTGGCCAGCAGGTCGCGCACCACCTCGGCCAGGGAGTCGCCGGGCAGGCCCACGGTCTTCTGGGCGTCGGTGACGAACCGGGTGGGGTCCCAGGCGGGCTCGGAGCCCCGCGCTCCGGTGCGGACGAACGAGTCGGGGTCCGCGTGCCAGGAGCCGAAACCGCCGCGGCGGGCGGTGAAGGTGTAGACGACGCCGTCGTCGACGGGCAGCCGCCAGGCGGGGGAGCCGCCGGAGACGGCCGGCTCCGGCGCGGGGACGACCATCTCCTCGTAGGCCATCTCGCCCACCATGTGGGCGAGCAGGCGTGCTCCGGCCCGGCGCCACAGGTCGGCGTCGCGGGTGTGCTGTGCGTTCTCAGGCATGGTGGGGACTTTCGGTGCGGTGCGCGGACGGGTCGTCGCCGGCGGGGGCGGCCCGGGGGGCCGGTGCGGTCCCGGGGGCGCGGGCGGTTTCGGGTGCGGGTGCGGCCTCCGGGCCGCGGGTGGTCTCGGGTGCGGTCGGCGGCGGGCCGCCGTCCGGGGCGGGCGGCAGGCGGGCGGGCAGGGACAGCAGCAGCGCCAGCACGGCGAACAGCCCCGCCCCCGCCAGCAGCGGCAGCCCCAGCCCGGCCCCGGCCAGGGCGGTGGCGGCCACCGGGCTGACCAGGGTCGCCGCCACCCGCACGGTGGCCACGGCGGAGAACGCCGGCCCGTCCGTGCCGGTCACCGCGAACACCCGCAGGTCCAGGGCGACGTGCCCCAGACCCAGCCCGATCCCGAACACCACCCGGGCCAGCGCCAGCAGCGCGGTGTCGCCGGTGAGGAACTGCCCGGCCAGCCCGGCCGCGGCCAGCAGGCACGCCGCCGGCAGCAGCGCCCTGCCCAGCAGGGCGTGCGCCCGGCCGGCCAGCGGCAGCACCGCCACCACGGCGACCTGCGGCAGCAGGAAGAGGACGGCGGCGGCCGTGGTGCCGACGCCGCCGCCCTCCGCGTAGACGGTGAAGAACGGGCGCACGACGAGGCGGGCCACCTCCACCGCCAGCACGACCGCGCCGACCGCGGCGATCGCGGCCACCGCTCCCCGCGGCGCCGGAGCGGCGCGGGGAGCGGCCCGGTCCGCCGCGGGCGCGTCGGCGACGGCCGGGGCCGCGCGCCGCTCGCGGGGCAGCCGCCGGTGGCACAGCACCGCCAGCGCCACGTACAGCAGCGCGCACGCGGCGATGCCCCACCGGGGCTGGGACAGGGCCATGATCCCCGCGCCGATGAGGGTGGCGACCACCGTTCCCCCGTTGACCACGTACGCGAACACGGTGACGTCGCGGACCCGGTCGGTGCCGGTGCCCACGAACGCCGGGTAGGCCAGGGTGAACGCCATCGTCACCGCCACCTGCACCGCGGACACGGCCAGGAACACCGGGTAGGTCGGCGAGACCGCCAGGAGCAGTTCCAGCACGGCGGCCGCCCCCAGCGACCCCAGCACCAGCGACGCCAGGGAGAACCGGCGGGCGACCAGCCCCCACAGGGGCATGGCCGCCAGCGCGGTCACCCGGCACACCCAGATGTACACGCCGGTGGCCCCGGGGTCGGTCACCCCGAACAGCCGCTCGAACAGCTGCGGGTAGAACGGGCTGAGCGCCACGTCGCTCACCAGGTGCAGCAGGATGACCAGCAGGTAGAGCCGCCGGAACGAGGCCCCGCTCACCGCCGGTCCCCGGCCGGGGCGCCGAACGACGTGAACGCCGTCCGCTCCGGCAGCCGGTAGGCGGTCCGCCCGGTGACCGCGTTGAGGATGACGGCCGCCCGCCAGGCGCCCAGGCCCAGGTCGGGCGCGCCCACGCCGTGGGAGTGCAGCTCGGCGTTCTGCACGTGGACGGGCGCGGTGAGCGTGGGGTCGGTGGCCAGCCGCAGGTCCCCGTCGACGAACGGGCGCCCCTGCGCGTCGGTCTCGATGAGCTTGGCGATCGGAGCCAGGAAGTCCGGCGAGCGCTGGGCGTAGCCGGAGGCGGCGATCACCGCGCCGGTGCGCACGGTGAACCCGGCGTCCTGCTCGCGGTGGCGGAACCGCAGCGCGAACCCGTCGCCGTCGGCCTCGGCGGCCACCAGCTCGCACTGGGCGCGCAGGCTCACCCCCGGGTCGGCGCCCCCGATGCCCCGCTCGTAGAGCACGTCGTGGATCTCGGCGATGGTGTCGCCGCTGATGCCCTTGTAGAGCTGCCACTGGGCGGGGACCACGCGGTCCTTGGTCTCCTGGGGCAGGGCGTGGAAGTACCGGGTGTAGTCGGGGGTGAAGTGCTCCAGGCCCAGCTTGGAGTACTCCATGGGCGCGAACGCGGGCGAGCGGGTCAGCCAGTTGAGGGTCGTCGCGCGGTGGGCGGGGGAGCGGAGCAGGTCCAGGAACACCTCGGCTCCGGACTGGCCCGATCCCAGGACGGTGATGTCGTCCACGCCCTCCAGCCCGGCGGCCCGGTCGAGGTGGTCGGCGGCGTGGAACACCCGGTCGCCCACCAGCGGGCGCAGCGGCGCGGGCAGCACCGGCTCGGTGCCGATGCCCAGGACCAGGGCGCGGCCCCGGGTGCGGCTCACGGTCCCGTCGGCGCCGGTGTGCGTGACCGTGAAGACCCCGTCCTCGTGGTGGACGGCGTCCGCGCGCGCGTCGAACCGGCACGAGTCCAGGGAGCGGGCGACCCAGCGGCAGTAGTCGTCGTACTCCCGGCGGGGGGCGTGGAAGTGCTCGGAGAAGTAGAAGGGGAAGAGCCGGTCGTGCTCGCGCAGGTAGGACAGGAACGACCAGCGGCTGGTGGGGTCGACCAGGCTCACGAGGTCGGCGAGGAAGGGCACCTGGAGCCGGGCGCCCTCCAGCAGCAGGCCCGGGTGCCAGGAGAACGAGGGCCGGGCCTCCAGGAAGCGCGCCGTGAAGCCGGGGAGGCCGTCGGCGAGGGCGGCCAGGGCCAGGTTGAACGGGCCCAGGCCGATACCGACCAGGTCGTGGATCGCTTCGTCCTCGCGGGGGAGGGGGCGGGTGTCGGCGGCGGTCAACGGGACTCCTTCGTGGCGGAGAGTTCGGCGTCGCCCGCGGCGGCGACCTCGGCGAGCAGGGCGGCGGTGTCCTCGGCGGTGGTGTCGGGGTTGAGCAGGGTGAGCTTGAGCCACACCCGGCCGTCCAGGCGGGTGCGGCCGACCACGGCCCGCCCCTCCTCCATCAGGCGGCGGCGCAGCCGGGCGTTGACCCCGTCGGAGTCGGCCCCGGCGTCGTAGCGGAACACCACCGTGGTCAGGGAGGGTGCGGCGGCCAGCTGGAGCCGGGGGTGGGCGGTCACCGCGGCGGCGGTGCGCAGGGCCAGGTCCCGGCAGGCGTCCACCAGCCGGCCCAGCCCGTCGGTTCCCAGGACCCGCAGGGTGACGGCGATCTTGAACACGTCGGCCCGGCGGGTGGTGCGCAGCGAGTAGCCGAGCAGGCTGGGGTAGCCCGCCTCCTCGTCGTCGGCGGGGTTGAGGTAGTCCACCGAACGGGACAGCGGTGCGAACAGGGCCCGCTCGCGGGTGAGCAGGACGCCGGCGGCCACCGGCTGCCAGCCGAGCTTGTGCAGGTCCAGGCCGACCGAGTGGGCCCGGCCGAGTCCGGCGAGCATGCCGCGCAGCCTGCGGGAGAACAGCAGGCCGCCCCCGTAGGCGGCGTCCACGTGCAGCCACACCCCGTACTCGCGGGCGATGTGGGAGATCGCCCCCAGGGAGTCGATGCCGCCCAGGTCGGTGGTGCCGGCGGTGGCCACGACCGCGACGGGGACGTCCCCGTCGGCGCGCGTCCGGTCCAGGGCCTCGCGCAGGGCGCGCGGGCGCATCCGGTGCCGGGAGTCGACGTCCACGGCGACCACGGCGTCCTCGCCCAGGCCCAGCAGGGCGGCCGAGCGCTGGACGGAGAAGTGGGCGGCGGCCCCGCACAGGATGCGCGGGCGGGCTCCGGCGGCGGCCCGGGCCACCCCGTGGCGGACGGGGTCGTGCCCGGTCCCGGCCAGGGCGTGGTCGCGGGCCAGCAGCAGGGCGGTCAGGTTGGACTCGGTGCCGCCGGAGGTGACGACCCCGCCCGCCGCGTCGGGGTCGTACCCGGCCAGTCCGGCCAGTTCGCCGATGACGCGGGTCTCCATGGCGGTCGCCGCGGGGGCCTGGTCCCAGGAGTCCATGGACTGGTTGAGGACGGAGGCGACGGCGTCGGCTGCCACCGCGACGGCCAGCGGCGGGCAGTGCAGGTGGGCGGCGCAGCGGGGGTGGGAGGGGTCGGCGGCGTTCGCGGCCAGGACGTGCGTGAGCCGGGCCAGGACCCGCCGGGCCGGGTCGGCGGAGGCGGGGTCCTGCTCCGGGGCGGCGGGCAGCGGTCCCAGGGCGGTCCGGACCGCCTCGGCCACCTCGTGCGGCGTGCGGGCGGGCAGCGGGCCGCCGCGCTCGTCGCGGGCGGCGGACAGGACGTCGGCGGCGGCCGTCACGAGGGCGGCCACGGCCTCGGGGCCGCCGGGGGCACCGGCCAGGGCGCCGGGGAGCAGCGTGGAGGCGTCGGTGGGGACGGTGAGGCCGTCGGGGCCCCAGGTCACGGTGTCGCCACCGGGAGTGATGGTCATGGGCGTCGGGCTCCTGTTTTTCTCTCCGAGGCGGTCCGGGACGCGCGCGGGCGGGGCGGGGGAGCCCCGGGCCGCGGCGCCCGTGCGGTGCGCCGGGGGCGGCGGGGGAGGCCGCGCGTCCCGGGCCCCGCCGGTGGGGGGCGGGTGGAACAGCGGGGGAGCCGGGGGCGCACGGCGGCGGGCGCCCCGGAGCGGGTCAGCGCAGGGGCATGAGCAGGGCGTGGTGGCGGCGCCACCCGGGGTGGGGCTCGACGTCGCCCACGTGGGTCCAGCCGTTGCGCAGGACCAGGTCCAGGGCGTGGGCGTTGGTCTCGGCGACCAGTCCGGCGACGCGTTCCTCGGGTCTGCCCTGGACGAGGAGGGGGAAGGCGCGCTCGACGACGCCGCCGCCCCGGAACGGCTCGGTGACCAGGCCCTCGCACATGGCGAAGGTCCGGCCGGGGCGCTCGGCGGTGACCTCGTCGGAGTCCACGCCGGGCAGCGGGGAGAAGCCGTTCCACCAGCCGGTGCCGACGGGCAGCGTGTACCCGTAGGCGAACCCGGCCAGGACGCCGTCGGCGTGGCAGGAGGTGAGCCGGAACCCGTCGCGCCGGGCGCTGAAGGCGAGGCGCTGCGCGAAGGTCGGCTCGCGGTGGTCGGGCAGGTGGAGGGCGTGCGCGTAGACCTCCTCGTACGCCTTGACCCAGGGGGAGGTGTCGGCGAGGACGTCGGCCCCGGTGAGGTTCTCGATCCGCCAGACGGGGGAGGCCGGGTCGGCCGCGAGGGCTGGGGTGGCGCGCACGAGGAGACTCCTTGGTCGGGAGGACGGGGCAGGACGGGGGACGGCCGCACCGCGCGGCCGGACCAATTAGGGCAGGCTAACCTAAGAAGTGTCAAGGGGGGTATGTGTGCCCCCCGCCACAGGCCGTCGGGGCTCAGGGGAGCCGCGAGTCCACGGTGGTGCGCACCGCCGGGGGGTGTCCCAGGAACGCGGGCATCGCGAACTCGAACCCGTAGGCGCCCGCGTTGGGGAAGACCAGCACGTCGCCGGCCCGCACCGACCCCACCCGCACGTCGCGCGCCAGCACGTCCTCGGGCGTGCACAGCTCGCCCGACACCGTCACCGACGCCCCGCGGGCCGCGGGTCGGGGCGTGCCGGCCGGCCACGTGTCGTCCTCCAGCACCGCGAAGGTGTGCCGGATCTCCCAGGACGTGGGCAGCTGGAAGTGGTTGATGCCGCCGCGCACCACGGCGAAGGTGCCGCCGTACGCCTGCTTGACGTCCGTCACCCGGGCCGCGTACCAGCCCGCCGGGGCGCCGATCCACCGCCCCGGCTCGAAGACCACCTCCACCCCCGGGTCGGGGGCCGCCGCCAGTGCGGCGCCGAACCCCTCCAGGTCGAAGGCGCCGTCCCCGGCCTCGAAGGGCACGCCCAGGCCGCCGCCCACGTCCACCGTGCGCAGGTCCACCCCGTGCCGGTCCGCGGCGGTGCGCGCCCACTCCAGGCACCACAGCACGTAGGCGGCGTGCGCGGCGGCGTCGGTGTTGCCGCTCACCGCGTGCACGTGGAACCCCGCCAGGTCCAGTCCCGGCAGCGCCCGCACCGCCGCCACGGCGGCGGGCACCTCCGCCTCGGGGATCCCGAACGGGCCCGGGACACCGCCCATCACCAGGGAGCCGCGCACCGGCACCCGGGCCGGGTTGACCCGGACCGTCACCGGCAGCACCGTGCCCGCGGCGACCGCGGCCGCCGACGCCCGGTGCGCCTCCAGGACGCTCTCCAGGTTGACCGCGATGTCGGCGCCGCGTGCCCGCAGTGCCGCCAGCCCGGCCAGCAGCTCGGGACTCTTGCCCGGGCCGCTCACCGCGATCCGTCCGCCCGGCCCGCCGCGCCGCTCGCGCAGCGCCGCCAGGGAGGCGCGGGCCTCCCGCAGCGAGGCCGTCTCGAACCCGTCCACGGCCTCGGCCAGGTGCGCCAGCACCGGGTCGAACCCGTTGGCCTTGACCGCGAAGTACACGCGGGCCCAGTCCGGCAGCGCCTTGCGCAGCGTGCGGGCCCGGTCGGCGGCCAGCGCCGGGTCGTAGACATAGCCCGCCCCCGTGCCGGAGGCCAGCTCCAGCGCCGCGGCCCGTACCGGGGCGGGGATGCGGTCGGCGTCCAGGGCGGGGGCGTGCTCGAAGGAGCGGGGCGGTTCCACAGGGGTCTCCCGGGCTTGCGTGGTGTGGCACGGGCGCGCGGCGCCGGTCGGGCGCCGCGCGCCCCGTTCGAGCGGGGAAGCGGGGTGCCGCTACCGCTGGGGGTCGACGCCGAAGATCTCGGCGAGGTCGTCCAGGACCTCGTGCGCGGCGATCAGGCCCACGCCGGAGATCCAGTACTCGTCGTCCACCTCGGTGATCTCGCCGGTCAGCTCGCCCCACAGCGGGGCGGCCTGGTACTCCTCCTTGCTCTCCTGCACGCCGTCGGCGCCGCCGTCGTCGTAGGTGGCGACGAACAGGTGGTCGGCGTCCAGGTCGAGCAGGCGCTCCTGGCTGTGGTAAGTGACGATCTCCTCGGAGCCGGTGTCCACGCCCGGGCCCGGTTCCAGGCCCACGTCCTCCAGGATCACGCCGATGTAGGACTGCGGGGTGTACAGGCGCACGCCGTCGGCGTCGCCGGCGAACCGCACCGCGGACACGGTCGGCGCCTCGCCGCCGTTGGCCGCGGTGATCTCCTCGCCCAGGGCGGCGGCGCGCTCCTCGAACTCGGCGACCAGCCGCTCGGCCTCGTCCTCGGCGTCCAGGGCGGCGCCGGTCAGGACCAGGTTCTCCTTCCACGTGGCCCCGGTGGTCTCCGACATGACGGTCGGGGCGACCTCGGAGAACTGCTCGTACCCGTCCCCGTGGCGGACCTGCGCCGACAGGATCAGGTCCGGGGAGGTGGCCGCCACCGCCTCGGGGTCGACCTCCCACAGCAGGCCCACCGGGACGGCCCCGTCGGAGGTCCCGGTGTTCCAGTCGCTGTCCAGCAGGTAGTCGGGGAGGGCCTCGGTGTCCTCGGCGAAGGTCGTGAAGCCCACCACGGTGCCGCCCAGGGCCAGGACGGAGTCCACGTAGGCCGCGTCCAGCGGCAGGACCCGCTCGGGCGCGGCGGGGATCTCCGTCGAGCCCAGGAAGTGCTCCACCGTGCGGGGGTAGCCGTCGGCGGGGGCGTTGGAGGCCCCGGGGTCCCCCTCCGGGCCCCCGGCTCCGCAGGCGGTCAGCACCGCCACCGCGGCGGCCGCGGCGGCGGTGGGCAGGGCGGGTCGGCGCGGCCGGGTGGGCAGGGTCATTCGGGGGCTCCATCGTGTCGGGGAACGCGTCGGGTCCGGGGAGGGCGGGGGCGCGGATCGCGCGGGGCGGTGTGTCGTTCCAGGCCGGGACGTGGCAAACTTAGGACATCCAGATACGGCTAGGCAAACCTAACTTAGGTTCGCCTGGCCTTCGTCATGATAGGAGTCCGGGTGCACGACACCTCCGGGCCGCCCCCCGTTAACGCGGCGCCCGCGGGCGCCGCCGTCTCCGCCCGGCGGGCCCGCCGCCTGACCGGACTCGCGGTCCTCGTCCTGCTGCTGTGCCTGGCGGTGCTGGCCAGCGTGCTGGTCGGCGCCCGCGCCCTGAGCCCGGACACCGTCCGGCAGGCGCTCACCGCCACCGCGGGCGCCGAGGCCGACATCATCGTCAAGGAGATCCGCCTGCCCCGCACCGCCCTGGGGATCATGGCCGGCGTCTCCCTGGGACTGGCCGGGGCCCTCATGCAGGGCCACACCCGCAACCCCCTGGGCGACCCCAGCATCCTGGGCGTCACCTTCGGCGCCGCCCTGGCCGTGGTCCTGGGCATCGCCCTCTTCGACATCACCGCCCTGCACACCCAGGCCTGGCTCGCCTTCGCCGGGGCGGGCGCCGCGGTCGTCGTCGTGTACCTCATCGGATCCGTGCCCGGCCGCGGGCCCACCCCCGTCACCCTGGCGCTGGCCGGGACCGCCGTCAGCTGGCTGGCCTACTCGGTGGTGTCCGGGCTGGTCCTGCTGGACCGCTCGACCATGGACGACTTCCGGTTCTGGCGGGTGGGCTCCCTGGTCGGCCGCGACGCCGACATCCTGCTGCCGATGCTGGCCGTGGTCGCCGCCGGCACCCTGCTGGGCCTGGCCAACGCGGGGGCGCTCAACGCCCTGGCGCTGGGCGAGGACACCGCCCGGGCCCTGGGCCACCGGGTGGGCCGGGCCCGCGCGGTCGGCCTGCTCGCGATCACCCTGCTCACCGGCATCACCGTGGCCGCCTGCGGCCCCATCGCGTTCGTCGGCCTGATCGTCCCCCACCTGGCCCGCGGGATCGTCGGCGCCGACCACCGGTGGCTGCTGCCCTACTCCGCGCTCATGGGCGCGGTCCTGCTGCTCGCCGCCGACGTGCTGGGACGCTTCCTGGCCCCGCCCGGGGAACTCCAGGTCGGCATCGTGCTCGCCCTCGTGGGCGCCCCCTTCTTCATCTACATCGTCCGCAGCCGGAGACTCCTCGCCCTATGACACCCCTCGCCCCCGAACGCGCATCGCCGCAGGTCCGCGACCGGCTGCGCCGCAGCCGCCCCGCCCTGCGCCTGGGACCGGTCGCGCTGCGCCTGCGCCCGCGCCTGATCGCCGTGTGCCTGGCGGTCCTGGCCGCCCTCGCCGTCCTGCTCGCCCTCAACCTCTCCCTGGGCCGGACCCCGCTGTCCCCCGCCCAGGTGTGGGCGCACGTCATCGGCACCGACTACGAGCACTACTTCACGGTGTGGCGGGTGCGGATGCCGCGCGTGGTGGTGGGCATGCTCGCCGGTGCCGCCCTGGCCGCCGCGGGGGCCGTCACCCAGACCATCATGCGCAACCCGCTGGCCAGCCCCGACCTGCTCGGCGTCACCCACGGGGCCAGCGCCGGCGTGGTCGCCGTCCTGGCGTTCGGCGGCAGCTACGGCATCCTCTCCGGGGGCGGCCCGCTGTCCTCGCTGGGCGTGCCCGCCGTCGCCCTGGCCGGCGGGCTGGGCGCGGGGGTGCTGTGCTACACCCTGGCCCGGCGGGGCGGCGTCGACGGCTACCGGCTGCTGCTGGTGGGCGTGGGCGTCTCCACCATCCTCATGAACCTCACCCTGTGGCTGCTGACCCTTGGGGAGGTCACCGACACCGGCCGGGCCATGGTCTGGGTCGCCGGAAGCCTCAGCATGCGCACCTGGGAGCACGCCGCGCCGGTCGCCCTCGCGCTGGCCCTGCTGCTACCGCTCGCGCTGGCGTCCTCGCGCACCCTGGACGCCCTGGCCCACGACGACGACGTCGTGCGCGGCCTGGGCGTGGACCTGGAGCGCGCCCGCACCGCCCTGCTGGTCCTGGCGGTGCTGCTGGCCGCCTTCGGCACCTCCGCCGCCGGCCCCGTCCTGTTCGTCTCCCTGGCCTGCCCGCAGATCGCCCTGCGCCTGGCCGGCCCCGGGACGTCCCGGCCGCCCGTGCTGCTCTCGGCCCTGGTCGGCGCCGCCCTGGTGAGCGGGGCCGACCTGCTCGCCCGCACCGCGCTCGACAACATCCAGCTCCCGGTCGGCGTCGTCACCGGCTGCCTGGGCGCCCTCTACCTCATCCACCTGCTCGTCCGCGCCAACCGGAGGACCCGAGCGTGACTTCCCCACAGACCACCCGCTCCGCGGACGCGCCCGCCGGCGCCCGGGCGCGGCTGAGCGCCCGCGGCCTGACCCTGGCCTACGACGACCGCGTCATCGTCGACGGCCTGGACGCCGACATCGTTGAGGGCACCGTCACCTGTGTCATCGGCCCCAACGGCTGCGGCAAGTCCACGATGCTGCGCGCCCTGGGACGGCTGATGCGCCCCAGGGCCGGGCTGGTGGAGCTGGACGGCCGCGACATCCACCGCACCCCCACCCGTGAGGTCGCCCGGGTGCTGGGAGTGCTGCCCCAGCAGCCCACCGCCCCCGACGGGCTGACCGTCGCCGACCTGGTCGCCCGCGGCCGGCACCCGGCCCAGCGCTGGTACCGCCAGTGGTCGGGCGACGACCACGAGGCGGTCGCCCGGGCCCTGGAGATGACCGGCCTGGCCGAGCTGGCCGACACCCCGCTGTCGGAGCTGTCCGGGGGCCAGCGCCAGCGCGCCTGGATCTCGATGGTCCTCGCCCAGGGCACCGACCTGCTCCTGCTCGACGAGCCCACGACCTTCCTGGACCTGGTCCACCAGGTGGACGTGCTCGACCTGGTGCGCGAACTCCACGACGAGGGCGGGCGCACCATCGTCATGGTGCTGCACGACCTCAACCTGGCCGCCCGCTACGCCGACACCGTCATCGCCATGCGCGAGGGCCGGGTGCTGGCCAGCGGCGAGCCCGCGGAGGTGCTCACCCCCGCCCTGCTGCGCGAGGTCTTCGGGCTGGAGGCCGTCGTGGTGGAGGACCCCGTGACCGGCGGCCCCCTGGTGGTGCCGGTCGGCCGCAGCGGGGCCCGGGGGTAGCCGGGGCGCGGACAGGGCAGGGACACGGACGGGGGCCGGGAAGGGCTTCTGGCGTGGAGCCTGGACCCGGCGGTCCGCGGTGGTGGATCATCACGGACAGAGGTCGACGGTGGGTGTTCACGAAGTCGCTCATGGTGATCAACCCGGTGATGCGACGGAGTTGTAAGGGCGTTCACCTCGGTTTCACCCCTGCGTGTGGAACCTCGGCCAAGGTCGAGAGCGACCGGTGGGAGCACCCCGCCTGCCGCCGCCCCGGACGTCCCCGCCCCAGCCCCGTACCAGGGCGGAGACCCGTCCGGGGGAAGTCACGATCCCCAAGGAGAAGGTGTGCCCGAATCCGCGCCCCACCGCCGTCCGCTGCCCCTCATCGGCATGGCCCAGGGAGGACGCTCCCGCAGAACGTGCGAGCTGCGCTGCGGTGATGCCTGCTTCCACCCCGCCCCCAACACCAGCGACAACCTCTACTTCGGTGACATCTTCGCCAAGGCGCTCTCCCGCCGCTCGGTGCTGGGCGCCGTCGCGGTCGGCGCCGGTGCCGGTGCCCTGGGCATGGGCGCTCCCGCCCTCGCCGACCCCGACCGCGGCCCGGGCCGCCCCAAGCCCGCCCCCCGGCCCACCTTCCGCAGCGTGCTGCCCAACAACGACGACAAGGTCACCGTCCCCGGCGGCTACGACCACCACGTCATCGTGCGCTGGGGCGACGCCGTCCTGCCCGACGCCCCCGGGTTCGACGTCGAGAACCAGACCGCCGAGGCCCAGTCCAAGCAGTTCGGCTACAACTGCGACTACGTCGGCTTCCACCAGATCGACGGGGACCGCGGCCTGCTCTGGGTCAACCACGAGTACACCAACGAGAACATCATGTTCCGCGGGTACACCAACGGCGACGAGGCCGACGTCGAGCACATCAGGGTCGCCATCCAGGCGCACGGCGGCTCCATCGTCGAACTGGAGCGCGAGGGCCGGACCGGCAAGTGGGTCCTGGCCGGCGGCGAGCGCCGCTACAACCGCCGCGTCACCGGCAACAGCCCCACCGTCCTGACCGGCCCGGTCGCCGGGCACGACCTGGTCAAGACCGCCGAGGACCCCACCGGCCGCGAGGTCAGGGGCATCCTCAACAACTGCGCGGGCGGCATGACCCCCTGGGGCACCTTCCTCACCGCGGAGGAGAACTTCAACCAGTACTTCGTCGGCGGCGACGGCGTCCCCGAGGCCGACAAGCCCGCCCTGGCCCGCTACGGGATCCCCACCAGCGGCAACACCTACGGCGGCCGCCGCTTCGACCGCGCCGAGGAGCGGTTCGACCTGGCCCGCCACCCGCAGGAGGCCAACCGCTTCGGGTGGATCGTCGAGGTGAACCCCTTCGACCCCGGCTTCACGCCGGCCAAGCGCACCATGCTCGGCCGCTTCAAGCACGAGGGCGCGACCATCCAGGTGGCCGCCGACGGCCGCATCGCCGCCTACATGGGCGACGACGAGCGCTTCGACTACATCTACAAGTTCGTCAGCGCGAAGAAGTACCGCGAGGGCGACACCGACCACAACCTCACCCTGCTGGACACCGGCACGCTCTACGTCGCCCGCCTCACCGGCAACAGCCCGGAGGAGGAGATCGACGGCACCGGCGCGCTGCCCGCCGACGGCGAGTTCGACGGCTACGGCGACTGGATCGCCCTGGCCACCGACACCGAGAGCTTCGTCGACGGGTTCTCCGTCGCCGAGGTGCTGGTCCACACCCGCCTGGCCGCCGACGCCGTGGGCGCCACCAAGATGGACCGGCCCGAGGACGTCGAGCCCAGCCCCGTCACCGGCAAGGTGTACGTGGCCCTCACCAACAACACCGCCCGCGAGCCCGGCCAGGCCGACGAGGCCAACCCGCGCGCCGCCAACAAGCACGGCCACGTGCTGGAGATCGTCGAGCACGGCGGCGACGCCGCCGCCGAGGCGTTCTCCTGGGCGGTGCCGCTGGTGTGCGGCGACCCCGAGGACGAGGACACCTACTACGCGGGCTACGACAAGTCCAAGGTCATGCCGATCTCCTCGCCCGACAACGTCGCCTTCGACAAGGACGGCAACCTGTGGATCTCCACCGACGGCCAGCCCGGCACGATGGGGATCAACGACGCGCTGCACGTCATGCCGGTCGAGGGCCGCTTCCGCGGTGAACTCAAGACCTTCGCCACCGTCCCGGTGGACGCCGAGGCGTGCGGGCCGCTGATCACCGAGGACAACAAGACGGTGTTCCTGGCCCCGCAGCACCCCGGCGAGAACGGCACCTTCGAGGCGCCCACCAGCGTGTGGCCCGACGGCGACTTCCCCCGCCCGTCCGTGGTCTGCATCTGGCACAAGGGCGGCCAAGACGTCGGTCGGTGACCGACCACCGGGCCGCCGGCCTCGGGATCTCCGTCGTGGGGGAGTCCCGGGGCCGGCTCGCGTCCGCGGACCCTACAGGTCCTTGCCCAGGCACAGCGACGAGGGCGAGTCGGCGTAGGCGCCGAAGGGCTCCACGGGGGCGTAGCCGGACTTGCGGTAGAACCGCACCGCGTCGGGCTGGCGGTCGCCGGTCTCCAGGCGCAGCCGCCCCCACCCCTGTCCGCGCGCCCAGTCCTCCAGCGCGGCCAGCAGCAGGGAGGCCGCCCCCGAGCCCCGGTGCGCGGGCGGGACGTACATCCGCTTGACCTCGCCGCCCGCGTCCGGGCCCAGGTCGCGCAGGCCCCCGCACGCCACGGCGGTGCCGTCCGCGGCCCGTACGAGCGCGAACACGGCGATGTCGGACGCGGAGGGCGGCGTCCCGGGCTCGGAGTCGGGGGTGCCGTACCGCTCGGCGATCTCGGCGCGCTGCCCGGCCCGCAGGGCCGCCCCCTCGGGGTCGTCCCAGGAGACGAAGTCGATGTGCATGGCGGCACGGTAGCCCCGGCGTGTTACGCGCCGGTTTCCCGGCCCGGGGCGGGCGCGCGGAGGCGGCCCCGGCGGCGGGGATCCCCGCCGCGGACGGCCGGTGCCGTCCGCGGCCCCGCCGTCAGTCGGTGAGGGCCTCGCGCACCGGGCGGAACTTGGACTCGGTCTCGGCGACCTCCGACGCGGGCTCGGACCCGGCGACGATGCCGCACCCGGCGAACAGCCGGGCCCGCGCCCCGTCCACGTGCGCGCTGCGCAGGGCGATGCCCCACTCGGCGTTCCCCGCACCGTCCACCCAGCCGACCGGCCCGGCGTAGCCGCCGCGGTCCATGCCCTCCTCCTCGGCGATGAGCCGCATCGCCGCGGCCGTGGGGGTGCCGCCCACCGCCGCCGTCGGGTGCAGCGCGGCCACCGCGTCCAGGGCCGACACCCCCGGCCGCAGCAGGGCGTGCGCGCGGGTGGCCAGGTGCTGGACGTTGGCCAGCCGCAGCAGGTGCGGCCAGGACGGGACCACCAGCTCCTCGGCGAGGGGGGCCAGCGCGTCGCGCAGGGAGTCCACCGCCAGGCCGTGCTCCTCCACGTCCTTGGCGGAGGACATCAGCTCCTCCGCGAGCCTCTCGTCGTCCTGGGCCGAGGCCCCGCGCGGACGGGTCCCCGCGAGCACCAGGGAGGACAGCTCCCGGCCCTCCCGGCGCAGCAGCAGCTCGGGGGTGGCGCCGACCATGCCCGCCACCGAGAACGTGAAGCACTGCGGGTAGCGGTGGTGCAGGCGCTCCAGCAGGGTGCGCACGTCGATGGGGGACTCGGCCAGGGCCGTGACGTCGCGGGCCAGCACCGCCTTGTCCAGCTCTCCGGCGCGGATGCGCGCGACGGTCTCCGCGACGACGCCGCCCCACTCCGCGGCGGTCCGCGCGCCGGTGCTCCAGGACAGCGGGCCGACCGGGCGGGGCGCGGGCGCCGGGTACAGCAGCTCCCCGGGGTGGACGCCGGGCTCGTCGGTGACGGTCGTCAGCCACGCCCGGTCGCCGCGCCGGCCCAGCAGGACCCGGGGGACGATCATCGCCGATCCGGAGGAGGCCGGGGCGAAGGTGAACGTGCCGAAGGCCGCGGCGCCGGTGCCCGGCAGGCCGACCTCGTCCTCCACCTCCGTGCGCTCCAGCAGGCCGGTGAGCCAGCGGGCGGCCTCGGTGAAGCGGGTGGTGTCGGTGGGCTCGGTCCCCTCCGGCTCGGGGGCCCCGTCCCAGCGGGCGGCCTCGCCCCAGCCGACCAGGCCGCCGTCGCCGGTCAGCCAGGCCAGCGGCGTCCCCGCGGGCAGGCGGCGCACCAGGGAGTCGGCGCCGCCGCGCAGCGGCACGGTCCGGACGAAGAGCTTGGGCGGGTACACGGCGGCGTTCACGACATGTGAGTCTAGGTCGCCCGCCGGCCCGGGCGGGCCGGGGCGCCGGGCGCGCGGACGCGGGCTGTCAAGACCCGCGAAGCCGCGCCCGGCGCGGGCGCGCGACGGTTTCCGTGCCGGGACCCGGGAAAACCTTGGGAGTCCGCGGTGACCGCGTTGACCTGAGGAAATGTTCCCCCACCGCGGCTTGTGCGAGGTTATCCACAGATTGGCTGAATCGTGTCTGAAAATTGACATTGTCCTCTACTCTGGTCCACGGCACGGCGCCCCGGGGACGGGCGCCGCCCCACCGCTTCCAGAGGAGACGCTGCATTGAAGGGTTCTGTGGCACGGGCCGCGACCGCACCGCGCACCGCGCGGTGGGCGACCGCGGCCGCCGCGTCCACCGTCCTGCTCGCCGGATGCGCGGCCGGCGCCTCCGGGGGAGCGCCCGGCGACGGCGCCAGCGGCGGCGGGGGCACCGTGCGCGCCGCCGACGCGCTCTGCTCGGCCGACTCCGAGCGCAGCATGCGGGGGGCCTGGCTCACCACGGTCCGCAACATCGACTGGCCGTCCGAGCCCGGCCTGCCCGCCCAGGAGCAGCAGGCCGAACTGGACGCCTACCTCGACGACGCCGTCGCCATGGGACTCAACGCCGTGTTCCTGCACGTGCGCCCCACCGCCGACGCCGTGTACGCCTCCGACAAGGAGCCCTGGGCGCGCTACCTCACCGGCGCGCAGGGCGGCGACCCCGGCTACGACCCCCTGGAGTACGCCGTGGCCCAGGCGCACGCCCGCGGCCTGGAGATGCACGCCTGGTTCAACCCCTACCGCGTGGGCCTGCAGGACCCCGACATCGAGAACCTGGTGGACGGGCACCCGGTGAAGCAGAACCCCGAGTGGCTGGTGGACTACGGCACCGAGGCCTACATGGACCCGGGCAACCCCGAGGTCCGGGAGTGGGTCACCGGCGTCATCACCGACGTGGTCGAGCGCTACGACATCGACGGCGTCCACTTCGACGACTTCTTCTACCCCTACCCCAAGGACGGGGAGGAGTTCGACGACGACGCCTCCTGGGAGGCCCACGGCGACGGCTTCGACGACCGCGGCGACTGGCGCCGCGACAACGTCGACCGGCTCATGGCCGACGTGCACGGCGCCATCCAGGAGACCAAGCCCTGGGTGACGTTCGGCGTCTCCCCGTTCGGCATCTGGCGCAACGACTCCACCGACTCCTCCGGGTCGCCCAGCTCCGGGCTCCAGTCCTACGACGCCCAGTACGCCGACACCCGGACCTGGATCCGCGAGGGCAGCGTCGACTACGTCGCCCCCCAGCTGTACTGGGAGCGCGGCTTCGACACCGCCGACTACGAGGCGCTGACCGACTGGTGGGCCGACGAGGTCGAGGGCACCGGCGTCGACCTCTACATCGGCCAGGCCGCCTACCGCCTGGGCGAGGACGGCTGGACCGGCGACGACGCGCTGTCCGTCCAGCTCGACTACTCGGGGGAGTCGGAGCAGGTGGGCGGCGACATCTACTTCTCCATCAAGAGCATGCGCGACAACCCGGACGCGGTCGACCACCTGCTCGGCGGCCACTACGCCGCGCCGGCGCTGCCGCCGCGCACCGACTCCGGCGAGGAGGAGGCCCGGGTGGGCACCGTGCCCGGGGTGGCCGCCGAGGCCGGGGACCACGGGGTGGAGGTGTCCTGGGAGGCCGCCGAGGGGGCCCGCTTCTACGCCGTGTACGCGCTGCCCGCCGGGGCGGCCGAGGCCGGGGACGAGACCGCGTGCGAGGCGCTCACCCCCGACAACCTCGTCGGCCTGACCGGCGGTACCGCGCTCACCGACACCGGTGCCGGGGACGACACCGTGTACGCGGTCACCGCGCTGGACGACTACCGCGCCCAGGGGCCCGTCGGCGAGATCGCCGACCCCCGCGGCTGACCGGTACCGGCCGCGGCCCCCGCCCGGTCGCCGCCGAGCCGCTCCACCGGCCCGAGCCGGCGAGCAGCGCAGGGGCGCGGGCCGGTCCCCGGCGGTGTTCCTGTCCGTGCTGTTCGACGGGCTCCTGCTGGTCGCCCTGCTCGCGGCCTGGCCCGGGTGAGCCGCCTCCCCGGCGCCCCCGTTGGGACGTTCATCTGACACATGCGGCCTTTGGGGCGAGAAAAAGCTGTGATCCGCCAACCCAGGGGCCCTAACACCCTCGCAACTGCGAGGGGTAGATTCGTCCCATGCCCACCTTCCAGATCAGCGAGGCCGCCGAACTCCTCGGCGTCAGCGCCGACACCGTGCGCCGCTGGGTCGACGCCGGGCGCCTCGGCGCGACCCGCGACGCCTCCGGCCGCCGCACCCTCGACGGCGCCGACCTGGCCGCCTTCCTGCGCGACGTGTCCCACCAGGACCCCGACCGCCACCGCTCCTCCGCGCGCAACCGCTTCCGGGGGCTGGTCACCGCGATCGTCCGGGACACCGTCATGGCCCAGGTCGAGATCCAGGCGGGACCGCACCGCGTCGTCTCGCTGATGAGCCGCGAGGCCGCCGACGAACTCGGCCTGGAGGTGGGCACCCTCGCCACCGCCGTGGTCAAGTCCACGAACGTGATCATCGAAACGACCGGAGAACACCATGCGTGACGCCCCCTCCCGGCTCATCCCCGCCCTGGCCGCCGCGGCGCTGGCCCTCACCGCCTGCTCGGCCCCGGACGCCGGCCCCGGAACGGCCGGGGAGACCGGGTCCGAGGGGCCCACCGGCGAGCTGACGGTCTTCGCCGCCGCCTCGCTCACCGACGTCTTCGAGGACCTCGCGCGGGAGTTCGAGGCGGCCAACCCCGGCGTGGAGGTCGTCTTCAACTTCGCGGGCAGCAGCGAGCTGGCCGCCCAGATCAACTCCGGCGCCCCCGCCGACGTGTTCGCCGCCGCCAACACCTCCACCATGGACCAGGTCGTGGAGGGCGAGGGACTGGCGCCGGAGTGGGCCGGCGAGCACGGTGCGAACGGCGCCGTCTTCGCCACCAACACCCTCCGGATCGCCGTGCCCGCCGACAACCCCGCCGGGATCGAAGACCTCGGCGACCTCGCCGGCGAGGACACCGCCGTCGCGTTCTGCGCCGAGGAGGTCCCCTGCGGCGCGGCCACCGTCACCGCGCTGGACGCCGCCGGCCTCGACATCACGCCCGTCACCTACGAGGAGGACGTCCGCGCCGTCCTCACCAAGGTCGAACTGGGCGAGGTCGATGCCGGGCTCGTCTACGAGACCGACGTGATCGCCGCCGGGGAGGCCGTCACCGGCATCGCCTTCCCCGAGGCCGACGAGGCCGTCAACGACTACCCGATCGCGCTGCTGGCCAACGCGCCCGCGCCCGACCCGGCCGAGGCCTGGATCGACTTCGTGCTGTCCGGGACCGGTGCCGAGGCCCTCGCCGGGGCGGGGTTCGGCACCCCGTGACCCGCAGTCCACGACGGAGCGGGCCCGCCCTGCGGGCCCGCTCCGGCCGCCCGCCCTGGCCGCTCGTCCTGCCCGCCCTGGCGGGCGTCGCCTTCCTCGTCCTGCCCCTGCTGGGACTGGTGGTGCGCGCCCCCTGGGCGGACATGGGCGGCAGGGTCACCGAACCCGAGGTGCTGGCCGCCCTGTGGCTGTCGCTGTCGACCGCCACCGTCGCCACCGCCCTGTGCCTGGTGCTCGGCGTCCCGCTCGCCTGGCTGCTGGCCCGCACCGAGTTCCCCGGCCGACGGCTGGTGCGCGCCCTGGTCACCGTGCCCCTGGTCATCCCGCCCGTCGTCGGCGGTGTCGCCCTCCTGCTGGTGCTGGGCCGCAACGGCCTGCTCGGGCGGTACCTGGACGCGTGGTTCGGGATCACCATCCCCTTCACCTCGGCGGCGGTCGTCCTGGCCCAGGTGTTCGTGGCCATGCCGTTCCTGGTGATCAGCGTGGAGGGCGCCCTGCGCGGCGCCGACCGCCGCTACGAGGAGGCCGCGGCCACGCTCGGCGCCGGCCGGGTCACCGTGTTCACCCGCGTCACCCTGCCCATGGTGCTCCCCGGAATCGGTGCCGGCGCGATCCTGTGCTGGGCCCGCGCCCTCGGCGAGTTCGGCGCCACCATCACCTTCGCCGGGAACTTCCCCGGCACCACCCAGACCATGCCGCTGGCCGTCTACATGGCGATGCAGCGCGACCCCGAGGCGGCGATCGTGCTCAGCCTGGTCCTGCTCCTGGTGTCCCTGGCCGTGCTGGCCACCCTGCGCGAGAGGTGGGTGAACACGGCATGAGCGTGCTCTCCGCCGACCTGCGCCTGAACCGCGGGGACTTCGCGCTGGACGTCTCCCTGTCCGTGGCGGCCGGCGAGGTGCTGGCCCTGCTGGGCCCCAACGGCGCGGGAAAGTCCTCGGCGCTGCGCGCCCTGGCCGGGCTGCTCCCGCTGACCGGGGGCCACGTGCGGGTGGACGGCCGCGACCACACCCGCACACCCGTGGAGCGCCGCCCCATCGGCATGGTCTTCCAGGACTACCTGCTGTTCCAGCACATGAGCGCGCTGGACAACGTCGCGTTCGGGCCGCGCTGCCAGGGGGAGTCCAAGGCGGACGCGCGCGCCCGGGCCGCCGAGCTGCTCGACCACATGGACCTGGCCGACCACGCCCGCTCCCGGCCCCGCGGCCTGTCCGGGGGGCAGGCCCAGCGGGTGGCGCTGGCCCGGGCCCTGGCGGTGCGCCCGCGCCTGCTGCTGCTGGACGAGCCCATGGCCGCCCTGGACGTCAGCACCCGCCTCCACGTCCGCGGCAGGCTGCGCCACCTGCTGGAGGAGTTCGACGGCGCCGCCGTCCTGGTCACCCACGACCCGCTGGACGCGATGGTGCTGGCCGACCGCATCGCCGTCGTCGAGGGCGGCCGGGTGGTCCAGGAGGGCGCGCCCGCCGAGGTGGCCCGCCGCCCCCGCACCCCCTACGTGGCCCGGCTGGTGGGCCTCAACCTGTTCCGGGGCACCGCCGACGGCACGGTGGTGGCCCTGGACGGCGGAACGGTGGTGCGGGTGCACCGGGCGCACCGCGGGCCCGCGCTGGTCGCCTTCCCGCCCCGGGCGGTCGCCCTGTACCGGAGCCGCCCCGACGGCAGCCCGCGCAACCTGTGGGAGCTGGAGGTGGACGGGGTGGAGCGGTTCGGCGACCAGGTGCGGGTGCACCTGACCGGACCGCTCGACCTGGCCGCCGACATCAGCCCCGCCGCGCTGGCCGAACTGGGGCTGGTGCGCGGGGACTCCGTGTGGGCCGGGGTGAAGGCGGCGGAGGCCGAGTGCTACCCCGGGTGACCGACCCCTGAGACGGTCGTCCCGCATGCCGGGACGGTCCGCGGCGGTGACCTGCGGGGTCCGCGGGAGGCCGGGAAATCCCGCGCGGGGCGGGATATCCTCCCGCTCCCCTGGGGAGACTGTAGGACACCCGGTGGCGACAGTAGTCCTTCCCCCGGCCGCTGAAGGAGGGTGCCATGTCCCTGAGAGAACACGAACGGCGGATCCTGGAGGAGATCGAGCAACGGCTGAGCGAAGAGGACCCGGAGCTCGCCGGACGCCTGGAATCCTTCGGGGACCCCGACGCACCCGCCGAACCCGGCCTGGGCGGCTGGAAGCCGTGGGCGGCCTGCGGCCTGATCGCGGCGGTCACCGCCGCGCTCCTGGTCCTGCTGTTCGTCCTCACGCCCGGAGCCTCCCAGCCCGCCGAACCGGCGGCGCCGGCGCAGACCACCGCGCAGCCCGCCGAAGGGTAGGGCGCGTCCGCTCCGGGCCGGACCGGAGCGGGCCGCCCGCGCCGCCGGGCCCCTCCGCGGAAGGCTCCGCGGAGGCTTCGCCGTGTCCGCCCTCCCGGGCGGCGGGGGCGGGGGCCGTACGTCGGATCGCGGTCCCGGCGCCGCCGGTCTACCGGTGCGCGGGCCCGGCGGCATCTCTCCGTTTCGGGGGCTGATCCCGCGTGTCCGCTCCACCGTGTCCGCTCCGCCGTGCCCCGGCGCACGGACTCGTGGACCGCGCCCGTTCCGGACGGGGCCCGCGTCCCGCGGGCCGGCGACCCGGGAACCGGTGCGGGTTCCGAGCGGCCCGGCAGGGCGGGGACCCGGAACACGCGGGGCGCGCGACCCCCTCCGCGGAGGGAGTCGCGCGCCCCGGATGCCGGGCGGCGGGCGGCCGGAGCCGCCCGCCGCCGCGGGTCACAGCGCGTTCGTGAAGTCCGCGGCGATCGGGCCGGCGACGGACGAACCGCCCCCGCCGCCCTCCACCACCACGGCGAACGCCACGTCGCCCTTGAAGCCGACCATCCACGCGTGGCTGGGCAGCTCCTCGTCCTCGCCCTCGGCCGTGCCGAACTCGGCCGTGCCCGTCTTGCCGTACACCTCGCCCTGGAAGGGCAGGTCCTCGGCGGTCCCCTCGGTGATGACCGCGCGCATCATCGTGCGCAGGGCCTCCGCGTTGGGGATGGGGCGGGGCTCGGGCAGGTCCTCCGCGACGGGCTCGGTCACCAGCTGCGGGGCCCGCCAGTTGCCGTCCGCGACCGCCGCCGGGACCGTGGCCATGTGCAGCGGCGAGGTCTCGACCTGGCCCTGGCCGATGGCCTGGGCGCCCAGCATGACGGCGCCCTCGGAGAGCGGGTAGACCGGCTCGAACGTCGGGACGCCGATGCTGAGGGCGGCGTTCATCCCGAACAGCTCGGCGCTGGCCAGCAGCGTGTTCGCGTCGATGTTGTCGACGGCCGCCTGCACCAGCGCGGTGTTGCAGGAGGTCGCGAACGCCTCGGTCATCGTCTGCGACCCGTACTCGGCGCCGCCCGCGTTGGTGAACTCCCAGCCGCCCGGGTTGTACTCCTTGGGGCACTCGAACGGGCTGTCCAGGGACATGCCCCCGTCCAGGAGGGCGTTGTAGGAGACGACCTTGAACGTCGACCCCGGCGGGTAGCGGCCCTCGAAGGCGCGGTTGAAGCCGCCGGGGACGTTGACCGCCGCCAGGATCTCGCCGGTGGACGGGCGGATCGCCACCA
Source organism: Nocardiopsis flavescens (assembly GCF_900141985.1). Lineage (GTDB taxonomy): Bacteria > Actinomycetota > Actinomycetes > Streptosporangiales > Streptosporangiaceae > Nocardiopsis > Nocardiopsis flavescens. Next base: position 19,852 of record NZ_FQZK01000023.1, on the reverse strand, counting down.
TGCCCGCCGGGTCGGAGGAGTCGATGATGGCGTTGGCGGCCGCGTTCTGCACCCCCATGTCGATGCTGGTGACGACGTCCTCACCGGGTGCGCCGTCCAGGCTGACGACCGTGTTCTCGTCGGTCACCTCCACGGAGTCGACGTCGGTGCCGGCCTCCACCTTGAGGATGGTGGTGGCGGCCTGTCCGGCCAGCCGCGCCTCGTAGGTGCTCAGGAGCCCGCTGGTGCCGACGTTGTCGCCGATCCGGTAGGCCGGGCCCAGGCGCTCGACGTCCTCCTCGGTCGCCTCGCCCATCCCGCCGACGAGCATCTGGAGCGAGCCGGAGATGTCCGGGGTGTCCAGTCGGGTGCCGTCCGCGGCGAGGATCCGTCCCCGCTCGCCCCACACCGCGGTGCGCGCCAGGCTCTCGCCCTCGGCCAGGCCGGGGAAGGCCACCTCGGGGGAGAAGTCCACCAGCCACTCCCCGTCCTGTCGGACCAGGGGGAGTTCGCCCTCCCAGCCCCAGTCGCCCGCGTTGGACAGGCCGACGGCCACCTCGTAGGAGGCGGTGCCGGCGCCGCCGTCGACGACCGGCTCCCCGACGGTGACGTCGAAGCTCTCCACCCCGATCCCGTCGGCGATGCCGCCGATGACCTCGGCGGGGTCGCCGCCGGTGGTGACGGCGGCCAGGCGGTCGTACTCCTGGGCCTCCCAGGCGGCCTCGTACTCGGCGGTCGCCTCCTCCGGCTGCGGCAGGGTCAGCACGTACCAGGAGGCGGCGCCGCCGACCAGGGCCAGCACCACCACCGCGGACACGAGGCCGATGACCAGCCCGCGCCGGGACTTGCGCCGGGGCCGCTCCGGCTCACCCGGCGGCTGTGCCGCGGGGTCGCCGCCGTTGTAGAGGTACTCGAAGTTCTCGCCCCGTGGGGCCGCGCCCCCGTCGTGCTCCCCGTCGGGCCGTTCCCCGTCCCAGTCGTCCCAGCCGTCGCCGGTGCCGCCGGGGTCCCGCGGGGGGCCGCCCCGGCCGTCGCCGCCGGAACCGGCACCCTGCTGCGGGCCGCTCCACCGGTCCCCGTACCCGGGCTCGCCGGGCCGTCCGTCTCCCCGGGGGTCGTCGCCGTACCCGTCGGCACCGCCCGAGGCGTTCCAGGCCTCGGCCTGCCGGTGGGGATCGTCGCCGTACGGGTCCCGGTCGTCGCCGTCCACGCCGGGGCCCTGGTGCGCTCCGCGGGGCTGCGCGTCCCAGCCGTCGCCGGTACCGCCGGGCTGTTCGCCCCAGCCCGCGGTCGCCTGCGGGCCGCTGTGCGTGTTCCAGGAGTCGTCGGCGGGGGGCTGTTCGCCCCAGGAGGTGCCGCTCGCGGTGTCGCCCCAGGGCCGGTCCCGTTCGCCGGTGTTCCAGGCGGCACCTGAGCCGGTGCCCTCGTGTGCTCCATGGGGCTGTTCGCCCCAGGTGTCGCTCTGGCCTCCGGTGCCCCAGGAGGGGGAGTCGTCCGCGCCGACCGGGCGGGGGCCGGTGCCCGCCGCTCGGGAACCGCCGTCGGTGTCGGGGCCGTGGGGGGTCTCGCCGGTCCGGCCGCCCCAGGAGTCCTCGCGGTCGCCGGTGCCCCGGCCCTCGCCGTCGGACCCCTCACTCCGGGCGCTGCTCGTCTGCGGGCCGCTGTGCGTGTTCCAGGAGTCGTCGGTGCGGGGCTGTTCGTCCCAGGAGGTGCCGCTCGGCTGCGGGACGCTCGCGGTGTCCCCCCAGGGCCGGTCCTGTTCGCCGGTGCTCCATGCGGTCCCGGAATCGGTGCCCTCGTGTGCTCCGTGGGGCTGTTCGCCCCAGGTGTCGCTCTGGCCCCCGGTGCCCCAGGAGGGGGAGTCCTCGGTGGAGTCCCAGGCGGAGGCGCTGCGCTGGGGTCCGCTGTGCGCGCTCCAGGGGGTGTCGTCCGTACCGCCGGGGTTCTGTGCGCCGGTGTCCCAGGCGGCACCGGAGCCGGTGCCCTCGTGCGCTCCGGGGGACTGCTCGCCCCAGGCGGTACCCCGGTCCTCGGTGCCCCAGGAGGGGGCATCGTCCACGCCGGACGGGCGCGCGCCGTCGTCGGCGCTCCAGGAGGAGCCCTGGCCGCCGTCGCTCCACGAGGCGGTGCCGGAGGTGCCGCCGGAGGACTCGCCCCAGGCGGAGGCGCCCGCCCGGGCACCGCTGTTCGCGTCCCCCCGGATGGCATCCCGATCGCTGTTCTCCCAGGTGGGGGAGTCGTCGGTGGAGTCCCAGGCGGAGGCGCTGTGCTGGGGTCCGCTGTGCGCGCTCCAAGGGGTGTCGTCCGTACCGCCGGGACTCTGGTCGCCGGTGTTCCAGGCGGTCCCGGAATCGGTGCCCTCGTGCGCTCCGCGGGACTGCTCTCCCCAGGTGCCGCTCTGGCCTCCGGCGCCCCAGGTGGAGGAGTCCTCGGTGGAGTCCCAGGCGGAGGCGCCCTGCCGGGGTCCGCTGTGCGCACCCCGGTAGGCGTCGCCGGTGTCCCGGTTCGCGTCGTCTGACCCGCCCGCCGACCGCGAGGCGTCGGCCGCGGCGTCCCGGGAGCCGCCCGGCTCCCCGGCACCCCACGGGGCGTCGGCCGGCTGCGCGTCGCCGCCGTCCCGGGGCTCCCGGGCCGGGCGGCTCCACACGTCGTCGGCCCGGTTCGGGGTCTCCTGGGCCGCGGGTTCCGCGTCCTGGGCGCCGCCGGTGCGGTCCTCGCCGGAGAACCAGCCCGAGCCGGCTCCCTCGGCCGACCGCTCCGGGGTCTCCCAGTCCTTCCAGGTGTCCGTAGGAGGGGTCTCGTCGGCGCGCAGCGTGCTCCACTCGCCGGTGGGCCCCTGCGCGGCCGGGTACGGGGTGTCCCAGGCGTCGGGACGGCCGGAGGCGCCGTCGGCCTCGGAGCCCTCCGGGGCAGGGGACCGCTGCGGGATCCGGTAGGGGTTCGCCGGGCGCACATCCCGGGTCGGGGTATCGCCCGACTCCTCGGGCGGTCCGGAGGAATCCGGCTGCCGGGGGGACCGTTCGTCCACGCCTGACCGTCCTTCGTCGTTTTTCGGGGAGAATACCAAGATGCCCCGCCCCCACTTCAGTGGGAGCGGGGCACGAGGATGACGGTCGGCATGGCGGTCGCCTCTCGGCGCGGGGCACAACGGGGCTCCTGACCGCACGGTCACCCCTGTCGGGGGCCGTACGCGGTATTCCGCGAAGGCAATAGTTGAGGCCCGGGGGACACTTGCTACCACACCGACCAACAGTGACTCTAACCCATGGAACCGGGCCGTTGTTCCATGTTCCCGAGGTGAGTCGCATGTGCAATCTCACGGTGGGGAGCGCCTTTCCGGGGGGAAAGGGGGCCGGCCCCGCAGAGGGGCGCGGGGCCGGCCGGGGACGTGCGCGCTGGGTCAGCCCTGGCGCGCGACCGTGGTCTGTTCCTCGCGGCTGAGCAGCTTGAGGCGCTTGCGGCCGCGGGCCTCGCCCAGCTCCTCCTCGCGGGCCTCGATCCGCTTCCAGCCCTCCCAGGTCGTGTACTCCACGCCGCGCTCCTCCAGCAGGGCCCGGAACGCGACCGGGTCCGGCTCGGCGGCCGGGGTGAACGACTCGCGGTCGGAGACCAGGTTGGCGACGGTCTCCAGGGCGTCGCCCTTGGTGTGGCCGATCAAGCCGACCGGGCCGCGCTTGATCCAGCCGGTGGCGTAGACGCCGGGGATGTGGTTCTCGTCCAGGTCCAGCACCCGGCCCTCGCGGTTGGGAACGACACCGCGCTCCTCGTCGAAGGGCAGGTCGGCCAGGGGCGAGCCCAGGTAGCCGATGGCCCGGTACACGGCCTGGACCTCGTGGTCGACGTACTCGCCGGTGCCCTTGACCCCGCCGTCGCCGGTGAGCTCCATGCGCTCGGTACGGAAGCCCGTGACCCGGTCCTCGCCGAGCACCGCCACCGGGGAGTGCAGGAAGTGCAGGTGCAGGCGGACCGCGTCGCCGCGCGGGTCGCGCAGCGCCCAGTTCTGGAGCACCTTGACGTTGGTCTTGGTCTGGTTGGAGTCGTCGCAGGCCCGGAGGCTGCCCTCGTCCATCTCGAAGTCCTCGGGGTACACGATCACCTCGACCCCGGGCTGCTTGTCCAGCTCGCGCAGCTCCATCGGGGTGGCCTTGCACTGGGCGATGCCGCGGCGGGCGAAGACGTGCACGTCGGTGATCTGCTTGGCGCGCAGGCCCTCGTACACGTTGTCGGTGATGTCGGTCTCCAGCAGGTCCTCGGCGCTCTTGGCCAGGATGCGGGCCACGTCGACGGCGACGTTGCCCGCGCCGATCACGGCGACGCTGGTGCCCTCGACGTGCCAGGACGGCGAGACGTCGGGGTGGGAGTCGTACCAGAAGACGAAGTCGGCGGCGCCGTGGCTGCCCGGCAGGTCGATGCCGGGGATGTCCAGGGGCCGGTCGCGGTCGCTGCCGGTGGAGAAGACGACCGCGTCGTAGTGCCGGCGCAGGTCCTCCAGCTTGAGGTCCCGGCCGTACTCGACGTTGCCGTAGAAGGTGATCTCGGGCTTGTCGAGGATCTTGTGCAGGGCCCCCTGGATCTGCTTGATCCGGGGGTGGTCCGGGGCGACGCCGTAGCGGACCAGGCCGTAGGGGGAGGGCAGCTTGTCGAGGATGTCGATGCTGACGGACGTGCCGCACGCGGACAGGGTCTCGTCCTTGGTGAGCAGGTCGGCGGCGTAGATTCCCGCCGGACCGGCACCGACGATTCCCACTCGCAGGGGTCGCGTCATCGCACAGCTCCAAGTCTTCGCGCCAGGGTCGGACGCCATCGAAAGGTAAGGCTTGCCTAATCTATCCGGTGTCGGCACCGGTAATTCCCACTATACTGGTGGGGAATTTTGCCCTCGTCCCCGGGATGCGGATCCGTCCGGGCCGGCCCTTCGGCGGCCGGGTGATCCCGGCATCCCAGCTGGGGCGGGGGTCGCGGCGTGCCCGGGGGCCGCTCTCCGCTCCCCTCAATCAGGGGTCAACGCTCCATCAAGGCCGAATCAGCCCCGTGGACACTGTGGCGAAAGTCACGCGCGGGGGCCGCCCTGTTCCAGCTCCGCCTTGACGGAGGAAGCGTAGCGGGCGATCCGCTCCTGGCCGGACAGCTTGGCGATCGCCTCCATGATGGCGTCGGTGGCCTCTCTGCGGGGCCGCGCCCTGTCCGCCCGCCCCTTCCACGGGGACAGGTCCACCGGCTCGCCGAAGCGCACGCCCACCCGGTTGAACGACGGGACCCTGCGGCCCGGCGGCAGGATCCGCTCGGTCCCGGCCAGTGCCACCGGCACCACCGGGACGCCGGTCGTCAGCGCCAGCCAGGCCAGTCCGGTCTGGCCCTTGTACAGGCGGCCGTCGGGGGAGCGCGTGCCCTCGGGGAAGATCCCGAAGACCTCGCCGCGCTCCAGCACGCCCAGGCTGTTGTCCATGGCCTCCTGGGCGCTCTGGCCCGGGCGGCGGTCCACCGACAGCTGGCCCAGTCCGCGCAGGACCCGCGTGAACGTCCGGCGCGCCAGGGTGCCCTCGTCGAACAGCTCCTGCTTGGCGATGAACCGCACCGGCCGCGGGCAGGCGACGCCGATGAACAGGGGGTCGATGAGCGCCAGGTGGTTGGCGGCCAGGATCAGCCCGCCGGTGCGCGGGACGTGGTGGGCGCCCTCGGCCTTCACGGGCCACACCATGCGGGTCGCGGGCGCGACGACGGTCTTGGCCGCTCCGTACAGTGACACCATGAAGTGGACCCTTCTCCCTGCGTGATGCGAAAGCCGCGATGGCGGGGGGATCTCCACGGAACCGCCGTCGGGTGCGTGCCATGACCTTATCGGGCCCGCGGAGCGGACCGTCGGGCCGAGGCCGCCGTACCGGCTCCCGCGGCCCGGGGCCCCACCGCGGATCGGCCCTGCGGTGGCCTGGGTCACACACGCTAGGCTCATGGTCTAGACCTCTGGCGCAGGTCGGGGGTCGAGCACCGGACGCGCCCGTGAAGCGAGGAGACAGCAAGCCATGTCCAAACCGGTCGACGTCAGCCACCAGATCACCGACGGGATGACCACCCGCCCCGGTCTCCCGCAGCCGGACATCACCGAGGCGGCGGCCGACCGCGGCTCCGGGCACGGCGACGGCGGTCGGGTCACCATGGCCGGTGCCACCGGCACCTACCTGGAGATGCCCGCCCACCGCTACCGCGACGGCGCCGACCTCGCCGACCTCGACCTGGACAGGGTGGCCGACCTGCCCGGAACCGTCGTGGACGCCGCTGGCCCCCGACGGATCGGCCCGGAGGCGTTCTCGGGACTGGACCTGCGGGGCAGGGCCGTCCTGCTGCGCACCGGCTGGGACCGCCGCTGGCGCACCGACGCCTACGGCGACCACGACCACCCCCACCTGACCGAGGCGGCGGCCAAGGCCCTCGTCGAGGCCGGGGCCGTCCTGGTCGGCACCGACTCGGTGGCCGTCGACGACACCTCCCCGGCCGCGGAGGGGGCCAGGCCGGCCCTGGCGGTCCTGCTGGCCGCCGGCGTCCCCGTGGTCTCCCACCTGTGCCTGCTGGACGAGCTGCCCGCCGAGGGCTTCCGGTTCTTCGCCGTCCCCGCCAAGGTGCGCGGGCTGGCGGCCTTCCCCGTGCGGGCGTTCGCGCTGGTCGACTGAGGAACTGCGGGCGCGGGCGCGACGCCTTCGAGACCGGACGGCCAGCCCGGGGCGGTTCACAGGTCGGCGTCGACGTCCCCCTGGGCGCGGCGCCGCTCCAGCTCGGCCCGCTTCTGGGCCTCCAGCAGGGCCGTCCGCTCGTCCTGGGCGACCGCGCCCGCCATGGCGGTGGACAGGGCGCGCAGCTCCATGTTGATCCGCGGGTGGGCGGGCAGCCGGGGCAGCGCGCCCAGCCGCGGGGTGCGCCGCTCCTCCATCGCGGAGATCAGCTCCCGGAACGCCAGGTCCACGCGCTGGAGGGTGATCGTCCCCACCGGCTCGGGATGCTCCACGGCCAGCGCCGACAGCGCCAGGTACCCGGTCCGCTGGGTGGCCACCACCACCGGCCACAGCGGCCGGGTGGAGGCGGCGCGCGGCACGTCGCCGATGGCGCTCTCGTAGACCCCTCGCAGGCTCACCAGCGCGGCCCGCATGTCCCGCCGCAGCTCGTAGCGCAGCCGGGCGTCGATCGCGGTGTCCTGGTCCAGCACCGCCGCCATGCAGCGGCGGGCCTCCTCCAGCACCCGGACGATGGACTGCGGCAGCCGCGTCGCGGAGGCGCCCCGCCACAGCAGCGTCGCCCCGGCCAGGCCCACCAGCGATCCCACCACGGTGTCGATGATGCGGGTCTCGGCCAGCTCGGTGATGGGGTGCGGCGCCGCCGTGTACGACAGCAGCAGCGCCATCGGGGTGAGCAGCACCGAGGCGTAGAAGAAGTTGCGGCCGATCACCAGCTGCGCGGCGCCCTGGAACAGTCCCGCGAGCAGGACGACCCCGGCCAGCGGCGGGTGGGCGGCGATGAGGAGGGCGCCCACGACCACGCCGATCAGGGTGCCCAGCGACCGCTGCACCGACCGGTTGAGCGTCAGCACCACGTTGCCGCCCTGGAGGACGGCCGTGGTCGTGATGCCCACCCAGTAGGAGTTCTCCAGCCCCACCGCCAGGGCCAGCGCGCCCGCCGCCGTCACCGTGATCCACATGCGCAGGGCGGTGGGCCGGATCAGTGAGTCCGCGCTGACGCTGGAGCGCAGGGCGCCCCACAGCGCGGGGTAGCGCTCGTCGTGCAGGTTCCGGGAGCGCTCGTCGTCGTCCTCGGGCCCGGACGCGCCGCGCCGCGCGGTGGTGGAGGCGCGCGCCATCAGGCCGTACAGGCGCGCCTCCAGGGAGCGGGGGCGCATACCCCGCCGCAGCCCGTCCAGGTCGGCGGGGTCGGGGGCCTTCTCCGGGGCGGACACCGCGACCGCCATCCGCTCGGCGAAGTCGGCGGCCTCGGACGGCAGCCGTGCGGGCCGGGCCATGCAGACCTGCGTGGCGGACAGGTGGATGTCGGAGACCCAGCGCAGCAGGGAGCGCAGCCGGGCAGCCTCGTCACTGGTGCGGTAGCCGCGGGTCTGGGCCAGCAGCACCAGCCGCCAGGCGTCGGCGACCGCCACCGAGGCGTCGTGCTGGGCGTGGTCCAGCTCGGGGGTGCCCACCGCCCGCAGCAGCATCGCGAGCTTGCGGTACGCCCCGGCCACGGCCTGGCGCTCGGGCTGGCGCGCGCGGACGAAGACGCCCGACATGGACACCGCCCAGCCGATCGCCGCGCCGAACGCGGCGATGGCCGCGTGCAGGGGGACGTCGGCCAGGCCGCCGGGCACGATGGTGGAGATCGCGCCCACCAGCACGAAGAACATGGGCCCGGGCTTGTCCACCCGCCAGGCGGCGCAGACGAGGGTGGCCAGCCCGGCGGTCAGCCCGATGGAGAACACGGCGGCCCACGGCGACAGCGCCGAGGCCAGCGAGCCCAGGGAGACGCTGATCACGAACCCCACCCCCACCAGGGCCAGGGCGGCGGCGCGGTAGGCGTAGGGGGTCTTCTTCTCGTACAGGACGGTCATGGAGCCCATGGCCGCCAGGGTCGCGATCTGCGCGCCGAACAGCCACGCGGCGAGCGCGAAGGAGACGGTCATGGCGATGGCGGCCTGCGTGGCGGTGGTCCAGGCCCAGGCACCCGATTCCAGCCCGAAGACGGCGCGCAGGTCCACCCGCGGCCGGGGGCGCTCGCCGACGGCGACGCGCCGGGCTCCCGGGTGCGAAGGGTCGCCCACGTCGAGGGGTCCGGTATCGCCCGTGGTTCCCAGATCTCGCACGTGCCCCATCCTAGACCGGGACGAATCGGTACTCATGACCCAGAGGACGCGTTACCGCCGGGGACGGGTTCGGCGTCGCGCCGGTGTCCTGGGCCACCCTGCCCCGGCGCACGCCGCCCCGCACGCCGCCACTCCGCTCCGCGGCATCCCTGATCTGCCCCGACGCCGCCGTGGTGACCGCCCGCACGGCACCGGGTGTCTTCGGCCACCGGGGGCGGTTCCGGCCGGCGCGGTGTCCCCTTACCGGGCAGGCCGCGTCGGTGTTCTCGGCGGGGGCGCTCGCGTAGGCGACCCCGTGCCGGCTGCGCGGCCCGGGTGCCGTCGGCGGTGGTGTCCGTGCTCCTGGCGGTGGCGTCCGGCCTCGTGTGTCTTCGTGGTTCCCGGGCCGGCGGTGTCGGTGCTTGCGGCGGTGGCACCCGTGTACGTGTTCTCCGTGCCGGGTGCGCGGCGTGCGTGCCTCCGGCGGTGGTGTCCGCCGTGGTGCCCCGGTGCCGGGTCTCTCGCGTCCGTGTTCCCGGTGGCGGCCCCCGTGCACGTGCCCTCGGCAGGGAAGCCCGCCTGCGCCGGGCCGGTACCGGATGCCCCCGGCGGCGGTCCGCCGGGCGGGTGCCCCCCGGGGAGGTCCCGGCAGCGGCCGGGGCGCGGCGGAGCGCCCCGGGCCGGGACTCCGCCGGCCGCGGTCCGTGCCGGACCGTCAGTTCCGGGAGGGGGGCTCCCCGGCGGTGGCGGACGGGGTCCGCGCCCGTTCGGCCTCGGCGCGCTCCGCCCGCTCGGCCCGCTCCAGGGCGCGGTCCCGGGACTCCTCCACCAGGGCCAGCCGGGCCGCCGCGGCCTCGCGGGACTCGGCCAGCGTGAGCTCGGCCGAGCGCCGCTGCTCCGCCAGCTCCCCGATCAGGCGGTCGCGCTCGGCCGCCGACCGCTCCAGTTCCGCGGTGAACCGCTCGCGCTCGGCCGCCGCCGCCGCGCGCTCGGCCTCCAGCGCCCGCTCGATGCGGCCGAGTTCGGCCTGGGAGCGCTCGCGTTCGGCGGCCAGGGCCTCCTCGGCGCGGACGGTGCGCGCCTGCGCGTGCTCGGCCCGCTCCCGCTCGGCACGGGCGGAGGCCAGCGCCTCGTCGCGCTCACGGGCGTGCTCGGCGGTCTCCGCCCGCAGGCCCTCCGCCTCGGCGTGCGCGTTCCGGAGCCGCCGGGCGGCGTCGGCGCGTTCGCTCTCGGCCTCCTCCTGCGCCCGCAGCAGGCGGCGCTCCGCGGCGGCCAGCCCGGCGTTGGCCTCGGCTGTCGCGGCGTCGCGCTCCTCCCCGGCGGTGCGGGCCTCCCGCTCCGCCGCCTCCCGCGCGGACTCGGCCCCGTCGCGCCGGGCCAGCGCCTCCTCCGCCATCCGCTCCGCCTCGGCGGTGGCGGCGACCGCCGAGGCGGCCGCCTCCTCGGCCGCCCGGCGCGCCGACTCCGCCTCGCGGCGGCGGTTCTCCGCCTCCAGCCGGGCCGCGTCCGCCTCTGCGGCGTGCCGCGCCCCCGCCAGGCGGGCCGCCTCGACCTGTGCCTCGGCCGCCGCCGGGTCCGTCATCGTCCCGAACGCCTCGGTGGCGGCCCGCAGCGTCGCCGTCAGCTGTTCGCTCTGCACCGCGAACCGGGTCAGCAGGTCGTCGGCGCGCAGCCGGGCCGCCGTCACCGGCTCGGCGGAGGCGAACCCGGGTGCGGCCGGAGCGGACGGCTCGCGGGCGGCGCGCGCCTCGGCCTCCTGGCGCTCGGACTCCTGCGCCTGGCGCTGGCGCTCCTTCCAGGCCCGCCACCGGGTGTGCTCGGGCAGGCCGCAGTACTGGGGAGGACGGCCGGGGGAGGAGGCCCGGGGAACCGGGCGGTCGCAGCCGGGAAAGTTGCAGGTGTTGGAGTCGGAGGTCGCCACGCAGGCGAGCGTAGCGTTTCCGGGCCCTCCCGTGCCGGGGTGTGTCGCGCGGCGCGCCCCGCCCTCCCGGCGGGAAGGGCGGGTGGACGGGCACGACCCCGGGCAGGGACCGGAGCACGTCGACCCCCGGAGCCGTGTGTCCCCCCGTGCACCCGAGGCGCGTTCCCGGGCCGTTCCCGCCGCGGCGGCCCGGTCCCCGTGGCGCGGGCGCCGGCGGTACCGCCCGTCAGGGGGCGGCCCCGGTGATCCCGGGCCGCGAGCGGTCCCGGACACGGCGGCGCCCCGCGCCGCGGGGGCGCGGGGCGTGCTCGCGGGAACGCCCCCGTCAGTCGTGGGCGCCGAACCCGTCGACCCGGCAGACCATCGTGGTCACGAAGGGGCGGAAGCCCTCCGTCTCCAGGAAGCTGATGTCCTCCGAGGCCGTGGCCAGGGCGGAGAACTCGATGTCGCGGATGCCGGTGGCGGCCAGCTGGTGGCGGATCTCCTCCAGCAGCTTGGATCCGACGCGGGTGCCCGCGTACTCCGGGTCGATGGCGAAGGTCTGCACGACCGCGACGCGCTCGCCCCGGTCCCAGGTGCCCTGCGGGTTCGCCCGCAGCGTCACCATCGCGTACGCGGCCGGGTCGTCGCCGTTCTCGGCGAGGATCGCCAGCGTCTCGGGGTCGGCCAGCCACTCCAGGTACTGGGAGCGGCGGCGGCGCCAGGACTCGTCGAGGCTCGTGGTGCTGATGATGTCGGACAGGTGCGGGGCGCTCAGGGCGTGCTGCTGGTGGAGGGCGCCCCACAGGTCCGCGAGTTCCTCCACCTCGTGGGCGCCCAGGTAGCGGAAGCCGAGCACACCGACGTCGGTCGGTCGAGGTTTGGTCATCAGCGAATTTTGCATGTTCTTCTCACCCGTTCCACCAGCATTGGGTGCTGATCCCCCGGAACGTGCGCGATGCACGCCCATGGTTGAGCTGTGGTCTTGACTGTACGTGCCGGTATCTGCCGGGACATGGGTGACACGAGGAAAGAGCTGGACGACATCACCGAAGGGAAAGAAGATCGATTTTTTCTCTGGAAAGTTTTCGGTGGGTCGCGGCTGGGCGCTGTGCAGCGAATCACGGTCCCCGCCTGTGTGATCTGTCGGAAATCACCCGGAAATCTCGGAGTGCTCGCCTACATTGGAGACCATGATCGACGTTCGGCGGTTGCAGCTCCTCCACGCTCTGGCGCACCACCACACGGTGGCGGCGACGGCCGAGGTGCTCAACGTCACCCCGTCGGCGGTCTCCCAGCAGCTCGCCGCCCTGGCCAGGGAGCCCGGGGTCCCCCTCGTCGAACGCCAGGGCCGCCGCTTCATCCTCACCGGGGCCGCCCGGGTCCTGCTTGAACGCGCCCCCGCGATCTTCGCGGAGATGGAGCGCGCCGGCGCCGACCTCGCGGCCTACGCCGAGGGGGACCGCGGGGTCATCCGCGTCGGCTCCTTCTCCACCGGGATCAGCGACCTCATCGCGCCCGCCCTGGCCCGGCTGCGGGTCAGCCACCCCGGCTGGTCGTTCGAGGTGATCCAGGCCGAGCCCGAGCAGAGCGCGGAGATGGTGCGCGCGGGCCGCCTCGACGTGGCCCTCACCATGTCCACCGGCCACCTGCCGGCCTCCGGCGACCCGGATTTTCGCGCCGACTCGGTGATGGTCGAGCTGTTCGACGCGATCCTGCCCTACCAGCACCCGCTGGCCACCCGCAACGGCCTTCACCTGAGCGAGGACCTGGCCGCGCAGGACTGGATCATGTCCGCGCCCGGCACCGCCTGGCACGAGTGCGTCACCGCCGCCACCAGCCAGGCCGGGTTCCAGCCGCGGGTGGTGCACACCGTGGACGACTTCAGCGCCGTGTTCGCGCTGGTCCAGGCGGGACTGGGCATCGCCCTGATGCCGCGCCTGGCCTGGACGGGCATGAACACCCCCCACACCGTCGTGCGCGGGGTGCGCGACACCGCCCGGCGCCACATCATCGCGCTGTCGCGGGCCGGGGCCACCCCCGAGCCGCTGCTCACCGCCGTGCGCGAGGCCGCCACCAAGGTTCCGGTGCCCTCGGTGGGGCCCTTCGCCATCGCGGGCTGACCGCGCGGAACCCGCCCGCTCCGGTGGTCCGGGGGCGGGGCGCTCCGCTCAGCCCGGGGCGTCGGGGGCCTCCGGCAGCGGGGGCACGTCGTCGAGCACGTCCTCCGCGGCCTGGTGCAGGTACCGGGCCAGCAGCCGGATGGGCCGCCAGGCCCAGCCGCCGGTGCGCCCGGCCAGGTACACCTGGCGCACCCCGCCCAGCTCCCCGAGCGGGGCGTGCGCCACCCCGCGGCGGGTGGCCGCCGACAGGCGCGGGACGACGCCCACGCCCATCCCCGCGGCCACCAGCTCCTCGAAGAGTTCGAGGTTGTCGATGCGGTGCACGATCCGGGGCGTGAACCCCGCGTCGGCGCACATGCGCTGCACCAGCGCCTCTTCGTCTCCCCGGTACGGGCTGGCGATCCACGCCGCGCCGGCGAGGTCGCGCAGCCTGCGCCGGGTCAGGGTGCGGCTGTCCGCCCCGGCCGAGGGCTGCGACAGCAGCAGGCCCTCGGTGCCGATCGGATGCACCGTCAGCGTTCCCGGGAAATTCCGGGGGAGGACACTGTACTGGTACACGACGCCCAGGTCGGCGTCGCCGTTCTGGAGCAGGGTGAGCGCCTGCTCCGACTCGTACTCGGTCAGGTGGATGTCGATGCCCGGGTGGTCGTGCCGCAGCCGGCGCAGCGCGGGCAGCACCACGGGCGCCGCGCTGGTGTACATGACCAGGTCGACGCGGCCCACCGGTTCGGCGTCGCCGTCGAACTCCGCCCGGGCGGCCTCCACCCGGGCCAGGATGTCCACCGCGTGCTCGGCCAGCCGCCGCCCCGCCGGGGTGAGCCGCACCCGCCGCCCGTCCGGGGCCAGCAGGGGGACGCCCGCCTCCCGCTCCAGTACCGCGAGGTGTTTGGAGACCGCCGAGGTGCTCATGCCGGTGACCTCGGAGACGGCGGCCATCGTGCCCAGCCGCTCCAACTCGACGAGCAGGCGCAAACGGGTGAAATCCATCCACTGAAACTACATGGTCCGTCAACCAATGGTTCGTGGACAGAAACAGACGACATCCTTCACATTGGTCGGGTGATCCGCTCCTTCCTTCCCTCGCTGCGCCGTGCCCGCCTTCAGGTGCCGGCGCCGGTCATGCTGCTCATCGGCATGTTCACCCTCCACACCGGCAGCGCCCTGGCCGTCACCGCGTTCGCCCAGGCGAGCCCCGCGACCATCACGTGGTTGCGGCTGACGTGGGCCGCGGTCCTTCTGCTGGCCCTGGGTGGTCGCTCTCTGTGGTGGGCCGTGCGCGGAGCGACGTGGCGCGAGCGCGCGTCCGTGGTGATCCTGGGCACAGCCAGTGCGGGGATGATGATGTTCTACTCCGAGGCGACGGCGCGGATCGAGCTCGGCACGGCCACCGCCATCGAGTTCCTGGGCACCCTCGTCGTCGCCGTCGCGGCGATGCGCCGCCGCCGCGAACTCGTGTGGATCGCCGCCGCCGTCGCGGGCGTGCTCTGCCTGACCCGGCCCTGGGAGGGCGACCTCGACCTGGTCGGGGTGGGCTTCGCCCTGGCGGGCGCGGTGTGCGTGGTGTTCTACATCGTTCTCACCCAGAAGGTGGGGGCCGGGTTCGGCGCCGTCCACGGCCTGGCCCTGACCATGGCCGTCGGCTCGCTGGTGACCGCGCCGTTCGGCGCGCCGGGGGCGTTCGCCGCTCCGGACCCGGGGCTGATCCTGTTCACCCTGCTCATCGCGCTGCTGTTCCCGATGGTGCCCTTCCTGCTGGAGATGATCGCGCTCCAGCGGATGACCCGGACCGCCTACAGCACCTTCTCCAGCATGGAGCCCGGGGTGGCCCTGGTGATGGGCCTGGTCGTCATCGGCCAGGCGCCCGTGGCGCTCCAGGTTGTCGGCATGGCCCTGGTGGTCGTCGCCGGTATCGGGGCCACCCGGGGTGAGCGCGGCGGCCGGCCTGCCGTTCCGGAACTCGTGCACGAGCGGCGTCAGGGCCGGGGCCGGGCCGTGCCGGGCCCCGAGGCGGCGCGGGAGGACGCCGAGTCCGGGAGCGCCCGCGCCGGGGCCGACGCCGGTGCGCCCGGTCCCGTCCCGGAGCCGGGCATCGCCGGAACCGGGGACCCGGCCCCCGAGCCGGCCGGGACCGCTGCGGCCTCCGGGGAGGGGCGGACCGCCTGAACCGGCCCCTCGGCGCGTACCTCTGGCGAGGATGGACGGCGTGCCGAGTGGCCGCGGGCCGGCGCCCCGCCCGGCGCCCGCCCACCGGCCCGCGCACACACCCGTGCGCGGGCCCCTCGCGTTCTCGCGGCAGCCCGCTGCCGACACGCGGTCGGCCCGGGCGGCCGGGAGACCGTCGCGTCGGCGTGTGGTGTCGGGCCCGGGACACTTCGCCCGCACCCGCATCCGCACCCGGCTGCTTCCGCCGTGCGCTCGCCCGTCTCCATCCCGGGCCCGCTTGTGTGCCGTGCTCGCCTGTGACCCGCCGTCGTTTCCGCCCCCTGCCCGCGTTCGCCCGCACCCGCATCCGCCCGGGTGGGACCGGACGCCTACGTCGCCACCGGGAGGGGCGATCCCCGCACCGGCGCGGGCGGGTCAGTCCGCGGAACCGTGCGTGGGCTCGGGCCCCATGGCGGTGCCCGCGGCGATCTCCCGCAGCGCCTCCGAGTGCCGCGCGAAGGCCGCCCGCCCCTCCCTGGTCAGGGACAGGGAGGTCCGGGTGCGCCGCCCCACGGTGAACTTCTGCACCTTGACGTACCCGGCGTTCTCCAGCACGGTGACCTGTTTGGACAGCACCGAGTCGCTGACCTCGACGGTGTCCCGCACCAGCCGGAACTCGGCGCGGTCCACGGCCGCCAGCGCGGCCACCACCGAGAAGCGCACGGGGGAGTGGATCACCTCGTCCAGGCGGTTGCGCGGATGGCTCATCGCGGGTTCCGGCTCTGCCGCAGCGCCACGTAGGCGACCGCCAGGGGTGGAAGGGCGCTGAGCAGCGCGCCGGAGACCCACCAGGCCGGCTCCCCGGGGAAGACGTTGATCCCGACGATGAGGGTGACCAGGTAGACGGCGGTCCAGGCGCCCATCATGCCCAGGTGCAGGGCCCCCAGGTTGCGCGGCTGCGCGGAGCGGGTCACCGCGTAGGCGATGAGCACCGCCAGCACCACCGCGAAGACCCCCATCGTCCACGGCAGCGCCTCCGGGAGCAGGCCCACCGCCAGGATCAGACCGCAGCTCATCGCGGCGTAGCCGACCCCGAACACCGCGTACCAGCCGCCCTGTCCCCGCATGCGCGCCTTGAGCGCCTCGGCCTGCTCCAGGGCGTCCAGTGCCTCGTCCTGCCGCATGTGCCACCTCCGTCGTCCGTGCTTTTTTCCAGGATGGCATTCGCTTTCCAAGTTGGCAAGTGGTTTCCGGTTTTGAAGGACCGAATGTGCGGGGAGGGGCCGCCGACGGCGGCGGGGCCGAACGGTCCCGGGCGGGACCGGGCCGCCGACAGCGCAGGAAAGACGAACGGCCCCGGCGGGCCCCGCCGGGAGGCTGACAGGATCGCCGATGAGCCGAACGGCCTCCGGTGGGCCCGGGACCGTGCTCCATCGAGCGGTCCGCCCCTCCCGGCCCTGCCCCGGCGAATACGCGTCGGCGTACCGCCGTATCCGGCGCCCCGGCCGCCCCGGTCGACGGATGCGGCGGCGCGCGGCGGTCGCCCGGCTCCGGTCGTCCGTCACGACGGCCCGCCAGGACGCGGCCACGGGGGAGTCGCGCCCCGGGACATGACCGGCCTCCCCGCCGGGGTCCGTCCCGCGCCGCTGAGGTGTCCGGGCCGCCGCCTCCCCGGGGGCGGCGCACCCCGGGGCGGACACGCGAGGAGCGGCGGGGCCGCGCCGGACCGGCCGGTGCGCCCCCACCGCCCGGACCGCCACCGGGTTCCGGCCGCCCGGGCGGCTCCGGGGGCCGCCCCGGCACCGCGCCCCCGCGCGGGGGCGCGGTGCCGGAACGGGCCCGGACCCGGGCGCACCCTTCCCCGGGGCCCGAACGCGCTCGCGCGGGCGGGGGCGGCGGCGGGGCGCCCCGGCCCTGGAAGGACCGTCAGGAGCAGTTCGCCCGCATCGGCGAGGAGGCGACGTGCGCGGTGCCCTGTCCGGACGCCCTGTTCTCACCGGCGTTGACCAACTGGACGGTGAACTGCTCGGTCGGGGCCTCGAACTCCGCGATCCTGGTCCAGGTCCCCTTGACGTCCGACTGCACCAGCTCGGTCTGGGTGAAGGGTGCACCGGGGGAGCCGCCGGAGTTGATCATGTACTTGGCGGGGCCGCTGCTCACCCACAGCGGGGTCTCGTCCTCGGGGATGTAGACCCACACCTCGCAGTGGGAGCCCGCCCAGCCGGGGGTGAACGTCCACGCCGTGCTCGGGCCGCTGCCGTCGTGCCGGTCCCCGGAGACGGGAACGGCCTGGTAGAGGCCGTCGCAGCCGTCCTGGGTGTAGCCGCTGGAACGGGTGGCCCAGCTGTTGACGGGATCGTCGTACCAGGTGTTGTAGGCCCAGAAGTAGGTGCGGTCGTCGGACTTGCAGCCCGGGCCGGTGATGCCGCTGTAGGCGGGGCCGCCCGCGGCGCCCCCGCCGCCGGAGCCCGACCCCTCGGAACCGGAGCCCCCGGAGCCGCCGTCCCCGGCCGCGGTGACGGGGGCGTCGTCGGAGGCGCCGCCGCCGTCACCGCCGTCGTCGGAGCCGCCGGCCCCCTCCTCCCCGCCCGGGGTGCCGAGGAGTTTGGCGTGCTCCTCGCCGGACAGGGTCGCCGCCCCGTCGTCCCCGTCGTCCGCCGCGGCGGTCACGGCGCCGTCCCCTCCGCCTCCGTCCGGGGCCCGCCCGTCCTCGTCCGCGGGGGCCCGGCCGTCCTCCTCCGCCCCGCCGCCGTCCCCGGCCGCCCCCTCCGGGGCGTCCTGTGCCTCGTCGGCCCAGGGGTGGCGGGGGCCGACCCCTCCGCCGTCCCCGGAGACGCCGTCCCCGCCGGCGCCCGCCTCCCCGTCCCGGGGCTCCTCGCTCGCCACCGGCGCCAGCGGATCGGGGACGAACCCGTCCCCGCCGCCCGGTTCGCCCGCGGCGCCCAGGGCGCCCGCCGCCCCGGAGGCGCCGCCTTCCTGGCCCTGGAGGCTCCAGGGGGTGAACAGGCCCGGGTCCTGCGCCGCGGCGGTCTCGCCCAGCAGGGCCTGCGGCCCGCCCGCCGTGGCGAACGGGGCTGCGATCAGCAGGAGCCCGGTGAACGCGGCCCCCGCCAGCAGGGGCGTGGAGGGGCGGCCCGGGAGGGCGGCCGTCTCCGTTTCCGCGGCGGCCTCCTCCTCCGCGGCCGGTGAGGCCGCGGGGCGCGGGGGCGCGTGCGCATCTCCCGCGGCGTCCTGCGCCGGGGTGTCCGGTGCGGCGGGCCCCGCCGCACCGGTACCGCGCGCCGCCGTGTCCGGGGCCGCCGCCGCGGTCGCCCCGACGGCGGGGTCCGGCCCGGCGGGGTCCGGCCGGGCCGGCGGGAGGGGGGAGGCGCCGGTCCCTTCGGCGCCCGAGTCCTCGCTCATCTTCCTGCTTCCTCTGCTTCCGGTCGTGCTGGTGGGGGTGGTGAACGGGGGTCAGCGCCGGCCCTGGCCGTCCGGGGCGAGGTGGCGGCCCACGGAGGTGTTCGCCTCCTCGGCCAGGTGGAACGAGCGCGCCGAGCCGACGGTGCGGTCCGCGGTGTCGCGGAACGCGGTCGCGAGGAACTCCAGGTACGCGACGAACGCCTCCTCCGCGGTGGGCATGACCGCGTCCATCTCCCGGGCGAACTCGTCCCGGCCCTCGCCCCAGGGGGTGCCCAGGCTCATCCTGAAGTTGCGGTGCCGCAGGAGGAGGTCGTCGATGTAGTCGGCGCAGTCGTAGATGTTGACACCCTCGCGCCCCATGCCCTCGGGGTCGACGGAAAGGTTGCTCACGGTGTTCTCCTCACTGTCGGGCGGGTCCCGTCACGGGGTCTCCCGGCCGCGGTCCGACGGCATTGGCAGGTCCAGTTCGGCGAACAGCGCCGCCGGGTCCAGGTCGCCCTTGATGGCGGCGGCGACGTCCACCCCGTTCGGAGCGAACGGCTGGTAGGCGGCGGTGACGCGCTCGGCCATCACGGCCCGGGCCCGCCGGACGACGTCCATGATGGCCGTGCTCAGCTCGGCCGGGGCCATGTCGCGGTAGCCCTGGGTGTTGAACTTGAGGCCGACCAGTTCTCCGGCGGAGTCAATCCGCGCCGTCACCAGGCGGTCCTTCGAGACGGCTTCGGCGGATTCCGACGCCAGGCTTGCGCTTCTTTCGCTGTAGGCGCGGATCGTCTGCTGAAGACGTTCCAGTTCTTCCGCCCGGTGCTCCGGTGTCGGTGAGGTCATGCTGTGCGACCGCCTTCCTCTTCTCTCCGGGCGCCGGGCGCCCGATGGCGCTGTTGCCGCCCCTGGCGTCGGTGCCCCAGACGCGCTCGTCCTCGGACAGCCATGTGGCGCGGCGCTGCTCCTTGCCCTCGCCCTGGCCGCCCGCGCCGCCGCCCATCATGGGAGGCGGCATCATCGGCGGTCCTCCCGCGGCGTTGGGGTCCGCCCCCGGGCCGCCGGGGGCGACGTCGACGGCACCCGTCCCGGGGACCCCGGTCCCCGCCCCGGGCGCTCCCGGAACGGGGAGGCCGGACCCCGGGGTCCCCTGCCCCGGGAGGGAGGCGGACCCGTTGAAGGAGCTGCCGCCCTGGGGGAGGGGCAGGTCTCCGTCCCCGGTCCGGGACAGCGCGAACCGGTCGGAGCGGTCCACCGTGCGGGGCCCCGAGGAGTCGGAGCCCCCGTCGCCGAAGGACGAACCCCCTCCGGAGGTCCCCGGGAGGTCGGGGATGCCCGGCAGGTCCGGGTGAGCGTAGCCGCCGGACAGGTCCGTGCGGTCGCTGATCGAGGATCCGCCCGGGGGCGGCGGCAGGGGTTCGCCCGTTCCGGGGTCGATGGGCAGGCCGGTGTCGGGGTCTGTTTCGAGGTTGCTGATGGTGCTGCCGCCCGGGGGGAGCGGTTCGCCGG
>NZ_FQZK01000032.1 GCF_900141985.1 Nocardiopsis flavescens | reverse complement strand
CTCCTCGGCCGGTGCGCGGCGGGTGCCCGAGCCCTCGCCCGTCTCCCCGGTCAGCGAGCGTCCGTCCGGACCCAGGGTGTCCAGGTCGTGGACCCGGGCGCTGAACACCTGGACCTCGGTGGACCCGGGCGGGGGCAGGACGGACCGCAGGTCCTTGGGCCAGGAGAGGTCGCCGACCACGGCGGGGTCGGGGGCGAACTTGGTGTCCTTGGCGTCCCCGCCGGACAGGAGGCGGTCGAGCAGTTCGGTGTAGGGGTAGTGCGGCGGGGAGGGTTCGGCGTCGTAGGCCGGGGGCGCCTCCTCCCGCGTCCCGTCGGCGTTCTCGATCTCGTCGGCCGCGCCGCGGCGGTCCGGTGCCGGGTCCGGGGAGGTGTGCGGCGTCTCCGTGCGGGTGCCGTCCGGGCCCACGGCGGTGTCGTAGGAGGGCGGAAGCCCGCGGTCGTCGGCGTCGTCGGTGCCGTCGAAGACGCTGCGCCCGTCCTGGGAGGAGCCGTCCGAGGCCGTGCTGAAGACGCTGTCGGCGTCCGACACCGACGAGGCGTCGTCGAAGGAGGCCTCGGACCGGCCGTCGAACGCGCCGCGCGGGGACGGGGAGCGGTCGGCGGTGACGCCGTCGGTCCCGGTGTCCCGGGAGGAGGTCACCGGGACCCGGGTCGTGCCGGAGCCGTCCCGGGGGGCGTCCCGGTCGGCGGACCTGTTGTCCCGCCGGTCGCCGTCGCCGTCGCGTTCGTCCGGTGTCGTGTCGCGGCGCTCGCCCGTGCGGTCCCCCCCGTGGTCCGGGCGCCGCGTCGTCCCGCCGTCCCCGGCGTCGTGTCCGCGGTCGGGCGGGGGAGCGCCGTCGTCGGTGCCGTCGTCCCCTCGGGTGGCCGGGCCCGGGATGTCGGTGCGGTCCAGCCGGTCGCGCAGGCCGTCCAGGTCGCCGTGCAGGCCGGCGAGGTCGGTCGCCTCCTGTGCGAGGGCGGGGATGTCCGTCTCGGTGAGGGTCCGGTGGCGGGACTCGGGTCCGTCCAGCCGGCCGGCCAGGCCGTCCCGCAGGCCCCGCAGGCCGTCGACGGCGGTGCGGGCCCCGGCCAGGGGGCCCCGGGGCGGGGCGCCGTCCCCGAAGAGCGCGTCGGCCCGGCCGGAGATCGCGTCGAGCCTGGCCCCCAGATCGGCGATCCGCGCGTCGGCCCCGTCCACGGCGGTCCGCACCGGTGCGATGCGGGCGCCCGCGTCGGCGGCCGCGGTGCGGGCTGAGCCCAGGCGGGGGGCCACCTGTGCCTCGCGCTCGGTCACCGGCCGGGTGAGCCCGTCCGTCTCGGCGGCCAGCTCCCGGCGCCGCCGCTCCATCTCCGCGACCGCTTCGGGGCTGCGCTCGGGCTGCGCGGCGAAGTCCCGCACGTCCTGTTCGAACGCCGCGACCCGCTCGTCCAGGCCGGCCACCTGCTCGGGGGTGGTGAAGCCGTCCCCGCGCGGGGGCAGCGGGGGGTGGTCGGCCCCGTGCCGGTCCAGCAGGTGGGTCGCCTCGTCCAGGGCGGTGCCGTGCTCCGGGCGGCCGAGCGCGGTGGTCGGCGGCGCGGTGTCCCGTGCGACCTCGGCCGAGGCCGTGTCGACCAGCCTCTCGCCCAGGCCGGTGAGGATGCGCTCCAGCTCGCCCTGGAAGCGCTGCTGCTCCTGGAGGGCGAACAGCTCGTTGCGGGCCAGTGCGTCCGTACGGGCCAGCAGGCCGTCCAGGCGGGGGCCCAGGGCGTCGTTCTCGCCGCCGCGGGCGCGCACGTCGAGGTCCAGGGCCTCCAGGGTCCGCCCGGAGTCGGTGAGCCGCGGGTCGGGGTCGGGGGCCGCCGGGGCGGGCGCCCCCTCCTCGGCGGGGGCCGGGGCGGGGGCCCGGCGGCGCGCGTCCTCCACCAGGAGGCCGTGCTCGGCCGCGGCCCGGTCCCGCGCGGCCCGCAGGTCCGCGAGGTCGGTGGCGGCCCGCTCGGTCCCGTTCCGGGAGGCCTCGATCAGGTCGAGCACGTCCCGGATCTCCGTCCGGGTCCGGTCGGCCCCCTCCGCCAGGTCCGCGCGCCGGTCCCCGGCCTCGGTGAGGAGGGTGTTCACCCGGTCCAGCAGGGCGTCCAGCCGCGCGCGCCGGTCGGCCGCGGCCTCCGCGTCCCGGGGGGCGCCGGTGTCGGAGGCCAGTGCCTCCACGGCCGTCCGCAGGTCCAGCACGCGCTGCTGGTGGGCGGTGACGCCGTCCCGGTCGAGCAGGCCGTCCCGGTGCGGAACGCGCGTGTCGAGCGCCTGTTCCGCCCGCCCGGCGGAGTCCGCGGCCTCCTGGATCCGTGTCCGGGCCAGGTCGCCGCGCTCGTTGAGCGTGTCCGCGGTGGAGCGGTCCTGCTGCACCCGGGACTCGAAGAGCGCGTCGGGGGAGTCGTAGGCGCGCCGGGAGGCGGTGACCGATTCGGCCCAGGTACGGGCGCTCTCCTCGTAGGCGCCGCGCCGCTCCTCGGACCTCGCCTCGTGGACACGGTAGTTCTCCCGGGCCTCGTCCAGCCGGGCGGCGGCCTCGGGGGAGGGGCCCGCGTCCCCGTTCCGGGCCAGCTCGGCGTGGTAGGCGGCGTGCGCCTCCCGGTAGGCGGTGACCGGGTCGGTGAGCCCGCCGCGGGCCTCGTCGTAGGACAGCTCGTCGCGGCTCATGGTCGCGGCGGCCTGGCGGGCCTCCTCCGCCCTGGCGGCCAGGTCGCGCGCGTGCGCCTCGGTGACGACGCCGAGCCGGACCGCGTCCTCCTGGGACACCCAGGCGCTCACCTTGCCGCTGACCTGGCCGATGTGCTGGTGGTGGGAGTCCTTGAGGAACGGCAGGCCGCTCTCGGAGCGCGCTCCCAGCAGCCAGGTGGTGTCGAACTCGATGAGGTAGACCGGCCCCCGCTTCTCCTTCTCGGCGGAGTGGGGCGTCTCGGTCTTGAGGCCGTTCGCGTCGGTGGAGCCCCCGGCCGGGCTGGTGGCCGCCACGGTCGGCGCGGCGGTCATCACGGCGGCGTGGTCCGCGAAGGTCGGGTGCCCGGTGTTGATGCCGGTCGGCCGGAACCCGCCCTCGGCGGTCGCCCCCGCGCTGTGGGACAGGCCGTCCTCGGAGGAGCCGTCCGCTGTGTCGCTCCAGTTCAGCCGCGAGTCGGGGAGCACGTCCAGGACGCGGGCGTCGCGCAGGTCGGGCGCCACGCCCAGGCGCCAGTCCAGGGAGCCGATCTTCATCAGGGACACGCCGTCGTCCGCCCCGAGCGCCTCGGAGAACAGCGACTTCAGGGCGATGGACTCCAGGACGCTGTCGATCGGCGTGTAACGCGGGTCCAGTTCCAGCTCGTCGGCCAGGAAGGCGCGGGCGGAGGCGATCTCCCGCTCCGTGTAGACGCGCCCCGCACCGCCGTCGGCGCCGGGGGCGGGCGCCGGGTCGCCGCCGGCGGGCGTCCAGCCCAGGGACCGGGCGATGGTGACGACCGCGGTGTCGCGGACGTCGGCCCCGTGGGTGCCGACGGCCGTCGGCATGACGATGCCCTCGCCCAGGCCGGCGGAGCCCGGGGTGCGGTGCCGGGACAGGCGGTCCCGCATCGCGTCCGCCAGGTCCGGGCGGTCGTCGGCCGAGCCGCCCCCGATCCGCCGGCCGCCGTCGGTGCCGGTCCCGGTCTCGGTCCGCGGCGCGTCCGCCCCGGAGAAGTCCAGGTAGGAGGCCGGGTACAGGGTCCGGATCGGCCCCGCGTCGCCGTTGACGTCGAAACCGATGACCGCCTTGTCGGTGAAGGGGACGTGCACCTGGCCCCTGCCGGGGTTCGCGGGCCGGTCGAACTCGATGCTCAGGTCGAGCGTGCCCTGCTGGACGACCTTGGCGTAGGGGCCCGCGGTCTCCAGCTGCACCGTCCGGACCCGCTCCTCGGTGTCGGAGCGGGTCTGGTCCTGCGAGGTCGTGTGGCCCACGGCCCCGGCTCCGGTCAGGAACAGCGGCCGGTGGTCGGGCTGGTTGTCCGGGCTCTGGTACTGGTCCGAGAACGGTGCGGGCCCCAGGTGCGTGTGGTCGGCCCCCACGGTGTTGCCGCTGCCGTGCGAACGGCTCTGGACGTCCTCGGACTTCCAGGTGTGCGACTCCACCATCTCGTCGGCCGAGCCCACGTACTCCACCTCGGGGGCGGTCGTGCGCAGGTTGACGCGGACGACGCCCGAGGACGACGCGTGGACGACCGGTGCGCCCTTGGGCCGCACCTTGACGGCGACCGGGACGTTCGTGCCCGAGGACTTGCCCAGCTGCGTCGTGAGCTTGTCGAACAGCCGCTTCCTGCTGCGGCCGGTGAGCTCGTACCCCTGCCGGTCCAGCTCGCGGGACAGCGCCTCCAGCGCCGCGGTGGGGTCGCCCGGGCGGATCCGCTGCCCGGTGTGCTCGAACCCCTCGCGGATCCTGACGTTCCCGGCGTCGTCGGGCTCGGGCTGGGAGCCCTCCTCCAGCGTGCCGTCCTCGTTCTCGCTCAGGCGGTCCACGACGATCCCGGCCCGGCGCGCGTCGCGCGCGGAGATGTAGCCGGAGGCCAGGTCGGAGAGCGACGCCTTCCAGCCCCGGTAGTGCGTGGACCACAGGCCCGGGACGGCCAGCCCCCAGCCCTTCATGATCTGGGCCGCCTGGGTGACCGTGCCGCCGACCTGGAAGGCGTATCCCAGCGCGGCCTTGGGGACGATGATCAGCGACGACGTGAAGGTGCCGGTCTCCCCGGTGCCCCGGCCCGACCGCAGGAAGTTCCAGGTGTCCGAGAGGCCGGTGAGCGGGATGGGGCCGCGGGCCGCTGCCGGGGTGAGGTCCTCCGGGCTGTCGGCGTCGGCCTTGTCCGGGTTGGTGGAGCCGCCCGCGTTGGCACCGATCCGGGCGTTCCCGCTGGTGGTGACGGTGTGCGAGGCCCCGGAGTTCACCGAGGTCTCGGCGTGCAGCACCGGCTGCATCCTGGTGAGCTGCATCTTCGTCACCTGGTCGGGATCGGCCTTGGTGACGAGGTCGGCCCGCCCGTCGTTGGGCGAGAGCAGGCCGCCGGTCATGTCCACGGTGTCGCGCTGGCCGCCGGGGGAGAAGGTGGCCGGGTCCCCGGCCATGCCGGTCGGGGAGAACAGGCGCTCGAAGAACGACCGGCCGCCGCGCGTGTCCAGGAAGTGCAGGAGTTTGCGCCCGCCCGCGATCTGGAGGCGGGACACGGGGGAGGAGAGCAGGCCCTTGGCCTGCCCGCCGAGGTCGCCGCGGGTGCCCCCCAGGTCGTTGTTGACGCGCTCCAGCACGCCGTTGTCGATCAGGGCGCGGGCCCGGCGGGCGTCCTCGCGCGCGGCGTGCTCGCGGCGCTCCTGCTCGGGGGTCCGGGCGGTGTCCTCCCGGGTCCCGTTGGTGCGGTCGCCGTCCTCGTCAGCGCGCCTGTCGGTGCGGTCGCCGTCGCGGTCCTCCCCACGACCCTCGGTGCGGTCGCCGTCCTCGCCCCTGCGTTCCCCGGTGCGGTCCTCCCCGCGCCCGTCGGTGCGGTCGTCCCGGGTCCCGTCGGTGCGGTCGCCGTCGCCGCCCTCGGTCCGGCCCTCGCCGCCCGACTCGGCCGGCGCGGGAGGCGTGGGGGCAGCGGGCGGCGGGGGCGGCGCCAGGGCGCCCTGGACCAGGGCCCGCGCGTCGTCCGCGCTCAGGGCCTCGACCTCGCCGTCCCCGGCCCGCGGCGGGGCGGACACCGGGCCGGAGAGCATCTTGGGCGTGGAGAGGGTGTACCGCGCGTCGATCGGCGTGTTCAGCAGCGGAACGCTCTCGTCCCGGCCCGTCACCTGCTCCGAGGCGTCGTACTCGTGCAGGCTCGCCGTGAAGCGGACGTTGCCGCCCCAGTCCTCGGAGCCGTCGGGGAAGAGCATGAGCTGCTCGGACTTGTGCTCCAACCCGTGGGAGCGGCCCCTGTTCCAGGCCCGCGAGATGCTCGCGGCCAGGCCCCCGCTGCCCATGATCTTGGCCATGCCGCGGGCGTCCTCGGGGTTGCCGCGGGCCAGGCCCGGTCCCGCCGTCAGCGTCCCCGAGTGCGAGGCGCCCTTGCCCCGGCCCGACTCCTGCTTGGCGGCGCCGCCGACGCGGATGCCGGCCTTGCCGCCCTTGTCCCCCTGGTGGCTGAGCGCGCCGAACTCCGCCTTCACCCGGACGGTGACCAGCCCGGGCCGGTGGAACTCCTTGCCGGTGAAGGTGCGCGTGGGGTCGATGACCGCCTTCTCGTCGAGGTGGATGGCCAGGCCGCCGCGGGAGGCCAGCGTGTCGCCGTTGTTGTTGAGGAACTCCTCCCGCAGCATCCGCTCGACGAGCTCGGTGTTCTGGCGCGCCACCTTGCGGTTGCGGCGCAGGCCCCAGTGCTCGCGCGGGGAGCGGGAGAAGTACGGGGCGTTCTCCCGGCCCGGCCGGCGCGCGTAGTCGGAGTGCGTCCGGGACAGCTCCGGCACCACGATGCCGGGGAGCTTCTCGGCCAGCCCGGTCAGGACCTGCTGGATGAGGTGCTCGGTGACCTGGTCGGGGAGCCCGGCGGGGGGAGTGCCCTCCGCGGTCCCGCCGTCGTCGCCCGGCGTCCGCGGCCAGGAGAAGCCGTTCAGGCGCGTCCCGTCGAACCGGGTGATCCGGTCCCCGCCCAGGTGGTCGAAGGGCGGCCGGGCGCCCGGCCGGGGCGCGGCGTGCGGGTCGGGCAGGCCCCGCGCCGCGGCGTCCAGGGACCGGGCGTCGCGCACGGAGAGGAGTTCGACGGTCTCGCCGGTGAACTCGTGCCGCCCGGTCTCGCCGTCCACCTCCACCACCAGGTCGCGGTCCACGGTGTAGGCGGCGAAGTCGTCGGAGTCCGAGGTCGCCATGGCGAAGGTGTCGCGCAGACCGGTCTTGGAGGAGTCCTGCGTCTGCGAGGACCAGGTCCGGGTGTAGCCGTACTCGCCGACCGGGGCGTCCAGGCGCACCCGGCCCCCGGGCAGGCGCATCTCGATGCCGAAGCCGCCGCCGAAGGTGAAGCCCGCCCTGGACGTGCGCCCCTGCGTGTCGGTCCGCGTCTGCTCGGTTCCGTCGTGGCGGACGAACTCGTCCACCTGGGGGCTGTGCCCCTTGGCCCGGTAGTCCGCGGCCGGTGACGAGAGGTGCACGACCCGCTCGCGGCCGTCGGGCAGCACGGCGGTGAGCCGGACCGGCCCCTGGTCCATGGCGGGGAAGTACTGCCGGATCGAGTCGTTGTCCAGCTTGGCGGCGAACTGCTCGCGCCAGGAGCGCTCGGCGTCGGCGCGCTTGCCCGTGGCGGGCGCGCCCTTGGAGTCGGTGCGCGGCGGCAGCAGCGTGTCGGCCAGCCAGGAGCCGAGGTCGGTGTAGGTCCTGCCGTTCCGGGGCTGCGGGCCCTTGGGGACGATCGAGGACACGGACAGGGGCAGGCCGCCGTGCTCCAGGCGCGGCCTGCGCGGCGGGGCGGCGGGTCCGGCGGTGCCCTCCCCGCCGGGGCGCGGCCGGAAGTTCATGGCGGTCGGGGCCCGCTCCGACAGGGGCTTGACCTCGCCGGGGACGACGAGGGCGACGCCGCGGTCCACCACGACCGGGCCGCGGTCCGGAGTCGGGGCGCCCCCGTCCGCGTCCGGGGGAGGCTGCGGCAGGGGGACGCGGCCCAAGGGAGCGGCCACGTCCACGAGGACGCGCAGGTCGGCCGCGTAGACCTCCGGGGCGCCCTTGCCCTTCACCTCCAGGGAGGTGTGGCCCTTCTCGGAGCCGCCGAACGTCATCGTCCGCAGGCCCAGCCCCACGCTGGCGCCCGCGGACAGGACCGGGCCGAGGGCCCACCCGTCGGGGGTGGCGGAGAGGAACAGCGGGTTCACGTTGAACTTGGTGCTGAGGCCCTTCTTGGTCCCCTGCGAGGAGGACCCGCCCGCCTTGCCCTCGTGGGTGGCGCCGTCGGTGCGCATGGTCGGCGTCCGCACCTCGCCGTCGCCCGTGACGGTGGCGCGCCGGTACCCGCCGGCCCCGTCCCCGCCGTCGCCGCGCAGCCGGACCTGGAAGTCCCACCGGTCGGAGCCGTGCCGCACGGTGTGGGAGACCCCGTCGCGGCCGAAGAAGGCACCGAGGCCCGGGCGGCTCCGCATCTCCTTCTCGAAGTGGTCCAGGGCCTCCTTGCGCACGTTCGGGGGAACGCGGTAGCCCTGGCGGTCCACGGACTCGGAGATCGCGGTGCGCACCTGCTCGGCGTCGACGTGCACGCCGTCGAGGTCGATGAAGCGCGTGGAGACCAGGTAGTCCAGGTCGACGGAGTCCGCGGTGCGCTCCGGCGTCCGTTCGCCGTCCTCGCCGGGCGGCGGCGGGGTGCGGTCCTCGGAGGAGTCGTCCGCGAGGCGGTCGTCCCGCGTGGTGCGGGTCTCCTCCTCGGCCGGGGGCGGGTCGCGGCGCTCCGGGTCGCGGCGGGAGGAGGAGTCCTCGCGGACGGTGGAGTCCTCGGTGGCGGGCCCCTTGCCCTTGTCCACGCCCTCGCGCCCGGTGGTCCCGCTCTCGTCGGTGCGCACGCCGGACTCGGTGACGGGGGGCGGGGGCGGGCCCTCCACGGGCACGGCGGGGGCCTCCTCGCCGGTGACGACGGGCGCGCCCTCCTCCTCGGGCGTGCGCTCCACCGGGCCGCCGGACCGCTCGGAGCCGGTCCCGCCCTCCGGGGAGGGGTCGGTCCCGGGCGGGACGGGACGGCCGTTCTTATCGAGCCGGACCAGCGGGACCTCGGCGGTGAAGACCTGCACGGTGGTCGGCACGGGCGGGGGCAGCACGGAGTGCGGGTTCAGCAGCCACTTGAGGTCGCCGACCGTCGGCGGGGCGGGCACCGGGGCCTTGGCGTCCTTGCCCCCGGGGAAGCCGGGCAGTTCGCTGTAGGGGTAGGCCGGCGGACCCGACCGCTCGTCCTGGTAGGCGGGCGGCGCCTCGGTGCCCTCCGCGTCGTCGAACAGGTCCCCGGTGTCGTCGAACAGGCTCTCGGCCTCGGTGGACTCCGAGTCCCTGCTGAACACGCTGTCGGTGTCGGTCGCGGTGCCGTCGTCGTCGGAGCCGTCCTCGGACAGCGGCGGCGGCACCGTGTGCGGTGTCTCCTGGACGTCGGTGCGCCCGTGGTCCGGGTTGAGCTGGTCCTCGAAGGAGTAGGCCGGGGGAGGGTCCGCGGGCACGGCCGGGTCGTCCCGGCGGGCGTCCGCGCCCTCCTCCTCGGGGGCGTCCCGCTCCTCCCGGTGCTCCTCCCGGGTGTCGTCCTGCCGCCCGTTCACCTCGTCGGTGCGGTCGGGGACCGGGGTGTCGCTCGGCGTTCCGTCCCCGCGGTGCGGGCCGGGGGCGTCGCGTGCGTCGTCCCGGTCGTCGGCGCCCGGGTTCCGGTCGTCGGCGTTGCGCCCGTCCTGCTCCGCGTCCCGGTCGCCGGTGCTCTCGGTGGGCGGCACGGGGGCGTCGCGGTCGTCGGCGTCCCGGGTGTCCTGCTCCGCGTCCCGCCGGTCGGAGCTCTCGGTGGAGGGGACGGGCGGGTCCGCCTCGGCGGAGGGGGACTCCCCGTGCTCCTGCGTGCTCTCGGTGACCGGGGGCGCCGGCGCCCCGACCCGGTCGTCGCCGTCCTGCACGGCGGGGTCGCGCTCCACGGGCGCGTGCGGGTCGACCGGCGCCGGGTCGCGGCGCTCCTCACCGGAACGGGAGTCGTTGCCGGTGCGGGGCGTGCGCGAGTCGCCGCCCTGGTTGCCCTGGTTGCCCTGGTTGCCTTGGCCGCCCTGGCCCCCCTGCCCGACCTGGCCCACCGGCGGTGCCGCCACCGGTCCCTCGACCCGCTCGTCGGCGGTCGGGACGGGGCGCGCCTGCGGGTCCCGGTCCAGGCCCTCCTCCCGGTTCCGGTCCTGCTGCGGGTTCCGGTCCTGTTCGGGGGCGCGGTGCTCCTCCACCTCCGGGGTCCGGGCACGCTCCTCGTCCCGGTCCGTGTCCCGGTCCTGGTCCTGCTGCGGGTTCCGGTCCTGCTCGGGGCCGCGGTGCTCCTCCTGTCCCCGGTTCCGGTCGTCGGTGGAGGGCGTCTCGCTGACGTCCTCCTCCCCGGAGCGCTGCGGTGGCGCGGGCGCCTCGGGCACGCGCGCGGGGCCGCCGGTCTCGGGCGGCGCCGTCGGCTGGTCCTGCCCGCGGGAGGGGCGCGCGTACTCGTCCTCGTCCTCGCGGGTGTCCCTGTCCGGGGCCGTCGCGGCGTCGCCGTCGCCGTCCGGGTCGCCGGAGCGGTCGGGCCGGCCCGAGGGGTCGCCGTTGACGACGACGTCCGTGCCGTTGCGCCCGGGGCCGGGGCCCGGGGGGCGGTCGGAGCCCGCGCCCTCGGCGGGCTGCGGCGGCGTCCGGTTCGCCGCCGGGTCGGTGACCGGCTCCGGTTCGGGGGAGGCCTCCGGTGCGGCGGGCGGTGCCTCCGGAACGGGCATCTTGGGCGGGCCGCTCAGGGCGTCGATACCGGCCAGGGCGGAGTCGGTGGACACCTGCTGGATGGTGTTCATGCTCGCGCCGGACGTGGCGGAGTACACCGAGGCCTTGAACCCCTCGCCCATGGCGGCGCTGCCCAGGCCCTCGCCGAGGTAGCCCTCGACGGCGCCCGAGCCCGCGCCGACCCCCAGGTGGGTGACCCAGGTGGCCTTGCTCTGGAAGTGCTTGTAGACCGGGTCGAGCATGTCCTGGGGCAGCCGCGACAGGTGGTCGCGCACGGGCGGCGGCAGGTGGTCGCCCAGGGTGCGCGACAGCTGCGCCCCGGCGTCGGGCTTCCCCCACGTGCGCACCAGCGTGTCGGCGTAGTCGGAGCCCAGCCGGCGCGCCTGGTCGGCGCCGAGCGTGGCGGCGAAGTTGCGCTCGAACGCCCCCGCCATGTCCTCGCGGAACCGGGCGCGGTTGGCGGCGTTGTTCCACCCGTTCGCCCCGGGCGGGGCGTTCGTGGCGAAGGGGACCGCCATCTCGTCCCGGTGCCGGGAGAACACGTCGGCGAGGTCGCGGTTGAGTCCGCCGCCGCCCGCGTTCCCGGGCGTGGGCGTGGGCACCGGGCCGCCGTCCGGGGCCGGGTCGGGCCGCGGCGTGGGCGTCGGGTCGGGCCGGGGGACCGTTTCGGGGTCGGGGCGGCCCCCGGGCGGGGGAGGCGGCGGGATGTCCGTGTCGGGCCTGGTCGGGGGGACGTCCGGCCGCGGGGGCGGCGGCCCGTCCGGCACGGGGACGGTCTCGGGTCCGGGCTGCCTGGCGGGCGGCGGAACGACGTCGTCGATGTCGCGCAGGGGAGGGGGCGGCGGGACCGGGTCGGGCACGCCCCTGCCCACCGGCGGCACCGGCACCGGGTCGGGCAGGGTGCGCAGGACGTCGATCCGGTTGGTGATCAGGTTGGTGATCTGCCGGTCGAACGCGACGCCCAGGCCCCCGGAGAGCCCCGCCGAGACCAGGCCCTCGATGACGCCGCCGATGTGGGCGCCCTTGGTGAGGTCGTGGTCCCAGGTGTCACGGGTGCCGTTGGCGATCTGGATGCGCTGGATGACGCTGTCCATGCTCGCGAAGAGCTGGCTGATGATCTGGTGCCCGGGGACGGTGATGAGGAACCAGGCGAGGATCCGCTGCATGGCCAGGCTGCGGATCATCTTGAAGATGGGGATCCACTTCAGCGAGGCGCCGAAGGTGAACTTGGCGGTGGCGATCGCCCACGCGATCTCCACGAGCAGCTGGGCGAACTGCACGAGGACCATCGCGGACATGTACTCCGCGTTGGCCGCGCCCTTGCGCAGCTCCACCGACAGCATCTGCGAGATGCCCGCCGCCGACCCGAGGTAGTCGTTCTCACCCTGCGTGAACTGGTTGAGCGAACGGTTGTAGAAGTCCGACGCCTGCCCGCCGAAGTTCCGGCGAACACGGCCGCGCACCGTGTTCATCAACTCGGTGAGGTCTTTGCGCAGCTTCTCGGAGAGGACGTCGTAGATCTCCGCCAGCGACCGCATCGCCGGCGGGTTCGAGGAGGGGACCTCGATGCCGGTCAGGACCTGGATGGCCTTGCGCTGGGAGTCGGACATGTTGGGGTCCAGCGGCATACCGGACCCCCTCCCCCTCGACCGGACCGCAGAGAGCGGTCACGTTAGCACTACGAACGGTCCATGTGGAAGTGATGGTTCTTCAGTTTCCGTCCGTGTTGGTGTGTCATGGAAGCGTTGGCTTTTGTTCGAAAGAGGCGTGCGGCCGGCCGCGCGCCGTCCGAGGCTTCGCCGGGTGATCGTCCGGGGTTCACCTTTCGCCACCTTCCCTGTGGGCCGGGTGTTCCACCATGTGCCGGGGGGTAGGAACGGGGAGCGGGCGTGTGCGTCCGGGCTTCGCCGCACCGGCCGCCGCCGGAGCCGGCCCGGGAACCCTTCCCGGGCCCCGTTTGCCCGTTTGTGTGTGCCCTCGGTGACCGTCGGCTTTTCGGTTCCGGTCTATCCCCCGCGCATGGGGCTTATATTCTTGTTCCGGGGGGTTGTTGTGTACTGTGCGCTCTCGGTATCCTCACGCTGAGAGAGCGTGAAACACACGCAAAACCACATCGGTCGGCGTCGACCCTTCCCCCCGCGGATCCGCCCCCCACCGGTCGGAACCGCGCCCCCGCACCCCTCACCCCCCGTCCCGCCCGGGCGGAGCACACCGAAGGGAAACAGCCGCGATGCGATCCGGCTCGACCCGCCTGGCGTTCGCCGCCTGCGCCCTCCTCGCCGTAGCGGGCTGTTCCGAGCCCGCGACCGAAACGGGCGGCACCACCGCCGAAACCGCGTCGCCGTCCTC
This sequence comes from Nocardiopsis flavescens, assembly GCF_900141985.1. Taxonomy (GTDB): domain Bacteria; phylum Actinomycetota; class Actinomycetes; order Streptosporangiales; family Streptosporangiaceae; genus Nocardiopsis; species Nocardiopsis flavescens. Next base: position 37,267 of record NZ_FQZK01000032.1, on the reverse strand, counting down.
CTCCGCCGCCGGTGACGAAGAGGCCGCCCTGGCGGCCTACACCGGCATGTGGGACGCCGTGACCGCGGCCTCCCACGGAGACGAGGACGCCTCGCGCGCTCTCGACGACCACGCCGTCGGGGGCGCCCGCGAACTCATGCGGACCGCGCTCGACCAGGCCGCGGCGGGCGGAGCGGCCCAGGGGGAACCCGTCATCGACCCCGTCCTCACCGTCGAGAGCCGCGAACGCGCGGTCGTCGCCGACTGCGTGGACGACTCCGCCTGGCGGACCGGCGGTGCCCCGGGGGCGGCGGGCTCCCGGAAGGTCGACGCCACACTCATCCACGACGGGCTCGCCTGGCGCGTGTCCGAACTGCGCATCTGGGAGGCCGGATCATGTTGAGACCCCTACCCCCCGCGGCGGCGGCAGCCGCCGCCGCCCTGGTGCTGGCGACCCTGAGCGCCGCTCCCGCCCACGCCGACGACGGCTCCTTCCTCGGCAGCGTCGAGTGCGGCACCTCCGGCGGCAACGGCTGCCAGATCCTGCTGCGCTGGATCCTGGAGAACGGCGGGATCCCGGGCACCCCCGGGACCGGCGGCTCGGGCGGCTCGGGCGGCTCCGGCGGGACCGGCGGCGCCGGCGGCTCCGACGAGTACGCCGACGTCGACTGGGACGCCATCGACTGGGACTCCATGGACTGGAGCCAGATCGACTGGGACGCCATGGACTGGGACGCCATCTTCGCGGAGGCGGGCCAGAACGGCGAGGAGGGCACCGACCCCCTCACCACCATCAACGAGGCCATCGCCGCCTTCCAGCTCCCCGAGCCGCAGATCGCCACCTCCCCGGGCACCGACTCCCTCGTCCTGGTCAACACCCCCCTGTGGCTGTGGGTCGACCCCGCCACCTGGGGCGCCGAGTCCACCTCCGCCCAGCTGGGGAACTCCTCCCTCACCGTGACCGCCACCCCGGCCCGCACCCAGTGGACCATGGGCGACGGCTCCACCGTGGAGTGCGAGGGCCCCGGCACCCCGTTCGACGCCGCCGCGCACGACGCCGCCTCGGAGTCCCCCGACTGCGGGTACGTCTACACCTCGGCCTCCGACACGGGCGCCGAGGGCGTGCGCACCGTCACCGTCCGCGTCCTGTGGGACACCACCTGGGACTTCTCCGGCGGTGGCGGCGGCACCCTCGACCAGCTCACCAGCACCTCCGAGGTCGACCTCACGGTCCGCGAGTCCCACGGGCTCGTCACGGACACCAACTGACACCGAGAAGAACTGAGACAGACGTGGTCGAGACGACGACGGCCCCGCCCCCCGGGGCGGGGCGGCAGACGCAGCAGCCCCCCGCCGTACGGCTGAGCGGCGCGGGCCCCCGCCGCTGGCGGTGGCTGGTGCTGGCCCTCACCCTGACGACGGCGGGCGCGCTCAGCGGGGTCATCGCCCTGGACCGCCTCGACGACCGGACCGGCGTGGTGGTTGCCGACTCCGACCTCCCCGCGGGACACGTCCTGACCATGGACGACCTGCGCGTCTCGGAGATGTCGGTCTCCTCCGACCTCTCCTTCGTGGACGCCGCCCGCCTGGAGGAGGTCGTGGGCCTGACCCTCACCCTCCCGGTGGTCCAGGGCGGGGTCCTGCCCGAGGCGGCCCTGGGCGCCGACGCGGCGTTCCCCGAGTCCGACCGGGCCCTGGTCGGCGCCACCCTCCAGCCCGGCCGCTTCCCGGCCTCGCTGGGCGCGGGCGCCAACGTGTCCGTGGTCGTCAGCGCCGGGGAGCAGCAGGAGGACGGTGCCCCCCAGGCCTTCCTCGCGCTGGTGCGCACCCTCACCCCCGACCCGGGTGTCGAGGGCGCCGTCAACGTGGAGCTGCTGGTCTCCTCCGCCGACGCGGCCCGCATCGCCGCCGCCGCCTCCGCGAACCAGGTCAGCCTCGTGCAGGTCCACCCGCGCGGGGGCGCGTGATGACGCGCACGGTCGCCGTCTTCTCCCTGGGCGGCGCCCCGGGCGTGACCAGCGTGGGCATGGCCCTCGCCGCGGTCTGGCCCGGGGACGCCCCCGGGGTGCTGGTCGAGGCCGACCCCTCCGGAGGGGCGGTCGCGGTCTGGCGGCGCATCCCCACCGAACCCGGGCTGACCAGCCTCGCCGCGGCCATGCGCCGGGGCGGCGGCGCCGACCCCGACGCCCACACCCAGGACCTGCCCGGCGGGCTGCGGGTCAGCGCCGCGCCCGTCACCGGCGACCCCGCCGAGGGCGCGGTGCGCCTGCTGGGCCAGCACCCCCTGCCGCTCTCCTCGATGGCGGCCCCGGTCGCCGTCCTGGACTTGGGGCGCCTCACCCCCTCCTCCCCGGCCCGCGCCCTGGTCGCCCGGGCCGACCACGCCGTGCTCGTCGTCTCGGAGCGGCTCACCGAGCTGCGCCGCGCCCGCGAGCACCTCCTCTCCCCGTCCTTCCCCGCCCGCGACCTGCGGGTCGTGGTCTGCGGCGGCAAGGGCGGCGTCGGCGAGATCACCGGGGCCCTGGGCTCCGCCGTGTGGGGGCGGGTGCCCGAGGACCGGCGCTCCGCGGAGTTCCTGCGCGGCGAGCGCGACATCGCCCGGCCCCAGCGGCGCCCCCTGTTCAAGGCGGCCCACCGGCTGGCGCGCTCCCTGTCCGCGGCGGCGACCGAGCACATGGTGTACGCGCCGCTGCCGCCGGGGGTGAACGCGTGAGCATGCCCGACGAGTTCGCCGACCGCGCCGTCGAGCGCTTCCTCGACCCCGAGACCGAGCGGGTGGAGTCCCAGTGGGTCTCCTACGTCTCCTCCGAGGCGGGGCGGCGCATCAGCGAGGAGACCCGCGGCGAGGACCCGGACACCCCGGCCGAGCACCGTTCCCGCGCCGACCGGATCATCGCCAACATCCTCGACGAGGCCGCCCGCGCGGCCCTGGCCGAGGGCCGGGCCCTGCTGGCCCCCGACGCCGAGGCCTCCATCGCCGCCAAGGCGCTCGCCCAGGTCACCGGGGTCGGACCGCTCCAGCCCCTGCTCGACGACCCGGAGATCGAGAACATCAACATCAACGGCGTGGACGCCTGGGTGCGGCTGGCGGACGGCAGCCGCCGCCTGCACGCCGGCCTGTTCGCCGGGGCCGACGACGTCATCGCCCTGGTCCGCCGCCTGGCCGCGGAGTCCACCAGCGGCGAGCGGCGCTTCGACCCCGGCGCGCCGATCCTCGACCTCCAGCTCCCCGGCGGCGAGCGCCTCAACGCGGTCATGGAGGTCTCCCGGCAGCCCTCGGTGTCGATCCGCCGCCACCGCTACACGAACTCCTCGCTGCGCCGCCTGGAGAAGCTCGGCACGCTCGACGCGGCGCTGGTGTCGCTCTTCCGCGCCGCCGTCCGCGCCCGCCGCAACATGGTCGTCACCGGCGGCACCGGCGCGGGCAAGACCACGCTGCTGCGCGCCCTGGCCTCGGAGATCCCCGAGACCGAGCGCCTGGTCACCATCGAGGACGTCTTCGAGCTGGGTCTCGACAAGGACCGCGAGGCCCACCCCGACTGCGTCGCGCTCCAGGCCCGCCCCGCCAATATCGAGGGCGTCGGCGAGATCACCATCGCCGACCTGGTCCGCACCGCGCTGCGCATGTCGCCCGACCGCGTCATCGTGGGGGAGACCCGCGGCAGCGAGACCGTCCCCCTGCTCAACGCCATGAGCCAGGGCAACGACGGCAGCCTCACCACCCTGCACGCGGCCGGCTCCGCGGGCGCGTTCACCAAGCTGGGCGCCTACGCCGCCCAGTCCGCCGAGCGCCTGCCGCTGGAGGCCACCGCCTCCCTGGTGGCCTCGGCCGTGCACCTGGTCGTCCACGTCTCCGCGCTGCCCACCGGCGAGCGCCGCGTCACCAGCGTGCGCGAGGTCGTGGGAGCGGAGGGGCAGAACGTGGTCTCCAACGAGATCTACCGCTACTCGCCGCGCCAGGGCCGCCTCCCCGCGGCCCCGCCCAGCCCCGACACCCTGGACGTGCTCGCCGACCACGGCTTCGACCCGATCGCCCTCCAGGCGGACACCGCGGGGTGGGCCCGGTGACCACCGAAACCTTCCTCCTCGCCGCCGCCGGGGGCGCGGCCGGACTCGGCGTGTTCCTGCTGTGCGTCTGGGCCGCCCCGCTCATCGCCGACCGCGTCCGCCGCGGCCGGGGCCGCCCCCTGCCGCGGCCGGGCAAGATCGTCTTCGCGGTCGCCGCCGCCGTGGGCGTGTGGCTCTTCACCGGCTGGCCGGTGGCCGCCGCGCTGGCCGCCGCCGCGGTCTGGTGGGCCCCGCAGGTCCTGGGCAACGATCACGAGCACAAACAGCAGGTCGAGGGCGTCGAGGCCGTCGCCGCCTGGACCGAGATGCTGCGCGACCTCATGGCCGGGTCCTCGGGCCTGCACCAGGCGGTCGCCGCCACCGCGCCCATCGCCCCCGAGCCCCTGCGGGAGGCCGTCCAGCGCCTGGCCGAGGACATGCGCGCCGGGCGTGATACGCGCACCTCGCTCCACACCTTCGCCCAGACCGTGGACAACCCCACCGGGGACCTGGTCGCCTCCGCCCTGGCCATGGCCGCCACCCGCCACGCCACGGACCTGGGCGTCCTGCTCGGCGCCCTGGCCGAGTCCGCCCGCGACCAGGCCGCCATGCTGGTCAAGGTGTCGGCGAACCGGGCGCGGCTGCGCACGTCCTCCAGGATCATCATGGGCGCGACGTTGGGGATGGCCTCTCTCATGCTGCTGTTCAACCCCGAGTACCTGGCGCCGTTCGATACGGCGCTGGGCCAGATCATCCTTGCCATCATCGGGGCCATCTGGGCTACGGCGGTGGTCTGGATGACGCGGATGTCCCGCTTCTCCCTCGGGCCGCGAGTCCTGGCTCTGGACCCGAACAAGGAGGCCGTCCAGTGAACCCCCTGATCGCGGCGGCGCTGGCAGGAGCAGCACTCGGACTGGCCGTCTGGTCCCTGGCCGCCGCCCGCTGGGTACGGCCGACCCTGGCCGAGCGCCTGTCCGGCCCCCGCCGCCAGGTGAGCCCGGTCATCCGTGCCTCTGAAGGAGGGATACTCACCCGGATCGGGCGGCTCGGCGTCCCCCTGCTGCACGCGGCCGGGCTCCCGGGCCCGCGTGCCTTGCGCAACCTCCGCGTCTGTGACCGGGAACCGGGCGGCTACCTCGCGGAGAAGGCTGCGGGAGTCGTGGTGGGATTGCTCTTCCCACCGGTCATGGGTCTCCTCCTGTCCTCCTTCGGCGTTCTTCCTTCCGCGCTCATCTCCTTGGGAGCATGGGTGGGCTTCGCCGTGCTCATGTGGTTCGCCCCCGATCTCTCCCTGAACGACGAGGCGACCAAGCGCAAGGAGGAGATGCGCCGTACCCTGTCGGGCTTCGCCGATCTGGTGGTCGTCTCCCTGGCAGGAGGGGCGGGTGTCAGCGGTGCGCTCACCGACGCCTCGGCCAACAGCGGAGGATGGGCGATGGCCGCCATCCGCGATTCCCTGCGGGAGTCCTCCCTGACCCGGGTGCCCATCTGGCAGGTGCTCCGCGACCTGGGCGAACGGTACGACACACCAGAGTTCGACGAACTCGCAGCGAGCCTGCACCTGGCGGGTGCCGACGGCGCGCGCGTGCGAAGCTCCCTCGCCGCCAAGGCCAAGACCCTGCGTGTGCAGTTCCTTGCGGAAGTGGAAGCCAAGGCCCAGTCCGCGACGGAGCGTATGAGCCTGCCGGTAGTGCTCCTGTTCGCCGGGTTCCTGATCCTGCTGGGATACCCCGCGATGAGCCTCATCCTTTTCAGTACCTGAATCCCCTGATAACGGAGAGAAATCATGAAGAACCTCTATGCTCGCCTCCTCAGCGAGCTGACCCTGCCCAAGGGCGACGACGGTTACTCCACGGAGACGGTCATCATCACCGCGGTGCTCGTGGGGATCGCCCTGGCCGCTGTCGCCGCCATCGGCGCCGTGGCCGATACGTGGATCGCCCAGATCGGCTCTGCACGCGGCTAGGAGTCCCAGTTGCGACAGCACAACGACGACCGAGGCAGCACGGAGCTGGCGATCGCCGCCCCCGCGTTGCTCTTGTTGGTCATGCTGGTCGTCCAGGCCGCCCTGTGGATGCACGGTGAGCACGTCGCCGCCGACCTCGCACGCCGCACGGCCGAGCAGTCGCGCACCGTGGAGGGCGGGGCCGGCCCGGCCGCGCCCTCCGGCTCCGTCCTGACCGACGTCAGCGTCTCCGTGGACCGCGGGGCCGAGGAGGTGACCGTCACCGTCACCGGTGCGGTCCCCAGCCTCGTCCCCGGGGTCTCCTGGACCGTGCGGCACGTGTCCGTAGCCCCCGTCGAACGCTTCGTACCCGGAAGTGAGGCGCAGTGAGGAACCGCGACCGCGGCTCCGCCTCGGTGGAGCTGGCGATTCTCGCACCGATCCTGTTGACCTTCGCCATGCTCATGGTGTTCGCAGGACGCGTCGTCGATGCCAGGACCACGGTCGGCGAGGTCGCGCACGCAGCCGCGCGCGCGGCCTCCCTGGAGCGCACCTCCGGGGCCGCCTCGGCGGCGGCGACCTCCATCGCCGCCGCCACCCTCCAGGAACAGGGCCTGGCCTGCTCCGACCACAGCACCAGCGTGGACCACGGCGGTCTCACCGCCGGAGGGGCGGTCTCCGTCACCGTCCGCTGCACCGTGAGCTTCTCCGACCTGCTCGGAGTCGCCTTCCCGGGCAGCCAGACCATCGAGGGCGGCGCCACCGTCGCCGTCGACACCTTCAGGGGGACGCCGTGACCGCAGCAACGCGCCGCGACGACCGCGGGCAGGTCAGCGCCTTCGTGGCGGTGATGGCGATGGCCTTCATCGTCTGCCTGGGCCTGGTCTACGAGGGCGGCGAACTCCTCCAGGCCCGCCGCCAGACCGCGACCCTGGCCCAGGAGGCGGCCCGGGTCGGCGCACAGCAGCTCGACTGGAACACCTACCGCGAGGGCGCCGACGAGGTCCCGCTGGACCCGGCCGCGGCGGTCGCCGCCGCGCAGTCGTTCCTGTCCTCCGCGGGGGCCACCGGGACGGTCAGCGTCTCGGGGAACTCGGTCACCGTCACCTGCTCCCTGCCCTACTCCTTCACCATCCTCCCGGCCGGCTCGACCACCGTCGAGACGACCGCCACCGCGCGTCCCTACACGCAGCAGACACCTTGAGCATCCTTGTGAGGCGGACATGCACCCTCTGAACAGGCTCGGCGCGGCCGTGTTCGCGCTCGTTTTCCTCATCGGCATCCCCTACGCCCTGCTCTGGCACGCCACGTGGCCCGAGACGCTCCCGTCATGGGACGTGGCCCTGGCGCACCTGCGCGGATGGCGCCTGCCGCCGGGCGTGGCCGCCGCGGCGCTGATCACCGCGCTGTGGGCGCTGTGGGGCATGTTCGCCCTGGCGCTGGCGGCCGAGGTCGTGGCGCGGCTGCGGGGCGTCCCCCTGCGCCTGCGCCCCTTCGGCCCGCTCCAGGCGATCGCCGCCACCGCCGTCGCGGCCACGGCGGTCACCCCCGCCGCGGCCTTCGCCGACACCGTCGTCCAGGAGGACGGCGCACAGGAGGAGCAGGCCCCCGAGGGCGGCGCCCCCGCCGCCCCGCAGAGCGCCGCCGAGCAGGGGCCCGTGGAGCGCTCCCGCACCGTCAGCGGGTTCGCCGTCGGGTCCGCCGAGCTCACCGACCGGATGCGCGAGGACCTCGCGCCCACCGTCGAGATGATCGGCGACCACTGGGACGAGAACGTCCCCGTCGCCATCACCGGGCACACCGACCCCAGCGGCAACGCCGACCGCAACCAGGAGCTGTCCGAGGAACGGGCCCAGGCGGTGGCCGACTACCTGGAGGAGGAGCTCGGCGAGGACGCCCCCGACACCGAGGTCGAGGGCGTCGGTTCCGAGCAGCAGGTGGAGGGGCCCGCCGAGGCCCAGCGCCGGGTCGAGATCTCCTACACCCTGGCGCCCGCACCGGCACCCGCGGCCCCGCAGGAGGAGGCCGGCGGCGGACAGGACCGGGACACCGAGGACGAGGCCGCCGCGACCGACGGCGCCGAGGTCGCGGCCGAGGTCGCCCAGTCCGTCGTCACCGTGGAGAACGCCTCCGCCGTCACCGAGGACGACGGCCCCCGGGTCGTCGTCGTGGAGATCCCCGACGGCGCGGTCGCCGGGGTCGTCGGGTTCGCCGGGCTCGCCGGCGGCTACCTCCTGGGCAAGCGCGGGTCGTTCGTCCCGCGGATGGCGCTCAGCCTGCCGCGGCGCCTCACCGGCCGCCCGCGCCGCCTGGAGCTGACGCAGGGCCCGCCGCGCCCCGAGCCCGCCGACGAGATCGACGAGCGCGTGACCGTCGAACTCGACCACGTCCCGGGCCTGGGCCTGACCGGCAAGGGCGCGGACGCGGCGGCCCGGCGCCTCATCGCCAACGCCCTGGACCCCTCCGAGCCGCTCGCGGTCCGGGTCCTCATCACCGACGACGAGGCCGTCCGGCTGCTCGGTGAGACCGGCCGGGACCTGCTGCGCGACAACCCGTGCGAGCCGGTCACCCTGGTCGCCACCACCGAGGACGCGCTGACGGTGCTCGCCTCCGAGCTGCACGCCATGGCCGACGAGGACCGCGCGCCGCTCGCCCTCATCATCTCCGCGCCGGACGCCCGGCACGAGCACGCCCTGTCCGGCCTGCTGCTGCACGGCCAGCAGCGCGGCATCACCGCCGTCATCCTGGGCAGCTGGCCCCTGGGCGGCAACTGCGTGGTCGACGCGGACGGGCTCATCTCCCAGACCAGCCAGCCGCTGGCCACCCTGTTCCACTGCTCCTGGGCGGGTGCGACGCCCGAGGAGGTGCACGAGGCCGTGCGCACCTACCACTCCGCGGACCACTCGGTGTCCGAGCGCCCGCAGCGGGCGTCCCGGAGCCGGATGAAGGCCGAGCGGCGCCCGGTCCTGGTGGCCGAGGACTGGGAGGACGACGACGCCTTCGTCCCGGTCGGCGACGACGCCGTCTGGGAGCGGCTCACCCGCGCCTGGGACGAGGAGGCCGCGGAGTCCGGGGCCGAGGAGGACGCCCGCTGGGCCGAGGACGAGGACGACCTCTGGTCCCGGCGGGACGAGGAGGAGGAAGAGGTGTCGGCCGCCCGCGGGGAGCCCGCTCCGGCGCCGGCGTCCCAGGACGACGGGGCCTCCGTGGACGCCGCCTTCCGCGCGCTCCGCGAGGGCGAGTACGGACGCCCCGGTGCGCCCGCCGAGACGGCCCCGCCGCGGGCCGAGGCCTTCGAGGAGGAGGACGACTCCTGGTGGGACGAGACCCCGGTCGAGCAGGCCGCCGCCGTGGCGCCCGCCGCTGACGACTCCCGGGTCCGGGACACTGCCGCGCACGCGCGGGACCGGGAGGACTCCGACGGCCTGCGGGCCGAGGCCGACGACGCCGCGGACACGGGGGACGCCTGGGGCCCCGCCGAGCGGGCGGTCCCGGCCGCGCACTCCGGCAGGAGCGTCCGCCCCGGGGCCGCGGGCGCGGCCGGGGACCGCGCGGACGACGCCGCGGACGCCCGGGACTCCGGCGCCGACACCGCGTCCGATGCCGGGGACGCCTCCGCGGACCCGGTCCGCGCGGGCGGTGCCGATCGCCCGTCCGTGGACGTGCGGGAGGCGGAGAACGCCGGCGAGCGGGCGGCCCCGGCCGCGCACTCCGGTAGGAGCATCCGCCCCGGGGCCGCGGGCGCGGCCGGGGGAGCCGCGGGCCGCGAGGCCGCCGCCGACGCCGTGGCCGGGCAGGGCTCCGAGGGGCCCGCCGTGGCCGGGGCCGAGGTCCCGCGCCCCGGCAGGAGCGTCCGTCCCGACGCCTCCGCCGCGCTCCGGTCCGTGGACGCGCGGGAGGCCGGGGCCTCCGCCGAGGAGGCGGCCCCGGCCGTGCGTCCGGGGAGGAGCGTCCGTCCCGACACCGCGGCCGACGCCGACACCGGCGCGCGGGAGCCCCGGGACACCGCCGAGCAGGCGGCCCCGGCCGTGCGGCCCGGCAGGAGCATCCGCCCCGAGGTCCCGGTCCGGGGGAGCGGCGCCCCGTCCGCTCCGGAGCGGGACGACACCGCTCCCGCCGTGGACACGCGGGAGGCCGGGGAGGCCGCCCCGGCGGAGCCCGGCAGGGACGACCGTCCCGAGGCCGCGCACCCCGCCGACGCCCCGGTGCGGGACACCGCCGAACCCGTCGTGGAACCGCAGGCCCCGGAGGCCTCCGCGGACGACGCGGGCGCGGTCCGGGACGCGGCGGACGCCGCCGACGCCCCGGTGCGGGCGCACGAGGAGCACGGTCGGGCCGACGAGGCCGTGACCGCCGACGCCCCGAACACGGACGTGGCCGCCGCCCCGTCCGCCGTGGACGCGCCCGCCCCGGAGCCCGCTCCGGCCGAGGCCGCCGCCCCCGCCGGGGACGCACGGGTCCGGGACGACGCCCCGGAGGCGGAGCCGGAGGACACCGGGCACGCCGCAGCGGACGCCGCCGACCGCCCCTCCGACGAGGGCGGGGCCCTGTCGGTCGACGCCTTCGCCGTGCTCTCGGGCGGCCCCCCGGCCGCGGCGCCGCCCGCCGCGGGGCGCGCCGCCGGAGCACCCGCCGTGCGCCGGGGTACCCGCCCCGCCGGTGCGGCGGCCCCGTCCGGGGGAGGCACCGCCGCCGCGACGGCGCCCGCGCCGCGCCGCGAGCCCGGACCCGCTGCCCCCGAGGAGCCCCGCAAACAGGTCCGCCACCAGCGCGCCCCCGGCCGCAAGGCGGGCCGGGTCCGCGTCGTCCGGGTGGACCGTCCGGAGCCCTCGGAGCACGGCGAGGCCGAGACCTCCGCCGTCCCGGTCCCCGCCCGCCTCGCCGAGCCCCGGGGCATGCGTCCGGGCCGGGCCGCCGCGACCGCCGCCCGCCCCCGCCAGGAGAAGGCGCGGCGTCTGGTGGAGCGCGAGCCGGCCCCCGGGCCGCTGGACGACGCCGAGGCCGCGCCGGCCTACCGCCCCCAGCCCGCCAAGCCGCACAAGGCGGGCCGGGGCCGCGTCTGGAAGCCGCGCGACGACGCCTGACCCGCCGCGCACCGGTCCGCGAACGGCGCGGAGCGGCCCCCGCCGGGGGTGCCGCTCCGCGCCGTTCCCGTTCCCGCCCGGGCGGTGGCCCGCGCCGGGGGTGCCGTCAGTACCGGCCGCCGCCTCCGCCGCCGCCCCCGCCGGGCCCCGGCCGGTGGTCCAGGCCGCCGCTGACGTCGATCGCGTACTCCTCGGAGTTCCCGTAGTTCCGGGACATCTGGAGCGTCCGGTCCGCGGTCTGGTCGAACGCCGTGGGCAGCGCGTTGCCGTACTCGTCCAGCGAGTCGATCATCGGCGTGAGGTTCTTGGTGAGCGCGTCGGAGATGTCGTCGCCCGACCCCCAGATCGACCCCAGGGACATGCGCGCCGTCCGCAGCTGGGAGAAGGCCTCGCGCAGGAGGCGGCCCGGCTCGCGCAGCTCCTGCGCGGCGCGCGCCATCTCTTCGGGGAGCACTGTCAGGTTGTCGTTGGACATCGGCATTCCTTCCCGTGCGGGGGCGCGGTCCCGCCTGGCCGGCACCGCATGCGTCCCCCCTGTCACGTTGTACTGCGGTCCGGTGACGGGAACACGTGCTGCCGTCGACCCCGGGGTGTACACGGGGGGACGCGTGCGTCAGGAGCCGGAGGAGGGGCTGAGCGCGTCGGAGAAGAGGGAGTTCAGCTCCTCCTGCCGGGTCGGCGGGACGCTCCCGCCGCCGGCCGCCGGCTCCGTCTCCTCGGCGGCCGGGGTGTGCGGCACCGCGGGCGGGCCGGGGGGCGACTCGACGGGTCCCCCCTCCCCGCCGTGGACGGTGTCCTCCACCGGGGGGAGCCCGGTGGACACGCCCTCCTCGGACCCGGGGGCCTCCTGCGCCGTCTCGGTGGGCGGCGGCGCGGCCCCCTCCGGGACGACCTCTGCGTGCAGGGCCCACCCCCGGCCCCAGCGTTCGAAGGACAGGACCCGCAGGGCGGTCCCCCGGGCGAGGATGATCTCGCGCTCGCCGGGGTGCAGGCTCCGGTCGCCCACCCACAGGCCCCGCGTGCCCGGCGGCAGCGACAGGCGGATGATGTCGGTCGGGGCGCCGCCGGACGCGCTGGGGCGGGTGCCCAGGGAGACGGACGTGAAGCCCGGCGCGGTGAAGGTCCGGCCGACCAGCGACGCGGGGTCTTCTGTGCCGCCGGGGGCCAGGTGGTCGAAGCCGAACACGCCCCGCACCGCCTCCACCCCCTCCGGGAGGCTCGGGTCGGTGGCCCGGTCCAGGCGGTCGATGATGTCCAGGACCTCCCGTGCGTCGGGGTAGGACCCCCGCCCCCTCTTGTCGGGGAGCGTCTCCGCGATCCGCCCGGCGGGTCCGGCGTCGTGGCGGAGGTTCTCCAGGGCGGCCTCGGGGTAGCGCGACTCGACGACGCTCCGGACGACCTCCGCCTGCTCCGGGGTGAGGCTTCCGCCGTCCAGGAGGTGCGGCAGCGAGGACAGGACGGGCCACCGGCCGTTGTCGATCTCGTAGAGGAGCCAGCCGGGGCTGGTGCGGCTCTTCTCCCGGAGCCGGTCGAGCTCGGCCTGGACCGTCGCCTCGTCGAGGTTCGGGAGGCGGGAGAACTCGGCGATCCAGCCGTCGGCCGTGTAGGCGTCGACGTACCTCTGCGTCGCCCGCGGCTGCGAGTCGTAGGTGTTGCCGTTGAAGCCGGGGTCGTGCAGGAGGTCGCCGTAGGGGACGATGTCCGCCTCGGAGGGGAACCGGAGGACCCCGTCCGAGCCGCGCCGGCCCAGGCCGTGCTCGCGCGGGGCGGGAGGCGCCGGCTCCTCCGCCGGCTCCGTGCCGTCTTCGGTGCGGCTGCGAACGGCGGTGTCCTCGGGGGCGGGCTCCTCGGTCCGGCGGGTGGGGGGATCGGGCGGGGGAGCGGGAAGGCGGCTCCCCTCCCCGCCGGTCCCGCCGCCCTCCTCCGTGACCGGGACGGTCGGTTTCGGCGCGGGCGGTGCCGGGACCTCGCTCTCGCTCGACTCCTCCGCCCCGGCGTCCTCCTCCGTCACGGTGACGGTGTGCTCGGACGTGAGTGGCGCCGGGGTCTCGATGCCGGTGGGGGTCTCGCTCCCGTCGACCTCTTCGACGCCCTCGGTGGCGGTGGTGGTGACCACGGGCTTCGGCGCCGGTGGCGCGGGGACCTCGCCCTCACCCGATTCCTCGGCCCCGGTGTCCTCTGCGGCGGTGACGGTGTGCTCGGACGTGAGTGGAGTGGGGGTCTCGACGCCGGTGTCCTCTTCGGTGGCGGTGACCACGGGCGCGGGCGGCGCCGGGGTCTCCTCCTCCACGGGTGTGGCGGTCTCGGCGTCCTCCTCCGTGGTGGTCACGGTGCGCTCGGGTGCGGGCGGAGGCGGGGTCTCCTCCGCGGGCGTGGTGGCCTCGACTCCCTCTTCGGTGGTGGTGACCACGGGCTTCGGCGCCGGCGGTGCCGGGACCTCGCCCTCTCCCGACTCCTCTGCCCCGGTGTCCCCCTCCGTCGCGGTGACCGGCGGCTCCGGGTCCAGCGGAGTGAACCCGTCCCCGGCGGACGCCTCCGTGCCGGTCCGCTCCCGTACCGGGCCGGACTCCGTGGAGGCGGGCGCGGGCGGGGGGAGGGGCGGCAGCGGTGCGCGCACCGGGGCGACGCGGGGGATACCCGGCGGGGTGGCGTTGTAGAGGTCGACCTCCTCGTCCTGCAACGGCACCGGGTTCTCCGTGCGCAGCGCCGGGGTCATCAGGTGCTCGGCGCGCGGGGCGGGCGCGGGGCGACCGCGGTCGAAGACGAAGAAGTCGTCGTCGGAGTCGACGCCGCGCAGGCCGTGGAACCCGTACTCCCCGTACTCCCCGTACTCCCGGTCCTCCCTGAAGACCGGGCCCCTCGGCTCCGCCTCCGTGTCCGACTCCGCGTCGGAGTCCGGGAACCGGAACCGCACGGTCTTCGGCGGCCGGATGTCCCTGGGAGCGGCCGGCTCCTCCCCGGGGGCCTTCTCCACGGACGTCTCCCCGACGGGCCCGCGGCTCCCCTCGCCCTCCTCGGTGATCACCGTCGGCGGGGTGAGCCCCGTCGTCTCCGCCGGGGCCGGGGGAGCCCCCTCCACCGGCGCCACCCGGGTGCCCTCGGTCCCGGTCACCACGGGCGCCGCCCTGCGCGCGTTGTGCTCGCGCAGGTCGCGCATGGCGTCGACCATGTCGCGCATCGCCCGGTTCCGGGCCTCCTCCAGTTCGCGGTACCGGCCGTCCCGCTCCCGGTAGTCCAGGCGCGTCGTGTCGCCCGCGTTGTCGGTGTCCACCTCGTTCACGAACTCGAACAGCTCGCCGCGCGCCTTGAGGTAGGCGGCGTCGGCCTTGGTGAAGGCCGCCTCGGCCTCGGAGTACCGGGTGATGACCGGCGCGTCGGTGTCCAGCCCCCAGGCGCGCGCCCGGTCCTCGTCGATCCACCGCACCACGGAGGAGTCGGTCTGGCTCCCCACGGGGCCGCTGTCCCCGCCGGAGTCCTCCGCCCACACCAGCCACCGGGCGGGCACGCGCACCAGGAACATCCGCTTGGTCCCGGGCCCCTCGGCCACCGCGCCCTCGCGCTGGCCGGAGGACACCCCGTCCTTGGCGCCGCTCAGCGCCGCGTTGTCGGCGTCGAGGTTCTCCCGGAGGCGGTCCGCCGGGCGCGCGGTCTCCGTGACCTGGCCGCCCAGGCCGGCGTTCTGCGCCCGGCTCTCCGAGGTGTTCTGCGACCGGCGGGTGCCCTCCTGGTCGGAGTCGCGGGCGCGGCTCTCGCCGCTGACCCCCTCGATCACGGCGCGGTCCGTGTCGACCAGCGCCCGGGTCCTGACCACCGTGTCGCCGAACTCGGCGATCGTCACGGCGTCCTCCGTGGCGTCGGGCGTCAGGGACAGCAGCAGCATCTCCTGCTTGCGGGCGGTGATCCCCGCGGCCCGCTCGATGTCGGTGATCTTGCGGTCCAGGTGCCGGGCCGCGTCCTGGACCTCGGCGGCGTCCAGGCGCCCGGGGCCGCCGGTGCGCTCCCACCCGTCCAGCAGCGCCGCGTTGACCACCGCGGCGTCGAGCACCTCGCGCCCGTCCTTCTCGATCGCCAGCGGGACGTTCTCGATCCCCGCCTCGCCGTCCTGGAACCCGCGGCCGTCCCGCCCGCGGTTGACCGCCGCCCAGTCGTCCTCGTAGCTCCCCTCGTCGGTGCGCGTGAAGCTCGCGGGCCGGTAGCGCGTCCCGGGCGGCTCGGTGTCCGCGCCGCGGCCCAGCGTCTCCAGGTAGGGGAGCGGGTGGACGGACTGCGCCTCCCCGTCCACGACCGAGGCGTTGAAGACCTGGTCGCCGATCCGCAGGCTCGCGTCCACCCGGGTCGGCGTCGTGACCACGGCGTAGGGCGTGAACACGACCCGCTCCTGGGTCTCCTCGCGGGCGCGGTTCTCCGCGGACGCGTCCTCCACCAGCTTCTGGCGGCGGTAGCCGGGGGTGCCGCCGGCGCTGATCGCGCCGACCTGGCGGCCCGTCGCCGGGTCCTCCCGGTTGCCGATCGGCCCCAGCAGGTCGACGCCGCCGCCCGCGCCGTACCCGCGGAAGGAGCTCTCCGACTCCGACTCCGAGGTCACCTTGACGTTGCGGTCGACGAACTCCATCCGCCCGCCGATCTGCTCGACGGTCGACGGCATCGGGAAGAGCCCCAGGTCCAGGGTCGCCACCCGCGACCGGTCCTTGATGCGCGGGGTCCACTCCGAGGACTCCCACCGCGTGTCGGTGGGCACCACGCGCACCTCCACGCCCGACAGGTTGGCCATCCCGCGGTTGAGGTGGGAGGTGACCGTCTGGACGAGGTCCTCCCGCGAGTGCGTGGTCAGCTCCCAGCCGCCCCGCCGCAGCCGCTGCTCCAGCTGGGAGATGAGGCCGGGCACGTGCACGGGCCGGGTGTCGTAGCCCTTCCCGTGCAGGTCGGGCTTGAGCTCCAGCCGGCGGTGCGGGCCCTGCGGCGGCGGGTGGGCCCCCTTGGTCACCCGCCCGTCCGGGCCCCAGGTCAGCTGATCGTCGACCAGGCCCTGCGCGAACACCCACAGCGCGGGGACCATCGTCTTCTGGGCGTCGCGCACCTGCGCCGTCCACGCCGAGTAGTCCCCGGCCCCGGGCGAGCGCGGCACGGAGAACAGGAAGTCGAAGTCCTTCTTGTGCTCGGTGGCCTGGAGGATGACCCCGTGGGTCACGAACTCGAACGTGGAGCCGGTGAACTTGACCTCCCGCCTGGTGCGGAAGGTCACCGAGGACGACTCGCCGCGCCCGTGCCCGTAGGGGGTGTACCGCAACTCCACGCCCGGCTGGACGATGGGCCCGGCGGACCCGCGCGGGGCCTGCTCGGGGGTGGCGGCGGTGGGCTGCGAGCTGAAGACCCCCCGCGCGGTCAGGGCCGTGCTGAAGACGGACTCCCGGGACGTGCCGAAGCCGTAGGAGATCTCCTTGACCTGGTTGGGCTCCATCACCGCGAACTCGCGCAGCAGCGCGGAGGCGACGTGGGTGGGGATGTACCAGGTCGCCGTGGTCGGCCGGGTGCGCCACGGGGCGATGCCGTCGTCGAGTTGTACCCGGAACCGGGAGCCGCCGTCCCGCTGGAGCCCCGGCGAGGCCGCCAGCGACTGCGGCGAGGTGTTGCCGGCGATGATCGCCGCCGCGCCCTCCCGGGAGGACGCCGCGCGGGAGAACGCCCAGTGGTCGCGGTCCAGGCCCGAGTAGGTGAGCGTGGTGACGGTGACGACCCCGGAGTCGCGCCGCAGGAGGGCCGGGTTGAAGGCCTGGACGCTGGAGAACGTCTGCGACAGGCGCCGCGCCCGGTCCGTCGGCTCGATCCGCAGTTCCGGCTCCGGAGTGCGGGTGTCGCGGCCGACCGCGGTGTCGGTGGTGCGCCCGACCGGCGGCGCCCCCTCGGTGCCCTCCGGCGGGGGCGTCCCCTCGGTGGTGCCCTCCGGCGGCGGCGCGCCCTCCACCGCGGTCTCGGCGTCCTCGGCCACCTCCGTGATGGTCTCCAGCCGCGCCGGGGGTGAGGACGGCGGCGTCCGCAGGGGGAGGTTCTCGGGGAGGAAGGCCGAGGCGCCGTTGTCGAACAGCCGCTTCGCCTGGGAGGAGGGCAGCTTCCGGGGCGGGGCGGGCGGCTGCTCGGGCGGCGCGTCGAGCGCGAAGCGCCGCCCGTTGCGCGGCGTGTGCAGCTCCGCCCGGGCCCGCGGCGGGTCCGGAAGGCCCTCGCCGTCGCCGAACAGCTCCCGCCCCATGCCCGTCCGCGAGGGCGCGTCCCACCGGGCGGAGCGCGGCACCAGGGAGTCGTCGGGCCCCATCCATGCCGAGAACCGCAGGTCGGCGAAGAGCACCCGGCTGCCGCTCTTGTCCTTGACGTTGGTCTCGGCCGTCGCCGAGACGCCGTACTCGCTCTGCTTCCTGGTCCGGAACTCGTTGGCGGCGCGGAAGTGGACGCCGCCGCCCTGGTTGGGCGCGCCGAAGGAGTCGACGCCCGAGGAGACGCCGCGCAGGGTCACGCCGGTCCGGCCCTCCGCGGTGACCGACGTGATCTTGTCCGACTTGCGGTTGATGTTCGAGGAGGAACCGGTGGTGCTGCCGGTGTGCGAGGTGTCGAGGGGGTCGGCGGCCTCGGAGTAGCCGAGCACCTCGACCCGCGGCCACACCGAGATGTGGTCCGGCACGGTGAACCTGCGCTCGCGCACCTCGTTGCCGAACGGCAGGAACTTCGTCTCCACCAGCTTGATCTCCACCTGGCCCGACAGCCAGGCGTCGCGGTCGGCCCGGAAGTCGGAGGAGTTGATCCGCGCCAGCACCGTCTCGGTGTTCAGCTCGGCGGTCCTGCGGTTGCGCCGGTGGTTCCAGCCCGCGTGTGGGTTCTCGGGCGCCGGCGTGCCGGGGACGGCCAGGTGCGGCAGCACCAGGCCGGGGTAGTCCCGGTCGATCTGGGTCAGCACCTGGTGCGCGAAGTCCCGGAAGAAGGACTGCGGCAGCCCCCCGTCCTCCTCCCGCATCTCGGAGCCGTCCTCGTGCGTCACGTCGCGGACCAGCGCGTCGCCGAAGTGGGTCGGCCCGCCCTCGCGGTCCAGGAACGGGTCCCCCGTCCGCTCCACCTCCGCCGTCTCGGGGGGATCGCCGTCCAGGCGCCGCACGTCGTCGGCCGTGACCGCCTCCAGGCCGGAGGCGTCGAAGTACGTGGGCTCGGCGTCGCCGTCCAGCCACACGGCGATCGTCCGCCGGGTCCGGTACACGGCCGTGTCCGTGCTGTGGAACAGGTGGGCGTCCCAGGAGTTGTCCGAGCGCCCCCGGCCCTTGGCCCACACGCGCTGGAAGCGCGCCTCGAAGTAGGGCGCGTCCACCCGGACCGCGTCGCCGGGCACGCGGGTGACCACGCCGCCCGACACCGCCACGAAGAAGCCCTTGAGCCGGTTGGCGAGCACCGAGGCGCCGCGGGCGTAGCGGTCGGTGAACTTCATGTTGAAGTCCTTGGGAGCCTCCGGGACCAGCTCCATGGAGGTCGGCGGCGCCCAGATGGTGAGCAGCCGCGTCCCGCCCTTGGCGTCGGGGATGCGCACGGTGCGCGGCTCGTCGGTCATGGTGGGCAGCTGGGTCATGACGATGTCGTCGGCGAACACCTCCAGGACGCCGCGCCGGTCCATCTCGCGCCGGACGGCGCGCGACCCCGACTTGGGGTGGGTCGCCACCTTGGGCTCGCCGCTGCCGGGCCGGGGGCGGTGCAGCACGGTGCGGGTGTTGGAGCCCTCGCCGGGCGCCTCGAAGCCGAGGCGGTCGGAGATCCAGGAGTTGAGGCCGGTGGGGGTCTCGGCCGGGTCCCGGTCCCGCGGCTTCCACGGGGTGAGCAGGTCGCGCCACCGGGAGCGGCCCTCCCGCGGGGCGCCCCGGTCGGGGGCGGTCCGCTCCGAGCCGGTGTCGGTCCCGGAGTCGGGGGTCTCCACGCGGCGGGTGATGGCGTCGATCGAGATCGGGTGGGAGTTGGCCAGGTAGCCGCCGTAGCGGCGGGGGGCCTCCTCGTCGCCGACCGGGTCCCCGGTGCGGTCGGGCGGACCGCCCCCGGTGCCGGTGCCCTCCTCCCCGGTCGTGGCCTCGGCGGCGGGCGGGGGCAGGAAGGGGTCGGTGAACGTGATCCGCTCGGGCAGGTCGTCGCGCCGCCGCAGCCCGCCCATGAGGACGAGTTCCACCCCGCCCTCGATCGGGGCCCGGGACGGCGTCGGGCCCAGGTCCACGCCCTCGGCGCGGGCCCGCGGAGTGTCCGCCGCGGGGGGAGGCGGCGGCCTGTCCGGGGACCACTCGGCGGTCAGCTCGGTGGTGTAGGCCGTCCCCTCACCGGTCATCTCCGTGGTGAGGGTCTGGGTGTGGCCGGTGTCGCCGGACTGCTGCTGCACGGCGGAGCCGCCGAAGGCCGACGCTCGGAAGCCCGCGGCCGGGGCGGGGAGGCCGTCGACGCCCAGGAGGTTGGCCTGGAAGGCGACGACCGGGCGGCGGGCGGAGCCGACCATGCCCGACTCGCCGCGCGAGCTCTGGGTCTGCGTGTCGTGCAGTCCCTTGTACTTGGCCTTCTCGGCGCCCCCGCGGTCCCGGCCCCCCGTGTGCCAGTCGTCGGTGGAGCGCAGCCGCAGCGTGTACGCCGTGCCGTCGGCGGAGGTCGCGGTGACCCCGTCGCGGGAGAAGAAGTCCCGGGGGTCGGACTCCAACTTGCGCCGCAGCGGGGCGCGCACGTCAGCTGGCAGGTCGGCGCGCGTGTCCAGGACCGCGTCCGGGTCCACGCGGACGCCGTACGACTCGATCCACCGCGAGTCGATCAGGTAGTTGAGCCGGACCGGGCCGGGGGCGCCCTCCGGCTCGGGGGGTCCGGAGAGCGGGTCGGGCGGCGGCGGGAGGGGTGTGACGGCCTCCTCGCCGGGCGGCGGCGGGGGAGGCGGCGGCGTCGACCGCGAACCCTCCTCCCCGGGCGGGGGCGGCTCCTCGGGTGCCTTTCTCCTGGGGGTCTCCTCCTTGGGGGCCTTCTCCTCGGGCGGGGGTGGCGGGGTCTCGGTGCCCTCGGTGCCGGTCTCCTCGGCGGCCTTCTTCTCAGGCGCCTTTTCTTCGGGGGCCTTCTCCTCGGGGGGAGGAGGGGGCACCTCGGAAGTCTTCCCGACGGTCTCCTCGCCGGGCGGCGGTGCGAGCGGGTCCTCGGAGGACTCCTCCTCGACAGGAGGCGGCGGCGTTGCGGCCTTCTTCTCGGGGGTCTTCTCCGGGGTCTCCTCGGCGGGCGGGGGCGGCGGTGCGAGCGGGTCGGTGACGGTCTCCTCCCCGCCTTCCTCACCGGGCGGCGGGGGCGGAAGGCTCTCGGTCCTCCCGGTCCGGACCTCCTCGGACGGCGTGGTCCTGGGGTCGCGGAACTCCCCGCCGGTCTCCTCGGCGGGCGGGGACGCGAGCGGGTCGGTGACGGTCTCCTCCCCGCCTTCCTCACCGGGCGGCGGGGCGGGGGTGAGGGTCTCCTCGGTGACGGGCTCCTTCGGGGGCCGCCGGTCGCGGTCCTCGCGCCCACGGCGCTCGTCCGAGGGCTTGCGGGCGTCCTTGTCGGTAGGCGCGGGGGTGCGCTTGTCCGCGTCCTCCTCCCGCGGGGGCGCGGGCGGGGGAGGCGGCGGCGGGCCCGGGTCCTCGGGGGTGAGCCCGTCGTCGGTCTTCTCGGCGTCCGACGTGCTCTCCAGGCGCGGGGGCCGCCCCTCGTCCCCCGGGACGGTCGCGGGCCGGACCGTCCCGTCGGAGGAGGTCGACTCGACCGGCGGCGTCAGCGAGCGGAAGAAGGCGTCCAGGTCGGTCTCGCCCCCGCGCCGCTCCGGTGGGCCCGAGCCCCCCTCGCCCGGCGGAAGCGGCGTAAGGCCGCCGCTCTCGTGGACCTCCGGGTCGCCCTGCCCGGTGCGGAACACCCCGTCCTCCCGCGCGGCTCCGGAGCGCACGCCGTTGTCCGCGCCCCCGTCCTCGGCCCGCGGGGACGGCTGCTCGGTCCGGCCGCCGGGGAGGGGACCGCGCCCGCCTCCCCGGTGGGCCGAGGTGTCCCGTGAACCCTGCGCCTCTCCGGCGGGCGGGGACTGCACGGCCGGGGGAGCGACCTGGTGCACCGGGGTCTCGGAGACGGCGGGGCCGTGTTCGGCGACCTCCTCCACGCCGAGGAACCCGTCCTCGGCCACGGTGCGCCGCCCGTCCCTGGTGGAGCCGTCGAGCCCCTCCTCCCCGTTCCGGGGCACGGTGGGGGCCACGGTGACGCCGGTCTCGCCTTCGGTGACGGTGCGCTCGCGAACGACGTTCTGGTCGTCCGTGGTGTTCCGCCCCTCCTCCCCGGCGGGCGGGGGCGGGAGCCGGGTCCCGTCGTCCCGGCCCGTCTCGTTCGTGCGTTCACCGCCGCCGGTGTCCTGTTCGGCGGGCGGGACCGGGAGCGGCGTCTCGGCCTCGTCGCCGGTCTCGCCGGTGCGTTCGGTGACGGTGGTGTTCTGTTCGCCTTCCCCACCGGGCGGGGTGAGCGTGGTCTCGGCCCCGCCGTCCTCGCCGGTGGGGACGGTGTTCTGCCCGCCCTGTTCGCCCTGTTCAGCGGGCGGCGGAGGAGAGAGCGGGTTCTCGTTGTCCTCGCCCGTCTCGTTCGTGCGTTCGTCGCCGCCGGTGTTCTGTTCGGCGGGTGGGACCGGGGCCGGCGTCTCGGCCTCGTCGCCGGTCTCGCCGCCGCGTTCGGTGACGGTGGTGTCCTGCTCGCCCTGCTCCGCGGGCGGGGACGGCAGCGGGCTCTCGGCCTCGTCCCCGGTCTCGTCCGTGCGCTCGTCGCCACCGGTGAGGCCGTTGTTCTGCTCGGCGGACGGCGGGGCGAGCGGGTTCTCGCCGTTGCGGCCGACGTTCCCGGAACCGCCCGTGCGGTCGCCGCCCCCGGAGCGCGTGTCGTTCTGGCCCCCGGACTCGGCGGGGGCGGGCGGCGGAGTGAACCGCCCGCCGGACTCGGTGCCGCCGGAGCTCTCGGTGCGCGGCACGTTCCGCTCCCCGCCGGCCTGCGCCGGGGGACCGGAACGCTCCCCGTTCGACTCCGTGCGCTCGCGCGGGCCCGCCGCGGCCTCCTCCCCGGGCCGGCCGCGTCCGCCCTCACCGTCCTCGCTCCGCCGCCCGTCGAGCGCCGACCACTCCTCCGACGGGGCGATCGTCGACACGTCGTCGCCGTCGTCGTCCCCGTACTCGGACCTGAACTCCGACCCGAACTCGGATCCGAGGTCGAACGACATGTCGTCGCCGCCCCCGCCCCGCAGCCGCAGGACCGGCCCCTCCTCGTTGCCGAACCCGTTGCCGCCGAAGCCGTTCCCGCCGAAGCCGCCGCCGTTCCCCCGGCCCGGGGCGAACGGCTGGTCGCGGCCGTCCCCGCCGCCGTCCGGGACCGGACCGCGCGTGCCGGACCCGTCCGGGTCCGGCAGGTCCACGGGGGTGTTGTTGAGCGCGTGCAGGTCGCTGAGGGAGTCGATGGCCTTGAGCCCGCCGGCCACGGACAGGTCGTGCACGACCGAGGTGGCGGCCCCGGCCACCGCGGACATCCCCGACGCCTTCCACTCCTGCTCGGGGGAGAAGATCAGGTTGGTCAGGCCCTCGCCCATGTAGCCCTCGAACGCGCCGGAGCCCGCACCGATGCCCAGGGCGGTGAGCCGGTCCCGCCACCGGTTCCCGAACTCCGCCACCGTGTCGGCGAAGGCGCGCGGGACGTCCCGCGCCAGGTGGTCCCGGGTGCTCTGCGGCAGCGGAGCACCGCCCAGCACGTCGTCGAGCGCCGAGGTCGCGCGCGGGGTGTTCCAGTTCCGCAGCAGGGTCTCGGCGTAGTCGCGGCCCAGCTGCCGGGCGGCGCCCTCCCCCAGCTCGTCGCGGAAGTGGCGGGCGAACACGTCCCCGGCCCCGTCGATGAACCGCTCGCCGTGCCCGATGCCCCTGCTCGCGGTGTTGGGCCGCTGCGCCGGGCTCAGGAACTCGTTGGAGTTGCGGGCGAACAGCGTCACCAGGTCCTTGTCGAACTCCGGCGTGATGCTCCCGGGCGGACGCGGGGCCGGGGGCGGTGGCCCGCCGCCCGGGGGAGGCCCCGGCGGGCCGTTCGGCGGACCCGGCGGGTCGGGCGCGCCCTCGCGCACGGGCGGCGGGTCCAGGGGGCCGGGGTCGGGCGTGCGGGGGGTGGGCGTGGGCAGGGTCTCGGGGATGTCCCGCAGCGGCGGCGGGTCCGGGGTCGGCTCGGGCCCGCGCCCGACGGGGCCGGGCGGCGGCTCGGGGACGATGTCGCGCACGGGCGGCGGGACGACCGGGTCGGGGAGGTTGTCGCCGAACAGCTTCGCCAACTGCTTGTTGAGGAACAGGTCCGCGCCGAAGGACAGGCCGGCGCTGAGCAGGCCCTCCACGAACGCGCCCGCGGCGGCCATCCGGGTGAGTTCCTTGTCCCACTCGTCCCGGTTGCCCTGGTCCATCTGGATGCGCTGGATGAGCAGGTCCATGGTGACGCCGAACAGCTGGGCCACGAACAGGTGGCTCAGCAGGTTCCACACCAGCCAGTTGAGGATGCGGCGGATCGCCTGGCTGCGGATGAACCTGAACATCGAGATCCACGCCAGCGAGGCCCCGAACGTGAACTTCGCCGTCGCGATCGCCCAGGCGATCTCCAGGGCCAGCTGGATGAGCTGGCCGATGATCATCCACTTGGCGTACTCGACCTGGTTGGCGGACTCCTTGGCGTACTTCTGGATGTCCGCGGCCAGCTGCGCGGCCTCGCCGACGTAGTCGCGCTGCCCGGCGGTGAACTGGGCGAGGGAGTTCTCGAAGTACTCGGTGGTGCGCCCGTCGAACGTCGACTGCACCTTGCGGCGCAGCACCACGATCAGCTCGGGCAGCTCGGTGGCCAGGATGTACTCGACCGTGGAGTACATGTCGGAGACGTCCCGCAGCCGGTCCTCGTCCACGTCCGGCCACTTGGTGCCGGTGAGGCCGTAGAAGAGGTTGGCCAGTTCGTCGGGGATCTCCATCCCCATGCGCGCGCTCCCGCCCGTCTCATCCCTGTGCCGGTCGCCGGTCGCCGGAGCCCACGAGAACCGGCGAACGCGACGATCCTAGGATGATCCGGGCACTCGGGAACGGGGTTCGCGCGGTCCTTTCCGAACTGTTCGCCCGCCCGTCACCGCGGGCGCACCCCGCGCTGTCCCCCTGGCCGCCTGCTCCGGGCGGACGGGGTCCGCGCGTCCGCCGGGTCCCCGGATCGGCGCGTCCCTGAGGCCGAGGGGTCCCCGGACCGGCGCGCCCCGGACCGCCGGGACTCCGGATCGGCGCCGTGCGCCGCCGGGCCCTCCGACCGTCCCGGCTCCGTGGCCTCCACCCGTCCCGGCCCCGCCCCCTCCGCCCCGCCACCCCTGGGACCGGCCCCGTGACACGGAGGTGACAGGGCGTTCAGCCGGAGTATCCCCGCAGGCCACCCCGGTCGGGCAGGATGTTCGCCCCCTCCCCTGTTTTTCCGTGAAAGCGAGCACCCGTGCCCTCTCCCACCGCCCCCGAGGAGACAGGACGGGCGCGGCCCGTCGAGGTCGGCACCGGCGGGCACCGGCCCGGCATCGACGGGCTGCGCGCCGTGGCCGTGCTCCTGGTGGCCGCCTACCACATCTGGCTCGGCCGGGTCTCCGGCGGCGTCGACGTGTTCCTCATGCTCACGGGCCTGCTCGTCACCTCCTCCCTGCTGCGCGCCGCCACCGGCGGCGGCATCCGCTACGGCGCCTTCCTCGCCCGGCTGGCCGCCCGGCTCCTGCCGACCGCGGCCCTGGTCGTCCTGTTCACCCTCGCCGGGACGTGGCTGTTCCTGCCGCAGACGCAGTGGCGGGAGGCGCCCGGGGGAGCGGTGGCGGCCCTGCTCGGCCACACCAACTGGCGCCTGGCCCTGGACTCGGTGGACTACCTGGCCCGTGACGGCGTCCCCGACCCCTTCCAGCACTTCTGGTCGCTGGCCGTGCAGTGGCAGTTCTACCTGGTGTGGCCCGCCCTGGTCGCGGGCGCGGTCCTGCTCGCCCGCCGCGCGGGGCGCGATCCGCGGCGCCCGCTGCTGTGGGTGCTGGCCGCGGTCTTCGCGCTCTCCCTCGCCTACTCGGTCGTCGTGACCCGGGTGAACCAGCCCTGGGCCTACTTCGACACCGGCGCCCGGGTCTGGGAGCCGGCACTCGGCGGCCTGGTGGCCCTGCTGCTGCCGCTGCTGAACCCGGGGCGCCGGACCCGCCTGGCCCTGGGCTGGGCGGGGCTGGCCGCCCTGGTGCTGTGCGGGGTATTGCTCCAGGTGTCCACGGCCTTCCCCGGCTTCGCGGCGCTGTGGCCCACCCTGGCCGCCGCGGCCGTCATCGCCGCGGCCTCGCCCGCCGGAGGGGCGGTGGGCGCCGACCGGCTGCTCTCCTCCCGGCCGCTGCGCTACCTGGGCTCGATCTCCTACGCCCTGTACCTGTGGCACTGGCCGGTCCTCGTCTTCTACCTGGCCGCCACCGGCCGCGAGCTGGCCACCCCGCAGGGCGGCGCGGCCGTCCTGGCGGTGTCGGTGCTGGCCGCCGCCGCGACCACCCCGCTCGCCGACCGGCTCGCCGCCCGCGGGCGCGGGGCGGGGCGCAGGGCGGTGCTGCGCGGCACCGCCGTGGCGGTGGCCTTCCTCCTGCCGACCCTGGGCGCGGCCGGTGCCTGGGCGGGTGTCCAGAACGCCGAACGTGCCCGCTGGGACGCCCTGCTCGCCGACGGCACCAGCTACCCCGGCGCGGCCGTCTCCGACGGGGCCGCCGCCGCACCGGGCACGCCCGTCTACCCGCCGGTGTCGCTGGCGGCCGAGGACGCCCCCGCCACCTACGCCGACGGCTGCAACCAGACGACCATGGACTCCGAGGTCCTGGTCTGCGAGTACGGGTCCCCCGACCCCGAGCGCACGGTGGCGCTGGTGGGCGGCTCGCACGCCGCCCACTGGTTCCCGGCCCTGGATGTGATCGCGGTCGAGAACGACTGGCGCCTCGTCAACATCGTCAAGGGCGCCTGCCTGTTCACCGACGCCCCGCAGGTCTACAAGGGCGAGTCCTACACCTCCTGCGCGGAGTGGAACCGCGGGGTGATGGAGGAGCTGGAGCGGCTGCGGCCCGACACCGTCTTCACCACCGGGACCACCACCAGCCTGGACGCCTCTGCCGGCTTCGGCGAGGAGCAGGTGGTGGACGGCTACACGGACCGCTGGCGCGAACTGGGGGAGTGGGGCATCGAGGTCGTCGCGGTGCGCGACACCCCCCGGTTCGGGTTCGACGTGCCCGGCTGCCTGGCCGGGGCCGACCCGGCCGACACCGGCGCCTGCACCACCGGGCCGGAGAGGTCCCTGGCACCGGTCTCCCCGCTGGAGGAGGCCGCCCTGCCCGCCAACGTCACGGCCCTGGACCTCACCGACCTGTTCTGCGAGCCGGACGTGTGCCGCCCGGTGATCGGCAACGTCCTCGTCTACTGGGACGCCAGCCACATCGGCGCCACCTTCATGCGCACCCTCGCCCCCGAACTCGAACGCCGCTGGACCCTCGCCGAGCGCCGCTGACGGCGAGCCCGCGGCGGCGGGTGAACGTTCACCGAACGCCCGGCGGCCCGGATGCGGCCGAGCCCCCGGAACACGCAGAAGAGCCCACTTGTATTACCGGATCCCACGAGGCTTCAAACCTCGGCTATCTGTCCAAAACAGGACAGGAAGAAGTTCCCGGCGCTCACGTGCTCAAAGGGGCACGGTACGCCCCGGAACCCGATTTCTGTGACCTGCGTCACTATTCCTTTGTTCACTTTCGGTCGCTAATGTCTCGTTCCGTCCCAGGACGACCACCACCAGTCGCGCCCCATGGCGCCGCGCCCCCGCTCGGTGATCCCCCAGCCCCGGGACAAGGAAGAGCCCTGCCATGCCCCGCCGTGCTCGGGCGTGGGGTGCCGCGATGCTGGCCCCCGTGCTCCTGCTCCCCGTCCTGTCCACCCCCGCCCACGCGGAGCAGGGACCGGACTCCGACACCCCGGCCGTCTCCACCACCGGGCTGATCGACGACCGGACGGCCCTCACCCTGGCCGCCGAGACCGGCGACCCGGTCGAGATCACCGCGGCCACCACCGAGACCACCCGGCACCTGGCCAACCCCGACGGCAGCTTCACCATGGAGCAGAACGCCCTCCCGGTGCGGGTCCGCGACGAGGACGGCTGGGCCCCCGTCGACACCGACCTGGTGGCCGGTGCCGACGGCGCCCTGCGCCCCAGGGCCGCGGTCGCCGACCTCGTCTTCTCCGGCGGCGGCGACCAAGACCTGGTGAGCATCGGACTGGGCTCCAAAGAGGTCTCCCTGGGCTGGCACGAGCAACTCCCCGCACCCGTCGTCGACGGCGCCCAGGCCACCTACCCCGACGTGCTGCCCGACGTGGACCTCGTCCTGACCACGGGCGTGGACGGCTTCGGCCAGGTCCTCGTCGTGCACACCCCCGAGGCCGCCGAGCACCCCGAGCTGGCGGAGCTGGAACTGGCCCTGTCCACCCGGGGCGTCACCGTCCACCAGGGCCGGAACGGCAACCTCGACGCCCTGGGCGACCGGGGCGGCGAGAGCGTGTTCACCGCCGTGGCCCCGGCCATGTGGGACTCCACCGGCGTCGAGCTGACCGGCGAGGACCCGACCCTGATGGCGCCCGCCTCGGCCCGCACCGCGCTCCTGGGCGTGGACGTCACCCCCGACGCCATCCGCCTGGTCCCCGACCGCGCCCTGCTCACCGACGAGGGCACCGAGTACCCCGTGTACATCGACCCCTCGGTCGCGGTCAGCCGGCACAGCCGCGCCTACGTCGACGCCAAGTACCCCAACCAGTCGTACTGGAACTACCCGACCTCGCACGACCCCGGCGTGGGCTACGAGCCCCAGGACGGCACCACCAAGCGCGCCTTCTGGCGGTTCTCCGTCGACTCGCGCACCAGGAACGCGACCGTCACCCGGGCCACCTTCCGCGCCAAGGTCACCCACGCCTACGGCTGCGGCAACGCCCAAGTCCAGCTGTGGCGTACCGACGCCATCACCTCCTCCACCGACTGGAACTCCCAGACCTCCGCCTGGCGCACTCGACTGGATACCAGGACCGTCAACGCCGGACGCTCCACCTGCCCGGGCGGGGCCTCGCCCACCGTCGAGTTCAACGCCACCGCCGGGTACGTGTGGAGCCGCGACGCCGGGAACCAGACCACCACCCTGGGCCTGCGCGGCAACGAGACCAGGTCCTCGGGCAACCACGACTGGCGGCGCTTCGCCTCCAACCCCACCCTCCAGGTCGACTACAACAACCCGCCCGAGGTGCCCGTCCAGATCTCGGACTCCCACGGCGGCGGCTGCACCACCAACTCCGCCACCCCGCGGATGATCAACGAGACCCGCCCGACCTTCACCGCCTACGTCCGCGACCGCGACTCCACCTCCGCCGGCCGCCAGAAGGTCAAGGCCCAGTTCGCCTGGTCCGTCGGCGGATCCCAGGTCGGCAGCGTGGACAGCCCGGCCACCGACGTCGCCGTCTGGAACTCCGGCTCCTTCCGCTCGGCGCGCGCCACCGCGCTGCCCGAGGACGTGCTGATCGCCTACCGGGTCCGCGCCCACGACGGCACCTCGTGGTCGGGCTGGTCCCCGTACTGCTACCTGAAGGTCAACACCTCCCGCCCGGACGAGGGCCCGGAGGTAACCTCCGCCGACTATCCGACCGGCGACGCGTTCCACGGCTCCCCGGGGCTGCCGGGCGAGTTCACCTTCACCAACAACGGGGTGGAGACGGCCTCGGAGTACCACTACGGGTTCAACGACGACTCCTGCACCACCAAGGTCACCCCGTCGGCGCAGGGCGGATCGGTCACGGTGACCCTCACCCCGAGGCAGGAGGGGCCCAACTGGATCTACGCCCGCACGGTGGACGCCTTCGGCAACTCCTCCGACTGCGTGCTGGTGTACTCGTTCCTGGTGGCGCCGCCCAGTGACCCGGTGGCGCACATCGGTTTCGACGAGGGACAGGGGAACCGCGCAGCCGACACCATCGACCCCGACCGCGGCGCCACCCTCTCCAACGGCGTCGACTGGGTGCGCGGACGCGTGGGCACCACCGAGAACCCCGACACGAACCCGTCTCCGCGTATGACCGGCACCGCCGTGCACACCAGCGGCTACACCGACGGCGACCCGGGTCCCTACGACCAGATCAACGCCGACTATCCAGCCGTGGACACCTCCGGGACGTTCTCGGTGTCGGTGTGGGTCAAGCTGGACCGTGCCCACGCCCACCACACCGCTGTTGCGCAGGAGGGCACCCAGCAGAGCGCCTTTCATCTCGGCTACCAGGGCAACACCGGCCAGTGGGTGTTCAAGATGTCCCCGGAGGACGAGCACTGGGACGGTTCACGCCCCTGGGCCACCGTCCTGTCTACGGAACCCGCCGAGATCGGGGTGTGGACCCACCTGGTGGGCACCTATCACGAGGTCACCCGCAAACTCACCCTGTACGTCGACGGCGTCGAGCAGGGTGAGGCCACCCACACCGGAGGCTGGAACGCCACCGGGCCGCTGACCGTGGGCCGGGGCCTGTTCCAGGGCATCGGCAACTACTACTGGCCAGGTTCCATCGACGACGTCCGGGTGTGGAACCGCATGGTCTACGACCAGGCCGTCTCCGACGGCGAGTTCGAGACCGAGGTCTGGCGTCTGGCCAACCGCCCCGTCGCCCCGCAAGGGCGCTGGGCTCTGGACGAGTACGACGGGACCCAGGTCGCCGACTCCACCGACCACGGCCTGGACGCCACCCTGTACGGTGACCCGCTCACCGCGTGGAACCTCGCAGAGAACGGAACCACCGGCTCACCCGGCGTACGGCTCGGCGGACAGGGCGAGCACATCGAGACGTCCGGACCCGCTCTGCGCACCGACCGCAGCTTCAGCGTCGCCTCCTGGGTGCGCCTGGACGAGACCGGACAGGGTGTGGACGCCACCGCGGTCAGCCAGTCCGGCCAGTACCAGAGTGCCTTCCACCTGGGCTACCAGGGCTCCAATAGCGGGTGGACCTTCAAGTTCTCCCCCCATGACGACTCACCCACCACCGGCTCGGAGGGGTGGAGCCGCATCTATTCGTCCACCCCGGCCCGACTGGGGGAGTGGACACACCTGGTGGGCGTCTATGACCACACTCGCCAGGAGATGGTCCTGTACGTCAACGGCCTCGAAGAGGCTCGGGGGAGTGTCGACCACGCCTGGCAGGCCGAAGGCGGGCTGAGGATCGGCGGTGCCCAACGGCAAGGAGTGAACGACCACTACCACTGGACCGGCGACATGGACGACGTTCACACCTATCAAGGCGTCCTGAATGAACGGGACATGACACGGGTGTACACGGGCGAGTTCCCAGAACTCTGACCCCGTCACCGGCCTTACCCCCCACCCCCTTCGTGACCGTCCCCCGCGCCCACGAGCGCGGGGGACACAGAGGAAACGGACAACGCTGTGACCCCGCACGGTGACTCCCCCGCCCGCCCCGGTCGGATCCGCAAGGGCCTGACCTACACCACCGCCCTGGTCGTGGTGGCCGGTCTGCTCAACGCCCTCCCGGCCTCCGCCGTGGCGTACAACCCCCGCCCCGAGGTCGAGGGCGTCGCCTCGGTGGAGGGCTCGGACCTGGTCTCGGAGGCCATCGCGCAGGATGACGCCGTGGCCGAGGCCGCGATCACGAAGCCGGAGAAGGTCGACTGGCCCGAGGGTGCTTCGGTGGATGTCGACCTGGCGGGGGACCGTGCGCGCACGTTCGCCGTCCAGGAGGACTCGCCGGTCACGGTCACCGCCCTGACGGGGGAGGAGTTCACCGACTGGGAGGTTCCCGAGCACTGGGAGGAGTTCGCACCCGAACCTGAGGCGGAGCCCGAGGAAGAGGCGGAGCCGGAGCCCACCGCACCGGACACTGAGGACGGCGAGGGGGACCGCACCGAGCCCGACACCGACTCACCGGTCTGGGGTGAAGACGGTGACGGTGACGCGGAGCCGTCCCCGAGCGCGGAATCCTCGCCCACGCGTGAGGAGAACCGCCGCGAGCCCACGGGGCCGGGGGAGTCCGAGCCCGTTCTCGACCCGACCCTGGACCCCGAGCCGGTCGAGGCTGTCCAGGTCGAGGTCCTGGACCGTGAGGTTGCCCAGGACGCCGGGGTCAACGGCCTGCTGGTGCACGTCACCCGCACCGACGACTCCGCCTCCCTGGCCCCGGTCCGGATGGATGTCGACTACTCCGACTTCGCCGCCGCCTTCGGCGGTGACTACGCCTCCCGCCTGCACGTCGTCGAACTCGACCCCTGCGTGCTCGACGACTCCTGCACCACCGCCGACACCGTCGTCTTCGACTCTCCCGAGCTCCTCGACAACGACCTCGGAGACCAGAACCTGTCCGCGGTGGTCACCGCAGCACCCGCCCAGGGCGCCCTGTTCGCCCTGGCCGCCGCCCCGGCGGGCGGCAACGGCGACTACGGCGCCACCCAGCTCTCGGCGTCCTCGACCTGGAACGTCAACGCCCAAGCCGGCGACTTCTCCTGGTCCTACGGTCTGAACGTGCCCCCGGCCCCCAGCCAGCTCGCCCCCTCCCTCGGCCTGAGCTACTCCTCGGGCGGTGTCGACGGCCGCATCACCACCTCCAACAACCAGACCTCCTGGATCGGCGACGGCTTCGCCTACGCCCCCGGCTCGATCGAGCGCCGCTACGCCGCCTGCTCGGACTCCGGTCACGACACCGGCGACCTGTGCTGGAACACCGACAACGTCACCCTGTCGATGAGCGGCCACTCCGGCGCCCTC
The DNA here is from genome assembly GCF_900141985.1 of Nocardiopsis flavescens. Classification (GTDB taxonomy): domain Bacteria; phylum Actinomycetota; class Actinomycetes; order Streptosporangiales; family Streptosporangiaceae; genus Nocardiopsis; species Nocardiopsis flavescens. Next base: position 5,361 of record NZ_FQZK01000032.1, on the reverse strand, counting down.
ATCAAGCACTCCGACGGCAGCTACCGGCTCTCCAACGACGACGGCACCAAGGTCGAGCGCCTCACCGGCGCCACCAACGGCGCCCACCAGGGCGAGTACTGGAAGGTGACCACACCCGACGGCACCCAGTACTTCTTCGGCCGCAACCGGCTGCCCGGCTGGGCCGGCGGCGACCCCGAGACCAGGTCGGCGCAGACCATGCCGGTCTACTCACCCGAGTCCGGCCAGCCCTGCTACGACTCCACGTTCGCCGACTCCTGGTGCCAGCAGGCCTACAAGTGGAACCTCGACTACGTCGTCGACGTGCACGGCAACGTCATGACGTACTACTACAACGCCGAGACCAACCACTACGGCCGCAACCTCACCGGAACCGCCACCCCGTACATGCGCGCCGCCAACATCGCCCGCATCGAGTACGGGCTGCGCAGCGGCGACGTGTACGCCACCGCCCCGGCCCGGGTGGTGTTCTCCAGCTCCGAGCGCTGCCTTCCCACCTCCTCGTTCGACTGCGCCGCCGACGAGCGGACCTCCGGTGATGCGGAGCACTGGCCCGACGTTCCCCTGGACCTGGACTGCAAGACGGGCACCTCCTGCACCGGGCGGCACACGCCTACCTTCTGGTCCACCAAGAAGCTGGACGCGGTCACCACCCAGATCCGCCAGGGAGGCGAGTACACCAAGGTCGACACCTGGGCGTTCGACCACTCCTTTCCCGAGGCCGGGGACGGCACCGGGCCCACCCTGTGGCTGGACTCCATCGAGCACACCGGCCACGTGGGCGGCACCGAGACCCTGCCCAAGGTGACGTTCGCGGGCACCCAGATGCCCAACCGCGTCGACTCGCCGAGCGACGACATCGCACCGATGCTGCGCTGGCGCATCACCTCGATCTACAGCGAGACCGGCGGCCAGCTGGACGTCACCTACTCTGATCCGGAGTGCGAACCGGGTCAGACGCCGCAGCCCCACAACAACACCAAGCGGTGTTACCCGGTCAAGTGGACCCCCGAAGGCGGGGTCGAGTTGACCGACTGGTTCCACAAGTACGTCGTCACCCAGATCAACGAACTCGACCTGGTCTCCGACCAGCCCGCGATGACCACCACCTACGACTACGTGGGCGCCCCGGCCTGGCGGTACACCGAGGCAGACGGGATGGTCAAGGACAAGTACCGGACCTGGGGGGACTGGCGCGGATACGACCGGGTCATCGTCCGCACCGGGCGCGGTGAGGATCCCGTCACCGAGGCCGAGTACCTGTACTTCCAGGGCATGGACGGCGACAAACTGCCCAACGGCACGCGCAGCGCCTCGGTGACCGACTCCCGCGGCGTTACCCATGCGGACCACAAAGAGCTCAACGGAACGCTGCGCGAGGTCATCGTCCGCGACGGAGTCGACGGTGAGGTGGTCTCCCGGGAGATCAGCACACCGTGGCTGAGGAAGACCGCGGAGGTCACCCACTCCTGGGGTTCGCAGTCCGCCCACATGATCCGGACCGAGCAGGCGATCACGTTCAGCCGCAAGTCCGACGGCACCTGGTTCCAGACCCGCGTCGACAACACCATCAACGACCAAGGATTGACCACCCGGGTCAGGAACCACGGCGACGTCGACGTCGCCGGCGACGAGAAATGCGTCAACACCACCTACGTCAGCAACACCGACAAGTGGATCCTCAACCTGGTCTCGCGCACCGAGACCCTGGGCGTGGACTGCACAGCGACTCCTCAGCGGCCCGCCGATGTCATCACTGACGAACGCGTCTCCTACGACGGTGGAGCCCACGGGGCCACTCCGACCCGGGGCCTGCCCACGCGCACAGAAAAACTCGACTCCTACGAGGGTGGTGCACCGGTCTACCAGACCGTGTCCCAAGCGGCCTTCGACACCCGCGGCAACACGGTCTCCCAGACCGACGCCGACGGCGGGGTGACCACCACCGACTACACCTTCACCGCCGCGGGCCTGCCCTCCGGGTCCACCGAGACCAACTCCCTCGGGCACACCACGACCACCCTTGTCGACCCCGCGCGCGGCGTCCCCCTGGCGGAGACCGACGCCAACGGCCGCACCATGAACATGGGCTACGACCCGCTGGGCCGGCTCACCTCCGTGTGGCTGCCCGACCGGCGTCGGGACGTCGACACTCCCACCGCCAAGTTCGAATACCACATCCGCCAGGACGCACCGACCTCGATCGTCACCCACACCCTCAACGCCCAGGGCGGGTACACCACGGGCTACGAGATCTTCGACGCGTTCCTGCGCCCCCGGCAGACCCAGTCCCCGTCGGTCAACGGCGGACGCCTGGTCACCGACACCTTTCACGACAGCATCGGCCAGGTCATCAAGAGCCGAGCGGCCTATTACAACGAGGCCGACCCCTCTGACACCCTGCTCGTCGTCGCCAACGACGCCCACATCCCCCGGCAGAGCGAAACCGTCTACGACGGCGTCGGGCGCGCCACCGATGTTCTCTTCGTCGCCTTCGGCGAGGAGCGCTGGCGCACCGTCACCGAGGAGCACTCCGACCTCATCAAGGTCACCCCGGCCGAGGGCGGCGTGCCCACCACCTCGCTCCACGACGCCCACGGCCGCCTGGTCGAGGCACGCACCCACCACGGAGCCACCCCGACCGGCGCCTATGACGCCATCACCTACACCTACGACCACGCCGACCGGCTGGAGACGGTCACCGATCCCGAGGGCAACACCTGGACCAACACCTACGACCTGCGCGGACGCCTGGTGGAAACCGACGACCCCCTCGCCGGCACCACCACGATGACCTACAACCGGCTCGACCAGTTGGCCACCAAGACCGACGCCCGCGGAGAAACGCTGGCCTACGTCTACGACTCGGTCGGACGCCAGACCGAGCTGCGCGACGACAACACCGAGGGCGCGCTGCGGGCCTCGTGGGTGTACGACACCCTTGCCAAGGGCCACCCGACCTCGTCCACCCGCTACGTGGACGGGAACGCCTACACCAACCGCGTTGTCACCTACGACACGTTCTACCGGCCCCTCACCACCGAGGTACTCATCCCCTCGGCCGAGGCCGGGCTGGCGGGACGCTACCGGTTCTCCACCCAGTACAACCTCGACGGCAGCATCCGCGGCACCACCATGCCCGCCGCCGGGGGCCTGGGCCAGGAGACCGTCGCCTACTCCTACAACGACCTCGGCCTGCCCACCCACATGGCAGGGTTCTCCGACTACGTCACCGCCACCAACTACAACCAGCTCGGGGAACTGCGCCAGTACACCCTGGACATGGACGTGTCGGGCACCCACGCCACCTACGCGACCCGCTATTACGACCAGGCCACCGGGCGCCTCCAGAACAGCACCCTCATCCCCGAACTCGGGGTGAGCGGATCGCTCGTCAATCGGCACTACGCCTACGACGACGCGGGCAACGTCCTCAACCTGCGCAACGAGCCCACAGCCGACCACCTCCAGCCGGACGTGCAGTGCTTCGACTACGACCACATGCGGCGCATGACCGACGTGTGGACGCCCGACGCCACTGGTGAGAATGCCTGCCAAACGGCTCCGTCCGAAGACGGTCTGGGCGGGGCGTCCCCGTACTGGCACTCCTACACCTATGACACCCTGGGCAACCGCACCACCGAGACCCGCCACGACGCGGTCGGCGACACGGTGCGCAACTACAGCCACGGTGACACGGCGGGGCTGCGCCCGCAGGCGCTGACCCAGGTGGAGGAGTCCGGTCCGGCGGGGACGGGGTTGGAGAGCTACGGCTACGACGCCTCGGGCAATATGACCCAGCGGACCACGGCGTCCCGTGACCAGGAGCTGGAGTGGGACGCCGAGGGCAAGCTGGAGTCGGTGACCGAAGAGGACGGGTCGGTCACCTCCTACGTCTATGACGCCGACGGCGGAAGGTTGATCCGGCACGCCCCGGACGCCTCCACCCTGTACCTGTCGGGTATGGAGCTGCGGTTGGACAAGACCTCGCTGCTCAAGGAGGCCACTCGGTTCTATGGCTTCGCAGGTGAAGGGGTGGCGGTCCGCAACAACGACGGCACCCTGTCCTGGATCAGCTCCGACACCCACGGCACCGGTCAGGTCGCGGTCAACGCCCGCACGGGCGAGGAGACGCACCGGTACATGACGGTGTTCGGCGAGGACCGGATGGCGCAAGGCGACTGGCCCTCGGATAGGGGTTTCGTCGGCGGCACCATCGACGAGTCGACCGGTCTCACCCAGGTGGGGGCCAGAGCTTACGACCCATCACTGGGACGGTTCATCTCGGTGGACCCGGTCATGGACGTGACCGACCACCAGCAGATGCACGGCTATATCTACGCCAACAACAACCCGGCCACCTACAACGACTCCAGCGGTCTGAAGTGGGAGCTGCACGTCGATATCGCCCCCGGCAAGACGCACGTCTACACCGGTGCCAAGCGCAACGGCAAGAGGTACTGGCTCAACCAGAACACGGGTACCGCCTACCGGTACACGGGCGGGCGCGTGGTCACCCAGCAGTGGTACACGCCTACGGTCCGCCCGCCCAACCCGCGCCACGAGGCGTATCGGGCCGAGTACCACGCGATGCAGGAGAAGATCGAGGCTGAGAAGAAGCTGGTCAAGGCCGCGACGGCATTGGCGGAGCTGGTCGCCGACGAGCTGGGGATCACCGCGGGCTTGGAATGCTTCACCACAGGTGACCTGGGCGCCTGCGGGGAAACGGCGTTCAACATCGCGACGATGTTCGTCGGGGGCCTGGCCGGAAAGATCGCGATCAAGTACGGCCTGAGATGGGGTAAAGCGGCCGAGCTCGGCCGCAAGATCGCTGATCTCGGCGGCGAACTCATCAAGGGTGTCCAGGGCTTGGTGAGTGCTAACAAGAAGCTCGACAACATCACCATCCCTGATGCTCCTGTTCTCAGACGACCGAGCGGCGGTGGGGAAGGCTGTAACAGCTTCGTGCCGGGCACCCACGTGGTGATGGCCGATGGGTCGACCAAGCCGATCGAGGAGGTCGAGACCGGCGACGAGGTGTTGGCCACCGATCCGGAGACGGGTGAGCAGTCGGCTCGCACGGTGGTGGCGACGATCGTGGGTTCGGGTGCCAAGATGTTGGTGGAGATCACCATCGACCCGACCACCGAACGCGACGCTCCCGAGGATGAGACCGTTTCCGCGGGTGTGGTCGAGGTCGACGCCGAGGATGCGGGTATCCCGGGTCCGGTGGCGGCCGGGGATGTGGTCATCGCGACTGATGAACACCCCTTCTGGGTCCCCGACTTGAAGGCGTGGGTCGACGCGATCGACCTGGCCCCGGGCATGTGGTTGCAGACCTCTGCCGGCACCTGGGTCCAG
>NZ_FQZK01000008.1 GCF_900141985.1 Nocardiopsis flavescens | reverse complement strand
GGGCTCCAACGAGAGTTGGGCCAGGTGGCGCACGGGGGTCGGGGTGCTGACCAGGGCTTCGCAGACCTCGAAGAGGGCATCAGCGCGTGTGGTCAGGCAGGCGTGGAACTGCGCTCGGAAGCGGGACAATTCCGGCAGTGGCTCGACAGGGGCGTGGTGGTGCAGCAGACTCATGGTGACGGTCTTCGTTGTGATCAGGTGTGTTCGTGGTTGAAGCACATGATCACGCGAAGACCGTTGTTGTGTACGGGAAACGACGAAGCCCGTGACCAGGCCGGTATCCGGTCACGGGCTCCAGGTTAAACGCCAAGCTAGTTCCCGCCGGGGCGGGGCGGGGCGGGCGCCGTGCGCCCGGTGGCGATCGGAGGGGCCCCGCCGTGCCCGGCGATCCCGGAGCGCCCCGGCGGGAGGGTTCCGCGAACCGGGAGCGGGCATCAAGGGGACAGCGATCCCACCACCCCCGTACAGGTGATCGCGGGGATGGGGTCATGAGGCTTCACCGGTTCCCTCTGCCGCTGCGCCGTCCGCCGATGCCCAGACCCACCCTCGGGCGGTCGGTGGTGGTCCTCCTCGGTCTGGGCGTGCTCGTGGCGGCGCTGCTCGGCGCCGCCGGGCCCTACCGGCAGACCCGCGAGTTCCGCGAGGCCGTGGCGTGCGAGAGGGCCGCCGGCGACTGTTTCGAGGGCGAGGCGGGCTCCATCGCCGGTCGGCGTACCTACACCACGACCTCGACGACGACGCACACCGACGCCAACGGCCACACGTATACGAGTACGACCACGACCACCCACCACGAGGTCACCTGGCAGCGGGCCGACGGCTCCCGGCAGGCCCGCGACGTGTCGTCGGCCTTCTACTCCGAGGCCGGCGAGGGAGAGCCGGCCACCCTGCTGCTCTGGCGCGGGGAGGTCGTCGGCGTGGAGGTGGCGGGTGGCGAGGAGTGGTTCCTGCCGGAGTCCGGCGCGATGCTCGCGGCCTGGTCGTACCTGGCCTTCCTCGGGCTCGGCGTGATGCTGTGGGGGTTGGTGTTCGGCTGGTGGGACGGGTTCTTCATGCTCTCCTTCCGCGTCTTCGCCTGGATGTTCCTGGGTGTCCTGCCCGTGGGTATGGCGGCGGACGCCCTGGCCTACGGGCCGGCCACCGGGGCCGAGCTGGTCGTGGAGGTCCTGGTGGCCCTCCTCTTCAGCGGGATCGCCGGCTGGATGCTCATCGGCTCGCTCGACCCCTGGTGACCGTCGCGGAGGGACGTCCGGCCGGTCTCCGACCGTGTGCCCGCATGATCCGGATCGAGGACCCCGTCCGAGCCGGTCCGTGGCCCCGACTCGACACACGCCCTAGCCGGGGGACCCTTCGCGGCCGTTCCACCGGGCGGCGCGGCGGAGCTGGCCCGCGTGGATGTCGGCCACCCACTCCCAGCCGGGTTCGAAGGGCGCGACGATGCGCCGGTCGTCGAAGGCGCCGCCGTCGCGCAGGGCCAGCAGGTACGCGCGGTCCAGCCCGATGCGTTCGCGGATCTCGCCGCCCCGGCCGACGGAGCCGTGGCCGGGGACGACGACGTCGACGCCGTCCACGACCCCTTCCAGCAGGCGCAGGCCGGCGAGGTACTCGCCGATCGGGTCGTTGCCGCCGGTGAACCCGTCGAGCATCGGCACGAAGACGTCCGAGAGCATGTCGCCGGCGGCCAGGACGCCGCGTTCGGGGACCAGCAGCGCCGCGTGGCCCGGTGAGTGCGCCGGGTGCTCGACGATCCGGACCTCGGGGCCGTCCCAGGGGACCCGGCCGGTGCCGGCGGGCGGTTCGGTGATGAGGCCGAAGGGGTCGAGAGGGATGTCGTCGGCCACCTCGGGCGGCAGGCCCCCGGTGACGCGGGCCCTCCAGTCCGGCGCCGCGCGCAGGTCGCGCATGGCGGCGGCGCAGCGGGCCGTGCTGTAGCGGGGCGCGTCGCCGAGGTCGGGGTGCCAGAGCACGTGGTCCCAGTCCGGGTGCGTGGCGAAGCCCGCCACCACGGGCAGCCCGAGCCCGCGGAGGTCGTCGGCGAGGCAGGCCATCTCGGGGCCGGTGATCCCGGCGTCGACGACCAGCACGCCGTCCGTGCCCCGCACGACGACGGTGTTGTTCCGCAGCAGCTCGCTCCGGTGGGTGAACACACCCGCCGCGACCTCGGTCAGCATGGGACTCCTTCCGCGCCCCGCGGTGCGGTCCGGTGAACGGGGCGGCCTCGTGACCCCGACGATACGGCGGTGCGGGGACGTTCGCCCGCGGTCAGCGGGTCTCGGCGCTCAGCAGCCGGACCCGGCAGGCCAGCTCCACCGCGAACCGGGTGTCGGGGTCCTCCAGGTCCAGTTGCAGCGCCTTCTCGATCTTGCGCATCCGGTAGGTGACCGCGTTGGGGTGCAGCAGCAGCTCCCGGCCCGCCCGGGCGGGCGAGTTGCGGTTGCTCAGGTAGGCCAGCAGCGTCCGGACCGCCGTCTCGGCCTTGTGCGGGTCCTCCGAGTCCAGCGGCCGCAACAGGTCCTCCAGCAGCTTGCGGCTGGTGGGGGAGGCGTAGAAGTCCAGCAGCACCCGCCGCAGGCCGGTGACGTCGGTGGCCACGATGTGTCCCACCCGCCCGGAGGCCACGGCCGTCTCGGCGGCGATCCTCGCCTCGGCCGCGGACTGGCGCAGCCCGGTGGCCCCCACCTGCGGGGTCCCCATGCCCACGGTCGACTCCCAGCGCCCGCCGGCCAGCGTCTGGGCGTGGTCGGCGATACCCGCGGCCACCTCGCGCAGCCTGCGCTGGTGGTCTCCCCGGCCGGGCCCCTCGGAGGAGATGATCAGGGCGTCGTCGCGGATGAAGGCGATGTGCCACAGTTCGTCGCGGTTCTCGAACAGCTCGAAGGCGTGGAGTTCGAGCGCCGACTGAAGGGCCCGCGGCGGATGGTGGTCGGTGTCGCCGGGGTCGGTGAACTCCAGCCAGGCCACCACGTGCGAGAGCTGGAGCGGGAACCCCAGCCGGAACGCCTGGTCGGACAGCGCGTCCACCCGGGAGGGCTCGGCCACCACCAGCTGGGCGATCAGCTCGGCGGAGGTCTGGCGCGGGGCGAACCGCTGCTGCACCTCCCGGAGCAGCGCCTTGGACACCACGGAGGCGATGCCCGGCAGGGCCAGCTCCGCGGCGTCGCCCCCCGCGTAGCCGTCCTCCCCGGAGGGCTCGAAGACCAGCCGGCCGCGCGGCACCTCGCCGATGAACACGCCGGTCTCCTCGGCCCAGCCCACCCGCGGGTCCGGCGTCAGGGCGACGGTGCCTCCCAGGGCCGCGCCGGCCGCGGCGAGCACCGCGTCCACGGCGTCCTCCGCGGGGCCCTCGGCCGCCGCGCGGACCCGCTCCATCGCGAAGTGCACGCGGGTCAGCACGTCGGAGGCCTGGCTGTTGACCATGCGGTCGATCGCCACCGCCAGGTCGGACGCCTTGCGGCCGGGGGCCTGGAGCACGGGCACCCCGCCGCGTTCGGCCAGGTCCTGGGAGGTCAGGGCCAGGGGCGCCCGGAGCGGCAGGAGCAGCCCGCCCAGCCCGCGCGCGCCGGCCTGGCGCAGGGCGATGTCCACGCGGTAGGCCGAGGGCGGCTCGGCCACGTCGAGGATCACCAGCGTCCCGGCCGCCAGGCCGCCCAGGTCGCCGGCGCCGGCGATCTCCACGCGCGAGATCCGGCCCCCCGTACGGGGACCCGCCACGTGCTCGACCCCCAGGCGCTCGGATTGGTGGAGGAGATGCTCGATGCCGATGTGTGCCATGGGCCCAAATTACGCGAGTTCCCTGTGCCCCCACAACATTGTCTTTGCGCCGTGCCTGCCTAGGCTCTTCCCATGACGAGACACATAACCTCCGACGATGTGCCGGCCCTGGCAGCGGGCGCCGCCATCTTCGGAACCGGAGGCGGTGGCGCCGTCACCACCTCGCAGTTCGGTGTCGCGGCGGCCCTGGACCTGCACGGGCCCGTGCGGCTGCGCCGGGTGGGGGAGCTGACCCCCGACGACGCGGTCATCGTGATGGCCGGCATCGGGGCCCCGACCGTGGGGATCGAGATGCTCCCCTCCGCCGAGCAGCCCGAGACCCTGCTGCGCGAGATGGAGCGTGCCTCGGGCCGCAGGATCACCGCCGTGATGGCCACCGAGATCGGCGGCACCAACGGCGTCGGCCCGGTCGGCTGGGCCGCCCAGCTGGGGCTGGACGTCCTCGACGCCGACGGCATGGGCCGGGCCTTCCCCGAGGCCACGATGGTCGCCATGAACGTGGCCGGGGTGCCGCGCAACCTCACCGTCCTGTCCGACGTGGTCGGCAACGTCACGGTGATGCGCACCATCGACGCCACCTGGCTGGAGCGCCACGTCCGGGCCTTCTCGGTCGCCGGCGGCTCCCTGTGCCTGGGCGCCTCGATGCTCGACGCCGCGGACGTCCCCGGGGCCGTGATCGAGGGGACGGTCAGCCGGGCCATCGAGGTCGGCCACGCCATGCTCGGCGCGCAGGACCCGGTGGCGGCGCTGTCCCGGACGCTGGACGCGTCCGTGCTGGTCAACGGCAAGATCGTGGACGTCTCGCGCCGCACCGAGGGCGGCTTCGTCCGCGGCTCGGTGACGATCGCCGGCACCGGGGCCGAGCGGGACCGGCTGCTGCGGGTCGAGCTCCAGAACGAGAACCTGGTCGTCCTGGAGGACGGCGAGGTCCTGGTCAGCGTCCCCGACCTGGTCACCCTGGTGGACAGCGAGACCGGCCACGCCATCTCCACCGAGCTGCTGCGCTTCGGGCAGCGGGTCTCCGTCCTGGCCTGGGCTTGCGACCCGCTCTGGCGCACCGAGCGCGGCCTGGAGATCGCCGGGCCGCCGGCCTTCGGATACGACATCCCCTACGTGCCGTTCGAGCCCGGGCGCACTGCCCCGGGGGCCGCCGGGCGCGAAGGCGCCACGACCACCTCAGGAGCGACCGCGTGAGCACCGAACCCCTCCCCGCCGTCCGCGGCGACCTCTCCCTCGGCGTCGACGTCGGCGGCACCAACACCGACGCCGTCGTCCTGGACGCCTCCGACACCGTCATCGCGCACACCAAGCAGCCGACCACCGAGGACGTCACCGGCGGCATCCGCGCCGCCATCGCCGCCGTCCTGGAGACCCTGGGCGGGCGCCGCGCCGAGGTCCGCCGCGTCATGATGGGCACCACCCACGCCACCAACGCCATCGTGGGGCGCCGGGGCCTGGGCCGCGTCGCGGTCATCCGCCTGGGCGCCCCGGCCGCCACCGGCTACCCGCCGCTGACCGGCTGGCCCCGTGACCTGCGGGACAGCGTCCTGGCCGGCGCCGCCGTGCTCCCCGGCGGCCACATGGTCGACGGGATGCCCATCTCCAAGCTGAACCCGGCCGCCGTCGGGGCGTTCCTGGACGGCCTGGAGGGCCCGGTGGACGCCGTCGCCGTCTGCGGGATCTTCAGCCCCTCCTTCCCGGAGCAGGAGGCGCAGGTCGCGGAGATCGTCCGCGCCCGCCTGGGCGGCGGCGTCCCGGTCTCGCTCAGCCAGGACATCGGCGCCATCGGCCTGCTGGAGCGCGAGAACGCGACCGTCCTCAACGCCGCCCTGTACGGCATCGCCCGGGGGGTCACCGACGCGCTGCTCACCGTGGTCCAGGAGCAGGGCCTGGGCGACGCCGCCGTGTACTTCGCCCAGAACGACGGCACCCTCATGGCCCTGGACTTCGCGGCCCGCCACCCGGTCCTGACCATCGGCTCGGGCCCGGCCAACTCCATCCGCGGCGCCGCCTTCCTCTCCGGGGCCGAGAACGCCATCGTCGTCGACGTCGGCGGCACCACCAGCGACCTGGGCGTGGTCGTCAGCGGGTTCCCGCGCGAGTCGACCCTGCCCCGCGAGATCGGCGGCGTGCGCACCAACTTCCGCATGCCGGACATCCTCAGCATCGGCGTCGGCGGCGGCACCCGCGTGGACCCCGCCACCGGCCGCCTGGGCCCGGACTCGGTCGGGCACCGGCTGCACACCATGGCGCTCGCCTTCGGCGGCGACACCGCCACCCTCACCGACGCCGCCGTCCACACCGGCCGTGCCGGGGGCGCCCCCGACTGGAGCGTCGACGTCGCACCCGCGACCGGCGCCTCCCTGGAGAAGGCGCTGGGCCGGGCGCACGAGTGGCTCCAGGAGTCCGTGGAGCGCCTCTCCCACGGCAAGACCGACCTCCCCCTCGTCGTCGTGGGCGGCGGCGGGTTCCTGGTCCCCGACGACCTGCCCGGCGCCGGGACCGTCCTGCGCCCCGCGCACGGCGACGTGGCCAACGCGGTCGGCGCCGCCATGTCGCTCGCCGGCGGCCGGGCCCATGAGATCGGCACCTACGAGGGGCGCGACGAGGCCGTCGCCAAGGCCTCGCAGGCCGCCGTGGAGCGCGCCATCGAGGCGGGCGCCGACCCGCTCCGGGTGGAGGTCGTCGACATCCTCGAAACCCCCGTCTCCTACAGCACCCAGCAGACCATCCGCGTCTCGGTCAAGGCCGCCGGGCCGCTGGCCCGGCTGGGCTCCCGGGACTCGCCCCCGGTCGCCCGCGCGTAGGACCCCGCCGATCCGCACCACCCGCTCCGTCGGAAACGCACCCTTTGGAATCCTTGAAGAGAAAGCACAGGCCATGCGTACCAGCAGCATCACCCGATCCACCGCCCTCCTGGGCGTCGGGGTCCTCTGTCTGACCGCCTGCGGGGGCTCCGCGGGCGACGGGGAGCCCGGGCTCGTCTCCGGCGGCGTCTTCACCGCCGCGGTGAACGGGGAGGTGAACAACACCATCCCGATGACCGGCAGCCAGCCCCAGGAGCGCCAGGTCATGGTGTACGCCTACGAGTCCCTGATCTACACGGGCGAGGACGGCGAGCCCCAGCCCTGGCTGGCGCAGACCTGGGAGGCCGCCGAGGACGGCACGTCGCTCACCATGGAGCTGACCCCCGGCGTGACCTGCCACGACGGCACGGAGTTCGACGCCGGGGTGGCCGCGGCCAACCTCAACTACCACGCCGACCCCGAGAACACCTCGGTCCACACCGACTCCCTGGTCCCGGCCGGGCTGGAGGCGCGGGGCGAGGGGCTCTCCCTGGAGGTCACCGCGCCGACCTCCGACCCCTTCCTGCTCAGCAAGATCGGCACCGTGGAGATGGTCTGCGCCGCGGGCCTGGAGGACCCGGAGAGTCTCCAGGGCGTCTCCAACGGCACCGGCCTGTACGCCCTCACCGAGGCGCGCCCCGACGCCTTCGTCTACACCACCCGCGACGACTACGACTGGGGCCCCGGCGGGCTCACCTCCGAGACCGAGGGCGTCCCCTCCGGCCTGGAGGTCCGGGTCGTCACCGACGAGTCCACCCGGGCCAACCTGCTGCTCTCCGGCGAGCTGAACTCCGCGCGCATCGTCGGCTCCGACCGGGCCCGGCTGGAGGCCGCGGGCTACGACTACACCGGCGCCGTCAACCCCATCGGCCAGATGCTCTTCAACGAGCGCGAGGAGCGCCCCACCCACGACCCCCTGGTCCGCGAGGCGCTGGTGCTGGGCTTCGACCACGACGAGGCCGCCGAGGTCGTCACCGGCGGCAACCCCGTCGGGCTCGAATCCCTCATCACCGAGTCGCCCTACCTGTGCGTCCCCGAGGACGGGCCGCTCTGGGACCCCGTCGGCCACGACCCGGACCGCGCCGGCGAGCTGCTCGACGAGGCGGGCTGGGAACTCGGCTCCGACGGCATGCGCGAGCGCGACGGCGAGAAGCTCACGATCAACTTCATCTACGACGCGGGCAGCGAGACCCACGCCCCCGCCGCCGAGCTGCTGCGCGAGTACTGGCTGGAGATCGGCGTCGAGACCGAGCTGCGGGCCATGGACGGGGCGGCGTGGTCCGAGTACCTCTACGAGACCTTCGACTGGGACACCGGGTGGATCCAGATCTCCTCGGGCGGCCCCACCATCCAGCACGCGTTCTACGGGGGCGCCACCCCCGACGAGGGCGGCCTGAACTTCATGGCCACCGACAGCGCCGAGTACGACGAGATCGCCGAGCGCGCGTTCACCGCCGCCCCCGACGAGGCCTGCGGCCACTGGGAGGAGGCCGAGCGCCTCCTGGTGGAGGACTTCCACACCTACCCCGTGGCCGGCACCGTCCTGCCCACCTTCATGAACGGCGCGGTGTTCGAGGAGACCTCCTACATCCAGGCGCCCTCCATCCGGATGACCGAGTAGGCCGCATGACGACTCTTCCCGGTTCGCCCCGCCCGGCGGGACCCGCACCCGCCGCCGCACGCACGGCCTCCCGGCTCTCGCCCCGCGCGTCCTTCGCGATACGCAGGACCGGCCGCCTGGTCACCTCCCTGCTCATCGTCGTCCTGGCGAGCTTCTTCGTGGTGCACCTGGTGCCCGGGGACCCGGTCCGCGCGGCCCTGGGACCCACGGCCCCCGTGGCGCTCGTGGAGAACACCAGGGCCGACCTCGGGCTGGACAAGCCCGTGCGGGAGCAGTTCCCCGACTACGTCTCGGGCCTGCTGCGGGGCGACCTGGGAACCTCGATCCAGACCCGCCAGGAGGTCTCCGAGGTCATCGCCTCCCGGTTCCCCACCACCCTCACCCTGGCGTCGCTGGGCTTCGCGGTCGCCCTGGCCGGGGCCCTGCCCCTGGGCATGGCGGCTGCGCTGGTCGCCCGCTCGCCCCGGGGCAGGGCCGCCACCTCGGTCGTCTCCGGCGGGCTCGGCGTGCTCATCGCCATCCCGGACTTCCTGGTCTCGGTCGGCCTCATCGCGGTCTTCAGCGTGTGGCTGGGGCTCTTCTCGCCCGCGGGCTGGGGGGACGCCGGGTCCTCCGTCCTGCCCGTGCTCGGCCTGGCGCTGGGACCGATGGCGTACCTGGCCCGCATCGTCCAGGTGGAGATGATCAAGGTCCTGGACTCCACCTACATGGCCACCGCGCGGGCCAAGCGGCTGCCCCGGCGGCTGGTGCTCTTCCGGCACGCGCTCCCCAACATCGTCACCGCCACGCTCACCGTCGGGGGCCTGCTGCTGTCGGGCCTGACCGCCGGGACCGTGGTGATCGAGACGGTCTTCGCCGTCCCCGGCATGGGCAACACCCTGATCTCGGCCGTGCAGACCAAGGACTACCCGATGATCCAGGGCGTCGTCCTGGTCTTCGCCCTCATGGTCCTGGCCGTCAACCTCATCGTGGACCTCATCCTGATCACCGTCGACCCGCGCACCTCGATCACGGAAGGGTGACCCGGTGAAGAAACTGCTCAGCCCCGCGGGCATCGCCGCCTCGCTCGGCCTCGCCCTGCTGCTGGCCCTCGCCCTGGCCGGACCCGCGCTCTGGGGGGAGGCCGCCACGCAGCGCGCCGTCGCCGACCGGTGGGCCCCCGCGGGGAGCGAATTCCACTTCGGCACCGACGACCTGGGCCGCGACATCTTCGCCCGGGTCATGGCCGCCACCCGGCTGTCCCTGCTGCTCACGCTCGGGGCCACCGCCATCGGCGTCGGCGGCGGCGTCCTGGTCGGCCTCACCGCCGTCGTCCTGCCCCGGTACCCCCGCAGGTTCCTCGTGTGGATCATGGACATGCTGCTGGCCTTCCCCTGGCTGCTGCTGGTGCTGTTCTTCACGGTCATCTGGGGGGCCACCGCCACCGGCGCCATGCTCGCCATCGGCCTGTCCGGCATCCCCAACCTCACCCGGCTCGTCTACAACCTGGCCGCGTCGGTCTCCGAGCAGGACTACGTGCGCGCCGCGCGCGTGGCCGGGGCGGGGCCCGTGCGGGTCCTGTTCCGCCACATCCTGCCCAACATCGCCAACCCGCTGCTGGTCCAGGCGTCCGCGTCGGCCAGCGTCACGCTCCTCGCCTTCGCGGGGCTGTCCTTCCTGGGCCTGGGCGTCCAGGCGCCCGAGTACGACTGGGGGCGCCTGATCAACGAGGGCGTCGCCCACCTGTACACCAACCCCATGGCCGCCATCGGCCCGGGCATCGTCATCGTCTTCGCGGGCCTGGTCTTCACCCTGGTCGCCGAGGCGCTCACCGACCGCCCCGGACAGGGGCTGCGCGGTGTCGCCGCGGCGGCCCGCGCCGCCGTGCTCCCGGGGGCGGCCCCCCTGCCGGCGCGCGGCGCCGGCGCCGGGGGGCCCGGGGACGGGGCGGACCCGGGCGGCCCCGGGGACCGCGGGCCCGCGCTGGCCGAGGTCGCCGACCTGCGGGTCGCCTTCCCCGACGGCGCGGGCGGGCTCGTGGAACGCGTCCGCGGGGTGAGCCTGGCGGTCCGGCCCGGCGAGGTCGTCGGCATCGTGGGCGAGTCCGGCTCGGGCAAGTCGCTGACCGCGATGGCCCTGGCCGGGCTGCTGGAGGCCCCCGCGGTCGTCAGCGCCCGGGTCCGCCGGTTCGACGACATCGACCTGGACGCCCCGCTCACGCGGGCGCTGTCCAAGCGCCTGGGGACCGAGCTGGGCTTCGTCTTCCAGGACCCGCTGACCTCGCTCAACCCCGCGCTCACCATCGGGCGCCAGCTCACCGAGGTCTCGCGCACCCACCTGGGCATGAGCCGGTCCCGGGCCCGGGACCGGGCGGTGGCGGGCCTGGAGGCCGTCGGCATCCCCGAGCCGCGCCGCCGGCTGGGGGACTACCCCCACCAGTTCTCCGGGGGGATGCGCCAGCGCGCCATGATCGGCATGGCCCTGACCGGGCACCCCCGGCTGATCATCGCCGACGAGCCCACGACCGCCCTGGACGTCACCGTCCAGAAGCAGGTGCTCGCCGTGCTCCGCCGGGCCCAGCGGTCCACCGACGCCGCCATCGTCCTCATCTCCCACGACATCGCCCTGGTCTCCGGGTTCTGCGACCGCGTCGTGGTGATGAAGGACGGGGAGGTCGTCGAGGACCTCGACGCCCAGCACATCCGCGAGCAGGCCCGGCACCCCTACACCCGGGGCCTCATCGCCTGCCTGCCCGACATGCGCTCCGACCGCACCCGGCCCCTGCCGGTGGTCGAGGACGGGGTGCCCGCCGCGGACCCGCTCCCCGGCGGGGAGCCCCGCCGCCCCGCGCCGGGGGTCCCCACCGCGGACGCCGGCACCCGGTCCGGGGGGTCGGCGCTATGAGAGGAGAGTCCGCCGTGGCGGCACTGGAGATCGAGAACCTGGGCATCCGCTACGGGACGCGGTCCGTGGTCGCGGGCGTGTCGCTGGCCGTCGCGCCGGGGACCACCGTCGGCCTGGTGGGCGAGTCGGGGTCGGGCAAGTCCTCGATCGCCAACGCCGCCGTGGGCCTGGCCCCCGTCGCCTCCGGCGACATCCGGGTCGGCGGCGCCAGCACGGTCGGGCGGCGCGCCGCCGCCCGGGCCGCCCGCCGCCGCGTCCAGCTGATCTTCCAGGACCCCTTCTCCGCCCTGGACCCGCGGATGCCCGTCGGCGAGTCCGTGGCCGAGGGCACCCTGGCCACCGGGCGCCGGTGGGGCCGCGAGGAGCGCCGGCGCCGCGTCCGCGAGCTGCTCGAACAGGTCCACGTGGACCCGGACCGGGCCGGCGCCCTGCCCGGCGCGTTCTCCGGGGGCCAGCGCCAGCGCATCACCATCGCGCGGGCCCTGGCCGGGGAGCCCGAGGTGCTCATCGCCGACGAGGTCACCTCCGCGCTCGACGTCTCCGTGCAGAGCACGGTGCTCAACCTCCTGCGCGAACTCCAGCGGACCCTGGGCCTGTCCATCCTGTTCATCTCGCACAACCTGGCCGTCGTCCGCTACATCAGCGACGAGATCTACGTGATGCGCGGCGGCGGCATCGTCGAGTCCGGACCCACCGAGGCGCTGCTGGACGCCCCCGCCGACCCCTACACCGCAGAGCTCCTCGGCGCCGTCCCGGTGCTGGGGGAGCGCATGACCTTCGAGGAGGCCGCGACCCCATGACCCCCGACCCCGTGTTCGAGAAGGACCCGGACCCCGGGCCCCGGGCCGCCCGCAACCCCTTCGCCCCCGCGGCCGAGGCCCTGCTGCCCGGCCTGCGGGAGCTGCGCCGGCGCCTGCACGCCCGGCCGGAGGTGGGCCTGAACCTGCCCCGGACGCGCCGGGCCGTGATCGAGGCCCTGGAGGGCCTGGACCTGGAGGTCACCGAGGGCGCGTCCCTCAGCTCCGTCGTCGCCGTCCTGCGCGGCGGGGCCGCCGACGGGGACGGGGGTCCCGTGGTGCTGCTGCGCGGCGACATGGACGCGCTGCCCCTGGAGGAGGCGACCGGACTGGACTACGCCTCCGCCAACGGGGCGATGCACGCCTGCGGGCACGACCTGCACGTGGCCGGCCTGGTCGGCGCGGCCAGGCTCCTGCACGAGCGGCGCGCGGAGCTGCCCGGGACCGTGGTCTTCATGTTCCAGCCCGGAGAGGAGGGCTACGGCGGGGGCCGGATCATGATCGAGGAGGGCGTCCTGGAGGCCGCGGGCCGCCCGCCCGCCGCCGCCTACGCCGTCCACGTCGACGCCACCACCCCCTACGGGCGGTTCGTCAGCAGGCCCGGGCCGATCATGGCCGGCGTCAGCGCCCTGCGCATCCGCATCACCGGCACCGGCGGCCACGCCGCGGCGCCCCACGCCGCCGTGGACCCGGTGCCGGTCGCCGCCCAGGTGATCCTGGCCGTCCAGGGCTTCGTGGCGCGGCGCGTCCCCGCCGCCGACCCGGCGGTGGTCTCCATCGGCCGGCTGTCGAGCGACTCCAAGGCCGGCAACGTGCTGGCCCGCGAGGTGCTCATGGAGGCCAACATGCGGTACTTCTCCGAGGACACCCAGGCCCTGCTCCGCGACGAGCTGCCCGAGCTGGTGCGGCTGCTGGCGCAGGCGCACGGCTGCGGGGCCGAGGTCGAGTTCGTCCCGTCCTACCCCGCCACCGTGAACGACCCCGACGAGGCCGCCGCCGTCCTGGACCGGCTGGAGGAGCTGCACGGGCGGGACAGCGTGGTCCGGCTGCCCGAGCCGGCCATGACCTCGGAGGACTTCTCCTACGTCCTCCAGCGGGTCCCGGGCGCGCTGGTCTTCCTCGGCGCGATGCCCCCCGGGCCGGGTACCGGCGAGGTCGCGCCCATGCACTCCGAGGGCGTGCTGTTCGACGACGGGATCCTCGGCGTGCAGGCGGCGGCCCTGGCCGACCTGGCCTGGACCCGCCTCGCCCGCGGGGCCGGCGGGGGAGCGGGGGACCGGTGAGGCACAACCCCGACTACGCGCTCGACGACGTCGCGGCCGTCAGGGCCCTCGTGCGCGAGAACCCGTGGTGCACCTTCGTCTCCGCGGTGCCCGGCTCCGGGCCGGTGGCCTCCCACTACCCGGTGCTGCTCGACGAGGACGCCGAGGGCGTCGTCCTGCTCAGCCACATGGGGCGGCCCGACGAGGCCGGGCACCGGCTCGGCGAGCAGGAGATGCTCGCCGTCGTCCAGGGCCCGCACGGCTACATCTCGCCGTCCTGGTACGGGCACCGGCCCAACGTGCCCACCTGGAACTTCGCCGTCGCCCACCTGTACGGGGTGCCGGAGGTCCTCGGCGACGACGAGAACCTGCGCGTCCTGGACCGCCTCACCTCGCACTTCGAGGACCCCCTGCCGGACCCGCACCGGCTGCACGCCACCGCGGAGAACAGCGGGTACGCGCACCGGATCGTCCGGGGCACGGTGGGGTTCCGCCTGGTCGTCGACCGCATCGAGGCGAAGGAGAAGATGAGCCAGGACAAGTCCGCCGAGACCGTCGACCGGATCATCGCGCACCTGGCGGCCCCCGGCCCCTACCGCAACCCCGGGCTGGCCGCGCGCATGGCGCGCGCCAACGGCCGGCCGGTCCCGCCGGGGACGGCCGCCCCCCGAGAAACCGTGGAACACCCGTGACGAAAGGCGCGAACATGCCGCGAGGCGAACACCGGGCGCTGCTCAACGCGTCCCTGCCCGGCCGGGAGGGGACCTACGACGTCCTGCTGGAGGACGGCGCGGTCGGGGCGGTCTCCCCGGCCGGCTCAGGGGCGCCCCGGGGGGTGGCGGCCACCGACGTCGAGGGCCGCTTCGTGATGCCCGGGATGTGGGACCACCACGTGCACTTCGCGCAGTGGACGGTCCAGCGCCAGCGCCTGGACCTGTCCGGCACCGACAGCGCGGCCCGGTGCCTGGAGCGGGTCCGCGGCGAGGTCGCCGCGGCCCGCGCCCCGGGCGCGGCGCGGCTCTCGGCGATCGTCGGCTACGGGTTCCAGGACGGGGTGTGGCCGGACGCCCCGTCGCTGGCCGCCCTGGACGGGGCCGCGCCCGACCTGCCGGTCGTGCTGGTCAGCAAGGACCTGCACTGCGCCTGGCTCAATACCGCCGCGGCGCGGCTGCTGTCCCTGGTCCCGGACCCGGACACCGGCCTGGTCCGCGAGGGCGAGTGGTTCGGCGCCCTGGACCGGCTCCAGCCCCCCGGCGACCTCTCCGCCGCGGACTACCGGGAGGCCGCCCAGGCCGCGGCCCGCCGGGGCGTGGTCGGGATCGTCGAGTTCGAGAACACGGACAACCTGAGGCTGTGGCCGGAGCGGGTGGAGCAGGGGGTCGACTCCCTGCGGGTGGAGGTGTCCGTCTGGCCGGAGCGGCTGGAGGGCGCGATCGCCGCCGGCGTGCGCACCGGGGACGTCCTGGACTCCCGGGGGCTGGTCACCATGGGCCCCCTCAAGGTGGTGGTGGACGGCTCGCTCAACACCCGGACCGCGTGGTGCTGGGACCCCTACCCCGGCATGGACCGCTCCCACCCGCACGCCTGCGGGATGGAGAGCGTGCCGCTGGAGACCCTGCGCGAGCTGCTGGCGCGGGCGCGGGGGGCGGGGATCGCCGCCGCGGTCCACGCCATCGGCGACCGCGCCAACACGGGGGTGCTGGACGCCTTCGAGGAACTCGGGATGCGCGGCACCGTCGAGCACGCCCAGCTGGTCCGTGAGGAGGACTTCGCCCGGTTCGGCGCGCTCGGTCTGATCGCCAGCGTGCAGCCCGAGCACGCCATGGACGACCGCGACGTGGCCGACCTGCACTGGCCGGGCCGCACCGGGCGCGCCTTCGCCGTCGCCTCGCTCCAGCGCGCGGGCGCGGAGCTGCGGCTGGGGTCGGACGCCCCCGTTTCGCCGCTGGACCCGTGGATCGCGGTCTCGGCGGCGGTCACGCGCAGCCGCGACGGCCGCAGGCCCTGGCACCCCGAGCAGCGGATCGACACGGCGTCGGCGCTGGCGGCCTCCACCCGGGGGCGCACCGGGGTGGTCCCCGGCGACCCCGCGGACCTGGTCGTGGTGGAGCGCGACCCGCTGGCGTGCTCGCCGGAGGAGCTGCGCACCATGCCGGTCGCCGCCACCCTGCTGGCGGGCGGGTTCACCTGGTCCACCCTGGCGGGGTGAGGGTGCCACGGCAGGGCCCCGCCCGGCTCCGGAACGCGGCGTCCGCGCCCTCGCCCGGCGGCGCGGCGGACGCCACGCCGCCCCCCGGCCAGGGGGCGGTCGGCCACGGGCGGCCGTGGCCGGTCCCGCCCGCGGGCGCGGGGACGGGGGCCGCTCGTCGGGTGCGGGGCCTGCCGGGGCCGCCGCGCGGCCTCCTCACGGGCCCGCCCGACCGCCCCGCCGGGAAAGCCCGGCGGGCAGGCCGTCGCCCGGCCGGTGGAGCACGTGGTCCGACCCGCCCGGGAGCACCGGCGCCGGGGACCGGCCCACCGCGGGAACCGCGTGTCGACCGGCCGGCGGACGGCGGTGCCGCCGGTCGCGGAGCCGGGAGTACTCCCGGGGCCGGGCCCCGGGGCGACGCGACCCCGGACACGGTGCACCGCCGTCCCCGGGTGCCCGGCGCTGTCGGTCGCGTGGTCCCCCGTCGGTGCCGCCCCTGCCGGACGGCAACCGGGGGCGGTCCGGCATCCGGAGACGGTGCACGGCCGTCCCCGGGTGTCCGGGTTCGTCGGTCGCGTGGTGCTCCGCCGGGCAGGGGCCGCCTCTGCCGGACGGCCCCTGAGGATGATCTGTCACCCGGGCGGGGCCGCGCGGCCCGCACCGGGCCGCGTACCGGTGCCGGGGGACCGGGCCCCCCGGGCGGCGGGCCTCAGTCCGGGGGGTCCAGCGGCGACATCGCCGGGGAGTAGTTGAACAGCCGCAGCCGGGCCGCCCCCGGCGCGGTCAGCGACGCGGCCCCGGGATCGACGTCGATGATGCTCAGGCTGGCCGGGTGGCTGGGCACCGTGCGCGCCGGGTCGAGCCCGACGGCCGCGGTGAGGAACGCCCGGGCCGGCCCGCCGTGCGTCACTGCCATGAGCATCCCGTGGCCCCCGTCCCGCGCCGTGCGCACGGCGGCCTCGATCCCGGCGACCACCCGGTCGGTGAGGGTGCCGAAGCTCTCCGCGCCCGGCGGGTGGAAGCGGCCCGCCCGCCAGGCGGCGTACACGCCGCCGCCCTCCTCCTTGATCTCCGCCGAGTAGCGGCCCTCCCAGCCGGCGAGGTAGGCCTCGTTCAGCCGGGGGTCGCTCGCGTCCGGGCGCACGCCCAGCACCTCGGCGGTCTCGTGCGTGCGGCGCAGCCCCGAGGTGACCACGTACCCGGGCGCCAGGTAGCCGACCGTCTCGGCCAGCGCGGCGACCTGGCGCCGGCCGGTCGCGGACAGCCCGATGTCGCGCTGTCCCTGGAGCCGCCGCTCCTCGTTCCAGGGGGTCTCGCCGTGGCGGACCAGGACCAGCCGCATCACAGGGCGGCCCCGGCCGCCGCGTGCCCGTCACCGGCGCCGAAGAACGCGTCGGGCGCCGCCGGCAGGCGCACCCCCAGCGCGTCCCCGGGCCGCAGGTCGGCCGGGGCGTCGCGGGAGATGTGCGCCCTGGTCCCGTCGGGCAGGTCCACGCCCAGCACCCACCGGTCGGCCATCGGCACCTGGTCGGCGAAGGTCGCGGGCAGGCAGCCGGGGCCGACCTCGGCCCCGGGCGCGGGCGCGAGCGAGCCCGCCCGGTACATCGCCGTGACGGTCCCGGCCCCCGCCCCCTCCGGGGCGGGCCCGCAGTCCACGCCGTACGCCCGCAGCCTGCCCCCCTCCACCCGGCACTCCACGATGTTGGCCGGGGGCGTGCCGATGAACGTGGCGGCGAACGCCGTGCGCGGGGACTCCAGCAGCTCCCGCGGCGTCCCGAACTGCTCGATCCGGCCGTCCTTCATGAGCGCGATGTGCGTGGCCATGGTCATCGCCTCCACCTGGTCGTGGGTGACGTAGACGCTCGTGGCCCCGGTGGAGCGGTGGATGCGCACCAGCTCCCCGCGGGTCTCCACCCGCAGCCGGGCGTCGAGGTTGGACAGCGGCTCGTCGAAGAGCAGCACCCGGGGCTCGGGCGCGATCATGCGGGCGATCGCCACCCGCTGCTGCTGGCCGCCGCTGATCTCGCCCGGGTAGCGCTCGGCCAGGTCGGAGATCGCCAGCATCTCCAGCACCTCCTCCACCCGGGGCCGCCGCTCGGCCCTGGGCCGGCGGGCCACGACCAGCGGCCACTCGATGTTCTGGCGCACGGTCTTGTGCGGCCACAGCGCGTAGGACTGGAAGACCAGCCCGGCCCCGCGCTCGGAGGGCGCCACCAGCGCGGTGCCGTCGCCCCGGGCGATGACCCGGTCGCCGAACCGGATCTCGCCCCCGGTGGGGTCCTCCAGCCCCGCGAGCATGCGCAGGGTCGTGGTCTTGCCGCAGCCGGAGGGGCCCAGCAGCACGAGGAAGGACCCCGGGGGCACCTCCAGCGAGATGCCGTCGACGGCGGTGGTGCCGCCGAAGTCCTTGCGCAGGTCGGTGATGGTCAGGGAGGCCGCGGGTGCTCCGGAGCGCATACCGGTCCTTTCCGCCCGCCGGGGGCCGGTCGTAGGGGTCATGAGTTCTGGTTCCAGGGCTGGGCCGCGCCCTCCAGGCGCCGCGCGAGGACGGTCGCCCCGACCGAGATCACCGCGATGACGACGGTGACCGCGTTGGCGAGCTGGGTGAAGTTCTCCGAGGAGTACTGGTAGGTGAGCACGGCCAGGACCGGCATCGCCGGCGTCGCCAGCAGCACGACCAGGGACAGGTCGCGCACCATCTGGACGAACACCAGCACCCCGCCGGTGAACAGGCCGCGGGCCGTCAGCGGCGCGATGACCGCGCCGATCCGGCGGAACAGCCCGGCCCCGGCCATCACCGCCGACTCCTCCACGTCCCGCGACACCTGGCTCAGCGCCGAGGTGCCCGAGCGGACCGCGAAGGGGATCGTCGCGGCGATCCCGGCCAGCACGAGGATCGCGAAGGTCCCGTACAGGCTGGGGATGGGGCCGATGGGCGCCCCGAACTGCGCGATGAACGCCGCGCCCAGCGCGATGCCGGGGATGAGGAACGGCACGAACGAGACCACGCCCAGGGTCCCGGGCAGCCACCGGGACCCGGTGGAGCGGGTGATGGCGTAGGAGACGAGCAGCCCCAGGACGCCCGCGCCGAGCGCCACGCACACGCCCAGCAGCACGGTGTTCCCGGTGGCCTGGAGGATCTGCGGGTTGTTGAGGATGCCCGGGCGGCCCTGCGCGAACGCCGGGTCGGAGCCGCCGATCCAGTAGTGCAGGGTGAACCCGGAGGTGAAGTCGTTGGTGCGGCGGGTCAGGGAGCTGAGCACCAGCACCGCGCCGGGGACGACCGTGGTGCACGCGACCAGCAGCCACGCGAGCGCGGCCACCGGCCGCGCCCACGGGCCCAGGTCGACGCTGCGGCGGCGGCCGCCCTTGCCGGTGATGGTCGCGAAGTTCCTCCGGCCCCCGGTGAGCCGCGTCGAGGCGTACATGATCATCGCGGCCACGACGATGAGGACGATCGAGAGCACGTAGCCGCGGGAGACGTCGCCGGTGGAGATCGCCCCGTACAGCCGGGTCGAGAGCGTGTGGAACCGGACCGGCAGGCCCAGCAGTGCCGGGGTGACGAAGTTGGACACGCCCTCGGCGAAGGCCAGCAGCGCTCCGGAGACCATGGCCGGGGCCACGACCGGCAGGGCGATGTCGCGGGCCACCCGCAGTGTGGAGGCCCCGGTCAGCTCGGCGGCCTCCATGAGGTCCCCGTTCACACTCGCCAGGGCGGCGGCGATGAGCATGAAAGACAGGGAGAAGTAGTGCGCGGTGAGGGTCGCCGACACCGGGACCGGCCCCCAGGCCAGCCAGTCCGGCACGGCGACCCCCAGGTTCACGAGGATGCCGGTCGACCCCCCGATGAGGCCGTTGCGGAACACCGACTCCCACGCCAGCGCCAGGGCGAAGCTGGGCAGGGCGAACGGGATCGTCGCCAGCAGCCCCAGCAGCCACCGCCCGGGGATGCGCGTCATCACGACGACCCAGGCCAGGAACCCGCCGATCACCGTGGAGCCGGCCGCGGTGGCCACCCCCACGAGGATCGAGTTGCCCATCGGCCGCCACAGGAGGTTCTCCGACATGGGGCTGGCGAAGACGTCCCCCCACGCGTCGCGGCCTCCCTCCATCAGCGTCGTGTTGACCAGCCCGACGAGCGGGGCGACCACCAGGACGGTGAGGATGAGCAGGGTGCAGGCGCCCAGGACCGCGGTGGGCCGGGTGAGCGCGGTCCGCGCGCGGGCCAGCCGGACACCGGCGGCGGTGCGTCGTGGCGGGGGTGCCGTCGGCATGACGTCCTCTCGTGGGTGGGGTGGGGGACCGGGCTACAGGGTGAGCAGGAAGTCGGCCACGCCGTCGCGGATCTGCGCGGTCTCCTCGGGCACGATGTCCCAGGCCCCGAGCTCCTCCAGCGGGGCGGCGTCGCCGGGCTGGGCCATGTCGGTGCGCACCGGGTAGTCGCCGGGGACGTAGAACGGCTCGAAGGAGGGGCCGCCGGTCTCGGAGTCGTCGCCCATGAGGAAGTCGGCGACCAGGCGGGCGGCGGCCGGGTTGGCGGCCCCGTTCACCATGCCGATGTAGGCGGGGAAGGTGATGCCCGTCGAGGGGACGGTGCCCAGGGACGCCTGGAGGGCCCAGCCCTCCTCCTCGTTGTCGCGGCGGTCGGAGTAGGAGGTGATGCCGACCGGCGGGTCCTCCTGGCCGGTCCCGCCGACCGCCTGGTTGACGTTGTCGGTGTCGTCGACCAGGACCAGCCCGTTGGCGTACAGGTCCTTGATGAACTGCCGGCCGGCGTTCTCCACGCCCTCGTCGAGGGAGACCTCGGAGCCGAAGTGCTCCTGGTGGGCCTGCGCCATCTCGTCCGAGCGCCGGACGATCTCGGCCATGAGGTCGAGGTAGTCGCCGCGCACGGCGGGGTCGACCATGACGACCCGGCCGTTCCACTCCTCCTCGGTCAGCTGCCACAGGTTCTCCACCGGGCTGCCGTCGGGGTGGGCCTCCTCGTTGTACATGAGGATCTTGGTCGAGAGCCGGTTGGCCAGCAGCGGCTCCCGGTACTCCTGGGGCACGGTCTCGGCCACCCGCGGCGGCACGTAGTTCTGGAGGACCCCGCCGGCGACCAGTTCGGTGATGACGACCGGGGCGTCGGAGATGTAGGCGACGTCCGCCGACGGGGCACCGGCCTGGGACTCCGACCGCAGCCGGGTGATCTGCTCGGAGGAGGAGATGTCGTGGCCGACCAGGTCGATCCCGGGGTAGGCGGCCTCGAACTCCGCCTCGATGGAGGCGATGCGCGAGGTGAAGGAGTAGACGGTGACCGTCCCCTCCTCCTGGGCCAGCTCCACGAGTTCCTCGTGGGTGGCGGAGTCGAGCTCGTGGGGCTCGGCGGGCGTGTCGGCGGCGGGCTCCTGCGGGGTCCCGCCGCCGCAGGCGACCAGGGCCAGGGCCAGGGGCAGTGCGGCGGAGGCGGAGAGCATTCCTGACAAGCGCATGACAGTTCCTTTGTGTCAGTGGGCGCGCTGGAGGGGGAGGCGGGGACGGGCCCGGCGCCGTGCGGGCACTTCGTACTGCCGTCAGTCGAAGTCGGCGAGCAGGCCGTCCAGCCGGTCGAGGGCGGGAAGGACGGCGTCCGGGTGGCGCTGGGCCACGGTGAGCACGATGGCGTTCGCGATCATCATCGGGACGCTGAGGGAGGAGAAGCCCTCCTGGTGTCCGCGGGGCGCGGACAGCACGGTGGTCGGGCCCGGGTCCAGGGTGTGCAGCGTGTCCGTGACCAGGACGGTGCGGGCGCCCACGGAGGCGGCGTGGGCGTAGAGGTCGGTGAGGTTGCGCGGGGCGCGGCGGAAGGCGAAGGAGACGACGACGTCGGACTCCGACATCGCCAGGAGGCGCTCGGCGACCTCGCGGCCGGGGCCGGAGAGGTTGACCGCGCGCATCCCGAACCGGCGCAGCCGGCCGTCCAGGAGGTCGGCCAGGACGCCCGCGTTGCCGCGGGCGAAGAGGTAGACCGTCCGGGCGCCGGCCAGCAGGTCGGCGACCTCGTCGACCTGCGCCTGGTCCACGTGCCGCAGGACCGCGGCCAGCGAGTCCAGCTCGGTGGCCAGCAGCGCCTCCAGGACCCGGTCCTGGCCGCGCAGCTCCTCGCGGAACCGGTCCCCGGCCCCGTTGAGGCGGTCCTCGCGGTCCCGCCTCAGGTCGTCGCGCAGCTCCAGGTACCCCTGGTACCCCAGCCGCTGGGCCAGCCGGGTGGCGGCGGCCGCGTGGACCCCCGCGCGCTGGGCGACGTCCCCGCCGCGCCAGAACGGAGCCTCCGCCGGGTGGGCGAGGATCTCGTCGAGGAGTACGCGGTCCGACCTGGTCAGCCGGTCGCGGTACTCGTTCACGCGCTCGGGGAAGTTCATGTCGGCAACGCTACAGCAAGATTTATTGCACAAATAGATATGCGTGCAATTTTGCTTGCGCTTCATCGGCCCTTCACGCACCGGACGGGCGCGCTTCCCCCGGCGCACCCTCCTGACGTGCGGATCCCCGGTCCGGGGCGGGGCCGGCGCACCGATCGCGCACCGGACGGGCGCCCGGAGTGCGGTCGGGGGGCGCGGTCGGTGGCGCGGCAACGGTCGGCGCCCGTCGATACGGTTCCCCCGTACCGCGGCCGCCCCGGCCCCGCCCCCCGAACGCAGGGAGACCATGAACGAGCACGAGGACGCCCTGTCCTACACCACCGAGACCCGCGCCCCGGGAGAGGAGGAGTGGAGGTACGGGCCCCGGCTCGACCTGCTCTTCGTCCCCGGCGCGCCGGTGGAGCCCGCCCGCCTGGGCTGGCGCGGCGAGGACGGTGCCGAGGCCGAGGTCCTGTTCACCCCCGGCCTCGACGCCTTCGCCGGCACCCGCACCGGCGCCGACGGCGTCTCCCGCGAGTGGCGCGGGCGCCGCGGCGGCGGGACCGCCGGGACCCGCCCCCACCGCTTCACGACCGGGGACGGGGAGCAGGTGCTGCTCCTGCTGGAGGACGGCGGCGCCCTGCCCGTCCGGGTGTCCTGGACCGACCGCGAGGGCGGCGCCGGATCGATCCTGCTGACCCCGGCCGACCCCGGCGAGGGCGGCGAGGCCGCCGGCGAGGTGACGGGCCTGGTCCGCTCCATCCGGGCCGGCGACGAGTACAGCGCCGCGGGCGAGGTGGCCGTGAACCTGCTCGACGCCACCTCGGACAAGTGGCTGTCGCGCCGCAGTACCGACCGGGTCGTCTTCGCCCTGGGCACCGCGGCCCGCGTGCGGAGCTACTCGCTGCGCTCGGCCAACGACTTCGACGACCGCGACCCCTGCGACTGGGTGCTGGAGGGCTCCGTGGACGGCCGCACGTGGACGGTCCTGGACCGCCGCTCCGACGAGGCGTTCCACGGCCGCCACACCGTGCGCGGCTTCGCCGTCCGCAGCGCCGCGGACGACCGGCCCCAGCGCTACCTGCGGCTGGATATCACCCGCAACCGGGGCGCCTACGAGATCCAGCTCAACCAGGTGCGGTTCTTCTCGCGCGAGCTGGCCTACCGGGACTTCCGGGGGTACCGGTCCGCCGCCGGGGGCGGCCCCGAGCCCTTCCAGGGCTCCACCGGCGAGGAGCGGGCCACCGGCCTGCCGGCGACCGCCGGGCAGTGGCGCACCTACCTGTCCTCCTACGCCGCCGCGATGGCCGAGACCCGCGGCTGGTCCGCCGAGCGGGCGGCCCGCCCCGGCGCGCCGTCCCAGCGCCTGGAGGCCCTGGAACAGCGGCTGGGCCGGGCGCTTCCACCGGGGTACCGCGCCTTCCTGTCCGTGTCCGACGGCTGGGGCGCGCTGGGGGAGGAGGGGCGCTCCCTGCACTCCGCCGACGCCCTCGCCTGGGCCGGAGAACCCGGCGACGAACCCGGCCCCCGCGCCGTGGACCCGAAGGACCTGGGCGCGGTCGGCCCCCTGCTGGTGGTCTCGGAGCACCCGGGGGGACCGCTCTGGCTGCTGGACGCGGGCGACGCGGGCCCCGACGGGGAGTGGGCCGCCCACACGTGGTCGGGTGCGGGCACGGAGCCGGACGCCCGGCGCCGCTCCTTCGCCGCCCTGGTGGACGAGGACCGCGCCTGGTTCGAGGAGCTGCACGCCCCCGGCGCCACGGCGGTGCACCCCGGCCACTGAGCGCGGCGCCGCGGGCCGGGCGGTCCCGGCCCGCGGCGCGCGCCGGTCACCGGCCCAGGGTCCAGGCGCCGTCCGCCTGGACGTGCAGGAACTCGACCTCCTCGGGGGCCGCGCCGATCACCGCCTCGCTGAAGGGCGAGGCCCCCTCGTAGACGCCGATCTCGTTCACCACGCTCCCGACGCGGGTGCCGTCCGCGGTGTAGGGGACCACGATGAAGTTGCCGTCGCCCCCGTGGGTGAGCTGGAGCGTCGTGGCGGCCGAGGCCGTCCAGTCCAGGCGGTAGAGCGCGTCGCCCGTCCCGCTGAGCCAGTAGGTGTCCGTGTCCCAGGGCACGGCCCCGGCCGGGTCGACGGGGAGCCCGCCCTCGGTGTCCGGGGCGTCGGTGTCGGCGGTGTCGGCGGTCTCCCCGGCGGTGTCCTCCGGCGCCACGGCCTCCGTCCCGGGGGGCGTCGCGGCCCCGGTCGGCGCGGCCTCGCCGCCGCCGACGGGCTCCAGGTCGCCCAGGGCGAAGGAGCAGGAGGTCAGCGCTACGGCGAGCGTGACGGAGGCGACTCCGGCCCCTGCTCGGGTGAGGGCGCCGCCGCGGACGGGGCGGGAGAGGGGACCGTGGTTCATCGGTGGGCTCCAGGAGTAGCGGGAAGGGTGCCGCCGAGAGGGGTGGGCCGCTGCGCGGCCCTCGGCATCCCGGACCCCGGTCCCGGGCGGCGTGGGCCGCTGCCGGGGATGGGCGCCACGCCCGAGCCGTCTCCGCCGCCGTGCGCTCCAGTGCGGACAGGCGGGACCGGCCCGGGACCGGGGCCCGGGAGGTGGCCATCCTCGCAGCGGGGGCGTGTGCGTTTCTTGAATATTCCTTGAACGCCCGTGCGCCGGGGTCTCAGGTGAGGGTGCGGAGCCTTTCCTGGGTCTCGTGGACCTGTGCGGTGCGGTGCTGGGTGCGGTAGAGGTCCAGGGCCTGTTGCCAGGCGCGGCGTGCGTGTTCGGGTTCGCCGAGGGCGTGGTGTGCTTCGGCCAGGCCGCTGAGGGTGTTGGCCTCCTCGAAGGCGTCCTTGAGGGACCGGTAGGCCCGGAGGGAGAGCCGGTAGTGCTCCACCGCCTCGGCGTGGTGTCCGGCCAGGGTGGCGATGGAGCCGAGGCTGTCCAGGGTGGATGCCTGCCCCACCGTGTAGCCGACCGCGCGCGAGCCCTCCAGCGCCTCCCGGCAGCAGTCGCGGGCGCGCCCGTACTCACCGAACGAGTGGGCCAGCACCCAGCCCAGGTTGTTGAGCGCCGTGGACTCCCGCAGGGGGTCGCCGACGCCGCGGTACAGCTCCAGGGACTTCTCCCCGTGGTCCAGCGACGCGTCCGCGTCTCCGGTGAGGAGTGCCGACAGCAGGAGGACCTGGTGCGTGTGCGCCTGGTTGAGCGGGTCGCCGGTCTCCTCGAAGTGGGCGAGGGAGGCGGTGAGCAGTCGGAGCGGCTCCTCACCGGGGCGGCCGGCCATGAGCAGGGTGGAGGCCAGGCTCCGCTGCATGAGCGCCTGCAGGGCCGGGGCGCTCTCCCCGCCCAGCCGGGAGGCGACGTCCAGCCCGGTGCGGCTGAGCCCGATGAAGTCCTCGACGTGTCCGCTGCGGCGGAAGTACAGGTGGGCGTCCCAGCACAGCCGCCAGACCTCGCGGTGCAGGCCCAGGTCCGAGGCGAGCCGGATCACCGCCAGGAGCGTGGAGCGCTCCGCGGTGAACCACTCCAGCGCACGGGCCTCGTCCTCCAGCCGGAGGGCGGGTGAGGGGGACGGGGGCGGTTCCTCCTCCGCCACGGACGACGGGATCTCGTGCGGGGCCAGGAGGTGGTTGGCCGCGGCGGCGGTGTGGACGAAGTGGGCGACCAGTGCGTGCAGGGCGTGGTGTCGTTCGTCCTTTGGCAGGTCGGTGTGGGCGTGTTCTTTGGCGTGGAGGCGGACGAGGTCGTGGAGTTCGTAGCGGCCGGGTACCGGTTGGCGGATGAGGTGGGCGGTTTCGAGGGTGCGCAGGAGGGTTCGGGTGTGGTGTGGGGTGTGTCCGGTCAGGGCGGTGATGGCGGGGGTGGTGATGCTCGGTCCGGGGAGGAGGCCCAGGAGGTTGAGCAGGCGTGCTGCGGGTGGGGGGAGGGCGCGGTGGGAGGTGTCCAGGACGCCGCGTAGGGAGGTGTGCAGGTCGCCGGTGTCCAGGGCGTCCAGTCTTGTTTCGGCTTGGTGGAGTTCGGTGGCGAGTTCGGCGAGGGGGAGGTGGGGGTCGCCGGCGGCGCGGGCGGCGGTGACGGCCAGGGCGAGGGGGAAGTGGCCGCAGCCGTCGATGAGGGCTCGGGCGGCTTGGGGTTCGGCGGTCACGCGGGCCTGTCCGATGCGGGTGGTGAGCAGGCGGTGGGCTTCGGTGGTGGTGAGGGGGCCCAGGGCCAGGGAGCGGGCGCCGTCGGTGGCGAGGAGTCCGTTGAGGCGGTCGCGGCTGGTGACCAGGACGACGCAGGTGGGGGAGCCGGGGATGAGGGGGCGGACCTGTTCGGCGTCGCGCGCGTTGTCCAGCACGATCACCATGCGCCTCCCGGCGAGCAGGCTGCGGTACAGCCCCGCCTGGGCGTCGGCGCTGGTGGGGACCGCTTTCTTGTCCACCCCGAGCGCGGCGAGGAAGTCGTGGACGGCCGATTCCGGCGTCGTCGCGGGGGTGCTGGGGGAGAAGCCGTGCAGGTTGGCGTAGAGCTGGCCGTCGGGGAAGCGGTCGAGGTGGTCGTGTGCCCAGCGCAGGGCCAGCGAGGTCTTGCCGATCCCGCCCAGTCCGGACACGACGGTGAGCGGGCTCGCCCCGGGTTCCCACACGGCGTCGAGCGCGGCCAGCTCCCGGGCGCGCCCGGCCAGCAGCGGGGGCGGGGCCGGGAGCTGGCCCGGCCGGGGCACCGCCGGGGGCTCCGCCTTCGCCGGGGAGAGGACCGCGGACGGTGCCGGGCCGCTCAGCTCCGGATCGGTGTCCAGGATCTTCCGGTGCAGGTTTTGGAGTTCGGTGCCGGGGTCGGTGCCGAGTTCGTCGGCGAGGGCGCGGCGGGTGCGGTCGTAGTGGTCCAGGGCCTGGGCGGTGCGTCCCTCGCGGTGGAGGGCGAGCATGAGTTGGCCGATGAGGCGTTCGTCGAGGGGGTGGGTGCGGGCGAGGGTGTGCAGGTCGGTGAGGATGTGGGTGTGGCGGCCGTGGCGTAGGAGGAGGTCGTTGCGGTCGAGTTGGGTGTGCAGGCGTTCCAGGCGCAGGGTGTCGCGGAGGTGGTCGGCCCAGGGGGTGTCCAGGGCGCCCAGGGGTTGGTTGGTGTGCCAGAGGCCGAGGGCTTCTTCGAGGAGGGGGAGTGCGGTGTGGTCGGTGGTGTTGCGGGCTCGGGTGGTGAGGTGGCGGAAGCGGTGGAGGTCGGCGGTGTGCAGGGCGGTGTCGCTGAGGGTGAGGGTGTAGCCGCCGGGGCGGCGGTCCAGGGTGGCGTCGTTTCCGGCGGTGGCCAGGGCGGTGCGCAGGCGGGAGATGTAGCTGTAGAGGGAGGTGCGGGCGCTGGGGGGTGGGTGGGGTCCCCAGGCGCGGTCGATGAGGCGGTCGAGGGGGACGGTGTGGTTGGCGTCGGCCAGGAGTGCGACGAACACGGCTTGGCGGCGCAGGTGTCCCAGGTCGACGGTGTGTCCGTCGATCCGGGTCCGGATGTCGCCGAGCACGGAGATCTCGACCGTCAACGCCACTCCCAGCACTGGACCGAAGGGGTGCCCCCGCACCGGGTGCGCGGGAGCACAGCGGCACCACGGATCCCAGGAGTCTACTCCCGCGGGGCCGGGGAGAACCCGCCCCGCGCGGTCCCGGCGGCCCCGGACGCGCGGGCGCCTCAGCCGGGTGCGGGGCCCCCTTCCCCGCCGGGCCCGCGCGGTCGCAGCGCCGACGGGACCAGGGCCGCGGTGACGACCGCGCCCGCGAGCGGCCCCAGCGCGCGGACGGGGTCGCTGCGCGCCTCGTCGCAGGGCACCTCCAGCCCGAACCCGGCGAGCAGTGCCGCCAGCACCGCGTCCGGCATGGTCTTGGCCGCGGACCGGGCGGTCTCGTGGGTGTACGCCCCGAGCTGGAGGTACCAGGTGACGCGCTCCGGGGTCTGGGCCAGCGCCGCGGGCGCGTGCGGGTTGGGCAGGTAGTCCACCACTTCGAGGACCAGCGGCACGTCGAGGGGGTCGGCGGCCCCGCCCTGCCCCGGCACGGAGGGGACGTGGAAGGGCATCGTGCGTCACCCCACCGTCCCCAGGGCGGCCACCGCCCTCACGCGTTCGGCGACCTCTTCCACGGGGACGCCGGGTTCCGCCGTCAGCCGGACGGTGACGGGGTGCGCGTCCACGCGGGCCCGGTACCGCCAGTGCCACTCGCCGTCCGGGTGCCGCCACCCCTCCAGGGTCTCGTGCGGGAAGAGCGGCTCGCGGTGCCGTACACCGACGTCCGGTGCGCGCTCCTCCAGCGGCGGGCGGTCATAGGGGTTCCTCGGGGCGGACGGGCCGTTCACGGCGGTCCGCCGTTGTTCGCTCATGGTCATGGAGACGCTCCCCGCGGGAGAGGGGCCGCGGCTCGGACGGCCCCGGTCAGGAATCGTCCCTGGATTCTAGGACCCGGAGTACCAAGGGGGACTCAAACCCGCCTCCATGGAGGGAACGGAGTCGGGGGCCGTCGCCTTGTCAAAATGAAAACGGTTATCATAACCTTTCCAGGGCGGGCGGCCGGTGCCGGAACCGCCCGGCCCGGGCACCGCACGGGCCGCCCGCCCCCCCCGTGTCCCTCCGGCCCCCGAGGAAAGCGTGTGAAGAGACCCTCCCCGACCCCCGTCCCCGCGAGCGGCGGCCCCCCGCCCGCCGACCGCGCGGCGGCGCCCTGACATGGGCGCGGGATCCAGGTACGACAACGAGGTGCTGTCCGCCCTGCGGCGCGGCGACCGGTTCCGCAGCTGCCAGGAGGTCCACGCCCTGATCGCGGATGCCCGCGGCGGTCCGGCGCGCCCGCCCAGCCTGTCCACCGTCTACCGGACGCTGCACCGGCTGGCGCGGGAGGGCGAGGTCGACGCCATCCACTCCGAGGAGGGCGAGCGCCTCTACCGCCGCTGCGCCACCTCCTCCCACCACCACCTGCTCTGCCGCGCCTGCGGCCGGGCGCGGGAGGTCCCGCACGCGCGGGAGGTGCGCGCGGTGCTCGCCCGGGTCGAGCGGCTGACCGGTTTCGCCGAACTGTCCTACTCACTGGAATTCTCGGGGGTGTGCCCTGACTGCGACTGAGGGATCGACACTGGTCACCGGCGCCGCCGGGGGGATCGGGAGCGCGGTGGTGCGGCGCCTGGCCGCCGCGGGCCACCGGGTCGCGGCGGCCGACGCGGACGGCCCGGCCGTCCGCGGGCTCGCCGCCGACCTCTCCCGTGCCGGGCTCGACGTCACCGGGCACCCGCTCGACGTCACCGACGAGGAGGCGGTCGACGCCCTCGTGGACTCCGTGGAGGAGGAGCGCGGTCCGCTCACCGCCCTGGTCAACGTCGCCGGGGTGCTGCGCTGGGGACCCGTCACGGAGTTCTCCTCCGAGGACTGGCGCGCGGTCTTCGACGTCAACGCCCTGGGCGTCTTCCAGCTCTGCCGGGCCGCCGCCCGGAGAATGGTCCCCCGCGGCGCGGGCGCCATCGTCACGGTCGGCTCGGACGCGGGCGCGGTCCCGCGCGTGGGGATGTCCGCGTACGCGGCCTCCAAGGCGGCCGTCGCGCACTTCACCCGCTGCCTGGGCCTGGAGCTGGCCCCGCACGGCGTCCGCTGCAACGCGGTCTCGCCCGGGGCGACCGACACCCCGATGAACCGGGCCCGCTGGGCGGGCGCGCCGGGCCCCCACCCGGCGGTCGCCGGGGTCCCCGGGGAGTTCCGCGCGGGCATCCCCCTGGGGCGGCTGGCCCGCCCGCGGGACGTCGCCGACGCGGTCGCCTTCCTCTGCTCGCCCGAGGCCTCCCACATCACCATGCACGACCTGCGTGTGGACGGGGGAGCCGGACTCGGCTCCTGACACCGACCGCGACCCGATCCGAGAGGACCCGAGAGAACCGTGTCCCTGCCCGCCATCCCCTCCTACCCGATGCCCACCGAGTCCGACCTGCCCGAACCCCGGATGGACTGGACGCTCGACCCCGACCGCTGCGTCCTGCTGGTCCACGACATGCAGCGCTACTTCCTCGGCGCGTTCGACGGGGGAGCCGCCCCGGTGCCCGAGCTGCTCTCCAACACCGCGCTGCTGCGCGACGCCTGCGCCGAGCGCGGCATCCCCCGCATCCACACCGCCCAGCCCGGGGCGCAGCACCCGAGGGACCGCGGCCTGCTGCGCGACCTGTGGGGCGAGGGGCTGCGCGACGACCCCGGGCACACCTCCCTCGTAGTGCCCTTCGACGCGGAGCGGGGGGACGTGCACCTCACGAAGTGGCGCTACAGCGCCTTCGTCCGGACCGGCCTGGAGGACCTGCTCCGCGACGCGGGCCGGGACCAGCTGGTGATCTGCGGCGTCTACGCGCACATCGGGGTGCTGATGACCGCCTGCGACGCCTTCATGCGCGACATCCGGACGTTCATCGCCGCCGACGCGGTCGCCGACTTCTCCGCCGGCGACCACGCCATGGCCCTGTCCTACGCGGCGCGCCGGTGCGCGAGCGTGGCGAGCACCAAGGGGCTGCTCGCCGCGCTGGCCGCCTGAGGGCGGCCCGGGGCGGGCGGCGTCGGCCGCCCGCCCCGGGGCTCAGAGGCCCTCCCGCTCCCGCAGGCTCCCCTTGTCGACCTTGCCGACCCCGGTGAGCGGGAGCCCGGGGACGCCGCGTACCTCGTCGGGCACCTTGTGCGGGGCCGCCCCGCGGCGCAGCATCGCCGCCCGGACCTCCTCCCGGGTGGGGGCCGGCCCCTCGGCCACCACGAACGCCACCGAGCGCTCCCCCAGGTGCGGGTCGGGCGCTCCCACGACCGCCGCCGCGCGGACCCCCGGCAGGGCGAGCAGGTGCTCCTCCACCTCCACCGCCGCGATCTTCTCCCCGGCCCGGTTGACCTGGTCCTTGACCCGGCCCACCACGACGAGGTCCCCGTCGGCCGAGCGGGTGACGAGGTCGCCGGTGCGGTAGAAGCCGTCGGGGGTGAAGCACAGGGCGTCCAGCTCGCGCGCCCGGTAGTAGCCGCGCAGGGTGTAGGGGCCGCGGGTGAGCAGCTCCCCGGGGGCGCCCGGCGGGACCGGGGCGCCGTCCCCGTCCACGACGAGGACCTCGTCGGCGGGGGAGAGCGGCCTGCCCTGGGTGGTGCACACGAGGTCCTCGGGGGCGTCCAGGGGCGTGTAGTTGTTCAGGCCCTCGGCCATGCCGAACACCTGCTGGAGGCGGCAGCCCAGCTCCGGGCCGATCCTGCGCGCGGTGCCCTCGTCCAGGCGCGAGCCCCCGACCTGGAGCACCCGCAGCGAGGACAGGTCGGCGCGGGTGCGCCGGGCCTCGTCCAGCCAGGAGGGGAGCAGGGCCGGGACGAGCGAGGTGAGGGTGGCGCCCTCGCGCTCGACCAGCCCGAAGGCCGTGGTGGGGCTGGGGTCGGGGCACAGCACCACGGTGCCCCCGGACGCCAGCACGCCGACCAGGCCCGGCGAGACCATCGTGAAGTTGTGCGCCGCCGGGAGGACGGCCAGGTAGACGGTGTCGGGGCCCACCCCGCACGCCCGTGCCGAGGCGAGCGCGTTGTAGCCGTAGTCGGCGTGGGTGCGGGGGATCAGCTTGGGGGTGCCCGTCGTCCCGCCGGACAGCAGGAGCAGGGCGAGGTCCTCGGGTGAGGCCGCCTCCTCCAGGGGACCGGCCTCCGGCGCGTAAAGCGCGTCCAGGGGGCGCGCGGGGGAGTCCCCGGGCCCGCCCGCGACCAGCACGTGCCGCACCCCGGGCAGGCGCCCGGCGATCCGGACCGCCTCCGCGCGCGGGTCGGAGCGGCCGTACCGGTCGGCGACGACGAGCGCGCACGCGCCGGAGGTCCGGGCCAGGGACTCCACCTCGGCGGGGCCCAGGGACGGCAGGACCGGCACGGGGACCGCCCCGACGCGCAGCAGCGCGAACAGCGCGAGGACGTACTCCTCGCGGTTGGGCAGCCGTACCAGGACGCGTTCGCCCGCGCGGACCGGCAGCCCGGCCAGGCCGCGGGCGAGCCGGTCCACCCGGGAGTCGAGCGCGGCGTAGGTGAGCCGTCCGGACGGTGAGACGAGGGCGGTGGCGTCCGGGCGGGCGGCGGCCTGCTCCCTGAGCAGCCGCGAGAGGGTCCGGTCCTCGCGAAAGCCCTGCTCACAGTAGGCGCGGACCTCCTCGTCGGAGGGGCGCGGCCAGTCCTGCGTCATGTGATCTCCCTTGCTGGCGGGGGTTCGGGGGTCGACTCGAAACGACGAATGGTGCTATACATGGCCATATCGGCAATGAAAACCGTTTTCATTATCGCTGATCGAGCCGAAACCGGCCATAGAGGGGTGGGGTGTCGTGTCGCACCGTGTGGTGGAGGAGGCCGGCGCGGCCGTGCGGGAGCACGTGGCGCGGGTCCTGGGAGCGGAGGGGTTCGCCGACACCGACGACCTCTTCGACCACGGGCTCGACTCATTGGGCCTCATCCGCCTCGTCGGGCACTGGCGGGAGCAGGGGCGCGACGTCACCTTCGAGGACCTGGCGACCGCGCCGACGGTGGCGGCCTGGACCGCGCTGCTGGCCGGCGCCGGGTCCACCGCGGACGCCGCCCCCGCCCCGGCCCGCGCGGACGAGGGGGAGCCCTTCCCCCTGGCGACCATGCAGCACGCCTACGCGGTCGGGCGCGGCGACGAACAGCCCCTGGGCGGCGTGGCCGCGCACTTCTACACCGAGTTCGACGGCGACGGCGTCGACCCCGCCCGGCTCGCCGCCGCCCTGGAGTCCGTGGTCGGCCGCCACCCCATGCTCCGGGCCCGGTTCGACGGCGACGGCCGCCAGCGCACCGCCCCCGACGGCCCCGGGGCCGCGCTCACCGTCCACGACCTGCGCGACGCCGACCCCGAGCGGGTCCGGCGCACCCTCGACCGGCTGCGGGACGAGAACACCCACCGGCGCATGGACCTGTCCCGCGGGCAGGTCCTGGACGTCGCGCTGACGCTGCTGCCGCGGGGCCGCACCCGCCTGCACGTGGACCTGGACATGGCCGTGGCCGACGCCCTCAGCCTGCGCGTCCTGCTCGACGACCTCGTGGCCGCCTACGAGGGGCGCGACCGCGCCCCGCTCGACTACGACTTCGCCCGCTACCTGGCCGACCGCGCCGCCCGCGACACCGGAGCCGCCGAGCGGGCCCGCGCCTGGTGGCACGGGCGCCTGCCCGACCTGCCCCCGGCCCCCGCGCTCCCCACGGTGGTCGACGCCTCCCGGCCCACCCCCGCCGGCTCCCGCCTGGCCCGCTCCACCCGCCTGCACCACCGGCTCACCCCGGAGCGCACCCGGGCGCTGGCCGACCGCGCCCGCGCCGCCGGGTCCACCCCCGCGGCGGCCCTGGCGGCGGCCTTCGCCGAGGTCCTGGGCGCCTGGAGCGCCGCACCCGCGTTCACCCTCAACCTGCCGCTCTTCGACCGCGCCCCGCTGCACCCCGACGTGGACCGGCTGGTCGGCGACTTCAGCGGTTCGGTGCTGCTGTCCGTCGACACCGCCGACGCGGTCCCCTTCGCCGAGCGCGCCAGGACGGTCCGGCGCGACCTGCACGCCGCCGTCGACCACGGCGCGTACGGGGGCGTTGAAGTGCTGCGCGACCTGGCCCGGCTCCACGGCGGGCCGATGGTCCCCATGCCCGTCGTCTACACGAGCGCGATCGGCCTGGGCCCGCTGTTCGGCGACGCCGTCCAGCGCGTTTTCGGCGCACCGGTGCACATCATCTCCCAGGGCCCCCAGGTGTGGCTGGACGCCCAGGTCACCGAACTCGACGGCGGCCTGCTGCTCAACTGGGACCTGCGCGAGCACGCCTTCGAGCCCGGGACCGCCGAGGCGGCCTTCGACGCCTACCGCGACCTCGTCGAGTCCCTCGTCGACGACCCGGGGGCGTGGTCGCGGCCGTTCCGCCCGCACGTGCCCGCCGCCCACGACGGCACCAGGGACACCCCGGCCGCCGGCCCGCCCGCCCCCGCCCCCCGCACCCTCCACGCGCGCTTCTTCGAGCACGCCCGCACCGCGCCCGCGGCCCCGGCGCTGGTCGCCGCCGACGGCACGGAGACCTCCTACGGGGAGCTGGCAGACCGCGCCCTGCGCATCGCCGGGGCGGTGGCCGACGCCGCCCCGCCGGGGGAGGCCGTCGCCCTGTGCCTGCCCCGGGGCGCCGACCAGGTCGCCGCCCTGCTGGGGATCCTGGCGGCGGGCCGCGCCTACCTGCCGGTGGGCGCGCAGCAGCCCCCCGCCCGCCGGCGCGCGATCCTGGAGCGCGGCGCCCCCGCGCTGCTGCTCTCCGACGACCCGGCCGTCCTGGCCGGCGCCGACGTCCCCGCGCTCACCCTCGCCCAGGCCCTGGAGGGCCGGGCCGCCGCGCCCCGGGAAGCCTCCCCGGACGCCCCCGCCTACGTGCTGTTCACCTCCGGGTCCACCGGGGAGCCCAAGGGCGTGGAGGTCCCCCACCGGGCCGCCGCCCACACCGTGGACGTCCTCAACGCCCTGCTGGGCACGGGGCCGCGGGACCGCACCCTGGCCCTCGCGGAGATCGACTTCGACATGTCCGTCTTCGACCTGTTCGCGCCCCTGTCGGCCGGCGGGTCCGCCGTCCTGGTGGACTCCGACGCGCGCCGCGACGCGGCGGGGTGGGCGCGGACCGCCGCGCGCACCGGGGCCACCCTCCTCAACTGCGTGCCCGCGCTGCTCGACATGCTCCTGACCGCCGCCGAGTCGGGCCAGGCCCCGGCCCCGCCGCTGCGCGCCGTCCTGCTCGGCGGCGACCGCGTCGGCGCCGACCTGCCCGGACGCCTGCGCGCGCTCGCCCCGGAGTGCCGCTTCCTGGCGCTGGGAGGCATGACCGAGGCCGCCGTCCACTCCACCCTGCTGGAGGTGGCGGAGCCCGACCCCGCGTGGGGCCACGTCCCCTGGGGCCGCCCGCTCCCCGGGGTGCGCTGCCGGGTCGTCGACACCCGGGGAAACGACCGCCCCGACCTGGTGCCCGGCGAGCTCTGGGTGGGCGGGGCCGGCCTGGCCCTCGGGTACCGCGGCGACCCCGGCGCCACCGCCGACCGGTTCGTCCGGGCGGACGGGCGGCGCTGGTACCGCACCGGCGACGGGGCCCGGTACCTGCCCGACGGCTCCCTGGAGTTCCTCGGCCGCCTGGACCACCAGGTCAAGGTCAACGGCGTGCGGATCGAGACCGGCGAGGTCGAGGCCGCCCTGACCGCGCACCCCGGGGTCGCGGCGGCCCTCGCCCTGGTCCTGCGCGGCCCGGCCCCCGTGCTCGCCGCCGCCGTCGTCCCGGCGCCGGGCGCCGACCCCCTCGACCCGGCCGCGGCGCTCGGCGCCCACCTGCGGGACCTGCTGCCCGCGTCCATGGTCCCCGCCGTCCTGGAGGCCGTCCCCGCGCTGCCGCTCACCCCCAACGGCAAACCCGACCGCGCCGCCCTGGAGCGCCTGCTGCGCGACCGCGCCGCCGGCGCCCCGGACGCGGGCGACCCGCCCCGCGGGGAGCGCGAACGGGAGGTGGCCGACCTCTGGTCCGGCCTGCTCGGAGCCGCCTCCGTCTCGCGCACCTCGTCCTTCTTCGCCCTGGGCGGCGACTCGCTGCTGGCCACCCGGCTGGTGGCGGCGCTGCGGGAGCGCGGCTACGCCGGCGCGGGCGTGGCCGACCTGTTCGTCCACCCGGTCCTGGCCGACTTCGCCGCGGCCCTGCCGGAGCCGGGCGAGGCGGACGGCCCGCGGGTCCTCGCGCACGACCCCGGCTCCCGCCACGAGCCCTTCCCCCCGACCGGCGTGCAGCGCGCCTACCTGACCGGCCGCGACCCCGCCTTCACCCTGGGCGGCGTCGGCACCTACCACTACACCGAGTTCGACGGCGCCGACGTGGACCTGGGACGGCTGGAGCGCGCGCTGGACCGGCTCGTCGCCCGGCACGACATGCTCCGCGCGGTCTTCGACGACAACGGGGACCAGCGGGTCCTGCCCGAGGTCCCCGCCGTCCGCATCCCCGTGCGGGACGCCGGCCCCGGCGACCCGGGGGCGGCGCTCGACGCCTTCTTCCACACCATGTCCCACCGCGTCCTGGACCCCGCCCGCTGGCCCCTGTTCGACATCCGCGCACTGCGCTACACCGACGGCGGCACCGAACGCGTCCGGCTGGGCGTGGGCCTGGACTACCTGGTCCTGGACGCGCTCAGCATCATGACCTTCTACACCGAGCTGGACCTGCTGTACCGCGACCCCGACGCGCCCCTGGAACCCCTGGAGGTCACCTTCCGGGACTACGCCACCGGTGTCGCGCAGGACCCGCGGCGGCGGGAGCGCGCCCTGGAGTACTGGCGGGAGCGCGTGCGCGACCTGCCGCCCGCCCCGGCCCTGCCCCTGGCCGCCGACCCGGCGCGGGTCGAGGCGCCCCGCTTCACCCGCCGCGCCGACCACCTGGACCCCGGCCAGTGGCGCGCCCTCACCGCCCTGGCCCGGGCCGAGGGCCTCACCCCCTCCGCCCTGCTCCTGGCCTGCTACGGCGAGGTGCTCGCCGCGTGGAGCGGGCAGACCCGGCTCAGCGTCACCCTCACCCTGTTCAACCGCCGCGACGTCCACCCCGGCATCGGCCGGGTCCTGGGCGACTTCACCTCCCTGTCCCTGGCCTCCTACGGGCGCGAGCCCGGCCAGGACCCGCTGGAGGCCGCCCGCGAACTCCAGCGCGGCCTGGGCCGGGACCTGGACCACCGGGAGGTGTCGGCCGAGGAGGTCCTGCGGGAGCTGACCCGGCGCGACGGCACCGCCCAGGCCGGGGTCCCGGTGGTGTTCACCGGCTCCCTGGGCGTGGGGGAGGGGGTCTCCCTGGACCTGTCCCCGGAGTTCCCCGCCCGGGTCCGGGGCCTGTCCCAGTCCCCGCAGGTCCACCTGGACAACCAGGTCCTCGAACGCGAGGGCGGCCTGGACGTGTACTGGGACGCGGTCGAGGAGCTGTTCCGCCCCGGCGTGCTGGACGGCATGTTCGCCGCCTACCTCGACCTGCTGCGCGGCCTGGCCCGCGGCGGCGCGCGGGCCTGGCCCGCCCTGGCGGCCGACCCGGTGCCCACCGCCCAGGCGCGGGTCCGGGCCTCCATGAACGACACCGGCGGGCCCCTCCCGGCGGGGACCCTGCACGGCGCCTTCTTCGCGCGGGCCGCGCGGCGCGGCGCCGACCCCGCCCTCATCACCGCCGACGGCGTCCTCACCCACGCCGGGACCGCGGAGCGGGCCCTGCGGATCGCGGCCGGGCTGCGCGCCCGCGGCGTGCGCCCCGGCGACGCCGTCGGCGTCCACCTGCCCAAGGGCGCCGACCAGGTCTGCGCCGTCCTGGGCGTTCTGGCGGCCGGGGCCGCGTACGTGCCCGTCGGCACCGGCCAGCCGCCCCTGCGCCGGGCGCGCGTG
This sequence comes from Nocardiopsis flavescens, assembly GCF_900141985.1. GTDB lineage: Bacteria > Actinomycetota > Actinomycetes > Streptosporangiales > Streptosporangiaceae > Nocardiopsis > Nocardiopsis flavescens. The sequence goes on along the minus strand of NZ_FQZK01000008.1, from coordinate 226,107 downwards.
CACGCAGCCGCCGGGACGGTCCTGACGGTCGGCGCCGACGAGGCCGCCGGGCGCTCCGTGGAGGTCGGCGAGCTGGCGGCGTCCGAGCCGCTGGAGGCCCCCGTCCCGGTCGCCCCCGGCGCTACCGCCTACGTGGTGTTCACCTCCGGGTCCACCGGCGACCCCAAGGGGGTGGAGATCACCCACGCCGCGGCCCTGAACACCGTCGCGGAGATCAACGACCGCTACCGCGTCGGCCCCGGCGACCGCGTCCTGGCCCTGTCGGCGCTCGACTTCGACCTCTCCGTCTACGACGTGTTCGGCCTGCTCGGCGCGGGAGGCGCCCTGGTCGTCCCGCGGGAGGAGGAGCGGCGCGAGCCCCGGCGATGGCTGGAGCTGTGCGCCGAGCACCAGGTGACGGTGTGGAACACCGTGCCCGCCCTGCTGGACATGCTGCTCCTGGCGGCCGGCGACGCCGGGCCCTCCCGCTCCCTGCGCCTGGCCCTGGTCTCCGGGGACTGGGTCGGTACCGACCTGTCCCGCCGCCTGCGCGCCGCCACCGGCGGCCGCACCCACCTGGTCGCCCTGGGCGGCGCCACCGAGGCGTCCATCTGGTCCAACGCCTTCGACGGCGGGCACGCGCCCCCCGGATGGCCCTCGGTGCCCTACGGGACCCCGCTGCGCGGCCAGCGCTACCGGGTCGTCGACCCCCACGGCCGGGACTGCCCCGACTGGGTGCCGGGCGAGCTGTGGATCGGCGGCGCCGGGGTGGCCCGCGGCTACCGGGGCGACCCCGGGCGCACCGCCGAGCGGTTCCCCACCGTCCGCGGCGAGCGCTGGTACCGCACCGGCGACCTGGGCCGCTACCGCGCGGAGGGACTCCTGGAGTTCCTGGGCCGCACCGACCGCCAGGTCAAGGTCGGCGGGCACCGGCTCGAACCCGGCGAGGTCGAGGCCGCCCTGGAGGACCACCCGGCGGTGCGCCGGGCGGCCGTGGTGGCGGTCGGGGACCGCGCCGCCCGCAGGCTCGCGGCCTTCGTGGCCGCCGGGGACCCCGCCCCCTCCCACGGCGACCTCGCCGCCCACCTGGCCCGGCGGCTGCCCGCCCACGCGATCCCCGCCACCGTGCGCGTCCTGGAGGACATCCCGCTCACGCCCAACGGCAAGGTCGACACCGCCGCGCTGGCGGCCCTGGCCGCGCGCGAGGCCCCGGCCCCGGGCGCACCGCCCGCCGACGACGCGGAGAAGCGGATCGCCCGGGTGTGGGAGGAGGTGCTCGGCGTCCCGGTGGACGACCGGGAGGCCAACTTCTTCGCCCTGGGCGGCAGCAGCCTCCTGGCCATCCGCATGATCACGGCCCTGCGCCGGGAGACGGCCGCGGAGATCTCCACCCGCTCCTTCCTGGCCGTCCCCACCCTCGCCGCCCTCGCCGGCCAGGTCCGCGCCGCCGAACCCGGCGACGTGAGCACCGGCGTCATCTGACCCCGCCCCACCCGACCGGGGACCGCCCCCGGACCCCTGAGGAGAACACACCGTGCAGCCCACCCCCGCCACCCCCGACGACCCGCGCGCCCTGCTCGACGCACTCCGTGCGGAGGGCGTCCACCTGTGGGCCGACGCCGGACGCATCCACTTCCGCGCGCCCTCGGGCACCCTCACCGACGAACGGCGCGCCCTGCTGCGCGAGCACCGCGACGCGGTCCTGGCCCTGCTGGAGGAGCCGGCCGCCCCCGCCCTGGTCCCCGACCCCGGGGCGCGCCACGAGCCCTTCCCCCTCACCGACGTCCAGGGCGCCTACCTGGTCGGCCGGGGCTCGGCCTACGACTACGGCGGCGTCGCCTGCCACGCCTACGCCGAGCTGGAGTTCGACGACCTGGACCCGGACCGCCTGCGCACCGCCTGGAACGCCCTGGTGGACCGGCACGACATGCTCCGCGCCGTGGTCTCCCCCCAGGGGCACCAGCAGGTGCTCCCCGATGCCCCCGGCGAGTCCCTCACCGTCACCGACGTGGGCGCCGCCGACCCCCGCCCCCACGCCGGGCGGACCCGGGAGCGCCTGCGCGACCTGGTCCCCGACCCCTCCTCCTGGCCGCTGGTGCGGCTGCACCTGACCCGCGGGGCGGACCTGGCGGTCCTGCACCTGTCCGCCGACCTGCTCGTCGCCGACTACACGAGCGTGCGCCTGCTCCTGGAGGAGCTGCGCGCGCTCTACGACGACCCCGCCCTCGCCCTGCCCGCCCTGGAGGCGACCTTCCGCGACCACGTCCTGGCACAGCGGGCGCTGCGCGACGGCGCCGGGTACCACCGCGACCGCGCCTACTGGGCGGACCGCGCGGACACGCTGCCCCCGGCGCCCGAACTCCCCCTGGCCGACCACGCCGCCGACGCCTCGGCGCGGTTCACCCGGCTCTCCGCCCGCCTGGAGCCCGACGTCTGGAAGGCGCTGCGCACCCGCGCCGCGGACCGCGGGCTGACGCCCTCCTCGGTCGCCCTGGCCGCCTACGCCGAGGTGGTCGGCCTGTGGTCGCGCCGACCCGACTTCACGCTCAACCTGCCGGTGCCCCGGCGCCCGGACACGCACCCGGACCTGGGCCGCGTTGTCGGCGACTTCACCTCGCTGACCCTGCTGGCGGTGCGCGCCGACGACGGCGCCACCTTCACCGAGCGCGCCGCCGCCCGCCAGGCCCGGCTCATCGAGGACCTGGACCACGGCCTGTACTCGGGCGGCGAGCTGCTGGCCGAGCTGTCCCGGCGCCGGGACGAGACCGCCGTGCTGATGCCGGTCGTCTTCACCGGCGCGCTGGGCGCCGACGACGGCGAGCCCGACCCCGGCGCGTGGGCGGCCCGGGAGGTGTACGGACTCTCCCAGACCCCCCAGGTGTGGGTGGACTGCCAGGTCTCCCTGAACGGCGACACCCTGGCCCTGCGCTGGGACGTCCGCGAGGGCGTGCTCCCGGAGGGCATGGCCGGCGACGCCTTCCGCGCCTACCACGACCTGCTGCGCCGCCTGGCCGGCTCCGACGCCGCCTGGGACGCGGCGGACCCGGTCCCGCTGCCCGCCGAACAGGTGCTCACGCGCACCCGGGCCAACTCCACCGAGGGCCCGCTGCCCGACGCCCTGCTCCACGAGAACGCGCTGGCCCGCGCCCTGGAGACCCCCGGCGCCCCGGCCGTGCTGCACGGCGGGCGCGTGGTCTCGCACGGGGAGCTGTGGCGGCGCGCCGCGGGCACGGCGGCCCTGCTGCGCGGGGCCGGCGCCGCGCCGGGCGACCGCGTCGCCATCGTCATGGACAAGGGCCCCGAGCAGGTCGTCGCCGCCTACGCCGCCCTGCTGGCCGGAACCGTCTACGTCCCGGTCGACACCACCCAGCCCGCCGCCCGCCGCCGCGCCATCCTGGGCGACGCCGGGGTCCGGCACGTCCTCACCCAGTCCTGGCTGGCCGCCCTGGGCGACTGGGGCGCGGACACCGCCGTCATCGAGGTGGACACCGCCCCCGAGGGCCCCGCCCCCACCGCGCTGCCCGAGCGGCCGGTCTCGCCCGACGACCCGGCCTACGTCATCTACACCTCCGGCTCCACCGGCACCCCCAAGGGCGTGGTCATCGCGCACCGCGCCGCCCTGAACACCGTGGAGGACATCGACCGCCGCCTCTCCGTGGGCCCCGGGGACCGCGTGCTGGGCCTGGCCGCCCTGGGGTTCGACCTGTCCGTGTACGACCTCTTCGGCCCCCCGGGCCGGGGCGGCGCGATCGTCCTTCCCGACGCCGAGCGCCGGGGGGACCCCTCGCACTGGGCCGAGCTGGCCCGCGAGCACGGGGTGACCCTGTGGAACTCCGTGCCCGCGCAGATGGCCATGCTCGCCGACTACCTGGCCACCGCCCCCGACGGCGCCCCCACCGCGCTGCGGGCGGCGCTGCTCTCCGGCGACTGGATCCCCCTCACCCTGCCCGGGCGCGTCCGCGCCCACCTGCCCGGCACCGAGCTGTACGGCCTCGGCGGGGCCACCGAGGGCTCCATCTGGTCCATCCACCACCGCATCGGGGAGCCGGACCCCGCCTGGCCGAGCGTCCCCTACGGCCGCCCCCTCACCAACCAGACCTTCCACGTGCTCGACGAGCGCATGCGGGACCGCCCCGACTGGGTCGCCGGGGAGCTCTACATCGGCGGCGCGGGCGTCGCCACGGGCTACCTGGGCGACGCCGCCCGCACCGCCGAGCGCTTCGTCACCCGCCCCGGGACGGGGGAGCGGCTCTACCGCACCGGCGACCTGGGACGCTACCGGCCCGGCGGCGACATCGAGTTCCTCGGCCGCGAGGACGACCAGGTCAAGATCCGCGGGCACCGGGTCGAACTCGCCGAGATCGAGGCCGCGGTGCTCTCCCACCCGGCCGTGGCCTCGGCCGCCGTCCTGGCCGTGGGCGACCGCAGGGACCGGCGCCTGGCCGGCTTCGTGGAGACGGCCGTCCGCGGGGCCGGCCCGCGCGCCGCCGTGGAGGACGCCGTCGCCGGCGCCGCCCGCACGGCGGTGGAGCAGGCCGCGGCCGGACTCGACCGCGCCGGGCTCGAAGCCTTCCTGGAGCGGATGCGCACCACCGCGCTGGAGGCGATCACCCTCACCCTGACCGGGGCAGGCCTGTTCCGGGGCACCGCCCACACCGCCGCCGAGGCCGCCGCCGCGCTGGGGGCGGACCGCAGGCACCACCGGCTGGTCCGCCGCTGGCTGGGCGCGCTCGCCGACGCCGGCCGCCTCACCCGCGACGGCGACGCCTTCCGCGACCCGGTCGCGGTCACCCGCGAGGAGCACGCCCGCGGCTGGGAGGAGCTGGCCGGCCTGGAGGCGCGGATCGACTACGGCACCGAGGTCCTGGACTACATGCGGGCCTGCTCCGAGCGGCTGCCCGAACTCCTGCGCGGCGACCTGGACGTGCGCACCCTGCTGTTCCCCGGCGCCGCGCTCGACACCGCCGGGGCCGCCTACCGCGACAACCTCGCCATCCGCCACCTCAACGCCTCCGCCGCCGCGGCGCTCGCCGAGATCGCGCGCCGCCGCACCGGCGACACGCCCCTACGCGTCCTGGAGGTCGGCGCGGGGGTGGGCGGCACCACCGAGGCCGTGGTCCACGCCCTGGCCGGACACGCCGTCGAGTACCTCTTCACGGACGTGTCGCCGTTCTTCCTCACCGAGGCCAGGGAGCGGTTCGCCGACTTCCCGTGGGTGTCCTTCGGCCTGTACGACCTCGACCGCGACCCCCGCTCCCAGGGGCGCGAGCCCAACTCCTTCGACGCGGTCGTGGCGGCCAACGTCCTGCACAACGCCGTCAGCGCCGACACCGCGCTGGCCCGCACGGCGGAGATGCTCGTCCCCGGCGGCCACCTGCTCTTCATCGAGACCACCCTCGAAGCCGACCCGGCCCTGCTGGTCTCCATGGAGTTCCTGGAGGGCCTGGACGGCGGCCACCGCGACGACCGCACCGAGGACGACCGCACCTTCCTGGACCGCGGGCAGTGGGCGCGGGCCCTGGAGCGCGCCGGGGCGGCGCCGCCGCTCGTGCTGCCCGACGCCGCCGACCCGCTCTCGGGCACCGGGCAGACCCTGTACCTGACCCGGCTCAAGACGGACCGCGCCCCGGTCGGGCCCGACGAGCTGGTCCGCCACACCGCCGCCCGCCTGCCGGACTACATGGTGCCCGCCCGGTGGCGGGTCCTGGACTCCCTGCCGCTGACCGGCAACGGCAAGGTCGACCGCGCCGCGCTGGCCCGCGACCTGCCCCGGGACGAGGGTGTGGACGCGGTGGAGACGCTGTCCGCCGAGCCCGCCGACGACCTGGAGCGCGCCCTGGCCGGGCTGTGGGCCGGGCTCCTGGAGCGCACCCGGGTGGGACGCGACGACGACTTCTTCGACCTGGGCGGGGACTCCCTGCTGGTCGCCCGCATGGTCGGCCGCCTGGGCGAGGTCCTGCCCGGCACCGGCGAGGACATCGAGTGGGAGGTCGTGCTGCGCCACATGCTGCGCACGCCGACCGTCGCGGGCCTGGCCTCCTACCTGCGCGACCTCTCCGGACAGCGCGAGGCCGCCCCCGGCGGCGCCGCGGACCCGTACGTGCCCCTCAACGGCCCCGGCGGGGGCACGGTCACCGCCCTCGTCCACGCGGGCACGGGCACGCTCATCCCCTACCGGGCCCTGATCACCGAGATCCGCCGCCGCTCCGCCGGCCGCGGCACCCTGGTCGGCCTGGAGCTGCCCGACGTGCCCGCGTTCCTGGCGGCCGACCCGGCCGCGGTCATCGAGACGTGGGCGGCCGACTACGCCCGCGCGCTGCTGGAGCGCGGCGGCGACCGCTTCCACGTGGTGGGCTACTGCCTGGGCGGGCTCCTCGCCACCGAGGTCGCCCGCACCCTCACCGAGGCCGGCGCCGAGGTCGCCTCGCTCACCGCGATCAGCACGCACCGCCCGCCCTTCCGCCTCGACGACGAGCTCATCTCGGAGTACGCGTTCGCCGTGATGATGGGCATCGACCCGGTCTCGGTCGGGTTCCCGGCGGACGAGAACCGCGTCTCGGCCGCCTCCGACCTGCTGCTGGAGGCCACCCCGGGGCTGCTCCCGGACGGGGCCATCGGCCGCCTGGAGGGGGAGTACGCCGACGTCGCCGCGGCCTTTCGCGCCCTGGCCGGGGTGCCGCGCGAGGTGCGGGTGGCGCGCATGTGCGCGGCCGTGCCGCCCTCGGCGGGCACCTACGAGCCCGAGGCGCTGGACGAGATGTTCCGCATCTTCCGCCAGAGCGTGTTCTCCATCTCGCGCTACGAGCCGCAGCCCTACGCGGGCGACGTCACCTTCGTCCGGCACGGCGGCGCCTACCCCTTCCCCGGGAACAAGGAGAGCGTCACCGACTACTGGGAGCGCCTGGTCCTGGGCGACCTGCGGATCGTGGACGTCCCCGGCGACCACTTCGGCATGCTGTCGGTGCCCTACGCCCCCGGCATCCTCAAGCACCTGGACACGGTGACCGGCGGGGACGTGGTCCGGTGACCGGCGGGGACGCCCTGATCGGGGTGGTGGGGGCCTCGGGCGCGGTCGGCGCCCCCGCCGCCCGCTTCCTGCGCGCCCTGGGGCACGCCCGCCTGCGGCTGGGCGGGCGCCGCCCCGGGCCGCTGGACGCCCTGGCCCGCGAGCTGGGGCCGGGGGCCGAGGCGGTGCCCGTCGACGTGCACGACCCCGCCTCCCTCGCGCGGTTCTGCGCCGGGTGCGCGGTGGTGCTCAACTGCGCGGGGCCCTCCTACGCCCTGGTGGACCGGGTCGCGCTCGCGGCCCTGGCCGCCGGAGCCGACTACGTGGACGTCACCGGCGACGAGCCGGTGGTGGCCGCCCTGACCGGGAGCCCCCTGCTGGAGGGGCGCACGGCGGTGGTGTCGGCCGGCCTGCTGCCGGGCCTGTCCGCGCTGCTGCCCCGCCGGGCCGCCGCGCGGCACGGGCTGACCCGGCTGCGGGCCCACGCCGGGGGCCTGGAGCGGTGCACCGAGGCCGCCGCCGGCGACCTGCTGCTCTCGCTGCCCGGGGCGGCCGACGCCTCCGCCGTGTTCGGGACGCCGCTGGCGGCCTGGCGGGACGGGGCGGTGGCGCCCCGCGCCCTGCGCGCCGCCGACGGGGTGCGGGCCCCGCACTTCCCGCTGCCCGGCTTCGTGCAGCCGTTCCTGACGGAGGAGGTCCGCAGGCTCGCCCGCGACCTGGGGCTGCGCGAGGCGGAGTGGTCCAACGTGCACCTGGGGGCGCGCACGCGCACCCTGCTGTCCTCCCTCGCGGGGCGCCCGGTCGCCGACCTCCCCGGGGCCGCCGCCGACCTGCGCGGGGCCGCCGACCTCGACCTGGCCGGACGCGAGCCGTTCTACCTCCTCGTGCTGGAACTGCGCGACGGCCGGGGGCGGGACACCACGCTGGTGCTGCGCACCGCCGACGGCTACCGCACCACCGGCCGCGTCGGCGCCTGGACGGCGCTGGAGGTCCTGCGGGGGCGGGTGCCCCGGGGCGTCGCCCACGCGGCCGACGTGCTGGACCCGGCGGCGGCGGTCGCCGCGCTCTTCGCCGACCCCCTGACCGGGAGCCTCAAGGAGTACGAGGGCGCCTTCGGGCCCGCCGGGGCCGCGGTCGAGGAGGGCGCCCTGTGAACGGCCGCCCGCTGCGCACCGTGGTCTGCGGGACGGGGTTCGGTCGCTTCTACACGCGGGCCCTGCGCCTGCTGCCGCAGGACTTCGAGCCCGTCGGGATCCTGGCCCGGGGCGGCGACTTCTCCCGGGCCTACGCCCGGGAGCAGGGCCTGCCGCTGTACACCTCCGTCGCGGACCTGCCCGGCGGCGTCGACGCCGCCTGCGTGGCCGTGGGCTCGGCGGTCTCGGGCGGGCCGGGCGCGGAGATCGCCCGCGCCCTGCTCGACCGCGGCGTCCACGTCCTCCAGGAGCACCCGGTCCACCACGACGAGCTGGCCGGGCTGCTGCGGGCGGCGCGCGGGGCGGGCCTGGTCTACCACCTCGACCCGTTCTACCGGTACGTCGCCCCGGTCGGGCGGTTCCTGGACGCCGCCGCGCGGATGCGGCGCCGGGGCCCGGTCCTGGCGGTGGACGCCACCTCCGCGCTCCAGGTCCTGTACCCCCTGCTGGACGTCCTGGGGCGCGCCCTGGGCGGGCTGCGCCCCTGGACGGTCGCCGCGCCCCCGCCCGCGGCCCCCGGGCCCTACCGCGTGGTCCAGGCCTCGGTGGCCGGCGTCCCGGTCACCCTCCGGGTCCAGAACCAGATCGACCCCTCCGACGGGGACAACCACGCCCTGCTGTGGCACCGGCTGTCGCTGGCCGCGGAGGGAGGGGTGCTGGCCCTGGCCGACACCCACGGCCCGGTGCTCTGGCACCCCCGGCTGCACGCGCCCCGGGACGCCCACGGCCGCCTGCTGTCGACCGGCCCGGGGACCGGCCACCTCGACGAGCCCGCGGTCACCGTCCTGGAGGGGACGATGCCGCCCTCCCACCGGGAGGTCTTCGACCGCGTCTGGCCGCGCACGCTCGCCCGGGCGCTGTCCGACTTCGCCGCCGACGTGCGGGCGGGCGCCGACCCCCTGCCGCGCGGCCAGTTCGACCTGTCCGTGTGCCGCCTGTGGCACGAGGTCACCGACCGCCTCGGCCGCCCCGACATCATCCGCCCCGCGACCCCCGTCCCCTGGCGGGCCGCCGACCTGGACCGCGCCGTCCCGAGGGGAACACCATGACCGCCGACCCGCCCGGAACCTGGCTCCGCCGCCCCCGGCCCCGCCCCGGGGCGGGGCTGCGCCTGGTCTGCCTGCCCCACGCCGGGGGAGGGGCCGGCGCCTACCGGGCGTGGGCGCCCCTGCTGCCCGACGGCGTCGACCTGGTCTGCGTGCAGTACCCCGGCCGGGAGGACCGCTTCGGGGAGCCCCCCGCACGGGACATGGCCGCCCTCGTCCGCGCGGTGGCCGGGGAGCTGGCGCCGCTGCTCGACCGCCCCTACGCCCTGTTCGGGCACAGCATGGGATCGGCGGTCGCCTTCGAGCTGGCCCGCGCCCTGCGCGCCGGGGGCGCCCCCGGCCCCGAGCGCCTGTTCGCCTCGGGCCGCCGGGCCCCGGCGGACGCCCCGGCCGGCCGGGTCCACGAGGGGGACGACGACGCCCTGGTGGACGAGCTGCTGCGCCTGGGCGGCACCGAGGAGGAGGTCCTGGCCGACCCCGGGCTGCGCGAGGCCGTCCTCGGCTACATCCGCGCCGACTACCGGCTCATCGAGCGCTACCGGCCCCTCCCCGGGCCCGTCCTGGACTGCCCCGTGAGCGTGTTCCTGGGCGACGCCGACCCCGAGGTCGACGCGCAGACGGCCGCGCGGTGGGCGGCGACCACCACCGGCCGCGTCGACGTCCAGGTGTTCCCGGGCGACCACTTCTACCTGGTACCGCGCCGCGGGGCCGTGCTGAGGGCCCTGCTGCGCCGCCTGGACCCGGCTCTGGCCGCCGCCGCCTCGCCCTGGCCCAGCACACCCTGACCCGGCACACCCTGCCCCCCCGACCGACCGCCCCCGCCCACCGAACCCCTGGAGGACGTGCCTGTGACGGCCACCGACTACTACTCACCGGCCGCCGAGTTCTTCGACCTCGTCGGCCACCGCCACCTGGTCTCCAGCGCCCCCGCCCTGCGCGCGGCGCTGGCCGGGCTGGACACCGGCAACGGGCCGGTCCTCGACATCGGCGCCGGCACCGGGCTGGTGACCGCCACCATCGCCGACGTCCTGCCCTCGGCGCGCATCGTCTCGGCCGAGCCCTCGCCGGTCATGCGCGCCGTCCTGACCAGCCGGGTGTTCTCCGACCCCGCCTTGCGCGGGCGCGTCACCGTCCTCCCCGAGCCCGCCCAGGAGCTGCCCCTGCCCGACTCCCTGTCCGCCGTCGTCATCTTCGGGGTCGCCGGGCACATCCCCCGGCCGGAGCGGATCGCCCTGTGGAAGCGCCTGGCCGACCGGCTCCCGGAGGGGGCGCCGATCGTGGTGGAGCTGATGGGGGTGGACACCCCCCGGTCGATCCCGTTCGTGCGGATGTGCCGGGAGGCCGTGGGCGAGCAGGTCTACGAGTGGTGGATCTCGGGCGAGCCCGCCGGCGAGGGCGTCATGCGCTGGCGCACCGAATGGCGGGTCTTCCGCGGCGGGGAGCGGGTCAGGACGGTCGCCGACGAGTACGACTGGGAGACCTTCGGCGTCGAGCGCCTGGCGGAGGAGTCCGGCCTGACCGTCAAGCGCCTCGCGCGGACCGGCCGCGAGTCCACCCCGGAGATCGGGGTGCTCCTCAAGTGACCCGGAACGACACGGCCGCCGCGGCCCCGGGTCGGGCGGAGCCCGGTCCCGGCGCCCCCGCGCCCTCCCCCCTGAAGGTGCTCCTGGCCCCCGTACGGGGGAGAGTCGCCGCCGCGGTCGCCCTCCAGGGGGCCGCCGGGGCGCTCGGCCTGGTCCCCCTCGTGTGCGTCGCCGAGATCGCCCGCGCCCTGCTGGGGCCGGGCGCCCCCGACCACGGGCGCGCGTGGGCCCTGGTCGGCCTCGCCCTGGCCGGGGCGGTGGCCGCCCTGCTGGCCGGCGCGGCCTCGACCCTGGTCGGCCACCTGGCCGACAACGACATGCAGCTGGCGGTCCGGCGCTCCCTGGCCGCCCACCTGTCCCGGGTCCCCCTGGGGTGGTTCTCCGGCCGGGGGTCGGGCCGGGTCAAGAAGGCCCTGCACGACGACATCGGCGAGGTCCACTCCCTGGTCGCGCACACCCTGCCCGACCTGGCCGCGGTCGTCGCCGTCCCCGCGGTCGCCCTGGTCTACCTGGCCGCGACGGACTGGCGGCTCGCCCTGGTCGCCGCGGCCCTGGTCGCCGCGGGTATCGCCCTGTTCGCCCGGGCCATGGCGGGCGGGAACGCCAAGCTCGCCGAGTACGCGCGGGCGATGAACGACATCAACACCTCGGCGGTGGAGTTCGTCGAGGGCATCCAGGTGGTCAAGCACTTCGGCGGCCACCGCCGGTCCCACGCGCGGTTCCTGCGCGCGGCCGACGCCTTCGCGGACTTCTTCGTCTCCTGGGCCCGGGCCACCACCCCGGTCACGGTCGCCTCGTTCCTGCTGCTGTCCGCGCCGACGGTGACGGTGGCGGCGGTCCTGGCCGGGACCGCCTTCACCGCCGCCGGCTGGACCGACCCGGTCTCCGTGGTGGCCTTCGCCCTCGTGGCCCCCGCGCTGTGCGCGCCCATGAACGTCATCGGCTCCCGCGTCCAGCAGGTCCAGGCCGCGGGCGCGGCGGCGGCCCGGGTGGCCGCGGTGCTGGCCGTGCCCGCGCTCCCCGAGGGCGCGGGCGGTGTCCCGCGGGACGCGGGCGTGGTCTTCGAGGGCGTGCGCTTCGCCTACCCGGCGGAGGGGGACCGGGAGGCGCAGGAGGTGCTGCGCGGCGTCGACCTGGTGCTGGAACCCGGCACGGTCACGGCGCTCGTCGGCCCCTCCGGGGCGGGCAAGTCCACCCTGGCCGCCCTCCCGGCCCGCTTCCACGACCCCGCCTCGGGGTCGGTCTCCCTCGGCGGCGCCGACGTGCGGGACCTGCCCGCCGAGACGCTCTACCGCACCGTCGGGTTCGTTTTCCAGGACGTGCGCCTGCTGCGCGAGTCCGTGGCCGACAACATCTCCCTGGGACGCCCCGGCGCCACCCGCGCCGAGGTGGAGGCCGCCGCCCGCGCGGCGCGCATCCACGACCGGATCGAGCGGCTGCCGCGCGGCTACGACTCGGTGGTGGGCGAGGACGCCGACCTGTCCGGCGGCGAGGCCCAGCGCGTCTCCATCGCCCGCCTGTTCCTGGCCGACCCGCCCGTCCTGGTCCTGGACGAGGCCACCGCCGCGGTCGACCCCGTCGCCGAGGCCGACATCCAGGACGCCCTGGCCGACCTCGCCCGGGACCGCACCGTTTTGGTCATCGCCCACCGGCTGGCCACGGTCACCGGGGCCGACCGCATCGCCGTCATGGAGGACGGCCGGATCACCGAGTCGGGCACCCACGGGGACCTCCTCGCCGCAGGAGGCCGCTACGCGGCCCTGTGGAACGCCCGGCACCGGCACGACGGCACCGAAGAAGGAGAAGAGCAGTGATCCGCGCGTTCCTCCGAGCGGTCGGCCCCGACCGGGCCCGGCCCCTGGCGGCGGCCCTGGCGCTCACCGCGTTCGTGTCCGCCGTCCAGGGGGTCGTGTTCGCCCTCCTGGTCCCCGTCCTGGAGCGGCTCCTGGGCCCGGCCCCGGGCACGGCCGCCCCCTGGGCGCTCGCCCTGGCCGCGGCCACCGCCGTGTACGCGGTGCTGCGGGCGGCGAGCCTGTACCTCAACTTCCGGGTCGGGGGCTCCATCTCGCGGGCCCTGCACCACCGCCTCGGCGACCACGTGGTCCGCCTGCCCCTGGGCTGGTTCACCGGGGCCCGGCTGGGCGAGCTCAACCGGATCGCCACCGAGGGCGTCTCCCGGACCACGAGCCTGCCCGTGCACACCTACCCCCCGCTGGCCGACGCCGTGGTCACCCCCGTGGTGGCGGTGGCCGCCCTGGCCCTCTTCGACTGGCGGCTGTCCCTGGCCTGCGCCGCCGCCCTGGCCGTTCTGTGGATGGTGTTCGACCTGTCCTCCGACGCGGTGGGGCGCGGCGACGCCGCCCGGGACGCGGTGGCCGACGAGGCCGCCGACCGGGTGGTGGAGTACGCCCGGGCGCAGCCGGTGCTGCGCGCCTTCGGCCGGGACGAACGGGGACGCACCAGCCTGGACCGTGCCCTGGCGGCCGAGCACCGCACCGCCCGCACCCTGCTGTTCCGGGCGGTCCCCGCCCTGTTCGCCTACTCCTTCGCCGTCCGGGCCGCCCTCACCGGCATCCTGGCCTTCACCCTCCACCTGGCCCTGGGCGGCACCCTGGCGGCGCCCACGGCCGTCGCCCTGCTCGTCCTGGCGGTCCGGTTCGCGCACCCGCTGTCCGCCGCCGCCGAGCACGGGGCGTCCCTGCGGATGGCCGTCAACGGCCTGGCCCGGATCAACGCGGTGCTCGACGCCCGCCCCCTGCCCGAGCCCGCCGAGCCCACCCCGCCGCGGGGGGCCCTGGTCGAGTTCGACGCGGTCCGCTTCGCCTACGACGGGGAGCCCGTCCTGGACGGCCTCTCCCTGCGGGCGGAGCCGGGGACCGTGACCGCGCTCGTGGGGCCCTCCGGCGCGGGCAAGACCACCGCGGCCCGGTTGCTGGCCCGCTTCCACGACGCGGACGCCGGACAGGTGCGGGTCGGCGGCGTCGACGTGCGCGACATCGGCGGCGAGGAGCTGTCCCGGCACGTGGCCGTGGTCTTCCAGGACGTCTACCTGTTCGACGCCACCGTCGCCGACAACGTCCGCGTCGCCGACCCCGGCGCCACCCTTGAGGACCTGGAGCGCGTCGCCGCCCGGTCCGGGCTGGACCGCGTCGTCGCGGAACTGCCCCGGGGCTGGGACACCCGGGTCGGGGACGGCGGCACCTCCCTGTCCGGCGGCCAGCGACAGCGGGTGTCGATCGCCCGCGCCCTGCTCAAGGACGCCCCCGTGGTGGTCCTGGACGAGGCGTCGGCGGCCCTGGACGCCGAGAACGAGGCCCTGCTCACCGCCACCGCGGTCGGCCTCGCCCGGGAGGGCCGCACCGTCCTGGTCATCGCCCACCGCCCCGCCACCGTCGCCGCCGCCGACCGGATCGCCTTCCTCGACGGCGGTCGCGTCGCCGAGGAGGGCACCCCCGGGGAACTCCTCGCCCTCGACGGGCGCCACGCCGCCCACGTCCGGGCCCGCGAGCGCGCCCGGGGGTGGCGGATCACCGCCGCCCGCCCCTGACCCCGTCCCCGTTCCGTATCCCCTGGAGGCCCAGCCCATGACCCCGTCCGCACCCCGAACCCCCGCCGCGGGGGAGTCCGCCGAACCCGTCGCCTTCCCCCTCGCCCGCTCCTGCCCCTTCTCCCCGCCCGAGGCCTACGCGGCCATGCGCGGGAACGGCGGCCTGACCCGGGCCGCCGTCCCCGGCGGCAAGGAGGCCTGGCTCGTCACCGGCTTCGACGACGTGCGCACCGCCCTGTCCCACCCGGCGTCCAGCTCCGACGCCCGCCACCCCGCGTTCCCGGCGCTGGGGGACGGCGAGCAGGCCGTGGCCGCGGAGCTGCGGCCCTTCATCCGCATGGACCCGCCCGAGCACACGCGGGTCCGCCGCATGCTCGTCGGCGAGTTCACCGTCCGGCGCGTCCAGGCGATGCGCCCGGCCGTGGAGGAGATCTGCCGCGAACAGGCCGACCACCTGCTCTCCCTGCCCGCCCCCGCCGACCTCGTCGGCGAGTACGCCAACCGCGTCTCCACCACCGTCATCTGCCGGCTGCTCGGCGTCCCCATGGAGGACCTGGAGTTCTTCCGCCGCGTCACCTCGGTCTCGGGGGCCCGTAGCAGCACCGCCGCGGAGGTGGGCGCCGCCCTGTCCGACCTCTTCGGGCTCATCGACCGGCTCATCGACGAGAAGGCGCAGGACCCGGGCGACGACCTCATCAGCCGCCTGGTGAACGGCCCCCTGGCCCGCGGGGAGATCACCCGGACCTCGCTGCTGTCCCAGATCGGCATCACCCTCAACGCCGGCCACGAGACCTCCCGCAACATGATCCCCCTGGCCGCTCTGGACCTGCTGCGCCACCCCGACCAGCTGGAGCTGCTGCGCGAGGACCCCTCGCTGTGGGCTGCCGCGGTGGACGAGCTGCTGCGCCACCTGTCGGTGGCCGACGTCATCACCCTGCGCGTGGCCACCGAGGACATCCCGCTGGAGGGGGCGACCATCCCCGCCGGGGACGGCTACATCGCCCTGCTGGCGGCGGCCGACCACGACCCGCGGGCCTTCCCCGAGCCCGAGCGCCTCGACATCACCCGCACCCGGCGCAACCACGTCGCCTTCGGGTACGGCGCCCACCAGTGCGTCGGCCAGAACCTGGGCCGCCTGGAGATCGAGGTCGCCCTGCGCGTCCTCTTCGAGAAGGCCCCCGGCCTGCGCCCGGCGGTGCCGCTGGAGGACCTGCCGCTGCGCTCCTCCTCGGCGATCTTCGGCCTGGAGGAGGTGCCGGTGTCGTGGTGAGCCCCGCCCCCGGGAGCGGCCCGCGCCTGCACGCCGACACGGACGTGTGCGCCGGCGCCGGGCAGTGCGTGCGCGCCGCCCCCGAACTCTTCGACCAGGACGACGGCGGGCTGGTGGTCCTCCTCGCCGCCGACGTCCCGCAGGCCTCCCTGCCCCGCGCCCTGGACGCCGTCGACCTGTGCCCCTCCGGCGCGATCGGACTCCGGTAGCGCCCCGGGACCCCCGCCACCGACGCGCGGGGCGACCGCATCCCCCCTGGGCCGTGACCGCCACGGCCCCGAACAGAAACGAGAATCCACCGATGCGACGACGATCCCTCCTCGCGGCCCTGTGCGCCGCGACCCTGGCCGCCTCCGGGTGCTCCGGGGACGGGGACGCCCCGGCCGGCGCCGACCAGGGGTCCACCCTGCGCTACGCGGCGGTCGGCGCGCCCGCGGCCACCACGAACGACCCGCACGGACGGGTCGCCAACGAGGCCGACTACCTGCGCTTCGCCATGCTCTACGACGTGCTCACCGTCCTGGACGAGCGAGGCGGGGCCGTGCCCCGGCTCGCCGAGTCCTGGGAGCCCGAGGGCGAGGACCTCACGCACTGGCACGTCGCGCTGCGCGAGGACGCGGCCTTCTCCGACGGCACGCCGGTCACCGCAGACGACGTCCTCTTCTCCCTGCGCCGCATCCAGGGCAAGGGCGCCGAGAACAACGGCCGCCTGTCCATGTTCGACCTGGAGGCCTCCGCGGCCTCGGGCGAGCACGGGCTGGACCTGGTCACGCACCAGCCCTACGCCGAGGTCGGCGCCGCCCTGGCCTCCCTGACGTTCGTCGTCCCCGAGGGCAGCGACGACATCACCGAGCCGGTCCCGGGCTCGGGCCCCTACGTGCTGGACCGGGCCGACGACACCACGGCCGTCCTGTCCCGCAACGCCGACTGGTGGGGCCCCGCGGGCGGGGCGGACCGCCTGGAGGTCACCGCCATGCCCGACCCGGCGGCCCGCGCCGCGGCGGTCGCCTCCGGACAGGCGGACGTGGCCGGCAGCGTGGCGCCCGCCACCGCCGAGCAGTACGCCGGGGACGGGGGCGTCGAGGTGGTCACCCGGCCCGGCGGGGTCAACTACCCGCTGGTGATGGACCTGGAGACCGAGCCCTTCGACGACCCCGCCGTCCGCGAGGCGGTCAAGCTCGCCCTGGACCGGGAGGCACTCGTCGACACCGTGTTCCTCGGCTACGGGGAGCCCGGAGCGGACCTGGTCGCCCCCTCGGAGCCCTTCGCCCCGCGGGCCGAGCCGGTCGCCCGGGACCTGGAGCGGGCGCGCGCGCTGCTGGAGGAGGCGGGGCACGGGGACGGGGTCTCCCTCACCCTGCACGCCACCAACTCCTACCCGGGCATGGAGGAGGCCGCGGTCCTGGTCTCCGAGCAGCTCTCCGAGGCCGGCATCGAGGTGACGGTCGAGGTCGGCCCGCCCGACACCTACTGGACCGAGGTGTGGAACGTCGAGCCGTTCTACCTCAACAGCCTGGGCGGGAACGGGTTCGTGGACTTCTCCCGCATGGCCCTGCTCGCCGACGGCCCCATCAACGAGACCGGCTGGAACGACGGGGAGTGGGACGCGGACTTCCACCGGGCCCTGGCCACCGCCGACGAGGGCGAGCGCCACGCGCTCCTGGCCGATCTCCAGCAGCGCCTCGCCGACGACGGCGGATACGTGGTCTGGGGGCTCGGCGACGGCATCGACCTCACGGCCTCCGGCGTCACCGGCCTGCCCACCGGACCCGGCTTCCACCGGCTCCGGATCGAAGAGGCCGAGGTCTCCGGTTGACGGTCCCCACCGGGGCGGCGCCCGCGGGCGCCGCCCCCCGGCACCGGGCCTGGGCGCCGCTGTACGGGGCGCTCACGGCCGCGGTCCGGGCCCTGCTGCTGCTCGTCGCGGTGTCCGCGGTCGTCTTCGCGGCCACCGCGCTGCTGCCCGGCGACGCCGCCGAGATCCGGGCCAGCCCGGGCGCCACCACCGAGGAGGTGCGCGCCCTGCGCGCGGAACTGGGCCAGGAGGCCGGGCCCCTGCGGCTCTACGCCGACTGGGCCGGGGGCGTGCTGCGCGGCGACCCGGGGGTCTCCCTGGTCAACGGCCGCCCCGTCCTGGACGCGGTCGCGCAGCGCCTGCCCGCCACGGCCACCCTGGTCGGCGCCGCCCTGGCACTGGCAGCCCCGGCGATGCTCCTGCTGGGCTGGTGGGCCGGCACGGCGCGGCGGGGCCGCGGCGCGGCGACCGCTCTGCTCACCGGAGCGGCGGCCGTGCCGACGGCGGTCACCGCCGCGGGGCTGGCCGCCCTGCTGTCCGGGGTGCTCGGCCTGGTCCCGGCGGTGTCCCTGCTCCCCCCGGGGCAGGCCCCCGTGCACAGCCCCGAACTGCTGGTGCTGCCGGTGCTGTCCATGGCCCTGCCCACCGCCCTGTTCGGCGGCGGGCTGCTGGCCGGGGCGGTCGCCGACACCGCGTCCCGCCCCCACGTGGCCGACGCCCGCCGCCGCGGCCGATCCCCCTGGGCGGTCGCCGCGGTGGACGTGCTGCCGTTCCTGCTGGCCCCCTTCCTGCGGGTCCTGGCGGTGAGCGCGGGCGGCCTCATCGCCGCGGCGACCGTCGTGGAGACCCTCTTCGGCTACCCCGGGCTGGGCTCCCTGCTGGTCTCCTCCATCGCCTCGCGGGACACCCCCGTGATCCAGGCGGTGGCCGTGTCCGCCGCGGCCGTCGTCCTGGCGGGCACCGCGCTCGCCGACGCCGTCGCCGGCGGCACCGACCCCCGGGGGCGGGCGTGGTGAGCCGCACGGCCGCCGCCGTCCTCCTCCTCGCGGTCCCGGCCGCCGCGGTGCTGGGCGGCCTGGCCGCCCCCCACGACCCCACCGCCCCGCTCGCGGCCCCCTGGCAGGGGCCCGGACCGGGGCACCTCCTGGGCACCGACGCCCTGGGCCGCGACGTGTGGTCCCGGGTCCTCGCCGGGGGCGCCGGGCTCCTCGCGGTCTCCGTCGCCGCCGCCCTCGCCGCCTCCGCGGCGGGCGTCGCCGCCGGCCTGGCCGCCGGCTGGTACGGCGGCCGTACCGACCGGGTCCTGGGCTCCCTGGCCGACCTGCTGCTGGCGGTGCCCTCCCTGCTGCTGGCCCTGGTGGTGGCCGTCGCCCTGCCCGGCCACGCGGCCGTCGTCACGGCGACCGTGTGCGGCGGGGCGCCGCTCACCCTGCGGGTGGTCCGCGACGCGGTGCGCGCGATCCGCGGCGCCGGGTACGTGGAGGCGGCCCGCGGCAGGGGGGAGCGCGGCGCGGCCCTGCTGGTCCGCGAGGTGCTGCCCGCCATGAAGGGGGTCGTCACGGCCGACCTGGGCCTGCGCGTGGTGGTGGCGCTCCAGATCGCCTCCGCGCTCAACGTCCTCGGGTTCGGCCCGTCCCCGCCCGCGCCCGACTGGGCGCTGATGCTGCGGGAGAACATGCCCGGCGTCGGCGTGAACCCGTGGGCCGTGGCCGCTCCGGCCCTGGCGATCGGCCTCACCACGGTCGCCCTGGTGCTCGCGGTCCATCTCGTCACCGCCCGGGCGCCCGCCGCCCGGACAAGGAAGGACACCCGTGTCGGGACTTGAGATCAGCGGCCTGCGGGTCGTGGACCGCTCCGGCCGCACCGTCGCCGGACCGCTCGACCTGCACGTCCCCGCCGGGGGAGTGGTCGCCCTCATGGGGGAGTCCGGCGGCGGCAAGACGAGCGCCGTCCTGGCCGCGCTCGACGCCCTGCCCGACGGACTGCGCCGGACGGCGGGGCGAGTGCGCTGGGAGGGGGCCGCCGTCCACCCCGGGCGCGCCGCCCGCCGGTGGCGGCGCTCGGCGGTGGGCTTTTTGGGCCAGGACCCCGCCTCGGACCTGCACCCGCTGCGCACCGTCGCGGGGCTGGTGGCCGAGGGGCGGGCCGCCGGGCCGCGCCGCGAGCGCGCCCGCGCCGCGCACCGGACGCTGGCCGGCCTGGGGCTGGACGCCCGGCTGCTGGCCCGCCGCCGCCCGCACGAGCTGTCCGGCGGCCAGGCCCGCCGGACCGCCCTGGCCCGGGCGCTGGTGGGCGATCCGGGACTGCTGGTCCTGGACGAGCCCACCAGCGGCCTGGACCCGGCGACGCTGGAACTCGTGGTCCGGGCGCTGGACGGGCGGCGCGGGGCGCCCGGGCGGGCCACGGTCGTCATCACCCACGACCGCGCCTTCGCCGAACGGGTGGCCGACAGGGTGGTCGTGCTCGGGGACCCGCCCCCGGAGCGGCCCGGGGCGCGGCGGGCCCTGCCGGGCCCCGGGGCGGGCGGCCCCGCGGCCCTGGAGCTGCGGGGGCTGTCCGTCGACACCCCCGGCGGCGGCCCCGCGCTGCTGGAGGGGGTCGACCTGGCCGTCCCGGCCGGCGGGTTCGTCGCCGTGGTGGGCCCCTCGGGCAGCGGGAAGTCCACCCTGCTGCGGGCGCTCGCCGGTCTGCACGGGACGCGGTCCGGGAGCGTCTCGGCCGCGGGCCGCCCCCTGCCGGCCCGGGTCGAGGACCGGCCGCGCGACCTGCTGCGCGCGGTGCAGTTCGTCGGCCAGGACCCGGTGGACGCACTCCACCCCTCCCACCGGCTGGGGGCGGCCCTGGCCCGCCCGGCCCGGGTCCTGCTGGGGGAGTCGCGGGAGCGGGCGCGTCAGCGGGCCGCCTCCCTGGCCGCCGAGGTCGGCCTGCCCCCCGACGCGCTGGAGCGCACCCCCGGCGGGCTGTCGGGAGGGCAGCGCCAGCGGGCGGCGATCGCCCGCGCCCTGGCCGCCGGGCCGCGGGTCCTGCTCGCCGACGAGGTGACCTCCGCGCTGGACGCCCGCAGCGCCCGGACGGTGCTGGACCTGCTGGACGCCCTGCGCGCCGAGCGCGGGCTGGCCGTGCTGCTGGCCACCCACGACCGCGCGGTCGCGGCCCGCGCCGACCGCGTCCTGGTGGTGGACCCCGGGTCCCGGGCCCTGGTCCCCGAACCGCCCGCCCCCCGGTGACCCGCCGGTCCCCTCGGCACGGTACGGTCCGGTGGCCCGGGGCGCCCGCGGCGCGATGCGTTCCCGGGGGCGCCGTGCCCACGGCGTGGCGCGCCCCGCGGGCTCGGCCTCGCCGTTCGGCCCCCGGTACCCGCCAGCCCCCTCCAACCGGCCGCGGGGTAGATTGCGGATATGGACGAAGCCGGGGGACACGGGTCCGACAGGGACGACGCCGCGGTGCTGGGCGCCGTGGGCGAGCGGCTGCGGCGGCTGCGCGCCGGGGCGCGCCTGACCCTGGCCGGGCTGTCGGAGCGCACGGGTATCACGCAGAGCACCCTCTCGCGCCTGGAGACCGGCCGGCTGCACCCCACCCTGGGACAGCTGCTGCCGCTCTCGCGCGTGTACCGGGTGCCGATCGACGAACTCGTGGACGCGCCCCGGGTGGGCGATCCGCGCGTGCACCTGCACCCGGTGCGCCGCTTCGGCCTCACGTTCGTCCCGCTCACCCGGCGCCCGGGCGGGGTCCAGGCGTACAAGGTGGTCTACCCGCCCGCCCGGACGCTCCCGCCCCCGCGCCAGCGCACGCACGAGGGCCACGAGTGGTTCTACGTGCTCGCCGGGACCGTCCGGCTGGTCCTGGGAACCGACCAGGACCTGCTGCTGGGCGCGGGCGAAGCGGTCGAGTTCGACACCCGGGTCCCGCACTGGATCGGCAACCCGGCCGAGAACGAGCCCGCGGAGGTCATCGCCATCTTCGGGACCCAGGGCGAGCGCATCCACCTGCACGGCGACTGAGCGGGCCGCCCCGCCCTTGCACATCCGCAACAAAGCGTGCCCTCCGCGCCTGTTCCGGCCCACCATGGGCACATGGAACCGAACACGAGACCCACCGCGTACGACCGCGCCTTCTGGGAGGACCGGTACCGGGACGACGACCCCTCCGGACCGGCGCCCGCGCCGAGCCCCGCCTTCACCGCCCTCGTCGCGGAGCTGGACCTGACGTCCGCGCCGGGCGCCGGACCGCAACCCCGGGCCCTGGAACTCGCCTGCGGGCGGGGCGGCGACGCCCTCTGGCTGGCCGCCCAGGGCTGGCACGTGACCGCCGTCGACATCGCGGGGGCCGCCCTCACCGCGCTGTCCGACCGGGCCCGGGCGGCCGGCCTGGGGGACCGCGTCCGCGTGGAGCGCCACGACCTGGGGCGGACCGCGCCGGGCCCCGGGCCGTGGGACCTCGTCTACGCCAACCACTTCCACACCGGCCAGGCCCTGGACCGGGACGCGGCGCTGCGCCGGGCGGCCGGGTCCGTCGCCGCGGGCGGGGTGCTGGCCGTCGTCGACCACGGCTCCAGCGCACCCTGGTCGTGGGAGCAGCGCGAGGACCACCCCACCGCCGACGACCTGTGGCGCTCCCTCGGCCTGGGGCCGGGCTGGAGCGCTCTGGTGTGCGAGCGGCGCGAGCGGATCGCCCGCGGCCCCGACGGGCGGACCGCCCCGGTCGTCGACAACGTGGTGGCGGCGTGCCGCCGCGCCTGACCCGGCCGGAGCCCGGCACGGGCGCGGGACGCACCGTCCCGCGCCGGGCACGGCCACCGGCGCGGAGCGCCGGACCGGCGGGGAGTACCCGCGGAGCACACCACGGAGAGGACGTACACCCATGACCGCACCGGCGCCACGGCGCGACCGGCCGCCGCCCCGGACCGGCCCCACCGAGAGGGAGGTCCTCACGGGCTTCCTCGACTACCTGCGCGACAGCGCACTGGCCAAGGTGGAGGGGATCGCCGAGCGCGACCTGCGCACCCCCGGCGTGCCGTCGGGCACCCGGCCGCTCGGGCTGATCGCGCACCTGGCCCGCGTCGAGCGGTTCGTCTTCCTCGGCGAGCACCCCGGCGACTGGCAGGCCACCTTCCACGCCGCGCCGGACCGGAGCGCCCAGGACGTCCTGCGCGACTACCGCGAGGCCGTCGCCGCCGCAGACCTGGCGATCGCCGCCTGCGGCGACCTCGGCCGGCCCGTCCGCCCCGGCGGCCCCGGGAAGCCCGCGCCGTCCCTGCGGTGGTCCCTGGCGCACATGATCGAGGAGACCGGCCGCCACGCGGGGCACCTGGACATCCTCTGCGAGCTGATCGACGGCCGCACCGGCCGCTGACGCCCGCCGGTGCCCTGCGGGCGGGATGTCCGGGGAGTACGCATTCTCCGATTTGAGAATGTTCTCAGTATTGATAACGTACGGGCATGGCGAGCACCGACGTCCTCCTGCACCCGGTGCGGCTGCGCATCGTGCAGTCGCTCTTCGACTCCGAACCGCTGACCACCGCGCAGCTCCGCGACCGCCTCGGCGACATCCCGCCCGCGACGATGTACCGGCACGTCGCCGTCCTCGTCGAGGCGGGCGTGCTGGAGGTGGTCGCGGAACGGCGCGTGCGCGGGACCGTGGAGCGCCGCTACCGCGTGAGCGGAGGGCGGGTCGAGGTCGACGGCGCCGCCCGCGCGGCGATGACCCGCGAGGACCACCGGCGGGCGTTCACCGCGTTCGCCGCCTCCCTGACGGCAGACTTCGACCGCTACCTCGCCCACGAGGACGCCGATCCCGTCCGGGACGGCGTCGCCTACCGGCAGGCGGCGGCCTGGCTGACCGACGAGGAGGCCGCCGAGCTGGTCGCGCAGATCGGGGCGCTGGTCCTCGCCCGGGCCGGCCGGGGGCCGGGCGGCGGGCGGCGGCGCAGGATGATCAGCCACCTCGCGGTGCCCGACGCCTACCGGGAAACCGACCGGGCCCCCGCGGAACAGCCCCCCGCGGCTCCGCCCCGTGGGACCACCGCCGGGGCCGACCGCGCCCCGACAGAAGGAAAGTGACCATGTCCCAGACCCTCCCGCCCGCCCCGGTGCCCGAGACGAACCGGTGGGGGGCGGTACCGGCGCGCAACGGCCCCCGCCTGCTGCGCCCGGCCCCCGTGCGGATCGTTCTGCTGGTCGTCCTCTTCTTCGCCGTCCAGGCGCTCGCCGCCGGGCTGGTCCTGCCGGTGATGGACCGCCCGCTCCTGGCCCAGGCCCTGGGGGTGGGGGCCGCGGTCCTCACCCTGCTCCTCTACGCCGCCGCGGTCCGCCTCACCGAACGGCGCAGCGCCACGGAACTGCGCCTGCGGGCCCTGCCCCTGGGACTGGTGGGCGGCACGCTCCTGGGCGTTGCGCTGTTCGCGGCGGTGATCGGGGTCATCGCCGTGTTCGGCGAGTACCGGATCACCGGCCTGGGCTCCGCCGACGGCGTCATGGCCGCCATCGGCATGATGTGCGCGGTCGCGGTCATCGAGGAGGTGATCTTCCGCGGGGTCCTGCTGCGCATCCTGGAGGAGGCCACCGGGCCCTGGGGCGCGCTGGGCCTCTCCTCCGTGCTCTTCGGAGCCATGCACATGGTCAACCCCGGGGCCACCCTGTGGACCGGTACGGCGATCGCCGTCCAGGCGGGCCTGATGCTGGGCGCCGCCTACCTCCTCACCCGGAGCCTGTGGCTGCCCATCGGCCTCCACCTGGGCTGGAACTTCGCCTCCGCGGGGATCTTCGGCACCGCCGTCTCCGGGGTGGACCACGGGGAGACGAGCGTGTTCACGTCGACGACCGCGGGCCCGTACCCGCTCACCGGCGGCGCCTTCGGCCCCGAGGCGAGCGTGACCGCGGTGGTCCTGTGCACGGTTCTCACCGCGCTGCTCCTCGTCCTGTTCGTCCGCAGGCACCGCCGCCCCGCCTGAGCGTGCCGCCCGGAGCGCGCCCCTTCCGCGGGCCAAGGCCCGCGGCGGAGCGGGTCCCCGGCGTAAGCGGCGGTCGCCGCGCCGTGCCCGCCCACCGGCCCGGCAGGGGTATCGCCGGGGCGGCCGGTGCGCGGGCGGCGCCGGCGAGGGCGGCCGTGGCGGTCCGCCCCGGGCGGTCGCGACACGGACGGGACACGGCGGGGACGGCCCCCGGACACCGCTCCGGGAACCTCGGCCCCATGACCACAGACCCGCGGGCCGCGTCCGCCCGCCCCCTCCCCGGCCGCCGCGCCCACCTGCCCGCCCTGGACGGGCTGCGGGGCGCGGCGGTCATCGGCGTCCTGCTCTTCCACACCGGCCGGCTGGACGGGGGCTTCCTCGGCGTCGACCTGTTCTTCGTCCTGTCCGGCTACCTGATCACCGGACTGCTCCTGCGCGAGGCCGCCGCGACCGGGCGGGTCGACCTCCCCGCCTTCTGGGGGCGCCGCCTGCGCCGCCTGCTCCCGGCGCTGGCCCTCATGCTCGCCTGCGTCACCCTGGCGGTCCGGGCGGTGGGGCCGCCCGGGCTGGTGCGCAGCACCCTGGCCGACGGGCCGTGGGTACAGGCGAACCTGGCCAACTGGCACCTCCTCGCCTCCTCTGCCGGGTACTGGGACCGGTTCGGGGCGGACCGCGTGTTCGGGCACCTGTGGAGCATCGCGGTGGAGGAGCAGTTCTACCTGCTGTGGCCGCTGCTCGTGGCCCTGGTCGCCCTGGCCGTCGGCCGCGGTAACGGCCGCGGGGACGCCGCTGGGGTCCCGGTCGCGGCGCTCGCCGCGTGCCTGGGCGCCGCCTCGGTGCTGGCCATGGCGCTGCTGGCCGACCCCGCCGACCCCACCCGGGCCTACACCGGCACCGACACCCGCGCCTTCTCCCTGCTGCTGGGGGCGCTGGCCGCCGCGCCGCCGGTGCGGGACCGGCTGGCCCGCCTGGTCGAGCGGAACCCGCGGGCCGCGGCGGCGGCCACCGCGGCGTCCGCCGCCGCCATCGCCGCGCTGTGGCTGCTCGCGGACGGGTCGGACTCCTTTTGGCTGTACCGCGGCGGGCTCCTCGCGCACGCCCTGGCCTGCGCCCTGCTCATCGGACTCCTCGCGCACGCCCCCGGCGGGCCGATGTCGCGGGCCCTGGCGTGCGCCCCCCTGCGCTGGACGGGCGGGATCTCCTACAGCCTCTACCTGTGGCACTGGCCGGTCATCGTCCTGCTGTCCCCCGAGGCCACCGGGCTGAGCGGCTGGTGGTGGACGGCCGCGGTGTGCGCGGTGTCGGTGGCACTGGCGGCGCTCTCCACCCGCCTGGTCGAGGACCCGGTCCGGTACCGCGCCCGGTGGGCCCGGGGCCGCGGCGGGGCGGTCGCCGTCGCCGCGGTCACGGTCGCCCTGGCCGCGCTGTGGATCGCGGTCCCCGCCCCGGAGCCGCCCGCCGTGGACATCACCGCCCTGGACTGACCCCGCCGGCGGGGGCAGCCGATCACCGGGCAGCCGCGGACCTCGTCCGACTCCGGGGAGGGCAGGGTGAAGCGGACCCGGACGCCGGTGTCGGGCGACCCGCCCGACTGCACGTGCACCGCCAGCGCCGTGCACACGATCTGGTCGATCCCCGCCGGGGTGACCTCGTCGGCGGCCAGCGGCGTCATCAGCTCGATCTCGTCCTCGCGCACGGTCACCGTCATGCGCTGGGCGCCGGTGGCCGCGATCCCGGTGTCCAGCTCCGAGTCCCCGGGCCCCGAGAGCAGCAGGGACATGGCCTCGGAGATCGAGCCCAGCCGGCCGGTCTCCCGTACCTGCGCCGTCAGCTCCCCCTGTGCGTCGAGGAAGTACAGGGTGACGCCGGGCGCCACCCCCGTGGGCGCCTCCCCGCCCCCGGCGACCTCGGAGGGGCCGGCCCCGCAGGCCGTGACCAGGGCGAGCACCGCCGCCGCCGCCGTCCCCGCGCGCCTCACCGCCCCTCCTCCGGCCCGTCCCGCTCCGGCAGCACCAGGTCGAAGCGGGCCCCGGAGCCGGTGTCGGCCGCGGTGAGGTCGCCTCCGTGCAGGCGCGCGTTCGCGCGCGCGATCTCCAGCCCCAGACCGCTGCCGGGGGTGCGCGTGCGGGACCCGTCCGCCTTGTAGAAGCGGTCGAACACCCGCGGCAGCACGTCCCGGGCGAGCCCCGGGCCCGCGTCGGTGACGCCGACGCGTACCCCGCCGGCGAGCCGGTGCACCTCCACGCGTACCGGGGGCGCCCCGTGCCGCAGCGCGTTGCCGACCAGGTTGGCCAGGACCACGTCCAGCCGGCGGCGGTCCAGCCGCAGCACGATCCCCGCCGGCGCCGCCACCTCCACCCGGTCCGCCCAGCCGCGCAGCCGCAGGCAGTCGCGGACGGCGGCGGCCACGTCGACCGGCTCGGTGCGCAGCAGCGCGGTGCCGGCGTCGAACCGGGACACCTCCATGAGGTCCTCCACGAGCCGGACGAGGCGGTGGGTCTCGCCGATCGCCATCCGGGCGGACTCGCGGGAGTCCTCGTCCATGTCCGCGGACGAGGACTCCAGCACCTCCATCACCGCCGTCAGCGTGCTCAACGGGGTGCGCAGTTCGTGGGAGACGTCCGCGGCGAACCTGCGGGCGTCGGCCCGCATCCGCTCCATGGCCGCCATGGACTCCTGGAGGGAGGACGCCATCTCGTTGACGGCGACCGCCAGGTCCGCCAGCTCGTCGGCGCCCCGCGGTTCCGCGCGGGCGCCGAGGTCCCCCGCGGCCAGCGCCCCGGCCGTGTCCCGCAGGTCGCGCACCGGCCTCAGGACGCTGCGCGCGGCCAGCAGCGCCAGCAGCACCGACAGCGGCAGGGCCGCGGCGGAGGTGGCGACCGCGGCCAGGGCGAGCGCGTCGACCTCGCGCTCCACCGCGGCGAGGTCGCGCAGGGTGTAGACCTCGATCCCGGACGGCGTCCGGGAGCCGTCCGGGGCGGTGAGCATCACCGGGGTGCCCACCAGCAGTTGCGCCCGTCCCTGCGCGGTGACCCGCTGGGAGGCGGGCCGGCGTCCCCCGCGCACGGCCGCGCGCAGCTCGTCGGTGATCAGGGCGGTGTCGAACCCTCCGGTGGAGGCCAGGCCGCCGAAGGTCACCAGGGTGTCGCCCCCGACGGCCCGGCGGAGCCGGTCCAGCGCCTCCCGGTCGGGCGGGTAGGTCAGCTGCGGGGCGACGGCGGTGATGCCCCCGGTGACGGCACCGGTGGTCCGCTCGCGGTGGGAGGAGAGCAGGGCGGCCCCGGCCGACCCCGCGCCCGACCAGGCGGCTGCTGCTGCTCCGAGCACGGTGACCAGGATGAACGCCGTCAGCAGCCGGGCCCGCAGCCCGCGCGGGCGTGCCCGCCGGAGCGCCCTCACAGCGGACCGAACCGGTAGCCGAACCCCCGCACGGTCTGCACGTACCTCGGGTCCGCCGGGGAGTCCTCGATCTTGGCCCGCAGCCGCTGCACGCAGTTGTCGACCAGCCGGGAGTCGCCGAGGTAGTCGTGCTCCCACACCTCCTCCAGGAGCCGCTGGCGGTCGAACACCCGGCCGGGGGACCGCGACAGGACCAGGAGCAGCCGCAGTTCCGTCGGCGTCAGCGCCACCGGCCCTCCGCGCAGGGTCACCAGCAGGGTCGCGGTGTCGACGCGCAGCTCGCCGTGGACGCGCACCCCCTCGGCGTCCCCGGGGGCGCGGCGCAGCACCGCCCGCACGCGCGCGTCCAGCACGGTGGGCTGGACCGGCTTGACCACGTAGTCGTCCGCGCCCGCCTCCAGGCCGGCGACGACGTCGAAGTCGTCGCCCAGCGCCGTCAGGACGATCACCGGCGTGTCGCCCAGGGCGCGGATGCGGCGGCACACCTCGAACCCGCCCACCCCGGGCAGCATCACGTCCAGCACCACCAGGTCGGGGGCCCCGGAGCGGAAGGCCTCCAGGCCCTCCTCGCCGGTTCCGGCGGTGAGGACGGCGTGCCCGTGCCGGGACAGCGCAAGTTCGAGGCCCCGCCGCACCATGGGGTCGTCTTCGATCAGCAGGAGTCGTGCCACCCGGCCAGTATCGGCCGGGCCGGGCGGGAGCGCGCCCCCGCCCTGCCGGTCGCGACACGACTGCGACACGGCGGCGGACCGGTCGGGACGCGGCTCCCCGACGGTGGATCCCATGAACACGACCCTTGCCAACACGGCCCTGCGCGCGCTCACCGCCGCCGTTCCCGTCCTGCTGCTGACCGCCGCCTGCGCGGGGGCGCCCGCCGGCTCCGCGGACCCCGCGGGGCCGGCGGCCCCGGAGCCGACCGCCGCCGGTCCCTCCGGTGTCCTCTTCGCGGGCGACTCCATCGCGGTCGGCCAGTCCCTGCCGCTGGCCGCGGCCTTGGCGCAGACCCCCGTGGACTTCCACTCGATCGCCTCCGAGGGCGGCGGCAACGTCGTGGGGCCCTTCTCCGAGGAGAACTGGAAGACGCTGCCCGGGGAGATCGCGGAGGCGGCTCCGGACGTGGTGGTCTACCAGATCACCACCTACGACTGGGGGACCCGCGAGGAGCAGGAGGAGGGCTACCGGCGGCTCCTGGACACCGTGGCGGACGCCGGGGCCGACCTGGTCGTCGTCACCGCTCCGCCGATCCGCCCCGACGACTTCTACGCCCCGCACATGGAGGACCTCGAACGCGCTCCGCTGGCGGCGCGCGAGGCGGTGCGGGAGGCGGGCGGACGGACGGCCCCGGTGCTCGACGCGTCCGCGGTGTGGGGCGGGGAGTACACCCGGGAGCGGGAGGGGACCGCCGACCGCAGCCCCGACGGCATCCACACCTGCCCCCAGGGGGCGGCGCGCTTCACGCGGTGGCTGCTCGACGAGCTGGCCGTGCTCTACCCCGGGTTCACCCCGCCGGAGCCCGAGTCCTGGGCCGGAGGGGACTGGGCGGCGGACGAGCACTTCGCCGCCTGCTGACCCCGGGCGGGGCCGGCCCCGCGGCGCCCGGGCGGCGGGCGCCGTCGTGCCCGGGCAGGGGGGTCACTACTGTGGGGGCGACCCCTACCCGGGGGCGGTGCCGCCGGGCCGTCCGGGGCGCGTGCGCGGCGGCACCGCCCGCCGCGCCGGCCGCCCGGCCCCGGCGGGCCCCCGGACCACCAGAAGGAGAACCCGTGACCCTGGACGACGAGTCGCGTCGGGAGATCGCCGAGACGCTGCGCGAGGCCGAGGCCCTGGTGCGCCCGGTGGAGCCGCCGAGCCGGACCCGCCCCGGCCTGGACACCGCGGGCGCCTACGGCGTCCAGATGCACAACATCGCCCGGCGGGTGGCCGGCGGGGCCCGCCCCGTCGGCTACAAGGTGGGCCTGACCTCCGCCGTCGTGCAGGAGCTGATCGGCGTCGACGAGCCCGACTTCGGGCACCTGCTGGACGACATGCTCGTGGAGGAGGGCGGCGCCACCGAGGCCGCACGCTACTGCGCGCCCCGGGTGGAGCCCGAGATCTGCTTCCGCCTCGGCCGGAGCCTGCGCGGCCCGGGCGTGACCGCGCAGGACGCGCTGGCCGCCACCGACGCCGTCGCCCCCGCCCTGGAGATCGCGGACAGCCGCGTCCGGGACTGGGAGATCACCCTGGTCGACACCGTCGCCGACAACGCCAGCGGGGCCGCCCTGGTCCACGGCCCCTGGACGCCCCTGGCACAGGTCCCCGACCTCGCCTCGCTCGCGGTCGACCTGCGCATCGACGGCGAGAGCGTCGCCCGGGGCGAGGGCAGGGCCGTGCTCGGCCACCCGGCCGAGGCCCTGGCCTGGCTGGCCAACGCGCTGGCGGAGTTCGACACCGCCCTGGAGCCCGGGCAGGTGGTGCTCACCGGGTCCATGACCACGGCGCCCTTCGTCGCCGCGGGCAACAGCGTGGAGGCGCGCTTCGACACCCTCGGCCCGGTCTCGGTGTCCTTCACCTGACCGGTCCCCGGGGGCCTCAGGCCCCCGGGGCCGCCTCGGCGGCCAGGGCGAGCACCCGGTGCCGTTCGAGGCCCTCCAGGACCAGGTCCAGGGAGAACGCGAACTCCACGTCGTCGTCGCAGCCGCCCAGCGCGCCCCCGTGGCTCGCCTCCAGCACCATCTCCGCCACCCAGGGCATGTGCGGGGCCAGGGCCGCGGCCTGGGCCCGGGCCGCCGCGGGGTCGGTGTCCCCGCCGTCGTCGTACAGGTCCTGGCTGAAGCCGAGGAGGCGGCTGCCCAGGGCGTGCAGGGCGTGGTGGGCCAGCGCCGGGCTCAGACCCCCGCCGCGCAGGATACCCAGGACGGTGTCGACGTAGCGCAGGGCGGCCGGGGTGGGCACGGGCCGGGCCTTGAGCACCTCGGCGGTCCAGGGGTGTCGGAGCACGGTGCGGCGCGCGGCCAGCATCTGCTCCCGGGCGGTCTCCATCCAGGTCGCCCCCGGCTCTACCCGCTCGATGCGCGCGATGACGGCGTCGGTCATGAGGTCGAGCAGGCCGTCCTTGGCCCCCACGTGGCGGTAGAGCGACATCGGGTCCACCCCGAGTTCCTGCGCGATCCGCCGCATGCTGACCGCCGCCGTCCCGTCGGCGTCGGCGACGCGGATCGCGACGTCGACGATGCCCTCCCTGCTGAGCCCCGCCGGGGCGGTCTTCGATCGTCGCGTCGTCATCCGCCACAGTGTAGGGCCTGGCCTCCCCGTGCCCTGTCGGGATGCGGGGGTCCGTCCCGGTGTCGGCGGGGCCCGCTCGGGCACGGCGTGCGCGGCTCCTGTCGCGGCCCCGGGGGCCGGCCCGGTCCCGGTCGGTTTCGCCCCGGCACGGCGTGTGCGAGTCCCGTCGTGGCCCCGGAGGTCGATGGTGTCCCGTCGAGTGGTGTCACCTTTCCGGCCCTGTCCCGAAGGATGCGCATCGGCGGCTTCCGGGGCGGCTCGCCGGCGTGTGGTGGCCGGCCGATACCGGCCGACCATCGCGATGCCCTGCAAGGACGCGGGCGCGAGAAAGCCACACCATTCCAGGGGACGTGAACTGGAGGTCCGCAAGGAAGCCTCCCCGGACCCGTTGACCGTGCGCGGACGTCGTTCTACGCTGTAGGTCTACGGCGTAGGCCTACGCCGTAGGCACGCCGAGGAGGGCGACATGACCGATCGGAACGAGACCCCCGCCTTACCCCCGCGCTGGTTCGTCCGCGGGGCGTGGACCGGCCACCGGCTGCTCTACCGCGCCACCGGCCGCGGGCTGTCGCTTCCGCGGCCCGGCGGCCGGATGGGGATGCTGCGCCTGCGCACGGTGGGGCGCAGGACCGGGCGCGAGCGCGCCGTCATCCTCGGCTACCACCTGGTCGGGGACTCCTGCGTCACGCTCGCGATGAACGGCTGGGCCGAGGCCGACCCCGCCTGGTGGACCAACCTCCGCGCCCACCCGCGGGCCGCGGTCGACACCGTGGACGGCACGTTCGCCGTGGTCGGCCGCGAGGCCGCGGGGCAGGAGCGCGACCGGCTGTGGGCCCGGTTCGACGACTACGAGGGCTGGGGCGACATCGACGCCTTCTCCTCCCGACGGACGCACACCCCCGTCGTCGTGCTCGACCGCGCCTGACCCGCACCGCGGTCCGTCAGGGGGAGAACTCCACGACGGCCTCGGAACCCTCCACGGCGACGACGGCGACGGTGAACCCGTTCATGACGAACGACGCGTCGGGGCCGGGGAGGCGGCCGCTCATCCGTGTCCCGGGGCCCTCGCCCCGGAAGGACACCCCGCCCCCGCCCACCGCCTCGAACACGAAGAGGTCGACGCCGTGGGAGCCGTCCATGGCGAACTCGTCGCCCGCCGACACCAGCACCTCGCAGTCGGCGTCGGCGCAGGCGTCCAGGTCGGTGCCGTCGGCGGCTTCGAGCGGCGCGGGGCCGGCGGGGGACGCGGGGGCGCCGGAGCCGCCCGCGGTCGGGTCGGCCGGGGCCGCCGGCCCCGTCGGGCCGGCGGGGGCTCCGCCGGAGCAGCCGCCGAGCAGCGCGGTGGCGGCCAGGGCGGCCAGGGCGGGGACGGTACGGGGCGGGGCGAGGGGCATCGGCGGGTCGGGGCGGTCGGGCCCCTTCCTCCTTCTGCGGCTGCGGCGGGCGACGGGGGCCGTCGGCGGGGCGGCCGGGCGGCCTCCCCGGGGGAGGTCTTCCCCCCGAGGGGCCGCCGACCCCTCCGCGGGCGGTCAGTATCCCGCGGACTTGTCCACGATGTTGGACAGCGCCAGCCCCCGGGTGCGGCGCTCCAGGTTGTCGACGAAGATGTCCACCCCCCGTCGCCGGGTCGCCTCGGTCGTCGCCCCGTTGTGCGGGGTGACGACCACGTTGGGCAGGTCCCAGAAGGGGCTGTCGTGCGGGAGCGGCTCGACGCCGTGGGCGTCCAGCCCGGCCCCCGCGATCCGCCCCCCGGTGAGGGCGCGCAGCAGGGCGTCGTCGTCGATGATCCCCCCGCGGGAGAGGGAGACGATGTGGGCCGTGTCCTTCATGGCGGCGAACTCGGCGTCGCCGATCAGCCCCGCGGTGGCGGGGGTGAACGGCGCCGTGACCACGACGAAGTCCGACTCCGCCAGCAGGGCGTGCAGATCCCGCGCGGCGTAGACGCGGTCCACCCCCGGCGCGGGCAGGTCCGCGCGCCGGCGCAGCCCGACCACCCGCATGTGGAAGGCCTGGGCCTTGGCCGCCAGGTCCAGGCCCGAGTTGCCCAGACCGATGATGCCGAGGGTGCGGCCCTTCAGCTCGCCGTGGGTGAAGCGGTCCCAGCGGTGCTCGCGCTGGGCGCGCGCCCAGCGGGGCGCGTCCCGGTCGAGCATGAGCATGAGGAGCAGGGCGTGCTCGGCCAGGGGGACCGCCCCGTTGCCGACCGAGGAGGTCAGCACCGCCGGGTGGTCGGCCAGACCCCCCTCCAGGGCCGCGTCGACCCCGGCGGCCCAGCTGTGCACCCACTCCAGCGCGCCCGCCCGCACCAGGTCCTCCGGGCCCGGGGAGCCCGCGACCACGACCGCCCGGGCCAGGAGGTCGGGCCGCTCGCCGAGCCGGTCCACGAACTCCACCTGCGCGCCGGGGGCCGCGGCCCGCACCCGCTCCCGGTCGGGGGCGCCCGGCAGGCCGCTCACGAGGATCACTTCGCCGTCTGACACGCGCATCACGTCCCTGGGTGCTCTGATAACTTGAGCCTCGATTGGTCGGACCGGTCCGGTGAGTATAGGGAAGGCGGAGCGCCGATGGGTGAGCGGGGTCGCGCGGAGGCGTTCCGGGCCGTGGAGAGGTCCAAGGTCTACTCGTCCGTGGCGGAGGAGATCCTCGCCGGGGTCCGCGCGGGCGTGTTCCCGCCCGGCGACCCGCTGCCCGCCGAACGCGTCCTGGCCGAGCGGTTCGAGGTCGGCCGGGGGTCGGTCCGCGAGGCGATCCGCGTCCTGGAGCACGCCGGGATCCTCGACGTGCGGGTGGGCAGCGGCACCTACGTGGTCGGCGGCGGGGACTCCCGGACCACGGTCCTGCGGGCCCGGGCGGCGATGGCCGGCGAGCACAGCCCCCTGGACCTGGTCGTGGCCCGCGCCTCCCTCGAACCCTCCTGCGCCGAGCACGCCGCGGCCGCCCGGACCTCGAAGGACCTGCGGGCCATCGAGGAGGCGCTGCTGCGCCAGGAGCGGATCACCCGCGAGGGCGGCGACCCCTCCGGGGCCGACGCCGACTTCCACCTCGCGGTGGCCGCGGCCTCGCACAACAGCGTGCTCTCCGCCCTGGAGCGGTCCCTGGTCGACCTCATGCGCGAGCCCATGTGGAGCGAGATGAAGCACCGCTCCCGCAGCCGGGGGGAGCGGGCCGAGCGCTACCTGGAGCAGCACCGCCAGGTGTTCCGCGCCATCGGGCTGGGCGACCGCCGCCGGGCCCGGCAGGTGATGGCCGCGCACATGTGCGACATCGAGACCGACCTGCTCACCGACCTGGAGTCCGCCCGGGACGGGGAGGACCCCGCCGCGCCCTGACCGGTGTTGACAGGCCGCGGGGTCGCCCCCTAGCTTCACGATCGGTCAGGTGGTCGGACCGATCCGGTCCTACCACTCCCGGTGCCGGAGCGAAGGAGAGCGCTGTGGACACGCCGCGTTACGCCGTGAACTGTTCGATCATGATGAAGGACCGCCCCCTGGAGGAGCGCCTGTCGGCGGTCCGGGAGGCCGGGTTCGGGGCCGTCGAACTCTGGTGGCCCTTTCCGACGGCGACGCCGTCCGAGGCCGAGACGGCGGCGTTCACCGCCACCGTCCGTGACTCCGGACTGCGGCTGGTCGGGCTCAACCTGTACGCGGGGGACATGCCCGGGGGCGACCGCGGGGTCCTCTCCTGGCCCGGTCACGAGGACGAGGTGCTGGCCAACGCGAGGACCGTGCGCCGCATCGCCGAGGAGCTGGACTGCCGCGCCTTCAACGCCCTGTACGGCAACCGCCGGCCGGACGCGACCGCGCAGGACCAGGACGCCGTCGCCGTGCGCAACCTCGGGCTCGTCGCCGCCGAGCTGGGCGCGATCGGCGGGACGGTGCTGATCGAGCCGGTCAGCGGCACCGAAGCCTACCCGCTCAAGACCGCGGACGACGCGGTCGCGGTGATCGAGCGCGTCGAGCGGGAGACCGGGGCGACGGGCCTCGGGCTGCTGCTGGACGTGTACCACCTGGCGACCAACGGCGACGACGTATCCGCCGCCCTGGAGCGCCACCGGGGGCTGATCCGCCACGTCCAGCTGGCCGACGCCCCCGGCCGGGGCGCGCCCGGCACGGGCGGGCTGGCGCTGGCCGCATGGGTCGAGGACCTGGTGGGCGGCGGCTACGACGGCTGGATCGCCCTGGAGCACGCGGGCGGGGGCGACGATCCCTTCGCCTGGACGCGGGAGACGGACCTGCCGGGCGTCCCCGCGGCGCCGGCCCGGTGACCGCGGCCCGCGCACCCGGCCGTCCGTGCCGAAGGGGCGGCGCCGGCGGCGGCCGACAGCGGGACGCACACCGGACCGCCCGCGGCGGACCCGCGGGAACCGGGCCCGGGCGGTGCCGCGGGGCGGCCCGCCCCGGCGACACCCGCCCCGGCGGGGCCGGACCGAGACAGAGCACAGGCACGACACGCAGGAGAACGTCATGAGTACGCACACGATCGCTTTCATCGGCCTCGGCGTCATGGGCGGCCCGATGGCCGCCAACCTCGTCCGCGCGGGTTTCGACGTGGTGGGGTACAACCGCAGCCCGCAGCGGGCGCAGGCCCTGGCCGCCGCTGGCGGCAGGGTCGCCGCGTCGGCGATCGAGGCGGCCACCGGGGCCGACACCGTCATCACCATGCTCCCGGACTCCCCGGACGTGGAGTCCGTGGTGCTGGGGGAGGGCGGGGTGCTGGAGTGCATGCGCCCGGGGTCCCTCCTGGTGGACATGAGCACCATCCGCCCCGACGTGGCGCGCCGCCTGGCGGAGACCGGCCGGGACAGCGGGGTGCGCGTCCTGGACGCGCCGGTCAGCGGCGGCGAGCAGGGGGCGGTCGAAGCGAAGCTGTCGATCATGGTCGGCGGCGAGGAGGAGGCCTTCGAGGCGGCGCGCCCGGTGTTCGACGCGCTGGGCACGACGGTGGTCCACGTCGGACCGGCCGGCGCGGGGCAGACCGTCAAGGCGGCCAACCAGCTGATCGTCGCCGGGGTGATCGGGCTCGTCTCGGAGGCCCTGGTCTTCGTCGACGCCCACGGCGTCGACCCCGACCAGGCCGTGCGCGTCCTGGCTGGCGGGCTGGCCGGCAGCACGGTCCTGGACCGCAAGGCCGCGTCCATGCTCGCCCGGGACTTCACCCCGGGCTTCCGCGTCGACCTGCACCACAAGGACCTGGGCATCGTGACGGCCGCGGCCCGCGAGGCCGGGGTGGCGATCCCGCTGGGCGGCCTGGTCGCCACGCTCATGGGGTCGCTCCGGGCGCAGGGCCACGGGGCGCTGGACCACTCCGCGCTCCTGCTGGAGCTGGAGCGGATGTCCGGCCGCGGGGAGACCGCGGACTCCTGATCCCGGCCCCGGCCCGCGGTCCGGACCACGGGCCCCTCCTCTGAAAAAATATTGTCAGTCTTGAATTCTTGTCTGACAAGATGCCTATACTGTCGTGCCGCCGTCGCGGATCGGCACCCGTGCCGACGACCGGCCCGGGGTCCGGGGCGGCGGCAACGACGAGAGGACGGGCCCATATGGGGCGGGACCTGCAAACGGACGCGGGCACGGCGGCGGCCGGGGGGCTGCGCTCACCCGACTGGCACCTGGGTGCCACGCGGTGGACACAGCTGACGCTGACCGAGAACGACCCGGGGAGGTTCGACCCCGGCTTCTGGATCGACGTCATGCGCGAGAGCCGGTCGAACGCCGCGTGCATCAGCGCCGGCGGCTACATCGCCTTCTACCCGACGCGGATTCCTTACCACCACCGCAGCGTCCACCTCGGGGACACCGACCCCTTCGGCGCCCTGGTCGAGGGGGCCCGGAGCCTGGACATGCACGTCATGGCGCGCGTGGACCCCCACGCCGTGCACGCCGACGCCGCCCGGGCCCACCCGGAGTGGCTGGCCCGCACCGCCGACGGCGACCCCGTCGAGCACTGGGGCTTCCCGGACATCTGGCTCACCGACCCCTTCGGTCCCTACAACCGCGACTTCATCACCGAGGTCGCCCGCGAGATCGTCACCGACTACGACGTGGACGCGGTGTTCGCCAACCGCTGGCAGGGCCACGGCATCTCCTACAGCGAGGCCGCGCAGCGCGCGTTCCGCGACGACACCGGGCTCGACCTGCCCCTGCGGTCCGGTGACGAGACCGACCCCGCCTGGCGCGCCTACGTCCCCTGGCGCCGGCGCAGGCTCACCGAGCTGGTGGGCCTGTGGGACGAGGCCGTCCGCGACATCCGCCCGCACGCCCGGTTCATCCCGAACCTGGGCGGGGTGGGCGCGTGGGAGCTGGACCGCGACATGCTGGCCAGGCACTACCCGATCTTCTTCATCGACAAGCAGGGGCGCTCCGGGGTCGAGGCCCCGTGGTCGGCCGGCCGCAACGGCAAGCGCAGCCGCGCCGTCTTCCGCGACCGCCCCATCGGGCTCATCACCTCCGTCGGGCCCGAGGACCACCGCTACCGCTGGAAGGACTCCGTCGCCCCCGGCCCGGAGACGGCCACCTGGATCGTCGACGGCTTCGCCCAGGGCGCGCTGCCCTGGTTCACCAAGTTCAACGGCATGGTCCCCGACCGGCGCTGGGTGCGCCCCATCGTGGAGTCCTTCACCCTGCACGCCCGCCTCGAACCCGAGCTCGCCGGCACGGCCGTCACGGCCGACGTCGCGCTGCTGGAGACCGGCGACCGCCCCGACGAGGAGGGGACCCGCGGCCACCAGGACGGCTTCTACCACGCCCTGGTCGAGGCGCGGATCCCGTTCGAGATCGTGGCCGGGGAGAACCTGACCGCCGACGAGCTGTCCCGGTTCAAGGTCCTGGTCCTGCCGGACGGCACCCGCCTGAGCGACGGGCAGTGCCGGACCGTCCGGGCGTTCGCCGAGCGGGGCGGCGGTCTGGTCGCCGCCCACCGCGCCTCCCTGGACGACGAGTCCGGCGCGCCCCGCGACGCCCTCGCCCTCGGGGACGTGTTCGGGGTCGACCTGGCCGCGCAGCCGCGCGGCCCGGTCAAGAACAACTACATCGCGCTCGCCGGGGAGCACCCGTTCCACCGCTCCCTCGACGGGGCCGACCGGATCATCGGCGGCACCGAGCTGACCGGGGTGACCGAGCGGCCCGGCACCGAGGTGCCCTTCCGCTTCGTCCCCGACTTCCCCGACCTGCCGATGGAGGAGGTCTACCCGCGGGCCGAGCCCGGCCCGGCCGCCGTGGTCACCCGGGAGCTGCCCGGGGGCGGGCGCTCGGTGTACGCGGCCTTCAACCTCGGCTCCCTGTTCTGGGAGGCGCTCCAGCCGGACCACGGCGTGCTCGTCGCCGACGCCGTGCGCTGGGCGCTGGGCGCGCCGGACCGGGTGACCGTCCGCGGCCCCGGCCTGCTCGACCTGGCGCTCCGCGAGGGGGACGGCGCGCTGTTCCTGTCGGTCGTCAACCTCACCAACCCCATGGCCCTCAAGGGACCCATCCGCGAGATCATCCCGGTCGGTCCCCTGGAGGTCTCGGTGGCCCTGCCCGAGGGCGCCGACGGGGCCCGGGCCCGCCTGCTCGTGTCCGGCGCCGACGCCGCGGTCCGGATCGAGGACGGCCGCGCCGAGGTCGTCGTGCCCTCCGTCGAGCTGCTGGAGACGGTGCGGTTCACCTGGACCGGGGGAGGCGCCGCATGACGCACCCCGAACCGTGGTGGCACCGGCCGTTCCGCATGTTCCAGACCAACCTGCGCGAGGTCGACGCGGGACTGGACGTGGAACGGGTGCTCGACCACCTGGAGGAGTTCGGCGCGGACGCCTGGCTGCTCAGCGTCGGCGGCATCATCGCCAACCACCCCACCGACCTGGACTTCCAGACGCGCAACCCCGCGCTGGCCGGACGCCCGTCCGGCGACCTGGTGGGGGACGCGCTGGCGGCGGCCCGGGCCCGGGGCGTGCGCCTCCTGGCCCGCATGGACTTCTCCAAGGTCGACCACCGCCGCGCCGAGCGCCACCCCGAGTGGTGCTTCGTGGACCCGGCGGGCGAACCGCAGGTCTACAACGGGCTGACCAGCGTGTGCCCCAGCGGCGACTACTACCAGCGGCGCCTCTTCGACGTGGTCGACGAGGTCCTGGACCGGTACCCGCTGGACGGCTTCTTCTTCAACTGGATGTCCTACAACGAGGTCGACTACGCGGGCGCCTACCGCGGGGTGTGCCGGTGCCTGGCCTGCCACCGGGCCTTCGCCTCCTTCGCCCCCGGCACGGACCTGCCGACCGGTCCGGACTCGCCCGCCTACCCGCTGTGGCGCCGGTTCGCCGCCGCCATGATCGACGACCTCACCGCCCGGGTCCGGGCGCACATCGGCGCCCGCCGCCCCGAGGCGCCGCTCATCCTGGGCGACCGCGCCGACATCGTCTTCCACGAGGCCAACAACGCGGTCGGGCGGACCCTGTGGCACCAGCGCACCGCCGAGCACGTCAGCGCGGCCAAGACCTTCCGGCCCGGGGTCCCGGTCCTGGTCAACTCGGTGGGGTTCGTGGACATGCCCTACCGGTGGGCGGGGGAGGAGCCGCACCACTTCGCGCAGTACCTGGTCCAGGCGATCGCCCGCGGCGCCAACCCGTCGACCTACATCATGGGCACGCCGGACGACGTCACCTACGAGTGCCTCGACGTGGCCGGGGAGATCACCCGCTTCCACCGCGACCACACCGAGGTGTACCGGGACCTCGTCCCCGCCGCCCGCGCGCTCCTGGTCCGCCCCGACCCCCTCGAATCCGGCGGGGGCCGGGACGAGGCGCTCGCGGAGTTCCGCGGCCTGTACTCGGCCCTGCTGGAACGGCACATCCCGTTCGACGTCCTGCCCGAGCCGCGGCTGCCCGACGTCGCCGCCCAGGGCCGCCTGGACGGCTACGGGGTGGTGGTGCTGCCCGACCTGGGCGCCCTGGACCCCGGGGCGGTCCGGGCGCTGGACGGCTTCACCCGCTCCGGCGGGGGAGTGGTCACCACGGGGTCGAGCGGCTTCGACGGCGACGGCTTCCAGCTGGCCGGGGCGCCGGTGCGCGGGCGGCTCGCGGTGCGCGACACCGTCGAGTCGGTCCGCTCACTGCACCTGCGCCGCCCGGACCCCGGCGGAGGGCGCCCGCGCGGGACCCTGCCGGTCGTCGGCGCCTTCCACGTGGTGGAGCCGGCGCCCGGCGCCGCGACCGGGCTGCCGGTGCTGTCCCGGGCACCCTACGGGCCGCCCGAGAAGTGCCACGGCCACGTCGACCTGGACCTGTACGGCTCGCTGTCCGCCGCCGTCGAGGGCGGGGGCCGGGTCCACGTCCTGCCCTGGACGCCGGGCCGGGCCTACCACGAGGTGGGCCTGAGCGGGCACCGCGAGGTGTTCGTGGAGGCGGTGCTGGCCGCCGCGGACGGGCCGGTCCAGGTCGACACCGACCTGCCCGAGCAGGTCCAGGTGGTGCTGGGCACCTCGGCGGCGGGCCGGGTGGTCCACCTCCTCAACCACTCCGGGGCGGTGCCCCAGGGCTTCCGCGCGCCGGTGCCGGTACGGGACCACCGCCTGCGCGTGCCCTGGTGGCCCGAGGAGGAGGGCGCGACGGTGACCGCGCTGCGGGCCGGGACCGCGTGCCCGGCGGACGGGGACGGCCGTCTCCGGATCCCGCGCCTGGACCTGTTCGAGGTGCTGGTGAGGGCGTCCGCCATCAAGGGTCTGTAACTTTGTCAAACAAGTATTCATGGAATATTGACATACCAGATTCGTGAGGGAAACATGGCCGATCAGCTGCACATTCCTCGGAGAGCGACCTCTCCGGCGGCGAAAGGACACTGATGGGAAATCTCGACAGGCGCACCTTCCTGGCGGCGGCCGGGCTGGGGACCCTGGGGGCCACGGGCCTCCTCTCCGCCTGCGGCACCGGGGGTGGGAGCGGTACCACGATCCGCTACGCCTGGTGGGGCAACAACGTCCGCCAGCAGCGCTACACCGAGGCCCTGGAGGAATTCCAGCGGGACAACCCGGAGATCACCGTCCAACCGGAGTTCGCCGAATACACCGCCTTCCAAGAGCGTATGACCACCCAGATGGCGGCCCGGGACGTTCCCGAGATCTTCTGGATCGCGTCTCCCCAGGTCATGACCTACGAGAAGAACGGACTGTACCGCTCCCTCAGCGACATCCCCACCCTCGACCTCTCCGACTTCTCCGACGCCGACATCGAGTCCTTCTCCCTCAACGGCGAGTTCGTGTCCATGCCGCACGGCGTCTTCGTCCCGGTGGTCCGCTACAACGAGACGTTCCTCGAAGAGGACGGCATCGAGCTGCCCGGCGAGGACTGGACCTGGGACGACCTGTCCGAGTTCCTCATCGACTACAGCGCCGAGAACTCCGCCGGGCGCCGCGCCGCCTCCTACAACCCCGACCAGGACATGGCGTTCGAGGCCTGGCTGCGCCAGCGCGGCCAGGACCTGTGGACCGCGGAGGGGGCCATGGGGTTCGACTCCGAGGCCCTCGCCGAGTGGTTCGAGTGGTGGCGTGTCCTCATGGACGCGGGCGCGCTGCTCACGCTCAGCGAGCAGGAGGGCATGCAGCCCGACTGGGCCGCCGTGGGCGGCGACATCCTCCTCAACTTCGGCAGCTCCAACCACATCATCGACGACGCCGCCATGTACCCCGAGAACCGCTTCCGGCTGCGCTCGGCCCCGGTAGCCTCCGACGCCGCGGACGGGCACAAGTTCCTCTACTACCCCCGGCTGGCCGTCTACCAGGGCATCGACGACGCCGACGTGGAGGCCGCGGGCCGCCTCATCGACTTCAACGTCAACAACGCGGACTTCCTGCGCACCGTCGGCCTCACCATGGGCGCCCCGCCCAACCCCCGCCTCCTCACGGAGGCCTACGACTTCGCCTCCGACGACGAGATCGAGATGCTGGCCGTGGTCGAGGCCGACCGCGAGTTCGACCAGCGCCCCCGGCACGAGGCGCCCCCCGGCACCAACACGTGGCGCGAGGCGCTGTCGCGGGTCTCGGAGGGGGTCGCCCTGGGAGAGACCGGGGTCTCGGAGGCGGCCGACGCGCTGATCGCCGAGATCCAGACCGGAATCGACCGAGAGGCC
The DNA here is from genome assembly GCF_900141985.1 of Nocardiopsis flavescens. GTDB lineage: Bacteria > Actinomycetota > Actinomycetes > Streptosporangiales > Streptosporangiaceae > Nocardiopsis > Nocardiopsis flavescens. The sequence goes on along the minus strand of NZ_FQZK01000008.1, from coordinate 183,989 downwards.
TAGGCCGTGGCGAGAGCAGTGGGGCGCCGCCGACCCTCGGGGGCGCCCGGCCACCGGCGGCAGGGGCGTGCCGCCTACGTCTTCCTCAGCCCCTGGCTCCTGGGCCTGGCCCTGGTGACCGCGGTCCCCCTGGGGGCCTCGCTCTACCTGGCCTTCACCGACTACAACATCCTGAGCACGCCCCGGTTCACCGGGTTCGCCAACTTCGAGCGCATGCTCGGGGACGACCGCTTCTGGGCGGCGGCCTCGGTGACGGCCCGGTACGTGTTCATCTCGGTCCCGCTCCAGCTGGCGTTCGCACTCCTGCTGGCCGTCGTCCTCGACCGCGGGCTGCGGGGCCTGGCGTTCTACCGCGGGGCGTTCTACCTCCCCTCGCTGCTGGGCGCCAGCGTGGCGGTGGCCATCCTGTGGCGTGAGGCCTTCGGCCACAACGGCCTGGTCAACAGCGTGCTCGGCTGGGTGGGCATCGAGGGCCAGAGCTGGCTCCAGAACCCCGCGACGGCGCTGTCCACCCTCATCGTCCTGAACGTGTGGACCTTCGGCTCACCGATGGTGATCTTCCTGGCCGGGCTGCGCCAGGTCCCCGAGGAGCTCTACGAGGCCGCCCGCGTGGACGGGGCCTCCTGGTACCGCCGCTTCCGGCACATCACCGTGCCCATGCTGACGCCGATCATCTTCTTCAACCTGATCCTCCAGACGATCGGCGCCTTCCAGACGTTCACCCAGGCGCACATCATCAGCGGCGGCACGGGCGGCCCCGTCGACTCGACCCTCTTCTACACGCTGTACGTGTACCAGCAGGGGTTCAAGTCCTTCGACATGGGCTACGCCTCGGCACTGGCCTGGGTGCTGCTGCTGGTGATCGGCGGAGTGACCGCGCTCCACTTCTTCCTGTCCAAGTACTGGGTCTTCTACGGAGACGACTGATGGCGAACGCCACCCCCACCGCGGACGCGCGCCGACCGCTGCGGCGCCGCCGCCGGCCCCCGTCCACCCTGATCAGGCACGGCGTCCTGCTGCTCTTCCTGATCGTGATGGTCTACCCGCTGGTCTGGATGGCGGTGAGCGCCTTCAAGCCGGCCCACCTGATCCTGACCGATCCGGGGCTGGTGTCCGACGAGTACACCTTCGAGAACTTCCGGGACGGCTGGCACGCCCTCAACCAGCCCTTCTCGGGGTTCTTCCTCAACTCGCTGGCCGTGACCGTCGGATCCATCGTGGGGAACCTGTTCTCCTGCTCCCTGGCGGCCTACGCGCTGGCCCGGCTGGACTTCCGGGGCAAGCGGCTGTTCTTCGCCATCACCCTGGTGTCGGTGATGCTGCCGATGCACGTCCTGATCATCCCGCAGTACATCTTCTTCTCGCAGCTGGGCTGGGTGAACACCTACCTGCCGCTGCTCATCCCCAAGTTCCTGGCCACCGACGCGTTCTTCGTCTTCCTGATGGTGCAGTTCATCCGGGGCATCCCCCGGGACCTGGACCGGGCGGCGGCCATCGACGGGGCGGGACCCTTCCGGGTCTTCTGGCACATCATCTTCCCGCTGATGCGCCCCGCCCTGGTGACCACGACCATCTTCACGTTCATCTGGACGTGGAACGACTTCTTCACACCGCTGATCTACCTGACCTCCACCGACATGTACACCGTGCCGGTGGCGCTGAACTCGATGGTGAGCTCGGAGAGCCAACAGGGGATCGGGATGCTCTTCGCGATGTCCCTGCTGTCCCTCGCACCGGTGCTGGCGTTCTTCGTCTTCGCCCAGCGCTACCTCATCCGGGGGGTGGCCACCACCGGCCTCAAGTGAGGCCCCCTACCCGGCCGCCTCCGCGGCGTCGGCCTCCAGCCGCGCCAGGAGGCGGTCGCGTGCGTGGTCGAGGTGCTCGGCCAGGTGGACGCGGGCCCGCTCGGGGTCGCGGGCCTCGATGCCGTCGAGGATCGCCGCGTGCTCGTGCGCGATGGTGCTGCCCTGCGTCGAGCGGTGCGCCTGGAAGCGCCCCATGGTCAGGTGCACCTCGCCCATGATCAGCTCGTGCATCCGGTTCAGGCGCCGGCTGCCGGCCCCCGAGACGAGCGCGGTGTGGAAGGCGATGTCGGCGTCCACCTGCCGCTCGAAGTCGCCGTCCCGGGCCGCCGCCTCGATGAGCACCTGGGCCTCGGTCGCCTCGACGGGCACCGATCCGCCGGAGGCCAGGACGGTGACGGCCGCGCTCTCCACGGTGCCCCGGCTGAAGAAGAGGTCCCGGACCTCGTCGGCGTCCAGCTCGGGCACCACCGCGGTCTTGTGGGCGGAGCGCTGGAGCAGGCCGAGCACGGTCAGCCGCTCCAGGCACACCTTGGCGGTGGGGCGTGCGACGTCGTACTCGGTGGCGATGCGCTGCTCGGTGAGTTTCTCGCCCGCGGCGATCTCGCCGTTGATGATGCGTCGACGCAGGGACTGGTAGAGGGCGTCGGTCAGGGACGAGGGGGCGAGAGAGAAGGCCTGTCGATTCACGGATTCATGGTGCCACAGCGGAGTCCCGAAAACATACATCTGTCTAGCCGGTGCACCGGTAAAACAAAAGGTCGATCGCTTTGCCGTGCGTCGGCTGTGACCACTCGCACACGGAAAAGGGCCCGGAACGGCGGAGTCCCGGCCGCGGGAAGCGCGAGCGGGGGACGTGGGAACCGGGCGGAAGCCGGGTGGGGCACCCGGCGGCCGGGGCGCGTAGGGCGGCGGAGCCGGCCTCCGCGTCGGCGGTCCGGTGCGGCGGAACCGTCCCCTGCGGCCCGCACCGGGCGGCGGAAGGCGCACGGGAGCCCGCACGCGGGTCCGCGCCGGGCCGCGTGCGACGTGCGCGGGGCCGCTCCGTCCACGGGGGCCGGGGAGCCCGGACTCAGCGCAGGTGGGAGGCGCCGTTGACGTCGAGCACGGCGCCGGAGGACCACACGGCGGCGGGGGAGGCGAGGTAGTGGACCGCCGCGGCGACCTCCTCGGGGGTCGCGACCCGGCCGAAGGGGCTCTGGGCGCGCACCGCGTCCGACAGGCGCCCGGCCACACGCTCGGTGTCCACGAAACCCGGGGCGACCGAGGCCACCGCGATTCCGTGCGGGGCCAGGGCCACGGCCAGCGACTGGCCGAGGGAGTGCAGGGCGGCCTTGGCCGCGCCGTAGGCGGGGTGGTCGGGTTCGCCCTTGTAGGCGCCGCGCGAGCCGACGTTGACGATCCGGCCGCGCACGCCGCGGTCGATCATGTGCCGGGCCGCGAGGTAGGAGACGTCGGCGGCCCCGAACACGTTCACGTCCATCGTCGCGCGCCAGGCCCGCCGCCACTCCCCGTAGGGGGTGTCGGCGACCGGGTGAGCGATGTTGACGGCGGCGTTGTTGACCACGACGTCGACCCCGCCCAGCAGCTCGACCGCGCGCCCGACCAGGCCGGCGGCGCCGTCGGGGTCTCCCAGGTCCGCGCCGACCAGGGCGTGGCCCGTGCCGGGCAGGGACTCCAGGGTCGCCTCGGCCTCCGCGCGCCGTGTGCCGTAGTGCACGGCGACCCGGTCGCCCGACTCCGCGAAGGCCCGGGCCACCGCCCGGCCGATGCCCCGGGCGGCACCGGTGACCAGGACGCTGCGGCTCATGGGGACCTCTTCACACGGGGGTGGACGACCCCGGCAGGCTACCGGACCGTTCGGACGCGCCCGCGCCCGGTCCGGGCACGCCGGGGGCCGGCCTCCCCGCCCCGGAGGTGCCGGGTTCCGGCGGAGGGGTCCGCCGTGTCGTCCGGGGAGCCGGGGGAGGATGCCCCGTCCACGGGACCGGGCCTCCCTGTCCCGGGGCGCTCGCCCCTGGCGGAAGGGTCCGCTGCGCCGTCCGGAGGCCGGGGAGGGGCCTGTGCCCGGGGCCGGGTGCCCCCGCCCTCGGAAGCCGAGGTCCGGGCCGAACGGGCCCGCCGCCTCGGCCGGTCCGCGTGGGCGGATCCGCGCCCGCCGGGGGCCGGCCTCCTACCGGGGGACCGGCCACCGCCGCGGTGTTCGTCCGGGGTACGGGAGCGGAGCGGCCGGCGCGGCCGATCGCCGCCTCCGGAGGCGGCGATCGGCGGCTGGAGGGGCACCGCCTCCGCCGGTGCGCTCGAACGGCGGGCACCGCGCTCCGGCACCGATCGTGCCCATCCTGTTGCAGTCGTGCGCCCGGTCCGGGCGGCGCGCGGCGGTCGGACCGCCTGACCGGCGTTCCACCGCCCCGCCCCTCATGTACACCGGTGTCCGTGATGTCACCCTGAATAACGGACAGGGAGAGACAAGAGCCACAACCGTCCCGCGTGTCTCACGGGTTTTCCGAAAGCGTTCACGTTCACTCCCTCGCATTCCGTAAGGTGTTCTCCGGGACCCGGGAGTCCCGGCGCGGGGCGGTGTGGACGGACGCCCCGCCCGGGCCCCGGATCCCACCCGGTCCCGCCGGCGCCGACCGTGCCCGAAGGGCGGACGGCGGTAGGCGCCGGCGGACCGGACCCACGGGTTCACCCCGTGTTGCGCGCGAGCACCAGGTCGATCAGCTCCCGGTCGGGGAAGTCCATCACCACGATCCCGGTCCGCTCCGGGGGCGCCTGCCGCAGGTGCGCCACCGCGTACGCGTTGACCCCGCGCGACCCCAGGAACCCCCAGGCCACCTCGCGCGGGTTCGCGAACGGCGCCCCGCTCCCGCTCAGGTGGTTGATGTACAGGGTCCCCGCCGGCCCCGAGGCCGCCTCGTTCAGGTGGGCGCGCACCTTGTCCCACTTGGCGGGGATGTCGAAGAGGGTGGGCACCCGGTAGTCGTCCTGGATGTCCGTCGCCGGGCCGTTCCAGCCGATCCCGTAGTCGCGCGAGGCCGGGAAGTCCTGCACGATGACGATCCGCCCGCGCACCTCGCCCAGGTCCGGGACGTACGCCCCGCCCTGCTGCGCGGGCCGCCACAGGCGCTCGCCGAGGATCTCCCGGGTACCCGGGTCCTCCTCGATGTAGTGGTCGAGGGTCTCCTCGTAGCTGCGGGTGTTCTCCTCCTCGGTGTGCTCCCGCTTCATCCGGATCAGCACCGTCTCGCTGGGGTTGCGCTCCAGGAACGCGCCGATCGCCACGACCACGTCGGTGAAGTTCAGGTGCAGGTACTCGGCGCCGTGGTGGATGGGGAAGGCGTCCCGGTAGTGGCGGGTGCGCACGTCCAGGAAGCGCACACCCGCGTCGAGCTGCTCGGTGATGGTGAGGTCCTGGGTGCGCGACCACACGGTGCCGCGCCAGGCCCCGCTGTCGTGGGTGCCCGGGATGGACAGCTCCGCCAGGCCCGCGCCGTCGGGCAGGGCGCCCATCCACGCGGCGGGCTCGGCGGCGGTCACGGTCTCGGCGGCGGCCGGGGCGGGGGCCATGAGGCCGGGCAGGACGACCAGGGTGATCAGGGCCGACCACAGCAGGGACAGGGGGGCGGGGCGCGGTCCGGCCGGCGCGGGGGCCGGGAGGGGGCGGGCGGGGGCGGACACGGGGGGCATGGGGTTCCTCCGTTCGCGGGGGGCGGACGCGGGGGAGCGCCCGGTTCCGCAACACTGTCACGGCGAAGGCCTCCCCCACACCCCCTATCGCACGAGCGGTGCCCTACCGTTCACGCTCCGGAACCGGACCCCCGTCCCCCCGGGCACCCGGCCGCCCCGAGGGGCGTGTGGGCCGGTCCTGCGGGGCCGGTTCCCGCGGCAGGGCGTCGCCCGTCCTCGTCCCCGAGCCCGGACCCGCTCCCCGGGGCGGCGGCCCGGGGAGCGGCCTCCTGCCCGCGGGCACCGCCCGCCGGCGGATCGGCGCCCCGCCGGTCAGAGCGGCCGGCGGCGGTACAGCGCCTCCGGGGCGATGTCCAGCATCCAGTGGCGCCCCGCCGACCAGCCCAGGAACCGCACCACCCCGTCCGCGTCACGTGCCGGGAGGTGGTCGCCCGCCACCGCCGCGCGCAGCCACACCAGCGCCGGGGCCAGCCTCTCGCGCACGTGGGACGGCGCCTCCAGGGACTCCATCCAGGCCAGCACCTCGCGCTGCTCCCGCACCGGGCACCGCGACAGCAGGAACACCGCCTGGCGCCAGGCGAACGCCGCGTTCTTCACGTGCGCGAGCGCGTCGTACACCCGGGGCAGCGCCCCCAGCAGCCGCACCGCCGTCAGGTGCGCCCGCCGCGCCGCGGCCGCCCACCCGTCCGCCGGACGGGACCCGGCCTCCGCCAGGGCCGCGAGGTTGTGCGTGGTGAGGATCTGCGCCTGCTCGATCACCGTGCCGTTCCCGGCCACCGACGTCGGCGGGTCCCCGGCGCGCTCCAGGCACAGCTCCGCGAAGCCCGGCCCGCCGCGGCCGGGATCCTCCTCCAGCGCGGCCAGCCGGCCGCAGTCGATCCCGTAGTACCGCGCGTACAGGGTCCCCTCCACCGTCCGCGCCGCCCGCCGCGCGGCCCGGGCGAACTTGGGGGAGAAGGCGCCCAGGAAGATGTCGGAGGCCAACTCCTCCACGAACGGGAAGTCCGGCTGGAGCGGCGGCGCCAGTCCCTCGGCGGTGCGGGCCAGCCCGCCGAGTTCGCTCACGAGGGGGTTCGGGGTGAGGGTCCCGGGGAAGTGGGTCAGTACCGTGTCGCCCAGCCGGGTGATGAGGGCGCGCGCGGCCTCCCGGCGCACCCGCGCCGAACCGTGGTGCGCCTCCAGCTCCCGTACCCACGGCAGCTCGCCCCGCCGCACCTGGGATCCCAGGTTCAGCAGCAGCAGCGACCGGCGCCGGGCGAACGCCTCGTGGTGGGCGGCCACCAGCCGCGCCGTCGCCCGGTCGCCGATCGCCGCGGTCTCCGCCGCGGCGGCCAGCGCGGGCACCAGCGAGGCCAGCACCTCGGCGGAGGGGACCACGCCCAGGTTCACCAGGTCCTCCAGCGGTGCGACCACGGCCTTCTCCACCCGGGCGCGCAGCGGGGCGGGGACCGCGGACCCCTCGGCGGCGTCGAAGTCCCGCGCCTCCCCGGCGGTGACGGGGGACAGCGCCGCCGCGGGGTCGGGCACCCCCGAGTTCTCGGGCAGCGCGGACAGCCGCTCGGCGAGCAGCGCGGCCAGCACGTCGTGGGTGGGCAGCGCCGCGTGGGCGGCCTGGCCGGCGCGCAGTGCGCGGTGCCCGGCGGAGCCGGGGACGCCGCGCTTGGCGGTCACGGCGGTCACCGCGTGCCGGAGCAGGCCCCGCCGCCGGGCGCCGAGCACCCCGGTGCCGTCGCCGTCCGGCCCCACGGCCTCGCGCAGCGCGGCCAGCAGGATCGCGGTGTTCTCCTTGGGGCGCCTGTGCTTGGTGCACAGCGTGTGCTCGGCGGCCAGCCGCTCGTACTCGTCGAGCAGGCCGGCGCCGCGCGCGGCCCACCCGTCGGGGCGGTGCGCGTCCACCCCGTCCTCGCCGCGGGTCTCCAGCCAGTGCGACAGCAGCCGGTCGGCGAAGGGGTTCCACACCGCCAGCGCCTCCCGCTGGGCGTTGGGGGCCCCGGGGCCGCGCGAGGCCACCGCCGCCAGGGTCGCCCGCACGTCGCCGACGGACCAGCGGAACACCGAGCCCGGGGGCAGGTCGCGCACGGGGGCCGGCCGCGGGGTGAAGCACAGGACCGCCGCGAAGGGGTCGAGTTCGGCGAGCAGGCGCAGCGCGGCGCCGGTGTCGCCCGCCCGCAGCAGCCGCACCACGGTGAGCAGGGCGCCCTGCTCGGGCTGGTCCAGCGCGTAGCCGCCGCCGTCCAGCAGCGTGCCCAGGTGGCTCAGCCCCTCCTCGGTGAGGTGGTGGGCGTACAGGGCGGCGCGGTCCTCGTCCAGGCCGTGCCGGCGGACGAGGTCCAGCTCGTGCGGGCGCAGCGGGCCCGCCGCGGCGGCCTCTCCGGTGGCGAAGCCGCCGTGTGCGACCTCGGGGGTCACCCAGGCGGGCAGGCCCGGCACGGGGGTGCGCGAGCCGATCGAGAGCCGCCCCGAGGCCATGCCCTCCACGACGCGCCGCCAGCCGGCGGCCCGGCGCTCGGCGGCCTCCCGTACGGCGGGGTCGTCGTGGGCGGCCGCGGTGGCCAGCTCCTTGAGCAGGCGGCCCGCCGGGTACCCGGGGCCCGCGTGCAGGGGGGTGGTGTCGTCCATGCCGGTGCGGCGGGTTCCGCCCCCGCGCCCCCCGGTCCAGAGCCGGGTGCTCTGCTGGCTGAGCTACACACCGTGTGGGCCGACGCGCGCGGTCGGGGGCGCGCGTCAGCCCGCCGGTACGGCGGGTTCCGCCCCCGCGCCCTCCCGGACCGAAGCCGGGCGCTCCACTGACTGAGCCACGTACCGTCGCCCCTGGCGGGGCCGTCGACGTGGCGGGCCCTGCCCCCGCGACCTCCCGGTTATGAGCCGGACGCTCTCCTGACTGAGCTACACGTCGTCGATGGGTGGAACCGTAGCGTTTCGGGGGTGCGGTGGGGAAGCGGTTTTCCGCGGGCCGGTCAGGCCCCGGCCGCCAGTCCGTAGGGGACGGAGAAGCGGGTCGCCAGCTCGAACACCGCTGCCGGGTCCGGCAGCGGGCCCCTGGCCAGCAGCGTCGCCAGGCACGGGCACCAGCGGGCGCGGCCCTGCACGGAGCAGGCCAGCACGCCCAGCAGCCGCAGGGACAGGGCCAGGTCTGCCAGGTGGGGCACCGGGCGCTCCACGGCGGCGCCGGGGGAGAACGCGCGCAGTGCCAGCTGCTCCTGCTTGGCCCGGGCCAGGTCGCGGGCGATGCGGTGCTCGGGGAGGGGGCCCAGGTCGGCGAAGCCGTCCTCGGCGATGCGGTGCAGCGCCCCGGAGGCGGGGGCGGCGGGGGACTCGCAGGCGCGGGCCAGGGCCTCCAGGGCGGGGCAGTTCGCGTGGTGCGAGGGGGAGCAGATCCGCGGCCGGCGCGCGGCCGGCAGCAGGGGGGCGAAGCAGTCCAGCGCGGCGCGGGTGCGGGGGGTGAGCCAGCGGCGGGCGCGCTCGGCGTTGCCCGGGGCGTCCCGGGCGACCGGCCAGCCGTCGGGGAGCAGGGCGCGCAGCAGCGGGCCGCTGCGGCGGGGGACCGCCAGCGGCGCGGGGCGGTGCCGCCAGGGGGCCGTGGCGACCCGGCGGGCCAGCGCGTGCGGGGTGTGGTCGGCGCAGGGCGGGACCAGGCGGGGGCGGCGGCAGCGGCCGCCGTGCAGGGTGGGACCGTCGCAGGGGCGGGCGCGCACGAGGTTCCGGGGCATGTCTTCGAGGATCTCCGACCGCGCCGGGGGCGGCCATGGCCGCGGCGGTGAGGTTCCCGGAACGGAGGGTAAGGGGAGCGCGGTCGCGGTGGAGGGGCTGCCGGGGCGGGTGGTCCGCCAGGGTTCCCAGCGGTATACGGGGGTAATTCCAGAGCGCTCGGATTGCGGAGTTCCCACCCGTTTCGGGGGTCCGGCGGCGTACGGTGGGGCTGTTCGGAGGGAGGACCCGTGGCGGGAGCCGACTGGCGGTGCGGGGTGTGCGCGGCGCTCAACGAGGTCGCGAACCGGGCGTGCCTGGTGTGCGACACCGTCCGCACCGTGACGCGGGACGGGGGACCGGCGGACCTCCTGGCGGAGCCGGCGGGGGCCGACACCTTCCACGCCCCGGCCGCCCCGCGACCGGCCGGGGAGCGGTTGCCCCCGGTCCGTGTGCTGGAGCCCCCCGAACTCCCGCCCCCGGGACCGCGGTCCGCGGCCGTTCCGCCGCACGCTACCGCCGCGGCCCCCCGCGGTGCCGCCGAGACTCCAGGGCTCCGTGAGGGGCCCGGGGTGGGGGGTGCCTCGGAGCCGCGGGGAACAGGCGGTGCGGCCCCGCCCGCCGTCACCGCCTCCGCTCCCGGAAGCGGTGCTCCGGAGGTGTCCGCGACCCCCGGGCCGTATGGTGCGCCTGTCGTCGGTGGTGTCCCCGGGGCTGCCGCGTCTCCGGATACACCCGTGCCCGAGGCCGCTGCCGGGCGTCCGGGTGCTCTTGTGCCGGGTGGTACGCCTGCGCCCGGTGGTGGTGATGGTCGGGGAGCGGGTGGAGCCCCTGAGCCATCCCGAGCAGCCGATGTGCCTGGGGCGCGTGGTGCGCCCGGGGTCGGTGGTGCGAGGACGGGCGGTGTTCCTGCGCCTCCCAGGGCCTTTGCGCCGGGAGGTGCGCCCGGTGCGCCCGGGGCCCGGATGCGAGGGGCCGCGCCTGGAGGGGATGGCGCGCTCGGGGCCGGGGGCGCGTCCGCGCCGGGCGGTGCACGGGGGACGCGTGGTGAGGGCGGTCCCGGCCGGCACCCCGGCGGCCCCGGGGCCATCGCCCCGGGCGTGTCCGGCGAGGCGCCCACGGAGCCGCTGCCGGTCGTCGGCGCCCGGAGCCGGCTGCGCCCGCCGGCCGGGACCGTGCGCGCGCTCGCCCTGGGCGCGGTCGGCCTGACCGCCTTGTCGCTGTGGTGGCTGCTGCCCCGGGACGCCCCCTCGGGGGCGCCGTCCGGACCCCCGCCCCAGCGACCCTGCCCCGAGCGGGTGGCCGCGCTGCTGCCCGGCGCGGCGGAGCCCGGGCCGCTGGTGGAGTCCTACGAGACCCCACGGCACCGGATCGTCCTGTGCGCCGACGGTGCGGGGGACCTCTACTACTTCGGCGAGTTCCTCGACGGCACCGGCGAGCCCATGGTGATCCCGGCCCGCAGGGAGGGGGACGGCTACACGGCCCTGGCCGGGGAGACCCGCTACGAGATCTCCGGGGGGCAGGTGGCCGTCATCGGCGGCGACGGCACCGAACTGGCCCGCCACGACCTCGTCGAGGCCGGGCCCGGGGAGTGAGGCGGCGGAGTGGGGCCGCGGGCGCACCCCTGGGGGCGCGCCCGGCACGCTAGCGGGTCTTGATCAGCGTGGCGATGAGGCCGGCGACGATCATCATCGACAGGCTCACGCACATCAGCACGACGGCGATGGTTCCGATCACGGTTGGGCTTCCTCACGTTCCATGCCGGCACTCGCCCGGCACCTACCTCTACGGTCGGTCAGCCTATCTCGCCCCCGGCGGACCGCCGCGCCGGGTCGGCCGTCGCAACCTGCGCGTTCACCCCCGGTCCCAGGCCGCCCGGTAGGTGTCCACCAGCCACCGGTCGGCCCAGGCGGCGTCCGGCTCCCCGGGCAGGTCGGCGCTCGTGCACAGCGCGGCCAGCCGCGCCTCCAGCTCCCCGGCGCGCTCCAGCGCCCGGGCCCTGGAGTGCTCGCCGCGGCGCAGCGCGCGCAGCCACGCCCGGTCGGGCTCGGGCATCGGCAGGGAGATGCGCCCGGTCTCCATCAGCTCCACGCCCTGCACCCCCAGCCGGACCATGTGGTAGGCGAACTTGGTGTCGAACCCGTACCGCTCCACGAGTTCGGGCCGGTTGGTGTGCCTGCCGCCGCGGGTGCCCTCCATCCGCTCGCGCTGGGCGCGCAGGTACCCCAGGAACCGGTGCCCGGCACGGCGGGAGACGATCCGGTCGGCCCGGGAGCGCAGGTCGCGCCCGGCGCCGGTGATCTCCACGACCTCCTCCTCGGGCACGAACAGCGGCAGCAGCACGGTGGGGTTGCCGTCCAGCGCCAGGCGCATCCACTTGCGCAGCGAGTAGACGGTGAGGTCGAGGTCGCCGTGCCCGGAGCGCTCGTGCTCGCCCTGGGAGCGGTACACGTACTGCTCGAACCCGCGCAGCCCGATCACGTACTCGGCGGGTTCGACGCAGATCCCCATCTCGTCGCGGTCGTGCAGGCCGGGCAGGCCGAGCCCGTGCGCGCCCGAGCCCACCTGGCAGCGCAGGAGGGTGTGCTCGGCGGCGATCGCGGCGAATTCCGGTGATGCGTGCTTCATGGGCGGCTCCCGTCGTCGGACCATCGGCAAACTACCGCTCCGGGGGCGGGGGCCGCCCGCGATTTCCGTACCGGACGCGCCGACGGGAGAGGCGTGTCCGGAATGTGCATTATTTGAAGAAACGGCCTTGAAGGGGCCTCCGGTACTTGCCCGTCGGGCCCGGGAACCGTTTACTGGGCGGCATATCGCGCGAACGGTGTTCCACCGCTCCCGAACCAGGAAGAAGGAACGTGTCCTCCGAGACTCCCCCCAAGATCGACACCACCGTCCCCCACAACGCCCGGATCTGGAACTACTGGCTCGGCGGCAAGGACAACTACCCGGTCGACCGCGAGATGGGCGAGCAGATCCGCTCGTTCTTCCCCGAGATCGTGGACAACGCGGTCGCCGACCGGGCCTTCCTGGTCCGGACCGTCACTTACCTCGCCCGCGAGGAGGGCATCCGCCAGTTCCTCGACATCGGCACCGGCCTGCCCACCCACAACAACACCCACGAGGTGGCGCAGTCCATCGCCCCGGACGCGCGCGTGGTCTACGTCGACAACGACCCCCTGGTGCTCACCCACGCCCGCGCCCTGCTCACCGGGAGCGGCGAGGGCGTGACCGCCTACATCGACGCCGACCTGCGCGACCCCGCGGGCATCCTCGCCAAGGCCGCGCAGACCCTGGACCTGTCGCAGCCGGTCGCGCTGATGCTGCTGGGCGTGGTCAACTTCATCGACGACGCCGCCGAGGTCCGCACCGTCCTGGACACGCTCCTGGAGGCGCTGGCCCCGGGCAGCTTCCTCGTCGTGTCCCACCCGGTGGACGACATCGACCGCGAGCGCGCCCACCAGGTGGCCGCCGCCTGGAACGAGAAGGGCACGCCCAAGCTCACCGTCCGCTCCGGCAAGGACGTCGAGGCCCTGTTCGACGGCCTCGAACTGCTGGAGCCGGGCGTGGTCTCCTGCGCGCTGTGGCGGCCGCTGGAGACCGAGGTCGGCGAGATCCGCCCGGTCGCCGAGTTCGGCGGCGTGGGCCGCAAGAACTGACCCGCCTCCTCCCGGTCCGGCGGGCCCCGCGCGGCGCCCGCCGTGCCGGGGAGACCACCGGCCGGTGCGCGGTCCTTTGCCCGGCCGGTGTCCTCCGGTGCGGGGCCGGCGCCGCCCTCTCCGGAGGCGAGTGCGCTCCGGGGCGGCCGGTCCGGCCGCCCCTCCCGCCGTGCGTCGGAGGCCGGCCGCGGCCGGCCTCCGCGTGCTCCACGAGGCGCCCGGCCCGCCTCTCGCGGCGGGGCACCGGAAACCGTCGGCGGGGCGTGCGAGGGTGGGCGCGGTACCGTCACGATCCGAGGAGAACGCCATGACCGAACGCGTGGACCGCGGGGAGCGGCGCGTCGCCGCCCCGGCCGGGGACGTCTACCGGGCCCTGCTGGACCCGGCCGCCCTGGAGCGGTGGCTGCCGCCCGAGGACATGACCGGCCGGATGGAGCACTTCGACGCGCGCCCGGGCGGCGGCTTCCGCATGACCCTCACCTACCGGGAGCCGGGCCACGGCAAGACGGACGCGGGCACCGACGTCGTCGAGGTGGGCTTCGCCGAACTCGCCCCGGGGGAGCGGGTGGTCCAGCGCGCGGTGTTCGACTCCGACGACCCGGCCTTCGCCGGGACCATGACCATGACCTGGACGCTCACCCCCGACGGCGACGCCACCGTGGTGTCCGTGGCCGCCCGGGACGTCCCGCCGGGCATCTCCGCCGAGGACCACGCGGCCGGGCTCGCCTCGTCCCTGGCCAAGCTCGCCGCCTTCGTCGAACCCGCCTGACCCCGGCCCGCCGGGCGCGTGGGTCGCCCGGACGGGGGCCTCGATGTGCCCGCGGATCATCGGCGGCCGGTGCGTCGAACGGCCCGGCCGGCGGGACCGGCCCCCGGCCCGGCGCTGCCGGGGCACACGGCTTTCCGCGCCCGGCCCGGCGGGACCGGGCGCTCTCCCGCCGGGGAGGCGTACACGCGGCGGGCCCGCACCGCACCGACCGCGGCGGGCCGCCTCCCGGCCACGGCGGGGTCCGGCGCGCCCACGGACGCGGGCCCGGCCGGGAGCACCCCGTTCCGCCCCCGGGGCGCCCGCAGCCGGTCCCCCGCAGCGGCCCCGGCGGGGTGCGGGCCGGGGCCCGGTCAGCGGTCGATCGGCAGGGCGTCCTCACCGGTGGCCCAGGCGGTGTTCGGCGTGGCCGACAGCGCGAACGACAGGTGGCCTCCTTCGAGCACGAACGACTCGGGCAGCCACGACCGCCCGTACGCGGCCCCGTCCAGCCGCACCGCGTGCACGTACACCGCGTCCGGCCCCGCCCCCGGGGCGGCGACGGTGATCGGCGGGCGCCCCGCCGGGGCGATCCGCGCGTAGGGGAACGCCGGGCCGGACAGCAGCAGCTCGGCCCGCCCCGGCGCCTGCGGGAACAGCCCCAGCGCCGCGAACACGTACCAGGCCGACATCGTGCCCAGGTCGTCGTTGCCCGGCAGCCCCTCCGGACCCGTCCCGTACTGGGACGACGCGATCTCGCGCACCGTCTCCTGCGTCTTCCAGAGCTGCCCGAGGGCGTTGTACAGCCACGGGGCGTGGATGCCCGGCTCGTTGGTCGGGTCGTAGCGCAGCGGGTCGCCGCCGCCCACCGACCACTCCCCGTCCGGCGTGCGGAAGAACCCGTCCAGGCGCTCGGCCGCCCGCTCCCGGCCCCCCATCGCCTCGGCGAGCCCGGCGACGTCCTGCGGCACCATCCAGGTGTAGGTGGCGCCGGAGCCCTGGGCGAACCCGTGCTGGGAGGCAGGGTCGAACGCCCCCGACCAGGACCCGTCCGCGTTCCACGGCCGGATGTACCCCTCGTCCGGGTCGAACACGTTGCGCCAGTACCCGCCCCGCGCGCCGAACAGCTCCGCGTCCGCGTCCCGCCCCGTGCGGGCCGCCCAGTGCGCCAGGGCGCCGTCCGCCACGGACGCCTCCAGCGTCTCGGCGGCGCCGCCCCAGCAGTGGCAGTCGTCCTGCGGCGCGTAGCGCAGCTCCAGGTAGCGCTCCAGCCCGGGGCGCTGGCCCTCGCACTGGCCCGGGCAGCCCGCGTCGGACAGCCCGTCCGGGTGCGGCTCGGTGGCCTGGGCCCGCAGGGACCCGTAGGCGGCCCCGGTGTCGAACCCGTCCGCGCCCATCGCGACGAAGGTCGCCAGGGTGGCCGCCGACGGGTCGCCCGTCATCACGTGCGTGGGCCCGTTGACGTGCACCCAGCGGTCCCACACGCCCCCGTTCTGCCCGGCGAAGTTCAGCAGCGACTGCGCGAAGTCCCCCGCCACCTCCGGCTCCAGCAGGGCGAGCAGCTGGATCTGCGCCCGGTACTGGTCCCAGCCGGAGAAGTTGGTGTACTGCGCCCCCTGCCCGTCGGCCACCCGGTGCGCCTCGCCGTCCATGCCCGGGTAGCGGCCGTCCACGTCGCTGACCAGGTTGGGCTGGAGCAGGGCGTGGTAGAGCGCGGTGTAGAACACCGAGTACTCCTCCTCCGTGCCGCCGCCCACCCGGACCGCGCCGAGCCGGTCGTCCCAGGACCGGCGCGCGCGCTCGGCCACCGCGTCCACGGTGTCGCCCGCCGAGACCTCCGCGTCCAGGTTGGCCGCCGCGTTCTCCCCGCTCACGTAGGAGATGCCGACCCGCACCCGCACGTCCGACCCCCCGGGGAAGCCCACGTACCCGCCCGAGCCGGTGCCCCGGCGCGCCGAACGGTCGTAGCCCTCGCCGCCGGAGGCCTCGGTGGTCCCCGGCCGCAGCCGGTCGTCCTCCCAGGTGCCCACCTCGCTGAAGGCGGTGTCGAACCGGGCCGTGAAGTGCAGCCGGTAGTAGGAGCGGCGGTTGTTCTCGCCGCCGTTGGCGCGCTGGCCGCAGAACGCGCCGGTCAGCACCGACCCCGACACCGTGCGGGACTCCTCGTCGATGCGGATCTCGGCGTCCTCGCTGCCGTTGAGCGAGTTGGACGTGCGGAACAGCAGGGCGGCGGGCTCCCCCTCGGGGAAGGAGAACGCGCCCAGCCCGGCCCGGTCGCCCACCGCCAGGTCCGTGCGCACCCCGTTGTCCAGGGTCACGGTGTAGCGGCCCGGCTCGGCCGACTCCCGGGCGTGGTCGAAGTCGCTCGCGAAGACCTCGTCGGCGGCGTCGGCGCTGGGGGAGGAGTCCACCGGCACGGTCACCGGCATGATCGGCACGTCCCCGGCCGCCCCGGGGTGGCAGCCCGCCCCGTTGACGTGCGTCAGCGCGAAGCCGCGCACCCGGGTGGTGCCGTAGTGGTAGCCGTTGGCCGCCCCCGTGTCGGTCTGGTCGCCGGGGGTCGTGGTGGGGCTCCACGAGATCATCCCGAAGGGGCGTACGGCGCCGGGGTAGGTGTTGCCGCCGCCCGCGGTCCCGACGAACGGGTCCACGTGGCGGGAGGGGGACGTGACCGTGGCGGGCGCGGGCGCCTGCACGGGGGCCGCCGCCGCGGGCGGCGCCAGCAGCGCGGCGCCCAGGGCCAGGGCCAGGACGGCGGTCGGGGGGCGGGGGGAGCGGAGCGGGGCGAACATCCTGGGTGCGTTCCTCCGTCGGGGGCGGTGCCGCAGCCGAGTATGCGCCACACGCGACCGCACCGGCAGGCCCCCAACGGCGGCCGGGGGCGAATTCGCCGTTTCTTCCCCGCCCTGTCACCCCCGGCTCCGTCACCGCGGCCCGCCACGGGCGCGGCCGTCGCCGGACGGCACCTGTGCCCGGGCCGCCTCCACCGGCCCGCACCCGACCCGGCCCGCCCCCGCTTCGACGACGTGGCCGGGCCCTCGGAGCGTGGCCCGCCGGGCCCGGACGGACCGGCCGCGCGTGCCCGTCGACGAGGGGACCGGCCGGCGCGGTGCGCGCGGCCCCGAGCACGCTCCCGGAGCCGGCCCGGCGGGCGCCCCACCCCGGGGCCGTGCGGCGGGGGGAGTGCCAGCGGTGTTTCCGGGGGTTGACAACTGGCCCACTGGCATATTGGCTAGGCCAATCGCTCATATGAGCTGAGTCACACCCCTCAGTCGAAGCTCGAACGGTCGGTCATGACACCCCAGTTGCTCACCATCATCGTGCTCGCGGCGATGTTCGTCGTCGCCACGGTCTTCCCGATCAACATCGGCGCCCTCGCCTTCGTCGCCGCCTTCCTCGTCGGCACCCTCGCCCTGTCCATGGCCCCCGAGGCGATCCTGGGCGGCTTCCCCGCGGACCTGTTCCTGACCCTGGTGGGCGTCACCTACCTGTTCGCCATCGCCAAGAACAACGGGACCGTCGACCTCATGGTCCGCGCCGCCACCCGCCTGGTCGGCGGCCGGGTCGTCGCCATCCCGTGGGTCATGTTCGGCATCACCGCCCTGCTCACCGCCGTGGGCGCGCTCAGCCCCGCGGCCGTGGCCATCGTCGCGCCCATCGCCCTGGGCTTCGCCGTCAAGTACCGGATCGACCCGCTGATGATGGGGATGATGGTGGTCCACGGGGCGCAGGGCGGCGGGTTCTCCCCGGCCAGCGTCTACGGCGTCACCGTCAACACCATCGTGGCGGACAACGGGCTCGCCGTACACCCCGTCACCCTGTTCCTGGGCAGCCTGGCCTTCAACCTCGCGATCGCGCTCCTGCTGTTCGTCTCGCTGGGCGGCCACCGGCTCGTCGGGGTCAGGGTCGAGCAGATCGAGAACGAGCCCGTCACCGTCGCGGGCGGCTCCGGGGGCAAGGGCGGCGGTACCGCCGTGGCCGCGGGGGGAGCCGGCGGGGAGGCCGGTGCCGCGGACCCCGACGCCGGGCGGGCCCCCGGGATCCGCCTCGACCAGGCCGCCACCCTGCTGGGCATCCTCGCCCTGGGCGTCCTGGCCCTGGGGTTCGGCCTCAACGTCGGCTTCGTCGCCATCACCGTCACCGTCGTGCTGGCGCTCATCTCGCCCAAGGCGCAGAAGAACGCGGTCTCGCAGATCAGCTGGCCCACCGTGCTGCTCATCACCGGCATGCTCACGTTCGTCGGCGTCATGGAGAGCGCCGGGACCATCGAGTACGTGGGGCTGGCCGCGGCCGGGCTGGGCGCGGGCCTGCTCGTCGCCCTGCTGCTGTGCTACATCGGCGGTGTCGTCTCGGCCTTCGCCTCCTCCACCGCCATCCTGGGCGCGACCATCCCGCTGGCGGTGCCGTTCCTGCTCATGGGCGAGGTGAGCGCCACGGGGGTGATCGTCGCGCTCGCGGTGTCCTCCACGATCGTGGACGTCAGCCCGTTCTCCACCAACGGCGCCCTGGTCCTGGCCAACGCCACCGGGACCGACCCCGAGCGCTTCTACCGGCGCATCCTGGTCTACAGCGCGATCGTGGTGGTCCTGGGCCCGCTGGCGGCCTGGGGCGTGCTGGTGGCGCCCGGCCTGCTCTGACCCCGGCGGCACCGGTACCGGCCCCGGCCGCGTCCGGGGCGCGCGGGCGGCGGCCCGGCGCGGCGGCACCGCGCCGGGCCGGCCCGCGGGTTCAGCCCGCGGTGGGCCCGGCGGGGGCGCCGTCCACCTGCGACACCAGCCGCAGGTGGCGGCGCATGGCCTCGGCGGCCATGTCGGGGTCGCCCAGGCGGATGGCGGAGGCGATCTTCTCGTGCCCGGCCAGGGAGTCCTGCGGCCGTCCCGGCTGGGACAGCGACTCCAGTCGGGTCTCCCGGATCATCGGGGCCAGCTCGTTCATCATGCGGGTGAGCAGCCGCGAGCGCGCGGCCTCGGTGACGGCGGCGTGGAAGCGCTCGTCGCCCTCCACCCCGCGCCCGCCCCCGCGCAGCTCGGCGCGCATGACGTCCAGGGCGGTGTCGATGGCGGCCAGGTCGCCGTCGGTACGGCGCTCGGCGGCCAGCTCGGCGAGCTTGACCTCCAGCGCCTGGCGCGCCTCGATGATCTCCGCCCGCCGGTTGGCGCGGTCGCGCAGCAGGGCCAGTACCCCCTCCTCGGAGGTGGTGCGGCGGATGATGGCGCCGTCGCCGTGGCGCACGTCGATGATGCCCTGCACCTCCAGCGCCACCAGCGCCTGGCTGAGCGAGGCGCGGCTCACGCCCAGGGAGGCGGCCAGCTCCCGCTCGGCGGGCAGGCGGTCGCCGGGGACCAGCCCGGCCTCGCGCATGTACTCCGCCAGCCGTTCCACCAGCTGCTCGTAGAGACGAGGCCGTACCGGCGGCCGGGGGGTGGGCTTGGTGGGCACGCGGGCGCGCTCCTTCCGGCTTCGGCGGGGCAGGCCTCCAGACTAGTCCGGGCCCGTCGCTCCGGTCGACTCGGCCCGACGCGGCGGGGCGCGGGGTCCCGGTGCGGGTAGGGGGATGTCGGCCTTCCCAAAGCCACGGGCGTGTGCCATGCTGGCGAAGAGACCTAGTGGCCTAGCCACTGAGCCAATAAGGAGCTGACGATGGCCACCCGGTACGGCGCCCGCGACCTCCTCGACCGGATCCTCGACCCCGGGAGCCTGCGCTCCTGGGACACCGCCCCCGTCGACGTCCGCCCCGACCCCGCCTACGCCGCCGACCTCGCCCGGGCCCGCGCCGCCTCCGGCTGCGACGAGGCGGTCCTGACCGGCGAGGGCCTGCTCCGCGGGCGCCGCGTCGCCGTCGCCGCCGGGGAGTTCGCCTTCCTCGCCGGATCCGTCGGCGTCGCCGCCGCGGAGCGCCTGGTCACCGCCGTCGAACGCGCCACCGCCGCCCGGCTGCCCCTGCTCGTCTCCCCGGCCTCCGGCGGCACCCGCATGCAGGAGGGCACCGTCGCCTTCCTGTCGATGGTCAAGATCACCGCCGCCGTCGCCGCCCACAAGGCCGCCGGGCTGCCCTACCTCGTCTACCTGCGCGACCCCACCACCGGCGGGGTCCTGGCCTCCTGGGGGTCCCTGGGCCACGTCACCGTCGCCGAGCCCGGCGCCCTCATCGGCTTCCTGGGCCCGCGCGTGTACACCGCCCTGTACGGGGACGACTTCCCCGAGGGCGTCCAGCGCGCCGAGAACCTCCTGGACCACGGCCTCATCGACGCCGTCCTGCCCCCCGAGGACCTGCCCGCCATCGCCGACCGCGCCCTCACCGTCCTGCTCTCGCGCGACGCCGGGCCGGTCCCGCCGCCGCCCCCCGAACCCGCCGCCGCCACCCCCGCCTGGACCGCCGTCACCCGCTCGCGCCGCCCCGACCGGCCCGGGGTGCGCGCGCTACTGCGCCACGCGGCCACCGACGTCGTGCGCCTGCGCGGCAGCGGCGAGGGCGAGTCCGACCCCGGCCTGCTCCTGGCCCTGGCCCGGTTCGGCGGCACCTCCTGCGTCCTGCTGGGCCAGGACCGGGACCGCCAGACCCCCGAGCACCCCCTGGGACCGGACGCCCTGCGCGCCGCCCGCCGCGGCATGCGCCTGGCAGACGAGCTGGGCCTGCCCCTGGTCACCGTCATCGACACCCCCGGCGCCGCCCTGTCCCGGGAGGCCGAGGAGCAGGGCATGGCCGGGCAGATCGCCCGCTGCCTCACCGAGATGGCCACGCTCGCCGCGCCCACCCTCGCCCTGCTGCTGGGGCAGGGCACCGGCGGCGGGGCGCTCGCCCTCGTCCCCGCCGACCGGGTGCTGTGCGCCCAGAACGCCTGGCTGGCGCCGCTGCCCCCCGAGGGCGCCAGCGCCCTCGTGCACCGCACCACCGACCGGGCGCCCGACCTGGCCCGCGACCAGGGCATCGGCTCCACCGACCTGCGCGCCCACGGCATCGTCGACCGGATCGTGCCCGAGCACGACGACGCCGCCGACGAGCCGGAGGAGTTCTGCCGCCGCGCCGGCCTGGCCCTGCGCCACGAGCTGGCCTCCCTCACCCGCGCCCCCGGGTCCGCCCGGCGCGCCGCCCGGGCCGCCCGCCACCGCCGCCTGGGCCTGCCCTCCTGACGGGCCGCACCACCTTCCACCCCTCCACCGAAGGAGCCGCATGGACCGCGAAAGAGGACCGCTCCAGGGCATCGTCGTCGTCGACCTGTCCCGCGCGCTGGCCGGCCCGCACGCCGCGATGCTGCTGGGCGACCTGGGCGCCCGCGTCATCAAGGTCGAGCAGCCCGGCACCGGCGACGAGACCCGCGGCTGGGGGCCGCCCTTCACGGGACCCCAGGACGCGCGGACCAGCACCTACTTCCTCTCCTGCAACCGCAACAAGGAGTCCGTCGAGCTGGACCTCAAGTCCCCCGACGGCGTCGAGCAGCTCACCCGCCTGGTGCGCGCCGCCGACGTGCTCGTGGAGAACTTCCGCCCCGGCGTCCTGGACCGGCTCGGCTTCTCCACCGCGCGCCTGGGCGAGCTCAACCCCCGCCTGGTGGTGTGCTCCATCAGCGGGTTCGGCCACGACGGCCCCGAGGGCGGCCGGGCCGGGTACGACCAGATCGCCCAGGGCGAGGCCGGGCTGATGAGCCTGACCGGGCCCTCCCCGCAGGAGCCGACCAAGGTCGGCGTCCCCATCGGCGACCTCCTCGCCGGGATGAACGGCGCCCAGGGGGTGCTGGCCGCGCTCGTCCAGCGCGAGCGCACCGGCGCCGGCACGGTGGTCCGCACCTCGCTGCTGTCCTCCATCGTGGGCGTGCACGCCTTCCAGGGGACCCGCTGGACCGTGGCGGGCGAGGTGCCCCGGGCGATGGGCAACCACCACCCCTCCATCTCCCCCTACGGCGCCTTCGCCTGCGCGGACGGGGTCCTCCAGGTCGCCGTCGGCGGCGAGGCCCAGTGGGCGAAGTTCGCGGGCCTGCTGGGCCTGGACCCCGGCGACCCGCGGTTCGGCGACAATGCCGCCCGCGTCGTCCACCGGGAGGAGCTGGTGGCCGAGGTGGAGGCGGTGCTGGGCACCGCCCCCCGCGACGAGTGGCTGCGCCGCATCGGGGACATCGGCGTCCCCTGCGGGGCGGTGCGCACCGTCGACCAGGTCTACGCGTGGGAGCAGACCCGCTCCCAGGGGCTGGTCCTGGAGGTGGAGCACCCCGTCCTGGGCCGGGTGGAGCTGCCCGGGTCGGCGCTGCGCTTCGCCCCGCACGGCGGGGGGGAGGGGGAGCCCCCCGCCGCGGAGGGGCACCTGCCGCCGCCGCTGCTGGGCGAGCACAACGAGCGGGTCCGGGCCTGGCTCGACTCCGTCGAGCGCACCCCCGCCGCCTGAGGCGCGTCCGCCCGCGCCTCAGGCCCGTACGCCGGGGCGCGGGCGTCCCGGTGCCAGGGACCCGGGGCGCGCGGTGCCCGCCCCGGCCCGCCCGCGCGGGCGGGCCGGGGCTCCCGGTCCTAGGGTGGCGGTGGGTCCCGGGCGGGGCCCGGAGCCACCGGCCACGACCGACAAGGGGACCACCTTGCCCGACGAACCCACCGCCATCGACCCCGGCCGCTGGGCCGCGCGGCTGGCCGAGCTGGCCGGGCGCCACGGCGTCCCCGGAGCCCAGTTCGGCGTCCTGCGCCTGGCCCCCGACGGCCGGGAGGAGGCCTTCACGGTGGCGCACGGCGTCCTGGACACCGACACCGGCCACCCCGTCACCGCCCGGTCCGCCTTCCAGATCGGCTCCATCACCAAGCTCTGGACCGCCGCGGTCGTCATGGGCCTGGTCGAGGAGGGCCTGCTCACCGTCGACACCCCGGTCGCCGAGGTCCTGCCCGAGGCCGTCCCCTCCGACGGGGCGACCACCGCCGGCGTCACCGTGCGCCACCTGCTGACCCACACCAGCGGTATCGAGGGCGACCTGTTCACCGACACCGGCCGCGGCGACGACGCCGTGGAGAAGTACACCGCGCTGCTCGCCGGGGCTGCCCGCATCCACCCGCTGGGCGCCACCTTCTCCTACTGCAACTCCGGGTTCGTGCTGCTGGGACGCATCATCGAGCGGCTGACCGGCCGGGTCTGGGACGAGGCGATGCGCGAGCGCCTCTTCGTCCCCCTGGGCCTGGAGCGCACCGGCACCCTTCCCGAGGAGGCCCTGCTCAACGACCCCGCCGTCGGCCACGTCACGGGGCTGCCCGAGCCGGTGCGGGCACCGCGGTGGGGGCTGCCCCGCTCCGTGGCGCCCGCCGGGGGAGTGACCGCGGACATGGGCGACCTGCTGCGCTTCGCCGCCGCCCACCTGCGCGGCGGCACCACGGCCGACGGCACCCGGCTGCTGTCCCCGGACACCGTCCGGGCCATGACCGAACCGCAGGTCCGGCTGCCGGACGTGCGCACCCTGGGCGAGGCCTGGGGGCTGGGCTGGATCCTCTACGACTGGGACGGCCACCGCGTCGTCGGCCACGACGGCAACACCGTCGGCCAGTCCGCGTTCCTGCGCCTGCTGCCCGGGTCGGGCCTGGCCGTGGGCCTGCTCACCAACGGGGGCCGCACCCGCGACCTCTACCAGGACCTGTACGGCGAGGTGTTCGACGCCCTGGCCGGGGTGCGGGTCCCCGGCCCGGTGGAGCCGCCCGCCGAGCCCTCGCGGACCGACGTCTCCGCCCACACGGGGGTGTACGAGAACGCCGCCGAGCGCTTGGAGGTGCTGGCGGGCCCGGACGGCCCGGTGCTGCGCACGACCGCCCTGGGGCCGCTGGCCGAGCTGGACCCCGAGCCGTTCCAGGAGCTGCCCCTGGCGGCGGTCGCGCCCGGCGTGTACGCCGTCCGCCCGCAGGGGGCGCGCACCTGGACGCCGGTGACCTTCTACCGCCTGGAGACGGGGGAGGAGTACGTCCACCACGCGGGCCGCGCGCTGCCCCGGGTGGCCTCACCCGCCGAGTAGGGCCGCGGCGGTCGCCGTGCCGCGGATCCGCGCGGGCGGGCCCTGGTACAGGACCCGCCCGCCGCGTTCGCCCGGCCCGGGGCCCAGGTCGATGAGGTGGTCGGCGTGGCGCATCACGTCCACCTCGTGCTCGATGACGACCACGGTGTGCCCGCGTTCGATGAGCCGGTCCAGCACCCCGAGCAGCACCGCGACGTCGCTCGGGTGCAGCCCGGTGGTGGGCTCGTCCAGGACGTACAGGGACGGTTCGGCCGCCTCGCGCAGCTCCCGGGCGATCTTGAGGCGCTGGCACTCGCCACCCGACAGGCTCGTCAGCGGGCGGCCCAGGCGCAGGTGGCCCAGGCCCACCCGGTCCAGCCGGCCCAGCGCCGTTCGGATCCGCGGGTCGGGCAGCAGGTCCAGGGCCTCGGCGACCGTCAGGGCGTCGATGTCGGCGATGGTCAGCCCGGCCACCCGGTGGCGCAGCACCTCGTCGGTGAACCGCCGTCCCTCGCAGATCGGGCAGCGGACCTCCTCGGCCTCCAGGAACGCCAGGTCCACGCGGACCGTGCCCAGCCCGCGGCACTCGGGGCAGGCGCCCGCGGAGTTGGCGCTGAACCGGCCTGCGGGCAGGCCGCTGCGTGCGGCGAACAGGGCGCGCAGCGGCCCGGCGATCCCGGTGTAGGTGACCGGGGTGGAGCGCCGGTGGACGGCGACCGGCCGCTGGTCGAGCACCACAGCCCCGTGCCGGTCCACCAGCTCCGCGGCCAGGCTGGACTTGCCCGACCCGGCCACGCCGGTCAGCACGGTGAGCACCCCGGTGGGGACGTTCACGGTCACGTCCTTGAGGTTGTTGCGGCGGGCGCCGCTCACGGTGAGCGCCCCGGTGGCCGGGCGGGGCTCGGCCCGGACCGGCCACCGGGCGGCCAGGGCGGCGGCGGTGGCCGTGCCCGCGGACCGCAGCGCCTCGAAGGTTCCCTGGTGGACGACCCGGCCGCCGTCGGCCCCGGCGCCCGGGCCGATCTCCACGACCTCGTCGGCGGCCGCCATGACGGCCGGGTCGTGCTCGACCACCAGTATCGTGCCGCCCTGGTCGCGCAGCCGGGCCAGCAGCCCCGTCATGGACGCGGCGTCGCACGGGTGCAGGCCGGTGGTGGGCTCGTCGAAGATGTAGGTCATCCCCACCAGGCCGCCGCCCAGGTGGCGGACGGTCGTGATCTTCTGGGACTCCCCGCCCGACAGGGTCGTGGTGGCCCGGCCCGGGTGCAGGTACCCCAGCCCGACCTCGACCAGGGCCCGCAGGCGTGCGCCGAGCCCGGACACCACGGGGGCGACGGCGGGGTCGTCCACCTCTCGCAGCCAGGCGGCCAGGTCGGCGATCTCGGTGCGGGCGAGCTCGCCCGGGGTGCGGCCGCGCACGGTGGCGGCGCGGGCCGCCGCGTTCAGCCGGTCGCCTCCGCACTCCGGGCAGGGCGCCGTGCGGGTGAACCGGGTCAGCACCTCCCGCTTGCGGTCGGACACCTCCCCGGCGGCGCGCAGGTGGATGCGCTCGAACCGCTCCACGATCCCCTCGTACTCGCGGGCGGGCCGGGTGCCCAGCCGTGCCGCGTGTTCGCCGCCGTACAGCAGGGCGCGGCGCTCGTCCCCGGTCCATTCGCGCAGCGGGGTGTCGGCGGTGAAGGCGCCGACGTCCTTGAAGCGCTCGTACCAGTGGTGGCCGGCGCCGAACCCCGGGACCCGGATCGCGCCCTGGGCGAGCGACAGGTCCGGGTCCAGGAACCGGTCGACGGCGCTCACCACGGTCTCGCCCAGCCCCGAACAGGTGGGGCACATCCCCGCCGGGTCGTTGAACGAGAACCGGGACGCCTCGCCCACGTGCGGCGTTCCGATCCGGGAGAACAGCAGCCGCAGGTAGGTCCAGACCCCGGTGGCGGTGCCGACGGTGGAGCGGGCGTTGCCGCCCAGCCGCCGCTGGCCGACCACGACCACGGGGGACAGCCCCTCGATGAGGTCGGCATCGGGGCGGGTCCACCTGGGCAGCCGCTCCCGGGCGAACGGGGGGAAGGTCTCGTTGAGCCGACGCCCGGCCTCGGCCGCGACCGTCCCGAACACCAGCGACGACTTGCCCGACCCGGACACCCCCGCGAACACCACCAGGCGCCCGTGCGGGATGTCCAGCTCCAGGGACTTGAGGTTGTTGGTGCGCACTCCGCGCAGGCGGATCACCGCGTCGTTCTCCATACGGGCGACGCTAAAAGCAGATGTGGCCGGAATCCGGCCGTGATTTCGGCGAGACTGGAACCATGGCCGACGTCACCGGGCGCATCCTCGCCCTGCTCACCACGTTGCAGTCCGGGCGGTCGTTCACCGGGGAGGAACTGGCCGCGCGGCTGGACGTCAGCCCCCGGACGCTGCGCCGCGACGTGGAGCGCCTGCGCGGCTACGGCTAC
Organism: Nocardiopsis flavescens; assembly: GCF_900141985.1. GTDB lineage: Bacteria > Actinomycetota > Actinomycetes > Streptosporangiales > Streptosporangiaceae > Nocardiopsis > Nocardiopsis flavescens. Next base: position 158,009 of record NZ_FQZK01000008.1, on the reverse strand, counting down.
CCCGTCAGCACCCGCCCGGGGCCCGGCGGACACTACCGGCTGGTCGCGGGCAGTGCCGTGCCGCCGCTGGTGTTCGACGACGACGAGGCGACCGCGACCCTGCTGGCCCTGGCCGCCATGGCCACGGGCGGCTCCGCCGAGGGCGGCACCGTGGAGGAGGCCGCCACCCGCGCCTACGGCAAGGTCGACCAGTACCTGCCCGCCCGGCTGCGCCACCGCGCCGCCCGGCTCCGGGAGAGCCTGGAGAGCACCACCCCGCCCGGGCCGGGCACCGCGGCCGGGAACCTGGCGGTGCTCGCCGACGCGGTCCGGGACCGGCGGATCGTCGCGTTCGACTACCGGGGGCGCACCGGGCGGGCGTCCTCGCGGCGGGTCGAGCCCCACCGGCAGGTCCACCACCGGAGCCGCTGGTACCTGCTGGCCTGGGACACCGGGCGCGGGGACTGGCGGGTGTTCCGCACCGACCGCGTCGACGGGCTGCGGACCACGCACGACGTGTACGCGCCCCGACCGCTGCCCGCCGACACCGCCGCGGAGTACCTGCGGCGCGGCCTGGACAAGGAGCGCACCCGGGTTGTCCTCACCGTGGCCGCGCCCGCGGCGGCCGTCGCCGACGCCTTCGCCGAGCACGACGCCGAGGTCGGGGCGTTGACGGGGGAGCGGAGCCGGGTGGCGGTCATGGTCGACACGTGGCAGTGGCTGCTGACGCCCCTGGCGTTCCTGGACGCCGAGGTCACGGTGCAGGAGCCGGAGGGGGTGCGCGCGGCGCTGGAGGGCTTCGCGGGGCGGCTGGCGGGGAAGGCACCGGTCGTTCGACAGCGGTCGTAGTACGGTTGTCGTCGTACCAACGTCCCGACGTCCGGACATCCCAGGTCTGCGACCCAGCCCCCCGACACCCCGACACCCCGCGCCCAGGAGTAGTGAGGACCCGCCGTGAGCGCCCTGTTCACCCCGCTGGAACTGCGATCGCTGACCGTCCCCAACCGGGTGTGGATGGCCCCGATGTGCACGTATTCGGCGGTCGGCCGGGGCCCAGAGGCCGGCGTCCCCACCGACTTCCACCTGACCCACCTGGCCTCCCGCGCCGCGGGCGGGGCCGGCCTGGTCATGGCCGAGGCCACCGCCGTGCGCCCCGACGGCCGGATCAGCCCCGCCGACCTGGGGCTGTGGAACTCGGCCCAGCAGGCCGCCTTCTCCCGGATCACCGCCGCCGTCGCCTCGCACGGCGCGGTCCCCGCCGTCCAGCTCGCCCACGCCGGGCGCAAGGGCTCCAGCCGGCGGCCCTGGGACGGGCCGGGCACCGTCCCGCCGGAGGAGGGCGGCTGGGAGGGCGTCTCCTCCGACGACGCGCCCTTCCCCGGCCTGGCCGCGCCCCACGCCCTCACCGTCGCGGAGATCGAGCGCCTGGTCGGGGACTTCGCCGCGGCGGCCGAGCGCGCCCTGGCCGCCGGGTTCCAGGTCGCGGAGGTGCACGGCGCCCACGGCTACCTCCTCAACACCTTCCTGTCCCCGGCGGGCAACCGGCGCACCGACTCCTACGGCGGAAGCTTCGAGAACCGCCTGCGCTTCCCCCTGGCCGTGGTCGAGGCCGTGCGCGCGGTCTGGCCCGAGGACCTGCCGGTGCTCTTCCGGACCTCGGCCACCGACTGGCTGGCCGAGGACCCCGGGGACCCCCGCCGGGGCTGGACCGGGGAGGACACCGTGCGCCTGGCCGAGGAGCTCCGGGCCCGCGGGGTGGACCTGCTCGACGTCTCCACCGGGGGCGTGGCGGCCGGGGCGCGCATCCCCGTCGCCCCCGGGTACCAGGTGCCCTTCGCCGAGCGGGTGCGCGCCGAGACGGGGATGCCCACCGCCGCCGTCGGACTGGTCACCGAGCCCGCGCAGGCGGAGGAGATCGTGGCCTCCGGCCGCGCCGACGCCGTCATGCTGGGCCGCCAGCTGCTCCGCGAGCCCTACTGGGCGCACCGCGCCGCCGCCGAACTCGGCGCCGAGCCCCGCTGGCCGGTTCCCTACGGCTACGCCGTGGCGCCCCGCCGGTAGGCGCACCGGCCCTGGAGCCCGCCGCACCCGCCGACCGCCTCACGTCGGCCCACCACCACAGGGCGCCGGACGGGCCGCCGGCGCGAACACGGCGGGACCGACGGGCGCGACCGGCGCAGCCACCCCCACCACGGCCCGGGGCGCCCTCCCGCGCCGCCCCGGCGGGGACCGCCGGTGACACGCTCCCGCCCCTGAGCGGGAACGCCGCACCGCAAGGTGGGGGAGCACCGGTGAACCGCTCCCGTCCCCGGGCGAAGGCGCCGCACCGCACGAGGGCATCCGCCGCACACGCCCCGGGACCCGCGGACGCCTCCCCGGGCCGCACCGGAGCGGGCTCAGGAGGAGAAGGCGGGCGGAGGCGGGACCCACCGGGCGGTGCGGGAGGCGGCGGAGGCGACGCCGTACTCGTCCCTGAGCCGTTCGGGGACGGCGTACTGCATGACCCTGCCCCGGGTCAGGGAGCTGAGCTCCAGGTGGGTGGTGAGGTGGCCGAGCCGGTCCAGCGCCCAGGCCCCCAGCGGGGAGCGGTCCTCGATGCCCTCCAGGACGCCGAGCAGCGCGGGGGAGGCCTTGACGCCCGTGTCCCAGGCGCTGCGCGGCACCTGGAGCCAGTCGGCGCAGGTGTCGCCGATGAGGTAGCGGATCAGGGCGGCGACCACGGGGTCCAGGAGCGTCCCGGGGACGACCTCCTCGTAGAGGTCGATGAGCTGGCGGGTCAGCCGCGCGCCCTCCTCGGAGGGGCCCATGTACCGCGTCATGTACAGGTCGGAGAACAGGCGGGCCTCCTCCAGGTCGGCCGGGGCCCGCCCCGGGGCGATCCCGAGCATCTCGCCGACGACGCGCCAGGCGTAGAAGTAGGACGCCGCGCCCTCGGCCGACATGTGGACGCCCAGGCGGTGCAGGGCGTCCAGGACCTGGATCGAGAAGATCATCAGGCCGCCGATCATGTCCTCCTGGCAGATCGGGGTGCCCAGCGCCTCCTCGTCCCAGAGCCCCTCGCGGCGCATGTGGTGGCGGATGGAGGCGTGCAACAGGCGCACCTTCTGGACCGCGGGGACGAACCGGCTCCCCGCCTCGAAGGCGTCGGGCTGCATCAGCCAGACGGTGAACTGCCCCGTCTCGGCCATGCGCCGCGAGGGGTACTCCAGGCCGTGGGTGGCGCTGAGCAGCCTGGCCACGTGCGGGACGGCGTAGCAGGCGGGCATGGCGGAGAAGGCCAGGGCGGTGGAGATGTGCACGTTGTTGTCGATGAAGAAGAGCCGGGCCCGCTCCATCTCGCCCCAGTCGACCCAGTCGGGCGGGGCCGCGGTCGCCCGCAGGTACTCGTGGGCCACGTCCGGCAGCCCCTCGGGCAGCTCCTGTCCGGCCGTGGAGAAGTAGCGCATGAGGGTGTTGAACCTGCCGACCTCGCCGCGCTCGAACAGGGTCGCCACCGTGCCGTCGGCGAGTTCGTCCCCCACGAGCCGTAGCGCGCTCATGGACTCCGGTGTGTGCTGCATGCCATCCTCTCTGCGGCCGAGCCCCTCTGCGGCTCAGTTCTGCCGGTCCGCGGCCAGGGCCGCCATGTGGGTCAGGGCGGTGGCCGCCTCGCCGGGCAGGCCCGCGCGGGCCAGGGCGGCGGTCGCCTCCCCGGTGCGCAGGGTGATCATCTCCTCGACCCGTTCGGGCGCCCCGGTGCGCCGCGCGATCGCCCGGACCCTGGACAGGCCCGCCTCGTCCAGGTCGCGCCGGCCGAGCAGGCCGCGCAGCTCCCGCCGCTCGGCCGCGGTGGCGGCCGACCAGGTCTGGGCGAACAGGACCGTCGGCCGGTCGCCCCGGGCGTCGTCCAGGTTCGACTTGCCGGTGTGCGCCGGGTCGCCGAAGAGCCCCAGCAGGTCGTCCCGGAGCTGGAAGGCCTCGCCCAGGGGGATCCCGTAGGAGGTGAAGGCCTCCATCAGGGCCCGCGGGGCGCCGGCCAGCGCGCCGCCGATGTGCAGGGGGTGCTCGACCGTGTACTTGGCCGTCTTGTAGCGGATGACCTGGAGCGACCGGTCCGTGTCGGGTCGGGAGCCGGTGCGCAGGACTTCCAGGCACTCCCCGGCGACCAGCTCGCGGGCCATGGTCGACCACGGTCCGCGGGCACGGGACAGGTAGGCCGCGGGCAGGCCGCACAGGAGGAACATCTGCCCGGCCCACGCCATCAGCAGGTCCCCGGTGAGGAGGGCCAGCGCACGGCTCCGGGCCTGGGGCCGGGTCCCGCCGGCCAGCGCCGCTCGCAGGGCGGCGTGGGCGCTCGGGGCGCCGTGGCGCGTCGGGCTCTCGTCGATGAGGTCGTCGTGGACGACCGCCGCCGCGTGCACCAGCTCCATGGCCGCGGCGGCCCTGACCAGGGCGTCGCTGTCCGGCTGGCCGGCCGCGCGCCACCCCCAGTAGCAGAACGCGGCGCGCAGGCGCTTGCCGCCGGACACCGCCGCGGTCAGCTGCTCGGCGACCGGCAGCAGGTCGGCGTCGACGGCGAGGAGCTGCTCGGTCTCCTGCCGTGCGAAGGCCTCCAGCTCGGCGTCCACCCGCGCCCGGAACAGGGCCTGCCCCGGCGGCTCAGGCATCGCCCCGGCCGGGTTCCCGGGAGGCGGCGCGGCGGGCGAGCAGCTCCATGTGGGACTCGGGCGTGGGGGAGTACCGCCGCAGCGCCAGGATCCCCCGCTGCCGCAGCTCCTCCCGGCCGTCCCGGGCGAGTTCGGCCAGGTCCGACCGGCCCAGCAGCGCCCCGGTCCTGCGCAGGGCCGTTCCGATGCCCTCGATGACCAGGTCGGCGGCCCCGGCCGCGATCAGCACCGGATCGCCCACGCGCCCGCCCTCGGCACCGTCCTCGGTGTGCGCCACAGTGTTCTCCCGTTCGCGTCCCGTACGACAGGGACCACGGCTCCGGAGAGGGGGCCCGGGTATTTCGCGGGTGCGCCGTGGATCCTTTTTCGAGGATCATCTGGGGCCATGAACTCATTTGTCAATGCGCCGGTGTGATTCCGTGCGTTTTTCCGGGGGAGAGGAGCGCGCCGCCTTTTCGGGAGAAGCGGACAAGGGTGATAAGAATCAGACAGGGAGTGGGAAAAGATCCGCGACATTCTTTCCGGGACGGTGCTCCCGGGCCGGAACCGTCGCGGTTCCGGCGTCTCCGGCCGGAGTTCGTGCCAGGTCGCACGGCCGCGGGCGGACGACCGCAACCCCCGCTGCCCGGGGCGTCCGTGCTCGGGGTCGTCCGCGCGCCGGAAGGAGTGCGCGTGCGCGGCCGACCGCCCGCGCCGTTGGCATTCTCCGTATTTCTAATTTTTCTGCGGAAAAGGTGTTTTCTTTGTGAATTGCACGCTTTCCGATGCCGCCGGATGCGGGCGGTCGTATGCGGTCGTGCGGCCTTGCGCGCGGACCCCGGTCCCGCGTCGGCCCGGCCGGGGGTCCGCCGGCGGGGGACGCCCGGCACCCGCCCCTGCGGACGCGTCGGGGGCGGCCGCAGGGGCGGGGCGGGTTCAGGCCCGGGTGCTCTCCGCGCCCTCCGGCTCGGGGTCCCAGCACCGCACGTGGGGCAGCTCAGGCATCCGGTCCGCGGTGAACACCGGGTCCAGGCCCTGCCTGCGCTGGGCCGTGTAGTCCTTGAGGAGCTTGAGCGCGACGCCCGCCAGCGGCACGATCGCGGCCAGGTTGACCAGCGCCATGAACCCCATGGTGGTGTCGGCCAGCGTCCACACCAGCTGGATCGAACCGACGGAGCCGAGGAAGGTCGCCACCAGGAAGACCCACTTGTAGGCCGTCAGCAGCCGCTCGCTCGGGTTGAGGAAGCCCACGTTGGACTCGCCGTAGTAGTAGTTGCCCAGCACGGAGGTGAACGCCAGCAGGAAGATGATCACCGCGAGCGCGTGCACCGCCCAGCCGCCCAGGTTCGCGCCCAGCGCGTCCTGCGTCATGGTGGCGCCCAGGTCCTCGCCGTAGACGGGGTTGGAGACCAGGATGATGAAGGCGGTGATGGAGCAGACGACGAGGGTGTCGAAGTAGACGCCCAGGGTCTGCACCAGGCCCTGCTTGACCGGGTGGCTGACGCTCGCCGTCGCGCCCGCGTTGGGGGCCGAGCCCAGCCCGGCCTCGTTGGAGAACATCCCGCGCCGCACGCCCTGGATGATCGCCGTGCCCAGGCCGGCCGCGGCGACCTCGCGCAGGCCGAAGGCGTGCGCGAACATGAGGGAGACGACGCCGGGGATCTTCTCCAGGTTCATCAGGACCACGGCGATGCCGAGCAGCAGGTAGGCGAGCGCCATGAACGGCACCAGCAGCTGAGCGACGTTGGCGATGCGCCGGATGCCGCCGAAGATGACCGCGGCGGTCAGCGCCACCAGCCCCAGGCCGATGGCGGCGGGCAGCCACGGCATGGCGCCGGTGTCGGCGCCCGCCTGCGCGGCGGAGCCGACGAGGGTCGTGGAGATGGTGTTGGACTGCACCGCGTTGAACACGAACCCGAAGGTCACCGTGATGGTGATCGCGAAGACCACGCCCAGCCAGCGCCTCCCGAGCCCGTACTGCATGTAGTAGGCCGGGCCTCCCCGGAAGCCGTCCTTGTAGGGCACCTTCCACAGCTGGGCCAGCGTCGACTCCACGAAGCTCGCCGCGCCGACCAGCAGCGCCATCAGCCACATCCACACCACGGCGCCGGGACCGCCCAGCGAGATGGCGGTCGCCACCCCCGCCACGTTGCCGGTGCCGACGCGTGCCGCCGCGGACACCGCGAACGCCTGGAAGGAGGAGATGGAGCGCCCGTCGCCGTCGTCCGCGCGGCCCGAGCCGCCGAACGAGCGGAACATCTCGGGCAGGAGCCGGAGCTGGACCAGCCCCAGGCGGACGGTGAAGTACAGGCTCGCGGCGACCAGCACCACGATGACCAGGGGCCAGAAGAGGTCGTTGTTGAAGACGCCGATGGCGTCGGTCAACGCTTGCATGAGAGGGCGGTCCGCCGTTTCCGCAGAGGAGATCGGTACGAAGGTCCTTTCTCGCCTGATTCACCCGGAGCAAACACGGTGCGACCGAAAAGGCACTCTATGTCACATGATCGTTGCCCGACCGTGCCGGAACCGGAACCGGTGTGGAGGGGCTCACAGCGGACCGCCGCCGGGTCCCCGCCGCCACCCGGACGGTCCGTCGCCGGGTGTTCCCCGAGGTCCCAGTGGCGCGAGTGGCACCGGAACGGTCACGGGGCGCTGTACGGTCGAGGCGGGCGCTACCTCCGCCCCCGCGCACGGGGACGCGCCGCGGGGACGGCGGACGGGACCGCGCGCCCCGAACGACAAGGACCACCGTGAACGACAACGACCGGTACGGGCACGCGGCGTCCGCGCGGGTGGACGCGGCGCAGGTCGAGGAGGCCGCCGCCCGCCTCGCCGACGTCATCGGGCCCACCCCGCTCCAGCGCAGCGAGCGCCTCTCCGCCCGCTACGGCCTGGACGTGCGGCTCAAGCGCGAGGACCTCAACGCCGTCCGCTCCTACAAGGGGCGCGGCGCCCTCAACTTCGTGCGCTCCCTCTCCCCGGGCGAGCGCGGGCGCGGGGTGGTCTGCGCGAGCGCCGGCAATCACGCCCAGGGGGTGGCCTTCGCCTGCGCCTCCCTGGGGATCGCGGCCCGCGTGTACCTGCCCCGGACCACGCCGCGCCAGAAGCGCGAGCGGGTCACGGCGCTGGGCGGGGAGAGCGTGCGCGTCATCGTCACCGGCGACACCTACGACGACGCCGCCGCGGCCGCCCTGCGCGACGCCCACGAGCAGGGGGCGACCCTGCTGCCCGCGTTCGACGACCCGCGCACCATCGCGGGTCAGGGCACCGTCGTCAAGGAGGCCGTCGAGCAGCTCGGCCGCGCCCCCGACGCCGTGGTGGTGCCGGTGGGCGGCGGCGGGCTGCTGGCCGGGACCCTCACCTGGCTCCGCGCGCGCCACCCGCGGGTCAGGGTGATCGGCGCCGAACCCGCCGGGGCCGCGAGCATGGCCGCCGCCCTGCGGGCGGGCCGCCCCGTGGACGTCGACGGCCTCGACCCGTTCGTGGACGGTGCCGCCGTCCGCCGGGTCGGCCGCATCACTTTCGCGGTGGCGGCCGAGCGGCCGCCGCGGCTGGTCGCCGTGCCGGAGGGGCGCCTCTGCCGCGAGATGCTGGACCTGTACCAGGTGGACGGGATCATCAGCGAGCCCGCGGGCGCGCTCGCCCCGGCCGCGCTCGACGCGGGCGTCGACCTCCCCGAGGGCGCGACGGTCGTGTGCGTGCTCTCCGGCGGCAACAACGACGTCAGCCGGTACGCGGAGATCGTGGAGCGGGCGCTGGTCCACGAGGGGCGCAAGCACTACTTCCTGGTGGACTTCCCCCAGGAGCCGGGGGCGCTGCGCCGGTTCCTCGACGACGTCCTGGGGCCGGACGACGACATCACCCGGTTCGAGTACGTCAAGCGCAACAACCGCGAGACCGGGCCCGCCCTGGTGGGGGTGGAGCTGGGCGCGGCGCAGGACCTGGATCCCATGCTCAAGCGCATGGAGGCCGCACCGCACCGCATCGAGCGGGTACGTCCGGACAGCGCGCTGTACGGTTTCCTGGTGTGAGCGACGAACACGTGCGGGCGGCCCGCTCGACCGACCGCTGTCCCGGATGCGGCGGCACCCGCACCTGGGAGGCGGCCCAGTCGGTGGAGGGCCGCCGGCTGTGCTGGACCCTGGACCGGCACTGCGCCGCCTGCGGGGTGCAGAGCTGCGACCGGGGCCGCGGCCCGGCGCCGGAGGCGGTGCGCGCCGCGGTGGTCGCGCGGCACGGGACGCACCTCCTGCGCCTGGAGGATCCCGGCGCCCGGGGCGGGACGGTCCCCAAGGTGTTCCGCGACGTGTTCGACCTGTCCCTGGCCGGGACGGCGCGGGCGGCGGCGGCGCTGCGCGGCGACGGCTACGAGGGCACCCACCCCGAGGTCCGCCTCCTCGCCGCGCTCCTGGCCGCCGCGGGCCTGCCCGCGGTGATCGACGGCTGACCGCCCCCGGAGCCGCGGACTCCTCCCCGGAGCACCCGTCCCCAGGGCGCGCCGCCACGCGGTGCCGACCGCCGCCCTGCGGGCCGGGCGGCCGATCCGCACCGGGCTCCACCCCCGGTCGACGGACACGGGGAGCCCGGCCATCGCGCGTCGGCCCCCGCGTCACCGGTCGGACACGGCCCGCCCGCCCCCGGGACGGCCCGGTCCGCCGCCCCCTTCGAGGGGCGCCGGCGCGGTCCGGCCGACGGGACGCCGCCGCTCACGCCCCCCATCCCCGCTCCCGGTCGGCGAGGAACCCGTCCAGCAGCCGGAACAGGACGGCGACGGCGTGCGCGTCCTCCTCCGGCGCGAGGTCCGTGACGCGGTCCCGGTCCGGGAAGGCCACCCGGTGCGCCTGCCCCCACCAGCCCGTGGCCCCGCGCGGAGTCCCCCGCTCCTCGATCCACCGGTCGAAGCCGTCCAGCACGGATTCCCCGCGCCGCCGCGCCTGCATCTCGTAGCCGTGCAGGAACGCGACCACCCTCCCGTAGGTCGCGCTGAGCGTGTACATGCCCGGACGCCTTCCCACCAGTGCCAGGAACTCGCGGTCGCTCATCGCCGTCATGTCCACCCGTGCCCCGCCTTCGCCTGTGCTCACCGATCCGGCGAATCCTAGTCCGTGCCCCACCCCCGACGGCGCTCGCGCCCGTCGCCGCCCGCGCCCCTGACCCGGGGCGGGACCCGTACGGGCACCCCGGATGTGCATTATCGGCCGGGGCCTGACAGGCTTCCCCCACGGTGCGACCGGGTGGGAAGCGCAGCCCCGCGGGGCCAACGACACCCGTCCGGCGCACGGTCGCGCCCCGCAGGGCGACGGCCCCGCCCCCGCCCGCCGCGGCGGAACCGCCGTGCGGGTGGGAACGGGGCCGTGACGCGCCCGCGGAGGGGCTACTCCTTGGGGCGGTTGTCGATGATGCGGCGGAACTTGCCCACCGACCGCTCGATCTGCTCGGGGTCCACGACGTCCACCGTCACGCTCACCCCGACCCGGTCCTTCACGGTCGCGGTGATCTCCCGGACCAGCGCCGCGCGCCGGTCGGACGTGCAGTCGGGCGCGGCCTCGATGCGCACCGCCATGCGGTCCAGCCGGCCGTCCCTGGTGAGCACCAGCTGGAAGTGCGGGGCCAGTCCGTCCAGGCCCAGCACGATCTCCTCGATCTGGGTCGGGAACACGTTCACCCCGCGCAGGATGATCATGTCGTCGCTGCGGCCGGTCACCTTGTCCATCCGCCGCATCGGCCGGGCGGTGCCCGGGCGCAGCGTGGTCAGGTCGCGGGTGCGGTAGCGGATGACCGGCATCGCCTGCTTGGTGAGCGAGGTGAAGACCAGCTCGCCCTCCTCGCCGTCGGCCAGCACGTCCTGCGTGACCGGGTCCAGTACCTCGGGGTAGAAGTGGTCCTCCCAGACGTGCAGCCCGTCCTTGGTCTCCACGCACTCGTTGGCCACACCCGGCCCCATGACCTCCGACAGCCCGTAGATGTCCACGGCGTGGATGTCGAACCGCTCCTCGATCTCCGCGCGCATCTTTTCGGTCCACGGCTCGGCGCCGAAGATGCCGGTCGTCAGGGAGGTGCTCCGCGGGTCGATGCCCTGGCGCTCGAACTCGTCCATGAGCGTCAGCATGTAGCTGGGCGTCACCATGATGATCTCGGGCCGGAAGTCCTGGATCAGCTGCACCTGCTTGGCCGTCTGCCCGCCCGAGGCCGGGATGACGGTGCACCCCAGCTTCTCGGCGCCGTAGTGCGCCCCCAGGCCGCCGGTGAACAGCCCGTACCCGTAGGACACGTGCACCTTGTGCCCCGGGCGCCCGCCCGAGGCGCGGATGGAGCGGGCCACCACGGTCGCCCAGGTGTCGATGTCCTCGCGGGTGTAGCCCACCACGGTCGGCTTGCCGGTGGTGCCGCTGGAGGCGTGGACGCGGGCCACCCGCTCCTGCGGGACGGCGAACATGCCGAACGGGTAGTTGTCCCGCAGGTCGGCCTTGGTGGTGTGCGGGAAGTGCCGCAGGTCGGCCAGCTCCCGCAGGTCCCGCGGGTGGACGCCGGCGTCATCGAACTTCTTCCGGTACAGCGGCACGTTGGTGTACGCGTGCTCCAGCGTCCACTTCAGGCGGTCCAGCTGGAGGGCGCGCAGCTCGTCGACACCCATGCGCTCGGCCGGGTCCAGGATCTCGGGGGAGGGGGCCTCCCCGAGCCGTCGGGTGCTACCGGTGACACCGGTCGACCGCCGGATGGTGTCGTGGCTCGCCATATGAGACTCTCCGTGTGCGAGTGCGCGGTGGGCCGCCGGGCCGACGCCCGGGAGGGTGGTGCGACGAGTGTTCCGCGCGTTCGAGGTGGGTTCACGCCTGCTCAGAGGCGGTCCGACTTGCTTACTGACCGAACGTTCGGTTACTAATGCATTAAGTCAGTCTCCGGGACCCGTGTCAAGGAGACGTGTCGATCAGTTCACTGTCGACGGTGGCACAGGCCACCGTCAACCATCATGGGAGGCCGTTCGTGAGCGACGTTTACGTGGTCGACGGGGTACGCACCCCCCAGGGCCGGTACGGTGGCGCCCTCGCCGCAGTCCGCCCCGACGACCTGGCCGCCGCGGCCGTCGCCGAGGCGGTCCGCCGCGCCGGCGTCCCGCGTGACGCGGTCGACGAGGTCGTCCTGGGCGCCGCCAACCAGGCGGGCGAGGACAACCGCAACGTCGCGCGCATGGCCGCGCTGCTGGCCGGGCTGGACCCGAGCGTCCCCGGCTACACGGTCAACCGCCTGTGCGCCAGCGGGCTGACCGCGGTCTCCTCCGCCGCCCAGGCCATCCGCGCGGGCGAGGCCGACGTTGTCGTCGCGGGAGGCGTGGAGTCCATGACCCGCGCCCCCTGGGTGATGGCCAAGCCCGGCACCCCCTGGGCCAAGCCCGGCGAGGTCGCCGACACCTCCCTGGGCTGGCGCTTCACCAACCCCCGCTTCGCCGCCCACGACGCCGGCGTCCCCGCCGGGGCGACCCCCGACGACCTGCGCTACACCCTCTCCATGGGTGAGACGGCCGAGGAGGTCGCCGCTCTGGAGGGCATCACCCGCGAGGAGTCCGACGCCTTCGCGCTGGCCAGCCACCGCAGGGCGCTCGCCGCCGCCGCGGCGGGCCGGTTCGACCGCGAGATCGTGCCCGTCACGGTCACCGGCCGCAAGGGCGCCACCCACGAGGTCACCGCCGACGAGGGCCCCCGGCCCGACACCGACGAGGCCACCCTCGCCGGGCTGCGCCCGGTGTTCCGCAAGGGCGGCATCGTCACCGCGGGCAACTCCTCCTCCCTCGCCGACGGCGCCTGCGCCCTGGTCCTGGCCTCGGCCGCCGCCGTCGAGCGGTACGGACTCACCCCGCGCGCCCGCGTCGTGGCCTCCGCCTCCGCCGGGGTGCCGCCGCAGGTCATGGGCCTGGGGCCGGTGCCCGCCACGCGCAAGGTCCTGGCCCGCGCGGGCTGGACCCTGGACGAGGTCGGCTCCGTCGAGCTCAACGAGGCCTTCGCCGCCCAGTCGCTGGGCGTCATCCGGCAGCTGGAGCTGGACCCCGCGCGCGTCAACGCCGACGGCGGCGCCATCGCCCTGGGCCACCCGCTGGGCAGCTCCGGCGCCCGCATCCTGGTCACCCTCCTCAACCGCATGGAGCGCGAGGGCACCGACCGCGGCCTGGCCACCCTGTGCGTGGGCGTGGGCCAGGGCGCGGCCCTGCTGGTCGAGCGGGTCGGCGGAGGCGCGGCGTGACCGGGGCCGGCGAGAACGCCTTCGAGACCCTGCGGGTCGAGCGGCGCGAGGACCGGGTGGTGGTGGAACTGCACCGCCCCCGGGCCCGCAACGCCATCAACGGCACGATGATCGCCGAGCTGCACGAGGTGTGCGCCCGGATCGAGGCCGACCCGCTCCCGCTGCTGCTCATCGGGCACGGGAACGTGTTCGCGGGCGGAGCCGACATCTCCGAGCTGCGCGAGCGCGGACGGGAGGAGGCGCTGGCCGGCATCAACAGCCGCCTGTTCGAGCGCCTGCACCGCCTGCGGGTCCCCACCGTCGCCGCCGTGGACGGCTGGGCGCTGGGCGGGGGCGCCGAGCTGTCCTACGCCTGCGACATCCGCATCGCCACCCCCGCCGCCGTGTTCGCCCAGCCCGAGCCTGGCCTGGGCATCATCGCCGGCGCGGGCGCCTGCTGGCGGCTCAAGGAGCTGGTGGGCGCGTCGGTGGCCAAGCAGGTGCTGCTGGGCGGCTACCGCCTGGACGCCGAGGCCGCGCTGCGCCACGGCCTGGTCGCGGAGATCGTCCCCGCCGAGGAACTGGGCGAGCGCGCCCACGCCCTCATCGACCGCATGGCCGCCTCCTCCGCCCTCGCCCTGCGCATGACCAAGATGGTGCTGGACGCGGACGGGCCCCACCCGCTGGCCGACGACCTGACCCAGGCGGTGCTGTTCGAGACCGCCGACAAGCACGACCGGATGACCCGGTTCCTGGAGAGGAAGAAGCGTTGACCTCGGGCACCACCGACACCGCGGCGTCCGCCGCCGCCCCCGCCCGCGTCGCCGTCATCGGCGGCGGCACCATGGGCGCCGGGATCGTCCAGCAGTTCCTCGCAGCGGGATCGGCGGTGACGCTGGTCGAGGCCACCGCCGAGGCCGCCGCGGCGGGCCGCGCCCGGGTCGCCTCCGGCCTGGCCGCCTCCGCCGCGCGCGGCCGGCTCGACGGGGACCCCGACACCCACCTGGCCCGGCTGTCCACCGCCACCGACGCCGCCGGCATCCCCGCCGGGACCGGCCTGGTGGTCGAGGCCGTCCCGGAGCGGCCCGAGCTGAAGATCGCCGTCCTCACCGCCGCCGAGGCCGCCGTGGGCGAGGAGGCCGTGCTGGCCTCCAACACCAGCTCCCTGTCGGTCGCCGAGCTGGCCGCCGCCCTGAAGCACCCGCGCCGGTTCCTGGGCACGCACTTCTTCAACCCGGTCCCCGCGTCCAAGCTGGTGGAGATCGTCACCGCCCCCGACACCGACCCGGCCGTGGTCGCCTCGGTGCGCGGCTGGGTCGCCGCCCTGGGCAAGACCGAGATCGTCGTCCGCGACGCCCCCGGGTTCGCCACCAGCCGCCTGGGCGTCGTGCTCGGCCTGGAGGCCATCCGCATGGTCGAGGAGGGCGTCGCCTCCCCGACCGACATCGACACCGCCATGGAGCTGGGCTACCGCCACCCGATGGGGCCGCTCCGGCTCACCGACCTGGTCGGCCTGGACGTGCGCTTGGCCATCGCCGAGTACCTCGCGTCCGAGCTGGGGGAGCGCTTCTCCCCGCCGGAGCTGCTGCGGCGTATGGTCGCAGAAGGGAAGCTCGGCAAGAAGTCCGGACAGGGCTTCCACACCTGGAACAAGGGAGCATAGGGCGTTGAGCGAGCAGAAAGCGGCGGAGTTCTCCGAGGCCGACGGGCTGGCCGTGGTGCGGCTGCACCGTCCCGCGCTCACCCGGCAGGTGAAGGAGGAGCTGCTGGCCGCGCTGCGCGGGGCCGCCGCCTCCACCACCGCGCGCGCGGTGCTGCTGCTGGGGTCGGACCGGGCGTTCTGCGTGGGGCAGGACCTGGCCGAGCACGCGCGCGTCCTGGAGGAGGCGCCCGACCAGGCGCTCACCACCGTGCGCGAGCACTACAACCCGATCGTGCTGGCCCTGGAGTCGATCCAGGTCCCGGTCGTGGTGGGCATCGGCGGCGCCTGTGTGGGCGCGGGGCTGGGCTTCGCCCTGGCCGGGGACGTGCGGGTGGCGGCGCGCAGGGCCAGGTTCGGCACCGCGTTCACCGGCATCGGCCTGGCCTCCGACTCCGGCCTCGCCTCCAGACTGGTCACCGCGCTGGGCCGGGCGCGGGCCATGGAGCTGATGCTCCTGGGCACCGTGTTCGGCGCGGACCGGGCCCTGGAGCTGGGCCTGGTCACCGAGGTCGTCGACGACGACGCCTGGGAGGAGCGCGCCCGCGAGGTGGCCGCGGGGCTGGCGGCCGGGCCGACCGCGGCGCTCGTGGCCGCCAAGCGCGAGGTGGCCGCGGCGGCCGAGGGCGTGCGCCCGCTGGCCGAGCTGCTGGAGGAGGAGGCGGACCTCCAGAACCAGCTGGGGGTGACCGCCGACCACGCCGGTGCGGTGCGGGCGTTCCTGGACAAGCGCAAGCCGACCTTCACCGGGGGCTGATCCGCGGCGGTACGCCGCCGCCGGACCGGTCACGGCCCGGCGGCGGTGGCCGACCCGCCCCCGCGCCCCGCGTGCGGACTTGACCGGCGCGGTCGGATGTGGGGATACTAATTACTGACCGAACGTTCGGTTATGAATGGGGAATGAGCAATGACCGTGACGCAGGAGGCGCCCCCCGGCGCCGACGACGCGTTCCAGGCCGACTTCGACGCGAAGATCGCCGCGGACCGGCGCATCGAGCCGCGCGACTGGATGCCCGAGGCCTACCGCCGGAGCCTCGTGCGCCAGGTCTCCCAGCACGCCCACTCCGAGATCATCGGCATGCAGCCCGAGGGCGACTGGATCGCCTCCGCGCCCAGCCTGCGCCGCAAGGCCATCCTCCTGGCCAAGGTCCAGGACGAGGCCGGCCACGGCCTGTACCTGTACGCCGCCGCCGAGACCCTGGGCGTCGACCGCGCCGACCTCACCGCGCGCCTCATCGAGGGCCGCCAGAAGTACTCCTCGATCTTCAACTACCCCTCGCTGACCTTCGCCGACGTCGGCGTCATCGGCTGGCTGGTGGACGGCGCCGCCATCTGCAACCAGGTCCCGCTGTGCCGCAGCTCGTTCGGCCCCTACGCCCGCGCCATGGTGCGCATCTGCAAGGAGGAGTCCTTCCACCAGCGGCAGGGCTACGAGCTGCTCCTGCGCATGATGGAGGGCACCGAGGGCCAGCGGGCCATGGTCCAGGACGCCGTCGACCGCTGGTGGTGGCCGTCCCTGATGATGTTCGGCCCGCCCGACGCCGACTCCCCGAACACCGCCCGGTCCATGGCCTGGCGGATCAAGCGCGACACCAACGACGACCTGCGCCAGAAGTTCGTCGACATGAGCGTCCCGCAGGCCGAGAAGCTCGGCGTCACCCTCCCCGACCCCGAGCTCGCCTGGAACGCCGAGCGCGGCCACTACGACTTCGGCGAGCCCGACTGGGTCGAGTTCAAGCAGGTCGTCTCCGGCGCCGGCCCCAAGAACGCCGAGCGCATCGCCCGCCGCCGGGCCGCCCACGAGAAGGGCGCCTGGGTCCGCGAGGCCGCCACCGCCTACGCCGCCAAGCGGGCCGCCCGGGCGCAGAACACCACGGACACCCAGGAGGCCACGGCATGAGCAAGGACACCACCGCGGGCTCCGGCGCGCAGGACGGACGCCCGGAGGGCGGCAGTGCAGCCCGCCCGGAGTGGCCGCTGTACGAGGTCTTCGTCCGCGGCAAGCGCGGGCTCAACCACGTCCACGTGGGCTCCCTGCACGCGCCCGACGACACCATGGCGCTGCACAACGCCCGCAACCTCTACACCCGCCGCAACGAGGGCGTCAGCATCTGGGTGGTCCTGGCCGAGGACATCACCGCGTCCAGCCCCGACGAGAAGGACCCCTACTTCGCGCCCAGCGGAGACAAGGTCTACCGCCACCCGACCTTCTACCCCATCCCCGAGGACGTCCCGCACATCTAGGCGGCGACCCGGGACGACGAGGCGACGAGGAACAGAGCACATGAGCGGCGACAACATTTTCACCGGCCTGGTCGAAGAGCACGACGGCGACGCCCGCTGGGCCTTCGGCACCGGTTTCACCGACGCCCTCGCGGGCGTCGACACCACCCTCCCCGAGGGGGTCGACGGCGCCGACCTGGCCCTGTACTGCCAGATGCTCGGCGACGACGCCCTGGTCCAGGCCCAGCGGCTCGTCGACTGGGTGACCGACGCGCCCGAGTTGGAGGAGGAGGTGGCCCTGGCCAACATCGCCCTGGACCTCCTGGGCCAGGCGCGCCTGCTGCTGGCCCGCGCCGGGCAGGCCGACGGCACCGGCCGGGACGAGGACGCCTTCGCCTACCGGCGCGCGCCGCGCGAGTTCCGCAACGTGCACCTGGCCGAGGCGCCCCGCGGCGACTTCGCCCGCGCCGTCGTCACCCTGCTGGTGCTCTCCAGCCACCGGCTGGCCCTGTTCACCCGGCTGGCCGACAGCGCCGACCCCGTGGTCGCGGCCATCGCCGCCAAGGGCGTCAACGAGCTGGCCTACCACCGCGAGTACGCGGTGTCCTGGGCGCTGCGCCTGGGCGACGGCACCCCGTACTCGCACGAGCGCGCGGCCGAGGCCGTCGCCGACGTGTGGCCGCTCACCGGCGAGCTGTTCGCCGCCCACCCCGTCGAGTCCCGCCTCGCGGCCCGCGGCGCCGCCGTGGACCCCGCCGACGTCCGCGAGGAGGTCCACACCGTCCTCACACGGGTCCTCACCGAGGCCACCCTGCCGGCCCCCGGCCCCTTCCCCGAGGGCACGGTCGCCGGGCGCGAAGGCCGCCACACCGCCGAGCTGGCCCCCCTGCTGGAGGAGCTCCAGCGGGTGGCCCGGGAGCACCCGGAGGCGACGTGGTGACCGCCGCACCGGCCCGGGGGGCCGCGCGCGCCCGCGCCGCGGCCGAGGCCGTCACCGACCCCGAGCTTCCCATGCTCACCCTCGCCGACCTGGGCATCCTGCGCCGGGTGGAGGTCGACGGGGCGGGCGCCGTCCAGGTGTGGATCACCCCCACCTACTCCGGCTGCCCGGCCCTGGCCGAGATGCGGGCGGACGTCGACCGGGCGGTCCGCGCCGCCGGGTTCGACGCCGTGGAGGTGCGCACCGAGCTGTCCCCGGCCTGGACCACCGACTGGATCACCGACGAGGGGCGGCGCAAGCTCGCCGAGCACGGCATCTCCCCGCCGGGGGCCGCCCCGCGCCGGGACGCCGGGCCCGTCCCGCTGACCCTGCTGCCCACCCGGACCGTCCCGCACTGCCCGCTGTGCGGGTCGTCCGAGACCGAGGAGCTGTCCCGGTTCGGGGCGACCTCCTGCAAGTCGCTGCACCGCTGCAGGTCCTGCCTCGAACCGTTCGAGCACGTCAAGGAGATCTGACCGTGACCACACCCGTCACCGACGCCCCCGCGGCCCCGCGCCGCGGGTCGGTGTTCCACCGGCTGCGCGTGGCCGCCGTCGAGAGGCTGTGCGACGACGCCGTCGCCGTGAGCTTCGACGTGCCCGACCACCTGGCCGCGGAGTTCGCGTTCGCCCCCGGCCAGTCGCTGACCCTGCGCCGGGAGGTCGACGGGGCCGAGGAGCGGCGCAGCTACTCCATCTGCGCACCCGCGGGCGACGCGCCCCGGGTGGGCGTGCGCCTGGTCGCGGGCGGGCTGTTCTCCACCTGGCTGGTGGAGGAGGTGCGCCCCGGCGACGAGATCGAGGTGGGCGCGCCCACCGGCCGGTTCTGCCCGGACCTGTCCGCCTCCGCCCGCCACGTGATGGTCGCGGCGGGGTCGGGGATCACCCCGGTGCTGTCCATGGCGGCGTCGCTGCTGCGCGGCACCGGCTCCCACGTCACGCTGCTGTACGGCAACCGGCGCAGCGACACGGTGATGTTCGCCGACGAGCTGGCCGACCTCAAGGACGCGTACGGCCCGCGCTTGGAGCTGGTGCACGTGCTGTCCCGCGAGCCGCGCGAGGCGGAGCTGTTCACCGGCCGCCTGGACGGCGCCAAGCTGGGGGCGCTGCTGGACACCGTCGTGGCGGCCGACGCCGCCGACCACTGGTGGCTGTGCGGGCCCTTCGAGATGGTCACCGACGCCCGCCGGGTGCTCGCCGAGCGCGGGGTGTCCGCCGAGCGGGTCCACCAGGAGCTGTTCTTCGTCGAGGGGGCCGAGCCGCCGCCCACGGCCCGCCACGAGGACCCGGGGGTGGACGGACCGTCCAGCGAGGTCACCGTCGTCCTGGACGGGCGCACCACCACGCTCACCCTGCCGCGCGGGGTGCCCGTGCTGGACGCCGCCCAGCGCTACCGGCCCGACCTGCCCTTCGCCTGCAAGGGCGGGGTGTGCGGCACCTGCCGGGTCAGGGTGTGCGAGGGCGAGGTGCGCATGCTGCGCAACTACGCCCTGGACGAGGCCGAGGTGGCGGCCGGGTACGCCCTGTCCTGCCAGGCGCTGCCCCAGACCGACGCCGTGACCGTGGACTTCGACTCGTGAGCGGGGAGGGAGCGGTGCGCAACGAGGCCGCCTGGACGATGTTCGAGGCCGACCGGGCCTCCAAGAACCTGGGGATGCGCCTGGTGCGCGCCGACCTCGGGATCGCGGTGGTGGAGATGGCCGTGGGGCCGCTCATGGTCAACGGCCACGGGATCGCCCACGGCGGGTTCGTGTTCACGCTGGCCGACACGGCGTTCGCCTGCGCCTGCAACGTGGACGGGCGCGGGGTGACCGTGGCCTCGGGCGCCGACGTCACGTTCGTGGCGCCGGCCCGGGAGGGCGACCTGCTGGTGGCGACCGCCGAGGAGCGGACGGTGTTCGGGCGCAGCGGCCTCTACGACGTCACCGTGCGCCGCGGCGGCGAGGTCGTCGCCGAGTTCCGCGGACGCAGCCGCACCCTGCCCGCCCGCGCCTGACGCCGCCCCCGGCCGGAGCCCCCCGCGGGGACTCCGGCCGGGGCGCCCGGCGTTCGGTGACGTGCCGTTCGTCGGGCGCGCGGTGGGTCGTGGCCGGCCCGGAGACGTCCCGGGGCCCGTCGGTGCCCGGATGCGCCGGCCGTCGCCGGTACTCCTCGGTGCGGCCCCGGTCCCGCAGCGGTTCCGGGGGCGCGGCGTCCCGCGGCGTGACCGGTTGCGGCCAGGGGGGCCGCGGGAAACGGAAAAGTATGGTGGCGGCCTTTCACTTATGTATAGGTTTCCTATGCTTTTCGACCTGTTTCCTCCTCTGGTCCCTTGAGGGCCGGATAGACGGGTGATCCCCCTGATGCGTCGTTCCCTGACCCGTTCGGCGGCGGCCGCGGCCGTCCTCGCCCTGGTCGCCTCCCTGTTCGGGCCGGCCCCCGCGTCCGCGAACGAGAACCGTCCCCCCGACCGGCCCGACACCGCCTCCCTCACCGCCCGGGGCGAGGCCTGCTCCACCGACAGGACGAACCCCACCCTCCTCAACAGCACCCAGCTCACCCTGGCCGGGGTGTTCTCCGACCCCGACCCCGCCGCCACCGGGGTCTCCCAGCAGGTCAAGGCCGAGTTCGAGTGGGGGCCGGAGGACTCCGGGGAGCCTTGGGGGCGCGCGGAGTCCGCGTACACCACGCAGAGCCCCGGGGCCGCGCCGCCGGGCCGGTCGGTCACGGCCCGGGACCTGCCCGAGAAGACCCTGATCGGCTACCGCGCCCGTGCCCACGACACCCGGACGGCGGGGGAGTGGTCCGCGTACTGCTGGATCGAGATCAGCACGGCAAAGCCCGCGTCACCGCCCTCGGTCACCTCCGAGGACTACCCGAACGACAACCGGTTCCACGGGGCGCCCGGGAAGCCCGGCGCGTTCACCTTCGACGGCAACGGCGTGGACACGGCCGTGGCCTACGACTACGGCCTCCAGGGTGCCTGTGAGACCCGGGTCGAGCCCGAGACGCCGGGCGGACCGGTGACGGTCTCCATCACGCCCTCACGAAGCGGTCCGAACCTCCTCCACGCCAGGAGCGTGGACGCCTACGGCAATTCCTCCGGCTGCGGGCTGGTCCACACGTTCGGGGTGGCCCCGCCCGCCGACCCCGTCGCCCACTTCCCCCTGGACGAGGGGGAGGGGGACGCCTCGGCCGACGCCATGGTCGACGACCGCGTCGCCACGGCCGTCGGCGGCATCGACTGGACCCGGGGCCGAGCCGGAGTGCACGAAGGCGGCACGGAGTACCGGCTCGCGGGCACGGCCGTTTCCACGGCGAACGGTGCCCTGCGGACGGAGGCCCCCGTCGTCGACACGGACGGCACCTTCACGGTCTCCGCGTGGCTGCGCCTGGACGACACCGGCGACGACGCGGTCGTGCTCTCCCAGGACGGCGAGGCCGTGAGCGGGTTCCGGCTCGGCTACGACGCAGACGAAAAGGCGTGGTACTTCGACGCCCCGACCGCCGACGACCCGGCCGCGGCGCACACCCGCGTCTCGTCCACCGCGCCGGTGCGCACCGGCGCCTGGACCCAGCTGATCGGCGTGCACGACGCGGACACCGGGGAACTCGGCCTGTACGTGGACGGCTCCCACCAGGGCGCCGCCGAACACGATGGGGCTTGGAACGCCGAGGGCGCCTTCGTGATCGGCGGCGGGCACGGGCCGCAGGGGCCGGGGTGGCCCGGCGCCGTCGACCACGTCCTGGTCTGGGACCGCCTCCTGTACACGGAGGACACCACGACCACTTTCTCCGGCCGCTCCGAGGTCTGGGAGGCCGCCACCAGGCCCGTCGTCCCGGAGGGCGTCTGGCATCTGAACGAGACGGGGGGCACGGTCGCCGCGGACGCTTCGGACCACGGCCTCGACGCCACGCTGCACGGGGATCCGGCAGAAGTGTGGAACGGCGAGCGCAACCCGGTGACCCGGGACCCCAGCGCCCGATTGGACGGAACCGCTCACCTGAGTACTGAAGGCCCGGCCGTGCGAACGGACAACGGATTCTCCGCGTCCGCGTGGGTGCGCCTGGACGACGCGGACCGCGACGCCGTGTTCCTTTCCCAGAGCGGGGAGGACACCGACGGCTTCGCCCTGGGGTACGACTCCTCGACAGGGAGGTGGTTCTTCGAGACCGCCGTCGAGGACGCTCCGGGAGCCGAGACCCACCGTGCGGCTTCGAGGTCGTCGGCCCGGACCGGCCGGTGGGTCCATGTCGCCGGAACGTACGACCACATCGACGGGACCCTGACCCTCTACGTCGACGGGGTCTCCCAGGAGGCCGTCGGGCGCGAGGGCTCCTGGAACGCTGACGGAGGGGTCCTCATCGGTGCCGGCACCGCAGGGACGGCGGCCGAACGCCACTGGACAGGGGGGATCGCCGTCGTGCAGGTCCACCAGGGGGTCGCTCTGGAGGATGACGTCAACCTGATCTCCATGGGGTTCCCACCCGTCTGACCGGCGGTGGCGGCGGACCTGTACCGGCCCGTCGCCACCGGCTCCGGTCGGCCGTGCCCGGCGTTCGGTGACGTGCCGTTCGTCGGGCGCGCGGTGGGTCATGGTCAGCCCGGAGACGTCCCGGGGCCCGATGCCCAGGCCATCGCCGACGCCGCGTCCGTGCGCGCCGGGGAAGTACCCCGGCACCCTGGAGATCCGGCACTGCGACGGCGGTGGCGCGCCGCCCGCCTGCACGGCACCGCCCCCGGAGGCGCCTGAGCGCCCCCTGGACCCGACCGATCTGACGGTAAGGGGTGTTTGGGGCTAAGATGACCCAGCGTGCGTACCCCCATGGTCTTCCTCCCGATAGCCCTCCTCGCCACCGCGCTCACAGGCTGCTCTCCGCTGCGGATCGCGCTGCCCCAAGGGGGCGTCGAACCGGACCAGGGCCTGTTCGACCACCCGCCCTCGGAACTCAGCGCCGAGGAGCCCCTGCTGTGCCTGGACGGTGAGCGCGACGGCGCCGACTGCACCGAGCCCGGCGCCCTGCGCTGGTCGGTGCCGCTGGAAGGAGTGCACTACGTCGGGCTCAGGAAACCTGAGGTCGTTTTCGACACCCGCAGCCGGCTGAACCGAAGCGACCATCTCAGAGGACTTGTCTCCGACGGGGCGCTGCACCATTTCTCCGACGACCTTGTGCTCGTCCACGATCTGGAGACCGGTCGGCACCTCTGGACCGCGGACCTGCGCCGGGGCGCCCCCAAGCAGGTCGACATTGCCGCTCGGACCGGAGACCGCGTGTTCGTCGGGCTCCAGGACGGCCGTCACCTCTTCGAGGGTTTCGACGAACTCGTGGTCCTGGACTCCGAAGACGGTACGGAGACGGCCCGTCTGGTGCTGGCCGACACCATCGAGGGGGTCTCCAGGGCCCACCTGGTGGGGATCGCGGAGGAGGGCGGGGCGGTGGTGCTCCGGCACTCCGAGAACGGCTTTTTCGGCATGGACCCGATCAGCGGTGACGAGCTCTGGCGGGTCGAGACACGCCTTCCATGGCTCACGGACGCCCTCCATGATCGGACGCACTGGTTCGCGGACGGGTCCCTCGACATCATCGCCTGGAGCAAGGAGACCCCGCACAGCGACTGGGAGGCGGTCGACGCGCAGCGCTTCGACGGGCTCTCCGGGGCGGAGCTGGCAGCCCCGGAGTCCGGTGTCGAGTACCGACGAGAACCTGGTTTCTGGCCGGGTGCCTATCGCCCGGGCGAACTTTTCGACGAGGAGGGCGACGGTGCCGCCCGGCCCGTCCCCCTGACGATCCCTTCCTATGACATCCACCCCGGCCGGTGGGAGGCCCTGTCCGGAGTGGGGACGAGGACCCTGTCGAACCGGGGCGGGGGAACCGCGGAGGCCGTGTCCGTCACATGTGCTCCGGACGCTCTGCGGGTCGAGTACCCCCCGCCCCTGCCGGAAGCGGTGCGCTGCGACAACGCACGGTTGTTCGTGGTCAACCTCTGAGGGTGCGCGATCAGTCGCCGAGCCCGCATCCGGGCTCGGCGCAGCGGTGCAGGGCCACGACACCGTTGAGGCCGTACCCGTCGGCCCTGACCGCGGCGGGGTCGATGAAGGCCGCGACCACCGGGCGCCCCCCGTCGTCGATGAGCAGTTCGGCACCGCTGCGCACCCGCACGGCGTCGTGGAGGACGAGGCTGTCCCACTCGCTGCATCCGGTGTCCGTACAGGCCACCAGGGAGAGCATTGCCGTGCCGCTGTCGGCCAGCGCCAGCACGGGACGGCCCTGCGGGTCCAGTGCCAGGCCGGGCAGGTGCTGTTCCCAGCCGGGCCCGGTGAGCACCCGCTCCGTGAAGTCCGCGCAGTCCGCGGAAGCGCAGTCCACGAGCCGGGCCGAACCGTCGGTCGCCCGGTAGGCGACCACCGGGCGGCCGTCGGGGCGGACCTCCGTCCTGGCTCCGGTCCGTGTCCCGTCCCACGCCGCCGGTTGGAGGATGTTGTGGGCGGCGACGGCCGGCGGGACGATCTCGGTGCTGCTGGTGGCGGTGCAGGCGGTGTCGGAGCAGCGGAGCAGGTGCACCGCGCCGGTGTTGCGGTCGTAGAGCGTCGCCGCCGGTTCTCCGGCGGGCCCGGTCGCCGTGTCCAGGAGGTGTTCCGGCAGACCCCGTTCGGTCGAGGCGGGGAAGCGGCCCACGGTGACCGGTGCCGAGCACTCCTCGTCACAGGAACGCACGTCGACGGCCGTCTCGCCGTCCTCCGGGAACGCCGAGACCACGTGGAAGCCGTCGTCGTACTCGGCCACGTCGGCCAGGTACACCGGCTCATGCACGGTGTCTCCGAAGACCTCCAGGGTGTCCAGCTCCTGCTCCGGGCCGTGGCATCCCCGAGCGTCGCAGTCGGTGCCCAGGGTCAGCGTCCATGCCCTGTCGGCGTCGGAGTCCGCCGGTGGGCGTCCCCGCTCCCAGACGGCGCGCACCTGCCCGCCCGGGACACGGGAGTGGGTGCCCTCTCCGGCTTCGGCCTCCTCGTCCCGGGGGTGCAGTGCCACGGTGCAGCGGGGGGCGCACCACAGTTCCACCGTCGGTGCGGACAGTCTCAGGCCGTCATCGAAGGCGGCCATGTTCAGGACATCCCACCCGGGCCACTGTCCCCTGTCCATGGAGACGTACTCCACCGAGAAGTCGACGGGCTCGCCCGGGCGCACCCACAGCGCACCGGGCAGGACCAGCACCGCGGCCACGGCCGCCCCCAGTACCGGGAAGGCGTTCCGAAGCCGGGACTCCGAGGCCTTCCCACCGGCCGGAGCGGGGGCCAGGGGCCCGAGCAGGGCCGCGCGCAGTTCCTCCACCGAGGCGTCCCGCCGGGCCGCGCGCTCCTCCCCGTGCTCGTTCCCGACCGCACCCGGGGAGTCGGAGTCCCGGTACTCCATGGCCCCCGTCACCAGGAGCGCGGCCAGCCAGGAACCGCCCGCCACGCACACGGCCCCCACGAGGAACAGCGCCGTGGTCCAGCGGAACGGGGGCGGTCCGGGCAGGAAGGACGTTCCCCAGCCGACCAGGAGGGCCACCGCGAGGGTGGTGACGACGGTCACGGCGGGACGGAGCGTGTAGGAGGGCATGCGGCCCCGCGGGACCGGCCACCACGCACGCCCGGTGCGCGGCCCCGCCGCACGGGGCGGACCGGCGACCAGCCGGGCTGCCCGGTGGGCCAGGACGGTCGCGGCCCACAGGGGGACCGCGCCGGCCGCCAGTCCCCAGAGCACCGTGAACCGCTCGGCCACCACCAGCGCCGGCACCGGGGCGGCCAGGAACAGGGCGGCGGCCAGCACCGCGGCTCCGGTGGCCCGCCGGGGGCGCGCCGCCCAGCGGACGGCGGTCCGCGCGCTCACGGGCACGTCCAGGCAGGAGGCGGTCGCGACCACCAGCGCCGCCGTCAGGGAGATCCCCAGGGCCAGGGGGAGCGCCAGCGCGAACACCGCCAGCGCGGCCGACTCCGGACCGGTCAGCGGGGCGGTGGCGGGACCGGCGGTGAAGACGATCGGCCCGTCGGTCCACGCGAACCGCTGCGGGACCAGGAGCGCGAACAGCACCGACCCCAGCACCACCACCGGCAGCAGCGGTACGGCGAAGGCCGACGTCAACAGCCCCGGGGCCAGGCGGGCCAGGGCCAGGGCGGCGGCCTGGGTGGGCTCGCCTCCGTCACGCGGCGGCTGCCGCTCCGCGGCCTCGGCGGCGCTCTGCTCACTCGATCGGGGGACGGGTGTTCCGGGGGAGGGCAAGGGGACCTCGGGATGGTTCGGCGGCCGGGGGACGGAGTACAAACTACTGGGCGGTTTCCCCCGCTGCCACTCAGCGCCGTGTCCGGTGGGCAGGCCGGGTAGCAGCACTCCCCGGCGCGTCGGGAGAGGCGGCCGGCCGCAGGGGACGGACGTTTCGAGGCCTGGCCGGGAACACAGGCCCCCACACCTCGGCCTCGGCGCCACCCGTCGCCGCACTCCGCCCACCGGCGTGGACAGGACCCGCCCCGGAGGCGCTCACCACCGGCCGGTGAACCGGGGAGGGGCCACCGCCACACGCCGCGGCAGCCCTCCCCCTGCCGGCGGTGAACGGTTCCGTCCCGGTGGGCGATAGAAAGGGTGTCCCCGACGATCACCGAACCCCTTCCCCCGTTCCCCCGTGAGAAAGCCCCCCATGCCCGCCGAACCCTCTTCCCCCCAGGAGCCGACCGCTCCCGCCGACGTCCCGTCCGCCACGGGCGCCGGTCCCTCTCTCGCCCACGCCGTGTCCTGGTGGGCGGTACGCCTGGCCGCTCCGGGGGCCGTGCCGTGGGCGCTGTGGGGGCTGGTCCCGCCCCTGGCCGCGATCGCCGCAGGCGCGGCCCTGTGCTTCCTGTGCCTGGTGTTCCTCGCCCCCGGGGACCTGCCGTGGCGCCCGCTGCGCCCGAGCGGTGCCGCGATCGTCCTGTGGGACCTGCTCCTGGTCACGGTCCTGGTCGCGGCCCTGTTCCTCATCGTTCCCGGGCACGCCCTCCTGGCCCCGATCCTGCTCACGGCGCTCCTGGTGCTGATCCGACTGAAGCACTGGATCCGGCTGACCGGGGAACCCCACCACCGTGCCGCCACCGGCCGCCGCCTGCGCTGGCTGGCCACGGGCGTGGCCGCCCTGCTGCTCCTCGGCCTGGCCTTCCCGCTGCACCCCGAACCGATCAGGGCGGCCGTGGACTGCGTGCTCCCCTCCACCGCCCCCTGGAGCGGTTCCCGGTGGGCAGATGCCGCCCCGCCCGCCGCGGACACCGACCCCGAGCACCTGGTCGGGCCCGCGCGATGGGCCGTCCCGGAAGGCGAGCGCGTGGTGGCCGGGCACCGGGACACCGTGGTGCTGTCCGGCGGGGAGGGCTTCGTCGTGCGCGCCGCCGACGACGGCCGGGCCCTGTGGCACGTGGGCACCGGCCGTCTGCGCAGCGTGCGCGGTGCCTCCCTCCCGGGCCCGGAGTACGAGCCGGGCCGACTCCACCAGGTCGGCGACACGGTGATCGCCGAGTACCGCGTCCCCGGGGACGGGGACGGGGACGGTGGCCGCCCGCAGGCCCACGGCCTGGCCGTCGGCTACGAAGCCGCCACCGGAAGGCTGCGCTGGTGCGGCCGGGGACTCTGGAACCTGGTGAGCGATCCGCACGAGACCGCGCGATTCGCCGCCCGCGACAGCCGCGACGGCCACCACTGGGGCCTCTACGACGCCGCTGACGGAGGGCTCGTCGCCAGGGTGGCGGCCCACAGCTGGGACTCCTCCGCCGGTGTCGCGGACCCCGACCAGGACCGGATGCTGCTCGGTGACGGCCGGGCCACGGTCTGGTCCGGCCACGGCTACTCCAGCTACGCGGTCGACTCGGGTGAGCGCCTCGCCGCCGTCGCCGCCCCCGTGGACCTGGACCGCACGCTCTCCGGGCTCCTGCACGTCGAGGACGTCACCGTTCTCGCCTTCGGCCCTTCCTCCGCGGACGGGACGGGGGACCGCCAACGGCACGAGAGGTATCTACTGGCCGCGCACGGCGCGGACGGCGCGCCCCTGTGGGACTCCGAGGGCACCGGCCCGCTGGCAGAGGGGGAGCCCGTCGTCGGGTCGACCTTCGACCAGTGCAGGGGGCAGGACGAGGACTTCGGGGTCGTGAGCCACCGGGGTTTCGACGGGCACTTCGTCGCTCTGGACGGTGCGAGGGCCGAACACCGGGCCGTCGTCGTCCGCGCCGAGGACGGCACGGTCGCCTCGGTCTTCGACTCGGACCTTTTCATGGCCGGCTGCTCCGTGCGGCGGTACGAGCTGGACGGCCGGCTCCACCTCGGCAGCGGCGCGGTCCTGGACACCGGGGGCGTCGTGAGGCGACCGGAGAACCCCTTGTACGCGGAGCTGGTCACGTTCACCGGCAACGGCGTCGCGGTCCGCACCGGTTCCGCCTCCACGTTCCACGCCCTGCCCTGACGGGAGAACCTCCGTGCCGCCACCCGTCCGGGTGGCGGCGCCGGCACGGCCGAGGAGCCGGTGCCCGGACGGGGGCGGGGCACGGCCACGGGTTCGCAGGCCTGCCCCCACCGGTCAGTGGCCGGGCCGAGGAGCCGCAGCGCGGAGCACTGTTCCGGTGCTCCTCGACCCCGTGCCGGAGCCGACCCGCGGGCGGGGCCGTGCATCGGGCGGGTGCCGACCCGTGGGAGAAGCCATGCACACGGGAAGCGGGGCCCGGCGGCGGCGCTCCCGGACCCGGGCACCACCGGTGACCGCTGGTCCGTCCGAGACGTATAGGGGGCGGCTTCGGTGCCGCGACCGCCCCCGTGGGACGGGTGCGGCGGATGCCCGTCCTTGTGCCGGCTGAGCGAGAGGTGGGTCCGTGTTCTCCTATGAGTTCTCGGTGGTCGAGTGGATCTGGACCGAGGGGTCCATCCGGGTGAACCTGCCGGGGGGCGAGGAGCGGATGCTCTCGGGCACCTACGGCGAGGTCGTCGCCGTGCTCTCGGAGCTCGGCTCCCAGGGGTGGGACGTGGCCTCGTGCGCGAGCGAGGGGAACTGGCTGCTGTGGACGCTGCGCCGCCACCCCTGACCCGGACTCGGGTCGGGCACCGGTGGTCGGTGCGGGGGCGCACGGCTCCCTCCGTGGGCGGGCGCCGGACCCCGCTCCGAGCGGTGCCCGGCGTTCCTTCCACGGCGGCGGGGAGGCCGGACATCACCGTTTCCACGGGGCGGTTCGAAGCGATCTGAGCGAAGAGGTCCGCGGTGGCGTCCAGCACCGGAGCGTCCTCGTGCCCGGCGACGCGCTGGTCCAGCGGGCGCGCGTCCGGCCGGTCATCGTCGGCGCCCTGATGAACGGTGGGCCGCGCGCACAGGGTCGCCCCGGAGGCCGGGGGCCGGTACCAGGGCGACAGCAGTCCGGCGAAGACGGCTGCGGCCGTCGCGGCGGCCACGGCCCGGGCGGCGGTCCTGACCGCCCGATCCGGGCTCCCGTTCATCGTGCGCGGACCAGGGGTGTGCCGTCGCGGCGGGGCACCTGGCACGCGATCAGGGCGAGCACGACGACCGCCGCGCCCCGGCCGCGACGGGTGAGAACACGATGAGCGTCCCCACCACCGCCGCCGCCGAGCTCAGGAGGAGCGCCGCGGTATGCAGGAGGGCTCGGCCGATGCGCGCGGGCGTTCAGGTCTCGAAAAGCCGTTTTGTGTGGGATGCGTGGGACATCCCGGAATCCTCTCACCGCCCTGGGCCCCGTTGGCCGCGGTCCGGGTGCAGGCCGGTACGGTCCCCGGCATCATCCGCCGAGGCGGTGACCTGAGCGGACGCTCCGACCGGAGCGATACCACCACGAGCGGGTGCGCCGTGCTTCACCCGCGACCGTGTACCGACCCGCCACCGGGGCCGTACGTGTGCCGCGCGGCGGGAGCCGCATGGGAGGCTTTCGCGGGAGCGGGCGGACGGTTGGCAGGAGACCGGCACAGGGCCCGGACAGGGGTGTGCCCGGGGGCGCCGTCGGGTGGGGACGGCGCACTCCCGGGCACGGGCCGGGCCCATGTCCCCCAACACGGGCCCGGTGGGCGCGGCCGGTGTGCACAGGGTGCGGTCCGGCCGCTGGGAAGGCGAACGTGGCGGTCGGGTACGTGCCGGAAACCCCCATCGCCGGCACGAGCGCTCACGTTCGCGCATGGTCTGTCGTTGTCACGCCCGACGTCCCCTTGCGGGTTCCGTCCGCGTTCACCTGAGAGAACGTGCCGGAGCGGCCGGATGTTCCCGACTAGCACGTTCGCCGGGAGATGTCCAGGTCACACTTTTGTACCCCGCGCCCCCGGGGCCGCGCGGTAGCGTCGGGGACGCCCCGGGAACGGGCGCACCGCCGGACACGGGGAGGACCGCCCACCATGGCCGACCGGACCATCGGCGTCGTCGGCGCCGGGATCGTCGGACTCGCCACCGCCCGCGAACTCGCCCTGCGCCGCCCCGGCACCCGCGTCGTCGTGCTGGAGAAGGAGGACCGGGTGGCCGCCCACCAGACCGGCCGCAACTCCGGCGTGGTGCACGCGGGCCTCTACTACGCGCCCGGCGGCCTCAAGGCCCGCCTGTGCACCCGGGGCCGGGGCCTGCTCCGCGACTACTGCGCCGACCGGGGGCTGCCCTACGAGGAGTGCGGCAAGCTCGTCGTCGCCCTCACCCCGGACGAGGAGGCCCGGCTGGACGCCCTGCACGCCCGCGCCGACCGCAACGCCGTTCCCGGCCTGCGCCGCCTGGGCCCCGAGGGAATCCGGGAGGTCGAGCCCGCCGCGGCCGGCCTGGCCGCCCTGCACTCCCCCCGCACCGCCATCACCGACTACACCCGGATCGCCCGCTCCTTCGCCGCCGACGTCGCCGCCGCCGGGGGAGAGATCCGGCTCGGCGCGCCGGTCACCGCCGCGGTGTCCGACGGCGACGGGGCGCGCGTCACCGCGGGGGGCCGGGACCTGCGCGTCGACCGGCTCGTCGTCTGCGCCGGGCTGCACGCCGACCGGGTCGCCCGCGCCGCCGGGGACGGCGCGGAGCCCCGGATCGTGCCGTTCCGCGGCGAGTACATGCTCGTGCGCCCGGAGAAGGCCGCCCTGGTGCGCGGCCTCGTCTACCCGGTGCCCGACCCCCGCTACCCCTTCCTGGGCGTGCACTTCACCCGCCGTGTCTCCGGCGACGTGGAGGTGGGCCCCAATGCCGTCCTGGCGCTGGCCCGCGAGGGCTACCGGCGCTCCGACATCCGCCTC
The DNA here is from genome assembly GCF_900141985.1 of Nocardiopsis flavescens. GTDB lineage: Bacteria > Actinomycetota > Actinomycetes > Streptosporangiales > Streptosporangiaceae > Nocardiopsis > Nocardiopsis flavescens. Next base: position 127,070 of record NZ_FQZK01000008.1, on the reverse strand, counting down.
GCGGACCTGCGCGACACCCTGGCCTGGCCCGGGTTCTGGACCCTGGCGCGGCGCCACTGGCGCACCGGGCTCGCCGAGGCGCACGGCTCCCTCTCCACGCGGGCGTACATGCGGTCGGCCCGCCGCTACATCCCCGGTATCGGCCCCGCCGACGTCGTGCGCGCCGGCTCAGGGGTGCGCGCCCAGGCGCTGGACCGCGACGGCTCCCTCGTGGACGACTTCCGCATCCACCGGGTGGGGCCCGTCACCGCCGTGCGCAACGCCCCCTCGCCCGCGGCCACCTCCTGCATGGCCATCGCCGAGCACATCGCCGACGCCCTGGACGGGGACCGGGGCGGCGCACCCTAGGGAGGCCTTCGAGTACGTCCCCGGGTGCGACCTGCGCGCCCACGTGCGGGCGTTCGGTCCGCTGGAGGGCGAGATGCTCCGGGCGTTCGCCGTCGGCACCGCGGAGGGCGGCCTGGCCGCCCTGCACGCGGCCGGGATCGCCCACCGCGACATCACACCCGGGAACGTGGTGCTCGCACCGGACGGCCCGCGGATCGTCGACTTCGGCATCGCCACCGACATCGGCGCCGACCGGACCGCGGACCGCTCCGCCTCCTACGGCACCCCCGGCCGGGTGGCGGTGGACGCCGACGGCGCCCCCGTCCCGGCGGAGTACGCCTCCGGCGACTGGGAGGTCCGGGTGGAGTTCACCGACACCGGGGGCGGTGCCGGGGTGGAGGACCCGCAGATCACCTCCGCCGGGGACGGGTTCGGCGATCGACGACCACGCCGTCACCTGACCCGCCGGCGCCGGGGAGAGAGGTCCGGGGCCCGCCGCGGTGCGGCGGACCCCGGACACAGGCCGGGCCCGTGTCCCCCAACACGGGCCCGGCGGGCGCGGCCAGAAGCACTGAGTGCGGTCCGGCCGCTGGGAAGGCGAACGTGGCGATGGATTCGTGCCGGAAACCCCCATTGCCGACACGACGCGCACGTTCGCGCTTGGTCTGTGATGTACGGTGAGGCGCCTTCGGGACCTGCTGCGGCGGGTGCGGGATCGGGGACGGCGGGGTTTCGAGGTCCGGGGTTCGGGGCGCTTCACCTGTGAGAACGCTTTGTACAGTTCCTGTGTTCCCCGTGGCTCCGGGGATTTTCTCCCCCCGTGGTAAAAACCGGGTGCGGACCCGGCCATGGAATCCCTAAGCTCCTGGCCGCGCGGGGTCGCCGATCCGCGCGGAAGCGACGAAGGGGGCGGTCGGTGTGGCCGGTGTCATGACGCTGTGGCGTCCGACGGGACCGGAGGAGCTGGACCTGGTGCGCGGCTCGGGCTGGCGGGAGTGGCCGCCGCGCCTGCCCGACCAGCCGATCTTCTACCCGGTCCTCAACGAGGACTACGCGGTGCGCATCGCCCGGGACTGGAACCTGCCCCGGTCGGGGGCGGGGTACGTGACGCGCTTCGGCGTGGACGCGGACTTCGCCGCCCGCTACCCGGTGCGGCAGGCGGGCGGGCGCACGATCCTGGAGCTGTGGGTGCCCGCGGAGGAGCTGGCCGCGTTCAACGCGCACCTGGTGGGGCCGATCCGCCTGGTGGTGTCGTTCCTGCCCGGCCACCCCGGGGGCGTTCGCCACGGCGGCGGCGCAACGGCCTGACCCGGCCCCGCTCCGTGCCGGAACGGATCGTCGGCGACCGGCCCGGCAGGGCCGGGGACGTTTCCGTGCGGGCCCCGCCGCCGTTCCCCCGCGTCCCCGGGCGGCCGGCGGGGCGTGACCGCGCTCCCGCTCGCCAGGCCCCGTCCGCCGGACCCCCGGCGTCCCGGCCGGCCCCGGGCTCAGCCCCGGGCGGTCTCCCGCGCCCGGAGCTCCTCCATGGCCCGCCGTCCCAGGCTCTGGGAGATGTGCAGGCGCATGACCTCCTCGGCCCGCTCCCCGTCGCCGTCGGCCACGGCGTCCGCGAGCGCCTGGTGCTCCCCGCGCACGCGCTCGACCTCCGCCTCGGAGTCGGAGCGGTACTTGAGAGTGAACTGCCGGTACCGGTCGGCCTTGTCCCACAGGCCGTCGAGGATCTCGATCAGCGGCGTGTTGTGCGAGGCCCGGTACACCGCCCGGTGGAACTCCCGGTGCGCGGTGAGGGCCGCGATGCCCGCGGCGCCGGTCAGCGGGTGCAGGGCCCCGACCGCCTCCCGCAGCGCCGCGACGTCCGCCTCGGTGCGGCGGTCGGCGGCCCACCGGGCGGCCAGCGGGTCGATGGTGAGCCGGACCTCGTACAGGCTCTGGGCCTCGGCGAAGGTCAGGTCGGTGACCCTGGCGTCCCGGTGGGTGGCCAGCACCATGAGCCCCTCGGTGGCCAGGCGCTTGAGCGCCTCGCGCACGGGTGTGGTGGAGACGCCCAGTTCGGCGGCGATGCCCTCCTGGCTCACCGGTGCCCCGGGGGGCAGTTCGTCGGTGAGGATGCGCCGCTTGATCTCCTCGTAGGCGTACTCGCTCTTGCTGAAAACCGGTTTCGGTGTCACGTGTCCCCGTCCCTTTCGCGGGACCAGGTTACCGGCCGGGCCCGATGTCTGACATCGTGTAGCCTATAGGCTAGTAGGAGGTCAGATGTCCCTAGATTCACACCGCAGCAGACGCAGGCTCGGGTACGCCGGGAACGAGGTGGACTTCTTCCACGTCGGCGCCGTGCCGGGAACGGAGGACCTGCCCTTCGCGCACAAGGTCATGGTGGAGAACCTGCTGCGCCACGAGGACGGCGACCTCGTCACGGCCGACGACGTCCGGGCGGTCGTCCAGGGCCGGACGGGCACCCACGAGATCGCCTTCCACCCCTCGCGGGTCTTCCTGCACGACACCAACGGCGTGCCCGTCCTGACGGACCTGGCCGCCCTGCGCGACGCCGTCGCCGAACGGGGCGGGGACCCGGCCGCCGTCGACGGCGCGGTCCCCGCCGAGCTGACGGTCGACCACTCGGTCTCCACCGACTTCTTCGCCCGCCCCGACGCCCCGCTGCTCAACGTCCGCCGCGAGTACGAGCGCAACCGCGAGCGCTACCGCTTCCTCAAGTGGGGGCAGCGGGCCCTGAGCACCCTGGAGGTGGTGCCGCCCGGCGCGGGCATCATGCACCAGATCAACGTCGAGTACCTGGCCCGGGTGGTCGAGGTGCGCGACGGGGTGGCGCTCCCCGACACCGTGGCCGGGACCGACTCCCACACCACCATGGTCAACGGCCTGTCGGTGCTGGCCTGGGGCGTGGGCGGGATCGAGGCCGAGGCCGCCGTGCTGGGCCAGCCCGTGTCCCTGCTCATCCCGCCCGTGGTCGGGGTCGAGCTGGTCGGGGAGCTGCGGCCGGGGGTGACCGCCACCGACCTCGTCCTCACCGTCACCGAGCGGATGCGGCGCCTGGGCGTGGTCGGCGCGATCGTCGAGTTCACCGGGCCCGGAGTGGGCGCCACCGGCATCGCCACCCGCTGCACGCTGGCCAACATGAGCCCCGAGTTCGGCTCCACCGCCGCGGTCTTCCCCGTCGACCGCACCACCCTGGACTTCCTCCGCCTCACCGGCCGCTCCGAGGACCGGGTGCGCCTGGTCGAGGCCTACGCCAAGGAGCAGGGGCTCTGGCACGACCCCGACCGCCGCACCCGCTTCGACCGCACCGTCACGGTGGACCTGGACGAGGTCACCTCCAGCCTGGCCGGGCCCCGGCGCCCCCAGGACCGGCTCGACCTGGGCGGCACCCGGCGCGCCCTGCGCGACGCCCTCCCCGCGTCCGGGCTCGGGGACGCCGGGGACGCCGGGGAGCCGGCGGACGGTCCCCGGGACGGCGCGGTCGCCATCGCCGCCGTCACCTCCTGCACCAACACCTCCAACCCCGCGGTGATGATCGCCGCCGGGCTGCTGGCGCGCAACGCGGTGCGCCGCGGCCTGCGCCCCCGCACCTGGGTCAAGACCAGCCTGGCCCCCGGCTCCCGCGTCGTGGCCGACTACCTGGAGCGGGCCGGGCTGATGCGCGACCTGGAGGCCCTGGGGTTCGGGCTGGTCGGCTTCGGCTGCATGACGTGCATCGGCAACTCCGGCTCCCTGGTGCCCGAGCTGGCCGCGCGGGTGGACGAGGGCCTGGTGGCGGCCTCGGTGACCTCCGGCAACCGCAACTTCGACGGGCGCGTCAACAACGACGTCTCCCTGAACTTCCTCGCCTCGCCGCCCCTGGTCGTGGCGTTCGCCCTGGCCGGGACCGTGGACGTCGACCTCACGGCGGAGCCGCTGGGCACCGGCGCTGACGGTGGGCCCGTGACCCTCGCGGACCTGTGGCCCTCCGAGGCCGAGGTGGAGGCGGTGGCCGCGGCCTCCATCGACCCGTCGATGTACACCGAGGCCTACCGCACCCTCTTCGACGGGGACGACAACTGGCGCGGCCTGGACGCCCCCGGCGGCGCCCGGTTCTCCTGGGACCCCGAGTCCACCTACCTCCAGCGCCCCCCGTTCCCGGACGGCGGGCGGGACCCCGGCGCACCGCTCAGCGACATCACCGGGGCCCGCGTCCTGCAACTGCTCGGCGACTCGGTCACCACCGACCACATCTGCCCCGCCGGGCGCATTCCGGCCGACGGCGCGGCCGGCCGGTTCCTGGCGGAGCGGGGCACGGCCGTCCGGGACTTCAACACCTTCGCCTCGCGCCGCGGCAACTGGGAGGTCATGCTGCGGGGAGGGTTCGCCAACCCGCGGCTGGAGAACCGGACGACCCCCGGCCTGCCCGGCGGCCGGGCCGTCGACCTCGGCCCGGACGGCACCGGGCGCGTCGTGGACGACGTGCACGCCGTCGCCGAGCGCCACCGCCGGCGCGGGCAGCCGCTGGTGGTGATCGCCGGGAAGGAGTACGGCACCGGCTCCTCCCGGGACTGGGCCGCCAAGGTCACCGCCCTGCTGGGGGTGCGCGCTGTCCTGGCCGAGTCCTTCGAGCGCATCCACCGCTCCAACCTGGTCGGCATGGGCGTGCTGCCGCTCCAGTTCGAGGACGGGCAGGGCGCGCGCTCCCTGGGTCTGACCGGGGAGGAGGAGTACACGTTCACCGGGGCTCAAGGCCGCTCCGAGTACCCCGGGCGCCTGCGCGTGAGCGCGCGGCACGCGGCCACGGGCGAGGCCGTTGCGGAGTTCTCCGTGCGGGTGCGCCTGGACACCTCGCGCGAGCGGCTCTACCACCGCCACGGGGGCCTGCTGCCGTACATCCTGGACCGGGTCCTGCACCCGTCCTGACCGCGCCGGGGCCGCTCCCGGCCCCGCACACGCCGAGGGCCGCCCGGGAACCCCGGGCGGCCCTCGCGCCGTCCCGCGCGGCTACGCCCCGCGGGGGCCGGACGCGTCGGTCTCCCCCGCGACCCCTTCCGCGTCCCCGGCGGGGCGGTCGGGGACCGTCGGCCGCAGCCGCTGGCGGACCGCCCAGGCGATCCCGAGCAGCAGCAGCGCGTACAGGGACAGGGTGATGGGGCTGCCCACCAGGGTGAGCGGGTCGTTGCCGGAGTTGGCCATGGCGTCGCGCAGCGAGTACTCCGCCAGCGGGCCCAGGATCACCGCGATGAGCACCGGGGCCAGCGGCACCCCCGTGCGGCGCATCGCGAAGGCCAGCGCGCCCAGCACGCACATGATCGCCAGGTCGGTCCGGCTCGCCCCGGTCGCGTACACGCCCAGGCAGGCGAACACCGTGATCCCCGCGTACAGGTAGGACTGCGGGAGCAGGAGCAGCTTGGCCCACAGCGGCGCGAACGGCAGGTTGATGATCAGCAGGGCGACCGTGGCCAGCAGCAGCCCGGCCAGCAGCGCCCACACGATCTCGCCGTTGCGCTCGAACAGCAGCGGTCCCGGCTGCATGCCGTACTGCTGGAACGCGGCCAGCAGCACGGCGGCGGTCGCGGAGGTCGGCAGTCCCAGGGACAGCAGCGCGCCCATCGCGCTCCCGGCGGTGGCGTTGCCCGCGGCCTCGGGCGCCGCCACGCCCTGGATCGCGCCCTTCCCGAACATCGGCCTGCGCCTGCGCCGGTCCAGCTGGCGCTCGGCGCTGTAGGCCAGGAACGTGGGCACCTCGGCCCCGCCCGCCGGGATGATCCCGAAGGGGATGCCGATGCCCGCGCCGCGCAGCCAGGCGGGCAGGGCGGCCCGCAGGTCCCGGCCCGACAGCCAGGGCCGTCCGGCGGAGGGCACGATCTCGTGCGCGCCGCGGTGCCCGACCCGCCCCGCGGTGTGCAGCACCTCGCCCACCGCCAGCACGGCCACGGTGATCACCACGATGCTGACGCCGTCGAACAGCGCCGGAACCCCGAAGGTGAACCGCGCGGTGCCCGTGGACTGGTCGGTCCCCACCAGGGCGAGCCCGAGCCCGATGGTCAGCGCGGCCACGCCCTTGAGGGGCGAGTCCGAGACGATGGAGGAGATCGCCACGAAGGCGAACAGCGCCAGCGCGAAGTACTCGCCGGGCCCGAACTCGGTGGCCAGGTCCGCCATGGCCGGGGCGAAGAACACCACCAGCACGGTGGCCAGCAGCCCGCCGACGAAGGCGCCGATCGCCGAGGTGGCCAGCGCCTGGGGCGCCCGGCCGGTGCGGGCCATGGTGTGGCCCTCGAAGGTGGTGGCGATGGCGGTGCTGTTGCCGGGGGTGTTCATCAGGATGCCCGCGGTGGAGTCGCCGAACAGGCCGCCGAAGTACACGCCGCTGAACAGGATGAGGGCGGCCAGCGGGTCGAGGGTGAAGGTCATCGGCAGCAGCAGCGCCACGGCCATCGCCGAGCCCAGGCCGGGCATCACGCCCACCGCGGTGCCCAGGAAGGCGCCGACGACGATCCACACGAGGTTCATCGGGGTCAGGACGGCGCCGAACCCGCCGACCAGGTGCGTCAGCTGCTCCATCACAGGCCCCCCAGCACGCCGGAGGGCAGGTTCAGGCCGAGCATGCCGCTGAACACGATCTGGACGACGGCGGCCATCACGAACCCGACGGTGAGGTTGCGCAGCAGGTTGCGGTTGCCGAGCCCGGTCGCCACCGTCGCGAACATCAGGGTGGCCATGACGAGCCAGCCGACGGTGTCGATCAGCGCGCTGAAGGCGGCGATGCCGAGCATCACCAGGCCCACGGCCCGCCAGTTGGTGCGTTCGGCGGCGGCTGCGGCGCGCCGCCGCTCCGGCGACCGCCGCAGCGACGAGGCGGTCAGCAGGGCGCCGGTGGCCGCCGCCAGGACGGCCACGAACCAGCCCGCCCCCTGCGGGCCGAGCGGGCCGCCCTCGCCGATGACGTCCATTCCCAGGGTCCCGGCCAGCAGCACGCCCGCCAGGGCCAGCATGATGAGGCCGATGACCAGTTCTCCGCGCCCGTCCCAGAAGGAGAGGGGGCGCGGTGCGTCCGCCTCCCCGGGGGCGGCGGGCGGGGGTTCCGCCGGCGGACGACCGGCGCTTGTGTCCGACATGGTGTCTCCGTGTGGTCCTGGAGGGCTCAGCGCCCGTCGATGAGGCCGAGGTCGGTCATGAGCGTGCGGATGCGGGTCTCCTCCTCGGCGAGGAACCCGGTGAACTCCTCCGGCCCGGCCCAGTTGGGCTCCCAGCGGTTGCGTTCGACCGCCTCCTGCCAGGACCGCGCCCCGTACATCTCCTCCGTGATCTCCAGCAGCTCCGCCTGCTCCTCCGCGCTGATCCCGGGGGCGGCCACGATGCCGCGCCAGTTGACCAGGTCGACGGAGGGGTAGCCCAGCTCGGAGGTGGTGGGCACGTCCACGCCCTCCAGCCGCTCGGGGGCCACCACGGCCAGGGCGCGCAGGCGGCCGCCCTCGATGAGGTCGCGGAAGTCGTTGAACCCGCTGACCCCGATGCGGACGGTGCCCCCGGCGTCGGAGAGCAGGGAGAGGGTGAGCTCGCCGCCCCCGGCGTGCGGGGTGTAGTGCAGGTCGGCCGGGTCCAGCCCGGCGGCCTCGGCGAGCTGCCCCGCCACCAGGTGGTCGGGCGACCCGGCCGAGCCCCCGCCGACGGGGATCGCGGGGTCCTCGCGCCAGTCGTCGAGGAAGTCCTCCAGCGTCTCCCAGGGGGAGTCGGCCGGCACGGCGACGACCTCGAAGTCGTCGGTCAGCCGCGCGATGGGGGTGACGTCGCTCAGCCGCACCGGCGACCCGCCCATCTCGACGCCGCCGACCATGGCGGCGCCGGTGACCATCACGGTGGTGGGGTCGCCCTCCAGCCGGTCCAGGCCGCCCAGGCCGATGGTGCCGCCGGCCCCGGGGATGTTGACGACCTGCACGCTGTTGACGATCGACTCGGTGCGGGTGGCCTGCTGGAACTCGCGGGCGGCCAGGTCCCAGCCGCCGCCCGCCGCGGCCGGGGCGATGACGGTCAGGGCCGACCGCGCGGGCGCCCCCTCGTCCTGCCCCGCGGCGTCGCGGACCGCGAAGAAGCCGGTCACCAGGACCAGGGCCGTGCCCGCGGCGACGCCCAGGAGCCCTCTGTCGCCGATCATCGGCCCGCCTCCCGGGCCGTGTGCGCGCCGCTCACGCCTTCACCGCCAGGACCGGGCACCGCGCCTCCAGGAGCAGCCGCTGGGCGGTGCTCCCCAGGAGGAGCTTGCCGACGGCGGACCGGCGGCGCACGCCCACGACCAGGACCTCCGCGTCCTCCTGCTCGGCGAGCGCCAGCACCGCGCCGGCCGCGTCGGCGTCGCTCAGGCGCACCGGCCGGGCCCGCACCCCGGAGCGCCCGGCGCGCTCGGCCAGGTCCCGCAGGGCCGGTGCGCCGACGGCCCGGCTGTCGGCCAGGGCGTCGTCGGAGGCGGCGTTGGCGATCACCAGGTCGCGCCCGCGCAGGCCCGCCTCGTGTACGGCCGCGGCGAACGCGGCCTCGGCCGAGGGCCCCGGCGCGTGGGCCAGTACAACCGTCATCTGCATCCGTTCCTCTTCACCCGCGGCCGTGATCGGCATCACAGCCTGTAGTGTATAGGCTGTATCATTCTTTGCATCTCGTCAACTCCGGGGAAACACGGGGTTCACGGTGCGGGAGGGGAGAAAGGTGAGGACAGCGCCCGGAAGCGGGCCGGAGCCGGTTCGCCGCAGGCCCTCCCGTGTCCCGGGGCGGCCCGGCGCGGACGGGGCCGCGAAGGCCCGGGGGAGGGGCACGTGTGGGAGGCCCGCGCCCGCAGGCCCTCGGGAGGCGGGCCCGCCGCCACGGGCGGTCGCGGCACAGGGAGCCCGCGTGTCCGCGGGCCGTCCGGGGCGGCGGCGGGCGGACGGGCGGGGTCAGGGTGCGGCGTGCTCCGCGCGCCCGGCGAGCAGGCCCGCCAGGTCGTCGGTGAGGAACGCGCCCTCGGCGGCGACGCCGGGGCACAGCGCCCCCAGGTCCAGGAGGAAGACCTCCGCCGACTCCCGGCCCGCGGCCGGGTCGAAACCCGGCCCCGTCCGGCGCATGAGAAGCCCCCGCCCACCGCCGTCGTCACCGACGAGCACCCAGCCGGGCGCGTAGCGGTCCACCTCGGCGGTCGCGTTGCGCTCGGCCAGGGAGTGCGGGCCGTACACGGCCGTGCCGTCCGGCAGGTACAGGCCGGGCGTGCACCGCCACACCCCGGCCACCGCCGGGTTGGGCGCCGGTGCGAGCGCTCCGCGGTGCGCCTCCAGTTCGGCGCGGGTGCGGGCGTCCTCCCGCAGGGCGGGGCCCTCGGACGCCTCGCGCAGCCAGGAGTCCCGCAGCGGACCGGCGGGGTTGAGCCGCCGGACGGCCCCCGCGTCCCCCGGGTCCGGCGGCAGGGTCCCGGACAGCAGCAGGACGCCGCGCCGGTCGGCGCCCGCACCGAAGAACCCCTCGGCGTCCAGCAGGCGCAGCGCCTCCTCCATCGACGCGAGCCGGGCCGCGTACTCGGCGTCGCGGGCGGGCCCGCAGGAGAAGGAGAACAGGTCGCCGCGCGCCTCGAACGCGCCCACGACCGCGCCGAAGTGCTCCTCGTGGCCCCACACCGGATACGGGCCGTCGGGCAGGCTCCAGCGGTCGCCGCCGGTGCGGGCGACGCCCTCGGTGGAGAGCGCCGCCGGGTACGGGGGCAGCGCCTCGCCGGTCGTCAGCAGGGCGAAGGCGTAGAAGTCCTCGGGGTGCCGGGCGCGCAGGTCCGCGACCGCCGCGCGCGTGGCCGCGGCGATCACCCCTGTGAGCGCCGGGTCGGGGACCGGCCGCGGCGGGTCGGGCGCGCCCGCGGCCCCGGCGAGGACCGCGAGCAGGGCCGCCGCGTCGGTACGGGTCGCCGGCCCCGGGCCGGCGCCGCCGACGCACTCGTGCACCTCGTGGCGGTAGGGGGACACCAGGTCGAGCACCGCGCGCAGGAGCCGGGCCGCCTCCGGGTGGTCGTTGCCGAACAGCGCGCGCCGCAGCAGCGGGGCGCCCGACCCGGCGCGGCGCGCCACCTCGGACACGCCCAGCCCCAGCAGCCGGTGCAGGGCCATGAGGACGGCGGCGGGCGGGCGCTCGCGCAGCACCACGCAGGCGCTCACGGCGTGCGGATCGTCCACGCGTGCCCTCCCGTTCCCGTCGGCGGCGCCAGGTTAGCCCGCCCCACCGACACGGTTCCCGCGGCGCCCCGCGTCCCCGCCCGCCGGGCCCCGGGGCCGGGGCGTGCCCCCGCGGGGTGCCGTGCCGGACGCCCGGCCCGGGCGCCCGGCACGACCGCGCTCACAGCCGGGCGACCAGCTTGATCTCCACCAGGAGTTCGGGGAAGGCCAGCCGCGGCGTCCCGACCAGCGTGCTCGCCACCTGCGGGTCGGGCCGCCCGTAGGCCTCCTTGCGCACGGTGCCCGCGACGGCGTTCCCCTCGGCGGCGTCGACCACGTAGATCACCTCGTCCACGACGTCGTCCAGGGAGGCGCCGAACCGCTCCAGCAGCAGCGCCGCGTTGACATAGCACCGGCGCATCTGCGCGGCCGTGTTGCGGAAGTCGGTCACCCGCCCGTCGGCGTCCACCGGGGCGGGGGCGACCAGGTCCGCGCCCTCGTGCGCCACCTGGCCCGATATGTAGACGGTGTCCCCGTGCCGCAGCGCCTGGACGTACCCGTAGCCCTCCTCCCAGGGCACCCCGTGGGATTCGGTCTTATTCTTGCCGGACATGGTCCTCCACCTGTTCGGTCGCCTCCGTGTTCGCTGGAAACGCTACGGAGCCGCCGGAGGACGGACCAGACCGAGGAGTGCCGTCCACGGCAGGGATCGTGCCAGGGGGGAGTGCGGGGCATGGGGGAACAGGAGTCCGTGACGGTGGGGGTCCTCGCGATGCCGCGGCTGTACGCGCTGGACGTCGCCATACCCGTCCACATGCTGGGCCGCCTGCCGGCGTACCGGGTCCTGGTCTGCGGCGACCCGCGGGACGCGGCCCCCGCCGGGATCGCGGTCACCCACACGCTCCGGGACGCGGCGGAGGCCGACATCCTGGTCGTCCCGGGCTACGGGGAGCCCTACCTGCCGGTCGACGACCGCCACCGGGAGGTGCTGCGCGCCGCCCACGCGCGGGGCGCGCGCATCGTGGGCATCTGCACCGGCGTGTTCGCGCTCGCCGACGCCGGGCTGCTGGCGGGCCGTACCGCCGCCGTCCACTGGCACTACGCCGACCTCCTCCGGGAGGCCTTCCCGGACGTGGAGGTGGCCGGGAACCGGCTGCTCGCCGTGGACGGGCGCATCCTCACCTCGGCGGGGGCCGCCGCCGGGATCGACACCTGCCTGTACCTCATCGAGGCCGACCTCGGGACGGTGGCCGCCGACGAGGCGGCCCGGGAGGTGGTCGTGCCGTCGGCCCGCGCGGCGGGGGAGGCGCAGTACAGCACCGCCGCGCCGCACAGCCGCCGGGACCTGCGCGCCACGCTCGCCTGGGCGGACGAACGCCTGGGGGAGCCCCTCACCGTCGCCGCCCTGGCCGAGCACGGGCGCATGTCGCGCCGCACCCTCATCCGGCACTTCACCCGGGAGACGGGGCTGCCGCCCATGCGGTGGGTGACGCTGCGGCGGATCACGGCCGCGCGCCGGCTGCTGGAGTCCACCGACCGGACGGTCGAGGCGATCGCGGCGGAGACGGGGTTCGGCTCCCCGGTGAACTTCAGGACGATCTTCCGGCGCGAGGTGGGGGTGAACCCCGGCGCGTACCGCAGGCTGCGCGGCCCGGACGGCGAGCGCGCGGTGGAGGACCCGCGCTGACCCGCCCGGGCGCCCGGGCGCCGCCCGCCGGGCGGGGGCGCCCGCCGCCAGTGCCGCCGTGTCACCTCCCTCCGGCACGAACGTCACGGTGCGGAGGTGACACGGTGCGACTGCCGCGGGAGGGCGGCTGCGGCTGTACTGGGCGTATGGCCACTGCACCAGTCATCGACGTTCGGGACCTGAACGTGAAATACGGCGACTTCCACGCCGTCAAGGACCTCTCCTTCCAGGTGGAGCGGGGGGAGCTGTACGCCCTGCTCGGCACCAACGGGGCCGGCAAGACCTCCACGCTGGAGACCGTCGAGGGCCACCGCCCCGCCACGTCCGGCGCCGTGCGGGTCTTCGGGCGCGACCCGCGCGACCGCCGCGAGGTCCGGCCCCGGGTGGGCACCATGCTCCAGGAGAGCGGCTTCTCGCCGGACCTGACGGTGCGGGAGTCGGTCCGGCTGATCGGGAGCCTCACCGGCCGCACCGACCGGGTGGAGCGCCTGCTCGGCGTCGTCGGCCTCGCGCACAAGGCCGGCACCCGGGTGTCGCAGCTCTCCGGCGGCGAGAAGCGCCGACTCGACTTCGCCACCGCCGTGTACGGCACACCCGAGCTGGTCTTCCTGGACGAGCCCACCACCGGCCTGGACATCCAGTCCCGGGACGCCCTGTGGGACGCGGTGGACCGGCTGCGTGAGGAGGGCGCCACGGTCGTGCTCACCACGCACTACCTGGAGGAGGCCCAGCAGCGCGCCGACCGCATCGGGCTCATGCACCGCGGCACGCTGCGCCGGGAGGGCACGGTGTCCGAGCTGACGCGGGCGCTGCCCGCCACGATCCGCTTCTCCCCGCCGGCCGGCGCCCCGGACCTGCCGCTGCCGGCCGTACCGGAGGGCGGCGGGACGTTCCTCGTCGAGACCCCGGCCTTGCAGAAGGACCTGCACGTCCTCCTGGACTGGGCGCGGGACCACGGGGTGGAGCTGCGCGACCTCCAGGCCGGGCCGACCCGGCTCGACGACGTCTTCCGCGCCCTCGACGGCGAGTGACCGCGCGGCCCGCGCAGCCCGAACCGAACCCCAGTCAAAGGATGACGCCATGCTCGCGATCGCTCAGGGTGAGCTGATCCAGATCTTCCGCAACCGGCTGGTGCTGGTGACCATGCTGGTCATGCCCGCCGCGGCCAGCGCGTTCTACATGTACGTGCAGGACAGGATCCCGTTCCTGGACGTCGGCGGCGTCGCCGCGGTGCTGGTGTTCCTGGTGGTGGTGATGGGGCTGTACACCACGGCCGTCACCACGCTCGCCTCCCGCCGCCAGAACCTCTTCCTCAAGCGGCTGCGCTCCACGGCGGTGGACGACGGCCGCATCCTCACGGGGCTGCTGCTCCCGGTCACCGCCATCACGGTCGTCCAGGTGACCGTGATCCTGGCGGTCCTGTCCGTGGTCGCCTCCCCACCGGCCCACGCCCTGCTGCTGGGGGCGGCGGTCCTGGCGACGGTCGTCATGATGACCGGCCTGGCCCTGGCCACGGCCGGGGTCACCAACTCGCCCGAGCACGCGCAGGTCACCACCCTGCCGGTCCTGCTGGGCGTGCTGGCGGTGTCCGGCTGGGTGGGGTTCACCGGGACGGAGGAGCTGACCGTGCTCAAGCGGGCGCTCCCCGGCGGTGCCGCCGCGGAGCTGGTCGTGGACGCCTGGAACGGCGGGGCGCCCGTGGCGGACTCCCTGCTCCTGCTGGCCCCGACCGTGGCCTGGGTCGTGGTGGCCGTCGCCCTGGCCGTGCGGATCTTCCGGTGGGAGCCGCGCCGCTGACGGACCCGGGTCCCCGGTCGGGGACCCGGGCAGGGGCCCGTCCGGTCCCCGGGTTCCCGTGGTGGTCGCAACACCCCGGCTTTCAGGGGGTTGCGGCCACCGTGTCGTTCGCACAGGACCGCCGGGCACTCAGAACCGGGTTCCCGCGACCGACGGCGGAGACCGGTGACGTCGCCGGGTTCGCACGCCGCCCCGGGATGAAGGGAAGCCACTGGGACATAGCGTGCCGTATCGGTGCGGTCGGAGCGGACTTTTATCCCTTGGTGGTGCGGGGGAGGCGCACGGCCTTTTGGGTGACGTGAGCGGAGGTCACGCGGTCGTGCCGTTGCCGTCGGGGTGTTCGGTCAGGGGCGAACACCCCGGGTGGGGATGACAGTGCAGGTCGCAGGGGGTTCGGTCGGGCTGACGGCGGGCCGGTCGCCGGGACGGCGGCGGGGAGCGGCGGCCGGGGTCCGGCCGGGCCGGGGGCCCGTGGGCCGGGACGGCGGCGGTCGCGCAGGCGCGACCGCCGCCGCGGTGTCAGAGCAGGGACAGCTCGCGGAGCCTGGCCTCGACCTCGGCGTCGGCCGGTTCGACCTGGTGGGTCCCGTCCGGGTAGACGACCACCGGGATGTTCGTCCGCCCCGAGATCTCCCGGGCCCGCTCCGTCGCCGCCGGGTCGTGCTCGACGTCGATGTACTCGAAGGGCACGGCCAGTTCGGTGAGCCGCTTCTTCGTGCGTCGGCAGTCCCGGCACCAGTCGGCCCCGTAGACGCGGATCGCCGCCTCGTTCATCCGTCCTCCCCTGGGATGGTCGTCCGGCCAGTGTGCCCGACGGCGCGGAGCGTCCGGCCCGGGGGGCAGGGGCGCGTCCGGGACCCCTCGGCCGGAGTTCGAGCGCCTCGCGAGGCCGGTCGTCCCCGGGAGGCCGGTGCGGTGGCCGCGCACAACTTCCCTGTCCGGTGCGGTGGCGGCCGGGAAGCGGGCGGGCCCCGCCTTCCCGAGGGGGCCGGTGCACCGCTCGGCCCGTGCGCCCGGCGGCTGTCCGCCCCGCCCCCCGGCCGCAGGCCTACCCGAAGAGGTCGACCCCCTTCTCCTTCGCGAGGGCCTGGAGCTTCTCGGCATCGTCGGCGGGGACGCACACGAAGGCCCGGAACCCCTCCTCGCCCCGGCGCAGGACGTAGGCGGCGAAGCCGTCGGTCATCTGCCGACCGTCGCCGTCGTGGAAGAGCCAGCGCACCCGGACCAGGAAGACGGCGTCGCTGAGCCGTTCGTGGCCCAGCCGCTCGAATCCGACGGAGGCCAGGCCGAGCCTGCGGTAGAGGGGGTAGGACCGCTCCAGCCCCGCGGCCATGGCCTCGCGCGACTCCAGGACGCCCGCGCCCTGCCGGTCGGTGAGGATCATGCCGGGGCTTCCCCACAGGTCGGCCGCGGCCCGGGAGTCGTAGGCGGTGAGGGTGGCCGCGTAGCGGGTGAGGTAGTCGTCGAGTTCGGCTTCGATGGTGTCCATGCGACCAACGTAAGCGGGAACGCCGTCAGGGCTGTGGCGGCGTTCCGGGGGACTCTCGGGAGGGGGCCAGGGCGTCGGTGAGCTTGGCGAAGGCGCTCTGTGCGCCGGCCGAGCCGAACGGGCCGACCGCCACCGGCGCGGACGGCGGGGCGGACACCTCGCCCGGTGACAGGGAGACGCTCAGGTCGTGGGTCCGCGCGCTGATCCGGTAGCCGCCGTGCAGGCCCGTCACGGTTTCGAGCGGGATGCCCGCCTCGCGCAGCCGGGCCGCGTCGCGTTCGATCGTGTGCGGGCTGACGCCGATGAGGTCGGCCGGCCGTCGCACCGTCGTCGGCTCGGGGCGGCGGGCGCGCAGGTGCTCGATGATCGCGTGCCGGCGTTCCACCAGCGGGAGTGCCTGATGGAGCTGCACGGCGTTCGGCATGCCGACGGGCTCGCACACCGCGGACGTGCTCCGGCCGGGCGTGGTCGTGCACGGGCCGGGGTCCGCGTCCAGGGGGCGCCGGGCGCCGGGTGCGGTGGTGAGTCCGCGGCCGTGGGCCGTCCCCGAGGGGGAGGGAGGCCACGGCCGCGGGCCGCCGGTCGGGGCGGGGCGGCTACGGACGGTGGAGGGTGAGCGCAACGGGGGTTCAGCAGGACACGGACCGGCCGTCGCGGCCCGGCGGGCGGCGGGGAACCGGGTGGGTGTCCCCGCCCGGGGGGCCGTCGGCCACCGGGACACGGGGGCTCACACGTGCTCCCGGCGGGAGGACGGAGTGAGGGTCGACGCCGAGCGCAGCCCCCAGAACAGCCCCTGGAGGAGGTGGCGGGGCGCCCGCAGCGTCCAGTGGTCGATGCCGTGGCTGGTGTAGGTGGCGTCGAAGCGGTGGGTGTACGCGCGAAACGACGAGGGGGTGGACTCCAGGCGGCGGGCGGAGACCCCCGCCCGCATCCGTGGGGAGTAGGCGACGCGGATACCGGTCTGCTTGAGGTGCACGGCCAGGTCGATGTCCTCGTGCAGCAGGTCGTCGTGGTCCGGGCAGGCCGTGTGCTCGATGGCCTCCCACGCCCGCGCCCGGATCGCCATGTTGCTGCCGTACAGGAACGGGCAGCGCCTGCCCAGGTGCCACAGGGAGCGCCGCACGAGGTCGTCGGAGACGGGGGAGGAGCGGAACACGGGCACGTCGTAGTAGGTGACCGGTCCGGTGAGGGCGCCCACGGTCGGGTCGGCCATGGCGTCGGAGACGTTCTCGACCCAGGCGGGGGAGAGCACGGAGTCGGCGTCGATGCGCCCCAGGACCTCGCCCCGCGCCGCGGCGAACCCGGCGTTCCTGGTGGGGACCAGGCCCTGGGCGTCGAACTGGGACAGCAGCCGGATGCCCGCGTCGGGGTGGGCCCGCGCCAGGCGCCGCACGATGGCCGCCGTGCCGTCGGTCGAGCGGTTGTCGACCACGATGACCTCCAGGGCCGGCCGTGTCTGCCGGAGGGCGGCGAGCACGCAGCGCTCGATCGTGGCCTCCTCGTTGTAGGCCGGGATGACCAGCGACACCGTCGGCGCGGGCGTCGTCACCCGGGCCGACCTCCTGCGCGACCTTCGCGGGACCTCGATCTCCGTCACGGCTGTCCTTCCTTCCACACCGGTGCGGGCACTGCGGGGACGGCGCCCGCGCCGGGCCGACGCCACCGGGTGCCCGGTCCCGCCCGGCGGGGGCGCCGGGAGGGGCGGTCGGTCCCCCGCTCCGGGCGGGGGAGGGGGCCGGCGCGTCCCGTCCCCGGAGCCGTCGACGGGCTCCGAGGACCATGCGACCCCAGGGAGGGCAACGGTCGGCGCGATCCCCGTGACGACCAGGGGAACGTCCGGTGACCGGCTCCGGGTGGGGCCTCGGTGCTGGTGCGAGGACGCGGCGGCGCAGGGCTCCGCGGAAGGGGAGGGGGCGGTGGAGCCCCGGGGGAGGAGGTCCCGCCGGCGGGACCGGGTGGGGGCCGGGGAGGGGCCTGCGCGGGCCTCGGATCGCTCACCTTGTCCCCCGGCACGCCCGTGCGGGGCGGTGGCGCCCGGTTCCGGGCCGCCTGCCGCGCCCCGGTGTGCCGCACGGGAGGGCGGTGCCGGTTCCGGGCCGCTCACCTCGCTCGCCGGTGTACCGCGCGGGGTGGCGGCGCATGGCTCCGGGCCGTTCCCGGCACCTCCGGTACGACCGTGCGGGGTGGCGCACCGGAGCGGGCACCGGGGTGTGACCGGAGTGCAGGCCACGGCCCCGGGGCGGTGCCCGGGGGCGAGCGGTCGGGGCGGGCAGTGGTGCCCGGCGGTCCCCCGGGGACACGGGCAGGACCGGAACGCGGGGTGTCAGCCGGTGCCCAGCGGCGCGGCCACCCTCGCCTGCGCCTCGATCTCGCTCTCCCGCAGCACCGCGAGCCGGGGCTCGTCGGCCACCGGCGGCAGCGGGGCCCGGCCGGTCCGGGCCCGGACGAACGCGTACCCGCTGTCGGCCGCCACCTCCCCGGCCTCCTCGGCGGCCCCCGAGTCCGGGTCCAGGCGCCCCAGCGCCGTCAGCGCGTTGAACAGGTCGGCCTCGTCCCCGATGGCGCGGCTGACGTCCGCCGCCCGGCGCAGGAACCGGCACGCGTCCTGCGCCCGGCCGTGCTCCGCCACCACCCCGGCCCCGGCCAGGAGCACCGTCACCAGGTCGGCGTCGCCGGGCTCGGAGTCCAGCAGGTCGAGGACCCCGGTGAGCCGCCCCGCCCGGCCGGGGTCGGCCCCGGCCGCGTGGACCTCGACGGCGGCGTCGGTCAGGGCGGGGGAGTCCCCGCGGCCGGGGGCGGGCAGCGGGCGCCCCCCGTGCAGGGCCAGGAGGGCGTCGGCCTCGTGCAGGTGGGGGAGGTGGTCGGCGGCCTCGCGCCAGCGCTCGACGTGCGCGGCCAGCAGGTCCGCCCGGCCGCCCCGCAGGTACGCCTTGGCGGTCTCCGCCACGTGGGTGTCCACCACGAAGGCCCTGCCCTCGGCGGAGCCGAGGAGGAGGTCGGCCTCCTCCGGGGTCAGGCCCCCGGTCCCGGCCGGCCATCCCTCGAAGAACCGGGGGTCGCGCAGGGACTCGGGGGAGGGGAAGTGGGCGAGCGCCTCCTCCCAGCGGCCCTGGATCACCCGCAAACGGCCGATGTTGATCCACGGCTGGAGGATCCGGGGCAGCTCCGCGGCGGGCAGGGAGCCGTCGCGGATGAGCGCGAACAGGATGCGCGCCTGCCGTCCGCAGGAGCGCTCGCTCTCGGCGGTGTCACCGGCCATGGCCATCGCCAGGGCTCCGCGGTTGGCCGCCTGGCAGAAGGCCGCGGCGTCGAAGGGCCGGGCACTGGACGCCTCCCGGATCTGCCGGGCGGACGCGGCGGCGCGCTCCCACAGCGACACCTTGGGGAGCCGGGTCTCCGGGGACAGGAGGCGGTGGGGGAGGCGGTCCAGGGGGGCGGGCATGCGTGATCACGAACCTTTCTTCGCGGCGGCCGGGTGTCCGCCGCCGTGTGCTGCACGGTGGGCGGGACGGGGAGGGCGGTCCCGGGGCGGTGGACCGGAACCCCGCGGTCCCCGGCCGGCCCGGACCGGTGCGGAAGTGTAACAGCAGGAATCGCCGGGCGGGCTTTCCCGAGTGGCGCGGATTCGACGGCGTTCCCCGCGCATTCCTGTACGTCGTGCATTTCCCGAGCCGCGATCGGCGGGGCGGGTGGCCCCGAGGCCGGCGCCCGCAGGATGCGCTGCTCTCCCGGGACACGGCGCCGGCGCTGGGCTCGGATTTTTCGGTTCCCGGGTGCCGGGAGGTATTTTCGAGACGGGATTCCCTTTCCCCTCGCAGGGTGATTTCCCCGTCGCGCTCCGAAAGGGGAGGGAATTGCGTGGAGTCCGCCGCCCGCCGCGCCCGGGGCGTGCCGGGTCCGTGCCGGCGGCGCCGACCCGTACCGGGACCGGGGTCCGCGAGGGAGGCGTCCGCACCTGCGGGCCCGCCCGGGACGGGGCCTGCCCGGACGCGGATGGCCGCGGTAGCCGTGCCGGTGGGCGCGGGGCCTTCGTCGCGGACCGACGGACGCCCGGCCGGGGCGCGTCCCCCCACGCCACCCCGACCCGCCGTCGGCGACACCACCCCCTGCCCGAACCGGACCAGAGAGGCACCTCCCCCCATGGCCACCACCCCTCCGGCCGCCTCCACGCCCCTGCCCGCCGCCGGGGACCGCTCCCCGGCCCCCGACCTGGCCCGCGGCGTCATGCTGCTCGCCATCGCGGTGGCCCACACGCCCCCGCTCCTGGCCCACTGGGGCACGGGGGCGCTCGACCGCGCGGCCCTGTTCACCGCGACGCTGCTGGCCGAGGACCAGGCCCGCCTGCTGTTCGTGCTGCTCTTCGGCTACGGCCTGGGCCAGCTCGTGCGCCGGGAGGCCCAGCGGGGGAGCGACTGGCCCGACACCCGGGCTCTACTGCGCCGCCGCGGCGCGGTGCTGCTGCTCATCGGGTTCCTGCACACCCTGCTGCTCCCGCTCGACATCGTCGCCGTGTACGGCACGGCCCTGCTCCTGGTCGCGCCGCTGGTCCGCGCCCGCACGTCCACCCTGGTGTGGACGGGGGCCCTGACCGCCGTCCCGGGAGTGCTGATGCTGTCGGTCCCCACGGTGCTGCTGGAGCGCTCGGGCGTCTCGGCCACGCTCGCGCCGATGATGGCCGAGGGCCCCCTCGCGCACGTGCTCGGCAACCTCCAGGCGGGCTGGCCGCTGGAGACGCTGCTCTCCCTGGTGACGGTGCTCCCCGCCCTGGTCCTGGGCATCGCGGCCTCCCGGCTGCGCGTCCTGGAGGAGCCGCACCGCCACCGGGACCTGCTGGTGCGGGCCGCCGTGGTCCTGGGCGCCGTCTCCCTCGCCGGGCGGCTGCCGCACACGCTGGTCGTCACCGGGCTCTGGCCCACCGAGTCCGCGCCGCTCCTGCACACCGCCTCGGCGCTGCACGTCCTGAGCGGGCACGCGGGCGGCTTCGCGGCGGCTGCGCTGGTCGGCCTGTGGGCCCTGCGGCCGGTGGACGGGCCGTTCGCCACCGCCGTCGCCGCCCTGGGCCGCCGTTCGCTGACCTTCTACCTGTTCCAGTCGGTGGTGTTCGTGGCGCTGCTCTACCCGTTCACCCTGGGCCTGGCCGACGACCTCGGCGCCGCCGCGGGGCTGTGCGTCGCCACCGCCCTGTGGGCGGTGTCCCTGGCCCTGGCGGAGTGGATGCGCCGCACCGGGCGCCGCGGCCCGGCCGAGACCCTGCTGCGCCGCCTCACCCGGAGTCCGTGGCGCGTCCCCGCCGGGAGGTGATCCGCACCCGGGGCGCGCGGGGGCCCGGAGCCTTCCGGGGGGAGGCTCCGGGCCGACGGTGCCGGGGCAGGGGGAGGGGTCAGGAGATCTTCCGGCGGTAGGTGGCCATGGCCAGCGCGTAGGCGGCCACGAGGATGCCCGTGCACCAGGCCAGGGCGGTCCACAGGTCCTCCCCGCCCGACCCGCCCGCGAGCAGGTCGCGGAGGGTGTTGACGATGGAGGTCACCGGCTGGTGCTCGGCGAACCAGCGCACCGGGCCGGGCATGGTCTCGGTGGGGACGAACGCCGAGCTCAGGAACGGCAGGAAGATCAGCGGGTAGGAGAACGCGCTCGCGCCCTCCACCGACGAGGCCGATAGCCCCGGGATGACGGCGATCCACGTCAGCGCCAGGGTGAACAGCACCAGGATCCCGGCGACGGCGAGCCAGGCGCCCGCCCCGGCGTCGGAGCGGAAGCCCATGAGCAGGGCCGCGCCCACGACCACGGCCAGCGAGACGACGTTGGCGACGAGCGAGGTCAGCACGTGCGCCCACAGCACGCCCGACCGGGCGATCGGCATGGACTGGAAGCGTTCGAAGATCCCGCCCTGCATGTCCGTGAAGAGCCGGAACGCGGTGTAGGCGATGCCCGAGGCGACGGTGATGAGCAGGATGCCGGGCAGCATGTAGTCGATGTAGGCGCCCTGACCGGTGTCGATGGCGCCGCCGAACACGTACACGAACATCAGCATCATGGCGATGGGCATGACCGCGGTCGTGATGATCGTGTCCGGGCTGCGGGTGACGTGGCGCATGGTGCGCCCGGTGAGGGCGGCGGTGTCGCTGAGGAAGTGCGTTGCCATGGTCGCGGTCCCCTACTTCTCGCTCGGTGCGGTCCGGCGGGCCGGGCGGCCGCGTTCGGAGCCGCCGGTGACCGCGAAGAAGATCTCCTCCAGGGTCGGCTGCTTCTCGACGTACTCGACCTCGGCGGGCGGGAGCAGCCGCTTGAGCTCCTCCAGCGTGCCGTCGACGATGATCCGGCCCTCGTGCAGGATCGCGATCCGGTCGGCGAGCTGCTCGGCCTCCTCCAGGTACTGCGTGGTCAGCAGCACCGTGGTGCCGTTGTCGGCCAGCCCCTTGACGGCCTCCCACACCTCGACGCGCGCCTGCGGGTCGAGCCCGGTCGTCGGCTCGTCCAGGAAGACGACCGGCGGGTTCCCGATGAGGCTCATCGCGATGTCCAGGCGGCGGCGCATGCCGCCGGAGTAGGTCGACGCCCGGCGCGCGCCCGCGCCGGTCAGCGAGAAGCGGGCGAGCAGGTCGTCGGCGACCGCGCCCGGGTCCGCCACGTGGCGCAGTCTGGCGACGAGCACGAGGTTCTCCCGGCCGCTGAGGATCTCGTCCACCGCCGCGAACTGGCCGGTGAGGCTGATGGACTCGCGCACCCGCGCGGCCCGGCCGGCGACGTCGAAGCCGTTGACGGTGGCCGTACCGGCGTCGGCCCGCAGCAGGGTGGACAGGATCCTCACGAGTGTGGTCTTGCCCGCGCCGTTGGAGCCGAGCAGCGCGAAGACGCCGCCGCGTTCCACGTCGAGGTCGATCCCGCACAGCACCCGCAGGTCCTTGTAGGACTTCTCCAGGCCGCGCAGGCGGATCGCGGGGGGATTCTTTTCGTTCATCGGGGGGATTCCCCCTCCTTTTCGCTTTCCTCGCCGGCGGCGCGCTCGACGGCCCGCCGCAGCCGGTCGCGCTCCTTGTTGATCCACATGCCGTCCGCGTAATTCGCCAGGAACTCCTCGGCGAACTCCACGGGATCCTCGCCGACGACGTCGCGGACCGGGGTCCCGTCCGCCGCCGCCCGCTCGAAGAGGTCGATGAGGTCGTCCACCATGCGCAGCAGGACGTCGGATTTCCCTATGGACCCGAAGTACATGAGGTACCGGTCCAGAGCCTCGACCGCCGTGCGGTGGCTCTCGGGGAGCAGCTTGGTGCGGGCCTTGTACTCCCTGTAGCGCTTCTTGTCCTCGAACGGTCCGGTGATCTTCTCGATCCATTCTCCGGCCACGGTCATGCGCCTTCCTCTCGGATTCCTTCGAGCCTTTCCGCGAGGAACATGCGGTTCCTCCGGAATTCTTCGGGGTGTTCCCGGACCTGTGCGTCGGGCGGGTGCACCTTGTTCGGCGACCCCTTCCCGGCGGGGGCCTTCTCCGCGTCGGCCGGGCCGCGCCGCGCGAACCCGGCGGCGGGCAGTGCGTGGGCGGTGCCCCCGGCGATGCCGGAGAAGCCCCGGTCCCGCAGTCGCGCGGTGGTCTCGCGGCCGTACGCGGGCCGCCGGGACGGTGCCCTCCAGGACTCCCCCGGGCGCCTCCGTCGCCCGCCTGTCCACGGCGCACCTCCTCCAACTACTCGCTCACGCTGAGTACCAGTGCATAGTAGCGCTGACTACCGGTACATAGCAAGACTGAATACCGAGGGCTTCGGAGGTGGGGTGGCGGCGCGCTGAGCGCGGGCTGCTGGAGCCCGCTGCGCTTGGCCGACCTCGGTGAACGCGGGCGGGGGTGTCGTCGCGGGTCTGTTCCCGTGGGGCGGCGGACCGGACGGGTGTGAAGAGCGCGGGGTTCCGAGGTGCGCGGAGACCGGGTCCGGCCCGGGGGAGGGGCGCGTGTGCGACGCCCCCGAAGCCGTGGGGTGCGGGGAGGTCGAGGCGGCGGGAGCGCGTGGCCGGTGCGGGTGGGGCATGGGCCGCGCCCGCGCCTGCTTCGCGGGGCCGGGCACGGGCGGGAAGGCCGCGGTGGCCCCGGTCCGGGGTGGTCCGGCCCCGTTGTCCCGCCCGGGACGCACCGGACGTGGTCCGGTGGCCGGGGCGGTCCGGTGCCGGTGCGCCTCGTTTCGGCTCAGGTCCCGGCGGGCGGCCGGGGCGGCGGGACGCGGGTCCGTCCGCCGGTCGGCGGAGACGGGTCGGTCCGGTGCGGGTGTGCTCCGTCCCGGTCCGGACGCGCTGAGGAAGGGCAGGCCCGGGCCAAGTCCCGGCGGGTGGCCGCGACATCGGGGTGCGGGGCCTTCCTCCCGGTGGCGTGGTCCGGGGCGGTTCGGACGCGCGGCGCCGGGACGCCGCCCGGCCGGGCCCCGCGCCTGTCGCAGTGGCGGACCCGGCGGAGGATCCCGGGCCCCGTGCTCAGCGCGGCGGTGCCGCGCGGCGGCCCCGGGGTCGGACTACCGGGCGGCGGTGCCGGGCCAGGTCAGGCGGGCGGCGCCGCCGTCCAGGACGGACACCTCCACGACGCGCAGGTCCGGGACCCGGTCCAGGTCCCGGGTCGCGGGGGAGCGGTGGGCGCCCACCACGAGCGTGCGGGCCCCCGAGGCGACGCCCGCGCGGATGCCCGCGTCCGCGTCCTCCAGCACCAGGCACCGGTCCGGGGCCGCGCCCAGGCGCGCCGCGGCGTCCCGGTAGCCGGAGGGGTCGGGCTTGCCGGCCGCCACGTCCTCGGCGCAGACCAGGACCTCGGGGGCGGGCAGGCCCGCGGCGGCCAGCCGCACCTCGGCGAGGTCGCGCGGGGCGGAGGTGACGACGGCCGTGCGCGCGCCGCGCAGCGCCTCCAGCAGGCGGCGGGCGCCGGGGATCTCCGTGATGCCCTCGACCCGGTCCGCCTCGGTCCGTTCCAGCTCCTTCGCCACCGCCTCGATGTCGTGCCCCGGCGGCAGGAACCGGGCGAGCGTGTCGCGGGTGCGCCGGCCGTGGGAGTACGCGAGCAGGTCGGCGAGCACCAGGCCGTGGCGTGCGGCGAACACCGCCCACAGGTCCTCGACGACCCGGGTCGAGTCGACGAGGGTGCCGTCCATGTCGAACAGCACCGCCTCGACCTCCAGCGTTGTGCGGGCGGGTCGGTCCGCGGTCATCGGGCCTCCTCGGGGCGGCGGTCGGGCGGGGCGGGCGGCGGGGGCCGTCGCGCGGTACTTTACTCGGAGCACGAGTATATTGCCCGGACGAAAGGACCACCAGCGGTGAACAGAGACCGGATGCCCCGCTCGGCGCGCCTGCGCTGGTCCACCGCCTCGGAGCTGCTGCGCCTGGTGCACGCCGAGCCCGGGATCGCCCGCACCGCGGCCTGTGAGCGCCTGGCCCTGTCCAGCGGCGCGGCGGCCGAGCTGGTCGAGCGGCTGCGCGGCGCCCGCCTGCTGGCCGAGCACCGCGCCGGGCGGGGCGGGCGCGGGCGGCCCACCACCTCCCTGGGCGCGCACCCGCGCGGACCGCTCACGGCCGTGGCGGACCTGGGCGCCGGGGGCTGGCGGGTCCTGCTGGGCGACCTCGGCGGCGCCGTGGCCGAGGTGGCGGCGGGCTCCTACGGCGACCGGTACCCGGCGGAGTTCCTGCCGGAGGTCGCCGCGGCCGTCGACGCCGCGGCGCGCGGCGAGCCCGGCCGGGTCCGGGCGGTCGTCGCGGCGGTCGCGGGGGCGGTGAGCGGCACCCGGCTGCTGCAGTTCTCCACCCGCGGCTGGCACGAGGCCAACCTCGGCGTCCTGGCGGGCGGCACGGCCGCCGTCCCGGGGGTTCCGCTGCTCGTGGGCAACGACGCCACGCTCGGGGGGATCGCGGAGGCGCGCGGCGGCGCGGCCCGGGGGGCCGGGGCCGCCCTGCACCTGCTGGTCGCCGTCGGGGTCGGCGGCGCGCTGCTGGTCGGCGGACGCCCGGTGACCGGCGCCCGCGGGGCCGGGGGCGAGTACGGGCACCTGCCGTTCGGGGACCCGGCCCTGGCCTGCCCCTGCGGGGCGCGGGGCTGCTGGGACCTTCTGGTCGACGGCCGCGCGCTGGCCCGCTACCGCGGCGACCCCGAGCCCGCGGACCCCCTCGCCTACGGCCGGGACGTCATCGGGGCGGTCCGGTCCGGGACGGCGCCGGCCGGCGACCGGCGTGCGGTGGAGACCGCCGCCCGGGCGCTCGGGGCGGGCGTCGCCGGGCTCGTCAACCTCCACGACCCCGACGCGGTCACCGTCGCCGGGCTCGCGCCCGGCCTGCGCGCCGCCGCACCGGAGGCGTTCGCCGCCGCCTACCGCGCCGGCCTCATGGCGTTCCACCGCGCCGACCCGCCGCCGGTGGCCGACGCCGTCCACGGCACCGACGGCCCGGTCCGGGGCGCGCTCGGCCTCGGCTTCGACGAGATCACCGGCCCCTCCGCGCTCGCCCGCTGGGCCGCCCTCCCGCACACGTGAGTGCGCCCGGGGGCTCGCCCCGCGGGGGCCGTGCCGCCCCGGGCCCCCGCGGTGCGGCCCGGTCCGTGCCGCCGCTGCGTAGCGGCACGCCGGGCAGAGCGGGCATCGACCGCGCCGCCCACGGACATCGCCCCGGCCGGCCGGGGCGACCCGCGGCTCGCGGCCCGCGCTCACTCCGCAGGCGGTGCGCCCTCCGGGCCCCGCGCGGCGGCCGTGCGCAGCACGAGCCGCATGGTCAGCCCGCCGCCCGGCGTGGACTCGGGGGCCAGGGATCCGCCCATCGCCTCGGCGAACCCCTGCGAGAGCGCCAGGCCCAGCCCCAGGCCGGTCTCGTTGTCGGTGTCCCCGAACCGCTGGAAGGGCACGAACATCCGCTCCCGGTCCTCCTCCGGGACCCCCGGGCCGTGGTCGGCGACCAGCACCTCCACCGTGTCGCCGCCCCAGGACGCCGACACCGACGGCGGCCGGCCGGCGGGGCTGAAACGCACCGCGTTGCCGACGACGTTGGCCAGCACCCGGTCCAGCAGCCCGGGGTCGGCCCGCACGTCGGGCAGCTCCCCGGGCACCTCCACCCGCACCGCCGCCCCCTCCGGGCCCAGCTGCGCCAGCGCGGCGAACACCGACTCGCGCAGAGCCAGCGGCTCCAGCCCCACGCCCAGCACCCCCGCCTGGAGGCGGCTCATGTCCAGCAGGTCGGTCACCAGCCGCGTCAGCCGGTCCAGGGACTCGTCGGCCAGCGCCAGCAGCCCCTCCCGGTCCTCCTCGCCGAAGTCGACCTCCCGGCTGCGCAGGCTGGTCACCGAGGCCTTGGCGGAGGCCAGCGGGGCGCGCAGGTCGTGGCTGACCGCCGACAGCAGCGCGGTGCGCATCCGGTCCGCCTCCGCCAGCGGCTTGACCGTGGCGGCCTCCCGGGCCAGCCGCTCCTGGCGCAGGGCCACCGCCGCCTGCGCCGCGAACGCCTCGATCACGCGCCGGTCCCCGGCCTCGGGCTCGGGCCCGCGCACCACGAGGGTGAGCCGGTCGTCCACCGGCACGTCGATGTCCGCCCCGGCCGGCGCCGGGCAGGGGTGCGCGCCCTCGCGCGCGGCGGAGGCGACCACGGCCCAGGCCCGGGGGTCGGCCCGGTGCCCGGGGCCGCCGGCCGCCTCCGAGCGCCGCTCCAGCAGGGCGACCGAGGTGAAGGAGAAGGTCTCCAGCAGCCGCTCCATCAGCGCCTCCAGGGGCCGCGAGCCGCGCAGGACGTTGCCGGCGACGGTGGCCAGCAGCTGCGCCTCCGCCCCCGCCTGCGCCGCCTCCCGGGTGCGCCGGGCCGCCTGGTCCACGACCAGGCTCACCGACACCGCCACCACCACGAACCCCGCCAGGGCGATCAGGCTCTGCGGCCGCGCCACCGTGAAGGCCAGGTAGGGCTCGGTGTACAGCAGGTCGAGCAGCAGGGTCCCGCACACCGACGCCAGCAGCGCGGGCCACAGACCGCCCACCAGGGCCACCACCGTCACCGTGGCGAAGACCAGCACGACCCCGCTGGCGAGGCTGTCCTCGTCCGAGGGCAGGCCCATCACGAACCCCACCGCCACCAGCGCCGTGAGCGCCAGCGCGCACGCCGCCAGGCGCCGCCGCCGCGACACCGGGCTCGCCGTGCGGGCCCGCACCCGCATCCCCACCTGCTCGTGCGTGACCAGGTGGACGTCGATGGGCCCGGACAGGGCCGCCGTGGTGGCGCCGATCCCGGGGGAGAACATGCGGGCGACGCGCCCCCGGCGGCTGGCGCCCAGCACGAGCTGGGTCGCGTTGACCCCGCGGGCGAACGCGATGAGGGCGCGCGGCACGTCCTCGCCCAGCACCTGGTGGTAGGTGCCGCCCAGGCTCTCCGCCAGCAGGCGCTGGCGGGCCAGCAGCGCGGGGTCGGCCCCGGTGAGGCCGTCGCTGCGCGCCACGTGCACGGCCAGCAGGTCGGCGCCCCGCCCGCGCTGGGCGATCCGGGCGGCCCGGCGGATGAGCGTCTCGCCCTCGGGGCCGCCGGTGAGGGCCACCACCACCCGCTCCCGGGCCTCCCAGGTGTCGGTGACCCCGTGCTCGTAGCGGTACTTCTCCAGCTCGGCGTCCACCCGCCCGGCCAGCCACAGCAGGGCCAGCTCGCGCAGGGCCGACAGGTTGCCGGTCCGGAAGTAGTTGCCCAGGGAGGCGTCGATCTTCTCCGGGGCGTAGACGTTGCCGTGCGCCAGCCGGCGGCGCAGCGCCTCGGGGGTCATGTCGACCAGCTCGATCTGGTCGGCGCCGCGCACCCAGGCGTCCGGGACGGTCTCGCGCTGGCGGACCCCGGTGATCTGCTCGACGACGTCGTTGAGCGACTCCAGGTGCTGGATGTTGAGGGTGGACAGCACCGTGACGCCGGCTTCCAGCAGGACCTCGATGTCCTGCCAGCGTTTGCCGCCGCCCGCGCCCGGGACGTTGGTGTGGGCGAGCTCGTCCACCAGCACCACCTGCGGGCGGCGCCGGAGCACGGCCTCCAGGTCCATCTCCTCGAAGGCCGTCCCGCGGTGGGAGACCCGGCGCCGGGGGACGGTCTCCAGGTCGTCGACCATGGCCTCGGTCATCACCCGGCCGTGGCACTCCACGAACCCGATGACCACGTCCGCGCCCCGGTCGCGGCGCCGGTGCGCCTCGTCCAGCATCCGGTAGGTCTTGCCCACCCCCGGGGCCGCGCCCAGGTACACCCGAAGCTCACCACGTGTCGCCACAGCGCCTCCTCCGGCACCCATTGTGGCCGGTCAGCGGGGTGACGCGCGGCACTTGGGTGCTAATTGTCCGCTAAATCCCCCCGTGTCGGCGCTAAGGAACCGCTACGGCCGCGCCCCGGCCCCCGCCGCCGGTCGCAGAGTCGGTCCGGCGCGCACCGCGAGCGGCGGTGCGCGCCGGCGGGGGCCGGCCGGCCCCCGCGCGACCCCGACAAGGAAAAAGGACATGGCGGACACACTGTTCCTCCTGGCGACCACGGGCTTCTTCGGCCTGTGCGCCGCCTACGTCCGCGGATGCGCGCGCATCGTCGGCGCACCCGCGGCCGACCCCGCCCCCGGCGGCGGGCACGCCCCCTCCCGCGGAGCGGAGGACCCCCGATGACCTGGGAGGAGACCACCGCGCTCGTCCTCGCGGTCCCCCTGGCGGCCTACCTGGTGGCCGCCCTGCTGTTCCCGGAGAGGTTCTGATGGCCGCCACCGCGTGGGGCCAGTTCCTGGCGCTCGTCGCCCTGCTGGCCCTCACCGCCCCGGTCCTGGGCCGCTACGCCGGCGCCGTCTACGGGGGCGGCGGGGCCCCCGGCGACCGGCTGTTCCTGCCCGCCGAGCGCCTGGTCTACCGGATCTGCGGCGTGGACCCCGGCCGCGAGCAGCACTGGACGCGCTACGCCTTCTCCTTGCTCGCCTTCGGCCTGGTGTCGTTCCTGGCCCTGTACGCGCTGCTGCGCCTCCAGGGGGTGCTGCCCCTCAACCCGCTGGGGCTGCCCGGCCTGGACCCGCACGCCGCCTTCAACGCCTCCGTCAGCTTCACGACCAACACGAACTGGCAGGCGTACGCGGGCGAGGCGGCGATGAGCCACCTCTCCCAGATGAGCGGGCTCACCGTCCAGAACTTCGTGTCGGCCGCCGCGGGCATGGCCGTGATGGCGGCGTTCGTCCGCGGCATCGCCCGCCGCGGAGCCGAAACCGTCGGCAACTTCTGGGTGGACCTCACCCGCGGCGTGGTCCGCATCCTGCTCCCGCTCTCGTTCCTGCTGGCGCTGTTCCTGGTGGGGCAGGGGGTGGTCCAGAACCTCAACGGGCACACCGTCGCCACCACCGTCGAGGGCGCCGCCCAGGCGATCCCCGGCGGACCGGCCGCGAGCCAGGTGGCCGTCAAGCAGCTGGGCACCAACGGCGGCGGGTTCTTCGACGCCAACTCCGCCCACCCCTTCGAGAACCCCACCGCGCTGAGCAACCTCGTGCAGACGTGGGCGATCCTCATCGTCCCGTTCTCCCTGGCCCTCGCCTACGGCCACCTGTGCGGCGACCGCCGCCAGGGCCGCGCGGTCTTCGCCACCATGTTCGCGGTGTGGGCGCTGGTGTCCGTCGCCGTCATGCTCCTGGAGAGCGCCGCCAACCCGCTGCTGGCCGGCACGGGCGCGGACCAGGCGGCCGGGCACCTGGAGGGCAAGGAGACCCGGCTGGGCGCCGCCGCCTCGGGCCTGTGGGCGGCGTCGACCACCGGCACCTCCAACGGATCCGTCAACGCCATGCACGACAGCCTCTCCCCGCTCGGCGGCGGGCTGTCGATGCTGCACATGATGTTCGGCGAGGTCAGCCCGGGCGGCGCGGGGGTGGGCCTCAACGGCATGCTGGTCATGGTGCTCCTGACGGTGTTCCTCGCCGGGCTCATGACCGGCCGCACCCCCGAGTACCTGGGCAAGAAGATCACCGCCGCCGAGATCAAGCCCGTGGTGCTGTACCTCCTGGCGGTGCCGGTGGTCCTGCTCGGATTCGCGGCGGCCTCCGCCGTCAACGGCGCCGCCCTGGCCTCGCTGAACAACACGGGGCCGCACGGGCTGTCGGAGATCCTCTACGCCTACGCCTCCACCGCCAACAACAACGGCTCCGCCTTCGCCGGGCTCGACGCCTCCACCCCGTGGTTCACGGTCACGACGGGCGTCGCCATGCTGGCCGGCCGCTTCCTGCTCCTCATCCCGGTCCTGGCGATCGCCGGGTCGCTGGCCCGCAAGAGGCCGGTGCCCGCGGGCGTCTCCACCCTGCCCACCCACACCCCGCTGTTCGGCGGGCTGGTCGTCGCGGTGGTCGTGGTCGTCGCCGGACTGACCTTCCTGCCCGCCCTGACCCTCGGCCCGCTGGCCGAGTACTTCGCCCTGTGAGCCGCACCGTGAACGACACCCCGAAACCCGCCACCGCCACCGTCACCGCCGCCACCGCGGCGGGGCCGGACCGCGCCCGCCCCGGCGCGCTCGGCGCCCCGCTCCTGCGCCGCGCCCTGGCCGACTCCGTGCGCAAGCTCGACCCCCGCGTCCAGTTCCGCAACCCCGTCATGTTCGTGGTGCTGCTGGGCAGCGCCCTGGCCACCGTCCTGTCCGCCGCCGCCCTGTTCGGGGGTGAGACGGACCGGGCCGCGTTCGGCGGGCTCCTCACCCTCTTCCTCTGGGCGACCCTGCTGTTCGCGAACTTCGCCGAGGCCCTGGCCGAGGGCCGCGGCAAGGCCCGGGCCGCCGCCCTGCGCGCCACCCGCAGCGCGACCGAGGCCCTGGTCCGCACCCCCGACGGGACCCTGGTGAGCGTGCCCGGCACCGAGCTGAGGGTCGGCGACGAGTGCGTGGTCTCCGCCGGAGGGGTCGTCCCCGGCGACGGCGACGTCGTCGAGGGCATCGCGACCGTCGACGAGTCCGCCATCACCGGCGAGTCCGCCCCGGTCGTCCGAGAGTCCGGCGGGGACCGCTCCGCCGTCACCGGCGGCACCACGGTGCTCTCCGACCGGATCGTCGTGCGCATCACCACCCCGCCCGGCGAGACCTTCCTGGACCGGATGATCGCCCTGGTCGAGGGCGCCGAGCGCCAGAGGACGCCCAACGAGGTCGCCCTGACCATCCTGCTGTGCGGGCTCACCGCCGTCTTCCTCGTCGCCGTGGTCACCCTCCAGCCCCTGGCCGCCTACTCCGGGGCGCGCCAGGACCCCGTCGTGCTCATCGCCCTGCTGATCTGCCTCATCCCCACCACCATCGGCGCCCTGCTCTCCGCGATCGGCATCGCCGGGATGGAACGGCTGGTGCGCCGCAACGTGATGGCCACCTCCGGGCGGGCGGTGGAGGCCGCCGGGGACGTCACCACCCTGCTCCTGGACAAGACCGGCACCATCACGTTCGGCAACCGGCGGGCCGCGGAGTTCCTGTCCCTGCCCGGCGTCCCCGACGCCGAACTCGCCGAGGCGGCCCGCCGCTCCAGCCTGGCCGACGGGACCCCGGAGGGGCGCTCGATCGTGGACCTCGCCGCGGCGGGCCGCCCGTCCGGCGACGCCTCCGGGGAGAGCGGCGTCCCGGTCCCCTTCACCGCCCGGACCCGCATGAGCGGCCTGGACGACGGCGGCCGGCGCGTGCGCAAGGGGGCCGTCGACGCCGTCGCCCGCTGGACGCGCGAGAACGGCGGCGAGGTCCCCGACCGGCTCCGCGCCCTGGCGCAGGACGTCTCCGACCGGGGCGGCACGCCGCTGGCCGTCGCCGAGGTCCCCGCCCAGGGCGCGCCCGCCCGGCTTCTGGGGGTGGTCCACCTCAAGGACACCGTCAAGCCCGGCATGCGCGAGCGCTTCGAGCAGCTGCGCACCCTGGGCATCCGCACCGTCATGGTCACCGGCGACAACCCCGGGACCGCCGCGGTGATCGCCCGCGAGGCCGGGGTGGACGACTTCCTGGCCGAGGCCGCGCCCGAGGACAAGCTCGCCCTCATCCGCCGGGAGCAGGAGGGCGGCGCCCTCGTCGCCATGACCGGGGACGGCACCAACGACGCCCCCGCCCTGGCCCGGGCCGACGTGGGCGTGGCCATGAACACCGGGACCCAGGCGGCCCGCGAGGCCGGGAACATGGTCGACCTGGACTCCGACCCGACCAAGCTCATCGAGATCGTCCACATCGGCAAGCAGCTGCTCGTCACCCGCGGCGCGCTGACCACGTTCTCCCTCGCCAACGACGTCGCCAAGTACTTCGCGATCCTGCCCGCGATGTTCGCCGCCTCCCTGCCGGGGCTGGAGCGGATGAACGTCATGGGGCTGGCCTCGGCCGAGTCGGCGATCCTGTCGGCGGTGGTGTTCAACGCCCTGGTCATCGTCGCCCTGGTGCCGCTGGCCCTGCGCGGCGTCGCGTTCCGGCCCCTGTCGGCCGCGGCCCTGCTGCGCCGCAACCTCCTCGTCTACGGGCTGGGCGGCCTGGTGGCCCCGTTCGTCGGCATCAAGCTCATCGACCTGCTCATCAGCGCCCTGGGAGTGATCTGACATGCTGCGCCAGCTCTTCGCGGCCCTGGCCATGACGGCGGTGGCCACCGTGGTCCTGGGCCTGGCCTACCCGCTGGCCGTCACCGGGATCGCGCAGGTCCTGGCCCCGGAGCGGGCGGACGGGTCCCTCGTCGAGCGCGACGGGGAGGTCGTCGGCTCGGCGCTCCTGGCCCAGGGGTTCACCGGACCTGAGTACTTCCACCCGCGCCCCTCGGCCGTGGACCACGACCCCCGCGACAGCGGGGGCTCCAACCTGGGCCCCTCCGCCCCGGCCCTGGCGGCCGACGTGGCGGCCCGCGCCGCGGCCTACCGCGGGGCCAACGGCCTGGCGCCGGACGCCCCGGTCCCGGTCGACGCGGTGACCGCCTCCGCCTCCGGGCTGGACCCGCACATCTCCCCGGAGAACGCGCGGCTCCAGGCAGACCGGGTCGCCCGGGCCCGCGGCCTGGACGCCGCCGCGGTGCGGGCCCTGGTCGGGGAGCACACGGTGCCGCGGGCGCTGGGGGTGCTGGGCGAGCCGGGGGTGAACGTCCTCGGGCTCAACCTCGCCCTGGACCGGGCCGCGGACTGACACCGGCCGGCACCCGCGGTCGCCTGCGGGCGGAGCGGCCGTGCCTTTCCTACGATCGGTGCGGTGGGGGAGACCCCGCCGCACCGGACACACGAAGAACGGACCGACCATGAGCGACGGGAACGAGGCACCTCCCACGGTGCTCGTCGTCGACGACGACCCCCGCCTGCGCAAGACCCTGGAGCTGAACCTGCGCGCCCGCGGGTACACGCCCTACCTCTCCGACAGCGGCGAGCACGCGCTCAGGCTCGTCGCCCACCACCACCCCGGCCTCGTGCTGCTCGACCTGGGCCTGCCCGGGATGAGCGGGCTGGACGTCCTGCGCGGGCTGCGCGGCTGGACGCAGGTCCCGGTCGTGGTCCTGTCCGGGCGCGACACCGAGCAGATGAAGGTGCGGGCCCTGGACCTGGGCGCGGACGACTACGTGGTCAAACCGTTCGGCATGGACGAGCTGTTCGCCCGGGTGCGCGCCGCCCTGCGCCGCACCGCGCCCGCCGCCGGGCAGGGGGCCGTGGTCGAGACCGGCCACTTCACCGTGGACCTGGCCGCGCAGCAGGTCACCCGGGGCGGGGAGCAGGTGCGGCTGACGCCCCGCCAGTGGCACATCGTGGAGGTGCTGGTGCGCAACCGGGGGCGCCTGGTGACCCAGCGCGAGCTGCTGCGGGAGGTGTGGGGGCCCGAGTACGAGCGCGAGACCAACTACCTGCGCGTGTTCATGACCAAGATCCGCCAGCGGCTGGAGCCCGACCCGCCGCGCCCGCGCTACTTCCTCACCGACCCGGGCCTGGGGTACCGGTTCCAGGAGGAGGGGCGCCCGCCCGGGGACGCGGGCGGCGCCGGCTGACGCGTGGGAGCGGCTCCGCCGGGGCGGGGAGGGCTCGCGCCGTCCCGGGCACGGGGGAGGAAGAAGGGGCGGAGGTGGGTGCGCCCGGAGGCCGGCCGTGCCCCGTGCGGTCGCGCGGTCGGCGGCGCGGACCTTGCGGGGGTCTCCGGTCGGTGCCCGGGGCCCGGAGGGGCGGGTGCGCCCGGCGGCCGGCCGGGTCCGCCGGTGGGGCCTGGCCGGGCGGGGCCCACACGGCCCGCGGCCCCGACCGCCCGCCGAACCCGCGGGCGCCCGGCCGGGGCGGCCGGCCACCGCCCCGGCCGGAGCGCGCCGCGCGCTCCGGGGAACGCTTCGCGGCGGTGCGGGTCCTCGCCCCGGACCCGCCCGGCGACGGTGCCGCGGTCAGGGGGAACGGAGCCGCCGGGCCCTTCCGGGCGCGTCCGGCCGCCCGCCTCAGCGGCGGGCGAGGGCGCGCAGCTCCGCCAGGCCCGCGGCCCGGGACTCGGGGGCGTCGGCGTCCACCCGTCCCCCCACCGGATCGTCGACCCGGCCGGCGCAGGAGCGCAGCGCCTCCAGGGCGGTCAGCCCCCCGCCGCGCAGGCGCACGTGCTCCATCGTCCACCAGCCGCGGGCGACGTTGCCCGCGACGTCGGGCGGGAGGAGGGGCTGGAAGTCGCCGGCCTCCTCGGTCTCGGAGGCCCACAGGTACCCGATGAGGCCGCCGTCCCGGTACACGGGGACGTACAGCACGGGACCGGCGGTGACCGGGGCGTAGGAGCGGCCGACCAGCTCCGGCGCCAGCGCCTCGTCGCTCCACCGGTCCAACGCGCCGCCCCCGGCGCCCGCGTGCGCCTCCGCGCCGCCGGGCGGGTCCGCCGCCGGCCCGCCGGGGTCCGCGCGGTACCCGTCCTCCTGGGAGCGTCCACCGTCCATGGGCGTCCTCACTTCCTCTCGTCTCCAGCGGTCGCAGCGGTGCCCGGGACCCCTCCCGGATCAGGGCTCGGGCAGGTCCCGCAGGCGGTCGGCGCGCTCGGGCGCGCTCTCCGGGGGGACCGCCCCCGCCCGGTCGTCCTGCGGGGCCCCGGTCCAGCGTGCCAGGGCGCCGAGGGCGTCCAGGCCCTCCGCCCGGGCCTGGATCAGGCGGCGCACCCACGCGCCCTTGGCGTTGAGCCCCGCGGCGCCGGGCACGGGCACGAACCCCGCGGCGGCCCCGTCCCGCGACGCCCACAGCCGGCCCAGCGGGCTCCCGTCCCCCCGCAGAACCGGTACGTGCAGCACCGGTCCGTCGGTTTCGGCGTCGAACCGGGGCGCGGCGCCCGTGAACTCCGGGCGGAACGCGTCCCGGTCGGCCCGTCCCTCGTCGGTCATCTCTCCTCCGTCACGGTGCCGGGGCGAACGGGAGCACGGTGACCCGCAGGACCCACTGCCCGGTACCGGGGTCCTGGAGCGTGTCGTCGACCCTGAACCGCGTCCCGCGCGGCAGGAGGAGTTCGCGCTCGGACCGGTGCACGCTGCCGTCGCCGATCCACAGGGCGGGGTGCCCCGCGGGCACGGCCAGGTGGAACTGGTAGGCCGCGGTCCGGTTCACGGTCTCGACCCCCAGCGACGCCGAGAGGAACCCCCGCTCGACGAACTCCGTGCCGATCAGGTCCGTGGGGTCGCGGAAGGGCTTCCCGGGCGGGGCCATGTAGCCCACGCCGAACACCGACCGCCGGACCTCGACCGTCTCGGGGACCGGCACCATCGCCCGGTCGAGCATCTCCATCCCCTCGCGCAGCAGCCTCCAGGTCTCCCCGGCGTTCTCCCTGGTCGGGGTGTGCCCGTCGAACCACTTCTCGACCCACCCGCCGAAGAACCGGTGCTCGCTCAGCCGCAGCACCTCGCCCTCGGGGGCGGGGTGTCGGGAGAAGTCGTTGTAGAACTGCGCGTTCTTCGTGTAGGCCTGTGCGGAGTTCTGCTGCTCGGGGGCCAGGGACGGGAACCGGTCGCCCAGGACGAGCCTGCCGTACCCCGCGCCGTCGCCGTCGGTGTCGAACCGGCGCACGCCGTCGGGGTCGACCCGCCCGGGGCGGTCGGCGGGCAGGTCCGGCCCGGCGTCCTGCGTCGCGGACGCCGGGCCGGCGGAGTCCTGCGCGGCGGTCGCCGGGGGGTCCGCCGCGGCCTCGGCGCCGGCGGTGTCCAGCCCCAGGAGCGCGGTCATGAAGGCCTCGGTGCCGGCGTTCAGGCCGGGGTCGTCGGGGCCGGTCACGACGGTCTCCGTGTCGGTTCGCACGGTGAACACCTGGACGTCCGGGGCGTCCCCGGCCTGCGGCTGCGGCTGCGGCTGCGCGGGCGGGGCGGCCTCCGGCACCGGCGGCACGATCACCTCGGCCTCGATGTGGAACCCCCGCACGCCCGCCGGGCCGCCCCAGCCCGCGCGGGTGATCCGGTAGGAGGTCCCCCGGGCGAGGGCGATCTCGCGCTCCTCCGGGTACTCGCTCCGCTCGCCGATCCACAGGCCGCGGCTGCCGGCGGGCACGGTCAGGTGCAGGACGTGGTCGGATTCGGCCGCGAGGTGGTCCGCCTGTCGGCCGCCCAGCGAGACGGACATGAACCCCGGCTCCCGTTGGACGGTGCCCACCAGGGCGTAGGGGTCCAGGTCCCGGAACCCGTCGAGGAACGCCACGTCCTGGAGGCCGCGGACCGCCTCGACGGTCTCCGGCAGCGGCCGGTCGACGGTTCGGTCCAGACGCTCCAGCAGCGCGTCCACCATGGGCGCGGTGGGGAACACGCCCCCGTTGGACCGCGCCACGGTACCGGCGTCGCCCGCGTTGGCGTACCAGGCCGCCAGCTCCGCCCGCGGGTCGTCGGCGGCCAGGATGTAGCGGACGAAGCCCTCGGCGTGCTCGGGGACGCGGCCCTGCGCGAGCAGTTCCCCGAGCCGTTCGACGGTGGGCCAGGACAGGTCGTTCAGCTCGTACAGGATCCAGCCGCGGGCCGCCATCGGGTCCGTGTCGGTCTGGAAGAGGGTGGACTCCCGCACCCGGTCGAGGGACTCCTGGATCCGCTCGGTCGAGAGCCGGTCCCGGACGATCGCGTTGAGCCACCCGTCGGCCGTGTACCCGCGGACGTCGGCGCGCCGGTGCTCGTCGAGGGTGTCGAAGGCGTGCGGGTTGTTGGCCGGGTCGTGGAGCCAGCGGCCGTAGGCGTCGGCCTCCTCCTCGGTGCGGAACCGGCGCACGCCCCGGTCGTCGACGTACCCCCTGCCGTCGCCGGCGGGTGGGTCGGCGGCGGGGGTCCCGGTGTCGGAGGTGGCCGGGTCGGCCGTGTGCTCCGGCGTCCCGCCCGGAGCGTCCGTGTCCGGCCCGGACCCGGCGGTCTCGGGGGCGGCCCGCGTCCCCGGAGCCCCGGGGCTCCGCTCCGGCAGGACGACCTCGGCGGACAGCTCCAGGCCCCGCGAGGTGTTCTCCGCGCCGGTGACGCGGTAGGACGTCCCGCGGGGCAGCACGATCTCGTGGTTCGACGGCCGGGGGCCGTCCGCTCCGAGCCAGAGCCCGTGCGCCCCCTCGGGCAGGGTGAGCCGGACGGTCGCCACGGGGTGCCCCAGGCCGGTCGGGGCCGGGTTCACCGAGACCGTGGTGTACCCCGGGCTGTTCTGGACCGTCCCCACCAGGGCTGCGGGGTCGTGCCCGTCGTACCCCTCCGGGAACCGCAGGTCGCGGGTGTGGGTGAGCACCCACGTCGCCTCGATCGCGTGGGGGAGCGGGCGCCCCACCGCCGCGTCGTAGGTCTCCAGCAGCTCCCGGACGCCCTCGGCGGAGGGGTAGGTCCCCCCGTTCGCCGCGGCCAGCGCCCCGGCCGGGCCGCTCCTGCGGTACAGCCCGTCCAGCCGTTCCCCGACGGACCCCATGCTGAGGACCCCCCGCAGGAAGCGCGTCCGGGGTGTCTGCTCCGCCGCGTCCACGATCTCCCGGAGCCGTTCCGGGGTGGGCCAGGTGAGGCCGTTGGCCTCGTAGACCTCCCAGCCGCTGCTGCCGTGGGGGTCCACGATCGCGGGCCGCTCGGTGCGGCTCATGGAGCGCAGCCGGTCGAGTTGCGCCGGCACGTCGTCCGGGGGCACCAGGGCCAGGTCCGCCAGCCACGGGGTGTCCGAGAACGCCTCGGCGACGCGGCGCTCCCGCGCGGGGAGCGTGTCCGGCCCGCGCAGGCCGTCCTCCGCGTGCACGGCCCGGTGCGCGTACCAGTCGGCCTCGGCGGGCGTGCGGAACCGCCGCACGCCCGCGGCGTCGACGTACCCGTGGGAGAGCGGGTCCGCGAAGGACTCCGGCCGCAGGACCACCTCCGCCGAGAGCACGGTCACGGTGTCGCCCGTGCCCGGGTCGAACGTCTCCTGGGCGCCGGTGACGCGATAGGCGGTGCCGCGGGCGAGGGTGAGCTCGCGCTGTTCGGGGTCGTGGCTGCGGGAGCCGATCCAGAGCCCGTGCGCACCCTGGGGGACGTCCAGGCGCAGGAGGTACCGGAAGGGGTCGGCGTCGGTCTTGAAGGCCCGGTCCCCCAGGGTGGTGGACATGTAGCCGGGCTCGGTGTGGACCGTGCCCACCAGGCCGTCGGCGTCGCGGGCGCCGACCGCGCGCAGGAGGTGGTCGACCGTGTGCATGCCGCGGGAGACGGCCACGCCCTCGGGCAGGGGGCGGCCGGTGGCGTCGTCGAGCAGGCGGAAGAGCTCCAGGACCCGGTCGACGCCGGGGTAGGACCCGCCGTTGTGGCGGGCGATGACCCCCGCGTACCCGGCGTTGTGGAACCAGTGGAGCAGTTCGGCGGCGGGGTCGCGCGCGGTGAGGATGTGGCCGATGAGTCCGGCGGTGCGCGGGGGGAGCGGGTCCGGCGACGCCTGGATCTCGCGCAGCCGGTCGAGGGTGGGCCAGGTGAGGCCGTTGGCCTCGTACAGGTCCCACCCGTGCGCGGTGGCCACCGTCGCCGCCTGCCCGGCCTCGTTCCGGGAGGCGTTTCGGACCAGGGCCAGCTGGCTCGCCACCCCGGCCGGGGACAGGGGGCGGATCCGGGCCAGGCGGGTGATCCACGCGGACCTGGTGTAGACGTCGACCATCCTCTGCCGGTCGGCGGGCAGGGTGTCGAAGGCGTGCGGGTTGTGGGCCGGGTCCTGGAGCCACCGGTCGTAGGCGTCCAGTTCCTCCAGGGAGCGGAACCGCCGGTACCCGTCGTCGCCGACGTGCCCGCGCCCGTCGCCCTCCGGGAGGCGCGACTGCTCGTCGACGACGGTGGAGGCGTCCGAGCCGCCGTCCCCGGACTCCTCCGCCGACGGTTCCGCGGGCACGGCCCGGGCCGGGAGCCACGCGGCGGAGATCTCCATCCCCTCGTCCGTGATCCGGACGTCGGTGACGCGGTAGCCGGAGTCCCGGGGCAGGATCAGCGCATTCCGGTCGCCCGTCGCGCCCCCGTCGCCGACCCACAGGCCCCGGGCGCCCTCGGGCAGGACCATGCGCACGACCGCCAGCGTGTCGCGCGGGTCGGTGGTGAAGGGGGAGGCGCCCAGCGTGACGGGGAGGTACCCCGGCTCGCGCTGGTCCCTGCCCACCAGCGCGGACAGGTCGTCCCAGTCGTACCCGTCGAGTTCGGTCAGGTCCCGGTCGACGTCCAGTGCGAAGGAGACCTCGACCGGGCCGGGCAGCGGCCGGTCCACGGCGGTGTCCATGTCCCGGAGGAGTTCCAGCGCCCGCTCCGCCGTGGGGTAGACGCCGCCGTCGGCCCGGGCCAGGGCCCCCGCCTCGTCCGCGTTCCGGTACCAGTGCTCCAGGCGCAGCCCCGGGTCGGAGGACCGGAAGACGTCGGTCGCGATCGCCAGGAAGCCGGGGGTGCCCGCTCCCGCGGCGTACAGCTCCCGCACCCGTCCGAGCGAGGGCCAGGACAGGCCGTTCGCCTCGTAGAGCACCCACCCGTTGGGGTCGTCGGGGTCGTCGGCCCGCCACAGGCTGCTCCGGCGCACGTCGTCCAGCGCGCTCTGGACGGTCGCCGGGTCGGAGGTTCCGAGCCGGGCGAGGTCGTTCAGCCAGCGGCTGCCGGCGTGCGCGGTGACGAGGGCGCGCAGGTCCGGCGGGAGCGCGTCGTAGGTGTGCGGGTTGACTGCGGGGTCGGCCATCCGCTCCGCGTCCGCGTCCGTGTCCGTGTCCGGGGTACGCGTGTCTTCCGGGCCGTCCGGACCGGGCCCCGCGGCCGGGTTCGCGGTGCCGGGGCCGTCCGCGCCGTCCCGCGGCGGCCCGTACCCGGGGGAGGGCGACGGGGCGGTGTCCGCGCCGTCGTCGGAGTCGGAGTCGGAGTCCCAGCGGTGCGGCGGGGGCCCGTCGTCGTCGGAGTCGTAGCGGTCCAGGAGGGGCCGGTCGTCGTCGGACTCGGAGTCGTCGAGCAGGGGCCGGTCGTCGTACGCGTCGTCCCCGGCGTCCTCGCGCCCGGAGTCCTCCAGCCCCAGGAGCGCGGCCAGCCCGGCCTCCGCCTCCGTGTCGGGCGCGTCGGGACCGGTGACCGTGGCGTCCGTGTCGGTCTCCGCGGCGAACACGTGCAGGTCGGCGGAGCCCTCGGCCCCCGCCGGGGCCGGGGCGGCGCCCGGCTGCGGCACGACCACCTCGGCCTCGATGTACAGGCCCTCCAGCCCCCGGGAGCCGCCCCAGCCCGCCCGGGTGATCCGGTAGGTCGTCCCCGGGGGGAGGATCAGCTCGCGCTCCTCGGGGTACCTGCTCCGCGAACCGATCCACATGCCCCGGGAGCCGCGGGGCAGGACCAGGTGCAGCGCGTGGGTGTACCGGGCCGTGATCCCGGCCGGCTCGCCGCCCAGCGACGTGGACATGAACCCGCGCTCGGTGTGGAGGGTGCCCACGAGGGAGTAGGGGTCCTTGCCGTCGAACCCCTTGATGTGGTTCAGCTCCTCCAGCCCGCGGGTCACCTCGATCCCCTCGGGCAGCGGCCTGTCGATGGCCTCCGTCAGGACCCGGAGGTGTTCCAGCGCGCGCTCGGGGGTCGGGAACGCGTCGCCGCTCGACCTGGCGATCTCCCCGGCCTCGCCGGCGTGCACGTACCAGTGCAGCAGCTCCCCCCGCGGGTCCGGCGCGTCCAGGATGTACCGGACGAAGCCCTCGGCCCGCTCCGGGACGCGCCCCTGGTCCAGGAGGTCGCGCAGCCGGTCCAGGGTCGGCCACTCCAGGCCGTTCATCTCGTACAGCTCCCAGCCGCGCGAGCCCATGGGGTTGATCTTGAAGCCCGCGACGGTGTCCTGGCGCATCTGGTCCAGCACGGTCCCGACCTGGTCCGGTCCCATGGACTCGCGGGCCACGGTGTTGAGCCAGCCCTCGATCGTGTAGCCGGTGATCCGGTCCCGGTGCGCCTGGTCCAGGGCGTCGAAGGCGTGCGGGTTGTGGGCCGGGTCGTGCAGCCAGCGGTCGTAGGCGTCGAGTTCCGCCGCGGTGCGGAACCTGCGGATCCCGTTCCCGTCGACGTACCCCCGCCCGTCGCCGGGCCCGTCCCCGGCACGGGGGGAGTCCGGCCCGGCGGCGCCGTCGTCCGCGCCCTCGGCGGCGGCCCCGTCGGGCGCGTCGGCGGGTGCCGGGACCGGCGCCGGAGCGGCCCCGGCGGCGGGCGGCGCGGCGGGCGGCGCGGCGTCCGCCACCGGCACGTGCACCCGGGCGGTGACCACGGGCCGGCCCCCGGAGGTGTCCACGGAGTCGATCCGGAACGCGGTCCCCGGCGGGAGCACGATCTCCTGGTTCTGCGGGTGCGTGCCCGCGTTGCCCAGCCAGAGGCCGTGCGCCCCGGCCGGCAGGA
Organism: Nocardiopsis flavescens; assembly: GCF_900141985.1. GTDB lineage: Bacteria > Actinomycetota > Actinomycetes > Streptosporangiales > Streptosporangiaceae > Nocardiopsis > Nocardiopsis flavescens. The sequence goes on along the minus strand of NZ_FQZK01000008.1, from coordinate 84,924 downwards.
CGAGCCGCACGACCGCGCCCGCCCCGTCGCCCCGGCCGGCCGGGCGCGGGTTGAGCGCGACCGCGGTGTGGCCCCGGGTGGCCTGCTCGCTCCCGGCCAGCGCGGCGGGGTCGGCCGGGTCGTATCCGTTCAGCTGTGCCCGCGCGGCGGCGGGGTCCAGGTACCAGGTGGCCTCGACCGTCTCGGGCAGGGGACGGCGGACGAGCCGGTCGTAGAAGGCCAGCATGTCCCGCAGCCTCGCGGGGGAGGGGAAGCCGCCCCCGTTCGCGCGGGCCAGGGTTCCGGCGTCCCCGGCGGTGGCGTACAGCCGCTCCAGCCTGCGGGCCGCCTCCTGGGGGCCGTGCCGGAGGATGTCGGTGATGAACCGCGCCCGTGCGGGGTTGCGCCCCTGCTCCACGGGCAGGAGCTGGAGCAGCCGCTGGGGGGAGGGCCAGGCGAACCCGTTCGCCTCGTACAGCTCCCACCCGAGGATCCGCTGTCGCTGCTCCGGGGTGGAGGCGGGCGTGACGCGGCTGGCCGCGCGCAGGGAGTCCAGCAGCTCCCGGGTGCCGTCCGGGTCGGTCCGGGTGAGGTCGTACCCGCCCGCGAGCGCGCTGAGGGCGCGGGCCAGGTCGTGCTGCGCCCGGGGGAGCGCGTTGACGGCGTACGGGTTGTACGCCGGGTCGTGGAGGCGGTGGCCGTACCAGTGGGCCTGCTCCGCGTTCCAGAACCTGCGGACGCCGTCCTCACCGGTGCTCCCCTCGGAGAAGAGGTCGGGCACCGCCCGCGGCAGGGCGGCCACGGTCGCCGTGACCACGGTCTGCGGGCCGCCGGACTCGGGGTCGATCCGGTCCTCGACGCCGGTGACGCGGTACGTGGTGCCGCGGCCGAGGGTGAGCTCCATCTGCTCCGGGTCGTGGCTGCGCGTGCCGATCCACAGGCCGCGGGTCCCCTCGGGCACGTCCAGGCGCAGCAGGTAGGGGAACCCGTCCACGTCCGTCTTGAACGGGGAGTCGCCCAGGGTGGTGGACATGTAGCCGGGCTCGGTGTGGACGGTGCCCACCAGGGCGCGGGGGTCCGTGCCCCCGGTCGTGCGCAGCAGGTGGTCGATCGTCTGCATGCCGCGGGACACGGCCATGCCCTCGGGCAGCGGGCGGTCGACCGCGCCGTCCAGGAGGCGGAACAGCTCCCGTGTGGCGGCGGCGTCGGGGTAGGTCCCCCCGTTGAGCCGGGCGATGACCCCCGCGTACCCGGCGTTGTGGTACCAGTGGCGGAGTTCGGCGCGGGGGTCGGGGGCGTCGAGGATGTTCCGGATGAGGCCCAGGGTCCGCGGGGGCGGCGGCTGCGGGGACGCCGCGATCAGCCGCAGCCGCTCCACCGACGGCCAGGCCAGCCCGTTGGCCTCGTACAGGTCCCAGCCGTGGGCGGTCTGCGCCGTGTCGGGGTCGGCCGCCTCCGCCCGGGACTGCGAGCGCCACTCCGTCAGCTGGCGCATGACGGTCTGGGGCAGGAAGGGCCGGATGCGGGCGACACGGGTGATCCACGCGGACCTGGTGTAGGTGTCGACCATCCGCTGCTGCTCGGGGGTGAGCGTGTCGAAGGCGTGCGGGTTCTCGGCCGGGTCGTTGAGCCACCGGTCCTGGCGGTCGATCTCCCCGGGGGAGCCGAAGCGGCGGATGCCGTCCTCGCCCAGGGTGCCCCGGCCGCCGGTGCCGGTGCCGGCATCGCCGTCCGTGTCCGGGAGCGAGGCCTCCGAGGCCGTGTCGTCGCCGGTGCCGTCCCCGGTCCCGTCGTCCGAGCGCTCCCCGTCGCCGTGGGCCGCCGCGGGCTCCGCCGGGGCGTCCGCGAGCGGTCGCGGACGCGGGGGCAGGGCCACGGCGGTGATCTCCACGGTCCCGTCCGACTCGGTGACGCCGGTGACGCGGTAGCCGGTGCCGCGGGGGAGGAGCAGCGTGTACGGGTCGGAGGTGCCCGCCCCGTCGCCGACCCACAGCCCGCGCCCGCCCCCGGGCACGGTCAGGCGGACCAGGACGGTGACGTCCCCGTCGCCCGCGGTCGCCGCGGAGCGGTCCAGGGAGGCGGGCAGGTATCCCGCCTCCCGCTGCTCGGTGCCCACCAGCGAGGAGGGGTCGCCCTCGACGTACCCGGTGAGGCCGTGCAGGCCCTCGTCCGGCGCGAAGGCCACCTCCACGGGGCCGGGCAGCGGCCGGTCGGTCGCGGCGTCCAGGGTGCGCAGGGTGTCCAGGACCTCGCGGGCCGTCGGGTAGGCGCCGCCGTTGGCCTTGGCCAGGGCCCCGGCCTCGTCCGCGTTGTCGTACCAGTGCCGCAGCCGCTCCGCCGGGTCGGGGGCCTGGAAGACGTCGTCGGCGAGCGCGTTGAAGGCGTGCGAGCCCGTGCGTTCGGAGTAGAGCTCCCGGACCTCGGTGAGCGTGGGCCACCGGTTCCCGTTCCTCTCGTAGAGGGGCCAGCCGTTGAGGTCGTCCCCGGTGGCGTTGTCGCCCGCGTCGTAGGTGAGGTCCTCCAGCCTGCTCCGGAGGGAGGGGACGTCCAGCGAGGGGGTCCAGGTGAGGGACGAGAGCCAGCCGGTGGCCGCCTGCGCGGCGACGGCCTCGCGCTGGTCCGCGGGCAGCGCGGTGAAGGTGTGCGGGTTGGCGGCGGGGTCCCGCAGCGGCGCGGCGCGGTCGGCCGGGTCCTCCAGCCCCAGGAGGTCGGCCATCCCGGCCTCCTGCGCGCGCGTCCACGCGGGCTCGGGGAGGCGGCCGTCCTCCTCGCCCGGGTCCGGGTCCGCCCGCTCCATCAGGAACACGGTGGTCTCTTCGTCCGCGCTCGGTTCGGGGACCGGGGTGCCGTCCCGCGGCTCCGGGGCCGGGGGCGCGGGCGGCGTGTTGAGGGCGGTGCGGAACACGTCCGCGAGCGAGGCGGGCGCGTCCGTCAGCCCCAGGCCGCGGGCGAGGCCGTCGAGGTCGGCGCCGCTCATCACGGCGTCCCCCGCGTCCGGCTCCCGGACCTCCCCGCCGGTGTCGGTCACGGCGAAGACCGCGGGGCCGTCCGTGTCCCCCGGACCCGGCGGCCGTGCCGCGGACGCCTCGGAGCCGTCCGGTGCGCCGATCCCCGGCATCTTCAGGCGCATCGCCAGCCGCATGCGCGCCCCGGAGCCGGGGGAGGTCAGCTCCGCGAGGGCCCGCGCGCGGGCGAGGGCGGAGGCCTCCGCCGCGGCGTCGCCGCGGGCGGCGGCCATGTCGCCGAGGGCGAGGCCCACCGCGACGCCGGCGGCGATGTTGACGTCCTCGACGAGGGAGTCGTGCCGTGCGGCCGCGTCGCGGGCGGCGGCGACGGCGGCGCCGCGGTCGGCGTCGGCCGCCCGCGCGACGGCGCGCACCTCCTCGGCGCGCGCCCGGTCCCCGGCCGTCCGCGCCGTACGGACGGCGGACTCCGCCGCCTCGTAGGCGATGCGCGCGGCGCGTTCGGCGTTCTCGCGCGCCGCGCCGGCGTCCGCGCCCCGTTCGGCCGCCGAGTCGCGCTCCCGCGCGGCGGCGAAGATCGTGTCCGGGTCCTCGGGGGTCGGCTCGGAGCGCCCGGGCAGGGCGTCCCGGGCCGCGGCGGCCCCGGCCGCGCCGCGGGCCGCGATGCCCCCCGCGGCGGCTGCGATGCCCCCCGCGGCGGCTGCGATGCCCGCGGCCGTGTCGATCGCGGCGCCGACCGCCTCCGGGGCGGTGCCGGCCATCGCCGCGGCGCGGTCCGCCAGCCGCTCGGCCGCGTCGCGCAGCCCTTCGAGGCGGTCCAGCGCCGCGGTGCGGGCGGGGCCGTCGGCGCTCCGCTCCGCGGCGGCCTCCGCGGCCTCGGCGGAGAGCCGCTCCGCGGCGCCGCGCACCTGCTCCAGGGCCGCCGCGGCGTCCTCCCCGGACAGGGCGTCGTCGATGCGGTCCAGCACCCCGCCGATCCCCGCCGGGGCCGCCGCGGCGGCCCCGGCGGAGCCGTGCGCGGGCGGCAGGACCTCGGCGTGGAACAGGTAGCCGCGCCCCCAGGGCTCGACCGCCGTGATCCGGTACCGGGTCCCCCGGGCGAGGATCGCCTCGCGTTCGTTCGGGTGCTCGCTGCGGTCGCCCACCCACAGGCCCGGCGAGCCCTCCGGCACGGCCAGCCGCATGAGGTCGACCGGGGCGCCGCCCGCCGCCGCCGGTGAGGTGCCCAGGGAGACCGACAGGTACCCGTGCTCCACGTGGGTGGTGCCCGCGAGGGAGAGGGGGTCGGCGGAGCCGTCCAGCAGGTGCCGGTGCTCGTACATGCCGTGCACGGCCTCGAAGCCCCCGGGGAGGGGCCGCCCGGTGGCGCGGTCCAGGCGCCGGACCATCGCCAGGACCTCCGAGGCGTCCGGGAAGCGGCCCGGCTCCCCCCGCAGGGCGAGGGACTCGGCGATCCGGCCCGCCCGCCCGGAGCGCTCGGCGAGGGCGGCCAGCGCCGCCGGGGGGTCCGCGGAGTCCAGGACGCCGCGGACGACCCGTTCCTGCTCGGGGCCGAGGCCGCCCCGCTCCGCGGCCTGCTCCAGGCGCGCGAGGTCGGGCCAGCGGCCGCCCCCGGCCTCGTAGACCAGCCATCCGGGGTGGGCGCCGCTCTCCCGGCGGATCCGGTCGAGTTCGGCCTGCACGGTCGCCTCGTCGAGCGGGCGCAGCCGTGCGAAGCCGCTCAGCCACGGGTCCCGGGTGTGGGAGGAGACCGTGTCCCTTGCCGCGGCGGGGAGCGCGTCGAAGGTGTTGGGGTTGTGGGCGGGGTCGTGCAGGAGCGCGCCGTAGCGGTCGGCGTCGGCCCCGGTGGGCAGGCGGCGGATCTCCCCGGCCCCCCGCGCGCCGGTGTCGGCGGAGGGGTCGTCCGTGTCGGTCAGCCCCAGGCCGCGGGCGAGGCCGTCGAGGTCGGCGCCGTCCCCCTCGGGGGCGCGCACCTCCCCGGCGATGTCGGTCACGGCGAGGACGGCCAGGTCGGGCGCGGTCCCGGAACCGGACGGCCGTGCCGGGGGCGCCGGGACCGTCGTCGTACCGTCGGCCGGCGCCTCCCGGAGCCCGGTGCCGAACACGGGGCGGAGCTGGTCGTCCAGGGGGGCGTTGGCACCGGGGCGCTCCCACGGTGGCGGGGCGTCGGGCGGGGTGATGCCGGCCAGGTGGGCCGCGGTGGCGTTGACGGCGTCGGTCCAGGCGGTGATCGCGCGCTCGTAGGAGGCCAGGGCGGTCCGGTAGGCGGTGTCCTGGGCCTCGTAGGCGGTGCGGGCGCCGTCCAGGGCGGCGCGGTCGGCCGCGGCCCCGTCGGCGGCGTGGGTCCGGTGCGCGTCGAGGTAGGCCTTGACCAGGGCGGGGAGCTTGGCCCGCTCCTCGGTGTAGGCCGCCTCGGCGTCGGCCATGGCCTTGGCCGCGTCGTACTCGGCGGTGACGGGGGCCTCGGCCGCGTCGGCCTGCTCGGCGGTGAGGACGCCCAGGGCGATGGCGTCGCTCCGGGAGATCCAGGCACTGGCCCTGCCGGTGTGGTGGGAGGTGAACTGCCGGGGGGTGGTCCCCCCGAAGAACGCCTTCTCCTCGGTGCGGGCGCCGACGGTCCAGGTGGTGTCGAACTCGACGAGGTAGGCGGTGCCGAGCCGCTGGCGCTCCACCTCGGAGGGCTCGCCCGTCGCGAGGCCGTCGCCCGTGGGCGAGTCGCCGCCGATGGTGCGGGCCGCTGCCTCCCCGGAGCCGGTCAGCATCGCGGTGCGGTTGTTGTCGTCGGCGTCGACGGTGTGGTGGCCGGTCGGGCGGAAGGCCGTGGTGGCCGTGGTGCCGCCGCCCTGGGAACGGCCGTGGGAGATGCCCTGTCCCTGGGCCTCCTTGTGGACGAGCCGGGCGTCGGGGCGGGCGGTGACGATGCGGGAGCCGGTGAAGTCGGGGGTGGCGGCGACGCGCCACTGCGTGCGACCGATGCGGAGGATGTCGGTCCCGGAGGGGCGGCCGAGGTTGTGCGACAGCAGGCCCTTGAGGGCGACGGGGTTGAGGGAGTTGTCGATGGGCGTGTAGCGGGGGTCGAGTTCGAGGTGGTCGGCGATGTGGCGGCGGGCGTCGTCGGCGGCCCGGGTGTGGTGGGCGCGGATCCGGTCGAGCTGCTCGGCGGTCGGGGCGGGGCCGAAGTCGGGGGCCGCGGGGGCCTTCCAGCCCAGCGACGTGGCGATGGTCCGCAGTGCGGTGTCGCGCACGTCGGGTCCGTGGACTGCGGTGGGCATGATGACCGCGTCGCGCAGGGCGGCCGGGGGCGGGGTGAGCTCACCGGTGGCGGTGGTGACGGCGCCGGCGAGGGTGTCGCCCGCGCGGGGTGTCACGGGGGGCGGCGCGGGCACCGTGTCCAGGGGCGCCGCGGGGGCCGCCGGCGGGGTGAGGTCCAGCGACGAGCCCAGGTGGAACGTGCGGATGCGCCCGCCGTCCACGGTCACCGTCTCCACGACCGCCCGCTTGTGCTCCAGGTAGGGCGCCTTCCCGCCCTCGCGGACCCCCGCCGTGGGCACCAGCCCGTCGCCGTCGACCTCGATGGTCAGGGTCAGGGTCGCGTCCTGCGACACCTTCACGTAGGGGCCGGAGGACTCCATCACGATGGTGTGGGTGGTCTCCGAGGCCGAGGACCGCGACTGGGACCCGTTCCGGGCCGCGGCGGCCCCCGCGGCCGGCGAGGCCAGCATGAGGCTGCTGTCCGCCGGGCGGTCGCCGCCGCCGTTCATGCCGCTGGGCTGCCAGGGGAGGAAGTCCGCGCCCGTGGTGCTGGACTTGTGACGGGAGTCCTCGTGCGCGTGCTCGGCCTGCCAGGAGTGGGCCTCGATGGTGGCGGCGGCCGAGGTGACGTAGTCGACCCGGGGGGCGGTCCTGGCCAGGTCCACCAGGACCCGCGCCGGCTTGGAGAAGTGGGCGTTGCGGTCCGTGGACACCACGTTGACCGGGACCGGGGGGAGCGCGTCCGTCGCGGTCCCCAGCTGCTCGGACAGGGTCACGAGCAGGCGCTCCTTGCCGCCCCGGCTGAGGGTGAGGCCGTGGGTGCGCAGCCGCGTCTCCAGCGTGTCCACGGCGTGGGCGGGGTCGACGGGCAGGGCCTGGCGGCCCGCGCTGTCGAACCCGGCGCGGACGCGGGCGTGCGGCGGCGGCGCGGGGTTGGCCTGGGTCGCGGGTTCCGGTGCGCCGTCGTCGCCGTGGGTGACGGCGTCGGTGACGATGCCCGTCTGCTCGGCGTCGCGGGCGGTGATGTAGCCGGACACGAGGTCGGAGACCCGGGCCTTCCACCCGGAGTACCGGTGGGTCCACCAGTGGGGGAAGTTGAGGCCGCGGTGCTTCTTGAACTCCCACGCCTGCGCGATCGTGCCCGCGGCGGTGAAGGCGTAGACGGCCGCGGACCTGGGCAGCAGCAGGAGCCCCGAGGCGGAGGAGACGCCCGAGTCGCTGGTCTCGCCCCGGCGGAGGAAACTCCGGCTGTGGGAGGGGCCGGCCATGGGGACGATGCCGTTGGCGGAGGAGCGGTCGGCGCCGGAGTCGGCCCCGCCCTCCTCGATGGTGTTGGTGGTCCCTCCGGCGTAGCCCGTGAACCGGGCGAAGAACCCGCCGATCCTGGTGACGGCGGCGGACGCCGTCGAGGACGTCTCGGACTGGACGGTGACCTGTGCTTTGGTCAGCCGCAGGTCGGTGATCTCGCCGACCGTGACCTTGGTGACCCCGGTTGCCCGCATGTCGTTGGGGGACAGCCAGGTGCCGGGCACCTCGATCCGCCTGCGGCGGCCCGACTCCGCGAAGGAGGCGGGGTCGGAGGCGACCGCGGTGGGGGACATGAGGTTGGACAGCAGGGTCGCGCCGCCGACGCCGTCCAGGAAGGAGGACAGTTTCCTGAGCCCTCCGTCGGACCAGAACCGGCGCGGACGGGAGAACGTGTCGAAGGTGCGGCGCAGGAGGTTGCGGACCGGGCCCGCGCCCTCGGCCCCTCCGGCCTCCTGGAGCAGGGGGTTGACGTGCTCGATGATCGCGCCGTTGTCCAGCAGGACGCGCGTGTTGTCGGCGGGCGGGCCGGCGGCGGGCCCGTTCTCCGTTCCGGCGGTCTCGCCGGTCTCGCCGGTCGCGTCGGTCACCTCGGCCGGCGGGGTGCCGGACTCGGTCCGCGGCGCCTCCCGGGTCCCCTCCGCCGGGGTCGTGCCGGTGCCGTCCCCGGTCTCCGGGGCCTCCTCCTCGGCGGGGGCGCGGCGCCCCGGGCGGGGGTCGAGCATCTCCCGCGCCTCGTCGGGGGTCAGGGCCGACCCCTCCCCGTCGGCCCGGCCGGCCGCCGGTTCCGCGGAGACCAGGTTGTCGCCGACGGTGGTGGCCGTGATCAGGGAGTAGGTCGCCTTGAGGGGCCGGTCCAGCAGGTCCGTGCCCCCGTCGGTGCCGTAGGCCTGCTCGTCGGCGTCGTAGCCGTGCAGACGCGCGCTCAGGGTCACCTCGCCGTTCCACCGGTCCGAGCCCTCGGGGAAGAACAGGCGTGCGTCCGACTTGTGCCCCAGTCCGTAGGCCGCGTCGAAGTGGTTCACCCGGTTCCATCCCACCGCGGCCATGAACCCGCCGAGCAGCCGGGCGAGCCCGCGGGCGTCGCCCTCGGCCGAGCGCACCATGCCCGAGCCGGCGGAGACCGCGAGGGTGAACGCGCTCCCGGTCGCGGACTCGGTGGAGGCCGAGGCGGCTCCGCGCACCCGGAGCCCGGTCTCCGCCGTGCTCGGCCCGCCGTGGGACAGCCGGCCGAACTCCGCGTGCAGCCGGACGGTGATCGTGTCCGGGCGGAAGAACTCCTTCAGCCTCGCCATCAGGGTCGGGTCGACCGTCGCCGACTCCCGGAGCCGGACGGGCAGGCCCTCCCCGGGGCGGGCGAGCCTTTCGAGGTCGTCCTTGCCCAGGGTGCTCTGGAGGGTGTCGCGCACCAGCATCGTGTTCTTGTAGGCGACGTCGTAGGAGCGGCGGAACCCCCAGCGCTCACGGAAGGAGCGCTCGAAGTAGGAGGCCTCCTCCCGTCCGGGCCTGCGGGCGTAGGTGTCGCGGTCGCGGGCCAGCTCGGGGATGACCAGGCCCGGGTGCTCGCGCGCGATCCCGGCCAGTACGTCGTCCAGGTACCGCTCCAGTACGCCGCGCCGGTCGTCCGACGTGACCGGGGCCGCCGGTCCGCCGGAGGTGTCCGGGCCGCCGTCCTCCCCGGTGCCGTCGGAGTCCCGGCCGGCCGGCCCCGCGCCGTCGCCGCCGTCCCCGGGGGCGGGGCGGCTCCACTCCAGGCCGAGGAAGTGGGACCCGCGGAAGTGCACGGGGTTGTCGGAGTCCAGGTGCGGGAAGGGCGGGCGCCGCTCGGCGTCGCCCCCGGTATCGGCGGCCCCCTCGCCCCGGGCCGCCCGGTCCAGCTGGGCCGCGGTCTCGCCGGGGAGGAGTTCCACACCGGTGACGGTGAAGCGGTGGGGCTCCGTCTCGCCCTGGATGCGCACCGACAGCTCGTGGGAGGACTCGTAGGCGGCGAACTTCTCCGTGGAGGAGACGTAGCGGCTCAGGGACCGGTGCTCTCCCGATCCGGAGGTGTTGTGGCTCTCGGAGTGGAGCGACTGCCACCAGGTGGCCTCCACGTGGGGTGCGTTGACGCGGAGCGTGCCGCCGGAGGGGAGTTCGGCCACGATGCCGAAACCGGCTCCCCCGGTCAGGGTGAAGCTCGTGTTGCGGCTCTGGGAGAGGCTGGTGCCGTCCTTGATGCTCTCCTTGAAGGTCGCGTCGTCGATCAGGGGGCCGTGGTCCTTGATCCGGTAGTCGCGCGGCGTCGCGGAGAACTCCATCATCACCTCGCCCAGGCGGGGGTGGGAGACGCTCACGGTGACCGGACCCCGGTCCAGGTGGGGGAGGTACTCCTGAAGGGAGTCGTTGTCGAGGACGGCCCGGACCTCCTGCTTCCACCGCCCGATGTCCTGGCCGGTGCCCGGCCCGGTGACGTCCTTCATCCACTGGACCGCGGCGTTGTCGCTGCTCGCCTGCCGGTTCAGCCGGTAGGCGTCGGACACCAGGTGGTCGGCGATCCAGGAGCCCAGGTCGGTGTGCGCGGGGCCGGACCCGGCCGGGGTGCGCGGCGTGACGCTGTGGACGGCGATGGGCAGGCCGCCCAGGGGGCCGAGGCCGCGGTGCCGGTGTCCCGGTCCGCCCTCCCCGCCGGCGCCCGGGGCGAGGTCGATGTGCCCGGGCATCTCGTCGGGACGCGCCTGGACCTCGCCGGCCAGCGTGAACACCATGCCGTCGCGGATCACGGAGGAGCCGACCGGAAGGTCCACGGCGGGCGCGGAGGCCTCCCCGGTGCCGCTCCCGCCGTCGTCGCCGTCCGTCCCGGGGTCCGTTCCGCCCGCTTCCGGCCGTGCGGTCACCTCGGCCCACACCCGCAGGTCGTTGGCGTAGAACTCGGGCGCGGCGAAGGTCGAGTACTCGATCTTGGAGGCGGCCTCGGTCGTTCCCCCCTGGGACGCCGCGCGCTGTCCGCGCGAGAAGCTGCCGCCGACCGTCACCCACGGGCCCGCCGCGGACCCGGTGACGTCCCCCAGCAGCAGCGGGCTCCCCGTGAAGCGCGCCGCGAGGACGCGGCGCGGGTCGTAGGACGAGGAGCCGCCGGTGGTGGTGGAGCGGCTGCGCTCCTCCTCGCGGGACTCCAGCGGCGCCCCCGACTCCCGGTGCCCGACGTCCAGGTGCCGGTACCCGGCGGGGTCGTCGGAGGCCAGCGAGACCCGGACGGTCCAGGACCGGGGGCCGGCGCCGTCCGCCCCGGGGTCGGTGACGGTGATCTCCCGGCCCCCGGGGACGAAGAAGGCGGACATCCCGTGCTCGTGGGCCACCCGGTTCAGGGCCGCGTCGACCAGCCGCGGGAGGCCGGGCGGCGGGTCGGTGATCCGCGCGCCGACGATGTCCGCGACCGCCTGGTGGACCGCCCGGGTGAACAGGCGGTCGGGGCCGCTCAGCCGCGAGGTGACGAGGTAGTCCAGGTCGTACCGCGCACCCGTCTTCTCGCGCAGGCGGGACGCCGACGGCAGGTCGCGGGGGAGCAGCGCCTCGGCGCGCGCGGCCGACTCCTCGGTGCGCAGGGCGTGGCGCCGGGCGTCGGCGAGGTCCTGCGCGGTGCGCCCGAGGAGGTCGCGGGCGCCGTCCACCAGCGCGTCCGTCCGCCGCAGGTCCGCCCCGATCCTCGTGGCCGCCGGGTGGTCCGCGTCCGGGGCGGCGCGCAGCGCGGTGGCCGCCCGGCCGAGCGCGTCGAGGGCCGCGGTGGTGGCGGCGACGCGCGCGGGACCGGCGGCGGACTCGGCGGCGGCACGCGCCCGCCCGGCCCCGTCCGCGGTCTCCCGGGTCTGCCGGACGGCGTCGGTGACCCTGTCGGCCGCGTCCCGGACGTCCTGTACCCGCCGGGGGCGGGCGGCGTCGGCCTGCTCCGCGGCGCGGACGGCCTCCTCCACCCGTGCGCGCCGGTTCTCGGCGATCCCGGACCGGCGGTAGGCCTCGTCGGCCGCGATCCGGGTCCCCGCGGAGTCGAACGCGGCCCGGTCCGCGGCGGCGGTCAGCGCGTCGACGGCCGCGGCGGTGGAGTCGTGGCGTGCGGTGGCGGCCTCCGCCACGAGCGCACGCGCCTCGGCCTGCCGACGGTCCGCACCGTCGCGGCCGGACCGGACGGCCGCCTCGTCGTCGGAGGCGGTGCGGTGGGCGTCCGTGCCGGGGGTGGCCGCCCGGGTGATCCGTCCGGCGAGTTCGACCGACGCGGCGGTCCGGCGGGCGAACCCCGCGGCCTGGTCCGCGGCCACCCGGACCGCTCCCGCCCCGGTGGCGGCGGCCTCCCGTTCCCGGATGCCCTGTTCGGCCGCGGTGACGGCCGTCGCGGTGGCGGCGGCCCCGGCCGCGTCCCGTGCGGCCTGCGCGGCCCGGTCCGCGGCCTCGCGCGTGACGCGCAGGGCGTTGGCCGCCCCCGCGGCGGCGCGCTCCGCCGCGGCCGAGGTCCGCCCGGCCTCGGCGGCGACGCGGCGGGAGACGGTCGTCAGGGCGTCGTCCGCGGTCGTGCCGGCGTCGCGGAGCGCGGTGTCGGCGTCCCGCGCGTGGCGCTGCGCCTCCTCCCGCAGCCGCACCGTCTCCTCGTGGCGGGTGCGGGCGGCGGCCTCGTCGTCGGAGGCGGCGCGGTGGGCGTCCGTGTCCGCGGCGGCCTCGCGGACCGCCTGCCCGGCGCGGTCGAGCGCGGCGGCCGTCCCGCGGGCGGCCTCGGCCGCCAGGCGCGCCGCGTCCCGTGCCGCGCCGGCCGCGCGGGCGGTGTCCTCGCGGGCCCGGGCGGCCTGCTCCGCGGCGGTCACGGCGTCGGCGGTGCCGGTGGCGGTGTCGGTCGCGGTCCGGGCCGCCGCGGACACCCGCTCGGCGGCCCCGCGCGCCAGGTCCAGGGCGTTCTCCGCCGTCCGGTGGGCCCGCTCCGCCACGGACCCGGCCTCGGAGGGGGAGAGGAGCGCCGGTGTCCCGGTGTCCCCGTCCTCCGTGCGCGCTCCGGTGTCCTCCGTGCGCGCCGGCGCGGAGGACCCGCCGGAGGTCCCCGCCGTGTCCGTCGTGATCCCTCCGCCGTCCACCCGTGCCATGTTGACGGTCGTGGCCGGGGCCGGGGCGCCGTAGGGGGAGGGTCCCCGGTCCGCGGGGTCCTGCATCGCGTAGCGGACGTAGTCCGTCGTCAGCCGTCCGCCGGGCAGCCAGAGCCGGGCGCGGACCGGGTCGTTGCGGTCCCGCAGGTGGCGGCCGATGCCGCGCGCCAGGGTCTGGGCGTCCCGGACGCGCTCGGGCGGCAGGGCCCCGGCGTCCACGGGGCGCTTGCGATCGGACGGGTCGGAGGTGACGTACACCAGCGCCTGCGCGAGCGTGCGCGCCTCGCGGACGGAGCGGTTCTCCGCGGCCGGGCCGCCGACCGGGCCCAGCAGCCTCCAGAACTCGGCACCCAGGGCCCGGGCGCGGGGGGCGTTCCCGGCCTCCAGGGCCGAGGTCAGCTCGGGCAGGCGGTCCAGGACCGACGCGGCGCGGGCGTCCGCGCGCGGGTCGGTCCCGGAGGCGGCGGGGCCGGTGCGCACCTCCCCGGGGGCGTCCGCTCCCTTCCCCGTCGCGGGCGCGTCCGTTCCGGCGGGTCCGGCGGGGGGCCGTGCCGCGGGTGTGTCCGTGTCGGTGCTCTGGGTGGTGACCGGCGCGCCGCCGGTGGTGCCGGGCGCCGTGGCCGCGGCGGGCGGGGCGTCCGCGGTGCGCGGCGCAGGGGCCGGGCCGCTCTCCGTGGCGCTCGCCGCGGGTGCGGCGGGCAGGGTGTCGCGGACGTACTGCGTGGTCAGCAGGCCGCCCGGGAGCCAGAGCCGGGCGCGGACCGGGTCGTTGCGGTCCCGGAGGTTGCGTTCGACGCCCGCCAGGAGGGTGGCGGCGTCCTCGGCCCGGTCCGCCGGGAAGGTGCCCCCGTCGGCGGGGGCCCGCCGGTCCGCCGGGTCGGACAGGGTGAAGACCAGCCCGAGCGCCAGGGTGCGGGCCCTGCGCACGGAGGGGTTCTGCCCGGCGTCGTCGCCGGACCGGGGGGAGAGCAGGCCCTGGATGTCCGCGCTCACCGCCCGGGCCCGCGCGAGGTCCCCGTCGCCCAGGTGCCGGCGGGCCTCGGCGACCAGGTCCGCGGCGCGTTCGGCACGTGCGTCCGCCGGATCGGCGGCGCGGGCCGCCTCCCCGGTGGCGGGCTCCCCGCCGGTCTCGGAGCGGACCGCGGGGGCGTCGCCGCCCCGGTCCCGTGCGGCGTCGCTTTCGGTCCCGGGCCCCCGGGCCGTGTCCGCGTCCCCGGTGTCCCGGGCGGCGGGGCGGTCCCCGGAGGGGGCGGCCGTGCCGGGCGGGGGCGCCTGCGGGGCAGTGCGCTCGGCGGCCGGGGGCCGCTGGTCCGCCGCCGGCGAGGGGCGCGCGGACGGGGCCGACCCGTCCGCGGGGGCCGAAGCGTTGGGAGTGCGCCCCGCCGGACCGCCCTCGGTCACGGGGAAGGCCAGGATGTCGGGAGCGGGGACCGCGCCGGGGGCGTCCGGGACGCCCTCCGGGGCCTTGGGGTCCTTGGCCGCCGGGTGCGGGGCGTCGGCCCCGGCGAACGGCGCGTCCTCGGTGTCCGACCACGCGGTGTCCAGGCTCGACGTGTCGGACGCGGCGTCGTCGAACAGGGAGGACGTGTCGGAGTCCGTGTCGCCGACGGAGGAGGCGTCGTCGAAGCCGTCGGTGTCGTCGGCGTCGTCCCGGGTGGCCGGGGCGCCGTCGACGGGGTTGAGCGAGGCGTCGAACGAGTACGGGGGCGTGCTCCCGCTCCGGTCCGCGGCGGAGGGGGCGGCGGCCGGCGGAGCCGGGGGCGCGTCCGTCCCCGGACGGTCGGTTCCGGCGGTGGCCGGGGCGTCGGAGGCGGCGGTGCCCTCCGCGCTCTCCGTCCGCGGGGCCGGCGTCTCCCGGCCGTCGGCCGGGGCGGGGGACTCCACGGTGGCGGGGGAGCCGTTGTGCCCGGGGCCGGTCTCCCCGGCGGGGGACGGTTGCGGACGGGACCCCGGTGCCTCCTGCGTTCCCGGGCGGGACTGCTGGCCCGCCTCACCCGAGGGGCGGCCGGGGGGAGCCGTGCCCTGCGGCGGTGCGGTGCGGTCGGCGCCGGCCGGGGACGGCGGGGCCACGGCGGCCGGGGACGCCGGCGGTTCGTCGGCGCCCTGCTCCCGGGAGGGGACCGGAGCGACCGGCCGGGTGCCGTCCGCCGTGTCGGGGTCGCGGTCCCGGGGTCCGCGGACGGCCGGGGCGTCCCGGTCCTGGGCGTTCGGGTCCGGGGTGTCGCCGGTGCGGTGCGCGTCCGCGCCGTCGTTCCCGTCCGGGGCGCGGTGCTGCGGCCCGCGTGCCGCCGGGGTGTCCCGGTCCCCGGTGCGGTCCGCGCCGTCGGGGTCGCGGTCCCGGGGGGCCCGCGTGTCCGGGGTGTCGGCGGCCCGTTCGGGAGGGTTCCCGTCCGGGGCGCGGTCGTCCGGTCGTCGGGTCGCCGGGGCGTCCCGGTCCTGCGAGTTCGGGTCGGGGGAGCCTCCGGGGAGGTGCGCGTCGGCGCCGTTCGCCGCGGACCCGTCCCCGTCGCCCTCGCCGGCGGGCGGGACGAGGGTGATCTCGGGGATGACCGGGCCGCGGGCGGGCGTCGGCCTCCCGCCGCCGTCGTTGCCGGCGGCGGGTCCCGTCGCGGGGGACTCGCCCCGGGCCGGGTCCTCCTCGCCCCGGACGGGCCGCTCCGGCTCCAGGGGCGGGGGCAGGTCGGGGGGGAGGATGGTGCCGCCGGGACCGCTGAGCGCGTCCATGCCCGCCAGCGCCGAGTCGGTCGTCAGCTGGTGGGCCGTGTTCATGGTCGCGCCGGACGTGGCGGACCAGGGGGTGACGGTGAACCCCTGGCCGCTGGCGGCACTGCCCAGGCCCTCGCCGAGGAACCCCTCGGCGGCGCCGGTCCCCGCGCCCAGCCCCAGTCCCCGCATGTAGGGCAGGAACCCCTGCATGCTCTGGTGCAGCGAGCCGGCGAGGTTGTGCGGGACGTCGGACAGGTGCTCGCGCAGGGGCGGGGGCAGCCGGTCTCCGATCGTCCGGGAGAGGTGGGAGCCCAGGTCCGGGTCACCCCACGAGCGGACCAGCGTGTCCGCGTAGTCGTCGCCCAGCCGCCTCGCCTGGTCGGTCCCGAGGCGTTCGGCGAAGGCGCGCTGGAACACGTCCGCGACCTCCGTCCGGAACACGTTCCGTTCGACCGCGTTGTCCCAGGCCCGGGCGCCGGTGGGGGAGTTGGGGTGGAACGGGACGAGCATCTCGTCCCGGTGGCGGGTGAAGAGGTCGGCGAGGTCGTCGTTGAGCGTGCCGGGCGCGGGGACGGGCTCGGGTGTGCCCTCCCTGATCGGGGGTGCGGGTGTGGGGTCCGGCGGGCCCTCCCTGACCGGCGGGGGTACGGGTTCGGGTGCGCCCTCCCTGACCGGGGGCGGGGGCACGGGCTCGGGTGCGCCTTCCCTGATCGGGGGTGCGGGTGTGGGGTCGGGTGCGCCCTCCCTGACGGGCGGCGGCGGTGCGGGCTCGGGTGCGCCCTCCCTGACGGGCGGCGGGGGTACCGGGTCGGGCATGCCGCGCAGGTCGTCGATGTTGCGGGTGAAGGTCGTCGCGAAACCGTTGTTGATGAAGGCGCCGATGCCCCCGGAGATCCCGGCGGAGACGAGGCCCTCGATCACGGCCCCCACGTGCGCGTCGCGCAGCAGGGTCTGGTCGAACCCGTCCCGGTCGCCGTTGGCGATCTGGACGCGCTGGATCAGCGCGCCGAAGCTCGCGAAGACCTGGCTCACGATCTGGTGGCTGGGAACCGTGAAGAGGAACCAGGCGATGAGCCGCCGGATGGCCAGGCTCCGGATCGCCTTGAAGACCGGGATCCACTTCAGGGACGCGCCGAAGGTGAACTTGGCCGTCGCGATGGCCCAGGTGATCTCGGCGATGAGCTGCGCCACCTGCACCCAGACCATGGCCACCATGTAGTCGACGTTCGCCGCCGCCTTGCGCAGCTCGGTCGAGAGCATGCGGCTCGTGCTCGCCGCGTTGCCGAGGTAGTCCTTCTCCCCGCGCGTGAACGCCGCGAGGGACCGGTCGTAGTAGTCGGAGGCCGCCCCGCCGAAGTTGCGCCTGATGCGGCCGCGCGTGACGTCCATGACGTCGGACAGCTCCTTGAGCTGCCGGTCGAGGTTGTCGTAGACCTCCGAGGCGGCGCGCATGGCCGGTGCGCTGGCCCGTGGCAGGTCGATCCCCAGCACCACTTTGACGAAGCCGTGTGCCGAGTCGCCCATTTTCTGGGGGTCAAACAGCATGCCCGACCCCTTCCTTGCCACATGCGCCTGAAGCGACGGTAAAGATATCACCGGTATACGGCGACGTGGAAGCGGCCCCCGGATTGCGTCGTGTTCCGCACAAGCCGTCCGGCGTCCGATGTTGCGTCCGTGTTTCCGAATGGAATTCGATCGGTTGCCGAATGCGGAGGGGCGTGACCGATATGTATAGTCGTGGCCGCGCGGGTTGCGTTCGGCTCGCTCGGCGCGGTACCTCTGGTGTCGGGCCGGAAGGAATGCTCCGCCGGGACGGGCCCGCCCCGTGCGGGGTGCCCCCTGTCCTTCGTCCTGCTTCTCCGTTTCCCGTGGTCGCTTTTGTGTCCCCTCTCCCTCCGGTGCGTGCTGTCGGACAAGGACCCCTGGTCGGGTCCCTTTCCGGTCCGCGGGTCCCCGCCCGTGAACCGGGGTCCGCCCGGGCGCGCGTCCGCCTCTCCGGGGCGGTCGCAGATCCGGACCACGGGAAATCGGGTGGGGTCCGACGGCTAATGGAGTTCTTCGTCTCATTCGGAAGGGCTGTCGGCGCGGTGTTCTCCTTTGTGTGAGGATCTGCGCGACCGCGATCGTATTTGTGAAGAGTCTGTTTTCGTGTCCCGGCGCGGTACTCCGGGAGTCACCGGGAAACAGCGGGGCGCCCGGTGGTGCCGACCGTGGTGTGGAACACACCGGCAGGGGTGCTTTCCAGGGTTCGCCCCTGCCGTGAACGACCTGTGTAAAACCTTGAAGGAGATCCGGCGGCATGAGTTCACCGATGCGCGAGCAGATGGAAGCCGAACTGCGGCGGCTCGATACCACGATGAGGGAGCTCTCGGACGCGGGCGCGAGCCTGGAGTCGGCGACCGAGGAGGCCGTGGCCAAGAACCGGCTGGCGACCGCGAAGGTCGACGCGGCCGGCGCCCTCACCGGACTCGTGTTCCACACCGAGGGCTACCGGAGCATGGCCGCGGCCGAGCTGGCGGCGACGCTGGTCGAGGTGATCGACCGCGCCCAGCGGCGGATGGCGGACCGGGCCGCGCAGGCGTACGACTTCTTCGCCCCCGAGGGCATCGACACGGCCGCCGCGGTACGCGGCGAGATCGACGTCGACGAGGCCCTGCGCGCCCTGGGGTTCTCCCCGCGCGACTTCGAGTGACCGTCCGCCCGCAGTGACCAGACAGCAACAGGAGGAGAACGATGTCCGTATCACGTGAGAGCCTCTCCGTCGACGCCGACGGGATCAGCCGGGACAACAGGCGCGTCTACGAGGCAGCCGACTTCACGGACGAGATCGTGGACCACGCGCACAGCGCCCGTACGTCCATCGAGGTGCCCTGGGGGGACCGGGGGGACTACTCCAAGCGGATGCAGGAGACCCTCGGCGAGGCCGAGAAGATCCTGTGGCAGCTGCTCGACTATGTGGCCGTCGCCCAGAGACAGGCGGCCGACGGTGCGATCCGCACCGCCCGCGGCTTCTCCGCCACCGAGGACGTCAACATCGACACCTCCGGCTCGTTCGACCCGCGCACCCGCGGCGGCCGACGCTGACGGGGACCCGCCCGCCGGCCGGACCGTAGGTCCCGCCCCCGCCCCCGCCGTCACCGGGGGCGGGGGCGGTCCCCGTTCCGGTCGGTCCTCCGTGGCGGACGCGCGGGGCGGTCCGGGGAGGCGCGGGCGGTGCCGACGCTTCTCGGCAGGGGTGACGGACCCGTCGGCGGGCGGTGCCGCCTGCGGTGTTCGCGCCCCGGGGTGGCCTTGTGCGGTGGACGCGTAGGGCCGCCCCGCGGGGAGCCGCCGGCGGTGCCGACGCTCCCGACACGGGCGCCGGCACCGCTCCGACCCGGTTCATCCCCCGTCAGGAGGCACGGCGGACCCGCCGCGTCGCGGGCCGCCCCCCGGCCGGGGGACCACCGGGGCCGGTGCCCGCGCCCCCGGAGCGGGCGGCGGCCCGGACCGCCTCGCGCGCCCGGGCCGAGCCCGCCCCCAGCGCCAGGCCGGCCAGGCGCCGGCACTCCTCCGGGGTGTGGCGGCCCAGGGCCTGGCGCACCGCGGGCAGGGCCGGAGCTGCCATGGACAGGCTGGTCACTCCCAGCCCCGCCAGCACCAGGGCCAGCAGCGGGTCGGTGACGGCGTCCCCGCACACCCCCACGGGGACGTGCAGGCTCTGGCCCGCGAGCCCGACCGAGCCGATCAGGGACAGCACCGCCGGCTGCCACGGGTCCAGCAGGCCCGGGGGGAAGTGCGCCGCCCGGTCGACGGCCATCGTGTACCGGGCGAGGTCTGTCGCGCAGACCGTCACGAAGTCCACCTCGTACAGCAGCCGGTCGGCGAGCAGCGCCGCCGCCGGGACCTGCACCATCACCCCGGCCCGGGTCAGTCCCTGGGCGCGGGCGAGGTCCGCGAACTCCCCGGCCTCTTCCGGCGTGGACACCATCGGCGCCATCACCCCCACGTCGGCCCCGGTCCGCGCGGCCCCCGCCGCGATGGCGGCGAGCTGCTCCACCAGCATGTCCCGTCGCGGACCGCCGGCGGGGGCCGGCCGCCGCGCGGACCGGTGGCGGTCCACCGCACCCGGGGCAGGGGGCGCCGGCTCGCACGCCCGGGCGTTGAGCACGCGGACGGTGAGGGGTCGGCCCGGAACCGCGGCGAACATCCGCGTGTAGGCGGTGGTCTGCTCCTCGCGGGTGGGCGGCTCCGCCCGGCCGCGGAACAGGAAGTCGGTGCGGAGCAGCCCCACGCCGTCGGCCTCGCCCGCGGAACTCGGTTGCAGCGCCTCCCCGCTGATGTCGAGGAGCAGCCGCACCGCCGCGTTCCCGGTGGCGGACACCGGTTCGCGCGGTGGCCGTGGCGAGGCGTGGGCGGGGGGAAGGCGGGGGGCGATGTGTGCCACGGTCTCTCCAGAGGACGGCGTGTCGGGCCCGGGCGGCCTGGGGCCGCAAGAGGGGGCTGTCGCACGCACGGCGGGGGACCCGGCGGGTCCCGGGCCTGTGCGGCAAGGGGCGCCGGAACTGGATCGGCGCCGCCCGCCCGCCGGGACGAGGGGAGAACGGCGGCACGGGGGCGCCGACCGGGCGGAGCCACACGGCGTACGGGGGGAACCGGAACCGCCGGGTGGTCCGCCGCGGACCGGTTCGGGCGCCCCGCCGCGGTGCCGGGAACGCCGGCGGGTGCAGCGGGACGGCCTCTCCGGAGCAGGGGAGGGCCGATGGGTGCGGCGGGGACGAGAACCGCGCACCCCGAGGCGGCACGCCCGGGTATCCGGGCTCTCGCGCGCCACCTCGATGTTGGAACGTTTGTGTTTGCTTGTGGTTCGGTTGATTTTATGGAGTTCGTGCATGTGCCGTCAAGGTGTTCCGTGCCGGTGGGACGTGCGCCGCAGGGGCGGGGGACCCCCGGGGTGCACGGCGCTCTGAGACCCCCTCGGGCCGGCCACCGGCAGGGTCCCCCGGAGGGAGCCCGTGGGGGCGGGGATGCCGTGGGCCGGGCCTGGCGGCCGGTGTGTTTCGCGGACCCGTGCCCTGTTCGGGTCGGCGGCGGTCGTTCGCGCGGTGCGCCGGTCCGGGGCCCCCGGTGCCCGGTGCGTTGTGCGCACCCGTGTTCCGTCCGGGCCGGCGTACCGGCCGCGGGACCCGGCTCCGCCGCATGACGCGCCGGAGCCCGGCCCCCCCCTTCGAGGGCCGGGCTCCGGTCGCGGGGCGCCGCGCGGGCGGACCCGGGTCAGGAGGCGGCGGTGCCCGCCGCGGCCGTGCTCTGCGTGGTGCGGTACGTCCGGCCACAACAAGGCCGTGCTCGGAGCGCATCCCGGTTTGCTCACAACGAAAGAAGGGGGGTGCGGTTACTGCCCGGGGGGCGACCGGCAGGCCCTCCCGGCGGCGGCCCCGCCCCGGGCGGGGCCGCCGCGCGGGTCACGGCGGGGGCTGCGCGCCGCCGTCCCCGTTGCGGTGGCCGCGGCGCGCGTCGCGGTCGAAGATCCCCAGGATCTCGCAGGGCCCGCCCTCGGCACCCAGGGCGTGCGGCAGCATCGTGGGGAACTCCGCCGCCTGGTCGGTCTCCACCCGCAGGCGCCGGTGGCCCAGCATCAGGGTGGCCGTGCCGGACAGGACCACCAGCCACTCGCGGCCCGGGTGCGCCCGCATCCGCGCGGGGTCCTCGGGCGGCGGTGCGGTCAGCCGCTGGCGCATGACGGTCATCCCGGGCTCGGCCCGGATGGGCCAGCGCAGCAGGCCGTGGGCGCCGTCGATCATCGGGCTGAGCACGACGTCGTCCGAGGCGGTCTCCACCAGCTGGTCCAGGGTCGTGTCCAGGGCCCGCGCGAGCGTGACCAGGCTGTCCAGGGCCAGGCGCCGCTGCCCGTTCTCGATGCGGCTGAGCGTGGACTGGCTGAGCCGGGCGCGGGTCGCCAGCTCCTCCAGGGACCAGCCCTGGGCCACGCGCAGGGCGCGGATGCGTTTGCGCACCAGGCCGTCCAGGTCGTCATCTTCTTGCTTCATGGACAACAGTTTATGCCTCGAAGGCAAATTCGGGTCGGTGCCGTCCCTGCCGTCCCTGCCGGCCCCGGGCCGGCCGGACCGGACCGGACCGGACCGGCGCGCGGGACGTGACGCCGGGCCCCGCGGGGCCCGTGCGCTCCCGCCGGACGCGGGCCCGCGGGGGAGGGGGCGGTGCCCCGCGTCGAGGTCAAGTGATATGCCATGTATTGAATGCACATGGGGTAACCTGAATTTGCGCCCGGAGTGGCCGCCTTCGGAGCACCCCGGTCCGGCGCACGCCCCTGCGAACCCGAGAAGAGAGACGCCCCCGTGAGCGAAGCGATCCAGAACCCCGCCGCGAGCCCCACCGGTGAGGGGCGCACCTTCGTGCTCGGCACGGAGATGCGCACCACCATCCTGACCACGGGGGAGGAGACGGGCGGGCGCTTCGACGTCACCGACTCCGTCCAGGTCCCGGGGGCGCGCACCCCGCTCCACCTCCACACCCGGTACGAGGAGCGCCTCTACGTCACCGAGGGCTCGCTGACCGTATGGCTGGGCGAGGAGACGCACCGGCTGGCCCCGGGCGACCACCTCACCATCCCCCTCCGGGTGCCGCACGCCGTGGAGTCGGGGGAGGAGGGCTCGCGCGCCCTCCTCATCACCTCCCCGCCCGGGTTCGCCGAACTCATCGCGCGTACGGCCACCCCCGCCGACCAGGCCACGGACACCACCGAGATCGACCTCGAACTCTTCGCCCGCGTCTCGGAGGAACTCGGCGACGTCGTGCTCGGCCCGCCCGGCGCGGTCCCCGCCGACCTGGAGCGCGACGGGGCCGCCTAGCGCCGGTCACCGCCGTGCCCCGGACGGGGCCCCGTCCCGGACCCGGGCGGACGCGCTCCCCGCGGTCCCTCCCCGCACCGGGGAGGGACCGCGGGGCCGCCGCCCCTAAGGTCGGAATGTGACAGAGAGCCGTGCCTACCACTCGCCCCGCCGCCGGCAGGAGGCCGCCAACACCCGCAGGGCGGTCCTCGACGCGGCCCTGCGGCTGTTCGCCGACCGCGGGTACGACCGCGTGACCGTGGCGGAGATCGCGAGCCGCGCCGGGGTGGCGACCAAGACCGTCTACGCCAGCGTGGGCGGCAAGCCGGACCTGCTCAAGGAGGTCATCTCCGCCGCGGTCGACGAGTCCCGCGGCCAGGGCACCGCGGACCTCGTCCGCGCCTGCGACGACCCCCGGCGGATCGTCGAGCTGATCGCCGAGGGCACCCGCGGGGACAACGAGCAGCACCGGGACCTGCTGGCCGTCACCCACGCCGCCATGAGCGCGCACCAGGAGGAGGCCGCCGCGCTCTGGGAGCGGACCACCTCCCTGTACCGGGCGCTCCTGGCCGAGACAGCCGAGCGCCTGGACGGGCTGGGGGCGCTCCCCGAGGACCTGTCGGTGGAGGAGGCGTCCCAGATCCTGTGGTTCTGCTTCGGGATACCCGCCTGGCGGACCGCGGTCCACGACTTCGGCCTGGACTGGGACGCCGCCCAGCGGTGGCTGCTGCGCCGGGCCCTCGCCCTGCTGCTCCGCTGAACCGGGCGGGGCCGCCGCCGGGCCGGAACCGGGCCGGGTGCACCGGCGGCCCGTACGGAGTCGGAAGAAGTCCGCACGCGCGCCCATGGCCCCCCGCCGCCCCCCGCAGCACACTGGAGCCATGGCAGAACACCCCGCCCCCGCCCCCGCCGCCCCGGACCGGCCCGTCGCCCTGGTGACCGGCGCCGCCCACGGTCTGGGCCTCGAAGTGGCCGTGCAGCTCGCCCGGCTCGGAACCGACGTCCTGGTCGGAGCGCGCGACCCCGACCGGGCCGCGTCCGCCGTGCGGGGCCTGGCCGGTGTCGACGCGCTCCCGTGGCCGCTCGACATCACCGACCAGGACTCCGTCGACCGGGCGGTGCGCACCGTCGAGGAGACCCGCGGGCGCCTGGACATCCTCGTCAACAACGCCGCCGCCCACCCCGACCACGGGGCGGCCGTGACCGGCCCCGACCTGGATGCGGCGGCGCGGACGGTCGGCGTCGACCTCATCGGCACCTGGCGGATGACCGTCGCCGCCCTGCCGCTGCTGGAGCGGTCGCCCCGGCCGCGCGTGGTCAACGTGGGGTCGGGCGCGGGCTCGCGCACCGACCCCCGTTACGGGACCGCCGTCTCGGGCGGGGGCCACCCCGCCCACGCCTTGGGCAAGGCGGCGGTCCACGCCCTGACCGGCGTCCTGGCGGCCGGGCTCGCCGACTCACCGGTCGTGGTCAACGCCGTGTGCCCCGGCTTCACCGCCACCGTCCCCGGCGCCCGGGAGGCGGGGGCCCGGGACGCGGCCGAGAGCGCCCCGGGCGTGGTCTGGGCGGCGACACTGCCCGACGACGGACCCCGGGGCGGCCTCTTCCGAGACGGCGAGCCGCTGGGATGGTGACGCCGCCGCCGGGCGACCCCCTCGCGGACCTCCTCCACCGCTCCGCGGTCGGTGCCGAGGTTTCCGGGGGGTTCACGGCCACCGCCCCCTGGGTGTCCCGGGGTGCGGTGGCCGCGGACGTCAAGGTCATCGCGGTCCTGCGCGGACGCGCCGTCCTGAGCAGCGACGGCGGGGCCCCGGTGGAGCTGGAGGAGGGCGACGTCGCCGTACTGGCGCGCCGCTCCCGGCTCGTGCTGCACAGCGCCCCCCGGCAGGGGGCGCCCCGCGAGATCCCGCCCCCGGTGGGGTGGGAGGGGGCCGGGGGCCGGGACGGGGACGCCGCAGGCCTCCCGGACACCGTGGTCGGCGGGCACCTGCGGATGGGGCCCACCGGCCGCGAGCCGCTGCTCGCGGGCCTGCCCCCGCTCACCCGCGTCCGCGGCGCCGAGCCCGGGGCGCGGCGGATCCGGACGGTGCTGGGGCTCCTGCTCGATGAGGCCGCCGCGGGGGAGGCGGGGGCCGCCTTCGCCACCGCGCAGTACGCGCGGCTGCTCGCCCTGGAGTGCCTGCGCGCGGCAGTGCGCGGGGACGGCCTGCCGCCGGGGTGGCCGCGCCTGCACGCGGACCCGCGGCTGCGGCCCGCGGTGCTGCTCCTGCACGGGGACCCCGGCCGGTCCTGGCGGCTGGAGGAGCTGGCGCGGGCGGCGGCGATGTCGCGGACCGCGTTCGCGGAGCGGTTCCGCCGCACCGGCGGGCTCACCCCCTTCGCCTACCTGCGCCGCTGGCGCGTCCTCGTGGCCGAGCACGCCCTGCGGACCGGCGACACCGGCGTCGGGGCGCTGTCCGCGCGGCTGGGCTACGCGTCCCCGGGCTCGTTCAGCACGGCCTTTCGCCGCGCCACCGGCCTGTCGCCCTCGGGGTACCGCCGCGCGCACGGGGGCCTCCCCACGGACCCGGAGCGGCCGGACCCGGGATGACCGGGCCCGCCCGCCCCCGCGCCGGGCCGCGCGTCTGGCCCGCCCCCGCGCCGACGCCACCCGCCCCCGTACCGCGGCCCCGTGTCCGGCGGCACGGGGCGCCGCGCCGGGCGGAAGGGGCCGGGCCGCGGGGGAGCGCCCCGTTTTCGGTCCGGTGCGAGCACCCCGGCCGGGGGTATCCGGACACCGGCGCCATCCGGGCCGGGGAGGGGAGGGAACGGTCCTAACCTCCCGCGCCCCGGTGCCCGCCGCCGGTGGTCCGCCCGTCCGGGGCGCGGGGCCGCCCGCCCTCCTTTCCCCGGCCGATTCCCTCCGGTGGGACCGTTCGGGCATCCGCGCGGGTCCGAAAACAAGGTCTTTCTCTTTTTGCTTGCGGGGCCCCCTCGATTCGGAGAGGATTGGCGCGGTGATCCTCCGTGTCATTGGCGCGCTAGGGGGTCATTTCCATGAATCGCGTACGAAATGAGAGAGGATGGTGGAATGAGGGTTCTGTCCACCGCGTTCGCCCTCGCCCTGGGGACCGCGCTGCTGGGGGCCGCCCCCGCCCACGCGGCGACCGGCGAGGTCGTCGTCTTCACCACCGAGTTCGAAGACCTCATGCGCTACCCGGACCCCGCGTCGGGGAGCTGCACCGTGCTGCCCCGGACCGCCCACGTGCTGGTCAACCTCACCGACGCGGAGGTGACCATGCACGCCGGGCGCGGGTGCTTCGGCCCCGGCGTCACGGTGTCCCCGGACCGCGGCTGGCACGCCCCGCCGAGCGGCCTGTTCAGCTTCTCGGTCGCCTGACCTATCGGAAGAAATCCGGGCATTGACGGGTGAAATTCTCCCATCATGACGGATTAATCTTTGTCGGATTTCTCATTCCGGTTGTGGAACGCGGTTCCCCGGATTTCGGTCCCCGAGAACCCGTTCCACTCCTTGACGCCATTTCCACCACGGGGCCAGTCTGTCGTTCCGTTCGATGGTTCCGCGTGCCCGAACCGGGCCGCGGAACGACGGGGACCGCGAACGGAAAGGTGTCCTCCCTCCATGCTGCACACCCTCATCGTCGGCCTGGGGAGATCCGGACGGGGGCTGCACGCGCCGTCGCTCGCCAAGGCGCGGGCGGCGGACCGCCGCCTCTTCGCCCCGGGTCCGGTGATGGGCCACGACCCCCTGCGCACAGGGGCCGAGGGGGTGACGGCCGTGGCCTCCCTGGAGGAGGCCGCGCGCCGCCTCCCGCCCCGGCGCACCGTGGTCCACCTCTGCACCCCGCCCCACCTGCGGGCGGAACCCCTGGAGCGGCTCGCCCGCCTGGGCTACCGCATGGTCATCGTCGAGAAGCCCCTCGCCCTCGACCTGGCCGAGCTGGCCGCCATCGCGCGCCTGCGCCGCCGCTGGGGCCTGCGCCTGGCCGTGGCCACGCCGTGGACGGCCAGCGCGCTGAGCGCGCGGCTGCTGGCGGCCCGCCGCTCCGGGGCCTTCGGGCGGCTGCGCTCGCTCACGGTGGTCCAGCACAAGCCGCGGTTCACCCGGAGCCTGGAGACCACCGGGCACCCCACCGCGTTCGACGTGGAGGTCCCGCACGCCCTCGCCGTCGCGGTCGTGCTCGCCGGGGACGCCGAGGTGGCCTCCGCCGGGCTCGACGACATGGCCGTGGACGGCGTGCGCCTGCCCGGCCTGGGGGCCGCCCGCCTGGACCTGGTGCACCACACGGGGGTGCTCACCCGCATCGAGTCCGACCTCACCGCGCCGCTGCGCGAGCGCCGCATCGTGCTGGAGTTCGACGAGGCCGTCCTCACCGGCCACTACCCGTGCAGCGACGCCGACCACACCGCGCAGCTCGCCGTGGCCGCCCGCGGGCGCGAGCCCTCCCGGTCGGTGTTCACCGACGACGCCCTGACCGCGTTCCTGCGCCGCTGCTACGCCCGCTACTCCCGCCCCGGCCGCGACCTGGGCGACCTGCCCGTGCACGTGGAGGCGGTGCGGCTGCTCACCGAGGCCAAGGACCTGTGCGCCCGCCGGGCCCTGGAGGAGGAGGTGGGCAGTGTCGTCGGCGCCTGAACGCCCCCGCCCCGCGGGGATCGGCGACGAGGCCGCCCCCGGGCTGGACGGCCAGCTCGACGCCCTGCGCGCGCTCGGCTGGGACCTGCTGGAGCTGCGCACCCTCAACGGGGTGCCCGTCGCGGCCCTGCCCGAGGACGCGGTGGTGCGGACCGCCGCGCGCATCCGGGACGCCGGTGCGACGGTGGTCGCCGTCGCCGCCAAGATCGGCGACTGGTCCCGCCCCGCCACCGGCGACTTCGCCGCGGACGTGGCCGAACTCGACGCGCTGGTCCGGCGCTGCGCCCTGCTGGGGACGCGCACCGTCCGGATCATGTCCTATCCCTCCGGCGGCCTGACCGCGGCGGAGTGGGGGCGTACGGCCCGCGCCCGCGTGCGCGAGCTGGCCCGCCGCGCCGAGGACGCCGGCCTGCTCCTGGTGCACGAGAACTGCGCCGGGTGGGCGGGCGAGGACGCCGACCGCGCCCTGGACCTGCTCGCCCACGCCGACAGCCCGGCGCTGCGCCTGCTGTTCGACACCGGCAACGGCGTCGCCCACGGCTACGACGGCCCCGCCATGCTGCGCCGGATCGCCCCGCACGTGGCCCACGTCCACATCAAGGACGCGGTCCGCACCCCCGGCGGCGACACCGCCTACGTCCCGCCCGGCCGGGGCGAGGCCGGGGTCGAGGAGTGCCTGCGGATCCTGGCCGGGCACGGCTACCGGGGCGCCCTGTCCATCGAGCCCCACCTGCACCTGCGCCCCCACCTGCTCGCCCGCGGCGGCGACCCCGGCCGCGGCGACGTCGCCGCGTTCGTGGACTACGGGCGGCGCCTGGAGGAGCTGGCGCACCGCGTCTGGAGCGCGGAGGGGGTCCGGTGACCCTCACCGACGGCGACCTCTCCCTGCTGATGCGGCTGCTGGAGACGCCCACCGCCGGCCCGCTGGAGGTCGGCCCGGGCGGTCCGCGCCCCCGCCTGCGCCAGGCCCAGGACGACTACGCCCGGGCCGCGGCGCCGCTGGGCTTTCGCACCGTGCACCACGCCCCCGCAGGCCCCGGCGACCTGCGCCCGCCCGGGGTGCCCGCCGCGGTGCGCGAGGCCGCCGCCGACCCTGGCTTCCTGGAGTGCCAGCCCAGCCTGGTGCTGCGCCTGGGGCCCGACACCGTGCCGCACGGGCGCACCGCCATGTTCAACGTGCACCTGGACACCGTGGCGGGCGGCCCGCCCGCATCCCGCGAGGGGGACCTCGTCCGCGGGCGCGGAGCCGTCGACGCCAAGGGGCCCGCGGTCGCGCTGCTGGCGGGGGTGCGCGCCGCCCTGGAGCGCTCGCCCCGCCTGGGCCGCGACACGGCGGTCCTGGTCCAGGCCGTCGCGGGGGAGGAGGGCGGCGCCATGGGCGTCCTGGGCACCCGCCCCCTCGTCGCCCGCGGGTACACCGGCCGCCTCAACGTGTTCTGCGAGCCCACCTCCGGGCGGTACCTCACCCGCTCCACCGCGTCCATGACCGCCCGGGTGTCGGTGCGCGGCGACGACGCGATCGACGACCGCCCCCACACCGGGCACAACGCCTCGGTCCTGCTGGGGTTCCTGGCCCACCGGATGGGCCGGGCCCTGGACGCGCACGCCCGCGACGGGGCGGTGTGCGTGGCCGGACTGCACACCGGCACCCTGCACAACCGGGTGTACGGCAGCGGGGACCTGCTGTTCAACCTCTCCTACGCCGACGCCCGCGCGGGCCGGGACCTGGAACGGGCGGTGGCCGGCGCGTTCGACACCGCGCTGGAGGAGTTCACCGCCTCCTTCGCCTGCACCGCGCTGTTCGCCCGCACCGCCGCCGACGCCCGCGCCCTGACCCGCCTGGACTGGCCCAAGCGGGGGCTGCCGGTCCTGGACGACCGCGACCCCTGGGGCCGCGGCCTGCTGCGCCGCGCCGGGGTGCCGCCCTGGCCGGCGGACGAGCCCGCCTTCACCTGCGATGCCATCTGGATGGCCGGGGTCCCCGACGCCTGCACGGTCGTGCTGGGCCCGGGGGACCTGGCCGCCGACGGGGCGCACGGCGACGCCGAGCGCGTCCGGCTGTCCGACCTCGACGGGTTCGCCGACACGGTGGCCCGCCTGCTGACCGCCTTCACCGACGAGACGAACGGAGACCGGTGACCACCCTCTCGCACGAACCGCCCGGGGCCGCCCCGGCGGGGCCGCCCGTCCTGGCCGACCACGACTCCCTGCTCTCCTTCCTCACCGCCGTCTTCCGGGACCGGGGCCTGCACCCGGAGCGGGCCGCCGCCTCGGCGCGCGCCCTGTGCCACGGAGACCTGACCGGGATGGACTCCCACGGGGCCGCCAACCTCACCCGCCTCTACCTGCCGCTGCTCGACGAGGGCCGGGCCGACCCGCACGCCGAGCCCCGGGTCGTCACCGACCTGGGGGCCGCCGTGCTGCTCGACGCCCGCCGCGCCCTCGGGCTGTGGTCGGCCTCGGAGGCGATGGAGCTGGCCGCCTCCCGCGCCGAGCGCCACGGCGTCGGCGTGGTGGCGGTGCGCGGCGGCACCCACCTGGGCTGCGCCGGGTACCACGCGCTGCGGGCGGTCGAACGCGGCATGGTCGGCCTGGTCGCGAGCAACTGCGGCGGGCAGCGCATCGCCCGGCCCCCGGGCGGGGCCGCGGCCCTGCTGGGCACCAACCCGCTCAGCGCCGCCGCCCCCGCCGGGGGGCACCCGCCCTTCCTGCTGGACATGAGCACCACGGCGGCCCCCACCGGGCGCATCCGCCAGGCCGCCCGGGAGGGGCGGCCGGTCCCGGAGGGGCTGCTGTGCGACGACCGCGGAGCCCCGGTCACGGACCCGGCCGAGTTCGACGCGGGGCGGGCCCACCTGATGTGGCTCGGCGGGGAGCCCGGACGGTACAAGGGGTTCGGCCTCGGCCTGCTGGTGGAGGTGCTGTCCGCCGTCGTCTCCGGCTCCGGCCGCGGCCCCGCCCCGCAGGCCCTGGCCGGGGACGGCGGTCCCGGCGGCAGGGACGACGACATCGGCCACCTCCTGCTGGCCCTGGCCCCCGACGCCCTGCGCGAGGGGGCCCTGGGGGACGCGCGGGAGCTGTTCGGCACGGTGCTGGACTGCCCGCCCGCCGACCCCGCGGCGCCGGTCCGCTACCCCGGATGGCACGAGTACCACCTGGCGCGCGAGCGGCGCGAGCGGGGCGTCCCCCTCGCCGCGGGCCTCTACGCCGAACTCGCCGACCTGGCGGGGCGGACCGGCCTGGCCGCCCCCCTGGTCCTGGGGGAGGTCCGATGAGCCCGCTGCGCGTGGGAGTGGTGGGGCTGGGGGTGATCTCCCGGTTCCACCTGGAGGCGCTGGCGTCCTCCCCGGAGTGGGACCTGGCGGCCGTGTGCGACCTGGCACCCTCCCGGATCGCGTCCCCGCCGCCCGGCGCGGTCGGCTACACCGACCACGTCCGGATGCTGGAGCGGGAGCGGCCGGACGCGGTCGTGGTCACCGCGCCCAACGACGTGCACGCCCGGATCTGCGCGGACGCGATCGCCGCCGGCGCCGCGGTGTGCGCGGAGAAGCCGCTGGCCCTGGACCTGGCCGAGGGCGAGGCCCTGGACGCCCTGGCCCGGGAGCGGGGGGTGCCGCTGTTCACGGCGTTCCACCGCCGCTACAACTCCCGGTTCGCGGAGCTGCGGGAGCGGGTCGCCGGCCGCACGGTGACGGACGTGACCGTGCGCTACCTGGAGCGGATCGAGGAGCACGCCGGGGACGACACCTGGTACCTGGACCCGTCCCGGTGCGGCGGCGGCTGCGTCGCCGACAACGGGCCCAACGCCTTCGACCTGGTGGAATCCCTGCTGGGCCGGGCCGAGGTGGTCGGGGCCCGGGTGGAGCGCGACGCCGCGGGCGTGGACCGGCGGGCGGACATCGCCCTGGCGGCCGGGCCCGCTCGGGCCCGGGTGCTGCTGGACTGGTCACACCCCGGGGAGTGCAAGGACGTCGAGGTGCGCACCTCGGACGGGCGGGTGTGGACGGCCGACCTGCTGGCCGGGCGCCCCGCCTTCAAGGAGTCGCTGTGGCACGAGTACGAGGGCGTCGCCGCCGACTTCGCCGCCCGGGTGCGCGCGTGGCGGACCGGCGACGGCGCCGGGGTGTCGGCGCTGCGCCTGGTGGACGAGGCCTACCGCGCCGAGCGCCGGGAGAGGGTGGCGGGGTGAACCCGTACGAGGACGGGGCCAAGCGCCCGGTGACCGCCGTCCTGGTCAAGGTGCTGGTGCACCGCAGGACGGACCGGGGCATGCGGGTGGAGCCGTTCGCGAGCCGCTGCGTGCGCGCGGGCGAGGTGCACGAGCTGGTCGCCACCGACCACACCGAGACCGCGGAGGGGGCGCGGATCGACCGCGTGGGGTTCCTCGGCTTCGCCGAGATCACCGCCGCAGGGGTCCTGGACCGCGGCGACGAGGTGTGGATCGGCCCCCGCCGGGTGGGCGTGGTGCTGGGGTTCGACGCCTGCCACACGCCCAACCACTACAACGTCCTGATCCACGCCGACCCCGTTCCCACCGGACGCGACCTGGAGCTGCGTCCCGAGGAGCGCGTGGTCTTCCGGCAGGGGAGTGCGCGGGCCGTGGCCGCCCTCTTCTCCGCGCCCTTCGCAGAAAATGTCGAAGAATGTCCGATATAAAGTTTTGCGAATTTCGATGATCTTCCTTGGGAAGGTTTTTGCCGGTCCCTTGCGGGGGTAATATGAGAAAGGGATCGGGCGCCCGCTCGGGAGCCTCTCGATTCTCCTTTGGGGCATTCCCCTTTCCTTTCCAATTCCTTTTTTCAGGAGAGACCATGAGCGTCGCCACCAAGGCCAACGGCCGCCTCGAAGAGCGCTTCAACCTCTGGGACCACAACGGCAACGGCGTGATCGAGCGCTCCGACTTCGAGCAGGAGATCCAGGGCATCCTCGACCGCTTCGGCGCCGACCCCCAGGGTCCGGGCGCGGCCGGCCTGCGCGCCGCCTACCTCGGCCTGTTCGACCGCCTCGCCCGGGCCGCCGGCACCGAGCAGATGAGCAAGGACGACTTCATCAGCGCCGCCGAGAGCGAGATCGTCAGCCGCGGCAACGCCGGCTTCTCCGAGGTGCTCCAGCCCACCATCCAGGCCATCATGGGCATCGCCGACACCGACGGCGACGGCGAGATCAGCCCGGTCGAGCTGGAGCGCTGGTTCGCGGCGATCGGTCTGAGCGCCGACCAGGCCGGCGAGGCCTTCAGCCAGATCGACACCGACAACGACGGCCACCTCAGCGTCGGCGAGCTGGTCGCCGCGGTGCGCGACTACCACCTCGGCAAGAACGACATCCCGCTGCTGGGCGTCTGAGCCCCCTCGGGCGCA
This sequence comes from Nocardiopsis flavescens, assembly GCF_900141985.1. Taxonomy (GTDB): domain Bacteria; phylum Actinomycetota; class Actinomycetes; order Streptosporangiales; family Streptosporangiaceae; genus Nocardiopsis; species Nocardiopsis flavescens. The sequence continues at coordinate 52,800 of NZ_FQZK01000008.1, read as the reverse complement.
GACCTCCTCCCGGCCCGGCCGCACCCGGGTGCGGCCGGGCCCCGCACCCCCCTCCCCCGCCCCCTGCCTGGACGGAGCACATGAAGTCGACACTCACCTCCCCGACCTCCGGAGAACGGGACGGGGAGATTTCCGCCGTGCCATTCTTCGACCAATCGGAAACCTTTCGAAGAATATGGCCGGAGATCCGGAGTAATTGTATTCGGGTCCTGGACGACGGAAAATTCTCGCACGGTACCGCGGTCGCGGACCTCGAACGCGCACTGGAGCGGTACACCGGCGCCCGCCACGCCGTCGGCGTCAACTCCGGGACCGACGCGCTCGTCCTGCTGCTGCGCGCCGCCGGGCTGCGCCCGGGCGAGGAGGTGATCGTCCCCGCCTACACCTTCGCGGCCAGCGCCACCGCCGTCGTGCACGCCGGGGGCGTCCCCGTCTTCGCCGACATCGAGGAGCACGGGTACGGCATCGACCCCGACTCCGTCGCCGCCGCCGTCACCGACCGCACCCGCATGGTCATGCCGGTCCACCTCTTCGACCGCCTCGCCGACCTGCGCGGGGTGCACCGCGTCGCACGGACCCACGGGCTCACCGTGGTGGAGGACAGCGCCGAGGCCGTCGGCATGCGCGCCGGCGGCGCCCACGCCGGGCTCTCCGGGGCCGGCGGCGTGCTCTCCTTCTTCCCCGCCAAGACGCTGGGCGCCGTCGGCGACGCCGGGGCGCTGCTCACCGACGACGACGCCGTCGCCGAGACCGCGCGGATGCTCCGCCACCACGGCCGCTCCGGGCGCACCCTGGCCGCCTTCCCCGGCATCTCCAACCCGACCGTCGTCACCGGCGGCAACAGCAAGATGGACGACCTCCAGGCCGCCGTCCTGCTCGCCAAGCTCGACCGCCTGGACACCGACATCGAGCGCCGGGCCGTGCTCTCGCGCCGCTACGACGACCGCCTGCGCGGCCTGCCCGGCGTGCGCTCCGTCCCCGGCGACCTCCCCGTCCGGCCCGGCGAGAACCGGGTCGTCTACGTCCACCTCATCGAGGTCGACGACCGCGACGGCCTCGCCGCCCGCCTGGCGGACGCGGGCATCGGCACCGAGGTCTACTACCCCCGCCCCCTGCACCTGCAGCCCTGCTTCGCGCACCTGGGGTACCGGGCCGGCGACCTGCCCCGGGCCGAGGCCGCGTGCCGCTCCGCCCTCGCCCTCCCGCTCTACGCCGACCTGTCCGAGAGCGCCGTCGACCGCGTCTGCGACGAGATCGCGCGCCACCTCACCGGGGGGTCCCGATGACCGTGACCGCCGAGCGCCCCGCCGTCCCGTTCTTCGCGCCCGACCTCTTCGAGGCCGACCGCGAGGCCCTGCTGGAGGCGCTGTACGAGGTCGGCACCGACCCGGAGCAGAAGTTCATCCTGGGGCGGCGTACCGCCCGGTTCGAGGACGCGCTGCGCACCCGCCTGGGCTCCGCCGACGCCGTCGCCTGCTCCAGCGGGACCTCCGCCCTCACCCTGGTCCTGTCCGCCCTGGGCGTGGGCCCCGGCGACGAGGTGATCGTGCCCGCCTTCGGGTGCGCCCCGCTGGCGAGCACCGTCCTGTCGGTGGGGGCCGTCCCGGTCTTCGCCGACATCGACCCGGCCACCCTCACGCTGGACCCCGCCCGCGCCGAGGAGCTGGTCACCGACCGCACCCGCGCGCTGATGCCCGCGCACATGTTCTCCTTCATGGCCGACATGCCCCGCCTGCGCGACCTGGCCGCCCGGACCGGCCTGCGGCTCGTCGAGGACTCCGCCCTCGCCCAGGGCGGCGTGCTCCGCGGCACGCCCGCCGGGCGCTGGGGGGACGCCGGCGTCTACTCCTTCGTCCAGGTCAAGGTGTTCGGTATGCCCGGGGAGGGCGGGATGGTGCTCACCGACGACGCCGCCCTCGCCGGACGGGTGCGGATGCTGCGCAACCACGGCCAGGACGGCCGCAACCGCTTCCTGCACCACCACGTCGGCCACAACAGCCGGTTCGACGAGGTCATGGCCGCCTTCCAGCTGCACCGCCTGGCGGGCCTGGAGGAGCGCGTGGCCCGCCGCACCGCCATCTGCGACCACTACTCGCGGTCCTTCGCCGACCTGGCCGGGGCGGGCGTCACCGCGCCCCCCGCCGGCGGGGACGGCCGCTTCCCCTACGTGTACACGCTGCTGTGCGAGGACCGCGACGGACTGCGCGCCCACCTGGCCGCCGCGGGGGTGGACACCCACGTCTACTACCCGCGGACCCTGCCCGAGCAGCCGGCCTTCGCCCCGTACGCCCCCGCGGCGGGGGCCCCGCCCCGCGCCCGGGACGCGGCGCGCCGCAACATCTCCCTGCCCCTGTACCCGCACCTGGCCGACGCCCGCGTCGAGCAGATCGTCTCCGCGGTCCGCGCGTTCGCCCTCGGGAGGAAACCATGACCGACCACATGACCGCGCCGCCCGCCCCGGCGGGCGCCCCCGCGACCGCGCCCGCGCGCCGCCCCGGACCCGGCGTCTACGCCCGGCTGGCCAAGCTCGACATCGTCGACTACTACATCGGCCTGCCGCTGGTGTTCGCGATGACGCTGCCCCTGCTCGGCCCCGGCCCGGACACCCTCGGGTTCCTGCTGCTGGTGCTGCTCGCCGAGGTGGCCGTGGTGGCCGCCATGGTCTCCTTCGACGACGTCACCGGGTACCGCGACGGCTCCGACGCCGCCAACTACGGCTCCGACGCCGCCCGCCGGCGCCTGGCCCGCAAGCCCCTGGTGGCCGGGACCCTCACCGAGCCCCAGGCGCTGCGCTTCGGCCGCGCGGCCACCGTCGCGAGCGTCCTGCTGTGGACGGCCGTGGTGGCGCTGGCCCCGCACCGGCCGCTGTGGGCCGTCGTCGGCGCCGCGCTGTGCCTGGTCGCCTCGGTCCAGTACTCCTGGGGGCTCAAGATCAGCTACCGGGGCTTGCAGGAGGTCTTCCTGGTCGGCCTGGGCGTGGGCTGGGTCCTGGTGCCCTACGGCCTGCTCGTCGGGCACGTCGACGGCTTCGTCGTCGTGCAGGCGATCGTCTTCGGCGGCGGCCCGATGATCTTCGGCCTGTACTCCAACACCAACGACGCCGACGGCGACCGCTCCGCCGGGCGGATCACCGTCGCCGCGCGGGTCTCCCCGCGCACCAACGCGGCCTTCATCATCGGGATCACCCTGCTGGAGACGCTGCTCGTCACCGGCTCGCACCTGCTCGGCATCGCCCCCTGGTGGTTCCCGGCGGCCCTGCTGCCCGTCATCGCCCTGCGGGCCGTGCAGCTCTACACCGGGTTCGTCCTCGGGGACATCCTGCGCGCCCGGCGCACGGCCATCCACACCCACCGGGTCACGGTGGTGCTGCTCATCGCCGCCAACCTGGCCGCCCCGATGCTCCCGGCCACGCCGTGGTGACCGGCACCGACGTCATCGTGGTGGGCGCAGGGCCCGCCGGACTGGCCACCGCGCACCTGCTCGCCGCCGCCGGGCACGGCGTGGTGGTGCTGGAGGCCGCCGACGCCGTGGGCGGGCGGATGCGCACCCTGCGCGCCGACGGCCACCTCATCGACACCGGCGCGGAGATGATCCCGTCGGCCGACGCCTACCCGGCGACCTGGCGGCTCATCCGCGCCACCGGCCTGGACGCCGACCCCGGCGCCGTCCCGCTCGTGCGCGACGCCCTGTCGGTGTGGTGGCGCGGCCGGGCCCGGCGCCACGCCGGGCGCCCCCTGGGCCTGCTCACCGGCATGGGGCTCTCGCCCCGTGCCCGCCTGGACCTGGTGCGCCTCCAGCTGCGCCTGGCCCGGGCCGGGCTGGACCCCGAGCACCCCGAGCGCGCCGACCCCGGCGGGGAGACCGTCGCCGACCTGCTGCGCGACCACCACCCCCAGCTGCGCGAGCGGCTGCTGGGCCCGCTGGCCGCCGGGTTCTTCGGCTGGACCCCGCGGGCCGCCGCCGCCCCCTTCGCCGCCCACCTGTGCGCCGCCGGCAGCACCGCCACCTGGCGCACCTACCGCGACGGCATGGACACCCTCGCCCGGGCCCTGGCCGAGGGGCTCGACGTGCGCACCGGCCACCCCGTCACCGGGGTGAGCGCCGGCCCGGACGGCGTGCGCGTGGACTCCCCCCGGGGGACGCTCACGGCCCGGTCGGCGGTCCTGGCCGTCCCCGCCCCCGTCGCGGAGCGCCTGCACCCCGGCGCGCCCCCCGTGGAGCGCGCCTACCTGCGGGCCTGCGGGTTCGCGCCCATGCTCCGGCTGTCCGCGCTGCTGGACGCGCCGGTGGCGCCGCGCGGCGCGCCCCGGGGCTTCGCCGTCCTGGTGTCCGACGACCCGCTGCTGGGCGTGGTCACCCTCGACCACGCCAAGCACCCCGGCCGGGTGCCGCCCGGCCGCGGCATGATCTCGCTGATCACCCGCCCGGAGGGGACCGGCGCCCTGCTGGACGCCCCCGACGAGGAGGTGGGCCGCGTTCTGCTCGCCCGGGCCGAGCGCGTCCTGCCCGGTGTGACGGCGCGCGTGCGGCGCACCGTCGCGCACCGCTTCCGCCACGGGCTGCCGCTGCCGGGCCCCGAGGCGCTGGCCGCCCGGCCCGCGTTCACCGGACGGCCCCCCGCCGCCGTCGAGTACGCCGGGGACTGGACCTCGCTGCGCCCGTGCAGCGAGGGGGCGGTGGCGTCCGCGTTCACCGCCGCCGAGCGCACGGCGGCCTTCCTCGCCCAGACCCGCGAACCGACCCTGATCGAGGCATGATGCTACCGAGCAAGCCCCTCCACCTGGGGACCCTCTTCGACGACCTGGTCGAGCGGGGGTCCACCACCGCGATCCGGCTCAGCCGGCCCCTGGACGCCGCCCCCGAGGCCGGCCTGGAACTCGACGTGGCCGGCGCCGCCGGCCTGGTGCGCCGGTTCGCCGGGTGGTTCGCCCGGGCGGGCGTGCGCCCCGGCGACCGGGTGGCCATCGTCAAGCGCAACCACTGGGACTACGTGCTGCTGGCGTGCGCCGCCGCGCGGCTGGGAGCCGTGCCCGCCTCGCTGTCGGGCCACCTCGCCCCCGAGACCCTCGACACCCTGCTGCGGCGCCTGGGCCCCGCGCTGCTGGTCACCGACGCCGACCTGCTGCGCGCCGCCTACGCGGCCGGCCGCGACCTCGGCGGCCGGGCCTCCCGCACCCTGGTCGTGGACGGCGGTGTGGAGGGCACGCTGTCCCCGGCCGACGTCCGCGGCGGCACGGCCCCGCCCCCGCGCCGCCCGCACCTGGACGCGCCGCTGGCGGTCATGCACACCTCCGGCACCACCGGGACCCCCAAGCTCGTCGTGCACACCACCCGCACCCTCATGCGCAGGCTGGCCGGGTTCGAGGCGCACCGGTGGCCGGTCCTGGGCAGCCGCCGCGACGACACCGTCGCCACGTCCATCTCCTTCGCCCACGGCCGGGCCCTGGCCTGGACCGCGGCCGTGCTGTGGCTGCGCCCCGCGGCGGTCTCGCTCATCACCGACCCCGACTGGGACGAGGCGGGGCCGGCGCTGCACCGGCACCGGCCCACCACCCTGGAGGCCCAGCCCGCCACCCTGGCCCGCTGGCAGCGCCGCCTGAACCGGGAGGCGGCGGCGTTCGAGCGGGTGCGGCTGTTCGTCAGCACCTTCGACGCCGTGCACCCCTCCACCGTGCGCGCGTTCCTCAACGCCAGCGGGCGCCGGGCGCCGGTGTGGATGCAGGGCTGGGGGCAGAGCGAGACCGGCCCCCTGACCTTCCGCTTCTTCACCCGGCGGTCCCTGTCGGGCAGCCAGGACGTCGACCCCACCACCCGCGACCTGGGCCGCCCGGTGCCCGGCCGGACCCGGCTGCGCGCCGTCGACCCCCGTACCCTGCGGCCCCTGCCACCGGGGGAGACCGGCCTGCTGTACTGCCGCACCGAGGCGCTGTGCACCGGCTACGTCGGCGAGGAGGGCCGCTGGCGCGGCAAGCTCCTGGGCCAGTGGTGGAACACCGGCGACCTGGGGTCGATCGACCGCACCGGCGCGGTCCGGCTGGTCGACCGGGAGGTGGACTCCCTCGCCGAGGGCGGCTGCCTGGAGATCGAGGACGTCGTCGACGAGCGCCTGCCCCAGGTGCTGGAGTGCGTCGTGCTGGGGGTTCCCGACGGCCCGCCCGTCCCGGTCGTGGTCGTGGAGGGCGCGCCCCTGGACCCGGGGGTGTGGAAGGAGGCCGTGGCCGACCTGCCGGCGATGGCCGAACCCGTGGTCATGGGCTGGGACGACCTGCCCCGCACCGGCACCGGCAAGGTCCGGCGCGGGACCCTGCGCGAGCACCTGGGCCTGCCCCGCACCGCCGCCGGGACGGGACGCTGGACGTGACCGCCGCGACCGCGGCGGCCCCACCGCTGGCCGGTACCGCCGTCCGGGCGGCGGGGGACGCCCCGCCGCTGCGGGTCGCGGTCTCCCGGCTGCGGGCGCTGGGCTGCGCGGTCGAGGAGGAGCCCGGCGGCACCGCCCCGCCCGGCCTCGCCGGGCGGCTCCGCCTGGAGGGGACGGGCGCGGGGTGCGACATCGCGTGGTCGGAGCCCGGCGCCGGCCTGGAGGACGAGCGCGCCGTCCAGGCCGCCTGCGGCCTGGCCCACCTGCACGGGCGGGCCCGGGGCGGCCCCCGGTTCCTGCCCGTGGACTACGCGTCGGTGTGCGCCGGGGTGCTGGCGTCCCAGGCGGTCGCGGCGGCGGCCCTGGCCCTGGACCGGGGCGGGCACGCGCTGCGGGCCTCGGTGTCGGTGGCGGGGGCGGCCCTGCTCGCCGTCGCCCCCTACGCCGCCGCCGAGGCCGCCGCGCGCCGGGAGAGCGCGCCCGGCCCCGGCACGGGCACCGTCCCCGGGCAGCCGCCGCCGTTCCGCTCCGCCGACGGGGTGCGCTTCGAGGTCGAGACCCTGGACGCCGACGCCTGGCTGCGGTTCTGGGAGGCGCTGGGCGCGCCCCGGGAGGCCATCGCCGCCGGGTGGGCGCCCTTCCAGCGCCGCTTCGCCACCGCCGAGTGCCCCCTGCCCGCCGCCCTGTTCGCGGTGCCGGCCGCCCTGCCCTTCGCCGACACCGCCCGCACGGCCCGCGCCTGCGGGGTGGGCGCGGTCCCGCTGCGCCCGCCGGAGGAGGTCCGCGAGCGGGCGCCGGAGTCGCCGTGGCGGCTGGGCCCGACCGGGCCCGCCGGGGCCCTGCCGCCCGTGCCGCCCCCGGGGCGGGGACCCCTGGCCGGACTGCGGGTGGTGGAGGCCACCAACCGGGTCCAGGGACCGCTGGCCGGCCTGCTGCTGACCCTGCTGGGCGCCGACACCGTGCGCGTGGAGCCGCCCGGCGGCGACCCGATGCGCGGCGTCCCGCCCCTGGCCGGCGGGCTCTCCGCCCGCTTCGCCGCCCTCAACCACGGCAAGGGCGCCGTCGAGCACGACCTGGGCACCGCCGCGGGGCGCCGCGCCGCCGCCGCGCTGGCCGCCGGGGCGCACGTGTTCCTGTACAACTGGCCGCCCGGCCGGGCCGAGCGGTTCGGCCTGGGCGCCGACGGCCTCGCCGCCCGCGCCCCCGGCCTGGTGCACGTCCACGCCGACGGGTGGGCCGGGGAGGAGCCCGCGCCCGGCACCCCCGCCACCGACTTCCCGGTGCAGGCCCACGGAGGGGTCGCCCACCTGCTGGCGGACGGGGCCGGGCCCGCGCCGTCCCTGGTCACGCTCACCGACGTGCTCGGCGGGCTGCTCGCCGCCGAGGCGGCGCTGGCCGGGCTGCTGCTGCGTTCCCGCGCGGGCACCGGGGCCCGCGCCCGCACCGCCCTGGTGGACGCCGCCCGGCTGCTGCGCGCGGCCGGCCGGGGCACCGCCCACCTGCCCCGGACCGGCACCCCCGCGGCGGCCGACCCGGTGGCCGCGGCCGCGGCCTTCCCCGCGGCCTTCACGACAGTCCACGGGGTCGCCCTGCCCCGCGCCCCGTGGACGTTCGCCCCCGCGGGCGGGGGGAGCGGCCGGTGACCCGGCCGCCCCGCCCCGCTCAGCGGGGTGCGGGCCCCGCGCGGCCCGTGTCCCCACCGCCCCGTGCGCCCCGCGGAACCGCCGCGCGGGCGCACCGACTGGAGGAACGATGACCTGGACGTCCTCGACGGGACTGACCCTCACCGACCTCGTCCCGGCGATGCTGCGCGCCCGCTGGGTGCGGGAGGGCCCGTGTCCCGGGCGGGACCTGTACTCCCTGTTCCTGGACCGGGTGCGGGAGGACCCCGGCCGCGAGGCGGTGGCGGACGCGCGCGGGAGCGAGGACCGCGCCGGGCTGGCGGCGCGGGTCGGCCGGGCCGCCGCCCTGCTGCGCGCCGCCGGGTGCGGCGAGCGCGACGTCGTCGCCCTGCTGCTGCCCGACGGCCGCGACGCCCTGGCCGTCGAACTCGCCGTCGCCGCGCTGGGCGCGGTCTCCCTGCCGGTGCCCCACGGCCGCTCCGCCGCCGACGTGTCCTCCCTGCTCACACGGTCGCGGGCCGCCGCGGTGGTCACCGACCGCGAGGACGTGCGGGGCGCGCCGGTGCTGCGCGCGCGGCCCGGCGCCCTGGACCCGGACGGCCCGTACGCGGACGCGCGGGTCCCCGGGCCGGCCGCCCCCGACGCGGACTCGCCCGCCCGCATCCTCGTCTCCTCGGGGTCGGAGGGCGAGCCGACCATGATCGCCTACGGACACAACGCCATGGCCGGGGGCCGCGGCGCCTACGCCCGGGCCGTCCTGGGCGGGGGGGACGTCCGCCTGCTGCTCCCGGTCCCGCTGGCCTCCTCGTTCGGGTCGCTGGGCCTGGTGTCCCTGGTGCGGCTCGGCGCGACGCTCATCGTCCCGGGGGAGTTCGACCCCGACGCGCTGCTGCGCTCCGTCGGCCTGCACCGGCCCACCCACCTGGCCGGGGTGCCCACCATGCTGCGGCGGGTCGCCCTGGCGCGGGGGGAGGCCGACACCTCCTCGCTGCGGGCCCTGGTCTCCAGCGGCGCGCCGCTGCACCGGGAGGTGCGCGACCTGTGCGAGGAGCGCTTCGGGCGGCCCGTGGTCAACGTCTACGGGTCCACCGACGGGGTCAACTGCCACACCGCGGACGATCCCGCCGCCTGGGAGCCGGGGGTGGCCGGGCGGCCCGACCCGGACGTGTGCTCGATCCGGGTGTGCGACCGGCTGGGGCGTCCGCTGCCGCCGGGGGAGACGGGGGAGATCCTCGCCCGGGGGCCGATGACGCCCCTGTGCCACGTCGCCGACCCCGTGCTGGACGCGCGGCGCCGCACGCCCGGGGGGTGGGTGCGTACCGGCGACCTGGGCCGGATCGATGCCGACGGCACCCTGCGGGTGGTCGACCGGCTGCGCCGCAGCGTCATCCGCGGCGGCGTCACGCTCTTCCCCGCCGAGGTGGAGCGCGCCCTGACCGCCCACCCCGCCCTGGCCGAGGCCCAGTGCGTGCCGGTGCCCGACCCGGACCTGGGCGAGCGCGTGTGCGCCTGCGTCTGCCCGCTCCCGGGGGTGGACCCGCCCTCGCCCGGCGAACTGCTCTCCCACCTGCGCGAGGGGCACGGCGTGGACGTGCGCGCCCTGCCCGAGCACGTGGTGTTCCTGCCCGCCCTGCCGCTCGGCCCCACCGGGAAGGTGTGCACGGACACCCTGACCCGGATGGCCGCCGACGCGGTCCGCGGCCGACCGACCCTACTCTCAGGAGGCCTCCGATGACGGACACCGCCACCGCCGTACCCGGCTACGTCTTCGACAACCACAACAGGAACGCGCACGACCAGCACCGCTTCCTGGCCGCCGCCTACGACCCGCTGACCACCCGCAGACTCGCGGAGACCGGGGTAGGGCCGGGCTGGCGCTGCCTGGAGGTGGGGGCCGGGGGCGGCAGCGTCGCCCACTGGCTGGCCCGCCGGGTCGCCCCCGGCGGCTCGGTGACCGCCACCGACGTCAAGCCCGACCACATCGCCCCCGCCGAGGGCCTGGAGGTGCTGCGGCACGACATCGTGCGGGATCCGCTGCCCGAGGGCGCCTTCGACCTCGTGCACTCCCGCCTGGTGCTGCTCCACCTGCCCGAGCGGCTCCGCGTCCTGGACCGGCTGGTGCGCGCCCTCAAGCCGGGCGGCGTGCTCCAGCTGGACGAGTTCGACATCACCTACGGACCCTCCCTGCTCATGCCCGACGCTGGCGCCCGGGCGCTGTACGAGCGGTTCCTGGACGCCAAGGTCCGGCTGATGGAGCGGGCCGGGGCCGACCCGGCCTGGGGGCGCGGGGCCGCCGAGGCCATGCGCCGGGCGGGGCTGGTGGAGGTGGACGCGCACCCGCACCTGGAGCAGTGGGACGCCGGCTCCGCCGGGGTCCACCTGATCTCGCACCACACCCGCCACCTGCGCGACGCGTTCGTGCGGGAGGGGATGACCGACGGCGAGCTGGCCCGGGTGCGGGACCTGCTGGCCGACCCCTCGTTCCGGGCCTGCTCCTGCGTGACCTACTCCGTCCAGGGGCGCAAACCCCTGTGAGGCGCGGGCCGCAGGCCGGCGGCCCGCCTTCCGGTGCGGTGCGCACCGCGGGCCCCCGGGCCGCGGCGCGCGCCGCCGCGCGCCGGGTCAGCGCACCGGTGGGTCCGGGCGCGGCCCGTCCTCCAATGCCCGGTCGACGAGGTGCCCGGCCGCCCCGGTGTAGGCGGTCGGGTCCAGGAGGTCGGCGATCCGCTCCGGGGACAGCGCACCGGCGGTCGCCTCCGCCAGCAGGTCGGCCGGGCGTGTGCCCCCGGCGGCCCGCTGCGCCAGTCCTCCCGCCACCTCCCTGGCGGCGGCCCTGCCCAGCAGCGGAGCCAGGGCGGCGGCGACGCGCTCGGTCACCACCGCCCCCGCGGTCCGGTCCAGGTTGGCCCGCATCCGGTCGGCGTGGACCACCAGGCCGCCGGCGAGTTCGGCGCAGGCGTGCGCGGCGCCGCCCGCCAGCCGCAGGCAGTCGCGCAGCGGCCCCCACTCGGCGTGCCAGGCGCCGGCGGACCGCTCGTCCTCGCACACCGCGCACTGGTGCAGGACCGACGCCAGGGCCGGGACCCTCAGCGCGGCCGAGCGGATCAGCGTCGCCAGCACCGGGTTGCGCTTGTGGGGCATCGCGGACGACGCGCCCCGCCCGGCCACCGGCGGTTCGCCGACCTCGCCGATCTCGGTGCGGACCATGACCTGCACGTCAGCGGCGATCTTGCCCAGGGCCGAGGCCGTGCAGGACAGCGCCGATCCCAGGTCGGTCACGGGGGTGCGCAGCGCGTGCCAGGGCAGCGCCGGGACGTCGAGCCCCGTCTCCCGCGCGTACGCGGCGGTCAGCCGCTCGGCGTACCCGCCGGGATCCTGCCCGCCCGCGTACTCCAGGTATCCGGCGAGCGTCCCGGCGGCACCGCCCAGGGAGACCGGCGTGCGCACCGCGCCCAGCCGCTCGGCGGCGTCGCGCACGGACTGCCGCCAGCCGGCCGCCTTGAGCCCGAAGGTGGTGGGCACCGCGTGCAGGGCGAGCGTGCGCCCCGCCATCGGCGTGTCGCGGTGCGCGCGGGCCAGCTCCTCCAGGGCGTCCGCGGTGCGTCCGAGGTCGGCGACCACGAGCCGCACGGCCCGCGAGCACACGAGCATCGCCGCCGTGTCGAAGACGTCCTGGCTGGTCGACCCGCGGTGCACGTACTCGGCGGCCTCGGCGTCGTGCTCGGCCACCGCCCGGGTCAGCGCGCCCACCACGGCGATCACCGGGTTGGCGCTCTCCCGTGAGGCCAGCGCGATCTCCCGGACGTCGAGGCGGACGGAGCGGGCGACCGCGGTGACGGTCTCCGCGGCGTGCGCGGGCACCGTGCCCAGGCCCGCCTGGGCGCGGGTGAGCGCGGCCTCGGCCTCCAGCAGGGCGCGCAGCCACGCCGTGTCGCCGACCGCCTCCTCCACGGGGGTCCCCGCGTACACGGGGGAGAGCAGGCCGCTGTCGGGGCTCGGGTTCACGGGTCGGCCTTCCGTTGTGCGGGGGCGAGGGCCAGGGCGGCGCGGGCGATCGCGTCGGCGTCGGCCAGGGTCACCGAGTCCGCCCCGGGGCGGGCACCGACCGCCGTCGCCCAGTGCGCGCCCTCGGTGGGGACGCCGAAGGCGAACCGGCGCGGGTGGGCCCGCCCGCGGGCGTCGACCAGCCGCTGCGGGCGCCCGGTGACGTCCAGGCCGCCGCTCACGTGCGCGGGGCCCCCGGGGGTCGGCACCCGGTGGGGCGCGCCGGCGCCGGTCGAGGTCAGGTGCCGCAGCAGGGGGTCGGCCGTACGGCCCAGGTCGGGTTCGGGCAGGCGGGCCTCGACGAGGACCCGGGCGGTGACGCTTTCCCCGAGGGACGAACGGGCGGTGAACCCGGTCGCGTGCGCGCCCACGCGCATCCCCGGACCCAGGACGTCGAGTACCCCGGCCTCGATGAGCGCGGCCATCTCCTCCACCCGCGACAGCGGCGGGCCGATGGACAGGTGCGCGTTGAGCGGGGTGAACCACCCGTAGAGGTCGTCGCGGTGCGAGGCGCCGGTCAGGCCCCGGTGGTCGACGGCCCCCCGGATCTCGTTGCGCAGGTCGCGCAGCACGTCCAGGGCGGCCTTGACCGGGTCGTCGACGTTGCCGCCCCGGGCGGAGGCCGCGTCCCGGCGCAGGTGGTCCAGCAGCCGGGCGCGGTGGGAGGCGGGGCCGCCGCCGGTCGGAGAGGGGCGGCAGAGGCGGTTCCAGTCCCAGCGCCCGGTGATCCCCGCGCGGGACAGGACGTCCTCCCGCCGCTCGCGGGTGGGCGCGGACGCGTAGGCGTCGGCCAGGGACGCGCCGTCGCCTCCGCGGCGCGCCGCCAGCGCGCCGTAGTGGACGGCCTCGACCTCCCGGGCGATGAGCGGCCACAGGTCCGCCCGCAGGCTCAGCGGGCCCTGGGCGCGTTCGCGCAGGCCCAGGACGCGCCCGGGGGGCAGCAGCCGGGGCCGGTGGCGCGCCGAGGGGCCCTTCTGGTCGCGCCCCCGGGCGCGGTGGGGGATGCCGCGCCGGGAACCCGCCACCAGGCGGGGTTCGGCACCGCAGGGGCGGTACACCAGCCGGCCTCCGCGGCGCTCGTAGACTCCTCCGCGGCCCTCGGTGAGCAGCGCCATGTGGTCGAAGAAGGCCAGTCCCAGGCCCCGGAGGATGACGGTCTCGCCGGGGGCGACGTCCGACAGGTCGGTGTCGGCGGGGTTGGCCGGCGGCACGTGGAGCCGCCCCCCGGCCCCCGCCGGGGCCGCCTCCCGCGGATCGGGGGATGCGTCCGTGTGCCCCTGGCACAGGACGACCGCGTCCAGCCCGGCCAGCCTGCGGCCGTCGTCGAGCACCAGCACCTGCGGGCCCGCGTCGCCGTGCAGGGCGACCGCCCGGGCCCGGTGGACGTGCACGCGTACGTGTGCGGGGGCGCGGGCGACCACCCGGGCGAAGACGTCGGTGAGGTAGCGGCCGTAGAGGGCGCGCGTCGGGTACCCGTCGGCGTCCGGGGCGTCCCCCCTGCCGCGCGCCCACGCGTGGAGGGAGGGGCCGGGCTCCACCGGTCCCGCCATGGTGAGGCCGGCGTCGGTGAAGGCGGTGACCTGGGCGGCGACGGTGTTCATGAGCAGGTGGGGCGACTGGTCCACGCGCCAGACCCGCCCCGCGCCGGGCGGGTACGGGTCGACGGCGTGCAGGGCCACGGTCCGGTGGTGCGCGCGGGCGTTGGCGACCAGGCGTTCGAGGACCGCCAGCCCGCGCGGCCCCAGGCCCACGATGGCGAGCGCGAGCTCCGCGGTGTCGTGCGGCATGGTGGCTCCGCCGTCAGCGCACCGGCGGGGCCATGGCGGTGCCGACCCCCAGGCGGTTGTAGAGGTTGACCAGGCCGACGGAGGTGATCAGGGCGACCATCTCGCGCTCCGTCAGGTGGGCCGCGGCGGCGTCGTGGACCTCGTCGGTCAGACCGTGCTCGCCGAGCCGGGTGAGGGAGTCGGTGAGGTCCAGGACGGCGCGCTCGACGTCGGTGAACAGGTCGCCCGCCTCGCGCCAGGCCGCCACGAGCGCCACCCGCTGCGGGGAGTTCCCCGCCTCCAGGGACTCGCGGCCGTGCAGGTCGACGCAGAAGGCGCAGCCGTTGAGGACGGAGGCGCGGAGCTTGACGAGGCCGTGCAGGCCGGGGTCGAGCACGCCGTCCAGGACCGCGCCGAGGCGGACGAGTTCGGCGTAGGCCTCGGGGAGGTGGTGCGCCATCTGCGCGCGGGCGGTGCCCATGGTGTTCCTCGTGCTTCTGTCTCGGGGGCGCCGGCGGGGGCCGCCGGGCACAGGGAAGTTACCAAGGGTGACAGTGGCGGCGCGCTGGGTTTCCGAATGGTCGCTTGTGCGGCGTTCGGGTGGATCGGCGGTCGGGAGGGCGTGGGCTTGCACGAAAGTGAACCGTGGTTCATTATTAACATGAATGCTAGTTCACTTTAGGAGGCCGCCATGGCGGAGAAGAAGGTCGCGCTCGTGACGGGCGCGTCGTCGGGCATCGGGCGGGCCGCCGCCCTCGAACTCGGGCGCCGCGGGTTCGCCGTCTACGGCGGGGCGCGCCGGGTCGGCCGGATGGCCGACCTGCGCGCGCAGGGCGTGCGACCCCTCGCGCTGGACGTCACCGACGACGCGTCGGCCCGGGAGGCGGTGGCCGCCGTCGCCCGGGAGGCCGGGCGCCTGGACGTCCTGGTCAACAACGCCGGGTACGGCTCCTACGGGGCGGTGGAGGACGTCCCCCTGGAGGAGGGGCGGCGGCAGTTCGACGTCAACGTCTTCGGCGCGGTCCGCCTCACCCGGGCGGTGCTCCCGCTGATGCGGGAGCGGGGGAGCGGGCGGATCGTCAACGTCACCTCGGTCGGGGGGCGCGTCCACACGCCCCTGGGCGCCTGGTACCACGGCACCAAGTTCGCTCTGGAGGGCATGAGCGACGTGCTGCGCCTCGAACTGCGGCGGTTCGGCGTCGACGTCGTCGTGGTCCGGCCCGGCGGCACCCGCACCGAGTGGGGCGGCATCGCCGCCGAGCACCTCCTGGCGACCTCCGGCGACGGCGTCTACGGGGCCCAGGCGCGCCGCCTGGCCGCCGGGATGATGACCGGGTCCGCCGCGGAGCGCGTGCCCGAGCCCGCGGTGGTGGCGCGGGCGATCGCCGCCGCCGCGACCGCCCGCAGACCCAGGACAAGGTACGCGGCCGGGTACATGGCGCGGCGGATCCTGCTGTTGCGCGGGCTGCTGCCCGACCGCGCCTTCGATAGGCTCGTGGACAGGGCCCTGGCCGGAGCCTGACCGCCCGCCGCGGGCGGCGGGGACGGGGCCCGCAGAGCCCGGAGAGGGGGCGCGCGATGCGCGCGGACGCACGCCGCAACCTGGAGCGCATCCTCGACGCCGCCCGCGAGCAGATCACCGCGCACGGCCCCGACGTGTCCATGCAGCGGATCGCCCGCGCCGCCGGGGTGGCGGTCGGCACGCTCTACCGGCACCACCCGACCAAGACCCACCTGGTCCAGGCGATCCTCACCGAGCACTCCGCGGCCATCCTCGCCCGGGCCGAGGAGGCGGCGCGGTCGGCGTCCGCCCCGGGCGAGGCGATGGCCCGGCTGGAGGAGATGCTCGCGGACCTGCTGGAGGAGGCCGCGCGCAACCGGGCGGTCAAGGAGGCCGCGGCCGCCCTGGGCGCGGGCCGGGTCACGACGGAGCAGGAGGAGCGCGGCCGGACGGCCGTCGCCTCGCTGCTGCGCGCCGCCCTCGCCGACGGCGACCTGCGCCCGGGCGTCACCGCCGACGACGTCTACCTCATCATGGCCGCCGCCCCCGCCTCGCTGGACGGGGCGGCCCGCCGCCGCTGGCTGGAGATCGTCCTGGCGGGCATCGGCACCCGGCGCACCACCCTGGAGCCGTGAGCCCGCGGGCCCCCGGGGCGGTCCTCAGGCCACGGGGGCGCTCCGCTCGGCGCGGCGCTTCTCCATCCGCCAGACGATGAGGACGCCGATGACCTCGGCCAGCACGAACAGCAGCATGTAGGGGCCGCCCGCACCGGCCGAACGGTCCTGGCCGATTCCGCCGCCGGAGGAGAACACCGCGCCGATCCCCATGGCGAAGACGTTGTTCACCACGTGGAAGGCGATGGCTGGCTCCAGGCCCCGCCCGATCAGGGCCATGACGGCGGTGCCCCCGGCGAGGCCGAGGTAGTGGACGAACATCCACGGGTCGGCGCTGGTGTGCAGCAGGGCGAACAGCAGGCTGCTGAGAACGATCCCGGCCACCAGCGCCGGCCGCGCCGCCCGGAACCAGGACCCGTAGGAGGCGGTCAGCGCGCCGCGGAAGACGATCTCCTCGGCGGCGGCCTGGAACGGGGTCGTCAGCAGCACCACCGCGAGCAGCGCCACGGTGGTCCCGGTGACCGCGAACGCCGAGAGCGGGGACGGGTTGACGAGATGGACCGCGAGGTTCACCACCACCATGAGCAGGGCGAAGATCCCCGTGTAACCGAACAGGCGGCGCCGGCTGAACGCCCGGCCCACGGTGAGGAGGTCGGACCAGGAGACGCCGGCCGCCTTGGACATCACCAGGAGCACCACCGGGACGATACCGATGATCGCCAGGTTGGTCGCCAGGTACGTGAGCGGCGTCAGCGTCCTGTCCTGCGGGTCCTTGCCGAGCAGGCCGATCTCGACCACGGCCGCGGCGCCGGTCAGCAGCAGTTGCAGCAGGTACGTGGCGGCGACGACCGCCGCGGTCAGCAGCACCGGGACCCACCAGCGCATGCGCAGGTGCGCGCCGAAGGGCCGCGTGCGGTCTACGTGTCGGTCGTGTCGGTCGTTCGTGTCACGGATGGGAACACACCTTCGCATCGCACTCGGAGTCGGTCGTCGTGTGCGCGGCGACGCACGGTGTCGGTCCGGTTCCGCCGCGCTGACGGAATGCGTGTCCTCACACGGGCCAGCTAAACCACCGCGGCACGTTCCGGGGCGTACGGGACACGGCGGACGGCCCGTGTCCGGCCGCTCCGCGCGCCGCCGACCCGCGGCGGGGCGCGCACGCCGGCGGCGGTCCGTGGCCAGGGGGCCGGGCCCTGCCCGACGCGCACCCGACCCGGGGTCCGCGCTCCGCGCCGCCTGGGCCCGTGCGGCCCGGTCCCGGTCCCGCCGGCGGCTAGGAGCCCTCGGCCCGGGGCTCGGCCGCCACCGCGGTCCCGGCCCCGTCCCCGTACTCGCTGGCGGCCCAGGAGGCCAGCAGGCTCATCCGCTCGGCGGACGGGGAACCGGGCTCGGCCGCGTAGATCGTGAGCGTCAGCCCCGGTTCGGCCTCCATCTCCAGCCCCTCGTAGGCCAGGGTCATTTCCCCGACCACCGGGTGGTGGAACGTCTTGAACCCGGTGCCGTGCCGGCGCACGTTGTGCGCGCCCCACAGGCGGCGGAACTCCTCGCTGCGGGTGCCCAGCTCCCCGACCAGGTCGTGCAGCTCCTTGTTGCGCGGGTCGCGCCCCGCCTCGGTGCGCAGGAGCGCCACCGTCACCTCGGCGAACATCTCCCAGTCCGGGTAGAAGTCGCGCGCCCTCTCGTCCAGGAACGTGAACCGGGCGATGTTGGGCGGCGACCCCGGCATGGCGAAGGTGTCCTTGTAGAACGCCCGGGCGAGCGTGTTGGCGGCCAGGAGGTCCATCCGCCCGTTGCGCACGAACGCGGGCCCCGCGGTGACCGCGTCCAGCGTCCACTGCAGGCTCGGGTGCGGCGTCCAGCACCGGGGGTTGCGGCGCCTGCGCGGCCGGGCCACCGGGCTGGCCGCGTGGGCGAGGTCGAACAGGTGCGCGCGCTCCGCCTCGTCCAGGCGCAGCGCCCGCGCCAGGCTCTCCAGCACCTCGGGCGAGGCCCCGCTCAGGGAGCCGCGCTCCAGCCGGGTGTAGTACTCCACGCTGACCCCGGCCAGGGTCGCGACCTCGCTGCGGCGCAGGCCCTGCACCCGGCGGTTGGTCCCGGAGGGCAGCCCGACCTCGTCGGGCGTCACCCGCGCCCTGCGCGTCGTGAGGAACTCCCGGACCTCGGCTCGGTTATCCATGCACCCACGGTAAACCGCAGGTCGGGGCCGAAGGAGTCCCTGACGGTACCCCCATCGGCCGGGACTCCCTCACGCGCGGCGGCCGTGGTGTGGTGGAGGCGCAACCGAGCGAACGAGGATGAAGAGGACATGCGCGCTGTCGTCATGCACGCACCCGGGGACGTCCGGGTGGAGAACGTGGCCGATACCGAGATCATCGAGCCCACCGACGCGGTCATCCGCGTCACCGCCGCCTGCATCTGCGGTTCGGACCTGTGGCCCTACCGCGGGATCGAGGAGGTCGACGGGCCCGCGCGGATGGGCCACGAGTACATCGGCGTCGTCGAGCGGGTCGGCCCCGCGGTCCGGGACATCGGGGTGGGCGACTTCGTCGTCGGCTCCTTCGTGGCCTCCGACAACACCTGCGAGATCTGCGAGGCCGGGTTCCAGTCCCGCTGCGTCCACCAGGTGATGATGGGCGCCATCGGCACCCAGGCCGAGTACGCCCGCATTCCGCACGCCGACGGCACCCTGGTCAAGGTGCCCGGGGAGCCCACCGAGGCGCAGGCGCGCAGCCTGCTGGCCGCCTCCGACGTGCTGGGCACCGGCTGGTTCGCCGCCGTGGCCGCCGAGGCCGGCCCCGGCAAGACGGTGGCGGTGGTCGGCGACGGAGCCGTCGGGCTGCTGGGCATCCTGGCAGCGAAGCGCCTGGGCGCGGAGCGGATCATCGCCATGTCCCGCCACGCCGACCGGCAGGCGCTGGCCCGGCGCTTCGGCGCCACCGACGTCGTCGAGGAGCGCGGCGAGGCCGGCGTGGCCAGGGTCAGGGAGCTGACCGGCGGCTACGGCGCCCACTCCACGATCGAGGCCGTGGGCACCCAGGAGTCCATGATGCAGGCGATCCACTCCACCCGCCCGGGCGGGCACGTCGGCTACGTCGGCGTCGCGCACGGGGTGGAGCTGGACGGCATGGACCTGTTCTTCTCCACCGTGAGCCTGCTGGGCGGGCCCGCGCCGGTGCGCCGGTTCCTGCCCGAGCTGGTCGGCCTCATCATGTCCGGCGAGATCGACCCCGGGGCGGTCTTCGACCTCACCCTCCCGATCGAGGAGGCGGCCGAGGGCTACCGGGCGATGGACGAGCGCCGCGCCACCAAGGTGCTGCTCACGCTGTGACCGGTGCGCGGTGCGGCCCCGGGACGCGTCCCGGGGCCGCACCGCCGTTTCGGCGGACCAC
The DNA here is from genome assembly GCF_900141985.1 of Nocardiopsis flavescens. Lineage (GTDB taxonomy): Bacteria > Actinomycetota > Actinomycetes > Streptosporangiales > Streptosporangiaceae > Nocardiopsis > Nocardiopsis flavescens. Next base: position 33,503 of record NZ_FQZK01000008.1, on the reverse strand, counting down.
GTTGACCCTACATATCAACGAACGTTAGTTTGTTGGTATGTCCTCCGACTCCTGTGAACTCCTCTGCCTCGACCTGCCCCAGGCCGAGGCGGTCCGCGCGCGCGTGCCCGCCGGCGACCACATCCGGCCCGCCGCCGAGCGGGCCCGGGCCCTGGCCGACCCCACCCGGCTGCGCATCGCCCGCGCGCTGGCGGTGGGGGAGGAGCTGTGCGTGTGCGACCTGGCGTGGGTCTGCTCCTCCTCGCAGAACCTGGTCTCCCACCACGTGCGGCAGCTGCGCACCGCCGGCCTGGCGGCGTCGCGGCGCGACGGCAAGCTCGTGATGTACCGGCTCACCGACACCGGGCGGGCCCTGCTGGCGCTGCTGCTGCCCGAGGCCGAGGCCGCACCCGCGCCAGGGGAGGGCTGAGCCGTGTCCGACCTGTGCTGCGGTGACAACGGCGTTCCCGGGCCCTCCCGGAACCGCCGACCGCCGGATCCCGTGCCCGCTCCGGGTGCCCCGGCCGCCCCGGGGCGGGGCCCGGCCCCGGCCGCCTGTTCCTGCTGCGCGGACGGTGGCGGCGGCCACGGCAGCCCGGTCGCCGTTCCGGCTCCGGGTACCGTCGGCCCCGGTGGGGACGGTGGCAGCGGTCCGGGCCGTGCGCCCTCCGCCGCTGACTCCTGCGACGACGGCCGCCGCGCGGACGATGATCACGGTCGTGTCGCCGTCGGGTCCGCCGCTGCCGCCGACGACGGGTGCGGCGACCCCACCTGCGGGGCGCCCGCCGCCGAACCGGAGGAGGCACCGGGCGCCTGGTGGGACTCGGCCGCCCTGCGCTGGGCCGCTGCCGCCGGGGTCCTGTGGCTGGCCGGGCTGCTCGCCGGGTGGCTCACCGGAGCCCCCCTCCTCGCGACCGCGCTGTTCGCCGCCGCGGTCGCCGCCGGCGGGCGGACCTTCGTGCCCGGCACCCTGCGGGCCCTGGCCCGCGGAAAACTGGGCGTGGGCACCCTGATGACCGTGGCCATGGCCGGCGCCGTCCTGCTGGGCGAGGTCGGCGAGGCCGCCATGCTCGCCTTCCTGTTCTCCCTGGCCGAAGCCCTGGAGGACCACGCCGTGGCCCGCACCCGCCACGGCCTGCGCGCCCTGCTCGACCTGGTCCCGGCGCGGGCGACCGTGCTGCGCGGCGGGCGCGAGACCGCCGTCGCCCCCGCCGACCTGCGGCCGGGCGACGTGCTCCTGGTCCGCCCCGGGGAGCGGATCGCCACCGACGGTACCGTCCGCGCGGGCCGCTCCACCGTGGACACCTCCACCGTCACCGGCGAGTCCGTGCCGGTGGAGGCCGTCGCGGGCACCGCCGTGTTCGCCGGGACCGTCAACGGCGGCGGGGCGCTGGAGGTGGAGGCCACCGCGGCGGTGGCCGACAACTCCCTGTCCCGGATCGTGCACATCGTCGAGCGCGAACAGGCCCGCAAGGGCGCCGCCCAGCGCCTGGCCGCCCGGATCGCCCGCCCGCTGGTGCCCGGGGTCCTGGTCGCGGCGGCGCTGATCGCCGTGGCGGGCTCGGTGCTCGGCGACCCGGCGGTGTGGATCGAGCGCGCCCTGGTCGTGCTGGTGGCCGCCTCCCCGTGCGCCTTCGCGATCTCCGTCCCGGTCACCGTGGTCGCCGCGGTCGGTGCCGCGAGCCGGTCCGGCGTGCTGGTCAAGGGCGGGGCGGCCCTGGAGGCATTCGGCACCGTCCGGGTCGTGGCCCTGGACAAGACCGGAACGCTCACCCGCAACGCCCCCGCCGTGGTGGCGGTCGAGCCCGCCCCCGGGCGCACCCGCGACGAGGTGCTGGACGCCGCGGCGGCCCTGGAGGCCCGCAGCGAGCACCCGCTCGCCGCCGCGATCCTGGCCGCGCGCCCCGACCCCGTGCCCGCCCGCGACGTGGAGGCGGTGGTCGGCAGCGGCCTCACCGGGACCTCCGCCGAGGGGATCCGCCTGCGGCTGGGCCGCCCCGGCTACCTCGACCCCGGGCCCCTGGCCCCGGCCGTGGCCCGGCTCCAGGAGGAGGGGGCGACCACCGTCCTGGTCGAGGCCGGGGGAGAGGTGGTCGGCGCCGTCGCCATCCGCGACGAGCTGCGCCCCGAGGCCGTCGGGGCGGTCGCGGCCCTGCACCGGATGGGCGTGCGCACCGTCATGCTCACCGGCGACAACGGGCGCACCGCCCGCGCCCTGGCCGCGCGGGTCGGCGTCGGCGAGGTCCACGCCGACCTGCGGCCCGAGGACAAGGCGGCGCTGGTCGCCGGGCTGCGCCGCCACGGCCCGGTCGCGATGGTCGGCGACGGCGTCAACGACGCCCCGGCCCTGGCCGCCGCCGACACCGGGATCGCCATGGGGGCGATGGGCACCGACGTCGCGATCGAGACCGCCGACGTGGCCCTGATGGGCGAGGACCTGCGCGCCCTGCCCCGGGCCCTGGCGCACGCCCGCCGCTCCCGGCGGATCATGCTCCAGAGCCTGCTGCTGTCGGGCGGCATCCTGCTGGTCCTGGTCCCGCTGTCGGCGCTGGGGGTGCTCGGGCTGGCGGCGGTCATCCTCACCCACGAGCTGGCCGAGGTCCTGGTCATCGCCAACGGCGTCCGCGCCGGACGCCTCCCCGTTCGGGGCCGTGGAGCCGGGGACGCGGGACCCGCCGGGGCCGCCCGGGCCGTCGGCGCCCCGGCATCCTGACGCCGCGCGGGCCGGGTCGCTCGCGCCCCGGCCCGCGCGGGTCTCGGCCGGGGCGCTCGCGCCCTGCGGAGCGCGGTGCCGGGCCGGGTCGGCCGGGTCGTCCGGCAGGTGTCAGCCCGCCAGCCGTTCCGCGGCCAGCAGGACCGCCGCCGCGATCATCGCGCCGCCCGAGACACGGCCCACGGCCCGCGCCGCCCGCGGGCGCGCCGCCAGCACGGCCCGGGAGGCGTGGCCCACGACCAGGTAGACGACGGCACAGCCGAGCACGTGGACCGCGCCCAGGGCGAGGATCTGGACCGGGACCGGCCAGGGGGCGCCGGGGTCGGTGAACTGCGGAAGCAGCGCCAAGAACAGCAGGAAGACCTTGGGGTTGAGCCCGCTGACCCCCAACCCGCGGACCGCCCACCCCGCCCGGGGGGCGCCGTCCGCGTCCGGGGCCGCGCTCGGGACCGGGGGGCGCCGTCCGCGTCCGGGGCCGCGCTCGGGACCGGGGGGCGGGCGACCATGCCCGCCCCCAGCCAGAGCAGGTAGGCAGCGCCCGCCAGGGTCAGCGCCGACAACACAGAGGGGGAGCCCGCCACCAGGGTGCCCACCCCGGCCGCCACGACCAGGGCGGCCAGCAGGTGCCCGGCCAGCATCCCGGCCACGGCGGGCACGACGGCACGCCCGTGCAGCCCCGCCGCGACGGCGTAGGCCCAGTCGGCCCCCGGGGTCATCACGAACAGGACCGACACCCCCCAGAACGCCGCCACCGTCGCCGAATCCATCGCTTTGCCGCCTCCCCTGCCCGCGCCGGCCCCGGTCCGGGCCCGCTCTCACCTGGGAAGATTAAGGCGAAACACGCGCAATGTGCTTGCGACTTCTTGCGCTGAACGGCGATTTCAAGGGAAGATCTCGCGTATGGACGAGGTTGACAGGAAGATCCTTGCGGAGCTCCAGCGCGACGGGCGGCTCACGGTCACGGAACTGGCGGAGCGCGTCCGCCTCAGCGTCTCGCCCTGCCACCGCCGGGTGCGGGCGCTGGAACGGTCCGGGGTGATCAGCGGCTACCGCGCGCACCTGGACGCGTCCGCGCTGGGACTGGACTTCTCCGCGTGGGTGTTCGTGACGCTGCGGGAGGGGGACCGCGCGGCGGTGGGCGCCTTCGAGGAGGCCGTCGCCGGGGTGCCGCAGGTGGTCCAGGCCCAGCGGTTGTTCGGGGAGCCCGACTACCTGATCCGCGTGGTCGCGCGGGATCTGCCCGCCTTCCAGGCCCTGTACGACGAGCACCTGTCCGCGCTGCCCGGGGTAGGGCGCCTGACCTCCACCCTGGTCATGAAGGACCTCATCAGCGACCGCCCCCTTCCGCTCGGCCCCTGACCCGCCGCTCCGCGCTCCGGCCGCGCGGGCCGCCCCGGCCCCGGCCGTGCGCGGCCGGGGCCCGCCCGGTCCCTACCCCACCGGCTTGAGGGAGTGCACCAGGGAGAACAGGTCCTTGGGGTCGTCCGGGTCCGCCACCAGGTCGATGAACGCCTGGAGGTCCGTCCCCTCGGTGGAGTCCCGCAGGAACCGCAGCGCCGAGAAGTCGGCGATGGCGAAGCCGACCGAGTCGAACACCGTGATCTCGTCCCCGCTCTGGCGCCCCTCCTCCTCGCCCGTGAGCACCTTCCAGAACTCGACGACCGGGAAGTCCGGCTCCATCTGCTGGATCTCGCCCTCGATGCGGGTCTGCTCCGGGTACTCCACGAACACGCGCCCCCGCCGCAGGATCTCCGCGTCCAGCTCGGTCTTGCCCGGGCAGTCGCCGCCCACCGCGTTGACGTGCACCCCGGGCCGCACCTGGGCGGAGCCCAGCACCGTGTTGCGCGCCTTGTCGGCCGTGCAGGTGGTGACGACCTCCGCCCCGGCCACCGCCTCGTCGACGGAGGCGGCGTCGGTCACCCGGAACCCCAGCGGCTCCAGGTTGCGGCGCAGCTTGCCCACCGCCGCCGGGTCCACGTCGAACACGCGCAGCTCCTCGATGCCCAGCGCGGCGCGGAACGCCAGCGCCTGGAACTCCGCCTGCGAACCGGCCCCGACCATGGCCATGCACCGCGCGTCCGGGCGGGCCAGGGCCTTGGCGGCCATGGCCGAGGTCGCCGCGGTGCGCAGCGCGGTCAGCAGCGTCATCTCCGCGAGGAAGGTCGGGTAGCCGTTGTCCACGTCGGCCAGGACCCCGAACGCCGTCACCGTCTGGAACCCGCGGGCGGGGTTGAAAGGGTGCCCGTTGACGTACTTGAACGCGTAGGTCTCGTGGTCGGAGGTCGGCATCAGCTCGATGACGCCCAGGGGCGTGTGGCTGGCGATGCGGGGGGTCTTCTCGAAGTGGTCCCAGCGGCGGAAGTCCTCCTCCAGGTAGGCGATCATCCCGCCCATGAGGCGTTCGACGCCCTCGCGCCGGATCCACCGGGCCATGTTCGCGACATCGACGAACTGCGTCACTTCACTGCTCCTTACGCGGTGCCCGCCCGCGTGCGCCGCGGCGGCGATCCGTTCGTGTACAGGGGATTCGTGTACTGGGGAAAGAGGGGGCGCGCAGGTCCGGAGGGGCGGACCCCCGTGCCGGAGTGCGGCCGGCCCGGCGGGCCGGGCGGCGGGCGCTCAGGCGCCGGCGCCGCCCCTCCCGCGCACCGGCGGGGCCGCGACCGTGAACCGGTCGCGGTCCAGCACCTTGTCGCTCAGGCCCGCCCGGGCTCGGTACTCCCCGGTGAAGCCCAGGGACGCGTCCGTGGTCCCCGCCGCGCACAGCGCCGAGAGCGCCTCGTCCGCGGACAGCTCCGTGTAGCCCCGCGCGTCCGGGGCCCGGTCCGCGAACCGCTCGGCCCGCTCCCCGCCCAGGAGGTCGGCGGAGATCCTCGCGCAGCGCCGGATCAGCGGGACCGAGGCCGGCGAGGGTCGCACCGTCCACGTGTGCTCCCCGCGGACCGGCGTCGTGGTCAGGACCGTGCGCAGGCGCCGGGCGGCGAGCTGGGCGGCGTGGAGCATCACGACGCCCTCGGCCCCCGGGCCGACCGGCAGGACGAGGCGGGTGACGCCCCGGTCGTTGACCGCGGCGAGCAGCTCCTGCGGGTCGGGCGGGACGACGACCTCCTTGCTCTGCGGCCACACGTCCAGCGGGCTGTGGCGCCCGGTGAGGCCGCCCACGTGGAAGACGAAGAAGTCGGGGTACAGGTAGAAGTCGCTCTCCGCGGCGCGCATTTCCTCGTAGAACGCGCCCACGCAGGCCAGCAGCAGGGGCGCGGCCCGGAGCACGTCCCCGGGCTCCAGCGCCACGACGCCCAGGCGGTCCTGCGCGGTGAACCCCGGGAGGAGGTCGGCGAACCCCGCGGGGGCGCCGTCGCGGGTGTAGCCGAACTCGCCGGTCCGCAGCAGGTCAGCCGTGTGCATGGGCCTGCTCCCCGCTGTTCTTCTCCGCGGTCTCCAGCTTGAAGGTGACGGGGTATGCGGGGTCGGAGACGGCCGGGCGGTCGAGGCCGAACGCGTCGATGGGGTACGGGGTGGTGCCCTCCGTCTGGAGGTCGGCCAGGATGCGGCCGACGAGGCTGCCGAACTTGGCCGCGTGCCCCGCCCCGTTGAAGACCGCCACGTGCGGGTGGTCCGGCAGGGTGTCCAGCAGGAAGCCGCGGTCGGGGGTCATGTCGTAGACGCAGGTGCGGTGGGCCAGGGCAGGCCCGGCGGACCCGGGCAGGTGCTCGCGCAGGAACGCGGAGAGCAGCTCCCCCTCCACGTCGTCGCCCTCGAAGACCCGGTCCCCGCTCTCGATGAACCGGCTGCGCATGTCCCGGCCCAGCTTGGTGGCGGCCTCGCCATAGACCGGGAAGCCGTAGTAGGTGTCCGCTCCGCCGTGGTGGATCCAGACGGGGTGCCGCTCCGGGGTGAAGTCGCCCAGGTTCGGCCCGCTGAAGTAGCTGACCTGCTCCTGGGACAGGGTGAGGGGGAAGTCCAGGCCCAGGTCGGACATCAACGCGCCCATCCAGGAGCCGGCCGCCACGACCAGCCGGTCCGCCCGGACGGTCTCCGGGTCCCCGTCCGCGGTGCGGACCCGGACGCCGACGCCGTCCGCGGACAGCTCGACGCCGTCCACCGTCCCGGTGCGGAACTCCACCCCCGCCGCCAGGGCGAGGGAGGTGTGCGCGCTCACCGCGCGGCGCACGTCCAGGATGCCGGCGTCGGGCTGGTAGATGCCGCCGGTCTCGTCGGAGACCCGCCACTGCGGGAACCGCCGCCGGATGTCGTCCGCGGTGAGCCGCTCGTGGTCGAAGCCCAGGTCCTCCAGGACGCGCCGGGACCTCTCGATGTAGTCGTGCCCGGCCGTCCCCGCCTCGGCCAGGTCCAGCCCGCCGGTGGTGGTGACCAGGGGCAGGCCGCTCTCCCGCTCCACGTGGGCCCAGGCCTCGTACATGGCGTCGGTCAGGCCCGAGTACGCTGCGGAGGGATACACCCGCCGGATGATCCGGGAGTGGTCCCCGAAGGCGCCGTAGGGGTGGAGCATGCCGAACCGGTCGAGGACGAGAACGCGTTCGGCCCCCTGCCTGCTCAGCCAGTAGGCGGTGGCCGATCCGACGGTTCCGGCGCCGATGACGATGTGGGAATACCCCTTCGACATGGAAGCCCCCTGTTCTGCGCTGTCTGCACGTATGGACCCGGGTCCATGTTCTGCGGGGCCGTGCCGGGTTTCGACCTATAGAGATCGAAGGTTCCCCGGAGGCCGTGCGACAGATGTAGGAAAGCCCATGTGGGACTTTCAACGTCTGCCCGGTGCGCGGTACCGGCGGCGTTGATTGGATGGGGCGCATGGTTCACGGCATCACCGTCGACGGCTGCAACCCCAGCAACTGGGACGACCCCGGTGTGTACGACAGCCTCGCCCGCGGAAGGGTCACGGCGCTCAACGCCACGATCGCCATCTGGGAGGGCTTCGAGGAGACCGTCGACGCGACGGCCGCCTGGCACCGGCGCTTCCGGGAGCGGGCGGACACGCTGCTCCAGGTCAGGGGCAGCGCCGACATCGTGCGCGCGCATGAGACCGGCCGGACGGGGATCATCCTGGGCTGGCAGAACATCGCGCCCATCGGCAACGACATCGAGCGGCTCGAAGCCTTCCATGTGCTCGGCGTGCGCGTGGTGCAGCTCGCCTACAACGTCCGCAACCTGGTGGCGAACGGGTGCTACGAACCCCACGACGAGGGGCTCAGCCTCTTCGGGGTCAAGGCGGTGCGCAGGCTCAACGACCTGGGCGTCCTCGTCGACCTCTCCCACGTGGGCGACCGGAGCGCGCGGCACGCGATCGAGGTCTCCGAGGCCCCCGTCGCCTTCACCCACGCCCAGCTCCGCGAGTTCGCCGACCACCCGCGCAACAAGCCCGCGGAGCTGGTCCGGGCCCTGGTGGACCGGGGCGGCGTGATCGGGGCCAACGCCTACCCGCAGTTCCTCCCCGGGGGGTTCGACTCCACCCTCTCCGACTACCTGGACGGGCTGGAGCGGCTGGTCGAGGTGGCCGGCGTCGACCACGTGGGCATCGCCACCGACCAGTGCGAGGGCCGCGACGCGGACTTCTTCGCCTCCCTGGCGCGGCTGCACGGCACCACGCCCCACTTCGACGCGGGGCCGTACCGCCCCAACCCCTCGGTCGCCGGTCTGGAGACCAACGCCGAGATCCCCGACATCGCCTCCGGGCTGCGCGACCGGGGGCACACCCCCGAGGAGGTCGACAAGATCATGGGCGGCAACTGGATGCGCCTCTACCGAGAAGTGTGGGGTGCCTGATGGCCCGACGGCCCGAACCCATGTCCCTGGAGCGGGTGCGCGAACTCGTCGGCGAGCCGAGCGAGGCCGCCGTCGGCAAGGTGCGGGACCACGTGGACCACCACGTCCACCGCTTCATCGCGCACTCCCCGTTCGTCTGCCTGGCCACCGCCCACGCGGACGGCACCGCCGACTGCTCGCCCCGCGGCGACTACCCGGGGTTCGTCAAGGTGCTGGACGAGCGGACCCTGGCCATCCCGGACCGGGTGGGCAACAACCGCCTCGACACCTTCGAGAACCTCGCCACCGACCCGCGCATCGGGCTGGTCTTCCTGGTGCCCGGCCACCACGAGACGCTGCGCGTCAACGGCACGGCCTACCCCACCGAGGACCCCGACGTGCTCGCCCGCCTGGAGGCCGAGGGCAAGACGCCCAAGGTCGCCATCGTCGTCCGGGTGCGGGAGGTCTACCTGCACTGCGGGCGGGCTGTGCTGCGCTCGCGGATCTGGGACCCCGAGAGCTTCGCCCTGGCCGAGCTGGTCCCCACGCTGGGCGAGGTCATCGCCGACCGCCTGGGGAACCCCGCGGTCAGCGCGGACGCCATCGACGCGGACCTGGCCAGGACCGCCTACAAGACCCTCTACTGATGGGCGCCGCACCCGGGACCGCCCCCGTACTGGTCGTGGAAGAGGTCCGGCCCGTGGCCGAGGGCGTGCGCGCCGTCACCCTGCGCGCCCCCGACGGCGGGGCGCTGGCGCCCTGGACGCCCGGCGCCCACATGGACGTCGAACTCCCCAACCGGCTCAGGCGCCAGTACTCGCTCTGCGGCGACCCCGCGGACACCGCCCGCTACCGCATCGCGGTCAAGCACGAGGCGCTCAGCCGCGGGGCCTCGGAGTACGTCCACCTGTTCCTGCGGCCCGGCACCGCCCTGCGCGTCTCGGAGCCCCGGTCCACCTTCCCCGGGCGGACCGCCCCGGGCACCCTCTACATCGCGGGCGGCATCGGCATCACCGCCGTGCTGGCCATGTACCTGCGCGACGTCCGCGACGGCCGCGGCCCCGCCCTGCGCTACGCCGGGCGCGGCCGGGCGGGCATGCCCTTCCTGGACGAGCTGCCCGGGACCGGGGACGTCGTGGTCGCCGCCGCGGACGAGGGGCGCCGGCTCGACCTGGCGGCCCTGGCCCGGGACGCGGCGGACGGCACCGAGGTCGTCGCCTGCGGGCCGCCGCGCATGGTCGCCGCGGTCGAGGAGACCTTCGGCGCAGAGCGGTTCGGCCCGGTGCACGTCGAGCGCTTCCGCGCCGAGCCGCGGTCCTTCGCGGACGACGCCCCCTTCACCGCCGAGTGCGCGCGCAGCGGCAGGACGGTCGCGGTCCCCGCCGGGGAGACGCTCCTGGACGCGCTCCTGCGGGAGGACGTCGCCGTGGCGGCGGGCTGCCGCGAAGGGGTCTGCGGCTCGTGCGCGGTCACGGTCCTTGACGGCGAGCCCGAGCACCGCGACCTCCTGGGCGCGCCGCCGGGGCGCATGTACCCCTGCGTCTCCCGGAGCACGACGGAGAAGCTGGTCCTGGACCTGTGACTCGGTACGATCGGGAGATGGACGCCATCACGGAGCTGGCCGAGCGGCTCGCCCAGCGGATCAGGCGAAGTGTGGCCGTCGACGACACCGACCTGCGCCTGCTGGGGTCCAGCACCCACTTCGGGGACGCCGACCCCCTGCGCCTGACCTCCCTGGCCAACCGGCGCATCGAGGGGCCCGTGCGGGAGGCGACCTTCGCCGCCGGGTTCCCGCACTGGCGCTCGCCCCGGCGCGGCCGGGCCCTGGGGATCGAGGGACACGAGTACGACCGGATGGCCTTCCCGCTGCGCTCCCGGTACGGGCCGCTGGGGGTCATGTGGGTGATCCTGCGGGGCGAGGACGAGCTGTCCGACGAGGAGATGGCGCTGTGCGTCTCCGCGGCGCACGAGATGGAGCGCGTCCTGGCCTGGCAGCACCAGGACGGGCTGGAGTCCGCGCTGGAGGTCGAGGCCCTGCTGTTCGCCCTGCTCTCGGACGCGGAGCAGGACCGGGCGTCCGCCGCGCGCGACCTGACCGACCTGGGGTACTTCGAGAACGCGGACGAGGTCACCGCGCTCGCGGTCGTCGGCGCCGAGCCCTGGCCCGCCCGGACCGCCGACGAGCGGGCCGAGGTGCTGCGCCGCTCCCTGCGCCAGGCGGTCCAGCCGCAGTGGGACCGGTCGGCGGCCTTCGCCGTCGCCGAGGACCACGCCTTCCTGCTCGTCGGGGGCCGCGGCGCCGCGGCCCGGACGGACTGCGCCAGGGCCGCGGAGCGCGCCGCCGCCCGGGTCGCCCCGCTGGACGCCGGCCTCGCCGAGGGGCTCCGCTTCGGGGTGGGCTCGGCGGTCCCGCTCGCCGAGGCCTCGCGCTCCTACGACCACGCCCGCACCGCCGCCCGGATCGCGGTGGACCGCGGGCGCCCCGTCGCCTTCTGGGACGAGCACCCCCTGGAGACCCTGGTGGAGGCCGCCGTCCGGTCCCGGATCGACGCCTCGCTGGTCCCGGAGCTGGTCAGGGAGACGGTGGAGTCCCAGCCGGAGGAGCTGCTGCGGACGGTGGCGTGCTTCCTGGAGCAGGCCGGCAGCGTCGCCCGCACCTCGGACCTGCTGCACCTGCACCGCACCACCGTCTACTACCGCCTGCGCCTGTTCGAGAAGGAGACCGGGCTGTCGCTGGACGACGGCGGCGACCGATTCCTGCTCCAGCTCTGGCTGGCGGTCCGCGGCAGGGTCGGGCCCCCGCCCGGCCGCTGAACCGCCGCCGACCGCCGCGGCCCGCTGCCGCCGCCCCGCCGGGGCCGGGCCTGGGCGCCGCCGCGCACCCGGACCCGCCGACGCCGGACCCACCGGTGAAGGCCCGACCGAACCCCACTGCGGGAGGAAGAGCGTGGACATGGACTCAGGGGAGACGGGCGGCCCGCTGGCCGGCCTGAAGGTCGTGGAGGTCTCCAGCGTGGTGATGGCGCCGATGGCCGGGAGGCTGCTGGCCAAGCTGGGGGCGACCGTCGTCAAGGTGGAGCCGCCGGGCGGCGACGTGGTGCGCCGCATCGGCGCGAGCGCCGCGCCGGGGATGAGCGGTGCCGCGCACTCCCTGGGCGACGGCAAGTACAACATCGCGGTCGACATGAAGACCGACCGGGGGCGGGAGGAGCTGCGCGGGCTCCTGCGCTCGGCCGACATCGTCCTGACCAACCACCTCCCGTCCCGGCGCCGGGGCTACGGCCTGGACTGGGAGTCCGTGCGGGCCCTCAACCCGCGGGCGATCCTGTGCACGGCCCAGGGCTACGCCAGCGACTCGGAGCTGGCCGACACCCCCGCCTACGACGACACCGTCCAGGCCGCCTCGGGGGTGTGCGACGTGTACGCCAAGGCCGGGGACCGCCCGCGGTACGCGCCCTACGTGATGGCGGACAAGATCTGCGCGCTGACCATCGTGTACTCCGTCCTGGCCGCGCTCCACCACCGGGACGAGCACGGGGCGGGGCAGTGGGTGGACGTGCCGATGGTGGATGTCATGGCCGACTTCACCCTCACCGAGCAGCTCAACGACTTCTCCTTCGTCCCCCCGAAGGGGCCCGCCGGCTGGCACCGGACGCTGGCGCCCAGCCGCAGCCCGCACCGGTGCCTGGACGGGTGGGTGTGCGTCCTGCCGTACTCGGACCGCAACTGGCGCGACTTCCTGCGCGTCTCCGGCGCCCTCGCGGAGGGGGAGGAGGCGCCGTTCGCCACCAACCAGGAGCGCAACGAGAACATGGAGGAGGTGCAGGCCGCCATCGCCGCCTACGCGGCCGGGCGGACGACCCGGGAGATCCTGGGCGAGTGCGGGGAGGCGGGCATCCCCGTGCAGCCGGTGCGGACCCTGGAGTCCCTGGCCGGGGACGACTACCTGCGGGGGCGGGGGACGGTCGAGGAGGTCCGCCACCCCCTGGGGCACACGTACCTGCGGACCTCGCCCAACATCTCCTTCAGCGGGGCGCCGCTGCGGCCCGTGCGCCCCGCCACCGGGATCGACGCCGACCGCGAGGACGTGCTCGGGGACTGGTGACCGGTCCGGGTGCGCGGTGGCGCTCCCGCGAGCCCCGGGTCCGACCCCGGGGGACCCGTGCCCCGGCGGACAGCGACGGGTCGCCGCGGCGGCCGGTGCCGCGGTGCGAGGGCCGCTCTCCCGGGCGCCCGCGACCGGGAGAGCGGTCCTGGGAGGCGCCGGTGCGCCGCCCGGGGACCCCGTGGCGGGGTCGTGTCCCCCGACGTGGTGTGATGTCGTTCGACCCCGGCGTCACAGGGGCGACGGCCCGCTGACCAGCGGGCCGCCCCCGTGCCAACGGTCCGGCGTGCGCACACCGCTCGGCGGGACACCGTCCGCGGCGGCCGGTGCGCGGCCGGATTCCCGCCCTCCCGCGACCCGGGGCCGGGTGTCCGGCCCGGCGGGAGGCGGGACGGGACGGCGTCGGTCCGCACCCGGCCCGGGGACGCCCCGTAACCCGGCGGACTCGCGCCCGACCCGGGGGCGGGCTCGGTGCGTCCGCCCGGTCACCGGCCCCTACGGATGTCGAAGGCGTCCGGGGGAGCCTTCAACGCCTGCCCGGTGCACCCCTGCGGCGTTCCGGCTTGTATGGAGCCCCGGCCCACGGGACCGGGGCGCCGGGACCGGTCCCCGACCACGCGCGGGGCGGGCCGTTTCGACATCTGTAGGAGAGGCCGCCCCAGGTTTTCAACGCGTGAGCGGTGACCTTCTCCCCTGGACTTGCTTCCATTGAGACCCGGATCACACCTCAGGTGTCATCCGCACCCCATCGACCGAGAGGAACACCATGTCGAGAAGCCAGGGCAGGGGGAGACACGCGGTGCCGGCCCTCCTCTGCGCGGGGGCGCTCGCGCTCACCGGGTGCACCACGGGCGGCGACGGTGCCCAGGCGGGGACGGACACGATCCGGGGCGCGTGGATCGAGGACCCCACGACCTTCGACCCCGCCCTGACGCAGACCACGGACGACTACCGGGCGGTCCGGCTCGCCTACGACACCCTCGTGCGCCGGGACCTGGACGGCGAGTTCATCCCCGGCCTCGCCGAGTCCTGGGAGGTGGCCGCCGACGAGGTGACCCTGACCATCACCGAGGGGCGCACCTGCGCCGACGGCACCGAGATCACCCCCGCCGTCGTCGCCGACTCCCTGGCCTACCTCGCCGACCCCGCCACCAACTCCCTCCACACCAGCGGCGTCTTCGGCGGCGGCGAGGCGACCGTCACCGCCGACGAGGCCGCCGGGACCGTCACCATCGCCCTGGGCGAACCGCACTCGGAGGTGCTCCCCGGCCTCTCCATCCCGCAGGCCGGGATCATCTGCCCCGCCGGGCTCGACGACCTCGACGGGCTCGCCGCCGGAACCGTCGAGGGCGCGTTCAGCGGCCCCTACGTCCTCACCGAGTCCCGCACCGGCGTGAACTACCGCTTCGCGCTGCGCGAGGACTACGACGCCTGGACCGAGTACTCCGAGCCCCTCCCCGGCACCCCCGCCGCCACCCTCGAATTCGCCGTGGGCGCCGAGGACGCGGTGGCCAACCAGCTCCTCACCGGGGAGATCGACGTCGCGCCCATCGAGGCCGAGGAACTCGGCCGGTTCGAGGGCGACGACTCCTACACCTTCACCACCGCCGTCACCGGCGAGTACTACGTCATGTTCAACCACCGCGAGGGGAGCCCCTTCGAGGACGAGGAGCTGCGCCGCGCCGCGGCCCACCTCATCGACCGGGACGCCCTGCGCGAGATCGTCGACCCGGAGGGGTCGCTGATCGCGACCCTGGGCGACGAGAACATGCAGTGCGCCAACACCGACGAGTCGCTGCTGCTGGAGCAGGACATGGACGCCGCCGCCGAGGCCCTGGACGGCGTCTCCGTCGACGTGCTGGGCAGCCACGCCATCGGCCCCAACGGCGCCGCGACCATCTACCTCCAGGAGCAGCTGCGGGCGGCGGGCGCCGAGGTCGAGCTGCGCAACACCGACGTCGGCAGCTGGGTCAGCCAGATCTACGACGAGCCCGACACCTGGGACGTCACCGTGTACGCCACGGTCAACAACCTGGGCACCATCTCCTGGGGCCTCACCACCGTGATCGGCGCCCCCTACGGCGACGGCGGCCGCAACCTCACCCACTCCGACAACCCCGAGGCCGCCGAGGCCGCGGAGGCGGCCCTGACCGCCGCCTCCGAGGAGGAGATGTGCGGGCACTGGGAGACCGCCCAGCGCGCGGCGCTCGACGCGGTCGACTTCATCCCGCTGTCGACCGTGACCCAGTCGATCGTCGGCCGGGACGGGTTCTCCGTCGCGACCCCCGGAGGCCGCGAGGACGCGACCACCCTGCGGGTCCTGGACTGACACCCGACCGCGCCGCCCCGGGCGGACACCGGACCCCTCCCGGGGTCCGCCCGGGGCCCGAGCCGCTGAGAGCACCATGTACTCGATCCTGACCAGGCCGTGGCCGGCCTTCCTGCTGCGCAAGACCGCGGAGCTGCTGCTCGCCCTGGCGGCGCTGACCGTCATCACCTTCGCCATCGTCCACCTCATCCCCGGCGACGCCGCGCGCGTCGTGGCCGGAGTGGACGCCTCCCCGGAGCAGGTCGAGGCCACCCGGGTCCGCCTGGGCCTGGACCAGCCGCTCCTGGCACAGTTCTGGAACTACCTCGCGGGCCTGTTCACCGGCGACCTCGGCACCTCCTACCGCACCGGGCAGCCGGTCGCCGACGTGATCGCCGCCCGGCTGCCCTTCACCGCCTCCATCGCGCTGTTCGGCATCGCGGTCACCCTGGTCGTCTCCCTGGCGCTGGGGCTGGCGGTGGCCGGGCTGACCCGGGGCAACCGCAACCCCTGGCTCGACTCGGCCTTCGGCTGGACCACGGGCATCGTCCTGGCCCTGCCGGTCTACGTGATCGGCGCCGTGCTGATCGTGGTCTTCGCGGTGAACTGGCGGGTGCTCCCGGCCGCAGGCGCGGACTCGATGGCCTCCTACGTGCTGCCCACCGTCGCGATCGCCTCCGGGCCCATCGCGTCGATGTCCCGGCTGGTGCGCCGGGAGGCGGCCGTGGTGCTCGAACAGGACTACATGCGCACCGCGCGCGGCTGGCGGATCAGCACGTTCCGGCAGTTCGCCAAACACGCCGTCCCCAACCTCCTGGCCTCCACGCTGACCCTGTCCGGGCTCATCCTGGCCGGCATGATCGGCGGGGCGATCATCATCGAGAGCGTCTTCGCCTGGCCCGGCCTGGGCCGCGCCGTGGTCGAGTCCATCATCGACCGGGACTACCCGCTGACCCGGGGCGTCGTCCTCACGGTCGGCGCGGTCGCGGTGGCGCTCAACATCGCCATCGACATCGTCCTCGCCCTCGTCGACCCCCGCACCCTCCGAGCCGGGAAGGCCCTCGCATGAGCGCAGTCGTGACGGTCCCGACGCAAACCTCCCCGGACGGCGGCGGGCCCGCCCCGTCCCGGCGCACGCGCCGCCCGGGGGCCATGCTCACGATCGGTCTGGTCCTCATGGGCCTGCTGGTCCTGGTCGCGGTCGTGGCGCCCCTGGTCCTGGGCGACGCCGCCGGCACCCTGACCGACGACCGGCGCCAGGGGTCCTCGCCGGACCACCTGCTGGGCACCGACGAGTTCGGCCGGGACCTGCTCTCCCGGGCCCTGGTCGCCACCCGGCTCACCCTGGTCCTGACCTTCTCCGCCACCGCGATCTCTGTGGTGTTCGGCGTGGCCGTGGGCCTGCTGGTCTGGATGCTGCCCCAGCGGGCGCGCGATTTCGTCCTCACCGCCAACGCCGTCGCCGTGGCCTTCCCCGCCCTGGTGCTGGCGCTGGTCATCGCGGCGGTCCTGGGCCCGGGCGCGGTGTCGGCGACCATCGCCGTCGGCGTCGCCGGGATCCCCGCCTTCGTGCGGCTGAGCGCCAACATGGCGGCCCCGATCATGGTGCGCGACTACGTCTCCACGGCCGGGCTGCTCAACGTGCCGCGGCCGGTGATCCTCCTGCGCCACGTCCTGCCCAACCTCGGGGAGCCGCTGCTGGTGCTCAGCGCCAACAGCTTCGCCGTCACGCTGACCGAGCTGTCCGGGCTCTCCTTCATCGGCCTGGGCGTGCAGAACCCCGACTACGACTTCGGCCGCCTGCTCGCCGACGGGCTCCCCAACGCCTACACCCAGCCGATCCAGATCGTGGGCCCCAGCCTGATGCTCGTGCTCACCGGCGTGGCGGCGATGTTCATCGGCGACGGCCTGGCGGCGCGCAGCAACCCGCGCCTGCGCCGGCTGGTGCGCGGGCGCCTCAGCGGCACGCTGCGCAGGGCCGACGACATCTCCCGCGACCTGGCCGACGCCCACGCGCGCCGGGCCCGGGAGGACGCGCCGCGCGAACCGGCGGCACCGGCCGAACCGGTGCTGCGGGTCCGCGACCTGCGGGTGGAGACCGCCCAGGGCCGCCCCCTCGTCCGGGGGGTGTCCTTCGACGTCGCGCCCGGCGAGATCCTCGGCCTGGTGGGCGAGTCCGGGTCGGGCAAGTCGCTCACCGCGATGTCCGCGGCCGGGCTGGTGCCCGACGGCGTCAACGCCACCGCCTCGGTCCTGACCGCCGCCGGGCACGACCTGCTCGGCCCGGTCCGCGCCGCGGAGCTGGCCCGCGACGTCGCCCTCGTCTACCAGGACCCCGTCTCCACGTTCAACCCCGCGCTGCGGTTGGACGGCCAGCTCACCGAGGTCCCGCGGGTCCACCTGGGGATGGGCCGCCGGCAGGCCCGCCGGGCGCTGGCCGAGATGTTCGGCCGCCTGCGGATCAGCCGGCCCGAGAGCCGGGGCGCCCAGCACCCCCACGAGCTGTCCGGCGGGATGCTCCAGCGCGCCATGATCTCCTCCGCGCTGCTCACCGAGGCCACGCTCATCATCGCCGACGAGCCCACGACCGCGCTGGACGTCACGGTCCAGGCCGAGGTGCTCCGGCGGTTCGTCGAGGCGAGCGAGTCCCTGGGCGCGGCGGTGCTGTTCATCTCGCACGACCTCGGGGTCGTCGAGGCGCTCTGCGACCGGGTGCTGGTCATGAACGGCGGGGAGGTCGTGGAGGAGCTCACCCGCGACCGGCTCGCCCGGGGCGAGGCCGAGCACCCCTACACCCGGTCCCTGCTGGCCGCGGCGCGTTACGTGGAGCCCCCCGAGCCGGGCCGCGCGGGCGCGTCGGTCCGGAAGGCGGGCGCCTCCGGAGAGGGCGCCGTACGGGAGGACGGCGCCGCGCAGCGGGGCTCCGCGCGGGAGGGCGCCGCACGACGGGACCAGGCACGGGAGGACGGACCCGCGCAGTGGGGCTCCGCGCAGGGCGAGGACGCCGCGCAGCGCGACTCTGCACGGGACGACGGGCCCGAACGGCCCGCCGTGGAGGTCGACGGGCTCGGCGTGGTCTTCGGCTCGGGAGCGTCCCGGACCGACGCGCTGCGCGACGTCACCTTCACCGTCCCCCACGGCCGCTCCGTCGGCCTGGTGGGCGAGTCCGGTTCGGGCAAGTCCACCCTGGCCAAGGTGCTGGTCGGGCTGGTCCCGATCGGCGCGGGCCGGGTCGTCCTCGACGGGGAGCGGTTCGACCCCGCCACGCCCCGGCGCAGGCGCGACCCCGGCCTGCTCCAGCTCATCCCGCAGGACCCGTTCTCGTCCCTGAGCCCCCGGCGCACGGCCGGGCAGGCCCTCGCCGAGGCCCTGGACCCGCGGCGGGCCGACACCGGGCGCCACCGGGACGAGATCGCGGAGTGGTTCGAGCGGGTCGGGCTCCCGGCGTCCGCGGCGGACAGGTACCCGCACGAGTTCTCCGGCGGGCAGCGCCAGCGGATCGCCATCGCGCGGGCCCTGTGCGTGCGCCCCCGGATGGTGATCGCCGACGAGATCACCTCCGCGCTGGACCTGTCCGTGCAGGCCGAGATCCTGGAGCTGCTCGCGCGGCTGCGCGCCGAGCTGGACCTCACGATGCTGTTCATCTCCCACGACCTCGCCGTCGTCCGGCACGTCAGCGACGACGTCGCCGTGCTGCGCTCCGGCGAGCTGCGCGAGTTCGGCGGGGTCGAGCAGGTCTTCACCGACCCGCGGGACGAGTACACCCGCCTCCTGCTGGACTCCGTCCCCGGCGCCCCGGGCTTTCGGGTGCGGGACTGACCGCCCCGGCCGGGGCCGCGGAACACACGAGAAGGGAATCCATGAACGAGCAGGTCTTCGTCAACGCCAAGGTGTTCACGGCGCGCGGTGAGACGGACTTCGCCTCCGCCTTCCGCGTTAGCGGGGGTGTCGTCGAGTGGGTGGGGGAGACCGCCGAACTCGACGGGCGGACCGTGCGCGGCGCCCGCGACCTGGGCGGCCGCACGGTCCTGCCGGGGCTGCTGGACATGCACCTGCACCCCGGGATCATGGCCGACACCGCGGACGCCACCGAGTGCCTCCCGCCCCGGGTGGGCTCCCTGGCGGAGCTGGTCGCCGCCCTGCGTGCCTCGCCCGCGCGCGGGGCGGGGGAGGACGTGTGGATCCTGGGCACCGGCTACGACGAGACCAAGTACCCCGAGGGGCGCTCGCCGACCGCCGCCGACCTGGACCGCGTCTCCACCTCCCAGCCGGTGATGATCTGGCGCGCCGACCGCCACTCGGCGGTCTGCAACACCCGCGCGCTGGAGATCGCCGGGGTCACCGCGCTGACCCCGGACCCGCCGGGCGCCCGGTTCGAGCGCGACGCGTCGGGCCGCCCCGACGGCGTCCTCACCGAGCGGGAGGCCACCCTCGTGGTCAGCCGCCACATCCCGCAGCGCTCGGTCTCCGAGCGCGAGGACCTGCTGGCCGCGGTGGGGGAGCGGCTCTTCCGGCGCGGCATCGTCGGCGTCTGCGACCTGCTGGCCACCACCGTCCCCGACCCGTTGCCCGTGTACCGGGCGGTCGCCGCGCGGGCCCCGTTCCCGGACAGCGCGCTGTTCCTGGGCTGGGACCCGCAGGAGCCCCTCGCGGACCTGGACGAGGGGGAGCGGACCGGCTCCGCGCGGGTGGGCGGCGTCAAGGTGCTCATGGACGGCACCTACTCGAACCGGACCGCCTGGGTGTGCCGCCCCTACCCGGGCTCGGACGACCGCGGCCTGCGGTCGATCACCGACGACGACCTGTGGGCGGCGGGCGGCTGGGCCCGGCGCAACGGGGTGCAGCTGGCCGTGCACGCCATGGGCGACCGGGCCATCTCCCACGTGGTGGACGTCTTCGGCGACCAGGAGCCCTGGCTGGACGGCTGGCCCTCGGTGCGCATCGAGCACGCGACCCTCATGGCGCCGGAGCTGGTGCGGCGGCTGCGGGAGGCGCGGATGGACTTCGGCATCGCCACGCACACCATCTTCCTGTACTCGGAGTACGAGGCCTACGAGCACAACCTGCGCCCGGACCAGGTGCCGGACGCCTACCCCGTCAGGTCGCTGTACGAGGGGGTGGAGGCGCTGGCGCTGTCCTCGGACTGCCCGGCCACCGCGTGGAGCGAGGCCGACGACCCCTTCGTCTCCATCGAGGCCGCGGTGCGGCGCCGCGCCCACAACGGCGCCGACATCGGCGCGGCGGCCGCCGTGACGGTGCCCCAGGCGGTGCTGCTCTACACCGCCCGCGCCGCGCGGCTCACCCGCATGGACGGGCTGGGGACGCTCACCCCCGGCGCCCGCGCCTCGTTCGTGGTGCTCGACGCCGACGTGTTCACCGTCCCCGAGGAGGAGATCTCCCGGGTGGGGGTCGAGGAGACCTGGGCCGACGGCCGCCTCGTGTACCGCCGTGGACTGAGCGGGTCGCGCGCGGGCCGAAGGGGGCCGTAGGCACCTTGGCCCAAGGTGTTGAGCGACCGCACGGTCGCACTCCGTGTGCAATAAGGGGGTTTCGAAAAGGATTCGGGAACGCTCTCACAAGTGGTATCGGGTGTCAGTTATCCACTGCCGGTGGGGCGGGAGTGCCGGGCGGGAGAAGGGCAGGGGGAACCCGCCGGAGCCGCTGGCGCGGCCCCGGTCCCCTCGTTCCCCCTGGTCTGCGCGGGCTCATGAGGGGCACGCAGACTCGGAGGCACGAGGGGGTGCCTGGAGGCGCCCGGGATGTATGTGCTTCGGCAGAAGCCGTGGGCGGGACCGGCTTCCTATGCTGGGCCGTCCGTACCACCGAACCGAAAGTGACACCATGCCGCATACGGTGCCCCCCCGGCCGAAGCGCCCCCGGCCCCTACCTCCGCTGCGGCGGTCCGACCGGACCGCGGCCCTGGCCGGAAGCGCCCTTGCCGCCGTTCTGCTGACCGGATGCGCGACGGGCCCCGAGAGGAGCACCGCGGACGGCCCCGGCAACGCCGACACGGTCAGCGCGGTCACCGACAGCGCGCCCGCGCCAGGAGCCGGGATCGAGTGGCGCGACTGCACCGAGGCCGAACTCCTGCCGCCGCCCCTGGAGGGGGAGGAGCGGCCCGAGGTCGAGATCCCCGAGGAGATGCGGTGTTCCGAGGTCGCGATCCCCGTCGACCACGACGCCCCGGGAGGGCGCACGACCAGCCTTCAGGTCGCGATCCTGCCCCACACCGGCGAGGGCGAGAGCCGAGGTGCGGTCCTGTACGTGGCGGGCGGCCCCGCCAGCCCCGGCATCCCAGACCTGCCCCAGGAACTGGAAACCGTCGCCGAACTGCGAGAACACTTCGACTTCGTCGCCTGGAACCCGCGTGGGGTGATGGGTGAGACCGCCGAGTTCCTCCCCGCCGACGTGTGCGGTGACCAGGGGCCCGGGTACGTCGACGTCGCCACGGAGGAGGAGTTCGACGCGGTGATGGCCGAGCACCGGGCCGTCATGGAGGAGTGCCGTGACCGGGACCCGGAGATGTTCGACAACATGGACACGTTCCAGCACGTGGGGGATATGGAGTCCATCCGGGTCGCGCTGGGCGAGGAGAGGCTGAACCTGTACGCGCAGTCCCACGGAGGGGTGCGCGCGACCGCCTACGCCGACCTGTACCCCGAACGGCTGGAGTCGGTGGTCCTGGACAGCGTGGTGGACAACGTCTCCGACCCCGAGCTTCGGGAAATCGCGTTCACGACCGCGATGGAGACCCGGTTCCAGGACTTCGCGCGCTGGTGCGCGGACTCCGAGGAGTGCGCGCTGCACGGGCAGGACGTGACGGAGCGGTGGCAGGAGCTGCTCACGGGTGCCGCCGAGGAACCGCTGCCCGCGGACGGGATCGCCTACGGCCGCGCCGAACTCTCCCTGATGGGCGGAAATCTGGTCAGGAACGCGTTCTCCTGGCCACTGTTCTCCGAGGCGATCGAATCCGCCCTGGAGAACGGCGACTCCACCCGGTTCCACGAGACGGTCGGCGCGAGCTTCTACACGCCCAACGTCGTGGCCGCGGACATCTGCGCGGACGGCGGGCCCATCGAGGACTTCGCGGGCTACCAGGAGTACACCGAGCTCACGGTGGGCCTGTCGGAGAACCTCGGCCACGGCCGTGCCCTGCACCGGCTGCCCTGCGCGGCCTGGCCGCACGAGGGCGTCAACCCGCCCGGCCCGATCGGCACCGAGGGACTGCCGCCCTTCCTGATCCTGGCCTCGGAACTGGAGTTCTCCTACGCGGCCGCGATGACCGGTGAAATCCCGGGATCGGTCGCGGTCGAGGTGGAGGGCACCGGCCACGGCCTCTACTTCTTCGAGTCGGGCGACTGCGTGGTCGGGCACGTCCACCGCTACTTCGTGGACGGGGTCCTGCCCGAGGAACAGGCCTTCTGCGCCACGGACTAGGCACTGTTCCTTGAACGGGTCAGGTCACGGAGCCGGATCGAGGCCGGCTGCACGGTCCTGTCGCGCGGCCCGCTTGTCATAGCGGGTCGCGCCCGCCCGGTTCTGCTTGAGCAGGTCGATCGCCCGCTCCACCGTGTCGCGGCCGCGGTAGGCCACCCGGTCGAAGACCGGGGCCCACCGCCCGCCGAACCTGTGCGCCGGCGGTGTTCGCTCCGGTCACGGGGTTGGGCGATGGTCGCTTTGATCTTGCGTGTGCGCAGGCGGACCCGGTCGGCCTTGCCGGAGTGGGCCTTGTCTCCCAGGACCCGGTCCGGGCGGGTGCGTGGACGGCCGGTGCCGCGGGGCAGCAGCAGCGATGCCGTCAGGGGTTCGAACACGGGGCTGTCCCCGCGCCGGCCGGGGCTGGTGGCCGGTACCAGCGGGTGCCGGTGCTGGTCGGCGATCAGAGGGATTTCGGTGGTCCACCCGCCCTGGGAGCGCACTTACGCCCCGGACGGGCGAAGGCCCCCGCCTGCCGGGTCCTCGCGGACCGGGAGACGGGGGCCGTTCCGGCCGCCTCGGCGGCGGCCGGGGGCGCTCAGGCGGAGTGCTCCTCGACGGCGGGGGCCGGGGCCGCGTCGCCGTCCTCCACCGTGGTCGCCTTCACCAGGGTCTCGGGCAGGTACCAGATGCCGACCACGCCGATCAGGCTGAGCACGACCAGGTAGCCCGCGACCAGCCACGGGGTCCCCCCGCCCACGGACACCAGCCAGGTCGCCACCATGGGCGCCGTGCCGCCCGCGACGGCGGCGGGGATCTCACGGGACAGCGCGATGCCGCTCCACCGCATGCGGGTGGGGAAGATCTCGGCGATCATCGCGGCGGAGACGCCGATGGTCGCGCCCTGGATCACCGCCAGGCCCAGGATGAGCCCCAGCGCCACCAGCACCGAGTTCTCGGTCTGGTACAGCATGAACATCGGGTAGGCGAAGACCACGCCGAAGATCGCCGCGCCCATGAGCAGGGGCTTGCGGCCGATCCGGTCGGCCAGCGCGCCCGCGGCCAGGGTCGCCGGGATGGTGAGCAGCATGGCGGTCAGCAGGCCGACCAGGGCGTGCGTGGGGTCCACGTTCAGCGTCCCGGTGGTGTACGACACCGAGAAGGTCTGCACGATGTAGACCCACGGCAGGGCGAAGACGAACAGCGCCATGCCCGCCAGCAGGAAGCGCCAGTGCCCCCGCACCGCCTCGACGACGGGCGCGCGGCCCGCGGACTCGCCGCTCTCCTCGGCCGCCTCGAAGGCGGCGGTCTCCTTGACCCGGAAGCGGAAGTACAGGGCGATGCCCACGATCACCACGCTGGCCAGGAACGGCAGGCGCCAGCCCCAGGCGAGGAACGCCTCGCTCGACATCGTGGCGGTGAGGATCGCGAACGTGCTCGTGGCCAGGGCCATGCCCACGTAGACGGAGGCGCCCGGGAATCCGGCGGTGAAGGCGCGCCGGCCGGTGCCCGCGGACTCGCTGGCCATGGTCATGGCCCCCGCGAACTCCGCGCCGGCCCCCGCGCCCTGGAAGATCCGCAGCACGATCAGCAGGACCGGCGCCCACAGCCCGATCGACTCGTAGGTGGGCAGGACGCCGATGAGGGTCGTGGCGCCGCCCATGATCAGCAGCGTGACCAGCAGCGTCCCCTTGCGGCCGATCCGGTCGCCGTAGTGCGCGAGCAGCAGGCCGCCGAAGGGGCGGGCCAGGAAGCCCACGGCGAAGGTGGCGAAGGCGCCCAGCGTCCCGGCGAGGTCGCTCCCCCCGAAGAAGAGCGGCGCGAAGACCAGGGCCGCGGCCAGTCCGTACAGCGTGAAGTCGTACCACTCGATGACGGTGCCGACGGAACTGCCGATGACTGCCCGCCGCCGCTGCTGGCGTGAATCCAAACCGGCACGATCGATGTCGTGTGAGACGGCCATGCTTCTTCTCCCTTGCGCCTTCGTACCACCGCGGCGGGCGCACGGCCCCATGCCGTGGTTCCGGTGCCCGCCGGGGCGTCGATTCACGTTAGTGTCGGGCGTCACATCCGTGATATGTGTCTTTCCTACATCGAGACGCTCGTTTGATGAGTTCTCATTCCACCCTCTAGTGTCCCGTGGAGGTGGTCGTGGGGCAGCGACCAGAGACCGGCCCGTCCCTCGGGGACCCGCTTTCCGCCCGGGAGGACGCCGTCGCCGCGCTGGTTTCGGCGGTCACCGGCACCGAGCCCGGCAGCGCGGCCGGGGTCCCGCGGGCCCTGGCCGCCCTCGGACTGGGCGAGGCGGCCGTGCGGGACCTCTCCGAGCGGATCACCCTGGGCAGGCGCGAGCTGGTGCGCCTGCGCCGCCGCGAGTACGAGCTGGGGGTGCTGTTCTCCAGCGCCCGCGAGCTGGCCGCCGAACGCGACGGCGACGTGCTGCTGGAGAAGACCGTCGACCGGGCCCACCAGATGATGGGCAGCGACCTGACCTACCTCTCCGAGTACGACCCGCAGACCCGCGAGCTGTTCGTGCGCAAGACCATCGGCTCCGTCTCGCCCGACTTCCGGGCCCTGCGGGTGCCGCCCGGCAAGGGCCTGGCCAGCCTGGTGGTGGAGCGCAAGGCGGCCGTGTCCGTGCCCCGCTACACCGACTTCGAGACCGGCCGCCACGAGGCGGGCATCGACGCGGCGGTGACCGCGGAGGGCATCGTCGCCATGCTCGGCGTCCCCATGCTGGCCGACGACGAGGTCCTGGGGGTGCTCTTCGTGGCCACCCGGGAGGAGCACGCGTTCACCCCCGAGGACACCGCCCTGCTCACCGCGCTCGCCGACCACGCCTCGGTGGTGCTCCAGACCGCGCGCATGCTGCGCAGCCTGCGGCGCGCCGAGGACGAGTCCCGCCGGGCGCTGGGCCGCCTCACCGAGCACATGACCCAGCGCGACCGCGCCCACGCCGTGCACCGCAAGCTGGTGGAGGCCGTGCTGACCGGCGGCGACTTCGGCACCGTCTCGGCCACGCTCGCCGAGGAACTGGCGCGGCCCGTCCTGCTCAGCGACCAGGCGGGCAACCTCCTGGCCGAGGCGGGCGAGGGCCTGGCCGGCGTCGGCGTCCTCCAGGACCACGGGATGCGGCGGGCGGTGCGGCGCAGCGCCGAGTCCGGGCGCCTCATCGAGCTGGAGGACGGCGGCCCCGTGGAGGGGGTCGCCGCGTTCGCCGCGGGGGAGCGCCACCTGGGCACCGTCTTCCTGGGCCGGGGCGGCTTCCCCCTCAGCGACGTGGACGCGCGCACCGTCGAGCGCGCCGCGCAGGTGTGCGCCCTGCTCTTCCTCTCCCGCGAGGCCGTCGCCGAGGCGGAGTACCGCGTGCACGGCGAGCTGATCGCCGAACTGCTGTCGGCGGACCCCGAGCGCCGCCGCGACGCCCTGGCCCGGGGCCGCCAGCGCGGTATGGACGCCGCCGACTTCACCTCGCTCCTGGCGCTGTCGGTCCCCGCCGGGCAGCGCGCCCGCGCGGTGCGCCGGGCGGTCAAGCTGGCCCCGGCGCCCTCGCTGGTGGGGGAGCACCAGGGCCTGGTCGTCATCCTGGGCAGGCCCGGCCTGGAGGACCGTGCCGAGGAGATCCGCCGCGGCGTCGCCCACCACACCCGGGACGAGGTGCTGGGCGTGCTCCCGCCGCCGGGCGAGCCCGGCACGCAGTTCCCCCTGGTCAAGAAGACCGTGCGGCTGCTGGAGGCGCTCGGGGTCTCCGACTCCCTGGCCCACACCGGCGACTACGTCCCCTACGCCGCGGTCTTCGACGCCGACGCGCCCGTGATGACCCACTTCCTCCAGCGCACCCTGGGGGAGGTGCGGCGCTACGACGCCGAGCGGGGCACGGAGCTGCTCCCGACCCTGCGGGCGTTCGTCCACCACGGGGCCAGCCCCACCCGGACCGCGCGCGCCCTCAACTTCCACGTCAACACCATCCTCCAGCGGCTCGAACGGCTGGACCGGGTGCTGGGCGCCGGGTGGCGCGACGACGAGGACTACTTCCGGATCACCCTGGCGGTGCGCATGGACGAGCTGCGGGAGCGGCTGGTGGGCGGCGGCGGATGACCGCGGCATGGAGGTCCGTCACATCGACTCGGGCTCATCCTGTGCTCTTCGACCATGCGCTGAGTCACAAACCGGTCATAGTCTCACCACCGAGTATGAGAACGGTGTCCGGCGCTCCCGCCGGGCGCCGTGTGCCAGGAGGTGGATTCTTGCCGGTCAACAGTCGTATCCCGAAGCTCCGCGAACTCAGTGTCCAGGAGCGCCGATCGAGGATCGCCGAGCACGCCGGGGCCGACACCGCGGGCTTCGACCCCGCCGACGGCATCGGCGTCGAGCAGGCCGACCAGATGATCGAGAACGCCGTCGGGGTGTTCGGCGTCCCGCTGGGCGTGGCCACCAACCTGACCGTCAACGGCCGGGACTACCTCGTCCCCATGGCGATCGAGGAGCCGAGCGTGGTGGCCGCCGCGTCCAACGCGGCGCGGATGGCGCGCGGCCTGGGCGGGCTGCGGGCCTCCACCACGGGCCCGGTGATGATCGCCCAGATCCAGATCGTGGACGTGCCCAACCCGGAGGCCGCGCGCTTCCGCGTCCTGGAGGCCCGCGAAGAGGTCCTCGCCCGGGCCGACGAGCAGGACCCCGTGCTGGTGGAGCTGGGCGGCGGCGCCCGGGACCTGGAGGTCCGCGCGGTCCCCACGGCCTCGGGGACGCACCTCGTCGTCCACCTCGTCGTGGACGTGCGCGACGCCATGGGCGCCAACGCGGTCAACACCATGGCCGAGGCGCTGGCCCCGCGCCTGGCGGAGCTGGCCGGGGGCCGCCCGCTGCTGCGCATCCTCAGCAACAAGGCGGACCGGCGGCTGGTGCGGGTCCACGGCGAGTTCGACGCCGAACTGCTGGGCGGGGAGCGGGTCGTCGACGACATCGTCCTGGCGAGCGACTTCGCCTCCGCCGACCCCTACCGGGCCGCCACCCACAACAAGGGCATCATGAACGGCATCTCCGCCGTCGTGCTCGCCACCGGCAACGACACCCGTGCCGTCGAGGCCGGGTGCCACGCCCACGCCGCGCGGGACGGCGCCTACACCGCCCTGTCGCGCTTCGAGAAGAACGCGGCCGGCAACCTCGTGGGCACGCTGGAGGTGCCCATGGCCGTGGGCCTGGTGGGCGGCGCCACCCGGGCGCACCCCACCGCGCGGGCCGCCATCAGGCTGCTGGGGGTCGCCACCGCCGTCGAACTCGGCGAGGTGGTCGCCGCCGTGGGCCTCGTGCAGAACCTGGCCGCCTGCCGCGCCCTGGCCGCGGAGGGCATCCAGCGCGGCCACATGGCCCTGCACGCGCGCACCCTGGCGGTCTCCGCCGGGGCCGCCGGTCCGGAGATCTCCGAGGTCGCGGCCATGATGGTGGCGGCGGGCCGCATCCGCGAGGAGTACGCCCGCCAGGTGCTCGGCGAGCTGCGGGGGACACCCGCGTGAGTGCCGCGCAGGACGCTTTCCGGGCCTGTCGAGGGCACCGGTACGAAGACAGGGAGTGAGTCCTCTTTGAACACCACGCCGCAGACCACGGGCCCGTTCGCCGCGGGGGCGCTCGACGGGATCGTCGTGCTGGACCTCTCGCGGGTGCTGGCCGGGCCCTACGCCGCCCAGATCCTCGCCGACATGGGCGCCACGGTCATCAAGATCGAGAACCCGGCGGACCCCGACGTCTCCCGCGGCTTCCCGCCCTACCTCAGGACGGAGGAGTCCGAGGAGGGCGGGGAGGCGAAGGAGTTCAGCGGGTACTACGGGCAGTACAACCGCGGCAAGCTCGGCCTGACCGTCAACCTCGCCCACGAGGACGGCAAGCAGGTCCTCAAGGACCTGGTGGCCGGGGCGGACGTGCTGGTGGAGAACTTCCGGCCCGGCACCATGGAGAAGCTCGGCGTCGGCTACGACGTGCTCCGCGAGGTCAACCCCAAGCTGGTGTACGCCGCCATCTCGGGGTACGGCCACACGGGGTCGCGCAGCCGCCGCCCGGCGTTCGACAGCACCGCCCAGGCCGCGGGCGGGATCTGGTCCATGAACGGGTTCCCCGGCATGCCCCCGGTCCGCGTCGGCGTCACCATCGGCGACCTGTCGGCCTCGCTGTTCTCCGTGATCGGCATCCTGGCCGCGGTCCGCCACGTCGAGCACGGCGGCGGCGGGCAGAAGGTCGACGTCGCCCAGGTGGACAGCATCATCGCGCTGACCGAGACGGCCGTGGTCGACTACACGGTCGACGGCAAGACGCCCGAGCCCGCGGGCAACGAGCACGCCTGGGTGCGGCCCTACGAGCTGTTCGACTGCGCCGACGGTCAGGTGTTCTTCGCGGGATACACGGACAAGCTGTGGCGGGTCAGCTGCGAGCTGTTCGGCAGCCCCGAGGCCGCCGGGGACCCCGAGATCGACACCATGCGCAAGCGCTTCGACAAGGAGGTGTACGACCGCAAGGTCAAGCCCCTGATCGCCACCTGGTTCCGCGACCGGACCCAGGCGGAGCTGGAGGAGCTGGCCGGCGACATCGTCCCGCTGACCGCGCTGCGCACCATCGCCGACGTCGTGGAGGACCCCGGCACGGCGGAGCGGGACATGGTCGTCGAGGCGGACTACGGGGACCTGGGCCGCCTGCGGATGTTCGGCCAGCCGATCAAGCTGAGCGAGACGCCCGCCGACCCGGCGCGGACCGCCAACCACCTGGGGGAGCACTCCGAGCAGGTGCTGTCCTCCTTCGCGGGGTACACGCCGGAGCGCATCGCCGAGCTGAGGAAGGGCGGGACGGTCTGATGGGCGGGGAGGGCGTCACGCGCGTCCAGCGCCTGGACCCGGCGCCGGTGGAGGAGTACCGGGGCACCTTCGCCCCGCACCTGCCGCGGCTGGAGCCGGGCGACCCGCTGCCCCCGGGCTGGGAGGGGCTGTACTTCCCCTTCGACTCGGGCATGGGCGGGCTGCGCCCGGACGGCACGCCGCTGGACGACGTGCTGCCGGAGATCGACCTGCCGCGCCGGATGTACGCGGGGGAGGACACCGTCTTCCTGCGCCCGCTGCGGGTGGGCGACACCGTCGAGCAGCGCGTGCGCGCCGGGCGGGTCGAGGAGAAGCGCGGCAAGAGCGGGCGGCTCGTGTTCGCCGACATCGAGCGGGAGTACCTGGTGGACGGCGAGCCGGCCGTCCGCAGCACCTGGCACGACGTCTTCCTGGAGGAGAACGCGCCCGCGCCGCCCCCGCGCTACGCGGAGCCCGAGGGGGAGCGGTTCCACCGGACCACGCCGGACACCCGGCACCTGTTCCGGTTCTCCGCGATCACCTTCAACACGCACCGCGTCCACTACGACCGCGAGTGGGCGCGCGGGGCGGAGGGGCTGGAGGACCTGCTCGTGCACGGCCCGCTGACCCGGCTGCTCATGCTGGACGCCGTGGTGTTCGGGGACGGGCGGGAGCCGCGCGGGACGCCCTCGCGCTACGGGTTCACCGCGACCGCGCCGCTGTTCGTCGACCGCGAGATCACGGTCGGGGTGACGGACGGCGGGGAGTCCGCCCGCGCGGTGGCGGTGGCCGACGACGGACGCCTCGCCGCCAGGGCCACCGTCCACTGGTGAGCACGGGCCGGTCCCGCCACGGGGGCGGGACCGGCCCGCGGCCGTGGCGGGAGGCGTCGCGGGTGTCCCGCCGTCCGCTCTGCGCGGCGGGGGCGGTGTGGAGAGGGCCCTCCAGGGGGGCCGCCCCCGGGACGTGGCGGAACGGGCTCGCCCGGGGGCGCCCCGGTCGCTACGGGGCGGGGCGCTCGGCCAGACGGGCCGTCCGCAGCAGGACCGCGACGAACTCCGGGATCAGCGCGGGCGGGAAGAAGTGGCCCATCCCGGGGTAGACGTGCAGCTCCGCCCGGGGCATCGCCTCGGCGATATCGACCGCGGCGCACCAGTGGAGCACGTGGTCCTCGCGCCCGTGGATCACCGCCGTGGGCACGTCCACGGACCTGAGCAGCGCGAGGCGCTCGGGCGCGCGCTTGAGCGCGCTCCACTGCCGGGGGGCGCCGTCCGGAGCGTAGTTCCGCTCATAGGACTGCGTGACGTAGCGCCGGGTCTCGTCCTCGTACCACCGGCTCTCCCCCCAGAGGTCGCCGTGCGGCATGAACGCCCGCTGTCCCGCGAGCGCGTTCGCCAGCAGTTCGTCCAGGGGGAAGCGGGGCTGCGGGGAGTTCAGCTCCTCGCGCTCGCCGTGCAGGATGTACCGCCCGTCCCGCCCGGGGATCGAGTAGAACAGCCCCAGGCTGCGCACCCGCTCCGGAGAGCGGATCGCCAGCATCTGCGCGATCATCCCGCCCATCGAGCGCCCGGCGACGTGGGCCGACGCCAGGCCCGCGTGGTCCATGACGGCCTCCACGTCGTCGGCGAAGTCCTCCAGCCCGTAGCCGCCGTCGATGTCCTCCGGGCCGCCGAAGTGCGTCGACAGCCCCGAGTCGCGGTTGTCGAAGGCGACGACGAGGAACCCCGCCCCGACCAGCTGCTCGATGAAGTCCGGCGCCCAGCCCACCATCTGGGTGAACCCTCCCTCGACCAGGACGAGGGGCGTGTCGGAGGGGTTCCCGGAGATCTCGTAGTAGATCTCGCCTCCGGGGATGGGGGCGTAGGGCATGGCGCTGTTCCTCACCTCGGTTCGACTGGCCACAGCCTACGGTTCTCCCATGCGCGTTCTCTTGTGCGACGGCCACAGGGCTTTCGGTGATCCTGTGCCCGTGCCACAACCGACGGATCGGGATATTCCGCGGCCGCAGCGCCGGCCGCGTGCCGCCCGTGCCGGTCCGCCGCGCCGCGTGGCGCCGTGCCGTCCGGCGTCCCGTGTCCGGTGCGCCGGGGACTCCGCCGTGCAGCGCGTTCGGTCACCGCCCCTCACTAGGGTGGGCGTGCCCCAGAGCCGCCCTCCCCGGTGAGGAACCCATGCCGCAGACCGCCGAACCCACGCCCCAGGCCCGCGCGTGGGCGTCCCGCACCGCCGCCGAGCATGGCTTCCCGGACAGGGCCGAGGACATCCTCGCCCGGCTGCACCTGCCCGGGCTGCCCGAAGCCGTCACCGACCTGCACACCCGGGTCCGCGAGAACGCCGAGAAGTCCTACCGGGGACCCCGACTCGCCCCCCTGCTGCCCGAGGGGCGCGGCCCCCGCGCCGTCACCGACCCGATGGACGCGGACCTGCTCGGGAATATGCACCTGTGGTGCCTCCTGGTCACCGGACAACGGTCGGCGTACTACGCCGGTGAACTCCCGCTGCTCAAGTCCGACAGGCTGTACGGCAGCCTGGCCGACCACCTGCTGGGCGCGTCGGGACCGTGGAACGAGGCACGGACGGCACTGCTGCTCGACGCCACCCTGCTCGGCCTGATCCCCCTCCGCAGCTGCCTCCGGATCTGTGAGGCCCTCGACGACGCCGTACTGGAACCCCACCTGGAACGAGTGCGTGCGCTGCGCACCCTCGCCTACACCCGGGCGGCCCGCTACCGGACCCGGGCCAACCCGGTCATGGACGCGCTCCAGATCCGTGCCCTGGCACTCCTGCTGCGCCTGGGAGACCCCCGCCCCATGGGCGAAGTGTTCCCCGCGGGCGACCTGTTCGGCGACCTGCTGCGCGACGAACACCCCGGCCTGTACGCGACCCCGGGCCTGGCCGACCTGTTCGTCCACCTGCTGACCCCGCCCGGAACACACCCCGGAAAAAAGTGGCGGCTCCGGACCACCGGCCTCCTGAACGCCCTGGAAGACCCGGCGGCGACCGTCCGGGCCCTGCTCACCCTCGTGCCGGGCCTCCCCGGAGCCCCGGCCGAGAGCGGCGAGGCCCAGTCCCCCTACCTGCGGCCCCACGTCCACGACATCCTCAACGGCGTCGTCCGGTGCGTCGACCTGCTGCCCGAGGCGTCGGTGCCGTGGGCGGTACAGACCCTGGAACCGGTGGCGGTGTTCACCGGCACGGGGCCCGGAGGGTCCAAACTGCTGCGGGCGGAGCGGATGGCCACCGCGGTCGTGAAGGTCCTCGGCCTGCGCGGCGGCGAACCCGAGAGGGACGCCCTGATCCGGATCCGCGCCCAGGTCACGAAGAAGACCCTGCTCAGGTCCATCGACGGGGCGATCGCGCAGATCGCCGCCCCCGCCGGGGCACCGCCTGCCGGCGGCCCCGCCTAGGGCCTGTTTGGGAATCTTCGTGTAAGCGGATGAAAGCACCAAAGCAGTAACAGCGGGCATGTCGCCCAGCACATGAGCGAAGCCTCCGGTAGACGGGTCAACGACCAAGAAGACAAGTCCGCCGGAGGCTTCGTGCCGACCCTACCCGGCTCCGGGCGCGGTGACCTCACCGACGCCCAGTGGGCCCTGCTCCAACCGTTGCTGCCGGCCCCGGCGAGAGGGCGCCCGCCCCTGCGCTGCAAACGCACTCTGGTCAACGGCATCCGCTGGCGGGTGCGGGCCGGCGCTCCCTGGCGCGACCTGCCCGAACGCTACGGCCCCTGGCAGACGGTCTACGCCCTGTTCCGCCGCTGGAGCCTGGACGGCACCTGGGCGCAGATCCTGGCCTCTTTGCAGTCGATCGCCGACGCGGCGGGCCTGATCCCCTGGCAGGTCAACGTCGACTCCACCATCGTGCGCGCCCACCAGCACGCCGCCGGGGCCCTGAAAAAGGGGAAGGGCAAGATCACGAAACGGACGAGCCCGCCGACCACGCCCTGGGGCGCTCACGCGGTGGGTGGACCACCAAGATCCACCTGGCCTGCGAGCAGGGTCAAAAGCCCCTGGCAGTAGTGATCACCGCCGGGCAGCGGGGGGACGCCCCGCAGTTCGAACCGGTCATGGACCGCGTCCGCGTCGCGGGGCGGGGCCGGTCGGGGCCGGCGCGCACCCGCCCGGTGCGGGTGCGCGCCGATAAGGCCTACAGCTCGAAGGGGATCCGTTCCTACCTGCGCAGACGCAAGATCAAAGCGACGATTCCCGAGCCTCGGGACCGGGTGCGCAACCGCAAACGCAAGGGGCGGCGCGGGGGGCGCCCGCCGGGCTTGGACAAGGCCGATTATCGGGCCCGGCACGCGGTGGAGTGCGGGATCAACCGGCTCAAACGCAACCGGGCGGTGGCCACGCGCTATGACAAGCTCGCCCTTCGCTACGAGGCCACCGTCCAGATCGCTGC
>NZ_FQZK01000010.1 GCF_900141985.1 Nocardiopsis flavescens | reverse complement strand
ATGCCGGAGGACCTGTTGAAGTTCGGGATGATTCCGGAGTTCATCGGTCGGTTGCCGGTGATCACGAGTGTGCATGATCTGGATCGTGAGGCGTTGATCCGGATTCTGACGGAGCCGCGCAATGCGTTGGTGAAGCAGTATCAGCGGTTGTTCGAGTTGGACGGTGTGGGGTTGGAGTTCACGCCGGATGCTCTGGAGGCGATCGCTGAGCAGGGGATCATTCGGGGGACGGGTGCGCGTGGGTTGCGGGCGATCATCGAGGAGGTGTTGTTGTCGGTGATGTACGAGGTTCCCTCGCGTGAGGATGTGGGTCGGGTGATCATTTCGCGGGAGACGGTGATCGACAACGTCAATCCCACGATCGTGCCGCGGACCCAGGTCGAGCCCGAGCACCGGGAGAAGTCCGCCTGATCCCGCGCCGCGCGCGCGAGCCGGACGTGTGTGGGGGCGTCCTCCCGAGGGAGGACGCCCCCACACACGTCCGGCGGCTGCCGCCGTGGACCCCGGGTGGCACACCGCCCCGGGGGACCTGCACCGCGTGGTCCCCCCTGGTCGTGCGAGCGCGCCCGCGGGCCGCGGCAGGGCGGACGCCCGTGTACGGCGGGCCCGCCCGAACGACTCCGCGGGCGGTGCCCCGCGGACGGGGAACCACCGCACTGCGGGCGAGGCCGTGGGCCCGGCGGTCAGTCCTCGTTCTCGAGGACGGCCTCCATACGGTCGATCTCGGTGTTCTGCTCCGCGATGAGGTCGTTGGCCATCTTCATCACCGTCTGGTCCCTGCCGTTCTCCAGGACCTCCTCGGCCATGGTCACCGCGCCCCGGTGGTGGGCGGACATCAGCTCCACGAACAGCCGGTCGAACGCGTCGCCGTCGGCCGCCTCCAGCCGGCCCATGTCCTCGTCGGAGACCATGCCGGGCATCTCCCCGTGCTCCACCTGGAGGTCGCAGGCGGGGACCTCGCCCTCCTCGTGGTGGCCCCCGTCCCCCTCCAGGCCGCAGAAGTTCTGGTGGGCGGGGTTCTCCCGGGCCGGGCCGAACACGTGGGTCTCCAGCCAGCCCTCCATGGCGGTGATCTCCGGCCCCTGGGCGGCGGAGATCCGGTCGGCGATGCCGCCGATCCCCTCGCGCCGGTGGCGCTCGGGGGCCAGGTCGGTCATCTCCAGGGCCTGGCCGTGGTGCTCGATCATCTGCACCAGGTAGACCACGTCGGCCTCGTTGTGGCCCTGCTCCTCGGCCAGGGCCGCGATCTGGTCGGCGGTGGCCGGTGACGAGGACTCCCCGGGCGCCCTGGGGGCGATGACGTTCGCCGCCTCCTGCGGCTCGTCCTCCCCGGTGCAGGCCGGGGCTCCCAGGAGCACGAGGGCGGTTCCTGCGGCGAGTACGAGGCGACGCACGGGGTGTCCTCCAAGAACAAGGTGTGGGGCGTACGCCGCCTCCGGCGCCGGGGCCGGGCCGGAGGAGAACGCTCTGCTGGGCTTTCTACTCACTGGCCGGGTGTTTTGTCCACCCTTGAGGGCGTGTCTCCATCGTTTCGTTCACTCGGTGTGTCTCGTGTGTACCTTCTGTCGGATCTGGCATCAGTACATCTCTTGCGGTGTTTCGACTGGTCTGCGGCTTAAGGGAGGCGTAGAACACAAAGTAGGCGATTTATTGCTCTGTGTGTCGGAGGTGGGCCGTGGCCGAGGGGACCGGACGACGGGGAGGGGCGGGCCGCGCCCTCCCGCGCGGGGCGGCGGGAGCCGTCGCGGCCCTGCTGGTCGCGACGACGGCCGCCCCCGGCGGTGGTGCGACCTCGGGGGAGGACGTCTCCGCCGACGGGGTGGTCCGGGTGGGGGGACTGCCCAGGCCCGCGCCGCTGGACCGGGACGGCGCCCACAACACCGACCTGGCGTTCACCGGCGACCACGCCATCGGCGGCAACTACGACGGCTTCGCCGTCTACGACATCTCCGACCCGGAGGACCCGCGGTTGGTGTCCACGGTCGTGTGCCCCGGCGGGCAGGGGGACGTGTCGGTCAGCGGGGACCTGCTGTACTTCTCGGTCGACTACCCGCGTGCGGGAGAGGAGTGCGGTGCCCCGTCGGTGCCGGTGAGCGACCCGGACGGGTTCGAGGGCATCCGGATCTTCGATATCTCGGACAAGGCGAACCCGCAGTACGTGGCGGCGGTGCGCACCGACTGCGGCTCGCACACCAACACCCTGGTCCCGAGCGGGGACGGCGAGAGCGACCTCGTCTACGTCTCCTCGTACTCGCCCTCGGAGGAGTTCCCGAACTGCCGGCCCCCGCACGACAAGATCTCCATCATCGAGGTGCCGCACGACGACCCGGCCTCGGCCGCGGTCGTCAACGAGCCGGTCCTGTTCCCCGACGGCGGGTCCGAGTCCACCACCGGCTGCCACGACATCACGGCCTACCCCGAGCGCGGCATCGCCGCCGCGGCCTGCCTGGGCGACGGGCTGCTGCTGGACATCTCCGACCCGGTGGCGCCGCGGGTGCTGGACCGGGTGCGAAACCCCGATTTCGCCTTCTGGCACTCGGCGACGTTCACCAACGACGCCCGCAACGTGCTGTTCACCGACGAGCTGGGCGGGGGGAGCGCGGCCGTCTGCACGGAGGAGGCCGGGCCCGAACACGGGGCGAACGCGATCTATTCGCTCCATGGTTCCGG
The DNA here is from genome assembly GCF_900141985.1 of Nocardiopsis flavescens. Classification (GTDB taxonomy): domain Bacteria; phylum Actinomycetota; class Actinomycetes; order Streptosporangiales; family Streptosporangiaceae; genus Nocardiopsis; species Nocardiopsis flavescens. The sequence goes on along the minus strand of NZ_FQZK01000010.1, from coordinate 255,668 downwards.
GGACCAATCGGAACTCGAATTCAGGAGCTACTACAAACTGCCGCGTCATCAGACCGAAACGGAGAACTGTGTGGCGCACAACGGCTCGCTCATTCCGGTCCCGGGCCAGGACTTCTTCGTCCAGTCCTGGTACCAGGGCGGCGTCTCCGTCATCGACCTGACCGACCCCGACGCCCCGCGCGAGATCGGCCACTTCGACCGCGGTCCGTGGGACCCGCAGGCCCTGCGCGTCGCCGGCTCCTGGTCGGCGTACTACTACAACGGGCACGTCTACTCGTCCGACATCCGGCACGGGATCGACGTCCTGCGGCTCACCGACCCGCGCCTGAAAGCGGCGGAGGGGATGGTTTCGGATGAGTTCAACCCCCAGTCCCAGCCGTCCTTTTCCGGGCAGGGGCACCACCCGTAACACCGGCGCAGAGGGGGGGGAGCGCGCGTTTCCGCGTGCGCTCCCCCCTGCCCCGCACCACCGATCCCGGCAGGAACCTAGGCGCCGCGCGCGGGCGGATCGGGCCGTATGGACAGTGTGTTAAGCGGCGTGTTTCTTTTGTTCCCCCCTATACAGATAGATGTTGAAGTGTGTACTTTTTCCCTGTTCAGCGCCGGACCGAACAGGAGCCCCCATGGCGTCGTCCCCCACCCCACCCCCGTCGCCGCACCCGCGGAGAGCGGCCCTGAGAAAGGGTGCCGTCGCCCTGGCCGGCGCGGCCGCCCTCGCCGCGTCCCTCCTCTCGCCCTCCGCCGCCTCCGCAGACCAGGCCTTCGTCAGCGACGCGGACACCAGCGCCAACGTCACGCACATCGCCAACGTCCCCAAGTCCGAGGCGATGGGCGACTTCAACTCCGACCTGGCCTTCGTCGGCGACTACGCCATCGGCGGCAACTACAACGGCTTCGTCATCTATGACATCTCCGCCCCGGAGGACCCGCGGGTCGTCTCCGAGGTCCTGTGCCCCGGCGGCCAGGGCGACGTGTCGGTCAGCGGCGACCTGCTGTACTTCTCGGTCGACTACACCCGCGCCAGCGACGAGTGCGGCGCCCCGGCGGTGCCCACCACCGACCCGAACGCGTTCGAGGGCATCCGGATCTTCGACATCTCGGACAAGGCGAACCCGCAGTACGTCGCCGCGGTGCGCACCGACTGCGGCTCGCACACCAACACCCTCGTCCCGGGCAAGGACGGCGAGCACGAGTACATCTACGTCTCCTCGTACTCCCCGTCGGCGAGCTTCCCCAACTGCCAGCCCCCGCACGACAAGATCTCCATCATCGAGGTCCCGCTCGACGACCCGGCCTCGGCCGAGGTCGTCGACGCCCCCGTGCTCTTCCCGGACGGCGGCTTCCGCAACACCAGCGGCTGCCACGACATCACCGTCTACGCCGAGCGCGACATCGCCGCGGGCGCCTGCATGGGCGACGGCATCCTCATGGACATCTCCGACCCGGCCGCCCCGGTCGTCACCGACGTCGTCCAGGACTCCAACTTCGCGTTCTGGCACTCGGCGACCTTCACCAACGACGGCGCCACGGTGATGTTCACCGACGAGCTCGGCGGTGGCGGCGGCGCGACCTGCCTGGAGAGCATCGGCTCCGAGCGCGGGGCCAACGCCATCTACACCATCGGCGGCACCGAGGCCGATCCGGAACTGGCCTTCGAGGGCTACTTCAAGATCCCGCGCCTGCAGAGCAGCACCGAGAACTGCGTGGCGCACAACGGCTCGCTCATTCCGGTCCCGGGCCAGGACTTCTTCGTCCAGTCCTGGTACCAGGGCGGCGTCTCCGTCATCGACTTCAACGACCCGGCCGCGCCGCGGGAGATCGGCTACTTCGACCGCTCGCCGATCGACGAGGACCGCCTCGTGCTGGGCGGCTCCTGGTCGGCCTACTACTACAACGGCTACGTCTACTCCTCGGACATCACCCGGGGCCTGGACGTCATCAAGATCACGGACCCGCGGGTCCGCGCCGCCGAGCGCGTCCCGATGGACGAGTTCAACCCCCAGTCGCAGCCGGAGTACCGCCCCGGCCGCCGCTGACCCGCACGCAGTCCCCCCGGCCCCCACCGGGCCGGGCCGGGTGACGTGAGAGGGGCCGCGGCCGTGCACGCCGCGGCCCCTTCGCGTGTCCCCCGTCCACCCCCTAGTGCACAGGAGTCCCGATGCCCGCACCACGCAACAGGAGGGGGTTGCGCGGCGCCGCCGCTCTGGCGGCGACCGCCACGGCCTCCCTGCTCGTGGGTCTGCTCGGCCCGGCGACCGCGTACGCGGACGCTCCCCCCGCCGACTCGATCCACAGCTCCAACATCGAGCACGTCGCGTACGTGCCCAAGCCCGAGACCGTCCGCAACGTCAACTCCGACCTGGCCTTCACCGGCGACTACGCCATCGGCGGCAACTACGACGGCTTCGTCATCTACGACATCTCCGACCCCGAGAACACCTCGGTCCTCACCGAGGTCCTGTGCCCCGGCGGCCAGGGCGACGTGTCGGTCAGCGGGGACCTGCTGTACTTCTCGGTCGACTACCCGCGCGCGGGGGAGGAGTGCGGTGCCCCGTCGGTGCCGGTGAGCGATCCGAACGGGTTCGAGGGCATCCGGATCTTCGACATCTCGGACAAGGCGAACCCGCAGTACGTCGCCGCGGTGCGCACCGACTGCGGCTCGCACACCAACACCCTGGTCCCGAGCGAGGACGGCGAGAGCGACCTCGTCTACGTCTCCTCGTACTCGCCCTCGTCGAACTTCCCCAACTGTCAGCCCCCGCACGACAAGATCTCCATCATCGAGGTGCCGCACGACGACCCGGCCTCGGCCGCGGTCGTCAACGAGCCGGTCCTGTTCCCCGACGGCGGCAACCACGGGCAGCCCGGCCTGCTGCTGCCCACCCAGGGCTGCCACGACATCACCGTCTACGCCGAGCACGACATCGCCGCGGGCGCCTGCATGGGCGACGGCATCCTCATGGACATCTCCGACCCCGTGAACCCGGTCGTGACCGAGGTCGTCCAGGACCCGAACTTCGCGTTCTGGCACTCGGCCACGTTCACCAACGACGCCCGCAACGTGCTGTTCACCGACGAGCTCGGCGGCGGCGGAGCCCCGACGTGCACCGAGGAGATCGGCCCCGAGCGCGGCGCCAACGCCATCTACTCGATCGGCGGCACCGGGGACTCCCCGGAGCTGGACTTCGCCAGCTACCACAAGATCGACCGGCACCAGGGCGACCAGGTGTGCGTGGCGCACAACGGCTCGCTGATCCCGGTCCCGGGCCGGGACTACTTCGTCCAGTCCTGGTACCAGGGCGGCGTGTCCGTCATGGACTTCAACGACCCCGCCGCGCCCGAGGAGATCGCCTTCTTCGACGTGGACTCCCGGGTCGAGGAGGGCGTCCTGGACAACGACACCTGGTCGACGTACTACTACAACGGCTACATCTACTCCAACGACATCACCCGCGGGCTCGACGTCCTGAAGATCACCGACCCGCGCCTGCGGGCGGCCGAGCGGGTCACCTTCGACGAGCTGAACCCGCAGAACCAGGAGAGCTACCGCCCGGGCCGCTAGGCCCGGCCCCCGGCCCTCCCGGCGTCCTTCCGGGAGGGCGACGGGGACCCCGCGGCCCGGCGGGGGAGGTCCGTGCTCCGCGGACCCCTCCCGCCGGGCCCGCGCGGACCCGCGGGCGGCCCGTGGCCCGGCGCGGGGCCGCGCCCCCGGGATCAGCCGAACAGGCGGTCGGTGGGCACGTCCAGAACCCCGGCCATCCGGCCGGTGAAGTAGACGGTGCCCAGGGCCAGCACCCGCCGGCCCAGGGCGGCCACCCGGGAGGGCGTGAGGTCCCCGGCGTCCACCCGCCCCCAGTGCGCGGGCGGGGCGTACTCGAACCTCAGGTGCGCCTCGGGCAGGCGCACCGTGGTGACCGGCAGGTCCCCCAGCACCTCCACCGCCCCCGGGACGTCCTTGTGGTCGGGCAGGCACAGCAGCACGTGGTCCACCCCGCCCCAGACGGCACGCGCGTGCTCCAGCGCCGCAGCCACCCCCACGCGGTCGATCGCCGAGTCCAGGATCGCCTCGGCCCCGGCCGCTCCCGGCACCGGGTGCCGCGACAGCCGGGCGGGCAGCCGCAGGGTGCGCAGCACCGCGTGCAGCCGGACCGGGTCCAGCGGGCCCCGGCCCAGGTGCTCCAGCACGAGGGCGGCCGCGGCCGTGCCCAGCACACCCGACGCGGCCGACAGGCCCGGCGGGCGAAGCTCCGGGGGAGGCTCCGCCCCGGGCGTGCGCGGATCGGCGACCCGGGCCCGCACCCGGCCCCCCGTGGCCTCCTCCAGCGCGGCGTCCACGGCGGCGGCGACCTCCGGGGTCTGCGGCAGCCGCACCAGCGCCCGGGTGCGCCCGCCGGCCACCCGCACCTTCTCCCGGGCGATCTCGGGCACGGTGTCCCCGAGGACCCCCAGGTGCTCGGCGAAGACCGCGCCCAGCGCGACCACCTCCGGGCCGATCAGCCGCAGCTCGTCGCGGTGGCCGCCCATCCCGGCCTCCAGGACGCACACGTCGGCGCCGGTGTCGCGGGCGTGCAGCAGAGCGGCCATGAGGAACAGCCCGCTCGGCGCCAGGTAGCCGCCCGCCTCCACGGGGTCGGGCAGCGCCCGCCGGGCCCGCTCGATCCGCGCGCCCAGGCCCTCCAGCACGGCGTCGGAGACCGAGGCCCCGTCCACCCGCACCCGCTCCCGGTAGGACCGGAAGCTCGGCCCGGTGGCCAGCACGGTCCGCAGCCCCGCCGAGGACAGCGCGGCGGCGGCCGAGGTGGCCGTGGTCCCCTTGCCCTTGGACCCCACCACCCCCAGCACGGGCGGCCGGTCGTCCTCCAGCCCCAGGGAGCGCATCAGCGTCCGGGCGCGCTCCAGGCTGCGGACCGCGCCCGGGGCGCGGCCGGACCACTCGGCGAAGAAAGGGTCAAGGTCGGGCATGCCCCCAGTATGGTCCCGGTGATATCGGGCCCCGGACCCCGTACCCGGAGGTCGCACCCCGTGCGGGCCGCGTACACTGACGCGGTGTGCAACCCGATCCCGACCCCTCCGCAGCCGTGAGCGGGGACAGCGCCCACGCGCGCTACGCCGAAGTGACGGCGCAGATCCTCGCCCGGGCACCCGAGACCGACATCGACCCCCGCCTGGACCGCGTCAGCACCCTGCTGGACCTGCTGGGCGATCCGCACCGGAACTTCCGGGTCATCCACGTCACGGGCACCAACGGCAAGACCTCCACCGCCCGCATGGTCGACGCGCTCATGCGCGCCCGGGGGCTGCGCACGGGCCGCTACACCAGCCCGCACCTGCGCACCGTCCGCGAGCGCATCGTCGTCGACGGGGAGCCGGTCTCCCAGGAGCGGTTCGTCGAGACCTACGACGACATCCGCCCCTACATCGAGATGGCCGACGGGATCGGCGACGCGCCCCTGTCGTTCTTCGAGATCCTGACGGTGATGGCCTACGCGGTCTTCGCCGACACACCCGTGGACGTGGCCGTCGTCGAGGTGGGCATGGGCGGCCGCTGGGACGCCACCAACGTGGTGGACGGCGATGTCGCGGTGGTCACACCCATCGGCATCGACCACACCGAGTACCTGCCGGACACCGTCGAGGGCATCGCCGAGGAGAAGGCGGGCATCATCAAGCCCGACTCCATCGCGGTCCTCGCCCAGCAGCCGGTGGCCGCGGCCGAGGTGCTGCTGCGCAACGCGTCCGAGGTCGGCGCCCGGGTGGCCCGCGAGGGCCTGGAGTTCGGGGTGCTGAACCGCGAGGTCGCCGTGGGCGGCCAGCAGCTCACCCTCAAGGGCCTGACCGGCAGCTATGACAACCTCTTCCTGCCGTTGTTCGGCGCCCACCAGGCGTCCAACGCCGCCGTGGCCGTCGCCGCGGCCGAGGCGTTCGCCGCCGCGGGCGAGGACGCGGACGCGGGGCTGGACCCCGCCCTGGTCGCCGAGGCCCTGGCCGGCGTCGACTCCCCCGGGCGCCTGGAGGTGGTGCGCACCAGCCCCACCGTCATCGCGGACGCCGCGCACAACCCGGCCGGAACGGCCGCGACGGTCGCCGCGGTGGAGGAGTCCTTCTCCTTCTCCCGCCTGGTGGGCGTCGTCGCGATCATGGCCGACAAGGATGTCGAGGGGATCCTGGATCCCCTGGAACCGTTGCTCGACGAGATCGTCGTCACCCGCAACTCCTCTCCCCGCTCCCTCGACCCGGAGACCCTGGCCGCCCTCGCGGTGCGGATCTTCGGCGAGGACCGCGTCCACGTGGCGCCCCGACTCGACGACGCGATCGACCTGGCCGTGGGCCGGGCCGAGGAGGACGGCGAGTTCGGCGGCTCGGGGGTGCTCGTCACCGGCTCGGTGGTCACCGCGGGCGACGCGGTCCACCTGCTGCGGGGCGCGGGGGAGTAGCGGGCCGCCGCTCTCATGACGAAGGGAAATCCCACCGTGCGTGTCGTCTGCGCCGTAGTGCTGGTCTTCGAGGTCATCGTCATCGGCCTCTTCATCCCCGTGGCCGTGACCCTGGCGGGCATGGACCCCGCCGTGGCCGGGGGCCTGTGGGGCTCCATGGCCCTCGCCGCCCTGGTCCTGGCCGGGCTCCAGAAGTACCGCTGGGCCCACTACGCGGCCTGGGCGCTCCAGGCCGCGTTCCTGTTCACCTCGTTCATGCTCCCGGGGGGCATGCTGGTCGCCGTGGTCTTCGTGTCCCTGTGGGCGACCGGCGTGGTCCTGGGCCGCAGGACCGACGAGATGAAGGCCGCCCACCGGGCCCGGGCCGAGGCCGAGGCCGCCCAGGGGGCCCAGACCTCCGCCGGTGCCTCACCGGAGTCCTGAACGCGATAGTGTGACGCACGTTTCCGCGTGCACAGACGCCGTGGGCGTCCGTGCCCCCGTGCGCCACGCGGAGTCCAGTGAGGAGCTGAATCGCACGTGGAACGCACTCTCGTTCTCATCAAGCCGGACGGTGTCCGCCGCGGCATCGTCGGCGAGGTCGTCTCGCGGATCGAGCGCAAGGGCCTGAAGATCGTCGCGCTGGAAATGCGCACGCTCGACACCGACACCGCCAAGACCCACTACGAGGAGCACGCCGAGAAGCCGTTCTTCGGCTCCCTCGTCGAGTTCATCACCGGCGGCCCGCTGGTGGCCCTGGTGGTCGAGGGCGGGCGCGCGATCGAGGCGTTCCGCGCGCTGGCCGGCGCGACCGACCCGGTCACCGCCGCCCCCGGCACCATCCGCGGCGACTTCGCCCTGGAGGTGCAGCAGAACATCGTGCACGGGTCGGACTCCACCTACTCCGCCGAGCGCGAGATCAAGCTGTTCTTCCCCGACCTGGGCTGAGCCCGGTCGCGAGGACCCACGGCTGAAGGGCCGCCCCCCGGGGGGCGGCCCTTCAGCGCGTCCGGGGGCCGATCGCGCCGAACCCCGGACGCGGTGCGGGCACCGCGGCTACGCTGTGCCTTCCGGCCCCCGGCGCCGTCCGAAACCCCCGCGCCCCGGGGTGCGGCGCGGGCGGCGCGCCCCGCGGCCCCGCCGTCCCGGGACCCGGCCCGGACTCTCGGCCGACGCGGGACCGCGTCGGCCCGGTGCGACCGGTGCGCGCTGCCGACCTGGGGCGACGCGCCGAGCGTCCGCCGTGTCGCCGTCGAAACGGCCTGTCGTTCCTGCGATCGCGCGCCGAGGGCCCGGGGACGCGACAACAATTCGGTGTGTTTGCGTAACCAGGTAAGTGCTGACCGTTACGATACGGGGGACTGGATACCTATCGTGCCGGAACGACTACGTATGGTCGCCCCGTGCAACCACGTCCGACACGGCGCCTCTGAGGACGTTACATGCCGAACAACCTTGCTTTTCTCGGCCGCGACATGGCCGTCGACCTGGGGACCGCCAACACGCTCGTGTACGTGCGTGGCCGCGGCATCGTCCTGAACGAACCCTCGGTCGTCGCCCTCAACACCTCGACCGGCAAGATCGTCGCCGTGGGCATCGAGGCCAAGCAGATGATCGGCCGCACCCCGACCAACATCACCGCCATCCGCCCGCTCAAGGACGGCGTCATCGCCGACTTCGAGATCACCGAGCGGATGCTGCGCTACTTCATCCAGAAGATCCACCGCCGCCGCCACTTCGCCAAGCCCCGCATCATCGTCGCCGTGCCCAGCGGCATCACGTCCGTGGAGCACCGCGCGGTCAAGGAGGCCGGCTACCAGGCCGGCGCGCGCCGCGTCTACATCATCGAGGAGCCCATGGCCGCCGCCATCGGCGCCGGGCTCCCCGTCCACGAGCCCACCGGCAACATGGTCGTCGACATCGGCGGCGGCACCACCGAGGTCGCGGTCATCTCCATGGGCGGGATCGTCACCTCCCAGTCCATCCGGGTCGGCGGCGACGAGCTCGACCAGGCCATCATGACCTTCGTCAAGAAGGAGTACTCCCTGATGATCGGGGAGCGCACCGCCGAGGAGCTCAAGATCGCCATCGGCTCGGCCTACCCGACCGGTGCGGAGGAGCTCCACGCCGAGGTGCGCGGACGCGACCTCATCAGCGGCCTGCCCAAGACCGTCGTCATGTCCGAGTCCGACGTGCGCCAGGCCGTCGAGGAGCCGGTCACCGCCATCATCGACGCGGTCCGCACCAGCCTCGACAAGTGCCCGCCCGAGCTGTCCGGCGACATCATGGACCGCGGTATCGCCGTCACCGGCGGCGGCGCGCTGCTGCGCGGCCTCGACGAGCGGCTCCTGCACGAGACCGGGATGCCCATCCACGTCGCCGAGAACGCGCTGGACTCGGTCGCCGTCGGCTCCGGCACCTGCGTGGAGAACTACGAGCGCCTCCACCAGGTCCTCGTCCCCGAGCGGCGGCGCTGATGCTGCGCGACAGCCCGAGGTCGCGGGTCACCCTGGCCGTGCTGGTCGCGCTGGCGGTGGTCCTGCTGGTCCTGGACGGGCGCTCCGGCCACAACCCGGTCACCGCCGCGGCCCGCGCGGGCGGCGAACTCGTTTTCGTGCCCGCCGCCGCGGCCGCGGGGTACGCCGCCGCCCCGCTGTCGGGCCTCTACGACACCGTGCGGCGGGCGCCCGGGGCCTCCGAGCGCATCGCCGAGCTGGAGGCCGCCAACGCCGAGCTGAAGGGCGAGCTGCACGCCGCCCGCCTCGACGAGGGCCGCGCCGAGAACCTCGACGAACTCCTGCACCTGTCCGGCCTGGGCGGCTACGAGATCGTGCCCGCCCAGGCGGTCACCCGCACCACGCCGCGCGGCTACGCCGACGTCGCCACCATCGACGCCGGCACCGAGTCCGGGGTGCGCGCCGACATGACCGTGGTCAACGGCCAGGGCCTGGTCGGCCGCGTCATCGACGCCGGGCCGCGCACCGCCACCGTCCTGCTCGCCACCGACGTCACCTCGGCGGTCGGGGCGCGCCTGGAGTCCACCCGCAAGATCGGCGTCGTCACCGGCGGCACCGTCCCCGGGGGGCCCGAGGCCGACCTCACCCTGGAGCTGTTCGACATGGAGGCCCCGGTGGAGGCCGGGGACCGGCTGGTCACCCTCGGCTCGCACGAGGGGGCGCCGTTCGTCCCCGGGGTGCCCATCGGCACCGTCGAGGAGGTCCAGGTCGCCCCGGGCGCGCTCAGCCGCCTCGGCGTGCTGGCCCCCGCGGTCGACTTCGCCTCCCTGGACCTGGTCGGCGTCGTCGTCGCCGGCCCGGCCGAGGACCCCAGGGACTCCGTGCTCCCGCCCAAGCCCGACGCACCCGAGAGGGAGAAGTAGCCATGAGGTCCGCCGTGACCCTGCTCTCGGTGGCCGTGGTCGTGCTCGTCCAGGCGGTGGTCGTCAACCGGCTCCCGTTCGGCGCGCTCTCCGACGGCGGCCCCGGACCCGACCTGGCGGTGGCCGCCGTCGTGGCCCTGGCCCTGACCACCGGACCCGCGACCGCCGCGGGCTGGGGGTTCGGCGTCGGCCTGGCCCTGGACGTGCTGCCCCCGGCCGACCACGCGATCGGCCGCTACGCCCTGGTCCTGTGCCTGGCCGGATACCTGGTGTCCCTGATCCACCGCAACACCGGTGCGCCCGGCGGCATCGGCGCGCGCACCTCCCGGTGGTTCGCCCTGGGAGCGGTGCTGCTCGCCGCGCTCGGCGTGGGCGTCGCCTACGCCGCGCTGGGCGTGCTCATGGGCGACCCGCGCGCGGGCCTGTCCGACATCGCGGTCGCCGTGGGCCTGGGCGCCGGGCTCACCGTGCTGGCCGCGCCGCTGGTGACACTGCCCCTGCTGTGGCTGCGCGAGTCCCTGTCGGACCACGAGTTCGCCACCGTCCAGGGGCCGATGTCCCCCGGGGGGTGGTGACCGTGTACCGGCCCCCGTTCGACCCGCACCCGCCCGGCCCCCGCCTGGGACGCACCGGCCTGGTCCTCGCGCAGGTCCTCGTCGTCGCGCTGTTCGCGGCGCTGGGCGTGCGCCTGTGGTACCTCCAGGTCCCGATGGCCGACCACTACCGGGAACTGGCCGTCGCCAACCACCACCAGCGGCTCGTGGTGCCCGCCACGCGCGGCCAGATCCTCGACGCCACCGGCCGCCCCATGGTCTCCAACCGCACCGAGCTCGTCGTCTCCGCCGACTACCACGAGCTCCTGGGCATGGACGACGGCGGACAACGGGTGCTGTCGGACCTCTCCGGGGTGCTCGACGTGCCCGTGGAGGAGCTCCAGCAGCGCATGCGCCTGTGCGGGCCCGAGGTGGAGCGGCCCTGCTGGCCCGGATCGCCCTACCAGCCCGTCACCCTGGCCGAGGACATCGACCCGTCCGTCGCCCTCCAGATCATGGAGAGCTCCGACGACTTCCCCGGCGTCACCGCGCAGGCCCAGGCCGTCCGGGAGTACCCCAACGGCGCCCGGGCCGGGCAGATCCTCGGCTACCTCCAGCCCGTCACCCAGGAGGAGCTGGAGGCGCGCGAGGAGCTGCGCACCCAGTTCACCGGCATCGACCAGGTCGGCCGCGACGGGCTGGAGGCGATCTACGACGCCGAGCTGCGCGGCACCGCGGGCGTGCGCACCCTCGGCGTGAACAACCACGGCGAGGTCATGGACGTCATCTCCGACCAGCAGCCCGAGGCAGGGATGCACATCGTCACCCACCTCGACATGGGCGTGCAGAAGATCGTCGAGGAGGCGCTGGCCGAGGGCATGGAGGCGGCCCGGCCCCGCTACCGGGCCGACTCCGGCGCCGCCATCGTCATGGACGTGCGCAACGGCGGCATCGTCGCCATGGCCAGCCTGCCCACCTACGACCCCGCCATCTGGCAGGGCGGCATCGACCAGCGCAAGTTCGACGAGCTGCTCAGCGCCGAGGCGGGGGAGCCGCTGCTCTCCCGGGCGGTCCAGGGGCAGTACCCGCCCGGCTCCACGTTCAAGGTGTCGTCGCTGTCCGCCGCCGTCGAGAACGGCTACTCGCTGCGCAGCACCTACGCCTGCCCCGGGTCGGTCAACATCGCCGGGCAGAACTACGAGAACTACGCGGGCGGCGGCCACGGCACCCTGAGCCTGCACCAGGCCATCGTCGTCTCCTGCAACACCATCTTCTACAACTTCGGCTACCAGCTGTGGGTGAAGGACGGCGGCCTCGAACCGGAGGGCGAGCCCCGGGAGGCCATGGCCGAGATGGCCCGCGGCTACGGGTTCGGCGCCCCCACGGGCATCGACCTGCCCTACGAGACGAGCGGGCGCATCCCCGACCGCGAGTGGAAGCGCACCTTCTGGGAGGAGACCCGGGAGAACAACTGCCGCCGCGGCGAGGAGGGGTACCCCGACATCGCCAAGACCGACCCGTCCCATGCCTCCTACCTCAAGCTCCTGGCGTACGAGCAGTGCGTGGAGGGGTTCCAGTGGCGGGCCAACGAGGCGGTCAACTTCGCCATCGGCCAGGGCGACGTGCTCGTCAGCCCGCTCCAGCTCGTCCGCGCCTACGCCGCCATCGCCAACGGGGGCACCCTGTACGAGCCGCGCGTGGCCCGGGCGCTGGTGTCCGCCGACGGCGAGGTCGTGCGCGAGATCGAGCCGGTCGTGGCCGGGCGGGTGCCGGTCGGGGACGAGACCATCGCATACCTCCAGGACGCCCTGGAGGAGGTCACCAAGACCGGTACCGGCGGCGGCGCCTTCGGCGACTTCCCGCAGGACGAGGTGTCCATCGCCGGCAAGACCGGTAGCGCCGACGCGCAGAACCGGCAGGTGTCGTCCTGGTTCGTGTCCTACGCGCCCGCGGACGACCCGCGGTTCGCCGTCGTCGTGTTCGTCTCCCAGGGCGGTACCGGCGGTGTGACCTCCGCGCCCATCGCCAGGAAGATCTACGAGGGCATCTACGGGTTCGGCGACCGGGGCGGGCCCGCCCTGCCCGGCGGCGAGCCCCGCGCGGACCTGCCCGTGGTGCGCCCCGACGGCTCCATCGACCCTCTGGACCGGTGACCCATGACCGTACACGCCCCGCGCGGGCTCGACCTGGGCCGCACCGCGGAGACCGCCGTCGGCGCCGCCCGCAGGCTGGACTGGGTCCTGGTGCTGGCGGTGGCCGCGCTGTGCGCGATCGGCTGCCTGCTGGTGTGGTCCGCCACCCAGCCCGGAGACGGCGGGGACCCGTTCCAGTCCACCGAGCACCTGCGCAAGCACCTCGCCCACCTGGCCGTGGGCTGGACGGTGTGCCTGGTCGTGGCCGCCGTCGACCACCGGACCGTCCGCGCGTACGCGCCCATCGTCTACGTCGTCACCGTGGTCGCCCTGATCCTGGTGCTGACGCCGCTGGGCGCCGTCATCAACGGCTCGCGCGGGTGGATCGTGGTGGGCGGCTTCCAGTTCCAGCCCAGCGAGCTGGCCAAGGTGGGCCTCATCCTGGTGCTCGCCACCCTGCTGGGGGAGCCCCGCGACGGCGAGACCCGGCCGATGACCCGGGACGTGCTGTTCTGCCTGCTGGCGCTGGCGGTGCCGCTGGCCCTGGTCATGCTCCAGCCCGACCTGGGCACCACCCTGGTGCTGGGAGCGCTCTTCCTGGGCATGCTGACGCTCTCCGGGGCGCCCGTGTTCTGGGTCGCCGGGATGCTGCTGGCCGGGGCCGCGGCGGGGTTCTGCGTGTGGTGGTTCGACATGCTGGAGCCCTACCAGCTCGACCGCATCGCCACCCTGGTCGACCCGTCGGCCGACCCTCAGGGCGCCGGCTACAACTCCAACCAGGCGCTGATCGCCGTCGGCTCGGGCGGGTTCGACGGGGCGGGCCTGTTCCACGGGGAGCAGACGCACGGCCGCTTCGTGCCCGAGCAGCACACCGACTTCATCTTCACGGTCGCCGGGGAGGAGCTGGGATTCGTCGGGGCCGGTCTGGTCATCGGCCTGTTCGCGGTGATCCTGTGGCGCATCCTGCGCATCGCCCAGGGCTGCGACCAGCCCTACCCGCGCCTGCTGTGCGTGGGGGTGGCGACCTGGTTCGGGTTCCAGACCTTCATCAACATCGGCATGGGGCTGGGCATCGTCCCGGTGACCGGCCTGCCGCTGCCGTTCGTCTCCTACGGCGGAACGGCGCTGCTGGCCAACCTCCTGGCGCTGGGGCTGGTCCTCGGGGTGAACTCGCGGGACCGGGGTTTCGAGTAGGGGCCTGTGGAAAACCCGGGGCGGGCGCGGCGTCGCCGGTAGCCTGAAAAGGCAGATCCGTCACCGTCCGTCGATCGAAAGTCCAGGACCATGACCGTCGACAGCCTGTTCCCGCGACTGGAGCCCCTGCTCGCCCGGGTGGCAAAGCCCATCCAGTACGTGGGCGGTGAGCTCAACTCCGTCGTCAAGGACTGGGACGACACCCGGGTGCGCTGGGCGCTGATGTACCCCGACGCCTACGAGGTGGGGGCGCCCAACCAGGGCGTCCAGATCCTGTACGAGATCCTCAACGAGCGCGAGGGCGTGCTGGCCGAGCGCGCGTACGCGGTGTGGCCCGACATGGAGGCCCTGCTGCGCGAGCACGGGGTGCCGCACTTCACCGTGGACGGGCACCGGCCGCTGGGCGCCTTCGACCTGGTCGGCGTCAGCTTCGCCAGCGAGATGGGCTACACCAACCTGCTCACCGCGCTCGACCTGGCCGGGGTCCCGCTGCACTCCCGGGACCGCCGGGAGGGGCACCCGATCGTGCTGGCCGGCGGGCACTCGGCGTTCAACCCCGAGCCGGTCGCCGACTTCCTGGACGCGGTGGTGCTGGGTGACGGCGAGGAGATCACCCTGGGCGTCACCGAGATCGTCCGCGAGTTCAAGGACGAGGGGGAGCCGGGCGGCCGCGACGGGCTGCTGCTGCGGCTGGCCGCCACCGGCGGGGTGTACGTGCCCCGGTTCTACGAGGTGGCCTACCACGCGGACGGCCGCATCGCCGGGTACACGCCGGACCGGCCCGGGGTGCCCGAGACGGTCCACAAGCACACGGTCATGGACCTGGACCGGTGGCCCTACCCCAAGAAGCCGATCGTGCCCACCGCGGAGACGGTGCACGAGCGCTACAGCGTGGAGATCTTCCGCGGCTGCACCCGCGGCTGCCGGTTCTGCCAGGCCGGGATGATCACCCGGCCGGTGCGCGAGCGCAACAAGGAGACCGTCACCTCCATGGTCCGCGAGGGGGTGAAGAACTCCGGCTTCCAGGAGGTCGGCCTGCTGTCGCTGTCCAGCGCCGACCACAGCCAGATCAAGGACATCGCCAAGGAGCTGGCCGACGGCTACGAGGGCACCAACACCGGCCTGTCCCTGCCCTCCACCCGGGTCGACGCGTTCAACATCGACCTGGCGGAGGAGCTCACCCGCAACGGCCGCCGCTCCGGGCTGACCTTCGCGCCGGAGGGCGGCAGCGAGCGGATGCGCCGGGTCATCAACAAGATGGTCACCGAGGAGGACCTCATCCGCACCGTCACCGCCGCGTACGCGGCCGGCTGGCGGCAGGTCAAGCTGTACTTCATGTGCGGGCTGCCCACCGAGGAGGACGAGGACGTGCTGGCCATCGCGGACCTGGCCACCGAGGTCATCCGCACCGGCCGGGAGGTCACCGGGCGCCGGGACATCCGCTGCACGGTGTCCATCGGCGGGTTCGTGCCCAAGCCCCAGACGCCGTTCCAGTGGGCGGGCCAGACCTCGCACGAGGTGGTGGACGCCCGGCTGCGCAAGCTCCGGGACCGGCTGCGCGCGGACCGCGCCTACGGCAAGTCCATCGGGCTGCGCTACCACGAGGGGCGGCCGTCCATCGTGGAGGGCCTGCTGTCCCGGGGCGACCGCCGGGTGGGCCGGGTCATCGAGGAGGCCTGGCGCGCGGGCGGGCGGTTCGACGGCTGGAGCGAGCACTTCTCCTACGACCGGTGGACGAAGGCCGCCGAGACCGCCTTGGCGGATCTCCCGGTGGACGTGGACTGGTACACCACCCGCGACCGGGACGAGGACGAGGTGCTGCCCTGGGACCACCTGGACGCCGGGCTGGACCGCTCCTGGCTGTGGCAGGACTGGCAGGACGCCCAGTACGGGGAGGAGTCGCTGGAGGTGGACGACTGCCGCTGGAACCCCTGCTACGACTGCGGGGTGTGCCCCAGCATGGGCACCGAGATCCAGATCAACGCCCCGGCGGAGGGACGCCCCATGCTCCCGCTGACCATCGTCTGACGCCGGCCCCCTCCGCCGCCCGCGGGGGCGGGCGGGGCCGTGCCGGCGGCCGGACAGGGGTGTCTCCGGAGTGGATGGAGTAGGATGCCCGCTCCGGGCGCCGCCTGTGCGGCGGTCCTCGACCCTGTGAAGGGGAGCGCCCGGGGGAGAAGGTGTACGGCCCGGCGCCCCGCTCGCGCCGGGCCGTACGTGTAATAGGACTCGCGGCCCCGGCGGGGGGTTGCCAAGGCCGCGGAATTTTCTTTGGATTTTTTTTCCGGGCCCCCGCGTTCCGGTGGTGAACGACCGTTCGGCGCGCGCCCGGCCCCGCCTCTTCCGGCGCCGAGTTCCCTCGGGACTTTTCGAGCGCAGGTCAGTGGGGCAGATACCGGGTGCGTGGTCCTGCTCGGACGCGCGTGCGACGGAGCACCCCCCGGTTCGCCGGTCCAGGTGCACCGCCGCGCACCGTACGCTGAACAGGACGAGGAACAGCCCCTCGCCGGTCGCCCCGCGGCCGCACGAGGGGCCATGAGGAAAGGAGTTGAGCTGCCCCCCGCACCCGAGGGCACCACTTCACCCTCCACCGCCGTGCCCGGCCAACGCCTCCGCGTCCGCTACGCCAAACGCGGGCGCATGAGGTTCGCCAGTCACCGGGACATCGCCCGGGCACTGGAACGCGCCCTGCGCAGGGCGGACGTGCCGGTCGCCTTCTCCGCCGGTTTCTCGCCCCACCCGAAGGTCTCCTACACCGGTGCGGCCCCCACAGGGGTCGCCAGCGAGGCGGAGTACCTCGAACTCACCCTCGCCCAGAGGCGGGAACCCGCCCGGGTGGGGGCCGACATCGACGCGGCCATGCCGGACGGCATCGACGTGGTCGAGGTGGTCGAGGCCCGTGCTCCGGGCCTGGCCGAACGGCTCCAGGCCTCCGCGTGGCGGGTGGAACTGGGCGGGTTCGGCCCCGGTGAGGCGGAGAGCGCCGTGCGGGCCTACCTGGCGGCCGAGACCGTCGAGGTGGAGCGGATGACCAAGAAGGGCCGCCGCCGCTTCGACACCCGGCCGGCGGTGGTCGGCATCGACGTGTGTCGTGGACCCGGGCGCGCCCCGGGTGAGCAGGACACCACATATGCCATACTTCGGATGGTCGTACGGCACACGACACCTGCTGTACGACCGGACGACGTGCTGACCGGCCTCCGCCATGCGGCCGACCTCGCGCCGCCGTCATCGGTGATGATGACCCGGCTGGCGCAGGGGCCGCTGGACGAGACGACAGGTGCGATCGCTGACCCGCTCGCCGTGGACCGGAACGACTCCGGAACGGCGGACGCTGCCGAGGAGCGGGGCGACAGCGCACCACAGCCGTCGGCGCCCATGACGGGTCCGCGCTGATGCGCGGTCCCGAAGCGGGGAACATGGGCGCCACCACAGGACTTTGCCCCGACGGCACGGCACGTGCCGTCGGCGCTGACACTGCGACGACAGTTCTCGTGAGCCGCGCCGCCGACCGAGAGGTCGCGGCGCGCCCGGGGACTTTGACGGGAGACCGCCCGGATGCTCGACAACGAGCCCAGCAACGGTGCAGACGACACCGTGGGTACAACTGAAACAACCGAAACGAGGGCGGCGATGCCCCCCGTGGGGGGTGGCGAGGTACGGGTCACCACACCCGCGCGCGCCAAGGGCGTGCGCCGCGCCGCCGGACCGCCCCCCGAGCCCGACGACGTCTTCTCCCCTCCGGCCAGGCCCGTGACCACGCGCGCGGGCTCCGGCGAGGGCGGCACGGTCAAGGTCAGCTCCGCCACCACCGTGCGGCGACGCACGGTGCGGGTCGAGGACCGGCCGGTGGCGGCTCCGGCGTCCCCGCCGGCCGCCGCCGACCCCGGACCCGGGGCCGAGACGGCCGGGAGCGCCCCTGAGAAGGCCGCGCCCGAGAAGAAGACCCGCACGCGCCGCACCCGCGCGGCCGCCGCGGAGGCCGCCCCGGCCCCCGAGCCCGCCGCCGTGCCCGCCGAGGCCGAGCCGGAGCCGCGCACCCGCGCGCGCCGCTCGCGCACGCGGGCCGCCGCGGTCGAGACCGCGCCCGAGACCGCCGCCGTCTCCGGGACCGGGGAGGAGCCGGAGGAGGACGCGCCGTCCGGCGGCGTCTTCCAGGCCCCCTCGATGCTCTTCCAGCCCCCCGTGGCGGCCGTGGCGCCGCCCGCCCCCGCCCCCGCGGAGGCCGAGGACGAAGCGGACGAGGACGAGGACGACGAGGCGGCCGGGGACGAGTCCGCGGACGCGGAGGAGACCGGCGCGGAGGACTCCTCCGACGACAGGCCCAGCCGCCGGCGCCGCCGCCGGGGCGGCCGCGGCCGCGGCCGCTCGCGCTCCGGTGACGAGGCCGACGACGCGGAGGCCGCCGACGAGCCCGAGGAGGCCGCGGACAAGGCCGACGCCGAGGACGCGTCCGACTCCGCCGAGGACGACGACCGCGCCGGCAGCCGGCGCCGTCGCCGCCGGCGCCGCCGCTCCGGCGGCGGGGGCGGCGAGGGCACCCCCGACGACCCGCCCAACACCGTGGTCCGGGTCCGCGAGCCGCGGCCCGACCGGCCCATCTCGGACGAGGTCACGGCCGTGCGCGGGTCCACCCGCCTGGAGGCCAAGAAGCAGCGCCGCCGCGAGGGCCGCGAGCAGGGCCGCCGCCGCGCGCCGATCGTGACCGAGTCGGAGTTCCTGGCCCGCCGCGAGGCGGTCAAGCGCGACCTGGTCATCCGCCGCACCGGGGACCGCACCCAGATCGCCGTCCTCGAGGACGACATCCTCGTCGAGCACTACGTCGACCGCGCCACCCACCGCTCCTACGTGGGCAACGTGTACCTGGGCCGGGTCCAGAACGTGCTGCCGTCGATGGAGGCCGCGTTCGTCGACATCGGCAAGGGCCGCAACGCCGTGCTGTACGCCGGCGAGGTCAACTGGGACTCCTTCGGCCTGGACGGCCAGCCCAAGCGCATCGAGTCGGTGCTCAAGTCCGGCCAGTCGGTCCTGGTGCAGGTCACCAAGGACCCGGTCGGCCACAAGGGCGCCCGCCTGACCAGCCAGATCAGCCTGCCCGGCCGCTACCTGGTGTACGTGCCGCACGGCTCCATGACGGGCATCAGCCGCAAGCTCCCCGACAAGGAGCGCGCGCGCCTCAAGCAGATCCTCAAGAAGGTCATGCCCTCCGGCGCGGGCGTCATCGTCCGCACCGCCGCCGAGGGGGCCAGCGAGGAGGAGCTGGAGCGCGACATCTCCCGCCTGGCCAACCAGTGGGAGTCCATCAGGCGCAAGTCCAGGTCCGCCAACGCCCCGGCCCTGCTCAACAGCGAGCCCGACCTGACCATCCGGGTCGTGCGGGACGTCTTCAACGAGGACTTCTCCAGCCTGGTGGTCTCCGGCGACGAGGCGTGGGACACGGTGCACGACTACGTCGAGCACGTGGCGCCCAACCTCTCCGAGCGCTCCTCCCACTGGGGCGAGGACCGCGACGTCTTCGCCGCCTACCGGATCGACGAGCAGATCAACAAGGCACTGGAGCGCAAGGTCTGGCTGCCCAGCGGCGGCTCGCTCATCATCGACCGCACCGAGGCCATGACGGTCGTCGACGTCAACACCGGCAAGTTCACCGGCCAGGGCGGGAACCTCGAGGAGACCGTCACCAAGAACAACCTGGAGGCGGCCGAGGAGATCGTCCGCCAGCTCCGGCTGCGCGACATCGGCGGCATCATCGTCATCGACTTCATCGACATGGTCCTGGAGTCCAACCGCGACCTGGTGCTGCGGCGGATGCTGGAGTGCCTGTCCCGGGACCGCACCAAGCACCAGGTGGCCGAGGTCACCTCGCTGGGCCTGGTGCAGATGACCCGCAAGCGGGTCGGCCAGGGCCTGCTGGAGGCCTTCTCCCACACCTGCGAGCACTGCAGCGGGCGCGGCCTGATCCTGGCCACCGAGCCGGTGGAGGGCAAGGGCGGCTCCGCCGGCGGCAACGGCGGCGGACGCAAGAAGAAGAAGGGCGACAAGGGCAAGGGCGAGTCCGAGCAGGCCGAGGTGCAGGACACCGCGGCCGAGGAGCCCGAGCCCGCCGAGCCGCAGGCCCCGGCCGCCGAGGAGCCCGCCGAGCCCGCGGCCAAGGCCGACAAGAAGTCCGAGAAGTCCGAGAAGAAGCCCGTCAGGGGCAAGAAGGCCGACGACGCCGACGCGGCGGACAAGGCCGAGCCCAAGCGGACCCGCAAGCGCGCCTCGCGCTCGCGCAAGGCCGCGGAGGCCGTCGAGGAGTCGGCCGAGCCCGTGGCCGAGGAGCCCGTCCGGGAGCCGAAGGACGCCGACCCGGCGCCCGAGGAGCCCGCGGCCGCCCCGGCGGCCGAGGACGGGGAGCAGGCCGAGGAGGCCCCCGCCCCGCGCCGCACCCGGCGCACCGCGACCCGCCGGACCGCCCGTGCGGCCGCCGAGGCCGCGGGGGAGCCGGAGGCCGCGACCGAGACCACCGCACCGGCGGAGGGCGACGAGGAGGCCGCGGAGCGGCCCAAGCGTCGCCGCACCCGGCGTACCAAGGCGGCGGCCTCGACCACCGCCGTGGACGCCGGCTGAGCCGGAGCGGGACGCGGGCCCGGTCCGGGCCGGGGGTTCGCCCCCGGCCCGGACCACCGCGCGTGTGCAGGCCCGTGGCGGGTCGGTGGTAATCTGATGGACGGTGCGTCGGCGCGCTCCCTGTGATCGCGCGCCCCGACACCAAGTGCTCTCCACGCAGGGTTTGTTTCCCTCGGATCCCCGCGCCCCGCTACAGGCAACAGTGGATCGTGGAACGAGGACTCCCCGTCCCCACGCGGGGCGGTCCTCCCGGCCCGCCCGCGAGGGCACCCGGCCGGACCCGGACCCCGAACACATGTCTCGGGGATGGTCCCGAGCATTATTCGTTGAGCGAGCAGGAAGAGAGTTACGCGGTGTACGCGATCGTGCGAGCGGGCGGCCGTCAGGAGAAGGTGTCCGTCGATGACGTCCTGAACATCGACAAGGTCTCTGCCGAGACCGGCGCCACCATCACGTGGCAGCCCATCCTCGTCGTGGACGACGGCAACGTCGTCAGCGACGCGGCCAAGCTGGACGGCTACACGGTCACCGCCGAGGTTCTCGGCGAGACCAAGGGCCCCAAGATCAACATCCTGAAGTACAAGAACAAGACCGGTTACAAGAAGCGCCAGGGTCACCGCCAGAAGCACACCCAGGTCCGCGTCACCGGCATCTCGGCGAAGTAGGAGGATCTGAGAGATGGCACACAAGAAGGGCGCATCGTCCAGCCGCAACGGCCGCGACTCCAACGCCAAGCGCCTGGGTGTCAAGCGCTTCGGCGGCCAGGCCGTCCAGGCCGGTGAGATCCTCATCCGCCAGCGCGGCACCAAGTTCCACCCCGGCGCCAACGTGGGCCGCGGCGGCGACGACACGCTGTTCGCCCTGGTCGCCGGCGAGGTGAAGTTCGCCAACTTCCGCGGCCGCAAGGCCGTGAACATCGTTCCCGCCGCCGCCGAGTAGGTCGCGCGCGAACGTTCGTGTCCACAGAGGCGGGCCAGGGAACACTGGCCCGCCTCTGGTGTTGTCACCAGGTGACGCACGCACTTTCCCACCGGGCCGCCCCGCGGCCGGAGCAGTGAACAGAGGAGAACCATGCCCGACTTCGTCGACGAGGCGGTCTTGCACGTCAAGGCCGGGAACGGCGGGCACGGTTGCGCCTCCGTCCACCGCGAGAAGTTCAAGCCGCTGGGCGGGCCCGACGGCGGCAACGGCGGGCGCGGCGGGGACGTCGTCCTGGAGGTCGACTCCCAGACCGCCACCCTGCTGGACTTCCAGCGCCGCCCGCACCGCAGCGCCGGCAACGGCACCCCGGGCATGGGCGGCCACCGCAACGGCGCCAACGGCGACGACCTGGTCCTGTACGTGCCCGACGGCACCGTGGTCACCCGCGCGAACGGCGAGACCGTCGCCGACCTGGTCGGCCACGGCACCCGCCTGGTGCTGGCCCAGGGCGGCGGCGGCGGCCTGGGCAACGCGGCCCTGGCCTCCAAGAAGCGCAAGGCGCCCGGCTTCGCCCTCAAGGGCGAGGAGGGCGAGGCGTTCGACGTCCGCCTGGAGATGAAGACCATCGCCGACGTCGGCCTGGTGGGCTTCCCCAGCGCCGGGAAGTCCTCGCTCATCGCCGCGATGTCGGCCGCCCGGCCCAAGATCGCCGACTACCCGTTCACCACCCTGGTCCCCAACCTCGGCGTGGTCGAGGCGGGCGCCACCCAGTACGTGATCGCCGACGTGCCCGGCCTCATCCCCGGCGCCAGCGACGGCAAGGGCCTGGGCCTGGAGTTCCTGCGCCACATCGAGCGCTGCTCCACCCTGCTGCACGTCCTGGACTGCGCCACCTACGAGCCGGGGCGCGACCCGGTCAGCGACCTGGAGGCGCTGGAGGCGGAGCTGACCGCCTACGGCAGCGCCACCGGCGTCGACCTGTCCGACCGCCCGCGCATCGTCGTCCTGAACAAGGTCGACGTGCCCGAGGCCCGCGAGCTCGCCGAACTCGTCACCCCCATGCTCACCGAGCGCGGGTACCGCGTGCTGGAGGTCTCCGCGGCCTCCCGCGAGGGGCTGCGCGAGCTGTCCTTCGCCCTGGCCGAGCAGATCTCCGCGGCCCGCGACGCGGCCCCGGCCGCCGAGCCCACCCGCATCGTCCTGCGGCCCAAGATGATCGGCGACGTGCCCTTCGAGGTGGTCCCGCTGGGGAACAACGCCTTCCAGGTGCGCGGCGAGAAGCCCGCCCGCTGGGTGCGCCAGACCGACTTCACCAACGACGAGGCCGTCGGCTACCTCGCCGAGCGCCTCAACCGCCTGGGCATCGAGGAGCAGCTGGCCCGGGCCGGGGCCACCGAGGGCGCCGAGGTCCACATCGGCACCGACGAGGACTCCGTGGTGTTCGACTGGGACCCGTCCATGGACGCGGAGGCCGTCCCGTCCGGCCCGCGCGGAACCGACGCCCGGCTGGGCTGAACCGCGCGGGGACGTACCGGCCCGGCCGAACACGGAAGCAGGGCGCGGCTCCGCCCGGACCGCGCCCTCGGATGGAAAGCCCCCACACGGTGCACAGCACAGAACGACTCGAACAGCCCGCCTCGCGTGAGGCCCGGGGGCGCGCGGCCGTCGCCGCCGCCCGCCGGATCGTCGTCAAGGTGGGGTCGTCGTCGCTGACGACCCCCGACGGCCGGATCGACTCCGGCCGTATCCGGGACCTGGTCGAGGTGCTGGCGTCCCGCCGCACCCTGGGCCAGGAGGTCATCCTGGTCTCCTCGGGCGCGGTGGCCGCCGGGATGACCCCGCTGGGGATGCGCGCCCGCCCCCGCGACCTGGCGTCGCAGCAGGCCGCCGCCAGCGTCGGCCAGGGGCTGCTGCTGGCCGCCTACACGGCGGAGCTGGCCGGGTACGGCATCAACGCCGCCCAGGTCCTGCTCACCGTCGAGGACCTGATGCGCCGGGTGCAGCACCGCAACGCCCAGCGCACCCTCCACCGCCTGCTGGACATCGGCGCACTGCCGATCGTCAACGAGAACGACACCGTGGCCACCCACGAGCTGCGGTTCGGCGACAACGACCGGCTGGCGGCCCTGGTCGCGCACCTGATGAAGGCCGACGCCCTGGTCCTGCTGTCGGACGTGGACGCCCTCTACGACGGCAACCCGTCCCACCCGGACTCCCGGGTGGTGGGCCTGGTCGCGGACCCGGACGACCTGGAGGGCATCGACATCGGCTCCGCGGGCCGGCGCGGTGTGGGCACCGGGGGCATGGTCACCAAGGTGGCCTCCGCGCGCATCGCCACCGAGGCGGGGGTCGACACCCTGCTCACCTCCGCCGCGAACGCCCGCGGCGCGCTGGCCGGGGAGGCGGTCGGCACGCTCTTCGCCGCGGCCTCGGGGCGGCGCCCCTCCGCCCGCCAGCTGTGGCTGGCGCACGCCACCGCGGGGCGCGGCAGCCTGGTCCTGGACCCGGGGGCGGTGGCCGCCGTGGTCGGGGACAAGGCGTCGCTGCTGCCCGCCGGCGTGGTGGACGTGATCGGCGAGTTCAGCGCCGGCGACCCGGTGGACCTGCGCGACGAGCAGGGCGCCGTGGTGGCCCGGGGCCTGGTCAACTACGACTCCGCCGAGGTGCCCGACCTCATGGGCCGCTCCACCCGGTGGCTGGCCCGGGAGATGGGCCCCTCCTACGAGCGCGAGCTGGTCCACCGCGACGACCTCGTCGTCCTCTGACGCCGGTCAGCCGGACCGCCCGGTTCCGAGCCTTTCCTCCACGGCCCGGAACCAGGCGTCGGCGTGCGGGCACCGGAGGCGGACCTGTTCCACCCCTGCCAGGTGGACCGCGTCGGGACCGTCCCGGGTCTTGCGATAGGTCGGATGGAGTCTCGTGATTCTTTTGGACGGTGCGGTGTCCGGGCCGTCGTTGACCAGCTCGGGTCCTCCCGCGCTCGTGGCGAGTGCGCGCAGCGAGTCGGAGAGCCTCGGTTTTCCCACGAGTTCCCCCAGGGTCTCCGCGCAGGCGATCACCCAGGCCTCCGTCTCGTGCAGGACCAGGTGGGGAAGGAAGCGGGGGTCGTCCACGGCCCGGGCCATGGCGGACTCCACGTGGGCGACCCGGTCGTACGCGGTCCCGCGCGGCCTGTCCCCCATCCCCGGCGCGTCCGACGGTGCACCGTAGTAGTCCACCAGGGTGGTGAGCACGTCGATCGAGGAGTCCCTGGCCAGCAGACGGATGTCCCGCTCCAGAGAACTCCAGCGTCCGACACCGCCCTTGCCGTTCGGACCCGCGGCGGTGCGCCTCGTGTTGAGGACGGAGACCGTGACGTAGGCCTGTGCTGAGGCGAAGTAGGGCCGCAGGGTCTCGTTGGCGAGGTTCTCCTCGGTCTGTCCCTCACAGAGGATGTGAAGCCTGCGCACGTTCACCTTCGCTCGGAACGGGGGCGTCCCCCCAGGAGGTTCTTCTGCCACAGTTCGCCCAGGGAGTACTCCTCCAGCCACATCCGGAGTTCCTCCGCCACGGGTCTGCGGAAGGTGGAGGCCCCCGCTTCGCGTTCGACCACGACCAGGTCCTCCAGCGCCACCTGGTCGATCAGGGTGACGGACTGGGTGGCGATGACGATCTGGCTGTCCACCGCCGCCGCCCGGACCATCTCGCCGAGTTGCACGATGGCGTAGGGGTGCAGGCCGAGTTCCGGTTCGTCCAGGACGATGATCCCGGGGCGGCCCGGCATGTTGAGCAGAGTGGCCAGGCAGACGAAGCGCAGGGTGCCGTCGGACATCGCACTGGCGGGGAAGACGTTCTCGCTGTCCTGCTGGGTCCAGCGCAGCCGTACGCGTTCATTCTGCTCGACCAGTACGAAGTCGCGGAGGAACGGCGCGATGCCCCGAATGTCGCGAAGGATGCGGCCGTACACCCCGGGTTCGTCGTCCCGCAGGCGCATCAGCACGGCGGCGAGATTGGCTGCGTCCGGATGCAGGGCGAGGTTGTCGGCGGTGGAGCCGTTGCCCTTGACCGGGGCCTGCGGCCCCGTGTCGTTGAAGTGGAAGACACGGCAGCCGGTGAGTTGGTCCAGCACTGCTTCGGAGATCTCCCGCATCGCGGGGGAGGCCGTAGTGTTGCCCGTTCCCACATCGAAGAGAATGCTCTCCTTCGATCCCCCGGTCACCTCGACATTCGTGGAGGAAGCGGAGCCCTCTGCCCGTGCCGCGATCTTCTCGCCGTTGAAGATGAGCGCGTCATCCTTGGTCGGAGTCAGAGTCGCCTCGTAGGTGACCTCTTCGAAAACCAGCTTGAGCGCCACCTCACCGCTCGGTTCCGGACCCTTGTAGAGAAGGTTGGAGGCTCCGCCGCTCTGGAGGGCGTGCAACCCCATCCGCCCGTCGGCGATCCTGCCGACCATCTCCAGAGCCGAGATGAAATTGCTCTTGCCCGACCCGTTCGCCCCGACCAGGACGTTGACGTCCCCCAGTTCGACGGTGGCCGAGCGGATCGAGGTGAGGCCCTCGATGGTGAGGGAGCTGAGTCTGCGGCGTTCCATAGGGCAACCCTAGCCATGGGCGGGCCGTACGGCCGGTGGTCGGTGACGGGCGCGGGTGGGTCCGCCGGGGAGGACGTGCGCCGTGCGGGCCCTCCCCGGTGTCCCTTCGGTGGTGCCGGGTCCGCCGGGAGGGCGGGCGGTGGCGCGTTCCCGCTGCGGGACACGGCTCCGGGTCCCGCCGGACCTGCTGACCCCGGGAGAGAATCCGGTCACGGAGTGTGGAAGGGTCGGATTTCCGTCCCTCACGAGTTGGAGGCCGTCATGGCGAGCCTGATGGCGCGTCTGCTGTCCCTGGCGCTGCGCGTGGTGCGCAAGCGCCCGATGGAGTCGGTGGAGGGCGCCCGGGAGTGGCTGTACGAGCCCAAGGACGACCCCGCGCCCCCGCACTGGCTCACCCAGCGGCACTGGATCGGCCTCCGGACGGTGGCGGGCTTCCCCGTCTACACCGTCCTGCCCCGCGAGGGGGAGCGGCCGGTCAGGGCCGTGCTGTACGTGCACGGCGGGACCTACGTCAGCGAGATCTCGGCGTGGCACTGGGTGCTCATCTCCCGGATGGCCGACACCGGCTGCCGGGTGGAGGTGCCCCTCTACGGGCTGGCGCCCGAGCACACCTACCGCGAGGCGTTCCCGTTCCTCACGGAGGTCTACCGGGAGCTGGCCGAGGACGTGGACCCGGCGCGGACCGCGTTCGCGGGCGACTCGGCCGGGGGCGGCCTCGCCCTCGCCTTCGCCCAGACCCTGCCCGGCGCCGGCCTGCCGGAGCCGGCCCGGCTGGTCCTGGTCTCGCCGTGGGCCGACCTGACGATGTCCAACCCCGAGATCGCCGAGGTGGACGAGCGCGACCCCTGGCTGAGCCCGGTGGGGATGCTGGAGGCGGCCAAGTCGTGGTCGGGCGGGGACGACCTGTCCCTGCCCCGGCTGAGCCCGGTGTACGGGGAACTGGCGACCCTGCCGCCCATGGACCTCTACATCGGCACCCGGGACGTGCTGCTGCCGGACACCCGCCGCCTGCGGGACCTGGTGGCCGAGGTCGGGGGCGACGTGCGCCTCAGCGAGGAGGAGGGCGCCATCCACATCTACCCGCTGGTGCCGGTCCCCGAGGGCGGGGAGGCGCGGGCCGAGATCCTGCGGACCGTCCGAGACCTGTGAGCCCCCGCGGCGCCCGGCCGGGCGCCGCGGGGCCGCCGCTCAGGCCGGGCGGTTCACCGCGGACAGCGGCAGGCGCTTCACGGGGAGGCCGACCGGCGCCCACGGCCGGGCCGGGACGTACGCCCTGACCCGGCGCCTCTGGACGGCCGCGACCATCGCGCGCACGCCGGGCACGGTGTCGGCCATGAACCGGGTCCGCCGCCCGACCCGCTCGTTCATCTCCGACCGGATGCGGCCGGGGTGGACGACCGTCACGTCCACGCCGGGGATGTTCTCGGCCCGCACCCCCTCGGCGGCGGCGTAGACGGCCATGGACCGGCGCACGGCCCCAGGCCGTGGCCGAGCGCGGCGGACTGCCGCGCCGTCTCGGCGCCCGGCCCCGGGGACGACGATCGTGCCCGCGCTCACACGCTCCTTCCGGCGGTCCCGTGCGGGCGCCCGACCAGGTGCCCGGCCACGGCCCGCATGGCCCGGTCGTACAGGGGGCGGGCCAGGCGCTTGGCCCAGAACGCGCCCCGGGCCTGCGCGTCGGGCACGATCAGGTGGGTGCGCCGGTCCACGGCCCGTACCACGCGGGCGGCGATGTCCCCGGCGTCCAGGTGCGACCCGTTGATGAGCCGGACGGCGCCCTTCTCCATCTCGGGGTCGCTGCCGCGCAGGGACGAGGCCAGGCCGGAGCGGAAGAACGAGGGGCACACCACCGACACCCGCACCCCGAACGGGTGGAGTTCGTGGAGCAGCGTCTCGCTGAGCGCCACCACGGCCGCCTTGGTGGCGTTGTAGGAGGCCATCGCGGGCGGGTGCACGAGCCCGGCGGCCGAGGCGGTGTTGACGATGTGCCCCGAGCCCTGGCGCTTGAACAGCGGGGTGAACGTGCGGCAGCCCCGCACCGCCCCGAACAGGTTGATCTCGGTGATCCACCGCCAGTCGTCCATGCCGAGCACGTCGATGCGGCCGCCCGCGGCCACCCCGGCGTTGTTCACCAGGACGTCCAGACCGCCCCAGTTCTCCTCGACCCAGGCCAGGGCGTCCGACCAGTCGCCGTCGGAGGTGACGTCCAGGCGCAGGTACCGGGCGCCCGGGGGGAGCGCCGCGGGCGCCCGGTCGGCGAGGTCGGTGGCCAGGACGCGGTCGCCCCGGGCGCTGAACGCGGCGACGAGCGCGGCGCCCAGCCCGGAGGCGCCCCCGGTCACCAGGACGGTTCGGGGTGTGGGGGAGGTGGTCATGTCCGGCTCCGTGTTCCGTCGGTTCGCTGTCGGACGACGGGGTCCGGTGCGCCGGGCCGGCCCCGCCGGGCGTGCGCCCCGCCTCGCGGCGGGGCGTCGCGCCACGATCCTAGTGAACGCGCCCGGCCGCCCCCGGGGCCGGACCCGGGCCGGGGGAGGGGCCCTATCATTGCGGGGATGAGCGAACGGACGATGCACCGCAGCGACGACCACCCCCACCACGGCGAGGTGCGGGAGGTCCCCACCTCGGAGAACGCCACCAGACTCGTCTACGCCCCCGAGAGGGACGGCCTGGCCGACGCGGGCGAGATCGTGTGGACCTGGGTCCCCTACGAGGAGGACCCCTCCCGGGGCAAGGACCGCCCGCTGCTGGTGGTGGGCCGCAAGGGCCGCCGCCTGCACGGGCTGATGCTGTCCTCCCAGCGCCCCGAGCAGTGGGAGCGCCAGGACTGGCTGCCGATCGGCTCGGGCCCCTGGGACCGCGAGGGCCGCGACTCCTTCCTGCGGGTGGACCGCCTCTTCGAGTTCGACGAGGACGACATCCGCCGCGAGGCCGCCGTCCTGGAGGAGAAGACCTTCTGGCTGGTCGCCGACGTGCTGCGCAGCCGCTACGGCTGGAGCTGACCGCACCGCGGGCCCGGGCGCGCGGGCCCGCACCGCGCCCGCCCCGTGCGGTCCCGGGCGGGGACCGGGGAGGGCGGATAGGCTGGGCGGACCACCCCGGCCCGCTCCCGCGAAGCGGCGGGACCCCGGGCGCGCGGGTGGCCCTCCCGAATCCCGAGAGAGTAACGCCATGAGTGACATCGAGCGCGAGGTCCGCGCGGTAGCCGAACGTGCAGGGGACGCGGCGGCCGACCTCGCCCCGCTCAGCCGGGCGGTCAAGGACGCCGCCCTGGAGGCGATCGCCGAGGCCCTGGTGAAACGGGCCGACGAGATCACGGACGCCAACGCCCGGGACGTGGCGCGGGCCCGCGAGGACGGCACCTCCGAGGCGATGGTCGACCGCCTCACGCTGACCCCGGCGCGCATCGGGGCGATCGCCGACGCCGTCCGCGAGATCGTCGAGCTGCCCGACCCGGTGGGCGAGTCCGTCCGCGGCGGGGTGCTCCCCAACGGCCTGGACCTGCGCCAGATCCGGGTCCCGCTGGGCGTGGTCGGCATCATCTACGAGGGCCGCCCCAACGTCACCGTGGACGCCGCGGCGCTGTGCCTCAAGAGCGGCAACGCCGCCCTGCTGCGCGGCTCCTCCTCGGCCTACGACTCCAACACCGCCATCGTGGCCGTCATCCGCGACGCCCTGGCGGGCACCGGCGTCCCGGTGGACGCGGTGCAGCTGGTGCCCGGCCGCACCCGCGAGTCCTCCCAGGCGCTGATGCGGGCCCGCGGCCTGGTCGACGTCCTCATCCCGCGCGGCGGCGGCTCCCTCATCCAGGCCGTGGTCCGCGACTCCACCGTCCCGGTCATCGAGACCGGCGAGGGCCTGTGCCACGTGTACGTGGACGCCGCGGCCGACCTCGACAAGGCGGTCGCCATCACGGTCAACGCCAAGGCCCAGCGCTGCTCGGTGTGCAACTCCGCCGAGACCCTGCTGGTGCACGAGGCCGTCGCCGAGGCGTTCGTGCCCCGGGTGCTGGCCGCGCTGGCGGACGCCGACGTGACCGTGCACGGGGACGACCGCGTGCGCGCGATCGCCGCCGCCCACTCCTCGCCCGCCACCGTGGTCGGGGCCACCGAGGAGGACTGGGCCGCCGAGTACCTGTCCCTGGACCTGGCGGTCCGGGTCGTGCCCACGGTCGACGACGCGCTGGCGCACATCCGCCGCTACTCCACCCGGCACACCGAGGCCATCGTCACCGACTCGCTCCCGACCTCCCGGTACTTCGTGTCCCGGGTGGACGCGGCCGCGGTGATGGTCAACGCCTCCACCCGGTTCACCGACGGCGGCGAGTTCGGGTTCGGCGCGGAGATCGGCATCTCCACCCAGAAGCTCCACGCCCGCGGCCCCATGGGCCTGGCGGAGATGACCTCCACCAAGTACGTCGTGACCGGAGACGGCCACGTGAGGTGAGCCCGCGCGCTCGCGAAGGCCGCCCGGGACCCCGTCCCGGGCGGCCTTCGCCGTTCCCGGCGGGACGGACGGGCACGTCACCGAGGGTGGCGGGGACGCGTTGTCACCTGGAACGTTTTCTCAGAGGAAACCTGGACAGAAGCGAATCTTCTCTCAGCAAGTATTCCCAAAGCGACGGTGGGTCGGTAATTTCACTGAGGTGTCTTCCGACGCTCTTCCCCGCTCAGAGAACCAGAGCGTCGCCCCCACGGTCACGACGAAAGGAATCCCCCCGCATGAAGATCCGGAGTTCGGTCGCGGCTGCGGCCACGGCCGCTTTGGCCGTCGGCGGCGTCACGCTCATGGCCGCTCCCGCTCAGGCGGACCTTGTCACGCTCTGCTCGGGCCACGGCGGCGCCATCACGCTGCCCACGGACCTCGCGGTCCCCGCCGGCAAGAGCTGCTTCCTGGACGGCACGGTCATCCAGGGCGACGTCACCGTCCGCAAGGGCGGGAACCTGCACATCCTGGGCGGTGAGATCCAGGGCGAGGTGATCGTCCAGCAGGACGGCTACTTCGACGCCTCCGACACGTCCGTCGACGGCCGTGTGGTCAACCGCGGCTCGTACGGCACCTACCTGGAGGAGAGCAGCGCCGGTGCGGCCCTGCGGACCGTCCCGGTCGAGGGCGCCGCCAACGACGGCTTCGCCTTCGTCGTCGACTCCTCCGTCAAGAACATCAACGCCGAGACCGGCGCCGTCTACGTCGAGGGCTCCCGCATCGGCGGCGCCGTCAAGGGCACCGGTGTCGAGTACGTCGACATCTACGACTCCGTCGTGCGCGGCGCCCTGACCGTCAGCGGCTCCGCCTCCGGCGGCATCCTCTGCGACAGCGAGGTCATCGGCGCGGCGTCCTACACCGACGGCGCCGGCCCGGTGGCCGTCGGGACGGGCGAGCAGGAGGGCTTCTGCTCGTCGGTCAACTACATCGACGGCACGCTGACCGTCACCGGCATCTCCGGTGGCGCCTACATCGACAACAACATCGTCGGCGGCGACCTGGTCGCGTCGGGCAACACCCCGACCGCCCAGATCGGCGACGCCAACCGCGTCCGCGGCGACATCCTCACCCAGGAGGTGGCGCTGCGCTCCTTCAGCACCGCCGTGGTGGAGGAGTTCGAGGCGCACCAGGACGACCTGGCCGGAGAGGTCGAGGCCGCCCGCGCCGAGACCGTCGACGCGGCCCTGGCCGCCGGCCCGGCCTTCTAGGACCGGCGACCGCACCACCGCTCCACGCGCATCGGCGCCGCCGGCCCCCGCCGGCGGCGCCGAGCTTCATGTGCGCGGGGTCAGGGGGCGCCCGTCCGGGCCGGCCCGGAGGGACCGTGCGGGGCCGTGGGGGCCGCCGCGCCGGGCCGGCTCAACCACTTCTGGGCCAGCACCACGACCACCAGGAACAGTCCGCTGACGACCTCCTGGTAGGCGGAGGACAGCCCGCCCACGGCGTTGATGACGTTCTGCACCACCTTGAGGAGCAGGACACCGGCCAGCGTCCCGGCGACGAACCCGTAGCCGCCGGTCAGCAGGGTGCCGCCGATGACGACGGCGGCGATCGCCTCCAGCTCGGTACCGATGCCGAAGATGGTCACGCCCGACCCGAGCCACACCGCGTTCAGGGTGCCCGCCAGGCCGGCGCACAGGCCCGACAGCGTGTACACGGCGGCCTTGACGCCTCCGACGGGCACGCCCATCAGCGCCGCCGACTGCTCGTTGCCGCCGACCGCGTACACGTACTGGCCCCACCGGGTGCGGCCCAGGACGACGCCGCCCGCGGCGAACAGCACGACCACCAGCAGCACCGGGTGGCCGACCAGGCCGAGCAGCCGCCCGTGCACCAGCGGGGTCAGCGCCAGGCCGTCGGGCACCAGGTGGGTGACGGTGCCCTCCCGGGAGACCGCCAGCATCAGCCCGAGCGAGCCGAGCATGCTCGCCAGGGTCACGATGAACGGGGCCAGCCCCGCCCGGGCGATCAGCGCGCCGTTGAGCGCCCCGATCGCCCCGCACACCACCAGCGGCACCAGCAGCGCCGCCGCGGACCCGTACTGGGAGGCCCAGGCCGCCAGCACGCCGGCCAGGGCGAACACCGTGCCCACGGACAGGTCGATGCCGCCGGTGACGATCACGAAGGTCATCCCCAGGGCGATGACCGCCAGGAACGACGCGCCGACCGCCACGTTGTCGAGATTGCCCGCGGTCAGGAAGCCGTCCAGGCCGGCCCCCGCCGCGACCACCACGGCCGCCAGCACGATGAGGGCGCCGTGCCGCTGGAACAGGTCACGCCACATCAGGTCCGCCTCCGATCCCTGGCCAGGTACACCGCGCCGATGATGACCGCGGCCTGGGCCATCTGCGTCCACGACGGCGGCAGGTCGTGTTTGATGAGCGTCGCCACCAGCAGCTGCATCAGCACCGCCCCCGCGATGGTCCCGGCGATGCGCACCCGCCCGCCGGTGAGCGGGGTCCCGCCCACCACCACGGCGGTGATCGCCGACAGCTCGATCAGCACGCCCACCGAGTTGGGGTCGCTGGCCTGGAGCCGGGCCGTGGTCAGCACCCCGGCGACCGCCGCCAGCACCCCGCACAGCACGTACACCAGCAGCAGGGTCCGCCGCACGGGCAGCCCCGACAGCTCGGCGGCCCGCCGGTTGCCGCCGATCGCCACCAGCCCCCGGCCGAACACGGTGCGCCGCACCAGGAACACCACCACGGCGACCAGCACCGCGGCGATCCACACCACGTACGGAACCGCGAGGAACGACCCCGAGCCCAAGGCCCGCAGGTCCTCGTTGCGGATGCCCTGGAGCCGGGGGACCAGCACCAGTGCCAGTCCCCGCCCGCCGATCATCAGCGCCAGGGTCGCGATGATCGCCTGGATCCCCGCGAACGCCACCAGCAGGCCGTTGACCGCCCCCGCCGCGGCGCCCGCCACGAGCGCCACCAGCACCGCGACCACCGGCCCGTAGCCCAGGTACAGGGCGATTGCCGAGGCGGACAGGGCCATCACCGCGCCCACCGACAGGTCGATGCCGCCGGTGGCGATGACCAGGGCCATGCCCAGAGCCACGATGAGCACCGGGGCCACCTGGACCGCCTGCACCCGGAAGTTCTCCAGGGAGAGGAAGTTGGGTGTGAACACGATGTTGAACAGCACGATCACGGCGACGCCGACGTACACGCCGTAGTCGCGCGTCCAGGCGAGCAGCGTCGCCCGGTCCACCCGGGGCCGGACCCCGGAGACGGCCCGCACCATCACCGCACCTCCTCTCCGCCGCGGACGGCCGGTGCGCCGTCCCCGGCGCGCTCCCCGGCCGCCGTGACCGGCTCCCCGGCGATGACGGCCATGAGCGCCCGCTCGGTGACCTCCCCGCCGGACAGCTCACCCACGACCGCGCCGTCCTTGAGGACCAGCACCCGGTCGGCCCCCTCCACCAGTTCCTCCAGGTCGGAGGAGATCAGCAGCACGCCCAGCCCCTCCGCGGCCAGCTCGTCGACCAGCCGCTGCACCTCGGCCTTGGCGCCGACGTCGATGCCGCGGGTCGGCTCGTCCAGCAGCAGCACCCGAGGTTCGAGCGCCAGCCAGCGCGCCAGCAGCACCTTCTGCTGGTTGCCGCCGGACAGCTCCTCCACCTTCTGCTCCGGTCCCACCGCCTTGATACGCAGGCGCTCCATGAACACCCGCACCACGCGGTCCACCCGCCGCTCCGACACCAGGCCGAACCGGCTCAGCCGGGGCAGCGCCGCCAGCGCGATGTTCTCCCGCACCGACGAGCCCGGGACGATGCCCTCGTGCTTGCGGTCCTCGGTGAGCATCCCGATCCCGGCGGCGATCGCCGCCGCCGTGGACCGGCGCCGCACCGGGACCCCCAGCACCGAGACCCGGCCGGAGTCCAGGGGCAGCGCGCCCGCGATCGCCTGCGCGGTCTCGGTCCGGCCCGAGCCGAGCAGGCCGCCCAGGCCCACCACCTCGCCGGGCCGGATCCGCAAGGACACCCCGTGCAGCCGGTGGCGGGCGGCCAGGTCCGCGGCCTCCAGCACCGGTTCCGACGACACCTCCGTGTGCTCGCCGGAGAACGTGGTCACGCCCTCCCCGGCGACGTCGGCGACGTCCCTGCCCAGCATCAGCGAGATGAGCCGCAGCCGCTCCAGCTCCGCCATCGCCCCCGTGTGCACCACCCGGCCGTCCCGCAGGACCGTGACCCGGTCGCAGATCCGGTACAGCTCGTCCAGCCGGTGGCTGACGTAGACCACCCCGATGCCGCGTTCGCGCAGGGTGCCGATGACCTCGAACAGGGTCTCCACCTCGCGCGGCTCCAGGGACGAGGTCGGCTCGTCCATGATCACCACGCGGGCGTCCGAGCCCACCGCGCGGGCCAGCGCCACCATCTGCCGGGCGCCCATCGACAGCTCCCGCAGCGGGCGGCGCACGTCCACGTGCACGCCGTACCCGGACAGCGCCTCCCGCGCCTCGCGGTGCATGCGGGCGAAGTCGATGAGCCCGAACCGGCGCGGCTCGCGCCCCAGGAACAGGTTGCGGGCCACGCTCAGCAGCGGCAGCAGGTTCACCTCCTGGTAGATCGTGGCGATCCCCGCCCGCTGGGCCCGGAGCGGGCCGGCGAACCGCACCGGAGCGCCCAGGTACTCCAGGCCGCCGCCGTCGGGGCGGTACACCCCGGTCAGCAGTTTGATCAGGGTGGACTTGCCCGCCCCGTTCTCGCCGACCAGCGCGTGGACCTCACCGGGCAGCACCTCGAAATCGACCCGGTCCAGGGCGAGGACCCCGGGGAACCTCCTGGTCACCCCGCGGGCCCCCAGCACGGCCGGGCCGCGCTCCACCGGTCCCGTCATCGCACCGCCCTCCGGGAGCGCCGGGCGGCCGGCGCCGGCCTAGTAGGCATCGCCGACCTCCGCCTCCGCGTTGGAGGCGTCGTACTCGCGGTCGGTGATGATGAGGTTCGTGCCGACCTCCTCACCGGAGCCGAACGCCTCGGCGGCCTCGAACGCCAGCGGGCCGAACCGCGGGTTGGACTCGATGACCGCGTGGATCCAGCCGTCGATGATGTACTCGACCGCGCCGCGGGTCCCGTCCACGGTCACGATGGCGACATCGCCGGGGCCCTTGCCCGCGCCCTCCAGGGCGGTGACCGCGCCGATGCCCATCTCGTCGTTCTGGGCGTAGATCGCGTCGATGCCGGGGTCGGACTGCACGAGCTGCTCGGTGACCGACTGGCCGCCCTCGCGGGTGAAGTCGCCGGACTGTTCGAACACGATCTCGATGCCCGGCGCCTCGGCCCCGATCCGCTCCTTGAAGCCCTCGGTCCGCTGGGTGGTGACGTTGTTGCCCGCGGTGCCGAGCAGGATCGCGACCTCGCCCTCCCCGTCCAGGGCCTCGATCGTCTTGTCGGCCGCCCGGCGGCCCTGCTCGGCGAAGTCGGAGCCGATGAAGGTGACGAAGTCCTCGCAGGCGGTGCCGTTGATGGCCCGGTCGACGGTGATGATCGGGATGCCCCTCTCTCTGGTCTCGTCCAGCACGGGCTTCCACCCGTCGGAGTTGAGCGGGGCGATGATGAGCACCTCCGCACCCTGGGAGATGAGGTCCTGCACGTCGGTGATCTGACGGGAGAAGTCCGACTGGGCGTTGGAGGTGATGAGCTCGACGCCCCGCTCCTGTGCCTCGGCCTTGATGGACTCGGTCTCGGTGATGCGGAAGGGGTTGGACTCGGCCTCGGACTGGGAGAAGCCGACCTTGACATCGGACAGGTCGTAGCCCTGGCCGCCGTACTGGTCGATGGCACAGGTCTGGTCCCCGGCCGCGGCCTCGTCCAGCACCTGGGCCTGGCCCTCGGTGTCGCCTCCGCCGTCGCCGCCGCCCGCGGGCTCCTCGCCCCGGGCGCAGGCGGTCGCGAGCAGGACCAGGGTGCAGGCGGCGGCCACGGTCAGCAGCCGCGGGCGTGAACGCGGGGACGGGTGCGCGTACTCGGGGGTGTCGTTCATGTCGTTTCCTCCGGGTCTTCTCGTTCCGTGGGGGGAGGGCGCGGGCCGCCGGCCCGCGCCCCGCGGCGACCTGCCGCGGGGCGTCGGGGCGGCCGTGCCCCGGCGCCGGGCCGGGGACGCGGGCGCGCTCGGGGCGGACGCGCGGGGCGACCGGGTTCAGGGGCCGTGCGCGGCGTCCGGGCGGGTCAGGGGGCCCAGGGGTCCTCGACCGCCCAGGTCACGTCCTCGGCGTAGCGGTCCGAGGTCTCGTAGGGCTCGGTGACGCCGCCCGCGCCGGACAGCCACAGCTCGCCGTCGTAGTGGCGCAGGTACTCGGCCGGGTAGTTGTAGGAGCGGAAGGACACGCCCTGGCCGGACAGGCCCGGCACCGGGCACCAGGTGGCGTCCTCGGCGAACAGGGTGCCGCCGTCGGAGGCCTCGCGGCCCACCCGGGAGTCCTTGTGGCGCAGGTGCTCGCCGGGGAAGTTGCGCGACTCGAAGGAGACGCAGGAGCCGTCGGCCAGGCCGGGCACGATCCTCCAGGTGGCGTCGGCCTTGAGCACGTCGGAGCCGGAGTCGTCCACCGGCTCGGTGTGGGCCAGCCCCTCGCGGTGGCGCAGGTAGCGGTCCCCGTGTCCGGGGGTGGTCACCCGCAGGGAGTGGAACCCGCCGGTCTCCAGGTCCTCCCGGCCGCCCACCGGGTCCCCGGCGACGAGGTCGGCGTGCGCCGCCGCCACCGCCGCGGCGTCCACCTTGAGGACCCGGCGGTCGTAGGTCCACATGCCGTTGAG
This sequence comes from Nocardiopsis flavescens, assembly GCF_900141985.1. Lineage (GTDB taxonomy): Bacteria > Actinomycetota > Actinomycetes > Streptosporangiales > Streptosporangiaceae > Nocardiopsis > Nocardiopsis flavescens. The sequence goes on along the minus strand of NZ_FQZK01000010.1, from coordinate 218,675 downwards.
CTCGTTCTCCACGTCGGTGATCTCGGTGTAGATCGCCGCCGAGAGCCCGTGGGTGCGCTCCAGCCGCTGCACGCCCGCCATCAGCCCGGTGTAGCGGGTGGTCAGGGACCCGGAGTCGGAGAGCATCTCGTAGCCGAACCCGTCGCCCGGGCTCCACTCGTGGCCCTCGGTGCGCAGTCCGTAGCCGCCGAACTCGCCGAGCACCGAGATACGGGTGTCCGACGCCGGGACCGGGTTCCCCGGGCCCACGTAGATGTGGGAGTCCACGGCGTCGCCGTTGCCGGTGTCGTGCCAGCCCGAGGCGCCGGTGACCAGGCGGGACGGGTCGGCGTCCTTGACCTCGTCGGTGATGCGGGCCCCGTCGTACTGCCCCCAGCCCTCGTTGAAGGGGATCCAGTGGGTGATGGACGGGAACGACCGGTGCTCGTCGATCATCTCGTGCAGCTCGGCCTCGAACTGCTCGCGGTCGGCCGCCGACGGCTCGTGGGCCATGTTGGGCATGTCCTGCCAGACGATGAGCCCGAGCACGTCGGCCCAGTGGTACCAGCGGTCCGGCTCGACCTTCACGTGCTTGCGGACGGTGTTGTAGCCCAGGTCCAGGTGGGCCTGGAGGTCGAAGCGCAGGGCCTCGTCGGTGGGCGCGGTGGAGATGCCGTCGGGCCAGTACCCCTGGTCCAGGGTGCCGACCTGGAACACGTACTCGCCGTTGAGCAGCGGCCGCAGCACCCCGTCCACCTCGCCGGTGGTGATGGAGCGCATCCCCGTGTAGCCCTCCACCTCGTCGACGGTCTCCCCGTCGCGCTCCAGGGACACGTCGAGGTCGTACAGGAAGGGGTCGTCGGGCGACCACAGGCGGGGGTCGGGCACCGGCACGGTGATCGCCGACCCCGCGGGGCCGGAGGCCGTGCCCACCACGGTGTCGCCGTCGCGGACGTCCACCCGGGCGGTGGCCCCCTCGGCGCCCGCCGCGTTGACCACCACCTCGACCTGCTCGCCCGGCACGTCCGGGGTGACGTCGAGCCGGGTGACGTGCGCGGGGGAGACCGGCTCCAGCCACACCGTCTGCCAGATCCCGGAGTAGGACGTGTAGAAGATGCCCGACGGCTCGTCGCGCTGCTTGCCCACGGGCTGGCCGCCGCCGTCGGTGGGGTCGTACACCCCCACGACGATCTCGTTGCCGCCCGCGGCGAGGTGGTCGGTGATGTCGAAGGAGAACTTGTCGTAGCCGCCGGTGTGGACGCCGACCTCGGCGCCGTTCACCCAGACGGTGGCCTCCCAGTCCACGGCTCCGAAGTTGAGCAGCACCCGGCTCCCGTCCCAGTCGGCCGGGACCTCGAAGGAGCGGCGGTACCACATGCGCTCGTGCTTCTCCTGGACCCCGGAGAGCGCGGACTCGACCGGATACGGGACGAGGACCTCCCGGTCCAGCGCCTCGCCCAGCGGCGGGGCCTGGCCGGCGGAGGCGGGCTCCCACTCCCAGGTGCCGTTGAGGTTGAGCCAGTCCTCGCGCACCATCTGCGGGCGCGGGTACTCGGGCAGGGCGTTGTCGGGGGAGACCTCGGCGGTCCAGGGGGTCTCCAGCGGCGCGGCCTCGGCACCGGCGGAGGGGGCGGACGCGGCGGTGGCCGCCAGGGCGGCGGCCGGGACGAGCAGCAGGGCGGTCACGACCGCGCCCCACCGGGCCAGGGGGGACCGGCGGGCCGGTGCGGACGGGGGCTCGGGGGTGCGGCGGTCGGACGACGGGGGGACGGGGGGTCTGCCGTGCATACGGTTTCTCCGTGTTCGCGAGCGGTGCGGCCCGGGGTGCCGGAGTCCCAGGTCCGCACTTTTTACAACGTGGAAAACCTGACGTCACGAAGATGAGAGCACGATGCTCGACGCCTGTCCAGACCTCCGGGAACGGAAAAGGGGAACCGCCCCCACCCTGCCGTTTCCCCGCGTTTCCCCATCCGTCCTGCTTACGGTGGTGGTGCAGACTCGGCGCCCATGTTGTATAACGATGGAAAATCACCGCCGCCAGCCGCGCCAGCCACGAGGAGGCCCCGTGGGCATCAGCCTGAAGGACGTCGCACAGCGGGCGGGGGTGTCGATCAAGACCGTGTCCAACGTGGTCAACGGGTACCGGCACGTCACACCCCAGACCCGCCAGCGCGTCCAGCGGGCCATCGACGAACTCGGCTACCGGCCCAACCTCACCGCCCGCCACCTGCGCAAGGGCCGCACCGGGATGATCGCCCTGGCCGTCCCCGAGCTCACCAACCCCTACTTCGCCGAACTCGCGGACGCCGTCATCGAGCACGCGGCCGGGCTCGACTACATCGTCCTGCTCGACCACACCGGAGGCCGCCGCGACCAGGAGGTCCTCTTCGCCCAGGGCTTTCGCGCCCGCGTCATCGACGGGCTCATCCTCAGCCCCATCGAGCTGGAGAACGAGGACCTGCTCGCCCGGGAGAGCGACGCACCCCTGGTCCTGCTGGGCGAGCGCGAGTACAGCGCCCCCTACGACCACATCGCCATCGACAACGTCGCCGCCGCCCGCACCGCCGCCGCCCACCTGGTGGAGATCGGCCGCCGGCGCGTCGCGTTCGTGGGAGCCCGGCACGGCCGCGCCCGCGCCACCGCCCACCTGCGGCTGCGCGGCTGGCGGGAGGTCATGGGCGAGTCCGGGCTGCCCTCCGACGACGCGCTCATCGCCGTCACCGACGGCTACAGCCGCGAGGACGGGGCCCAGGCCGTGGCCCGCCTCCTCGACTCCGGGCAGCGGCCCGACGCGGTGTTCTGCTACAACGACCTCATCGCCGTGGGCGCCATGCGCACCCTCGCCGAGCGCGGGCTGCGCGTCCCCGACGACGTGGCCGTGGTCGGCTTCGACGACATCGAGGAGAGCCGCTACGGGGCCACCACCCTGACCACCGTCGCCCCGCACAAGCGGGCCATCGCCCGCGCCGCCACGGACATGCTCCTGGACCGGCTGGCCGGGGAGGCCGACACCCCGCCGCGGCGGATCCAGCCGGGCTTCGCGCTCATCACCCGGGAGAGCACGGTCGGGCGGCCCTGACGCGCGCGCCGGCTGCTACGGTGCGGGGCGACCGAGGAGGAGAACATGCCCGTCACCGAGCCCTACGGCGACCACCCCAGCGCCGTCGTCCACCGGTGGGAGCCCGCGGGGGGCGCCGCCGGCGGCCCCGCTCCGGTGGCCGTGCTGCTGCACGGCGGCTGGTGGCGCGACCTGCACGACGCCTCGCTCATGGACCCGCTCGCCCGCGACCTCGCCGGCGCGGGGTGGGCGGTGTGGAACGTCGAGTACCGGCGCACCGGCCGCGACGGCGGCGGCTGGCCGCGGACCCTGGACGACGTGAACGCCGCCCTGCGTCTGGTCGGCCGTGCCCTGCGGGCCGCGCCGGAGCGCTACGACGCCTCCCGGGTGGTGAGCGCGGGCCACTCCGCGGGCGGGCACCTGGCCCTGCTCAACGCGCTGGAACCGGACACCCCCGTCACCCGGGTGGTCGCGCTGGCGCCCGTCACCGACCTGGAGCGCTGCGCCCGCGAGGGGCTCGGCGAGGGCGCGGTCGGGCCCTTCCTGGGCGAGCACCCGCACGGGGAGCCCTCGCCCCTGCGCCGGCTCCCGATCGGGCGGCCCCACCTGGTGGTGCACGGGGACGCCGACCCCAGGGTCCCGGTCGGGCACAGCCGCGACTACGCGGCGGCGGCCCGCGCCGCGGGCGACGACGTGGAGTATCGCGAGGTGCCCGGCGCCGACCACTTCGCGGTCATCGACCCCGCCCACCCGGCCTGGGCGGCGGTGCGCGCCCGCCTGCACGCCTGAGCGCACACGGCGGGGGCGGCCCGGCCGGGCCGCCCCCGTCTCCCGCGGTGCGGGCTAGTTGTTGGTGGTCTGGTCCTGGCCGCCGCGCGGGGAGCCGTTGCGCCAGCGGTCGGCCACCGAGTCGAAGATCTTGCCGCCCGCGCTGGCCGCGCTGCCCGCGACGTCGCGCAGGGTGCCCAGCAGCGGGTCCCCGGTGCGCTCCCAGGACTCCTTGTACGACTTGGCGGCGCTGCGGGCCTCCTCGCCCACCTTCGCCTCCTTGTCGGTGGAGCGGCGCGGGTAGTCGCCGTCCAGGATGCGCTGGTAGGAGCCGTCCTCGATCCACCGGTGCAGCTCGGCCAGGCGCACCACCGCGAACGGGTGGGTCTGCCCGACCAGGCTCAGCAGCTTGAGGAGGCCGTCGCGGGCGTCGCCGCCGCTCTCGTACTCGCGGGCCTGCTCCAGGAAGGAGTCCGGGTTCATCTCGGCCAGGCGCGAGCCGCCCGCCAGCTTCATCAGCGCGCGCTTGCCCGCCTCGGGGTCCTGGGCGGCGAGGATGCCCGCGCGGTCACAGGACAGCTCGGACTTGCGGTACCACTCCTCCAGCGCGGCCACGATGGCCTGGAGGCCGATGTAGCCCAACGGCACCCACGCCACCCGGGTGGCCAGCCGGATCAGGGCCAGCAGCATGGTGCGGTACACGGCGTGGCCGCTGAGGATGTGGCCGACCTCGTGGCCGATGACGAACCGCTGCTCGTCGGCCTCCAGCAGGTCGAACAGGCCCGTGGTCATGACGATGAACGGCTTGTGGCTGCCGATCGCCATGGCGTTGGGCTTGGGGTTCATCTGGATGTACAGCTCCGGGACCTCGTCCATGTCCAGGACGTAGGCCGCGTCGCGCACGTAGTCGTACACGTGGGGGAACTGGGTCGGGCCCACGCGGACCGCGCTGGAGAGGAACATCAGGCGCAGGGCGCGCTCGTTGAACAGGCCGGAGAGGCGTTTGAAGACCTCGTCGAAACCGCGCAGGGACCGCAACGCGACCAGGGCGCCGCGGTCGGCCGGGTGCTCGTAGGCACGGGGTGAGATGTCGGAGAGCCGTACACGGACGCGATCTGGTGAGTTGGACATAACGGCATGCTATGCGCCCGGATCCCGCTTGGCCACGGTTTCGGGGCAACGAGATATGACGCGTTTGTCCGGTCCGCGGCCGGAAGCCGAGGTGGCGCCCGGGGAGCGGGCGCCCGGGCCGGTGCCGTGGTCGGGGGAACCTCAGGGAGAACCCCGGCGTACCTCAGGGGTTCCGCGCGGGGAAGCAGGAGGGCGTCGCGGCCGTTGTTCCTGTGCACCGGAAAAAGGTGCGAACCAGGGGAAAGGGTGCGGTGTTCCCCGGCCGCGTCGGTTAATCTCGGTTGGCCGAATCCGGCACGCCGGACCGAGGAACGGAGCAGTCGAGTGGTGCACGGGCACAACAGCGGGCGGAGGTCCTCCGGGGCGGGCCGGCCCCCCCGGATCGGCATCATGGGCGGCACCTTCGACCCCGTCCACCACGGCCACCTCGTGGCGGCCAGTGAGGTCGCCCACCTCTTCGAGCTCGACGAGGTGGTCTTCGTGCCCACCGGGCAGCCCTGGCAGAAGGACCCGGACAAGGTCACGCCGCCGGAGGACCGCTACCTCATGACGGTCATCGCCACGGCGGAGAACCCGCAGTTCCGGGTGGACCGCATCGAGATCGACCGCGACGGGCCCACGTACACGATCGACACGCTCCGCGAACTGCGGTCCTCCTACGGCCCCAGCGTGGAGCTGTTCTTCATCACCGGCGCCGACGCGCTGGGTGCGATCCTGGGCTGGCACAACGCCGACGAACTTTTCGAGCTCGCGCATTTCGTAGGCTGTAACCGTCCCGGTCACCGGCTCAGCGACACCGGACTGCCCGAGGGGAAGGTCTCCCTGGTGGAGGTCCCGGCGCTGGCCATCTCCTCGACCGAGTGCCGCGAACGCGTGCGCAAGGGCGAACCCATCTGGTACCTGGTCCCGGACGGCATCGTCCGCTACATCAACAAGACCGGGCTCTACCGAGACAGCTGAAAGGCAGCAAGCACAACGTGACAGCCACCGACAAGGCGCTGGAAATGGTCAAGGTCGCCGCCGAGGCCGCCTCCGACAAGCTCGCGCAGGAGATCATCGCCTACGACGTCAGCGAGCAGCTCGTCATCACCGAGGCCTTCGTGCTCTGCTCGGCGCCCAACGACCGCCAGGTCCGCGCGATCGTCGACGAGATCGAGGACCAGCTGCGCCTCAAGGCGGGCGCCAAGCCCGTCCGGCGCGAGGGCGAGCGCGACGGCCGCTGGGTGCTGCTGGACTACGCCGACATCGTCGTGCACGTCCAGCACGAGGAGGAGCGCGGCTACTACGGGCTGGAGCGCCTGTGGAAGGACTGCCCCGGTATCGAGCTGCCCGAGGGCTCCCACGGTGCCGAGCGCACCCCGCTGGAAGAGCCGTAACCGCACCGCCGCCCCGGCCGCGGGGCTCGCGCAACACCCCCGAGTGGAGAGACGCACCAAGGTGACCGACACCCGTCGCGTGCTGTTCTGGCGGCACGGCCGTACCGCGTGGAACGCGGAGAACCGCTTCCAAGGGCAGACCGATATCGAACTCGACAAGGTGGGGCACGCCCAGGCCGAGCGGGCGGGCCGCCTGCTCGCCACCCTGGAGCCCGACCTGATCGTGGCCTCCGACCTCAAACGGGCCGCCGACACGGCCGGCCGCCTCGGCCGGGCGACCGGGCTGCCGATCGAGTACGACAAGGGGCTGCGCGAGCGGTTCGGCGGATCCTGGGAGGGGTTCACCGGCAAGGAGCTGGCCGCGCGCTGGCCCGACCGGCACCCGCGCATGGACATCCCCGACGGAGAGCCCATCGGGGAGGTCGGCGACCGCATGCACGCCGCCGTCCGGCGGGCGCTGTCCCGCACCCCGGAGGGCGGCCTGCTGGTCGTGGTCAGCCACGGCGCCGCGCTGCGCGTGGGCATCGCCCGCATGCTCGGCCTCGCCGACGAGCAGCGCGAGATCCTGGGCCCGCTCAGCAACTGCTGCTGGTCGGTGCTCCAGCAGCGCAGGGGCCACTGGCGGCTCATGGAGCACAACGCGGCCAGCCTGCCCGAGCCGGTGGTGCTCAGCGACGACGCGTAATCCGTTTCGACGTTCGGACGGGATTCCGCTATGGTGTGGGAGTCGGCAGCGCGCGAAAGCACGAGGTCCGACTCCCACAAGGGGCTATGGCGCAGTTGGTAGCGCGCCTCCATGGCATGGAGGAGGTCTGGGGTTCGAATCCCCATAGCTCCACTCCACTCGGAACGACCCCGCTCGGCGGCCATCGGCCACCGGCGGGGTCGTTTCGTCGTCCCCACCCGCCCGGAGCGCCCGGCTCCAGCCGGTCGGCGGACCGCGACCCCGGCCACAGCCGGAGGGTGTCGCTCCCCGCTCAGGTGGCGGGGGTGAGAGCTCGACCGGAGTTCTCCAGAAGCTCAGCCGCTTGGAGTGGGCGGCCGGCGGAGCGTGGACCTGGCCCCGGCGCAGTCGGCGCACGGCAGACCGCAAGGCCAGCGCGTTGGGCTCACGTCCGTGGTGGTGGGGGTGTCATCCGGGGCTGGGTCAAGCGAGGCGATCCCAGCCCAGACACAGCGGCGGGAGGAATGCCCCCTGAAAACGGTGGTGGGCGCGACAAGCGGCCCGTACGTAGAGCACACCCATGCCCTCCTCAACGCAATGGGGGGTGGAGCGTGCGCTGTCTCTGGGCCCCGGGCACAGCCGGTCAGCGTTGATCCATACCCCGGCTCCAGGGGGTTGACGAGGGCGTACTCGGCTCCGCGAACCCCTGGGGGTGAAGGCCGCGCGCACCTGACCCGCCGCGCCCCTGGGGGTTGTTCACCTTCTTGGAGCCCCCGGCCACAGCCGGAGGGCATCGCTCTCACGCAAGGGCGTGCGGGGTAGGGCCGCGGGTGCTTGCTGGCCGCGCCCCTGGGGGTCGTCCACCCGCTTGGAGCGCTCAGCCGTAGCCGGAGGGTGCCGCTCCCAGGACGGGTCGCGCGGGGTAAGGCCGCGCGTTCTCGCTCGGCCTGGCCACAGGGGGTGTCGGGTCACGCTCCCGCGTGCTCCGCGCCAGGGGGTGAGGCGGACTTGGAGGCTTCCAGGACGGTCACCCGCTGGAAACGGCGGTCTGTGGTCGCGCCCGACCAGAACCTTTGGTTTCCAAGACGGTCACCGCTTGGGAAGGTACAGACCGGCGGAGCCGGATCCGCCCCCACGATACGAGGGGCGGCAGAGTGGCAGGCGGGTGCGTGGGCCGCACGTCCCGGGTGGTGGGGGTGTGCTGTCCGGGGGCGGGTCCGGGCGAGGCCTGCCCCGCCCGACCACGCGGAAAGGGAGGAAAGGTCCGACCGGGGCCGCGCGGTCGCTCACAACCTCGCTTGGAACACCAACCACAGACGTAGTAACCCGCACCGAAGCTCCCTCCCGCACCACGACGGGTCGAGGCCGCGCGCACGCACAGCTCTCGCGCGGCGTGGGGCGCCGGGCGGGTGGACGACCCTGGGCCCGGGTCGCGGTTCTCCCTCCCACAACCCCCAGGGGCTCGGCGCGAAGGTACGCGCGGCCTTCACCCCGCGCGACCTGAGGCAGCGGGACACCCTCCGGCTGGGGCCGAGGGCTCCAGGCGGGTGGGCAACCCCCGGCGGCGGGGCGCGAAGGTACGTGCGGGCTTCACTCCGCGCGACCTGAGGCAGCGGGACACCCTCCGGCTACGGCTGAGCGCTCCTGGCGGGTGGACAACCCTCAGGGGCGCGGCGAGCAGATACGCGCGGGCTTCACCCCCGTGTGTCTGCGGAGGGAGGTACGCCCTCCCCACACCCCCCGGGGTCGGGGTGTGGATCAACGCTCACCGGCTGTGCTGGAGGCCCAGAGAGAGCGCACGTTTCACCCCCTACGGCGTTGGGAGGGCATGGGTGGGCTCTACGTACGGGCTGCTTGTCGCGCCCACCGCTCTTTTCAGGGGGCATTCCTCCCGATCCGGGCGGCTGAGCTGGGATCGCCTCGCTCGACCCAGCCCCGGATGACACCCCCGCCACTGACGACGTGCACCCAACGCTTCCCACTGAAAATCTGCCGCCCGCCGACCGCGCCGGGGCCAGGTCCACGCTCCGCTGGCCGCCCTTTCCAAGCGGCTGAGCTTCTGGAGAACTCCGGTCGAGCTCTCACCCCCGCGACCCGGGGTGGGAGCGACACCCTCCGGCTGTGGCCGGGGTCGCGGTCCGCCGACCGGCAGTGGCCGGGCGCTCCGGTTCGGAGAACAACAACTACGGCACAGGCCCCGGTCCAATCCCGGGCTGCGGCCCGGCGCTCCAAGCGGGTGGGAAACCGCGTGGCCGGGGCCCCGGTCCGCCGACCGGCAGTGGTCGGGCACCCCGCTCGGGACGAAAACTACTGTTACTCTTTGTGATTGATTTTGTTCATACCGTAATTGGAGTTGTCGCATGAAGAAAACCCTCGTCACCGCCTTCCTCGCCCTGGCCGCCCTGGGGGTCGGCTCTCCCGCCCACGCCGCCGACGACTCCAACTTCGGCGGCGGGGTGAACGCCGCGAACAACTGGAACTTCACCTCCGCGGCGGTCTGCCTCCAGGAGGTCGCGGTGGTCCCCGTCCTGGGCGACTACGTGAGCGACCACGTCGACAACTGCTCCAACGGCAACGTCATCGACCACTCCGGCCGCTGACCGCCGCGCCCTAGAATCGCGGTGACCCCCGGAGCCGTCCGCGAAGGAGCCCGACCCGTGATCGGTGCGGTCGCCACCACCCCCGGCCCCGCGGCGGACGTCGTGCGGATCACCGACCTGGCCGAGCCCCCGCCGCCGGGCCCCGGCGAGGTCCGGGTGCGGCTGGCCGCGAGCACGGTCAACCCGTCGGACCTGGTCACGGTCTCCGGCGCCTACGGCTCCCGGACGGCCTTCCCCTTCGTCCCCGGCTTCGAGGGCGTGGGCGTGGTCACCGCCGCGGGCCCCGGTGTGCGGGGCGGGATGGTGGGACGCCGGGTGCTGCCGATCGGCTCCGCGGGTAACTGGCAGGAGGCCAGGAACCTCTCCGCGGACTGGTGCGTCGCGGTCCCCGACGACATCGCGGACCGCGACGCCTGCTTCGCCTACATCAACCCGCTCACCGCCGTGGCCATGGTGGACCGCCACATCACCGGCGGGACCCGGGCCGTGGTGGTCGACGCGGCGGCCTCGACCATCGCGGGGCACCTCGCGGAACTGCTCCGCCTCCGCGGTATCGCGCCGGTCGGGCTGGTCCGCGGCTCCGGCACGGGCGCCGTGGCCGACCCCTCGGCGTGGGCCGCCGTGCTGGACGCCGAGGACCCCGACGCCCCCGCGCGCCTGCGCGAAGCCCTCGGCGGCCCGACCGCCGACGTCGTCTTCGACTGCGTCGGCGGCCCCGGGGGAGTCCACCTCACGGAGGTACTGCGCCCGGGCGGGGTCCTGGTGCACTACGGGCTGCTGTCCGGGGTCCCGCTCCCCGCCGCCTGCTTCGCCGGGGACCGGGGGACGAGGGTCGAGATGTTCCGCCTCCGCGACCTCGTCCACTCCGGCCGGACACCCCTCGCGGACCTGTTCCGCCCGGTCTTCGGCCACCTGCGGCAGGGGCGGCTGCGCACCCGCCTGGGCGGCAGCCACCGCCTGGGCGACCTGGAGGCCGTGCTCGGCTCCCCGGGCCGCGGCGGCGCCAAGCCCCTGATCACCTTTCCCTGAGGCCCGGAGCGGCGGCCGGGCGCCCTCCGGTCAGGGGACCACGGCGAGGGCGTCGATCTCCACCAGGGCGTCGGGCCGGGCGAACCCCGCCACCTGGAGCACGGTGATCGCGGTCGGGTGCGGCCCCCACACCTCGCCCGCGGCCCGGTACCCGGCGGTGACGTCCTCGCCCGCCTTCAGGTGGACGGTCAGTTTGACGACGTGGCCCTGGTCGGCCCCCGCCTCCGCGAGCACCGCGAGCACGTTGCGGAACGCCTGGACCGTCTGCGCGCCCAGGCCGCCCGGGACGACGGCGCCGTCGCCGCCGGTGCCGTTCTGCCCGCCGACGACGACCAGAGACCCGCCGTCCGCGCGCACCCCCTGCGAGAAGGCGGGGTTGGTGTGCAGTCCGGCGGGGTTCAGGTGGGTGATTCCCGGCATCTCAGTTCTCCTCTGTCACGTTTCGAGTGGTGTGTCCGGCCGCGCGCCGTTCGCGCAGCCGGCGGATCTTGTGCCGGTTCCCGCACCGGCTCATGGAGCACCAGGTGCGCGAGCCGGCGCGCGAGGTGTCCAGGTAGACGAGTGCGCAGTCGTCGGCGGAGCAGGCGCGCAGGCGGTCGGTCCGCCGGAGTGTCCCGACCGCGTCGCGCGCCACCGCGGCGAGCAGCCGTTCGTGGGTGGGGGCGACGGGCGTGCCGAGCTGCGGCGGCAGGTCGGGCATCGCCGCGTGGCGGTCGATCGTCGCGGCGTCGCCGGCCGGGACCGCCAGCCCTCCGGAGACCGCCAGCGCCCCGCGGGCGACGGCCCCGCGCAGGGCGCGCGCGTCCTCGTACGCCGACGCGTCGACCTCCACCTCCGCCCCGAACCGCTCCCGCCACCACCGCTCCACGTCCGCGGGACCGTGCCAGTCCTCCCATTCGGGAGGTCCCTCGAACCCGCCGGTGTAGGCGAAGTCGAGGGACCGTGCGCCGGGGTCGAACCACCAGCGCTGACCGTCCCGCGAGACGATCCAGCGTCCCGTTTCCGCGCGCTCGCTCATGTAACCACCTTAGGGAGTTACAGATGGCGCCGCAAGGGCGCGGCACGGCGGAGGACCGCCGCGCGGGCGGGAACCGGGCGCGCCCCCGTTCAGGGGGAGCCCGCCCCCGGGCGGCCGACCGCCGCGGCGAAGCGTTCGGCCAGCCGGGCGACGGCGTCCCGGAGCCCGTCCGGTCCCACGACCTCGATCCCCGCGTCGAACCGGGCGATGTCCGCGGCCATTCCCGTCCACGACCACGAGTCCAGGACGAGCCTGCACCGCCGCGGCCCCAGCTCCTCGACGGTGCCCTCCCGCACGAACGGGGCCGCCGCCGCGGCGGGCAGGTCCAGCACGACCTCTCCCCGGCACGGCGGGCCCCCGGGGCCGTCCGCGCCCTGGAACCGGGCGGCGACGAACGCCCCGGCGTCCCCGCCCGGGATCTCGCGGGGGGTGAACCGCGGCCCGGCGGGCGGGCGCGGGGTGAGGCGGTCCACCCGGAAGGTGCGCCAGGCGTCCCGGTCCAGGTCCCAGGCGAACAGGTACCAGCGGCCGGCCCGGGCCACCAGGCGATGGGGCTCCGCCCGGCGCGGAGGGGGACCGAGGGGGCCGCCGTCCCCGGCCGCCCCGCCGGGGGACGCGTAGTCGAACCGCAGCACCTCCCGCGCGTGCACGGCGGAGCCCAGGGCCGCGAGGACGCCGGTGTCGACCGGCGGGTCCGGCCGGGACCCGGGCGGCCGGGCGGTCGCGACCTCCAGGGTGTCGATCCGGCGGCGCAGCCGCGCGGGCATGAGCTGGCGGACCGTCAGCAGGGCGCGCACCGCGTCCTCCGCCACGCCCGAGCCCTCGGCGGCGGCCAGCCGCAGGGCCACCGCCAGGGCGACGGCCTGCCCGTCGTCGAACAGCAGCGGCGGCAGCTCGGCGCCCGCGTCGAGCCGGTAGCCGCCGTCGGGGCCCTTGACGGCCGCCACCGGGTAGCCGAGCCCGCGCAGCCGGTCGACGTCGCGCCGCACGGTGCGCGGGCTGACGTCCAGGCGGTCGGCCAGCAGCGCCCCCGGCCAGTCCCGGCGGGCCTGGAGCAGCGAGAGCAGTTTCAGCAGCCGCACGGAGGTTTTCTGCATGGCCCCATCCTGCCCGCAGAAGAGGCCACCACCTGGCCGCTTCCCCTGCGAACTTGGTCGTCGAACGGGCCGCCGGCCCGTGGGGATCCACCGAGGACGAGGGAACGAAGATGACCATCGGCACCACCATCCACGCGAACTTCCGGGGCGAGGCCCGCGCGGCGCTGGAGTTCTACCGGAGCGTGTTCGGCGGCGAGATCGCCGTGATCACGTACAAGGACGCCCACAGCGTCACCGACGAGGCCGAGGCCGACCAGGTCATGTGGGGCCAGGTGGAGTCCGCCGAGGGCTTTCGCCTGATGGCCTACGACGTCCCCGGCCACACGTCGTGGAACCCGGGTGAGAAGCCCTACTTCGTCTCGGTGCGCGGCGACTCGGTCGAGCAGGTCGCCGCCTACTGGGAGGGGCTGAGCGAGGGCGCCGAGATCGTGCAGCCCCTGGGCGCCTCCGCCTGGGCGCAGGTGTACGGCATGCTCAAGGACCGCTTCGGCCTGACCTGGGTGCTGGACGTCCCCGCCCCGTACGGGGCCTGACCCCGGCGCGCCCCCGGGCGCGCCGGACGCGCGCAGGGCCGTGGCCCCGAGGGGCCGGGCCCTGCGCGCCGGGACCTGCGCGTCACCCGGTGACGAAGGGCACCAGGGCCCGGTTCACCTGTTCGGCGTGGGTCCACAGCAGCCCGTGCGGAGCGCCCTCGACCTCCACGTACTCCGCCTCGGGCACGGCCTCGTGGAACGGGCGCCCGGTGGAGTCGACCGGCAGGATGTTGTCGGCGGTCCCGTGGAGGATCAGGACGGGCTTGCCCGACTCCCGGACCGCGGCCACGTCCCGGCGGAAGTCCTCCAGCCAGGCGGGCACCACGGCGTAGGCGGCCACGGGGGCGCTGCCGACGGCGGTGTTCCAGTTGGCGTTCACGACCTCCTGGGAGACGCGCTTGCCCAGGTTCTCGTCCAGGTTGTAGAAGTCCTTGAAGAACTGCTTGTACCAGGCGTAACGGTCGGCGCGGGCGGCCGAGACGATGCCGTCGAACACCTCCTGCGGGACCCCGGCCGGGTTGTCGTCGGCCTTGAGCAGGAACGGCTCCAGTGAGGCGAGGAAGGCCAGCTTGGCCACCCGCTCGTGCCCGTGGCGGCCCACGTACCGGGCCAGCTCCCCGGTGCCCATGGAGAAGCCGACAAGGACCACGTCGCGCAGGTCCAGGATCTCCAGCAGGGTGTTCAGGTCGGCGGCGAAGGTGTCGTAGTCGTACCCCTCGCCGACCTTGGAGGAGCGGCCGAAGCCGCGCCGGTCGTAGGTGATCACGCGCTTGCCGGCCTTGAGCAGCTCGCGTGCCTGGAGCTCCCAGCTGGAGCCGTCGAGCGGGTAGCCGTGGATGAGGACGACCGGCTGCCCCTGGCCGTGGTCCTCGTAGTACAGCTCGATGTCGGTGCCGTTCTCGGTGCCTACCTTGACGAATGCCATGGCGATGCCTTTCCCCGTTCGGGAGAACGGCCGTTCTCCCCTTGGTCCGCTAGAGTAGAGAACGATCGTTCTCATTGCAAGGGGGCACACGGAGTGGCGGCAGCGGTGGACGACGGGCGGGCCCGCCGGGAGATCGTGGAGGCGGCCGACGGGCTGTTCTACGCCCACGGGGTCAACGCGGTGGGCATGGACGCGGTGCGGGAGCGGGCCGGGTTCCCCCTCAAGCGGATCTACAAGCTCTTCCCGTCCAAGGAGGACCTGGTCATCGCCGTCCTGGAGCACCGGTCTCGGATGTGGAACGAGGGCATCACCCGGGCGGAGCGGGGCTCGGCCGACCCCGTCGCGCGGCTGCTGGCCGTGTTCGACTTCCTCGCGGCCTGGTTCCGCGAGGACGGCTTCCGGGGGTGCGCCTTCATCAACGCGTACGGCGAGCTGGGCCCGGGCTCCACCCGGGTCGCGCGCGCCGTGCGCGAGCAGAAGGCGTCCTTCCGCGTCCACGTCGCGGACCTGGTCGGGCGGATCGGCGGCTCCCCGGCGCTGGCCGCCCAGCTGGTGCTGCTGGCCGAGGGCGCGCAGACCACCGCAGCGATCGCGGGCTCCCCGGAGGCGGCGGACGTGGCCCGCGGCGCCGCCCTGACCCTCATCGAGGCGGACACCGGGGCGTCCCGCACCGCCTAGCGCCCATTCTCCGGGTCGGCGGGAAACGGCCCCACCCGTCCCTGCCGCCCCACCCGTTCTCCTCGCCGCGCACGTCCCCCGCGCCGGACCGCGATGTTTCCGTTCCGGTTTCGGGGAGATGACTCCAGAGCACGTCCGACTGCTCGCGCAGTGTCACCGGGACGCGGAAGGAGAGGTCCATGCCCTTCGCACAGGCGCGCCCGGCGCGGCCGGGCGGACTCCGGCCACGGGGGCGCGGCCGGCGGGCCGCGCGGTCGCTCGCCGCCGGGGCCGCCGCCCTCCTGCTGGTCCTGTCCACCGGGTGCGGCGCGCCCCCGGGCCAGGAGGGCGGGGGCGCCGGGCTCGCCGACGACCCCCGGTTCGTCTGGGCCGTCACCGGCGCCGACCGGGCCGTCCACGAGCAGGTCGCCACGCTGTGGAACGAGACCCACCCCGACCGGCAGGTGGAGATCTACTTCCTCGCGCCCACCGCCGACGAGCAGCGCCAGGCGATGTTCCAGGACCTCCAGAGCCGGGCGGGGCAGTTCGACGTCCTGGGGCTCGACGTGATCTGGACCGGCGAGTTCGCCGACTTCGGCTACGTCGAGAGCCTGGAGGACCTGCGCCCGGAGGTCGAGGGGGTGAGCCTGGACGGCGCCGTCGACACCGCCCAGTGGCGCCAGGAGCTCTTCGCCCTCCCGTACTCCTCCAACGGCGCCTTCCTCTACTACCGCACCGACCTCGTCGACGAGCCGCCCCGGACCTGGCAGGAGCTGTACGAGACCGGGATCGAGGCCGCCGAGGAGGAGGGGATCTCCGGCTTCGTGGGCCAGGGCGACCGGTACGAGGGCTTCGTCGTCAGCTACCTGGAGCTGTTCTGGGCCGCGGGCGGCGAGCTGTTCGACGAGGAGCAGACCCGCACCACCTTCCTGGAGGGCGGCGCCGCCGCCACCGCGCTCGACTTCATGACCCGCGCCCACGCCGACGGGCTCTTCGCCGAGGGCTACGACTCCATGGTGGAGGACGACGCCCGGGCGCTGTTCCAGGCCGGGGAGGCGGTCTACATGCGCAACTGGCCCTACGCCGTGCCCCTGCTGTCGGGAGAGGCGGGGGAGGAGAGCGCGGTCGCGGACGACTTCGCCGTCGCCCCGCTGCCGACCTTCGACGGGCAGGGCGGCACCAGCGCCCTGGGCGGTCTCAACAACGCCGTCAGCACCCTGAGCGACGAGAAGGAACTGGCCCGCGAGTTCGTCCTGTGGGCGGCCACCGATCCCGACGCCCAGGCGCTCCTGGCCCGGAACAGCCTGCCGCCCACCATGGAGTCCGTCTACGACGACGCGGAGGACCCGAACTTCCGGATGCTCGGCGACATCCTGGCGCAGGCGCACGCCCGGCCGCCGGTCCCGGGGTACAACTCGCTCTCCCTGGCGATCCAGGACGGCCTCCACCCCGCCTTCCTGGGCCAGGCCGAGGCGGAGCCCTCCCTGGAGGCCGTGGAGCGCGCCGCCGACGACGCCCTTCGGCAGGAGTAGGACATGGCGATCCGACAGAGCAGCGAGAACGGACGCGACGGCCGGACGGGGGGCGTGCCCGCCCCCCGCGGCGGCGGAGGCGGCAGCGGCGGGGGCGGCCGGACCGCCCGGGGAGGGGGCCGGCCGCCCCGCCGCCCCCGGCGCCGCGGCCTGGGCGAACGGGCGATGGGGCGGATCTTCCTGACCCCCTCGTTCGCCTTCATGGCGGTCATCGCGCTCTTCCCGGTCTTCTACGCCGTTCTGATGAGCCTCTACGAGATCCGGGGCTTCCACCAGGACTTCGCGGGGCTGGGGAACTACGCGCGGGCCCTCACCGACCCCGGCTTCTACAACGCGGCGCTCAACACCCTGGTCTTCACCGCGGCCTCGGTGACGCTGGAGTTCACGGTCGGCCTGGGCTTCGCGCTGATCATGCACCAGGCGTTCGTCGGCCGCGGCCTGACCCGCGCGGTGATCCTGGTGCCGTGGGTGATCCCCACGGCGGTCGCGGCACAGGTGTGGCGCTACATGTTCGACCACAACCCGGGTTTCGTGAACGCGGTGCTCGGCACCGACGTCAACTGGCTGCGCGACCCGGTCTGGTCCATGGTCGGCATCATCGCCGCGGACGTCTGGAAGACCGCGCCGTTCGTGGCGCTGCTGCTCCTGGCGGGACTCCAGACGATCCCCAAGGACTACTACGAGGCGGCCGAGATCGACGGCGCCGGGGTGTTCCAGCGCTTCTGGTCGGTCACCCTGCCGCTGCTGCGCCCCGCGATCGTGGTGGCGCTCCTGTTCCGCACGGTGGACGCGCTGCGCATGTTCGACTTCGCGTACGTGTTCGCCGGGTACTCCAACTCGCTGGCGACACTGTCGGTGTACGCGCAGCGCTTCCTCGTCGCCGAGCCCCGGCTCGGGTACGCGAGCGCGCTGTCCACGGTCACCTTCGTGATCGTCATGCTGGTCGGCCTGGCCTTCATCTCCCGGATGGGGCGCCACATGGTCGGCGACACGGCCCGGGAGGTGAAGCGGTGACGACGTCGGAGGAGGCCAGGGCCCGCGAGACGGTGCGGGAGGCGCACCGGCCGCGCCGGAGGACGCCGCCGTGGGCGTTGGGCGCGCTCAAGCTGCTCGGCCTGGCCGTGGTGGTGGTGTGGTGCCTGTTCCCGTTCCTGTGGATGGCCATGACCAGCCTGCGCTCCGGGGCGGACGCGCTCACCGACCCCGACATCTTCAGCGGGCCGTTCGGGCTGGACAACTACGAGCAGGTCTTCGGGCTGGGGTTCCAGTACGCGCTGCGCAACTCGCTGGTCGTGGCGGCGCTGACCACCCTCGTGTGCATCCCGGTGGCCGCGCTGGCGGGCTACGCGCTGGCCCGGCTGCCGCTGCGCGGGAGGTTCCTGGTCCTGGCCCTGACCCTGGTGGCCACGCTCTTCCCGCCGGTGGCGCTGGTCAACCCGCTGTACCAGATGTACCTGGAGCTCAACGCGCTGACGGGCATCAACCTGCTCAACAACTACCTGGGCATGGTCGTCCCGTACGTGGCGCTCACGCTGCCGCTGGCCGTCTTCATCCTCGCCACGTTCTTCGCGGGCATCCCCCGGGAGATCGAGGAGTCCGCGAAGGTGGACGGGGCCACGCCGTTCCAGGCGTTCTGGCGGGTGGTCGCCCCGCTGGCGGCCCCGGGGGTGGGCGCGGCGTCGATCCTGACGTTCGTGTACGCCACCAACGAGTTCCTGCTGGCGTTCTCGTTCGCGCCCCGCGACCTCAACGTGCAGACGGTCCCGGTGTTCATCGGCACCTTCCAGCGCGTCGGGTACGAGAACCCGATCGGCCAGATCATGGCGGCCTCGGTGCTGGTGTCGGTGCCGCTGATCCTCTTCGCGCTGGTGCTCCAGCGCCGGATCGTGGCCGGGCTGACCTCCGGGGCGGTCAAGGGCTGAGCGGGGCCGGATCGCCCCGGCCCCGCTCCGGGCCGTCCCCGGGCCGGCCCAGGCAGGCCCGGACCACCGCGGCCATCCGCTCCCGGGGCTCGGCCGTTCCGGGGCGGAGCAGCCCGCGCAGCATGAGCCCGTCGGCGTAGGCCATGAGGGTGCGCATGGCGGCCTGCGGGTCGGCCGCGCCCAGGTCGGCGAGGACGCGCGCCCCCCACTCCTGGATGAGCCCGGCGCCCCGGGCCAGGGCCTCGGCGATCCGCGGGTCGTGGGTGGCCTCCACCGACAGCGCGTAGCGGGCGACGGTGCGGACCCGGTCGGTGGTCACCGAGATCTCGACGAACCTCTCCACGGCGTCCAGGAACAGGTCGAGCGTCGGCTCCCGGGGCAGGTTCATCGCGGCCCAGTCGCGCCGGTCCAGCTCCTCCAGCCGCTCCACGGCGGCGGCGACCAGGGCGTCGCGCGTGCGGAAGTGGTTGGAGGCCGACCCCCGGGGCAGGCCCGCCTCGGCGTCCACCCGCCCGTGGGTGAGGGCGTGCACGCCCCCCGTGCCGAGCAGGGTGATGGCGGCGTCCAGGGCGCGTTCGCGGGTTTGCGACATGGACAGGACTATATTCGTAGTGACTCCTTACTATGATCGTAGTAGCGTGGGCGCATGAACGGTAGAGCACTCATCGTCGGCGGCGGCATCGCCGGGCTCGCGGCCGCCCGCGGCCTGCTGGACCGCGGCTGGGAGGTCGAGGTGCGCGAGCGCCATCCCGGACCCCCCGACATCGGCGGGGCGCTGGGCATGTGGCCGCCCGCGCTGGAGGCCCTGGACCGCCTCGGCCTGGGCGCGCGGGTCCGCGCCACCGGCAGCGTCCCCACCGCCGCCCGGCTGCTCGCCTCCGACGGGCGCTCCCTGGCCCGGCTCGATGCCCGGGCACCCTCCGCGCGCCTGGTCGCCCGCTCCGCGCTGCTGGAGATCCTCGTCGGCGCCCTGCCGGAGGGGACGGTCCGCTGGAACACCCCCGTCACCGCCGAGGAGGTCGCCTCGGGCACGGGCACGGCCGGGTTCGCCGTGGTCGTCGGGGCCGACGGGCTCAACGGCGCGGTCCGCCGCGGCGCCTTCCCCGGGGCGCCGTCCCCGAGGGAGCTGGGCACCGTCGCCTACCGCGGCGCCGTGCCCGGCCACACCGGAGTCTTCACCGAGACGTGGGGGAGGGGCCGCGTCTTCGGCGCCACCCCCATGGACGGGCACGCCACCAACTGGTACGCCGCGGTGCGCGCCGACCTGGCCCCCGACCCGCGCGCCGACCCCCTCCCCCTGCTGCGCCGGCTCTACGGGGGGTGGCACGCGGGCGTCGTCCGGGTCCTGGACGCCCTGCCCGGCACCCCCGTCGACCGCCGCACCCTCTACGACCTGCCCGCCCTGCCCTCGTACGTGCGCGGGCGCCACGTCCTCATCGGCGACTCCGCCCACGCCATGGCCCCCAACCTGGGCCGGGGCGCCTGCGAGTCGCTGGTGGACGCCGCGGCCCTGGCGGCGGCCCTGGGGGAGGCGCCCGCCGTCGCCGCGGGACTGGCCCGCTACGACCGGGTCCGCCGCCGCCCGGCCGGGCGCCTGGTCCGCGCCTCCCGCGCGATGAGCGGGCTGGCCACCGCCACCCGCCTCACCGGGCTGCGCGACGGAGCCCTGCGCACCGCGGGCGCGCTGCTCGGATGAGCGCCCGCGGCCGATGACCCGGACCGGACACGGGACCGCCCCGGCCCGGGGACTCCCGGACCGGGGCGGCGCGGCCGAACGCCCCGCGGCTCAGCCGGCCGCGGTCGGCTCCGGTACCTCGGCCTCGACCTCGGCGATGTGCAGCGCCGAGACCAGGTCCCGGTACAGGGTGTCGCGCTCCAGCAGTTCGGTGTGCGTCCCCTGGGCGCGCACCCCGCCGTCCTCCATCAGGATGATCCGGTCCGCGTGGATCACCGTCGACAGGCGGTGCGCCACCGTCACCACGGCGTTCCCGGCGGCGTGGCGCCGCACGCTCTCGGTGATCGCCGCCTCCGTGATGGCGTCCACCTGCGAGGTCGCCTCGTCCAGCAGCAGCACGTCGGGCGAGCGCAGCAGCGCCCGGGCCAGGGCCACCCGCTGGCGCTGGCCGCCCGAGAACGCCGTGGCGTCCAGCGGGGTGTCCAGCCCCTCCGCCAGGGCCTCGACCTTGTCGGCCAGGCGGACGTCCCCGATCACCCGCAGGATCTCCTCCTCGGTCGCGTCCGGGCGGCTGAACAGCAGGTTCTCCCGCAGGGTGCCCGGGATCACCGGGGTGTCCTGCTCCACGTAGGCGAAGTGCGCGCGCACCTGCTCGGGGGTCAGCTCCCGGTAGGGGGTGCCGCCCACCCGCAGCTCCCCGCCCTCGGGCTCCAGGAAGCGCAGCAGCAGCGAGAGCACCGTGGTCTTGCCCGCGCCCGACGGGCCCACGATCGCGGTGTGCCCCCGCCGGGGGATCACCAGGTCCACCGCCGTCAGCGCGGGCGCGGCGCCCGGGGCGTAGCGGGCGGTCACCCCGCGCAGCTCCAGCAGCGCCTCCGGGGCGTCGCCGCGGCCGGGGGCGGCGTGCCCGCCGACCGCCGGGCCGGGACCGGGAGGGACCGCCGGAGCCTCGGCCGCCGGCTCCAGCGGGATCGCCTCCACCTCGCGGATCCGCTTGGCGGCGGCGATGCCCGACTGGAGCGTGCTCACGCTCTGGGAGAGCTCCATGACCGGGGTGAGCAGCGTGAACGCGTACAGCAGGAACGCGATCAGGGTGGACACCCCGATGTCGCCGGAGGCCACCCGCAGGGCGCCGAAGCCCAGGATGGCGATGATCGCCAGCTGGACGCCGCTGAACGCGATCGTCCAGGCCACCGCCTCCCGGCGGACCGCCCGCACGCCGTGCTCGGCGGACTCGCGGGCGTGCTCCAGGATCTTGTCGCCCAGGCGTTCCTCGGCCCGGCTCACCTTGACGGTGCGGATGGCCCGCAGCGCGCCGTCCAGCACGCCGCCCATCAGGCCCAGCGAGTTCTGGGCCTTCTCCTGGGCCCTGGCCAGGGCGGGCATCAGGGCGAGGAACAGGACCGTGACCACGAGTACGGCCCCCGCGGTGACGGAGACCAGCACCAGGTCCAGGACCGCCATCATGACCAGGGTGCCGACCAGCAGCACGCCGCCGTTGATGAGGCTGATGACGCTGCTGGAGGCGGCCTCGCGCAGCAGCACGGTGTCGGAGGTGGCCCGGGTGACCAGCTCGCCGGTGGGGCGCCTGGACAGCGGTACGAGCGCGGCCCGGAAGTAGCGGCGCACCAGGGAGGTGCGCGCGTCCAGCACGACCTTCTCGGCGACCGTGCCCAGCAGGATCCAGTGGTAGACGCCCAGCACCGCGCCGACCGCGAACAGGCCCAGCAGCAGGGCGATGGGCACCGCCAGCCCGCCGCCGTCGGACAGGGTGTCCAGGACGAGCTTGACCACCATGGGATTGGCCAGCTCCAGCGCCGAGCCGAACAGGGCCAGCACCAGGCCCAGCAGCAGCTTGCGGCGGTGCGGCCGTACGAACGACCACAGCACCTTCAGTTGGGCGAAGCGGGGTTCCGCCTCGGGCGAGGACTCCGCCGAGGGCGGGTCGTCGGTTGTCGCAATACGTTCAGCCATGCTTGAAATTAGGTCACAGGTGACCGATTATTGTCAACCAAATACCCATCACTCTAGGATGGACGCATGGTGAAGAGCGCACCCTCTTCGGAGGAAGAGACGAGGACCCGTGCCCGCACCCGCCGCGCCATCCTGGACGCGGCCGTGCAGGTCCTCGGGGACAACCCCGCCGCCCCGCTGTCCCAGGTCGCCAGAACCGCCGGGGTGGCCCGCAGTACGCTCCAGCGCTACTTCGCCGAACGCACCGACCTCACCGAGGCCCTGAGCGAGTACGCCGGTGAGCTCATCGACGAGGCGTGCGAGCGCGCCCGCACCACCGAGGGCACCGCCATCGAGGCGTTCACCCGGCTCGTCGCCGAGTACTTCACGCTGCGCAAGGTGATCATGCTGGCGTTCGGCTCCGACGACCTCGCCGAGGGCGCGACGGAAGAGGAGGAGTGCGGCCCCGCGGACCTCGCGCTGCGCGCGCTCATCGAACGGGGCCACGAGGACGGCACCGTCGATCCCAGGATCGGCCCGCTGTGGGCCGAGCAGCTGCTCTGGGCGGGGCTGTACGCCGGCTGGACGTACGTGGGCACGGCCAGGGTCCCCGCCTACGAGGCGCTCACCCTGTGCCTGCACTCCCTCGTGAAGGCGGTGGAGGCCCGTCCCGGGCGCGACGGGTGACGCGGGCGGCGGCGGTGTTCCGCGCGGGCCGGGAGAGGGCTACAGGTACAGGCCGGTGCCCCGCTCCGGGGCCTCCTTGGCGATCGCGTGCACGTCCCGCTCCCGCAGGATGGTGTAGCGCTCGCCGTTGAGCTCCACCTCGCCCTGCTCCTCGGGGTCGAACAGGACCCGGTCGCCGGTCTTGACGTGGCGGGCCCCGGTCCCCGCGCCGACCACCTCGCCCCAGGCGAGCCGGGTGGCCAGCTTCACCGTGTCCGGGATGACCAGGCCCGCGCTGCTGCGCCGCTCGCTCTTGTCGGGGACCGTCTTCACCAGCAGGCGGTCGTGGAGCATCTGGATTTCAAGCTTTGATTCGGGCACCCGTCCAGGGTATTCGGCCC
Organism: Nocardiopsis flavescens; assembly: GCF_900141985.1. Lineage (GTDB taxonomy): Bacteria > Actinomycetota > Actinomycetes > Streptosporangiales > Streptosporangiaceae > Nocardiopsis > Nocardiopsis flavescens. The sequence goes on along the minus strand of NZ_FQZK01000010.1, from coordinate 195,691 downwards.
CGCGCCGGCACTGCCGCCTCCACCAGGTGCCACGGCGGTGACCCCGTGGCTCAACCGTCCCTTAACCTCCGGTACAGTGAATCCATCGCCGACCGGGGTAACCGAGCGGCGCACCAGGGGCTATGGCGCAGTTGGTAGCGCGCCTCCATGGCATGGAGGAGGTCTGGGGTTCGAATCCCCATAGCTCCACTCGACTCTGGGACGACCCTGCTCGGTGGCCTTCGGCCGCCTCGCGGGGTCGTCTTCGTTGTGTCCGCCGGGGGGAGACCCCCCGAAACCCCCCGAGGTGACCCCCTGGGGTCGGGGTCGCGGGTGTCGGGGCTGTTCTTCCGGGGTTCTCTTACGTCGTGTGCGGGGCGACCCGGCCCGGCGGCCTTCGGGTGCTTCGTGGAGTCGTCTTCGTTGTGTCTGCCGGGGGGAGACCCCCCGAACCCCCCGAGGTACCCCCCTGCGGCCGGGGGCGTGGTGATCGGTGGGGTGGGCGGGGTGCTCTCTCACGACGCGGGGCTTCGCCCCGGGGGTTGTGGTTGCGTTGCCCCAGGCCCACTCGGCTCTGGGACGACCTGGCTCGCGCGTGAACGCGCTCGCGGGGTCGTCTTCGTTGTGTCTGCCGGGGGGAGACCCCCCGACCCCCCCGGGGTGACCCCCTGGGGTCGGGGTCGCGGGTGTCGGGACTGTTCTTTCGGGGTTCTCTTGTGTCGTGTGCGGGGCGACCTGGCTCGGCGGCCTTCGCCCGCCTCGCGTGGGCGTTTCGTCATTCCTGCCGGGGGAGGTCCCCGAAGTCTCCGCGTTGCCCCTGGGGCCGGTGTCGTGGTGATCGGCGGGGCGGGGCGCTCTCTCACGGCGCGGGGCTTCGCCCCGGGGGTTGTGGTTGCGTTGTCCAAGGTTCATCGGACTCTGGGGCGAACCTGCTCGGCGGCCTTCGGGCGTCTCGTGGGGGCGTTTTCGTTGTGTCTGCCGGGGGAGGTCCCCCGACCCCCCCGGGGTGACCCCCTGGGGTCGGGGTCGCGGGTGTCGGGGGTGCGGGGCGGCTTCGCCCGGTCCGGCGGGAGTGCGGGTGTCCGGCTCCCTCGCGCTCGGTGGGTTTTCATGTCGTGTGCGGCGAAAGCGCTGGTGGCGGGGGCTTTCTGCGCGGTGTTCCGGGGCGGTGCGCGGGATGGTCGTGGACAGCGCTTTCCTTGATATTTCGGTGCGGCGTGTGACGGGGGGATTTCCCCGGTGTGGCGCTTCGGAATTGCGGTCGTGCGGTGTTCCGGGGGCGGCCGGTGCGCCGGGGCGAGGCGGGGAAAAGGGCCACGATCCCTTCTTGAACTCCTCCCGCCTGCACAATCGTGGCGTTCCTGTGGACGGTGGCGGGGCCCGTTGGGTACGCGATCCCGAATTTTGGACGGGCTCGCGATGAAACGGCAGGTTGCGACCGTGAGAAGAGTGCGGTGGGTTCGGGTCCCGAATAAAGGTGTGAATGCACCCCTTGACTCGGAAAGCGCTTTCCCTGACTCTCGTGGAAGACCTACCCGAACCCATCCCTCGGAAAGGGGAAACGGTGAGACGAACAACGGTGCGTCGACTCCTGTCGACGGTGGCCGCCGCGACCTTGGTCGCGGGGGGCCTGACCCTGTCGATGTCCCAGGTCGCGGCCCAGACCGGCAGCGCCACGGGTTACGCGACCCAGAACGGCGGCACCACCGGCGGCGCCGGCGGCCAGACCGTGCGGGCCACGACGGGGACCCAGATCCACCAGGCCCTGTGCTCGCGGCCCAGCACCAGCACCCCGATCGTCATCGAGGTGCAGGGGACCATCAACCACGGGAACACGTCCAAGGTGTCGGGCCCCGGCTGCGACACGGCGGCCGACGTGATCGAGCTCAAGAAGATCAGCAACGTCACGCTCGTGGGCGTCGGCAGCGGCGCCGTGTTCGACCAGCTGGGCATCCACATCCGCGAGTCCAGCAACATCATCATCCAGAACGTGACCGTGCGGAACGTCAAGAAGTCCGGCTCGCCCACGTCCAACGGCGGCGACGCCATCGGCATGGAGAGCGGCGTCCGCAACGTGTGGGTCGACCACGTCACCCTGGAGGCGTCGGGCGGTGAGTCCGAGGGCTACGACGGGCTCTTCGACCTCAAGAACAACAGCCAGTACGTCACCCTCTCCTACAGCATCCTGCGCAACTCCGGCCGCGGCGGCCTGGTCGGGTCCAGTGAGAGCGACCGCTCGAACGGCTACGTGACCTACCACCACAACGTCTTCCAGAACCTGGACTCGCGCGCGCCCCTGCTCCGCGGCGGCATCGGGCACATGTACAACAACCACTACGACGACATCGCCGAGTCCGGGATCAACTCCCGGGCCGGGGCCCGTGCGAAGGTGGAGAACAACTACTTCCAGGACTCCAAGGATGTCCTGGGCACCTTCTACACCAACGAGCGGGGCACCTGGCAGGTCGCCGGCAACGTCTTCGACGGCGTGACCTGGTCCAGCCAGGGCAGCGAGAACTACCCTGCGGGCCCCAACCCCGAGTCCACCACCTCGGTGAGCATCCCGTACTCCTACTCGCTCGACGACGCCGGCTGCGTCCCCGCGATGCTGGGGGAGATCTCCGGCGCGAACAAGGGCAACCGCGTCTCGGACGGCAACTGCGAGGCCGAGAACCCGACCGACCCCGACCCGACGGACCCGGACCCCACCGACCCCGACCCCACGGACCCGGACCCGACCGATCCCCCCGGCGGGAGCAACCTCAGCCTCGGCGCCGGCGCCGACGGTTCGAGCAAGGCGAGCGGGACCGGCTACGGGAACGTCATCGACGGTGACCTGGGCACCTACTGGTCGCCGAACGGAACGACCGGCCGCATCTCGGTCAAGTGGGGCACGCCCGCCACGGTCTCCGCGATCAACATCCGGGAGGCCTCCGGCGCCACCGGCGCCATCGGCTCCTGGCGCGTCGTCAACCACGACACCGGCGCCGTCCTGGCCACCGGCAGCGGGGCGGGCGTGATCACCTTCGCCCCGACGACGCTGCGCAAGATCAACTTCGAGATCACCGGCTCGAACGGCACGCCCCGCGTCGCCGAGTTCGAGACGTACGCCGGATAGCCGTTCCGCGGCACCGGAGGGACCCCGTCGCCCCCGCGACGGGGTCCTTGCGCGTCCGCGGACACGAACGCGCGCGGTGCCGGGGAACGGTGACGGTTCCCCTGGATTTCCCGGCGCGTTCGCACGGTGTGCGGGCGATGAACGGTCGATGGCCGAAACCGGACGCATAAGAAGGGGAACCGCCCGGAATTCCCGCCGGAGAAAAGAGGATCCGCAGTTCACGGCGGCTCCACCACTTTCGTCGGTAGTGCCACCACCACCCCTGTGGTGGGCGTGGATGGACGCCGAATCGGGAGTCGGCACCCTCGAATGGCGGGGACCGCGCATCTAACGTCGAAAGCGTCAAGGAGAATCCCTCGATCCGACGGAGGATCATGATCACGGCGGGCCCCCGGACCGCGCCGCCCCCGGCGCCCCTGCACTACCGGGACCAGGAGTGGAACGGCATTCGACTGCTGGCTTACGACGACACCGGCGACGGCCGGATCGTCGAGGCCCTGGGCGATGTGGCGACCGCCGACCACATCGTCGTCCTCGTCCCGGGAAACGACAATTACCTCGGGAATTACTTCGATCCGAGCCGTCCCACCCGCCCCCGGGTGAACGGTGCCACGCTCTTGAGGACCATGGGCACCATCGCCCGCGGAGAACGGTTCGCCGTCGTGGTGTGGATGGGTTACGACACCCCTCGCGGATTCGTCGAGGGGGCGTTCCGCGGACCCGCCCGCCAGGCCGCCCCCGACCTCGTCCGGCTCACCCGCTTCCTGCCCGGCAACGCCCACATCACGCTGGTCGGCCACAGCTACGGAACGGTGGTGTGCGGGCTCGCCCTGGCCCAGGCCCGCGTCGACGACTGCATCGTCCTGGGCAGCCCCGGCATGGGCGGCTCCTCCACCGCGGACCTGCGCTACTCCGGGAACCTGTGGGCCGCCCAGGGCCGCGAGGACTGGATCCGCTTCTTCCCGCGCGGCCGTGCGGGAGACCTCGGCCACGGTCCCACCCCGCTGCGCCCCGGCTTCGGCGCCCTGCGCATCGAGACCGGCGAGATCCCCGGCCACTGCGCCTACTACACCGACGGCAGCGAGTCGGTGCGCAACATGGCCCGGATCGGGCTGGGCCGCTACGAGGAGGTCACCCTCGTCGACCCGCTGGTCCGCGCCCCGCTGCCCCGCCCCGTCGTCGCCGTCCGGGAGCGGGCGGGCACCACCGTCCCGGCCCCCGGGGAGAGGATCGCCCCGTGACCGGCACCACCGAGGCGGTGATCCTCGCCGAGGGCGTCCGCAAGACCTACCCGTCCAGGAGCAGGCCCTCCCTGGACGGGTTCGACCTGGCCGTGCGCCCCGGAACGGTGCACGCCCTGCTCGGGCCCAACGGGGCGGGCAAGACCACCGCGGTCCGGGCGATGGCCACCCTGGTCCGCTTCGACGCGGGCCGTGTCCGGGTGGCCGGGTGCGACGTGGCCTCCGAGAGCCGCCGGGTGCGCGAGCGCATCGGGCTCACCGGCCAGTACGCCGCCCTGGACGAGGTGCTCGGCGGACGGCGCAACCTGGAGATGTTCGCCCGCCTGCACCACCTGCGCCCCGGCGCCGCCAGGGCGCGGGCCGCCGAACTGCTGGAGCGGTTCGGCCTCGCCGACGCCGCCGAGCGGCCGGTCCGCCAGTACTCGGGGGGCATGCGTCGCCGCCTGGACCTGGCGGCCAGCCTCATCCTCGACCCGCGGGTGCTGTTCCTGGACGAGCCCACCACCGGTCTGGACCCGCGCAGCCGGGCCGAGGTGTGGCGGGCCGTGCGCGACCTCGTCGACCGGGGCACCACCGTCCTGCTCACCACCCAGTACCTGGAGGAGGCCGATCGGCTCGCCGACACGGTCTCGGTGGTGGAGGCCGGCCGGGTGATCGCGGAGGGGCCGCCCGAGGAGCTCAAGAGGCGGGTCGGCGGCAGCCGCGTGGAGGTGGTGGTCGCCGACCCCTCCGAGGTCGACAAGGCCGCGGAGGTGCTGGGCCGGGTGTGCGGCGCCCCGCTGGACGTCGACCCGGACACGCAGACCGTGCGCGCCCCCGTGGGCGGGCGCGGCAGTGAACTGGCCAAGGTGGTACGGGCCCTGGACGAGGCCGGGCTGGAGGTGGAGGACATCGCGCTGCGCAGGCCCAGCCTGGACGAGGTGTTCCTCAGCCTGACCGGCCGCCGCACCGGGGAGGGGGAGGGATGAACGCGACGGTGAGGCGCCTGGGCTGGGCGCTGTCCGACACCGGGGTGGTGGCCCGCCGCTACCTGTCCCACCTGGTGCACAAGCCCGACGAGCTGATCGGCACCCTGCTCATTCCCGTGCTGGCCGTGCTGCTGTTCGGGTTCGTGTTCGGCGAGACCATGGGCGCCGCCGCGGGGGTGGACGACTACCGCGACTTCCTGATGCCGGGCCTGTTCGCGCTGACGATGGCGTTCGGCATCGGCAACACCACCATCGCCGTGGTCTCCGACGCCGGGCGCGGCGTCATCGACCGCTTCCGGACCCTGCCCATGGCGCCGTCGGCGCTGCTGGCCGGGCGCAGCGTCTCCGACGTGGTCGCCGGAGTGGTGGACCTGGCCGTGCTGGCCGGGATGGGGCTGCTCATCGGCTGGCGGTGGAACGAGGGGTGGCCGTCCGCGCTGGCGGCCCTGGGGCTGCTGCTGTGGCTGCGGCTGGCCTTCACGTGGATCGGCATCTACCTGGGGCTGGTGGTGCGCAGCCCCGAGGCGGCGATGAAGTTCTTCTCCCTGGTGTTCCCGCTGGCGATGGTCGCGGACACGTTCGTGCCCACCTCCAGCATGCCCGGCTGGCTGGCGCCGCTGGCGGAGTGGAACCCCCTGTCGGCGACGGTGGTCGCCGCCCGCGACCTGTTCGGGTCGCCCGGGGTGGTGTCCGACTCGTGGGTGGCCCAGAACGCGCTGCTCATGGCGCTGGTGTGGCCGCTGGTCCTGCTGGCGGTGTTCGTCCCGCTCGCGGTGCACCGCTACCGGTCCGCCGCCCGGTAGGGGCCGTGCCCCCGCCGGGCCCGCGGCCCGCCCCCACGGTCCGGGAGGGTGCCGTCGGAACAGGACGGGACGGGGTGGCGCCGGCGCGCAGCGGTGGGGACCGGGGTCCGCGGGGGCGGCCGCGGTCCTCACGGGTGCGCGTCGACGAACTCCAGCAGGCCGGGATCGCCCGAGACCAGGCGGTCCATCTCCTCGCCGCCGTCGCACCGGCACAGCGACACCGTCACCTCGGAGTCCGTGCGCGCGACCACCCGCCACACGCCGCCGTGCTCCTCCCAGCGCCGCAGGACCTGGACCGGATCCGTCATGGCGTACCGCCTCCCCGCCGTTGCCCGGGCGGTGCGGTGGAGTCCCGCACCACCAGTGCCGGGGCCAGGACCTCGTGCCTGTCCCCGGTCCGGCCGCCCATGCGCTCCCACAGCAGTTCGGTGGCCAGCCTCCCCATGATCGCGCGCGGCTGGTCGACGCTGGTGAGCCGGGGCCGGGTCACCTCCGCCAGCGACGTGTTGTCGTAGCCCACCACCGAGACCTCCGGCCGGGCGTGGTCCAGCACCGCCAGCGCCGCCAGGTCGTTGACCGCGAACACCGCGCCGGGCCCGTGCGCCAGCAGTGCCGCCGCCGCTCGCTCGCGGTCCTCGCCCACCGGGTGCACCAGCATCCCGTCGGCCAGCCCCGCCTCCCGCATGGTGTCCCGGTACCCCTCCTCGCGGGAGAGCGACGACGGGCTGCCGCTGCCGGACAGGTGCCCGATCCGCGTGTGGCCCAGCTCCAGCAGGTGCCGGACCGCCGCCCGCGCCCCCGCCTCGTCGTCGTTGGCGACGGTGTCCACCCCCGGGGCGAACTCCCGGGGCCGGCCCACCATCACCACCGGCACCCGGCGCGCGGCCTCGGCCAGGGCCGCGGGCCCCACCCAGGAGCTCACCACCACGACCCCGTCCACGTTGAGCTGGAGCAGCGAGTCCAGCTGGCGCTCCAGCCGCACCCGGTCCCGGCGGCCGTGCGCCAGCAGCACCGTGAACCCGCGCGCCTCCGCCGCCGCCTCCACCCCCGCCACGACCTCCGTGTGGTACGGGTTGGCCAGGTCGGTGAGCAGCACTCCCAGGATCATCGTGCGCCCCTGCACCAGCCCGCGCGCCAGCCGGTTGGAGCGGTAGCCGAGCCGGTCGGCGGCGGCCATGATGCGCGCCCCCGTCGCTTCGCTCACGCCCGGGTCACCGCGCAGCGCCAGCGACACCAGGGATTTGGACACCCCGGCGGCGGCGGCCACGTCGACGATGGTGGGGCGGCGTCCGGGTCGGGTTCCTGTCACGCCGACCATTGTGTCCTGGATCGGAGTGATCCGCCCGCCCCGGACTGGAACGTTCCAGACCCGTTTCCCGACCGGCCACCGAACGGCCTCCCCACGGCTCGGACCCCTGCCTACCGTCACCGGTGAACGCACCTTCCGCCCCCGTGACCCGCAGGAGAGACCTTGGACCCGACCCCCGCGCTGAGCCGACGCCCCGACGCCCTGCTGCTGGACTTCGGCGGCGTCGTCTTCCAGACCCGCAAACTCCCCGGGGGCCGCGACGCCTTCGCCCTGCACCTGCGCGAGACCCTGCTGCGCGCCGGGCACGACGTGCCCGCCGCGGACCTGCGCGCCTCCCTGGACGCCGGCCTGGCCGCCCTCAAGGACTGGAAGAACGCGGCCGGGCGCCGCCGCACCCCCCGCGAGCTGACCCACCGCGAGATCTGGACGGACTTCCTCGCCTCCGACCTGCCCGACCCGGTCCGGGAGACCCTCGCAGGCAGCGCGGGCCCCCTGCTCGCCGACATGTCCACCCTGCTGTCCGAGCACCGCCTGCGCCCCGGCATCCGCGACCTCCTGCACGCCGCCCGCACTCTGGGCGTGCGCGTGGGCATCGTCTCCAACGCCCACTCGGGCCGCGCCCACCGGTCGCTGCTGCGCGAGGCCGGGCTCCAGGACCGGGTGGGCGTGCAGGTGTACTCCGACGAGGTCGGCATCCGCAAGCCCCACCCCGAGATGATCGCCCTGGCCGCCCGCGCCCTGGGCACCGTCCCCGAACGCTGCTGGTACGTCGGCGACACCCAGGACCGCGACGTCGTCGCCGGGCGGCGCGCCGGTGCCGCCGCCGTCGTCCTCACCCGCCACCACCACACCGACACCCCGCCCTACCCGGTCCGGGAGACCGCCGACGCCGTCTTCGACACCCCGGAGGGCCTGGTCGACCCCCTCTGGCACAGCGTTCCGGAGCAGGCCGCCGACCTCGTCCCCGCCCAGGCGCGCACCGCCGCCCCCGGCGCCGGGGAGGACGACCTCGTCCGGGTCGCCCCGCCGCGGGCGTACGGGCCCGCCGCGGCCCGCCGCGCCCTGGGCCCCGGCGGGCCCGGCGCGCTCCTGCTCGACCAGGGCGGGGTGATCGCCGTCTCCAGCGCCACCCCCGGCGTCCAGCGCGACTTCGCCGCCTCGCTCGCACGCCGCCTGGACCGGGCGGGCTACGCCACCACCACCGGGGACGTCCTGTCCCTGGTGCGCACCGGCCGCGACCGCTACCGCGACTGGAAGGCCGGCCACGACGAGGACGGCCCGATCCCTGAGATCACCCCCCGCGCGTTCTGGCACGACATGGTCGGCCGCGACCTGCCCGAGCGGGCCCGCGCCTTCCTGTACGCCGAGTCCGCCCAGCTCACCCTGGAATACGCCGACTCCAAGAGCCTGGCCCGGATGCGCACCGGCGTGCGCGAGGTGCTGGAGCACTGCGCCGAGCACGGCATCCCCGTCGCGGTCGTCTCCAACACCGTGTGCGGCCGCGCCGTCCGCGAGGAGCTCGACCGGTTCGGCATCGCCCACCTCATCGGCGCCCACGTGTACTCCGACGAGCTGGGCCACCGCAAACCCGACCCCGCCACCGTCCGCTCCGCCCTCACCGCCCTGGACGCCGACCCCGCCCGGACGTGGTTCGTGGGCGACAAGCCCTGGCGGGACACCGCGGCCGCCCGCCGCTCGGGCGTGGGCACCGCCGTCGTCGTGCGCGGCGGCTCGGCCTCCGACGAGCGCATCGAGCAGGCACTGACGGGCGGGGACCCGCTGCTGCGCCCCGACCACGTCATCGACGAGATGGGCGACCTGCTCCGGCTGTGGACGGGCGCCCCGGCGCCCCTCGCCCCCTGAGCGGTCCCCGCACCCCGCCTCCCCATCCCCCTCTCCGAAAGGTCGACCCGCGATGGCCGCCTCCCCCCAGCCCGCCGACGTCCGGGAACCGTCCCGGACCCCCGCGCTCAACTCCGGGCAGAAGCTCATGATCTTCGTGCTCTCGATGACGCTGTTCGGTCTCGCGAACATCATCACCGAGGTCCTGCCCGAGGTCCGGCTCGGCCCCGTCGAGCTGTCCGTGTCCTACCTGGCGTTCGTCCCGGTGGTCATGGCCTCCCTCTTCCACCCCCTCTACGCCGCCCTGGGAGCCCCGCTCGGCGAGATCGTCTTCGTCGACCTGCTCATGGGCGACTTCTCCGGAATCGGGGAGCTGGAGGGCTACCTCCAGATGTTCCTGGGGGTCTACATCGCCGGGTGCCTGGTCCGGGACCCGCGCCGCCGCGGCCAGCTGTTCCTGGCCGGGGTCACCGTCGTGTTCGTCGACAAGCTGCTGTCGGCCGTCGTCGACATCGGCAAGGTCATGGTCGGTGTCGAGGACGCCGAGTTCGTGCCCGGCCTGCCCGAGTCCGTCCTGCTGCTGGAGGCCGTCGGCCTCACCACCGCGCTGCTCATCAGCGGCGTCCTCTTCGGGGCCCTGCCCGCCATGGCCCTCGCACCCCGGCTGTACGGCAAGATCGAGCCCCTGCTCGGGCTGGCGCCGCGCGACCCCGCCCGCCCGCACGCCCTGGCCGAACGCGGCACCGGCGCGTTCCTGCTGCTGGCCCTGGTGCTGACGTTCGTGTCGATGATCGCCGCGTTCACCTCGGAGATCTTCGACAACTTCGGGGTGTGGCAGCCCGACTTCATCGACCTGTACGGGCAGCGGTTCCTGTGGATCGGGGTCTCGGCCGCGGTCATCGTGCTGGCCGCCCTGGTCATGGCCGTCCGGTTCGTCGTCCACTCCCGCCGCGAGCGCGCCGCCCAGGGCGCCGGCGGCGCGGACGGCACGGGGGAGGAGCGGTGAGCGGCGGAGACCCCGGCGCGCCCGCCGTCGAGATCCAGGGGCTGCGCTTCCGCTATCCGGGAGCCGGCGCCGACACCCTCACCGGCGTCGACCTGCGCGTCGAGCGCGGCGACATCACCGCCGTCATCGGCGGCAACGGCTCCGGCAAGACCACCCTGTGCAAGACCTTCAACGGCCTCGTCCCGCACTACTGGTCGGGCTCCTTCGAGGGCACCGTGCGGGTGTGCGGGACCGACACCCGCACCGCCTCCGTGGCCGCCCTGTCCCACCTGGTCGGCTACGTCTACCAGGACTTCGGCAACCAGCTGGTGCGGCCCACCGTCCGCGACGAGGTGTCCTTCGCCCCCGTCAACTTCGGGCTCGACGACCACGCCGAGCGCACCGAGGAGGCCATGGAGCTGCTCGGTGTCGCCCACCTCGCCGACCGGTTCACCTGGCAGCTGTCCGGCGGGCAGCAGCACCTGGTGGCCCTGGCCAGCGTGCTGGCGCTGCGTCCCGAGGTCGTCGTCGTGGACGAGCCCGTCGCCGAACTCGACCCCGCCCGGGCCGAGCGGATCTACGAGGCGCTCACCGACCTCAACGCCCGGCTCGGCACCACCGTCGTCGTCATCGAGCACCACGCCGAGTTCGTCGCCCGCTACGCCCGCTCGGTGGTCCTCATGGCCGACGGGGCGCCGGTGTGGCACCTGCCGGTGCGCGAGGCCCTGGAACGGCACGACGAACTCGACCGGCACGGCATCCCCGCGCCGCAGATCGCGCAGGCCGTGCGCGCCCTGGTCCCCGGCGCACCCGTTCCGCTCACCGTCCCCGAGGCCGCCCGCGCACTCGCCGGGACCCCCCTGGGCGGGGCCGCCCCCGCCCGGCCGGCACCGCCGCCCGGCGAGGCCGTCGCCGAACTCGCCGGCGTCCACCACGGCTACCGCGAGGTCGGCGGCGGCCTCACCCCCGTGCTGCGCGGCATCGACCTCACCCTGCGCTCCGGCGAGCGCGTCGCCCTGGTGGGGGGCAACGGGGCGGGCAAGTCCACCCTGCTGCGCCTGCTCACCGGCCTGAAGGTGCCCCGTTCGGGCACCGTCCGCGTGGAGGGCACCGACACCCGCGCCGTGCGGCCCGCCGACCTCGCCGACCGGGTCTGCCACCTCTACCAGCGTCCCGAGCAGATGTTCCTCAAGGACAGCGTGCGCGAGGACATCGCGATGTTCCCCCGGGCGCGCGGCGTCCCCGACACCGACCGCCTCGTGGACACCGTCCTGGAGCGCATCCGGCTGGCCGGCCTCGCCGACCGCGACGGGCGGCTCCTGTCCGGCGGCCAGCAGCGCCGGGCCACCCTGGGCATCGGGCTGGCCGTGCGCCCCGCCCTGCTGCTGCTCGACGAGCCCACCTCCAGCCTGGACACCGCCAGCCGCGACGCCGTCATCGCCATGCTCGACGCGCTCGCCGACACCATCCGCTGCACCGTCGTCGCCACCCACGACATGCACCTGGTCGCCACCTGGGCGCAGCGCGTCCTGGTCCTGGACGGCGGCCGGGTCGTCGCCGACACCGACCCCGCGGCGCTCTTCGCCGACCCCGGCCTCATGGCCGCCGCCGGCCTCGTCCCGCCCCAGGTCGTGCGGCTCGGCCTGGAGCTGGGCCTGGAACCGCCGCCGCTGTCCGTGGCCGAACTCCTCGGCCGCGGACCCGCCACCACCGGACGGAGGGCCGCCGATGGCCGCCGCTGAACGGACCCGGGACCGCAGGGAGAGGGACACCCTCTCCGTCGAGTGGGTCAAACTCGAACTCCTGCGTACCGCCTACGCCACCCGCGGCGGGCTGCTGGCCTCCCGCGACCCCCGGTTCGTCCTCGGGTGGTACCTGGTCTTCGCCGTGGTGCCCTGGCTCACCCACGACCTCACGGTGCTCACGGGACTGTTCCTGGTGTGCGCGGCCGCCGTCGTGCTCAGCCGGGTCGGGCCGCTCATCCTCGGGCTGTTCGTCTTCGGGTTCGTGCTGGAGAGCGGATACCTGCTGATCGCTTCCTGGTTCTTCGGCGGCGACCTGGGCACCGTGCTGGCCCTGGCGGAGCTGACGCTCAAACTCGCCACCGTCAGCCTCGCCAGCATGGCGGCCTTCGTGTCGCTGGACCCCGAGAAGCTGTCCGACGCCCTGCTGGCGCTGCACGCGCCCGCCATGGTCGCGTTCGGCGTCAGCTACGGGTACCGGATGCTGCCGGTGCTCATGGAGGAGTTCCACACCGTCGTCGACGGGTACCGGCTGCGCGCGGCACCGCCGCCCCCGCCGGGGTTCCTCGGATGGCGGGCGGTGGTGCGGGTGGGGACCACGGTCGTGGCGGCGTTCTACCCGCTCATGCTCAACACCGCCAAGCGCACCCGCACCACCGTCGAGGCCCTGGAGACCAAGGGGTTCACGTACGCCGCCGAACACCCGGCGGGGCGCCGCATCCGCCTCGCCCACCTGCGGGCGGACCGGTGGGACGTGCTGCTCATCGCGGTCACCGTGCTGCTGGTCGCCGCCTGCTTCGCCCTCGGCCGGGCCCACCCGCTGCCCGTGCAGCCGGGCTGAGTCCGCGGTGTCGGGCGGTGTGGGCCGCCCGACACCGCGCGGGGTCACGACGGCCTCCCGAATCCGATAGACTCGACACCGTCGGCGGCCACGACCGCGCGACACCCACCAGGGGCTATGGCGCAGTTGGTAGCGCGCCTCCATGGCATGGAGGAGGTCTGGGGTTCGAATCCCCATAGCTCCACTCGACTCTGGGACGACCCCGCTCGCGCGTGAACGCGCTCGCGGGGTCGTCTTCGTTGTGTCTGCCGGGGGGAGACCCCCCGAACCCCCCGAGGTGACCCCCTGCGGCCGGGGTCGCGGGTGTCGGTGGGGTGGGCGGGGTACTCTCTCACGACGCGGGGGCTTCGCCCCGGGGGTTGTGGTTGCGTTGCCTCAGGCCCACTCGGCTCTGGGACGACCTGGCTCGCGCGTGAACGCGCTCGCGGGGTCGTCTTCGTTGTGTCTGCCGGGGGGAGACCCCCCGAACCCCCCGAGGTGACCCCCTGGGGTCGGGGTCGCGGGTGTCGGGGCTGTTCTTCCGGGGTTCTCTTGTGTCGTGTGCGGGACGCCCTGGCCCGGCGGCCTTCGCCCGCCTCGCGTGGGCGTTTCGTCATTCCTGCCGGGGGAGGTCCCCGAAGTCTCCGCGTTGCCCCTGGGGCCGGTGTCGTGGTGATCGGCGGGGCGGGGCGCTCTCTCACGACGCGGGGCTTCGCCCCGGGGGTTGTGGTTGCGTTGCCCCAGGCCCACTCGGCTCTGGGACGGTCTTGCCCGGTGGCCTTCGGGAGGTTCTTCGGGGGCCGTTGCCGGAGGGCCTCGGATCAGGTGTGGGCGAGGGCGCGGTGGTGGCTGGGGCGGATGCCGTACTCCCTGGTGAAGGCCGCGCTGAGGGCGTAGGCGCTGGAGTAGCCGACGCGGCGGGCGATCGAGGCGAGGGTGTCGTCGTCGCGCTTGAGCAGGTCGTAGGCCAGGCACAGGCGCCAACCGGTGAGGTAGGCGATCGGCGGCTCGCCCATCAGCTCGGCGAACCTGCGGGCGAACGTCGCCCGCGACACCCGCGCCTCGTCCGCCAGCGAGCCCACGGTCCACGGGCGGCCCGGCTCCTCGTGCATCGCGCTGAGCGCCGGACCCACCACGGGGTCGGCCGCCGCCCGGTACCAGCGCGGCGCGGACGCCTCCGGGAGCGCGAACCAGTCGCGCAGGGTGCCGACCAGCACCAGGTCCAGGAGCCGGTCGAGCATCGCCTGCTGACCGGGCTCGTCCCGGGCGATCTCCGTCTCCAGGAGCTCCAGCGGAGCCGACCGGCGCAGCCCGTGCGGGACCACCAGGACCCGCGGCAGGGCGCCCAGCAGGTGGTCGGCCACCCGCCCCGTGGCGGTGTAGGAGCCGGTGAGCAGCGCGTGCTCGGCGTCCAGGCGCGTGCCGCAGGTCCGCACGCCCAGGACGATGCTCTCGTCGGAGAGGACGTTGCCCGCCTCGTCGGTGCACACGCCCGCCTCCGTCGCGACGTACAGGGGTGCGGCCCGCCCCCCGGCGTCGCTGGAGACGTCGAACGGTCGGGCGCCGGTCACGATCGCCAGGTCGCGGTTGCCCAGGCGGACCGGGGCCTCCCCCTCCGGAACGATCCAGCCGTCACCGCGCAGCATCGTGACCAGGGTCATCGACGCGCCCTCGTCGAACCGCACCGTCCACGGCGGGGACATGAGGTTGCGGCCGAGCAGCGCCCCCGCGGAGCGGATGTGCGTCAGCACCTCCGTCAGAGTGTCCATGCCGCCAGCTTAGACGATGGCGTATCCGGTTGAGCCGTTCGGATATTCAACGTCTCACCCCCGCGCGCTTGAATGGGTCCGACCAGCCGGTCCGAGCACGAGAAGGTGGCCCATGACGATCATCCATCCGCCGCAGCCCCGCACCGCCCTGTGGGTGCACGCCCACCCGCGCCGGGGCTCGCTGAACGACCGCCTCTTCCGGGCCGGGACCGAGGCGCTGTCCCAGGAGTACGAGGTGGCGACGTCGGACCTGTACGCCCAGGGCTTCGACCCCGTGCTCGGCGAGCGCGACTTCGGGGAGCCCGCGGGCCGCCCGGGGAACATCGCGGCGCTGGCCGGGCAGGCGCTCGCCGCCGGCCGGGCCGCCCCGGACGTGCGGGAGGAGCAGGCCAAGCTGGCCGCCGCGGAACTGCTCGTCCTGCAGTTCCCGCTCTGGTGGTACGGCCCCCCGGCGATCCTGAAGGGCTGGTTCGACCGGGTGCTGACCGAGGGGTTCGCCTACGGCGACCTCGACCCCGAGCTGGGCGTCCCCCGCCGCTACGGCGACGGCGGGCTGGTCGGGCGCAGGGCGCTCGTCGTGGTGACGGCCGGAGAGGACGACCGCTCCATCGGCAGCCGGGGGATCAGCGGTGACATCGACTCCCTGCTCTTCCCGCTGACCCACGGCGTCCTGTGGTACGTCGGCATCGACGTGCTGGACCTGCACGTGGTCCACGACGCCGACGGCCTGGGCGCGGAGGGCGCCGACCGGGAGACCGGGCGGCTGCTCGACCGGCTCAAGGGCATCGACGCGCAGACCCCGCAGCGGTTCCGGCGCCTGAGCGACGGCGACTACCAGGGCACGCGCGCGCTGCGGGAGGACCTGCTGCCCGGCCGCACGGACCTGGGCATCCACCTGGCCGACGGCGCCTGACACCTCGCCGGGGGCGGAGGGGGACGACCGCGGCGGGGTCCCTCGCAGGGGAGGGGGCCGGGCCTCCTGCCGGGAGGAGGCCCGGCCCGGGGACCTTCGGCACCGGCCCGCGCCCGGGCCGGGTCGCTAGCCTGGCCCCGCGGAGCCGGGACGGGAAGGGGCGCGGTCATGGGGGGGCGGAGGCGGTCGCCACCGCGGTGGTGTTCGTGTGGCTGGGGATGGTGCTGGCCGTCTCGTTCCTGGAGGCGCCGCTCAAGTTCCGCGCGCCGGGGGTGACGGTGCGCGTCGGGCTGGGGATCGGCAGGCTGGTGTTCCGGGCGCTCAACGGGGTCGAGGCGGTGTTCGCCGCGGTTCTGGTGGCCGTCGCGCTCTTGGGGGCGGTGCCGGTCCCGGTCCCGGCCCTGGCGGCGGCGGGGGTGCTGGCGGTCCAGCTGCTGGCGGTGCGCCCCGGGCTGAACCGGCGCTCGGACGCTGTCCTGGCGGGGGAGGAGGCGCCCCGCTCGCGCGCCCACCTGGTGTACGTGGTGTTGGAGGTGCTCAAGGCGGCGGCCCTGCTCACCGGCGGTGTCCTGCTGCTGGCCGGCTGACCTACCCGTCGAACCGGTCCCAGGCGAGGGGGAGGTCCCGCAGGGCCGAGAGCGCACCCGGGTGCGCGGCGCCCGCCCACACGTCGAACAGCGCGCCCGAGGCGGAGACCGAGACCACCAGGTCCTGGCCGGCGTAGAGGAGGGTGGGCATCCAGGGGGCGAGGAAGGGCCGCAGCGGGACCGGGGCCAGCGCCCCCGTCACGGCGTCCGCCTGCGCCGCCGGGACGGCGGACGCGCAGGCGCCGTACCCGGAGCAGACGGCCGCCTCGTAGAGCGCGAACTGCAGCAGGAAGCCGCTCAGCGGCTCCTGCTCGGCGACGGGCTCCTCGCCCTCCACGGAGAACCACACGACCGGGTCGTCCCCGAACCCCTCCGCCGTGCGCCGCAGCTCCCACGAGAACACCCCCTGGTTCTCCTCGCCCAGCACGTGCACGGCGCCGCCGCCGGATCCGTGTGGCGGGAGCAGGCGGTTCTGCCCGCCCAGGAGCCGCGGCCGGGCCGCGGCCAACCGGTGGAACCGGGCCAGGGGGCCGGGCAGCCCCGGATACGCCCCGGTGCCCGGGGGCCGCTCGGCCGGGTACCAGCCGGCGGCGAACTCCTCCAGGGCCCGCATCGGGTCGGAGGCCGCGAGCTCCGGCCAGGAGGGTGCGCCCGCCCGCGCCGTGCCGGTCCGTGCCATCGTGGCTCCTTCCGGGATTTTCACCCGGGTGAACCGTACCGGGTGTCGCCGCCTGTCGGTGGCGTGGTCCATAATCAACACATCTGTTGATCAACAAGGAGGTTGAATAAGAGGATGGCCGACGACCCGTTGAGCCTCACCTTCGCCGCGCTGGCCGACCCGACGCGGCGGGCCCTGCTCGCCCGGCTGGCCGAGGGAGAGGCGACCGTCAACGAGCTCGCGGAGCCGTTCCCCATCAGCCTCCAAGCGGTCTCCCGGCACCTGAAGGTCCTCGAACGCGCCGGGCTCATCACCCGGGGCAGGGAGGCCCAGTGGCGCCCCTGCCGGCTGGAGACGGCCCCCCTGCGGGAGGTCTCCGACTGGCTCGGCCGCTACCGCGGCCGGTGGGAGGACCGCTTCGGGCGCCTGGAAGCCGAGATCAGCAGGATCAGGGAACAGGCACGCGAACAAGGAGAAGGACAATGAGCGACCTCGAGATCATCGCCGAGCCCGGCCGCCAGGACATCGTCGTCAAGCGCCACTTCGACGCGCCCCGCGACGTGGTGTTCCGGGCCATGACCGAGCCCGAGCACCTGGCCTCCTGGTGGGGCCTGGCCTCGTCCGAGACCGTCATCGACCGGGCCGACGCGCGCACCGGCGGCAGCTGGCGCTTCGTCGAGAAGGCCGGCGGCGAGGAGTACGGCTTCCACGGCGTCTACCACGAGGTCACCGCACCCGGGCGGATCGTGCAGACCTTCGAGTTCGAGGGCATGCCCGGCCACGTGGCCATGGAGACCCTGACCCTGGAGGAGGCCCCGGACGGCCGCACCCTGTACACCAACGTGTCCCTCTACCAGAGCGTCGAGGACCGGGACGGCATGGTCGCCTCCGGCATGGAGACCGGCCTCGGCCAGTCCCTGGACGCCCTCGACGAGCTCCTGCGCGGACTCGTCTGACCCCGCGGCGGGCCGGGCCTGTGGACGGGGCCCGGTCCGTCCCCGGCGGCCGGTACTGTCGATCCGTGGCAGATCTCCCCGACGTCCCGACCCTGCTCGACACCGCCGTGGCCGCCCTGGGCGGCACCCGGCGCGAAGGCCAGTCCACCATGGCCGCCGCCGTCGCCGACGCCGTCGACAGACGCGAGCACCTCGTCGTCCAGGCCGGAACCGGCACCGGCAAGTCCCTGGCCTACCTGGTCCCCGCCCTGCGGCGCGCGATGGACAAGGACACCACCGTCGTGGTCTCCACCGCCACCATCGCCCTGCAGAACCAGCTCATCGACCGCGACCTGCCGAGGCTGGCCCGGGCCGTCGGCCCCGGGCTGCGCCGGGAGCCCACGTTCGCGGTCCTCAAGGGCCGCCGCAACTACCTGTGCCGCAACAGGCTCACCACCGCGGCCGAGGAGTCGGACGAGGCCGAGCTGTTCGACCCCCGGCAGCTGTCCTCCCTGGGCAAGCAGGTGGCCCGCCTGCACGAGTGGGCCGAGGAGACCACCACCGGCGACCGCGACGAACTCGTCCCCGGAGTCACCGACCTGGCCTGGCGCCAGGTCTCGGTGGCGGCCAACGAGTGCATGGGCGCCCGCGTCTGCCCCTTCGGCCAGGAGTGCTTCGCCGAGTTCGCCCGCGAGGAGGCCAAGGGCGTAGACGTGGTCGTCACCAACCACGCCATGCTGTCCATCGACATGACCCAGGGCAACCACATCCTGCCCGAGCACGACACGATCATGATCGACGAGGCCCACGAACTCGTCGACCGGGCCACCTCCGTGGCCACCGGCACCCTGGCCGAGCGCACCGTCACCCTCGCCGCCAAGCGCGCCAGCCGCCTCATCGAGCCCATGGTCGCCGAGCGGCTCACCGAGGCCGGCGAGGGCCTGGCGCTGATGTTCGCCGACGCCCCCGAGGGGCGCATCGACCACATCGACGAGGGCCTGGCCGGGGCCGTGACCGTCGTCCGCGACACCGCCGCCGCGTGCGTCACCGCCATCGGGCCCTCGCCCGGCGAGCAGGAGGCCGAGGCCGCCAGCGAGCGGCGCCTGGCCCTGGCCGCCCTCACCGAGGTCCACGACACCGCGGTGCGCGTCCTGGAGTCCTTCGAGCCCGCCCTGCGCGACCGCACCGACGTCGTGTGGCTCACCAAGGCCCCGGGCCGCCGCCCCGCGCTGAGCGTCGCGCCGCTGGCCGTGGGCGGGCTGCTGCGGGAGAAGCTCTTCGGCGACCGCACCGTCGTGCTCACCTCCGCCACCCTCACCCTGGGCGGCTCCTTCGACGCGCTGGCCCGCCAGTGGGGCCTGGGCCGGGAGGTCGGCCGGGAGGAGGCCGAACGCTCCGCGGCGCCGCCCTCCGCCGGGGGCGACGACGAGGACGGCCCGCACCGCGCCGCGGGCGAGCCCCGGTGGCGGGCGCTGGACGTCGGCTCCCCGTTCGACCACGCCCGCAGCGGCATCCTCTACGTCGCCGCCCACCTGCCCCCGCCCGGCCGGGACGGGCTCTCGCCGGCGTACCTGGACGAGATCGCCGAGCTCATCGAGGCCGCGGACGGCCGCACCCTGGGGCTGTTCTCGTCGATGCGCGCCGCCCAGCAGGCCGCGGACGAGCTGCGCGAGCGCCTGGACCACCCGCTGCTGTGCCAGGGGGAGGACTCCACCGGGCAGCTCGTCCGCCGTTTCTCCGAGGACGAGAACTCCTGCCTGTTCGGCACCCTGTCGCTGTGGCAGGGGGTGGACGTGCCGGGCCCGTCGCTGTCGCTGGTGATCGTGGACCGCATCCCGTTCCCGCGCCCGGACGACCCGCTGGCCTCGGCCCGCCAGCGCGCCGTGGCCGCCCACGGCGGCAACGGCTTCCTGTCGGTGGCGGCCACCCACGCGGCCCTGCTGCTCGCCCAGGGCACGGGGCGCCTGCTGCGCTCCACCGGGGACCGGGGCGTGATCGCGGTCCTGGACCCGCGGCTGGCCACCGCCCGCTACGGCGGGTTCCTGCGGGCCTCGCTGCCGCCGTACTGGGGCACCACCGACCCCGGGGTGGCCCGGTCGGCGCTGCGCCGCCTGTCGGGGCGGACGGCCCCGGCGGTCTGACCCCGGACACGGCGACGGCCGGGCGCTCTCGGGGCGCCCGGCCGTTCCACGTCCGTGTCAGCCGCGGGTGCGGTAGCCGAAGAGCCGGACGGCGTATCCGGGGGAGTCGTCCTCGGACTCCTGGATGAACCAGCGGTCGTCGTGCTCTCCCACCAGGAGCTCGTTCCACATCATGTCGATGAGTTTGAGCCGGGACACCACCGACGCCTCGGGGTCGAGCACGATCGAGTACGCGCGGTCGGTCAGCCGCTGGGTCACCATGCCCACGGACTGTCCGTCCCAGATGGCGGGAACGGGGGCGTGGCCCACGTCGACCCCGCACAGCCGCAGCTGCTCGACCTCTTCGTCGAGGGCCTCGGCGGCCAGCGCGCCGTCCAGGCGCAGGGCGTCCTCCAGCTCGTCGCGGTCCTCGTCGGCACGCAGGTAGGCGTGGTAGGTGCGACGGTTGCAGGTGCGGCACTTGCGCCAGACGACGCACCGGGCCAGTCCGTAGGCGGACTGGGCCTCGCCGACACTCTGGTAGTCGCTCACCTCGCGAATCGTGCCGCAGTCGCAGCACAGGGCCGTGAGATCCTGCTTCATCAGAGTCCCCCCTCCCAGGTGAGTATGCGACGGATGCGGGTCGTTAGGGAACCCGTTCGGTGAGGAAGTCGCGGCAAGGACTCGTCATCAATGCCCAAAATGACCCGGTGACGGGTTTCGCGTGGGCCGGTACCGGTTCTCCACGTGTCCGTTCTCACCTTCTTCGTCCGGGCGCGTCCCCGTCCGAGGGGGCGGGGAACGGCGCCGGGAGCACACGTGAGGTGACCTACGTCTCATAGATCCGGTCGGGGGGAGGAGGGGTCGCGGCCCGCCTGGATCAGTCCAGGCTCCGGCCGTTCTTGTTGCGGGCGCTCCAGTCCCGCATCCGCTGCGGATAACCCATGATCTGCACGTCGTACACGGGGATGCCCCGTTTGGACGCCACCTTGCGGATGACCTCGGGGGAGCCGCAGCGGCGCCGGATCCACTCGCCGTCGGTGGCCACGGCCACCGCGGTGGTCTGGGTCGCGAAGGTCTCCGGCTCGACGAAGAATTCCACCCCCACCTTGCTGTCGGCGAACTCGATCAGCGCCTTGATGTCGCCGTCCTCGGTCGCCCGGTCGAACCGGGCCTTGCCCGTGCGGTTGGCCTTGCGCAAACCGAAACGGTCTCGCCATCCCATCGGTGTCCTCGTCCCCTCACGGCGGCGGCGTGGCTGAATGGCCCCGAGTCTATCCGGCCGACTTTCATGATCCGAGGCCCCGACCGCCTGTCCTGCACCGGTTTCACGCGTTTTCCGGACAGGCTCACAAGTCGGCTGCTACGTTCTGTTCCCACGGCACTACAGGGGGAGACAATGATGCCGATGTGGATGTGGGCAGGGGAGACCGCACGCCGACTCGCCGATGCCGGACAGGCCGAGCTGGCCGAGGCCGTCACCGGCCTGCCCGAGCTGGCCGAGGCGGGCGACGCCGTCCAGGTGGAGGCGGTCGCCCGCTCCGCGCTGCGCACCGCCCGCCGCCTGGTGGCCGAGGCCGGGGCGGAGAAGGCCGAGGTGCCGGGGGTGTTCGGCCCCGCCACCCTGTTCTTCCTGGCCCACTGGCCGCTGTCGGTGCGGGTCTCCGCCCTGGCCGAGGGCGGCCGGGCGCTGTCCCGCGCCGTGGCCGCCGCCGAGGACGAGCCGGGGCCGCACGTACACGGGCCGCTGCCCGTCTCCGCCCTGGAGACCCTGGCCCGCTGCCACGCCAACGTCGACGCGGCGGGTACCGCCGGCCTGCGCCGCGAGCTGCTGTCCTCGCGCAACCTCGCCGGATGGGAGCGCACCCCCGCCTGGCCCGCCTTCACCCTGGCCCGCGTGCACCTGCTCATCGACGAGGACGACCCCGGCCGGGCCGAGGCCGAGCTGCGCCGCTACGAGCACACGGCCACCGGACCCGCCCTGCTCGGCGCCGACGGCATCTTCACCCTGGTCCGCGCCCTGCGCCGCCGCGACGAGCACACCCAGGCCCTGGAGGTCCTGGACCGGATGGAGGCCGAGCTCGCCCTCGAACCGCACAACCCGCGCCGGCCCGCCCTGCGCCGCCGCATCCGGTTCGAGCGCGCCCGCCTGCTGTCCTGGCTGGCCCGCCTGGGCCAGTGCCCTCCCCGCGAGGCCGTGGCCCCGCTGCCCACCGTCGAGGAGGCCGAGGCGTACCCGTCCCTGCGCCCCGCCTGGGTGGAGGCCGTGGAGAACCTGGTGTGCCAGGGCATCGTCCGCAACGACTGGCGGCTGGGCGTGCGCGTCACCACCTGGTCCCGCTACTTCGAGCGCGTGGGCGCGCCGCGCCGCGGCGCCGAACTGGCACTGGCCGCCGCCCGCCTGGCCGTGGGCCGGGGCGCGCTGTGGGTGGCGGGGTGCTCCGCCCGCCGGGCCGAACGCCTCATCGGGGAGCTCTCCGCCACCGGGGAGATCCTCGGCGACCTCGCCGAGGTGCACGCCATGATCGCCGCGATGCCGCCGATCCGGCCGCTGGCCCCGCCCGACCGCATCCTGGACTTCCTGCGCGCCCAGCCCGCCGAGGAGGTCGACCCGGAGAACCAGGCCGAGCAGGTCAACGCCGCCCTGGTGCACCGCCCGCACGACTCCCTGATGCTCACCGCGCTGGGCCAGGTCGGCCGCACCCTCATGCTCTCCGACGCCGCCACCGAGCCCCAGTGGCGCCACGTCCGCGAGCAGCCCGGAGACCAGCGCGCCGCGCTGTCGCTGCTGGAGACCCTGCTGCACGACAACGACACCGCGGGCGTGCGCGACCTGGTCCGCACCCTGGCGGCCGGCGCCGTTCCCGGCGTCCCCGGCGATGTCCTGGCCCCCGACCGCACCGCCGAACTCGCGCCGCACCGCTGATCCGCCGCGGGTCCCGGGGCCGGTGCGCTGGATGCGCTCGTGTGGTTCGGTGCCCAGGTGCGGGAGCTGTCCCCGGGCGCCCTCCCGCCGGACGGCGCGTGGCGGTGCCCCTGCCGTGCGGTGCCCGCGGTGCCGTACGGCGGGGGCCGGCCCGGTCGGCCGTCGAGCGGCGCGGCGCGGGAGGAGGCGAGCGCGGCCGACGGCCACCGGGGGTGTCGCGGTCCGCACCGGTTCCGGGGGACCCCTTCATGGGCCGGTACGGGCGCCGCCGACCTCCACGGACGGTACGCCTAGCGGGCGGGCGAGCGCTCCCCGGCGGCCAGGGCGCGGCCCGCCGGGTAGGACAGCGCGGACGAGGGCAGCCGCGCCGGACGGCCGCTGGCCAGCACCCGCACCCGGCCCCCGCCTCCCGCCGCCGCGGCCCCGCCGATCCGGCGCAGCGCCTGCGCCGCCACGGCGTCCGCAGCGGTGAACAGCTCCACCCCGCCGACGGCGCCGGACCGCTCCCGCAGAGCCCCGGTGATCGCCTCGCCGACCAGGTCGTAGTGCGTGCACCCCAGCACGATCCCGCGCACCCGGCCCGGGGTGCGCTCCGCCGCGTAGGCCACCGCCGCGGCGATCCGCCCCGGATCGGCCGACTCCACGGCCTCCGCCAGCCCGACGCACGCCACGGGCGTCACGTCCACGTCCTGTGCGAAGGTCTCCACCAGCCGGCGCTGGTACTCGCTGCGGGTGGTCGCCTCGGTGGACCACACCGCGATCGGGGTGCCCGCCGCCGACGCCGGCTTGATCGCCGGGACGGTCCCCACCACCGGCACCTCCGGCTCGAACCGCGTCCGCAGCTCCGCCAGTCCGTGGACCGACGCCGTGTTGCACGGGACCACCACCGCGTCCACGTCGCCCCCGGCCGCCCGCACGGCGGCCTCCGCGCCCGCCAGGGCGCGCTCGACCACCTCGGCCGGGGTACGCGGACCCCACGGCATGTGGTCCGGGTCCATGGACAGGTACAGCTCGGCGTCCGGCCTGGCGGCGAACAGCGCCGCGGCCGTGGACAGCATGCCGATAC
This sequence comes from Nocardiopsis flavescens, assembly GCF_900141985.1. Classification (GTDB taxonomy): domain Bacteria; phylum Actinomycetota; class Actinomycetes; order Streptosporangiales; family Streptosporangiaceae; genus Nocardiopsis; species Nocardiopsis flavescens. The sequence continues at coordinate 171,910 of NZ_FQZK01000010.1, read as the reverse complement.
CGGAATCAACGAGAGCGATGCGCACGACCCCCGATCCTATCCGCGCGTCCCGACGGCCCACACGACACGCCCGGCACCGCGTCCGCGCCCCGGCGCGCCCGGGCCGCGACACGAACGGCACATGACGAAAATGGGGTGGTCTCCTTCGTTACCGATAGGTAGAACTGAGGGGATCGGTCCGCACCGGCTCCTCACGGCCGGCCCGGCCGACGCACGCCGCGCCTCACTCGCGCCGACGACCGGGAACGGGATCAGGGATGAGTCCTCAACGGCAGGGAACGAACAGCGACACCGCCTCCGGCGGCGACACGGGCCTGGCCCGGCACATCGCGGCGGTCAACCGCCTCCGCCGCGACTACCGGTCCCTGCCCTCCGACGCCCCGGTCCGGCTGGCCAAGCCCACCTCCAACCTCTTCCGGTTCCGCGAGCCCACCTCCGCGCCCGCCCTCGACGTCTCGGCCTTCACCGGCGTCATCTCCATCGACCCCGTCGAGCGCCTCGCCGACGTCGGCGGCATGACCACCTACGAGGACCTGGTGGCCGCCACCCTCCCGCACGGGCTCATGCCCACGGTCGTCCCCCAGCTGCGCACGATCACCCTCGGCGGCGCCGTCACCGGCATGGGCATCGAGTCGTCCTCCTTCCGCGGCGGGCTCCCCCACGAGGGCGTCCAGGAGATGGAGATCCTCACCGGCTCCGGCGACGTCGTGACCGCCACCCGCGACAACGCCCACGCCGACCTCTTCCACGGCTTCCCCAACTCCTACGGCACCCTCGGCTACAGCCTGCGCCTGCGCATAGAACTGGAGCCCGTCTCCCCGTACGTGCACCTGCGCCACCTGCGCTTCCACGACGCCGCCGAGGCCATGGACGCCCTGGCCCGCATCTGCGCCGACCGCTCCCACGAGGGGCGGCCGGTCGACTTCGTCGACGGAGTCGCCTTCTCCCGCGACGAGCTGTACCTGACGGTGGCCCGCTTCACCGACCGGGCCCCGTGGCTCGGCGACTACACGGGCGCGGACATCTACTACCGCTCCATCCAGGCCAACGCCGGCGGCCCCGGCGACTACCTCACCGTCCACGACTACCTGTGGCGCTGGGACACCGACTGGTTCTGGTGCTCGCGGGCCTTCGGCGTCCAGAACCCGCTGGTGCGCTCCCTGTGGCCGCGCTCCCTCAAGCGCTCCGACGTCTACCGCCGGCTGGTGGCCTGGGACCGCCGCACCTCCTTCTCCCGGCTGCTCGGCCACTACCGGGGCCGCCGCCCCCAGGAGCCCCTCATCCAGGACATCGAGGTGGGGGTGGAGCGCGGCGCGGAGTTCCTCGACTTCTTCCACGACGAGATCGGCATGACCCCGGTCTGGATGTGCCCGCTGCGGCTCAGGGAGCCCCGCCGCCCCGGCCTGGCGCCCGACGAGCACGTCTGGCCGCTCTACCCGCTGGAGAGCGACCGCCTCTACGTCAACTTCGGCTTCTGGGGCCTGGTCGACATGAAGCCCGGCCAGCGCCGCGCCCACCACAACCGGCGGGTGGAGGAGCGCGTGGCCGAACTCGACGGCCACAAGTCGCTGTACTCCGACTCCTTCTACACCGAGGAGGAGTTCTGGCGGCTCTACAACGGTCCGGCCTACACCGGCCTCAAGGAGGCGTACGACCCCCGGGGGAGGCTGCTCGACCTGTACGCCAAGTGCGTACGCAACGGATGACACCGCACACGAACGGGAGGCGACCCGGGAGCGGGCCGCATCCGCGAGAGGAAGGGAAAGAAGAACATGCGGCTCGCCGAGATCTTCGAGCGCGTCGTGGGACCCGACGCGCCCATCCGCTTCACGGCCTATGACGGCAGCGCCTCCGGAGACCCGACCAGCGACGTCCACCTGCACGTCCGCACGCCCGTCGCGGTCAACTACCTGGCCCAGTCGCCCAACGCCCTGGGGCTGACCCGCGCCTACGTCTCCGGGCACCTGGAGCTGGAGGGCGACATGTACACCGCCCTGCGGCGCATGGCCGACTTCGTCTTCGCCGAGGGGGTCAACGTGTCGCCCCGGGACCTGGCCGCCGTCGTACGCTCCCTGGGCTGGGTCAAGTTCGCCAACCGCGTCGCCCCGCCGCCGCAGGAGGTGACCCGGGGCCGCCTCGCCGGGCTGGGCTGGCGCCATTCCAAGCAGCGCGACGCGGAGGCCATCCACCACCACTACGACGTTTCCAACGCCTTCTACGAGATGGTCCTGGGCCCTTCCATGACCTATACCTGCGCGGTGTTCGACGACGCGGACGGCGCCCTGGACAGGGTGGGGGAGAACGACGGGGCCCTGGAGGGCGCCCAGTTCCGCAAGTACGGGCTGGTCGCGAAGAAGCTCGGCCTGGAGCCGGGCATGCGCCTGCTCGACGTGGGCTGCGGGTGGGGCGGCATGGTCATGCACGCCGCCCGCGAGCACGGGGTCAAGGTGCTGGGGGTCACCCTGTCCAAGGAGCAGGCCGACTGGGCGGCCAAGCGGATCGCCCAGGAAGGGCTGTCGGAGCTGGCCGAGGTCCGCCACATGGACTACCGAGACGTCCCCGACGGCGGCTTCGACCGGATCAGCTCCATCGGCCTGACCGAGCACATCGGCTCGCGCAACCTCGACGCCTACTTCTCGTCGCTCCACGACAAGCTCGCGCCGGGCGGGCGCCTGCTCAACCACTGCATCACCCGGCACCGCAACGACCTGCGCCCGATGAACACCGACGGCGTCATCAACCGCTACGTGTTCCCCGACGGGGAGCTGGAGGGGCCGGGGAGGATCCAGTCGGCCATGAACGACGCCGGGTTCGAGATCCGCCACCAGGAGAACCTGCGCGAGCACTACGCGCTCACCCTGCGCCACTGGGGCGCGAACCTGGAGCGGAACTGGGACGCGGCGGTCGCCGAGGTCGGCGAGGGCACCGCCCGGGTCTGGCGGCTCTACATGGCCGGGTGCGTCCTGGGCTTCGAGAACAACGTGGTGCAGCTCCACCAGATCCTGGGCGCCAAGCTCGACGGAACCGACGCGCGCATGCCGCTGCGCCCGGACCTCGGCTAGGGCCCGTTCGGCGGACGCCTTCGCGGCGGTCCGCCGGGCACGCCCCGCGCCCCGGCCGGGAGCGCCGTTCGCCCGCGGCGATCCCGGCCTGTCCGCGCCCCGTCCGGGGCCGCGGCACGGCATCATGGACGCAAGACCGTACGAGGAGTGCCCGTGACCGAGAACGCCGAGGGGCAAGGCCCCCTCGTCCCGGACCAGCCGGACCACGTCAAGCGCACCGCGATCGACCTGATCGCGGCCTACGCCGACCGCAACCGGGACGAACTGGAGCGGGTGATCCCGCGGGCCGCAGACGACGCCGAGGCGGTGCGGTCCGAGCTCAAGGTCGTCTCCGCGTTCCTGGGCCGCCGGGTCCAGGGCACCGGGGTGGTCTGGAAGCCCGCCGACTCCCGGGAGGCCGTGGCCCGCACGGTCGCGGAGATGCTCCCGCCGGAGCTGGAGTTCGCCGTCTCCACCGCCTGGGAGGCGCACTCCGTGGGGGAGGAGGAGGCCGCCGAGCGCTTCACCCGCGGCGACCCCATGGTCTACGTCCACATGCTCGCCGCCTTCTCCGCCGCCATCGGCCTGGCCGTGTACAAGCGGACCGAGCTGATCTCCACCCTGCGCCAGGTCACCGGCCTGTCCGAGTGAGGCCGCGCGAGGGTGCCCGCGGACCCCGCGGGACGGGGGCGGGGGGCCGCGGGGTGCGCGCCCCGGAAAGGGGCGCGCCGCGCCACCACCGGTGCCGCGCCCTCCCCGTGGTCCCGGGAACCCCTGCGGCCACGGGGTTCCGGTCCCGCGCGGCCGCGCCCCCTAACAGCTCAGACACAAAGTGCAGTGGTTTACTTCACTCCGCGGCGTTCTTTACGTAGGTTTCCTACCAACCCCGAGGGGACCCACGAAAGGAACGGGAGGCGAGCCGATGGCCCGCAGACGAATCCGCAAGCACGTTCCGCTCCCCGCAGCCGCGCTGGCCCTGACCCTGGCGGCGACCGCCTGCTCGGGAGGGGGCGGAGGCGGCGGCGGAGGCACCGACGGCCTCACCGTCTGGATCATGCAGGGCACCAACCCCGACGAGTCCGGGTTCTTCGAGGAGGTCAACGCGGCCTTCACCGAGGAGACGGGCATCGACGTCGAGGTCGAGTTCGTCCCCTGGGACGGCGCCCAGGACAAGATCTCCACCGCCATCGCCGGCGGGACCACGCCCGACGTCATCGAACTCGGCAACACCTTCGTCCCCGGCTTCGCCGACGCCGGGGCCCTGCACGACCTCTCCGCGTACGACGTCGACACCTCGCTCTACGTCTCCGGCCTCATGGACATGGGCGCCGTGGCCGAGGGCGTCTACGGCGTCCCGTGGTACGCCTCCATCCGCTCCATGGTCTACCGCACCGACGTGTTCGAGGAGCACGACCTGGAGGTGCCCCGGACCTGGGACGAGCTCCGCGAGACCGCCCTGGAGGTCAAGGAGGCCGAGCCGGACATGGTCGCCCTCCCGGTGCCGGGCGACGCCCAGTACTCCGTGATGCCGTGGATCTGGGGCGGGGGCGGCGAGATCGCCGTCCAGGAGGACGACGGAACGTGGGTGTCCGGGGTGGACTCCCCCGAGGCGCGCGAGGGCATCGAGTTCTTCACCGGCCTGTCCACGCAGGACGGCACCTCCACCACCGGCGCCGTCAACTGGAACGAGATCGACATCATGGAGGCGTTCTCCGACGGCGACGCCGCCATCGCCCTGCTGGGCAGCGCCAACCCCAAGGCCATCCTGGAGAACAACCCCGACCTGGAGGGCAGCCTCGGCTCCTTCCCGATCCCGGGGGCGGACGCCGACACCTACACGCCGTCCTTCGCGGGGGGCTCCCTCCTGTCGGTGTTCGAGGGCACCGGCAACGAGGAGGCCGCCTGGAGCTACGTGGAGCACCTCACCGCCGAGGACAACATGATGCTCTGGGCCGAGCAGACCGGCTTCTTCCCCGGCCTGACCGCGAGCGTCGACACGTTCACCGACTCCGCCGACCCCGTCCTGGAGGCCTACGCCGTCCAGCTCAACGAGGCGAGCCGGGGCGTGCCCACCGCGCCCGCCTGGAGCCAGGTCGAGGCGGAGAAGGTCCTGGTCGGCATGCAGCAGGCCATCCTCAACGGCACCTCGGTGGACGAGGCCACCACGCAGGCCGCCGAAGACATCGAGCGCATCCTCAACGGGGGTTGACACACGTGGGAACACCGGTCGGGCAGGTCACCGGAGGCGCGGAACCGGGGCTCCGGGCGTCGACCGGCCCGCCCGGCCGGGGGCGGCCCGGACCCGCCCTCGGCCTCAGGCGGCGCCGCGCGCTCCTGCCCTGGGCGCTCCTGGCCCCCGCCCTGGCGGTCATCGCCGCCCTGCTCCTCTTCCCCCTGGCACGGATCGTCTGGCTGTCCTTCCGCGAGTACCGCCTGCGCAACCTCGTGTCGGGGGAGTCGGACTTCATCGGTCCGGCCAACTACGTCACCCTGTTCACGGACTCCTACCTGTGGCGGGTCGCCCTGCCCAACACCGTGGGGTTCGCCGTGGTCGCGGTCGTCTCCACCGTGGTGCTGGGCACCCTCGTGGCGCTGCTGCTGGCCCGGCTGCGCCCCGTCACCCGGGTCGTCGTGGTCTCCTGCATCATGGTCGCCTGGGCCATGCCCGCCGTCAGCGGCACCTACGTGTGGCTGTGGATCTTCGACGTCGACGACGGCATCGTCGCCCAGGCCCTCCAGGGCCTGGGGTTCCTGGGGCCCGAGGGGTACAACTGGTTCGCCGACCGGCTGTTCTTCTACGCCGTCGTCGTCCTCAACGTGGTCCACGGCGGGTTCCCGTTCGTCGCCGTCACCGTCCTGGCCGGGCTGCTCACCGTGCCCCGCGAACTGCACGAGGCCGCCCTGCTGGACGGCGCCGGAGCCTGGAAGCGGTTCTGGCACGTCACCTTCCCGGTCCTGCGCCCGGTGTTCGCCGTCGTCACCATCCTGTCCACCATCTGGGACTTCAAGGTGTTCGCCCAGGTCTACCTGATGCCCGGCGGCGGGGTCGGCGGCTCGGAGATGCTCAACCTGGGCGTGTGGACCTACGTGAGCTCCTTCGGGCAGAGGGACTACGGCATGGGCTCGGCCATCGCCGTGCTCCTCACCCTGCTCCTGCTGGCGGTCACCGCGGTCTACCTGCGGGCCCTGTTCCGAGAGGACGAACTGCGTTGAGCGCCCCCGCCGACACCGCGGCCGCCGCCGACTGGGAGAGCCGGGTCCGCAGGGCCCGCCGGCGCGGAGGGGCGGTGCGCCTGACCCGGCTCGCCGGACGCGCCGCCGGGGTGACCGCGATCCTGCTCTTCACCCTGTTCCCGGTCTACTTCATGCTCACCAGCGCGTTCTCCGACCGGATGACCTCCACGGTCGGAACGCTGCTGCCCAGCCAGCCCACCCTGGACAACTTCGTCCACGTCCTGACCGAGGGCGACTTCGGGACGTACATGCTCAACTCGCTGGCGGTCGCCTGCATCACCGTCGCCGGGGCGTGCGTGCTGTCCCTGCTGGCCGCCGTGGCCGTGGCGCGCTTCCGGTTCCGGTTCCGCACCTCGGTCCTGATGCTGATCCTCATCGTCCAGATGGTCCCCCTGGAGGCGCTGGTCATCCCGCTCTTCCTCCAGGTCCGCGACCTCCAGCTGCTCAACACCGTGCTGGGCCTGGGCATCGTCTACATCGCCCTGTCGCTGCCGCTGGCCGTGTGGATGATGCGCGGGTTCGTGGCCGCCGTCCCCAAGGAGGTCGAGGAGGCCGCCTACATCGACGGCGCCTCCTGGCCGGTGATGTTCTGGAAGGTGCTCTTCCCGCTGGTCGCGCCCGGCCTGGTGGCGACCGCGATCTTCTCGTTCATCATCGCCTGGAACGAGTTCGTGCTGGCGCTGACGTTCATGCAGCAGAGCGACAAGTACACCGTCGCGGTGGGCCTGCGCCAGTTCTTCGGCGAGTACGCCAACGAGTGGGGGCACGTCATGGCCGCCTCCACCCTCATCACGCTGCCGGTCATGGTCTTCTTCGTGATCGTGCAGCGCTGGCTGGCCTCGGGGCTGGTACAGGGCGCCGTCAAGGGCTGACCGCGCCCCGGGCGGGGACGGCGCAGCGGCGCGGGGGGCGGGACCCGCCCCCCGCGCCGCCCGCGGCGTCAGCCGCGCAGCTCGCGCTTGAGGATCTTGCCGGTGGCGGTCATCGGCAGGCCCTCGCGGAACTCGATCTCCCGCGGGTACTTGTACGCCGCCAGGCGCTCCCGGGACCACTCCGCCAGCTCCTCCGCGGTCAGCGAGGAACCCTCCTTGAGGATCACGAACGCCTTGACCTCCTCGCCGTGGGTGTCGTGGGGGACCCCGACGACCGCCGCGAGGCTGACGGCCTCGTGCCCCATCAGGACCTCCTCCACCTCCCGCGGGTACACGTTGTACCCGCCGCGGATGATCATGTCCTTGGAGCGGTCGATGATGAAGTAGAAGCCCTCGTCGTCGCGGCGGGCGATGTCGCCGGTGCGGAACCAGCCGTCCCTCATCACCTCGGCGTTGACCTCGGGCCTGTCGTGGTACCCCTTCATCACCAGGTGGCCGCGGACGGCGATCTCGCCGACCGGCTCCTCGTCTGCGGCCCCGACGACCTCGTTCCACTCCGGGTCGATCAGCTTCATCTCCACGCCCCACACCGGCTTGCCGATGGACCCGGTCTTGGCCTGGACCGCGGGGTTGTTGAACGACGCCACCGGGGAGGTCTCGGACAGGCCGTACCCCTCCTTGATGCCGACGCCGAAGGTGTCCTCGAAGTCCCGGGCGAGCTGGGCGGGCAGCGCGGCGCCGCCGGACACGGCGTCGACGATGTTGTCCGCGATCGCCTTGACGTCGTACCGCTCCTCCCCGGCGGAGCGCACCGCGTTGAGCAGGCCCCAGTACATGGTGGGCACGCCCGCGAAGCCGGTGACGCCCTCCCGCTCCATGAGGCGCAGCGCCTCGCCGCCCTCGAAGCGCGGCATGAGCACCAGTGTCGCGTGCCGGTACAGGGCCGCGTTGAGCATGACGGTCTGGCCGAAGATGTGGAACAGCGGCAGGACCACCAGCGCCACGTCGCGGCCGTCCGGGTGCGGGTTGACCAGGCTGGAGGAGACGACCGCGTTCATCATGAGGTTGTTGTGGCTCAGCTCGGCGCCCTTGGGCTTGCCGGTGGTGCCGCTGGTGTAGATGATGACCGCGGTGTCGTCCGGCCCCGCCTGCACGGTCTCGAACGTGCCGGGCTGCCCCTCCAGGGCCTTCCACAGCGTCTCGGCGCCCTCGATGGCGGACTCGGTCGCCCCGGGGGAGGCGGGCAGGTCGATGTAGGTCTCGCAGGTGTCCACCTGCCCGAACGCCTCGAAGGAGCGCTCGCCCAGCGGCAGCTCCGGCGTCCCGGTGAACGCGAGGAGCGCCCGGGCCCCGGAGTCCTCCAGGTGGTAGGCGATCTCACGCGGGGTGAGCAGCACGTTGAGCGGGACGACCACCGCTCCCGCCTTGAGCGCGCCGAAGTACACGAACGGGAAGTACGGCAGGTTCGGGCTGGCCAGCGCCACCCGGTCGCCGGGCCGGATCCCCCGGGAGACCAGGAGGTTGGCCACCTGGTTGGCGATCATGTCGGTGACCGCGTAGTTCAGGCGCAGGTCGCCGAAGACCAGGCAGTCCTTCTCCGGAACGGCGCGGGCGCCGTCCTCCAGGACCACGGACAGGTTGAACATGGGGGCCTCCCGCAGGCGGATGTGTCCGGGCGGGCTGAGGCGCCCGGAGACGACGAAAGAGGCGCATCCGGATGTGACCCGGATCGCGTGTTCTGCGCCACTTTTACGGAAGAGTAACAAACCGGACAGTCGGTGTGGAGGGGTCAGAGACCCGTAATATCACGCAATATCCGGTGACAATGGGTGACGGGCGAGGTGAGGGGTTCACGGGGGACGGCCGGCCGCGGAGGCGCGGTCCGGACGTTCCCGAGGCCGCGCGGAGCCCTGTCCACAGGCCGGGAGACCTGGCCGCGGCCCGGCCCGCCAGCCGATAACCTGAGGGAAAAGCACAAGGCCCATTGCGGGACACGGGCTCCACCCCGGAACGCAGTGTGCGGATCCGACCGGACCGAGGGAACAAGCAGCGATGACAGCGGTAGACGGCGACCAGACGACGGGCGACACCTACGACGCCCGCGCCCTCCAGGACAAGTGGCAGGCGCGCTGGGCCGCCGAGCTCCCGTTCCAGGCCGACACCGACCCCGGCGACACCCGGCCCCGCAGCTACATCGTGGACATGTTCGCCTACCCCTCCGGCGACCTGCACATGGGCCACGCCGAGGCCTACGCCATCGGCGACGTCATCGGCCGCTACCGCTTCCAGCGCGGCGACAACGTCCTGCACCCCGTCGGCTGGGACTCCTTCGGCCTGCCCGCCGAGAACGCGGCCATCAAGAACAACTCGCACCCCGCCGAGTGGACCTACGCCAACATCGAGACCCAGGCGGCGTCCTTCCGCCGCTACGGCATCGCCGTCGACTGGTCCCGGCGCCTCCACACCAGCGACCCCGAGTACTACAAGTGGAACCAGTGGCTGTTCACCCGGTTCTTCGAGCGCGGGCTGGCCTACCGCAAGGACGGCCAGGTCAACTGGTGCCCCAAGGACCAGACCGTGCTCGCCAACGAGCAGGTCGTCCAGGGGCGCTGCGAGCGGTGCGGCACCGATGTCGTGCGCCGCAGCCTCAACCAGTGGTACTTCAAGATCACCGACTACGCGCAGCGCCTGCTGGACGACATGGACCAGCTGGAGGGCGGCAACTGGCCCGACGAGATCCTGGCCATGCAGCGCAACTGGATCGGCCGCTCCACCGGCGCCGACGTCGACTTCGCCATCGAGGGGCGCGACGAGCCGGTCACCGTCTTCACCACCCGGCCCGACACCCTGTACGGCGCCACCTTCTTCGTGGTGGCCGCCGACGCCGACCTCGCCGACGAGCTGTGCGCCCCCGAGCGGCGCGAGGCGTTCGAGGCCTACCGCTCCGACGTCGCCAAGCTGTCCGACATCGAGCGCCAGACCACCGAGCGGCCCAAGACCGGCGTCTTCCTGGGCCGCCACGCCGTCAACCCGGTCAACGGCGAGCGCATGCCCGTCTGGGCCGCCGACTACGTCCTGGCCGACTACGGCCACGGCGCCATCATGGCCGTCCCCGCCCACGACCAGCGCGACCTCGACTTCGCCCTGGCCTTCGACCTGCCCGTGCGCGTCGTCGTCGAGACCGGGGAGGCCGACCCCGCCGAGACTGGCACCGCCACCGCCGGCGAGGGCACCCTGCGCGATTCCGGCCCCCTGGACGGCCTGGGCAAGACCGAGGCCGTCCAGCGCATCATCGGCGTCCTGGAGGAGCGCGGCACCGGCAGGGGCACGATCAACTACCGCCTGCGCGACTGGCTGCTGTCCCGCCAGCGCTACTGGGGCACGCCCATCCCGATCGTCCACTGCCCCGCCTGCGGCCAGGTGCCCGTCCCCGACGAGCAGCTGCCCGTCACCCTGCCCGAGCTCAAGGGCGCCGAACTGGCCCCCAAGGGCGTGTCCCCGCTGGCCTCCGCCACCGACTGGGTCAACGTCGACTGCCCCGCCTGCGGCGGCCCCGCCCAGCGCGACACCGACACCATGGACACCTTCGTGGACTCGTCCTGGTACTTCCTGCGGTACATCTCGCCCGGCCTGGACACCGCGCCCTTCGACACCGCCGCGGTCAACGAGTGGGGGCCCGTCGACCACTACATCGGCGGCAAGGAGCACGCGACCCTGCACCTGATGTACGCGCGCTTCTTCACCAAGGTCCTGCACGACATGGGCATGGTGTCCTTCACCGAGCCCTTCCGCCGCCTCACCAACCAGGGCCAGGTCATCAACCAGGGCCGGGCCATGTCCAAGTCCCTGGGCAACGGCGTCGACCTGGGCAGGGAGATCGACGCCTACGGTGTCGACGCGGTCCGGCTGACCATGCTCTTCGCCAGCCCGCCCGAGGAGGACGTCGACTGGGCCGACGTGTCCGTCGTCGCCGCCCAGAAGTTCCTCAACCGCGCCTACCGGGTGATGAACGAGGCCGGGGCCGCCTCGAAGCCGGGCGCCGACCCGGCCGCCGGGGACGCCGACCTGCGCCGGGCCACCCACCACGCCATCGACCAGGTCACCAACCTGATCGAGTCCAAGCGGTTCAACGTGGCCATCGCCCGTGTCATGGAGCTGGTCTCCGCCGCCCGCAAGGCCATCGACTCGGGCCCCGGCGCCGCCGACCCGGCGGTGCGCGAGGCCGCCGAGTTCGTGGCGGTCTCCCTCTCCCTGTTCGCGCCCTACGTGGCCGAGGAGGGCTGGGAGCGCCTGGGGCACACCGGCACCGTGGCCGTCGGCAACTGGCCCGACGCCGACCCCGCCCTGCTCGTCCAGGAGACGGTGACCTGCGTCGTGCAGGTGCAGAGCAAGGTCCGTGACAAGCTGTCCGTTGCGCCCGACATCGACCCGGCGGAACTGGAACGGCTCGCGCTGGCGTCAGAGAAGGCGCAGGGCTTCATCGGCGACAAGCAGATCCGCAAGGTGATCGTGCGGGCGCCGAAACTGGTGAACATCGTCGTCGGCTGACCACCGGGACGGCGGCCGCGACCCGCGGCCGCCGTCCCGGCACGGTCGACCGGCGACCGGACAGGGAGGCGGTGACCGGTTGGGTCCCCTCGCACGGGCGGGTGTGATCGCGGTGGGCGCGGTGGTGGTGTCCGCGGCGGCGATCGGCGGCGGCCTGTGGGCCGCCCGGGACGACCCGGACCGACCCCACCCCGGGGACGTCCACACCGCCGCGCCCGGCTGCGGCGACCTCGGCGAGCTGATCGACGAGCACCTGCCCGGCGCCGTCAACGACCTCGCCGGGACGGGGCCGCTCACCGGCGGCGAGAGCACCGTGTGCCGCTGGACCTCCGCCGGGACCTCCGACACCTCCCGCCAGGGCGTCCTGCGGGTCGAGTACTCCGCGCTGTTCACCGACCCCACCGCCGAGGAGCCCGTCGCCGGCGAGGACCGGGCCCGCCGGGCCGGTGCCGCACTCGCCCCCGCCGCCGCGGAGACCGTGGACCTGGCCGCCGGGGAGGGGCTGGTGTGGAGCGGCGGATCCGGCGGCACCGAACTCGCCTTCCCCGCCGACAACCTCCTGGTCCGGATCTCCTACACGGCCGTCACCGGTGGCGAGCCCGTCTCCCCCGACGAGGGCCGGGCCACCGCCGTCGCCTTCGCCGAGCGGATCGGGGCCGAGCTGTGACGCCTCCGGGCCACCCGCCCGAGACCGTGCCCTCCAGCCAGCCGCAGAGCCGCGGCTGCGCCACCGCCGCCGTGATCGGTGCCGCCGTCCTGCTGCTGTCCGCCGCGGGCGGCGCCGCCTGGTACGTGCTCACCCGTGAGAACCCCGAGACCGGGGTGTACGACGCCGCGCCGGCCTGCGAGGTCGGTGAGACCGAGGCCCTGGACGCCCGGGTGCCCGAGCGCGAACTCACCCTGGAGGAGTCCGTCGGCGGTGCCGCGGACCCCTTCGGCCAGGGCCGGCAGTGCCGCTGGGCCACCCCCGGAGGCGAGGGGGAGTCCGTCCCGGCCACCGCCACCCTCGTCATGGTGGCCGCGCCCAACCCGGGCGGGGTGGTCACCGCGCAGGAGAACTTCCAGGCGACCACCTCCGCTCAGAACGCCTTCCCGGTCGACGACCTGGGAGACCAGGCCGTGGCCTGGATCGACGCCGGCGGCTACACCACGGCCTGCGTGGCCGTGCGGGTGTCCAACCTGTACCTGGAGAGCTGCCACTCGGCCGCGGCCGGGTACGACGGGCGCGTCCCCGCCGACGAGGAGCGCGTCACGGCCGGTGCCGAGGAGATCGCCCGCGCCACCGTGGACGCCCTGCCCGAGGAGATCACCCGCGAGGAGGACTGACCGCGAGGGTGCGCGGTGGCCTCTCCGACGGGTCCGGCTCACGGACCGACCGACACCGGAAGGTCGTCCTTCACGGGATTCGTCGGCCTGCACGGGGAGGCCGCCACTCGGCCGGACGGGCGACCGTGACCTCGGAGGAGCTTGGTCGAAAAGCCCCGCCACGGTCTTGTCCGCCCGCCCGGCCGGCTGCGTCCCCGCCCCGCGGCTATGCTGCGCCCCTGCCGTGTGCCCGCCCCGTGCCCGGCCGGTGTCCGTGACGGCCGCTCCGGCCGTGTGCCGGGGCGGGGGGCGGACGTGCCCGGCCGGCCTGCGCCCCTGCCGGTCCGGCGGGTCGCGCGGGGCCGGCTCCCCGGGTTCACGGACCGGTTCCACCACGGGCGGGCCGGGGGGCCGACGGCTCCCGCGGGTGCCGCGGGGCACGGCGGGGGCCTCACCAGGCGGTGTCGACGAACTCCGCCAGCGCCGGGGCGATCTCCGGTGCGAAGGGCCGCTCCGCGTCCAGCACCGTGGCCCCCGGCCGGTCCTCGTAGCGGCGGAAGACGTGGTCGGTCTCGGGCAGGTCCAGCCGCTCGGCGGAGGGCAGCGCGGTCATCAGCCGGTCCACCTCCTCGCGGGTGATCTGCGCGTCGGCCTCGCCCCACAGCACCAGCACCGGGGTGTCCGCGGGCAGCTCCCCGGCCAGCTCCACCGGGTCCATGGCGTCCATCCGCGCCAGGAACGGCGCGTTCTGCCGGGAGTACAGGGAGCCGACCATGTCGGAGAGGTCGTCGGGCACCGCCCGGCCGCCGCGCACGGCGGCCCGCCCCGCGCGGGCGTCGGAGAGCATCGTCACCGCCTCGGTCTCGGGGAGCCCGCCCGCAGCCTCGGCGGCGCGCACCTGCTCGGTGAGCTGGCGGTCCAGCACGTCCAGGTAGCGGTCGCCCACCGGTGCGGCCAGTACCAGCGCCGGGGCGGCGTCCACCAGCGCGTGGGAGCGCAGCGCGTACAGCGACCCCTCGCTGTGCCCCACCACCGCCGTGCGGGACGGGTCGACCTCGCTCCGGTCCACCAGCGCCTCGTAGGCCGCCGCCAGCTGGGCGTCGAACACGTCCGGGTCCACGGGCTCGTCGGGGTCGAGGTCCCCGAGGCCGGTCTCGCCGCTGCCGAGCTTGTCGTAGCGCAGCGAGGCCACCCCGGCCTCGGCCAGGACACGCGCGAAGTTGAGGTTGGTGTCCGCGTTCGGGCGCATCTCGCCGTTGCCGTCCCGGTCGGTGGGACCGCTGCCCGAGACGATCAGCGCCCCCGGCACCGGACCGGACACCCCCTCCGGAAGCGTGAGGGTGGCGAACACCTCCGTGCCGTCCACGGTGAAGCTCAGCTCCTGCTCGGACCCCGCCACCCCGGGCAGGGGAGCGGTGTCCTCCTCCTGCGGAGCGCAGGCGGAGGTCAGCAGCAGGGCGGTGGCCGCGGCCACCGCCGCGGCGCGCCCGCGGACACGCGGGGACGAGAGGGAAGAGAACACCCGTTCACCCTAGGGCAGTACGGGGGGACCGTGTCCGGCGGCGGTCCCCGACCGGCCGTCACCGGCGGCACCCGGGCGGTCGCCGGCCCGCGTCGCGTGCGCTCCTTTCCGGGGCACCCGGCACCCGCCCCCGGTGCGGGGGAGGGCCGGGACGGGGGACGGTCCGGGTCAGACCCGGCGCATCACGGTGACGACCTTGCCCAGGATGGTGGCGGCGTCGCCGTTGATCGGCTCGTAGGCGTCGTTGCGGGGCATCAGCCACACGTGCCCGTCGTCGGTGCGGCGCAGCACCTTGACCGTGGCCTCCTCGTCCAGCAGCGCGGCGACGATGTCACCGTTCTCGGCGTCCGGCTGCTGGCGGACCACCACCATGTCCCCGTCGGTGATGGCGGCGTCGGTCATCGAGTCCCCGACCACGGTGAGCATGAACAGCCGGCCCTCGCCGACGAGCTGCCGGGGCAGGGACAGCACCTCCTCCACCGACTCCTCGGCCAGGATGGGACCGCCCGCGGCGATCCGGCCCACCAGGGGCACCCGGGCTGCGCGGGCCGGGTCCAGGTCCTCGGCGGGAGCCAGCGCGCGCACCCCGGGACGCCCCGGCTGGCGCAGCTCGACGGCCCGCGGCCGGTTCTGGTCGCGGTAGAGGTAGCCCTTGCGCTGGAGGACCTTGAGCTGGTGCGCGACGCTGGAGGGGCTGGACAGCCCGACCGCCTCGCCGATCTCCCTTATCGACGGCGGATAGCCGCGCTCGCGCAGGTACCGCTGAATGCAGTTGAGAACGCTCTGCTGGCGTGCGGTGAGCTTGGGCGCCTCCTCGGGCGCACCCGTATCGCCCGCGGGCGAGAGAACGGTGGTGGTTCCGGAATCCAGGGGTACGGGATTCTCCTCCGGCACGGCCGGCCTCCTCGGCATAGGTTCGGTCAGGGCCTGCTCGCACGACTGGCCACCACCCTTCGGCGACCGCTCCGGCCCCTGGGTCCACGTGATGGCGAAACCGGCGTTGAATCAAGGCCCAACGTTAGTCGTTGCGCACGGTGATATCAAACAAGCGTTCGAGACCTGTGGACAATTGCCCGAGGGCTTTTCCCGCGGCGATTTTCCGGCCTCACTTACGTGTGTACACGTGTTCACGTCGCGTCGCCTCCCGAATGGTCGAAGATCTGCTTCCCGGCTCCAGAACGGGGGATGCGGGGCTCACCTGTCCGCCGCAAGGTGCCGACCGAAAACCCCGAGTCGCGCCGGGGAAGGGGGTTCGCGGCGATATCCTGGGCGGCGTCCGCGGAGGTGACACGCGGGGTCCGCGAAAGTTGCGGTCCCTCCTTTCCTCCGACTAGGTTCGACCACAACATCTGGTGTCGACTTCGCAGGAGTCGGTCCAGGGATTGTGGTTTGGTAGACTCAGGGTTGTCCGTTCGGCGAGGGAAGCAGGTGAAGCGGGATGCACTGTCCGTTCTGTCGCCATCCGGACACCCGGGTGATCGACAGCAGGTCCACCGACGACGGGGCCGCCATCCGCCGCCGCCGCACCTGCCCCGCCTGCGAGCGCAGGTTCACCACGCAGGAGACCGTCCTGCTCATGGTGGCCAAGCGCTCCGGCGTCACCGAGCCCTTCAGTAGGGCCAAGATCATCGCCGGCGTCCGACGCGCCTGCCAGGGCCGCCCGGTCTCCGAGGACGCGCTGGCCAAGCTCGGCCAGCAGGTCGAGGAGGAGATCCGCGGCCGCGGCGTCGCCGAGGTCCCGGCCCACGAGATAGGCCTGGCCATCCTGGGCCCGATGCGCGAGCTCGACGAGGTCGCCTACCTGCACTTCGCCAGTGTCTACCGCGGTTTCGAGAGCCTCTCCGACTTCGAGGCCGAGATCGCCGGCCTGCGCCGCGACCGCGAGGCCGAGGCCCGGGCCAGGGAAGGGGCCGACACCACGGCCTGACCGCTCCCCGGGGGCGTCGGAGGGCGGGCGCCCCCGCGCGGCGACTGCGCGCGCGGGCCGTACCCGCGCCCGACCTACGGGGGACTCCGCCATGACGGGAACCACCAGCGGATCGACGGGACGCAAGGGCAAGGGGAGGCGCAAGGGGCTGAAGATCCCGCGGATCTTCACCACCGAAGGCGTCCATCCCTACGACACCCTGGAATGGGAGCGCCGGGACGTCGTCATGACGAACTGGCGCGACGGAACGGTCAACTTCGAACAGCGCGGGGTCGAGTTCCCCGCCACCTGGTCGATGAACGCCACGCAGATCGTCACCGGGAAATACTTCCGCGGTGCGCTCGGCACCCCGCAGCGCGAGTGGAGCCTCAAACAGCTCATCGACCGGGTCGTCGGCGTCTATACCCGCACCGGCCGCGAACACGGCTACTTCGCCGCCGAGGCCGACGCCGAGGTCTTCGACCACGAGCTCAAGTACGCGCTCTCCCACCAGCTGTTCAGCTTCAACTCACCCGTCTGGTTCAACGTCGGAACCCCGTCGTCCCAGCAGGTCTCCGCGTGCCAGCCGCACGATGCCCCGGTCAGCACCCCCGCGGGCCTCGTCCCGATCGGGGAGCTCGTCGCCACCGACGCGGTCGGGACCAAGGTCTACGACGCCCACGGGATCACCCGGATCACGGCCACCAAGGCCAACGGGGTCAAACCGGTCCTGCGCCTGCACACCGAGTCGGGCCACACCCTCGACGTCACGGCCGACCACCTCGTCTGGCGCAGCACCGGCGACGCCCCCGACCAGGGACGGTTCGTCCCCGCGGGACGGCTCCGTCCGGGAGACACCCTCCAGTGGCACCGCAGGGACGCCCACGGTGAGTCCGAGATCCTCCCCGCCGACATCGCCGAGGCCGCCCTGGCCGGATGGCTGCGGTCCGACGGGTCCGTCGGCCGTCACCAGGGGACGAACGGGTCGCTGACCGTCGAGGCGACGACGGTCACCCCGGCCGAACTCGCCTGGGTGAGCGCGGCCCTGGACACCGTCTTTCCCGGGGTGCACCGCGAGGAGACCCGGGTCCCCGCCCGTGGCGAGTCCCCGGACCGCCGCCGCACCCGCCTGCACGGGAACGGCCTCGCGGACTTCGCGGAACGCTGGGGGCTGATGTCCCGCGGCACGGACACGACGGTTCCGCCAGGGCTGTTCACCGCCCCGTCGCCGGTCGTCCGTGCCTACCTGCGCAGCATCTTCCAGGCCGAGGGGTACGTCTCCGACCGCGAGCACTCCGCCCTCGTCGGCGTCGACATGACCTCCGGTGAGTTCCTACGCGGGGTACAGCGCCTCCTCCTGCGCTTCGGGATCTTCGCCGGCCTCCGGCGCAAGGAGGAGCCCGGGGGGAACCGCGGGGACCTGTGGTCGCTCGGCATCCGGTCCCTGGGAGACCGGGAGCTCTTCCACACCCTGATCGGGTTCGTCGACGGCCGCAAAGCGGATCTCCTGGAGGCGAGCCTCGACCGGCCCGGCCGTGCCGCCGCCCCCACCGAGCGGCTGACGATCGACCGTGTCGAGGCGCTCGGCGACCGGGAGGTCTACGACATCCAGACCGAGAGCGGCGAGTACCTCTCGGGGAACCTGCGGGTGCACAACTGTTTCATCCTGTCCGTCGACGACACGATGGAGTCGATCCTCGACTGGTACAAGGAGGAGGGGGTCATCTTCAAGGGCGGCTCGGGGGCGGGGGTCAACCTCTCCCGGATCCGCTCCAGCAGGGAGCTGCTCTCCTCCGGCGGGAGCGCCTCGGGGCCGGTGTCGTTCATGCGCGGTGCCGATGCCTCGGCGGGCACCATCAAGTCCGGCGGGGCCACCCGGCGGGCCGCCAAGATGGTGGTGCTCGACGTCGACCACCCCGACATCGGGGAGTTCATCGACACCAAGGCGCACGAGGAGCGCAAGATCCGGGCGCTGCGCGACGCCGGGTTCGACATGGACCTGGGCGGCGCCGACATGGCCAGCGTCCAGTACCAGAACGCCAACAACTCGGTGCGGGTCTCCGACGCGTTCATGCGCGCGGTCGAGAACGGCGAGCGCTTCGGCCTGGTCGCCCGCACCTCCGGCGAGGTCGTCGACGAGGTCGACGCCCGGGCCCTGTTCCGGCGCATGGCCGAGGCCGCCTGGGAGTGCGCCGACCCGGGCGTCCAGTACGACGGCACCATCCAGGACTGGCACACCACCCCCGAATCCGGGCGTATCAGCGCAAGCAACCCGTGTTCCGAGTACCTCCACCTGGACGACTCGTCCTGCAACCTGGCGTCGGTCAACCTGCTCGCGTTCCTGCGCGAGGACGGCACTTTCGACGTGGAGGGGTTCACCCGGCTGACCGAGCTGGTGATCACCGCGATGGACGTCTCGGTCACCTTCGCCGACTTCCCGACCGAGAAGATCGCCGAGGTCACCCGCGCCTACCGCCAGCTCGGCATCGGCTACGCCAACCTCGGCGCCCTGCTCATGGCCACCGGCCACGCCTACGACTCCGAGGGCGGCCGCGCCGTCGCCGCCGCGGTCACCTCGCTGATGACCGGTGTCGCCTACCGGCGCAGCGCCGAGCTGGCGGGCGTGGTGGGCCCCTACGAGGGCTACCGGCGCAACGAGGAGGCGCACACGCGGGTCATGCGCGAGCACGCCGCCGCCAACGACGCCCTGCGCACCGTCGGCACCCTGGAGGAGCCGATCCTCGCCGCCGCCACCCGGGCCTGGGCCGGGTGCCTGGAGACCGGCGAGCGCCACGGCTGGCGCAACGCCCAGGCGAGCCTGCTCGCGCCCACCGGATGCCTGACCGGGGACACCCTTGTCGCCACCGACCGGGGGCTGGCCCGACTGACCGAGCTGGGCGACGTGTACGGACCCCGCTGGCAGGACCTGTCCGCCACCGTGTCCACGGACGAGGGTCCGCGGCGGGCCACGAAGTTCTACGTCAACGGCGAGGAGCCCACCCGGCGCATCGTCACCGAGGGCGGTTACCGGCTCCAGGGAACGCACGCGCACCGGATCAAGGTGGTGGGCGCGGACGGGGCCTGGGAGTGGAAGCGCTTCGCGGACATCTCCGAGGGCGACCTCGTCCCCTTGCAGACGGGCACCCTCGTCGGCGCTCCGCGGAACGTGGCCCTACCGGTCCCGGACCAGGCGTACCACACCGGCGATCGGGGGGTCACCGTTCCCGACGCGGTCGACGAGGAGCTCGCCGAGCTCGTCGGCTACTTCACGGGCGACGGCAGCCTGCGGCCCGAAGGGATCCGGCTCCGCGTCGCCGACACCGACGAGGACGTCGTCGAGCGCCTGGCGGTCCTGGCCAAGGGCTGCTTCGGCCTGGTCCCCGGGGTCACGCGCAGGCGGGGATACCGGGAGGTCGTGCTCTCCTCGGTCCGGCTGGCCCGGTGGTGGAGGGCGGCCGGGTTCGCCGGGGGGCCGCCCGGACAGGACCACACCGGCGAGGGGTGGACGCCGCGGGTGCCCTCGGCGGTCCTGGAGACCAACGACCCCGCCGTGTACGCGGCCTTCCTGCGCGGTCTCTTCGAGGCGGACGGCACGGTGCCCGAAGGGGTGCCGAGCCTGTCCACCCCGCACGACTCCTTCGCCGGGGAGGTGCGCACCCTGCTGCTGTCCCTGGGCATGGCGACCACCACCCGGGCGGCCCGCGGCGGCCCGCACACCGTCCGGCTGCGCGACCTCGACCACGTGCTGCGCTTCGACGAGACCGTCGGTTTCATGGGCGACCGCAAGAACCGGCTCGTGGCGGCTCTGGAACCGGACCGCGCCCCGGGGCGGGACCGGATCGTCCTGCCGCGCACGGTCTGGGAGCACCTGGTCCCGCCGGGGCACCCGCTCCGCGGTGACGTCCTACGGGCTCTGCGCGAGGACGCGGGCGTGCCCCGGCGCCTCGCCTCGCTGGTCCACGCCCAGAGTCCGGACGCCCGTCTGGGCCATGCCCTCGGGTACCTCTTCGAGCGGGTGGCGGCCAACGAGCACGGGGGCGTGCAGCCCACCTACGACCTCTCGGTCCCCGACAACGTCACCTATGTCGCCAACGGGCTCGTCAGCCACAACACCATCGGCTTCATGATGGACTGCGACACGACGGGGATCGAGCCGGACTTCTCGCTGGTCAAGTTCAAGAAGCTGGTCGGCGGCGGGTCCATGCGGATCGTCAACCGCACCGTCTCGCGCGCGCTGGACCACCTGGGGTACCGGCCCGAGCAGGCCGAGGCGATCGTGGCGTACATCGCCGAGAACGGGCACGTGGTCGACGCGCCCGGCCTGCGCGAGGAGCACTACGGGGTGTTCGACTGCGCCATGGGCCGCAGGTTCATCGAGCCCATGGGCCACGTGCGCATGATGGCCTCGGTGCAGCCGTTCCTGTCGGGGGCGATCTCCAAGACCGTGAACGTGCCCGAGAGCGCGTCCGTCGAGGACTTCGAGCACCTCTACTTCCAGGGCTGGAAACTGGGCCTGAAGGCGCTCGCCGTCTACCGGGACAACTGCAAGGTCGGCCAGCCGCTGTCCACGGCGGGCTCGGGGCCGGAGGCGGCGCAGGAACCGCCCCGGCCGGTGCGGCGGCGCCTGCCCAAGAAGCGCCCCAGCGAGACGACCTCGTTCTCGGTGGGGGGAGCCGAGGGGTACATCACCGCGGGCTCCTACCCCGACGACGGGCTGGGGGAGGTGTTCATGAAGCTCGGCAAGCAGGGGTCGACCCTGGCCGGGGTGATGGACGCGTTCTCCATCGCCATCTCCATCGCGCTCCAGTACGGGGTGCCGCTGGAGACGTACGTGGAGAAGTTCACGAACATGCGGTTCGACCCCGCCGGGATGACCGACGACCCCGACATCCGGATGGCCCAGTCGGTGATGGACTACATCTTCCGCCGCCTGGCCCTGGACCACCTGTCCTACGAGGAGCGGGCGGCGCTGGGGGTGCTCTCGGTGGACGAGCGGCGGGCGCAGCTGGCGGGGGAGGACCCGGCCCAGGTCGCCGCGCAGGTGGAGTCCTACGCCCAGTCGGCGCCCACCGGCGCCGACGGGGAGCGGGCGGCGCCGTCCGCTCCGCCGGAGGGAGCGCACTCCACCGCGGAGGTGGTCGAGAGCACGCAGGGCTTCGTCGCCGACGCCCCGCTGTGCGTCACCTGCGGGACCAAGATGCGTCCCGCCGGGAGCTGCTACGTGTGCGAGGGCTGCGGCTCCACCAGCGGCTGCAGCTGACCCCGGGGCGCCCCCGCCGCCGCTCCGGCCGTGGGGGCGCCCGAGGCGCGCACCAGCCCCCGCGCGGGGGCCGTCCGGCGGGGCCGGTCGCCGATCGGCCTGCGGTACGGCCGCGGCCGCCCGTCCGATCCGGTGGTGCGCCGGGCGCGGGTGCACGGGCTCGCCCGTGTGCTCTTCCGGGGCCCTTGCCGGACCGGCGCGCGCCGCCCTCGTGCCGGCGGGGCCGACGGCCCCACCCGCCGTGCGGTCACGGTCGGCGGCGGATTCTCACCGGTGCCGCCGAGGGCTCCGGGTGGTCCCGCGACCCGCACTCCCGCGATGCCCTCTGGCACGGCTGATCACGTCGGGGTGTATCAGGCGATACACCGGGCATGATGTTGCCACCACCGGTAGCATCATCCAGGTGAAGGTCGAACCCATGGAATCCAGAGACGTCGAACGCCTGCTCGCGAGGTACACGGAAACCGGCACGCCGGCGTCGGCTCTGCGCCTCCACCGTGCGATCGAGGCCCTGGGGGCCGAGCGGTCCGAAGACGCCCCCACCGACGGCCCCGGCGGAGGTCGCGCCCGCAAGGTGAGCGTCTCCATGCCCCAGGAGCTGACCGCCGCCGTACGGCAGCGTGTCGGTTCCGGTGAGTTCAGTCGATACGTCACGGAGGCCGTCGCGCGCCGGCTGGAGACCGACCTGTTGGTCGAGCTCGTCGCCCTGTTGGAGGAGGAGTACGGCCCGGTGGACGAGGCCGCGCTGGCAGAGGCGGAGGCGCTGTGGCCGGACACCGACTGAAGGGCGGGGGGACGCTCGTCCTCGACAGTGAGGGCCTGTCCAAGCTCGCCTCCGGTGACCGACCGGCCCGGGCCCACCTCCAGGTCGCGTTGAAACGCGGTGCCACCGTCGTGATCAGCGCCATCACCCTCACCGAGGTCCTGCGGGGCGGCTTTCGCGACACCGAGGTGCACCGGGTCCTGGCCCGCGTCACCGTGGTACCGGTGTCGCCGGAGGCCGCCCGTGCCTCCGGCGAACTCCTCGGGCGGACCGGCCTGTCCGGCCACCGCTGCGCCATCGACGCGGTCGTCGCCCAGAACGCGCTCCGCCAAGAGCGTCCCGTGCTCCTGTTGACCAGCGATCCCGACGACATGCGCCGCCTGGTCGAGGAACCCGACCGCCCCAAACACGAACGGGTCGTGGTGGTCCACATCTGAGTGCCTCACACGGGCCGGGGTGATGTGCGGAGCATCCCCGCGGGACCGGCACGAACGAGCCCCCGAACGCGTGGCGGGCCCGATGCCCGGCGCCGGGCTCCCCGGACGAACACGTCCTGTGCCCGCGTGCCCGGGGATCCCTGGAACCTCGGTCGCTTCTTCGAGGAGGCGCGGGGCCCGCGTCGCGCGACCGAACCGGAACCGCCGCCGGTGCTGTGCGCGTTCGCCCGAGGCGCGCACCAGCCCCCGCGCGGGGGCCGTCCGGCGGGGCGGACACCGGGGGTTGGCGGGGGGAGGGGGCGGGTAGCCCTCACAGCAGCGACCCGGCCGCGGGAAGGTGGCGCCCATGCTGATCGCAGCGATCCTCCGGACGAAGGGGCCCGACGTGGTGCGCGTGCCCCCCGACACGACCGTCGCGCTGCTGCTCAGCGAGCTGGCGCGGCACAACATCGGCGCCGCGGTCGTCGCGGACGGCGACCGGCTGCTGGGCATCGCCTCCGAGCGCGACGTGGTGCGCGGACTGGAGCGGGAGGGCGCCGGCCTGCTGGCCGCGCCGGTCTCCTCGATCATGACCGCCGACGTGGTCACCTGCACCCCGCGCGACAGCGTGGAGGAGGTCGGGGAGACCATGACCCGGCGCCGGTTCCGGCACGTCCCCGTGGTGGAGGACGGCCGGCTGGCGGGCATCGTCAGCATCGGCGACGTCGTCAAGAGCCGGGTGCGGGGCCTGGAGTACGACCGGGCCCAGCTGGAGGCCTACATCCACGGCGGCTGAGGTCCGCCGCGGCCGGTCAGTCGCGCTCGGCGGCGACCGCGAGCGCGGCGGTGGCGGCGGTCACGCCGAGCACCGCGGGCCAGGCGCCGATCCTCTTGGCGAGCGGGTGCGAGAGCCCGAAGGCCCCCACGTACACGCCGGTCAGGGCGAGGGCGGTGCCCAGGCCGGGGCCGCGGCGCCAGGTCTCGAACGCGGCCGCGCCGAACCCGGCCAGCACGGCGCCGCCCAGGGGCCGGTTCCCGGTGGCGCGGGCGACGGAGTAGCCCCCGATGAGGCCGGCGGTGGTCAGGACGGCGCTCGGCACGGCGGCCATGGGCACTCCTCGTGTCTCGGTGCGGGGCGGATCGTGCGACCGACGTTATCGCCCGTCCCGCGGGGGTGCCATCCGGCGCGCTCCGGGCGCCCCGGGATCACCGTACGGCCACGCTCCGGTCCCACCTCTGGGTTCCGGCCATGACATATGCGATGGTCAGAACCATCCGCTATCGATCCCTTCGGTGGGAAACCGGCGCCGACCTGGAACCGACCCCCGGTACGCGGCGTCGAAGCGGTTGGTTCCCACACATCTCCCGATCTAGGAGTTCCCGCCCATGTCGTTCGCGCAGACGGTGCGCGGCGCGGCCGCGGCGGTCGCCCAGGGGGGCGACCCGCGGCAGGCCGTGACCGACGCCCTGCAACAGACCTCCCAGCAGGTCACCGAAGGGGGTGGACTCGATCCGCGCGACTTCGTCGCCGCCCGTGAGCAGGGCGGTTCCGTGGGCACACGGATCGAGCAGAAGACCGCCTCCCTCAACAACGCCGGCGAGGCCATCAACCGCAGCAGCTACGAGCGCGGCCCCAACGGCCCGGTGCACGTGGTCTGCCCGATGGTCATCCCCCGGGGCCGCACGTTCCTCACGATGCTCCCGGCGGTGGCGCTCATCGCGCTGGGCCTGGTGGGCTCCCTCGTGATCCTGGTGCCCTACTCGCTGGCCGGCGGCAACGCGCTGCTGAACCCGTTCTTCGGCCTCCACTACTGGATCATCACCATCGCCGTCACGGCGTTCATGTGGTGGCGCCAGGGCATGGTCATGGTGCCCGAGGGCTGCGTCGCCATCGTCACCCACTTCGGGCGGATGGAGCGCATCTACCCGCCGGGCCTGGTGACCCTGTTCAACCCGTGGAAGCGGGTGTCCTACATCGTGAACGTGGTGCGCGAGTACCCGTTCAACGCCCCGATCCGCTCGGCCCCCACCAAGAGCGGGGTGCAGGCGTCGGTGGACCTGTTCGTCCAGTTCCAGATCAAGAACCCGGAGGGGTTCGTCTACACGCTGGGCGGCGTGCACGGCTTCCAGGAGAAGCTCAACAACGCGATCAGCGAGACGACCCGCAGCCTCATCTACGAGCAGGAGGCCTCGTCGATCTACGACCTGGTCGGTGAGAGCACGCAGGGCCTGCTGGACCAGCTCAACCGCCAGTTCAGCGACATCGTCGTGGTGACCAGCGCCAACATCACCCACGCCGAGCCCTCCAGCCAGGAGTACCGGATGGACCTGGCGGCGCCGGAGATGGTGCGCGTCGCCAAGGACGCCTACACCTTCGAGTACGAGCTGCAACTGCGCAAGGAGCAGAACGAGGGCGACCTGAACAAGGAGCTGGCCACCCTCAACGAGACGCTGTCGGCGATCCAGGCCGACATCGCCCAGTACCAGGCGCAGATGGACACCGCCCTGGAGCGGGAGACCAACCGCGCCCGCTCGCTGGCCCGCCAGCGGTTCGTGGAGGCCGAGTCCGAGGCCAACGCCAACGCGGCCCTGCTGCAGGCCCAGGCCCTGGACATCCGCGCGGTCAGCGCGGCCGAGGCCCCCGAGATCCTCAACTACCGGTTCCGCGAGAGCCTGCTGGAGAAGCTGGCGGAGGTCGCCGACAGCCTGCCGCAGGTGCTGCGGATCGGGTCGGGCGACGCGGCCAGCGTCGACTACCTGCGCATCGCGCAGGAGATCATCGGCCAGGCCGACGCCGCCCTGTTCTCCCAGGAGGACATGGACGCCATCCGCGCCCGCCTGGGCGAGATCAACACCCGCATCGCCGAGCGCCAGGAGGAGATCGACTCCCTGCTGCGCGAGGACGGCGCCGAGCCGGAGCGCTCCGGCTCGGCGGACGAGGACGACGACCTGGTGGAGGAGATCCGCCAGTCGGTGTCCGACGAGGCCATCGGCGAGCGGCTGTCCGAGGCCCGCGACACCGCGGAGCCGGAGCCGCAGGGCCCCGGCTTCGACGCCCCGCCGCCCGCGGGCGAGCCGTACCCCGGGCCGCAGGACCCGCCGCTGCCGCCGTGGTCCCAGGGACCCGGCCCGTTCGAGGGAGGCCGCTAGATGAGCCAGCCGGTCAATGTCAGGAGCGGCTCCAGCATCAAGGAGTCCCTCTCCTCGTGGAGCGACCTCGCCGGGCTGCTGCGCGGCGGGGACCAGGGCGCCGTGGTGCCCGTGGTCATTCCCAAGGACAACCGCGGCCTGCGGTGGATGGTCCTGGTGTGGATCGGGCTGTTCGCCCTCACCTCGGGCCTGGTCATGTCCCTCAACGTGGCGATCGAGGGCCCGCTGTCCGCCCCGGTCAACTTCGCGCTGGCGCCGGTCGCGCTGATCGTCGGCGTCGTCTCGATCGTGGTGGCGGTGCTGTGGTGGTGGCGCGGCTCGATCATCGAGATCGAGCACGGCACCCAGGGCATCCTCACCAAGTACGGCAAGGTGCAGAAGGTTATCGCCCCGGGCCGCCACTACCTGTGGCACCCGTGGAAGCGCGTGGACTACGTGGTGGACACCAGCACGGAGATCCCGTACACGGCCCCGGTGGTGGCCTGCCCCACGCGTGAGAACGTGCCGCTGAAGTCGATCGAGTTCTTCCTGAAGTTCCGCATCCACGACCCGCAGCGGTTCGTGCTGACGATCGGCGCCAGCAACTTCGACCTGGTGCTGTCCAGCGCGGTCCAGGACGCCATCCGCCAGCGCAGCCGCCTGGTGCGCACGGAGTCCGCCTACGACCTGCGCGGCTCCAACGTCGAGGACATGCGCAACCTGCTCAACCAGCAGCTGGAGAAGTACGGCGTCGTCATCACCGGCTGCAACATCCCCGACGTGCAGCTGCCCAACCAGTACCAGCAGCACCTGGCGACCCGGGAGCGGGTGTCCAAGGAGCTGGTGGCCTACGAGCAGGAGTGGGAGCTGACCCGCAAGCGCCGTATCGACACCCTGCTGATGGACATCGAGCGGTCCAAGAAGGTCCGGGACGCCAAGATCGTCGAGGTCAACGCGTCCCTGAACAAGGCCCGCAAGGACGTCGCCCAGATGCTCCAGGAGCAGGAGACCGAGGCGCAGCGGGTGCGCTACGAGATCGAGACGCGCGGCCGGGCCGACCTGGTCGCCGCCGAGAACGAGGCCAAGGCCCAGCAGCGCCTGGCCACGGCCTACCGGGACAACCGGGCGGTCCTGGAGTACGAGCTGGCCCGCCGCCGCCTGGACGTGGGCACGACGCTGGCCGAGCGCGCCCCGCGCCCGGTCGTGGTGCAGACCGAGGCCGGGTCGGGGGACTCCTCGGCGCTGTCGACGCTGCTCACCGCCCAGCTGCTGCCGCAGATCATGGGCGGCGCGCGGTCCGCGGGTTCGTCCGCCAGGGCGGCCGAGGGCCTGGAGTCGGCGCGCGGGGCGGTCGCCGCCGCCGCGGCCCGCCAGCAGCAGCTGGCCGAGGAGTACCAGGAGCAGCAGGACGTGGCGATGCGGCGCCAGTTCGAGAACGGGGAGGGGTTCGGCGGGCGCCGCTGACCCGTTCCGCTCCGCAACGGGGGAGGGGCCCCGCGACCGTCACGGTCGCGGGGCCCCTCGCCGTTCCGGTCAGCCGCGGGGGGAGAGGTCGGCGTAGCCCGCTCCGATGTCGATGCCGTTGCGGGCGGCCAGTTCCACCAGGTCCTCGATCTCCCCGGCCTGGCTGGTGGCCAGGTCGTCGTCGCCCCGGGCGTGGGCCCGGCGCAGCGCGGTGATCGAGTCGTGGATCCGCAGATGAAGGGTGAGCGTGAACTCGCGCATGAATCCTCTCCTCAGGGTCCGCCGCGGGGACGGGGCCAGGGGGACCCCTGCCGGGCGACTCCCTGTCTACACGGCCAAGGTGAGAGCCGTGTTGGAGAATCACAAGCGGCGGCAAAGGGACGGGAAGGGGCCGGGGTGCTCCCGCCCCCCGGCCCCTTCCCGTGCGTGTTCCGGGTCAGTGCTCGACCCACACGTACCAGTCGTCGGTGACGTGCTCGTAGATGCGGGTGCCCTGGCCGTTGACGAACACGCCCTCGGGCAGGTCCCCGTCGCTGTGCGCCAGGCCGGCCCGGCCCACGAGCCCGGCCCCCTCCACCTCGTAGTGCAGGACCCCCTCGGCCACGCTGAGGCTGCGCAGGGAGTAGAGCCCGGCCCGCTCCCCGTTGAGGGGGATGGCGGAGGACTCGTCGGCCCGCTCGGACAGGGCGAGCAGGTCCTGCGCGGAGGCCTGCACCCGGGCGCTCAGCGGCACGTCGGCCGCCGAGACGCCGATGGCCAGGGCGGCGATCAGCGGGGCGGAGATCCAGCGCAGCCAGTAGTGGCGGATCATCGGGCGGGCGACGGCCAGGGCGATGCCCAGGCGCAGCGCCCCCATCCCGGCCAGCAGCAGCCCGCCGGCGAGCCCCGCGACGAAGGTGGGGAGGTGGCCCGACGGGACGCTGTCCTCGAAGAGGAGGACGGCGCCGACCACGGCGCACGCCGGGATGTAGAGCCGCCCCGGCGGGCGCGAGGCCCAGCTGATGAGCCGCCGGCCCAGGGTGGGCTTCTCGGCGATCTCGATCAGTTTGGCCACGGACCCGTCAGGGGTCGGGCCGGAACCTACGGCGGACATGGTGTTCCCCCCACCGAATCCATGCTGGCGACGGACGCGGTCCCGGGAAGGAGCGGAAAGGAGGAGCCGCAACGGGCCGCGTCACAGTTGATACGGCCGACGTACCGCGGCCTGACCCACAGGATAGAGCAGAGGCGGGGCGTGTTCGGGGCGACGGGTGGAAACGGCCGGGGGATCGCCCTGCGTGTGCTTGGGCCGGGCGCGGTGTGACCTGGGGTGTTCGGCCCGTTCGGGGGCGTCGGGCGCCAGGACCAGGTGATCCCAGGACCATCGCCCGCCGTTGACGGCCATCAGCAGGCACACCGCCGTGACCAGCACCGTCACCGGCCAGGAGTCGAACGGGGAGAGTCCCGGGGCGGCGGGGGAGAACGCGCCCAGGACGGCGCACAGGGCGAGCAGGGGGCCGGCGAGCCATGTGAGCAGACCCACGGCGAAGGACAGCGACGTGGCGACCACGAGGGCGGGCAGCAGGTGGACCGCCAGGGCGGGCAGGGGCGTCCCCGACTCCGCGAGGTGGGCGGCCAGCCGGGCCTCCTGGCCGCGCAGGGCCAGGCCGTGGTCGGCGAAGACCCAGCCGACGCCGACGCGGGTCAGCGCCGCCCCGACGTCGTACAGGCCGCGGCGGCGCAGGCGGACGCGCGGTCGGGGGCGTGGCCTCCGGCGCCGGGGAAGCGGGGTGGGGCGCTGCATGTCCATTCCTCCGGGTCACACCTGTGCGCGATCCTGACAAGCGGAAACTACCGAAAGTCATGGAGCATGACGCGCTGTGATAAACGGCGAGTCGTGCAAAAACCCGTCCCGGACGCCCGTTCCCGGTCTCGGCTCGCACATGATCGACCTCGCCGTTCCCCCCGGCCGGCGCGCCGGGCACTTCTCGTGGGCCTTCGCCGCCCGGAGCGCCGGCTTCGCCGCCGGCGGCGCCGCCCCGGCCGCGGTCGGGGCGGCCCGTGCTCCTCGTGGCCGCCTCCCCGGCCACCCCGGCCGCACTCGCCGCCGCCGTGGGGCCCCTCCCGTCCCCTGCGCGAACCGGCGGCACGGGCCGCCGCGGCCCTCTAGTCTGGGGGCGTGTCGATCTCCGAGCCCGCAGCCAAGGCCCCCGCCGCGCCCACCTACGAGGTGGAGGAGCGGCTCCGCGCCGCCGGAGCGCGGATCGTCGCCGGAATGGACGAGGTGGGGCGCGGGGCCTGGGCCGGCCCCCTGCTGGTCTGCGCCGCCGTCCCCGGCCCGGGCGAGCCGCCCGCGGGCCTGACCGACTCCAAACGCCTCACCCCCGCCCGCCGCCGCGACCTGGCCGCCCGGCTGGAGCCCTGGGTGGCCGACCACGCCTTCGGGTGGTCCGAGGCCGCCGAGATCGACGAGGTCGGCATGACCGAGGCGCTGGGCCGTGCCGCCCGCCGCGCACTGGAGGGGCTCTCGGTCCGTCCCGACGCCGTCCTCCTGGACGGCTCGCACGACTTCATCGGCCGCCCCTGGCGGGTCCGCACCCAGGTCAAGGGCGACCTCACCTGTATCAGCGTGGCCGCCGCTGCCGTCCTGGCCAAGGTCCGCCGGGACGCCCACATGGCGGCACTGGCCGAGGAGCACCCCGGCTACGCCTTCGAGCGCGCCGCGGGCTACCCCTCGCCCGTCCACCGCGCCCACCTGGCCGAACACGGGCCCACCCCGCAGCACCGGATCAGCTGGGCCTACCTCGACGACCTGCCCCGCTGGAGCCACCTGCGCAGGCCCCGACCCGCCGCCGGGGGCCAGATCCCCCTGCTCTGACCGCTTCCCCCGGGCCCGGTGCGCGGGGAGACACGCCGCCCCGCACTGGACAACCGGGGGCGGTTAAGGCAAGGGTGAAGGCGTGGCCGTCGACCCCTCGACCGCCCCTCCGGCCAGCCGACCCCCGGCCGGAGGCCCGCCTCCGGACCCCCCACGCAGGAAGGGGCACCGATGACGCGCGACACGCGCCCCGGTACCGCGGCACCCGGGCCCTCCGGCCTGGAACGCCTGCGCGCCCGCTACCGGGCCGTCCCCCCGGCCCGCAGACTGGTCGCCGGGCTGGTCGTGCTCGCCGTCGTGGCGGTCGCCGCCCTGGTCTCCCCCGTCCCCGTGCTCACCGCGGTCTCGGTCGCCCTGGCCCTGATCCTGCTCTTCGCCGCGCTGATGCGCTCGGCCGACGCCCTGGTCACGGTGGTCGTCTGCCTGATCTGGTCCGCGGTCGCCTTCCCGCTCTTCCAGCTCCCGCTCCCGGGCGAGCCGGTCACCCTGCTCGTCCCGCTCCTGCCGTTCCTGGTCGTGGCCGCCGCCACCGCCGTGCGGGAGTTCCCGGTCTGGCACACCGCGGTGCTGTCGCTCACCGCGGGCCTCATCTTCGGCTTCTCCGTGGCCCTGGTCGGCATGGTCGCCCCCGCCGTCTCCTCCGCCTGGGGCATCGGGGCGCTCTACGCCGCCGCGGGCGCCTGCCTGCTCTGGCGGCTGTCCGCCTCCCGGCAGATCCGCCGGGAGTCCGACGCCGCCCGGGAGAGCGCCCAGGCCGAGACCCGGCCGGTGTCCCGCGGCACCCGCACCGAACGCGTCAAGGACCGCTCCGACACCGCCCGCCCGGCCCCGCGGACCCGCGGGCGCGGCGCCCCCGGCGACGACGCCGAACCGGTGCCCGTCGACGAGGCCCTGGCCGAACTGGAGGCGATGATCGGCCTGGACCCGGTCAAGCAGCAGGTCCGGGGCCTGGCGGCGTCCATCGAGGCGGCCCGCCTGCGCGCCGACGCCGGGTTCCCGGTCGAGCGGCCGCTGCGCCACCTGGTCTTCTCCGGGCCGCCGGGCACCGGCAAGACGAGCGTGGCCCGCACCCTGGCCACCATCTTCCACTCCTTCGGCCTGCTGCCCACCGCCCGCGTGGTGGAGGCCCAGCGCGCCGACCTGGTGGGGGAGTACCTCGGGGCGACCGCCATCAAGACCAACGAGCTGATCGACGGGGCCCTGGGCGGGGTGCTCTTCATCGACGAGGCCTACTCCCTGGTCAACGAGGGCGACGGGCAGAGCGACCGGTTCGGCAACGAAGCGGTGCAGACCCTCCTCAAGCGCGCCGAGGACGACCGCGAGCAGCTGGTCGTCGTGCTGGCCGGGTACGACAAGGAGATGGACGCCTTCCTGTCGTCCAACCCGGGCCTGGCCTCGCGCTTCTCCACCCGCATCACCTTCCCCAGCTACAGCGCCGACGAGCTGTTCCGCATCGCCGAGTCCCTGGTCGGCCAGCGCGGGGACGTCCTGGACCCCGAGGCGGCCCGGACCCTGCGGCGAAGACTCGACCAGACCGTGCAGCGCGAGGCCGTCGACGAGCTGGGCAACGGCCGCTTCGCCCGCTCCCTGGTGGAGAAGGCCGCCCAGGCCCGCGACGTGCGCGTGGTGACCTCCGGGGTGACGGGCGACCGCCCCGCGCCCCGCCCCGAGGCGGAGGAGCTCATCACCCTGCGCCAGTCCGACGTGATCGCCGCCTACGACGAGCTGACCGCCCGCCTGCCCGGGTTCGGCGAGGCGCCGGGCATCGAGGAGGCCCTGGCCGAACTCGACGCCATGATCGGCCTGGAGCCGGTCAAGGCGCAGGTCCGCTCCCTGGTGGCCCAGCTGCGGGTGGCCCGGCTGCGCGAGGAGCAGGGCCTGCTCAACCACGCGCCCATGCGCAACTTCGTCTTCACCGGGCCCCCCGGCACCGGCAAGACCACCGTCGCCCGGGTACTGGGCCGGGTCTTCTCCGCCCTGGGCATGCTGGCCCGCCCCGACGTGGTGGAGGCGCAGCGCGCCGACCTGGTGGGCGAGCACCTGGGGGCCACCGCCATCAAGACCAACCGGCTCGTGGACCGGGCCCTGGGCGGGGTGCTGTTCGTGGACGAGGCGTACTCGCTCATCAACCCGGGGTACGGGGGCGGCGACGCCTTCGGCGCCGAGGCGGTGCAGACCCTCCTCAAGCGGGCCGAGGACGACCGCTCGCGCCTGGCGGTGGTGCTGGCCGGCTACCCGGCGGAGATGGAGCGGTTCCTGGCGTCCAACTCGGGGCTGGCCTCGCGGTTCAACGTGCGGGTGCGCTTCCCGTCCTACAGCGCCGACGAGCTCACGGCGATCGCCGAGGCCCTGGCCGCCCGCACCGGCGACGCGTTCGAGGACAGCGCGGTGGACGACCTGCGCAGCATCTTCTCCCACGTGTGCGCCGAGGGGTGGATCGACGAGCTGGGCAACGGGCGCTTCGCCCGGTCCCTGTTCGAGAAGGCGTGCTCCCAGCGGGACCTGCGGGTCTCGCAGGAGGTGGGGGACGCGGCGACCGCCGCCGAGCTGACCGTCCTCACCAGCGCCGACGTCCGCTCCGCCTATTCCGAGGCCACCCAGCAGACCTGACCGGGAGGGCCCGCAGGAGTACCGGACACCGCCCGGCGCGTGCTGCTAGTGTCCGCTCATGACCGCTTCTCCCTCACCCTCCGCGGCGCCCGTCACCCAGGCCCTGATCCTGGCGGGCGGGCAGGCCACCCGGCTGCGGCCCTACACCGACACCCGCCCCAAGGCCATGGTGGAGGTGGCCGGACGGCCCATCATCGACCACCAGCTCGCCTGGCTCGCGGACCACGGCGTCGAACACGTCGTGGTCTCCTGCGGCTACAAGGCCGAGGTGCTGCGCGAGCACCTCGGAGCCCGCGCCGACGGGCCGCGGACCACCCTCCTGGTCGAGGACGAGCCCCTGGGCCGGGGCGGCGCCCTGCGGTACGCCTCCCAGGGGCTGCCCGAGCAGGACGCCCCCTACTTCGCCCTCAACGGCGACGTCCTCACCTGGTTCCCGCTGGACGAGATGACCGCCCACCACCGGGACCGGGGCGGCCTGGCCACCCTGGCGCTGACCCGGTTCCGCACCACCTGGGGCGTCGTCGACATCGACGACCGTGACCGGGTCGAGGGCTTCACCCAGAGCCCGCTGCTGCCGGTGTGGATCAACGCCGGCGTCTACCTGTTCGAACCCGGCATCACCCCGCTGCTGCCGGTCAAGGGCGACCACGAGTCGTCCACCTTCCCCGAGCTGGCCGGCCAGGGCAGGCTCACCGCCTACCGCATCGACGGGTTCTGGCGCGGGGTGGACACCGCCAAGGACGTCAAGGAGGCGGGCGAGGAGATCGCCGCCCTGCGGCAGGAGGCCTGACCCCGACCGGGTCCGGGGCGCCGGAGGGGTACTGGGTATCGTCGCCTTCGTGACGAACGACGGATTCATCCTCTCCAGCGCCCCCAACTTCCGCGACCTCGGCGGCCACCGGACCGCCCAGGGAGGCACGGTCCGCCACGGCCTGCTGTACCGCTCCGACGCCCTGCACACCATCTCCGAGCCGGACCTGCCGGTCTACAACGGACTGGGCATCCGCCAGCTCGTCGACCTGCGCACCGCCCACGAGCGGGAGAGCCTGCCGGACATCACCCCCGAGGGCGCCGCCTACACCGCCGTCTCGGTGCAGGGCCCGACCGCGGCCGGGGGCAACTTCTCCGAGGCATTGCTGGACCGCGAGCGCGCCCGCGCCATGTTCGCCGACGGCGCCGCGGACCGGTTCATGTTCGACGTCTACCGCGAGCTGGTCACCGACCCCGTCGCCCTGACCGGCTACCGCGACCTGGTCGAGCGCGCGGCGGAGGGCCCCACCGCCCTGGTCTTCCACTGCAGCGCGGGCAAGGACCGCACCGGCTGGGGCGCCGCCCTGCTGCTCACCCTCCTGGGCGTGGACCGGGCGGCCGTCGTCGCCGACTACCTGGCCAGCAACGCCCGCCAGGAGAACACCGACAAGTGGATGCGGCTGCTGGCGGAGCACAGCGGCCTGGAGTGGGACGAGCTCATCCCGATGACCCGGGTCCGCGCCGAGTACCTGGAGTCCTCGTTCGCCCACATCGACGAGGTGTACGGCTCCTTCGACGGGTACGTGTCCGACGCCCTGGCCGTGTCCCCGGCGACGGTGGCCGCGCTGCGGGCCCGCATGGTCGCCTGACCCGGGTGCGCCCGGCGGGGAGGGCCGCGTCCGCGGAGGCGGTCGCGCCGTCCGGTGGTCCGCCCCCGTGGGCGCACCGGACCCCGCGGGTCGCGTCCCCCGCGGTCGGTACGCCTAGAGGGAGTCCAGGCGGCGGCGCAGGTCGGCGCCGTCGGCCGCGGCGTCCAGCACGCCGCCCAGCTCGGCCAGGACCGAGGCCCGGTCCCGGCCGCGGTCGAGCAGCCGCCGGGCGGCCGACCACAGCTCGGCCGGACGGCCGGACCACAGCCGCTCGGCCAGCCGCTCGTGCCGGTCCAGCTCCCGCTCCCGGTCCGGGTCGTCCCCGGTCACCGGCCGGTACCAGTGGTCTTTGCCGGTGGAGTGGCGGCCGCTGGGCGGGGTGGCCGCCTCGTACTCGCCGTAGTGGTCCAGCCGCAGCAGGGCCCGCCGTCCTCGCGGGGTGGCCGGGTCGAACTCCTCGGGGGCCCAGGAGATCAGGTCGCTGGCCAGCAGCGGGAACGCGAACATGCGCCGGGCCAGCGCCGAGAAGTCGCCGTCGGGCAGCAGCCTGCGCACGGCCTCCTGGCGCAGCCCCAGCGGGCGGGCGGGGTCCCGGTAGACCCGGGTGAACTCGGTGGTGTACTCCCACACGGCGTCCAGGGTCGCCCCCACCGCGACCTCCGGCAGCCCGGTGCGCGGCCCCGCCCAGCGCACCCAGGCCGCCAGCACGTGCGGCATGGCCTCCTGCTCCTCGGGGAGCAGCACCACCCGGCCGGGCAGCCAGCGCAGCAGGAACGCCTCCACCTTGCGGGGGCTCACCCGCAGCGGCCGCCCCGCGTCCACGTCGCACCCGTAGGCGATGATGTGGTCGGCGCAGCGGCTGGCGGTGTAGGAGTCCGACAGCTCGGCGGCCTCGTCGGAGGCCAGGAAGCGGGCGGCGAGCACCGCGCGGCGGTCGCGCCGCCACACCTGGACGCCGTCGTCGGCGGCGGTGCCGAGGGGCTCGGGCAGGGTCCGCACCCGGGCGTTGGCCAGCGCGAAGTGGGTGGCGAGGGAGCCCCCGGCCAGGTCGGCGGCGTTCGGTCCGACCGGCAGCGGCGCGGCACCGGCGCCCCCGCCCGAGATCACCCGCTCGGTGACGCGCAGGGCGCGCACCAGCCGGCTCCGGGCCTGCGCGGGCTCCAGCTCGGCGAACCGGGTGAACTCGTCGGCGGCGGCCCGCTCCCTGCACCCCTGGAGCAGCCGCTCCACCTTGGTGGTCACCCAGGCGTCGCGCAGCACCCCTCCGGCGTTGTGGTCCACCACCAGGATGAGGGCGTGCTCGGGGACGCTCGCGCCGTCGCCGTCCCCGCGTCCGAACACGCACACGACGTCGTCGGTGTCGCCGAAGAGGTCGCTGTTGACGTAGGCGCCCAGCGGCACGACCCGGCCCAGCTGGGAGGCCCACTCGGGGACCTGGAGGCCCTGCTCGCGCAGCGCGATCATCCCCTGCTCGGCGAGCCGGCGCTGGCCGGGCGAGGTGCCCAGGGCGGCGATGGCGGCCAGCACGCCCAGCCCGGCGGGCTTGCCGGAGGCCGCGGCGTGGGTGATCAGGCCCTCGCCGAGGACCCGCTCGACGTCGAGACCGGGCACGCGCTCGCCCCACCAGGTGCCGAGCAGCTCGCTGAAGGCCAGCTCCGCGTCGAGCGGGTGCCGCATGGCGAGCATCGCCCGGGAGGCGCGCAGCATCTCATCGAAGGCCGCACCGGGAACCGGTTCGGGGTTCGCGGACGAGGGAGGTGTAGGGGAGGGCACGAACCGAGCGTATGACAGCCGCGGGCCCCGGATTCACGCTCCGGGCCTTTCTCCGGTCCTCCTCCCGCGGGTGTCCGTTCGCCCGGAGCGGCGGACGGGGCGCACCCGCGACGGGCGCGCCCCGTGCCGCACGGGTCCGCCGGATCACTGCGGCCGGGCCGCCATCCGGTGGCCGGCGAACAGCCCCGCCCCCGGGTGCCGGGCCGCCGCTTTGGCGGCTCTGCGGGAGACCTGTGAGGGCGGCACGGAGTTGACCATCGCCTCCAGGTGCTCGCGGGCGACCCGCTCGACCAGGTGCGGCGTGACCGCGATGCCCAGGTGTTCGACGCAGTGCCAGGTGTCGCTGACGCACCGCTCGACACAGCGGTGGGACAGACCACTGAACTCGTCGTACAGACGGGCCGAGATCTGCCGGAGATCCTGATCCTGGACCGGGAAGGTCTGGAGCATTCTCGCTCACACTCCTGGTTGAAGATGGTCTGGACGGTGACCTCCACCCATTCCACTTGTTCTGAGCGGACTGTCAACCCCTGTCCCGGTGCGCGGTTGATAAAACCTCCCGTGTCCATCGTTTACCCACTCGCCACCGTCACCCCAGGTCAACGAGGCGAAAGGGGCGTTTCGGGCATATAACGGATCTGTTTCCAAGGTATGAGGCCAAAGC
Source organism: Nocardiopsis flavescens (assembly GCF_900141985.1). Taxonomy (GTDB): domain Bacteria; phylum Actinomycetota; class Actinomycetes; order Streptosporangiales; family Streptosporangiaceae; genus Nocardiopsis; species Nocardiopsis flavescens. The sequence continues at coordinate 134,927 of NZ_FQZK01000010.1, read as the reverse complement.
AGACAAGTGTCTCGATGCCTGGTAATTCAGAGAAAACCTCTTGTGGAAAACCAATGGTCTCCCCTGACGGGGTCCGCCGGTGGCCTACTATTTACCTTCACGTCCGAGCCCGGGCGGCTCCCCGCGGCCCGTTGCGCCCGGACGCCCGTGTCCTATGCTTGAGCCGTGACAGCGGCCGAGAGGAGTCGTCGGAGTGACTCCCGAGGGCCGTGAAGCCCCCCGATCGCATTTCGGTACCGCACCCCGGACGTCCGTCGCCCCCACGCGGTCCGATCCCCGCGTCGACGGGTCAGCGCGCTCGGCCGGTCGTGTCGGGAAATCCGAGGGTTCAGCGGAGGTGTCGAGCAGGTGAGCGCCGAGACGTCCATTCCCCCACCCCGTTCCGACGGAAACGCCGTTCCGGGTGACGCGGTACGCGCACTTCTGGACGATTCCCCCGTCGGATTCGCACTGCTGGATTCGACCGGCCGGATCGTGGCCGCGAACCGGCTGGTGGCCGAGATGCTCGGGCGGTCCCCCGAGCTGTGCCCGGGGTACGAGCCCGCGGAGCTGATGCGCGCCTGCGGTGTCCCCGCCGACGCCGCCGAGACCGCCGACGCCGCCGAGGCCCCCGACCGGGTCGTCCGCGTCCGCCACCGCACCGGGGACGGCCGCCTGTGGGCCCTCACCTGGTTCCCCGTCGCCGACCCCGTCACGGGCGACCCCCACCTCGCGCTCATCGCCCTGCGCGACGGCGACGAGGCGCACCGGGACGAGCAGCGGCTGCGCGCCCTGCTCCAGATCGGCAACCAGATCGTCTGGACCGCCGACGCCCGCGGCGAGATCCACGAGGACAGCCCCCAGTGGCGCAACGTCACCGGCCAGAGCACCCGGGACTACCTGGGCCGGGGCTGGCTCGACTCCGTGCACCCCGACGACCGCGACTCCGTCGAGCGCGCCTGGAACGACGCCGTCCTGGACGGCACGCCCTTCGACGCCCTGTTCCGGGTGCGCACCCGCTCCGGCGGCCACGACCACTACCGGGCGCGGGCCAAGCCCGTCACCGAGGGCGGCGCGCCCGTCGAGTGGGTGGGCAGCCTCGTCGACGTCACCACCGAGCGCGAGGCCGACGAGCTGCGCAGACGGCTCAACCAGCAGCTGAGCGAAGCCGCCATGCGCACCGCCCGCCTCCAGCAGGCCACCTCCGACCTGGCCGAGGCGCTCACGGTCGACGAGGTCGTCGCCGCCATGTCCGTGATCGGCCGCTCCGGCGTGGGCGCCGACCACACCAGCGTCGTCCTGCTCGACCGCAACGGGGCCCGGCTGGACACCGTCGTGGCCGCCGGGTCCCACCCGCTGCCCCGCGGTTCCTTCCCGCTCGGCCACCCCGAGATCGCGGCCCGGGCGATCGCCGACCGCGCCCCGCGCACGGCGGCCGACCCGGCGGAGCTGGCCGCCCTCATGGAGGACGCCCCCGAGGTCGGGGAGCTGGTCGCGCTCACCTCCGAGCGCGCCTGGGCGGCGCTGCCCATGATGGTGGCCGGACGTCCCATCGGCGCCCTGCGCCTGGCGTTCGACTCCCCGCGCGAGATCGGCGACGAGGAGCGCGTGTTCCTGGAGGCCCTGGCCGGGCAGTGCGCCCTGGCCATCGGCCGGGCCGCCCTCTACGAGCAGGAGCACAACACCGCCGAGGAGCTCCAGCGCAGCCTGCTCCCGGACGAACTGCCCGAGGTGCGCGGCGTGCGCCTGGCCGCCTACTACCGCTCCGGGTCCCGCCACGTCCAGGTCGGCGGCGACTGGTACGACGCCTTCCCGCTGTCCGACGGCCGCATCGCCGGGGTCCTGGGCGACGTCATGGGCAAGGGGATCCCGGCCGCCGCGGGAATGAGCCGCATCCGCAACGCGTTGCGCGCACTGGCGTTCTCCATGCCGGAGCCCGCCGACGTTCTCACCGGCCTGGACCGCATGTTCAGCGCCACAGAGGGAATGGACCAGGTCACCACACTGGTGTACTTCGTCCTGGACCCGGTCACCGGCCAGCTCGACCTCAGCAACGCGGGGCACCCGCCCCCGCTGGTCGTGGCGGGCGGGGCGCCGCCCTCGCTGCTGGACACCGACCCCGACACGCCGCTGGGCATCACCTCGCCGCGCGGCCACCACAAATTCTTCGTCCAACCCGGTAACACCGTCGCCCTCTACTCCGATGGACTGGTCGAGAACCGCAAACGGTCCGTCGACTCCGGACTCGACGAGCTCGTCGACGTGGCGTCCTCGGCTCCTCCGGAAGTGGTGGGCGATCCACAGCAGATGCTGGAGTACCTTGTTGAGAGCATGCTCGAAGGGTATGAGCAGGACGATGACGTCACTCTGCTCGCCGTCCAGCTCCCGGTGATCGAATCCGTCACGGACCGATGAGGCCCGTACGGGGGAGGGCGCCGTGAGAAGGAGCGGTAGACCGTACGAACAAGTCCATTGCCTTGCCTACAGTGAAGAAGCCGTTCCGCCCCGCACGGGGGTGATCCCGCACGGCCGCCCGGAGAGCCCACAGCTCCCCGTGCGTCTCCTGCGGGGGATGATCTCCGAGAGCGCATACGCTTGAAAGACAAACGGCTTCCCCGCCCCGGCGGGGACGATCCCAGGCCGCAGGCGGGAGAGGGCGCGGTGCCCGGTCCCGGTCAGGCGGACCACCGGGTCCGACAATCTCGCCACACGTCCGTTCGAGAGGTGTTTGTGTCATCTGCCAGTTCGACTCGCTCGAAGCAGTCCGAGTCACTGCAAGAGCCCGTCATTCAGCAGCTGATCGAGCGTGGGCGGTCCCAGGGCTATCTTGAGCCCGAGGACGTGCGCCGTGCCTTCGAAGAGGCCGAAATCCCGATGTCGCAGGCGCAGTCCGTGCTCCGCAGCCTCGCGAAGGAGGGTGTGACCGTTCTCGTTCCCGAGTCGGCCTCCTCCCGGCGCAAGACCACGCGGCGCAAGACGGCGGCCACGCGGTCCACCTCGACCAGGTCCACCAAGGTCACCACGACCTCCACCACCACGGCCCGGACCGCCAAGCCGGTGCGCGCCGCGGCGGCCCAGGAGCAGCCGGAGACGGTCACCGCCGTCGTCGACTCCGCCGAGGCCGACAAGAAGTCCCCCGCCCGCAAGGCCGCCGCCAAGAAGGCGGCACCCGCGAAGAAGACCGCCGCGGCGGCCAAGAAGACGACGGTCAAGAAGGCCGCCGTCGCCAAGGACCCCGCCGCGGCCAAGAAGACCGCCGCCCGCAAGACGGGCAAGAAGGACCTGGAGCTCGCTCCGGAGGCGGAGGGCGAGGAGTTCGACGAGGAGGACCTCGACGACGACCTCGAACACACCGGCGCCGAGCTGGAGCTGGTCGAGGACACCGTCGAGGAGGTGCCGGAGAAGGACGCCAAGCCGGCCCGCCCCGAGGCCGTGGGCTCCCCGGTCAAGACCGGCAACGAGGACGAGTCCTTCGTCCTGTACGACGATGACGACGACGCCCCCGCCGCCCAGGTGGTCGCCGCCGGAGCCACCGCCGACCCGGTCAAGGACTACCTCAAGCAGATCGGCAAGGTGCCGCTCCTCAACGCCGAGCAGGAGGTCGAGCTCGCCAAGCGGATCGAGGCCGGCCTGTTCGCCGAGGAGAAGCTCGCCGACGAGGGCGACGTCCTCTCCTTCGAGCTGCGCGACGAGCTGGAGTGGATCGCCGAGGACGGCGGCCGCGCCAAGAAGCACCTGCTGGAGGCCAACCTCCGCCTGGTCGTCTCGCTGGCCAAGCGCTACACCGGCCGCGGCATGCTCTTCCTGGACCTGATCCAGGAGGGCAACCTCGGTCTGATCCGCGCGGTGGAGAAGTTCGACTACACCAAGGGCTTCAAGTTCTCCACGTACGCCACGTGGTGGATCCGCCAGGCGATCACCCGCGCGATGGCCGACCAGGCCCGCACCATCCGCATCCCGGTGCACATGGTCGAGGTCATCAACAAGCTGGCCCGCGTCCAGCGCCAGATGCTCCAGGACCTGGGCCGCGAGCCCACCCCGGAGGAGCTGGCCAAGGAACTCGACATGACCCCGGAGAAGGTCGTCGAGGTGCAGAAGTACGGCCGCGAGCCGATCTCCCTGCACACCCCGCTGGGCGAGGACGGCGACAGCGAGTTCGGCGACCTCATCGAGGACTCCGAGGCGATCCAGCCGGGCGAGGCGGTCAGCTTCACCCTGCTCCAGGAGCAGCTGCACTCGGTGCTCGACACCCTGTCCGAGCGCGAGGCGGGCGTGGTCTCCATGCGCTTCGGCCTGACCGACGGCCAGCCGAAGACTTTAGACGAGATCGGCAAGGTCTACGGGGTCACCCGCGAGCGCATCCGGCAGATCGAGAGCAAGACGATGTCCAAGCTCCGTCACCCGTCCCGCTCCCAGGTGCTCCGCGACTACCTGGACTAGGCCGTCCCGGACGTGTCGCGGCCCGAAACGGCCTGAACCCGTGCGCCCTCCCGCTCGCAGAGCAGGGGGGCGCACGGGTTCCGCGGTGCCTTCGTCGGTCGGCGGGTGTGGCGACAGCCCGCGTTCCGCACCGTCGGCCCGCGCGTTCCCACGCGCGCGGACCTGACCGGGTACCGCCCGGCCGCGGTGAATCGATCCCAGGTGTGTTTCCGTCGTCCATCCGACACCGCCCATGGTCGCGCAGTGCCTGTAGGTGCGGGATAAAGTCGCGATACCGGTTCGTTATCCCACGCAGGGTGACGGTGCGGTCCCGGAATCAGTCCCGGACGACCACGTCGAGGACCCGCGGGGCCCCCGCCCCGGCCTCGGGGACCTCCACGGTGTGCCCCAGGTCCCGCAGGGCGTCGGCCAGCTCCCGCACCCCGGCCGCCTCGACCCCCTCCGCCAGCAGCGACCGGGCGATGTCCCCCCGGGTCGCCTTGGCCATGTGGCTCACCACCGAGCGCTTCACCTCGCCGCCCACGGTCCGCTCGCGCAGCACCCGCACCGCGACCAGCCGCTCGGCGGCCGCCCCGCGGGGCCGGAACGCGGCGGCGTAGGTCGCCGACCGGCAGTCCACCAGCAGGCGGTCGGCGGCCAGCGCGCCCAGCGGCCCCGCCATCGCCCTGCGCCAGTAGGCCCCCAGCCCGCCCAGCGGCGGCAGCTTCACGCCCATGGACAGCCGGTAGGGCGGCAGCGCGTCCGCCGGGCCGACCACGCCCCACAGGCCGGAGAAGACCAGCACCCGCTCCCGCACCCGGCCGGGGTGCGCCGCCAGCAACTCAGGCAGGCCCAGGCGGTCGTAGAGGACGCCGGTGTACAGCTCGGCGGCGGGCAGCGTCGGCGCGTCGGCGGCGCCGAGGTCGCGCTTGACCGCGTCGGCCTGCCCCGGGGTCAGCCCCAGCACGTCCAGCGCCGTGTCCTCGGGCCCCGAGCACAGTTCCTCCAGCGCCGCCAGGACCTCCCGGCGGGCGGGGGCCAGCTCGGGCAGTACGAGGGACTCCGGGTCGACCGGGGGCCCGGTACCGGAGGTGGCCTTGCCCTCGGACGGCGGCAGCAGGATGAGCATGAGTGAACGGTCTCCAGGGTCGGACGTGCTGGTCGGTCCACATGCTAGGCCTTCGGGGAGCCCCGCCGCCCGGGGCCGGGGAGGGCGCGGGCTAGGATCGCCGCTCTCGGGAGCGGCGGAGGGCGGCGGGCATGCACGGATGGGCGGCACGTGTGGCGCGGGACTGGCCCGCGTTCGAGGTCGTCGAGCGGGACGGCTGGCGGCTCGGCTCCGCGGAGGGCGTGACCAAGCGCGCCAACAGCGCCCTGCTCCTGGACCCGGGGGCCGACCCCGCCGGGGTCACCGCGTTCTACCGCGAGCGGGGGACGCCGCCCTGCGCCCAGGTGTGGCCCGGGGAGGAGGAGGCGGACGCCCGCCTGGCCAGGCACGGGTACGCCGTGGTGGAGCCCACGCTGGTGCTGGCCCGGGAGCCGCGGGAGCGCCCCGACGCACCCGGGACCACGGCGGTGACCGCCGCCCCCGGGGCCGGCTGGCTCGCCCACGGGCCGGCCGGGGTGGACGTGATGGCCCGCATCCTGGGCGGGACCACCGCCCTGTACGGCACCGCCCCGGGCGGCGCCGGGCGCGGCTGTGCGGTGCTGTCGGGCCGGACGGCGGCGGTCTGCGCCATGGTCACCGCCCCCGCGGCCCGGCGCCGGGGCGTGGCGTCCGCGCTCCTGGCCGACCTGCTGGCGCGGGCGCACGACGAGGGCGCGACCGACGCCTACCTGTGCGTGGTGACGGAGAACACCGCGGCACGCCGCCTCTACGAGGGGTTCGGGTTCACCGAGGTGTCCCGCTACCACAACCGCGTCCTGGGCTGAGGCGCCCGGCGGGACCCGCGTACCGCCCGGGGAGCGGGCCGGCGCGGTCGGCCGGCGCGGGTGGTCCGGGTGTTCCGCCGGCGGTGTGAGCCCGCCGGGGAAGCGGGGACGGTGCCGTCGGCCGCCACGGCCCTTCATCCCGGTCCGGTGCGGGCGGCTCCCCATGTCCCCTGGGGCGGTGTGAGTCCGCCCGCACTTCGGGGGCGGCCCGCGCCCGAACGGCCGGTGCTCCCCGCCGTGGGGCGGGGCACGGCGGCGCCGCCCGTGCGCCGGACGGGGCCGGCGCACGGGGCGGACACGCGACGGGCGGCGGCCCCCGGTGGGAGCCGCCGCCCGTGCCCTGTCGTGTGACCGACGCTACTTGTCGGTGAGCTTGTCGGTCTCGTCCTGGATGTCCGAAGCGATCTTTCGGAGGGACTCGTCGTGCTTGCGCATGTGGTGAGCGCAGAAGAGCAGCTCGCCGCCGGAGTTCAGCAGCACCCGGACGTAAGCCTGTGCACCACAGCGGTCGCAACGGTCAGCAGCCGTCAGCGGCTGAGTGGGGGCAAGGGTTCCAGTCACTTCGCCATCCTCAATACTCGGCGTCGGTCACCTCAGACAACATCTAACCCGACCCAGACGTTCCCAACCCGGGGACGTGTACGCCGACAGCGGAATCCGCCTGATTGGTGCCTGGAAATCTCCCTCTGGGGCCTTTTGGGCCGCTCGTCGTTTCTACTCCTTGGTGTACCCCCTGAACGCCCGACGCATCCCCGGAAAAGGGGAGTATCCAGGTCGCATCCACCAGAGGTGGTAGTCTCGCGCGGGGCAGGCTCCTTCCGACCGCCGCCACCCGGTTCCCGGGGCGCACCCGGTCGTCGCGGACCCGCCCCGGGCGACCGTCCGGCCCGAGCGCCGGACCCGTACGAACCCGCCCGAAACTCCCTCGGCGCGCGAGGTGATCCGACCCGTACGCCGTGGCCTGGCCCTTTTCGTCGGTGTGGCGCGGTACAAAGGGCACGCACCGCACCGAGCCCCCGATGGCCCTCAAGACGCAGGAGATGTCCGAGTGACCGCCTTGACCGCAGCCGTCCACGACCCCGAGGACTATTCCGCCCGGCACCTGTCGGTCCTCGAAGGTCTTGAGGCGGTGCGCAAACGGCCGGGCATGTACATCGGGTCCACCGACAGCCGCGGCCTCACCCACTGCATGTGGGAGATCATCGACAACTCCGTCGACGAGGCCCTGGGCGGCTTCTGCACGCGCATCGACGTCGTCCTGCACGGCGACGGCTCGGTGTCGGTGGCCGACGACGGCCGCGGCATCCCCGTCGACATCGAGCCCAAGAGCGGGCTCTCCGGTGTGGAACTGGTCATGACCAAGCTCCACGCCGGCGGCAAGTTCGGCTCCGGCTCCTACACCGCCTCCGGCGGCCTGCACGGCGTCGGCGCCTCCGTGGTCAACGCCCTGTCCGCCCGCGTCGACGTCGAGGTCGACCGCCAGGGCCACACCCACGCGCTGTCGTTCCGCCGGGGCATCCCCGGCCGGTTCGCCGGCTCCGGGCCCGACGCCGAGTTCACCGGCGTCTCGGGCCTGGAGCAGGTCCGCAAGATCGCCAAGAAGCTCACCGGCACGCGGATCCGCTTCTGGCCGGACATGCAGATCTTCATCAAGGGCGCCGAGATCGCCCGGGAGGCCCTGCTGGAGCGGGCCCGCCAGACCGCCTTCCTCGTGCCGGGGCTCACCATCTCCGTGCGCGACGAGCGCGTGGAGGGCGAGGAGAAGCCCTTCGAGGAGGAGTTCCGCTTCGACGGCGGGATCAGCGAGTTCTGCACCTTCCTGGCGCCCGACGACGCGGTCAGCGACGTCCTGCGCATCCAGGGCAGCGGCAACTTCACCGAGACCGTCCCCGTGCTCGACGACGCCGGGCACATGGTGCCCGCCGACGTCGACCGCCGCCTGGACGTCGACGTGGCGCTGCGCTGGGGCACCGGCTACGACACCACGGTCCGCTCGTTCGTCAACGTCATCGCCACGCCCAAGGGCGGCACCCACATCACCGGGTTCGAGCGGGCGCTGGTCCGGGTGATCAACGACCAGCTGCGCGCCGTCAAGCTGCTCAGGAACAGCGACGACCCGGTCACCAAGGACGATACCCAGGAGGGGCTCACCGCGGTCGTCACCGTCCGCCTGCCCGAGCCCCAGTTCGAGGGCCAGACCAAGGAGATCCTGGGCACCTCCGCGGCGGCCCGCATCGTCTCCCAGGTGGTCGGCCGGGAACTGCGCGAGTTCCTCACCTCCGTCAAGAAGACGGACAAGGCCAAGGCCCGCACGGTCATGGAGAAGGTGGTCAACGCCGCCAAGGCCCGCCTGGCCGCCCGCCAGCAGCGCGAGACCCAGCGGCGCAAGACCGCCCTGGAGAACTCGGCGCTGCCCGCCAAGCTGGTGGACTGCCGCAGCGAGGGCCTGGACCGCAGCGAGCTCTTCATCGTCGAGGGCGACTCGGCGCTGGGCACCGCCAAGCTGGCCCGCGACTCCGAGTTCCAGGCGCTGCTGCCCATCCGCGGCAAGATCCTCAACGTGCAGAAGTCGTCGGTCGCGGACATGCTCAAGAACGCCGAGTGCGCGGCCATCATCCAGGTCCTGGGCGCCGGCTCCGGCCGCAGCTTCGACCTCGACGCCGCCCGCTACGGCCGGGTCATCCTCATGGCCGACGCCGACGTCGACGGCGCGCACATCCGCTGCCTGCTGCTCACCCTCATCTACCGCTACATGCGGCCGATGCTGGAGGCGGGCCGGGTGTTCGCCGCGGTGCCGCCGCTGCACCGCATCGAGCTGACCAACACCCGCCGCAAGCGGGGGGCCAAGCCCGAGGACAAGTACATCTACACGTACTCCGACGCCGAGCTCCAGCGCACCCTGCTGGACCTGGAGAAGCGCGGCATCTCCTGGAAGGACCCGGTGCAGCGCTACAAGGGCCTGGGCGAGATGGACGCGGACCAGCTGGCCGAGACCACCATGGACCCGCAGCACCGCACCCTGCGCCGCATCCGGGTGGAGCAGGCCGAGGAGGCCGCGGCCGTGTTCAACCTGCTCATGGGCAACGAGGTCGCGCCGCGCCGCCGGTTCATCCAGCAGGGCGCCCAGGAACTCGACGTCGCCCGCATCGACGCCTAGGCGTCCCGGTCGCGGTGGCCGGTCGCATTCGTCCGGCCCCCGGGCCGCCGGGTCGGCGGGGTCCGGTTCCGCGGCCGTCGACGGGGGCACCACCGCTGCCTGAGGCGGTCGTCCCCGGTGCCGGCCGTGCCCCGCAGGCCGACCGGGAGGCCCGCACCGCGCGCACCGTCCGCGGCGCCGCGGACGACGGGCCCCGGGGAGTGCGCTCCCCGGGGCCCCGTGCCGTTCCGGGGCGGGGTCAGGCGGCGGGCGGGGACCATCCGCCCCCGTCCAGGAAGCGGTCGATCGCCTCCCGGTACGGGGCGGGGTCCAGGTCGCGCTCGGCGACCCACGCGTCGTTGTAGTAGCTGTGCCGGTAGCGTTCGCCGCCGTCGCAGATGAGCGTGACCACGCTGCCCTGGCGCCCCTCGCGGAGCATCCGCGCCACCAGGTGCCACACGCCCCACAGGTTGGTCCCGGTGGAGCCGCCCGCGGACAGCCCGGTGCGGTCGTAGAGGTGCCGCATGGCGGCGATGCTCGCCGCGTCGGGCACCGGCATCATCAGGTCGATCACCGACGGCACGAAGCTCGGCTCCATCCGCGGGCGGCCGATCCCCTCGATGCGCGAGGGCATCCCCGTGCCGTAGTCCGAGGCACCGGTCACCCACCCGGGGAAGAACGCCGAGTTCTCCGGGTCGACCACGGCCAGCCGGGTGTGCAGCCGCCGGTAGCGCAGGTAGCGGCCGATCGTCGCCGAGGTGCCGCCGGTGCCCGCGCCCACCACGATCCAGTCCGGGCACGGGTGCCGCTCCATCGACAGCTGCTCGAAGACCGACTCGGCGATGTTGTTGTTGCCGCGCCAGTCGGTGGCCCGCTCGGCGTAGGTGAACTGGTCCATGTAGTGGCCGCCGCTCTCCGCGGCCAGCCGCTCCGCCTCGGAGTACATGTCCGGCGGGGAGTCCACGAAGTGGCAGCGCCCGCCGTACCGCTCGATGAGGGCGATCTTCTCCGGGCTCGTCCGGCGGGGGATCACGGTGACGAAGTCCAGGCCCAGCAGCCGGGCGAAGTACGCCTCCGACACCGCCGTGGACCCCGAGCTGGCCTCCACGATGGTGGTGCCCTCCTCGATCCACCCGTTGGCCAGCCCGTACAGGAACAGCGACCGGGCCAGCCGGTGCTTGAGACTGCCGGTCGGGTGGACCGACTCGTCCTTGAGGTAGAGGTCGATGCCCCACTCGGGGGGCAGCGGGAACACGTGCAGGTGGGTGTCGGCCGAGCGGTTCGCGTCGGCGGTCACCTTGCGGACCGCCTCGTCGGCCCAGGAGCGCCGGGAATCGCTGCACCGGTCCACCCAGGGGGTGTCGCCGGGGTCTGTCGAAGGTGCCATGACCAGCAGGGTAGTCGGCGGACGCGGCGGGGCCCCCGGGACGTGTGCCTCCGGGGGCCCCGCCGCGCTCCGCGGGCGGCTCAGTCGAGCGAGCCGCCCGACATCACCGCGTGCATGCGGCGGTAGGTCGCAGCCTCCTCGTGCCTGCTCTGCCGCTCCAGGGTGCGGGCCAGGGCGATGTGCGCCCAGTTGTCCACCGGGTCCAGCTCGATGATCCTGCGGAACGTGCGCTCCGCCTTGTTGAGCTGCGCTGAGTGGAAGTAGGCGCGGCCGAGCAGCTCCAGCAGGGAACGGCTCTCGGGCTCGTCCTCCACGGCCGGCTCCAGTGTCCTGGCCGCGTAGATCGGGTCGCCCAGCTCCATGAACATGCGGGCGCGGTTGAAGATGTCGTACGTGCTCTCTTCCACGAGTGCTCCTCCCGGCGGCACGGGGGCCGTCCTCGGGTCACAACGGCCGGGGAGACGGCCGCATTCCCTTGGTAGATCCCCGGCCACGGCGGGCGCACACGCCCCGTGGCGCCCTCAGAGGTCGACGGGGGAGATCCGCCCGGTGTCCACGTCGTAGACCGCCCCCGCCACCGGCAGGCCGTCGGGCAGCAGCGGGTGGTGGCGGATGCGCTCCAGATCGTGCCGGAGCGCCCCCAGCTGGTCGTTGTCGGTGTGGAACTCCAGGCTGCGGGTGTCCACCCCGTACTCCTCCAGGATGGTGTCGTGCACCGCTTCGTCGCTGGGCACGGACGCCATCTTGCAGCGGGTGTGCGGCAGGACCAGCACCCGCTCCACACCGAGCAGGTACACGGCCAGGACCAGGGTGCGCAGGGTGTCGTCGGTGACCCGGGCGCCGGCGTTGCGCAGGATTTTGGCGTCGCCGGGCTTGAGGCCCAGCATGTCCAGCGGCTCGATCCTGGAGTCCATGCAGGTCACCAGTGCCAGGCCGCGCGCGGCCACGGGCTTGAGCCCGGCCAGCGAATGGCGGGCCGCGTAGTCGTCGTTGGCGGCGATGACGTCGTCGAACGCACCGCCGGCCGGTCCGGTCCCGCTGCCGTCACTCATGGGTCCCCCTCGATGTCCGTGCTCATGACGAAGCCGTGCGCGCCGGGTCGGCGCGCACGGCCTGGTACCGCGTCCTCAGGCGCCGGGGCCCGGCGCCGTGATGCCGAAGTCGGTCCGTCCGCTCCCCACCGTAACGATCGCGCGCGGCAGGGGCTCGCCCGACCCGTCCCGTCGCTCGGTCGTGTCGGGCAGGCGCACCGGCTTCCCGTCCGCGCGGGCGGCCCGCGCGGGGGCCCGGCCGATCCACGCCATCAGCAGTGTGTCCTCGCCCTTGAGGTACCGGTGGCAGCGCACGCCGCCGGTGGCGCGTCCCTTGGCCGGGTAGGACGAGAACGGGGTGACCTTGGCCGCCCCCGCCTGGGAGCCCTCCAGGGCGTTGGCCGCGCCGGACACGGTGACCACCACCGCGTCGTCGGGGCTGCTCACCGCGCCGAACCACAGCACGCGCGCCTCCTCGGGCAGGCGGACGCCCGCCACGCCCCCGGCCGGGCGGCCCTGCGGGCGCACCGCGCTCGCGGGGAAGCGCAGCAGCTGGGCCTCGGAGGTGACGAACGCCAGGTCCTCCTCACCGGTGGACAGCTGGGAGACACCGAGGACGCGGTCGTCGTCCTTGAGGGTGATGACCTCGAAGTCGTCCTTGTTGGGCGGGTAGTCCGGGGAGACCCGCTTGACCACGCCGCCGACGGTGCCCAGGACGAAGCCGGGCCCCGCGGCGTCCATGGAGACCACCGACACCACGCGCTCGTCCTCCTCCAGCTGGACGAACTCCGTCACCGGCAGGCCGGACGCCAGCGGCGGGGCCTCCCCGCCCTCGTCGGGCAGCTCCGGCAGCTCCACCACCGGGACCCGGATCATCCGGCCCAGGTCGGTGACCAGGCCGACGTCCGACCGGGAGGTGGTGGGGACCGACACGGCGATCGCGTCGTGGCGGACGCGCAGCCCGTCGTACATCTGCGGCGGCGCGGCGCCCTTGCTGCGGCCGATCTGCCCGTCGACGTCCATGAGGACGTGGCAGGGCTGGTCGGCCATCTCCAGCGGGATCACCGCGGCGCGGGAGGCGCCGTCGCTCTCGCGCAGCTGCGTGCGGCGCGGGGTGGCGAACTTCTTGGAGACGTCGCCCAGCTCCTTGGAGACGACGCGGCGCAGCTTCTTGTCGGACTCCAGGATCGAGGTGAGCTCGTCGATCTCGTTGTTGAGCTGGTCGCGCTCGGTCTCCAGCTCCAGCCGGTCGAACCGGGTCAGGCGGCGCAGCGGGGTGTCCAGGATGTAGCGCGCCTGGATGTCGGACAGGCTGTAGGCGGCCATCAGCGACTCGCGGGCCGCGGCGGTGTCGTCGGCCTCGCGGATGAGCGCGATGACGCGGTCGATGTCGAGCAGGGCCACCAGCAGGCCGGCCACCAGGTGCAGGCGCTCGCGGCGCTTGCGGCGGCGGAACTCGCTGCGGCGGCGCACGACCTCCAGGCGGTGGCCCACGTAGACCTGGAGGAGCTCGCGCAGGCCCAGGGTCTGGGGCTGGCCCTCGACCAGGGCGACGTTGTTGATGCCGAAGGACTCCTCCATCGGCGTCAGCCGGTAGAGGTCCTCCAGGACGGCCTCGGGGTTGAAGCCGTTTTTGAGCTCGATGACCAGGCGCAGCCCCTGGGTGCGGTCGGTCAGGTCCTTGAGGTCGGAGATGCCCTGGAGCTTCTTGGACTGCACCAGCTCCTTGATGCGCGCGACGACCTTCTCCGGGCCGACGTTGTAGGGCAGCTCGGTGACGATGAGGCCGGTGCGCCGGGCGCTGACCTTCTCGATGGCGACGCTGGCGCGGGTCTTGAACGTGCCGCGGCCGGCCCGGTAGGCGTCGCGGATGCCGTCCAGGCCGACGATGGTGCCGCCGGTGGGCAGGTCGGGGCCGGGGACGAACTCGGTGAGCTCCTCCAGGGTGGCCTCGGGGTGGGCGATGAGGTGGCGGGCGGCCGCGATGACCTCGCCCAGGTTGTGCGGGGCCATGTTGGTGGCCATGCCGACCGCGATGCCGGACGCGCCGTTGACCAGCAGGTTCGGGAAGGCCGCGGGCAGGACCTCGGGCTCGGTCTCCTGGCCGTCGTAGTTGGGCTTGAAGTCGACGACGTCCTCGTCGATGCCCGACACGAGCAGCTCGGCGGCCCGGTCCAGACGGGCCTCGGTGTACCGCATGGCGGCGGGGGCGTCGTCGCCGCCCAGGGAGCCGAAGTTGCCGTGGCCGTCGACCAGGGGGACGCGCATGGCGAAGGACTGGCTCAGGCGCACCAGCGCGTCGTAGATGGCGCTGTCACCGTGGGGGTGCAGGCGGCCCATCACCTCACCGACCACGCGGGCGCACTTGACGTGTCCCCGGTCCGGTCGCAGACCCATCTCGTTCATTTGGTACAGGATGCGGCGCTGGACGGGTTTCATGCCGTCACGCGCGTCGGGCAGGGCGCGCTGGTAGATCACCGAGTACGCGTACTCGAGGAAGCTGCCGCGCATTTCCTCGGAGACGTCGATGTCGATGATCTTCTCGGCGAGATCCTCGGGGGGACGGGAAGTTGTACGGGCCATGTCCGTAATTCTGGCCCGAACCAGAGACTGAAACGTACGCAGACGCGTGGTCGGGCGTGTGTGAGTCGCGCGACTGGTGGGTTTCGTCCGTGCCGGGGAGGCTTTATGACCTCGTCCGGGGGGTCTTCGCGCCCGTTCGCGAGGTCCGCGCGGATCGTCGCGGACGGCCGCCGAGCGATCGCTCACAGGGCCGCCGCGGGGGGCCGGGGCGCCGCCCGGGGGCGGGAAAGGGGCGGACCCCGCTCCGGGAACGGACCGGAGCGGGGTCGCCGCGGGTGTCGACCGGTGTCGGCCGGGATCAGCCGCCGAAGGGGACGGTCAGGGTCGCACCCCCGTCCGGACCGGTCCGCACACGGGAGTCGGCGGAGCCCAGAGCGCTCCAGATGCGCAGGCGCACGGTCCCGTCGTCGAGGTCGGCGAAGGAGCCGCTGGCCGAGGACGGGCCCGAGCCCTGCGTGTAGGCCTCCCAGCCGTTGACGTCGTTCGTGGCGAAGTAGGGGTAGTTCTCCGTCCGGTCCACCGTGCCGTCGCCGTCGAAGTCGTACTCGACGCGCACCTGGACGGCGTTGCCGACCGAGCCCCCGGAGTCCGCGGGCAGGGAGAACGCGGTCTCGCCCCCGTCGAAGGAGCCGCTCACGCCCTCCAGTTCGAGCACGACAGCGTCCGCGGGCGGGTCGCCGTCGCGGTTGGCGCCGCCGGCGCCGGGCACCGTGATGAGGCCCTCGGTGCCGGGCGGGTCGGCCGACAGGCCGGAGCCGCTCGCGTACAGCACGCCGTCACCCAGCTCGCCCCCGCCGCCGGGGTCGGGGCTGGGCGTGGGGTCGGGACCGCCGGGCTCGCCCGGGTCGCCCCCGCCGCCCTCGCCGACGGTGGAGGCCAGGGTGCCCGCCGCCACCTCCAGCTCGGTGCCGTCGGAGAACGTGACGGTGATCGGGGAGGTGCCGGGGTTGAACGCGGTGTAGGCGCGGTCGCCGCCGCTGGAGAACACCGCGTAGTGGGCGGTGTCGGCCGTGACGGAGGTGTCCACGGTGCCGACCTCGGCGAGCGTGGAGACCCACTGGTAGGTGTGCGGCTTGGAGCCGCCCGCCTCGGGCTCGTAGGTCTGCCACTGCGATTCGAACATGGCCAGGGCGTCGTCGCCGTCCGACAGCGCCCGGTGCGCCCAGTGGATGTCGCGCCAGATGGCGGGCTCGCCGCCCAGGCGGTCCACCAGGGACTCGTACATGGCCCCGGCGTGCGCGGTGTCGTGTCCCAGGTAGAGGGAGCCCGCGGTGATCGGCAGGTAGTTGATGCCGTAGTGCTCCTCGTCGCCGCCGTCCCACCAGATGCGGTAGTCGCCGCCGTCGCCCCACACCATGCCGACCACGTCGTGCTGGTAGGAGTCGGGGAAGGACTCCCCGCCGGCGTTCTGCCAGTAGCGGGTGACGGTGGAGGCCTGGGTGGTGTGCAGGAACACGCCCAGGTCGCGCACCTCGTCGTTGCCGGTCAGCGCGCCGAAGAGCGCGGTGGCGGAGGCGAAGTGCATGCCCTCGGAGGAGGACTCCTGGTTGTTGCCCGCGGCGAACCCGGCGTGGCCCGAGGCCCAGCCGTGCCCGGCGTAGGGGGAGAAGGAGCGCAGGCGCGGGAAGAGGCCGTCCTCGGTGGCGGCCACGTCGTCGATGACCATGCGGACCATGCCGCCCCAGGCGTCCTCGTCGGCCCAGTCGCGGTCGTAGCGGGCGATGGTGGCGGCGGCCGAGACGAGGTAGCCGTAGTGGAAGTCGTGGTCGTTCAGCTCGGTGGTCGCGCCGAAGCTGTCCGGGTAGCCCAGGAGGGTCCCCCAGTCGGCCTCGTAGTGCAGGCCGCGGCTGCCGCCGGCTGTCAGCCAGTCCTCGACCCGGCCCTTGAGCAGGCCCAGGAGCTCGTCACGGGCCTCGGTGTGGCCGATGGAGTCGGCGATGGGCACCAGCTGGGCCAGGCGGCCCATGGCCTTGCCGTCCCAGTAGGTGTCCCCGGGGGAGGGGAAGTGCTCGTCCTCGGCCAGGACCTCGTCGATGAGCAGGCGCAGCCGGTCGTGGTCGGCGGAGTCCACGGTGGGCAGGCTCGGCAGGATGCCGTTGGTGGTCAGCTCCGTGGTGAAGGAGGTGCCCAGCGCCGCCCGCATCTCCCCGCGCGGGGAGGCGTAGGTGAGGCCCGCGACCTCGTCGTCGCTGTTGTCCCAGTGGTGGGGGTACATCGCCTGGACGGTGCCCTCGGTGTCGCCCTCCAGGGCCTCGGTCTGCACCCGGTAGGTGCTGGTGAGGGTGGAGCCGGCCTCGTCGTAGTCGTACTCGACGACCGACCCGGTGACGGCGGAGTGGGCGTAGGGGGCGAAGTCCTCCAGGGCGTCGGTGGAGGGCAGCAGGGCGACGGAGTAGTGCCCGTCGTCGGAGGTGGGCGCCGTGAAGGTGTTCCCCGACCGGACCCAGGGGGAGCCGGTGGGCGAGAACAGGGCGTAGTGGTTGCCGTTGAGGGTGGCGCCGACGGTGGAGCCGTCCTCGTGCCAGACGTCCGGGGACCCGGTGAAGGAGACCTCGGCGTCGGCGCCGTCGGTGCGGGCGTGCGCGAAGGGCAGGCCCTGGCCGATGGTGACGTCCAGGGTGGGGCCGCCCGTCCAGCGCGCGGTCACGGTCCAGTCGCCGCTGTCGGCGACCCGGGTGTCGGGGGAGTCCAGGCCGACGGCGCCCAGGCTGAGGTCGGCGGTGTGCGGGAACTCGTACTTGAGGCCGTCGGCCACGAGCACGGGCTCGGCGGGGTGGCCCATCTCCAGGCCCCCGGAGTGGGGCTTGTAGGTGGCCGGGTGGGCGTAGAGGTTCTCGCCGTAGGGGTTGTCGGGGTAGCGCTGGAAGATGAGCGAGGACCACCACTCGTTGGTGGGGGCCGGCCCGGTGTAGTCGTCGGTGACCTTGGGGTCGACCGGTGCGCCGTTGAGGTCGGAGGGACCGCTGGCGCCGGGCGGGAGCTGGTCGTCGTAGCTCCCGGAGCCGACCGGCACGAGGGCCGCGGCGGACGCGGGCGACGCGTTCGGGCCCGCGACGATCGTGGTGACGGTGAGGGCGGTCGCGCCGCCGATCGCCAGCGCCGCCAGCACGGCGACGGTGCCGCGGCCGGGGGAGCGGCGGCGGGGGGATTCGGGGGAGGGTGGTCGTCGGTGGTCGTCCATCGGTGCGCCTCTCTTGGTTCAGCGGGGGATCCGCGCATGGGAGCGCTCCCAAGCGTGAGGAACCGTGTTCAGAGTGTGCTCAAGGGAAGATGTGAGCGCAATGGAGGAAACTTCGAAAGTTTCTGTTTTGTTACCGTCGTCGTCCGGTGGGCCCGCTGGTGCGCGGCAGGGCCCCGGCGGGGACGCGCCGGGGCGTCGGCCCGCTCTGGTACGAAGGGAGCATGGCCACCACCCCTGAACCCGACCCCACCGCCGCCCCCGCCGACGGGGGGCTGCGCGAGCGCGCCGAGGCGCACCTGCGCGCCCTGGCGGGCGACTCCGCCCGGCTCCGCGAGGACCAGTGGACCGCGATCCACGCCCTGGTCGCCGACCGGCGCCGGGCCCTGGTCGTCCAGCGCACCGGCTGGGGCAAGTCGGCGGTGTACTTCGTGGCCACGGCGCTGCTGCGGGCCGGGGGCGCCGGCCCCACCGTCATCGTCTCCCCGCTGCTGGCCCTCATGCGCAACCAGATCTCCGCAGCCGAGCGCGCGGGCATCCGCGCCCGCACCGTCAACAGCGCCAACACCACCGACTGGCAGGCCGTCTACGCCGACGTCGAGGCGGGCCTGGTCGACGTCCTGCTGGTCAGCCCCGAGCGCCTCAACAACCCCGAGTTCCGCGACCGGGTGCTGCCCGAGCTGGCCGCCGGGGCGGGCCTGGTCGTCATCGACGAGGCCCACTGCGTCTCCGACTGGGGCCACGACTTCCGCCCCGACTACCGGCGCATCCGCTCCCTGCTGCTGGACCTGCCCGACGGCGTCCCCGTGCTGGCCACCACCGCCACCGCCAACGAGCGCGTCACCCGCGACGTCGCCGAGCAGCTGCGCGCCGGGGCCGACCGCGACGAGACCCTGGTGCTGCGCGGGCCCCTGGACCGGGAGAGCCTGCACCTGTCGGTGGTGGACCTGCCCGAGCCCACCGACCGGCTCGCCTGGCTGGCCGAGCAGCTGCCGCGCATCCCCGGCTCCGGGATCGTCTACGCGCTCACGGTCGCCGCCGCCGAGGAGACCGCCCGGTTCCTGGCCGAGCAGGGCATGCCGGTGCGCTCCTACACCGGGCAGACCGACCCCGACGAGCGCCGCGCCGCGGAGGACGACCTGCTGGGCGACCGGGTCAAGGCGCTGGTCGCCACCAGCGCCCTGGGCATGGGCTTCGACAAGCCCGACCTGGGCTTCGTCGTGCACCTGGGCGCCCCGTCCTCGCCCATCTCCTACTACCAGCAGGTGGGCCGCGCCGGGCGCGGCGTCGAGCGGGCCGAGGTGGTCCTGCTGCCGGGCCGGGAGGACACCCGCATCTGGGAGTACTTCGCGAGCCTGTCCTTCCCGCCCGAGGAGACGGTCCGCCGTACCATCGACGCCCTGGCCCAGGAGGGCGGACCGCTGTCCGTCGCACGCCTGGAGACCCGGGTGGACCTGCGCCGCAGCCGCCTGGAGCAGATGCTCAAGGTCCTCGACGTGGACGGGGCGGTGCGCCGGGTGCGCGGCGGCTGGGAGGCCACCGGCCGGGCCTGGTCCTACGACGCCGAGCGCTACGAGGCGGTCGCCAAGGCCCGGGAGACCGAGCAGCGGGCGATGCTGGACTACATCTCCCTGGACGCCTGCCGGATGGAGTTCCTGCGCCGCCAGCTCGACGACCCGGAGGCGACGGCCTGCGGGCGCTGCGACAACTGCACCGGACGCACCTGGGAGACCGGCGTCGACCCCGGCCGCCGGGACGCCGCCGCGGCGCACCTGGACCGGCCGGGCGTGGTCGTCGAGCCGCGCCGCCAGTGGCCCACCGGCATGGACACCCTGGGGGTCTCGCTGTCCGGGCGGATCAAACCCGAGCTCCAGGCCGCCCCGGGCCGCGCCCTGGGCCGGTTCACCGACATCGGCTGGGGCAACGAGCTGCGCGCCCTGCTCGCCGAGGACGCCCCGGAGGCCCCGGTGGGCGACCACGTCCTCCAGGGGCTGGTGCGCGTCCTGGCCTCCTGGGACTGGGAGCGGCGGCCGGTCGGCGCGGTCGCCATGCCCTCGCTCACCCGGCCGAGGATGATCAACGACCTCGCGGGGCGGCTGTGCTCGCTGGGCCGCCTCACCCCGGTGGGGTCCCTGGACTACCGCTCCCCGGAGGGGCCGGGCCCGCGGCGGCACAACAGCGCCATGCGCCTGGCCCAGGTCCACGGTGCCCTGGTCCCGGGCGACGGCCTGGCCGAGGCCATGGCCGACCTCCAGGCGGCCACCCCGGGCCCGGTGCTGCTCATCGACGACCACACCGACACCGGGTGGAGCCTCACCGTCGGCGCGGCGATCCTGCGCGGCCTGGGCGCCCCCGCCGTCCTGCCCCTCACCCTGGCCACCACCGGCGGCTGAGCCGGTCCCGGGCGCCCGCCGCGGACACGCGAACGGGGCCCGGCCCCGGCCGGGCCCCGTTCGGGGACGTCGTGAAGGCGCGGGTCAGCGGATGCGCTGGCCGCGCGGGGCGCCGCGCCGCACCGGCTGGCCGTCGCCCAGGTCCGGGCGGGCGCCCGGCTGGTGCAGGGCCCGGCCCGCCAGGCGGTGGGCCCGCGCCAGGGCCTCCTTGGGGTGGCGGCCCGCCAGCCACGCCGGCAGGAAGCCGGCGATGAACGCGTCGCCCGCGCCCACCGAGCCCGGCGAGGGCTCCACCTGGTCGGCCGGGGCCCGCACCACGTCGTCGCGGGTCTTGGAGGCCCACAGGCCGCCGTCCTCGCCCAGCTTCAGCACCACGTTGGGGTACCAGGCGGTGAGCACCTTGGCCGCGGCCTCGGGCTCCTCCCGGCCGGTCAGCACCTTGGCCTGCGCCGCGTTCGCGAACAGCAGCCGGGCGCCCTGCGTCCATTCCAGGAAGTTCTCCGCGCCCGCCCGCTCCAGCGGGGCGTGCGAGCCGCCGTCCACCGAGATGGACATGCCGCTCTCGCGCGCCATCCGCAGCGCCACCCGCGCCGCCCGGCGCGAGTCCGCGTTGATGAGCGTGTAGCCCGACACGTGCAGGTGCCCGTCGGGCCCGAACACGTCGCGGGGCAGGTCCTCCGGCTGGAGCCGGGCGTTGGCGCCCGGGTCGCTGAGCATCGTCCGGTCGCCCCGGTGGGTGATCATCACCACGCAGGTCCCGGTCGCGGACTCGGGGTCCATCACCATCCGCGAGTCCAGCCCGTAGCCCATCAGCTCCATCTCGCGGGTGCGCCCCGTGATGTCGGAGCCGCGGCGGCCCACGAACGTCGTCTCGGTGCCCTCCACGGCAAGCCAGGAGGCGATGTTGGCGCCCGAGCCGCCGCCGTACATCACCACCGAGGCCGGGGTATCGCTACCGCGGGCCAAGGGGTGGAACGCGCGCGCGACGGCGTCGGTCATCAGATCACCGATCACGACTACTCGTGTCATATCGCCAGCCACCACCGAGTCATGAGAATTCGTGCCCGCACGACGTTAACAGGTGAATCGTCAGCGGTGTGTAACGAAGTGACGGCACCCCGGACACACGTCGCGCCGCGGGCCCTCCACGGGCACAGGGCCCACGGGCAAGGGTATCCGGCCGCGGAGCGCCCGCCCACGGCCCGGGACGCGCGGCCCGCGGGGGAAGCCCGGTGAGCACGGGTGTTTTCGCGCCGACCGCATCGACTTTCCCCGGAATCGACCGATTGTCGTCTAGTCTCGCAGTCGTGCAGTCCTACCCGAACCGCTGGGAAGCCGACGTCGTCCTCACCGACGGAGGCACCGCCCACCTGCGCCCCATCACCCCGGACGACGCCGAACTGCTGCGCGAGTTCCACGGCAGGCTCTCCCCGGAGACCATCTACTACCGGTTCTTCGCGCCCTACCCCCGCCTCTCCGACCGCGACGTGAGGCGCTTCACCACGGTCGACTACGAGGACCGGGTCGCCCTGGTCGCCACCATCTCCGACGCCCTCGTCGCCGTGGTGCGCTACGACAAGGTCGCCCCGGAGGAGGCCGAGGTCGCCTTCGTCGTCGAGGACGCCCACCAGGGCCGGGGCCTGGCCTCCGTCCTGCTGGAGCACATCGGCGCCGCCGCCCGCGAACGCGGCATCCGCCGGTTCATCGCCGACGTGCTCCCCGAGAACCGGCGCATGATCAACGTCTTCCGCGAGGCCGGGTACACCGCCCAGCAGACCTTCGACGAAGGGGTCATCCGGCTCACCCTGGACATCCAGCCCACCGACGACTCCACCGAGGTCATGCGGGCCCGGGAGCAGCGCGCCGAGTCGCGCTCCATCGCCCGGCTGCTCTTCCCGGAGTCGGTCGCGGTCATCGGTGCCAGCCGCACCGCCCACACCATCGGCCAGACCGCCCTGCGCAACCTCCTCGACAGCGAGTTCCAGGGCCCCGTCTACCCGGTCCACCCCGAGGCCAAGGCCGTCGTGGGCGTGCGGGCCTACCCCTCCGTGCTGGACATCCCCGACCAGGTGGACCTGGCCGTCGTCGCCGTGCGCGCGGACATGGTGGTCGACGTGGTGGAGCAGTGCGCGGAGAAGGGCGTGCACGGACTGGTCGTGGTCAGCTCCGGGTTCGGCGAGACCGGGCCCGAGGGGCGCGCCCGCCAGGACGAGCTGGTGCGCACCTCCCGCGCCGCCGGGATGCGCGTGGTCGGCCCCAACTGCCTCGGTATCGCCAACACCGACCCCGCGGTCTCCCTCAACGCCACCCTCTCGCCCGACCTGCCGCGCAGCGGGCCCATCGGGTTCTTCTCCCAGTCCGGCGCGCTGGGCCGGGCCATCCTCCAGCGCGTCGCCGACCGGGGCATGGGCCTCTCCACGTTCGTCTCCGCGGGCAACCGCGCCGACGTCTCCGGCAACGACCTCATGCAGTACTGGCAGGAGGACCCCGCCACCGAGGTCGTCCTCCAGTACCTGGAGTCCCTGGGCAACCCGCGCAAGTTCACCCGCCTGGCCCGCCGTCTGGCCAAGCAGAAGCCGGTCGTGGCGGTGCGCAGCGGCGGCTCCGCGCAGACCACGCCCACCGGGCACGCGGCGGGCGGGCTGGCGCTGCCCGACTACGCCGTCACCTCGCTGTTCCAGCAGGCCGGGGTGGTCCGGGTCGACGACATCACCCAGATGTTCGACGCCGCCCAGGTGTTCGCCTACCAGCCCCTGCCGCAGGGGCCCCGGGTCGGCATCATCGGCAACTCCGACTCCCTGGAGCTGCTGGTCAAGGACGCCGCGGTCCGCCAGGGCCTCAAGCCCCACGACCCGGTCAACCTGGGCCCCCAGGCCACCGCCGACGACTTCGACCGGGCCCTGGAGACGGCCCTGGCCGACGAGGACGTGCACTCCGTCGTGGTCGTGTTCGTCCCCGCCCTGCACCCCATCTCCGACGACGTCGCCCGGGTGCTGCGGGCCCGGTCCCTGGGCGCGGACAAGCCCATCGTCGCCACCTACCTCGCCCGCCAGGGCATCCCCGACGAGCTGCGCCACGTCGGCGAGCGGGGGGAGACCCTGCGCGGGTCGGTGCCCTCCTACCCCGCGCCCGAGGACGCCGCGCGCGCCCTCGCCTACGCCACCCGGTACACCCAGTGGCGCGACCGCAAGCCCGGCCGCCACCCCGAGCTGCCCGACATCGACGGCGCCCGGGCCCGGGCCACCATCACCCGCGCGCTCAAGAACGCCCCGGGCCAGGAGGTCTGGTTCGGCGGCGAGCGCCGCTACGACGAGGACACCGCGGTCTCCGCCGAGGACACCCGCGAACTCCTCGCCTGCTACGGGGTCACCGCCTACCCCGACATCCCCGTGTCCGCCGCCGACGAGGCGGTGGTGGCCGCCGGGCGCCTGGGCTACCCCGTCGTGGTCAAGGCCGACTCGCCCGACCTGCGGATGCGGGCCGGGGGCACCTTCGTCCGCGCCGACCTGCGCACCCCCGACGACGTGCGCAGCGCCTACCTCTCGCTCGCCGACCGGTTCGGCGGGGAGGCCGACCTGGTCGTGCAGCGCATGGTCGCCCCCGGGGTGCCCACCGTGGTGCGGGCGGGCGACAACCGGTCGTTCGGGTCGGTGGTCTCCTTCGGCCTGGCCGACGTCACCGCCGAACTCCTCGACGACCGCTCCTTCCGGCTGGCCCCGCTCACCGACATGGACGCGGCCGACCTCATCCACGCCGTGCGGGCGGCGCCCCTGCTCTTCGGGCTGCCCGCCGGCGCGACCTCGCTGGCCGAGCAGCCCAACGTGGAGGCCCTGGAGGAACTCCTCATCCGGGTCTCGCGCCTGGTGGAGGCCTTCCCCGAGATCGGCTACATCGACCTGGACCCGGTTCTGGTCAACGCCACCGGGGCGCACGTGCTGGGCGCCCGCATGTGGCTGCGCGAGGCGCCCGACGACCGGCCCGACGCCGGGCCCCGGCGACTGCGAGGGGTGACCTTCTGATGCGGCGGCCACCGCACGCCCCCGGTCGGGGAGCGGCGTCCTGATCAGGCACTGGGCATCCCGTTTCTCCCAGCGGTCGCGAAGTGTCGCGTCGAGGAGGCAGGATAGGGACATGAGGAAAACACGCGCCGTGTCCACGGACTGGCGGCTGGAGATCGAACGCAGCGGCTACTATCCCGCGCTGGTGATCGACGCCGTCGCCACGGCCCTGGGCGACGAGACCGCCCAGGCGTTCGTCGTGCACCACGAGGCGACCTTCGACCCGGCGATGGAGATGCGCCGGCACATCACCGTCATGCTGCTGACCGCCACCCGGCTCGTCGTGTGCCACACCGACGAGCACCCGCCCACCGACGACGGCGGCACCTCGCACGCGTCCACCACCACCGACAGCATCCAGCTCGGCAACGTCCAGTCGGTCGCCCTCACCCGGGTCGTGCCCAACCCCGCGCAGTACACGCCCGGGAGCATGCCCAGCGAGCTGGTCCTCAGCGTCAACCTCTCCGTCAACTGGGGGGCGGTCGCCCACATCGACCTGGAGCCCGCCTCCTGCGCGGACGAGAGCTGCGAGCTCGACCACGGCTACACCGGCGCCATCACCGCCGAGCCGCTGACCCTGCGGGTGAGCGAGGCCGCCGACGGGGCCGAGGCCGTCGCCACCATGCTGAACTTCGCGAACGCGCTGTCGGAGGCCACCCGCTGACACCGGCCGTCCACGGGGCCGGGGACCGCGTACCGGTCCCCGGCCCCGCCGCGTTTCACACGCGCGCCCCGCGGCCGTGACGGGGACTTAACGAACACGGGCCGCCCGGGCGTGGTGCCGTAACAATCCGTCCGTCTAGGGTTGGGAGCGGATTCGTGCGTTCCGCCACGAACCAGGCGCCCCCGTGCACGCGGCACCCCACCGGCGTGCGCACCCTCCCCGCACCCGCGGAGATGACGGACCCGGAGAAAGGTCGGTCTGCGATGACGCAGCACTCGTCCCCGACGACCCAGGAAGGCGCACCGCCGGTGCGCCTCGACGTGGACAGGGGGGTGGCGACGGTCACCCTCGACTCCCCCCGCAACCGCAACGCGCTGTCCGCGCGGCTGCGGACGGGACTGTCCGGGGCGCTGTCCGCGGCCATGGCCGACGACGAGGTGCGCGCCGTCGTCCTCACCGGCACCGGGCCCGTGTTCTGCGCCGGGGCCGACCTCAAGGAGGTCGCCGCCGCCCTGGCCGGGGAGCCCGTCGCGCCCGCACCCGAGCTGCCGGAGGTCTTCGAGCAGATCATGGGCGCCCCCAAGCCCGTCATCGCCGTCCTCAACGGCGCCGCCCGCGCCGGGGGCATCGGCCTGGTCGCCGCCGCGGACATCGCCCTGGCCCCCAAGAGCGCCACCTTCGCGTTCACCGAGGTCCGCATCGGGGTGGTGCCCGCGATCATCTCCGTCCCGGTGTCCGCGCGGATGCACTCGCGCCAGCTCAGCCGCTACTTCCTCACCGGGGAGCTGTTCGACGCCTCGGCCGCCGCCAAGGCCGGTCTCATCACCCAGGCCGTGCCCGACCGCGAGATGGCGCACGCCCTCGACGCGGTCCTCCAGGGCATCCGCGGCTCCGCGCCCAAGGCGCTCTCCCGCACCAAGGAACTGCTCGGCGAACTCGGCGCCGGGGCCCTGGCCGCCCCCGAGCGGCGGGCCGAGGCGTTCGCCCGTATGGGCGAGCTGTCGGCGGAGTTCTTCGCCGGCGAGGACGCCGTCGAGGGCCGGGCCTCCTTCTTCGAGAAGCGCCCCCCGCGCTGGGCGCGGTGACCTCCGGCCGGACGCCCGCGCTTTCGGGGCGTCCGGCGCGTTCGCTCCTGTGAAGAGGTCACAATGGTCGGGTGAGCTACTCCGGAGATACGAGGGTCGGCGGTCCCGCCGACCTGCGACGACTACCGCACCTGACCATCACCAAGATCAGCGTCGGCCCCATGGAGAACAACGCCTACCTGCTGCGTTGCCGCTCCACCGGCGAAGCCGTCCTCATCGACGCCGCCGCCGAGCCCGACCGCATCCTCGAACTCATCGACTCCGACGGGCTCGACCGGGTGATCACGACCCACCGCCACCAGGACCACTGGCAGGCCCTGGCCGAGGTCGTCGGGGAGACCGGCGCCCGCACCGTGGCCCACCCCGAGGACGGCGGGGAGCTGCCCGTCTCGGTGGACGAGCCCGTCGTCCACGGCTCGCGGATCCCCGTCGGCGACTGCCACCTCACCGTCATCCACCTGCGCGGGCACACGCCCGGGTCGATCGCGCTGCGCTACGACGACCCCGAGGGGCACACCCACCTGTTCACGGGGGACGGCCTCTTCCCCGGCGGGGTGGGGCGCACCTGGTCCGACGAGGACTTCCGGACCCTCCTGGGCGACGTCGAGGAGCGCGTGTTCGGCGTCCTGGCCGACGACACCTGGGTGTACCCCGGCCACGGGGGCGACACGACCCTCGGGGTCGAGCGCCCCCACCTGGACGAGTGGCGCGAACGGGGCTGGTGAGTCAGGCCCCCAGGCACACGAAGCCGAGCCGGCCCAGGTGCGCGGCGACCGCCTCGGGCGGTGCGGCGCCCGCCGCCAGCGCCCGGTGGAAACCGGCCACGGCCCGCCCGGTCCCGGAGTCGAGCACCGGGGCCGGGTTGGCCACCACCGCGCGCACCCCCGCGGACAGCAGCGCGCCGGCGAACCGCCCCGCCCCGCACGAGGTCAGCACCACCACCTCCGGCGGCGGCGCCGACACCAGGTCCAGGGCCAGCAGCGGCCCGTCGTCCAGGGCGACCGACGACAGCAGCGGGGAGCGCTCCGACACCCTGCCGTGCCCGGCCAGGTGCACCAGGTCGCAGCCCGCGGCGCCCGACACCGCCTCGCCGACCCGCGTGGCCGTCCGCGCCCGGGCGTGGATCCCGGCCAGGTCGGCGACCTCCCGGGCCGCGCCCCGCGGCCCCGGGCCCGACACCAGCAGCACCCGCCGCCAGCGGGGGAGCGGTCGCGCCACCCGGTCCGCCCACGCCCGCGCCGACGGCACGACCGCCACCGGCCGGTCCCGCAGTCCGGGCAGCGTGCCCCACTGCGGGCGGCCCAGCCGCGGGTCGGCGGCGATCACCAGCGGGCGCTCGCCCGCCAGCTCCAGCACCGGGGCCAGCGCTCCGGCGAGGTCGCGCGCCACCGCCGCGGGCGCGCCCAGCGGCAGGGCATGCACCCGGCCGCCGGCCACGACCAGCGCCACCACCTCGCCCGCGACCGCCAGGCGCACGAACGCCCGGCCCTCCAGCAGCCCGGCCAGCCGGCCCCCCACCGGCCCGTGCTCCCGCTCGGGCAGGCGCCGCGCGTACCGCGACCGCTCCCACCGCCGGGCGTACACCAGGCAGTGCCGGTCCCGCCCCTGTGCCAGCGCCGCGCGGTAGCGCTCGACCACCGGCCCGCCCACCGCGCCCGGTGCCGCGGGCACCGCGCGCTCGGCCCACTCCAGCGCCGCGGCGAGGTCGCCCCGCGCCAGCGCCGCCTCCAGACCGGCCCGCGCCACCTGCGGGTCGCGCGGCGCCGCCCACGGCTCGGGCCGCGCCTCGACCGCCCGGTGCGCCGCGACCAGCGGGGGGAGCGGTCGGCAGACGCTCAGCGGCCGGCGCAGCTCCAGCTCCGCGTGCGCCCGCACCCGCGGCGCCGCGCACACCTGGTCCGCCATCGCCTCCACCCGCTCCGCCAGCCCGTGCCACAGCGAGCCGGCGCCATACGCGCCCCGCACCCGCCGCACCAGCTCCCGCGCCCGGTACCGGTCACCGCGCAGCAGCCGCAGCTTGGCCTCCACCAGCAGGGTGGCCGCCTGGGCGGACCGGCCGTGCGCCCAGGGGCCGTCCGCAAGCGTGCGCGCCGCCTCCTCCAGGTGCCCCTCGGCCAGCAGCGCCTCCGCCAGGTCGGTGCACAGCGCCTCCCGCCGGTCGGCGGGCAGCCGGTGCGCCAGGTCCGTGAACGTGGCGACCGCCCCCGCGGAGTCGCCCCCGCGCAGCGCGAGGCAGCCCAGGTTCTGCCGGGTGACCAGCTCCAGCAGGTGCAGGCGCCGGTCGGCGGCCAGTGACCGGGCCTCCTCCAGGTGGTCCCGGGCAGCCCCGAACCCGCCGCGCAGGATGTGCGCGAGCCCCAGGTTGGCGAGGAAGCCGGGCAGGACGGGCGCCGACTCCCGCGCGAGCGGGTGCCGCCGCAGCCGGGGGTGGGTGTCGTCGAGGATCTCCACGGTCCGCTCGAACCGTCCGCGCTTGGCCAGGTCGACGCCGGCCACGACCCGCCGCAGGAGCAGGCGGCCGGACCGTTCGACGCGCCCGTTCCTTCCCGGCCGCCAGTCGACGGAGGGGCTGGAGACGGGGGAGGGGCAGGGGGAAGGGGAGGTGGTCAAGGTCGGACCGCCTTTCTCCTGGGGGGAGGAACACCTCCAGGAATAGCAGCGGGTGACGTTGCGTGTGGAGAAGGGAACCCGAAGTCACCGTGGTGGAGGGCTCTCAAAGCTCGACAAAGACGGGCGAAGGCCCATGATCGCCCGCGGGTTCCCTCCGGGGTGCAATGGTGATTCGGCCCCGCCCGATCTGTGACGGCTGGGACCGGCGACCCGGGGCCCGCCCGCGGGCCCGCGCTGCGGGGCGCGGGCCGCCCGGGTCAGAGGGTGAACCACTCCGTGGTGAGCGGGGGCTCGGCGTCGCGCCGCAGGGTGAGGCGGATCGGGCCGCGGTGCAGGCCCTGGAGGGCGAACTCCCCGGTCTCCTCGATGGAGGCGACGTCCTCGCGGCGACCGCTGGGCCGGTGGGCCTCCAGCAGGGCGAACCCGAAGTCGCCCCGGACCGTCCCCGCCAGGGTGCGCGAGGGCCCGCGTGCGTGCAGGGAGAGGTCGATGCGCACGTCGCGGAACCCGAAGGACAGCTCCCCCACGACGGGGTCCTCCACCGACCGCACGACCTCGGCGCGGGGGCCCCGCTCGGTGACCAGGACCGCGAGGTCCATGGCGTCCCCGCTCCGGTCGAAGGCCGCCAGGGCGGCGTCCCGGCCCTCCCGGTCCTCGCTCATATCTCGTCCTCCAGGGTGGTGCGGAGCCTGCGGACCATGCGGCGGCGCCCGTTGGACGCCGCCCTGCGGTCCCGCGGGGGCGGGGTGGAATCGGGTTCGAGGAAGCGCAGCGCCTCCTCGCGCTCGCCCGGGTCGCGGAGCCGGTCGACCGCCCGCCGCAGCGCCCGGTCGCGCTCCTTGCGCAGGTACTCGGCCTCCGGGTCCGGGGCGTCGCCCTCGACGTGGGCGAACGCCTCCGGGTCGGCCGGGTACTGGCGGGCGTCCCTCGCGCGCTGGCGCAGGCACTTGTCGCGGGTGACCCTTTTCAGCCATGCGCGTAGGTGGTGGGGCTCGCGGAGACGGGGGAGGTGCTGGTTGAGGGCCAGCCAGACGGTCTGCACGACGTCCTCGCGGTCGGGTGCGGAGAGCCGGTAGGAGCGGGCGACGGCGTTGACCATGGGCAGGTGGCGGTCGACGATGCCGCACCAGGCCTCACGGCTGCCGAGCCGGGCCAGGCGCACGAGTTCGGCGTCGTCAAGGTCGAGTCCGGTTGTGGCCAAAGGCGGGGGCGGTTCATGCCGGGGGCCGCTGGAAAGTACGGTTTCAGGGTCCTCGTGCGACTGGTCTGGCAAACGCGCCCCCACTATGATCGGACTCCCATAGCACCTTCGGGGCTCACGTTACTCCGGAGGGCCCGGGGATGCCGGGAGATCCCAGAAGATCGCTGGTCCTCAGGGTGCCCATCGGGCACAATGGGGCAAAGGTATTCAGGCGGGTATGCAACCTTCTCGTGGTACGAGGGCGTCGGGGAAGCGCACTCGTTCGTATCAGGAGGTTCGGTGTCCGCACGTGGCGTCTTGTACGTCCACTCCGCGCCCGCGGCGCTGTGCCCACACGTCGAGTGGGCGGTCGCGGGTGTCGTAGGAGTACCCGTGAAACTCGATTGGGTCGCACAGCCGGCGGCGCCGGGCCACCACCGCGCCGAGCTGAACTGGCAGGGGAGGCCGGGCACCGCGGGAGCGGTGGCGTCGGCGCTGAACACGTGGCAGCGCCTGCGGTTCGAGGTGACCGAGGAGGGGTCGCCCGGCTGCGACGGCGTGCGCTACAGCTACACGCCGTCCCTCGGCATGTTCACGGGCGTCACCAGCGCGGCCGGGGAGGTCCTGGTGCCGGAGGGGCGCCTGCGGCTCGCCGTGCAGGAGGCCGCCGCGGGCGGCTCCGACCTGGCGGCGGCGATCGACCGCCTCACCGGGCGCGCCTGGGACGAGGAGCTGGAGCCCTTCCGCTACGCCGGCGACGGCGCGCCCGTCCGCTGGCTCCACGCCGTGGGCTGACCCTCCCGGGCGGTCCCTCCGGCCGTGTGCCCCCGCCGGGCCCGGGCCTGTGCGCCGCACGCGTCGCCGTGTCGTGGGCCGTTCGCTCGGTGCCGGCGGGACGGGAGCCGCCGGCCGGTGCGCCTAGAGGGGCTCGCCCTCGTCGGGCCAGACCATGGAGGCGAGCAGGACCGCCGCCCAGATGCCCAGCGGCACGAGCGGCCAGTACGGCACGAGTTCGCCGCCGATGAGGACGGCCCCGCCCCACACCCCCGTGAGCACCACCGCGATGCCCAGCCACCAGCGCCACTCGTCCGCGTGCTCCCAGCGGGATTCGTCCCGGACGGGGGTCACCAGCGGGGGCCGGGCGGCGGGCGCGGGCAGGTCGGCGATGAGCCGGTCCAGCTCCCCGACCAGCACCGCCCGCAGCGCCGACTCCACCCGGCGCTCGTACTCGACCAGGTCCAGACGGCCCTCCACGAAGGCCGTGGTGAGCCGCTCGACGATCTGCTCGCGCTCGTCGTCGGAGGCGCGTGTGCGTTGCCGGTCTTCCACTTCCCACCCCCCGGGGCGCGTGCGGTGCCCACACGATACGCGCGCCCCCCGGGGCGGGGGAAGGGTCATTCGGCGGCCAGCCAACGCGCGACGGTGCGGCAGGTGGACGGGTCCGCCCCGCCGACCAGGCCGGTGTGCTCGTACCCCCCGCGGTACCCGAAGGGCGTGCCGTCCAGCCGGGTCAGCAGGCCCCCGGCCTCGGCCAGGACCAGGCCCGGCGCGGCCACGTCCCAGTCCCGCACGGGAACGTCCTTGACGAACAGGTGGGCGGTGCCTTCGGCGATGAGGCACAGCTTCAGCGCGATGCTGCCGCTCTCCCGGTAGTCCCGGTACCCGAAGCGCTCGGCGACCCGGGCCGCGATGCCGACGGGCCGCGGGGTGTTGTCGGTGAGCACCCCGGCCCCCGGCGGGGCGGCGGGCAGGCGGGGCAGCGCGACGCCGTCGCGGTGCGCGCCCCGGCCGCGCACGGCGGTGTACAGGGCCCGGGTCTCGGGGGCGTACACGGCGGCGATCTCGGGCCGGTCGCCGATGACGAGGGCCGCCTGGGTGACGTACCCGGCGAAGCCGTGCGCGTAGCTGGCGGTCCCGTCGATGGGGTCGATCAGCCAGTAGCGGGACGGCCGCTCCCGGGCCAGGGAGCCGGGGTCCTCCTCGCTGACCACCGGGATGTCCGGGTCGATCGCGGTGAGCCTCTCCGACAGCGCCCGGTGGGCCCGCGCGTCGGCCTCGGCCTTGAACTGGCCGCCCTCCCACGCGCCCCGCAGCGCCGCGGCGTCCTCGCGCCAGGCGCGCAGCAGCGCGCCGACCCCGGTCACGGCTCCGGCCACCGCCTCCGCCAGCGCGTGCCCGCTCACCGGCCGGCCAGCGGGACGACGGGAGGGGAGACCGGTCCGGGGTCCCGGGAGGGGACCGCGGAGGCCGGTGCCGGGCTGATGCCGTGCGAGGTGAACCGCGCCTCGTCCATGAACTCGTCGGTCCAGCGCCGCACCATGGCGACGCCCTCGCTCCACCGGTCGGCGAGCCGCGGGCCCGTCCCGAGCGCCTGCCCCACCAGCCCGGCGACCTCGTCGACCCCCGCGGCGGTGGTGAGCGCCGAGGTGGAGGAGAAGCGCGGGTTGATCTCGAACACCCGGGGGACGCCCGCCCCGTCCAGGCACAGCTGGACGTTGAAGGGCCCGTCGGCGCGCAGGGACTCCTGGACCGCCCGGCAGGCCGCGATCACCGCCTCGTCGCGGCGGGTGACCGCGTACTTGGTGACACCCTGCTTGAGCACGACCTCCTTGGGGACGACGGCCTGTAAGGCGCCGTCGCGCCAGACCACCACGGACACGGTGAACTCGGGTCCGGCGATCCGCTCCTGGACGATGAGCTCGTCCGCGGGGCGCCCGCTCTCGGCCACCACCCGGGCGAGGTCGCCGACCGAGTGGACGATCCGCACCCCGCGGCTGCCCCGGCCGGTGCGCGGCTTGACCACCAGGCCGCGGTCGGCCTCGAAGGCGTCGGCGGGCCACTCGGAGGCGAGCCGGGTGCGGGGCACCCCGATCCCGGCGGCGTCGAGCTCGCGCATGAGCCGGTACTTGTCCAGGCAGGCGGCGACGAACCCCGGCAGCGGAAGCAGCACCGCCACCCCGTCCTCGGCGAGGCCGCCGACGCGCAGCAGCTCCTCGTCGACCAGGGGGACGACCGCGACGGCGCCCTCCTCGGCGCACAGCGCCCGCATGCGGGGCAGGAACGCCTCGCTGTCGCCCGGGGGGACGAGGTGCCCGCGGTCGGCCAGGTACAGGCCCGGGGCCGCGGGGTCGACATCGGTGGCGACGACCCGGTAGCCCCGCGATCTCAGGTGGAGGATGATGCCCGGAGTGGGTGCCGACCCCGCCGTCGTCACCACGATGGTCGGTTTCCTCGAAGACTTCTGTGGCACCGGTCGTACCCTTCCAGCCGTGTCGGGCGGATCGCGGGGGATGCACCGAGGGTAGTCTCCGCCGGGCGGGACGGGCCGGGAATGGCCGGTTCCGGCTCGGAGGTGAACCGTACGGGCCCCTCGCGCGTGTACCCATCGGCCCGCCGGGAGGAAGGGGGCCTGGGGCGGGCGGCCCCGGGGGAGGGGCCGCCCGCCCCCGGCGGGTCCGGACCGGCTACTTCTGCTCGTAGACCGGGGTCAGGAGCGCGCGCCCGAGGGAGTGCGAGAACAGGTTGAACCCGAGGAACGCCGGGCTGGCGGAGTCGTCCACGGCCAGTTCGGGCACGCTCACGGCGTGCACCGCGAAGAAGTAGCGGTGCGGCCCGTGCCCGGCGGGCGGCGCGGCGCCGATGTAGCGGTGGACCCCGGCGTCGTTGCGCAGGGTGACGGCGCCCGCGGGCAGGTCGTCCGGACCCCCGGAACCCGCGCCGGCGGCCAGCGAGGTGACGCCGGCGGGGATGTTGGCCACCGCCCAGTGCCAGAACCCGCTGGCGGTGGGGGCGTCGGGGTCGAAGCAGGTCACGGTGAAGCTCTGCGTCCCCTCGGGGAACCCGCTCCAGGACAGCTGCGGCGAGACGTCCTCGCCGCCGGCGCCCATGATGCCGCTGACCTGGGCCGGGGGCAGGGTCTCGCCGTCGGCGACGTCGGTGCTGGTCACGGTGAACGCCGCGACCCGGGGCAGGAAGTCGTAGGGGGAGGGTGGCACGGCCACGGTGAGGGGCCTCCTTCGTGTGGTGCGGTTTCTCGGGCCCTACGAACATACGCCGGGACGCGGCCGGCCGTCCGCGCCCCGCGCCGCCGTGTCGCGGGGGCGCCCCGAGACAGCAGACCGACCGGGCGGTATGGTCGGGGTCCACCGGCACGGACGACACCGACCAGGGAGCCACCATGACCAGTCGCTGGGGCATGACCGTTCCGCTCGAAGGGGTCCCGCTCCTCGACCAGAGGGCGATCATCGAGCGCATGGCCGACCAGGGCTACACCGACCTGTGGTCGGCCGAGGCCGCAGCCACCGACGCGTTCACCCCGCTGGCCCTGGCCTCGGTCTGGGCCCCCGGACTGCGCCTGGGCACCGCCATCGTGCCCGCCTACACGCGCGGCCCGGCGACCCTGGCCATGAGCGCGGCGACGCTGGCCGCCGCCGCGCCGGGCCGGTTCGCCCTGGGGATCGGCACCTCCTCCAACATCATCGTCGAACGGTGGAACGCCATCCCCTTCACCGAGCCCTACAAGAAGGTCCGCGACACCGTCCGCTTCCTGCGCGAGGCGCTCTCCGGCGCCCGGGTCGAGGCCGACTACGACACCTTCTCCGTCCAGGGGTTCACCCTGGGCGCGGTCCCGGCGCAGGTACCGCCGATCCTGGTGGCGGCGCTGCGCCCGGGCATGCTGCGGCTGGCCGGGCGCGAGGCGGACGGGGCGGTCGTCAACTGGCTGTCCGCCGAGGACGTGCGGACGGTGGTCCCGTACGTGCACGGCCAGGGGGAGGGCAAGGAGGTCGTCGCCCGGATCTTCGTCGCCCCCGGGGCCGACCCGGAGACCGCCCGGGGGATCGGCCGCCGGGCGATCTCCGCCTACCTCAACGTCCCGGTGTACCGGGCCTTCCACGAGTGGCTGGGCCGCGAGGAGCTGGCCCCGATGTGGCGGGCCTGGGACGCGGGCGACCGCAAGGGGGCACTGGCGGCCGTTCCCGACCGCGTGGTGGACGAACTGGTCGTGCACGGCCCGGCCGAGTACTGCCGCGAGCGCGTGGCCGCCTACGTGGAGAACGGGGTGACCACCCCGGTCCTGGCCCCGATCGGCCCGCCGGGGGAGGACCCGGCCGAGGTGGTGCGGGCGCTGGCCCCGCGGGACTGACGCCCGGGCCGTCCCCGGCGCGGGGACCGGGCGCTCACGGGCCCTCGACGGCCCCGGGCGCCAGGCGGGCGCGCAGGACGAGTTCGAGCTCGAAGCGCGCGCCCGGCTCGCGCAGCCGCTCCCCGAACAGCTCCTCCAGCAGCCGCATCCGGTACCGCACGGTCTGGGGGTGGACGCCCAGCCGCTCGGCGGCCCCGTTGGCGTTGAAGCCCGACTCCAGCCAGGCCAGCAGCGTGCGGGCCATCCGCTCCCGCCGGTGCGGACGCAGCCCCGCCAGCGGTGCGAGCCGGGCGCGGGTCATCTCGGACACCAGGGCGGCGTTCCGGGACAGCAGCAGGGTGAGCAGGTGGTCGTCCCAGCGGACCAGGCCCCGGCCGGGAACCGCTCCGGAGCGCACCAGCTCCGCCAGTTCCCGGGCCCGCTCCAGCGACTCCGGCGCGCGCTCCAGCGGCACGCCCGGCCCCAGCACCGCGCAGGCGCCCCGCAGCGACCGCTCCAGCGCCCGCAGCCGGCCGGGCCCCCCGGGGTCGGGGACCAGCGCGCAGGGCTCGGGGCGCTCCAGGTCCACCAGGGCGTCGGGCGGCAGCGCCGGGCGCAGGCCCCCGGGCGGCTCCGCCGGGCGCCCCCGGGCCGCCCCGCCGGCGGGCTCCGGCACCGGGCCCGTTCCGACCGCCTCTCCGGTCCCCTCCGCCGGGGCCGCCGCCTCCGCCGGGGCCGCCGCCTCCGCCGGGGCCGCCGCCTCCGCCGGGGCCGCCGCCTCCGCCGGGGCCGCCGCCTCCGCCGCGCGCCCGGGGTGGAACAGCACCGCGGCCACCCGCCCGGGAGGCCGCCAGCGGGCGGAGCGGGCCAGCGCCGCGACCGCCGCCGGGTCCCGGCCCGCCCCGCCCAGCAGCGCCTCCAGCAGCCGGGTGCGCCGGTGCCGCGAGGCGTCGACCCCGGCCGACGCCACCCGGGAGTGCCCCCGGGCCGCGGCCGTCCCGATCTCCTCCTCGAACAGCAGGACCGCCTCGCCCAGGGACCCCAGGTGCGCGCGGGGGAGGGCGTCCTCCTCGGACAGGCGCCGCCAGGCGACGGCGGCGGTGACGCGCAGCCCGGTGTGCAGGCGCTCCAGTCCGCGGCCCCGCGCGGCCTCGTGGGCGCCGAACGCGCGGAAGCGGGCGAGCAGCCCCTCGTCGGGGCCGCCGCCGGACTCCAGCCGGTCCAGGAACCCGCGCACGCCGGAGTCGACCAGGCCGCGCGCCGCGCCGCCCGCGCCCGGCGCCCCCGGGTCCTCCCCGAGCCTGCGGTGGATCCCGGCGAGGGCCTCCTCCACCAGCGCCGGGGCCAGGGGGCGCAGGCGTGCGCCCACCTCGGCCGGTATCCCGGAGAACGGGTCGGTGCGGTCGGTCTCCTGCGGCGGGTGGGTCATCGGGCGTGCCTCCGGCGCCGGCGCACGGCGGAGCCGTCCGCGGCACGCCCGCGCGTGCCGGACCGCCCGTGTGCCGGATCGAGGGGGTGCGACCCGCCGGGGCGGCGGGGGCGCCCCCATCCCACCAGAACCGCGTTCGGGGGACAAGCCCGGCCCCCGGCGACGCCGCCGCGCTCCGCCGCGCCGCGCTCCGCCGCGACCCCCCGGGGCCCGCGCGCACCGGCGGCGCGGGCTCAGCCGAACAGCAGGTAGCCAAGGAGCATGCCGCCCGCCACCACCAGCAGCGCGGCCGCCGACCACAGCCGCTGGGCGCCCGCCCCGGACCGCTCCGGCCCGGACGGCTCCCCGGCGTCCGCCTCCGGGGCGGGCGCGCGCTCGTCCAGGCGCCGGGCGCACCGCTCCATCAGGCCGCCCGCGACCTCCGTGACCACGGCCTCGTTCCAGCGGGTCAGCCCGCCGGACAGCTCCAGGTCGGTGACCACGGACACGGCGGTCGTGTTCCCGCGGCCGTGCAGCTCGGCGGTGATGACGGCGGTGCCGGTCCCCCGGCCGCGCCGGGACCGGCCGTCCGCCGCCACGACGATCCGGCGGGACCGCTCGTCCGCGGCCACCAGGCGGGCGCCCCCGGTACAGGCGACCACGGCGGGGCCGACCTTGACGCGCGCCTCGGCCAGGTGGCGGTCGCCCTCGGTCCCGACCAGGCGCACCCCGGGCACGCAGGGGACGAGGGACTCCAGGTCGGTGAGCAGCTCCCAGGACCGCTCGACGGGTGCGTGGACGACGAATTCGTTGCTGATCCTCATGGGTGTGCTCTCCACCGGGGCTCCGAGGGGTGCGGACCCGGCCTGCCCCGGACCGGGCCCGGTCCGTCTGCCAGTGTCGCGCCCCCGCCCCGCCGCCGCCAACGCGGGCCTCAGGGCAGGCGTGCGGCGATGCGCCGGGCCGCCGCCCTGACGGCCTCCCCGTGCCGGGCGGGGTCCTGCGGGTCCAGGACGGAGACGCCGATGCTGGCGACGGGCGCCCCGTTCGAGCGGACGACGGGCGCGGACACACCGGTCACCGCGTTGGTGACCTCGCCGTGGGACACCGCGTAGCCGCGCTCGCGCGCCAGGGCGACCTCCGCGCGCTCCCCGGGGCGGGGCGGCATCGCCGACAGCAGGGCGAGTCCGGCCGACCCCTGGTCGAGCGGGTCCACCCGCCCGGGCCGGAAGGCGAGGTGGACGCGGGCCCGGCTCGGCTCCACGACCATCAGGGCCCGTGCCTCGTCCTCCCCCTCGGGCACGATCAGGTGCGCCGTCGCCTCCTGCGATTCGGCCAGCTCGGTCAGTACCGGCAGCGCGACGCCGCGCAGGTCGGACTCCACCGACTCGGCGAGGGCGATCAGGCCGGGGCCGGGGGTGATGCGCTTGAACGCGTCGCGGCGGCACAGCCGGTGCTCCTCCAGTGTCCGGACCAGCCGGTGCGCCACGGTGCGGTGCACCCCGATCCGCTCGGCGATCTCGGTGACCGAGAGGCCGTGGGGGTGGCGGCCGAGCAGCTCCAGCACCTCGATCCCGTTGTGCAGGGTCTTGGACGTCCTGGTGTCCGGCCGGCCGGTGTTCTCGTCGGGCATCGGGCTCCTTCCGCAGGTGAAGATACACCCCGCCGCTTGACGGGAGTGACGTGTGACACTTACGTTAACTACTAATTGCACACCTAGTGCGATTATCGCACACCGGAGGTGATCCATGGGCGACCTCACGGTCTCCGCGACCCAGGCGTTCTACGCGCTCCAGTCGCACCTCATCGACTCCGGCGACGCCGACGCGTGGGCCGCCACCTTCACCGCGGACGGCGCGTTCCACTCGCCGACCTATCCGGCGCCGGTCCTCGGACGCCGGGACCTGTCCGCCTTCGCGCGGCGCTTCACCGAGACGGCCCGGGCCGCCGGCGAGGTCCGCCGCCACGTGGTGACCAACGTGGTCCTGCACCCGGGCGGAGCGGAGGAGGCGCAGGTCAGTGCGTATCTTCAGGTCATCGCCACGGACTCCGCCGGCGACACCCGCATCCTCAGGTTCACGACCGTCCACGACCGGCTCCGCCGGGAGGACGGGCGCTGGCGGGTCCACCGCCGCGACATCGCCCGCGACGCCCCGCAGCCGCCCGTCCGCCCCCTGCCCGCCCCGACGAAAGGCACCGCCACCATGACCCCGTACGAGGGCACCGGCCCCGCCCGTGTCGTCGACCGCCCGATGGAGGTCGTCCACCCCGAGATGGCCGGCCGCACCGCGGTCGTCACCGGCGCGGCGCGCGGCATGGGCCGCGCCTTCACCGCCGCCCTGGCCGCCCGGGGGGTCAACGTCGTCGCCGCCGACATCAACGACGTCGACATGAAGGCCGCCGCCGAGGAGATCGCGCGCGAACTCGCCGCGGACCCCCGGGCGGGCGCCCCCGGCCGGGTCGCCGCCCGCCGGGTCGACGTCGTCGACCCCGAGCAGCACGAGGCCCTGGCCCGTGCGGCCGTCGAGGAGTTCGGGTCCCTCGACTACTGGATCAACAACGCCGGGGTCTTCCCGTACGCGCCGGTCGGCGAGATCACCGCCGAGCAGATGTCCTCCGTCCTGGACGTCAACGTCCAGGGCGTCCTGCACGGCTCCCAGGCGGCGGCCCGCCACATGGGACCCGGCGGCGCCATCGTCAACATGTCGTCGGTGTCCGCCGTGCGGGTCCGGCGCGGGCGCGCCGCCTACTGCGCCTCCAAGGCGGCCGTCGCCCACCTCACCGAGTCCCTCGCCGTCGAGCTCGGCGACCTCGGACTGCGGGTCAACTCCATCGCCCCCGGGTTCATCGACACGGAGATGACCCGGTGGCTCCAGGACGACCCCGAGGCCCTGGCCGCGGCCCTGGACCGGGTCCCCCTGCACCGGGTCGGCTCCCCGGAGGAGGTCGTGGGCGTGCTGCTCTTCCTGCTCTCCGACAGCAGCCGTTACGTGACCGGCCACAGCATCGCGGTGGACGGCGGGTCGCGCCATGTCTGACGGCGGGGACGGCGCGAGCGTCGACGTCGTCGTCATCGGCGGAGGGGGCGCGGGGCTGGCCGCCGCGGCCACGGCGACCGAGCACGGCGCGTCCGTCCTGCTGTTCGAGGCCGAGCCCGACCTCGGAGGGTCCACCCGGCTGTCCGCGGGGCTGTTCACCGCCGCGGAGACCAGCGTCCAGCGCGGTCTGGGCGTCGAGGACTCCGCCGACCGGTTCTACCAGCACTACATGGACCTCAACCAGTGGATGCTGGAGCCCGGCCTCGTCCGCGCGTTCTGCGAGAACACCGGTCCCACCCTGGAGTGGCTCATCGGCCTGGGCGTGGAGATCCCGGCGCGGACCTCGGGCAACGCCCACACGCCCGGCCTGTCCCAGGCGGGGGTCGAGGACGTCTGGCGCGGCCACGTCCCCCGCGACCAGGGCGAGGGGCTGGTCGCCGCGCTGGCCGCGGCCTGCCGCCGGGGCGGGGTCGAGACGGTGCTCAACACACGGGTCGAGCGACTCCTGTTCGAGGACGGCCGGGTCGTCGGCGTCGTCGCGGACGGCGTGGAGGTGCGCTCCGGCGCCGTCGTGGTGACCACCGGCGGGCTCTCCCGGGACCCGGAGCTGCTGAAGGAGCACTACCCGGCGGCCCTGGCCGCCGGCGAGCACGGGTTCGTCGTGGCCGCCCCCGGCAGCCGGGGAGACCACCTCCGCTTCGCCGGGCAGGTCGGCGCCTCCGTCACCGGGTCGGGCTGGGGCCTGCTGCTGCCGACCGTCTACTTCCAGCGCATGCACCACTGGCAGTCGGGGTTCCCGCCGGTGTCGCGCGTGTACGTGGACGGCTCCGGCCGCCGCTTCATGGACGAGGACGCCTCCTACGCGGTCTCCGCCGGGATCATCGACTCCCGCGGCGGGTCCGCCTGGTGCGTCTTCGACGAGCGGGCCCGGCTCTCCCTGCCCCCCGGTTACGCCGACTGGAACCCCGGGCGCGTCCTGGAGGAGGCCGAGGCCGGGCGCACCCTGCGCGCCGACACCCCGCGGGAGCTGGCCGCGCTGATGGGCGTGCCCGCGGACGCCCTACAGGTCACGGTGGACACCTGGAACGACGCCCTGCCCCACGGCCGGGACGAGCGCTTCCGGCGCCACCTCACCCTGCGGAACAAGGGCTACGAGGGCACGCCGGACCCCCTCGGCCCGGGCCCCTACTACGCGGCGCGCATCCTGCCCGCCGAACTCGTGTGCACGCACGCCGGCCTGGAGATCGACTCCCGCGCCGCCGTGCTCGACCGCACCGGGACACCCGTCCCGGGCCTGTTCGCCGCGGGCGAGGCGGGGGCCGGAGTCCTCGGCCTGCGCTACGTCGGCGGCGGCAACGCGGTCGCCAACGCTCTCACCATGGGCCGCATCGCCGGCCGCGGTGCGGCACCCCGGGGCTGAGGCCCCGCACCCCCTAGCGGAACCGGGGCCGGAGCCCGCCGGGCACCGACCCCCTCGCGCCCCAGGAGGCGTACATGACACTGGACCAACGACCGTCGGACCCGGCGGGGAGCGGCGACACCGGGTTCCAGTCCCGGGTGAAGGTCATCCGCGCGGCCGTCATCGGCACCGTCGTCGAGTACTACGACTTCGGCATCTACGGCTACATGGCCACGTTCGTGGCGATGCTCTTCTTCGTCTCGGACGATCCCACGGCGTCCCTGCTGGGGACCTTCGCCGCCTTCGCGGTGGCGTTCTTCATGCGGGTGCCCGGCGGGATCGTCTTCGGGCACATCGGCGACAAGTACGGCCGCCGCAAGGCCCTGTCCTGGACCATCCTGCTGATGGTGCTGGCGACGGCGCTCATCGGCATCCTGCCCAACTACTTCACCCTCGGGGTGTGGGCGACGGTCCTGCTCGTGCTGTGCCGCTGCATGCAGGGCTTCGCGGCGGGTGGCGAGCTGGGCGGCGCCAACGCCTTCGTGGCGGAGTCGGCCCCGGCCCGCTGGCGCGCCACCCAGACCTCTCTCGTCAACTCCGGGACCTACTTCGGCTCCCTCTTCGCCGCCCTGGTGGCCCTCGCCGCCACCTCGCTGTTCACCGAGCAGCAGATGCTGGACTGGGCCTGGCGGATCCCGTTCCTGCTCAGCCTGCCCATCGGCGTCATCGGCCTCTACATCCGCAACCACCTGGAGGACACCCCGCAGTTCAAGGAGCTCTCCGAGCAGGGCGAGACCGAGAAGATGCCGATCAAGACCCTGCTGGTCACCAACTGGCGGTCGGTCCTCAAGATCATCGGCCTGGGCGCGGTCATCACCGGCGGCTACTACATCGTCTCGGTGTACGCCGCCACCTACCTCCAGACCACCGCGGGCCACTCCTCGCAGGTGGCCTTCACCTCCACCGCGGTCGCGATGGTGGTGGGAGCCGCCACCCTGCCCCTGTCCGGGTTCCTGGCCGACACGATCGGCCGCCGCAAGGTGATCCTCATCGGCAGCGTCGGGGCGATCCTCCTGGGCTTCCCGATGTTCATGATGATGTCGGCCGGCCCGGCCTGGGCGGCGATCGTCGGCCAGTCCGTGCTGTTCGTGTGCGTCTCGATCGTCAACGGGGCCTCGTTCGTCACCTACGCCGAGATGCTGGGCGCCTCCACCCGCTACAGCGGGATCGCCCTGGGCAACAACGTCACGAACACCCTGCTGGGCGGGACGGCACCGTTCATCGCCACCTGGCTGATCGGTGCCACGGGCAACCCCCTGGCGCCGGCCGGGTACTTCGTCCTCACCGCGGTCATCACGCTGGTCGCGGTCCTGTTCACCGCCGAGACGCGCGGCACCGAGCTGAGGGTCGACTGATGGCGGCCGGGACGCCGGGGGCGCACGGGCTCGACGGCCGCGTGGTGCTGGTGACCGGCGCCGCCAGCGGCATGGGCCGGGCCGAGGCACTGGCCCTGGGCCGGGAGGGCGCCCTGACCTGGGTCGCCGACATCTCCGGACCCGGAGCCGAGGAGGTGGCCGCGCAGGTCCGCGACGCCGGGGGCAGGGCCCGGGCGGTCCGGCTCGACGTCACCGACCCGCAGGGGTGGCGCGAGGCCGCGGAGCTGGTCGGGCGGACCGACGGCGCGCTCCACGGCCTGGTCAACAACGCGGGGGTCAGCCACCGGTTCGGCATCTCCGACACCACCGACGAGGACTGGCGGCGCGTCCTCGACGTCAACCTGTCGGGGGTGTTCTACGGGATGAAGTACACGGCGTCCCTGCTCGGCGCCTCCGGCGGCGGATCGGTGGTCAACGTGTCCTCGATCGCCGGGATGACCGGCTACTTCTCCGCGGGGTACGCCGCCGCCAAGTGGGGCGTGCGGGGGATCAGCAAGACCGGGGCGCTGGAGTACGCGGACCGCGGGGTGCGGGTGAACTCGCTGCACCCCGGGCTGGTGGAGACCCCGCTGCTGCTCTCGGGAAGCGACCGCTTCGTCCAGGAGAGCCTGCGCTCGGTCCCGGCGGGGCGGGTGGCCGACCCGGAGGAGGTGGCCGGCGTCGTGCTGTTCCTGCTCTCCGACGCCGCGCGGTACGTCACCGGCACCGAGGTCGTCGTGGACGGCGGCCTCACCGCGGGCGGGCTCTACCACCGGATCCTCGCCGGGCTCGGGGAGGGCCCGGCCTGAGGGGGCGCGGCCCGCCGCGGCGGGCCGCGCCCCCTCACGCGTCGGGGGCCGGGCAGGCGTCGACGTGTGCCTGCACCCCCGGGGCGTACAGGTCGAGCAGCTCCGCGT
Source organism: Nocardiopsis flavescens (assembly GCF_900141985.1). GTDB lineage: Bacteria > Actinomycetota > Actinomycetes > Streptosporangiales > Streptosporangiaceae > Nocardiopsis > Nocardiopsis flavescens. Next base: position 91,993 of record NZ_FQZK01000010.1, on the reverse strand, counting down.
CGGGGATCCCCTGGAACAGCCCCACCACCCGCAGCCCTTCGGCGAGGCCGATCATCTGGCACGCGACCGCGGCCGCGTGCCGCCGGTCCGGGGTGGTGTCGCCGATGACGCGGGCGACGCTGTCCAGCAGTTCGCCGCCGTCCGCCCCGAACCCCTCCTCGGCGGACTCGCGGGCCCGTGCGGTGGCCAGCAGCCAGTTCTCCGGCAGGCAGTGCTCCCGGCGGGTGAGGACCTTCTGCACCAGGGCCCGGCCCAGGGCCGACCGGGGCAGGTCGAGCTCTCCCAGGGGGATGCGATGCGGTCCGAGGGCGTTGAAGAGCTCGGCCTTGCTGCCGTAGTGCTTGATGACCAGGGCCGGGGAGACGCCCGCCGCCGCGGCGATGTCGCGGACGGTCACGCCCTTGTACCCGTGCTCGCTGAAGAGGGCGCGGGCGGCGGCGATGATCGCCTCACGGCTGTCGGTTCTGGTCACGGTGCGCGGCTCCCGGCGTTCAGGTCCCCGTGGGTTCCCGGGGAGGACGAGGGTAACCGGCCCCTCCGGGCACCGGTGCGGCGCGGTCGGGCGAACCGCTCGCGCCGCCGCTTTCGGCCACGGGGCCCGGGACGGGGTCGGGCTCGGCCTCGTACCCCCGCACCGGGATGAACAGGCCGAAGGCCGTGCCCGCGACGCAGACCGCGGCGCCCGCCCACAGCGCGGCGTCCATGCCCGCCGCCGACGGGTAGGTGACCCCGTCCACGGAGACGGTCAGCGACGCGAACAGCAGCGCGAGCAGCGCGCTGGCCGAGGAGGTGCCCAGCGCGCGGACCAGCGAGTTGACCCCGTTGGCGGAGGCGGTCTCGCTCCGCGGCACGGCGCTCATGATGAGGACCGGCATCGCCGCGAAGGAGATGGCCGTGCCCACGCTGACCAGGGTGCTGCCCACCACGGCGTTGGCGACCGAGTCGGGGGCCAGCACCCGGCCCGCGTAGGTCAGCCCCATGACGGCCAGCCCGGCGACCAGGGTGGGCTTGCCGCCCCACCGGTTGAGCATGCGGCTGGAGACCGGGGAGAACACCAGCATCATCAGCCCGCCCGGCACCATGAGGAGACCGGCGGTGACCACCGGCAGCGCCAGGCCGTATCCGGTGTCGGTCGGCACCTGGAGCTCCTGGGTGGTGATCAGGCTGTTGAGGAGCATCGCGAACCCGGCGAAGAACGACGCGACGTTGGTGAGCAGCACCGGCGGCAGTACCGCCGTGCGCAGGTCCACCATGGGGGCGCGGGTCCTGAGCTGGAGCGGGATCCACAGGGCCAGGGACAGGACCGACACCGCGCCCAGGACGAGCACCCGCGGCCCGCCCCAGCCCCAGGAGGCGCCCTTGGACAGGGCCAGCAGCAGGCACACCAGGAAGACGGACAGCACCAGCGCGCCCACGACGTCGAAGCGGCCGGGGGAGCGCTGCGGGGACTCGGCCACCGCCAGCCGGATGAACACGATGAGCACCGCGCCCACGGCGGCGGTCGACCAGAACAGGGACGTCCACCCGAACGCGCCGTAGAGCACCCCGGACAGCGGGAGCCCGAGCGCGCCGCCGATGCCCAGCGTCGCGCTCATCAGCGCGATGCCCCCGGCGAGCCGCTCCCGGGGCAGCTGTTCGCGCATGATGCTGATGCCGACGGGGATGAGCGAGGCCCCGAACCCCTGCATGGCGCGCCCGACGAGCAGCGGTACGAAGCTCCCGCCCACGGCGGCGATGAGGGAACCGGCCGTCATCACCCCGAGCGAGAGCAGCAGCATGCGGCGCTTGCCGTACATGTCGGCCATGCGGGCGACGATCGGGGTGGACACGGCTCCGGCCAGCAGGGTGGCGGTGACCAGCCAGGACGCGTCGTCGGCGGACACCCCCAGGATCTCGGGCAGGTCCGGGAGCAGCGGGATGACCAGGGTCTGCTGGAGGGAGACGATCATGCCGCAGAGGGTGAGGACGCCGGTGGTGAACCAGGCGGGTCCCCGCGGTGCGGACGACATGGGACCTCCGGGGAAGGGGCGGGCGAGGGGGTGAACAGTTGTTCACCACCAGGGTAAACAGTGTTCAACCCCGGTGGCACGCCCCGGCCGCCGATCGTGGCGCGGATCACCCCCGCGTGCCGCGCCCGGGCGGGGCGCACGGTCGCGGGCGCGGGAACGCGCCGCGCGCCGTGCGGCCCCCGTCCGCGCGGACCGGCCGCACGGGCGAGGGGCGGAGGGGGCGGGCGGGACGCGGGTGGTAACGCTGCGGCCGGCGGGGGAGGGGTCGGTGCGCGGGGCCCGGGCACCGCACCCGCGGGGCCGTCCCCGCCGCCGGCCCCCTGGTCGGGCCGGTCCCGGCGCCGGGTCCCCGGTCCCCGTACTCCCGGGAGGGGGCGGCCCCGCCCCGCGGCCGTTCTTCGCCCCGGCCTGCTCGACGGCGGTGGCGCCGGCCACCGCACCCCCGGCCGACGCGCTCCCGGCCGTCGACCCGGGGCGGGCCGTTCGGGAGCGGCCGGCGCAGGGCGGACCGGTGCGCGTGTCCGCCCGCCCGCCGGGGCGCGGCGGCCCTCACTCCTGCTGGTGCGGGAGGGAGCGCACGAGTTCCAGATCCTGCGGCGTCACGTCGAGCAGGGCGTCGTCGAAGTCGTGGTGCTCCCTGACGTACCGGGCCACGTACGGGCAGACCGGGACGATTTTCAGGCCCAGCGCGCGGGTCTCCGCCAGTGCCTCCGCGACCAGCGTCCCCGCCCACCCCCGGTCGGAGTAACGCTCGCCGATCTCCGTGTGGAAGAAGATCCGCCGCCGGTCGTCGGGGTCCACGAACTTCGTGTACCCCACGACGTTCCCGTCCGTGCTGATCGTGTACCGGTCCGCAGCCTCGGCCACCCTGGGCCTGTCGTCCGCCATGCACCCATCATGCTCCCGCGCACCCCCTTGTGCCGGGAGGGCGCGCGGTCTAAAGTTCTGAACACCGTTCAATTATTGAACACCGTTCAGAGAGGAAGTGCCGATGGACGGACGACTGCTGGCACCCGACTTCGCACGGGGCGGGATGCTGCTGCTCATCGTGCTGTCCAACGCCGCGATCTTCTACCACGGGGTCGCCGCCGCCGGGGGCGGTACCTCGGCGACCCCCCTGGCCGACCAGGCCGTCCGTTTCGCGATGCTCGCCCTGCTCGACGTCCGCGTGTACCCGCTGTTCGCCTTCCTCGTCGGCTACGGGCTCGCCCGCGCCTACGCGGCCCGCTCCGCGGAGCTGGGCGAGGACCGTGCGCGGGCCGTGATCCGCTCGCGCAACCGGTGGCTCCTCGCCTTCGGGGCCGTGCATGCCGCGCTGCTGATGGGCAGCGAGGTCCTGGCCGCCTACGGCATCGTCGGCCTGGTCCTGTGCGCCCTGTTCCTGGGCCGGAGCGAACGCCGGTTGAGGGCCGCGGTCCTCACCGGCGCGGGTCTGCTCGCCGCGGCCTTCCTGGTGTCGGCCGCGGTCCTGGCCGCCTCCGCACTGCTGCCGGCCGCCGGGACGCCCCCCGCGGCGGGCCCCCCGCCCGAGGAGCTCGGCCTCAACGGCTCCGGCACCGCCGACTACCCCGCCTCCGTCGTCTCCCGCCTGACGGGCTGGGGCTTCCTGCTGTTCGTCAACGCGTTCGGCGTCGTGATGCCCACGGCGGTCCTGGCCGGCATGTGGACGGCCCGGCGGGGGATCCTGGAGGAGCCGCACCGCCACCGCCGCCTGGTCGCCACCGCGGCAGCCGCCGGGGTCGGTCTGGGGCTGGCGGGCGCGCTGCCCTCCGCGCTGGCGCACGTCGGCGTGCTCGAACCGGCCTCGGGAGCCGCCGAGGCGGCGCTGTTCCTGCTGGCCTGGACCTCGGGGCTCGCGGGAGGACTGGGGTACGCCGCCCTGTTCGTGCTCGCCGCCGACCGGTTCACCCGCCGCGGCCGCACCCCCCGCCCGGTCGCCGCGGTCGCCGCGCTGGGCAAGAGGTCCCTGAGCGGCTACCTCACCCATTCCCTCGTCATGGCGCCCGTCCTCTCCCTGTGGGGGCTGGGCCTGGCCGCACACCTCACCGAGGCGACCACCGCCCTGTTCGCCCTCTGCCTGTGGCTGGCCACCGTCGCGGCGGCCGCGCTCATGGAGAGGAAGGGGGTGCGCGGCCCCTTCGAGGTGCTGCTGCGCGGGCTGGGCGCGCGTGCTGCGCGCCGCCGGGCCGGGGTACCGCGTTAGATTGGGGCCGTGCCTGCGACATCCTCATCCGGCCGGAGCCGGGACACCGGCGGCGGTTCCGCCGCCCGCCGCGGACCGCGCCGGAGCCTGACCCGCGAACGCGTCGTCGACGAGGCGATCGCGATCGTCGAGTCCGACGGACTGGCCGCCCTGTCCATGCGCAGCCTCGCCGAACGCCTGGGCGTGGCACCGGGCACCCTGTACACCTACGTCCCCAACCGGACGGCGCTGGAGACGCTCATCCTCGACGCGGTGGCGGCCGGGGACGCGCTCCCGCACCGGCTGCCGGGCCCCTGGTGGCTGCGGCTGGAGGCGTGGGCCCGCCAGGACCTGGTCACCTTCCGGGAACGTCCCTGGGTCCTGGAACTGCGCCGCTCCACCCCCGGCGTCGGGCCCGCCCTGATCGCCTGGCTGGACTCGGCGCTGCGGGCCTTCGACGGCACCGGCCTGCCCGAACAGGTCAAACTCGACATGATCGAGGCCCTGGACGCCTACGTCTGCGGGGCCGCCGCCAACGACGCCCAGGCGCACGGTGGGGAGAGGCTTCCCGACATGGAGCTGTTCCCGGAGACCGGCCGGGCCTACGCGGACGCGCACGCCCTGCGGCGGGCGGCCGGGGAGGGCGCGCTCACCGCGCACCAGGGGCAGTTCGAGTTCGGGCTGCGCTGCCTGATCGCCGGGTTCCGCGCCGTCGCCGAGGAGTACGGGGAGGCCGGCGGGACCCCCTGACACCGCCGGGCCGCACCCGCGCACGGCCCTGCTCCGCTCCACGGGCCCGGACACGGTGTCGTCGCCGAGTCCGGGCCGGCGCACCCGCGGGACGGTCGGAGCGCCCCTCAGGCCCCGTCGGAACGGCCGCCCGGCCCCCGCGCGGACCGCCGGGCCAGGTGCCGTTTGGAGCCCGCCGTCGTGGGGCCCGGCACGGTCCCCGGGGGGAAGGGCGGGGGGTCGGCCGGCCGCCGCGAGCGCGGCAGCACGCAGACCTGGTACCCGTCCTCGTAGAGGACCGTGCCCGGGTCGTCGGAGGTGCTCTCCCGGTGGGCCACGCCGTGGGCGGTGAGGATCCCGCGCAGGGCCGCGATCCGCCCGGTGAAGTCCTCCCTGCCCCGCACGGAGTCGCGGAACCAGGTCACCGCGCCCCGGGTGTTCCCGTCCGCGTACACGGGCGGTACGGGCAGGGCGTCCCGGAACCAGTCGTCGATGTCGAGGTAGAGGTCCTCCTCGGCGTCCGAGAGCAGCCCCGCCCGCCGCAGGTGGTCGACCGCCACGAAGACCCCCACCTCCACCCCCACCCGCCCGACGTAGTCCGCGTGCACCCTGAAGAAGTCCGCCATCCCCGCGGTATACCCGCGAGGCGCCCGGCCTCCCCGAGGGCGGTGTCAGCGCCGCGCGCCGGTCCGCGCGGCCTCCTCCACCCGGGCGACCAGGCGGCTGTTGTGCAGGGCGCGGGCGAACCCCGGGGTGCGGCGGGTCCCGTCGGCGATGTCGCGCGCCAGGGAGGCGTACACCTCGCCGACGTTGAGGGAGGCCCCGTCCCAGACCTCCGCGGCGGTCGGCCCGGTACCCGTGGCGACGGGTGTGTCGGGCGCGTCGAAGTCCGCGCTCGAAGCGAGCGCGAGGTCGCCCACCTGGACGCCCGCGGGGTGGTCGCCGGTCAGCCGCAGCCAGCCCTCGGATCCGCGCACCTCCAGCGCGAAGCCGGCGTCCGCCGCGGGCACGCCCGCCAGGACCTGCACCCCCGCCGGGGCGCCCGACGCGGTCTTGACGATGGCGTCGAGGTGGTCGGGGACCTCCCGCACGGACGTCTCCCCCGTGTCCGCGAGCCGCACCCGCGGCCAGAGGGTCTCCGTGCGCGCGTCGACCTCGGTGATGTCCCCGAGGACCGCCTCGACCACGTCCAGGACGTGGCCGGCCGCGATCGGCAGGAGGCCGGCCCCCGACTCGGCCCTGTCGAAGTACGCGTACGCGCTCGCCGACTCCGGTCCGTTGCCGAACGTCGTCGCGGACACCCGCGCCGAGAGCAGCCGTCCCAGCCGCCCCCGCGCGACGATCTCCGCCGCCCGGCGCACCGAGGGGTTGAGCCGCCCCTGGAGGCCGATCGCCGTGTGCAGCGACCCGGCCGCGTGCGCCATCTCCTCCGTCTGCGCGAGGCTCGCGCCCAGCGGGGACTCGCAGTACACGGCTTTGCGCGCCGCCAGCGCGGCGAGCACCAGGTCCCGGTGGGCCGGGACCTTGACGGCCACGGTGACCAGGTCCACCTCCGGGTCGCGGATGAGCGCGAGGGGGTCGGCGTACCAGCGCCGGGCGCCGAAGGCCTCGGCGGCGCCGCGCGCGCTCGCCTCGTGCCGCGTCGCCACGGCCGCCAGCTCGAACCGCGGCTGCGCGGCGAGCGCGGGGACGTGCGAGGCCCCCGCCCAGCTCGCCCCGGTGTCCGCGCCGATGATGCCGACCCGGATCGTCCTGTCCGTCATGGTGTCCGCCTTCGTTGTTCGGTGTTCCCGGGGCGCGGCCGTTCCGCGCCCCGTGTCCGGTGGCCGCCGGGCCCCGGGCTCCGGGCCCTCAGAGGTCGACGGCGGCCATGTCGGCCGCCGCGTGGCGCGCGCCCGAGGCCGGGGCCAGGGCGTCCAGGCGGCCGGTCTGCTCCGCCGTGAGCCGGACGCCGTCGGCCGCGCAGTTCTCCGCGAGCCGGTCGGCGTTCGTGGTCCCCGGGATGGGGGCGATGCCCTCCCCCCGTGCGAGCAGCCAGGCCAGGGCGACCTGCGCGGGTGTGGCCCCCGCCTCCTCGGCCACCGCGCCGACCTCGTCGGCGATGCGCAGGTTGCGCTCCAGGTTGCCGCCGGTGAACCGGGGGTTCGTGCGCCGCCAGTCGCCGGCGTCCAGGCCGTCGAGGGTGCGCACGGCCCCGGTGAGGAAGCCGTGCCCCAGCGGCGCGTAGGGGACGAGGCCGATGCCGAGTTCGCGCAGCACGGGCAGGACCCCGGACTCGGGGTCGCGGGTCCACAGCGAGTACTCGGTCTGGACGGCGGTCAGCGGGTGGACCGCGTGGGCCCGGCGGATCGTCGCCGCGGAGGCCTCCGACAGCCCGATGTGCAGGACCTTGCCCGCGGCCACCAGGCCGGCCAGCGCCCCCACCGTCTCCTCCACGGGGGTGCCCGGGTCGATGCGGTGCTGGTAGTAGAGGTCGATGCGGTCGGTCCCGAGCCGCCGCAGGGAGCCCTCCACGGCCGCGCGGACGTTGGCGGCCGTGCCGTCCGGGCCCGGGCGGCCGGTGTGCGAGACCAGGCCGAACTTGGTGGCCAGCACGACCCCGTCCCGCCGGCCCCTGACCGCGCGCCCCACCAGCTCCTCGTTCACGTGCGGCCCGTACACCTCGGCGGTGTCCAGGTGGGTGACCCCCAGGTCCAGCGCCCGGCGCAGGGTCCGGACGGCCCCGGCCGGGTCGCGGCCGGCGCCGGTGTAGAACGCGGACATGCCCATGGCCCCGAGCCCGATGCGCGAGACTTCGAGCCCCCCGAGTGCCGTGGTCCTCATGCGGTGCTCCCCTTCCGGAGGGTGCGGCGGTCCGGTGCGGGGCGCGGGACGCGGGCCCGCACCGGACCGACTTCGAACTTGATGCTTCAACAACTACACCCTCTAACTTGACGCGTCAACAACGAGGGCTAATCTGGTCCCATGGACACGAGCACGACCGGAGCGCCGGGACCGGGCGGCCCGGACCCGCGGGGCGGGGAGGGCGCCGAGGCGGGGGAGCCCGCCGGTCCCCCCGCCGGGACCCGGTGGCTGGACGGCGGGGAGCTGGCGGCCTGGCTGGCCACGTCGGCGATCATGATCAGCCTGCCCGCGGCCCTGGACGCGCGGATGCAGCGCGAGTCCGGGATGACCTTCTTCGAGTACATGGTGCTCTCGGTCCTGTCCGAGGAACCGGAGCACACGATGCAGATGAGCGACCTGGCCGCCCGGACGTCGGCCTCGCTCTCGCGGCTGTCCCACGTCGCCGGGCGCCTGGAGAAGCGCGGGCTGCTCGCGCGGGTCCGCGTCCCCGGGCCGGGCCGGCGCACCAACGCCGTCCTCACCGGGGCCGGGTACGGGGAGGTCGTGGCCGCCGCTCCCGGGCACGTGGCGGCGGTCCGCGAGTACCTGGTGGACGGTCTCGGCCCCGCGGAGCTGGCGGCGCTGCGCCGCATCGGCGCCTCGGTCGAGGCCGCGATCGACCGGACCTGACCGGGCCCGGCCGGCTCCGCGCGCGCGGCCCGGCGCGGGGCCCGCGGCTCTCCGGGGCCGCCCGGCGGGTGCGCACCGCGTGCGGGACCTTGGCACAACGGGGCGCCGGCGGTCCGCGGACCGCCGACGCCCCCTCCGGCTCAGCCCCGTGCGGCGGCCGGGGCCCCGTCGGTTCCGATGAGCCGCTTGGTCGTGCGGCGGAAGGCCCAGACCACCACGACCGCGACCAGCGCCGTCAGCGGGAACCCCGTCACCGTGTCGGCGATCGCGAGCCCGGTCGTGGAGTCGGCGAGGTACAGCCACTGCCGCACGGCGAACCGGCCGGCGAACCCCACCGCCACCGCCAGGGTGGCCAGGTCGTGCGCCAGCAGCGAGGGCCCGTCCCCGCGCCACGGGTGCGCGTTGCCGTGGACGGCGTTCCAGGCCAGGCCGGTCAGCGGCCGGCGCACCAGCAGTGAGGCGGACGCGGCCACGGCCCCCGCCAGCGAGGCCCAGATCCCGATCAGGAAGAAGTCGTTGGCCGACCCGGTCAGGGCGGCGATCCCCCCGGCCGCCGCGACGCCGATCACCCCGCCCAGCGCGGGCATGAGGTCCTCGCCGCGCCACCTGCGGAACACGGCCAGCGCCAGCGCGACGGCGACCGCCACGCCGACCGCGCCGGTCAGGGGCAGGAAGGGGACGGCGGTCGCGAAGACCACGACCGGCAGGGCGGAGTACACCATCCCGGACGGGCCGCCCAGGCCCCGGAGCATCTCCCCCTTCAGGTCCACGGGGGACTCGGTCCGGGCGGTCGCGCCGGAGGCCCCGTGCTCTGCCTCGTCGGAAAGGTCGTGGACGCGTCGGTGGTCGGTCATGGTGTCGCCTTCCTTCCAGGGGGTCGGTGAGGGGGCGGCCACGGCGCCGTTCCGCTGCGGGACGGGGGAGGCGTCCCGGGCGCCCTCCGGCGCGAGGGGTGCGCGGGGGTGCGCCGGGAGGTCGAAGAGGTTCCTGTCCGTGCGGGGGGCGGGCGGTGCCATGTCGTGCCTCTCCTTCGTTCTCGGGGACGCTGGAGGTTCTCCGTCGGGACCGCGGGGGAGCGGGCCCTCCCGGGGGCGAACCCGGTATCTCCGATCCAACCCGGCGGAGCGGTCACCGGTCAGTGGCGCAGCGTCACCGATCCGATGTGACCCGCCTACGGGTACGACGGTGACACGGCGTCACTTGCGCGGGCGTCCGCCCCGGTCCGCGGAACGGTGTCCGGGGCGAAGAGGGGCGTCCCCGGTGCGGTGGCACGACGGGTGGCCGCGCCGCGCCCGCCGTGCCACCGCCCGCCCCGCGGCCCCCGCTCCCGGACGCGGGGAGCGGCGACGCGGACCGCGGTGAAAGCGGCGGCGGCAGGAGGGGTCCGGCCCCCACCGGGGGCCTGAGTTCCGGCGGTCGTCGCAACACCCCGCCGGTGAAGGGCTGCGGCGGACGACTACGAGATCCGCGACCGCTTCCTCGGCCGAGGGAGCGCCCTCTCGCCGGGGAGCGGCGCCTCCGCCTACGGCTCAGGGGACAGGGCGTGGGGACCGGGAGGCGTGCCGCGTCGTCGTCACCGGCTCCCGAACCGGCGAACGACGGCGTGACGGTCGCACGGCCTCGGGAAGGACACCGGCGGCGGCGCCCGGGAAGGGGGGCGCGGTCACCGCGGCGCGCCGCCCGAGACGACCAGGGACTGGCCGCTGACCCGGCCCGCCAGCTCGCCCGCGAGGTACTCGGCGGCGTCGGCGACGTCCTCGGGGCCGTCGCCGCGTCCGCCGAGCGGTGGGAACCGGGCCGTGTGGTGGAACCCGCCTCCCGCCGCCGCGCCGGTCGGCACCCCGGCGCCGAGGGCCACGGCGGGCAGGATGGTGTTCACCGTGACGTTCCTGGGGCTCAGCTCCATGGCGAGGACCCGCACCAGGTGTTCGGCGACCCGCTTGGACGACGAGTACAGTCCCGTCCCCGGGCGCGGTCCCGTGGTCGTGCCCGATCCGACGTAGATCAGCCGGCCCCCGTCGGAGACCAGCCTCGCCGCCTTCTGGAGGGCGAAGAACGCGCCCTTGGCGTTGACCGCGAACAGCCGGTCGAACTGCTCCTCGGTGACCTCCGCCACCGGCCGGTCGGCGACCTCCTCCCCGGCGTTGGCGACGACGATGTCGAGGCGCCCGAACGTGTCGACCGCGGTCGCGTACAACGCGTCCAGCCCGGCCGGCGACGCCACGTCCGCCCGCACCACGATCCCGCGGCCCCCGGCCGCTTCGACCTCCTCCAGCGTGTGCAGCGCACCGTCCTCGTCCGTGGAGTAGGCGATCACCACGCTCGCCCCCAGCCACGCGTAGCGCTGCACGATCGCGCTGCCGATCCCGCGGGACGAACTCGTGGCGACGGCCACCTTGCCCGACAGATCAGTCAATGTCCCGGTCCTTCCGTCCTCGGGTGATGGCGTCGATCCTCGGGGGAGGCCGGGGGCGTATCCAGGCCTCCCCGATCCCCGGCTCGGCCGTCCGCCTCCGGGCGCACCGCCGGCGAGGGGCCCGCGGGCCGCCCCGGAGCGCGGGCGCCGGGAACACCGCTGCGCCGGGGGAGGGGCGCCGCCTCGCGCCGGCACCCGCCGGGCGGCGCCGCCCGTCCCGGGACGGCGCACGCGGTCGGCTACCGCCGGCCCGGGAGGCCGCCGGGAACCTCGTCGCCGATCCGCTGCGCGCGGTTCTCGGCGTCCTCGTCGGCGTTCGCGTAGTTCCGCGCGGTGCCCTCGGTTCTTTCGGAGGTGCTGCGCAGGAGGCCGGCGGTGCTCCTCAGATACAGCATGAGGTTCTCCTCCAGCGGTTGCAGCACGTCGTTCATCTGCCGGGCGAAGTCGTCTCCCTCGCCCCACGGGGTTCCCAGGGGCCGGCGCACGGACTCGTACCACTCGACCAGGGCGTCCATCCTGTCGGCCGGCTCGTGGATGTACCGCCCGTCGCGCGCCAGTGCCTCCGGCGCGACGTAGAGGGAATCGCCGGAGCCGCTGCCGCCGGGGCCGTCGTATCTGGGCATGCTCTCTCCTGTCGGAAGTGTCGTGGGCGCGCACCGCGGGGTGGACCGGGTACCGGTCCCGTGCCTACCGGGGCGGTTCCACACCGAGGCCGCGGAAGAGGGCTCCGGTGTCGAAGGTGCCCTTCATGACCTCGCCCATGTCGATGCCCTCCGGGGCGAAGGGCCGGTACAGCTCCGTCACGCGGTCGGCCATCCGCGCCCGCGCGCGGTTGACGACGTCCTTGATGGCGCTCGCCAGCTCCGTGGGCGCCATGTCCCGGTAGGACTGGGTGTGGAACTTGAGGTCGACCAGATCACCGGTCGCGTCCACCGTCGCCGCGACGAGGCGGTTCTTGGACACGGCCTCCTCGGTCGCCTCCTCCAGGGTCGCGCTCGCGTCCTCTACTTCGCGGAGCGTCCGCTGGAGCCGGGCCAGTTCTCGTTCGTTCCGCTCTTCCCAACCGCTCATCGCCCGTTCCGCTCCTTCTGTCCTCGTCCGGGCCGTCCCGGATACCGGGCGGCCCTGAACCGTGGTGTTCTCTGTGCTGACGAGGCACCCCTCACCCGCTCGTCCTCCGGCAGTCGGGTCGAGCGCCGCCGGTCGCGACCCTCGTGCCCGCCTCGCGGGGGCGCCGGTCGGCGCCGTCGCCGCGGGGAGGGCCGTCGACACGCGTCGGCGTGCCCGGGCCGTTTCCACCGGAGCCGGGGGAGAGGGGGTCGCTCGGCGGGAGCCGCAGCGGGGACTCACGGAGGAAGGGGGAAGCGGAGTCGAAGACGCGCGGCCTCGTGCGCCGCATGTTGTCTTGTGTTGTTTTTCCGCTTCGCTTAATTTCTACCATATTCGCTTGTGGGTGTTCCGTGTTCGTCCTGTGGCCGCTGTCACCGCGGGACCGTGCTCCGCCCTCGGGTGTCGGCCGTGCGACCGGCCTGGGCGCGCGGCCCGGCCCCTTTCCCGTGGGCGCGTCCCCGGGCGCGCCCGGGGACGCGCCGGCGGCACCGCCGAACGGCGGGAACGGGGCCCGTCCCGGGCGCCGCCCCCGCGTCGGCGGCACCGCCGGTCAGCGGAAATGGAGGGCTCGCCTCCCGGGCCCCGTGGTCGCGGCCGCGGTGCGCCGGCCCGGTCCTTGCCGGCCCTTCGGCGCGTCGGGCGGGGAATCCCGCTGCGGCCCGGCGGCGCTCACCCGGGTTCCTCGAAGTAGCGGACGTAGGCGTTGGACCGCGCCGCCCAGTCCTCGAATATCCGTTCGCCGGACCAGCCGCGTGTGGCGCGCATACGCGGGATGGCCTCGGCCGTCGCCGCGTCGTGGCCGGTGAGGGTGCCGTCGTCGTGCAGCGTCAGGAAAGGCCGCGACCGCCGTGTGCGGCGGTCCTGGACGTAGAGCACGCGGGTCATCGGCCGCTCCCGGTGAGAAGGCCGGCGGTCCCCCGCGCGTTGTGGGCGAGCATGTCGAAGCGCGCCGTCATCTCGTCGAACCAGTCGGTCCGGCCCAGGTGGTCGAAGTCGGCGGAGACCTGCGTGAGCCGGGAGCGCAGCAGCCGGATGTCGGCCCGGGTCAGCGGGTTGGCGATCCACGCCTTGGCGTCGAAGTCGTAGAAGGGCCGCATCCCGTCGGTGTAGGCCAGCCCGTCCAGGTCGGTGGGGTCCTCCGGCGTGTACTCGTACTTGAACCAGGCCTTGCCGTGGTCGATGCCCGCGACGTGCCCGTCGCCCTGGTCCAGCCAGTTGCCCGGGTTGCGGTCGCCGTTGGCGACCAGCACGTCCAGCAGGCCCAGCACGTACCCGTCCCGGGTGGTCAGGAGCGGTGACCGCGGATCGTCCAGGTGTGCGAACCCGGATTCGCCGTGCATGAAGTGCATGAACACCTCGGTCTCACCGACGCGCAGCACACCGGGCACATTGGCGCCGATGGCGCGGCCCACCAGGGAGGCGAGCTGCTCGGCGTCGGCACGGTGACGGGAGAAGGTGGCCCCCTCGGTGTCCTTGTAGACCGCCTGCACGCCGTTCTCGAAGCGCATGAGCGCGGTACTGCCGTCGGAGCCGTCGGTGACCAGGTCCTGCTGGTCCAGCACATCGGATCCGGTGGCGGCGACGAGGTCCTCGACACCGGAGAAGGTCCGGTTCCACAGCGTGAGCGTTTCCATCCGCCCGTCCCGGTCTCCGTCCGACTCCTGCGCGTCCTCCTCGTGCGAGGCCGCGGGCTCCTCGCCGTGGGCGTCCGGGTAGGTGCCAGGGGCCTCGGTGGAGCCTTGCGTGTACCCGTACGCCGGGGGGACCTGGCCGTAGACGGGCTCCGTGGGGTACCGGGACACCCGTGTCCCCTCGGGGTAGGCCGATTCCGGCTCCACGGCCGGCCCGTAGCCGTACGCGCCCCCGTACGGGTCCGAGGGCTCGGCCTCGGTGCGGTGGCCCCTGCGGCGCCGGTGGTGGTGGCCCGCCATGAAGACCTGGGTCCGGGCGTCCTGGGCGCTGTGGTGTCCGATGTCCTCTATCCGGTAGCGGTAGGTGAGGTCGGCGATGACGTCCTCGACCGTCGGCGGCCGTTCGTCGTTCTTCTTGCCGGCGGCGACGAGCGCCCCGAGGTCGGGCCCGGTCGGAGGTTTGCCGCCCCACGGATCGTCGGGGTCGGCCGGGGCCGGCTCCCGCGCGGGCGCCGTCGGCGCGGGGCCGTAGAAGTCGTCGTCCGGGTCGTCGGCGGGTACCGGGGAGACGGGCGGGGGGTTGAGGGTGGCGCTGAACAGTTCGACGATGTCGTGGCCGGACGTCGCGGTGGACGGCCCCGCGGTGCCGTCGGCGGTGGTGGACCCCGGTGCTGCGGGGCCCGGTTCGGTGGGCGGTCGCGCGGACTCCCGCCGAACCGGAACGGAGGGGGCGGTGGCGCCGGGGCCGCTGTCGGCGGGCGGGGGTCCCTGCCGGGTGCGGTTGCCGGGGCCGGCGCCGCGGCGGGTGGAGGAACCGCCGGTCGAGCGGTCCGCGGCGGTGGCACCGCCGCTTCCGGTTGCCGGCGGCGGTGCGGAGGGTGCGGTGCCGGCGGTGCCACCGCCTGTCGGCGGTGCGGGCGGGTCGTCGTCGCGGGGGCCGCGCGCGTGGCGGTCGCGGGGGTGGTCGTCGGCGTCGTAGAGGTCGTCGTCGCTGTCGTCGCTGTCCGAGGTGCCCCGTCCGTCCTCGTTGTCGAGAGCGGGGCCTGCGGCGGCCCGCGGACCGTGGGAGGCGGGGGTGAGGCCTGCGGCGGCCAGGACGGCGGGCACGTGCCCGGGACCGTCCAGCCCCAGGGTGCGGACGATACTGCGGATCTGGTTGGCCACGGTGCTTCTGCTCGCCCCGAGGCGGGTGGCGATCTCGACCGCGTCCAGCCCGGCGCCCAGATGGATCATGACCCCGTATTCGGGGTCGTTCAGAGTGTTGATCCGGTCGACGGCCCGGGCGATCCGGTCGGGGGTGGGAGCCGCTGGGGCCGGTGCCGACTGAGTGGGCACCGCTCGGGCCCGTGCGGGCCGGGCGGAAGCCGGGCCGGCGGTCGCCCACCCGGCGGCCGCGGCGGCTGCGACCGCCTCGCCGCGGCCGGCCACCCCGAGGCGGTGGGCAAGGCGGGTGAGGTCGTTCTTGACCACGTTCTGGGTCAGCTGGAGCCGTTCGGCGATCCGCCCGGCTTCGAGTCCCTGCGCGTGGAGGGCGAGGACCTGGCGCTGGTTTTCACGTAGGAAGGGGATGCGGGTGCGGGCGCGCTGTATCCGCTGCTCCGGTGACAGGGCGGCGGGGTCGGTGTCGTCGGTGAGTCCGGCCGCGGCGGCGACGGCGGCGGCGTCCGTGCTGGCCTCCGCCCCCAGCCCCAGGGATTCGGTGAGGCCCCTGAGCATGACGGTGAGCCTGCGCGGCGTCCACTCGGGCCGGGCGGTGATCTCCTCGATGGTCCGCCCGGCTCCCAGCGCGACGAGAAGCTCGAACTGGCCGTCGCTCAGGGTGGTGATGCGGTCGGCGGCCAAGGCCGACCGCTCGGCGGTGGCCGGCGGCGGGCCCGCCGCGTCGGTGGTACGGGACGCCGCGACGGTCGGGACCGCCGGTCCGGCGGCGCGGGCGACCGCGGCCACCTCGCTGCGGCCGACCACGCCGAGGCGGTGCGCGAGGCGGTTGAGGTGCGTTCTCACCGTGTTCTCCGGCATGTCCAGCCGTTCGGCGATCCGTCCGGGGTCGAGTCCCTGCGCGTGGAGGCCGAGAAGCCGACTCTGGTCTTCGCGCAGGAGGGGAACGCGGGTGCGGGCGCGCTGTACCCGTTGTTCGGGGGTCATGGCGTTGGAGGCGGTGTCGTCGGTGAGTCTGGCCGCGGCGGCGACGGCCGCCGCCCCGGCGCGGTCGCCCGCTTCCAGACCCAGCGAGCCGTAGAGGCCCCTCAGGGCGGTGGCGAGCCGGTGCGGGGTCCAGCCGGGCCGGGCGGTGATCTCCTCGTCGCTGTGACCGGCACCCAGGGCGACGAGGATCTCGAACCGGCCGTCGCTCAGGGTGGTGATGCCGTCGGCGGCCCGGGACGGCCGCTCGGCGGTGGCCCGGGGCGGGACCACCGGGTCGGTGGTGCGGGACGTCGCGGACGCCTCCTCGCGGCCGATCACCCCGAGGCGGTAGGGAAGGCGGGTGAGGAGGGTCTTGACCGTCTCCCGGGAGAGGCGGAGCCGTTCGGCGATCCGGTCGCGTTCGAGCCCCTGCGCGTGGAGGACGAGGGCCTGGCGCTGGTCTTCGCGCAGGAAGCGGATGCGGGTGCGGGCGCGCTCCCGTCGTTGCCCGGGTGTCAGGCCGTCGGGGGCGGTGTCGTCGTCGAGCCCCGCCGCGACGGCGATGGCCGCCACGGCCTCCCGGCCGCCCGTCTCCAGGCCCAGGGAGTCGGCGATGCCCCGTAGGGAGATGGCGATCCCCTGGGGTGTCCAGCCGGATCGTGCGGTGATCTCCTCATCACTGCGACCGGCCCCCAGGGCGACGAGGAGGACGAATTCGTTGTCGCTCAGGGTGGTGATGCGGCGGACGGCCTGAGCCGCCTGCTCGGCGGTCAGCACCGGCGCCACCGCCTGCTCGGCGTGCGGCACCGGCGCCACCAGGCCGGAGATTTCAGCGGCGGCGACCGCCTCGGCGCGGCCGTCCACGCCCAGGCGGCGCACGAGACCGCTGAGGCGGGCCCTGACCGACTCCTGGGACATGTGGAGCCGTTCGGCGATCCGGCCGAGTTCGAGCCCCTGCGCACGGTGGGTGAGGACCTGGCGCTGGTCTTCGCGCAGGAAGGGGAGGCGGGTGCGGGCGCGCTGTATCCGCTGCTCCGGTGACAGGGCGGCGGGGTCGGTGTCGTCGGTGAGTCCGGCGGCGACGGCGACGGCCGCCGCCCCCGCGCGGTCGTGTACCGCCAGGCCCAGCGCGGCGGCGATGCCCCTCAGGGCGAGGGCGAACCGGTGCGGGGTCCAGCCGGGTCGTGCGGTGATCTCCTCGTCGGTGCGCCCGGCTCCCAGGGCGACGAGGATCTCGAACTGGCCGTCGCTCAGGGTGGTGACGCGGTCGACGGCCTGGACCGTCCGGGCGTCGCGAGGTGCGGCGGTGGCGTCTCCGCCGCCGTCGGAGGGCACCACCGGCGGAGACCAGGCAGGGGCGGTCACGGGTCCGGGGACGGAGGGGAGGGGGTCCCGGCCCCCGAGCATGTCCGTGTCGTCCTGGAGGAACCCGAACGGGTCGTCCGCGTCCAGGGAGTCGAACACGCCCAGCTCGTCCAGGAGGGCGATGGGGTCGTGCTCCCCGAGATCGTGGGTGTTCTCGTCGTCGGTGACGAAGAGCGGCCCCTCGTCGGGTGCGCCCGTGTCGTCCAGAGGGGCGACGGGGCCGTTCTCCCGGCGGCCGTGGGTCCACCCGGTATCGAGGAAGGAGGGGAAGCCGCCGCCGAGCACGTCCCCCTCGCCGAGTCCCTGGAGGGGGTCCTCGAACGTGCCGGGCGGCGGGAAGCCGTGATCCGGAGGGAAGGTCACCGCGTCCGCCGGGAAGTCGAGGAAGGGGGCGTACGCGTCCTGCCACTGCGGTGCGTCGGGGAGGTTCTCGGGGTCGCCGCTGTCCCCCGCACCGTCGCCGCTGCCGTCGGGGTCGTCGAGGTCCATGGTGAAGACCCGGGTGTCCTCACCGGTGCCGCGTCCGATGGTGTCGAGGTCGCGGGGGCCGTAGCCGGGGTCGGTGAGGTGGGCGATGGCCTCTGCGATCGTGCGGGGCTGCTCCTTGGCGGACTTGGGGTCCGCGAGAACGCTGAAGTCGGGTGTGGTCGGCGGGTTGCCGTTCCAGGGGTCGTCGGGGTCGCCAGGGGCGGGGCGCGCGGGTACGGAGGGGCCGTAGAAGTCGTCTTCCGCGCCGTCGCGGCCCGGTGCGCGTCCGGCACCGGACGCGTCGGCCGGGTCCGCCGGTCCGGGGTCTCCGGTGACGGTGCTTTCAGGCGGCCGGGAGAGGGCCTCCCGCTGCGGGCGTTCCGCGTCGGGCGCGCCGTTACCGGGGTCCTCTTCGGACGGTGTTCCGGAAGACGCGGAGGAGACGTCTCCGTGTCCCGGCCTGGACACGGGCACGGGCGCCCCGGACACGGTGGCGCTTGCGGTGTCGGCGGAGCCATGGGCGCGCCCCGCGCCGTCGTCTTCTCCCCGGGTGACCGGGGCGGCGGTGCCGGAGGTGCGGACCGGGGGCCCGTCGGCGGGGTCCGCGGAGGCGGGTCCGTCGGAACCGGCGTGGCCACCGGTCTGGAGGCCGCCCCGGTCGGGGGCCGGGACCGGCCGGTTCCGCGCGTCGGCCGGTGCGCCGGGAGCGGCGGTGCCGTTCGCGGTGGCACCTGTGGCGGGACCCGCGGGCGTGTTCGGTGCGTGTTGCTGGACTGGCGCGGCGGGGGACACGGGCGCGGCCGGTACGGGGGCCGCGTGGGGCACGGCACCGGAGCCGGTGCCGCGGGCGCGCGGGACGTCCGGTGGGCTCTGTCCCGGTGCGGTGGGCCGTTCGCCGCCCAGGGCTTGCGCGCCCGTGGGCGCGGAGCGGTCGAGGTGCTCCCCTGCGGCCACGGGGGGAGCGGGGGACCCGTCGCGTGTGGCGTCGGAGGCCGTGCCCTGGGCGGTGTCCGCACGACCGTCGTCGGCGCGGCCGTGCGGGGCGTCGCCGCCGGCGGGGGTGTGGAGCCGGGTGCCGGGAGGAGCGGCGGCGTCGATGCGGACGGCGCCGGTGCCCGGAGCGGTGCCGCCGGGGTCGGGGCGGTCTGCGGGGGCCGGGTCGTCCCCGTGGCCGTCGCCGCCGGCGCTTTCGCTGCTCTCATCGTTCCCGGTGGTGCCGGGCTCGGCGGGTGGCGGCGGCGGGGCCTGCGGGCGGTGGAGGCGGTCGATGGCGGACAGGGCGCCGTCGACGGTGACGCCCTGGAAGGTGGACTGGAAGGCGCCGGCGGTTGCGGAGTGGCCGTTGGCCTTCCAGCCCTCGTCGGTGAGCAGGGCGTTCGCGGTGCCTTCGCCGAGGTAGCCCTCCAGGGCGCCGGAGGCCGCGCCGGCACCGAGGACCTCGGCTCTGACGAGGGGGCGCGTCATGTAGTCGCCCATGCCGTCGGTCAGGACGGTCGGGACGGTGTGCGCGAGGTGGGCGCGGGTCTGGGGAGGCAGGGGCGTTCCGTGCAGGAGCCCGGCCAGGCGGTGGGCGAGGTCGGGGCGGCCCCAGTGGGCCATGAGGGTGTCGGCGTAGCCGTTGCCGAGGGCCCGGGCGCCGGTGGTTCCCAGGAGTGGGCCGTAGTGGGTGGCGAAGACCCCGGCGAGGTCGTCGCGGAAGTCCTTGTTGATGAAGGGGTTGTCGAAGCCGGTCCTGCCCGCGGGAGGGTTGAAGGTCGCGGCGAGGTCGCGTTCGTAGGAGGCGAAGACCCCGGCGAGATCGCGGTTGATGTCCGGGCCGGGCACGGGACCGGGGCCGGGACCGGTGTCCGTGTCGGGGCGGTCCGGCGGAGGGGCGTCGAGGCGGGGCGGCGGGGGGACGCTGGCGAGGGTGTCCAGGTTGGTGCGCAGCAGGTCGCGGACCTGGTGGCTGAAGAGGCCGTCGACGACGCCGGAGAACCCGGCGGAGATGAGGCCGGACAGGCCGGCGCCGCCGTGGGTCAGGCGGGTCATCTCCCTGTCGTGGAACCTGCGGGTGCCGGCGTCGATCTGGGCGCGCTGGATGACGGAGTCGAGCGACGCGAAGAGCTGTTCGGTGATCTGGTGCGAGGGTGCGGTGAGCAGGAGCCAGGCGAGGACGCGCTGGATGGCGACGGAGCGGATGTACTTGAACCAGGGGATCCACGCGTACGACGCGCCCATCGTCCACTTCGCCATCGCGATGCACCAGGCGATCTCGATGAGGAGCTGGAGGAGCTGGCCGAAGGCCATCCAGTGCATGTACTCGGCGTTGGCGGCTCCGTCGCCGAGGGCGCGGGAGGAGTTGCGGGCGGTTCTGGCCCCGGAGCCGATGTAGTCGTTGTCGCCGGTGGTGAACTGGGCGAGGGAGGTGTCGTAGTGGTCGGCGGCGGTGCTGGAGAAGTCGGCGCGGACCCGTCGGCGGACCTGGGAGAGCAGGTCCTTGAGCTGTTCGAGGGTGGCGGCGACGTGATCCTGGTGGGCGGCCAACTGACGCATCGCGGCGGGGTCGGCCGAGGGGATCTCCATGCCCAGGAGCCATTTGGCGGTCTCACGGATCCACGCGGCGGTGTCGGGACCGAAAGGGGGCATGGGGACGACCGCTCTTTCCATCGTTGCTGTTCGCGCAGGCCACGGCGGGTTCCTGCCGGGGACCCACCCCTCGCCGGGAGGACACGGCGGTAGGGGGCACGCCGTTCGGCACTGTGGGGATGAGTTGCTTTGGGTTGTTCAGTATATTGCTTTATGTTCGTTTGTGTTGTGGTGGTGGTTACAGTGCGGTGGTGCGGCGGAACCCTCGGAACTCCGGCCGTGCCCGGCGACCGGTGCGGGTGTCCGGTGCCGCTCGCCGCACCCGGATCGCGGTGACCGTGCACGGGCCCTCCGGCACCGACACGCCACTGGTCGCCCCGGTTGCGGGCACCCGCGACCCGGGGGAGCGTCCGGCCGCCGAGAAGCCGCTCCGACCTCCCGAACGCAGCGCCTGCGCGGTCACCGTGGACGGGGCCGGTCCGGGCGGTGGCGAAGAGCCACCCCCCTGACGGGAGAGGGGCCGGGGCGTGCACGGGAGGCGGCGCATGGAGACGTCAGAATGGGATCGGCGACGTTTCCGGGGCGGGGGTACGCCGAGGTATCCCAGGTGGGAAGGCGCCTCCCCGGTCCCGGGGAGGCGCGCGACCGGGAGGGACCCCTGAGGCGCCGCCCCGACGACCAGCATCCCCCGAGCCCCATGGAAACGCAGGTGAAGCCACATGTACGCCGAAGAGCGGCAGCGCCACATCCTGGAGCGCGCCCGGCGCGACGGAAGGGTGGAGGTCGCCGACCTCGCCGAGGCCTTCGACGTCACCTACCAGACGGTGCGGCGCGACCTGACCGCCCTCGAACACCACGGGGTGCTGCGGCGGCTCCACGGCGGTGCCATCCCGGTCGAGCGGCTCAAGTTCGAGCCGGCCCTCGGCCGGCGCGACATGACCCCCGAGAAGGAGCGCATCGCCGAGGCCGCCCTGGAGGAGGTGCCCGCCGGGGGAGCGGTCCTCCTCGACGGGGGCTCCACCACGGGACGGCTCGCCGAGCAGCTCCTGCTCGATCTCACGGTCGTCACCAACTCGGTGTCCATTGCGATGACGCTGATGCCCCGGAGCAACATCGACCTGATGCTGCTGGGAGGGCGTGTGCGTGCGCGCACACAGGTGACCGTGGAGGGGTGGGTGCTCCAGGCGCTGGAGGACACCCGCGTCGACGTCGCCTTCATGGCCGCCGACGGCGTGTCCGCCGAACACGGGCTCACCACCCGTGGCGCCGCCGAGGCACAGGTCAAGCGGGCGATGATCCGTTCGGCGCGCCGGGTCGTCCTGCTGGCCGACCACACCAAGGTCGGTGAAGAGCACTTCGCCCGCTTCGCCGCGCTCGACGAGGTGGACTGCGTCATCACCGACTCGGACCTGGCCGACGGCCTGGCCGACGAGCTCGCCGCCGCCGGGCCCCGGGTGGTCGTCGTGTGACCGGCCCCTCGGGGCGTGCCGTCGCCGCGGGGCGGGAAGGACACGGGTGACCGGCGCGCTCTCGGTCCGGTGCCCCGGCCGTGCCGCATCGGATCCGCTCCGCGCTCCGGTGTCCGGCCCGTGGCCGGGGGCGGATGTGCGGGGGGTCGACCCCGCCCCGGGACCGGGCCCGGGGCGACCGGTGTCCTTCCGGGGCCGCGGGGGTCCGTGGTGCGGACGCCGGACGGCCCGTCTCACACCGTTCCGGGAACCGTGCGGCCCCGCCGGCCGGTGCGGGCCGCCCGGGGGCCGGTGACGGAGAGCAGCCGCAGCTTCTCGTGGCTCTCGGAGCCCGGGGCGGCGGTGTAGACGAGCAGGCAGTGCGACTGGTGGGGGTCGAGCAGCACCTGGCAGTCCAGCTCCAGTGTGCCGAGCCAGGGGTGGATGAAGCGCTTGACGGTACCGGGGAGGACACCGACCTCCTGGTCGTCCCACACCTGCCGGAACTCCTCGCTCCGGGAACGGAGGAGGGTGACGAGGTGCCCCGCGCGGGACGCCGATCCCCGCAGCGCGGCGGTCTTGCGCAGGCCCGCGGCGAACACCCGCGAGAGCGTCTCGTGGTCTTCGGGCGCGTAGAGCCCCCGGGTGGCGGGGTCGGTGAACCAGCGGTACACGATGCTGCGGGCCGGGCCGGTGTAGCGGGTCGTGTCGCCGGTGAGTGCGACGCTCAGTGGGCTCTGGCGCAGGGTTTCCGCGAGTTCGGTGACGATCTCGGCGGGGGTGTCGTCCAGGCGGTCGAGGATGCGCAGCAGCCCGGGGCTGATGTGCTCGTTGTCCGTGCCGCGCGGGGGCGGATTGTGCCCGGCCAGGCGGAACAGGTGGTCACGTTCGTCGAGGGACAGGTGCAGTCCCTGGGCGATCGAGGAGAGCATCTGCACGGACGGCCGGGGGCCGCGCTCCCGCTCCAGGCGGGTGTAGTAGTCGGTCGACATGTGGCAGAGCACGGCGACCTCCTCGCGGCGCAGCCCGCTGGTCCTGCGGCGCTGTCCGCGCGGCAGTCCGATGTCCTCGGGTTGCAGCGACTCCCGGCGGTGCCGGAGGAACGCCGCCAGTCCGGCCCGGTCTATCACGGCCCGTCTCCTTCTGCTCGGTGTCCGCCCTTCCTACCGCCGGCGGGAGCGGTTAGCCACGGAGCGTCGATCCCCCTTTCGGGTCCGGCGCGGTCTGGGGCCCGGGGTTCCCGTCCCCGGCCGTGCCGGCTGCGCTGTCCCGCGGCAGATCGTTCCCGCAGTCGGTTCGCCTGTGCGCGGAGGTGGTCCCGCGCGTCCGGTGCGCGGGACCACCGCGGTCCTGCGCGGTGCCGGTGGGGTCGGCGGGGAGCATCCTCGCGGGGGTGACGTCGCCGTTCCAGATCTACAAGCTTCGCGACGGTTCACGGGTGGCCACGTCCGAGCACACGAACGGGACTATCGTGGTCAACGAAGCCCCGGGTGTTCAACGGTTGCAGGAACTCGCCCGCAACGCTCTCGGTAGCGCGCTCCCTGTGGACGACACCCTTCGCAGACTCAAGGAGATCAGTGATGAGTAACGAGTGGCGCACGTCGAGCTACTCGCAGAACGGCGGTCAGTGCGTCCAGGTCCGCGACCGTTCGACGGCGGTGGACGTGCGGGACAGCGTCCACCCCGAAGCGGGACACGTGACCTTCTCCGCCTCGGAGTGGGCGGCGCTGGTGGCCTCCTCCGTCGAAGGCGACCGCTGACCCACCGCCCCCTTTTCACGTCCGCGTACGGCCCGTCACCCTCGTCTCCGGCGGTGGGTCGCGCCGCGTTCGCAGTGTCTGCTGTGAGAAACCTGATCGGACTCTGTTTCCCTCTGGGGGAAACGCCCACCCTGCTAGGAAGGCTGCTGTGATGTGGCACAAGTCCAGCTACAGCAACGACGCCGCTCACTGTGTCGAGGTCAGCGAGGGGCCGAGCACCCTGGTCCGGGACACCCGTAACCGGACGGCGGCGATCCTGGCCTTCCCCGCCTCGGAGTGGATCGCCCTGGTCGCCGGCGAATCGCGGGAACCGGTCTCCCGCTGACCGCATCCCCTCGACGGCCTCGCGGCCGACCGTCCCGAAGGCGGTCGGCCGCCGTCGTGGAACGGGCCCCGGTGCCTCGGCCCGCGGCCCGGTTCCGCGAGCACGCGGGGTCCTGGCTTCTCCGGTGCTCCGGACAGGTGCTCCCCGGTCCGCCTCGGTCCCCGGTCCCGCACGGCTCATACGGTCGCGGGGCCTGCCCGCCTGAAGTGATGCCGGGGCAACGAACGGGCGACTCCCGGACACAGCGAAGGGCATGTGCCGGATATCTCCGGAACATGCCCTGAACTGGTCGTGCTGGGTGGGCGATACAGGATTCGAACCTGTGACCTCTACCGTGTCAAGGTAGCGCTCTAACCAACTGAGCTAACCGCCCGTGCGAAGCGATGGGAGGTGGAGACGGGATTCGAACCCGTGTAGACGGCTTTGCAGGCCGCTGCCTCGCCTCTCGGCCACTCCACCGAGTTGCACGCAAGCGCCTGAGCACTTCCGCGTCTCCTCCGAGCGGACGACGGGATTCGAACCCGCGACCCTCACCTTGGCAAGGTGATGCTCTACCAGCTGAGCCACGTCCGCTTGTCGACCGGACCGGCCTCGTTCCCTCGGCCGCTGCCCTGTCGCTGGTTAGAACTGTAGCGGAAAGTCGGCAGACGGCAAATCGGGTTTGCGTGGGGCCCCGCCCACACGCTGGGCGGAGACGGGAACCCCTCCGCCGCCCCGCGGGGTGGACAATGGGTGGTCAGGCCGATGACGACGGGGGAGGGCGACGCCATGGGCGGGTGCGGATCGGACCACGGGGGATCGCTGGACTGGTCCTCGGCGCGGGACCGGGCGCGCGCCGCGGGGGGACGGGCCGCGGTGGCCGTGCGCGCGGTGCCGCTCGCGCGGGCCGCGGGGGCGGTGCTGGGTGCGGACGTGCGCGCGCTGACCGGGGTCCCGGCGTTCGACGCCGCCGCCATGGACGGCTTCGCGGTGGCCGGCGCCGGCCCCTGGGAACTGGTGGGCACGAGCCTGGCCGGAGCCCCGGCGGCCGGTGCGGGCCTGGCGCCCGGGCAGGCCGTGGAGATCGCCACCGGCGCGCGGGTGCCCAAGGGGACCGAGGCGGTCCTGCCGTACGAGAGGGCGGAGCGACGGCAGGGCCGGGTCGCGGGCCCCGCGGAGGCGGGGCGGCACGTGCGCTGGACGGGGGAGGAGACCGCGCCGGGTGAGACGGTCCTCACCCGGGGGACCGTCGTGGGCCCGGCGGCACTGGGCCTGGCCGCCTCCCTGGGGCACGAGACCCTGCCGGTGCTGGCCCCCCGCGTCGCGGTTCTCGTGACCGGTGCCGAGGTCACCACCTCGGGCCTGTCCGGCGAGGGGTTCGTCCGCGACGCCATCGGCCCGATGCTGCCCGCGCTCGTGGAGTGGGCGGGCGGCCGGGTGGACCGGCTGGACCACCAGGGCGACGACCGCGCGGCCCTGGCGGAGGCGATCGCCGCCGCGGACGCCGACCTGCTCGTGGTGTGCGGCTCCTCCTCCAAGGGCCCCGCCGACCACCTGCGCGCGGTGCTGGCCGACCTGGGCGCCGAGGTCCTGGTGGACGGGGTGGCCTGTCGGCCGGGGCACCCGCAGCTGCTGGCGCGCCGGGCCGGCACCGTCATCGCCGGCCTGCCGGGCAACCCCGGGGCGGCCCTGGTGGCGGCCCTGACCCTGGTCGTCCCGCTGCTGTGCGCGATGACCGGGCGCCCCGACCCCTCCTGGTGGCCCGGCCCGGTCCCGGTGGCCGGGGAGGTGGCCGCCCACCCCCGCGACACCCGGCTGGTCGCCGTCCGGGTCCAGGACGGCACGGCCGTCCCGGTGGGCCACGACCGCCCGGCCAGCCTGCGCGGCGCGGCCCTGGCCGACGCCTACGCGGTCGTCCCGCCCGGCTGGCGGGGCGGCGGGGCGGAACTGCTGCGCCTGCCCTGAGCGGGCCCCGGTACGGCGAAGGACCCGCGGGACGTCCCGCGGGTCCTTCGGTCAGCGTGCCGCCCGCTCCCCGGCGCCTGCGGCCGCTTCGGCCGCCCCGGTGGCGGCGGGCACCGGCGGCTCGGGCCGCTCCACCGCCGGGTTGCCCCGGCCGCGCAGCAGCAGCCACGCCTGGACGGCCGCCGCCGCCACGATGGCCACGGCGATCGCACTGGTCATGTGCATCCCGCTGGTGAACGCGGTGCGCGCCGCCTCCATCAGCGCCTCCCCGGGAGCCCCGCCCAGGTCGGTGGCGCTGTGCGCGGCGCCGCCCAGGGTCTCGCGGGCGGCGTCCACCGCTCCGGCCGGAACGCCCTCGGGCCCGGTCAGGTGCGAGCGGTAGAACGCGGTCAGCGCGCTGCCCAGCACGGCCACGCCCAGGGCCGCGCCCAGTTCGTAGGCGGTCTCGGAGATGGCCGAGGCCGCCCCCGCGCGCTCGGGCGGGGCCGCGGACATGATCGCTCCGTTGGTGAGCGTCTCGGCGAACCCGGAGCCGGTGGCGATCAGCGCGAACCCGGTGGTCACCACCGCCACGCCCAGCGTGGCGTCGTTGACCGGCGCGACGACCAGCACCGCGAACCCGGCGGCCGTCACCAGCAGGGACCCGCCGACCACGGTGGCCAGGCTCAGCCGGCGCGACAGGCGCACCGCCACCAGCCCGGCCAGGACCGACAGCAGCAGGCCCGGGACCAGGACGAACCCGGCCCGCATCGGCGAGATGCCCAGCACCAGCTGGAGGTACTGGGTCAGGAAGAACAGGGACGACACCAGCGAGAAGACGATCATCAGGTTGGTGACCACCGCGACGCTGAACACGCGGTCGCGGAACAGCCCCACGTCGATGAGCGGGTCGTCCAGCTTCTTCTGCCTGCGCACGAACAGGTAGCCCAGGGCCAGGCCGACGGCCAGCGAGGCGACCGGGACCGCGGACAGGCCCTCGGTCGCGAGCTTCTTGACCCCGTACACGGCGGGCAGCATCGCGCCCAGGGACAGCAGCACGCTGACCGCGTCGATCCGGCCCGCGCCCGGGTTGCGCGACTCGCGCACCAGCAGCGGCACCAGGACCAGGATCAGCGCCATCACCGGCAGGTTGATCAGGAACACCGAGCCCCAGAAGAAGTGCTCCAGCAGCCAGCCGCCCAGGATCGGCCCCAGGGCGGCGCCGCCGGAGAACCCGGAGGCCCACAGGGCGATGGCCAGCAGCCGCTGGCGCGGGTCCAGGAAGATGTTGCGCAGCAGGGACAGGGTGGAGGGCATCAGGGACGCGCCCGCGACGCCCAGCAGGGCGCGCGCGGCGATGAGGATCTCGGGGGTCGGCGCGAAGGCGGCCAGCAGCGACGCGGCGCCGAACGCGGCCGAGCCGATCATGAGCAGCCGGCGGCGGCCGATGCGGTCGCCGAGCGAGCCCATGGTGATCAGCAGGCCGGCCAGGATGAAGCCGTAGACGTCGATGATCCACAGCAGCTGGCCGGCGGTGGGCGCCAGGTGCTCGCTCAGCGCGGGCACGGCGAAGCCGAGCACGGTCGAGTCCACCGAGATCAGGATCACGGGCAGCACCAGGACGGCCAGGGCGGTCCACTCGCGGGGGCCTGCCAGGGCCGGGGCGCCGTCGCGTGCGCGCTCGCTGCCGTTTCCGGTCGTGACGGAAGTCATCTCTCCTCGTAACGTGTCGCTGTTCCCGCGTGCCCGGGAAGGCCGGGGCGGGGGTCCGGCGGGATGGCGGGCTCCGGGCCGGAACGGGTGGATCGGGACGGGAAGCGCTGTCGACCGTCCGTGCGCGGACGCACTTCGGGGATTCTTCAACCGTCCAGACGGTACAGTACCGTCCGGCCGGTACAGTGTCAATCGTGAACGCTTCCGATACCCGCGACCGCATCCTCGACGCCCTCCAGGAGATCCTCGTGCGCGAGGGCTACTCGTCGGTGACCCTGGAGGCGGTGGCCCGCGCCGCCTCGGTGTCCAAGGGCGGCCTCCTCTACCACTTCCCCTCCAAGGCCGCCATGCTCACCGGCCTGATCGAGCGCCTGTCCGTCCTGGCGGAGGAGGAGTTCCGCGAGGCCGTCGAGGGGGAGGAGGGCGTGGTCCGCGTCTTCCTGCGGACCTCGCTGCCGCAGAGCCCGGAGGAGCGCGAGCTCTACTGGGCGATCATCGCGGCGCTGCGCGGCCACAACGACATGCCTGAGGAGGCCTTCGCCCACGTCCTGAGCCTGTTCGACCGCTGGCGCGTGCTGCTGCACGAGGAGCTGGAGGACCCCGTCCTGGCGGAGATCATCCTGCGGGCCGGGGACGGCCTCTACCTGTCGGACATCGCCGGACTGCCCCCCGCCGACCCGGCGCTGCGCCAGGGCATGATCGACCGCCTGGTGGCCGAGTCCGACCGGGTCCGCCGCAGGCGCTGAGCCCCCGGCCGCGGCCCCCGCTCCCGTTGCCGCCCGCCGGGGCCCGCCCGTGGGCCCCGCGCTTTCGCCCGCAGTGACGCGGTGGTGCTGTCCCTGTGTCCTGGATCATGATTTACTTGCCGGTAACTTCGTTGCCGCCGCCGGACCACCGGTCAGCCGGGCGCCTGCGGCGGGGGATGCGAGCACCACCTCCGGCAGGGGGGCGTGCCGGGTCGACGCGGGACCGCTCCGTTCGCGAGACTGGCCCCCGTCCCGCCGGAGCGTCGGCGGGGTGAGAACTTGCAGACGGGAAAGCGGGGAGCGGATGCACAGGCTCACCAACCAGGTCCGACCGTACGCCTGGGGTGCGCGCACGGCCATCCCCCGGCTGCTGGGCCTGGAGCCGGACGGCACCCCGCAGGCCGAGCTGTGGCTGGGCGCCCACCACGGCGCCCCCAGCACCGCCCGGTGCGAGCGGGGACCCCTCCCGCTGCCCGAGCTGATCACCGCCGAACCCCACCGGGTCCTGGGTGCGGAGGTCGTCGACCGCTTCGGCGCCCGCCTCCCCTTCCTGCTCAAGATCCTGGCCGCCGACGAGCCCCTGTCCCTCCAGGTGCACCCGGACGCCGCCCGGGCCCGGTCCGGGTTCGCCGCCGAGGAGGAGCGGGGCATCCCGGTCGACGCGCCCCACCGCAACTACCGCGACCCCCACCACAAGCCCGAGCTGCTGCTGGCCCTGGAGCCCTTCGAGGCCCTGTGCGGATTCCGCGAGCCCGCCGCCGCCCACCGCGACCTGCTGGACCTGTCCTGCGAGCTGGCCGACCTGCTGCGCGAGGACCTGTCCCGGGAGGACGACCGCGCCGCGCTGCGGGCGGCGCTCACCCGCCTGCTCACCCTGGACGCCGCCGACCGCGGGCGGCTCATCGGCGGGTTCGTGGACGAGTGGGAGCGCGTCCGCCCCCGGTGCGCCCACGCCGGCATCATCGGCGACCTGGCCGCCCGGTACCCGGGAGACCCCGGAGCAGTGGCGTCGCTGCTGCTCAACCGGGTCACGCTCTGGCCGGGGCAGGCACTCTTCCTGCCCGCCGGCAACCTGCACGCCTACCTCCAGGGCACGGCCGTCGAGGTGATGGCGGGCTCCGACAACGTGCTGCGGGCGGGACTGACCCGCAAGCACGTGGACCCGGCCGAGCTGCTGGACGTGGTCGACTTCTCGGTCCTGCCCATCCCGTACTCCCTGCCCACCGTCCAGGACGGCAGGCGGCAGTTCAGCCCGGCCGCGCCGGAGTTCGCCCTGCACGAGATCGGTCCGGGCCGGGTCACCGCCCACCTGCCCGGGGAGGGGCCCGCGGTGGTGCTCGCGCTGAACGGCCGGGTCGAGCTGATACCCGAGATCGGGCGCCGGATCGAGCTGCTCCGCGGGCAGTCGGTGTTCGTCCAGGCCGACAGCGGACCCCTCAAGATCGAGGGCCGCGGGCACGTCGTCGCGGCCACGGTCGGCGCGCTGCTGGGCTGAGCGCGGGGACCGGTACGCTGGCCCCCTCTGTTCACCCGTGTCACAGAAGAGGTACCACCATGGCTCTGGAGCGTCCGGAGATCGACCCCATCGACGGCCCGCCGCCGGCGGACCTGCAGATCACCGACTCCGTGGTCGGCGAGGGGCAGCAGGCCGGACACGGCAGCACGGTCGACGTCCACTACGTGGGCGTGGCCTTCTCCAGCGGCGAGGAGTTCGACGCCAGCTGGAGCCGCGGCGCCCCGCTGAGCTTCCGCCTGGGCGCCGGCCAGGTCATCCCCGGCTGGGACCAGGGCGTCCTGGGCATGCGCGTGGGCGGCCGCCGCAAGCTGGTCATCCCGCCGCACCTGGCCTACGGCGAGCGCGGCGCGGGCGGCAAGATCGGCCCGAACGAGACCCTGATCTTCGTCTGCGACCTGGTCGCCGTCCGCTAGAGGGCGTTCTCCGGACCCCTGCCGCGGCCCTGCCCGGGCCCGGAGGGGAAAGGGGCCCGTGCCGCACCGGGCACGGGCCCCTTCCGCACTCCCGCGGTCAGCCCAGGGTTGCGCCCACCTTGACGTGGCCCCTGAGCAGGTCGCGGGCGATCGTGCGGCGCTGGATCTCGTCGGTGCCCTCGAAGATGCGCAGCAGGCGCAGGTCGCGGTAGAACCGCTCGATGGGCAGCTCGCGCGTGTACCCCATGCCCCCGTGGATCTGGAGCACGCGGTCGACGATCTCGTTGGCCTTGACGCCGCCGAAGAGCTTGGCGATGGACTGTGCGTGGCGCGAGTCGCGGCCCGCGCCGACCTGCCAGGCCGCGTGCAGCACGAGCAGGCGCAGCGCCTCGATCTCCACCTGGGAGTCGGCGATCATCCACTGGATGGCCTGGCGGTCGGCGATCGGCGCGCCGAAGGTCTCCCGGGTCCGGGAGTACTCGACGGCCATGGTCAGCAGCCGCTCGCAGCTGCCGACGGCGCGGGCGGGGAGCAGGTAGCGGCCCTTGCCGATCCACTGCATCGCCAGGGTGAAGCCCCCGCCCTCCTCGCCGAGGATGTTCCCGTGCGGCACGCGCACGTCCTGGAAGACCAGGGAGGCGGGGCGGCGCTCGCCCATGGTGTCGATGGGCTCGGAGGTCCAGCCCATGTCGCGGTCCACCAGGAAGCAGGTGACGCCGCCGTTCGCGCCCCTCTCCGGGTCGGTGACCGCGAAGACCATGGCGAAGTCGGCCTCGTTGCCGCCGGTGATGAAGGTCTTCTCCCCGTTGATCACCCACGTGTCGCCGTCGCGCACGGCGCGGGCGCGGATGGCCTTGGCGTCCGAGCCGGCGCCCGGCTCGGTGATGGCGAAGCACGACCGCTTCTCCCCGGCGATGGTGGGCAGCAGGTAGCGCTCCCGCTGCTCCTCGTTGCAGTGGTAGAGGATGTTGTCGGCCTCGCCGCCGAACTTGAAGGTCAGGAAGGTCCGGCCCAGCTCGATCTCGATGACCGCCGCGGTGACCGGGTCCAGCCCCATGCCGCCGTACTCCACCGGCGTCTCCACGCCCCAGAAGTCGGACTTGCGGGCGAGCTCCCGCAGCCGGGCGCGCTCCTCGCGGTCCAGGCCCGGGGGGTGCCCCTCGCGCTCGCGCCGCAGCACCCCGTTCTCCAGCGGCACCAGCTCCCGCTCGACGAAGGTCCGCACCCAGTCGCGGACGGCGCGCTGCTCTTCGCTCAACGAGAAATCGATCACGGCCTGCTCCCAGTTAACCTAACGGTGTTCGGTTAATTGAGGGTACGACGATCCCCGCCGCCGGGGCAAGAGGGGGCGCGCCCGCGGAACGGGTCCGGACGGCCGGGGGCCGTACGATGATCGGGCCCGGACACCGGAGGTACCGGTGCCGGCCCACCGCAGAGGGGACCCAGGTCAGTGGCCCGACCCAAGACGCCGATCCTGAGCCGCGCGGGCATCCGCCGCGCCGCGCTCGCCCTCATCGACCGGGACGGGCTGGACGGGCTGTCCATGCGCAAGCTCGCCGAGGAGCTGGACGTGCGCGCGGCCTCCCTGTACAGCCACTACCGCACCAAGGAGGAGCTGCTCGCCGCGATAGCCGAGGAGGTCACCCGGGACATCGAGGTCTCCGCGTTCGAGAGCGGCGACTGGCGCCGGGGCCTGACCGCCTGGGCGCGCTCCTACCGCGGCGCCCTGGCCGCCCACCCCAACCTGCTGCCGGTCATCGCCGCGGGCCCCGGCCGCCGGGAGGAGGCGCTGCGCCGCGCCGACGCCATCCACGGCGGGCTGGTGGGCGCGGGCTGGCCGCCCCGCTACGCCACCATGATCGGCGCCTCCACCCGCTACCTGGTCCTGGGCTCGGCCACCGGCTCCTTCGCGCGCGGCTTCGACGACGACGTGCGCGTCTACCGCGACCGCTACCCCAACCTGTCCCAGGCCCACCGGCTGGCCGAGCACGCCGCCGAGATCGACGAGGACAGCTTCGAGCTGGCCCTGTCGTCCTTCCTGGACGGGCTCACCGCCCTCTACGCGAGGGTGCGGACCGAGCCCGGTCCCTGAGCCGGGGCGCCGTCCACGCCCCGGCCCGGGTCTGTGCGGGGTTCAGGACCCCTGCGGCCGCGTCTCCTCGTTGCCGGAGATCGCGGTCCGCTCCAGCCGGTCCAGTAGGGACCCGGCCTCCGGTACCGCCTGGAGGGCGACGGCTTTGCCGTAGCGGATACGGGTGAACGTCTCCGGCAGGCGCCCGTCCAGCCGCCGGTGCGCGATCCGCCCCAGCCACAGGGCGCCCAGCAGGCCGTTGGCCACCCCCACCGGGACCGCCGCCCACGGCGCCCCGGCCAGCCCCAGGAACACCGCCGCCAGTACGGCCGGGGACGCCAGCACCGGCAGCGACAGCAGCGACAGCCACACCTGCACCTGGTTGTCGCCGCTGTCGTTGGCGTCCACCCGCAGCTGCGGGTCCACCCCGGGGGACAGCGCCACCACCGAGAACAGCAGCGACAGGCCCGAACCCGCGCCGAACACCGCGGCCAGCCCGGTCAGCACGTAGGGCCAGGCCCAGTGCTCCCCGGTGAGCACGATGAACAGCACGCTCAGCGCCAGCGCCCCCGGCGCGCTCAGCAGCGCGATCGCGATCTGGCGGCCGCGCACGTCGGCACGGGCCGTGCCGGGGCCCTGGCCCACCGCGGTCAGCCACAGCGCCGTCCCGTCGTGGCCGTACATGTTGGCGGTGGCCAGCACCATGATGAACGCGCAGATCACCCCGGCGAACGGCGCGAAGAACGAGAACGTGTCGCTCGACCACGCCAGCAGGCCGATGAACAGGCCCGCCCACAGGGAGGCGCGCACCTCCAGCCCCCGCCACGGGTCGCGCCACCACTGGCGCAGCTCCTTGCCCACCACCGCGCCCAGCGGGGTGCCCGGCAGCACGGCGCGGGCCGGCCGGGAGAGCGGCCGGGCCCCCGGCGGGCGCCCGCGCCGGCGCACCCCGCGCGCCGTCACCCGGGGCGCCAGCAGCACCGCCGTGACCGACGCCAGGACCAGCGAGGTCAGGGCCGTGGCCGCCAGCCAGCCCAGGGCCGAGCCCCAGGCCCCCGCCCCCGCCGCGTCCACGGCGTGCACCGGCCACGACGTGGGCAGCGCCGCCAGCAGCGCGCCCGTGGGACCCTCGCCCAGGCCGCGGTCGCGCAGCTCCAGCGTCGCCGCCAGCGCCGGCTGCACCGCCATCCAGCCGAAGAAGATCAGGGCCAGGAAGAGCCCCCACTGCACCGAGGCGATCTCCATTCCCAGCCGCGAGTGCATCGCCGCGCCCAGCGCCCGGAACACCAGCCGGGAGAGGGAGATCAGCGAGACCCACAGCAGCAGCGCCGCGGGCACCGCGACCAGGGCCGCGCCCGCCGACAGGGACGCGCCGTGCCACACCAGCGCCGCCGACGCGACCAGCGTCAGCGCCGGGCCCAGGTCCACGAACGCCGTGACCAGCAGCAGCGCGCCCGTGCGGCGGCGGTCCATCGGCAGCAGCGCGAAGTACTGCGAGCGCAGTGTCCCCGCCCCGTTGGCGACCGTGGGGCCCAGCGCCCAGGCCGCCGCCCACACCGCGAAGACCAGGGGGAGCAGGTCCGAACGGACCCGCGGGCCGGGGGAGGAGACCGCCAGGTACCAGGTCAGCGCGGCGCCCAGCAGGGCCAGGACCAGCCCCAGCACGCGCATCCCGGTGAAGGAGTGGCGCATCAGCGCCAGTTTGAGGCGGATCAGGACGACAGCCACGCCAGCTCGTCCTCTCCGACCTCGCGCGCGCCGACCAGCCGCACGAAGGTGTCCTCCAGGGTGGCGTCCGGGCCGCGCACGCCGTCCAGGGTCCCGTCGGCCAGCACGCGCCCGCGGGCGATGATGGCCACCCGGTCGGCGAGCCCTTCCACCAGGGCCATCACGTGGCTGGAGACCACCACGGTGCCCCCGCCGTCGGTGAAGCGGCGCAGGATCGCGGTGAGCACCCGGGCCGACACCGGGTCGACGGCCTCGTAGGGCTCGTCCAGCACCAGCACCCGGGGCGCGTGCAGCAGGGCCGTGGCCAGGCCGATCTTCTTGCGCATGCCGGTGGAGTACTCCGCGATCAGGACGCCCCTGTCGTCGGCCTCCTCCAGCTCCAGGACCCGCAGCAGCTCCCCGGCCCGCTCCCGGACCAGGCCCCGCTCCAGCCCGCGCAGCCCGCCCCAGTGGGTCAGCAGCTCCCCGCCGGTGAGGCGCTCGGGCAGGGACAGCCCGTCCGGGAGCACACCGAGCAGGCGCTTGGCGCCCACCGGGTCCGACCACATGTCCACGCCCAGCACCCGGGCCGTGCCCGCGTCGGGGCGCAGCAGGCCGACGGCCATGGAGATGGAGGTCGTCTTGCCCGCGCCGTTGGGGCCCACCAGCCCCAGCAGGGCGCCGCGGGGAACGGCCAGGGACACACCGTCGGCGGCCCTGGTGCCGTTGAAGGCCTTGGTCAGCCCGACCAGTTCCAGGGCGGGCCCGTCGTCGTTCGCCATACCCCCGATCGTCCCGCCGCGGACCGGTGCCCCGCATCGTCCGATCGGTCGTTTTCATCCGGCGCGGTGTCGGCCGATCGGACGACGGCCGGGACGGCGCCCGGGCCCGGTATCGGCCTTTCGGCCGAGGTGCCGCCACCCGCTCCCGGCCTACCCTGAGAGGGGTGGGCGGTGCGCCGGCCGCGGGTCCGCCGCGCCGGGCCGGCCCCCCGGGGCGGTCGCGGGTGCGTGCCGGCGGGCAGGGGCGGGCCCTGCGGGCCGCGGGTGCCGGGAGGGCGGGTGCGGTGGAAGGGGTAACGGCCGTGGAGGCGGCGGGCGGCGACGGGACCCGCGGCGGCGGGGGGCCGGGGGAGCCGGGCGGGTCGGACGGAGGGCGCGCCGTCCCCTGGGGCGTGCTGCTGACGGTCGGCGCCGGGCTGGGGTGGGCGGTGCTGTACGCGCTCCTGTACCGGCTGGGGTACAACTCCTACGTCCCCGGGTGGCTGGCCGCCGTGGACGTGGTGCTCGGCGTGGCCGCCGCCCTGGTGCTGTTCGCCCGGCCCCGGTTCCCGCTGGCCTCGGCCGCGGTCGTCGGGCTCCTCTCGGCCCTCTCCTCCGCCTCCCTGGCGGCGCTCGTCGTCTCGCTGATCGGGCTGACCGCGCGCCGCCCCTGGTGGCAGGCGGCCGCGGTGGCGGCGGGCACCGTCGTCGTCGGACTGCCCTGGTTCCTGCTGGTGATCCCCGACCACCAGGTGGCCTTCGCGCTCGTGGTCGTCGTGCTCCTGCTCCTGGGCTGCCTGGGCTGGGGGCTGGCGCTCAAGTCCCGGATCCGGCTGGTCGAGCGGCTGCGCGAGGACGTGCTGCGCGCCCGCGCCGACCGCGACCGCAGGCTGTCCGAGGCCCGCGCCGACGAACGCCGCCGTATCGCGCGCGAGATGCACGACGTCCTCGCCCACCGGATGTCCCTGCTGTCCGTGCACGCCGGAGCCCTCGCCTACCGGGTCCGCCAGAGCGAGCAGGGGCAGGCCCCGCCGCCCACCGCGGAGGAGCTGGGCGCGGCCGTGGGCGTCATCCGCGACAACGCCCACCGGGCCCTGGACGAACTGGGCGGCGTGCTCGCGGTCCTGCGCGCCGCCGACACCGGACCCGGGGAGGGCGGCACGGGCGCGCGGGAGGGCGCGGGCACCGCCCCGCCTCAGCCGACCCTGGCCGACCTGGAGCGGCTGCTGCGCGAGGCCACCGGGTCCGGGCAGCGGGTCAGCGCCCGGCTGGAGCTGCCTGGGGACGCGGTCCCCGGCGACCGGGTGGGCCGCAGCGCCTACCGGGTGGTGCAGGAGGGGCTGACCAACGCGCGCAAGCACGCCCCGGGGGCCCGGGTGGAGGTACGGGTCCAGGGCGGGCCGGGCCGGGCACTGGCGGTGTCGGTGCGCAACCCGCTGCCGGTGGGGGTGGCCGCGGCGGAGATCCCCGGTGCGGGAGCCGGGCTCACCGGGCTGGCCGAGCGCGTCCGCCTCGACGGCGGGACCCTCACCCACGGGTCGCGACGGGGGGTCTTCCGCCTCGACGCCGAGCTGCCCTGGCCCGAGGCCGCGGCGGCACCGCGACCACCCCGGGCCGGGGCGGCGGACCCGCGGACACCCCCCGCCCGGCCGGTACCGGCGGACGCCGCTGCCGCGGACACGCGGGTGCGATAGTGGACGACGTGGACACTCCCGTACGCGTTCTCCTCGTCGACGACGACCCGCTGGTGCTGACCGGGCTGCGGATCATGCTCTCCGGGGCGCCGACCATCACCGTGGTCGGCGAGGCCGCCGACGGGGAGGAGGTGGCCGCCGCGGTGGCCGCGCACCGCCCCCACGTGGTGCTGATGGACGTGCGCATGCCCGGCATGGACGGGATCACCGCCACCGGGGCGCTGCGCACCGGAGGGGAGGACGACCCCCAGGTCATCGTGCTGACCACGTTCGACGCCGACGACACCGTCGCCCGGGCGCTGCGCGCCGGGGCCGCCGGATACCTGCTCAAGCACACCGAGCCCGAGCGGATCGTGGAGGCGGTGCACCGCGCCGCGGCCGGGGAGCCGGTGCTCTCTCCCGCGGTGGCCCGCGCCCTCATGGACCGGGTCGCCGCCGGCACCGGGCGGGACGGCCACGACGCGGCGGCGGGGCCGGAGGGCGCACGCCGCGACGGCGTCGCCCCCGCTCCGGACGGGGGCGGGGCGCACGATGCCGCGGCCGTGCGCGGCCGCGGCGCCCGGGAGCGGCTGGCCCTGCTCACCGGGCGCGAACGCGAGGTCGCCGAGGCCGTCGCCGACGGGCTGTCCAACGCCGAGATCGCCCGTGCGCTGCACATGTCGCTGGGGACGGTCAAGGCGCACGTCTCCAGTGCGCTCACCAAACTCGACCTGGCCGGCCGGGTGCCGCTGGCCCTGCTCGCCCACGACGCGCGCGACCGCTCCTGACACCGGTGCCGGTCGCCGGCGCCCCGGGGGCGGCAGGCCCGCCCCGGCAGGCGCGGAGCGGAGCGGTCCCGGACCGGTCCAGGGGTCGCGGTACCCGGCCGGTCCGAGCGGGCGCGGAGCGCGGCCCCGGGCGGGGCCCGCTCACACGAGGGCGGAGCGCCGGTGGAAGGCCGCCGCCTGGCCGGCCACGAGCCCGGTGTTGGCCACCGCGTAGGCCGCCCAGACCCCGGCGAGCCCGCCCAGTGCGGCGACGGGCACCGCCGCCAGGCACAGCAGGCCGTAGCAGACCGCGAACGTGTACAGGGAGTAGCGCGCCTGCCTGATCCCCAGCAGCCCCATCCCGGGCAGCGACTGCGCGGCGTCGGCGACCACCACCGCCGACAGCAGCGGGAGCAGCGCGACCACCGTCTCCCGTACCGCGGGGTCGGGGGTGAACACCCCGACCGCGGGGCCGGCCAGCGCCCACAGCAGCACCAGGCTCGCCGTCACCACCGGCACCGCCACCAGGTATCCGGCGGTGACCGCGCGGCGCACCCCCGCCACCGACCCCTGCCCGGCCGCCCGGGCGGCGAACGGGACGCTCGACTGCCCCACGGCGATCGCGGGGATGAAGACGAACCCCGCGATGACCGCCAGCAGCTGGTGGGCCGCCGCCTCCTCGGTACCGATCCGGGCCACCACCAGCCCCAGCAGGCTCAGTGATCCGAACTTGACGAGCAGGGTGGAACCGGTGGGCAGCCCCACCCGGGCGATCTCGGCGACGCCCGACCGGTCGGGGGCGCCCAGCCCCACCCGGTGCCCGCGCAGCGGGGTCCCGCGGCGCGAGACGTACAGGTACAGCGCCGCCATCGCGCAGTTGTCCAGGCACAGCGCCAGCGCCGCCCCGGTGAGCCCCAGCCCGGGCACCGGGCCCGCGCCCAGCACCAGCAGCGGCGTCAGGGTCACCGCGGTCGCGGTGTTGACCAGGCTCAGTGCCAGTACGGTCCGGTTGCGCCCCAGCCCCACGAGCAGCACCGTCACCGAGGCCTTGACGGAGGAGGCCAGCAGGGCCAGCCCGGCCAGCGCCGCGGGCAGCACCCCCAGCGCGGCCAGGGTGGGGGCGGCCACCCCGATCGCCCGCGCCCACAGCGGGGTCAGCCCCAGGACGACACCGCCCGCCGCGCCCGCGAGCAGGGCGAGCCAGGTGGAGTCGCGCACCACCGGAGCCAGCGCCGCCGGGTCGTCCACGCACTCGGCGACGAACGGCATCGACCCGCGCAGCGCTCCCTGCACCACCATGAGCAGGGGGTTGAACACCGTGATGAGCAGGGCGAAGGCCGCGAGGTCGGCGGTGGCGACGTTCCCGATCACACCGGCGGTGACCATGCCCCCCGCCATGGACGCCAGCATCGAGAAATACAGGGGGAACGCCTTCGCCCCCAGTTCCCGCACGGTCCCGCCGAGGGAGGCGGGCGTCCCGGCCCGCCGCGGGGGCGGGGGCTCCGTTTCCACGGTGCGGTCTCCCCAGGGGTCGGAAGAATTCCGGAGAAAACGGCATGCCTTTCCCGGTGAAAGGAAAAGGAATGCGCGGAATCAAAGCCTTTTCTACCACGGTGTGAATTCGGGTGGAAGGGTGCGCCGCGTCCGGTTCCGGCCGGGGCGCCGGGGCGGCAGCCGGTCCGGGAAGAGCCGCCGGGTGGCGTACGTTGCGGGTAGTGCGGGCCGCCCGGCCCGTGCCCGGATCGAGGAGGCGTCGTCCCGTGTCGCAAGAGCGCATCGTGTGGTCCAAGCAGGTTCCCGAGATCTATTCCAAACTGGACGAGGTCGACGGCCTCGTCGCGGAGCACCTCGACATCACCCTGCTCGAACTGGTGAAGCTCCGCTCCTCGGTCCTCAACGGCTGCTCCTTCTGCGTGGACCTGCACACGCGCCGGGCCCTGAAGGAGGGGGAGACCCAGCAGCGCCTCTTCCTGGTGTCGGCCTGGTACGAGGCGGGCGCGGTCTTCACCCCCGCCGAGCGCGCGGCCCTGTCCCTCACCGACGCCGTGACCCGCCTGGGTGAGCACGGGGTCCCGGACGAGGTGTACGCGGAGGCCGCCGAGCACTACGACGACAAGCGGCTGGCCGCCCTGCTGGTCGCGATCTCGATGATCAACCTCTACAACCGGCTGGCGGTCGCCTCGCACCTGCATCCCCGTCCCCGTAAGGGCTGAGGGCCGCCAAGGGGTCTGTCCGGGGGGATGGCCCGGTGTTACCCTCGCGTGTGTTCCAGATCACATGTGAGCGTAGGACGACCGTCAGGAGCCCTCCGTGCCCCCAGCCGTCTCCCCGGACCACACCCTCGCCCGCCTCCTCGAACACAACGCCGCCGCGCACCCCGACCTGCCCGCCCTCTCCTGGCGCTCCGGCGACGACTGGCCCACCCTCACCTGGGCGGGGGTGAACGAGGCCGTCGCCCGACTCGCCCAGGGCTACGCCTCGCTCGGCACCGCCCCCGGCGACCGCGCCCTGCTGATGCTGGGCAACCGGCCCGAGCACTGGCTCTCCGACCTGGCGCTGGTGCACCTCGGAGCGGTCCCCACCACCGTCTACGGAACCGCCGCCCCCGAGCAGGTCGCCTACATCGCCCGGCACAGCCGGGCCCGCGTCGCCGTCGTGGAGGACGCGGCGGTCGCCGCCGCCTGGGAGCCCCTGGTCGCGGACCCCGGCACGGCGCTGGAGTTCCTGGTCGTGGTCTCCGGCGCGGACCCCGGCCGCGGCCACCTGGACTACGCCGCGCTCGCCGCCGCCCCGGCCGGGGACGCGTTCGAGCACCGCCACTCCCTCAAGCCCGAGGACCTGCTCACCGTCGTCTACACCTCGGGGACCACCGGCGACCCCAAGGGCGTGGCGGTCACCCACCGGCGGATGCTCGCCAACCTGGCGGCCCTGGACTCCCTCATCGACCTGCCCGAGCACGCCGCCCACATCTGCTACCTGCCGCTGGCCCACATCGCCGAACGCGTCCTGGGCCTGTACCTGCCCCTGCTCCGGGCCTCCCACGTGTGGATGTGCGACGACCCGGCGGAGCTGGTCGGCGTGTTGAGACACGTGCGCCCGCCGGAGTTCTTCGGGGTGCCCCGGGTGTGGGAGAAGCTCGCCTCCGCGCTGCGCGCCGGGCTGGCCGGGCTGCCCGGGGAACAGCGGTCGGGGATCGAGGCGGCCATGGCGGTGGCCGCCGAGCACACCGCCCACCTGGAGCGCGGCGGGCCGGTCCCGCCGGACCTGGCGCGGCGGTTCGCGGCGGTCCGCGAGCTCGCCCTGACCCCGGTCCTGGAGAAGGTGGGCCTGGACCGGGTGGTGTGGGCCTCCAGCGCCTCGGCCCCGATGCCGCCGGAGGTGGTGCGCTTCTGGGCCGGCCTGGGCATGCCGATCATGGACGCCTGGGGCCTGACCGAGTCCCTGGGCGTGGCCACCGCCAACACCCCGACCGGCGGGTTCCGGCTGGGCTCGGTGGGGCGCCCGCTCTCCTCGGTGGAGGTCCGGGTCGCCGACGACGGGGAGGTCCTGCTGCGCGGGGAGACGGTGTTCGACGGGTACGTGGACGCCGGCGGCGCGGTGCGCGCGGCCACCGACGGCGACGGCTGGTTCGCCACCGGCGACATCGGCCGCCTCGACGGGGACGGCCACCTGTGGATCACCGACCGCAAGAAGGAGATCATCGTGACCAGCGGGGGCAAGAACGTCTCGCCCGCCCTGGTGGAGAACACCCTCAAGGAGCACCCGCTGGTCGGCCAGGCCTACGCGCACGGCGACGGGCACCCCTACCTGGTGGCCCTGGTGGTGCCCGACCGGGACGTCACCCCGGTGTGGGCGGCGGCCCGTGGGATCGATACCGGCGGGGACTGGGACGCGCTGGCCGCGCATCCGGAGGTGGCGGCGGAGCTGGAGCGCGCCGTCGCCGCCGCCAACGCCCGGCTGAGCCGTGCCGAACAGGTCAAGCGCCACCGGGTGCTGGCGGGTGAGTGGGGGCCGGACACCGGTGAGCTCACCCCCTCCCTCAAGCTCCGGCGGCGGGTCATCCGCGACAAGTACGCGGCCGAGCTGGACGGGCTCTACGAGGACTGACCCGTGCCGGGGGTCGGGAGGACCGCTCCCGGCCCCGGCCGCGCGCCCCGGCCGTGCGGTCCCGCCGCGCCCGGTGCCCGTGGCCGCTGCGCGTCCCCTTGCGCCGTGCCACCGTCCGGACACGCTGCCGACCTGGTAACAGATATTTCCTATCTGTATAGTCAGGAATGTTCGACGGCCCCTCCGCGAAAGGCCCCCCTTCGGCATGCGCTTCCACTGGTTCCTGCCCACGACCGGCGACGGCACCGCGGTCCGCAACTCCACCGTCCGCCTGGGCGCGGGTGGTGTGACCGCGGCCCACCGCCCGGCCACCACCGCCTACCTGGCCCAGGTCGCCCGGGCGGCCGAGGCCGCCGGGTTCGACGCGGCGCTCACCCCGACGGGCGCGGGGTGCCCCGACCCGTGGATCACCTGCGCGGCCCTGGCCCGGCACACCGACACCCTGCGCTTCCTGGTCGCCTTCCGCCCCGGGTTCGTGCTCCCCACCCTCGCCGCCCAGCAGGCCCGCACCTTCCAGGAGGTCTCCGACGGCCGCCTGCTCCTCAACATCGTCACCGGTGGCGACCCCGTCGAGCAGCGCGCCTACGGCGACACCCTCGGCCACGACGAGCGCTACGCCCGCACCGACGAGTTCCTCGCGGTGCTGCGCCGCTCCTTCGCCGGGGGGAGCTTCGACTTCCGCGGCGACCACTACACGGTCCAGGGCTGGGGAGACCTCCCCCTGGAGCCCGCCCCGGAGATCTACTTCGGCGGCGCCTCCCCGGCCGCGGAGCGGGTCGCCGCCCGCCGGGCCGACTCCTACCTCATGTGGGGCGAGCCGCCCGCCATGATCGCCGAGCGCGTGCGCCGGGTCCGGGCGGCCGCCGCCGCGCAGGGGCGCTCCCCGCGCTTCGGCGTCCGCCTGCACGTCATCACCCGCGACACCGCTGACGAGGCCTGGCGCGAGGCCGCCCGCCTGTTGGAGGGCATGGGGGCGGACCGGGTGGCGGCCATGGAGGAGTACTACGCCCGGATGGACTCCACCGGGCAGGCCCGCATGAACGCCCTGCGCACCCGCGGCCTGACCGGGGACGTGCACGCCCTGGAGGTGTCCCCGAACCTGTGGGCGGGGGTGGGCCTGGTCCGCGAGGGCGCCGGGACCGCCCTGGTGGGGGACCACGACCAGGTGGCCGAGCGCCTGCGCGAGTACCGCGCCGCGGGGGCGGACGAGTTCATCCTCTCCGGCTGGCCGCACCTGGAGGAGGCCTACCGCGTGGGCGAGCACGTGCTGCCCCGCCTGGCCGCCGCCCCCGGCGCGCCGGCGGACCCCGCCGCGGTCCCCGCCGGGACCCGCCCGTGAGCGCCCCCGCCGAGGCACCGCCCGCGCCCGCCGCCCCGACCGCACCCCGGCGCCGCCGGGAGGGCCCCTCGCGGCGGCGCGCCCTGGGCCTGCGCGTCCTGTCCGTGGGCGGGCTCCTCCTGCTGTGGTGGGCGGTGGCCCGCGCCCAGGTCTGGCCACCGGTCGTCCTGCCCCCGCCCGGCGCCGTCTGGGCGCAGGCCGTCGCCACGAGCACCGAGGGCTACAGCGGCCACACCCTGGGGGAGCACCTGCTCACCAGCCTGCGCCGCATCCTCGTCGGCAGCGCCTGGGGCACCCTGGGCGGCGTCCTGCTGGGCCTGCTCATCGGACTCGTCCCGGCCGTGCGCGCCATGCTCGGCCCCCTCGTCACGTTCGTGCGGACCCTGCCCCCGCTGGCCTACCTGAGCCTGCTGGTGATCTGGTTCGGCATCGGCGAGGAGCCCAAGATCTGGCTGCTGGTCGTCGCCTCCCTGCCCCCGGTCGCCGTCGCCACCGCCGACGCCGTGCGCGGGGTGGACCCCGACCACCTCAACGCCGCCCGCTCGCTGGGGGCCCGGCCCTGGCAGCAGGCCCTGTGGGTGGTCCTGCCGCACTCGCTGCCCGAGATCTCCACCGGCGTGCGCATCGCCGTCGGCGTGGCCTACACCTCCGTGGTGGCGGCCGAGACCGTCAACGGCGTCCCCGGCATCGGCGGCATGATCCGCGAGGCCCAGCGCTTCAACCACACCGACGTCGTCATCCTCGGCCTCATCGTCATCGGCCTGTCCGGGCTGCTCATCGACCGGCTGCTGGTGACCCTCGACCGCACCGTCGCCCCCTGGCGCGGGCGCACCTGAGATCCCCCTGGAGAAGAACCGTGAACCGTCCGACCCTCGCCCTCCTCGCCGTGCTGGCCTCCCTCGGCCTCACCGCCACCGCCTGCGGCGCCGACGCCCCCGCCGACCCGGCCGACGGCGTCCCGGCGCAGCTGCGGATCGGCTACCAGTCGATCCCCAACGGCGACCTCGTCGTCAAGAACCAGGGGTGGCTGGAGGAGGCGCTGCCCGACACCGAGGTCGTGTGGAGCCGCTTCGACTCCGGGGGCGACGTCAACACCGCCTTCCTCGCCGGGGAGCTGGACATCGCCCTGGCGGGCAGTGCCCCCGTCACCCGCGGCCTGTCCGCGCCCCTGGACATCGACTACCGGGTGCCCTGGATCCACAACGTCATCGGCGAGAACGAGGCGCTCGCCGCGGTCGAGGGCATCGACGAGGTCGCCGACCTGCGGGGCCGCACCGTGGCGGTGCCCTTCGCCAGCACCACCCACTACCACCTCGTCGCCGCCCTTGACGAGGCCGGGCTGGGCGTCGGCGACGTCGAGCTTCTCGACCTGGAGCCCCAGGACATCCAGGCCGCCTGGCAGCGCGGGGACATCGACGCCGCCTTCGTCTGGTACCCGGTGCTGGGCGAGCTGTACGCGTCCGGCGGCCACCCGGTGGTCACCAGCGGCGAGCTGGCCGAGCGCGGCAAGGTCACCGCCGACCTGGCGGTGGTCTCTGCGGCCTTCGCCGAGTCCTACCCCGACGCCCTGTCCACCTGGGTCGGGCAGCAGGACCGGGCGGTGCGGCTGCTGCGGGAGGACCCGGACGCCGCTGCCGCCGCCATCGCCTCCGAGCTGGGCCTGACCGGGGAGGAGGCGGCCGAGCAGATCGGCCAGCTCGTGTTCCTCACCGCCGAGGAGCAGGCCTCCGCCGAGTACCTGGGCACCGCCGGGGAGCCCGGGCGCCTGGCCGAGTACCTGAACCTCACCGCGGAGTTCCTGGCCGCCCAGGGGGAGATCGACGCGGCGCCCGGACCCGCGGCCTTCGAGGAGGCCCTGGCGGCGGAGGGGGTCGCCGGTGCCCTCGACTGACGACGCCCTGGTCCTGACCGGGATCGGGCACGAGTACCGG
The DNA here is from genome assembly GCF_900141985.1 of Nocardiopsis flavescens. Taxonomy (GTDB): domain Bacteria; phylum Actinomycetota; class Actinomycetes; order Streptosporangiales; family Streptosporangiaceae; genus Nocardiopsis; species Nocardiopsis flavescens. The sequence goes on along the minus strand of NZ_FQZK01000010.1, from coordinate 47,678 downwards.
GGCGGCTCCGGCCCGGTGCCCGCCCTGGACGGGATCGACCTGTCCCTGGCCGCGGGGGAGCACCTCGTGGTCGTGGGACCCTCCGGATCGGGCAAGAGCACCCTGCTGCGGCTGATCGCCGGATTCCTGCGGCCCACCCGCGGGGAGATCGCGGCCGGCGGCGTTCCGGTGCGGGGCCCGGGGCCGGACCGGGGCATGGTCTTCCAGCAGCCCACCCTGTTCCCGTGGCTGAGCGTGCGGGCCAACGTGGAGTTCGGACTGCGCACGGCGGGGGTGCCCCGGGAACGCCGCCGGGAGGTCGCCGGGGAGCGGCTGGCCCAGGTGGGCCTGGCCGACGCCGGGCGGATGCGCACCTACGAGCTGTCCGGCGGCATGCGCCAGCGGGTGGCCATCGCCCGTGCCCTGGCCCCGGATCCGGGCGTCCTGCTCATGGACGAGCCCTTCGGGGCCCTGGACGCGCTCACCCGGGAGCGCCTCCAGGACGAGGTGCGGGCGCTGTGGTCGGCCACCGGCAAGACTATCGTCTCCATCACCCACGACGTCGACGAGGCGGTCCGGCTGGGCTCGCGCCTGGTGGTGCTCAGCGCCCGCCCCGGCCGGATCGTGCTGGACGAGACCTCCGGCCTGCCCCGCAGTCCGGACCCGCGGGCCGAGCCGGGGTTCGCGCCGCTGCGCGACCGGCTGGCGTCGGCGGTGCGCGCCGCCGCGGCCTGAGCGGAACGGGGAGGTGGGGCGGCCCCGCGGGGCCGCCCCACCTCCCCGTCTCCGGGTCCCTCCTCAGCCGTCGGCCCGGCCGCGCCCGCCGGGGCGGGCGACGGTCCGCTCCGCGGCCCGCGCCTGCGGCGGCGCCTCGTGCGCCGCCTGGTACCCGCTCCGGTACGCCTCCTGCTCGGCGGCGCTCATCCCGGAGGACGTCGCGGACCCCTCCCCGCGGGACCGGCTCGGCCATCCGGCGGTGAGTCCGTAGACCACCAGGATGTCGATGGCGATCGCCACCATCGACCAGACCGGCATGGCCAGCACGAACGCCAGCTGTGCCAGGGCGTTGAGGCAGGCCAGCACGATGCCGAACACCCGGGCCCAGGTGCGGCCGGACAGGACGGCCAGGCCCGCGACCACCAGGACGACGCCCCACAGGCCGAGCAGGACGCCCCAGGCGCCGAAGCCCAGGAAGAGCATCTCCGTGCCGCCGACCATGTAGAAGTCCGGGGTGAACAGGGCCACCAGCCCCTGGATGATGTTGACGGCCCCGATGACGATCAACAGGGTCGCGACGAAGAACTGCCACCCGTTGGCGGCTTCCGCACGCATGTCTCGCCTCCTCATCGACCGCGGGCCCGCGGCCCCGGCCCTTCGGACGTCGCGGAGAACGCGGCCCGCCCTCCTTTTCCTTCATGATCTGCCGGTCGCGGTCAGCGGCACGCCAGGCGCTCTCACACATCCGGCAAAGGAAGGGCCCCGGGGCCGTGACCGGCGTGAGTGCGGAATTACGTAATTACGGACTTTCTGATACTTTGGCGGAGTGGCAGAGAAGACGACCGAACAGCGCCTGGCCGAGCTGGAGGCCCGGGTCGCCGCGCTGGAGACGCGCGGCACCGCAGGGACCGACGCCGACGCGGCCGGGGACCACGACCCGTTCTTCGCCCTGAACGCCCTGAAACAGCACGTCGCCGGGGACGGGGGCGTGGTCTTCGCCGGTGTCCTCGGGTCCGGGCCCCAAGCCCTGGAGTGGCAGCAGGGCCTGCCCGCGGAACGGCTGGACGCGGAGGACTGGTCCCGCCGCGCCGCCTCCCTGGACGCCCTGGGGCACCCGGTCCGCCTCCGGCTCCTCCAGGCCGTCCGGCAGGGCACCGACACCGTCGCCGCCCTGGCCGAGCGCTCCGAGTTCGGCACGACCGGCCAGATCTACCACCACGTCAACCTGCTGTCCGCCGCAGGGTGGCTGGTCGCCGTCCGCCGCGGCCACTACGCCGTACCGCCCGAACGCCTCGTCCCGCTCCTGGTGATCCTCACCGCCGCGGGCGGGCCCGCCTGACACGAGGGAGGAGACCCGTGCGCACCCGCACCATCGCGGCGGCCTGTCTGGCCGCCCTCCTGGTCATCGCCCTGGGGATCGCGGTCGCCCCGCGCGTCCCCGCGCTGTCCACCGCCGAGACCGGCGACCGGGAGCTGCTCGACCGCGCCCGAGACCTGTACGCCGACGGACCCCGCGACCTGCTCGGCGTCGTCGAGATCGACGGCGAGGAGACGGCCCTCGCCCACTTCGGGGGCGGCGCCGACACCGACTTCGAGATCGGCTCCATCACCAAGGCCATGACCGCCCTGCTCCTGGCGGACGCGATCGAGCGCGGAGAGGTCACCGAGGACACCCGGCTCGGCGACCTGCTCGACCTCGACGGCACCCCGGTCGCCGACGTCACCCTGGCCGAGCTGGCCTCCCACCGCTCCGGGCTGCCCCGGCTCCCCACGCGGTTGCGGGACGTCGTGTCGAGCGCGGTCGCCGCCAACTACTTCGGCCGGGACCCCTACCGCTACGACGACTCCGTCCTGCTGGACCAGGCCCGCGCCGCAGAGCTCACCGACCGCGGCGAGTCCCACTACTCCAACCTGGGCTTCGCCCTGCTGGGCCCGGCCCTGGCCGAGGCGACCGGGACCGGGTACGCCGACCTGCTGCGCGAGCGCCTCCTGGACCCCCTGGGCATGGACGACACCTACCTCCCCCGCACCGAGGCCGACCTGCCCGACGACGCAACCCTCGGGCACACCGAGCGGGGCCGCACCGCCGCGCCCTGGCTCGCCGCGGCCTACACCTCCACCGTCGGGGTCCGCTCGACCCCGGCCGACATGGAGCGCTTCGCCCGCGCCGTGCTCGACGGCACCGCCCCCGGCACGGCCGCGCTGGAGCCGCGCTGGCCCGACGGGGACGACCGCATCGGCTACGCCTGGGTGACCACCGACGTCGACGGCACCGAGGTGACCTGGCACAACGGCGGCACCGGCGGGTTCGTCTCCATGCTGGCCCTGGACCGGGAGGCCGACCGGGCCGTCATCGTGCTCTCCAACACCACCGCCGAGGTGGAGGGGCAGGCCGTCGAGCTGCTCACCGGGAAGGAGTGGTCGTGAACCCCGCGCTGATCCCCGTACTCATCGGCGCCGCCCTGTGCCTGTGGTGGGCGCTGGCCGCCGTGTCCCTCGCCCTGGCGGCCCGGCCGGGCGAAGGGAGGAACCGCCTCGCCGACCGCTGGGACGCGGTGTCCCGGACGGCGTCCCTGGGCTTCGTGGCCGCGCTGTCCCTGGTCGTCGTCACCTGGACCGTCGTCCCCGTGGCCCTGTGGTACCTGCTGACCGCCCTGTCCGCGGCGGCGGTCGCCGCCGTCGTCCTGCGCTCCCCGGCCCTGCCCGCCCGGGGGGAGGACCCCGCGGCGCCCGGCCGCCGGGCCTCGGCGATCGGCAACGTCGTCCTGACCGCCGCGGCCGTCTGCGCGCTCGCCCTGTTCCTTCCGTGAACGGCCCGGGAAATCCCGGAAAGGCGGGCCCTCCGGGAAATGCCGTCTGTCCCGGAAAATGCATTGTCCTGACAAATAACGAATTCGTCCCGCCGGGTGCGGGATGACCTGGGGGTCCCCGCCTTTCCGGCGGGGATCCCTTTCTCGGTAAGGCCCGCGCGGCGGACGAATGTGGTCTACCGTAAAAATGTCCAACCGCGCGTTCCCCGGCGAGCGCCGTGGCCGGCCGGGCACGCGGCGGGACTCCGTGCCGTTCGACCCGAGGACCACATGTCGACCGACTCCACCGACCGGATCCGGATCTCCCCCCACCCCGCCCACCAGGCGCTGATCGCCCTGCTGGCCAGCGCCGTCCTCGTCGCCCCCGCCTGGTCGTGGTCGGTGGCGGCCGTCGGCCAGGGCGACCGCCCCCTGGTCGCCGCGGTCACCGGGGCCCTGGGCACCGCCCTGTGCGCCGCGGTCGCGGTGGCCGCCCACCGCGCCGCCGCGGTCCGCGTCGTCCGGGACGGGCGCGTCCGCGCCCGGGCCGCGGACGACACCCTCGAACACGAGGCCGCCCTGCTCGCCGACCACCTCCTGCCCGCCCTGGCCGACGGCGTCCGCTCCGGCCGCACCGTCCGGGAGGTCCTCGCCGCCCACCCGCCGGTCCGGCACGCCGCGCTGGACCGGCTGCTGCGCGCCGCCGGGGGCGAACTCGACCTCGCCGCCCGCAGGGCCGAGCACGCCCGCGCCCTCATCGCCCGCTGCGAGCGGCGGATCACCGAGCTGGACCGGGCCTGGCTGCCGCCGCTCACCGCCCGCATCCGCACGGACCGCTGCGCCGCCGCCGAGGCCGCGGACCCCCCGCCCGCACCGACGGGCCACCTGCCCCTCGACGACGCCCTGGCCTCCCTGCGCGACCACGTCCGCTCCGAGCTGCTGGCCGCCGCACGCCGCACCGACACCGTCCTGGCCGCCACCGCCTCCTGCGGGGCCCGGCTGAGCGCGGGCCTGGAGACGGCGGCCGAGCACCTGCGCGTCCTGCGCGAGACCCACGGGGACCGGCCCGAGGTCCGCGAGGACCTGGTGGAGGCCGGGCGCGTCCTGGCCCGCACCGTGCGGACCGCCGACACCCTGGTCACCCTCGCCGGCGGGGGGACCGGCCGGCGCGACCCGCTCACCGTGCCCCTGCCTGACGTCCTGCGCCGGGCCGCCCGCCGCGTCGGCGCCCGCACACGGGTGCGCGCCCGCGGCGCCGAGGGCGTGGAGGTGCTGGGACAGGCGGCCGAGCCGCTGGCCCGCGTCCTGGCCGAGCTGCTCGACAACGCCGCCGCCTTCTCCGGCCCCGACGCCGAGGTGTCCGTCCGGGTGGAGGGGGACGAGGAGGGGATCGTCCTGCACGTGGAGGACGGCGGACCGGGGATGCGCCGCCGCGAGCGCGAGGCGGCCCGGGCCCGCGTCGACTCACCCGGGGGCCTGGAGGTCGTGGACGGGGACCGCACCGGCCTGGCCGTGGTCGGCCTCATCGCCGCCCGGCACCGCTTCGGCGTGGACTTCGGGACCTCCCCCCAGGGGGGCCTGTCGGTGGGGGTCCTCGTCCCGCGGACCCTGGTCGCGGCGTCCGGTCCGGTGCCGGAGCGGGCGGGGCTCGCCTCGTGAGCGCCCGGCGGGAGGACCCCCTCCGGTGGTGGGAGGGGGCCGGGGCCCGGCCCGCGGACCGGGGCCCGGCCCGCCTCCCGGTCTTCGGCGCCGACCCCGTCCCGGACGGCGCACCGGACCCCGCCGCCGATCCCGCCGGCAGCGGACCCCCGCCGCCCTCGCCCGACCACGCCGGCGCCCCCCGCCTGTACGGGCCCGCGGCCGACCGGGACGTCGCGGCCCTCCACGCCCGGCTGCGCGCGCTCGGACCGGTCGCCCCGGTGCTGCTGGAGGGCGACGTCCCCGCCTGGTTCGTCTCCGGGGTCCGCGAGCTGCGGCAGGTGATGGGGCGCTCCGCGTGGTTCTCCCGGGACCACCGCAGGTGGAACCTGCGGGACCGGATCGGCCCCGACCACCCGGTCCTGGCCCACGCGCTGTGGGCGCCGCCGGTGCTCCTGGGCGAGGACGGCGCCGACCGGGCCGACGCGATCGGCGACGCCCTGGCCGCGGTCGAGGGGATCGACCTGCGCGACCTGTCCCGGCGGGTGGCCGGCCGGCGGGTCGACGGCTTCGCGGCGGCGGGGAGCGCCGACCTGGTCGCCGACTACGCCCGGCACGTCCCGGCGCGGGTGCTCGCCCGCCTGTGCGGAGCGCGGGAGGTCCCGCCCGGCGAACTCCTCGCGGCGGCGGGCACCGGCCCCGGCGCCGCCGCGGCCCGCGGCCGTCTGCACGGGCGCCTCACGGAACTGGTGCGCGACCGCCGCCGCCTGCCCCGCGCCGACGACCCGGCCTCCCTGCTCGCCGCCCGCCGCGCCGCCCCGGAGGAGGTCGCCCAGGACCTGCTGCTGGTGCTCGTCTTCGGTCAGGCGGCCGTCGCCGACTGGATCGCCGTCACCCTGCGCCTGGCCCTGGCCGACGACGGCCCGGCCCGCTCCCTGGCCGCGGGGCGGACCACCGTGCCCCAGGCGCTGGAGGAGGCGCTGTGGCGGGACACCCCCGCCCGCAACGCGGTCGGACGCTGGGCGGTCCAGGACTGCGACCTGGGCGGTCGCCGGATCCGCCGCGGCGACCTGCTCGTCCTGGGGCTGGCGGCGGCGGGCGCCGGCGCGCAGCCCGCCGGGCGGGAGAGGCCCCGGGTCTTCTTCGGCCACGGCGAGCGCGGCTGCCCCCACCCCGTGCCGCGGGTCGCGGCGGCCATCGCCGCCGCGGCCGTGGAGGTGGTGCTGGAACGGCTGCCGGACCTGCACGCCGTCCCGCCGCTGCCCGCGCGCAGGTCCTCCCCGTGGGCGGGCGGCCCGGACCGCCTCCCGGTGGCCTTCACACCCCGCCCGTGACGACGCCGGCCCGCTCCCTGGAGAAGGGGGAGCGGGCCGGCGCCGGACCGCGGTCACCAGTCCTCGTACTCCACCGGCACGGCCGGGTCGCCGATCTCGTCGACGGCCCCGACCTCCTCGTAGGCCGTCCAGGCGTGCTCGTCCCAGTGCTCGCTCAGCAGGGCCCCGCCGTCGGGGTCGATGATCCAGCGGACGGACTTCTCCCGCCCCTCGTCGGAGGAGGCCGGGTTCACGACCTCCACCTCGTAGCCCTCCCGGCCGAGCGGGTCCCGGGCCGGGCCGACCAGGCGGATCCCCTCGATCTCCCCGGCCAGGGTGAAGAGCGCCCCCAGGGTCCGGCCGCTCACCGGGGAGGTCGCCAGCGCGGGGAAGTCGTAGACCATGCTGGCCCGGAAGTCCTCCTCCGTCGGCTCCACCGGCGGCACCCCCTCGGGCTCGCCGCCCTGGCGGTTCGCGGTCCACTGCTCGCGCAGGACCTCCTCCAGCGCCCCGGCGTCCTCGGGCAGCGCCGCCAGACCGGAGACCCCCACCCCGTACGGGGTGTTCCTCTCGCCCCGGTAGGCGGTGCTCATCGGGGAGGCGAAGGCCAGCTCGGGCGAGCCGTCCCGCTCCCAGGCGCTCTCGTCCGCCTCGGTGGGGAACTCGGTCTCGGTGTCCAGGCTGAGGTTGGCCAGGCTCCGGAACTCCCCGCCCAGCTCCCACCATCTCTCGTCGGTGAAGGTCTGGCGCACGGTGTACTCGCCCTCCCCCTCGCCCAGGACCCCGGGCGGGTCCGCGACGAGGTGGCGGCGCGTGCGGACGTACCAGAAGCCCTCCGGGTCCGCCTCCCGGGCGGCGGCGGCCTCGGCGGCGGCGGCGAACAGCTCCCGCGCGTCGGCGGGGCCGGACGCCGCCACGCCGTTGTTCTGGACGTCGGCGTCGCCTTCGCCGGGCACCACGGTCCGGCCGGGGGAGTACACGAGGACCCCGGCGGCGACCGCGGCGGCGGTGACCAGCACACCCGCGGTCAGGGGCAGCCGCCACCGGCGGTCGGCGGCGGCCCGCAGGAACGCCCTCCGCCCGCCCGCCGCCCGCGCCCGCTCCAGGACGTGTTCGCGCCGGCGCCGGCTGAGCTCGTCGGCACGCTCGCGCAGGGCCCGGGGCTCCAGCGCCGACACGGTTTCGAGGATGTCGTCCTGGATCATCGTGCCTCCTGGTGAACGGTGCGGGCGACGGTACCGGGAACGGCCCGGTGGCCGGGGGAGGGGCGGTCCGCCCCCCGGCGGGCGGCGGAGCCCTCCAGGGACTCCAGTGCTCTGGCCAGCGCGCGGCGGGCGCGGTGCAGGCGGACCGAGAAGGTCCCGGACGAGCAGCCGACCACGCGGCCGGCCTCGGCGGGCGACAGCCCGTGCCAGGCGACGAGGGTCAGTGCCTCCACGTGCTTCTCCGACAGCCCGCCCAGCGCCCGGACGGCGCTCTCGCGCAGCACGAACCTCTCGGCGACGTCCCAGTCCTGCTCGTCGCGCCGGTCGGAGAGGTCGGCCAGCCGCCGCAGCAGCGTCTCCCGGCGCATACGGGCCCCGTACTGCTTGCGGAGCAGGTTGCGGGCCACCCCCAGCAGCCAGGGCAGCGGCGGGTCGGGGACGGCGGACAGCTTGCGCCAGGCGACCACGAACGTCTCGCTGGCCACCTCCTCGGCCACCGTCTCGTCCGCGCGCAGGAGGCAGAACGCGAGGATCCTCGCGTGGTAGCGGTCGTAGAGGTCCGCCAGCCGGTCGGTGGGCGGGGCCTGCGCCCTGTCGGTCCTCATCGGTCTCCTTCGACATCGCCGGACTCTCGCTGAAGTAGTCCCGGGCGGGACGGGCGGGATTACCACCGCACCGGCTTATTTCGCGCTTTTCCGCCCCTGGTCCGAAAAAGCCCGGTTCCCGTCCTCGCGAGCGGGGGACGCCGCCGGGAGCGGCGCTGTAGCGTGGCCCCGACCCTCCCCGACCGGCACCAGGAGCGGACGATGAACGTGGAGCACGAGGACGTCGAGGTCAACGGTGTCCGCCTGCACATCGCGCACCGGGGGAGCGGCCCGCTGGTGCTGCTCCTGCACGGCTTCCCCGAGGGCTGGTACTCCTGGCGGCACCAGTTCGACGCGCTGGCCGCGGCCGGGTACCGCGTCGTCGCACCCGACCAGCGCGGCTACGGCCGCAGCGACCGGCCCGAGGAGGTGTCGTCCTACACCCTGCCGCACCTGGTGGGCGACGTGGTCGCGCTGATCGCCGCGCTGGGGGAGGAGAGCGCCGTCGTGGTCGGGCACGACTGGGGCGCCCCGGTCGCCTGGGCCACCGCGCTCATGCGCCCGGACCTGGTGCGCGGCGTGGTCGGCCTGAGCGTGCCCCCGGCGCCCCCGGCGATGATGCCGCCGCCCTCGGTGACCCGGCAGATCTACGGCGAGGGCTACTACCAGGTGTACTTCCAGGAGCGGGGGCGCGCGGACGCGGAGATGGCGGCCGACCCGGCCCGGTTCCTGCGGCGGATCCTGGTGGGCGCCTCCGGCGACGCCCCCTTCGCCGACGGGCCGCGGGTGTGGATGATCCCCGAGGGCACGACCGCGGTGGACGGGCTGCCCGAGCCGGAGTCGCTGCCCGCCTGGCTCACCGAGGAGGACGTCCGGGTGTTCGCCCGCGAGCACGCCCTGCACGGGGAGCACGCCTACACGGGCCCGCTGGACTGGTACCGCAACATCGAGGCCAACCAGGGCCTCATGTCGCCGTTCCGGGGACGCACCATCGACGTGCCCGGGCTCTACGCGGTGGGCACGATGGACCTGGTCCTGGCCATGCGCGGGGTTGCGGAGCTGCGGGCGGCGCTCACCTCGATCGTCCCGGACCTGCGCGGGGACATCACCCTCCAGGGCTGCGGGCACTGGACCCAGCAGGAGCGCCCCGCGGAGGTCAACGCGGCCCTGCTGGACTTCCTCGCCGGCCTGGACCGGGCCCCCGCGCCGCGGACGGGGCACGGGGCGCGGCCTCAGGAGGCGTAAGAGTCGGCCAGGGCGGCGAGCACCTCCGAGCAGCCCGCGTCCACGGTGAGGTCGGCCAGCGCGTCGCCGCGGGTGGCGCCCCGGTTGAGGATGACGATCGGCAGGCCGGCGTCGGCGGCGGCCCTGACGAACCGCCGCCCCGACAGGACGGTCAGCGAGGAGCCGGCGACCAGCAGCGCCGCGGCCTCCTCCACCAGCCGGTACCCGCGGCGCACCCGGGCGGGCGGCACGTTCTCGCCGAAGTACACGATGTCGGGCTTGAGCACGCCGCCGCAGCGGGCGCAGTCCGCCACCCGGAAGCCCTCGGTGGACGCCAGGGCGGCGTCGGCGTCGGGGGCGATCTCCACGTCGTCCACCATGCCGGCGAACCCGGGGTTGAGCGCGGCCAGCCGCTCGGCCAGCCGTTCGCGCGGGAGCACCGCCGAGCACTCCAGGCACACCACCCGGTCGTAGCGCCCGTGCAGGTCGATCACGGAGCGGCTGCCCGCCGCCTCGTGCAGGGTGTCCACGTTCTGGGTGATGACCGACGAGACCACCCCGGCGGCCTCCAGGCGGGCGAGCGCCAGGTGGCCCGCGTTGGGCCGGGTCCGGTGCACGTGCCGCCAGCCGACGTGGTTGCGCGCCCAGTAGTGGCGGCGAAAGGCCGGATCGCCGACGAACTGCTGGTAGGTCATGGGGGTGCGGGGCGGGGACCCGGGACCGCGGTAGTCGGGGATGCCGGAGTCGGTGGAGACGCCCGCCCCGGTCAGGACCAGCACGGGGCCGTCGCCCAGGACCCCCCGGATCCGCGCGGCCGCGGTCACGGGGTCGGTCGCCGCGAGTGTGTTCGTCACCCTTGCGAGGGTATGCGCCGCGCCCGCCGGGGTCACCCGGCGGCGGCCTCCTCCCGGACGCGGTCGAACTGCGCGTCCATCGCGTCGGCCAGGGCCTGGAGCCCCGACAGCGGGCGGACCATCACGGTGAGGGCGTCGATCCGGCCCTCGTCGTCGAGGTGGAGCAGGTCGCAGCCCTCCACCTCGCGGCCCGACACCGTGGCCCGGAACCGCAGCACGTGCTCGCGCCCGTCGGCGGAGGCGCACTCGCCCACGTACCGGAAGTCCTCGAACACCCGCAGCACCGCGCGCAGGATGGCGGCGGTGACGGCCCTGCCGCGGTGCGGCCGGAACGCGACCGGGCTGGTGAAGACGACGTCGTCGGCGAGCAGGGCGGCGACGGCCTCGCCGTCCCGGGCCTCGACGGCCTCGCGGAAGGTCCCCACGGCGCACTCTCCTCAGTCAACGAATTGAATAGGTGTGCAGGAGGCTAACAGGGCGGGGCCGGGCTGTACACGGGGCGGCAGTGGATTCCTTGACCAGTCAACGACGCGACTATTCCGGGGGCGCTACAGTGGCCCGATGGCACTGCGCAACGCCGTCATGGCCGCCCTGCTGGAGGGCCCGGCCTCCGGGTACGACCTGACCAAGATCTTCGACTCCTCGGTGGCCAACTTCTGGATGGCCACCCCCCAGCAGATCTACCGCGAGCTGGAGCGGATGGAGGGCGAGGACCTCATCGAGGCGACCGTCGTGCGCCAGGAGCGCAGGCCCGACAAGCGCGTCTTCACCCTCACCGGCCGCGGTCGCGGGGAACTGCGCGCCTTCACCTCCCGCCCGCCCCGGCCCATCGCCATCCGCGACGAGCTGATGGTCCAGGTGCAGTCCGTGGACGTGGGCGACGCCGACGCCGTGCGCACCGCGGTCACCGAGCGCACCGCCTGGTCCAGCGCCCGCCTGGGCCACTACCTCCGGCTGCGCGCGCACCTGCTGGACGGGCGCACCGAGGAGGAGCACCTGTCCCGCGCCGAGCGGATCGGCCCCTACCTCACCCTGCTCCGGGGCATCGCCCTGGAGGAGGAGAACCTGCGCTGGTACGAGCGCGTGCTGGACATCCTGGAGCGCCGCGGCGCCCTGCGCTGAGCCGCCGGGAAAGCCCGCCGTGTCCGTGCTATGACTGTGGGTCATGGCCTTCGAGAGCGGGCGGACGCCGCCCCCGCGCCGGTGGGACCGCACGATCCTCGCGGGCGAGGTGGGACTCGTCGTCGTGCTGTACTACCTCGTCCCCTTCGAGGCGGTCGGCGACTCCTGGCAGGTGTGGGTGCGCTGGACCGCGCTGGCCGCCGGGCTCGCCCTGATCTGCCGGTCGGTGGTCCGGGCGGCCCGGCTCCAGGAGCGGGAGGACCCGGCCGGGCTGTCGCTGCGCCCGCCGATCCTCCTCGCCGCCTGCGGGATCGCCCTCTTCGCCCTCGCCGACCACGGGATGGCGCTGGCCCGGCCCGGCGAGTTCGCGGGCCTGGAGACCCGGACCGACGCCCTCTACTTCGCCCTCACCACACTGGCCACCGTCGGCTACGGCGACATCCACGCCCAGGGGCAGTGGGCGCGCGGGCTCCTCATCTGCCAGATGGTCTTCAACGTCGCGGTCATCGCGGGCGCGGTGCGCCTGCTGGCCGGGCGCCTGCGGGCCCGCGCCCGCCCGGGCGGGCGCTGAGGGTCAGCGGTTCAGCCGCCGCGTCCAGTCCCCGGGCACCCGGTCGGCCGGGCCGGGCGAGGGCTGGTCCGCGGGGTGGGAGGTGGGCTCCGCCAGTGCGGGGCCCTCGCCGGTCCCGCCGCTGCGGAAGTCGTAGAACCACACCTCGCCGGGTTCGTAGCTCTGGATGAACGGGTGCCCGGTCTCCTCGAAGTGCCCGGTGGCGTGCCGCCCCGGCGAGCTGTCGCAGCAGCCCACGTGCCCGCAGGCCGCGCAGCGGCGCAGGTGGAACCACCAGCCGCCGCCCTCGTCGCACTCCCGGCAGCCGGGGCCGGTGGGCGGGGCGGACGGGTCGATCTCGTTCTGGGAGTCGCTCATGGGGCAACGGTAGACGCCGCACGCGCTTTTGGGGAGGACGCGCGTGGGCCGTGTCAGTCCTTGCGCTCGGAGTGGCCCAGCGGCCGGTCCGGGGCGATCCTGTCGCGGACCAGCCGCTTGATGTCCGCGGCGTCGGTGAAGGCGGCGTCGCTGCTGCGCGACCACACGGTCTCGCCGCCCACCCGCACCTCGAACACCCCGCCGGTCCCGGGGACCAGCGCGACCTCTCCCAGTTCGGCCTCGAACGTGGTCAGCAGCTCCTGCGCCATCCACGTCGCGCGCGGCAGCCAGCGGCAGCGCGTGCAGTACTCGATCTCCAGGCGGGGTCCGTGTTCCGGCATGGGGACAGTATGCCGGAACCGGCCGGTCCGGGGCCGGGCCGGGGCCGGGCCGGGGCCGGGCCGGGTCACCCCGGGCCGACGCCGTCCAGCAGGTTGGCCACCAGCGCGGCGGCGAACTCCTCGGTGACCGGTTCGTCCGGGATGAGCAGCCGGTGGTAGACCGCCCCCCACAGCTGGTCGACGAGGACCCGCACGTCCGCGTCCGCCCGGATCTGGCCCTCCTCCTGCGCCCGGCGCAGCCGCTCGGCGGCCAGGGCGCGGCGCTGAGAGGAGTACAGCCGCCGGTAGGCGGCGGCCAGCCCGGTGTCGGTCTGCGCCTCGCCGATCAGCTGGGTCAGGACGCGGCCCCCGGGCGTGCGGGTCATGACGCGCACGAACGACCGCATCTGGGAGAGGAGGTCGGCGCGCACGTCCCCGGTGTCGGGGAAGTCCAGCGCGGGTTGGACGGCGTGGAAGTAGCCGTCCAGCGCCAGCGAGCCCCGCGAGGGCCACCACTTGTGCAGGGTGGTCTTGCTGGCGCCGGACAGGCGGGCCACCCGCTCGAAGGTCAGGCCCGCCAGGCCCTCCTCCAGCAGCAGGCCGCCCACGGTGCGCAGGACGTCCGCGCGGACCTCCTCGGCGGGGCGGCGGCCCCGGCCGCGGGCGCCGCGCCGCGGACCCCCGTCGGCGGCCCCGGCCGCCGAATCGTTCGTCACGCTCCCCCTCCTCGCTCCCCGTCTCCCGGGCGCCGGCTCCCCGGCCCCCGACGGCACCGTACGCGACCGCGCCGCGCGGGCGCGCCGGGGGAGGCCTCAGGCGAGGCCGCCGTTGGTGTAGAGGGTCTGGCCGTTGACCCAGCGGGCCGGTCCGGCGAGGAAGGCCACCGACTCGGCGATGTCCTCGGGTCGGCCCAGCCGCTCCAGCGGAGGGGCCGCGGCGAGCGCGTCGACCTGTTCCTGCGACTTGCCGTCCAGGAACAGCGGGGTGGCGGTGGGCCCGGGGGCGACGGTGTTCACGGTGATGTCCCGGCCGCGCAGCTCGCGGGCGAGGATCAGGGTGATCCCCTCCACCGCGCGCTTGCTCGCGACGTAGGGGCCGTAGCCGGGGAACTGCAGGCGCGAGACGCTGGTGGAGACGTTGATGATCGCGCCGCCCGCGCGCACCCGCCGGGCGGCCTGCTGGGAGACGACGAAGGCGCCGCGGACGTTGGTGCGGTGCATCCGGTCCAGGGCGTCGAGGTCGAAGTCGGCGATCGGCCCCAGGACCATGGTCCCGGCGGTGTTGACGACGACGTCGATGCCGCCGAACGCCGCCTCGGCCTCGTCGAACACGGCCGCCATGGCGTTCTCGTCGGCGACGTCGCCCGCCACGGTGATCGCCCTGCCACCCGCGCCCGTGACGGCGGCGACGGCGGCCTGCGCGCGCTCCCTGTTCCCGGCGTAGTGGACGGCGACCGCCGTCCCGTCGGCGGCCAGCCGCTCGGCGACGGCCCGCCCGATGCCGCCCGAACCGCCGGTGACGAGGGCGACGCGATCGGTTCCGCTGCTGCCCATGGTCCTGCCTCCCGTGGTCTCCGTGAAATGGTCTACGAGTCCATATAACTCCTATATGGACTCAACGTCCATATCTTTCGCCATGGCGTGGATCACACGGGGCGGGCACCCCGGCGGGAATTGATGAGCCCCGGTTCTGAATCGCGGAGGACGCCCCTGTTGGACTTCCCCCGGCCCGCACTCCTACCGTGAACGCCGGACCGAAAGGAACCCCGTGAAGACCTTCACCCTGCCCGGGACGGACATCGCCGCCCCCAACGTCGTCCTCGGACTCATGCGCATCGCCGAGAAGACCGACGACGAGATCCGCGCCCTCGTGCGCACCGCCCGGGACGCGGGCGTCGACTTCGTCGACCACGCCGACATCTACGGCCGCTCCCTGCACGAGTGCGAGCGGCGCTTCGCGGAGGCGATGCGCCTCACCCCCGCCGAGCGCGACGCCGTCACCGTGCAGACCAAGGTGGGCATCGTCCCCGGGGGGCCCTACTTCGACTTCTCCTACGAGCACATCCTCGCGTCCGTCGAGGGCTCGCTGCGCGCCCTGGACACCGACCGCGTCGACATCCTGCTGCTGCACCGGCCCGACGCCCTCGTCGAGCCGGAGGAGGTGGCCCGGGCGTTCGACGACCTGGAGGCCGCGGGCAAGGTCCGCGCCTTCGGGGTCTCCAACCACACGCCCCGCCAGATCGACCTGCTGCGCCGGTACGTGCGCCAGCACATCGCGGTCAACCAGCTCCAGCTGTCGGTCACCCACGCCCCGATCGTCGCCCAGGGGGTGGCCGCGAACATGCTCGGGGAGCCGCAGGCGACCGTCCTGGACGGCGGCGGCGTCCTGGACCACGCCCGCCTGCACGACATCACCGTGCAGGCGTGGTCGCCGTTCCAGTCGGGGTTCTTCAGCGGCGTCTTCCTCGGCTCGCCCGACCACCCGGAGCTGAACGCGGTCCTCGACCGGCTCGCGGAGAAGTACGGGGTGCCGCCGATCGCCGTGGCGACCGCCTGGATCACCCGCCACCCCGCCCGCATGCAGGTGGTGCTCGGCACCACCACACCCGAGAGGGTGGCCGGCGCGGCCCTGGGGTCGGACCTGCCGCTGACCCGGCCCGAGTGGTACGAGCTGTTCCGCGCGGCGGGCCACCGCGTCCCCTGACCCCAGGGGCGGGCCCCGCACCCGTTACCGGGTGCGGGGCCCCGGGACCCGGCGGGGACCGCCGCTACACGGCCGGGCCCGTCGGGGCGCCGCCGGGGGTCAGCGCGGGTCCCGTGCGCCGGGTGGCCAGCCAGACCACCGCCGTGACCGCGATGAGCAGGGCGCAGGGGACGAGCATGACCGCCGATCCCATGCCCACCGAGCGGTCGAACCCGGCGGCGAGGTCGGAGTGGGTGATGACGGCGATCAGGAACGCGAGCGTGTTGTTCACCGCGTGGATCACGATCGCGACCTCCAGGCCGCCGGTGCGCCAGGTGATGAGCGCCAGCGTGGCGCCGAACGTCAGGTAGTACAGGTTCAGCCACGGGTCGGCCGCCAGGTGCGCCGCCATGAACACCAGGCTGGAGACGGCCACGCCCAGGAGCAGCGCCGTCCGGGGGCCGCGGCCCCAGCTCCCGGCGACCCGGAAGACCAGGCCGCGGAAGCCGTACTCCTCGCCGGCCGCCTGGAGCGGCACCAGCAGCAGGATGATGCCGAAGGTCAGCAGCAGGTCGGTGGTCGACCACACCCCCTCCTCATACGGGCTGAGGAAGGAGAAGACGGTCATGTAGACGACCCAGACCGGCCCCAGGACCAGCAGGGAGCGGGTGAACGGGCCGGACCGGAAGCTCGCCAGGACCGAGTGCAGGGAGGCCGCCCGCACGCCGTAGAGCCACCGCTGGAGGAGCATGCTCCAGGGGATGAGCAGGGCGAGCGAGAGCAGGCCCGCGCCGTTGAGCAGGGGGGTGAACTCCATCTCGCCCGACATCGGGTCGGACCTGCCGGTCAGGGTGTCGACCATCACCGCGAGGAAGCTCAGGCCGAAGCTGAGCACGAGCATCCCGGCCACGAGGAGCACGATCGCCAGGACGCCGCGCCAGACGCGGCGCTTCTCCCCGGCCAGGACGCGGTGGTAGGGCACCCCGGCCGGGACGGGCACCGGCCCGCGGCGCCGCGGGAGGGCGGTGGGCGGGACGGGCTGCGGTTCGGCCTCAGCCGCGGGGGCCGCGGGGTCTGCGGCGGGTCGCGCGGAGGGAGGGGGGAGGGGACGGTCGTCGCTGTTCATACCTAGAACCTAACGAGGGACGGGCCCCGACCGGCAGGGGCGGCCGTCACCGGTTCCGGCTGAGATACACACGCCCGCGGCGATGACATCCGTCATCCCCGGGGCGGGGGAGGACCGGGCCGGGGGGCCGCGGCGCGCCGCGGCCCCCGCCTCACTCCTCCTCGGGCCCGCCCGCTCCGGGGCGGAGGTAGTTGCCGATGAACCCCAGCACCCCGAAGGCCGCAGCGGCGGCGATGGTCGGCACGAAGAACAGGTCCGAGGCGCCGGTCACCCATTCCGGCCGCTGGGCGACGACACCGGCCAGCTGGCCCAGCACCAGCAGCGCCCCGAGGGCGAAGCAGCTCAGCAGGCCGATCTTGAACAGCGCGCGGACCACGGTGAAGGCCCGGGACTTGAGAGCGGTCATGGTCAGCCTCCCAGGACCGGAAGGACGCCCCAACCGATCAGACAGCCGATCAGGAAGATCGGGATCATGTAGTAGACGATGAGCGGCAGGAAGGTGCTCTCCGGCCGTGCCCCGGTCAGCCCCGCGGCCACGAAGATCGACCCCGACGCGGGCGGCGAGGCGCCCTCGGTGGAGGCGAACACCAGGATCGCGATGACGGCGAGCAGCGGGTCGACGCCCACACCGACCAGGGCCAGGAACGAGATCTGGCCGACCGCGGTCAGGGTGGCGGTCGAGGAGAGCGGGCCGGCGACCAGTGTGACCACCAGTCCGACCACGACCACCATGAGGGTCGAGCCGACCGGCAGGGCCTCCAGGACGGCGTTGACGTCCTCGGCCAGTCCGAGCCGCCCGAGGATCTCGCTCGCGGCGATCGCGAAGAACAGCAGGGCGCCGATGGTCGCGAACTTGGGCAGCGCCCCGTCCAGCAGGCGCGACCAGTCGCGCGCCGAGCGCGGGAGGCGGTCCCGCCCGGCGACGAGGGCGAAGCCGATGATGAGGATGGGGATCCAGGTCAGCAGCGAGATGTCGCCCATCGCGTCGCCCAGGGGGGTCGACTCGGCGAGCAGGTCCGCCAGCGGGCCCACGGTGAGGACGATGGGGATGAGCGCGCCGAGGAAGATCGACAGGGCCCCGGCCCCCTGCCGCAGCGAGGTGCGCAGCGGCACCAGGTCGTGCTCGTCCACCTTGGGGATGCCGTCGCGGCGCACGAAGTACGCCACCAGGCCGATGCGCAGCAGGATCTGGTAGAGCCCGGCGACCAGCAGGCCCAGGTACACCTGTCCGGTGGTGACCATGCCCCCGGCGAAGCCGATCATGATCACCATGGAGGCGCTCGGCGGCAGGGCCGCGCCCATGCCCCCGTTCCCGGCCAGGACCGTCGCGGCCCGCGTGGGCGTCCACCCCGTGCGCACCATCCAGGGCCCGGTGAAGGATCCGCTGGAGGCGGTGTTGGCGGAGTTGGACCCCGACAGGGACCCGAAGACCGCGGAGCCGGCCGTGTCGATGAACGCGGGACCGCCGCGGATGCGGCCGAACACGGAGTTGAGGATGGCCAGGATCCGCTGGATCAGCCCCGTGACGTCGATGAGGTACGCCATGAACACGAAGGCCAGGGCCGCGTAGAGCACGTCGTGGGTGAGCGCGTCGGCCAGGCCGCCCAGGAGGTAGGCGGGCGCCTGCGCTCCGGCGAACAGGGCCGTGGTCACGAGTCCGAGCAGCATGGCCTCGCCCATGTTCCGCTTGAACACGACGTTCCACACGATGATCACGGCGATGAAGGCCGCGAGGGCTAGAAGTGCGATGGGCATGGGTCGACCTTCGGTGGTGGGGCGTGCCGGTGCCCGCGGACGGGCGGGGTGTCGCTCGCGCGGAGCGACCCGTGGGGGGTGCTCATCCGCGTTCCCGGCGGATGGTGCGGAGCCGCTCGGCCTCGTCCTCCAGGACGAGCCGGGACGCGGCGAGGGTCTGCTCGGCCTCCAGGCGCGGCACGATGAAGACGCCGTCGCCGTCGGCCACCACGATGTCCCCCGGGGCGCAGACCGCGCCGCCCACGGAGATGGTGCGGCCGACGTGGCCGGGCCCGTCCTTGTAGGGGCCCGCGGGGGAGACCGCGGCGGCCCAGACCGGGAACCCGAGTTCGCGCAGCTCGTCGACGTCGCGCACCGCGCCGTCGACCACCATGCCGCGCACGCCCCGGTTGACGGCGCGCTCCGCGATCAGCTCGCCCAGCAGCGCCCGGGAGCCGTCGCCCCCGCCGTCCACGACCAGCACGTCGCCGGGCCGGGCCTGGGCCAGCGCCCGGTGCAGCGCCCGGTTGTCGCCCGGGCGCGTCTGGACGGTGAGCGCGCGGCCCGAGACCCGCGCCCCGCTCCACACCGGCCTGATCCGGGAGGACACGAACCCCAGGCGGTCGCGCGCGTCCCCGACGGCCGCACTGGGAATCGCCGCGAAGGCGTCGATCAGCCGCTCGTCGCCCCCGCCGGCCGTGCGCGCCAGGTACCGGTGGCGGTCGGCCGCGCCCCGGCTCACCGGCGACTCGACGGAGAGGCCGTCCAGCAGCGCGATGCTCGCCTCCAGTTCGCTGGAGCGCCGCACGGCGTGCAGGCGCGTCCCGTGGTCCAGCCGGTCCAGCGCCTGGGAACCACCGGTGAGCGCGTCGGCGATCTGCTTGCGCATCCACTCCTCTTCACCCGCCGCGGCCCCCGCGTCGACGGCTTCGGTGATCAGCGCGCCGAGGCCCTTCATGAACACGCTGCGCAGCAGTTTGCGGCCGGAGGCCGCCCCGACCGTGTCCCCGATCGGCCGCGCGTCCGAGCCCACGACCTCCAGGGCGCGGGCGGCGCCGTCCGCGGCGGGACCGGAGAGCAGGACCTCGACCCCGGCTCCGAACTTGACGACGGAGCCGATGACGGCCCCGTCCACGACGCCGGCCGCGTCACCGATGGTACGGGCCACATCCGTCTTGACCTGCGGTGAGGCCGCGTTCAGGTCGATGTAGACGGCGTCGGGGCGCAGCGCGGGGGCGGCCTCCCCGGCGGCCCGGACCGCGTGGGCTGCCGTGGTCAGGCTCAGGACGAGGTCGGCGCCCTCGACCGCCTCGACCGTCGAGGAGGCCCGTGTGACGCCCTCGGGTGTGGGGACCGCGGGGCCGGGATCGAACCCGACCGACCGCCAACCGGCGTCGGCGTACGCCTTCGCGTAGATCGCTCCGGCCTCGCCGAGGCCCAGGACAGCTACCTTCATCACTCCACCATCTATCATTGGGTGATAGTTTCTCTTGCTGGTTGATAGTGAGTGTGACCTGTGGCTCTTTCGGCTGTCAACCTGGTGGAAACCTCTCCGCTACCGTGGAAGGGTCGACGGCGAGCCGGATCGCCGTGTCCGGCGGGCCTCGCGGCCTCCGCCGCGAACACGGGGATCCCCGGAGGAACACGAGTGGGGAGAGTGGCCAGGCGAGCATGGGCGCCACAGCCGGAGGCGGGAACCAGGGGCGTACGCTCGACCGTGCGCTGGACGTCCTCGAATGCCTGGAACGCGCGCGCGGACCGCTGCGGCTGAGCGACATCGCCCGGGAGGCGGACCTGCACCTGGCCACCACCCAGCGCACGGTCAACCAGCTGGTCCGGCGCGGATACGTGCAGCAGGGCCGCCTGGGCTACTCACTGGGACCGGTGCTGCTGTCGCTGGCCCACGCGTTCGTGGTCCACGACCGGATGAGCACGGTCGCCCCCCCGGTGCTGACCGAGCTCTCCGCGACCACCCGGCTGACCTCGTCGGTGTACGTCCGGTCGGGGGACGAGCGCATCCTCGTCGCCCGGGTCAGCGGCGCGGACCCCCTGCGCTACCAGTTCCCCATCGGGCGCCGGGTGCCGCTGGACGTCGGCGGCGGCAAGGTCCTGCTCGCGGCCCTGCCGGACGAGGAGATCGAGGAGTACCACCGCCGCTCCCCGGAGACCACCCTGGCCTCGGGCCGGGTGCAGACCCTGGAGGAGCTGCGCGCCGACGTCGAGCGCGTGCGCCGCAACGGCTACCACCTCGCCGAGTCCGAGCGGGAGCTGGGGGCGCTGAGCCTCACCCTGCCGGTGCACGACGCCGACAAGGAGATCGCCGGGGCCATCAACCTGGTCACGACCACCGACGTCACCGGCGCCGACGAACTGCTCGCCTGGCTGCCCGAGCTCTCGCGCGGGGCCGGCGCCATCGGGGTCCGCATCTGACGGCCCGCGGGGCGCCGGCGCGCCCGGGCGGCCCGATGCGGCCCCGTAGGCCGGCGCGCCCGGGCCCTACTCCCGCGGGTCGCCGGGCCGCCCGGCGGCGGCCTCCCCGTACAGGTGGAGGACCGCGCGCCGCAGGACGTCGCGCTGTGCCTCGCCGTACAGGTCGTGCAGGGAGCGCGCCGCCGTCCGCGCGACCTCGCTCCAGGGCTTCGTCCGGTGCGCCCCCTGCTCCGCCAGCCAGGGGAAGGCCTCCCGATGCCCGGCGAGCGCCCGCGCCACCCGCTCGGCCAGGCGTTCCCGGGTCTCCTCGTCCGTGTCGGGGCCCAGCGCGTCGAACTCGCGGTCGAGGTCGGCGGGCTCGGCCTCGATCATGCGCCTGATGTCGCCCAGCGCCCGCTCGTCGTAGAACGTGGAGTAGATCGCCAGGAGCGCCCGGTCGGCCTCGCCCAGCCGCCCGGCGACCGGCCCGAAGCCTGCCGGGACGTCGATCGGGGTGCGGTCGCGCAGCAGGGCGGCGAGTTCGGCGCGCGCCCGCTGGAGCCGCTCGATACCGGCCGCGAGCTCGGCGTCGAGCACGCGCAGCGAGTCGGCGACGGTGCCCGGCCGGTCCCCCATCCGCTCCACCCGCGTGAGCGGGAGCCCGAGTTCGCGCAGCCGCCGGATCCGGACGAGCCGCGCGAGATGGCGCGCCCGGTACTGCTTGTAGCCGTTGCCCAGCCGCTCGGGCTCGTCGAGCAGCCCGATGCGGTGGTAGTGGCGGACGGTGTTCACCGTCGTGCCCGCCATCTCGGCGAGTTCGCGCGTGCTCCACCCCGTGGTCGCCCCCGCCCCGGGGAACGGCGGTGCCGGTGCGCGGTCGTCGGGCGCGGGTTCCGGGTCCGTCGGCGGTGTCATCGGCCCCTCCTCGCGGGGCCGGCCGCGGCCCCGTCGTCGACGCCCCGGGATCCGGTCCCGGGGGAACGCGCACTCGTGAGGATACGGGCGCGCCCCCCGGGAGGCGGAGTCACAGCGTGCAGGTCGCGCCCTCGTCGGGCACGTCGAGGTCGATCAGGTACGCGGCCGTCGCCCGGTCGACGCACTCGTTGGTCCCGAGGCCGACGATCCCGTGCCCCGTCCCCTCGACCGTCAGCAGCGCGCCCCCGAGTGTCTCGGCCAGCCGGATGCCGCCCTCGTGCGGCGTGGTGGGATCGCCGGTGATGGACACCACGAGTGTGGCGGGCAGGCCTTCGACGTCCTGGGCGTAGGGGAACCCGACCCCGGGCTCGGCGGGCCAGTGCTCGCACCCGTCCCGCGCCCCCGCGCTCACGTCCACACCCGGGTCCATGAAGGGCGCCTGCTCGTAGGTCGCCTCCCGCAGCTCCCCGCCCTGCTCCGGGGTCAGGCGGTCCTCGTCCATGCAGTTGATCGCGTGGTTGGCCTCCAGGGAGTTGGGCCACCGCCCGTCGGGGCCGCGGAGCCCGAAGTCGTAGACCAGCTGCATCAGGGTGTCGCCGCGCCCCTGCGCGACCTCCGCGATGCCCTCGACGATCCGGGGGTGGCTCTGCGTGTTGTAGAGCCCCGCGACCACCCCGCCGACCGCGCCGTCGAAGTCCAGCTCCGCGTCCAGAGCGGGCACGGGCTCGTCCCGCAGCGGCCGCACGATCTCCTGGAACCGGGCGGTCGCCTGGGCTGGGTCGGTGCCCAGGGGGCAGTCCGCCTCCTCCGCGCAGGAGGCCGCCAGCTCGTCGAACGCCGCCTGGAACCCCGCGTACGCGTTCACGCGGCTCTCGAAGGTGCCTTCGAGCGGGTTCTTGGCCCCGTCCAGCACCATCGCCCGCACCCGGTCCGGGAACTGCTCGGCGTAGAGGGTCCCCAGCCGGGTCCCGTAGCTCTGCCCGAGGTAGGTGAGCTTCTCCTCGCCCAGGACGGACCGCAGTACGTCCATGTCGCGCGCGGTGTCGCGCGTCCCCAGGTGCGGGAGGACCCCGACGCCGCCCGACCCCTCGGCGCACCGCTCCATGATGGCGCGGGTGTCCTCCTCGGTGAACTCGACGGTGGTGCCCTGCGACCCCAGCGCCACGACCCCCGCGTCGGCCTCCTCGTCGGTGTAGCAGTCCACGGCGGGCACGGTGGCGCCGACGCCGCGCGGGTCGAAGCCGACCACGTCGAACCGCTCGGTGATCTCGCTCTCCGCCAGCCCCGCGAACGTCAGGGCGGCGCCCACCACCCCGGAGCCGCCCGGGCCGCCCGGGTTGAACAGCAGCGGTCCCATCGACTCGCCCCTGGCCGGAACCCGCGACACCGCCACGGACGCCTGCTCACCCTCGGGGTCCCCGTAGTCCAGCGGCACCTCCATGCGCGCGCACTCGATGCCGGGCGCCAGGCCCATGAGCGCGGCCTCGGTGTCCGTCGTCGCGTGGCCGGCGCAGTCCCCCCACTCCAGCTCCTGTCCGTAGAAGCGGTCCAGGTCGGCGGAGGGGGAGCCGGTGCCGGACACCTCCTGGGCCGGCTGCGCCGGGGCGCACGCCGCCAGGACCCCTGCCAGGGCGAGCGCGCCGATTCCGGCCGGCCCCCGGGACCGGTGCCCACCGGGCACGCTCCTCCCGCGCGGTCTCCGATGCTCCATGTGCGCCTCCCCGTATGCGGCCGGTACTCGGACCGCCAGGAGACACCGTGTTCCTGGAACAGGGTCAAGCCCGCGTCCGGGGGCCGGTCCCGCGGGCCCGCGTCCGCCCCGTGCCGCCGGGGGCGTGGGCGCTCCCCGCGGCCCCGGCCGCCGGCCGCCGCCGTGCCCGTCCGGCACCGGGCAGCGGCGGGCGAAGTCCCGGACCGGGGCGGCGGCGTCCGGCCCCGCGCGGTCGGTGTGCTCGCCCAGCCGGGACCACGCCTGCCGGGCCGTGTACTCCGGCGGTGTGGAGCCGGTACTCCCTGCCGGGTGTGCTGGAGGGCCGGGCGGCTCCGCGATGCCGGACGGCTGGGACCGGGAAGGCCTCGCACCGGAACCCGGCGGGGTATCCACGACGTCCCCTGGTGTTCGCCTCGGGGTGCCATGTGCTTCCTGGTTCCAGAGAACCGGTTTCGGAGAACACGGGACGCGCCGGGAGCGGGCACGGAACACGGGAGCGGGCACGGAGCGCGGGGGAGGGGCCCTGCGGGGGCCGGCGTGGACGCGGTCTCCGCGCAGGGCGGGGCGCGGTGGTCCGCGGTTCCGTCAGCGGGGGAGCACCGCCGCGCGGGCATGGAAAACGGGCCCCGGAGGAGCCCGCGGGGAAGACGATCTCCCAGGCGGCTCCCACACGCCCGCCCCCGGGAACGCCGAAGGCCAGGACTGGTGTCCTGGCCTCGGGTGATGCTGGTGGGCGATACAGGATTCGAACCTGTGACCTCTACCGTGTCAAGGTAGCGCTCTAACCAACTGAGCTAACCGCCCTCATGGGAAATGAGGTGCATGGAGGCGGAGACGGGAATCGAACCCGTGTGCAGGGATTTGCAGTCCCTTGCCTCAACCACTCGGCCACTCCGCCTGGAAACGACATGGGGGAATCGCCTTGTGGACACCCATGCGGGCCTCTCCGAGCGGACGACGGGATTCGAACCCGCGACCCTCACCTTGGCAAGGTGATGCTCTACCAGCTGAGCCACGTCCGCTTGTGCTCCGGAAACGGTGTCCCGGCGCCGGTCCCGCTCCGCCACCTCGCGGTGGCCGAGTCGGACCGTTGGAGCGGACGACGGGATTCGAACCCGCGACCCTCACCTTGGCAAGGTGATGCTCTACCAGCTGAGCCACGTCCGCGCGGCGATTCTTGTGGGCCTCCCGTTCATCTCCGGGCCGCCCTCTCGCTGCGTTAAGAACTCTAGCGGATTCCGCGCCGAGCGCGAAATCGGCGGCCCGGGGCGCACCCGTCCCCCCTGCCGGGGCAGGGCCGCCGGGCGGCCCGCCGCGGCGGCGGTAGGGGTCACTTCTCCACGTGCGCCGGAGTGGAGGGCATGTCGGGCCGGGGCGGCGCGGACAGGTACTGGCCGACCCGCTCGATCACCTTGTTCATCTCGTAGGCGATCAGGCCCACGTCGCTGTCGGAGTCCGACATCAGGGCCATGCAGGCCCCCTCGCCCGCCGCGGCGACGAAGAGGAAGGCGCGGTCCATCTCGATGATGCTCTGCCGGATGTTCCCCGCGGAGAACTGCTTGCTGGCGCCGCCGGCGAGGCTGTGCAGGCCCGAGGCGATGGCGGAGAGGTGCTCGGCGGCCGGCCGGTCCAGGCCGCTGGAGGTCGCCATGAGGAGCCCGTCGGTGGACAGAACGATGGCGTGCTGCGTTCCGGAGGCCCGGGTGAGGAGGTCGTCCAGCAACCAGCTGAGCTCTCCGCGGGCGGTACTCGGTGGGATCATGTCTCTCTTTGCTCTGTCGGGTCGGGGCGGGCAGGGGACCTGCGGGGACCCGTACGCCGCGGGGCGGTCGTCAGAGGGGGAGAGCACGACCGGTCACCGCCGGGTCCCGCATAAGCGTTGCCCAGATGATAGCCATTCGTAACCTATCTTTTCGGGCCCCCCGGCGTCAGCCGATCGGGCCGCCGCTTCTCGGGATGCGCCTGACCAGTCACGATGCGATGATGAACGGACCAGGAGAACCGGACCGCGGCCGGTGCCGGTCACGTCCTTGCCAAGCCCGACGGCCTGCCGGTAGCGCCCGGACCCCGGGGCCGCCCGCGGGGTGGGAGGATCGTGGCGCGGCCCGGCGCGAGCCGGGCGCCCGAGAACACTGGGGGTTGGGGCTATGAAGGTGTGGATCGCCGGTGCCGGTCACGGCCGCGGCGCCGTCGTCGACGAGGCCGAGGCCCGGATCCCGGTGGCCGACCACGGCATCACCGTCGGGGACGGCGTCTTCGAGACGGTCCGGGCACGGCACGGCCGCCCGTTCGCGCTCACGCGCCACCTGCGCCGCCTGGCCCGCTCCGCGGAGGGGCTGGGCATGGAGACGCCCGACCTGGACCTGGTCGCCGAGGGGGTGGGGCTGGCGATCGCCGCCAACCCCGAGCTGACCGACGCCCGGGTGCGCGTCACCGTCACGGACGGCGCCGGGCCGCTCGGCTCGGAGCGGGCCGCCGGCGAGCAGACCCTGATCGTGGCGCTGGGCCCCTTCCTGCCGATCGCCCCGCACACCGTGGTCGCGCTGGCCCCCTGGCCGCGCAACGAGTTCGGCGCCCTGGCGGGGCTCAAGACCACCTCCTACGCCGACAACGTGCTCGCCCTGGCGCACGCCAAGGCGAGGGGGGCGAGCGAGGCGGTCTTTCGCAACGTCTCCGGGAACCTGTGCGAGGGCACCGGCAGCAACGTCTTCGTGGTGCTGGACGGGCGCCTGGTCACCCCTCCGCTGTCCGCGGGCCCGCTGGCCGGCATCACCCGCGAGCTCGTCCTGGAGTGGTACGGGGGCGAGGAGGAGGACGTGCCGATGGCGCGGCTGCCGGAGGTCTCCGAGGTGTTCTTGACCTCCACCGGGCGCGACGTGCAGCCGGTCCTGGCGATCGACGACCTGAAGGTGTCGCAGGGGCCCGGCCCCGTCACGCTGGAGGCGATGAAGGTGTTCGCCGAGCGCTCCGCGGACGACCTGGACCCGTGACGGGTCCCCGGGACACACGAGAGGGGACGGCGCCGTGCGCCGTCCCCTTCCCGTTGCGACCGTGCGGTCCCGAGCGCGACCCCGTACCGGCGGGCCGAGGGCCTCAGGAGGCCAGGTGCTGCTGGATCTCCTCGTCGAGGTCGACGAACTGGGCCTCCTGCCCGGCCGGGACGATCTCGTAGGTCCGGTGGAGGAACTCGGCCAGCGGCGACACCTGGGTGTCGAACTCGGCCTGGCCGAAGGGGGAGGAGAGCGAGATGCAGACGTTGCGGTCCCCGTTCTCGTCCTTGGAGGGCCACACGCGCACGTCGCCCTCGCCGACCGGCCGCACGATGCCGACGGTCAGGAGCTCACGGGCGAAGATCCACTCGACGGGGTCGTCCTCGCCGGTGTGGAAGGCCACGCGGATCGCGTAAGGGTCGTTCGAGCTGTAGTCGAGCCGAGCGACCAGGGGAACCGCGGTGCGCTCGGGAACCACGAGCCGAAGGCCCAGCTCGGCGGTGGCAGTGGTGTCGCTACTGTTCATGTTCGCCAAACCTTTTCTCGTCCGGCCCTCGCCTGCGGCGGTGCGGGTCGGTGCCGTCTCACTCGCTCCAACGGGGTCGCTCGCGGACTATGACGTGAGTACGGAGACTTTCTTCGATCGGATCGGAGGTCTCACCGCCCGCCCAGCGGACACGGCGCGCCGCGGGGCGGCTCCACGATCCTTCGTCACTGTAATGACCAGGAGAAACCAAAGATTTCCCAATGTCGGGTGGTCCACGTCACGAAGTGTGCGCTACGCGGGGCGGTGCCGGGGGCCGGTCGGTGACGGAACTCCTTCTAGCTGTGGGGATACACGCCCGACGGGTGACTCTTCCATGAACCCGACGGTAGCGTAATGTGACCTCCGTCACATCTTCTGTGGGGGTGGTCGCGGGGCGGGTCCCGACTGGAGCGAACACCCTCCGGGATGCGCTAGAGTTTTCCTTGTCCGAACGACAGGGAGGACACCGAAACGGCGGGTCACCGCGGTTCTCGGGCGATTAGCTCAGTTGGTTAGAGCGCATCGTTCACACCGATGAGGTCACAGGTTCGAGTCCTGTATCGCCCACCCACTCAGGACGACCCTGCTCGGAGGCCCTCGGCCTCCTCGCGGGGTCGTTTCGTTTTTACCGGGGGGAGACCCCCCGTTCCCCCCGGGGGCCCTCCCTGTGGTCGGGGTCGCGTCGACCGGTGGGGTTGTTGGGGCGGCCGCTTGTGACGTGGGGGAGTGCCCGCCGCGTTTCGGGCCTTTGGCCTCCTCGCGGGGTCGTTTTGTCTTTACCGGGGGGAGACCCCCCGTTCCCCCCGGGGCACCCCCTGTGGTCGGGGTCGCGTCGACCGGTGGGGTTGTCGGGGCGGCCGCTTGTGACGTGGGGGAGTGCCCGCCGCGCTTCGGGCCTTCGGCCTCCTCGCGGGGTCGTTTTGTCTTTACCGGGGGGAGACCCCCCGTTCCCCCCGGGGCACCCCCTGTGGTCGGGGGCCTTTCCGCTCCGTCTCGGGCCCGGGGTCTTCGCGCGGGGGCGTTTCGACGGGGTGCCCCGGCCCCCGGCGGGTGTCCGCACCGGCGGATCACCCGTGCTCCGCCGCCGGGCACCTCCCCCGCTCCCGTGCGGGACGGGTCACGCCCCCTGGAGCGGTTTTCCGCGCTCGTGTCCTTGCGGGTCGTCGCCTTGGCCGGCCGGATCCGGGTGCCCGCCGCGCGCTGGTGGTCCGTGGGCCGGGGTGGACGATCCGTCGAATGCGGCGGTGCATCGGCCCGGCGCCGTCCGCGGATCGCGGAACGTGGCGCGGGGCCCGCCCCTTCCCGCGGCCTCCTGCGGACACGTGAGGCGGCCCCTGGAGGGCTCTCGGCCGCCGGTGCGGGGGAGGAGCCCGAGAGGCTCCGCGCGGGCGGCGACGCGCCGGACCGGGCCCTCCCCCGGGGGCCTTGACCCGGGGACGACCTTGCGACCGCCCCGGACCGCCGCCCGGGAGTCGCGGGCTCCCGGCACCGCGGGCCCCTGCGCCCCGCAGCCGTCCTCCGTGTTCCGGACATGACGAAGGGCCCCTTTCGGGGCCCTCGTATCGTCTCGTCCTCCGGCCGCGTTCAGCCGGAGGAGAGGCGCTTGCGCCGCAGCTCCCGGCGGGCGCGGTAGCGCCTCACCGCGTCGGCGCGCACCCGCATGCCGAACCGCTCCGCCCGGCGGAACCAGACCTGCGCCGGGCGCACCACCCGCTGCGCCCACCTGAACTCCGTGCTGAGCACCACCAGGCCGAGGATGACCGCGGCGACCCCCGGCCCCGGGGCCACCATCATCACCAGGCCCGCCAGGATGATCAGCGTCCCCGCCGTGCCCACGAGGATGCGCCAGGGCAGGTGCAGCACCGGATGGGTGTGCATGCGCCTGCGGAAGAGGCGGAGCCTGGCCCTGGTGCGGCGCCACAGGCGGGCGCGGCGGTGGTGGCGGGCCGTGCTGGGGGATGTCTCCGGGGTCGATGGGCCGTTCGGTGGGCTCGGTGACATGCGCTCACAGTATTCGGTCGAAGCGAGTGGGTGCATTCGGGTCGACTCGGGGCGGTGGTCGGATGTCTGCTGATTGTCACCGATCCCGCCAAGCGGATCAATGGTCCGCGGCTAACCTGTGGACGGCTCGCTGGAAACGTGACAATTCATGACAGATTCGTCTGGCTCCCGGGTGTTCCCCGGGGCTGGCCTGCGTGGTCGTCCTGTGCCGGGTACCCGTTACGGAACCTCGGAGAGTGATGGCGGTCGAGTCCGAATCATGCGATCTGAAGGTGAACGATCGTGTCCGTGCGTCGGTTCCCGGCACTTCCCATTCGCGGCACCGGGTTCCGCCGTCCTTCCTTGCATACGCCGTATACCGCGAGGTGGAACGGTTTTCCGGCCGTCCGGGCCGCGGGGCGCACGCGGCCCGGAGCCGATAGCATCGTTCGCAGGCGCGGGGCCGCCCGCACGAGGCGCGGCGCCCGGCGCCACCACCCGTCCACGTCTTACGAGGAGTCACCGTGTCCGCCGCGCCCGAGCTGCACATCACCATCGCCGGAACACCGCGTGTGGTGGCGGCCACCACCACGGCGGGGCAGGCGCTGGAGGCCGACGGCAGGACCGTCATCGCCGCACTGGTCAACGGAGAGCCGCGGGACCTCTTCCGCGAGCTGGCCGACGGCGACGCCGTCGAGCCGATCGCCGTCGACTCCGAGCAGGGGCGCGCGATCCTGCGCCACTCCACCGCGCACATCCTCGCCCAGGCCGTCCAGGAGCTGTTCCCCGAGGCGAAGCTGGGCATCGGCCCGCCCGTCGAGAACGGCTTCTACTACGACTTCGACGTCGCGGAGCCCTTCACCCCGGCCGATCTCAAGGGCATCGAGAAGAAGATGCAGCAGATCATCAAGCAGGGGCAGCGCTTCGACCGCCGGGTCGTCTCCGACGAGGCCGCCCGCGCCGAGCTGGCCACCGAGCCCTACAAGCTGGAGCTGATCGGCCTCAAGGGCGGCGCCGCCGAGGCCGCCGAGGGCGCCTCCGCCGAGGTCGGCGCCGGCGAGCTGACCATCTACGACAACGTCGACCCGCGCAGCGGCGAGCAGTGCTGGAAGGACCTGTGCCGGGGTCCGCACCTGCCCACCACCCGGGTCGTCCCGGCGTTCAAGCTCATGCGCACCGCCGCCGCCTACTGGCGCGGCAAGGAGACCAACCCGCAGCTCCAGCGGATCTACGGCACCGCCTGGGAGAGCAAGGACGCCCTCAAGGCGTACCTCACCTTCCTGGAGGAGGCCGAGAAGCGCGACCACCGCAAGCTCGGCGCCGAGCTGGACCTGTTCTCCATCCCGGACGAGATCGGTTCCGGGCTGGCGGTCTTCCACCCCCGGGGCGGCGTCATCCGCCGGGTCATGGAGGACTACTCGCGCCGGCGCCACGAGGAGGGCGGCTACCAGTTCGTCTACACCCCGCACGCCACCAAGGGCGCCCTGTTCGAGAAGTCGGGGCACCTGGACTGGTACGCGGACGGCATGTACCCCCCCATGCAGCTCGACGGCGGCCAGGACTACTACCTCAAGCCGATGAACTGCCCGATGCACAACCTGATCTTCGACGCGCGCGGGCGCTCCTACCGCGAGCTGCCGCTGCGCCTGTTCGAGTTCGGCACCGTGTACCGGTACGAGAAGTCCGGCGTGGTCCACGGGCTCACCCGAGCCCGCGGCTTCACCCAGGACGACGCGCACATCTACTGCACCAAGGAGCAGATGGCGGACGAGCTCGACTCGCTGCTGACCTTCGTGCTGGACCTGCTGCGGGACTACGGGCTCAACGACTTCTACCTGGAGCTGTCCACCAAGGACCCGGAGAAGTCCATCGGCTCCGACGAGGTCTGGGAGGAGGCCACCGAGACCCTGCGCCAGGCCGCCCAGAAGCAGGGCCTGGAACTGGTCATGGACCCGGGCGGCGCCGCCTTCTACGGGCCCAAGATCTCCGTCCAGGCCAAGGACGCCATCGGCCGCACCTGGCAGATGTCCACCATCCAGGTGGACTTCAACCTGCCCGAGCGGTTCGACCTGGAGTACACCGCGGCCGACGGCTCCCGGCAGCGCCCGGTGATGATCCACCGCGCCCTGTTCGGCTCCATCGAGCGGTTCTTCGCCGTCCTGCTGGAGCACTACGCGGGCGCCTTCCCGGCGTGGCTGGCCCCGGTCCAGGCGGTCGGCATCCCGATCGCCGACGAGCACGTGCCCTACCTCCAGGAGATCGCCGCCCGGCTGCGTGCCGAGGGGATCCGGGTGGAGGTCGACGGCGGGGACGACCGCATGCAGAAGAAGATCCGCAACGCCCAGAAGCAGAAGGTGCCCTTCATGCTGCTGGCGGGCGACGAGGACATCAGCAAGGGCGCGGTCTCCTTCCGCTACCGCGACGGCTCCCAGAACAACGGCGTCCCGGTGGACGAGGCGGTGGCGGAGATCGTCGCCGCCGTCCGCGAGCGCCGCTGACCCCGGCGGTCCGCGAAGCGAAGAGCGCCCGACCCGGGTACCGGGCGGGCGCTCTTCGCATGGCGGCGACCTCAGTCGTCGTCGCGGAACAGGTCGGCGCGGGAGATGCGGGCGGTCGAGTTGGGGTCGGGGGTCTCGTCGTCGCGGAACAGGTCGGCGCGGGAGATGCGGGCCGTCGAGTTGGGGTCGGGGGTCTCGTCGTCGCGGAACAGGTCGGCGCGGGAGATGCGCGCGGTCGAGTTCGGGTCGGGGACCTCCTCGTCGCGGAACAGGTCCGCGCGGGAGATGCGGGCCGTCGAGTTGGGGTCGCTCAAGACGGATGTCACTCCTTGTCGCGTTGGGGCAAGCCGGATTCTAGCGCTCTCCCGGTGGTGCGGGCGGGTCACGGACCGGCGGCGTGCGTCCTCCAGGCCCGCGCGGGGACGCGGTCGACGAGGTCGATGAGGTAGTCGGCGGCGGTGAGCGCCCGGTCGGGGTCGAGCCGCATGACGGCCCAGGTGAGCACGTGCTCCCCGGTGAAGCGGACCGGGAAGGACCGCGAGCGGGGGTCGGACAGCAGCCACTCCACGGTGTCCCGGTCCAGGGCGGACCGGGCGAACCCGCGGCCCCCCGACACCTGGAAGGCGTCTTCCAGATCGGTGCCGGCGACGGCGGCCGCGGTGCCCGCCGCGTCGTCGCGGCGGCGGATCTCCAGGTCGGTGTCGGTCCCGGGGGTGCGCACGGCCACCACCCGGTAGGTGTGCACGGCCTCGTCCGAGCCGCGGGCCGGGCGGGGGGAGTGCTCGAAGAAGGTGACCAGGTGGTCGCCGTGCCGCCCGGTCAGCACGTGGCGGAACCGGGGGGAGCGCCCGCCCAGGGGGCGCGGCAGCGCCGCGTCGCCCAGCGGGGCGGGGTGGTGCTCGGCGTAGGTCCATCCGTGCGTGCGCGCCCACCTGCGGAGGTCGACGACGCGTTCCTTGCGAAAGTGCGCGGAGACCACGACCGCGCCGGCCGTCACCACGACGACGACCAGGGCGAGGACGGGCATGGCGCCTTCCATCCGGTGACTCCTCCGGCCGGGGACAGGGGTGGCCGTGGACCCGAGGCGGGCGCCGCTGCGTGGGCGGACCGGGTCGCGGGGTCCGGAACGCAGGGGACCCGCACTGGCCGTATGGAGTCCATTCTGTGCCGATTGTGGGGACTTGTCACCCCTTGCCGCCGTGCGGCGGGGCCGCTGGCCGGTCCCGGCCGCCGTCCGCCACCGGGGCGGCGGGCCCTGAGAGGGCGTCCGAGGGCCTGCGGGGCGGGGGTTGCGGGGGGCGCGATGCCCCGGGGGAGCGGGGGCCGGACCGCGCCGCCGCGGCGGGGCCCGTGCACGGCCCCGGGGGTCCCGGGGGCCGGTTCGGGGAGGGTCCGGCGGGTCAGGAGGCCGGAACGTCCGACGGCCGCAGCGCCACCGGGTCGGAACCGGCGGCGGAGCCCGAGCCGGCCGGGGTGTTCCTGGCGGCGGCGACGGGCGCGGTCGCCGGCGTCCTCGTCATCGCCGTGGACGACCTCGCGGAACTGTTCGCCTGAGGCCCCGGACCCGCTCCCGCGGGCCCGGGGCGCCCCGGGCGGCCCTCAGGCCGGGAGCCCCAGCTCACGGGCGATGAGCATCTTCTGGACCTCGCTGGTGCCCTCGCCGATCTCCAGGATCTTGGCGTCCCGGTAGAAGCGGCCCACGGCGTAGTCGTTCATGAACCCGTACCCGCCGAACACCTGCGTGGCGTCGCGCGCGTTGTCCATGGCCGCGTTGGAGGCGACCAGCTTGGCGATCGCCGCCTCCTTCTTGAACGGCTCGCCCGCGAGCATCCGCGAGGCGGCGTCGTAGTAGGCGAGCCGCGCGGTGTGCGCGCGGGCCTCCATCTCGGCGATCTTGAACTGGATCGCCTGGTAGCGGCCGATGGCGTTGCCGAACGCCCGCCGCTCGTGGGCGTAGCGCACGCTCTCGTCCACGCAGCCCTGGGCCAGGCCCACCGACAGCGCGGCGATGGCGATGCGCCCCTCGTCGAGGATCCGCAGGAACTGGGCGTACCCGCGGCCGCGCTCGCCCACGAGGTTCGCCTCGGGCACCCGGCAGTCCTCGAACACCAGCTCGTTGGTGTCGGAGGCGTTCCAGCCCACCTTGGAGTACTTCTGCCCGACCGAGAACCCGGGGGTCCCGGCGGGCACCAGGATGGCGGAGATCTCCGGGCGCCCGTCCTCCCGCCGGCCGGTGACGGCGGTGACGGTGACCAGCGCGGTGATGTCGGTCCCGGAGTTGGTGATGAACGACTTGGTCCCGTTGATCACCCACCGCCCGTCCTCCAGCCGGGCGGTGGTGCGCGTGGCCCCCGCGTCGGAGCCGCCGTCGGGCTCGGTCAGGCCGAACGCGCCCAGCGCCTCGCCCGAGGTCAGGCGGGGCAGGTACGCCTTCTTCTGCTCCTGGGAGCCGAACCGGTACAGCGGCATCGCGCCCAGCGACACCCCGGCCTCCAGGGTGATGGCCACCGAGGAGTCCACCCGGGCCAGCTCCTCCAGGGCCAGGCACAGGGCGAAGTAGTCCCCGCCCATGCCCCCGTGCTCCTCGGGGAAGGGCAGGCCGAACAGGCCCATCCGCCCCATCTTGGCGACGACCTCGTAGGGGAAGGTCCGGTTCTCGTAGTGCTCCCCGATGACCGGGGCGACCTCGGTCCGGGCGAACTCCTCCACGGCGGCCCGCAGGTCGGCGTGCTCGGTCGACAGCTGGTGGCGGTTCAACGCTGGTTCTCCTCGCTGGTGGCGTGGGCGGACGGGCCGCCGGGGGTGTCCGGGGGCCCGGTGGGCTCGACGACGACCAGCACGGCGTCCATCGGGACGGGCGTGCCGGGGCGGACCGCGACGGTGGCCACGGTGCCGTCGACGGGTGAGGTGACGGAGTGCTCCATCTTCATGGCCTCGACGACGGCCAGCGCCTGGCCGGCGGTGACCGCGTCGCCGACCGCCACCGGCACGGCGAGCACCGTGCCGGGCATCGGGCTGCGCACGGTGCCGTCGGCGGCGGCCTCGTCGCCGCGCAGGGCGGCGCCGACCGGCTCCTCGTGCAGGGTCCACGCGGTGCCGTCGGCGCCCAGCCAGCGGTGGGCGGTGGCCGGGTCGGCGGCCCGCAGGTAGGTGCGGGTGCGGCCCCCGTAGGACACGGTGAGCCGGTCGCCGTCGCGGCGGGCGCGGGCGGCGGCCGGGTCGGCGGCGCCCACGGCCACCGAGAAGCCGGACCCGTCGCGGCGCACCCGGACCGGGACGGCCCCGCCGCCGGGGGCGCGCAGCCGCCACGGCGTCCAGGCGGGCCCGCCGGCCCGCCAGCCGTCGGGGACGGCGAACCGGTCGGCGGTGGGCTCCGGCGGCTCCAGGTCCAGCATGTGGTCCAGGGCGGCGGCCGCGTACACCTCGTCCGGGACTCCCTCGGGGGCCGCCTCCGGCGGGGCGGTCTCGATGAGGTCGGTGCTCAGGTCCCCCGAGGCCACCCGGGGGTGGCGCAGCAGGCGGCGCAGGAACGCGGTGTTGGTGACGCACCCCAGCAGCAGGTACCCGGCCAGGGCGTCGTCGGCGCGGCGCAGCGCCGCGGCCCGGTCCGGCTCCCACACGACCACCTTGGCCAGCATGGGGTCGAACGCCGAGGTCACCTCGCTCCCCGCGGCGATGCCCGAGTCCACCCGGACGCCCTCGCCGGAGGGCTCGGCCAGGGCCAGCACCGGTCCGCCGCTGGGCAGGAACCCGCGGTCGGCGTCCTCGGCGTAGATCCGGGCCTCCACGGCGTGCCCGGACCAGGACACGTCGTCCTGGCCGAACGGCAGCGGCTCGCCCAGCGCCACCCGCACCTGGAGCCCGACCAGGTCCAGGCCGCGCTCGCCGCGGACCGCGACGACCTCCTCGGTGACCGGGTGCTCCACCTGGAGCCGGGTGTTCATCTCCAGGAACGAGAACGCCAGGCCGCCGCCGTCCCCCGCCTCGGCGATGAACTCGACGGTGCCCGCGCCCACGTACCCGCAGGAGCGGGCGGCGGCCACCGCGGCCTCGCCCATGGCGGCCCGCTGCCCGTCGGTGAGCAGGGGGGAGGGGGCCTCCTCCACCACCTTCTGGTGGCGGCGCTGGAGGCTGCACTCGCGCTCGCCCAGGTGGACGACGTTGCCGTGGGCGTCGGCGAGGACCTGCACCTCGATGTGCCGGGGCCGCAGGACCAGCCGCTCCACCAGCAGGGTGGAGTCCCCGAACGAGGCGAGGGCCTCGCGCCGGGCCGCGGCGGCCGCCGCAGGCAGCTCCCGGGGGGAGTGGACGGCGCGCATGCCCTTGCCGCCGCCCCCGGCGGAGGGCTTGATGAGCAGCGGGTAGCCGGTGGCGGCGGCCCGCTCCAGCAGCGCGTCGTCGGACAGCGGGGCCCCGGGCTCCTCGGTGAAGCCGCCCAGCACCGGGACCCCGGCGGCGGACACCTTCTCCTTGGCGCGGATCTTGTCGCCCATCGCGTCGATCGCGGCGGGCGGCGGGCCGATGAACACCAGCCCGGCGTCCGCGCAGGCGCGGGCGAACGCGGCGTTCTCGGACAGGAAGCCGTAGCCGGGGTGGACCAGGGCCGCCCCGGTCTCCGCGGCGGCGGCGACGAGGGCGTTGGCGTCCAGGTAGGAGGGCACGCGTACGGCCAGGTCGGCGGCCCCCACGTGCGGGGCGTCGGCGTCGGCGTCGGTGTGCACCGCCACCGCGCCCAGGCCCATGCGGCGCAGGGTGCGCATCACCCGCAGGGCGATCTCGCCCCGGTTGGCGACGAGTACGGTCGTGGTCAAGGGTTCCTCACATCCGGAAGACGCCGTAGCCCACGGGCTCCAGCGGGGCGTGGCGGGCGGCGGACAGGGCCATGGCGAGCACGTCGCGGGTGTCGGCGGGGTCGATGACGCCGTCGTCCCACAGCCGCGCGGTGGAGTAGTAGGGGTTGCCCTGCTCCTCGTAGGTGTTCCGGATGGGGGCCTTGAACTCCTCCTCGGCCTCGGCAGGCCACTCCTCGCCGCGCGCGGCCAGCTGGTCGCGGCGCACGGTCGAGAGCACGGAGGCCGCCTGCTCTCCGCCCATGACGGAGATGCGGGCGTTGGGCCACATCCACAGGAACCGGGGGGAGTACGCCCGGCCGCACATGGAGTAGTTGCCCGCCCCGAACGAGCCGCCGACGACGACGGTGAACTTGGGGACGCGGGCGCAGGCCACGGCGGTGACCATCTTCGCGCCGTGCTTGGCGATGCCCCCGGCCTCGTAGTCGCGGCCCACCATGAACCCGGAGATGTTCTGCAGGAACACCAGCGGGACGGAGCGCCGGTCGCACAGCTCGATGAAGTGGGCGCCCTTGAGGGCCGACTCGGCGAACAGGATGCCGTTGTTGGCGACGATCCCCACCGGGTGCCCGTGGATGTGCGCGAACCCGGTGACCAGGGTGGTCCCGTACTCGGCCTTGAACTCGGTGAACTCGCTGCCGTCCACGACGCGTCCGATCACCTCGCGCACGTCGTAGGGGGTGCGGGTGTCGGCGGGCACCACGCCGTAC
This sequence comes from Nocardiopsis flavescens, assembly GCF_900141985.1. Taxonomy (GTDB): domain Bacteria; phylum Actinomycetota; class Actinomycetes; order Streptosporangiales; family Streptosporangiaceae; genus Nocardiopsis; species Nocardiopsis flavescens. The sequence continues at coordinate 10,874 of NZ_FQZK01000010.1, read as the reverse complement.
AGCTCCTGCGGGTCCAGCGCGGGCGGGCGCGGGTCGCGGGTCTCCCAGGCCGGCCCGCCCCGCGGGCCGAAGGTGCCGGCGATGCGCCGCACGATGGACAGCGCGTGGGCGTCGTCGTCGGCCAGGTGGTCGGTCACGCCCGACACCCGCGAGTGCAGGTCGCCGCCGCCCAGCTCCTCGGCGGTGACGACCTCGCCGGTGGCGGCCTTCACCAGCGGCGGGCCGCCCAGGAAGATGGTGCCCTGGTCGCGGACGATCACGGCCTCGTCGCTCATCGCCGGGACGTAGGCGCCCCCGGCGGTGCAGGAGCCGAGCACCGCGGCGATCTGCGGGATGCCCAGCCGGGACATGGTGGCCTGGTTGTAGAAGATCCGGCCGAAGTGGTCGCGGTCGGGGAACACGTCGTCCTGGAGGGGCAGGAACGCGCCGCCGGAGTCGGCCAGGTACACGCACGGCAGCCGGTTCTGGAGGGCGACCTCCTGGGCGCGCAGGTGCTTCTTGACGGTCATCGGGTAGTAGCTGCCGCCCTTGACGGTGGCGTCGTTGGCGACGACCACCGTGGGCCGCCCGGCCACCCGGCCCACCCCGGCGATCATCCCGGCACCCGGGGCGTCCCGCCCGTCGGCCCCGTACATCCCGTGGGCGGCCAGGGGGGCGATCTCCAGGAAGGGGGAGCCGGGGTCCAGGAGGTGGTCGACGCGGTCCCGCGGCAGCAGCTTGCCGCGCTCGACGTGGCGGGCGCGGGACTTCTCGGGGCCGCCCAGCGCCGCGGTGGCGATCCGCTCGCGCAGCTCCGAGGCGAGGGCGCGGTTCGCCGCGTCGTTGGCGGCGAACGCGGGTCCGGCGGTGTCCACCGCCGAGCCGAGTACGGATGCCCTGCTCATGCTGTCCTCTCGTGGAGGGGTGTTAATGGTCACTAACATCGCCGATGTTAGTGACCATTAACATGGGTGTCCACGGTTCGGCGCGAAGAATCGCCGGGCGGGAGGGGAACGGAGCGGGCATGGTGTCCAGACCGGCGGGCGACCGCCGTACGGCGCTCCTGGGCGCGGCGGCGGAGCTGTTCGCCGAGCGCGGCTACCGGAGCGTGCTCATCGACGACATCGGCCGCGCCGTCGGCACCACCGGCCCCGCCCTGTACCGCCACTTCCCCGGCAAGCAGGCGCTGCTCGGCGCGATCCTCGTCGACGTCAGCGAGCGGCTGGCCGCGCGCGGGCGGGACCTGGTCGCCGGGGCGGACGGGCCCGGGGCCGCGCTGACCGCCCTGCTGCGCGGGCACATCGAGTTCGCGCTGGACGAACCCGCGCTGATCACCGTGCACGACCGGGAGCTGCACCACCTCACGGAGGAGGACCGGCGCCGCGTGCGCCGCCTCCAGCGCGGATACGTCGAGGAGTGGGTCGGCGTCCTCTCCCAGACGCGCCCGGACACGCCGGCGCCCGTGCTGCGGGCGGCGGTCCACGCCGTGTTCGGCCTGCTCAACTCCACCCCGCACAGCCGCGGGGAGTTGCCCCGCGCGCACATGGCCGACCTCCTGCTGGGCATGGGCGCCGCGGCCCTGGCCGGGCCCGCCGCCGACGGGTCCTGACCCGGCCCCTCCCTCCCAGGGCGAAAGCCGACAAAGAGGTCGCCAAGAGGTGGGTACGGCCCGGTCCGGTGGCTTCGGGCCGGCCGGCCGCGGCTCTACATTCGGCCGTATCGGGTAGGGCCGCCAGTGACGGCGACCGACACGGAGAAGGAGCAAGATATGGCTCGGCCTCGGATCGTGGTGGTCGGCGCGGGGTTCGGCGGCATCCACGCCCTGCGTCGCCTGGAACGCCGGATCCCGGCGGGGGCGGCGGACATCGCGCTGATCGCCCCCCACGACTACATGCTCTACAGCCCGCTGCTGCCGCAGGTGGCGTCCGGGCTCCTGACACCCCAGTCGGTGGCGATGTCCGTGCACCGGCTGACCCGCGAGACGCGCCTGGTCCCCGGCCACGCGGTCGGGGTCGACACCGACGACCGCGTCGTCGTGGTGCGCCGGGCCACCGGCGAGCTGACCCCGGTCCGCTACGACCGCCTGATCCTGGCGCCGGGGGCCCTCACCAGGGCGTTCGACATCCCCGGGCTGACCGAGCACGCCTACGGCGCCAAGACCCTGGCCGAGGCGGTCCTGCTGCGCGACCACGTGCTCGCCCAGCTGGAGCTGGCCAACGACAGCACCGACCCGGTCGAGCGCGAGGAGCGCTGCCGGTTCATCGTGGTCGGCGGCGGCTACACGGGGGTGGAGACCGCGGCCTCGCTCATGCGCCTGTGCGAGGAGGCCGCCAGGCGCTACCCCGAGCTGCGCTCGGTGATCCGCTGGCACCTGGTGGACATCGCCCCCAAGGTGCTGCCCGAACTGGGCGACCGGCTCGGGCGCAAGGCCCTGGACCTGCTGCGCAACCTGGGCATCGAGGTCAAGCTCAAGGTGTCGGTGCGCGAGGTCACCGCGGACAAGGTGGTGCTCACCGACGGGCGCGCGCTGCCCTGCCGGACCCTGATCTGGACGGCGGGCGTGTCCCCCAGCCCGCTGATGGAGACCCTGGGAAGCCCGACCCAGCGAGGCCGCCTGGAGGTGGGGGCCGACCTGCGGGTGCCCGACGCGCCGGAGGTGTTCGCCCTGGGCGACGCCGCGGCGGTGCCCGACCTGTCCGGGGACGCGCCCTACTGCCCGCCCACGGCCCAGTACGCGACCCGGCAGGCGGTGACGGCGGCCGACAACGCCGTGGCCTCCCTCCTGGGGCGGCCGCTCCGGGAGTTCCGCCACCGGGACCTGGGCCTGGTCGTGGACCTGAGCGGCAAGGACGCGCTGGCCCGGGTGATGGACCTGGAGCTGACCGGGCTCGCGGCCCTGGGCGCCACCCGCGGCTACCACCTCATGGCGGTGCCCTCGCCCAACGCGCGGGCGCGGATCCTGGCCAACTGGGGCATCCGCGCGCTCATCGGCGGGGACGTGTCCCGGATGGGCTTCGCCGACGACGGGCGCCCGTCCTCGTTCGTGGCCAACGAGGCCGTGGACTACCTCGACGCGGAGTCGGCCGGGCGCGAGGGCGCGCGGCTGCTGGACAACCTCAGGGCCCGCTACGGCGATTCCTGAGACCGCGGACGGGGGCGGCGGCCGTCGCGGCCGCCGCCCCCGGAACGACGCGGGGCGGGGGGATCAGGAGCGGACCAGCCGGGCGATGGCCTCCGACGCCTCCTTGACCTTGGCGTCGGCCTCCTCGCCGCCGTTGGCGACCGCGTGGGCGACGCAGTGCTTGAGGTGCTCGTCCAGCATCGCCAGGGCGAAGGAGCGCAGGGCGCTGTTGACGGCGGAGGTCTGCGTGAGGATGTCGATGCAGTACTGGTCGTCCTCGACCATGCGCTGAAGGCCGCGGATCTGCCCCTCGATGCGGCGGAGTCGGTTGATGTGGCTCTGCTTGTCATTGCTGTAACCGTGGGTCGCAGCCATGGTCCCGCTTCCGTGTCGTTCCTGATCAGATGCCATGAACAATACCCCCTCCAGGTATTGAACCGCCCGGCGTGGCGGAGCATTCCTCCGCCGGGGCCCTTAGGAGGAGTTTCCCAGACGAACAGGGGCGTAGGGTGTGCCGCGCCCCGCGCCGCCCCCGGGCGCCCGTCACCCGGAGTGTTCCCCGCGGGCGCCGCCGATCACGGAAGGTGGCGCGCCGGCGGTCCCGGCGTTCCCCGCCGTCCCGGCCGCCGCCCGTAAACGTCAGGGCTGATCTGGGCAAGCCCGGGGCGGGAGGCTTGCCCTCGCCCCGGGCCCGCAGCACCATGGCCCCATGGAGCCGAGCGCCGACAACGACATCCTGTCCACCATCAGGGGCCTGATGGACGAAGAGCACGCCCTGCGGGACACCCCCGGCGGCCTGTCCGCCGAGGAGCGGGGCCGTATGAAGGAGGTCGAGCAGGCGCTCGACCAGTGCTGGGACCTGCTCCGCCAGCGGCGGGCCCGCGAGGAGCACGGCCAGGACCCCGAGGACGCACGGGCCCGCCCGGTGTCCGAGGTGGAGAACTACCGCCAGTGATCCGGCACCGACCGCAACCACAGGGCCCCGTCCGGCATCATCCAGGGTGAACCGGCGCGGGCCGGCCCGTCGGCCTGCGCCCGCCGGACCGGGGCCCGCGCCCCGGATCCGGAAGGGCCCCTCTTGCTCACTGCACTCACCGGCATCGGCCTGTCGACCGCGGCGGGACTGAACGCGTACATCCCCCTGTTGCTGGTGGGCCTCATCGCCCGCTTCACCGACCTGCTGGTCCTGGGCGACGCCTGGACCTGGCTGGAGCACCCGGTCACCCTCGTCCTCCTCGCCGTGCTGCTGGTGGTCGAGTTCCTCGCCGACAAGTTCCCGGCGGTCGACAGCGTCAACGACGTGATCCAGACCGTCGTGCGCCCCACCTCCGGCGGCATCGTCTTCGGCGCGGGGGCGTCCGCGGTGGAACTCTCCGAGATCACCGGCGCCGCCTCCGGAGCGACCGCCCAGGGGGACGTCTCCTGGGGGCCGGTCGTCGCGGGCGTGGTCATCGCCCTGGTGTTCCACGTGCTCAAGTTCCTCGGCAGGCTGGCCGCGAACTCGGTCACCGCGGGCTGCGCGGCCCCGTTCGTCTCCTTCCTGGAGGACGTCGTCAGCTTCCTCACCTCGATCGCCGCCATCCTGCTGCCGGTCCTGATCCTGCTGGTGGTCCCGGCGCTGGCCGCCGCGGGGGCGCTGCTGGTACGGCGCAGCCGCCGACTGCGCGCCGAGCGCGGCGCGGAAGGGCAGGCCACCGGCCCGGCGGCTCCGGCCTGAGACGCCCGACGCGGCCCGCGCCGGGCGGCCGGGGCCGCGTAAAGTGCGGGTGATGACCGAACTGACTTTTCCTCCGAACGACATCACCCACATCGTCTGGGACTGGAACGGCACCCTCCTGGACGACAACCACGCCAACCTCGCCGCGGTCAACGCCGTCTGCGCGGCGTACGGCCGCGACCCGGTCGAGATCGACCACTGGCGGACCGTCTTCCGGCGCCCGCTCGTCCCCCTCTACGAGGAGCTGCTGGGCCGCAGCCTCCTGGAGGGGGAGTGGGAGCGCCTGGAGAAGCTCTACGACGAGGACTACCTGCGCCACCTGCCCTCCTGTGAGCTGGCGCAGGGCGTCCCCGATGTCCTGCTCGACTGGGCCGGCACCGGCCGCAGCCAGTCGCTGCTGTCGATGGCCTCGCACGACCACGTGTTCCCGCTCATCACCGAGCGCGGCCTGGCCTCCCACTTCACCCGGGTCGACGGCCGCAGGTACGACACCGTGGCGGACTCCAAGGCCGAGCACCTGGTGCACCACCTGGCGGCCCAGGACGTCGACCCCGCCACGGTCGTGCTCATCGGCGACATCGACGACGACGCCCGCGCCGCCCGGGCCGCCGGGGCGCACTCGATCCTGGTGACCACCGGCCTGATGGCGCCCGAGCGGCTGGCCGCCACCGGCTGCCCGGTGGTCGAGTCGCCCGTCGCGGCGGTCCGCGCCCTGCGCGGCCTGTGAGCCGGGGCCCGCGCCCGGCCGCGGGCGGACCTGTGAGCGGTCCCGCCCGCGGGCGGACACGGCCGCCGCGGCGGCTGTCAATGGTGGTTCCCCACTGCTGGAGAGCGCCCGGCAGTGGGTCCGCCACAGGCCGCGCGCACACGGTGTGACCTGCGCACTTCCCGGCGCCACCCGGCCCCCTTCCGGGGGAGCCCGGGGGGTGGCCCCCGTCATGGCGTGCTGTTAGATGGACCTCACGGCAACACACAGCGACGCGAATGGAAGGCGGGCCAATGACGGAGAGCAGCGTGCCCCGTGTGCTCTGGCGACCCGACGAGGAGACGGTGGCGTCCTCCAACATCGTCGCGTTCGCCCGGTGGGTGGCAGAGCACAGGGGCGTCGAGGCCTTCGGTACCGACGGGGACTTCGACTACGACGCCCTGTGGCGCTGGTCGGTCACCGACGTCGACGGTTTCTGGGACGCGGTCCGCGAGTACTACGGCGTCCGGTTCGACACCCCCGCCGAAGGCGTCCTCGCCCGGGACACCATGCCCGGCGCCCTCTGGTTCCCCGGCGCCACCCTCAACTACGCCCGGCACGTGTTCGAGGGCCGCGACCCCGACCGGGTCGCGATCCGCCACGCCACGGAGCTGCGCCCGCTGGCCGAGTGGACCTGGGGCGAACTGCGCGACCGCACCGCCGCCATCGCCGCCGGGCTGCGCGGGATGGGGGTGGGGCCAGGCGACCGGGTCGCGGCCTACCTGCCCAACCTGCCCGAGACCGTCGCCGCGTTCTACGCCGTCGCCTCCCTCGGCGCCGTCTGGTCCTCCTGTTCGCCGGACTTCGGCGTGCGCAGCGTCATCGACCGCTTCGCCCAGATCGAGCCCAAGGTGCTGCTGGCCGTCGACGGCTACCGGTACGGCGGCAAGGACTTCGACCGCCGCCCCGTCGTCGAGGAGCTGCGCGCCGCCCTGCCCACCGTCGAGCACACGGTCCTGCTCGACCACCTCCGGCCGGGCGCCGAGCCCGCCGGGGGCACCCTGGCCTGGTCCGCGCTGGAGGCCTCCGGCGCGGGCGCCGTGCTGGAGTTCACCCCCGTCGCCTTCGACCACCCCCTGTGGGTGCTCTACTCCTCGGGCACCACCGGCCTGCCCAAGGCCATCGTCCAGGGCCACGGCGGCATCCTCCTGGAGCAGCTCAAGAACCTCCACCTGCACCTGGACGCGCAGGAGGGGGACCGGGTCATGTGGTTCACCACCACCGGCTGGATGATGTGGAACTTCCTGGTCAGCGTGCTGCTGACCCCGGCCTCCATCGTCCTGTACGACGGCTCGCCCGCGGCCCCGGACCTGGGCGCCCTGTGGGACCTGGCCGACGAGGCCGGGGTGACCGTGTTCGGCACCAGCGCCGGGTTCCTCGCCTCCTGCATGAAGGACGGCGTGCACCCCCGACGCGGACGCGACCTCTCCCGCCTCAAGGCCATCGGCTCCACCGGCTCCCCGCTCAGCCCCGAGGCGTTCTCCTGGGTCTACGAGGAGTTCGGCGACGACCTGTGGCTGTTCTCCACCAGCGGCGGCACCGACGTGTGCAGCTGCCTGGTCGGCGGGACCCCCACCCTGCCGGTGTACGAGGGCGAGATCCAGTCCCGGGCCCTGGGCATGGCCGTCGCCGCCTGGGACCCCGAGGGCAGGGAGCTGACCGGCGAGGTCGGCGAACTCGTCGTCACCCGCCCGGCCCCGTCCATGCCCGTCTTCTTCTGGGGGGACGAGGACGGCGAACGCCTGCGCGACAGCTACTTCTCCATGTACCCGGGCGTCTGGCGGCACGGCGACTGGATCGAGATCACCGACCGCGGCACCGCGATCATCTACGGCCGCTCCGACTCGACCATCAACCGCGGCGGCGTCCGCATGGGCACCAGCGAGATCTACCGGGCCGTCCTGGCCCTGGAGGAGGTCACCGACGCCCTGGTCGTGGACGTGCCCCGCGGCGACGGCTCCTCCCGCATCGAGCTCTTCGTCGTCCTGCGCGAGGGCGCCGAACTGGACGAGGGCCTGGTCCGGGAGATCGCCCGGCGGGTGCGCACCGACTGCTCCCCCCGCCACGTCCCCGACCGGGTGCGGGTCGTCCCGGAGGTGCCGCGCACCCTCTCCGGCAAGATCCTGGAGGTCCCGGTCAAGCGCATCCTCATGGGCCAGGACCCGGACAAGGTCGCCAGCCGCGACTCCCTGGCCAACCCCGGGGCGCTGGACCGCTTCAGCACCCTGGCGGACTGAGCCCGCGACCGGCCGCGCCGGGGCCGGGGCCGGGGCCGCTGCGCCCGGGCCCCGGCGCGGCGGCGCCCGGTGGCCGCCGGTGCCGGTGGCCGCACCCGGCCACACCGGGGCGAACGGTCCGGATTGTGGCACACCCCCGACGGGCATAGCCTGACCCGCGTGGCACAGAAGCGACCAGACGACATCGCCGCACCGGCTCCCGGTCCGGCTCCCGCCCGGACCCGGATCGACGGCATCGACGCCGCGCGCGCCCTGGCGGTGTTCGGCATGTTCATCGTCCACCTGGGGGTGGACTCCATGGGCGTGCTCTCCCCGGAGAACTACGCCTGGGACCTGCACGGCATCGTCCGGGGCAACTCGTCGGCGCTCTTCGCCTTCCTGGCGGGGGTCTCGCTGGCGATGATGACCGGCCGCACCCGGCCGGCCTCCGGGGAGCCGCTGCTGCGGGCCGTGGTGCGGATCGCCACCCGGGCGCTGCTCATCGCCCTGCTCGGCCTGCTGCTGGACCTGATGGCCGTGCCGGTCGCGATCATCCTCACCTACTACGGCGGGTTCTTCCTGCTCGCGCTGCCCGTGGTCCGCCTGCGCCCGTGGATGCTGTGGACGGTCTCGGGCACGCTGGCCGTGCTGGGCCCGCCGCTGTCGTTCCTGCTGCGCGACACCCTGTTCCCGGCCGAGCCGCGCACCGGCGCGGTCACCTCGTTCACCGAGTTCTTCCTCACCGGCTACTACCCGGCGATCACCTTCATGGTCTTCGTGACCGCCGGGATGGCGGTGGGCCGCCTGGACCTCACCGCGCACACCGTGCGCCTGCGCCTGCTCCTGGGCGGCGCCGTGGCCGCCGCGTGCGGCTACCTGGGATCGTGGCTGGCCCTGGGGCCGCTGGGCGGCATGGAGCGGCTGATGGAGCTGCGCGCCCCCACCCTGGTCGGGCAGCCGCTGTCGGCGGTCACCGACCCCCTCCTGCTGGAGGACCTGCGCTACCAGGTCGAGCAGGAGGCCGAGTCGATCTCCGGCCAGGTCCCGACCGACTCGTGGTGGTGGCTGGCCGTCAACACCCCGCACACCGGGACCACCTTCGAGATCCTGGAGGCGGTGGGCCAGGGCCTGGTGGTGCTGGTCCTGTGCATGTGGCTGTGCGACCGGGCGCGCACGGTCATGTACCCGCTGACCTCGGTGGGGCGCATGCCGCTGACCGTCTACACCGGGCACCTCGTGGTGATCTCGATGCTCGTCACGGCCGCCGGGTACGAGTTCCACACGCCCTGGCTGACCGAGCGGTTCATCCTGGGGGCGCTGCTCTTCGCCACCTTCTGGCGCCTGGTCTTCGACCGGGGGCCCGCGGAGTTCCTCCTGGGGCAGGCCGCGGACGGGACCGTCGGACTGGTCGACTCCCTGCGCGGCCGGGGGTAGCCCGGCCGCTACCGCTCCGGCCTGCGGATGGTGGAGGAGGTCCGGTCGCGGTGGGCGAGGGTGTCGGAGGTGGTGCGGGCGTTCTGGCGGATGAGCCTGCGGGCGTCGTCGGCCGCGGACCGCGCCACCGCCGGGCTGGCCACCGGCCCCAGGCCGGGAGCCGCGTCCGAGGGCAGGCCGATGTCCACCGGCAGCCCCGCCCTGCCGATCACCCGCAGCTGGGCGCCCTCCTGGGACAGGGAGGGGCGGATGTCCCCGTCCGGGGTGCGCCAGGCGCGCAGCCGGGCCATCAGCCACTCGCCGCCCCGGTGCTCGGGGCCGCGCGGCCACGGCTCCCCGTCGGGGCGGTGCCCCAGCGCGTGCAGCACGTCCTCGGTGGTCCACCCGGCGGAGAACAGCCGGGCCGCCTCCGTGCGCAGCGACGCGAAGTCCACCCCCCGCAGGGTCGGGTCCTCGGCGTGGACCATTTCGCAGGCGCGGTGCACGTCGCGCGGGGTGTGCAGGGGCCGGGTGCGAAAGTCCGGCTCCGGCCGGCGCAGCAGGGCGTCGTCGACGGTGACGATGACCTCGCCGCGCCGGTTGTCCCAGATGCCCACGTCGTCGCGCGCCCACCCCTGGGACTCCGCCAGGGCCGTCGCCAGCCTGCGCAGGTCGACCTGCCCGTCTTCGCTGCTGATCCGGAACTCCGCCATGGGGACAGGGTACGCACCGCGGGTGCCGGGTGCGCGCCGCCGGTGACCGTGAGGATGCGCGGCGGCCCCTGCGACGGGTCCGGCCCCTGCGCCGACCGGTGCCGCGGGCGCCCCCGCGCCCGCCGTGGCCGGACGCCCTCCGGGCGGGTCCGGTCTAGACCGCGCTCGACCCTCCTGTGACCGAGGACATGCGTCGCAGCGTCGTTTTCGGGGGTATTCACCGGTGAATTGGAGGAAAGCACCATGCCGCCGTCGGGGCCGGCTTGGACTCTCCTCCAACCTTGGGTGGTGCGCTGCCGAGGGGTACCGGCGGTCTGTCCCCCCGGGGTTATGGTGACCACCTGACGGCCCGGAGGGATCGCCGATCCCGGCCGGGCCGCCCCCGCCGACCACGGCGGAGGAGCCCGTTCCGTCGTTCGACCGAGCTGTAGGTGCCCGTGTCCCACACCGCATCCGCGCCCGAGGCGATGACCGACCACGCGCTCCGGGCGTTCCTTCGGGGGCTTCCGGGTGTGGACGAGGTCGGCGCCCGAGCCCGCGCCCAGGACCTGTCCACCCGGTCCGTGAAGACCACCGCGAAAGCCCAAGCGATCGATCTGGCCATCTCCATGGTCGATCTGACCACCCTGGAAGGCGCCGACACCCCCGGCAAGGTGCGGGCGCTGTGCGCCAAGGCCGCCCTGCCCGACCCCGCCGACCGGACCGCGCCCCGGGTCGGGGCGGTATGCGTCTACCCCGACATGGTCGCCACCGCCGTGGCCGCTCTGGACGGGACCGGGATCGGGGTGGCGTCGGTGGCCACCGCGTTCCCGGCCGGGCGCGCACCGCTGGAGGTCAAGCTCGCCGATACCGCCCGGGCGGTGGCCGACGGCGCCAGCGAGATCGACATGGTCATCGACCGGGGCGCGTTCCTGGCCGGTGACTACCTGAAGGTGTTCGAGGAGGTCGTGGCGGTCAAGCAGGCCTGCGG
>NZ_FQZK01000004.1 GCF_900141985.1 Nocardiopsis flavescens | reverse complement strand
CTAGGGCCTGTTTGGGAATCTTCGTGTAAGCGGATGAAAGCACCAAAGCAGTAACAGCGGGCATGTCGCCCAGCACATGAGCGAAGCCTCCGGTAGACGGGTCAACGACCAAGAAGACAAGTCCGCCGGAGGCTTCGTGCCGACCCTACCCGGCTCCGGGCGCGGTGACCTCACCGACGCCCAGTGGGCCCTGCTCCAACCGTTGCTGCCGGCCCCGGCGAGAGGGCGCCCGCCCCTGCGCTGCAAACGCACTCTGGTCAACGGCATCCGCTGGCGGGTGCGGGCCGGCGCTCCCTGGCGCGACCTGCCCGAACGCTACGGCCCCTGGCAGACGGTCTACGCCCTGTTCCGCCGCTGGAGCCTGGACGGCACCTGGGCGCAGATCCTGGCCTCTTTGCAGTCGATCGCCGACGCGGCGGGCCTGATCCCCTGGCAGGTCAACGTCGACTCCACCATCGTGCGCGCCCACCAGCACGCCGCCGGGGCCCTGAAAAAGGGGAAGGGCAAGATCACGAAACGGACGAGCCCGCCGACCACGCCCTGGGGCGCTCACGCGGTGGGTGGACCACCAAGATCCACCTGGCCTGCGAGCAGGGTCAAAAGCCCCTGGCAGTAGTGATCACCGCCGGGCAGCGGGGGGACGCCCCGCAGTTCGAACCGGTCATGGACCGCGTCCGCGTCGCGGGGCGGGGCCGGTCGGGGCCGGCGCGCACCCGCCCGGTGCGGGTGCGCGCCGATAAGGCCTACAGCTCGAAGGGGATCCGTTCCTACCTGCGCAGACGCAAGATCAAAGCGACGATTCCCGAGCCTCGGGACCGGGTGCGCAACCGCAAACGCAAGGGGCGGCGCGGGGGGCGCCCGCCGGGCTTGGACAAGGCCGATTATCGGGCCCGGCACGCGGTGGAGTGCGGGATCAACCGGCTCAAACGCAACCGGGCGGTGGCCACGCGCTATGACAAGCTCGCCCTTCGCTACGAGGCCACCGTCCAGATCGCTGCCATCAACGAATGGCTCTGACTTCCCAAACAGGCCCTAGACGCCGGTCGACCCCCGACCCCGTGCGCCGTGAACCGGCGCACGGGGATTTTTCTTGTCCCGGACTTGCCAGGCCAAAGTTAGCGATATATCTTTGAGCTATCAGAACAGAGCATGACAGTCGCTCTGTATCGACTCAAAGGAGAACACCATGACGGCCATGGCACTTCCCGGTCCCTGGGACTGGAACGACGACCGCGACGACCACCCGCGCGGGCCCCACCCGCGCCACTTCACCGAGGGCGGACGCGGGGGCGGACGCCGCAGAGGACACCACCACGGCGGCGGTCCCCGCTCCGACTTCGGCCCGGTGGTGCCCCCCGGGCCGCCGGCGCCCCCCATGCCTCCGGGAGGACCCGGCGGATGGGGGCCCGGCCAGTTCGGTCCCGGGGGGCCCTTCGGAGGGTTCGGCCCGTTCGGCGGTCCCGGCGGGGGTCACGGAGGGCACCGGCGCGGCGGTCCCCGTGCGCGGCGCGGTGACGTCCGCACCGGAATCCTGATGCTGCTCGCCGAGGAGCCGCGCAGCGGCTACGAGATCATTCGGGAGGGCCGCGAGCGCAGCGGCGGGGCCTGGCGTCCCAGCCCCGGTTCCATCTATCCGATGCTCCAGCAACTGGAGGACGAGGGGCTCATCGTCCAAGAGGAGGGCGAGGGGCGCCGCCGCCCCTACAAGCTCACCGAGGAGGGCATCGACCACCTCGAAGAGCGCGGCGCCGACCTCACCCCGCCGTGGGAGGCGGCCGCCGACGCCTACGCCGACGACCGCTCCCGCTACGAGGAGATCGGCTCTCTGGCCGCACAGCTCGGTGCCGCCGCCTTCCAGGTGGCCCAGGCCGGAACGCCGGAACAGGTGGACCGTGCCAAGCGGTTGCTGGCCGAGAGCAAGCGCGGCCTGTACCGGATCCTCGCCGAGGACGACCCCGGCGACGAGCCCGAGTCCGACGAGGACCGGGACTGATACCCGGCCCCGCTCCGGACCGGCCCCGGGCCGGGTTCCGGGGCGCTTGCCGAGAACGGCGACGGGGCCTGCCGCGCGATCGCGCGGCAGGCCCCGTCCGTCGTTCCCCGCCCGGCTACTCCCCGGTGGTGCCGTCGGCGAGTTCGCGGAGCACGTCCAGGTGCCCGTTGTGCCGGGCGGTCTCCTCGATCATGTGGACCAGCACCCAGCGCAGGGTCGTGGTGTCCTCGCCCGTGCGGCGGCGCAGCGCCTGGGCGTCCAGCTCCAATTCCGCGGTGATCTCCCGGGAGCGCTCGCACTGCTGCTCGTACTCTTCGAGCAGGGTCCCCAGCGGCACTTCGTTGCCGCGCCGCCACTCGGCGTCCGGGTCCTCGGGGGTCGCGTATCCGGCCTCGGGCAGGCCCAGCAGGATCATCTCGAACCAGGCGTGCTCCACCCACCGCAGGTGGGACACGATCGCGCCCACGCTCATCAGCGGTGACGTGGGCAGCGGGGTGGCCGTCGCGTGCTCCGCGGCGATGCCCGCGCACTTGGCGTGGACCGTGGCGCGGTGCCAGTCCAGCCAGGTGGTGAGCATGGCGCGCTCGTCGGCGGCCACCGGCGGGTCGATGCGTTCGGGTGCCGCGGGGAGGGTGTGTTCCGTCATGTCCCCATCATGTCGGGCCCCGGCCCGGACCTCCATCGGCTTTCGTGTGCCGCGCCGGGCCGGGCTCACTCCCCGGTGGTGCCGTCGGCGAGTTCGCGGAGCACGTCCAGGTGCCCGTTGTGCCGGGCGGTCTCCTCGATCATGTGCAGCAGCACCCAGCGCAGGGTGGTGCGCCCCCGGGACCGCAGCACCCTGCGGGAGGAGGACCCGGTCTCCAGCCTGGCGGCGATGTCCCGCGACCGCGCGCACTGGGCCTCGTACTCCTCCAGCAGGGTGCCCAGGGGGACCTGCGACCCCAGCCGCCACTCCGCGTCGGGGTCCTCCTCGCTGTAGGGGGCCAGGTCCGGCTGGTCCAGCATCACGGTCTCGAACCAGAACGCCTCCACCCACCGCAGGTGGGACACGACGCCGCCCACCGTCATCAGCGGCGACGCCGGCAGCGGCGCGGCCGAGGACAGGGCCGGGTCCAGGCCGGCGCATTTGGCGTGGACCGTGGCGCGGTGCCAGTCCAGCCAGGTGGTGAGCATGGTGCGCTCGTCGGCGGCCGTCGGAGGATCGACACGCGCGGTCAGAGGCAGGTGCAGAGTGCTGTTCTTGTCGCTCATGCCGGTATTCTCCGTTCCGGTCATGCCGCCGATCCACTGGTTTTCCGTGGTGAGGGCACGAGGGCGAGGAGAAGACCGCCGATGGACGACGGGAAGGGCGCGTACGCGCCGCGCGGGCCGCGACCGGTGGCCGTGGCCGCCTGCGTGTTCGGGGCGCTGGTGCTGGCGGGGGCGCTGCTCGGCCCGCTCTGGTGGCTCCTGGCCCCCGACCGGGCCCGGGGCACGGCCCTGGGCGGGGGAGAGGTCTTCACCGGTACCACCGAGGCGCTCTTCGCGGGGGAGGGGAGCTTCGTCCTCATCACCGCGCTGGCCGGACTCGTCGGCGGCTACTCCGCGTACATGGCGCAGTTCGCCCTGGCCCGGCGGCGCCCGCGCGACCTGCGGCTGTGGTGCCTGGTCGCGGGCTTCCTCGGCTCGGCGGCCGCCTCCGTGCTGGTCTGGCGGATCGGGATGCTGCTGGACGCGCCCCTGCACACCGCGCTGGCGCGGGCGCAGGCGGGCGAGGAGGTCGAGGTGGGGCTGCGGCTGGACGCCACCGCGTTCCTGGTCGTCTGGCCGTTCGTCTTCGTGCTCCAGTACGCCCTGCTGGACCTGATCAGCCTGGTCCGCCGCGACCAGCCGGGCGTGCCCCGCGCGGTCCGCGTCCCCGCGGACCCCGCTCCGGCGGGCCCCGTCCCCGGCACCGCGGGCGGGCCGCCGGCCGGGCAGGCCCCGGGGGCGCCGCGGCCCGGCCCCTCACCGGTGGGCGACGGGCCGGATCCGCTGACGGGCTGAGCCGGGCTCACCGGGCCCGCACACCGTCCTCGTACATGCCGTCCAGCAGGTCCTGGTACTTGGTCTCCACCGCGCGGCGCCGCATCTTCAGGCTCGGCGTGATCTCGCCGCCCTCCACGGTCAGGTCGTTGGGCAGGATCGCGAACTTCTTGACGGTCTCGTGCCGGGGCAGGTCCGCGTTGAGCTCGTCGACGGCCTTCTGGACCAGCGCGCGCACCCGGGGCTCCCTGGTGAGGCCGGTGTAGTCCAGGGCCCCCAGGCCGTTCTCCCCGGCCCAGGCCGCGATGGCCTCGGGGTCCAGGGCGACCAGCCCCACGCAGTACGAGCGCCGGTCGCCGTGCACCACCAGGTTGCTGACGTAGGGGCACAGCGCCTTGAAGCGGCTCTCCAGGTGCTGGGGTGCCACGTACTTGCCGTTGGCGGTCTTGATGAGCTCCTTCTTGCGGTCGGTGATGCGGAGCCTGCCGTCCTCCAGGACGCCGATGTCGCCGGTGGCGAACCACCCGTCCTGGTCCATGACCTCCTCGGTGGCGCCCGACAGGTTGTGGTAGCCGCGCATGACGCCGCCGCCGCGCAGCAGGATCTCGCCGTCCTCGGCGAGCTTGACCTCCGTGCCGGGCATCGGCATGCCCACGGTGCCGAATCTGATGCGGCCGGGACGGTTGAGGAAGGACCCCGCGCTGGTCTCGGTGAGCCCGTACCCCTCCAGGATGACGATCCCGGCGCCGTAGAAGAACCGGCCGATCTCGGGGGCCAGCGGCGCGCTGCCGGAGATGAAGAACCGCAGCCGGTCGCCGAAGCGGGCGCGCAGCTTGGAGAACACGAGCCGGTCGGCCACCTTGTGCTGCAGGGCCAGGGCGCCGGAGGGCTCCCTGCCGTCCTCCCTGAGGCGGGCGACCCGCTCGCCCACGCCCGCGGCCCACGTGAAGACGCGGTACTTGGCGGCGCCGCCCTCCCTGGCCTGCATGACGACCCGGTTGTACACCTTCTCGAAGATGCGGGGGGCGGCCGCCATGAAGGTCGGCCGGACCACGGAGAGGTTGTCGACGATCTTGTCGACCCGCCCGTCGACGGCGGTGACGAACCCGATCTGGAGCTGGTTGACCTGCATGAGCTTGCCGAACACGTGGGACAGCGGCAGCCACAGGTACTGGACGTCGTCGGGGCCCAGGAGTTCCCGGCCCTGGCCGCGCAGCTCCCGGTCCAGCTCCTGGAGGGCCTCGCCCTCGTAGATCCAGTTGGCGTGGTCCAGCCGCACGCCCTTGGCGCGCCCGGTGCTGCCGGAGGTGTAGATGAGGGTGGCGATGTGGTCGGGCCGGACGGAGCCGACGAGTTCGTCGAACAGGCCGGGCTCCTCCCCGTGCAGCCGGGCGCCCCGGGAGGCCAGCTCCTCCAGGGTGATCACCCAGCCGTCCTGGCCGCCCTCGCCGTCGAAGACGACCACCTGGGACACGCCGGGGATGCGGGACCGCTGGTCGACGAGCTTGGCCACCTGCTCGGCGTTCTCGGCGAAGACCACCATGCTGCCGGAGTCGGAGACGATGTACGCCGCGTCGGCGGCGGTGGAGGAGGGGTAGACGGTGGTGGACGCGCCGCCCGCGCACAGGATCGCCAGGTCGGCCAGGATCCACTCGATCCTGGTGGAGGAGGCGATGGCGCAGCGGGCCTGGGGGGTGACCCCCAGGGAGTGCAGGCCCAGGGCGAGGTCGCGGACCCGGTCGCGGGTCTGGGACCAGGTCAGGGTCTTCCAGGTCTCGGGAGCGCCGGTGGTGTCGGGGACGGGGTAGGTGAACGCCGTCGCGTCGCCGCTCTCGGCGACACGGGAGGCGAACATGTCCGGAACCGAGGAGAAGGGGGATGAAGTGTTACCCATGTCACAAAGCTACCTTTGGGTAGGGAACGCGGCAACAGCCTATGTCCCCTTGTGACCGGGCTTTCTCGCTTTTATTCCCCCGGTCCGCGCCCTGTCCCCCGCCCCCGGAGGACGCGCCGCGCGGACGTGCCCGCCGCGGCTCAGCCCGCGCCGATGGGCGCGACGACGGCCTCGGTGAGCGCGATGAGGTCGGCGGGCGTCAGTTCCATCTGCAGCCCGCGCCGGCCCGCGGACACGTACACCGTGCGCTGCTCGCGCGCGGAGGCGTCGACGACGGTGCGCAGCCGCTTGCGCTGCCCCAGCGGGCTGATCCCGCCGCGCACGTACCCGGTGGCCTTCTCCGCCAGGGCGGGGTCGGCCATCACGGCCCTCTTGCCGCCCACGGCGGCGGCCAGCGCCTTGAGGTCCAGCGAGGTGCTCACCGGCACGACCCCCACCGTGAGGACCCCGTCGACCTCCGCCACGAGCGTTTTGAACACCCGCCCGCGGGAGATGCCGAGCGCGTCCGCGGCGTCCGTGCCGTAGGAGTGCCCGTCCCCGCCCTCCGCCTCGTACGGGTGCAGGGTGTAGGTGGTCTTGGTCCGTCCGGCCGCCACGGTGGCGGGCGTGGCCCTTCCGCTCATCGGTTCCCCCTCGTCGGAGCCGCGCCCGGCTGCGGGCGCCTGGTCTGTAGGGCAGGCTAACGAACTCCGCGCCGGCGGGACCGCGACCGCGGGGCCGCGTCCCCGCGGCGGATCCGTGCCTCCCGGGGAGGGGCCGTCAGTTGAAGGAGACCCCGTTGTTGAGGAACGGGCCGGCGGGCAGCGTGTTGAGGGTCGGGGTGTGCACGATGCGGTTCTCCCGGCGCAGGAACCGGGCCAGCACCGCGAGCCGGGTCGCGGCGTCCTCCGCCTCCAGCAGCCGCTGCTTCTCCGCCTGGTCGAGCACGACCGCCTCGGACAGGGCGTAGGAGAGCGGGATGGGGTCCTTGGGCGGGTCCACGAACGTCCCGGGGCTGAGCCCGGCGGCGGACAGCCGCTCCCGGTACACCTCGAACAGCCCGCGCACCCGCTCGGCGTGCTCGTCGGCGTCGGGTCCGGTTGCCTCGGGAAGGAACGACACCGACGCGGTGGGATAGACCTCGGGGGAGGAGGCGTCGGCGTCGGACAGGTCGTCCACGGTGAACCGGGTGCCGCCCTCGACCACCAGGTCGTAGCGGCCGTCGTCGTAGGTGCGCACGTTGCGCACCAGGGCGGTGCAGCCGGTGGCGCTGACCCGGGGGAGCCGGACGTCGCCGCCCAGGGTGGGGGTGCCGGCGGGGTTCTCGGGGGTCTGCGCCGAGGAGGTGGCCGCCACCTCGTGCCCCAGTTCGATCCACACCACCCCGAAGCGCCGGGGGGAGCGGTCGCGGCCGGCGAGCTCGCCGCGGGTGAGGGTGGGGCCGAGCAGTTCGGAGACCAGCCGCCGGTAACGCGGCTCGAAGACGTGCAGGGGGACGTTCACACCGGGGAACAGGACGGTGTTCAACGGAAAGATCGGCAGAGCCTGGGCCATGGCCCCAGTATGCCTTTTGTCACGGCCGCGCGGGGTGGGACACCCGCGGGGGCGCCCGGCCGCGGCCGGGCGCCCCCGCGGAGCCGCGGACCGGCGGCGCGGTCCGCGGGAAAGGCCTCAGGAAACGGACGGGCCCGCGGTGTCCGGGGCGTTCAGGCTCCCGTTGTCCTCGGAGGGCATGTCGCGGGCGACGAAGGTCTCCACGTCGAACAGGTTCCCGTGGGAGCGGTCCACCACGTTCAGCAGGGTGGACATCTTGGCGATCTCCTCGACCTGCTCCTGGATGAACCACTGGAGGAACTGCTCGCCGGTGTAGTCGTCCTCGTCGCGGGCGACCCGGGCCAGCCGCTGGAACTGGTCGGAGACCTCGCGCTCCTGGCGCAGGGCGAGGGCGACGAGGTCGCGCGGCGCCGCGAAGTCGGTCTCGATCTCGTCGACGCCCGGGAGGGAGAAGTCGACGTCGCGGTCGATGAGGTAGCGCACCAGCATCATGGCGTGGTCGCGCTCCTCCAGGGACTGCTCGTAGAACACCCGGGCCAGCTGGGGCAGGTCCTGCGTGTCGAACCAGGAGGCGAGCGCCACGTACTGGTGCGAGGCCGTGAACTCGTGCCGCACCTGGTCGATGAGGAGGCGGTGGAACTTGGAAAGGCCGCTATCGCTGCTCTTGTTCGAACTCATGCCCCTACAATAACTCATCCGAAGCCATTTTTGTAAATCAGCGAAACGCCGGGAAATTTGTTAGGCAAGCCTTTCTGAACTTCGTTTAGGTAAGGTAAGCCAAAGTAAGGTGGAACTAATTCGGCGTTTTCGTTCCCGCTGGTGGCGAATGCCCCGGGACGCGGGGGCGGACCCTTCGGCGCGGGCCCCCTGTCCACCATCCGGACGGCCGAGCCCACCGCTCGGGCATCGCCCCCTAGACTGGAGCCGTGATCAGTCGAATCGACCTCCGAGGCAGCCAGGACGACCCCCGCGACGCCCTTCCGCGCGCGGCCATGGACGTGGCGGACGCCGCCGAGCGCGTGCGCCCCCTGTGCGAGGACGTCCGCCATCGCGGTGTCGAGGCGCTGATCGAGCTCACCGAGCGCTTCGACGGGGTCCGGCTCCCGGGCATCCGCGTTCCCAAGGACGCGATCGACGCCGCCCTGGCCGGCCTGGACCCGGCCGTACGCGCCGCGCTGGAGGAGTCCGTCCGCCGCGCCCGCAAGGTCCACCGCGACCAGCGCCGCACCGACCACACCACGCAGGTCGTCCCCGGCGGCACCGTCACCGAGCGCTGGATCCCGGTCGACCGGGTCGGCCTGTACGTCCCGGGCGGACGCGCCGTCTACCCGTCCAGCGTCGTCATGAACGTCGTCCCCGCCCAGGAGGCGGGGGTGCGCTCCCTGGCGGTCACCTCGCCGCCGCAGAAGGACTTCGGCGGCCTGCCGCACCCCACCATCCTCGCCGCCTGCGCCCTGCTGGGCGTCGACGAGGTGTACGCCGTCGGCGGCGCCCAGGCCGTCGCCATGTTCGCCTACGGCGCCGGCGAGTGCGCCCGCGCCGACCTGGTCACCGGCCCCGGCAACATCTGGGTGGCCGCCGCCAAGCGCCTCCTCAAGGGGGTCGTCGGCATCGACGCCGAGGCGGGCCCCACCGAGATCGCGGTCCTGGCCGACGCCACCGCAGACCCCGACCACGTGGCCGCCGACCTGGTCAGCCAGGCCGAGCACGACGTCGTGGCCGCCTCCGTCCTGGTCACCCCGGACGAGGCCCTGGCCGACGCCGTCGCCGAGCGCGTGCGCGTGCGCGCCGCCGCCACCCGGCACGCCGACCGCGTTCGGGAGGCCCTGTCGGGGCCCCAGTCCGGCATCGTCCTGGTCGACGACCTCGACCACGGGCTCGACGTCGTCAACGCCTACGCCGCAGAACACCTGGAGGTCATGACCGCCGACGCCGCAGCCGTCGCGGCCCGCGTGCGCAACGCCGGGGCGATCTTCGTCGGCGCCCACTCCCCGGTCTCCCTCGGCGACTACGCCGCGGGGTCCAACCACGTGCTGCCCACCGGCGGCTGCGCCTGCCACAGCGGCGGGCTGAGCGTGCAGACCTTCCTGCGCGGGGTGCACGTGGTCGAGTACGACCGCGACGCGTTGGCGGACGTGGCCCACCACGTCATCACCCTCGCCGAGGCCGAGGACCTGCCCGCCCACGGCGAGGCCGTCGCCGCGCGGTTCCCCACGGCCTGAACCGCGACCGACCGGACGGTGCGGGGCGCCCAGGGGCCCCGCCCGGGCCCCGCGCGCCGCACCGCCCACGACCGACCATGAGCGTGACACCCGTGAGCTTCACTCTGAACGACCTGCCCCTGCGCGACGACCTGCGCGGACGCTCGCCCTACGGGGCCCCGCAGATCGACGTGCCGGTGGTCCTCAACACCAACGAGAACCCGCACCCGCCGTCGGAGCGGCTGGCCCGAGCCCTGGCCGACGCCGTCGCCGCGACCGCGGCGGGCCTGAACCGCTACCCCGACCGCGACGCCGTGCGCCTGCGCCAGGGCCTGGCCGACTACCTCGGCCACGGCCTGACCACCGCGAACGTGTGGGCGGCCAACGGCTCCAACGAGGTCCTCCAGCAGATCCTCCAGGCCTTCGGCGGGCCGGGCCGCACCGCGATGGGCTTCGAGCCGTCCTACTCGATGCACCCCATCATCTCCCGCGGCACGGGCACCGCCTGGGCATCGGTGCCGCGCACCGCCGACTTCCGCGTCGACGTGGACGCCGCCCTGGCCGCCATCGCCGAGCACCGGCCCAGCGTCGTGTTCCTGACCTCTCCCAACAACCCGACGGGCACGGCGCTGTCGGTCGCCGACACGGCGCGCATCGCCGCCGCGGCGCCGGGGGTGGTCGTCGTGGACGAGGCCTACGCCGAGTTCCGCCGCGAGGGCACCCCCAGCGCCCTGGAGCTGCTGGCGGACCACCCGCGCCTGGTCGTGTCGCGCACCATGTCCAAGGCGTTCGCCCTGGCGGGCGCCCGGGTGGGCTACCTGGCCGCGCACCCGGCGGTGGTGGAGGCCCTCCAGCTGGTGCGCCTGCCCTACCACCTGTCGGCCGTCACGCAGACGGTCGCGCTGGTGGCCCTGGACCACGCCGACGAGCTGCTGGGCGCCGTCGCGGACCTGCGCGCCGAGCGCGACTCCCTGGTGGGGTGGCTGCGCGGCCACGGGTTCGCCGTCGCCGACTCCGACGCCAACTTCGTCCTGTTCGGTGAGTTCGAGGACCGCTCGGCGGTCTGGAGGGCCCTGCTCGACCGCGACGTGCTCATCCGCGAGGTCGGGCCGCCCGGCTGGCTGCGCGTCACCGTGGGCACCGCGCGGGAGACGGCGGTCTTCCGCGACACCCTGCTGGCCGTCACCGGACGCTGACCCGCCCCTTTCCCATCAGGAGGACCCACCATGAGCCGCATCGGACGCGTGGAGCGCGCCACCAAGGAGACCAAGGTCCTGGTCGAGATCGACCTGGACGGCACCGGCGTCGCCGACGTCTCCACCGGCGTCGGCTTCTTCGACCACATGCTCGACCAGCTCGCCAAGCACGGCCTGTTCGACCTCACCGTGCGCACCGAGGGCGACCTGCACATCGACTCCCACCACACCATGGAGGACACCGCGCTGGCCCTGGGCGCGGCCTTCCGGGAGGCGCTGGGCGACAAGGCGGGGATCCGCCGCTTCGCCGACGCCAAGGTGCCCTTGGACGAGGCGCTGGCGGAGGTGACCGTGGACGTGTCGGGCCGCCCCTACCTGGTGCACGGCGAGCCGGAGGGCATGGCGCCGCTCATCGGCCGCGACTACGACACGACCATGACCCGCCACATCCTGGAGTCGTTCGTCGCCCAGGCGCGGGTGGCCCTGCACGTGCGCGTGCCCTACGGCCGCAACGCCCACCACATCGTGGAGTGCCAGTTCAAGGCGCTGGCGCGGGCGCTGCGCTTCGCCACGGAGAAGGACCCCCGCGTCACGGGGATCCCCTCGACCAAGGGCGCCCTGTAGATGGACACCGATCTGTGGGGCCTGGCCCTGATCGTGCTGGGCGGCTTCCTCGGCGGGGGCGCCTACGCGATGTGGAGGGTCAACAAGCCCATCGCCGTGGCCCTGGCCGGGTGCACGGTGCTCGCCGTGGCCTCGGGCGCCCTGCGCCTGGGCTACTTCTAAGGGGAGGAACACCATGCCGCCACGCGTGGTCGTGCTCGACTACGGGTCGGGCAACCTGCGTTCGGCCCAGCGCGCCATGGAGCGCACCGGCGCGGAGGTCTGCGTCACCTCCGACCCGCACGCCGCCCTGGACGCGGACGGCCTGGTCGTCCCGGGTGTGGGCGCCTTCAGCGCCTGCATGGCCGGGCTGAAGAAGGCGCACGGCGACCGCATCATCGGCCGCCGCCTGGCCGGGGGCCGCCCGGTCCTGGGCATCTGCGTGGGCATGCAGGTGCTGTTCGACAAGGGTGTGGAGCGCGCGGACCCGCGGGCCGGGGACGAGGTCACCGAGGGGTGCGGGGAGTGGCCCGGCACGGTGGAGCGCCTGGAGGCGCCGATCCTGCCGCACATGGGCTGGAACACCGTGCGCGCCCCGCGGGACTCGCGGCTGTTCGCCGGTACCGCCCCCGACGACCGCTTCTACTTCGTGCACTCCTACGCGGTGCGCCGCTGGGAGCAGGCCTTCCAGAACCCGCGCATCGCCCCGCCCCTGGTGACCTGGGCCGAGCACGGGGAGCCCTTCGTCGCGGCGGTCGAGAACGGGCCGCTGTGGGCCACCCAGTTCCACCCGGAGAAGTCCGGGGAGGCGGGGGCGCGCATCCTGGCCAACTGGGTCGCGACCCTCCCGCAGGCATAGTTTTCCGGACCAACGAGCACGAGAAGGCCCCATGACCGGCGAGACCAACCCGCCCGCACTCGAACTCCTGCCCGCCGTGGACGTGTCGGGCGGCCAGGCCGTCCAGCTCGTCCAGGGCAGGGCGGGGTCGGGCGGACAGTACGGCGACCCCTTCAAGGCCGCGCAGGCCTGGCAGGAGGCGGGCGCCGAGTGGATCCACCTGGTGGACCTGGACGCCGCCTTCGGCCGCGGACACAACCGCGACCTGCTGCGCGACATCGTGGACCGCCTCGACGTCAAGGTGGAGATGTCCGGCGGCATCCGCGACGACGAGTCGCTGGCCGCGGCCCTGGCCACGGGCTGCACCCGGGTGAACATCGGCACCGCCGCCCTGGAGCACCCCGAGTGGTGCGGGCGGATCATCGCCGAGCACGGGGACGCGATCGCGATCGGCCTGGACGTGCGCGGCACCACCCTGGCGGCCCGCGGCTGGACGCGCGAGGGAGGCGACCTCTTCGAGACCCTGGAGCGCCTGGAGGAGCAGGGGTGCGCCCGGTACGTCGTCACCGACGTCGACAAGGACGGCACCCTCAGGGGCCCCAACCTGGACCTGCTGCGCACGGTGTGCGCGCGCACCGACAAGCCGGTGGTGGCCAGCGGCGGGGTGTCCTGCCTGGACGACCTGCGGGCCATCGCGGGCCTGGTGCCGCTGGGCGTGGAGGGCGCCATCATGGGCACGGCCCTGTACGAGGGGGCGTTCACGCTCCAGGACGCGCTGGCGACCGCGGCGGCGGCGCGATGAGCCTCGCGGTCCGAGTCATCCCCTGCCTGGACGTGGACGCCGGGCGGGTGGTCAAGGGCGTCAACTTCGAGAACCTGCGCGACGCGGGCGACCCGGTGGAGCTGGCCGGGACCTACGACGCGGGGGGCGCCGACGAGCTGACCTTCCTGGACGTGACCGCCTCCAGCGGCGACCGGGAGACCACCTTCGACGTGGTGCGCCGTACCGCCGACCAGGTGTTCATCCCGCTGACGGTGGGCGGCGGCGTGCGCACCGCGGACGACGTGGACCGGCTGCTGCGGGCGGGCGCGGACAAGGTGGGCGTGAACACCGCGGCGATCGCCCGCCCCGGGCTCATCGGGGAGATCGCCGAGAGGTTCGGCCGCCAGGTTCTGGTGCTGTCCGCGGACGTGCGGCGGGTGCGCGGCGCAGACGCGCCCACCCCGAGCGGGTTCGAGGTGACCACGCACGGGGGCCGCCGGGGGACCGGCATCGACGCCCTGGAGTGGTGCGAGCGTGCCGCCCGGCTGGGGGCGGGGGAGATCCTGCTCAACTCGATGGACGCCGACGGCACCCGGCAGGGCTTCGACCTGGAGCTGATCGGGGCGGTGCGGGCCCGGGTGGAGGTGCCGCTGATCGCCTCGGGCGGCGCGGGCGCGGTGGAGCACTTCGCGCCGGCGGTGGCGGCGGGCGCCGACGCGGTGCTGGCCGCCACGGTGTTCCACTTCGGGGAGTTCACCATCGCCGACGTCAAGGAGAGCCTGCGCGCGGCGGGGCACCCCGTCCGCTGACCCCGTCCCCGCACGGCCCGGCGCGCCCGCGCCGGGCCGTTCTGCGTGTGCGGGCCCGAGCGGGACCACGCGCGGCACCCCGATCGGGTTCACATGATTTAGACAAAATGTCCGATGAAGCTAGCCAAGTATGTCTTTTTGGAGGTATTGGCGGCGTATTGGTGAACGCGGTGCGCACCCCGCACATCCCACCATGTGACCTGAAAAACACACGGGGAAGGGATCACCCTCCATGTCCGCCACCATCGCCGCACGCGCCGCCGCCCTCCTCACGACGGGCCTGCTCGCGTTCGCCACCGCCCTCCTGGGCGCCTCCCCGGCCTCGGCCGACGACCTCGGCGCCACCTCCGAGGACACCGTCGCCGAGATCGAGGCCGCCGCCTGGCCCGAGTACGAGACGGGCGACACCGACGTCGACGTCCTGGTCGCCAAGCTCCTCATCACCGAGCAGGGCTTCGACCCGGGCGCCGAGGACGCCGACTTCGACGGCGAGTTCCGCGCCGCGGTCCTCAACTACCAGAACGCCAACGACCTGGCCGACACCGGCGCCCTCGACGCCGAGACCTGGCTGCTGCTGCGCGAGCAGACCTTCGGCGAGTACGGGCCCGGCGACAGCGGCAACGTCGTCCGCGCCGTCCAGCACGCGCTCAACGCCAAGTTCCAGGCGCACATCGGCGTCGACGGCGCCTACGGCCCCGTCACCGAGGCCGCCGTGCGCGAGGCGCAGGAGTTCTTCGGCATCGGCGCCGACGGCATCGTCGGCCCGCTCACCTTCCGCGCCCTGGTCACCTACCAGGACTACGACAGGTAGGAACCCGTCCCACCGACGTCCGGCCCCTCCCCTCGGGGGGCCGGACCCGTGTCCGCTCCGTCACCGCCTGGACGGAATAGCACCGATGGGCCGCGCGCTGAAACAATCCGGTGGAACCTGTCGGAGCCGCTGGATAAGTTGGCACGGCACGCACCCCGTGCCCTTCGGCGTGCCCGGAGGCCGGGGCGCGGCGAACGGTCCGCGCCGGGAGCCCTCCCAGGGGGCGCACCCGCGCGCGCATGGAGAAACGGGGGGCGCATGGCGCAGGGTACGGCAACCGCGGGGGAACGCACCGGGGAGGACGCCGACGACTCGTCCGCCGCCCACCGGGGGGTGTTCGGCCGGGGCATGAAGGTGCTGTGGACCGCCGCCCGCACCGAGCCCTGGATCTTCTCCGTCGCCGTCGCCGGCGCCATGCTGCACGCCGCCGTCACCGTCGCCTCCGCCTCCGTGCTGGGGTACCTCACCGACCACACCGTCATCCCGGCCTTCGAGCGCGGTTCGACCACCGCCGCCGCCCTGGTCGCGGCGGCCGCCCTGCTCATGGCCGTGGGCCTGGGCAAGGCCGCGGGCATCGCCGTGCGCCGCATGCTGGCCGCCCTCATGCAGTTCCGGCTCCAGGCCCGCTACCGCCGGGCGGTGGCCCGCAAGTACCTCGAACTCCCGCTGTCCTGGCACCACCGCCACCCCACCGGGCAGCTGCTGTCCAACGCCAACGCCGACGTCGAGGCCGCCTGGCAGCCGCTCGCCCCGCTGCCCATGGCCGTGGGCAGCGTGTTCATGCTCGTCATCGCCTCCGTGGCGATGCTCGTCACCGACCCGCTGCTGGCCGCGGTCGCCTTCGTCGTCTTCCCGCTGCTGGTCGTCGTCAACGTCGTCTTCCAGCGCCGTGTCTCGCCCATGGCCTCCCGCGCCCAGGCGCTGCGCGCCGAGGTCAGCGGGGTCGCCCACGAGTCCTTCGACGGCGCCCTGGTCGTCAAGACCCTGGGCCGGGAGGACACCGAGACCGAGCGCTTCACCGAGTCCGCCCACCGGCTGCGCGACGCCCTCATCCAGGTGGGCCGGATGCGCTCCCTGTTCGACCCCGTCATGGAGGCCCTGCCCAACTTCGGCGTGCTGGCCGTCCTGCTGCTGGGCATGTGGCGGCTGTCCACCGGCGCCATCGAACCCGGCGACCTCGTCCAGATCGCCTTCCTGTTCACCCTGCTGTCCATGCCCATCCGCTCCTTCGGGTGGATCCTGGGCGACCTGCCCCGCAGCGTCGTGGGCTGGGACCGCGTCCAGTCGGTGCTGCGCTCGGAGGGCTCCATGGGCCACGGCACGAGCACCCTGGACGGCACCGGCGGCCTCGCCCTGAGCGCCCGCGGCGTCGTGTTCTCCTACGCCGACTCCTACGACAGCGACGGCCGGGACCTGATGTCCGACGACGCCGACGCCCCCCGCACCACCGTCCTGGACGGCGTCGACCTGGACATCGACCCCGGGCGCACCGTGGCCCTGGTCGGGCCCACCGGATCGGGCAAGTCCACGCTCACCACGGTCCTCATGCGCCTGGTCGACCCGGACGAGGGCACCGTCTCCTACGACGGGACCGACGTCCGCGACCTGGCCCGCGACCAGATCCCCCGGCACGCCGCCCTCGTGCCGCAGAGCACCTTCGTGTTCGAGGACACCGTCCGCGGCAACGTCACCCTGGGCGAGGACATCGGCGACGAACAGGTGTGGGCGGCGCTGCGCCTGGCCCGCGCCGACGGGTTCATCGCCGAACTCGACGGCGGCCTGGACGCCCCCCTGGGCGAGAAGGGCACCACGCTGTCGGGCGGCCAGCGCCAGCGGCTGGCCCTGGCCCGCGCCGTGGTCCGCGAGCCGCGGCTGCTCGTCCTGGACGACGCCACCTCCGCGGTCGACCCCCAGATCGAGGCGCAGATCCTGGCGGGGCTGCGCGAGCGCGGCACGTCCGCGACCGTGATCGTCGTCGCCTACCGCCGCGCCACCATCGAGCTCGCCGACGAGGTCGTCTACCTCGAACGAGGCCGCGTGCTGGCCCGCGGCACCCACGCCGAGCTGCTGGAGACCTCCGCGGGCTACAACCGCCTCGTGACCGCCTACGAGCGCGCCTCCGCCGAGAACGACGCGGCCGGCGCCCCCGTCCCGGAGGCCCCCGCCCCCGTGGACCCCACCCGACGAGCCGCGGTCCGCGGCGACGACCTCACCGAGGAGACGAGCCGATGAGCGCACCCGCCCGCACCAGGGAACAGGACGAGCGCGGCCCCGCGGACCCGCGGGACCCGGCCCCCGGACGCGCCGACTCCGCGGTGTCCCTGCACCGGTCCACCGGTTCGGCCGTGGACACCCTGCGGCGCGGCCTGAGCCTGTCCCCGGAGTTCGCCCGGGGGCTGTGGCTGACCCTGGCGTTCGCGGTGGCCGCGACGGTCGGCAAGGTCGTGGTGCCCGTCGCCGTGCAGCAGATCATCGACAACGGCATCACCGGCACCGGCGGCCCCGACCTGGGCTTCGTCGCGCGCATGGTGGCCGTCTGCGCGGGGCTGCTGGTCGTCACGATGGCCTGTTCGTACCTGATGAACGTGCGCCTGTACAAGGCCACGGAGTCGGGGCTGGCCACCCTGCGCCGCAAGGCGTTCCGGCACGTCCACGACCTGTCGGTGCTGACCCAGAACAGCGAGCGCAAGGGCGCCCTGGTCTCCCGCGTCACCAGCGACGTGGACCAGATCAGCACGTTCATGCAGTGGGGCGGCATCCTCCTCATCGTCAGCGCCGGGCAGCTGCTCATCGCCACCACCCTCATGGCCGTCTACTCCTGGCAGCTCACCCTGGTGGTGTGGGTGTGCTTCCTGCCGCTGCTGTTCGGGGTGCGCTGGCTCCAGGGGCTGCTGTCCAAGGCCTACCTGAAGGTCCGCGAGAACACCGGCGACATGCTGGGCGTCATCGGCGAGACCGTCATGGGCGCCGCCGTCATCCGCGCCCACGGAACCGAGGAGCGCACCGCCCGCCGCATCGACACGACGGTGCTCGCCACCCGCCGCTCCCAGGTGCGGGCCCAGCGCCTGTCCGTGGCGGTGTCCCCGTTCGCGGAGATCGTCTCGGCCGTCGGCAACACGGCCGTGGTGCTGCTGGGGGTGTGGCTGGGCCTGGACGGCGACCTGACGGCCGGCCGCCTCATCGCGTTCCTGTTCCTGATGACCCTGTTCATCCAGCCCATGATGATGGCCACCGAGATCTTCAACGAGGCGCAGAACGCCATCGCGGGCTGGCGCCGGGTGCTGGGCGTGCTGGACACCGTCCCCGACATCTCCGACCCGGGGGAGGCCGGGACGGTGCTGCCGCGCGGGCCGGTGCGGGTGGACTTCGACCGCGTCACCTACTCCTACCCCGAGGGCCCGGTCGTCCTGGACGACGTGGCGGTGGCGATCGAGCCGGGCACCCGGGTCGCGGTGGTGGGGGAGACGGGGTCGGGCAAGACCACGTTCGTCAAGCTCCTCACCCGGCTGATGGACCCCGAGCGGGGCACGGTCCTGCTCGACGGCACGGACCTGCGCGAGATCGCGTTCTCGTCGCTGCGCGGCCGGGTCGTCATGGTCCCCCAGGAGGGGTTCCTGTTCGACAGCTCCCTGGGCGACAACATCCGCTTCGCCCGCCCCGAGAGCACCGACGCCGAACTGCGCGCCGCCATCGCCGACCTGGGTCTGGACGAGTGGCTGGGCAGCCTCGCCCACGGCCTGGACACCCCGGTGGGCCAGCGCGGCGAGTCGCTGTCGGCGGGGGAGCGCCAGCTGGTGGCGCTCATCCGCGCCTACGTGGCCGACCCCGACCTGCTAGTCCTGGACGAGGCGACCTCGGCCGTGGACCCGCACACCGAGATGCGCATCCAGCGGGCCCTGGACCGGCTCACCCGGGGGCGGACCTCGGTGGCGATCGCCCACCGCCTGTCCACGGCGGAGGCCGCCGACCGCGTGCTGGTGTTCGACGACGGCCGCATCGTGCAGAGCGGGCCGCACGCCGAGCTGGTGTCCCGGCCGGGCGTCTACGCCGACCTGTACGCCTCCTGGGTGCGCTCCTCGGCGTGACCGGCGCCCCGGCTCACCTGCCCGACTCGTGCCACAGGTGCGCGGCGAGCAGCGCCGGGACCGCCGTCTCGGCCATCAGGGCGACGTCGGGGTCGGTGTCGCCCGGGTAGCGCACGCTCAGCTCCGCCCCCGGCACGCTCTCGCGCCCGGGGGTGGGGCCCACCGCCACGAACCGGCCCCGCAGCTGGCCCAGGTGCTCGGAGAAGCGCTCGTCGTAGGCGGACCCGGCGAACAGCAGCGCCCGGTAGTCGGTGACGGCGGCCAGGTAGCGGTCGGTGTGGGACCACTCGCCGGTCTCGCAGGTGCGGGCCACCGCCACCGGGCCCTTGCGCAGCAGCTGGGCGCCCTGCACCGCCGACGCGGTGCGCTCGGCGGGCGCCACCAGGTGCACGCCGTGCGGGGAGGCCAGCGCCCGGGCGGCCTCGGGCACCCAGGTGTGCGCGGAGGCCAGCAGCGCCTCCACGGCGTTGGCCGACCGGCGCAGCAGGCTGGGCAGGTTGCGGCTGCCGCCCAGCACCGGCGCCCCCAGCCGGTGGCCCAGCAGCAGGGCCAGGCCCATCGCGTGCTGGTAGGCGCCACAGCCCAGGCCGGCCCCGTCCGCGCCGTGCAGCGGAACCAGCAGGTCGGCGTAGCGGGCCACCACCGCGTCCCGGTCGGCGGCGAGCACCACCACCGGGGAGCGGCCCACGTACCGGTCCAGGGCCGTGCACAGCTCCCGCTGCCCGCCGCCCAGGCTCACCCCCACCACCAGGGTCTCCGGGCCGGCGGGGGGTTCCAGCGCGGACGCCGAGGAGTCGGCGACCGCGCCCACCCCGGCGAGCCGCAGCCGGGCCGCGGCCACCTCGCACACGCCGCGGGCCGCGCCGATCCCCAGGAACCGCACCGCGGCGGGCTCGTCGTCGAGCAGGGCGGGCAGCGCCGCGTACGGGTCCCAGCGGGGGAACCGCTCGGCCAGGGCGTTCAGGGCGGCGGGCATCCCCGCCAGGTCGGCGGACAGGGCCTGGGCCGTCACGGGAACCCCGCTTTCCGTTCGTGTGCTCGGCGCCGCACCGGGCGGCTGCTCAGGGCACGCACTCTAGAACACCCGCGCGCCCCGCTGGGCACGCCCCGGTGACACGCGGGCGACGGGCGGCCATAACCTGGAGGACATGAGCGTCACCAGCCTCGACCCGGCCATCGCCGCCCGCCTCAAACGCACCGGGGACGGACTCGTGCCCGCCGTCGTGCAGCAGCACGACACGGGCGAGGTCCTCATGCTCGCCTGGATGGACGACGAGGCGCTGCACCGCACCCTCACCACCGGGGCGGCCACCTACTGGTCGCGCAGCCGCGGCGAGTACTGGGTCAAGGGCGCCACCTCCGGCAACACCCAGCGTGTGGTGTCGGTCGCACTCGACTGCGACGGCGACACCCTGCTGGTCGGGGTCGACCAGACCGGGGCGGCCTGCCACACCGGCGACCGCACCTGCTTCGACGCGGGGCGCCTGCTGTGACCCCGGCCGACCGCGGGACCCGGACCCCGGAGGGCGCCGCGGGGGCGGCGCCCGCCGACCCGTCGGCGCGGCGCCCCGGGCGCGAGTTCGCGGTCGCCGCCGCCGGGCTGGCCGCCGGGGCGGGCCTGCTGCTGGCCTCCGCCGGGCGCGTGTGGGCCACCGGCGACCTCGCCGCCGCCGGGCCGGTGGCGCCCGCCCCGGTGGAGGTCACCGGCGGCGACCTCACCGGAGCCCTGGCCGGGATCGGCTGGGCGGCCCTGGCGGGCATCGCCGGGCTGTACGCCGCCCGCGGGTGGGCGCGCCGCCTCGTCGGCGCCCTGCTGGCCGCGGGCGGCGCCTACGCGTTGAGCGCGGTCGCCGGCGCGGTGGGCCCCGGGGCGCTCACGGACGCCGTCGACGGGGCCGCCTCGGCGGGTACCGCGCGCGCGGCCGGGGCACCCGACCTGCTGGCGGCCGGTCCGGCGATGGCGGTGGCGGGCGCGGCGCTGATCCTGCTGGCCGGGGTGCTCGCGCTGGTGCGCTCCCCCGCCTGGCCGGGCATGGGGAACCGGTACGATCGGGACGCCGCACCGCGTGCGAACCCCACCGGCACCCCTGCCGACCTGTGGAAATCGCTGGACGCAGGTGACGATCCCACACTCGACGCCCCCGGAGGCCAGGCGCCCGCAGGCTCGGCGGGCGGCGTCGCCGACGGGGACGGCACCCCACCCGTACCGCCGACCGAGGGGTCGGACGAATCGAAGGAGAAGCGCTGATGTCCGCCGACGAACACCACGACGACCACGGCAACACCGTGTCCGCCTGGTTCCTCACCCTCTCCTGGATCGTGGCCTGGACGGTGGCGGCCGTCGCCATCATCGGCGGCGGCGACCTCGTCACCTGGACCGTGGTCGCGCTGGTCGTCAGCGCGGCGACGGCCGCCGTGGCCGGTGTGATGAAGAAGGCCGGTCTGGGCCGCAAGGAGCCGCGCCCGGTGCCGCCGACCCGCGAGGAGTGGGAAGCGTCTCACACGGCCGCGAAGAAGGACAAGAAGGTCGCCGCCTAGGCGCCGACCGGGCCCCTCGTCCGGCCGGGTCCTCCCAGGGCCCGCGGTCCCCTCCGGGGGAACGCGGGCCCTGGGCCGTGGTCCCGGGCCGGCGCGCGGGTCCCCGGCCCGGCGGGGGATGCGCGCCGGAGGCCGCCGGTCCGGGCGGGCGCCCCAGCGGCGCCGGCGGTCAGCGGGGACGGCGAGGACGCGGGGCCGGGACGGCTCCGCGGGCCCACTCCGAGGGACATCATGGCCACTTCCGGACAGAACCGGAGAATCCGCAGCTCACAACGACTGAGTAACGGAAAATGGACGAAGGTCCCATGTGGCGGGTAGATTCTCCTCACCGGCCGTGACAGCCGTACAGGCCGACTGGTGGATCGTCTCCCCCGTCTGGCAACATGCGAAGTCACCCGCGGCGTGATCGCACCGGTGTTCCGACCCTGCCCCACTGCCGGACCCGTGTGCCCTGCCGCACGTCGCGAGCCGAAAACCCTTGTCCGCATTCTGGAAAGTTGTTCCCCATGAGCTATGGTCCCCCGCCCCCCGCCGGTCCTCCCGGAGGCGGCTACGGTCCTCCCCCCGGTGGCGGCGGCTACGGCCCGCCCCCCGGCTCCACCCCGCCCGACAACGGCCTCGTCTGGGCCATCGTCGCGGTCTTCTGCTGCTGGCCGTTCGCCATCCCGGCGATCATCAACGCGACCAAGGTCAACGACCTGTGGAACCGCGGCGACCAGGCCGGAGCCATGGAGGCCCAGGCCCAGGCCAAGAAGTGGACCAAGATCGCCTTCATCCTGGGAAGCATCAGCCTCATCCTGACCCTCGGGCTCTACGCCTGCAGCTTCGCCGTCGCGCTCAGCAGCACCCCCTCGTACTAGTAGGGGAATGCCGCTCACGCACCCTCTGCCCCCGGACATGCGTATGCCCGGGGGCAGCGCCTTCCCCGACCGAGAACGCACCTTAAGCTGGTGGACGTGGAGCCCGAACACGCCGGTCACCGGCACGAGACCGCCGCAGGCGCGAACGCCGACGGACGCGCCGACCTCCCCTGGGGGCAGCGGGTCCTGCGTCGCCTGCACCGGGTCCCGCCCCCCGTGTGGCCGCTGGGCGCCGGCGCCCTGGTCCTGGCCGGGGCCACGCTGCTCCACTTCGTGAGCCCCGCCGAGCCCGGCAACTACCCCACCTGCCCCTGGTTGCTGCTGACCGGAACCTTCTGTCCCGGGTGCGGCACGATGCGCGCCATCGCGCTCACCACCCACGGCGACATCCTGGGCGCCATCAGCATGAACCCGCTGCTGGCCCTGCTCGCCCCGTACGTCCTGTGGGCGTACGTGCGGTGGATCGCCGCCACGGTCCGCCCGCCCACGGCGCCGCCGAGACCGACACCGGTCTGGTTCCTGTGGACCCTCACGATCACCATCACGGTGTTCTGGGTGGCGCGGAACCTGCCGTGGTTCTCCTTCCTGGCCCCGGGGACGCCCCTGCTCCCCGGCTGGTGACCCCGGGGCGCCCCCGCTCCACGTATCTGAAAGGTGCACGACATGAGCTACCAACCGCCCTCCGGCGGCTACGGTCCCCCCTCCGGCGGCTACGGCCCGCCCCCCGGCGGCTACGGGGGCCCCGCCCAGCCGCCGCCCTCGGGCCCGCCGAAGAACTACATGGTCCACAACATCCTGGGGATCTTCGGCTGCACGATCATCGGCGTCATCGGCCTCATCTTCTCGCTGCAGGTCAACAGCAAGTGGCAGGCCGGGGACTACCACGGCGCCGAGGAGTCGGCCAAGGTCGCCA
This sequence comes from Nocardiopsis flavescens, assembly GCF_900141985.1. GTDB lineage: Bacteria > Actinomycetota > Actinomycetes > Streptosporangiales > Streptosporangiaceae > Nocardiopsis > Nocardiopsis flavescens. Next base: position 369,787 of record NZ_FQZK01000004.1, on the reverse strand, counting down.
AGATCATGGGCATCATCAGCCTGATCGGGTTCATTCTGATGATCGTGGTCGTGGTGTTCTACATCATCCTCATGGTCATCGGGTTCGCGATGATCGGCACGGCGGACTACTCCACCTACTAGCCGCCGGGCCCCGCCCGTCCCCGCGGCCCGGACCACGCGTTCGGGACGTACCAGGAGGGGCCGCCCCCGCCGCCCCCGCCCACACGCCGTGTGCGCGGGGGCGGCGGCGTTGCCGGCCCCGGAGGTCGATACGATGAGCGCACACGGTGCGACGGCGGCACGGCCGCGCGCCCCTGCGGCCCGCCCTGCGGCGCGAGCGCCGCGACCGGCCACGACGATAGGGAGCGGTAACCAGTGAGCGTGCTCGACGAGATCCTCGACGGAGTACGCGCCGACCTGGCCGAGCGGCAGGAGGCCCTGCCCCTGGACGAGCTCAAGGAGCAGGCCGCGTCGGCGCCCACCCCGAAGGACGCCGAAGCCGCCCTGCGCCGCCCCGGAGTGCACGTCATCGCCGAGGTCAAGCGCGCCAGCCCCTCCAAGGGCCCGCTGGCGGCCATCGCCGACCCGGCCGCGCTGGCCCGCGACTACGAGGCGGGCGGGGCCGCCCTCATCAGCGTCCTCACCGAGCAGCGCCGCTTCAACGGCAGCCTCGCCGACCTGCGCGCCGTCGCCCGCGCCGTCGACACCCCGCTGCTGCGCAAGGACTTCGTCGTCAGCTCCTACCAGCTGTGGGAGGCCCGCGCCTTCGGCGCCTCCGCGGTCCTGCTCATCGTCGCCGCCCTGCCCCAGGAGGCCCTGGTCTCCCTGGTGGAGCGGGCCCGCTCCCTGGGCCTGATGCCGCTGGTGGAGGTGCACGACGAGGACGAGGCCGACCGGGCGCTGGACGCCGGGGCGACCGTCGTCGGCGTCAACGCGCGCAACCTCAAGACCCTGGAGGTCGACCGGGACACCTTCGCCCGGCTCGCCCCCCGCCTCCCCTCCGACATCGTCAAGATCGCCGAGTCCGGCATCCGGGGGCCGCACGACCTGCTGGCCTACGCCGGTGCCGGCGCCGGAGCCGTCCTCGTCGGCGAGAGCCTGGTGCGCGGCCGCAACCCGCGCGAGGCCGTCGCCGACCTGGTCACCGCCGGGGCGCACCCCGCCCTGCGGGACCGGAACTAGGGGACGGACGGCTCCATGGGGGGAACGACGGCGCACACCGCCATCACGGCCCGTACCGGCCGCCGATGGCGATGGCTCTAGGGGACCCGCCGCGCACCGTGCGCGGGCCCGGGTTCCCGTCGCCGCGTTGACCCACGTCAGAAACGCGCCGCGGGCCCAGGAACCGCCGCGGCGCACGGAACGGTCGACGCGCGCACCCTCCCGTGCGCCCGCGCGAGGGGGTGGGCCGTCGGCCCCGCACCCTACAAGGACAGCCCCATGAGCCACGATCCGCAGCTGCCCGACGCGCGCGGGCACTACGGCCGCTTCGGCGGCCGGTTCGCCCCCGAGGCACTCATCGCCGCCCTCGACGAGGTCGAGGCCGAGTGGGACAAGGCCCGCCTGGACCCGGACTTCCAGGCCGAGCTGGCCGGACTCCTCAAGGACTACACCGGCCGCCCCAGCGCCCTCACCGAGGCCGGCAACTTCTCCGAGCACTGCGGCGGCGCCCGCGTCCTGCTCAAGCGCGAGGACCTCAACCACACCGGCTCGCACAAGATCAACAACGTGCTGGGCCAGGCCCTGCTCACCCGGCGCATGGGCAAGACCCGCGTCATCGCCGAGACGGGCGCCGGCCAGCACGGGGTGGCCACCGCCACCGCCTGCGCCCTGATGGGCCTGGAGTGCGTCATCTACATGGGGGAGGAGGACACCCGCCGCCAGGCCCTCAACGTGGCCCGGATGCGCCTGCTCGGCGCGGAGGTCGTCCCGGTCACCATCGGCAGCCGCACCCTCAAGGACGCCATCAACGAGGCGTTCCGCGACTGGGTCGCCAACGTGGACCGCACCCACTACCTGTTCGGGACGGTCGCGGGCCCCCACCCCTTCCCCCGGCTGGTGCGCGACCTGCACTTCGTGGTCGGCGCCGAGGCCCGCGAGCAGGTCCTGGAGCGGGTGGGGCGGCTGCCCGACGCGGTGGCCGCCTGTGTGGGCGGCGGCTCCAACGCCATGGCGGTCTTCGCCGCCTTCCTGCCCGACACCGATGTGGCCCTGTACGGGTTCGAGGCGGGCGGCGACGGCGCGGACACCCCGCGCACCGCGGCCTCCATCAGCTCCGGCAGCCCCGGCGTGTTCCACGGCGCCCGCACGTTCGTCCTCCAGGACGAGTACGGGCAGACGCTGCCCAGCCACTCCATCTCCGCCGGCCTGGACTACCCGGCGGTGGGCCCCGAGCACGCCTACCTGGCCGACACCGGCCGGGCGCACTACGAGGCGATCACCGACGCCGAGGCCATGGAGGCCTTCCGGCTGCTGTGCCGCACCGAGGGCATCATCCCGGCGATCGAGAGCGCCCACGCCCTGGCCGGGGCGCGCAAGCTGGGGGAGCGGATGGGCCCCGGCGCGGTGATCCTGGTGAACCTCTCCGGGCGCGGCGACAAGGACGTGGACACCGCCGCCGCCTACTTCGGCCTGATCGACGGTAAGGACGAGGCGTGATGACGACCCTGCAGAGCAAGCTCGCCCAGGCGCGGGCCGAGGGCCGGGCCGCCCTCATCGGCTACCTCCCGGCGGGGTTCCCCGACGTGGAGTCCTCGATCCGGGTCGTCCAGGCCATGGTCGAGGGCGGCTGCGACGTCGTCGAGGTGGGGCTGCCCTACTCCGACCCGATGATGGACGGCCCCACCATCCAGCGGGCCGCCGACGTCGCGCTGGCGGCGGGGACCACCACCGACGACGTGTTTTGCGTGGTGGAGGCGACCGCGCGGACGGGGGCGGCCGCGCTGGTGATGTCGTACTGGAACCCGATCGAGCGCTACGGGGTGGAGCGGTTCGCGGGGAACCTCGCCAAGGCGGGCGGGGCGGGGGTCATCACCCCCGACCTCATCCCCGAGGAGGCGCAGGAGTGGACGGCGGCCTCGGACACCGCCGGCCTGGACCGGGTGTTCCTGGTGGCGCCCTCCTCCACGGACCGGCGGCTGGCCCTGACCGCGGCGGCGTGCAGCGGGTTCGTGTACGCGGCGTCGCTGATGGGCGTGACGGGGACGCGCACCCAGGTGGCCGGCACCGCCGAGGTGCTGGTGCGGCGCACCCGCGAGGCCACCCGCGGGTCGGGGCTGCCGGTGTGCGTGGGCCTGGGCATCTCCACGGGGGCGCAGGCCGCCGAGGTGGCCGGCTACGCGGACGGGGTGATCGTCGGCGCCGGGTTCTGCCAGCGGGTGCTGGACGCCCCGGACCTGGAGACGGGGCTCATCGCGGTGACGTCGTTCGCGCAGGAGCTGGCGGCGGGCGTGCGGTCCCGCTGACGGGGTCCCCCGGGCGCCGTCCCGGGGACCTGCGGCACTGGTCACGGGCCGTCCCCCGAGCGGGGGCGGCCCGTTCCGCGTCCGGGCCGGTCAAGGGCCCGGTTAAGAAGGTTAAGCCGGTGAGAATCGGGTGAGAAGGGGCCTGGGAACGCCCGCAACGGCGGCGCGGGCGGGCCCCGCGGTGGTCTGATGGTCGGTGACCGGCGCCGGGGTCCGGTCCGTCCCGCACCCCGGTACCGGTGCCCGGAGTCGCCGGGTGGTCACAGCCGGTAGGCTCTGTGTGATCACTGAGAGCGATTGAATGGGTGCAGAGTGCAGCTAATCGGCCCCCGAGTCCCGAAGGCCACCGACATGGACACACCCGATGAATCCCCCGCCCCCGCCCCCGCCCCCGGGTCGCGCTGGTCCGCCCTCCAGCCCTGGCTCACCCTCGCGTGCCGCCTCGCCCTCGCCGGGATCCTCGTCTACGCGGCCGTCTCCAAGTACCCGCCCGCGCTGTCGGTCCAGGCCGTGGAGGCCTACGACCTCTTCCCGCACGAGGTCGCCCGCCTCATCGGCTACACCCTGCCCCTCTTCGAGCTGGCCCTGGCCGTCCTCCTGCTCGTCGGCCTGGCCACCCGCTTCACCGGCGCCGTCACCGCGCTGCTCATGGTCGTCTTCATCGCCGGGATCCTCTCGGCCATGGCCCGCGGCCTGAGCATCGACTGCGGCTGCTTCGGCGGCGGCGGCGCCGTCGACCCCGGCGAGACCACCTACGGCCTGTCCATCGCCCGCGACATCGGCTTCGCCGCCCTGGGGGCCTTCATCGCCCTGTGGCCCCGCTCACCCCTCGCCCTGGACCGCCCGCTCGGCCTCTTCCGCTGACCCGCGGCCCACGACCACCCCTACTCAGGAACAGAAGGAACACCACCATGGGGAGCGAAGCGCGCAAGCGCGCCCGTGAACGGCTCAAGGAGCAGCGGGCCAAGGAGAGGAAGGCCGCCGCCCGGCGCCGGAACCTCATCGTCGTCGGCGTCGCCGCCGCCGTCATCGTCCTCATCGTCGGCATCGGCTACGCCGTGCTCAACTCCGACCGCGACGAGGGCTACACCGGCCCCCTGGCGGCCCAGACCCTCCAGGAGGACGGCAGCGTCGTCATGGCCCAGGAGGGGGCCCGGGCCCCCGTGGTCGAGGTCTACGCCGACTACCAGTGCCCCGCCTGCCGCCAGTTCGAGCTCACCAACGGCGGCCTGCTCAAGGAGCGCGCCGCCCAGGGCGAGGCGATCGTCCACTTCCGCCCGGTGAGCATCTTCGCCCAGCAGCAGGTCCCCATCAGCAGCAACTCCCTGCGCGGCGGGGCCGCCGCCCGCATCGCCGCCGACCACGGCGTCTTCGTCCAGTACAACGACGTCCTCTTCGAGAACCAGCCCACCGAGGGCCGGGAGGGCTTCTCCACCGAGCAGCTCCGGGAGTGGTTCGCCGGACTGGACACCTCCGCCGCCCAGCAGGAGGAGTTCGACGCCCGCCTGGAGGAGGAGGCCGCCGTCGTCACGGAGTTCACCGAGGAGTTCCTCCCCGCCCTCACCGAGGACGCCGTGGCGCAGATCGGCCAGGAGACCCTGGGCACGATGGTCCTGTCCGACCTGCTGGCCTGGGGCGCGGACAACGGCCACGACCCGGGGTTCCTGGAGGGCACCTACACCGGCGAGCTGATCGACGCCACCGGCGCCGCCTACACTCGCTACAGCGGGGACAGCGCCTTCCGCGGCACCCCTTCCGTCTACATCAACGGCGTCCTGCTGGACAACAACACCGCCATGACGGTCCGCGGACTCTCCGAGGCGATCGCCTCCGCCGACCCCGGTAAGGTCGAGACCCAGCCGTTGGCCGACGGGGGTGAGGCGCAGTAGCACCCCTGAAGACACCCCCCGCACGCGGGGCGAACCCGAGAGCAGAGCAGTGACACTGTCGTCGACAGCCAGCGAGGGCGCGGCCGCCACCGGCCGCGCCCTCGCGGCGATCCCGAGCCCGCAGGTGAACTCGATCCCGATCGGGCCCCTGGAGATCCACTTCTACGCCCTGTGCATCCTGGCCGGCGTCATCGTCGCCGTCCTGTGGAGCGAACGCCGCTGGAAGACGATGGGCGGCGAGCCCGGCACCATCCTGGACATGGCGGTGTGGGCGGTCATCCTCGGCCTCATCGGCGGCCGTCTCTACCACGTCGTCAGCGACGCGCAGCTGTACTTCGCCGAGGGCCGCGAACCCATCCGCGCCCTCTACGTGTGGGAGGGCGGCCTCGGCATCTGGGGCGCCATCCCCCTGGGCGCCGTCGGCGTGTGGCTCGTCGCCCGCAAGCGCGGCCTGTCGATGACCAAGCTCTCCTTCGCCATCGCCCCCACCCTGCCCCTGGCCCAGGCCCTGGGCCGCTGGGGCAACTACTTCAACCAGGAGCTGTTCGGCCGCCCCACCGACCTGCCCTGGGCCGTGGAGATCCAGCCCTACCCCGAGGGCCACCTGCGCCCCGGCATGGAGTTCGGCGTCTCCACCTACCACCCCACCTTCCTGTACGAGTCCCTGTGGTGCCTGGGCCTGGCCGTCCTGCTCGCCTGGGCCGGACGCCGCTTCGAGTCCTCCCTCCAGGGCGGGCGCCTGTTCGCCCTGTACGTCATGGGCTACTGCGTGGGCCGCTTCTGGATCGAGTACCTGCGGGTCGACCCCGCCAACGACTTCTTCGGCCTGCGCCTGAACAACTGGACCTCGATCCTGGTCTTCGCCGGCGCCCTGGCCTACTTCGTCTGGGCGGGCCGCCGCCTGGACCGGTTCTCCACGGCGGTCGTCCCGCACGGCGCCGACGCCGGGACCCAGGTGTTCGGGCCCACCGGCGACGGTGAGATGGGTAACGACAGCACCGTCTACAGCACCGCGGACACGGGGGATTCCGACCTCGGGTCCTCGGTCGGCGGTGCCGGGACGGAATACCACCCGAGCCCGGAGCGATCTAGTAGCGAGGGCTCGACCTCGAACGACGAGGGAACCGATTCCGGGACGAAGCCCGAGTAGACACGGGGAAGGGCGCCCGCCCGTCTCGCACGGGCGCGGCGACCGCGCACGCATTCCACTTCCACACCCACGAGGGTGACGACGTGCCCGCACGTGCCCCCGTACCTTTCGAGCAGACCACGGGTTGACATTGAAGAAGACCGTGAGCAGAGCCGAGTCAGGGTACGGCCGCAGAGGCCGCCGCGGCGGATCCCGCCGCGCCGACACAGGCCGTACCCGCGACCACGCCGACGACTACGGCCATGACGAGGAATACGACTACGACCCGGAGGAGGACTTCTCCGCCGAGTACGGTCACACCCCCGTCGACGAACAGGACCGGCAGGACGGGCAGGACCCGGAGGCGGACGGTACCGGCGACGACGCCGGGGGCCGCAGAGGCCGCCGCGGCGGATCCCGCCGCGCCGCACCGGCCAGGGACGGCAGGAAGGGCGGGGTGAACCGCGTCTCCGCGTTCTCCGCCTCCGCGATCAAGAAGGTGTCGGTCCTGGGCGACCGGCCCAACCAGATCGTGTACACGCTCGCCGAGCAGAGCAAGCGCAAGCGCGGCACCGCCGTGCTGGGCCTGCTCATCGGGGCGTTCGTCCTGGCCCTGGTGGCGCTGCTGGGCCTGCTGTCCTACCAGCTCTTCACCGGGACGGGCGGCACCTCGTCCGGCGGCGACGGCAGCGTCGTCGTCCCGCCCGAGGGCCACAGCACCATCACGCCGCAGCTGTACATGTCCAATCCCAACCGCGACGAGGTCTTCGGGCCCATCAACGAGCGCCCCGAGGGCCTGGAGCCGATGACCCGGGAGGCGGTGTTCGACCCCGTCCAGGAGATCGAGCTGGACGGCATGGAGATGGAGCTGCGCGACGGCGCGGTCACCGACTCCTGCACCTCCCTGGTGTGGGGCGAGGGGCTGGGCCAGAGCCTCATCGACGCGAACTGCGTCAACGCGGCCTCGGGCGTGTACACCGACGCCGACGAGGAGTACGTCGCGCAGGTCACCCTGTTCGACCTGTCCGACGCCGACGCCGCCGCCGAGGTCGAGGCGTCCCTGGACCCGGGCAACGCCGAGACCGGGGCCGGGTTCCTGCTCAGCCGCACCGGCGACGAGGTCCCCGGCCTCCAGGACGGCTACAGCGAGGCGACCTCGCAGGTCATGGGCCACTACCTGGCGGTGTTCTGGGTGGCCCGCACCGACGGCAGCCCGCCCGGGGACGACACCGACCTGGCGAAGGTGACCGTGGCGTCCATGAACGCGGTCCCCTACGTCTACAACGAGGTGATCGCCGCCCAGGCGCAGCAGGAGTAGCGGCGGCGCTCCGGCGCCCCACCGCGCACCCGCGGACGAACGGCCGTGCTTCCAGCACGGCCGTTCGTGTTCCCCGGACGTCCCGATAGGATCTCGGACAGATCGACCTGCCCTGCAACGGCCGGGTCGAGCGGGGCGCGCGCACCGCTCCCGGGGGACTCCCCGGCCCCCCGCCGCGCCCCCGCCGAGCGCAATCGGGTTCCACCGCGCACACGCGGGCCCGTCATCCGAGGAAAGGTCCACTGGGTGTCCCCTTCTGAAGCGTCGGCGTCCGGAACAGCGGGACGCCGGAGGAAGAACAGCGAACCCGACGACGCCGGGGGCGCCGCGCGTACGGGCGGCCGGCGCCGCGCCGGCGGGCGCCGCAAGCAGGAGCCCCGGCGGTTCGGCCGCCTCATCGCCGTCGTCGGGGGCGTCCTGGTGGCCGCCCTGATCGGCCTGGGCGTCGTCCTCTACCTGGACCGGGGCGAGGAGGGCGGCGCGGACGGGCCCCCGCCGCAGACCCGGCCCGTCGCCTACAGCGTCGAGGACGTGGGCGACAACGACATGAACGCGGTGCTGGCCGACCGCGAGGCCGACGCCCGCCCCCTCAACGAGGGCGAGCTGTTCGGCGACCGCAGCGCCGAGATCTCCAGCCGGGGCATGGAGTTCACCCTGCGCGACTCCGAGCTGTCGCAGGACTGCGCCGCCGCGGTGTGGGGCGAGGAGGTCGTCGCGGCCCTGGCCGACGCCGACTGCACCCAGGTCGGGCGCGCCACCTACGTGGGCGACGACTACTTCGGCACGGCGGTGATCTTCAACCTGGCCGACGTCGAGGGCAGCCGCGCGGTGGCCGCCTCGATGGCCGAGCCCGAGGTCCCCGAGGGCGAGGAGCCGCCCGAGGGCGCGCCCGAGCCCGGCTTCGTCATCCCGCCCTCGGGCGCGGACCCCTTCGACCGCCTCGGCTCCGGCTACAGCTCCGCGGAGGCCACGGTCAGCGGCCACTACCTGGTGGTGGTGTGGGTGCAGCCCGCCGACTCCGAGTCGGTGGAGGACCGGGTGAGCCTGGCCAGCCCCATCGTGACGCTCAGCAACTTCCGCGACCCGCTCTACCGGCGCCTGGTCAACCTCCGCGAGGACGAGCCGGCCTCCGAGCCCGAGCCGGGCGCGGTCCCGGGCACCGAGGAGACGGTGCCCGTCCCCGGGAGCTGACCCCCGCCCCCCGGGGCCGCGCACGCGGCCCCGGGGGCGCCCCTCACCCCGACGCCTCCCCGCCCGCGGACCCGCCGCCCGCGGACCCCGGGCCCCGTGCGTCCCACACCGCCGCGACCACCTCGCGCAGCCCGGCGAAGCGGTGCCCGGGCAGGTCGAGCAGGGTGTGCCCGGCGATCCAGTCCGGGGCGGCGGCCACCGCCAGGCGGGCGGCCCGCTTGTTCACCGCGGCGCCCTCCTCCCGGGCGACCCGCACGACCCCGGCGCGCAGCACCGACGCCAGCGACCCGTGGGCGTGCTCCTGGACGTGCACAAGGAGCCGGTCCACGGGGTCCTTCGCCGCGGGGGCCGGCTCCAGCCGCACCGCGGTCAGCGACGGGTCGCCGAACCCGCGCAGGAACCGCACCCGCAGCCGCGGCCCGACCAGGGCGCGCAGCTCCGTCTGGCCGCGCTCGTCGCGCACGCACGCCGCGGAGGACGGCACCAGCAGGTACCCGCCCCCGTCGGGGCAGGCCAGGGCCGCCCGCGGGGCGATCCGCTCCCAGCCGCCGGTCAGGTCCACCACGGGCGGCCCCGACAGCGGCACCGGCCCCTCCATCCACGTCGACAGGCGCACCCGCCCGGACTCCGGCAGGACCTCGGCGGGCCAGGCGCCCACCGGCACCGGGGGCGTCCCGGCGTCGTCGGCGGCCCGCTCCAGGGCGGCGCGCGCCCGCGCCCCGTCCAGCGCCCCGCGGGACTCCTTGGCGTTGGCGCCCTGGCTGTAGACGCGGGCGCCGCCCTCCGGCGCGGGGGGCGGCGTGCGGGTGAGCGGCCGCAGCACGTACAGGTCGGAGGCGGCGCCGATGGACTCGGCGCCCTCGTACCGGTGGAAGTCGGGCCACAGGGCCTCCAGGGCCAGGTCCAGCCGCAGCAGCCGGGACTGGGTGGCGGCGGCCAGCCGGGGGGTGGTCTCGCTGACCCCGTAGGCGACCAGGACCCGCCCCCGGCGCGGGTCGGCCATGCCCTCCAGGCCGCGGCGGACGAACAGCTCCACCCCGTCGGCGGTGTAGGGCGGGTCGGTGAACACGAGGTCGGCCGCGCCGCGCAGCCCGGGCGGCAGGCCCAGGCGCAGGTCGGCGAAGTGGGTGCGCACGTCCAGGCCCAGCCGGTCGGCGACCGCGTCGATGTGGGCGAGCACCCGCTCGTCGATGTCGGCGACGAGGACCCGCGCGTCCGGGCGCACCAGGGCCAGGGCGACGGAGGTGAGGTCGTGGTCGCCCACGCACAGCACGGTGCGGCCGGCGAGGTCGAACCGGGTGTCCAGGAACAGCGCCCGGCGCAGCGCGGTGCCCGCGGTCGCGGTGACGTGGTCCAGGTCCAGGTCGGCGGCGGGGCCCTGGGCGACCGCGCGGGCGATCTCGGCGGCGGCCCGTCCGTGCCCGGCCACCAGGTGCCCCACCGGGTCGGCGAGGGAGTCCGCGGCGGCCCCGGCGTAGTCCGCGGGGCGGGCGAGCCGCACCCCGTCGCCGCCGGGGTCGCGGACCGCCTCCCCGGCCTCCACCAGGCGCTCCACCAGGGCCGCCACCAGGACGCGGGCGACGCCGGTGGCGCGTACGAGGTCGTCCGCGGTGCGGTGTTCGCCGTCGGCCAGGGCGGCCAGGACGGCGCGCGGGCGGGGGGCGTCCACCCCGTGGTCGCGCAGCGCCCGCAGCGCCGCTTCGGGCAGGGGCGGGGGAGGGGGCGCCGGGGTCGCCTGCGGGGCGGCGGGGACGCCGCCCCCGCCGGGGTTCGTGGGGTCTGCTGCCATGCACCGATCGTCCCACGCCCCGGGGCGCGGGGTCTCCGGGCAGGTCAGGGCGGGGATCGGCGGTGAGTGACATATCACTCGGGCGCGCCGACGGGCCCCTCTTGGGCGGACCGTTAACGCCGGGGTAATGTGGGGGAGCGGCGCACTGCGTTCGCGTGCCCGGAGCGAGGATCCCGACCAACCGTCGGGTTTTATCCGCTTTGGGAGGTTTAGCGGGATTCCCTGGTGGAAGAACCGGCTAGGCACACCCACGACGGGGAACACCCGTCACGGGGGACCGCGGCACCACCCGCAGGGTGCGGCGGCACGCGACGAGAGAGGCACCGCGACACCCGGTGGTCTAGACCTGCGATTCGCGTCGCGGCCGGACCGGCCGGTATAAGGGATACCGCTCGCAGCGGGCGACCATCCGCCATCCGCACCACGAGGACGTGGCCGCGGTACGGTGGCGGACCACACGGCGTCCACAAGACGGGCACACCACAACTTCACGCACGCAGCAGGGCCAATGTCGTCCCGGATGCGCTTTTCACGAAGCCGACGAAAGACGACAGGAGGGTAGATGCCCGCTGGTCAGGTGCGGCGTTCGTCCGTCCGAGCGAACGCGATCCCCACTTCTCAGGGCCTGTACGACCCCGCCTTCGAGCACGACGCCTGCGGTGTGGGCTTCGTCGCCGACCTCACCGGTCGCCGCGGCCACGACATCGTGCAGAAGGCACTCACGGTGCTGCGCAACCTCGACCACCGCGGCGCCTCCGGCGCCGACCCCGACGACGGCGACGGCGCGGGGATCCTCACCCAGATCCCGCACGAGCTGTTCACCGAGGTCTGCGACTTCGCGCTGCCCGAGGCCGGCGCCTACGCCGCCGGCATCGCCTTCCTGCCCGCCGACGCCGCCGACCGCGCCGAGGCCGTCGCCGCCATCGACCGCATCGTCGCCGAAGAGGGCCTGACCCTCCTGGGCTGGCGCGAGCTCCCCTTCGAGCCCCGCTACAGCGGCCCCGCCGCCCGCCAGGCCATGCCCTACTTCGGGCAGCTCTTCATCACCGGCACCCCCGGCACCGCCACCGGCGGCCTCACCGGCATCGACCTGGAGCGCCACGCCTACTGCGTCCGCAAGCGCGCCGAGCACGAGGCCGACGTCTACTTCCCGAGCCTGTCCCCGCGCACCATCGCGTACAAGGGCATGCTCACCACCCCGCAGCTCGAACCGTTCTTCCCCGACCTGTCCGACCGGCGCTACACCTCCGGCCTGGCCCTGGTCCACTCCCGGTTCTCCACCAACACCTTCCCGTCCTGGCCGCTGGCCCACCCGTTCCGCTACGTCGCCCACAACGGTGAGATCAACACCGTCAAGGGCAACCGGAACATGATGCGCGCCCGCGAGGCCAAGCTCGCCACCGACCTCATCCCCGGCGACCTGGACCGCATCTTCCCCATCGTCGACCCCGACGACTCCGACACCGCGTCCTTCGACGACGCCCTGGAACTCCTCCACCTGGGCGGGCGCTCCCTGCCCCACGCGGTGCTCATGATGATCCCCGAGCCCTGGGAGAACCACACCGAGATGGACCCGGACGTCCGGGCCTTCTACGAGTACCACTCCACCCTCATGGAGCCCTGGGACGGCCCCGCGTCCGTCTCCTTCACCGACGGCTCCGTGGTCGGCGCCGTCCTGGACCGCAACGGCCTGCGCCCCGGGCGCTACTGGGTCACCGAGGACGGCCTCGTCGTCCTGGCCTCCGAGGCCGGCGTCCTGGACATCGACCCCGCCACCGTCGTGCGCAAGGGCCGCCTGCAGCCCGGCCGCATCTTCGTCGTCGACACCGCCCAGGGGCGGATCATCGAGGACGAGGAGATCAAGGCCGAACTCGCCGCCCAGCACCCCTACCGGGACTGGATCGACACCGGCGTCCTGCGCCTGGCCGACCTGCCCGCCGCCGAGCCCGTCCCCGTGACCGAGCTCAACCGCGCCCAGCAGGTCTTCGGCTACACCGAGGAAGAACTCCGCGTCATCCTCACCCCCATGGCCCGCACCGGAGCCGAGCCCATCGGCTCCATGGGCACCGACACCCCGGTGGCCGCGCTCTCCGCGCGCTCGCGCCAGCTCTTCGACTACTTCTCGCAGAACTTCGCCCAGGTCACCAACCCGCCCCTGGACGCCATCCGCGAGGAGATGGTCACCAGCCTGTCCACGCTCCTGGGCGCCGAGCACAACATCCTCGACGCGGCACCCGGCGACACCCGCCGCCTCGTCCTGCCCACACCCGTGGTCGACCAGGACGAGCTCGCCGCCATCGTCGAGGCCGGGCGCACCGACCCCGCCCTGCGCACCCACACCGTCGACGGCACCTACCCCGTCGACGGCGGCGGCGACGCCCTCGCCGCCCGCCTGGGCGAGCTCAACACCGAGATCGACACCGCCATCGCCGACGGCGCCCACATCCTGGTCCTGAGCGACCGCGCCGCCGACGCCGACCGGGCCCCGATCCCGTCGCTGCTGCTCACCGGTTCGGTCCACCACCACCTCGTCCGCGAGAAGACCCGCACCGAGGTCGGCCTCGTCATCGAGGCCGCCGACGTCCGCGAGTGCCACCACGTCGCCCTGCTCATCGGCTACGGCGCCTCCGCGGTCAACCCGTACCTGGCCCTGGCCACGGTCCGCGACCTCGTCCGGCGCGGCACCATCGGCGGCGTGGAGGAGGACACCGCCGTCCGCAACACCGTCAAGGCGTTCGGCAAGGGCGTCCTGAAGGTCATGTCCAAGATCGGCGTCTCCACGGTCAGCTCCTACACCGGCGCCCAGATCTTCGAGGCCCTGGGCCTGGGGCAGGAGGTCATCGACCGCTGCTTCACCGGCACCACCTCCCGCCTGGGCGGCGTCGGCTTCGACGTCCTCGCCGAGGAGGTCGCCATCCGCCACCGCCGCGCCCACACCGCCAACCCCGCCTCCGGCGCCCACCGGCGCCTGGAGACCGGCGGCGAGTACCAGTGGCGCCGCGAGGGCGAACCGCACCTGTTCAACCCCGAGACCGTGTTCAAGCTCCAGCACTCCACCCGCACCCGCCGGTACGAGATCTTCAAGGAGTACACGGGCAAGGTCGACGACCAGGCGGCCGCACTGATGACCCTGCGCGGCCTGTTCCGCCTCAAGGAGGGCGTGCGCGAGCCCGTCCCCCTCGACGAGGTCGAGCCGGTCTCGGAGATCGTCAAGCGCTTCTCCACCGGGGCCATGTCCTACGGGTCCATCTCCGCCGAGGCCCACGAGACCCTCGCCATCGCGATGAACCGCCTGGGCGGCAAGTCCAACACCGGCGAGGGCGGCGAGGACCCCGCCCGCTTCACCCCCGACGCCAACGGGGACCTGCGGCGCAGCGCCATCAAGCAGGTCGCCTCCGGCCGCTTCGGCGTCACCTCGCACTACCTCACCAACGCCGACGACATCCAGATCAAGATGGCCCAGGGCGCCAAGCCCGGCGAGGGCGGCCAGCTGCCCGGCCACAAGGTCTACCCGTGGGTCGCCGACACCCGCCACTCCACCCCGGGCGTGGGGCTCATCTCCCCGCCGCCCCACCACGACATCTACTCCATCGAGGACCTCGCCCAGCTCATCCACGACCTCAAGAACGCCAACCCCTCCGCCCGGGTCCACGTCAAGCTGGTCTCCGAGGCCGGGGTGGGCACCGTCGCCGCCGGCGTCTCCAAGGCCCACGCCGACGTCGTCCTCATCTCCGGCCACGACGGGGGGACCGGCGCCTCGCCGCTCACCTCCCTCAAGCACGCGGGCACGCCCTGGGAGCTCGGCCTGGCCGAGACCCAGCAGACCCTGCTGCTCAACGGCCTGCGCGACCGCATCGTCGTCCAGGCCGACGGCCAGATGAAGACCGGGCGCGACGTCATCATCGCCGCCCTGCTCGGCGCCGAGGAGTTCGGCTTCGCCACCGCGCCCCTGGTCGTCTCCGGCTGCGTCATGATGCGCGTCTGCCACCTGGACACCTGCCCGGTCGGCGTCGCCACCCAGAACCCCGCCCTGCGCGAGCGGTTCTCCGGCAAGGCCGAGTACGTGGTGAACTTCTTCGAGTTCATCGCCCAGGAGGTCCGCGAGTACCTCGCCGAACTGGGGTTCCGCAGCCTCGACGAGGCCATCGGCGCCGTCGACCTGCTCGACACCGCCGGTGCCGTCGAGCACTGGAAGGCCAAGGGACTGGACCTGTCCCCGATCCTCCACGAGGTCGAGCCCTGGGCCGGGGACCACCGCGTCCGCACCCGCACCCAGGACCACGGCCTGGAGAAGGCCCTGGACAACACCCTGATCCAGCTCGCCGAGGGCGCACTCGACTTCGGGCGGCCCGTCCGCCTCGAACTCCCCGTGCGCAACGTCAACCGCACCGTCGGCACCATGCTCGGCCACGAGGTCACCAAGCGCTACGGCGCCCAGGGCCTGCCCGACGACACCATCGACGTCACCTTCACCGGCTCCGCCGGCCAGTCCTTCGGCGCGTTCGTGCCCCGGGGCGTCACGCTCCGCCTCCACGGCGACGGCAACGACTACGTCGGCAAGGGCCTGTCCGGCGGCCGCGTCGTCGTCCGCCCCGCCGACACCTCCGCGCTCGTCGCCGAGGACCACATCATCGCCGGCAACGTCATCGGCTACGGCGCCACCTCCGGCGAGATCTTCCTGCGCGGCGTCGTCGGCGAACGCTTCTGCGTCCGCAACTCCGGCGCCCTGGCCGTCGTGGAGGGCATCGGCGACCACGGCTGCGAGTACATGACGGGCGGCCGCGCGGTCGTCCTGGGCCGCACCGGCCGCAACTTCGCGGCCGGCATGTCCGGCGGCACCGCCTACGTGCTCGACCTCGACCCCCACCGGGTCAACACCGAGATGGTCGAGATCGAGGAGCTCACCGACGAGGACCGCGAGTTCCTCACCGGCGTGCTCGCCCGCCACCGCGCCGAGACGGGCTCCGCCGTCGCCGAACGCCTCCTGGCCGACGGGGACGCCGGACTCGACCGCATCGCCAAGGTCATGCCGCGCGACTACAAGCGCGTCCTGCTCGCCCAGGCCGAGGCCGAACGCGAGGGCCGCGACGTCGACGAGGCCGTCATGGCCTCCGCGCAGTCCTGAGCGTCAGCCGATACGAGAGGAGGAACGGCCATGGCCGACCCCAAGGGTTTCCTGAAGATCACCGAGCGCGAGCTCCCCGCACACCGCCCCGTGGACGTCCGCATCCAGGACTGGCGCGAGGTCTACGAGGACTTCGACCGCGGAACCGTCACCAAGCAGGCGTCACGCTGCATGGACTGCGGTATCCCGTTCTGCCACAACGGCTGCCCCCTGGGCAACCTCATCCCCGAGTGGAACAGCCTCGTCCACGGCCACGACTGGGCCGAGGCGATCGAACGGCTCCACGCCACGAACAACTTCCCCGAGTTCACCGGACGGCTCTGCCCCGCACCCTGCGAGTCCGCCTGCGTGCTGGGCATCGACCAGCCCGCCGTCACCATCAAGAACGTCGAGGTCTCCATCATCGACCGCGCCTGGGAGGAGGGCTGGGTCAAGCCCCTGCCCCCCGCCGTGCGCACCGGCAAGACCGTCGCCGTCGTGGGCTCGGGCCCCGCCGGCCTGGCCGCCGCCCAGCAGCTCACCCGCGCCGGGCACGACGTCACCGTCTACGAGCGCGCCGACCGCATCGGCGGCCTGCTCCGCTACGGCATCCCCGAGTTCAAGATGGAGAAGCGGCACATCGACCGCCGCATCGCCCAGATGACCGCGGAGGGCACCACCTTCCGCACCGGCGTCGACATCGGCACCGACATCACCGCGGAGCGGCTGCGCGCCGACCACGACGCCGTCGTGCTCACCGGCGGCGCCACCGCCTGGCGCGACCTGCCCGTCCCCGGCCGCGAGCTGGCCGGCGTCCACCAGGCCATGGAGTACCTGCCCCAGGCCAACCGGGTCCAGTTCGGCGACTACGACCGCGCCCCCCTCAACGCCGAGGGCAAGCACGTCATCGTCATCGGCGGCGGCGACACCGGCGCGGACTGCGTGGGCACCGCCCACCGCCAGGGCGCGGCCAGCGTCACCCAGCTGGAGATCATGCCCAAGCCTCCGGCCACCCGCCCCGACTCCCAGCCCTGGCCCACCATGCCGATGCTGTACAAGGTGACCAGCGCCCACGAGGAGGGCGGCAAGCGGATCTACTCCGTCAACACCCTGGAGTTCCTGGGCGACGGCGAGGGCAACGTGCGCGCCCTCAAGCTCGTCGAGGTCCGGCGCACCGACAAGGGCTTCGAGCCCGTGGAGGGCACCGAGCGCGAGATCCCCGCCGACCTCGTCACCCTCGCCATGGGCTTCGTCGGCCCCCAGAAGGAGGGCATGATCGAGCAGCTCGGCGTCGACCTCGACGGACGCGGCAACGTCGTCCGCGACGCCGACTACCGGACCAGCGTCGAGGGCGTCTACTGCGCCGGGGACATGGGCCGCGGCCAGTCCCTCATCGTGTGGGCCATCGCCGAGGGCCGCTCGGCCGCCGCCGGGGTCGACCGGTTCCTCACGGGCGCCGGCAGCGACCTGCCCGTCGCCATCGCGCCCACCGCGCGACCGCTCGTCTGAGCCGACCGCACCGGGGGCGCGCGGGTCACCCCGCGCGCCCCCGGTGCGTCCTCCGCGTGCCTTTCCCCGCGGTCGGACCGCCGCCCGCAGGGGCCGCAGGGCCCCGTCCGTGTGCGCGGCGCACGGGCGCCCGCGGGACACCAGGTGTTGCACACCGGTGACCCCGCCGTGGCCCACGCCCCCGCCCGCCACCGAGAGACTGAGGTCACGCCCCCGCACCCGGCGCCCCCACACCGACGGGAGCAGCGACCTTGGCCTACCGGATCATCGGCGACGCCGCCATGCTCGCCCACTTCGCGTTCATCCTCTACCTCGCCCTCGGCGGCCTCCTCGCCTGGAAGTGGCCCCGCACCTTCTGGGCCCACCTCGCCGTCGCCGCCTACGGCCTCTCCATCAGCGTCTTCGCCTGGACCTGCCCCCTGACCCACGTCGAGAACTGGGGCCGGGTGAACGCCGGACGGGCCGGCCTGGCGCAGGAGGGCTTCATCGACCACTACCTCACCGGCGTCATCTACCCCGCCGACGGCCTGCGCGAGGTCCAGGCCGGCGTCGGCGCCCTGGTCGTCCTGTCCTGGATCGGCCTCGCACTGGTCACCCGGCGCCGCCGCGCCCGGCGGACCGCCGACGCACGCCCCCCGCGCCACAGCGACCCCGTCCGCCGCCACCCCACGTAAAGAACACGAATGGATCGGCCGCGCGGCCGATCCCCCGCCCACACCCCTGGGTACCGTTCCCCACATGAGCGTAGTGACCTGGGATTCCTTCCGCGCCGCAGAACACTTCACCATGCGCACCGCCCGGCTCATCGACCGGTACCGCTTCGCGTACCACTTCCAGTCGGGCCCCACCGCGCCCATCCGCTCCGCGCTGGCCGCCTACCGCAACATCGACGGCGGCTACGGCAACGCCCTCGACCCCGACCTGCGCGGGCACGCCAGCCAGCCCCTGGCCGTCGACACCGCGCTGCGCTACCTCGACGAGCTCGGCCCCATCCCCCAGGACCTCGGCCAGGGCATCTGCCGCTACCTCGCCACCACCTCGCCCGACGGCGGCCTGCCCCCCGTCACCCCCGCCGTCCGCCACACCGAGGCCGCCCCCTGGTGGCGCGAGCGCCCCGACCACGGCCCCGACCTCGCCCTCACCGCCTCCATCACCGGACGCCTCCACAAGCACAACATCACCCACCCCTGGCGCGACCGCGCCACCGCCTACTGCTGGAAGCACATCGACGCCCTGCACTGGACCGACCCCCACGAGGCCATCGGCATCTGCACCTTCCTCCAGCACGTCTCGGACCGCCCCCGCGCCCTGGCCGCGGTCAACCGGCTCTCCACCATGATCCGCGCCGTCGTGCGCACCGACCCCCACGAGGGCGCCTCCGTCCCCGGATACCGCAGGGCCGCCTCCCCGCGCCACCACGTCCACACCCCCCTGGACCTGGCACCGGACCCCTCCTGCATCGCCCGCCCCATGTTCACCGACTCCGAGATCGCCGCCAACCTCGACCGCGTGGAGAAGACCCAGCGCCCCGAGGGCGGCTGGAGCGCCGACTGGGACCACTGGGACGCCACCGCCACCCACGAACTGGAGGGCATGCGCACCATCCAGCGACTGCGCATCCTGCGCGCCTACGGGCGCCTCACCCCCGGCGTCCCCGCCCCCAGGCGCGACCGCTGACCCCCGCACGACACGCGGACGACACCCGCGCGCACACCGCCGGGACACGTTCGTGCACAGCTGCCATTCGTCTTCGCGCAGCCTGAGATACGTCCATTCGCAACCTGGTTTAGACCACTCCATCCCCCGGACGCTCTAAAGTGATACGCGTGACACGTCGAGCAAAGATCGTCGCGACCCTCGGTCCCGCCACCTCGAGCCCGGAGATCCTCCGCAAGCTCGTCCGCGCCGGACTGGACGTCGCCCGACTCAACCTCAGCCACGGAACCCACGACGACCACAGCGCCAACCTCGCGAACCTGCGAGCGGCCGCCGAGGACGTCGGACGAGCGGTCGGCGTCCTCGCCGACCTCCAGGGTCCCAAGATCCGCGTCGGGACCTTCCCCGACGGCCCCGTCGAACTCAACGTCGGTGACGAGTTCACCATCACCACCGACGACGTCCCCGGAGACGCCACCCGCGTCTCCACCACCTACAAGGGCCTCCCCGGCGACGTCCGCCCCGGCGACCGCGTCCTCATCGACGACGGCCGCGTCGTGCTGGAGTGCACCAAGGCCACCGGCACCGACGTCCACACCCGGGTCATCTACGGGGGGACCGTCTCCAACCACAAGGGCCTCAACCTCCCCGGTGTGGCCGTCAGCGTCCCGGCCCTCACCGAGAAGGACGAGGAGGACCTGCGCTGGGCCCTGCGCAACCGGGTCGACATGGTCGCCCTCTCCTTCGTGCGCAGCCCCGCCGACGCCGAGGAGTGCCACCGCATCATGGACGAGGAGGGCCTCACGGTCCCCCTCATCGCCAAGGTCGAGAAGCCCCAGGCGGTCGAGCGCCTCCAGGACATCATCGAGGTCTTCGACGCCGTCATGGTCGCCCGCGGCGACCTCGGGGTCGAACTCCCCCTGGAGAACGTCCCCATGGTGCAGAAGCGCGCCGTGGAGCGCTGCCGCGACAAGGCCAAGCCGGTCATCGTCGCCACGCAGATGCTCGAATCCATGATCGGAGCGCCCCGGCCCACCCGCGCCGAGACCTCCGACGTGGCCAACGCGGTCCTCGACGGCGCGGACGCGGTCATGCTCTCCGGAGAGACCAGCGTCGGCCAGTACCCCGTCGAGACCGTCGAGACCATGGCGCGCATCATCTGCGCGGCCGAGCAGGAGTCCCTCCGCGCCTCGCACATCCTCAACCGGGTGCCCGAGACCACCGGCGGGGCCATCGCCCGCGCCGCCGCGGAGATCGGCGCCACCATCGGCGCCAAGGCCCTGGTCGCCTTCACGATGTCCGGCGAGACCGCCCGCCGCCTGGCGCGCTACCGCTCGCCCATCCCGCTGCTGGCGTTCACGACGGAGACCGCCACCCGCGGCCGCCTGTCGCTGACCTGGGGCGTGGAGACCAACCTCGTCCCCTGGGTCGACAACACCGACGACATGGTGCGCCAGGTCGAGAGCGAGCTGCTCCGGCTCGGCGACTACACCAAGGGCGACAAGGTCGTCATCGTGGCGGGCAGCCCGCCCGGGACCACCGGTTCCACCAACTCCCTGCGCGTCCACCGCCTCGGCGACACCGTCGCCCTGGACGGAAGCTGACGCCGAAACCGTCCGGTTGCCGGTCCGGGGCGTATGAGCCGCGCCCGCGGACCGGGACCGGACCCGGAGCCGGTCAGCGGTGGGTCTCCTGCTCCTGGCCGCCCGTCTCGGGCAGCACCCGCTCCAGCGGCATGTCCCACGGCAGCAGGTTCCACGGGCTGCGCGTGTCCTCGGTCAGCAGGCCCAGGGCCGCCCACACCCGGTCGGTGCCCCCGTGGTCGCCCTCCACGCCCTTCTCCGGCCACAGCAGGTACCCCGCGTGGAACGCCATCGACAGCTGCTGCCACGACGAGTAGCGGCGCTGGAGGTCGGAGGCGACCCGGCGCAGCGTCGTCTGCGACTCCACCGGGCTCAGCCAGTCCAAGGTGGCGCCCCCGCACACCAGCCGGATCACGTGCACCGACTTCCACCACTGGTAGGCGCCGATGATCACGGTCTCGTCGCCCTCGGCGACCCCGGTCACCATGCGCAGCCGCCCCACCTGCTCCGGCGTCAGCCGCACCTGCTCCCCGGTGGAGTGGCCGCCCTGCTCGCGCGGCAGCCGCGAGCGCGCCACCCCGGCGGCCAGGTCCACCACCAGGTCCAGGCTCGGCTCCCGGTGCAGCCCGTCCATCTGCCGCTCGATGGCCGCGAGCAGGGACTCGCGGTCCGTCACGTCCCACTGCCGCTCCAGCAGCCGCCGGTACTGGCGGCGCAGCGTCGGGCGGGCCACCACGTCCCAGGGCTCGGCCAGCGCCACCCGGAACGGCGCGGCGGCCGCGGCCGCCCAGCGCTCGGTGCTCAACGGGGCGTCGGCGTCCCGGGTGCGCAGCGCGGGGGACTCGCGCGACCCCAGCACCAGCTCCACGAAGGAGCCCGCGGCCAGGGCCGCGGCGGGCAGGAAGGCCCAGCCGGGGGCCAGTGCGACCAGGACGACGACCAGCAGGGCGACCGGTGTCAGCAGCCAGGGGCGACGCCGGCCGGACCCCCAGGCCACCACGACCCAGGCCCCGATCACCAGTGCGCCGAACACTCCGGCCGCCACGGTCAGCACCCGCTGCTCCTCTCCTGAGAACCCGCCTCCGATTCTCAAGGATCATCGAATCCGGCCTGCGGCGGGGACCGAACCCACGGGTTGTATTCAGGTTGTGGCCGTGATGTGACCGGTTGGCCCCGCCTTGCCCGGGCATGAAGTGACAAAAGGCCCTTTTTATGCCGAACCGGCCGGGTAGTTACATCCGTTCCGCCCAACCAGAACCGCCCACCCGACCCACCGCCCCCCAAACCGACACCGCCCCACCCGGCCGCGAACACACGGGGACCCGCACGACCGCTCTGTACATACCAGTTGTTACAGTGACCGCATGAGCTCACGCGCACAACTGACGGACGCCATGGCCGAACTCCTCTGGGAACGCGGCTACGCCGCCACCAGCCCCCGCGACGTCATGTCCCGCGCCGGCGTCGGCCAGGGCAGCATGTACCACCACTTCACCGGCAAACACCAGCTCGCCGTCGAAGCGCTCACCGCCGTCGCCCGGGACATGACCGCCGCCGCCTCCCCCCTCGACGGCGACGGCTCCCCCCTCGAACGCATGAAGCGCTACCTCGCGCTCCCGCGCCCCGGCACCCTCGGATGCCGCGTCGGCCGCATGACCCAGGACCCCCAGGCCGTCACCGACCCCGAACTCCGCACCGTCGTCGCCACCGCCTTCGACACCATGCTCGACCGCTGGGAACACGCCATCACCGACGCCGTCGCCGCGGGCGAACTCCCCGCCGACACCGACCCCGGCGACCTCGCCCGCACCCTGGCCGCCGTCATCCAGGGCGGCTACGTGCTCGCCCGCGCCCGCGGCGAACAGCAGCCCATGGACGCCGCCGTCCGCGGCGCCCTCGCCCTCCTCGACGCCGCCCGCACCGCCGCCCGCGGCGAACACTGACCCCGCCACCCCCCACCACAGGAAGAGGCACACCCATGACCGTCCGCATCGGGATCAACGGCTTCGGCCGCATCGGCCGCGCCTACCTGCGCGCCGCCCTGCGCAGCGGAGCCGACGTACAGGTCGTCGCCGTCAACGACCTCACCGACGCCGCCACCCTGGCCGCACTCCTGGAATGGGACTCCGTCCACGGCCGCCTGCCCGGAGTACGCGCCGACGGCGACACCCTCCTCCTGGACCGGGCCCGCATCCGCGTCACCTCCGAGCGCGAACCCGACCGCATCCCCTGGGGCGAGGAGCGCGTCGACGTCGTCATCGAGTCGACCGGCCTGTTCACCACCGCGGCCGCGGCACGCCGCCACCTCGCCGCCGGAGCCCGCAAGGTCCTCATCTCCGCCCCCGCCGACCACGAGGTCCCCGCCCTCGTCCTGGGCGTCAACGACCACGCGGTCGACATGACCGGCGACGTCTTCTCCAACGGCTCCTGCACCACCAACTGCCTCGCCCCCATGGCCAAGGTCCTGCACGAGGCGTTCGGCGTCGAGACCGGCCTCATGACCACCGTCCACGCCTACACCGGTGACCAGCGCCTCCACGACGCCCCGCACGGCGACCCGCGACGGGCCCGCGCCGCCGCCCTGTCCACGATCCCCACCTCCTCCGGCGCCGCGGCCACCATCGGCCGGATCATCCCCGAACTCGACGGCAGGCTCACCGGCCTCTCCCTGCGCGTGCCCGTCCCCGTCGGGTCCATCACCGACCTCACCGCCCGCCTCTCCCGGCCGGCCACCGCCGAGGAGGTCAACGCCGCCTTCCGCCGCGCCGCCGAGGACCCGGCGATGTCGGCGTACCTGTCCTACTCGGAGGCGCCCCTGGTCTCGGCCGACATCGTCGGCGACCCCCACTCCGCGGTCTTCGACGCGCCCCTCACCCAGGCCGTGGGGGACCAGGTCAAGGTCTTCGCCTGGTACGACAACGAGTGGGGCTTCGCGAACCGCCTGGTGGAGCTGTCCGGGCGCATCGGCGCGTAGGCCCTCCGGGGGCCCGGGCAGCCGAGCCCGGGCCCACCGCTAGCCCTTGGCCCCCACGAACTCATCGAGCCGCGCGACGGCGTCCCTCCGGGCGACCGACACGGTGATCCTGTCCTGGTGCGGGGGGCGCCGCTGCACCCGTTCCGTCCAGGGGACGCCCAGGAGGTCGAGGGCGTCGGTCATGAGGTTCACGATGTCCCGGGATGCGTTGACGAAGTCGTAGCGGGGGTACTCGTAGTACTTCCAGCCCCGTGGCGTGCGCTGGCGCACCCGGTTGACGCCGCGCCAGCCGTCGGAGTGCATGAGGCCCCGGACGAACTTCTCGGGGTGGGCGTCCACGATCTCCCGCTGCCAGGGTTCGAGGATGATCCGGCGGGTGTGTTTCCTTCCAGGGCCGTGCTGGGGGAAGACGCAGCGCCAGTGTTTGGATGCCGCCTTGACCTCGGTAGAGCCCTGGCGTTGGACGCGGTACACCTTCACGGGGAAGACCTGGGCGAGGGCCTGTGCACATTCGCTCATCAGTTCAGGCCAAGCGTCGGCGCACAAGATCGCCAAATAGTCGACTCCGTTGCGGATCCGACCGATGTAGCCGTCGCCGAGGTACAGCCCGAGCAGGTAGGCGTAGGCTTCTGGAGCCAGGTGACCACTGCTGCACTTGGGGCAGCAGGACGTGCGATCCCGGCGGCGGGCTTCGACGTCGGCACCCCGGCGCCGTCCGTAGCGCCAGTGCCTGACCGTCCATAGGGAGACCCCACAGGCGTTGGCGACGGCCCGGTCGCTGTGCCCCTGGGAGTGGAGGTGGAGGGCTTTGTCGACGACTTCGCGTGAGTACATGCTGTGAATGCTTGCTCACACCTGCGACATCCCCTTGGTGTCCATGCAGGTCAGGGTGTTATGTCTGAAATGAAGAAAGCCGCCCGATGGGCGGCTTTCGTTTGCTTGTGCCCTGAGTGGGATTCGAACCCACACTGTAACGGGTTTGAGCCGTTTTCCTCTGCCTGTTGGGATATCAGGGCGCTTGGGGCTTATGTCCGGTTTGGCTTCACGGTAGTCCCTATGCAGGGGACCGGCGGCGAGGGGCCAACAGTGATGTCACGATTGGCCAGCATTGCCGGGTCCGACGATCAGCATCCTATCGGATCTCGGTAACCTCATGTACGTGACGAGGACGCAGAGCCGCGTGGTGATCGCGGAAGACGAGGCCCTGATCCGCCTGGACCTCAAGGAGATGCTCGAAGAGGACGGCTACGCCGTCGTCGGTGAGGCCGGGGACGGGGAGACCGCCATCCGGCTCGCTCGCGAGCTCAAGCCGGACCTGGTGATCACCGACATCAAGATGCCCGTGCTCGACGGCCTCTCGGCCGCCGAGCGGATCGCCGGGGAGCGGATCGCCCCCGTGGTGATCCTGACGGCGTTCTCCCAGCGCGAGCTGGTGGAGCGGGCGCGCGACGCGGGGGCCATGGCCTACCTGGTGAAACCGTTCAGCAAGGCCGACCTGGTGCCCGCCATCGAGATGGCGACCTCCCGGTACGCCGAGCTGGCGGCGCTGGAGGCCGAGGTCGGCAGCCTCCAGGAGCGGCTGGAGACGCGCAAGCTGGTGGAGCAGGCCAAGGGCCTGCTCCAGAGCCGGCACGGCATGAGCGAGCCCGAGGCGTTCCGGTGGATCCAGAAGAACTCCATGGACCGCCGCTTGACGATGCGCAGGGTGGCGGAGACGGTCGTGGAGACCCTGGGGGGCAAGCAGGCCTAACGATCCACTCGCAGGCGGACTGAACAGGGGTCGCACCCGGAGGGTGCGGCCCCTTCGTCATGCGTTCGTCATGTCGGGGCGCGCACGAAACGCGTGGGAAATGTGCAGATCGATCACTCAGAGCGTGGGAAACGAGACAGGCGTCTAGCGTCAAGGGGGGTTTCGTGACGGTTGGGTCTCGTTTCTGAACGATGGGGTGACATTTGGGTCACGTGGTTTAAGCGAAGCTGAATGACCAGCCTAAACCGGGCTAAACTCACCGCACCGAACAGCAATGGACAGCGGTGTCGAATGCGCGCATACGGCACCGCCACCCTCAGATGCGCAAGGAGCGCGCGTGCGCACACGCCTCGTGACCGTGCTGCTCGCCCTGATCACCGCCATCCTGGTGATCCCCGGGCCGGCGGCGACGGCGGACGAACAGGGCGGTGAAACGCTGCAGGGTCAGATCCGCAACCCGGACGACCGGGATCAGGGTGTCGAAGGCATCACGATCCAGGTGTTCGACGGTGAGGACGAGACCGGTGCGGCGGAGACCGACCCTGAAGGAAATTGGGTGGTGGAGCTGCCCGGACCGGGCACCTACCGCGTCGTGGTGGACCAGGATTCGGTCCCCGCAGAGTTCGCCGTGCGAGAGACGGCCATTCTCGTCGACGGAGAGACCGAGGTGGAGGTGGAGGCGGGCGACCAGCGCCCGCTGATCATCGCCCTGGAGTCCGCGGGCGGAGGTGACGAACCGTCCGGGACGCAGTCCCCGTCCGACGCGGACTCGGAGACCCCCGAAGACGGGGACGCCGCCTCGGAAGAGGGCGACGTGGCCCCCGCCTCGGGCGGAACCTTCGGCAGCCGGTTCATCCAGCTGACCGCGGCCGGCCTCCTCTTCGGCCTGGTGATCGCGATCTCGGCGATCGGCCTGTCGCTGATCTTCGGCTCGACCAAGATGATCAACTTCGCCCACGGCGACATGGTCACCTTCGGCGCCATGGTCGCCCTGGTGTTCAGCAGCGGCGCGGCCGGCATGGGCAACTCCCTGCTCGCGATCTTCGCGGGCCTGGGGGGCGCGATCCTCATCGGCGCCCTCCTGGAGACCCGGCTGTCGCGCACCGCCCTGATCGTGGCCCAGTGGTCGTCGATCGTCGCGGGCATCGCGCTGGCCACCGTGCTCGGCGTGCTGGGCGACGCGGTCGGCTGGAAGGTCCCCCTGTGGATCGCGGCGGGCATCGCCGTGGTCATGGGCGCCGTGCTCGGCGCCTCCATGGAGCGGTACCTGTGGCGCCCGCTGCGCCGCCGCCACGTGGCGCTGATCCAGATGTTCATCGTGTCGATCGGTCTGGCGCTGATCCTGCGCCACGTGATCCTGGTGCTGTTCGGCGCCGACCGCAGCCGGTACGCCGGCTTCCAGATCCAGGAGGTGGTGCGCCTGGGGCCGATCGCGATGCCCCCGCGCGACCTGGTGATCATGGGCGTGGCGGTCGTGGTCCTGGTCCTGGTGGCGTGCCTGCTCCAGTTCACCCGGATCGGCAAGGCGATGCGCGCGGTGTCGGACAACCGGGACCTGGCGGAGTCGTCGGGTATCGACGTGGACCGGGTCACCCTGTACGTGTGGGGCCTGGGCGGCGGTCTGGCGGCCCTGGGCGGCGTCCTGTACGGCCTCAACCAGGTCGTGCAGTACGAGATGGGCTTCCGCCTGCTGCTGATGATGTTCGCGGCGGTGATCCTGGGCGGCCTGGGCACGGCCTACGGCGCGATGGTCGGCGGTATCGCCGTCGGCCTGGTCGCGATGCTGTCCACCCTGTGGTTCCCGTCGCAGCTGATGCAGGCGTGGGCCCTGGCTTTGATGATCCTCATGCTGCTGTTCAGGCCCCAGGGCCTGCTCGGCCGCGCTGAGCGGGTCGGCTAGGAGAGAAGACGATGGACATCCTTTCTATCCTGGTCGAGTCGGTCCGGTCGGCCCTCGGCCCGATCGCGGCGATCTACGCGCTGGCGGCCATCGGCCTGAACCTGCACTTCGGGTACACGGGTCTGCTGAACTTCGGCCAGGTCGGCTTCATGCTGGTGGGCGCGTACGGCGTCGGTATCAGCGTGTCGGTGTTCGGGCTGCCGCTGTTCGTCGGTTTCGGTGTGGGCCTGCTGTGCGCGCTGGTGCTGGCGCTGCTGCTGGGCATCCCGACCCTGCGCCTGCGGGCGGACTACCTGTCGATCACGACGATCGCGGCGGCGGAAGTGCTCCGGCTGGTCTACCGGGCGGGGTTCGCCGAGCCGCTGACCGGCGGCGTGTACGGGCTCCAGAACCTGGCGGGCGACTTCCGCGCGCTGAACCCGTTCGATCCCGGCGGCCGGTACGGGATCGGCGACCTGACGTACACGGGCGCCCACCTGTGGACGATGGTGGTCACCTGGTCCCTGGTGCTGTTGATGGTGGGGCTGACGTGGCTGCTCATCCACAGCCCGTGGGGCCGTGTGATCAAGGGCATCCGCGAGGACGAGGACGCGGTCCGCAGCCTGGGCAAGAACGTGTTCGCGTACAAGATGCAGATCCTGGTGCTGGGCGGCCTGATCGGCGCCCTGGCGGGCTGCATGATGGCGGTGCACCAGGCGTCGATCCAGCCGGACCAGTTCAAGCCGCAGGTGACGTTCTTCCTGTGGGCGATCCTGCTGCTGGGCGGTGCGGGCCGGGTGTTCGGCCCGGTCATCGGGGCGATGACGTTCTGGTTCCTGATGAACTTCACGGACGGCCTGCTCAAGTACCTGGGCCGGGACCTGGGGCTGATGCCCTTCCTGGACGGCCCGGACTACGGTGCGCTCCAGCTGGCGTTCGCGGGTCTGCTGCTGGTGCTGCTGATCGTGTTCCGTCCACAGGGCCTGATCGGGGACCGCAAGGAGATGCTGATCAATGTCAAGTGACGAGACGGTGGTCGACCGGATGTCGGACGCCGAGACGGTGCCGGGGTCCAAGAAGGCCGATCCGATCCTGGTGGTCGACGACGTGCGGCGCTCCTTCGGCGGTCTGACCGCCGTGGACGTGGGGCACCTGGAGGTGCAGCGCGGGACGATCACGGCGCTGATCGGCCCGAACGGCGCCGGCAAGTCGACCCTGTTCAACCTGTTGACCGGTTTCGACCGGGTGGACAAGGGGACGTGGTCGTTCCAGGGGCGCACGATCAGCGGCAAGCGCGGTCACCAGGTGGCGCGGGCCGGGATGGTGCGCACGTTCCAGCTGACCAAGGCGCTGACCCGGCTCACGGTGCTCGACAACATGCTGCTGGGTGCCAAGGGGCAGGCGGGCGAGCGCATGGCGGGCGCGTTCGCGCGGCCGCTGTGGAAGCGCCAGGAGAAGGCCAACACCGAGCGGGCGATGGAGCTGCTGGAGCGCTTCAAGCTCATCGCCAAGCGCGACGACATGGCCGGGTCCCTGTCGGGCGGCCAGCGCAAGCTGCTGGAGATGGCGCGGGCGCTCATGACGGACCCGGACATGATCATGCTGGACGAGCCGATGGCGGGGGTGAACCCGGCGCTGGTGCAGTCGCTGCTGGGCCACATCACGTCGTTGCGCGACGAGGGCAAGACGGTCCTGTTCGTGGAGCACGACATGGACGTGATCATGGGCATCAGCGACTGGATCGTGGTGCTCGCGCAGGGCCAGGTCATCGCCGAGGGGCGCCCGTCGGACATCCGCTCGAACCAGCAGGTCATCGATGCCTACCTGGGTTCCCGCGAGGAGGACTGAGCATGAGTGAGAACGGGGACCTGAAGCCGGACCTGGAGGAGATCCCGGAGTCGGCGGAGGAGGCCGTGGTCGCGCAGGAGCACCGTGAGGAGCTGCTGGAGCAGGCCATGGAGGAGTCCGTGGAGGTGGGTGCTCCGGAGGACTACCTGGTGCTGGCCAAGGAGCTGGTGGCCGGGTACGTGCCCGGGGTGAACATCCTGAACGGGTGCACCCTGACGTTGACCGAGGGCGAGGTCGTGGCCATCATCGGCCCGAACGGCGCCGGGAAGTCGACGCTGATCAAGACGATCTTCGGGCTGATCCCGGTCCGGGAGGGCGGGCTGACGCTGCGGGGTACGAGCATCGCGGGCCTGCCGGCGCACAGCCTGGTGGAGCGCGGTGTGGGGTACGTCCCGCAGACGCAGAACGTGTTCCCGTCGCTGACGATCGAGGAGAACCTCCAGATGGGGGCCTACCTGCGGCCGAAGGCGTTCGCGGAGCGGTTCGCGTTCGTGGCGGGGCTGTTCCCGCTGCTGGGGGAGCGCCGCCGGGCCAAGGCGGGGTCGCTGTCGGGCGGTGAGCGCCAGATGGTGGCGATGGGCCGGGCGCTGATGATGGACCCGTCCGTGCTGCTGCTGGACGAGCCGACGGCGGGCCTGTCGCCGCTGTACCAGGAAGAGGTCTTCAAGCGGGTCAAGCAGGTGAACGAGGCCGGTGTCTCGGTCATCATGGTGGAGCAGAACGCCCGCCGCTGCCTGCAGATCTGCGACCGCGGGTACGTGCTGGACCAGGGGCGCAACGCGTACACGGGTACGGGTGCGGACCTGCTGAACGACCCGAACGTCATCGAGCTGTACCTGGGGACGCTCGGCAAGAAGGACTGACCGGGGGCGGTGACCCCTGACGGGGGCGGGGCCGGCGGCCCCGCCCTTCGTGTTGCGTGGTGGTGGTCCCCGGCGGGGAGGGGCACCCGGCCCGTGCCGGTCGGCGGACCGGGGCCTTGGCCACGTGGTTTTCCACCCGACCGGGGCGCCCGGCCCCAGCGGGAGGGTGTCGCTCCCACCCCAGGTTGCGGGGGTGAGAGCTCGACCGGAGTTCTCCAAGAGCTCAGCCATCTGGAAACGGCGGCCAGCGGAGCGTGGACCTGGCCCCGGCGCGGTCGGGGTGCGGCAGAGCGGCGGGCCGGTGCGTTGGGCGCACGTCCACGGTGGTGGGGGTGTGATCCGGGGCTGGGTCGAGCGAGGCGATCCCAGCCCAGACACAGCGGCGGGAGGAATGCCCCCTGCAAAGGACCAGGCGCGCGAGGAGCGGCCCGTACGTAGAGCCCACCCATGCCCTCCCAATGCCATAGGGGGTGAAGCGTGCGCTCTCTCTGGGCCTGAAGCACAGCCGGTCGGCATTGATCGCCACCCCGACTCCCAGGGGTTTCGGTGGGCGTACTCGGCTCCGCAGGCACACGGGGGTGAAGGCCGCGCGCACCTACCGGCCGCGCCACTGGGTGTTGTCCACCCGCCTGGAGCGCTCAGCCGTAGTCGGAGGGTGTCGCGCCCACCTCAGGTCGCGCGGGGTAGGGCCGCGCGTGCCTGCTCGCCTGGCCGCGCGGGGGTGAGGGCGGCGCACACGCGCGGCCTCGGTGCGTTGTGGTGCGGGAGGGTGCTTTGGTGCTGGTTACTGCGTCTGGGGTTGGTGTTCCAAGCGAGGTCGTGAGCAACCGCGCGGCCCCGGTCGGACCCTTCCTCCCTCTCCACGTGGTCGGGCGGGGCAGGCCTCGCCCGGACCCGCCCCCGGAAAGCGCACCCCCACCACCCGGGACGTGCACCCAACACGTCTGCCTGGTGGTCTGCCGTCCGTTGCATCGTGGGGGCGGATCCGGCTCCGCCGGTCTGTGCCTTTCCAAGCGGTGACCGTCTTGGAGACCAAAGGTTCTGGTCGGGCGCGTCCACAGACCGCCCTTCCCAACGGGTGACCGTTCTGGAAGCCTCCACGTCCGTCCCACCCCCTGGGGCGGAGCAGGCGGGAGTGTGCCCCGACACCCCCTGTGGTCGGGCCGAACAAGAGCGCGCGGCCCTACCCCGCGCGGCCTGGTGTGGGAGCGGTGCCCTCCGGCCGTGGCTGGGGGATCCGAGCGGGTGGACGACCCCCGGTGGCGCGGCGGGGCAGGTGCGCGCGGCCCTCAACCCGTGTGGCTGCGGAGGGAAAGTACGCCCTCGTCAACCCCCTGGAGCCGGGGTGGCGATCAATGTTCACCGGCTGTGCTGGAGGCCCGAAGACAGCGCACGCTTCACCCCCACGGCGTTAAAGCGGGTGAACAACCCCCAGCAGCGCGGCGGGCAGGTACCCGCGGCCTTACCCCGCGCGGCCTGAGGTCGGCGTGACGCCCTCCGGCTGTGGCTGAGGGCTCCGGGCGGGTGGACAACCGCCACTGGCTGGGCGGGGTAGGTACGCGCGGCCTTCACCCCCATGCGCCCGGGGAGGGAGGTACGCCCTCGTCAACCCCCTGGAGCCGGGGTGGCGATCAACGCCCACCGGCTGTGCCTCAGGCCCAGAGAGAGCGCACGCTTCACCCCCTACGGCATTAGGAGGGCATGGGTGTGCTCTACGTACGGGCCGCTCCTCGCGCGCCTGGTCCTTTGCAGGGGGCATTCCTCCCGTCTCAAGGGCTGGGGTGGGATCGCCTCGCTCGACCCAGCCCCGGATGACACCCCCGCCACTGAGGATGTGCGCCCAACGCACCGCCCCGCCACGCTGCCGCACCCCGACTGCGCCGGGGCCAGGTCCACGCTCCGCTGGCCGCCGTTTCCAGATGGCCGGGCTTTCGGAGAACTCCGGTCGAGCTCTCACCCCCACGACCTGAGCTGGGAGCGACACCCTCCCGCTGTGGCCGGGGCCGCGGTCCGCCGACCGGTAGGGGCCGGGCGCTCCGGTTCGGAGAGATACCACTGTGGCGCAGGCCCCGGTCCAGCCCCGGGCTGTGGCCGGGCGCCCCGGTTCGGAGAAGAACCACTACGGCGCAGGCCCCGGTCCAGCCCCGGGCCACGGCTCGGCGCCCCAGGCGGGTGGGGAATCACCGCTGCCCAGGCCCCTGCCATCCGGCCGGTGCAGGACGGGGGTACAGCCGGAAGACCGCTGCGGTCCCGCCCCCGCCCGCCTCCGGACGACGAAGCGCCCCGGGACCGCGTCCCGGGGCGCTTCAGGGGATGACCGGTGGGGCCGATCGGGTGGTGCTACTCGTTGACCGAGTACTCCTCGAAGCCGAGGGTCTCGTATCCGTCGTCTCCGAAGTGGAAGACCTGGAAGGTCGCGGAGGTCGGGTCGCCGTTCTCATCGAAGTCGATGTTGCCGCTGACGCCCTGGTAGTTGATCTCCTCGCCGTCCGTGAGCAGGTCACGGCACTCGGCGAAGGTGGTGCACTCGGTGCCCTCGGGGCTGGTCACGTTGGCCAGCTCGCCGACGTAGTCGGCCGGGGTGACGCTGCCCGCGGCCTCGGCGGCCAGGGCGATGGAGATCGCGCAGTCGAAGACCTGCGGGCCGAACTGGAAGGTCTCCAGGTCCGGGGCGAACTCGTTGAGGCCCTCGTCGAACTCCGGGTTGTCCGCGCCCGGGGCGACACCGGTGATGCCGGTGACGATCTCGGGGTCGCTCTCGTTGACGGAGTCGCCCAGCTCGGGGCTGTTGAGGCCGTCGGTGATGTAGAGCTGGTCGCCCTCGGTGCCGGTCTCCAGGAGCTCGGCGATCACCTGGGCGCCCTCCTCGAAGGAGATGAGCGCGACGGCGTCGGCCTCGGCGTCGTTCACGGCGCCGACCACGGACGCGAAGGTGGTGGTGTCGGGGTCGTAGGTCTCGTTGGCCACGACCTCGGCGCCCAGCGCCTCCAGCTCGCTCTCCAGGCCGCCGGCGTAACCCGCGCCGTAGTCGTCCGCGCGGGCGATCACGGCGACGCTCTGGTGGCCGTCCTCGACGATCTTGCGGGCCATGACCGGACCGGACAGCAGGTCGCTGGGCGCGGTGCGGAAGTAGTAGCCGCCGTCGTCGATGTTGGTCAGGTCGGGGGCCGTGTTGGAGCCCGAGCACATGACGATCTGGGAGCCGGTGATGGTGTCGTAGGTCGCCATCGCCATGCCGGAGGCGGCGGTGCCGATGACGGCGTGGACGCCGTCGGACACGAGGGAGTTGGCGGCCTCGTTGGCCTGGGCGGCGTCGCCGGCCTCGTCACCCTCGATGATGGCGGGGACCTCGGTGCCGAGGATGCCGCCGGCCTCGTTGATCTCCTGGATCGCGAACTCGGCCGCGGAGATCTGGGGCGGGCCGAGGAAGGCGAGGCTGCCGGTCTGGGGGTAGAGGATGCCGAACTGGAAGGCGTCGCCGCTGGCGCCGTCGCCGTTCCCGTCGCCACTACCGCCGTCACCGCCGCCGCACGCAGTAAGCCCCAGTACCAGGGCCGCGGTTGCGGCAGTGAGGCCTAGGACCTTCTTGCTTGCCATGATGTGGTCACTCCGTTCAACCGGCGAGCACGCGCTGCCGTGGTGCAGCCGTGCCGGATGATGCTCTTGCGTCCTGATGCCCGCGATGTGTGGCATGACTTAATCGGGTGCGTTAGCGGAGCTTAATCACGGAAGTTCGTTGTTCGAAAGCGGCAAATGCGCGTTGGTGCCGACTCGCCGTCATGCTGTTATGCCTCTGTAGTCATATCCGGCATCAGAGGCGCCTGAGCTGGACGGTCGACGCTTTTGAGTGCGCGCGGGGTGACAAAGTGTCGCGATCGCGTATACAGGAGGGCCCGACCGTCGAGCTTCGGCGGTCGGGCCCGGGAGCCGTCACAGGCTGACTTCACGGTGTTCTGTAGCGTGCCTGTTTCCGGTCGGTCGCCAATGAATGAACTATTCGAACCGTTTTTGCTCAGCCGGTGGGGAGTTCGCGGAGCATGCAGGTGAGCCGGGAGGTGCAGACCTTGCGGTCCCGCTCGTCGGTGATGGTGATGTCCCACGTGGCCAGGGTGCGCCCCAGGTGCACGGGGGTGGCGACGCCGGTCACGTGGCCCTCGGTGGCCGAGCGGTGGTGCGTCGCGTTGATCTCGATGCCGACGGCCACCCGGCCGAACCGCTGCGCGTGCAGGGTCGAGCCGATGGAGCCCAGGGACTCGGCCAGGACGCAGGAGGCGCCGCCGTGCAGCAGGCCGAACGGCTGGGTGTTGCCCTTGACCGGCATGCGGCCGACGACGCGCTCGGCGGAGGCCTCGGTGATCTCGATGCCCATCAGCTCGCCCAGGCCGGCGCTGAGGGAGCCGATGTCCGGCGCGGTCCCCGGGTCCTCGGGTTCGGTCGCCATGGTGTGCCGCCTTTCCGGTGCGGGCCGTGTTCCGGTCGGCCCTGTCGTGCTCGCGTGGCCGCGAAGTGTCCCCGTCGCATCCTAGGATTCACCTGTGGTGACCAATCGTGAGACCCCCGAGACATCGAAGGCCCGCCTACTTCTCCTGGACGGCCACTCGATGGCCTTCCGCGCGTTCTTCGCGCTGCCGGCGGAGAAGTTCGGCACCAGCACCGGGCAGTCGACCAACGCCGTGTACGGCTTCGCATCGATGCTGGTGAAGCTGCTCAGAGACGAGGAGCCCACCCACGTCGCGGTGGCGTGGGACCTGTCGGGGCCCACGTTCCGCCACGAGGAGTACGCCGAGTACAAGGACGGGCGGTCCGAGACGCCGCCGGAGTTCCCCTCGCAGGTGCCGCTCACCCAGGAGCTGATGCGCCTCATCGGGGTGCCCAACCTGTCCTCGCCGGGCTTCGAGGCCGACGACGTCATCGCGACGCTGGCCCGCGTGGGCGGTGAGGCGGGTGCGGAGGTGCTCATCGCCTCCGGCGACCGGGACGCGTTCCAGCTGGTCACCGAGTCGTGCACGGTGCTGTACCCGGGCAAGAGCCTGTCGGACCTGCGCCGGATGGACCCGGCCGCGGTCGAGGAGAAGTACGGGGTGACCCCGCCGCGGTACCGCGACCTCGCGGCGCTGGTGGGGGAGAAGGCCGACAACCTGCCGGGCGTGCCCGGGGTGGGTCCCAAGACCGCGGCCAAGTGGATCGCCAAGTACGGGTCGCTGGAGTCGCTGGTCGAGCACATCGACGAGATCGGCGGCAAGGCGGGCCAGAACCTGCGCGACCACCTGGACGACGTGCTGCGCAACCAGCGGCTCAACCTGCTGGCCACCGACGTCGACCTGGGCGTGGGCCTGGACGACCTGCTGCTGGGCCGGACGGACCGGGCGGGGGTGGACGCCCTGTTCGACAACCTGGAGTTCGCCTCCAGCCTGCGCGAGCGCCTGTACGCGGTGGTGAACCTGGATGGGGCCGAGGCCCCCGTGCCCGCCGCGGAGGCGGTCGAGGTCGACGTGACGGTGGCCGGGACGGGGGAGTTGGCGGCGTGGCTGGCCGAGCACGCCTCGGCCGACGACGTGACCGCCGCGGCCCCCGCCGGGCTGTTCCTGGACGGGGTGTGGGGCGCCGGTACCGGCCGGGTGGACGGGCTGTCGGTCGCGGTGGCCTCCGGCGCGGCCGTGGCGGTGGACCCCGCGCGGCTGGACGCCGCGGACACCGAGGCGCTGGCGGGGTTCCTGGCCGACCCTGAGCGGCCGGTCGCGGTGCACGAGTACAAGGGCGCGCTGCTGGCGCTGGGCGCCCAGGGCTGGGACCTGGGCGGGGTGGTGAGCGACACCGCGCTGGCCGCGTACCTGGTGCAGCCGGGCCAGCGCCGCTTCGACCTGGTGGACCTGTGCCGCAAGTACCTGGGGCGGGAGCTGGAAGAGGAGTCCTCCGGCGACCAGCTGGCCCTGGACCTGGACGGTGGGGAGGCCGAGGGCGCCTCGGGCCGCTGGCACGCCCTGGCGGTCCGGGCGGCCGCCGTCCGCGACCTGGCCGGCGTGCTGGCGGCCGAGGTCGACAAGCGCGGCGGCGCGCACCTGCTGAGCGGTGTGGAGCTGCCGCTGGTGCCGGTGCTGGCGCGCCTGGAGCGGGCGGGCATCGCGGCGGACCGCGCCTACCTGGAGGAGTTGCAGGGCGAGTTCGCGTCGGCGGCGCGGGCGGCGGTGGAGCGGGCGCACGAGATCGTGGGCCGGGAGTTCAACCTGGGGTCGCCCAAGCAGCTCCAGCAGGTGCTCTTCGAGGACCTGGGGCTGCCCCGGACCAAGAAGATCAAGACGGGGTACACGACCGACGCCGACGCGCTGACGTGGCTGGCGGCCCAGTCCGACAACGAGCTGCCGGGCGTGCTGCTGCACCACCGCGACCAGACCAAGCTGCGCACGACGGTCGAGGGGCTCATCAAGACGGTCGCCGACGACGGGCGCATCCACACGACGTTCAACCAGACGGTGGCGGCGACGGGCCGGCTCAGCTCCACCGACCCCAACCTCCAGAACATCCCGGTGCGCACCGACGTGGGGCGGCGCATCCGGCGGGCGTTCGTGGTGGGGGAGGGCTACCAGGAGCTGCTCACCGCCGACTACAGCCAGATCGAGCTGCGGATCATGGCGCACCTGTCGCAGGAGCAGGCGCTGATCGACGCGTTCAACAGCGGCTACGACTTCCACGCCCAGATGGGGGCGCAGGTGTTCGGCCGGGCCGTGGACGAGGTCACCGGCGAGGACCGGTCGCGGATCAAGGCCATGAGCTACGGCCTGGCGTACGGGCTGAGCGCGTACGGGCTCTCGCAGCAGCTGGGGATCTCCCCGGAGGAGGCGAAGAAGCTCATGGAGGACTACTTCGCGGAGTTCGGCGGGGTGCGCGACTACCTGAACGCGGTGGTGGAGGAGGCCCGCAAGGTCGGCTACACCGAGACCATCCTGGGCCGCCGCCGGTACCTGCCGGACCTGACGAGCGACAACCGCCAGCGCCGGGAGATGGCCGAGCGGATGGCGCTCAACGCGCCCATCCAGGGGTCGGCGGCCGACATCATCAAGGTGGCGATGCTCCAGGTGGACGCGGCGCTCACCGAGAGCGGGGCCGCCTCGCGGGTGCTGCTGCAGGTGCACGACGAACTCGTCGTGGAGATCGCGCCGGGCGAGCGCGAGGCGGTGGAAAACCTCGTGCGCCACGAGATGAGCAGCGCCTATGATCTGCGTGTCCCGCTGGCCGTGTCGGTCGGCGGCGGGCGCAGCTGGCACGACGCCGCGCACTAGGCGCGCAGGGAGGGGACGGTGGCATGAACGCGAGCACCGCCGGGGACGGCGGCCTGTCCGTGGGTTCGGTCACCGTTCCCGCCGACGCCCTGGTGTGGCGGTTCTCCCGCTCGTCGGGGCCGGGCGGGCAGCACGTGAACACCTCGGACACCCGGGTGTCGCTGTCGCTGGACGTGGCGGGGTGCGGCGCGCTGGGCCGGACCCGGCGCGAGCGGGCCCTGGAGCGGCTGTCGGGGCGGCTGGTGGGCGGTGTGCTGACGGTGTCGGTGCAGACGCACCGGTCGCAGGCGCGCAACCGCGCGCAGGCCCTGGAGCGGATGGCCGAGCTGTTGGCGGAGGCGACGGCGCCGCCGCCGCGGGAGCGCAGGGCGACCCGGCCGGGGCGTGCGGCGCGGCAGCGCCGGCTGGACGCGAAGAAGCGGCGCGGGGACGTCAAACGGTCACGTTCTCGTCCGCCGCTCGACTGACCGAAACCGGTACGGGGGGTGCCCGGTGATGCCGGGTGACCGTTTCAGTACGGACCGCACCGGCCGTTTCGGGGCCGCCGGAATGCCCGCTGTGCGGGGGTGTCGACCCAGTTCACGGGCGTCGGTATCGCCTAGTTGATCTTCCCCTGTGCACTCGGGTACATTGCCGCCATTGCGATCTTCGCCGGGTTGGCGCTTCGGGGTTCCGATTGACCAGGACGCCCTTGTCTCATATGCTGGCCGCAGCGTTGTGGGTCCGTGCGCCGTCTGATGTCCTCCGCCAGGAGGGCGGAGGGGCGGCACCACCAAGGTCCACTCTTCTGGACCCGGCGGTCGGTCGCTGCGGAAGGCTCCTTTCCGCGGTGGCACCGTTCCTCTCCTTCAGGACGATGGATCGGCGGGCTCGGATCTGCGGCGTGCCCATCTTCTGAATCTGTCCGTATCCGGAGTCCACCCACAAATGACGAGCAGCACCGAGGCCACCTCGACACCCCAGGTAGCGGTCAACGACATCGGGTCCGAGGAAGCCTTCCTCGCGGCGATCGACGAGACCATCAAGTACTTCAACGACGGTGACATTGTCGAGGGCACCATCGTGAAGGTCGATCGAGACGAGGTCTTGCTCGACATCGGCTACAAGACCGAGGGTGTGATCCCGTCACGGGAACTCTCGATCAAGCACGACGTCGACCCCGGTGAGGTCGTCGCCGTCGGCGACCAGGTCGAGGCCCTGGTCCTCCAGAAGGAGGACAAGGAAGGCCGTCTCATCCTGTCCAAGAAGCGCGCCCAGTACGAGCGCGCCTGGGGCACGATCGAGAAGATCAAGGAAGAGGACGGCGTCGTCACCGGCACCGTCATCGAGGTCGTCAAGGGTGGTCTCATCCTCGACATCGGCCTGCGCGGCTTCCTGCCCGCCTCCCTGGTCGAGATGCGCCGTGTCCGCGACCTGCAGCCGTACGTCGGCCGCGAGCTCGAGGCCAAGATCATCGAGCTGGACAAGAACCGCAACAACGTGGTCCTGTCCCGCCGCGCCTGGCTCGAGCAGACCCAGTCGGAGGTCCGCCAGACCTTCCTCAACACCCTCCAGAAGGGCCAGATCCGCAAGGGTGTGGTCTCCTCGATCGTCAACTTCGGTGCGTTCGTGGACCTGGGCGGCGTCGACGGCCTGGTGCACGTCTCCGAGCTGTCCTGGAAGCACATCGACCACCCGAGCGAGGTCGTCGAGGTGGGCCAGGAGGTCACCGTCGAGGTCCTGGACGTCGACATGGAGCGCGAGCGCGTCTCCCTGTCGCTGAAGGCGACCCAGGAGGACCCGTGGCAGCAGTTCGCCCGGACCCACCAGATCGGTCAGGTCGTCCCGGGTAAGGTCACCAAGCTCGTCCCGTTCGGCGCGTTCGTCCGCGTCGAGGAGGGCATCGAGGGCCTGGTCCACATCTCCGAGCTGGCCGAGCGCCACGTCGAGGTGCCCGAGCAGGTCGTCCAGGTCGGCACCGAGATCTTCGTCAAGATCATCGACATCGACCTCGACCGCCGCCGCATCAGCCTCTCGCTGAAGCAGGCCAACGAGAGCGTCTCCCCGGACCAGGTGGACTTCGACCCCACCCTGTACGGCATGGCCGCCGAGTACGACGAGCAGGGCAACTACAAGTACCCCGAGGGCTTCGACGCCGACACCGGCGAGTGGCTCGAGGGTTACGAGGCCCAGCGCGACGAGTGGGAGCGCAGCTACGCCGAGGCCCAGGCCCGGTTCGAGGCGCACCGCAAGCAGGTCGAGGAGGCCCGCGCGGCCGAGGCCGAGGCGGCCAACGCCCCGGCCGAGGCCGAGGAGGAGGACTACACCGGTGGGGCCCAGAGCTCCGGCGGCGGTTCCGACTCCGCCTCCAGCGGCGCCCTGGCCTCCGACGAGGCCCTGGCCGCCCTGCGCGAGAAGCTCGCCGGCGGCGAGGCCTGACCGGTTCGCGAGAGCCGTTGGGCCGGCCCCGTCCGCGGGAGCCGATAGCCGAGTGAAGGGCCGTCCCCTCCGGGGGGCGGCCCTTCGCCGTGTCCGGGGCCGTGCGCGGGCGAGAGGCGGCGGGTCAGTCGCCGGGGTCGGCCGCGACCGCGCGCAGCAGGTCCCGCAGCAGGGCGGTGTCCACCTTCTCCGGGCGGGAGAAGCGCAGGCACCCCTTGCCGGTGTCGTGCCCGGCCAGCCGGTCCGCGAAGGCCTCCCGCACCCGTGGGTGCAGGAGGTAGACCGAGATGTAGCGCTTCTGGGAGGCGAACGCCACCGCGACCTCCCGCTCCCCCCGCCGCCGGTAGGCGGGCATGCCGTACTCCATCGCCTCCTCGAACCCCGGCAGTTCGCGCCGGCACAGGTCCCGGATGGCCGTCAGCGCCTCCCGGCGCGTCTCGGGCAGCTCCGCCAGGTAGTCGTCGACACCGGTCGCCTTGCTCGTCACCATGTCCGCGACACTACGCCCCGGGGGTGACCGACGGGCTAGTCTCGTGCCGTGGCGCCCCGGCGGGCGGGGCGTGTGAGGAGTCGCCGTGTTCGAGATCCATCCGGCCGCCCCCGCCGACGCGGGGGAGATCCACACCCTCCAGCGGGCGGCGTTCGTCGACGAGGCGCAGGACTGCGGGGACCCGTTCATCCTGCCGCTCACCGAGACCCTGGAACGGATGGGCAAGCTCCTGGGCTCCCCGGACACCCTGGTGCTCAAGGCCGTCGAGGGGCACCGGATCGTCGGGTCGGTGCGCGCCCAGACCACCGGGACGACCGGGGTGGTGGGCCGCCTGGCGGTGGCGCCTGACCGGCGGCGGCGCGGGGTGGGCACGGCCCTGCTGGAGCGGGTGGAGGGCGAGCTGCGCGGGCGCCGCCCCGACCTGGCGGCGCTGACCCTGTTCACGGGGGCGCAGAGCGCGAGCGGCCAGCTCCTGTACCGGCGGGCGGGGTACGCGGTGACGCACCGGGAACGGGTCGCCGACCACCTGGTGATGGTGCACATGCGCAAGGAGCTGGCGGTGCCCGCGCCCTGAGGCTCCGCCCGGCCCCGCGGGACGAACGCCGCCCCGTGGGCCCCGTCGTCGCGGGTGCGTCCCCGGGGCCGGTGCGTGTCTCCCCGGTTGCGCTCGTTCGCTCCCGACCCCCTCGCAGGGCCCCGTGCGCCTCTGGCGTCCCGTGTCCCGCAGGCCCTCGTGGGTCCCCGGGGCCGTGCGGGTCTCGCTGTCGCCGGTGCGGTGCGGGCCGCCGTGCGGGTCTCGCTGTCGCCGGTGCGGTGCGGGCCGCCGGGCGGGTCCGGTCGCCCCGTGCGGCCGTCCGGTCCCGTGGGTACTGCCGTTTCGCGTGCCTTGCAGGGCCAGGCACAACCTCGTCCGCCCTCGGCGCCCCGCAAGCCGCCGTGCGGGCCCGGTCGTTCCGTGTGCGTCCTGCGGGTCCTGTGCGGTTCCGCCGCCTCGGTGCGTCCGCAAGGCCCGGGGCGCCGTACGGGCGGTGCGTTGCGTAGGGTCGTCGCATGCTGAAAGTGGGACTGACGGGGGGGATCGGCTCGGGCAAGAGCGCGGTCTCCGCGGAACTGGCCGGGTACGGCGCGGTGGTGGTCGACGCCGACGCGATCGCCCGCGAGGTGGTCGAACCGGGCACGCCGGGCCTGGCGGAGGTGGTCGGGGAGTTCGGCGCGGAGGTGCTCGCCCCGGACGGCTCCCTGGACCGGGCCCGGCTGGGGGAGATCGTGTTCGCCGACGAGGCGAGGCTGGCCCGGCTCAACGCCATCGTGCACCCGCTGGTGGGGGAGCGCAGCGCCGAGCTGATGGAGCTGGCGCGGGAGCGGGGTGCCCCGGTGCTGGTGTACGACGTGCCGCTGCTGGTGGAGAACGGCCTGGAGCCGCTGTACGACGTGGTGGTGGTCGTCGACACCCCCGACGAGGAGCGGGTGCGCCGGGTGGTCCGGACCCGCGGCATGGACCCGGAGCAGGTGCGGGCGCGCATCCGGGCGCAGGCCGACCGGGAGACCCGGCTGGCCGCGGCGGACCTGGTCGTGGACAACTCCGGTACCCGGGAGCAGCTCACCGAGCGGGTCGCGCGCCTGTGGGACGAACTGCTGTCCCGCGCGGCCTGAGCCCGCCCCGCGGGGCGGGCCCGCGCCGGGGTTCAGTCCTGCGCCGCCGCGGGGCCCGGGGCGGGCTCGGGGGCGGTGCAGGGGCGCGGCCGGGGGACGTCCAGGGGTCCGCGGGCGGCGTTCCCGGTCCCGGACCCGTCCGTCCCGGCCCCGGCCCCGGGGTGCAGCGCCGCCGACAGCGACGAGCCGGCGTCCACGGCCTCGCGCACCAGCTCCTCGCGGACGGAGTGGGCGGCCCGGACGCTGAGCAGGCTGTCGTCGATCTCGTCGGTCCGCATGGTCCCGCGCGCGGTGGTCAGGGCCAGGTCGGCGTACTCGGCGGCGCGGTCGGCGATCGCCTGGCACTGCTCCCACTCGCGGTGGGCGGTGACGGCGGCGCGAACGCGCCCGCCGTAGTCGGCCAGCACGCCGATGCGCTCGGCCAGGGCGGTGTGGGCGCGGGCGACCGCCTCCTCCTGGGGCTGGAGGGCGCGGGTGACCTGCCGGGAGACCGCCTCCCGCTTGCGCTGGAGCAGTTCGCGGCGGAGCGCGCGCAGCCGCAGCAGCTCCTGGGACATGCGCCACTCCTCCTCGCGGAGCAGGGGCAGGGTGGAGGCGGCGTCGAAGGACCCGCCCAGCACCCGGCCGCCCTCCTCGACGCGGTCGGTGGCCTGCTGTAGTCGGGCGAACAGGTGGGCCTCGGGCTCCTCGTGCCGGGTGGCGTGGCTGTAGGGGCGGCCGAAGTCCTCGGGCAGCACGTACCGGCGGCGGTTCTCCGAGGCCAGCCGGGGCAGCATGCC
The DNA here is from genome assembly GCF_900141985.1 of Nocardiopsis flavescens. GTDB lineage: Bacteria > Actinomycetota > Actinomycetes > Streptosporangiales > Streptosporangiaceae > Nocardiopsis > Nocardiopsis flavescens. The sequence continues at coordinate 327,243 of NZ_FQZK01000004.1, read as the reverse complement.
GGGGCGCATGACCGCGCCGGCCCCGCCTCCGGCGACGGCGAGGTAGAGGGCGGCGGCGGGGGCGCTGCCGGGGACGGCGGCGGCCAGCGGCTCCAGGGCGCCGCCCAGGAGCAGGTGGCCGGCCATGACGGCGGCGGTGGACACCGGCAGCGCCCAGAAGGCGTGCATGAGCAGGTCGGCCCAGTCGTCGGCGAGGGAGCCCCGGTCGGAGACCAGGTTCAGGACGGCGGCGGTGACGACGAGGCACAGTAGGGCGATGAGGGGCGTGGCCGCGCCGGGCACGAGCAGGGCGACCGCGGCCAGGGAGGTGCCGCCGGCGGCGGTGAGCGCGGCGCCGCGGCGCCAGGTGAGCCGTGCGGAGGGGCCCACCGAGTCGGGCAGGAGCCGCTCGGGGTGGGCGCGCAGGCGGGCGAGCGTCCGGGGCGGCAGGGTCGGGTCGAAGGTGGGTCGGCGGGGGTGGGACACGGCTGGCACCTCTATTCCGGGGGCGCGGTGCGCTGGTCTCGATGGTAACCCCGGGACGCCCGCCGGGTCAGGGGTCTCGGGGGCCCGGTCGGCCGTCCCGGGCGGGCGGGGGCGCGTGCGCCCGCGGGCCGCGGGATGTCCGGGGCGGTCGGTAGCGTTAGGTGGACGGGGACCCGTGTGCGGGGCCGGGTCCCGGGCGACGAGGGGAAGAGGGCGACGTGCGACCGGTCACCGAGATCAAGCGCAGCGAGAACCCGTTCGAGGTGGTCTCGGACATGCGTCCGGCGGGCGACCAGCCCAGGGCGATCGAGGAGATCGCGCGGCGGGTGGGCGGCGGCGACCCGCACACGGTGCTGCTGGGCGCGACGGGCACCGGCAAGACGGCGACGGTCGCCTGGTCGGTGGAGAAGCTGCAGCGCCCGACCCTGGTGATGCAGCCCAACAAGACGCTGGCCGCGCAGTTCGCCAACGAGCTGCGGCAGATGCTGCCGAACAACGCCGTCGAGTACTTCGTGTCGTACTACGACTACTACCAGCCCGAGGCGTACGTCCCGCAGAGCGATACCTACATCGAGAAGGACTCCTCGATCAACGACGAGGTGGAGCGGCTGCGCCACTCGGCGACCAACTCGCTGCTCACCCGCCGGGACACGATCGTGGTGGCGTCGGTGTCGTGCATCTACGGCCTGGGCACGCCGCAGGAGTACGTGGACCGGATGGCGCAGCTGCGGGTGGGCATGGAGGTGGACCGCGACGACCTGCTGCGCCGCCTGGTGGACATGCAGTACACCCGCAACGACGTGGCGTTCACGCGGGGCACGTTCCGGGTGCGCGGGGACACGGTCGAGATCATCCCGGTGTACGAGGAGCTGGCGATCCGCATCGAGATGTTCGGTGACGAGGTCGAGCGGCTGCTCACCCTGCACCCGCTGACGGGGGAGGTGCTGGGGGAGAGCGAGGAGATGTTCATCTTCCCGGCCTCGCACTACGTGGCGGGCGAGGAGCGCACGGCGCGGGCGGTGCGGACGATCGAGGAGGAGCTGGGCGAGCGGCTGGCGGAGATGGAGGGCCAGGGCAAGCTGCTGGAGGCGCAGCGGCTGCGCATGCGCACCACCCACGACCTGGAGATGATCCGGCAGCTGGGGACGTGCTCGGGGATCGAGAACTACTCGCGGCACTTCGACGAGCGCCCGCCGGGCAGCGCGCCCAACACGCTGTTGGACTACTTCCCCGACGACTTCCTGCTGGTGCTGGACGAGTCGCACGTGACGGTCCCGCAGATCGGGGCGATGTACGAGGGCGACGCGTCCCGCAAGCGGACCCTGGTGGACCACGGGTTCCGGCTGCCGTCGGCGCTGGACAACCGGCCGCTGAAGTGGGAGGAGTTCGTGAAGCGGATCGGGCAGTCGGTGTACCTGTCGGCGACGCCGGGCCGCTACGAGCTGCGCCAGAGCGGCGGCGACGTGGTGGAGCAGGTCATCCGGCCGACCGGCCTGGTGGACCCGGAGGTGCTGGTCAAGCCCACCGAGGGGCAGATCGACGACCTGGTGCACGAGATCCGGGTGCGGGCCGAGCGGTCCGAGCGGGTGCTGGTCACCACGCTCACGAAGAAGATGGCCGAGGACCTCACCGACTACTTCGCGGAGCTGGGCATCCGGGTGCGGTACCTGCACAGCGAGGTGGACACCCTGCGCCGGGTGGAGCTGCTGCGGGAGCTGCGGGTGGGCGAGTTCGACGTGCTGGTGGGCATCAACCTGCTGCGGGAGGGCCTGGACCTGCCGGAGGTGTCGCTGGTGGCCATCCTGGACGCCGACAAGGAGGGGTTCCTGCGGTCGGAGACCTCGCTGATCCAGACGATCGGCCGGGCGGCGCGCAACGTCGACGGCCAGGTGCACATGTACGCGGACAACGTCACCGACTCGATGCGGGCGGCGATCGACGAGACCACGCGGCGCCGGGACAAGCAGCTGGCGTACAACGCCGAGCACGGGATCGACCCGCAGCCGCTGCGCAAGCAGATCGCGGACATCCTGGACTCCCTGAACCGGGAGGACGTGGACACCGAGGCGCTGATGGCGAGCGGGTACCGCGGTGCGGGCTCGGCGGCCAAGGCGCCGGTGCCGGCGCTGGGCGAGCGGGGTGTGGACGCGGCGAACATGCCGCGGGCGGAGCTGGCGGGCCTCATCGACCAGCTGAGCGGTCAGATGCACCAGGCGGCGGCGGACCTGAGGTTCGAGCTGGCGGCCCGGCTGCGGGACGAGATCGGGGAGCTCAAGCGCGAATTGCGGGGTATGGACGCGGCCGGAACCCCCTGAGCCATGGGGCTTCGCGTCCCGCGAGGTCTCGGTGCGGATACGGTGACGCAACGATAGGGTCGCGCAGTTACCTCCGCGTGACATAATCTTGGTCTTGCGCAGGATGTATGTCGCAAATGCCGGGTGAAGCCGGGTGTGGGGGAAACGATGAGGGCTCGACTCCAGCTGGTCGCCTGCGGTGCCGTGCTGCTCGGCACCGTGCTGACCGGGTGCGGCCTGGCCTTCGGCCGCGAGCAGGTCGAGGGCCCCGACCTGCCCCCCGGGGCCGACGCCGTCACGATCCCCGAGGAGAACGTGGACGCCGACGATGTGATCATCGTCGTCGACGACGGCTCCGAGGTGCACGAGGAGTGCGGGGGTCGCGAGGTCGTGGTCTCGGCCGACGACGCCGTCGTGGTCCTCGACGGGACCTGCGGGGTGGTGCGCGCCACCGGCCGCGGGTCGACCGTCGACGTGGGCTCCGCCGACAAGATCGTGCTGGTCGGGGTGGACAACACGATCTCCTTCGCGGACGGCGAGCCCACGATCGTCAACCAGGGCCGCAACACCACCGTCGCCGAGGGCGGCGTCGCCCGCAAGTGATCCCCGGCGGCGGATCGCCGCCCCCGCGGTGTTTCCGTGTCGGTGGATTGACCGTCCCGCCGCCTGAGAGTGACCTTGGATCGGTTACGGTGGTCACCGTCCATATCCGCGTCAATGCGGATGGGTGACGACGGATCGGGCGGACGCCACCACCGAGTGTGAACTTTCGGTGTCGGTCGGCTGTACCGTTCCCCCGCCCGACTCTGAGACGGTACGGTCGATTCGTCCCGCTCGTCGTCGAGGCGGCACGACGGCGGGGTGGACACGTCAGACCCGCTGGGGGAGGGGTGGATGAGCGGTTATGTCGCCCGGGTGCGACATGATGAGTCGCCCGGGGGCGATGCGGGCCTCGATCCGCTGGTGCGGTCCGCCGCTCAGCGCTGGGCGGCCGCGGACCCCCTGCTGCCCGAACCGGTGAGCTTCGCCGCCGACTCCTATCCCCTGCTGACCGTCAGCGACGAGGACGGCCGCACGGTCGCCGCGGGCGCCATGCACTACACCTGGTACCAGCCCGGCGAGGTCGGCCGGATCTGGGGCGTGCCCGACCAGCACTGGCTGACCCCCATCGTCGGCGGCCCCGACCCCTCCCGCGCCCTGGACTCCCTGCTCACCAGCTGGCGCGACCAGCTGGAGGACCTGCCCACCGGCACCGGCTCGGAGTCGGCCGCCCTGGTGAGCTGGCCCTCCCGCGACGTGTGCGGGGTCATCCCGCTCCAGCGCCACGGCCTGCAGCCCTACACCGTGCTCGCCGCCCGCCAGCGCCGCCGGGGCGTGCCCCCGTCGCTGCCGCCGCGCGACGTCACCATCCGGCTGGCCGACCGCAGCGACCTCACCCAGGTGGTGGGGCTGCTCATGGAGGAGCACCGCTACGAGCAGCACTTCGGCGGCGTGTTCCTCCAGCCCGACACCGCCGAGCAGACCCGCAAGGTGGCGGCCCGCGCCCTGGAGCGCTCCCGCTCCTGGATCTGGCTGGCCGAGCGCCGCGGACGCGCCGTGGGCCTGCTGTGGGTGTCCCCGCCCGAGCGGTCCCGCTGGGCCAAGTCGCTGGTCCGGGCCCGCCCCATCGCGCACATCGGCTACGGGGTCGTCACCGCCGCCGAGCGCGGCAACGGCATCGGCACCGCCCTGGTCGGCCAGGCCCACCAGGCGCTGGACAGCCACGGCGTGGGCGTCTCGGTGCTCAACTACGCGGCGATGAACCCCCTGTCGGGCCCGTTCTGGAACCGCATGGGCTACCGCCCCGTGTGGACGACCTGGGAGATCCGCCCCGCCCTCGCCCTGCGCTGACCGGCCCCGCCGCCGGGGCGCGCGGGGCCGCTGGGCTAGCCTGTGCGCGAACGCAGGGACGGGTGGAGGGGGAACACCATGGCCGTGGACGACCGGGGGCCGGCGGGCGCGGAGCACGTCGAGATCGTCGAGGTGGGACCGCGCGACGGGTTGCAGAACGAGGCGAAGGTGCTCTCGGTCGACGACCGGATCGCGATGATCGACCGGGCCGCCGACGCGGGCCTGCGCCGCATCGAGGCGGTCAGCTTCGTCAACCCCAGGCGGGTCCCGCAGATGGCCGGGGCCGAGGAGATCATGAAGGGCGTCCGGCGCGGCCCGGACGTCTCCCACATCGGTCTGGTCCTCAACCGGCGCGGGCTGGACCGCGCGGTGGAGGCCGCGGTGTCCGAGGTGAACGTGGCGGTCCCCGCCACCGACGGGTTCAGCGTCCGCAACCAGGGCAGCACCGTCGACGCGATGCTCGACACCCTGGCCGACATCGACCGCGCCCTGGAGGGCACCGGCATCCCGCTGAGCGTCACCGTGTCGACGGCGTTCGGCTGCCCCTTCGACGGCGAGGTGTCCACGGAGCGGGTGGTGGAGGTGGTGCGGCGCATCGCCGACACCTCGGCGGTGGAGATCGCGCTGGCCGACACGATCGGGGTGGGCGTGCCCGGCCAGGTCACCGAGCTGGTGGGCGCGGTGGCCGCGGTCGTCGGCGGGCGTGCCCTGCGCTGCCACTTCCACAACACCCGCAACACCGGGTACGCCAACGCCTGGGCCGCCGCACAGGCGGGGGTGCGGGTGCTGGACTCCAGCGTCGGCGGGTTCGGCGGCTGCCCGTTCGCCCCGGCCGCGACCGGCAACATCGCCACCGAGGACCTGCTGTACCTGCTGCACCGCAGCGGCCTGCACACCGGTGTCAGCCTGTCGGCGGCGGCCGCCCTGGGCGACTGGACGGGCGCGCGCCTGGACAAGGAGCCCCCCGCCTACCTGGGCCGCGCCGGGGACTTCCCCGCCTGAGCCCGGCCCCGTACGGCCCCGCGCACCCGGTCTCCGGGGCGCGGGGCCGTTCCCGTCGGCGCCGCCCGGGCCGGCCGCGCCGCGTCCGGCGGGCCGACCGGGCGCGAGGTGCGTGTGTGACGGGTGGGGCGGGTGTGATCCAGCGTGTGGCGTTCGTCGCGCTCGGTGGCCCCCGCGCCGCACCGCGGGCGGCCCGTGCGGGCCCGCACGGCGGGCGCCCGCGGCGCGGTGACGCACGCGACACGGGGCCCTGCCCGGACGCGCGTTCCCGTGGTCGCAGGGATCGGCGCAGGTCGAGGTGGGAACAGGGAGCCCGCGAGGGGCGTTCAGCGGATGTGGTTCCGCGGGGGCCTGTTATCCTGGTGCCCCGTGGATGTCCGGGCGGACCGAGCGATGATCCACCGCCTCGGAACCGGACCGCCGCACGGCCGCTCTTGCCTCGTCCGAGCCCGCCGTAGCCACTCAACCCACGGGAGCAACACTTTGGCATCCGCCGCGAGTACCAAGCACCTTTTCGTTACTGGCGGCGTCGCCTCCAGTCTCGGCAAAGGCCTCACCGCCTCCAGCCTGGGACGGCTCCTGAAGTCGCGCGGTCTGCGGGTCACCATGCAGAAGCTGGACCCGTACCTCAACGTGGACCCCGGCACCATGAACCCCTTCCAGCACGGCGAGGTGTTCGTCACCGACGACGGCGCCGAGACCGACCTGGACGTGGGCCACTACGAGCGCTTCCTCGACACGGAGCTGTCGGCGACCGCCAACGTCACCACCGGGCAGATCTACTCCAGCGTCATCGCCAAGGAGCGGCAGGGCGCCTACCTCGGCGACACCGTGCAGGTCATCCCGCACATCACCAACGAGATCAAGTCGCGCATCTACGCGATGGACGACCCCGAGGTCGACATCGTCATCACCGAGATCGGCGGCACGGTCGGCGACATCGAGTCGCAGCCGTTCCTGGAGGCCGTCCGGCAGATCCGGCACGAGATCGGCCGCGACAACTGCTTCTTCCTGCACGTCTCGCTGATCCCCTTCCTGGGCCCCTCGGGCGAGATGAAGACCAAGCCGACCCAGCACTCGGTCGCCGCCCTGCGCAGCATCGGCATCCAGCCCGACGCGATCGTGTGCCGCTCGGACCGGCCCATCACGCAGAGCCTCAAGTCCAAGATCAGCCTCATGTGCGACGTGGACGAGGCGGGCGTGGTCTCCACCCCCGACGCCCCCTCCATCTACGACATCCCCAAGGTCCTGCACCGCGAGGGCCTGGACGCCTACGTCGTGCGCCGCCTGGGCATGCCCTTCCGCGACGTGGACTGGACCGAGTGGGACTCGCTGCTGCGCCGCGTGCACCAGCCCGACCACGAGGTCACCGTCGCCATGGTCGGCAAGTACATCGACCTGCCCGACGCCTACCTGTCGGTCAGCGAGGCGCTGCGCGCCGGCGGCTTCGCCACCGACACCCGGGTGAACATCCGCTGGGTGGCCAGCGACAACTGCGCCAGCCCCTCGGGCGCGGCGGCCGAGCTGGACGGCGTGGACGGCATCCTCATCCCCGGCGGGTTCGGGGTGCGCGGCATCGAGGGCAAGATCGGCGCCATCCGCTACGCCCGCGAGAACCGCGTCCCGCTGCTGGGCATCTGCCTGGGCCTGCAGGCGATCGTCATCGAGTACGCGCGCAACGTGCTGGGCCTGGAGGGCGCCAACAGCACCGAGTTCGACGACAAGGCCGCCGACCCGGTCATCGCCACCATGGCCGACCAGGAGGACGTGGTCTCCGGCGAGCGCGACATGGGCGGCACCATGCGCCTGGGCCTGTACCCGGCCGACCTGGCCGAGGGCTCCCTCGTCCGGGAGCTGTACGAGGGGCAGGGGCAGGCCTCCGAGCGCCACCGCCACCGGTTCGAGGTCAACAACGCCTACCGGCCCGAGCTGGAGGGCGCGGGTCTGGTGTTCTCCGGCCTGTCCCCGGATGGCAAGCTGGTGGAGTACGTCGAACTGCCCCGGGACGTCCACCCGTTCTACGTCGCCACGCAGGCGCACCCGGAACTGCGCTCCCGCCCCACCAAGGCCAACCCGATGTTCCGCGGCCTGATCGCGGCGGCCCTGGAGAACAAGAAGTCCTGAGCGCGGGGGCCGGGCGGGGCACGACTCTGAGAGGCGAGAGCACATGAGCCAGATCCGCCCGGCCGGAACCGAGGACCCGGGGACGGACGCGAAGGTCGCGGACGTCCCCGAGTCGTGGCCGGTGGAGCGGTCCGAGGACCGCTTCCGCAGCCACAGGGTGGGCATGCGCACCGACTGGCTGCAGATGCCCGGACCGGACGGCGCCCCCGCCACGGTGGCCCGCGACTACATGGTCCACCTGGGCGCCGCGGCCGCGCTGGCCCTGGACGGCGCCGGGCGGGTGCTGCTCCAGCGCCAGTACCGGCACGCCGCCCGCCACCTGCTGTGGGAGCTGCCCGCCGGGATCATCGACGGCGAGGGGGAGGGGCCTCTGGCCACCGCCCGCCGCGAGCTGGTGGAGGAGGCGGGGCTGCGCGCCGGCACCTGGCACGAGCTGGCCGACTTCTTCCCCAGCCCCGGGTTCTCCGACGAGCGCATCCACGTGTTCCTGGCGCGGGGGCTGTCGGAGGTGCCGGAGGAGGAGATCGACTTCGTGCGCCAGCACGAGGAGGCCGACCTGGTCTCGGAGTGGGTGCCGCTGGAGGACGCGGTGGGCCTGGTCCTGTCCGGGCGGCTGCACAACGGGGCGACGGTGATCGGCATCCTGGCCGCGCACGCCGCCTCGCGCGAGGGCTTCGCCGGGCTGCGCGAGGCCTCGTGAGCGGTGCCGGGCGGCCCCGCGGGGTGGAGCCCGCGTGCGCGGCGTTCCTGGACCACCTGAGCGCCGAGCGGGCCCTGGCCGACAACACGCTGGCCGCCTACCGGGCCGACCTGCGCCGCTACCGGGAGCACCTGGAGGCGCAGGGGGTGGACTCCCTGGACGGGGTCACCCCGGCCGTGGTGGGCGGGTTCGTGCGGGCCCTGCGCGAGGGCGGGGACGGGCGGGCGCCGCTGGCGGCGGCGTCGGCGGCGCGCACCCTGGCCGCCGTGCGCGGGCTGCACCGGTTCGCGGTGCGCGAGGGCCGGTCCGCCGCCGACCCGACCGTGGACCTGGCCCCGCCCGTCACCCCGATGCGGCTGCCCAAGGCGGTCCCGGTGGAGGCGGTCGAGCGCCTGCTGGCCGCGGCCGGCCCGGTGGAGGCGCCCGTCGCCGCCGGGGACCGGGCGGCCCTGCTGGCGCTGCGCGACCGGGCGCTGCTGGAGCTGCTGTACGGGACGGGGGCGCGCATCTCCGAGGCGGTCGGGGCGGACGTGGACGACGTGGCCGACGCCGTCGGCCTGGACGCCCCCGTCCCCGAGGACCACGTGGGCCTGGTGCGGATCACCGGAAAGGGCGGCAAGGAGCGGCTGGTGCCGGTGGGCTCGCACGCCCGGCGGGCGCTGGCCGCCTACCTGACCCGTGCGCGCCCGGTGCTGGCCCGCGCCGGGAGGGGCGGGGGCGGCCCGGCGCTGTTCCTCAACGCGCGCGGGGGCAGGCTCACCCGGCAGGGCGCCTGGGGCGTGCTGGCGGCCGTCGCCGACCGCGCCGGGGCGCGGGGGGTGTCGCCGCACACCCTGCGGCACTCGTTCGCCACCCACCTGCTCGACGGCGGCGCGGACATCCGGGTCGTGCAGGAACTCCTGGGGCACAGTTCGGTCACCACGACACAGGTCTACACACTTGTGACAGTCGACCGGCTCCGCGAGGTCTATGCGTCCAGTCACCCGCGCGCGCACCGCTCCGCGGTCGCCGACCTGCGGGAAAGCCCGGCGGAATAGGGGGTCGCGCGGCGGCCGGTTCCGGCGTTCGGTTTCCCCCGGGGGCGGGGACGTGGGATTCTACACTCGGGTTTCATTGAAGTGCGTCGTGTCGGCGTTCTAGAGTCGCCGCACAGAGGTACGTTGCTGTCGACATATTGAGTTTCCGACGGCCGCCAGGCTCCAGGGGCACGGCATCCCTTCGGGCCGTGGCCGGTCCGTAGGGGAGGTCCAGGGTTGTGAACTGGTCGGAGAACGACGCCGCCGCACACGGTGCGGCCGTCGGCGAGAGGGAAAGCGCCGACCCGGTGACCAACCCCTGGGGCACGACACGCAACACGGGGGCCGATCTGCACGCGTCAAGACCTGAGCGGACCTATCCGGTGCCAGAGCCCGTCGACGAACACGGCCCGGCACGGATTGTAGCACTCTGTAACCAGAAGGGCGGGGTCGGCAAGACCACCACCACCATCAACCTCGGCGCCGCCATCGCCGAGTACGGCAGACGGGTACTGCTGGTCGACTTCGACCCGCAGGGAGCCCTGTCCGTCGGCCTGGGCCGACTCGACCCGCGCGAGCTGGACCTGACCGTCTACAACCTGCTCATGCAGCGGGACGTGACGGTCGAGGACGTCCTGCTCAAGACGGACATCGACGGCCTGGACCTGATCCCGAGCAACATCGACCTGTCCGCCGCCGAGGTCCAGCTGGTCGGCGAGGTGGCCCGCGAGCAGATGCTCGGCCGGGCGCTGCGCCCGGTGATCGACGACTACGACGTCGTCCTCATCGACTGCCAGCCCTCGCTCGGCCTGCTCACCGTCAACGCGCTCACCGCGGCCGACGGTGTCATCGTGCCCCTGGAGTGCGAGTTCTTCGCGCTGCGCGGGGTGGCACTGCTCATGGACACCATCCAGAAGGTCCAGGAGCGGCTCAACGAGGACCTCGTCATCGACGGGTTCCTGGGCACGATGTACGACCCGCGCACGCTCCACGCGCGCGAGGTCCTGTCCACCATCATCGACGGCTTCGGCGACAAGGTGTACGGCACGGTCATCAACCGCACCGTGCGCTTCCCGGACGCCACGGTGGCGGGCGAGCCCATCACCCGGTTCGACTCGTCCTCGGCCGGTGCCAACGCCTATCGTGATCTGGCCAAGGAGGTGCTGGCGCGGTGGCCTCTCAGCGGTCACGGCGCGTGACCCTACCGGGGGCGGACGAGCTGTTCTTCCGCCCCAGCGGCACCGAGGTGGACGCGGTGCCCGACACGGAGACCGAACGCCAGTACACGGCACCGGAGCAGCGCAGGGGCCAGGCGCAGGCGCGCCCGGCGCGCGCCAAGGGCTCCACCAGGGTGGTCGACGCCGCGCCCAGGCCGAGCGGCCGACAGCGCCACGACGAGAAGATCACCGTTTATATCTCCGGGCCCGAACTGCTGGCCCTGGAGCAGACCCGGCTGTCGCTGCGCGCCGAGCACGGGCTGACCGCCGACCGGGGCCGCCTGGTCCGCGAGGCCGTCGCCGTCCTGCTCGCCGACTTCGACGAGAACGGGGCGGCCAGCATGCTGGTGCGGCGGCTGACCGAGGACTGAACGGCGTCCACCCGGTGTCGGAGGGGGTACCGGGGGGACGGGCGGGTGTCACCGGCCGGTTCGGGCCGGTGACACCCTTGTGCGTATGGGTTACGACGACGAGGGGCCGCGAGCATGACGGCCGGACCGGCTCCGGAGGGGGTCGCGCAGGAGGGCGAGAGCTCCTTCCAGGTGCACCTCGACAACTTCGAGGGCCCCTTCGACCTGCTGCTGGGCCTGATCGCCAAGCACAAGCTCGACATCACCGAGGTGTCGCTGTCGAAGGTCACCGACGAGTTCATCGCGCACATCCGCGCCCACGGTGAGGCCTGGGACCTGGACCAGGCCAGCAACTTCCTGCTGGTGGCGGCCACCCTGCTGGACCTCAAGGCCGCCCGGCTGCTGCCGCGCGGCGACGTCGAGGACGAGGAGGACCTGGCGCTGCTGGAGGCCCGCGACCTGCTGTTCGCGCGGCTGCTGCAGTACCGGGCGTACAAGGAGGTCGCCGCGTTCCTGCGCGACCGCCTCGCCTCCCAGGGCCGGCGCTACGCCCGTGCCGTGCCGCTGGAGGAGCGGTTCGAGGCGCTGCGCCCGGAGGTGCTGTTCAAGCTGGGCCCGCAGGAGTTCGCGGCGCTGGCCGGCCTGGTGTTCACCCCCCGGGAGCCGCCGAGCGTCCCGGTCACGCACATCCACCAGCCCAAGACCTCCGTCAAGGAGCAGGGCGAGCTGATGGCGGCGGTGCTGCGCGAGCGGGGGAGCATGACGTTCGCGGAGCTGGCGGCCGAGTGCGACGGTACCTTCGAGGTCATCGCGCGCTTCCTGGCCCTGCTGGAGCTGTACCGCGCCGCGAATGTGGGCTTCGACCAGCCCGAGCCGCTCGGTGAGCTGCTCGTCACCTGGACGGGCGGCGACGCGCGGGTCGAGGTCGAGAGCGAGTACGACGCCGATCCGGCGGACGGGGAGACGGGGGAGGACCAGTGACCGTGGAGGAGACCGCCGAGGTGCCGCCGACCCTGCGCCGCGACCTGGAGGCGGTGCTGATGGTCGTGGACCAGCCGGTGTCGGAGTACGAGCTGGCCAGGGCCATGGGCGTGCCGGTGACGGTGATCGCGGACGCCCTGGAGTCGCTGTCGCGGGAATACACGGACCAGGGCCGGGGTTTCGACCTGAGGGCGGTGGCCGACGGCTGGCGTGTGTACACGCGGCCGGAGTGCGCCGACATCGTGGAGCACTTCCTCAAGGAGGGGCAGGAGGTGCGGCTGACCCAGGCCGCACTGGAGACGATGGCGGTGGTGGCCTACCGCCAACCGGTCTCCCGGGGCAGGGTCTCCGCCGTCCGCGGTGTCAACTGTGACGGCGTCATGCGTACCCTCGTACTGAGGGGCCTGATCGAAGAGTCCGGACACGACCCGGAGTCCGGTGCCCTGCTGTATCGGACCACCTCCTATTTCCTGGAACGGCTCGGCCTGCGCAGCCTCGACGAGCTGCCGGATCTGGCACCGTTCCTGCCCGACGACATCGAAGGTCTAGACGACACCGGTGAGCACACCTAATGAGAGTTCCCGCGGTGCGCGGGACGACGCCCCGCGCGGTGAGCGCGGCGAACGCTACGACGACCGAGGCGGCCGAGGCCGCCGCGACGACAGGTCCCCCCGAGGCGGGGAGGACCGCGGCCCGCGCGGCCGCGACGACCGGGGCGGCCGCTCCTACGGCGGCTCCCGCGAGGGCGGGGAGCGCGGCGGTCACCGCGGTTCCCGTGACGGCGACTCCCGCGGCGGGCGCGACTTCCGCGGTTCCCAGGGCCGCTCCTTCGGAGGCGGCCGTGATACGCGTGAGGGCGGTGACCGCGGTGGTCACCGGGGTTCGCGTGATGACCGCGGCGGGCGTTCCTTCGGGGGCGACCGCGATTCCCGTGGTTCGGGCGGGCGTTCCTTCGGGGGTGCGCGCGATGACCGCCAGGGCGGGTACCGGGGCGGGCGCGACGGCGACGACCGCCGTTCGTTCGGTTCCCGTGACGGCGGCGACCGCGGTGGCTACCGGGGTTCGCGTGACGACCGCGGCGGGCGCTCCTTCGGGGGCGACCGCGACTCGCGCGGTTCGGGCGGGCGTTCCTTCGGGGGCCCGCGCGATGACCGCCAGGGCGGGTACCGGGGCGGGCGCGACGGCGACGACCGCCGCTCCTACGGCGACCGCGACTCGCGCGGCTCGGGCGGGCGCTCCTTCTCCGGTGCGCGCGACGACCGCGGTGGCTACCGGGGTTCGCGTGATGACCGCGGCGGGCGCTCCTTCGGGGGCGACCGCGACTCGCGCGGTTCGGGCGGGCGTTCCTTCGGGGGCCCGCGCGATGACCGCCAGGGCGGCTACCGCGGCGGGCGCGACGGCGACGACCGCCGTTCGTTCGGTTCCCGTGACGGCGGCGACCGCGGTGGCTACCGGGGTTCGCGTGACGACCGCGGCGGGCGTTCCTTCGGGGGCGACCGCGATTCCCGCGGTTCGGGCGGGCGCTCCTTCTCCGGTGCGCGCGACGACCGCGGTGGTCACCGGGGTTCGCGTGATGACCGCGGCGGGCGTTCCTTCGGGGGCGACCGCGACTCGCGCGGTCCCGGCGGGTACCGGGGCGGCTCCGACGAGCGCCGTTCCCACGGCGGTCCGGGCCAGGACCGGGGCGGGCGCTCCTTCTCCGGTGCGCGCGACGACCGCCAGGGCGGGTACCGGGGCGGGCGCGACGCCGACGAGCGCCGCCCCCACGACGACGGCGACACCCGGGCCACGCGTCCCAAGCGCCACAAGGTCGACCACTCCGGCGACCTGCCCGGCGGCCGCAAGGCGCCCCGGGGCGACATCAAGAGCGAGAACCAGCTCTCCAAGGCCGCCCGCGAGCGGCTCAACGCGCTGCGCTCGGAGTACGACCCCAAGGACGAGGACCGTCCCGCCGAGGACCGCGACAGCTACACCGACGTCGAGGGCGGCATCCGCCTGCAGAAGGCCCTCGCCGCCGCCGGCGTCGCCAGCCGCCGCGCCAGCGAGGAGATGATCGCCGCCGGACGCGTCAGCGTGGACGGCGAGACCGTGCGCCGCTTCGGCGCGCGGGTGGACCCGGAGAAGTCCGAGATCCGCGTCGACGGCATGCGCGTCGTCACGTCCCCGGACAAGCTCTACTTCGCGCTCAACAAGCCGCGCGGCGTCGTCAGCACCATGTGGGACCCCGAGGGCCGCCCGACCCTGGCCGACTACACCGGCCAGACCGAGGAGCGGATCTTCCACGTCGGCCGGCTGGACACCGAGACCGAGGGCCTCATCCTGCTGACCAACGACGGCGAGCTGTCCAACCGGCTCACCCACCCGCGGTACAAGGTCGTCAAGACCTACATCGCCAAGGTGCCCGGGCCGGTCCCGCACAGCGTCGTCAAGCAGCTGCGCGGGGGCGTGGAGCTGGAGGACGGCCCCGTCGAGGTCGACTCCTTCCGCGTGGTCGACAACGACGGCCCCAAGGCGCTGGTGGAGATCCGCCTGCACGAGGGCCGCAAGCACATCGTGCGCCGCCTCATGGAGGCCGTCGGCCACCCGGTGGCGGACCTCGCCCGCACCCAGGTCGGCCCGATCGACCTGAACGCCCTCAAACTGGGCACCATGCGGGCGCTGACCTCCCGCGAGGTCAGCGAGCTCTACAAGGCGGCGGGCCTGTAGGCGCCGGCTGGCTATACAGTTGACGGCGGTCGCGACCACGGGTCGCGGCCGCCGTTCCCGTCTCCCCGGCCGGGGACGGGCCGAGCGGAACGACGGACAAGGCGGGATCGACGTGGCGGTACGGGCCATTCGCGGAGCGGTGCAGGTCGACGCGGACGAACGCGACCAGGTGCTGGAGGCCACGGCCGAACTGGTCTCCGAGGTCATGCGGCGCAACGGGCTGGACCGGGACGACGTGATCAGCGTGCTCTTCACCGCCACCCCGGACCTGAACAGCGAGTTCCCGGCGCTGGCCGCCCGCGGGCTCGGGTTCGTCGACGTCCCGCTGATGTGCGCCGCCGAGATCGGGGTCCCGCACGCCCTGCCGCGCGTGGTGCGGCTGATGGCGCACGTGGAGACCGACCGCCCGCGCTCGGAGCTGAACCACGTGTACCTGCGCGGCGCGCAGGCGCTGCGCCTGGACATCGCCCAGTAGCCCCGCGCCGGCCGGCGGCCGGCGCGCACCCGCCGCGGCGGCAGGGCCCTGCGCCCTCCGCTCCCGGGTCCGGGTCCGCCGCGCGCGGACGGCGTCGCACACGCCCTAATCTGGGAGGACACGAAAAAGCGCACGCGGCGGGCAGGGGGAGCACGGTGGACGGTGGCGGGGACGCGGGGACGCACGGCGGGCGCCCGTCGGTGCGCCGGGTCGCGGTGCTGGGGGCCGGCCTGATCGGCACGTCGATCGCGCTGGCCCTGCGCTCGCGCGGTGTCGAGGTGCTGCTGTCCGACCCGGACCCGGCCTCCCTGCGGCTTGCCTGCGACCTGGGCGCGGGCACCCCGCTGGCGGACGCCGACGGCCGCCCCGCCGACGTCGCGGTGATCGCCGCCCCGCCCGCCGTGGTCCCGCGCGTGCTGCGCGAGTCCCAGGACCGGGGGCTGGCGCACGTGTACACGGACGCGGCCAGCGTGAAGGCGAGCGTGGTGGCGGCGGCCGAGGCCCTGGGCTGCGACCTGGCGACCTTCGTCCCCGGGCACCCGATGGGCGGACGGGAGAAGCGGGGGCCGGGCGCGGCCCGCGCCGACCTGTTCCTGGGCCGCTCCTGGGCGCTGTGCCCGACCGGCAAGGCCGACCCCGGCGCGGTGGAGCGGGTCGCCGAGGTGGCCCGCCTGTGCGGCGCCGACCCGCTGGTCATCGACGCCGCCGCGCACGACCGGGCGGTCGCGCTGGTCTCGCACGTGCCGCACGTGGCCTCCTCCGCGGTGGCGGCCCGGCTGGTCGGTGCGGGCGAGGACGCCCTGGCCCTGGCCGGGCAGGGTGTGCGCGACGTCACCCGGGTGGCGGGCGGCGACCCGTCGCTGTGGACGGAGATCCTCACCCACAACGCCGCCCCGGTCGCCGAGGCGCTGCGCGCGGTCGCCGCGGACCTGGCCCGGGCCGCCGACGCCCTGGCCGCCCGGCAGGCGCGCGCGGAGCCGGTGCGCGATTTGCTGGCCCGCGGCCGGGAGGGGCACGGCCGCATCCCCGGCAAGCACGGCGAGGCGACGCTGCCCGACTACACCGTCATCCCCGTGGTGATCCCCGACGAGCCGGGCAGCCTGGGGCGCCTGTTCGCCGCCGCGGCCGACGCCGGGGTCAACATCGAGGACGTGCGCATCGAGCACACCCCGGGGCTGCCGCTGGGCGTGGCCCAGCTGCACGTGCTGCCCGCCGGGGTGGACACGCTCGCCCGCGCGCTGGCCGCCGACGGCTGGTCGGTGCACCCGGGCGCCTGAGCGCCGCCCGCCGCGCACGTACTCCGGGGTACCGCGCACGGGTAGGCTGGGGCGTCGGCAGTACGCGAGTGGCAGAGGCAGGAACACGTGAGCGGGCAGGGCAGCACCGAGGGCATCGTCATCGCTATCGACGGCCCCTCCGGGTCGGGCAAGTCGAGCACCTCCAAGGGTGTGGCGAAGGCGCGCGGTCTGCGCTACCTCGACACCGGCGCCATGTACCGCGCGCTGACCTGGTGGATGCTCGACAACGGGGTGGACGTCGAGGACCCGGCCGCGGTGGCCGCAGCCGTGGACCGCCCGGTCATCACGATGGGCACCGACCCGGCCGCTCCGACGGTGTCCGTCGACGGCCGCGACGTGGCCGCCGAGATCCGCGGCCGGGAGGTCACCGCCAGCGTGAGCGCCGTCTCCGCGGTGCCGCGGGCCCGTGAGCTGCTGGTGGCCGCCCAGCGCGAGGCCATCGACGCCGCCCGGCGCGAGGGCCCGGGCATCGTGGTGGAGGGCCGCGACATCACCACCGTGGTCGCCCCCGACGCCCCGGTGAAGCTGTTCGTCACCGCCAGCGCCGAGGCCCGCGCCCAGCGCCGCAGCAAGGAGATCCGCACCGGCGACGTGGCCGCCACCCGGGCCGACCTGGAGCGCCGGGACCGGCTGGACTCCAGCCGCGCCCACTCGCCGCTGACGCTGACCTCCGGCACGGCCGAGCTGGACACCACCGGCCTGGACCTGGACGAGGTTGTGGCCCTGGTCGTCGACCTGGTCGACGAGGCCGCCCGGGCCGCCGCCACGGCCCGCGCCTGACACCGGGCGGCCGGGTCGGCCGCCCCTCCCCGGGTCCGCCCGCTCCGCCCCCGCGGGGTGGGACGGGTCACCGGGGGAACACGAGGACCCCCGCGGAGGTCGCCCTTCGCGGTACACGCGTGGACGCCGTCGGCGTTCCGCCCGGATCGGGCCGCCCCCGTCTCGCACGGGAGCGGCCGGTCCGTTTTCGCACTCCCCGCGGCACGCATCCTGGGCGCGCGGGGACTCAAGGACCGGGAGCAGTACATGAGTGAGGACTTCGAGACCGCCGACATCGGCGTGGAGGACGGCCCGGCCGTCCCCCTGCCGGTGGTGGCCGTGGTGGGCCGCCCCAACGTGGGCAAGTCCAGTCTCGTCAACCGCATCATCGGCCGCCGCGAGGCCGTGGTCGAGGACGTGCCGGGGGTGACGCGGGACCGGGTCGCCTACGACGCCGAGTGGCAGAGCACCCAGTTCACCCTGGTCGACACCGGCGGCTGGGAGACCAGCGTCAGCGGGCTGGCCGCGATGGTCGCCCGCCAGGCCGAGTACGCGGCGCAGACCGCCGACGTGATCCTGTTCGTGGTGGACGCCACCGTCGGCATCACCGACGCCGACGCCGCCGTCACCCGCGTGCTGCGCGCCACCAACCGCCCCGTGGTGCTGGCCGCCAACAAGGTGGACGGCAGCATGCAGGAGTCCGACGCGCTGGAGCTGTGGAACCTGGGCGTGGGCGAGCCCTACCCCATCAGCGCCCTGCACGGCCGCGGTACCGGCGACCTGCTGGACGCCGTGGTGGAGGCCTTCCCCGACGGCGACCGGGAGGTCCAGGAGCCCGAGGCCGAGGACGGCCCGCCGCGGGTGGCCCTGCTGGGCCGTCCCAACGTGGGCAAGTCGAGCCTGCTCAACCGGCTCGCCGGCGAGGACCGCGTGGTCGTGGACTCGGTGGCGGGCACGACCCGCGACGCCGTCGACGAGCTCATCGAGCTGGGCGGCAAGACCTGGAAGTTCATCGACACCGCCGGTATCCGCCGCCGGTTCCGGGCTCTTCAGGGCGCCGACTACTACGCCACCATGCGCACCGGCACCGCCCTGGAGCGGGCCGAGGTCGCCGTGGTCCTGATGGACGTCAGCGAGCCGCTGGCCGAGCAGGACATCCGGGTGGTCGAGCAGGTGCTGGAGGCCGGGCGCGGCCTGGTGCTGGCGTTCAACAAGTGGGACGTGCTGGAGGAGGACCGCCGGATCTACCTGGAGAAGGAGATCGACCGCCAGCTGGCGCGGGTCGCCTGGGCGCCCCGGGTGAACATCTCCGCCAGGACCGGCCGCCACATGGAGAAGCTGGTCCCGGCGGTGGAGACGAGCCTGGCGGGCTGGTCGCAGCGCATCCCGACGGGGCAGCTGAACAACTGGCTCAAGGAGCTGGTGGCGGCGACGCCGCCGCCGGTGCGCGGCGGCAAGCAGCCCAAGATCCTGTTCGCGACGCAGGCGGGGGCCAAGCCCCCGCAGTTCGTGCTGTTCACCACCGGGTTCCTGGAGGACAACTACCGGCGGTTCATCGAGCGGCGCCTGCGCGAGGACTTCGGATTCGAGGGCTCGCCGATCCACATCAGCATGCGGATCCGGGAGAAGAAGGGCGGGACCGTGGGCAGGGCGTCCAAGGGCAGCGTCCGCCCGGACCGCCAGCGCCGGCGCCGTTCCTGACGGCCGGTCCGCGACGGTGTGACCGGGGGCGCCTCCCCGCCGGGGAGGCGCCCCTCGCGTGCGCCCGGAGCCCGGCTCAGGAGTCGGAGGGCAGGCGGCGCACGTTGCTGGGGGGCACGAAGCGGCCGTCCCCGTCGCCGGTGCGCGGGTAGGGCAGGCGGGTGCCGCCCGGGGCGGGTTCGGGCACGGGGATGGCGGGCGCGCCCGGCAGCGGACGCCCGGCGCTCTCCTTCATCCGCCACACCACGAACAGCCCGACGACGCCGGCGCCCATCACCAGCCAGGCGGGCGAGTACGCGTTCCCGGTGGACTGCACGAGCGTCTCGGCCAGCAGCGGGGTGGTGCCGCCGAACAGCGCCACCGAGATGTTGAAGCTGATCGCCAGCGCCCCGTAGCGGACGCTGGTCGGGAAGAACGCCGGGAGCGCCGCCGGGGCGCCGCCGGAGAAGTGCACCAGGGTGACCGCCAGCACCATGATCCCCAGGGCCACCCCGACCGTGTTCCCGGACTGGAGCAGCCAGAAGGCGGGCAGGGTCAGCACGATGGAGAACAGGCTGCCCGAGAGCAGCACGGGCCTGCGCCCCACCCGGTCGCTGAGCGTGCCGAACCCGGTGACGGCGGCCAGCATGAGCACCATCGCGCCCAGGGTGAGCACCAGGGCCATGGTGGGGCTGTAGCCCAGCACGGCCTCCAGGTAGGTGGGCATGTACGCGGTCACCATGTAGTTGTTGACGTTGAACACGAGCACCAGGCCCACGCACAGGAGCATGTTGCGCCACTGGCCGACGACGGTCTCGCGCAGCTGCCCCTTGCGGTGGTGGCCCTCGGAGTCCTTGGCGAACCCCTGGGTGTTCTCGTTGAACACGGGCGTCTCGTCGAGCTTGATCCGCAGGTAGAGGCCGACGGCGCCGAGCGGCAGGGCGAGCAGGAACGGGATCCGCCAGCCCCAGGCGAGCATGGCGTCCGAGCCCACCAGCAGGGTCATGGCGGTGACGAGCGCGGCGCCGCCGACGTACCCGCTGACGGTGCCGAACTCCAGCCAGGAGGCGAGGAAGCCGCGGCGCCGGTCGGGGGCGTACTCGGCGATGAAGGTGGTGGCGCCGCCGTACTCGCCGCCGGTGGAGAACCCCTGGAGCATGCGGGCGACGAGCAGCAGGATCGGCGCGGCGATGCCGATGGAGGCGGCCGAGGGGATGAGGCCGATGCAGAAGGTGCTGGCCGCCATGAGCAGCATGGTGAAGGCCAGGACGTGCTTGCGGCCGATGCGGTCGCCCAGGGGGCCGAAGAACATGCCGCCCAGCGGCCGGACCAGGAAGGCCGCGGCGAACGTGGTGAAGGTGGCGATGAGCTGGACGCCCTGGGACTGCGACGGGTAGAACACCAGGCCGATGGTGACGGCGAGGTAGCTGTAGACGCCGAAGTCGTACCACTCGGTGGCGTTGCCGATGGCGGCGGCGGTGACGGCCTTGCGGGTGGCGCGGTGCTCGGTGGCCAGCTCCTGCGCCTTCCCCCCGGGCGTTTCGCCCGGTTCCCCCTGCGGTGCGCCACCCGGCGGATTCTCGGGCCGCCCCCCGGACCGGTTCTCGCTCACGTGCCCCCCTCGGTGAAATCACTCAAAGTAACACGATAGCGACCTTATGTTATAAGTCCTGGATTGTGGGGGTGTGCCGTCCGTGTCGCGGGGCGCACCCGTGACGGCGGACCGGCCCGCCGCGGGGCGGTAGCGTGGACCCGCGGCGGTCGGCCGTCCGGGGCTGCGGGGAACGCGGCGGCCGGGGCGACCGCGGGGAACGAGGGGGAGAGGCATGGACAGGGTCCTGGTCAGCGCCTGCCTGGCGGGCCGCCCGGTGCGCTACGACGGCCGTGCCAGACCCGTCGGCGACGCCCTGCTCGACCGCTGGCGCGCCGAGGGCCGCCTGGTGGTGCACTGCCCCGAGGTCGCGGGCGGCCTGCCCGTGCCGCGACCGCCCGCGGAGATCGAGCCCGGCGCCACCGCGGCCGACGTGCTGGCGGGCCGGGCCCGCATCCTCACCCCCGCCGGGGACGACGTCACCGCGTACTTCACCGCCGGGGCCCGCGCGGCCCTGGCCTTCGCCCGCGACCGGGGCGTGGCGGTGGCCGTCCTCAAGGAGTCCAGCCCCTCCTGCGGGCTCCGCGAGGTCTACGACGGCACCTTCAGCGGGCGCAGGAGGCGCGGGCCCGGGGTGACCGCCCACCTGCTGGCCGGGCACGGCATCGCGGTCTTCACCGAGCACGACCTCGCCGCCGCCGACGCCCGCCTGCGGGGCGCCGGCGGCGCAGGCCGCTAGGTGCATCGACCTGAGGGGTCAGGAGCGCACGACCTCGTAGCGGGCGCAGGCGAAGGCCGCGGTGCGGTGCACGTCCAGCGGCTTGAGGTCCACCCGGCCCGCGAGCAGCGGGGCCCCCGCGCCCAGGGTGACCGGCGCGATGGACACGATCACCTCGTCCAGCAGGCCCAGCCGGGCCAGGTCGGCGGCGATCCCGCCGCCGCCGAGCAGCCACAGGTCCTTGCCCGCGGCGGACTCCGCGGCCCGCGCGTGCACGGCGCGCAGCTCCTCGTCGGAGTCGGCCGAGGCGAACCGGATGTCGGGCCCGCCGTCGAACGGCGGCAGCTCCCGGTGGGTCAGCACCCAGGACGGCATGTCGTACTCCCAGCCCTTGGCCCGCTCGTGCCGGTGCACCCACTCGTAGGTGGAGGCGCCCATGAGGACGGCGCCCACGCCCTTCATGAACTCCTCGACCTCGCTCGTCGCGCTCTCCTCGCCGGAGTCGGCGGCGAACAGCCACTCCAGCGAGTGGTCCTCGGTGGCGATGAAGCCGTCCAGGCTGGTCGCGGTGTTGTAGACGGTCCTGGTCATGACGTTCCTCCGTGTCGGTCCTGCAGCCACTCGATGGGATCCCCGTGGTCCGCCTCCACCCCCGCGGCGCGCAGCATGTGCCGCACCAGCTGTCTGCGGTGCGCCGCGTACGTCAGGACGTGCGCGACCACCGAGCCCAGCACGAAGCTCTCCGGCGGGTCGCACAGGGCGTCGACCAGCCGGTCCCCCCAGGCGCCGCGGCGGCCGATGCCGTCGACCGTCGCGATCCAGTGCGGGCCGATCTCGCGGTGCCGCCCGGCCAGCGACGCCGGGTCGTCCCCGCCCCGCGCGGGGACGTCCTCGCCGTCGATGGAGGCGCACCACATCTCCTTGGAGCGCACCAGGTTCTCCAGGACCGCGGCGACGGACTCCTCGGGCCCGTCCCAGCTCAGGACGGTCTGCCCGGGGGAGTGCACCCTGCGGTAGGCCTCCTCCGGCAGGCCCGCGGCGGCCTCGATGAGCCGTCCGGTGTCGGCGATGTCGTGATGGACCTGCAAGGACAGGGGATCCATGGCGGGGCGCTCCTCGGGGCGCGACTCGATCCACAGGTGGATCGGCGGGTGGAAGTGGATGCCGTTCGGCGCGGGCAGCCAGCCCGGGCTGCCGGAGGTGGTCGCCCCCGGCGGGTGCCCGAAGGCCCGCCCGAACGCGCGGATGAACCCCTCCACCGACCGGTAGCCCGCCTCGAACGCGGCGTCGGTGACGCTGGACCCCTGGCGGATCTGCCAGGCGGCCCGCTCCAGCAGCACGCGGCGGCGCAGTGCGACCGGGGACTCCCCGGTGTCGCGGCTGAGCCTGCGCGAGAAGTGGAACGGCGAGCTGTGGGCCCGGTCGGCCATGGCGGCCAGACCGGTCCCGCCGCTCCCGTCCCCGTCCGCCAGGACCGCGTCGAGCAGTTCGCGCAGCCGGTCCCGGCCGGTGGTGGGTTCGCTCATGTGACCAGTATGTTCGTGCGGCCCCCGGCGGCGCTTGACCGTTCTTGCTCACCCCGCCGCGGCCCGTGGCAGCGGGGCGCGGGGCGACGCGCCCCGGCGGCCGGGACCGCGCGTAGGGTGTGGTGCGAGCGGCCGGGGCGCGGCGCCCCGGCCCCGGGACGGGGCGGGGAAACGCGTGCGACTGGTCTGGGTACTGGACACCAACGACCTGGGGGCGGCGGCCGACTTCTGGTGCGCGGTGCTCGGCTTCGTCCGGGAGGAGGGGGACCACCCCGTCTACCTGGCGCTGCGCGATCCGGCCGGGAGGTGGCCCGACCTGCTGCTGCAGGAGGTGCCCGAGCCCAGGGCCGGCAAGAACCGGATGCACCTGGACATGGTCGTGCACGACCTGGAGGCCGAGACCGCGCGGGTCCGCGCCCTGGGCGCGCGGGTGGTCCGCCCGGCGTTCGAGGAGGACGGCCACCGGCTGGCGGTCCTGGGCGACCCCGAGGGCAACGAGTTCTGCCTGGTCGAGCGCCTCGACGGCACCCTGGGCCCCTGACGGCCGGGCCGCGGCTCGGTACGCCGCCGGTGCGGGAGGCCCCGGGAATGCGATAGAGTCTTCCCCGTCGGCCAGGCCAGCGGCCCGGCCCGACGGGACGTAGCGCAGTTTGGTAGCGCACTTGACTGGGGGTCAAGGGGTCGTGGGTTCAAATCCCGCCGTCCCGACAGAGGATTAGCAGGTCGGAGAGAGGTTCGCCGGGTGGCGAGCCTCTTTCTTCGTCTCTGGTGGGGTCGGGGTGGGGTTGAACCGGGGTCGGGTGGGCCGTCAGCCTACGTCGTGCAGGATTTCGTCCATCGCTGCGGCCGCTGACCGGCGTACCGGCCTCAGTTGGTGGCGGTAGACGCGTTCGGTGGTGTCGGTGCCGTCGTGACCGACCAGGAGTGAGATCTCTTCGATTCTGACGCCGTGGTCGGAGAGCAGGGACACGAAGGTGTGGCGCAGTTCGCGCGCTGTCCATTCCTTGTCGTTGAGTCCTGCCTTTCTCATGATGGTGCGCAGGTCCCGTAGGACGTTGTGGTGGTCCAGCGGGGTCCCGTGCCTGGTGCAGAACACGAGGTCGTTGTCCTGCCACAGCTCGGCCGCCGCTAGCCGCTCTCGGGCCTGCATCGCCTTGTGGGCGGTGACCGCCCTGACGGCGATGCGGGGCAGTTCCAGGGAGCGCCGTGACCGTCGGGTCTTGGTGTCCCCGTTGCCTCGTACCGAGGTCCACACGTGGATCGTGGGAACCGTGCTGTCGGTGTCGATCTGCTCCCAGGTGAGCGCCCGGATCTCCTCGGTTCGGGCTCCGGTGACGATGGAGAGCACCAGGTAGGCGTACCACCGTGTGCCTTCCGCCGCCTTGAGCACCGCTGCGGCCTGTTTCAGTGTCATGGACTTGGAGGGGCGTCCGGGCTTGTCGCCCTTGAGCCTGCCGCGCTGGTCGAGTCGGGCGAGTTCGGCGACGTTGCGGGCCACCATCTCTTGGACCTGTGCGTAGCGGATGGCGCGCTCCAGCAGGTTGAGCACCAGCCGCAGTGTCCGCGAGGACAGGTGCGGTTTGCGGCCCCGGAGCCAGGCGAGCACATCGGCCACCCGCAGTTCGGCCAGCAGGTACCGGCCGAGGTAGGGGGTGATGTGCGTACGCGCGAGCCGTGTGTAGTTGTCTCGTGTGGCGGGCGCCAAGTCGCCGGTCTGGTCCCGCAGGAACTCCGCCACGCAGTCGGCGACGGTGTAGCGGGCGGGGGAGTTGACCCCCTCATCCAGCGCTTCCAGCACCCGGGCGAGTTTGTCGTAGAGGGTGTGCTTGTTCTTGCTGCTGACCTTCTTGACCTGGCAGCGGCCGGTGTGCGGGTCCTGGCGGAGCCGGATCTCCGCGCGCCAGAGCTTGCGTGCCTTGTCGAGGTAGACCGACACCTCGGGCCGGTCGGCCAGGTCTGCCCTGGTGGGCTTGCGTGGTGTTCTGGGCACCACTCCTCGTCTTTCCCGGGAACGGTCCCGTCCAGCCTAAGCCGATGCCTGGTCGTCTAGGAGGCGGTTGATGTAGGTCTCCAGGGCGGAGCGGGGGACGAGGCGCCGCCGGCCGACGCGGACGGAGGGAAGCTGCCCGGTGGCGATGAGCTTCTTGACGGTGGTGGTGCCCAGGCTCAGGGCGTGAGCAGCCTCTTGCATGGAGTACGCGACCTTGTGTTCCACACCGGGGTCCCTTCTTGCGAGTGGGCTTCATTTCCTGGTCGCGATCGAGGGGCCTGATCGGGCTCACGTGGGGTGCGGAAGGCGTGCGTACGCACTGCGGGCCCTGCCGCTAGAAGCGGCAGGGCCCGCAGAAGAACGGAGATCCGTTGTGCTCACGCTACTGGTGGGGCGGCGTGTGGGGAGGGGCGACCCTACTCGGTTCCACCCTTGACAGCCGTGAGGAGTGCTCCCCACTCCAACCGGGATGCTTCGACATGGCCAAGGGAGCGGTTCTGGGTGTCTCGGATGGCGGCACCGGCGGATGTGCGTCTGGCCTCCACGCACTGTCCACCATTGCCGTGGGAGTAGGTTGACGTCCCCCACTCAGTCTTGAGACTCATCTTCGTGCTTCCTTCGATGGAGGTTGAGGAGTTTGAGGGACTCCTCCGGCGATAGAGCGACTCCCAGGAGATCGCTGAAAATCCTATCCATCCTGCTGACCTCTGGCTCTTCGTTCACCATCCTGCCCGTCACCCCGTCTTCCACGTACAGGGCGTCGGCCTCACCGTTGAAGCTGAGGAGGGTAAAACTCATGGTGGAGGGTGGCCGCTTGGTCTTCATGGGGATGATGTGCGCCCTGATGAGATC
The DNA here is from genome assembly GCF_900141985.1 of Nocardiopsis flavescens. Taxonomy (GTDB): domain Bacteria; phylum Actinomycetota; class Actinomycetes; order Streptosporangiales; family Streptosporangiaceae; genus Nocardiopsis; species Nocardiopsis flavescens. The sequence continues at coordinate 301,609 of NZ_FQZK01000004.1, read as the reverse complement.
GCGCTCCACCATTTCCATCAGGTGGGTGAGTTGGGCTGACATGACGTGAGGGCCGCCGGTGCAGCACATCAACACGGCTTCGTTGAGGATGAGGATCATCCTGGGGGGATCTTCGCGGTTCCAGATCTCCTGCCGGTCCATGCGGCCGGACACCAGTTCCTCGACGTCCCTGACAGGGCCCAGTGAGTTGTTCGCCTTGATCAGCGTCCGTGCGTAGTCCTCAGTTTGGACCAACCCGGGAACCACTGTGGTCTCGAACTCCCTCATGAGGAAGGTGCGGCCTTCGGCCTTGACCAGATCCGAGGCCCAGTCGGGGTAGGACTTCTTGGAGTTGAGCCTGTCCCAGAGGGTGACCAGGGACTTTCCTTCGGGGAGGGCCTCAGCCAGCTTCACCGCCATGTCGCGGCCCGGCCAGTGCGTTCCCTGCTCGAATCCGCAGATCAGCGTGTCCGAGCACCGCACGGCAGTGGCGACGGACTTCTGTGTTCTGTTGGCCTTGGCCCGGAGAACCTTGAGTTCGGTTCCCCACTCCTTTGCATGTGGCCTGACCTTGCGTTTCGCCATGACACCACCAAATTTCACCAAGCATCAACAACAGGCAACCGGCCTTATCCGATGTTCTCACCTGTTCAGGCGCCCTAGGTTGTCTTTCCTTCCTCTCGGAAGATCTTCCTGTAGCCCCTCGAAGTTCGGTCCGTTGAACGAGGGAATTCAATAGCTTTTCGGGAGATAAGGGACATGGGCGAAACCAGGGAGGCCGCGAAGCGTCTGTGCCACTGGGCGGATGAGAGCGACCTGAAGGCTCTGCCGCATCCCGGTCAGGTGGTCGAGCTGAAGAAGGGGAGGCAGAGCCAGCACGTCCGTCTGTCCCGGGCGGAGGGCGGTTGGTTCTGGTTCTGGCTCTGGGAGCCGTTCCGCACCGAGCAGGACGTGTGGGAGACAGAAAAGGGTCTGCCCATGGGGCAGGAGCGGGACATGGTGCGCCGGGTGCTGGCGGTGCTGGAGATTGCTGAGGCAGGGGAGAAGGTGACGTGACCTCGCACGAGTTTCCCCGCTACCTTGCGGAGGTTCCGCCCGAGGTCGCCGACGCCCTCGCGGAGACCGAAGGAGTCGAGCGGGTCACCCATCGGCAGATCCTGTGCTCGGCGGTCGGGCTGCTCAACCTCAAGAAGCGGGGCACACTCTTCTTCGCCAACGGCGGCGCGGTGCTCATCCGCCCCGGCCAGAAGATGATCACCTTCTCCGAGCTGAGAAGAGACGATCTGCCCAAACGCTACCTCTGACCCCACACCGCTCGAAATCCGAACCCCTTCCACCGGATCCCTGGTGGAAGGGGTCTTCTACGACAACGAGCTTCCAGGTACAGAAAACTACGCTCACCGAGCCCTGCCAGCCGAGGTTGCCCGCGTTGCATGCTGAAGATCTCTAACGGTCTAGGCATCCAGCAGGTCCGGGCTGTCGGGCGGGTTCTGGAACGTTTCCTTGATGTCCTCGCTGTGCGGATGCTTCTTAGTGAGGCCGTCCTCAGGCCTGTTTGCATCGACATTCCAGGTGGTCCCGTGGGTGCGTCGATCGGTACACCGACCAGACTGCCCGTATGACGGGCTCCCCCTTGCGGGCGCGTTTTCCCTGGTCAGACAGCGTTGAACCTAGGCCAATGGGGTGCCCGATAGGTGGCGCCTTCTTGTCAATGGCACTACCTGGCTGAAGTGCTGAAGCCCGCGCATCGGTTGGCGAGCGTCTCGAAGTTGGCCACATCTGGCCAAACTCTTTCATGTAGTGGTTTGTCATAATCGTCGGCCCTGGAGATGGAATAAAGTGTTGGTTCTATTGGGGGGTCGGATGGTCTCATCTGTGCAGGCTTGGGTTCCCGTGCTTGTAGTTTTCTTTGTGGTTGCGGTTACCATTTTTGCTTTTTCTCATGTTCGAAGTGTGCCTGAAAAGAGAAGTTCCGTCGATCATTCCTGGTCTGTCGTGAGTGACTCGGTCATCCTTGATGTTTCGCTTTCTGGTGCAGAAAAAATGAACGCTTACAGTGCCCTGAGTGGGGGTGATCCGAGTGTTCGACTCAAGGAGGTTGCTAGGTATACCCCCAGTGACTATCAGTCCGCGGTTGGTGAGGTCTCTATAAAGTTTCGCGAGGGCCGAGTTGTGGTGATTGATCTAAGTAGGATGGATCCCTCGCAGGCTGCTCGTTTGGTGGATTTTTGTAGTGGAATGGCCACTTTTTCTGGCGGATGGATCTACAGGTTAACTGATAGGTCTTTTGCTCTCACGCCTAGAGGGTAGATTGATTTTTCCTTCCAACTTTAGAGAGGATTGGTTTTATTTTGGCTGCAGCAAGGGGTGCGACCGAGGTAAATGATCAGCTTCTTTTGCTGAATCACCAAATCAGGCAGACGGAGTTGAGTCTTCAGGAGGCTAGGAGAAGGAGGGTTTCCTCTAATATTTCGCTCTTCTTGGGTCCGTTCTCTCTGGTGATTCTTTACGTGCTCTGGTGGACACCTCTCGTGCCCGAGGAATTGAGGCTGCCGATCTATGTCCCCTCTACGCTCGTTGCACTCGTATTTGGTGTCTACTCTCTCTATCTAAAAAAGAACCCGGGTGGGATTCCCAGGGTTTTGGATGGTTCGGATCGAAATCTTCGGTCGATCCAAGAAAATTCTGCTGATATCCCCTGGCTTGAAAGGATATTTAAGAGGGATTCTCGCCGCCCTAGCGAGGGAGACCTTGAACTTGAGCTCGCCCGTCTTCGTGACACGAGGAAGCTGGTAGTTGCGCGTGAAGACATATCGACCAAGGTGAGGCGTGTCACTTATAAAGAAGATGCCTATGCTGATATCGATCAGCTGCGAAATGAGAGCAGGTCGAATCGCCGTATAAATAATATCCTTCAAAGTGTGATCATCATGGGTTCCCTGCTGGCCACGGGTGTATCCGGGCTGACTGTGGAGTGGGAGTACCTTCGTTGGATCGCCATGGCGACCACATTCCTTGTCGGTATTTCCAGTGGATTTATGGGATACTTCAAATACAAGGAAAGGAGCTTCTATCTCCAGCAAACCGCCGATGCCATTGAGAGTGAATGGGAGGCGGTTGAAATTGGTGTGGGGAGATATAAAAAACTTGCCGACGAAGACGAGCGTCTGGCTGATTTTGTGGAAGAAGTTCACCGTCTTAAGTCTGAGCAGAAAAAGCGCCAGCAAAATCTTGAGCAGCCTCCAGAATCCAGAAATGCTGCAGAATGAAGCGATGCGCTTTGCCTGAATCGGGTGGGGTGGAGGTGGGGTTGGGGGAGGGGCGCCCGTGGGCGCCTCTCGGTGACCGGTCCCGTTGGTCGGTGGCCGGGGCGGGCGGCCCCGGCCTGCGGGTTCGTGTTGTCAGGTGACCTTCCGCGACCCCCGGCGGCTACGCCGGGGGTGCCTGGGGGTCAAGGGGTCGTGGGTTCAAATCCCGCCGTCCCGACAGAGAAGTAGCAGGTCGGAGAAGGGTCCACCGTTTTCGGTGGGCCCTTCTCCGCGTCTGCGGTGGGGGCGCGTGCCGGCCTCGCGGCCGGTGAGGGGTCCGGGCGGTCGTGGCGCGCTTGCGGAGGGGCGGGCCGGATGCGGACCGGTGGCCGGCCGGCGGCGCCGGCTCAGGAGCCGCGGAGGTGGAAGCCGCGGCCCAGGTAGAGCAGGTGCAGGGTGTTGGCCGCCAGCACCAGGGGGACCACCGCGGGCACCAGTCCCGGCCAGAAGCCCAGGACGACGGTCCAGGCGGCGAGGGCGAGCACCAGGGCCAGCAGAAGCGACTGCAGGCCCAGCGCGAGGAAGAGGGCCGGCCGGGAGGGGCGCCGGAGCAGGTGGCCGCTGACCAGGCAGGCGACGCCGAACGCGGCCACGAGGGCTCCGGTGGCGGGGCCGGCCGGAGCCGCCTGGCCGCACGAGAGCAGGGAGGCGAGCAGGAACAGGCCGCCGGTCGCGTACATCGACCGCTGTGCGGAGCGCACGCGCGGCGGCGGTGGGTGGGCCGGGCGCGGTCCGGGGGGTTCCGAGGGGGCCATGGCCCGATGCTGCCATCCGGTCACCGTTCGCGGTACCCCGGTACGGGCGGATTCCGGGCGTCCGGGCGGAGCGGGCCCGCCCCGTCGCCACCGGCCGCCGGGCCCGGCACGGGCCGCCCGGACGGGCGGCCCGCACCGCGGGTCAGGGCTTGCGGCCCACGCCGCCGTACTGGTCCAGGCCGCGCTTGGTGTTCGCCTCCAGGGGCGCCGGACGCCAACGCGGGCAGGGCACCACACCGGGTTCGAGCAGCTCCAGGCCCTCGAACCGGGCGGCGATGAACTCGGGGCTGCGCAGCAGGTACGGGACGTCGCCCTGCTCGTTGCCGACCTCGATCGCCTTGTTGTAGGCCTCGCTGGTGTTGGCCCCGTCGTAGCTGGCCAGGTAGCTGCCTGAGGGCAGGGCGTCGAGCAGGCGGCGCACGATCGGCTGGACGTCGTCCTCGGGGACGTGGCCCAGGATCCCCATGAGCATGAGCGCGATCGGCTTGTCGAAGTCCAGGGTCTGCGCGGCCCGCTCCAGGATGGCGTCCGGGTCGCGCAGGTCGGCGTCGATGTAGTCGGTGGCGCCCTCCGGCGACCCGACCAGCAGGGCGCGCGCGTGCGCGAGCACCAGGGGGTCGTTGTCCACGTAGACCACGCGGGTCTCCGGGGCGATCGCCTGGGCCACCTCGTGGGTGTTGTTGGCCGTGGGCATCCCGGTCCCGATGTCGAGGAACTGGCGGATGCCGACCTCCTCGGTCAGGTGCGTGACCACCCGGATGAGGAACTTGCGGCTGGTCCGGGCCAGGTCCACGATCTCGGGGAAGCCCTCGGCCACCGCGTCGCCCGCCAGCCGGTCGATCGGGTAGTGGTCCTTGCCGCCCATCCAGTAGTTCCAGATCCGGGCCGAGTGGGTCCGGGTGGTGTCGATGAGCGGGGGACGGTCGGAGCCCTCGGGGGCGGCCGGGGACGGGGCGTCGGTCATGGGTGCATCCACCTCGGTGTTCAGGGGGTCCGTCGGGGACGGCGGAGCACCGGCGTCCGAACACCGGCGAAGCCCGTCCGCAACGGGGTTCTCGTCTGTCCCAACCCTAGACGACGCCGGGCCCGCCGCGCCGTTGCGACGGCACCCGGTCCCGGTTCCGTTCGCGCGCCCGGGGCCGGTCCTCCCGCGGGCGGGTCAGCCGGGCAGGGGCACTTCGCGCAGCGGGTCCCCGCCGTCGACGAACAGCCGGCCACCGGGCACGAGGGCGCGGGCGAGCCGCTCCAGGGCGCGTTCCCCGGCCCCGGGGTGGCGGCCGTCGAACGCGCCCACCCGGACGGCGAAGGCGAGGTCGTAGGGCCGCTCGCCCTCGGCCAGGGCCAGGTGCTCGGCCTCTCCGCACCGGGCGGTGAGCCTGCCCGCCGCGATGAGGTCCGTGGCCGACGCCGTGGTCCGCGCGATCGCGGCGGCGGAGCGGTCGACCGCGAGCACGTGCCCCTCGGGGCCGATCCGGGCGGCGACCTCGCGCGCCGCAGCGCCCGGTCCGCAGCCGATCTCGATCACGCGCAGCCCCGGGCGCAGGGGCAGGGCGTCGACGATCCTTCGCAACCGCGGTGACAGGGCGCTCATACGGCCAGGGTAGGCGGGTACCGCTGCCGCCCGGGGGACGTGCCGGTGCGCGCCGCCGCCCGGGTCAGCCCTCCCACTCCAGGGCCGCCACCACCGTGTACGCGGTCAGCGTGACCACGGTGGCCCCGCAGCGCGGGTGGCGCTCCAGCTCGACCAGGGCGGACGCGACCAGGACCGCGTTGCGCCGCAGCTCGGCCTCGGTCGAGCCCACCGGGATCACCCGGCGCACGTGGTGGCAGCGCGCCCCGTCCGAGTCGTGGGCCATCGCGACCACGTAGGTGCGGGCCAGCCGCCGCATCGCCGCCGCGCGCGGGATGGGGTAGCGGTACCGGCAGCGGACCGGCGTCCCGTCCGGGGCGACCGCCCGCGCCTCGTAGGTGATGGACTCCCAGTCCTCTTCGACCTGGCGCACGACGGCGCCGCGGGCGCGCGCCCACGCCTCGATTCCGGCCCGGTCGCGGACGACCAGCACGTCCGCCACCCGTCCGGGGCCGGCCTCGGCACCGGCCCGCTCCGCCGCCCTCGCCCGCTCCGCCGCCCCCGCTCTCGCCGCCGTGGCCGCCCTCTCCGCCACCTCGGGCGTCCCCCCTGTCGCCGCCGTTCCCGCCGTCCGCGCCGCTCGCGCGGTGTCCGGATTCCGCTGCACGGTGTCCGATTCTCTTCCCTGGAAGCGCCCGCTCCGCCGCCCCGTTCCCCGGGGCGGCGCCCCTCGCGCAGCCGCCCCTCCCCGGGCGGGCGCCGGTGCGCCTCCGTGCCTCGTCGCTCGTCGCCGGTTCTGTGAACCCCCGGTGGGTTCCCGGCCCCCTTCCGGGCCGGGAACCCACCGACGCTAACCCGCCCCGTCCGGCCCGGGGGGCACGGAATGTGCCCCCTGACAGGCAAAGACCGTGCCGCGCCCCCTGCCGGGGCGCGGCGGCTCAGGCCGGTACGCCCACCCGGTCGGCCAGGGCGGCGGCCTGCGCGCGGTACTCGCGCGAGCTCAGGCCCTCCGCGATCATGGCGCGGGCGTGCCCGTTGTAGCGGATGGTCTCCGGGGCCGCGGCGTGCGCCTGCGCCAGCAGCTCCAGTGCCTCGCCCTCGCGGCCGTCCAGCCGGTGCGCCCGGGCCTGCTCGATCCGGTGCCGGGCCCGCCGCGGGCGGGAGGGGATGGTGTGCGCCTGCGCGCGCAGCGCCTGGCGCACCCCCTCGCCGCCGTTGCGCAGCTCCACCGCCACGGTCACCGCGTGCGCGCCCATGACGGCCCGGGAGAACGAGGTCACGGGGTGGTAGAACCCGTCCGGGAGCCGTGCGACGGCCCGCAGCGCCGTGTCCCAGCGGTGCCAGGCGGCGCCGCTCTCGCCGCGCCGGGCGGCGGTGTGGCCGGCCTCGAACTGCAGCGCGCCCCACAGTGACAGGAGCTCGTCGGAGTCCGCGTCGGCCAGGTGCGCGCCCAGGTGCTCCAGCGCGCCCGCGGTCACCGCGTCGGCGGCGTCCCAGTCACCGGCGTCGCGGTGCGCCTGCACCATCAGCCAGGCGGCGATGCCCAGGGAGCGGGGGTCGTCGGCCTCGCGGGCGGTCACCACGGCGCTCTCGCACACCCGCCACAGCAGGTTCTGCGCGGGCTGGTAGGCGAGGAAGAACTGCGCCAGGGAGTACACCTCCGACAGCAGCGCGCGGGCGGTGCGGCGCTCGCACTCCTTCGCCGCCCCGAGCACGGCGGCCTGCGCGTCCGTGATCAGCCCCGGCAGCAGGGCGCCCAGCACCTCGCGGTGGTCGGGGGCCGCGTGCCGGGCCAGCCACGCCCCGCGCAGCCGGGAGTGCAGCAGGGGCAGGGGCGGGGCGGGCCGGTCGGCCGGGGGAGCGAAGGCGTTGACGGCCGCGCGGACGGCGGGCAGCCTGCGGTGCCCGGGGCCGCTGAAGGGCTCGACCGGGATGGATCCGGCGCCGGTCAGCTCGGCCAGGTCGCGCACCCGCAGGGCCTGCGCCAGTCTGAGCAGCAGCGGAAGCCTGGGGGTGCCCAGGCGCCCGGTCTCCAGGGCCTTCACCCAGGAGGCGGAGCGGCCCACCAGCCCGCCCAGCACCTCGCGGGTGAGTCCCCTGCGGGTGCGATGGAGTTTGAGCCGGGTACCGAAGGGGACCTCGGCGAACGCGGATGCGCCGCCCTCCCCGGTGTCGTCGAAGGCCATGCGGAGTCCCTCCCGATGCGCCGCCGCGGCGGACGGCACCAGATTAGGGGCGGTGCGCACGCTCCGGGAGGGTTTCCCCACGATCCGTTACGGGGGCGGTATGCGGGCCCGGCGGCGCTCCGGGCCCGGCACGGTGCGGGCCCGCCGGCGAACACACGCGCGGTCCCGCGCGTCCCACCACCGCGGGGGCGCCGTCCGGTCGGCGGCGCCCCGGTGCGTTCGGGAAGGGGCGGGATGGGCGAAGCGGGGAGAAGCGCGGGCGCGGGGCTGCTGGCCGGGGCCGTCGCCCTGGCCGTGCTGACGGCCCTGCCGTGGTCGGACCGGGCGGGCACCGGGTGGGAGGTATGGGCCGGGTTCGGCGTCGCCGCGGGGGCGTGCCTGCTGCTGTTCCACACGTGCGGACCGCGTGGACGCGCGGGGCAGGGCCGGGCGGGGGTGCGCCGCTGGGCCGGGGCGCTCGCCCTGCTCGCCGCCGCGGTGGCCGCGGTGACCTTTCCGGCCGATTCCCTGGAGGCGTTCGCCCCCGCCGAGGGGCTCGTGGTGCCCTCGCGCGCGGCCGTGCGGCTGTGGGTGTGCGTCGCGGCGACCGCGCTCGGCGCGCTGTTCCTGGCGCTCGCCGGCGCCCCGGCGGGGCCGCGTCCGCCGCGGCGGTCCCCGGCCGGGCCGCTGGCCGGAGCGCTCCCGGTCCTGGTCGCGGGAGCGCTGGTGGGGCCGGCGCTTTTCCCCGCGGAAAGGCACACCGTGGCGGCGGGAGCGCCGCCGGCGGGGGACGCCGTCGCCTGGGAGTGGGAGCCGCCGGGGCGGGTGGCGGTCCGCGAGGTGCTCTCCGGCCCGTACGGCCCGCTGGTCCTGCTCGGGGACGGCGCGGTGGCCCTGGACGGGGCGTCCGGCGGAACGGTGTGGACCTACCGGCGGCCGCATCCGGGGACCGGCGGCGGGGGTGTGGGCTCCTGGGGCGACGCGATGGAGGTGTGGAGCGGGGGCGGGCGTGTGCACCTCGCCGAGCGCTCCGAGGAACCCGCGGCGGTGCTCGATGCGGTCACCGGGGCGCGTCTGGCGGGCCGTTTCCCCGGCCGGGAGGCCGTCCGGGCGGCGGCGGAGGAGCGGCTGGAGGAGGGGCGGCGGATCTGGCGGCGGGCCGTGGAGGAGCCGCCGGGGTGCCACCGCGGGCCGGGGCGCGAGGTGGCCGGTGTGCTGGTCGGCCTGGTGGGGTGCGCGGACGGGTTCGACGACCTGGGCGTCCTGGTCGTGGACGGCGTCCGGGCGCGGTTCTCGCTGGTCGGGGTGGACCCGGACAGGGGGAGGGAGCTGTGGCGGCGCGAGTGGGAGGGGAGCCGGCCGTCGTTCACCCCCGTGGCCGCCGTGCAGGGCGATCCCCTGGTCGTCCTGGAGGCCGGTGACGGGGAGCCGCCGGTCGGCCTCGACCCGGCCACGGGGGAGGAGGTGCTGCCCTTCCCCGGGGAAGAGCCGTCCCGGCCGCCCGACGCACTGCTCCAGGCGGACACGGCGGGTCTGGTCGCCGTGTTCGAGACCGGGGACGGCGGGCTTCTCGTGCGGCGCTCCGCGCCGGACGGAGGGATCGTCTCGCGGTGGCGCCCGGAGGGGGCGGCGTTCGACGGCGCCGTTCTCGCCGCGGCGGCCGTCACCCCGGACGCCGTGTTCCTGCCGGTGTACGAGGGCGGCGGCCGTGAGCCGGGGGCCCCGGTGCGCGTGCTGCGCCTGGCGGACGGCGGGGCCGTCGACGACCTCGGCGTGCATCCGGCCGTGGACGTCCTGGCCGGGCCGGGGTGGGCGGTCGCCGTGCTGGGGGACGGGTACGGGCCGACCGGCCTGCGCTCCCTGGCGGGGTGAGGCGCGCCCGGGGCCGACCGGAGGGCGGAGTCCCGGCCGCCGTCGCGGCCGGGATCGGACGCGGTCGCTCCGCAGGGCGGGCAGTGCGGCGTGACCGCCGGGGTGTCGGCCGTGCCGCCTGTGCGGCCGGTCCCGGTGGCTCCCGGAATGCGATAAGGTTTCACCTGTTGGCGCCGTCGCGACGGCCGCCGGCGGGACGTAGCGCAGTTTGGTAGCGCACTTGACTGGGGGTCAAGGGGTCGTGGGTTCAAATCCCGCCGTCCCGACAGGGCAGTAACAGGTCGGAGAAGGGTCCACCGTTTTCGGTGGGCCCTTCTCCGCGTTCCCGGCGGGTGGCGGCCGGGCCCGTGGGGTCCCGGTCCGGGTCGGCCGGGCCCGGAGCGACGGTACGGGCGCGGAACCCGGCCGCCGCGGGCGGACACGCGGGCGGTGCGGGCGCGGCCCGTCAGGGGGTCCGGAGGGAGGCGAGGAACGCGTCGGCCGCGGCCACCTCCTCGCGGTCGTAGGTGCTGACGTTCGCCAGGACCTCCGCACCGCCGGTGTCGTCGAGGAGGTCGCCGAGCGCGTCCTCCACCTGCTCCGGGGTGCCCGCGATCGCCGAGTCCAGCCAGTCGTCCACCGCCCTGCGCTTCTTCTCGCGGGTGGTCCCGTCCAGCAGCCGCCGCACCTCCTCCACGGGGCGCAGCGCGCGGAACTCGCCGACCTCCCGCGAGTCCGCGAAGGCCCAGGCCTCCGGCAGCAGCAGCTCCCGGGCGCGCTCCGGCGTGTCCGCCACGGAGACGTCCACGTTCACCACCAGGTAGGGGTCGGGCACGGCCGGGCTCGGCCGGAAGTCCCGGAAGTACGCGGCCAGGCGGTCGGCGTCGCGCAGCACCGGCCCGCCGACCACCGCCGGCAGCCCCAGTTCCGCCGCCAGGGCCAGCCCGCCCCGTACGGCGAGCACGAACACGGGCACGGGTCCGGTGCCGGGCCGGGCGGTGACCTCGGCCCGCCCCTCCAGGTACTCCAGTACCTTCTCCACGTCCGCCCGGTACTCGCCCTCGGCCAGGGAGGTGCGCCCGAGCGCGCGCCGGATCGGGGCGGTGAACCCGAGGGAGCCGCCCAGCCCCAGGTCGACCCGGCCGGGGGAGAGCGCCTCCAGGACCAGCGCCTGCTCGGCGACCACCAGCGGGCTGTGGTTGGGCACCATGACCCCGCCCGTGCCCAGGCGGATGTCCCGGGTGCGGGCCCCGATCGCCGCCAGCAGCACCGCGGGGGCCGCGCCGGCGACGCCCGGGACCGCGTGGTGCTCGGCGGTCCAGAACCGGTGGAACCCCAGGCCGTCCGCGCGCACCGCCCGGTCGACGGTCGTCGCGATCGCCTGCGCGTCGGACTCGCCCTCGCGCGTGCGCGAGCGGTCGAGCAGGGAGACTCGCATGGTCCCCGGTCCTCTCCGTGCGGTGGTGCGGCCTTCGGGTCAACGGTACGGGCGCCCCGCCGCCGCGGCGGCGGGGCGCCCGTGTCCGGCGTCAGCGCACCGGGTGGCCGCTGGCGATCGAGATGCGGTTGAACGCGTTGATGAGCGTGGCCGTCCACTCCACCGCGGAGATCTGCGCGGTGGTCAGGTGTGCCGCCGCCCGGGCGTTGACCGCCTGGCGGTCGACGGTCGGGTCGATCACCGTCAGGGACTCCGCCAGTTCGAGCGCGGCCTTCTGCTGGTCGGTGAACAGGTCGGCCTCGCGCCAGGCCGGCAGCACGTCCAGGGCGCGCTGCCCCACCCCGGCCTCACGGGCCTTGGGGAGGTGGACGCTCAGACAGGTCGGGCACCCGTTGATCTGGGACACCCGGATGTTGACCAGCTCGATGGTGTCGTCGCCGAGCCCCGCATCGCGCGCGGCGGCCCGGGAGGCCACGGCCGCCTTGACGGCGGCCTTGTAGACCTCGGGGTGCTCCTTGTCGATGTAGGGGCGCTCCGCGTTCATGCCCGCCCCTTCACTGCCTGCTCGACCAGGGCCAGGTCGGCCGGCCTGGGCCGCCGGAACCGGCCGCCCCCGGCGGTGTACGCGTCGCCGTGCTCGCGCAGGTGCCGGGCGAACAGCGGGCACACGGGCACGACGGTGAGGTTCTCGCGGGCCGCGCCGGCCAGGGCCTCGCGGACCAGGATGCCGGCCAGGCCCCGCCCGCCGAACTCGGGTGCGACCTCGGTGTGGAAGATGACGCGCTCGCCGTCGGCCCCCGGCGGGTCGACGAAGTCGGCGCGGCCGGCCGGGGTGCCGTCCTCCAGGCGCACGGTGTAGGCGCCGACGGCGGGCGGTGGTGCGTCGAGTGTGACGTGCACGGCGGCGCCGGTCCTGTCGGTCTGCGGCTCGGGCATGGTGAAGGTCCTTCCGTGGAAGAGGCGGGTGCTGCGGAGGCGGTGGGGCCGGGCGGGGGCGCCCGCCCGGCGCGGGCGGCCCGGGGGCCGGTCAGGCGTCGGAGCGGGCGTGGGGCGGCGGGTTCCTCCTGGGGAGCATCGTGACCGGCGGCAGCTCCGGGGCGGGGATGCGCTCCATCCCCTCGCGGTTCCTCCCGGGGCCGCCGTGCCCGACGTACCCCTCGACGCGGCCGAACCGCTCGCCGTGGTCCTCCCACTCCTGGCGGTAGCGCCGGATCTCCTCCGTCGAGCGGGCCAGGAAGTTCCACCACATGACGACCTCCTCGCCGAACGGTGCGCCCCCCAGGAGCACGAGCCTGGCGTCGCCGTCCCCCTCGTTGGCGATGCGCAGGGTGCGGGACCCCACGCCGGTGTAGCCCAGGGCGTCCTCGGGCACGCGCACGCCTTCGAGCGTGACGGCCCCGCCCGTGTCCACGAGGAGCCCGTGCTCGAAGCCGGGGTCGACCGGCAGGTCCAGTACTCCGCCGGGGCGGAGCCGGATCTCCGCTCCCACCAGCGGCGTGTACACGCGCACGGGCGACCGCGAGCCCAGCAGCGAGCCCGCGAACACGAGCGCGGACCCCCCGTCGAACTCGACGGGTTCGGGGACGTGGTGCTCGAACCCGCGCTCGGGGCGGTGGCGGGCCTCCTCGGGCAGGGCCACCCACAGCTGCACGCCGTGGAGCCGCTCGGCGTCGGGGGTGGAGGTCTCGGAGTGGCAGATGCCCGCTCCGGCCGTCATCAGGTTGACCTGCCCGGGCAGGACGCGGGCGGCGTGGCCGCCGGAGTCGTGGTGGGAGATGGAGCCCTCGAACAGCCAGCTGACCGTCTGGAGGCCGGTGTGCGGGTGGGGGGCCACGTCCATTCCGCCGGTGTCGGCCACCTCGTCGGGCCCGTAGTGGTCGATGAAGCACCACGCCCCGATCAGCGAGCGCCGGCGCTGGGGCAGGGTGCGGCGCACGTCCATCGCGCGGATCCCGCCCAGGGGCACCGCCCGGGCGGTGATGATCTCGACCGGGGCCCCGCCGCCGTGTTCGGCCCGGGGGCCGGGGAGGCCGCCGTCGGCGCACACCTGTGCGGTCGGGTGTTCCTCTGGGTTGGTCATCGCGGTGTCCTCTCTGCCGCGCGGGTGCGCACGGGGAATCTCACGTCGGGTGTGCCCGCGGCCGGGGCCCGCGGCCCCGGGGCGCCCGGAGCCCCCGGGCTCGGCCGGCGCGCGGTCCGTGTCCTGTTCTCGCGTCCTCGTCGCCGTACCGGGGGCCGCGGCGCTCTCCGGGCGCCGCGCGCCGCCCCGGCCGGCGGCGCCGGTCAGGGGCCCTCCGGTGCGGGCGCCCGTGTTCCCGGCTCCGGGCCGGTTCCGCCCGTCGCCGCGGCGTTCTCGTGTTCCAGGGCCGCCAGGGCGCCGTCGACCGTCCGCCGGACGTGCTCCTGGTGCAGCCGGCACGCGAGGTCGGCGTCGCGCCCGACGGCGGCCTCGAAGATCGCCCGGTGCTCGGCGGCGACGTCGCGCCCCTCCTCGCCGTGGGGGTGCGTCCACCGCCGGTACAGCGCCGCGCACTGCACCAGGCCGGTGATGGTCTCCAGCAGCCGCGGGCTGCCGCAGGCCGCCATGGTGGCGGCGTGGAAGGCGTCGTGCGCCCGCGCCCACTCGTCGGCGCCGTCACCGGGCCCGTCCGGGTCGGGGACCGGGGTGCGCGCGAGCCGGTGGTGGGCGGCGACCACCCCGCTCTCCCACTCCAGGGTGCCGCGCTCGACCGCCTCCCGCAGCGCCGCGGTCTCCACCAGGGCGAGCACGTCGAAGAGGTCGACCAGGTCCGCGGCCGTCGCCTGCACGACGGTGAACCCCTGCTGCGGGGTCGCCCGCACCAGCCGTTCCCCGGCCAGCCGGTTCAGCACCTCCCGCACCACGCTGACGCTCACGCCCTGGGCCGCGGCCAGCCCGGCCGGGCGCAGGCGCTGGCCCGGTCGCAGCCGCCCCTCCAGGATGTCCGCCCGCAGGCGGGCGTAGGCGCGCTGGGCCAGCGACGACGCACCGGTTCGATTGGTCATGGGACAAGCCTACTGAAATCTATGCCAAGGCGAAAAAAAGATTTTTTGTTTGACCGTCTATTTTCCCCGGTGTATAACGGCACGTGCCGGAGCCGGCGCGGTCGTGTCGGCGGACCGGGACCCGCACATCCGGAAGGACAACCGTGACCGCGTCCGAGACCGCATCCGCGACCGAGAGGCCCGATTTCTCCGGGCTGCGCGCGATGTACATCAACTGCACCCTCAAGCGCTCCCCGGAGCCCAGCCACACCCAGGGCGTGATCGACCGCAGCGTGGCGATCATGGAGGCGAACGGGGTGGCCGTCGACCAGATCCGCGCCGTCGACCACGACATCGCCACCGGCGTCCGCCCGGACATGTCCGAGCACGGCTGGGAGACCGACGCCTGGCCCGGGCTGCTGGAACGCGTGCTGGCCGCCGACATCCTGGTCATCGGCGGGTCGATCTGGCTGGGCGACAACAGCTCGGTGACACGCCGGGTGATCGAGCGGCTCTACGGCTACTCGGGCGTGCTCAACGAACAGGGCCAGTACGCCTACTACGGCCGTGTCGGCGGCTGCCTGCTCACCGGCAACGAGGACGGCCTCAAGCACTGCTCGATGAGCATCCTCTACAGTCTCCAGCACATCGGTTTCACCGTCCCGCCCCAGGCGGACGCGGGCTGGCTCGGCGAGGTCGGCCCCGGCCCCTCCTACCTCGACGAGGGCTCCGGCGGGCCGGAGAACGACTTCGCCAACCGCAACATCGCCTTCATGACCTACAACCTGCTGCACACGGCGTCGATGATCCGGAGCGCGGGCGGCTTCCCGGCCTACGGGAACCAGCGGACGGCCTGGGACGACGGCAGCCACCCCGACAACGCCAACCCCGAATACCGCTGAGCACCGTGCACACCGGACGCCCCGAAGGAAGTGAGTGCCGATGGACACCCCGGCGACGACGAGCTGGCCGAGCCTGCGGGTATCGGACTGGACCGCCACCCGCGACACCCTGCACATGTGGACCCAGATCGTGGGCAAGGTCCGGATGGCCCACGCCCCGCTGCTCAACCACTGGTGGCAGGTGACCCTCTACGTCAGCCCGCGCGGGCTGACGACCTCGGCCGTCCCGTACCGCACGGGGGCCTTCGAGATCGAGTTCGACTTCGTCGGCCACCGGCTGGAGGTCCGCAGCAGCGACGGCGGGGTGCAGGCGCTCCCGCTCCGGCCGATGCCGGTCGCCGAGTTCTACGCCCGGCTCATGGACATGCTCGACCGGCTCGGGATCGAGGCGCCGATCCGGCCGAGCCCCAACGAGGTCGACCCGGCGATCCCGTTCGCCGAGGACCACGACCACGCCTCCTACGACGGTGAGGCGGCCACCCTCTTCTGGCGCCAGCTGATCCAGGCGGACCGGGTGATCGGCGAGTTCCGGTCGCACTTCGTGGGCAAGGTCAGCCCGGTGCACTTCTTCTGGGGCGGGATGGACCTGGCCTGCACCCGCTTCTCCGGGCGCTCGGCCCCGCCGCACCCGGGCGGGGTCCCCAACTGCGGGGACTGGGTCATGGTCGAGGGCTACTCGCGGGAGCTGTCCAGCTGCGGGTTCTGGCCCGGCGGGGGAGAGGAGGGCGCCTTCTACTCCTACGCCTACCCCGCACCCGAGGGGTTCGCCGACCACCCGGTCGGCCCCGAGGGCGCGTACTTCAGCCAGGAGTTCCAGCAGTTCCTGCTGCCCTACGAGGCGGCCCGCTCCGCGCCCGACCCCGACCGGGCGGTCGCCGAGTTCCTGCGCACCACCTACGAGGCCGCCGCGGACCTCGGGAACTGGGACCGCGCCGCGCTGGAGGACGACCCCTTCCGGTGGCACGGGACCGCCTGAGCCGCGGGGGCGGCGCCCGGCCCTGCCGGCCGGGCGCCGCCGCTCAGCGGGCGCCGGCCGCGGCCAGGCGGTCCCGGCGCTCCCGGGCGTCGCGCAGGAGGCCGTCGATCGCCCCGCGGGCCCGGTCCAGCTCGTCGATGTGCGCGGTGAGGCGCTCGCGCTCGCGGGCCAGGCTCCCCATGGCGCCGTCGACGGTCTCCTCGCTGGGCGCGTCCAGGCAGGGCATCATCTCGGCGATGGTGCGGGTGGGCACGTTCGCGGCCAGCAGCAGCCGCACGAAGCCCACGCGCCCGACCGCCTCCTCGGCGAACACCCGCTGCCCGCCCGCGTTGCGCTCGCTGGTGATCAGGCCCTGCTCCTCGTAGTAGCGCAGCAGCCGGACCTTCACGCCGGTCCGCTCCGACAGCTCCCCGATCCGCACGGCTTCCCCCTCGGTGCTCTGAGGCACGGCGCTCGCCTCTCACATGGATGTGAGGTTTCAGCGTAGCCGCGGACCGAGGGAGCGGCGAGCGGATCCGCGGCGGCACCCGACACGACCGGCCGACCGCCGCGGTGCCGGGGCCGTCCGCCGGCCCCGGGCGGCGCCCCCTGCTTCAGGCCCCGGTGGTGGCCCCGCGGGCGGGCCCGGCGGCGAGGACGGCGCGGGTGCCGTCCAGGACGGCGTTGAGGGCGCGCTCGGCGCCGGCGGCGTCGTCGGGGGAGACCCGCTCCCAGACCGGCGCGGTGAGCGCGTCGATCCGGCGGCCGGTCCGGTCGAGGAACGCGCGGCCCTCGCCGGTGAGACGGTCCGCGCGGACCAGGCCGCGGTCGGCCAGGGCGGCGAGCAGGGGGCCGGGATCGGAGAAGCGGGCCCGGTCGCGGATGTGCGCGGCCAGGTCGCCCCCGCCGTCGAACAGGCCGGTGAGGCGCAGGGCGACCCACTGCTCCCCGGTCAGGCCGCTGTCGGCCAGGACGGTGGCCAGGAGCGCGTTGAGGGACTTCTCGGTCTGTCCGATGAGGCGGGCGCCGAACGGGATCACGGGGACCTCCACTGTTGTTGGTGGAGCCAACGGTACATCTTTATTGGTGGCACCAACAGACTGATAGCGTGGGACCCATGGTCCACAGACTCGACGGCCGCGCCACCTGGCTGGTGGGCCGGGCGCACCTGCGCTCGCACGGCCTGCTCCAGGAGGCGTTCGCGGCGGCCGGCGCGCGCCCGTACCACTACCGGCTGCTCGCCGCGCTGGAGGAGTCCGGCCCGCTGAGCCAGGCGGAGCTGGGGCGGGCCGCCGGGCTCGACCGCGGCGACGTCACCCGCTCGCTCGATGTCCTGGGCGGGAGCGGCCTCATCCTGCGCGAGCCCGACCCCGCCGACCGCAAGCGCAACCGGGTCTCGATCACGCGGGCGGGCCGGGCGGAGCTGTACCGGCTGGACGCCGTGCTCACCGAGGTCCAGGAGCGGTTCCTGGCCCCGTTGTCGGCGGGGGAGCGCGCCGTGTTCCTGGGCCTGGTCGCACGGCTGGCCCGGGACCCCGAGGGCGCCCGGGAGGCCTAGTCGTCCCGGGTCGGCCGCCCGCTCGCGCGGGGCCGCCCCGGCGCCGGTGGCACACCCGGCAGGAAGGCGTCCGGCGCCGCCCCGGCGTGCCGCCGGATCCCGTCCGCGTCCATGCGGGCGGCCTCGCCGTCCAGCGGCATGGCCCGGTCGGCCGGCCCGCCGATGACCGGCCGGTTCGGCCGGGCCGCAGCGCGTACCACCGGGGCGGGGGCCGGCCGCCGCCCCGGGCGTCAGGGCAGGTAGGCGGCGAACGCCGCCACCGAGGCGGTGAAGAACAGCGCCCAGGGGCCCAGGCGCAGGTCGCCGACGCGCAGGTGGGCGGCGAGGGCGCCGAGGAAGTACAGCACCAGCCCGGCGGAGGCGGCCGTCCCCACCGCGGGCACGGCCAGGCCGAGCAGCAGCCCCAGTGAGCCCGCCCCGAGTAGGGCGCCCAGCAGGGGGATCCACCTGCGGGGCACGCCGAGCCGGTCCGCCTCCTCGCGCGGGTAGCGGTGGCCGGACAGGTCGGCGACCGCTGCCGCCGCGCAGGCCAGTGCCGCGGGCAGGACGGCGGCGAGGTGGAGGAGGTGCATCGTTCGGCTCCCGGGTGTCGACTGCGGTCACGCCCCTGTGACGGATCGCGGGACCCGGATGTGACCGCGGTCCGCTCGGAGCCGGGTACGGGACGGCGGCGCGGAGCCCGTTCTGCGAACGCCCTTCCGGCTCCGGGCCGGGGCCTGCGGGGAGGACGCCGCACAGCGGACCGGGGGCGGGCGTCCGGTGGACGGCCGCGTCCCTCCCGCACTCTTCCGTAGAAAGTTGAACGATGGTACAACTTGTGCAATCGTTCAACTTGTTCTCGTGAAAAGGGGAGGCGTCATGCAACGCCCCGGAATACGGGCCTGGGCGGGCCTCGCGCTGCTGTCACTGCCCACGGCCCTGCTCGGCCTGGACGTCACGGTGCTCTACCTGGTGCTGCCGAGCCTGGCGGCGGACCTGGAGCCCACGGCCGCGCAGACGCTGTGGATCATGGACGCCTACGGGCTCCTCATCGCGGGCTTCCTCGTCACGATGGGGAGCCTGGGCGACCGCGTCGGCCGCCGCCGGCTGCTGGTGGCCGGCGCCGTCGCGTTCGGGCTGTTCTCGGTCCTGGCCGCGTACGCCCCCAGCGCGGAGTGGCTGATCGCCGCCCGGGCGCTGCTCGGCGTCGCCGGGGCCACGCTCATGCCCTCCACGCTGGCGCTCATCGGCACGCTGTTCCCCGACCCCCGCGACCGCGCCCTGGCCATCGGGGTGTGGGCCACCGTGTTCGCCCTGGGGATGGCCGCGGGGCCGGTGGTGGGCGGCGCCCTGCTGGCGCACCTGCCCTGGGGGTCGGTCTTCCTGGTCGCGGTCCCCGTGGCGGCGGTCGTGGCGGTGGCCGCCCCGGTCCTGCTGCCCGAGTACCGGGCCCCGCGCGCGGGCGGGTTCGACCTCCCCGGCGTGGCCCTCTCGCTGGGGGCGCTGCTGCCGCTCGTCCACGCCGTCAAGCACCTCGCCGTCGACGGGCCCGACCCGTGGACCCTGGCCGCCGCCCTGGCGGGCACCGTGTGCGCGGTCCTGTTCGTGCGCCGCCAGCTCCGCTCCCCGGCGCCGCTGCTGGACGTGTCGCTGTTCGCGGACCGGGCCTTCTCCGCCGCCCTGGTGGTGCTGCTGGTCGGCCTGGTCGGCGTGGGCGGGGCGATGTTCCTGGTCACCCAGTACCTGCAACTGGTCGAGGGCCTGGCGGCCACCGAGGCCGGGCTGTGGATGGGGCCGCCCGCCCTGGCCATGCTGGCCGCCGCCGTCGGCGCCCCCCTCGCCGCCCGCCGCATCCGCCCCGGCACCGTCATGGCGGCGACCCTGGCCGTCTCCCTGGGCGGCTACGCCCTGCTGGCGGCGGCCGGCCCGGGGGACCGGCTCGGCGTGGTCCTCGGGTTCGCCCTGGTCTACCTCGGCCTGGGCGCGATCGCCGCGCTGGGCACCGACATCGTGGTGGGGGCGGCGCCCGCGGAGAGGGCGGGGTCCGCGGCGGCGGTGTCCGAGACCGTGCAGGAACTGGGGCTGGCGCTCGGGGTGGTGCTGCTGGGCGGGCTGGCCGGAGCCGTCCACCGGCAGCGGGTCGTGCCGCCCGAGGGCGTGTCCGCCGACGTGGCGGCCCGGGCCGGCGAGGGGCTGTCGGGGGTGCGCTCGGTGGCCGACCGGCTGCCCGACGCCACCGTGCAGAGCGCGGTGGACGCGTTCGTCGCGGGGCTCAACCTGGCCGCCCTGGCCACCGGGCCGGTCATCGCGGTGCTCGCGGTGGTCTGCGCCGCCGCCCTGCGCCACGTCGGTCCGATCGGAGCCCCGGTGCCCGCGGACCGCTAGCCTGGGCGGTGTGGGAGGCACCATGGGCGAGGCGGCGGCGGCCACCGACGGGCGCAGGATCCGGGGAGAGCGCCGGCGGGCGGAGATCATCGAGGCGACCCTGCGCGTCGTGCGCAGGGACGGCGCCTCCGGCGTGACCCACCGCACCGTCGCCCGGGAGGCGGGGGTGACCGCCAGCCTCACCACGTACTACTTCGCGACCCTGGACGACCTGCTGGTCGCCGCGCTGGCCACCGTCGCCGACCACTACAGCGGGCGGGTCCGCGCCGTCATCGACGCGGGCGGGGACACCCTGCGGGGCCTGGCGGAGCTGATCGCCGAGTCCGCCGGGACCGGGCGCGAGCGCGCCCTCGCCGAGCGGGAGCTGTCGACGCTGGCGGCGCGGCGTCCCGCGCTGCGCCCGCTGGCCCTGCGCTGGCGGGAGAGCGTGGCCGAGCTGGCCCGGGCCCGCACCGACGACCCCGCCGCGGTCGAGGCCCTGGTGGCCGCCTCCGACGGGCTGTGCGCGTCCCTGCTGCTCGGCGGGGGAGAGGCCGACACCGACCACGTGTACGCGGTGCTGGACCACGCGCTCGCCGGCGGGCGCTGACCCTTTCCGGCGGCCCGTGATATCGGTCCGGCCCCGGAATGCGCTTGCGCTTCCCGGAATCGCGTCGCGTGTGGTTGTTTTCTTTCGGGCGCCTTTTCGGCCGGGTCCCGCGGAGAATGTCCGCGGGACCTTTCCCCCTGCGGTCAGGGGCGGCGCAGCCACAGGTAGACGGTGGCTCCGCCGTCGCACTGGTAGTCGTCGTAGCGGCGGTTGTCCACCTGCTTGCGCCCCTCCTCGTGGCAGGCGGCGTAGGTCCAGTACCAGGAGTAGTACTCCCAGCAGGGGCGGGCCCCGCCGTTGGACTCGCACTGCGGCGTCGGCTCGACGGCGGCCGCGGGGGAGGTGAGGCCGAGGGTGGCGACGACCGTCATGGCGGCGACGGCGAGGGTCCTGGTGAGCTTCACGAACCACCTCTTCTGTGTTCCCGTGAAAGGGTGTCCGGAATGTGCCCTGAGGGTGCGCGATCGCGCTTTTCCGGATCGAGAGGATCATAGGTTGCCACTTGTTAAAGCAGGGGAAAAGTGAGGGTAAAGCAATGGTCAAGTGAATTCACATATCCGAATTCTGTGATTTCGTTCCCCGCCTCCCCGCCTCCCCGCCTCCCCGCCTCCCCGCCTCCCCGCCTCCCCGCCTCCCCGCCTCCCGGGCCCGGATCAGCCGCGGCCCAGGAGCGCCTCGCCCAGCGGGGTGCGCGTGTGCAGGACCCGGTTGCCCTCGCGGCGGGCGTGCACCAGCCCCGAGCGGTGCAGCACCGCCAGGTGGTGCGAGGCCGTCGACACCGCCATCGCGCAGGCCTGCCCGGTCTCGGAGGTGGTCCGGGGCCCGTCCAGGCAGGCCAGCACCCGGGCCCGGCCCGCGCCCAGCAGCTCGCCGAGCGCCGCCTCGGCCGCCGCTCCGTGGATCCAGGTCTCCGACAGCCCGTCCACCGGGTAGAACAGGCTGGGCTGCACCGGCGGCTCGGTGAGGACCGCGCACCGGGCGGTGCCCATCACCGACGGGGCCAGCACCACCCCGCTGCCCTCACAGCGCACGTCCTCGTCGTGCAGGCGCAGCGCCACCTCGATGGTGTCGCGGTTCCAGCTCACCGTCTCGTGCAGGGTCGACACCATCGCGCCCACCCCGCCCGCCCCCATCCGCCGCATCCGCAGGTCGATGTCGGCGCCCATCAGGCGGCGGACCTGCGGCCAGTGCGGGGCCATCGTCGCCTCCCACACCTGCTCCCAGGCGTCGGCCAGCATGTCCCGGGTCCGCCCGGGGCGCTCGATCATGCGCGCCACCAGGTCCCGGGCCCGGCCCTCGGACCGCACCAGCACCTTGTTCAGGTCGAACCGGACCGCGTCCAGCGCCACCCCGCGCAGCCGCTCGACCTCGTCCCGCGGGGTCATGTCCCAGCTCGGCGCGGCGGTGAGGAAGTCGGGGAAGTACCCCTCCCGGCGGACCACCGCGGCCAGCCGGTCCAGGGCGGGGCCCGGCACCGACGGCTTCACCGACCGCAGCCACCCCCACTGGAGCGGGTGCCGCTGCGGGTTCAGCAGGATCCGTACCGCGTGCGCCAGCTCGTGGCCGGGGGACACCCCGAACCGGATCGCCGACACGTCGTCCGCGCCGATGTGGAAGCGGGCGCTCTTTCGATCCATGTCGAAACAGTAGAGCCCCGCGGCGCCCGGCCGCCAGTGTGGGGGCATCGCCGGGAGCGGGGCCGCGGGGCCGCCGCCGGGCACCGACACCGGGAGAAGGACACCATGGACGCCACCACCGCCCGCGCCATTCCGTTCGACGAGATCGTCGTCGGCCAGGCCCGCCGCACCGGGCTCTTCGAGGGCCGCAAGTACGGCTCCGGCATCAGCTTCTTCCTCGTCGACAACGACCCGGGACAGGGCCCCGGCCTGCACCGCCACCCCTACAGCGAGACCTGGACGGTCCTGGAGGGCGAGGCCTCCATCACGATCGGGGGAGAGCGCGTGGTGGCCCGGGCCGGGGACACGGCGGTGGTCGGCCCGCACGTGTGGCACGGGTTCGTCAACTCGGGCACCGGTCGGCTGCGCATCATGTGCGTGCACGCCTCCGACACGCTCATCCAGGAGTTCGAGGACGAGTGACCCCGCCCGGCCTGCGGGGAAGAAACCCCGCCGCCCGTTGTTGCCCATGGACGGCGGCGATGCGAGGGGGAGGCCATGGCGGACGGGGGCACGGGCACCGGACCGGGGGAGGCCGGCGGGGCCGAGGCGGTCGTGGTGGGTGCGGGGCAGGCGGGCCTGTCGGTGGCCTGGCACCTGCGCCGCATGGGCCTGGTCCCGGGCGAGGACGCGGTGGTGCTGGACCGGGGGCCCGCCCCCGGCGGGGCCTGGCAGTTCCGCTGGGAGGCCCTGCGCCTGGACGACGCCCACAAGGTCGAGGACCTGCCGGGCATGCGCGAGATCGGGTTGAGCTTCGCCACGGCGGACGGGGCCCGGCCCGCCCGCGACATCGTCCGCGAGTACTACGACCGCTACGAGCGCGCCTTCGACCTGCGGGTGCGCCGCCCGGTGCGGGTCACGGCGGTCCGCGAGGCCGGGGACGGGCGCCTGCGGGTGGAGACCGACCGCGGCGCGCTGCTCACCCGGGTGCTGGTGAACGCGAGCGGGACCTGGGGGCGTCCGTTCCGGCCCTACTTCGCGGGGGCCGCCGGGTTCCGGGGCGTGCAGGTCTCCACCCCGCAGTACCGGGCCGCGCGGGACTTCGCCGGCCTGCGGGTGGCGGTGGTGGGCGGGGGCACCTCCGCCACCGGCTTCCTCCACGAGCTGGAGGGGGTGGCCGCCGCCACGGTCTGGGTCACCCGCCGCCCGGTGCGGTTCACCGACGACCCCGGGGCCGGGGTCGCCGCGGTGCGGCAGGCCGACGAGGCGGCCCGCGCCGGCCGGCCGTTGCCGAGCATCTCCGGCGGCACCGGGCTGCCCGCCACCCCGCGCAACCTGGCCGCCGTCGAGCGCGGCCTGCTGGTGGCCCGCCCCATGTTCGCCGCGATCGAGCCCGACGGGCTGCGCTGGGCCGACGGCTCCTTCGAGCCGGTGGACGCGATCATCTGGGCGACGGGCTTCCGCTCCGAGCTCACCCACCTGGCCCCGCTGGGGCTGCGCGAGCCCGAGGGCGGGCTGCGGGTGGAGCAGGGGCGCGCGGTGCGCGACCCGCGCGTGTTCCTGGCGGGGTACGGGCCGCAGGCCAGCACCATCGGCGCCAACCGGGCGGGGCGCACGGTCGCCCGCCAGGTGGTGGAGCACCTGCGCGCCCCGGCCGGGGTCTGACCCCGGCCGGGGCGTCAGACCGTTCCGGCGGCCGTCTCCAGGGCGGCCAGGACCGCGGCCAGGGGTTCCGGCACCAGGCCCGGCGCCAGGGCGTCCGCCATGGCCCGGGCGTAGCGCTCCTTCTGGTTGCTCATGAACCCGTGCAGCTGCCGGTCCGCCGGCCGCCCCCGGTGCGCGGGCTGCCGGCGGTAGGTGCGCAATGACCGCTCCCGGCCCTGCCCGGCGATCACCCGCTCCACCCCGGCCACGCCCAGCGCCCGGATCAGCTCGTCCTCCAGGTCGGCCACGCACACGTGGAAGTCGGGGCCCAGCCCTGCCCCGGCGAAGGCCCTCGCGAAGTGGCGCTCCTCGGCGGCGTCGCACAGACCCACCAGGCGCAGACCGGCGCCCCGCGGCCCCAGCAGGGTCACGAAGCGGCCGACGTTGGTGGCGCCGCCCATGGGCACGATGGCCGTGCCCAGGGCGCCCGGGTCGAGCCCGCGCCGCCCGGCCAGGGCCAGCAGCGCGGAGCGGTCGCTCTCGCCCTCGACGAGGACCGCGGTGCCGAAGCCGTTCCGCCCTTCCACGCGCGCCACCCTACGGCCTGCCCGCCGGGCCGCCCAGTCCTTTTCCCGCGTTTGCGCCGGTACATGTCCTGTCATATGACGTCACGCTTGGACAACGCCCGACGCATCACCGGTGGACGGCACGGGCCGGTCGCCCACCATGGAGGGGAGGGCGTCGAGTGGCCGGGGAGGCGTGGCGGTGGTCAGGCAGGGCTTCGGAGGACTGCTCCGGGACGACCAGTGGGAGGCGCTGGTGCGCGCCGGATCGCCGCGGGTGCACCGAACGGCGGTGCCGATCATGGGGCAGGGGGACCGGGACGACACCGTCCACCTCCTGCTCGGCGGGAACGTCAAGGTCTCGGTCCTGCTGCGCGACGGCACCGAGGCCCTGGTGGCGATACGCGGTCCCGGCGAGGTGCTGGGGGAGATGTCGGTGCTCTCGGGCCTGCCGCGCACCACGACGGTGCGGGCGGTCCGCGCCTCCTGCTCCACCCACGTGATCCCCGGGGTCCGGTTCCGCTCCCTGGTGCGCACCATGCGCTTGGAGCGCCTGCTGTGGGAGCACATCGTGCGCAGGCAGCAGGAGAGCGAGGAACTGCGCACCGAGATGGCCAAGCTCGGATCGCGCCGGCGGCTGGCCGAGACCATGCTCCGCCTCGCCGGACCCCCGGCGGCGGACCCGGGCACGGTCGAGCTGCACCTGACCCAGCGCGAGATCGGCGAGGCCGTCGGCCGCTCCCTGTCGTGGGTCCAGACCGAGATCCGCCGCCTGCGCGAGGCCGGGGTGGTGTCCACCGGCCGCCGGAGCCTGATCATCCACGGCGCCGAGCGGCTGCGCGGCGCCCTGGCGGACGACGCCGGTGCGCGTACCGACTGATACACGGATACATCCGCGAAGAACGTCCCCCCGGATGCCCAGTTCTGGGTAATAGGCCCGTCCGCAACGGGTGACAGTGGTGTCCACGCGGTCCCCAAGGACCGTGTGCTTTCACTCGCCACCCAGGAGCCGACGAAGACCATGGCGGACATTTCCCGTCGTGCCCGGCGCACGAGCCTCATGATGCCGCCGCAGCGCGCCGTACTGGCACTCGACGCGGAGGGGTACTCCCGCACCTCCTCCCGCCACCAGAGGATCCTCAACACCGCGGTCCGTGAGGTCCTGGAGGAGGCCTTCGACCGCTGCGGCCTGGCCGACCTGTGGCGGACCTGCGCGTTCCCCCAGCACACCGGCGACGGGTACGTCGTCGGCGCCCCCTCGGAGTACCTCCCCCTGCTCGTCCACCCCCTCATGGACGAACTCCAGGGCGTCCTGGCCGACACCCAGCCGCACCTGGCGTTCGAGGACCGCGGCCTGCGGCTGCGCCTGCGCGCCGCGGTGGGCCTGGGCCCGCTGCCCGACAGCGGCGGCGCCGAGCCCGGCGACGGCGTGGGCACCGCGATGACCGAGACCCACCGGCTGCTGGACGCCGCCCCGCTCAAGGAGGCCCTGGCCGCGGCCGACCCCGAGATCACCCTCCTGGTGGTCGGCCTGACCGGCCGGGCCCACGAGGACGCGGTCCTGGGCGGGTACACCGCCCTGACACCCCGCGCCTTCCGCCCCGTCGAGGTGTCGCACCCGGCCAAGGGCTACCGCGCCCCGGGCCACCTGTACGTGCCGCGCCCCTCCTCCCGGCCCGGGGGTGCGGCACCCGGAACCGCCGGGCGCGAGGGTGTCCGGCACAGGGACGCCGACCCCTGGGCGCCGCGGCCCGGCACCCGCCCGGCCCCGGGGTCGGTCGTCTTCGAGGCGGTGCACGATGCCTGACGCGACCACCCGGGTCCTCCCGGCCGCCGACGCGGCCCCGCCCGCTCCCCCCGGCCCGGACGCGCCCGCCCCGGGCCGGGGGGACCCTGCCCCGCAGGGGTTCGCCGCCGACGCGCCCACCGGCACCTCCTCCGAGGTCACACGGCTGATGTGCCTGGGCGCCTACCTCGACCGCGTCTACCGCCGGATCGTCCTCGGCCGCCTGGTGGAGGACGCCCGCCGCGTGGTGGCCCCCTCCTACGGGTTCGACGCGGAGCCGGTGGTCGCCCACTGCCTGCGCGCCGACGCCATCGACGAGGAGTTCCACCGCCGGCTGTCCACCGCCCGGGTGGTGGCCGTCGCGGTGCTGACGGGCGTCCTGCTGCTCCTGGCCGTGGGATGGGCCGAGTCCGTCCGGTTCGACCGGGTGTCGGCCTGGACCGCCGTCGCCCTGGCGCTCGTCCTTCTGGCGCTCTGCGTCCGGGTCGGCGTCCACTTCCTGCCCGGCGACACGGGCCGGGACGCCGTGGCGCTGGCCCGCGAGGCCGACACCCTGCTCATGCCCTGGCTGGTCCGGCGCGCCCACCGCGAGCGCCTCAAGCGCATCCTGGCCCGTGAACTCAGCGAGGAGACCTTCACCGGCTCGGTCCCCATCGCGCACGTGCCGAGCAAGCACGTGCCCCTGCTGCGCGCGATCGCCCGTGAGCAGTACTCGGCGCTCGTCCCGTACCGGAACGAGGACCCCTTCCTGGGGGCGGGCGGCGAACTGCACATGTGGTCGATCGCCCTGGAGCTGCGCGAGGCCGGCGCGGACCGGTCGGCGCCCGCGAGCCCGCTCGACGAGCGCGTGGTCGTGGACCTGATCCGCCCCCAGCTGGAGTCGCTGACCCTGTCGGCCGCCGAGGACGGCCGCGACCGGCTCGGCGGCCTGGAGATCGCCGAGTGCGTGTACCTCCCGGGCACGCTGCCCCACGGGGTCCCGCGCAGCAGGCTCCCGGTGGGCGGGCCCGACGACGCCCGGGTGGCCGACCACCTGCGCGCCGCCGTCGGGGAGGGCGGGGAGCGGCGCCGCCACTTCCTGCGCATCCGGGTGGCTGGCTGGGACGAGCAGGTCGTCGTCACCGTGTTCGTCCGGGTCCACACCCAGGGCGGGATCCTGCTGCTGGAGATCGTCCCCTACCTGCTCGGGCCCCTGGAGGAGCGGTTCCGGATCATGGACGGCCTGGTGGACGCGCTCACCTCCGGGGTGGACGTGGACGGGGGGCTCGACCAGTGGATGGCCCACGACACCGGGCTGCGCAAGACCCTGGGCGCCCTGCTGCCGGCCGCCCGTTCGGCCGGGGAGGCGTCCGCCTTCGACGACGGGGACATGCGCGTCCGCGGTCCCGTGTTCTCGCTGCGCGAGCACGTGGACGGCGGAAAGCTGTCGCACTTCCAGCGGATGGACGTCATCCGCTACGTCAAGACGCTGGGGCTGCGCATCACCGAGGGCGTGGACCAGGCGCTGGCGCAGGCGGGATACGAGACCGAGGAGTTCCGCCAGCAGGTCGTCAACGTCGGGGAGGGGGCCGTCTTCATCGGCGGCTCGATGAACAACGGGGCCATCGCCACCGGCCGCGGGGCCAGCGCCCAGGACCACTCCGCCCGGAGCGCTCCGCAGGGCTAGAGGACACGGGAACGAGAGGGGAGAGCACATGGCGCACGAACACGACGGGCCCGAGCACCAGGAGGAGGAGGGCGCCCCCGCCGCGGGCGGGCTCTACATCGGGGGATCCGTCACCGGCGGCGCACTGGCCACCGGCCACAGGGCGTCCGCGCGCGACGAGTCCCGCCACGAGGGCCCGGCGGCCCCGCTGCCGCCGGTCACCGCCCGGCCGGTCAGCGCCCCGGCGGGGCAGACGGTGGTCGCCGGGCACGTCACCGGCGGCGCGGTGGCCACGGGGAGGGACTCCGAGGCGGTCGACGCCTCGGTGCGCACCGACCCGCTCACGGCCAGGGCGCTGGAGGACCTGCGGGAGGTGCGCGCCGCGCTCGCCGCCCTGCCCGCCACCTTCGAGACCGAGACGGTGGGCGGGGCACTGGACGAGGCGCGGCGGGAGATCGAGGAGGGCGGAGCGGTGGCCCCCGGGCTCCTCCGACGCCTGCTGTCCCTGGTCCGCGGCGGCAGCACGGTGCTCGGCGAGGTGGCGCGCTCCACCCGAGCCGTGGAGGACCTGCAGTCCTCCCTGATGGCGATCGAACAGCGCCATGGCGGCTGAGCCGGGGCCGGTCCCCCTCCGGCGCGCGGCCGCACCCGGAAACCACGAGAAAGGCCGGACACGATGACGACGACACCGCGCTGGGACGACGAGCGCCAGCGCTGGGAGAAGCCGGCGGAGCGGCCGCTGCCCGAGCCGGGTGAGGCCGGGGTGCCCTGGGCGCCCGTGGCGGGGCTGGCGGCGGCCGTGCTGGTGGGCGCCTCCCCTGGGCTGGTCACCGCGCAGGAGGGGCCGCCGGCCGTCGCGGGCGAGCCCGCGGCGGGCTACTTCGGGGACGACGGGACCGGCGGGGAGACGGACGGGGAGCCGACCGCCGCCCCCTCCGACTCCTCCGCCTGGAACGACGGCACCCCGGGCGGCGACCCCTTCGGCGGCGGGGACGGCGGGGACGGCCCGGCCGGCGACGGCGCGGGAGGAGAGGGGACGGGCGGGGACGACACGGACGCGCCCGGGCCGGACGACACCGCGACCGACCCGCCGGACGGCCCGCGGGACCCCGCTCCCGGCGCCTCGGAGGAGCCCTCCCCCGACGCTCCGACCGCCCCCGACACCGCGCCCGCCCTGGACCCGGGGCTGTGGGAGCCCGCCGGCGAGGGGGAGGACGAGCGCACCTTCACGCTCGTCGCCGACGACCGCTTCGAGGCCGTGCTCGCCTGGGAGGAGGGGGAGGAGGCGGACCTGGACCGGGTGCTGGAGGACCGGGTCCGGGTGCCCGCCCGCGACGAGGAGGCGTACGAGGAGGTCTTCTCGGCGGCGGAGGGCGCGTGGTCGCCGGGCGACCCGGCGTTCGAGTTCCGCCACGGGACCGATCCCGCGCGGTACGCGCTGGCCACGGCCCTGGCCCGCGACGGGCGGGTGGTGACCGTGACCCTGCGCGGCCCGGCCGAGGCGGAGCGCGCGGACCTGGAGGGGTACCTGGGGGAGGCGGTGGCGTCGCTGGGCGGGGCGGACGGGGGGTGACCCCCGCCGACGGGCCCCCCGGGGGCGGCTGACCCGGGGGCGGGGCGGGAGTGCGTCGAGGACGGAAGGCGCGCGCCCGCCCCGCGGTGTTCCCGCGGGTCGTGTGCGGGGGGTGGTGGGTGTGCCGCGGGGTGCCCGCGGGGCGTTCGCGTCACGGCGTCCCCGGCGTCCCTCTCGCCGCACGCGTCCCCCGCGCCCCGCCGGTCACGGCCGCGCCGGGGGCGCGGGGTTACGATGCGTCCGAAGCGCCGTCGCCGGGAGGAGAAGCGGGATGCGGGCCAACGAAGTCCCCTCGGAGGAGATCACACGCGACCCGGCGGCCTTCGCCGACCGGGTCACCGCCGACGGCCGGTTCGGCCGCGTGGCCGAGCCCGGACGCTACCGGCTGGTGGTCAGCCGGGCCTGCCCGTGGGCGCACCGGACGGTCATCGTCCGCCGCCTCATGGGCCTGGAGGACGCGGTCTCGCTCGCGGTCACCGACCCCGTCCAGGAGGTCATCGACGGCGACCCGCACTGGGTGTTCACCGAGGCGACCGGCAGCCCCGGCGGGCGGGACCCGGTGCTGGGCGTCCACGCCCTGCGCGAGGCCTACCTGGCCCGCGACCCCGGCTACACCGGCGGGGTGAGCGTGCCCGGCCTGGTCGACGTCACCACCGGCCACCTGGCCACCAACGACTACGACCGGCTCAGCCTGGACCTGGCCGGGGAGTGGGGGCCGCTGGCCCGGGAGGGCGCCCCCGACCTCTACCCGGAGCCGCTGCGCGACGAGATCGAGGCGGTCGGCGCCGAGGTGTACCGCGACCTCAACAACGGGGTGTACCGGGCGGGGTTCGCCCCCGACCAGGAGCACTACGACCGCGCGGTCGCCGGGGTGTTCGCCCGCCTGGACGACCTGGAGGCGCGCCTGTCCTCCCGCCGCTACCTGGTGGGGGAGACCGTCACCCTGGCCGACGTCCGGCTGTTCACCACCCTGGTGCGCTTCGACGCGGTGTACCACGGGCACTTCAAGTGCAACATCGCCAAGCTGACCGAGTACCCGGCGCTGTGGGCGTACGCCCGCGACCTGTTCCAGACGCCCGGGTTCGGCGACACCACGCACTTCGACCACATCCGGGTCCACTACTACCGGGTCCACACCGGCATCAACCCGACGGGCATCGTCGCCGCCGGGCCCGACCCGGCGCAGTGGCTCGCCCCGCACGGGCGCGCGGCGCTGGGCGGGCCGCCCTTCGGCCGGGCCACCCTGCCCGGCCCGGTGCCGGAGGGGGAGCGGGTCCCGGACATCGCCGCCTGAGCCCTCGACCCGCGCACGGCCCGGCCCCCGACCCGCGCGGGGTCAGAGGGCGGCGGCGTGCGCGCGCAGGACCCGCACCGCCTCGGTGACGGCCGGGCGCCGCGAGGTGCCCTCCCGCCACAGCACCGACAGGCCGCGCACCGGCGTCGGGTCCACCGGGCGCACCGCGACGTCCACCGGGAGCGGGCCCCGGCCCAGCCGGGGCACCACGGCGATGCCCAGGCCGGCGGCCACCAGCGCCAGCTGGGTCTGGTACTCGGCCACGTAGTGGGCGATGTCGGGCTCGGCGCCGATGGCGCGCATCGTGCGGGTCAGCCAGTCGTGGCACACCGTCCCCGGGGGCTGGCAGATCCACCGCTCCCCGGCCACGTCGGCGCGGGTCAGGGCGGCGCGGGCGGTCAGCGGGTGGTCGGGCGGCAGCAGGATGTCGCAGCGGTCCTCGCCGATGCGCTCGCGCGCCACCCCCTCGGGGACGCTCATCGGCGCGATGTCCCAGTCGTGCACCACGGCCAGGTCCACGGTGCCCTGGGCGACCATGGGCGGCGTGGCGTGCGGGTCCTCCTCGAACAGCCGCACGTCCAGGGCGGGGTGCGCGGCGGCCAGCTCGGCGAGCACCCCGGGCAGCAGTCCGCGCGCGGCGGTCGCGAACGAGGCGACGGTCAGCCGCCCGTGGGGGCGTCCGCGCCGCTCCTCCAGGGACACCTCCGCCTCCTCCACCAGGGCCAGCACCCGACCGGCGGTGCCCACCAGCATCGCGGCGGCGTCGGTGAGCACCACGCCGCGCCCCTGCCGCTCCAGTAGCGGGGTGCCGGTCTCGCGTTCGAGCTTGCCGACCTGCTGCGAGATCGCCGAGGGGGTGTAGCCCAGGGCCTTGGCGGCGGCCGCGACGGAGCCGTGCACGTGGACGGCGTGCAGCGCGCGCAGACGGGACAGGTCGAGCACGGGGTGCTCCTTCCGGGCGGGCCGCGCCACCGTGTAGCAGGTGTGAATCCAACAGTGTACGAATCTTCGCTGGTGCTTAATCCTCGCGGCGGCCATCATCGAACCCATGCGTCCCCTCCACCTGTCCCTGGCCGTGCTCGTCGCGGCGGTCTGGGGTGTCAACTTCGTCGTCATCGACGTCGGCCTCGACCACTTCCCGCCCCTGCTCTTCACCGCGCTGCGCTTCGTGGTGGCGGCCCTGCCCGCGGTCTTCTTCGTCCGGCGGCCCCGGGTCGCCCTGGTCTGGGTCGTCCTCGCCGGGCTGACCCTGGGGGTGGCCAAGTTCGGCCTGGTCTTCACCGGGATGCACCTGGGCATGCCCGCCGGGCTCACCTCGCTGGTGCTCCAGGTGCAGGCGGTGTTCACGGCGGCCTTCGCGGTGGTGTTCCTGGGCGAGCGGCTGCGCCCGCTCCGCTACGCGGGCATGGGGGTGGCGCTGGCCGGGATCGGCGTCGCCGCCTGGGCGCAGGGCGCCTCGGGGCCGCTCACGGCGTTCGCGATGATCGTCGGGGCCGCCGCGTTCTGGGGCCTGGCCAACGTCATCACCCGCAAGGCCGCCCCGCCGGACGCCCTGTCGTGGACGGTCTGGATGAGCCTGGTGCCGCCGCTGCCGCTGTTCGCGCTGTCCCTGCTGGTGGAGGGGCCGCAGGCGGGTCTTGCGGCGCTGCGCGGGCTGGACTGGGCCGGGGTGGGCGCGCTCCTCTTCGTCGCCTGGGTGGCGACCGTGCTGGGGTTCGGCGTGTGGGGGTTCCTGCTCCGCGAGCACGACGCCTCGGCGGTCGCCCCTTTCACCCTGCTCGTCCCGGTGTTCGGGATGCTCTCCGCGCTGGTGTTCCTGGGTGAGGCGATCACGCCGCTCAACCTGCTCGCGGCGGTCCTGCTGGTGGGCGGCGTGGCGCTGACCGCCCTGGGCGGGGCGCGGCGCCCGGCCGCCCCGGGGCCGGCGGGACCCGGCCCGGGGGAGGAGGGGGACCCGGGGCTCAGCGCCGGGCGAACTCCGGGGCGTGCTCCGAGCGCAGACCCAGGCCGATGAGCCGGGCGGGCACCGAGGTCATGAACGGCAGGTGCTCCATCACCCACAGCAGCGGCGCGGGCGGGCCCTGCCGCCTGCCCTGGAGCATCGGGTCGACCACGACCCTCTCCATGACCCGCTGGAGCCGCTGCACGGCCGCGGTCGGCAGCAGGCGGCGGTCGCGCACCCGGCCCAGGGCGCGGGCGTCGGCCCGCCCCTCCCGCAGCGGCCCGGCCAGCAGGGTCGCCGCCGCCACGGCGTCCTGCACCGCCAGGTTGATGCCGACCCCGCCCAGCGGGGACATCGCGTGGGCGGCGTCGCCGATGCACAGGACCCCCTCGCGGTGCCAGCGGTGCAGCCGGTCGAGCCGGATGTCCAGGTGTTTGACGTCGTCCATGGACTCCAGGGCGCAGACCCGGTCGCCCAGCTCCGGGAGCAGTTCCCGGATGTCGTCCCGGAACGCTTCCACGCCCCGGGCGCGCAGTTCGGCGTCGGTGCCCTTGCGGCCGATGTAGGCGATCTGGAGGTAGTCCTCGCGCGGGATGACGATGAGGAACCGGCCCCATCCGGCCCGGGGGGTCAGCGCGCGCAGGGTCGAGGGGACGCCGGGCAGGCGGAACCACCAGGCGTCGATGTCCACCGGGAACTCCGCGGGGACCAGTCCGGCCTCCCGGCGCACCAGCGACCTGCGGCCGTCGCAGCCGACCGTGAGGTCGGCGCGGATCTCGCCCTCCCCGTCGGGGCCCCGGTAGCGGGCGCCGACCACCCGGCCGCCCTCCCGCAGGAGCCCGGTGGCCTCGGTCCCCATTCGCAGGGTGAACGCCTCCTCCTCCGCGCCCGCCCCGGCGAGCAGGTTGAGCAGGTCCCACTGCGGCACCATCGCGATGTGCCGGTAGCGGCCGGGCAGCCGGCGGAAGTCGGCGATGGTCACGGTCCGGCCCCCGCCCAGGGGGAAGGCGACCCGGTCCACCGGGCTCTGCGGCAGGGCGGCGAACCGCTCGCCCAGGCCGAGTTCGTCCATCAGGCGGATGGTGGAGGGGTGGACGGTGTCGCCGCGGAAGTCGCGCAGGAAGTCGTCGTGCTTCTCCAGCACGGTCACGGGCACGCCCGCGCGGGCGAGCAGCAGGCCCAGGACCATCCCGGCGGGGCCTCCGCCGGCGATGAGGCAGGTGGTGCGTTCGGTCATCGGGAACCTCCCGTTCCCGGGGCGGCGCCGCCGCCCCTGGTTCAGTGCGGCGGGTCGGTCGCCGCGGCCCGGAGGAAGGCGTCGCTGAACACGGCGCAGGTCTCCTCCACGTCGGGGAAGCCGATACCGGGCACCCCGGTCAGGGCGGGGCGCAGGGCGAAGTGGACGACGACGGGCGCGACCAGCTGCTGGACCAGCAGCGGCAGCGGCAGGTCGCGCACGCGCCCGGCGGCGACCTCCGCGGCCATCCAGCCGCCCAGGGCGGCCAGGGCCCGGGGGAAGAACCGGGCGGCCAGCAGGTCCCGGGTGGGGCCGGTGGGCCGGGCGAACACGTCGGACAGCAGCGCCGGGAACACCCGGGGCCCGCTCAGGAACGCCCGGGCCAGCACCAGGTGGACGCCGCGGACGGCGGCGGCCAGGTCCTCGCCCGGATCGGCGAGGAAGGCCTCCACGCCGGAGAGCGGGCTGTACCGCTCGAAGACCTCCGCCAGCAGGTCGTCGCGCGAGCCGAAGGCGGCGTACAGGCTGTGCACCGAGCAGTCGGCGGCGGAGGCGACGGCCTCCATGGTGGTCGCGGCCAGGCCCACCTCGTCCAGCAGGCGGGCCACGGCGTCGACGGCCCGGTCCCGGACCGGCGGACGGCCGCCGGGGTCCACCCCGGCCGCGCGCACGGCGGCGTCCAGGGGCCCGCGCCGGCCCCCGAGGCGGCGCAGGAGGGTGCTGCGGGAGAGCCCCGCCTCCCGCGCGATCTCGATGAGCGGCACGTCGGCCACATCCCTTCCCGTCCGGCCGGCGGCGCGGATCGCCGCGTCCACCAGGTCGTCCGGAGCGTGTGCGTGTTCGGTATCTGACATCAATATCAAGGTATCCCGTAATCGAGTTCCAGACAAGAATTTCGGTGCTCGTGGGGCCGGTGGGGGGAAAGTGACGCCGGATTCGGTCGGGCCCGCGTCCCGCGAGGAGGGGGCGGGCAGCGGCGCAGACCGGGCGGACCGGTGTTCCGCGTGGTCGGGGGTGCGCGCGGCCCCGGCCGGGCGGTGTCCGTGCTCGCGCGGTGGGGGGTCGACGGGGCGCGCGCCCGCCCGCGGACGTGCCGCGTCCGGGCGGGCCGGGCCGGAGCAGGAGGAGCGGCGGCTCGGCCGGTCGGCCGACGCCCGGCGTATCAGGAGAGGAAGCCGCGCATGAGGGCCTCGCTGCCCTCCAGGTGCTCGCCCACGGCGCGGCGCGCCGCGTCGGGGTCGCCCGCCCGCACCGCGGCCACGATCGCCCGGTGCTGGGCGCTGCTGTGCTCCAGGTTCTTGACCAGCATCGGCATGGCGTCGAGCAGGTCGTTGAACCGCATCCGCACGTCCGTCAGCGCCGCGGCCAGCGACGGCGACCCGGCCAGCTCCGCCAGGGTCAGGTGGAACACGGTGTCCAGCCGCCGGTAGTCGGCCACCTCGGCCCCGTCCACCGCGGCCAGCCGCTCGGCGAGCAGCCGGTCCTGCGCGGCGGTGAGCCCCCGTTCGGCCAGCAGCGCCGCCGTTCCGATCTCCAGCGCCCGCCGGAACGCGAACAGGTCGTCCAGGTCCACGGCCATGCCCTCCAGCACCCGCCGCGCCTCGGCCCGGCTGGGCCGGGGGCGCACGTAGGTGACGAAGGTGCCGCCGGTGCGGCCCCGGCGCGACTCCACGTAGCCCGCCTCCGCCAGGGCCCGGATCGCCTCGCGCAGCGTGATGCGGCTGACCCCCAGCCGGGCGGCCAGCTCCCGCTCGGCGGGGAAGCGGTCCCCGTGGGGGACCACGCCCAGGCGGATCGCCGACAGCAGGCGCTCCACGGTCTCCTCGAAGGCGTTGCCCGCCCTTACCGGCCGGAACACGGCCTCCGCCGCCGGTCCCGCCTCCCCGGCGGTGGGCTCGGCGTTCGTCCTCACCACGGTCCCCTCCATCGTGCGCCGCGCCCGCGGGCCGGTGGGACCAGCCTACGGGCGCGGCGGGCCGGGGCCGCTGCGGCCCCGGCCGGGCCGCCCCCGGGCGGCTACTTGAGCTCGGACTCCGCCCGCTCGATGAGCGCGAACTCCTCCTCCGGGGCGTTGGCCACCAGGTGGTGGCGCGAGTAGAACCAGAAGTACGCCAGGAAGACCACGAAGATCCCCGCCGTGATCGCCGCCCCCACCATGTCCACGAAGAACGTCGCCACCACGGCGCACAGCGCCAGCGCGAACGCGATCCCGGTGGTGACCGCCCCGCCCGGCGTACGGTAGGGCCGCTCCAGGTCCGGCTCGCGGCGGCGCAGCACCATGTGCGACAGCGTCATGAGCACGTACGACACGGTGGCCCCGAACACCGCGATGTTGATCAGCCGGTCGCCGTCGGCCACCGTCACCGCCAGGGCGAACCCCAGGGTGCCGGGCACGATCAGCGCGAGGTAGGGGGTGCGGCGCCGGCCGGTCACCGAGAGCCAGCGCGGCAGGTACCCGGCCCGGGACAGGGCGAACAGCTGCCGCGAGTAGGCGTAGATGATGGAGAAGAACGACGCCACCAGCCCGGCCAGGCCCACGTAGTTGACGAAGTCGGCCAGCAGGGTGTCGCCGCCGTAGGCCTCGCGCAGCGCCTCGGGCAGCGGGTTGGTCGACTCCGCCATCACCGACGCGCCCGCCCCGCCGGGGGCGAGCAGCAGCATCCCGGTGGCGGTCACCATGAGCACGACCATCGCGCCGATGATGCCGCGCGGCATGTCCTTGCGGGGCTCGCGCGCCTCCTCCGCGGCCAGCGGCACGCCCTCCACCGCGAGGAAGAACCAGATGCCGAAGACGAACGCCCCCAGGATCCCCACGTAGCCGTAGGGCAGGAACGCGCTGGCCCCCGCCGCCGCGGTGGGCTCGATGTCGAACAGGTTGGCGGGGTCGAACCGCGGCACCATGCCCACGATGAACGCCACCAGCGCCACCATGGCCACGCCGGTGATCACGAACATCACCCGCAGCGCCTCGCCCACGCCCCACAGGTGGATGCCGACGAAGACCAGGTAGCACACGAGGTACACGGGCCAGGCGGAGTCGAGCCCGAACAGCCCCAGGGCCTCCACGTACCCGCCGATGAACACGGCGATGGCCGCCGGCGCGATCGCGTACTCGATGAGGATGGCGGTCCCGGTGGCGAACCCGCCCAGCGGGCCCAGCGCCCGCCGGGCGAAGCCGTACCCGGCGCCCGCTGTGGGCAGCGCGGAGGCGAGTTCGGCCAGGCCCAGCACCATGCACAGGTACATGGTGCCCATGAGCAGGGTGGCGATGAGCAGCCCGCCCCAGCCGCCCTCGGCCAGGCCGAAGTTCCACCCGGCGAAGTCGCCGGAGATCACGTAGGCGACGCCCAGCCCGGCGAGGAGCAGCCACCCGGCCGCGCCCCGCCGCAGCCTGCGCCGTTCGAGGTAGTCGTCGTCGGCGCGCGAGAAATCCGCGCCCTGGATGTGCAGGGGACTCTTGTCGTCGGACACAGGGGGCCTCCCGGGGGGTGACGGGGGTGCGACTAAAGGTATATGGCCGGTCCTTTTCAATTGCCGGAGATGCTCCGCCTCCCTATCGGTCCTTGTCAAGGGGGTTAACGCGCTATTGACACGCACTTACCGTGCTGGTTATCTGGCCCCAGATAAGGTCTGATCTCGATCCAAAAGCGGCCGCCCCCGGTCCCTCCGCTGACGAAGGAGCCCTTCAGGTGAGAGCGAACTCCGACCCCCGGACGGCCCCGCTGACGGTGGAGGCGCTGCGCGCGGCCGTCGCCGACGGGACCGTCGACACCGTCCTGGTCGCCTTCCCCGACATGCAGGGGCGCCTCCAGGGCAAGCGCCTGTCCGCCCGGTTCTTCCTGGAGGAGGTCCTCGAACACGGCACCGAGGGCTGCAACTACCTGCTCGCCGTGGACGTGGACATGAACACCGTCGACGGCTACGCCATGT
The DNA here is from genome assembly GCF_900141985.1 of Nocardiopsis flavescens. Classification (GTDB taxonomy): domain Bacteria; phylum Actinomycetota; class Actinomycetes; order Streptosporangiales; family Streptosporangiaceae; genus Nocardiopsis; species Nocardiopsis flavescens. Next base: position 263,942 of record NZ_FQZK01000004.1, on the reverse strand, counting down.
CCTCCTGGGAGACCGGCTACGGCGACTTCGCGATGGTCCCCGACCTCGCCACCCTGCGCCGCACCCCGTGGGCCGAGGGCGCGGCCATGGCCGTCGCCGACCTCGCCTGGCACGACGGCACCCCGGTGCGGGCCTCACCGCGCGCGGTCCTGGACCGCCAGCGCGACCGGCTGGCCGAGCGCGGCTGGACCGCGATGGTCGGCACCGAGCTGGAGTTCGTGGTCTACCGGGACACCTACGAGCAGGCCTGGGACCGCGGCTACCGCGGCCTGACCCCCGCCAACCAGTACAACGTCGACTACTCGGTGCTGGGCGGGGCGCGGGTCGAGCCGCTGCTGCGCCGCATCCGCAACGAGATGGCCGGGGCCGGGCTCTACGCGGAGTCGGCCAAGGGCGAGTGCAACCTCGGCCAGCACGAGATCGCCTTCCGCTTCGACGAGGCCCGCGCCACCTGCGACAACCACGCGATCTACAAGAACGGCGCCAAGGAGATCGCCGCCCAGGAGGGCATGGCGATCACCTTCATGGCCAAGCCCAACGACCGCGAGGGCAACTCCTGCCACATCCACATCTCCCTGCGCGGCGACGACGGCGCCCCCGTGCTCGCCGAGGGGGAGGGGCTGTCCGAGACCGGGCGGCACTTCCTGGGCGGGCAGCTCGCCGCGCTGCGCGAGTTCACCCTGCTGCTGGCGCCCAACATCAACTCCTACAAGCGCTACGTGCCGGGCAGCTTCGCGCCGACCGCCGTCGCCTGGGGGCGCGACAACCGCACCTGTGCCCTGCGGCTGGTCGGCCACGGCCCGTCCCTGCGGGTGGAGAACCGGGTGCCCGGCGGCGACGTCAACCCGCACCTGGCGGTGGCCGCGCTCATCGCCGCGGGCCTGCACGGCATCGAGCACCGGATCGAGCCCGGCGAGCCCTGCGCGGGCAACGCCTACGCCTCCGGCCTGCCCACCGTCCCCGCCACCCTGCGCGACGCGCTGGAGCTGTGGGAGGGCAGCGCACTGGCCGCCGAGGTCTTCGGCCCCGAGGTCGTGGCCCACTACGCCAACAACGCCCGGGTGGAGCTGGCCGCCTTCGAGGCCGCCGTCACCGACTGGGAGATGTTCCGGGGCTTCGAGCGCCTGTGACCGCGCCCCGGCCGCCCGCGCCCCGCGGCTCCGCGGCCGGGCGCCCGACCACCGCACACCGACGAGGGGGACCCATGGCCGCCGACGCGGCACCGACCGTCCAGCGGGTCGTCGACCCGGCCACCGAGGAGGTCATCGCGACCGTCCCGCTGGCCTCCGCCGCCGACACCGACGCCGCCGTGGCCCGCGCCCGCGCGGCCTTCCCGGCCTGGCGCGACACCGCCCCGGGCGAGCGCGCCCGCCTGCTGCGGGCCGTGGCCGACGCCGTCGACGCCCACCTGGACGAACTCGCCGACCTGGAGGTCCGCAACGCCGGGCACCCCGTCGGCCAGGCCCGCTGGGAGGCGGGCAACGCCCGCGACGTGTTCCGCTACTACTCCGCCGCCCCCGAGCGCGCGGCGGGGCGCCAGATCCCCGTCCCCGGCGGGTGGAGCGTCACCTTCGCCGAGCCCCTGGGCGTGGTCGGCGTCATCGTCCCCTGGAACTTCCCCCTGCCGATCCTGTCCTGGGGGACCGCGCCCGCGCTCGCGGCCGGCAACACCGTCGTCGTCAAACCCGCCGAGCTCACCCCGCTCACCGCGCTGCGCCTCGGGGAGCTGGCCCGGGAGGCGGGGCTGCCCGAGGGCGTGCTCCAGATCCTGCCCGGGGCCGGGCCGGTCGCCGGGGACCGCCTGGTGCGCCACCCCGACGTCGCCAAGATCGTGTTCACCGGCTCCACCCGGGTCGGCAAGGGCATCATGGCGGCCGCCGCCGAGGACCTCACCCGGGTGACCCTGGAGCTGGGCGGCAAGAGCGCCAACATCGTCTTCGCCGACGCCGACCTGGAGAAGGCCGCCGCCGCCGCGCCCTACGGCGTGTTCGACAACGCCGGCCAGGACTGCTGCGCCCGCTCCAGGCTGCTGGTCCAGGCGAGCGTGTACGACCGGTTCATGGAGCTGCTGCGCCCGGCGGTGGAGGCCGTCGCCGTGGGCGACCCCCGCGACCCCGCCACCGAGGTCGGGCCGCTCGTCTCCGCCGCCCAGCGCGACCGCGTCGCCGCCTACGTGGACGGCGCCACCGTGGCCTTCCGCGGCAGCGCCCCGGAGGGGCCCGGGTTCTGGTACCCGCCCACGGTCCTGGCCACCGCCGACCCCGCCGAGCCCGCCTTCCGCGAGGAGATCTTCGGCCCGGTCCTGTCCGTGCTGCCCTTCGGGGACGAGGCCGACGCGGTCCGTATCGCCAACGACACCCCGTTCGGGCTGGCCGGGTCGCTGTGGACCCGCGACGTGGGCCGCGCCCTGCGGGTCTCCCGCGCGGTCCGGGCCGGGAACCTGTCGGTCAACTCCCACGCGGCGGTCCGCTACTGGACCCCGTTCGGCGGCATGGGCCAGTCCGGCATCGGCCGCGAGCTGGGCCCGGACGCCCTGGACGCCTTCACCGAGACCAAGACCGTCTTCCTCTCCGACGACACCTGATCCCACCCCGTCGCGCAGACCCCGACGACAGCCGAAGGAGCACCAGCACAGATGAACCGTTTCGAGGGCCGCGCCGCCGTCATCACCGGAGCCGCGGGGGGCATCGGCCGGGCCACCGCCCGCAGGCTCGCCGCCGAGGGCGCCCGCGTCGTGGCCGCGGACCTGGACGAGGAGGCGGGCCGCGCCGTCGCAGAGGAGGTCGGCGGCACGTTCGTGCGCACCGACGTCACCGACGAGGAGGACGTCGAGGCGCTCTTCGCCGCCGCCCGGAAGGCGTACGGCAGCGTGGACGTCGCCTTCAACAACGCCGGGATCTCCCCGCCCGAGGACGACTCGATCCTCACCACCGGCATCGACGCCTGGCGCCGCGTCCAGGAGGTCAACCTGACCTCGGTGTACCTGTGCTGCAAGTACGCGCTGCCGCACATGCGCGAGCAGGGCCGCGGGTCGATCGTCAACACCGCGTCGTTCGTGGCGACCATGGGCGCCGCCACCTCCCAGATCTCCTACACCGCCAGCAAGGGCGGCGTGCTGGCGCTCAGCCGGGAGCTGGGCGTGCAGTTCGCCCGGGAGGGCATCCGCGTCAACGCGCTCTCCCCGGGTCCGGTGGACACCCCGCTGCTGCGGGAGCTGTTCGCCAAGGACCCCGAGCGGGCCGCCCGCCGCCTGGTGCACGTCCCGCTGGGGCGGTTCGCGGCGGCCGAGGAGATCGCCGCGGCGGTGGCGTTCCTCGCCAGCGACGACGCCTCGTTCATCACCGCCTCCAACTTCCTGGTGGACGGCGGTATCTCCGGGGCCTACGTCACCCCGCTGTAGACGGGGCCGGACCGGAGCCGCCGCCCAGGAGGCGGTGCGGCACCGACGACACAGGGACAGGGAAGGGAGGCGCGCCGTGGCCGCGCCCGTCATCGGGATCTCCGCCTACGCCGAACGCGCCCGCTGGGGGGTGTGGGACACCGGTGCCGTCCTGCTGCCGCGGGAGTACGTCGACGCGGTCGCCGCCGCGGGCGGGGTCCCCGTCCTGCTGCCCCCGGTCGCGGAGGCGGCCGGGGCGGTCCGCGCCCTGGACGGGCTGCTGCTGGCGGGCGGCGGCGACATCGACCCCGCCCGCTACGGCGCCGGGCGCTCCGGGCACACCGCCGGGGTGCAGGCCGCGCGGGACGGCGCCGAGAGCGCCCTGCTGGCCGCCGCGCTGGACCGGGGCCTGCCGGTGCTGGGCGTCTGCCGGGGCATGCAGCTGCTCAACGTGTTCCGCGGCGGGACCCTGCACCAGCACCTGCCCGACACGGTCGGCCACGACGGGCACCGCAGGCGCGCCGGGGTCTTCGACCCGCACCCGGTCACCGTCGCCGAGGGCTCGCTCACCGCCCGGGCGCTGGGCCGTACCCGCCTGGACGCCCCGTCCTACCACCACCAGGCCGTCGACGTCCTCGGCACGGGGGTGCGGGCCACCGGGTGGGCCGACGACGGCACTGTGGAGGCGCTGGAGTACGAGGGCGCCGACACCGTCCTGGGCGTGCAGTGGCACCCGGAGATGGGCGCCGACCCGAGCCTGTTCGCCTGGCTCGCGAGGCGGGCGGCGCGGGCGGAGGCGGCACCCGCGCCCCCCGCGGACCCGCCGGCCCGGAGTCAGGACGGGTAGGGCCGGGGGCCGCCCCGCGGGCCGCGCGGCAGCGTCCACTCCCGCAGCACCTGCGACTCCACCCGCACCCGGGTGCGCAGCGAGTCCACGCCCCGCCCCCCGGGCAGCCGCTCCAGGTCCGCCGCCAGCGATTCCAGGGTGCTCCCGGCCGCCGACGCGTTCCCCTGGAGCCGGTGCAGCCGCGCGATCTCCAGGCGCAGCGCCAGCGCGCGGGGGTCGCCGGCGCCCAGGACCCGGGTCAGGTCCGGCAGCAGGAGCAGCGCCTCCCACACCGCCGAGCCCAGGTCGCCCAGGGAGCCCAGCCGCTGCACGATCTCGAACCGGGTGGTGAGCGTGTCCGGGTGGTCCGGGCCCAAGACCCGGGTCCGGTCGGGCAGCAGCCTGCGGTGCTCGGCCAGGGAGGCCGCCTCGTCCCCCAGGTCGCCCAGGGAGACGGCGACGTCCCGGCGGGCGGCGAGGGTGGCGGGGTGGTCGGGGCCGTGCACCCGGAGGCGGTCGCCCAGCAGGCGCCGGTGCTCCTCCATCGCCCCCCGGTGGTCGCCCAGTGCCGAGAGGTGGTCGGTGGTGTTCTCCCGGGCGGTGAGGGTGTGGCCGTGGTCGGGTCCCAGCACCCGCGCCAGGTCCGGCAGCACCGTGCGGTAGGCCGCCAGGGCAGCCTCGTGGTCGTCCAGCTCGCCCAGCTGGTAGGCGATCTGGAACCGGGTGCCCAGGGTGTCGGGGTGGTCGGCGCCCAGCACCGCCGCCTGGTCGGGCAGCAGGGCCCGGTACTCCTCCAGGGCGCCGCGGTGGTCGCCCGCGTCCTCCCGGCAGGCCGCGATCCGCGACCGCAGCTCGAGCGCCCGCGGGTGGTCGGGGCCCAGGGACTCCCGCAGGCGCGGCAGCAGGCGCTCGTACCCGGCCAGGGCCGCACCGTGGTCCCCCTCGCGGCGCAGCCGGTCGAAGACCGCCGACTCCGAGCGCAGGGCCTCCTCCGGCTCCGGGACCCGGGACGCCGGGCCCGCGGGGGCGTGCGCCCCCGCCCCGCCCGAGGACACCCCGTACGCCGCGGCGCCGGTCCGGTAGGCCGGGATGCCGCCGGAGGGCGTGCCCGCCGGGGCGCCCCACGGGGCGCGGCCCGGGGGCGGACCCGCCGGGGCGGCGGAGGGGGCGCCCGACGGCGGGCGCGGGGGCGTGCCGGGCGCGGACGGCGCGCCCCCCGCCGACCCGGCCGCGGTGCCCGCGCCGCCCGCCGGACCGTCCCCGAACACCGGCCAGTCCACCTCCGGGTCGACGTCCCCGACCACCTCGGCGACCTCGTGCGGGGCGGGCCGGAGCGCCGGGTCGTGCTCCCAGCAGCGGGCGATGACGGCCCGCACCTGCGCCGGCACCTCCCGCGGGATCCCCGGCGGCGGGCCGATGAGGTTGCGCACGATCCCGGCCAGGGTCGGGGCGTCGAACGGGTTGCGGCCCACGGCCGCGTGGGCCAGCACGGTGCCCAGCGAGAACATGTCCGAGGCCGGGCCCACCTCCAGCGCGTCCATCTGCTCCGGCGACATGTACAGCGGGGTGCCCAGGGTGGCCCCGGTGCGGGTCAGTCCGGAGGAGTCGCCGCTGGGGCGCGCGATGCCGAAGTCGATGACGCGCGGCCCGTCCGAGGCCATCAGCACGTTGGCGGGCTTGAGGTCGCGGTGCGTCAGCCCGGCGCCGTGGATCGCCTCCAGCCCCTCCGCCAGGCCGACCGCCAGCACCCGCAGCGCGCCGTGCGGCAGCGGCCCGCGCCCGGCCAGCACCTCGTGCAGGGAGGGGCCGGGGATGAACGCGCTGACGATCCACGGCGGGTCCCCGTCGGGGTCGGCGTCCACCACCGGCGCGGTGTGGAACCCGCCGACCCGGGCGGCGGCCGCCGCCTCCCGGGCGAACCGGCCGCGGAACTCGGCGTCGCCCGCGTACTGCGGCAGGATGACCTTCACCACGACCTTGCGGCCCGCCGCGGTGCGCCCCAGGTACACCCGCCCCATGCCGCCCGCGCCCAGGCGGTGGGTCAGCCGGTAGCGGCCGATGCGTTCGGGGTCTGTCGGATCCAGGGGCTGCACGGGCGAAGGTCCTTCTGGCGTCGGGTCCGGGGCGGTCTCCGTGCTCTGGACGAGCGGGCCGCCGCCGCGGTTCAGCCTACGGCCCCGGGGGCCCCCGGGGCCTCCCCGGACCGCCTCCCCGGACCGCCTTCCCCGCGGGCGGGAGCGACCGGGGTCTCACCGCTATACGGGGGGTGCGGGACGCGGAGACCGGCCGGCCGGGCACAGTGGGCCCGTACTCTTGGCCGCCGGGAGGGCTTGTGGGAGGGCTTGTGGGCGACACCTGGTTCGAGGACCGCACCTATCGGCACACCGACTGGACCCCCGGGCGGCTCCTGGACCTCAAGCGGCGGCGGGGCCTGACCGTCAGCCTGGTGGTGCCGGCCCGCAACGAGGAGGCCACCGTGGGGGGCATCGTCGCCCGGGTCCGGGAGGCCCTGGTGGAGCGCGTGCCGCTGCTCGACGAGGTCGTCGTCATGGACTCCGACTCCACCGACGGCACCGGCCGCGCCGCCGCCGCGGCGGGGGCGGCCGTGCACCGGGTGGCCGACGTGCGGCCCGACCTGGGGCACCGGAGCGGCAAGGGCGAGGCGCTGTGGAAGGCGCAGTTCGTCACCTCCGGCGACGTCCTCGCCTTCCTGGACGCCGACCTCGTCGAGTGGGACACCCACTTCGTCTCCGGCCTGCTGGGGCCGCTGCTCACCGAACCCGGGGTGCACCTGGTCAAGGGCTTCTACGACCGGCTGCTGGACCTGCCCGGCGGCGGCCGGGCCGACCACGGGGGCGGCCGCGTCACCGAGCTGGTCGCCCGGCCCACCCTGGCCCTGCGCTGGCCCGCCCTCTCCGGGGTGGTCCAGCCGCTGGCCGGGGAGTGGGCGATCCGCCGCGATTTGTTCGGCCGGCTGTCGGTGCCCACGGGGTACGGGGTCGAGCTGGCGGTGCTCATCGACACCCACCTGCGGTGCGGCGCGGACGCCGTGGCCCAGGTGGACCTGGGGCGGCGTGCCCACCGGCACCAGCCGCTGAGCGCGCTGGGGGCCATGGCCGCCGAGCTGCTCGCCATCGCCGACCGCCGCTCGGGCATCGAGCACGGGGACTCCGTGGCGTTCCCCCGGTTCGACACCTCCGGCGGCCGCACCCGCCCGCGCACCGGTACCGTCAGTACGGTGGAGCGCCCGCCGGCCGCCGGGGTCGGACCGGAGCGCCCGCGGGTCCTGGGAGGAGCTGTCGGTCGGTGATGAGGCTGCGGGGCCGCGGGTTCGGTGAGCACGAGTCGCTGGTGATGGCGATCGTCAACCGGACCCCCGACTCCTTCTACGACAAGGGCGCCACCTGGGACGACGGCCCCGCCTTCGAACGGGTGCGCCGGGTCGTCGCCGAGGGCGCCGACATCGTGGACATCGGGGGGATCAAGGCCGCGCCCGGCGAGGAGATCGGAGCCGACGAGGAGAAGCGCCGGGTCGTCGACTTCGTCGCCGCCGTCCGCGCCGAGTTCCCCGACCTCGTCATCAGCGTCGACACGTGGCGGGCCTCGGTGGGCCGCGCGGTCTGCGAGGCCGGGGCCGACCTGCTCAACGACGCCTGGGGCGGGTACGACCCCGGGCTGGCCGAGGTCGCCGCGGAGTTCGGCGCCGCCCTGGTGTGCACGCACACCGCCGGGGTCACCCCGCGCACCCGGCCGCACCGGGTGCGCTACGGGGACGTGGTCGCCGACGCCGTCTCCTCCACCGTCGCCCTGGCCGAGCGCGCGGTGGCGCTGGGGGTGGACCCGGCGTCGGTGCTCATCGACCCGGCCCACGACTTCGCCAAGAACACCTGGCACTCCCTGGAGCTGACCCGCCGCCTGGACGAGATGACCGCCACCGGGTGGCCGGTGCTCGTGTCGCTGTCCAACAAGGACTTCGTCGGCGAGACACTGGACCTGCCGGTGGGGGAGCGGCTGACCGGGACCCTGGCCGCCACCGCCGTGTGCGCCTGGCACGGCGCCCGCGTGTACCGGGTGCACGAGGTGGCCCAGACCCGGCAGGTGCTGGACATGGTCGCCTCGATCCGCGGTGTCCGGCCCCCCGCGCGGACCGTGCGGGGACTGGCGTGAGGGGCCCGTGGCCCGTGAGGGGGGACCGTTGATCGTCGCCACCGCCGTGTGCCCGTCGCCGCCGCTGCTCCTGCGCGAGCTGACCGGGGGCCGTGACGTGGCCGCCGACCTGCGCAAGGCGTGCGAGGAGGCGGTCGGCGGGCTGCTCGCCGCCGCCCCGGACGCGATCGTGGTGCTGGGCGCGGACGAACGCTCCGCGCGGGGGGTGCGGGGGCGTATCCCGCTGTCGGCGTTCGGCGGCCCCGGGGAGCGGGTCCCCGCGGCCGAGGCGCTGCCGACCTCCCTGGCGGTGGCCCGCCGCCTGCTGGACGACCTGGGGGCGCGGGTCCCGGTGGAGATGGGCACCATCGCCTTCGGGGCGGACCCGCAGGAGACCGCGCGCCGGGGGCGGGAGATCGCGGCCCGGCCCGGGCGGGTGGGGCTGCTGGTCGTGGCCGACGCGGGCGCCCGCCGCGGCCCGCGCGCGCCCGGCCACCTGGACGAGCGCACGTTCGCGGTCGACGGGGCCGTCCGCGCGGCCCTGGCCTCGGGGGACACCGGGGCGCTGCTGGCGCTGGACCCCGGCCTGTGCGCGGAGCTGCTCATCGGCGGCCGTTCCGCGCTCCAGGCCATGGCCCACGCCCTGGCGGGGCGCCCGGCCGCCGGACCCCGCCTGCTCTACGCCGACGACCCCTTCGGCGTGCTGTACCTGGTGGCGCTCTGGCCGGGGGAGCGGCCGTGAGGGTGCTGCTCAACGAGGTCTCCCCGCGCACCGCGGCCCCGGGCTCGGAGGTCTCGGGGGAGGCGCTGGCGGTGCTGTACGCCCACCCGGAGCGGTGGACGCGCGCGAACATGGTCGCCACCCTGGACGGGGCGGGCGCCGGGGAGGACGGGCTGACCGGGTCCGTCAACACCCCGCCCGACAACGAGGTGTACCGGCTGCTGCGGGACCTGGCCGACGTCGTCCTGGTGGGCGCGGGGACCGCCCGCGCCGAGGGGTACGGGCGCCCGGGCCCGCGCCTGCGGCCGGGCCGCACCCCGTGCCCGGACCTGGCCGTGGTGAGCCGCGCCGCGCGGGTGCCGCCGGGCCTGGCCGGGCCCGCGCCGGGGCGCGGCGGGGTCTGGATGGTCACCCGCGCCGCCGCGGGGGAGCGGGCGCTGGAGCGCGCCCGCGCCCTGCTGGGGGCCGACCGGGTGCTGGTGCACGGCGGCGCCGAGGTGGACCTGCGGGCGGCCCTGGCCGACCTCGCCGGCCGGGGGCTGTCCCGTGTGCTGTGCGAGGGCGGCCCCTCCCTGCTGGCGGACGTGGCCGCCGCCGGGCTGCTGGACGAGCTGTGCCTGAGCACGGTCCCGCTGCTGGCGGGCGGCGACGCGCCCCGCATCGCCCTCGGTGCCCGGTCCGGCCTGGAGCTGCGCCCCCGCCTGGTCCTGGAGCGGGACGGCACGCTGCTGCACCGCTTCGTGCGGCCGACCCGCTGACCGGGGGCGGTTCCGGACGGCCGTCCCCGGACCGCCGCCCTGCGGGGGAGCGGCCGGCGGCCTCCGCGGCCCCGGGGCCGGGCCGGGCGGTGTGCGAGGATTCTCCGGCGGGCCGCGCGCCGTGCGGTACGGGCACCGGACCGGTCGGCCCGCGGGCCCGGGGAGGACCCGATGGACGTGCTCAGGGAGCAGCTGGCCGACGCGGTCGTCGGCCACGGACACCCCGACCTGCCGATGGTCGCCGCGCAGGCGCTGGCCCGGGGGCTGGACTCGCCCGCGCTGCGGGAGGTCGCCGGGCTGGGCCGCGCGGACCCGGCCCTGGAGCCCTTCACCGCGGCGCTCGCCGAGCTGGGGCTGGCCTGGCCCACCGAGGGGGAGGCGCACCTGGCCGCCGCGCGGCGGGTCTGCGCCGGGCTGCTCGCGGGGGAGCCGGACGGTGCGCGGGCGGCCCGGGCCGCCGAGACCGTCTACGACCACCTGTGCCGGGTCGCCTCCCTCGGGGAGGGCGACCACGGCCGCCTCCCCTTCCTCCACCTGTTCCACGACTGGGACGCGGACCGCGGGTCCGGGGTGGAACCGGCGCCGGAGCGCGGGCGGGCCGTCGCCGCCCGCTTCCGGGAGCTGGCCCGGGAGCTGCTGGAGCGGACGGGCTGAGACGCGGCGCGGGGGCCGGGGACGCCCCCGGCCCCCGCGCGGCCACTCCCCGCGCCCGGGCGGGCTCCGGACCGGCGGCCCCGGCCCCCGCGCGCCCGCGCGGTCAGACCCTGTTGGCGAAGGCGCGGTCCTCGGCCTCCTCCACCATCAGCTCCTGGACGCGCCCGGCCTCGGCGCGCTCGGCCTCGGGCACCTCGCGCAGCGCCCTGCGCCGGGCGCGGCGCCGGGCCAGGGCGACCGCCGACGAGCGGCGCAGCCCCACCTCCTCGCCCTCCCGCGCCAGGGCGCGGCGGACCCTGCGGCGGTGGGCGTGGCGGAAGGCGAAGTACACCGCCAGGGCGATCGCGAAGTTCAGCAGCACCTTGAAGACGATGCCGGCGAACCCGTCCAGCAGCGGCGAGTCGAACAGCCAGTGCATCCCCACCGCCGTCAGCACCAGCAGGAGCGCCCCGACCGCCCGGCGGCGCCCCGGCAGCCACCCCGCCGCGGCGAGCAGGCCGACGCCGGCGCCCGCCACCGCGGACATCGCCCAGTGCGATCCGAACCCGGTGAGCACCACGCGCAGCACCGTCGTCTGGACCACGGCCTCGGCCCCGTTCACCCCGCCGGCCATGGCCACCGTGTTCAGCCCGTAGATGAGGTTCTCGGTCACCTCGAAGCCCAGGCCCACCAGGGCACCCAGGACGAACCCGTCGACGGGCCCGCGCAGCGCCCGCGGGAAGGCCACGGCCACCAGCACGATCCCGACGAGCTTGAACAGCTCCTCGTTGAGCGGCGCCGTCAGCGCCGCACCCCAGGCCGACGTGAACGCCAGCCCCATGGTCTTGGACCAGACCCCCGAGAGCGCGCTGTTGGCGAGCAGGGCGCCGCCGGTCGCGGCCGTCATGCCCCACAGGACCGCCACCAGCGAGGCGGGCAGGTCGGGGGCGCGCACCGGCCGGATCCGCCGGAACAGCCAGAACCCGAACAGCAGGGTGGCGGCGCCGAAGACCAGTCCCAGCGCGGCCTCGGCGAAGAACACCCGCACCGTCCCGGCGAGCTGGAACGTCAGCGTCCCCAGCCCCAGCAGGCAGAACAGGGCGATGAGGACCATCGAGGTGAGCGCGGGCAGGCGGTACCCCAGCAGGGTCCGCTCGGGCGCGCGGGGCGCCGGGATCCGCCGCGGCCCGGGGGCGCCCGTCCGCGAGGTGCGCTGGGCGGGCACCCGGGCCGCCCGGGTGTCCACGGACCGCGGGTCCTCCGGTGCGCCGCTCATCGCTCCCCCTCCCCGGTGAACACGACGGTCCGCGCCACGTCGGCGACGGCCTCCAGGTCGGCGGTGGTGGCGTCCCGGCCGCCCAGGGTCATCTCCACGGCGAACCCCCCGTCGGGCGAGGGGTACAGCACGGCCGCGCCCTCCTCGGTCCGGCTGCGCAGCACCCCGGTCAGGCCCTCGACGCCCTGCTCGGTGGTGATCACCTCGGGGTCGCCCAGCCGCGCGGTGGGGTCCCCGGCGCGGGCGATGTCGCCCATGCCCTCCCACAGCCGCTCCGCGTCGGGGGGCGGGTCCCCGACGGGGGTGACCGCGGTCACGGTCAGGTCCACGGGCCCGCGGTGGAACCGGTAGGACTGCCCGGCCCGGCTGGCCCCCACGTCCAGGCTCCACCCCTCCTGGGGCAGGGAGAGGGAGGCGCGGTACCCGCCGCCCTCGCCGATGGTGATCTCGTCCCCGGCGCGTATCCGCTCGGTCCCCGGCAGCAGGGCGTTCAGCAGCGACCAGGCGGCGACCAGCAGGACCGCCACCGCCGCGGCGACGCCCAGCGGGAGCCACTGGTTGCGGGACCTGTCCGGCGCCGTGTAGCTCGGCTGCACCATGGCGCCCCTTTCGTCACTCTTGGTGAAGATCTATACAGACAAGAGAAACATCCTGATGTGCGCGTGTTGTCTGTTTGGTCGGAACTTGGCGCATGTTGACGGGGATTTCACCGGCCGCCGGGGGATCCGCCCGCCTTCTAATCACACTTTTCCTACTTGACATATGGGTTTTGTGGGACTCAGAATCCTTCTGTGCCCCGCGACCCCGGAATCCCCGGACCCGCAGGGCTTCCGCCACCGAGAGCGAGGTTCTCCCCCATGGGCCCACGCCGCCCGCCGACGGCCGAGACACCCGTCATCCGCACGGCGCGGATCGACGACCCCCTGGCCCGCCCCCTGCTCGACGAACTCCGCCGGGAGTACACCGAGCGCTACGGGTCCCTCGGCGACAGCGAGCTGAGTTCCGTCCCGGCCGCGCACTTCGCCCCGCCCGACGGGCTCCTGCTGCTCCTCGTGCTGGACGGCCGCCCCGTCGCCGGGGGCGCCTACCGCCGCCACGACGCGCGCACCGCCGAGGTCAAGCGCATGTGGACGGCCTCCGACAGCAGGAGGCGCGGCCACGCCCGCACGGTCCTGGCCGCCCTGGAGCGCGCCGCCGCCCGCGCCGGCTACACGCGCATGCACCTGACCACCGGGCCCCGCCAGCCCGAGGCGCGCGCCCTCTACCTCGCCGCCGGGTACACCCCGGGCTTCGACCCGGCCGCCGACCCCGAGACCCTCGGCCCGCTCCCCTTCGACAAGGTCCTGGCCCCGGCCGCTCCGGAGGACGCGCCCGCGGCCCCGGCCGTGCGCGCCCGCGCCGGCACCGCCACCCGGGCCGGGAGGGCCGACCGGTGACCGCCCCCGCCGCCACCCGCGCCGCCGGCCCCCGGGGCGCCCCCGACGACCCCACCGACTGGCCGGTCCGGCCCGCCCGCCACCCCTGGCGCTGGGCCGCCGGGGCGGCCGTCCTGGTCCTGGTCGCCATGTTCGCGAACATGATGCTCACCAACCCGGCCTGGAAGTGGCACGTCGTCGCCGACTACCTCTTCGCCGAGACCATCATGCGGGCGCTGTGGCTGACCGTTCGGCTCACGGTGTACGGCACCGTCCTGGGCTTCGGCCTGGGCGTCGTCCTGGCGCTCATGCGCCTGTCCGGCAGTGCCCTGCTCGCCTCGGTGTCCTGGACCTACGTGTGGGCCTTCCGCTCCATCCCCCTCATCGTGCAGCTGCTGTTCTGGTACAACCTCGCGATCCTCTACGACCGGCTCTCCTTCGGCATCCCCTTCGGCCCCGCCTTCGTCAGCTTCCCCACCATGGAGCTCATCAGCCCCATGACCGCCGCCGTCCTGGGCCTGGCCCTGCACCAGGCGGCCTACTCCGCCGAGATCGTCCGCTCCGGCATCCTCGCCGTCGACCAGGGCCAGCGCGAGGCCGCCGCCGCGCTCGGCATCCCCTGGGGCCGCCAGGTGCGCCGCATCATCCTGCCGCAGGCGATGCGGACCATCATGCCCACCGCCGGAAACGAGGTCATCGGCCTGTTCAAGGGCACCTCGGTGGTGTACGTGATGGCCTTGGGCGAGCTCTTCTACCGCGTCCAGGTCATCTACAACCGCACCGGCGACGTGGTGCCCATGCTCATGGTCGCCACCCTCTGGTACATCGTCCTGACCACGCTGCTGTCCGCCGCCCAGTTCTACGTGGAGCGCCACTACGCCAAGGGGGCCGTGCGCGAACTCCCGCCCACGCCCCTGCAGCGGGTGCGCTCCTTCGCCGCCGGGCTGCCCCACGCCCTGCGCTCCGCCCGCCAGCCGAGAGGGGCCACCCGATGACGGCCGCCGACACCCCCGCCCGGTCCCGGACGGCCCCCATGGTCTCCGTGCGCGGCGTGTACAAGCGCTTCGGCGCCGCCGAGGTCCTGCGGGACGTCGACCTCACCGTCGAGGCCGGTCACGTCACCGTGGTCCTGGGCCCCTCGGGGTCGGGCAAGAGCACCCTGCTGCGCTGCATCAACCACCTGGAGCGCGCCGACCGCGGCCACATCACCGTCGACGGCGAGCTGATCGGCTACCGCCGCGGACGCGGCGTCCTGCACGAACTCAAGGAGAAGCAGATCCTGCGCCAGCGCGGCGCCATCGGGTTCGTCTTCCAGAACTTCAACCTGTTCCCGCACCTGACCGTGCTGGAGAACATCGTCGAGGCGCCCCGGTACGCCTTCCGCCGGCCCGCCGCCGAGGTCGAGGAGCAGGCGCGCGCCCTGCTGGAGCGCGTGGGCCTGGCCGGGTTCGCCGACGCCCACCCGCGCACTCTGTCGGGGGGCCAGCAGCAGCGGGTCGCCATCGCCCGCGCCCTGGCCCTGCGGCCCAAGGTGCTGCTGTTCGACGAGCCCACCAGCGCCCTGGACCCCGAACTCGTCGGCGAGGTCCTCGACGTCATCCGCGACCTCGCCGCGGGCGGCACCACCATGATCGTCGTCACCCACGAGATCGGCTTCGCCCGCGAGGTCGCCGACACCGTCGTGTTCATGGACCAGGGGCGCATCGTCGAGTCCGGCCCGCCCGGACGGGTCCTGGACCACCCCGCCCACGAACGCACCCGGGCCTTCCTGGAGAAGGTCCTGTGAACCCCCCGCCCCCCGTCCCCACCCCTTCCGTCCCCCCGAGGAGCACCATGCCCACCCCCGTCGCCCCCCTGCGCGCCCCGGCCCTGGCCGCCGTCCTGCTGCTGGCCCTCAGCGCCTGCGCCGACCCCGAGGCGCAGGGCGCGGCCGAGAGCGGGGGCGCGGGCGGCGAGAGCCCGTTCAACCTCGCCGCCGAGCAGGACCGGGTCCGCGCCGAGGCCGTGCCCGAGATCGCCGGCCTCGTGCCCGAGGAGATCCGCGAGGACGGCGCCCTGACCGTCGGCCACTCCAGCGGCGGCGCCCCGCCGCTCGCCTTCTACGCCGACGACGACGAGACCGTCATCGGCGTGGAGACCGACGTCGCCCAGCTCGTCGCCGACGTCCTGGACCTGGAGTACCGGCCCGAGGCCACCGGCTGGGACAACCTCTTCCTGTCCGTGGAGAGCGGCAGGTACGAGGCCGTGTTCTCCAACGTCACCGTCACCGAGGAGCGCAAGGACCTCTTCGACTTCGCCACCTACCGGGTGGACACCGTCTCCTTCGAGGCCGCCACCGGCCACGGGTTCGACGAGATCGCGGAGCCCGCGGACATCGCCGGCCTCTCCGTCGCCGTCGGCTCGGGGACCAACCAGGAGGAGATCCTCCTGCGCTGGGACCAGGAGAACCAGGACGCGGGGCTGGAGCCGGCCGACCTGCAGTACTACCAGACCGACAGCGACACCTACCTGGCGCTCCAGTCCGGCCGCATCGACCTCTACCTCGGCCCCACCCCCAGCGCCTCCTACCACGTGGAGGTCGCCCGGGAGACCGAGATCGTCGGCACCATCTCCGGCGGCGGAGAGGTCAGGGCGGAGATCGCCGCCATGACCCTCAAGGACAACGGCCTGGTCGAGGCGGTCAACGCCGCCCTCGACGAGGTCATCGGGAGCGGGCGCTACCAGGAGGTCCTGGAGCGCTGGGCCGTGGACGGCGAGGCCGTCACCGAGTCCGAGATCAACCCCCCGGGCCTGCCCCGGAGCTGACGACCGCACCCCGGAGCCGACCCCGCGCCGTCCCCGGCCCGACACGCAGGAGCCGACCATGGCCCACCCGCTGGACCGCCCCCTGACCCTCGGCGTCGCCCTCGACGGCGCGGGCGGCGGGTTCACCGCCGCGGACCACGTCCGCGCCGTCCGCCTGGCCGAGGATGCCGGGCTCGACTTCGCCGCCCTCGGGGACTCCCTCACCGGGGTCTCCCGCCCCGACGCGCTGCTCACCCTGGCCGCCGTCGCCCCGCACACCCGGCGGATCGGCCTGGTGCCGACCGTCACCGTCACCCACACGGAGCCGTTCCACGTCTCCAAGGCGGTGGCCTCCCTCGACTTCGCCTCCCGGGGGCGGGCCGGGTGGTGGGTCGAGGTGTCCCGCACGGGATCCGACGCCCGGGCGGTGGGGCGCCGACCCACCGCGCCCGGCGAAGAGCTGTGGGCCGAGGCCACCGCCGTCGCCGACGTCGTCTCCCGGCTGTGGGACAGCTGGGAGGACGGCGCCGAGATCCGCGACACCGCCACCGGGAGGTTCGTCGACCGCGACCGGCTCCACTACGTCGACTTCGAGGGGCCCGGGTGGAGCGTGCGCGGCCCCTCCATCACCCCGAGGCCGCCCCAGGGCCGGCCCCCGGTGGTCGTGCGTGCCGAGGACGACCACGCGCTGGCCACCGCGGCGGTCGCGGCCGACGTGGTGGTCGTCACCTCCGGCACCCTGGGGGCGGTGCGCGAGCGCTGCCTGCGGGTGCGCGAGGAGGTCGCCGCCGCCGGGCGCGACCGGGACGGGGTGTTCGTCCTGGCCGAGGTGCGCGCCCACCTGGCGCGCGGCGGCCCCGGCCCGGACCGGGCCGGGGCCGGACTGGTGCACACCGGCTCGCCCGGGGCCCTGGCCGAGGCCCTGCTGGAGTGGGGCCGGGTCGTCGACGGGTTCGTCGTCGGGTTCGGCTCCACCGACGAGGACCTGCCCCTGTTCACGGAGCGGACGGTGCCCCTGCTGCGCGAGTCCGGCGTGCTCCGCGAGGGGGACGGTCCCCGGACCCTGCGGGACCGGCTCGGGCTGGCCCGGCCGGACAGCCGCTACGGGGCGGGGTGATCACGGTGTGCGGGGAGGCGGAGCTGTACCGCTGCGAGAACGGCCTGGCGCTGGGGGTGAGCCCCGTCCCGCGGCCCCGCGGGGACGCGGACGCGGCGCCGCCGCGCGAGGAGACCGACGACGCACAGGAGGAACCGCATGAGCGGCAGTGACGGGATCCGGCAGGTGCGCCTGGTGGCGCACTTCCCCGGGGTCAACAACACCACCGTCTGGAGCGACCCGCGCTCGCGCAGCCAGATCGACTTCTCCTCGTTCGAAGAGCTGGCGCGCACCGCGGAGCGGGGGCGGTTCGACTACTTCTTCCTCGCCGAGGGGCTGCGCCTGCGCGAGCACCAGGGGCGCATCCACGACCTGGACGTGGTGGGGCGGCCCGACACCCTCACCGTGCTGGCCGCGCTGTCCGCGGTCACCGCGAACCTGGGGCTGGCCGGGACGCTCAGCACCACCTACAACGAGCCCTACGAGCTGTCCCGGCAGCTGGCGACCCTGGACCACCTGAGCGGCGGACGCGCCGCCTGGAACGCGGTGACCTCCTCCGACGCGTTCACCGGGGAGAACTTCCGGCGCGGCGGCTACCTCGACCACACCGACCGGTACGAGCGCGCCGCCTCGTTCGTCCGGGCCGTGCGCGCGTTCTGGGACGCCGCCGGGACCGGTCGGGCCGCCGTGCACCGGGACCGGTTCTTCGACATCGAGGCCGTGCCCACCCTGCCCCGCTCGCCCCAGGGGCGGCCCGTGGTCATCCAGGCGGGGGACTCCCCGCAGGGGCGGGACTTCGCGGCGGCCGGGGCCGACGTCGTCTTCTCCCGGCACGGCGGGTTCGAGGCCGGGCGGGCGTTCTACGACGACGTGCACCGGCGGCTGGCCGCCCACGGCCGCGGCGACGACGAGCTGCTCATCCTGCCCGGCGTCACCTACGTCCTGGGCGACACCCCCGCGGAGGCCGAGGAGCGGGCGCGGGCCATCCGCTACCAGCAGGTGAGCGGGGCGACCGCGATCCGGTTCGTCGAGCAGGTCTGGGGCCGGGACCTGTCCGAGTACGACCCCGAGGGGCCGCTGCCCGACGTCGAACCGGACCTGGAACGGGTGCTCACCCAGGGCACGGCGGCGGCGCGCTCCACCGACCGGGCCGCCCTGGTGGAGCGCTGGCGGGCCAGAGCCGCGTCCGAGAAGCTCGGCATCCGCGACCTGGTGGTGGAGGAGTCGGCCCGGCAGACCTTCGTCGGCACGCCCGAGGCGGTGGCGGGGGAGATCGTCCGGCACGTGGCCGAGCGGGCGAGCGACGGGTTCGTGCTGGTCCCGCACCTGACCCCGGGCGGCCTGGACGACTTCGTCGACCGCGTGGTGCCGCTGCTCCAGGAGCGCGGGGCGCTGCGCGCGGACTACACCCCGGGCGCCACCCTGCGCGAGAACCTGGGGCTGGCGCCCCGCCCCTGAACCGCCCCCGGGCGCGGCGCACTCCTTCGCCCGCGCCCCGCCCGGGGGCCCCGCGCCCTTCCGGCCCGCCGGGCGGCGCGCCCCGGCCGCCCGCGGGACCGGGCGGCTCCAGGCGCGTCATGCGGACCGGCAGGCGACGGACCTCAGGGATGCACGAGGATCTTCACGTGGCCGCCCGCGTGCGCGATCAGCTCCTCGTAGCCCCTCTCGCGCGCCTCCTCCAGGCAGAGGCGGTCGGTGACCAGCGGCTTGGGGGACAGGGACCCGGCGGCGATCGCGGCGATGACCTCGGGGAAGTCCCGTGGGCCGTAGCCGAAGCTGCCCACCAGCTCGATCTCGGTGGACGCCAGCACCGCGGGGTCCAGCACCACCGGGCGCCCCTCGGAGACCACCACCGCCCGGCCGCCCCTGCGCAGCGCGCCCAGGAGCGCCGAGACCGCGCCCGTCCCGCCGCCCGAGGTCTCGAAGGAGACGTCGGCCCCGGCGGGGGCGCGCCCGCGGACGGCGGCGACCGCGTCCTGGCGCGCGGGGTCGCAGACCCGGTCGGCGCCCAGCTCCTCGGCGATCCGGCGGCGCAGCGGGGCGGCCTCGCTCACGGTCACGTGCCCGGCGCCGCGCGCCCGGGCCGCCATCAGCACGCCCAGCCCGACCGGCCCGCCGCCCACCACCAGGACCGTGTCGCCCGCGCGCATCCCGGAGCGGCGGACCGCGTGCCAGGCCGCCGCCAGGGGCTCCACCAGGGCGGCGACGGTGGGGGAGGCCCCCTCGGGCATCGGGTGGACCCGGTCGGCGGGGACGACCGCGTACTCGGACATGCCGCCGCCCCCGCCCATGAGGCCGATGAACCCGTGGTTCTCGCACAGGTTGTACTCGCCGCGGCGGCAGGCGGCGCAGCTGCCGTCGAAGACCAGGGGCTCCACGGCCACCACCGCGCCCTCGGACAGGCCGCGCACGTCGGGGGCGCACTCCTGGACCCGGCCGGAGAACTCGTGGCCCTGCACGTGGGGGCCGTGCGTGCGCAGCACGGGGTGGAGGTACTCGTCGGGCAGGACCGGGTCGAGGTAGTTGCGCACGTCGAACCCGCAGATGCCGTTCCACCCGACCCGGACCTTCACGGTCCCGGGCACCACCCGGGGCTCGGGTACCTCGTCCACCCGCAGGTCCCGGGGCCCGTGCAATCGCAGCGCCCGCATCCGGCCCCCCTGTCGCCGTCCCTGCCCCGTTATCTCCCCGCCCGCGCTCCCGCCCCCGCGCCCCGGCGTGTAAACATTCCCCCTGGCCGGGGGCGGGCGGCGCCGGGGCCGGGTCAGGGCTGCGTGCGGGGGGCGGGTCGGCGGGGGAGCCGCAGGCGGTGCAGGTGGGGGTGGTGTCCAGGACGGCGGCGCGGCCGCCGTGGATCCCCTGGTCTTCGACCTCTAGCGCAGTGCCGCCAGCAGGACGCGGGCGACGGCGTCGTTCTGGCGGAAGAACCCCGCGTCGGTGCGCGGGCGGGAGAACCCGCCCGCGCCCACGCCGCCCGCCACCAGTGCGCCCAGCCCGAACCGGGCCGGGTGCGGCTCCCCGTCGGCGCGGCGCAGCCGCTGGCCGGCCGGGTCGGCGTCGACCAGCCCGCCGTGCTCGCGCGCCCGGATCTCGCCGCGTTCGCGCAGCGCCAGCAGCAGGGGGTCGGTGGTGCGCTCCAGCGAGGGCGCGGGCAACCGCGCCTCCAGCAGCGCCCGTGCCGTCACGGTGGCGCCGGTGCTCGCCGACCGGGCCTCGAACCCGCCCTCCACGGCGCGCACGGCGGTGTCCGCGCCGGTGAAGCGCAGCACCCCCGCCCGGGCCAGCGCCAGCACCTCCTCCAGCCGCGGCCCCGGCGGACCGCTGGCCACGAAACCGAAGAACCCCAGGAACCCCGGGAACTCCCGGGCCGCCGACTCCGCCGAGACCGTCCCGTCCGCCAGCGCCTCGCCCAGCACCGTGAACACCGACAGCAGTGCGAAGAACACCGCCAGGTCCATGCTGTACGCCGGGTCGCGCCGCCGCTCCAGGTCGGCCGCGATGTACTCCTCCAGCCAGGTGCCCAGGGCGTCGTGGCCGGCGAACCGCAGCCCCGCCAGCGGCCGGTCGATCCGCCCCGCGTCGAACACGTCGGCCCCGTCCGGCACCGCCTCGGCCACCAGCTCCTTGACCCGGTCCTCCCACGGGTCGGCGGACTCCAGGCGCTCCAGGAACTCCGCCGCCCCCAGGGACAGCCGCTCCGGGTGGGACCGCGCCAGCTCCGCGTAGTGCGCGTGCGCCAGCTCGCGCACCACCAGCGGCCACACGTCCTCGCGCAGGTCCAGCGGCCCCGCCCCCAGGGCGGCCAGCGCCGCCCGGTCCAGGTGCCGGGGCAGGTCCGGCCGCGGCCCGGGCAGGTCGTAGTGGAGCTTGGAGTGGTAGGGCACCCCCCGCCGCGACCCCGCCCACAGCACGGGCTCGCGGCCCGAGGGCCGGTAGCGCAGCGTCCCGTCGGCCTCGCGGGTGAACGTCCCGCCCCGCCCCGAGGTGAGCAGCACGACCGTGTCGACGAACGCCAGCCCCAGCCCGCGCACCAGCACCGGCTCCCCGGCGGGCACCGCGTCCAGCGCGATGTCCGCGGTGGAGGCGGTCGGCACGTACACCAGCCCGTGCGCGTCCGCGTGTGCGGCGAGCCGCTCCTCCCCGGGGGCGGGCGCGGTGTCGCCGCTGCCCTGGGCCAGCACCACGAGGTCGGCGTCCAGCGCGGTGCCGTCCTCCAACGCCAGCCGCTGCGTGCCGCCGGGCAGGTCGCGCAGGTCGACCGCGCGCCCCCGCACCGCCCGCACCGACAGGCCCTCGGGCGCGCGCTCGGCGGTCCGGTGGAACACCCAGGACAGGTACCGGCTCTGCAACCGCCGGGTGGCGAACCAGTCCCGGTGCACCCGCCGGGCCTCGGCCAGGTCGGCGCCGTCGGAGGCGAAGCCCCGCGGCCGGTGAAGCGACCCCGAGGCGAGGTCGCGCGCCCACTCGGCGAGGGTGGGCCCGGGGACGACGGGGCCGTCACAGGTGGAGGACGCGTCGGTGAACATCGTGCAGTCGCCGGCGGTGGTGTTCATCCACAGCCACGGCGACTGGTCGTGCCGCCAGATCCGCCCGCCGCCGGGCGGGTGCGGGTCGACGACGCAGACCTCCAGCGCGCGCCGCGGCGGGAGGCCGGGGAGGTTGGCGGCGATCCGTTCGAGCAGGGAGGTGGCCCGCGGCCCGGCGCCGACGACGGCGATCCGGAGGGGGCGTTCGGGGGTGCTCACCCCCGAAGGCTAATGCATACTAAATCAGTCGTAAATATCGATAATCACGCCGGGCGGGTTCCCGGCCCCCGGCCGCGGCCCGCTACAGCCCGGCCAGCGCCTCCCGCCACACCCCCGGCACCGGCCCGGTGCAGGCCACCGCCCCCACCCCGGCGAACACGGCCAGCTCGCCGACCGCCGCCGCCAGGCCCGGCCCCGCCGCCTCGTCCCCCGCCCGGCCCTCGGCGTACACGCCCTCCAGGTCCAGCACCCCGCGCCGCCGGTCGGCCCGGGCCGCCACCCGGCCCACCAGCCGGTCGCCGTGCAGGACCGGCAGCACGTAGTACCCGAACCGCCGCTTCGCCCGCGGCGTGTACATCTCGTTCACGTAGTCGAACCCCCACAGCAGGGACGTCCGCTCCCGGTCGCACAGCAGGTTGTCGAACGGCGACAGCAGGGTCGTCCGCCCCTGCCACCCGGCACCCGCGGCCCGCTCCACCAGCGGCAGCACGTCGGCGTGCACGAACCACGGCTCGGCGCTCCCCGCCACCCGGGCGCGCACCGCCCGCCCGCGCTCCGCCAGCCGCTCCAGCGTCGCGGCCGCGTCCCCGTAGCGCTCGCGCACGAAGTGCCGCCGCACGTCGCGGGCCCGCCCCGCGCCCAGTGCCCGCAGCGCGTGTTCGGCCGAGCGCTCCTCGACCTCGGCGTCGGGCAGGTCGGCGCGGTCGGCCCAGGGGGGCAGCCGCCGCTCCGCCAGGTCCCACAGCCGGGTGCGCCCGCGCCGCCCGGCCACCATGATCAGCCCCTGGAACCACAGCAGCTCCAGCATGCGCTCCACGTTGCGCCCGGCCGTCCACCCGGTGGACTCCCACGGCACGGCCGCGCGGTCCTCGAACCCGTCGGTGGGCAGCGGACCGGACTCGGCGAGCCGGACCAGGACGTGCTCGCGCAGCTCCCCGTTGGCCAGGGCCCACGCCGACATCCGCGAGTCCGCGCCCGGGTGGCGGCGCATCAGCCGCCGGTGCAGCGGCAGGTCCTCGGTGAGCACCACCGAAGCCGCGTGCGCCCAGTACTCGAACAGCCAGCGCTCCCGCCACAGCAGCGCCTCCAGGTCGTCCGGGTCGAACCGGCCCAGCCTGCTCCACAGCACCAGCAGGTGGCTGCGGGCGACCACGCCGACCGGGTCGATCTGGAGGCAGCGCAGGTCGCGCAGCACCTCGCGCAGCCCCTCGGGGCCGGGGGAGGGGCGGGGGCCGGACAGGCGCTGGCGGCGCACGGCGAGGCGGCGGACCGTCCGGATGTCCAGGTCGAGGGCGTCCATGGCGGGCTCCGGGGGACGGGGTCGGGGGCGGGGCCCAGTGAACCGCACCCCTGCGACATTCGCGCCGGTCGGGGCCCGCCCGCCGCCGCTGCCGGGCGCGGACCCGACAGGGCCGGTCCGGCCCCGCCCGGAAAACCGAAAGCGCCGCCCGCGCGTCGTATGGTCGGCGCGTCCGCGCCGTGCGAGAGGGGGCCCGCGTGGTCGAGGACCTGACGGTCGGCCCGGATACCGGGGACGCCTCCCCGCGCGGCCCGCTGGGCTGGTGCGGGGCCGGCCTGTGCCTGGGCGGGGCCGCGCTGGCGCTGGCCCCCGGGGCCCCCTGGTGGACCGCGGCGTCCGCTGCGGGGACGGGCCTGCTGCTGGCCGCCGCCGGGCGCCGCCGGATGCGCCTCCGCCCGCTGCGGCTCGCGCTGCCCCCGGTCGCGGCCGGGCTCGCGCTGGCCCTGGCCGCCGGCCTGGGCGTGCGCGCGCTGGCCCTCTCCCTGGCGGTGGACCACACCGTCGCCGCGGGCGCACCCGAGACCGCGCCTCCGGTCCCCGCGCAGGTCTCCCGGGTGGCCTGGTCGTGGACGCCGCCCGGGGACGGCGCCGTGGCGGACGTCCTGCCCGGCACCCTGGGCCCGGTCGTCGTCCTGGACGAGGGCGTCGTGGCCCTGGACGGCGCCACCGGCGAGGAGCTGTGGCGCTACCTCCTGCGCGGCGCCGGCGCCCGCGCCTTCGTGTACGGCGGGGGCACGCGGGTGCACGTCGCCCACGGCGACCCCGGCGACCCCGGGCGTGACGACGCCCTGGCCTGGGTGGAGCTGGACACCGCCCGCGGCGGCACGGTGGCGGAGTTCACCGCCCCGCCCCCGCCCGAGGGCGTGTCCGCGGAGTTCCTGGCCGCCGGTCCGGGCACCCTGCTCCACTCCTGGCGGGAGGGGGAGGGGCCGCCCCGGATCAGCGCCCGCGACACCGCCGGCTTCGGCGAGGCGTGGTCGTTCACCGTGCCCCGCGAGCCGGGCAGGGTCTGCGAGCCCTGGCAGGGGTGGAACGCCGACAACACCCTGCGCACCGCCGACCTCTTCCTCGCCGCCTACGCCTGCGTCCCCGAGCAGCGGTTGCGCGGCACCTCCTGGGCGGAGATCGCCGACACCCCCGGCGACCTCCTGACCGGCGTGGTCACCGCCCTGGACCCGCGGGACGGCCGGGTGCGCTGGACCCGGGAGCTGCCCGGCCTGGAGGAGTTCCCCGCCCTGCGCCCGGGCGGCCCTGCCGGGGGCGCCGGCGCCCGGCCCGCCGTGGTGGTCGCCCCGCTCATGGGCGAGGGCGCCCCGGCCGTCCTGGACCCGCGGGACGGGTCGCACGCGGTGCGGATCACCGCCGAGCCCTGGACCGAGGGCGGGTCCGTACTGGTGCACGCCGACACCTCCGGCGCGGTCGTCGCCGAGGAGGCCGCCGACCGGCTGCTGTTCCACCGCGTGACCCCGGAGGGGGAGATCGCCGGCACCACCGCCCTGGGCGGGGACCGGCTGCCCCGCTACGGGCCGGAGCCGGCCGCGGCGCTGGCCGGATCGGTCGCGGTCTCCTCCGGCGCCCCCGGCGCGGACCCGGGGCAGGAGGTCGCGGCTGTGTGGTCGGTGCCCTTCGACGGCGAGGCCCGGCTGCTGGTCCTGGACCCGCCCGGCCCTGGGGGGCCGGTGCCGGCGGGGCCGTCGGCCGACGCCCACCGGGTGGCGGCCGTCCCCGGCGCCCTGGTCGCCGCGGTCCGCGGCACCGGCGGCGTCCGCCTGTACGGCCTGGTGGCCTGAGGGGCGCAAGCGCGGGTGAACCGTCGAAAAACCCCTGCGCCGCCGGGGGCGCCCTGGTAGCTTCGCCGCATGCGGGAGTTGCCAGACCTCCACGAGGACCGGATCGGACAAGCCCTGGGAGCCTGGGGGATACGCCCGGTCGCGCTCACCCACCTGCCCCTGGGGTTCGCCGACCACCACTGGAGGGTCACCGACACCTCGGGCCGGCGCTGGTTCGCGACCGTGGCCGACCTCTCCCGCAAGGGGTACCTGGGGCCGACCCCGGTGCGGGCCCGCGAGCGGCTGGCCGCGGCCATGGACACCGCGGCCCGGCTGCACGACGACGCCGGGCTGGGGTTCGTCGTGGCGCCGCTGCGCACCCCCGAGGGGCGGACCGTCCGGGCGGTGGGCCGCGACCTCGTGCTCAGCCTCTTCCCCTACGTGGAGGGCGCGTCCGGCGAGTTCGGCCGCCCCCTGACCCCGTACCTGCGCGGACTCCTGCTGGACGCCCTGGCCCGGCTGCACCGGGCGGCGCCGGTGCGCGGCGTCCCCGCCGCGCCCGACCGGATCGGGAACCGCGCCCGCCTGGACGCCGTGCTGGAGGACCCCTCCCTGGTCGGGACGCCGGGGCCCTACTCCGGCCGCGCGGCCCGGCTGCTGGCCGAGAACACCAAGCGGGTGCGCGCCCGTCTGGAGGAGTATGACCGCCGGGCCGCCCGGATCGCCGACGCCCCCGCCGTCGTCACCCACGGCGAGCCCCACCCCGGCAACGTGGTCTGGCGCGGCCCCCGGCCGCTGCTCGTGGACTGGGACACGGTGGGCACCGCGCCCCCCGAGCGCGACCTGTGGCTGGTCGCCTCCGACGCCGCCGACCTGGAGCGCTACTCCGAGGCCTCCGGGCACGCCGTGGACCCCGACCGGATGGACCTGTACCGCCTGCGCTGGGACCTCCAGGACGTCGCCGAGTTCGCCGACGCGTTCTCCCGGCCGCACACCGCCGACCGGGACACCGCGCAGGCGTGGCAGGCCATGGAGGAGATCGTCGCCCGCCTCTGACCCCGGGTCGCGGCGGGTCTCCCCGCCCCCGGAGGGCACCGTCGGTAGCATGCGAATCGCCCTGAGTGATCAACCGGTCCGTTCCACGGAGACGACATGCGACTGCCCCTGCGAATCAGCGACCTGCCCCTGCGCCTGGCCACCGGCGCGTTCATCCTCAACTCCGGGCTGGACAAGCGCGGCGCGGACGAGGAGGCCGCCCGCGGCATGCACGGCATGGCCGCGGGCGCCTACCCCTTCCTCAAGGACGTCGACCCCGTCACGTTCGTCAAGGCCCTGTCCGCCGGGGAGATCGCCCTGGGGACGGCGCTGCTGGTGCCGCTGGTGCCCGGCAGGCTCGCCGGCGCCGGGCTCACCGCCTTCGGCGCCTCCCTGCTCGGCCTCTACCTGCGCACCCCGGGCCTGCGCCGCCCCGGCAGCCTGCGGCCCACCCCCGACGGCACGCCCATCGCCAAGGACTCCTGGCTGGTCGGCGCCGGGCTGGCGCTGCTCATCGGCGACTGCGACCGCACCCGCCGCTGAGTGCCTCAGGCCCCGGCGGCCGGGACGAACACCCGCAGCGCCGCCGACCTCTTGCTGAACCGCACCGTCCGGGAGCCCTCGACGACCTCGCCGTCCACGGCCAGCAGCCGCGGCTCCTCGGGCAGGGTCAGGACGAGCTCGCGGGCGGTCCGCTCGCGGTAGCCCTCGCCCCGCCAGTAGCGGCCCAGCAGCACGTCCACCACGGCCCGCACCCGGGGGAACGGGGAGCGGGCGCCCAGCACCCGCACGTCCAGGCGCCCGTCGACCAGGCTCTCGCGCAGCGCCGGGACCCGGGCGTGCGTACGGTAGCGGCAGTTGCCGACGAACGCCCACCACACCTTGGTCGGCCGCCCGTCCACCACCGCCGGGACGGGGTCGACCTCGCGCAGGTCGTGCCACAGGGCCACGCAGAACGCGGGCCACTTGCCGATCCGCGGCGCCCACCGGTCGCGCCGCTCCACCATGCGCGGATAGGAGCCGAACGAGGCGGTGTTGAGGAAGAGCCGGCCGTCGACCTCGCCGACGTCCACCCGGGCGAGACGGCCGTCGGAGTAGGCGCGCAGCGCGGCGTCCACCGACGTCAGCCCCAGGGTGCGGGCGAAGTTGTTGAGGGTGCCGTCGGGGATCACCAGCAGCGGCCGGTCGTGCTCCAGGGCGGCGCGCGCCCCCGCGTTGACCGTGCCGTCGCCGCCCGCCACCGCGAGCACCTCGCCCGCCGCGGCCGCGCGGTCCATCACCTCGGTGATGTCGTCCTCCTCGGACAGGGCCACGATCGTCGCGCCCGGCAGCGCCCGCGCGATCCGCGAGGGGGTGCCGCCGGCCACCGGGCCGGGCAGCCCCTCGGCGACCGCCGCGGGCAGCACGTCGGCCGAGCGGGGGTTGACCACCGCCGTCACGCCGGTCCCGGGCAGCGCCCCCTGGGAGAGCGCGTCCCGGCCCGGCACCGGGGCGCGGTGGTCGTCCTCGGGCAGCGTCTCGGCGCCGTACGCCAGCTCGGGCCGGGGCGGCACCACCGCGCGCACCGCCAGCGCCGCGGCCAGTCCGATGGCCGCGCCGCCCAGCACGTCGCCGGGGTAGTGGACGCCGCTGTGCACCCGGGACACCGCCACCGTGCCGGCCAGCACGGCCACCAGCGCCGTCAGCGGGCGCGGGGCGTCGGCGGCGACCCCCGCCGCGTAGCCGACGGCCGCCGCGGTGTGCCCGGACGGGAACGAGGAGCTGCGGTAGTCGCGGTAGGGGATGCGGGTCCGCGGCACCCCCGCCAGGTCCGGGCGGGTGCGGTCGGTCAGGTGCTTGACCCCGGCGGAGAGGGCGTTGGCCGCCGCCGCGGCGGCCATGGCCCGCAGCGCGGTGCGGCGCAGGCGCGGCCCGCCGGTGGCGGCCAGTGTCGCCGACACCAGGAACCAGGGCGCCATGTTGTCCGTCGCCTGGACGAACTTGGGCGTGTAGGGGTCCAGTGCGGGAGCCCCCAGGCCGGTGACGAAGCGGTGGACCCTGCGGTCCAGGCGGTCGATCGCTCGTAGTGCGCGCATCCGTCCACGTTGCTGCCTCGCGGCGCCGATGTCCACGATTTCGCGGCATCGGGTCCGAACGGCACAGCCGTGAGTGACGCGGATCACAAGATGCGGCCGGGGCGGGACCCATCCGCGGACCGAACGGCACCGAATACCCCTTACCGACCCCCGGAGGAGGGACACACGTGGTCCAGGACAGGCATTCCCCCCGCCGTGTGGCGGTGATCGGCTCCGGCGTCTCCGGACTCACCGCCGCGCACATCCTGCGCGAGCACGCCGAGGTCACCCTGCTGGAGGCGGACGACCGCCTGGGCGGCCACGCCCACACCCACCGGCTCACCGGCGAGGACGGCGGGGAGCTCTTCGTGGACAGCGGGTTCATCGTCCACAACCGCCGCACCTACCCGAACCTCATCCGGCTCTTCGACGAGCTGGGCGTGGACACCCTGGCCACCGAGATGAGCCTCTCGGTCTCCTGCGAGGGCTGCGGGCTGGAGTACGCGGGCGCCCGCGGGGCCCGGGCCATGCTGCCCACCCGCTCCCGCGCCCGCCCCGCCTACCTGCGGATGCTCACCGAGATCCCGCGCTTCCACCGGGCCGCCCGCGCCCTGCTCTCCGCCACGGACGAGGACCCCGGGCCCACCCTGGGGGAGTTCGCCGCCGACCGCGCGCTGAGCCGTTACACGGTGGCGCACTTCCTCGTCCCCCTGGTCTCGGCGGTGTGGTCCTGCCCGCCGGGGACCGCCCTGGACTACCCCGCCCGGTACCTCTTCGCCTTCCTGGCCAACCACGGCATGCTCGGCGTCTGGGGCTCGCCCCGGTGGCGGACCGTGGCGGGCGGCTCGCGCGCCTACGTGGAGCGCGTCGCCGACAAGCTCGACTCCGTGCGCACCGGCGCGCCGGTCCGCTCGCTGGAGCGCCTCCCCGGCGGGGTGCGCCTGCGCGCCGGCGGGGACGTCCTGGACTTCGACGCCGCCGTCGTCGCGGTCCACGCCGACCGGGCCCTGGAGCTGCTGGAGCGGCCCACCCCCGACCAGCGGGAGCTGCTGGGCGCGTTCGGCTACTCGCGCAACCGCACCCTGCTGCACACCGACGACTCCGTGCTGCCCGCCGACCCCGCCGTGCGGGCGAGCTGGAACCACCGGCTCCCCTCCTGCGACCCCGGCGCCGGCGCCGTGCGGGTCAGCTACGACATGAACCGCCTCCAGCGGCTCCCCGGGCGGCGCCCGCACCTGGTCACCCTCAACGACGACGGCCGCGTCCGCCCCGACCGCGTCCTGGCCGAGATGGACTACGAGCACCCGGTGTACACGCCCGCGGCGCTGGCCGCGCAGCGCCGCCTCCCGGAGCTGAACGACGGCGTCCTGGCCTTCGCCGGCGCCCACCACGGCTGGGGCTTCCACGAAGACGGCTGCGCCTCCGGGGTGCGGGCCGCCGAGAGCCTGGGGGCGCTCTGGTGAACGCCGTCCCCCCGGCCCCCGCGCCCCCGCCCCGGCCCCCGGCCCCGGTCCCCCGCGCGCCCGCCCTCTACGAGTCCGTCGTCAGGCACGTGCGCTCGGCGCCGTTCCGCTCCGCCTTCGCGCACCGGACCTACTACTGGCTGACCGAGCTGGACCGCCCGCCCCGCCTGCCGTGGCCGCTGCGCGCCCTGGCCGGGTTCGGGCACCTGGCCTCCCGCGCCGACCTGGAGGGGTACCTGCGGGGCAGGGGCGTGACCCCGGACGGCGGGCCCGTCCTGGTGCTCGCCAACGCCTCCGTCCTCGGGTACGTGTTCGACCCCCTCACCGTCTACTGGTGCCACCGCCCCGACGGGACCCTCGCCCGGGTCGTCGCCGAGGTGCACAACACCTACGGCGACCGCCACCGCTACCTGCTCGACGTGGACGGGCGCGGCCGGGCCGAGACCGCCAAGGCGATGTACGTCTCCCCGTTCCACGGGACCGACGGGACCTACCGGCTGGCCCTGCCCGAGCCCGGCGAGCGCCTGGCCCTCAGCGTCACCCTCCACACCGAGGGCGCGCCGCCCTTCGCCGCCTCGGTCCGGGGCCGCCGCCTGCCGGCCACGCCCGCCACCCTGCTCCGCCTCGCCCTGCGCCACCCCCTCGCCCCGCTCGTCGGCGCGGCCCGCATCCGCACCCGGGGCATCGGCCTCTACCTGCGGGGACTGCCGGTCCGCCCGAGGCCGCACCACCGCGACACCACGGCACACGAGAAGACAGGTGCACGACCATGACCACGATGTCCCCGTCCCCGGCGGCCGTCGACGCCCACCGCTGGCCCGACGTCGCCCGGGTGCCCCGGGCCCGCCTGCGCGCCACCGTCGCACGGGCCCTGGGCCGCTACGCCGCCCACCGGGCCGGCGTGCGGATCACCGAGGACGCCGCCGCCGCGCAGGAGCCCGGCGGCGTCCCCGTCCTGCGGCTGCGCGACCCCGACGCGTTCCACTCCAGACTCGCCGCGGGCGGGCTCGTCGGGCTGGGGGAGTCCTACATGGCCGGGGAGTGGGACTCCCCGGACCCGGTCGCCCTGCTGACCCGCCTGGCCGAGCACTACACCGACCTCGTGCCCCGCCCGCTCCAGCCGCTGCGCCACGTCACCCTGCCGCGCCGCGGCCGGGGCGACCGCAACACCCGGTCCGCCGCCCGCCGCAACATCGGCCACCACTACGACCTCTCCAACGACCTGTTCGCGCTGTTCCTCGACCGCACCATGACCTACTCGTCGGCGCTGTTCGAGGGCCCCGGGCCGCGCGACCCCGAGTCCCTCGCCCGCGCCCAGGAGCGCAAGATCGACCGCCTCCTGGACGCCGTGGGCGCCGGGCCCGGCACGACCCTGCTGGAGATCGGCACCGGCTGGGGGTCCCTCGCGCTGCGCGCCGCCGAACGCGGTGCCCGCGTCACCACCGTCACCCTGTCCGCCGAGCAGCGGGACCTGGCCGTGCGGCGGCTCGCCGAGGCCGGGGCGGGCGGCTCCGCCGAGGTGCTCCTGCGCGACTACCGCGACGTGGACGGCGAGTACGACGCCGTGGTGAGCGTGGAGATGATCGAGGCCGTCGGCGAGTACGACTGGCCGACCTACTTCTCGGCGCTGGACCGGCTGGTGCGCCCCGGCGGACGGGTGGGGCTCCAGTCCATCACCATGGACCACGAGCTGATGCGGGCCTCCCGGCACTCCTACACCTGGATGCACAAGTACATCTTCCCCGGCGGGCTCATCCCGTCCGTGGCGGAGATCGAGCGCCAGCTCGCCGACCGGACCTCCATGAAGGTGGTCGGCCGGCTGGCCTTCGGCGCCGACTACGCCGACACGC
This sequence comes from Nocardiopsis flavescens, assembly GCF_900141985.1. Lineage (GTDB taxonomy): Bacteria > Actinomycetota > Actinomycetes > Streptosporangiales > Streptosporangiaceae > Nocardiopsis > Nocardiopsis flavescens. The sequence continues at coordinate 232,692 of NZ_FQZK01000004.1, read as the reverse complement.
TCCTGGTGTGGCGGCGTTCCTTCGACGCCGCCGCCGAGCAGGTCGACGCCCTCGGGTTCGACCCCGTGTTCCGGCGGATGTGGGACTTCTACCTGGCCTACTGCGAGGCCGGGTTCCGGTCCGGGCTGATCGACGTGGAGCAGATCGTGATGGAGCGTGCCCGATGACGACGACCGCCCCCGACTCCCGCCGGGACGCCCCCCGCGGCGTCGCCCACTTCCTCGCCCCGGTGGTCGCCGGGTTCTTCAACGGGCACCCGCCGGTGCGGCTGCGCGCCTGGGACGGCAGCGAGGCCGGCCCCGCCGACGCCCCCGTGGTCGTGCTGCGCCACCGCGACGCCCTGCGCCACGTGGTGTCCCGCCCCGGTGAGCTCGGCCTGGCCCGCGCCTACGTCACCGGCGCACTGGACGTGGAGGGCGACCTCACCGACGCGCTGCGGCGGGTCGGCGCCGGGGTCCGCCGCCACGGAACGTCGCCGCTCGGGCCCGGAGAGTGGGTCCGGGCGGCGCGCGTCCTCCTCGCCGTGGGGGCGGTCGGCGCCCGGCCCCCGGTGCCGGACGGCGAGGCGCGCCTGCGGGGCCGCACCCACACGCGCGAGCGCGACGCGGCGGCGGTCTCCCACCACTACGACGCGGGCAACGGGATCTACTCCCTGCTGCTGGACGAGACCATGGCGTACTCGTGCGCCTACTGGCCCGAGGACGACCCCGTCGCCACCCTCGCCGACGCCCAGCGCGCCAAACTCGACCTCGTCTGCCGCGAGCTGGGGCTGCGCAAGGGCTCGCGCCTGCTCGACGTCGGCTGCGGGTGGGGCTCGCTCGCCCTGCACGCCGCCCGCGTCCACGGCGCCCGGGTGAGCGCGGTGACCCTGTCGGCCGCCCAGCGCGACCACGTGGCCGCCCGGGTCCGGGAGGAGGGCCTGGAGGACTCGGTCGAGGTGGAGCTGCGGCACTACCGCGAGATCGACCGGGAGGGGTTCGACGCCGTGGCCGCCATCGAGATGGGCGAGCACGTGGGCCGGGACGAGTACGCGCCCTTCGCGCGCAGGCTGTGGTCGCTGCTGCGGCCGGGCGGCCGGCTGCTCGTCCAGCAGATGTCCCGGGGGAGCGACCACCCCGGGGGCGGGCCGTTCATCGAGCGCTACATCGCGCCCGACATGTACATGCGCCCCCTGGGCGAGACGGTGGGCCTGATCGAGGACGCGGGGCTGGAGGTGACCGCGGTCCGCTCGCTGCGCCGCCACTACGTGCGGACCGCCCGCGCGTGGTCCGCGGAGCTGGAGCGGCGCCTGGACGATCTGGTGGCCCTGGCCGGGGAGGAGACCGCGCGGGTGTGGCGGCTGTACCTGGCGGGCGGGGCGCTGGCCTTCGAGGAGGGGCGGATGGGCGTGCACCAGATCACCGCGCGCCGCTTCGGCCCGGGGGAGGGGCGGACGTGAACACCGCTGCCCTGGCCCTGACCTCGGCCCTGTCCGCCGGGGCGGTGGCCGTGCTCATGCTCGGGACCTTCGCCGTGGGGAGGCGGCTGGGGCGACACGGGGTCGTCGACGTCGCCTGGGGGCCGGCCTTCGTCCTCGTGGCGCTGTTCTCGTTCCTCACGGCGACCGGCGACCCGCTGCGCGCCGGGCTGCTGCTGGCCCTGGTGTCGGTGTGGGGCGTGCGGCTCGCCGTCCACATCGGGCGGCGCTCGCGCGGGGCGGGGGAGGACCCGCGCTACGAGCGGCTGCTCTCCCGCGCCCCCGGCGACCCGGACATGTACGCGCTGCGCGTGGTGTACCTGCTCCAGGGCGCGCTGGTGTGGCTGGTATCGCTGCCGATCCAGGTGGCCGCGCACGCACCGGGCCCGCTCGGCGGCTGGGCGGTCGCGGGCGCGGCCCTGTGGGCGGTCGGGTTCGCCTTCGAGGCCGTGGGCGACGCCCAGCTCGCCGCCTTCCGCCGCGACCCGGCCAACCGGGGCCGGATCATGGACCGGGGCCTGTGGGCGTGGACCCGCCACCCCAACTACTTCGGCGACGCCTGCGTGTGGTGGGGGCTGTTCCTCGTCGCGGTCTCGGGGAGCCCGTGGACGCTGCTCGCCCTGCCCGCCCCGCTGGTGATGACCTACCTGCTCACCCGCGGCTCGGGGCAGCGGCTGCTCGACGAGCACATGCGCGGGCGGCCCGGCTGGGCGGAGTACGAGGCCCGCACCAGCGCCTTTTTCCCCCGGCCGCCGCGCGGCTGAACCGCCCGGCCGCGCGCGGGGCGCCGCCCCGCGCACGGCCGGGCGGCGGCCGGTCCGCTCGGGGCGGCTCCTGGGGAAGAGGGGCCGCCCCGAACGGCCGGAGCCCCGTCCGTGAGGCCAGCCTACCCTCGCCCGGCCCGGACACCGCCGGGTCCGGCGGACCGGTCCGGTGGGCGCCCCGGCGTCCGGGCGGCACCGCCCCGCCGCGGACGCCCCGCCCGGCCGACCGCGGCGCGGCCGCAACCCGCCGAACGGACGGCGCCGCGCGCCGGGGCGGTCCCCGGCGCGCGGCGCCCCGTGCCACGGTGGTTCAGACGGTCGGGATCGCCCCGCCGTCCACCCGCACGATCGACCCGGTCACGTAGGCCGCCTGCTCGCTCGCCAGGAACGCGGCCACCGCGCCGTACTCCTCGGCCCGGCCGTACCGGCCCACCGGGATGGTCGCCGCGGCCTCGGCCTCGACCTCCTCCACCGTGCGGCCCTCCCGCTCGGCGCGCCCCCGGTCCAGGGAGTCGGTGCGGGCGGTGGAGATCCGGCCCGGGACGATGACGTTGACCGTCACCCCGTCCCCGGCCACCTCGCCCGCCACCGTCTTGGACCAGGAGTGCAGCGACGCCCGCAGCGTGTTGGACACCCCCAGGTTCGGGATGGGCGCGATCGGACCGGCGGAGGTGCTCGTGATCACCCGGCCCCAGCCGCGCTCGCGCATCCCCCCGACCACGGCGTCCGTCAGCCGGATCACCGGCAGCACCATCGCGCCGTACATGTCCTCCCACAGCCCGGGCTCCTGCCCGAGCGCGGGGGTGGGCGGCGGCCCGCCGGTGTTGTTGACCAGGATGTCCACCGACCCCAGCCGCTTCTCCACGTACTCGACCACCCCGGCGGCGCGGTCGTGCTCGGCCAGGTCCCACTCCACCGAGAGCGCCGACGTGCCGTGGGCGTCGCAGTCCTCCACGACCTTCGTCAGGCGCTCCTTGTCGCGGCCGGTCACCGCCACGTTCACACCCTCGGCGGCCAGGGCCACGGCGATCGCCCGCCCCAGCCCCGAACTCGCCGCCGTCACCAGCGCGGTCTTCCCCGCGATCCCCAGATCCACCTGTTCCGCCCTCTTCCGGCCCGTATCGGTCGGGCGCACTCTACCGAGGCCGCAGGCCACGGCGGAAGCCGGGAAGGCCGCGAACCGGTCACTTCTGTCCGGGCACCACCACGGCGCGGCCGGAGACCTCCCCGGCCTCCAGCCGCCGGTACGCCTCCAGGGCGTCCTCCATGCCGAAGCGCTCCACGTCGGGGCTGATCTGCCCGGCCCGGTACAGGTCCACCACCTCCCACAGGTCCTCCACCGTCCCCCAGTAGGTGTTGGTGACGTAGGACTCGTAGGGGGTGGTGAAGAACGAGAACTCGTGCGTGCCGCCGCCGATGCCGACCACCGTCAGCCGCCCGCCCTGGGCCATCGAGGCCGCGGCGGCCGCGATCGTCGGGGTCACCCCGACGAAGTCGAACGCCGCGTCCACGCCCCGGCCACCGGTGATCTCCCGGATCTCCTCCACCTGGCGCGCGCCGCCCGCGACGGTCACCGCGCCGTTCTCCCGCGCCCGGGCCAGGGCCTCGGGCTTGACGTCGGTGGCGATCACGGTCGCCCCCGTCAGGGCCCGCAGGATCTGCACGCCGATCTGCCCCAGCCCGCCCAGGCCGATGACCAGGGCGTTGCGCCCGCCGCCCGCCAGGTGCGGCAGCGCCTGCTTGATCGCGTGGTAGGGCGTGAGCCCGGCGTCCGACAGCGGGGCGGCGGCCACCGGGTCGGCGTCGCCCAGCGGCACCAGGTGGTGGGCGGGCGCCGTCATGTACTCGGCCATGCCTCCGTCGCGGCCCAGGCCGGTGGCCAGGTAGGGCATCGTGGCCGCGTTCTCGCAGTAGGTGTCCTGGCCGCGCGCGCACTTGCGGCAGTGGCCGCAGCCGATCGGCCCGTAGACCAGGTAGGCGGCGCCGACCTCGACGCGCCCGCTCACGCCCTCGCCGAGCGCCTCCACCCAGCCGGAGTTCTCGTGGCCCAGCACGAACGGGGGCTTCTGCGCACCCGGCTGCCCCTCCTTGAAGTGGCGGTACACGCTCACGTCGGAGTGGCAGGCGCCCGCGCCCGCCACCCGCAGCAGCACCTCGCCGGGACCCGGCTCCGGCTTGGGGACGTCGGTCAGCGACGGGAACTGCTCGTAGTTCTCGAAGACCACGGCTCGCATCGGGTGTTCTCCTGCCTGTCGGTTTCGGCGGCGCCGGGCCACCGGCAGGTCGCCCCGCGTGCCCGGCCGACCGCTCGACGCTATCAACGCAGGTCACGGCTGTCGGCCAACGCCGATCCCGGAATCGGTCGACACTTCTTGACCCGGGAGGCCCCGCACGATCTCCCGGCGGTGGCCCGCCAGCCGCGAGGTCCGGTTCACGGTCAGCGCGCCGACGGTCCGGCCGCCCCGGAGGTAGACGACCTCCAGCCGCCGCCGCACGGGGTCGTGCTCGCGGACCTCGGCCCGGTCCGCCGCCCCCGGCACCCCCACCGACCGCAGGCGCAGCCCGAACTGGTCGGACCAGAACGAGGGGACCACCGGCTCCCGGGGCGGGGGCGCGCCCAGCAGGGCCGCCGCCGCGCCCGCGGCGCGGTCCACCGCCCCGCTCCAGTGCCCGAGCGCGAGATGGGAAGGGGTCCCCGGGCCGGGACAGGGGTGCGGCGGTGCGGCGGCGTCGCCCAGTGCCACGATGTCCGGTACGGGGTCGCCCCGCAGGTCCAGCGCCCTTCCGCGGCTGTCGCACAGCAGCGCGCCGGTCTTCGGGTCCAGGAGCAGCCCGCCGCCCCGCAGCCAGTCCGTGGCGGGCCGGGCGCCCAGGGCGAGTACGACGGTGCGGGCGGCCACCCGGGTCCCGTCGGACAGCAGGACCCGCCCGCGGCGGTCCGGCAGCGCCGCCACCGCGGTACCCGTGCGCAGGTCGACCCCGGCGTCGGCCTGCACGGCGGCCATGAAGGCGCCCGCCCGCGCGCCGACCGCGGACTCCAGGGGCGTCCCGCCCCGTGCCACCAGGGTGACCTCCAGCCCCATCGACCGGGCGGCGGAGGCGACCTCGCAGCCCAGGAACCCCGCCCCGGCCACCAGCACGGGGCCGCCGCCGAGCAGCGCGGCGCGCAGCGCGACCGCGTCGCGGCGCCCGCGCAACAGGTGGACTCCCGGCCCCGGTGTCCGCGGGCCGGGCCATGGCGCGGCGCCGGCCCCGGTGGCGACCACCAGCCCGGCGTAGCGCAGCTCGGTGCCGTCGTTCAGCAGAACGGTGCGCGCGGCCCGGTCGAGCCGGACGGCGGCCCGCCCCAGGACCGTGCGCGCGTCGAGTCCGGCGGGGATCGGCAGGTCGGCGGCGGAGACGGGCACGCGCCCGGTGAGCACGTCCTTGGACAGCGGCGGGCGGTCGTAGGGCGGGTCGGGCTCGTCCCCGACGAGGACCAGGCCGCCCGTGTACCCCTGCTCGCGCAGGGCGTCCGCGGTCCGCAGCCCGGCCAGGCCCGCCCCGATGACGACGACCGGGTCGGGCGCGGCGCTCACGGCGCCCCCTCGACGAGCACCGCCCGTACCGGGCAGGCCGCCGCCGCGGCGGCGACGGCCCCGGCCTCCCCGGGCGGCGGGGCGGGGTCGTAGAGGAGGTTCTCGTCGTCGTCGAAGGAGAACACCCCGGGGGCGGCGAAGACGCACTGGCCGTGGTCCTCGCACCGGTCGCGGTCGACACCGACTCTCATCGCGGAGCTCCTTCCGGGGACGCGGGGGCGGTGGGCGGGTTGAACCTGGAGTACCCGGGCTCCCCGGGCGCCAGCAGGCCCGCGCCGGGGACGGACACCGTCCGGCCGACGTCGAACACGACCGTGCGCGAGGTCCCCTCCCAGCCGACCCGGGCGCTCCCGGTGAGCATCAGGACGGCCCCCGTCTCCCAGTCCGGGAACAGGAGGCCGGCCCGCGGCCGGGACCACAGGTTGCCCAGGGTGTTGAACACCGCGTTGCCCGCGTAGTCGGGCCAGGAGAGCCGGGTGGGCGAGTGGACCCGCACGAACCCCGGCGCGCCGCCGCGGTGGCTGGCGTCGGCGTCCCCGTCCGGCCCCGAGGTGGCGATGAAGAACGTGTCCGCACCGCCGACCAGGGACCGCTGCTCCGCGGACAGTCGCGTGCCGCAGGCGGGAGCGCCCCGGCGTCCCGGCGGAACCGGCCGCGGGTGCCGCTTCTGGATGTACTTGGGGCAGTTGGCGTAGACCTGGTCGGTGGTGACGCGCAGCCCGCCCGGGCGCGGGCGCGCCACCCCGTTGACCCGCATTCGGCGCCGCGTCAGGGGGTCGATCGCCAGCAGGCCGACCCGGGCAGCGGCGTGCGCGTCCAGGGGGTCGCCCGCGCCGGGCAGGGCGGCCGCGTCCAGGGTGCGCGGCCCGGTCGCGCGCAGGAATCCGGCCGGGCCGCGGAGCAGGGTGCACCACGGGTCGCCGTGGGCGTCGACGGCGCCCAGGACCAGCCAGGTCCGCTCGGCGAGGAACGCGGCGGCGACTTCGGGGATCTCCGCGCGGATCGCGTCGTCGGAGAGGGCGGCCCGGCCGCTCAGGCCGGCGCGTTCGCGCACGGCCCGCTCACCGGGGTGGCGGCGTGGTGCCATGGTTCCTCCGTCGGGTGGTGGGAGCGGTGGGTGTGGTGGGGGCTCCGCTCGCGGGCGGACCGAGTTCAGAAGAAGCCGCAGGCGGGCGCGCCGCCGGCCGGGGCGGGGAGGGACTCCGCGCCGGCGGGGGCGTAGATCTCCAGGCGGATCCCGTCCGGGTCGTGGAAGAAGATCCCGCCGGAGGAGGCGCCCTCACCGTGGGGGACCACGCCGTCGTGGGCGAACTCCACGGACAGCTCCCGCAGTTCGCGCTCGGCGGCCCGGACCTCCTCCAGCGTGCCCACCTCGAAGGACAGGTGGTGCAGGCCGGATGCGGTCCGGTCGAAGGGCCCCCGCGCCTGCTGCCACAGGGTGAGGACCAGCCGCCCCGCGCGGCCGAGGAAGGCGAACCCGCGGCCCTCCTCGGAGCCCTCGCCCAGGACCTCGAAGCCGAAGACGCGCGTGTAGAAGGCGCGCGAGCGGGCGAGGTCGGTGACGTTCAGGCCCACGTGCCCGGTGGCGAGGTCGGTCGGTGCCATGACACCACTCCTTGAGTCGTCGGATGTAACCGTTGAAAGTGACTTTAGGGGTTAGTCGGGGAAGGGGCAACCCCTGAAATCCGTTTAGATGGTTGTCGCAGGTGGCTGGTAGCATCCCGCGACCGCCCGCGGCTTCCCGCCGCGGGGGACGTCCGCGGAGGAAGGGGGTGCGGAACCGGTGAACGACCGGCCGCTCCTGGGCGAACCGCTCGCGATGGACCTGCTCAACACCCGGTGGGCGGCGGCCGGGGAGCGCTTCGACCTCTTCGACGCGCCCGGCGGCCTGGCCCGGTGGCTGGCCGACAACGGCCTGTCCGCCCGCCACCCGGCCGACGCGGCCGCCCTGCCCCCGCTCCGGCACGTTCGCGACGTCCTCACCGGGCTCGTCGAGGACCCCGCATCCCCCGCCGCCACCGCCGACCTCAACCGCGTCCTGGCCCACGGCAGAGTGCGCAGGGTCCTGGACGGCGGGGCCCCGGGGGCGGTCGTGGAGTTCGACGACCCCGCCTGGGGGCCCGCCTGGGCCGCCGCCGACGGCTACCTCGACCTGCTGCGGGCCCCGGACCGCATCCGCCGCTGCGGCCACCCCGACTGCGTCCTGTACTTCTTCGACACCTCCAAGAACGGCACCCGCCGCTGGTGCTCCATGGCGGGCTGCGGCAACCGCGCCAAGGCCGCCCGGCACCAGGCCCGGTCCCGCTCCGACCTCCGGGCCTGACCCGCCGCCGCGGCGACGGGTCAGGCCGGGAAGCCGCTCCGGCGAACGGCTCCCCGGGCGCGATGAGTTCCGCGGCCCCTCCGTGTCCGTACGTGTGAACGAACCCGTTCGGACCGGAGGACACCGTGACCGCACCCCGCCCCGCCGCCCCGGCGGCCCGACCCGACCGCCGGGCCGTGCTCGGCTTGGCCGTGCTCGCCCTGCCCACCCTGCTGCTGTCCGTGGACATGAGCGTGCTGTACCTGGCGCTGCCGCACCTGGCCGCCGACCTGGACCCCACCGGGCCCCAGCTGCTGTGGGCCGTGGACGCCTACGGCTTCATGGTCGCCGGGTTCCTCGTCACCATGGGCACCCTCGGCGACCGCGTCGGCCGCCGCCGGCTGCTGCTGATCGGGGCCGCCGCGTTCGGCGCGGCCTCGGCCGCGGCGGCCTTCGCGCCCACCGTCGAGTTCCTCATCGCGACCCGCGCCCTCATGGGCGTCGCCGGGGCCACCCTCATGCCCTCCACCCTGGGCCTCATCGGCGGCATGTTCCCCGACCCGCGCCACCGCGCCGCCGCCATCGCCGTCTGGAGCGCCTGCTTCATGGGCGGCACCGCCCTGGGGCCCGTGGTCGGCGGGGTGCTCCTGCACTGGTTCTGGTGGGGGTCGGTGTTCCTGCTCGGGGTGCCCGTCATGGCGCTCCTCCTGGTGTGCGGGCCGCTGCTGCTGCCCGAGCAGCGCGCCGACCACCCCGGCCGCCTCGACCTCGCCAGCGTGGCCCTCTCCCTGGCCGCCGTGCTGCCCGTCGTCCACGGGCTCAAGACGCTCGCCGACGGTCACGCCCCCGCCGTGCCCCTGCTCACCGCGGCCGCCGGGCTGGCCGCGGGCGCGCTGTTCGTCCGCCGCCAGCTGCGCCTGGCCGACCCGCTGCTGGACCTGCGCCTGTTCCGGGCGCCGGGCTTCGGCGCCGCCCTGGCCGTGATGGCGGGCGGGGCCCTGGCCATGGGCGGCACCTTCCTGCTGATCAGCCAGTACTTCCAGCTCGTCGCCGGGTACCCGCCGCTCACCGCGGGCCTGTGGCTGCTGCCGCCGTCGCTGGCCATGGTCGCCGCCACCCTGGCCGCCCCGCCGCTGGCCGCCCGGGTCGGCCGCGCGAGCGTCATCGGCGGCGGCATGTTCGTCACCGCCGCGGGGTTCGCGGTCCTGGCCCTGGCCCCCGCCCAGGACGGGGCGCCCGCCGTCATGGCCGGGCTGCTCCTGGCCTCCGTGGGGCTCGGCCCGGGCGCCGCCCTGGTGGCCGACATCGTCGTCGGCTCGGCGCCCCCCGAGCGCGCCGGTGCCGCCGCCTCCCTGTCCGAGACCAGCGGCGAGCTCGGCATCGCGCTGGGCATCGCGCTCATCGGCAGCCTCTCCGCCGCCGTCTACCGAGCCGGCGTGACCGTGCCCGAAGGCGTTCCCGAGGCGGCCGGGAGCACCCTCGCCCAGGCCGTCGACGTCGCCCGGTCACTGCCCGACGCCACCGCCGCGGCCCTGCTCGGCCCGGCCCGGGAGGCGTTCACGGACGGCCTCAACCTGGCCGGGGGCGCCGGCGCCGTCGGCATGGCCCTGTTCGGCGCGGCCCTGGTCCTGCTGCGGACCCCGGCGAAGCCGGCCGGACCCGATGAGTCCGCGGCCCCGCCCGGGTCGGTACGGGTGAACGAACCCGTACCGGACGCCTGAGGAGGCACCGTGGCCACCCTCGACAGCATGCTGCTGGCCAGCACCGACCCCGACCGCCTGCACGACTGGTACGCCGCCGCGCTGGAGCCCCACTCCGACGACGACGTCGACTCCTACCGGGTGCTGCGGTTCGGCCGCTTCCACCTGCTCATCGACCGCCGCGAGGACGTCGGCCCCCGGGCCGCCGACGCCACCCGCATGATCATCAACTTCGACGTGGACGACGCCCGCGCCGTCGCCGCCCGCATGGACGGGCTGGGCACCGACTGGGTCTGCCCGCTGGAGGACCGCGGCGGCAGCCTGTTCGCCACCGCGGCCGACCCCGACGGCAACCTCGTCCAGATCATCCAGCTCGGCGCGGCCGACCGCGCGGCCATGGCCGCGGCGGAGACCGACTCCTAGGAGGGGACATGTTCGACACGAACCGGGCCTTCGGGTCCTTCGCGGTACCCGACACCGCACGGGCGCGCGAGTTCTACGGGGAGACCCTGGGACTGGACGTGCGGCCGGTCGAGGGCATGGAGGGGGAGGGGCTGATCCGCATCGCCCTCGCCGGGGACCACGCGATCCTCGTGTACCCCAAGTCCGACCACGTGCCCGCCACCCACACCGTGCTCAACCTGGTCGTGGACGACGTGGAGGCCGCGGTGGACGAGCTGGCCCGCCGGGGCGTGCGGACCCTGCGCTACGAGGGGTTCGACCAGGACGGGCGCGGCATCGCCCGGGGGGTGCCCAGGGTCGCCTGGTTCACCGACCCGGCCGGGAACATCGTTTCCGTCTTACAGGAGGCGTAACGTGGCGGTCGTGGTGGAACAGACGACCGACCAGGACTTCGCGCGGCTCGCCGCCCCCTACCGGCGCGAGCTGTACGCACACTGCTACCGGATGCTCGGCTCGGTGCACGACGCCGAGGACCTGGTGCAGGAGACGTACCTGCGCGCCTGGAAGGCCTACGACGGGTTCGAGGGCCGCTCCAGCCTGCGCACCTGGCTCCACCGGATCGCCACCACGGCCTGCCTCACCGCTCTGGAGCGGCGACGGCGGCGGCCCCTGCCCACCGGGCTGGGCGGGCCCGCCGCCGACCCGTCGGCCGACCTGGCCGACGGGTCCGAGGTGCCCTGGCTGGAGCCGGTCCCCGACGCCCTGGTGGGCGCCGACGACCCCGGCTCCGTGGTCGCCGCCCGTGCCGGGGTGCGCCTGGCGCTGGTGGCCGCGCTCCAGTACCTCCAGCCGCGCCAGCGCGCCGTCCTGGTCCTGCGCGACGTGCTGCGGCTGTCGGCCGCCGAGGTCGCCGACATCCTGGATACCTCCGTCCCGGCGGTCAACAGCCTGCTCCAGCGGGCCCGGGCGCAGCTGTCCCGCAACGCCCCGGTGGAGGAGGAGATCGTCGAGCCCGCCGACGCCAAGGCGGTCCTGGCCCGCTACGTGGCGGCGTTCGAGACCTACGACGTCTCGGCGATCACCGCCGTGTTCACCGAGGACGCGGTGTTCGAGATGCCGCCGTTCCGCACCTGGGTCCGCGGGGCGCCGCACATCGCGGAGCTGATCTCCGTGCACTGCCCGGCCTCCGCCGCGGGCGACATGGTGCTGCGGCCGGTGGAGGCCAACGGCCAGCCCGCGTTCGGCCTCTACATGCGCGACGCCGGGGGCGTGCACCGGGCGTTCGGGATCAAGGTGCTGGACCTGGTTCCGGAGGGCGTGCGGCACGCGGCGATGTTCTTCGACACCTCGCTGTTCGCCCGGTTCGGGCTGCCCGACCGGCTCTGACCCGCCCGTCGGCGGCCCCGCGGCGCGGCGCGGCCGGGTGCACGACGGCGCCCGCCCGCCCCCGGCGCCGCCGGGGCTTGACGCGGCGAAGCCGGCGGATGTAGCTTCCCGGAAGCCTTGCCACCGTGGCCCGCGTCTCCGTCGAGCGGTTCTGGAAACGTTTCCGCCCCTCGGCGCATCGCGTGACGGGAGCTTCGATGACGTCTTCACGCGCCACCCTGGTCCAGGTGGCGGAGCGCGCGGGGGTCTCGCTCGCCTCCACCTCCCGGGCCCTGCACGGGAGCGGCGCCAGCGCCGCCATGGTCGAGCGCGTGCGCGCGGCGGCCGACGAGCTGGGCTACAGCCCGGACGCGGTCGGGCGCTCGCTGCGGATGAAGCGCACCTTCCAGATCGCCTTCGCCGCCGCCGACATCGGCGGCCCCGCCCACGTCGAGATGATGACGGCGATCCACGGGGAGCTGGCCCCGCACGGCTACCGCGTCGTCGTCCTGGCGACCGGGGACACCGCGGCGTCCACCGCCGACCTGGTGCACAGCCTGAACAGCGGCTTCGCCGACGGGATGGTCCTCGTCCCCCCGCGCACCGACGACCTGCTCGCCGACTCCCTCCGGCGGCGGGACGCGCCCGTGGTCGTGGTCGGCCGCGCGTCCGGCGACCACGGCGCCGACTCGGTCTCCACCGACTCCGCCGCCGGGATCGGCCGGGCGGTCCGGCACCTGCGGGAGACCGGCCGCCGCCGGATCGGCTTCCTCGGCGGCCCTGCGGACAGCGTCCCCGGTGAGGAGCGCCGCCGCGGCTTCGACGCGGCCACCGCCGGCGGGGGCGGCCCGCCCGCCGTGGCGGAGGCCGCCGCGGAATTCACCGTCGCCGCGGGCGAGGTCGCGGCCCGGCGCCTGCTGGACCGCGCCGCCGCCGACGGCGGCCCGCTGGACGCGGTGGTCGCCGCCGACGACCTGCTGGCGATCGCGGTCCTGCGCGCCGCCCGGGAGCGGGGCCTGTCGGTCCCGGGGGACCTCGCGGTGACCGGGGTGGGCGACACGGAGCTGGGCCGTATCTTCCAGCCCAGTCTGACCAGCGTCTCCCTCGGGTGGGCCGAGTGCGGCCGCTCCGCCGCCCGGATCATGCTGGACCTGGTCCGGGGCCGCGGGGAGGGCGCCCGCCGGGTCCGGGTGGAGCCCCGCCTCATCGTCCGCGAGTCGACCGGCGGTGCCGCGCCCGGCGCCGCGGGGGACCCCGCCGCGGACACCCCGGAGCCCTGAGGGGCCGGCCGTGGGAGGGTGGGACCCCACCGGCGGGAACAGGGAGGCCCCGATGATCACGGGAGAGCTGGGCGGGAGCATCCGCCACACCGAGCACGGCGACCCGGACGGCGAACCGGTCGTCCTGCTCGCGGGGTTCAAGGCCCCGGCGACCTCGTGGCGCTTCCAGATCCCCGTGCTGGCCGGGGCGGGGTTCCGGGTGCTGGCCGTGGACCTGCCCGGGCACGGCGGCACCGCCCTGCCGGAAGGCACCGACATGGACGTGCGCGGGCGCGACCTGCACACCTTCCTCACGGCGGCGGTCGCAGGCCGGGCCCGGCTGGTGGGCGCGTCCATGGGCGGGAACACCCTGTGGTCCTACGTCGCGCGGTTCGGTACCGGGGCCGTCGAGCGCATCGTGATCGTCGACCAGACGCCGGCGATGCTCAACACCCCGGACTGGCCCCACGGGTTCTACGGGTACACGGAGGAGAACACCGACACCTACTTCCGCGACGGCATCCCGCGGACGGGGCGGGGGGTCCCGCTGCTGCGCCGCGGCGCGGCGGCCGTGCGGCTGCTGGTCGCCATGCGGGGCACCGACCCCGCCCTCACCGGCCCCGAGGGCGAGCTGCTGCGCGACCACGCCCGGCGCGACTGGCGGCCGGTGGTGGCCGGGGCGGAGGTGCCCGCGCTGTTCGTCGCGGGCGGGCGGAGCGAGTTCTGGCCCCCGGAGCACGCGGCCGCGGCGGCGGCCCTGAACCCGCGGGCCTCCGCGGCCGTGGTGGGGCGCGCGGGGCACGCGGTCAACATGGAGCGCCCGCGCGCCTTCGGCCACGGCCTGGTGGAGTACCTGCGGCGGGGGACCGCCGCGGGCTGAGGGGCAGGGCCGGCCCTCCCGGGGCGGGCCGCGCCGTGCGGCTCCGCCCGCCGCCGGCCCGGTGTGGCTCCGGGGCGTGGTCGGGACCGGAGCGGACACGGCGGACGGGACCCTAGTCGAACCGCGCGGCGTACGCCGCTGCGGCCCGGAGCGAGTCCGCCGCGAAGGCGACGTGCCCGACGGGGACCCGGCCGTCCACCGCGCGGGCCACCGCGGCGGCGTCCTCCAGGGAGAACCCGCCGCACAGCTCGATCAGCCCCACCCCCTCCCCGACCAGCTCCACGGCGAGGGCGGGTGCGTCGGCCGCGCGGGGGACGGGGACCAGGTGCGTGGTCTGCCCGGCGCGGTCCAGGGTCGTGCGGTCTCTGCCCGGGTCGCTTTCGGGGTGCTCGTAGATGTAGGCCCAGACGGCGTTCACGGCGACTCCTTCCGTTTCCCCGCGACGCTAGGGGCTCAACCTTGGTCGAGGTCAAGGAAGGGGGGTTTCCCGGAGGGCGCACCCGATATACCGTGCGGGCGTCTGGGAGCGCTCCCAGATCCGATCGAAAGGATGTGACCGTGTTACGCACCCTCCTGCGCGCGGCCCTGGCCGCCGCGCTCGTCGCAGCCGCCCTCGCCCCGGTTCCGGCGGCGGCCTCCCCGACATGCGCGGCCGAGGCCGCCGTGACCTCCTCGTGGGGGAGCGGGTTCACCGCCCTCGTCACGGTGACCAACACCGGGGACGCCCCGGTCCAGGGGTGGACCGCCTCCTGGACGCACCCGGAAGGGCAGGCGGTCACCTCCGCCTGGAACGCCGGCCTCGGAGCCGACGGGGCCGCGTACACGGCCCGCAGCGCCGCGTGGAACGGTGGACTGGCCCCGGGCGCCTCCGCCGACTTCGGGGTGCAGGGGACCACCGTCGGCGGGGAGGTCGAGTTCACCGGTCTGACCTGTGGCTTCGACACGGACGGAAAGGGGGACGCGGTGCGGATCATGCCGCTGGGAGACTCCATCACGGGCTCGCCGGGGTGCTGGCGCGCCCTGCTGTGGCGGGACCTCGCGGACGCGGGGCAGGAGGCGGACTTCGTCGGCACCCTGCCGGGCGACGGGTGCGGGTTCGCCTACGACGGGGACCACGAGGGGCACGGAGGCTATCTGGTGACGAACGTCGCCGCGCAGGGGCTGCTCCCCGGATGGCTGGAGCATGCCGACCCGGACACGGTGCTCATGCACTTCGGCACCAACGACGTCTGGAGCGGCGTCCCCACCGCCGGCATCCTGGCGGCCTACGACACGCTGCTGGCGCAGATGCGGGCGCACGACCCCGGCATCCGGCTGCTGGTGGCGCAGATCATCCCCATGGATCCCGACCGCAGCTGCGGGACCTGCGGGCAGGGAGTCCGGGACCTCAACGCGGCCCTCCCGGACTGGGCTGCGGCCAACACGACCCCGGAGTCGCCGGTCACGGTGGTGGACCAGTGGACCGGGTTCGACACCGACGAGGACACCTACGACGGGGTGCACCCGTCGGCGAGCGGCGACCGCCGGATCGCCGACCGCTGGTTCGCGGCCCTGGTGTCGTGACTCACGGTGGGCCGGGCGTCACCGGGGCCCGGCCCACCGCTAGGCTTCCCGCCATGAAACCCTCCGCACGGATGACACTGCCCCCGGCCGCCGCGGTGCTGGCCCTCCTCGCGACGGCGTGCGCGCCGACGGCGGACCTGTCCTCCCACTCCGAGCCGGCGTCCGGGCCGCAGGCCGGTGCCGAGGCCGCGCCGCTGCCGGACGGCGGGTTCGACTACCAGCTCGGCGGCGGGTACGAGCCGCCCGAAGGCGTCGAGATCGTCGTCCGCGACTCCACGGACGAGCCCGCCGCCGGCCTGTACTCCATCTGCTACGTCAACGGGTTCCAGACCCAGCCCGGGGACCGGGAGATGTGGCTCGACGAGGGGCTGGTCCTCCTCGACGGCGCCGGGGACCCGGTGCCGGACCCGGGCTGGCCGGACGAGTACCTGCTGGACACCTCCGACCCGGACAAGCGCGGGCGGATCGCGGAACTGCTCTCCGAGACCGTCGCGGGGTGCGCCGAGGCGGGCTTCGCGGCCGTGGAGTTCGACAACCTGGACTCCTTCCTGCGCTCGGACGGCGCGCTCACCGCCGAGGACAACTTCGCCCTGGCGGAGGAGCTGGTGGCGGCCGTCCACGGCCACGGCCTGCTCGCCGCGCAGAAGAACACCGCGGAGGAGACCGAGCGGGGCCTGGCCGCGGGGTACGACTTCGCGATCACCGAGTCCTGCGCGGCGTGGAACGAGTGCGACGTCTACACCGACGCGTACGGGGTGGACGGTGTGCTCGACACCGAGTACCCGGGCACCCTGGAGGAGCGGGGGATGACCTTCGACGAGGTGTGCGCCCACGAGGACACCCCGCCGCGTGCCATCCTGCGCGACCTGGACCTGGTGCCGGAGGGCGGGGAGGGCTACCTCTACCAGGCCTGCTGATCACGGATTGCAGGCGGGACCTAAGGCCCCGTTATCCTTCCCGGTTCCGTGGGGAACGCCGGCGCCGAAGGGGGACATTCCGCCCGGTCCTGGCGGTAACGCCGACCTTGGGTCGTCCGGAAAGCGCGGGGGCCGCTACGGACCGTGTACGCAGAGTTCCCGCCTGGTGCACAATGAAGCCGTCGGTGTTCCCTTCCTGGAACTTTCACATGCCGGCAGGGCCCCGGGGGTGCGCGCACCCCCGGGGTTCGTGCTTTCCGGGGTTCTCCCGCGCGGCGCCCACCCGGTGCAATAAAGTGCCCTTCGGGGCTCCTGTCCGATTTTCAAGAAGTTGGAAAATCGCCCGGTTTCCCGTGGAATCTTCGCAGCTCAATTACTGTGCTCCCCGCCCGCGCGGGGATGGTCCCGCCCCCACCCCCTGCACCTGGTACGTGGTGCGGTGCTCCCCGCCCGCGCGGGGATGGTCCCCCGGCGCCGATAGGACGTGCGCGAGTTCGGCGGTGCTCCCCGCCCGCGCGGGGATGGTCCCCATGCACTACTCCTGCGATCGGGGCACGCGGGGCGGTGCTCCCCGCGTATGCGGGGCTGAGCCCTCATGACCAACAATGAGCCGTCCGGTGGCCCCGCGCTCCCGTGCGCGGGGCGGGCCCGTGCCGCCGGCGGCGTTGGTCGCGTCCGGGCTCCCCGCGGGGCGGAGAGGGCGACGGAGCCGCCGGTGGTCGGGGGAGCAGGGTGATAGCGCTAACAATCGGCGAGTGAAGGCATCAGCCAAAGCCAAGGGGGGTGTCGTGAAAGCCAGCGAATGGGATATGTTAGCGCACACCCGTGCTCCTCGGGTGGGCCCCGGGTGCGGGGGCCGGTCCGGGCGGAGCACGCTACGGCATCGGCTGTGAAGGAGCTGCGGGTGAGCCAGACCCCACCGAACCCCGGCGCCGCCCGGGAACCGGCCATGACCGACGTCGCCCGGCTGGCGGGGGTGTCCCACCAGACGGTCTCGCGCGTCCTCAACGGCCACCCCAACGTCCGCGAGCAGACCCGGCTGCGCGTGCGCGCCGCCATCGAGCAGCTCGGCTACCGGCCCAACCGCGCCGCGCGCACCCTGGCGACCGGGCGGTCCCAGCTCCTCGGCGTCGTCGCCCAGAACTCGACCCTGTTCGGCCCCTCCTCGCTGCTGGCCGCCTTCGAGCTCGCCGCCGCCTCCCGCGGCTTCGTCGTCAGCGTCCGCCGCGTCCGGGTCCTGGACCGGGGCTCCATCGCCGAGGCCGTCGACCACCACCTGGAGCAGCGCGCCGCCGGGATCGTCGTGATAGCCCCCACCGCCGCCGCGGACGAGGCCCTGGCCGCGGTGCCGCCCGACATCCCGCTGGTCGCCGTGGACGGCGACCCCGCGCGCGGCGACACCCTCGTGACGGTGGACCAGCAGGAGGGTGCCCGCCTGGCCACCCGCCACCTCCTGGACGCCGGCCACCGCACCGTCTGGCACGTGTCCGGCCCCTCCGAGTGGTTCGACGCCGCCGACCGGGAACGGGGCTGGCGGCTGGCCCTGGAGGAGGCCGGGGCCGAGGTGCCGCCGGTGAGCCCCGCGGACTGGAGCGCCGCCTCGGGCTACCGGGCCGGGCTGCTGCTGGCCCGCATGCCCGAGGTCACGGCGGTGTTCGCCGCCAACGACCACCTCGCCCTGGGCATCCTGCGCGCGATGTCGGAGCGGGGCCGGGCCGTGCCCGGGGACGTGAGCGTCGTCGGGTTCGACGACGTGCCCGAGGCCGCCTACTTCATCCCGCCCCTGACCACGGTGCGCCCCGACTTCGCCACGGTGGCCACCGAGACCCTGGACGTGCTCCTGTCCTGCATGTCCGGCGAGCCCACCGCCTCCACCCGCAGGACCATCACGCCCACGCTCGTGGAACGCGCCAGCGTGGCCGCCCCGCGCGGGTAGGCGCGGGGCGGCCGTGCCGGTCAGGCCGAGGCGGGCTCCCGCGCCCCCGGGGAGGAGGCTCCCGCGCCCCCGCCGGGGCCGGGGCGCCCGCGCCGGCGGAGCCCGAACACCGCGGCCCCGCCCGCGCCGACCCGCCGCTTGTTGTAGATGTCGAAGGCCACCGCCAGCAGCAGCACCAGCCCCTTGATGAGCTGCTGCCAGTCCACGCCCAGCCCGATCAGCGACATCCCGTTGTTGAGGACGCCCATGACCAGGGCGCCGATGACGGCCCCCACCACCGTGCCCACCCCGCCGGAGGCGGACGCGCCCCCGATGAACGCGGCGGCGATGGCGTCCAGCTCGAACATGGTCCCCGCGCCCGGGGTGGCCGCGTTGAGCCGCGCGGTGAACACCAGCCCGGCCAGCGCGGACAGCGCCCCCATGTTGACGAACACCCAGAAGGTCGTCCGCTGCGTGCGGATGCCCGACAGGGCCGCCGCCCGCTCGTTGCCGCCCACCGCGTAGATCCGCCGCCCCAGCGTCGTGGAGCGGGTCACGAACGAGTACCCCGCGATGAGCGCCACCAGCAGCAGCCCGACCAGGGGCAGCCCGTTGTGGGCCGCCAGCGCGAAGGTGAACGCCAGGATCGCCGCCACCAGCACCGCCGAGGCCGCCGCGGTCACCGCCGCGTGCTGCACCGGCAGCCCGTGCGCCCGGGTGCGCGCCCGCGCGCGCCACTGGATCCACACCACGACCGCCGCGCCCGCCGCGCCCAGCAGCAGGGTCGGCAGGTGCGGGCCCTCGCCCTGGCCGGGCAGGAACCCGCCCGCGATCTGGCGCAGCGACGGGGGCAGGTGGGCGATGGACTCCCCGCCCAGGACCGCCAGGGTGGCGCCGCGGAACACCAGCATCCCGGCGAGGGTCACGATGAACGCCGGGACGCGCACGTACGCGATCCAGAAGCCCTGCCAGGCGCCGATCGCGGCCCCCAGCAGCAGGGCCAGGGGCACCACCGCCGCGGTCGGCAGCCCCCACGAGGTCAGCATGACCGCCGACACCGCGCCGGTGAAGGCCACCACCGAGCCGACCGACAGGTCGATGTGCCCGGTGACGATCACCAGCATCATCCCGATGGCCAGGATCAGGATGTAGGAGTTCTGGAGGATCAGGTTGGTGATGTTGAGCGGGGTCAGCAGCAGCCCGCCGGTCAGGATCTGGAACAGGACGACGATGGCGACCAGGGCCACCGCCATCCCGTACCGGCGGGAGTCGCCGCGGAGCAGGCTCCCGAGCCCGGCCCGTCCTGAGGTCGTCTGGTTCATGGCCGGTCCCCGGTTCTCGTCATCAGTCTCATCAGGGTCTCCTGGTCGGCCTCGCCGGCGGGCACCTCGCCGGTGAGGCGCCCCTCGCACATGGTGTGGACGCGGTCGCACATGCCCAGCACCTCGGGCAGCTCCGAGGAGATGAGCAGGACGGCCGCGCCCTCCGCGGCCAGCCTGCGGATGATCAGGTGGATCTCGTACTTGGCGCCGACGTCGATGCCGCGGGTGGGCTCGTCCAGGATCAGCAGCTCGGGGCGGGTGAACATCCACTTGGCCAGCACGACCTTCTGCTGGTTGCCGCCGCTGAGCGTGCGCACCGTTCCGGCGGCGACGTTCCCGCGCACGTGCAGCCCGTCGCTCATCCGCCGGGCCTCGACGGTCTCCCGCGCCTGGTCGATCACCCCGCGGCGAGAGACGCGGTGCAGCCCCGCCAGGGTGGTGTTGTGCCGGATGTCCTCGTCCAGCAGCAGCCCCAGCGTCTTGCGGTCCTCGGGCACGTAGGCCAGGCCGCCGCGGACGGCCGCGGCCACGTCGGGCACCGGCAGGACCTCGCCGTCCTTGAACAGCGTGCCCCGCACGTACCTGCCGTAGGACCGGCCGAACAGGCTCATCGCGAACTCGGTGCGCCCGGCCCCCATGAGCCCGGCCAGTCCGACGATCTCGCCCGAGCGCAGGTCGATGTCGACGCCGTCGACCATGCGCCGCCCCGGCTGGGTGGGGTGGTCGACCGTCCAGTCCCGCACCTCGAACCGCACCGGGCCGACCTCGCCCGCCGGTTCGGGGTAGAGGCGGTCCAGGGAGCGGCCCACCATGCCGCGGATGATCCGGTCCTCGTCCACCGACGGCGTCCCGTCCGCGCCGCGCTCCACGACGAGCGTCTCGATGGTGCGCCCGTCCCGCAGGATGGTGATCTCGTCGCTCACGCTCACCACCTCGCCGAGCTTGTGCGAGATGAGGATGCACGTGACGCCCTGGTCGCGCAGCTCGCGGAGCAGGTCCAGCAGCCGCCGGCTCTCCGCCTCGTTCAGCGCGGAGGTGGGCTCGTCCAGGATGAGCAGGCGCACCCGCTTGGCGAGGGCCTTGGCGATCTCGACGAGCTGCTGGGCGCCGATGCCCAGGGCCGAGACCGGGACGTCCGGGTTCTCGTCCAGGCCCACCCGGAGCAGCAGCTCGCGGGCCCGGGCGTGGTTGGCGTCCCGGTCCAGGACGCCGAACCGGGTGGCCTCGTGCCCCAGCAGCACGTTCTCGGCGATGGACAGCTGCGGGATGAGCGCCAGCTCCTGGTGGATGATGGCGATGCCCGCCCGCTCGCTGTCGACCACGCCGCCGAACGCGCAGGGCTCGCCGTCCAGCAGGATGTCCCCGGTGTACGTCCCGGCGGGGTGGACGCCGCTGAGCACCTTCATCAGGGTGGACTTGCCCGCCCCGTTCTCGCCCATGAGGGCGTGGACGCGGCCCTCGCGCACGTCCAGGGAGACGTCGTCCAGCGCCACCATCCCGGGGAACTCCTTGCGGATGCCCGCCATGCTCAGCAGCGGGCCCGGCGGGGCCCCGGCCCCGGTGGGAGCGCCCGTCACAGCTCCGACTCCTCGTAGTAGCCGCTCTCCACGAGCACCTCGGCGTAGTTGTCGATGTCGACCGACACCGGCTCCAGCAGGAAGGAGGGGACGGTCTTGACGCCGTTGTCGTAGGACTCGGTGTCGTTGACCGGCACGTCCTCCCCGGCGAGCAGCGCCTCCACCATGTCGACGGTCTGGGTGGCCAGGACCCGGGTGTCCTTGAAGACCGTCTGGGTCTGCTCCCCGGCGATGATGGAGCGCACCGACGACAGGTCGGCGTCCTGCCCGGTCACGACGGGCAGCGGCAGGTCGCCGGAGCCGTAGCCGACGGCGCGCATCGACTCGATGACGCCCAGGCTGATGCCGTCGAACGGGGAGAGCACGGCGTCCACCTCCTCGTCGGAGTAGTGGGCGCTGAGCAGGTTGTCCATCCGGGCCTGGGCGAGGGCGCCGTCCCAGCTCTGGGTGGCGATCTGCCCCATCTCGGTCTGGCCGCTGGGGATCTCCAGCGTCCCCTCGTCGAGGTGGGGCTGGAGCACCGACATCGACCCGTCGTTGAAGAAGTAGGCGTTGTTGTCGTCGGGGGAGCCGCCGAACACCTCCAGGTTGAACGGACCCTCCTCGCCGTCCTCCAGCCCGAGGGCGTCCACGATGTACTGCGCCTGGAGCACGCCGACCTCGAAGTTGTCGAAGGTGGCGTAGTAGTCGACGTGCTCGCTGCCCATGATGAGCCGGTCGTAGGCGATCACGGGGATGCCGCTGTCGGCGGCGGTGTCGAGCACGTCGCCCAGCGCCTCGCCGTCGACGGCGGCGATGACGAGGACGTCGGCGCCGCGGGTGATCATGTTCTCGATCTGCGAGATCTGGTCGGGGACGACGTTCTCGGCGTACTGGAGGTCGGTGCCGAAACCGCGGGACTCGAACTCGGCGACCATGTTCTGCCCGTCGTTGATCCAGCGCTCGGAGGACTGGGTCGGCATCGAGATGCCGATGAGGCCGTTCTCGCCGTCGGGCCGGGCGGCGTCGCCGACGCCGTTGCAGGCGGTGAGCAGGAGGGCCGATGCGGCGAGCAGGGCGGTGGCCGCCGTGCGTGA
Organism: Nocardiopsis flavescens; assembly: GCF_900141985.1. Taxonomy (GTDB): domain Bacteria; phylum Actinomycetota; class Actinomycetes; order Streptosporangiales; family Streptosporangiaceae; genus Nocardiopsis; species Nocardiopsis flavescens. The sequence continues at coordinate 210,616 of NZ_FQZK01000004.1, read as the reverse complement.
GCTGTGCGCCATGAGGGGGGTTCGCTTTCGTGTCGGTGTGCGTGTGGGGAGGGCGGGGCCGGAACGGCCCGGGACGGTGGGGCGGAGGGGTCGGGGGAGGGGCGGTGCCGGAGGGCGGCCGGGGCGCGGGGGCGGGCCGGCCCGCCCCCGCGCGGCCGGGTCAGACCGGTACGTACTCGATGCCGGTCAGCCGGCACAGGACCTGCCAGTCCTGCGCCCGGCGGCCGGTGTTCATGACCATGTGGTGGGTGCCGCCCGCCCGGAGCCAGGCGTCCATGCACCCCTGCACCCCGCTGTCGGGCCGGAAGCTCCCGTAGGGCATCTCCAGGGCCGGCAGCTCGGCGCCGTCGAGGACCTCGCCCTCGGCGACGACCAGCCGGAACCGGTCCCCGCCCAGGGCGACCAGGGAGGCCAGGGTGGCCGGGCCCGGCCGGTACCGGAACAGCAGGGTGGGCGGGTCGGCCAGGCCGCCGATGCCCAGGGGGCGCTTGATGAGCCGCACGGGCTCGTCCTCGCGGGCCAGCCGCCAGTTGCCCTCGCCCATGTGGCTCATGAGGATGGAGTCGCCGGGGAAGTCCATGGCGTACATCTCGGTGAAGTGGCCGTCCCCCGCCAGGCGGTGGCCCGCGTAGACGATCGAGGCGGCGAGCACGTCGCCCTCCCCGGCGAACCCGTACCCCTTGGCCATCAGGGTGGAGGCGGCGGCCATGGGCAGCCGGGTGAAGCGGCCGTCCTCGCCGATCGCGTCGAAGTGGGTGGAGTAGGCCCCGCAGCCGGACTCCTCCAGCAGCAGCTCGATGCCCAGCTGCATCCTGGCGTGGTCCTCCCGCTCCTCCTCGGACAGGCGCCCGTCCACCTCGAACACCGAGTCCTCCCAGGACATGAGGTCGCGGACGGCCTCCCCGGGCAGGCCGGCCATGGTGCGGTGCAGGGCGCCCGGCGCGATGACGTGGACCTCGGGGCCGACCACGCGCAGCAGCGAGGTCTCGTCGACCCGCGCGTCGCCCATGCCGTTCATGGGGTAGCCGAACACGCCGACCCGCAGGCGGCGCAGGGCGCACACGGCGCGGGCGGCCCGGGCCCAGCGGCCCACCCGCTCCCCGAACTCCGGGCTCTCCCAGTCGCCGGTGACTACCTCGAACGGCACCTGCGCGCGGACCAGGGCGTTGGCGGTGTCCTGCGCGCCGTGGATGCCCTGGTTGTAGGTCATGTCGTCCATGTCCCACGAGGCGCTCACGGCGGCCTCGGGCTGGATGTTGGCCAGGGCCAGCGGCAGCCGGGACCCGCTCAGCGCGCGGGTCACCCGCAGGGACGGCCCGTAGGTCAGCATGACCACCAGGACGCCGTCGAGGCCGGCCTCCTCGAACTCCCGCACCGCCCGTTCGGCGTCCTCGCGCCCGCGCACCGGCGGGGCGACGGTCCACTCGGCGATCCCGGAGAGCCGCTCGGCGACCCGGGACGCGTACCGCGCCTGGTGCTCGGTGATGCCGGGGATCATGTCGTCGTAGAGCGGCTGCATGATGCCCAGCAGCCCGATGCGCGGCGGGCCGTCCTGGACGGCGCTGCCGGGGGAGGGTGCAGGGGCGGGGGGTACGGGCACGGGGGTCTCCTCGCTGTCGGGGCGGCTCACTGGCCGTAGGCGGTGCGGTAGCGCTCGTGGAGCGCGTCGATGTGCTCCTGGGGCAGGCGTTCGACGGGGCCCGCCTGCCGGGCGATGTGCACGGTGTGGGCCGCGTCCTCGCACATCACCGCGGCCTTGACCGCCGACGCCGCGGTGGGCCCGACGGTGAACACGCCGTGGCCGCGCATGAGGACCGCCGGGGAGCGGTGGCCCGCCAGGGTGTCGAGCACCCCGCGGCCGATGGCGTCGTCGCCGATGAGCGCGAACGGCCCCACCGGGATGTCGCCGCCGAACTCGTCGGCCATGGCGGTGATCACGCAGGGGATGGCCTCGCCGCGGGCGGCCCAGGCGGTGGCGTAGGGGCTGTGGGTGTGGACCACCCCGCCGATGTCGGGGCGCTCCCGGTACAGGTGGGCGTGGGCGAAGGTGTCGCTGGAGGGGCGGTGGCGCCCCTCGACGACGTTGCCGCGCAGGTCGCAGACGACGATGTCCGCGGGACCCAGGTCGTCGTAGGAGACGCCGCTGGGCTTGATGACCATGAGGTCGGCGCCGGGGACCCGGGCGGAGACGTTGCCGCTGGTCCAGGTGACCAGGTTCCAGCGGGGCAGCTCCGCGTGCAGGTCGCTGACCCGCGCGCGCAGCTCCTCCACCGCCTCGCGGTGGGCCGCCAGGGCCTCGGCGGGCGTGCGGGCGGTCATCGCGGCCCCCCGCCCCGGGCGGCGGGGGCGGCGGCCCGGGCCCCGTTGCGCAGCGCGCGCAGCCGGTGCAGGGCGTCGCTGCCGCCCCGGCCGAAGTGGTCGTGGAGTTCGGTGTAGACGGTGAACAGCTCCTCGTAGGCGGCGGTCGCGGCGGGGTCCGGTTCGACGGGGTCGGGGCGGACCCGGGCCATGGCGGCCGAGGCGGTGTGCAGGTCGGGGTACAGCCCGGCGGCGACCGCCCCGTGGACGGCGGCCCCCAGGGCGCTGCCGTGCTCGGTGGCCGCGATCCGCAGGGGCAGGCCCAGGACGTCGGCGTAGACCTGGAGGACGAAGGGGTTGCGCACCATGCCCCCGGCGACGGTGAGGTCGTGGACGGGGACCCCGGCCCCGGTGAAGGCCTCGACGATGGTGCGGGCGCCGAACGCGGTCGCCTCCACCAGCGCGCGGTAGACCTCCTCCGGCCGGGTGGCCAGCGTCGTGCCGGCGAGCAGGCCGGAGAGCGAGTGGTCGACCAGGACCGAGCGGTTGCCGCTGTGCCAGTCCAGGGCGACGAGGCCGTGCGCCCCCACGGGGGCGCCGGCGGCCCGGCGGGAGAGCAGCTCGTGGACGGAGACCCCGAGTCCGCGGGCCTCCTCGTGGTAGTCCGGGGGGACGTGGGTGTCGGCGAACCAGCCGAAGATGTCGCCGACCCCGCTCTGGCCGGCCTCGTACCCCCAGGCGTCCGGGGTGATGCCGTCCCGGACGAGGCCGCACATGCCGGGGACGACGGCCCTGACGTCGGAGTTCATCACCAGGCAGGTGCTCGTGCCCATGATGGCGAGCATCCGGCCGGGGCCGGTGGTGCCCGCGGCTGCGGCGGTCACGTGGGCGTCGATGGCGCCCACCGCGACCGGGGTGCCCTCGGGCAGGCCGGTCCAGGCCGCGGCCTCGGCGGTGAGGCCGCCCGCGCGGGTCCCCGGCGGGGAGAGGGGGTGGTCGAGCCGTTCCCGCGCGAAGTCCGCCATGCGCGGGTCCAGGGCGGCCAGGTACTCCCGGGACGGCCAGCGGCCGTCCTGGTACAGGCCCTTGTACCCGGCGGTGGAGGTGTTGCGGGTCTCGGCGCCGCACAGCCGCCAGACGATCCAGTCGGCGGCCTCGATCCAGCGGTCGGCGCGCGCGTACACGTCCGGGTCGTCGCGCAGCACCTGGAGGGCCTTGGCGAACTGCCACTCGGAGGAGATGCGGCCGCCGTAGCGGGCCAGCCAGGGCTCGCCGCGCTCGGCGGCCAGGGCGGTGACCTCGTCCGCCTCGGGCTGGGCCGCGTGGTGGCGCCAGAGCTTGGGCCAGGCGTGCGGGCGGTCCGCGAGCCCGGGCAGCAGGCACAGGGGGGTGCCGTCGGCGGTGACGGGCAGGAAGGTGCAGGAGGTGAAGTCGGTGCCGATGCCCGCCACCCGCCCGGGCCGGACGCCGGCCAGGCGCAGGGCCTCGGGGACGGCGTTGCGCAGGACCTCCTCGTAGTCGCGGGGGTGCTGGAGGGCGGTCTCCGGTTCCAGGTCCCCCGCGGTGCCGGGGAGGCGGTCGGTGATGACGCCGTGGGGGTAGGCGTACTCGGCCGTGCCCAGCTCCGCGCCGTCGGAGACCCGGACCACGACGGCGCGGCCCGACAGGGTCCCGAAGTCGACTCCGACGACCACGGAATCCGCTGCGGGAGTGTTGTGCGCGCTAACATTCGGCGGCAAGGGCGCTTCCTTCCGAGATGGGGAGATTGAGAGGGATCGGGTGGATGGTGCCCTGAAGTCGGGGGGTGTCGGTTTCGGGGGATGGGGGTATCGAAGAGGGGGAACGCGAATGTGACCCAGGCAATATTGTTCGCGCTAACATTTTGGAATGTCAACCCCCCGCGGTCCGAAGGTCCGCCCGCACCGCGGGGCGTGCCGCCACCGCCCGGCGGCGCGGTCCGCGCCGGACCGTTCCACGGGCGGTGCGTCCCCGGCCGGTGCGCTGTCCCCCCGCCGGGCGGGCCCGGCGCGTTCCGGCGCCGGTCACGCCGGGCCCGGCGTGACCGGCCGTTCGCCCCGGTGCGCGTCCGCGCGGTTCTTCCCGGCCCCGCCCTGCTCCGCCGCTCCACCGCCGCCGCCCCCCGCGGCGCCGTGCGGGCCGGCCCCCGCACGTGGCGGCGGGCGCACCGCCCCTCCCGCGTCCGCCCCTCCCGCGTCCGGGCACGCGGCGGCCCCGGAGGGGCGGTGGCACCGCCCCTCCGGGGGACCGGCGGGTCAGGCGTCGCCGCGGGGCGCGGGCGGGTCGCCCTCACCGTCCGCGTCGCGCATCTCGCCGGTGCTGCGGTTCCACCCGGTCGGGTACTCGCGCCGCTCCGGGGCCGGCTCGCCGTTCTCCGGTGTGCGCCGGTCGTCCGCGGTGTTGCGCCGCAGGACCAGCACCACCAGCAGCACGATCACCGCGACCATCACCACGGCCACCACCCATGCCCATTCCATGTCCGTCACCTCTCCGGTTCGGTGTTCGTTCGGTCGACCGCGCCGCCCGCCGGGGGCGGCCGGTCCGGGACCCGCGGCGGTGCGGCGCCGGTCACGGCGCGCCTCCCAGGGAGAACCGCAGGGCCGTGTGGTCCAGGGACACCGGCAGGTCCGCGGCGGACAGCGGCACGCCGGCGTCCGTGCGCGCCGGCGGCGCCCCGCCGGTGAGCGCCCCCAGGAACCGGGACGCGGCCGTCAGCACCACGTCCCGCCCCGGGCAGCCCGCGGGCCCGTGGCTGAAGGGCACCAGCCCCGGCTCCGCGCGGGCGGTCCCGTCCAGCCAGATCCGCGGCGCGAAGGCGTTCGCGTACGGCAGCCGCGGGTCGCGGTGGAAGTACGAGCTCACCACGACGAACGCCGTGCCCCGGGCGAACACCCGGCCCCGCAACGCCGTCTCCCGCACGGCCTCGCGCAGGATCACCAGCGTGGTCGGCCACAGCCGGACCGACTCCTGGAGCGTGGCCGCCCACCGGTCCGGACGGCCCGCCGCCGCGTCGGGGTCCGTGCCCCGCGCGCCGAGCAGGGCCAGGGCCCGGAACGAGGCGATCGCCGTGGCGTCGAACGCGAAGAGCCAGTGCGCCACCTGGTCCTCGGGCCGCACCCGGGGGTCCCGGGGGAGCCGCGCGGCCAGGCTGCCCGGCGCCGCCCCGGAGATCCCCGCCCGCACCCGGTCGAGGAACTCCCTGCGGGTGCGGCGGTCCACCGGCAGGGCGTAGGCCCAGTCGGCGCGCGAGCGCAGGTGCCGCAGCAGCACGGTGGTCAGGTGGTCCCCGGCCGCGTGCTCCCCGAACACCAGCCTGCGCGCCAGCGCGTCGAACGACGCGGAGAACCGCGGCCAGTCCAGCGCCCCCGCGCGCCCCAGGGCGTGCCGCAGGACCCGCGCCTCCTCGTCCGCCTGGAAGTCCAGCGCGCCGGTGTCGGGGTGGGGCCGCCCGGTCGCCAGGGCCTCCTCGTTGGCCTCCCGCCGGGGCCCGCGCTCGTCGGCGTCGGACACCAGCACCCCGTGCGGCTGGAAGTGCTCCAGCGCGCCCCGCTTCTCCCGGCCGCCCGGGGAGAACGGGTCCGGCGTCCCCTCCAGGAGGTGGCGCACGTCCCCGGGCGCCAGTACGAGGGCGAGGGGGCGGCCGGCGACGGTCAGCGGCAGCGGGCGGTCCCCGTGCCGCTCCCGCAGCTCCCGCAGCAGGGCGCCGAGCCTGCGGTCCGCGCCGGCCGCCGCGGCCAGGGCCTCCCAGCCGGGGCGGCGCACGATCACCCCGCGCGCCACCTGCGCGGCCAGCAGGGGCAGCAGGCGCGCCTTCTCCAGCGTCCCGGGACCGGGGTCCGCGCCCATCGGCCTCACTCCCTCTCCGCCCGCGGCGGCGTCCGTCGTCGTCCGTGCACGGGGGCGACTACCCGTCGTTGCGGGGAGCGAACATGTCCGGCCCCGGGCGCCGTGCCCGGGGCCGGACCCCTCACCTCACCGGCGGGTCGCCGCCCTCCGGCGGCGGCAGGTCGTCCGCCGCCGGTCCCCCCTCCGGCCCGCGCCGGGCGCTCCCGGCGCCCGGGCTCCGGTCCCACCCGGTCGGGTACCGGCGGCCGTCGGGCCGCTCCTTCCAGTAGTCCGGCGAGCGCACGGCCCGCTGCTTGCGCGCGACGTCCCGGCGCAGCACCCAGATGACGAACAGGATCACCAGCACGGGGATCGCCGCGTACACGAGGACCATCAGCGGCCCCGCGGAGATCGGCCCCTCCATCGGCACGCTCCTTTCTCACGCGGGCGCGGCCGGGTCTTCGGCCGCGTCCTCACACGTGGTCGCGCGGGATCGTCTCGCTCCACTGGCGGGAGAAGATCCGCTCCCCGCCCTCGAAGGCGTCCAGCGTCCCGTACACCCGGAACTCCGTCTCGGTGCACTCCAGCGAGGTGCGCGTCTCGGTGCGGGTGTCCCAGCCCTCCCGGGCGAACCGCATGGTCCAGGAGGTCTCGCCGCGCACCGACGTGAAGTCGTCGGCCACCGACTCGTAGTGCTCGTGGGCGCGCCGCCCCACGTCCAGGCCGATGTCCTCGAAGCGCAGGATGCCGCCGTCCTTGACGATCTCCAGCGAGGACCGGGTGTCGACCAGGTCGCGGCGCACCTCCCACCGGTGGTCGGGCGTCCCGCGCCGGGTGGTGGGGATCTCCGGCGTCGTCTCGGGCTCGCCGAAGGGCCGGGCCCCGGCGCCCTCGCCCGCGGGCGGGGGCCGGACCGGCAGCGACAGGGAGCTGCCGCCCGGGTGCACGGTCAGCAGGACCGGCCGCGGCGGGGGCCAGGCCAGCGGCCAGTACGACGTGGACAGCGACAGCCGGATGCGGTGCCCCGCGGGGAACACCTGGGCGACCCCGTTGAGGACGACCCGCACCCGCCGACGCTCGCCCGGCGGCATCTCCTCCGGCTCGCCGTGCCCGTTCCGGTGGGTGAGGTTGAGCAGGCCGAACGTGACGCGTGTGGCGGCCCCGTCGGGGGCGATGTCGCTCAGCCGCGCGGCGACCATGGCCACCGGGGCGTCCACGGACACCTCCAGCTCCACCTCGGGCGCCCCGAGGATCTCCACCGGCTCGTCCAGGACCTCGGTCTCGAAGACCAGGGAGCCGCCGTCCTCCTCGCGCTGGTCGTAGGGCAGGTCGGGCGGCGCGTTGTAGGAGGCCCACTTGCCCGCGAACTGGCCCACGCTCAGCGGGGAGGACACGCTCAGGGGGCCTCCCGGCGACTCGTCCTCGGGCGGGGTGACCCCGTCCGAGGCGAACAGGCGGTGCGGTCCCAGCCCGAAGCCCGTCCGCTCGATCCCGGGGGAGGGCCACCGGTCCTCGCGCACCCAGCGCCCGGGCCGCTCCTCGTAGGACGTGGCGGGCGGGACGGACTCCTGCATCCACGCCCACAGCGCCGGCCCCTCGTCCACGCCGTTCTCCACCCCCTTGAGCCAGTGGTCGAACCAGCGCACGACCTCCTGGAGGTAGCCGATGGCGGGGCCCGGCAGGCCCAGGTGGGGGTAGCGGTGCGACCAGGGGCCGATGAGCCCCCGGCGGGGCGCCTCCAGGGTCTCCAGCACCCGCAGGACCGCGTTGGAGTAGCCGTCGGCCCAGCCGCCGGCGGCGAGCACGGGGCAGGCCACCCGCTCGGGCGCCTCGATCACGGAGGCGTGCCTCCAGTAGTCGTCCCGGCGCTGGTGGTGCAGCCACCTGATGATCCAGGGCCGGTTGGCCTCCAGCCGCTCCAGCCACATCCGCCGCCACCGGTCGCCCACCGTCGCCGGGTCCGGCGGGCAGGTGCCGAAGGCGAAGGTGGTCCCGGACTCGGCGAGGTTGTCCGAGAGCAGGCAGCCGCCCATGTAGTGGAAGTCGTCGTTGTAGCGGTCGTCGGTGAAGGAGGCGACGGCGATGGCGCCCAGGCTCGGCGGGCGCCGGGCCGCCACCTGGAGGGCGGCGAAGCCGCCCCAGGACAGGCCCATCATGGCGGTGGAGCCGTCGCACCAGGGCTGTTCGGCGAGCCAGGCCAGGACCTCCTCGGCGTCCTGCTGCTCGCGCTCCAGGTACTCGTCGGCGAGCACCCCCTCGGAGTCGCCGCTGCCGCGGATGTCCACGCGGACGCAGGCGTAGCCGTGCCCGGCGATGTAGGGGTGGTGGGTGGAGTCGCGTACCGCGGTGAGGTCGCGCCTGCGGTAGGGGATGTACTCCAGGACGGCCGGGACCGGGGAGGTCTCGGCCGACACCGGCAGCCAGGCGCGCCCGGCCAGGCGCACCCCGTCGGACATCGGGATCCAGAAGTGCTCCTCCGTCCGCACCTCGTTCGGCAGGGTCTCGATCACCCGCATGGGACCTCCTCCCGTCAGCGGCCGTCGCCGGGCAGCTCGTCGAACTCGAAGGCCAGCTCCTCGGCGCACCGCTCGTACTTGGCGCGCATCTCGGTCTCGTCGGCGCCGCCGATGACGATCTTGGCGAGCTCGTAGCTGTAGCTGTCCTGTGCCTGGAGGTCGGAGAGGCGCTGCCCCTCCCGAGGCACGACCACGACCTGTACCCCCGGCACCTCCTCCTCCAGCCGGCGGACCTCCTCCGGGGTGGGCACCCGGGTGACCAGGCCGTCGGAGAAGCGGCGCAGGTACCACTCGGCGGCGATGGCGTACTCCCCCCGGGTCCCCTCGGGCAGGGCGGGGTCCCCTCCCAGGGCGAGCCGGAGCATCCGCTCGTGGTTGGCGGCCCCGTCGACCAGCTCGAACAGCGAGGCGTGCGCCTGGGAGTGGCGGGGGTTCACCTCCAGCACCCGGATGTCGTCCTCCACCGGGTCGTAGAAGTACTCGATGCTGAACGTCGAGTCGTCCAGCCCGAGCCTGCCGATCACCCGCTCGGCGATCGACGCCATGCGCCGCCGGACCCCCTCGGGCAGGGTGGAGGGGTACTGGTGCCGCAGGAACGCCGGGCTGGCCGGGAAGTCGACCGAGTCCAGGGTGGCGTACACGACGCACTCGCCGTTGTGGACGTAGCCCTCGACGGCCACCTGGAGGCCCTGGAGGGCGGCCTCGGCCAGGCAGGAGGTGCCGCCCGCCTCGGCGATCTCCGGGGGCAGGTCCACGCGGCGCAGGATCTCCTCGAAGGGGAGCCCGATCTTGCCGATGCCCTCGCGCAGCTCGGCGACCGCGGCGTGGAACTCCTCGTCGTTCTCGACGCGGAAGGCCAGTTCGGAGGAGGCCGACTTCACGGGCTTGAGCCACAGGGGGTAGCCGGGCTCGGAGGGCGGCACCGGGTTCTCCAGGTCCACGAGGGCGAAGGCGGGGTACTCGTCGATGACCTCGCTCTGGAGGAGGCGGCTCCAGTACTTGTGCTCGCACCGGACGACGGATTCGAGGGTGGGGGCGGGGAGGCCGCGGTGCGCGGCCAGGATCGGCACGAGGAGGGTGACGGGGAAGTCCCAGTAGCCGGCGACGGCGTCGACGCTCCCGTCGAACGCGTCCAGGGCGCGCAGGGCGTCGGCGACGGTCTCGTCGATGTCCAGGTGCTCGGAGCGCAGGGAGTCCAGGGTGGACAGGGGGTGCAGGTCGGCGCCGCGCCCGGTGGGGGTCCTCTCCAGGATCTCCCGGTTGCGGTCGTCCAGACCGAGGATGAAGACGTTCTTTCGTTGCATGGGACCTCCTGATTCCCTCGGGTGCGCCCCGGTCTCCGCCCGCCGGGTCAGGGTCCGGGCGACCGGGGCGTGGGGGATGTGGGAGGCCGACTACCCGAACCCTGCATCCTCAATCGGACGAAAACAGGAGATACCTCCGCCGCGGGGCGGGGCGGGGGTGCCCGCCCCGGAAAGCCGCGGTGCGCGGGCCCGGCCGCCGGAGCGGGGGCCGGGCCCGGGGTCGGACGGGGGCGGAGGCCGGTCCCGTCCCCGCTCAGGGGGTGTGCGGGGAGTTGAGCACGGACAGGAACCGCACCAGCAGCGCCTCCCGGGCGGCCGGGGCGAGCCCGTCGAGGATCGTGTTCACCGCGGCCGTGGGCGAGCCGCCCGGGCCGCCCAGGGTGACGCCGACCGCGGAGAGCAGGTCCGCGAACCCCCGGTCGTCCACCGCGGACAGGTCGAGTCCCTCCACCGCCCCGGCCAGGCCCCCGGGCAGGTCCGGGCGCCGGCCGCGCACCGCCGCGACCGCGTCGGCCAGCACCTCCAGCAGCGCCTCCACGCCCGCCAGCGACACCCCCGTCAGGGTCAGGTGCAGGTTGGGCGGGATGCCCGCGTACGACAGCTGCACCTGGAGGAACCACCCCGCCCGCGCGACCTCGTCGGCGAGCACGAACACGTCCACCTCCGGGTCGGAGGAGGCCAGTGCCACCAGCGGCGCGTCCGGCTCGCCCAGCACCCGCAGACCGGGGATGTCCGCGACCCCCGCGCGCAGCCGGTCGGCCGCGGCCGTCGCCTCGGCGGCCAGCTCCCGGTACCCCGAGGCGCCCAGCGCCTGGAGGGTCGCCCACGCCCCGGCCAGCGGCCCGGCGCCCTTGCTGCTCTGCACGGTGGAGTTGATCACCGTGTAGCCCGGCCAGTCCGCGCTCGCGTAGTACGCCGCCCGCCGCAGCCCCTCCCGCGCGAACAGCACGACGGACGCGCCCTTGGGGGCGTACCCGTACTTGTGCAGGTCGCAGGAGATCGAGGTGACCCCGGGGACGGACAGGTCGAACGGCGGCGCGCCCTCCAGCCACGGCAGCACCCAGCCGCCCACGCAGGCGTCCACGTGGCAGGGCACCCCGCGCCCGGCGGCGATCGCGGCGATCTCGGGCACCGGGTCCACCACCCCGTGCGGGTACGACGGGGCCGAGGCGACCACCAGCGCGGTGCGCGGACCGACCGCGCCGGCGACCGCCGAGGGCACCGCCCGCAGGGTGACCGGGTCCACGGGCACGGTGACGGGTGCGAGCCCCAGGTAGTGGCAGGCCTTGCGGAACGCCGGGTGCGCCGTCACCGGCAGCACGACCTCCGGTACGTCCCGGGGGCCGCCGGCGCCCTCCGCGCCGGGCCCGGCGGCGGGCGGGGTCCAGGAGTCGCGGGCGGCCTTGACCGCCAGCATGATGGACTCGGTGCCGCCGCTGGTGAAGATGCCGGGCGTGCCCGCGTCCCCGCCCAGGACGGCGGCGACCGCGCCCACCACCCGCCCCTCCAGGGCGACGGTGCTGGGGAACGCGGTCGGGTCGAGCCCGTTGACCTCCAGCATCTCCAGGTATGCCCGGCGGCCGGCCTCGCGCACGTGCGGGCGCCCCGGGTCGTACACGTAGGCGGCCACCCGCCCCTCGCGCACCGGCAGGTCGCCCTCCTTGAGGCGGGCCAGCTCGGCGAGCAGGTCCTCGGTGGAACGTCCGTTCTCAGGCAGCACTCTCGTCTCCCACGACACTCTCGGGTCCGGCGGCGGTCGATTTCGCGAAGGCGAGCAGCGGCACCAGGCTCACGAGGAACAGCGCCGCGGGCAGCAGGGTGAACCCCTGGCTCAGGCCCATCAGGGCGCTCTCCGGCTGGACGGCGGCGGTGGCCGCGTCCGAGGAGCGGAACGCCGTCGCGGCCAGCACCGCGGAGAACAGCCCCGGACCCAGCGCCATCGCCCCCGTCTCCAGGCCGGTCCACAGTCCGGTGAAGGCCCCCGCCTGGGCCTGCCCGCTGCGACCGGCGTCCGCGCGCACCGTCTCCGGCAGCAGGGACAGCGGCAGCAGTTGCAGCCCGGTGTAGAAGACCCCCACCAGCCCGGTCCCGGCCAGCACCGCGGCGGCGCTCCCGGTGAGCACGGCGGGGAACAGCAGGGCGGACGCCGCGGTCATCGCGGCCAGCGCCGCCAGGTAGCAGTTCACCGTGCCGAACCGCCGCGCCAGCGCCGACCAGGCGGGCACGGCCACCAGGCTCGGCCCGACCACGCACACGAACATGGCGGAGGTGAGCCCGTAGTCGTCCAGCAGGTGGGCGGCCACGTAGGGCGCCCCGGCCAGCATCACCGACACCGCCAGGGCCTGGGTCGAGAACGCGGCGGCCAGCGCGAAGAACGGCCGGTTCCCGCGCGCCGCCCGGAACGCGGCGACGGGCCCCAGCGTGTTCGGCCCGGGGCGGCTCGGGATCCACCGCGTGCCCAGGGCGGCGGCCGACAGCGCCGCGCACAGCACCGCCCCGATGACGGCGCCCATGGCCGCGTGGCCGGCCCGCCCGCCGCCCGCGGCCTCCACGACCAGGGGCGCGAGCCCTCCCGCGGCGAGGATGCCCAGGGTCAGGCACACCACCCGCCAGGACACGGCGCGGCTCCGCTGGTCGCGGCGGGGCGAGATCTCCGCGGGCAGCGCCGCGTAGGGCACCTGGAAGAGGTTGAACGCGGTCGTGGCCAGCAGGAACGCCGCTCCCACCCACAGCGCGGACCAGCCCGGGGACCCTGCGGGCGCGGCGAACACCGCGGCGAACAGCGGCGGCAGGGCCAGCGCCCCGGCGAGCATCAGGCGAAAGCGCCCGCCGGTGCGCACGGCCTCCCGGTCGCTGGCGACCCCGATGGCCGGGTCGACGAGCATGTCCCAGACCTTGGGCAGGACCAGTACGAGCCCGGCGAGCCCGGCGGCGACGCCGAGCACGTCGGTGAGGTAGTAGAGGAGCAGCAGGCCGGGCAGGGCGGAGAAGACGCCGGTGCCCACGGAGCCGATCCCGTAGGCGAGGAGCCGGGGGCGGGGGAGCGGGGCGGCGCTCACGGGGCGCGGCCGGGGAGGGTTCGGGGGCCGGGGACGGGACGGGGGGATGCGCCGGGACGGTCGACGTGCGTGCGCCCGGTGTGCACGGGGGAGTCCACCCGCCGCACGTTACCCCCGGCACGCGGGCACGGGCAACGGCCTCCGGGAGCCGCACCGCCGTGACCTCGGATGTCGCGCGGCGTGGCGCGGGGCCCTCCCGGCCGTCGCCGCCGGTACCGCGGCGGCGGGCCGCCCGCCGCCCGGGAGTGCGTGCGGGCCCCGGGCGCCGCCGGCGCGGGTTTTCCGCGCCGCCGCCGCGGGTAGCCGTGTACACATCCCCTCCGCACGAGAACCCGGACCACCCAGGACACGACAGGAGGGGCGGCGAGCGGCGACACCGCGCTCCCGGGAGGCGGCCCGCAGAGGGCGGGCCGCCGGCCGGCACCGCCCCCCCGACAGCACGGAGGAGAGATGCAGACCGTGCACCGATCACACCGTTCGCACGAGCACCCGACGTCCCGGCCGCACCGCTCGGCGCGGTACCGGCTCCGCTATCCCGAGCCGGTGCCGGACCCGCCGATGCCGCCGGACCCGTTCCCGCCCGTGCCCGCACCCGTGCCGCCCGAGCCGGGGCCGGACCCCGTACCGCCGGGCCCCGGCCCCCTCCCCGAGCCGCCCTCCCCGGAGCCCCAGCCCGAGCCGGTCTGACCCGGCAGGGGCGCCGCCGCGGGTGTGCGCCCGCACGCCGGTCCGCCCGCGGCGGGGCCTCCGCCGCGGAGCCCGGCACGGCGCGCGCCCAGCGGGACGGAGGAGGGCGGGAGTGAATTCGTTCGGTAAGGGGGATTGACCGCAGCGTGACGGGCGCTTAGGTTGCGGAATCAGGAAGGACTCCTTCCGGTTCGGTGCGGCCCCGGTCCCGGTCGCATCGGGCCGCCACCCCCCGCCGGAGGATGCCGTGACCCGAGTTCCGCCCCGCCACACACGTACCCCCCGAACCTTTGCCGGGCGCGCCGCCCGGGCGGGGACCCTGCTGCTCGGACTCGGCCTGGTCGCGGCCACCGCGTTCGCCGTCAACGGCCAGACCGCCGCGGGCCCCGCCGCCACCGTCGCGGACTCTTCGGCCGCCGCCACCCCCGTGGGCGAGCACGGACAGCTCCAGGTGTGCGGGCTCAAGCTCTGCGACGACACCGGGCAGCCGGTGCAGCTCACCGGGATGAGCTCCCACGGCCTCCAGTGGTTCAGCCACTGCCTCACCGACTCCTCCCTGGACACGCTCGCCTACGACTGGAACGCCGACGTCCTGCGCGTGTCCATGTACATCCAGGAGGGCGGCTACGAGACCGACCCGCGCGGGTTCACCGACCGGGTCCACGAGCTCATCGAGGACGCCTCCGAGCGCGGCATGTACGTCATCGTCGACTGGCACATGCTCAGCCCCGGCGACCCCAACCACAACCTGGACGCCGCCCGCACCTTCTTCTCCGAGATCGCCGAGGTGCACGCCGACAAGGACAACGTCCTCTACGAGATCGCCAACGAGCCCAGCGGCGTGCCGTGGTCCTCCATCAAGGGCTACGCCGAGCAGGTCATCCCGGTGATCCGGGCCGAGGACCCCGAGGCGGTCGTGCTGGTGGGCACGCGCGGCTGGTCCTCGCTGGGCCTGTCCGAGAACGGCGACCACACCGAGATCACGGCGGACCCGGTGGACGCGGACAACATCATGTACGTGTTCCACTTCTACGCGGCCTCGCACACGTCGTTCCACCGCGAGGGCTTCCGCGCCGCCGCGCAGGAGCTGCCGCTGTTCGTCACCGAGTTCGGCACCCAGGAGTACACGGGCGACGGGCCCGACGACTTCGCCTCCGCCCAGGCCTACCTCGACCTGATGGAGGAGGAGCAGATCAGCTGGGTCAACTGGAACTTCTCCGACGACTTCCGCACCGGCGCGGTCTTCCGGACGGGCTCGTGCTCCTCGGGCTCGTGGGACTCGCTCAAGCCGGCGGGCGAGTGGATCCGGGACCGCATCCGGGAGAGCGGCACCGCCGCCTGACGGCCTCCCGCCCCGCACGTGCGGGGCGCGCCCGTGGGGGACGCGCCCCGCACAGCCGGTTCCCCGCGGCCCCGCCGCGGGGGACGGCCCGGCCCCGGACGCCGGCCCCGCCGCGCGCCCGCTCCGCCGGGACCCGAGCCAGGTCGGCCGCCGAGCCAGGACGGCGGCCGACCGCCCGGCTCAGGCCGGAGCGGCGGTGGAGATCCGCAGCTCCCCGCCGTCGTCCACGTCCACGACCACGTCGTCGCCCTCGGCGACCTGGCCGTCCAGCACCATCCGCGACAGGCGGTTGCCCACGCTGCGCTGGATGGTGCGGGCCAGCGGCCGCGCACCGTACGCGGGCTGGTACCCGTGCCGGGACAGCCACTCCACCGCCTCGTCGGTGAACCGGACCGTGATCCCCTGCGCCCGCAGCCGCCGCTCCGTGGCGGCCAGCATCAGCCGGGTGATGCGGTCCAGCTCCCCGCGGTCCAGCTGCCGGAAGACCACGATCTCGTCGATCCGGTTGAGGAACTCGGGCCGGAACTCCTCCCGCAGCCGCCGCATCACCCGCTGCTCGGTGTCGGGGTCCATCTGGCCGTCGGCGGTGAACCCCATCGGGCCCCCGCCGGTGATCGCCTCCGACCCCAGGTTGCTGGTCATGATCACCACCGTGTTGCGAAAGTCCACGGTCCGGCCCTGCCCGTCGGTGAGCCGCCCGTCGTCGAGCAGCTGGAGCAGCAGGTTGAACACGTCGGGGTGGGCCTTCTCGACCTCGTCCAGCAGCAGCACCGAGTACGGGTGGCGGCGCACCGCCTCGGTCAGCTGGCCGGCCTCCTCGTACCCGACGAACCCGGGGGGCGCCCCGGTCAGGCGGCTGGCGGTGTGCCGCTCCTGGAACTCGCTCATGTCCAGGCGCACCAGCGCGTCCTCGGACCCGAACAGGGCCACCGCCAGCGCCTTGGCCAGCTCCGTCTTGCCCACGCCGGTCGGGCCCAGGAACAGGAAGCTGCCCACCGGCCGGTCGGGGTCGCCCAGCCCGGCGCGGGAGCGGCGGATGGCCTCGGAGACCGCGGTGACCGCCTCGTCCTGGCCGACGACCCGCTCGTGCAGCACCGCCTCCAGGTCGACCAGGCGCTCGCGCTCCTCCTGGGTGAGCCGGGAGACGGGGATGCCGGTGCTGCGCGAGACCACCTCGGCGATGTCCTCGGCCGTCACCTCCGGCACCGCCGACCCGGTGCCGCGCGCCTGGTGGACGGACCCGCGCGCGGTGGAGATCTCGTCCCGCAGCGCCGAGGCCCGCTCGTAGTCCTCGTCCTGGACGGCCCGGTCCTTCTGCTCCTCCAGCCTGCGCAGCCGCTCCTCCAGCTCGCGCAGCGCGGAGCCGGAGGTCGTGAGCCGCAGCCGGACCCGGGCGCCCGCCTGGTCGACCAGGTCGATGGCCTTGTCGGGCAGGAACCGGTCGGTGACGTAGCGGTCCGACAGCTCGGCCGCCGCGACCAGGCTCCCGTCGCTGAAGCGCACCTGGTGGTGGGCCTCGTAGCGGTCCTGGAGGCCGCGCAGGATCTCGATGGTGTCCGCCACCGACGGCTCGGGGACCAGGATGGGCTGGAACCGGCGCTCCAGGGCGGCGTCCTTCTCGATGTTCTTGCGGTACTCGTCGATGGTGGTGGCGCCGATGACGTGCAGCTCGCCCCGGGCCAGGGCGGGCTTGAGCATGTTCCCGGCGTTCATCGAGCCCTCGGCGGCCCCGGCGCCGACGATGGTGTGGATCTCGTCGATGAAGACGAGCAGCCGGTCGGACCCGTCGCGGATCTCGTCGATGAGCGTGGTGAGGCGCTCCTCGAAGTCGCCCCGGTAGCGGGTCCCGGCGACCATCCCCGCCAGGTCGACCTGGACCAGGCGGCGCCCGCGCAGCGTCTCGGGGACGTCGTCGTCGGAGATGCGCTGCGCGATGCCCTCCACGATGGCGGTCTTGCCGACGCCGGGGTCGCCGATGAGGACCGGGTTGTTCTTGCGGCGCCGGGCCAGCACCTCGATGCACTGGTCGACCTCGTCGTCGCGGCCCACCACCGGGTCCAGCCTGCCCTCGCGGGCCAGCGCGGTCATGTCGGTGCCGAACTCGTCCAGGGTGGGCGTGTCGGAGGGCTCGCCCTCGGCCGGCTCCCCGGCGGCGGTCGCAGGCCCGGCGGCCTGCTGGAGGTTCTGCGGGGTGGCCCCGGAGTCGCGCAGCAGCCGCCCGACGGCGCCGTCGGGGTTGACGGCGAGGGCGAACAGCAGGTGCTCGGGGGTGATGCTGGAGCTGCCGGTGGCGCGGGCGATCTGGAAGGCGTCCAGCATGGCGCGCTTGGCCGACGGGGTGAGCCGGACCGAGGCGCGCACGGACCGCGGCGCCTGCGCGACGGCCTGGTCGACCACCTCCTCCAGCTGTGCGGCGCCGCCCGCGGCGCGTTCGACGAGGTCGCGGGCGGGCCGGTACCGCAGCAGCGCCCAGAGCAGGTGCACGCTGTCGACGTCGGCGCCGCCGTCCTCCAGGGCGCGGCGGACGGCGGCGTCGGCGACCTGGCGGGCCTCGGGGCTCATGAGCCTGGACAGGTCCACGCGGCGCACCTGGCCGCGGGAGGACCCCAGGAAGCGGGCCAGGAACTCGTCGAACGAGCGGTCGCCGTCGTCGGGAAGGTCGTGGGTCATCGTGGTCGTCCCCCGGGGCGCAGTGTGTTTACCCGATCACCCTAGGTGATGACCCTTCCGCCGTCCGGTAGCGGGAACCGGCGTGGGGCGGGCGGTCGGCGGCGGTGCGGCGGGGGCGGCGCCGCGGGTCGCAGCCCCCGGGTCCAGGGCCGATGTCGCCGAAGCCCTGGCATCCGCGTGGTCGCGGTGTTACGCTGCGACCAATTCCCTACTTTTCCTATCTGGATTAAAGGTACAGGTGCGCCGATGACCGACCCCGAACACCCCTGGTCCTTCGAGACCCGGCAGATCCACGCCGGAGCCGCCCCCGACACCGCCACCAACGCCCGGGCGACGCCGATCTACCAGACGACGTCCTACACCTTCCGCGACACACAGCACGGGGCCGACCTGTTCAGCCTCGCCGAGCCCGGCAACATCTACACCCGCATCGGCAACCCCACCCAGGACGTGCTCGAACAGCGCCTGGCCGACCTGGAGGGCGGCGTCGCCGCCGTCGCCTTCGCCTCGGGCTCGGCCGCCGTCACCGCCGCCGTCCTCAACCTCGTCCGGGCGGGCGACCACATCGTCTCCAGCGCCCTGCTCTACGGCGGCACCTACAACCTCTTCCACTACACGCTGCCCAAGCTCGGCGTCGAGGTGGACTTCGTCGGGGACCAGGACGACCCCGGGGCGTGGCGGGCCGCCACCCGGCCCACCACCAGGCTGTACTTCGCCGAGACCCTGGCCAACCCCGGCGGCGACGTCCTGGACGTGCGCGCCGTCGCCGACGCCGCCCACGGGGAGGGCGTGCCCCTGGTGGTGGACAACACCGTCCCCACGCCCTACCTGCTGCGGCCGATCGAGCACGGTGCCGACATCGTCGTCCACTCGGCCACCAAGTACCTGGGCGGGCACGGCACGACGATCGCCGGCGCCGTCGTGGACGCCGGGACCTTCGACTTCGGGGCCGACCCCGAGCGCTTCCCCGGGTTCAGCGAGCCAGATCCCAGCTACCACGGGCTGCGCTACTGGGAGGCCCTGGGGCCGGGCGCCTACGCCGCCAAGCTCCGGGTGCAGGTGCTGCGCGACACCGGCGCGGCCATCGCCCCGATCAACGCGTTCCTCATCCTCCAGGGCATCGAGACGCTGTCCCTGCGCGTGGAGCGCCACGTCGACAACGCCCTGGCGCTGGCCTCCTGGCTGGAGGGCCGGGAGGAGGTCGAGAGGGTCCACTACGCCGGCCTGCCCTCCAGCCCCCACCACGGGCTCGCCTCCCGGTACCTGCCGCGGGGCGCGGGGGCCGTCGTCTCCTTCGAGCTGCGCGGCGGCGTGGACGCGGGCAAGGCGTTCGTGGACGGCACCGAGCTGTTCAGCCAGCTCGTCAACATCGGCGACGTGCGCAGCCTCATCGTCCACCCGGCCAGCACCACCCACAGCCAGCTCACCCCCGAGGAGCAGCTGAGCGCCGGCGTGACCCCCGGCCTGGTCCGCCTGGCCGTGGGGCTGGAGGGGGTCGACGACCTCCGGGCCGACCTGGAGCTGGGCCTGCGGGCGGCACGGGCGCTGCGGTGACGTTCACGCCGGGCCGTCCCGCCCCCGGGCGGGACGGCCCCCCGCGCGAGGGGCCCTTCGGCGGCCGGCGGGAGGGGGACCCGCCGGGAGGGCGCCGGTGGGTGCGCCTGCCCGCGCCCCTGGAGCTGGAGTCGGGGCGCGCCCTGCCCGGGGCGCGCATCGCCTACCAGACCTGGGGGCGGCCCAACGCGCGCCGCGACAACGCGGTCCTGGTCCTGCACGCCCTCACCGGCGACTCCCACGCGGCCGGCCCCGCCGGTCCCGGCCACCCGGACCCCGGCTGGTGGGACGGCCTGGTCGGCCCGGGACGGCCGCTGGACACCGACCGGTTCCTGGTGGTGGCCCCCAACGTCCTGGGCGGCTGCCAGGGCAGCACCGGGCCCTCGTCCCCCGCACCCGACCGGCGGCCCTGGGGCGGCCGGTTCCCCGGGCTCACCCTGCGCGACACCGTGCGCGCCGAGGCGGCGGTCGCCGACGCCCTGGGCGTGGAGCGCTGGGCGGCGGTCGTCGGCGGGTCCATGGGCGGGATGCGGGCACTGGAGTGGGCGCTCACCCTGCCCGACCGGGTGGACCGGGCGCTGGTCCTGGCCTGCCCGGCGGCCACCACCGCCTGGCAGATCGCCTGGGCCGCGCCGCAGCTGCACGCCGTGCGCTCGGACCCCGACTGGTTCGGCGGCGACTACCACGGAACCGGCCGCGCCCCGGTCGACGGCCTCGGGGTGGCCCGCCGCATCGCCCACGTCACCTACCGGGGCGCGGCGGAGCTGGACGACCGGTTCGGCCGCCGCCCCCAGGACGGGGAGGAGCCCGGGCGCGGGGGGCGGTACGCGGTGGAGTCCTACCTGGACCACCAGGCGTGGAAGCTCGCCCGGCGGTTCGACCCGGCCAGCTACGTGGTGCTCACCGAGGCCATGAACGGCCACGACGTGGGACGGGGCCGGGGCGGAGCCGCACGGGCCCTCAAGGGCATGCCCGCGCGCACGCTCGTCGCCGGGGTGGACACCGACCACCTGTACCCGCTCGCCCAGCAGGAGGAGATCGCCCGGCACCTGCCGGTGCCCGGGCGGGCCCGGGTGATCTCCTCCCCGTACGGGCACGACGGGTTCCTGCTCGCGCAGGAGCAGGTGGGGGACCTGCTCCGGGAACTGCTGGACGACGCGGGCTGAGCCGCCGCGCGGCCCGCGGGGGCGGGGCGGGCACTCCCGGCGGGGGTGCCGCCGCCCCGTCCCCCGGGACGGCGCACCATCACGGCCGCGTCCCGGGGCGCCGCCCGCCGGCGTCCGGGTGCCGTACCGCGACGGGCACCGCGCGTCCCGGGGCGCCGCCCGGCCCGCGGGGCGGTCAGGGGGCGGAGGCCTCGGTCAGCAGGGCGGTGGAGTCGGGGTCCAGCACCAGCGACTGGACCGACAGCAGGTCGGCCAGCTGCTCGGGGCCGCGCGCGCTGGCCAGCACCGAGGCGACCGACGGCCGGTCGGCCAGCCAGGCCAGCGCCACGGCGGCCTGCGCGACGCCCAGCCGCCCGGCCACCGTGTCCAGGGCGTCCAGGACGCGCAGCGCCCGCGCGTCCTCCAGCAGCGCCGAGGCGCCGCCCGCCCGCGGGCTGTCCACCGCCGGGCCGCCCGGCCGGTACTTGCCGGTCAGGAAGCCGCGCGCCAGCCCGAAGTACGGCAGCAGGGCCAGCCCGCGCTCCTGCGCCAGCGGTACCAGCGCGTCCTCCGCGCCCCGTTCCAGCAGGCTGTAGTGCGGCTGTACGCAGACCGGGGCGTGCAGGCCCCGGTCCGCGCAGATGTCCAGCCAGGCGCGGATGCGCTCGGGCGCGTGGTTGGACAGGCCGATGCGGCGCACCAGGCCGGCGTCCACCAGTTCGGAGAAGGCGCGGGCACTCTCCTCCAGCGGCGTCTCGGGGTCGTCGATGTGCGCGTAGTACAGGTCGACGGACTCCAGGCCCAGCCGGTCGAGCGAGGCCCGGGCAGCGGCGTGGACGTTGGCCGCGGACAGTCCGCGGAACCCGGGGTGCCGGCCGACCTTGGTCGCCAGCACCAGGCCCTCGGGACGGCCCCGGTCGGCCAGCCAGCGGCCGATGACGGTCTCGGACTCGCCGCCGCTGTTTCCCTCGATCCACGCGGTGTAGGAGTCGGCGGTGTCGATGAAGGTGCCGCCGCCCGCGACGTAGTCGTCCAGGACGCGGAAGGAGGCGGGTTCGTCGGCGGTCCACCCGAACACGTTCCCGCCCAGACACAGCCGGGAGACGCGCAGGTCGGAGTCGCCGAGGGGACGGAGGTCGACGTCGGTCATGATCACCGGTTCCACAGAAGGGGAGATGCTGCCGCGCACAGGCTAGGGCACCGGCCGCCCCGCGGCCGGCGCCGCCGCGCCGGTGCTGGCGAGGGTCAGTGAACGCCCGGGTTGGCCGGGGTCTGGAGGGTGATCTCGTCCTCCTGGCCCGGCAGGTAGTGGACGGTGACCACCCGGCCCACCTGGAGGGACGTGGACAGCCGGGCGGGCAGCCGCTTGACCGTGCGGGTGTGGAAGACGCCCCCCTCGGGCCGGGTCACCGCGACCTCGACGTCCATCTCCGGGTTGCCGCCGACCAGGTTCCCGGTGGGGCGGACCTCGGTGATGACGCCCTGGGCGGCGATCCCGTGCGCGGCGATCTCCAGGGCCCGCGGGGTGGTGAGCCCGGCCCGCAGCATCACCGCGTCGAAGGCGGCCTGGGCCGCGGCCTGGTCGCCGCTGCGGTCGATGGCGACCACGCCGGGGCGGTCCGGGCGGTAGCGGACCGGCAGGACGGCGCCCGGCTCCAGCAGGCCGACCTCGGCCGGGTCGAGCAGCTCCTTGGCCACGCCCCTGAACCGGTACCCCTCGGGGGTCTCCACGTCCAGGGTGATGGCGATCTGCGGGGCGTCGTTGACGGTGAGCCCGGTGCGCCGCCAGTCGGTGACGGTGCCGACCGCCAGGGGGGCCGCGGCCATGGCCCGGGCCCCGCCCAGGCCCTTGAGCGAGGACGCCGTCATGCCCATGGGGAAGGCGGTCAGCAGCAGGACCGCCCCCGCGATGCCCGCGCCCATGTACATCTCCCACGGGCCGGGGAAGGCGTCGTCCGGCGCGGTCAGCCCCGCCCACAGGTACCAGCCGAGCAGGCCGGCCCCGGCGAGCAGCTGGGCGAAGAAGACGAGGCGCAGGATCAGTCGTACCGCGTTCACGGGGTGCCTCCTCGGCGATCGGTTCTCTTCCGTGGTCGTGCACAGTCGACACCCGGGGCCCCGCCTACCGATCCCAGGTTCCGGCCGGACCGGATCGCGGGGGGCCGGGTATCGTCGTCCCGTGCCGGAGATCCCCGACGAACGCCTCCGCCCCCGGTCGCAGGTCATCGACCGGGCCTGGCGCGTGCTCGGCCCCGGACTGGAACCGCTGAGCGGTCCCGACGGCGCCCCGCTCACCCGCACGGTGAAGCTGGTCGTGCTGCCGCTGGTGCTGCGGCCGGTACTGCGCCCGGAGCTGGCCGGGGACCTGCTCACCCCGCGGGCGGCCGGGCTGGCCGCGGGGCTGCTGCGCGGAGAGGGGGACCGCCTGGTCGCCACCGCCCGCTGGTTCGCCCTGCTCAAGCGGGTGCGCCGGGCGCTGAAGGTGGTCGGCGGCAACCCCCAGGACCTGTACTTCCAGCGCTGCTACGAACTCGCCGCCGAGCACGGGGCCCCGGACGGCCCGGCGGCCGAGGACGTGGCCCGCGCGGCGGTACTGGACGCGGCCGACCGCGGCGACCGGACGGTGTCGGCGCTGCGCGAGCACCTGGGCGACCCCGAACGGGCCCGGGCCGTGGCCGCCGCCCTGGCCCGCGCCTGGGCCGATCGCCCTCTCGCCGCCGCCCCGTCGGCACCCCCGCCCCCGGACGCCCCGCCCGCCGCCCCGGCACCGGCTGCCTCCCCGGGCACGGCCGTCCCGGCCGTCCCGGTGCCCCCGCGGGACGCGGCCGTCCCGGGTGCCCCTCTGGACACGGCAGCCCCGTCTTCCGCACCGGTGTCGGCGGCCCCGCCGGACGTCACCGCTCTGGGCACCACGCCTGTTCCGGGCGCCACCTCTGTCCCGGGCACCTCACGCGAGGCGGCCGTCCCGGCCGCCGCACCCGTCCCGGCTCGCCCTTCCGTCGCGGGTGCTTCTTCAAGGGCGACCGTCCCGGATGCCGCACCGGTGTCGGCGGCCCCGCCGGACTCAACCGTCCCGGGTTCCACACGGAACGCGGTCGTCCCGGCCGCCACGCCGGGGCCGACGGGGCCGGCCCGGCCGACCGCGCCCGCGGAGCACCTGCGGGAACTGGCGGACGCCGTGCTGGACTCCTGCCTCTCCGGCGGGGGCGGGCCCGCCTTCGCGGCACTGGTCGACGGGGCCGCGGGCCGCTCCCTGGGCGCGGCGCTGTGGACCGGCCCCGTGTCCGGCTGGGGCCGCCCCGGCGTCCCCGCCCACCTGGGCCTGACCGCCGCCGACGTCCCGCCGCCGCCCGCCGTGGGCGCCGGGGCCTCCACCACCGCCCTGCCCGCGCCCCTGGACCGCAGCGTCTACGAGCGCGTCTTCACCCTGCTGCGCACCCCCGGCCACGACGACCTCCCGCCGGTCCCCGAGCTGGTCGACGCCGAGGTGGCGCGCGCCTGCGCCCCGCTCGGCCTCACCGGGGAGTCCCTGCGGGCCGCCCTCCTGGTCGGCGGACGCCTGGCCGCGGGCCTGGACCCGCTGGGATCGGGCGCCGGCCCCACCGCCGCCCACCGGGCCCTCGACCGGCGCTGGCGGCGCGAGTCCTCGGTGGCCCGCGCCCGCCGCGCCACCGTCGACCCCGCGTGGACGCAGGGCCCCTTCGCCGACCCGGCCCGCGCCCTGCGCGAGCCCTGGACCGCCTACGTCCGCCGCCTGTGGGCGCGCCTGCACGGCCGCGACGCCCACGCCGTCCCGGTATCCGACACCGCGGAGCTGTGGGCCCTGCTGGACGGCATCTCCTACTCCGTGCTGCGCGACCACCGCGCCCGCGTCCGCGCGGTGCTGCGCTCCCTGGCCGCCCCCGGCCCGGGGACGGCCGACGCCTCCGGGAGCGCGGCGTGAGCCCCGCCCCGGACCCCGCGCCCCTGGTCGAGGTCACCGCCGCCGAGGACGGCGTCGCCGTCTCCGTCGTCGGCCGCCCCGCCGCCCCGCCCCCGTTCGCCTCCGCGGTGCTGGACGCCGACGGCGCACTGCTCACCTGGCCGGACGTCACCGGACCCGGCCTGCCCGACGCACACCTGGACGACGCCTCCGCCGCCCAGGCCTGGCTCTGGGACCTCTACGGCCCCGGCACCGCCCGCGCGGTCGCCGCCGCCGGTCCCGCCCCCCTCCGGGTCCGGGCCGCCCCGGGCGCTCTGGCCCGGCCGCTGGCCGCGCTGGCGCTGGGCCACTGGGCCGCCCGCTGGTGGCCCGCCTCCCGGCTCGACGGCGTCCCGGCCCTGGACCCCGACCTGCTGGGACTGGAACTGGCCGCCCTCGCCCACAGCTGCCACCGCGCCCTGCCCCCGGACGAGGCCGCCGACCTGCTGCTGGAGCACCGGGCCGGGATCGGCGCGCTGCTGGAGGAGGACCCGCCCGGCCTCGCCGCCGCACTCGCCGCGGTCGCCGACGCGGCCGGCCTCGACGGCGAGGGCGTCGACGCGCTCCTGGGCGCGGCCCCGCCGCCCGCCGCCCCGGCCCGCCCCGACGGCTACGCCCTGGCGGCCGGCCCCGGGGCGCCCGGCCCCGCCCGGACCCTGGCGCGCGGCCACGGCGCCAACGACTGGTGCCGGTACCCGGCCGGATTCGTCGACGCCGCCGAGGACGCCGTCTCCTGGACCGTTTTGGCCCGCGGCGCCGCCCGCGTCGTCGAGGTGCGCGCCGTCGCGGGACCGCTGCGCCCGTCCGCCGCCGCCCGCCCCGTCGCCGAGGTCGCGCCCTCCGCCGGGACCGCCCCGCTCCTGGTCCCGCTCGCCCCCGACGGGGACGCCTGGGCCGGGAGCGCCGGCCTCGACCTGCCCGCCACCGCCGTGCCCGACCCGCGGGTCGCCGTGCTGCTGCCCGGCTTCGACCCCGGACCGAGCGGTCCCGGCGCGGCCGCGGCCCGCGACCGCCTGCGCGCCCTGGCCGCCCGCCGCCTCGACCTGGCCCGCGGTGCCCCCGCCGGCCCCGGCGAGCCGCCCCCGTTCGCCGCCGAGGTCCGCGCCGCCCGCGACGACGAGGACTTCTGATGACCGCGAGCCGACCCGGGGACGACGTCCCGATCGAGTACGGCGTGTTCTTCGGCGAACCCTTCGACGAGTGGCTGGCCAGGGCCGGGACCCTCCTGGAGCTGCGCCGCCCCCGCGAGGCCCGCGACATCCTCGACCGGCTCCTCGCCCTGGCCGACGGCCTCGACCCCTCGCCCGCCGTGGACCTGCTGCGCGGCGCCCTGCTCTCCGACCTGGGCCGCGCCCGTACCGGCCTGGCCGACCTGGCCGGGGCCGCCGCCGACCTGGACCGCGCCCTGGCCCTGCTGCGCCCCCTGGGCCCGCACGCCACCGGCCGCACCGCCCGCCCGGCCTGGGCGGGCCTGCTCGTCCACGCGCTCATCGAACGCGCCGAGAACGCCCGCCGCCTGGGCGACGCGGACACCGCCGCGGTCCTGCTGGACGAGGCGGCGGTCCGCGCCGACGACAGCGCCACCCCCGAGGTCCACCGGGCCGAGACCGCGGGCGGGCGCGCCCTGCTGCTGGTCACCCGCGGTGAGTGGGGCGCCGCCGAGGAGCTGTACCGCGCGGCGCTGGCCGCCACCGACCCGGAGCTGCACCCCGTCCCGTACCTGCTGGCCGGGCTGGCCGACCTGCTCGCCGAGACCGGGCGCACGGACGAGGCCGAGGACCTCCTCGCCCGGGCCGCCGAGCGTTTTCGCGCCCTGGGCGGCGAACCCGCCTCCCTGGACGGCGGGCGCGCCCACCTGGCCCTGCTCCGCGGCGACACGGAGGAGGCCGAGCGCCTGTACCTGCGCGCCTCCGTCGCTTTCGAGCGCGAGGGCGACCCCGTCTCCCTGGCCGCCTGCGAGCAGGTGCGCGCCGTCCTGGCCCGGATGCGCGGCTCCGCCGACACCGCCGAGGCACTGGCGGCGGCCTCCCGCGCCCGCTTCGAGGAGCGCGGGGTGCGCGCCGCCCTGGGGGAGGGCCTGCTGGAGGACGCCCGCCGCGCCCTCGCCGCGGGCGACACGGCCGCCGCACACGACCGCGCCCTGCGGGCCCGCGCGCACTTCGAGGAGCAGGGCGCCTTCGAGCGCTGCGCCCAGGTGGACCTGCTGGCGGCCCGGACCGCCGAGGCCCTGGCACAGGCGGGGGCCTTCCCGGACGGCGGGGACGAGGCGCTGCGCGCGGCCCTGGCCGCGGCGGTCCCGGTGGCGCTCGCCCTGGCGGCGGTGCGTGCCGACTTCGCCACCGGGCACGCCCGCGCCCGCTGGGACGCGCTGTCCCGCGCCGCCGCGGACCTGGCCTTCCGCCTGGCCTGGAGCACCGGCGACCAGGGCCTGCTCTTCGAACTCGTCGAGGTGTTCTGCGCGGGTGCGCCGCTGGCCGCCACCGGCGCCCCCGGCCCCGCCGACCCGGTGTCCGTGCTCTTCCCCGCCCCGGCCGCGCACGCCCCCGGCCTGCGGGTGGGCGCGGTGCCGCGGGTGGAGGTGTCGCCGGGGCGCTTCGCCCTCCAGGAGTACGCCGCCGCGGCCGAGGCCCGCTACCGCCGCCCGGTGTCCTCCGCCGGGCGCGTCGCACCCGTCGCCGGGTCCGACCGCTCCTATCCGGAGCCGGTGCCGACGGTGCTGGTGCGGCTGGCCGACGCCGACGGCCTGTACATGTCCTGGCGCTGGACGGCGGGCGCCCAGGGGTTCGGCACCGGCTACGCCCCGGGGCCGGACACCGACGCCGTGCTCGCCGAGCTGGCCGCCGCGCTGCCCGGCCCGGAGGGCGTGGCCGACGCCCTGGCCCGCGGCGCCCTCGCGGACCCGGCGGCCGAGCCCGCCCTGTCCGCCCGGCTCGCGGAGGTGCTCTGGCCGGCCGAGCTCACCGGTCAGATCCGTGCCGTCGCCCGGGGCCTGGGCCTGCGCCCGCTGGTGCGCGTCCAGCCCTCCCCGCGCACCGGCCGGGTGCCCTGGGAGCTGCTGGTGACCGACCCCGACGGCACCCGCCTGCTGGACCTGGCGGACGTGGCCCTGGCCGCCCCGGCGGCCCTGACCGCCGGCCCCCGTCCCGAACCCGCGCCCGGCGGCCCGGCCGTGCTGGTCCTGGACCCGCGGGTGCCGGGTTTTCGGGCCGACTCCGCCCTGGGGTCGGTGCTGGGGCGGCCGGGGACCGACCCGGACGCGCTCGCCCTGGTCGACGCCCACCGCGCCGCCGACGACATGGTCCCCCGGGTGGCCGCCCCCCGGGAGGCGCTGCGCCGCACCGACCAGGACCGCCGCTGGCTGGGCTCGGCCCTGCGCGCGGGGGCCCGCCGTCTCCTCTACGTCGGCCACGCCACCTCCGCCCCGGTGCGGGAGGGGCAGAGCGAGGACACCCTCCTCCACCTCTGCTGCACCGCGGACGCCGAGGGCCGGGCCGAGCCGGTCCGCGGCCACCGCCCGCTCAGCGCCAAGGACCTGCTGCTGGGCGTCCCGGGCGGGCGCCCGGGGCACGAGGAGTGGCCGTCCCCGGCGCGGGTGGCGCTCATCGCCTGCGACAGCGGCGCCGACACCCGCTTCGCCGAGCCCTTCGGCCCCGCCTCGGCCCTGCTGCGCAACGGCGCCGACCTGGTGACCGCGGCCCGGTGGGCGCTGCCGACCAACGCCGCCCTGCACCGGTTCGGCCGGGTCCCCGCGACGGAGCGCCCGCTCACCGGCCTGGTCGCCGCGGTGGACGCCGCCCACGACGCCCCCGCGCCGGTCCGGGCCCTCGCGGACTGGCAGCGCACCCGGCTGGACCGCTGGCGCGCCACCGGCGACCCGGCCGCCGCCCCCCTGCTGTGGGCGGCCCTGGCCACCGCCACCGCCGGCCCGCGCTGACGGGGCCGCCCCGGCCCTGAGGGCGTACGCCCCGGGCGGGCGGCGGACGGCAGCCGGACGCCGTGGGCCGAGCGTCCCGGTGCGGTGTTCCCGGACCTGGACGCAGGCCCCGCCGACGCCCGTCCGGCCGCATCCCCGCCGGCCCCCGTGCCGGACCGCCGGCCCGACACCGCGGGCCGGGCCGCGCGTTGCGTCGCGGTGTTCCCCGAACCCGGGGGAGCGGGCGCCCCGCGGGTCAGACGCCGTGGGCGGTGCGGCGGACCTCGGCGTAGCGCTCGCGGACCCCGGGCGCGGGCGCCGCCTCCACCGCCTCCTCCGCGCCTCCCGTGCGCCACTCCGGCGGCGCGGACGTGCCCGCCAGCGCCCACGCGGCCTGGCGGGCGGCGCCCAGCGCCACGTACTCGGCCGGCTCGGGCACCGCCACCGGCGCGTCCAGCACGCCCGCCGCGACCGCCCGCACGGCCGCCGACCGGGCGCCGCCGCCCACCAGCAGCACCCGCCGTACCGGAACGCCCCGGTCGGTCAGCGCCGACAGCCCGTCGGCCAGCCCGCACAGCATCCCCTCCACCGCCGCCCGCGCCAGGTTCTCCGCCGTCATGTTCTCCCGGCGCATCCCGTGCAGCGACCCGGCGGCCCCGGGCAGCGGGGGCGTGCGCTCCCCGTCCAGGTAGGGCAGCATCACCAGGCCGCCCGCACCCGGCCCGGCCGCGAGCGCCAGCGCGTCCAGCCCGGCCGGGTCCGTGCCCAGCAGACCGGCGGTGGCGGTCAGCACCCGGGCGGCGTTGAGCGTGCACACCAGCGGCAGGTACCGCCCGGTGGCGTCCGCGAACCCGCACACGGTCCCCGACGCGTCGCGCACCGGCGTCTCGCTCACCGCGAACACCGTCCCGCTGGTCCCCAGCGACAGGACCGCGTCGCCCGGCCGCAGCCCCAGCCCCAGGGCGGCCCCCATGTTGTCGCCGGTCCCGGGGGCGATCACCGCGCCGGCCGGGGTGTACCCGACCGTCTCCGCGGGCGCGGCCACCCGCGGGGTGTCCAGCACCCGCCCGAAAGCCCGCTCCAGCAGGTCGGTCCGGTACCTTTCGGTGCTGGCGGACCAGTACCCGGTCCCCGAGGCGTCCCCCCGGTCGGTGACCGGCGCGCCCGCCCGGCCCGACAGCCGCCAGGTGAGCCAGTCGTGGGGGAGCATCACCCCGGTCGCCCGCGCCGCCGCCTCCGGTTCGTGCTCGGCGAACCAGCGCAGCTTGGACACCGTCAGCGAGGCCCCGGGGACGTTGTCCACGGCCTCCGCCCACGCCCGGGGGCCGCCCAGCTCGGCGGCGAGGTCGTCGGCGGCCCCGGCCGACCGGGTGTCGTTCCACAGCAGCGCCTCGCGCACCACCCCGCCGTGTTCGTCCACGGCCACCATGCCGTGCTGCTGCCCGGCGACGGCGATCGCCGCCACCCCCTCCAGCAGCCCGGACGACGCCTCCTCCAGCGCCGCCCACCAGGCGTCGGGGTGGACCTCGGTGCCGTCCGGGTGCGGGGCGCGCGCCTCGCGCACCACCGTCCCGTCGGCAGCGTCGCAGACCACGATCTTGCAGGACTGGGTCGAACTGTCGATTCCGGCGACGAGGGGCATCGGCACTCCGGGGTGAGGGATTCGTTGTGATCCCCAACGAACCTAGTCCGCGCCGCCCGTTCTGTCACGGGGGGCGACCTCGGCCGCGATCCCCGCCAGCACCACCCGCAGCTTGCGCCCGAACCACTCCCGCGGGTCGGCCTCGATGGCCCGCCGCATCGCCGCCCGCCCGGGCGAGGGCGGCCCGGGGGCGTCCGACCACAGCCGCCGCATGCCCTCCCGGTCCATGCCGGGCAGGTGGTCCAGCCCCTCCACCCCGCGCCGGTTGTCCACGACGAGGTCGAACACGGTGTCGCAGGCCAGCGCCGCGCCGTCGGGCGTGAACCCCCGCTCCGCCAGCGCCGCGCACAGGGTGTCGAACAGCCGTACCGCCTCGGGCGGGACCATCCCCCGGGAGGCCTCGGTGGCGGCGCCGGGGTGGCGCGCCAGCGCCTCCCACAGCGCCAGCGCGTGTCCCTCCAGCACCCGCCGCCAGGTCCCCTCCACCGGCGGCCAGTCGGTCCCGCGGGCCAGCGCCGACATCCCCAGCCGCACCAGGTTGTCGCGGTTGGCGGCGTGCCGGAACACCGTCGCCTGCCCCACTCCCAGGTGGTCGGCCACCGCCGCCACCGTCAGGCCGGGGAACCCCACGGCCAGTACGGCATCGGCGATGGCCTGCGGGGTCAGGGCCGGCGGGCGCCCCCGCCGCCCCGGCGCGCGCTCGGGCATGGTCCCCCTACCGTGGTCCGGCGGCCCCGCCCCCGTGGGCGTCCCGGGCCCTGATGAGCCACAGGGAGGATAGCGCGCACGCGAACGCCGTCGCGGACGCCGCCAGCAGCACCAGCGCCAGCCCGTCCACGTACGCCTCCCGCGCCGCCGCGGCCGCCGCGCCGGACAGCCCGCCGAAGTCCCCGGCGGCGACCCGGCCGGGCTCGTCCACCCGGGCGCCGACCACCGCCGACACCAGCGCTCCGAACACCGCCACGCCCACGGCCGTCCCCAGCGGGAAGAACGTGTTGGCGGTGCCCGAGGCCATCCCCGCCCGCTCCGGCGGGACCACGGACACGGCCAGGTCCATCATGTGCGGGGTGATCACGCCCGCGCCCACCCCCACCAGCACCAGGCCGGGCGCGACGGCGCCCCACCCCTGCCCCGGGTCCAGGGCCAGGGCCGCCCACGCCAGCCCGGTGCCGATGAGCGCCATGCCCAGGGCCATGAGCGCCCGCACCGGCAGCAGCCGGGCCGCCACCCCTCCCAGCGGTGCCAGCAGCACGATTCCGGCGGGCACCAGCAGCAGCACCAGGCCCACCTGCAACGGGCCCAGCCCGACCACCCCGGTCAGCCACAGGATGAGGAAGGGGAACATCCCGAAACCGGTCACCCGCGCGGCGAACGACAGCCCGACGGCGCCCACGAACGTCGGGATGCGGAACAGCGACAGGTCCAGCATCGCCTCGCGCCCCCGGGCCCGCTCCACCAGCAGGAACGCCGTGAGCAGTACCGGCAGGGCCGCCAGCGCGGCCACCGCGTCGGGACGGCCCCAGCCCTGGCCGGAGCCGGTGAGCAGCCCGTAGTTGAGGGCGAACAGCAGACCCACCGCCAGCACCGCCCCGGCCGCGTCGGTCCGCCCGGTCCCGGCACGCGGCTGGGGCAGCGTCCAGAGCAGCACGCACACGATCGCCAGTGCCCCCACGGGCAGGTTGACCAGGAACAGCGAGCGCCACCCGGCGAACTCCACCAGCACCCCGCCCACCAGCGGGCCCAGCGCGGCCGCCGCCGCGCCGCCCGCGGCGAAGACCCCCATCGCCGCGCGCCGGGCGCTCGCGGGCAGGCCCGCGTGGGCCCCGGCGATGAGGGCGGGCCCGGTCCCGAACACGAACGCCGCGCCCGCCCCCTGGACGATCCGCGCCGCCACCAGCCACCCGGACCCGGGCGCCAGCGCGCAGGCCAGCGACGCCAGGGTGAACACGGCCATCCCGGCGGCGAAGGCGCCGCGCCGCCCGAACCGGTCCGACAGCGACCCGGCGGTGAGCAGCAGCGCGGCGAAGGCCAGCGTGTACCCGTTGACCACCCATTGCAGGTGGGCCAGCGGGGCGGCGAACTCGCCGCCGATCTCGGCCAGGGCCACGTTGACCACGGTCGCGTCCAGGGTCATCACCGCGGCCGAAAGGGAGGTCACGGCGACCGTGGTGCGCCGGGACCGGCGCCGGGCGGCCTCCCGCGCGGTCTCGGGCGGGGTGCCGGAGGTCGTCTCCATGGGGGTTCCTCGTTCCGTCTCGCATTTTTTCGATAGCCGACTCTCGAAAATAGAGACTAAGGCGAGGCTAACCTCACGTGCAAGGGCGCGGGCGCGCAGGAGGGGCGCCCGGGGGCGCCCCTCCTGTGACTCGCGCGGGTCCGGGTCAGCCCAGCGGGGCCACCCCGCCGAAGGCGCCGCGGTGGTACACCAGCGGCGGACGCGGGTCCTCCAGCACGAGCGTGTGCGTCACCCGGCCCACCACCAGCCAGTGGTCGCCGATCAGCCGGGTGTCGTAGCGCTCGCACACCAGGTGGGCGACCGCCCCGTCCAGCAGCGGCACCTGCGACGGGCCGGGCCGCCAGGACGTCGGCGGGGCGAACCGGTCGGCCCCCCTGCTCGCGAACCGGGCGGCCAGCTCCGCCTGCTCCTCGCCCAGCAGCTGCACGCCGAACCGCCCGGCCAGCCGCAGCGTCGGCCAGGTGGTCGAGGACTCGGCGATGTAGAACGACACCAGCGGCGGGTCCAGGCTCACACTGGTGAACGACGTGGCGGTCAGCCCCACGGGCCGCCCCTCCACGGTGGCGGTGATGATGACGACCCCCGCAGGGTGGTTGCGCAGCGTCGCGCGGAAGCGGTCGGCCTCGGCGGAGGACGGGGAAACGGTCTCGGTGACACTCAACGGACTCTCCCGGGGTGGTGGGGACGGCGGGGTCAGGGAGCGCTGGTCCGCACGGTCGCGCGCAGCGCGGGGGCGGCGCCGGCGGCCCACGGGGCCAGCACCTCGTCCAGGCGGGGGGCGGCGACGGCGGGCCCTTCCGGGGGGATCGTGTCCTGGAGCAGGGCCAGCCCGGGGGTCGGCACCGCCGCGCCCAGCTCCAGCAGCAGCGGGCGCAGGTGCACGTCCACCGCCAGGGTGTGCGCGGGCGACCCCATGACCAGCACCGGGACCGCGGTGACCCCGTCCAGGCCGCCGGCGGGCAGCAGGTCCAGGAACACCTTGAGCAGGCCGGTGTAGGTGGCCTTGTAGGTGGGGCTGGCCACGACCAGCAGGTCGGTGGCGCGCACCCGCTCCAGGGCCGCGGCCACCTCCGGCGGCGGGCCCGGGGCGAGCAGCCGCTGCTGGAGTCCGGCGAGGTCGAGCAGGTCGGCCTCCCCGGTCAGGCCGGCGGCGCGCGCGGCGTGGCCGGCCACGGCCAGCCCGGCGGTGGCGGTGCGCGAGTGCGGTCGGGGGTTGCCGACGAGGACGGTGGTGGTCATGGCGGGCCTTCGGGTCGGTGGCGGTCGGACGTCGGTACGGGCGGGGCGGGCGGGTCAGGAGGAGGCGGCCGGTGCCGCCGGAGCGAAGGGTACGCTCGCGGCGGCCCCGGGGGTATCCCCGTCGGGGTGGTTCCACAGGCCGCTCTCGCGCAGCAGGGGCAGTACCCCCTCCCCGAACCAGTAGGCCTCCTCCAGGTGGGGGTAGCCGGACAGGACGAACTCGGTCGCCCCCGCCCGGTGGTACTCCCCGATGAGGTCGGCCACCTGGGCGTGGCTGCCGACCAGGGCGGTGCCGGCCCCGCCCCGGGCCAGCCCCACCCCCGCCCACAGGCCGGGGTGGACCTCCAGGTCTGCGGCGCTGCCGCCGTGCAGGGCGAGCATCCGCCGCTGCCCCTCGGACTCGCTCAGGGCCAGCCCGCGCTGCACCTGCTCGACGGTGCCCGGCTCCAGCCAGTCCAGCAGCCGCTGCGCCTGGGCCCACGCCTCCCCGGCGGTGTCGCGGCTGATGACGTGCAGCCGCACCCCGTAGTCCAGGACCCGGCCGTGCGCGGCGGCGGCCTCCCGCACCCGGCCGATCTTCGCGGCGACGGCGGCGGGCGGCTCGCCCCAGGTCAGGTACACCTGGACGCGGCGGGCGGCCACCTCCAGGGCCGCGGGCGAGGAGCCGCCGAAGTACACCGGCGGCAGCGGGTCGGGCACCCCGGCCAGCGCCGCCCCCTCCACCGTGACGTGCTCCCCGGCGAAGTCGACGGTCTCGCCCCGCCACAGCCGCTGCACCACCTGGAGGAACTCGTCGGTGCGCGCGTAGCGGGCGTCCTTGTCCAGGAAGTCCCCGTGCCCGCGCTGCTCGGCGGACTCGCCGCCGGTGACGACGTTGAGCAGCAGCCGCCCGCCGCTGAGCCGCTGGTAGGTGCCCGCCATCTGCGCGGCCAGGGTCGGCGAGAGCAGCCCCGGCCGGAACGCCACCAGGAACTTCAACCGCCTCGTGTCCCCGACCAGCATCGCGGTCGTCAGCCAGGCGTCCTCGCACCAGGACCCGGTGGGGGTGAGCACCCCCTCGAAGCCCAGCCGCTCGGCGGCCCGGGCGATCTGGCCCAGGTACTCCACCGAGGGCTCGCGCGTGCGCCGGGCCGACGCGGTCACCCCGGCGCCGTGGCCGCCGCCGACGATGCCGCGGCCGTCGCCCTGGGTCGGAAGGAACCAGTGGAAGGTCAGGGACATGAGGGGTCTCCTCCTCCGTTGCGGGTCAGATCTGCCCGTGCCGCGGGGGGCGGCGCCGGTTGAGGGCGTGCTCGCCCAGGTGCTGGACCTTCCAGCGCACCGGGTCGTGGACGGTGTGGGTGCGGGTGTCGCGCCAGAACCGGTGCAGGTTCTCGCCCTCGGCGGTGGCGCGGGTCCCGGCCACCTCGAACAGCGCCGAGGACACCTCCACCGAGGTCCGGCCCCCGGCGACCTTGGCGGCGGCCACCGCCAGGGAGGCCTCCGCGGTGGCGTCCCCGGCCCCGTCGGAGCCCGCGGCCAGCACCGCGTCCGCGGTGTCCACCCGCGCCGCGGCGGCGGCCAGCAGCGCCTCGGCCGCGCGCACCTGGACCTCCAGCTCGCCGAACCGGTGGACGAGCAGGGGGTCCTCGGCGGCGGTGTCCGCGCCGCTCTCGAACCAGGGGCGGCTCTTGGTGCGGACGAACTCCGCGGCCGTGTCCAGGGCGCCGCGCGCCGCGCCGACGTCGATGGCGGTGTGCAGCAGCTGGGCGAACGCGCCGAACGTGGTGGGCGACTCGAACGTGCGGTACTGGGGCAGCACCAGCGCGTCGGGCACCCGCACCCCGGACAGGTGGACGGTGCCGCTGGCGGTGGTGCGCTGGCCCATCCCGTTCCAGTCGTCCTCCACCCGCACCCCGGGGTCGGCGGCGGGCACGAGGGCGAGGTGCGGGCGGGGGCCCTCGGGGGTGTCGGCGGGGGCCACGACCGCGATCCAGTCGGCGAACAGCGAGCCGGTGGCGTAGTACTTCGTCCCCTCCAGACACCACTCGCCGCCGTCGCGTTCCAGCCTGGTGGCGTGCGTGTGGGCGGTCCTGCCCGAGCGCTCGGCCTGGGCGTTGCCGAGCAGCGCCCCGGCCAGGACGTCGCCGAAGACCCGCTCCAGGGCGGCGGGGCCGCCGCGCAGGCGCAGGGCGTTGAGGAACGCGAAGTGCGGCTGGGGGATCTGGGCGAGGCTGAGGTCGACGGTGCCGAGCAGGCGCAGCACCTCGGCGACGGTGGCGGCGCGCACGCCGGCGCCGCCCAGGGCGCGGGGCACGGTGATGCCCAGCAGCCCGGCGCCGGCCAGGGCGCGTACCTGCGCGCGGGGGAGTTCGCGGTCCCGGTCGCGTGCGGCGGCGCCCTCGGCCAGGCGGGGGAGGAGGGCGCGGGCGGCCTCGACGGCCTCGGCGTCGGTGGCCAGGACCCGGACGGGGGAGCCGTCGTCGGCGGGGCCTCGGGTGGGGCCGGTGATCGTCTCGGACACGGGGAACCTCCTGCTGTCGTGCACGCCGACCGGTGAAAACCTACCGGAATTATGGGGAATTACAGCACGGGTCGGCGTGCGTCGGGCGGTGCCGCCCGACCTTCGGCGTGGCGTCCGGTCAGGCGCACCGGGCGGGCCCGGTGGTCGCGCCCGCCACCGCGTACGTCCCCACCTCGGGGCGGTCGTACGCCCGCGCGGCGCCGCGGACCTTCGTCCGCGGATCGCGGCGGAGCGGGGCTGCGGGGGAGGGGGCGGGCCGGGCGGGGTGCGGGGTTCCGTGGTCGGACATCGGTGCCGCCTCCCGACGGGGTCGTGCCGGTGCCGCGGAGCGGGAGAACGCCCCGGGCCGGGTGACGGGCCACTCCGCGCATGGCGGCCCTCCCGGCCCGGGGCGTGGGGACCGGCCTCGCGGCGTCCGTCCGGCGGGGTGGCCCGGACGGGCGCGCGGGTGCGGCGGGTCCTGGCCGGCGGCTCCGCGATTCCGTCGGCCTCCCCTCCAGCCTGCGGCCTCTTAACCGATTTTGTCAACCAAAAAAGTAGGGAATATTGGCGGGGTGTCGCCGGCCGCGACACGCGGCGGCGGGAGGCGGGTCGCGGGGCCGGCGCCCCGGCCCGCCGCGGCCTGCGGCGACG
The DNA here is from genome assembly GCF_900141985.1 of Nocardiopsis flavescens. Taxonomy (GTDB): domain Bacteria; phylum Actinomycetota; class Actinomycetes; order Streptosporangiales; family Streptosporangiaceae; genus Nocardiopsis; species Nocardiopsis flavescens. The sequence goes on along the minus strand of NZ_FQZK01000004.1, from coordinate 174,071 downwards.
GCCCGGGGCGGGTGCGGTGGAGGTGGTACGGCGTCCTACCAACTAAACCTGTAGGGAATATGGTTTACTGCGGGCATGGCAGTAGGCACAGGGGTACGCCGCACCTGGTGGAGAGCGTCCACCTTCGACGAGCGCTGTCCGTGAGCGGTGGGCGCGCAGCGCCGACCGCACCCCGACCACGTCCGTCCCGCCGCCCCAGCAGTGAGAAGAAGACCGATGACCGTCGACACCGCCGTCACCACCGCCCCGACACCGCTCACCCTGGACCGCCTGGCCGCGCTGACCGCCGAGGTGGCCGAGGAGGTCCGCCAGGGCCTGCACGAGATCCGCTTCGACGCCGAGAACCGCTGGTCCGTGCGCCTGCACGCCGACGACCACACCGACGTCTGGCTCATCTCCTGGACCCCCGACCAGTCCACCCGGCTGCACGACCACGCGGGCTCCCTGGGCGCCCTGACCGTCGTCGCGGGCGAGCTGGTCGAGCGGTTCTGGACCGGGGAGCTGCGCGAGCGCACGCACGCCGACGGCGGGGGCGGGCGGTTCCCCCTCGGTCACGTCCACGACGTCGTCAACGCCTCCGACGCCCCGGCCGTCAGCGTGCACGCCTACTCGCCGCCGCTGACCGCCATGCACTACTACGAGGTGGGCGGCGACGGCGCCCTGCGCCGCACCGGCAGCATCCTGACCACCGACCCCGAGCCCGACGTCCCCACCCTGGGCGACGTCCCGTCCCGGGGGGAGCGCCGATGAGCGCGATCGACCGGCTCCTCGGCGACCGGCGCGCCCTGCTGGAGCGCCTCACCCCCGGCGAGGCCCTGGCCGCCCAGCGCGGGGGCGCGCTGCTGGTCGACACCCGCCCGGCGGTCAACCGGGAGTCCGAGGGGGAGATCCCCGGAGCCCTGGTCATCGACCGCAACGTGCTGGAGTGGCGGCTGGACCCGACCAGCCCGGACCGGGTGCCCGAGGCCGACTCCGCCGACCGGCGCATCGTCCTGTTCTGCAACGAGGGGTACGCCTCCAGCCTGGCGGCGGTCCAGCTCCAGGAGCTGGGGCTGCACCGGGCCACCGACCTCATCGGGGGCTTTCGCGCCTGGCGGGGCCAGGGCCTGCCGGTGCTCGAACCCCGCCTCTGACCCGCCGGAGGCGGCCGGGCCCGGCCGGGGAGGTGCCGTCCGGGGCTGGCGCTCCGCGCGGCCATTAACTACACTAAATCAGTAGGTTTTATCTAGAATCACCCCGCGGCACCCCGCCGCGGACCCCCATCCCCCGGGGCGCCCGGACACCGGCGCCCGGAGAAACAGAGAAGGACCATGAGCGAAACACCCCCCACCGGCCCCGGGCGCCCGCGCCGCCGCCTCGGCGAGGACTGGGCCGCCACCCTCACCGGACTCGTCCTGCTCGGCCTCGCCCTCGTCGGCGCCATCCCGGCGGGGCTGATCCCGTGAGCGGCACGACGCCCGCCCCCGGCGACGGCGCGACAGGTCCCCAGGACACGGCCCCGGCCGCCGCGGCCCCCGAGACCCCCACCGACGGCACCGGGGCCGAGGGCGCCCGCGAGCCGCGGGCCGGCGGCGAGACCGCCACCACCACCGAGGACCCCGCACCCGCCGCACCCGCCGCACCCGCCGCACCCGCCGCCCCGGCCGCGGAGCCCGCCGCCGAGAGCGGGGACGGCGGGGAGGGCGCCCCGGCCGCCCGCGACAGCGCCTATTGGGCCTTCGCCGCCGCGGGCCTGCTGGTCGTCCTGGCGCTGGCCTCCACCACGCGCTTCCTGGAGGGATGGGTCCCCGAGATCGCCGCGGGCACGCCCCTCGCCGGGTTCGCCGAGGCCGTCGAGTACCCCGTCTACGCGATCCTGCTGGGCCTGCTCGGCAACCTCCTGCTGAGCCTGACCGGGCTGCGCGACCGCCTGGCCGCGGCGTTCCGGACCGAGTTCTTCATCAAGACCGGGCTGGTCCTGCTCGGCTCCACCGTGCTGTTCGACGTCATCATCCGGGCCGCGGGCCCCGCGATCCTCCAGGCGCTGTTCCTGGTCACCGCGGTGTTCCTGTTCACCTGGTGGCTCGGCGGCCGGTTCGGCCTCGACGACCGGCTGCGCGCGCTGCTGGCCTCCTCGGTGTCCATCTGCGGCGTCAGCGCCGCGATCGCCGCCGCCGGGGCCGTGCAGGCCCGCCGCGAGCAGCTCGCCTACACCGCGAGCCTGGTCATCCTGTTCGCCGTCCCGTCGATCTTCCTGCTCCCCTGGCTGGTCGGCGTGCTCGGCCTCAACGACGCGCAGGCGGGCGCCTGGATCGGCGGCAACATCGACACCACGGCGGCGGTCGCCGCGGCCGGTGCGATCGTCGGCGAGGACGCGCTCCAGATCGCCTCGATCGTCAAGTCCACCCAGAACGTCCTCATGGGCGTGGTGGCGGTGCTGCTGACCGCCTACTTCGCCTTCAAGGCGGCCCCCGCCGGGGAGGGCGCCGCCGCCCGCCCGGGCCTGGCCACGCTGTGGGAGCGGTTCCCCAAGTTCGTGCTGGGCTTCCTGGCCGCCTCGGTGATCGCCACGGTCTGGGCCAACACCGCGGGCGAGGGCGCCCAGGACGGACTGGACACCGCCAAGGCGCTGCGCGACTGGTTCCTCATCGCGGCGTTCACCAGCATCGGCCTGGAGTTCAAGCTCAGCTCGCTGCGCGAGGCGGGCTGGCGGCCGATCGGCGTCTTCGCCCTGGCCACCGCGTTCAACCTGCTGGTCGGCCTGCTGCTGGCGTTCTTCCTGTTCCGCGGCTTCACCTTCTAGCCGGGGCGCACGCGCGAGGGGGCGGGCCGGCGCCCGCCCCCTCGCCGCGCGCCCGGCGCCCCCGCCCGGAGGGGCGGGTGCCCGGCACGCACGAAGGCCCCCGGCCCCCGGGGTGGGGCCGGGGCGGCCGGGGGCGCGTACCCGGATCAGGACTCGGGGGAGAGCGCGCGGGGCCCCTGGTAGATGTACCCGACCTTGCGCACGGTGGCGATGAGGTCCCCGGCCGGTCCGAGCTTGCGGCGCAGCCGGTGGATGTGCACGTCGATGGTGCGCGAGTGCATCCCCTCGACGGCGCCCCACACCCGCTGCATCAGCTCGGCGCGGGTGATCGCGCGTCCGGGGGAGTCGGTCAGGCACTCCAGCAGCTCGTACTCCTGGTAGGTCAGCTCCACCTCGTGCCCGTCCGACCACACCCGGCGGGCGGCGCGGTCCAGGAGCAGGCCGCCGGCGGGCGGCAGGGGGCGGCCCCGGGGGTGGGGCTCGTCCACGACGACCCCGTACACCAGCATGTACTTGCCGCTCTCGGGCAGGGGCAGCACGCCCAGGAGCGAGTGCTCGCCGGCGCCGGCCTCCGGGGCGGGAGCGGTCGGGGGGACGGCGTTTCCGGCGGCGCCGGGGGTCGCCCGGGGGTCGGGGACGGCGGTCAGGGCCGGCCGGGCGGCCCGGGTGTCGGTCGCGGCTGCGGCGGTGTGTGCGGTGAGCATGACTCCATGATGCGCCCTATTGTCGATATTAGCTACCGTATTAGTCGGTAATATGGGTCCCGTGTGGCCGACGCCACGTGTCGCGGAGGTTAAAAAGGGAGATTTCCTACCAGGAAGGTTGGATAGTCTTCAATCGGGTCATCGGACGTCCCACCGGACACTCCGGTGCCCGCCGAGCGCCGACCCCGCACGGGTGCGCCGGAACCCCCCGCGATCCTCCACCCTCACGATCACGAAGGAGCGCACATGCGCACGACCTCAGCCGTCATCGGTGCCGCCGCCGCCGTCACCCTGGCGCTCACCGCCTGCGGCGCCCCCAGTGAGCAGGCCGCCGAGAGTAGCGGGGAAGAGGGCGCGGCGGAGGTCCTCCGCGTGGGCGTCAGCCCGGTGCCGCACGGCGACATCCTCTCCTTCATCGACGAGAACCTCGCCGAGGAGGCCGGCCTGGACCTGGAGATCGTCGAGATCTCCGACTACAACACCCCCAACACCCTGCTGGTCGAGGGCGAGCTGGACGCGAACTACTTCCAGCACCGCACCTACCTGAACGAGTGGGCGGCCAACGGCCCCGACGCCGACTTCACGTACATCACCGACGTGCACATCGAGCGCCTGGGCCTGTACTCCGAGGGCGTCGAGACCATCGACGACCTGCCCGAGGGCGCCGAGATCGCCGTGCCCAACGACCCGGCCAACCTCAACCGCGCCCTGGGCATCCTCCAGGCCGAGGGCCTCATCGAGGTGGACCCGGAGGCCGGCGAGCTGGCCACCGAGAAGGACATCACCGACAACCCGCAGGACATCACCGTCACGCCGCTGGAGGCCGCGCAGCTGCCGCGCGCCATCGCCGACGTCGACGCCGCGGTCGTCAACGGCAACTACGCCATCGAGGCGAACCTGCCCGAGGAGAGCAACGTCCTGGCCTGGGAGCCCGAGGGCGACGACTACGTCGAGGCCTACGCCAACGGCCTGGTGGCCCTGGAGGAGAACGCCGAGGACGAGCGCGTGCGGCTGCTCGCCGAGCTGCTGCACGACGAGCGCGTGCTGGAGTTCGTGAAGGAGTCCTGGCAGGGCGTCGTCCTGGCCGTGGACGCGGACGGCACCGTCATCGAGACCTCCGAGTAGGACCCGGCGGCACCGGCCGGGGCCCACGGGCGCCGGCCGGTCCGGCCGACACCCCGCGCCGCCTCCCGGCTCCTCTCCGGGAGGCGGCGCGCTGCTTCCGCGACGGGCGGTGGGGCTGCGCGCCCCACCGCCCGTCGTCCTTTCCGGGCCCGGGGGCGGATTCGCCGCTCCGGGCCGGGTTTTCGGGGGCGACGCGCCCTTTTCGTGTGCGAATCAGGTGAATCCCGTGCTCACCGCGGGCTCATGTGACTTGGATCACGTCGTGCCGAGTTCCCACAAATCCTACTAATTAAGTATGGTTTCTCCTGGTCGTACCGACCTCCCCCTCCGCTGTGAAAAGGAACCGATGATGAGCAAGCGCACCTCCGTGCTTTCCGCCGCCGCGGCGGTCCTGGCGCTGAGCCTGGCCGCGACCGCGTGCGGCGGCTCGGGCGGCGACGGCGGCGGGTCCGGGGACGCCGACACCCTGACCCTGGGCTACTTCCCCAACCTCACCCACGCCCCCGCGCTGGTCGGGGTGGAGAACGGGACCTTCGCCGAGGCGCTGGGCGACGTCGAGCTGCAGACCCAGACCTTCAACGCCGGACCGGACGCCATCAACGCCCTGTTCGCCGGCGAGGTCGACGCGACCTTCATCGGCCCCAACCCGGCCATCAACGGCTGGTCCCAGTCGGACGGCACGGCCCTGCGCATCGTCGCCGGGTCGACCTCGCGCGGCGCGGGCCTGGTCGTGCGCGAGGACATCGAGAGCGTCGAAGACCTGCCCGGCACCACGATCTCCACGCCGCAGCTGGGCAACACCCAGGACGTGGCACTGCGCTGGTTCGCCCAGGAGCAGGGCTGGGAGGTCGACACCGAGGGCGGCGGCGAGCTGTCGATCCTGCCCCAGGACAACGCCGAGATCATCGACACCTTCCTGCTGGGCGAGATCGACGGCGCGTGGGTCCCCGAGCCCCACCTGAGCCGCCTCGTCAAGGAGGGCGAGGGCCACCTGCTGGTGGACGAGGCCGACCTGTGGCCCGAGACCGGCGGCGAGTTCGTCACCACGCACCTCATCGTCAACGCCGACTTCCTGGAGGCCGAGCCCGAGGTCGTCGAGAACCTGCTGCGCGGGCACGTCGAGACGGTCGACTGGATCAACGACAACTCCGAGGACGCCCAGGGCGCGGCCATCGCCCACCTGGAGGCGCTGACCGGGGGCGAGCTCGACGCCGAGGTCGTCGCCTCGGCCTTCGAGAACGTGACGTTCACCGTCGACCCGATCGCGGAGTCCCTGCGCGGCGGCGCCGAGCACGCCGAGGGGGTCGGCCTGCTGGACCCGGTCGACCTGGAGGGCATCTACGCCCTCGACCTGCTCAACGGGGTGCTGACCGAGCTGGACCGCGAAGAGGTCGCCGGCTTCTGACCCCGGGACGGGGGCGGCGGGGTCCGGGAGGGCTCCGCCGCCCCCGCGCCGCCTGATGTGATCTGGATCACTTTCGGTGCGGGCCCGGGCGTGCGGACGGGCCGCCCGCCGGCCCCGGCGGCTCTGAGCTGCGCTTTCGGTCCGCTTTTGTGCGCTTCGCGGGGCGGTGGCGGTGTGCGCCGGGGCGCCCTCGCGGGAAACGTCGCGGACCTGGGGCGACGCGCCGGGTTTCACAAATCCTACTTATTAAGTAGAGTTTGGGGCGTCCCGAAGACCGCGCCCGAAAAGGACCCCTCCATGCGTGTGCCCCCGCCGCGGACCGCCACCGCGGCCCCGCCGCCCCCGGCACCGGCCGGGGGAGCCCGCCGCGGGCCGGTTCGACTCCTCGCCCGCGCACCGGGCGGGGCCCCGCCGCGGACCGCCGGGAGCGCGTCCGGCCCCGACCGCACCGCCGCGGCGCCCGGCGACACCGGCGTCGCCGCGCCCGCACTGCTCACCGGAGCCGACCCGGCCGGGACCCCCGGCCCGCTCGGCCCCGTCCACCTGACCGGAAGCTACGTCCCGGGCCCGTCCGGCGCCCTCCCCGCGGGGGAGCGCCGGGCGCCGGCCACCGGGCTGGAAGGGGAGGGGCCCTGATGACCGCCATCACCGACACGCCCCCGCGGACCGCCGCCGTCGACATCAACGACATCTCCAAGGTGTTCGGCCACGGCGGGGGAGCCGTCACCGCCATCGACGGGATGTCGATCACCGTCGGGACCGGGGAGTTCCTGTCCATCGTCGGCGCCTCCGGCTGCGGCAAGAGCACCCTGCTCTCCCTCGTCGCCGGACTCGACCGGCCCACCACCGGCACCGTGGACGTCTGGGGCCACCGGGTCTCCATGATGTTCCAGGAGGCCGCGCTGTTCCCGTGGCTGAGCGTGGGCGCCAACATCGAGGTGCCCATGAAGGTCAACAAGGTGCCCAGGGCCGAGCGCAGGGCCCGCGTCGGCGAACTCCTGGACCTGGTGCGCCTGACCGGGTTCGAGCGCAAGCAGCCCCACGAGCTGTCCGGCGGCATGCGCCAGCGCGTCGCCCTGGCCCGGGCCCTGGCCCAGGACGCCGACGTGCTGCTGATGGACGAGCCCTTCGGCGCCCTGGACGCCATGACCCGCGACATCCTCCACGACGAGCTGGAGCGGATCTGGCAGGAGAAGGGGCTGACGGTCCTCTTCGTCACCCACAACGTGCGCGAGGCGGTGCGCCTGGGCGACCGGGTCGTGCTGCTGTCCAGCCGCCCCGGCCGGGTCATCTCCGAGTTCCCGGTGGAGGGCGAGCGGCCCCGCCGCATCGACTCCGCCCCCATCGCGGCCCAGGCCGCGGCCATCACCGACCGGCTCCGCGAAGAGGTCTCCCGCCATGCCTGACACCGACGTGAGGGACCGCGACCGCCAGGTCCACGGGCTCGACGCCCTGGAACTCCAGCCCCAGCGGGGCGCCAACGAGGTCGGGCCGGGGGACCGGGCCCGCGCGCTGTGGTCGGCGACCTGGCCCAAGCTGGTCGCGGTCGTGCTGGTGCTGGCCGCCTGGCAGGCCGTGGTGTGGTCGGGGTGGCGCACCGAGTTCGTCTTCCCCGGCCCGGACAAGGTGCTGCCCACCCTGTTCGCCGAGGTCACCACCCCGGAGTTCTGGGTGGCGGTGCAGGTCACCATGCGCCGCGCCCTGACGGGGTTCGCGCTGGCGCTCGCCGTGGGCGTGGTCATCGGGCTGGCGGTGTCGCAGTTCAAGCCGCTGCGGGCGGCCATCGGGTCGCTCATCACCGGCCTCCAGACGATGCCGTCGATCGTGTGGTTCCCGTTCGCGATGCTGCTGTACGGCATCAGCGAGTCGGCGATCATGTTCGTCATCGTGCTGGGCGCCGCCCCGTCCATCGCGGGCGGCCTGGTGTCGGGCATCGACTACGTGCCGCCGACGCTGCTGCGGGCCGGACAGGTGATGGGCCTGCGCGGCGCGCAGCGGTACACGCTGCTGGTCATCCCGGCGGCGCTGCCGATGTTCGTCACCGGGCTCAAGCAGGGCTGGGCGTTCGCCTGGCGCTCGCTGATGGCGGGCGAGCTGCTGGTGATCATCAACCAGCAGAACTCGATCGGCTGGGCGCTCAGCCAGGCCCGCCAGCTCAACGACGCCGACCGGCTGCTGAGCTACATCATCATCGTGCTGGTGGTCGGCATCGTCATCGACGTGTTCTTCAACTGGGCCGACCGCGCCCTGCGCCGGCGCTGGGGGATCACCGCCTGACCCCGCCCGCGGGGGCCGCCCGGACCGGGGGTCCGCGGCGGCCCTTGCGCGTCCGCGGCCCGCTCAGCGGAGCAGGCCCACGAGGTACACCGCCCCGGTGAGGCAGACGAGGGCGCCCAGCAGGAAGCGCAGCGGCTGCTCGCCGACCCTGCGGGACAGGACGATGCCCGCCAGCGAGCCCAGGGCGCCGCCCGCCCCCAGGGCCAGCCCGGTGTCCCAGTCGGGGGCGGCCGGGGCCGCGCCGAAGCCGACGCCGTCGAACACCGCGTAGGCCGTCAGACCCACGACCGACGTGGTGAAAGTGGTGGTCAGCGCCACCACCGCGGCCCGCGCGGTCAGCCAGCCCGCCACCCCGATGAGCAGCGGCGCCAGCAGGGACCCGCCGCCGATGCCCACCGCCGCGCCCAGCAGCGCGGCGCCGCCCGCCGCGCCCGCGAGCAGGCCGCGCCCGCCGCGGGCGACCCCGGGGCGCCCGGCGTCGGGCGCGGTGCGGGAGGGGAACAGCAGGCGCAGGCCCGTCCCGAGCAGGATCACACCCAGCAGGGCGCGAAAGAGCAGCGGGTCCGCCAGCCAGGTGACGCGCACCGCAGCCCCGGCTACCGCACAGGGCACCGCGGCGGCCGTCACGGTGAGCATCTCGGCGCCGTTGCCGCGCGCGGAGCGGGCGAGCCGGGCGATGCCCAGCGGGGTGGCCACCACGTTGTAGAGCAGGTTGGTGGCGCTCACCTGGGGCCCGTGCATGCCCAGGGCGCCGAGCTGCACGGGCAGGAGCAGCACGGCCCCCGAGACGCCGACGGGGGCGGTCAGCGCGGCGACGGCGAATCCGGCCAGGGCGGCCGCGAGGAGTTCCACCCGATGAACCCTATCGGTTCAGTGGGAAATAGGGGAGTCCGGACCGGCCCCGCGCTGTGGTTCAGTGAACCCTGAGAGCTCCGCCGCCGCGGCGGACCCGACAGGGCGAGGGGAAGCGCACGATGGAGGAGGAGTCCCGGCCCGCCGGGTCGCAGGCCGTGGTCCGGGCGCTGCGGGTACTGCACTGCTTCCGCGACCACGGCCCCGAGCTGGGCGCCACCGACATCGCCCGGCTGCTGGACCTGCGCACCAGCACGGCCCACCGGCTGGCGCGCACCCTGGTGTCGGAGGGCTTTTTGGAGCAGGACGCCGCCACCTCCCGCTACCGCCTGGGCGCCGCCGTCGCCGAGCTGGGCCGCGCCCTGTACCGGCACCGCGGCCTGTACCGGATCGAGCCCCTCATGGAGAGCCTGGCCGAGGCCACCGGCACCCGGCCCGGGCTGGCGATCCGCAGCGGCTCGCGCGCGGTGGTCATCGCGGGGGAGGCGGTGGACCCCGAGGCCGGGCTGAGCCTGTACATCCCGCTGCACGCCTCCGCGATGGGCAAGGTCCTGCTGGCCTGGGACCCCGCGGCCGACCCCTCCCGGCTGGAGCTGGAGCCGCTGACCGCCGGCACCATCACCGACCCGGACCGCCTCAGGGCGGAGCTGGAGCGGGTGCGCGCCCGCGGCTACGCCGTCAACGACGGCGAGTTCGCCGAGCACAAGCGCACCGTCGCGGTACCCCTGGTGGACGCGGTCGGCCAGGTGCGCATGGCGCTGGCCCTGCGCGCGGACGCCGCGGAGCTGCCCGTGGAGCGGTTCCCCGAGCTGGCCCGCACCGCCCAGGACTTCGCCCCCGCCTTCCAGAGGCTCCTCCTCCACCCCGCCGAGTAGGCGTCCGCGCAGGTCGGGGTATCTGTGCGGGTCACGCGGCGCCCTATTATCCATAAAACCTACTGGAAAGATTGACTTTGCCACGATGTGGCAAATACGGTGTGGTCATCCACCGGCCCGCCCCGGGCCCCTCTCGAAAGCGACCACCATGCCCCTACGCCGCACCCTGGTGCTCCCCCTGGCCGCCGCGCTCCTGGCAACGACCGCCGCCTGCACCGCCGACGGCGGGGCGGCCGAGGCCGGCGGCGGGGGCGCGGTCCTGCGCCTCATCGACCCCGGCAACGCCGGGCCGCTCGCCTACGCCAAGCGCGAGGGCGTCTTCGAGGAACGCCTCGCCGAGGTCGGCGCCACCATCGAGTGGGGCGGCTCCTACGCCTCCTTCACCGCCGCGAGCGAGGCCCTGCGCACCGGCGACATCAACATCCAGCAGGGCGCCCTCTCGCCCGCCGTCGGCGCCCTGGCCACCAGCGACGACCTGCGCGTGTTCATGGTCAGCGACCCCGCCGACCCGGCCGCGCCCCTGGCCGACGGCCTGGTCGTGCCCGCCGACAGCGACGCCGACTCCCTCGACGACCTCGTCGGCGCGCGCGTCGCCGTCAACCGGGCGGGCAAGGGCGAGTACCTGCTCCTGCGCGCCCTGGAGGCCGAGGGGCTGGGCCCCGACGACGTCGAACGCGTCCACCTCAACCCGCAGGAGGGCGCCGCCGCGTTCGCCTCCGGCGACATCGACGCCTGGTGGGCCATCGTCGACGCCTACCCCGAGGCCGTGGCCAACGGCGCGCGAACCCTCCTGACCAGCCAGGACGTGGACCAGGACGACCTGGGCATGTTCGCCGCCCGGATCGAGCTGCTCCAGGAGCACCCCGAGGCCGTCGAGGTGTTCTTCGAGGTCTACAACGAGCTGGTCCGCCAGGGCAACGAGGACCCCGAGGCCTTCCAGAACGTGTTCCTCGACGAGGGCCCCACCGCCCGCTCCGGCGACCGCCTGGAGGACGCGGTCGAGACGACCCGCCTGGCCCACGAGTTCCGGTACCCCGCCGAGGAGGACCTTGCCGCCATCGAGACCGTCGGCGGGGTCTTCCACGAGCACGGAATCCTCGCCGAGGCCGTCACCGCCTCCGAGGTCGTCTTCGACCCCTCCGCCGCAGCCGGCTGAACCCGCACCCACCGGAGCCCACCATGAGCGTGCTGTCCAACGCCCCCGCCGTCCCGGACACCGGCCCCGGGGACGACCTGGAGCGCCCCGCCTTCCTGGGGGCGCGCCGCCGCCCGCCCGCGCTGTCCCTGGCACTGCGGCTGAGCGTCCCCCTGGCCGCCCTGGCGCTGTGGTGGTGGGGGGCGGGGACCGGGTTCGTGGACCCGGCGGTCCTGTCCACCCCGCCGGACGTCCTCCAGGCCCTGCGCGAACTGGTCGCCACCGGACAGCTCTCCGAGTTCCTCGCAGCCTCCTTCACCCGCGCCGCCCTGGGCGTCGCGGCGGGGGTGACGGCGGGGCTGGTCCTGGGCGTGGCCGCCGGGCTGTCCGCCCTGGGCGAGGAACTCGTGGACCCGTCCATGCAGATCCTGCGCGCGGTGCCGTTCCTGGCGCTGGTGCCGCTGTTCATCTCGTGGTTCGGTGTGGACGAGACCTTCAAGGTCGTCCTCATCGCGGTGTCCGCCGTCGCCCCCATGTACGCGTACACCTACCTGGGCGTGCGCGGGGTCGACCGCAAACTGGTGGAGGCCGCCCGCGGGCTGGGCCTGGGCCGGGCGCGGCTGGTGGCCGAGGTGATCGTGCCGACCGCGCTGCCCAGCATCCTCATGGCGCTGCGCATCTGCCTGAGCGTGAGCCTCACCGGCCTCATCGCCGCCGAGCAGATCGGCACCACCGCGGGCATCGGCTACCTGGTCACCCTCGCCCAGCAGTACTACCGCACCGACTACATGGTGCTGTGCATCCTGATCTACGCCGTCATCGGCATCGTCATCGACCTCGCCATCCGCCTGGCCGAACGGCGGCTGATGCCCTGGCGCGCCCACGCGGCCGCCCGCTGACACCCCTGGAGGGACCGCCATGACCACGGCCGTCCGCCTGCGCGGACTGCGCAAGGCCTTCGGAGCCAAGACCGTCCTGGACGGCGTCGACCTGGACGTCCCGCGCGGCGCGTTCACGGCGCTGCTGGGGCCCAGCGGCACCGGCAAGACCACCCTGCTGCGCATCCTCGCCGGGCTGGAGGAGCCCGACGCGGGCGAGGTGGCCGTGCCCCGCCGCCGCACCACCGTCTACCAGGAGCCGCGCCTCATCCCGGCCCGCCGGGTGCTGGCCAACGTCACCCTGGGGCAGCGGCGCGGCCCCCGCACCCGGGCCGCGGCGGAGCGGGCGCTGGCCGAGGTCGGCCTCGCCGACAAGGCGCGGTCCTGGCCCGCCACCCTGTCGGGCGGGGAGGCCCAGCGGGCCGCGCTGGCGCGGGCGCTGGTCCGCGAGCCGCAGCTGCTGCTGCTCGACGAGCCCTTCGCCGCCCTGGACGCGCTGACCCGGCTCCAGACCCAGGACCTGGTGGCCGAGCTGTGCGCCCGCCACCGCCCGGCGGTGCTGCTGGTCACCCACGACGTGGACGAGGCGGTCCGCCTGGCCGACCGGGTGCTGATCCTGCGGGAGGGCCGCATCGCCCTGGACCGCGACATCGGCGCGGACCACCCCCGCCACCGCGACGACCCCGAGGTCCTGGCCCTGCGCCGCGACCTCCTGTCCGAACTCGGCGTCGCCACCGCCCACTGACCGCCCGCCCGCGGCCTTCGCCGTCCACATCCGCCGACAGGCCCCCCGACAGGCCCCGGGACCCGCCCGCCGAGGAGGGCACCGGCCCGGTCCCCGCCGGAGCGGACACCCGCCACCCGTCCCGACCGGGGTCTGTGCCGTACCGGCCCCGGTCCGTCCTTCCGTCGTCCGCCCGTCATCCATCGCTACCCGCGCCGTCCCGGTTCCGGCTCGCGCCCTGCCGCCGTACGACTCGTCCCGCTCCCGGGCCCGACCGGCCCGGATCGGCCCGCCCTCGGGTTCCACCCGCGGTCCTCGCCGGAGCGGACGCCCGCCACCCGTCCCGCCCCACCCTGCCCTTCCGTCCCTCCCGCTCCGCCCCCGCCTCCCCACCGGTCCTGCTCCAGCCGCTCTCCCCTTCCGTCCCTCCCACACCCGCTTCCCCATCCGTCCCTTCCACCCAGGAGCCTCCATGACCACGCACGTCACCGAAGCCTCCGAGGCCGCCGGCGTCACACCGCCGCCCGGTGTGGACCGCATCTGGTACACCCGCTGCCCCGTCCCCACCGCCAGCGGCCTCGCCCTCAAACTCGGCTGGCTCACCTCCGCCTTCAACGACCACGGCCTGACCGTCGGCGTCCTCCAGGACGCCCCGCCCGAGATCGCCGCCCACCACTTCGACCACCGCCTGCGCGGCCTCTTCCGCGAGGGCGGCAGCGTCCCCGCCCTGGCCGCCAGGTCCGAGGGCGCCCCCACCCGCCTCATCGGCCTCACCTGGATCGACGAGGGCCAGGCCGTCCTCACCCGACCCGACACCGGCATCACCGGCCCCGCCGACCTGGCCGGGCGGCGCGTCGCCGTCCCCGGACACGCCGCCACCCCCGGGCGGAGCTTCCCCCGCGCGATGGCCCTGCACGGCCTCACCGGCGCGCTCGCCCTCGCCGGGCTCACCCTCGACGACGTCCAGCGGGTCGAGGTCTCCGCCGCGTTCGAGCCCTCCGTCGGAGCGGACGCCCGCGGCGGCGACTGGCCCGGCCTGTCCGCACTGGCCGCGGGCGAGGTCGACGCCGTCTACGTCAAGGGCGCCCGCGCCGCCGAGGAGGGCGCCGCGATCGGCGCCGTCGTCGCCGTCGACCTGGACGCCGCCCCCGACCCGCGCTCGCGCGTCAACAACGGCACCCCGCGCCCCATCACCGTGCACGAGCGCACCCTGGAGGAGAACCCCGAGCTCGTCACCGCGTTCCTCGTCCAGACCCTGCGCGCCGCCGACTGGGCCGCCACCCGCCCCGAGGAGGTGCGCGCCGTCCTGGCCGCCGAGACCCGCTCGGGGGCCGCCGGCGTCGACCGCGCCTACGCCGACGGGTTCCACACCGGCCTGGCCCCCGACCTGTCCGAGGGCCGGCTGGACCTGCTCGACCGCCAGCAGCGCTTCCTCCACGACCACGGCTTCCTGGCCGCGCCGGTGGACGTCCGCGCCTGGGCCGCCCACGGACCGCTGGCCGAGGCGCACCGCGTCCTGGCCCGCGAGCACCCCTCCCTCCCGGAGAACCCCACCGGCTGAACCGCCCCCCGCCCCACCACCAAGGAGCACCACATGACCAAGGTCGGGTACTTCCCGCACAACAACTCGCTGTTCGTCCTGCGCCACCGCGGCATCCTGGAGAAGGCCCTGCCCGACGTGGAGTGGGTGGACCTGCGCGACCTGCCCCAGGGGGCACGGCCCGAACCCACCGAGGGGCTGCCCACCGTCCACGCCGACCACCTCTTCGACGGCGGCTACGACTTCATCGGCACCGGCTTCACCCCGCCCATCACCGCCCAGGGGCACGGCCTCGACGTCGTCTACGCGGCCGTCTCCGGGCCCCGGGTGGAGAACGGGCGGCTGCTCGTCAAGGCCGACTCCGACATCCGCACCCTCGACGACCTCCGGGGGCGCAGGGTCGGCATCGCCCACGGCTCCTGGCAGACCACCCTGCTGCTGTTCGCCCTCGAACACGCCGGCCTCACCTGGAAGGACGTCGTCCCGGTCGACACCGGCGTCAACGCCGGGCACCTGTTCCTCGACGGCGGGATCGACGCCTGGGTCGGCGCCTACCCGGGGCTGAAGGCGGTGGAGGAGCAGGTGGAGACCCGCGACCTCGTCGCCACCGACGGGCTGTTCAGCCACCGGTCGCTGTGGTTCACCCGCCGCGACTTCGCCGAGGAGCGCACCGGCGAGCTGGCGGCGATCGTGAACGCGCTCCAGGAGTCCGACGCCTGGATCGGTGCGAACCCGCGCGAGGCCGCGGAGATCTTCGTCGCCGACGCCCGCGAGCGCGGCAACCCCGACACCGACCCCGACGCCTGGGAGCACGCGCTGCGCACCCGGCCGTTCGGCCTGCACCCGGTGACGGAGGAGTTCGTCGCCGAGCAGCAGCACGCGGCGGACCTGCTGCACGGCGCGGGCCTGCTGCCCGCCCGGCCCACCGTGGCCGACGCGGTGTCGGAGAAGGTCAACGCCCTGGTCCCGCCGGTCCCGGGAGGCGCCGCATGACCGGCCCCGCGGACGAGCGCACCGGGGGAGCCCGATGACCGAGGTGATCCTGCGCCTGCCCTCCGGCCCGGCCCCCGAACGCGGTCTGGGACCGGCGGCCACGGACATGCGCGGCGGCCTGTACGGGCCGCTGGAGGAGGCGTTCCAGACCTGGCGGGCCGCCGAGATCGCGGGGCTGGCCGGGGTGCTCGCCCCCGACGACCCGGACGGAGAGGAGCCCTGGACTGTCGCCGCGGGGGCGCTGCGCTCCGGCCGCCACCTGCGGGCGGTCGCGGAGTTCGCGCCCTCGTTCGCCACCCCGGTGTACGCGGCCAAGATGTCGGCCACGCTCCAGCGGTTCACCGGGGGGCGCCTGGGGTGGAAGGTGACGGTGGGGGGAGACCCGGCCGAGCGCGCCGCCCAGGGGGACACCGTCACCGGCGCGGACGCGCTGCGCCGGGCCGACGAGTTCCTGACCGCTGCCAGGGGGGTGTGGCAGGAGAGGCCGTTCACCTTCGAGGGGGACTTCTACCGGGTGCTCGAAGGCGGCTTCGGGCACCCGCTCTCGGGCGGCCCCTTCCCGACCGTGTACCTGTCGGGCCGCACACCGGGGGAACTGGACCTTTCGGCGGCGCACGCCGACGTCCACCTGCTGCGGCTCGGGGACGACCCGGAGGCCGTGCGCGCCGAGCTGGACCGCCGGGCCCCGGGGCGCGCGGTGCGGCTGGGCGTGGAGCTGTCGGTGTCGGTGCGCCACGTCGGACAGGACGACGGGCCGCCGGAGGAGGTGTCCGGACGCTGGGGCGGGTTCGCCTCCCTGGGGCACACGGTCCCGGAGGGGTTCGTGGGAACCCCGGCGGAGCTGGCGGCCGAGTTCGACGCCCTGCGCCGCCGCGGCGTGACCGTGTTCGTGGTCGAGGCCCGGCCCGCGCTGGCCGAGGCGTACCGCCTGGGCGAACACCTGCTGCCCGCCCTGGCCGACCTGGAGCGCGAGGAGACGGCCGATGCCCGCTGACGCCCCGGCCGCGCGCCCCGGCCGGGGACGGCGGCCCGCCGGCCCCCGGCTGCGGGTGGTGCGCGTGCGCCGCCCGGCCGCGGGGGCGCCCGACGCCGTGCGGGTCCTGCCGCACGTCCTGCACACCACCGGAGAGGAGGCCGACCGTGTCCGTTGACTTCTACTGGCGCATCGGCATGCACGGGGACCAGCGGTCCCTCACCGAGCGGGCCGCCACCCGCGGCGACTGGGAGCCCGGCGGTCCCGGCCGCATCGCGCCCGCCCTGCGGGGCGGGGCGCCCGACGGGTACGCCTACGTCGAGCACATGGCGGACGTGGCGCGCTCGGCCGAGGCGGCGGGGTTCTACGGCGGGCTGATGCCGTCGTTCCCGTTCACCGACGACCCGTGGGCCACCGCGGGGCTGCTGGCCCGCGAGACCCGCGGCTTCCGGTTCATGATCGCGTTCCAGCCGGGGTTCCTGAACCCGGTGCACGCGGCCCGCATGGCGGCGAGCCTGCAACGGGCCACCGGCGGGCGGGTGGTCTACAACGTCATCACCGGCGGCGGGGGGCCGGCGCAGCTGTGGTGGGGCGACGAGGTCGCCCACGACGACCGGTACGCGCGGACCTCGGAGTTCCTGCACGTCCACAAGGGGGTGTGGAAGGAACGGCCGTACACCTTCGACGGGCGGTTCTACCGGGTCCGGGACGGCGCGCTCCCGGAGGCGCTGGCGGCGCAGGACCTGCCGGAGATCTACTTCTCGGGGTCCTCTGCGGCGGCGATCGACGCGGCGGGGCGCCACGCCGACCACTACCTGTCCTGGATGGAGCCGACGGCGGCGCTGGCGCGGAAGTTCGCGTCGGTGCGCGAGCACAGCGCGGCGCTGGGGCGCACGCCGCGGTTCGCGGTCCGGGTGGACGTGGTCGCGCGGCGGACCGAGAGGGCGGCGTGGGACGTGGTCCGCACCGGGTTCGAGTCGGCGGACCCGGCGGCGCTCGCGCGGTGGCGGACGGGGGACTCGGTGGGGGCGGCGCGGAGCCTGTCGTTCATCGACGGCCCGGTCTCCGGGTACCGGGACCTGGAGGTGGAGCCGAACGTCTGGGGCGGCTTCAGCCTGCTGCGCGGCGGCCCGGCGTTCGGCCTGGTGGGCAGCTACGCCCAGGTCGCGGAGAGGATCGACGAGCTGATCGCCCTGGGCGTGGACGCGTTCATCCTCGCCGGGGTCCCGCACCTGGAGGAGGCCCGGAGGGTGGGCGCGGAGGTGCTGCCCCTGGTCACCGGCGCCCGCAGGCCGGCCCTGGTCTGAGCCGTGCGCGGCGGGCCCGTCCGGGGATCCGGGCGGGCCCGCGCCGTGTCCGGGCGCCGTCTCAGGGAACGCGGAGCGATTCTCCCACCCGCGGCCGTTTTCGGTAGTACTTTGAAACCGCTCAGTAGAGGCCGCGGCCTCAACGTTTCAAGACGCGACCGAAGGGTGGAGGCCCGCATGCCCGACCAGGAGTGGACCGACCCGTACTGCCCGGTCGCCCGGACCGTCGACCTCCTCGGTGACCGCTGGTCGCTGCTGATCGTGCGCGACGCCCTTGAGGGGGTCCGCAGGTTCAGCGACTTCCAGCGCGGTCTGGGCATCGCGCGGAACATCCTCAGCGACCGCCTGCGCTCGCTCCTCGCCGCGGGCATCATGGCGCAGCGCCCCAACGAGCGCGGCACCCGAAGCGAGTACGTGCTCACCGACAGGGGGCGGGAGCTGTTCACCGTCGTCGCGGCCCTGCGCCAGTGGGGGGAGCGGCATGCCTTCACCCCGGGGGAGGAGCACTCGGTGCTCCTCGACACGGCGACCGGGGCGCCGGTTCCCCCGGTCGCGGTCACGGGTGCGCACGGCGGGGCACTGGACGAGACGAACACGCACGTGCGCAGGGTGGAACCGCGGGGGTGAGGGGGCTGTGCCCGGGCCTTGGCGGTCTTGGGCTTGACCGGGGCCTGTGCCACATGGTTTTCCACCCGATCGGAGCGCCCGGCCATAGCGGGAGGGTGTCGCTCCCCGCTGAAGTTGCGCGGGTGAGAGCTCGACCGGAGTTTTCCGAAAGCTCAGCCGCTTGGGGTGGGCGGCCAGCGGAGCGTGGACCTGGCCCCGGCGCAGTCGGCGCACGGCAGACTTCCGGGGCGGTGCGTTGGGTACGCGTCCGTGGTGGTGGGGGTGTGATCCGGGGCTGGGTCGAGCGAGGCGATCCCAGCTCAGCCGCCCGGATCGGGAGGAATGCCCCCTGCAAAGGGTGGTGGGCGCGACAAGCGGCCCGAACGTAGAGCACACCCATGCCCTCCTAACGCCGTAGGGGGTGGAACGTGCACGGTCTCTGGGCCTCAGGCACAGCCGGTGAGCGTTGATCCATGCCCCGACTCCAGGGGGTTGACGAGGGCGTACTCGGCTCCGCGAACCCCTGGGGGTGAAGGCCGCGCGTACCCGCTCCGGTCGCGCCACCGGGGGGTGTCCACCCTCCTGGTGACCCCGGCCCCAGCCGGAGGGTGTCGCTCCCACCCCAGGCCGCGCGGGGTGAGGCTGCGCGTACCCGCTCCGGCCGCGCCCCTGGGGGTTGTCCACCCGCCTGGAGCGCCTAGCCATAGCCGGAGGGTGTCGCTCCCAGGCCGGGTCGCGCGGGGTAGGGCCGCGCGTTCTCGCTCGGCCCGCCGTAGGGGGTTTCGGGGCACGCTCCCGCGTGCTTCGCCCGAGGGGGTGAGGCGGACGTGGAGGTCTCCAGAACGGTCACCCGTTGGGAAGGGCGGTCTGTGGTCGCGCCCGACCAGAACCTTTGGTCTCCAAGACGGTCACCGCTTGGAAAGGTACAGACCGGCGGAGCCGGATCCGCCCCCACGATGCAACGGACGGCAGACCACCGGGCAGACGCGTTGGATGCACGTCCCGGGTGGTGGGGGTGTGCTGTCCGGGGGCGGGTCCGGGCGAGGCCTGCCCCGCCCAGCCGCTTGGAAAGGGAGGAAGGGTCCGACCGGAAGCGCGGTTGCTCCCGACCTCGCTTGGAACACCAACCCCAGACGTAGTAACCCGCACCAGAGCACCCTCCCGCACCACGACGCACCGAGGCCACACGTGTGCGCCGCCCTCACCCCCTACGGCCCGGGTCGCGGTCCTCCCTCCCCAACCCCCCGGTGGCACGGCCCGAGCGTGCCCGCGGCCTCCACCCCCTGGAGCCCCGCTGGGGGCACCACCCTCCCGCTGTGGCCGAGCCCTCCAGGCGGGTGGACAACCCTCAGGGGCGCGGCGAGCAGATACGCGCGGGCTTCACCCCCTGTGTCTGCGGAGGGAGGTACGCCCTACCGAAACCCCTTGGAGTCGGGGTGGTGATCAATGCCGACCGGCTGTGCCCGAGGCCCCAAGACAGCGCACGCTCAACCCCCCATTGCGTTGAGGAGGGCATGGGTGTGCTCTACGTTCGGGCCGCTTGTCGCGCCCACCACCGTTTTCAGGGGGCATTCCTCCCGATCCAAGCGGCTGAGCTGGGATCGCCTCGCTTGACCCAGCCCCGGATGACACCCCCACCACCGTGGACGCGCGCCCAACGCACCGGCCCGGAGGTCTGCCGCACCCCGACTGCGCCGGGGCCAGGTCCACGCTCCGCTGGCCGCCCTCTCCAAGCGGCTGAGCTTTTGGAGAACTCCGGTTGAGCTTTCACCCCCGCGACCTGAGCTGGGAGCGACACCCTCCGGCTGGGGTCGGGCGCTCCGGTCGGGTGGAAAACCATGTGGTGCAGGCCGCGGTTCGCTGACCGGCAGTGGCTGGGCGCTCCGGTTCGGAGAGATGCCACTGGGGCGCGGGCCCCGGTCCAGCCCTGGGCTGTGGCCGGTCGCTCCGGTCGGGTGGAAAACCATGTGGTGCAGGCCGCGGTTCGCCGACCGGCAGTGGCCGGGCACCCCGGTTCGGAGAAAGGCCACTACGGCGCAGGCCCCGGTCCAGCCCCCGGCAGTGCCCCGGCGCTCCGGCCGGGTCGAAGACCACCACCGCACAGGCCCCGCCACGGCGCCGACGCCCGTCGTGCTCCCCACCCCTATCCGCGCACCGCGCCCCGGGGCCAGACCACGTGGACCGGGACGCCGTGGCGGCGGGCGGCGGCGACCGCGTCCGCGGTGCCGCCCCTCTCGCCGCCGGGCCTGCCGTCCCACACCGCGATCAGCCGCTCCACCCGGGCCAGCACCGCGGTGTTGGCCGCCGCGTACGCCTCCTCGTCGGCGTGGCGGAACGGCATGTACCGCACCGAGGCGGCGCGCATGAGCAGCCCGTCGAACCGGTACAGGTCCTCCGCGGCCACCACCGCCTCCCGGTAGTCGACCGCCGGCAGGATCACCTCCAGGGTCCCGCGCGCCTCCCAGATCGCCTCGGCGAACACCTGGTCCGCCCCCCTCGCCAGGCAGGACACCCCCACCAGCTCGGGTCCGCCCCCGAACGCGGCCAGTTCCCGGTCCAGTGCCCGGCGCACCAGGGCGGCGGTCTCCTCACCGAGGTCGCTGTGTCCGGTGATGCCGAGACGGGCCACGTGTTCCTCCGGGGTGGTGGTCTGGGGGTGCGGCGGCCCACCAATCTAGCGTCGCGCCCCCTCCCGGCCCGCGCCGGGTCACGCCCTCCGGACACGGAGGGGGCCGGGCGGTGTCCGCTCGCCCGGCCCCCGGCCGCCGTCCGTCACGTGCGCACGAGCGGCGTGTCCACGAGGTGCTCGGCGACGAACCACGCCTGGAGCTCGTTGGTGCGGATGACGTCCGACACCAGCAGGTCGTTGGTGCCGTCGTCGCCCAGCTCCTGCACCTTGGCCGCCGCGTCGTGCGATTCCTCCAGGATGGCCTCGTGCGCCTCCAGCAGGCGGGACAGCATCGCCGGGACCTCCTCGACGCCGTTCGGCGGGCGCGGGATGTTGGTGATCTCCGCGACGTGCCGGGGGTCGCCGACCGCCACGCCGCCCAGGGTCTGGACGCGCTCGGCGAGGGAGTCGATGAGCTCCAGCTGCTCGCCCGCGTGCTTGTCCATGAGCAGGTGCAGCTGGTAGAAGGTCTGGCCGCGCATCAGCCAGTGGTGCTTCTTGTACAGGTCGTGCAGGATGCGCGTGTCGCACAGCACCTGGTTGAGCCGCTGACACGAGTACATGCGCGTGTCCTGGGACAGCCCCACCGGGAGCTGGCGGACGGTGCCGAACTCCTGGACCTGCGTGCCCTTCTGGTGCAGCCAGGGCTGGCTGCTCCTGGGCTTGGGCGCCGTCTTGGACTTCTTGTCTGCGGTCGTCACCTCTGGTCCCCCTCCAGTCGATGTGACGCGGGTTCGCGGCCTCGGGTCCGCCCTCGGGCGGACTCCGCCTGCCAGTCTCCGCCCACTACCCTCGGCCGGGCCCGTATAACTGACCAATCAGGGGTAAGTTTTCGGTGCTTCTTGGTCTTGTGTCCGTTTTCCCGCCCTTGCGGCCCCGCGGGGGCCGGGCCGGGTCAGCGGGGGTCGAACCGGACCGGCAGCGCGAACAGCCCGTGCATGATCATGCTCGGCCACCAGTCCAGCTCCTGCCCCTCGGCGGCGGGGCGCAGTCCGGGCAGCCGGTCCAGCACCGCGTCGACCGCCACCTTCGCCTCCATCCGGGCCAGCTGCGCACCGATGCAGAAGTGGGCGCCGTGCCCGAACGACAGGTGCGAGCCGCCCCGCTCGGGGATGAAGGAGTCGGCGTCCTCGTACCGGTCCGGGTCGCGTCCGGCCGCCAGCAGCGACACCAGCACCGGCTCGCCCGCCTCCAGCACCACCCCGCCCACGGTCGTCGCCCTGCGCGGGAACCGCCAGGTGGCGTTCTGCAGGGGGCTCTCCATCCGCAGCGCCTCCTCGATCGCCGGCGCCACCAGCCCCCGGTCGGCGCGCAGCCGCTCCAGCTCCCGCGGGTGGGCCAGCAGCAGGTGGAACAGGTTGCCGATGAGCGCCACCGTGGTCTCGTGCCCGGCGACCAGCAGCAGGAACGCCGCGGAGGTCACCTCGTCGCGGCTCATCTCCCCGCGCCCGTGCGCCCGCACCAGGTCGCCCAGCAGGTCGTCGGAGGGCGCCGCCAGCCGGGCGTCCACCAGCGACCCCAGGTAGGAGTCGAACCAGTCGGTGGTGGCGGCGATCGCCGCCACCTCCTCGTAGGAGGACGAGTCGATCACGGCGGCCCGGCGGTGGAACTCCGCCCGGTCCGCCTCCGGCACCCCCAGGAGGTCGCAGATGATCGCGATCGGCAGCGGGTACGCCAGGTCCCGCACGAGGTCCGCCTCGCCCGCGCCGCCGGCGGTCACCCGGTCCAGCAGCTCCGCGGTGACGGCCTCGGCCCGCTCCACCAGGGTCCGGACCCGCCGCGGTGTGAACGCCGCCCCCGCCGTCCGGCGCAGCCGGGTGTGGTCGGGGGCGTCCGTGTTGACCATGCTGAGCATGAGCGAGGGCCGGTGGTCGTGGGGCAGCCCGAGCCCGGCCCGGCGCCAGGCCTCGTTGCCCGCGTGCGGGCTCTTGAGCATGTCCGGGTCGGAGAGCACCGCCTTGGCGTCGGCGTGGCGGGTGACGATCCACGCCCAGGCCCCGCCGGGCAGGTCCACGCGGTGCACGGGGGAGTGCTCGCGCAGCCACCGGTAGGCGGGGTGCGGGTCGGACTCGAAGGCGGGGCCGTGCAACTGCGGAGGAGGGGTGGGCATGCCGGGCCTTTCGGGTGTGCCTGCGGGGACACCCGACTCCTACCCGCCCGGGCGCCCCGCCCGCGGCCGGAACCGGACACCCCGGCCCGGTAAGGTCGTCCCGCACCCTCCGAGAACCCGTCCGGGAGACTTCGTGAGCTGGAACATCGTGCTGATGCGGCTGTCGCCCGACATCGCCTCGGCCGCGGACCTGACCGACGAGGACGCCCCGCCGCCGATCGGCCCGTCGGGCGCCGTCCGGGACGTGATCCGTACGGCGTACCCCGGCGCGGACCTGAGCGACCCCGCGTGGGGGTTCCTGGAGGAACCGGGCGCCGACGGGGACGGGTGGCTGCTGGAGCTGGTCATCGGCGCCGCGGACCCCGTCGAGAGCCTCATGGTGCGCGTGCGGGGCGGGGACGGCGCCGTGGCCGCCGTGCTGGACCTGGCCGACCTGCTGGACTGCCGGGCGCTGGACCTGTCCTCCGGGGACTTCCTCACCCGGGAGGACGCGGGGAGCGGTACCGGCTGAGGCCCCGCGCCCGCGGCGCGTCGTACCCGGGCGCTACCGTCGGTCCGTACCCGCCACCGCGACCCGAGGAGCCCCCGTGAGCTGGGACGTTCTACTGATGCCCTTCCCCGCCGACGCCGCTTCGCCGGACGACCTGCCCGACGGGCACCGGCTTCCGGCGGTCGGCCCGGTGGGCCTGGTCCTGCACCGGATCCGGGCCGCGTTCCCCGAAGCGGACCTGTCCGACCCCGCCTGGGGGCTGCTCCGGGACGAGGAGCAGGGGTGGTCGATGGAGCTGAACATGGGCCGCAAGGACCCGGTCGAGAGCATCATGCTGCACATCCGGGGCGGCGGCGACGTCGTGCACACCGCCCTGCGCCTGGCCGCCGTCCTGGGCTGCCGCGCCGTCGACTGCTCGGACGGGGAGTTCCTCGCCGAGGAGGGCGGGGGCTGGGAGGAGTTCCAGGCCTACCGCGACCAGGTGCTGGGGGAAGCGGGCCCCTCCTGATCAGGGGGCGATGGCGCAGGCGGTCTCCAGGACGAACCGCGACCACGGCCGGTGCGGGTCGTGGCCGGTCAGCTCGCGCACCCGGCGCAGCCGGTAGCGCAGGGTCTGGGCGTGCAGGTGCAGGGACTCGGCGGCCGCGGTCGCCGCGCCTTCTCTGAAGTACGCCCGCAGCGCCTCCAGCAGGTGCCCGCCCGACTCGGCCAGCAGCGGCCCCAGGACGGCCCGGCGCACCATGTCCGGGGTGGCCGGCCCGCCGTTGAGCAGGGCCAGCACGCAGGCGTCGGCCTCGCCCAGCAGGCCGCCCGGGCCGAACGCGTGCGCGGGCGCGGTCTCCAGCGCCCCGTCGGCCAGCCGGTAGGCCGCGGACACGTCCGCCAGCGGCCGTGCCGCGGGGACGCACCCCCGCCAGGGGCGGCCGTCCAGAGCCCGCGCCGCCCGGTCGGCGTCGTCGGGGGAGAGCAGCAGCACCGCCCGCCCCGACCGGGTGGTCACCAGGGGCTCGCCGCCCGCCGGCCCCACCCGGGCGGCCAGTTCGAGGGCGCCCGACACCGTCACCGGGGCCTCGTCCCCCGCCCGCCCGGCCACCACCAGCACCCCCGGGTCCGGCGGCGCGATGCCCAGGGTTCGGGCCCGGTCGCGGATGGCGGCGCGCGAGGCCTGGCGGCCGATGAGCAGGTCGTCCAGGAACGCGCGCCGCGCCCGCTCCAGGTCGGCGTCCATCCGGCGGGCCGTCTCGGCGTGCCCGGCGGCCAGGCTCTCGGAGATCTGGTCCAGCGAGGCCATCAACAGTTCGCTCAGAGCGAACACGTCGGCGGCGCCGAGCCGGTCGCCCGCGTACCCGGCGACCGCCCGTACCGCCGCCGCCGAGCCCACCCGGTGCGCCCGGACCACCGCGCCGATCGAGCGGCCGTCGGCGGCCCGGCTGCGGCCGATGCCGCGCAGCCGCTCCACGTCGCCGGGGGCCAGCCGGTCCGCCCCGGCGACCCACAGCTCCAGGGACCGGGTCACCAGCCACGCCGTGATCGCCCGGACCTCCGCCAGCTGGGACCCGTGCAGCGCCCGGTACGCGGGCACCTCGGCGTGCACCTCGGCCACGATCCGCTCGACCAGCGCGGCGCGGTCCCGCAACAGGTCGGCTCCCACAGCGGCCCGCCGCTCCCGCGCCATGTCCACTCCCCTCCCGCCCCCGGCCCGGCCCCGCGGGATCGGCCGCCTCGCGCGGCCCCCGCCCCCCGCCGGGAGGCCTCCACCGCCGGACCGTCGGCGTCGAGCCCGGCCTTTCAGGTAAAAAGCCAGTACGGCGGCGGCGAAGCCGCCGGGGCGGGGCCGCCCGCCGTGGCAGTATGCCAAGTGTGCGGCCTGGGGGAGGCCGCGGGCCCGCCGACGGCCCTTCGGCGGGCGGCGCAAGCGTTGCGGGCCGACGGGGGATGACGGCGATGAGAACGATGACGGTGCCCGAGCTCACGCTCAACAACGGACTGCGCATACCGCAGCTGGGCCTGGGCCTGTGGCAGGTGCCCGACGACCAGGCGGTGGAGGTGGTCACCGCCGCGCTGGAGGCCGGCTACCGCAGTATCGACACGGCCGCCGCCTACGGCAACGAGCGCGGCGTCGGCGAGGCGCTGCGCCGGTCGGGCGTGGACCGCGACGACCTGTTCGTCACGTCCAAGCTCGCCAATTCCGCCCAGGGCTACGACTCCACCCTGCGGGCCTTCGACGCCACGCTCGACCGCCTGGGCCTGGAGACCCTGGACCTGTACCTCATCCACTGGCCGCTGCCCGGCCGCGACCTGTACGTTCCCACGTGGAAGGCGCTGGAGCACCTGTACGTGGAGGGCCGGGCCCGCGCCATCGGCGTGTCCAACTTCCAGATCCCGCACCTGCAGCGGGTCATGGAGGAGGGCGGCATCACGCCCATGGTCAACCAGATCGAGCTGCACCCGCTGCTGCCCCAGAGGGAGCTGCGCGAGTTCGACGCCGAGCACTCCATCGTCACGCAGGCCTGGAGCCCGCTCGGCCACGGCCGCCTCCTCGACGACGGCACCATCACGGCCATCGCCGCGGAGTACGAGCGCACGCGCGCCCAGGTGCTGCTGCGCTGGCACATCCAGCTCGGGAACGTCGTGATCCCCAAGTCGGCGGCGCCCGACCGCATCCGCGCCAACTTCGACGTCTTCGACTTCGAGCTCACCGAGCACGACATGGAGCGCATCGGCGGACTGGAGGACGGGACCAGGACCGGGCCCGACCCCGACGTGTTCCACGGCGACTGACCGCGCGCCGCCCCGCGGGGCCGCAGACCGCTCCCGGGGCCTGCGCCGCGCCCCCGGGAGGCACCCGGCGCGGACCGGGGAGCGGCGGGGGCCCGGCGGAACCCGGCTCAGCCCTGGCGCAGCTCGCGGCGCCTGCGCGCGCCCAGCAGGGTCGCCTCGGTGCCCTGGCGCTTCATGCGCGCGACGTAGACGAAGCCTCCGACGAAGATGGAGACGAACAGGGCGAGCACCGCGACGAGGGCGAGCGCGGACAGCAGGAAAGTGATCGACATGGGCTCATCGTAGCCGCCCGGCCGACCGGCTCCCAGGGGGAGCCCGCCGCACGGGCCGGTGGGCCTCCCCGAGACCGGAAGGGCCCGACGGTGGACCTCACGCCGCACAAGATCGTCAACCCGCTCTCCCTCGCCGACCCCGTGGGGTTCGCCCACGCCCTGGTGGTGACACCGGGCCGGGTCGTCCATGTGGGCGGCCAGGTCGCCCGCCGCTCCGACGGCAAGGTGACCGGTGAGGGGGTGGTCCAGCAGTTCGACCGCGCGCTCGGCAACGTCGTGGAGGCGCTGCGCGTGGCCGGGGCCGACCCCGGGCACGTCGTCGACATGCGCGTCCACACCACCGACATGCGCGGCTACCGGCTCAACGGCAACACCCTGGCGTCGGTGTACCGGCGCCACATGGGCCGTCACTACCCGCCGATGGCCGTCATCGGGGTGACCGAGCTCATCGACCCGGCCGCGCTGGTCCAGATCGTGTGCACCGCGGTGGTCCCCGACGTCCGCGACACGGCGGACCCGGGGGAGGACGACGAGACCCGGGAGATGCTGGAGGGCATCGAGGAGTCGTCCGGCCCCGTGGTCAGCGCGGGGCCGGGTCCCGAGGACCCCGGCGACCCGCGGGAGCGGGAACCCGCCTGAGCCGCGCCGGCCGCGGCCCCGCGGGGCCGCGGCCGCCCGCCACCAGGGCGACCGCCGCCGCGCAGACGGCCATTCCGGCCAGCGCGCCCGCGCCGACCGGGTCGCCGAACATCAGCAGGCTCCACAGCAGGGTGGTCGGCGGCGTCAGGTACAGCAGCGCCGACACCCGGGCCACCCCGAAGCGCGCCAGGGCCGCCCAGTACAGGCCGTAGCCGCCCAGGGTCGACAGCACCACGACCCAGGCGACCGCCGCCCAGAACCCGGGGTCGGCGGGCGGGGCGAGCGTCCCGGTCCCCGCCGCCAGGGCGGTGAACAGCACGGCGCTCACCCCGCACTGCACGGCCAGCGCCTGGACCGCGGTCCCGCCGGGCCGCAGCCGCCGCTCCAGCAGGGTCGCCGCCACCAGGGACAGCATCGCCCCGACCGGCAGGGCGTACGCCCACCAGGGGGCGGCGCCGGGGGCGCGCAGGTCCGCGCCCACCACGAGGGCGACCCCGGCCAGCCCCAGGGCCAGCCCGACGGCCTGGCGGGGCCGGACGCGCTCCCCGAGCAGGGGCACCGCCAGCGCCGTGGCGACCAGCGGTTGCAGCGCGGCGATCAG
Source organism: Nocardiopsis flavescens (assembly GCF_900141985.1). Lineage (GTDB taxonomy): Bacteria > Actinomycetota > Actinomycetes > Streptosporangiales > Streptosporangiaceae > Nocardiopsis > Nocardiopsis flavescens. Next base: position 146,334 of record NZ_FQZK01000004.1, on the reverse strand, counting down.
CGCGACCGTCCCCGCGGCGGCCCCCGCCGCGGAGGCGGCGTACACCCCGTACAGGAACCCGGCCTGGGCCAGGGCGCCCACCGCGGCGTGCCCGGCCGCGTCCCGGCCGGTCATCCGCCCGGTGCGCCGGCCCGTGCCCCCGGCCGCCTCCGCGGGCTCCGGCACGGGCGCCCGCCGCGCGCGGGTGTGGATCCACAGGCCCCACACGGCCAGGGGGCCCGCGATCGCCAGGAACCGCCAGGCCAGCAGCGTCTCCGCGGGTGCGTACCGGGTGCCCAGCTCGGCCCCCACGAACCCCGAGCTCCACATCACCACCAGGCCCGCGGCGATCACGACCGGGACGAACGCGTAGCGCATCGGCCGACCTCCCTTTTCCGTCCGGTTCGTTCCTTCGGCCCACAGGTAAACACACCGGTCGGTATACTCGCGATATAGCGCCCGCCCCGAGGAGGAGTGATGACCGCCACCCGGACACCGCAGGACCGTGCCGCCCGCCCGCTCACGCCGGCCGCCCGCCGCATCCTGGACGCCGCCGAGGACCTGTTCTACACGCGGGGGATCAACACCGTCGGCATGGACCTCGTCGCCGAGCGCGCCGGGGTGACCAAGAAGACCGTCTACGACCGGTTCGGCTCCAAGGCCGCGCTGGTCGCCCGCTACCTCCGCGCCCGCGACGAGCGCTGGCGCGCCCACCTGGAGTCCCGGACGGAACCGGTGCCCGACCCGCGCGGGCGCGTGGCCGCCACCTTCGACGCCCTGGAGGAGTGGCTGGAGCGGGACGGCCCGCGCGGCTGCGCCATGGTCAACGCCTACGCCGAGCTGGCCGACCCCGGGCACCCCGGCCGCGCCGTGGCCGAGGGGCAGAAGCGGTGGCTGCGGGAGCTGTACACCGGCCTCGCCCGGGAGGCGGGCGCCCGCGACCCCGGCCCGCTGGGCGACACCCTCACCATGCTGCACGAGGGGGCCGTCCTCGCCCGCACCGTCACGGGGGTGCCCGACGCCGTGCGCACGGCCCGGGCCGCCGCCGACGCCCTGCTCACCGCCCACGGCGCGCCCTGAACCCGGGCCGCGCGGCCCGGGGCGGCCCCGCCGCCCCGGCACCCGGGCGCGGGCCGGGTCACAGGTAGCCGAGGCGGGACAGCTCCAGCCCCGCCACCTCCACCACGTCCGCGTGCTGGTCCCGGGACAGCCGCTCCCGCCACGCGCCCACCCGCCAGGAGCGCTCGATCAGCAGCTCCGACGCCGACACCCGGGCCCCGGTGAACTCCCGCAGCCGCTTGGCGGTCTGCACCTCGCCGCCGTGCAGGTCCTCGTAGCGCAGGGTCAGCAGCCGGTCCGTGTCGATGCCGCGCCGCAGCGCCGCCGACATGCGCACCGCGCCCCGCCAGCGCATCGCGCACTTGGCCTCCACCGACCCGTCCCCGAAGGCCTCCAGGTCGGAGGCGTCCTCCAGCCCGAAGAAGTGGTTGGGGAACTCGTGGTCCAGCTTCGTGAAGCTGGGTTTGAGCCAGGCCAGCGACCGCTCGTCGTCCAGCATCTCCGCGATGACGTCCCTCCCGTCCCGGATCACCTGCACGAACAGGGCGTCGGGGAAGGCCGCCTGGAGGGCCTGGGCGCTGAACAGCAGGTCGGGGCTGGCGTCCCCGTACCGGCTCACCTGCGCGCTGTGCTCGCACGGCTCGGCGGAGGCGCTGGCGGGGACCCGCTCCCACCGCCCGGCGCAGTGCGGACAGGTCAGCGGGGTGAGCTGCCAGGACTCGGCGTAGGCCTCCCGCAGGAGGCTGGCCGTGCCCGACACCTTCTCCAGGGCCAGCGAGGGTCTTCGCGCGACGGCGTACACGGCGTTGAGCACGCCGGAGGAGCCCGCGCTCATATGGAATCCGGGGGCCCGGGACAGGGCGCGGGCGATCTCGGGGACACCTGAGTGGGGAGCGCCCAAAAGGAAGACGGGGCGCTGCACCTTGGTCCCGTTGACCACGAGGATGTAGGACGGCTGCTTCATGATCGTGCTGATTTTCGCACCCTTTGCCCTTCTCGTGTGCATCGGAGGGGTGTCGGTCCCGCGCGCTTTCGTGTGCATTCCGAGGCTAGGGTGTGCTACGGGTGCACGGGGCCGCCCCCCGCCGACCGGGGGAGGGCCGGCACCGAGCCGGAGTGAGAGCGAGGTAGGGCCGCGTTGACCACAGATTCCACGGCGTTCGCCGATCCCGGGGCGTTCGAGCGGGCCGCCGGACTCCTGGAGGAGGCGGACCGCATCACGGTCCTCACCGGCGCGGGCGTGTCCACCGACTCGGGCATCCCCGACTTCCGCGGCCCCCACGGCGTGTGGACCACCGACCCCGACGCCCAGGCCCAGGCCGACATCACCCTGTACACGGGCGACGTGGACGTGCGGCGCCAGGTGTGGTCCCAGCGCCGCGCCCACCAGGTGTGGGACGCCGAGCCCAACGCCGCCCACCGCGCCCTGGCGGACCTGGAGCGCACCGGCCGGCTGCGCGCCCTCATCACGCAGAACATCGACGGCCTGCACCAGCGCGGCGGGGTGTCCGCCGAACGGGTGGTGGAGGTGCACGGGACGATGCTGTGGGTGCGGTGCCTGTCCTGCGGGCGGCGCACCCCCACCCCCGAGGTGCTGGCCCGGCTGGACGAGGAGTCCGACCCCCGGTGCGCGGACTGCGGCGGCATCCAGAAGTCGGACACGGTCTCGTTCGGCCAGAACCTGGACCCGGACGTCGTCCAGGCCGCCACACGGGCCACCCGCGACTGCGACGTGTTCCTGGCCGTCGGCACCTCGCTGACGGTCCACCCGGTGGCGGGGCTGTGCGACATGGCGATGATGGCGGGTGCCTCGCTGGTCGTCGTCAACGGCGAGGAGACGCCCTACGACGACTTCGCGTCCGCGGTCCTGCACGAGCCCATCGGCCGGGCGCTGCCGGCCCTGGTGGAGCGGGTCACGGCCGCTGCCCGCCGAGCGGGCCCGTAGGGGGCGCCGCGGCGCCCCCGAACCGCGGGGACGCCGCGAAAAGTCGTGCTGCCGGTGAGCCGCGGCGGAGGAAGGCGGCGGAGCGGGCGCGTATCGGCTCCGCCGGGCAGGCACGGTCGGCCCGGCCCTTCTGCGGCCGGGGGCGCTCCGCCCTCGGTCCGCGGACCCGCAGGCCCCGGGCCCGTTCACGGTCCGCGGTCCCGCGGGGACGGCCCGCCGTCCGCCCGCGCCCGGCGGGAGGCGGGGCCACCGCCCGCCGGGCGCCCCCGGGCCGTCCGCTACCGCAGGTGGGCGTGGACGCGGGTGCGCCGCCCGCGCTGGGGGTTCTCCTGGTCGACGAGGGCGATGACCCGCCGCACCGCGTCGTCGGCGAGGAACCCCGCGGGGAACAGGTCCAGCACCGGGGCGACCGCGTCCTTGCGCAGCAGGTTCCCCGAGACCACGGAGTCCACCCCGGCCAGGAACTCGCGGATCACCCGCCGCAGCGGCGAGTACTCCGCCTCGTTCGCGGTGCCCGGCCAGCGCGCGTCCTCGGCCGCCTGCCGCAGCACCAGCAGCTCGATCCGGCCCAGCTGGGTCGAGGTGAGCAGGCGGCGGTAGGCGTCCAGCCGCCGTTCGGGCTCCACGTGCGGCGGCGACAGGCGCAGCTTCAGCACCTCGTGCGGCTCCAGCCAGGCGCTGTCGCCCTCGGGGTCCAGGAACCAGGCCCCCAGGTCGCCGTGGGCCTGGCTCAGGTACGGGAGCAGGCCGAGCAGGACGCGGGCCCCGCTGCCGTTGACGCGCAGGGAGGTGGAGCGCAGCATCCGGGAGATCGTACGGTCGAACGCGACCGTCATCCCGTAGGGGTCCTGGACGTCGGGCCTGACCTCCACGTCCGTGTGCAGCTCGTACCCGATGCACTCGCCGACGTTCACCGGGTCCCCCTCCTCCCGGCACAGCACCGCGTGGCTGCCCTGCCGGGTCCAGGACTCCAGGTGGCGCAGCCGGACCGCGTTCAGCACGCTGAACCACTCCGGGCTGTGCAGGGAGCGCCAGACCCCCACCGTGTTGCGCCACTCCGTGAGCGCCTCCGCCGGCTCGGGGAACAGCTCCCGCAGGTCGACCGGGTCGTCGGTCCCGCGCACCAGGACCAGCAGCACGATGAGGTTGGCCGTGTAGTTGGCCTGGCGGACCGTCACCGGCAGGCGCGCGGGCTCGAACCCGGCGTAGGAGCGGTTGGCCGCCGGGAACGGCGCCTCCCGGAACAGCTCCACCAGCAGGTCGGAGTAGTCGCCGCGCAGCCCCGCGTCGTCGGCGAACCGCCGCTCCAGCAGCTCGGACAGGAACTCCGGGACCTTCTCCCGCCCCGGCAGGCAGGCGAACGACAGCAGCGCGTACAGCTCGCCGTCGTCGACGCGCCGCGTCCGGCCACGCCGCCGCGAGGCCTGCGAGCGGCTGGCGTCCAGTTCCTCCAGCGCCGCGTCCACCGCGCGGGCGACCAGGTACTCCCCGAAGGTGGCGTGCAGGAACTCGAACACGCTCGCCGTGCCCTCGGAGGTCCGGGCCCGCGCCTCGTGGACGAAGAAGAACCGGCCCAGCACCTGGTGCGCCGGGTCGATCCGGCCGTGCATCCCGGTGTCGTCGGGGTCCAGGGCGGCGTCGGGCAGCAGGACCGCCAGGTCGCGGTCCAGCTCCTCGGCGCTCACGTTCTGCTTGCGCCGGGTGAACATCGCCAGCGCCGCCACCTCCAGGCGGCGCAGCTCGCCCTCCACGGCCTCCGCGAGGCCGTCCCTGCCCAGCCCGGAGTGGTGCTTGTCCACCTCCCGGCGGGCGAACATGGCGAGCAGCCGCTCGTACAGCTGCCCGTGGGTGAGGTGCCGCCCGGTGCGGCGCAGCGCCCCGTCCTCGGCGTCGTAGATGAGCAGCATCATGAGCAGCAGCGGCTGCTCCGCCATGTCCCGGTAGCGCAGCACCGCCTCGGTGGTCAGCTCCGCGGACCGCTCCCCGCCGGTGATCGCCGCGCGGCCGTTGGCCCGGTTCCACACCCCCACCAGGCGGGCGATCCGCGCCTCGTCGAAGGGCTCCAGCCTGATCACGGTCGTCCCCAGCGGGAAGCGGGCGCGGTCGGCGACGACGGTGCGGGTGGTGACGATGACGACCACGGGCAGGCCCATGGCCTCCTGTTGCTGCTGGAACTCTTGGACGCGCTCCAGGTAGTCGGAGCGGTCGACGCCGGTGGCCTGGAGGAGTTCGTCGAACCCGTCCAGGATGATGACCGGGAGCGCCCCGTCGGCCGAGTCGGCCAGCTCCCGCCAGGAGACGCGCGTGTGCAGGGCGGCGGCCAGCCCCTCCTCGATCTGCACGTGGATGGGGGAGTTGGGGCTCACCGCCCGCAGCTCCACCCGCACCGGCAGGAAGTCGGAGGCGGGCAGCCGGGCGGCCAGCACCTCCGTGAACTTGGACTTGCCCGCCCCCGGGTGCCCCAGGACGACGGTGGGCCGGTCGGTGGCGTCGGGGTGGGTCAGGTGGGCGGCGATGAACGCGCCCAGGTCGTCCACCGGGCGGTGCAGGCCCCACCACTCCTCGGAGGAGGGGACGGCGTTGGCGGTGACGACCGCGATGCGCCCGCGCGGGGGCACGTAGGCCTCGTCCAGCGAGGGCAGCACCAGCCCGGGCGGCACGTCGGAGGCGCGCAGCACGGGGCGCTCCAGCACCGCCCGGTGCGCGGCGAACAGCTCCTCCCGGCGCCGGTCCACCGGCCGGTCCGAGGCCACCGTCGCCAGCAGGTGGCGCAGCTCGCCCAGGCCGTCGTCGACGGTGGCGCGGGTGCGCGCGTGCTCGCGCTCGTGCGCCCACAGCGCGAACTCCGGGACGTCCACGGCCAGGCCTCGGTGGAGTTCGGCGAACCGCTCGGTCGCCCGCTCGCCCAGCTCCCGGGCGACCTCGGCCAGCAGCGGGTGGTCGGGGGTGTCGACGCCGTGCTCGCGGGCCGCCGCCACCCGGGGCACCGCGTCCCGGAAGGCCTCGGCCAGGCCGTAGAAGTACTCCTGGCGGGCCAGCTCGTCCGCTCGGGGGGCGCGCGCGGACGTCCACGGGGCCTCGGGCGGAGCGGTCCCCTCCAACGCGGCGCCGTCGACGGCCTCCTGGGCGGCGTCGAGGTTCCAGCGGTAGGGCAGGGCGACCCGGCCGGGCTGCCCGGGGGTCAGCAGGGGCTCGAACAGGGCGGCCCGGTCCTCGGGGGAGAACCCCAGCTCGTCCAGGGTGAGCGGGGCGCCGGAGGCCTCCCAGACCTCGTCCAGGGACTCCAGGAAGGCGACCGCCGCCAGGACGCGCTCCGCGGCGAGGATGCGCTCGGTCCGGGACAGGCGGCTCTCCCCGCGCAGGTGGTCGCGGATGCCCTCCACCGCCTCGCGGCCCTTGCCCACCAGCAGGCTCCGCAGCCCGAACAGGTCGGGGACGCCGAGCATGCCCAGGCCGCCGTCGGCGAGCCGCTCGGCCAGGTCCCAGGCATCGGAGTCCTTCTTGCCGAGGATCTTCAGGGCGTCCGCGTAGGACAGCTTCTTCGCCACGTGGGGGCCTTTCGGGGATCAGCAGGGGTGGGGCGGGGCGCCGGGACGGCGTCCGTGCCGGGGAACGCCGCCCCGTGGGGTGGGACTCGGGGACGGGGCCGCGGGTTCAGTGCTCCCCGCTGCCGGCTGGACCGAGGATGATCCCGGTCCGGTCGGGGTGGGTCGGAGGCGGGGTCCGCTTGTCCGAGAAAGAGGGGGAGAAGGCCCTGTCCACGAGAGCGCGGACCCGCGTCACCGCCTCCCCCGGGTTCTTCGACCGCTGGTAGGCAGGGAAGTCCTCCAGCAGGGACGTCAGGACCGCGTGGACGGCGCGCGCCGACGACGCGGCGCCCGGTGCCACGGTGCGGACCCGGTCCAGGTAGTGCCGGATCACGGCGCAGAGCGGTTCCCTGTCTTCGACGGCCGCGTCGTCGGACCACCGCAGGTCCTCGGCGGCCTGCCGCAGCACCAGGAATTCGAGCGGGCCCAGGGTGCTGGAGGAGAGCAGCCGCCGGTAACCGTCCAGGCGGCGCCCCGGGGCCAGGTCCGGCGGCTCCAGGCGCAGCCGCAGGAGTTCGTGCGCCTCCAGCCAGGCCTTGTCGCTGTCCCGGTCGGTGTACCAGGACCCCAGGTCGTCCGAGATCCGGTACAGGTAGGGCAGCAGGCCCAGCACCGTGCGCGCGTTGGTCCCGTTGACCCGCATGGCGGTGGAGCGCAGCATGCGGGACGAGGTGGACGCGAACGGCAGCCGCACCTCGTAGGGGTCGAGCACGTCGGGCCGCACGTCCACGTCGGTGTACAGCTCGAAGCCGATGCACTCGCCCGCGTTCACCGGTTCCCCCCGGTCCCGGGAGACCAGCGACCTGCGGTCCTCCCGGTCCCAGCCGCCCAGGTGGCGCACCCGCACCGCGTTGAGGAAGCCGAACCACTCGGAGCTGTGCAGCGCGCGCCAGATCCCCGCCATGTTGCGCCATTCGGGCAGCGGGTTGGGCGCGTCCGGGAACAGTTCCCGCAGGTCCACCGGCCGGTCGCCCACCAGGGTCAGCAGCACGATGAGATTCGCGGTGTAGTTGCCCTGCCGGCGTGTGACCGGCAGGCGCGCGGGCGCGTAGCCCCCGTGGGAGCGGCCGGGGTCCGGGAACGGCGCCTCCTGGAACAGGTCGACGAGCAGCGCGGAGCACATCGCCCGCGCTTGCGTCCCCGGCGGGAACCTCCTCCCCAGTTCCTCCGCCAGGAAGTCGGTGATCTTCTCGCGGCCGGTCAGGCAGGCGAAGGACAGCAGGGCGTACAGTTCTCCGTCGTCCGCGCCCTGTGCCGACCCCCGCCTCTTCCGGGCCAGGGCCCGGGCCTCGTTCAGGTAGTCCAGCGCCGAGACCACCGCGCGGGACACCAGGTACTCGCCGAAGGTGGCGTGCAGGAACTCGAAGACGCTCGACGTACCGTCCCGGGCCTGCGCCCGTGCCTCGTGCACGAAGAAGAACCGGCCCAGCAGCCGGTGGGCGGGGGCGATCCGGCCGTGCAGGTCCGGATCGGCCGCTTCCGGGGGACCGCCCGGCATCAGGGCGGCCAGGTCCCGGTCCAGCTCGTCCGCGGTCACGTGCTGCCGCCGCCTGTTGAACATCGCCAGGGCGGCCACCTCCAGGCGGCGCAGCTCGTCCTGGACCGCACGGTCGAAGCCGTCGCGGTTGAGTGCGGCCCCGTGTTTGGACACCTCGCGCGCGGCGAACCGGGTGAGCAGCCGCTCGTACAGTTCACCGTGAGTGAGGTGTTGTTCGGCTCGGCGCAGCGCCCCGTCCTCGGCGTCGTAGATGAGCAGCATCACCAACAACAAAGGGTGCACCGCGAGTTCCCGATAACGGAGAAGTGCCTTGAGGTTGATTCGTTCCGATCCTTTGGAGGGCCGGAGCCCGGAATCGGCCCGGTTCCAGGCTTGCAGGAACCTGTCGATCCGGGGTTCGTCGAAGGGCTCCAGCCTGATGACGGTGGTGCCGTCGGGGAAGCGGGCGCGGTCGGCGACGACGGTGCGGGTGGTGACGATGACGACCACGGGCAGGCCCATGGCCTCCTGTTGCTGCTGGAACTCTTGGACGCGCTCCAGGTAGTCGGAGCGGTCGACGCCGGTGGCCTGGAGGAGTTCGTCGAACCCGTCCAGGATGATGACCGGCAGTGTTCCGTCCGCGGAGTCCACCAGTTCCCGCCAGGACACCCGGGTGTTCAGGATCTGCGCCAGCCCTTGCTCGATCTGCACATGAATCGGTGCGTTGGGGGGCAATGATCGCAGTTCCACTCGCAGTGGAAGGAAGTCCGAGGGCGGGAGTTGCGCGGCGAGCATCTCGGTGAATTTGGACTTGCCCGCGCCGGGGTGCCCCAGCAGGACCGTGGGGTAGTCGGTGGCGTCGGGGTGGGCCAGGTGAGCGGCTATGAAACCTTCGAGGTCATCGGTGGGTTCGACCCGCTGCCACCAGCTTTCGGAAGAGATCGGACCGGCTTCGGGCCAGGTGATGCGACCACCCGGAGGGATGTACGCCTCTTGCAAGGAGGGAAGGACCAGATCCCGGTTCGTGTCTCCAGAAGGAAGAAGCGGTTGCCGGAGCGCGGCCCGGTAAATACGGGCCAGTTCCTGCCGCCGGCGGTTCAGGGGGCGTTGGCAGGCGATCCGCTCCAGCCGGCGCCCCACTTCGGCCAGCCCCGTGTCCAACCGGCGACGGGTGAGTTCATGCTCCTGCTCGCGCGTCCACAGGGCGAACTCCGGGATCTCCGCCGCGAGTGCCCGTCTGCGCTCGCTGTAACGGAGTTCGCAGATTCTGTCGATATGTGCGTCCAGGGCGACGAGACGGGGATCGTTCGTTCCGCTGATTCCGTTTTCCTCGGCCACGGCCAGTCCGGGAATCATTCGCATAAAGCTCGAATTCAGTTCGGAGAAACGATTTTCGTGTTCTTCCTGTTCGATCTGGCCGGCTGAAAGCCGTCGTGTGTTGGGGCTCCACCGCTCGATGAGCGTGGGCAGCACCACCCAGGCGTCCTCGGTGAGCGCATCCGACATACCGAGTTGTTCCTCGGCGGTGATCTCCAGGTCGCTGAACGGGAAAGGCATACCCGTTCGCTCCCACGCCTCCTCCACGGCCTCGAAGAAGGACACGACGACCAGGATCCGCTCCGCCGCCAGGATCTTCTCCGTGCGGGACATCCGGCTCTCGCCCCTGAGCTTGCCCCGCATGCCCTCCAGAGCCTTGCGGCCCCTGCCCACCACCGCGCTTCTGATACCGAACAGGTCCGGGACCCCCAGCGCCCCCAGCCCCCCGTCGGCCAGTTTCTCGGCCAGGTCCAGGACCTCGGAGTCGTTCTTTCCCAGGATCTTCAACGCGTCGGCGTAGGACAGCTTCTTGGCCACGTCCGGGGGACCTCTCCGTCGTCGGGGGCGGGACAAGGGTCGGACCCGGCACCGGGGGCCGGTACCGAGTCCGCAGGTCAACAGGGGGTCGGGTTGTGGGGGAGGTGTGCGCGGGGGCCGCGATGGTGTGAAGCCTAGGTCAGGCTCCAGTCCACCGGGTCGGCGCCCTGCTCCTTCAGCATCTCATTGGTGCGGCTGAACGGCTTGGAGCCGAAGAAGCCGCTGCGCGCGGACATCGGGCTCGGGTGCGCGGACTCCACGCACGGCACGCCCGGCATCAGCGGGCGCAGGTCGCGCGCCTGGCGGCCCCACAGGATCGACACCAGCGGCCCGCCCCGCTCGGCCAGCGCGCGGATGGCCTGGTCGGTGATGGCCTCCCAGCCCTTGCCCTTGTGGGACGCGGGCGAACCGGGCTGCACCGTCAGGACCCTGTTGAGGAGCAGCACGCCCTGCTCGGTCCAGGGGGTGAGGTCGCCCGTCTTGGGGACCTCCAGGCCCAGGTCGTCCTGCATCTCCTTGTAGATGTTCTTGAGGCTCGCGGGCGGGCGCACGCCGGGGGCGACGGAGAAGCTCAGCCCCACCGGGTTGCCGGGCGTGGGGTAGGGGTCCTGCCCCACGATGAGCACGCGCACGTCGTCGAACGGCTGCTGGAAAGCGCGCAGGACGTGCTCGCCAGCGGGCAGGTAGGTGCGCCCCTCGGCGACCTCCTGCCGGAGGAAGTCACCCATGGCGGTGATCTGCGGCGCGACCGGCTCCAGGGCCTTCGCCCACCCGGCTTCCATGATTTCGTTGAGGTCCTTGGTGGCCATGGCCAGAACATTAGCGCCCGGCGGCGACAACCACGGCCGTTCCGGGCGATCGCCCCCCGACCGGACACCGGGAACGGGGGAGGGGCCCTCCCCGGTACCCGTCGCGCGCCGCCCGCGACCGGCCACCGGCATCGGCGCCCCCGGCGTCAGGGGGCGGGGCGGCCGTGCTTGGCGAGGGCGTGCCAGCGGCGCAGGTGGGCCGCCACGCGCACGGTCTCCGCGTGCTCCTCGCCGAACAGCCGCACGTGCCGGGACACCAGCTCCCGGTACCGCCGGGCCGCCTCCGCGGGATCGCCCGCGTGCCCCAGGTACGCCGCCTGGTAGTGGCGGGCCCGCAGCGTCGTCGCGTGGTCGGCGCCCAGCACCCGCTCCAGCTCCGGGACCAGCCCTTCCAGCACCTGCGCCGCCCGGGCCGGCTCGCCCGCCTCACCGGTCTCGAACGCCAGGTGCAGCCGGGTGGTCAGCACCCGCTCCGCGTCGGCGCCGTACACGGCCGCCAGGTCGGGCAGCAGCTCGGCGTGCACCCGGGCCGCCCGGGCGTGGTCGCCCGCCCGGCCCGCGTTGGTCGCCAGGTAGTAGCGCACCGTCAGCGTCTCCGGGTGCCGAGGGCCGTGCACCCGCAGCATGTCCGGCAGCAGCGCCTCCATCGACTCCGCCGCCCGCGCGTGCGCGCCCCCCTTGCCCGTCAGGTACGCCTCCCGCCGCCGGACCCGCAGCGTCTCCGGGTCGTCGGGCCCCAGCGCCGCGCGCAGCCGGGGCAACAGCGGGCGCAGTTGCGCCGCCGCCTGCGCGTACCGGCCCTGGCCCGCCGTCTCCTGGGCGTGCTCCACCAGGGACCGCAGCTCGGACCGGTCCCCGTCCCGGGCGGTGTGCGGCCGGGTCGGTGCCGACGCGGGCGAGGCGGGCCGCGTATAGGGCAGGGTCCCGGGGACCGGCAGCGACCCGCCGGTGTCCGGGCCGGCCGCCGGGCGCGAGGGCCGGGCGAGCGCGAAGGGCGCCAGCCTCTCGCGGACCTCCTCGGCGGAGGCGGGGCGCTCCTCGGGCCTCTTGGCGAGCAGTGCGTCCACCAGTTCCGCCAGCGGGCCGGGCAGCCCCGGGTTCACGGACGCCACCGGCCGCGGCTTGTGCCGCAGGTGTCCGCGCAGCACCGCCAGCGGGTCCTCCCCCGCGAACGGGGGCTCGCCGGTGAGCATCTGGTAGAGGATCGCGCCCAGCGAGTACAGGTCCCCCGCCTGTCCCACCCGCTCGCCCCGCACCTGCTCGGGCGCCATGTACAGGGGGGTGCCCAGCACCCGGCCGGTCTGGGTGAGGCGGCGGCTCTGCTCCGAGGCCGTCAGCGCCGCGATACCGAAGTCCAGCACCTTCAGGGTGCCGCCGTACAGCTCGGCCGGCCCGCCGACCACCATCAGGTTCCCGGGCTTGACGTCGCGGTGCACGATCCCCGCCGCGTGGGCGGCGCCCAGCCCGGCGGCGGCCTGCGCCACCAGGTCGGCGGTGCGCTCCAGCGGCAGCGGCGCGGCGCCGCGCAGCACGTCCGAGAGCGGGCTCCCGGCGACCAGCTCCATCACCGTGTACACCGAGCCGTCGGCCTCCTGGCCGAAGTCGTGCAGGATGACGATGTTGGGGTGGCCGGCCAGGCGCGCGGTCACCCGCGCCTCGCGGCGGAACCGGGTGGCGGCCTCGTCGGAGCCGCCCCGCTCGGCGCGCACCAGCTTGACCGCGACGGGGCGGTCCAGGAGCTCGTCGGCGCCCCGCCACACCTCGCCCATGCCGCCGCGGCCCAGGAGGGAGTGCAGGCGGTACCGGTCGCCCAGCACCCGTTGGTCGGCCATGCCCGTCTCCCGCCTCCCGAGTCCGTCGGCCGCTCCCACGGCCGTTCGCGGCCAAAGGGGCCGTACAGGGCGTAAGAGTACAGTTGTCCGCGTTAATGTGGTCCCCTGTGCCCGCAGGCCGAACCCCCGCCGCCGTGGGCGATACCGCAACCCCCGCGTGGAATGAGAACCACAGCCGTGAGCCTGAGTCTCTACGTCGGTCCCGACTCCCAGCCGGACAAGTACCGCCTGGTCCGCTCCGTCGGGCGCGGCGGCGAGGCCACGCTGTACCTCGCGGAGGTGACCCTGGCGGGCCAGACGGAGCCGGTCGTGGTCAAGGCGCTGAACGCCGACACCACCGCCGACCCCGCGCAGTTCGCCGAGCTGAGCTCCCGCTGGGCCGAGCAGGCGGAGCTGCTGCGCTTCATCAACCGCCTCGGCGTGGTGGGGGTCCGCGAGCACTTCGAGGGCGCGCCCGAGCACCCGCGGGGGAACGCGGGGGAGCGGGCCGAGCGCTGCCTGTACCTGGTGATGAACCACATCGACGGCCTGGACCTGCGCGACTGGCGGGCCGAGCACGCCGGGGAGGGCGTGCGCGGGCAGCGCGAGGTGCTGCGGTACCTGGAGCAGGTCGCCCAGGTCCTGGACATGCTGCACGCGGGGCGGGCGACGCCGTCCAGGCGGCCGGTGGTGCACGGCGACCTGTCGCCGGGCAACATCATGATCGACGCGGACGGCCAGGCGACGCTGGTGGACTTCGGGCTGAGCCGGATCGCGGCCCGGCACATGACGGCGCGGCCGTGGTTCACCCCGGGGTACGCGGCGCCGGAGATCTTCAGCGGGGAGTACAGCCCGGCCACCGACCGGTACGCGTTCGGCGCGGTCGCGTTCTACGCGCTGACGGGGGAGGACCCGCCGCCCGCCCCGGAGCGGCTGCGCGAGCGCTTCGCCGCGCTGCCGCTGCTGGCCGGCGCCGACGAGCGCCCCCTCGCCGTGGTGGTGTCGATGTTCTCGGCCGATCCCGGCGAGCGCCCGGAGGCCTCGGAGTGGGTGCGGTCGCTGCGCTCGCTGGCCACGTCCGTCCCGTGGACCGGGCCGGGCGGCGAACCGGCGGCCGACCCGGGTGCCTCCGCGGTGTTCGCGGCGTCCCTGTTCAGCGCCGCCGCCCCGGAGGAGCCCGCCCCGGCGGACCCCCCGCGGGGCCCGGCCGTGGCGGGGCCGCCGCCGGCCGATCCGGCCGTTGCACCGGCCGGAGCGGGTGACCCGGAAGCGACGGTGGTCCGGTCGCCCGTGTCCGGTGCGGTCCCGTCGGCCCCGGGTGCGGTCCCGCCCGTATCCGGTGTCCCGTCGGGTTCTTCCGACCCTGCCGCCCCTCAGGACACGGACGCGACCGTGGTCCTGTCCCCGGCCTCCACCCCGGGCGACTCACGAACCCCCGGTGACGCTGCCGCCCCGCGGGGCCCGGCCGTCGCGGGGCCGCCGCCGGCCGGGGCGGGGGACACGGACGCGACGGTGATCCTGTCCCCGGCCTCTGCTCCGGTCGACCCCCGGTCCCCGCACGCACCGTCCGGTGCCGCGCAGAACGACACGGCCGCGCCCGACGACGGCGGGGACTCTGAAGCGACCTTCCTCCTTCCCCCGAACGCCGCCGCCGCCCCGTCCGACGCTGGCGCCTCTCAGGACACGGACGCGACCGTGGTCCTGTCGCCGGCGTCCGCCCCGGGCGACTCACGAACCCCCGGTGACGCTGCCGCCCCGCGGGGCCCGGCCGTGGCGGGGCCGCCGCCGGCCGATCCGGCCGTTGCGCCGGTCGGGGCGGGTGACGCGGACGCGACGGTGCTCCGGTCACCGGCCCCGGGTGCGGTCCCGCCCGTACCCGGTGTCCCGTCGGGTTCTTCCGACCCTGCCGCCCCTCAGGACACGGACGCGACCGTGGTCCTGTCGCCGAGGCCCGCGAACGGCACCCCCGCCACCGACGCACCGCGGACCCCCGCGGGCACCGCCGACACGCCCGCCTCCCCCTCCGCACAGGCCTCCGGTCCCGGCGGGCGAACGGGTTCCGACACCGGGGCGGCTCCCGCCGGGGCCCCCGGGGTCGAGGAGATGCCGCACCGCCCGGTCGGCGGCCTGCGCGGACGCCCGGTCCAGCAGCGGCCCGCCGCCGGCCCCGCGCAGCCGAACACCGCCTCCCCGGCCCCCTCCGGCCGGTCGCCCCGCCGCTCCGGCGGGCCCACCCCGCCCGGCGGCACGGCACGGCCCCCGCTGCGGTCCGGGTCCGGCCCGCAGCGCCCGGTCCCGGCACACTCCGGCCCCGGCTACGGCCCGCCGCCCCCGTACGCCCAGCCCGCCTGGGGCGCGCCGCCGCCCCCCGGCTCCACCGGCGCCTTCCCCGTCCACGGGCACCACCCCGCCCCCGGGCCGCCGCCGGGGAAGAGGTCGCGCAAGCCGCTGCTCATCGGCCTGGCCGCCCTCGCCGTGCTCTGTGCGGTCGGCGGCTCCGCCGTCACCTACCTCGTCATGGACCGCGGGCTGCCCTTCCCGGCCGACGGCGCCCAGCAGGTCGCCGCCGACGACCCGGGCGAGTCGCCCGCGGCCTCCGAGGCCGAGGAGGAGGCCCCGCCGATGGCCGCCGCGCCCAGCCGCAAGCCCGACGCGGACGCCTCCGACCCGGCCGGCGGCGCACCGTCCGCCGAGGAGTCCCTCCTGCTCACGCAGATGGACGTCGTGGAGGGGGAGGGCCGCTGGGAGCCCGTGGCCGGCCGCGCCGAGGTCAACGGCGAGGCCTACAGCCGCGCCCTGGTCGTCGGCGACCGCTGCACGCAGTACAACGACCCCTGCACCGGCTGGGCCGACTACAACCTGGGCCGCGGCTGGACCACGTTCACCGCCACGCTCGGCGTGACCGACACCTCCAGCTCGTCGGCGGTCGCCACCTTCACGGTCTACGTCGACGGGCGCCCGGAGGTCACCGAGTCCCTCCGGCTGGGGGAGACGATCGACATCGAGGTCGACGTGCGCGACGCCCTGCGCCTGCGCATCGGGGTGGAGAGCGACGCCGAGGGGCTCTACCCGGTCTGGGCCGACCCCACCCTCACCGCCTGACCCCCCGCATACCGGTGCCCCGCGGCCGCTTCCGGCCGGCCGCGGGGCACCTTCGCGTCCGCTCCTACTCGGCGCGCCAGCCGCCCTGCCGGTCGGCCAGGTTGAGCGCGGTCGTCACCAGCGGCACGTGGCTGAACGCCTGCGGGAAGTTGCCCACCTGGCGCCCCGCCCGCGGGTCCCACTCCTCGGCGAGCAGGCCCACGTCGTTGCGCAGCGAGAGCAGCCGCTCGAACAGCTCCTTGGCCTCGTCCTGGCGGCCGATCGAGAGCAGGGCGTTCGCCATCCAGAAGCTGCACGCCAGGAACGCGCCCTCGTCGCCCGGCAGCTGGTCGGCGGAGTTCTCCAGGTCCGTCCGGTACCGCAGCACGAACCCGTCCACCATGAGGTCCTTGCGCACCGCCTCGATCGTCCCGACCACCCGCGGGTCGTCGTAGGGCAGGAACCCGACCTCCGGGATGAGCAGCAGCGCCGCGTCCAGCTCCTTGCTGCCGTAGTACTGCGTGAACGTGTTGCGCTGCGGGTCGTACCCGTACTCGCACACCTCGGCGTGGATGGTGTCGCGCAGGGCCCGCCACCGCTCGATGGGGCCCTCCTTGCCGAACTCCTCGATGCTGCGCACCGCCCGGTCCGCCGCCACCCACGCCATCACCTTGGAGTGCACGAAGTGCTGGCGCGGCCCGCGCACCTCCCACAGGCCCTCGTCGGGCTCGTCCCAGCACCATTCCAGGTAGTTGACCAGGGACCGCTGCAACCCCCACAGGTAGTCGCCGCCCCGTATGCCGTGCCGCCGCGCCAGGTGCAGCACGTCCATGACCTCGCCGTACACGTCCAGCTGGTACTGGCCGACGGCGGCGTTGCCGATCCGCACCGGCCGCGACGCCTCGTACCCGGGCAGCCAGTCGGCCTCCCACTCGGTGAGCCGGCGCTCGCCCCGGATGCCGTACATGATCTGCATGAGCTGGGGCTCGCCGGCGACGGCGCGCACCAGCCACTCGCGCCAGGCCAGCGCCTCGTCCTTGTACCCGGAGCGGATGAGCGCCTCCAGGGTGATGGTGGCGTCGCGCAGCCAGCAGTAGCGGTAGTCCCAGTTGCGGACGCCGCCGATCTCCTCGGGGAGGGAGGTGGTGGGGGCGGCGACGATCCCGCCGGTGGGCCGGTAGGTGAGGGCCTTGAGCACGATGAGGGAGCGGATGACGGCCTCGCGGTAGGGGCCCTCGTAGGTGCACTGGTCCACCCACTTCTCCCAGAACCGCTCGGTGCGCGACAGCGCCTTCTCGGCGTCGAGGTGGTCGGACTCCTCGACCTGGGAGGGGTGCCAGGTCATCACGAAGGGGACCCGCTGCCCGGCGCTGACGGTGAAGTCCGCGTCGTGGGTGAAGTTGTGGCCCTGGAGGCTGACGGGGGTGCTGAGCCAGACGGCGTCGGGCCCGGCGACCGCCACCAGTTCGGTCCCGGCCCGGTGGACCCACGGGACGACGTGCCCGTAGTCGAACCGCAGGCGCAGCACGGTGCTCATGGTGACGGTGCCGCTGATCCCCTCCACGATGCGCACCAGGTGGGGGGCGCCGCCGCGCGGCGGCATGAAGTCGATGACCCGGACGGAGCCGGTGTCGGTGTCCCACTCCGACTCCAGGATCAGCGTGTCGCCGCGGTAGCGCCGCCGGGTGGCGCGGGGGTCGCCCCCGGCGGGCCGCAGGACCCAGCACCCGTTCTGCTCGTCGCCCAGCAGCGCCGCGAAGCACGCGGAGGAGTCGAAGTCGGGCAGACACGCCCAGTCGATGGAACCGTCGCGCCCGACCAGCGCGGCGGTCTGCATGTCGCCGATCATTGCGTAGTCTTCAATCCAGCCGGGCACGCGGCTCACCCCCATCACGTCGTCTGAGTCCTAGCGGTCGGCGCGGGCACTCTCGCCTCCGTACGGGGTGTCGCGGTGCCCGGTGGCGTTCCGCTGCGCGCACGCCCGTGTGCACGCCCCGTCGGGGTGCTTCTCCCTGGCCGTTCCGGCGGGGCGGTGCCCACCGCGGACAGGGGCGCCGTCCGGATCACGGCCCCTCCCCCCGCCACCACCCGCCCCCGCCCCTGTACCCGGGTATGTTCCCAGGTGGAGGCGGCGACAAAGGTCGGCCCGGGAGAGCCGCTCCGGAACGGTCCTCACCGTTCACCGCGGTTCCCCATCTTCCCCTCTCCCCGGGGGGTACGCCACCCGCAATTGCACGTGCATCAGAGAGTGCAGGGAGGTATGTGGTCAATTGGGGGAGTTTGCGAGGACAGAAGTTATGGCGTGGTGATCAACTCCCTCCATTGGGGTCACCCGCGCCCCGATCGGATCGGTGTTTCCGGGTGATTCTCGGACATCCGGAACAGGGGGAGGAAGATCTGCGTGAGCGGACCGATCGCCACCGCGAACACCAGGGTCCCCAGGCCGACCGTCCCGCCCAGCAGGAAGCCGACCACGACCACGGCCACCTCGATCACGGTGCGGGCCAGGCGGACCGACAGGCCCAGCCCGGCCAGGCCGGTCATGATGCCGTCGCGCGGACCCGGGCCCAGCGCGGCGCCGATGTAGCAGCCGGTGGCCAGCGCGCACGCCAGGGTCCCCAGCAGCAGCCCCAGGACGCGGACCCAGAGCACCCCGGTCTCCGGCAGCAGCCACAGGAAGAGGTCCGCGGTGGCGCCGATCATGACCACGTTGCTGAGGGTCCCGATCCCGGGCTTCTGCCGCAGCGGGATCCACAGCAGCATCAGCAGCGCGCCGACGATGACGGTCCAGGTGCCGATGGACAGCCCGGTGCGCAGGGCCAGCCCCTGGTCCAGCACGGCCCAGGGCATGGCGCCCAGGTCGGACTCGATCAGCAGGGCGATGCTGAGCCCGTACAGGGTGAGGCCGACGTACAGCCGCGCCAGCCTGCGCAGCCGCGGCCGGGGCAGGACCGGGGTGACCATCACCCGGGACAGGAGGGGGACGCGGGCGCCGGGCCCGGCACCCGGGGCCGCAGTCCCCGCCGTCCCCTCGGCCCCCTCCCGGACCTCCGCTCCCTCCGGCCCCGGTGCTGCGCCCGGTCCGCCGGGGGTCCCGGCCTCGGGCCCCTGGGGGCGGGGGTCGTCGGGCCGGGGGTCGCGCCGTTCGTCCACGGACCCGTCCTCTCGCAATGAAAAGGGGGGATCATCGGATCGGGCGGGTCGGGGCCTGCCGGCGCCACCGCGATCCCCCGTTCCGCGGTGGTGCCACATCGGTATCCTGGCCGATGTGGCACCCTGCTCAAAGTGCCAATTCCAAGAAGTGGCCCCGCGGGGGCCCGCGGGCACCGGGCACGGCCCCGGGGGGAGCGGCGGTATGGCGGCACGACAGGGCGGCGCGGCCCGCGCGGCGGAACGCTCCACGGCCGGCGGGGGCACCCGCCGGATCAACGGCCGCCTGCTGGCCCGCCTCATCGGCGAGGCCCCGGTGGAGCGCCCCTACTACCTCTCCATCGCCCGGTCCGTCAGCGGCCTGGTGCTCGACGGCCGGGTGCCCACCAACACCCGCCTGCCCGCCGAACGCGACCTGGCCGCCGCGCTGGGCGTCAGCCGCAACACCGTGACCGCCGCGTACGCCTGGCTGCGCGACAACCGGTTCCTGGACAGCCGCCAGGGCGCGGGCAGCTGGACCGTGCTCCCCGACTCCTCGACGGGCGACCCCTCGCCGTCCCCGTTCCTGTCCGGGGCCGCCGAGCACATCGACCTGGGCGTGGCCGGGCCCCCGGCGGTGGAGGGGCTGCGCGACGCCGCGTTCCGGGCCGCCGGTCAGCTGGCCGCGCACGTGGGCGGCCTCGGCTACTACCCCTACGGCCTGCCGGAGCTGCGCCACGCCGTCGCCCGGCGCTACGTCGAGCGCGGCCTGCCCACCACCCCCGAGCAGATCTTCATCACCAACGGCGCCCAGCAGGGGGTGGCCCTGGTCCTGGACCTCCTCGCCCAGCCCGGCGACGAGGTCCTGGTGGAGTCGCCCACCTACCCGCACGCCCTGGACGCGGTCCGCCGCAGCGGCGCGCGGGTGCGCACGGTGGGGGTGACCCCGCAGGGGTGGGACATGGAGTACCTGGTGGACGCGTTCCGCCAGTGGAGGCCCTCGCTGGGCTACCTCATCCCCGACTTCCACAACCCCACCGGCGCCCTCATGGACGACGACGAGCGGCGGGTGCTGGTGCGCGAGGCCCGCCGGGCCGGGACCCACCTGGTGATCGACGAGTCGGTGGCCGAGCTCGCCATCGACTCCGGCGACCTGCCCGCCCCGGTGGCCGCCCACGACACCGACGGCCGGGTCGTCACGGTCGGGTCGGTGGGCAAGCTGCTGTGGGGCGGGCTGCGGGTGGGCTGGGTGCGCGCCACCCCGCCGATGGTGGCCCGGCTGATGGCCGTGCGCCAGCGCTTCGACCTGGCGGGGGCGGTGCTGGACCAGCTCACCACCACCCACCTGCTGGCCGACGTCATGCGCATCCGGGCTGAGCGCAGCCGCTGGCTGCGCCGCAACCGCGACGCCCTGCTGGCGGCGCTGCGCGACCGGTTGCCCGACTGGCGGCCCAACGTGCCCGGCGGCGGCCTGGTGCTGTGGGCGGCGCTGCCCCAGCCGGTGGCGAGCGCGCTGTCGGCGGCGTCGGTCCGGCACGGGGTCCACCCCGCGGCGGGCCCGGTGTTCGGGTCGGACGGCACCCTGGAGCGCTACCTGCGGCTGTCCTACACACGGCCGCCGGACGTGCTCGCCGACGCCGTGGACCGGCTGGCCGCCGCCTACGCGGAGACCCTGGCGCACCCGGTGCAGCCCCACGGGCGGCTGTACGTCTGAGCCGGGCACCCGGCGGACCGCCGGGTGCCGTGGCCGGTTCGCCTCCCGGACGCCGTGGCCGCGCAGCCGGCGGCCGGGGCCCCGGACTGGCCGCGGGGCCGGGCCGGGGAGGCCTCAGCCGGTGAAGCGGTGGGCGAACCGCACGACCTCGCCGATCACCTCGTCGCGGTTCGTCTCGTTGAACACCTCGTGGCGGGCCCCGGGGAAGATCCGGGCCGTGAAGTCCGAGCCGAGCAGGGACCCGATCCCGACCAGCGTGCCCGACAGCGGCACGAGGCGGTCGTCGGACCCGTGGACCCACAGCAGCGGCAGCGGCCCCACGGACCCGGCCTCCAGGCCCCGGGCGATCTCCGTCCGCAGCGCGTTCACCGTGGCGCGCTTGAACGGCCCGTGCCAGACCAGCTCGTCGGCCTCGTACGCCGCGCCCACGGCGGGGTCGCGGGACAGGGTGGCGGTGTCGATGGGGGCGTCGGGGATCTCCTCGGCGGCGGCCAGCGCCTCCAGGGCCTCCCAGCGCCCCAGCACGGGGCCCGACAGCACCAGCGCCGTCGGCCCGCCGGGGTGGGTCTGCGCGTACCGGGAGGCGATGAGCCCTCCCATGGAGTGGCCGATGAGGACCAGCGGCAGCGAGCGGTACGCGGTCCGCGCCTGGGTGACCACCCGGTGGACGTCCTCGACCACCCCGGCGTAGTCGTCGATGAGGACCCGCTCGCCGGAGGACCCGCCGTGCCCCCGGTGGTCGGCGCCGTAGACGACCGCGCCCGCGGCCACCAGGTCGGCGGCGACCTGCTCGTACCGCCCCAGGTGCTCGCCGTAGCCGTGGACCAGGACGGCCAGCCAGGAGGGCTCTCCCTCCGTGGGGGCCCAGGCCCGGGCCGCCCGCCGCTCCGAGCCGTTGGTCCCGCCGGCCAGTCCCCATTCCCGTGTGGTGATCACCGTGTGCCGCCTCCTCGTCGGATGTGCCGCCGCGGCGCGGGCGATGCCGCCCGTCCGTGGCGAGAGGGCCACCCTAGAACATCGCCCGCGCGCCCGGGAGGGGCGTCGCGGGGCACACGGCCGGGTGCGGATCGTCTCATCCGCGCCCCGCCCCGGCAGGGCCGGCCCGGGGCTCCCGGGTACGCGCGGCGCGGGCGGCGGAGCGCCGGGACCGGGCCCGTCCGGACGCCGCGGCGGTGGGCCCCCGGAGCCCCGGATGCCCGGCGCAGCCGGGCCCGCGGGCTCCGGGGCGCGGCGCGGTTCCGCCTGCGCGGGCGCAGCTTCGCCTACGATCGCAGCCCGGGACGCGGTCCGGAGGATGCTCCGGAAACGCCGGGAGGCTCTCGTACGCGTCGACGAAATATGCCAAACGGCGTGATCGGGTCTACTCCCTCCGAAAGTTAATCTTCTAGGCTGAACAGGTGGGTATCCCGCTAGATATCCCGCGAGTGGGTCCCGGTGGCGTTCTGCTCGACGATTTCGACTGGAGAGGGTGACGCCCGTGCTGGCCGACTCCTATGGGCGCGTGGCGACCGACCTGCGGGTCTCGCTCACCGACCGGTGCAATCTGCGCTGCACCTACTGCATGCCCCCCGAGGGCCTGGAGTGGCTGCCCAAACCCGAACTCCTCACCGACGACGAACTGCTCCGCCTGATCGGCATCGGTGTCACCCGCCTGGGCATCACCGAGGTCCGCTTCACCGGCGGCGAGCCCCTGCTCCGCCGCGGCCTGCCCGCCATCGTGGCCGGCGCCGCCTCCCTGACCCCCCGGCCCCGCACCGCCCTCACCACCAACGGCATCGGGCTGGCCCGGATGGCCCCCGCCCTGGCGGAGGCGGGCCTGGACCGGGTCAACGTCTCCCTCGACACCCTGCGCCCCGAGGTGTTCGAGACCCTGGCCCGGCGGCGCCGGTTCGACGACGTCGTCGAGGGCATGGCCGCCGCCGCCGAGGCGGGGCTCACCCCGGTCAAGGTCAACGCGGTGCTCATGCGCGGCGTCAACGACGGCGAGGCCGCCGACCTGCTGCGCTACTGCATCGAGCACGGCTACCGGCTGCGCTTCATCGAGCAGATGCCGCTGGACGCCCAGCACGGCTGGCGGCGCGACGACATGGTCACCGCGGACGAGATCCTGGGCCGCCTGGAGGGGGCCTTCGACCTCGCCGAGGCCGACCCCGGCACGCGCGGCAGCGCCCCGGCGGAGCTGTTCCGGGTCCTGGGGCACACCTTCCCCGACGGCACCGAGGCCACCGTCGGCGTCATCGGCTCGGTCACCCGCCCCTTCTGCGGGACCTGCGACCGCGTGCGGCTGACCGCCGACGGCCAGATCCGCAACTGCCTGTTCGCCCGCGAGGAGTCCGACCTGCGCACCCCGCTGCGCGAGGGCGCCACCGACGCCGAGATCGCCGAGCGCTGGACGGCCGCGGTCGCCCGCAAGTTCCCCGGCCACGGCATCGACGACCCGGGGTTCCTCCAGCCCGCCCGGCCCATGTCCGCGATCGGCGGCTGACCGCGGGGCGGCGGGCCCGGCCGCGCCGCCGAAAACCCGTGGACGGAAAGTCCCTTTTACGACTCAATGGTGCGGGGCGCGGTCGCGCCCCGCCCGTGAGAACAGGCCGTTCGTGAAAGGGAGGTGGCCTGTCATGCCCTACACCGAGATCCCCGGTGCCCGCGTCCCCATCCGCATGTGGGCCCGCCCGGACGAGGTCGAGGACTCCGCGCTGAACCAGCTCCGCAACGTCAGCGGCATGCCCTGGGTGCACGGCCTGGCCGTGATGCCCGACGTCCACTACGGCAAGGGCGCCACCGTCGGCTCGGTCATCGCCATGCGCGACGCCGTCAGCCCGGCGGCCGTCGGAGTGGACATCGGCTGCGGGATGACCGCGGTGCACACCGACCTCACCGCCTCCCGACTGCCCGACGACCTCGGCGCGCTCCGCTCCGCGCTGGAGGCGGCCGTTCCGGTGGGCTTCGAGTTCCACGACGAGGCCGTCGACACGTCGGCCGTCCCGGGCCTGCGCAGCACGCGCTGGGACGCGTTCTGGCAGGGGTTCGACGGTCTCGCCGAGGCCGTCCGCCCGCGCCGCGAGCGGGCGCTGCGCCAGATGGGCACCCTGGGCGGGGGCAACCACTTCCTGGAAGTGTGCCTGGACGACGACGACACGGTGTGGCTGGTGCTGCACTCGGGCTCGCGCAACATCGGCAAGGAGTTGGCCGAGCACCACATCGGACGGGCCCGCGGCCTGCCGCACAACCAGGACCTGCCCGACCGCGACCTGGCGGTGTTCCTCACCGGCAGCCCGGAGATGGACGCCTACCGGCGCGACCTCTTCTGGGCCCAGGACTACGCCCGCCGCAACCGCGACGTCATGATGGGGCTGGCCTGCGGTGTCCTGGCGGGACAGGTGCCGGGGACCGGGTTCGGGCAGTGGATCTCCTGCCACCACAACTACGTGGCGGAGGAGACCTACGACGGGGTCGACGTGCTGGTCACCCGCAAGGGCGCGATCCGCGCGGGCGCGGGGGAGTACGGGATCATCCCCGGGAGCATGGCGACCGGGACGTACATCGTCAAGGGCCTGGGCAACGAGGACTCGTTCAACTCCGCCTCGCACGGGGCGGGGCGCCGGATGAGCCGGACCAAGGCGCGCAAGACGTTCACCGCCGCCGACCTGGCCGCCCAGACCGAGGGCGTGGAGTGCCGCAAGGACGCGGGGGTCGTGGACGAGATCCCGGCCGCGTACAAGGACCTGGAGTCGGTGATCGCCGCCCAGACCGACCTGGTGCGCGTGGTCGCGCACCTGCGCCAGGTGGTCTGCGTCAAGGGCTGAGCGGTGCGCCGCGGACGCCGCCGGTCCCGGTGGTGTCCGCGGCGTCCGCGGGCGTGTCCGGGCCCCGGGCACGGGCAGGGCCGCCGCCGGTACCGGGCGTCCCTCGCCGCGTGGGCGGGCCGTGCCGTGCGCAGCCGTTCCGCCGGAGCCGGGCGGCGCCCGCCACCGCGCGGGGGCCCGCCCCGGGCGGGCCGCACCGTAGGGCCGGGCGGGGAGCGGGCATGCTGGGGGGATGAGCACTCTGGACGCGGTGATCCTGGCGGGCGGGGCGGGCACCCGCATGGGCGGTGTCGACAAGCCGGGGCTGGAGGTCGCCGGACGCACCCTGCTGGAGCGCGTCGCGGCGGCGGTCCGCGCGCTGTCCCCCCGGGGCCTGACCATCGTCGTGGGCCCCGAGCGCGACTCGCCGCGGGCCCTGTACGTGCGCGAGGACCCGCCGGGCGCGGGTCCGGTCCCGGCCCTGCGCGCGGGGCTGGAGCTCGTGGTCTCCGACCGGTTCGCGCTGCTCGCCGCCGACCTGCCCCACCTGGCGGCGGAGCACCTGGCCCTGCTCGAACCGAACTCCGTCTTCGTGGACGCCGGCGGGCGCGAGCAGTGGCTCACCGGCGTGTGGCGCACCGCCGACGTCCGCGCCGCGCTGGCCGCCTACACCGGGCGCTCCCTGTACGGGCTGCTCGGGCCGCTGGAGCCGAGGCGGGTCCCGGTGCCGGACCCCGACGCGGTCGCCGACTGCGACACCCCCGAGGACCTCGCCCGCGCCGCCCGCCGCCTGGACGGCTGACCGGTCACCCGCCGCCGAAGGGGTGCGGGGTCCGGGCGGCCCCGTACCGGGCCCGCCCGAACGTGCGCGGGGCTGACGGAGTCCCGCTTCTCTCTGCGGTGGGCCCGCCGGGCGCGGATGCGCCGCCCCGGCCGCCCCGCCCCGCCGTACCGTTCCGGCACGGGTTCAGGCGGGGCGCGCGACCCGGCCCAGCAGCGCCGTGAGGCTGCGCAGCTCCTCCCCGCTCAGCGCGGCCAGCGGGGTCACCTCCAGCGCCGTCCGGAGCAGTTCCGCGCGGACCCTGCGGCCCTCGGGGGTCAGCACCATCACCCGCGAGCGGCGGTCCTGCGGGTCCACGGCGCGCTCCACCAGGCCCCGCTCCACGAGTTGGCCGGTGATGAAGGTCAGGTTCGGGGCGTTGCAGTACAGGCGCTCGGCCATCACCTTCATCGACGGCGGCTGCTCGTCCGGGTCCAGGGCCCACAGCGCCTGGAACGTCGCCGGTGTCAGCCGGTGCCCGGCCAGCGCCTGCGTGAGCAGGTCGTTGGTCCGCATCCAGATGTCGTGGGTCGCGGCCAGGGCCGCGGTGAGGTCGGGCGTGCTCATACCGCCATCCTACCGACGTTTCGAGTCTCGAAGTATCGTGCTAGCGTGAATGCTTCAAGTCTCGAAGCAATGGAGGGTCTCGTGGGAGACGACTTTCGCGGTGTCACGGCACTCGTCACAGGAGCGTCCAGGGGGCTGGGCAGGGCGTACGCGCTGGAACTGGCCCGCCGCGGGGCGCGTGTGGTCCTGCTCGCCCGCTCGGAGGCGCCCCTGCGCGAGCTCGCCGTGCAGATCCGCGAACGGCACGGCGGCCCGGACGCCGAGGTGGTCACCGCCGACCTCTCCGCTCCCGGCGGTCCGGACCTGGTCCTGGCGGAGCTGCGCGAGCGCGGCCTCACCGTCGGCCTGCTGGTCAACAACGCCGGCGCGGGCAGCGTCGGACCGTTCCTGGACCGCCCGCTGGAGCCGCAGCTGCGCTCGGTCGGGCTCAACGTCGGCGGACTCCTGGCGCTGACCCACGCACTCGGGACCGAGATGGCCGCCCGGGGCTCGGGCGGCATCATCAACGTGTCCTCCACGGCCGCCTTCCAGCCGCTGCCCTACCAGGCCAGCTACGCCGCCACCAAGGCGTTCGTGCTCTCGTTCTCCGAGGCGCTGGCGGAGGAGCTGCGCGGCAGCGGCGTCCACGTCATGGCCGCGCACCCCGGGGCGATCGCGACCGGCTTCTTCGACGGCACCACGGCCCGGATCAACGAGACCGCCGCCGACGCGCCGGAGACCGTCGCCGTCCGCACCCTGAACGACTACGCCCGGCGGCGCACGGCGTCCTACCCGGGGTGGTTCCTGAACCGGGTGATGACCTGGCCCGCGCGCCTGCTGCCGCGGGCCTCGGTCATGCGGCTGGCCCGCACGTTCAACCGCTGGCAGCGCTTCCACGAGGTCTCCGACCTCGCCTGACCGCCCGCCCCCGCACCCCGGGGGCCCGGTGGCGCGGGGGCGGGGGCCACCGCCCTCCGGCGGGGCGCCCGGCCCCCCTCCGCGGCGCCCGCCACGGCCTGTGCGCCCGGCGGGGGAGGGGCGGGGCGCCGGCGGTCGCCGGGCGCCCGCCCCTCCCCACAGCGGTCCGTGCGCCCGCCCGCCCCCCGGCCCGCCACACCCCGCGGAACCGCCCCGGGCCGATGCTCCGGGCCCGGCGGTCCGGGGCCGTCAGCCGGCCTCCGCCACCGCCGTCCCGTACCTGCGCGCCAGGGCGCGCACCGCGAACGGGAACACCAGCATGAGCGCCGCCGGCACCGCCATCACCGGCCCGGTGGTGACCGCCAGGGACCCCAGCGCCCCCGCCAAGAGCACCGGGACCAGCAGCAGCGTGTTGTGCACCCCGTGCACCAGGACCGCCGCCTCCAGGCCGCCGCTGAACCGGGTCATCAGCGACATCCCGACCCCCGACGCCAGGTAGTACCCCAGCGCCCACGGGTCCGCCGAGCCGTGCACCGCCGCGAAGAGCACCGCCGAGAACGCGGTCGACACGGCGAACGCCGCAGTCGTTCCCGCCCAGCGCGCCCCCACCGACCGCTGGACCAGCCCCCGGAACAGGTACTCCTCGCCCGCCGACTGCAGGGGGACGGTGACCAGGGCCAGGGCGACCAGCGCCAGCGTGCCCGCCGTGAACACCGGCGTCCCCGCCGGGTTCAGCGCGTACCACCCCGTCAGGAACACCAGCCACACCGGCACCACCACCAGGGCCAGCCGGGCGAACCACCCCCACCGGAACCCGCCCGCCACCGACGAGAGCCGTCCCGGCCGTACCCCGAACACGGCCCACTGCACCAGCCCGGACACCGGGATGAGCGCGGCGAGCAGCAGGTTCCCCGCCAGCCACAGCCCGGGGGTGACCGACGGGTCCGCCGGATCGAACGGCCCGGTCCCGGCGAGACCGTCCAGCAGCCGTCCCAGCGGCGGCATGGCGACGAAGACGGTGAGGACGAAGGCCGCCACCGCCGCCGCCACGGCCGCGACGCTCCGCCAGGCGCCACCCGCCGCCCGCAGTCCCTGCACATAGGGCGTGCCGCCCCCGCCGCGTGTTCCCGCCGCGGTCGTCGTCTCCACGTGTCCCCCTGGGTGTCGTCGGTGTCCGGAGGCTGCGGTCGCCGCCCCGGCGCCGTGCGCGGGGCACGGCGGACGGCGGGCACGCCGCACGGCGCCCCGCCCGGGGGAGGACACCGGTCCGGTGGCGGCGCGGTGTGCGCGCCGAGGCCCCGACCGGGCCGGAGCACCTCCCCGGAACGAGTACAGACCCTGACGCCGCGACGGGGTCAAGCGCGGGTCCCGCCGGCCCGGGAGGCGGCGTCCGCCGCCGTGCCCGGGCCCGGACGGACTTGCGGAACGGCCGCCGCGTCCCCCATGATGAGCGCCATGACGATCAGGAAGGGCGGACTCCGCCCGGGCCGTTGAGCCCCACCGAGCCGACGCAGGCGTCGGCCCGCCGACTGCTGTCCACCGTCGAACCCCTCTCCTGCGCCGCGCGGACGCGCGCACTGGCGCACTTCGCCCGCCGCCGCGCGGGCACCCCCGAACTCTCCGGGGCCGTCCGCGACCTGGAGGGCCACGTGCGGGGGACCGGATTCGCCCCGCACGCCCAACGGGCGTTCGCCTCCCACCTGGCCCTGGTGTCCCGCGACCTCGACGCGGTCGCCCGCCACCTCGCCTCGCCCCATCCCGACCTGCGCCGCGGAGCCCTGCGCGCCGTCCGCACGCTCCCGGTCCCGGACGCGGCGGTCCCTCCCGCCCTGCACGACGCCCCCGCCGACCTGCGGCACGCGCTGTACCGCGCCCTGTTCCACGCCCGCCGCACCGCCCTGGCCGACCGGCTGCTGCCCGCCGTCCTGCGCGACCACGGCGCCCCGGAGGCCGCCGTGCTCCTCCCGGCCTGCTCCGCGGGGACCGTCGCCGACCACCTGCCCGACCTGGCCCACGCCGTGCGGTCCTGGCGCCGGTTCGCCCGGCGCCTGCCCGACACCCTCGCCGCGTACCTGCGCACCCTGGGCGACGCCCCGGACCGGCGGGCCCTGCACGCGCTCGACCCGGTCCGGCCCGCCGAGGCCGCCGCGCTGGCCGACCGCCTCCCGGGCCGGGCGCGGAGCGACCTCCCGCACGCCTCACGCGTCCGGGAGGGCGGCGGGGACCGCGGCACCGACCACTACCCCTCGCGCTACCCGGCGACCCCCTTCGGCGACCGCCGGGTCCGCTCGCTGCTGCGCGTCATGCGCTCGCACCCCGACGCCGCGCGCACCGTCCTGCGGGCCATGGAGCCCCCGCTGCGCACCCGCTACGTGGAGCGCTACCTCACCGGCCGGCTCCGGTCCGCCCCCGAGGCGGTCCTGCGCTACCTCGACCTGCTGCCGCCGGACGCGGCGCGGGAGCGGGCGCGGGAGGCCCTGGAGGGGATCCGCAGCGCCGGGCGGTGGCGGACCCGGCACGCCGACCCCGACCTGGAGCTGGACGCCCTGGCGTTCCTGCCCTACACCGAGGTCGCGGGCACCCTGGCCGACGCCGCCTCCTCCGGCGACGCCCGGCGGCGCGCCCGCGGCCTGGCGGCCCTGGTGGCCGCGGCCGGGCGCACGGGGGACCCGGAGACGGTCTCCGGTGTCCTGCTGGAGCGGGCCGAACGGGCGCGCGCCGAGCGCGACCCGGTGCGCCGCGCCCTGCTCCGCTCGGCGGCGGCCCTGCCCGTCCCGCTGCTCACCGCCGCCCTGCCCGCCCTGGAGCGGCTGCTCGACGACACGGTGCACAGCCGCGACGCGGGCGCGGACACCCGCCGGGCCCTGCGCGACATCGCGGGCCGCCTGCTGCGCCACCCCGCCTGCGGCCCGCGGGCCCGCGCCTGGTCCCTGGAGGTGTACGCCCGCCTGGTGGAGAGGTTCGGCGCGGACGGGCTGGGGGAGCACGGGCGCCCCCGTGCCGCCCCGCCCTGGTGGAGCGCGCGGCGGCGGTGGAACGCCGATCCCCGCCCCGAACCGCACCTGGACCAGGTGCTGCCCGCCGGGGCGGAGGCCGACCTGTACCGGCGGCTCGCCCCGGCGCTGGAGGCCGCCCGCGCCCGCGGCGAGCACGCGCCCGCCGTCCTGGTGGCCCGCGAGCTGGGCCGCCGGGCCCACGGCCTCCCGGAGCTGGGCGCGCACCTGCGCGCTGCCGCGCTGGAGGCCGGACCGCGGGACGCGGCGCGGGCGGCGCGGGCGTACCTGTCCGGACCGGACGCCGCGGACCGGGCCCGGGACCTGGCCGAGGCCGACCCGGCCGCCGCCGCCCTGCCCGGGGTGTGGCCGCGGCTGGTCCGGACACGGCCCACGGACGAGGTCCTGGCGGTCCTGGCCGCCGCGCCCTCCCGGGTCCCCGACGCGGACCGGCGCTCGGCCCGCCGCTGGCCGGCCCGCCTGACCTCGGCCCTGGCCGACCGCCTGGCGGCCCTGGCGGACGATCCGTCCGCCGGCGTCGACGCCCGGGAGCGGGCCCTGCTCCGGCTGGGCGACCTGCCCCGCACGGCGCACCGGTTGCGGCCCCACCTGGACGGCGACGACGTGGTCCTGCGCGAGGCGGCGCTGTCCGCCCTGGGGCGCTGCGGCGACCGCACCCTGGACCTCGTCCTGCGCGGCGCCGACGGCCCACGGTCGCGGGCCGCGGCCCCCGCACTGTCGCGCCGGGCCCTGGCCGAGCCGCCCTCGGCCCTGGTCCCCGCCCTGGCCCGCACCCTGCGGGGGCCCGCCAAGGTCACCGTCCGCAAGACGGCGGCGCGCCTGCTCGCGCGGCACCGCTCCCCGGGGTCGGTCGCTGCGCTGGTCCGGGCGCTGGACACCCCGGGCCTGCACCGCGACGTGCGCGCCGCGGTGGTGGCCTCGCTGGTCCGCTGCCTGGACGATCCGGACGCGCTCCCGGCCCTGGTCGCGCACGCCCCGTCCTTCACGGAGGCCGAGCTGCACCTGGCCCTCCTGGCGCCGGGGCCCGACCGGTGCCCGCCCCGGCACCGGGCGGCGATGGCGGAGCTGGTCGGCGGCCTGCCCGACCCCGACACGGAGCACTGGAGGCTCCGCCACTGGACGGTCCGCTGGCTGCCCTGGGGCTCCGGCGGCGGGCTCGGTGCGCTGGTCGAGGGGCTGTGCGAGCCGGGGGACGCCTTCGCCCGCTCGCTCGCCGGGATCCGGGTCCTGTGGCTGCGGGGCGAGGCCCTGGACCGGGCCCCGGAGGTGGTGGAGCGCCTGCTCGCCCGGGTCCCCCGGGCGGCGCCCGTCCCGGTGCCCCCGGAGGAGGACACGGCGCACCGCCGGCTGGTGCGGGTGGTGAACGCCTTCCGGGGGGCGGTGCGCACGCCGCGCGACGACGGAGCGGTCGAGCGGGTCCTGCCGCTCCTGGGGGAGCGGGAGGAGTACGGGCCGGAGGTCTCGGGCCTGCTGCTGGACCGGCTGAGCGCCCGCATCGACCCGCAGGGGCCGGAGGGGGCCGAGGCGGGGGACACCGGGCCGGGGGAGGCCGCGGACCTGGTGCTGCGGTACCTGCGCTCGCACCCGCCCGTCGACGGCGCGGACCGGTACCGGATCGCCGCCCTGAAGCTGAGGCTGGCCGCGGACGAGGACCGGCTGCCCGAGTTCTGCGACCGGTTCCTGGACGGCGCCGGGTCCGATCCCCGCGTCCGGTCGCACGCGGGGCGCATGGTCCTGGACCTGGCCGGCCAGGCGGCCCGTCGCCGCGGCTGGCCGGCCCCCTGGCCCGCCCTGCTCGCCCGCGTCGCGGGACTGGGCGACCCGGCCCTGCGCGTGGCCGCCCACCGGATGGCCCTGGACTGACCGGGCGCCGGCCGGAACGGACGGGGTGGCGGTTCCGGGCGGTGGCGGCGGAGAAGGGATGTCGGGGGCCCTGAGCACCGCCGACGGCCGGGCCAGATCCCCCGAACCGGCGCTACCCCGCGCCGCCCCGCCCCCGCCAGGGCGCCGCCCGCGCCTGTGGACGGGGCCTCCGGGCAGGCGGGGAGCCCCCGGTCAGTTCTCCAGCTCGTCCAGGGGGACGGTCTCGCGCAGGAAACCGCGCAGCCCGAGAAAGTTCTCCAGGTAGGCGCGGTGCTCGTCGCACGCGGTCCACACCTTGCGCCGGTCGGGGGTGTGCAGCTTGGGGTTGTTCCACACCAGGGCCCACACCGCCGTCCCGCGGCAGTCGCGCCGCGAGCAGATCACGGCCTCGGTCCGCTCGGTACCACCCATGGTCGCCCCCTGTGAGATTCGCGTCCCGCCCGGTCCGAGGGCGGCAACGGCAGGGTAGGGGACCCGGCCCGGAAAAGAGAAAAGGCGACGCCGGGTGGCTACGGGGGCAAACCACCCGGCGTCGCATGCGATGTTCCGACGGGGGCTCGAAACATCGTCCCGCGCTCCGACGGGGGACCGGAGCGCCAAGACCCAATGTACACCGACACCCCCGGGGGTACGTCAAGAGTCAGTTACGACGTTGTCTCGGGAGAGTCCCGACGCCCGAAGGACTTAAGTCCCAGGTCAGGTCTTATATCCCCTTTTCTGAGGGGGTCAGGGAACGTGACGGAGGAGACGTCCGTACCGTCCTGGTAACGGAAATCCCGACAAGGCCCAAAGTCCTTATCCGTACCGGGTCAAGCGGCGCCTCCGATCCCTTCTCCGGGGGCGCGGTCACGGAAGGGTGCGGTGTGGCGGCCGGGGAATATGGGGAGGCAGGTGAGCGGGGACGGCCCCGCGGGGCCGCGCGCAACCGATCACTCAGGGGGTCCACATGTCCGGCCACACCTACCGGGTCACCGAGATCGTCGGCACCTCGCCCGACAGCGTCGCCAACGCGATCAACAACGGCATCGAACGGGCGTCCACCACGCTGCGCGAACTGGACTGGTTCGAGGTCACCGAGATCCGCGGCCACATCGAGGACGGCCGCGTCGCGCACTTCCAGGTGGGCCTCAAGGTCGGCTTCCGGCTGGAGGAGCCGCAGGGGTAGCCCGGGCGGCGGCGCCGCGGCCGGGCGGGCTCCGCCCGGCCGCGCGCGTCCGCCGGCGGTCAGCCCTCCCCGGCGGGCTCCTCGCCGGCCTGCACGTCCACGTGCACGTGGTCCAGGTGCCGCAGGATCTCGTTGTCGGGGTCGGCCTCGTAGTCGCGCCACCCCAGCGACGGGAAGTAGGTGCTCCAGATGCGGTCGTCGAAGATGATCACGTCGATGTCGTGCTCGGGCGCGTGCGCGATCAGCCAGTGCGCCATGATCCAGCCCGCGCGCCGGTTGTCCTCGTTCACCGGGCGGTAGAAGATGTCCAGCGCCCGCCCCTCGTAGTGCGCCGACCCCTCGCCGTGGCCGGTGTCGTAGCCGCCGGGCACGAACCCGCCCAGGCTCGGCTCCGCGAAGTGCTCCTCCACCGACTCCTTGAGCCGCTCGGCCCGGGGGGTCAGCCCCGAGGGCTCCTCGTCCTCCGGGCGCAGGTCGGGGTTCTTGGTGGAGCGGCAGGTCAGGGAGGGGCCGGCGTCGTCCTCGGGTCCGTCCACCAGGACGTCCATCACCTCCTGCGGGATGTCGCCGGTGTCGGGCGCCTCGACGGGCGCGTCGTCGCCCTGGGCGATGACGGCCGCCGCCGTGGTGGCGCGGCGGGCCTGCTCGCGTTCGAGGGGGACGGTCTCCTCGCCGACCCACGCGGAGCACTCGGGGCCCCAGGGCGTGGAGATCGGCAGGGGGGCGTCGCGCTGGACGAGCCAGCGCGCGCCCAGGGCGGCGAGGACGCCGAGGACGATGAGGATGCCCACGGACAGGACGACCCCGTTCCAGCGGCGTCCAGGTCGTACGGGTCTGTGTGCCATGGCCCTTGTGCCCTTCGCTCGTGCCGGACGGTGGCCGTCCGGCGCGGGTTCCTGAGTGGTCAACTCCCCAGGGGTCGCTCAGATTTCCGGCACAATGGACATTTTCCCCACATCGGCGTGCATCCACTCCCGTGAACGCGGGGCCGGGGACGCGCTCAGCGCACCGACCAGAGCACGAACAGGCCGCCCACCAGCAGGGTCGCGGCCCAGATCCGGTCCATGGTGACGCCCTTCCACCCCAGCGCGCGGACCCCGAGGAAATCGTGCGCGATCAGCGCGGCGGCGGCGCAGGCGGCCAGCATCGCCGCCGTGTGCACGCCCGCGGCGAACAGCCCGGTGACCGTGGCGTCCCACAGGTCCCACACCTGCCCCGGCGCGACGTCCGGGGCGGACGTGCCCGGTGCGTCTGCGCCCGTTCCCGGGGCATCCGCGTCCCCGCCGGCGGCGGCGCCGTGGCCCGCGTGGCCGCCGCCGTGGCCCATGCCCTCGTGGGACGTTCGCCCCGCCAGCACCGGCATGAGCATCAGCCCCGCGCCGTGCGCCGACGCCATCACGAACGACCAGGCCGCCAGCTGCCAGGGCGGCAGCCGGATCTCCGTCCGGTGCGCGTGGCGCCGCCACAGCAGCATCACCAGCCCCACCACCACGATCACCCCGCCCCCGACCACGGGGAAGAGCACGGACGCGGTCAGCGAGCCGGTGACGGTGATCGCCACCGCGGCCGCCGCGACGCTCACCGCGTGGCCGGCGGCGATCGGGGGCAGCGCGCGCAGCACCGCTCCGCGACCGCCCTCCTGGAGGCCCCGCGCGGTCGCCAGCATCCACCCCATGCCCGGATGCAGGCCGTGGAAGGCGCCCAGCGCGACGAGGGTCAGAACCTGAGCGGAGGTCACGGCGCCAGGGTCACACGGGCCGGGGGAGCGGGCAACGGATCGGCGCGGGCTGACCGACACCGGTCACCCGCGGTGTCCGCGGTTTCACACCGGGTCCCGGCGGGCAGCGGCCTTTCCCGTGCGCCCCGCCCGGTGTCCGTAACGCCGGAGGGCGCCGACCGCAACCGCCGGTCGGCGCCCTCCGAGAACCTCACACGGTCAGGGGCACAGCGCGCTCAGGTCGCTGGCGTCCTCGCCCACCTGGCGGCCCGGGTCGGCCGGGGCCTCCTCGTCCAGGCCGGTGTACTCCTGCCACTCGGTGCGCTCCTCGCCCGTCTCCTCCGCGGCCTCCTCCTCGCCCGGCACGGCCGGGTCGGAGGGGCTCGGGTCGGTGGTGGGCAGCTCGTCGCCGTCCACCTCCACCGCGATCGCCTCGGCGACCAGGGCGCGGATCGCGTCCCAGTCCGGGCTGGCAGTGTTGACCTGCGGCGGCGACAGCTGGAGCGTGCTCATCTCGCCGGTGTCGGTCACCAGGTCCGCCAGCTCCACGAACGCGGGCACCTTGGACTGCGGGATGTCCGTGGTCAGCGTCCGCTGGGTGGCCCCGGCCAGCTCCCGGTAGCTGGTCAGGACGGTGGTGGGCGCGACCTGCTCGGCCACGTACTTGATGAGGCAGCCCTGGCGCCCCATCCGCCCGTAGTCGTCGCTGTTCACCCGGGAGCGCCCGTACCAGAGCGCCTCGTGGCCGTCGAGCACCCGCACCCCCGGCTCCAGCACGCCGCCGTGCACGCCGTAGGGGATGGGCTCCTCGATCGTCACCCGGATGCCGCCGATGGCGTCGATGAGGTCCCGGAAGCCCATCATGTCGACCATCGCGTAGTAGGAGATGTCCAGGCCCAGGTTGTGTCCGATGACCGACTTGAGGGTGTCGGCCGAGGGGTCGGGCACGTGCGGGTTGACCGCCAGCTCGTCGGGCTCCTCGGCGACGGTCTGGTAGACGTCGTTGAGCAGCAGGTCGAACCCGTAGGGCTCGGGGTAGCGCTCCGCCAGCGCGCTGCCCTCGGGGAACCGCACGTTCTCCAGGTTGCGGGGCAGGCCGACCAGCACGGCCGCGCCGGTGTGCGGGTCCATGCTGACCACGATCATCGTGTCGGTGCGCACGCCGTACCGGTTGTCGGCGGAGTCCGAGCCGATCATCAGCACGTTCACCCGGTCCGCCCCGTCCCAGGGGTCGGCGGCGTCGTGCGGCGGCAGGTCGTCGCGCTCGGGGCCGCCGAAGATGCTGTTCAGCGCACCGTAGGCCGTGTACCCGCCGTGCAGGGCCAGCGCCGAGGGCGCGGCCACCGTCAGGCAGAGCAGCACCACCACGGCGCCGCTGAGCAGCCGCGCGCCCGTCGTCGCCTGCCGCGGGCGGGTGATCACCCACGAGTGCACGATGACGGTCAGCCACAGCACCGCGACGACGAACACGACGCCCATCGCGGTCATCAGCCAGCTGCTGCGCAGGGCCATGCCCGCCATGGAGGTCAGGGTCCCCGCGTCGGAGCCGCCCAGCCTCACCGCCCACACCACCAGGGCCGCCAGTCCCACCAGGTACAGGCCGAGGATGGCCCCGCCCGCCCATCTGCGGCGCATCCGCAGGTGGGCGATGCCCGGAAGGGGGACCGCCGCGGCGGTCCACAACAGGGCCCCGGCCGTGCTCGGGCGCGCGGGCGCCCCGTCCTGTTGCTCGTCCTCCGCTGCCACCGACGCTTCCTCTCCAGGGGACGGCCTTCCGGCCCCGTAATGTCCATTGTTCCCCGTCGGAGCGCCGTTCGCGGTCATGGAGCACCGCGGTCGAGCAGGTCCGTACCTCCCGACGGGGGTGTCCGGGAGGGAACACGGTGGGCCACACGGGGGCCTGTGGCGAACCGGATCCCATCGTCAGGGCCGGCCGCCTCCGCCGCGGGGTGCGGAACGCCCCCGGGTGTGTCGCGCCGACACGTGAGATCAGTGTGGCGCTTTGCCGGAGTTGTGTGCACGGCTACTCCCCCATTAGGGATGTTCTATACAAGTCTGTTATGTGCTGTTCACGCATTCGATGGGGCATTGATGAGCCCTCTCGGCCGCTCAAAGGGGTGAATCAGCCGATTTCTTTCTCGATCGGTAGTGACGGCGGCGTCGCAGCTGCGATGATCTGGCCGCAGGAGGGGGCGCCGCCCGGGGGAGGGCGGCGACATGGGAACGAAAGGCACCATTGTGCTCGATGCGGTTGACGCGGCGCTGATGCGCGCGTTGCAGGGGGACGGCAGAGCGACGTTCCAGGCACTGGCCGACGGGGTCGGCCTCTCACGTACGGCGGTGCGCGCCCGGGTGCGCCAACTGGTCCAGTCGGGGGCGATCAGGATCGTCGGCGTCCTGCACGCCGGCGTGGTGGGCATGGAGGTCCTCGGCCACGTGTCGTTCCGTGTCACCGGCCCGGTGGGGCCGCTGCTGGACGCCCTGGGGGAGCGCGAGGCGGTGACCTTCGCCGCGCAGTCGGCGGGCAGGTTCCCGGCCGTCGCCCAGGTGCGGGTGGCCGACGACGCCGCCCTGACCAAGGAGCTGGCCGAGCTGCGCTCGCTGCCGGGGGTGGACGGCGCGGAGGTCTTCCGGGCCGGGTCGGTGTTCAAGGACGCCCACAGCAGCGTGCGCGAACTGCGCGACGTGGAGCTGGACGCCCTGGACTGGCGGCTGGTCCGCCGCCTGCTGCGCGACGGCCGCGCCTCGTACGCGGACCTCGCGCGCCAGGTGGGGCTGTCCCAGGCGGCGGCCCGGTCCCGGGTGGTGCGCCTGCTGGACTCGGGGGTCATCCACGTGACCGCGATCGTGGAGCCCACGGCTCTGGGCGCCAACGAGCAGCTGGGGTTCGGGCTGCGCTGCCGCGGGGACGCCGAGGCGCTGGGGACGGTGCTGGCCAACATGGCCCGGGTGTCGTTCCTGGCCAGCGGGTTCGGCCGCTACGACGTCGTCGGGACGCTCACCGCGCCCGACCGCTGCCGCCTGGTGGAGGGGCTGGAGGCCGTCCGCTCCACCCAGGGCGTGGCGCACGTGGAGACATGGGAGCACCTGTCGGTGCGCAAGGAGCGCAGGGAGGGGGACCGGGCGCTGGAGTGGATACCCGGCTAGGGACGGCGGCGGCCGTCGGCCGGGAGCCGGGCGCGCCCCGGACCGCCCGCGTCGCCCCGTCGGCGCCGACCCGAGTCCGGCCGAAATGTAACCACCGGTAGCATTTTTACGTGTTTCCCTCCCGTACGCCTTGCGTCACGCTTAAGTTACCGGTGAGTATGGAAGGGGCCGGTCCGAGCCGGCCTCACCGGGCGCGGGTGGAGTGGGAGGTCGACGTGGCGCTTGCGGACACACTGACTGCTGTGGGAACGGTGGCACTGGCCAGGTGCGGGGGCCGCCCCTTCGGAACGCACCTCTTCTCCGTCTGGCCCGGAGCGTCCTTCGCCGCGACCGCCTTCCCGGTGCGCTGCGCCCCCGGCGACAACCTCGCCCTCCACGTCGCGGTCGCCCAGGCGCCCCCCGGCTCGGCGCTGGTCGTCGACGTCTCCGGGGAGTCCGAGTACGGCTACGTCGACGAGATCCTCGCGGTGGCGGCCCGGGCCCGCGGGCTGGGTGGCATCGTGCTGGACGGGTGCGTGCGCGACGTCGCCGCCATCGCCCGCTGCGGGCTGCCGGTGTTCGGCACGGGGGTCGCGGTGCGCGAGGCGCGCCCCGAGGCGGGCGGCTCCGTCGGGGACCAGGTCACCATGACCGCCGTCGGCCCGGTGCCGCTCGCGGTGCGCCGCGGCGACTGGATCGCGGCCGACGACGACGGCGTCGTGTGCCTGCCCCGGGGCCAGGTGAGCGCCATCATCACCGAGACGATGGACAGCATCACCCGCGAGCAGGAGATCATCGACGCGGTGTGCGCGGGGGAGAGCACGCTGGACCTGCTCGGCCTGGACCCGTCCCGGGTCAGCGGCTGGGAGGGCGGCCCGGACGGCCGGACCCGGCGGGCCGGGGCGCGCCCCCGCAGCCTGGGCTCCCTCCGGGAGGCACCGGGCCGCGGCGGCGCGGGCGACCAGGGACGGTCGCGGCTGTCGCCCCGCCCCGCGGTCGGCGACTCCTACCGCGACTGAGGCGTACACGCACCGGGTGCCCCACCGGCCCCGGAAAAAACTTGTGCCCCATCGGACGCACGAACCCTGCGCCCCACCCGCCCCGGAAGGAACAGGGGCCCCGCCTGTGGCACCCGTCCCCGCGCACCCGTTCCGCGGTGCCGCGCCGGTGGGGTGCCCGGTGCGCGGTGGGGCCTGCGGGGGCAGGCGGCGCCCCGTGGCCGGGGTCTTCCCGGCCGGGTGCCGATCGGTGGTCCGCGGGCCCTCTGCGTCGCGTGCGGGGGGCGCCTGGTCTGGTGGACCCGTGCGGGTGGGGCCGCGGTCTCCTCCGGGGGCCTTCCCGGTCGTGCGGCGTCCCGTGGTCGGGTCGTGCGGTCGCGGCGCGCACGGTGCCCGGTCGGGCCTGCGTGGACGTCGGGCCCCCGGGCGCGGCGGACGGGGGCGCGTGCGACCCGCGGCGTGCCCCGCTCCAGGGCGCGCGGCGACCCCGGGAAGGGGACGCTCCCGGGCCGGGGCCGCCGCGCCCGGCACCGGGCCCGTCTCAGTCCTCGGTCAGCGAGAGCAGCTCGTCGATGTAGCAGGTGGCCTCGCGGACCGCCGCCACCTGGTCGGACTCCCGCAGCGCCTCGGTGAGCTTGGAGTGGTCGATGCCGTCGCCCGAGGGCCCGTGCTCGGCCTCCTCGCCCTCGTTCTGCTCGTAGGCCGTGTGCGCGATGCTCGCGTACACCACCTGCGCGATGTCGTCGTACAGGTCGATGAGCAGCGTGTTGTGGGTGGCGTTGACCACCGCGCGGTGGAACGCGAAGTCGGCCTCCACGAACGCGCTCATGTCCCGCTCGCGCCAGGTCGACTCGCGCAGGGCCATGGCCCGGTCGATCTCGGCCATGTCCTCCTCGGTGTGGCGCAGCGCCGCCAGGCGGGCCGCCTCCACCTCCAGGGCGCGGCGCACCTCCAGGTTCTCGCGCAGGCGCGAGCGCTCCAGGCGGCGGCGCAGGGCGCCGCCGAGCTCGCTGGAGGCGCGCACGAACGTGCCCGCCCCCTGGCGGATCTCCAGCAGGCCCGCGTGGGCGAGGGCGCGCACGGCCTCGCGCACCGTGTTGCGGCCCACCTCCAGCTGTTCGGAGAGCTCCGACTCGGTGGGGATGCGGTCGCCGACGCCCCACTCACCGGAGTCGATCTGGGCTCGTAACTGACTGATGACCTGGTCTACGAGACCGGTCCGGCGTGTCGAGGCGAGGGGCACGCTTTTACCTCCTAGGGGCGGGTCGCCGGATGACAGGGCCAGCGTACGGGTGCGGCTCGGTTAAAGCCGGAGCTTAGACCAGACCCGCGCGGGAATCGGTCCCGGACGTCAATGCGTTATCCTCATGCAGTACATCGGGTCATCCTATGAATATGTGAGCCGCCCTACATGAGTACCCGAGTCGTTCCCCGAAGCAGCGCCATGAACCCTTCCTCCCAGGACCGGAACGCCCCCGCCCGCCCCGGCGCCGGGGCCCTCCTCCTCATCGCCGCGGGCATCGCCCTGGCGGCGCTCAACCTGCGCACCGCCATCACGAGCGTGGGCCCCCTGCTCGGCGAGGTCACCTCCGGGCTGGGCATGACCGCCGTGGGCGCCGGAGTCCTCACCACCCTGCCCGTGCTCAGCTTCGCCCTCTTCGGCGGGCTCACCCCCGGCCTGGCCCGCCGGCTCGGGTCGCACCGGCTCCTGCTGCTGGCCCTGGCCGCGGTCACCGCCGGGCTGGCCGGACGCGCCCTGGTCGGCTCCCCGGCCGCGTTCCTGGGCCTGAGCGTGCTGGCGCTGTCCGGCGGCGCGGTCGGCAACGTCATCCTCCCCGCCCTGGTCAAGCAGCACTTCCCGCACCGGGTCGGGCTGATGACCACCGTGTACACCACGGCCCTGGCCCTGGGCACCACCATCGCCGCCGCGGCCACCGTGCCCCTGTACGAGTCGACCGGGCAGTGGCGGATCGCCCTGGGCGTCTACGCCCTGTTCGGCCTGGCCGCCGCCCTGCCGTGGCTGCTCACCCTGCGCCACCAGCCCGCCGCGGGCGACGGCTCCCTGGCGCTGGGCTTTCGCCGGGTGCTCTCCACCGGCGTCGGCCTCCAGGCGATGCTGTACTTCGGCACCCAGTCCTCGATCGCCTACATCATGTTCGGCTGGTACGCGCAGATGCTGCGCGACGAGGGGATGACCGCCCAGGGC
This sequence comes from Nocardiopsis flavescens, assembly GCF_900141985.1. Taxonomy (GTDB): domain Bacteria; phylum Actinomycetota; class Actinomycetes; order Streptosporangiales; family Streptosporangiaceae; genus Nocardiopsis; species Nocardiopsis flavescens. The sequence continues at coordinate 105,731 of NZ_FQZK01000004.1, read as the reverse complement.
GCCGGGCTCGCCCTGTCCTACCTGACCCTGCTGGGCATCCCCATGTCCCTGGTCATGCCCACCCTGCTGACCCGGGTGCGCGACCAGCGGCCGTTCGTGCTGCTGTTCGGGCTCGCCTACATCGCCGGCCTGGCCGGCCTGTGGTTCTCGCCGCTGGGCGGCGTGTGGGTGTGGACCACCCTGATCGGCGTCGGCATGGGCAGCTTCGTGTACGCCCTCACCTCGTTCGCGCTGCGCACCCGCACCGGCGAGGGGACGGCGGCGCTGTCGGCCACCAGCCAGAGCCTGGGCTACCTCATGGGCGGGGCGGGGCCCTTCCTGTTCGGTCTGCTCCACGAGCTTTCCGGCGGGTGGCACGCGCCGCTGCTGCTGGTCCTGGTGCTGGTCCTGGGCAACCTCGCGGCCGGCTGGCTGCTGGGGCGCCCCCGCTACCTGGAGGACGCCCTCGCCGCCCGCGACGCCCGCCGCGCGCCCGCCGACGGGTCCTGAGGCCGGGCCCCGGCCCCGTGACGCCGCGGGGTCACGTGCAGGTGCCGTCGAGCTCGCAGATGTCGGCGCGCGAGGTGGACACCTTCAGGTCGTCGTACCAGATGTAGCCGTCGTGGGCCGGCGCGAACCCCTCGGTGGAGCCGCCGAAGAAGGTGGACAGGGGCGCGCCGTCCACCAGGTCGTCGTTGCTCACCAGGCGCAGGCCGGTGACCAGCGCGGCGGGGCGCCCGTTGTAGAACGCCTCGATCTCCCCGTCGGGGTTGGCCGTGCCGCCGGTCACCGTGTTGACCCGCAGGCGCTGGGCGATGTGCACCCACGCGCCCCGGGGGTGGTGGATCACCTCGCCATCGGCGCGCAGGGGCACCCTGTCCCCGGCCTCGCCCTTCTTGTCCATGTGGTAGTAGTACAGCGCCGCCTCGCCGTCGCGGCCCCAGACCACCCGCGAGCTGTAGCCGTTGTGGCCGTCGCACGTCTGCTTGCCCGAGCACCCCGGGCCCCCGCTCAGCCCGAACCCCACCTTGCCGCCGAACGAGGTGGTCCCCCAGCTGAAGTCCTCGCTGAAGCGGGCCCAGAAGGACAGGTGGTACTCGCGCCCGGGGGCGAGCTGGAACCGCGCCAACGCACCGGACTCCCCCGCCCCGATCCTGCCCGCGGGGTAGTGGACGCGCAGCGACTTCTCACCTCCGTGGGCGATCGAGTCGTCGATGAGGGTGCGCTCCTCCAGGCCCGAGTCGCGGTTGGCCACCCATCCGTCCCGCGCCCAGTCCTCCAGGGTGTAGGCGCCGCCCGCGGCGGGGCGCTCGAAGGTGTTGTGCCGGTAGGAGGGCGGGGGCGCGTCCCCGCCGGCGGCCGGGGCCGGGACGGCGGCCGGTGCGGTGGCCAATGCGGTGGCCAATGCGGTGGTCAGGGCGGCGGCGAGCAGGACTCCGGCGGCCGTCATGGGCGCTCCGTTCCAGGGTGACGGGTCGGGTGCGGACGCCGCCGCGCAGGCCCCCGAGGGGAGCCGGCGCCCGGGCCGCGCGCCCATCATCCGCCGCGGACCGCGTCCGGACCGCCCGCGACACGGGCGGCGGGCCGCCCCGCCTCCGCGCGCGGGGCGCAATGCCCGAGACCCTCCGGAAAAGGGCGATGGCTCCACGTCCGGGGCATCCAGGGGAGAACGGTCCGCTGGTGCCCCGGTCCCGGGTGGAGGGGTACCGCCCGCCCGGAGCCCGTCCCCGCGTGCCACGGAGAGCCCGCCGGGCGGGTCCCGCGGCGGGGGCGCGCACCTCGTTTCAGGCCGCGGGGAGGGCGTCCGCTCCCGGACCGGGACGCGGTCGGGGACCCCGGCCGTGCGCGCGGCGCGGGACGGCCGGGGAGGTCCCCCCGCGTCCCCGCTCCGTACCGCCGACGCAGCCGGGGCCCGGGATGCTAGGAGGGCAGCCAGTCCAGGCGGCCGATCAGGTACACCGAGCCCACGAACGCCACGATGTCGATGACGGTGTGCGCCACCACCAGCGGCATCACCCGGCCGTAGCGGTGGTAGAACCAGCCGAACACCAGCCCCATGACCAGGTTGCCGAAGAACATGCCCACGCCCTGGTACAGGTGGTAGAAGGCGCGCAGCACCGAGCTGGCCACCACCGCCTTCCACGGCGTCCAGCCCAGCTGCCCCAGCCGGTGCAGCAGGTAGCCGACGACGATGACCTCTTCCAGGATCCCGTTCTTGGCGGCCTGGAGGACGAGCACGGGGACGTCCCACCAGTTGCCCTCCAGGGCGCTGGGGGCGATGGTGACGGTCATGCCCAGCTGCCACGACACCACGTAGACGGCCAGGCCGCCCGTGCCGATCAGGGCCGCCAGCACGGCCCCCGACCCCAGGTCGAACCCGGGGCGGCGCAGGTCGAACCCGATGGTGCGCACCGACTCGGCGGAGCGGTGCAGCAGGTACCCGGCCAGCAGCACCGGGGCCAGCCCCACCGCCACCCGGTACAGCTGCCAGGACAGGTCCAGCCACGGGCGCTGGTCGGCCTGGGGGCGCACCAGGCTGGCGGTGTGCTCGGCCAGGGCCTCGGGCGCGGTGAGCACGCCCAGGAACGAGATGAGCGCCGACACCGCCGAGGCGCCCAGGGACAGCACGAGCAGGCACGCGATCTCCCAGCGCAGGGTGGTCGCGCCGGGCAGGGCGAGACCGGGGCCGGCGGCCGGTGTCGCGGGCTCCGGGGCGGTCTCGGGCGCCGGGGCGTCCCCGGCGGCGGGGGTGTCCTCGGGCGGGTGCCGGTCGGCGTGCATCTCGTCTCTCACGCAACGCAATCTACGCGCCCCGCGCACCCCCGGCGTCCGCAGGTCGGGGCGTGTGCGGCCGGGGCGGAAGCGACGCCGATCCGCCGCGCGCGGGCCCGTCGGCGGCCACCGGTCCGGTGGCGCACGCCGACCGGTGCACCGCGTGCCCGGCCCCGGACGCGCCGCCCGGTCCGGAACCGGGTCGGCCGCCGCGCGGGCCCGCGCCGGTGCCGGCCGGTGCGGGGCGCACCGGTCGGCACCGGGCATGTGCCGCTGCGGTGTGCGCTCAGCGCGCGGGGGACCGCGGGTCAGTCGTCGTCATCGTCCCCGCCGTCACCGTCACCGTCATCGCCGTCGTCATCGCCCTCGTCGTCGCCGTTGCCGCCGTCCTCCTGGCCCTGCTCGGCGTCATCGTCGTCTCCGTCGCCGAAGTCGCAGGCCGTGGCGCCCAGCGTGACGGCGCCCGCCAGCGTCAGGGCGGCCAGCAGCGCGCGCAGCGACGCCCACCACGGGCGCCGCGGGGTGTCGGGAAGTGTCACGGGTCCCTCCGCATCTCCTCCGCCGGGCCGGGTCCGGCCCGTACGGCGTTCACCCTAGGCCCGACCGCCGGGCCGCGGGGCGAACGCGGCCGTGTCCGGCCACCCGCCGGGGAACGGCGGTGGCCGCCCCCCGTGGGGGGAGCGGCCGCGGGCAGGCCGCCGGCCGTGCGCGTGTGACACGGTCGCGCACGGCCGACGGCCGGGGGCGGCGGTCGGCCCGCCCCGCCCCAGCCACGAAAGCGGGGAGGGCCGACCGCCTGGGAAGAGAAGACCAGGGTCAGTGAGCCGCTGAGAACTGGTCTTCTTCTGTGGAGCCGGTGAGAGCCGTGGTGCTGGCCTCGGGTGCGATGGTCGTGCTGATCGTGTCGAAGTAGCCGGTGCCGACCTCGCGCTGGTGGCGGGTCGCGGTGTAGCCGTCGGCCTCCGACGCGAACTCGGCCTCCTGCAGCTCGACGTACGAGGTCATCCCGTTCTGGGCGTAGCCCTTGGCCAGGTTGAACATCGAGTGGTTGAGCGAGTGGAAGCCCGCCAGGGTGATGAACTGGAACTTGTAGCCCATGTGGCCCAGCTCGCGCTGGAACTTCGCGATGGTCGCGTCGTCCAGGTGCCGCTTCCAGTTGAAGGACGGCGAGCAGTTGTAGGCCAGCATCTGGTCCGGGTACTCCGCCTTGATGCGCTCGGCGAAGTCGCGGGCGACCTCCAGGTCCGGCGTCGCGGTCTCCATCCAGAGCAGGTCGGAGTGCGGGGCGTAGGCCAGGCCGCGGGCGACGCAGGCGTCGACGCCGTTGCGGAAGCGGTAGAAGCCCTCGGCGGTGCGCTCGCCGGTGACGAAGGGCAGGTCGCGCTCGTCGACGTCGCTGGTGATCAGCGTGGCTGCCTGCGCGTCGGTGCGGGCGATGACCAGCGAGGGGACGCCGGCCACGTCGGCGGCCAGGCGCGCCGCGTTCAGCGTCTTGACGTGCTGGCCGGTGGGGATGAGGACCTTGCCGCCCAGGTGGCCGCACTTCTTCTCGGAGGCCAGCTGGTCCTCCCAGTGCACGCCCGCGGCGCCGGAGGCGATCATGCCGCGCATCAGCTCGTAGGCGTTGAGGACGCCGCCGAACCCGGCCTCGGCGTCGGCGACGATCGGGGCCAGCCAGTGCGGGGCGCTGTCGTCGCCCTCGGCCCAGGTGATCTGGTCGGCGCGCATCAGGGCGTTGTTGATGCGGCGGACGACGGCCGGGACGGAGTTGGCCGGGTAGAGGCTCTGGTCCGGGTAGGTGTTGCCCGACAGGTTGGCGTCGGCCGCGACCTGCCACCCGGAGAGGTAGATGGCCTTGAGGCCCGCGCGGACCTGCTGGACGGCCTGGTTGCCGGTGAGGGCGCCCAGGCTGTTGACGTAGTCCTCGGTGTGCAGCAGCTTCCAGAGCCGCTCGGCGCCCAGGCGGGCCAGCGTGTGCTCCTCGGCGACCGAGCCGCGCAGCTTGACCACCTGGTCGGCGGAGTAGGTGCGCTCGATCCCGGCCCACCGGGGGTCGGTCTCCCACTCCCGCTGGAGTGCCGCGCTGGCTTCCTGTCGTCGAGCACTGGTGCCCATGTGAGTTCCCGCCTTACGTGTAGTCCCCAAGGTGTTCGCACCGGTCGAGGGGAGGCCCTGCCCGGGGCCAGGGGGTGAGCCCTGGGCGGTAAGTTCCCCGCCGGTAACCATGATTCTTGGCGAAGATCCCAGTCTTTTCCACACGAAATCGGGTGAAGATCATCGTTTCTTTCCGTACCATGAACGCATGGCGTACTTTGGTGCTGAAGAAATACCGTCTTTGACAGGTGACCTAGATCTCGTCACCTTTGGCCAGCGGCTCCGTCATCTGCGCCGGGCCCGCGGCATGACCCTCTCCGACCTGGGAGAACGCGTGGGCAGGGCCCCCTCTCAGCTCTCCCTGCTGGAGAACGGCAAACGCGAGCCCAAGCTCTCCCTCCTCACGTCCCTCGCCTCCGCCCTGGGCGTCTCCGTTGAGGAGCTCCTCTCCAAGCAGCCCCCCAGCCGGCGCGCGCAGCTGGAGATCGCGGTCGAGGAGGCGCAGCGCGACCCCGTCTACCAGACCCTCAACCTGCCGCACCTCAAGGTCGGCAAGCGGGTCCCCAACGACGTGCTCGAACACATCGTGGGCCTGTACGACGAGCTCAAGCGCCGCAGCGCCAAGCCCACCGCCACCCCCGAGGAGGCCCGCCGGGCCAACGCCGACCTGCGCCGCCAGATGCGCGAGCGCGGCAACTACTTCGAGCAGATCGAGAAGGCCGCCGCCGAGACCCTCGACGCCGTCAACTACGGCGCCGGCGCGCTCTCCCAGGGCCAGATCCTCGCCATCGCCACCCACCACGGCTTCAGCCTGCGCTACGTCCAGGACCTGCCCCGCTCGGTGCGCTCCCTCACCGACCACGTCAACCGGCGCATCTACCTCAAGCGCGAGACCACCCTGGGCATGCACAGCCCGCGCACGATCCTCCTCCAGACGCTGGGCCACGTCGTGCTGGGCCACCAGCGCCCCCGGGACTTCGGCGACTTCCTGCGCCAGCGGGTGGAGGCCAACTACTTCGCGGCGGCCGTCCTCATCCCCGAGTCCACCGCGGTCACCTACCTCCAGGAGGCCAAGCACGCCCGCGACCTGTCGGTCGAGGACCTGCGCGACGTCTACTCGGTGTCCTACGAGATGGCGGCCCACCGGTTCACCAACCTGGCCTACCGCCACCTGGACCTGGTCTGCCACTTCATCCGCAACGACGAGACCGGCATCATCTACAAGGCCTACGAGAACGACGGTCTGGTCTTCCCCACCGACGAGACCGGTGCCATCGAGGGACAGCGCATGTGCCGCCAGTGGTCGGGCCGCCAGGTGTTCGCCTCGCCGGACCGGTACTCGATCTACTACCAGTACACGGACAAGCCCAACGGCACCCACTGGTGCGTGGCGCACGTCGACCCCAGCCGGGAGCGCAACTTCGCCATCACCCTGGGCGTGCCCTACAAGGAGTCGCGCTGGTTCCGCGGGCGGGAGACCACCAACCGCACCAAGTCCAACTGCCCCGGCGGCGAGTGCTGCGTGCGCCCGCCCGCGGAGATGGCCGCCCGCTGGGAGGGCAACGTGTGGCCGTCGGCCCGCGCCCACTCCCACGTGCTGTCGGCGCTGCCCTCGGGGACCTTCCCCGGCGTGGACGAGCACGACGTCTACACGTTCCTGGAGAACTACGCGCACGACGACTGACCCGGGGTCGGGACGCGGAGGGGGCGCGCCCCTCCGCGTCCCGCCGGGTTGCCCTCCGCCGGACCGCGGCCGGTGCGCCGTCGTCCCGCCGGGGCCCCGCCCCCGGCTTCGCGTGTCCTTCCCGCGCCCTCCCCCTCCGGTCCCCCCGTGGCCGGGGTCGGCGATTGTGTCCGCCCTCTCGTGGTGTTACCGTTGGTAACACGATCTGATCTCCCCCTCCTCCCCCGGAGGGTCCGACAAAGGATGTAAGCGCATGAGTGAGGCCACCGCGCCCGCCTTCAGCCTGGAACCGAGCGAGGACATCCGCGAGGTCCGGGACTGGGTCCACGGGTTCGCCGCCGACGTCATCCGCCCCGCCGCCGCCGAGTGGGACGAGCGGGAGGAGACCCCCTGGCCGATCATCCAGGAGGCCGCCAAGATCGGCCTGTACTCGCTCGACTTCTTCGCCAACCAGTGGCTGGAGCCCAGCGGACTGGGCATCCCGGTCGCCTTCGAGGAGCTCTTCTGGGGCGACCCCGGCATCGCGCTGGCCATCACCGGCACCGGCCTGGCCGCCGTCTCCGTCGCCGCCAACGGAACCCAGGAGCAGGTCTTCGAGTGGACGCCGCAGATGTTCGGCACCGCCGACGACATCCGGCTCGCCGCGTTCTGCTCCTCCGAGCCCGACGCGGGCAGCGACGTGTCCGCCATCCGGACCCGCGCCGTGTACGACGCGGCCAAGGACGAGTGGGTGCTCAACGGCACCAAGACCTGGGCCACCAACGGCGGCATCGCCGACGTCCACGTCGTCGTCGCCTCCGTGGACCCCGAACTCGGCTCGCGCGGCCAGGCCACCTTCATCGTCCCCCCGCACACCCCGGGCCTCTCCCAGGGCCAGAAGTTCGCCAAGCACGGCATCCGCGCCTCCCACACCGCCGAGGTCGTCCTGGACGACGTGCGCGTCCCCGGCGCGTGCCTGCTGGGCGGCAAGGAGAAGCTCGACGAGCGCCTCGCCCGCGCCCGCGAGGGGCGGCGCTCCAAGGGGCAGGCCGCCATGAAGACCTTCGAGGCCTCCCGGCCCACCGTCGGCGCCATGGCCGTGGGCTGCGCCCGCGCCGCCTACGAGTACGCCCTGGAGTACTCCACCCAGAGGGAGCAGTTCGGCAGGCCCATCGGCGAGAACCAGGGTGTGGCCTTCCTCCTCGCCGAGATGGCCACCCGCATCGACGCCGCCCGCCTGCTGGTGTGGCGCGCCGCGTGGATGGCCCGCAACGGCAAGGACTTCGACAGCGCGCAGGGCTCCATGAGCAAGCTCTACGCCAGCGAGACCGCGACCTTCGTGACCCAGAACGCCGTGCGCATCCTCGGCGGGAACGGCTACACGAGGGACTACCCCGTGGAGCGCTGGCACCGCGACGCCACCATCTTCACCATCTTCGAGGGCGCCAGCGAGATCCAGAAGCTCATCATCGGCCGCACCATCACCGGGCTCCCCGTGCGCTGACGCTCCTCCGGGGGCGGCGCCGCCCCCGGGCGCGTGCGGCGCGCCGCGGACGGCCCGCCGGCCGTCCGCGGCCCGGTAGCGGTAGCGGGGGAAGGGGCCGCACGGCTCCGGACCGCGCCGCACGCGCACCCCCATGAACCGGCCCGGCGGGGCGCTCCGACGGGGACCCGTGGTCCCCGGCCCCGCCGGGTCCGCCGGACCGCGGGGCGGATGCGGCGGGTTTCCCCGTCGCCGCACCCGCCCCGCGACCGGTCCTCCCGTCCCGAGACCCGGTGTTCCCGCCGGGCCCTGCGACCGCGGTGCTCCTGCCGGGCCCTGGGCCCCGGCCCGCCGGGAACGCGCGGCCCGGAGGCTGTACGGCACGGCGAACGCCCGGCGCGGCGGGGCCCGCCACCGAAGCCCGGCCCCCGGAGCCGTCCACGGCCCCCGCCCGCCCGGGGGCCCGCGGACGGCGCGCCGCCGCCCCGGCGCGGGGGCGGCCGGCCCTCCCCGGCCCACTGTTACCGCGGTCTCCCCGCGCGGGCCGTCCTCCGCTTCGTGCCGACGCCCCGGATGTGCCAGGATTCCGGGTATGCCCGGCACCGCACCCCCCGCCGACCCGCGCCCGCCGTCCGCTCTGGCCGTTCTGAGCGCACTCCTGGACCGCTCCCTCGTCCAGATGGAGGACGCCACCGCCGACGCCCGGTTCTACGACCGGGAGGCCGTCCGCGGCACCGCCGACGTCTGGGACAACAACACGCGTGCCCTCTTCGTCTCCGCGCTGGGCCGCACCCGCCGAGCCAGGGACAGACGCGCCCGCCGGGCCCTGCGGTGGATGGCCGACCTCGGTCCGGCGCGCCGCTCCTGGATGGCGGCGAGCGCGGCCGAGGCCGGGTACGACGTGGAGCCGCTGCTCCGGCCCGCACGGGAGGCCGCCGGCGGCCCCCGCCCGACGGTCGTCCCGGTGACCGGCGGCGTCGCCGACGACCTGGCCGCCGGCCACCGCCTGGACGCGGCCACGGTCAGCACCCTGTCGGTGGAGCGGCGCGGCACCCGGCTGACCGCCCGGGTCTCGCTCACGGCCGAGCGCACCCGCACCGGGCCCGCGGGGGACCCGGCCGGCCCGGATGAGGGGGACCGGGCGGTCGAACTCGTGGTGCACCTGCCCGAGGTGGAGGAGGTCCGCTTCGACACGCGCACCGCCCCCGGCGCCCGCTTCGCCTGCGACCACTCCGGTGTCGCGGTGTCCTTCGGCGACGGCCTGCTGCGCGGTCCCGCCGCCACCCTCCAGGTGTGCACCGCCGAGGGACTGCCGCTGTTCCTGACGTCCGCGGAGCCGCCGCGGGCCGCCCGCCGGCGGGGGCGCGGCGCCGTCCCCGTCGGCGGGGAGGTCGGCGGGCCCGCGGCCCGGGCCGTCTGCCACCTGCTGATCTGGACCATGGTCAGGATCCGCTCGTCCGGCTGGAGCCCGGCCCCGATCGGGGTCTCGGTCTCCGCCCTGTGCCGCTCCCTGTCCGGAGCGGGGACGGAGATCGCCGCCGCCGCGGCGCACGCCACCCGGGGCCGGCGCGAACGCGCCTTCCGGGAGCTGGCGCTGGCCTGGGTCCGCCGCGGCGGCGCCGAGACGGCCGAGCACTTCGACCGGGTCCTGGACCGCGTGTCCCGCGCCTCCGGGGCCGAGGAGCTGGTGGAGGCGCGGCGGCTCGCCCGCGAACTGCGCGGGGACGAGGGGGGTCCGGCGCAACGGGCCGCCCCGGACGGGGAGATCGCCCACGCGCCCTCCGCCGCCGCGCTGCGCCTGTTCTCCTACACCGCCGACCGCCCCTCGCACGGGGGCGCACCGCCCGCCGGCGTCACCCTCCACCTGGCCGCCCCCGCGGACCTGGCCGACCCCGGCGCCCCCTGGGGGCTGCGCATCCTCCGCGCCCGCACGCCCGACCGCGTCCGGGTGTCCACCCCGGCGTTCCACGGCACCCTGCGCCCCCGCACCATCGACGACCACGACGGCAACGCGACCCTGATCGCGGCGGACGGCGCCCTGGAGGTCCGCGGCGACTGGTCCTGAGGGACCCCGCCCGGCGCCGCCCCCCGCGCCCCGTGCCCCGCGCTCAGGGCCGGGGCGCCAGCAGCCGGTACGCCGCGTCCGCGGCGGCCTCCTCCGCCCGGGCCGGGACGGTGCCGCCGTCGGCCAGGTACCGGCGCACCAGCGCCAGGGGCAGGTCGGCCACCGCCGTCCTCACCCGCTCCAGCGCGGGCCCGGCGCCCTCCCCCGGGGCGCGCAGCCGCTCGGCCGCCCCCGCCAGCGCCGCTCCCAGCCGGGCGTTGCCCCGGTCCCGCCGCACGCGCTCGGCGGCCGGCCACCGCGGCGCCTCGAAATCCGCGTCGGAGTACAGCAGGACCCGCGCCCGGTCCGGGGACCCCCGGCTCCACGACAGCACGTGCCGGGCCGCGCCGACCGCCGCCTCCAGCGGATCCTCCGCGGCCAGGGCCTCGTGCACCCCCTCCTGGAAGTCGGCCAGCGCGTCCAGCCGGACCGCCGCCAGCAGCGCCGGGCGCCCCGGGAACCGGTGGTACACCGAGCCGCTCGGCGCCCCCGCCTCCCTGGCCACGGCCGCCATGGTGACCGCCCCGGGCCCCGCGCGGGCCGCCAGTGCGGTGGCGGCGGCCACGAGGACGCCGGAGTCGAAGCGTGCGGGTCTTCCCATGGGGGCGACTGTATGCTCCACTGGGTTTTAGAGAGAACCCTCCAATACGATCGGAGCGTCGACCGAATGCGCGTCCGCAACCTGCACCTGCGCCACCTGCCGGTGCCGCCCGACCGGGCCGGGGCCCTGATCGACGGGCTCGCCTCGCCCGACGACGCCCTCTGGCCCGCCGACCGCTGGCCCGCCATGCGGCTGGACCGGCCCCTGGCGGTCGGCGCCGCGGGCGGGCACGGACCCGTCCGCTACACGGTCGCCGCGTACACCCCCGGGCACGGCGTGCGCTTCCGCTTCCGGGCCCCGCGGGGGTTCGACGGGTTCCACGAGTTCACCGCCGGCCCCGCCGACGGCGGCGGAGCCGTGCTGCGCCACCTGCTGGCCATCCGGGCGCACGGCCCGGCCCTGCTCACCTGGCCGCTGGTGTTCCGGCCCCTGCACGACGCCCTCCTGGAGGACTGCCTGGACCGCGCCGAGCACGCCCTCACCGGCACCGTCCGCGCCCCCGCGCGCTGGAGCCCGTACGTCCGCCTGCTGCGCGCCGCCGCCGTCCGCGGACGGCGGCGGCGGGACGAAGCCCTGGGAACGGGGCCGGTCCGTCCCTAGGATGGGCGGCGGTGCGCCATCCACCCCCTACAGGAGACCCGTGTCCCCACCCCTGCTCTTCCTCGACGTCGACGGCCCCCTCAACCCGTTCCGTGCCCCGAACGGGAACCGCCCCGACGGGTACACCACCCACCGCCTCCGCCCCGACGGCTGGGGCGACGCGCCCAAGCCGCTGCGGGTGTGGCTCCGGCCCGACCACGGCGAGAGCCTGCTCGCCCTGCCCTACACCCTGGTGTGGGCCACCACCTGGGAGCACGACGCCAACACGATGATCGGCCCCGTCGTGGGCCTGCCCGAGCTCCCGGTGGTGGAGCTGCCGCACTGGTCCAGCACCGAGGACGGGCTCTGCTTCAAGACCGCAGCCCTGGTCGAGTACGCCGCGGGACGGCCCTTCGCCTGGGTGGACGACATGATCACCGACCGGGACGTCGACTGGGTGCGCCGCCGCCACCCCGCCCCGTCGCTGCTCTACCGGATCGACCCCCGCGTCGGGCTGCTCGACACCGACTTCCGCAGCCTGGGGGACTGGCCCGCCACCCTGCCGGCCGACGCCCTGCGCGAAGGCGACTGACCGGGGCCGCCGGTGCCCGGCCCCGGCCTCCACGCGGGAGCGGGACACCCGCGGCGCGCCGACCTGCCCCCGGCCCCGGCGGCCCGGGGCGGGCCGGCGCAGGCCCGGCCCCTACCCTGGGGCCATGCACGCCACCCCGGGCAACGACGCCCCCTCCCTGACCGTCCCCGCCACCCGCAACGGCCCCGACGGCTCCGGCAACGGCGGTTACACCGCCGGCCTCCTGGCCTCCCGCCTCACCGCCGTCGGAGGCCCGGCCGTGCAGGTCACCCTGCGCGTCCCGCCGCCCCTGGGCCGTCCGCTCACCGTGGAAGGGGGAGCCGGGGAGCCCCTGCGGCTCGTGGACCCCTCGGCCGCCGACGCCGCGGCCCGCCTCGTCGCCGAGGCCGAGGAGGTCGCCGTCCCCGCCGCGCCCGCGGTCCCCGGAGCCCCGGTCGGCCCCGAGCAGGCCCGGGACGCCGAGCGCCGCTTCGCCGGCCTGGAGGCGCACCCCTTCCCGCGCTGCTACAGCTGCGGGCCCGAGCGCGCGCAGGGCGAGGGCCTGCGCCTGTTCGCCGGGCGGGTCCGCGCGGGCGGCGGCCCCGACGGGGCCGGCAACACCGTCGCCTGCACCTGGACCCCGCACCCCGGCCTGGACGAGGGCGCGGGCACCGTCGGCGCCCCCGACCTGTGGGCCGCGCTGGACTGCCCCGGCGGCTGGTCCAGCGACGTCGTCGGCCGCCCCGCCGTCCTGGGCCGCATCACCGTCCAGGCCCTGCGCGCGCCCCGGATCGGCGAGACACACGTCGTCGCCGGGTACCTGGAGTCCGTCGAGGGTCGCAAGATCCGCACCGGCAGCGCCCTGTACGACGCCGACGGCGACGTCCTCGCCCGGGCGTGGGCCACCTGGATCGCCCTGCGCACCTGACCCGTCCGCACCTGACCCGGGCGGAGCGGGCCCGGGCGGTCCAGGGCGGCGGGGACCGCCCGCCCCCCGGCGGGCCCCGCCGCCCCGGCCGCCCCGCCGCCCCGGCCGCCCCGCCTCCGGGACCGGGGCCCGACCGCCCCGGACCGGTCCCGTCCCCGGGCGGGGCGCCCGACCGCCCCGCAACCCCTAAAGTGGGACGTTGTGGCCAACGAAGACCTGCGGCGGACCCCCGTGACCGACCGCGACGACGCCCCCGCCGCGGCGGGTACCCCGCCCGCGCCCCGCGGACGCGGCGGCCGGGGGAGCGGCCGGGGACGCGACCCCGAGCGCCGCCGCGCCATCCTCGACGCCGCGGACCGGGTCATTCAGCGCGACGGCCCCGACGCCTCCATGCTCGCCATCGCCGCCGAGGCCGGGATCAGCAAGCCCATCCTCTACCGGCACTTCGGCGACAAGGGCGGCCTGTACCGCGCCCTGGCCGCCCGCCACGTCGACCCGCTCATCGAGCGCATCCGCGACGAGCTGCACCGGGGCACCGCGTTCGAGGTGCGCGCCCGCGCCACGGTCGGCGCCTACCTGTCGATGATCTCCCAGAACCTCAACCTCTACCGCTTCCTCATGGACCGGGCCACCTCCGAGGACCAGCGCACCCGAAGCGACCTCGGCATGATGGTGCGCCGCATGGGCGAGGAGCTGGCCGAGCTGATGGTCGGCGAGGGACGCATCGGCGACCGCCTGCTCGCCCAGATCACCGCGCACGCCGTCGTCGGCATGGTCCAGGCGGCGGGGGAGTGGTGGCTGGAGCACCCCGAGGTCGGCGAGGAGGAGATCATCGACAACCTCACCGCCGCGGTGGTCGGCGCCGTCCAGGGCAGCAGCGGCCTGCGCTGACACCGCCGCCGGGGCGCCCGCGCGGACGGTCCCGCCCCGGGCCCCCTTGACCTGGAGCGCACTCCAGGTCCCATGCTCTTCCCATGGAGGACTACTACACCCCCGGTGAGATCGCCGAGCGCTTCGACCTCACCCTCGACACGCTGCGCTACTACGAGAAGGCGGGCCTGCTGCGCCGGGTGGACCGCGCGCCCAGCGGCCACCGCCGCTACCGCACCGACGACGTCGAGCTCCTTCACCTCATCCGCTGCCTGCGCGACACCGACATGCCCATTGCGCGCCTGCGCGCCTTCGCCGAGCTCGTCCGCTCCGGTGACCACACCATCCCCGAGCGCCTGGACGTGCTCCAGGAGCACAAGAACCGCCTCGACGCCCGCATCGCCGAACTCGTCGAGCGCCAGGGCGCCATCGAGCACAAGATCGACTACTACCTCGGCGTCCTCTCCGAGCGCGCCGCCGGGACCGCCCACACCCTCAAGGACGGAAGCTGATGCGCCACACCGAGATCGGCGGCCGCAAGGTCAGCGCCCTGTGCCTGGGCGCCATGAAGTTCGGCAGCCAGACCGACGACGCCGCCTCCACCGCCCTGCTGGACCGCTTCCTGCGGGCGGGCGGGACCTTCGTCGACACCGCCGACTGCTACCAGTACTGGGTCGACGGCTTCGAGGGCCACGAGAGCGAGGCCTTCCTGGGCCGCTGGCGGCGCGGGCAGGGCATCACCGACGAGGTCGTCATCGCCACCAAGATCGGTGCCCAGCCCACCGTCCCCGGCGGCGGCCCCGAGGCCTGGGAGGGGCTGTCCGCGCAGGTCGTCGCCTCGGCCGCCGAACGCAGCCGCCGACGCCTGGGCGTGGACCGGATCGACCTGCTCTACACGCACAAGGAGGACCGCGCCACCCCGGTCGAGGAGACCATGGCGGCCCTGGCCCGGCTGGTCGACGCGGGCGAGGTCTCCCAGCTGGGCATGAGCAACCACCGCACCTGGCGCCTGGAGCGCGCCCGGGCCGCCCTCCAGGGCCACGGCCACCGCGCCACCGTGCTCCAGTACCGCTACAGCTACCTCCAGCCCCGCCACGAGACGCGGCTGGAGTCCGACGGGTTCACGCACGTCACCCCCGAACTCCTCGACTACGTCGGCGCGGAGAACGCCGCCGGGCGCGACCTCGCCCTGGTCGCGTACACCTCGCTGCTCGGCGGCGCCTACGCCCGGCCCGAGCGCGCCGCCGCGCTCGGCCCCGCCTACGACCACCCCGGCAACCGCAACCGGCTGGCCGCGCTCGACGAGGTCGCCCGGACGGCGGGCGCCACCCGCAACCAGGTGGTGCTGTCCTGGCTCATCGGCGGCGGGATCATCCCCGTGGTCGGGGTGGGCGACGCGGCGCAGCTCGACGAGGCGGTGGAGGCGACCGACCTGGAGCTGGACGCGGAGCAGCGGAGGATCCTCGACGAGGCCCACTGAGCGGCCCCGGCGCCCGGCGGGCCGTGCGCCCCCGCCGGGCCCGGAGCCCGGCGCGCCGGAGCGGCCGGAAGCGGACACCTGCGGGCCCCGCCCGCCGCCGCCGGACCGCGTCGCACACGGGTCCGGCCAGGTGAAAGGCGCCGTCCGGGGGCGGGCGGGGTCCCCCGAGACGGGTGTGGTCCATGGGAAACCCAGGACACACGTCGTGCACATGTTCGTGAACACGGTTTTTACCGAGCTTTGACCGGATACCTTCCCTAGAGGCGGCGGCCGGATCCCGCCGCCCAGGCGACCGCGGGGGAGGGGCACTTGCCCGAGAGCACGTACCACCAGATCCACTTCGCCTGGGCGGACCCCACCCTGCTGGGGCGGACCGGCCCCGGGCCCGCGTCGGCCTCCTTCGGCGAGGACGAGCGCCTTACCCTGCGCGCCTGGCGCAACCGGCTCCAGCCCGCCCTCACCGTCGACTACCGGGTCTGCCTTCCCGACCCGGCCGACCACCCCGAGACCCTGTGGGTGCGCTCCTACGACGACGGGCAGGCCGCCCTCGTCTACCGCTGGCCGGGCGAACTGGAGACCGCCCACGCCTGGGCCATCGTCGGCCCCGCCGACGGGCTCACCCTGCCGCGCGTGCTGAGCCTGCACGAGAACCCCAACACCCGGCCGCACCGCACCCGCCCGCCCCGCGCGGGGTGGGGGGCGATGCCGGCCCTGGACGCCCCCGAACCCTGGGAGCGGTCGGCGGCCCCGGGCGCGGTGCGCGCCCGCGACCGCCGCGCGGCCGACCTCACCGCCCCGGGCGGCGAGGAACTCCTGGCACTGGGCGTCGCGGCGGCGCTGGAGCGCCCCGACCTGCCGGTGCGGGTGTTCCTGGCACCGGACCGGGCGGACCTGTGGAACGCGGTGCAGCTGCGGTTCCTGTGGGGGATGCACCGGAGCCTGTACGAGGTGCTGAGCCCGCGCGGGACGACACCCGCGCCGGGCTGGGACTGGTCGCTGTCCACCTACGACCCGGTGCTGGGGGAGAGCGGCCAGCACATCGTCTTCGGGCCGCCCGCGCAGACGCCGGGGCCGCTGCTGCGGATGCCCGGAACGGAGTTCCGGACGGTGGCCGAGCGCCTGGTGGGCGTGCTGCGCGACGAGGGCGGCGACGCGCTCGTCGCGCACCTGGCGGAACGGGGAGTCCCCGACGCACCGACGTTCGGTGAGCGCCGCGACCTCCTCGCCGACTGGCTGGACCCGTCCCCGGCGGGACCGCGCGCGCGGTCGGTGCCGGGCGCGGGCGCCGAGGACGCGTGGCCGCCCGCGGACGGGGGAGGGGACGGGGTCGCGGAGGCCGGGCCCGGAGCCGACGCGGGGACCGACCCGGGGACCGCGGAGGCGGTACCGGAGCGTTCACCGGGGCCGGAGCCGGAGTCCGACGGCCCCCGGTGGCCGGGCGGCTCCGGGCCCCGCGCCCGCACCGGCACCGCCGAGGGGGCGTCGCGCACACGTCCGTTCCTCACCGGAGGCGGGAGCCTCCCCGCCGGGGAGCACGGGGGCGGCGAGGGCGTCCCGGCCGGGGCGGGGGAGCCGGCCGCCTCGGCGGCCTCCGCGGCGGGCCCCGAGAGCGCCGACGCCACCGGGGGGCCCGCCGGTGGCGGGCTGGAGGGCGCGGCCGATCCCGAGCCCGTCGCGGGCGGCGCGGACGCGTCCGGCGGCTCCGCCGGAGGCGTCGATGCCACCGCTCGGCCGGCTGATCCCGAGGCCTCGCCCGATCCCCTCCGCCCCGAAGAGGTGGCACACCCCGTGGACGCCCAGAACGCCCAGGACACCGGAGACGACCTGCCCGAAGCCGAGCCCCTGCCCGGGATCGGCGCCGGTGGCCCCGTCGGCCGCTTCCGTCCCGGTGGTGCGGGGGCCGGTGCCCACGCCGAGGGCGGGGCGCCCTCCTTCGGGATGGTCGTCCCCGGTGAACCCACCGGTACCGAGGACGACGACCTGCCGGAGACCGAGCCGCTCCCGGGGGCCGGGTTCCGTTCCGGTGGTGGGGATGCCGAGGAGACGTCGGAGGGTGGGTCGTCCCCCGCGGGGAGGACCGTCCCCGGTGGTCCCGGTGGTCCCGGTGGTGCCGTGGGCGACGACCTGCCCGGCGCCGGGCCGCTTCCCCGGGGCGGGTCCCGTGCCGACGGGCGTACGGACGGCTTCCGTTCCGACGCTGCGGGAGGCGATGCTCTCGCTGAGGCCGGGCCACCTTCTCCCGGAAGGCCCGTCCCCGGTGGTGCCGGGGGCGACGACCGGCCCGGCGCAGAGCCGCTTCCCGCGGACGTGTCCGGGACGGGCGGCCGTACCGGGAGCCTTCACCGTGGCGCTGGTGCGGGGACCGGCGGCCTGTCGGAGGGTGAACCCCCTTCCGGGAGGGCGACCGGTCCCGTAAATCCCACCGGTCACCCCCGTCCCACCGGTGCCGAGGACGACGACCTGCCGGAGGCCGAGCCGCTCCCGGGGGCCGAGGCCGACGGCGCCCGCCGATCCGGGCCCGCCGGTCTCGGCGACGCCCGGAACACCGGCTTGCCCGAAGCGGAGCCGCCTTCCGCGGTCGCGACCCACCCCGCGCACCCCGCCGGTGCCGCGCACGACGGTCGGCCGGAGGACCAGCCGGAGGTGCGCTCCCTCCCCGGGGGCATCGGAGACCCCGCACGCTCCACCGATCCCGCCGGTCACACGCGCTCCGCGGACTCCGGTGGCGGCGCGTCCGCCTCCGGCCGCACCGATGTCCTGTCCCCCGGCGGGACCCGACCCGCCGAGGACGACCTCCCCGACGCCGAGCCCCTTCCGGGGACCGGTGCCGACACCGGCCACCACCCCGGTTCCACCGGCCGCCCCCGCCCCGGGAGCACCGAGGATCCCACCGGCCCCTCTCAGCCCATGTCATCCGGGGGGACGGGGCTACCGCTGCCGCCCGTTCACCACCCCGGTTCCGGGAGCGGCGTCCGCCCCTCTGCCACCGCAGAGGACGGTCCGCCCGAGCCCCCGCCGTTCCGCGGCGGCTCCACCGATCCCGCGCAGCGCGCGGACCACCCCCGCCCCGCGGGCATCCCCCTGCCGCCCGCCCCCGCGCCGCCGCCCCCCGGTACCGAAGGGACGACCGGGCCCGTCCGCCCGCCCTTCCCCGTGGAAGCCGACGACTCCGGCGACGACCTGCCCGAGGCCGAAGCCCTCCCCGGCGACACCGGCGGCTCCTCCGCCCCGCCGCCCTCCCCGTTCCGGAGCGCCACCCGCGCCAGGGACCTCTCCGACGACCTCCCTGCCCGGGCCTGGGCGTCCCGGGAGGCCGCCGCCGAAGCCGCCGCGGCCTTGCCCGAGATCGATCCCCCGGGCACCGACGAGACCGGACCCCAGGCCCCTCCCGGCCCCGCGGTCCCCATCGGCCGGACGTCCGTGGAACCCGCGGACACCGACTCCGCGCCCGCCCCGGCGGACACCGGCGAACCCCTGTGGCCGCGCTCCCCCTCCGCGCCCACCCCCGCCCCCACCCCCGCCTCCGCGGACCCGGACGAGGCGCTGTGGCCGTCCGCCGCGTCCGCCGTCGGCCCCGGACCCGCGCCCGAGGGGGACGACGCGTCCGACCCGCACCGCCCCCGCCTCGCCCCGCCGCGCACCGAAACGGATCCCGGCCCCGGTCCCGATTCCCCCCTCCCCGCCTCGCCCCGGCCCCGGGACGACCGGCCCCCGCGCATCTTCGACGCCCCCGAGCCCCACGAATCCCGCCGACCCCGGATCGCCCCCGCCACCGCGGACCCCGAACCCCCGGAGGAGGCGGTGTCCGCCGACACACCCCGGCGTTCGCCCTCGCCCATCCGCACCGGCCTCTTCCGCAAGCGGGGCGGCCGGCGCGACACCCCGGCCGCCGGCACCGCGGCGGCCGACGCCCCGCGCGAGCCCGAACCGGAGGCGTCGCGCGCCGACGGCCGGGTCCGCGCGCTCGCCGAGGGGGCCTTCGGAGGCCGCCCGATGCGCTCGACGCCGGAACCGCCCGGCCCGGACGAGTACCAGTCCGCTCCGGAGCGCACCCCGGACGAGGCCCCGCCCCTCTTCCCGCACCCCGAACCCGCGGAGCCCGGGGCCGGCGACCGGTCCCCGGCCGACGCCTTCGGAGACGGGACCCGCACGGAGGCGATCCCCGCCCCCGACTACGCCACCGAGACCGTTCCCGAGCGCGCCGACCACGTCGCCCCCGGCGACAACTGGCCCACCCAGTACGCCGACCTCCCCCTCGCCCGCCTGGAGCGGTGGCTCACCAAGTACGGCCCCGAGGAGGCGCGCGTCGACCTCGTCGACGCCCGCGCCGCGGTCCGGGCCGAACGCTCCGAGCTCCAGCGCGTGCGCGACGAGCGCGACCACTACCACGGCGAACTCCAGGACTCCCGACGCGAGGTCGCCCGCCTGGACCGCTCCTGGCTCGACCGCGAGGACGACGACGAACCGCTCTCCGTCGAGGCGCCGCGGCGCCGGTGGCCCTCCCGCGTGCTGGTGGTGCTGCTCCTCTTCGCGTTCCTCGTCACGGGCCTGGAGGCCGGCGCCCGCTTCGGGACCGGCGCTCTCGACCTCCTCGGCACACTCACCGGCGCCCCCTGGTGGCCGCTGTGACCGGCTCTCCCGGCTCCGCGACCCCTGCGCCCGCACGGAGCCGGCGGCGTGTGACCTTCCACGGCTTTCCCCGGTCGCGTCCGGCGGCGGCGCGCCGGGGTGGCACCCGCTCCTAACCTGGAGGGATGACAGGAACACCGCCGGTCCCCGCCGCCCTCCCGCGCCCCCTGCTGGAGGCGGTCCACGCCCTGCCCCTGCCCGAGCACCGGCGCACCGCCCTCGCCGCCTCCGCGGACGCGCACCTCCTCCTCGACGCCGCCGTGGACCTGGGCGAGACCGACCCGGACGGCGCCCGCGCCCTCCTGGACGCCCTGCGCGCCCACGCCCCGCAGGAGGCGCTCCGCCAGTACGCCACCCACGCCCTGGCCGCCCTGCTGCGCCGCCGCGGCGAGGCGGACACGGCCGACCGGCTCATCGCCGACCTCCTCGACTCCGGCCGCCTCGACCGGGTCCCGGCCCTGCTCCTCGCCGAGGAGTTCGCCGCCGAGGGCTCCCTCGAACGCGCGCTGAAGTGCTACAACATCGCGTGCCGCAGCATCCTGTCCGGACCGGCCGAGACCGTCGCCGACCTCAACCGCATCGGCCTCCTGCCCCTGCTGGGCCGGGCCGCCGTTCGCGAACGCCTCGGCCTCACCCCGGACGGCCACGACCTCGCCGCCCGCGAGGCCGACCGCCACCTGCCCGACGCCGCCGCCGAACTCCGCCGCATGTCCGGCGGCACGGACGAGCCGGCCGCGCCGTTGTTCGAGGGGGACCTGTCCGAGGCCTTCTCCGGGCCCCTCCCCGGGCAGGCGGACGCGCCCCGGCCGGTCCCGGAGACCGTCCGCGAGAACCACGCCTTCTACCCGCACGCCGCCCTGGAGCAGGCGCGCGAGCACGGCCTGCTGCCCGCCGGCGCCGACGGGTCCGCCCACCACCAGCGCATCGAACTCACCCTGCGCGCCCAGGCCCGCGGCTTCCCGGACGTGCACCTGGGCACCATCCCCGTCACCCCGGACGGCCTGGCGGCCTTCGCCGCCGAGCACGGCCTCGACCCCGCCGACCCGGGCACCCTCCGCGCCTGGGTCGCGGCGGTCCCGGCCCCGGACTCCCCGGACGTCGCCCCCTGGCCGCCCGAGCGCAACCAGGCCTGCTGGTGCGGTTCGGGCCGCAAGTACAAGAAGTGCTGCGGCTCCGCCTCCCTGCGCTGACCCCCGTGGCGCGACGCGGGACGGCGCGCGCCGCTCCGTCCCGGACCGCCGCCCCAAAGGCCTCTCCCGGGTGGTGGCCCGGACGCCGTTCCCGGAAATGCGCGGAACGGAATTCCTCTTTTTCCGGGACCCCCGGAGAGGGGACACGGACGCGGCGCCGACCGGTGCCGAATTCACCGGGAGCGGGCTTCCGCGCACCGCCGGGCTCCCGCCCCCGCGGCCCCGGCCGGGCTCCGGCGCGCACCGGCGTGTGCGCGGGTGATACGGGGGTATCCAGGATGCACCGGCCCGGGCCCCGGCTCCGCGCCCCGCGTTCGACCGGCGGTTACCGGCCAGGGCCTCTTTTCCCGCCCCTGCGGTACTCACGGGGGCCAGGGGGAAGCAGGGGCGCTATGGTCGTTTCGCCGACTCGCTGCGAGGGATATCCGGGACGGCGGCGATCGGAGAAGGAAATATGGTTATTCCCGATATCCATTCGCCTCAAACGTCTCCAGTGAGGCCGATTCGCGCCTTTGATATTTCCCGAAAAAAACCTTGGAAAGCCAAGAAATGGGCGCTACCTTGGGTGTGGATCCAGAGGGCCGGGCTGGAAAGGCGACCTCGGGAAGGGGAGCATGGACAACGGAGAGTGCTGACGTTCGCCAGGCTGTGCCCAGTGGGATCTCACGAGAACACTGGGCCAGTCGAAGCCGAGCGTTATCCGTCGTTTTCCATGGTCTTCTTTCCATTGTGCTCCTCGGGGTGGGCCGCTGAAGCGGATCACGGCCAGACCCAGGAGATCCCGTAACGCAGGTCAGGGGATATGTCCGAATTTTCGAATATCCGGTACACGTACCTTCCCCCATCGTAGTGTGTCAGGTGCCGTCCTTCGGACGCATCGGGTTCCAATTCGCCCTCGATCTCCCTCGGGCTCTGGAACCACCAGGAGCGCACGGGTGAGCGCGACTCAGGGAATTGCAAATGGAACTCGATGCGCTTTGTGAACGCTGTTCGCGGGCGCCACATGACCACTGGCCTGCATCGTACATCACTCTTCGTGTTCAAGCGAACACCAAAGGAGAACGGCCCGTCCTCGGGCTCAAGGTGTCGGTGCGTCCGAATGCGGGCTATCAGCCCACCGCTGACCGTTTCCTTGCGTTCCACCACCCGGCATCCGTAAAGCTCCTCCAGGTCGAGAATGCCGGACCGGTCCTCGTTGAAATACCGGTGCGTAACGGATAGTTCCGGGTTCGTGTCCGGGGAGGGGGCCCGCACCCAGCGAATGGTGTCCTGCGACGTCAGGACCCCCTCTTCCGAAAAACGGCACAGATAGGAGATCGCCTCGATGGCGAGTTCCCGCTGGGGCGCGATCGGGCGCAGTGGGGAGTCGATCAGGTGCGCGGGGACCGAGGCCTCCCGATCGGCGCTGAGGAAGTACGCCACCTGTTCGATGCCCCGGTTCTCCCGCCTTTCCATGCTCCGGGGGCTGTCGACGTACAGGCGGTGCAGTTCGGGGTCGGGGGAGCGCTGGAGGTCGCGGTTGTAGTGCTTGCGCCGGTCCGTCAGCGAGTACTGCGGATAGCGCGGGTCCAGGCGGAGCGCGACGAGCAGGGAGCCGCGGGACCGCGGGTCCTCCACCGACTCGATCAACCGGGTCAGCGCCATGATGAGCCGGTCGGGTGCGGGGGCCTCGCCCCGCGCCCTGAGGCGGCGGGCCAGGGCCCGGTGCAGCGGCCGGTTCCGCAGGAGCCTTTCGGGGGTGCACCCCAGCCCCCGGCGGAGTTCCCGGAGGGCCTCCGCGTACTCCCGCCGGGTGCGGGGGGCGTCGTCGTCCATGAGGCGTACCCTTTCCGTACCTTGCATGTGCGCACGTACACATTTCGGCCAGAAGTGAGCGCTTCCCCCAGTGGAAAAACCCAATTTAGCCTGAAACCAGGCCTGCGGCACAGAGGCTCAGTGAGTTTCTTCGACCCGGCGGTCCGATATCCGGTCTCGCCACGCACCGCACATCACTCTGGTTTCGTACAGATCCCCGGTACGGGGGATCGGAGGTGCGTCATGAACGCCACCCTCATCCTCATCGCGGCCACAGCCGTCACGTTCTTCCTGATGGGATCCGTCTGGGTCGCCGTCCTCGCCATGACCGTCCTGTCCCACCACCGGGACCGCATGAACCGCCGGCTTCGCGACCAGCAGGCCGAGGTGGTCCGCCTCCAGCGCCTCGCCGACCGCGGCCGGTAGCCCCGACCGCGGCCGACACCGGGGGGCGGCGCCGCCGCCCCCCACCTGGAACCGGACCGAACCCGGAGGCCGCACCGCGCATCGAACCGTCGTCCATCGCACCACGACGATTCGGAAACAGAGGTGGCGCCCGGTGTTCGGAATCCTGCGTCCCTGTCGGCACACCCTCCCCGACGGGCTGGCGGACGAGTGGATGGCCCACATGTGCGGACTCTGTCTGGCCCTGCGGGACGACCACGGCCAGGTCTCCCGGATGGCCACCAACTACGACGGCCTCGTCATCTCCGTCCTCACCGCCGCCCAGGCCCCGGAACAGGCCGGGACCCGCGAGGCCGGACGCTGCCCCCTGCGCGGCATGCGCGGGGGCCGGGTCGCCGACGGCGCGGGCGCCCACCTGGCCGCGGCGGTCTCGCTGATGCTGGCCTCAGCCAAGATCACCGACCACATCGAGGACGGCGACGGCGTCTACGCCCGCCGCGGGGTGCGCACCCTCGCGGGCCGGATGGCCGAGCGCTGGCGCCGCGGCGCCACCGCCTCCGGCGACGGGCTCGGCCTCGACGGCTCCGCCCTCCTCGCCGTCGTCGACCGCCAGCGCGACCTCGAACTCGCGGCCGGGCCCGGCACCGACGTCCTCACCGTCACCGCCCCCACCGAGGAGGCCACCGCGGAGGCGTTCGCCCACACCGCCGTCCTGGCCGGCCGCCCGGACAACGCCGGACCGCTGCGCGAGGCGGGCCGCCTGTTCGGCCGCATCGCCCACCTCCTCGACGCCGTCGAGGACCTGGAGGAGGACCGGGCCCGCGGTGCCTGGAACCCGCTCACCGCCACCGGAACCGGGCCCGACCGGGCCCGCGGGCTGTGCGACGGAGCGGCGCTCGGGGTGCGCCTCGCCCTGGAGGAGGCCGCGTTCACCGACGACCGCCTGGTCCGCGCCCTGCTGGTGCACGAACTCGGCCGCGCCGTCGGCCGCACCTTCTCCCAGGCGGGCCACCACCCGCCCGGCCACGGCCACCCCCACCACCGGGGGAACCCACCCGGCCACCCCCACCACCGGGGGAACCCACCCGGCCACCCCCACCACCCCGGGCAGTACCCGCCGGGCGGGCCGCAGCACCCCCACGGGCACCCCCGGGACCCGGCCCACGGCTACGGCCACGTCCCCCCGGGCCAGTACGGCGGACGGCCCCACGGGGGCGGCGACCCCTCCGGAGGCGGAGGGCACGGCTCCCACGGGGGCGGCGGCCGCGACTCCGGCGGCTGCTGCACCTCGTGCGGTTGCGGCACGCCGGGGCTGCACCACCCGCCCAAGCGCCGGGGACCCCTCACCGGCTGCGCGGTCGCGCTGTTCATGTGCTGCACCTGCCAGCTCTGCTGCCGCGACCCCCATCCGGGACCCTGGTCGGGCAAGCGGCGCGACGCCTGGTGCGGATACTGCGACTGCCCGTGCAACGGCGCCTGCGACTGCGACTGCTGCTGCGACTTCTGACCGCCCGCCTCCCTGGCCCGGGGCCCTGGTCCCCGATAGGCCACCGGGGCGGGGAGCCCCGGTCCGAGGGCCCGGGAGGCGGGCGGCGCCCCGGACGGGCGGGGAGGACGGCCCGCCCGGGAAGGCCGTGTCCGTCAGCCCCGGCGGGCGCGGACCTCGTCCGCCGCCCGGCGCGCGGCCGAGGCGACCTCCTCGTCCGGGTGCAGACGGCCCAGGGCCTCCAGCACCGGCAGGGCCGCGGGGTGGTCGACGCGCCCCGCGCGGCCCTCCCCGGAGAGGAGGAGTTCGCCGAGGGGGTCGGGGCGCCCCCCGTTCCCGGGGCCGAACAGCTCGTCGAGGTGCTCCTCGCCCAGGGCCAGCAGGCCGGAGACCGTGTCGATCGTCCACCACGGGCCGTACTCGGCGAGCAGCCTCCGGTGTTCTTCGGCGGAGGTCCCGGGCAGGGCCATCAGGGCCCCGGCGGCCAGCCCGGTCGCCTCCGGACGCCCGGACGCGAGCAGCAGGCGCAGCTCCGGCGCGGCCTCGTCGCCCACCACCGACAGCACCGACACCCCGATCGTGCGGCGCAGCGCGCCCAGCGGCGTGGGATCCGCCGCGGCGGCCGCGATCTCCCGCACGGCCTGGGCCGCGGTCCGCACCGACAGCCACGGCTGCACCTCGGCCGCGTGCCACCGCAGGGGGAGCGCGCTCAGCGAGTCCAGGAACCCGGCGGTGTCCCCGGTCCCGGACCCGCCGCCGTCCCCGGCGCGCGGAGCGGGCACCTCCGCCCACGCCGGGTCGCCCTCGGGAAGCAGCAGCTGGGCCCCGTAGCGCCCCAGCGCGGTGAGCGCCACCGCCCCGTCGACCTGCTCGGTGGACGTCGTCTCCTGGGCCCCGGGCCAGAGCGGCCGGGGCGCCCGCCCGCGGCCCAGCCGGTGCGGGACCAGCAGCCCTGCGGGGGAGCGCCCGACCAGCCGCACGGCGCCGGCGCGGGCCAGCCGCACCACCCCGGCGTACATCGCCTCGATGACCGCGGGATAGGCCAGGTGCTCCGGCTCCGACGGGTGCCGGTCGCGCCGCAGGTCCCGCGCCAGGTCCACCAGGTCCATCAGCGGGACCTCGGCGCCGCGCGGCATCTCCTGGAGCATGCACAGGGCCGCCGCCAGCACCTCGTCCCCGCCGACCTCCCGGCCGGGCACCTCGTCCCCCTCGACGGCCGACAGGAACAGGGCCTCCCACACGTCCAGGAGCTCCTCCGGGTCCCCGTCCGCGATCCCGGCGCAGGGCCGGGCCACCCCCGAGGCCACCTCGATGACCTCCAGTTCCACGGCCGCGCGCCACAGCGCAGCGAACTCGGGCAGCTCACGGCCGTTGCGCAGCCGCCGCAGCCGCTCGGAGCGCTCCGCCGCGGCCTCCTCCGACACCGCGGGCCACAGCCCCAGCTCCTCCACCGCCGCGCGCACGTCGCCGGCGTCCAGCGTCCCCGCCGAGGTCACCGGCCGCTCCGGGGTGATCCACCGGGCCAGCTCCAGCAGGTCGCGCAGGGGCACGGTCTGCGCCGCGTCCCCGGCCAGCGCCGTCTCGCTCGGCGGGGCGAACGAGGCGCGGCCGCCCATGCCCCACCCCGACATCGGCAGCGACTCCTCGAAGCGCCCGTACTCCCGCTCCAGCGCGAACGCCCGGGCGGGGCAACCGCGGGGGAGCCCGCTCCCGCCGCCGGGATCCGCCTCCGACTCGGCCGCCGAGGGGTCCCCGTCCTCCGGGACGACCCGCGGCCGGCCCGGCCGTCCACCGTCCGAACCCGCGCACACCATTCCCGTTCCCCGCTCTCATCGCACCGTCCGCGACGAACTCATCACCGCGCGCAACGCCCACCGTTCTATCGTCCGCCGGTCCGTACCGGGGGCGGTTTCGTTCAAACAGCACACACTTTCCGCAACGGCCCGGATCTATCCCGCCCCCACCCCCGAAACAACCCGCCCCCCACCGCCCCGACCGCCCGAAACCCCCGTTCAGCGCGCCGGGCCCCCTCACAAGTGACCGTCGAGATCTCCCGCGCCGGACATCCGAATCCCCGCTCAGGGGCGGTGCGGGTGCCCCGTGTCCGCCGTGGTCCGCCGTCCGTCCCGGCCGATACGGGACGCGATCGTCGGTCGAGACCCCCGCGGAGCGCTGGGCGCCGGACCCGGCGGTGGGCCGGCCCGTGGATGCGGCGACGTCGCGGAGGCGGGGCGAAGGGGCCGAGTGGCGGTGCCGTTCACGGGAGGGCGGTCGGCTCCTCCGCCGCCTCCCGGCGGGCCCCCACGGAGCGCGGACCACGGGGGCGGCCCCACCCCTGTCGGCGGACCCGCTCGTGCAGGGCCCACTCGGCCTGTGGCCGGAGCGGGAGCCTCCGTTCCCGCCTTCGGGCGATGCATGGACGAGGCGCTGATCCGCGGTGCCACCGGAGTCCGGGAGCCACGCGTCCCGGTCGCGTGAACGGCTGAGCCGGTGGCGCGGAGGGGGCGGCCCACGACCGGACTTTCCGCCGCCTGGGCCCGCCGACCGGTCCTGCGTATCGGTGTCCGTCTGCCGCGGCACACCGGGAACAGTGGAAAAGGGCCGGGCGGGCCGCACGGTCGATGTGCGGGTCTCGGTGTGCCGGGTCTTGAGGAAGCCGGCCGCCGGGCGAACGGAGCGATGGCAGGGGCCGTGGGGCGGGAGGGTGCCGCCCACGGATCCCGCAGAGCCCGGGGAAGGGGCCGCCTGGTCGCCCGGTACCCGGCAGGACGCCGTCCGGCCGGGGGCGGGCACTGCTCCCGTGGGGGCGCCCGCATCTACGGACGCGCCGTGCGCGTTTCCGCTAGGCGGACCGCTGCTCCGCCTTCCACGCCCGGTGGAGTTCGCGCCGGCGCTCGTACTCCTTCTTCGCGCGCTGCGCCGGGTCGGCCTCAGGAGACAGCGCCGCCGGACCCATGACGTGCAGCAGGGCGTAGTTGATGCGGAACCCCACCCTGTACAGCAACGAGAACGAGTCGTCTCCGCGCGGTTTGTCCATGACCGTCCACCTCACTGCTCGTCCGGGCCGCGGGCACGCGCCGCGAGAATACCGACCGAGTAGAGAATCTATCGCCTGGAAATCCGGGGCCCTCCCCGCCTGCGGCTTACCCGTTCCGGCGCCCGCCGCCACGTCACCCCCGAAGAGCCGTCCGCCCGCGACCTGGGGTGACCCCGGTGGTCCGCCGCGCCTTCGCGGGCACCTCTCTGCCCCCGGCCGTCGCCGCTTCCGGCCCGCCGAACCCCCCGCGGGACGCAGTGGCGGCCCGGTGGGCCTGGGATCGCCGGGCCCTGTACAGGCCCGTTCCGCCCGCCGAGGATCGCCGACAGGGCCCGGGCGGTACCCGGGCGGCGGTCAGAGGCCCCGCCGCCCCGCCCGGAGCGGGGCCCGGGACGGCCCGGTCGGCACGCCCGCGGCCACACGACATGAAGGAGCAGGACCATGCCACGACGACCCATCGACATCACCGTGCCGGACCTCACCGGAGGACGCGCCGTCGTCACCGGCGCGAACGACGGCATGGGACCGGGGATCGCCGAGAGCCGGCGTGCGGCACCCGGCGCCGACGTCTCGCTGCACAGCCTCGCCCCGTCCTCGCTCGAATCGGTCACGGCCCTCGGCGACACCCTGCGCGAGGAGGGCCGACCGATCCACCTCCTCTTCAACAACGCCGGCGTAGTGCGGCCCCGGGCCGCCGGACCACGGCCGACGGGTACGAGCTGTAGTTCGGCACCCACCACCTCGGCCACGTCGCCCGGGTCGGCCTCCTCCCGCTGCTGCGCGCCGGCCGGGCACGGGTGACCTCGCAGATCAGCGTCTCCACCCGCCGCGGCGCCCTCCACCGGGAGGACCTGAACCGGCAGCGCTCCCACCACGAGATGCGCGTGTACAACCGGTCCAAGATCGCCTTCGGGCTGTTCGGCCTCGAACCGGACCGCCGCAGCAGGGCCCACGGCCGGGGCGTCACCAGCAACCTCGCCCATCCCGGAGCGGCCCTGGCCAGCCTCCTCGCCGCCCCCCGAACTCGGCCGCGGGGAGGACACCCCGCACATCGGCCGGATCCGGGCCCTGTCGGCCCGCGGCATCCTGCTGGGCGCCCTCCGGACGGCGGCTCTGCCCGCGCTGACGGCCGCGACCTTCCCCGACGCCCGACCCGGCGTGTTCTACAGCCCCAGCGGCCTCGGCAGGCTCGGAGGGCCGCCCGCCGAGCAGCGTCTGTAACCGACCCTGCGCAGCGCCCCGGAGGCCGCCCGCGTCTGGCGCGCCTCGGAGGAACCGACCGGGACTCCTTCCCCACCACCTGACGACGTGCACTGCCTCCGCAATCCCGCCTACGCGGGTCCCCCGCTCGACAGACCACAAGGGCTGCGTCTCCGGATCCGAGAGTTCGTCGAACCCGGCAGGGCAAGGGCGCCGTGCCCCTGCGGACACAGGAGAGTGGCTCCCGGCGGGGTACCCGGTACCGGTGTTCGCGGGGCACCGTGGGGACGGCTCATTCGAGCCGGCACCGTCTCCAACCCCCGGAGGTTCTGTGCAGCCCACCCCCGAGCACAGCAAGCGATGCGAGCAGGCCGTCAGGCCCACCTGTGTCTGTTCCACCTGCGGAGGCAGTCTGCACGGATGGTCCGGACACCTGGAACGGGCCCGCAGGGGCGGCGAAGGGGTGCGGGAGCTGAGTGAGCCCGCCGAGCGTCAGTGGTGGGAGCAGCGGCGCCGTTTCCAGGAGAACCGCCGCAAGGCTCCCACCCGGTACCTGCGGCGGGCCGGCGGAGCGGTCGCCGTCGCCGCCGTGGTCTCCTGGCTCGCAGAACACGAAGATACCGTCGAGCGCTTGGAGAAACTCGGCAACGCCATCCACCGGGACGTCTTCGGCGACGGGTTGGCTGCTTTCGCAGCACAGTGCTCGGACACCGAACCGGCCTTCGCCGACTACGGCCGGGCCGTTGCGGGCCACTTCTGGTGCGACCTGCTGGCCGAGATCGCGAATGTCCTGGACCGGGGTGCCGATCTCCTGGGCAGGGTGCCCGACGAGGTCGGAGCGGCGGTCCTGGAGCACGGTGATGCCGCCGAGTGGGGGCGGGTGCGCACCATGCTCGCGGAGGTGGCGCTGCGCCTGCTGTGGAGGAGCGCGCACGTGCTGCTGGGCACGGACCTGCCCTCCGCCGTTCTCCACTTGCGGGTCTTCGCCGTCCTGATCTGCCCGGATCCGGGTGGTCACTCCCGTGTCGCCGACAGCTGCCTCAGGCCGTTGGCGAGGGACACCGTGCGCGACCACCTCACAGCGGGCATGGACCCCGAATGGCTCTGGGGTGACAAGCCCTGATCCGCTCTCGCGGACAAGGTGCGGTCATGGGAGATCGACGTGCCGCGAAGCTGAAGGCGCGGACGCCGCCGTTCGGCTCTCCATGGCCTGCACCCGGCCTATGCGGTCCCGTGCGCTTTATCCCGTCGTGTATCCCCGGAACACGGCGGCCCCAGGAACATCCGTCACGGAACCTGATCCACCGCGGTCAGGCGCGCTCTCCAGGCCCTTGAGGTTTCTCCGCCGACGCCGAGCGCGCCTGTGCGCGTACGTGCTCGCGAGCCGAGACCGTTGGGTGCAACCTTGCCTCCGGAGACCATCGTGGCTGCGGAGGGAGTACAAAGACGCCCCCTCCGCAGCCCGGCCTTGTCAGCCCCGAGTTCCGATCAGCGACTCCAGGTACTCCTGGGTCTCCGGGTCCGTGGAGAACAGCACGGTCTCCCGCATGCCGCGTGTGAGCAGGACCTTGTAGGTGTTGCGGATGAGCGACTCCGCCTCCTGGTCCGTGGCCTTGCTGGTCAGCGCCGGGTCTCGGTTGGCCTTGCGGTCGACGACCAGGTGGCCGTCGCGGAACACCAGGTCCGGCCCCAGGATCACCCCGGACCTGTCGTACTCGAACCCCTGTGCGGTGTAGACGCAGCCGACCTGGTCGAACCCGCCCTCCTCCGTCGCCCAGAGCGCGCTGGGCGGGGCGCCGGGCAGCCAGGTCTCCAGTCGGCTGTTCCAGGGGCGTCCCCATCCGCCGATCCGCACGTCGTCGGCCAGGGGCCGGTCCTTCTCGGCCTTGCTCCACGGCCAGCAGTATCCGGCGCTGATTCGTGCGGACTCTCCGGACTCGACGAAAGAACGCAGATGGGCCTCCAACTCCTCGGGGGAGGGAGCGGTGCGAAGGCCGAAGTCCTCGTCCCCCTCCCAGGAAACCGGCCCACCGGGCGCGAGGCCGAGCAGGCGCAGCACCCAGTGCTCGTAGCGGGCACTGCCGCCGCAGCGGAACTGTCCCGACAAGTCGACCTGGGCCACCTGCAGTCCCAAAGCCTCCGCGTGCTCGCGGATGGTCGCCACAGTGCCCATTTCCCCGGGGCGCACCACCTGGTGTTCGTCCAGGAGGAACACCGGTACCCGGGCCGCCGCCAACAGTTCCTCGACCTGCGGGCGGCCGGTGCGGAACTCCTTGCGGGTGTAGCGGTTCGCGGAGGTCTCCCGGATGCGGTGGGCCTCGTCGCAGATCAGGACCTCGAACTGGTTCTTCGAGGCGTCCATGAAGCTGTTGAAGTACTTGAACATGCTCTGGACCCGGGTACTGCCCTTGCCCGCCACCCTGCGCATGGTCTTGGTGAACGCCTGTGAACCGGTGGCGTGCAGGGTGCTCACACCCTTGCGGGAGAGTTCCCCGAGCAGAGAGAGCGCCACGACGCTCTTACCGCTGCCCGGACCACCACTGATGATGACGGCGGTCTTGCGGTCCTCCTCGTGGGCGCGCTCCACCGCGTGCAGGACGGTCTGGAAGGCGAGTCTCTGCTCGTCGAGCAGGATGAACTGCGAGCGGTTCTTGACCTCCTCGGCCGCCACGCCCATGAGTTGCTTGCTGGGCCGGATCTTCCCGTTCAGCAACCGGTCGCCCGCCTCGACGCCGGACTTGGGAGCCAGCCTGCCCTTGAGGAAGTCGAGGAACTCACCGCGGTGCTGGGCGGTGAACAGCCGTCCGCGGTCATCTTGGGGCAGGTCGAAGAGGTCACGGACGGCCGGGTCGTAGGCGTTGTGCAGGTAGGCTGCGCCGCGCAGCTGCTCGGCAGGGGCGTCCAGGGAGGCGACGAAGTCGCCGATGTAGTCGCAGTACTGCTGCACCTGCAGGACCGGATGGAGCTTGGGGCCGCCCGGTTGAGCGGGGACCAGGACCATCGTCGGGTCGTCCTCCACGGACTCGGCCTCGCTCCACTGCTTGAGCTCGACCACCACATAGCTGGGTTCGTCGGTCACCGGGTGCAGGCCGGCCAGTATGACGTCCACCCGCTTGTCACTCAACGGCACCTTGTACTCGACGAGCATCTCGACTCCGCCCAGGCCCGCGTCGACCAGGTCGCTCGCGAGGGCGGGAAGGCTCCGCTCCCAGGATCGGATCTCCGCGGGTGAGGGGGAGTGCTTGAACGTGTAGCGCACGTGTTCGGCGATCAGTTCCCCCAGTTCCGCCTCCATGGGTGACTCGTGGGAGGACAGGGAGGACGCGGAGCGGCGGTAGGCCGTCAAGTCACACTCCAGGGGGCTGGCTGCGGGGGACCGGGCGGAGCCGGTGTGTCTCAGGGACTTCGTACCATAAGGATCCCTTACGACAGAGCCGTTCCCGAACGGGGAGCAGCGGTCGGAACACGGACGGAAAGAGAATTGTGGGCGAGAGAGATATCACCGAGGTCTACGTCTACGTGGGTGAGAAGGGCACCGCCAACCTGCGCCGGGGCATCGAGCGGTCCGTCTGGGGGTGGAAACTCGATACCGTCGAGGACAAGAAGGCGCACCACGAGGTGCTCACCTCGCTTAAGAAGGACGACCGCCTCTACCTCGGTCATGAGGGCCTGGGGCGAATCTCCAGGCCCGAGGCGCAGACCAGGACCGTGCCCGAGGTGGTGGTCGCCCGGCTGACCGGTGGCCTCTATCAGCACGGCACCCCGGTCTGGGACGACGACGTCTACCCCTACCGGGTTCCGTTGGTGATCGAGGAGACCCTCCACGACGTCACCAAGGAGCACCCCCGCGTCGGCCCCGAGGGTATCGAGGCCCTGCGCCGGTCGGCCTGTGCCCAAGGCGGGCCCTACCTCCCGGAGAGCCGGGAGTCCGTCATGGAGCAGGCCCTGAAGGAAGCCCTCCAGGAGCACGGTGGTGAGAAGGCGCTCCTCGACCCGGAGGACCCGGCCGACCAGATCATGCGCGACCTGCCCCCGGTGCTCGACATCTCCGCGTACGTGCACGTCCGGGCCGAGCAGAAGAAGCTGCGTGCGAAGAAGCTCAAGGGTCGGACCGAGGTCCCCTGCGACCTGTGCGGACAGGTTCTGCCCAAGCGGCTCGTCCACACCGCGCACATCAAGCGCCGGAGCAAGAGCGACCATCAGGAACGAAGTGACCTCAGCAACGTCATGTTCGCCTGCACGCTCGGCTGTGACTCCCTCTTCGAACACGGCTTCGTGTACGTGGACGCCGGCGGTCGTATCCGCCCCTCCTCCAAGGCCCAGGGCGGGGCACTGAGCACCGCGGCGCAGCGCCTCGGCGAGCACTGCCTCGCCTTCTCCACCAAGAACGCCGACTACTTCGCCTGGCACCGTCGGACCATCGCCGCAGTAGAAGAGAGCTGATGTCGCAGACCCCCTCCACCCCCCTCCGCTTCGTCCACGCCGCCAGCGTCGGTGACACCGCTCGGGCACTCCAGCAGCCCGGGTTCATCGAACGCTGCGTCGATGCCTACGAGGCCATCGGCTTCGGTACTCCTAGTGAGTCCGAAGTCCGCAGCTGGCGTAACAGCTGGCCACCTCTGGTGGACGCCCTGGTCCGGGCCGGTCTCGAGGACCTGTGGATCCACCTCGAGTTCGCGACCCTGGACACGAACAGCCGCATGGACGCTCTGCTTCTCGGAAGGGGCGAGAACGGACTGGCCGGTGTGGTCGTCGAGTTGAAGCAGTGGAGCCGGGCCGCTCCCGTGGCCAATAACCTGCTGCGCGTACCGGGTGACGAGAAGCCCGCGACCCACCCGGTCGCCCAGACCGCCGGCTACATGGCCTTCCTCGAGAACTGGTTCGAGTCCGACACGGTCGAACTGAACGTGCGTGGTGTCGCTTACCTGCACAACGCTGACCGGGAGCAGACGGCGGAGATGCGCAATGCGGCTCCCCCCGCGCTCCGGGTCCCTGTCATCGGCCGCGACGACGTCCGAACCGCGTCCGGATCGGCGGAACTGCGCGACCACTTCCTGTGCGGAGACCTCCGAGGAGTCGGAGAGCAGGACCTCAAGCAGTTCGCCGAGGCCCGGTGGCGCGCCGGGGCCAGGTTGTTGGACGGTGTCGTGGCGGCTCTCCGGAAGGAGCCCTCGTTCACGCTCGTCGGTGACCAGCAGACCGCATTCCTGGATATCCGTGCCACGGTCGATCAGCGATTGCGGAACGACGGTCGCCGCACCTTCGTCATCGTGCGCGGCGGACCGGGCAGCGGCAAGACGGTACTGGCCATGCGGCTGCTCGGGGACTTCCTGAACGAACCGGCGGTACTGGCCCGGTACGGGACACCGTCCGGAGCCCTCACCAGGACCCTGCGCGAAACGGTAGGCGTCCCAGGGTCCGCCCCCCTGTTCCAGATGCCGAGGAACAGGGTGAAGGACTGCGGGTTGATGATCATCGACGAGGTCCATCGCTACCGCCGGTTCAGTGGGGGGTTCGGCAGCTATGTCCTCAACAATCTCGCGGACGTCCCGGTCGTCGTGGTCTTCCTCGACGAGCGCCAGCGGGTCCGCCCTAGCGAAGGGGTGACGGAGAAGGAGATCCGTGACATCGCGGCTGGCGCCGACTCCGAGATCGACGTCGTCGTCCACGACCTGAACGGAAACTTCCGCTGCAATGGCTCCCGGGAGTTCGTCGCCTGGATCGACGACCTGCTCTATGGAACCCCTCGGGCGTGGGACGCACACGACTACGACCTTGACGTCACCGAGAACCCGTCGTCGATGGAGCGATGGCTTGCGGAACGCGTGGAAGAGCACCGTGCCGCCCGTATCAGCGCGGGCTTCTGCTGGGGCTGGGAGGAGGTGCGACTGGGCGAGGAACTCCCCGGGGTCGTCATCGAATGGGAGAACGCCCACGGTGATACCCAGCAGTGGCACCGCCCCTGGAACCTGCACAAGCAGCACACCGTGGACCTAGCCGGCGGTTCCGTCGGCCCGGAGAGCTGGCTGTGGGCCACTCAGGAGGGCGGGGAGCGGCAGGTGGGCTGCATCTACACCGCCCAGGGTCTGGAGTACGACGACGCCGGTGTCATCATCGGCCCGGACTTGGTCCGGCGCGGCGATCGCTGGGAGGCGCACCCTGAGACGAGCCATGACAAGGCGATGCGGGGGGTCGACACCGACCAGTACCTTGACTTCGCCCTGAACACCTACCGGGTGTTGATGACCCGGGGGATGAAGTCATGCCGCCTGTACTCCACCGATGAGGAGACCCGGGAGTTCCTGAGATCGCTCATGCCGACCGGCCGGAGATGACGCACTGAGTCATGGCGGGTCCGGGCGCTATCGGGGCCCGCTGTGAGCACTGGGCGAAGGGAACCCCGGCCTCCCCCTCTCCAAGCACTCGCCGGTGCTGCGAATAGGGATGAGAAGAAGCACCATCGCCCGGTCTCGACCGTTGAGTCTGCGTGGTCTGCACCCTAAAGGCAGACCGCAGACATCGGTCTGCCCCGAATAGCGGCTGGCCGGACGCCCTAGCCATCTGTCAATAGGCGACTGTGCCTATGATCCCATCGTTCATAAATCATCCCGGCCAGAAGGCATTTTCGAGGATCGAGATACCGCCCCTCCAGCGGGTGAGCTGATACTAGACGCGCAGGTCGATTTTTGGTTTACCTTCCTTTCTCGGGAAAGTTCGAGAAGTAGCGCACTCAGGACTTCCCTGAGGAATTTTTCGGATAAAGTCAAGTTGCTGAACGGTATGGGCTACTCTCTTGTGCACCGGTCTGAATTCCCAGCCTCTTTTTCGGTGTGTGACTACTCTGGTGCGGAAGGCATCGGTGGTCGTCCTTTCTCTTCCCTCTGGGCGAGTGTGTGCATCTCTTCCGTTCGCGTACAAAATTTTCGAAGGCTGCGTTCGGTCAAGGTGGACCTTGACAAGGATGCAACGGTGTTCGTGGGGGCGAATAATAGCGGAAAGGCTTCGATGATCCACGTTTTCTGCTTCTTCTTTGGGAGGTGAAAGAGTGATCTCATCTTCTACGACTTCAACTCGGACTGCTGGGACTTCTTCCAGAATGTGAAGAAAATCGATGACGAAACTGTAGGAGAACTGCTACGGATCCGGCTTGATCTGCTTCTGGAGGTGGAGAAAGAGGAGTGGTGTCGCGTCGTCGAACTGATGAGTTTGCACGACCTAGGGCAGAATGTCGGGCGCGTGGCGCTGCGGCTTGAGTTCGCTCCGTGTGAGGACCTCGCCGTCAGGTTCATGGAAAGCCGAAAAAAGGCAGAGCATGCACGATCATAACTGACCGAGGGCGAACGCGATGTTTTCAAACCCTGGCCTGAAGATCTGCCCGAATACCTGGACTGCGAGATGGGATCTTTCTATACGTTCCGCTGTCACGTGCTCGATCCATCGTCATTCGACAGGGAGGGTGAGTCGTGAGAGGACGATGACGTCGCCGTCCGGGTCAGTGATTCTCCGGCTGCTGCCCAAGAATTTATCGACAGCCTTATCCATGTGAACATGGTTGACGCCCAACGTTTCCTGTCTGATGATCTGAGCTCCAAAGGGCGAGATCTTTCCCGGCATGTCCGAAGATTTCTCGACTACTCGGCGTCAGATGATGTCGACTACGCAGCGCATCAAGCGGTGAAGGCATCAGAATTGCAGGTAGGAAGTTATACCGGCACCTACTGGGTCGCCTCCTTCACCGGCCTCGCCGAAGTCCCCGACCTCCGGACCCTTGCCCGAGTCCTGGAGCCCCCGTGATGGCTCACCGCTGACGGTTCACCTCTGGCGAGATCGGTACTGGTGACCGGGTCCGGGCGCGAGAAGGCGGTCTCTCCTCGCCCCCGGCCCCGCTCCTATTCACCGGACGGACTCGTACGAATGATGCGGACACGAGTGCCGCCTTCGCAGGGCACTGCTCGTGCTTGACCACGACGGGTTTCACCAGGCCCTGCGTTTGAGATACCTCTCCGGGATCGCATGGAGATGATCGGGCTCCCGGTCCCCGAGATAACCCAGGTCGAGCGATGACCGTGCCCGTGTGGTGAGCATGTAGTACAGGCAGCGCTGGTCGGGGTCCTCCGGGTGCGCACGGTCCTCATGGGTGTCGGGTACGAACACCGAGTCGAATTCCAGGCCCTTGGCGCTCGTCCGCGTCAGCAGGGTCACCCCGGCTCTCGCCGGATCCAGCCGACGGTGGTTCGGATGCCCCGACCCCAGGTACGCCTGGACCGCGACACCCCGGCGGGCGAAGAGCTCCATGAGCTTCTTCTGGGTGAGGGTGCGTTGTACCACCACCGCTGTGGTCTGCTTCGGCTGGGTGCGCAGGTGATCACGGACCTGATCGACGAACCCCTCCCAGGAGCGGTGGGCGGTCAGGGTGGGCATGGGTCCGTCCGCGAGTCTCGGACCGGATGTCTTCGCCGCCTTGTGGAAGTGGTCGGCCAGCACGGCGATCTGGCGGGTGTTCCGGTGGTTTCCCGCCAGGGGGATCGCCGATACCTTCAACTTTTTCTCGATCTCTGCCAGCGTGCTGTTGGTGTCGGTGATGGTCTGGTTCTCGTCCGCGAACACGGTCACCTGCACTCGGAGGAGAGTGCACAGGCTGTAGAAGGCGGGTGGGAGGTCCTGTCCCTCGTCGACCACCAGGGCGCCGGGGCAGGAGTGCCCGGCCAAGCCCGTCAGTACACCGGTCCAGTCGATCTCCCACTCGGAGGACGCCCCTGCGGGAACGGGAACGGCGGTACCTTCGGCCGATCGGAACAACCCGTTCAGCCAGGCGTGGAACGTCATCACCTCCACTTCGGGAGCGATTTCCGACCCCCACCGCATCGCCTGCTGCCGCAACGTATTAGACCTGCTAAGGAGGGTCACCGGTGTGCCGGTGAGGGATAGCATTGCTGCCCGGTGGACGGCCAGGACGCTCTTGCCGCTGCCGGCGGGCCCGTGGACTAGGTGGGAACCCTCGAAAGGGAGCCTTTCGAGCAGCCGTCGCTGGTCGGAGGTGAGTTCCAGGTAACCGGTGACGGTCAGGGGGCGGTGTGTCGTCATGCCTGCCCCCGAGCGGTCCGGGCGGCTCGGTCCAGCGCCGCTTCGATCACCGGCTGGAAGAACCCCGGAACCCCGTTGCCGCCGATCAGCAGGACCCGATCCAACAGGGTGTTACCGGTCTCGCAGCTCGTCTCGGGCAGCAGGGTGCAGGCGTGGCAGGCCGCTCGGTTCAGGGCTGCCGGACCCCGGGCCCCGTGTTCGGAGCACAGTGGGTCGTTGGAGCACCACGATCCGCTCTCCAACAGACGCAGGACCGTTTCGGCCAGAGGCTCGGGCGCCCCCTGGGCTGCGAGCCCGCCCAGGGTTCCTTGAGTGTCTCCGGCAGAAGTGTAGACGAGCACACCCGCCTGGTGCCGTCTGCCGCCGGGGCGGGCGTAGATCCTCTCCTGGAGTGAGGCGATCCCGTATCCGCTTTCAAAAGCCAATTGCCGGATGAACAGGTGAGAGAAAGTGTGCAGCATCGGCATCCGCGGAAGCAGTTTCGGTCCGGTCACCCCGAGCAGGCGTTCCTGTTGAAAGGCCTGTCCCAGTTCCCAGGAGATTCCTGCGACCCGTTCACGGATGGAGGGCTCGGCCTCCCACGCGGCCAGGAGGTCCTCGTCGAAGGACAAGAAGATGCCCTCCCCGAATACTTCCACCGCCGGTAGCCAGGATGCCCGGGGACCGCCCGTGACCGGTACCAGGCTATTGAGAGACGGTGTCACCCGGGAGAACCCCAGAAGCGTCCGCACCTCGCGGAGCCGGTCCGCCACGGTGACCTCGAACCTCTCCCGCAGCAATTCCTGGACCGCGGTCCGCCCCTCGGGCCAGGAGAGGGGGCGGGTGACCAGGTTCTTTTCGGTGATGGGGACACGGGTGTTCAGCGCTTCCCACTCCTCGCGGCTCAGTTCTTCGGCGTGGGAGGAGGCCTCCGCGAACCCTTCACGCCCAACGGGGAGCTCCTGCCCGGTCTCGTACGTGGCCAGGATGAAGAGCTCTTCCTCGGTCACTTTCGCATCGTCCGCGAGCATGGATGCGAGCGTTCGGCGTTTTGCTCCTTCAGCGGAGAGGAACGCTTGCCAGAGGTGATGCTCCTCCCTGATCCTGTCCACGACGGCGGGGTCCAGGGGAGGCCCGCCGGAATCCTCCGGTGCCGGGATGTCCAGGGCAGAGCAGGTGACGGGGTAGTAGAGATTGCCCGCGTTCCTGGGGACCACAAGGGCCTTCTCCTCGCACACGTTCTCCGCGCTACCGCGTTTCCAGGGGTGCTTGCCGGAGCAGTGGGTGGACTTGTGGTCCAGCAGGTTGAGCAGGTCCCGTCCGGAATCGCACCGGCGGCAGTGCACCCGCAGGGCCTCAAGGCCCATGGAGGTGTCGTCGACCAGGAACGACAGGTGTTCGTTTTTGCCTCCGCAGGGCTGGGCGGCGACCTTGGGGCGGCTGTGCGCCCACCAGGGCCAGTTCACGTCGTCCATGTGGCCACGTGGGCAGATCTGTACGAAGCGCATGGGGACGAGTGCCGGATTGCGGGGGCAGGACGGGCAGAGGGGCGGGTGGCCGGGCTTTTCCAGCAGGTTGTTCCAGCGCACCATGCGTCGACAGGCCCCGCAGAACAGCCACTCCGGGAAGCGGACACAGGGCACGCCGGCGGCCTTGTCATTGTCGAAGAAGTCGTTCTTGGCGGCGGGGGCTGAGCGGAATCCGCTCACCTTCAGCCGCGCGGCCAGCCGAGGGGACTCCACGACCTCGGACTTGGCGAGATACCAGCGACCGGTGTCCGCGGCCACGAACGACTCGCCTTGAGTCTCCAGGATGGCCCCGACCCCGAACGGCACGATGGTCTGCGCCTGGCGCACACGGAGTTTGCGGTTGGTCATCGGGGTCCCTCCACCTTGAGCTGGCATTCGAAATCGACGGAGCGGACCGAGTTCAGCGTCGGCCATAGCCCTTTATCCGTTCCGAACCCGGTCAGGAGGTGGTGCCGGTTGCGGCCGCTCCCGTTCCAGTACAGGAGTCCCCCCGAAGCCGCCGCCGTAGCCGCTTCGGTCCGCCAGTCCGTGATCAGGTCGTGTAGGTCGCTCTCCGTTGCGAGGTAGGCCGAAGGATCGGACCGCCGCACCCAGGAGAGGACGCGGCGAGCGGCGTCCTCCACCGCTTCGGGGCGCTCCGACACCAGACCTGCACCCGTGGGGGCGGCGGCGTCGTGACCGTGCCGAACCAGGATGGCGAGCACGGCGTGCAGAGCACGCCGCCGTGAGGGAAGGGACCAGGGGGTCACCGTCGCGGGTTCCACGTGCCGGTACAGGGACCGGTGGAACACTCCGAAACCCTCATAGTGCGATCGGTCTCGCGGCTTGTTCGAGTTGAAGAAGGCGACCACGAGCCCGGGAACCCGGGAACGCCCCACTCGACTGGTGGCCTGGATGTACTCAGCCGCCGCCTTGGGCTGTCCGAGCATGAGCATCAGGGCCAGGCGGCTCACGTCGACGCCGACCGAGAGCATGTTGGTGCACGCCAGGAAGGAGATGGCCGAGGCCGAGGGCCAGGACTGCTCCAGCCTGGCCAGGACCCGGGGCTGGTCACGACGGTCCAGGTTGCTGGTCAGCTCCTGGATCGATGCCTCCGGCAGCTCCCGGACACCCTCGTCGTCCGAGGACATCCCTTTGAGTAGGGCGGGGATGTCATCGCGGGCGGCGCTGAGAGTGCGTCCCAGCTCGCGAAGGCTGTGGTGGTACGCGACCAGGGTCCAGTAGTCGTCCCGGTGTGCTTCGGGGAGCTTGTTCACGGTGTGCAGCACCGCCGCCGCGGTCGAGACCGTGGCGCGGCCCGCCGGGTGCCCTTGAGCCATCACCCCCACGTACAGGCGTCCAGGGGAAACGGGGTCGACCTTCGCGAAGTGGGAGTGGCGCGCGTCCAGGCCGGAAGGGGGGAACAACTGTACGCTCCGCCCGTACAGCCTGCGTACCTGTTCCTGCGAGCGGCGGATCGTCGCGGTGGAGGCGATGATCTTGGGCGGCACCCCATCCCATGCGCACAGTTCGATCACAGCGGACTCGTACAGTCCGACGGTGGTGCCCAGTGGCCCGGTCAACAGGTGCAGTTCGTCCTGCAGGATCAGGGAGGGACGCAACCGCTCCTCGCCCCCGGGCGGATCGAAGCCGAACAGCCTTCCCGCGTAGGGTTCCCACGCCAATCGGGCGAACTTGTCCACTGTGCCCAGGAGCAGGGTGGGCGGCTGCTCGTAAAGGTGGTCGTCGATGACCCGCACAGGCAGTTCTTTGTGGAAGGAACAGTCCTGGCGCGGACAGCGGAAGGAGAAGGAGGAGGGTGTGGTCCGCAGCCCGTAATCGCCTGGGTCGAAGGATTTGCGTTCGGGGACGATGCGTGTTCCGCACCAGGGGCAGCGGTCCAGGATGAACACATCATCCGGCGCAGCGGAGGAGCGCAGGTCCTGGGCCTTCTCGTCCGCCGCCTGGTAGGTGTTGGGTGTGGTCGCCATCCCCGTCCACAACCCGAGGGAAAACGATTCCTCTCCCAGGTCCAGGCCCTGTTCGCACCTTTCTTGCGGATGGAGCCTGAGAAATTCCAGTGCGCACACACTGGTGGCGGCACGCTGGAACTGCTGGGTGGTGAGCAGGCTCAGGGTGTAGCGGCTCACGACGGCCGTACCCCCGCCGCGGGCCCCGTGCCGTAGTCGCCGGAGCACCATCTCGAAACAGGATAGGAGCAGGTACGCCTCGGTCTTGCCGCCGCCTGTCGGGAACCAGATCAGATCCACGGTCTCCCGGTCCGGCTTGTCGGTGTCGATCAGTCCGGAGACCGTCAACAGGAAGAAGCCGAGCTGGAACGGGCGCCACGAGCGGACCTTGCCCGGGTCGGCTTCGGGAGGAAGCGGCTCGTCCCGGTGCCGTTTCTCCCCGGCGCGTTCCTTCTCGCTGTGGCGCATTTGCAATTCCATGGCTTGGTTGGCCAACCGGAACGCCGACAGGGCGTGCGGGTCCGTGCACAGGTCGCGGACGCCTTCCTCCATGCGTTCCACAGCGCGGCGAACGCGGCCGAGGATCCGCGCTTTCGGCTGGTCGGCCCAGGCGGGGAGCAGGCCGGCTTGCCGGGTCTGCTCTTCGTACCACTCCTGATAGTGGCCGACGAAGCCGAGGAGTTCACGTTGGAGCTCTCTGGGATCGGTGTCGGTCGAGGATGCCCAGGACAGGTGGAGCGCCGGTGAGCCGTTGTCCCCGCCGTGCCCCACACGTGGGACCTCTTCGGTGGGCATGATCTCGGTCCGGATCCGTGGGGGCGGA
Organism: Nocardiopsis flavescens; assembly: GCF_900141985.1. Classification (GTDB taxonomy): domain Bacteria; phylum Actinomycetota; class Actinomycetes; order Streptosporangiales; family Streptosporangiaceae; genus Nocardiopsis; species Nocardiopsis flavescens. The sequence goes on along the minus strand of NZ_FQZK01000004.1, from coordinate 63,502 downwards.
CCGTCGTGCGGGGGCGGATCGCCCCATTCCTCATGGACCGCGCACCCGTGTCCCACCGCGTAGGTGAGCACATGCCGGTACTGCAACCGCAGCTCTTCTTCCTCCGGGTCACTGCTGTTCAGGCGTACCCCGGGGTATTCGAGGAGGGTACCGTCCACGGGTTCGACGTGGAGCTCTACCTGGAAGAGCATGTGCTCCCAGTCACTGCGGACGGATTTGCCGATCCCGGAGCGGGAGGCGTCCTGGGTATGGCCGTTGACCAGAGTGATGGTGAGCAGCCGGGCCCCGGCGTGCGGTCGCCGCCGCACCCGGACGATCGCACGCCCTTCCCACAGGGGATGTTCGTTCTGGTCCGGTCCCATCTCCAACATGGTCTCCGGTAGCGGGATTCGCGCCCACCTGCGTCCCTTCTCCGTTCGGTCGGTTCGATAGCGGGCGGCCCGGCAGGTGATGCGCAGGGTCTGGGCATCGGTGAACAGGGACAGGCCCACGGAGGAGGGCAGCCACTGGTCGGAGTCCTCCACCCGGCTCTCCGCGAAGGCGGACTCCTCGCCTGCGGGGTCGTCCACGCCGTTTTCATGGTCGTCCGCCGAGGCTTCGAGCACGTGTTCGCACAGGTTCGATTCCTGTGGGTACAGCGTTCCCATCAAATACCGTCGGTCCGGTGGGTCGGCCAGGATCTCGTCGGGGCCGCTCAGGGGGCCGACCAACTGGAGTCTGAGCGCGTCGGTGAGGTCGTTTCGAACACTGCGGCGGTCCGGCTGATACACGGCGTTATCGATCAATGGTTCTTTTCTGTCACGCGTGGTCACGGTGTGCTGAACATTTTTCTGATGTGGTCTCCGGGTGCATTATGTCAGGGGTCGGTGTCATTCTTGGGGGCATGAGGTCACATGCTGAAGGAAAGGTCGGGAGTGGTCGCTCGACCCCCGACCGTTGGGAAGTCCTGGCGGAGCGTATCCAGAAGCTCATCGTCGGTGGATCCGTCGATGCGAGCTTGCTCGAACGCGAGTTCGAGAAGGCGGGCATCAAGGGTGAGAAGAAGAAAAGAATCGTTTCCTCTCTGCGTGGGAAGGGCGTTCTCATCGCCACCGGAAACAAGGCTTCCGTTACCAGTGTGGAACGGGATTCATCTGACCCCGACCTAGCGATGGTGATACCACTGGCGCGTCGGTACGTCCATTCTGGTGCGCTCTCCCGGACTGTCCTCGCCGGGATTGCACGGATGTGTGGTCTTGGTGGCACCCGGGAACTGGTCCGATTGCTGAAGGCCCGGGGCGTCGTCCTCGTCGGGCCGGAGCCGGACGTTATCGATGCCGTCCCCGCGCCCCGTGCTATCGAGAAGTCCCAGTCGGTTCAGGTGCCGACCGTGTCGGAGCCGCCGGACACCGTGCCGCAGTCGTCGTCTTCTGGAGTGGCAGCGGCCGTCAACGCCGCGCGGAGGCGGATGGAACGGGACCGGAAAATCGCTCGCGTGGACCGTGAGCTGCTCACGGCCCAGGAAGAACTCGGCCTGTTCTACCTGATCCGTGGCGTGAATTCTCCGGATGTCCAGCCCACGGAGCAGGACCTGGCCGCCCTCGCCCTCACCGACGAGCGCCGTAGGGCCTACGAGACCTTCTTCCTGCACAACACCAGGCTCGTGCACAGTGAGGCCAGGACGCGGACGATCGAGGGGTTTGACCATGATGACATCGCCCACTACGGCATGGAGGGGCTGATGCATGCCGTGGTGAAATTCGACGGGAGGCTGGGGAACAAGTTCTCCACCTATGCGATGTGGTGGATCCGCCAGAAGATCGACCGGCAGACCAAGGACGACGCCGGGCCGATCCGCTTCCCGATCCACGTGCACGAACAGCTGGCCAAGGTGGTGAAGGCCGAGCGCAAGCTCGAAGTCGAAGGGCGTCCTCTCCGTCCGGCCGATATCGCGATGGCGAGCGGACTCAGTGTGGACAAGGTCCTCGACCTGCGTCGGATCAGCACCCGGGTGGACTCGCTGGACCGTACGATCCGCGGTGACACGCCGCTCATGGACCTGGTCGCCGGGGATCCCCGGAACGCACACCCCTCTCCGGAGGAGGAGGTGGTCGACCGAGCGTGGCGCGCACAGATCCGTGGCCTGCTGGACCCGCTCACCGAGCGGGAGCGGAGGATCCTCGAACTGCGGATGGGCTTTGACGGAGAGGAACCCTGGACGCTGGACGCGATCGGACACGAGTTCGGAGTGACTCGTGAACGGATCCGCCAACTCGAAGCGAAGAGTCTGGGGGAGATCGCGGAGCGTTTCCAGAAGGAACCGCCCAAGAACAAGAAGGGGCGAGGTCGGAAGAAGAAGGGGTAGCAAGGGGTGGCAGGCCTTCCCCACGTGCTTCTGCCCGTGCGCGGGGCGGTCGGGTTCGGTCGCGGTCGTTCCTATAGACAGGCGTCCGGTTCGGGACTCTTGGCCTTTCTGGAACGACGTACTGCTCCGATAGCCTCCCCCTCTAGGATGTTCTGCGGGCGCGGTCCCTCCCGCGCCCCTGAGGTGACGAGACGGAGCGGCGCATGCGCGAAGGCCGGTGGACGACCGTCACCGAGTCGGACTTCGACCACGAGCACCGCGGACTGCAGGCCATCCGGGAGAGGCTCCCGGACACCGGTGTCTGGCGTGCGTGGTCGAACTTCACCTTCACTGCCAACAGCGGCCACGTGCGCGAGGTGGACCTGCTGGTGTTGTCTCCCAGCGGCCTGCACATGGTCGAGCTGAAGAACTGGCACGGTAGCGTCACCACTGAGTACGGCAGCTGGGTGCAAACCCGGCCGAACGGCAGCCGGGAGGTCCACGGCAATCCCCGCCACCTGGTGGAGAAGAAAGCCAGGGAACTCGCCGGACTCCTGAAGCACCAGGGAGTGCGGAACGTCTACGTGACCGGATCGGTGTGTTTCACCGACTCATCGGTTCGCCTGCGGCTGCCCTCCAACGACCAGAACGGCCTCTACTTCATCGACGGGCTGTTGGAGATGCTCCAACGCCCTCCCTACGATGCCAAACGCCGGATCACCGGCCCCCAGGCCACCCAGGTCGCCACCGGCCTGAAGCAGGTCGGCATCCACCGCAGTGACGCCCAGTACAAGGTGGGGCCCTACCTGCTGGACCGCAAGCCCTTCGACACCGGCCCCACCTGGGTCGACCACATCGCGCGCCACACGGATCTGGACGAGCAGGTGCGCGTGCGGGTCTATCTCGTCGAACGCGGCGCCAGTGCCGCGGTGCGGAAGTCGGTGGAGAACGCGGCCCGTCGCGAGTCCGCGGTGCTCAACCGCTTCCGGCACCCGGGAGTCGTCCGCTTCAAACAGTACGATCCCTCCGGTCACCGCTCCGGCCCCGCCCTGATCTTCGAGCACGACCCCCGGACCCTGAGCCTGGAGGAGTACCTCATCCGGTACGGCGACAGGCTCGACATCCTCACCCGGATGTCGCTGGTGCGCCAGCTCGCCGAGACCGTGCGCTCGGCGCACTCCCGGCGCATCCACCACCGCACGCTCTCCGCCCACGCGGTGCACGTACTCCCGGGGTCGGCCCGACATGGCGGGGAGGACGCGCGCTGGCTCGCCCCCGGTCTGCGGATCTCCGACTGGCAGGTCGCCGTCCGCCACAGCGAACGCGACGGCACCCGGCGCTTGGCACCGACTTCGCTGTCCTTGGGACACGTCTCCGACAGGGCCGACGCCTACCTCGCACCCGAATTGAGCGCCAGCCGTCCGGACCCGGTCTACCTGGACGTCTACGGCCTCGGAGTGCTGGTCTACCTGTTGGCCACAGGACGTCCCCCCGCCGAGAGCCAGGCCGAGCTGCTCGCTCGGCTGGAGGCGGGCGAGGGGCTGCGTCCGAGCGCCGTCGTGGACGGCCTCTCCCAGGACATCGACGAACTGGTACAGGCGGCTACCGCCTACCACCCCGAGCAGAGGCTCTCCAGCGTTGATGAGTTCCTGGAGATGCTGGAGTGCGTCGAGGACTCCCTGACCGCCCCCGCCTCCGAGGCCCCAGTGGACGACCCGGGCCAGGACCCGTTGGAAGCGTCTCCGGGCGATGTCCTCGCCGGTCGCTGGGAGGTCCAGCGCCAGTTGGGGACCGGCTCCACGAGCCGTGCCCTCCTGGTTCGCGACCTCACGGTGGATCCCGAGGTGAAGGGGGCCCGCCCCCTGGCCGTCCTCAAGGTGTCACTGTCCGACAGCCGCGGAGAGATCCTGGTCCGTGAGGCCGAGATCCTGAGCACCCTGCGCGTCCACCAGGGCATTATCCGCTTGGTCGAGCCGGAACCCCTGACCATCGGTGGACGCACCGTTCTGGCACTGGAGTACGTGGGCGATGAGCGCACGGACGAGGAACGCGGCTCTTCCCGGGGCACACCGCGCCGCCGTGAGGAGACCGTGGCCCGCCAGCTCCGCGAGAGCGGGCGGATGAAGGTAGACCAGCTGTACGCCTACGGCGACTACCTGTTCGGCGCGGTGGACTCCCTGGAGAGCGAGGGGATCTGGCACCGCGACATCAAGCCGGACAACATCGCCATCCGGGTGCGCACCAACCGCACCCGGGAACTGGTCCTGATCGACTTCTCCCTGGCCGGATACCCGGCCAAGACCGTCGAGGCGGGCACTGACGGCTACCTCGACCCGTTCATCGGCGGGCTCAAGCGCTCGGTCTACGACAACTACGCCGAGCGCTACGCCATCGCGGTCACCCTGCACGAGATGGCCTCGGGCGAGCTGCCCCGCTGGGGAGACGGCACGGTCGTTCCGGTACAGACCGATGCCGAGGAGTGGCCGTACCCGCAGATCGCCGCCGAAGCCTTCGACCCGGCGGTCCGCGAGGGTCTGGAGAAGTTCTTCCGCAAGGCCCTGCACCGCGATGCCGCGCAGCGGTTCGGCGACCTCAAGCCCATGCGGGACCGGTGGCGCAAGATCTTCCTGGACGCGCAGAACAGGCCGTCCTCGGGGCACCCGACCACCGCCCACCCCACAACGGCGGCCGCACCGACCACCGGCGGCACCGCACCGGCCGGGGACGGGGCTGAGCCGGTGTCGGTGGTCCCCGACGCCGAACCCCTGACAACCGAGCAGCAGCGGGATGAACTGGCGGGGGCGGCCACCCGGGAGACCCATCTCTCGACCGCCGGCCTGAGCCCGACGGCCGAGTCCGCCCTGTACGACCTGGGCATCACCACCGTCGGCGAACTCCTCGAGCACAGCCAGCGCAAGTTCCTCAACGCACCGGGCATGGGGGCCAAGACACGCGGTGAGATCCAGCGCCGCCAGCGCGAGTGGGGCGAACGCCTGCGTCCGGCCGCGGACTCCCCGCTCACCCCGGAGGGCCGCAGGCAGGCGGCCGAGGAGCTGGGAAGCGACCTGGAGTCGGCGCTCACCGACCGCCTGGTGGAGCACGACGGCTCCGGGGTGCTGCCGGGGGAGGCGCTGCGCTCGGTCAGCCTCGACGCGCTGGCCACCCTGTTCGTGCCCAAGCGCAACAACAACGGCTCCAACGCGAACACGGTGGAGGCCGTCCGCCTGTTGCTGCGGCTCCCCGATGAGCAGGGCGCACTGCCCCGGATCAGTGCCTGGCCCCGGCAGAAGGACGTCGCCGAGGCCGTCGATCTCAACCCGGCCAGCATCTCCCTGGCCGTCAAGGAACAGCGCAAGCGCTGGAAGGCGCTGCCGGCCGTCCAGGTCCTGCGCGAGGAGATCCTCGAACTTCTCCGGGAGCGGGGCCGGGCCGCCTCCGTGGCCGAGATCGCCGACGCGCTGATCGTCCGCCGCGGTACCCGTTTGCGGGGACGCGAGCGGCGCAGGGCGCTGGCACTCGCCGCCGTGCGTGCCGTGGTCGAGGTGGAACAGCTCGTACCGGAGGAGGCGGCCTTCCAGCACCAGGCCAACCGCAAGGCCGAGGACGCGGACATGAGCGCGGGCCTGCTGGCCCTGGAAGTCGGGGAGGACGAGGCCCCCGATACCCCGTCCGCGCCGGGGTTGCTCGACTACGCGATGCGTCTGGGACGGGCCGCCGACCGGCTGGGCAAACAGGACACCCTGCCCACCACGGCCACCGTGCTTGCGGAACTGGGCGCGGTGGAACCGCCCCCGGGCAGGGTGGAGTGGAACGAGCGACGCCTGGTGGAGATGGCCGCCGCCGCCTCCACCAACGCGGCGGTGACCCCGCGCCTGGAGATCTACCCGCGCGACCTGTCGCTGGTGAGGGCTCTGCGCCTGTCCCAGGCCGGTCTGGTGCGGGAGATCCACGGCCTGCCGTGGGCGGACCAGCCCGGCCTGCCCCCGGGCGAGATCCACGAGCGGGTGCGGGCCCGGTTCCCGGACCTGGTGGACGCCCGCGGGCACCGGGAGCTGCCCTTCGACGGGCCGCTCACCAAGGCGTTGAAGGACGCCGGGTTCGATCTGGTGCTGGCCACGCGCGAGAACACCGGAACCCGGCGCTACCTTCCGCCGAAGGAGTCGGCGGAGTCCAGCTACAGGAGCATGGGCGGTCGGCGCCGCAGCACGCGCGTCGGCGCGTTCACCCGCTACGCCGACGACCCGCAGATCGCGGACGCCGCCGCCGCGGAGGAACACCTGGCCGCCTCCGCACGGCGCGACGGGTTCCGGGTGCTGACCGTGCGCACCGGGCTGAGTCCGCTGGCGGTGGCGGAGCTGTCGGAGGCCGGCGGCCGGTTCGCGGCCGAGGAGGTCTCCGTCACGGGTCTGTTCCTTGAGGCTTTGCACGCGCTGGTGGACCCCAAGCCCAAGCCGAGCTGGGAGACGATCCTCAAGGCGGACGCCGCTCCGGCGGGCTCCAACGCGGCGCGCAGGTTCGCCGAGTACGCGACCACCGCGTGGGGCCGGGTCGAGCCGAGGCTGCGCGAGCTGTTGGATTCGGGGACGGGTGCGGCTGTGCCCCCGGTGTTGATGACCGACACCGGGGTGTTCGCCCGTTACGACGCGATGGACGCCCTGCACCGGTTGGCCGAGGTGTCCCGGCAGGGCGGACGAGGGCTGTGGATGCTCTGCCCGCAGGACGACCCCGCGCGCGAACCCCGCCTGGGCGGGGTCGCCGTGCCCTACCAGGCGGCGCTGGGCGAGTGGGTCCGGCTGTCGGACGCATGGGTGAACAACCTGCACCGCTCCGGCACATGATGACGGATGACGACTTCGGCCCCGGGGACCAGCGGACCCCGGGGCCTGGCGAAGCACACGATGGGGGAGAGGCCGCGTGGTCGACCACAAGGCGTTGCTGAACGATCTGAAGCGCCAGGTCAAAGAAGCCGAGGCCGACCTCGCAGCGCAGGTGAAGGCGTTGCCCAAGGTGAAGGACCGCTTGGACGAGGAGTACCGGCGGGCGTTCCGGCTCAAGCGGACTGCGGCCACCTGGAACTCCTGGTTGGACGAGCGCGTCACCCAGGCCGCGGCGGCGTGGGTGCTGGCCACGGTGTTCGTGCGGTTCGCCGAGGACAACCGGCTGATCCCGGAGCCGTACCTGGCGGCGCCCGACATCGAGCGCCGTGACCTGGCCGAGGCCCGGTACGGGGCCTATGTGGAGACCGACGACGACCCCACGTACCGGGGGTGGCTGGAGCGCGCCTTTGCGGAGTTGGGGGCGGGGCAGGTCGGCGGGCTGCTGTTCCACCCGGCTCACAATCCGCTGTACCAGATCCCCTTGTCACACGACGGTGCACGTGCCCTGGTGGAGTTCTGGCGTGAGCGGGACGCGGAGGGCGTGCTCGTCCACGACTTCACGGACCCGCTGAACGAGGACGGGACGAAGGGGTGGGACACCCGGTTCCTGGGAGACCTATACCAGGACCTGTCGGAGAACGCGCGCAAGACGTACGCCCTGCTCCAGACGCCGGAGTTCGTGGAGGAGTTCATCCTCGACCGGACGATGGACCCGGCGGTCCGGGAGTTCGGGTACCGGGAACTGAAGATGATCGACCCGACGTGCGGGTCGGGGCACTTCGTGCTGGGGGCTTTCCGGCGGCTGGTGAGGCTGTGGGCTGAGGGACAGCCGGGCATGGACGCGCACGAGCGGGTGCGGGCGGCGTTGGACTCGGTACACGGGGTGGACATCAATCCGTTCGCGGTGGCGATTGCTCGATTCCGGTTGCTGGTGGCGGCGATGGCTGCGGCGAATATCCGAACTTTCGCTGATGCGGGTAGGTACGACTGGCCGATTCATCTGGCGGTGGGTGACTCATTGATCCAGGATCGGCAACTCGAACTTGACCTGGAAACCGAAAAGTCGGGGGAATCGCTGGCATCGTTCGCGTATGCCACGGAGGACGTGCATGAGCACAAGGACATTTTGAAGCCAGGTCGCTACCACGTGGTAGTGGGAAACCCGCCGTACATTACTGTTAAGGACAAGGATCTTAATGCACTGTATCGAGAACTGTACAAGGCATGCTCGGGTAAATATGCTCTATCGGTTCCTTTTGCGCAGAGGTTCTTTGAGCTGGCCAAAAATGGAGAAGATGGCGGTCGTGGATACGGACTGGTCGGCCAGATCACCTCGAACTCATTCATGAAGCGTGAATTCGGTGCTAAATTGATTGAGGACTTCTTCGGCCGAAAGGTGGAGCTGACTGAGGTCATCGACACCTCTGGTGCCTACATTCCTGGCCATGGGACGCCGACGGTCATTCTTGTAGGCACACGCCGTAGCGGCAAGGGGCGCTCGGCAACGACTAGGACTGTTCGTAGTGTTCAGGGTGAGCCCTCCGCTCCGGAGGATGCGCAAGACGGGCTGGTGTGGACCGAGCTGGCAGCTCAGATTGACAATCCCGGGTTCGTTGGAAAATGGGTCTCGGTGGATGATCTTGACCGCGAACGTTACTTCAGCAAGCAGCCATGGATGCTAGAAGATGGTGGCTTGGAGGTGATTGATAAAATAAATGAAAGCGTAAGCATGAAGCTCGATTACCTTATTTCTAGAGAAATAGGATTTGCCAGTTTTCCTGGCCAGGACGATGCTTTTGTAGGGGCCAAGGAGGTTTTTGTTCGTCGGGGTGTTGAAGCTGAAGTCGTGAAGGCTCTGGTTTTTGGTGAGGTGGTGCGAGATTGGGAGTCTCGGTGCGTTGACTATGCGATTAGCCCATACGATGCATTCCATGATCTGCTGCCATTTGATGGCGAACTTGGATGGGCTCGATTCCTATGGCAATCGAAAAGTCATCTAAGGTCCACCATGGGATTCAATGGGAAAAATCAACAAGACCTAGGGAAAGCGTGGTGGGCCTGGTACCGATGGGTGCCGCAGCGATACCTAACGCCCTTGTCGATTTCTTTTGCGGAAGTAGCGACTCATAATAATTTTGCTTTGGATCGTGGTGGGAAAGTTTTCAAGCAGACTGCTCCAGTGATTAAGCTGCGAGAGGATGTGGGCGTAGGGGAACATCTGCGGCTTCTCGGTGTTCTCAATAGTTCTACCGCTGCCTTTTGGCTGAAGATGAATTGTCATAATAAGGGGGGGAGTGGACTTGGGCGAGGTTTTCAAGACGAAGAATGGGAAAACCGATATCAGTTCAATGGAAGTAATATTGAACGTTTCCCCTTGCCATCTGTATACCCCACCGAACTTGTAGCAGCCCTCGACTCCCTCGCGCAGGAGCTTTCCGCTACCTCTCCCTCTGCACTGGCCGCCGAGGCTGTCCCCACCGCCGCCGCACTTCGTGAGGCGCGAGTCCGTTGGGAGTCCCTTCGCAGGCAGATGATCTTCCTCCAGGAAGAACTTGACTGGCAGGTCTACTCTCTTTACAACCTCCATGACGAGGACCTGCGCATCCCCACTTCCGTCGACATCAATGAGATTTCCCTTGGTGAGCGCGCCTTCGAGATTGTGCTCGCCCGCAAGATCGAGGCTGGCGAAGTAACCAGTGAATGGTTCGCCCGCCACGGATCCACCCCCATCACCGAGATCCCCTCCTCCTGGCCCGAGGAGTACCGGCAGGTCGTCCAGAAGCGCATCGACGCCATGACCTCCTCCCGGGCCATCGGCATGGTCGAGCGCCCCGAGTACAAGCGCCGTTGGGCCACCGAGGGCTGGGACTCCCTTCAGGACAAGGCGCTGCGCTCCTGGCTCCTGGACCGCATGGAGGCCCGCGAACTCTGGTTCGACGACAACGACCTGCCCTCCCTCAGCACGCTCTCCCAGCTCGCCGACGTGCTCTCCCGCGACGAGGACTTCTCCTCCGTCGCCCGCATCTACGCCCCCCGCCAGGAGCTGGCCGATCTCGTCGCCGACCTCATCACCGACGAGCACGTCCCCTTCATCCCCGCACTGCGCTACAAGCCCTCCGGCCTGAAGAAGCGCGAGGACTGGGAACGGACCTGGGCGCAGCAGCGCGAGGAGGACGCCGCACCCGACGAGCCCGCCAAGCGCAGAATCCGGGACAAGATCAAGGTCCCGCCCAAGTACACCTCCGCCGACTTCCTGCGTCCTACCTACTGGAGGGCGCGGGGCAAGCTCGACGTGCCCAAGGAGCGGTTCATCTCCTACGGCTCGGCCAACACCGCCACCCCCCGCCTCTACGGCTGGGCGGGCTGGGACCACCGCGAGCAGGCCCACGCGCTGACCGCGTACATCGCCGCCCAGCCCCTGTCAGATGAGGAGATCGCGCCCTTCCTGGCAGGACTGCTGGAGCTCCAGCCCTGGCTGGAGCAGTGGCATGGCGAGTTCGAGCCGATGTTCAGCGGTTCCCCCGCCGGATACTTCGCCGCCTACCGGCAGCAGAAGCAGGGCGAGCACGGACTGACCGACGACGACCTGAGGGCATGGCGACCGGCCGCGGCCACCCGCGGCCGCCGAACGACGAAGAAGTAGCCGCGGCGGGCACGGCGGGTCCGGCGGAAGCGAAGGAGAGGTAGTACACCCCCATGGCACAGCAGCAGCCCCTGCTCCGGGATGTCATCGACATCAAGGAGTCCATCTCCACCTCGGACTTCGTCCTGAGCCTGGCCGAGGCCGTCACCTCCGAGGGCACCGAGGCCGCCCTCCGCGACTACGTGGTCACCGACAAGCTCCTGGACAACTTCGACGAGGCCCTGGGCCTGGTCCGGGCCGCGCTGGACGGGCGGACGTCGAAGGCCGCCTACCTGCACGGCTCCTTCGGTTCCGGTAAGTCGCACTTCATGGCGGTGCTGCACGCGCTGCTCACCAACCACGCCGCGGTCCGGTCCCGGGGCGACTTCGACCCGGTGCTGGGCAAGCACGAGTGGCTCGCCACCGACGGGCGCAAATTCCTGCTGGTGCCTTACCACATGCTCGGCGCCAAGGCGCTGGAGCAGCGGGTCCTGGGCGGCTACGTCGAGCACGTCCGCAAGCTGCACCCCGACGCCCCGACCCCGCAGGTGTACCGGACCGACGCCCTGTTCGACACCATCCGCTCCATGCGCAAGAGGATGGGGGACGCCGCTGTCATCGAGGGGCTCGGCGCCGCGGCCCCGGACGGAGCCGACGCAGCGGCCGACGACGATGACGACTGGGACACCTTCGCCTGGACGCCCGAACTGCTCGACACCGCCCTGAGCACCCCGGAGGCGGCCGAGGGCGTCGAGCTGAACCTGGTGGACCCCACCACCCCGGCCGAGCTGCGGGCCAAGCTCGTCAACGACGCCGGAACGAACCTGCTCACCGGGTTCACCAGCGGTGCGGCCGAGGACGAGCACGGGTTCATCTCCCTGGACGCCGGACTGTCCGTCATCGCCGAGCACGCCCGCGCGCTCGGCTACGACGGGCTGGTCCTGTTCCTGGACGAGCTGATCCTGTGGCTGGCCACCCTCATCCATGACCAGCGGTTCGTGGCCCGCGAGGCCAGCAAGATCACCAACTTCGTGGAGGGCGGCGACGCCCGGCGCGCCATCCCGATCGTCTCCTTCATCGCCCGCCAGCGTGACCTGCGCGAGCTGGTGGGCGAGGAGGTGTCCGGGGCCGCCGAGTCCTCCATCCAGGACACGCTCAACCTCGCCTCGGGTCGGTTCGACAAGATCACCCTGGAGGACCGCAACCTCCCGCAGATCGCGCACGCGCGCCTGCTCAAGCCCAAGGAGGGCAAGGCCCCGGACATCGACGCGGCCTTCGCGCACACCAAGCGCTCGGGCGGCCCGCAGGTGTGGGACGCCCTGCTCGGCTCGGACCACGGCGCCACCGGCGCCGACGAGGAGTCGTTCCGGCTCACCTACCCCTTCTCCCCGGCGTTCATGGACACGCTGGTGCACATCTCCTCCGCGCTCCAGCGCTCCCGCACCGGCCTGAAGCTCATGGGCCAGCTCCTTGCCGACCACCGCGACGACCTGAAGCTTGGGGACCTGGTACCGGTCGGCGACCTGTACCCGGTGATCGCCCAGGGCGGCGACAAGCCGTTCGTGGACAGCCTCAAGGTGGTCTTCGATGCCGCCGACAAGCTGTACCGCAACAAGCTGCGCCCCTACCTGCTCAACACCTACAACCTCTCCGAGGACGAGGTCGACCGGTACCTGCACCACCGCGACCGGGTCCAAGACCCGGGCCTGAAGGGGCGCTGCGCGGCCTTCGTCGGCGAGAACCGCCTGGTGTGCACCCTGCTGCTGTCGGCGCTGGCCCCGAGCACCCCCGCGCTCAGCGACCTGACCATCCGGCAACTGGGCGCGCTCAACCACGGTTCGGTGCAGGCGCCCATCCCGGGCACCGAGGTCGACATCATCAGGAACAAGGTCGCCGAGTGGGCGGCCCGGTTCCCCGAGATCAAGGAGACCGGCACCCCCGCCGCCCCCGGCGTCCGGCTGGAGCTCACCGGGATCGACGTCGACTCGGTCGTGCAGAACGCCGCCGTCAACGACAACGCGGGCAACCGCTCAGCCCTGGCCAAGCGGCTGCTGGCCGAGGAACTGGGGGTGGAGCGGGCCGACGGGCGCCTGGGCGCCGACGACCTGCACCTGGTCTGGCGGGGCTCCCAGCGGACCGCCGAGGTGGTCTTCGGCAACCTCGCTGACGAGGACGAGCTGCCCGACCACGACCTCCAACCGCAGTTGGAGGACCAGTGGAGGATCATCATCGACCTCCCCTTCGACGAGGACGACGACCGCACGCCGCGGGACGACGTGAACCGGATGACGGAGCTGCGCCAGCGCCAGGGGGAGGGACACCGGACCCGGACGGTGGCATGGATCCCTGCGCACCTGTCCGCGCAGCGGTGGTCGGACTTCCGCCGGCTAGTCATCATCGACCGGGCCCTGGCCGACGAGGGCCGGTTCGCCAATCAGTACGCGGCGCACCTGAACGCCGACAACAAGGACCGGGCCAAGGGGCTGCTCCAGTCCCAGCGCGAAGCCCTCCTCAAGCAGGTCAGGGCGGCTTTCAAGCAGGCCTACGGGCTGGCGGAGAAGAAGCCGGGCGACCTGGTGACCGGTTTCGACGAACACTTCCACCCCCTGCCCGACATCAGCGGACTGAAGGTCTCCATCGGCCAGTCCATGCGCGACGGGGTCCGGCATGTGGTGGGCAAGCTCCTGGCCCACCAGTTCCCCGACCACCCTGACCTCGACCCGGAGGGCACCGGCACCGCGGTCAAGCCCGCTGACGCCAGGACCGTGTTCACGCACGTGCGGGAGGCAGCCGAGAAAAGCGACCGGCGCACCGAGGTCCCGGCCAAGGACCGCGCCGTCATGCGGCGTGTGGCGCAGCCGCTCGGGCTCGGACAGCAGAAGGAGGCCTACTTCGAGCTGTCCACCCGGTGGGCCGAGCACTTCCACGCGCAGGCCCGCGCCGAGGGCGTCACCGGCGACCTGAGCCTGACCCACCTGGCCGACTGGACCGACCGGCCCGGACAGCGCGGCCTCGAACCGTTCCTGGCGGCACTCGTCGCGGCCTCGTTCGCCGAGATGACCGACCGGGTGTGGGTGCGCAACGGGGTCCCCCTGGACCCGGTCCCCGAGCTGACCAAGTTCAAGCCGGGCGACGCGCTGCGTGAGCAGCCCAGCCCTGCCCAGGACGACTGGGACCGCGCACGGGCGCGCTTCGAGGTGATCTTCGGGGAGAAGGCGCCCGCACTGCGCCGGGGTCGGATGGTCAACCACTTCGCCCGGCAGGTCACCCGGGCCGCCGGCGCCCACCGCGAGGACGCCGCGAACCTGGTTCGCGAACTGGAGGAGCACTCGGTGTTCCTCGGTCTGGACGAGACCGGTGAGACCGGCCGCCTGGCCCTGGCCCGCCGCTCCCACGAGCTGCTCAAGGAACTGGCCGAAGCCGGACAGGGTACGGCGGGCACGAGCGCGGCTAAGCGCACCATCGAGGCGCTGGCCCGGTTCGATCTGGGGCAGGCCAACCCCGAACGGTACGGGACCTCGATCAAGCAGGCGCACCGGGTGGTGCAGGCACTGGTGCGGGCCTCATGGGACACCCTGGACCTCGCCGAGGGCCAGGGCACCGAGGGCCGTGCGCTGCTGGAGTCGCTGCGCGGGGTGGCGCGAGCCGACCAGTTCACCGCCGACCTGGTGAAGGCGTTGGAGGACACCCGCAGCGAGGTGACCGCGCTGATCAGGCGGAACCAGAAGCGCGCCGAGCGCGATGACCGCCCCGCCCCCGGCCCGAAGCCGGATGACGTGTCCCTGGACAGCTGTTCCAGCGACCCTCGGATCGCCGCCGATCATGCGGAGGAGACCGGTGCCGAAACCGGTACGGGAACGGTGCGCCGCTCCCGTACCGCGCACACCACGGCACGGGAGGCCGCGAGCTGGTTGGAGGCGGAGCTGGCCGAACTGCGCAGCAACCGTCCCGACGCCACCGTCGAGATCACCTGGCGGGTGGTGGAGCAGTGAGCGCCACGACCACGGCCGTGCCGCGGCTGACCCTCGCCGCCCTGACCCAGCACCTGTCCTCACAGAAGTCCCTGAAGGACTCCCTCACCGGCGCCGACCGACGGCGCGCGGTTCTGCTGAGGTCCGCCCCGGAGTGGTCCGGCCCGGCCGAACACGCCTGGGACGGGGACAGGTGTGCCCGTGTCGCGGCGGCCCCCTCGCCGCTGGCCGTGCACGAACTGGTCATCGACCACCTCGCCCGCACCGACGGAGCCCGGGTCCTGGTCGTTCTCACCGACCGGGAACAGGACGAACTCGACCCGGCCGTCCTCGCCCGCGTGCACAAACAGCGCGTGGAGGACGTGGACGGCTGGGACGTGGTGCGGGAGGTGTTCGGCGCCGAGGCCGTCGACCCCCGGCTCAAGGACGAGGTGTGGGCCTCGGAGTCCCTGCTCGACGCCCTGCCGCCGGGAGGCTGGCCCCGCCTTCCCGGCGGAACCCTGGCCCGCCGCCATGCCCTGGCCGAACTGGCCCTGCGCCGCCTGCGCCTGGGCCGCTACGGCGACAACGGAGACCAGGCCACGGACGGGTCCGGAGGGCTCGACACCCCCACGCTGCTGCGCTGGGCGACCGTCCCCGGCAACACCGAACTCCTCCTCGCGCTGCGCGGCCCCGAGAGGTCGGGGCTGGAAGCCTTCCTCGGGGAACCGGAGCAGGCCGGACCGGCGGGCCGGGTCCTGGTTGCCCTGGTGGAGGCGGGGCACGGTCAGGACGCCCTCGCCTACGGTCTGGTGTGCTCGGCGCTGTGGAACGACCGCTACGACCCCGATGCCGCCGCCTACCGGGCCCGGGGACGGGCCGAGCGGTGGCTGGGCGAGGAACCCCCCGCCCAGGGGGAGGCCCTGGACGTGCTGCTCACCGTGTTCGGCCGTTCCTGCTTCGACTACGTGTCCACGCTGTTCACGGTCGGGCGCCAGGGCGGGGACGGGGCGCGTGCGGCGCTGCGGATCACCGCTCCCGCCCTGGACCGGGCCGCCCGCCTGGCCGACCAGTTCGGTGCGGGCACCGCCGCCGCGCACAGCCCTCTCCTCCGGGAGGGACTGGACACGCGCTTCGCCACCGCCGGGCGCGTGCTGGCCGACGGCCTACCCGAGGAGGCCGCCGCCGCCCTGGCACGGCTGGAGGCTCACGGACTCGCCCAGGACCGCGACACACGGGTGCGTGTCGAACGCGTCCGCATGGGATACCGGCTGGTCCGATGGCTGTCCACCGACCCCGCCACCGAGACCGAGACCGTCGCCTCGGGTGTGAACCGGCAGATCTCCGACACCGGATGGGTCGACCGGGCGCTGGACCACATCGAGGCGGGCGGGGACCCCGAGCCCGAGCTCAGAGCCGCCTACGCCCGCCTGGGCGCGCGGGTGCGGGACCGGCTGCACGAGATCGACCGGTCCTTCGCGCGGACCCTCGCCACCTGGACGGCGGCGGGCACCGGCCCCGGGTCGATGCTCACCGTGGAGACCTTCCTGGACCGCGTCGTGCGCCCCGTGGTCGCGGACAAGGCCGGCTACCGGGTCCTGCTGCTGGTCCTGGACGGGATGAGCGCGGCGATCGCCGCCGAGCTGGCCGAGGAACTGCGTCTGCGCTGGGCCGAGTACGACCCCCTGCCCGGCACCGCCGACTCCCCGCCGCGGCGGCGCGGGATGGCCGCCGCACTGCCCACCCTGACCGCGGTCTCCCGCACCTCGCTGTTCGCGGGGAAACTCATGAAGGGCTCCCAGGCCGACGAGCGCAGGCTCTTCCCGCAGCACCGGTTCTGGCGCGGGGCTCCCGCCGCCGCCTTCCACAAGGACGCGCTGCGGATCGAGCAGACCGGGGACCCCTTCGACGCCGCGCTGACCGAGGCCCTGACCGACGGGCGCACCCACGTCGCCGTCGTACTCAACACCATCGACGACCGGCTCGCCAAGGAGCAGAAGCTCGGGAACGGCGCGTGGGAGCTCAACGACGTCGGCAAACTCCCCGAACTGCTGACGGTGGCCGCCGAACAGGGGATGGCGGTCATCCTCACCAGCGACCACGGGCACGTCGTCGACCGGCACGGGAGCGCCGTCGCGGCCGATGCCGTCGGCTCCGCCCGCCACCGGGAGCCCGGAGGGTTCCTCCAGGACAACGAGATCGCCCTGTCAGGCCCCCGGGTGGTGTGGCCCGAACCGGGGGCGGAGATCGTCGCCCTGTGGGACGCCGACTCCCGTTACACCGCCCAGAAAGCGGGCTACCACGGCGGCGCCTCCCCGGCCGAGTTCACCATCCCTGTCCTGGCCTTCCTGCCCTTCGGCGCCGAGCCGCCCAAGGGCTGGCGCGAACTCGGCGACCAGCAGCCGCGGTGGTGGGGTACCGACGAGCCGACGGAGCCCTCGCGCCCTGCGGGTGCGGTGGCCCCCTCTCCGGTCAGGAAGCCCAAACCGGCCAGGCGCAGGGACGAACAGTACCGGGACCAGGGGGCGTTGTTCGAGGTGGCACCCACCGACTCGCCCGAACACACCGCCCCCGCGAGGGACGAGGCGGCGGCTCAGGACGGTCCGGTCGCGAAGCTGATGGAGAGCACGCTCTTCCAGGTCCAGGTCGACCTCCTCGCCCGCAGGCCCAACCCCGCGGCCCTGGACAGGATCAGGCGGGCGGTGGAGATCCTCCTGGACGCCGGGACCCTTTCCACCACGGCTCTGGCCCAACGGGTCGGCCACCCCCAGGGAAGGGCCGACGGGTTCGCTGCCGTGCTGCGCCAGCTCCTCAACTACGACGGGGTGCAGGTGCTGGAGACCCTGTCCGACGGACGGACCCTTCGGCTGAACCCGGCCCTGCTCCGCGAGCAGTTCGAGCTGGAGTAGGCCCCGTGGGAGAGTGGAGGGCGTGAACAACGCAGGATCATCCCGCCCCGTCCAGGTCAGTGCGGCCCGCCGCCGCGGCGTGATCGACGCGCTGCGGCGCGGCGCCGTGCCCGCGAGCGGCCTGGACCTCCTCGCGACCGGGCTGGGCCGGTTCGAGCAGGCCCTGGACGAGGAACTGGACGCGGTGGCCTCCGGCGAGGCCCGCTTCAAGGCCGTGCGCGGCGAGTACGGGTCCGGCAAGACCTTCTTCACCCGCTGGCTCGGTGAACGTGCCAAGCGCCGCAACTTCGCGGTCTGCGAGATCCAGGTCTCGGAGACCGAGACCCCCCTCCACAAGCTGGAGACCGTCTACCGCCGGATGACCGAGCGGCTGACCACCTCCAGCTTCCCGCCCAGCGCGCTGCGCCCGGTCGTGGACGCCTGGTTCTACGCGTTGGAGGAGGACGCCCTTGCCGACGGCGCCACCGAGGAGGAACTGCCCGAAGCGGTGGAGCGCCTGCTCACCGCCCGGCTGACCGAGGTGTCACGGCACGCCTCATCGTTCGCGACCGCGCTGCGTGGGTACCGCGCGGCGCTCGCCGAGGGCGACGAGGCCACCGCCGCCGCGGTGCTGGCCTGGCTCGGCGGCCAACCCCACGTGGCCGCCTCCGCCCGGCGCGCCGCCGGTGTGCGCGGCGACCTGGACCACTTCGGGGCGCTGGGCTCCGTCCAGGGGCTGTTGACCGTCCTGCGCGACAGCGGCCACCCCGGCCTGCTGGTGGTCCTGGACGAGGTGGAGACCCTGCAGCGGGTACGGTCCGACGCCCGGGACAAGGCCCTCAACGCGCTGCGCCAGCTCATCGACGAGGTGTACTCGGGGCGCTTCCCCGGGCTGTACCTGGTGATCACCGGAACCCCCGCTTTCTACGACGGCCAGCAGGGCGTGCAGCGGCTCGCTCCGCTCGCACAGCGCCTGGCCACCGACTTCACCACCGACCCGCGCTTCGACAGCCCGCGCGCTCCGCAGATCCGACTGCCCGGCTTCACCACCGACTCGCTGGTGGGCCTCGGGATCACCATCCGCGACCTGTACGCCGAGGGCTCACAGGACCCCGACCGGGTCAAGGGGGTCGCCGACGACGCCTACGTCGCCGACCTGGCCCGGGCCGTGGGCGGGGCGCTCGGGGGGAAGATCGGGGTGGCACCCCGGCTGTTCCTGAAGAAGCTGGTGGGCGACGTGCTGGACCGCGTCGACCAGTTCGAGGACTTCGACCCCCGGGAGCACTACCGGCTGACCGTCCGGGGTACCGAGCTGACCGAGACCGAGCGCAACCTCACCGCCGACGACGTCGAACTGGACCTGTAGGTGGGTGCCGACCCGGTGGACCGGCTCGACCCGGTCGTGCTGCACCACATCGTCAACACGCTGGGCTGGCCTGACCTGCGGCCGCTGCAACGGGACGCGATCGGCCCGTTGATGGACGGCGAGGACGCGATCCTTCTGGCGCCCACGGCGGGAGGCAAGACCGAGGCCGCGTGCTTCCCCCTGCTCTCGACGATGCGGGCGGGCGGGTGGGACGGGCTGTCCGTGCTGTATCTGTGCCCCCTCAAGGCGCTGCTCAACAACCTGGCCTCCCGGGTCGACGCCTACGCGAACTGGCTGGGGTTCCGCGCGGGGCTGTGGCACGGGGACACCAAGCAGTCCCAGCGGCGGCGCATGCGCACCGACCCGCCCCAGATCCTCCTCACCACCCCGGAGTCCCTGGAGTCGATGCTGCTGGGGACGACCACCGACCACGAGGTGTTCCTGGGCGGGGTCCGGGCCGTGGTCGTGGACGAGGTGCACGCCTTCGCCGGGGACGACCGCGGCTGGCATCTGCTGGCCGTCCTGGAGCGCTTGGAGCGGCTGACCGGACACCGGATCCAGCGGGTGGGCCTGTCGGCGACGGTCGGCAATCCCCAGGACCTCTTGACCTGGTTGCAGGGCGCCTCCGCAGCGGAACGACCGGGCAGGGTGGTCGCTCCAGGGGTCGACCTTCCCGGTGGGGCGGGAGCGCCGCCCGCGGGAGAGGTCGAGCTGGACTACGTCGGGTCCGTCACCAACGCGGCGAAGGTGATCGCGGCGCTGCACCGGGGTGAGAAACGTCTGGTGTTCTGCGACTCCCGGCGCCAGGTCGAGGAACTGGGGGCGGCCCTGCGGGCCCGGGACGTGCAGGTGTTCCTGTCCCACGCCTCCCTGTCGGTCGAGGAGCGCACCCGGTCGGAACAGGCGTTCGCCGAGGCCAGGGACTGCGTCATCGTCTCCACCTCCACACTGGAACTGGGGATCGACGTCGGTGACCTGGACCGGGTCATCCAGATCGACGCGCCCGACACGGTCGCCTCGTTCCTCCAGCGCATCGGCAGGACCGGGCGTCGGCAGGGGAGCGCCCGCAACTGCCTGTTCCTGGCCACGGACAAGGAGGCGCTGCTGCACGCGGCGGGCCTGCTGCTGCTGTGGAGCCGGGGCTGGGTGGAGCCGGTCGACCCGCCGCCCGAGCCGCGCCACCTGGTGGCACAGCAACTGCTCGCGTTGGTACTCCAGAAGCACCGGGTCGGCGACCGCCTGTGGCCGCAGGAGTGGAACGGCCTCGTCCCGTTCGACCGCTCGGCCGCGCCGATCCTGCGGAACATGGTCGAGCAGGGGTTCCTGGACTCCGACGAGGGGATGCTGTTCATCGGGCCGGAGGCCGAGCGGCGCTTCGGGAAGCGGCACTTCATCGAGCTGACGGCCTCCTTCACCGCGCCGCCGCAGTTCACCGTGCTGTCCGGGCGCAAAGAGATCGGATCGGCCGACACCTCCGTGCTGACGGAGGAACGCGAGGGGCCCAGGCTGCTGCTACTCGGCGGGAGGAGCTGGCGGGTCACCCACATCGACTGGAGCAGGCGACGGGCCTTCGTCGAACCCGCCGATGGCGGGGGAGTGGCCAAGTGGACCTCGGGCGCGGTCTCCGGGCTGTCCTTCGCCCTCACCCGGGCGATGCGCGAGGTCATGCTGGGGACCGACCCGCCGGTCCCCCTCACGTCGCGGGCGCGCACCGCTCTTTCGGAGTTGCGGGAAGGGCAGGCGCCGTCGACGGTTCACCCCGGCGGGACGCTGATCACCAGGGAGGGGGACGGCGTGCGCTGGTGGACCTGGGCGGGTTACCGGGCCAACGCCACGCTCACCGCGACCCTGTCGTCGGTCACCGACCCGGTGCAGCGTCCCACCGACTTCTCTGTGAGGCTCCGAGAGGATGTCACCACCGCGATGTGGGCGAAGGCCCGGGAAGGAATGCGCTCGGACGGGCCCCTGGTGCTTCCGGACGTCGACCCGCGGGCGGTCCGGGGGCTGAAGTTCGCGGCCGTACTGCCCGAGCGGCTTGCCTTCGCGACAGTGGCCGCGCGGCTGGCAGACTTCGACGGTGCACGGCGGGTGCTCAAGGAGCCGGTACGGCTACAGGCCCTCCACACATAGGGCTGCTGCTTCGAGAGGCATCCCGCAGGGACCGGATCGCGGTCAGTTCCGCACGGCCTCGGCGATGGTGTCGATCTGCGACAGCAGGGTCTCCGGGTCGGTATCCAGATCGAGGACGTGCTGGTGCACGGTCACGCCCGGACTGCCGTGCAGGCGGTGTTGTTGCGCCGTGGTCCCCGGGCCCGCGGCGTAGACCAGGTGCCCCTCAGCGAGGCCGAGCCGGGTGCAGTACGCCAGCATCTGGTACAGGTCGCCCGTGTGGCCGCCCTGGCCCCTGGCCCGCTTGTACTTGACGTCCACCACACCGGTCGGACCGGCGGCGTCCGGCGGCTCGTAGACGAGGTCGGGGCGCAGCTGGGCGGTGTGCGCGTGGTCCAGATGGAAGCGCCTGTCCTGGAGCAGGCACCTGCCTCCTCTGGCGCGCAGGGCGTCGGCGAGGGCATGGGTCACGAAGTCCTCGAACACCTGCCACATACGCAGGACCAGGCCCTCGGCGCGCAGGGCTCGATCCTCGGCGAACTCGTAGGAGCCCGACCTCAGGACGAGTTCGGCCAGACGTAGCGGGCCCTGGAAGCGGGTGTTCAGTCGACTGGGCCTCCAAACGGGCAACTCCTGGCCGGGCGGCAGATGCTCCACCCCTTCCAGGCGGATGAGGACCCGTCGCAGGAGAGCGCGTGTACCGGCCCGCGTTCCCGGGGTGCGAAGGAGTTTGCGTGTGGCCGTGAGCAGGATCCGGTTCTCGGCGATGTCCGTGGTGTGGTCGTCGTAGCGAATCTCCGCGGGCAGGGGCTGGCCGAAGCGGCGGCGGGCCTGGTCGGTGGTCCGCAGGCGGCCGCGGAGGACAGGCGCCGACTCCTCGACGGTCCGATACCCCTGGAGAACCCCCTGGCCGAGGGCCCGTTCGCACATGCGGGCGAAGGCATGGGCGACGACGGGAAGCAGGTCGTCGTTCTCGTGGACGTCCACCGCCTCCTGGTGCCAGCGCATGCCTCCCTGCGCGTAGCCGAGGAGGAAGAACAGGCGCCGGACCGGGAGCTTGGGTGTGATGACCAGGTCGATCACCTCCCCGCGGGAGGTGAGCCGCACGGACCCGACCATCTCGCGGTCGGCGCTGACGCACCAGTGCCCCTCGGGTTCCGGTGTCACCGTGACCAGTCGCGAGGCGGTGAGGAGGGCGGCCTGCGCGGCGGTGAGCCGGACGCCCCGCCGTGGCCTGTGCTCTGTCAGCCGCAGGGCGACCGTCACGACCGCTCGTCCAGTCGCAGGGCGGCGCTGCGCAGGGAGGCGAGTCCGTACCTGGCCTCCACGTCCGTTCCGTCGCCGTAGTGGTGCTCTTCGAGGAGGGGGAGGATCTGGTGGCGCCACACGCGGTCCAGGCCGGTGGGGGAGGAGTGGATCGACGTTCTCATCAGGTACGACGGGCCGATACGGAAGTCGCGGTCGTCGATCCGGTCGTTCAGTGTGTCCAGCAGGAGCGCCGGGGTCTCCGGCAGGTCGTGGTGTTCGAGCCATTCCCGCAGCACCGAGGACACGGGTGCGGAGCTCGGATGCAGCTCGGTGAACCAGAAGCGTCGGCGCATCGCGGTGTCGACGAGGGCGATCGAACGGTCCGCGGTGTTCATGGTTCCGATGATGATCAGGTTCCGCGGAAGGTCGAACCCGGCGTCTCCCTCGGACCCGTAGAGCAGCCGGACGGACCTGTTCCGGTACTCCAGCAGGAAGTAGAGCTCTCCGAAGACCTTGGCGAGGTTGCCCCGGTTGATCTCGTCGATGATCAGAACGAACGGCTCCGCCGGGTGTTTGCGCGCGGCGCTGGCGAGCGTGCGAAGAGGACCGGGGGTGAGGGTGAAACCCGCGGACCGCTCGGCGTCACCGGCGTGGGGCCGGTACCCCTCGAAGAAGTCCTCGTAGGAGTAGGACGGGTGGAACTGCACGAGCTGGCAGTTCTCCGGCCGGTCCCCGGTCAGGTGTCGGGCCAGCTCCTGGGCCAGGTGGGTCTTTCCGGTGCCCGGGGGTCCGTAGAGGACCAGTTGGGGTTTGTCGCGGAGCAGGTCGACGCACTCCGCGAGCCAGGCCCTGTCCATGAAAACGCTCCGTGCGAACTCCTCGGTGGGTTCGGGCAGGGCGAACTCCCGTTGCTTCGGCCGCCGGGGGCCGCCGACCAAGGCCTCCATCTCCTCGCGGAAACCGGTGAGTTCGAGCAGGTCGCTGTTGGGCGTGCCGACTCGGGAGGCCAGTTCGGCCGACAGGTCCTCGAACAGGTCGAGCGGTGCGGAGCGGGTGTGCCACACGACCTTGCGGACCAGCCTGTGCGGAGCCGAGGGAGCGTCGGTGCCCAACTCCTCGCCGGCCACCACGCCGAGGTGGACCTGTCGGCCGACATTGGTGAGGACGAGGTCCCCGGCTCGCATCTTGGAGACGAAGCTGTGCAGCGCGAAGACGAGACGTTCGCGCTCCTCCGCGGACCAGTGCTGGTGGAGGCGTTCGACGGTGTCACGGACCACTGTCTCGCCCACGCCCGGGCGCAGGGAGTCGGCTCCGTTCGCGGTCAGGGAGCACACGCCCCGTTCCACCCAGGATGTGTGGACGGAGTCGTCCCCGCCCGGGTCCGTGCCGCGGACCAGCCAGGCGCGGGCGGGGGGCGAAGCCTCGTCATCGGCCGTGTCATCGGCAGAGACCTGTTCGGTGAGCTGGGCCCAGGTCAGGCGGTGGCTGCTCAGGGTCCAGCCGCCGGGGCCGAGGATGC
The DNA here is from genome assembly GCF_900141985.1 of Nocardiopsis flavescens. Lineage (GTDB taxonomy): Bacteria > Actinomycetota > Actinomycetes > Streptosporangiales > Streptosporangiaceae > Nocardiopsis > Nocardiopsis flavescens. The sequence continues at coordinate 39,600 of NZ_FQZK01000004.1, read as the reverse complement.
CGTCGGCGTCCAGCAGCGCGTTCGCCGCCGCCTGTTCCTCGTCCGTGAGGTGGGCGCACTCCGGTGTCCGGCCCTCCTCGTCCAGCACGCGGTGCCAGCCCTCGGTTCGTGTCGCCGACAGGTACTGCATCAGCGCCACGGGGTCCAGGCCGCTCACCTCGGCGAGGTCCTTCAGACCGACCCAGCGTCCCTCCGGGAGCGACTGGAGGACGTCGCCGGCCAGGTTGTAGCTTTCCTTGGCCCGTTTCCACTTGTGATAACGGAGTTTGATGAGCGGTTTGAGGTCGGCGTCCTCATCGAGTTCGGCCAGGGCGTGGCGTCCGGCGCCCGTCAGTTCCCAGGTTCCGTCACCGTCCTTGCGCATCCATCCGGCCTTGACCGCCTCCGCGGCCGTCCAGCCCATGTGGGTGAACGGGGTCGTATTGCCCGAAACAGCGTTCTTCCAGGCCTCCTCCAACCCGGGGTTCGCGCTCAGGACGAGGCTCCAGAGGGTGTTCTTGTGCAGACCTTCGGGATGCTTGTCCAGTACCTCGAAGAGTGTGCGGGTGATCCTGGCACTGAGTTCGCTGCGCGATGCCACGAAGGCTGCCTTCCGGGACGCGTGGGTCGGGGGAGAAATAATGAGCGTACTGGCAGGACCGCCCAGCTGTATTTCCTTTTAATGCCTTTGTGGGCTTTCGTGTCTGGAGTGGCCGAAAGCGGCCAGAGACGGAAAACCTCGAACGCGCGAGGGCTCCGGTCGGTACAACCTGCGCGGCGGGGTGTCGGCGGTCCGCGACCGAGCGGCCCCTCCCGCCGAGGGGAGCGTGTACGGGTGCCTCTTACGGATGGCCCGGTGGACAGGATCGACTTCCAGGACGACGTCACTGAGGAGGAGGCGGACCTGCACACCCGTGACCTGGTCCTCCTGCTCGAGGACTTGGAGGTCGACGAGGTCCACGTCGTGGAGGGGGACACGGTCCCTGGCACCCGGTCGGCCGACCCCGCGACTTTGGCCGGTGCCGTACTGGTCACCGGGATTACGACGACCTGGAGAACCTGCACTCACCGCACGCCGACGTCGCGGCCCTGTAGCGGGTCCTCAAGGACAACGGCCGCTCCGATCGGGTGGAGACCCTCCTCGACCCCACCGGAAACGGGGCCATGGAGGTAATGGAGGATGCCCTGTCCACGGGCTGCCCCGACGACTTGCTGCTCGTGTCCTTCTCCGTGCACGGCGCCAAGGACAAGAGGGGCCGTCTGCCACCTGGCGAAGGACACGCGTCGAACCGGCCCTGGGCCGGTTCGACCTCGTGGTGGTGGACGAGGCCACCCATTGCATCGTCGCCGACCCTCGTCCCGCTGCCGCCTGAGGAGGTCGCAGCCCTGGGCGCGGATTCGGCAGCCGTTCACACACAGGGGATCGTGCACCGCCACCCCAAGTCCACCAAGGCCCTGTCGCCCTGGGATGAGCCTGGTCGGTCGACTACGGGAGGGAAAAGGGTGAACGGGATCAACACCCTTTCTCAGGAGCGCGGGCAGGGCCGGACGGGACGCGCCGCGCGCCGTTGCCGGCCGGTTGCCGCGAAACGTTCGCGGTGACCGGCCGGCTACTCGCGTGCGGAGGACACGGGAAGGGACTGCGCACTTGGGACACCGGTCCGTTCGGCGATGACACCGCCACGGACTTCTGCGGGGATCTGGACGAGCCGGCAGAGCGCGAACGCGCGGGCATGATCCGCGATCGGCCGCCGCGTGCCGTCGAGGCCGAGGAACACCTTGGGGATCCGGAGGCAGGGGAGGCCGTCGCCGCGTCCGCCATGGTGGCGGCGCGGTGTCCTGGCGGTGACCCGCCGGACCCGCACTACGGGCCGGAACGCCCGCTCCCGGACCTGGCCGCCGTGCGCGACCTGGCCGCCGTGCCGGCACCCCGGGTCAGGGGCCGGTGGGGTCGCGGAGGTGTTCCAGGGCGGCGAGGACCTCGCCTTCGGGGTCCTCGACCATGTCCTCGGCGTCCTCGGTGAGGGTGTGCAGGAGGCCGGAGAGCTCCACCGCCTCCTCGGCGCGGTCGGAGGAGGCCAGCAGGCCGACGGCGTCGACGGCGCTGTGGACGGCGCGGGCGTAGTCGGCGGCCTGCTCCCAGGGGACGGGGGAGGTGAGGCGCAGGGCGCCTTCGAGGAGGGTGCGCAGGGCGGCGGTGTCCCCGGCGGAGGCGGCCGCCCGCACCTGGAGGTCCAGGGAGAGGGCGGGGGAGCGGTCGGCCTCGGCGAGCAGGAGGGCGAGGAGTTCGTCCCGGTCCAGCGAGCGCAGGTGCGCTTCGACGTCGGGGGCCGCGGGTGCGGTGGGCCCGTGCTCCTGCTCGTACAGGTGCACCAGGGCGACCGCGACCACGTGCTTGCAGCAGTTGCCCTCCTGCGCCCACGGGCAGTCGCAGTCCCAGGAGAAGCGCGTGCCGGTGTCCAGGCGCACGCGGTAGCGGCGGGTGCCGGAGACGGTGGCCGTCACGCTGTCGTCCCGGTGGAGGAGGCCGGTCACCCGGCCCAGGTAGTCGAGGCCGCGTTCGAAGGACTTGCGGCCGGCGAGGTCGTGGAGGGTCTCACGGGTCAGGGAGGTCATGGACCCATGACACCACGGTGCGTGGGCGCCCGACCCTCGGCGGTACGAGGGGCTCGGTCACGTGGGACGGGAGTTGTTCGCGGGATCGGTGTCGTGGTCCGGACTTTTGCCCCTGGGGGCGGCCCGGGGGCCCCGGTAGGGTCGCTCCACCGGTGCCGGGACGGCGGCGGCCGACTTTCCGGGAGGCAGCGTGTACGGCAGGGGCGACGACTGGGAGCGGCTGGTCGAGGAGACCACTCCCTTCCTGGAGGAACGGGCCGCGACGGACGCGTTCGTGACCTACGGGGAGCTGAACGGCGCGCTCGTGCAGCGGACCGGCCTGCCGCCCCTGGACTTCTCGCAGGACCGGGACCGCGCGGCGGTGGGCGCCCTGCTGTGGGAGGCCGTCGATCGCACGTTCGCCCAGGTCGGAGCGATGATCTCGGCGATCATGATCCGGCAGGAGGCCAACGACCCCGGGCCGGGCTTCTACGAACTCGCGGTGGAGAAGGGCCTGCTGGAGGCCGGGGCCTCCCCGGAGCGGAGGACGGAGTTCTGGCTGGAGCAGGCCGGGAAGGTGCGCGCCCACTACCGGCGGGCCCGCTGAGGACGCCCGACCGGCGCGGCCCTCCGCCGCCCGCCCCTCGCCGCGGTGGCCGCCCCGCACCCCGGCCCCCTCATTCGGTTGGCCGGTTCCGGTCAGTCGCACGAATCCGCTGCGATGCCGTCCCTCCCGTTGGTAGAACGTGCGGGTCGGGGGTCCGTGTTCTGTGAGGGCGCGGTCCCTTTCCGTGAGGAAGAGGGTGTGCGGGTGCCGCGGGACGAGTCGCTGGTCAGCATCGGTTTCGAAGAGGACACCACCGAGGAGGAGGCCGACCGGTACACGCGCGACCTGGTGCTCTTCCTGGAGCGCCTGGACGTCGAGGAGGTACGGGCGGCCGCGGGGGACGAGGTGCCGGGGACGCGGTCGGCCGATCCCGCGGCCCTGGCCGGGGCGGTGGTCGTGGCCGGGCTCCTGCTCAAGCCGGTCCTGTCCGCGCTGGTCTCGCTCGCCGGGACCTGGCTCGAACAGAGCGGGCAGAGGTCGGTCACCGTGGAGGTCGACGGGAACAGGGTGACGGTGCGGGGACGGGTCGACCCCGCCGACGTCGAGGCCTACGTGAAGGCGCTGCGCCCCGGTGGCGGTGCGCGTCCCGCCGGGGAGGGGCTCCCCGCCGGGGACACGCGGACCGCCGGGGCGGAGGGGACCGGAGCGTGAAGCGCACCGCCATCCTCATCGGCGTCAACCGCTACGAGGACCTCGACGACCTGCGCTCACCGCACGCCGACGTCCTGGCGCTCGAAAAGGTGCTCAACGCCAACGGCCACTACGACCGCGTCCAGGTCCTCCCGGACCCCTCGCGCAACGAGGCCATGGAGGCCCTGGAGGCGGCCCTCGCCGAGGCCGGGCCCCGGGACCATCTGCTGATCTCCTTCTCCGGGCACGGTCTCAAGGACAAGCGGGGGCGCCTGCACCTGGCCCTGCGCGACACGCGGCGCAAGCGGCTGGAGACCACGGCGATCTCGGCGGAGGTGTTCAAACGCCTCCTGGAGGACTCCAGGATGAGCAGCAGGGTCCTCCTGCTGGACTGCTGCTTCGGCGGCGCCTTCGCGGACGGGTTCGCCACGCGCGGCGCGCAGGACGAGGCGGAGCCCCTCGACCTGGAGCGCCAGCTCGGCGACGGCGCCGGAATCTACGTCATCGCCGCCTCCGGCGCGCTGGAACGGGCGCGCGAGGGCGACAACAGCAGGGGGGTCCGGCCCTCGCCCTTCACCGAGTCGGTCGTCCGGGGCCTGGCTGGCGCTGCCCCGGACGCCAACGGCGACGGGTGGATCGACGCGCTCGACCTCTACCAGCACGTCCACCGGGAGGTGGACGACGTGGACGGGCAGCGGGTCACGGTCTCGTCGCTGGGGGTCCGCGGATCGCTGGTCCTAGCGCGCCACACCGGGGCCGCCACGGCGACCGAACTGCCCGGACGCGCCGGCGGGCAGGGCCCTGCGGACGCCGCAGGACACGGCTCCGGGGCCGGGCGGGGAGCACCGGACACCGCCCGCGGCGGCGCCGCGCAGGGCCCGCCGCCCCCGGCGCCCGGCGCGTGGTCCTGGGCGCCCTACCTCGACTACCTGCGCGAGGGCCTGCTGCGCCAGACCCTCCTCCAGCAGCTGCCCGACGCCGGCGGCCCGGACGCCGCGGTCTGCGCCATGGGCTCGGAGTCCCTGCTCAGCCGCGCGCGGGAGAGGTGGGCCCCGACGGGGCGCGCCGACGACCTCGCCGCGGAGGCGGTCAAGGAGGGGCGGCCGCTGCGCTACGGCTACCCCGCGGTGCTGTTCGACCCGGTGCGCCGGGGCGGCGGCGCCAGGCGGACCAGGCCCAAGGTCGCCCCCCTCCTCGTCATGGACGTGGAGGTGGTGGAGGAGCCCGAGGGGCGCTTCCTCGTGCCGGTGGGCGAGCCGGAGCTCAACCGGGAGCTGCTGCTCTCGGCGGAGGCCGCGGGAGAGGAGGAGATCGAGGAGCTGGTCACCTGGTTCGAGTCGGACCGGCCCGGGGACGGTGTCGCGGCCCTGTCGGACAAGGCGCGCACCGTCTGCGGACGCCTGGGCCTGCCCGTGGTGGACCACCTGGTCGCGGGTGAGCTGCGGGAGGCCCTGGACCTGCGGGTCGGGGCGCGCCGCGGCGTGCACAACGCCGCTCTCCTGTACCGCGGGGACTCCGCCGCCACGGCGGTCAAGCAGCTCGTCGGCGACCTCGACCACCGGGAGGGCGGCAGCGGCATCAGGATCGGCTCCATCGCCGGGACGGCGCTGGGCGCGCTCGCGGAGCCCGCGCACGCCGTGCGCGAGCACGGCCCCGGCGTCCCCGCCGTGGTGACCGGGCACGGCAACTCCGCCCAGGAGGCGATCCTGGCCTCGGCGATGAACCGCACGCTCACCGTGGCCACCGGCGCCCCGGGCACGGGAAAGAGCGAGCTCATCACCTCCGTGGTCACCACGGCCGTCGCCGCGGGGCGGTCGGTCCTGGTGGCCTCGACCAACAACACGGCCGTCGACGAGGTGGTCGGCCGGGTGAACCGGATCGGTGACGGCGCGGCCGTCATGGTGCGCACCGGGAACAGGGAGCGGCGGGCGGCCGAACCGGAGATCCTCACCGCGCTGCTGGCCGCACCCCGGCCGCAGGCCGATCCGGCCACCGCCGGGGCCCGGTTGGCCGTCCACGGACGGGCTCTGGAGCAGGAGCGCCGACGGCTGGCCGACGCCGAGAACCGGGAGCGGCGCTCGGTCCTGGTCGCCGCGGCGCGCGCCCGCCTGCTCGACGGGCTGCCGACCGGGGTCTCCGCGGACTCCTTCGGGAGCGCGCCGGACCTGCGGGCGTGGCTGCACCGGGTGGGGTCGGCGCTGGAGTCCCGGTGGACCGGCCCGTGGCACCGGTGGCGGACCCGCCGCGCCCTGGGGATCGGGGGAACGCCGGAGGAGCTGGCCGCGGTCCTGTCGTTCCTGGAGGTCGAGCACGAGTGGCGCGGACTGCGCTCCTCCTCCGCGGCGGCGCCGGCCCCGGAGGACCTGGCCGCCCGCATCCGGGAGATCCGGGCGGAGCGGCGCGAGGTCTCCCGGGACTATCTGCGGGGCCGGGCGGCGGACACGCTCCACCGGGGCCGGGGCGTCATCGAGGGCCGCCTGCGCGACCTGGCCTCGAAGCAGAACTCCTGGAAGGGCATGCGCGCGCTGGTGCGCGCCGTCCCGGCCTGGGCCACCACGTCCCGGTCGGTGCGCGGCGTGTTCCCCCCGGACCCGGGCCTGTTCGACCTCGTGGTGGTGGACGAGGCCACCCAGGGCACCGTCGCCGACCTCGTCCCGCTGCTCTACCGGGCGCGGCGCGCCCTGGTCATCGGTGACCCCCACCAGCTCCAGCCGGTCGATCCGCTCGTCCCGGAGGACGACCGCCGCCTCCAGGCGGCGCACGGGCTGGACCGCACCGATCTGGGCGAGCGCTCGCTCGGGCTCACCGGCGCCTCGGCCTACCACGCCGCCGCGTCGGCGCTGGTGGCGGGCGGCGGGGAGGTGCTGTGGCTGGACGAGCACTACCGCTGCCATCCCGACATCATCGCCCCGGTCAACCGGCGGTTCTACGGCGACCGCCTGTCGGTGCGCACCGACACGGCGGCGCTGGCGGCGCCCGCGGATCCGGCCGTGCGCTGGATCGACGTGCGGGGGAGCTGCGAGCGCCCGGAGCGGGGCTCGTGCCTCAACCGGGTCGAGGGGGAGGCGGTGCTCGTGCTGCTGCGGGAGCTCTGGCGGACCCTGCCCGCGGACGCGGGCATCGGCGTCGTTTCGCCGTTCGCCGCCCAGGTCCGCTGGTTGGAGGAGAACCTGGGCGGGCAGGCGGCCGAGAGGATCCGGGTCGGGACGGCCCACCGGTTCCAGGGCGGCGAGCGGGACGTCGTCGTGATCTCGCCGACGGCGGCCGCGGGGGTGCACCGCAACGCGGGGCAGTGGGCCCTGAACAGCCAGAACCTGTGGAACGTCGCGGCGACACGGGCCCGCTCGCGGCTGTACGTCGTGGGCGACCTGCACTACTGGCGGGAGAAGGGCGGCCTGCTCGCCGACCTCGCCTCCCTCGGCACCGCCGGGCGCGGGTACGACCTGGGGGAGGCGGGGAGCCGCCTGTTCGAGGCGCTGCTGGAGCGGGGGCGGGACCCGCGGGTCGGGCACCGCGTCGGGGGCTACCTGTGCGACATCGTGGTGCCGGGACCGGACGGGGAGACGGCCGTGGTCCTCGACGGGGCGGAGCCGGACACCACCGGTTCGCCGGTCCCGGGCCGGGCGCTGGAGCGCACCCTGGACCGGGTCGGGCTGTTCGCCGCGGTCTCGGGGATGCGGACGGTGCGGGTGCCCGCGTGGCGGTGCCTGGCGGAACCGGACGCGGTGGCGGCCGAACTGGGGTGAGGCGGGGCCGGCGCGGACGACGGCCGGAGCGGGACGGGGACCGGCGGGGGAGGCGCGTCGCTCCCGACGCGACCGGGAAAGCGGCGGCCGCCCTCCCCGGCCCCGAGGCGTGCCGTGCCGGAACGGGGCGCGGGGCCGCGGTCCCTAGCATGGGGGGATGGACACACCACTCTCTCCGGAGCAGACCGAACGCGTCGTCGCGCTGGCCATGGACCTGGCCAGGGAGGGGCGGACGGGGGAGCTGCTGGAGTTCCTCGACCACGGGCTGCCCGTGGACGCCCGCGACGGGGACGGCAACACGCTGCTGATGCTGGCCGCCTACCACGGTCGGGAGGAGGCGGTCGCGGCGCTCGTCGGGCGCGGGGCCGACGTCGACCTGCGCAACGGCCGGGACCAGTCGCCGGTGGCCGGGGCGCTGTTCAAGGGGGAGGAGGGCGTGGTGCGGGCGCTCGTCGCGGCGGGGGCCGACCTCGACGCGGGGACCCCCTCCGCCCGGGACGCGGCCGCGATGTTCGGCCGCACCGACCTGCTGCCCTGAGGACCGGACGCGAGGGGGCCGGCGCGGTCGGGTGACCGCGCCGGCCCCCGCGGGCCGTTCAGGGCGTTCAGGCCCGCTTGGCGGCCTGGTGGGCCTCGATCGCCTTGCGCACGCCCTCACCGTAGGCCGGGTCGGCCTGGGTGCAGTTGGCGATGTGGCGCTCGACGGTGGCCCGGGAGGCGCCGTCGATCGCGCGCGCGGTGTTCTCGAACAGCACCTGCCGCTGCTCCGGGCCCATGCCGCGGAACAGGTCGCCGGGCTGCTCGAAGTAGTTGGCGTCGTCCTCGCGGTAGTCGAACCGGTCGGCCGTGCCGCCCACGCCCAGCGGCGGCTCGGCGTAGGCGGGCTGCTCCTGCCAGCGGCCGTAGGAGTTGGGCTCGATGCCCGGGACGCCGCCCTGGTTGCCGTCCACGCGCATGGCGCCGTCGCGGTGGTAGGTGTTGACCAGCCGGGCGCCGCGCGGGTGGTTGACCGGGATCTGGTGGTGGTTGACGCCCAGGCGGTAGCGGGCGGCGTCGCCGTAGGAGAACAGGCGGCCCTGGAGCATGCGGTCCGGGGAGACGCCCACGCCGGGGACCAGGTTGGCCGGGGTGAAGGCGGCCTGCTCCACGTCGGCGAAGTAGTTCTCGGGGTTGCGGTTCAGCTCGAACTCGCCGACCTCGATGAGCGGGTAGTCCTTCTTGGACCAGACCTTGGTCAGGTCGAAGGGGTGGAAGCGGTAGTCCGCGGCCTCGGCCTCGGGCATGACCTGGACGTAGAACGTCCACTTGGGGTTCTCGCCGCGCTCGATGGCCTCGAACAGGTCGCGCTGGGCCGACTCGCGGTCCTGCGCGATGACCTCGCCCGCCTCCTGGTCGGTGAGGTTCTCGATCCCCTGCTGTGTGCGGAAGTGGAACTTCACCCAGAAGCGCTCGTTCCCGGCGTTGACGAACGAGAAGGTGTGCGACCCGAAGCCGTGCATGTGGCGGTAGCTCGCGGGGATGCCGCGGTCCGACATGACGATGGTGACCTGGTGCAGGGCCTCGGGGAGGTTGGTCCAGAAGTCCCAGTTGTTCTCGGCCGAGCGCATGTTGGTGCGCGGGTCGCGCTTGACCGCGCGGTTGAGGTCGGGGAACTTCAGCGGGTCCCGGAAGAAGAACACCGGGGTGTTGTTGCCGACGATGTCCCAGTTGCCCTCTTCGGTGTAGAAGCGCAGGGCGAAGCCGCGGATGTCGCGCTCGGCGTCGGCGGCACCGCGCTCGCCGGCGACGGTGGAGAAGCGGGCGAACATCTCCGTCCGCTTGCCGACCTCGGAGAAGAGGGCGGCCCTGGTGTAGCGGGTGATGTCCTGTGTGACGGTGAAGGTGCCGAAGGCGCCGGAGCCCTTGGCGTGCATGCGGCGCTCGGGGATGACCTCGCGGTCGAAGTGCGCGAGCTTCTCCAGGAACCACAGGTCCTGGAGCAGCATGGGGCCGCGCGGTCCGGCCGTCAGGCTGTTCTGGTTGTCGGCCACCGGGGCGCCGTGGGCCGTGGTCAGGGGCTGGGTGTTGTCGTGCGACATGGGTTCCTTGATCTGTCGTCGTGAACCGCCCGGCGGGCGGTTCAGGCCTCGCGGCAACGGGGGCAGGTCCCCCAGTAGACGACCTCGACCTCGTCGATGGCGAAGCCGTGGTCGTCGGAGGCCCCGATGCAGGGGGCCGATCCGGTGGCGCAGTCCACGTCCTCGATCGCTCCGCAGGAGCGGCAGACCACGTGGTGGTGGTTGTCTCCCACGCGGCGCTCGTAGCGCGCGGGCGACCCCTCCGGTTCGATGCGCCGGACCAGGCCCGCCTCGGTCAGGGCCCGCAGGACGTCGTACACCGCCTGGGTGGACACGGCGCCGAGGCGTGCGCGGACCAGGCGGGCCACGGTGCCCGCGTCGGAGTGCGGGTGGTCTCCGACGGTGTCGAGCACGGCGAGCCTGGGTCCGGTCACGCGCAGCGAGGCTCCTCTCAGGGCCGCCTCCGTGTCGGTTCGGTGCATGGGGCCCAGTTAACCACTTTTCTGGAGTGATTCAAGTAAAAGAACGAAAAAAGTCCGATCGTCGGATGAAAGAGGGGGCGATGGGCCCGAACCGGTCGCCGTGGCCGGGCCGCCCCGCCCCGGCGGTCGTGCGGGAGGGGGCGGGTGGGGCGGTCGGGGCGGGAAGTGTCGTGGTGTTGCGATAAAACTGGGCGAAGTTCGCAAATCCCCCGACAACTGAAGACGGGAACCACCGTGCCCCTGACCCCCGTGCCCCCTGCCCCGCGCGTGGTGCTGATCGCGGCGCTGGCCGCCGCCCTCACCGGCTGCGCCCCCGCCGAGCGCCTGCTGGACGACGTCGTCCGCGATGTGACCGGCTACCCCCTCTCCTTCGACGAGGTCGACCGGGACGACCCGTTCGGCGGGACCGAGGCGCAGGACTACGGCGAGGGGTTCGCCGTCCCGGAGGCGGCCGGTCTCGGGGACTACCCCGCCGGCCGGGTCCAGCTCGCCTACGACATCACCGGCGACCTGCTGGAGGCCGTGTACCTGGACGAGGAGGCGGTGTTCGGGGGCGGGGACGGGCGGTTCCGGCAGCTGCTCGACCGCCGCAGCCGGGAGTGGTACGACGAGCACGCCGGGCACGAGGACCCCCTGATGGACAGCCGGAACCTGCTGTTCCACCTGACGCCCGGGACCGCCGAGCCGATCGGCGACGTGGTGAAGGTCGACGGCGGCATGCGGGCGGAGGTCGCCGAGGACGAGAACGGGTGGCGGTACCTGGCGGTCCACACCGAGTACACGATCGTGCACCCCGTCGCCCGGCCCGGGGAGAGGGTGTCGGTGCGGCTGGTCACCTCGCACTACGGCCAGGTGTCCTTCTACGGGGACGGCGAGGGCGGCTGGGAGGTGCTGCCCGCCTGGTGGCGCGCGGTCGGTCCGGTGCACTGCCTGGACGACCAGGTCACGTTCACCCCCGCCTACGCCGACGAGATGCCCGAGGGCGAGCGGCCCCGGGGGCTGATCGAGGACGACCCCTACGACCTGGACGCCGGCCGGGGGCTGGAGGGGGACTGCGGGGCGATCCGCGGTACCTGAGCACCGTCCCCCGGTGACCGGAATACCGGCTCGGGGGCCGACCGAGACCCGGGCGTGCGGCCGCGCCCCCCTGGCGGGGGCGCGGCTTTTGCGTGCGCCGGGGGTTTTTGCGGCCGGCGCGGGCGCGGGCCTTGGCCGGGGATGTTTCGTGATCTTTCGGTTGTGTCCGTGATGGAGGGAACGAAAAGAAATTCGAAGGTTTATTTTAAGGGTCTTCGTAGGTTTGGGTTATGGAATCCCGGAACGCCGTGATTCGCGGGGAAAATCCTGCGTTCGCTTGCGGGGTCCGTCGCGCCTCCTCTAGCGTGATCAGCGCTTTCATGGTCGGAGGTGCGCATTCGTGCGGCACTTCCTTTGTTGCCGTGATCGACCGAATCGAACCTTTTCCTCCTTGTTCCGGGGTCCCTTTTGTCGGGTGCGGAACGGGGACCCTCACACGACACAGGAGAGAGGGCCGATGACGACCGAAGCCCCCGAGGTGCGTACCGGTCAGCAGAAGAGCCTGAGCACCGCCGCCGCGCGGAATCTGGCCACCACCACCAAATCCGCCCCGCAGATGCAGGGCAAGAGCTCCCGCTGGGTGCTCAAGACCCTGCCCTGGGTGCAGACCGAGGGCGGCGTCTACCGGGTCAACCGGCGGTTGACCTACACCCTCGGCGACGGCCGCATCGAGTTCCACCAGACGGGTTCGCGCGTCCAGGTCATCCCCCGCGAGCTCGGCGAGCTGGCCCTGCTGCGCGGCTTCGACGACGAGGAGGTGCTCACCGACCTCGCCGGCCGCTTCGAGCAGCGGGAGTTCGAGCCGGGCCAGATCCTGGTCTCGGAGGGCGACACCGTCGACCGCCTGTACCTGATCGTGCACGGCCGGGTGAGCCGGATCGCGACCGGCCGCTACGGCAGCACCGACCGGCTCGACGTGCTCGCCGACGGCGACCAGTTCGGCGAGCAGTACCTGCTGGAGGACGCCCCGACCTGGGACTTCACCGCCCGGGCCGACACCGCCGGCATGGCGCTCACGCTGACCCGGCAGGAGTTCGCCCAGGCCCTGGACCGCTCCGAGTCGCTGCGCTTCCACGTGGAGCTGTTCGGCGCGCTGCCCCAGCACAGCCAGAACAAGTACGGCGAGGCCGAGATCGAGCTGTCCTCGGGCCACGACGGCGAGTACGAGCTGCCGCAGACGTTCGTGGACTACGAGCTCAACCCCCGCGAGTACGAGCTGAGCGTCGCCCAGACCGTGCTGCGCGTCCACAGCCGGGTCGCCGACCTCTACAACAAGCCGATGAACCAGACCGAGCACCAGCTCCGGCTGACCATCGAGGCGCTGCGCGAGCGCCAGGAGAACGAGCTGGTCAACAACCCGGACTTCGGCCTGCTCCACAACGCCGACTTCGGCCAGCGCATCCAGGCGCAGGAGGGCCCGCCCACCCCGGACGACCTCGACGACCTCATCACGATGCGCCGCAACACCCAGTACCTCTACGCCCACCCCAAGGCGATCGCGGCGTTCGCCAAGGAGTGCAACAAGCGCGGCCTGTCCCTGGACACCGCCGAGATCAACGGCAACCGGGTGCCCGCCTGGCGCGGGATCCCCCTGCTGCCCTGCGGCAAGATCCCGGTGACCGAGCACCGGACCTCCTCGATCATCGCGGTGCGCACCGGCGAGGACAACGAGGGCGTCGTCGGCCTGCACCAGACCGGGCTGCCCGACGAGGTCGAGCCCGGCCTCAACGCCCGGTTCATGGGCATCGACGACAAGGCGGTCATCGCCTACCTGGTCAGCACCTACTACTCCGCCGCGATCCTGGTCCCCGACGCCGTCGGGGTCCTGGAGAACATCGAGGTCAAGCCGCGTGCCTGACGCTCCGCCGACACTGCCGACGCGGTCGGCCCCGGCGATGCCGACCTCGCAGGCATCGCCGCGGACGACACCGACGAAGGAGGGGTGAGACGGTGTCCTCGCTGTCCAGGATGTTCGCGGCTCCCGCCGCGCCCGAGACGGCGGCGCTGGTGGACGCGCTGCTGCGCGACCCCAGACGCCCCGGCCCCGCCGAGCTGCCGGTGCGGGGCCGACCGGGAGCGGGAGCGCTCTCCCTGCCGGTCCACCCGCCGGGCCTGGTCCCGGCGGGCCCCGCCGCGGAACCCGCCGGACCCGGCTCCCGGGTCGCGGGCGGGGAGGCGGACCCCGTGCCCGTCCTGTACTGCCCCCCGGCGGTGCGCGACGACCCGGCCCTGGGGGACGAGGTGGACGACCGGCTCGTGGAGTGGGCCGCCGAGGTGGGCGTCTACCCCGGTCAGCTCGACCGGGTGCGGACCGCCGGGTTCGGGCGGCTCATCATGCTCGCCCACCCCGAGACCGACGACCCCGACCGCCTGCTGGCGGCGGCCAAGTGCGCCCTGGCCGAGTGGTCGGTGGACGACCACTACGTGGACGGGGAGGTCGAGGAGGCGCGGCACGACCTGCTCGGACAGCGCCTGGCCATCGCCCACTCGGTGATCGACCAGGCCCACCTGCCCCGGCGCTACGCACCGGTGCTGGAGGAGGTGGTGCAGGCCGACCCGGTGGCGGTGGCCCTGCGCTCCAGCATCGAGAACCTGGGCAGGTACGCCACCTGGCAGCAGGTGCGCAGGCTCCGCCACGAGCTGGCCATCATGTTCGTCGCCTACAACCAGGAAGGCGTCTGGTACACGAGCGGGCAGCGGCCGCCGGTGTGGGAGTTCCTCATGCACCGGCACGAGAACAGCTTCGTGCCCTGCATGGCCCTCATCGACCCGGTGGCCGGGTACGAGCTGCCCGCCGAGCAGTTCGGCCGCCCCGAGGTCCGGCGGGCGTTCACCCTGGCCGGGTCCGCCAGCGTCATCGTCAACGACCTCTACTCCATGGGCAAGGAGGACGTCGACGACTTCAGCCTGCCCCGCCTCATCGAGACCGAGGACGGCTGCTCGGCCCGGGAGGCGATGGTGCGCACCGTCGAGATCCACGACGAGCTCATGCACACCTTCGAGGCCGAGGCCGCCGGACTGGCCGCCACCGGTCCGCCCGAGCTGGGCCGGTTCCTGTGGGGCCTGTGGGCCTGGATGGGCGGCAGCCGCGAGTGGCACGCCAGCACCGCCCGGTACCACCGCCCCGAGCAGGCCGCCGCGGCCGGACACGCCTGAGGTTCCGGACCGCCCGGCCGGCCCCCGAGGGCCGGCCGGGCCGGGTCCGGCCGCCGTGCCCCAGGGCCGGCACCCGACTCCCCCCGCACACCATCCGCACGCACGCCGGGGCCCCGGCCCCCGCACCTGACGACCAAGGAGTTCCTCCCGATGACCGACACCATGCCCGCTCCGTCGAGCGCGCCCTCGACCCCCGAGAAGGTCCTGCGCACCGCCTACCAGGAGTCGGTGGCCGCCTACTGGAACGCCGAGCAGGACCCGGTCAACATCCGCCTCGGCGAGGTCGACGGCTTCTTCCACCACCACTACGGCGTGGGCGACTACGACCCCTCCGTCCTGGAGGGCCCGCAGGACACCCGTGACCGGCGCATCATCGAGGAGATGCACCGCCTGGAGACGGCCCAGGCCGACCTGCTCCTGGACCACCTGGGCCCGCTCGGCCCCCAGGACCGGATCATGGACACCGGCTCCGGCCGCGGCGGCACGAGCTTCATGGCCAACGCCCGGTTCGGGTGCAGCGTGGACGGCGTGAGCATCTCGCGCAAGCAGGTGGACTTCGCCAACGCCCAGGCCCGCGAGCGCGGGGTGGACGACAAGGTGAACTTCCACTTCCGCAACATGCTCGACACCGGGTTCGAGACCGGCTCGCTCAGCGCCAGCTGGAACAACGAGTCCACCATGTACGTGGACCTGTACGAGCTCTTCGCCGAGCACGCCCGCCTGCTCAAGCACGGCGGCCGCTACGTGACCATCACCGGCTGCTACAACGACGTGACCGGCGGGCGCTCCAAGGCGGTCAGCCGCATCGACGAGCACTACACCTGCAACATCCACCCGCGCAGCGCGTACTTCAAGGCCATGGCGGCCAACGGCCTGGTCCCCATCTCCGTGGTGGACCTGACCGACGCGACCATCCCCTACTGGGAGCTGCGGGAGCAGTCCTCGGTCGCCACCGGCGTCGAGGACCCCTTCCTGACGGCCTACCGCGAGCGCAGCTTCCACTACCTGCTGATCGCGGCCGACCGCATCTGAGGCGTCCGGGCCGGGGAACCGCCGACCCGCGGCCCGCACGCCCCCGCCTCCCGGCGGCGCCCGCCGCCCCGGGAGGACCGCGCCCCGGACCCCGGCGCACCGCCCGCCGTGCCCGCCCGGCGGGCACGGCCCCCGCATCCGCACCGAGCCCGAGGACGGCGATGTCCCACTCCCTGAGTACCGCAGCACCCGAGCACACGACCCCGTCCCCGGCCCCCGCCGGAGCGGCGCCGGACCCGATCCTGCTGGAACTGGTGGACCCGAACGGGGCCACCACCGGGGTCGCGGAGAAACTGTCGGCGCACCGCTCGCCGGGGATCCTGCACCGCGCCTTCTCCGTCTTCCTCGTGGACGGGGACGGCCGCCTGCTGCTCCAGCGCCGCGCCCTGGGCAAGTACCACTCGCCCGGGGTGTGGTCCAACACCTGCTGCGGCCACCCCTACCCGCAGGAGCGGCCGCTCATCGCCGCCCTGCGCCGGGTGGGGGAGGAGCTGGGCGCGGCGCCCGCCCTGCTGCGCGAGGCCGGGACGGTGACCTACCGCCACCCCGACCCGGCCTCGGGCCTGGTGGAGCACGAGTTCAACCACCTCTTCGTGGGCCGCCTCGACGTGCCGTCCGACCCCGATCCCGACGAGGTGGCGCAGGTCCGGGCGGTCGGCCCCGGCGAGCTGGAGGAGCTGCGCGCCGCGGAGCCGTTCTCGGTGTGGTTCACCACGGTCTGGGACGCCGCCCGCCCGCAGGTGCGGGACCTGGTCCCCGGGGCAGGCTGGTAGGGCGGGGCCGGCGGGCCGGAGCGGACTCCGCTCCGGCCCGCGCCGTTCGTTCCCACCCCGTTCGTTCCCGCCCCGTTCGTTCCCGCGCCGGGGGCCGCGACGTGCCCGGAGCCCCCGGCGGACGGGTCCGGTGCGGGACGCCCCTGCCGGGCCTGGGGTCCCGGCCGGCTCAGCCCGCGGCGCGGGCGCGCGCGAGTTCGGCGCGCAGTTCGTCGGCGAGCAGCAGCGCCCGCTCCAGGGCGCCGGCGCCCGGCGTGGGTGCGCCCGCGCCCCCGGCGGGCTGCGCGGCCGGCGGGGCCGCGGGGGACAGGCGCACCCGGTCCCGGTCCTCGGTGGCCTCGATGTCGAAGACCACCCGGTCCGACCGGTGCCAGCTCTCGAACCACTCCAGCGGGGCGCCGTGCTGGTCGAAGCCGCCGCCTTCGAGCAGGAGCAGCGGGGAGCCCGCCTCCACGCCCAGGTGCCCCGCGAAGTTCGCGTCCGCGGGGACCGCGCGGATCTGGCGCCGCCCCCCGCTGGGCACGGCCCGGAACCGGGTCTCCATGAGGCGGTGCAGGGAGGCGTCCTCCAGGGAGGCCGGGTCCAGCCCCGCGAAGCGCTCCGCCGGCAGCCACGTGCGCACGTACGAGAGCGGCTCGCCCTCCACCGACCGCAGCCGCTCCAGGCGGAGCAGGCCGCCCCGGGTGCCCAGGTGGGCGACGGCGTTGGGCGTCCCTGTCTCCACCGGTTCCAGGGACAGGACCCGGGTGGACAGGCGCAGGCCCTCGGAGGAGAACTGGTCGAAGAGCCCGGCCACCCGCTGGACCAGCCGGTGGTGCTCGGTGGGCACGGCCGCGACCGGGGCGCGCCCCGGGGTGCGGCGCACCGTGCCCTCGTCCTCCAGGGTGGCCAGCGCCTGGCGGACCACGCTGCGGGAGACGCCGAAGCGCTCGCACAGGGCCGCCTCGCTGGGCAGGGTCTCCCCGGGCGCGATCACGTGGTCGTCGATCTCGGCGCGCAGGGCCCCCGCCACCTGGGCGTGCAGGGGGCGGGTGTCGGTGCGGTCCACGGGCATGCCGGTCATTGTAGGGTCTGCGCGGCCGGGGCGCGGGGAGTCGCCGCGGGTGAGCCGGGGCCGCGGGCGGTCCGCACGCGGCCCGCCGCCCGGTACCCGCCGCCCGACGGCCGGGCGGTCCGGTGCGCCCGGGCGCGGGAGGGGCCGGCGAACGCCGACGGGCCGCCGCCCGGTCCCCGCGGGTCCGCCCGCGGGGACCCGGCGACGGCCGGGCGGGTCAGGACGCCGTCCCCCCGGTGGCCGCCCACACGTGCCCCCAGCCCGGGGCCAGCTCGGCGGCCCGGCGCAGCGCCAGGACCAGGCTGGCCTCGCGGGCGATGCCCCGGCCCGCGATGTCGAAGGCGGTGCCGTGGTCCACCGAGACGCGCACCACCGGCAGGCCCGCGGTGATGTTGACCCCGTCGTCGCCGTAGACCGCCTTGAAGGGCGCGTGCCCCTGGTCGTGGTAGCAGACCGCGACCAGCTTCCACTTGCCCCGCACCGCGGCGGGGATGAGCGCGTCGGCCGGCAGCGGCCCGTGGGCGTTGATCCCCTCGGCGCGGGCCCGTTCCACCGCGGGCGCGAGGATGTCGGCGTCCTCGTCGCCGAACAGGCGGTTCTCCCCGGCGTGCGGGTTGAGGCCAGCCACGCCGATCGGCTCGTCCTCGTCGCCCTGGGCGCGGGCGAAGGCGCGCATCAGCCGCAGGACCTGGAGGGTCCGCTCGGGGGTGATGTCCTCGATGGCCCGGCGCAGCGACACGTGCGTGGTCAGGTGGAAGAAGGACAGGCCCTCCGCCGACAGCACCAGGCTGTAGTCGCGCACCCCGAACTCGTGGGCCAGCAGCTCGGTGTGCCCGGGCCACCGGTGGCCGCCCAGGTGCATGGCGGCCTTGTTCAGCGGCGGGGTGACGATGCCCTGGACCAGGCCGCGCCTGGCCAGGTCCACGGCCTCGATCACGAACCGGGCCGCGCCGTCCCCGGCCTCGGCGCTCAGCTCGCCGGGCGGGACGTGGCCCAGGGAGGGGCCGGTCTGGACGATGTCGATGACCGCGGGGTCGTCGGCGGCGTCCGCGGGCGTGGCGACCACGTTGACGGCGGCCGGATCGGCGCCGACCGCCCGGACGGCGTTGCGCAGGGCGTCGGCGTCACCGACGACCACGGGCCGCGCGGCCTCGCGCACCCCGGGGTGGTGCAGCAGCGCCTTGGCGGTGATCTCGGGGCCGATGCCCGCGACGTCTCCCAGGGTCACCGCGAGGGTGGGGCGGGTCATACGGTCCTGCCTTTCATGGTGCGGACGGCCTCGGCGGCGTCCAGGAGCGCGGTGGGCGTGCCGAAGCCGCCCGCCTTGGTGACGATGGCCAGGCCCTCCCACGGGCCGCCCGACAGGGTGCCGAGCGGGATGCCGGGGGCGACCTCGCCGGTGAGCGCGACGGCGCGGGCGCCCAGCAGCCGGGTCAGCGCGCGGGCCCCGTCGCCGCCGGTGACGACGAAACCCGACAGCGTGTGCCGGGCCGCCGCCTCGGCGGAGGTCGCGGCGAACATGGACGCCACGGTGGCGGGGTCCAGGCCGGCGCCGCGGTCGTCGGGCGCGATCAGGGCGGTGTGCGGGACGGCCGGGTCGAACCGGTCCAGGAACGCCTCCGACCACGCCCGCCACGCGCCGTCGTCGGCGAGGTCGGCGGCCGAGGGCTGCTCGACGGCGGTGTCCGGGTCGGCCAGCAGGGTCTCCACCTGTCCGCGCGCGGACCGGTGCAGGGAGGTGACCACGACCAGGGCGGGCGCCGCGGCGGCGGTGGCCGCCCAGGCGCGCGCCAGGGCGACGGCCAGCCCGGCGGAGCCGACGGGCACCGCCCGGTCGCCCAGGGCGGCGACCGCCGCGGCCAGGCGTTCCAGGTCGGCGTCGGTGGCGGCGTCGGCGACCACGACCGGCCCGGCGGCGCTCAGCGCCTCGGCATCGCGGGCGGGGTCGGCGCCGTCGAGCCGGACGTGCGCGGCGTCCAGCAGGACGGGGATCCGGCTCTCGGTCACCGGGGTCACGGGGTCGCGGCCCACGGCGGTCTCGTGGACCGGCACGCCCTCGACGTACAGCACGCCGTCGCGCACGGTGCGCCCGGCGGCGGGGAAGGCGGGGCAGACGACGGCGACGGCGCCGGGCGCCCACTCCGCCAGCACGGCGTCGATCTCGGCCCGGATGGGGCCGCGCAGGGTGGAGTCGACCTTCTTGTACAGGTGGCCCACCCCCGCCGCGCGCAGGCGGCGGGTCGCCGCGCCGACCGCCCGGGCCGCCTCGGCGGCGGGCAGGGGGCGGGTGTCGGTGGTGACGGCGACGACCTGCGCGGCGGAGTCGGCCTCCTCCAGTTGGAGTTCGGTGCTCCACCCCGCGCGCAGGAACTGCACGGCGGTGTCGCCCGCCCCGGTCAGGTCGTCGGCCAGGACGGCGACGGCGGGCCGGTGTCCGGCGGTGTCGGTGCTGCTCACTCCGCGTCTCCTCTCGTGTTCCCCCGCTCCGCGGCGGGCGCGTCGGCCTGTGCGGCGGCGGCCTCCTCGGCCCGCTCGTCCTCGGCGGGGGAGGCCCCCGCCCGCTTGAGGACCCAGGTGGTGACCAGCGGCGTCAGGAGCGCGGTCACGAGCACGGCCGCCGCGATCTGCGTGGTGGCGGTCCCGACGTAGGAGGCGAAGGACGGGTCGGCGGCGGCGACCACGGCGGGGGTCGCCACGGCGTTGCCGGAGGCGGTGCCCGCGGCGAACCCGATGCCCGACTCCTTGCCGCGGCGCAGCAGCAGGCGGTAGCCGAGGTAGACGAGCCCGCCGGTGAACACGGTGACGAACACGCCGAGCAGGATCCCGCTCAGGCCGCCCCGGGCGACGTCGGCGAGGTTGATCCCGGTGCCCAGGGCGAAGGCGAAGAACGGGATGACGATGGAGGGCACCGGCTTGAGCACCTCGCGCCACTGGGCGTCGAGGTTGCCGACCAGGACTCCCAGGAGGAACGGCACGACGGCCGCGACCAGGGTGAGCACGGGGATCTGTCCCAGCCCCGAGGCCCCGATGAAGAGCAGGGCGAAGAAGGGGCCGTCGTTGATCGCGGCGGCGATGTAGGCGCCGCGGTCGCGGGCGCGCCCGTACTGGCCGGTGACGGCCAGCCACAGGCCGCCGTTGGCGTTGGTGGCGGCGGCCAGCAGCGCCAGGATCGACACGCCCAGGATGCCCTCGGGGCCGGTGAACGCGGCCAGGCCGATGATGAGCAGGCCGGGGATGACGCTCTTGCCCAGCAGCACCACGCCGGTGATGGCCAGGACGGGGCCGCCGGTGCGCAGCGTCACCTGGGTGCCGGTCGCGAAGATCAGCAGGGCGATGAGGGGCAGGGCGCTGTCCTTGAACAGGGCCGTGGTGAAGCTCCCGATATCCAGGGCCGCGGGCGCGAACGTGCCCAGCACGGACCCCAGGACGAGGGGGATCAGCATGGCCCCGCCCGGGATGCGGTTCATGGAGCGGTAGAGGGGGACGAGCGTCCCCTGTTCGTTACTCATGGGTGTCCGTTCGGTGTCGGCGCGCGCACGCTGGACCAACGCGGCGCAGTCTGTACGTACAGATTGTACGTACAGAAGTGACCGGGGCAACACCGCGCCGCTCCCCGGTCTTCGGCGGGCCCCACCGGCCCGCGCCCCGCGGCCCCGCCGGCCGCGTCCGCGCGCCGCTCCGGGCGGCCCGGGGGCGGGCCGGCCCCGGCTCACTCCTCCAGGCGGGACAGCACCGCCGGGAGCGGGGCGGCGTGCGCCACGGTGAGACCGCGGGTGGCGCGGGTCAGCGCGACGTACAGGTCGTTGGCCCCGCGCGGCGCGGCCAGCAGCGCGTCCGGGTCCACGACCACCACGGAGTCGAACTCCAGCCCCTTGGCCTCGGTGGCGGTCAGCGCCACCACGCCCTGCCCGAGGTCCCCGGCCCCGGCCGCGTCCGGCAGCACGGCCCGCACCGCGCCGATGCGGCCCTCGGAGGCGATCACCGCGACCTTGCCCCCGCCGGCCCGCGCGCGCTCGGCCTCCACCAGGGCGGGCAGGTCCGCCAGGCCCCCCGGTAGCGCGACGGCGCGCGGCGGGGCGCCGTCCTCGCGCACCGACTCCGGCGGCTCCTCCTCCGGGGCGGCGACGCGCAGCACGTCGGCGGCCACCGCCATGATCGGCGCCGGCGTGCGGTAGTTCACCCGCAGCCGCTCCACGTGCACCTTGCCGGGGGCGTACGGCTCCAGGGCACCGGTCCAGGAGGAAGCGCCCGCGGCGCTGCCGGTCTGCGCGAGGTCGCCCACGACGGTGAGGGAGCGGGTGGGCACCCGCCGCATCACCGTGCGCCACGCCATCGGGGACAGCTCCTGGGCCTCGTCGACGATGACGTGCCCGTAGGTCCACTCGCGGTCCGCCCCGGCCCGTTCGGCCGTGGTGGCGCCGGGACCGTCGTCGCGGTGGCGGGCGGCCAGCCCGGCGGCGCTCATCATCCCGTCCTCGAACAGGCCGGTGTACTCCAGGACGCCCTGGGCGTAGCGCTCCTCGTCGGCCCGCTCGGCGGCGGCGCGCCGCGCCGCCGCCCGGGACGCGGAGTCGTCCCGGCCCAGCAGCTCGGCGGCCTCGTCGAGCAGGGGCACGTCCTGGACCGTCCAGTCCCGCGGCCCGCCGCCGTCCCGGTGCAGCGGGGCGGTATCGCCGGGGGAGCGGCCGGCCCGCCGGCCCGCCCGGGCCAGCGCCTCCGGATCGGCGAACAGCTCCCGCAGCAGCCGCTCCGGGGTCAGGTGCGGCCACAGCGCGTCCAGCGCCTCACGCACCGGGTCCTCGGCCCACAGGCGCTCGCCGACGAACGGCACGTCCTCCTCCGCAAGCGGGCGGCCCAGCAGCGCGGACTCGGCGCGGGCCAGCTCCTCCAGGAGCGCGTTGACGGTGTACTTGCGGGCGACGTTGTGCGCCAGGCGCAGGCCGCGCGCCGTGCGCACGACGTGCTCGCACACCTGCCCGGGCACGGTGAGCACCCCGGCGTCGGTCTCCACCAGCAGGTCGCCGGTGCCGAACGCCTCGCGCGGGGTGCGCTGGCGGTCCCGTACGGCGGCGCGGAGCAGGTCGGCGATACGTGTCTCGCCCTTGAGGGCGGCGACCTCGTAGGGGTCGTGCCGGACCGCGGACACCCCGGGGAAGAGGCCGCCGACGGTGCGCATGACCGCCTCGGCCTCGCCCAGGGAGGGCAGGACGTCGCCGATGTAGCGCAGGAACGCGGGGTTGGGCCCCACGACCAGGACGCCGCGCCGCTCCAGGACGTCGCGGTGGGTGTAGAGCAGGTAGGCGGCGCGGTGCAGGGCCGCGACGGTCTTCCCGGTGCCGGGCCCGCCCTGGACCACGAGCACGCCGTCGAGCCGTGCCCGGATCACCCGGTCCTGCTCGGTCTGGATGGTGGCGACGATGTCGCCCATGCGCCCGGTGCGCGCGCCGCGCAGGGCCGTGAGCAGGGCGGCCTCGCCGACGAGCTGGCGGCGGTCGGTGTCGCTGAGCCGGTCGGCGTCGAACACCTCGTCGTCCAGGCCGGTCACGCGGCGCCGGCGCACCCGCAGGTGGCGGCGGCGGGTCACCCCGTTCGGGTCGCCGGGGGTGGCGGCGTAGAAGGGGCGGGCGGCCGGGGCCCGCCAGTCCACGAGGATGGTCTCGTACTCGCTGTCGCGCAGGCCGATGCGCCCGATGTAGCGGGCCTCGGGGCCGTCGTCGTGGGACAGGTCGATCCGGCCGAAGCACAGGCCCTCCTCGACGGCGCCCAGCCGGGCGCGTTCGCGGGCGTGCTCGAAGGCGCGGGTCTCGCGCTCCACCAGGGCGGCGTACCCGGTGCGGTCCTGGAGCCGGGCGTCGGAGAGCCGTGTCTCGGTGCGGGTGCGCAGTTCGTCCAACCGCCCGTACATCGCGGTGACCCTGGCCTGCTCGGCCGCCAGGGCCTCCTGTTCGGACGACCGTGCTTCGGGAGCGGATTGACTCACGAGGATCCTTCTGGTAAAATTGGCGTTGATATCAAGACTGATCTTGTTTCTCGCGTGCAGAGTCCTTCACCGTAGCACGCCGTGCCCGCGGGCCGCCGCCCGTTCCCGGACGCGACACGCCTCCCGCGGATTTCCCCCGGAGGCTCCTCACGGGTCCGCGCGCCCGCTACACTCGGCCCATGCGAAACACCTCCGTTCAGGCCCAGTGGTGGCGCCGCTCCTAGGCGGCGTCCACGTTTCGCGTATCTCTCGCAGCGACCGCCCCGGACCGGCGGTCGTTCTCCTTTCGCGGCCCCGGCCGGTGCAGCCCACCCCGACCGACCAGCGCCCGAAGGACCGGCCGTGACACCCAGCGACGCACAGACCACCACGTACCGCACCCGCGGCGGAGTGACCGTCCACCGCCAGGCCACCCCCTGCGACCCGGAGGTCCTCACCGACCTCGTCCGCGACGTCGAGACCCGCCGAGGCGGCGTGCTGTCCTCCGGGATGGAGTACCCGGGCCGCTACGACCGCTGGCACCTGGGGTACGTGGACCCGTGCCTGGAGCTGGCCGCCCGCGGGCGCCGGGTCACCGCCACCGCCCTCAACGCGCGCGGCCGCGTGCTGCTCCCGCTGGTGGCCGGGGTCCTGGAGCCCGCCGGGGTGGACTTCGACCACGGGCCCGGCCACGCCGCGGTCACCGTCCCCGAGCCCGACCCGGCCGTGTTCTTCACCGAGGAGGAGCGCAGCCGCCGCCCCAGCGTCTTCACCGCGCTGCGCGCCGTCGTCGACCTGCTGAGCGCCCCCGACGACCCCAACCTGGGCCTGTACGGCGCCTTCGGCTACGACCTCGCCTTCCAGTTCGAGCCGGTCGAGCGGCACATCGACCGCGACCCCGCCGACCGCGACCTCGTGCTGCACCTGCCCGACGCGGTTATCGTGCGCGACCGCAAGCGCGAGACGTGCGTGCGCTACACCTACGACTTCACCGTCCCTGCCGAGGGGGGCCGCCCCGGCGCCGGCACCGAGGGCCTGCCCCGCGAGACCGGCCCCACCCCAGCGGTGGTCGCCGCCGACGTGCCCGAGGGGCCCGAGCCCGGCTCCTACGCCGCCGTGGTGGCCCGCGCCAAGGAGAAGTTCCGCCGCGGCGACCTCTTCGAGGTCGTCCCGGGGCACCGCACCTACGCCCGCTGCTCCTCGCCCGCCCGCTTCTACGAGCAGCTGCGCGAGCGCAACCCCGCCCCCTACGAGTTCTTCTTCAACCTGGGCGAGGGGGAGTACCTCGTCGGCGCCTCGCCGGAGATGTTCGTGCGGGTCAGCGGCGAGCCCGGGACGGGCCAGCGGGTGGAGACCTGCCCCATCTCCGGCACCATCCGCCGCGGCGAGGACGCCCTGGGCGACGCCGAGAACATCCAGGAGCTGCTCTCCTCCGTCAAGGAGAAGTCCGAGCTCACCATGTGCACCGACGTCGACCGCAACGACAAGTCGCGGGTGTGCGAGCCGGGCAGTGTCCGGGTGATCGGCCGGCGCCAGATCGAGATGTACTCGCGCCTCATCCACACCGTCGACCACATCGAGGGCACGCTGCGCCCGGAGTTCGACGCCCTGGACGCCTTCCTCACCCACATGTGGGCGGTGACGGTGACCGGCGCCCCCAAGACCTGGGCGATGCGGTTCATCGAGCAGAACGAGTCCAGCCCCCGCCGCTGGTACGGCGGCGCCGTCGGGGTGGTCAACTTCAACGGTGCGATGAACACCGGCCTCACCCTGCGCACCGCGCACATCCGCGACGGCGTCGCGGCCGTGCGGGTCGGGGCGACCCTGCTCTACGACTCCGACCCCGAGGCGGAGGAGCGCGAGACCTTCCTCAAGGCGCGCGCCCTGATGGAGACCCTCGCCCTGAGCGAGGAGGCGTCGGGCCCCGCGGCGCCGGACGCCCCGGGAGAGGCCGCCGAGCGCGGGGGCGAGGGCATGCGGGTCCTGCTGGTCGACCACGAGGACTCGTTCGTCAACACCCTCGCCGACTACGTGCGCCGCCACGGCGCGGAGGTCACCACGGTCCGCTACGGGTTCGAGCCGGAGCTGCTGGACCGGCTGGCCCCGGACCTGGTGGTGCTCTCGCCCGGGCCGGGCCTGCCCGGGGACTTCGGGATGGCGGCCCTGCTCGACGAGCTCCACGCCCGCCGCCTGCCGGTGTTCGGGGTGTGCCTGGGGCTCCAGGGCATGGTGGAGCACGCGGGCGGGGAGCTGCGCACCCTGGACGAGCCCGTGCACGGCAAGCCGGGCCGCGTCCGGGTGCTGGGCGGGGAGCTGGTCGCGGGCCTGGGCGAGGACGGGGTGTTCCAGGCGGCCCGGTACCACTCCACCTACGCGCTGCCCGACCAGGTGAAGGGTTACGAGGTCACCGCCGTGCTCGACGCGCCGGGGGAGGAGCCGGTCGTGATGGCGGTGGAGGACCGGGAGAACCGGCGCTTCGCGGTGCAGTTCCACCCCGAGTCGATCCTCACCGCCTCGGTGGGCGAGGAGATCGTGGCGCGGGCGCTGCGCCTGGCCAGGGGATGAGAAAGAGGAGGTCCGGGGTGAATGTGACCCAGCTCATACGCACCCCGTCCCATCTGCGGAAAATATTGTCTTGCGACAACACTTGACCCTCCGCGGGGCGGCGTCCTGTTTGATCCGCCTCCTGCGGGTCAGTGATGGGGCATGGGTATTTTGCTTACGATCCTCGGAATCATCCTTCTCGTCGCCGGCGTCCTCGGAGTGGTCCGCGGACAGCTCCTGTGGGGCATCATCGCCATCGTGGTCGGGCTCTTCCTGACCCCGGGCTACTTCTTCGGCATCTGACGCCCGTGCGGGCGCGGGGGCGTCCGCACGAGCGGCGCGCCACCCGGTGCGCCCGCCCCTTCTACCGCGCGGTCCCGCGGTGCGATCCTTCCCCGGTCGCACGGCGGGGCCGCGCGGGCTTTGCCGGGGGCGGCGCCGGCCGCGGCGGCCCGGGTCGTCCGCGTTCGCCCCGGGACCTCCCGCACCTCCCGCCCGGGGCCCGCGCCCGGGGCGGACCGGGGCGTGTACCCTCGTGGAAGGCTGATCGGCCCCACCCCGTTCCACGTCCCGTCGCCGCGAACCCCCAGGCCGCGGCGCTCACGCATGCCCGGGGTCCGGGGCCACGACACGGGAGGCAGTGCAGTGAAGAGGGTCGAGCCGCAGGTCCGACTGATCTCGCGTCCGCAACTGGACTACGAGGCGATCACCGACTACCTCAAGGAGGTCGGCGGGGAGTCCTGGCTGGGGCGCTTCGACCGCGGTGAGCTGGACGACCACCTCAACGACCCGCAGAACCTCGCCGAGTTCGCCGGGCGGCTGTGCTACCGCTCCTGGGAGCCGGGCCTGAACCCCAACGTCACGCGGGTGCGCACCGACCAGGACGCCTACCTGGGCAACATCCTGTCCAGCCTGCACGGCTCCGTGCTGGAGCACGTGAACTTCGGGTTCGTGCTGCACAACGTCTCGCGCGTCCTGACCCACGAACTGATCCGTCACCGGCCGGGCGTGGCGGTCTCTCAGGAGTCGCTGCGGTTCGTGCGCCTGTCGGACCTGCCGTTCTGGTTCCCGGACTGGGCGCAGGACGACCCGGAGCTGATGGAGCGCGCCGAGGACATGCTCCAGAAGATGGAGGAGTTCCAGCTCTGGATGGCGGACCACTTCGGCCTCGACGACGAGGGTGTGAAGTTCGCGGAGAAGAAGCACAAGACCTCCTTCATGCGCCGCTTCGCCCCCGAGGGCGTGGCCACCGGGCTGGTGTGGACCGCCAACGTGCGCACCCTGCGCCACACCCTGGAGGCCCGCACCGCTCCCGGTGCGGAGGAGGAGATCCGCCTGCTCTTCCACCGGATCGGCGAAACCCTCCGGCAGGAGGCCCCGGCGCTGTTCGGCGACTACACCGTGGAGGACGGCGCCTGGGTGCCGCAGTGGCGCAAGGTCTGACCTCCTGAGGCCCTTCTGAGAAGGACTGGACCACCGCGGCGGCGCGGGGCCCCCGGCCCCGCGCCGCCGCCGTGTGCGCGGGCGGTGCCGTGCCGCCCGAACCCGGCGGGGCGGGTCGGCCGCCGCCCCGGATGAGGACGGTGCGCCTCCCGCGCCGCGACCCGCGCCGGCGTCCGGACCGAGTGCGGAGCGGCCCCGGGCATGGTCCCGGACAATGCCCGGTCGGTGCCCGGCCAACCACGGGCAAGACCTGTTCATGTCTTCTTCGGTGTCATGGAAAATCACGATTTTCCTGTTCATAAGGGGTACAGCAGGCCCAGGTGCAGGGCGGGCGGCCGCCCCGCCGACCGGTGAAGGGGGAGACCATGGCAGGCCACCGAGCGGAGAGGTTCGTGGGGCACCACGTGTTGGACGAGGAGGGCAACAACATCGGCAGGATCGCCCGGGTGTACCTGGACGACCGCACCGGTGACGCGACCTGGGCCTCCGTCCACACCGGGCTCTTCGGCATGCGGGAGACCCTGGTACCGCTCCAGGGGGCGCAGCCGGTCCAGGAGGACATCCAGGTCCCCTACGACAAGACCACCGTCAAGGACGCGCCGAACGTCGAGGCCAAGGACCACATCTCGCCCCAGGAGGAGCAGGAGGTCCGCGAGTACTACGAGGCGCACACGCCCACGGGGGCGGCGGGCCGCACACCGGGCACGCTCGACCCGGAGACGAGCGGGCGCTCCGACGCCCAAGGGGAGGGGTGGGCCGAGCCCACCGGGGTGCCGCCGCGTCCGGGCGGCGCGCCCGCCGCGGGCACCGATGAGTCCCTCGCCGGGGGCCGCCGGGCGGACGCCGACGGGCTCGCCGCGGACGCCGACGACTCCGCCCCGGGCACCGTCACCGACGACGAGGTCATCATCCGCTCGGAGGAGCGGATCGACGTCGGCGTCGAGCGCCGCGAGGCCGGGCAGACGAGGATGCACCGCCACGTCGACACGGAGCGGTTCGACGAGACCGTGCCGGTGGGCCACGAGGAGCTGGAGGTCGAGCGCCGCCCGATCACCGACCCCTCGCAGGTCACGGACCCGAGCTCCATGGAGGAGGGGGAGGAGACCTTCACCCTCTACGAGGAGCGCCCGGTCGTCACCAAGCACCAGGTGCCCGTGGAGGAGATCCACGTGCGCAAGCGCGAGGTGATGCACGAGGAGCACGTCGAGGGTGAGCGCCGCACCGAGCGGATCGAGTTCGAGGGCGACGACGGGACCCAGGAAGGCCGGTGAGGCAGGCCGAGGCGGCCGTCCGGGGCGGGCCCCGGACGGCCGCCGCCGTGTCGGTACGGCTCGTCCGGCTCCCGCAGCGGCCGTCGCGGCCCCGGGCCCGGGCCCGGGGCGGGGCCACGGCGCGGCACGGGCACTTCCGGTGTGCGGGGGCGGGCCCCCGCGGTACCGGGGGGAGCGGGGCTAGGGTGGGGGCCCGGCGATGAGACGAGGAACGCCCCGTGCGCACGATGGAGACCCTGGACACCGGCGAGGTGCTGCGGCGCTTCCGCGACGCCCACCCGGTGACCGGGGAGGAGTCCCGGGCCGGCAACGAGTACGTGGAGGGCGTCCTGCGGCTGGCCGCGGACCAGCGCGGCGGCCGGTGGCGCCGGGTCGCCCTGGACGGCGGCGAGATCGCCGGGATCCTGCTGCCCTGGCACACCGGCGAGAACGGCGGGCGCGAACCCGTGCCCCCGGCCGGGGCCACCGTCGCCGAGGCCGCGGCCACCCTGCGGGCCTGGGGCGGGGACTACCCCGACACCAACCCGGGCTGCTGGGGCAGGATCTCCTGGCTGGCCGGCGCCCCGCACGGCCCGCTGTTCCTGAGCGAGGGCGCCGTCGACCACCCCTTCTACGAGCGGATGGAGCGCCGGGACGGCCTCGTCCACCTCGACGGCCTGCACCGCATGCTGGCCTGGACCCTGTGGGACCGGGTCCCCGCCCGTGCCCAGGCCTACGTGGCCGGCTGAGCCCACCCGGCGCAGACGGACGCCAGGGACACGGCCAGCGCGGTGCGGCCGGACCCGTCCAGGCCGCGCTCGGCCGCGACGCGGTGTGCGGCGCCGGCCAGCTCCGCCTCGCAGCCCGGGGCTCCCGGCCCCGCGTCGGCCAGCGCCCCCACCAGGGCGGGCGTGAGCCGGTCCAGGTCGGCGCGGGCGCCCGCCAGGTCGGGGGCCCGCCGCGGCCTGCGCTCGGGATGGGCGTACCAGTCGGCGTGCCGCCCGCGCTGGATCACCTTGTTCGCCTCGATCTGGTCGCGCATGAAGGCCAGCGCGAACGCCGGGTCGCCGCCCAGCAGGCGGGCGGACCGCTCCGCCTGGGCCAGCACCTGGGCCTCCCGCTCGGGCGCCTCGACCGGCTCCCCGCTGTGCCACTTGGCCGCCGCGATCAGCTCCGCGGTGGCCAGCCGGTCCGCCGACAGCTCGACCACCGGCGCCAGGGCGGGCGAGACCGGTGGGCCGGTGCGCGCCGAGGCGGCGGTGGCACAGGCGAGGACGAGCGCCGAAGCGACGGCGGCGGCGAGGACGCGCACGGGGAACCTCTCGGAAGGCGGGAGGAGGACATCCGGAGTGTAACCACAAGAGCGCCGAACGTTACGGAAAGCGGCCGATCGGATTCCGATCGGACGGCGCCCGCCCGCCGTGTCCGCCGGGGTGTCCTCCCCGGGATCGACACGAAGGGCACATACAGTCGCACTGTCGGTCACCGACGGAGGGGAATGCCATGCAGGAGGACGTCGGCGCGGAGATCACCGAGGAGCCCGCCGGGGGCGGGGACGCACCCGCTCCCGCCCCCGAGCCCCGCGGCCGCGAGGCCGCCCCCGGGCGCGGGCACACCATCGTCATCGGGGCGGGCCTGGCCGGGCTGGCCGCCGCCGACCGCCTGGCCGGGGCCGGGGAGCGCGTCACCGTCCTGGAGGGGCGCGACCGCACCGGGGGGCGCGTCCACTCGGTCCGCGAGTGGGACGGCACCACCTTCGATGCGGGCGCCTCCTGGATGCGCGGGGAGGAGAACAACCCCCTGGCGGACCTGGTCCGCTCCCTGGGCCTGCGCACCGCCGTGTTCAACCGCTCCACGGAGACCGCCTACGACCCCAAGGGCAGGCGGCTGCTCTTCGACCGGCACCGCCGCAACATGGAGGACGTCAACCTCCTCCAGGAGCACATGTACTGGGCCAACATCGGCGCGGGCCCCCAGGACTCCATGGAGCAGGGCATCGACCAGGCCCTCTACGACGCCAACCTGGTGCGCGCCCGCGCCCGCGACGCCAAGGAGATCGTGTACCGCATGGTCGAGGCCGACCACGGCGCGGACGCCGAGGAGGTCTCCTTCGAGGCGGTGGGCGCCGTGCACGAGTTCAGCGGCGACGACGTGGTCTTCCCCGACGGCATGGGCCAGGTCACCGACCACCTCGCCCGCGGCCTGGACGTGCGCCTGGAGCACGTGGTCCTGGGCGTCGCGCACGGGGGTGACGGCGTGTCGGTCCGGGTGGACGCCCCCGGCGGGGAGGAGACCCTCACCGCCGACCGGGTCGTGGTCACGCTGCCGCTGGGCGTGCTCAAGGCGGACGGGGTGGACTTCCACCCGGAGCTGCCCGAGGACAAGAGGCTGGCGATCGAGCGCCTGGGCAGCGGGCGCCTGGAGAAGCTCTTCCTGCGCTTCGACGAGGTGTTCTGGGGCGACGCCGAGGTGCTCGTGCACCTGGGCACCGAGCAGGGGGCCTGGTTCCACTGGTACGCGGGCCAGCGGGTGCTGGGCGCGCCGGTGCTGGTGTCCCGCAACGGCGGCGCGCCGGCGCGCTTCCTGGCCGCGATGTCGGAGGGCGAGGTGGTGGAGCACGCCATGGCCTCCCTGCGCACCATGTTCCGCAAGGCGCCCGACCCGCTCGACCACCACCTCACCGCCTGGACCGATGACCCCTTCGCGCGGGGCGCGTTCTCCTACAGCGCGGTCGGCTCCGGGGACGGCGACCGGGTGGCGCTGCGCGCCTCGGTCGACGACCGGCTGTTCTTCGCCGGGGAGGCCACCGAGATCGAGCACATGGCCACGGTGCACGGCGCCCTGCTGTCGGGGCTGCGCGCCGCGGACATGGTGCTGGAGGCCCAGGACTGAGGCGGCCGGGCCTCAGAGGCCGCGCAGCTCGCGCTCCACGGCCTCGACCTTGCCCTCCAGCGCGCCGGTGACGCCGGGCCGGATGTCGGCCTTGAGGACCAGGGACACGCGCCCGGCGCCCTCGCCCGCGGCCTCGGTGGCGGCCTTGACCACGGCCATCACCTCGTCCCACTCGCCCTCGACGGTGGTGAACATGGCGTCGGTGCGGTGCGCCAGCCCGCTGTCGCGCACGACCTTGACGGCGCGGGCCACGGCCGGGGCGACGGATTCGCCGGTGCCCTGGGGGCTGACGGAGAAGGCGACGAGCATGGGTTCCTCCCGTGTTCGGTGTCGGTCCGCGCAGCGTACCCGCCGCGGCCCGGCCGGGCGGGGAACCGGCGCGGGCCGTGATTCGTTCGGCCTGGGGGAGGCGGGGCGGGGGAGCGCCCCGCGCCATGAAACCGACATATCGTCCAAACAGTGCGGAATGCCGCGGGGTACGATGGGCGGGCGACCGCCCGCCGGGCCACGGGGAGAGAGGGGGCCCGCGGTGTCGGGAAACGACACTTCGGACCGTTATCGTTGGCGGCATGGGGCGATCCGCGGAAGATGGAAGACGCGAGGCGGGAGGCGACGTGGCCGGTCCGGCGGTCGGTGACCGTATCTGGACGGTTCCCAATCTGCTGAGCATGCTCCGGCTGCTGGGCGTCCCGCTCTTCCTGTGGCTCGTGCTGGTGCCGCAGGCCGACTGGTGGGCGCTCGTCGTGCTCGCCTTCGCCGGCCTCAGCGACTGGCTCGACGGCAAGATCGCCCGGGCCTGGAACCAGACCTCCCGCCTGGGCACCGTGCTCGACCCGCTGGCCGACCGCCTCTACATCTTCGCCGCCCTGCTGGGGCTGGTCGTGCGCGACATCGTCCCGTGGTGGCTCATGGCCATCCTCGTCCTGCGCGACGTCCTCATCCTCGGAGCCCTGCCCCTGCTGCGGTATTTCGGCTACGGGCCCCTGCCGGTGAACTTCGCGGGCAAGGCCGCCACCCTGTGCCTCCTCTACGCCTTCCCGCTGCTGTTCATCGCGGGTTACACCAACCTCGTCGGAGATGTGGCGCGGATTATGGGTTGGGCCTTCGCGCTCTGGGGAACGGCTCTCTATTGGTGGGCCGGACTGCTGTACGCCGTTCAGGGACTGCGCCTGATGGCCCAGACCCGCCGCGACGAGCGCGCCGATCACGCCGGCGGCCACCGGGCCGCCGGGGACGGCGACCCCGTTCGCGGCCTCGAACCGGGTCGGTCCGATCCCGCCGCCCAGGCGACCGCCGACGGAGAACCCGGCGCGGGCGCCGACGGTCCCGGCCTCCCCGGCCGGGAACAGGGGCGGACCGGGTCCTGACCCGACGACGGACCGGCTCACCGCGAGTCCTGTCGGATCGAAAGGGAGTGTCGTCTCCGCCATGAGAACATGTCCCACCGCGCGATCGGCCGCGCGCTCCGAACACCTACCCTCAGCGGCGCCCCACGCCCCCGCCGGGCGGAGGTGCGCACGATGACCGACCGAGCAGAGGACGCACCGGAGCCCTCGCCGCCGATGAAGGCGGTCGTCATGGCCGGGGGCGAGGGCACCCGCCTGCGCCCCATGACGGCCAACCAGCCCAAACCCCTGCTGCCGGTGGTCAACAAACCCATCATGGAGCACGTGCTGCGGCTCCTGCGCAAGCACGGTTTCACCGAGACGGTGGTCACCGTCCAGTTCCTGGCCACCCTGATCCGCAACTACTTCGGCGACGGCGAAGAGCTGGGCATGAAGCTCCACTACGTCGCCGAGGAGGTCCCGCTCGGCACCGCCGGCAGCGTCAAGAACGCCGAGGACCACCTGCGCGGGGAGCCGTTCATCGTCATCTCCGGCGACGCGCTCACCGACATCGACCTCACCGACATGGTGCGCTTCCACCGGGAGAAGGGGGCCAAGGTCACCATCGCCCTCAAGCGGGTCCCCAACCCGCTGGAGTTCGGCATCATCATCGTCGACGAGCAGGGGCGCATCCAGCGCTTCCTGGAGAAGCCCACCTGGGGCCAGGTCTTCTCCGACACCGTCAACACCGGCATCTACATCATGGAGCCCGAGGTCCTGGAGCGGGTCGCCGCGGGCGTGTCCGTCGACTGGTCCGGCGACGTCTTCCCCGAGCTCCTGGAGGAGGGGGAGCCCCTCTACGGCTACATCGCGGACGGCTACTGGGAGGACGTGGGCACCCACGAGAGCTATCTCAGCGCCCAGGCCGACGTGCTCTCGGGCAAGGTCGACGTGGAGATCGACGGGTTCGAGGTCTCCCCGGGCGTGTGGGTCGGCGAGGGCGCCCAGGTCTCCGCCGAGGCCGTGCTCAAGGGCCCGCTCTACATCGGCGACTACGCCAAGGTGGAGGCCGGGGCCGAGCTGCGCGAGTACACCGTGGTGGGCAGCAACGCCGTGGTGCGCGCGGAGGCCTTCGCGCACCGCACCGTGCTCCACGACAACGTCTTCATCGGCCGCGGGGCCAACCTGCGCGGCGCGGTGATCGGCAAGAACACCGACGTCATGGCGGCGGCCCGGATCGAGGAGGGCGCGGTCGTGGGCGAGGACTGCGTCATCGAGTCCGAGGCCTACCTCCACAACGACGTCAAGGTCTACCCGTTCAAGACCATCGAGGCCGGCGCGGTCGTCAGCACCAACGTCATCTGGGAGTCGCGCGGGCAGCGGTCCCTGTTCGGCCCCCGCGGCGTCTCGGGCCTGATCAACGTGGAGATCACGCCCGAGCTCGCGGTCCGGCTGGCCAACGCCTACGCCACCACCCTCAAGAAGGGCGCGATCGTCACCACCTCGCGCGACGTCTCGCGCGCGGCCCGCACGCTCAAGCGGGCGATCATCAGCGCCCTGACGGCCGCCGCCATCGAGGTGCGCGACCTGGAGGTGGTGCCGCTGCCGGCGGCCCGCTTCCACACCTCCCAGGGCGGGGTCAGCGGCGGCATCACCGTGCGCACGACCCCGGGCGACCCGGAGTCGGTGGACATCCTGTTCCTGGACTCCGACGGCGCCGACCTGTCCCCGGCGGCCCAGCGCAAGCTCGACCGGGTGTTCTCCCGGGCCGAGTACCGGCGGGCCTTCCCCGGGGAGATCGGCGAGCTGACCTTCCCCTCGCGCAACGTGGAGAACTACGCCCACGACCTGCTGCGGGCGGTGGACACCTCCGGGGTCGCCGAGGCGGACCTGAAGGTCGTGGTGGACTGCGCGGGCGGTAGCGGCTCGCTCATCCTGCCCTCCCTGCTGGGCCGGATCGGCGTGGACGTGCTCACCGTCAACAACCGGCTGGACGAGGACTCGCCCACCGACACCGCGGCCAAGCGCAACCGGGACCTGCAGCGCCTGGGCGAGCTGGTCGCCAACTCGGGGGCCGACTTCGGGGTCCGCTTCGACCCGGTCGCCGAGCGGCTCTCCATCGTGGACGAGAAGGGCGAGCTGGTCGACGGCGAGCGCGCCCTGCTCACGGTCCTGGACCTGGTGTGCGCCGAGCGCAAGGGCGGCAGCGTGGCGCTGCCGGTGACCACGACCCGCGTGGCCGAGCAGGTGGCGCGGGCCCACGGGGTCGAGGTGCTGTGGACGGCCACGGCCACCAACGAGCTCACCAAGACCGTGCAGCAGGGCGAGGACGTGATCCTGGCCGGGGACGGCCGTGGCGTCTTCGTCATCCCCGAGTTCAGCCCCACCGGCGACGGCATCGCGGCCTTCGTCCGGCTGCTGGGGCTGGTGGCGCGCACCCGCAGCCCGCTCAGCCGCATCGAGGGGGCCATCCCGCGGGCGCACCTGCTGCGCCGGTCGGTGCCCACCCCCTGGGCGGTCAAGGGCAGCGTCATGCGGGCCGTGGTGGAGGCCGCGGGCGACCGGGAGCTGGACACGACCGACGGGGTGCGGGCCATCGAGCCCGACGGGAGCTGGGCGCTGGTGCTGCCGGATACCGCTGAGGCCGTCACCCATCTTTGGGCCGAAGGTCCCGACCCGGACACCGCGCACCGCCTGATCGGTGAGTGGGCGAACGTGGTGGAGCGCGCCGAGGGCTGACCTCGGCGTCCGAGCGGGGTGCGGGCCACGTGGCCCGCACCCCCCTCGCGCGTACGGGGCGGGCCGCGGCCCTGAGGGCCGCTGGCCAAGCCGCGCCTCCTGGCTAAACTGGACATAACGACAGGTCGTGGCGGTACGGCGGCGGCGAGGTGAATCCGTGGGGATCGGAAGCGAACCAAAACCCCCTCGCGGGCATCGGTATCAGAACAGGTGCCTCTTCTCGTCGGGGCCGTCCGGGGGTGGAGTCGGTGCTCAGGGCACCGGATCCGCCGTTCTCCCACCGCTCGCGCGGCGGGGTGTCCACGGCAGGCCGTCGGGGAGCGAAACCCTTCCCGGACAGGGATATGGTTTAAAGTCGAGTGTTCCCTGGGGTGCCGCGTCGCCTACCACACGGGCTTTTCCGCGAGGGCGGGCCCCGTCGGGGGTGACAAGGAGTACAACATGGGGGATGAGACCTAGCGACCGACCTTGCGGGGCGCGCCGCTGCCGCGACAGCGGACCGTCTCGCCGCGTTCCGGACACCGTGCGGGCCCCTCGCCCGTGCAGCGGCCGGAACGTGCCACCGATCAGCCGAATCAAGCACCGCCCCGTGCGGTAGGAGGCCGAGCCGACCTATGTCGAGCGTTTACTGCACGCAGTGCGGTCACGCCGTTGCGGATGATGCCCGTTTCTGCTCCCACTGTGGGACCCCCGTCCGCAGGGACGGACAGCCGGGTCCACGGCCCGCCGGGAGCGGGGAGTCCGCCGGAGACGTCACGTCCACCATTTCCATCTCCGGCATACAGGCCCTGGAGGAGGAGGACTCCGGTGATGACGCGGGCGGTGTCGACCCCACCAACGTCGACGCCCTGCCCGCCGGCACGGCTCTTCTGGTGGTGAAGCGCGGCCCCAACGCCGGCAGTCGTTTCCTGCTGGAGAACGACGTCACGACCGCCGGGCGCCACCCCAACAGCGACATCTTCCTCGACGACGTCACCGTTTCACGTCGTCACGTCGAGTTCTTCCGCCGCGGCAACGGTTTCGGCGTCCGCGACGTGGGCAGCCTCAACGGCACCTACGTCAACCGGGAGCCGGTGGACGAGGCCGAGCTGGGCGGCGGCGACGAGATCCAGATCGGCAAGTTCCGGATGGTGCTGATGACCAAGCCGCGCCGCTGAGGAGAGGTATCGGGCGTGCGCGCGCACAGTTGACGGCGGCGGCCGGGGCCGGGAAGGTTTGCGGCCCCCCGCCGCCGGACAGCTTTGTAACGAAGGGTGCCGATTTCGCCCTCGGGTCCTGATCCAACGGGGGATACAGGGACGAGCGCCCATATCCGGCATGACGACTCGTGGGACGGAGCCGCTGTGAAGCACATGGAGTTCGTCGGCGTCCGGGTTGAGATGCCCTCGAACCAACCGATAATCCTCCTCAAGGAATCCGACGGGGATCGCTACCTCACGATCTGGATCGGCGGGGTGGAGGCGACCGCGATCGCGCTCGCACAGCAGGGCGTGGTCCCGGCGCGCCCGCTCACCCACGACCTTTTCAGGGACGTCCTGGACGCCCTGGGGACCCAGCTCACCACGGTGAACATCACCGGGCTGAACGACGGCATCTTCTACGCCGAACTCGTGTTCAGCAACGGCACCGAGGTGAGCGCCCGGCCCTCGGACTCCATCGCGCTGGCGCTGCGGACCGGGACCCCGATCTACGCGCACGAGGACGTGATCGACGAGGCCGGGATGCCCATCCCGGACGAGCAGGAGGACCAGGTCGAGGCGTTCCGGGAATTCCTCGACAACATCTCGCCCGAGGACTTCGGGCGCCGTACGGAGTGAACCGGGGACGGGCGCTCGGGATCCGACCCGGAACACGGCTGCGACCTGCGGCTTCGTTCCGGGTCCACGGTGTTAGATTGGGGACGGGGAAGTGATCGTCGTGGTCGGGGCCGAAAAACGGCGTGCGCGCGCACCGCGCGGGCACCGCGGCTCCGCGACACCCGGGGGCTCGCACTTGGCGACGCGCCGAGGGGTGTCGTTGACGCTGCCCTCCGGTCGTCCTACGGTCGGTGCAGTGGAACCCGCGGCGCACCCGTTCCCTCTGTGGACATCCCCTGTCGAGACCGCCGCGGGACGAGAAGCCGGAGGTCGGCGTGGCGGTAGCGAGCGGCAAGCGGGAACCCCATGACAGGCGGTCCGCGCTGCGGCTAGCGGGGCAGCAGGGCCTACCGTGCGAAGAGGACGTGGCGCTGCCTATGGACGTCGGGTATCGCGGTCCCGCGGCCTGTACGGCCGCCGGGATCACCTATCGCCAGCTCGACTACTGGGCCAGGACGGGCCTGGTGGAGCCGAGCGTGCGCACCGGTGCCCACCGCGCCCCCCTGTACAGCCTCCCCGACGTCCTGCTGCTCAAGGTGGCCAAGCGGCTGCTGGACACGGGGATATCCCTCCAGCAGATCCGCACCGCCGTCGACCACCTGCGCGGCCGGCCCGCCCCCGAGCTGGCCCGCATCACCCTGATGAGCGACGGCGTCAGCGTCTACGAGTGCACCTCCCCCGAGGAGGTCGTCGACCTCATGCAGCGCGGCCAGGGCATGTTCGGGCTGGCGCTGGCCAACGTCTGGCGGGAGCTGGAGGAGGCCCTGGGCGTGGTCCCGGCCGAGGAGCGCGGCGACCTGCCCCCGGCGCCCCCCGCGGCCGCGGTGGACGAGCTGGCGCGGCGGCGCGAGCGACGCATCGGGTAGTCCGGCGCGCGACGGCGGTGCGGCCGCGGATCGTCCGAGAGGGATGAAAGAGTGAGGGACGAGGGGTTCGTGCGGAGGACGGCCGCGCGAACCCCTCCTCGAACCCTGTCCGAGAGGGAGGGGGGAGGGGTCCGTGCGGAGGACGGCCGCGCGGGCCCCGCCCCTTTCCACCCGCCCCGTCCGGGCCGCCCGCGGGCGAGTGTCCGAGAAGAGGGTGCGGGGCCGTGAAGGCCCGCGGGGACCGTCCGAGAGAGGACGGTGGAGGGCCCGTGCGGAGGGACGGCCGCACGGGCCCTCGCGCTGTCCGGGCCGGTGGCGGCGGACGGTGGCGCGCGCAACGCGCGGGGGGACTCGGCTCCGGGGCGCCTCATCGAGTACGGTCGTCATCACAACAGGGATGAAAAACGACATTCGCCCTGTCCGTACAAGTGAACACAGCGTCAGCAGGCCGCCGATACCGCGCGGGAGAGACCCCTGACCCAGGGGCGCCGACGGGGCAATACTCCCCAGTAACCTCTCAGGCACCACGGACCGCACGGAGAAGGCCGCTCTGAAGCCTGGGCATCCGCCTGCCCGGTGACAGAGGGGGAGACCGTGAGGAACACCGCCGATCCGCATCGGCCCTGTCACCAGGAGGTCTCCGTGTCCGACCAGCCCGTGAACGCCCCCGGCGCACCCGCCCGGGTGTTCGCCGACCGCCACGTCGGACCCGCGCCCGGCGCCGTCGAGGAGATGCTCAAGACCGTCGGCCACGGCTCCACCGCCGAGCTCATGGCCGCCGCCGTCCCCGGATCCATCCTCAGCGCCCCCGGCCGCAGCGCCCCGCTGGACCTGCCCGAGGCCGTCGGCGAGGCCGAGGCCCTCGCGGAACTGCGCGCCCTCGCCGACCGCAACACCGTCGTCAAGCCCCTGATCGGCCAGGGCTACCACGGCACCCTCACCCCGCCGGTCATCCTGCGCAACATCATGGAGAACCCCGCCTGGTACACGGCCTACACGCCCTACCAGCCGGAGATCTCCCAGGGCCGCCTGGAGGCCCTCCTCAACTTCCAGACCATGGTCTCCGACCTCACCGGTCTGCCCGTCACCGGCGCCTCCCTGCTGGACGAGGCCACCGCGGCGGCCGAGGCCATGACCCTGTCCCGCCGCGCCTCCAAGAGCAGGGCGGACGTCTTCGTCGTCGACTCCGACGTCCTGCCCCAGACCCTCCAGGTGCTGCGCACCCGCGCCGAACCGCTGGGCATCGAGGTCGTCGTCGCCGACCTGTCCCGGGGCCTGCCCGAGGGCGAGGCCTTCGGCGTGCTGGTCCAGTACCCGGCCTCCAGCGGCGCGGTCCGCGACCCGGGCCCGGTCATCGCCGCCGCCCACGAGCGCGGCGCGCTGGCGGTGGTCGCCGCCGACATCCTCGCGCTGACCCTGCTCCGCGACCCCGGCTCGCTGGGCGCGGACATCGCCGTCGGCTCCACCCAGCGCTTCGGCGTCCCGCTCGGCTTCGGCGGCCCGCACGCGGGCTACATGTCCGTCACCGAGAAGCTGCG
>NZ_FQZK01000017.1 GCF_900141985.1 Nocardiopsis flavescens | reverse complement strand
CGAGCCGAGCCGAGTCGAGCCGAGCCGAGTCGAGCCGAGCCGAGTCGAGCCGAGTCGAGCCGAGTCGAGCCGAGTCGAGCCGAGCCGAGTCGAGCCGAGTCGAGCCAGGCCGAGCCGAGCCGAGTCGAGCCAGGCCGAGCCGAGCCGAGTCGAGCCGGGCCGCGGTGGCGGGCCGCGGGCACCGCGGCGCGGCGGGCGGTCGCCGGGAGACCCCGTGGCGGGGTACGGGACGGGCCGCGTGCCGCTGTCCGTCCCGCACGGGACCCCGACGCGGAACGCGGGCACCGTGTCGGGGCGGAGGGCGTCTCCCGGGGCGGTGGTGACGGCAGTGATGGCAGTGACGGATACCCGGGCCGTACCCGGGTGGCAGACGAGGATCGGAGAGGGACATGACACGGACGAACGACCTGCACGGCGCCCGCACGCACGAGGAGGCGCCCGGTGACGCGGCCCGCTGGGCGCTCGACTCCTGGACGATGACCCGCCGCGAGTTCGCCCGCTGGGCCCGCAACCCGCTGGGCCCGCTGATCGGGCTGCTCTTCCCCGTGATGATGCTGGTGATGTTCGCGCTCTTCCTCGGCGGCAGCATGACCGTCGCCGGGGGAGGGGACTACACCGAGTTCCTCGTTCCGGGCCTGCTGGTGCTCACCATGGCGTTCGGCCTGGAGGGCACCATGACCGCCGTCACCCGCGACCTGGAGCGCGGGGTGCTGGACAGGTTCCGGTCGCTGCCGATGGCCTCCACCGCCGTCCTGGTCGGCCGCGGCGTCGCGGACCTCATCGAGTCCGTCGCGGGGCTGCTCATCGTGCTCGCCGCCGGATTCGCCCTGGGCTGGCGCTGGCACGGCACCCTGGGCGCGGCCCTGGCCGCCGTGGGCCTGCTGCTCCTGCTGCGTGCCGCGATGCTGGCCTGCGGGGTCTGGCTCGGACTGATCGTGGGACGGCCGGAGCTGGTGATGGCGGTGCAGATCCTGGTGTGGCCGCTCGCCTTCACCTCCAGCGCGTTCGCCTCACCCGAGGCCATGCCGGGCTGGCTGGGCGCGGTCGCCGAGTGGAACCCCATGTCGGCGACGGCCACCGCGGTCCGCGACCTGTTCGGCAACCCCGGTGCGGCGGGCACCTCCTGGGCGTCGGAGAACGCCCTGTTCCTGGCGGTGCTGTGGCCGGTGCTGCTGCTCCTGGTCGCCTGCCCGATGGCCGCGGCCCGGTTCCGCTCCCTGTCGCGCTGACCCCTCGGCGGGGACCGGCGGCGGGGCGGTGCCCCCGGGGGCGTCGGCACCGTGTGCCCGGGAGTGCCGGGGGTCCGTGTGGGGCCCTGTGCTCTCGGGGCCGCTCTGGTCTCGTGCTCCCGGGCGTGCCGGGCCTCCTTATCGGGCCCCGTGTTTCCGGGATCCGCTCCGGGGGCGGTGCCTTCCGGTGCCCGTGTCGACCCCGTGCTTTCGGAGATCCCGGGTATCCGTGTCGGGCGCCTGTGTTCTCGGGTGACCTGTGCCGGGGCCGACGCCCTTCGGAGGCCGTGCCGGGTCCGGTGCCCACGGGCCCGCGCCGGCCCTATGCTTCGGTACCCCCGTCGGCTCCGCGTTCCCGGGGCCCGGCCTCCGTGCCGGGCCCCGGCACCGGACCCGACGCGGCACCCCCGGGCCCCGCCCTGTACCCCCGCTCCGTATCCCGGTTCAGGACTCGCCGATGCGCCAGGCCCGCATCAGCTCGGGGTGGTCCTCGGCGAACACGCCCTCGAACGGGTCCCCGTCCTCGCCCGCGAAGGAGTGCGCCCCCGTCTCGATGCGCTCGATCAGCCGCCGCGTCCACGCCGTCTCCGCGCGCCCCACGGCCAGCCACATGTCCATGATCTCGCCGATGTGCCCCATGCTGTCGGCGTGCTCGGCGGGGATGTAGTGGGAGCCGACCGAGTCCTGCCACTCCTTCAGCCCCTCCTCGCGCACGCCCAGCAGTTCGAGCACCTCGTGGCGGGGCAGGTCCACCATGAACCCCAGTCCGGCCGAGAGCACGTCCCGGCGCTCGTCGTGCGACGACAGCGCCCTGCGCAGCAGCGAGAAGTACTCCCGGTCCCCCTCCGGCGTCACCTCGTACTCCGTGCGGGGCGGACCGCCCGCGGTGGAGGGCGCCGTCTCGTGCGCCAGCAGCAGGCCCTGCTTGGCCAACTGCTTCAGCGCGTGGTAGATCGACCCCGGCTTGGCGTTGGACCACTCGTGCGCGCCCCAGAACTCCAGGTCGTTGCGCACCTGGTAGCCGTGCGCCCGCCCGTGCAGGCGGACCGCCCCCAGGACCAGCAACCGGATGGCCGACATGCCACACCCTTCCCGTTCCGCACCGAAAAACTAATCAACTTTGACTACTATAGGGCGGGTGCGGCCCCGGTGCCCGGCGCCGCACCCCCCGGGATCACCCGCGGGCCGGCGCGGCGTCGCCCTGGCGCGCGTGCTCCGAGCCCAGTGCGATCGGGGCCCCCAGCCACTCGTCGCGCAGGCCGAACGCGTCGACCAGCTGCACCGCGTACGGGCGCAGCCCCCGGCACAGGTCGTCCACCGCGCGCGTGACCGCCTTGGTCCGCGAGGTCGACAGCCGCTCGTGCTCCAGGAACCAGGCCCGGTCCTCCTCGATCACCGACATCACGTACAGGTCGCACACCCGGTTCAGCAGTTTGGCCGTGGACTTGTCGCCGCACCGGTCGATCCCGGCCACGAACGCCTCCAGCACCACCCGGTCCATGTGCGCCCGGCCGGCGGCCAGCACGTGGTCCTGGGCGCGGTTGAACACCTCGAACGCGTCGCCGCCGTCCTTCCTGGAGCGGCGCAGCCGGCCCGCGAGCCCCTCGATGATGTGCTTCTCGCGGTCCTCGAACAGCTCCAGCTGCCAGCCCCGGTTGTACAGGTCGGCGTCCTCCCCGCGGCCGGGGGAGGCCGCGATGAGCCGCTCGATCAGCGGGATCGCCGCCGTCCGCTCGATCACCGTCTCGAACACCTTGCCCGCCATGAACCGGGTCAGCCCCATCGTGTCCAAGTCGCCGAACGAGTCCTGGAAGTTGGTGAGCAGGCCCTTGGTGAGCTGTTGGAGCAGGACCGTGTTGTCGCCCTCGAACGTCGTGAAGATGTCGGAGTCGGCCTTGAGCTGCGGGATGCGGTTCTCCGCCAGGTACCCGGCGCCCCCGCACGCCTCCCGGCAGGTCTGGATGGTCTCCGTCGCGTGCCAGGTGGCGACCGCCTTCAGCCCGGCCGCCCGCGACTCCAGCTCCCGCTGGGCGTGCTCGTCGCGGCGCGGCGCCCGGGACAGCTCGTGCAGCCGCGTCACCAGCTCCTCCTGCGCGAAGTGCAGGGCGTAGGTGCGGGCCAGCGCGGGCAGCAGCTTGCGCTGGTGCGCCAGGTAGTCGAGGATGC
This sequence comes from Nocardiopsis flavescens, assembly GCF_900141985.1. Classification (GTDB taxonomy): domain Bacteria; phylum Actinomycetota; class Actinomycetes; order Streptosporangiales; family Streptosporangiaceae; genus Nocardiopsis; species Nocardiopsis flavescens. Next base: position 120,124 of record NZ_FQZK01000017.1, on the reverse strand, counting down.
GCACCTCCCGCTCGGGCTCCCCGTCGGACCCGGGCCGGGTGAACTGGCGCCGGGTGTCGGCGTACCGCAGCGCGATGGCCAGCGCGGCCTTGGCGGCGCTGCCCGCGCCCCCGGCCACGCTGATCCGGCCGCGGATGAGCGTGCCGAGCATGGTGAAGAACCGCCGGTTGGGGTTCTCGATGGGGCTGGAGTAGGTGCCGTCGGGCGCCACCGTGCCGTACCGGTTGAGCAGGTTGGTGCGGGGCACCCGCACGCCGTCGAACCACAGCCGGCCGTTGTCCACGCCGTTGAGCCCGGCCTTGGGGCCGCAGTCCTCGATCCGCACCCCGGGCAGGGGGGCGCCCTCCTCGTCGCGGATGGGCACGAGCAGGGCGTGTACCCCGTGGTCCTCGCCGTCGGCGCGCAGCCGGGCGAACACGACCGCCATCCGGCCGTCGCGGGCGGCGTTGCCGATGTAGTCCTTGCGCGCGGCCTCGTCGGGGGTCTCGATGAGGAAGTCCCCGGTGACCGGGCTGTAGGTGGCGGTGGTGCGCAGGCTCTGCACGTCCGAGCCGTGGCCGGTCTCGGTCATCGCGAAGCAGCCGGGCAGCTCCACCGACATGACCCGGGGCAGGAACTCGGCGTGGTGCCGCTCGGTGCCCAGGGCGCGGATGGCCCCGCCGAACAGGCCCCACTGCACGCCCATCTTCACCATGAGGGAGAGGTCGGCGACGAGCATCTCGAAGGCCACCACGGAGGCCCCGATGTCGTCCCGGCCGCCCACCGAGGCGGGGAAGCCGTACGCGGGCAGGTCGGTCTCGGCCAGCGCGAGGAGCTGGGCGAGGGTGCGCTCGCGGTGCTCCTCCACGGAGAGGCCGTACACGGGGGCGAACAGCTCTCCCCGGACGACGTCCCGGGCGCGTTCGCGCACCCCGGCCCAGCGGCCGTCCAGGAGCCCGCGGAGTTCCGCCTCGTCGATCCGCAACGCCTGTTCGCTCATGATCTCCCCCTGTGTGGTCCTCGTCGACGCGCCCCCCTCGTGCCTACCACCCGTGCGGCGGGAGGGGCCGGGAACACGCCCGCCGGGGCGTGCGGTCCCCAACCTAACCGTAGGGTCCCCGCGCCGGACCGGGAGGTCCCGGGCACCGCCGGGGGTCCGGACCGCACAGCCGCCCTCCGGGCGGGCCCCGGGCCGCCGACGCGTTCGGGTCCTCAGGTCCTGTCGCGTGTAGGGGCCGTCCTGTCGCTCATCGGACGGGCCCCGGACCGCCGACGCTTCTGGACCGTCAGGTCCTGTCGCGTGCGCGGGCCGCCGCGGCGCCGGTCGGGTCCGGGCCGAACGCCGCCCGCACCTCCCGCTCGGTGAGGCCGTAGCGGGCCGGGTCGTACGTGTGGCCTCCGGGGTGCGCGCGCCGGTCCCGCCGCGTGTACGCGAGCGTGCGGTCCCGGCTGTCCGGGTCGAACTCCTCCCCGAGGCCGCGCCAGACGCGTTCGGCCGCCCCGAGGGGATCGGAGGTCAGCTCCCCGTAGGGCAGGTCGAGGAAGGAGCCGGGGGAGTGCCCGGCGCGCACGCCGCGGGCGCGCTCGGCCGCACCCGCCCAGATGTCCAGCCACTCGCGGCCGATCCGGTGCGGGTCCGCCCCGTGGCAGTGCAGGCGCCGCCCCGCCTCGGTCATGCTCGCCCACGACGCGATCGCCCGGACGGGGTCGCGGTCGGTCAGGACGACCACGGCGTCGGGGAAGACGGACAGCAGGGCGTCCAGGTTGGACAGGTGCCACGGCGACTTGAGCACCCAGCGCCGGGCGGGGCGGCCCCACTGCAGCGCCTGGAGCTGCTGTTTGAGGTAGACGTAGTCGGGGGTGGCGTCGCGCCGCTCCAGCCACTCCCGGTAGCCGGGGACGTGGGCGAGGATGTGGGCGTTCAGGCCGTGCGGCAGCAGGAAGATGCACTCCTCCGGCTCCATCGGGTGCATGGGGTGGATCGTCCCCAGCCCCGGGCCGGCGGCGTGCATGCCCCGGACCTGGGTCCGGGCCGCGGCGAGGCGCTCGCGACGGCTCACCGTGCGCTCCCCGGGCCGGCCCGTGTCGGGGACCGGGTTCAGCAGCTCCCACAGCAGCGGGGCGCGGCCGGCGGTGTGCCGGGCGAGGAGTCCGTGCCCGAACGTGGTGCCCGTCCGGGGCAGGCCGGTGATGAACACCGGGCGGTCGACGGCCCCGGCGGCGACCTCCGGGCGGGCGTCGAGCAGGTGGAGCATGCGCAGGCGCCTCTCCAGCCGCCGCCCGATCTCGGTCCGCAGGGAGAACCGGCCGACCGGGGTGAGGTCGGGCGCCGCCTCCCAGGAGTCGTGGAGGAACCGCAGCTCGGACAGGAAGGGCTCGTCGGAGGGCCAGGGGAGCCCGCTGCGGGTGGAGGCCGCCCGCAGCGCGGCGTCGAAGGACTCCGCGGCCCCGGAGCGCCCGCCGAACGGGGAGAGCAGCGCGTTCACGGGCTTCAGCCACCACGCGGGGCGCACGTGCGCGGGGGGTCTGTCCACGGGGTCTCCTCGGGGCGCGGGGGGCGGACGCGGGTCCGGTCACGGCAGGTGCGGCGGAACCGGGGGGCGGGGGCCGCCCCTCACGCGCTCACGGCGGTCGCGGTGGTGTCGGCGTCGACGCGGCGCAGCAGGTCGTCGAGGGACAGGCCCAGGGCGGCGGCGATCGCGGCGACGGTGAAGAAGGCGGGGGTGGGGATGCGCCCGCCCTCGATCTTGCGGAGGGTCTCCACGGAGATCCCGGCCTCGCGGGCCACGTCCACCATGGTGCGGTCGCCGCGGGCGTGCCGCAGCAGCCCGCCGAGCAGGCGCCCGCGTTCGATCTGGGTCTGGGTCAGCGGCTCTCTCACCATGGCGTCGAGTCTAGACTCCCGCCTTGAGACCCCAGGGCGGCGTGGTCCGCACCGCGGGTCCGGGCCGCTCCCCGGGTGGTGGACCGGTGTGTCCGCACCGCCCGCGCCGCCCCCGTTGCCGCACTCACGGCGACGGGGGAGATCCCGGTGGCGGGTGCGTGCGGTGGCCGGGCCGATTCCGGGCGGTGGGCCGGTGGTGTGCCTGCACTGCCCGCACACGCGACGGTGGGGATAGCCCGGTGGCGGGTGCGGCGGGTGCGGCGGGTGCGGCGGGTGCGGCGGGTGCGGCGGGTGCGGCGGCCGGGCGGCTCCCGGGCGGTGGGCCGGTGGTGTGCACCGTCCGCGGCGGACGTCGGCCTCCGGTTGCGGGGGGTGTCCCGGTGGCGTCCGGACAGCGCCCGCGGCCCACGGTCGGTGGCGGCGGCCCGGCGGACGGCCGACCCGGGGGCGAGGGCCTCCAGGCGGTCGGCGACCTCCACCCGGGGCCGCCGGCGTCCGCCGACGGCCCCGGGCCGCCCGTCAGGCCAGGCCGGGCCCGGCCAGCACGAGGGCGCCGTTCTCGGCGTCCAGCAGGGCCGGGACGCCCAGCGGCACCGACAGCTGGGCCGCGCAGTGGCCGGTCTCCAGGCCCCACAGCACCGGCACCCCCAGCGGGGCCAAGCGCTCGCGCATCAGGTCCGCGATCACCCCCGGGTCCGGAGGGCAGTCCGTCCACGTGCCCAGCACCACCCCGGCCAGGCCGTCCGCCCACCCGGTCCGCAGCAGGTGCGTGAGCATCCGGTCCACCCGGGCGACGTCCTCGCCGACGTCCTCCAGCATCAGGATCCCCCCGGCGGCCGACGCCCGGCTGTGCGGGGTCCCCAGCCCGTCGTTGAGCAGGCTCAGGTTCCCGCCGAACACCACCCCCTCGGTGCGCCCGGGCACCAGGGCGTGCGCCCCCGGCGAGGTCAGGACCGTGCGCCGCTCCGGCTCGAACAGGGTCAGCCGCAGCTCCTCCTGCGCCACCGGGTCGCCCACGAAGTACTTGGTGCCGATCACCGGCCCGTGCACCGTCACCACGCCCAGCTCCACCGCGAACGCCTCGTGCAGCGCGGTGACGTCGCTGAACCCGATCAGCGCCTTGGGTGCGGCGGCCCGCAGCGCCGCGAAGTCGAGCAGGTCCACGGTGCGGTGCGCCCCGTCCCCGCCCCGCACGCAGAACACCGCGGCCACACCCGGGTCGCACCACGCCTCCTGGAGGTCGGCCGCCCGGTCGGCGTCCAGGCCCGCCAGGTAGGGCAGCATCGGGTGTCGGTCGCGCACGTGCGCCCCGAACTCCACGGCCAGCCCCCAGCGGCGCAGCTCCTCCGCCGCCGCCTCCAGCATCGGCTCCGGCACCGGGCTGCACGGCGCCACCAGCCGCACCCGGTCGCCCGTGCGCAGCCGCGGCGGTCGGACCCCCGCCGCCACGCCTTGGTCGCTCACCGTCATCGGTTCCGTCACACGTCCCCCTCCGGACATCGTTCTCGCGGCGCCCGCCTCCCCGGCGCGCGCCCACCCTCTACGCTCGGCCGCTCAGCCGCGCAGGAACCCGTCCAGCGCGCGAACCCCGAACCGCAGCCCTTCCAGCGGCACCCGTTCGTCCACCCCGTGCAGCAGCCCCGTGTAGTCCAGCCCCTCCGGCTGCCAGGTCGGGGAGAAGCCGTAGCAGTCGATCCCCAGCCGGGAGAACACCTTGGCGTCGGTGCCTCCCCCCAGGCACACCGGTACCACGTGCGCCCCCGGGTCCTGCTCCAGCAGCGCGGTGCGCAGCGCCGCGAACAGCGGCGAGTCCACCGGCGCGGACACCGGCGGCGAGGAGTGCGCGTACTCCCACCCCACCCGCTCCCCGGTGAGCGCGTCCATGGTGTACTCGAAGTCCTTCTCCGCCCCCGGCAGCACCCGCCCGTCCACCCCGGCGGTGGCCTCGCCCGGGACGACGTTGACCTTGTACCCGGCCGAGAGCATCGTGGGCGCGGCGCTGTTGCGCAGCGCCGCGGAGACCAGCGGGGCGGCCGTGCCCAGCCGGGCCAGCAGCGCTTCCACGGCCTCGTCGGTGTCGGTGTCCCCGGGGGAGCGCGCGACCCCGAGGGCGGCGGCGATCCCGTCCAGGGAGGCCCGCGCCACGGGGGTGGGGTGCAGCGGCCAGCGGTGTCCGGCGATCCGTGCGACCGCCTCGGCCAGGGAGGCCACGGCGTTGTCCCGGGGCGGGCGCGACCCGTGCCCGGCGGTGCCCCGGGCGCGCAGTGCCAGCCAGGCGCTGCCCCGCTCGGCGGCGCCCACCGGGTACAGCCGCACGGTCCGCCCGTCGGCGCCGCGGGCGTACACGGTCTCGCCGCCGCCCTCCCCGATCGCCTCGGTGCACCCCTCGAACAGGTCGGCGTGCTCGCGGACCAGGAACTCGGCGCCGTGCTCGGCGCTGTCCTCCTCGTCGGCGACGAAGGCCAGCACGATGTCGCGGCGCGGCCGCACCCCGGTGCGCGCCCACTCCCGGACGACGGCCGAGACCATGCCGACGGTGTTCTTCATGTCCACGGCGCCCCGCCCCCACAGGGAGGGCAGGCCGGTGACGGGGCAGTCGGCGACCTCACCGGAGAACGGGGGCACCGTCCAGTCGGCGGCGTCGGCGGGCACCACGTCGAGGTGCCCGTGGACGAGCAGGGCGGGCGCGTCCGGGTCGGTGCCGGGCACTCGGGCCACCACGTTGGCCCGCCGCGGCTTCGACTCCAGGACCACGGGGGAGAGCCCGGCGTCGGTGAGGGCCCCGGCCGCGTACTCGGCGGCGGCCCGCTCGTCCCCCTCACCCCCGCCCCGGTTGGTGGAGTCCCGGCGGATCAGCTCCCGGGTGAGGGCGACGGCGTCCTCACCGGCCCGGGCGGTGTCGGTGGCGGAGGAGGTGGGGGCCACGGCGCGGCCTTTCTGCGGTGCGGGGAATCGGTGTGCGGGGAGCGGGGAGCGGGGTCGGGCGGCGGTCAGCCGTAGTCCTTCTCCATCGCCTGGGAGATCATCGTGGTGACGGTCTTGAAGCAGCGGATCATCTCGTAGGCGTCCGGCGAGGTGTAGCGGACCCGGCGTGCTCCGGTCCGGGTCACCCCGGGGACGAGGGCGGCGGCCTGGGCCAGGTGGGCGGCGTCCACCTCCACCTCCACGGCCCGGGGGGAGGGGTCGGCCGGGTCCAGGCGGCCGGCGAGCAGGGTCGCCTTCGACGCGGCCAGCCGGATGTCCTGGGCGGTGCGCGCGGGCGGGCGGCAGCGGGCCGCGTACCGGCTCACGTACTCCTTGACGGCGACGGTGCGGGCGAACGGGGCGTAGGTCTCGGCGTCCTCGCAGGCGCGGTCGTCGCCGGTGACCAGGATGACGGGGGTGCCGTACTCGGCGGCCACGGCGGCGTTGAGCCGCCCCTCGCTCGCGGGCTCCCCGTCCAGCCACACCCCGGTGACGGCGTTGGGCAGGTAGGTGTGGGCGAGCACGCCCTCCTCGCCCGCCCCGCAGTGGTAGCCCAGGAAGACGGCGCCGTCGCAGTCGCCGTGCTGGACGCCCTCCACCATGGAGAGTTCCTTGTGGCGGCCGGTGACCATGGTGGCGCGCTCGTCCAGCTCCTCCAGCAGCAGGTTGCGCATGGTGGCGTGGGCCTCGTTGACCAGCACCTCGGTGGCGCCGCCGTCGAAGAGCCCGGCGACGGCGGCGTTCACGTCGCCGGTGAACATGGTGCGGCAGCGCTGCCACTGCTCGGTGCCGGGCTCGCAGTCGGCGGGCCAGGTGACGCCGGTGGCGCCCTCCATGTCCGCGGAGATGAGGATCTTCACGCGCCCGACCCTAGCTTCCGCCGCCCTGACCGCGCCAGATGCCGCCGGACCGGGCGCGGCCTAGCGGTCCGCACGGCTCTCCCGGACGTCGTCGGCGTCCTCGCGCACCCGCGGGTCGGGGTCGGCGGCCAGCCGGTCCAGCAGGGCGCCGGTGCCGGGGGTGGTCCACCAGGAGACCGCCCACGCCAGGGCGGAGCGCACCCCGGGGTCGGGGTGGTCCGCCAGCGGGGAGAGCCGGTCCAGGGGGCCGCGCCGCCGGACGGAGAAGCCGTCCAGTGCGGCGCGCAGTGCGGCGGTGTCGTCGTCGGCGAGCGCGCGGTCGACGCGCTCCAGCAGCACGCGGGGCGGCGGTCCGGGGCCGTCGGCGCCGGGGCGGCGTTCGAGCAGCCGCCGCGACCCGTACCCGCCGCGCACCCGGCAGCCGAAGCAGGTGCAGGGCGGCCGCCCGTGGGCGTCGGGGCGGTACCGCCAGCCCGTCCCCTGGCGCACGGCGCGCACCCGGCGGACCTCGCGGGCGGTGACGGAGCGGGGGAGGAAGACCTCCCAGCCGCGCGGGTCCTCCAGCGCGGCGACGATCCCCACGGCCCCGGCCGCGGTGGTGTGCCGGACGGGTCCGCCGTAGTGGCCGACCGTCACCGGCTGGTCGTCGGGCAGCAGCAGGTCCACGGCGGCCAGGCTCCGGGAGCCCTTCCAGCGGGCCAGCTCGCGCAGCCACTGGTGGGTGAGGGTGTAGGAGGGCAGGACGGGGAAGCAGAAGACCCCGCGTTCCCCGTGGTGCCCGGGGGAGGCGCGCAGCCCGGAGCGGACCGCGCGCGCCGCGCGGGCGGCGGGCGCCAGGTGGACGAAGCGGGCCATGGGGCCTCCGTGGGTCGCGGGTACGGAGGGGGAGACGCCGCAGGGCACCGGGAGGTTCGCCCTGGTGCCCTGGCCAGCCGCTGTTCTAGTGGGGTGGGGGTCAGTCGGTCACCCCGGCCACGAAGGCCGCCCACTCGTTGCGGGTGAAGGTGAGGTGTCCGTGGGCGGGGTGCTCGGAGTCGCGTACGGCGTAGGCGTTACTGCCGTCGGTGAACGCTCCCGCCTCGACACACTGGCCGCTGCCGTTTGCGCTGTAGCTGCTGATATGCCAGGCGACCGAGGAGAGGGTGGCCACCTTGTCCTTGCTCATCGAAGTTCCTTTTCTAGGTCTGCCAGTAGCGCGGCGGTGTCCTCAATACCAAGGCTGTGCTCCTGCAACCAATCGTAGGTGTCCACGAAGCGGTCCACGGCTTCGGTTTCCAGGTAGATGGAACCGGCGGGACTTTCGATATGTGCGACTTCGGGGAACGGGTCGTCCATCTTGACGAGTGCGAAGGGGCCATCGGGGCTGGAATGAGCGCCTATGTTGAACGGCAGGACCTGGATGTTCACGTTCGCCCGCTGGGACATCAGTATCAGATGGCGTATCTGGTCGCGCATGATCTCCCGGCCTCCTACGAGCCTGCGCAGCACGGACTCGTCCACGACCGCTGAGAGGTGCGCCGGCTCCCCCTCACGATCGAGAACTCTTTGCCGGTCGAGACGAAGGCTCACCCAGCGCTCGATCTCCCGCTGCGTGGAATGTCTGTTGGCGACCTGTATCAAGGAGCGGGCGTACTGCTCCGTTTGAAGTAGGCCGGGCACGGTCGTCGTCGCGAACATGCGAAGTGAGTGGGCCCGGCTTTCCAGCCAGGCGAGGTCGATCGTGGAGCCCCACACATCGTCCTTCGTGTACTTCTCCCACCAACCCGTACGGGTGAGTTCACCGGTGAGCGAGATCAACATGTCCCGTTGCGGCCGGTCCTCGACCCCGTACAGGTCCATCAGTGCGAGTACGTCGCCCCTTCGGATCGGATGCACGCCCGACTCGAACCGACTCAGCGCAGAGAGGTCGCGCTGGAGGTACTCGGCGGCCTCTTTCAACGTGTAGCCGTTGCTCTCGCGCAGCTCACGGAGCATCTTGCCGAGCCACTGTGCTCGAAGGGTCACTTTGCGTCGGGCGGTCGGCATCTCTGTTCTCCTCTGTCTGCTGGGTATCAAATTTGTGTTTGACGTTGTACGGGAGATGGATATGTGCCAACCTAACAGAAGGTGAGCCAGACCTCACTGGGAACCGGGAAGCCGCGGCGGGATCGTTGCCGCGCCCGGACGACAAGACCACCGCCTGGGACGCTCACTACGAGTTGGCCCTCTGTAGCGCCCCAGGCGGTGCCTTCAGGAGAGGGGAACCCCGATGACCGAAGTCCGCACACTCCCTGCCCCGATTGTCCCCCACGGGTGGGGCGACATCGACACCTCTGTGGACAACGAGGTCCCCGAGCTGCTCAGCGAGGACCAGCTCGACCGCTACGTCGCCACCGTCGCCGAACTCCTCCGGGCCTGCGGGCTCACCGTGGACCTCGACTCCTCCGATCCCGGAAACCTGGAGGTATACGGGGCGGGCAGCACGATGAGCCTGGAGGTGGACATCCGCGACGACCGCAGCGCGGAGTGGAGCATCAGCGGCGGGGACGAACTCGACCCCGGAACCAAGGCCCTCGCGATGGCCGCCGCCCTCGCCCGGCTCCTCGCCCCGGGCGACACGGACGGCTGACGGGCCGGACCTTCTCCCATCGCCACCGCCCACGGGTTCCCGGGTGCTCCTCCGGGACCGGGAACCCGCATGGCGGACCGTCCTCTGCGGATTCCCGCTCCTCGGCCGGTCCGCTCCGGGACCCCCGGCGCGCCGCGGGCCCCGGCGCGACGCGCCGGGGCCCGCGGGGACGACCGCGAAACTACGGGAGGGTGAGGATCTCGGCGCCGGTGTCGGTGATGACGAGGGTGTGCTCGAACTGGGCGGTCCACCGGCGGTCGGCGGTGACGGCCGTCCAGCCGTCGTCCCACATGTCGTACTCGACCCCGCCCAGGGTGATCATGGGCTCGATCGTGAACGTCATCCCGGGCACCATCTCGGTGTCCGCGCGCGGGTCGTCGTAGTGCGGCACCACCAGGCCGGAGTGGAACTCCGGGCCCACCCCGTGGCCGGTGAAGTCGCGGACGACCCCGTACCCGAACCGCTTGGCGTACGACTCGATGACCCGGCCGATCACGTTGATCCGCCGCCCCGGGCGGCACGCCTTGACCGCCCTCATGGTGGCCTCGCGGGTGCGCTCCACCAGCAGGCGGTTCTCCTCCGCCACGTTCCCGGACAGGAACGTGGCGTTGGTGTCGCCGTGCACACCGTCCTTGTACGCGGTGATGTCGATGTTGACGATGTCGCCGTCGCGCACCACCGTGTCGTCGGGGATGCCGTGGCAGATGACCTCGTTGAGCGAGGAGCACAGCGACTTGGGGTACCCCTTGTAGCCCAGGGTGCTCGGGTAGGCCCCGTGGTCCAAAAGGAACTCATGGCCCACGCGGTCCAGCTCGTCGGTGGTCACCCCCGGCACGACCCGCTTGCCGACCTCCTCCAGCGCCTGCGCGGCGATCCTGCCCGCGACGCGCATACGCTCGATGGTCTCCGGGGTCTGCACGTCGCCCAGGACGCCCTCCACGGGGTGCTTGCGCCCGACGTACTCGGGGCGGGCGATGTGGGAGGGGACCGAACGTTGCGGCGAGATGCGCCCGGGAACCAGCGGAGTAGTCATGGACACGAATTCTAGTTCGTGGTGCGGACCGGCCGCGGTCCGCCGGGTGTGAGGAACACCCCGCGCCGGGTAGGTGACCGACCGGGAACGAGGAAAGGCGGACGCGGTGGCCGACGTACAGAATGACGGCTGGTGGTACTGCCTCAGGCACGACACCGTCGAACACGGGGCGGGCTGCCCCAACAAGGAGCGGCTGGGGCCCTACCCCGACGAGGCGACGGCGGCGCGGGCGCTGAGCATCGCGGCCGAGCGCAACGACCGGTGGGAGTCCGACGACGAGGACGAGCGCTGGTGACGGGTCGCACCCGGAGAGCGGAATCCGGTTCTGGCAGGATCGGCCCATGACCGAAGTGAGCACACCCGAGAGCACCGACATCACCGGGCGGACCGTCTCCGTCCTGGGCGGCACGGGCGACCAGGGGCGCGGGCTGGCCCGCCGGTTCGCCCTGGCCGGGCACACCGTGTACCTGGGATCGCGCAGCGCCGAGCGCGCCGACGGGGCCGCGCGCGCCCTGGTGGAGGCCGAGTCCTCCCCGGTCGACGTGCGCGGACTCGACAACGCCGCCGCCGCGGCGGCGGGCGACATCGTCATCGTCGCCGTCCCGTGGGAGGGGCACCGCGAGCTGCTGGAGTCCCTGGCCGGGCCGCTGGCGGGCAAGATCGTCGTGGACTGCGTCAACCCGCTCGGCTTCGACAAGCGCGGCCCGTTCGCGCTGGACGTGCCCGAGGGCAGCGCCGCGGAGCAGGCCGCCGCCGTTCTGCCGGAGAGCACCGTCACGGCCGCGTTCCACCACGTGTCCGCCGTGGTCCTGCTGGACCCCGCGGTGGAGAGCGTGGACCTGGACGTGCTGGTGCTGGGCGAGGACCGGGACGCCACCGACACCGTGCGGGCCCTGGCCGAGCGCATCCCGGGCGTGCGCGGGGTGTTCGGCGGGCGCCTGCGCAACGCGCACCAGGTGGAGGCGCTCACCGCGAACCTCATCGCGGTCAACCGCCGCTACAAGACCCACGCGGGCATCCGGGTCACCGGGCTGTGACCCCGGCCGCGGGGCCGGGGGCGCTCCCCGGCCCCGCGCCCGCTCAGGAAGCCCAGCCCTTGACCTTCTCGACCAGGGCGACCGGGTCGCCGCCCACCGGGATGACGTTGAGGCTGGTGACCCCCGCGGCCCGGAACGCCTCCACGCGCTCGCGCACGTAGGACTCCGGGCCCACCATGTTGGTGAGCTCGACGAACTCGTCGGGGACGGCCGCCGCGGCCTCGTCCTTGCGGCCGGCCAGGTACAGGTCCTGGATCTTCTCGGCCGCCTCCTCGTACCCGTAGCGGCGGGCGACGGTGTTGTAGAAGTTCTTGCCCTTGGCACCCATGCCGCCGACGTACAGCGCGATCATCGGCCGCACGAAGTCGAGCAGCTTCTTGGTCTCCTCGCCCTCGCCGATGGCGAGCAGGCCGCCCGCGGCGATCTCCAGGCCGCCCAGCGACGCGTCCCGCTTCTCCTTCCCCGCGGCCAGCGCCCCGCCCCACACGGCCTGCGCCTTCTCGGGGATGAACAGGTGGGGGAGCCAGCCGTCGGCGATCTCGGCGGTCATCTCCACGTTCTTGACGCCCAGGGAGGCGACGAAGACCGGGATCTCCGAGCGCACGGGGTGGTTGATGATCTTGAGCGGCTTGCCCAGCCCGGTGCCCTCGCCCTCGGGCAGCGGCAGCCGGAACACGGGGCCGTCGTGGGTGAGGCGCTCCTCGCGCCGCCAGACCTTGCGGCAGATCTCGATGGTGTCCCGGGTGCGGGCCAGCGGCTTGGCGTAGGGGACGCCGTGGAAGCCCTCGATGACCTGCGGGCCGCTGGCGCCCAGGCCCAGGATCGCCCGGCCGCCCGACAGGTCGTCGAGCCCGGCGGCGGTCATCGCGATGAGGGTGGGGGTGCGGCTGTACAGGGGCAGGATCGCCGAACCGATGTTCACGGTCTCGGTGCGGGCGGCGATGTAGCCCATGAGGGTGGGGGCGTCGAACCCGTAGGCCTCGGCCACCCAGACGGTGTCCAGCCCGGCCTTCTCCAGTTCGACGACCTGCTCGACCGCGGCCTTGGGCTCGCCCGAGTACTGGAGCGGCATCGAGATGCGCATGCGTCCTCCCCAAGGGCCGGGTGCCCCGGCCCGCGTAGGTGCTGGGATATGAGGCGACTCTACTCCCGAGTAAGGTTCGGTTCGTGGCCCGCCTCACACGTGTCCGCCGCCCCGCGGCGCCGGGGGCCGCCCGGCCCCCGGGCCGGGGTCAGGCGTCGCCCTCGGGGGAGTCGCCGGTGACCAGCGGGAGCGAGGGGTCCGCCGCCCAGGCCGTCATCGAGCCGTCGTAGACGGCCGCGTCGTCGCGGCCCGCCAGGGACAGCGCGTGCACCAGCCCGGTCGCGGCGATGCCGCCGCCGCAGTACGCCACCGGGCGCACGCCCGGGTCGAGCAGCCCGGCGCGGTCGAGGATCTCGCGCAGTTCGGCCGCCGGCCGCAGGCCCCCGGTCCCGGGGTCCAGCAGTTCCGACACCGGCAGGTTGACGCTGCCGGGGATGTGCCCGTCGCGGGCGTAGGTGTGCCGGTCCCCCCGGTAGGTGGCCGGGTCGAGCACGTTCACCAGCAGCGTCCGGCCGTCGCCCAGCGAGCGCGCCACCTCCTCGGTGGAGCGCAGCAGCTCCGGGCGCCGGCGCGCCTGGAAGGCGGCGGCGATCGGGGCCGGGGTGGGCTCGGAGGTCACCCGGCCGCCCGCTGCCTTCCAGGCGCGCAGGCCGCCGTCGAGCACCGCGACGTCGTCGAAGCCCTCCAGGCGCAGGTGCCAGCGCAGGCGGGTGGCCCAGAACCCGGTGCTCCGGTCGTAGGCGACCACGCGCTTGCCCTCGCCGATGCCGAGCAGCCCGGCGTGGACGGCGAACTTCTCCGAGGACGGGACCGTCCACGGGTCGGAGGCGCCGGTGTCGGCGAAGTCGGTCGTGAGGTCGGCGAACACCGCCCCGGGGATGTGCTCCTCCTCGTACCCGGGCCGGCCCGAGCCGACGGTGTAGGGCCCCTCCTCCGGGATGTCCAGCAGGGTCGTGGCGTCGACCACGACCAGGTCGCCGTCCCCCAGGTGCCGGGACAGCCAGGCGGCGTCCACGAGCGGGTCGATGCGTGCGCTCATTTTTCCCCCTATGTCGGTAGGAAATTAATAGTACTGATCCGTCCGTCCGCCCTGCCCCCTACCCCGTGACCGGCCGCGATCACCGGCCCCGATCGCCGGCCACGACGGCGGACGCCGGCCGGGGCGGGTGCCCCGGCCGGCGTCCGGTCGGAAAAGGTGCTCCGGTGTCAGCTCGCGTACGAGTGCTCCGCGTCGGGGAAGGCCCCGCTCACCACCTCGTCGGCGTACGTCGACGCGGCCTCCCGCAGCGTCTCGTGCAGGTCGGCGTAGGTCTTGACGAACTTGGCCACCCGGGGGCTCAGCCCGGCCATGTCCTGCCACACCAGCACCTGGGCGTCGGTCGCCCCGCCGGCCCCGATGCCGATCGTCGGGATGTCGAGCTGCCCGGTGACCTGCGCGGCCAGGTCGCTGGGCACGCACTCCAGCACGACCGAGAACGCGCCCGCCCGCTCCAGCTCCTTGGCGTCCTTGAGCAGGTCCGCGGCGGCCTCGCCGCGGCCCTGCACCCGGTACCCGCCCAGGGTGTTCACCGACTGGGGGGTCAGGCCCAGGTGCGCCATGACCGGGATGCCCGCGGACACGAGCAGCTCCACCTGCCGGGCGACGGCGTGGCCGCCCTCCAGCTTCACGGCCTGGGCGCCGCCCTCCTTCATGAACCGGGAGGCGGTCGCCAGGGCCTGCTCGGGGGAGGCCTGGTAGGAGCCGAACGGCAGGTCCGCCACCACGAGGGAGCGCTTGGTGGAGCGCGCGACCGCCGCGGTGAGGGGCACCAGCTCGTCCACGGTGACCGGGACGGTGGTGTCGTAGCCGTACACGACGTTGGCGGCGGAGTCGCCGACGAGGAGGACGGGGATGCCCGCCTCGTCGAACACCCGCGCGGTGAGGGCGTCGTAGGCGGTCAGCATCGGCCAGCGCTCGCCGCGCCGCTTGGCGGCGGCCAGGTCGCGGATGGTGACGCGCCGGTTGGTGACCCCGCCGTAGAGGGCGGGCCCGGCGGAGGGGGTCTTGTCGGTGGTGTTCATGGTGTCTTCCTCCGTTGTCTCGAAGCACCGCGGTGGGTGTCCCCGGACGTGTGGACGAAATCGGTGTGCGCCGCGCGAACGCGGTCGTGGTGCGGCCCCGCGGGGGGCCGGGGCGGCCGTGGGCCGGTCGCCGCCGTCGGCGGCGGGAAGGGCCGGGCCCGCGGGCCGTGTGTGCATCATCGCACGGCCGCGTGCGTCCGCCTCCTGCGGGATACAACGGGAGGAGGACCCCGGAACTTCCCCTGTCCCCCCTCTCTCGGACGGTCGCGCGCCGCCCCGGCCGCTGTGCCGCGGACGCCGGGTGTGCGCGGTGGAACGCGGTGCCCCGGCCGCTACCATGGCGGTTCCGGTCGGGACGGGTCCTCCGCCCCCGCGCGCGGACCGGGCTTGTGCGGAGGGGAAGGTGCTCGCGTGGACGCTGGCACGGCTTATCGGCGGCGGTGGGGCGGCCTGGCGGTCCTCATCATCTGCCTGCTGGTGATCGTCGCGGACAACACGATCCTCAACGTCGCGCTGCGCACCCTCTCCGACCCCGAGCGGGGGGTCGGCGCCAGCCAGTCCGAGCTGGCCTGGGCGATCAACTCCTACACCCTGGTCTTCGCCGGGCTGCTCTTCACCTTCGGCGTCCTGGGCGACCGGTGGGGCCGGCGGCGGATGATCACCGCCGGACTCGTGGTCTTCGGCACGGCCTCGGCCCTGTCCGCCTACTCCCAGACCCCCGAGCAGCTCATCGCCGCCCGCGCCGCCATGGGCCTGGGCGCGGCCATGGTCTCCCCGCAGACCCTGTCGATCATCACGACGATCTTCCCGCCCCAGGAGCGCGGCCGGGCCATCGGCCTGTGGTCGGGGGCGGTGGGCCTGGCCATGGCGATCGGGCCGTCGGCGGGCGGACTGCTGCTGGAGAACTTCTGGTGGGGGTCGATCTTCCTCGTCAACGTGCCGTTCGTGCTGCTGGGCCTGGGGCTGATGTTCTTCCTCGTCCCCGAGTCCAGGGACGAGGACCCCGGCCGCCTCGACGTGCCCGGGGTGCTGCTGTCCATCCCCGGCCTGGTGCTGCTCATCTACGCGATCATCACCGCGGGGGAGCGCTCGTCCCTGACCGGGGCCGACGTGTGGGGCGCCCTGCTGGGCGGCCTGGCGGTCATCGCCCTGTTCCTCTTCCACGAGTCGCGCACCGCGAACCCCTCGCTGGACGTGCGGTTCTTCCGGAACCCGAGGTTCAGCGTCGCCATGGCCACCATCATGCTGATGTTCTTCAGCATGTCGGGGCTGATCTTCTTCCTGAGCTTCTACTGGCAGAGCGTCCGGGAGTTCACCCCGTTCGTCGCCGGGCTGCTGGTGCTCCCGGCGGCGGTCGGCCAGATGCTCCTGGCCCCGCTGAGCCCCAACCTGGTCCGCCGGTTCGGGCCGCGGACGGTCGCCGCCACCGGCATCCTCCTCGTCTGCGCCAGCCTGGCGTTCTTCACCCTGCTGGAGACCGACACCCCGGTCTGGCTCATCCTCGTCTTCTTCTTCACCCAGGCGAGCGCCATGGCGGTGGTCCTCACCCCCTCCACCGACGCGATCGTCTCGTCGGTGCCGCCGGGCAAGGCGGGCGCGGCCTCGGCGATGCAGAACACCGTCCGCCAGGTGGCGACGGCCATGGGGGTCGCGGTCCTGGGGGCGGTCATCTCCTTCCGCTACCGGGCGGGGATCACCCCGGCCCTGGAGGAGGTCGCCCGGGGCGGTGACGGGGACGCCGCGCCCCCGGACGGCGGGGAGCTGCACGCGGCGGGCGAGTCGATCGAGGCGACCCTCGCCCTGGCGCGGAGCCTGGGGGAGCCGGGGCGGGCGCTGGTGGCCCCGGCCAAGGAGGCGTTCCTGACGGGGCTGCACACGGCGGCGCTGGTGGCGGTGTGCTGCGGCGTCGTCGGGGTGCTCGTGGTGCTGGTGTGGATGCCGCGCGAGGTCGGGGACCACCACAGCGGGGCCGGGTCCCGCACGCCCTCCCCGGAACCGGAGGGCCGGGACTGACCCGCCGCCCCGCCCCCGCGGGGCGGCTACGCTCGCGGGCATGCGCCTGACCGCCTTCACCGACGTCTCCCTGCGCCTGGTCATGCGGCTCGCCGTGGCCGGGGAGGACGAACTGCTCACCACGCGCGCCGTCGCGGAGATGACCTCGGTGCCCTACACCCACATGGCCAAGGCGGTGGCCCGCCTGTCCGAGCTGGGGGTGGTGGAGGCCCGCCGGGGCCGGGGCGGCGGGCTGCGCCTGACCGGGCCGGGGCGCCGGGCCCCGGTGGGGGCGCTCGTCCGCGAACTGGAGGGCGCGGACGACCTCGCCGGGTGCGAGGACGACCCGCCCTGCCCGCTGCGCGCCGCCTGCCGCCTGCGCGGCGCCCTGCACCGGGCCCGCGAGGCCTTCTACGCCTCCCTGGACGAGGTGACGGTGGAGTCCCTGGTGTCCTCCCCGGCCCGCGAGGCCCTGGTGCTGCTCCGCCCGCGAGCGCCCGAACGGGACGGCCCTCAAATGTGACCGGGCTCTCCGAAAGGCCCCGGGAGGGCCCCGTCCCGGCGTCGCGGGGGACCCCGGACCCGGCGGTCGCGGGGCGAAGGGCCCTGTACGGGGAGCGGCCCGTCCGGCAGCCGCACCCGGCGGGGCCCCGCCGGGCACCGCACCCGGCGGAGGGGGTCGCGGCGGCGCACTTAATGTGCATTTCAAATGCAAATTATCTAGCGCCAGGAGGCCGCATGCTCTCCCCCGAGTCCGCCGCCACGGTCCGGTCCACCCTCCCGGTCGTCGCCGAGCACCTCGACACCGTCACCGCCCGCTTCTACGACACCATGCTGGGCGAACACCCCGAACTCCTGGACGGCCTGTTCAACCGGGGCAACCAGGCCTCCGGCGAACAGCGCGCCGCCCTGGCCGGGGCCGTCGCCGCCTTCGCCTCCGCCCTGCTCGCCCACCCGGACGAGCGCCCCGACGCCCTGCTCTCCCGGATCGCCCACAAGCACGTGTCCCTGGGCGTGACCGAGGACCGGTACACCGTCGTCCACAAATACCTCTTCGGCGCCCTCGCCCACGTGCTCGCCGACGCGGCCACCCCCGCGGTCGTCGCCGCGTGGGACGAGGTCTACTGGCTCATGGCCGGCGCCCTCATCGCCCTGGAGGCCCGCCTGTACGCGGAGGCCGGGCTCGCCACCGGCCGGGACGCCTGGCGCCCCTGGACCGTCACCGAGCGCCGCGAGCAGACCCCGGACACGGTCAGCCTCACCCTCGAACCCGACGGCGGCGCCGCGCCCGCCCCGCGCCCCGGCCAGTACGTCAGCGTCCGGGTGCGCATGCCCGACGGCGTCCGCCAGGCCCGCCAGTACACCCTCACCGGCTGGGACGGCACCAGCCGCCGCATCACCGTCAAGCGCCTGCGCGCCGGGGAGGGCCCCGCGGGCGAGGTCTCCACCCTCCTGCACGGGACGGCCCGCCCCGGCAGCACCCTCATGGTCTCCGCCCCGGCCGGGGACGTGGTCCTGCCCGGCGGCGACCACCCCCTGCTGCTGGCCTCCGCCGGGATCGGCTGCACCCCGATGGTCGCGCTCCTGCGCGGCCTCGCCGAACGCGGCGACACCCGGCCCGTCCTGGTCCTGCACGCCGACCGCGCGCCCCGCGACCACGCCCACCGGGACGAGACCGCCGCCCTGGTCGGGGCACTGCCCGGGGCCCGGAGCCTCACCTGGTACGAGACCGGGGGAGGCGACCGCACCGGCCGGATGGACCTCGCCGGGGTGGACGTCCCCGAGGGGGCCGAGGCGTTCCTGTGCGGGCCCACGCCCTTCATGCGCGGGGTGCGCACCCGGCTGCTGGAGGCCGGGGTCCCCGCCCGCCGCATCCGCTACGAGGTGTTCGGGCCCGACCTGTGGCGGGCCGCCGACTGACCGCCGGCGCCGGGCGCGGGGCGCGGGGAACGCCGTACTGTGAGGGCATGCAGGACGACCTCCCCCGCCCCGTGTTCGTCGGCCGCGACCGCCAGCTCGCCGCCCTGGCCGGGGACGGCCGCAGGGTCCTGGCGGAGGGCGCCCGCGCCGTGCTGGTCTGCGGGGACGCCGGGATGGGCAAGACCCGGCTCATCGACGAGTACCGGGCCCGGACGCCGCTGGCCCGCACCGCCGTCGGCGGCTGCCTGGAACTCGGCGGCGAGGGCATCCCCTTCGCCCCCTTCACCGCCCTGCTGCGGGACCTCTCCCGCGAGGGCGCCGCCGGCCCGGTCCCCGGTACCGACCGGGCCCCCGGCGGTGACGGCACCGGGCGCGCCCGGCTGTTCGAGTCCGTCCTCACCCTCCTGGAGGAGCGGGCCGGGCGGGGCGGGCTGCTGGCGGTGGTGGAGGACCTGCACTGGGCCGACGCCTCCACCCGGGACCTGCTGGTGTTCCTGCTGCGCAACCTGGGCGGGGCCCCCGTCCACCTGGTGGTGAGCGTGCGCACCGACGACCTGCACCGCACCCACCCGCTGCGCCGCCTGCTGCCCGGCATCGAGCGGCTGCCGCGGGTGTCGCGCCTGGACGTCGGTCCCCTCAGCCGCGACGAGGTCGCCGCCCAGGCCGCCGCCCTGCGGGACGGCCCGTCCGTCGACATCGACCTGCTGCACGAGCGCAGCGGCGGCAACCCCCTGTTCGTGGAGGCGTTCCTGGACCGCCCGTCCGGGCCGCTGCCGGAGGGGCCGCGCGAGCTGCTGTCGGCCGCCGTGGACCGGCTTCCCGACGACGCCCGCCGGGTGGTCGGGCTGATCGCCGCCGCGGGGGACCGCATCGGCCACACCCTGCTGGCCGCGGTCGCCCGCCGGGCGGGGATCTCCGAGGAGGCCCTGGACACCGCCCTGCGGCCCGCCGTGGACGTGCGGGTGCTGCGCGCCACCGCCGACGGGTACGTGTTCCGGCACGCCCTGCTCGCCGAGGCCGTCTACACCGACCTGCTGCCCGGGGAGCGCATCCGCGCGCACCGGCGCTACGCGGAGGCGCTCGGCCGGGGGGTCCCCGGCCTCACCGGGGCCGAGACCGCCCTCCAGCTGGCCCACCACGCCTACGCCGCGGGCGACCAGCCGCTGGCCCTGTCCACCGCCTGGGAGGCCGCCCGCCACGCCGCCGACACCGCGGCCCACCCCGAGCGGCTGGCCCTGCTCGAACGGGTGCTGGAGCTGTGGGACCCGGTCCCCGACGCCGCCGCCCGGGTGGGCGAGCCCCGCGCCGAGGTGCTGCGCCGGGCCGCCTCGGTGTGTCTGCTGGCCGGGTCGCTGCGCCGCGCGGTGGACTACGCGACCGAGGGGCTGGAGGAGCTGGGGGTCACCGGCTACCACCGGCCGGGGGCCCAGGCCCCGCCGGACGGCGCCCTCATCGCGGGGCTGCGCTACGTGCGCGCCTACGCCTACAAGGAACTGGGCAGCGACGGCGGCCTGGAGGACCTGGCCGACGCGTTCGTGGTGATGGGCGAGGGGCACCCCCGCGCGGCGGCGGCCGGTGCGCTGCTGGCGTCGACGTTCATGGTGCGCGGGCACCCCACCCGGGCCCGGCGCTCCGCGGTCAAGGCGCTGGCGGCGGCCCGCGAGACCGGAGACCGCGGCAGCGAGGCCGACGCCCTCGTCACCCTGGGCTCGCTGACGGCCGGAGAGGATCCGGACGAGGCGCTGCGGATGCTCGGAGAGGGGATCGCCATCGCGCGGGAGCGCGCCGACGCGCCGGTCGAGATCCGGGGGTGGGCGAACCTCGCCGGGGCCCTGTCCTACGCGGACCGGCCGGAGGAGGCGTACGCGACGGCCGGCCGGGGCCTGGACCGCACGCGGGAACTGGGGCTGGCCCGTACCCAGGGGCCGTTCTTCCTCCTGCACATGGTGGTGAACCGCTTCCAGCAGCTGCGCGTGGCGGAGTGCGAACGGCTGCTCGACACGGAGGCGGGTGACCTGCTGGTCCGGGGCCGGACCTGGACGGTGGTCCAGCAGATCGCCTTCTACCGGCGGGACGGCGCGGGGGTCGAGCGCGCACGGGAGGAGTTCCGCCGCCTGCTGCCGGAGGGGAGCAGCGCGCCGCAGGAGCAGGTACCCGTCCTCTTCGTCGAGATGATGGGGGCGGCGGTCGAAGGGAGGTTCGACGCGGCGGTCGACCTCGCCCTGCACCTCCTCGAACGCGGGGACGCGGAGAACCCCCACCTCGACACCCTGCACATGGGCAACCTCACCTATGCGGCCGAGGTCGCGGACATGATGCGCGACGTGTCGGGCCGGCAGGAGCGGGCGGAGGAGCTGTCCTCCGCGCTGCTCGCGGTCGCGGACGCGCTGCCGGAGGGGCTCGCGCCCCCGAACCGGCTGATCCGGGCCCAGGTGCGGGCCCAGGTCTCGGAGGACGCGGACACGGCCTCGCGGTCCCTGGAGGGCCTGCTGCCGCAGGTGCGCGAGCGCCGCTTCCAGCGCGTGTACCTGCTGCTGGCCGCGGCCCGTGCCGCGGCACGGGCGGGGCGGGCGGACGCCGCCGCCGGACACCTGGCCGAGGTGGAGGAGGCCGCGCGGGAGAGCGGGCTGACCCTGTTCGGGGAGCTGGCCGACCGGATCCGCGGGCGGCACGGGCTGCCCCGGCCCCGCGCGGCGGCCGGGGAGGCCGCACCCGCGGGGCTCACCCGGCGCGAGGCACAGGTGCTGCGGCTGGTGGCGCGGGGGATGACCAACCGGGAGGTCGGCGGTGAGCTGTTCATCTCGGCCAAGACGGTGAGCGTGCACGTGTCCAACCTGATGGGCAAGCTCGGGGTGGCCAACCGCAACGCGGCCGCGGCCCGGGCGCGGGAGCTCGGTCTGGACTGACCGCACCGAATGTCCGATAAGTGATCTATGGCGTAAAGGTGAGCTATTCGGGTTTCCTCAAACGCGCGACCCCTTGGGCATACTGGCGCCATGGCCCCCACTCCCACGGTCTTCATCGGACGCGGATCCGACCTCGCCCGCCTGCTCGCCGAGGCGGGGTCCGCCGCCCGCGGGCAGGCGCGGACCACCCTGGTCCTGGGGGACGCCGGGGTCGGCAAGACCCGCCTGCTGGAGGAGTACCTGGACAGGACGCCCCTGGCCCGCACGGCCGTCGGCGCCTGCCTGGAGACCAGCGGCGGCACCGTCGCCTTCGCGCCCTTCACCGCGGCCCTGCGCCACCTGGCCCGCGAGGTGCCGCCCGGCCCGGCCCGTGCCGGGGCGCTGGCCCGGCTGCTCCCCGAACTCGGGCCCGCCGGGCACGCCGCGGATGGCGGTGACCGCTCCCGGCTGTTCGAGGCCGTCCTGGCCTACCTGGAGGAGGCCGCCGCCGACGGCGGCCTCGCCCTGGCGGTGGAGGACCTGCACCGGGCCGACGCCTCCACCCGCGACCTCCTGCTCTTCCTGGCCCGCAACCTCGGGTCCGCCCCGGTCCACCTGGTCGCCACCGTGCGCGCCGACGACCTGCACCGCGCCCACCCCCTGCGCCGCCTGCTGCCCGACCTGGAGCGGCCGGCCCGCGCCACCCGGCTCGACCTGGTCCCCTTCGACCGCGAGGAGGTCGCCGCCCAGGCCGCGGCGCTGCGCGGCGGCTCCCGGCCCGACCCCGGCGCGCTGGACCTGCTCTACGAGCGCAGCGGCGGCAACCCCCTGTTCGTGGAGGCCCTGGTGTCCGCCCCCGGCGACGGCCTGCCCGACACCTCCCGCGACCTGCTGCTGCGCGCCGTCGACCCGCTCCCCGACGCCGACCGCGCGGTGCTGGGCCTGGCCGCGCTGTCGGGCGCGCGCGTGCACCACGCGCTGCTGGCGGCCGTCGCCGCGGACCTCTCCGAGGACGAGCCGGACGGGGTGCTGCGCCGCGCGGTGGACGCCCGGGTGCTGCGCGTGGCGGGGGAGGACTACGAGTTCCGCCACGCGCTCCTGGCCGAGGCCGTGCGCGAGGACCTGCTCCCCGGACAGCGGGTGCGCGGCCACCGCCGCTACGTGTCCGCCCTGGAGGCGGGGGTGCCCGGCCTGGCCGAACCGGAGCGGGTGCTGCGCCTGGCCCACCACGCCGACGCCGTGCACGACCACCCCCGGGCGTTCGCCGCCCGGTGGGCGGCGGCCGGGCACGCGGCGGGCGCGTTCGCCCACCCCGAGCACCTGGCCGCGCTGGAACGGCTGCTGGAGCTGTGGGAGCTGCTGCCGGACCCGGAGGCCGTCGCCGGCCCGCTGGGCGTGACCCGCGGCCGGCTGCTCCTGGACGCGGCCCGGGCGGCCGTGCAGACCGGCGGCGCCCACGAGGCGCTGCGCTACACCGCCGAGGGGGCGGGGCAGGCGGAGGGTCCCGCCGACCGGGCGGCGTTCCTGCTGGTGCGGTCGCAGGCGCTCAAGGCGCTGTACCGCCGGGCCGAGGGGCTGGAGGCGCTGGACGGCGCGGCGGCGCTGCTGCCGCGGGGGCACCCGGACCGCATCGCGGTCCACGGCGCCCGGGCGGCGCTGCTCTCCCTGGTGGGAGGGGACGCGGAGGCGCTGCGCGAGGCCCGCGCGGTCCTGGACCGGGCCCGCGCCGCCGGGGACCGGCGCAGTGAGACCGACGCCCTCATCACCCTGGGCAGCGTGCTGTCCCCCGTGAGCCCCGGGGAGGCCCGGGAACTGCTCGTCGCCGGACGGGAGCTGGCGCGGGGCCTGGGGATGGTCGACGCCGAGCTGCGCGCGTGGAACAACCTCGGGGTCCACCACATGTTCCGGCTGGACTGGCACGGGGAGCTGCGGGCCGGCCGGGAGGCGCTGCGCCGGTGCGCCGAACTCGGGATCACCCGCTCCCGCGGCCTCGCGCACGCGGTGGGGGCCGCGGCGGCGCTCGTGGACCTGGGGCGGCTGCGCGAGGCGGAGGCGGAGCTGGAGGGCTACGGTACCGGCCGCGTGTTCGACGAGGACGGCCGCCGCCTCGTACTCGCCGAGATCAGGCTCGCGGAGGGCGACCCCGCCGGGGCGCGGGAGCACTGGGAGCGCGGCTCGCGCCCCCCGGACGCCGCCGACACGCACGGGTACGCGATGTCCGACCAGACGGGGGTGCGGGTGCTCGTCCGGGAGGGCGACCTGGACGGGGCGCTGGTGCTGGCCCGCCGCCTGGTCGGGGAGGAGCGGGACCGGCGGCCCACGCAGGCGTCGGTGGACGGGGCGGTGCCGGTCGCCGAGCTGGTGCGCGCCCTGCGCCGCGCGGGGCGCGGGGCGCAGGCGGACGCGCTGGCCGGGGAGGTGGGGGTCTTCCTGCGGCCCTCGTCCTGGTGGGCGACCCCGTACGGGGAGCTGCGGCGCGCCCAGGCGGGGGCGCGGCTGGCCGCGGACCCCGCGGACGCCCTGGCGGAGTGGGAGCGGGCGCTGGCGATGGTGCGCGGCCGGGACGCCCACCTGGAGGAGTTCCGGATGCTGGAGGAGGCCTGCCGGGCCGCCGCCGAGGCGGGGGAGCGCACGCGCGCGGGGGAGCTGTTCGGCGAGCTGGAGGCGGGCGCGGGGCTGCTGGACACGGACGCGCCGCTGCGGGAGAGGTACGTGGAACCGCTGCGGCCGGCGGCCGGGCGCGCGCGGCCCCCGGCGGGGCTGACGCCCCGTGAGGCGGAGGTGCTGGCACAGGTGGCGGAGGGGCGCACCAACACCGAGATCGGGGAGAGGCTGTTCATCTCGGCCAAGACGGTGAGCGTCCACATGTCCAACCTCATGGGCAAGCTCGGGGTGACCAACCGCCACGCGGCGGCGGTCCGGGCCCGGGAGCTGGGGCTCGCCCCGCCCGGGGCGTGAGCGCGGCCTGCCGGGAGCGCACCGCACGGCCTCCTTCCCGTGCCCGCGGGGGAGGGCGCGGCCGGCCGCCGGGCCCCGTTGCCGGCAGGTGTGAGGGGACCGTGCTCCCGGCCCCGCCGGGGGCGGTCCCGCGGCGGTGATGGGCCGGTCCGCCCCAGGGTGCGGTCGCCGGGTCCCGCTGTCGGAAAGGTGTGAGGGGGACAGGGGCCCCGTCACCGGAAAGGCACGAGGGGGACCGCTGGCCCGGTCCTGCCGGGGGCGGCCCCGCGGCGGTGGCGGGGCCGGTCCGCCGCCGGAGTGCCCCGCCTCACCCCGCCGAGGACGCGACTGAGTCCGGGTACTCATGCGTCCGACCGGGGCCCGGGGGGAGGATCAGGGGTATGGACACGACGCTGACCCACCCCCACCGCACCCCCCGACCGGTGTTCGCCCTGTACACCGTGCTGCTGCTGGCCGGTTCCGCGCTGGCCGCCTGGTGGGCGTCCCGCACCTCGCCGGAGGAGGCGCGCGCCTGGGGGATCACGCCCCAGGAGGCGGACTACGCGATCGTGCCGCCGCCGCTGCCGGAGTGGTCCGTGCCCGTCATCGGCGCCGTCGGCGCGGTGCTCGCCGTCGCGGGCGCGATCCTGGTGGTCCGTGAACAGCGTGCGGGGCGGGCGGCCTTCGCCTGGGCGCTGGGGGCGTTCCTGCTGGTGCCGGTGGCGCTGTTCGGGGGCCTGCTGTGGGCGGTGGCCACCGCGCCGGGCATCGGCGCCAACATCGGCCTGGGCCTGGTGGTCTTCGTGCTCGGCCCGCTCGCCCTGGTCTTCCTCCTGGGGGCGGCCGGCGCGGTCGCCACGGCGCTGCTCGCCCGCCGCCGCGACCGCTGACCCCGGTGCGCCGGGGACGCGGGCCCGCCCCGGGCCCGCGTCCGGCGCGTCCTACAGAGTCGGCAGGTAGCGCTGCAACTCGTACGGGGTGACCTGGCGGCGGTAGTCGCGCCACTCGGCCTTCTTGTTGCGCAGGAAGAAGTCGAACACGTGCTCGCCCAGCGTCTCCGCGACCAGCTCGCTGTTCTCCATCAGCCGGATCGCCTCGTCCAGGCTCTGCGGCAGCGGCCGGATGCCCAGCGCCCGGCGCTCGGAGTCGGTGAGCGCCCACACGTCGTCCTCGGCGCCCGGCGGCAGCTCGTAGCCCTCCTCGATGCCCTTCAGGCCCGCGGCCAGGATCACGGCGTACGCCAGGTACGGGTTGCAGGCGGTGTCCATCGACCGGATCTCGATCCGGCTGGAGTTGGACTTGCCGGGCTTGTACATGGGCACCCGGACCAGGGCGGACCGGTTGTTGTGCCCCCAGCAGATGTAGGCGGGCGCCTCGCCGCCCATGCCGGCGGAGGCGGCCGGGTCGTCCCACAGCCGCTTGTAGGAGTTCACCCACTGGTTGGTGACCGCGGTGATCTCGTCGGCGTGCCGCAGCAGGCCCGCGATGAACCCGCGCCCCACCTTGGACAGCTGGTACTCCGCGCCGGGCTCGTAGAAGGCGTTGCGGTCGCCCTCGAACAGCGACAGGTGGGTGTGCATGCCCGACCCCGGGTACTGGGTGAAGGGCTTGGGCATGAACGTCGCGTACACGTCCTGCTCCATCGCCACCTCCTTCATCACGAGCCGGAAGGTCATGATGTTGTCGGCGGTGGTCAGCGCGTCCGCGTACCGCAGGTCGATCTCCTGCTGGCCCGGGCCGCCCTCGTGGTGGCTGAACTCCACCGAGATGCCCATGGCCTCCAGCATGTTGATGGCGTTGCGCCGGAAGTCGTGGGCGCTGTTGTGCGGGGTGTGGTCGAAGTAGCCGCCGGAGTCGTTGGGCACGGGCAGCTCGCCCAGCTCGGGCATCTTCTTGAGCAGGTAGAACTCGATCTCGGGGTGCGTGTAGAACGTGAACCCCAGATCGGAGGCCTTGCCCAGCTGGCGCTTGAGGACGTGCCGGGGGTCGGCGGGGGACGGCGAGCCGTCGGGCATGAGGATGTCGCAGTACATGCGCGCGGTGCCGTGCGGTTCGTTGCGCCAGGGCAGCACCTGGAACGTGGACGGGTCCGGCTGGGCCAGCATGTCGGCCTCGTAGACGCGCGCGAAGCCCTCGATCGCGGAGCCGTCGAACCCGATGCCCTCGGAGA
This sequence comes from Nocardiopsis flavescens, assembly GCF_900141985.1. GTDB lineage: Bacteria > Actinomycetota > Actinomycetes > Streptosporangiales > Streptosporangiaceae > Nocardiopsis > Nocardiopsis flavescens. Next base: position 93,710 of record NZ_FQZK01000017.1, on the reverse strand, counting down.
AGGCCGCCTCCAGCTCGGCGGGGGCCACTGCGACCGACTTGAGGTACCCGAGCACGTCGGTGAACCACAGCCGCACGAACCGGATGTCGCGCTCCTCCAACGTGCGGAGCACGAATTCCTGCTGTCGATTCACGATCAACCTTCCTCGATGGCGGTCGGCCCGGAGCCGGTGTCCCGGTCCCAGTCTGCCGTGCGCATATTTCCGGGGTATTTCCGCGCCCGCCCGCCGGGCCGTCCGGTTCGTCCCCTCCTTTGGGCATTATCGCCGGTGGCGGCGCGACACGGGGCCTACCCGTCCGGGCGCGCCCGGGAACCCGCGCCCACCGCACCGGGCGGACCCCGTGTCCGACCCGGGCGTGCCCGCCCGGCTAGGCTCGGGGCCGTGGCACAGCTGAGAATCGCACTCGCCCAGGTCAACCCCACCGTCGGTGACCTGGAGGGCAATCTGAGGATCGTCGTGGACGCCGCCCGGCGGGCCCGGGACCGGGGGGCGCACCTGCTCGCCCTGCCGGAGATGGCCGTCACCGGATACCCGGTGGAGGACCTGGCGCTGCGCAACTCCTTCGTGTCGGCGTCGGTCAAGGCGGTCCACCGCCTGGCCGGGGAGCTGGCGGAGCGGGGACTGGGCGACCTGCCGGTCGTGGTGGGCTTCCTGGCGCGCAGGGAGGGGCCGGGCGCCCGGTACGGGCAGCCCGCGGGCGCCCCGCAGAACGCGGTGGCGGTCCTGCACGAGGGGGCGGTCGCGGTCACCTCCGCCAAGCACCACCTGCCCAACTACGGCGTGTTCGACGAGTTCCGCAACTTCGTCCCCGGCGACACCCTGCCGGTGGTGCGGGTGCGCGGGGTGGACGTGGGGATCGCGGTGTGCGAGGACCTGTGGCAGGAGGGCGGCCCCGTCACGGCGGCCCGCGCCGCCCGCGTGGGGCTGCTGCTGTCGCTCAACGGGTCCCCCTACGAGCGGCACAAGGACGACGTGCGCCTGGAGCTGTGCCAGCGGCGCGCCCGGGAGATCGGGGCGGCGCTGGCCTACGTGAACATGGTGGGCGGCCAGGACGAGCTGGTCTTCGAGGGCGACTCGCTGGTGGTGGACGCCGAGGGCGAGCTGGTGGCCCGCGCGCCCCAGTTCACCGAGGAGCTGCTCGTGGCCGACCTCGACCTGCCCGCGGGCGGCGGGGAGGGCGTCCGCGACGGCGGGGTCGTGGACGGCCTGACGGTGGTGCGGCGCACGGTCTCCGCCGACCCGGTGGAGCCCTACACCCCGCAGGAGAACACGGTCACCCCGCGCCCGGACCCGCTGTCGGACGTGGGCGAGGTGTACCGGGCGCTGGTCACCGGCCTGCGCGACTACACGGTCAAGAACGGGTTCGGGTCGGTGCTGGTGGCGGTCTCCGGCGGCATCGACTCGGCGCTCACCGCGGCCATCGCCGTGGATGCCGTGGGCGCCGACCGGGTGCACGGCGTGCTGCTGCCCAGCGCGCACTCCAGCGACCACTCCGTCTCCGACGCCCAGGAGCTGGCCCGGCGGCAGGGGTTCGCGGCCCGCACGATCGCGATCGCCCCGGTGGTGGAGGCCTTCGAGTCGGCCGCGGCCGGGGCGGGCGCGCCCCTGGACGGGCTGGCGGCGGAGAACCTCCAGGCCCGGGTGCGGGGCACCCTGGTGATGGCGCTGTCCAACCAGGAGGGCCACCTGGTGCTGGCCACCGGCAACAAGAGCGAGGCGGCCACCGGGTACTCCACGCTGTACGGCGACTCGGTGGGCGGGTTCGCGCCCATCAAGGACTGCTGGAAGTCGCTGGTGTGGGAGCTGGCCCGGTGGCGCAACGCCGAGGCGGAGCGGGCGGGGGAGGTCCCGCCGATCCCGGAGAACTCGATCGAGAAGCCGCCCAGCGCCGAGCTGAGCCCGGACCAGCTCGACTCCGACTCGCTGCCCGACTACGCGGTGCTGGACGCGGTGCTGGACGCCTACATCGGCACCGACAAGGGCGAGGCCGAGCTGGTCTTCGCCGGGTACGACCCCGAGCTGGTGCGGCGCGTCATCCGCCTGGTGGACCGGGCCGAGTACAAGCGCCGCCAGTCGGCGCCGGGCACCAAGATCAGCGCCCGCAACCTGGGCCGGGACCGGCGGCTGCCCATCACCAACCGCTGGACGGTCTGAGCCGTCCCCGCGGCGGGGCGGTGAGGGCCGCCCGCAGGGCTCAGCCCAGGCCCAGGTCGCGCAGCCGCGCCCCGGCGGTGGCCCGGTTGGGCACGCCCAGCTTGGCGAGGATGTTGGACACGTGGACGCTGGCCGTCTTGGCCGAGATGAACAGCTCCTCGGCGATGCGGGCGTTGGTGCTCCCGGCGGCGAGCAGCCGGGAGACCTCCAGCTCGCGGGCGGTGAGCCCGGCGGGCGCGGCCGGGGCGGGCGCCTCGTCGGTGAGTCCGACGCCCAGGCGGCGGGCCAGGTCCGCGGCGGAGGCCGCCAGCGGGGCGGCTCCGTGCCCGTCGGCGGCGGCGTGGGCGGCGCGCACCAGGGCGCGGGCCCGGTCGCGCTCCCCGGCGGCCACGGCGGCGCGGGCCGTGCGCAGCCGCGCGGAGGCCAGGTGGAGCACCATCGGGGTGTCCTCCCAGGCGGCGACGGCCCGCTCCCAGAGTTCGAGGCACCGCTCGGGGCCGGTGGTGCCGTCCAGCCCGGCGGCGTGGGCCAGGACCCGGCGGCGGTGGGCGCGCTGGGGCGAGCCGGTGACGGCCATGGCGCCGGTGACCCGGACGGCCATGTCCATGACGCGCCGGGCGGCGGCCTCGTCGGCGCCGGATTCCGCGCCGCGCGCGGCGGCCTCGGCCATCACGTCCACCAGGGGCCAGGTGTAGCCGCGCGCGGCCTCCAGCTCCAGCTGCTCCAGGGCGCGCTCGGACAGTGCCAGGACGGCGTCCACCGAGCCCTCCGCCAGGCCGGCCTCCAGCTTGGCCAGCAGGTCCAGTTGGATGATGTTCATGCGCTGGGCGTCGGGGAGGCGGTCCCGGCGGGACCAGCCGGACACCTCCAGGGCGGTCTCCAGGTCGCCCGCGGCGGCGGCGCTGCGGGCCAGGACGGCGTCCACGTAGCTGCGGTCCTTGACGGGTGCGCGGGTGCGCAGGATCATCTCGCAGATCTCGCGGGCCTGGGACAGGTGGCCCAGCTCGAAGTGGATCTCGGCGCGGTTCTGGTGGTTGAACGTCTTGTGGACCGAGGCCCAGCCCATCTCCTCGTGGCGGGCCAGGGACTCCTCCAGGACCTTCAGGCCCTCCTCGTGGCGGCCCAGCTCGCGCAGGAAGTGTCCGAGGTTCCCGGCGCCGCGCGCCTCCACGGAGGGTTCGGAGACCTCGGCGGCGGTCCGCATGGCCTCCTCGATGAGCGGGCGCCCGAGTTCCAGGTCGCCCTCGCCGATGTACAGGCTGCCCAGGGTGATGCGGGCGTCGGCGGCCGCGCACCGGTCGGTGGCGTCGGAGCCCTCGGCCAGGGCGATGGCCCGCTCGGCGAGCTCGCTGACCGAGTGCCCGGTCTCGCGCAGGTCGCGCAGCCGCTCCTGGTCGGGCGGGGCGACGCGGTCGGCGCGGTGGCGCAGGCTCTCGCGGGCCAGGATGGACAGCAGGGACGCGTAGCCCGGCATGTGGGGCGGGTGCAGCTCCAGGGCGGCGACGAGGTCGGTGATGCCCCCGCCGCAGGTGCTCAGGGAGCGGGCCAGGCCGCGGCGGCGCAGCAGGGTGGCCTTGACCGCGCGGGTGCTGTCGTCGGCGGGGTCCCGGGGCAGGGTCGCCAGGGCGGCGTCGGCGAGTTCGCGGGCGCGCCGCCCCCGCCCGGCCTCCACGGCCGCCCCGGCGGCGCGGGAGACGACCTCCGCCCAGGTGCGGTCCTGGACGCGGTCGCGGGCGTCGGGCACCTGGTCCCACAGGGACAGGACCCGCTCCAGCATGTCGAGCTCCTCGCCGTAGGCGAGGGTGTCCGAGGCGCGGACCGCAGCCCACCAGGCCGCCTGGAGCGCCCGCGGCAGCTCGCGGGCGGCCATGTAGTGGTGGGCCTCCTCCGCGGCGCGCCGGTCGTAGGGGAACAGTTCGGGGTGCTCGTCGATGAGGCGGGCGAAGCGCAGGTGCGCGCGGGTGTGGGGGCCGGGCAGGAGTTCGCCGTGCACGGCGTCGCGCAGCAGGGCGTGCCGGAACCGGTAGCCCTCGCCGTGGACCTTGAGGACGTTGGCGTCGACCAGGGCGTGCAGCGCCGCCTCCAGGTCGGGGTCGGGCAGGTCGGCGGCCCGGCGCAGCACCTCGTGGTCGATGCCCCCGGAGACGGCGCCCACCGAGGCCGTGCGCAGGACGGCCCGGGCGGTGTCGTCGAAGCGCTGGAGCGGTTCCAGGAGCAGGTCGCGGAACAGGTCGGGGACGTCGCCGCGGCCGGCGGGGGCGTCGGCCAGGGACTCCACGAACAGGGGGACGCCCTCGGTGCGGCGGTACAGCTCGTCCAGTTCGTGTGGTGCCGGTGCGCGTCCGCCGCGCAGGGCGGTGGCGTGCTCGCCGGTCTCGGCGAGGGTCAGCGGTGCCAGGTGCAGCGACTCCACGCCGGGGACGCGCTGGAGCTCGGGCAGCAGGCGGCGCAGCGGGTGGGCCCGGTGCAGGTCGTCGCTGCGGTAGGTGGCGAGGATCTGCACGCCGGGGAGTTCGAGGTTGCGGATGAGGAAGACGAGCAGGTCGCGGGTGGCGCCGTCGGCCCAGTGCAGGTCCTCCAGGACGAACGTGACGCCGTCGTCCCCGGCGCTCAGCGAGAGCAGCCGCAGGACCTGCTCGAAGAGGATGCCGCGGTTCTCCGGCTCGAAGCCGGTACCGCGGTTCTCGTCGCGTCCGCCGGAGGGCTCGCCCAGTTCGGGCAGGAGGCGGGCGAGTTCGCGGGTGCCGCCGGGGGCGGCGGCGGCGAAGAGCCCGGGTCCGCGCTCGCGCAGGAGCTGGCGCAGGACCGCGGTGAAGGGTGCGTAGGCCAGGCCGTCGCCGCCGAGTTGGAGGCAGGCGCCGACGTAGACCGAGCCCGGGGGCAGGGTGGCGGCGAACTCGCTGACGAGGCGGCTCTTGCCGATGCCCGCGTCGCCGCCCAGCAGGAGCATGCCGGGGCCGGTGTCGCGGGTGCGGCGCGCGTGGTCGCGCAGGGCGCCGAGTTCGGCCCTGCGGCCGATGAACACGGGACCGCTGTCGACGAGTAGGGGCATACCGCTCATTATGCCGACCTCGGGTGGCGGGGGGCGGGTATTTTCCTCGCGGGGCGCCGGGCCCGGGGCCCGGCCGGGCCGCCCGGTCAGGCGGCCCGGCCGAAGCGTTTCCCTCCCTCGCCGCGGCGGGTGCTCCCGGCCTGTGCGCGGCGGCGGGCCTCGGCGCGCTGGGCCAGGGCCTCCCGGCGCAGCCGTGCGGCGCGCAGGCGCTCCTCGGCGATGGCGCGGGCGGTGGCGTTGAGGATCTCGGAGTTCATGGCGGCGGCTCCTTCGGGGCGGTGTGCCGTGCCGGTGGCCCTCACCGACGACTCCACGATGTCGCTGAGGGCCCCGCCGCCGCATCGGGAGAACTCCCTGTTCCCGGGGCCGCCGCGGGCGGCGCCGCGCGGGCGGCCTAAGACATCGGGGTCCCGGGGCCGGTCCCGGGGCCCCGGGGCTAAGACGTCCGGGCGCGCGTCTGAGACCGGGCTCAGTCCAGGCCCAGTGCGCGGGCCCGGGCGCCCGCCGAGGACCGGTTGGCGACGCCGAGCTTGGCCAGGATGTTGGAGACGTGCACGCTCGCCGTCTTGGGCGAGATGAACAGCTCCGCGGCGATCTGCGCGTTGGTGGCCCCAGCGGCCAGCAGGCGCAGCACCTCGGTCTCGCGCGGGGTCAGCCCCGCGGGCGCGCCCCGGTCGGGGGCGGTGAACCCGGCCCGGCGGCCCAGTGCGGCGGCCTCGTGCCCCAGGGGCGCCGCGCCGCTCGCGGCGGCGGCCGGCCCCACCGGCTCCCACCAGGCCCGGGCGCGCTCCTGGTCGCGCACGGCCAGGGCCGCGCGGGCGGCGCGCAGCCGGGCCGAGGCCAGGTGCAGCACCAGCGGGGTGGCCTCCCACGCGGCCACCGCCGCCGCCCACCGGTCCAGGACCTCCCCGGGTTCGGCGGTCCCCTCCGCCAGCCGGGCGGACGCCGAGGCCCGGAACGCCTCCTGGACGGGGCCGCGCACGGGCATGGCCAGCCGTTCGGCCACCAGGTCCCGCACCCGGTCGCCGTTCCCGCCGCCCGCCCGGCGCACCGCCTCGGCGGCCAGGTCGTTGACCACCCAGCCGTACCCGAGCGATCCGGTGAACCCGGGCCGCCGGAGGATGTGCGCGGCGTAGTCGCGCGCGGTGGCGGCCTCGCCCTCGGCCAGCAGCAGGTCCAGCCAGGCCGAGACCGCCTGCTGGGCCTGGTCCAGGCGCTCCAGGCTGAGCGCGGAGGCGCGGTCGACGGTGGCGATCCCGGCCTCCCGCAGCCCGGCCCGGTCCGCGCCGGAGCGGGCCGCCGCGGTGTCGCCGGCGGCGACGGCGGCCCGGGTGGCGGGGACCAGGAGGAAGACCCGGTGCATGGGGGTGGGGCTGTGGCCGAGCGCGCGGGCGGACACGGCGCGCGCCGTGTCCAGGTGCCCCAGCTCGTAGTGGGTCTCGGCCAGGTTCTGGGAGGTGAAGCTTCCGTACACCCAGGCGGAGCCGGCCCGGTCCGGGGCGGACAGGAACCCCTCCAGCAGTTCCAGCGCCCGGGTGTGCTCGCCCTGCTCGCGCAGGTAGTGGGAGAGGTTGTTGACGCCGCGGGCCTCCATCATCGGGTCGCCGATGCGGCGGCTCAGCCCGATGGACCGCTCCACGTGGGGGCGTCCCCGGTCCAGCAGGCCCCGGCCCATGAGCACCGATCCCAGGGTGACCAGGGCGGCGGCCAGGGCGCTGTCGTCGCCGGAGCGCTCGGCCGCGGCGATGGCCTCCCGGGACAGGTCCTCCGCGGACCGGTCCAGCGGTCCGCGGCCGTCGGTGCGGAACATGGTCTCGCGGGCGACGATCGACAGCATGCGCGCGTACCCCGGGTCGCCCGGCGGGTGCAGGCGCAGCGCCTGGGCGAGGTCGTCCTCGGCGCCGGCGTCGACGCAGTGGGTGCGGGCCTGCCCCCGGCAGCGCAGCACCATGGCCCGCAGCGCGCGGCCGGGGTCGTCGGCGGCCTCGGCGGGCAGCTCGGCCAGGGCCTCGTCGCACAGGTGCCAGGCGGTGCGGGGGTGTCCGGCCTGGAGCGCGGCCAGGGCGGCCTCGGCCAGCACCTCGGGGTGCTCGCGGCCTCCCAGGAGCGCGGGTGCGCCGGGCACCCGGTCCCACAGCTCCAGGACGCGGCGGAGCATCGCCAGCCGCTCCCCGTGGGCCAGGGCCTGCCCGGCGCGCTCGGCGGCGTCCCAGGCGGAGGCCACCGCGCGGGGCAGGTCGTGGGCGGCCTGGAAGTGGTGGGCCAGTTCGGCGGCGCGGCGCTCGGGCGGCACGGCGCCGGGGTCGGCGCCGATGATGCCGGCCAGCAGCAGGTGCAGGCGGGTGCGGGTGCCCGGCAGCAGCGCCTCGTGGACGGCCTCGCGCAGCAGGGCGTGCCGGAACCGGTAGCCGTCGCCGTCGACGTGGAGCAGCCGGGCGTCGACCAGCCCGTGCAGGGCGGCCTCCAGCTCCCGGTCGGGCAGGTCGGCGGCGCGGCGCAGCACCTCGTGGGAGACGGTGCCCGAGACGGCGCCCACGGCGGCCAGGCGCAGCACCGAGCGGGGGGTGTCCTCCAGCCGGTCCACCGGTGCCAGCAGCAGGTCGCGGAAGGCCTCGGGCACGCCGCCGGGCCGCGGGGCGTCCGCGGCGGCCAGGGCCTCCACGTACAGGGGGATGCCGTCGCTGCGGCGGTACAGGTCGTCGAGCGCGGCGGGGTCGGGGGTGCGGCCGGTGAGGGCCCGCACCTGTTCCTCGACCTCGGCGCGGGTGAGCGGCGCCAGCTCGGTCCGCACGACCGGGGGCAGCCGCTCCAGCTCGGGGAGCAGGCGGCGCAGCGGGTGGGCGCGGGGCAGGTCGTCGCTGCGGTAGGTGGCGACGAGCTGCACGCCGGGCAGGTCGAGGTTGCGGATGAGGAAGACCAGCAGGTCCAGGGTGGCGCCGTCGGCCCAGTGCAGGTCCTCCAGGACCAGGGTCAGGCCGCTGTCGCCCGCGGCGGTGCGCAGCACGTGCAGGACCAGGCCGAACAGGACGTTCCGGTCGCGGTGGCCGCGTCCGGGGACCGGGCCCAGCTCGGGGAGGAGGCGGGCGAGTTCGTTCTCCTCCTCCCCGGTGGTGAAGAGCGCGGGTCCGCGCTCGCGCAGGAGGCGGCGCAGGGCGGTGGTGAAGGGCGCGTAGGCCAGGCCGTCCACGCCCAGCTCCAGGCAGCCGCCGACCAGTACGTTCTCCTGTGTCCGCGCGAACTCGGCGACCAGCCGGGACTTGCCGATCCCGGCGTCCCCGCCGAGCAGCAGGGCGCCGGACTCCTCGGTGCGGCAGCGGCGGGCGTGCGCGGTGAGGGCCGCCAGCGGTGCGGCACGGCCGACGAGCACCGGGGCGGTGCCGGGGAGTAGGGGCATGGGCGCCATTATGCCCAGCCGGTCCGGCGCGGTGGCGGCGGCGTGCTCAGGCGGCACGGCCGCGGGGCGCGTCCTCGCGCCGGTGCCGCACCGGCCGGAGCCACGCGCCCAGGCGGGCGCGGCGCTCCCGGCGGCTCCGGCGCAGCGCCTCGGCGCGGTGCCCGATGCGGCGGACGTCCTCCTCGGTCAGCGGCGGGCGCGGGACCTGGAACAGGGCCTCGTGGAACACGGCGTCCTCCTCGGGTCGGGCGGGGCCGGGTGCCCCGCCTCCTCCACGATCGGTCTGAGACCCGGGGCGGGGCATCGGGAGAAATCCTGTTCCGCGGCGGTACCGGGGGGTCTCAGGGGTTCTTAGGCGGAGCGGGACGTCTTATCCGTGTTCGGGGCCGGGGCGGGCGGGCCCGGTGGCCCCGTCCGGCGTGTCACAACCGGCGATCCGGCGCGTACTCATAGTTGTCTTGGTTGGTGTTGTGACCGCACGGACGGAAGGCGCGGATGATGCACAGGATCGAGGACGGCCGACGGGGCCGGTGGCGGGCGGCCGGGCTGGCCGCCGCGGTGGGCGCGGGCCTGGTCGCCGCGGCCCCGGCGGCGGGGTCGGCCGGCCCGGCCGCGCCCGCCCCGACGCCGCCGGAGGCCTTCGTGGCGCTGTCCCTGGCGGCGGAGGAGGCGGCCCCGCTGCCCGGTCACGAGACGGTGCTGCGGGCGACGGTGGCCAACGGCGACCCGGACGAGGGGGTGAGCGGCGCCCAGCTGGCCCAGCACGTCCCCGACGACCTGGAGATCCTGGAGGTGGGCGGCGGGGGAGTGCTGGAGGGCGGCATCGTCAACTGGCCGGTGGACGTGGCCGCCGGGAGCGAGCGGGACTACACGGTCCGGGTCCGCGTGCGCGAGGACGCGGTGGGGGCGGAGCGGCTGATGAGCACGGCCTGCCTGCTGCTGGAGCGGGACGCCGACCCGGCGGCCTGTGCCAGCGACACGGTCGTGGTGGCCTCGCCGACGGTGCTGTCGCGGGCCTCGGAGGCGGTGGACGGCGCGATGCTGCTCCGGGTGGCGGGTGCCGCCCTGCTGGTGGGGCTGGGATGGCTGGTGTGGCGGCGCCGTATGGCGTGAAATCCACCCGATCGTTACGTCGGGGTGTCAGGAAAACCCTTCGAGTACTACACGCGGTAGTAGTCTAGGGGTCATGGACATCCTCTACTCCGCGCTCGTCTTCCTGCACATGATCGGCCTCGCGGGCATCATCGCGGGCTTCCTCATGCAGGTCATGACCGACAACCCCAAGTCGACCAAGGTCCTGCTGCACAGCTCCCTGCTCCAGCTCGTCACCGGCCTGCTCCTGGTCGGCGTCGCCGAGATGGCCGACCTGGGAGAGCTGAACCACATCAAGATCGGCGTCAAGCTGCTCATCGCCCTGGCCGTCGTGGTGGTGGGCGTGCTGAACCTGCGCAAGCCCGCCCGCAACCTCGCGGTCATCGCGGGCGTGCTCGCCGTCGTCAACATCGGCGTCGCCGTCTTCTGGGGGTAGCGGGGCGGTGCCGCCCCCGGCCGCCCCGGCTCCCGCGCCGGAGCGGCCGGCGGGCCGCGGGGGCTCCCCGCCGCCCGGAGGCCGCCCCCGATCCCCGACCGGTCCCGGACCGGTGCCCGCACGGAACCCGTGGTCCGTGCCGGCACCGGTCCTTTCCGCATCCGCCCGCAATTTCTTGCGCTCGCGCCCCCGGTGACCCGGCGCGGCGGAGCGTGATCGCGGCCGGTCCGGACCGCGGAAGGGACGGCGTTCCTTTTCGACGCGCGGATCGGGGTCTATTCACAAAGCCGTAACAGGCCGGTAGTGTGCTCGGCATCACGCAAATTCTTGCGTTAACCGCAAGAGGATGCGCGATCCCCCGCAAGCGACCCAGGAGCGCCGATGCACCGACGCACCCCCCTCAAAGCCGCCGCCGCGGCGGCCCTGCTCCTCCTCCCCCTGACCGCCCTCCCCGCCTCCGCGGCCCCCCTGCCCGCCCCCGTGCAGGCCGCCGCACCCGTCACCCCCGACGGCGAGACCCTCGTCCAGCTCTTCCAGTGGAACTGGGACTCCGTCGCCGCCGAGTGCGAGAACTTCCTCGGACCCAACGGATTCTCCGGAGTCCAGGTCTCCCCGCCCCAGGAACACGTGGTCATCCCCTTCGCCGAGGGCGGCAACCACCCCTGGTGGCAGGACTACCAGCCCGTCTCCTACCGGCTCGACAACACCCGGCGGGGCACCGCCGACGAGTTCGCGGCCATGGTCGCCACCTGCCGCGACAGCGGGGTCCGCATCTACGTCGACGCCGTCGTCAACCACACCACCGGCGACGGCTCCGGCGTCGGCAGCGCGGGCACCGCCTGGAGCAAGTACGAGCACCCCGACCTCTTCGGGGACAGCACCGCCTCCTACGACCGCGACGACTTCGGGCCCTGCTACGAGGAGATCGCGAACTGGAACGACAAGGAGGAGGTCCAGAACTGCCAGCTGGTGGGCCTGGCCGACCTCAACACCGCCGACCCGCAGGTGCGCGACCACCTCAAGCGCTACCTCAACGGCCTCGTCGACCTGGGCGTGGGCGGCTTCCGCGTGGACGCCGCCAAGCACGTCCCCGAGGCCCACATCGCCGACATCTTCGGGAACCTGAACACCGTCCCCGGTTTCGGCGGCACCCCCCGCGTCTTCCACGAGGTCTACGGCGACGCCACCGTCCCCTACACCGCCTACGCCCCCTACGGCGAGGTCACCAACTTCGACTACCAGCGCGACGTGGCCGGCAAGTTCAAGGACGGCAACATCGCCGGGCTGGCGCAGCTGCCGGACTACGGCGGGCTGACCTCCGACCAGGCCACCGTCTTCATCGACAACCACGACACCCAGCGCTACCACCCGACCCTCACCTACAAGGACGGGGACCGCTACCACCTGGCGACCGCGTTCATGCTCGCCCACCCCTACGGCACCCCGGTGGTGACCTCCGGCTACGACTTCGGCGACAACGTCACCGAGGGCCCGCCCAGCGTCGGGAACGTCGGGGGCAACCCGGCGGGCTGGATCACCGAGGACACCGACTGCTCCACCGGCGCCTGGGTCTGCTCCCACCGGCACCCCACCGTCGCGGGCATGGCCGGCTTCCGCGCCTCCACCGGCAGCGCGGGCCTGACCCAGCGGGCCACCGACGGCAGCGGACGCCTGGCCTTCGACCGCGGCGCGCGCGGCTTCGCCGCCTTCAACGCCACCGGGAGCGCCTGGCAGCTCACCGCCGCCACCTCCCTGCCCGACGGCACCTACGACAACGCCGCGGGCGGCGGCACCGCCACCGTCTCCGGCGGCAGCGTCACCGTCCAGGTCCCCGCGAACGGGGCCGTGGCCCTGCACGTGGACGGCGAGTGCGAGGACGACTGCGGCGGCACCGACCCGGGCACCCCCGGCGACGGGTTCAACGCGGTCGTCCACACCGAGTGGGGACAGGAGGTGTACGTGGTCGGCTCCACCCCGGCGCTCGGGTCCTGGAACCCGGCCCAGGGCGTCAAGCTGTCCACCGACGCCGCCACCTACCCCACCTGGTCCGGGACGGTGACCATCGGCGCCGGCACCGAGTGGAAACTCGTCAAGATCGACGGCTCCGGCAACGTGGAGTGGGAGACCGGGGCCAACCGGACCGGCCCCGCCGCCACCGTCACCTGGAACCACCGCTGAGGGCGCGGGACCTCCCGACCGGCGCCCCCGTGCCTCACCCCCCAGGCGCGGGGGCGCCCCCGCGCCTCGCGGAGGCGTCGGCGACCGGCTGCGGGCACGGCTCGCCCGGCTCCACCGCCAGCTCGTAGTGCCACAGCTCGTTGGCGTAGGTCCGGCACAGCCCGTACTCGTGCCCGAACCGCGAGAACCAGTCCGCCGCGTTCGTGTACCCGATGTCCACCGCGTCCCCGCTGACATGGGTCGATCCGGTGGGCGAGGCCACCCACCGGCGCGCCTCCTCCTCGCCGTGCTCGCGCACCGCCTCCTCCCACAGGTGCTCCTGGTAGCGCTCGCTGCGCCAACCGCCGGTCACCACCACCTCGTCGATCCCGGCGTCCAGCGCCGCCGCGGCGGCCTCGCGCACCGCCGCCAGCAGTTCGGGGTCCAGCCCCGTCAGCGCGGGCACGTCGGCGTCCACCGCCAGCCCCCCGCCCACCGGCACGTACCCGTCGTCCTCGGTCAGCGGCCCCGCGCCGCCGGTCGGGCCCGACACCCCCGGCAGGCCGCCCCCGCCGCCCCCCGGGGCCGCGCAGCCCCCCGCCGCCAGCACGGCCGCCACGGCCGAGGCCGCCGCCCATCGGTGCACTCCGCCCACGGATCCCTCCCCCGCCAGGGCCGGACCCCGTGTCCGGCGCTCGGGACCCACGCCACCAGGGAGGGCGTTGCGCCCGTGTCGCGCGATCACGCAACACTTCCGCAACGGGGCCGGCTCCTAGACTCGTAGCCGGGCGGCCGGGAGGGCCCGCCGACGAGGGGGGACACACCGCATGCGCGTACTGGTCGTCGAGGACGAGCCCTACATGGCCCAGGCCCTCCAGGCGGGCCTGCGCCAGGAGGCCATCGCCGCCGACGTCGCCCTGGACGGGGAACAGGCGCTGGAGCGCATCGCCGTCCACGACTACGACGCCGTCGTCCTGGACCGCGACATCCCGGGCGTGCACGGCGACGACGTGTGCGCCGTCCTGGTCCGCGACCACCCCGGGACCCGGGTCCTCATGCTCACCGCCGCCGCGCGGCTGCGCGACAAGGTCGACGGGTTCTCCCTGGGCGCCGACGACTACCTGACCAAGCCGTTCGCCCTGGAAGAGCTGGTGGTGCGCCTGCGCGCCCTGGCCCGCCGCCCGGCCGCCGCCGTGGGACCCGTCCTGTGGGTCGGCGACCTGCGCCTGGACCCCTACCGGCGGGAGGCCCACCGGGGGACCCGCCCGCTGCGCCTGCCCCGCAAGCAGTTCGCCGTCCTCGAACTCCTCATGCGCGCCGACGGGGCCGTGGTCACCGCCGAGACCCTGCTGGAGAAGGTGTGGGACGAGCACGCCGACCCCTTCACCAGCGCGCCCCGGGTGGCCGTCTCCCACCTGCGCAAGGCGCTGGGCGACCCCGACCCCCTCGTGACCGTCCCCGGCGTCGGCTACCGCCTCACCGCCCCCGGGCGGGAACGGTGAACGGGGCGCCGCCGCGGCGCCCGGGACTGCCGGTCAGCGCCCGACTGCGCCTCACCCTGGGCTACGCCGCCTTCCTGGTCCTGTCCGGCATGGCGGTCCTGGCCGGCGTGTACATCGTCGTCCGGTACCTCCCCGACTACCCGCTGACCACGGCCGACCCCAGCGTCACCCATATCAACATCGCCTCCCGGGGCGAGATCGTGGCGGCCCTGGTGGACGTCACCCTGTGGGTGCTGGCGGCGCTGGCCGTCATCGGCCTGTCCGGCGGCTGGTTCCTGGCCGGATGGGTGCTGCGGCCCCTGCACCGCATCGACGCGGCGGTCCGCGCCGTCGCCACCGGCCGCCTGGACCACCGCATCCGCCTGACCGGGCCCGACGACGAGTTCCGGCGCCTGGCCGACGCCTTCGACCACATGCTCGACCGGCTCCAGGACGCCTTCGCCGTCCAGGAGAGGTTCGCCGCCAACGCCTCCCACGAGCTGCGCACCCCGCTGGCGGTCACCGCCACCATGCTCGACGTCGCCCGCCGCGACCCCGGCCACGACCCCCTGATCGACCGGCTCAGCGAGGTCAACGCCCGCGCGGTCGGCCTCACCGAGGCCCTGCTGCGGCTGGCCGACGTCGACGCCGTCACCGCCGCCGCCCGCCCCCTGGACCTGGCCGACCCCGTCCGCCGGGCCGTCGCCGAAGCCCGCGGGGAGGCCGGGCGGCGCGGCGTGGACCTGCGCCTGGAGGCCTCGCCCGCGCCGGTCACCGGAGACCCCGAACTGCTGCTGCGGCTGGCCGACAACCTCGTGCGCAACACCCTGCGCCACAACGTCCGCGGCGGCACCGCGACCGTCTCCGTCGGCCGCGCCCCGGACGGCTCGGCCGTCCTGCGCACCGACAACACCGGGCCCGTCCTGGCACCGGAGACCGTCGCCCGGCTCACCGAGCCCTTCCTGCGCGGGGAGGGGCGCACCCGCCGCGACGGCGGGGGCCACGGCCTGGGGCTGGCCCTGGTCTCCCGGGTCGTGGACGTCCACGGCGGGACGCTGCGCCTGGACCCGCGTCCGGGGGGAGGGCTCACCGTCGCGGTCGCCCTCCCCGTCCGGGCTCACTCGTCGTAGAACACCCGCTCCATCACGGCCCGCGCCCGGCGGGTCGTGCGCAGGTAGGCCTCCGTCAGCTGCTCGGCGGGCCCCTCCCACAGGCCCTCCTCGCCGTCCTCGGGGGTGCGGCAGCCCAGGGCCGCGGCCAGCGCCGCCCGCACCCGCAGGTCGGTGGGCAGGGAGTCGCCGCCCCGGCCGCGCACCAGCATCACCATGCCGCGCACCCGCGAGGCCAGCCGCCAGGCCTGCTCCAGCACGACACCGTCGTCGGCCGCCAGCAGCCCGTGGGCGACGGCCGCCTCCAGCGCCTCCAGGGTGCCGGTGGTGCGCAGGTCCGGGTACTCGTGGGCGTGGCGCAGCTGGGTCAGCTGGGCCACCCACTCCACGTCGGACAGCCCGCCCCGGCCCAGCTTGGTGTGCAGGGTCGGGTCGGCGCCGCGCGGCAGCCGCTCGGACTCCATCCGCGCCTTGAGCTTGCGGATCTCCAGCACCGCGGAGGCCTCGATGCCGCCCTCCGGGTAGCGGACCGGGTCGATGAGCGCGCTGAACGCGGCCCGCAGCTCCGGGTCCCCCGCCACCGGCCGGGCCCGCAGCAGCGCCTGGCTCTCCCACACCTGCGACCAGCGGCCGTAGTAGGCGGCGTAGGAGTCCAGGGTGCGCACCACCGGACCGCTGCGGCCCTCCGGCCGCAGGTCCGTGTCGACCTTCAGCGCGGGTTCGGCGGCGGGCATCTCCAGCAGCCGCGCCAGCTCCCGCACGACCGCCATGGCCTGCCGGGTGGCCGCCGTGGCGTCCGCCCCGGGCAGCGGGGCGTGCACGTACATCACGTCGGCGTCGCTGGCGTAGGTCAGCTCGCCGCCGCCGAACCGGCCCATCGCGACCACGCACACGCGGGTCAGCTCCTCGCCGTCGGCCTCCAGGACCCGGGCGGAGGCCACCCGCAGGGCGGCGTCGATGGTCACCGCGGCGATGTCGGTCAGCGCCGACCCCACGTCCCGGACGTCGGAGACCTCCAGCAGGTCGGCGGCGGCCGTGCGCAGCAGCTCCCGGCGGCGCAGCGCCCGCACCGCCGACACCGACTCCTCGGCGGTGTCGTAGCGGCGCAGCGCCGCGTCGGCCTCGGCGGCCATCACCTTGGGGTCGCGCCGCACCAGGTCGGCGTCGTCGGCGAGCATCCCGACCGCCTCGGGCGCGCGCAGGAGGAGTTCGGTGACGTAGCGGCTGGTGCCCAGCAGCCACGCCATCCGCTCCGCGACCCGCACGTCGTCGCGCAGCAGCCGCAGGTACCACGGGGTGGTGCCCAGGGCCTCGCTGACCTGGCGGAACCCCAGCAGACCGGCGTCGGGGTCGGGGGCGTCGGAGAACCACCCCAGCATCACCGGGAGCAGGGTGCGCTGTATCGACGCGCGCCGAGACACGCCCGAGGTCAGCGCCTCCAGGTGGCGCAGCGCCCCGGCGGGGTCGGCGAACCCCAGCGCCTCCAGGCGGTCGCGGGCCTGCTCGGGGGAGAGCCGCGCCTCCTCGCCGGGCAGTTTGGCGACGGCGTTCAGCAGCGGCCGGTAGAACAGCTTCTCGTGCAGGCGCCGCACCTCGGCGGCGACCTTGCGCCGGGCCTCGGTCAGCTCCCGCACCGGGTCCGCGGTGAACCCCAGGGCGCGGCCCAGCAGGCGCAGCTCCGACTGCCCGTCGGCGGTCCCGCCGTCGGGCATCAGGTGGGTGCGGCGCAGCCGCTCCAGCTGGAGCAGGTGCTCCAGGCGGCGCAGGAACCGGTAGGCGTCGGCCAGCCCCGCCGCGTCCGGGCGGCCCACGTACCCGTGCTCGGACAGGGCGGCCAGGGCCACCAGGGTGGTGCCCGACCGCAGCCGCCCGTCGGCGCGCCCGTGCACCAGCTGCAGCAGCTGCACCGAGAACTCGATGTCGCGCAGCCCGCCGGGGCCCAGCTTGAGCTCGCGGTCGGCCTGCCCGGCGGGGATGTGCTCCAGCACCCGGCGGCGCATCGCCTGCACGTCCTCGACGAAGTTCCTGCGCGAGGACGCCTCCCACACCATGGGTGTGATCACGTCCATGTAGGCGCGGCCCAGCTCCATGTCCCCGGCGATGGGGCGGGCCTTGAGCAGGGCCTGGAACTCCCACGTCTTGGCCCAGCGCTCGTAGTAGGCGCGGTGCCCCGACAGGGGGCGCACCAGCGGCCCGTTCTTGCCCTCGGGGCGCAGCGCCGGGTCCACCTCCCACAGGGTGCCCTCCGCGTCGGTCTCCGCGGGCACCCGCATCAGGGCCGTGGCCAGCCGGGTCGCCGACCGCATCGCGGCCTGCTCGTCCACCGGCCCGCCGTCCCCGGGGGCGTCGGCGGGCTCGGCGACGAACACCACGTCCACGTCGCTCACGTAGTTGAGCTCGCGGCCCCCGCACTTGCCCATGCCGATGACGGCCAGGCGGCAGCGGGCGGCGTCCTCGGGGTGCTCGGCGCGGGCCACCGCCAGCGCCCCGTCCAGCAGGGCCGCCGCCAGGTCGGACAGCTCGGCGGCGACCGCGTCCACGGTGGCCAGGCCGGTCAGGTCCCGGCCCGCCAGCCGCAGCACCCGGCGCCGGTAGGCGACGCGCAGGGCGTGGCGCAGCTCCTCGGCGGAGCGGGTGCCGGAGAGGTCGGCGGCCGGGGCGGCGGCGTGGGGGTCGGCGCCCACGGTGTGCAGCAGGCCCCGGCGCAGCTCCTGCGGATCGGGGGTGCGGGCGGCGTCGGCGCCGCGCAGTTCGCGCCAGTCGCCGGGGTGGCGCACCAGGTGGTCGGAGAGCGCTGCGCCGGTGCCCAGCACCCGGCACAGCCGGTCCCGCAGGGCGGGGTCCTCGCGCAGCGCGTCGCGCAGCGCGTCGGGGTCGGGGTCGCTCTCCAGGACGCGGATGAGTCCCAGCAGGGCCCGGTCGGGGTCGGGGGCCGCCGCCAGGGAGTCGATCACGGCCGTGTCGGAGGGGGAGTCCAGCCCCGCCCCCGTCACCAGCCGCAGGGCCCGGGGGCTGTCGCTGAAGCCGCGCCGAGCGAGCGCGCCTGCCGTCATGGTGTCTCTTCCGTCCCTTGCCACGCGTCAACGGTAACCGCACGGCCTCCGGCGGACCGCACGGCCGGGGGCCGGAACACCTCCGTGCGCTCCCGCTCTCGGGTTCGCCCGGGGACGGTCCGGAACCGGGTCGGGGCCGGTATCCGTTCGGATACCGGCCCCGGGGAGGAGGGCGCGCCGCCGGGCGCGCCTCTCCGGGGAGCTGCGACTGCGGCCTAGATGTCGTAGAACTGATGTCTGCCAAGACGCTAGCAGTGCGAACCCCCGAAGTCCCCAGCTGGGGCCCGACTTCATCTGTTGGTAACACGCGCCGTCTCGCGCCGTTTTCAGCTCTGGTGTGCGCCCGATGTGCGCCCGAGGCGGACCACCGGCCTGCCGTGGCCGGGGTTCGTAGAGCTAGCCAGTGGGGGGCTTGCTGCTGGTGCTCTTCACCTTCTTAGAGAATAAGAAGAGCTAGCCTCCGCAGCCTCCGCATGCGTGTCAGAACCGCCTCTGAACTGCGCAGATGCTGCGGAGGCTAGCGCCCGTTCTCAGCCTCCGCCTAGCCTCCGCAGCCTCCGGACCAGCCTCCGCCTACCCCCTGGCTAGCTAGGCAGTGGGGGGTAGCGCGCTTCGAGCCGCGCATAGCGCCTGGCACGCGGCAGGGTTGTCTCCTGCATGTCGTACACGCGACGTAGCCTGGACTTCCTGATCAATCGAGGAGTGTTTTGATGCCCCCCACTAGGGAAATTACCGAGTACCGAGTTATCACTGCCGACAAGGATTGGGGCGCCCGCGCCAGCAAGTGGCTGTCTGTAGTTGAAAGTGACGGACACGTCGTTCACCTAACAAATGAAAATCCCGCGGGCGTATACGGGGTGGTAGTGGAATGCAATGGGCATTGGTACAGGTTGGAAGCCAGCCCTGAGATGTCTTCCGGTGGCCACGTGATTCGCGCCTTCTCTGTGGAAACAGGTCACCCGTAGGATAATTGGAATATCAAGTACGCCGACTTCTCTGAAAATTCTCAGAAGGTGGCTTACTTGAAGGCCAAAGGAGGTCTGAAAATGCCGCAAAAGATACCCAATGATCTGCTCTTTTACTTCCTTCTCCCTTTTGATTTGCCAATCCCTTCCGGCGTGATATACGGCCCTGTTTCCGATAAATATTCAGAGAGTTTGAATCATGTATCGTTGCGAGTAACTCACACTCATGTCAATTTTCAGGATCTTGCAGAAGATCCCTACGGGTACGGATTCTCTACGATCATTGGCACCCATGATCCAGGAGAAGAGGAGCGATCATGGCAGACTTGGATCCAGGCTAAGACTACGGATGAGATATTCGCGGACGAACCCGCAAGCTCGAATCCGAGTGCCGATGAGCGCTTTTCCATTATATTTGAACGGTGCATGGGTGCCGTAAATTCGCTCATTGGGGCCTCGCAGGTGGCTACCAAGGAGAACCTTATGCGAAAGATTTCAAAAGAAGGTCTCGCGCCACAAATTATATATCGAGTGTTTGAGGGTGGTACGGATGCCCTCTTGTGCCAATCCAGCTTTCGGCTCAACAACAAAAAATACAACGAGAGATTCGCATCCTATTCCCACGATGATGCTGAGAGCATCCGTGCTGTCATCGACTACGAGCGCCGAGGAGCTGTCGAAGGTAGGCATCACCCTATTAGGGTCGCCCGTCAGCTAGCTACTGAAGGTCATGCTCGACTGATGAGTGGTGATGAAATATCTGCCATAATTATGATGCAATCCGCCGTGGAGAAGTATCTCTCCGGCGTCTTTGAGATGATTCTTCTCGATGAAAATCCAAGCAGGTCTGATATTGACCAGATTCGAGGAGATACTAGCTTTAAGTCTCTGTTCACGAAAATGTTGCCCGACAAGCTGGGGGGTAATTGGAGTACTAGCAATACCAGCACGCCTGCCGGTGCTTACTGGGTCAGGCTTTATGGGCTGAGGAACCAGATTATTCATTCAGGGCACGAGCCGCATTGGCGGGATTTGCCTCCCGCTTCGGAGGCCTTTCATGATTTGTTTGCTTTTGTGGATGAGCAGGTGGCTAAAAAATCCAGACTTTATCCGCGAGCACTGCTTGCCGTGACTGACCCCGGGGCGGGAGGTGACGGGAATCTTACGAAATCCCAGCGAGAGCGTGTGCAGGATCTCGAGGGGACCTTGTATTGGTGTCCAATCAAGCAAGAATGACGTCTCCTTGCGGTCCATCCCTCGAAAAAGGGCCTCCAATATACTGGAGGCCCTAATTTCGATCTGGCGAGGCTCAGATGTATTTCAACTGCACAGAACCCGCCTCGTCCAAAAGGACGTACTTCTGGGAAGTGGGGCTGTCGTCGAGGGCCTTCCAGTGTTGGACGCGGTCTGCGTAATATTCCCTCCACCCGGGGTGTCCTACTCGCCAATCAGTGCCGTCGTGCCAAATTCTGCGACTCTCCCCGAGGTGCAGAGTGAGGGGGTGTGCTTCTTCTCTAAATGGGGAAACACCAGAAACCACGGCTTGAGAAACTTCATGCACAGGAAGATATGCATCTGCATCGATCGCATCCTGCGAAGCTGTGGGGCGAATAGCAGTTTCGATAATCAATGCTTCCTCATTTTCGCGAAGCCTCGCCGGGTGCTCAAAAAGCGCTCCACTATTGCGCCCAGGAACGGACATCGTACGTAGATGAATCCAGCCGTTTCTCACGTAGTAGCTGTGCAGCCCAGAATTGCTCGCCCACGCGTCAAGCCGCACCGCCTTGTATCCATGGCGTCCAGCGTACTCGATGGCCCATTCGAGGACCCAGGCGCCGATACCTGACGGGCGGCCTGCAAGCTTGGCCAAGTAAAGAGCAGGGACCTTCTGCTCACGATGAGTCCAAAAATCTGGGTCCGCTTCTGGACTCAGTGAGACCGTCGCAACAAGGTCGCCTCTGGCATCGTGAACGACAAAAGTTTCGCCGCGCTGGATCATGGGACGCAGCCGTTGCTCCGTCATCCACCCCGGTTTCCACTGGTCGATGCCACGAGCCTCCAGCTTGTCGGCAGCCTCGTTCAGCAGGTCGACGACATCGCCTGTGTCCTTCTCTCCGGCCTGGCGAATCCTCCACGCGTTCACGCGGGCAACTCATAGATGAGTTCGATAGTGTCGCCGGGCCAGGTGTGACGGCTAACCTTCACTGGTCGATCTTCCGAGTACCCGACTCTGTGCTGGATCAAGACGGAGACGCCCGCGCCAATACGAAGCTTCTGCGCCTCTTCGGGAGTAGGAGGACGCCAGCGCAAGGTATCGCGGTACTGCGTCTGCACCAAGCCGCGCTCAGTCATCAACGCGACGATCCCTTGGGGCACATCTGCTGGATCGAGAATCTCGGGAATCTCGCGAGCGATGTCCATGGGGTAATAGGTGTCAGCCAGGTTGCTTGGTTGACCATCCAGCGTGCGCAGACGTCTCCGAACAGCAACGGAGTCTCCCTCGGAGATGGCAAGGTGCCGGGCGATCTCTTTGTCCGCGTGCACGATGCCGACGTCGATGTGTTGGTCCGGAACTCGGTTGTGCTCCTGACTGTCACTCACCCAGGCATCAACGCCGGCGGCTTTCCGATGGTCAATGCGCTCGCTTCGGCTGACATGGATCGGCAGGATGCGCAGGTCCCTGACACGACGTCCCGCACGGGTGTTCCCAGGGGTTACGAGCCCCTCCGTCACCAGTTGCTCTAGAGCCTTGACTGCGGTGCCGCGACTGACTCCATGCTTGCTCGCCAAGTCGCGCTCAGTTGGGACTTCGTCTTCGGGAGCGAGCTGACCGGACCGAATCTGCTCCCTTAGCTGCTCTGCGACCTGCGCATACAACGGTGACTCTCGCAGCGACATATCCGCCCCTCCCAGCGTGCCGAGAACTTTGGCCTAGTCCAAAGGTAGCAAACGCTTGACTCGCCTCCAGGTCTCGTGCTTCTATTTGGACTAGTCCAAACAGTTCAACGGTTTGGCGGGGGGCAATATTCCCCAGCTCGGCAGCGGACTCCGCATCACCGCAGGTGAGGCGCGTGGAAGCCCGGAGCGCTTGAGCTTTGAGAACACCTCCTTCGGAGGGACATAGCGCGCACGCCCTGACCCCACCCCGAGCAGTCAAGGGGCGGCGAAGGGAAGACGTGGCCACGGCACCCCCACACGGGTGCGCCGCCCCGAACCACCGGGGCCGCGAGGAATGGCCGCGCCGCACCCCTGGGGTGCCTGCTGGGCCCCTCCCCGCCACAACACGGGGAGGGGCCCAGCAGGGACCACCCGGGTCCACCACCCCCGCCACGGTCGGTGCCGACTCACCGCACCGCAGATCTGACTGGCCACCACCTGCGCCACCTCCGCCTGATGGGGCCGACCTGACTCCCGCCACGACACTCCACGAGGGACACCATGACGAACACCGCCGCCACTGTTCTGCCGATGCCGTTCACCGAGACCGACCTGGCCGACATCACCGAGACCGCCGAGATGGCGAACGGCTTCTACCGGGTGGTCACCTCCGCCCGCCTGACCCGCTCCGGAGCCCTGCTCCTGGTGAGCACCGACGCCGCTAAGGGCCGAGTCGTCCCGCTCCTGGAAGCCGCCGGATACACCGCTCGCGAGGTCGCCCCGGGGCGCATCGCGGTCACCGGCGCCGTCGACCGGCTCACACTGCTGCGGGCCGAACGCGACCGCCTGAACGCCGAGATCAACCGCCTGAGCGGCGACCAGACCGTCGGCTGAACCCCGAACCACCCCTACCGACGACGACGGCCCCCGCGGGATTGCGCCCCGCGAGGGCCACACCGAGATCACCTGCTGAAAAGGACCATCCCGATGGCGACCATTGTGCCCTTCGCAAACCGCACCCGCACCCCCGTCCCGGACCTGGGAAAGATGACCGGCCTGCTCGGAGACTCCGAACTGGCTAGCGAGCTGTTCGCCCCGCCCCGGCCCGACGAGAGCCCGCAGGACTACGCCGCCCGCCTGGCGGCCGGCGCCGACATCCTCGCGGACCTGCTCGGTGAGCTGCCCTCCCCCGACGGCGCCCCCGCTGCGGTGCTCCTGGGGAGGGTCGCCTGATGCTGCTCACCCTCGCGATCGTCCTCGCCTATCTGGTGCTGGCCGCGCTGCTGCTGACCCCCGCCAATCCGCTGCGCAAGGAGCCCTGATGGAGCCGCTGTTCTACGTCGCCCTCGGAGCGCTGGTCGGCATGCTGGCCACCACCGCCGCCACTCGTGTCCGCACGTCGCTCACCCGGGGGCGGGCCAAGCTGCGCCGGTGGGGCCGCACCCGCCTCACGCTCACCCAGGTCCCCCGCACGGCCAGGAACCGCAAGGGGGTCCGGCGATGAACCTGCTTGTGACCCTGCTGCTCACCGCAGGCGGCCTCGCGGTCGTGTTCGTGTTCCTGCACCGGATGACCGGCGGCCTGGTGCCCGACCGGGCCAGCGACCTCGCCGAGCTGCGTGCCATCCGCGCCCGACAGGGCGGGGGTGAGGTGCGGTGACCACCGCCGAGCTGATCCAGGCCGCGGGCATCGTCACCGTGCTGATCAGCCTGCTCCTGCTGCTGGCGTTCGTCGTGCTGCGCCTGGTCGCGCTGGTCTTGGCCGCCGCGTTGATGGTCCTGGACCAGGCCGCTACCGCGGTGATCCGCCCGCTGTCCCTGCCCGCACCGGCCACGAAGGAGGCCACCCCATGAGGTTCGGCAACCGCCGCCAGGCCCCCGACGTGGCCGCGACCGTCGCCGACCAGGTCGCGACCGCTCGTCGCCTGGTCGGCATCACCGACCAGCGTCTGCTCACCGACCCGCGCACCAATCCCGCCACCCGGGGCCGGGCGGACGCCCTGCGCACTCAGGAACAGGTGGCCGCCCTGGAGCAGGCCCACCGCCGCGCCCTCCGCCGGGGCCGCGTCAGCGACTCGCGGGCCGCAGCCGCCGAGCGCACGCTCCAAGCGATCCAGGCCGCCCGGGAAGCCACCTCCCCGGGGCGGGCGGTCGCGGACCTGACCCGCACCCGGGCCCGGTACACGCTCGGCTGCCTGGTGCTGTCGGTGGTGCTCTCCATCGGGTCCGCCATGGCGATCGAGGTCTGGCTCCAGTCCCGCCCCACAGAATCGCCGCTGGGCATGGGCTACGTGGTCGAGGCCGGACTCACCATCCTGTCCACCTGCATGATTGTCCTGCGGGGCCGCCTGGCCGCCCGCAACACCCGCCTGGAGCCCTGGCAGCGGTACGCGTTCTGGGCCCTGATCGGAGTCCCGCTCGCCATCAGTGCGGTCCTGGCCACCTTCGGCAGCCCTATCGGGGCGATCTGCTCCCTGGGAGCGGCCGCGTGGAGCGTGGCCGCGTACGTGTCCACGACCACCCTGTCGACCGCGGTGGGTGAGGCCCTGGAGGACGTCGACGCCGCCGACGAGAACGAACTGCGCCGCATCGCGATGGACGACCACCAGGAGGAGACCCCGGCCGAGACAGCAGCGGACCGGCTGGCCTCTGCGTCCCCGGTCCAGGAGTGGCTCGCCGAGCAGACCGAGCTGATGACGGACCAGATCGCGGTGTTCCTGACCGACCACGACGGCCCCGACGACGGTGTGAGCCCCCGCCCCTCCGACCCGGACCACGACGGACCGACCACGGGCCACAACCACCTCCCAACCCAGGAGGACGTCGCCGAGGCCTGGCGGATCCGCCAGGCTCACAATGCGTCTCGCATTGTCGTTGACCAGAACGAACACGACCGGACCGAGGCGGGCCCCGACCACGAAGTGAGCCAGCGAACCGAACCGGCCAACCAGGCCCGACGTGCGGCCGGTGAGCACAACCGCCAGCGCGTCGCGCACTACTGGGACGACCACCCCGACGCCACCGCGGCTCAGATCGCGGCCGCCCTGGGGTTGGGCGAGTCCACGGTCAAGCGCCACCAGAGCGCGATCCGTAAGGAGCGGCGATGAACCACCGCCACCTGCGGCCGGCCGCCTGGTCCCGCCGGACCCCGGTCGGCTTCGACCACGCCGCTTGGATGCGCCGCAACAGCCCGCTCACCCCAGCCCAATGCGAGGCACAGGGGCTGTGTGTGGACTGCGGAGGCCGGGGCGGCCTGTGGTGGTCCTTCGGTGCCGAGTACAGGTACACGCCCTGCCGCTCCTGCACTCCGGAAGGCGGAACCCGGTGAGCGCCGGCACCGGCCCTGCCACGGTCCGGCACCGACCCACCATCACCCGGCACGTGGCCGACCTGGGAGAGGGCGAGGCGTGGGTGTACCGCATGCGCTGCACCTGCGGCGCCCCCGACTTCACCTCGCACTACCAGCACATGGCCTCGGACCGGCGCCGCTACCACCTGGAAGTCGAAGCGACCGTCGATGCGTCCGAGCGCTGCCGCGACAAGCGCCACCGCATCCCCGACTGGGACGTGTGCGCCCTGTGCGCGGACCAGCTGCCCCTCTTCTGACCAGCACCATCCGCCCAGATCCGGGGTGGTGGCCTCACCGCCAAGATCCGCCACCACCCCACTCACCAGAAAGGCACCCGCCCATGTTCGAGCTGCTCATCCTCGCCCTGATCCTGGCCACTGGCATCGGCCTGGTCATCTCCGGACACCGCCACGAGAACCGCACCCGCTGACCCCCGACCGACCTGCGGGCCCGCCCCGGTCTGGGGCGGGCCCGCGCTGTTCAGGAAGGAGACCGTATGGCCAGCGGGATCGTCGCCCTGGTCGCGACCGGGCTCGCCATCGCCCTGCTGATCTTCGGCAAACGCGGGCGGCTGCTCACCCTGACCTCGGTCATCGCCGGACTAGCGGTGGTGCCCTTCGCCGCCCCCTACGTCGTGGCGGGGGTGCGCAGCGCCGACTCGGCCACCTTCGACGGGGCCGCGACTCTGATCGCGGTCGTGGCCACCGCGTGGGTGGTCTTCGAGCTCAAGGACGGCGGCACCCGCTCCCTCACCCCGTGGCTGGCGCTGCTCGTGCCCTGCCTGTGGCTGGCCGCGTCCGGCCCCTTCATCGGTATCTACGAGTTCGTCCAGGGCGGCCTGGACTCGGCCGAGCAGTTCACCACCGAGTTCGACGTCAACGACTACTGACCCCACCAGCGAAGCGGGCGGCGGCCTCACCGCCAAGATCCGCCGCCGCCCGCACCTCACCAGAGAGGCACCATCAGCATGACCGCCAGCCAGCCTGAACACGAGCCCGAACCGATCCACGACGCTGAGGTCATCGCCTTTCCCGCCCGCCCGGACACCCAGGTGGTGGATGCCGAGATCGTCCCCACCGACACCGAGGACCAGGAGGAGACGGCCAAGCCCGAAGCGCCAGCGGCGACCACCGAGGTCGCGGTCCGCCCCAAAGGGCGGGCCGTGGTGGTACCCGCCTCGCTGCGCACCGCCGCCTTCCGTGCCCGGGAAGTCGCCAAGCGCCCCGACCGCCTGGCCCTGGCCGTGCTCAAGCACGAGCTGATCTTCGGCAGCGTGGGCACCGCCCGCGGCGCCGGGCACGTGTGGCGGTGGATGACCGCCGCCGAGCTGGACACCCAGCTCGCGATCAAGCCCGAACTCGTCCTGACCACCCGCAAGAAGCGCCGCAACGTCGTGCTCACCGGCGCCGGCACCACCGCGGCCGCCGTAACCGCGGCCTGGTTCCTGCTCACCCCGGCCGTGCCGATCCTCGCCCTGCTGATGGTCCTGGCCGTGGCCGGAGGGCTGGAAAGGCGCCGTACCGCGCTGGGGGCCGCGGAGGCCGGGCACGCCGCACTGGGCGGGTCCCCCTCCGCCAAGGAGGTCAAGCAGGTGTTCGTGGCCGCCAAGCTGGCCAAGCAGGCCGACCAGGTCCGCGTGGTCGGCCCCGTGACCCGCACCGACGGGGCCTGGGAGGCGACGCTGGAGCTGCCCCCGGGCACCACCTACAAGAACGCCACCAAGAAGCGCGGCGAAGTGGCCGGCGCGATCGGTGTCGATGAGGTCCAGGTCGCCCTGGACCCGGTCAAGGGCCACAACGGGCGGGTGAAGCTGTGGGTGGCCGATGAGGACCCCATGCAGGGCCACCGTGTGGAGAACCCGCTGGCCACCCGCGCCGCGGACAGGGTCAACTTCTGGACCGACAAGCTCTTCGCCGGACGTGACGCCCGCGGGCGGGCCGTGGAGTTCAAGATGGTGGAGCGCTCCTACATGATCGGCGGGGAGCCCGGCGGCGGTAAGAGCGTGGCCTCCAACAACGTGCTGGCCTGGTTCTTCCTCGACCCCAGGACGCAGGTCTACCTCGCCGACGGCAAGTTCGGATTCGACCTCATGGTGTGGGAGCCCATGGCCAAGTTCGTGCTCACCGACAAGCGCCCCGAGGCGATGATCGCGATGCTGCGCGAGGTCATCGCGGAGATGGACCGCCGCTACAAGATCCTCCGCAAGATCGGCGCCCCCAAGGTCACCGAGGCCATCGCCAAGAAGTACGGGCTGCACCCGATTGTGGTGCACATCGACGAGGTCCAGTTCTGGTCCGCGTCCGGGGACACCAAGGCCGACAAGGAGTTCATGACCGCGCTGGCCGACATCGTGGGCCGGGGTCGGGCCGCGGGCATCATCACCGGCGTCATCACCCAGCGGCCGGCCGCCGAAGTCGTCCCGACCCGGCTACGCGACATCCTGTCCATCCGCTGGGCGCTGCGCTGCACCACCCCGGCCGCCTCGGACACCATCCTGGGCACCGGCTGGTCCGGACGCGGCTACTCGGCTGCGCTGTTCGAGCCGGACCAGCGCGGTGCCGGATACGTCCTGGCCGAGGGGTCCTCGCCCGTGCAGACGCGGGCTGCGTTCATCGACCCCGACCGAGGGGAACTCCAGGCCCTGGCCGACCGCGCCTACGCACTGCGCAAGGACGCCGGCACCCTGCCCGCCGCCGACGAGAGGACCGACGTGCGGCTCCTCAACGCCGTCCTCGGGGCGATGGGGGACGCGGACAAGATCCACTCCGACATGCTCGTGACCCGCCTGGCCGACACCGACGAGTTCGCGGACCTGACCCAGGAAGCACTCGCGAAGATCCTGCGTCCGCTCGGTGTCGTCTCCAAGGGGGTGTGGGCCGCCAAGATCGAGGACCCGACTACCAAGACCACCCGCCAGGGATACGAGAAGGACGCCGTCCTGCAGGCCCTGGAGAGGGTCTAGAACACCCCCTAGAAGGGGCCTAGGACTAGCCCCTCAGGGCCTAGATCCTAGGCCCTGAGACTAGAAACCAGACCCCTTCTTGACCTGCCCTCTTGGCCTTCTAGAGCCTCTAGGGCCGCTCCCGAACCCCCGCCTGGAACCCACCCCGGGCGGGGGTTCGTCATCTCCTTTGAGAAAGGCACTCCATGACGGACCTTCACGCCATCCGAGCCCGTGTCGAGTCCACCGCTCGCGGCCCTTGGAAGAGGGGCTTCGAAGCGGACGGCACCTCGGTCATCCACCGTCCCCACCCGGTAGTCGAGGGGGCGGCCGAGGTGCTCTTCGGCGCGCACGGGGCAAGCGAGGCCGACGCCGAGTTCGTCGCCCACGCCCGCCAGGACATCCCCGCGCTCCTGGCGGAGATCGACCGGCTGCGTGGGGAACTCGCCCGGGCCCATCCCGGCGCACCGCGCCGCAGCGTGGTGAACACGATCACTGGCGGGTCGACCGGAACGGTCATCCAGACCGGCGGTGACTACTACGGCGACCTGCACCTGTGAGACCCGCCGGTGCCCCTGATCCGTCCCGCCCGTCCTGCGGGACGGGTCGGGGGGACCGCCCGGTCCACCGCACACGACGACGGCCCGCCCCAGATCTGACCAAGGACCCCGGGGCGGGCCGCGCTCACTCCCGAAGGAGCACTACCAGTATGACCGCCGAACTCGCCGAGGGCCTGCGCAACTGGGCTGAGGGCTACACCGCCGACACCGCCGCCGTGAACCTGCTCATCGAGCACGACGTGTGGCTGCGGCGCCCCGACTTCGTGAACCGGTGCGTCCACCAGGTCCCCGTCTCCGCGTTGGTCGACCCTGTCCGGCCCATCGCCCACATCGACTGGGAGAAGGCCGTCAAGGCCCTGAACCGGCGCACGTTCCCCGCGTCCTCCTCCGAGACCGGCGTGCTGCGCATCGCCGCCTCCCTGGCCGAAGACCACCCGGTCAAGCTCCGCGACGCCCTGGTCGGCATGGACGCAACCACCACGGCCGCGGTGCTCACCGCGCTCACCACCGCCGCCGGCCACCGCGACCGCATCACCCTCACCCTCGCCGCCCGCTCCCGGCCCGACTGGCTCTGACCGCACCACCCTCGCCAAAGCGGCCCGCGACCTGAATAGGGCTGAAGGGTGAACCTGCACCGACCGCACCCGTCGCCCCGGCCGCACCTGACCACGCCCGATGGGGCCCAGACACCACCTGCGGTGTTTGGGCCCTTCTCTTTGCCCACCCTGGAGAAGGGACATCGCGTGAAGCTTCTGGACCTGTACTCCTGCGCTGGCGGAGCCGCTCGCGGCTACCAGCACGCCGGATTCCACGTCACCGGCATCGACATCGCCCCCCGCCCGACCTACTGCGGAGACGGCTTCGTCCAAGCCGACGCCCTGGACTACGCGGCCGCCCACGGCCACCGCTACGACGCCATCCACGCCTCCCCGCCGTGCCAGAACTACTCCGCCCCCACACGCGGCACCAACGCCGCCCGCAACACCACGACCGGACGGGAACACCCGGACTTGGTCGAAGCCACCCGCGCCGTTCTGCAAGCGGTCGGGCGGCCCTACGTGATCGAGAACGTGGCCGGATCCCCGGTCCGCAAAGACCTGCGCCTGTGCGGGGAGATGTTCGGGTTGGGCGTGTTGCAGCACCGCTGGTTCGAACTCGGCGGCTGGTCAACCGCCCAACCCGCCCACCGACCGCATCGCGGCCGTGTCCGCGGGTGGCGGCACGGGGTGTTCTACGACGGCCCCTACGTGGCCGCCTACGGCGCGGGTGGAGGCAAGGCCACCGTCGCCGAGATGCAGCAGGCCAAACAGATCACGTGGACCGCCGACCGGGTGGAACTGTGCGAGGCGATCCCACCGGCCTACACCAGCTTCCTCGGAGCCCGACTGGTCGCCTTCCTGCGTGGGCAGGTGGCGGTATGAGCCTTCTGCCCTACGCCCTGGCCGCCGCCCGCCGCGGCTGGCCCGTCTTCCCCCTCACCCCCGCCAGCAAGAAACCCCCGCTGGTCAAGGACTGGGAGCGGGCGGCCACCACTGACCCGGCGCGCATCCGCGCTTGGTGGCAGCGGTGGCCCGCGGCGAACTACGGCATCGCCACCGGCCCCGCGAGCCTGGTCGTGGTCGACCTCGATGTCCCCAAGCCCCAGCAGACCCCACCCGCGACGTGGGCGCTGCCCGGGGTGGTCGAGGGCGCCGACGTGCTGGCGGTGCTGGCCGAACAGGCCGGGCAACCGCTGCCGCTGGACACCTTCACCGTCCGCACCCGCCGGGGCGGCACCCACCTGTACTTCACCCACCCCCACGAGGGACCGCGCCTGGGCAACACCAGCGGCGACCAGGGCGCCGGACTCGGGTGGCTGATCGACACCCGCGCCCACGGCGGCTACGTCGTCGGCCCCGGCTGCCCGGTTCGCGCCGCGGACGGCACGGGCAGCTACGAGGTCCTCGACCGTGCAGTCCCCGCACCATTGCCGGAATGGATAAGGAGCCTGCTGCGCAGGCACGACTCCCCGGACCGGCCCACCGCCTCCGGAGTCCCGTCGCGGGGGCCCGTGCCGGACGTGTTCACGGCGATCACCACCGACGACCGGCGCCGTGCCGCGTACGTGCGGGCCGCGGTCACCGGCGAGCTAGCCAGGGTTCGGGAGGCGCCACCCCACACCCGCAACACCAACCTGTACATCGCCGCCGCCTCGCTGGGCCAGTTCGCCCGCGAAGGCCTGCTCGACCCCGGCTGGATCGCTGACGCGCTCCACAACGCCGCGACCGCGTCCGGAGCCCGGGACACCCCGAGCCAGATCACGACCACGATCCGCTCCGGGCTCGCCAAGGGCCTCCGCGAGCCCCGACGTACCCGCACACCACCTGGAAGGACGGCCGCCTAGATGAGCGGGAACAGCGACGAGAAGAAGCCCTCCCAAGCCACGCTCCTCATCGAGATGGCCGACCGCCGAGTCGACGTCGTGGCCGGGGCGGACGGGCGCACCTACGCCGTGCAGCGCGGAGGGCCCCAGATCGCGTTCCCGCTCCTGCGCAAGGACGGGCTACGCGCACAGCTCGCCCGGCAGTACTACGCCGAGCACCACTCCGTCCCCTCGCAGTCGGCCCTGACCGACGCGATCAGTGTCCTGGAAGGACGCGCCATGGACCAAGACCCACAACCCATCAACCTGCGCCTGGCCACCCACCGCACCGAGGACGGCGACCAGGTCGTCATCGACCTGGGCACCCCGGACGGGCGGTGCGTCATCGCGGGCGCCGGCGGCTGGCACATCGCGCCGGTGTCGCCAGTGCTGTTCCGCCGCACCAAGCTGACCAGCCCCATGCCCGACCCCGGCCCGGCCGGGCAGACCGACCGCGGACTGGCCGCGCTGCGGGCCCTGCTGAACGTGGACGAGCACCACTTCCGGCTCATCGTCGGATGGCTGGTCGCCGCGTTCCTGCCCGACATCCCCCACCCGATCCTGGCCGCCAAGGGCGAGCAGGGCACCGGCAAGTCCACCGCCCTGGCCATGCTCATCAACCTCATCGATCCCTCCCCGGCGCCGCTGCGGTCCCTGCCCAAGGACATCAAGACCTGGGCCACCGTCGCCTCCGCCTCCTGGGCGGTGTGCCTGGACAACGTCTCCACCATCCCGATGTGGCTCTCGGACACCCTGTGCAAGGCCGTCACCGGCGACGGCCTGGTCGACCGGGCCCTGTACTCCGACGACGACGTGTCCGTGCTGGCCTTCCGCCGCCTGCTCGCGCTGACCTCGATCGACACCGGGGCGCTGGCCTCGGACCTGTCCGAGCGGATGCTGACCGCGGAGTTCCTGCCCATCAAGGGCGACCAACGCCGCACCGACGCCGAGGTCAAAGCCACCTTCGACGAGGCCGCCCCCGCGATCCGCGCGGCCCTGTTGGACCTGCTCTGCCGGGTGCTGGCCGAGCTGCCCACGACCCACCTGGCCGAGCTGCCGCGGATGGCGGACTTCGCCCGCATCCTCGGAGCCCTGGACACGGTCATGGGCTGGGACACCCTGCACACCTACCGGGCCGCCTCGGAGATCACCAGCGCCGACCTGCTCGACGCCAAGCCCTTCACCTCCGCCGTCGCGGACTTCATCGACGAACGCGGTACTTGGACCGGATCCATCAGCCAGCTCCTGGGGCTGATCCCCGCGCCCGAGGTGCGGCCCCGCTCCTGGCCGGTGGACGCCACCCGCGCCTCCGGACAGCTCAAGCGGGACGCCCCGGTGCTGCGCTCGATCGGTATCACCGTCGAAGAGGCCGGCCGATCGAAGGACCGCCACCGCCGCCAGCTCTACACCTTCACGGCCCACGCCCTCGACAAGCAGCCTCCGCAGCCTCCGGACGCCGATCCTGGCCTGTTCACCCCGGTGACCAGCCAGGACACCATTTTTTTTGACCACCGAGTCACATCTGACCCTGCGGAGGCTAACGGCTCAGCCTCCGCAGCCTCCGCACCAGGCTCCGCGCATCACCCCAGCTCACAGGAGTCGTCGGAGGCTGCGGACCCTGCGGAGGCTGTCGTCCCCCAACTCTCTAAAAAGGTGCCCGACCCCCTGCCCATAGAGACGGGATCGTGCACCTCGTGCGGTGCCGCGTTCCGCCGCTACGAGCCCACCACCCACCCGAGCGTGTGCGGCTCCTGCGCACACCACCACCGCACCTGACCGCACCGCGAAAGGCGGCCCCGGCCCGAACTGCCACGCACCGGCCGGGGCCACGCCCCACCCGATGAAGGAGAGGCACCACCAGCATGACCGCTGAACAGCAGAACGCGAAGCGCGGATCGACCACAGCCGCCCGGCTCTGGACGCTCGAAGAGACCGCGGGCTTCCTCGGAGTCCCCGAGACGACCCTCTACCAGTGGCGCCACAAGAGGACCGGGCCGCCCTCCCACCGGGTGGGCAGGCACGTTCGCTACTACCCGGAGGCCGTGCACGAGTGGGTGCGGTCCCAGGCCTGACCGGGCGCAGTCGGCGGTGCCAGCGGGAGGAATCCCGCCGGCACCGCCTTTTTCTGTTTCCAGCACGAACCACAGCAAGGACGCCCATGCCCGTAGTCGACCTCTGGCACAAGACGGAGACCCAACCGGACGGCTCCCGCAAGAAGGTGCGGAGCAGCAAGTACGGCAGGGGGAAGCGTTGGGCTGCCCGGTACCGGGCCCTGGACGGAGAGCAGAAGGCGCCGGTCTTCGAGACACAGGAGAAGGCTCGCCAGCACCTCAGGCAGGTCGAGGGAGACCTGGCCCGCGGGCAGTACGTCGACCCGAAGGCGGGGCGGGTTCTCCTGGAGGAGTTCGCCCGGCCGTTCATCGCCAACGCGTCGGTCGACGAAGCCACGCGGTACGCGATGGAGCAGCGCTTCCAACGGCACATCTACCCGCTGATAGGCAGGCGACCCATGAACACCATCCGCCCGTCGGACATCCAGAACTGGATCAGGGGACGGCAGCAGGAGCTGGGGGACCGGACTGTCCGGACCATGTTCGAAAACCTCTCCAGCGTCTTCTCAGCGGCCGTGGACGACGACGTCCTTGCCAAGAACCCCTGCCGGGCCAAGTCGGTGAAGGCGCCGTCCCCCACGCAGAAGAAGATCGTG
Source organism: Nocardiopsis flavescens (assembly GCF_900141985.1). Classification (GTDB taxonomy): domain Bacteria; phylum Actinomycetota; class Actinomycetes; order Streptosporangiales; family Streptosporangiaceae; genus Nocardiopsis; species Nocardiopsis flavescens. The sequence continues at coordinate 59,982 of NZ_FQZK01000017.1, read as the reverse complement.
CCCTGGCCGGTGAGCCGCGTGGTCGCCGTCCGGGCCGCGCTGCCGGAGCGCTACCGGGCTCTCGTGGACATGGGGGTCGGCTGCGGGCTGCGCCAGGGGGAGGTGTTCGGCGTGGCCGCCACCGACTTCGACTTCGCGGAAGAGGTGCTGCGGGTGCGCCGCCAGGTCAAGATCGTGCGCAGCACCCTGTGCTTCGCGCCGCCCAAGGGAGGCAAGGAGCGGTACGTGCCGCTCCCGCGGAGCGTGGCCGTTCCCCTGGCTGAGCACATGCGGCGCTTCCCGCCCGTGGAAGTCACCCTGCCGTGGAAGAAGCCGGACGGGAAGCCGGTGACGGAGCAGCTGGTCTTCACCGGGCGAGAGCGCAAGGCCCTCAACAAGAACTACGTGAACCCCTACCTGTGGAAGCCCGCGCTCGCGTCCGCGGGTGTGATCGGCCGGCGGGAGCCGGGGGGACGCTTCGAGGAGTCCAGGGAGCACGGCTTCCACGCCCTGCGCCACCTCTTCGCGTCCCTGGTCCTGTCCGGCGGGGCCAACATCCGGGACCTGGCCGACTACCTGGGGCACGCGGACCCGGGGTTCACCCTGCGGACCTACGTCCACATGATGCCGACGTCCTCCCAGAAAATGCGGGAGGCCATCGACAGCGCGTGGAACGCTGGCGATGGCCTCTGAGGCTCGCGATGTGCGCCCGACGTGCGCCCGGTGGGGGAGTAGCCCCTGAAGGCGCACGTCAGGGCGTTGCAGGCCTAGATGTCGTAGTACAGCTCGAACTCGCGCGGGTGCGGGCGCAGGCGCAGGGAGTCGATCTCCTCGGTGCGCTTGAAGTCCACGTAGGTCTCCAGGAGGTCCTTGGTGAACACACCGCCCTCCAGGAGGAACTCGTGGTCCTCCTCCACCGCGTGGAGCGCGTCGTCCAGCGAGGCCGGGACGGTCTTGATGGCCTTGGCCTCGGCCGGGGGCAGCTCGTAGAGGTCCTTGTCCACGGGCTCCGGCGGCTCGATCTTGTTCTTGATGCCGTCGACGCCGGCCATGAGCATGGCGGAGAAGGCCAGGTACGGGTTGGCCGACGGGTCCGGCACGCGGAACTCGATGCGCTTGGCCTTGGGGTTGGAGCCGGTCAGCGGCAGGCGGATGCACGCGGAGCGGTTGCGCTGGCTGTAGACCAGGTTGATCGGGGCCTCGTAGCCGGGCACCAGGCGGTGGTAGGAGTTCACCGTCGGGTTGGTGAAGGCGAGCAGCGCCGGGGCGTGCTTGAGCAGGCCGCCGATGTAGTAGCGCGCGGTGTCGGACAGCTGGCCGTAGCCGGACTCGTCGAAGAACAGCGGCTCGCCGTCCTTCCACAGGCTCTGGTGGCAGTGCATGCCGGAGCCGTTGTCGCCGAACAGCGGCTTGGGCATGAAGGTCGCCGTCTTGCCCGCCTCGTTGGCGACGTTCTTGACGATGTACTTGTACAGCTGCACGCGGTCGGCCTGCTGGAGCAGGGTGCCGAACCGGATGCCGATCTCGGCCTGGCCGGCGGTGCCGACCTCGTGGTGCTGGAGCTCGACCTCGATGCCGGCCTCGATGAGGGCGCGCACCATGTCCGAGCGCAGGTCGCTGTAGTGGTCGACCGGCTCGACGGGGAAGTAGCCGCCCTTGTAGCGGGGGCGGTAGCCGCGGTTGCCGCCCTCGATCGCGGAGCCGGTGTTCCAGGCGCCCTCGATGGAGTCGATCTCGTAGAAGCCGGTGTTGGACCGGGTCTCGAACTTGACGTCGTCGAAGATGTAGAACTCGGCCTCGGGGCCGAAGAACGCGGTGTCGGCGACGCCGGAGCCGCGCAGGAACGCCTCGGCCTTGCGGGCGACGTTGCGCGGGTCGCGGCTGTACGACTCCAGGGTGAGGGGGTCGTGGACGAAGAACGTCATGTTCAGCGTCTTGTGCTTGCGGAAGGGGTCCAGGACACCGGTGCTCAGGTCGGGGAGCAGCAGCATGTCGGACTCGTGGATGGCCTGGAAACCGCGGATCGACGAGCCGTCGAACATCTGACCGTCGGTGAACGTCGAGGCGTCGACGTTCTCGGTCGGGAGGGTAACGTGGTTCACGCCCCCGAACAGGTCCGTGAAACGGACGTCGAGGAACTTGACGTCCTCGTCCCGGATGAAAGCGAGCACCTCGTCGACGCTGCTGAACAAAACGAACCTCCGTGCAGGTGGCTGAGACGACGGGATCCGGCGGGCCGCTCCATCGCGGACGTGGCGGATCATCGCGGCGTCTCCCGGCTTCGCTGACGAAGCTAAGAGCGCGGGATTTCCGCGCCGTGTCTCCATTGTTTCCTGCATGTTACGGAGCCCGGTGTTGCCGCAGACCACCCCGGCTGACCCGGTGATTCCGGCGTGTACGGGGCGAAAACCGGACATGTGCGAGTCCGGGTGTGTCGTGTGCCACCGCGCCCGCCCCCACCCGGGTCGGGGCCGTGCGCCGCGGTGGATACCGTGGAGGGCATGAGCGAGGACAGGGGCGCGGCGGCCGCGACCGACGATTTCCGATACCGCGGCAACCGGCTCGGCCTGCCCGAGGAGGGGCCCGGCTCGGTCCCGGGCGTGGGGCGCCGCCTGGTGGGCCTGCTGCTGGACTGGCTGCTCGCGCTCCTGGTCGCCGCGGGGCTGTACTCCGCGGGCGCCATCGGCGCCGGGATCGCCGACGAGCAGCAGGCGACCAGCCTGGTCAGCAACACCGCGCTGCTGGTGTTCGCCGTGATGAACATCCTGCTGCTCACCCTGTTCGGCACCTCGGTCGGCCGCCGCCTCGCCGGTGTGGGGATCAAGGCCACCGGCGAGCGCCCCTGGCCGTGGTTCGCCTCGATGGCCGTGCGCACCCTGCTGCTGTGCCTGGTCATCCCGGCCGTCATCTACGACCGCGACACCCGCGGGCTGCACGACCGCGCAGCCGGGACCGTGGCCGTCCGCCTCTGAGCGCTCCCGCGCCGACGGTCCCGACCAGGTCACAAGTGGATTTACGGCACTCGGGGTGCTGTTAACATCCGATTCTCGACCACACCGTCCCGGGACGGTGTGATCCCCTCATCGGACGCCTCGCGTCACTTCTCCCTCCCGGGCCCCACCCCACCCCTCGAAGGTTCGCATGGCCGGAAAACGCTCTGCCGCACGCCCCGCGGGGGCCCTGGACGCCCTGCGCCTGTCCGCCGGGCAGTGGGTCGCCTGCGTGGTCACCGCCCTGTCGATCATCGGGAGCCTGGGCGGCTACCTCTGGTACCAGGGCATCGCGAACAACATCACGACGGCCCAGGTCGACACCGACGCGTGGGACCGCCCCACCAGCGTCGAGGGCGTGATGAACCTGCTGGTGATCGGCTCCGACGTGCGCTCGGGGGAGAACGCCAACTACGGCGAGGTCGAGGGCGAGCGCCCGGACATGATGCTCATCGCCAGCATCAACGTCGACAGCGGCTCCGTCACCATGGTCAACCTGCCCCGCGACCTGGTCGTGGACCTGCCCGCGTGCGAGCAGGTCGAGGGCTACCAGGGGATGGCCGCCCAGAGCGGCATGATCAACTCGGCGATGACGTTCGGCGGCGTCGGCTGCCAGTGGAACACCGTCGAGCAGGTCACCGGCGTCCACCTGGACCACTTCGTCATGATGGACTTCACCGGGTTCAAGGACATGGTCGACGCCGTGGGCGGCGTGCAGATGTGCATCCCCTCGGCGATCGACGACCCCAAGGCGCACCTGGTCCTGGAGGCCGGCGACCAGACCCTGGACGGCGAGCAGTCCCTGGGGTACGTCCGCTCCCGCTACGGCCAGGGCGACGGCAGCGACCTGTCCCGCATCGAGCGCCAGCAGCAGTTCATGGGCGCCATGCTGCGCCAGGTCCTCAGCAGCGAGGTGATGACCAGCCCGCTGGCCATCACCAACTTCCTCAACGCGGTCACCGAGTCGGTGACCGCCGACGACGAGTTCACCGTCGACACGATGACCGACATCGCGATCTCCATGCGCGAGGTGGACCTCAAGAAGATCCAGTTCGTCACGGTGCCCAACGGCCAGCACCCGGCCGACGCCAACCGGCTGGCGCTGAGCGAGCCCGCGGCCTCGGAGCTGTTCGCCGCCATCAACTCCGGCGCCGACCTCAGCGGCGGCGAGGAGGAGGCCGAGGAGCCGCAGGAGGCGCCCGCCGACGCGCCGGACCCGGCGGACATCTCCCTGGACGTGCTCAACGGGACCGCGGTCGAGGGGCTGGCCTCCCAGGTCGCCGAGCGGCTGACCTCCGACGGGTACACCGTGGTCGCCACCGGCAACCCCGAGGTCCGCGTCCCCGCGGTCACCACCGTCTACCACGCCCCCGGCCAGGAGGCCGCCGCCGAGCTGCTGGCGAAGTCGCTGGAGACCGCGGTCACCGAGGAGGCGGCCGGGCTCACCGGCACCCTCGAACTGGTCCTGGGCCCGGACTGGACCGGGTTCAAGGGCGACGAGTCCTCGGCGGACCTGTCGGTCACCGACGACCTGGGCGGGATCACCGCGGAGGCGGAGCCGGCCAGCGCCTGCTGATCCCGCAGGGGGGTGTTCCGGTCCCCGGGGCCTCATGACCCGTATTTGACCGAAACCCGGGCTTCGGCGTACCGTGCGGTAGCGTTCGGCCGTGATCCCCGCGTGACCCTCGGGCGTACGCGGGAAAATCGGTCACCCCCTCCTTTGTCCCTGAACGGATCGCAGGTGCCCTGTTGGCTCCCAGACACGTGTCCAGAACCGTCAAGTCCGCGGCGGCGAGAGCGGGGATGTCCCCGGGCCAGTGGGTGGCCTGCGGACTGACGGGCGTGGTCATCGCCGGCAGCCTGGTCGGCTACGCGGGCTACCGCGACGCGCTGGCGGTGCAGACCGAGGACATCGACACCGACGCCTGGGGGGACCGCCCGGCGCAGGTGGAGGGCATCCACAACATCCTGCTGCTCGCCACCGACGAGCGGGCGGGGGACGACGCCGAGTACAGCGTCGCCAACGGCATCCGGCCCGACGTGCTGGTCCTGGTCAACATCGACGTCGACAAGGGCGGCGTGACCATGGTCAACATGCCCCGCGACCTGATGGTCACCATGCCCGGCTGCGACCCGGCCGAGGACAAGCCCGGCATCACCACCGGGACGGTGGACCAGCTCAACCACGCCATGTTCTACGGCGGCCTGGACTGCCAGGGCAAGACCATCGAGAACATCACCGGCGTCCACCTGGACCACATGGTGCTCGTCGACTTCGCCGGCTTCCAGTCCATCGTGGACTCCGTCGGCGGGATCGACATGTGCATCCCCGAGCCGCTCCAGGACCCCAAGGCCAAGCTGGACCTGCCCGCCGGGGAGCAGACCCTGGACGGCCTCCAGGCCCTGGCCCTGGCCCGCTCCCGGGACACCACCGAGAACGGCAGCGACCTGGACCGCATCAAGCGCCAGCAGGAGATGATCGGCGCCATCCTGCGCAAGGTCACCACCGGCGAGATCATGTCCAGCCCCGCCACGCTCTACGACTTCTTCGGCTCGGTCACCGACAGCATGACCACCGACAGCGAGTTCGGCGTCGACGAGATGGCCGAGCTCGCCATCGCCATGCGTGAGGTGGACCTGGGGCGGATGAACATGGTGACGGTCCCGGTCGAGGACTACAACGACGCCAAGGTCCAGTTCATGGAGCCCCAGGCCTCGGAGCTGTTCACCGCCGTCGCCGCGGGCGAGGCCACCGCCGCCGAGCGGGAGGAGCCCGGGGACGGGGAGGGCGGGGAGTCCCCCGAGGAGGCCGTCGACCCGTCCGAGGTGTCGGTCCACATCGTCAACAACGTCGGCACCCCGGGCCTGGCCGGCCAGGTGGAGCCGCTGCTGGCCGGGCTGGGCTTCACGGTGACCGGCTCGGGCAACCCCACCACCCGCGCCCCGGAGCAGACCACGGTCTACCACGCCCCCGGAGAGCAGGGGCGGGCGCAGGCTCTGGCGGACGCGCTCGTCAGCGGCGCACAGGTGGAGGAGGCCGCCGACCTGTCCGGCTCGGTGGAGCTGGTCATGGGCGCCGACTGGCAGGGCGTGGAGCTGGAGGCCGGATCCGGGGACGGGCCGGCCGCGGAGCCCGGCGGCGCGCTGGAGGGCCTGGAGGGGACCTCGGCCGACCAGGCCGTCGACTGCGGGTAGGGACGACCGCACACGGGCGCACGGGCCCCGGGAGCGCCGCACGGCGCACCCGGGGCCCTCGCCGTGCCGCCCGGGCGCGGGCGGGCTGGAACCCTGCCCGTCCCCCGGCCGCGGGGGAGCGGCGGAGACCGCCGTGGTCCCGGTGCCCGTCGGCGCCCCGGTGCCGGGGCCGGCCGAGGTGTTCCGGCGCGGCGCCCGGATGCGCGACGACGTACGGGGCCCGGCCCGGAGCCGCCCGGGGAGGACGAGGGCGCGGACACCCCCGTGCGGCCGGACGGGGTGCCTGGCCGCCCGCGGGGCCATCCTCACCGGAGGCGCCGCCCGGGTCGGGACCACCGCGCTCGACCCGGCGGTGCTCGGCGACGGCCGCGCCCGGCCCGTCCGGTTCGGCACGCCGGCGGCCCCGTGCCGCGAGCCGGGCCGCCGCCCGGCGGCCCCACCGGCCGCGCACCCGCGGCGGGCCGGGGCCGACCCGTGCGCACCGCACGCACGGAAAAGGGGGCGCGCACCCGGCCGCGGCCGGACGCGCGCCCCCCTCGCGGCGGGCGCCGGGCCGGTCAGCCGCCGCCCTGGCCGCGCATGCCCTTGGGCATCTTCGCGTTGCGGGGCAGCGGGCCCTTGGGCATCTGCATCTTGGCGGGCAGGGCGCGCAGCCGGTAGTTCAGCTGCGTGACGTCCTTCTTGTCCAGGGTGCGCGGCAGCCGCACCAGGGTGCGCTGGAGCTTGGACAGCGGGACCTGGTCCTCGCCGTTGCCCACCTTGTAGTCGTAGATGGGGGTGTCCAGGGCCACCCGGGAGACGCGCTTCTTCTCCGAGGAGATCAGCGACTTCAGGCGGTGCGGGTCGCCCTCGCCCACCAGCACGACGCCGGGCCGGCCGATCACCCGGTGCACCACGTCCTGCTGCCGGTTGGCGTTGACCGCGAACTCGGTCGTCCAGTTGCCGCGCATGTTGTCCAGGATCGCCGCGCCCGCGCCGATCTGGCCGTCGAGCATCTTGTACTGCACGCGCTGGGCCGAGCGGGTGAAGATGATGAAGCCGGTCAGCAGCGCGATCGGCAGGCCGGTCAGCGGCCACAGGATCCACGAGCCGGTGATGATGCCGACGGCGACGAACACGGCGAGGATCAGCACCGCGACGCCCGCGGCCAGCGGGATGCTGCGCGGGCTCTGGCGGTGGACGACCTTGGCGACCATGCCGATCTGCTTGAGCCGGCCGGGCTCCTTCTTGTCCTTGCCGGCGGTTGCTGCGCTCTCGGAACCCTTTTTCGCCATCGTGCTCTCAGGCAGCGCGCGCCGACGGACCGTCGGCGGGGACGGAGATCCCGAAGCTGCCTTGCCTCCTTCTACGCGGTCGACTCGTGCGGCGCCCTTCGGCGCCACCTGGCGGGGCGCCCTGTCGGGCCCCAGGATATGCGGCGGGACCCCGGTGCGCGGAACGGTGGCCCGGGGGCCACCGTTCCAGCTTGGTCACGACTCGGGCCGAACACCCGTTATGTACTACTTCGCCATTGCCGCGACCTCGGCGTCACGCTTCTCGCGCGCCTGCTGGTACAGGCGCCCGGCCCGGTAGGAGGACCGCACCAGGGGGCCCGACATGACACCCGCGAAGCCGATCTCCTCGGCCTCCAGGCCCAGGTCCACGAACTCCTGGGGCTTCACCCACCGGTCGATCGGGTGGTGCAGCTTGGAGGGGCGCAGGTACTGGGTGATGGTCAGCAGGTCGCAGCCGGCCTCGTGCAGGTCGCGCATGGCCTCGCTGATCTCCTCCCGGGTCTCGCCCATGCCCAGGATGAGGTTCGACTTGGTGACCAGGCCGTCCGCGCGCGCCTCGGTGATGACCCGCAGCGAGCGCTCGTAGCGGAAGCCCGGGCGGATGCGCTTGAAGATCCGCGGCACCGTCTCCACGTTGTGCGCGAGCACCTCGGGGCGGGACCCGAAGACCTCGGCCAGCTGGTCGGGGTCGGCGTTGAAGTCCGGGATGAGCAGCTCGACGCCGGTGCCCGGGTTCAGCTCGTGGATCTTGCGCACCGTCTCGGCGTACAGCCAGGCGCCGCCGTCGTCCAGGTCGTCGCGGGCCACGCCGGTGATGGTGGCGTAGCGCAGCTCCATCGTCTTGACCGAGTTCGCGACCTTGGTCGGCTCCATGCGGTCCAGCGCGGAGGGCTTGCCGGTGGCGATCTGGCAGAAGTCGCAGCGGCGGGTGCACTGGTCGCCGCCGATGAGGAACGTGGCCTCGCGGTCCTCCCAGCACTCGTAGATGTTGGGGCAGCCCGCCTCCTGGCACACCGTGTGCAGGCCCTCGGTCTTGACCAGGGAGCGCAGCTCGGAGTACTCGGGCCCCATGTGCGCCTTGATCTTGATCCACGGCGGCTTCTTCTCGATGGGGGTCTCGCTGTTGCGCGCCTCCACGCGCAGCAGGCGGCGGCCCTCAGGAGCGATGGTCAACGTGAACCCGTTCCCTTCTGTGCCCCGCGGCCCGGCCGTCCAAGGTGTGGACCGGGTCGTGCGGGGACCGGCTCATGGTGGTGTGTCATCACCGGGCGGTGACGGGCTCGGACAGCAGTCCGGGTCCGTCCGTGTGGCTGTACTGCCGCGCGCCCAGAACGTCCGCGAGGTGGCGCTCCATCAGCGGCCGCACCTCGGCGACCGGCACGTCGCGGCCGAGTTCGGCGCTGAGCGAGGTGACCCCGGCGTCGGAGATGCCGCAGGGGACGATCCGGTCGAACCACGACATGTCATTGTTGCAGTTCAGGGCGAGCCCGTGCATGCCGACCCCGCGGGCGATACGGCAGCCGATCGCCGCGACCTTGCGTTCGATGAGGCCCCGGCCGGGATCGGCGGCCAGCCACACGCCGGTGCGCCCCTCCACCCGCAGCCCGGTGAGGCCGTACTCCGCGACGGTGCGGATGATCGCCTCCTCCAGCATGCGGACGTAGGCGATCACGTCGACGGGGTCCTTCAGCCGCACGATGGGGTACACCGTGAGCTGTCCGGGGCCGTGCCACGTGATCTTGCCGCCCCGGTCGATGTCGACGACCGGCGCGCCCGGGTCGGTGATGGGACGATCCCACCTCCCGGTGCGTTTGCCCGCCGTGTACACGGGCTCGTGCTCCAGCAGCAGGACGGTGTCCGCCACTTCGTCGGCGACGCGGCGCTCGTGGAGCCGCTTCTGCAGGTCCCAGCCCTCGTGGTAGGGGACGGGGGCATCGCCGAGCCATGCGTAAACGAGATCACTCACACATTCACTCTACGCCCCGGCGGAGGGCAGCGGTCGGGCCAGGATGTCGGATAGCGCACTGTCGATGGTGGGAAGTGTGAAGGAATAACCTTCCGTGATCAGGCGTTCGGGGCGGCCCCGCAGATCCAGCAGGGCGGTCTCCTGCGCGTAGTCCCCCAGGGTGACGCGCAGGGCCGTCTCCGGGACCCGCAGTACCGCCCGCCGGTCCAGGGCCCGTGCCAGGGCCTCGGTGAAGTCGGCGTTGCTCACCGGCTCGGGCGCGCAGAGGTTGACCGGCCCGGTCAGGTCCGGCCGGTCGAGCAGGAACCGGATCGCCCCCACCGCGTCGTCCATGGAGATCCACGTCATGTACTGCGACCCGGAGCCGATCCGGCCGCCCAGCCCCGCCCGGTACAGCGGCAGCACCGACCGCAGGTAGCCGCCGGAGCGGTCCAGGAGCACCGCCAACCGCAGGTGCGCGGTGGCGATCCCGGCGGCGGCGGCCGGGGCGGCGGCCTCCTCCCAGTCCTCGCAGACCCGGGCCAGGAAGCCGGATCCGGCCCCGTCGTCCTCGGTGACCACCCGCCCGCCGCTGTCCCCGTAGAACTGCATGCCCGAGGCGGACAGCAGCCGCGGGGGAGGGCGGTCCATGCCGGCCATCGCCCGCACCAGGGTGCGGGTCCCGCGCACCCGGGCCCGCCGGAGCGCCTCCCGGCGCCCCCGGGGCCACGGGGCCTGGCTCAGCGGCGCCCCGGCCAGGTGCACCACGGCGTCGGCGCCGTGCAGGGCCACGGTGTCCACCCGCCCCTGCTCGGGGCGCCATTCGGCCTCCTCCAGCCGGGACCGGTACACCGGCCGCGGGGCGTGCCGCACCATGCGCACCACCCGGTGCCCCTCGGCGAGCAGCGCCTCGACCAGTACCGCGCCGACGAGACCTGAGGTGCCCGTGATCGCCACTTTCATGCTCAGGTGTCTACCCGGCGCGGGAGCGAGTACCGGAGGCGGGGTGCCCTTGCGGGGGGCCGCCCGGATTTTTTCCCGGGGATTTTCGCCAAAGTCCTGCGGGGCGGCCCCCGGGTCTTCTACTTTGAACGTGGGACATGGAACTCCGCATCAGCGCGGGGCTACCGTGGGCGACGCGCTGTCGGGCTGGCTGTCGCGTCCACCCAACAGACCTTTGATGATGGGGATCATCAGGGGATGGTGATTGGTGGGGTAGAAAGACGGGGCGGCGCCGTGAGGCGCCGCCCCGTCCACGTCGTGGCCGCTCCCGGACGCCCCGCGGGGGCCGCGGGCCCTCAGACGGGGTAGGGCCGGCTCCGGCGGGCCTCGCGCAGGGCCAGGGCCCACCAGGCCAGCTCGTCCAGCAGGAGCCCGGCCGCGGCGCCGGCGCCCGCCATCTCCGGGCGTGGGAGCCCGTCCTCCCCGAACAGGGCACTCGCGTTGTGCAGGCTCACCGTGTCGCGGATCGTCGCCACGTGCAGCTCCGAGAAGACCGTGCGCAGCTGCTCGATCGCGCGCAGCCCCCCGGACATCCCCCCGTAGGAGACGAACCCCGCCGCCTTGCCGAACCACTCCCCGCGGGCCGAGTCGATCGCGCTCTTGAGCGGGCCCGGGTAGCCGTGGTTGTACTCGGGGGTGACCACCACGAACCCGTCGGCGGCGGCCACCCGGGGGCCGAAGTCCGCCACCGGGGCGCCGTGCCCGTGCCCGTGCCGCTCCGTGAGAGGGAGGTCGGCCACGTCCAGGACGTCGACGTCCAGGTCCGGCCGGGAGCGGACCAGGTCCACGAACCAGCGGGACACCGCCGGTCCCGTGCGTCCGTTCCGGTTCGCTCCCAGGATCACCGCGATCCGCAGGTTTTCCATGTGATGAGGTCCTTGTGCCGTGCCGTCGGTCCACCAACGCTAAGACCTCAACCGCCGTAGAGGTCAAGCGGATGTGATCTTCCACGCCGAAGGGCCGGGCACCGTGCGGTGCCCGGCCCTCCGGGTGGGTCGGCGGCCCGGGGCCGCCCCGTCCCGGCCCCGCGCCGGACCCCCGGCGCGGAGCGGGGGTCAGCCCAGGCCCAGCTCCGCCTCGAAGGCGCCCTCCTCCAGGCGCTCCCGCACCGTCTGGAGGAAGCGGCCGGCGTCGGCGCCGTCGATGAGCCGGTGGTCGAAGCCCAGCGACAGGTACACCATCGAGCGCACGGCGATGACCTCGCCGCCCACGGCCGGGTCCTCGACCACGATCGGGCGCTTGACGACCGCGCCGGTGCCCAGGATCGCGACCTGCGGCTGGTTGATGATCGGGGTGCCGAACAGCGCCCCGGTGCCGCCGGTCTCGGCGATGGTGAAGGTGCCGCCGCCCAGCTCGTCCGGGCCCAGCAGGCCGGTGTGGGCCCGCTCGGACAGGTCGGCGACGGTGGCGGCCAGGCCGCTCAGGTTCAGCTTGCCCGCGTCCTTGACCACCGGGGCCAGTAGGCCGCGCTCGGTGTCCACCGCCACGCCCAGGTTCTCGACGTCGTGGTAGGTCACCTCCTGCTTGTCCGCGTCGATGAACGCGTTGAGCTTGGGGTGCGCGCGCATCGCCTCGACCGTGGCCAGGGCGAAGAACGCGAAGAAGTCCGGCGCGCCGCCGTGCTCGGCGGCCCGCTCGCGCAGCCGCGCGATCTTGGTGACGTCCACCTCGACGACCTGGGTGGTCGTCGCCGAGACGCGCAGGGACTCCACCATGCTGTCGGCGATGTACTTGCGCAGCCGGGTGAGCTTCTCGGTGCGCCCGCGCAGCCCCGAGTCGTCGGTCCGCTTGCGCGGGGCCGAGGAGGGCGCGGCGGGGGCGGCGGCGCGCGCGGCGGCGGCCTTCTGCTCCTCGGCGGCCTTGAGCACGTCCTGCTTGCGGATGCGGCCGCCCACGCCGGTGCCCCGGACGCGGCTCAGGTCCACGCGGTGCTCGGCGGCGAGCTTGCGCACCAGCGGGGTCACGTAGCCCTCGGTACCGGTGTCGGTCCCCGAGGGGCCGGTGCTGCTGAGGGTGCCGATGTCCACCGACGGGCTCTCCGGGGCGGGGGCCGGGGTGCTCTCGGCGGTCGCGGGGGCGGGCTCGTCGGCGGGAGCGGCGGCCTCCGGCTCCGGGTCCCGGGCCGGCTCGGCGGGAGCCGCGGGCTCGGCCGGGGCCTGGGCGGGCGCGGCGCCCGCGCCGCCGATGATCGCGATCTGGGCGCCGATGTCCACGGTCTCGTCCTCCTGGACGAGGATCCGGGTCAGCACGCCCGCGACCGGGGAGGGGATCTCGGTGTCCACCTTGTCGGTGGAGACCTCAAGGAGCGGTTCGTCGACCTCGACGGTGTCGCCCACGTTCTTCAGCCACTGGGTCACGGTCCCCTCGGTGACGCTCTCACCCAGGGCGGGCATGGAAACGGATGTCGGCATGGGTTCCTCGTTGGATATGGGCGCGGTGTCCTGCCCGATCCCGGTGATGGGCAGCGCGGATGTACGGCGGCGGGGGCGGGCCGTGGCCCGCCCCCGCCGGTGCGGTCAGTCGTGGACGTGGAGCGGCTTGCCCGCCAGCGCGAGGTGCGCCTCGCCCAGCGCCTCCGATTGGCTCGGGTGCGGGTGGATGAGCTGGGCCACCTCGGAGGGCAGCGCCTCCCAGTTGTAGATGAGCTGCCCCTCGGCGATCAGCTCGCCGACCCGGCTGCCCACCATGTGGACGCCCAGCACGGGGCCGTCCTTCTCCGCGATGACCTTGACGGCGCCCTGCGTCTGGAGGATCTGGCTCTTGCCGTTGCCCGCCAGGTTGTAGTTCACCTCGACGACCTCCAGCCCGCGCTCGGCCGCGGCCTTGGAGGTCAGGCCGACGGAGGCGACCTCGGGCTCGCAGTAGGTGACGCGGGGGACGCCGTCGTAGTCGATCGGGGCCGGGTTGAGGCCCGCGATGTGCTCGGCGACGAAGATGCCCTCGGCGAAGCCGACGTGGGCCAGCTGCAGGGTCGGGATCAGGTCGCCGACCGCGTAGACGTTCCCGACGCCGGTGTGCAGGTTCTCGTCCACGGTGACGAAGCCGCGGTCCAGGGACACGCCCTGCTCCTCGTAGCCCAGGCCCTCGGAGACGGGGCCGCGGCCGATCGCGACCAGCAGCACCTCGGCCTCCAGGGTCTTGCCGCCCTGGAGGGTGACCGTGACGCCGGAGCCGGTGGTCTTGACCGACTCGAACGGGGTGCCCAGCTCGTACTTGATGCCGCGCTTGCGGAAGGCGCGCTCCAGCAGCTTGGAGCTGGACTCCTCCTCGACCGGCACCAGGTGCGGCAGGGCCTCGACGATGGTGACCTCGGAGCCGTAGGAGCGCCACACGCTGGCGAACTCCACGCCGATGACGCCGCCGCCCAGGACGATCACGGAGGAGGGGACGCGGTCCAGGCCCAGGGCCTGGTCGCTGGTCATGACCTTCTCGCCGTCGATCTCCAGGCCCAGGGTCTTGGGCTTGGAGCCGGTGGCCAGCAGGACGTTCGCGCCCTTGTAGACCGCGTCGCCGACGGTGACCTCGTCCTTGGCGGTGAGGCGGCCCTCGCCCTCCACGACGGTGATCTTGCGCGACTTGACCAGGCCGGTGAGGCCCTTGTGCAGGCCGTTGACCACCTTGTCCTTGTACTTGTGCACGGCCTCGATGTCGATGCCCTCGAAGGTGGCCCTGACACCGAAGTTCTCGCTCTCCTTGGCGGAGTCGGCGACCTCGGCCGAGTGCAGGAGGGCCTTGGTGGGGATGCAGCCGCGGTGCAGGCAGGTGCCGCCGAGCTTGTCCTTCTCGATCAGCACGACGCTCATGTCCAGCTCCGCGGCGCGCAGTGCCGCCGCGTAGCCGCCGCTGCCGCCGCCAAGGACGACGAGGTCGAAGGTGCCGCCGCTCTCACTCACGGGAACGAACTCCTTGTTGTGGTGGCTGGTGATTCGGGTGGGTCCGCGGCTCGGGGGGAGGGGACCGCGGTCGGGGCGGCCGGCGCGGGCTCAGGGAGCGCCGCCGCCCCGGCGGGCCTACTCGGCGTAGGACTCCGCGATGCGGACCAGGGTCCGGGTGCCGGCTCCGGTGCCGCCCTTGGGCGTGTACCCGTACGGGCCGCCCTGGTTGAAGGAGGGGCCCGCGATGTCGAGGTGCGCCCACTTGACGCCCTCGCCGATGAACTCCTTGAGGAAGACGCCGGCGGACAGCATGCCGCCCCAGCGCTCGCCGGCCACGTTGGCGATGTCGGCGACCGCGGAGTCCAGGCCCCCGCGCAGTTCGGCGGGGAGCGGCATCGGCCAGGCGGCCTCGCCCTCGGCGCCGGCCGCGGCGACGACCTGCTCGCGCACGTCGTCGTCGTTGGCCATGACCGCGAACACGCGGGTGCCCAGCGCGACCAGCTGGGCGCCGGTCAGCGTGGCGATGTCGACGACCAGGTCGGGCCCGTCCTCCTGGGCGCGGACCAGGGCGTCGGCCATGACGAGGCGGCCCTCGGCGTCGGTGTTGAGCACCTCGACGGTCTTGCCGCCGTAGATGCTCAGGACGTCGGAGGGGCGCTGCGCGGTGCCGCTGGGCATGTTCTCGGCGACGGCGAGGTAGCCGACGACGTTGACCTTCAGGCCCAGGGCGGAGACGGCCCGCAGGGCGGCGAGCACGGAGGCGGCGCCGGCCATGTCGGACTTCATCCAGTCCATGGAGCCCGCGGGCTTGAGGGACAGGCCGCCGGAGTCGAAGGTGATGCCCTTGCCGATGAAGGCGACCGTGCGGGTGGCCTCCGGGTGGGTGTGGGACAGGCGGACCAGGCGCGGCGGGTTGGCCGACCCCTGGCCGACGCCGGTGAGGCCGCCGTAGCCGCCCTCGGCGAGGGCCTGCTCGTCCAGCACCTCGAAGTCCAGCCCGGCCTGCGCGGCGATCTCCTGCGCGGCCGAGGCGAGGTCCTCGGGGACCAGGTCCGAGGGGGCGGTGTTGACGAGGTCGCGGGTCAGCTCGACGGCCTCGGCCAGGACGGCGGCGCGGTCGGCCGCGGCATCCGCGCCCGCGGCGCCGCTCGCCAGGAGCAGGGTGAGGTCGGCGGACTTCTTCGCGGCACCGGGGCCGGTGCGGTAGCGGTCGAAGGAGTAGGCGCCCAGGCGGGCGCCCAGGGCCACGGCCCCGGCCTCCTCGGCGGTGCCGGCCGGCAGGGCCAGGGCCACGCGGCCCGCGCCCTCGGGGCGGCCGGCCAGGGCGCGCAGGGCGGCGCCCGCGGCGCGGGCGAGGACGTCGGCGTCGACCGCGCCCCCGGCGGGCCGCTCACCGAGTCCGACGGCGACGATCACCGGGGCGGCGACGGCCCCGAGGGAGGGAAGGGTGTGCACCTCCTCCGCGGCGCCGCTCGCTCCCAGGAGCGACAGGGTCTGGGCGAGGCCGCCGGAGAAGGCGGCGTCGACGTCATGAGCGCCCGACGCGGGCTCCGGGGCGTCGCCCCCGGAGTGGTAACCGACGACGAGGGCGTCGGCGTCGAGCGAACTGGGGGACTCCGTGTGTACTGACAACGTCGTGCTCACACCCACGATGCTAGTCGCCCCGTGCTCCGGTCGGTGACGTGGCACTCCGGCTCCTGAGGGGGCCCTGCGCGCCGGTGCGGGGGGTGGGGGCGGTCGGGGGTCGGCCCCCCTGCCGACCGGCCGGGGACGGCGCCCTGGCCGCCGGTGGCGACCGTCGCAGGGGGGCGCCGGGCGCGCGGTGCGCCGTTCGTCGGGATCGCCGATGGAACATGGTGTGAAAAAATGTGATGATGGCTACACCGGGCGCGCCGCGGCCCCGCCGCGCGCCGGAAAAGGCCTGATGGACCCCGGGCCCGGGTTCACAGCCACGCGACCGAGCCGGCCAGTACCACCAGCGCCACCGTCGCGCCGGTCTCGGCCAGCGCCCCCATGACGTCGCCGGTCACACCGCCCAGGCGGCGCACCGCCCGGCGGCGGAGCAGGGCCGCCCCCGCCAGGCCCGCGGCCAGGGCGGCCGCGCAGGCCGCGGCGAACCCGGGGGAGACGAGCAGGCCCAGCGAGCAGCCGGCCAGCACCGCCGCGGTCGCCGCCGCGGCACCCGCCGCCGGCACCGTCCCGGCCACCATCGCGCCCAGCCCCTCCGGCCGGGCCGCGGGCACCCCCGGGGTGCACGCCCAGGTGATCGCCGTCCGCCCCGCCGCGCCCGCCGCGACCGCCCCGGCCAGGGCGGCCCAGGGCGACGCCTCCGCCAGCCGGGCCAGCGCCAGCACCTGGGCCCCCAGCACGAAGACCAGCGTGATCACGCCGAAGGGCCCGATGTCGGAGCGGCGCATCACCTCCAGCGCCCCCGCCGCGGGGCGGGCGCTGCCCAGCCCGTCGGCCAGGTCCGCCAGCCCGTCCAGGTGCAGGCCCCGGGTGAACAGCGCCGCGGCGCCGACCCCCAGCAGCGCGGCCAGCGCCGCGGGCAGCCCCGCGGCCGTCCCGGCGGCGGCCACCGCCCCGGTCAGCGCGCCCGCCAGCGCCCCCAGCGCAGGGGCCCAGAGCATCGCCCACCGGGCCGCCGCCCGGTCCGCCCGCTCCACCCGCACCGGGACCACGGTGAACACGCCCACGGCCAGGCGCGCGCCCGCGCCGGCGGCACCGCTCACGGGAGCTCCAGCACGCGCCCGGCCGTCACCAGGACGACCTCCTCGGACTCGGCGGCCGCCCACTGGTTCAGCCGTCCCAGGTGGTCGCGGAACAGCCGGCCCGAGCGGGTCGCGGGCACCACGCCCGAGCCCACCTCGTTGGTCACCGCCACCACGTACGCCCGGGTGGTCCGCCAGGCCTCCAGCAGGTCGCGCACCTCGGCCTCGACCCGCTTCTCGGCGCCGGGCGCGGGCTCCTCGTCCCACAGGCCGTGCCGGTCCATGGCCGCCGTCAGCCAGGTGCCCAGGCAGTCGATGAGGACCGCGCCCCCGGCCCGCCGGAGCAGCGACGACAGGTCGCGGGTCTCCTCGGTCTCCCACCACCGGGGACGGCGGGCGGTGTGCAGGGCGACCCGCCGCGCCCACTCCGGGTCGCGGTCGGCGTCGGCGGGCTCGCCGGTCGCCACGTAGGACACCCTCGGCTCGGCGAGCAGCCGCAGTTCGGCCTCGGCGGACTTGCCCGAGCGCGCCCCGCCGGTGACGAGGACCCGGTGCGGTCCGCGCGGTCGCGACGGGGGCCAGACCGAGGGCGGACACGACATGGCGTGGCCGTCGCCGGGGGCGAAGGCGCCCCACAGCCGGGCCCGGCGGGCGAACTCCCGCGGGGAGCGGACGCTGTGGTCGCCGCCGACCGCGACGACGGCCGTGGTCACGCCGATCACCCCGCTGCGCCGCAGCTCGCCGATGGTCTCCGGCCGCCGGGCGGCGTCGACGATGACCATGTCCACCTGCTGGGGCGGGGCCGAGGCGAACCCGGAGTCGGGAACGGCCGCCTCCACCGCGTGCGCGTCGGGCGGCGCCGCGGGGCCGGAGCGGGCGTAGAGCAGCCGTCCGCCGTCCGGGCCCTCCACCCGGACGCCGTCGGGCGTGGGCGTCACCGTGTAGCCCTGGGGCACCGGTCCCGCCGCCCCGCTCTCGCGGAGCCGGAACCGGTCGTCGACCGTCACCCGCAGGGGCAGGCGGCGGTCGGCCTGGGCCTGGTTGCAGGAGGCGCAGGTGCACTGCGGGGCGGGCCAGCCCGCGTGGCCCGCGGTCCCCGTGAATCGGATTCGCACCTGAAGTAGTAAACCGCATGCCCCGCCGAGCCTTGGTTAAGCTCGGCACACGATCGCGGTGACCCGTAGGCCGCGACCTATCGGGACGGAAGGGGCGGTCGACGATGGCGTGGACCTGGCGCTACCACGAGGCCGACGGGGCGGACCCGCTGGCGGGGGACCTGCCCGCGGAGTCGTTCACCTCGCGCGGCGACGCGGAGAGCTGGCTGGGCGAGAACTGGGCCGAGCTCACCGAGGGCGGGGTGGACCGGGTCGTCCTGCTGGAGGACGGCAAGGAGGTCTACACGATGTCCCTGGAGCCCGCGGAGTAGGCGACGGGGCCCGGCCCCCCGACGGGGGCCGGACCCCGGTGAGCGCTCCGGCACCGCGCCCGCCCCGCACGGCGGAGGCGCCTCCACGCATGGTCCGGCGGGGCCGCCCGGAGGCGGCTTCGGCCCCCGGGCGCGCCGGCACCGCCGGAGAGCGGGGCCCAGGGAGCGCCGCGCCTAGGCGCGGATGTCCTCCGGGCTGCGGGTGAGCGACGGGTCGCGGTCGACGCTGTCGCCCAGGACCTCGTCGATCCGGGCCAGCAGCCCCGCGTCCAGCCTCACCCCGGCCGCCTGGACGTTGTCCCGCACCTGCTCGGGCCGGGTGGCGCCGATGATCGCGGTGGACACGTTGTCGTTCTGCAGCACCCAGGCCACGGCCAGCTGCGGCAGGGTCAGCCCGGCCTCGGCGGCCAGCGGGGCCAGCTTCTGCACCCGCTCCAGCAGCTCCCGGTCGCCGACCCGGTCGGCGATGAACCGCTTGTTGTGGGCGTCGGTGGCCCTGGTGTTCTCGGGCAGCGGCTCGCCCGGCTTGTACTTGCCGGTGAGGATGCCGCCCGCGATGGGCGACCACACGACCTGTCCGAGGCCCTCGCGGCGGGACACGGGGACGACCTCGGACTCGATGACCCGCCACAGCATGTTGTACTGCGGCTGGTTGGAGACGATGCGGTCGAACCCGGACTCTTCGGCGATCTTCAGCGCCCGCCCGATCTGGTCGGCGTTCCACTCCGACACGCCCACGTACAGGACCTTGCCCTGGCGGACCAGGTCCTCGAAGGCCCGCAGGGTCTCCTCCAGGGGAGCCCCGTGGTCGAACCGGTGGGCCTGGTACAGGTCCAGGTAGTCGGTGCCCAGGCGGCGCAGGGTGTCCTCCACGCCGCGGATGATGTGCTTGCGCGACAGGCCGCGGTCGTTCTTGCCCGGGCCCACCGGCCAGTAGAGCTTGGAGAAGATCTCCAGGCCGTCGCGGCGCTCGCCCTTGAGCGCGCGGCCGAGGACCTCCTCGGCCCTGCCCTGGGCGTAGCCGTCGGCGGTGTCGAACGTGGTGATGCCGGCGTCCAGTGCGGCGCGGACGCAGGCCAGGGCCGCGTCCTCCTCGACCTGGGAGCCGTGGGTGATCCAGTTGCCGTAGGCGATCTCACTGACGACGAGACCGCTCTTGCCGAGATGGCGGAATTCCATGCCCGGAACCTTAGTGGGGCGCCCCTGCCCGCGCGAGGGCGGTCCCGCGTGTCCGGGACGGCCCGCCCGGGCCCCCGCCACGCGATTCGGGGAAAGACCGGGGACGTCCCCGGGACCGCCCGGAGAAGGGGCCCGGAAAGAGGTCGGGGCCCGGTGCGCGTGCGCACCGGGCCCGGGTGTCCGTGGGGGGCGGTCTCCCCTGCCCGCCGCTCGCGGGACCGACCGGCCGCCGCCCCGTGCCGGGGCGCCCGCACGGGGCCGCGGTCGCGGGCCTTGCGCGGGTGGCCTCGACCCGGGCGGATCGGAGCGGGCCGGGGAAAGGGGGGACTAGTGCGGGACCGGGGCCTCGCCGACCTTGAGCTTGGGCTTGGGCAGCCGCAGCCGGCGGAACTGGATCTGGCGCATGACGGCGTACCAGCCGATGCCGCGCAGCATGTCGTCCTCGGGGTAGTGCTCGGCTGCCTCGCGCTTGACGCGGCGCGAGGTGAGGATGCCCTCGATCACGAGCGACACCATCATCAGCGGCCACGCCACGTACGCCACGCCGACCTGGAACAGCGGGCTGGGCACCATGATCAGGAGGATGATGACGATCGACAGCGGGAGGAAGAACTCGCTGAGCGTGCGGCGGGAGTCCACCAGGTCACGGGCGTAGCGGCGGGCCGGGCCGAGGTCGGCCGGGCGGTAGTAGCGGGCCTCGTCGGCGGGAACGCCTTTGAGTCCTCCGGAACTCACCTTGCTGACGCCTCGTTGACGTTCGAGGCGGGCGCGGTGGATCTGGTAGGCCTCCTTGCGGGTCTCCGGAGCCTTCACCAGCTTGCGCGGGGACGACTCGGATTCCTTGCGCTTTGGGGTGGGGACACCCTTCTTAGGGGTATATCCCTTAGGTTGGGTGGCCTCAGAGGCCTCAGGGCTGGCGGATTCGGTGGTCTTCGAATCCGTGTCTGCGGAAGCGGAGCGACGTCGGAACACACCCTCAGGGTAGCCGGTCACAGCTTTATGGCGACCGCGGGTCAGACCGCGTAGGGTTGGGCAAAGCGCCCGCTGGGAACAGCCGATGTACGCACCGAGAAGGGGACGGCCACGCCGATGAGCGTGTTTCAGCGACTTTCCATGATCTTCAAGTCCAAGGCCAACAAGGCCTTGGACTCGGTCGAGGACCCCAGGGAGACACTCGACTACTCGTACCAGAAGCAGCTCGAACTCCTGCAGAAGGTCCGGCGCGGCGTGGCCGACGTCGCGACCTCCCGCAAGCGGGTCGAGCTCCAGATCCAGCAGCTCGAACAGCAGTCGGGGAAGCTGGAGACCCAGGGCAAGGCGGCCCTCACCCAGGGACGCGAGGACCTCGCCCGCGAGGCCCTCACCCGCCGCTCCGGTCTCACCCAGCAGATCGACTCCCTGCGCGAGCAGCACGCCAACCTCCAGGGCGAGGAGCAGAAGCTCACCCTGGCCGCGCAGCGCCTCCAGGCCAAGGTGGACGCCTTCCGTACCCGCAAGGAGACGATCAAGGCGACCTACACCGCGGCCCAGGCCCAGACGCAGATCAGCGAGGCCTTCACCGGCATCTCCGAGGAGATGGGCGATGTCGGCATGGCGATCCAGCGGGCCGAGGACAAGACCGCGCAGATGCAGGCCCGCGCCGGCGCCGTCGACGAGCTGCTCGCCTCCGGCGCGCTCGACGACGTGACCGGGTCGGGTCCGCGCGACGACATCCAGGCCGAGCTGGACCGCATGGCCAGCACCAGCGGTGTCGAGGCCGAGCTGGAGCGCATGAAGCTCGAACTGGGCGGCGGCTCCTCGTCCTCCACCCCGCAGATCGAGGGCGGCGGCGCCTCCGGCCGTGGGGAGGGCTCGTGATCGTCCGCATCATGGGGGAGGGCCAGGTGGACCTCACCGACGCCGACCTCGACCTGCTCAACTCGTTCGACTCCGAGCTGGAGTCGGCGATCGAGAAGGGCGACGAGGCCGCCTTCCGCAAGGCCCTGCACGACCTGCTCGGCAAGGTCCGCGAGCACGGTACTCCGCTGGAGCCCGACGCCCTGGAGCCCTCGCAGTTCATCCTGCCGCACGCCGACGCCAGCATGGACGAGGTCCGGCAGATGCTCCAGGACGACGGCCTGATCCCGGGCTAGGGCGTGTTCTGCTGAACCTCCGCTCCGCCGCGGATCCCGCGCGGGGCGCCCAGGGGGAGGGGTCCCCCGGCGCACCGCGGACCCCGCGGAGCGGGAGAGCGTTCAGAGCGCGGTCCCCGAGGGGGCCGCTCGACCGGACCCGCCACCACCGTCCTCGGCGGGACCGGCCCGGTGCCTGCGCGTGATGTTCTCCGGGGCCGCCGCGACCTCCCGGTCGCGGCGGCCCCGGCGTGTTCACGTGGGGTTTTCACCCTCTTCTCACCCTCGCGAACTAGACTCCGATATGTCCGAACCACCGGGAAGGGCGCGACGCATGGCGGGTTCCAAGTTCACTCCTGACCGAGGCCTCACCGGCCGCATGGCCCTCACCATGTTCCTGCTGGTACTGGTGTACGTGGCCTTCGTCGTGGGGCTGGTCGCCGCCGGACTGAACATCTGGCTGGTGCTGGTCATCGTCCTGGCGTTCGCGCTGTTCAGCTACTTCTCCTCCGACCGGATCGCCATGTTCGCCATGGGCGCCAAGGAGGTCTCCCCCCAGCAGGCGCCCGAGCTGCACGCCCTCATCGACCGGCTGTGCGCCATGGCCGACATGCCCAAGCCGCGGGTCGGCGTCGCCGACACCGACGTGCCCAACGCCTTCGCGACCGGGCACAGCCAGAAGGCCGCGGTGGTCTGCGTCACCACCGGGCTGATGCGCCGCCTGGACGGCCAGGAGCTGGAGGCGGTGCTCGCCCACGAGCTGTCCCACATCGCCCACCGCGACGTCACGGTGATGACCGTCGCCGGGTTCCTGGGCATCGTCGCCGGGTTCCTCACCCAGGCCGGGCTGCGCTTCGCCGCGTTCTCCGGGGCGAGCCGGGGCAACAACAACGGCCCGGCCCCGGCCGTGGTCGCCCTGCTGGTGGTCCTGGTCAGCGCCCTCGCGTGGGCGCTGAGCTTCCTGCTCACCCGGGCGCTGTCGCGCTACCGGGAGCTGGCCGCCGACCGCGCCGCCGCCTACCTCACCGGCCGCCCCTCGGCGCTGGGCAGCGCCCTGACCAAGATCACCGGGGACATGTCCCGCATCCCCAGCCGGGACCTGCGCCAGGTCGAGCCGTTCAACGCCTTCTTCTTCGCCCCGGCGTTCACCAAGGGGTTCAGCCTCAACAGCCTGATCGCCACCCACCCGCCGGTGGAGCGGCGCCTGGCGCAGCTCTCCGACATCTCCCGGCAGCTGGGCCGCGGGGCCTGAGCACCGGTGACCCTTCCCCGCAAGGAGGCAGTGTGAGTTTCTGGCGGGCCCTGCTGGGCCGCTCCAAGCCCGTCCGTCCCGACCTGGACGCCCTGTTCGGGCTCCCGTCGGCCGCGGTCACCCTGCGCGCGGCGGCCGGGTTCCGCCCCACCGGGACGGGGTCGGTCTCCTTCCGGTCGACGGAGGGGGCCGCCTTCGCCGGACTGGAGAAGGACATCACCGCGCTGCTGGAGGCCGGTGACGGGCCGCCGGTCGGCCAGGTCACCGACGAGTACGGCTACACGTGGCTGGTGGTGCGCTCCGACGACCCGCCGAGCGGACAGGGGGAGGTCACCGACCCCGACATCACGGGCCTGGTCACCTCGCTGCACGCCGTCAACTCCACCCTGGAGGAGAACGGGTACGGGCCCTCGCTGCTCTGCTCGCTGGTGGGCTTCACCGACGGGGAGCGCTCGCTGGGCCTGGTCTACCTCTACAAGCGCGGCACCTTCTACCCGTTCGCGCCGCTGCCGGGCCAGCGCCGCGACAACGCCCTGGAACTCCAGGCCCAGGCGGCGATCGGCGGGGACCTGCCGATGGAGGCGGACCGGTCGCGCTGGTTCCCGGTGTACGGCGCACCGGGCCTGTAGTTTTCATATTGCGGAAAATAAAATCCGCCATATGAATTTTTTCGGCCTCCGGGCCTGGCGCCGGACGGCATGACCCAGCACACTGGACCCGTGCACATCGTGATCGCCCCGGACAAGTTCGCCGGAACCCTCAGCGCCCTGGAGGCCGCCCGCGCCGTCGCCGACGGCTGGCGGTCCGTCGCCCCCTCCGCACGCCTGGACCTGCTCCCCCTCTCCGACGGCGGCCCCGGATTCGTGGAGGTCCTGCACACCGCCCTGGGCGGGACCCTGCGGGAGGCCGCCGTCACCGGGCCGCTGGGCGGCCCCGTCACCGCCCGCTACCTCCTCGCCGGGCGCACCGCCTACGTGGAGAGCGCCCAGGCCTGCGGGCTGCACCTGGTCCCCGCCGACCGGCGCGACCCCGCCCGGACCACCAGCTCCGGGGTGGGGGAGCTGATCGCCCGCGCCGCCGCCGACGGCGCCCGCACGGTCGTCGTCGGCCTGGGCGGCAGCTCTACCAACGACGCCGGCGCCGGACTGCTCGCCGCCCTGGGCGCCACCCCCGCGGACGGGCTCTCCCGCGGCGGCGGCGCGCTCGCCGGCACAGGGGCGGTCGACCTCGCCCCGGCCCGGGAGGCCGTCGCCGGGGTGCGCCTGGTCGCCGCCACCGACGTCGACAACCCCCTGCTGGGCCTGCACGGGGCCAGCGCGGTCTTCGGGCCCCAGAAGGGCGCCGACGCCGCCGGGGTGCAGCGCCTGGACCTGGCCCTGACCGCCTTCGCCGACCGGGTCGACCCCGGGGCCCGGGTCCGGACGGCCCCCGGCTCCGGGGCGGCCGGGGGCCTGGGGTTCGCCCTGCTGCTGCTCGGCGGCGCCGTCGAGTCCGGCGTCGGCCTGGTCCTGGACGCCGTCGGCCTGGCCGGTCGGCTGGCCGGCGCCGACCTCGTCATCACGGGGGAGGGGTCCTTCGACTCCCAGTCCCTGCGCGGCAAACTGCCCCACGGCGTGGCCCGCATGGCGGGGGAGCACGCGGTCCCCTGCGTGGTCACCGCCGGGCGCGTCGCGGTGGGCCGGGCCGAGGCCGCCGCCGCGGGCATCACCGAGACCTACTCCCTGGCGGAGTCCGCCGGCTCGGTGGCCGCGGCGATGGAGCGCCCCGCCGAGGGACTGCGCGACCTCGCCGCGGGGGTCGCCCGCCGCTGGAGCCGCTGACCCCTCTCCGCCGCCCCGTGTCACGGCGGTGCCGGGTGGGTACCCTGGGGGGACAGGCGCGGACCGACCCGTACCGGCCCCGGCGGCCCGGACCCGCGAGAGCCGGACGGACACGGCGGCGGCGCGTCGGAATGCGGTGCCGGATCCGGGTGTTGGCACCCGTTGAAGAGCACATCCGTCCCTGGGGCGGGCGCCAGACCGGGGCCGCGGGCGCAAGCGGGCCGCAACCCCTTTCCACGAGGAGCTTTACACGATGACGGTTCAGAGCGAGACCACCGAGGGGATCGTCCTGACGGACGGCGCGTCCGGCAAGGTCCGGGCGCTCCTCGAACAGGAGGGCCGGGACGACCTGCGCCTGCGCGTCGCGGTCCAGCCCGGCGGCTGCTCCGGGCTCCGCTACCAGCTCTACTTCGACGAGCGCGAGCTCGACGGCGACATCGTCACCGACTTCAGCGGTGTCGAGGTCGTCACCGACCGGATGAGCTCCCCCTACCTCATCGGTGCCACGATCGACTACGTGGACACCATCGAGAAGCAGGGCTTCACCATCGACAACCCCAACGCCACGGGCTCCTGCGCCTGCGGCGACTCCTTCAACTAGGACGCGCGGCCCCGGGGCGCCCCGGGGAACGCCGACGGCCACCGGGGGAGGGCGGACACGGTCCGCCCTCCCCCCGCCGCGTCCGGGAGGGAGGCGGCCGCGGGGACGCGAACGGACGCCGGGCGGCATGTCTGTACCCTGGGTCAGTCCGAACGGGCACACCCTGAAGCACGTGCCCGGAGCAGTGTCCGGCCCCCGGCCGGCGCGTCCCGACCAAGGAGCCCTCCTCCCGTGCGTATCGCGGTTGCCGGATCCATCGCCACCGATCACCTGATGTCCTTCGAGGGGCGGTTCGCGGAGCAGATCATCCCCGAGCAGATCCAGCAGTTGTCCCTCTCCTTCCTCATCGACGAGCTGGACGTCCGGCGCGGCGGCGTCGCCGCCAACATCTGCTTCGGCCTGGGCGGCTTCGGGCTGTCCCCCGTCCTGGTCGGCGCCGCCGGCGCCGACTTCGAGGACTACCGCGCCTGGCTCGACCGCCACGGCGTCGACACCTCCCACGTCTACATCTCCGAGCTGCGGCACACCGCCCGGTTCATCTGCACGACCGACCGCGACCAGAACCAGATCGCGTCGTTCTACGCGGGCGCCATGGCCGAGGCGCGCAACATCGAGCTCCAGCCGATCGCCGACCGCTTGGGCGGGCTGGACCTCGTCCTGATCGGGGCCGACGACCCGGCAGCGATGGTCCGCCACAGCGAGGAGTGCCGCACCCGGGGCATCCCCTTCGCCGCCGACCCCTCCCAGCAGCTCGCCCGCATGGAGGGCCCGCAGGTGCGCACCCTCATCGAGGGCGCCGCGTTCCTGTTCACCAACGAGTACGAGAAGGCGCTCGCCGAGCAGAAGACCGGCTGGTCCGACGAGGAGGTGCTGTCCCGGGTCGGCACCCGGATCACCACCCTGGGCGCCAAGGGCGCCCGGATCGACCGGGCGGGGGAGCCGGGCATCCACGTGCCCGCCGCCGCCGTCGGCGACCTGGTCGACCCCACCGGCATGGGCGACTCCTTCCGCGCCGGGTTCCTGGCCGCCCACTCCTGGGGCCTGTCCCTGGAGCGCGCCGCCCAGGTGGGCAACGCCACGGCCGTGCACTGCCTGGAGGTCGACGGCCCGCAGGAGTACACGCTCACGGGGGCCTCGCTGCTGGAGCGCCTGGAGCGCTCCTACGGCGCCGGGGTGGCCGCCGAGGTCCGCCCGTTCGTCTAGGGTCCGCGGACCCCGTAGAGTAGACAGTCGTGACCCCGCGTCCCGTGCACTCCCATGCCCGGGGCGCGACCCGCACGGACCCCGCCGCTTCGACTCGGCGGGTCCGCCGTGCCCGCCGGTGCGCTGAAACGCGTGCCGGTGCGTATGAAGCCCGAACCGTTCGCGCGGGGTCGCCGCGACGGTGGGGAACCCGCCTCCCACCGCGTCCGCAGGGCGCGCACGGGGCCCGGGCGTGCCCGTACGCCTCCCAGTTCTAGGCCAGCCTTACCTGGGATTCCCCGCATTCCATTGAAAGGACATTGCATGCGCTACACCGGACCCAAGGTGCGGTTGTCGCGGCGCGCCGGAATGCCGCTGACCCGTAAGGCGGTCAGCTACTTCGAGAAGCGCCCCTACCCGCCCGGTGAGCACGGCCGTCGCGTTCGCCGCAACAGCAGCGACTTCGCCGTCCGCCAGGCCGAGAAGCAGAAGGTGCGCTGGTACTACGACCTGACCGAGAAGCAGCTGGTCAGGATCTACGAGAACGCCAAGAAGCGTTCCGGCCGCACCGGCGAGGAGATGCTCGCCGAGCTGGAGCTGCGCCTGGCCACGGTCGTGCTGCGCGCCGGTCTGGCCGCGTCGATCTACGCCGCCCGCCAGTTCATCAACCACGGCCACATCACCGTGGACGGCAAGAAGGTCGACATCCCGTCGTACCAGGTCAAGCCGGGTCAGATCATCGCGGTCCGGGAGAAGTCCCGCTCCATGGTGCCGTTCGTCGAGGCCGCCGAGGGCGTCCACGCCGACGACAAGATCGCCGGGTTCCTGGCGGTCAGCCACAAGGACCTGCGCATCGCGGTCGTCGACCGCCCCAAGCGCGAGCAGATCCCGGTGCCCTTCGACGAGCAGCTCGTCGTCGAGTTCTACGCCCGCTAGCACCCCCGCGCGGCGCCCCCGCGGCGCCCCGCGTGCGAGCACAGGCCGCACGGACCCCCGGGTCCGTGCGGCCTTTCGCGTACGCCCCGCGGCCCCCGGATAACGGTGTGCCCGAATCGTTACGGTCAGGCGGCCGGAACGGGGGAGCGCTCAGTACATGCGCCGGATGTGAAACGCGCTACCCCGGGCCAGGGGCACCTCCGCGACGAATTCGTGCATCTTCATCCGGCACCAGGCGGGGATGTCCGCCTTGGCCGCGGGGTCGTCCGCGGTGACCGCGATGACCCCGCCGATGGGCACCTCGTGCAGGCGCTGGGCCACCCAGATGATCGGGATCGGGCACTTGCGGCCCACCGCCTCCACGACCACCGACGGCGGCCCCGCCGCCGGCCACCGTCCCTCGGACACGCGGACCCCCTGTGCGCTCTCGTTCCGTATCCCAATCTTGACCGCTCCCGCCCGGTAAGGCGAACCCGGTTAAGGGTGTCGTAAACCCAGCGATACTCTCACCTTGTTCTCTCCCTGTGGGGGTGCCGGACCTCGGACGCACCCGCTGTGGACGCGGGCGCCGCCCGACACCCGCAACGGGTGCCCCGGCGGCCCCACGGGGAAGGGCCCGGGGGAACGCCGGGCCGCGCCTCGCCGACCGCCGGGAGGGTCACCCCCCGCGGACCGACGGGTCCGGCTCCACGGACCACCGAGCGTCCCGAATCACGGGCCTTCGGCAACACGCTGACCAGGCAAGCCCATGAACGGGACCCTGGGCGGTTCGCGATAATGTTTCCCCCTGACAAGCTTTGGATACTTAGGCCGCCCGTGGAAGTCCACGGGCTACACCGCTGGGAAGGCAATCCGTGAGTCCGACCCGCCAAGAAAATCGGCGCTCCAACGCGCGCCGATGGGCACCACGCGGCGCCGCGCTCGCCGTGCTGGGGCTGGCCGCGACCGGCTGCGCGTCGAACGAGCTCACTCGTTTGGGCATGCCGGAGCCGATCACCGAGCAGGCCGAGCGTGTTCTCTCGCTCTGGCAGGGCTCCTGGGTGGCGGCTTTCGCGGTCGGCATTCTCGTGTGGGGATTGATGATCTGGTCGATCATCTTCCACCGCAAGCGCTCTGAGCAGCTGCCGCCCCAGGTGCGCTACAACATGCCCATCGAGGCGCTCTACACCGTGCTTCCGATCGTCGTCATCGCGGTGCTGTTCTACTTCACCGCACGCGACCAGAACTACCTGATGGACACCGAGCAGGAGGCCGACGTCCACGTCGAGGTCGTCGCCTTCCAGTGGGCCTGGCAGTTCAACTACCTGGACGCCCCCAAGGACGAGGGCGGGGAGGTGCTGTACTCCGAGGTGGGCGTGCCCAACCCCGACGGCACCGCCGACCCCTCCACCCAGTCCACGCTGGTGCTGCCGGAGAACGCGGTCGTCCACTTCGACCTGCACTCCCCGGACGTCATCCACTCGTTCTGGATCCCGGCGTTCGGCTTCAAGATGGACGTGGTCCCGGGCCGCGCCAACGCGTTCCAGGTGAACCTCAACGACGGCACCGCCGGCGAGTACATCGGCCGCTGCGCCGAGCTGTGCGGTGTGGACCACACCCGCATGCTCTTCAACGTCGAGGTCCTGCCCGAGGACGAGTACGAGGCCTGGGCCGCGGAGAAGGAGCAGGCCGTGGCCGCCGAGCAGGCCGAGGCCGCCCAGACCCCCGACACCCCGGACACCTCCGAGGAGAGCGGGGCCGAGGGCTCCGACGCCGAGGGCACCGGCTCCGGCGCCGACGAGGCCGAGGAGAACAACGAGTAATGAGCACGACCACGACCCCGACGCACACCGTGTCCCAGGGGACCCCGGGCCGCAAGGGCTCGATCATCGTCAACTGGCTGACGTCGACCGACCACAAGGTCATCGGGTACATGTACCTGATCACCTCGTTCGCGTTCTTCCTGTTCGGTGGCGTCCTGGCGCTGCTCATGCGCGCCGAGCTGTTCTTCCCGGGCATGCAGGTCATGTCCAACGAGCAGTTCAACCAGATGTTCACCATGCACGGCACGATCATGCTGCTGATGTTCGCGACCCCGCTGTTCGTCGGGTTCTCGAACATCATCATGCCGCTGCAGATCGGCGCCCCCGACGTGGCGTTCCCCCGGATGAACCTGTTCGGGTACTACCTGTTCCTGTTCGGCAGCCTCATCGCCGTCAGCGGGTTCATCACCCCGGGCGGCGCCGCCAGCTTCGGCTGGTTCGCCTACACCCCGCTGTCCGACGCGGTCCGGTCACCGGGCCTGGGCGGCGACCTGTGGATCCTGGGCCTGGCCGTCTCCGGTCTGGGCACCATCCTCGGCGCGGTCAACTTCATCACCACCGGGCTGTGCATGCGCGCGCCCGGCATGACGATGTTCCGCATGCCGATCTTCACCTGGAACACCCTGCTCACCAGCGTCCTGGTGCTCATCGCGTTCCCGGTTCTCACCGCGGCCCTGATCGCCCTGGGCGCCGACCGCATGGTCGGGACGCAGGTCTACAACGCCGAGCACGGCGGCGCGATCCTGTGGCAGCACCTGTTCTGGTTCTTCGGCCACCCCGAGGTGTACATCATCGCGCTGCCGTTCTTCGGCATCGCGACGGAGATCCTGCCGGTGTTCAGCCGCAAGCCGATCTTCGGCTACAAGAGCCTCGTGGCCGCCACGATCGCCATCGCCGGCCTGTCCGTGACCGTGTGGGCGCACCACATGTTCCCCACGGGCGCCGTGCTGCTGCCGTTCTTCTCCTTCATGACGTTCCTCATCGCGGTCCCGACCGGGGTGAAGTTCTTCAACTGGATCGGCACGATGTGGCGCGGGCAGCTCACCTTCGAGACGCCCATGCTGTTCACCATCGGCTTCCTGGTGACCTTCCTCTTCGGCGGCCTCACCGGCGTGCTGCTGGCCTCCCCGCCGATCGACTTCCACGTCACCGACTCCTACTTCGTGGTGGCGCACTTCCACTACGTGGTGTTCGGCACCGTGGTGTTCGCCATGTTCGCGGGCTTCTACTTCTGGTGGCCCAAGTTCACCGGCAAGATGCTCAACGAGCGCCTGGGCAAGGTCCACTTCTGGCTGCTGTTCCTGGGCTTCCACGGGACGTTCCTGGTCCAGCACTGGCTGGGCGCCATGGGCTTCCCCCGCCGGTACGCGGACTACCTGCCCGGTGACGGCTTCACGGAGCTGAACCAGATCTCGTCGGTCTCCTCGTTCGTCCTGGCTGCCTCGACGCTGATCTTCTTCTGGAACATGTACATCACCGCGAAGAAGGCGCCCCTGGTCGAGGTCGACGACCCGTGGGGCTACGGCTGCTCGCTGGAGTGGGCGACGTCCTGCCCGCCGCCGCGGCACAACTTCACGTCGCTGCCGCGGATCCGGTCCGAGCGCCCGGCGTTCGACCTGAACCACCCGCACGCCGCTGCCCCCGGCGCGGTCCCCGTCGGTGCCACGAAGGAGTAGGGGCGCATGAAGACGCAGGCCTATCTGTTCATGGGCGTCTCGACCTTCTTCGGTCTTGCGGCCCTGCTGTACATCTACTGGTCCTGGCAGGACACCGGTGCCATCGAGTGGACCGGCACCACGGCGCTGGTCGTCTCCATCGGGTTCGGCTGGATGATCGGGTACTGGCTCTGGCAGGCGGCCCGCCGCAGCGAGCGCTTCCACGGGCTCCCCGCGGAGGAGCGGCTCGACGGCGAGATCGCCGAGAACGCCGGCGAGTACGGGTTCTTCAGCCCGCACAGCTGGTGGCCGATGTTCGTGGCCCTGGCCGTGGCGTTCACCGCCGTGGGCGTGGCCATCGGCTGGTGGATGGTGATCATCGGCGCGTTCGCGATCATCCTCACCTCCATCGGCTGGATCTTCGAGTACTACCGCAAGGAGTTCCAGCACTAGCCGGAACGCCGAGCACCCGCCCCGGCGGCGACCCACGGGTCGCCGCCGGGGCTTTTCCGTGCGCCCGGGAGGTCGCCGGCCGGGAGGGGAGCGGCCCGAGGGACGCGAGTGGCCAATGCCGGGATTTCCCTCATGTCCGATGTAACCTGTTGATCACATAAAGTGACATCTGGGGGTTATGTCATGGACCGACGAGTCCGGCTCTCCGGGCGCCTGGTCACCGCCGCCGTCGCCCTGGCCCTGCTGGCCACCGCCTGCACGCCCGCCGGGGAGGAGCCGCAGGAGGCCCCCCGGCCGCGGATCTCCATCACCCCGGCCCCGGGGGAGTCCGGGGTCGCGCCCAACACACCGGTCCGGGTCGCCGTCGAGGACGGCGTCCTCACCGACGTCACCGTGGAGCAGGCCGGCCGCGAGCAGTGGGCGGCGGCGGAGGAGGAGGCGCCCGGGCGGGCGCCGGTCGCCGGCACCCTCGCCGAGGACGGCTCCGCCTGGGTCAGCGACCGGAACCTGGCGCCCGGCGGCCGGGTCGCCGTCTACGCGACCGCGCGGGGCGCCGACGGGGAGCACACCGAGGTGGTCTCGTCCTTCGCCACCCACGGGGTGGCCAAGGACGCGCGACTGGCCGCGCCCCTGGTCCTGCCGCAGGACGGGCAGACCGTCGGCGTGGGCATGCCCGTCGTCGTCACCTTCGAGGAGCCGGTGGAGCACCGGGAACAGGTCGAGAACTCCATGCACGTCACCTCGGAGAAGCCCACCGAGGGCGCCTGGAACTGGGTGGACGAGACCACCGCCGTCTTCCGGCCCCGGGAGTACTGGGAACCGCACCAGAAGGTCGTCGTCGACCTGCGCCTGACCGGTGTGGAGGCCGCCGACGGGGTGTTCGGCACCGCCGACGAGCGCATCGGCTTCGAGGTCGGCCGCGAGCTGGTCGCGACCATGCACGTCCCCGACCACCGCATGGACGTGGAGGTGGACGGCGAGCGGGTCCGCTCCATCCCCGTGAGCAACGGCAAGGGGGAGCGCCGCTTCAACACGACGACGTCCGGCGTCCACGTGCTGATGGAGAAGTACAGCAGGCTCGTGATGGACTCGTCGACCGTGGGGATCCCCGAGGGCTCGGCCGGCTACTACCGGCTCGACGTGGACTGGGCGGTGCGCACGTCCGACAGCGGCGAGTTCGCCCACGCCGCGCCCTGGAACGGGAGCATCGGCCACGCCAACCGGTCCAACGGCTGCACCAACATGTCCGTCGCCGACGCCCGCTGGTTCCACGACAACACCCTGACCGGCGACGTGCTGGAGACCACCGGCACCGGCCGGGACCTGGAATGGGACAACGGGTGGGGGTTCTACCAGCGCTCGTGGGAGGCGTGGCTGGAGCACAGCGAGACGGGCGCGCCCCAGGACACCGCCGCGGGCTCCCCGCCGCCCGGCGGCGTCCACGGCGACGACCTGTGAGGCCCTGCCGCGACTCCGGCCGCGGGCCCCGGCCCTGCGGCCGGGGGCGCGGTGCCCGCCGGGGCCCGGGCGGGCGACCACCCCGGCCCGGGTGGCGCGGAGCCCGCTAGGGCGTGAGCAGGCCCGTGAGGCGCGCGCAGGCGCGGTCCCAGGTCCACTCCCGCTCCACCCATTCCCGGCCGCGTGCGCCCATCCGGGCGGCGCGGTCGGGGTCCCGCAGGAGCCGGATGAGGGCCCGCGCGGTCGGGCCGGGGCGGGAGCCGTCGACGACGTACCCGGTCTCCCCGGGCAGGACCGCGTCCGGAGCGCCCCCCGAGTCGCCCGCCACCACCGGCAGCCCGGTGGCCGACGCCTCCAGGTAGACGATCCCCAGCCCCTCCACGTCCAGGCCGCCCCGCCGGGTCCGGCAGGGCATCGCGAACACGTCCCCCGCGTCGTAGTGCGCCGGCAGCTCCGCCGCCGCGACCGGGCCGGTGAACACCACCGAGTCCGTCCCGGCCGCCGCCGAGCGCAGCCGCGCGGCGCGCGGTCCGTCCCCGACGACGAGCAGGGCGGCGCCGGGCACGTCCGCCAGCACCCGGGGCCAGGCGCGCAGCAGCGTGTCCTGCCCCTTGCGGGCGACCAGGCGGGAGACGCACACCACCACCGGGCGGTCGCCCAGCCCGTACCGCTCGCGCACCCCGACGCCGCCCGCGCCGGGGCGGAACCGGTCGGTGTCGACCCCCGGCGCGACCCGCCGCATCCGCCCGGTGGCGGGCGCCGACAGGGCCCGGGCCAGCCGCCGCCGGGAGTACTCGCCCAGGTAGGTGACGGTGTCGGTGGTGTCGCCGACGCGGCGCAGCGCCTCGCGCGCGCCCGGCAGCAGCGCCCACCCCGTCTCGTGCCCGTGGGTCAGCGCCACCTGGCGGCCCACGGAGCCGGCCAGGGCCCCGGCGGCCAGCCCCAGCGGGGCCGCGGCCCCGTACAGCACGGAGTCGCAGCCCTCCAGGCGGGCGATGGAGGCGGCCCGCCGGACCACGCGGGGCGAGGGCAGCAGCACCTTCGCCGTGTCGCGGACCACGGGGAAGGGAAGCCGCAGGTCGAAGTGGGGGTCGGCGGCGGCGTCGGCACCGGAGGGCGAGGAGGTGTACACGACCACGTCGGGCAGGCGCAGCGCCACCTCGTGGACGAAGGCCTCGATGCCCCCGGCCCTGGGCGGGAAGTCGTTGGTGATGATCAGCGTTCGCGGCACGCCACGAGGGTAGCGGCGCGGCGCCCTCCCGCGGGCGACCCGGGGGCCGCGCGGCGGCCGGCCCGGCGGAGGGGCCCGGAACGCGCCGCGGCCCCGCACCCGTGACCGGTGCGGGGCCGCGCGGACGGATCCGGGCCCGTGCCCCGGGCGCCCCGCCGCCGGGGCGCCCGAGCGGAGCGCAGGATCAGCCGGACACGTCCTACGGGCGCACGGCCGTGACGAAGTTGGCGCGGTAGTAGTCGCTCAGGGCGACCGTGCCGATCGGCTTGCTCGACGTCGAGGCGTGGACCATGATGCCGTCGCCCGCGTACAGGCCCACGTGGCTGGGGCTGGCGCCGTAGAAGAAGAGCAGGTCGCCGGGCTGCATGTTGTCCCAGCTGACCCGCTGGCCGGCGTTGACCTGGTCGTAGGTGGTGCGCGGCAGGCTCACGCCGGCCTGCGCCCAGGCGGCCTGGGTCAGGCCGGAGCAGTCGTAGCCGCCGGGACCGGTCCCGCCCCACACGTACGGCTTGCCGATCTGGGCGTAGGCGAAGTCCAGGGCCGTCCGGGCGTTGCCCGAGGCCGGGCCGGTGTAGCTGCCGCCACCGCCCCCGCCTCCGCCGCCCCCGCCGGTACCGCCGCCCCCCGTGTTGGCGGTGTTGGTGGTGGCCGCGGCGCGCTCCTCCTCGGTCAGCTCGTCGAGCAGGGCCTCCTGCTCCGCCATCTTCTCCTCGGCGGCCTCGGTGGCCTCCTCGGCCTCCTTGAGGGCCTCGGCGGCGGCCTCCTCCGTCTCGGAGGCCTCGGCCTCCAGGGTCTCCAGCTCCTCCAGCTCCTCCAGGTACCGCTCCAGGCTGGCGTCGTTCTGCTCGGAGAGGTAGGTGAGGTCGGCCTGGTGGAACATCGCCTCCTCGGGGCCGCCCGCGCCGATGAGCTGCGTGGGGGAGCTGAAGTCGGTGCCGGTGTAGGCGAGGGTGGCCAGGGTGCGCACGCCCCGGCTCAGGTTCTCCACCCGCTCCTGGGCCTCTTCGAGGTCCTCCAGGATGTCGTCGAGCTTCTCCTCGGCGACCTCGTGGTCCTCCTCCGCCTCGTTGTAGGCGGCGTTGAGCTCGGCGAACTCCTCTTCGAGTCGCTCGATCTCCTCGCGGACCTCGTCGGCGGTCGGCTCGGCGTACGCGACCGCCGCGGGCAGCAGGAACGCCCCGCAGGCCAGGGCGGAGACGACCGATACACGGCGCGATACGGACACGGTGGGAAACACCTTCCTCAAAGGGAGGCGCCGACCGGAGCGGGGGGCTTCCGGGGTGTGGAGCGGGGGACCGGGCCGGCGCGGTGAAGGGGCCGAAAGTCGTTCGGCGTTGAACACTAGTGCATCCCCGGGGCGCTCTCAACCTTTTCGTGATGTTCAGAACCATGGCCGGACATGGCCGAAAAGGGGAGGTGGGGAACGCCCCCGGGCAGGCCCCGCAACGCCGCAAGGCCGCCCCCGCGCGGGGGACGGCCTCGGTGGAAAGGCGAATGCGTCAGGGGCGCACGGCGAACTCGAACACGCCGCCCCAGTAGGCGGCCAGTCCGACGACCTCGATGTTGCGCCCGGTGCGCGGGGCGTGCACCATCTGCCCGCCGCCCGCGTACAGGCCGTTGTGGCTCAGACCGGTGAAGAACATGATGTCGCCCGGCTGGAGCGCGTTGATGTCGTAGATGCGGTTGCCCACCTCGGCCTGGGAGTACGTGGTCCGGGGCAGGTCCACGCCCCCGGCGCGCCAGGCGGCCTGGGTCAGGCCGGAGCAGTCGTAGCCGCTGGGGCCGGTGCCGCCATAGATGTAGGGCTTGCCGATCTGGGCGTAGGCGAAGTCCAGCGCGGCGCCCGCGCTGCCCGAGGCCCCGCCGGTGTAGGACTGGCCGCCGGAGTCGTCGGCGCCCTCGACGGAGGTGTCGGCGGTGGGGAACTCGGCGAGGAGCTCCTCCTGCGCGGCGATCTTCTCCTCGACGTCGTCCTTGGCCTCCTCCGCCTCCTCCAGCGCGTCCTCGGCCTCCTTCAGGGCCTCCTCGGACTCGTCCTTGAGCGAGAACAGGCGCTCGGCGGACTCGCCGAACTCGTCGAGCTGCGACTGCTGCGTTTCGGACAAGTAGGTGAGGTCGGCGTTCTGCTCCAGGAGCGACTCGGGGCCGTCGGAGGTGAGGATGTTGGTGATCGAGTCCAGGTCGCCCGACTGGTAGGTCGCGTTGGCGAGCTTCTGGACCTTCTCCTTCAGGGCCTCGTAGTTCTCCTGCTCGTCCCCGACCTGCTCGTCGAGTTCCTCGAACCGGGCCTCGGCGACCTCGTGGTCCTCCTTGGCCTGGTTGTACGCCTCGACCGCGGCGGAGGCCTCCTCGTTGAGCCGCTCGATCTCCTCCTCCACCTCCTCCAAGGTGGGTTCCGCGTAGGCGGTGCCGGGAACGAGCAGGGAGCTTGCGACGACCGCTCCGATTCCGGTCGAGGCAGCGAGGCGGCGAGCCGTACGCCGACCACCGGTGTTCTTCATGGCGGGCCACGCTCCTTGGGGTGTGAGAAGTCCGCAGGGGGTGCTGGGGAGACACGTACATGGGGGAGGGGACCGCGTCCGGGACACGGGCACCGGTGTGAGTGTGCGGGACCAGACCGGTTTCACACGGGCGGTGTTCTCTCCGGTGGAGCACTCACGTTCCCGCTAGAACCTAGCGGACCGTGCGGCACGGCTCAACCACACGGCCGAACACATGGCGCGGATCTCAGGCGGAACAGCGAACCGGGTGCGGTGTCCGCGACACCGCACCCGGCTCAGCCGTGCGACTCCAGCCTGCGCAGGAAGATGGGCGAGGAGATCGCCCGCGCACCGGCGCGGCGCACCGCGCCCACGATCTCCCGGTCGGAGGTGACCACGGCGATCGGCCGCCCGGGCGGCTCGGCCCGCACCAGGCGCACGATCAGCTCGTCCGCGGTCTCCCCGGGGGCGCTGAACAGCAGGCGCACCCGCCTCGTCTGGGCCACCGCCGGCGGCGCGTCGACGTCGGCCCCGTCGAAGACACACGTGATCTCGGCCTTGGTCCGGCTGGCCAGCCCCTCCAGCGAGGAGAGCAGACGGGTGCGCTGGTCGGCCAGCGGCAGGGTCCCGTACCCGGTCTTGGTGACGTTGTAGCCGTCCACCAGCAGGTGGACGCGCGGCACCGTCAGCAGGTGTTCGAGCAGCCCGGGGTCGTCGTCGGGCAGCCCGCCCAGCGACACCCGGCGGCGCTCGTCGGCCTCGGCCGCCACCAGGTCGGCGGGGGAGTCCACCGAGGCCGGCAGCGCGAGCTCGCGGCGCAGCCCGTGGGAGGCGTCGACCAGCACGTCCAGCAGGACGCGCAGCCGCGCCTCGTCGGCGTTGCGGCCCACCCGCGCGGCCCGCCGGGCGTTCTCCACCTGGGCCTCGGCCGCCGACAGCCGGGACTTCAGCCGCCGGTTCTCCGACTCCAGCGAGCCGGCCCGGCCGGTGGCGTCCGCGGCCAACTCGTCGGCCCGCAGCGCCACCTGCTCGGCGTGCGCCGCCGCCTCCCGGGCCCGGCGCCGCTCGGTGTGCACCTTCTGGCGCAGCTCGGAGATCTCGGCCTTGTGCTCCTTGAGCCGGGCGCGCAGCCGCTCGGTCTCGGCCCGGTGCTCCTCGCGGGCCCGGGACAGCCGGCGGTTCACCTCCTCCAGGGCCTCGGCCGCCTCGTCGGCCTCCTTGGCGCCCGCCTCCCGGTCCAGCTCCCGGTGCACGCCCTCGACGATGTCCGCCCACCCCGGGGGGCGCAGCAGGTAGGCGCAGGCCCCCACGGCCACGGGGTCGGCGGCCGGGGGGACCACGCCCGAGCGCAGGCCCTCGGCCAGCTCGGGCCACACCTGCTCGACCCGCTCGGCCACCAGGGACCGGAAACCCGGGTCGTTCTCCAGCTGCGCGGCGATCTGCGGGCCGGCCAGCCGGGCCCGGCGCCGCGGCTCGAACTTGGCCACCCGCCGCAGCGGTGCGGGCAGCTCGGAGGCGCGCATGCCCCCCAGCACGTCGGACCCGTAGTCGATGACCCGGGAGCGCACGGCCTCGGGCAGGGGGCGCAGCAGCCGCTCCCCGCCCTCCCCGCGACCGCTCGCGGGCGCCGTCCCGTCCCCGGGGCCACCGGCCTCCGGGCGGGTGCTCATGCCCTACCCGTCGGGCTCTCCGCCGAAGTGTCGGAGACCGACCGGTCGGCGTCGGGGCGGGCGATGGTCTCGATGCGGTCCGCGGCCCCGCACCAGCGGCACTTCACCTGCTCGATCGTCTCGGACAGCACGGTGCGCTCCTCGACGCGCCCGTCCCCGGACAGTTCCAGGTGCACGAAGTCCCGGGAGCGGACGGTCCGCGTCACGTCGAACCGCGTGAGGTTGCCGCATCCGGTGCACCGCCACCGCTCATTGTCACCCGGCATCGCGATCCCCACGGTTCCTCCTCTAGATCGTGTACGGGGGCCTCGCGGCCCCCTCACCCCCATCTTTCCACGTCGGGTGGCCGGGACCGGAGGGCGGCCGCGTTCGGTCGTCGCCTCCGATTACCCTGACCGGGTGGTTCGACGGTCCGCGGCGCCCGAAGGCGTGCAACTCGACATCGGTGACATCGGCACCCCCCTGGGCGCCGTGTCCTTCGTCGTGCTCGACCTGGAGACGACGGGCACCAGCGCCACCGGCTCCCGGATCACCGAGGTCGGGGCGGTGCGGGTGCGCGGCGGACGGGTCGAGGAGGAGTTCACCTCGCTCGTGAACCCCGGCGTGGCCATCCCCGCCCAGATCACCCTGCTCACCGGCATCACCCAGTCCATGGTGGCCACCGCGCCGCCGCCGGAGGAGGTGCTGCCCCGCATCCTGGCCTTCCTCACCGAGCGGGAGCACACCGCCCTGGTCGCCCACAACGCCCCCTTCGACGTGGGGTTCCTCAAGGCGGCCTGCGAGCGCCACGGCGTGCCCTGGCCGGACCCGCCGGTGGTGGACACCCTGCGCCTGGCCCGCGCCGTCCTGCCGCAGGGGCAGACCCGCAACCACCGGCTGGGCACCCTGGCCGCGTACTTCGGCTCCCCGGTCACCCCCAACCACCGGGCGCTGGACGACGCCCGCGCCACCGTGACCGTCCTGGCCGGGCTCATCGACCGCCTCACCCCGCTGGGGGTGGGCAGCCTGGAGGAGCTGCGCGCGGTCACCAAGCCGCCCACCAGGGCCCAGCGCGCCCGGCGGCACCTGGCCGAGGGGCTGCCCGAACGCCCCGGGGTGTACGTGTTCACCGACGCCCGCGGCGCCGACCTGTACGTGGGCAAGAGCAACAACCTGCGCCGCCGGGTCGCCTCCTACTTCACCGCCGCCGAGAACCGGCGGCGCATCCGGGAGATGGCCGGGGTGGTGGCGGGCGTCACGCCCATCGTGTGCGCCACCGACCTGGAGGCCTCGGTGCGCGAGCTGCGCATCATCGCCGAGCGCAAGCCCCCCTACAACCGGCGCTCCCGCCACCCCGAGCGGGTCCGCTGGGTCACCCTCACCCCCGAGGCCTACCCCCGGCCTTCGGTGGTGACCACCGTCAAGGACGACGGCGCCCCCTACATCGGCCCCTACACGTCGGCGGCCGAGGCCGAGCAGGCCAAGGCGGCCCTGCTGCACGCCCTGCCGCTGCGCCAGTGCACCCACCGGCTCACCCCCGGCGGCACGGACGGGGTCACCGCCTGCGTGATCGCCCAGCTGGGCCGCTGCGGCGCCCCCTGCGACGGCACCGAGTCCCAGGACGCCTACCGGGAGCACGCCGAGGCCGCCCGGACCGCCATGACCGGCGACGCCGACGCCCTCGTGGCCGCCCACACCGGCCGCATCGCCGAACTCTCCGCCGACCTGCGCTACGAGGAGGCGGCAGCCCTGCGCGACCGCCTAGCCGCGTTCCTGCGCGGAGCCCGCCGCGCCCAGCGCATGGGCGCCCTGGCCGCCGTCCCCCACCTGGTCGCCACCCGGCCCGGCCCCACCGGGTGGGACACCTGCGTGGTCCGCCACGGGCGGCTGGCCGCCAGCGCCGTCCTGGAGCCCGGCACCGACCCCGCGGCGTTCCTGCGCGCCCTGGTCGCCACCGCAGAGACGGTCGGCCCCGCGACCGCCCCGCTGCCCGCCGCCCTGCCCGGCGAGACCGAGCTGATCCTGGCCTGGCTGGGCCACCCCGCCACCCGGCTGGTGGAGGTCGACGGCGAGTGGACATGCCCGCTGCGGTCCGCCGAGGCGCACGCCGGGATGACACACTGGGCGCATGGCCGCGATACCGCTCAATGACGACCACCCCGTACGCCGCACCCCCGTCGTCGCCTACCTGCTGATCGCGGCCAACGTGCTGGCGTACCTGATGTCGCCGCAGGCCACCACCGCGGTCTGGTACCCGGCCGACATGGTGGAGCGGTTCTGCGCCATCCAGGACTACTTCATGCGCTGGGGCGCGGTCCCCGCCGAGATGTTCGGGTACACCGCCCTGGCCGAGCCCTCCGTCCCCCAGTGCGGGGCCATCGACGGCAAGCAGGTGTGGCTGTCGGTACCCGCCTCCATGTTCGTCCACTCCGGCGCCGCCCACCTGGTGGGCAACATGGTGTACCTGTTCGTGTTCGGGCCGGTGGTGGAGGACCGCATCGGGCGGCTGCGGTTCCTGGCGCTGTACGCGCTCACCGGGCTCGCCGCCGCCTACGGGTTCGCGCTGGGCGAGCCGCAGGGCGAGATCCCCATGGTCGGCGCCTCCGGCGCGATCTCCGGGGTGCTCGGGGCCTACCTCGTGGTGCAGTTCCGCAGCAGGGTCACCACGCTGGTGTTCGGGGTGGTCCCCATGCGCCTGCCCGGGTGGGCGCTGGTGGGCAGCTACTTCGTCCTTCAGTATCTTCTCTACGTCACCACATCGAACGCCCCCGGTGCGGGCTCGGGCGTCGCCTACGCGGCGCACGTGTACGGATTCGTCGCCGGGGTGATCGTGGGATGGGTGGTCTACCGGCTGCGCTGGCGCTCCGGGACGCGGCTCTCCGACGTCTACTAGCCGCCCGCGGCCCGCAGGACCTCCGCCCGCGCCGACACCGCCCAGGAGGCACAGTGATCACCGCGATCGTCATGATCAAGGCCGACGTCCACCGCATCCCCGAGGTCGCCGAGGCCATCGCCGAGATCGACGGGGTGAGCGAGGTCTACTCGGTCACCGGCGGGGTCGACCTCATCGCGGTGGTGCGGGTGCGCCGCCACGAGGACCTGGCCGAGGTCATCCCGGGACGGGTCAACAAGGTGCCCGGGGTGACCTCCTCCGACACCCACATCTCCTTCCAGACCTACTCCAAGCACGACCTGGAGTCGGCGTTCGCGATCGGCTGGTAGGCCCGGCGCGCCGGGGGGCGGGCGCCGCGTACGGCACCCGCCCCCCGCGGCGTTCCCGGTCCGCCCGCCGCCGGGCCCGGAGCCCCGGGCCGGCGCGGGACGGCGCTAGACGCCCTTGGCCAGGGCCTGGCTGGTCTCCACCCACGCCGCCAGCGTCCGCTCGGCGGCGCCGCTGTCGACCGCGGCCACCGCCCGGTCGTACCCGTCGCGCACCGCGTCCGCCAGCGGCCCGTCGACCCCGTCCACGGCGGCCAGCGCCGCGCCCGCGTTCAGCAGCACCGCGTCGCGCACCGGGCCGGTCCGGCCCGCCAGCAGGTCGCGCACCGCCCGGGCGTTGAACTCGACGTCGCCGCCGCGCAGCGCGTCCGGGGCCGAGCGCGCGATCCCCAGGTCGGCCGGGTC
Organism: Nocardiopsis flavescens; assembly: GCF_900141985.1. GTDB lineage: Bacteria > Actinomycetota > Actinomycetes > Streptosporangiales > Streptosporangiaceae > Nocardiopsis > Nocardiopsis flavescens. The sequence continues at coordinate 18,152 of NZ_FQZK01000017.1, read as the reverse complement.
CAGCGTCTCGCGCCGCGCGGAGCCCCCGCGCACCACCCACACCGTCGAGGTGGTCGCGGTGGTCAGCTCGTCCAGGCCGTCGTCGCCGCGGAACACCAGCGCCGAGGCGCCCCGCGCGGCGAACACCCCGGCCATGACCTCGCACATGCGCTCGTCGAACACGCCGATGGCGGCCGCCGTCGTCTGCGCCGGGTTGGTGAGCGGCCCCAGGAAGTTGAACACCGTCGGCACCGCCAGCTCGCGGCGCGGCTTGGCGGTGAACCGGAACGAGGGGTGGAAGACCGGCGCGAAGCAGAAGGCGATGCCCGCCTCCCGGGCCACCCGCACGGTCAGCTCCGGCGGCAGGTCCAGGACCACGCCCAGCCGCTCCAGCACGTCCGCCGTCCCGCAGGAGGAGGACGCGGCGCGGTTGCCGTGCTTGACCACGCGGGCCCCGGCCGCCGAGGCGACGATCGCCGCCATCGTCGACACGTTGACCGTGTGCGCGCGGTCGCCGCCGGTGCCGACGATGTCCAGTGTCGGCCCGGGGACCTCGATGCGGACCGCGTTGTCGAGCATGCCCCGGGCCAAGCCGGTCACCTCGGACACGCTCTCGCCCTTGGCGCGCAGCGCGATCGCGAAGCCCGCGATCTGGGCGTCGGTGGCCGATCCCGACATGATCTCGTTCATCGCCCACGCCGTGTCGGCGGAGCTGAGGGTGGTCCCCTCCAGCAGGGCGGTGATGAGGTTGGCCCAGCTCAGCTCGGTGACGGCGGAGGGCACGGCGGCGGGGACGTTCATGGGTACTCCAGGGGTGACGAGGGCACGGGGGCGCACGAGGAGCGGCGCGGCGGGAGCCGCGCCGCCGTCCGGCGGGTCCGGGGACTCAGTACGACCGGGGACGGGGGTGGACGCCGCCGCGCCATCGCCCGGTGTCGGCGCCGTGGTTCAGCGCCCCGCCCACCGCGCGGCGGCGGCGCATGTCCCGCTCGCCGTCGTCACGCGCCACCCGGGTCACCTGCTGAGCGCGGTGAGCCGGCGGCGCATCAGCTCCGCCAGCGAGCCGGCCAGCGCCACCGGGTCGATCGGGTGGCTGACCACCTGCTCGGCCTGCGACCACGTCGCCAGCCAGCCGTCGTCGCGGCGGCCCACCAGCAGCAGCACCGGCGGGCACTGGTAGATCTCGTCCTTGACCTGGCGGCACAGGCCCATGCCGCCGACCGGGGCCGCCTCACCGTCGAAGATCGCCACGTCGATGCGCTGGGAGGGGTCGGTCTCCTCCAGCAGCCGCAGCACCATCGGCGCCGTCGCGCACTCGACGACCTCCACCTTGGGCACGTCCGCGGCCGGGCGGCGGCCGATCGCCGTGCGCACCTGCTCGCGGGTGTCGGCCTTGTCGCTGTAGACGAGCACGCGCATCCGGGCACCCGTGTCCGTACCGCTGTCCACCATCGCGCAACCGTCCCGTCGCTTCGTACCAGGGCCGCCGCCGAGGGGGTGCGGCCGAGGCGTTCGTAGGCTGTGTGCCTCTGACTCTATTGCCTCGCGGTCCCGGTGCCCAGGAGTTGCCGGATGCGCCGGGGCGGGGTTGAGACCTTCGACACCCCAGGATGCCAGTACCTTCCGGGGGCTCGCCCACCGGCCCCGGGGAGGGCGTTGTGCAACGGTGACCGTTTCGTTGCCCCGCTGTTGGGCGAAGGGGATTGAAGGGGCATCGCGGCGGGTACGGATCGCCCCAGCGGCGCGGGGAGCGCGTGCGCTGCCCCGCCGTGGCGCGTCGCGCCGACCCCCGGGCGGGCCGAGGCGGTACAGTAACGCCCGAGTCACGGAGAAACCCCTGCCCCCGGGTGCCGGGGCGCCCGATACCGGCACGGATCCGGCTCCTTACGGGGGGTCGAGTACGGGCCTCCGCGAGATGCCGTAATAATGCTCCCGTGGCGACAGCAACCGCGAACCCAAAATCAGCACCGACACCAGCACATGGTGCGGCAAAGCGTCCTGACCTGGTGAGCGTTGGCACCATCGTTTGGTTGGCCAACGAGCTCATGTTCTTCGCTGCGCTGTTCGCGATGTACTTCACCATCCGATCGGTGATCAACGGCAACCCCGACCTCGGGGTGTGGCCCGGCGCGCACCTCAACGTGCTCTGGGCGCTCTCGATCACCGTGGTCCTCGTGGCTTCCAGCTTCACCGCTCAGGCAGGCGTCTGGGCCGCCGAGCGCGGTGACGTGAAGAAGCTGCGCATGTGGTTCTTCATCACGTTCTTCATGGGCCTGTTCTTCGTTCTGGGACAGGCGTACGAGTACTACGAACTCATCGCGCACGAGGGCCTGACCCTCCAGTCCAGTGCCTACGGGTCGATGTTCTACCTGACCACGGGCTTCCACGGACTCCACGTCATCGGTGGTCTGATCGCGTTCCTCATCATGCTGGGACGCACGTACGCAGCGAAGCGCTTCACTCACCAGCAGGCGACCAGTGCGATCGTCGTGTCCTACTACTGGCACTTCGTCGACGTGGTCTGGATCGCTTTGTTCATCACCATCTACTTCATCCAGTAACCCGAAACGGGGAAACCGTGAAATGGATTACCGCGCGGCGACGGCATCCCCTTGCGGGGTATGTCGTCGTCATCCTCGCGCTAGCCCTGTTCGGGGTGGGGTACGCCGCCGTGGCGCCCACCTCCGACCAGGCGCAGGCGCAGACCCTCGCCGCTGACGCCCCGTCCCCCGAGGACGTGGACGTCGCCGAGGGCAAGACCATCTTCGACCAGACCTGCGCCTCGTGCCACGGCCTGGACGGTTCGGGCGGAGAGTTCGGCCCGGACCTGCGCGACGTTGGTCCCGCGGCGATCGACTTCCAGGTCAGTACCGGCCGCATGCCGTCCATGAACCCGGACGCGCAGATGCCGCGCAAGCCGATGGTCATGACCGAGCAGGAACTGGCCGACCTGATCGCCTACTACAACGAGTCGATCCGCAACGACGGTAGTGGCGCGGACGTCCCCTACGACGTCCCGGACATCGAGCCTCACCCCGACGACTTCGCTCCGCTCCGCAGCGACTTCGACAGCGAAGAGGCCTACGAGGAAGCCGTCGAGGAGGCCGAGGCCGAGTACCAGGCCGCCCTCGAGGACTACCAGGCCGAGTACGACGCCTACATCTCCGGTGCCGACGACACCGAGATGGGCATGCGCCTGTACCTGACCAACTGCGCCCACTGCCACGGCTGGTCCGGCGGCGGCGGCGCGCTCACCGACGGCCGGTGGGCGCCCGAGATCCACGAGTCGACTCCGCGTGAGATCTACGAGGCCATGGTCAGCGGCCCCGGCGCCATGCCGATGTTCAGCGACGGCGTCATCGCGCCGGAGGAGAAGCAGGAGCTCATCTCCTACGTCAAGACCCTCCAGGCCGAGCCCGACGCCGGTGGCATCTTCAACCTCCAGCGTGTCGGCCAGGTCGCCGAAGGCCTGATCGGGTGGGTCGTCGGCCTCGCCCTGATCGTCGCCTGCGCGATCTGGATCACCGCGAAGCAGCGTGCCCATGACTGAGAACAACACCAACAGCAGCGGTGACGAGACGCCCGAGCGCGTCGTCGGCACCCCCGCGGACGAGAAGCCCGTCGTCACCGGCGCGGCCGTGTCCGAGGAGGGTCACGCGGGGCCCTACCCGGCCTCGGAGACCCACTTCAACACCGAAGAGGGCCAGCGGCGGGGCGAGAAGGTCGCCTCCGTCTGGTTCATCCTCGCCTTCCTGGGCGGGATGGGCTTCCTGGTCTCCTACTTCGTCTTCACCCCCGGCGACATCGCCGACCCGCAGCTGGGCCAGTACTCGAACGCGCTCCTGGGCGGCACGCTCACCCTGGCGCTGTTCGGCATCGGCGCGGGCATGACGGTGTGGGCCCGCAAGGTCATGCCGCACTACGAGGTCTCCTCGCCCTACGACGAGCTGCCCTCCAGCGACAAGGAGAAGGGGTCCTTCGGGGACTTCTTCATGCAGGGGGCCGACGAGAGCGGGTTCACCAAGCGCCCGCTCATGCGCCGGACCCTCATCCTGGCCATGGTGCCCCTGGGCCTCGCGCCGATCGTGCTGCTGCGCGACACCGGCCCGCTGCCCGGCGACAAGCTCAAGCAGACGCCGTGGGAGAACGGCCGCCGCATGTACGTCGAGGGCACGCACCGCCACGTGCGCGCCGAGGACCTGGAGAACGACCCGTACGGGATGATCTCCGCCCTCCCCGCCGTCGACGACGACCACTACCCGCACGGGATCAGCCTCAACGACGCCGCCAAGTCCGTCATCCTGCTCATCAAGATGCCGGCCGAGGACTGGAAGTCGAGCATGGAGGAGGACATCGAGGTCGAAGGCGAGGTGGCCTCGCGTCTGAACTGGACGCACAACGGGATCATCGCCTACTCGAAGATCTGCACCCACGTGGGCTGCCCGGCCGCGCTGTACGAGCGCACGACGCACCGCATCCTGTGCCCGTGCCACCAGTCCACGTTCGACGCGTCGGACGCCGCCAAGGTCGTCTTCGGCCCGGCCCACCGGCCGCTGCCGCAGCTTCCCATCGGTGTCGACGATGAGGGCTACCTCATCGCCCGGGGTGACTTCACGGAGCCGCCCGGTCCGACGTTCTGGGATTACGCGAAGGACTAGTCGATGAGTAAGACCACGCAAGCTCCCAAGGCGCTGCGCGGCGTCGGCAATTTCATCGACGACCGCTTCCACGCCGCCAAGATGGGCGAGAAGAACCTGCGCAAGGTCTTCCCGAACCACTGGTCGTTCATGCTGGGCGAGATCGCGCTGTACTCGTTCATCATCCTGCTCCTCACGGGTGTCTTCCTCACGCTCTGGTTCAAGCCGAGCATGATCGAGGTCGTCTACGACGGGCCCTACGAGCGCCTCAACGGCGTCGTCATGTCGGAGGCGTACGCCTCGACGCTGCACATCGACTTCGCGGTGCGCGGCGGGTTCCTGGTCCGCCAGATCCACCACTGGGCCGCGCTGATCTTCGTCGCCTCGCTCGTCGTGCACATGCTCCGCGTGTTCTTCACCGGGGCGTTCCGCAAGCCGCGTGAGATCAACTGGCTCATCGGTGTCGCGATCTTCACCCTGGCGATGCTGGAGGGCCTCTTCGGCTACTCCCTGCCCGACGATCTGCCCTCCGGCATGGGCGTCCGCATCCTCCAGGGCGTGATGCTCGCGCTGCCGCTGGTCGGCACGTACATCTCGATGTTCCTGTTCGGCGGGGAGTTCCCCGGCGAGGACATCATCACGCGCCTGTACATGCTGCACGTGCTGGCGATCCCGGCCCTCCTGCTGGGCCTGATCGTCGCGCACTTCATGATCCTGTGGCACCAGAAGCACACCCAGTACCCCGGACCGGGGAAGACGGACAAGACCGTGGTGGGAACCCCGATGTTCCCCGGATTCGCGGTCAAGGCCGGCGGGTTCTTCTTCTTCACGTTCGCCGTGATCGCGGGTCTGAGCGCGTTCGTGCAGATCAACCCGATCCACCTGTTCGGGCCGTTCACCCCGACGTCCATCACCTCCGGGCTCCAGCCCGACTGGTACATGGGCTTCATGGAGGGGTCGCTGCGCATCTTCCCGAACTGGTTCGACTTCCAGATCTTCGGGTACGCGGTGCCGATCGGCGTGCTGGTCCCGGGCCTGGTCATCCCCGGCATCGTGTTCGGCGGGCTGGGCGCCTGGCCGTTCCTGGAGCAGTGGATCACCGGCGACAAGCGGGCGCACAACGTGGCCGACCGGCCGCGCAACGCCCCGGTCCGCACCGGTGTGGGCGCCGCGGGCATCACGTTCTACGGGCTGCTGTGGCTGGCCGGGTCGAACGACATCCTCTCGGAGACGTTCTCGATCAGCCTGTACGTGACCACGTACATCTTCCGTGTTCTGGTCATCGTCGGCCCGTTCGTGGCCTACTTCGTCGCCAAGCGCATCTGCCTGGGCCTGCAGCGCCGTGACCGGGAGTCCCTGGAGCACGGGTACGAGAGCGGGATCATCCAGCAGCTGCCCAGCGGTGAGTTCATCGAGGTGCACAAGCGCAACTCGGAGGAGACCACGGAGGTGCTGGCCAGCAAGCCGGAGATCACCTCCACGGCGCTCACCGAGCCCGCGGCCGACGACAAGGGCGTCAGGAACCCCGAGTCGCGCAAGGCCAAGGGCCGCATCCGCCGCGCCCTCGCCGAGTGGTACACGAAGGACAACGTGTCCTTCGAGGGGGTGGAGCCGCACACCGGCCACCACCTCCACCACTCGGAGGAGGCCGTGAAGGAGCACGCCTCCCACTGACGAGGCGAGGAACCGCAGGGACCCGGCCCCACGGCCGGGTCTTTGCGTTTTCCGGGCCCGGGCGGGGCGGGGGGCCATCCTGAGGGCGTCGCTCCCACGCCGGGTCGCGGGGGGTAGGGCCGCGGGTATCTTCCCGCTCAGTCACGGGGGGTCACCCGCCTGGAGCGCCCGACCCCAGCGGGAGGGTGTCGCTCCCACCCCAGGTTGCGGGGGTGAGAGCTCGACCGGAGTTCTCCGAAAGCTCGGCCGCTTGGGGTGGGCGGCCGGCGGAGCGTGGACCTGGCCCCGGCGCGGTCGGCGGGCGGTAGAGCGCAGGGGCGTTGCGTTGGGCGCGCGTCCATAGTGGTGGGGGTGTGTTCCGGGGCTGGGTCGAGCGAGGCGATCCCAGCCCGGCCGCTTGGGGTGGGAGGAATGCCCCCTGCAAAGGGTGGGGGGCGCGAGGAGCGGCCCGTACGTAGAGCCCACCCATGCCCTCCCAACGCCGTAGGGGGTGGAACGTGCACGGTCTTGGGGCCCCGGGCACAGCCGGTGAGCATTGATCGCCACCCCGACTCCAAGGGGTTGACGAGGGCGTACTCGGCTCCGCGGACCCCTGGGGGTGAAGGCCGCGCGCACCTGCTGGCCGCGCCACCGGGGGTTGTCCACCCGCCTGGAGGCCTCAGCTGTAGCCGGAGGGTGTCGCTCCCACGCCGGGTCGCGCGGGGTAGGGCGGCGGGTACCTTCTCGGCCCGCCGCAGGGGGTGTCGGGGCACGCTCCCGGAACCTCCGCCCGAGGGGGTGAGACGAACTCCGAGGTCTCCAGGACGGTCACCCGTTGGGAAGGGCGGTCTGTGGTCGCGCCCGGCCAGAACCTTTGGCTTCCAAAACGCGAGCCGCTTGGGAAGGTACAGACCGGCGGAGCCGGATCCGCCCCCACGATACGACGGGCGGCAGACGGCCGGGCGGGTGCGTGGGTTGCGCGTCGCGGGTGGTGGGGGTGTGCTGTCCGGGGGCGGGTCCGGGCGAGGCCTGCCCCGCCCGACCACGTGGAAAGGGAGGAAGGGTCCGCCTGCACAGCCGCGGTTGCTCCCGACCTCGCTTGGAACACCAGCCCCAGACGTAGTAACCAGCACCGAAGCGCCCTCCCGCACCACGACGCACCGAGGCCGCGCGTGTGCGCCGCCCTCACCCCCGCGCGGTGGAGCGAGCAGGTAACCCGCACCCCTGCCGCCAGGGTCGGCGTGACGCCCTCTGGCGGCGGCTGGGGGTTGCCGGGCGGGTGGACGCCCCCTGGTGGTTGAGGCGGGCGGGTACGCACGGTCTTAACCCCCCGCGACCTGAGGTCGGCGTGACGCCCTCCGGCTGCGGCTGAGGGCTCCGGGCGGTGGACAACCGCCACTGGCTGGGCGGGGTAAGTACGCGCGGCCTTCACCCCCATGTGCCCGGGGAGGGAGGTACGCCCTCGTCAACCCCCTGGAGCCGGGGTGGCGATCAACGCCGACCGGCTGTGCCGAAGGCCCGGAGACAGCGCACGCTTCACCCCCCATTGCGTTGAGGAGGGCATGGGTGGGCTCTACGTACGGGCCGCTCCTCGCGCCCACCACCCTTTGCAGGGGGCATTCCTCCCGCACCAAGCGGCCGGGCTGGGATCGCCTCGCTCGACCCAGCCCCGGAACACACCCCCACCACCCACGACGTGCGCCCAACGCACCGCCCCGGAAGTCTGCCGCCCGCCGACTGCGCCGGGGCCAGGTCCACGCTCCGCTGGCCGCCCTCTCCAAGCGGCCGAGCTTTTGGAACAACTCCGGTCGAGCTCTCACCCCCGCGACCTGAGCAGGGAGCGACACCCTCCCGCTGTGGCCGGGCGCTCCAGGCGGGTGGACAACCCTCCCGGTAGCCGGGCGGGGAGCGTGTCTGCGGCCCTCACCCCCGCGACCTGAGCGGGGAGCGACGCCCTACGACTGTGGCCGGGGCCGCGGTCCGCCGACCGGCTGGGGCCGGGCGCTCCGGTCGGGTGGGGCCGTGGGGCCGCGGGTCGGAGGCCGCGGTCCGCTGCCCGCCCGCCCTCGCATCGTGTCCGGTATGTCGGAGGTTTCGGCGCAGCCGAAAAAGCCGGTCCTCTCGGGGAGAGAACCGGCTTCGGAGGGAGTGCTCCACCCGGGGTCAGCCCGCGTAGATCTCCTCGATCTCCTTGTTCCACTCCTTGCTCACCACGTGGCGCTTCACCTTCAGGGAGGCGGTCATCTGGCCGCTCTCCTCGGTGAAGTCGGAGGGCAGGATCTTGAACTTCTTGATCGCCTCGGCCTTGGACACGGCCTCGTTGGCGTGGTCGACCGCCCCCTGGATCGTCGCGACCAGGTCCGGGTCCTCGGTCAGCTCCGGGAGGGAGCCGGTCTTCTTGTTGGCTTCCTTCCACTGCTCGAAGGACTCGGGGTCGATCGTCACCAGGGCCGCGATGAACTTGCGGTTGTCGCCGACCACCATGCACTGGCTGACCAGGGCGTGGGCCCGGATGCGGTCCTCCAGCACCGCCGGGGCGACGTTCTTGCCGCCCGCGGTCACGATGATCTCCTTCTTGCGGCCGGTGATGCTGAGGAAGCCGTCGTCGTCCAGGGACCCCAGGTCGCCGCTGCGGTAGAAGCCGTCCTCGGTGAACGCCTCCTTCGAGGCCTTCTCGTTGTTCCAGTAGCCCACCATGATGTGGTCGCCCTTGAGGAGGACCTCCCCGTCCTCGGCGATCCGGATGGTGGTGCCCGGCATCGGCTGGCCCACGGTGCCGATCTTGTTGAACTCCGGGCTGTTCACGGAGGTCGGAGCGGTCGTCTCGGTCAGGCCGTAGCCCTCGATGATGGTGAAGCCGATGCCGCGGAAGAAGTGGCCCAGGCGCGCGCCCAGCGCGGAGCCGCCGGAGACCGCGTAGTCGGCGTTGCCGCCCAGCGCCGCCAGGAGCTTGCCGTACACCAGCTTGGCGAACAGGGCGTGCTTGAGCTTGAGGGTGAGGGGGACGCGGCCGGTGGCCAGCGCCTTGCTGTAGGCGATGGCGGTGTCGGCGGCGGCGGCGAAGATCTTGCCCTTGCCGTCGGCGGTGGCCTTCTGCTCGGCCTTGGTGTACACCTTCTCGAACACGCGCGGCACGGCGAGCAGGAAGGTCGGCTTGAACACCGAGAACTGCTCGATCAGCTCGGGGCCGGTGGAGGGGAAGTGGCCCAGGGTCGCCTTGGCCTCGATGACCATCACCTGCACGAAGCGGGCGAACACGTGCGCCAGCGGCAGGAAGAGCAGGGTGGAGGGGTTCTCCCGGCCGCGCAGCACCTGCCTGGCCGGGCCGTCGAGCGCGCTGTGCGCGATGAAGAGGAAGTTGCGGTGGGACAGCTGGCAGCCCTTGGGGCGGCCGGTCGTCCCGGAGGTGTAGATGAGGGTCGCGAGGTCGTCGGCCCTGGTGGCGGTGCGGCGCTTCTCCAGGTCCTCGTCGGAGACGTCGGCGCCGGACCCGCGCAGCTCGGCGAACTCGGGGTCGTCGAAGCGCCAGATCTCCTTGAGCTCGGGAGTCCGGGCGCGGACGGACGTGATCCGCTCGGCGTGGGCGTCGGTCTCGACGAAGACGGCCTTGGCCCCGGAGTCCGAGAGGATCCACTCGATCTGCTCGGCGGAGGAGGTCTCGTAGACGGGCACGGTGACCGCGCCGACGGACCAGATCGCGTAGTCGACGACGGTCCACTCGTAGCGGGTGCGCGAGAGCAGGGCGACCCGGTCGCCGTGCCCGATGCCGGCGTTGATCAGGGCCTTGGCGTAGGCGGTGATGTCGCCGTGCAGCTCCGCGGCGGTGACGTCGCGCCACTGGCCGGACTCCTGGCGGCGGGCGGCGACGGCGTTCGGCTCGCTCGCCGCGCGTGCGTAGAGCGTGTCGGTCAGCCGCGCGTCGTCGGAGATCTCGGCTTTCGCGGGAGAGCTGTATTCGCGCACGTGATGCTCCTGGACGTGTACGGGTTCTGGATGTTCAAGGACGTGACGACCGTAACAACTTCATGCTACTCGTGAGTAGAACGGGTTGCCGTTCGGTATCCAACGGTGATCCCCGGTGACCGGGTCGTGTGTGCACGGGCGCGGCCCGTGACGTTCGGCGGGCGTGCAGGTCGGGGACCGTGCACGCACGCGCACTCTACGTGCGGGCCCTGCTTTGCTCACGTCGGTCATGGTTCGTGTCGTGTGTCCACTTTATTTCACAGTGTGGAACATGCGGGCATCCCTGATAGTTCCCTGATCCCGTGCCTCCGACCCTCTGCGGGAGCCCCGGGGCGGTTAACGTGAAGCGAGAATCCGGCTCGTCGAGGAGGACAGATGGCGGAGAACAACGGCGGCGACATCATCGATGACGCCCTGAGGCTGGTGGACGGCCTCCAGCGCAAGCTTCTGATCGCGGGCGTCAAGCGCGGTGTCGGCACGGTCACCGCCCCGCCGCCCAAGGGCGACGTGTGGGAGGAGGCCATCCGCCTGGAGACCGGTCCCGAGCCGCGGCCCGTCCTGGAGGAGGTGCTGGGCATCGTGCGGGAGTCGGCCCCCGAGATCGCCGGGCACCTGGGGCGTGCGGGGCTGGGCGTGGTGAGCGCCTTCGGCCGCACCCTGGGCGCCCTGGAGCGCTCCCTGGAGCGGGAGCGGACCGCCTCCGAGCACACCCCCGACACCTCCGCCCCGTGGCGCTCGGAGGGGGAGGCGCGGCAGGTCACCTCCTAGCACGCCCGGGGTGTCCACGACGGCCCGGGCCTGGTTTAATCGAATGGTTTACACCATTTGAAAAGACCCATGCCATGGGCCTGGCGACTTATGTCAGAGTTCGGGCGTAAGTGAGAAGGAGCCGCCCCTCATGCTGACCATCGGAGTGGACATCGGCGGGACCAAGGTCGCCGCCGGGGTGGTCGACCCCGACGGGCGGATCCTGGACCGCGTCAAGTACCCCACCCCGGCCAACGACCCCCGCGGGCTGGCCGACGTCGTCGCCAAGGCCGTGGAGGAGCTGCGCGGCCACCACGGCGAGGTGCGGGCGGTCGGCGTGGGCGTGGCCGGGTTCGTCGACGAGGACCGCGCCACCGTGCAGGTCGCCGTCAACCTGGGCCTGCGCGAGGAGCCCCTCAAGGAGCGCATCCAGGAGCGGGTGGGCCTGCCCGTGGTCATCGAGAACGACGCCAACGCCGCGGCCTGGGCCGAGGCCCGCTTCGGCGCGGGCCGCGGCAGCGACCACATCGTCTGCGTCACCCTGGGCACCGGCATCGGCGGCGGCCTGGTCATGGGCGGCCGACTGCACCGGGGCCGCCACGGCGTGGCCGCGGAGGTCGGCCACTACCGCGTCGTCCCGCACGGGCGCCGCTGCGCCTGCGGCAACCACGGCTGCTGGGAGCAGTACGCCAGCGGCCGGGCCCTGGTCGCCGCCGGACAGGACCTGGCCCGCACCGATCCCACCGCCGCCGGGAGGATGCTCCGGCTGGCCGGCGGCGTCGTGGAGCACATCGAGGGGCACGTCATCACCGAGGCCGCGGTCGAGGGCGACGAGGGCGCCCTCTCCTGCTTCCGCACCATCGGCGAGTGGGCGGGCGTGGGCCTGGCCGACCTGGCGGCGATCCTGGACCCGGAGTGCTTCGTGATGGGCGGAGGGGTCTCCGACGCCGGGGAGTTCATCCTGGAGCCGATCCGCGACTCCTACGCCCGCCACGTCTCGGGCCGCCCCGGCCGCCGCCTGGCCGAGGTGCGCCTGGCCGAGCTGGGCGGCGAGGCCGGCATCGTCGGCGCGGGGGACCTCGCCCGCCACTGACCCCCGGAACGGCGGAGGGCCCCGGTGCGCGCACCGGGGCCCTCCTGCCGTCTACGCGGCGGGGGAGTCCTCCCCGCCCCTGCCGGCGGCCCTGCGGGCCCGGCGCTCCTCCTTGCGGCGCGCCCTCTCGGCCCTGCGGCGCTCCTTGGAGTCGGCGCTCTGCTCCTTGCGGGCCTCGCGCGCCTCCTCCTCCAGCTCCGCCTTGACCGCCTGCGCGTACCGGTCCACGTACTCCTGGCCGGACAGCTCCATGAGCGCGTACATGATCTCGTCGGTGACGGCGCGCAGGACCCGCTGGTCCTTCTCCATGCCGTGGTACCGGGAGAAGTCGAGCGCCTTGCCGAACTTCACGACCGGGCGGATGCCCAGCTTGGGCACGGTCCGGCCCGGGGGCATGATCTTGTCGGCGTTGATCATGGCCATCGGCACCACCGGGACCCGCGCCTCCAGCGCGATGCGCGCCACCCCGGTGCGGCCCCGGTAGAGGCGCCCGTCGGGGGAGCGGGTGCCCTCGGGGTAGATGCCCAGCAGGTCGCCGCGCTTGAGCACCCGCAGCCCGGTGCGCAGCGCCGCCTCGCTGGCCTTGCCGCCGGAGCGGTCGATGGGGATCTGGCCCACCCCCGAGAAGAACGCGCGGCTGGCCAGCCCCTTGACCCCGGTCCCGGTGAAGTACTCCGACTTCGCCAGGAACGTGATCTTGCGCGGCAGCGGCAGCGGCCCGAAGAAGTGGTCGGAGAACGACAGGTGGTTGCCGACCATCAGGGCCGGGCCACGGCGGGGTACGTTTTCCACGCCCTCGGCGCGGGGCTGCCACAGCACGGCCAGGATCGGCCCCAGAATCGCCTTGACCACCCAGTAGAACATCTCTTCGGATCACCCCTGCACACGCGGGGAGCTCCGGGCAGGGCCTGCCTCGATCCGCTGTCCCGCTCGGCCAGCACTGCGACGAGGATACTCAGTGCGGGCCGCGTGATGCGCGACACCCCTCTTTGGGGACGAGACCGGAACATGGGTGCGCACCCATGACAAACGGTCCGTGGAACGGTTAGCCTCACGGCTGTGAAGCCGGGGTGTCCGCCGCGGCGCCTTCGCCCTGCCGCGTGCTCCGCGGCGCCGTACGCACCCCTGGGGGACGTCCCGTGAGACCGACCGATGACACCGCGCTGATCCCCGGCGCGGAGCCGTTCAGCCACCGCGGCTCCGACGTCGGCGTCCTGCTGTGTCACGGGTTCACCGGCTCGCCCCGCTCCCTGCGCCCCTGGGCCGAGTACCTGGCCGCCGCCGGCCTGAGCGTCGAGCTGCCCCGCCTGCCGGGCCACGGCACGGTCTGGACCGACATGGCGGGGACCACCACCGACGACTGGTACGCCGAGGTCGAGCGGGCACTGCTGGACCTCTCCGGCCGCTGCTCCGAGGTGTTCGTCATGGGCCTGTCCATGGGCGGCGCGCTCTCCCTCCGCCTGGCCCAGGAGCACCCCGGCCTGGTGCGCGGGCTCGTCCTGGTCAACCCCTCGCTGGCCGTCGAGGACCTGCGGCTGCCGGTCATCGCCCCCTTCCGGAACCTGGTGGCGCGCTTCCTGCCCACCACGCCCGGGGTGGAGAGCGACATCGCCAAGCAGGACGGCGGCCGGGGCGAGGGCGGCTACGACCGGGTCCCCACCGCGGCCGCCGCGACACTCCCGAAGCTGTGGCGCGCGGTTCAGGAGGGCTTGTCCGGTTTGCGTACGCCGATTCTGGCCTACCGGAGTCCCCAGGACCACGTTGTGGGACCGCGCAGTCTGCGTATCCTCGCTAGGAGAGCGGTCAACGCGCGGCTGACGATCCACCTGCTCCACGACAGCTACCACGTGGCGACCCTCGACCATGACGCCGCCGACATCTTCGACGGAAGCCTCGCCTTCGTGCGGGCCCACGCCGGAAGCGGGGAAGGAGCCGACCGATGACGGAACGTCGGGGAAACGGCCTGCTCGCCGACGCCTACGTGCCCTTGATCCTGCTGGCGCCCACGCACGCCGACCTGATGCTGGAGGCGCTGCGGCGCAGCGGTATCGCGGCCTACGCGGTACCGCTGGCCGAGGACGTGCTGGAGCCCCCCGGGGGTGACGAGGACGACCCGCCCACCGACCACCTGTACGTGGACGCCGACGAGCGCGTGGCGGCCGAGCAGGTGCTGGGGACGGAGCTGCCCGAACTCGGGGTGCGCTCGGTCCCCGAGACGGAGGAGCGCCGGGAGGACGGCGACGCCGACCGCCAGGACCCCGCCGCGGTCGGCGGGGACCTGCTGGAGGGCCCGCCGGACAACGTCGACCCGGACGCGCCGCCGGCGCGGGGATCCGACGAGGACGCGGTCTGGAACGACCTCGTCGCGCGCTTCTACGACGACGACACCCTGGCGGCCCCGCGCGGCGCGCGGTGGCCCGACGCCGAGGACGTCGGCCCCGCGGAGCCCCGCGACCGGGGGGAGGAGTCCCCGCTCGGGGACCTCCTCGCGGGGGACCCGGACGACGACGATGACGACGAGGAGGCCCGGCGCCGCGCCGAGGACGAGCTGGAGGGCCACTACGAGCCCCCGCCCCCGCCGCCGCTGCTCCAGGGCGACCGCCTGGGCATCGCCGCCTGGTTCGGCCTCCTGGGCGGCCCGGCCCTGGTGTTCGGCGCCGCCTTCCTGGGGCTGACGCTGCCCAACTGGCTGATGTTCATGGCGGTGGTGGCGTTCCTGGCCGGGTTCGTCATCCTCATCCTGCGCATGACCGACGGCAGGCCGCCGGGCGACGGCGGTCCCGACAACGGGGCGGTGGTCTGACCCCTGGGCTTCGACATCCCCCTGTGGCGCGGCATCTCGCTGTTCCGCGCCGCGGCCCTGGTCTACTCCCTGCTGCTGCTGGTCCAGCACCAGGAGCACCTCACCCGCCCCTGGCTGGGCTGGACGGTCCTGGTCGCGATGGCCGCCTGGACGGTCGTCGCCACCTCCGCCTACGCCCGGCCGGAGCTGCGCACCCGCGCGCTGGTCTGCGCCGACCTGGGGGTGGCCTTCGCCTGCCTGTTCGCCACCGCGGTCGCCGCGACGCCCTTCTACCTCACCCAGGCGCCCCCGCTGAGCGGCTACTGGTTCGCCGGCGCGGCGCTGGCCGCCGCGGTGCTCTGGGGGCGCCGCGGAGCGGCGACCGTCGCCGTCCTGTACGGGGTCGCCGACCTCACCCTGCGCGTCGTCATGGAGGCGCGGATCACCCCCGCCACGGCCCGGGGCGTGGTCCTGCTCCTGCTGGCCGGGCTGGTGGCCGCCTACATGGCACGGGTGGCCGGGCAGGCCGAGGAGAGGTTCGCCCGGGCGGTGGCCCTGGAGGCGCGCCTGCGCGAACGCGAGCAGCTGGCCCGCTCCATCCACGACTCGGTGCTCCAGGTGCTGTCCCTGGTGAGCCGCCGCGGCGCCGAGGCCGGGGGAGAGGCCGCCGAACTCGGCCGCCTGGCGGGCGAGCAGGAGGTCCGGCTGCGCGCCCTCATCACCGGCGGCCTCATCGAACCCGCCGAGCGCCCGGCCGGGGCCGGCCCGGCCGCCGCACGCGGTGCCGCGGACCCGGACGCGCCCGACGGGGAGGCGGACCTGCGCGAGCCCCTGCGCCGCCTGGAGTCGGTGCGGGTGTCGCTGTCGGCCCCGGCCACCCCCGTGCCGCTGCCCGGGCACGCCGCCGCCGAGCTGCTCGCCGCGGTCGGTGCGGCGCTGGCCAACGTCGAGCTGCACTGCCCGCCCGGGACCCGCGCCTGGATCCTGGTCGAGGACGAGGAGGACGCCGTCACGGTCACGGTGCGCGACGAGGGCCCGGGCATCCCCCCGGGCCGCCTGGAGGAGGCCGGCCGGGCGGGGAGACTGGGGGTCGCCCAGTCCATCCGCGGGCGCCTGCGCGACCTCGGCGGCACGGTCGAGGTGTTCTCCGCCCCGGGCCAGGGCACCGAGGTCGAGATGCGCCTGCCCCGCTGACCGCCGCGGGCGCGCTACAGGGGCGGCCCCTGCCCCGCCTCCTCCTGGTGGGAGAAGCGCTGCTCGCTCCAGGCCTCGGCCCGGTTGTGGTACCCGCGCTCCTCCCAGAACCCCCGCCGGTCCGCGGTCATGTACTCCACCGCGCGCAGCCACTTGACGCTCTTCCACCCGTACAGGTGCGGCACCACCAGCCGCAGCGGGTGGCCGTTCTCCGCGGGCAGCGGGGCGCCGTCCCGGTGGGTGGCCAGCAGCACCCCCTCGCGCAGGAAGTCGTCCAGGCGCAGGTTCGCGCTGTACCCGTACTCGCCCCACGCCATCACGTGCGTCACATCGGGGCCGGGCGGGGCCGCCGCCACCAGCTCGGCGGAGGACACCCCCGCCCAGGCCACGCCGGGGATGCTGAACCGCATCACGCAGTGGAAGTCGCTCACGGCGCCGCTGCGGGGCAGGGCGGCGAACTCGTCCCAGGTCCACCGGTACGACCCCAGGTCCGCGGTCGCGCCCATCACCCGGAAGTCCCACTTCTCCGGGCGGAAGGCGGGCACCGGGCCGTAGTGCAGCGCCCGGTGCCGGGTGGTGCGCACGGCCTGCCCTGGCGGCAGCCGCCGGTCGTCGCGGTCGTCCACGCCCTCCGCTGACTCGGACACCGGGTCCCCCGTTCCTCTCGTCCGACCGCCATCCTGTCAGGCGCCGACGAGAGGTAGGTCACGCGCCCCCGCCGTGCGACGGCGCCGCGACCGTGCGCTATAGTCACAGCCATGCAGCGGAACTTCTGGCGCTTTTATGGCTACCGGCCCCACACCCCGGTCGCCTGTAAAGCGCTGCGCTGACACAGACGACAGGAGCCCCGGGCCGGTAGCGGCCCGGGGCTCTTCGCGTTCCGGCACCGCGCACCGGACCTGGGCTCTCCCGCACCACATCCAACGACAGGCAGGGACAACGCACATGGTCATCGTGATGGCACCGGACGCCACCTCGGACGACATCGACGCGATCGTCGAACTCGTCGCCTCCTCCGGCGGCGAGGCCTACGTCACCCGCGGCGTCAGCCGCACCATCATCGGCCTCGTCGGCGATGTGGAGCGCTTCCAGGACCTGGGGCTGGCGGCCAAGCCCGGTGTCGCCGACGTCCTGCGGATCTCCGCCCCCTACAAGCTCGTCAGCCGCGAGAACCACGACAGCCGCAGCGTCGTCAGCGTCCGCGGGGTGCCGATCGGCGGCGACAACGTCACCGTCATCGCCGGCCCCTGCGCGGTGGAGACCCCCGAGCAGACCCTCGCGGCGGCCCGGATGGCACTGGCGGCCGGCGCATCCCTGCTGCGCGGCGGCGCCTACAAGCCCCGCACCTCCCCGTACGCCTTCCAGGGGCTGGGCGAGGCCGGGCTGAAGATCCTCGCCGAGGTGCGCGAGGAGACCGGGATGCCGATCGTCACCGAGGTCGTGGACGTCGCCGACGTCGAGCTGGTCGCCTCCTACGCGGACATGCTCCAGATCGGCACCCGCAACATGCAGAACTTCGCCCTGCTCCAGGCGGTGGGCGCCGCGGGCAAGCCGGTGCTGCTCAAGCGCGGCATGAGCGCCACCATCGAGGAGTGGCTGATGGCCGCCGAGTACATCGCCCAGCAGGGCAACCTGGACATCGTCCTGTGCGAGCGCGGCATCCGCACCTTCGAGAAGGCCACCCGCAACACCCTGGACATCAGCGCCGTCCCGGTCGCCCAGAACCTGTCCCACCTGCCGGTGATCGTGGACCCGTCCCACTCGGGCGGCAAGCGCTCCCTGGTGCTGCCGCTGTCGCGGGCCGCCGTCGCGGTCGGCGCCGACGGCGTCATCGTCGACGTCCACCCGCACCCGGAGACCGCCCTGTGCGACGGGCCCCAGGCCCTGGTGGAGGAGGACCTGGCCGAGCTGCGCGACCTCGCCGAGACGCTGGCGGCGCTCACCGGGCGCACCCTCACCCCGGCCTCCGGGCACGAGCTCGCCGGCATCTGAGCCGGCCCGACACGGACGGGGCCCGCGCGGTGGAGCTTGGGTTCTAGTGGTTGTCGCAACACCCCACCTCAGGGAATGCGATGGACTTCCAGATCCCGGACAGCCCGATCAT
>NZ_FQZK01000007.1:272286-274604 GCF_900141985.1 Nocardiopsis flavescens | reverse complement strand
CCAGTTCAGCGGCGATCGCGCGTAGGGGCTTGCCCTCGTGGTTCAGGTCGGCGATGCGGATGCGCTCGGTCTCGTCGAGGTAACGCGAGGGGCCGGTGGGCGGCACCGCCCCGGTCAGGGGTGGTGCCGCCCTTCGACGGCCGGGCTCGGCGCTGCGGCCGTTGCGCCAGCGTCTGCCGGTCTTGGGGTTGATGCCCACGATCCGGCAGGCTTCGTCGTTGCTCAGGCCTTGCTGCATGAGTTGTGAGTATGCCGCTCGCTCAGCGGTCAGCCTCTTGCGGCCATGGATGATCGGGCTGTCCGGGATCTGGAAGTCCATCGCATTCCCTGAGGTGGGGTGTTGCGACAACCACTAGAACCCAAGGGGGTACGGTCCGGGCCCCGGGTCGGGGGCGGGCTACTCCTGCGCGGTCCCGCGGCGGCGCGCGGCCAGGACGAAGGCGCCGCCGCCCAGGAGGAGGACCGCGCCGCCCGCGGCGAGGGCGGCGACCGCCGGGCCGGTCAGCGCCAGGCCCCGGTCGTCCGCGGCCGCGGCCACCGGGCTCGGGCTGGGGTCGGCGACCGGCGGCGGCGTGCCGCCCTCCCGGTCCCAGGCGGCGGTGACCGTGCGGGAGACGGTGACGGCGCCGTCGGCCGCGGCGATGAGCGTCTGGGTGGGCTCGTCGGGGTCCTCGCCCTTGAACAGGCGGCCGGTCAGTACCGTCGCCTCCGCGGTGAAGGACAGCTCGGCCTCGCCCGCGGCGGCGTCCGCGGGCACCGAGAGCCCGATCCGGTCGCCGTCGGCGACGGAGGTGACGGGCTCCCCGGTCGCCAGGTCCACGACCTCCACACCCGCGGGCGCGTCCAGCTCCACGGGCACCGATCCGGCGCTGGTCTCCACGGTGAACCCGCCGACGGTCTCCCCGGCCAGCCCCGACGCCTGCGCCGGGGACACCGACAGCGCGCTCGGCGGCTCGTCGGGCAGTTCCTCGGCGCTGCCGACGAGGTGCTCGTAGAGGCCGACCACCTCGTCCTGGGACACCGCGGGCAGGTCCGGGTTCTGCTCCACGCTCTCCAGGTCGAGCCCGTTGCTGAAGTGCCAGACGGCCGCCTGGGTCGCGGTCAGGGCCTCGTCCCTGGTCAGTCCGGGGATGCCGGACTCCTCACGCAGGTCTCCGATCTCCACGACCGGGTAGGAGTTCATGAGGATCCAGTGGACCCGGCCCGGTTCGCCGAAGTCCCCCTCGCCCGGGTAGTCGGCCCAGTCGTCCTCCACGTACCGGGCGTCCGCGACGATCCCGGTCCGGAAGTCGATGCAGTAGGTCGGCAGGACCCGGTCCCCCAGGTCGAGGCCGAAGGTCGCGGTGGTCGTGAACTCCTCGCCCCGCATGACGATCCCGTGCCCGTGCTCGTCGACCCCGGTGTACCGCCCGCGGACGGGTTCGGCCGCGGCCGGGGCGGCCAGCGGGCCCAGGAGGAGGGCGGCGGCGAGGACGGCGAGGGCGGGGCGGAGGGCGGGGGCGTTCACGTTTCTCTTTCCGTCGGGGGGAGCGGAGGGTGAGAGGTGCTCGGGAACGGGGGCGGAACGCCGGTTCCGCGCGGGGATACCGGGCCGATGGTAGCGATTCATCTCCGTGTGGCCAACCCTCCGTAGTGAAGCAAGTGCACTGTGTCCACGATTGGGGTTTTTGTCTGGTGACCACATGACAAAGGGCCCCGTCCTGTAACAGGACGGGGCCCGAAGGCGCGGAGATTACTCCTGGCCGGAAGCGGCCTTGCGCTTGCGGCTCAGGTAGATCGCGCCGCCGCCGGCGCCGAGGGCGGCGATGCCCGCGGCGACCAGGCCGGCCAGGGCGCCGCCGGTGACCGGCAGGCTCGGCTCGTTCTGGTCATCGCCCGGAGGGGTCGGCTTCGGGGACGCCGGCTCGCCGGGCTCCTCGGACGGGGTCGGCTCCGGAGTCGGACCCGGGGTGGGCTCCGGGTCGGTGGGCTCCTCGGACGGGGTCGGCTCGGGGCTGGGCTCCTCGCCGCCGCCGGCGGTCCAGGTCGCGGACGCGGAGGCCGAGACGGTGACCTCCTCGGTCTTGGCCGTGATCAGCGTCTGGGTCGGCTTGTCCGGGTCCTCGCCCTTGAACAGGCGGCCCGCGGACACCTCGGCGGTGGTCTCCAGGGTGAAGGACGCCTCGCCGGCGTCGGTGCCGGCGGGGACCTCGAAGCCGACCTTGTCGCCGTTCTCGACGGCGGAGACGGCCTCGCCGGTCTCCAGGTCGACCAGCTCCACGCCCTCGGGGGCCTGGACGGTGACCGGCACGGAGGCGGCGCTGGTCTCGATGGTGAAC
>NZ_FQZK01000007.1:0-272276 GCF_900141985.1 Nocardiopsis flavescens | reverse complement strand
AGACGGCCTCGCCGGTCTCCAGGTCGACCAGCTCCACGCCCTCGGGGGCCTGGACGGTGACCGGCACGGAGGCGGCGCTGGTCTCGATGGTGAACCCACCGATCCGGGAGCCGGCCTCGCCCTCGGCCGAACCCGGGGTGACGGTCAGCGAGGGGCCGGGCTCCTGGGGCAGGTCCTGCGCGCTGTCGACCAGGTGGCGGTAGACCCTGGTGACGTTGCCCGGGGCGCGCCCCAGGTCGGCGCCGTTGGTGAAGTGCCAGATGGCGGCCTGGGTGGCGGCCATGGCGTCGGCCTCGGACAGGCGGGGCAGGTCGACCTCCTGCCCGAGCGTCCGGGCGGGGACCGTCGGGTAGCTGTTCTGAAGGATCCAGTGGACCTTGCCCGGTGCGGTGAAGTCGCCCTTGCCGGGGTAGTTCGCCCAGGCGTCCTCGACGTACCAGGCGTTGTTCCGGGTGCTCGTCTCCAGGTCGATGCAGTACGCGCCGAGGGTGTCCCCGCCCTCCAGCGTGAGCTGGAACATCGTGGCACCGACGTTCTGGCCGTCCATCGTGATCTGAACCCTGTCGGGGCCGGTCGTGCCCGTGTACTGGGCGCGGACGGCGTTGTCGGCGGCCGCGGGGGCGGCCAGGCCGAGGGCGAGGAGCGCGGCCGCGCCGGCGGCGACGGTCGTGCGCCCGAAGGCACGGGGGATGGACACGTTCGTCACGTCTTTTCCTTGGGTTCTGTGGTGCTGTCCGCGTGGAGCCGGGGATGCGGGGACGCCCGTACGGCCGGAGGATCACCGTGAGGGGTGCGAGCGGGGAGGCGGCGATTGCCGCATGACCGATATTAGCGATAGGGGGTGTCCCCACCGAGCCGCGGGTGCGGTGGTGCCGCGGGTCCCGGGGCACGGTTCGCGGCCCCTGCGAAGAAGACGCGCAGGTCGGGCGAACGGTGCACAGGGAAGAGCCCCCTTCCGGAATCGGAAGGGGGCTCTCCGGGGGTCACCTCAGGGGCTGGGCTCAGCCCTCGGTGGAGGTGCCGGCCGCCTTGCGCTTGCGGCTCAGGTAGATCGCGCCGCCGCCGGCGCCGAGGGCGGCGATGCCCGCGGCGACCAGGCCGGCCAGGGCGCCGCCGGTGACCGGCAGGCTCGGCTCGTTCTGGTCATCGCCCGGAGGGGTCGGCTTCGGCGAGGTCGGCTCGCTGGGCTCCTCGGACGGGGTCGGGGACGGCTCCGGGGAGGTCGGCTCGCTGGGCTCCTCGGACGGGGTCGGCTCGGGGCTGGGCTCCTCGCCGCCGCCGGCGGTCCAGGTGGCGGAGGCGGAGGCGGAGACCTTGGTCTCGCCGCCCTCGGCCGTGATCAGGGTCTGGGTCGCGGACTCGCCCTCGGCGCCGCGGAACAGGCGGCCGGTGGCGACCTCGGCGGTGGTCTCCAGGCTGAAGGAGGCCTCGCCGGGCTCGGTGCCGGCGGGGACCTCGAAGCCGACCTTGTCGCCGTTCTCGACGGCGGAGACGGCCTCGCCGGTCTCCAGGTCGACCAGCTCCACGCCCTCGGGGGCCTGGACGGTGACCGGCACGGAGGCGGCGCTGGTCTCGATGGTGAACTCGCCGATCCGGGAGCCGGCCTCGCCCTCGGCCGAACCCGGGGTGACGCTCAGGGTCGCGTCGGGCTCGGAGGTCTGCGGCAGGTCCTGGGCGTTCTCGACCAGGTAGTCGTAGACGGCCGTGACCGCGTCGCTGCCGCGGGTCAGGTCGGCGCCGTTGCTGAAGTGCCAGATCGCGGCCTGGGTGGCGGCGAGGGCGTCCTTGTCGTTCAGCGAGCCGATACCGGCCGCGGAGGCCAGGTCGGCGGCGCTCACGCGCGGGTACGCGTTCTGGAGGATCCAGTGGATCTTGGCGGGCTCCTTGAAGTCGCCCTTGCCCTCATAGGTGTCCCAGGCGTCCTCGACGTACCAGGCGCCGCCACGGATGCTGGTCTGCAGGTCGATGCAGTACATCGTGAGCTCGGTGCCGTCTTCGAGACGCAGGTTGAAGAGGTTCGTCCCGACGTTCTGGCCGTCCATCCGGACGGAGGAACCGGTCGCGGCGTTGCGGGTGTATTCGCCGCGCACCGTCTCGGCGGCGGCGGGAGCGGCGATGCCGAAGGCGAGGAGGGCGGCGGCGGAGGCCGCCAGGCCCGCGCGACCGGCGGTACGGGGGAGGGAGATCTGAGTCAAGTCGTATCCCGGTGTCTTCTAGGGGTAACCGGATGGAAACGGATCGTGCCGCGGAAGGGGACCGCGGTGGTGGTCCATTGCGAAGGACGGACGGTTACGGGGCCGCTTCACGTGCGTGTCCGGGTCGGGGGTGTGCCACGTCGAGGACAGGCGGTGGAGCCGTGGGGTGGCGGGGGCGCGATGCGTCCCGGTCCCGGGCTGAAGCCGTCTCGCGGGTGGCGGGCCTCCGGCACGCCGCACAAGGTCGATCGCCCGCCCGATACTAGCGATCCGGTTCCGTACTTCCAACCCGGTTCGCGAAAAATGTGACGAGATACGGGCTAGAAAAAATCCGCGCGAAAAAAAGCCGCATTATGGCCACATGTTATGCAACGAAGTCGGGGTCACTCGCGTCGTTTGCGGCCCAGAACCAGGATGATCAGGCCTGATACCACCAGGGCGCCCGCGATGACCAGCAGGCCGGACAGCCAGGTGCCCGTCGCGGCCAGGTCGTCCTCCGGGATTCGGTCCGTCTCGGAGGGTGAGGCCTCCGGACTCGCGGCCACCTCCGCGAGCGGCGTGGCCGGTGACGGCTCCGGGGTTTCGGACGGGGTTTCGGGCTCCTGGCTCGGCTCCGGTGACGGGGCCCGCCAGGTGATCGTCGCCGTGGTGGTGATCGTCGCCTCGCCGGGCTCGGCGGTCACCAGCGGCCGGGTGCGCACCCCGTCGCGGCCGGTGAACAGGCTCCCCTCCTCCAGCGGCAGGTCCTCGCCGCGGACCTGGAGGGTGACCACCCCGGCCGGGACGGAGGGGCTCACGTCCAGGTACAGCTCGTCGCCGTGCGAGGCCTGGGCGGTGCGGCGGCCGTCGGCGTCCACCAGCCAGGAGGCGGGCGCGCCGTTGACCGACACCTTGAGCGGGCCGTCGCCGGTACTCGCCACGGCCAGCGGTCCCAGCGGCCCGTCGGGGGCGGTCGCCTCGACGTGGCCCGGCTCCACGGTCAGCGGACGCGGCCCCGGCGGCAGGGCGCCGCCCTCGACCAGGTGGTCGTACAGCGCCAGGACGGCCCCGTCGTTGGCCTCCCGGTCGGGCTCGGTGCCCGACAGCACCCGCCAGAGCGCGGCCTGGGTGCCGGCGATCGCCTGGTCCTCCCGCAGCGGCAGCCCCGTGTCCAGGCCCAGGGACAGCAGGTCCCGGTTGGGATAGGAGTGGGAGACGATCCAGCGCGCCCGCTCCGCGTCCCGCGCGGGGGTGTCGGACCAGCCCGACTCCACGTAGGCCGCACGGCGGCGGACCTCGTCGTCGGGTGAGGCGGTGTAGGCGCGCACGGAGTCCTCGCCGCCCACCCGCAGGCTGTAGAGCGCCGTCGCCACCGGCTCCCCGCCGGCGGGGACCAGGTCCGCCCCGGCCACGGGGTCGCGGTCCACGCGGGAGAAGTCGTCGGCGAGGGCGGCCGGGGTGCCGGCCAGCGTCGCGGTGAGGACGACCGAGGAAAGCAGCGCCGCGCACCGACGCAGGACGCCCATCTGCAGCTCCCGTGCTCGGCCTGGCGAAATCGTCTCCTGGGACTGATCAGACTAACGGTGCGGCACCGTGGGTGACCGGGTGACACCTCTACAGTGGCCTGATCGTGCGCATCACGTGACATCCGGCTCCGGCCGGGCCACCCCCGGGCGCTCGGTAGGCTGACCAGGAAGGTATGTCCTCTACGGAAACGGGTTTGCGGCGATGGCCCACGCGGTGACTCCTACCACGAACGGCGGCCCGGTGGCCTACGAACAGGCGCTGGCCAAGTACGAGCCGGTGCTCGGTCTGGAGACCCACATCGAGCTGGGTACCGCTTCGAAGATGTTCTGCTCCTGCCCCACCGGGTTCGGCGCGGAGCCCAACACCCAGGTCTGCCCGGTCTGCCTCGCGCTGCCCGGCTCCCTGCCGGTGGTCAACGCCAAGGCCGTCGAGGGCGCCATCCGCCTGGGCCTGGCGCTGAACTGCTCCGTCGCCCCCTGGGGCCGGTTCGCCCGGAAGAACTACTTCTACCCGGACATGCCGAAGAACTACCAGATCTCCCAGTACGACGAGCCGATCTGCGTCGACGGGCACCTCGACGTGACCGTCGACACCCCCGAGGGCCCGCGCGAGTTCCGGGTGGAGATCGAGCGCGTCCACATGGAGGAGGACACCGGCAAGACCTCCCACGTGGGCGGGGCCACCGGCCGCATCCACGGTGCCGAGTACTCCATCGTCGACTACAACCGCGCGGGCATCCCGCTGCTGGAGATCGTCACCAAGCCGATCACCGGCACCGGGGGGCTCGCCCCGCTGGTCGCCCGCGCCTACGCCGCCGAGCTGCGCGACCTGGTCCGCTCCCTGGGCATCTCCGACGTCCGCATGGAGGAGGGCTCCATGCGCTGCGACGTCAACGTCTCCATCAACGAGCGCGGCGCCGACGCCTGGGGCACCCGCAGCGAGACCAAGAACGTCAACTCCCTGCGCTCGGTCGAGCGCGCCGTCCGCTCCGAGGTCGAGCGGCAGGCCGGCGTGCTGGACGCGGGGGGCAGGGTCGTGCAGGAGACCCGCCACTTCCAGGAGCACACCGGTGCCAGCGTCTCCGGCCGCAGCAAGGAGGAGGCGCAGGACTACCGGTACTTCCCGGACCCCGACCTGGTGCCGGTCGCCCCGTCCGCGGAGTGGATCGAGGAGCTGCGCGCCACCCTGCCGGAGCTGCCCGCCGCCAAGCGGGCCCGCATCCGCGCGGAGTGGGACCTGAGCGACACCGAGCTGCGCGACCTGGTCAACGCCGACGCGGTCGAGCTGGTGGAGGCGACCGTCGCCGCCGGGGCGCCCTCGGCCGAGGCCCGCAAGCTCTGGCTGAACGAGCTGTCCCGCCGCGCCACCGAGCAGGAGGTGGAGCTGTCCGCCCTGCCGGTCACCCCCGCCCAGGTCGCTCGGATCATCGCCCTGGTCGCCGAGGGCACGCTCACCAACAAGCTGGCCCGCCAGGTCGTCGAGGGCGTGCTGGCCGGCGAGGGCGAGCCCGACGCGGTCGTGGAGGCCCGAGGACTGAAGGTCGTCAGCGACGACGGCGCGCTGGGCGCGGCCGTCGACGCCGCCATCGCCGCCGACCCCGACGCCGCCGACAAGGTGCGCGGCGGCAAGGTCGCCGCCGCCGGGGCGCTGGTGG
Organism: Nocardiopsis flavescens; assembly: GCF_900141985.1. Taxonomy (GTDB): domain Bacteria; phylum Actinomycetota; class Actinomycetes; order Streptosporangiales; family Streptosporangiaceae; genus Nocardiopsis; species Nocardiopsis flavescens. Next base: position 266,921 of record NZ_FQZK01000007.1, on the reverse strand, counting down.
GCGCGGTCATGAAGGCGACCCGTGGCCAGGCCGACGCCGGGCGCGCCCGGCAGCTCATCCTGGAGCGGCTCGGCGCCTCCTGACACGGCGTGTGCCCGGCGCCACGCCGGGCCCGGGACGGTGCCCGTCCCGCATCCCCTAGGGTTCTGGGTGTGTCGCGGCTCCGGGAGGGGAGCCGCGGCGCATCCTGTGAGCATCCGGGCCCCGGGCGTCCGCGGTCACGTCGGGTGACGACTCCGTCTTCATCTCTCGTCCGGTCCTCAATCGCCATGTGACCTTGGTTGCGTAGGGTTGCGAACGCACGGTGGTGCCGCGGTCGACGGAGACCGTTCGGCCACCGGTCCGTCCAGGTCCCGCGAGATCGTCGGTCCGCGCGCCGGACGCCCCCGCGCGCCCGGAATCGTCAGAACGCGAGGTGGGTGCTCCATGTCCGAGGAGAGAACGTGACCGCGGTGACCCCCCGCGGAATCCACGGCGCGCCCACTGGGAGGTCTGTGATGGGAACCCGGGCACGCCGCCTGTCGGTCGTCGGGCTCGTCGTCCTGTTCCTCGTCTACGTCGCGGCCACGCTGGTCCCCGTGGGGGAGGGCACCGTCGCCTCCCTGCTCGGCGAGTGGCCCGCCTCGGCGGCGGCCGGCATCGCCGGCGCCTCGCTGCTGCTGGCCTCGCGCCGCTGGGCGGCGACCGGGGCCGACCGGGAGGCCCACGCCGACGGTGCCGACGGCCCCGCCGCGCTGCGCAACCTCGGCTTCGCCGCGCTCGCCTGGTGCGCGGGCGGCGTCACCCACGGCATCACCCGGGTGCTCAGCTCCGGCTCCGTGCTGTCCCTGACCCTGGGCGACCTCTTCGCCCTGGCCGCGCTGCCCCTGTTCGTGGTGGGCTTCACCCGCTTCGCCCCGTGGCCGGGCGGCCTGCGCACCGCCCTGCGGCACATCACCGACAGCTACGTGTGCGCCGCCGCCGTGTTCTCCATGGTGTGGCTGCTGCTGTTCTCGCCCCTGTACGACGAACTGGGCGAGGGGTCGGGGGTGCTGGGGTTCGCCCTGGTGTACCCGGTCGCCGACATCGCGGTGCTGTGCCTGCTGGTCCCGCTGGTCTTCATGTCGCCGCACAGCACCCGCCGCGCGGTGCTGATGGCGATCGGCGCGCTCATCGTCATCGCCGCCGCGGACATGGTCGGCGCCATCACCCGCCTGACCGGCCCCCCGGTGGCGGGCGGGCTGGAGCACCCGCTGCGCTTCCTCGGGTTCGCGCTCATGGGCGCGCTGCCGTGGCTGGTGGAGCACCGGCCCGGCGCCCGGCCGCGCAAGATCACCGGCCGGGGGCTGTACCGGTTCGCCCCGGAGCTGGCCGCGGTGGGCGCGGTCGCGGTCGCCGCGGTGGTGCTCACGGTGGCGGGCCTGCGCCTGCCGGGGGTGGCCCCGGTGCTGCCGCTGGCGGCGGGGACCGCGGTGGTGGTGCTGCTGGTGCGCATCCTCGGGATGCTGGAGGAGAACGCGACCCTCACCCGGATGGTGCGCAACCGCGAGGGCCACTTCCACGAGCTGGCCCGCAACAGCGGCGACGTCATCCTGGTGCTGGACCGCGACGGCGGCGTGTCCTACGTCAGCCCGGGCACCGCCGAGGCCTTCGGGTACCGGCTGGAGGACGTGCTCGCCGCCCCGGTGACGGCGCTGATCCATCCCGAGGACATGGACCGCACCGAGGCGGTCACCGCGCTGTTCGACGAGCGCGACGGCCAGGGCGTCCACCTGCGGCTGCGGGTCCGCGCCGCGGACGGCACCTGGCGGCACACCGAGTCCACGGTGTCGCTGTACGAGCAGCCCGGCGACCCGGACCGGCTGCTGGTGACCACCCGCGACATCAGCGCCCAGGTGGCGCTCCAGGACGAGGTCGAGCACCTGACCTTCCACGACGGGGTGACGGGGCTGCCCAACCGCTCCTACCTGGAGGAGCGGGCCAGCGACGTGCTCGCGCACCGGGCGATCAGCGACGAGCCCACCGGGGACATCGCCGTGCTCTTCCTGGACCTGGACGGGTTCACCGCTGTCAACGACTCCGCGGGGCACGTGCGCGGCGACCACCTGCTGGCGCAGGCGGCGCGCAGGATGCGCGGGGAGCTGGAGCCGGGGGCGACCCTGGCGCGCTGGGGCGGCGACGAGTTCGCGGTCCTCATCGAGGGCATCCCGCGGGCGCAGCGGGTGGTGGACCTGGCCGAGCGGCTGGGCCGGGTGATCGCCTCCGAGCCGTTCCAGGTGGCGGACCGGGAGCTGGTGCTCACGGCCAGCCTGGGCGTGGCGTTCGCCGAGGAGGACACCGACAGCGGCGACCTGCTGCGCAACGCCGACGTGGCGCTGACCCGCGCCAAGGAGCGCGGGCCGGGCAACGTCGAGGTGTACGCGGCGCACATGCACGACACGGTGGTCTCCCGCCTGGAACTCCAGATCCGGCTGCGCCGGGCGCTGGCCGAGGGGGAGTTCTTCCTGGAGTACCAGCCCATCGTGGACCTGGGCTCGTCCCAGGTGACCTCGGTGGAGGCCCTGGTGCGCTGGAACCGGGACGGCGAGGTGGTGGGCCCGGACGGGTTCCTGGGCGCCGCCGAGGAGTCCGGGCTGATCGTCCCGCTGGGGGAGTGGATCCTGCGGGAGGCCTGCGAGAAGGTCGCGGTGTGGCGGGTGTCGGACTGGGACATCGGGCTGTCGGTGAACCTCTCCGTCAAGCAGGTGCTGTCGCCGCGCTTCGTGGAGACGGTGGAGGCGGTGCTCGCCGACTCGGGGCTGTCCGCGGAGGTGCTCACCCTGGAGGTGGACGAGGACGTCCTGCTCGACGGCGGCGGCGAGGCGGTGCAGCCCCTGGCGGAGCTGCGCGGGCTGGGCGTGCAGCTGGCCGTGGACGACTACGGGATGGGGTACGCCTCGCTGGCGCACCTGCGCAGGCTGAGCGTGGACGCCATCAAGATCGACCCGTCGTTCATCGCCGACCTGGGCCGCGACGACACGGTCACGCTGCTCACGCACACGATCATCCAGCTCGGCCGGGACCTGGGGGTCCAGGTGGTGGCCGAGGGCATCGAGCGCCCCGAGCAGCTGGAGCAGCTGCGCGCGATGGGCTGCGACCACGGCCAGGGCTTCCTGGTCGCCCGCCCCATGGCCGCCTCCGGCGTGGAGTCCCTCGTCGGCGGCGAGGCCGGCGCCAACCTCTAGGGCCGCAATTCGTACCTAATGCGGAAATAAGGTCTTTCACCTGCGGGAATGCCGATCCGACCGCTACTTTTCCGTCATGCCCTCCCGCCGGAGCCACGGCCCCCGGAATCCTGGAGACGCTCATGCAGCTGAAGGACTACGAGTTCAAGACCGAGTTCGTCGGACGCCTCTTCCGCGAGGGCAAGGCCGAGGGCAAGGCGGAGGCCCTGCTCACGGTGCTCGGGGCCCGGGGGATCGAGGTCTCGGAGGAGGTCCGCAGGCGGATCGAGGACGCGACCGAGCCCGACCTGCTGGACGTCTGGCTGGGCCGCGCGGTCGGCGCCGAGCGGGCCGAGGACGTTTTCGGCGGGCAGGGCCGGGCCTGACCGGCGAGCGGACCGCCGCGCCCCCGCCACGTGTTCTGCGTTACACGTGGCGGGGGCTTTCCGCTCCCCGGGCCGCTCGCAGGGGGGCGCGGAGCCCCGGTGCGGTCGCATGCTGACATCGGCGTCTCATCATTCGGGACAATATGAAGTTCTGGTTGACGGGCGGCCGGGTCTTCGGCCAAGGTTGGGAGGGTGAAGAGCAACTCCCTCATTCTCGTACTTGGTCGGCGCGCAGCCCACTGAGTCGCTTCTGCTGCGCGCCACCCCTCGACCGCCACCGGGCGGTGGGGGTTTTTTTATTGCCGGACCAGGCCGTGAAGAGTCAGACCCACCAAAGACCAGAGCATCCGTGCCGCTCTGGGCCCTCGCTAAGGATCTTGAGATGACCGAGCAGATGACCGGCGCACAATCGCTGATCAGGTCGCTGGAGCAGGTCGGTGTCGACACCGTCTTCGGGATTCCCGGGGGCGCCATCCTCCCCGCCTACGACCCCCTCTACGACTCCGCGAAGGTGCGCCACATCCTCATGCGCCACGAGCAGGGCGCGGGTCACGCCGCCGAGGGCTACGCCTACGCCACCGGGCGCCCCGGGGTCTGCATGGCGACCAGCGGCCCGGGCGCGACCAACCTGGTCACCCCGCTGGCCGACGCCTACATGGACTCGGTCCCGATGGTCGCCATCACCGGCCAGGTCGCCGCTCCCATGATCGGTACGGACGCCTTCCAGGAGGCGGACATCTGCGGCATCACGATGCCGATCACCAAGCACAACTTCCTGGTCAAGGACGTGCGCGAGATCCCGCGCACCATCGCGGAGGCCTTCCACATCGCCTCCAGCGGGCGTCCCGGGCCGGTCCTGGTCGACATCTCCAAGGACGCCCTCCAGGCCGGGGCGGACTTCGTCTGGCCCGAGCGCCTGGAGCTGCCCGGCTACCGGCCGGTCACCAAGCCCCACGGCAAGCAGGTCCGCGAGGCCGCGCGGATGATCCTGGAGGCCAAGCGCCCCGTGCTGTACGTCGGCGGCGGCGTCCTGCGCGCCGGGGCCGCGGCCGAGCTGCGCGTCCTGGCCGAGCTGACCGGCGTCCCGGTCGTCACCACGCTGATGGCCCGCGGCGTCTTCCCCGACAGCCACCCGCAGTTCCTGGGCATGCCCGGCATGCACGGCGACGTCGCCGCGGTCGGCTCCCTCCAGCGAGCCGACCTGATCGTCGCCCTGGGCGCCCGCTTCGACGACCGCGTCACCGGCCGCCTGGACAGCTTCGCCCCCGACGCCAAGATCGTCCACGCCGACATCGACCCGGCGGAGATCTCCAAGAACCGCCACGCCGACGTCCCCATCGTCGGCGACTGCCGCGAGGTGCTGGCCGACCTCGTCGTCGCGGTCCGCGGCGACCAGGAGAAGGGCAGGGCCGGGGACTACGGCGCCTGGTGGCAGCACCTCGGCCGTCTGAAGGACACCTACCCCAAGGGCTACGACGTCCCCGAGGACGGCAGCCTGTCCCCGCAGATGGTCATCGAGCGGCTGGGCAAGGTCGTCGGCCCCGAGGCCACCTACGTCGCGGGCGTGGGCCAGCACCAGATGTGGGCCGCCCAGTTCATCGGCTACGAGCGCCCCGGCGCTTTCGTCAACTCCGGCGGCCTGGGCACCATGGGCTTCTCCGTCCCCGCCGCGCTGGGGGCCAAGGTCGGCGACCCCGACCGCGCGGTCTGGTCGATCGACGGCGACGGCTGCTTCCAGATGACCAACCAGGAGCTGGCCACCTGCGCCATCGAGGGCATCCCCGTCAAGGTCGCCGTGGTCAACAACGGCAACCTGGGCATGGTCCGGCAGTGGCAGACCCTGTACTACGAGGGCCGCTACTCCAACACCGACCTCCAGACCTCCCCCCGCGACGAGAAGGTCCGCATCCCCGACTTCGTCAAGCTGTCGGAGGCGTACGGTTGTGTCGGCCTGCGGTGCGAGCGCGCCGAGGACGTCGACGCCACCATCGAGAAGGCCATGGCCATCAACGACGTGCCGGTCGTCGTCGACTTCACGGTGAACCACGACGCCATGGTCTGGCCGATGGTCGGCCCGGGCGTCAGCAACGACAACATCCAGTACGCGCGCGACATGGCGCCGAGCTGGGACGATGAGGACTAAGAGGAGCAGGCCGACCGCCATGAGCCGCCACACGCTTTCCGTTCTGGTGGAGGACACCCCGGGCATCCTCGCCCGCGCCTCCGCCCTCTTTTCCCGTCGTGGTTTCAACATCGACTCGCTCAGTGTCAGCACCACCGAGTATCCGGGCCTGTCCAGGATGACGATCGTGGTCAACTGCGACCTCCACCCCTTGGAGCAGGTGACCAAACAGCTCAACAAGCTGATCAACGTCGTCAAGATCGTGGAGATGGACACCACCGCGTCGGTCCAGCGCGAGCTCCTGCTCGTGAAGGTCAAGGCCGACGCGTCGAGCCGCACCCATGTGCTTCAGACGGCCGAGCTGTTCCGCGCGCACGTCGTGGACGTCAGCCCGGACGTCGTCGTCATCGAGGCCACCGGCGACCCCGAGAAGCTCGATGCCCTGGTCAAGAACCTGGAGCCGTTCGGCATCCGGGAACTGGTCAAGTCAGGGCTGGTCGCCCTGGGACGCGGGCCGCGGTCGATCACCGACCGCTCTCTGCGGGCGGTCGACCGCTCCGCCTGAGGATCCGGCACCCGGACACGGCCGGGTGCCGCCGCGCCCCCCAACGAATGTGAAGAACAAGGAGCAACCCCAAGTGGCAGCACAGATGTACTACGACGACGCCGCGGACCTCGGTCTCATCCAGGGCAAGAAGGTCGCCGTGATCGGTTACGGCAGCCAGGGCCACGCCCACGCGCTGTCGCTGCGGGACTCGGGCGTCGACGTGCGGATCGGCCTGGCCGAGGGCTCCAAGAGCCGCGCCAAGGCCGAGGAGGAGGGCCTGCGCGTCCTCAGCCCCGCGGAGGCCACCCGCGAGGCCGACGTCGTCATGATCCTGGTCCCCGACCACATCCACCGCGACCTGTACGCCGCGGAGATCGCGCCCAACCTGGAGCCGGGCAACGCCCTGTTCTTCGGCCACGGCTTCAGCATCCGCTACGGGCTCATCACCGCGCCCGAGGGCGTGGACGTGGCCATGGTCGCCCCCAAGGGCCCGGGCCACCTGGTCCGCCGCCAGTTCGAGGCCGGGCGCGGCGTGCCCTGCCTGGTCGCGGTCGAGAAGGACGCCAGCGGCCAGGCCTGGGACCTGGCGCTCTCGTGGGCCAAGGGCATCGGCGGCACCAAGGCCGGCGTCATCAAGACCACGTTCGAGGAGGAGACCGAGACCGACCTGTTCGGCGAGCAGGTCGTCCTGTGCGGCGGCACCGAGGAGCTGGTCAAGGCCGGCTTCGCCACCCTGGTCGAGGCGGGCTACCAGCCGGAGATCGCCTACTTCGAGTGCCTGCACGAGCTGAAGCTCATCGTCGACCTCATGTACGAGGGCGGCATCTCCAAGATGAACTGGTCGGTGTCGGACAACGCGGAGTTCGGCGGCTACACCCGCGGCCCGCGCCTGATCACCGAGCAGACCCGCGAGGAGATGCGCAAGATCCTGGGCGAGATCCGGGACGGCTCCTACGCCAAGGAGCTCATGGACGAGTTCGACGCCGGGCAGCCGACGTTCAAGAAGCGCCGCGAGGCCGAGCAGAACGAGCAGATCGAGAAGGTGGGCGCCGAGCTGCGCCCGCTGATGAGCTGGCTCAAGGGCTGATCGGAGCCCTGGTGAGAGGGGGGTGGGTGGCTTCGACCACCCGCCCCCCTCGGGCTTCCCTACCCCCGCAGTAGACTTTGTTCCGGCCGTCCTCACCCGATCTCGGTAGGGCTTGACCTGCGTGAATCGGGACGCAACACCCGAAAAGGAACCCCTGTGTCCAAACCCGCCGTACTCGTAGCGGAAGAACTCTCGCCCGCCGGAATCGCCCTGCTCGAAGAGGACTTCGAGGTGCGCCGCGTCGACGGCGCCGACCGCTCCCTCCTCCTCCCGGCCCTGGCCGACGTGGACGCGCTCATCGTGCGCAGCGCCACCAAGGTGGACGCCGAGGCCCTGGCCGCGGCCCCGCGCCTGCAGGTGGTCGCCCGGGCCGGCGTCGGCCTGGACAACGTGGACGTGGAGGCCGCCACCAAGGCGGGCGTGCTGGTGGTCAACGCCCCGACCTCCAACATCGTCAGCGCCGCCGAGCAGGCCGTGAACCTGCTGCTGGCCAGCGCCCGCAACACCGCCCCCGCGCACAACGCGCTGGTCAACGGCGAGTGGAAGCGGTCCAAGTACACCGGCGTGGAGCTGTACGAGAAGACCGTCGGCATCGTGGGCCTGGGCCGCATCGGCGCCCTGGTCGCCCAGCGCCTGCTGGCCTTCGGCACCAGCGTCATCGCCTACGACCCCTTCGTGCAGCCCGCGCGCGCCGCGCAGATGGGCGTGGAGATGACCACGCTCGACGACCTGCTCGGCCGCTCCGACTTCATCACCATCCACCTGCCCAAGAACAAGGACACCCTGGGCCTGATCGGTGACGAGGCGCTGCACAAGGTCAAGCCGAGCGTGCGGATCATCAACGCCGCGCGCGGCGGCATCCTGGACGAGGACGCGCTGTACCGGGCGATCAAGGACGGCCGGGTCGCGGGGGCGGGCATCGACGTGTTCGCCAAGGAGCCGTGCACGGACAGCCCGCTGTTCGAGTTCGAGAACGTGGTGGTGGCCCCGCACCTGGGCGCCAGCACCCACGAGGCGCAGGAGAAGGCGGGCACCCAGGTCGCCCGCTCGGTCAAGCTCGCCCTGTCGGGCGAGTTCGTGCCCGACGCGGTCAACGTGCAGGGCACCGGCGTGGCCGAGGAGATCAAGCCGGGCCTGCCGCTCACCGAGAAGCTGGGCCGGGTGTTCACCGCCCTGGCCGGGGCGCTGCCGAGCCGCGTCGACGTCGAGGTGCGCGGCGAGATCGCCGCCCACGACGTCAAGGTGCTGGAGCTGGCCGCGCTCAAGGGCGTGTTCGCCGACGTCGTCGAGGACACGGTTACGTTCGTCAACGCCCCGCTGCTGGCCAAGGAGCGCGGCGTGGAGGTCGACCTCGTCACCAGCGACGAGAGCGGCGACTGGCGCAACCTCATCGCGGTCCGCGGCGTGCTGGCCGACGGCACCCGGGTGTCGGTCTCGGGCACGCTCACCGGCCCCCGCCAGATCGAGAAGCTGGTGGAGGTCAACGACTACACCCTGGAGATCGGCCTGGCCGAGCACATGGTGTTCCTGTCCTACGAGGACCGCCCCGGCGTCGTGGGCAAGGTGGGCGCGCTGCTGGGCGACGCCGACGTCAACATCGCCGGCATGCAGGTGATCCGGAACCAGGAGGGCGGCCGGGCGCTCATCGCGCTGACCGTCGACTCCGCGGTGCCGGACGCCGTCCTGGCGTCGATCGCGGGGGAGATCGACGCCGCGGTGACCCGCCAGGTGGACCTGGAGGACTGACCGCGGGGGACGGGGCCCCGCGCCCCGTCCGCGTGGCGCACAGGGGGTCGTGCCGACGGCGCGGCCCCCTTTTCCGTGCCCCGGGCCATCGGCAGCGGGTGTTACATGGTGAAATGCACGCCTTTGTGAACTGCAAAGACACGCATTCGTCTCGCATGGTGAGAAGCTCTGGCCACATAGTTGGACATCCGATATTCTGTCGTCCTAGGAGCCCGCGGCGTCCGCCTGCACCGGTCGACGCCGCCGTCCGCCGCCTCCGCCCGCCCCCACCCGGGCTCGCGGAGACGGCCCCGGCGACCCGCCGGGACCACCGCTCCGGTTCCTCACGTCTCTCACGCGGTCACCGTGGACCGCGGCATCCGCCCGGCACGCCCACCCGGCCAGGTCCCGGGCGGGGCCGGTCACGCACCGCGATCGGAGTTCCACATGATGTACGACATGGTCGAGTACCCGTCCGCCTCCGACGTCGACGAAGAGATCTCGCGCGCGCTCCAGGACGCCCTGGACCGGCGCGACTGACCGCCGGGGCGCCGGACGCCGCCGGTCGTGCGGGCCGGTATGGTTGTCTCATTCAGTGTTCATTCTGATCTCACCATGTGAGAAATGGCCGGTGGGATCGCGATCGGAGCAGAGGCAGGCCGCATGGCAGCGCGCACGGTGAAACTGGCCGTCATCCCCGGCGACGGGATCGGACCCGAGGTCGTCGCCGAGGGCCTCAAGGTGCTGGAGGTCGCCGCCGCCCGGCACGACCTCGCCGTCGAGACCACCGAGTACGAGCTCGGCGCCCGGCTCTGGCACCGCACCGGCGAGACCCTGCCCGACTCCGTCGCCGCGGAACTGGCCGGGCACGAGGCCGTCTACCTGGGCGCGGTCGGCGACCCCACGGTCCCCAGCGGCGTCCTGGAGCGCGGCCTGCTGCTCCGCCTGCGCTTCGACTTCGACCACTACGTCAACCTGCGCCCCGTGCGCCTGTACCCCGGCGTGGAGAGCCCGCTGGCCGGTGCGACCCCCGAGGACATCGACATGCTCGTCGTCCGCGAGGGCACCGAGGGGCCCTACGCCGGGGCCGGCGGCGTCCTGCGCAAGGGCACCCCGCACGAGGTGGCCACGCAGGACAGCGTCAACACCCGCTTCGGCGTGGAGCGCCTGGTCCGCTTCGCCTTCGCCAAGGCCGCCGAGCGCCCGCGCAAGAAGCTCACCCTGGTGCACAAGGACAACGTCCTGACCTTCGCCGGCGAGCTGTGGCAGCGCGTCGTCCGCGAGGTCGGCGCCGAGTTCCCGCAGGTCTGCGTCGACTACTGCCACGTCGACGCGGCCGCGATGTTCTTCGTCAACCAGCCCGCCCGGTTCGACGTGGTCGTCACCGACAACCTGTTCGGCGACATCATCACCGACATCGGCGCCGCCATCACCGGCGGCATCGGGCTCGCCGCCAGCGGCAACATCAACCCCGGCGGGACCTTCCCGAGCATGTTCGAGCCGGTCCACGGATCGGCCCCCGACATCGCCGGGCAGGGCAAGGCCGACCCGACCGCCACCGTGCTGTCGGCCGCCCTGCTGCTCGACCACCTCGGCGTCCCCGAGGCGGCCCGCCGCCTGGAGGCGGCCGTCGCCGCCGACCTCAAGACCCGCACCCCCGGCGAGGCCCGCTCGACCTCCCGCATCGGCGACGACCTCGCCGCGCGAGTAGCCGAGCAGGGCTGACGCCCCGCGTCGGCCCTGCCCCCGAAGGACCAGGGCGCGGCCGACCGGAACAGCGATCGCGGACAGCCGTGAGGGCGCGCCCGGACACCTCCGGGCGCGCCCTCGCCGTGTCACGGGCCCGTCGCTCCCGCTCTGGCACAGGGTGCGCTCTTCCGACAGACTAGATCCCAGGTCGGCGGCGCTGCCGACCTGATGCATCCGAGAGGACCGACGACGACATGACCAACGACAACACCACCACGAGCGGGTTGGCGTTCGACATCCAGCTCTCCGACCGGCGGAAGACCCCGCAGGAGCGAGAGGCGCTGCTGGAGAGTCCGGGGTTCGGCCAGGTGTTCACCGACCACATGGTGAGCATCCGCTACACCGAGGGCCGGGGGTGGCACGACGCGAAGCTGGAGCCCTACGGCCCGCTGAGCCTGGACCCCGCCACCTCGGCGCTCCACTACGCACAGGAGATCTTCGAGGGGCTCAAGGCCTACCGCCACCCCGACGGCTCCCTGGCCTCCTTCCGCCCCGAGGCCAACGCGGCCCGCTTCAACCGCAGCGCCGTCCGCATGGCCATGCCGGAGCTGCCCGAGGACCTGTTCCTGAAGTCCATCGAACTGCTGCTGGAGCACGACGGCGACTGGGTCCCGACCAAGCCCGACTTCAGCCTCTACCTGCGGCCGTTCATGATCTCCACGGACGTCGGCCTGGGGGTCAACCACCCCTCCCGCACCTACGTCTACCTGCTCATCGCCTCGCCGGTCGGCTCCTACTTCTCGGGCGGCGTCAAGCCGGTCACCGTCTGGCTCTCCAAGGACTTCACGCGCGCCGCCCCGGGCGGCACGGGCGCGGCCAAGTTCGCGGGCAACTACGCGGCCAGCTTCCTGGCCCAGGCGCAGGCCGTGGAGAAGGGCTGCGACCAGGTGGTCTGGCTGGACGCCCGCGAGCACCGCTGGGTCGAGGAGATGGGCGGCATGAACCTGTGGTTCGTGTTCGGCTCGGGTGAGAACGCGCGCCTGCGCACCCCGCCGCTCACCGGGACGCTGCTGCCCGGCATCACCCGCGAGTCGCTGCTGACCCTGGCCCCCGAACTCGGCATCCCGGCGGAGGAGAAGCCCATCTCCACCGACGAGTGGCGCGAGGCCGCCGAGTCGGGCGAGCTGACCGAGGTCTTCGCCTGCGGTACCGCCGCGGTCATCACCCCGGTCGGTTTCGTCAAGAGCGACGACGGCGGGTTCACCGTCGGCGACGGCACCCCCGGCCCGGTCACCCTGCGCCTGCGCGAGGAGCTGGTGGGCCTGCAGACCGGCCACCGCCCCGACGGGCACGGGTGGGTGACCCGCTTCAAGGGGTGACCCCCGCGGGGAACGACGAGGGCCGCCGGGGATCCCCGGCGGCCCTTCGCGTCCGCCCGGTTCGTCCGGTGGGAGAAATCACTGTCCCACATGACGAGACAATCGTCCCGGGAGCAGGGACGCGGCGGTCCTCCTGTGGCACACTGGCCGCATGCCGTCTCAGGTGAGCATTATCGTGAGGCGCGCCGGCTGACAACGGACCCCGCCGGCGCGCAGACCTCTCATGTCCATGGGGGGTCTTTTTTGTTGACCGGGTCCGGGTCGGCCCACCACAGCATCCACCTTCGGGAGTTTCACCCATGAGGGACGACGGTTTCCACGTTTTCGACACCACGCTGCGCGACGGGGCCCAGCGCGAGGGGATCAACCTCCGGGTCTCCGACAAGCTGGCCATCGCGAAGCTGCTGGACGACTTCGGGGTGGGGTTCATCGAGGGAGGGTGGCCGGGGGCGAACCCCAAGGACACCGAGTTCTTCCAGCGGGCTTCACAAGAGCTCTCGCTGAAGCACGCGCGACTCACCGCGTTCGGCGCGACCCGCCGGGCCGGTGTGCGGGCCGCCGACGACCCCATGGTGGCCGCGCTGCGCGACAGCGGCGCGCCGGTCGTCACCCTTGTCGCCAAGAGTGACGGCCGGCACGTCGAGCGCGCACTGCGCACGACCCTCGACGAGAACCTCGCGATGATCGCCGACACGGTGTCCTACCTGCGAGAACACGGCCAGCGCGTGTTCGTGGACTGCGAGCACTTCTTCGACGGGTACCGGTACGACCCGTCCTACGCCCTCGACGTCGTGCGGACCGCCGCCGGTGCCGGGGCCGACGTCGTGGTCCTGTGCGACACCAACGGGGGCATGCTCCCCGACGACGTCTTCCGCACCGTCACCGAGGTGCGCGAGGCCACCGGCGCCCGCCTGGGCATGCACGCCCAGGACGACACCGGCTGCGCGGTGGCCAACACCCTGGCCGCGGTGGAGGCCGGGGCCACCCACGTGCAGTGCACCGCCAACGGCTACGGCGAGCGCGTGGGCAACGCCGACCTCTTCGCGGTGGCGGGCGCCCTCACGCTCAAGCGCGGCATGGACGTGCTGCCGCCCGGGTGCCTGGAGGAGATGACCCGGGTGTCGCACGCCGTCGCGGAGATCGTCAACCTGGCCCCCGACACGCACCGCCCCTACGTGGGTGTCTCGGCGTTCGCGCACAAGGCCGGGCTGCACGCCTCCGCCATCAAGGTCGACCCGGACCTGTACCAGCACACCGACCCGGAGCTGGTCGGCAACACCATGCGCATGCTCGTCTCCGACATGGCCGGACGCGCGTCCATCGAGCTCAAGGCCGAGGAGCTCGGCCTGGACCTGGCCGGCGACCGCGCCCTGTCGGGGCGGGTCGTGGAACGGGTCAAGAGCCTGGAGCTGTCGGGGTACAGCTTCGAGGCGGCCGACGCCTCCCTGGAGCTGCTGCTGCGCGAGGAGATGGGCGAGCCGGTCCGCTACTTCGAGACGGAGTCCTGGCGGGTCATCACCGAGCGCCGCCCCCGGGACGGGGCGCCGCTGTTCGGCGCGTACGAGAGCCTGACCGAGGCGACCGTCAAGCTGCGGGTCAAGGGCGAGCGCGTCATCGCCACGGCCGAGGGCAACGGCCCGGTCAACGCGCTGGACCGGGCGCTGCGCTCCTCCATGGAGGGCGTGTACACGGCGCTGGCCGGGCTGGAGCTGGTGGACTACAAGGTCCGCATCCTGGAGGGCAGCTCGGGCACCAACGCCATCACCCGCACGCTCGTCACGTTCAGCGACGGGACGGGGGAGTGGACGACGGTCGGGGTGGGGCCCAACGTCGTGGACGCCTCCTGGGTCGCCCTGGAGCAGGCCTTCGACTACGGCCTGCTCCGGCAGGGCTACCCCCGCGACCGGCGGGCGTGACGGCCGGGCCGCCACGCGCCGCGGCCGAACGGGCCCCTCGTCCGGAGGAAACCGGACGAGGGGCCCGTCGCGTATCCGGAAGGGGGCAGAACCGGCGGAACCTTACTTACGGGTAAGGGATACCTGGCGCGAAGGATATAGCCACTGTGTCCCGGACCACTCGAAACTGTGAACTTCCGATGACCGGCAAGTGACGAGTGGTGACCGATCTTGGACGAAACCGCCCCGCGTCCCCCCGTTGGCGCACCGTTCTCCCGACGGCGGGATACCGGTCATCCGCCCGGACAAGACTGCGGGACGTGTCCTCACCCACCACCCTCACCGGCCGGGGAGGGGGCGTGACCAGCACCGTCACGGCCACGCCGTCCCCCGCGACCGCGCCGCCACGGCGCCCCCGCACCCGGGAGACCGCGCTGGCGTGGGCGTTCCTGGCCCCCTCCATCGCGGTCTTCGCCCTCTTCCTCGCCTACCCGCTGGGCCGGACCGTCTACCTGTCGATGCACGGCAACGACATCATCGGGCGGCCCAACCGGTTCGTGGGCCTCAGCCACTTCGCCGAGATGGCCTCCCCCGAGTTCGGCCGGGTCCTGCTCACCACCCTGCTCTTCACGCTCGGCACGGTCGTGCCCGGGGTGCTCGGCGCGCTCGCGGTCGTCCTGCTGCTGGAGGGCGTCATCCGCGGGCAGCGCTTCCTGCGCGGGGCCTTCGCCCTGCCGTTCGCCTTCTCCGTGGCCAGCGCCTCGGTGATCTTCGTGGTGTTCTACAGCTCGGGGAACAGCGTGCTCAACGGCGTCCTGTACCGGCTGGGCCTGTCCCAGGTCCCCTGGCTCACCTCGCAGGAGATGGCCCTGTGGTCGGTGTGCATCACGACCGTCTGGATGAACCTCGGCTACGGGGTGCTCGTCCTGGCCGCCGGGATCGGGTCCATCCCCAGGGAGGTCAACGAGGCCGCCCGCATCGACGGCGCCACCGGCGTGCGCCTGGCCCGCGACGTCACCGTGCCCCTGCTCGGCCCGCAGCTGTTCTTCCTCGTCGTGATCTCCACGATCAACGCCCTCCAGGGCTTCGGGCAGATCCACATCCTCACCCGCGGCGGGCCCAGCGGCTCCACGACCACCCTGGTCTACTCGATCTTCGAGGAGGCCTTCGCCTACAGCACCAGCGACTTCGGCCGGGCCAGCGCCCAAGCCCTCGTCCTGCTGCTGGTGGTGCTGGTGTGCACCGCGGTCCAGTTCGGAGTCATCGAGCGGAAGGTGCACTACGCATGACCGCCGCCCCCCTGGCCGGTCCCGCCCCCGCCGCCCCGGCGGTCCGGCGCCGCCACCGGCCCACCCCGCGCTTCCTGCTCGGCCGCGCGGTGCTCTACCTGCTGCTGCTCGTGTTCCTGGTACCGACCCTGTTCCCGCTGTACTACGCGGTCGTCGGGGCGTTCATGGACCCCCGGGAGCTGTCCGGCTTCCCCGCCCCGCTGCTGCCCACCGGCCTGCACACGGACAACATCACCGGGGTCCTGAACGCCGTGCCGCTGGTGCGGATGTACGGGAACTCGCTCCTCATGGCGGGCATCATCACGGTCTCCCAGCTGGCCACCTCGTCCCTGGCCGCGTACGCCTTCGTCTTCCTGCGCTTTCGCGGGTCGGCCGTGGTGTTCGCCCTGTTCCTGGCGACCCTGATGGTCCCGGGCGAGGCCACCTTCATCCCCAACTACCTCACGATCGGCTCCTGGGGCCTCACCGACACCTTCGCCGGCCTGGTGATGCCCTTCCTGGCCTACGCCTTCGGCACGTTCCTGCTGCGCCAGAGCTTCAAGCAGTTCCCCCGGGAGCTGTACGACGCCGCGCGCATGGACGGCATGGGGCACCTGCGGTTCCTGTGGACGGTCCTCGTCCCGCTCAGCCGCCCCGCGCTCTCCGCCGTCGGCGTCTACGTGTTCATCACCAGCTGGAACATGTACTTCTGGCCGCTGATCATCACGCGCAGCACCGACATGCAGACCCTCCAGATCGGCCTGAACAGCCTCAAGACCGGCGAGGCCTCCAACCCCGGCCTGCTGCTGGCCGGTGCGGCGCTCTCCGTCCTGCCCACCCTCGCCCTCGTGATTTTCGGACAGCGCTTCATCGTCCGCGGGCTCACGGCCGGCGCGGTGAAGTAGCCGGTCCCGATCCACCGCCCCCCGCGGACGCGGGAGCGGTCCCTTTACCGACCAGAGGAAGCGACGAAGCATGAGCATCTCCCCCCGGCGGCACACGGTCCGTGCCGCCGCGCTGATCACCGGCCTCGGCCTGCTCCTGAGCGGCTGTTCCGGAGGCGGCGGCGGTGACAGCACCCTCACCGCCCCCGGCGCGGACGTCCTGGAGGGCCTGGACGAAGCCGTCCAGGTCGAGTTCTGGCACAGCATGGACGCCACCAACGGCCAGGTCCTCGACGGCCTCATCGAGGACTTCAACGCCCGGAACGAGGGCCGCGTCGAGGTCACCGGCTCCTTCCAGGGCGACTACGACACCGCCCTGGCCAACCACCGCGCGGCCATCCAGCAGGGCGAGACCGCCGAGCTGATCATGATCTTCGACCTGGGCACCCAGTTCATGATCGACTCCGGCCGGACCGTCCCCGCGCAGTCCTTCATCGACGCCGACGGCTACGACACCGGCTCCGTCGAGCCCGCGCTGCTCAACTACTTCACGGTCGACGGCGACCTGCGCTCCTTCCCGTTCAACAACTCCACCCCGCTGATGTACATCAACCGGGACGCCTTCGAGGAGGCGGGACTGGACCCGGACTCCCCGCCCGCCGACCTCGCGCAGATCCGCGAGGCCGCCGAGGAGCTGACCGTCCGGGACGACGACGGCACCGTGGTGCAGTACGGCTTCGGCGCCGCCGTCTACGGCTGGTTCATCGAGCAGTTCATGGCCCGCGCCGGAGCCCCCTACTGCGACAACTCCAACGGCCGCAGCGGCCGCGCCTCCGAGGTGCTCTTCGACGACCCGAAGGTCGTCGAGCTGGTCGAGTGGTGGCAGGGCATGATCGACGACGAGCTGGCCCTGCAGATCGGCCGCAACACCGACGAGGCCCAGG
Source organism: Nocardiopsis flavescens (assembly GCF_900141985.1). Taxonomy (GTDB): domain Bacteria; phylum Actinomycetota; class Actinomycetes; order Streptosporangiales; family Streptosporangiaceae; genus Nocardiopsis; species Nocardiopsis flavescens. The sequence continues at coordinate 249,813 of NZ_FQZK01000007.1, read as the reverse complement.
CCGCGTTCAACTCGGGCCGCGTCGCCATGACCCTGGAGTCCACCGGCGCCCTGGGCGGCTTCATCGAGCAGTCCGACTTCGAGGTGGGCGCCGGGTACTACCCGCTCGTCTCCGAGGGGGACCCGGGCGGCTCGATCATCGGCGGCGCCTCCCTGTGGATCAACGGCGAGGGCCACAGCGAGCAGGAGGTCCGCGCCTCCTGGGAGTTCGTGCAGTTCCTGCTCACCCCCGAGTCCCAGTCCGCCTGGCACGCCGGGACCGGCTACCTCTCCGTGAACACCGAGGGCTACGACGGCCCGGAGGCGCAGGAGCGCGCCGAGGAGTTCCCGCAGTTCTCCGTCGCGGCCGCCCAGCTCGCCGACTCCGAGATCAACGAGAACACCGCCGGCTGCATGATGGGCGTCATGGCGGAGGCGCGCGCCACCGCCGAGGAGGGCTGGGAGACCGCCCTCACCAGCGACACCCCGGCGGAGGAGGCCATGGCCGCCGCCGCCGAACGGCTGAACACCCCCATCGAGGAGTACAACGCCTCCGTGGAGGAGTGACCCGCGCCGACCGGGCCGGAGCCGCGGGCCGGGGCGACGCCCCGGCCCGCGGGCGTGCCCGGGCCCGCCCCCGGGCGGCCCGGTGCCGTTTCCTGCGTCGGCCGGACCGCCGGTCCCGCCGGGCCCGCCGCGGGCCGCGCCGGTCCTCAGCCGACGACCAGGCCGCCCTCGCCGGTGACGGACACCGGGTACTCCTCCAGCGGCTCCGTGGCCGGGCCGTCCGTGCGGGAGCCGTCGGCGATGGAGAACCGGCTGCCGTGGCACGGGCACACGATCTCCCCGTCGGCCACCTCGTCCACCGGGCACCCCTCGTGGGTGCAGGTGGTGGAGAACGCCCGGAACTCGCCCTCCCGCGGCTGGGTGAGGACCACGGCGGCGCCGGCCAGGACGACGCCCCCGCCGACCGGCACCTCGTCGACGGTCGCCACGGACTCCTCCGGCGAGGGCGCCGCGTCGGTCCCGGGCGCCGGGGAGGAAGGGGCACCGGAATCCCCTGCGGGGCTCGCACAGGCGGCGACGGCACCGGTGACCGCGCCCGCGGTCACCACACCCAGGGCCGCCCGTCTGCTCACCGGGGAGGCCGGGATGGGAAGGTTCACGGGGGCACGGCGCTCGCACACGGTGCGGCCTCTCTCCTCGGGGAGGTGGTCAGTCGTCCGACCCGTCCTCGGGAGGGTCGTTGTCCGGGTGCACCCACCCGTTGGCCTCGCATCCCTGGAGGTCCAGCGTCTGCTGCTGCATCACCGGGGCGACCTCGCCCTCGCCGGAGCAGAACACGTGGCCGTGGCCCAGGGTGTGGCCCACCTCGTGGTTGATCAGGTAGACGCGGTAGGTCTCCAGGTCGCCGTCGAAGTGCGGGACGCCGGACACCCAGCGGTTCTGGTTGATGACGGCCCGGTTGCCGTTGGCGCAGGAGACGTACCCGTTGGTGCGCAGCGGCGCGCACATGCGGTCCACCGTGTCGGGGGCGGCCAGCAGGACCCGGACGTCGGCGTCGTCGCCGTCCACGCGCTGTAGCGACCGCTTCCCGTCGTCGCCCCAGCTGCGCGGGTCGCCCAGGATCAGCTCCACGGCGTCGACGAAGTCCCGGGCCTCGCCGGGCAGGCCCTTCTCGACCTCGACCGCGAACGTCGTCACCGGCCCCTCGCCCATGACGTCGCCCTCGCCCTTCATCACGGAGAAGTCCCCGCTCGCGGTGTCGACCTCCTCCACGACCGAGCGCAGCAGCACCGGCTCCTCCTCCCCCTCCTCCTCGGCGGGGGACGCGGAGGGCGACGGCGCGGCGGGCGGGGTCTCGCTCCGCCCCTCGGCGCCGGCCACCGGCGGGGCCCCACTGCCGTCGGGCACCCCGTCGCCGACCGGGGCGGAGGAGCCCGCGGGGGTGCCGGAGTCCTCCAGCGGCGGCGGCACGCTGACCATCAGCACGGTGGAGGCGCCCGAGACCAGGCACAGGCCCAGGGCGAGTCCCGCCGAGTACCGGCGGGTCCGGCGGCGACCACCGCGGCGGCCTCCGGAGGACGGAGCGGACGTGGGCACGGAGCACCTCTCAGTAGCGGATGACGGACCCCAGCATGCCACGACCGGGCCCCTTCCGAGGGACAAGCCGAAGGTGCGGCACCGCCGTCGTGCCGTCGGGGGCGGGCGCGGATAACCTTCAAGCGCAAACGTGTCGATCTGGGAGGACAACAGGTGCGCATCGCACGGTTCGCGGTCGGTGACGAGGTCGGCTTCGGCCTGGTCGAGACCGATTCCGACAGCGGCGGCGAGTACGTCGCCAGGCTCAACGGACACCCCCTGCTCGGGGACATCCAGGTGACCGGGGAGCGGGCGAAGCTGGCCGACGTTCGCCTGCTGTCGCCGGTCCTGCCCACCAAGGTGGTCTGCATCGGCAAGAACTACGCCGACCACGTCGCGGAGATGCAGGACATCACCGGCGAGGCCACGGACGAGCCCGTGGTCTTCCTCAAGCCCTCCACGGCCGTGGCCGGGCCCGTGGACCCCATCTTCCACCCGTCGGTCTCCGAGCGGGTCGACTTCGAGGGCGAACTGGCCATCGTCATCTCCCGGCCCTGCCGCGAGGTGCCGCGGGAGCGGGCCGCCGACGTCATCTTCGGTTACACCGTGGCCAACGACGTCACCGCCCGCGACCTGCAGAAGAAGGACAAGCAGTGGACCCGGGCCAAGGGGTTCGACTCCTTCTGCCCGATCGGACCGTGGATCACCACCGGGCTGAGCATCGAGGAGGCGCAGGACCTGGCGGTCACGACCACCGTGGACGGCGAGATCCGCCAGAGCGGGCGAACGTCACAGTTCATCCATGACATCCCGGGCATGATCTCCTACGTCACCTCATTCATGACGCTGCTCCCCGGCGACGTCCTCCTCACCGGCACACCCGCCGGCGTCGGCCCGGTGCGGGTCGGCCAGGAGGTCTCGGTCACGGTGGAGCGCCTGGGCACCATCAGCAACCGGGTCGTGGCCCGGGACTGACCGTCCCCGGCCCGGCCGCCAGGCCGGGCCGCACCGACCCGGGCGGCGGCCCCCGCGCCGTCCTGAGACCGAACGGAGGGGTACCGAAGTGGCCGTTCCCCCGACCCGCCGTACCGGCACGCTGGTCCTGTCCGGCCTCCTCGCCCTCGCGGTGGTCGCGGGCGGCGGCTATGTGTGGGCGACACGCACGGACGACCGTGGAACCGACTCCCGAGCGGAGGCCGAAACACCCGTGAGCGGAACACTGCGCGTCATGCTCGCCGGAGACTCCATGACACAGGGGGCCAACGGCGACCGGACGTGGCGCTACCACCTGTGGAACCACCTGGAGCCCGGCGTCGAGGGGCTGGACTTCGTCGGCCCCTACACCGACCCGGCCACCACCGACATGATCATCCCGGTGCCCACCGACGGGGAGGCACCCACGGCGGAGCCCACCGCCGGCGGGCCCGCCGGGCAGGGGGAGGGGCCCGAGGACGCCGCGGCCCCCGCCCTCTCGCCCGAGGACGCCGAGGCCCTCGCCGAACTCGTCGACCACGGCTGGCCGGGCGACGACGGGGACCCCGGCACCGGCGAGTACCGCGACCCCGACTTCGACCAGGACCACAACGCCGTGTGGGGCCGGACCCTGCGCGACGCCGCGGCCAGCATCGGGGAGGAGGTCGGCCGCTACGAGCCCGACGTGCTGTGCGCCCTCATCGGCGTCAACGACCTGCTGTGGCCGATCGGGATGGACGAGATGGAGGAGCGGCTGCGCCGGTACGTCGCGGGCGCCCGCGAGGGCAACCCCGACGTGAAGATCGTGCTGGCCGAGGCGCTGCCCATCGCCTACGCCGACAACGACCCCGGGTTCGCGCTGCGCCTGTACTCCTACAACGTCCTGGTGCGCGACCTCACCGCGGAGCTGTCCACCGAGCGCTCCCCGGTGACCAGCGTCGACATCGCCGAACGCGAGAAGTGGGACGTGGCGGCCGACACCTACGACGGCACCCACCCCAACGCGCGCGGCGAGACCAAGATCGCGGCGGCCTTCGCCGACGTGCTCGCCGAGGCGCACGGGCTGGGCGGGCCCTACCCCCGCCCCCTGCCCGAGCCCTCCTGAGCCGGCGGCGGGCCCGGACCCACCGCCCGGACCCCCGCGGCGCCGTGTGCGGCCGGCGGGCCGGGGCCCGGGCACTCCGTTCGGCAATACCCTGGTAGGCGTGACCGAGACTTCGATTCGTACCCGCTTCGCCCCGTCCCCTACGGGCATGTTCCACGTCGGCGGCGCCCGATCCGCGCTCTTCAACTGGGCTCTGGCACAGCAGCGGCCCGAGGGGCGCATGGTGTTGCGCATCGAGGACACCGACGCCGCGCGCAACCGCCCGGAGTGGACCGAGGGCATCATCCGCGCCCTGGCCTGGCTGGGCATCGGGGAGGACGACCCCCACTTCGAGGGGCCCTACTTCCAGTCCGCCTACGCCGACAAGCACCGCGAGACCGCGCAGGAGCTGTACAAGAACGGCAGCGCCTACTACTGCGACTGCACCCGCGAGCAGCTGGAGGCGCGCCGCGACAACCCCAACCTGGGCTACGACGGCTTCTGCCGCGACCGCGGCCTGGAGGCCGGGCCCGGCCGCGCGCTGCGCTTCCGCGTCCCCGAGGGCGGCCCGACGGTCGTCGACGACCGGATCCGCGGCCGGGTGGAGTTCGCCCACTCCGCCATCGAGGACTTCGTGATCGCCCGTGCGGACGGCTCCCCGCTGTTCGTGCTGGCCAACGTGGTCGACGACGTCGAGATGGGCATCAACCAGGTCGTCCGCGGCGAGGAGCACCTGTCCAACACCCCCAAGCAGCAGCTGCTGTGGGAGGCGCTGGGCCACACCCCGCCGGTGTGGGCGCACCTGCCCGTCATCGTCAACGAGCAGCGCAAGAAGCTGTCCAAGCGCCGCGACAAGGTCGCCCTGGAGTCCTACCAGGAGGAGGGCTACCTGGCCGAGGCGATGGTCAACTACCTGATGCTGCTGGGCTGGGCGCCGGGTGAGGACCGGGAGATCATGCCGTGGGCGGAGATGGTCCCGCTGTTCCGCGTCGGCGACGTCAACGCCTCCAGCGCGTTCTTCGACGAGAAGAAGCTGCGCGCCTTCAACGGCGAGTACATCCGCGCGCTCTCCGTCGACGCGTTCGTCGAGCGCTGCACCCCCTGGCTGACCGGTGGGGGCGTCCCCTGGGACGCCGCCGACTACGACCCGGAGGTGTTCCGGGCGGTCGCGCCGCTGGCCCAGAGCCGGGTGGCGGTGCTGTCGGAGATCGTGCCCAACGTCGACTTCCTGTTCCTGGACGAGCCGGTGCGGGACGAGAAGAGCTGGGCCAAGGCCATGAAGCCCGGGGTGGGCGAGGAGATGCTCGCCGCCGCCCTGGAGCGCTTCTCCGACCCCGGCCTGGAGTGGGGAGCCGAGGCGCTCAAGACCGCCACCGAGGAGGCCGGCGCCGGCCTGGGCCTCAAGCTCGGCAAGGCCCAGGCCCCCGTGCGCGTGGCGGTCACCGGCCGCACCGTCGGCCTGCCGCTGTTCGAGTCGCTGGAGCTGCTGGGCCGCGAGCGCGTCCTGGCGCGCGTGGCCGCGGCTCTGGAGAGGCTGCGCGCCCAGGGGGCGGCCGGGCAGGCGTGAGAACGCCGCCGGGCGCGTGAGTCCCCTGCTCGCGGGGGCTCGGAACGGGGTGGGCGGGGTCACCGGCCGCCCACCCCGTATTCGGTTCGCGAGCACTCTGAAACTCCGCTAGAGTTGTCCACGTCGCCGAGGGGGACAGGGAAGCGCAAAGCGGACCGGTCCTCCCAGAGCACTGGGGTATGGTGTAATCGGCAGCACGACTGATTCTGGTTCAGTTAGTCTAGGTTCGAGTCCTGGTACCCCAGCGCGGTCCGCGTGAGAGCGCGGGCTTTCGGGTCCGGAGGGACCCGGCACGCGCCCCCGTCGTCTAGTGGCCTAGGACGCCGCCCTCTCAAGGCGGTAACGGCGGTTCGAATCCGCTCGGGGGTACCACAGGGAGCGCCTCCCACATCGTGGGGGGCTTCTTTCTGGCCGACGCTCGTCGTCGGTGTCCGGTTCGACCGGATATCGTGGGGTCAGGTGCTCGCACCGGCCAGCACGGGAGAATGTTCAGGCCCCCGTCGTCTAGTGGCCTAGGACGCCGCCCTCTCAAGGCGGTAACGGCGGTTCGAATCCGCTCGGGGGTACCACAGGAGAGGCCCCGCCCACCAGGGCGGGGCCTCTCCCTTTTCTTTCCCCGCCGCGACCGGTCCCGTGGGACACCGCCCCGGTGACGGCCTCCCGGCCGCTCCCCCCGGACCCGCCTCCGGTCGGCGGGCCCGGGCCGGAGACCGGCTCAGAACGGGAGCCCGACCCGGGCCAGGGCGCGGACGGCCCCCGGGCAGAACCGGGCCAGGTACAGCCCCAGGCGGGCCTCGGCGTTGACGGGCAGGACGCCGGGGGCGTCCGCCACGGCGTCGGCGATCCGGCGGGCCGCCCGCTCGGGCGGGCAGCCCCCCAGGCGGCTCAGCCGGTCGAGGCGCTCCCGGGTCCGCTCGGCCCGCGGGAGCGCGGACAGGCGCGCGGAGCCGATGATGCCGGTGTCGACCAGGCCCGGGCAGACGGCGGTGACGGCGACGCCGGAAGGGGCGAGTTCGCCGCGCAGGGAGAGGCTGAGCGACAGCACGGCCGCCTTGGTGGCCGCGTACGCCCCGTAGACGCGCGAGGGGAGGTAGGCGGCGACCGAGGCGGTGTTGAGGATGCGGCCGCCGCCCCCGGCCCCGGCCATCATCGGGGCGAAGGCCCGGCAGCCGTGGACCACGCCCCGCAGGTTGACGTCGATCAGGCGGTCCACGTCCTCCGGGGGAGTGGCCGTCAGGGGGCCGGCCGCGCCGATCCCGGCGTTGTTGACGACCAGGTCCGGCACCCCGAACTCCGCGCGCACCCAGGAGGCGAGCCCGTCCACGGCGCGGGCGTCGGCGACGTCCACCCGGCGGGCGGCGGCGCCCGGGGTGAGCAGGGAGCACCGCCGCGCGGTGTCCTCGGCCGCCGGGCCGTCGATGTCCACGGAGACCACCCGGGCCCCGCGCCCGGCCAGTTCCAGGCACAGCGCCCGTCCGATACCGCTGCCCGCGCCGGTGACCACCGCGAGCTGGCCGGAGAAGGCGCCGCCGCCGCGCCGGGCGGCGGGGCGGCGCGGGGTCCCCGACTCCACCTCCCCGACGAACGCGCGCAGCCGGCCGGCGACCGCGCCGGGGCGCGAGCGCAGCGACCAGTGCCCGCCGTGGAAGCGGTGGAAGCGCAGGTCGTCGACCCAGCGCCCGGCGTTGGACTGGAGCTGCTCGACCATGAACGGGTCGCGTGTGGGCGCCAGCACCTGGACCGGGACCGCGGTGCGGCGCTCGGCCGGGCGGGAGAGCCGGGAGCCCGTGTTGGCCCGGTACAGGGCCAGACCGTTGACGTAGTCGCGGGTGGTGCGGCGGGCCGGGCGCACCGGGCCGCCGCCGAGGCGCTCCGTCCCGGCCAGGGCCAGTCCGCCCAGGCCGGTCAGCCAGAGCAGCTCCGGGACGAGCGGGGTGTGGAAGAAGCCGATGTAGCCGGAGCGCCCCGCCTGGCGCAGGACGCGGCGCGCGCCGTCGGGAGCCGAGCGGAACCAGTGCCCGGCGTGGTCCAGGCTCGGGCCGGAGACGGAGGTGAAGGAGGCGAACCGGTCCGCGTACCGGGGCTCGGTGACGGCGTGCCAGCCCTGGATGGACCCCCAGTCGTGGCCCACCAGGTGGACCGGCCGGTCCGGGGCCACCGCGTCGGCGACGGCGACCAGGTCGGCGGCGAGCACGTCCATCCGGTAGCCGGAGCGGTCGTCGGGGGCGGTGGACCGCCCGGCGCCGCGCACGTCGTAGGCGGCGATCCGGTACTCGCCCGCCAGCTCCCCTATGAGGGCGTCCCAGACCGAGGAGTTGTCGGGGTAGCCGTGGACGAGCAGCAGGACGGGCCGGTCGGCGGGGCCGGCGGTGCGCACGGCGAGGCGCTGGCCGTCCGGGGCGGTGACGTACCGGTGTCCCCGGCCCGGCGGGCCGGAGTCGGCGGCCGCGTTCCCCGCGCCGCCGTGGCCGGTGTCCCCGGCCGCCTTCTCATGGGGCATCCCGCCATGTTAGGCAGGGCGCCGGCGGGAGTCCACGGACGGGACGGCGCGGTCAGTGGCCCTCGACGCTGTGCAGGGACTCGCTGATCTTCTCGGCCGCGGACAGGATCGCCTGGGAGTGCATGCGCCCCGGGGAGCGGGTCAGCCGCTCTATCGGACCCGACACCGACACGGCGGCGATGACGCGGCCTCCCGGACCGGACACCGGCGCCGACACCGAGGCGACGCCCTGCTCGCGCTCGGCCACGCTCTGGGCCCAGCGCCGGCGGCGGACCTGGGCCAGGCTGGCGGCGGTGAAGCGCGCGCCCACCAGGGAGCGGCGGATGCGGTCCGGGTCCTCCCAGGCCAGCAGGACCTGTGCCGCCGACCCCGCGTTCATGGGCAGCTCGCTGCCGACCGGAACGGTGTCGCGCAGGCCGCTGGTGCGCTCGGAGGCGGCCACGCACACGCGCACGTCGCCCTGGCGGCGGTACAGCTGGGCGCTCTCCCCGGTGAGGTCGCGCAGCTGTACCAGCACGGGGGAGGCCACCGCCAGCAGGCGGTCCTCCCCGGTCGCGATCGACAGCTCGCCCAGGCGCGGACCCAGCACGAAGCGCCCCTGGCTGTCCCGGGTGACCATGCGGTGCCGCTCCAGGGCGACGGCCAGCCGGTGGGCCGTGGGCCGGGCCAGCCCGGTGATCTGCACCAGCTGGGCCAGGGAGGCCGGTCCCGATTCCAGGGCGTCCAGGACGGACATCGTCTTGTCGAGTACTCCGACGCCGCTGGATGAGCTAGAGTTGTCCATGACTTGATATTGCCGTCTCGAAATATGGAATGCAAGTCAGAGTCCGCGCAACGGCACGAACGAGAGAGGCGATCGCCCATGGCACGCACGATGGCCGAGAAGGTCTGGGAGGAGCACGTCGTCCGGCGTGCCGAGGGCGAGCCGGACCTGCTCTACATCGATCTCCACCTCGTGCACGAGGTGACCAGCCCCCAGGCCTTCGAGGGCCTGCGGCTGGCCGGCCGCCCGGTGCGCCGCCCGGACCTGACCATCGCCACCGAGGACCACAACGTCCCGACCCTGGACCTGCTGGCCCCCATCGCGGACCCGGTCTCCCGCAAGCAGGTCGAGACGCTGCGCAAGAACTGCTCCGACTTCGGGGTCCGCCTGCACCCCATGGGCGACATCGAGCAGGGCGTCGTGCACGTGGTCGGCCCCCAGCTCGGCCTGACCCAGCCCGGCATGACCGTGGTCTGCGGCGACAGCCACACCAGCACCCACGGCGCGTTCGGCGCGCTGGCCTTCGGCATCGGCACCAGCCAGGTCGAGCACGTGCTGGCCACCCAGACCCTGCCGATGGCCCCCTTCAAGACCATGGCCGTCACGGTCGACGGAACGCTCCGGCCGGGTGTGTCCGCCAAGGACATCATCCTGGCCGTCATCGCGAAGATCGGCACCGGCGGCGGCCAGGGCTACGTCCTGGAGTACCGGGGCGAGGCCATCGAGGCGCTCTCGATGGAGGCGCGGATGACCGTGTGCAACATGTCCATCGAGGCCGGGGCCCGGGCCGGGATGATCGCCCCCGACCAGACCACGTTCGACTACATCGAGGGGCGCCCGCACGCCCCGCAGGGCGCGGACTTCGACGCGGCCGTCGAGTACTGGAAGACCCTGCGCACCGACGAGGGCGCCGTCTTCGACGCCGAGGTCGTGCTGGACGCCGACGAGCTCAGCCCGTTCGTCACCTGGGGCACCAACCCCGGCCAGGGCGTGCCCCTGCACGGCGAGGTCCCCGACCCCGCCTCCTACGAGGACCCCTCCGAGCGCGCCGCCGCGGAGAAGGCCCTGGCCTACATGGACCTGGAGGCCGGGACGCCGATGCGCGAGGTCAGGGTGGACACCGTCTTCCTGGGCTCGTGCACCAACGGGCGCATCGAGGACCTGCGCACCGCCGCCGAGATCATCCGGGGCCGCAGGGTCGCCGACGGCGTCCGCATGCTGGTCGTCCCCGGCTCCATGCGGGTCAAGGAGCAGGCCAACGCCGAGGGCCTGGGCGCGGTCTTCGAGGAGGCCGGCGCCGAGTGGCGCGAGGCGGGCTGCTCGATGTGCCTGGGCATGAACCCCGACCAGCTCGCCCCCGGCGAGCGCAGCGCCTCCACCTCCAACCGCAACTTCGAGGGGCGCCAGGGCAAGGGCGGCCGCACCCACCTGGTGTCGCCGCAGGTCGCCGCCGCCACCGCGGTGCGCGGCACGCTGTCCTCGCCCGCCGACCTGTAGCCGAGCCCGACCACGACAGGAGGAGACCTGCCATGGAGAAGTTCCACGTCCACACCGGCCGGGCCGTGCCGCTGCGCGCGAGCAACGTCGACACCGACCAGATCATCCCCGCCGTGTACCTCAAGCGGGTCAGCCGCAACGGGTTCGAGGACGGCCTGTTCGCCCAGTGGCGCGAGGACCCCGACTTCGTCCTCAACCGGCCCGAGCACCGGGGCGCGACCGTGCTGGTGGCCGGACCCGACTTCGGCACCGGCTCGTCCCGCGAGCACGCCGTCTGGGCGCTTCAGGACTACGGCTTCAAGGCCGTGCTGTCCCCCCGGTTCGCCGACATCTTCCGCGGCAACTCCCTCAAGGGCGGCCTGCTGACCGTGCTGCTGCCCCAGGAGGTCGTCGAGCGGCTGTGGAAGGCCGTCGAGGCCGACCCGGACACCGAGATCACCGTGGACCTCGTGCAGCGCGAGGTGCGCGCTCCCGGGGCGGGCGTGCGGGAGCCGTTCGAACTGGACGACTACACCCGCTGGCGGCTCATGGAGGGCCTGGACGACATCGGGCTGACTCTGCGTCACACGGACGCGATCACGGAGTTCGAGAAGCACCGGAAGCCGTGGGCGCCGGTGACCCTCTAGGGTCGTGAACCCCTTACGGGACGGGGGTCGACGGGGCTGTGTGATGCAGCGCACCCGTCGGCCCCCAAATATTTTACCTTTACTTGGTGTGACCGAACGGCGGCACTTCCGGTATCCGTGAACGGGGTCCACCGCTCGCCCGGAATCCGGTTATACATAGGCATTTGAGGATCACAGAGGGGGGCAAATGGGACCCTCTGCGGTGGCTCCGATGGTGCAGTAGACCCGTCCCGGAGAGTGACGGTGCAGGTGGGACCGGGCCCGACACGCCCTAACCGCAGGCGTTTGTATTTGTGCAAGGGCCTCTGTGTCCCCTAATTTCGTGCGAGCAAGGGGGAACCGGAGGAACCTTATGAACAAGCGTGACCTGATCGACGCGATCTCCGACCGACTCGGAGACAAGAAGACCGCGACCGAAGCGGTCAACGCTGTGCTTGAGACCATTCAGGCCACCGTGGCGTCGGGCGACAAGGTCGCCATCACCGGCTTCGGTGTTTTCGAGAAGGCGGAGCGTGCCGCGCGCACCGCTCGCAACCCCGCCACCGGCGCCACCATCGACGTTCCCGCGAGCTTCGTTCCGAAGTTCCGCGCCGGCGCCGACTTCAAGGCGCTCGTCAACGGGGACAAGAAGTAGGCACGGCTCACAGGAGACCGTGACCGCACTCCGCCCGGGTCCGACGGACCCGGGCGGAGGCATGTCCGGGCCGTGCCGCGCGCGGCACCCCAGGCGGGACCTGGCGCGGACCGGTGAGGCGTCCGCAGGGGCCCTCAGGGGGCCGGAGGGCCCGGCTGGAGCAGGACGGCGGCCGCTTCCCGGGTGCGGGGGCCCACGCCCAGCTCCAGCGCCGCTGCCATGTCCGCGGGGGTGTCCACGTCGCGGCGCACCGACTCCGCGTCCGGGAGCAGCAGCTCCCGCGCCCCCGAGGCCAGGTGCCGCGCGCGCGAGGCCCCCTCGAACGCGGGGGAGAACGCGTGGCCCGGCGCCGCCGCGTACAGGGTCGTCCCCACCCCGGGGGCGTCGGCCAGGAACGACCGGCCGTACCCGGCCGCGGCCTCCAGCACCCGGCCCAGCTCCCGAGGTCGCAGCGCGGGCAGGTCCGCCGACAGCGCGCACACGCCCGCCGCCGGCGCCGTCAGCCGGGCCGCGCGCGCCCCGTGCTCCAGCGCCGGGTTGAGGCCGGTGCCCGGCTCCCCGGTCACCACCACCGCCCCCAGGGCCGCCAGCCCGGCGCCCGCACGCGGGTCGTCGGTGACCGCGAACACCGCCGCGACGGCCGGGCAGGCCAGCGCCGCCGCCACGGTGTCGCAGGCGAACGCCAGGGCCAGCTCCGCCCGGCGCGGCCCCAGGGCCGGGGCCAGGCGCGACTTGGCGAGCCCGAGGTGCTTGACTGGGACGACCAGGGACCAGCGCACTCCGGGGCCCGCGGACCCCTCCCGCTCTCCGACGCCGGTCACGTTCTCCCCCCGGGACGTTCGTACGGCCGCGACAGTGACGAGGGTAGGGCCTCGGCAGCCGCGCGGCACGGGCGAACCGCGCCGGACCGCGTCCGCGGGCGGTCCGGCGCGGACGCGTCGCCCGGCGCCGCGGCCCGGGGTCCGGGCGGGCGCCGCCGGCCCGGGACGGCGCGGCGAAGGCGTGCCGGGGCGCCGTGGAGCAGGGCGAGTACCTGCGGCACACGTCCTAGACTGAACCGATTGTGCTTCGGGGTCCGGTAGGGACCCGGGAGCGATGGAATGAGGAGTCCCGTGGCCAAGCAACGAGAATCGCGGTGGGTGAAGGCGGTCGTCTCCCGGATCGTCCGCTTCGTCCTGTGGTTCGTCACCAAGCCCGACTGGAAGGGCACCGAGAACGTCCCGGCCCGGGACGGCGTGATCATCGCGACCAACCACCTGTCGCTGGTCGACCCGCTGACGGTGGCGCACTTCCTCTACATCGGGGCCCGCCGCTGGCCCACCTTCACCATGAAGGACGGGGTCATGAAGATCCCCGTGGTGCGCTCGGTCGCCAAGAGCACCGGCCAGATCCCGGTCAAGCGCGGCACCACCGACGCCGTCAAGGCCCTCAAGGAGGCCGAGCTGGCGCTCACCCGCGACGGCTCCTCGGTGATCTTCTACCCCGAGGGCACCTGCACGCGGGACCCCGGCCTGTGGCCGATGAGCGCCAAGACCGGCGTCGCCCGGCTGGCCCTGACCACGGGTGTCCCCGTCGTCCCGGTGGCCCACTGGGGCGAGCAGCACATCCTGCCCTACGGCGCCAAGCGCCCCCGCCTCTTCCCGCGCAAGCGCCTGGAGTTCCTGGCCGGGCCCCCGGTGGACCTGGACCGGTTCCGGGGCAAACCGCTGACGTCGACCCTCCTCAAGGAGGCCACCGAGGTGATCATGGACGACATCACGGGCCTCCAGGCGAAGATCCGCGGCGAGCAGCCGCCCGCGGTGCGCTACGACCTCAAGCGCGCGCGGCTGGACAGGGCCGCCCGGGACGAGGGCCCGGCGGCCGGCGAGGGCGACGGTACGGCCACGGGCGCGGCGGAGTGAGGGCCCCGGGCAGCGGCGCGCGGATCGCCGTCCTGGGCTCGGGCTCGTGGGGCACCGTGTTCGCGAACGTCGTCGCGGACGCCGCCGACCACGTGCGCGCCCAGGACCCGGCGGCCCCCGCCGCGGAGGTCGTCCTGTGGGGGCGGCGGGCCGAGGTGGCCGACGCCGTCAACCGGACCTCCGAGAACCCCGACTACCTGCCGGGGATCGCCCTCAACCCGCGGCTCACCGCCACCGCCGACGCCGCCGAGGCGCTGGCCGGGGCCGACGTCGCGGTGCTGGCGGTGCCCACCCAGTCGCTGCGCGAGAACCTGGCGCGCTGGCGCGGCCACCTGCGGGAGGACGCGGTGGTCGTCAGCCTCATGAAGGGCGTGGAGCTGGGCACCCACCTGACGGCCTCGCAGATCATCGCCGAGGTGCTGGAGCTGCCCGCCGAGCGCATCGCCGTGGTCTCGGGCCCCAACCTGGCCCGGGAGATCGCGGAGCGCCAGCCCGCCACCGCCGTGGTCGCCTGCCCGCACGAGGAGACGGCCGTCCGCCTCCAGGCGCTGTTCAAGGCCCCCTACTTCCGCCCCTACACCAGCGCGGACCTGGTGGGCGTGGAGATCGGCGGCGCGATGAAGAACGTCATCGCGCTGGCGGTGGGCGTGGCCGAGGGCATGGGCTTCGGCGACAACACCAAGGCCTCGCTCATCACCCGGGGCCTGGCCGAGACCACCCGCCTGGCGGTGGCCCTGGGCGCCGACGAGCACACCCTGTCCGGCCTCGCCGGCATGGGCGACCTGGTCGCGACATGCTCCTCGCCGCTGTCGCGGAACCGGACCTTCGGTGAGAAACTGGGCAAGGGCAAGACCCTGGAGCAGGTCATCGCCGAGACCCGGCAGACCGCCGAGGGCGTCAAGTCCTCCGAGTCGGTCCTCCAGCTCGGATGGGCCCGCGGGGTCGACCTGCCGATCACCGAGGCCGTCGTCAAGATGATGCACCACGACCTGAGCCCGGCCGAGGCACTCGTCGCCTTCATGGCGCGCAGTGCGAAACCCGAGCGCTACGGGGTCTGAGAGCGAGAAGCGATGTCGTACACACCCGCGTCCGGGGGCGAGCACACCCGGGCGGTCTCCCCGCCGCCGGCCGCCGTGCCCGCCGAGCGCCCCATGCGGATGCCGGTCCACCGGGCCACCACCTACGCCTTCGACACCTCCCAGGACTACGCCGACGTCCTGGCCGGCGCGAAACAGGGCTACTCCTACGCGCGCATCGACAGCCCCACCGTCGACGCCTTCGCCGAGGCGGTCGCGGCGCTGGAGGGCGCGGGACTGGCCGAACCGGTGCGCGGGCAGGCGTTCGCCTCCGGGATGGGCGCGCTGAGCACCGTGTTCATGGCGCTCACCGGGGCGGGCTCGCACGTGGTGGCCTCGCGGTCCATCTACGGCAACACCTACTCGCTGCTGGACCGGCTGCTGCGCCGGTTCGGGGTGCGGACCGACTTCGTCGACATCACCGACCTCGAAGCGGTGCGCGGGGCCGTGCGCCCGGACACCGCGGTGCTGTTCACCGAGACGCTGTCCAACCCCGCCATGACCGTCTCGGACCTGCCAGGGCTGGCCCGGATCGCCCGGGAGTCCGGCGCGGCCCTGGTGGTGGACTCCACCTTCGCCTCCCCGGCGGTCTGCCGGCCCCTGGAGCACGGCGCCGACGTGGTGGTGCACTCGGCCACCAAGTACATCGGCGGGCACAGCGACACCACGGGCGGCGTGGCCGTGGCCTCGCCCTCCCTCATCGACCGGATCCGGTCGGCTCGGGTGGACCTGGGCCCCTGCCTGGCCCCCGACGAGGCGTACCTGCTGCACCGGGGCCTGGAGACCCTGCCGCTGCGCGTGCAGCGCCAGTGCGCGACGGCGGCGGAGTTCGCCGCGGCGCTGGAGGGCCACCCCCTCGTGGAACGGGTCGACCACCCCTCCCTGGACTCCCACCCGCAGTCCGCGCTCGCCGCGAAGCTGTTCGACCCCGGGCGCCTGGGCGCCGTCGTCACCGTCCACCCGCGCGGCGGGTGGGAGGCGGGGATGGCCTTCGCGGACCGGCTGGAGGTCGCCACCATCGCCGCGTCCCTGGGCGGCACGCACACCCTGGCCGGTCACGTCGCCTCCACGTCGCACCGGAACATGAACGACGCCGAACTGGCGGACGCCGGCATCTCACCGGGTGCGGTGCGGTTCTCCATCGGCCTGGAGGACCCCCGGGACCTCATCGGGGACGCCCTGGCGGCCCTCGGCGGCAACTGACACACAGCAGCGGCCGGGGGGACCCCCGGCCCGTTCCGGTAACGAGTACAAAGGGTCAGCACCATGGCGTCCGAGCAGCGAAGGATCCGGGTCGCCGTCGTCTTCGGCGGTCGCAGTTCCGAACACGAGATCTCCTGCGTCACGGCGGGCAGCGTCCTGTCCGTGATCGACCACGACCGCTACGAGGTCGTGCCGGTCGGCATCACCAAGAGCGGGAACTGGGTACTGACCTCGGGCGATCCCGAGAGGCTGCGCCTCCGGGAGGGCGCCGAGGCCCTGCCGACGGTGGCGGAGGGGGAGGGGCGGAACCTGGCCCTGCCCTTCGACTCCGCCGGGCGGCTGATGGTCGTGGACCCCGCCGAGGGCCCCTCGCGGCTGGCCGAGGTCGATGCGGTGCTGCCGCTGCTGCACGGCCCCTTCGGCGAGGACGGCACCATCCAGGGGCTGTTCGAGATGATGGGCGTGCGCTACGCGGGCGCCGGGGTGTTCTCCAGCGCCGCCGCCATGGACAAGGTGTTCATGAAGGCGATCCTGACCGGCAACGGGATCCCCACCAGCGACTACGTGGCCGTCACCGACCGGCGCTGGCGCACCGAGCGCAAGAAGGTCCTGGACGACATCGCCGAGCTGGGCGCCACCGTGTTCGTCAAGCCCGCGCGGGCGGGCAGCAGCGTGGGCATCAGCAAGGTGGGGGACTCCTCCGACACCGACGCGGTGGTCGCGGCGGTCGAGGCGGCCCGCGAGCACGACCCCAAGGTCCTGGTGGAGGCCCAGGTCGTGGGCCGCGAGATCGAGTGCGGGGTGCTGGAGGCCGAGGACGGGGGCGCGCCGGACGTGTCCTTCCCGGCGGAGGTCCACGTGGCGGAGGGCTTCGACTTCTACGACTTCGAGGCCAAGTACCTGTCGACCAGCGGCCTCACCATCCCCGCGCGGATCCCCGAGGACGTCACCGCGCGCCTGCGCGGGCTGGCGGCCGACGTGTTCGAGGCGATGGGCTGCGAGGGGCTGGCCCGGGTGGACTTCTTCTACACCGAGGACGGCGAGGTCCTCGTCAACGAGCTGAACACGATGCCCGGGTTCACCCCGGCGTCGGCGTTCCCGCAGATGTGGGCCGCCACGGGACTGGACTACGCGGCGCTGGTGGAGCGGATGATCACCACCGCGCTGCGCCGCTCGCCGGGCCTGCGCTGAGCCGTACGGGAAGGGGGGCGGCCCGCACGGGCCGCCCCCCTTTTTTTCGCCTCGTGTGTTCAGGCCGGAGGCGCCTGCGGGTGCCCGTGCGGCGGGGGCACCGGCGGGACCGGGGCCGAGCGGGCGGCGCCCCGCGGCAGCTCGGGCACGCCCAGCAGCTGGCGGGCCAGGATGGTGCCGCCCGCCGTCGCGGCCGGGAACACCACGACCGCCACGAACGGGATCGCCAGCAGCAGGTAGGTGGGGACGGTGAACCCCAGCACCCGCAGCCGCCGGGTGCCCATCGACCTGCGGCGCTCCTTGATGGTGAGGTACCCGCGGCGGTCGAACGACCCCGCGACCAGCTCGATCCCCAGCAGCCAGCCGCCCAGCACGGCGGCCAGTACCGCGCCGATGACCGCGCCCGCCACCGGGATGAACCCGATGAAGAACACCAGGACCGTCACCAGCAGCGAGGCCAGGATGATCACCAGGGACTGGCGGACCGCCCGGCCCATCGACGACCAGAGCGACTCGTCGGAGTCGGCCGGGGGGTTGCCCAGCTCCTGTTCGACCAGGTCGGTGATCTTGTCGTAGATCGGCGCGCCCAGGGCCAGCGTGAGGGTGGTGAAGGACACCACCATCAGCAGGATCGTCCCGGCCAGCGCGCCGACGGCGACGGCGCCGCGCACCAGGTTCCGCCAGACCTCGTCCCAGCCGTCGGCGAACGGGGTCGCCCAGGCGGCCAGGTCGGTCAGGTTCATCACCAGGACCACGAACAGCGCCAGGAACAGCAGTGACGTGATCAGGGCGGGGAGCGCGCCCAGCAGGAACAGGCGCGGTCTGCGCAGCAGCAGGCCGAAGCCGCGCGCGAGCGCGCCGACTCCGCCGAGGATTTCGCGAACGGGATTGGCCACGCACGAACATTAGGGCAACCCCGCGCGCCCTGCCAGTCGGCCCCCGGCTTCCCCGAACCGCCCCCGGACCCGCCCCCGCCGCCGTGGCCCGGCTTCGCCCCCGACGGCCGCGGCCGTCGGAGGCGGTGCTCAGGCCAGGTCGGGGTGGACGTCGCGGTACCACCCCTCGGCGGCGAGCAGCTCGGCGTGGGTGCCGGTCTGCACGACCCGGCCGTCGCGGACCACCACGATGCGGTCCACCCGGTCCAGGCCGGTCAGGTCGTGGGTGATGAGCAGGGTCGAGTAGTCCTCGGCGGCGGCCAGCAGGTCGGCCACCACCGCGTCGCGGGTGTCGGGGTCCAGGTGCGCGGTGGGCTCGTCCAGCACCAGCACCCGCGGGGCCGCCAGCAGCGCGCGGGCCAGCGCCAGGCGCTGCACCATGCCGCCGCTCAGCCCCAGGCCGTGGGTGCCGACCCGGGTGTCCAGGCCCTCGGGCATCGCCTCGACCTCGTCGGCCAGGCGGGCCCGGCGCAGCGCCTCCCACAGGTCGTCCTCGTCCGCCTCCGGGCGGGCCAGCCTGAGGTTCTCGCGCAGCGAGGAGGCGAACACGTGCGGGTCCTGCGGCACGCCCGAGACCACGGCGCGCACCTCGTCGGCGGGGTGCGCGGTGATGTCGGCCCCGCCCAGCTCCACGCGGCCCGCGTCGGGGTCGCGGAACCGCAGCAGGACGGAGGCCAGCGTGCTCTTGCCCGCCCCGCTGGGACCGACCACCGCGACCGTCTCCCCGGCCGGGACGTCCAGGTCCACGCCGTCCAGCGCCCACGGCCCGTCCTCGGCGTAGCGCACCCGCAGCCCGCGGACCCGCAGGGAGGGGTCCCCGTGCGGGTCCAGGCCGGTCCGGCCGGCCGGGGCGGTCGCCGCCGGGGTGTCCAGCACCCCGAACAGCCGCGCCCCGCTCTCCCGGATCGCCCCCAGCTTCGCGGCGACCGCGGGCAGCGGTGCGACGATCTCGAACGCCGCCAGGGTCACCAGCACCAGGACCGCCAGGGAGACCGCGTCCAGGCTCCCGCCCTCCACGGCCAGGACCCCCAGGAACAGGGCACCCCACACGCTCAGCCCGGTGATGAGCGCCGTCGCGCCCGCCCCCAGGCCCAGGACCGCGGCGTCGCGCCGCGCCATCCGGGTCAGCTCCTCGTCGGCCTCGTACACCCGGGCCGCCTGGCGGTCCATCGCCCCGTAGGCGATGAGGTCCGGCGCCCCGTGCAGGGTGTCCACCAGGGCTGTCGACAGCCTCCCGCGCGCCACCGCCTGGCGGCGGCCCGGGGCCCGGCCCAGGGCGGCGGCCGCCCACGGCACGGCCAGCCCCGCCAGCAGCAGGCCCCCGGCCAGCAGCGCCCCGCCCGGCGCGTACACGGCGGTGACCACCAGGACGGTGGCGCCGCCGGTCACCAGCGACACCAGCGGCGGGGTCAGCCCGCGCACCAGCAGGTCCAGGGTCGCCTCGGTGTCGTTGACCAGCCGCGACACCAGGTCGCCGGACCGGAACCGGCCGAACGGCTCGGTGGCGGCGAGCCTGCGGTACACCCGCACCCGCACCTCGGCCAGCGTGCGGAACGCGGCGTCGTGGGTGACCAGGCGCTCCAGGTACCGGGCGACGCCCCTGCCCACGCCCAGCGCCCGGGTGGCCACCACCGAGATCCCCAGGGCGGTGATCGCCGGGTGCGAGGCGGCGGTGGCCAGCATCCACGCGGCCACCCCCAGCAGCGCCACCCCGGCCCCGGTGGCCGCGGCGCCCAACAGGACGCCCAGGGCGAAGCGCCCGGCCCGGGGCCGGGCCAGCGCCGTCATCCGCCGCAGCGGGTCGCGGCGCCGCTCCGCCTCGGGGACGGGGGCGGTGTCGGCCGCGCAGGCTTCGGTGCGCGGGGTCTCGGTCGTGCTCATCGGTTCAGGGCCCCTTCGCGTCCGGGCAGCGGGAGTCCGACGACCCGGGCGCCGAGGACGGCCTCGGCCCAGCCGGTGTCGTGGGCGACGATGACGGCGGTGCGGCCCTGGAGGAGGCGGTCCACGGCGGTGCGGACCGCGGCGGCGTTCTCCGGGTCCAGGTGGGCGGTGGGCTCGTCCAGCAGCACCAGCGGCGCGTCCCGGCAGAACGCCCGGGCCAGCGCGATCCGCTGGCGCTGGCCGGCGGAGAGCCGCGCGCCGCGCTCGCCGAGCCGGGTGTCGTACCCCTCGGGCAGCGCCGACACGAACCCGTCGGCCTCGGCCAGCCGGGCCGCCTCGCGCACCCGCTCCAGGGACGCGTCGGGGGCGCCCAGCCGGATGTTGTCGGCCACCGACACGTCGAACAGATAGGGGTGCTGGGGCACCCAGGCGACCCCCAGCCGCCAGTCGTCGGCGGGCACGGACTCCAGCGGCGCCCAGTCGCCGCCGGGCGCGCGCACCTCGATCCGGCCCGCGTCGGGGGTGTTCATCCGCAGCAGCAGGGACAGCAGGGTGGTCTTCCCCGACCCGCTGGGGCCGGTGAGCAGCACCCGTTCCCCCGCGCGCACGGTCAGGTCCACGCCGGACAGGGCGGGCAGGTCCCTCCCGGGGTAGGTCAGCGCCACCCCGCTCAGCCGCAGGTCGCCGGAGGCGGCCGGGGCGCGCCCGCCCGAGGGCGCGGGGGCGTCGCCGCTCCCGGACCGGGGCCGCTCCAGTTCGGCGAACACCTGGTCGGCGGCGGCCACGCCCTCCATGCTCGCGTGGAACCGGGCGCCGACCTCGCGCAGCGGCAGGTACGCCTCCGGCGCCAGGATCAGCACCAGCAGCGCCGTCTGGTAGTCCATGTACCCGCCGAGCAGCCGCAGCCCCACTTCCACGGCGACCAGCGCCACCGCCAGGGTGGCCAGCAGCTCCAGGGCGAACGCCGACAGGAACGCGACCCGCAGTGTCCCCATGGTCGCCTTGCGGTGCTCCTCGCCCACCTGCCGGATGAGCGCGGCCTGCGCCTTGGCCCGGCGGAAGACCGCCAGGGTGGGCAGCCCCTCCACCACGTCCAGGAAGTGGCCCCCCAGCCTGCTCAGCAGCCGCCACTGCCGCTCGGTGCGGCTCTGGGTGTGCATGCCGATGAGCGCCATGAAGACCGGGATGAGCGGCACCGTCACCAGGATGACGATCCCGGAGATCCAGTCGGCCCAGAACACCACCACCAGCACGGCGACCGGCACGATCGCCGCCAGGACCAGCTGGGGCAGGTAGCGGGCGAAGTAGTCGTCGAGCGCGTCCAGCCCACGGGTGGCCAGGGTGACCAGCTCGCCGGCCCTGGGAGCGTCCCCGTCCGCGCCGCGCCCGGCGGTCCACACCGTCCCGTCGCCGGTGACGCGCCCGATCAGCCGCCGCCGCAGGATCGACTTGGTGCGGGCGGCGCTGTGCAGCGCGGAGGCCTCGGCCAGGTACGACAGCAGGGCACGGGCCAGGGCGATCCCGGCGACCGAGGCGACGGCCCACCCCAGCGCGTCGAACCCCGCCCCGGCGAAGGCCTGCGAGATGACGTGGGCGAGCAGCCAGGCCTGGGCCAGGATCAGCCCGGTGACCGCCACCCCGCTGAGCACGGAGACGGCCAGGTGCGCGCGGACCGCGTCGGCGGTCCGCACCAGGCGCGGATCGAGCGGTTTCAAAGGAACCCCTTCGGTGGATGGGCGTGCATCCGGACAGGGCTGGGCCGGAGGCGTCCGCGGGCGGGTCGGCGGACGCACACGCCCAGTCTGTCCGATCGCCGCCGGACGCGGCGCGGTCCCCGCCCCCGGGGCGGCGGGGGCGGGGACCGCGGGGCTCAGGCCCCGGAGGCGCCCGGGGCCACGGTCTCGCCGGTGACGGTGGCGCCGGTGACCCGCTTGCGGAACACCCAGTAGCTCCAGCCCTGGTACAAGAGCACCAGCGGCAGGAAGACCACGGCGACCCACGTCATGATGGTGAGCGTGTAGTCGGCCGACGAGGCGTTCTCGACGGTGAGGCTGAACGCCGGGTCGGTGGTGGAGGGCAGCACGTTCGGGAACAGCGAGCCGAACAGGACGACCACGGCCGCCGGGATGGTCACCGCCGTGAGCGCGAACGCCACCCCCTCGCGCCGGAGCCGCGCCGCGGCGACGGCGCCCGTGAGGGCCAGGGCGGCCAGGGCCACGAGAGGCCAGGTCCACGCCGGGCCGTGGGCCAGCTGCGTCCACAGCAGGAACGCGGCCGCAGCGGGCACCGCGACGCAGGCGGTGCGCAGGGCCGCGGTGCGGGCGCGCGCCCGCACCGGCCCGTCGGTCTTCAGGCTCAGGAACACGGCGCCGTGCAGCGTGAAGAGCGACAGGGTGGTCAGCCCGCCCAGCAGTCCGTACGGGTTGAGCAGGTCGAGCACCGAGGCGGTGACGACGTGGTCGGCGCCCATGGCCACGCCCTGGACGATGTTGGCGAAGGCGACGCCCCACAGCAGGGCGGGCGCGGCGCTGCCGAAGAAGATGGCCCGGTCCCACCACAGGCGCCAGGACGCGTCATCGCGCTTGCCGCGGTACTCGAAGGCCACGCCGCGCAGGATGAGCGCGACCAGGATGAGGAACAGCGGCAGGTAGAACCCGCTGAACAGGGACGCGTACCAGGCGGGGAAGGCGGCGAACATGGCGCCGCCCGCGGTGAGCAGCCACACCTCGTTGGCGTCCCACACCGGCCCGATGGAGTTGATGGCGACCCGGCGGTCGACGGAGTCGCGCCTGCCCATGAACGGCAGCAGGACGCCGACCCCGAAGTCGAACCCCTCCAGGACGAAGTACCCGATCCACAGGACCGAGATGGCGATGAACCAGATGACGGCCAGATCCATGTGCAGGGACCTTCTTAATAGCTGAAGTGAGGGATCTTCGACTCGTCGCCGTCCTTTTCGAGGTCGGGGACGAGGTGGGACGGGCCCGCCTTGATGTACTTGACCAGCAGCCCGACCTCGACGACGGCGAGGGCGCCGTAGAGGAGGGTGAACCCGGCCAGGCTGAACGCCACGGTGCCCAGGCTGACGCCGGGCGAGACGCTGGCGGCGGTGAGCAGGTAGCCGTGGACGGTCCAGGGCTGGCGGCCCATCTCGGTGAGCACCCAGCCGAAGATGTTGGCGGCCAGGGCGGCGGGCAGCGCGAGCACGGCGAGCGGGTAGAACCAGCGGGTCAGCCGGCCGTCGACCGACGGCGTCCGGTCCCGGCCCCGGGTGAGCCACAGCCCCACGGCGGCGATGGCGACCCCGGACAGGCCCAGGCCCATCATCAGGCGGAACGACCAGTACGTGACGAACACGTTGGGGATGTAGTTCCCCTCGCCGTACTCCTCCTCGTAGGCCTCCTGGAGGTTGTTGATCCCGTGCACCTCGCCGTCGAACTCGCCGGTGGCGAGGAAGCTGAGGATGTTGGGCACGGTGATGTCGATGGGGTTGTACCGGGCCTCGGTGTCCCCGACCGCGAAGGTCGAGAACGGCGCGCCCTCCTCGGTCTCCCACAGGGCCTCGGCGGCGGCGAGCTTCATGGGCTCGTACTGCGCGGCGAGCTTGGCCTGGTGGTCGCCGGAGAACACGACGACGGCGCCGGCGACCAGCGTGAAGACCAGGCCGACCTTGAGCGTGCCGCGGAACAGGGCGAAGTCCCCCCGGGGCGGGCGCACGTCGGGGACGCCGGTGTCGCCGTGCTTCTGGTTGCGCCAGAGCTTGTAGGCGCTGACGCAGACCACGAACAGCCCGGCGGTGATGAACGCGGCCGAGACGGTGTGCAGGTACGTGGACCATGCCTGGTCGTTGCTGAGCACGGCCCAGATGTCGTTGAGCTCGGCGCGCCCGGTCTCGGGGTTGACCTCGAAGCCGACCGGGCGGCGCATCCAGGCGTTGGCGGCGAGGATGAAGTACGCCGACAGGTTGGTGCCCACGGCCACGATCCAGATGCAGGCCAGGTGGACGCCGCGGGGCAGCCGGTGCCAGCCGAAGATCCACAGGCCGATGAAGGTGGACTCCAGGAAGAAGGCGAGCAGGGCCTCCATCGCCAGCGGGGCGCCGAAGACGTCGCCGACGAACCGGGAGTACTCACTCCAGTTCATGCCGAACTGGAACTCCTGGACGATGCCGGTCACCACGCCCATGGCGAAGTTGATGAGGAAGAGCTTCCCGAAGAACTGGGTCGCCTGGAGGTACTCGTGCCTGCCGGTGCGGTACCAGAGGGTCTGGAGCACGGCCACGATGAACGACAGGCCGATGGTCAACGGAACGAACAGGAAGTGGTAGATCGTGGTGACACCGAACTGCCACCGCGCGAGTTCAAGGGCTTCCATACCCGCCTCTCAGATACCGACCGCCGGTAGTACTACACATCGTAGTTCTACAGCTTGTCGTAGACGCCCCGGGGTGCTGTGGGATGGGTCCCCTTGAGGGCTTGCGCGCGAACCGGGGGGCGCCTTCCGCGGGGTCCGCGGGGGAGAACGGCCCAGATCGGACGTCCTGAACTGCGAAGACGTGCGGGTCGGGCGGGAGGGGCGGCTGACATTGTGGACTCGGACACATGCGGTCGGCCGGGCGGGCCGGGCCCGGAGCCGGGCCGACGCACCCGCGCCGGGCGGTGACGACGGCGGCGGCGCACCCCCGTGGGGTGCGCCGCCGCCGGAGGGGGCGCGGTTCAGCCGCCGGTGCGGTCCGCGAGCATCCGCTCCATGAGGTCCACCTCGGCGCCCTGGGCCTCGATCATCCCCTCGGCGAATCCCACGACCATCGCCTCCCGGCCCAGGTCGGCCTCGGCCTCGGCCATCACGATGCCCCCCAGGTGGTGGGCGGTCATCAGCTCCAGGAAGACGATCTCGGCCTCCACGCCCTCGGCTCCGCGCAGCTCGTCGAGCTGTTCCTCGGTGGCCAGCCCGGGCATGGTCTCGGGGATCCCGTCCCCGCTGCCGTCGCTGTGCTCGTGCCCCGCCATCCAGGCCATCGGCCGGTCCGGGGCCCGCACCGGCAGGTCCCAGGCCAGCAGCCAGCCCTGCATCCGCCCCACCTGGGCCTGCTGGGTGCGGGCCATGTCGGTGGCGACGGTGCGCAGCTCCGGGTCCTCGGTCTTCTCCAGGATGATCATCGACATGTCCACGGCCTGGTTGTGGTGGACGCTCATGTCCCGCAGGAAGCCCGCGTCGGCGCCCGTGTCCAGCGGATACGAGGGGCGCCCCAGCAGGTAGCCGCCGAGCAGGGCGAATGCGACCAGGATCACGACCGCCCAGGTCGGAATGGACGTCAACTGGGCCGGCTCGTGCTCGGACTCCTCCGGAAACTCCCCCGGCACCGTGTCCCCGCCGTCGTCCCCGGGGCGGTCCGCGGTGTCGCCGAGGTCACCGATCGGGTCGCGCTCGGTACCGCTTTCGTCTCCCATGGGAACCATCCTGGTCAAATCGCACGACTGTGATGCCAAAGTAGAGGATAGGTAAGTCCCAGGCCCCACCACCCACCTCAGGAGACCCCGTGGCCAAGAAGAAGACGGCGGAGGAGCGCCGCCAGCGCGCGGCCGCCCTCAAGGCGGAGCGCCTGCGCAAGGAGAGACGGCGCAAGGTCCTCGGCATCACCGGCGGCGCACTGGCCGTCGTGGTGGTCGTGGGCCTCATCGGCTTCCTTTTCTACATGGACCACCGCAGCCGGCAGATCCCCGGCATGGCCGAGCACGAGGTGGACTCCTACGTCCACGTCGACACCGGACAGCGGGTCGACTACCAGCAGAGCCCGCCGGTCGGCGGCGACCACTGGAGCGCCTGGCAGAACTGCGGCGTCTACCCCGCACCGGTGACCCCGGAGTTCGCGGTGCACTCCCTGGAGCACGGCGCGGTCTGGATCGCCTACGACCCCGACCTCCCCGCCGACCAGGTCGAGCAGCTCAACGGCTTCTACACCGCGGGATCCTACCTCGTGGTCTCCCCCTACGAGGGTGAGATGGACGGACCGATCGTCGCCTCCGCCTGGGGCCGCCAGGTCGCCGTCGACGACCCGGCCGACGAGACCCTCCAGCGCTTCGTCCGCGCCTTCGAGCAGAGCAACGACGTGCCCGAGCCGGGCGCGCTGTGCTCTCAGGGCGTGGCCGAGAACGCCGAGGAGGTCGAGGCCATGCTCGCCGCCGGCGGCGGCGAGGACATCGCCGAGGAGATGGACGGCCCCGCGGAGGGGGCCGAGGGGGACGACGCCCCGGCCGAGGGCGAGAGCGGGGCTCCCGCCGAGGAGCAGGGCGACGCCCCCGCCGAGGAGGAGTCCGAGTAGACGGCGCCTCCCGAGGCAGGGAGGTGCGCGGGGCGGGGCGGCCGGGGCCGCCCCGCCCCTTCGTGTCCGGCCCGGGACCGCCCCCGGACCGCTACAGCTCCCCGTCGGGCAGCGGCGGCAGGTGCTCGGAGACCAGGTCGCTCACGGTGGTGAGGGCCGCGGCCGGGGGGCCGTAGGAGGTCGGGACGAGCAGTTCGACGTAGGCCTCGTGCCCGACGGCGGTGAAGACGGTGGGGGCGTCCGCGGGCTCGGACAGCCACGGGACCCCGTTGACCTCTTCGAGCAGGGAGTCCGGCGCCAGGGAGACGGGCCGCTCCACCCCGCAGCGCAGGCCGATCGCGGGTTCGCCCCAGGCGGCGGTGAGGTCCGACGCGGGACGGACGCCGACGCGCCCGGCGTCCATGAGGGTGTCCGGCAGGTCGGCGACCAGGGCCGCGCACGACTCCTCGGCGGCGGGGCCGGGTACCGGCGGTTCCATGCGCACGGTCTGCGCTCCGCACCCGGTGACGGCGAGGGCGAGGAGCACCGGGGTCCAGCGCAGGAGTATGCGCACCACATTCTCCGAGGGTCGGTCAGATGTTGACGATGGGGCAGGTGAGTGTCCGGGCGATCCCGTCCAGACGCTGGATCCTGGCCACGACCAGGGAACCGAGCGAATCGATGTCGTCGGCACCGGCCTGGGCGATCACATCGTAGGGGCCGGTCACGTCGTGCGCCTCCGCGACCCCCTCGATGCCCCTGATCCGCTCGGCGACCTCCGCGGCGCGGCCGACCTCGGTCTGGATCAGGATGTATGCCTGCACCATGTGTACTCCTTCGTGCGTGCCGGGTACGGGAGCACCTGACGGTGCGGCCGATGGCGAACGTGTGACGAACGTGGGTCCAGACCACCGCGCCGGAGCGTCACCGTACCCTGTTCCCTGTGGAGAACACCATTGGGGGCCTGGGTGAGTTCGCTCTGATCAGACGCGTGACGGGGCGATTCCCCGCGACGGGCGATGTAATCCTCGGACCGGGCGACGATGCGGCCGTCGTCGCGGCCCCGGACGGCAGGACCGTGGCCACCACCGACCTCCTGGTGGAGGGGCGCCACTTCCGGCGCGACTGGTCCACCGCGCGCGACGTCGGCCACCGGGCGGTGGCGCAGAACTACGCCGACGTCGTCGCCATGGGCGCCCGCCCCACCGGCCTGCTCATCGGCTTCGCCGCCCCCGCCGACCTGCCCCTGGAGTGGGCCGAGGAGTTCACCCTGGGGGTGCGCGACGAGTGCGCGGTCGCGGGCGGGGCGGTGGTGGGCGGGGACACCGTCGGCTCCACCGTCCTCACCGTCGCGATCACCGCGCTGGGCGACCTCCAGGGCCGGGCCCCGGTCCGCCGCGACGGCGCCCGCCCCGGCGACGTGGTCGCCTACTGCGGCCACCTGGGCCTGTCCGCCGCCGGGCTCGCCCTGCTCACCGCGGGGACGGACGGGCCCGCCGCCTGCCTGGACGAGTACCGCCGGCCCTCGCCGCCGTACGCGGCCGGCCCCGAGGCGGCCCGGCTCGGCGCCACCGCCATGCTCGACGTCAGCGACGGCCTCGCCCAGGACCTGGGGCACGTGTGCCGGGCCTCGGGGGTGGGCATCGACCTGGATCCCGGGCTGCTGCGCCCCGCCCCCGAGCTGGTCGAGGCCGTGCGGATCCTGGGCGGCGGCCCCGCGCGGGCGTCGGCCTTCATGGTCTCCGGCGGCGAGGACCACGCGCTGGCCGCCACCTTCCCCGAGGGGACCGACCTGCCCGACCACTGGCACCGGATCGGCCGGGTCCTGCCGGCCGCGGAGGGGGAGCGGCACGTCACCGTGGCGGGACGGGTTCCCGAACGCACGGGTTGGGATCATTTCCCCGGGGAATGAGCGCGTTTGGATTTGTCTGTTTTGGCTTGCGCGCTAGGCTTGCGGCCGAGCAACGCCCGCCCCCGCCGCGCCGCGGCGGCCACCGGGCGGGTGCCCGCGTCCCGGGCACCGGTGCGGGAAGATCGGCATCCGATCCCGGGGAGAGGCGGTCCATGGGGCGCCACGGCCAGCGGCAGGGCATCCGTCGCGGTGCGCACCGCAACGAGCCCGAGGACACCGGAGCGCTGCGCCGGCTGGGCGGCCTGATCGGCAGCACCGTTCCCAAGCGCGTCGAGCCCCCGCGGCTGCTCAACGTACTCGTCGTGTCCGGTGTGATCCTGGGCCTGCTCCTGTTCGGCTACAGCACCACCCAGATCTACCTCCAGTTCGGCGGCGGCCCCGGCGGCGGCGCGCAGAACCCCGGCACCCAGGACGGGGCGGGCCCCAGCGGCGACATCACCCCCGAGCCCGAGGCCGGGTCGCCCGAGCCCCGGACCCAGGCGGGCACCGAGCCCACCACCGTCTCCTACCGGATCGTGGAGTCGGTCGAGGCCGGGTTCACCGGCGAGGTCACCGTCACCAACACCTCCCGCGCCAGGCTCGACGCCTGGGAGCTGGCCCTGGCCTTCGAGGACGCCGAGGTCACCCACGTGGAGGACGCCGACTGGGAGGCCATCGACGACGGCATCCTGGCCCGCCAGCCCGGCGGCGCCGACGGACTGGCGCCCGGGGAGAGCGCCTCCCTCACCTTCCAGGCGCTGGGCGCGCCCCAGAGCCCCGTCCGCTGCTCCCTCAACGGGCACATCTGCCGCCTGTGACGCGGCAGCGCCCGGCCGCCCTGCGTCCCCGGACACGGCGAAGGCCCCCCGACCGGAGTCGGAGGGCCTCGAAGACCTGTCGGGGACGGTGCTCCCTAGCGGGTCACCTTGCCGGCCTTGATGCACGAGGTGCAGGCGTTCACGCGCTTGGGCGTGCCGCCGACACGGGTGCGAACGGTCTGGATGTTGGGGTTCCAGCGGCGGCGGGTGCGACGGTGCGAGTGGGAAACACTGTTACCGAACCCTGGTCCCTTGCCGCAGACGTCGCAAACGGAAGCCACGGTAACTCCATTCAAGCGCTCGGGATCGCGCACGTCGCCGCACGCGAAAGATCAACCGGCCGGAAAGACCGGGCGGACAGGCTGGCGCGGAAGCCAACCGTGGAAGAGTACACGAGGGAAGGTGAAACGCCCCCTGCGTGCGCCGGCGGAACACGATGCCGCCGGAAGGACCATCGAACGTCACCACGCGGGCATGGCGAGAACACGATGAACTCACACGAGTATAGCGCTGCCGGAGACGGCGGCGGACATCCGTGCCTTCGGCCCCCGTCCCGGGAGAATGCCGACCCGTCCCCGGCACCGCCGCCGAGCGTCGGCGCGGGGCACTAGCGTGGTCCGTGACCGGCGATCCTGAAGAGGAAGACCATGAGCACCTGGGACGAACCGCTGGGCCGGGGCCCGCTGCGCGGCAAGACGGCCAAGGCCCTGGAGGAGAAGCTCGGCCTCCACACCCTCGGCGACCTCCTGCGCTACTACCCGCGCCGCTACGACCGCCGCGGCGACCTCACCGACCTGGCGCTGCTGCGCGAGGGCGAGCAGGCGACCGTGCAGGCCAGGGTCCTGGACGCCAAGAGGCGCACCGTCCCGCCCCGCCAGGGGCGGCGGCGGATGGACCTGCTGGAGGTCGTCGTCACCGACGGCACCGGGCGGCTGCACCTCACGTTCTTCAACCAGGGCGCCTACCACCAGACCCGGCTCACCCCCGGCCGGCTGGCCATGTTCTCCG
The DNA here is from genome assembly GCF_900141985.1 of Nocardiopsis flavescens. GTDB lineage: Bacteria > Actinomycetota > Actinomycetes > Streptosporangiales > Streptosporangiaceae > Nocardiopsis > Nocardiopsis flavescens. The sequence goes on along the minus strand of NZ_FQZK01000007.1, from coordinate 219,905 downwards.
GCCGGGTCGACACGTTCAAGGGCCGCCGCCAGCTCGGCCACCCCCAGTACGAGCTCCTCGACGAGGACGGCTCCGAGGAGGACCGGGCCCGCGCCTACGCCGACGAGCTCATCCCCGTCTACCCGGCGGTCAAGGGCATGGACTCGGCCACCGTCGGCCGCGCCGTGGAGGTGGCCCTGGGCGTGGCCGGCGACCTGCCCGACCCGCTCCCGCCCTCCGTGGTCGGCGACCGCCTCCCCATCGGCGACGCCCTGCGCCGCATCCACCGGCCGCGGACCGACCAGGACATCGGGGCCGCCCGCCGCCGTCTGAAGTGGGACGAGGCGTTCGTCCTGCAACTGGCGCTGGCCCGCAGGCGCCGCGACGCCGAGAGCCTGCCCGCGGTGCCCCGGCCCGGCGCCCCGGACGGCGTCCTCGACGCCTTCGACGCGCAGCTGCCGTTCACCCTGACCGAGGGCCAGCGCGAGGTCGGCGACCTGCTCGCCCGGCGGCTCGACTCCGCCCACCCCATGCACTGCCTGCTCCAGGGCGACGTCGGCGCGGGCAAGACCCTGGTGGCGCTGCGGGCCATGCTCCGGGTGGTGGACTCCGGCGGCCAGGCCGTCCTGCTCGCCCCCACCGAGGTGCTGGCCCAGCAGCACCACCGCTCCATCGGCGCCATGCTCGGCGCACTGGGCCGGGCCGGACAGATCGACGGGGCCGAGCGCGCCACCCGGACCGCCCTGCTCACCGGCTCCATGGGCGCCGCGGCCCGGCGGGAGGCCCTGCTGGACGCCGCCTCCGGCGCGGCCGGGATCGTGGTGGGCACGCACGCCCTGCTCCAGGAGCACGTGTCCTTCGCCGACCTGGGGCTGGTGGTGGTCGACGAACAGCACCGGTTCGGCGTGGAGCAGCGCGACGCCCTGCGGTCCAAGGCCGCCGACGGCCGCCCGCACGTGCTGGTCATGACCGCCACGCCCATCCCGCGCACCGTCGCCATGACCGTCTACGGCGACCTGGACGTGATCGCCCTCACCCAGCTCCCGGCCGGCCGCGCCCCGGTGTCCACCCACGTGGTCCCGGCCAGGGACAAGCCGCACTTCCTCACCCGCGCCTGGGAGCGGATCCGCGAGGAGGCGGGCAACGGACGCCAGGCGTTCGTGGTCTGCCCGCGCATCGGCGACGGGGAGTCCGCCGAGGACGCCCAGGACGCCGGGGAGGAGGGCGAGCGCGCCCCGCTGTCGGTGCTGGAGGTCGCCGCCCGGCTGACGGAGGGCCCCCTGTCGGACCTCGCGGTGGAGGTGCTGCACGGGCGGATGGCCCCCGACGACAAGGACGCGGTGATGGGCCGCTTCTCGGCGGGCACCACGGACGTGGTGGTGTCCACCACCGTCGTCGAGGTCGGCGTGGACGTGCCCAACGCCACGGTGATGGCCATCATGGACGCCGACCGGTTCGGGGTCTCCCAGCTGCACCAGCTCCGCGGCCGGGTCGGCCGGGGCGGCCTCCCCGGCCTGTGCCTGCTGGTCACCGAGGCCGAGGAGGGCTCGCCCTCCCGGGAGCGCCTGGACGTGGTCGCCTCGACCACCGACGGCTTCGCGCTCTCGCAGGAGGACCTGCGGATGCGCCGCGAGGGCGACGTGCTGGGCGACGCCCAGTCGGGGCGCTCCAGCCTGCGCCTGCTCACCCTGCTCAAGGACGAGAAGGTCATCGAGGAGGCCCGCGGGCGCGCCGCCGCCCACCTGGAGGAGGACCCGGAGCTCACCGCCCACCCGCCGCTGGTCCGGGCCCTGGAGGAGCTGCTCCCGGAGGAGCGCGCCGAGTACCTCGACAAGGCGTGAGACCGGTCCCTACCCGGTGTGGTGGGCGTACCAGAGGACGGCCTCGCCGTACCCGCGCTCGCGGTCGCGGGTGAGCCCGGCGGGCCAGTCGGGCTCGGCGCCCCGCTTGGAGCGCTCCACCACCACCAGCGCGCCGTCGGCCAGCCAGCCGCGGGAGACCAGGTCGGCGAGCACCCCCGCCACCTCGGCGTCGGCCACCGCGTACGGGGGGTCGGCCACCACCAGGTCGTAGGGCTCGCCGGGACCGCCCTGGGCGATCACCCGCTCCACCCGGTCGGCGGCCAGCCGGGCGCCGGGCAGGCCCAGCGCGGCGATGTTGTCCCGCACCACCTGGGCGGCCCGCCGGTCGGCCTCCACCAGCAGCGCGTGGGAGGCGCCGCGGGACAGGGCCTCCAGGCCGATCGCCCCCGACCCCGCGTACAGGTCCATCACCCGCAGCCCGGTCAGCGGGCCGAGGTCGGACTGGGCGGAGGCGAACAGGGCCTCGCGGGCCCGGTCGCTGGTGGGGCGGGTGGTGCGGCCGTCGGGAACGGAGATGCGGCGTCCCCCGGCCGTCCCGGCGATGATGCGGCTCATGGCACCACCGTAGCCAAGGCGCCGTGCCGCCCGGACGCCCCGGCGCGCCTCCTCCCGCGGTGGTGACCGTGGGGGGAAAGTGACCACTAAGCGGGAGTTGCCCGAATCCGTACCGGGAACGACCCCTACGATCGCGGGTACCCGAACGCCATGTACGAAAGGGGCGATCCATCGTGCGCCGTGCCGTCTGCCCGGGTTCCTTCGACCCCGTGACCTACGGTCACATCGACATCATCGGCCGGGCCGCCAAGCAGTACGACCAGGTCGTCGCCGCCGTGCTCAACAACGTGAACAAGCGGGGCCTGTTCACCGTCCCGGAGAAGCTGGACATGCTCCGCGTGGGAACCGAGGACCTCGCCAACGTCGAGGTCGCGGAGTTCGACGGGCTCCTGGTCGACTACTGCCGCGCCAACGGCATCGACACCATCGTGCGCAGCCTCCGCTCGGTCAGCGACTTCGACTACGAACTCCAGATCGCCCAGATGAACTACCGCCTGTCCGAGGTGGAGACGGTGTTCATGACGGCGAACCCGCAGTACTCGTTCCTGTCCTCCAGCCTGGTCCGCGAGATCGCCCAGTACCACGGCGACGTCTCCAACCTCGTGACCCCCTACGTCCAGGACCGCCTGCGCGAGAAGTACACCGCGAAAGGCTGACGCCGCAGGCCTTCCCGGGGCTGATTTGGGTGCTCGGGGACGCGATGGGTAGAATCCTGGTTCGACCATGTGCGTCGCCGTCTTCGGCGTGCGCTCGGGCCGGTACCGGCCGCCGCAGGCGGACCGTCCGGCCCCCGGACTTCTCGTGAAAGCTCGATGACCCTGTCTCGTCTCAATCCCCGTGACCCGTTCGTGGTCGACACCCAGGCGCTGGGCCGCCAGCCGGGGTCGATGCGGACGGTCCAGCGCATCGTGAACGTCCCCGAGGCGTTCGCGAACGCGATGGCCTCCGTGCCCGAGGGCCGCGAGCTGGAGCTCGACCTGCGCCTGGAAGCGGTGATGGAGGGCGTCCTCGTCACCGGGACCGTGCAGGGCCAGATCGCCGCCGAGTGCTCGCGCTGCCTCGACCCCCTCTCCGAGGACTTCGAGGCCGGCTTCCAGGAGTTGTTCCGGTACCCCGCCGACGAGGGCGACCTCCGCTCGGAGGACGTGGAAGCGGACGACGACGATGAGGACTACTATCTAGAGGGCGACCTGCTCGACCTCGAACCCGTGGTCCGAGACGCCGTCGTACTCGCCCTCCCGCTCTCACCGCTGTGCGACCCGGACTGCCCGGGCCTGTGCTCGGAGTGCGGCACCCGGCTCGCCGACGCCGGTCCCGACCACGGTCACGGCGACCGGGTCGACCCCCGCTGGGAGGCGCTGCGCAACCTCGCGGAGCGGCCCGGCGAGTGACAACAGCCCTTCCCCGTGCACCGCGGGGATGATCCCGGCCACCGTGCCGGGCGCCCCGTTCTACGGAGCACACCCCGCCGCGCGCGGGGCCGACCAGATAAGCGACCTCCCGCGATCCGCGCGGGGGTGACCCAGGAGGATTGAAGTGGCCGTCCCGAAGCGGAAGATGTCGCGGAGCAACACCCGGACCCGCCGTTCCCAGTGGAAGGCGTCGCGCCCGGTGCTGGTCAACTGCCCGCGCTGCCGCGACCCCAAGCAGCCCCACGTCGCCTGCCCGACCTGCGGCACCTACAACAACCGCCAGGTCGTCAACCCGGCCTAGGGTGTGCTCGGCGAACGTTCCGCCCGCGCCGGCCGGCGCGGGCGCCGAACCGGCCGAAGGCATCCGGCGAACGCGCCCTCGGGCGCACACGACAGGTCTCTCGGGTCCACCGGACCCGGCTCCTGCCCCCGGGGCGGGCCCGTGACACGGGTCCGCCCCGACCGCTGTCCGGGTACCGCGGGGGAGACGCGCGAGGGCCGGGATTTGTAGAGTGTCACCGAGGGGCGGCCCCGGGCCGCTCCGATCAGCCTCCGTCCACGCGACGGCCGGCCCGCGGACCGCATCGGAGTTCCCGAGTTCGTGGTGGCCGCCGGGGGAGCGGGCGCCGGGTCCGGCGCCGCGCTCCCGCGACGTTCACCTCGTTTTCGAGCATCCCGGTGGGGCCGTGTGTCCGCGACCGCGCACGCGCGCCGTCCCGGCGTGCCCGAACAGGGAAGTGAAACGAGTGGCCACCCAGCTCTCCACCGCCGAGGCCAAGGCGTTCCACCAGGCCATCGGGGTCGAGGTCGACCCCAAGATCCTGGTCCGCGCGCTCACCCACCGCTCCTACGCCTACGAGAAGGGCGGGCTGCCCACCAACGAGCGCCTGGAGTTCCTGGGCGACTCCGTGCTCGGCCTGGTGGTCACCGACACGCTCTTTCGCAAGCACCCCGACCTGCCCGAGGGCCAGCTCGCCAAGCTGCGCGCCGCCGTCGTCAACATGCGGGCGCTCGCGGACGTCGCCCGCGGCCTGGGGATCGGCGCCTACATCCGGCTGGGCCGCGGCGAGGAGGGCACCGGGGGGCGCGACAAGTCCTCGATCCTCGCCGACACCCTGGAGGCCATCATCGGCGCGGTCTACCTGGACCGCGGCCTGGGCACCGCCTCGGACTTCGTGCACCGGCTGTTCGACCCGCTGATCGCGACCGCCTCCGGGCTGGGCGCGGGCCTGGACTGGAAGACCTCGCTCCAGGAGCTGACGGCCGCGGAGATGCTGGGCGTGCCGGAGTACCACGTGGACGAGTCCGGCCCCGACCACCAGAAGACGTTCCGGGCGACGGTCCGCGTCGCGGGGGAGAGCTACGGGCTGGGCGAGGGCCGCAGCAAGAAGGAGGCGGAGCAGCAGGCCGCCGAGTCCGCCTGGAAGGCGATCAAGGCCCGGTCCGAGGCCGCCGGCAACGGAAAGAAGTAGGTTCCCCCATGCCCGAGCTGCCCGAGGTCGAGGTCGTCCGCCGGGGCCTGGCCGCCCACGCCGTGGGCCGCACCGTCACCGGCGCGCAGGTCCTGCACCCGCGCGCCGTCCGCAGGCACGTCCCCGGCCCCGCCGACTTCGCGGCCCGGCTGGAGGGGCGCACGCCCACGGCCGCCCTGCGCCGCGGCAAGTACATGTGGCTGGTCCTGGACGACGGCTCGCTGCTCCTGGCCCACCTGGGGATGAGCGGCCAGCTGCTGGTCCAGCCCCGGGGCAAGCCGGACGAGAAGCACCTGCGGGTGCGGCTGCCGCTGTCGGATGGCAACGAGTTGCGGTTCGTCGACCAGCGCACGTTCGGTCACCTGATGGTGGACGTCCCCGGGGCGCGGGAGGACGTGCCCTCCTCGGTGGACCACATCGCCCTGGACCCGCTGGACCCCGCCTTCGTCCCCGAGGCGTTCGTGCGGGCGCTGCGCGCCAGGGACACCGAGGTCAAGCGGGCCCTGCTGGACCAGTCGCTGATCAGCGGGGTGGGCAACATCTACGCCGACGAGGCGCTGTGGCGGGCGGGCCTGCACGGGCGGCGCGGCACCCGGGGGCTGTCCCGGGCGCAGGCCGAGGCCCTGCTCGGGCACGCGCGCGACGTCATGACGGAGGCGCTGGAGGTGGGCGGTACCACCTTCGACGGGCTGTACGTCAACGTGAACGGCGAGAGCGGCTACTTCGCGCGGGGCCTCAACACCTACGGGCGGGAGGACCGCCCGTGCCGCCGGTGCGACACCCCGCTGGTGCGGGAGTCGTTCATGAACCGCTCCTCGTTCAGCTGCCCCTCCTGCCAGCTCCCTCCGCGCGGGACGCGGGCGGCCTGACCGGGTTGTGGCGGGTGTGACCGGTGGGATTGCCCGGCTCCGGAGCGGACCGGAAACCGACCGGTGAGGAAAGTGTCTCCCCAAAGTAAGGAAGAGGAACGGTCAATGAGCGGCGCCGACGAGGCCGTCCGACTGACCGCGTGGGTGCGCGGACACGTGCAGGGAGTGGGTTTTCGCTGGTGGACGCGTTCCCGGGCGCTGGAACTGGGCCTTGCGGGGGCCGCCACCAACCTCGCGGACGGCCGTGTCGAGGTCGTCGCGGAGGGTTCGCGGGGGTCCTGCGAACGACTTCTTGAACGCCTCAGGGGTGTCGGAACACCCGGCCGTGTGGACTCTGTGGTCGAACGTTGGGGTCGAGCAGGGGGGACGTTCACCGGTTTCGTCGAACGGTGAGTATCCTGGTGGGGTAACGCGATTCGAGCACACCCCGCGACCGCGGCGGTCGGAACCGAAGACTCGTGGCAGGGTCTCGTGAGGTGTGTCGGCCATCATCGTGCGTCCCGCGCGTCACCGGCTCTGCCGGGGTGGTCCTCCTCGCATCGTGTTGCCGCCGCCTGCCCGGGTCTTCTCACTCCGGGATGCGGTGGTTACCGACTGTTTGTCATCCAATCTTGACCAGTAACGCGCCTAGTGAGACTCTGGAAGGTACACCGCGCACCTTCCACCCGCGTGGAAGCACCGTCCGTGGACGCGAATCCAGGTCCCGGAGAGAGAATTCCCGGGGGGTGTCGCATGCGTGAAATCACAACTGGTCACTCAGTGTGGAGGACCCACATCATGGCGAAGGCTCTGTTCGGCCACGTCGGCGGCTCCGACCCCCGTATGGTCCAGGAGATGCGACGGCTTCAGAAGCGGGTACGCGACCTCGAGGACGAGGTCGGCCGGCTCCAGGCGCGCAACGACCAGCTCAACATGGCGGTCAGCGACGTCACCGGCGCCGAGGACCGCGAGCCCGCGCTCGCCTGACCCGCGTGTTCCGCGGCTGGCTCCGACCGGTCGCACGTGCCGCGCACGACCCGTCGGCGGGGACGCCGCAGAATTCTTCGAGGCGTCCCTGAACCCCCGGTGGCCCGAACCCTCGGGGCGGGATTCCACCGGTCCACACGTCCACTTGCCGCAGTCTTTCCTTTGCCCTTGCGGCCTCTTTATCCTTTAGTACCCGGCGGACTCCGTCACAACCCTCCGTGTCCGCCGGTGATCCCCCCTCCTTTCCCCTCCCGCGCGAGCCGGGGGGAGACGTTCGAGGAACGCGACGCGCGGGGCGGAGCCGCTCCGCCCGGCGACGCGTTCGCCACCGGCGCACCGCGCCGTTCCCCGTGCTCCGGGCACCGCTTCGTGGCACCCTTGTACGGGTCGACCCGCGCCGCCCCCGACGAACACGGCGCGAGCACTCGGTGGCCACTGCGGGAGGTGTGGGTGTACCTGAAGAATCTGACGCTGCGCGGCTTCAAGTCGTTCGCGTCGGCCACCACCCTGCGGTTCGAACCGGGCATCACCTGTGTGGTGGGCCCCAACGGCTCGGGCAAGTCCAACGTCGTCGACGCCCTCTCCTGGGTGATGGGCGAGCAGGGCGCCAAGTCCCTGCGCGGCGGCAAGATGGAGGACGTGATCTTCGCGGGGACCTCCACCCGCACCGCGCTGGGCCGCGCCGAGGTCAGCCTCACCATCGACAACACCGACGGCGCCCTGCCCATCGACTACTCCGAGGTCACCATCCGGCGGACCATGTTCCGCAACGGCGGCTCGGAGTACGCCATCAACGGCGACACCTGCCGCCTCCTCGACATCCAGGACCTGCTCAGCGACTCCGGCATCGGCCGCGAGATGCACGTCATCGTCGGCCAGGGCCAGCTCGACACCGTCCTGCACGCGGGCCCCGAGGAGCGCCGGTCCCTCATCGAGGAGGCCGCGGGCATCCTCAAGCACCGCAAGCGCAAAGAGAAGGCGATCCGCAAGCTCAACGCGATGCAGGGCAACCTGGACCGGGTCACCGACCTCACCGCCGAGCTGCGCCGCCAGCTCAAGCCCCTGGGCCGCCAGGCCGAGCTGGCCCGCCGTGCCGCCGTCATCCAGGCCGACCTGCGCGACTCCCGCCTGCGGCTGCTCGCCGACGACATCGTCACCCTCACCGGACAGCTCGCCAAGGAGGAGGCCGACGAGAAGGAGGTCCTGCTCCGCCGGGCCGCCGTCGAGGCCTCCCTCGCCCAGGCCCAGCAGCGCGAGTCCGAGCTGGACGCGCAGGCCGCCGAGGCCGCCCCCGACCTGGCCCGCGCCACCGAGACCTACCACGCCCTGTCCCGGCTCACCGAGCGCCTGGACGCCGTGCGCGGGCTCGCCTCCGAGCGCTTTCGCAACCTCGCCGCCGTCGGCGACGAGCCCGCCCACCGGCGCGATCCCGAGGAGCTGGAGCGCGAGGCCGAGGAGGCCGCCGCTCAGGAGGAGGAGCTGCTCGCCCGGCTGGACGAGGCGCGCGAGGTGCTGGAGACCGCCGTCGCCGAGCGCGGCGCCGCCGAGGACGCCCTGCACCGCGAGGAGAAGCGGCTGGAGGCCGCCGGCCGGGCCGCCGCCGAGCGCCGCGAGCAGCTGGTCCGCCTGTCCGCGAGCGTCGAGGGGCTGCGCGGCCGCCTGTCCTCCGGCGAGGCCGAGATCACCCGCCTGGAGGAGGCCGCAGCCCAGGCCGCCGAACGCGCCGAGCGGGCCCAGGCCGAGTACGAGATGGCCGCCGAGGAGGCGGCCGGGCTCGACGAGGGCGACGCCGAGATCGACGCCGCCCAGGAGGAGGCGGCCGCCGCGCTCACCGCCGTCGAGGCCGAGCTCAACCGGCTGCGCGACGCCGAGCGCTCCGCCGAGGGCGAGCGCTCCGCGCTGGCCGCCCGCAAGGAGGCCCTGGAACTCGGGCTGGCCGGCAAGGACGGCGCCGCCGCCCTGCTCGGCTCCGACCTGGTCGGGCTGCTGGGGTCGCTGGCCTCCCTGGTCCAGGTGGAGCCCGGCCGGGAGGCCGCGGTGGCCGCCGCCCTGGGCGCGGCGGCCGGGGCCGTCGCGGTCGCCGACCCCGACACCGCCGTCGCCGCCCTCGAACTCCTGCGCGCCGAGGACGCCGGCCGGGCCGGGATCGTCATCGCCGGAGCCGTGCCCGCCGTCCCGCGCGCGGACTGGCCGCAGCCGCCGCCCGGGGTCCGCTACGCGGTCGACGCGGTCACCGCGCCCGAGCACCTGTCCGGCCCGGTCACCGCGCTGCTCGACCGGGTGCTGCTCGCCGCCGACCCCGCCGCCGCCCGCGACCTGGTCGCCAAACTGCCCGGCGTGCGCGCCGCCACCCCCGAGGGCGACGTCCTGTCCGGGGCGCTGGCCCACGGCGGCTCGGCCGCCGCGCCCAGCCTGCTGGAGGTGCAGGCGGCGGTCGACGAGGCCGCCGCCCGGCTGGAGGCCGCCACCGGGGCCGCCGCCACCGCCGCCGAGGAGCTGGACGCCGCCAAGGCCGAGCGCGCCGAGCTGTCCGCCCGGGCGCAGGAGCTGACCGCCCGCCGCCGCCAGGGAGACCGCAAGCGCAACGAGACCGCGCAGCGCCTGGGCAAGCTCGGCGGACAGGCCCGCTCCGCCGAGGCCGAGTCCGAGCGGTACGCCGCCGCGGCGGCCCGGGCCGCGGCCTCCCGCGGCGAGGACGCCGAGAAGCTCGCCCGCCTGGAGGAGCGGCTCGCCGAGTCCGAGGAGATGGCCGCCTCCCTGGAGGAGGAGGCCCCCGACCCCGACGTGCGCGACCGGCTGTCCGCCCAGGCCTCCCGGGCCCGCGCCGCCGAGATGGAGCGCCGCCTCGCGGTGCGCACCGCGGAGGAGCGGTCCCGCGCCGTGGCGGGCCGCGCCGAGCGGCTGCTCGCCCAGGCCGCCCAGGAGCGCGAGGCCGCCGAGCGCGCCGAGCGGCGCCGCGCCCTGCGCGGCGCGCAGGCCACCCTCGCCGAGGCGGTCGCGGAGGGCGCCCGCCTGGCCCTGGAGCGCATCGCCGCCTCCCTGGCCGCGGCCGAGGCCGAGCGGGCCGCCGCCGAGGCGCAGAAGGAGTCCCGCGACGCCGAGCTGCGCACCGTGCGGGCCCGGGTCCGCGAACTGTCCGTCGACCTGGAGAAGCTCACCGGCTCCGCGCACAGCGGCGAGATGGCCCGGGCCGAGCGCCGCCTGCGCCTGGAGCAGCTGGAGACCAGGGCGATGGAGGAGATGGGCGTCGACGTGCCCACGCTCGTCGCCGAGTACGGCCCGGCCGTGCCGGTGCCGCCGCCCGCCGACGCGGACGAGGACGCCGTCCCCGTTCCCTACGTGCGCGAGGTGCAGCTCAAGCGGTCCAAGGCGGCCGAGCGCCAGCTCAACCAGCTCGGCAAGATCAACCCGCTGGCGCTGGAGGAGTTCGCCGCCCTGGAGGAGCGCCACGCCTTCCTCAACGCCCAGCTGGAGGACCTGAAGAAGACCCGCCGCGACCTCATGGAGATCGTCCAGGAGGTGGACGCCCGCGTGCAGGAGGTGTTCTCCTCCGCCTACCTGGACGTGGAGCGCGAGTTCTCGGCGATCTTCGGACGGCTCTTCCCCGGCGGCGACGGGCGGCTGCTGCTCACCGACCCGGAGGACATGCTCACGACCGGCATCGAGGTGGAGGCCCGTCCGCCGGGCAAGAAGGTCAAGCGGCTGTCGCTGCTGTCCGGCGGTGAGCGCTCGCTGACCGCGGTGGCGTTCCTGGCGGCGATCTTCAAGGCGCGCCCGTCGCCGTTCTACGTCATGGACGAGGTCGAGGCGGCGCTGGACGACACCAACCTCCAGCGGCTGCTGGTGATCTTCGAGGAGCTGCGGGAGTCGTCGCAGCTCATCGTGATCACCCACCAGAAGCGCACCATGGAGGCGGCGGACGCCCTCTACGGCGTCACCATGCAGGGCGACGGCATCTCCCAGGTCATCAGCCAGAAGATCGAGCGCTCCGCCTGACGGAGCCCCCGGACGGAGGAGCGGCCGCCCCCTCGGAGGAGGGGGCGGCCGCGGACCGGGGAGGGGTCAGCCCCGGTCGATCGTGATGACCGGGGAGGTCCAGGTCTCCCAGTGGTCGGGGTCGTCGGCGTCGCCGAGCGCCTTGAGGGCGCGCAGCTCCAGCCGGTAGTCGCCGTCCCGCACGTCCTTGACGCGGCCGTGCCCGTCGACGTAGGTGCCGTCCCACACGTAGCTGTGGAACGCCGTCGGCGTGGCGTTGCGGCCGACGTGGTCGACCGACACCGCGGTGTTGTTGCGCGGGTGGATCGGCCGGCCGGTCCGCTCGTCGATGATCACCAGGTCGAGTCGGGCGACGTGGTGGTCCAGGTGCGCGATGACGTAGGGGGCGTCGGGCAGGCCGTCCACCCACTCCAGGGTGTAGGTCTCGCCCTCGGGGCGGTTCTCGAAGACACCGCTGTCGTCGGCGCACTCCAGGCCGGAGAACACGTCGCACTCGGTGATCCGGGTGAGCCAGGGCAGCCCGTACGCGGTCGGGGTGAGCGCGGTGATCTCCTGGTAGTCCCCGTTGTAGGCGGCGTAGGGGACCCGGAAGGTCTCGCCGTCCACCTGGGACACCACCACGTAGCCGCCGTAGACCATCTGCTCGAAGTCGCGGGCGGGCGGGGCCACGGTGACCTGCACGTCCACCGACGCTCCCGCGGCCACGGTCACGGTCTCGGAGTCGAACGCCACGTCGGCGAACCCGTCGTTGAAGCTCGGGGCGAAGGTGTCGCCGTGGGTGCCCAGCGCGCCCTCGTGCGACAGTTCGTAGACGGCCTCGGCGTCACCGTTGTTGGTGATGGTGACGGTCTCCGTCGCCGGGCCCCCGGTGGCGCCCAGGGACAGCTTGCCCGGCGTGACCGTGGAGGCGGCGAGCACCGAGCCGGGGATGTCGAGCATGCCCGCGCCCTGGCGGTGGACGTTGTCCGCCAGGCCGAGGCCGGGGTTGCCCCACCAGGCCTTGGGGTCCGCGCTGTTCTGGAGGACCGTGCGCACCTCGTGGGCGTCCAGGTCGGGGCGGGCCTGGAGGAGCAGGGCCACGCCGCCCGCCACGTGCGGCGACGACATGGAGGTGCCGCTGATGGTGGCGTAGCCGCCCTTGGCCATCGGGTAGGTGGAGTTGATCAGGCCGCCCGGGGCGCCGATGTCCGGCTTGACGGAGAGGTCCGCCGCCAGGCCGTAGGAGCTGAAGGAGCTGATCAGCCCGCCGGTGGGGTTGGGGACGGTGGCGGTCTCGTCGGTCCAGGACAGGGTGACCGTCTCCCCGTCCTCCAGCAGCCCGATGAGGTGGGCGCCGGTGGTGTCGGAGACGCCGACGGAGAAGGCGTCGTGGCCGGCGGCCAGGCCGCCGCCCGCGAACAGGCCGGGGACGTTGTTGTAGATGACGACGCCGGTCGCACCCGCGTCGACCGCGGCCTGGTACTTCTCGGCGAAGGTGCACTCGCCGCGGATGATGAGCGCGGTCCGGCCGCTCAGGTCGCCGACGGTGTCGCCCAGGGCGGTGCAGGCCCGGCCGACGAGTTCCAGCGGGTCGGTCCCGCCGGAGGTCGGCGGCAGCGGGGCCTCGTCCATCTCCATGTAGGGGACGGCCTCGCCGCTGGGCTGCGCGACCGCGGAGGCGGTCCGCACGTGGGTGTTGTCGAAGGAGGCGACGCCGATGACGTCCTCGCCCAGGCCGGGGGCGCCCGCCGAGTACAGGCCGGTGGCGCCCTCGTTGCCGATGGAGGCGACCACGACCATGCCCTGGTCGACCAGGTTGTCGGAGGCGACGGCGGTCGGGTACTGCGGCCAGGAGTGGGAGGAGCCGATGCTCATGTTGAGCACGTCCATGTCGTCGGCCAGCGCCTGCTCCATGGCCGCGATCATGATGTCGGAGGTGGTGGAGCCGGCGCAGCCGAACACCTTGTAGGCGCCGAAAACGACGTCGGGGGCCACACCGGTGACCTCGCCCCGCGCGCCGACGATGCCCGCGACGTGGGTGCCGTGCCCGTTGCAGTCCTGGGGGTCCCCGTCGGGCGCCGGGACGGCGGCCGGGTCCTGGGCGTTGAAGTCGTCGCCGACGAAGTCGTGGCCTGCGACCACGCGGTCGTTGGGGAAGCCGCCTCCGCCCAGGTCGGGGTGGGTGTAGTCGACGCCGGTGTCCATGATGGCGACCCGGACGTCCTCGCCGCTCAGTCCGAGTTCGTTCTGCGCGATGTCGGCGCCGGTCATGGGGAGGGCGGTGTCGAGGTCGGGGACGCTCTCGTCCGCCTCGGGGATCTCGTAGGTGACCACCGGGTAGACGGCCCGGACGCCGGGGATCGCGCGCACGGTGCCCACCTGCGCGTCGTCCATCTCGATAGAGAGGCCGTTCCACAGCTCGGTGAAGGAGTGGCGCTCGGAGTACTCCAGGCCGTACTCGTCGGCGTCGGCGCGGAAGCCGTCCTGTTCGGCGTCGACCTCCGCGGCGGAGGTGCCCTGGGTGGTGGGCGGGCTCTCCAGCTCGATGAGCCACAGGCCGTCGGCCTGGTGGACGAGTTCGCCGTCCCCCGGGGCGGGGACGGGGTGCAGGGGCGCGAGTTCCGAGATCTCGTCGGCCGCCGCCGGTACGGCGGAGACGAGGCCCGCCAGCAGGGTCAACCCGGCGAGGGCCGCCAGGCGTTTACGGTGGGGTGCCACCTTGTCAACACATCCCTTCTCTGCGCGCGCCTCGGGACGCCGGGGGAATGGTGGCGGGGGACAGCCCGTGGGGGTACGGGAGTACACGGTTGGGGCTATACACCGCGTCAAGTCCTTACTCGGTTATATGGCGCGCATAGCAACGAGATCATTGCTGTGTGCCATCTCCGTGTCAATGTTCGCCAAGACTCAATCTGGCCACACGGATGATGAAAGCGCTTCAAAGGGGCATATGTTGCTCAAGAGAATAAAGCGGTTGATCTCCCCTTTCGGTTCCGGCTTTCACCGTCCGAATTGTGGTACCGAGTACTTTTTTATGCTCGGGGTGGTGCGGCCGGCCCCGCCGCCGCGCCACGCGCCCGGCCGGTCCCCGCGAGACGCCGACCAGTACAGTGGAGGGGCCGGTCCGCCCTGTACACGGGCCGACCGGCCGGTGTCGTCCGAGCGAAGTCCGGTACCGCGGCCGTCCACGGCCGCCCAACCCGGCGCTGCCCCGCAACCGTGAAGCCCCGCCCCGGCGGGGACGAGCCGGGTCGCCTCGCCGGCACCGCTCGACCCCGTCCTCGTGGGAGGGACAGGCCGTCCTCCGCCAAGGCCGCTCCCCTTCCCCCGGTTTTCCAAGGAGCACCGTGCGGACCGCACACCGACTTCCCGCCGTCCTGCTGGGCGCCGCGCTCGCCCTCACCGCCTGCGGCGGCGCGGGCGAGGAGCCCGAACCCGCCGAGTCCCCCGAGCCGGGAGCCGGGGGCGCCGCCGCGACCTGCGCGCCTCCCGAGGCCGACCCGGACCGCCCGGGCGTCGGCGACGGCACCTTCCCCGTCACGCTCACCGACTTCAACGGAGAGGTCACCCTGGAGGCCGCCCCCGAGCGGATCGTCTCCCTCTCCCCGAGCCACACCGAGATGCTCTTCGCCATCGGCGCCGGAGACCTGGTCGAGGCCGCCGACGAGTACTCCAACCACCCGGCCGAGGCCCCCACCACCGACCTGAGCGGGTTCACCCCCAGCGTGGAGGCCGTCACCGAGTACGACCCCGACCTGGTCGTCATGTCCGACAGCACCGCCGAGGTCGCCGGGCAGCTGGGCGAGGTGGGCATCCCCGCCCTCGTCCTGCCCGCCGCGGCCACCCTGGAGGACACCTACGCCCAGATCCGGCTGCTGGGCGACGCCACCGGCCACAGCGAGGACGCCGACACCGAGGCGACCCGGGTCGAGACCGAGTTCGCCGAGATCGTCGAGGAGGTCTGCGCCGAGGCGGGCGAGGGGGGAGCGAGCTTCTACCAGGAGCTGGACGAGACCCCCTTCGCCGCCACCTCCGACACCTTCGTCGGCCAGATCTACTCCTCGTTCGGCCTGGTCAACATCGCCGACGCGGCCGACGACGGCAGCGCCGGGGGCTACCCGCAGCTCTCGCAGGAGTACATCGTCGAGCAGAACCCCGACCTGGTCTTCCTGTCCTACGGCGACGAGGACGCCGTCCGGGCGGTCGCCGAGCGCCCCGCCTTCGACACCGTCACCGCGGTCCAGAACGACGCCGTCCACCTGCTCGACGCCGACATCGCCTCCCGCTGGGGTCCGCGCGTGGTCGACTTCGCGCGGCTCGTCGGCGACGCCGTCGTCGAGAACGCGGACCGCTAATGGCCCGGGGCGCCCTCGGCGCCCCCCTGGGCTGGGGGGCGGGCGGCCTGGTCGTCCTGGCCGTGGCCGTGCTCTTCGGGATCTCCTCGGGAGCGGCCTCGCTGTCCGCCGCCGACATCGTCCTGCACCTGCTGAGCCTCCTGCCGCTCGACGTCGAGTCCCCGCTCACCGAGCGGCAGGCGGCCCTGCTGGTCGCGCTGCGGCTGCCCCGGGTGGTGATGGGGGCCGTCGTCGGCGCCCTGCTGGCCACCGCCGGAGCCGCCTACCAGGGCGTCTTCCGCAACCCCCTGGCCGACCCGTACCTCCTGGGCGCCGCGGCGGGGGCCGGGCTGGGCGCCACCGCGGTCATCGTCTTCGGCGGCCAGATCAGCGACGAGCCGCGGACCCTGGTGCCGGTGGCCGCGTTCGCCGGCGCCCTGGTCGGGGTCGCCGCCGCCTACCTGCTCGGGACCACGGCGGGCGGGGGCGGTACCGCCGCGCTCGTCCTGGCCGGGGTGGCGGTGTCCTCGTTCCTGTCCGCGGTCCAGACGTTCGTACAGCAGATGGGCACCGACCAGCTCCAGCGCATCTACGCCTGGCTGCTGGGCGGGCTGGGCCGGGGCGGCTGGGACGACGTGCGGCTGATCGCGCCCTACGCCCTGGTCGGGATGCTCGTCCTGCTGGTCTGCGGCCACCTGCTGGACATGCTCGCGCTCGGCGACGACAAGGCCGTCAGCCTGGGTCTGGACCCGGCGGTCGTGCGCGTCGTCGTCATCTCCGCCGCGTCGCTGGCCACCGCCGCCGCGGTGTCGGTGAGCGGCCTCATCGGGTTCGTCGGCATCGTCGTGCCGCACATCGTGCGCCGGCTGGTGGGGTCGAGCTACCGGGCGATCCTGCCCGTCACCATGATCGCCGGCGCCGCCTTCCTGGTGACGGTGGACATCGTCGCCCGCACCGTGGTCTCCCCGGCCGAGCTGCCCATCGGGGTGGTCACCGCGTTCCTGGGCGCGCCGTTCTTCGTGCTGATCCTGCGCACCACCCGGCACCGCTCGGTCTGAGCGGCGGGCCCGCGGGCCGCCCGCGCCCGGTGCGCGGCGGCCCGGCGCGGACACCGCTTCGTTCCCGGCGCGCCACCCCGGCGTGATGCGAACGCGTCGAACACTCTGGGAGACTGGGCGGGCTATGGAAATCTACTTGCTCGCAGGTCTCGCCATCGTCGTCGTGCTCCTGGCCGTCGGCGGCTTCTACCTGGTCAGGACCCGGCGTTCGGTCGCGCCGGGTGAGGAGGAGACGCCCCCCGAGGTCACCCGGGAACCGAAGCCGGCCGCCCCGGAGGACCGGGAGAAGGACGGGGGGGCCGACCTCCTCCCGCCGGCCCAGGCGCCCCCGGCGGGGGAGGGGGCCACCGCGGCCCCCGCCGAGCCCGAGCTGGAGACGCCCCCGCCCTCGGCCGGGCGCATGGTCCGGCTGCGCGCCCGGCTGGCCCGGTCGCAGAGCGCCCTGGGCCAGGGGCTGCTCAACCTCCTGTCCTCCTCCTCGCTGGACGAGGACGCCTGGGAGGAGATCGAGGACACCCTCATCACCGCCGACATCGGCGTCGCCTCCGCCACCCAGATCGTGGAGAACCTGCGCACCAAGGTCAAGGTGCTGGGGACCCGCGACCACGACGAGGTCCGCGCCCTGCTGCGCGAGGAACTGCTCGCGCAGATCCGCACCGAGGCCGAGCGCGGGGTGCGCACCGCGCCGCACGGCGACCGCCCCGCGGTCATCATGGTCGTCGGCGTCAACGGCACCGGCAAGACCACCACCACGGGCAAGCTGGCCCGGGTACTGGTGGGCGACGGCCGCTCGGTCGTCCTGGGCGCCGCGGACACCTTCCGCGCCGCCGCCAGCGAGCAGCTCCAGACCTGGGGTTCGCGGGTGGGCGCGCCGGTCGTGCGCAAGGAGGAGGGCGCCGACCCGGCCAGCGTGGCCTTCGACGCCGTGGCCCGGGGCATCGACGACGGGGCCGACACCGTCATCATCGACACCGCCGGACGCCTGCACACCAAGACGGGCCTGATGGACGAGCTCGGCAAGGTCAAGCGGGTGGTGGAGAAGAAGTCCCAGGTGGACGAGGTGCTGCTGGTCCTGGACGCCACCACCGGCCAGAACGGCCTGCGCCAGGCGCGGGTGTTCGCCGAGGTGGTCAACGTGACCGGCATCGCGCTGACCAAGCTGGACGGCACCGCCAAGGGCGGCATCATCGTGCAGGTCCAGCGGGAGCTGGGCGTGCCGGTCAAGCTGGTCGGCCTGGGCGAGGGCCCCGACGACCTGGCGCCGTTCGACCCCGAGGTGTTCGTGGACGCGATCCTCGGCTAGCGCCTCCCGGAGCCGACGCGCGGGCCGGCCCCCTTCCCGGGGGCCGGCCCGCGCCGTCTCCCGGCCCGCGGCCGACGGACGCCGCGGCGCCCTGTGACCCGCGTCATGCGGGGGAAACCCCGGCGTTACACGTCCCGGTGACCTGTCGGCAACCGGTCCGTCACCGTCGCGAGATGTCACCCGGAGTGATCGACCGGTTCCTGTGGGTTCGGCGGGGGCGGGCCGCTCTGCGCCGCCGCACGTGCATTGCCCGCGGGCGGGGGGTCCGTTCACGGGCCGTTAACACCGCAGGCAGTCCTTTTACGCCGGTGCAACACATGGGGTCCCACCGAGAAACACCCCGGTCGGAAAGTTGCCTGCGTGGTGATCTGCATCGGGCCCGATGATGCGCTCGCTGACCGCCGCCCTCACAGACAATCCCCCGTCCGTTTCATGGAGGCGACGCAATGATTGACACCGGTACGACGGCCTGGCTCCTGGCCAGTGCCGCGCTCGTGATGCTCATGACACCGGGCCTGGCCTTCTTCTACGGAGGCATGTCGCGGGCCAAGAGCGTCCTGAACATGATGCTGATGAGCTTCGGCAGCATCGCGGTGGTCAGCGTGCTCTGGGTCCTGGTCGGCCACTCCCTGACCTACTCCGAGGGCTTCGGCGCCCTGGACATGTTCATCGGCGGCTTCGACTACGTCGGGCTCACCTCCCTGATCGGCGAGGTCGACGCGGAGGGCGGCTACCCGCTCCTGGTCGACGCGGGCTTCCAGATGATGTTCGCCATCATCACCGTCGCCCTGATCAGCGGCGCCATCGCCGACCGCGCCAAGTTCGGCGCCTGGCTGCTGTTCGCCCCGGTGTGGGCCCTGCTGGTCTACTTCCCCGTCGCCCACTGGGTCTGGGGCAGCGGCTGGATCGGCAACCTGACCATCGGCGGCTACGAGGTCATCGACTTCGCCGGCGGCACCGCGGTCCACATCAACTCCGGCGCCGCCGCGCTGGCCCTGACCTTCGTGCTCGGCCGCCGCAAGGGCTTCGGCTCCGAGTCGATGCGCCCGCACAACCTGCCGTTCGTCCTGCTCGGCGCGTCCCTGCTCTGGTTCGGCTGGTTCGGCTTCAACGCGGGCTCCGCCTACGCCGCCGACGCCACCGCGGGCCTGGCCCTGGTCAACACCCAGGTCGCCACCGCCGCCGCCACCGCCGCGTGGATGCTCGTCGAGCGCATCCGCTACGGCAAGGTCAGCGCCCTGGGCTTCGCCTCCGGCGCCATCGCGGGCCTGGTCGCGATCACCCCGGCCGCCGCCAACGTCACCCCGGTCGGCGCGATCGTCCTCGGCCTGATCGCCGGCGCCGTCTGCGCCTACGCCATCAGCTGGAAGTTCAAGTTCAAGTACGACGACGCGCTCGACGTGGTCGGCATCCACATGGTCGGCGGCATCATCGGCTGCCTCGCCCTGGGCTTCCTGGCCGCCGAGGCCGCCGGCGGCTCCGCCGGGCTCTTCTACGGGGGCGGCATCGGCCTCCTCGCCGTCCAGGCCGTCTCGGTCGTCGGCGTCCTGCTCTACTCCTTCGTCGTCACCTTCGTCATCGGCAAGATCATCGACCTCGTCATCGGGTTCCGCATCCCCGAGGAGGTCGAGACCAACGGGCTCGACCACGAACTCCACGCCGAGTCGGCCTACGCCTTCGACGAACTCGACGAGCTGGAGGCCGAAGCGGTCTCCTCGCCGACGCCTCCGGGCGGGGAGACGGCCTCATCGCAGGCCAAGGCCTAGTCTTCAACGCCGAGGTCGGGGGCCTTGCGCCGCTGACGCGGTGAGGCGACCCAGGGGCCGGCGGGGAGTGATCCCCGCCGGCCCCGTTTCTGTTTCCGGAAACGCGGCTTTCGTGGCATATGTGGCGTAAATGGCCGGATGTTGGCGGTGCTCTGTGCCGTGGTTCGATACCCTTGCCAGGCGGTGTGGTCGGGAGGCAGGGCACCGCAGGGGCCGGTCACACGCCCGGATCGCGCGAAACGCCCGCGCCGACCCGAACCCGCCAGCGCGCGGACGCATCCCAGGGGACGAACGGGTCGAGGGGGCGCAACCCCGACCGGACTCCCGGAAGAAACCACGCTGATTCGTACGTGCCCCGCGCAGCGGGGTCAGGAGGCAAGATGGCGCCGGTCATTCACAACAGGCTTCGCAGGGGCGGGCGCACCGCGCTCGCCGCGGCGGGTGCGACGGTCGTGCTCGGCCTGGCCGGATGCTCCATCGACCTGAGCGGCCTGCGCCCGGGCGGCGGCGAGGAGGAGCCCAGCCCCGAGCCCCCGGAGCCGGTGGCCGCGGCACCGCTGGTGGAGAAGGCGCTGGAGGAGCTCGCCGGCTACCAGGGCCTGGTGGCCACCGGCCAGGTCGCCGAGAGCGTGGGCGCCGACGTGCGCGACGCCGCGCTCACCGTCGCCGACGGCGGCGCCGCCAGCGGCACCATCCGCTCCGGCAGCATCGAGGCCGACCTCATCAGCGGCGACGGGCGCATCTTCATCCGGGCGCTGGAGGACTTCTGGCTCGACCAGGGCGTCTTCGCCCCCGACTTCGACGAGTTCGGCGGCAACTGGGTGCGCGCCTCGACCGCGCAGGCCGGGATCAACCCCGGCGCCGTGCTCGCCCCGCCGGTCCTCGCCGAGATCCTCGGCGGCATCGAGCTGGAGTCGGACGAGGCGGTCGAGGAGAACCTGGACGGCACCCTCACCCACCGGGTCGACCTGGCGGGCGAGCGCAACCAGATGTGGATCGACGCCGAGACCGGCCTGATCAAGCGCATCGCCGTCGAGGAACTGCTCGCCCCGGAGGCCGAGAGCGGCCCGCAGGTGCGGCTGGACCTGGCCGAGGCCGACACCGCCGCCGTCGAGGAGCTCTACGACGGGGTCGTCGCCGCCACCACCGACGAGCTCGGCTCCGCGCGCGACGCGCGCATCGAGGTCGGCTGGGACGGCCAGGCCGACATGGCCTGCGAGGACGGGCCCAACTGCACCTGGTCGGGCACCGTCCGGGACGCGGCGGGCACCGGCAGCGGCACGGTCGCCGTCCGCATGGACGTGACCTTCAGCAACTCCGACATCGGCGAGCAGACCTGCGACGACAGCGGCAACCTGGAGGCGGGCGGCACGCTGGACCTGTCGTGCAGCGCCGACTACAACATCGTCAGCCAGACCCAGCAGACCTACACCATCGACGGCAACGCCACCCTGAGCACCCGGGGCCTGCCCGGCGGGCAGCAGGAGAGCATGCTGGAGGCACTGAACGAGCAGCGCGAGGCCACGCTCTCCGGCGGCGGGGAGCCCGCCGAGGAGGAGGGCGAGGACGAGGGCGGCGACTAGTCCGCCCCCGGCCGCGGGGGCCGGCCCCCGCGGCCGGGCGCCGTGCGAGCACCCCGGGAGGGGCCGGGGCGACCCGGCCCCTCCCCGCCGTTCCGGGCGCCGCCGGGTTTTCCGGCGGTGCGACGGGGGGCGGGTAGGCTTAGAGACCAATTCCGAGACGAAGGACTGGCCACACTCGTGTTCGAGACGCTTTCCGACCGGCTGACATCGGTCTTCTCCTCGCTGCGGGGCAAGGGGCGCCTGTCCGAGGAGGACATCAACGCGACCGCGCGGGAGATCCGTCTCGCGCTGTTGGAGGCGGACGTCGCCCTGCCCGTGGTCCGTGATTTCATCGCGCGGATCAAGGAGCGCTCCCGGGGCGAGGAGGTCTCCAAGGCCCTCAACCCGGCGCAGCAGGTCATCAAGATCGTCAACGAGGAGCTCGTCGAGGTCCTCGGCGGCGAGACCCGGCAGATCCGCTACGCCAAGAACCCGCCCACCGTCATCATGCTGGCGGGCCTGCAGGGCGCCGGCAAGACCACCCTGGCGGGCAAGCTCGCCAAGTGGCTGGGCGCGCAGCGCAACACGCCGCTGCTGGTCGCCGCCGACCTCCAGCGTCCCAACGCGGTCACCCAGCTCCAGGTCGTCGGCGAACGCGCCGCGACCCCCGTCTTCGCGCCCGAACCCGGAAACGGCGTCGGCGACCCCGTCGAGGTCGCGCGCCTGTCCGTCGAGTTCGCCGAGCGCAACAACCACAACATCGTCATCATCGACACCGCGGGCCGCCTCGGTGTGGACACCGAGATGATGCGCCAGGCCGCGGACATCCGCGACGCCGTCTCGCCGGACGAGATCATCTTCGTCGTCGACGCGATGATCGGCCAGGACGCGGTCAACACCGCGCAGGCGTTCCTGGACGGGGTCGGCTACGACGCGGTCGCCCTCACCAAGCTCGACGGCGACGCGCGCGGCGGTGCCGCGCTGTCCATCCGGCACATCACCGGCCGCCCCATCATGTTCGCCTCCACGGGCGAGAAGCTCGAAGACTTCGACCTGTTCCACCCGGACCGGATGGCCTCGCGCATCCTGGACATGGGTGACGTGCTCACGCTCATCGAGCAGGCGCAGCGCACGTTCGACGAGGACGAAGTCCAGAAGATGGCCTCGACCATGGCGTCGGACGAGGACTTCACGCTGGACGACTTCCTCCAGCAGATGATGATGGTCCGCAAGCTCGGCCCCATCGGCAACCTGCTCGGCATGATGCCCGGCATGGGCCAGATGCGCGACCAGATCGACAACATCGACGACAAGGCGCTGGACCGGCTCCAGGCGATCATCCAGTCGATGACGCCCGGCGAGCGCTCCAACCCGAAGTCGATCAACGGCTCGCGCCGCCTGCGCATCGCCAACGGCTCGGGCACGCAGGTCAGCGACGTCAACAACCTGGTCACCCGGTTCTTCGAGGCGCAGAAGGTCATGCGCAAGATGAAGAGCGGCGGCATGCCCGGCATCCCGGGGATGCCCGGCATGGGCGGTGGCGGCGCCGGTGCCCGCAAGAAGGCCAAGGCGCAGAAGAAGAAGGGCAAGCAGCGCAGCGGCAACCCGATGAAGGCCCGCCAGCAGGAGTTGGAGCGCCAGCAGCGCCGCAAGGAGCAGCAGGAGAACGCCCAGCCCCAGCTGCCCCCGGGCCTGGGCGGTGGCCGTCAGCCCCAGCTGCCGCCCGCCTTCGGCGGCGGCGGTCTGCCGAACATGCCCGACCTGTCCGATTTCAAGCTGCCTGAGAAGTAGGCCACGCCGCGGGGCTGTCCAAGGAACCCGCGGGTGTCTGGCACAATGAGTAGTCGACTAACGGTGGCGGGCCGGCCCTCTAACTAGCCCGCCGCCCACGTCTGTTCCGGTGGGTTCCGCAACCCCACGCGGCCGCCCCGCCGGGCGCCTCAACCGTTAATCGGGAGAAGACCACTCCAGTGGCTGTCAAACTGAAGCTCAAGCGTATGGGCAAGATCCGTACGCCCCAGTACCGCATCGTCGTCGCCGACTCCCGCACCAAGCGTGACGGCAAGGCGATCGAGGAGATCGGCCGGTACCACCCCAAGGAGCACCCGAGCCTCATCGAGCTCGACTCCGAGCGGGCCCAGTACTGGCTCGGCGTGGGCGCCCAGCCCTCCGACGCGGTCAAGGTCCTCCTGCGCAAGACCGGCGACTGGCAGAAGTTCAAGGGCCTGGCCGCCCCGGCCCCGCTGAAGGCCGCCGAGGCCAAGGACCCGGAGGCCAAGGAGGCCGCCTTCCAGGCCGCCCTGAAGGAGCTCGTGCTCCCCGGCGCCGAGAAGAAGACCGCCGCTCCGAAGAAGAAGGCGGAGAAGCCCGCCGCGGACACCGCTGAGGCCGAGAAGTCCGAGGGCGAGGCCTGACGTGCTGGAAGAGGCGCTCGAGCACCTCGTGAAGGGGATCGTTGCGAACACCGACGATGTCCAGGTGCGGGTCAAGAGACTCCGCAAGGGCAAAGTCCTTGAGGTCCGGGTGCACCCCGACGACCTCGGCAAGGTGATCGGCCGTAACGGACGCACCGCCAAGGCCCTGCGCACCGTCATCGGAGCGCTGGCCGGCGGCCGCTACGTCCGCGTGGATCTGCTGGACCTGAACGAAGTGCGCTGACGCGCCTTGCGGGGGCGCCGACCGAGGTCGGCGCCCCCGCATCCGTGCCCGGGGCCCCACGGCCCCGGGCACGGTCATTTCCCGCCGTGTTCTTCCGGCACCCGAGTTGGCCCGCGTCCCGCCCGAGGGCGGGAGTGAGGACGGAGTTCCCATGCGTTTGGTGGTCGGCCGCATCGGCCGCGCCCACGGCATCCGCGGCGACGTCGCCATCGACGTGCGCACCGACACCCCCGAGGAGCGGTTCACCGTGGGCTCGGCCCTGGAGACGGACCGGTCCGGGGTCGGCCCGCTGACCATCGGCTCGGTGCGCGTGCACAGCGGCCGCCTGCTGGTGCGCTTCAAGGGCGTCGCCGACCGCGACGCCGCCGAGGGGCTGCGCGGGATCTCGCTGCTCGTCGACTCCGAGGACCTGCCCCCCACCGGCGACCCCGACGAGTTCCACGACCACGAGCTCATCGGCCTGACCGCCGTCACCACGGGCGGCGAGGAGGTCGGCACGGTGGGCGACGTGCTCCACCACGCCCAGGACCTCCTGGTGCTGTCCGTCCCCGG
Organism: Nocardiopsis flavescens; assembly: GCF_900141985.1. GTDB lineage: Bacteria > Actinomycetota > Actinomycetes > Streptosporangiales > Streptosporangiaceae > Nocardiopsis > Nocardiopsis flavescens. The sequence goes on along the minus strand of NZ_FQZK01000007.1, from coordinate 195,582 downwards.
CGGCCGGGAGGTGCTCGTCCCGTTCGTCACCGAGCTGGTCCCCGAGGTGGACGTGCCCGGCGGCCGGATCGTCCTGGACCCGCCCCCGGGGCTGCTCGACCTCGCCGACTGAAGGGCGCACCGTGCGCATCGACATCATCAGCATCTTCCCCGACTACTTCGCGCCGCTGGACCTCTCCCTCATCGGCAGGGCGCGCGCCGGCGGACTGCTCGACGTGCGGGTCCACGACCTGCGCTCGTGGACGCACGACCGCCACAACACCGTGGACGACACCCCCTACGGCGGCGGCCCCGGCATGGTGATGAAGCCCGAGCCCTGGGGCGAGGCGCTGGACGCCGTGGTCGGCGACGCGCCCGCCCGGCTCATCCTGCCCACCCCCAGCGGCCGACCCTTCCGGCAGGCCGACGCCGAGCGGCTGGCGGGAGAGGGCCGCCTCGTGTTCGGCTGCGGCCGCTATGAGGGCATCGACACCCGGGTCGCCCAGGACGCCGCCGGCCGGATGCCCGTCGAGGAGGTGAGCATCGGCGACTACGTGCTCAACGGCGGGGAGTCGGCCACGCTCGTCATGGTCGAGGCGATCACCCGTCTGCTGCCCGGGGTGCTCGGGAACCGGGAGTCGGCGGTGCAGGACTCCTTCGCCTCCGGCGGCATGGAGAACCTGGTGGAGGGCCCCGTCTACACCAAGCCCGCCGTGTGGCGCGACCGCGAGGTGCCGCCGCTCCTGCTGTCGGGCAACCACGGCGCGGTCGACCGGTGGCGGCGCGACGAGGCGCTGCGCAAGACCGCGCGCAACCGCCCCGACCTGGTGGCCGCGATGCCCGCGGAGTCCCTGGACCGGCGGGACCGCGAGGTCCTGGCCGAGGAGGGTGTACCGGAGGCCACCTGAGCAGGCGTTCGGTCCGCCGCCGCGGATGTGGCAGACTGGGTGGGTTCCCCCTGGTGACCCCTAGGCATCCGCATGCCGGCGGTACGACGTCGGCCTCTGTGTCGGTCACCCGGGCGGTTCGACAGTCCGACCCTTACGGGCCATCGCCCGCGCACCCCCGCACGCCTGCGGCGGGGTGGGGCGCGGTGCGCTATTGATGAGGATTCGCGAGATGCACACCGTCATTCAGGAGCTGGAGAAGGCCCAGCTGCGTTCCGACGTCCCGGAGTTCCGCCCCGGTGACACCCTCAACGTTCACGTGCGCGTGACCGAGGGCACCCGTACCCGTGTCCAGGTCTTCAAGGGCGTTGTCATCCGCCGCCAGGGCTCGGGCAACCGGGAGACCTTCACCGTCCGCAAGGTGAGCTACGGCGTCGGCGTGGAGCGGACCTTCCCGATCCACACCCCGGCCATCGAGAAGTACGAGGTCGCCGCCCGCGGCCGCGTCCGCCGCGCCAAGCTGTACTACCTCCGCGACCTGCGCGGCAAGGCCGCCCGCATCCGCGAGCGCCGCGAGCCCGTCGTCAAGTAGTCGTCCGGTTCCTCTCCGAAGCCACCCCCGCGGTTTTCCCGCGAGGTATAGGCTTCGGCACGATGAACACAGATGACAGGGACCTCGGCTCGGACGGGGTTCAGGACGAGGATTCCGCCCGGCCCGGCCCGCAGGAGCACGACTCCCCACTGGCTCCCGAGTCCGATCAGGACTCGGGAGCCAGTGCTGTCTCCGAAGCCGAGGACGACGAGGCGGGGGAGAAGGCGGACACGCGGATGAGCAAGGACAAGCAGGGGTCGTTCTGGAAGGAACTGCCCATCCTCATCGTGATCGCCCTGGTGCTGGCGTTCGTGATCAGGACCTGGGTGATGCAGGCCTTCTACATCCCCTCCGGGTCGATGGAGAACACCTTGCTGGTCGGGGACCGCGTACTCGTCAACAAGGTCGTCTACGAGGTCCGGGACATCCGGCGCGGCGAGGTCGTCGTCTTCAACGGCGACGGGTCGTGGGACGACCCCAACACCGTGGTGGTGCCCGAGCCGACCAACCCGGTCTCGCGCGGCTTCACCTGGGTGCAGCAGCAGCTGGGCGCGGCGCCCACCGGCAAGGAGTACATCAAGCGGGTCATCGGCCTGCCCGGCGACGTGGTGGAGTGCTGCGACGAGCAGCAGCGGGTCACGGTCAACGGCGTCCCCCTGGACGAGGAGGAGTACCTCTACCCCGGCAGCCTGGCCTCGCACGAGACGTTCGGCCCGGTCACGGTGCCGGACGGGCACGTGTGGGTGATGGGCGACCACCGCGCGATCTCCTCCGACTCCCGGCGCAACCAGGGCAACCCCGGGGGAGGGGCGGTGCCCATCGACCACGTGGTCGGGCGGGCGTTCGTCATCATCTGGCCCTTCTCCCAGGCCGGCGGCCTGGGAGCCCCGGACACCTTCGCGCGGCTGAACGACGACGGCTCCTGACGCACCGGAGGGCGAGGATCCGAGGAAATCCTCTCGTCCGGGCACGAAAGCCCGTTCCGTGACGCATGATGGAGCAAAGACCCTGTGGGTCTTGCGCGGAACGTCCCCGGGCCTCCCCCCGTTGGGAACAGAGCGGAGGCCGACGACGTGTGGATGACAGGGAGGAACCGGACACCCCGGCCGGAGACTGCAGACGAAAGCGAGCACGTGGATGAGTTCTGAGGACCTGGAGAAGTACGAGGCCGAGATGGAGCTTCAGCTCTATCGCGAGTACCGGGACGTCGTGGGGCTGTTCGGCTACGTCGTGGAGACCGAGCGGCGGTTCTACCTGACCAACCACGTCGACCTGCAGCCGCGTTCCACCGAGAACGGCGAGATGTACTTCGAGGTCGTGATGGAGGACGCCTGGGTCTGGGACATGTACCGCCCGGCCAGGTTCGTCCGCAACGTCCGCGTCGTGACGTTCAAGGACGTCAACGTCGAGGAGATCACCAAGGCCGACATCGAGCTGCCCCCCGCGGAGGGCGGCCGGGACTGACCCCGGTTATCCACAGAAAAAGATCGGCCCTGGCGGGACGCCGCCCGATCACCGACCGTGGTAACGGGAGGTGGTCGACGTGGACGTGTACGCCGCGTACCGGAGGGACCTGGGCGGTCTCGGTGAGGAGCTGGCCGCCGCGTTCCTGGAGCGAGCCGGGATACGTGTGGTGGACCGCAACTGGCGGTGCCCCGCCGGGGAGATCGACATCGTGGCCCGGGACGGCCCCGTCCTGGTCGTCGCCGAGGTCAAGACCCGCACGCGGCTCTTCCACGGCCATCCGGTGGAGGCCATCGGGTGGCGCAAGCGCAGAAGGCTGTACCGGCTGGGCGGGGCCTGGGCCCGTGCGCGCCGGGTGCCCGGCCGTCCGCTGCGCGTGGACGGGCTGGGCGTGTTGCTCCGCGACGGCCGGGTGTACGTGTCCCACGAGCGGGGCCTGTCATGAACGCCCCGCGTTCGCGCTCCCCGCGCACCGGTGTCCGCCCGCGCCCGGGAGCCGCTGCGGGGCGGGCTCCCGCTCCGCCCGACGTGCCGTACGCGCCGCCGGTCCCGGACCGCGGCGGAGGACGGGTACGTTCCCGCCGGGCCGCCGCCCGCGGGGGTCCCTCCCGCGGTAGGTCCCTGTCCCCTGTGGCCCGCGACGGACGCCGACCGCACGGCGGTGTCCGATCCGGGCGGCCCGGGTCCGGGGAGCCGGCCACGGCACCCGGTCTCCTCCGCCGGCGGGTGTCCGCGGACCCCGCGCCCAGCGCGCTCGCGGCGTCCCCCGGTCGGGAGGCGCGGTGATCACCCTCGCCCGCACCCACTGCGTCGCGCTGCTGGGGGTGGAGGGGCACGTCGTCGAGATCGAGGTGCACCTGGGCGGCGGCGATCCCGGAGTCACCCTGGTGGGCCTGCCCGACGCGGCCCTGCGCGAGGCCCGCGACCGCATCCGGGCCGCACTGGCCAACAGCGGTGAGTCCTGGCCCAGCGGACAGATCACCATCAGCCTCTCCCCGGCCAGCCTGCCCAAGGCGGGCAGCCTCTTCGACCTGGCCATCGCCGCCGCCGTCCTGGCCGCCGAGGGAGCGGTGCCACCGGACCCGCTGGCGGGTTCGGTCCTCATCGCCGAACTGGGGCTGGACGGGCGCACCCGGCCGGTGCGCGGGGTGCTGCCCGCCGTGATCGCCGCCCGCGAGAGCGGCCACGACCGGTTCGTCGTCGCCCGCGGCAACGCCGCCGAGGCGGCCCTCGTGCCGGACATCGAGGTGATCGCGGTCGACTCCCTGGAGGAGATGTGCCGCTGGGCACGGGAGGGCCTCCTGCCCGAGGGGCGGCCCCCCGACCCGGTACCGCGACCGCGCCGTCCCGCCGACGCCGAGCCCGACCTGGCCGACGTACTCGGACAGCCGGTCGCCCGGAGGGCGGTGGAGATCGCCGCCGCGGGCGGGCACAACCTGATGATGCTCGGCCCGCCCGGGACCGGCAAGAGCCTGCTGGCGGAGCGGCTGCCCACGGTGCTGCCCAGGCTGGACGCCGCTGCCGCGCTGGAGGCCACCGCCATCCACTCGGTGGCGGGCCTGCTCCCCGCGGGCTCCCCGCTGGTCACGCTGCCGCCCTTCGCCGCGCCCCACCACACGTCCACCCGCTCGGCCATCATCGGCGGCGGCAGCGGGCACCCGTCCCCGGGGTGGGTGTCCAAGGCGCACCGCGGGGTGCTGTTCGTGGACGAGGCCCCGCAGTTCGGGAGGGGGGTCCTGGACTCGCTGCGCGAGCCGCTGGAGCGCGGGGAGGTGGTGCTGGCCCGGGCCTCCTCCACGGTCGCCTTCCCGGCCAGGTTCCAGCTGGTCATGGCGGCCAACCCCTGCCCCTGCGCCAAACCCGGCGCCCTCTGCGACTGCCCCGCGGGGGAGCGGCGCCGGTACTTCTCGCGGATCTCGGGGCCGCTGCTGGACCGGATCGACCTCAAGGTCGAGCTACCCCAGGTGGGGCGGGCCGAGCTGCTCGCCGACCGGGCGTTCGCCGAGTCCTCGGCGGTGGTGGGCGCCCGGGTGCTGGCGGCCCGGTCCCGGGCCGCCGGGCGCCTGGAGCGCACGCCGTGGACGACCAACGCCCAGGTGCCCGGCGCCCACCTGCGCCGGGACTTCCCGGTGGAGCAGGGGGCGCTGCGCATCCTGGGGACCGCCATGGACCAGGGGCGGATCAGCGCCCGCGGGGTCGACCGCACGCTGAGGGTCGCCTGGACCCTGGCGGACCTCGCCGACCGCGACCGCCCCGGAGAGGAGGAGGTGGCCTATGCCTTCGCGCTGTGGTCCGGCCGCGCCTGGTGACCCGGGCCCCGGGCCCGGGAACCGCCCCCGCGCGGGCCCCGAACCGGGGGTGTCGGTCACCCGGGGAGGCGCGTGTCCACGGGGCCCACACCCCGGTTCCCTGCCGGGGGCCGGCGCCCGGTCGCGGGGTGTTCGGCCGGTGCGGGGTCCGGTGGAGGTCTTGTCCGGGTCCGGTGCGGTGGGTCTTCGGGGCCGGGTGTGTCTCCCGGGGTGTGGTGGCTCGGGCCCGGTCGTTGGCACCCGGAGCGGTGGGCGGTCGCGGGGTGTTCGGCCGGTGCGGGGTCCGGTAGAGGTGCTGTTCGGGGGCGGCCGTATCCCCGGGGGTGTTGCGGCTCGACCCCGGTCGTTCGCACCCGGCTCCGTGGACGGTCCCGGGGTGCCTGGCCGGTGTTGCCTTACGGAACCGCTCCCGCGCGGTCCTTGAACCGGGGATGTCGGTTGCCCGGTGCGGTGCGTGTCCACGGGGCCGAGGCGGGCGCGCGGGGCGGTACGCGTCCGCGGGGCGGGGGGAGACGTTCCCCCGGGGAGGCGGGGGCCGACGGGGACGGCAGGGAAGGGCGCTTCGCGGGGCGTCGACAGGGGTGGACGGGACGGGAGGGACGCGGTGGACGAGGACGAGGTGCGGGCCCTGGCGGCGCTGACGGCGGTGGCGCCGCCGGGGGACCCGTGGCTGGGGGCGGTACTCGGCGAGCACGGCGCCGCACGGGTGTGGGCGGAGCTGGTGGCCGGCGCACCGCCGCCGACCGTTCCGGGGGACGGGGAGACCGTCGTGGACCGGGAGCGGGTGGCACAGCGCTGGACGCGCTGGCACGCGAGGGCCGCCGGGGTGGACGTCGACGCCCTGCTGGCGGCCTCGGCGGCGGCCGGGGTGAGGTTCGTGGCCCCGGGCGACCCCGAGTGGCCCGGCCGCCTGGAGGCGCTGGACGCCCCCGGCGGGCGCCGCTCCCACGGGCTGTGGGTGCGCGGCCGGGGCGACCTGCGCAACCTGTGCCTGCGCTCTGCGGCCATCGTCGGCTCGCGGGCGGCCACCTCCTACGGTGAGCACGTCGCCGCCGAGATCGCCTACGACCTGGCCGAGCGCTCGGTCACGGTGGTCTCCGGCGGGGCGTACGGCATCGACGGCGCCGCGCACCGGGCGGCCCACGCCGCGGGCGCCACCGTGGTCGTGCTCGCCTGCGGACCGGATGTGGACTACCCGCGCGGCCACGCGGGCCTGTTCGCCGACATCGCCCGGACCGGGGTCCTGGTGAGCGAGCGCCCGGTCGGCGCCCGTCCCACCGCCAAAGACTTCCTCGTCCGCAACCGGCTGATCGCCGCCCTCACCCCCGGCACCGTCGTGGTGGAGGCCGGTCGGCGCAGCGGGGCGCTCAACACCGCCTCGCACGCCGCCGAGCTGCACCGGGTGCTCATGGCCGTCCCCACGCCTGTTTCCGGGGCATCCGCTCTGGGTCCGGCTGGGGTCGTGCCGTTCGTCCTGGACGTCTCGTAAGCGTCGGGCGCGCTGGGGGGCAGCCTGTCGTTCGGGGACAGACGGGGTTAACATAGGCAAGCCTCTGCGAGGGATCTGTCACCCGGCCCACGTAGGGTGCTTGCAAAGCCCGGTTTGACCGTACGCAGGCCCCTCGGAGGGAGGTGGGGGTAGAGTATGTCCCTCGTAGACGTTCGGCCCTTGGCAGGGCAGAGACTAGAGGGGGCTGCCATCCTCCAGCTCACCCCGGAGGGCCGCTTGCCCGATGGCCGACATGCCGTGAGCGTTGAAGAAATTTACGAAACCTTCGTAGAGAACGCTCCACATCGGCAAGCGCGAGAAGTTATCTTCGATGCTTTTAAGCTTCACTTCTCTCTCATCCGGAAGATCCTCGCGAGTGGAACTCTCTGGATCGATGGCGGCTTCTGTACCCACAAGGCAGAGGAACCCAAGGACATCGACATCTTCATCGTCGTAGACCCTTCGGTTGCCTCCAGAGTGACCCCGGAGCAAGAAGACCAGCTCATGCAACTCCTGACGCTCCAGCAGGTTTTCTCGGGTGCTCCCCGCACTGCTTTGGATCGCGTGCAGCCCATGGGAGGGCTGGTCGACTGCTTCCTGGCCTTGTCGACAGATGCGGACGCGCTCAAGGAGTTTGATCAGCTTTGGTCGAGTGTTAAAGGCGCGGATGGGGAGACAGTCCCGGGCGTGACGAAGGGTTACCTGGAGGTGTCATGGTAGAGAATGATCTCCGCCTCCTGCATCTTAGGGCAGTGGAGAACGCCCAAAGAGGGGGACCTCTCGCCGGTATTCGGCAAGCATCTTTGGCGGCTGCTGCTAGTAAGTTTAAAGAACTAGCCCCGGTTGCCCAACCTGATTTTGAGATTCACATGGTCGACGTGAAATCTCAAGGCCATGCCGTATCGGCTAGTGACGCCGGTGAGCTTTTGCGTCGAGTTCAGCGCGCCGTCGCTCGACTTGCAAAGGCTCGGCGCCTTAGGCGTGCTGACGTATCTCGTTTGAGTTCTGGAGATTTCTCGCTGGCTCGCTTCAATGTAGTGTCAGCTTCGTTTGCCTCGCTCAAGGTGCATCTTGTTCCGGATAAGACTTTTTATGATGAAGATAACGAAGAAAGCGTTCCTCTTTCAGGTCCCAGTTGGGCCGAGGTTGGCCTAGCCGAGCTGATTCGTGCTCTTCCTGAGGGTGAGAATGATGACGCTTCGATCGAGTCATTGATGGGGGCTTCCCCTGTTGTGCGTCGAGCTGTGGCTGATCTTGTTTTTAAGCTGAACTCAGATATAGAGATCGGGTTTCAGTTCAAGTCATCTTCGGGGGAGAAGATCGTTTCTCGGGTGACTCCTGTTCAGGTTCGAAAGATCGCTCAGAAGCTTGAGATGACTCACGAGGACAGGTCGGTTGTCCGCATGCGTGGGCGGCTAGATGGCCTTCGGACTCGTCGGCAAATTTTCTACTTCGAGCCAGAGAAAGCGCCAGAGATTCATGGCTATGTAGACGAATCTTTGATGTCTGCTGTTCGGGAAAACATTGACCGAGAGGTTGACGTTACTCTAGAAGTGGTAGTCGAGCGTTCCTTCTCTGGGAAAGTCAGCCAGAGGCACTACAGGCTACTTTCGGTTGATGGGCACCAGTCCGAGATTCCTGAGTATGTTGATACTCCTCGGGGTGAGTCCTGACGGTTGGAGCGGGCACGGCCCAGCGGCGCGGCGGCAGTGCTCGTTCCCGAACCCGCTGTCGGGCAGTGGACGCGGTCAATAGCATGTCGGCATGGAGCACCTCGGGGTACGACTCGCCCAACTGCGCCGTGTTGCCGACCTGACCCAGGAGGGGCTGGCCGAGCGGTCGGGCGTGTCCGTCGACGTCGTTCGCAAGCTGGAGCAGCAGCGCAAGCACAGCGCCCGGCTACCCACCCTGCACGCCCTGGCCACCGGCCTGGGTGTGGAGCTGACCACCCTGCTCGGCGACCCGCCCGCCGTGCCCTCCAACGGCGACGCCGAACCGCCGCAACTGGTCGCGCTGCGCCGAGCGATTATGCCCCCGCTGTTCGCACCCCCGGCCCCGCGCGACGCGGCCGAGTCTCTGTCGCTGCCGCTGCTGCGCGCCGAGGTGTCCGACGGCTGGAGCCTGTACCACGGTGCCCAGTTCGGGCGGCTGCTGGATGTGCTGCCAGGCATCATCGCCGACGCCCGGCTTGCCGCCGCCGTGGGGTCCGGCCACAGCCGGGCCGAGGGCGAGCACGCGCTCGGCAAGGCGCTCCAGCTCGCCGGACACCTGGCCATCCGGCTGGGCAAGACCGACCTGGCGCTGGCCAGCCTGGAGCGCGCAGCGGGCGCGGCCGACAACTCGGGTGACCCGTTGCTGGCCCCGATGGTGTTCGGGTCGGTGGCGTGGGCGTACCAGCGCCAGAACCGCCTTGACGACGCCGGGAACCTGGTCATCCACGCGGCTGACGGTGTTGAGCGCGAGGTCGGCACCGACACCGCCGCCAGCCTGCGGGTCTGGGGCGGGCTGGTCATGAGCGGCGCCACCAGCGCGGCGCGGTCGGGCGACTACGAGCAGGCCAAGGACATGATGGCGACCGCCGAGCAGCAGGCGCGCCGGTTGCCGAAGCTGCCTCCGCCCAGGGACGGCCGGTCGGTGTCGATCTTCAGCCGCTCGTCGGTGCGCATCGAGCGGGTGCGCCTGGCCGTGCAGCACAAGCGCCCGGACGAGGCCCTGGAGTTGGCGAAGGGGATGCGGCTGAGCGCTGACACCCCGCCCAGCTGGCGGACGTGGCTGCTGTTGGACGTCGCGCGGGCGTATACCGACGTTGGCGACGCACACGGCGCGGTGGCCGCGTTGCAGCGGCTGCGCCGGGCGTCCCCCGACTGGATGCGCCACCACACGCTGGCCGTGGCGATCATCCAGGACCTGTACGCCGGGCCCGTGCAGCCCCCGGGGCTGCGCCAGCTCGCCGAGTTCGTGGGCGTGACCCCTTAAGCGCGCGAAAGTAGGACGCTGCGTCCCTGTCACGTTGCGTGACTCCTCGGCATCGTTGGGCCCATGGACGCCCAGTCGCGAGACCAGCAGCCCCGCGCCGTCACTCTCGCCGACCTGGCGCGCCTGACCCGGCCGCGCAGACGCCCCGCTCCGGTTGTGTGGCCGACCCAGCGGCCCCCGCTCCCTCGACGGAGCCGGGGCGCGGACCAGCGTCGAGAGCAACGAGGAGAAAACCCATGACGGCCGAAGGCCGCAGCCCCGACGACCACGCGGACGAGCTGTTCGACCGGCTGTCCGAAGCCCTGCGCGAGTACCACGACACCCGCGCCACCAAGGCCGCGTTGCGGGCGGCGTTGGCGCGCGCTGACGAGGCGTTCGACCGGCTGCACCTGTGGCTCACCGCTGGCAACCCCCTGCCCGAGCCGTGGCGCAAGGGCCAGCGCGCCCTCACCGAGCGTCGTGCCCGCCCTGCCGAGCCTGAGGTGTGATCATGTTGGACGTGAAGAACGAGACACTGGCCAAGGTGTGCGCCTGCGGGGCGTACTCGTACCTGATCCCGCAGAAGCCGGGCCCCGGCGGGGAGTCGATCTGGCGGCGGGTGACGACGGGCTGTCTGGCGACCACGCGGGCAACATACGCGCAGGGTCACGACGCCAAACTCAAGGGCTTCTTGATCGAGGCAGGGGTGGGCGGCCACCAGGTTCTGTGGACGGGCGACGGCACCGTCATCGGGAGGACGGCCGAAGGGTGGGCCGCGGAGCTGGGGTGGCTGGACGCGGTTCGGGAGGGGATCGAGCGCAAGCGCGCCCGCTGACCGGAGGGATGGGCCCGCAGACGCGCCCGCGTCTGCGGGCCCCAGCTCACGCACTGGCCAGTCGGGCGCGGCGTCGACGTTGGCGCTGGAGCTTGCACGCCCTGCATACGCGCCTGCCGCTGGGGTCGACGTACGTATTGGCTGTATCGAACGGATGGCCCCGCCTGCAACTGGTCTTGCGCACCTCCGGGTGTGTCCCATGCCGGACGGAATCGCGCACGTTCTGCGACGGGGTCCCGTACGCGAGGTTGTCAGCCGCGTTGTTCAGCCTGTCGCCGTCCAGGTGCCTGACTTGCTGACCGTCCGGCCTGGGGCCGATGAAGGCCAGCGCCACGAGGCGGTGAACCTTGGGGCGGTGGCAGCGGCCGTCGCGCCAAAGGGTGACGTGCGGGTACCCGGTGGTTCCCGGCCTTAGCTTGAGCAACTCGCCGCGCTTGTACCTGGACCACGACCGCACGTTTCCGAGAGATGACACCTCGTAGCCCGGAAACCCAACCACGGCACGCCACTGCTCGCGCTCATCGCCCGTCATCGAGAGCCTCCACGGTGGTACCGAGGGCACGCGCCAACCGCACCATCTGTGACGACGGGGGCCGCGCGGTGGCGCCCTGCTCCAGGCGGGCCACCGTCAGCGGCGTCACTTCGGCCAACCCGGCCAACTCCTCGCGGCTGAGCTTGGCCCGGCGACGTGCGCGCCGGACTTCGTTCGCGTCGATCACAATGCAGCTCCTCAGAGATGGGATCATCCGATCTGCTTCCACCCCAGCAGGGCTGATTACGGCGCCACAAGGCATTACCCCCGCGTGAGCCCGGTCACGGTGTGGGGGCCAAGCAGGGCGCGCCCCGCCTCTGTCGCTTGGGCGGGCGCGTCTCTCCTGGGTGCCCGGACGGCTTCCGGGGCGTTCGTACGCCCGGGGGCGGGTGCTGGGCCGGGCCAGGGCGCCCGAGGCGCTCGGAGACCCCACGGAACGGCGCGGGGAGGCGATGCCTCCTTCTCAGAGGAGCCTGAGGCGTCGGCGGAGTTCAGCCCTTGCCTCGTCGGTCAGCTCCCACACCTCGCCGCGTTCGGTTGGGCGTCTGTTGTTGGTGACAGTGATCTCGCCTTCGGTGTCGAGCCGCTGAACTTCTCGGAACATGCGAAATGCGAGGTCCTCCGCGTCGGGCCAGGTTGGAGCGATCCCCATAGCTTCCCGCAGAAGCGGATACTCGAAGTCCACGTCACCTGTGTCCCACATCGCGACCTCGGTCGCGCTCAGGGGTTCCATGGTTGCCCTCCTCGCTGTCAAGAGTTGCCCACCACATCGTCGGCTGCGCGGGGACGGGGAGCCCATTCGACACGCGGGGCGATCACGAGCGGATTACGGGGCTGCGTCGGCCTGAACACGCCTTGTTGTCACTTCTCGTCGGGCCGGCGCGGACGACGAGTAACGAGCCCCGTAGGAACCCGGCGTGTCGTTGCCGTACTTGGGGTACCGGGGGAGGGCGGTAACGGGGTTACTTTGCGCTCTGCGCATGTGGGCTCTCGCCTGCTGGAATGGGGCGTAGCAGCAGGTTCTAGCCTCCTCTGCCCTCCTCGGTGGGCGGGGCCAGGCCGGGGCCGCACCCAGCCCTGACCACCTGGAGCGCCCCCGTGCCTGTCCTAGAGCTAGACCACCGCGCCCTGCGCCGAATCCGCACCGAGCGAGGCGTGAGCCAGTACGAGCTGGCCCGTCGCGTCGGGTCGGCCCGCCAAGAGATCTCGAAATGGGATCGCGGCCTTCGCCCCGTGAAGCTGGAGACGGTCGGCCGTCTGGCCATCGCCCTCGGCGTTGAGCCCACCGAGCTGATCCGGTGGTCCGGCGGTGAGGCCCGATGACCGCTCCCGCTGACGTTTCCCCGGACGCCCCGCCCGCAACGGACGTGGTGTGGACGGAGTTCGACCCCGACACGCTGCGCCGTGCACGGACCGAACGCGGCTTGAGCCAGTGGGGGCTTGGCCAGCGGTGCGGTCTCGCCTACCCCGGGTCGATCAGCCGGTACGAGCGGGGGCGGCAAGCCCCCGGGCAGGACACACTGGTCGCCATCGCGTGCGCGCTGGATACCCCTGTGGACGCCTTCTTCCGAAGGGTGGCGCTCCCTGACCGTTTCTGGGCCAAGGTCGACAAGACCTCTTCCCCGTCCGGTTGCTGGCTCTGGACCGCAGGCACGGACTGGTGGGGGTACGCCGAGTTTTCCGTCAACGGCCAGTCACGTGGGGCGCATCGCGTCGCGTATGCGGCTCTTGTCGGCCCGATTCCGGACGGCTTGACCATTGACCACCTGTGTCGGGTGCGCCACTGCGTCAACCCGGGCCACTTGGAGCCCGTGTCGATCCGAGAGAACACGCTGCGCGGCAACACCATCACCGCAGCGAACGCAGCCAAGACGCGCTGCGGGCGGCGCGGTCACCCGTTCGACGAGGCCAACACCCGCATCGGGTCCAAGGGGGAGCGTCGTTGTCGGGCGTGTGACAACGAGGTCCGCCGCGCGCGCAAGGCGGCCCGCAGGAAGGCGGCTGTCTGATGCCCTCCGCTGACGCGACCGCGCCGGACCGAGACACCACCGAGGTCGTCTGGACTGTCGCCCCGGCAAGTGACGCCCGCATGGGCCGCTTGCTCGCCATCCTGTTCCAGCCGCGCCCCGCCGACGAGGCACCCGAGCAGCCCGCAACGGCCGACCGCTCCTGACCCCGAACACAGCAGCGGCCCCCCGTTGACCAGACGAGGGGCCGCTAGAAGCTGCTGGCCCGGGCACCACCCCGGACCTCCGAAAGGAGCTGACTAAACCAACCAGTTCGGGCGCCCGCTGGAAAGGCGCCCTATTCAAAACCAACCGACCAAAGAAGGTTTCGTGAAACCCGCCCAACTAAGGGAAGGTCCTATGTCCCATTTTACCGGGCCGCAATTCGGCGCACAAACCGGTGCCCCAATCGACTGGGTGCGGGCCAAGCTGCGGGCGCGCTGCCGGGCGGAGGCCGAGCGCTGGGCCGCTATGGGGTTCGGGACGATCCCCAGCCCGCGTAAGACGCCCGTACACGAGGGGTGGCCTGGCCTGGCGCTGCGCACCCCCGAGGACGTGCGCGCCCACTGGGACGTGTTCGGGTCGTTGTCCGGCCCTAACGTGCTGCTGACGCTGCTTGGGTTCGTGGTCCTGGACTTCGACCCTCGCAACGGCGGGCTGGAGTCGCTGGCCAAGCTGGAGGCCAAGTACGGTCCGCTGCCCACTACCCGTGTCCATGGCACCCCCCGGGACGGGCTGCACTACGTGTTCACCCATGACGGGACCACCCCCGTTAAAAACGGGGAGCTGGACCCGGTCCTGTACCCGGGCGTCGACGTCAAGACCGGCCGAGGCGGGCTGATCCCGTCCGCTGGATCGGTCACCAAGCACGGCGCGTACACCGAGCGCAGCGATGCCGAGGTGGCGCCGTGCCCGAGCTGGGTCTATCAGATACGGGCCAGCTCGGGGGGTGCCGCCAAGCCGTCCGGTACCCCCGCCCCGCCCCGGACCCACGACGGCCCCATGGGCTCGGCCTACGGCCGAAAGCTGGTGCGCGGCGTGTGCGCCGACCTGGCCGGGGTCACCTCCGGGCGCAACGACGCCCTGAACAACGCAGCTGTCCGCATCGGTCACTTCGTCGGGAGCGGCCACGTCAACGAGGACTACGCCTTGACCGAGCTTATGAATGCCAGCCGCGCTAACAAGTACATCGCCAAGGACGGCTACGCGGCAGCGGAGGCCACCGCTCGGTCCGGTCTGAACAAGGGCAAGACCGAGCCCTTGGACCCGCCCGCGCGTTCCGCCAAGACGGGGGCCGTCGAGCGTGTACAGCGCGAGGTCGAGGACGCCGAGACCGACCGCGTGGGCGTCCAGGAGTCGGGGCCGGTTGCGGGTGCGGACGGGGCAGAGGACGCCGACGAGAACCCGACCATGGGCGATGCCCCCGGGGCGAAGTCCAGCGGCATCGAGATTCAGGACGGGCAGCAGCTCATCCGGGACCTGGCCAGGGCCGTAAACGACGGTGCGGTCCCCGGCCTGTACTCGGTCGGGGACGGACTGGTGCACCTCCGGCGCGTCTACGACCCCGAGCTGCCCGCCGGTGAGACCCGGGCGGCGATGGAGTCCGTCGACTCCCTGCGTCTGGGGAACCTGGTGGCGCACCACCTGCGGCTGTACGTGGTCGAGCGCGACGACAGGGGCAAGCCGATCCGGGAGAAGGACAAGCAGCCCGCGCAGGTCGTGTTCAAGCAGGTGCTGGCCAGCCCTTCGTGGTCGCTGCCACCGCTGCGGGGGGTCACCCGGACGCCCATCCTGCGCCAGGACGGCACCGTGTTGAACGAGCCCGGGTACGACCCGGCCAGCGGTATGTACTTCGACCCGATGTGCGCGTTCGACCCGGTCCCGGACCGGCCCTCGCGCGGCGAGGTCGAGCGCGCGTTCAACCACGTGTACCACGAGGTGCTGGGCGGGTTCCCCTACGTGGGCCAGGCGGACCGGGCCAACGCTTTCGCCTACGCCACCCACGTCGTGGGGCGGCGGTTCCTGGAGGGCATGAGCGGGGGCGGGGTCCAGCCCACGCCGGGGGTGAACGTGGTCGCGGGGTCGCAGGGCACGGGTAAGAGCTACCTTGCCTCAGTGCCCGTGTGGGTGTTCGGCGGGGACGTGACCGACTACCGCCCGGACGAGCAGGAGCTGGGCAAGCTGGTGGTGTCGACGCTGCACGACAAGCGGGGCCCCGTCGCCATCCTGGACAACGTGCCCGACGGCTACATCGTCAAGAACACCACCCTGGCCAGCTTCCTGACGCAGGCCGTGCCCACGGCCCGGCTCCTGGGCCAGACGAAGAACGTCGCGATGATCAACGATGTGTTCTGGGGGTTGACCGGCAACGGCACCCGCCAGAGCGACGACCTGCGGCGTAGGTTCTTCGATGTCCGCCTGGATGCGGGCATGGCGGACCCCGCGATGCGCGAGGACTTCGCGCTGGGCGACCTGAAAGCGCACTTCGGCGACGTGCGCAACCGTGCCAAGTTCGTGTGGTGCTGCCTGGTGCTGTGGCGCGCGTGGGTCGCGGCCGGGGCCAACGAAGGATCGTGCCGGATGCGGGGGTCGTACGGGTGGTGGTCCAAGCCGACCGCTGGGCTGCTGGAGTTCCTCGGCGTCGGGGGGTTCATGGACAACTACGCCCCCGGCGGCAGCGCCGAGGCCGAGCGTTGGGAACCGTTCCTGATGGCATGGCGGGCCAAGTACGACAGCACCCGGCTCAAGGTCAGCCAGCTCATGCGAGACCACGTCGACAACGGCGACGCGGACGGCTGGGGTGGCTCGTTCATCCTGCCGGTCAATGTGAACGACTACAAGGCCGTCCGCGAGGCCGGGGACATCCTGGCCAGCAAGGTGGACAAGGTGTGGCCGTGCGGGCTGGTCCTGCGCAAGTCCAAGCGAGCGGGTTCAAACACCTACCGGGTAGAGCACGTAAACGGGTAGCCGAGCCACCGCCGCGCGCGCCGCTGCCGACGCCCCACCCCCCACCGCTACCCCCCACCGCCGGGCGAAGAAGAGGCGCTGTGCTCGGCACGCAATTTGCGCAAGTGGTGGGGGGTGGGAGCTGGTGGTGGGGGGCTGATGGGACCCCATCCCATCAGCCCAGATGGCCGGTCTCTTCGGACACCCCTTTTTCTCTTCCCCCTCTTGGTGGGATTGGTGGGAGGGGGTTGGAAGAACTCGGAAGAGAGGGCCTCGGAGGGGGTCCGAAAAGAGTTGGAGCGACCCCATCCCAATCCCCCCCACCAGTCCCACCAAGACCGCCCCGCGCTTTTAGTAATAGAAATGCAGATAACGCATAGGAGCACCAACATGGCGACCCACACCGACACCGAACCTGAACCCGAGCCGGTCCTGAGCTTCGACCGGGGGGCGATGAAGCGCCTGCGACGTGGGCGCGAGCTGACGCACGCCGAGTTGGCGGCGTGCATGGGCCTGCGCCCGACCAGCGACCTGACAACCGACTGGGAGGCCGGGTGGTCCGCGCCGCAGCTGCGCAACATCGGACGCCTGGCTCGCGCGCTGGAGTGCGACCCCGTCGACCTGCTGACGTGGTCCACCGACGAGGTGACCCCGCGCGAGCGCCGCGAGGCCGCTGCCGAGCGGGACGCCGCCGGGGGCTGAGCCGGGGTGGCTCCTCTCTGACGTTCGGTGGGGTCTTCATTGACCTGGCGTGGGTGGGGGCGGGTGTCGGGCCCGCCCGGCCCCGCCGGGTCAAGGGGGAGCGGCCCGTGGCCGGCTGCACTCGTCGTTATAGAGCGATCACCTCTCGCTTAGCCGCGGAGCCGGACGCTGCTGGTCTACAGCTCGACTCTGACCACTGCCCCGTCTTCTTCGTCCCCGGCGACAAGATGGGTGATCTCCGCATCGGCCGGAACGCTGTAGGGGTTCGTGACGACCAGCGCGTTGCCCGGGTTCACGTCCTGCCGCGTCCGGACGGCCAGATTGCTGTCGTACTCGTAGACGGCCCCCTCGGCGTCCGCCAGACGGAACCACCGCCGGTCCGCCTCCTGAGGTTCCTGGGAGGTGTTCTCGACCCGCACCGTCACGACCACGTAGGTGCCCGCCGAGGTGATCATGTCGCCGTCGAAGTGCGTGGCGTCCATCTCGACGTCTTCAACCGTGACGCTGAACTGGTTGAACTCGAACGCCTCGTCACGCCCGACCTGTTGCTCTTCCACCTCGGCCTGCGCGGTGGTCGCGGTGTCCTCGGGCATCGGGTACGTGGCCAGCACGAAGATGAGCATGGCCACGGCGCCGAGGACCATGCCCCCGCATCCGCAGCCGAACGCCCATCCGGCCGGGAACTTGGAAGCGGGTGGGGTGGGGGATGGGGCCGTCATGGGTCCTCCGGGAGGGGGATGTTCTGTGCGCAGACCATTATGTCGGCCCAGTCCGGCGACCGGCGGGGCGCGCACCGTTTGGGGCGGTGACCCAACGGGCTTTACGCGGGAACGGTCAACCCTGACCCCGCCCCGATGCCGACGAGCAGTAGCCGCTACGCGCCCTGCTCCAGCTCCTTGGCCGTGAAGGTGATGCGCTGCGGGGTCTTGATCTCCTTGCCACTGCCGAGCGAGACCACCGCGCGGACTTCGACGTCGTCGACCTTCGCCATCTTCCGGGTGGCGCGGAGAGCCGCAACCAGCTCGCTGTCGACCTCGATGGCCCACTTCTCGCTATCTCCGACGTCCAAGCGGTGAGGCAGCCTTGGGCCGTTGGGTGAGTTCAGTTCACCGATCTTGACGCCGCCCGGGAGCTTGAGCTGCCAGGAAGTGACAGTGATAGGTAGCCGTCCCACGTTGCGGACTTCCACGAAGATGGCTCGCCTTGTGAAGCCGTTCGCGGCTCCACTGGGGTCGAGGGGCTTGTTGGGCGGCATGACGATCCACTGAGGCCCGAACTGGTGTAGGGCGCCGTTGAGCAGCTCGACCTTGGCGCGTCCGCCTGACAGCAGCCAAGAGGCGATCTGCCACCCCAGCGCCGTGGCGGCGACGACGGCCGCGCAGATGGCGACGACAAGAGTGGTGATGTCCAGGGCAGTGGGGGGTTGCGGCTCCATAGCGGCACGATACAGCGCGAGGACGCTGCTGGTCACCGACTCCAACCGTGCCGTCCGGTTGCGGTGGTGAACCGGTTTCGACAACGGATGCGCTTCACTTTCCGGCCTCGTGGAGCCGCCCCGGCCCGATCTGCGCCAAGATGGCCACCATGGCATGGAAGCGGATTAAGAAGCGACAAGAGACTTACCCACTGGGACGGCTCAAGCTCTATCGCGATGAGCTTGAGGACATCGCGCGCGTGCTGGCAGAGTTTGGGACACTGTCCTTTTTGGTGAATGAGGATGAGGTGTCGGGAAACGAGCCCGAGGACTTCGCCAGGATGGCGGATGAGCTACCGGATCGGCTGGGCCTTGTGCAGATGTCGGCTACGAAGGAAGAGACTCGGGTCGTGGTCGAGATCGGGTCAGATTCCAGAGTTGTGCTAATCGAACCGAACAATGACGCCTACGGTTCGCTGACTCGAATAAAGAAGATCTGTGCTCCCTGTCGCATGAACGCCCCCTTGTGGGTTATTCTCTCCTTCGTGCCAGCGGGTATCGCACTTGCGCTGTACAACTTCGTTTCTTTCATGGGAGGGGAGTCAAAGGAGCTGGAAACCGCCACATCTTTTCTGCTCGCAGTCTCGTTGGTCGTTATGCTAGTAACCATTGTGACGTACGCGATCAGAGGGATCTTTGACTTCACTCTCGAATCCGCATCGAGAGACATCATCTTGAATGTAAACCGAGCAGAACGGCCCACGTTCAAGGAGCGGCTTATCGCTGACCGTGGAGTGGCCCTGTTCTGGGCCGTGTTCGGGGCCATCCTTGGCTACCTCGGGAACCAGCTTCCGGGGCTGTGAGGTCACCGACCAGGTGCTGATATGTCTGTTGCGGTCGATGACCCAACGGGCTTTACGCGGGAGCGGTTGACCTGACTAGGGTGGCTGGATGGACGAGCCGAACGTGTACGTGCGCCCCCACCAGGACAACCCCGGGTGGTTCGTGGTCGAGATCGAGGGCGAGTGGCTGGCCGCCAGCCTCAACCCCCGGGGCGACAACCTCTACCTGACCCTGGCCCCGCCCGCCGAACAGGACTGAACAAAGCCCTCCATGTCGGACCGTTGGCCTGCTACCGTCCCGACATGGACCAACCTTCCTCCCTCGTCGCCTGTCAGCAGGGGCATACCGTCGAGTACCCGGCGGCGCTCGACGCCGTCGCCAACGCCGGAACCGACCTGGCGTTCTGCATCGCCTGCGACTGCCCGCAGGTCCACATGGTCGCCCTGTACAGCGGTGACCGCCCCCGAGTGGTCGCCTCCGGTGACGCCGACCTGCACGCCCGGTTCGAGAGCACCGGGTGGCCCGAGCGCATCCACACCGACGAGGCGGGACCGTTCTTCTATCGGGAGCTTGAGCCGCTCGGCCTCGCCCAGTTCCTCAAGGAGTAGCGCTGTGAACATTGACTTGAGTGACCCCGGATTGTGGGTCGCAGTCGCTGCCCTGATCGTCGCAATCCTCGCCTGGTGGCAGGCCAGGAGGTCGGCCAACTCGGACACCAAGCAGGCCGCGTTCGCAGAGGAGGATCGGCGCGGCAGGCTGGCCGATTGGCGCCCCGAGCGGGTGGACAAGCCGTTCCTGGAGGTCCACGCGGATGGTGCCCGGCGTGGTCGCATCGTGAACTCAGGCGATGAACTCGCCCTCAACGTCAGGGTCTATGGGGACCGGGTCGATCTGGAGGGCCACGCCGACGAGGTAGCCCCGGAGCACGGTGTCGAATTCGAGTACGGCGTCGTGTCCAAGAACGACGAGACACCCCTGCCTGAGTCGTTTGAGGTTCGGGTGGTGTGGGACAGGCCCGAGAGCGTTGGCGGTGGCAGGAGGGTGAGGCTCGTTCCGTTCGACCCCAGCGGGCTGCCGCGCCCCTGACCACGCCGGTCGGGGGCGCGCGCCGTGCCCCCCGGGCCGGTTACTCGTCGTGGACCACGGTCCAGCGGGCGTCCTGCTGGACCAGGCGCTGGGCGCGGAGCCTGCGAACGGCGTCGGTCTGCTCGTACCCCCGGCGCGCCATGGCCCGGCGCTGCGCGGTCGTGGGCTCCTTGACCAGCTTCTCAACCTCGCTGAACGGGGCGGCCTGAACCTCGATCCAGTACCCCTCAGACTCGGGGTACGGCGGGTTGGGCACCAGGTTCGGGTTGTCCGGGGTGCGGCAGTGGGCGACGCGGTGCGTGACGTGCCCGGCCGCGTACCACTCCTCGTGGCTGTGGGTGTGCCACTCGCAGCACCAGCGGCACCACATCTTCAAGCCGACGATGTTCCCTCGGCGCCCGTGCTCGGGGAACCCCGGCACCGGGCGGGCGGCGTGGTCGGTCAAGGCATCCTCCTCGGAGGTCGACGGCGGCGCGGTGTGGTCACTCTAGCCGCGCCGACGACGCTCACGGGTGCCGTCCAGGTCACCCGCCCCAACCGTGCGCTCCGCGTGGCCAGTTGACCCGGGCCGGTCAGGGGGCCAGGAGCGACCGGAGCGCCTCAAGGTCGTTGGCGCGGTCCCGGGTCAGACGGTCCTTGGAGTCGTGGCCCAGGTGGCCCGAGCCGACCACCACCAGGCGCAGGCCGTGCCGGGGGATCAGCTCGTCGCGCCGGGCGGCGTAGATCACGCGCTGCTCGTCGCGCTCCACACCGCTGACCGTGGCCCGGTTGGCGTAGTGCCGCTCCGGCTGGTCGAAGTGCGGTCCCCGGTACTCCACGACCAGCCGCAGGTCTGGCCAGTAGCCCCCGATGGCGGGCAGCTTTCGGCCCTCGCGCCCCGGGGCGGGCGGGTCACCCCGCAGCCAGTCGAACGTGTACCGGCGTTCGCAGGGCTGGCCGATGACCTCATCGCACAGGTCCAGCACGTAATCCTTGTCCGTGTCGCTCATGCCCCGATGATGCCACCGGCCGCTCTCCCCCGAGCCGGGAACGGCTCCGGGGCCCAGCGCTCGCCCGGGGCGCTCCCGTGTCCAGGACGACCCCACCGAGCGCCGGAGAAGGGTATCCGCGCGGCGCCCGGCGGTGAGTCGTCCGTGTTTTCGTGGGCCGCATGGACTTTCACTGGTCGGATTGGGCCGCGTGCCTGGGGTCGGATCTCAACCTGTTCTTTTCAAACGGGCGCCACGTCCAGCGCCGGGCCAAGGCGATATGCGGGCGCTGTCCGGTTCGTGGGGCCTGCCTGGCCGACGCCATCGCGCAGGGCGACCAGTTCGGCATTCGCGGCGGGTTGAACCCGCAGGAGCGCCGCCAGGTGGCTTACCGGGCTGAGCGCACGGGGAGCACTCCGGCAGCCTGAGAACACCCGGCCCGGCCTGGGGCCCGCCCGGCGCTCTCCGATTCAAAGAAGACCCCACGGAGCTTCGGAGAGAGGCCACCCCGGCGCGCGTGGGCAGGCCGGGGTGCGCCCTGCTCCGCGGCTGTCACCCGTCGCTGTTGTCCCAAAACTCGTCGCTGTCGCCGGCCGGGGTGCTTGTCACTCGTCGTGACAGCACGAAAACCGGGTCGGTGTGGCGCTTGCCACGCTCGCGCCGTAGGGCGGGGGTAACGCCCTTGTGGCAAATCCACCTGATCGTGGTCCGGTTGATCCAACGATCACGACGATCAGAGAGCGGGTGGAACGATGCTCGATCCAAGCGCGATGCGCGCCGCACGGAAGCGGCTCGGGATGTCCAGGGACGAGCTGGCGGCCAGGCTGAACCGGACTCCGCTTACCGTTCGGCGCTGGGAGACCGGAAAGGCCACCCCGAACGACCACAGCGTGACCGCCCTGGCCGTGGCCCTGGACGTCGACGCGCGGGAGTTGGTGGCCGATGAGTAGGCCCGAGGTCTGGAAGCCCGTGGTCGGGTTCCCCGGATACGAGGTCAGCGACCGGGGACGGGTGCGCAGCTTCAAGCGGGACCCCGAGGGCGAGCTGCTCAAGCTGCATCCGGGCGGCCGTGGTTACCTACAGCTCGTCCTGCGCCGCGACGGCCGAAGCCACAGCCGACTGGTCCACCGCGTGGTGCTGGAGGCGTTCGCCGGACCGTGCCCACCTGGCCAGGAGACCCGCCACCTCAACGGGGACCGGTTCGACAACCGCCGGGCCAACCTCGCTTGGGGAACTCCCGCCGAGAACCGGGCCGACGCCATCCGGCACGGGACCAGTCCGGCCGCGCGTACCCGCTGCCCCCAGGGCCACCCCGATGGGGAGCGCAAGTGCCG
The DNA here is from genome assembly GCF_900141985.1 of Nocardiopsis flavescens. GTDB lineage: Bacteria > Actinomycetota > Actinomycetes > Streptosporangiales > Streptosporangiaceae > Nocardiopsis > Nocardiopsis flavescens. The sequence continues at coordinate 173,241 of NZ_FQZK01000007.1, read as the reverse complement.
GACCTGTCAGCGCGACCGCGAGCGTAGCCGCCACCGCCTGGTCGACGTGTGAGCGGGGCGCCCACCTCGTGACAGGGGGCGCCCCCAACAGGACCCATGGCGTCCGCTTTCCATCAAACCAGGCAGGAGAACCGACATGGCAGATCCACAGGACGTGCGCAAGACCGCTGAGGGGCGCGTCCGCAACGCGCTGCTGGGCGCGCGCACCGTAGGCGGGGCCGAGCGCGCCCGGGTGGTGCTGGACCAGACCCCCGGCCTGGACGAGCGCGCCCGCCAGGTCGCCGCAGACGCAGCACAGCGCGTGGCCGACCTGGCCGCAGAGGGTGACTGGCGCGCCGCGACCGACACCGCGTACGGCACCGCCGAGCAGTTGGCCGAGCAGATGGCCGACCCTGAGCCGCCCGAGCTGTCGCGCGCCGAGGTTCTGGCCAGGGTGCAGACCAGCCGGGGCACCGCCATGGCGCGCCGCGCGATGGCCGAGCGCGGGGCTGCCCGAACCGTCTACGCCCACGGCCAGAAGCGGCGCCCCACCCTGCCCCGCAAGCAGTAGCCCCGAACACAGCTGGGGCCACCCCGCCATCGCCAAACGCGCAGGGTGGCCCGTGTCAACTACCAGGAGGGTCGCATGAGCCCCAACGAAATTGAACCACGGCCCGAGCGCCCGGCAGCGGTGCGCGCGGTGGCCATAGCCGGGCTGGCCCTGATCGTGGGGGCGGGGCTATTCACGAGCTTCGCGAACCTCCATGCCTTCGCCGAGCAGTACGGCAAGGCCGGGGCCCATGCGGTCGTCACGGCTGCCACCGTCGACGCCCTGACCCTGCTCGGGCTGCTGGTGGCCCTGACCTACCCGAGCTTCTGGGCCCGGCTGGCGTTTGTGATCGGCCTGTTTGCTACAGGAGCGGCCAACGGCACCGTGGGCTGGGCGGTGGCCTCCTGGCCCGGAGTGGCAACGGCCCTGTTCCCGGTGCTGGCTCTCGAACTCAGTTACAAGGTCGTACTCGGCCTACTCCTGCCGACCAGGCCGGGGGGCGTAGTGACCACTCCGGCCGAGTCTGACCAGGCCGGGGCCCGCCAGGTGGTCACCGCACCTGACCACCCCGAGCTGCCTATGGTCGCCCCTGGCCCTGGACCTGACCCCTCGATGGCCAAGGCCGAGCGGCTTGACCAGGTGCGGGCGCTGCTGGATGACCAGCCTGACCTGACCGCGCAGCAGGTCGCTGACCACCTGGGGGTCAGTCTGACCACTGGTCGCCGCTACTCCAGGCAGGTCAGGGCCGAGCGGGTGGCCCCCGCTCCGGCCTGACCCGACCCCAAGCCCCGGGCGCTCATTCCGTGAGCGCCCGGGGCTTTCGCTATTCGCAGGGATATAAGCGCATATCTGCCGGGTAATTGCGCGCGGGGAAAGGGTAATAGTTTAATTGGTATTCCGGCGGGGGTTCGCCCCCGCCTTTTTCGATTCAAAGGGAGAACGGCATGGGACAGCTGGACAAGGGCGCGGCGGTGATCGACCCCAACGACGAGTGCGGCGTTATCAGCCGGATCTACACCGAGGAGGGCACGGAGTTCGCCGAAGTTGAATACGACGAGCCCCAGTGGACCGGCGAATACACGCTCGACTGGGACGCGGCGGACGTGCGCCCGGCTGACCAGTAGCCACCCCACCAACGCAAGCCGGGCGTGGCCCAAGCGGACCACGCCCGGACCGGGTCGGCGGACCCTACCCGCCTCCCGGTACGGCCAACACCGAACGGAGCGATGTTGACATGAACCACCGTAGCCGCTGGACCCGCCCCCGACGAGCCGCACGGCCCCGCCCCTTCGTGCGCCTGATGCCCGCGCGCCCCGCCCTGACCTCCGCCTCTGACATGGCCGACCTGGCTGGAGCCGTGCGCCAGTGGTTGGCGGTGTGCGCCCGATGAGCGAGTGGCAGCGCAGCATGAACCTGCTGATCCGGCTCAACAACGAGCTGCGCATCCTCGGCCCCGGGAGCGTCATCGACTCGGGCCTGCACGGTGTGGACGCGCCCCTGCTGGTGGTCGGGGGCGCGGTGGTCCAGGTGCGCGGGGCCGCGTTCGTGGTCGACCACACCGACCAGTTCGGCGACCTGGTGAGCCGCTCGGTGCACCCCACGGCCGACGTGCGCACCCTGGCTCGCGCCCTCGCCGACTAGCGCCCCTCCAACAACAAAGGCTTTATCAGGCCGTGATTTGCGGAGCGCCCTTTTGAAATTGTGGGGGTAATTATCGGAATGATTTAATTGTATTAACAACGCGGGGGGCCCGCCCCCCGTTTCTCCGCCCGAAAGGAAGCCCGAAATGAACGAGTTCGCCGCCGCCCTCCCCGCGTTCGACGTCGCCACGCTCGAAATGGCGCTCCAGATGGCGCTGGACCACGGCGACAGCGCCCACGCTGAGGCGCTCATCCGCGAGCTGGCCACCCGATAGCCGACCCCCCGGGGGGCGCGACCAGCGCCCCCCGCCCACGCCCAGACGAGGAGGACACCGTGCGCACCAACACCGACACCAGCCGGACCCTTCGGCATCTGCTCGGCGCCATGGAGGCCCAGCGCGTGGTGACCCTCCGGTACGTGGACCGCGACGGCAAGGTCTCGCGCCGCGCCGTCGAGCTGCACGCCGTCGAGGTCACCGCCAGCGGCGCGCTGGTGGTCAAGGGCTGGTGCCGACGCCGGGGCGATGTCCGCACGTTCCGGCTCGACAGGGTCACCGCGTATCGCCTCCACCGCGTGACCCACCTGGCCGACTACCGGTGCCCGGTGACCCCTGTTGCCGACCCGGTGACCACCGACGAGCTGGGCGACGTGGTCGCCGTTCGCGGCTGGACCACCGCTTACACCCTCGCTGCCTGAACACCCCCAACCGAAAGGAAGCTGACATGACCGAGACCGCTAACACCCCCGCCGAGACCAAGGCCGCCCCCAAGGCCAAGACCGCCAACCCCTGCCAGTGCTCGATGTTCGCCAACGCCGACACGGGCGAGCGGCTGGAGTGCAACAAGACCACGACCCGCCAGTTCGCTCCCGGGCACGACGCCCGACTCAAAGGCTTCCTGATCCGGCTGGGCGCCCAGGGCATCGAGGTGACGCGCGCCGAGGGCGGGATGTCGATCACCGGAGACGCGGCCAAGGCCGCTGAGGGCTACGGGTTCGCCCACATGGTCGCCAGCGGCATCGAGCGCGCCCACGCCAAAGCCCGAGCCAAGGCCGAACGCGCAGCCGCCCGCGCCGCTGCCAAGGAGAAGGGCACCGACTCCAGCGACACCGTGAAGGCCAAGGTCGGGCGCGCCACGTACGAGGGCCGGATCGAGGGCGACGAGTTCGTCTACGAGGTGAAGGGCGCAGAGCGCCGCACCACCAAGCACGAGCTGGTCTGACCGGCCCGACCGAACCATCGGGGCGGGGGCTGCGCGCCCCCGCCCCGATCCGTACCGACAGGAGGACAACCGCATGACGCTGCGCGCGGGGGCTTACTTGAGGGTGAGCACCGACGACCAGACCAAGGGCTACGGCCTGGACGTGCAGGACACCGAGTGCACCCGATTCATCGAGCAGCAGGGGTGGACGCTGGCCGACCTGTACACCGACGACGGGGTGTCCGGGTCGCTGCTGGAGCGCCCCGAGATGGACAGGCTGCTGGCCGACGCCAGGGCCGGACGGGTCGACGTGGTCGTGGTCTACAAGCTCGACCGGATCGGCCGGACCAACCGCGTGTACTTCGAGCTGGAGGGCCGGTTCAAGGACCTGGACGTGCCCATCGTGTCGGCAACGCAGGGCGTGAGCACCGACTCCGAGGACGACGAACTCATGGTCGGGGTGCTGTCCACGTTCGGGCAGCTGGAGCGGACCATCATCCGCAGGCGCACCCAGGGCGGGTTGCAGCGTGCGGCCGAGGACGGCGCGTGGCCCGGAGGGATGCCCCCGTACGGCTACAAGAGCCAGCGCCGACCCCGGGGGCAGGGCAAGCGGGGCTCGTTCCTGGTCATCGACGAAGCCGAGGCCGCCGTCCTGCGCGCGGCGTACCGGTACCTGGTCGAGGACGGGTTGGACGTGGGCGACACCGCCGCACGGCTGAACGCCCGGGGGATGGTCACCCGTTCGGGCAAGCCCTGGTCGGTGGTCAACCTGCGTGCCAGGTTACTGGCCGAGTCCACGACCGAGGCGCGCGTGGTGTTCCGCAACCCCGCCCGAGCCAGCGCCGGGCGCGGGGTCAAGCTCGACAAGGACGGCAAGCCCAAGCACGGCGCGACGGTGACGATCTCGCTGCCGCCTATCTTCGAGCCCGCCGAGGTGGCCGAGCTGCGCGAGGCGCTGCGCCCCACCCGCCCGGGAACCGGGCCCGAGCGCAGGGCGTACCCGCTGTCCGGTCGGCTGTTCGGGCAGTGCGGGGCGCACTACGTGGGCGCAAAGTCCGGCCGGAAGGATCGCCCTTCGGGCGCGGGGGTTGGTCCGGCCTACAAGTGCAGGGGTCGCAGGGCGCACCACCGAGGAGACTCGGTGTGCGACGACTCGGCCATCCCGGCGCACGAGATGGAGCAGCGCGTGTGGGCCGAGGTGGTGGCGCTGCTGGGCGACGCCGCCCGGCTGCGTGCCATGGCTGCCGAGTGGGTGGACAGCCAGCGGGGCGCGGACGTGGACCACGCCGCCCGGGTGGCCGAGCTGGACGCGCAGATCGCCGAGCGCTCGGCCACCCTCACCCGGACAGCGGCCGACTACATGCGCGCCGGGGTGGCCCCGGAGCTGGTGAAGGCGGCCACCGACGAGCTGGGGGCGGAGCTGGACGCCCTCAAGCGCGAGCGCGACGACGCCGCCCGGTGGCTGGCCCAGGCCGAGCAGGCCACCGCCCGCGCCACCGACCTGGAGGCGCTGGCCGTGGGGGCGCGCGAGCGGCTGGCCGACCTGGGGCCGGACGAGCGCGCGGAGGTGCTCCAGCTGCTGGACGTGCGGGTCACAGTCACCGGTCCGGTGCCGATGCCGCAGATCGGCACGCCGTGTTCGCTGTCGCGCTGGTTCATCGACAACGATCGGCTTGTTCCGGCCGAGCTGGACGAAGAGGCGTGGGCGCTGGTCGAGCCCATCGTGGCCGAGTGGGAGGCCGGGCGCCGCACGCACTCGGGAACGATGCTGGACGGGCGGGCGGTGCTGAACGCGGTGCTGTTCAAGGCGCGCACCCGGTGCACGTGGCGCGAGATCCCCGAGCGGTACGGCAACGGCAACAGCATCCACACCCGCTGGAAGAGGTGGCAGGCGGACGGGGTGTGGGCGCGGATCATGGACGCGCTGCCGAACGCGGGCACGCCCCACCTGGGCATGGTCGGTCTGCCGCCAGTCCGAATCGAAGGGCGTGTAGACCCCCGCCTGGTCGCCGACGCTGGAGCCGGACCCGAAACGGCACCCCAGGAAACAGGCTCGCCCGGCCCCGTCACCTCGGCGATGTCCGCGGGCTGCCACCTGCTCCTGCGCGACCGGCAGGCGGCCTGCGTCACCTGCGCCGAAGACGTGCTGGACCAGATCGGCCCGCTGGGAGGGGTCGCACCCGGCCCGGTGCGGCTCAGCGCCGAACTGGCCCCGGAGAGCGCCCGGGTGCTGGACGCGATCCCGCGGAGCGGCGGCGGACCCGCGGTCATCGCCCGGGCCTGCGGACGGGATCTGGAGCCCACCATGCGGGCACTGGGGCTGCTGGCCGCCGCCGGACTGGTGGAGCGCTGCCCCGCCGGATGGCGGCGCACCCGGTGACCCCGCGCGCGGGAGAGCGGCCGGAGCGGGCTCCGCCGTGGACGGCCGGTCCGCTTCGGCCGCCCGGCCGGGGTCGTTCCGGCGCGGGTCGGCTTCCGAGCGCGCGGTGTCCGCGGGGCGGGCCGCGACCACCCGCGGCCTCGGTGCGGGGCGGCCCCGCCCCGGCGGCCGACGACTCCGCCGGGACCCGACGGCCACCCGCGGGGGCGCGGTGGAGGCCTTCCCCGCCCGTCACCTGCCCGCGGCCAACGGCCGGACCGTCGTGCGGGCCACGGCCGCCCGCGCGCGCCCGGGCGCCCCCGCCGGGGCCGGACTCGCGCGGGGCGTGGTCGTCGCACGGCCCCGCCGGGGGAGCGCTGGTACCGTTCGGGCATGGCCAAGTCCTACAGTGACGCCCTGATCGCCGACGGTCCGCTGCTGTTCGTCTCGGGCCAGGTCCCCCTTGCGCCCGACGGCGAGGTCGCCGGGGACATCGGCGGCCAGACACGGCAGGTCCTCGACAACATCGAGGAGGTCCTCGCCCGCCACGGCGCGGACCTGACCCACCTGGTGCGGCTCACCTACTACCTGCGCCACATCAGCGACCTGGAGGAGTTCCGCTCCGCGCTCGTGGCCCGCCTGCCCGAGGGCCACCGGCCCACGGCGACGCTGGTCGAGGTGAGCGGCCTCATCGACCCCACGTACATGGTGGAGATCGACGGGGTGGCGTGCCTGCCCCGCGGGTGAACCCGCTGGAGGGGTTCGCCGCACACCTGGCGGGCGAGCTGGGCCGCTCCCCGCATACCGTGCGCGGCTACCTCGCCGACCTGCGCTCGCTCCTGGAGGACCTGGAGGAGCACGGCCTGGGCGTGGGCGACCTCGACGTCCCGGCGGTGCGCGCCTGGCTCTCGCGCGCCCGCGACCGGGGCGCGGGCCGGTCCACGGTCGCCCGCCGGGTGGCCGCCGTCCGCGCCTTCACCCGCTACCTGCACCGGGAGGGCCTGCTGGCCGCCGACCCGGGGCCGCGCCTGTCCGCGCCCGCCCAGCGGCGCAGCCTGCCGACTGTCCTGGACGAGGGGCAGGCCGAGGCGGCGCTGTCGCACCCGGTGGACGGCTCCCCGGTGGGAACGCGCCGCCGGGCCGTGGTGGAGCTGCTCTACGCCACGGGCGTGCGGGTCGCCGAGCTGTGCGCCCTGGACCTGGACGACGTCGACCGCTCCCGCCGCACGGTCCGCGTGGTGGGCAAGGGCGATAAAGAGCGCACCGTTCCGGTGGGCGCCCCCGCCCTGGACGCCCTGGACGACTGGCTCGCCGCGGGCCGCCCGGACCTGGTCGTCCCGACGAGCGGTCCCGCGCTGTTCCTGGGGGCCCGGGGCGGACGGCTCGACGTGCGCCGCGCCCGCGAGGACGTCCACGCCCACCTGCGCGCCGCGGGGCTGGACGCCGCCCCGCACGACCTGCGCCACAGCGCCGCCACCCACCTGCTCAACGGCGGTGCCGACCTGCGCAGCGTCCAGGAGTTCCTGGGTCACGCCAGTCCGCGCAGCACGCAGATCTACACCCACGTCTCCGTGGACCGCCTCCGCGACGTCTACCGCCGCTCCCACCCCCGGGCCTGAGCCGTCCCGCGTCCGGCGCTCCGCCGCCCGGCGGTGCCTCCGGTGACCCGTGGGCCCGGGTGGGACCGGCCCCCGGAGCCGGTCCCCGCGGCGGGCACCGGTGTCCGCCGCGGGTGCGGCCTCCCCGTGGCCGCCCGCCGACCGTGGTCCGGCTCGGCGGCGGATGGTGTCCCGTCGAGTGGTGTCACCTTTCCGGCCCTGGCCTGGCGGATGCGCAGCGGTGGCGGCCTCCAGGGCGGCCCACCGCCGCATGCGGTGCCTGGTCCACCCCGGTAGGCGACCCACCGGTGTGCGGTGGCCGCCCGGTACCGGCCGACCGTCGCGATGACCCGCAAGGACGCAGGCGCGAGAAAGCCGCACCACCCCAGTGGACGTGACCTGTGGCGGCCTGCGGGGCCGCCGCCCCGGGGCCGGTGGGGCGCCCGCGGGGCGGCGGAGGCCACCCCGGCCGGGTCGGATGGGAGCAAGGTCACTGCGAGGCCGTTCCGGCGGGGCCCGGACGCGGGAGGAGACGGGTGCGCACGGGGCCCAGGAGGGACAGCGGGTCCAGGTACTCCCGGCCGCTGAGCAGGCCCCAGTGCAGGCACGGGCGGTCCGCGCAGTGCCGGGGCCCCTCGGCCAGGGTGCCGATCACCTGGCCGCCCCGCACCGGGTCGCCCCGGGCCAGGTCCGTCTCCACCGGGAGATAGGTGGTCCGCAGTTCGCCGTGGGACACCGACACCACGGGCGTGCCCGCCACCGTCCCGGCGAAGTGCACGCGGCCCGGGCCCGCGGCCAGGACGTCCCGGCCCGGCTCGGCGGCCAGGTCGACGCCCCGGTGACCGGGGAGCCAGGGGCGTCCGGGCGGGTCGAAGGGCCGCAGCACCCGCGGGGGCGGGTCCAGCGGCCAGTTCCAGGCGCGGTCCGCCGGGGGCACCGGGGCGGGCGGCGGGGACAGGAGGAGGGCCGGGAGGAGGAGCATCAGGAGCAGCAGGATTCGCACCCCTCCAGGCTCCCCGCACCGGGCCCGGCGCGCGGCCCCTTCCGTGGACCTGTGGACAACGGCGGGGTCCGCCGCCTGCGCAGGTCCGGCCCGTGCCCCGCGGAGGATAGAATCGTCTGTGGTCCACCGGGCCGAACACACTACGCACGTCCACCAGCCTCCCTCCGGAGGGGTCGTACCCACGGTCCACACCGCCTCGGCGGAGTGGCGGTACGGCCGGGGCGTCAGGAACAACCGAAGGCGGGGAGCCCTATCCCCGCCACCACTAGGAGGACCTGTCATGGCCACAGTCGTGACGACCCGCCAGCTCCTGGAGAGCGGCGTCCACTTCGGGCACCAGACCCGTCGCTGGAACCCGAAGATGAAGCGCTTCATCCTCACGGAGCGCAACGGCATCTACATCATCGACCTCCAGAAGTCGCTGGCGCACATCGACCGCGCCTACGAGTTCGTCAAGCAGACGGTCGCCCACGGCGGCACCGTCCTGTTCGTCGGCACCAAGAAGCAGGCGCAGGAGGCCATCGACGAGCAGGCCCGCCGCGTCGGCATGCCTTTCGTCAACCAGCGCTGGCTGGGCGGCATGCTCACCAACTTCTCCACCGTCCACAAGCGGCTGCAGCGCCTCAAGGAGCTGGAGGAGATCGACTTCGACGACGTCGCCGGCTCCTCGCTCACCAAGAAGGAGCTCCTCAACCTCCGCCGTGAGAAGGAGAAGCTGGAGCGCACCCTCGGCGGTATCCGCGACATGTCCCGCGTGCCCAGCGCCGTGTGGATCGTGGACACCAAGAAGGAGCACATCGCGATCAGCGAGGCCCGGAAGCTCAACATTCCGGTCGTCGCGATCCTGGACACCAACTGCGACCCGGACGAGGTCGACTACCCGATCCCGGGTAACGACGACGCCATCCGCAGTGTCAGCCTGCTGACCCGCGTGATCGCCGACGCCGTGGCCGACGGCCTGCTGACCCGCTCCGGCGCCGGTGAGCAGAAGGCCGCCGAGGAGCCCCTGGCCGAGTGGGAGCGGGAGATCCTCGAAGGCAAGGGTGAGACCGCCGACTCCGCCGACGTGGAGAAGACCCTCACCGAGGCCCCGGTCGAGACCCCGGCCCCCGAGGTCGAGGCCGCCATCGAGTCCGAGGCCCCCGCGGTCGAGGAGACCCCGGCCGCCGAGGCCCCCGCCGCCGACGAGACCCCGGCCCCCGCCGCCGAGGCTCCCGCGGCCGACGAGGCCCCGGCCTCCGAGTAGCAGTCGGTCCCCAGGGACCCACGACACCCCGGTGCCGCTCCGCCTCCGAGCGGGGCGGCACGCGGGGTGTACGGACCGCTCACCTTCCGTACAGACTTCACTTCCAAGGGAATCCAACAGTCATGGCGAACTTCACCGCCGCGGACGTCAAGAAGCTGCGCGACATGACCGGCGCGGGCATGATGGACTGCAAGAAGGCCCTGACCGAGGCCGACGGCGACTTCGACAAGGCCGTCGAGGCCCTGCGCATCAAGGGCGCCAAGTCCGTCGACAAGCGCGCGGGCCGTACCGCCGGCCAGGGCACGGTCGTCCTCCGCCAGCAGGGCGAGGGCAAGGCCACCCTGATCGAGCTCAACTGCGAGACCGACTTCGTCGCCAAGAACTCCCAGTTCATCGAGCTGGCCGACCAGGTCGCCGACTTCGTCGCCGCCCAGGCCAGTGACGACCTCGCCACCGTCGCCGCCGCCGAGATCGAGCCCGGGAAGTCCCTCCAGGGCTACATCGAGGAGAAGAGCGCGATCATCGGCGAGAAGCTGGAGTTCCGCCGCTTCGCCAAGTTCGACGGCGCCTTCGTCTCCGCCTACCTCCACAAGTCCGACCCGGACCTGCCCCCGACCATGGGCGTCCTGATCGAGCTGGACAAGGTCGACGAAGAGGTCGGCAAGGACCTCGCGCAGCAGATCGCCGCGATGGCCCCGCAGTACGTCTCCAAGGACGAGGTCCCGGCCGAGGTCGTCGAGAACGAGCGCCGCATCGCCGAGCAGACCACCCGCGAGGAGGGCAAGCCCGAGCAGGCGATCCCCAAGATCGTCGAGGGCCGCCTCAACGGCTACTTCAAGGACGTGACGCTGCTCGGCCAGCCGTTCGTCAAGGAGAACAAGAAGTCGGTCCAGCAGATCGTCGACGCCGCCGGCGTCACGGTCAAGCGCTTCGCCCGCTTCAAGGTCGGCCAGGCCTAGGTTTTGACATGATGGAGGTGCCGGGGAGAACGTTCTCCCCGGCACCTTCGGTGGATATAGGCGGTTTCGGGGGCGTGGGTGCCCCCGCCGACCGCAGCAGGAGCACTCGGGGGACCCTGTGCCGCTCGGGGACGACAAGGGAGGCCACAGGCCGTGAACGCAGCGACGAACACCGAACCCGCCATGCACGACGCAGGCTGGAAGCGCGTGATGCTCAAGCTCTCCGGTGAGGCGTTCGCCGGCGGGGGCGGCCTGGGCATCGACCCGGAGGTCGTCCAGTACGTCGCCGAGTCCATCGCCGAGGCCGTGTCCGAGGGAATCCAGGTCGCCGTGGTGGTCGGCGGCGGCAACATGTTCCGCGGCGCCCAGCTCACCGAGGGCGGCATCGAGCGCGGTCGCGCCGACTACATGGGCATGCTCGGCACCGTCATCAACTGCCTCGCCCTCCAGGACTTCCTGGAGCGCCTGGGCGTGGACACCCGCGTCCAGACCGCCATCCACATGAGCCAGGTCGCCGAGGCGTACATCCCCCGCCGCGCCGTCCGCCACCTGGAGAAGGGCCGTGTGGTCATCTTCGGCGCCGGACTGGGCGCCCCCTTCTTCTCCACGGACACGACCGCGGCCCAGCGCGCCCTGGAGATCGGCGCCCAGGCCGTCCTCAAGGGCACCCAGGTCGACGGGGTCTACGACTCCGACCCCCGCCGCAACCCGGACGCGGTCAAGTTCGACAAGCTCAACTACAACGAGGTCCTCACCCGCGGCCTCAAGGTCATGGACGCCACCGCCGTCAGCCTGTGCATGGACAACGGGCTGCCCATCGTCGTCTTCGACCTGATGAGCCAGGGCAACATCCTGCGTGCCGTCCGGGGTGAGAAGATCGGCACCATCGTCGGTCCCGCCCCCGCCTGAGGCGGCCACGGCGGTATCCGCAAGCCACGCACACCACAGCCGAGAACCGGGAGCGCCCCATGACCGAAGAGACCCTCCTCGAAGCCGAGGAGAAGATGGAGAAGGCCGTCGTCGTCGCCAAGGAGGACTTCGCGACGATCCGCACCGGGCGTCCCTCCCCGGCGACGTTCAACAAGGTCACCGCTGAGTACTACGGTACGCAGACGCCGATCAACCAGCTCGCGTCCTTCTCGGTCCCCGAGCCGCGCATGGTGGTCATCTCGCCGTTCGACGTCACCTCCCGGACCGCGATCGTCAACGCCATCCGCAACAGCGACCTCGGCGTCAACCCGTCCGACGACGGCCAGGTCATCCGGGTCGTCTTCCCGGACCTGTCCGAGGAGCGCCGCAAGGAGTACGTGAAGGTCGCGCGCACCAAGGGCGAGGACGCCAAGATCGCGATCCGCAACGTCCGCCGCCGCGCCAAGGACGACCTGGAGAAGGCCGTCAAGGCGGGCGAGGTCGGCGAGGACGAGGCCCACCGCGCGCAGAAGGAGCTGGACGAGCTGGCGCACAAGTACGTCGGCCAGATCGACGAGCTGCTCAAGCACAAGGAATCGGAACTCCTTGAGGTCTAGCCGGTGACGACTCCTTCCAGCGGCTCCGGAGGCGATGACCACTCGCCGGAGCACAGACCCGACGACGCTCAGCAGGTCGGCCCCGGCGACGCCGGGGCCGACAAGGCCGCCGGGCAGCGCTTCGTGCTGCACAAACCGGGGGGCGAGCCGGTCAAGACCGGCCGCAACCTCCCCTTGGCCATCGCCAGCGGATGCCTCCTGGGCGCGCTGGTCTTCTTCTCGATCTTCCCCCTCCCCGCGCTGTTCACCCTGATCACCTCCGCCGGGGTGCTCATCGGGATGCGCGAGCTGAACCGCGCCTTCGCGGCCAAGGGCATGGACGTCGCGGTGGTCCCCCTGGCCGCCGGCGGCGTCGCCATGCAGGCCGCCGCCTACTTCGGCGGCGCCGACTGGCTGGTGGGGACCACCGCCGTGACCGCCATCGCGGTCCTGGTGTGGCGGCTGAAGGGCGGGGCGGGCGGGTTCGTCGCCGACACCTCGGCGAGCCTGTTCATCCTGGCCTACCTGCCGTTCCTGCTGGGAACCTGGATGCTGCTGATCGCCCATCCCGAGGACGGGCAGCAGCGCCTGGTGACGTTCATCCTGGTGACGATCTCCAGCGACATCGGCGGCTACTTCGCCGGCATCCTCCTGGGCCGGCACAAGATGGCGCCGGTGATCAGCCCGAACAAGACCTGGGAGGGCTTCGGCGGATCCGTCATCGGCTGTGCCCTCGCCGGGGCCCTGTGCGTGGTGCTGATGCTGGACGGCCCCTGGTGGGTCGGCGTCGTCCTGGGGCTGGCGGTCGCGCTGGCCGCGACGGTCGGCGACCTCATCGAGTCGCTGTTCAAGCGCGACCTCGGGGTCAAGGACATGGGGCGGTTCATGCCGGGCCACGGCGGCCTGATGGACCGGCTGGACTCGCTTCTCATCGCGGGTCCGGTGGTGTGGATCGTGCTCACCCTGCTCCTGTGAGGGGCCGACGCGTACGTGGGGCGGGACCCGGGGGTCCCGCCCCACGCGTGTGGGGGCCGGGTACCGGACCGGCGCCCGGCCCCCACACGCGTGGGGCCGTACGGTTGTCGAAGACGCCCCGCGTCCTCCAGGGACACCCGGCGGGGCCGCCCAGGACTGTCGAGGTAGAAGTTGCACCTGATCGAACGAATGCGCGTGTACGGTGAGACGATCTTCGCCGAGATGACGCGGCTCGCCACGGAGACCGGGTCGGTCAACCTCGGCCAGGGTTTCCCCGATACCGACGGACCGCGCTCCCTGCTGGAGGCCGCCTCCCGCAACATCCTGGAGGGCGTCAACCAGTACCCGCCCGGGCCGGGGCGTCCGGAGCTGCGCCGGGCGGTCAGCCGGTACCGGTCGCGCCACTACGGGATCGAGCTGGACCCCGACTCCGAGGTGTACATCACGGTGGGGGCGACCGCGGGCATCGCCGCGGCGATGCTGGCCCTGATCGAGCACGGCGACGAGGTCGTGGTGTTCGAGCCGATGTACGACTCCTACGCCGCCATGATCACGCTGGCGGGAGGGGTGCGCCGCCCGGTCACCCTGCGCCCGGACCCGGAGACCGGCCGGTTCACCTTCGACCCGGCGGAGCTGCGCGCCGCGGTGGGGCCGCGGACCCGCATGGTGCTGGTCAACAGCCCGCACAACCCGACCGGGACGGTGTTCACCGCGGCGGAGCTGGAGGAGATCGCGGCCGTGTGCCGCGAGCACGACCTCCTCGCGTTCACCGACGAGGTGTACGAGTTCCTGACCTTCGACGGCCGGCCGCACGTGCCGCTGGCGACCCTGCCGGGCATGCGCGAGCGCACCGTGTCGGTGTCCTCGGTGGGCAAGATGTTCGCGGTCACCGGCTGGAAGACGGGCTGGGTCATGGGTCCCGAGCCGCTGGTGACGGCGGTGCGCACGGTCAACCAGTTCCTGACCTTCAGCGCCAACGGCGCGCTCCAGCTCGCGATCGCCGACGCGATCGACGGGGAGTGGGAGTGGATCGCGGCCCAGCGCGCGGCGCTCCAGGGCAAGCGGGACCGGCTGGCGGCCGGGCTGGCCGAGACCGGTTTCGACGTGGGAGTGTCCGAGGGCACCTACTTCGTGATGGCCGACATCAGGCCGCTGGGGTACACGAGCGGGGTGGACATCGCCCGCGCCCTGCCCCGGGAGGCCGGGGTGGCGGCGGTCCCGGCGCAGGTGTTCTACGACCGGGAGAAGGAGGGCGAGCACCTGCTGCGCTTCGCCTTCTGCAAGAAGGACGGGGTCCTGGACGACGCGGTCGCCCGTCTCACCGCCTGGCACCGGCGCGACTCCTGACCGGCGGGACGCCGCCCCCGCCGCTCCGGGCGGGTCCCGCCGCAGGCGAGTGTCCCGCGGACCCGGGTCCGGCGCCCGCATAGGGCCCTGCGGCGCCCGTGGCCCGTGCCACCGGGGCGGCGCCGCGGGGCGCCGCGGACCCGGCCCGGGCACCGGTCCGACGCCGGTGCCCGGACCCGCGGGGCTCAGGGCCGGTGCTCGAACCAGACCGCGCCCAGCGGCGGCAGCGTGATCTCCGCGGAGAACGGCTGCCCGTGCCAGGTCTGGGCCTGGGCCTCCACGTGCGAGGGCGCCGGGTGGTCCGACCCCCCGAACCGGGCCTCGTCGGTGTTGAGCACCGCGGCCCAGCGCCCCTCCCAGGGCAGGCCGATCCGCCAGTCCGTGCGCGGCACCGGCGAGAAGTTCACCGCGCACACCAGTGCCGAGCCGTCCTCTCCCCGGCGCACGTACGACAGGGTGTTGCCCTCGCGGTCACCGCCGTCGAGCCACTGGAACCCGGCCGGGTCGGTGTCCAGCGACCACAGCGCCGGACGCGGCCGGTAGAGGTCGTTGAGCGCCTTGACCAGGCGCTGCGCCCCCGCGTGGTGGTCGTAGCGCAGCAGCCACCACGGCACCCCGTCCACGTGCGACCACTCGTCGCCCTGGGCGATCTCGCCGCCCATGAACAGCAGCTGCTTGCCCGGGTGCGACCACATGAACGCCAGCAGCGCCCGCAGGTTGGCCGACCGCTGCCACTCGTCCCCCGGCGGCCTGTTGAACAGCGAGCCCTTGCCGTGCACCACCTCGTCGTGCGAGAGCGGCAGCACGTAGTTCTCGCTGTACGCGTACACCATCGAGAAGGTGACCTCGTCGTGGTGGTATTGCCGGTGGACCGGCTCCTTGGCGACGTACTCCAGGGTGTCGTGCATCCACCCCATGTTCCACTTGAGCCCGAACCCGAGCCCCCCCTGGTCCACCGGCCGGGTCACCCCCGGGTAGGCGGTGGACTCCTCCGCGATCATCACCGCGTGCGGGTTGCGCCGGTACACGACCGTGTTGAGCTCCTTGAGGAAGTCGATCGCCTCCAGGTTCTCCCGGCCGCCGAACACGTTGGGCTCCCACCCGCCGTCCTCGCGCGAGTAGTCCAGGTACAGCATGGACGCCACCGCGTCCACCCGCAGCCCGTCGATGTGGAACTCCTCCAGCCAGTACAGCGCGTTGGCCACGAGGAAGTTGCGCACCTCGGTGCGCCCGTAGTTGAAGATGAGCGTGCCCCAGTCGGGGTGCTCGCCCCGGCGCGGGTCCGGGTGCTCGTACAGCGCGGTGCCGTCGAACCGGGCCAGCGCCCACTCGTCCCGCGGGAAGTGCGCGGGCACCCAGTCCAGCAGGACGCCGACCCCGGCCCGGTGCAGCGAGTCCACCAGGTGCCGGAACTCGTCGGGCGAGCCGAACCGGGGCGTGGGCGCGAAGTACGACGTGACCTGGTACCCCCAGGACCCGTCGTAGGGGTGGCCGGCCACCGGCAGCAGCTCCACATGGGTGAACCCCAGCTCGGTGACGTACTCCACGAGCTGCTCGGCAAGCTCGGAGTAGGAGAGCCCGGGCCGCCACGACCCCAGGTGCACCTCGTACACGCTCATCGGCGCCCGGTGCGGCTCCACGCCCTTGCGCTCGGCCATCCACTCCTGGTCGGACCACACGTGCGAGGACGTCGTGACCACCGAGGCGGTCTGCGGGGGCACCTGGGTGGCCCGGGCCATCGGGTCGGCCCGTTCGCTCCAGTGCCCGTCGGCGCCCAGCACCTGGAACTTGTACAGCGCGCCGTCGCCCACCCCGGGGACGAACAGCTCCCACACGCCGCTGCCGCCCAGGCTGCGCATGGGGTGGCCGGTGCCGTTCCACAGGTTGAAGTCGCCGACCAGGCGCACCCCGCGCGCGTTGGGGGCCCACACCGAGAAGGAGGTGCCGGACACCTCGCCCGCACCGGTCTCCACGGTGCGGGTGTGGGCTCCCAGCGCCCGCCACAGCTCCTCGTGCCTGCCCTCGCCGACGAGGTGCAGGTCCAGGTCGCCCAGGGTGGGCGCGAACCGGTACGGGTCCGCGGCGACGTGCTCGCCGCCGTCCTCGTAGCGGGCCGCGACCCGGTACTCGGCGGGGTCGCCGAGCTTCTTCGCGGGCACCTGGGCGGTGAACACGCCCCGGTGCAGGTGCTCGGCCCGCACCCGCTCGCCGTCGCGCAGCTCCAGGTGGACCTCGACGGCGTGGGGCCTCAGCACCCGCACCACGGTCGCCCGGCCGCGCGCGTGCACGCCCAGGACGGAGTGCGGGTCGTGGTGGTGGCCGTCGACCAGGCGGTCGATCTCCTCGGCCGGCCCCGCGGCCGCCCGGGCCGGGGCCGTGCGTGCGGGCGCCCTCCCCGCCGGGGCCGCCTTGGCGCGGCCCCTGGTGGCGGGCGAGGTGCCCGCCGAGGCCTTCTTGCGGGCCTGCGGCTTCTCGGCGGCGGACCCGCCCGCGGACGCGGCCTTCGCCGCGGCCGGTGCCTTCTTCGGGGCCGCGGTCTTCTTCGGGGCCGCGGCCTCCGCGGCGGCCGGTGCCTTCTTCGCGGGCGCGGCCTTCTTCGCGGATGCCGCCTTCCCCCCGGACGCCGCCCGGGCGGGCACCGCCTTCTTCGCCGGCGCGGCCCCGGAGGCGGCCGTGCCGCCGCTGCGCGCCCGCGGCGCCTTCTTCTTCTCCGGCGCGGCCTTGCTCCCGGTCTTCTCCGCGGAGGCGGCCTTGCTCCCGGACTTCTTCGCGGTCTCCTCATCGGTGGTCGCGCGCGGACGCTGTTCGCTGCGTGGCGAGGACAATGCGGCTCCGTGGTACTCGTGAACAGGGACGGTGGACAGGCAGGGGAGGGGAGCAGGGCGGGCGGCCCGCCGCGGACGGCGGGCCGCCGGTCACCGGGGCACCGGGGGCGCCACCGCCGCGGAGGCGATGGACTCCAGCGGTACCCGCAGCCAGTGCGGCCGGTTGCGGGCCTCGTACAGCACCTCGTACACGGCCTTGTCGAACTCGAAGGCCCGCAGCACGGCCAGGTGTTTCTCGGGGTCGGCGCCGCCGCCGTCGGCGTAGCCGCGGCAGAACGCCTCGCGGTTGGCCCGGGCCCACGCCCGCGCCGACCACTCCAGTTCCTCGTCGTCGGGGTGGCCGACCAGCAGGTACCCGGCGGCGTAGTCGAAGGAGCGCAGCATCCCGGCCACGTCCCGCAGCGGGCTGGAGGGGCGCCGGCGCTCGGCGACGGAGACGTTGGGCTCGCCCTCGAAGTCGAGCAGCACCCACCCCCCGGACCGGGTGCGGATGACCTGCCCCAGGTGGTAGTCGCCGTGGACGCGCTGGATGGGCAGCGGCTCGTCGACCCGGGCGAAGTCGGCGTAGGCCTCCATCACCCGGGGCGCGTGCTCGGCCAGCTCGGGCACCTCGGCGCTGGCCATGGCCAGCCGCTCCACCATGGCGTCGGCCAGTTCGGCGACCGCCGTCACCGACAGCACGTCCGTGGGCAGCGTCCGGGCCAGGGCGCTGTGCACCTCCGCCGTGGTGCGCCCGAGCAGGGCGGCGTCCCCGGTGAAGGACGTCTCCGCCTCCCGGCCCCCGCCCCGGGTGAGGGCCTCGGCGTCGGCGGTGGCCAGCACCCAGCCGTCCGAGGCGCCGGGGATGTAGTCCTGGAGCATCGCCAGGGTGGTGGCCTCGGCGTACCCGGGCAGGTCCGCCTCGATCCACCCGCAGGGGCGGGCCACGTACGGCGACCCGTACAGCGCCCGGTTGAGCTCCAGGTCGGGGTTGGGCCCGGGCCACACCCGCCGGAACGTCTTGAGGACGTAGTCCTCGCCGAACACCAGCGAGGTGTTGGACTGCTCACCGGTGAGCAGCCGTCCCGCGGATCCGGTGCGGATCCGCTCCCCGCGCAGGGTGCGGAACCGCACGCCGCCCGCCGCGGCCGGTGCCGCGAAGCGCTCCAGCAGCATGGCGGTCAGCTGGGTGTCGTGCGCCGCGTCGTAGATGACCCGCGACCTCCCGCCCGGGGACTGGCAGACGCCGATGGCGGTGCCGGCCAGGTCCGCGGGCAGGGAGCGCGAGGGCCGGGAGCCCAGCAGCACCTGGTAGCGGGAGCTGCGGCCGCGCTGTCCGGCGCGGACGACGAGCAGGTTGAGGTCGGGTCCCTCGGGGCCGGCGGACACCAGGGTGTGCCGGCTCTCGACGCGGATCTGCTGGATGGGGATCCCCTTGCCGGAGAACCAGCGCTGACGGGGTATCCATACGGCCAGGAGCTCTTCGAGTTGGGACATGTCAGTCGGGCCTGTTCCCCTTCTCTCCGGAGGGCGGTGTGGTGGCCGCGGAGTGGTGGGCTCCCCCGGTGCCGGGGGCCCGCCCGCCCAGTGCGGTCCGGGGGCTGAGCCCGGCCGCGGGCAGGCCGTAGGTCGGCGCCTCGTCCTCCTCGCCGACCGGGAGGACGGGTCCGGGGTCGGCGGCGGGCGGCAGCTGGAACCAGTAGAAGCCGTGGCCGGGCAGGGTGAGCAGGTACGGCAGCTCGCCGATCCGCGGGAACCGCACACCGCCCACGCACTCCACCGGGTTCACCCCGGCGTAGCGGGACAGGTCCAGCTCCACCGGCTGCGGGTGCCTGGACAGGTTGTTGACGCACAGCATGCGGTCGTCGCCGTGCTCGCGGATGAACGCGAAGACGCTCGGGTTGCTGGCGTCGAGCTCGGTGAACGCCCCGGTGCCGAACACCGGGTGCCGCTTGCGGATCTGGATCATCCGGCGGGTCCAGTGGAGCAGCGAGCCGGGGTTGGCGCGCTGGGAGTCGACGTTGACCGCCTGGTAGCCGTACACCGGGTCGAGGATGAGCGGCAGGTACAGGCGCCCGGGGTCGCCGGTGGAGAACCCGGCGTTGCGGTCGGCGCTCCACTGCATGGGCGTGCGCACGGCGTCGCGGTCGCCCAGCCAGATGTTGTCGCCCATGCCGATCTCGTCGCCGTAGTACAGGACCGGGGACCCGGGCAGGGACAGGAGCAGGGCGGTGAAGAGCTGGATCTGGTTGCGGTCGTTGTCCAGCAGGGGCGCGAGCCGCCGGCGGATCCCCACGTTGGCGCGCATGCGGGGGTCCTTGGCGTACTCGGAGTACATGTAGTCGCGCTCCTCGTCGGTGACCATCTCCAGGGTCAGCTCGTCGTGGTTGCGCAGGAAGATCGCCCACTGGCAGTTGGCCGGGATCTCCGGGGTCTGGGCGAGGATCTCCGAGATCGGGAACCGCTGCTCCTGGCGCACCGCCATGAACATGCGCGGCATCAGCGGGAAGTGGAAGTTCATGTGACACTCGTCGCCGCCCGACTCGTGGTCGCCGAAGTAGTCGACGACCTCGGACGGCCACTGGTTGGCCTCGCTCAGCAGGACCCGGCCGGGGTAGAGGCGGTCCACCTCCGAGCGCACGCGCTTGAGGAACTCGTGCGTCTCCTTGAGGTTCTCGCAGTTGGTGCCCTCGCGCTCGTACAGGTAGGGCACCGCGTCCAGCCGGAAACCGTCGATGCCCAGGTCCAGCCAGTAGCGCAGGACCTCCAGGATGGCCTCCTGGACGGCCGGGTTCTCGAAGTTGAGGTCGGGCTGGTGGGAGAAGAACCGGTGCCAGTAGTACTGGCCGCGGACCTCGTCGTAGCTCCAGTTGGACGTCTCGGTGTCGACGAAGATGATCCGGGCGTCCTCGTAGCGGTCCTTGGTGTCGGACCACACGTAGAAGTCGCCGTAGGGGCCCTCGGGGTCCTCCCGGGAGGCCTTGAACCAGGGGTGCTGGTCGCTGGTGTGGTTCATCACCAGGTCGGTGATGACGCGGACGCCGCGCCGGTGCGCCTCGTCCAGCAGCTCCACGAAGTCGGCGGTGGTGCCGAACTCGGGGAGGATCTTGAAGTAGTCCGAGATGTCGTAGCCGCCGTCGCGCAGGGGGGACTCGTACATCGGCAGCAGCCAGATGCAGTCGATCCCGAGCCACTGGAGGTAGTCCAGCTTCTGCACCAGCCCGGCGAGGTCGCCGGTCCCGTCGCCGTTGGAGTCGCTGAACCCCCGGGCGAGTACTTCGTAGAACACGGCGTGCTTGTACCAGTAGGGGTCACCGGTACCGCCGGAGGACATGAGCGGGCCGGTGGCGGCCCCGGTGGCCGGCGCGAGCGGACCGTGCGCGAGGTGTTCGGTGAGACCCGGTCCGGACTCGTCGTTGCTCATCTACTGCTCCCCACCAATGAATGTTCGACATCGGATCAACGGTTGACCGGGGCATGGGAGGGGCGCGGGCGGACACCGTCCGCCGCGCCCCCGGCTGCTCCGCGGGCCGCTATCTGCCGCTGACGGTGAACACGTGCGCGGGCCCCTGCGCGGGGTCGAGCCGGACGTAGTTCGCCGCTCCCCAGGTGTAGGCGGCACCGGTCAGCTCGTCGGTCACCTTGAGTTCCTCCTCCCACGCACGGCCGACGGACGGCAGGTCCAGGTGCACCGTCGCCTCGCGGGCGCGGTGCGGGTCGAGGTTGACGACCGCGATGACCGCGTCGTCGGGGTCTCCGGGGCGCTCGCCGGGGCGGTGCTTGGAGAAGCAGAGGATCTCCGGCCGGTCCGTGTGGTGGAACCGCAGGTTGCGCAGTTCGCGCAGGGCCGGGTGCTCCCGGCGCAGCCGGTTGAGGCGGGTGATGAGGCCCGCGATGCTCCGGCCCTCGGCCTCGGCGGCGGCCCAGTCGCGCGGCCGGTACTGGTACTTCTCCGAGTCCATGTACTCCTCGCTGCCGGGCCGCACGGGGGTGTTCTCGCACAGCTCGTAGCCGGAGTAGACGCCCCAGGTGGGGGAGAGCAGCGCAGCCAGGACCGCGCGCACCTCGAAGGCGGGGCGCCCGCCGTCCTGGAGGTAGGCGTGGAGGATGTCCGGGGTGTTGGTGAAGAGGTTGGGGCGCAGGTAGTGGGCGGTGTCCCGGCTCAGCTCGGTGAGGTAGTCGGTGAGCTCGTCCTTGCCGTTGCGCCAGGTGAAGTAGGTGTAGGACTGGTGGAACCCGGTCTTGGCCAGGGTGCGCATCATGGCGGGGCGGGTGAAGGCCTCGGCGAGGAACAGCACGTCCGGGTGCTTCTTCGCCACGTCGGCCAGCAGCTTCTCCCAGAACGCCACCGGCTTGGTGTGCGGGTTGTCGACCCGGAAGATGCGCACCCCGTGGTCGATCCAGTGCTGGACGACCCGGCGGATCTCCTTGTAGAGGCCGGGGAAGTCGTTGTCGAAGTCGAGCGGGTAGATGTCCTGGTACTTCTTGGGCGGGTTCTCGGCGTAGGCGATGGACCCGTCGGCCCGGGTGGTGAACCACTCGGGGTGCTCGGTGACCCACGGGTGGTCGGGGGAGCACTGCAAAGCCAGGTCCAGGGCGATCTCCAGGCCGTGCCCGTGCGCTTCGGCGACGAAGGCGTCGAAGTCGGCCAGGGTGCCCAGGTCCGGGTGGACGGCGTCGTGGCCCCCCTCCGCGGAGCCGATGGCCCACACCGACCCGGGCTCGCCCGGTCCCGCGGCGAGGGCGTTGTTCGGGCCCTTGCGGTGGCCGTGCCCGACCGGGTGGATCGGCGGCAGGTAGACCACGTCGAAGCCCATGTCGGCGATCGCGGGCAGCCGCTTGGCGGCGGTGGCGAAGGTGCCCGAGACCTGCCGTCCGGGGGCGGTGTCCACCTGGGCGCCCTCGGAGCGCGGGAAGAACTCGTACCAGGAGCCGAACAGGGCGCGCTCGCGGTGCACGGCGACGCGGGTGCGCGGCGAGCGGGTCACCAGCTCGCGCAGGGGCTCGGCGTGCATGGCGTCGAGCACCTCGGGGGTGATCGCGGCCGCGTAGCGCTCGGCGGGCTCCAGGGAGGCGTCCCGCAGGACGGCGGCGGCACGGGCCAGCACCGGCCTGCGGGGGACGCGGCGGGCCGCCCGCGCCAGCAGCCGGGCGCCCTCCTCCAGCACGAGGCCGGTGTCCTGGCCCAGGGGCAGCTTGACCTCCGCGACGTGGTGCCAGGTGGCGAACGGGTCGCTCCAGGCCTCGACGGCGAAGGACCACCTCCCCTCGGCGGGGAGGGAGATCTCCGCCTCGTGGCGGTCGGTCCCCGGGGCGCGCTCGCTCATGCGGACGAGGCGCTCCCGGCGGCCCTTGGGCGAATAGACGACGACGCCCGCGGCGAGGGAGTCGTGCCCTTCGCGGATGACGGTCGCGCCGACGGTGAAGCGTTCACCGGGGACGGCTTTCACCGGGCCGAGATCGTTGTCCGGAGAGATGGCGAGGATGGGCAGTCGTCCGATCACTGGCTACACCGTAATTGTCGTGGTACGGGCGTTTTAGAGGGGCGCTTCGGTTCTCGGAAGTCGGAAATAACCCGGAGTTAATCCAAAGCAAGACGGAGTTAACGAAGAACCGGATCGGATTCTGTCCGGATTGCGGCTTCGGTGCCCTCCGCTCTCTATCGTGTGCCCTCTCGTGTGGTTTGGCGGAGTACCAGGGCCGGATAATTTATGTGATCCTCGCCACACTATGCCTGTGAGCCCTTGGCTGGTATTTGCCTGGTTTCACCTGGGCAAACCTCGCAAACCAGTCAGAAGGCGACAGGCGTTTCGGGTGTCTCTCTGGTTGTTCTGCCATTTTCTGCGGTGAAAAGTCGGAAAACTCATCGGTCATGTTGCGGGAAGGTGTCGGGTGGGTAGGGGTGTCCGAATGCCCGGAGGGGGCGCCTGACCTTATTGCGGACATGCCCGTGTGTCCGAATGATCTTCCCGGGGATGCTTGGTCTGGATTCTGCGCTTCGTTGCGGTGTGCCGTGTCGGACCGCTCTGTTTCGCCTCGATGTCGAGGAATTGAAATGCCCGTTTCGTTGAGCTGTGCAACTGGCGTGAGTGATGTCCGGTCTGTGGGCTTTGCCATGGATTGATGAAGCTTTTCAGTGACACGCCCGATCCCGTCCCGGGCGCCGCCGCCCGGCCCTGCGAGTGTGGGCGGCGCAGCAGTGCCCCGTCCGCGCCCCGCGCGCGGACGGGGGCCACACGGCGTAGGGGGGCGACGTGACGGAGCCGAACCGGACGGAACGGCCGGGACCGAGACGGCGGGCGGTCCTGAGACTGGCGGGGACGGGCGCGCTCGCGGGGCTGCTGACCGCGGCGCTCGTGATGCCCTGGGCGGGCGGGCTCGGACTGGCCGCCCGCGACGCCGCGTCCGGGTTCATGGCGCTCCCCGCCGACCTGGAGATCTCCCGCCTGGCCGAGCGCGTCCTCATCACCGACGTGGACGACCGGCCCATCGCGGAGGTCGCCCGCCGCGAGCGCGAGGTGGTCGACCTGGAGCACATCAGCCCCTGGGTCCCGGCCGCCCTCATGGCGGTCGAGGACGAGCGGTTCTACGAGCACTCCGGGCTGGACCTGCGCGGGCTGCTGCGCGCCGCCACCCGCACCGCCCAGGGGGACACCCAGGGCGGCTCGACCATCACCCAGCAGTACGTCAAGAACCTGCTCATCGAACAGGCCACCGACGAGGAGGGGGTCCAGCGCGCCAGCGAGCGGACCCTGGTCCGCAAGCTCGTCGAGCTGCGCTACGCCATCGACGTCGAGGACCGCCTGTCCAAGGACGAGATCATGCAGGGCTACCTCAACCTCGCCTACTTCGGCGCGGGCGCCCACGGGATCGAGATCGCGGCCCGCCGCTACTTCTCGACGACCGCGGAGGAGCTGGACCCCGGCCAGGCGGCGACCATCGTCGGCCTGGTGCGCGCCCCCTCCTACTACGACCCCCTCACCAACCCCGAGGCCGCGATGGAGCGGCGCGATCTGGTGCTCGACCGCATGGTCGACACCGGGCACCTGGAGGAGGCGCAGGCCGCCGGGTACCGCGGGGCCGACCTGGGCCTGGACCCCACCCCCCGCGGCGGCAGCTGCTACCACAGCGACGAGCCGTTCTTCTGCGACTACGTGATGCGCTGGCTCCAGGACTCCGAGGCGCTGTCCGAGGACCCCGCCGAGCGCGACTTCCTGCTGGGCCGCGGCGGCATCACCGTGCGCACCACCCTGGACTCGGACATGCAGGCCGCCGCGCAGGAGGCCATCGACGGACGGGTGCCGCCGGGGAACACCACCAAGTTCGCCGCGCAGGTGCTGGTGGAGCCCGGCACCGGCGACATCCGGGCGATGGCCCAGAACATGCGCTACGGGTTCGACGAGCAGGAGGTCGGGACGACCTCCATCAACCTCGCCGTCGACCAGGCCGACGGCGGCTCGCACGGGTACCAGGCCGGGTCCACCTTCAAGACGTTCACCCTGGCCGCGGCGCTGGACAAGGGGCTCAAGTACGGGACCGGCTTCAACTCCCCCAAGAGCGTCTCGGTGAGCGGGCTGGCCAACTGCGACGGCGGCACCATGTCGGCGTGGAAGGTCAACAACGCGGGTGAGAGCGACGGCGGCTCGCACAACATGATCAGCGCCACCAAGGGGTCCGTGAACACCTACTTCGCCCAGCTCCAGCGCCGGGTGGGGCTGTGCGAGACCTCCCGGATGGCCGAGCGGGTCGGCGTCCACCGAGCCGACGGCGGCCCGCTGGGCGTGTGGAGCTCCTTCACCCTGGGGGACCAGGAGGTCTCCCCGCTCACCGTCGCCAACGCCTACGCCACCTTCGCCTCCCGCGGCACCTACTGCGAGCCCCGCGCGGTGGTCTCGGTGACCATCGGACGGGAGGGCGACGAGGACCACCGCGAGATCGGGACGCGCTCGGACTGCGAGGAGGGCGCGGTGCCGGTCCACGTGGCCGACGGCGTCAACCACCTGCTCCAGCAGACCTTCAAGGGCGGTACCGCCAACGGGCTGGGCATCGGCCGGCCGGCCGCCGGCAAGACCGGCACCACGGACAACGCGGCCTACGCCTGGTTCGCCGGGCACACGCCCAACCTGGCCTCCGCGGTGGTGGTCGGCGACATCCGCGGCGGTGAGCAGAACCCGCTCCAGGGCGTCCAGATCGGCGGCAGGTACTACGGGATCGTCTACGGCGGCACGCTGCCGGGGCCGATCTGGCAGGCCACGATGACCCGGGCGGCGTCCGACCTGCCCGCGGAGTCCTTCGCCCCGTCGCCGTCCCGCTTCGGCGACCCGTCGGCGACCCCGCCCAAGAAGAAGGAAGAGGACGACGACGCCTGACCTTTGCCGGGCGGGCGTCCGCCGCACGGCGCGGACGGGGTCCGGGGCCGGCCCCCGCGGGAGCGGGGGCCGGCCCTGCGGCGTTCCCCACGGCGGGACGGATCGTCCCGGGGGTGGTCTTTCGTCCCGGATGGCGCATAATGGGGGCGAACCGACAGGGGAGCGCGTGAGCGCTGAGAGTGCGGACCGACCGCAGACCCTTACACACCTGATCCGGGTAATGCCGGCGAAGGAAGTCGTGGGAACCGCCACCGGTGGCGCGTCTCGCGCACCGGAGGACCCCCTCCGGAGCGCCGCGCGCCCCGGTGCCGCTCTCGGCGGTATCCGCCCCTCGTCACACCGACGAAGGGACACCGAGTATGGGCACCGACACCGCCTCCGGCGGAACGTGGGCCGACATCAGGGCACGGGCGCTCGGCTGGCGCACCGTCGACATCGTCGTCGCCGCGGTGCTGGGCGTCGCGGTCGGCGTCGTCTTCTGGCTCTGGAACATCGTCTGGTCCGTCACCACCCCGCTGTTCGTGGCCTTCCCGCCGGCCCAGGCCGCCGTCTACGGGATGTGGCTGATCTCCGGCGTCCTGGGCGGGCTCATCATCCGCAGGCCCGGCGCCGCCCTGCTGACCTCGGTCGCCGCCGCCTCGGTGTCCGCGGTCCTGGGGACCCAGTGGGGGGTCATGGTCCTCCTCGACGGCACCCTCCAGGGCATCCTGCCCGAGCTGGTCTTCCTCGCCTTCGGCTACCGGCGCTGGGGCATGGGCGCGGCGGTCCTGGCCGCGGCCGCCGCCGGGATCTCCCCGGCCATCCGCGACAACATCGCCTACAACGTCACCTGGCCGCTCCACCACCAGGTCGTCTACGGGGTGATCGTCGTGCTCAGCGCCGCCGTCATCGCCGGAGTGGGGGCGCGCCTGCTCACCACCGCCCTGGCCCGCTCCGGGGCCCTGGCCCCCTTCGCCTCGGCCAAGGGCTGACCGTGGCCGAGGACGGACGCCCCGGAGCCCGCGTCGAGCTCTCCGGATGGGGGTGGCGCCACGCGGGCCGGGACGCGCACACCCTGCGCGGGGTCGACCTGGTGATCGACCCCGGCGAGCGCGTGCTGCTGCTCGGCGCCTCCGGCACCGGCAAGTCGACGCTGCTGCACGCCCTGGCGGGGCTCACCGGCGACGACGGCGCGATCGGCGGCGACGAGGAGGGCCTGCTCCTGGTGGACGGGGAGCGGGCCCGCCGCGGCCGGGCCGGGGCGGCGCTGGTCGCGCAGGACCCCGAGTCCCAGATCGTCATGGCCCGGGCCGGGGACGACGTCGCCTTCGGCCCGGAGAACCTGGGCGTGCCCCCGGAGGGGATCCGCGAGCGGGTGGGCGAGGCGCTGGAGGCCGTCGGGTTCCCCTACGGCCCGCGTCACCCCACCGGCGCGCTGTCCGGCGGCGAGAAGCAGCGCCTGGTCATCGCCGGGGCCCTGGCGATGCGCCCGCGCCTGCTGCTGCTCGACGAGCCCACCGCCAACCTCGACCCGGCCGGGGCGGACCTGGTGCGCGGGGTGCTGGGCCGCCTGCTGGAGCGGACCCGCGCGACGATGGTGCTGGTGGAGCACCGGGTCGCCGAGGTCGTCGACCTGGTGGACCGGGTCGTCGTCCTGGAGGCCGGGGGCGGCGTGGTCGCCGACGGCCCGCCGCGCTCCGTGTTCGCGGACCACGGCGCCGCGCTGGCCGCGCAGGGCGTGTGGGTGCCCGGTCACGAGCCCGCGCCCTCCACGGGCGCCGCGCCCGGCGGCGCGGTGCTGCTGGAGGCCGCGGGGGTGGCCGCGCGCACCCCGCCGGGGCTGGGCGTGCGCGTCCCGCCCCGGCGCCCGGTACTGGAGAACGTGGACCTGGCGGTGCGGGCCGGGACCGCCACCGCGCTGACCGGCCCCAACGGGGCGGGCAAGTCCACCCTGCTCACCCTCCTCGCCGGCCTGGCCCGGCCGTACCGGGGCGCGGTGCTGCCGCGCGGCCCGCTGGCCGCGGCCGACCGGCGGCCGCTGGCGCGCTGGCCGGCCCGCCGGCTGGCCCGGCACGTGGGCACCGTGTTCCAGCACGCCGAGGACCAGTTCGTCACCGGCACCGTCCGCGACGAGCTCCGGTTCGCCCCGCTGCGCGCCGGGAGGGGCGCACGGGAGACCGAGGCGTGGGTCGGCGAGCTGCTGGAGCGACTGCGGCTCACCGCGCTGGCCGATGTGCACCCGTACACGCTTTCCGGGGGAGAGAAACGGCGGCTTTCGGTCGCCACCGCGCTGAGTTCCGGACCCTCGCACGCCCCCGACGTCCTGGTCCTGGACGAGCCGACCTTCGGACAGGACACCCGCACCTGGTCCGAACTGGTGGAGCTGCTCGGCGAGCTGCGGTCGCAGGGCCGCGCCGTCGTCATGGCCACCCACGACGGGCTGCTGCTGCGGCGCCTGGCCGACGTGCGCGTCCGGGTCGCCCGGGGGCGGGCCGAGGAGACCGGCCGCACCGCGGCGGAAGGGGGCACCCGTGGCCGACCGTGAACCCGGGGCGCCGGTCGCCGACGCCCTCACCCTCGACCCGCCCGACGACGGCGGAGCCCGGTACTGGCTGACCCGGTTCAACCCCGCGGCCAAGCTGGTGGCCGCGATGGTCCTGGGGCTGGGGCTGGTCCCGGCGGTGGACGCCGTCACCGGCGGCGTGGTGCTGCTGGGGGTGCTGGCGCTGGTCCCGTTCAGCGGTCTGGACCGGCGCACCCTGCTGGTGCTGGGCGGGCCGTTCCTCCTCATGGGCCTGTCGAGCGGCCTCGTCAACTACCTCTACGGGGTGGAGGGGCTGGAAGGCGCGGTGGGCGCCGCGGTACGCCTGCTGGCCATCGCCCTGCCCGGACTGATCGCCGCCGCGGGGAGCGACCCCACGGACCTGGCCGACGGCCTGGTCCAGCGGCTGGGGGTGCCCGAGCGCCCCGCCATGGGGGTGCTGGCCGCACTGCGCCTGCTCCCGCTCCTGGCCGACCACTGGCGGACCGTCACCCTGGCCCGGCGGGCCCGCGGACTGGAGGCGGGGCGCAACCCCGCGCGGATGGCGGCGCTGTTCTTCGGTCGGATGTTCGCGCTGCTCGTGCGCGCCATCCGCACCGGGACGCTCATGGCCACCGCCATGGACGCCCGCGCGTTCGGCACCGGGCCGCGCAGCCGCGCCCGCCACAGCCGCTGGGGGACCGGGGACACGCTCCTGCCGGTCGGCGCGCTCCTGCTGCTGGCGGCGGCCTACGCGCTGTCCGCACGGCTGGGCACCCTGGTCCTGCTCTTCTCGTGACCCGGGTGATAGGAATCGCTGGACAGTGACGTCGACAGGCGAAGAGGTGGAGCACGTGGCCGAGTTCGTGCGCGTTGAGACCGACCCCGGGCACCCGGCGGTGGCCGTGATCCGGCTGGACCGACCCAAGGTGAACGCGCTCAACGCGGTGCTGACCGCCGAGATCGCCGAGGCCGCCGCGGCCGTCGCCGCGGACCCGGCGGTCCGCGCGGTCGTGGTCTACGGCGGCGAGCGGTTCTTCGTGGCGGGCGCCGACATCAAGGAGATGGCCGACCGCACCCACGCGGAGATGCTGGAGTACGCCCGCGGCCTCCAGAACGCCCTGACCGCCGTGGCCCGCATCCCCAAGCCGGTCGTCGCGGCCGTCACCGGCTACGCCCTGGGCGGGGGCCTGGAGCTGGCGCTGGCCGCCGACTTCCGGGTGGTGGGCGCCGGGGCCCAGCTGGGCGTGCCCGAGATCCTGCTCGGCGTCATCCCCGGCGCGGGCGGCACCCAGCGGCTGCCGCGGCTCGTCGGCCCGGCCCGCGCCAAGGAGATGATCTTCAGCGGCCGCCACGTGGACGCCGCCGAGGCGAAGGAGATCGGCCTGGCGGACGCCGTCGTCGCCGACGGGGAGGTCTACGCCGAGGCGGTGGCCTTCGTCGCCCGCTTCGCCGAGGGGCCGGCGGTGGCGCTGGCCGCCGCCAAGGGTGCGGTGGACCGGGGACTGGAGACCGACCTGGACACCGGCCTGGAGATCGAGCGCCTGCACTTCGCCGGGCTGTTCGCCACCGAGGACCAGAAGACCGGCATGCGCAGCTTCCTGGAGCAGGGGCCCGGCAAGGCCGTCTTCCGGGGCCGCTGACCCCGGCCGGCCGCCCCGGCGCCGGTCGCGGGGCCCGCGACCGGCGCCGGGGCGGCCACGGGCCCGCAGGACAGGGGGGACGGGGCGGGTGTGACGGGCACGGCGAGACCGAAACGCCCACCCCGGAGTCCGAAACCGGCCAGTTCGGGCAGGCCGGGGGGAACCGCCCGCGCGGATCTTCCGTCATACTCGGTGGTGGTCGTCCGACGAGGAACCGACCGCCGGAGCCCCCAGAACTTCCCGGCGGTGCCGAGCAGACCACAAGGCCCCGTCGGGCCCGTACAAGCCAATGGTGACCCATCCCCCCGGCCGATAAGCTGGACGTGGTGGTATGCGGTCTTTTGAGGGGATGAGTACACGATGGCAATGTCGGCAGGGTTCCCCATGGGCGAGGAGCTGCCGGAGCGCATCGGCCATTACGTGATCCGCCGCCGCATCGGCTCCGGCGGCATGGGCGTGGTGTACCAGGCCGAAGATCCCCGGACCCAGCAGTTCGTCGCGGTGAAGGTCCTCAAGCCCGAGGTCGCCGGCGACCGCATCGCCCGCGCCCGGCTCGCCCGCGAGGTCGAGACCATGCGCCGGGTGCAGAGCCCCAACGTTGCCGAGGTCATCGACGCCAACACGGACGCCGAGCTGCCCTGGGTGGTCACCGAGTACATCCCCGGCCCCACCCTGGACGCCACCGTCACCGACCACGGACCGCTGCGCGGGCGCGCGCTCACCCGGTTCATCACCGGCCTGGCACGGGCGATCAAGGACATCCACGCGGTCGACGTCATCCACCGCGACCTCAAGCCCGGCAACGTCATCATCTCCAACGGCGAGCCGATCGTCATCGACTTCGGCATCGCCCACGCCGTCGACGGCGCCAAGCTCACCCAGACCGGCACGTTCGTCGGCACGCCCAGCTACCTCTCCCCGGAGGTCATCGAGGGCACCGCCCTGGGGCCGGCCACCGACATCCACGCCTGGGGCGGCACCGTCGCCTTCGCCTCCACCGGCCGCCCGCCGTACGGCTCGGGCGCCTTCGAGGTGATCTTCTTCCGCATCCTCAACGGCGAGATCGACATGGACGGGATGCACGAGGCGCTGCGCCCGCTGGTCCTGCGCGCCGTCTCCCGCGACATGCGCCGCCGCCCCACCGCCGCCGGGCTGGTGGACGAGGCGGGACGGCTCAACCTCGACCTCCCCTGGACCGAGGACCCCGGAGCCAAGCCCTCCGGGCTGACCGGCAGCCACACCGTCTACCACGCCCCGGTCCCCGGGGCCGACGCCGGCGCGGGCGGGCGGCCCCCCGCCGACCCGGCGACCGGGGGCCAGGGCGGCGCGGGCGCCGCCCTGGGCGGTGCCGCGCTGGGCGGCGCGGCCGGGTACCTGGCCAGCCGGATGACCCACGGCGGGGGCGAGGGCGGCTGGAACGGCGGGCCCGACTCCACCGCGAGCGCCTGGTCCGCGTCCGGCGACCGGGGCGCCGAGGCCCGTGCTGAGTCGGGCGGCTGGGAGGACGAGCCCACGGACGACCTGTCCGGGGGCCGCCACGGCCGGCGGGCCGACGAGGAGCCCACCGACGACCTGGGCGGCATCGGCACCGAGCGCATGGCCCCGGGGCGCTACGACGACCCGGGCGAGCAGGGCACGGAGCGGATCGCCCCCGGCGGGGCCGACGACCTGGACGACCCGCAGGGTACCCTGCGGATCAACCCGCTCGCCGACGACGCGGGCACACAGCGCTTCGACCCGGTGCCCGCCGCCGACGACCCGCAGGGGACGATGCGCATCGACGCCGTCCGCCCGGACGCCGACGACCCGCAGGGCACGATGATGCTCGACCCGCGCGACACGGCCCGGGGCGGCCGCTCCCCCCTCGACTACGAGGAGCCCCCGCAGCACGACGGGGCCCCGCAGACGCAGTTTTTCAACACGCCCCTGCACAAGGGCGACTTCTCCGACATCCTCACCCCCGTCGACGACGGCCGGCGGA
Source organism: Nocardiopsis flavescens (assembly GCF_900141985.1). Classification (GTDB taxonomy): domain Bacteria; phylum Actinomycetota; class Actinomycetes; order Streptosporangiales; family Streptosporangiaceae; genus Nocardiopsis; species Nocardiopsis flavescens. The sequence continues at coordinate 141,583 of NZ_FQZK01000007.1, read as the reverse complement.
GCAACAGCACGCAGCAGTTCGACGAGGACGACTACGAGGAGCAGGGCGGCTGGCTGAACCGCTTCCGGCGCGGCGGCAGCGACCGGATGGGCGGGTACTTCCGCGGCGACAGCGAGACCGGCGAGTACGACGAGTACGACTCCCTCTACGAGGAGGAGGGCGAGGAGTACGAGGAGCGCGTCTACCGGATGCACCCGCTGGTGCTCATCCCGGTGGTGCTGGCCCTGGCCGGGCTGGGCCTGGTGTTCCCGTGGATCGGCATCCTGCTCGGCATCCTGGTCATCGCCGGGCTGAGCGCGCTGGACGTGGTCAAGGCCGAGCACGCCAAGCGGCTCCAGACGCGCGGGCCCCGCAACTCCGACACCGTGGTGGTGGCGCTCAGCTTCCCGTGGGCGTTCGGGCGGATGCTGCTGCGCACCGTGGGCTTCGGCCTGGTGTACCTGGTGGCGGGCATCCTCGTGGGCCTGGTCTACGCCCAGATCGTGGACACCGGCAACGAGGGGCCCAACTACATCGGCGGGTTCGCCGTGTTCGTGACGATGCTCCTGAGCTACCTGATGCCCAGCGGCCGCCAGGCCCGGCACCAGGCGGTGTGGCTGGTGGAGCGGGTCCGGTTCCGCAACCTGTACCTGTACATCGGCGTGATCGTCGCCGTGATCCTGCTGGCGATGCTCATCCTGTCGTTCGGCTTCGGCTCCGCGCCCGACTGGCGGCTCGGCCCGCTCCAGGGCCCCGCGGACTGGTTCGGCGGCGAGTAGCCGGCGTGACGCCCGCCGGGCGCCCCGCGCTCCCTCGGGAGCGGGGGCGCCCGTGTCGTTCCCGGCCCCGGACCGGTGCCGCCGGGGCGGGGCCGGACCGGGCGGTGACTAAGGTGTGACAAGGGGCTCGGGGCCGGTCGCCCACCGGCCCGCAGGACGGTCCGCCGCCCCGCGTGCGGTGCCGCCGGAGCCTGTGCCACCAGGATTGGTTAGGGTTTCCTAAGTGAAATCGGGGGCCGTGGGTTGGCCTTCATGCTACTAGCCAGTAACATAAGGGCTATGAGTACACCGCGGGACCGGTCGACCGGAAAGACCGGCCCCGCCGTCGGAGGACCGAACGTCGTTCGACATTGTTGGCAGTACGGGGCGCGCCAGCGTCCGGCCGCCGCACGGCGGATCACGGAGTGCAGGGAGGTCGGCCACCGGCCATGAATATTGTCGTTTTGGTCAAGCAGGTCCCGGACACGGCGACCGAACGGAAGCTCAGCGCCGAGGACAACACGCTGGACCGCGCAGCGTCCGACGGCGTCGTCAACGAGCTCGACGAGTACGCGATCGAGGAGGCCCTTCTCCTCAAGGAGAAGCACGGCGGCGAGGTCACCATCCTGACGATGGGACCGGACCAGGCCACGGACTCGATCCGCAAGGCGCTGTCCATGGGCGCCGACAAGGCCGTCTTCGTCAACGACGACGCGCTCCACGGCTCGGACTCGCTCCAGACCGCCTACGCGCTGGCGCAGGCCCTGGGCACCCTGGAGTTCGACATCGTCGTCCTGGGCTCGGAGTCCACCGACGCCCGCACCGGCGTCGTCGGCGCCGCGCTCGCCGAGTACCTCGGCCTGCCCCAGCTCACGCTGGCCGGCAAGGTCGACGTGGACGGCGGCGCCATCAGGATCCAGCGCCAGACCGACTACGGCTACGACGTCGTCGAGGCGCAGCTGCCCGCCGTCGTCTCCGTCGTGGAGAAGATCAACGAGCCGCGCTACCCGTCCTTCAAGCTGATCATGCAGGCGAAGAAGAAGCCGGTGGACAAGAAGTCCGCGGCCGACGCCGGCATCGACACGGCCAGGGTCGGTCTGGCCAACGCCACCACCGAGACCGTCGACTTCGCCGCCGCGCCGCCGCGCGCCGCGGGCACGATCGTCAAGGACGAGGGCGACGGCGGCGTGAAGATCGCCGACTTCCTCGCCGAGAAGAAGTTCGTGTAGGTCAGGCGAGAGACTCAGGAAGGTTCAAGGATTATGGCTGAGGTCCTCGTCCTCGTCGACCACGTCGACGGACAGGTCAAGAAGGTCACCACCGAGCTGCTGACCGCCGCGCGCCGCATCGGCGAGCCCGCCGCGGTCTGGATCGGCGACGGTGCGGAGTCGGGCAGGGCCGCGCTGGCCGAGTTCGGCGCCGAGAAGGTCTACGTCGCCCCGGCCTCGCTCAACGACCACGTCGTCGCGCCCAAGGCCGAGCTGCTCGCCGAGCTGGCCCGGGACAGGGGCGCCGCCGCGATCCTCGTCTCGGCCACCGCCGAGAACAAGGAGATCGCCGGCCGCACCGCCGTCAAGCTGGGCTCGGGCGTGCTCACCGACGTGGTCGACGTCAGCGCCGACGTGGTCGCCGAGCACAGCATCTTCGGCGGTGCCACCGTCACCCACGCCCGCGTCCGGACCGGTGTCCCGGTCGTCGCGGTCCGTCCGAACTCCGTGACCCCCGAGGCCGCGGCCGGCGCCGCCGCCGAGGAGGCCGTCTCCTTCGAGCCGTCGGAGGCCGCCCGGGCCGCCCGGGTCGTCGAGCGCGTGGTCCAGGAGCAGGGCGAGCGCCCCGAGCTGACCGAGGCCGCCGTCGTGGTCTCCGGCGGGCGCGGCGTCGGCTCCGACGACTTCTCCGTCGTCGAGGGCCTGGCGGACTCGCTCGGTGCCGCCGTCGGCGCCTCCCGCGCCGCCGTCGACTCCGGCTGGTACCCGAACCAGTTCCAGGTCGGCCAGACCGGTAAGACGGTCAGCCCGAACCTGTACGTCGCGCTGGGCATCTCCGGCGCGATCCAGCACCGGGCCGGCATGCAGACCGCGAAGAACATCGTCGCGGTCAACAAGGACCCCGAGGCTCCGATCTTCGAGCTGGTGGACTTCGGCGTCGTGGGCGACCTGCACACCGTCGCCCCGCAGCTGACCGAGGAGATCCAGAAGCGCAAGTAGCCCCACCGCGCCCGCACCCGAACGCCCGGCCGGGGTCACCGGCCGGGCGTTCGCGCGTCCGCGGCGGTGATCTCCCTCTCCCCCCGTGCGGCGCGGGCGCCTCCCCGCGCGGGTCCGGCCGCGGGTTGCGGGGTTCGTGGGCCGGCGGCGTTCCGGGATAAGTAGGCTTGACGGAATACCCGGTCCGCCGTGCGATGGGAAGGGGTCCATATGGGAGCTCCCGATGTGGATGTGACGGCCTCCACCGAGTGGTGGCGCGGCCTCAACCAGGCCAAGGCCACCACCCGCCCCGCGAGCGAGGCCGAGCCTCTGATCGCCGAGCACCTGCGCTGGTACCCCCGGGCCGACACCGCGCTGCTGGCGCGCGCCTACGCCGTCGCCGACCACCTGCACCGGGAGCAGAAGCGCAAGAGCGGCGAGCCGTTCATCATCCACCCCCTGGCCGTCGCCACCATCCTCGCCGAACTCGGCCTGGACACCGCGACCCTCGTCGCCGCCCTCCTGCACGACACCGTGGAGGACACCCCGTTCAGCCTCGCCCACCTCGCCGCGGAGTTCGGCACCGAGGTGGGCGTCATGGTCGACGGGGTCACCAAGGTCGACCGGTCGATGTACGGCAGCGCCGCCGCCGGGGAGACCTTCCGCAAGATGGTCGTGGCCGCCCGCGACGACCTGCGGGTCCTGCTGATCAAGCTGGCCGACCGCGTCCACAACCTGCGCACCCTCCAGTTCCAGCCGCCGCACAAGCGGGTGAAGATCGCCCTGGGCACCCGCGAGCTGCTCGTCCCGCTCGCCGAGCGGCTGGGCGTGTACAAGCTCAAACGGGAGCTGGAGGACCTGTGTTTCGAGTACCTGGAGACCGAGGAGTTCGAGCGCACCCGTGAGTGCGCCGCCCGGGTCCGCGACCGGGCGCGACCGCAGACCGAGGCCCTGACGGCGGCGCTGCTCGACAGCCTGGCGGCCTTCCGGGTCAAGGCCGACGTGGAGGTCCGCCCCCGCCACCTGGCGTCGGTGTTCCACTCCGGATCCCCGCTGGCCTCCCTGGACCCGCAGGCCACGGTGCGCTACGTGGTGGTGGTCCGGGGAGAGGAGCGCAACGGCTACCTGGCGCTGGGCGCCGTCCACGGGCGCTGGCGGCCGGTCCCGGCGAAGTTCCGCGACTTCATCGCCTCGCCCAAGTACAACCTCTACCGGGCGCTGCACACGACCGTGCGCACCGACGGCGGACACAAGGTGCAGATCATCATCTGCGACGGCCGCGCCCAGCAGGTGTCGGAGTACGGCATCATCGCCGAGATCCACGAGCGCACCGGCCGCGACGGCCGGCTCGGCTCGGAGCGCACCACCGACCCGGAGTGGCTCACCCGGCTGCTGCGCTGGCAGGAGGGCGCCTCCGCGGAGGAGCTGCTGGAGGGCGTGCGCACCGACCTGGCGGACAGCATCACGGTGCTCACCGTGGACGGCAAGATCCTCACCCTCCCCGAGGGCTCGACCCCGGTGGACGTGGCCTACGCCCTGGACAACGACATCGGCGACCGGTTCTCGGCCGCGACGGTCAACGGGCGCCTGGCCCTGCCCAGCGCCCAGGTGCGCGAGGGCGACACGGTGCAGATCATCACCAAGGCCGAGCCGGGGCCGGACCGGGCCTGGCTGGAGTCGGCCCGCACCGGCAAGGCCCGCGTCGCGATCGGGGCCTGGCACCGCACCCGGGCCCGGGAGAAGGCCGAGGTGGACGGGCGGCTCGCCATGGCGGAGTTCATGGGCGGGCACCGCAGCCTCATCGAGGCGGAGTCGTCGGGCGACATGATCAGCGTGGCCCGCCGCGCGGGCTACGTGAACCTGGAGGACTTCTACGTGGCCACCGGGTACGGCCAGATCGACCCCGCCGGCGTCCTGGACCGCCCGGACCCCGGGCCTCCCCGGGACTGACGCCCGCACGCCGCCGGGACCCGGGCGTGCCCCCCGCCGCGGAACGGGTAGGGGACCCGGGGGAGGTGGTGGCCATGGCCGACAGCGCGAGGGTTCGGGCGGGACGCCGGGTGGTCGGGGTGAAACGGCCGGACAAGGAGCTTTTCGGGGCGGGCGGTCCCACCAAGGAGGACCTGGCCCGCTACCACGTGCGCATCGCGCCGCTGATGCTGCCGCACCTGCGCGGGCGGCCGGTGGCGCTGGAGCGCTACCCGGGAGGGGTGGACGGCCCCGGCTTCTTCGTCAAGCACCCCTCGGTCCCCGACTGGGTCCGCACCCTGGAGACCGGGGGCGGGACGATGATGGAGGTCCGCGACGCCGCCGCCCTGGTGTGGTGCGCGGACCAGGCGGCGATCACGCTGCACGCCTGGCAGTCACGGGAGCCGCACCTGGGCCGCCCCGACCTGCTGGTGCTGGACCTGGACCCGCCCGGGGGCGGTGCGCGGGACTTCGCCGCGTGCAGAGCAGCGGCGCTCGACGCCCGGGAGATCCTGGAGGAGGCCGGGCTGGCCGCCTACGTGATGACCACCGGCTCCAAGGGCCTGCACGTCCGCTCGCCGCTGCGCCCGGAGCTGGACGACCAGGAGGTCCGGGACCTGGCCGGGCTCCTCGCCGAACGGGTGGCCGCGCGGGCCCCGGCGGAGCGCACCACCGAGGTGCGCAAGAACAGGCGGCGGGGCCGGCTGTTCGTCGACTACCTCCGCAACGGCCGCGAGCAGCTGGCCGTCGCCCCGTACTCCGTGCGGGTGCGCGAGGGCGGGCCGGTGGCCGCGCCCCTGTTCTGGGAGGAGCTGGAGGGCCTGGAGTCGGCCCGGGGGTTCGGTATGGACCTGGAGCGGCGGGAGTGCCCCTTCCGGGGCATGCACCGCCGCGCGCGCTCCCCGCGGCGGATCCGCGACCGGCTGGGGTAGCGGTTCGGGGCGGGTGTGGCGGATGGGAAAACAGGGAAGACCCCCATCTCCAACACAATCGACCCACGGGAGCATCCCATGGAGGGCTACGGGGCCCAGATCGGCCTCGTGCTGGTCTTGGTCGTGGTGAACGCCCTGTTCGCCGGCAGCGAGATCGCCCTGGTCACCCTGCGGGAGGGGCAGATCCGCCGGTTGGAGGCGAGCGGCCCGGGCGGCCGCGCCGTGGCCCGGCTGGCCCGGGACCCCAACCGGTTCCTGGCCACCATCCAGATCGGCATCACGCTCGCCGGATTCCTCGCCTCGGCGACCGCCGCCGTGTCGCTGGCCCGCCCGCTCGTCGAACCGCTCGGCTTCCTCGGCTCCTACGCCTCCCCGGTCGCGGTCGTGCTGGTCACCGTCGTCCTCACCTTCGTCACGCTGGTGCTGGGCGAGCTGGCGCCCAAGCGGATCGCCATGCAGCGCTCGGAGGCCTGGGCGCTCATGGTGGCCCGCCCGCTGGACCTGCTCGCCGCCCTGTCCCGCCCCGTCGTGCGGCTGCTCGGCGCCTCCACGGACCTCGTGGTGCGGCTGCTCGGCGGCGATCCGCGCGCGGAGCGGGAGGAGATCAGCGAGGAGGAGCTGCGGGACATGATCGTCACCCACGGGGACATCACCCCGGAGCAGCGCCACATCCTGTCCGGCGCGTTCGAGATCCGCGACCGCAAGGTCCGCCGGGTGCTGGTCCCGCGCCCGGACGTCGACGCGGTCACGGCGGGGACGACGGCCCGGGAGGCGCTGGCGATGCTCGTCGAGCGCGGCCACTCGCGGGCGCCCGTCTTCGCCGCCGGGGACGTCGACGACGTCCTGGGCGTCGTCCACTGGAGCGACCTGATCGACCGCGGCGACGCCGACGTCGCCGACCTGGCCCGCGAGGTCCCGCTGCTGCCCGACTCCCTGACGGTCTCCGACGCGCTGCGGCGGATGACCGCCGAGCACCGCCAGCTGGCGGTGGTCATCGGCGAGGCCGGCGAGGTCGGCGGGATCGTCTCGATGGAGGACCTGCTGGAGGAGATCGTCGGCGACATCGTCGACGAGACCGACGGCGACGACCCCGAGGTCGTCCGGCTGGACGGGGGCGCGCTGCGCGTCCCGGGCACCTATCCCGTGCACGACCTCCCCCTGCTGGGCGTGGAGGTCACCGACCCGCCCGAGGGCTCCTACGTGACCGTCGCCGGAATGGTGCTGGTCCTGCTCGGCCACATCCCGCAGGGGCCGGGGGAGCGGGTCCAGCTGGGCGGGTGGAGCGCGACGGTGGCCGCGGCCGACGGCCGGGTGGTCACCGGCCTGGTGCTGGAGCCCTCACCGCTTGCGCAGCACCAGGAGTAGGTTCCAGGTGAGGACCTCGCGCAGGCCCGGGACGCGCACGAGCGGTTTCGTCCAGGTCGGCAGGTAGCGGGGCCGCAGGTCCACGGGGTCGACGTCGGTGCGGGCGCGCGCCCAGCGCAGCATCTCTCCCGCGTGGGCCGCGTACATGGTGCGGCCGAAGTCGTTCTTGGGCCTGTGCCCGTTGCGGCGGGCGAACCGCTCGGCGGCGTACCGGCCGCCCAGGTAGTGCCAGGGGGAGGTCTCGTGCCCGCCCCAGGGCGAGAACCACAGCGTGTACGACAGGTACACCAGCCCGCCGGGCCGGGTCACCCGCACCATCTCGTCGGCCATGCGCGCCCGGTCCGGGACGTGCTCCAGGACGTTGGAGGAGAAGCACACGTCCACCGACCCGGTGCGCAGCGGCAGGTCCAGGGCGCTGCCCTGGACGGCGAAGGCGTCGGCGGAGCGGCCGTGCAGGGTCATCTCGTGGGCGTCGGAGTCCACGCACAGGCAGCGGGCGCCCGCCTCGCGCAGCGCGTCGGCGAAGTAGCCGGGACCGCCGCCCACGTCCACGACGAGCCTGCCGTCCAGCGGCGTGTAGGAGCGCAGCTGGGCGACGGTGTCGCGGGCGAGGGTGCCGTAGAAGAACGCCGGGTCGGCCTGCTCCCTGCGGAACGCGGAGAACAGCGCGACGGAGCGGCCCAGGGTGGCGCGGAAGGGGACGGTCCCGTCGGGGCGGGCCGGGGCGGCGGGCCCCCCGGTCCCGGTCACCCGCCCACCGCCACGTAGTGGCGCAGGTGCCGCCAGTGGTCGCCGCCCCAGTACTCGTCGGAGGCCGCGATGCGCGCCTGCGGCAGCAGCTCGGCCAGCCGCCCGGTGCCCAGGGTGTGCATCCGCATCGGCGCCGGGTACCGCAGCAGGGTCTTCTGCGCCCAGGCCACCAGGGGCCAGGGCGCGTACCGGAACACCAGCCCCTTGAAGGTGCGGCGCTCGCTCTCGGGGACGCCCAGGACCATGGCCCCGCCCGGGCGCACGACCCGGCCGAACTCCCGGATGTACCCCTCGGCCAGCTCCGGGGGCAGGTGCTGGAGGACCAGGTCGGTGTACACGAGGTCGAAGGAGTCGTCCTCGAAGAGCGACAGGTCGGGGCGCTCGTTGAGGACGAAGCCGATACGCCCGCCGCTGCGGTCCAGCCGCCGGGCCTCCTCCAGCATGGGAGCCGAGATGTCGACGCCCACGACCCGGTCGAAGTGCGCGGCCAGGGCGTTGGAGAGCCGCCCGGCCCCGCAGCCGAAGTCCAGGACCCGGCCGCCTCCGGGCCGCAGCCCCAGCTCCTCCAGGCGGGCCACCGCCGGGTCGACGGCGGCGCGGCCGGAGGCGAGGAACTCGTCGTCGTCCCAGCCGCCGTCCCGCTTGGCGGGGTCGACGCACACCGCCCACAGGGGCTCGTCGGCACCCAGCCGGGTCCAGTCGCGGCGGACCTGTTCGAGTCCCACCACATCACCTCCAGGGGTGTGCTGCATCAAGTTCCCGTTAAGGGTCTCGCGAGGAGAAAGGCCAGTGTCAACAGGGAGAGCTGAAACTGGAACCTGTTGTATTCTGACATCCGTTTCCGGCTTGGCCAACCAGCGGCGGGGAGAGTACCGATGCCGTCCACCACCCCCACGACCGGTCCGGACCGGGAACCGGAGGCCAGGGTACGCCGCGCCGTCGAGGATCCCGAGGACGAGGGTCCCGGGATCGGCGTGCTGGCGGCGGACTCCCTGCGCGCGCTGCGGCGGGTCTCCCGCGACCCCGTGTTCCGCGCGGCGACGGTGGTCCTGCTGGTGGCGCTGGCCGCCAAGGTGTACGTGCTGAACGCGTCCTACTTCGTCGAGGACGACTTCCTGTTCTTCGGCGCCGCCTACGCCGCGGACCTCACCCCGGACTACCTGTTCTCCCTGCACAAGGGCCACTTCATGCCCGGGGCGATGTTCCTGGTCTACCTCCAGACGGCCTTCTGGCCCTACGACTGGTGGGTGAGCGCCGGGCTGATGCTGGTGCTCCAGGCCCTGGCCCTGCTGGCGTTCCTGCGGCTGACCTGGGAGCTGTTCGGCCGGCGGTGGGCGCTGCTCGTGCCGTTCACGGTCTACGCCCTGGCCCCGCTGACCATCCCGGTGCTGGGCTGGTGGGCGGCGGCGCTGAACGCGGTGCCGTTCCAGCTGGCGATCCTGCTGGCCCTGCTGTGGACGGTCCGCTACGTGCGCACCGGCGACCCCCGGTACGGGTGGTGGACGACGGCCGCCGTGGTCTTCGGCATGTTCTTCTCGGTGAAGGCGCTGTTCCTGCCCTCGCTGCTGTTCGTGTTCGCGGTCGCCTTCCTCTACCCGGGCACCCTGTTCGCGGGGGCGGCGCGGGCGGTGCGCGCGCACCGCGCGTTCTGGACCGCGATGGCCGCCATGACCCTGGGCTACCTGGTCCTGTACGTGGTCAGCCAGAACGGCGGCAGCGGCACCGAGGGCGCGGGGGTGCCCGAGGCGGACGCGGCGGTGGAGCTGGTGCGGCGGATGCTGGGACAGGTGTTCCCGGTGGGCGCGCTGGGCGGCCCCTACGAGTGGGCGCTCATCACCCCGGCGGGCGGGCTGGTCGAACCGCGCGGGTTCGTGGTGCTGGGCGCGGGCGCGGTGTGGGCGGCCATCGTCCTGAGCAGCCTGTGGCTGCGCGGGAGCGCCTGGCGGGCGTGGGCGCTGCTGCTGGGCTACCTGGTGTTCGTGGACGCGATCCCGACGGTGATCGCGCGCGGGCGCGGGCACGGCCTGGCCGGGGCGGACCCCCGGTACGTGGCCGACGCGGCGCTGGTCTTCGCCCTGTGCCTGGCCCTGGCCTTCCTGGTGGTGCGCGAGCAGCGCGCCCGGGAGTCGGTCTCCACGGCGGGGGCCGCGCCCGCCACGCGCGCCGCCCCGGGACGGCGCGCCCGGCGCGACCGGGCGGTGGCGGCCGGGGTCCTGACCGCGGTCTACGCGGCGGGCGCCCTGTACTCCACCCACACCTACGCCGGGACCCTCAACGGGGACCGGCTGCGCGAGTACATGGACAACGTGCGGGCCTCCATGGCCGACCTGCCCGAGGAGGGCGGGTTCTACCCGCGCCCGGTCCCGGAGGACGTGGTCCTGGACTGGAACGGCGACCGGCGGCTCACCTCCTACGTGCTGCCGCCGCTGGCCCCGGACGGGGCGCGGTTCGCGTACCCGGAGCAGGGGCCGCGGGCCTACGTGTTCGACGACGGGGGGACCCTGGTCCCGGGCGAGCACACGCTGTTCAGCAGCACGTTCCTGCCCGGGCCGCAGGACGAGTGCCTGGGGACGCTGGAGGGCGCGGTGTCCTGGCCCGCGCTGGCGGCGGGCGGTCCGCAGCAGGTCGCGACCCTCGCCTACACCTCGGACGCCGACACGCAGCTGGTGGTGTCGGTGGGCGGCGGCTGGATCGAGGCGGTGCTGCCCGCGGCGCCCGACGGCGGGTTCTGGCACCTGCCGGTGCCGCAACAGGGCGACCGGCTCTCCCTGCTCACCGAGGAGGGCGGGCTGTGCATGACGGCGGTGGCGCTCGGCAGGCTCGCCCCGGACGCGGAGGGCGGCCACCCGATCCCGCTCTCGCAGGAGGAGCCGCCGCGGGAGGGGGAGGCCGGCGGGCAGGAGTGAGCCCGGCCCGCCTCAGGGCCGGCGGGGGTCCCGCAGGACCCGGCGCGACCAGCGCCGCGACGGCTCCTCCACCCAGCGGTGCGTGGCGGCGGCCAGCAGCACCGTCGCGGCCGTCACCGGCACCATGTCCAGCCAGAAGGTGCCGGTGAAGATCTCCTGCCCGGTGAAGTCGCGCCACAGGTACAGCACCAGGAACTGCCAGAGGAACACCCCGTAGGACACCTTGGCGAGGTACTGGCACACCCGGTGCCGCAGCAGCGAGTCCAGCCAGCGGCCGTCGCGCCAGGCCGCGGCCGACCGCAGCGGGGCCGGCGGGCCGGCGGGCCGGGGGGCCAGTGCGGCGGGCGCGATGACGAGGAACGCGAAGCCGATGTCGGCCGCCGAGGAGAAGGCCGAGGTCCACAGGTCGCCCGCGCCGATGAACCGGCCGCCGGTGGCGTCGGTGGCCGCCAGGGCGAAGAACCCGCCCGCGGCCAGCCAGCACACCCCCGGGGAGGAGGCGACGGTGCGGCAGAAGCGCCGCACCGGGCCGTCCGGACCGGACTCGTGCCGGGCCCACTCCGACAGCACGGCCAGCGCCATCCCCGCCGCGAACATGCCGAGCGTGCGCGGCAGCCAGGCGTGCATGTAGTGGCGCGGCTCGGGGATGAACTGCGGCAGCAGCGCGGCGAACCCCAGCAGCGCCATCACCCCCAGGCCCCACAGCAGGCGCCGGCCCCGGGCGTCCGGTGTGCCGCCGCGGCGCGCCCACAGGGACAGCAGCAGGGCGAACACCGGGAGCAGCAGGTAGAAGCTCACCTCGACGGACAGGCTCCACATCTGCCCGAGCCCGTAGGGCCCGGTGCCCACCCAGGAGGGGTCGGTGTCGTACGGGAAGGCGAGGGTCATGACCTCCAGCCAGTACCGCGGCGAGTCCAGGTGCTCGCGCGAGTACAGCAGCAGCGCGGCCAGGGCCACCACCCAGTAGGCGGGGAACACGCGCACGACCCGGCGCCACAGGTAGGTGCGGGCGGAGGGGGAGCGGCTCCCGTCCAGGACGGCCCGGGCCCAGGGCCGGTACAGCAGCACCCCGGACAGGGTGAAGAACAGCGGCACGGCGAGGTCGAACGCGGACAGCGCGCCGCCGAGCACGCCGGGGGCCAGGGAGTCGCCGGTCTCGGTGGCGACGTGGAAGACCAGGACCATGAGGGCGGCCACGGCGCGGATGCCGTCGAGGGTCGCGTGGCGCCCGTCGACCTGCGGCAGCAGCCGGGCGGGGTCGGGGACCGCGGGGGTGGTGCGCGCGCCGCCGGAGGGGGTGCCGGTGGGGTCCTCGGGCGCGGAGGGCGTGGGCGCCATGGGGCCTTCCAGGACGGGGTGGAGTCCGAACACGGTCTACTAGAACGTGTTATAAAAATTCAGACACGCCCTGGTGACGTCGTTCACTACTGGGCAGTACTCTACCCGGAACTGAAGCTAGTTCCACTGAAGCCCGTTCCAGATCCGGACTCACCTCGCCCAGGAGGGCTCATGCGCCGTGCCACAGCGGTCGTTCTCATCGGGTTTGGAGTCTTCTTCCTCGCCGTCGCACCCCTCATGCGCACATGGGTGTCCAGCTCCCTGATGAAGACCCCCCTGACCTACTACGTCGAGTACACCAACGTCGCGGAGGGTGCGACCTACTTCAACATCGAGGACGTCGAACTCGTCGAGGACGCCACGCTGGAGGCCAGCGTGACCATCCGGGCCGACGTGGCCTCCAGTACCGACGAGATCGTGGTCTGGGACCAGTTCACCTGGCTGAGGGACGCCGACACCGACTTCGGCATCAGCTCCACCAGCCGCCGCGCCGGCCACGACCGGGTCACCGGCGAGGCCGTCGACTGCTGCGACGCGATGGTGAACGAGGAGTCCACCGTCCAGAGCGGCCAGGCGTGGAAGTTCCCCTTCTTCACCGAGCAGCGCGACTACGAGTTCTTCGAGACGACGGTCAAGGAACCCGTCACGATGGAGTTCAAGGGCGCCGAGGAGATCGAGGGCGTCGAGGTCTACCGCTTCGAGCAGGTCGTCGAGGGCGAGGTCATCGGCGAGCGCACCCTGCCGCGCTCGGTCGCCGGGCTGGAGGGCGACGGCGACGTGACCGGCGACGAGGTCTTCTCCATCACCCGCACCTACTGGATCGACCCGACCACCGGCTCCCCGATCAAGGTGAGCGAGGACCAGAGCCGCGTCGTCGTCGTGGACGGCCAGGAGGTCCTGACCCTGCTCGACGCCGAGCTGGTCTTCGACGACGCCTCCGTGCGGACCGCCCTGGAGAACTCCGAGGAGGGCCGCACCACGCTGCCGCTGATCCACACCACGGTCCCGCTCGCCGCCCTCATCGTCGGAGTCGGCTTCGTCGCGATCGGCGTCATCCTGTACCTCACCGGCCGATCCCGTGCGCACCACAACTGAAGGACCCGCACGCCCCCGCCCCCGGCCCCCGCGCGGCCGGCGGGGCGGGGCCGCCCGCGCGACCGGGAGGGCGGCGGCGTGACGCCGGTGGCGCCGGGGACCGGGACCGGGGGGACCCCGTCCGGCGACCGCCGCGTGCGCGACACGCTCCCCTTCGCGCTGGTGCGGGCCTGCCGTCCCCGCCAGTGGCTGAAGAACCTGCTCGTCCTGGCCGCCCCGGCGGCGGCCGGCGCGCTCACCGAGCCGCGCGCCCTGCTGATGTGCGCGGCGGTCTTCGCCCTGTTCTGCGCGGCGGCGAGCGGCACCTACCTGCTCAACGACGTGCGCGACGCGGAGGGCGACCGCGCCCACGAGCGCAAGCGCCACCGGCCCGTCGCCGCCGGCCTGGTCCCGGTGCCGCTGGCGGTGGCCGTGGGGGCCTCCCTGTGCGCCCTGGCCCCCGCCGCCTCCCTCGCCCTGGGAGAGCCCCTGCTCACCGGCGTCCTGACCGGGTACGTCCTGCTCACCCTCGCCTACACCCGCTTCCTCAAGGACATCGCGATCTGCGACCTGGTCGCGGTCGCGGGCTGCCACGTGCTGCGCGCGGTCGCCGGGGGCGTCGCCGTCGGCGTCCCGCTGACCTCGTGGTTCATCATCGTGGTGTCCCTGGCCGCGCTGCTGGTCGTGGTCGGCAAGCGCGAGGCCGAGCTGCGCGCCCTGGACGGTGCGCACGCGGACGGGCCGGTCCGGGCCACCCTGTCCGTCTACACGCCCACCTACCTGTCCCAGACCCGCACCATGGCGTCGGCGGCGATGATCGTCACCTACTGCCTGTGGGCGCTGGAGCAGGACGGCGGTGCCCAGAACCTGTTCCACGTGGGCAGTATCGTTCCCTTCATCATGTTCGTCCTGCGCTACAACCTGCTGGTGGACCGGGGCGTGGGCGAGGAGCCCGAGGAGATCGCGCTGCGCGACCGCCCCCTGCAGGTCGTCCTCGTCGCGCTCGCCCTCCTCGTGGGGCTGGGCATCTACCTCTAAGGGGGACCCTGTCGTGTCATCGCAGCCGGAGCGCCCCGTGCTCCTCACCGGGTGGGGGCGCACCGCGCCGACCGCCGCCCGCGTCGTGCGGCCCCGTACCGCCGGCGAGGTCGCGCGGGCCCTGGCGGACGCGGGCCCGCGCGGGGTGCTCGCCCGCGGTCTGGGCCGCTCCTACGGCGACGCCGCGCAGGCGGCCGGGGGCACCGTCCTGGACTGCACCGGGCTGACCGGCCCGATCCGGCTGGACGCCGACCGCGGCGAGGTCACGGTCCCCGCCGGGGTCTCCTTCGACCGGCTCATCGCGCACCTCCTCGCCCGCGGGCACTTCGTGCCGGTCACCCCCGGGACGCGCCAGGTCACCGTGGGCGGGGCGATCGCCGCCGACGTGCACGGCAAGAACCACCACGCCGACTCCTCCCTGGGGGCGCACGTGCGCTCCCTGACCCTGGCGACGCCGGCCGGGCGGGCGCGGGTGCTCACACCCTCGGCACCGGGGGAGGACGGCGACCTCTTCCGGGCCACCCTGGGCGGGATGGGCCTGACCGGCGTCATCACCGAGGCGACCCTGGCCGTGCTGCCGGTGGAGACCTCCTACATGCGGGTCGACACCGACCGCACCGAGTCCCTGGACGCCACCCTGGACCTGATGTCGCGCACCGACGCCGACTACCGGTACACGGTGTGCTGGGTGGACCTGCTGGCCAGGGGGAGCGCGATGGGGCGCGGGGTGCTCACCCGGGCCGAGCACGCGGTCCCGCGCGACCTGCCGCCCGCCCTGCGCCGCGACCCGCTGCGCCACCGGCCGGGCGGCGCGCCGGCCGCCCCGCCGCGGGTGCCGCCGGGGCTGCTCAACTCCTGGACGGTGGGGGCGTTCAACACCGTGTACCGCAACGCCGCCCCGCGGCGGCGGCGCGGCCAGGCCCAGCCCCTCGCCGGGTTCTTCCACCCGCTGGACGCCGTCCGCGGCTGGAACCGGCTGTACGGTCCGCGCGGGCTGGTCCAGTACCAGTTCGTGGTGCCCCTCGGGGCCGAGGACGCTTTGGCGGGGATCATGGAGGGGCTGTCCCGGGCGGGCGCCCCGTCGTTCCTGACCGTGCTCAAGCGGCTGGGCGAGGGCACCGGCGGCCACCTGTCGTTCCCCCGCCCCGGGTGGACGCTGGCCGTGGACCTGCCCGCCGACCTGCCCGGCCTGGGCCGGATGCTGCGCCGTTTCGACGAGCGCCTGCTCGCCGCGGGCGGCCGGCTCTACCTGGCCAAGGACGGCCGGGCCGACGCGGAGACGGTCCACGCCATGTACCCCGGCCTGCCCGCCTGGCGCGGGATCCGCGAACGGGCCGACCCCGACGGGGTGCTCGTCTCCGACCTGGCCCGCCGCCTGCGGCTGCTCTGACACCCCGTTCGTCGTTCGGAAGGACATCCAAGGCACATGCGCGACTCGGTGGGAACGGTGCGGACCGTGCTGCTGCTCGGCGGCCGCAGCGAGATCGGACTGGCCATCGTCGAACGGCTGGTGCGCGAGGGCGCCCGCGAGGTGGTGCTGGCCGCCCGCGGCGGGGTCGCCGAGCCGCCGGGAGCGCTGACCGCGCTGGGGGCGAAGGTGCACTCCCTGGAGTTCGACGCGACCGCCGCGGACACCCACACCGGCGCGGTGCGGGAGGCGGTGGCCCTGGTGGGCGACCTCGACGTGGTGGTGGACGCGTTCGGCGTGCTCGGCGACCAGGCCGGCTACGAGGCCGATCCGGCGGCCGCGGCCCGGGCGGCGGCGGTCAACTACACGGGGCACGTCTCCGCGGGACTGGCCGTCGCCGCCCGGCTGCGGGAGCAGGGCCACGGGGCGCTGGTGGTGCTGTCGTCGGTGGCGGGCGTCCGGGTGCGCAGGTTCAACTTCGTGTACGGGTCGGCCAAGGCCGGGCTGGACGGGTTCGCCCAGGGCCTGGCCGATTCCCTGCACGGCAGCGGGGCCCGGGTGCTGGTCGTGCGCCCGGGCTACGTGCCCACCCGGATGTCGGCGCACGTGGACCCGGCCCCGTTCCCGGCCACCCCGGCCCAGGTGGCCGCAGCGGTCTCGGCGGGGCTGCGCTCGGGGGCGACCACGGTGTGGGCGCCGCGCGTGCTCGGCCCGGTGTTCGCGGGCATGCGGCTGATGCCCCGCCCGCTCTGGCGCCGCCTGGGACGGTAGGACCCGTCCGGCTTCCCTCCGCGGGGCTACCGGGGGCCGTAGACGCGGAGGAAGGCGTCCACACCGGAGCGGACGATCTCCCGGCGCTCGGACTCCTCCAGCGGGAGCGCGTTGAAGAACGCACGGTTGGTCGCCGGGGTCTGCACGAGCGCCACGTAGTGCTCGGCGGCCCGCTCGGCGGAGCGCCCGGCCGCCGCCGTCGGCCTGTACACGCGCGGGGAGTACGCGGTGGGACTGCGGGAGGTCCTGCCCCTGGCCGAGGCCGTCCGCGCCCACCGGATCCTCGACACCGGCCGGGGGAGCGGGGCGCTGGTCCTCGCCCCGTGAGGGGGACGGGGCCCGCCGCGCGGCGGGCCCCGCGGGTCACCGCGCCGCCTCCGCCTCGGTGAGGCGGTAGAACGCCAGCGGCACCAGGCACGCCAGCATGACGGCGGCCGGCACCAGGGAGCTGCCCACGAGCATGCCGCGCAGCGCCCCCTCGCTCTGCCGGACGGCCTCGCCCGCCCCCGACTCCGCGTAGCCGCTGAGTGCCAGCGACAACGACAGCAGACCGGTGCCCACCGACTGGGCCAGCGCCTCGCCCGCCGTCCACACCCCCGACAGCACGCCGCCCTGGCGCCGGCCGTCCCCGGTGGCGGCCAGGCAGTCCGCCAGCATCGACCAGGGCAGCAGCATCGTCCCCGACAGGCCGATCCCCACCAGCACCGCCGAGGCGACCGCGGCCGGCACGCCGCCCGAGGGGATGAACAGCAGCCCCAGGCCGCCCAGCGAGAACACCACGGCCGCGCAGGCGGCGGCCCGGCGCTTGTCCACCCGCACCGAGAACCGCCGCCACAGCGGGGCGGCGGCCATCAGCGGGACCAGCACGCACACCATGAGGACGCTCGTGTAGGCGGGCTCGCCCATGACGTTCGCGGTCACGTACGGCACGCCCGCCACCATTGTTCCCGAGGCCGCGGCCATCAGCAGGTTGGCGGGGAAGAGCACCCGGAAGTGCCGGTGGCCCAGCGCCGTCCGCAGCTGCGCGCCCATGCCCCCGGTGCGGTGCGGGAACACCGTGCGCGGCGCGCGGCGGGTGCCGGCCACCGCGCCCAGCATGGACACCAGCACCACGGCCGCCATGACCGCGCCCATCAGCCGGTAGCCGGTCACCTCGTCCGCGGGCACGGACCGCAGCACCGGGGCGAGCGCCCCGCCCGCCAGCAGGGCCAGGCCCACGAACACGGTCCGCCAGGCGGTGAAGGCCGACCGCTCGTGGTAGTCCGCGGTGACCTCCCCGGGCATCGCCGCGTGCGGCACCTGGAAGACCGACGACGCCAGCGCCGCGGCGACGAACACCGCGGCCACGTACACCGCGGCCCCGTTCCCCTGGAGCGGCGGGCCGGCGAACATCGCGGCGAACAGAACCGGCAGGGTCAGCGCCCCGCCCAGCATCCACGGCCGCCGCGGCCCCCAGGAGGAGCGCGTCCGGTCCGACCAGACCCCGATGTAGGGGCTGACCACCAGGTCGACCAGCTTGGGCGCCAGCACGACCAGCCCGGCGACCGCCGGGCTCACCGCCAGGGTGTCGGTGAGGTAGATGAGCAGCAGCAGGCCGGGGACCGTGTTGAAGACACCGGTGGCCACCGCCCCGCTGCCGTACCAGGCGTGGACGGAGCGGGGCAGGGGCCCCGGGGCCGCGTCCGGCGCGGCGGTCCCGGGGGCGGGGGTCACGCGCGCCCGTCCGCGGAGGCCTCGGCGGACTCCGGGTCCTGCGCGCCGGCCGCCCCGGCGGGGGCCGCGCCGCCGGGGCCGTACAGCTCCTCGTGGGCGACCGGGTCCACGTCGTGGGCGACCGGGCAGCCCGCCGGGAACGTGCCGATCCGGCCCAGGTCGTGGCCGTCGGGGTAGCTGCGGATGTTGGGGTTCGCCTCGGCCCAGAGCGGCTCCTCGCGCGGCCTCATCCGCCGCACGACCCCGGCACGGAGCTTCAGCGCGGTGTCGGCGGCCCTGCGCCAGGCCCGGGACGGCGGGTCGTAGCGGAACGTCTCGATGAGCGACTCGTCGAGGATCGCCATGGAGAACCGGCGGGCGGCCCGGGCCGCCCGGGGCGGGTAGAAGGTCACCATGAGGTCGAGGGTGGCGTCGGAGACGGCCCGGCCGCCCTCGGTGTAGGCGAAGTGCTCCTCCTCGTAGGAGTCCATGAGGTCCCGGAAGCCCTCGTAGGTCTCGGGGACGTCCTTGATCCCCATGTACCGGCCCAGCCTGCGGTAGTAGTGGACGACCGCCGAGACCTCGTGGTCGGAGAGCCGGCGCCAGCCGTAGCCGCGGTCGTTGAGCCAGCGGACCGGCATGACCACGAAGGTGCTGAGCACGTAGCGGTAGTCGTCGTTGGAGATGTCGTAGGAGCGGTGCATCTGGTTCATCCGGCGCAGCGCGTCGCGGCCCGGTCCGGGCCCGAACCCGTACCGCATCATCCCGTTGAGGATGAGCGCGGTGTCGTCGTAGCGCTTCTGGGTCCGTCCGGTGAACTCCCCGGTCCCGCCCAGCAGCTCGCCGATGGCGGGGACCGCGTAGGTCCGGTACAGGGCGATGCCCAGCGCCCGCCCCATGTCCCAGGGGAACTCGTGGGCGTTGAGGATCTGCATGATCCGCACGCAGTCGGCCTCGGGGTCCAGGCGATGGATCTCGTCGCGGAATGCGAAACGCTTCATGCGCGGCTCCTTCGGGGGGTGGGAGGGGTCACTCGGCGCCGGGGGCCCGCGGGCCCGCCGCGGACGGCCCGCCGGGGGCCACGGACTGGCCGGGCGCCGGGACGCGGGCCCCGGTGGCGGGTACCTCCACCGTCCCCATGCCGTGGGGGACGGGGCAGCCCTGCGGGAAGGTGCCGATGCGCGAGGGGTCGTAGCCGTCCGGATAGCTGCGGACGTTGGGGCTCTGCCGGGCCCAGCGCGGCTCGGTGCGCGGCGGCATGAACCGGACGGCCCGCGCCCGCAGGCGCAGCGCTCCCGCGGCGAGGGAGCGCCAGGCGCGGGAGGGCTCGGGGTAGCGGAACGCGGCGATGAGCCGGTCGTCCAGCAGCGCCTTCGTGAAGGGGCGCACCAGCGGCCGCTGCCAGGCCGGGTAGAAGTCCACCATCAGCCCGAGGGTGGCGTCGGAGACGGCCCGGCCGCCCTCGGTGTAGGCGAAGTGCTCCTTCTCGTAGGAGTCGAACAGCTCGTGGAACGCCGCGTAGTCCGCGGGGATGTCCTTGATCCCCATGTGCCGGCCGAGCCTGCGGTAGTAGTTGGTGCTCGCGGCGATCTCGTGGTCGGAGAGCCGGCGCCAGCCGTAGCCGTGGTCGTTGAGCCAGCGGACCGGCATGACGACGAAGGTGCTGAGCACGTAGCGGTAGTCGTCGTTGGAGATGTCGTAGGAGCGGTGCATCTGGTTCATCCGGCGCAGCGCGTCGCGGCCCCGGCCGGGGCCGAACCCGTGCTCCATGATGTCGTTGAGGATGAGCGCGGTGTCGTCGTAGCGGTGCTGGGTGCGCTCGGTGAACTCGCGCGTGTGCGCCAGCAGCTCGCCGACGCTCGGCACCGCGTAGGTCCGGTACAGGGCGAGGCCGAGCGCCTGCTCGATGTCCCAGGGGAACTCGTGGGTCCCCAGGATGCGCACGATCTCCTCGCAGTCGTCCTCGGCGTCCAGGGAGTGGATACGGTCGCGCCACTCGAACCGCTTCATGGGGGTCAGCTCCAGTCACCTCGTGCGGGCCCGCCGTGACGGGTCCACGGTCTGCGGGGGCGGGGCACGCCCGGGACGTGCCACGGGGCGCACTTTACCCGGAACGCCTTCGTGTACAGGGTTCCCGGGGCCGGGCCGCCGCGTCGACGCCCGAACGCGCCCGGACCGGGGCCCCGTGCCGGCGGCCCCGCACCGGGCCCCGCCGGGGCCCGGTGCGGGGCGGGGGTCAGGCGGCCATCCGCTCGGCGACCCGGGTGACCAGGGTGAGCAGGACCTCCTTGGCGGAGGAGCGCACGCGCGCGTCGCACAGGACCACGGGGATCGCCGGGTCCAGGGTCAGCGCCGCCCGCACCTCCTCGGCCTCGTACTCGTGGGCGCCCTCGAAGCAGTTCACCGCGACGACGAACGGCACCCCCCGGCGCTCGAAGAAGTCCACGGCGGCGAAGCAGGTCTCCAGGCGGCGGGTGTCGGCGATGACGATCGCCCCCAGCGCGCCCTCCGACAGCTCCTCCCACATGAACCAGAAGCGCTCCTGGCCCGGTGTGCCGAACAGGTAGAGCACCAGGCTGTCGCTGATGGTGATGCGACCGAAGTCCAGCGCCACCGTCGTGGTCGTCTTGGACTCCACGCCGGACAGGTCGTCCACGCCGTAGCTGGCCTCGGTCATCACCTCCTCGGTGCGCAGCGGCGCGATCTCGCTCACGGCGCCCACGAGGGTGGTCTTGCCGGCCCCGAAGCCGCCGGCCACGAGGATCTTCAACGCGGAGGGGACGGTGTCCCGGGTGGAGTCAGAGTCGCTGGATGCCATCGAGAACCGCCTGGAGTACGTCCCGGCCGACCGGGCTCTTCGCTGTGTAGGGAGCGCGGGCCAAGGCGAGCCCGCGGTTGAGGAGGTCGCTGATCAGGACCTTCACGACGGCCACCGGGACGTCCAGGTGGGCGGACACCTCCGCGACCGACAGGGGGCGGCGGCACAGTTCCAGGATCCGCAGCTGCTCGGGCTCCAGGGACATCTCGTCCACCTCGGCGCGCTTGGCCGCGATGACCACGCTGATCATGTCCAGCTTGACCGTGTCGGCGTGGTCGCGCCCCTGGGCGATCACGTACGGGCGGACCAGCGGCCCGCCGTCCGGGCCGTCCTGCGCCGCGTCCCCGTACCCGCCGACCGCGTCGCGGTCCGGCGGTCCGCCGGGGGCGCCCCCCGGACCGAATGCGTCGTGCGCTTGCATGGCCGTCCCCTATCGCGTGGCTTCTCCGGTCGCTCCCTCATGGCGGGGTGCGGCGTCGAGGTAGCGGCCCACCTGCTCGACCAGGACGTTCATCTCGTAGGCGATGAGGCCCACGTCGGCGCTCTCCTCGGCCAGGACCGCCAGGCAGGCGCCCCGCCCGGCCCCGGTGACGAACAGGTACGCGCGTTCCATCTCGACCACGGTCTGGAGGACGTCGCCGCCGCCGAAGTGCCGCCCGGTGCCCCGGGCCAGGCTCTGGAAGGCGGAGGCGACCGCGGACAGGTGCTCGGCGTCCTCCTTGACCAGCCCGCGGGAGCGGCCGATCAGGAGGCCGTCCGCGGAGAGCACGATGGCGTGCCTGGACCCCACCGCGCGCTCCAGCAACTCGTCCAGCAGCCAGTCGATGTCCTTTTTGCCCGAGCCTTCGCGCCCGGTGCGTTCGGGAGTACTCGTCACTGTCACTCGTCCTTGTCGGTCTCGTGGGTCTGCTGCCTGCCTTCGCGCCGGCCGCGGTCCGTCCCCTGCTGGAACGCGGTCATGTTCCGGCGCAGGCGCGCCAGCCGCTCGGCGCCGCCCGCGCCGGGGGCCGGCGCTCCGCCGGAGGCCCCGTCGCCCGGTGCGGGCACGGGGTCGGCGGCGAGCTGCGGAGCCAGGTTCTGCTGGGGGCGCCGCTTGGGCAGGGAGGGCCGTCCGCCGCCCGCCTCGACCCGCTCGGGCCCGGCGTCCGCGGCCCCCGGGGCCGCGTCGGCGGCGGGGCGGCGGGTGGGCAGGGGCGGGCGGGCGTCGTCGAGGACGTCGGCGCCGTGGACGTGCGCGGGCGCCGTCCCGTCGGCGGGCGGGGAGGCGCCGGCCTCCGCGGGCCCGCCCGGGGCCGGGGCGGGCGGGGGCCCGTCCTCCCCCGGCACCGGGGCCGGCGCGGCCCCCGACTCCAGGGCGCCGCCGGGGGCGTAGTCGATGATCTCGCGCACCTCCCAGATGTCGCCGTCCTGCTCCTGGGCGGCGGGGAGCGAGGTGCGCTCGCCGGTGATGATCTCGTGCGGCAGCAGCACGATCGCCTGCACGCCGCCGTACGGCGAGGTGCGCAGGTGCACCTTGATGCCGTGCCGGTGCGCCAGGTGGGAGACCACGAACAGGCCCAGGCGCATCTTCTCGTTGAGGCGCATGACGTCGAACTCGGGCGGGTCGGCCAGCAGGGTGTTGGCGGAGCGCAGCTCCTCCTCGGACATGCCCAGGCCGCGGTCCTCGATCTCGATCGTCACACCGTTGGGCACGTCCTCGCTGCTCAGCCTCACCTGGGTGTGCGGGGGCGAGAACATGGAGGCGTTGTCGACCAGTTCCGCGACCAGGTGGATGACGTCGGCGACGGCCGGGCCGTTGAGGTGCACGCGGGCGATGCGCTCGCGCTTGACCCGGGTGTAGTCGCCGGACTCGGAGATGGCGCCGCGCAGCACGTCGATGAGCGGCATCGGCCGGTGCCAGGTCCGCCCGGGGGCCTCGCCGCCGAGGATGAGCAGGTTCTCGGCGTTGCGGCGGGAGCGGGTGGCCAGGTGGTCGAGCTTGAACAGCTGGGCGAGCTGCTCGGGGTCCTCCTGCTCGCGCTCCATCTTGTCCAGCAGGCGCAACTGGCGGTGGACCAGGGTCTGGCTGCGGTGGGCGATGTTGAGGAACACGCGGTTGATGCCCTGGCGCAGCTCCGCCTGCTGGACCGCCTCGTCGACCGCGGCGCGCTGGGCGGTGTTGAAGGCCCCGGCCACGTCGCCGATCTCGTCGTCGCTGGCGGCCATGAGCGGCAGCATCGCCTCGGTGTCCACCCGCTCCCCGCGGTGGAGCCGGTCCATGAGCTCGGGCAGCCGCTTCTCCGCGAGGTCGTTGGCGTCGTCGCGCAGGCGGACCAGGCGGCCGGTCAGCGACCGGGACGAGCGGCGGGCCAGCAGGAAGGCGACGGTGAACACGGCCGCGACGCCCAGGCTCCCGCCGACGGCGACGAGCACGGCCCGGTTCGCCTGGTCGCGGGTGATCTCCGCGGCGTACTGCGCCTCGTCGGCGCCGATGGCGGTGAACTCGCCCAGCACGTAGGCGTGGTCGGCGGCCCAGTCGTCCCCGTTCACCGGCATCGAGAGGTCCTCGACGTCGGTCACGGCGAGGGTGACCGGGTCCGTGACGGTCTCGGTCGTGATGCGCCGCTCGACGATCCGCGCCTCCATCTCGGTGAGCCGCTCGAACTCGGGGCCGGCGAGCACCGCCTCGTAGCGCTCCTGCTGGCCCGGCCCGGAGAGGTAGGGGCCGTTGGCCTCCAGCAGGTGGCGGTAGGAGCCGACGAGTTCGGCGAAGGCGAGCTGGTCCTCCCAGGTGAGCTCGTCGTTGGAGAAGGCCTGCGCGAGCTGGGCGTCCGCGCGGGCGAACAGGTCGACGGCGCGGAACATGTACACGGCGCTGAAGCCGGGGTCGACGGCCGCCGCCTCGACGCCGGTCCGGGCGTGGCCGTCGAACGTGTCGGCACCGTGCAGGACCAGCTCGTTGTAGTACTCCAGCGCCTCGCCGCGGGGGATGGACCCCTCGTCCACGGCCGCGCGGATCTCGTCGATCCGCCCGTACTCCTCGTGGAGCATGGTGATGTGGTGGCCGGACTCGCCGGGCGCGAAGTCGACGAACCCGATGAGGTCGCCGATGACCGCGCCGAGGGAGGCGTCGGTGGCCTCCCGCGCCCCGGCCAGGTCGGCCGCCAGCCCGGGGTCGTCGGGGTGCTCGATGAACGCCATGGTGCGCGCGCGCTCGCGCATGGCGTCCACCAGGCCGACGGCGGCGGGGGTGACCATCTCGTCGGTCGCGGAGGCCCGGATCAGCTTCAGCCCGGCGTCGTAGGCCAACACCAGGGTGAGGATCAGCCACAGGGCGAGCAGCGCCGCCGTGGGGATCGTGACCATTGCGCGGATGCGGGACGCGATCGTCCGTCCGCGTTTCGGGGGTACTGCCTGCACGGTTCTCCTGTCGATCCGCATCGGAAGTCTTCTCGGGGTGCGGCATCGGGGGCGCGGTCCCGGCGTGCGCCCGGATGGGGGCGCCGCCGGCCGCGCGGGGCCGCCCGGCCTGCGGGCCGCGTCCGACCGGGGGTGTGCGACGCGGGGCCTACCGCAGGGTAACCACTAACGCGGCATTTCGGCGTCGGGGATCGTATCTCGACGGAGAAACGACGAAATATCCGGGTGGTGGAGGCAGTCTGCCAGGAAGGGGCCGAATGTCCACCGGGTGGGTGGGGACTACTGGGTTTCGCGGCTCTTGGGAGCCAATACCGCGAATGTCACATATTGCAGAGTGAAGTGCAAGGAGTGCTCCGTGTGACGTGATTCGAGAGTGACCATACCGTCTCAAAGCGGAGTTCGGCACCCGGGGAGGTGCCCGGCGTACTACGGTTGCGCCCTGAACAGGGAGCAGGGAGGGCAGCACGCGTGATCCGACCGCTGGGCACCGGGCAGGGCGCCGTGGACGTCGCCGTCGTCGCCGTGCCGCTGATCGCCATCCTCGCCGCCGCGCTCTACCTGCGCGGACAGCACCGGCGCTACGGGCGGCTGCACGGCCGCCCCGGCCGCGCGGGCCTGGCGGCGCTGCTGGCCGGGCTGGCGCTGGCGGCCTACGCGGTCTGGCCCCTGCCCGCCTCCGTCGACGGGCTGTGCTCGCCCGGCGGGGGCCAGGGCCCTGGGGACCGGTACGGACCGGTCCTGGCCTTCGCGGTCCTCCTCCCGGTCGGCTGGCTGGCCCGCGACCGCTTCCGCCGGGGGCCGCTGGTCACCCTGCTCCTGGGGGCCGGCCTGGCCCTGGCCGCCGACGCCGTCCGCGGCACCGGCCTGCTGGGCGTCTACCCCTGCTCCTACGCCGAGGCCTCGCCGCTGTTCGTCGCTCTCGGTACCGCCGGGACGGCGGCCGGCTGGCTGCTCGCCCGCCTCCTGGTGCCGCTGTGGCCGTGGGGCGACACCCGGGGCTGGCCCGGCGCGGTCCCCGACCGGGTCGCCCCCGACCCCGCCCGCCGCGCCCTGGGAACCCTAATCGACCTGGGGCTGTGGTGGTACGGGGCGGGCACCCTCACCGCCGCGCTGACCGCCGCCGGGGTGGTCGGCCCCGGCCCCGCGGGCCAGGCCCGCACCGCCGTGCTGCTGGGGGCCGCCGCCGTCCTGGGGGTGTTCGTGCCGCTGGTGCGCCGGGACCGGTGCACCCCCGGCCGCGCCGCCGTCCGGCTCGCGCTGACCGAGCCCTCCCGGCCCGTCCCGGCCTCCCGGCCGCGGGTGCTCGCGCGCACCGCGCTGCTCACCGCGCCCGCGGTGCTGCTCATCGTGTTCGGACACGCGTGGATCGCGCTCGCCCTCGTGCTGGTGCACGCCAGCGCCGCGCTGGTGCGGCCGGACCGCGTCGGCGTGGTCGACCTGCTCTGCGGGACCCGGGTGCGCACCCGGGCGCTCATCGACGGCTCGCTGCCCTCCCGGCTGGTCCGCTACGCCGAGCCCCGCGAGCCCCTGTCCCCGGTCTAGCTCCGCATGTCCAGGTCGAAGTCCCAGGCCAGGTAGCCCAGGAGCACCCCGGCGGCGAGCAGGATCGCGCCCAGGGTGGCGAACATGCCGCGGACCCAGTGCGACAGCCAGGGCGCCGACACGATCCGGGCCAGCTCCGGGCTGTCCGGGTCGTAGGAGACGGTGACGATCTCACCGGCCCGGGAGGCCGTCCACCCGGTGTTCTCGTGCTCGGCGTGCACCTCGCGGCCGTCCTCGGTGCGGAACTGCACGATCATCCGCGAGGCGGTCGAGGTCTCGTTGTAGCCGATGACACGGCCCTTGGCGCGCACCCCGTGCCGTATCAGGCGCAGTTCGAGCCGGGTGTCCCGGGCGACCACCGCCAGGATGACCAGGCCGGACAGCAGGGGGAGCAGGGGGTACAGCGAGGCCATGTCGGGCGTCCTCTCAGGGGTCTGCGGGGGAGGCGGTCGTCCCCGGGAAGCCGTGGACCGTCAGGGGCAGGGCGGCGCGGATCTCCTCCACCGGCCGTTCCGGCTGGAGGGTACGCCGGTCCGGTGCCGCGGCCACCGCCGCGCCGAACAGCGCGGACCCCGCGAGACCGGTGTCCGGGCTCATCCGCACCATTGTGCCCCCGATCGGCCCCCGAACGCCTCCCGGGCCGGCCCGGGCGCGGTCTCCCGGCCCCGGTCAGCGCCCCGGGCAGGGGTTCGGGGCGCGCATCGGCCGCACGCCCTCCTCCCCGCGAGGGACCGCCGGATCGGCGGCAGCGGATCGGAGCCGCGGCGGGCGGGTGCCCGCGCGCCCGAGGCCGCCCGCCCGGGCGTCGGCCCCGGGCACGGCGCCCGGGCGGCCGATCCCGCGACCCGCCCCGGCCGGCGGTTCCCCGGGCCCGCGGCCGTGACCCCGCGCACAGCGCGCGTGCGGGTCCCCGGCCGCCCGGGTGCTGTTGTATGGGGTGGGAGGGCCCGCCGGGGGCGGGCCGTGTCGGAGAAGGGGAGGCATCGGGTGTCGGACATCGCCGAGCGGGTCGGCCGGATCCTGGACGACCCGGAGAACTGGCCCGACGACCCCAGGGAGGCCGTGGCCCTCCAGCGCCGCATGGCCTCGCGGGTGCGCGAGGAGCCGCTCGACGCGGCGGCGGTGCGCACGGTCGCCGGGCTCGACGTCAGCTACGCCAAGGACGACTCCGCCCTGTCGGCGGCGGCCGTGGTGCTGGACGCGGACACCCTGGAGGTCGTGGAGTCGGTCGCCATCGCCTCCGAGGTGTCCTTCCCCTACATCTCGGGGCTCTTCTCGTTCCGGGAGCTGCCCCCGGTGCTGGAGGCGCTGGGGAGGCTGGAGACCACACCCGACGTCTACCTGTGCGACGGGTTCGGCCTGGCCCACCCGCGCCGCTTCGGGGTCGCCTCCCACCTGGGCGTCCTGCTCGACCTGCCGGTCGTCGGATCGGCCAAGTCCGTCCTGTACGGCAGGCACGCGGTCCCGGGGCGCGAGCGCGGGGAGTGGACCCCCATGGTCGCCGGGCGCTCGGAGGTCGTTCCCGACTCCGCCGCCCTGGCCGCCGACGGCGCCGAGGTGATCGGCCGGGTCGTGCGCACCCGGGCCGGGGTCAAGCCCGTGTACGTCTCCGTCGGGCACCGGGTGGACCTGGAGGGCGCCGCCGGGCTGGTGCTGCGCCTGTCCCCGCGCTACCGCGTTCCCGAGCCGGTCCGCCACGCCGACCGGCTGTGCGGAGAGCACCGCAAGCAGGTCCTGGCCGCCCGCACCGCCGCCGGGGACTGAGGCGGGGCCGGCGCACGCACCGGAGGGGAGGCGCTGCGACGCCTCCCCTCCCGCGTTCGCGTACCGGCCCGGCGACGGGCGCGGCTCACCAGCCGCCGGGCACCGGACGGCCTTCCGCGTAGCCCGCGGAGCTCTGCACGCCCACCACGGCGCGCTCGTGGAACTCCTCCAGCGTGCTCGCGCCCGCGTAGGTCATGGAGCTGCGCACACCCGCGATGATCTGGTCGATCAGGTCCTCGACGCCGGGGCGCTCGGGGTCCAGGTACATGCGGCCGGTGGAGATGCCCTCCTCGAACAGCGCCTTGCGGGCCCGCTCGAACGGCGAGTCGTCGGCGGTGCGCAGCCGGACCGCGCGCGCCGAGGCCATGCCGAAGCTCTCCTTGTACTGGCGGCCCTCGGCGTCGCGCATGACGTCGCCGGGCGACTCGTAGGTGCCCGCGAACCACGACCCGATCATCACGTTGGACGCGCCCGCGGCCAGCGCCAGGGCCACGTCGCGCGGATGGCGCACACCGCCGTCCGCCCACACGTGCCCGCCCAGCTCGCGCGCGGCCCGCGCGCACTCCAGCACCGCCGAGAACTGGGGGCGGCCCACCGCGGTCATCATCCGCGTGGTGCACATCGCACCCGGCCCCACACCGACCTTGACGATGTCGGCGCCCGCCTCGATGAGGTCGCGGGTGCCCTGGGCGGTGACGATGTTGCCCGCCACGATCGGCACCGACGGGGACAGCCCCCGCACCTTGCCGATCGCGGTGACCATCTTCTCCTGGTGGCCGTGCGCGGTGTCGATGACCAGGGTGTCCACCCCGGCGGCCAGCAGCTCGGCGGCCCGGCCCGCGACGTCGCCGTTGATGCCCACGGCCGCGGCCACCCGCAGGCGGCCCGCCGTGTCCACGGCCGGCCGGTACAGGGTGGAGCGCAGCGCCCCGGTCCGGGTGAGCACGCCCACCAGGGAGCCCCGACCGTCCACCACCGGGGCCAGCCGGTGCCGGGAGTCGTGCAGCACCGCGAACGCCGCCTCCGGGTCGGTGTCGGCCGGGATGGTCACCAGCTCTGTGGACATGACGTCGCGCAGCTGGGAGAACCGGTCGACCCCCGCGCAGTCGGCGTCGGTGACCACGCCGACCGGGCGGCGCTCCTCGTCGACGACGATCACGGCGTTGTGGGCCCGCTTGGGCAGCAGGTTGAGGGCGTCGCCCACGGTGCTGCCCGGGTTCAGGGTGATGGCGGTGTCGTGCACCAGGTGGCGCCGCTTGGTCCAGGAGACGACGTCGGCGACCACGTCCAGCGGGATGTCCTGCGGGATGACCGCGACACCTCCGCGCCGGGCCACGGTCTCGGCCATCCTGCGGCCGGCCACCGCCGTCATGTTGGCCACCACGAGCGGAACGGTCGTCCCGGTGCCGTCCTGGGAGGACAGGTCCACGCTGAGCCGCGAGCCCACGGCGCTGCGGTTCGGGACCATGAAGACGTCGCTGTACGTCAGGTCCTGCTGGGGTGCCTGGTCATGGAGAAAACGCAATGCCCCTACCTCGGTCGAGACCGAAGGGGGTGGACCATCCGGTGCCAGCGCACACGGCCGCCTGTTGATCCCCCTCTTACCGGTCAAGTATGCCGTCACCGATTGGCTCGGACGACCCCCGATCTGCCATGATGACTCGATTCCCGCTGACACGGCCCCTCCCCCCGGCCCCGGCAGACCGATGTCGCAGGGCGCGGGCGCAGGCTGTCGCTTCCCTGGAGACACACGCATGCCGCGTTTCACGTTCGCACAGGTGAAGGAAGAGACCTACAAGGCGAAAGACGCCTGGTGGACCGTCTTCCTGGTCGATCCGCTCGCCGGACGACTGGTGGTGTGGACCGCCAACCGCACCGACATCACCCCCAACCAGCTGACCCTGGGCGCGGGGGTCCTCGGCCTGCTGTCGGCCGTGTCCTTCCTCATGCCGGCGACGGGGACCGGCGCGGACTGGGCCTGGCTGGTGGCCGGCGCCCTGCTGTTCCACCTCAGCTTCGTGCTGGACTGCATGGACGGCAAGATCGCCCGGCTCAAGGGCACCGGGACCGTCTTCGGCAGCTGGGTCGACTTCGTGTTCGACCGCATCCGGTTCTTCGGCTGTGTCATGGCGCTGCTGGTCGGCCAGTGGATGGTGACCGGCCACGCCGTCTACCTGCTCGCCGCCCCGGTCATCGTCTTCTTCGACCTGCTGCGCTACCTCAACGGCTCCCAGATCGCCAAGACCCGCCGCGGGATGCGCCGGACCCTGGCCGAGCTGGCCGGCGACACCGACCGACTGCGCGCCGACGCCGCCTCCGCGGTCCTGGACGACGCCAGCCCCGAGGACGACTCGGTGGCCGAGCCCCGGGCCGACGCGCCCGCGCCGAGCGGCGTCTACGGCCGGGTCCGCGACTTCCTGCTGACCCACCGCGTGCGGCCGCACCTGTTCAGCGGCATCGAGTACGAGATGTTCCTGTGCGTGGTCGCCCCGGTCACGGTGCTGGTCTCCCTCTTCACCCCGCTGAACAGCCTCATCATCCCGATCGCCGTGTTCTCCGTACTGGCCCTGGGCTTCTTCGAGGTCGTCCTCGTGGGCAGGCTGTGGAAGGACACCCGCCGCTTCGAGGTGCGCCGCCGCGAGCTGATCGCCGCCGGTGCCGTCGCGCAGGGGGCCCCGGCCGGCGGCAGCTGAGCCGCCGGGGGAGCGGAAGGGGCGGTGCGCCGAACGCGCACCGCCCCTTCGCCTTCGTGTCGTGACCGGGGGTCAGACCCCCGCTGCCGTCTTCTCCCTGGTGCCGCCCCCGTCGGGGCCGCCCTCGGCCGCCGGGGGCTCCTCGCGCTTGAGGAACCAGGACATCTGCGGCTCCACCGCCCAGCGCATCGCCGCCCGCACCCACGGGGAGCACAGCAGCAGCGTGGTCGCCAGGGCCACCGCGACGGTGGCGACGGCGCCGAGCGGGGTGTCCATGACGTCGTACCAGGGCGACGCCTTGAAGAGGATGAACACCACCGAGTGCCCCAGGTACACGTACAGCGTGTAGAGCCCCAGGGACGTGAACCAGGTCCGCCGCTTGGGGGTCAGGGCCAGGAAGGCGAAGGTCATCGCCAGGGCCAGGCCCATGAACGCCAGGCGGATGCCCAGGCTGGGGATCAGCGGGTCGATGTCCCGGTCGGTCAGGCTGTCCCGCCAGAACAGCCAGTCGCGGCTGAGGCGGTCGGAGATGGGCACCGCCAGCACAGCGGTGGTGCCCAGCACGGCCAGCGAGACCAGGCGCACCCACAGCTTGTCCAGCCACGCGAAGTGCTCGCGGCGCAGGCTCAGGCCCAGCACGAAGAAGGGCAGGAAGCTGACCACGCGGCCCAGCGACAGCGTGTCGCTGAGGCTGGTGGTGGCGGCGAACAGCGAGATGGCGAAGGCGATGAGGACCGGCGCGCGCAGCCGCTTCCACACCGGGACGCTCAGCCTCCACAGGAACAGCGCGACGAGGAACCACAGGGTCCAGGTCGGCTTGAGGAGCGACAGGGAGTCGCCCAGCCCGCCGCGCTCGACGGTGTAGATGGACTGGTGGATCGTCCAGAAGATCAGGTACGGGACCGCGACGGTCAGGACCAGCTTCTCCACCCGGTTGGACGACCCGTCGAAGGACCTCGACAGATACCCGCTGATCATGATGAACGCGGGCATGTGGAAGAAGTAGATCCAGTAGTACAGGGCGCTGACGGCCGTGATGTCGCGCAGCGGCTCGATCGCGTGGCCGACGACGACGAGGACGATCAGGAGGAACTTGGCGTTGTCCAGGCGGGCGTCGCGGTACGGGGCCTTGGCGGCCGCCCCGGCCGCCGCGCCGTGCTCCGCCGGTGCGGGGGAGCCGGGCCCGGGCTGCGCACGGTCGGTTTCCGGTCTGGTCATGGATGAGGCCACGAGTGGACTCCGGGATCGGTGGACGTCTCAGGACTGTGGGTGTTCCCCCCATGGCTCCGGGTAATCGAAAGAATCCGGTCGCCGTGGTTTTTCTGGGGGTCGGTGCCGCGTGGCGCGCGAGGGGGAGGCACCGGGAGGTCGGATGAATCTCTTGTGCTGCGTTACCTTACTGTGATGTAAGGGAGTGTGCCAGCGGTTCACGGCATTAGGCGGAAACTTCTCCCGAATCTTCCCGGCACCGCGGTGCGGTGGGGGAGTGGGGGGACCCGTGTGGCGTGTGAGCACGTTTCGGGTGTGGGGACGCCGTTCCGTGTGCAGACCTTAACCCATCCGCGTCGCCGCGCCGCACCCCGGGAGCACGGCGGTGGTGCGGACCGGCGCGAACATGTCAGTGTGGGGGCGTGGCGGTCGCGCCGATAGGCTGTGCCGTCAGGTGGCGCCCGCCGGGCGCGACAAGCCCGGTCGAGCAACAAGAAGGCGGTGGAATGCCGTGCCGCACGCGGTGGACCCGAACCGTGCAGCCCAGCACGGGGGCGTGGTCATGCGACTCCTCGACGAGCTCTTCCCTCTCGTGGAGGGGTTCTACGTCGATCTCCACAAGAACCCGGAACTCTCCCACGCGGAGTACCGCACCGCCAGCGGCGTCGCCGAGTGGCTGACCCGCACCGGCTACGAGGTCCACAAGGGCGTCGGCGGCACCGGGGTCGTGGGCGTCTTGCGCAACGGCCCCGGCCCCACGGTCATGCTCCGCGCCGACATGGACGCGCTCCCCGTGGAGGAGAAGACCGGGCTGCCCTACGCCAGCACCTCCCGCACCACCGACGGCGACGGGGCGGACGTGCCCGTCATGCACGCCTGCGGCCACGACGCCCACACGGCCTGCCTGGTCGGCGCCGCCGACCTCCTGTCGGAGACCCGCGAGGAGTGGTCCGGCACCGTGATGATCGTCGCCCAACCGGGTGAGGAGACCCTCGACGGCGCGCAGAAGATGCTCGCCGACGGGCTCTTCGAGCGTTTCGGCCGCCCCGACGTCGTACTGGGCCAGCACCTGGGCCCCCAGCCCGCCGGGCTCATCTCCCACCGCGCCGGGGTCATCCTCGGCTCCTCCGCCTCCTACCGGGTCCGGGTCCACGGCGAGGGCGGGCACGCCTCCCAGCCCCACACCGCGGTCGACCCGGTGCTCATCGCGGCCAACATCGTCACGCGCCTCCAGGGCGTGGTCTCCCGCGAGGTCAGCCCCAGCGAGATGGCCGTCCTCACCGTCGGCCGCATCCACGCCGGGACCAAGGCCAACATCATCCCCGACGAGGCCTACCTGGAGATCAACACCCGCTCCCTCAACGACGCCGTCGCCACCCGGCTCGAAGAGTCCATCGAGCGCATCGTGCGCGCCGAGGCCGCGGCCTCCGGCGCCGTCCGCGAGCCCGAGATCGAGCGGTTCCAGGGCGCCGGCGTCACCCGCAACGACCCCGACACCGTCTCCGCGGTCGCCTCCGCCCACCGCGCCTACTTCGGCGACCAGTACGTCATCCACCTGCCCGACCCGTCCCCGTCCACCGAGGACTTCGGGTACTTCGGGCTGCCCGACGACCCGCGGCCCATCCCGTACGTGTTCTGGTTCGTCGGGGCCACCCCGCACGACGTGTGGGACGCCGCCCCCGGCGACACGCCCTACGAGAAGCTCGGGAACGTCCCCAGCAACCACTCCCCGTTCTTCGCGCCCGCCCGCGAGCCCGCCCTGCGGGCCGGGCTGGCCGCCCTCACCGTCGCGGCCCTGTCCTACCTGGGCAGCGACCGGGAGGGTGCGCCCGCGCCGTCCGGCTCGGTCTTCCCCGGGCCCGCCCCGGAGGACGTCCCGGCGCCCGCGGACGCGGGCGGCGCCCACGACGCGCCCGCCGCCGACCCGCCCTCCGGGCCCCAGGACGCCGGCGACTACAACGACGCCTACGACAGCGCCTTCCTGGCGTCGGGCTGGGACGCGCCCAAGGCGGCCGACTCCACCCACGACGCCGACATGGGCGCCGTGTTCAACTCCCAGGACGAGGAGCTGCGCGAGGAGTGGCGCAGCGAGAAGGTCGAGGAGTCGACCCTCTCGGCGGACATGGCCGCGTTCCTGGACGAGGAGGACGAGCCCCGGCGGCCCCCGGCCGGACCCGCGTTCGGAGGTCCGCCGCCGCAGGGCAGCGCCCACCACGCGCCGCCCCCCGGGCCCGACGAGGACCGGCCCGGCTCCGAGTACCGCTGATCTCCGGTGGGGGTGCTCCCCCGCCGCTGGGGGGACCCCGGGACCGTCCGCTCGCTGCGGCACCCCCGGGAGGTCCCGCTGCTGGCGATGTGCGTCGGGGTGACCCTGTTCGCGGTGGTGGGCGCGGTCAGCCGCGCCTACTCCGGCGATCCCAACGAACCGCTGCTGCTCCTGAGCATCCCCGCCCTGGTGTACTTCGTCCGCGGCCAGCTGTACGCGCGCCAGCGTGTCAACGGGGTGCGCATCACCGAGGCGCAGTTCCCCGAGGTGCACCGGATGGTGGCCGACGCGGCGCGGGCGTTCGGGATGCGGCGGGTCCCCGAGGCCTACGTCGTGCTCGGCAACGGGGTGATCAACGCCTTCGCGTCCGGGCACGGGTCGCGTCGCTACGTCGCCCTCAACAGCGACCTGTTCGAGGTGGGGGTGCGGTCGGGGGACCACGACGCGCTGCGGTTCTTCATCGGCCACGAGGTCGGGCACATCGCCGCCGGGCACACGTCGTTCTGGCGGCAGTTCGGGATCTCCGTCGCCAACGTCATCCCCGGGGTGGGCAGCACCCTGGGGCGGGCCCAGGAGTACACCGCCGACAACCACGCGTACGCGTTCTGCCCCGAGGGGATGCAGGGCTTCCGGGTCATGGCGGCGGGCAAGTACCTGTACCCCGCCGTCGACTTCCAGGACATCGCCGACCGGGCCCGCACCGACACCGGGTTCTTCGTGCTCCTGGTCAACCTCCTGTCCAGCCACCCCGTGAACACGTTCCGCTTCGCCGCCCTGGCCGACCGGGGGCGGCCCGGGCGGATCCTGTGAGCCTCAGGCCCCGCCGCGCTGCCGGGGCAGTCCGGCCGCCATCCTCGGCGGCAGCGGCTCGTGGCGCAGGTAGCGGCGGGTGAACGCGCCCGTTCCGTGCGACAGCGAGCGCAGCTCCACGGCGTAGCGGGTGATCTCCAGCTCCGGGACCTCCGCCCGGATCACGGCCCGCCCGCCGGGGGAGGGCTCGGAGCCCACCACCCGGCCGCGCCGCGCCGACAGGTCGCTCATGACCGTTCCCAGCAGCTCGCCGTCGACCTCGACCTCCACCGCGTCCACCGGCTCCAGCACCGCCAGCTCCGCGGTGGCGGCCGCGTCCCGCAGCGCGAGCCGGGCCGCCTTCTGGAACGCCATGTCGGAGGAGTCCACCGAGTGCGCCTTGCCGTCGTAGAGCGTCACCCGGATGTCCACCAGGGGATGGCCGGTGTCGACGCCGTCGGCCATCTGGGCGCGCACGCCCTTCTCCACGGACGGGATGAACTGACGCGGTACCGCCCCGCCCACGATCCCGTCCACGAACTCCAGGCCGGCCCCCGACTCCAGGGGCTCCACCCTGATGCGGCAGATGCCGAACTCGCCGTGCCCGCCGCTCTGCTTGACGTTGCGGCCCAGCCCCTCGGCCGGGCAGGAGAAGGTGGCGCGCAGCGGGACCCGCACCTCGGAGGTCTCCACCCGCACGCCGAACCGGTGCTCCAGCCGGTCCAGGGCCGCGTCCAGGTGCGCCTCGCCCAGCGTCCACAGCACCATCTGGCGGGTCTCCGCGTTGACCTCGACCCGCAGCGACGGGTCCTCGGCCACGAGCCCGGCCACCGCGTGGGACAGCTTGTCCTCGTCGGAGGAGGTCGCGGCGGCGATGGCCACGGGCAGCAGCGGTTCGGGGAAGCGCCACGGCGCCACCCGCAGCGGGCGCTCCGGCGAGGAGACCGTGTCGCCGGTACGGGCGTCCGGCAGCCTGGCCACCAGGCAGACGTCGCCGGCGCCCACCGCGCCCACGGGGCGGCCGCCCCGGCCCACCGGCACCGACAGGGCGCCCGCGCGGCCGTCGCGCCCGGAGGTGTCCGGCTCGTCCGATCCGGTCGGCCCCGACGGGACGCCGTGGCCGTGCAGGTGGACCACCGAGTCCGGGGACAGCGTCCCCGAGAACACCCGGACCAGGCCGGTGCGGCCCACGTACGGGTCGCCGGCCGTCGCCAGCACCTCGGCCACCAGCGGGCCGTCCGGGTCGCAGGACAGGCCGCGCACCGGCCGGGTCTGCGGGTCCACCACCTCGGGGAAGGGGCGGCGGGTGGGGTCGGGGCAGGACACCGGGAGCTCGCGCAGCAGTTCGCGCACCCCCACCCCCGTGGTGGTGCCGATCGCCAGCACCGGGTGGAAGCCGCCCGCGGCCACGGCCTTCTGGAGGTCGGCGATGAGCAGGTCCGGGTCGAGCACCCCGCCCTCCGTGTAGCGCTCCATGAGGACCTCGTCCTCGCTCTCGGTGATGACCTCCTCCACGAGGATCTCGCGCAGGGCCGCGGCCCGGTCGCTCAGGTTCTCCGGCGGGGTGTGCCCCTCGCGCGAGTCGTAGTCGTGGTAGCGCTCGGAGACCAGGCCCCACAGCCCGGTCACCCGCCGGTCCTCGCCCGACCCCTCGAAGGCCGGGAGGTAGGCGGCGTGGACGCCGTCGCCGAAGGCCGCGCGGCACTGGGCGACCACGTCCTCGAAGTCGGCGCGGGGGTGGTCGACCTTGGTGACCGCCACCGCCCGCGGCATGCCCACCGCCGCGCACTCCTCCCACAGCGCGCGGGTGCGCCCGTCCACGCCCTCCAGAGCGGAGACGACGAACAGGGCGGCGTCGGCGC
Organism: Nocardiopsis flavescens; assembly: GCF_900141985.1. Lineage (GTDB taxonomy): Bacteria > Actinomycetota > Actinomycetes > Streptosporangiales > Streptosporangiaceae > Nocardiopsis > Nocardiopsis flavescens. The sequence continues at coordinate 105,076 of NZ_FQZK01000007.1, read as the reverse complement.
CGCGGAGCCCGGCCCGCAGGGCGCCGATGAAGTCCGCGTAGCCCGGGGTGTCCAGCAGGTTCACCTTCACGTCGCCGACCATGACCGGGTTGAGGGTCAGGTGCACCGAGCGCTTCTGGCGGATCTCGACCTCGTCGCGGTCGCTGACGGTGGTGCCCTCCTCCACGCTGCCGGTGCGGTGGAGCGCGCCGGCGGCGTGGAGGAGGGCCTCGACCAGGCTTGTCTTCCCGGCCCCCGCCGGGCCCACCAGCGCGATGTTGCGGATGTGCGCGGGCCCTGCGGCCCTCGGTACGGCTACGGTTCGATCGACCATCCCCACTGCCCTGCCCTTCGGGATCCGTTCGGGGCCACGTCGGGGCGGCGGTCACCGACCTCGGTGTGACCTGTGACACTCACTACGGTCGCTCGTGATCGGGACGACCACAAGGGGTCGGGGGATTCCGGTATCCGGCATGTGCTCTATGACTGGTTTCGGGCCCCTACTATTGCCCCGTGCCATGGTCCGAGACACTTCCTCAGTTCAGCCTCGCGGGGACCCTGCTGACGGTCCTGCTGCTCTTCTTCGCGGCGTTCGGCGAGCCACTCCTCGGCAGGCGGACCTTCGCCTGGCTGTCCCGGCGTCGCGACACCGACGCGAACGCGCTGGTCAGGGTGCACGCCGTGACCATGGGCGTGCACGTGCTGTGGGGCGTGCTGGTGGCGGTCGTGCTGCTCGCCTCCCCGGACCTGGGGGCCTCCGACCTCGGGCTCCGGCTGCCGGACGCCCTGGGGCCGGTGCTGGGCGGAGCGCTGGGCGGGCTGATCGCCCTGGCCGTGCTGTGGGTGCTGGTCAACGGGATGCCGTCGTGGCTCACGTCCCGGCTGCCCCGGCGCGCGCCCCGCAAGCGGGGACGCGGCGGGCGCCGCGCGGCCGCGGACCGGCCTGCGTCCCTGCCCGAGCCCGAACGGGACCGGTGGCTGCTGATCCCCTACACGCGCAACGAGCGCCTGGCCGCGGTGGGGGTCGCCGTCACCGGCGGGCTGTGCGCGGAACTGCTCTACCGGGGACTGTTCATCGGCCTGGTGGCGGGCATGGGCGTCCCGCTGTGGGCGGGTGCGGTCCTGTCGGTGCTGCTCTTCGCGGTGGCCTACCTGTACCAGGGCTGGTGGGGGCTGGTCAGCGCCGGGGCGTCGGGCACGCTGTTCGTGGTGCTGTACCTGGGGACGGGCAGCCTGTGGGTCCCGGTCCTGGTGCACGTGGCGCTGAACCTGCGGTCGCTGGCGTTCCCGCCGGCACGGCTGCGCGAGGAGTCGTACGCCTACGACGACCACGACGCCTACGACGACCATGACGACCACGACGGGGACGACCACGGGGCGGCGGACGGGGGAGCCGGCCCCGGGGACCCCGCTCCCGCCGTCCCCGCGACCCCGCCCCAGGGCCTCCCGGCCCTCGCCGCCGCGCCGACGCACGCCTCCCCGGCCGTGCCGCCGAGCGCTCCCCGAACCGCGGACTCCGCCCCGCCCGCGCCCGGTGCCCCGGTCTCCGCGGAGCCGTTGGGCGGTCTCCGACAGGATGCCGCCGCCTGGAACCCCCCTGCGGGCGCCCCGCCCGCGCCCGGTGCCCCGGTCTCCGCGGAGCCGTTGGGCGGTCCCCGACAGGATGCCGCCGCCTGGGGTTCCCCGGCGGGCGGCCCGCAGGCCCGCGGCGGCGCCCCCTTCGCCCCCGGGCCGGCCGCGGGGCCGTCCCCGTACGGCGGTACGGACCCCTACGGCGGTACGGACCCCGCCCCGTCCCGTCCCGCCGAGCCGCAGGGCCGGGAGGCCTCCCCCTGGGGTCCCGCGGCGGGCGGCCCGCCCGCCCGGCCGCCCGTGGAACCGCCGCCGTGGTCCGACGCCCAGGGGCTCGACGGGCGCCCTCCCGCATCCGCGCGGGGCGCCGAAGCCCCCGGCGGCCCGCGGCCCGGCCCGGGGATCCCTCCGGGGGAACCCCCGTACGGCGGGCCGGACCCCTACCGCCGGGCGGGACCCGCGCCGTGGTCCCCCGAGCAGCGGCCGGGCCCGCGGGCCGGGGCCGCCCCCTGGGGCGACGGCCCGGCACAGGGACCGCCCGCCTCACCGTCCCCCGGGCAGCCCCCGTGGCCCGGCGCCCAGGGGTTCGGTGCGCGGCCTCCCGCGCCCGTGCGGGGCGCGGACTCCTACGGCGGTCCGGAAGCCGGCCGGGGGACCCCGGCCCCGGGGCCGTCCCCGTACGGCGGGCCGGACCCGTACCGCGACGCGGGGCCCGCCCCGTGGTCCTCCGAACCCCGACAGGGGACCGGCCCCTACGGCGCTCCGGCGGACGGCCCTCCCGCCCACGGCGCCGCTTCCTCCGGCCCGCCGCCCCGGGAGGCCGACCCCTACTCCGGGGCCCACGGCCCCGGGCCGCGGGCGGCCCCCCACCCGGACGGGACGGGGTACCCCGGCGGCGCCCACCGGCCGGACGCCCCCGTCTGGGGCCCGCCCGCCCCGGAACCGCGGCGGCAGGGCCCGGAACGGGGCCGCCACGCCACCGGCGGGCCCGACAGCGGCGGTGACCTCCTCGGCGGCGCACCGGAGGAGGACGGGGGCCGCCGGCTCTACCCCGACGAGTGGATCGACCGGCGCTACGGCGAGGACTGACCTCCCCGCGCGACGCCTCCGACCGCGGGCGCGGCGCCTCCGTCGCGCGCGGTCGTGTCCGACACCCCCGGGGAGGGTTTCCGGACGGGGGAGGATCGGGCACGATGGAGGTGTGTCCGATGCCCTTGACCACCCGCAGCTCACGTCGCACCGCTACCGGCTCACCACCGCCGACGGTGTCGGCATCGACTCCGTGCTGCTGCGCGGCGCCCCCGGGCGGACCGCGGCGGTCGTGCTCGCCAACGGCTTCACCGGCAGCCACCGCAGCCCCCACATCCGGGCCATCGCCGAGTCGTTCGGCTCCATCGCCGACGTCATGACCTTCGACTTCCGCGGGCACCACGGCTCCGGGGGCCACAGCACCGTCGGCAACGCCGAGATCCACGACCTGGAGGCCGTGGTCTCCCACCTGCGAGGACTCGGCTACACCTCGATCGCCGCCGTCGGCTTCTCCATGGGGGCCGCCGTCGTCGTGCGCCACGCCGCGGTCTACGGGGGCGTGGCCGCCGCGGTCTCCATCAGCGCGCCCAGCCGCTGGTACTACCGCGGCACCCGCCGCATGCGGCTGATCCACCTGGGGGTGGGCCGCACCGCGGGCCGCTTCTTCCTGCGCAGCTTCCGCAAGGTCCGTGTCACCGACCACAGCTGGCAGGACCGCCCGGCCGAGCCCCGGGAGATCGCCGGGGAGGTCTCTCCCACGCCCCTGCTGGTGGTCCACGGCGAGGCCGACACCTACTTCCCCACCTCACACGCCACCGCCATCTATGAGGCCGCCGCCGAACCCAGGGAACTGTGGCTCGTCCCCGGGATGGGCCACGCGGAGCGGGCCGTCTCCCCGGAGCTGGCGCTGCGGCTGCGCTCGTGGCTGCGGGAGCGCCTCCCCCTCGATTGACGCCATGGGTTAGAAAGAGAGGATGATCCCCTCTCATCCCGTCGGTGCGCCCCCCGGCCTCCGGGGCCGCGGCTTCGCCCTGCTCATCGCCGCCACCGCCGTCGGCCTGTGCGGCTTCGCCGCGGTCCTGCCCCTGGTGCCGCTGTGGGCGGTCCGGGGAGGGGCGGGCGAGTTCGGCGCCGGGACCACCACCGCGGCGTTCATGCTCACCACGGTCCTCACCCAGCTGGCGATGCCCCGGATGCTGGAGCGCGGGGGCTACCGCTGGGCCTTCCCGGTGGGCGCGCTCATCATGGGCCTGCCCGCCCCGCTGTTCGCCCTCAGCTCCGACCTGGCGCCCCTCATCGCGGTCTCCGCGGTGCGCGGGGTGGGCTTCGGCATGGTCAGCGTCGCGGGGACGGCGATGGCCGCACGGCTGGTCCCGCCCGAGCAGGTGGGCCGGGCCACCGGCTACTACGGGCTGGCGGTGGGCCTGCCCCAGGTCGTCATCCTGCCGGGCGGCGTCGCCCTGGCGCTCGACATCGGCTTCGACGCGGCGTTCTGGATCACCGGGCTGTGCTCGCTGGCGGGCGCCGCCCTGTCCCTGGGCGTCCGGTTCGCCGACGGAGGCCGCAACCGGCCGCTGCTGGACGCCCCGCCGCGGGCCGCCCCCGGCGCCGGACGCGGGCCCTCGCTGGCCGCCCCGCTGGTGCTGATGCTGCTCACCGCCTCGTCGGCCGGCGCCGTCGTCACCTTCGTCGCGGTGCCCCTGGCGGACACCCCCTGGCTGGTGGGCGCCTCGCTGGCCGCCTACGCGGCGCTGGTGGTGGTCGGCCGGTGGAGCGCCGGGTTCTCCTACGACCGCCACGGCCGGACGCTGCTGCTGGTCCCAGGAATGGCCGCCGCGGTCGGCGGTACCGCTCTGATCGCGGCGGGCCTGTGGGGGCCGACCGCCTGCGTGCCGCTCGGGGCCGCCCTGTTCGGCCTGGGGTTCGGCGCGGTCCAGAACGAGACCGTCACCCTCATGCTGAACCGCGCCGGCCCGGCCGGTCAGGGCCGCGCCAGCGCGGTGTGGAACATCGGCTACGACGCCGGGGCCGGCGCGGGCGCGATGCTGCTGGGCCTGCTCATCCAGATCCTGGGCTACGGCCCGGCCTTCGCGGTGCTGGCCGCCGCGCTGGCGGCGGTCCTGCCCCTGGCGCGTGTCAGTAGGCGGTGACGTGCACGTGGTCGTAGTGGTTCTGGGTGACGTCGCCCCGGTCGTTCATGAACCGCCACTGGCGGTTGGCCGAGTGCCAGATCTGCTGCTCCCAGATCACGTACTCCACGCCGAGCCGGTCGGCGTTGCCGATCGCGTAGTCGGCGATCCGCTGCCCCCAGGCCTTGTTGTCCGCGGAGGGGTGGGTCCCGTAGCTGACCATGAAGTCGCAGGCCCGGCCCTCGCCGTGGTCGTCGGCGCTGCTGCGCCAGCAGCCCACGGGCAGCGGGACGCCGACGTTGCGGATGATCTCGTCGCGGACCGCGGCCATGCGCGGGGTGGTCTGCTCCCACCCGCTGCCGACGGCGCTCTGGGGGATGTCGCCGGTGCCTCCGCCGCCCTCGGGGGCCTCGGGCACCTGCTCCTCCTCGTACTTCTCGATCTTGGCCTCGACTTCTTCCTTCTTCTCCTCGAGCTCCTCGATGAGGTCCTCGGCGTCCTCCAGCTCGCCCTGGAGCTCGTCGCGGACCTCCTGGGCCTCGTCGCGGGTCTCCAGCAGGCCGGAGATCTGCCCGGCCTGGGTCTCACCGAGGTAGTTCAGGGCGGCGGCGTCGCCGTACACGTCCTCGGGGTCGCTGGAGAAGATCACGGAGAACGCCGGATCGAACCCGTTGCTGCTGGTCTTGTACTGGGTGGACACGATGGCCGACACCCCCGAGCGTGAGCCCTCCAGCCGCTCCTCGATCTCCGCGAGGTCCTCCTCGGCCTTCTCGACGCGCTCCTTGACCTCGGTGAACTGCAGGAGCTCACCCTGGTAGGTCTCCTCCAGCTCCTCGGCGCGGCTCTCCAACTCGTCGATGTCCACCTCGTCGTCGTCCGGCTCCGCCAGGGCGGTTCCGGGGAGGGCGACGGCGAGGGCGGCGACGGCGGCGGCGAGGGCCAGCGCGGCGCGCCTACCGCGCCGTGGACGGGGCGTGGATGTCATGTCTGCTCCGAGAGGGTCAGGGGGGCATCCGGACGGGGGCACCGTGGCGGAGGATGCTCAGCCGACCCTATGAGATCGCGGCGTTACATGCCTAGTGCGTGTACTCACGGGACTGTGGGGGAGTGCGCGGGGATGTGTCCGAAGATACCCGCACCCGAGGACCGGAGTGACCCGCTTTGGGGTGAGTTCAGCCGATCCCGCCGAAGGCGCTCGGCAGCGGGCTCGCGGGCGCGGCCTCGGCCTGCGGCATGAACCAGTCGGAGCGCCGGATGTCGCGCAGCGCCTGCTTGCGCAGCTCGGGGGTGAGGCGGTCGATGTACAGCACCCCGTCCAGGTGCTCGGTCTCGTGCTGGAGGGCGCGCGCCATGAGGCCCTCGCCGGACACGGTGACGGGCTCGTTGCGCAGGTCCACGCCGGTCACGACGGCGCGCTCCGCGCGCACCGTGGGGTACCAGAGCCGGGGGATGGACAGGCAGCCCTCCTCGCCGTCCTGGGTCCCGCCGGAGAGCTCCGCCAGTTCGGGGTTGACGACGTAGCCGATGCGCCCCTCGACGTTGTAGCTGAACACCCGCATGCCGACCCCGATCTGGGTGGCGGCCACGCCGGCGCGGCCGGGGGCGTCGACGGTGTCCAGCAGATCCTTGACCAGTGCCTCGGTGTGCCGGTCGAACCTGGTGACGGGCGTGGTCGGGGTGACGAGGACGGGATCGCCGAAGCGGACGATGGGGCGCAGGGTCATGCGTTCAGGGTAGTCGGTGCCCCGCGCGGCCGTTCCGGAGGCGTCAGGCGGTGGCCAGGCCGGGGCGCAGGGCGTCGTCGAGGACCATCTCGATGTAGTCGAGGGCGGCCCGGCGGCGGGCCAGCGCGCTCTCGTACAGGGAGGGGGCGGCGCCGCCGCGGCGGACGCGCAGGCACTCGTTGACGATGCGCTGCCAGCGCTCGGGGAAGGCGTGCAGGGCGTAGGCGCCCGCGCTGGACTTGGAGGTGATCTCCCCGGTCTTGAGGGTGAAGTGCAGGCGGCTGACGCTGAGCACGCTCCAGGACGGGGCGAGGGACCCCAGGGCGGCCAGGCCGCGCGGGGTGACGAGGCGGCCGGCCTTCTCGCGCCAGCGCCGCCACTGCTCGTCGAGGGAGCCCAGGGACCAGGTGCGCAGGCTCTCCCGCTCGTCCCACACGTCGAGTTCGAGCGGGTGGGGGCCGCGCACGGTGACGCCGTGGCGGGCGAGGGTGTGCCAGGTGACCGGGTTGACGTCGCCGCCGGACCGGACGCGGAACCGGCCGCCGGTGACCGAGGGGACGGGGCCGCAGGCGGCGGGGTCGCGGGTGAGGTCGTCCCACGTCACGTGGATCCCGTCGAACTGGGGCCGGGGGGTCTCCGCGCGGGTGCGGGCGTGCGCCTGGCGGAGCAGGTCGTTCTCCCGCGTGCCGGTGCGCCGGGAGGTGACGACGACGAAGTCGACGTCGCTGGCGTGCGGGCGGAAGTCGCCCAGCGCCACGGAACCGGTCAGGTAGAGGCCTTCGACCAGGCCGGGAGAGGTCCGGTCGGCGTGTGCGAGGAAGGTCTGCGCGAGTGTCCGTACCCGAGGGTGGACGGCCATGCTCACTCCAGTCTGGACGATTCGGTGCCGTGCGCGGGACCACGCGGTCCGGGGTGGGGGCCCGGGAGCGATGTGCCTGGAGGGTCTGTTGTGACCCCTGTTGCTGTAGTGGCATTCGTGTCCCACTTCCCAGTGTGAGTCCCCTTTCGGACCGATGGCAAGTGAGGGCGCGGCACTCGCACCCTGCCCCCACGGGACGAGTGGTGTGCGGTCCAGGGTGAAAAAGGGGGCCCTGCACCCTTGACACAGGGCCTCTGTGTGTGGCAAGGGATTCGTGCGGAATAGGCCGCTTTCGCCATTTTTCCGCCGTCCGGCGGCAGGGCGGTACCCGGTGCCGTTTTCGGTGTCACGTCAGGCAGGGAACCCGCGCACATTCTGCGGCACGTGCATCCGCACCGTGCGCATGCATGGGAATTCTTTTGCCGGGAATTTCTCCAGAGAAGCCGCGTGCAAATGACGGTCTTCCCCCGGTGGCGTTCCCCGCACGTGTCCCCGGTCATGTCGCTCCGGTCCGCGGTTCCACGGGGAGGTCGCCCGTGCGGCGTCGGCCCAGGTGGTGTGCGGTACAGGTGCAGAATATCCGACAAACCCGGAAGGGGCGGGGGTTCGATGAGGTGTAGACCACTGCTCGGACATATGGACACGCCCCCGTTTTTCGGCGATTGTTATGGTGCACCAAGAGATGTTCTGGTGATGACCATCACAGCCATTGTCCGCTGTTTTCCTGTGTGTAACACGAGGCCACTCCCCTGAAACTGTGCCTCTTTAGGCTCGCAGAGAACGGCAGCGATCCGAAAACGACGAAGGAGCCGCGCATGGTCCCGACGATGGTCCTCGTAGCCGACGACTCGCGTGACGCCCAGCGGCGCGAGGCCCTGCACGGTCTGGCCGAAGCGGTGGCGGACCGGGGCGAGGTCCCCGTCGAGGCCGCCTTCGGCAGCCCCGACCAGGTGGCCGCCGCGCTCCGCTCCGTCCGCGGTCCCAAGGTGGTCGTCCCGGCGTTCGTCGCCGGAGGGGACGTCGCCAGCGCCCACCTCCTCTCGCGCCTCGACCTCGGCGGGATGGAGAACTCCTGCCACACCACGCCCCTGGGCGCGGTGCCCTCGATCGTCGCGGACCTGGCCGCGCGCCTCGCCGACTCCGGGTGGAGCAGCAGGGACGGCGTCGTCCTGGCCGCCGACGGCACCACCGGCACCGAGGAGCGCCAGGTGGTCATGGACGTGGCCCGCATGCTCAGCCGCCGCCTCTCCTCCCCGGTGCAGGTCGGCTACCTGCGCACGTGGGCGCCGTCGGTGTTCGACGCGGTCGACCGGCTGCGCCGCGACGGCCACGAGAACGTGGCGGTCGCCGCCTGGCGGCTCGTCGACGGGCCCGACTTCGAGCTCCTGCGCGGGCTCGACGCCACCGCCATCACCGCGCCGCTGTGGCCGTCGGAACTGGTGGTGGACACGCTTCTGGCCCACCACCGGGCGGCCAAGGGCCGGCTCGTCTGAGATGTCCGGGAACAACCGCGCGAACCCGCTCCGGGTGACGTGACGCGCCCCGAGGCCGGCGACGGGCCGGCCGTGCGCGTACGGCCCGGCTCCGGGGCGGCGCCGGCCCGTTACCCGCGCGGCCGGTCTGGGTATGTGCCCCTAAGGCGGGAACTCCCCGCACCCCGGGCACGGACCCGCCGCGTGCCGGTGCCCGCGGTGCGCGCGACCGCCCGCACGCGTCCCCTCCCCGACCGCGCGGCCGGGACGCGCGAACACGCGCACCCCCGGGATCCGGTCGGACCCCGGCCACGCCGGGGCGCCGGCGGCCCGGACCCGGCGGAGACCGACGTGAGCCGACCGAAGGTGGATGTATGAACGACATCACGGCGCAGTTCGTCGACGACCGGCAGCGCCGCCGCCTGGAACGGCGCTTCGGCGTGCACGTGGGCGATTGGCTGGCCGAGCTGCCCGCCGCCGTCGACCGGCTCGCCTCCGAATGGGGGCTGACCGTGGAGGGGCCCGCGCCCCACGGCCGCACCTCCGTGGTCCTGCACGCCGTGGACGCCGACGGCCGCAGGGGCGTGCTCAAGCTCTCCCCGGACAGCGGCCTGGCGGTCGCCGAGGCCGGTCTGCTGCGCCTGTGGGAGCCCACCGGACGGGTCCCGCGGGTCTGGGGGGTGAGCCCCCGCCACGGAGCCGTGTTCATGGAGCGCGTCGAGGGCGACACCGTCGCCGCCGGGGGGCGGCCCGCAGACCTGGAGGCCGTCGGCGCCCTCATCCTCGACCTGCACGCCGTCGAAGCGCCGCGCGCCCGGCTCCGGGAGCTGCCGCCGCTGACCTCCCGGGTGCAGTTCGTCTTCGACCTGTGGGAGCGCGAGCGCGTCGAGGGCCCGGCCGCCGACGTGGTGCCCGCCCCGGTGATGCACCGCGCCTTCGCCCGCGCCCGCGACCTCGCCAACGGCCGCGAGGGCGGAGTCCCCCTGCACGGCGACCTCCACCCCGGCAACGTCATCGACGGGGGAGAGCGCGGCCTGGTCGCCCTGGACCCGCGCGGCTGCCTGGGAGACGGCGCCGTGGACGCGGTGGAGTGGGTGCTGTGGAAGGCCGGCGACCGCGCCGAGGTCGGGCGCCGGGTGGCCGCCCTGTCCCGCGCGGCGGACGTGGACGGCGACCGGGTGATGGAGTGGGTGCGCGCCTTCGCGCCCTGCGCGGCCGTCTCCAAGGTCAACCGGGGCCAGGTCGGCACCGACGAGTTCGACCTGCTCATGGAGCTGGCCGCGGGGGACCCCGCGCCCGCCCGCTGACCGCTCCGCGCCGCTCCGCCCGGCCCGGCTCAGGAGGTGTTCTCGAACCGGTAGCCCCGGCCCGCCTCCGTGATGAGGTACCGGGGCCGCCCCGGGTCGGGCTCCAGCTTGCGCCGCAGCTGCGCCATGTACACCCGCAGGTAGTTCGTCTCGCTCTGGTAGGCGGGGCCCCACACGTCGTGCAGCAGGCGGCGCTGGCTCACCAGCTGCCCGGCGTTGCGGGCCAGGATCTCCAGGATGTGCCACTCGGTGGGGGTGAGCCTCACCTCCTCGCCGCCGCGCACCACCCGCTTCGCGCCCAGGTCGACGGTGAAGGACTCGGTGCGCACCAGCGGCGCCTCCTCCGTGTGCGCCGACCGCCGCTCGGCCGCCCGCATCCGGGCCAGCAGCTCGTCCATCCCGAACGGCTTGGTCACGTAGTCGTCGGCGCCCGAGTCCAGGCAGCGCACCTTCTCCCCGGCCGAGTGCCGCGCCGAGAGCACGATGATCGGCACCTGCGACCAGCCCCGCAGCCGCCGGATGACCTCCAGGCCCTCCATGTCCGGCAGGCCCAGGTCCAGCAGGACCACGTCCGGGGGCCGCTCGGCGGCCAGCCGCAGCGCGCAGGCGCCGTCGGCCGCGGTGTCCACGTCGTGCCCGCGCGCCCGCAGGTTGATCGTCATGGCCCGGATGATCTGGATGTCGTCGTCAACGACCAGGACCCGCATCGGCCCCCCTCGCACTCTCGTCGTCCGCGCCGTCGGCGGCGCCCGTGCCGCCCGGTTCCGCCGCCTTCAGGGTGAACACCATCGTCAGCCCCCCGCCGGGTGTGTCCTCCGGGGCGAGGGTCCCGTGCATCGCCTCGACGAAGCCGCGCGCCACCGCCAGCCCCAGTCCCACGCCCGTGCCCTGGGGGGCGTCCCCCAGGCGCTGGAACGCCTCGAACATCCGCTGCTTGCCCTCGTCGGAGACCCCCGGGCCGCGGTCCACCACCCGCAGCTGCACGCTGGCGCCGTGCGCGCTGGCCGCCACCAGCACCGGGACGCGCGGGTCCGGGTTGTGGCGCACCGCGTTGGCGACGACGTTGGCGACCGCCCGCTCCAGCAGGCCGGCGTCGGCCACCACCCGGGGCAGGCCGTCGGGCACGTCCACGGTGACCGCGTCGTGGGGCAGGCCGAGCAGCGTGATCGGGACGACCTCCTCCAGGCCGACCGGGCACAGCTTGGGGTGCACGCTGTCGGTGTGCACCCGGCTCATGTCGAGCAGGTTGTCGATGAGGCGGTTGAGCCGGTCGGTCGACTCCTCCACGGTCTCCAGCAGCGCCTCCCGGTCCTCCCCGGTCAGCGTGATGTCGGTGGCCCGCAGGCTCGACAGACTCGCCTTGATCGAGGTGAGCGGGGTACGCAGGTCGTGCGAGACCGCGGCCAGCAGAGCGGTGCGGATCCGGTTGCCCGCGGCCTGGCGCCGGGCCTCGGCCGCATCCCACTCCAGCCGCTGGTGCTCCAGGGCGATCCCGATGTGCGCCGCGAACGCCCGCAGCACCCCCCGGTCCGCGGCGGGCAGCACCCGGCCGCGCAGCGCCAGCGCCAGGGTGTCGGAGATCGACACCAGCACGTCCGCCTCCTCGGGGGAGTCGGCGGCCGGGGTGCCCACGCGGTGCACCGGCCGCCAGCGCTCCCCGTCCAGCGGCCCGCCCTCGTCCTCGCCGCCCCCGCCCTCCGGGGAGGAGTCCACCCGCTCCAGCAGGGTCGCCGACCGCTGCCCGAAGGTCTCGCGGATACGCCGCAGCAGCGCGTGCAGGGGCTCGTGGCCGGACAGGACGCTGCCGGCCAGCAGTGTCACCGCGTCGGCCTCCGCCCGGGCCCGCGCCGCCTGCGCCGACCGGCGGGCCGCCATCTCCACGACGATCGCCACCAGCGTTCCGACCAGCGTGAACGCCACCAGCGCCAGCGTGTTGTCCACCGACACCGAGGGCCGCCCGTGCAGCGGCGAGAGCAGGGCGGTGAGCAGGGCCGCGCTCCACAGCGCCGACACCAGCGCCGGGCGCAGGCCGCCGACCGCCGCGGTGGACACGGTGATGAGCAGCAGGAGCATGGCGTCGGAGGCGGGGCCGCTGTCGGTGAACGGCGGCAGCGCCAGCACCAGGGACATCAGGGTGGGGGCCAGCAGCGCCAGCGTCCAGCCCGCCAGGCGGCGGTGCTCGCCCAGCCCCCGGCCCGGCGGCGGCAGCGGCCAGCGCCCGCTGCCCACCTCCTCGTGGGTGACGATGTGCACGTCGATGTCGCCGGACTCGCGGGCGACGATCGCGCCCACCCCCGGCCCGAACATGTACTGCCAGGCGCGCCGCCGCGAGGAGCCGAGCACGATCTGGGTGGCGTGCACCCCCCGGGCGAACTCCAGCAGCCCCGACGGCACGTCGTTGGCGACCACCTGGTGGTAGGTGCCGCCGAGTTCGGCGAGCAGCCGGCGCTGGCGCAGCAGGTCGTCCCCCTGGGGCCGGGCGATCCCCTGCGCCGGGACCACGTGCACGGCCAGCAGGTGGCTGGGCTGGGGGTGCCCGCCCCGGGAGCGGGCCGCCACCCGGGCCGCCCGGCGGATGAGCGTCTCGCCCTCGGGGCCGCCGGTCAGCGCCACCACGACCCGCTCGCGCGCCTCCCAGGTACGGCGGATCTCGTGCTCGCCCCGGTACCGGGCCAGCCCCGCCTCCACCTGGTCCGCGGTCCACAGCAGGGCCAGCTCGCGCAGCGCGGCCAGGTTGCCCTCGCGGTAGTAGTCGGCCAGCGCGGCGTCCACGCGCTCGGCGGGGTGGATGTCGCCGTGCGCCATCCGGCGGCGCAGCTCCTGGGGGGTGATGTCGACCAGTTCCACCTCGGCGGCCCGGCGCACCACGTCGTCGGGGACGGTGCGGTCGGGGCGGACCCCGGTGATCTGGTGGACCACGTCGTTGAGCGACTCCAGGTGGTGGACGCCGACCGTGGACAGGACGTCGATCCCGGCCTCCAGCAGCTCCTCCACGTCCTGCCAGCGGGTCGTGTTGGGGGAGCCGGGCGGGTTGGGCCGCGCCAGGTCGTCCACCACCGCCAGCCGGGGCGTGCGGGAGATCACGGCCGCGGTGTCGACCGAGCCCGACGGGTGCAGGGGCACGGCCTCCAGCCGCGACAGCAGCTCCGAGGTGCGCTCGCGCCGGTGCGTGTCCACCGCGGTGACGACCACGGGCACGCCGTCGGCCGCCCGGCGGCACGCTTCGGCCAGGGCGCTGTGCGTCGTGCCGACCCCGGGGGCCGAACCCAGGTAGATACGGAGTTTTCCTCGTCCCACGGCATCCATTGTCGCGCCGCGGAAACGCTCCGTGGCCGGTTCCGGCCGGAAAGGACGGCCCGGCGCGGCCGGGGCGGGCGGGCGATCCGTGAAAACCTGGACCGGTGTTCCGCGCCCCGCGCGCGGCGCCGCCTCCCCCCGAGGGCGCGTCCTCCGCGCGCCCGCTCCCCCGAACACCGTGCTTTGGAGTTCCTCCCGATGTCGGTTCAGCCGCCCCACGGCTTCCCGGACCCGAACCAGGGCCCCCGCACCCCCCAGGGCCCCCACGGCCACGGCCCCGTGCCGCCGGGGTACCCGCAGCAGCCGCCGCAGGGCGGGTTCCCGCCGCCCGCGGGCCCCGGGTACCCGGGCGGCCCCGGCTTCCCCGCCGGTCCGGGCCACCCCGCAGGACCCGGTCTCCCCGGGGGCCCGCAGGGCCCCTTCCCGCCCGGCGGACCCCACCCGCGGGGCGGGTACCCGGGCGCCCCGGCTCCCCGGCCCCGGCGCACAGGGATGATCGTCGGCGGGGCCGTCGCCGGAGCGGTGGTGCTCTTGGCCGGCGTGGGCGCGGCCGTCGTCCTGAACGCACCGCGGGAGTACGCGTCCTTCCCCGACTGCGACGAGGTCTTCGACGCGGTCGCCTTCGAGAACGCCGCGGAGATCACCGGCCTGTCGGTCGACGGGGAGTTCGAGGAGGGTGGGGACGGCGACCGCGGCTCCCTCCGGTGCGAGATCGCCCCCGACTCCGACGACGACTCCTCCGCGGCCTTCTCGGTCTTCGCCGAGGTGCTCGAACCCGGGGGCGAGGACTGGGAGGAGGGGGTCGACGAGATCGAGAAGATCCTCACGGAGGCCCCCGACGAGCTCTCCCAGGGCGACCGGGGCCCGCTCACCATCGACGGCGAGACGTCCCAGGACGCCGTGTGGCGGACCAGCTCCGCCGGCGACACCGGCATCGTGGTCGGGTTCGTCGAGGACGCGGACCTCTTCTCCTTCGCCATGGCCTCGAACATCTTCATCGCCGACAACCTGGAGGTGAGCGTCACCTACGCGTTCGAGGCCGGAGACCTCGAACTGGAGGACGCGGTGGACCTCGTGCGCTCCCTGGGCGGGGACGTCGAGACCGCGCTGCGCCGCGCGGGCGAGACCGCCTGACGCCGCGCGGGCCCGGGCCCGCCGCCCGGATCCGGTGCCCCGCGCCGGGGTCGGTCTCCGCCGGGGCGGGTATCCACCCGGGGGCGGCCCCGCCGCCGCGCGAACGACGCGACCCCGACGAGGAGGTGCGGCGCCGTCCCACCCCGGCGCCGCGGAACCCATGACGCATCCCCCGGACGACCGCTCCTTCCCCGGCCGCCCCGGCGGCCCCGCCTTCCCCGGCGCGCCCGGCACCCCGGCCCCTTCCGGGGCACCCGGCCCCCCGGCCGTCGCGGGCCCGCCGCCCGGTCCCGGGACCGGGCGCCCCGGCGGGCCGCACCCGCCCCGCCGCCCCGGCCGGGTCCGGGCGGTCGCCGCGGCCTCGACCGCCGCCGCGCTGGCGGCCGGGCTGCTGGGCTTCGCGGTGTGGGAGAACACGGCCGGCCGCCCCTACACCGCCCTGCCCCCCTGCCGCGACCTGCTGCCCTCCGAAGCGCTCGACACCGCCCCCGGGACCGACGCCGTCCCCGCCGGGGGAGGGTACGTCCCCGTGGAGGAGCAGGAGTGGCTCGCGCAGGACCCCGGGCTCGCCGGCACCGGCTACCTCGGCATGCTCTCCTGCTCGCTGAAGGACCCGGACACCGTCCTGGTCGTGGAGGTCTCCGTCTCCCTGTACGACCACGGGCTGTACCGGGAGTCCTTCGAGGAGGAGGCCGCGGACCTCGCCGGGCGGCTGGAGGACTGGGAGCAGGGGCGGGACACGGAGGCAGGGGACCGGGTCGTGTTCGAGCCCAGCGGTGTGGGCGACGCGGGTGCGACGGTCCTCTTCGCCGCCGACCCCGCCGTCCAGGTCCTGCCCCGGTCGGGCACCTCCGTCTTCCAGGACGTCAACACCCACACCCACATCGGGTTCTCGCTGCCCTCCGACTGGGAGGACGGCCGGACGGCGGAGTTCATGAACGAATTCGCCGACACCCTCCAGCGCCGACTGGCGCGGACCGCCGAGAGGCTGTGAGCCCGCCCGGGCGCGCGGGCGGTGCCCGCGCGCCCGGGTCCCGCTCGGTCCCGCGGTCAGGGGATGAGCTTGCCCGGGTTGAGCACGCCCTCCGGATCCAGCGCCGCCTTGACGGCCCGCAGCACCTCCACGCCCAGCGGTCCGATCTCCGCGGCCATCCACGGCCGGTGGTCGGTGCCCACCGCGTGGTGGTGGGTGATGGTCCCGCCGTGGGCGACGATCGCGTCGGAGGCCGCCCGCTTGGCGCGCTCCCAGCGCGCCAGCGGGTCCGCTCCGGCCGCCGCCGCCACCGTGAAGTACAGGGACGCCCCGGTGGGGTAGGTGTGCGACACGTGGCACATCACCAGGGCGCCGCCCTCGTCGCCCTCCAGCGCCCCGGTCAGGGCGCCGGCCACGGCGGAGTAGAGCGGCAGCAGGTCGGTCCAGCTCGCCGCCGTCTCCAGGGTCTCGGCGAGGACACCGGCCGACAGCAGGGTGTCGCGCAGGTAGGGGGCGGAGAACCGGTTCTCCCGCCAGTGGGCCACCGGCTCCGCGCCCAGCGGGGTGCCGCCCGCCCCGGCCAGCACCTCGCCGACCGCGGCGGCGCGGGCGGCGACCTCGGCGCCGGAGCCCTCGAACCCGAGGACGGCCTGGCAGCCCGGCCGCGCCTGCGAGCCGCCCAGGGCGGCGCCCACGAACGTCTCCGACTCGTCCAGGATCCGCGCCATGGTGGGCCGGGTGTCCGACTGGGCCAGCAGGCGCAGGGCGTCGACCCCGGTGGCGAAGTCGGGGAACGACCACGCCTCGTCCCGCACCTCCCGCGGGACCGGCCGCACCCGGACGCCCACCTCGGTGATCACGCCCAGGGTGCCCTCGGAGCCGAGCAGCAGCCTGCGCAGGTCGGGTCCGGCCGCCGACGCCGGGACCCCGCCCGCCTCCAGGGTCCCGCGCGGGGTGGCCGCCCGCAGTGAGACCACCATGTCCTCGAAGCGGCCGTACCCGGAGGACGCCTGCCCGCTGGAACGGGTCGCGGCGTACCCGCCGATAGTGGCGTACTCGTGGCTCTGCGGCAGGTGGCCGAGCATGAGGCCGTGCTCTGCCAGCAGCGCCTCGGCCGCCGGGCCGCGCACACCCGCGCCCAGGACGGCGGTCATCGACGCGGTGTCCAGGGAGACCAGCCGGTCCAGGCGGCGCAGGTCCAGGGCGACGACGGCGCCGAAGCCGCCGCGCAGCGGGGTCAGCCCGCCCACCACGCTGGTGCCGCCGCCGAAGGGCACCACCGCGACGCGTTCGGCCGAGCACACCTCCAGCAGCCGCTGCACCTCGTCGTGGTCGGCGGGGTACAGGACGGCGTCGGGCGCGGGGTCCGCCCCGCCGGCCCGGCGCCGCAGCAGGTCGGGGGTGCTCTTGCCGCCCGCGTGCCGCAGCCTGGCGGCGTCGTCGGTGCGCACGTGCGCTTCGCCCGTGACGGCGGCCAGCGCTGCCCGGACCCGCTCGGAGAGGGCGGAGGGGGGCGGTTCCACCGCCTCCTCGGGGACGGGGGGACGCGCGGTGAGCCGGGTGCGCAGCACCTGGGCGATGAGGTCGCGCAGTCCCGGGTCCAGCTCCCGGGCCCGGGCGGGGTCGCCCCAGGCGAACCAGCTCATCTCGGGGGTACCGCGGGGTGTGGTTTCGTCAGCCATGCTCTACAGTTTTACATATGGCGTCAAAACGTAATGTTGAAGACAGCATTCTCGACGCGGCGCGCGCCTGCGTCGTGGACTTCGGGGTGCGCCGCACCACGCTGACCGACGTCGCCCGCCGCGCCGGGGTCAGCCGGCCGACCGTCTACCGGCGCTGGCCCGACGTCACCGCACTGGTCGCCGACCTGCTCACCCGGGAGCTGCGGGGCATCCTCCTCGACGAGGAGGCGGCGGCCGGGCACGGCCCCGCCGGGGAGGGCGTCCGCGCCCGCCTCGTCCTGCACGCCGCCGGGGTGGCGCGCGCGATGCTGCACCACCCGCTCTTCACGCGCATCGTCGACACCGAGCCCGAGCTCATGACCACCTACACGTTCCAGCGCCTGGGCGAGAGCCACCGGGCCGCCCTGGAGGTCCTCGGGCCCGTGGTCGCCCAAGGCCAGGCCGAGGGGTCGATCCGCGCCGGGGACCCGGCGGTGCTGGCACGCCTGGTCATGGTCACCGTGCAGAACACCGTGACCTCCCGCCGCCTGTTCGCCGACCTCCTCGACGAGGAGTCCCTCGTCGGCGAGCTGGCCGCCCTCATCGACGGCTACCTGGCCCCCTGACCCGCGCGTCCGCCGTCCACATCCCCCGGAAAGGACCGCTCCCATGAGCAGCAGCACCTCCCTGAACGCCGCCCGCCGGGCCGCCGACCTCACCGCCCTGGAGGCCGACCCGAACATCGACGTCCTCGTCGTCGGCGGCGGGGTGACGGGTGCGGGCGTCGCCCTGGACGCCGTCTCCCGGGGACTGTCCACCGTGCTCGTCGAACGCCGGGACCTGGCCTTCGGCACCAGCCGGTGGAGCTCCAAGCTGGTCCACGGCGGCCTGCGCTACCTCGCCCGGGGGAGGGGCGGCATCGCCTACGAGAGCGCCCGCGAACGCGACGTCCTCATGCGGACCACCGCACCCCACCTCGTGCGCCCGCTGCCGATGGTCGTCCCCGTCCACCGCGACCTGGGCGGGCTGCCGGGCGGACTGCTCGCCCGCGCCGGGATGGGCATGGGCGACGTCCTGCGCCGCCTGGCCGGGACACCCGCCTCGGTGCTGCCCCGCCCCCGCCTGCTGGACGCCGCCCGCACCCGGCGGCTGCTGCCCGGTGTGGCGGCGGAGGGGCTGCTCGGCGGGGTGCTGTCCTTCGACGGCCAGCTCGTCGACGACGCCCGGCTGGTGGTGGGCCTGGCCCGCACCGCCGCGGGCCTGGGGGCCCGCGTCATCACCCGCTGCTCGGCCGAGACCGTCACCGCGGACGGCGCGGTCCTGCGCGACGAGGAGACGGGGGTCCCGCTGCCGGTGCGCCCGCGCGCCGTCGTCAACGCCACCGGTGTCCACGCCGACCGGCTCGACCCCGGGATCCGGCTGAGCCCGAGCCGGGGCAGCCACCTCGTGCTCGACGGCGCCGTGCTGGGGCACCCCCGGGTGGCGCTCACCGTCCCCGTCGAGGGGGCCCCGGGCCGGTTCGTGTTCGCCCTGCCCCAGCCCGACGGCCGGATCTTCCTCGGGCTCACCGACGAACCCGTGGCGGGCCCCGCCCCGGAGGTCCCCGAGGTCCCCGAGGAGGACGTCGACTTCCTGCTGCGCCAGGCCAACCGGGCGCTGCGCACGCCGATCCGCCGGGGCGACGTCCTGGGCTCGTTCGCCGGGCTGCGCCCGCTGCTGCACGGGGACGGAGACAGCTCCGACCTGTCCCGCGACCACGCGGTGACGGTCGCCCCCAACGGGACGGTCACCGTGGTCGGCGGCAAGCTCACCACCTACCGGGCCATGGCGGAGGAGGCCGTGGACGCCGCGGTGGCCCGGCACCGGCTGCCCGCCGGGCCCTGCCGCACCCGCACCCTGCCGCTGGTGGGCGCGGCCTCCCGGGAGGAGCTGGACGCGCTGGACGCCCCGCGCCGCCTGGTCGCCCGCTACGGGGCCGAGGCGCCCGCCGTGCTGGCCGGGGCCGCGGACGACCCCGCGCTGCTGGAGCCGGTCGCCGCGGGGGTCACCGGGGCGGAGCTGCGGTTCGGGGTGCGCCACGAGGGGGCCCTGGACGTGGAGGACCTGCTGGAGCGGCGCACCCGGATCGCGCTGGTGGACGCCGACCGGGAGGCCGCGCGGGAGGCGGCGCGGCGGGCGCTGGCCGCACACGCCTGAGGAGGGCGGGCCCCGGGCGCGGTGGGCGGTCCCTCCCCCGGGGCGCGTGCGCGAGGAAGAAGCGGGGCCGTCGCGCGGGCGGCCGAGGGGCCGGGCCCCAGGCGTGTGCGCGGGTCCGGCGGGGGAGCGCGGGGCGGGCGGCGGAACCGCCGGTTCCCGGCCGCGGGAGGGCGCGCCACACCGACATCCCCTGTCCCAGGAGAGCCGGATCGCGTATGGTCATACCGGTCCCGCGCCGCCCGTCCCCCGCGGTGTCCCGGACACTCCCGCAGCCGCCCCCTCCCTCGGTTCGCATGCCCACTGAACCGCCCGCCCAAGGAGTCAGCCATGCCCTCCCTCGTTTCCGTGCCCGCCCTGGCCGAGACCGCGGACACCGCCCTCGCCGGTGTCCCGGACGAGTACCGGCACTACTTCAACGGCCGCCCGCTGCCCTTCGTCAAACGCCACTGGGAGTTTCCGGGACTGGCCGCGAGCATCCCCCTGGCACGCGCCTTCCTGGACACCTGTGCGGCGGCCCGCGACAGCGACTTCCGCTACCTGTTCGCCCTGCTCGGAACGGAGTTGTCGACCAACGCGATCAAGCACAGCAGGTCGGGGGAAGAGGGCCAGACCTTCGTGCTGCGGGCGACGCGCACCCCCACCGGCCTCACCCTCGTCTGCCGTGACAACGGAGCCCCCCACGACGGTCCGCCGGTCCCGCTGGCGCCCGGCGCCGAACGCCTGGCGGCGGAGAGCGGCCGCGGGCTGGCACTGGTCGACAGCTTCGCCACCACGTGGGGCGACAACGGCCACCCCAGCATCCGCAAGGTCTGGTTCCACCTCGCCTACGACATGACCGGCTCCTCCTGGCCCGCCGCCTGACCCCCGCCCCTCCCCGTACCGCGACCCCGGCACCGACCGGGGTCTTGTCTTTTCCGGCGGCGACATGGGAACATACCGGCCAGTACGTCGGATGTGATGCACATCACCGGAAGGCGCGATTCCGGGTGTCCGTCGGACGCCGTGCCGTCACCGAACGCGGTCCGTGAGCCCCCCGTCCACCGAGCCGCGCCCCCGGCGGCCCGACCACGAGGAGCCCCCGTGGACTCCACCATCGCCACGATCGCGCTGCCCGCCGCGCTCGCCGTCATCATGCTGGGACTGGGACTGAGCCTGACCGTCCCCGACTTCACCCGGCTGGCCCGGATCCCCGGCACGGTGGCCCTCATCCTGGGCTGCCAGATCGTCCTGCTGCCGCTGGTCTGCTTCGGCCTGGTCCTGCTGTTCCGGCCGCCGCCCGCCCTCGCGGTCGGCATGATGCTGCTGGCCGCCTCGCCCGGCGGCACCACCGCCAGCCTGTTCAGCCACCTGTTCCGCGGCAACGTCGCCCTCAACATCTCGCTGACCGCGCTCAACTCCCTCACCGCGCTGTTCACGCTGCCGCTCATCACCAACCTGTCGCTGGCCTACTTCATGAGCGACGGCGACACCCTGGGCCTGCAGTTCGACAAGATCCTCCAGGTCTTCGCGATCATCCTCATCCCCGTCGGCATCGGCATGCTCGTGCGGGCCAAGGCCGAGCCGGTCGCGCGGGCCCTGGAGAAGCCGGTCAAGATCGCCTCGGTGTTCGTGCTGCTGGGCGTCGTCTCCGTGGCCATCTACCAGGAGCGGGAGAACATCGCCGACTACATCGTCGCGGTGGGGCTCATGGTGCTGCTGTTCAACATCGCCAGCCTGACCATCGGCTACTGGGCGCCCCGCCTGGTGGGCACCGGCCGCTCCGAGTCCATCGCCTCCTGCATGGAGATCGGCCTGCACAACACCACGCTCTCCCTGGCCATCGCCCTCAGCCCGGCGCTGCTGAACAGCAGCGAGATCGCCGTCCCCTCGGCCGTCTACGGGGTGCTGATGTTCTTCACCGCCGCCGTCACCGGCGTCCTGCTGGCCCGGCGCTCGGCCCGCGAGGGCGCCGCGGAGGCGGAGCGGACCCCGACCTGACGCGTGTACGGAGGGCGCCCCCGCCGCCCTCCGCGCACGGTCGGCGCGTCCGTTTCGGCGGACCGCCGGGGCCGGGCGCCGACGGCCCCTTCCGGGTGCCCGCTGTAGTGTCCGGTGTGCTCCGCATGCCCCAGACTGTCGGATGTACGACGGTGCTGACGAAGGAGGACGGAGCATGGGCGCGACCTGGGCGGCCATCGGGAGGTCGGCCGGATACCTGGTGGCCTCCCTGGGGGCGGGGCTCGTCTCACTGGTCCTGCTGCCGCTGACCGCCGCCGTGGTGGTGGCCGCCCCGGTCGGGGGAGCGGTACTGCTGCCCGGCTGGGTGCGCCTGGTCGACCGGTGGGCCCGGTGGCACCGGACGCGGGCCGCCCGGCTGCTGGGCGCCCCGGTGCCGGAGATGCCCGCTCCCGAGACGGGGCTCCGCGGACTCCTGCGCGCCCGGTCCACCCGGCGGCTGGTCCGCTGGCTCCCGTTCGCCGCCGTGGCCGGGACCGCGGCCGGGCTGCTCGGCCTGCTCGCCGTGCTGATGCCGCCCGCTGCGCTACAGTTCCCGTTCTGGTGGGCGCTGCCCGGGGACACCGTGTTCCTGTGGCTGCGGGTCGCCGACCCGTTCACCGCCGCCTGTGCCACCGCCGGGCAGGTGACCGCCGGTCTGGTCCTGCTGCGCTGGGCGGTGGTCCCCGCCGCCCGCGTCCACGCCCGGCTCACCCTGACCCGGCTGACCCCGTCCCACGCCGAACTCCTGGCCGCACGCGTCGACGAGCTGAGCCGCACCCGCGCCGACGTGGTGGACTCCCACGGCGCGGAGCTGCGCCGCATCGAACGCGACCTGCACGACGGCACACAGGCCCGCCTGGTGTCCATCGCCCTGCAACTGGGCGTCGCCAAGGAGGCGCTGGCCGGCCACCCCGACGCCGTCGCCATCATCGAGCGGGCCCACGAGGGCACCGAGGAGGCGATGGCCGAGCTGCGCGAGCTGATCCGCGGCATCCACCCGCCGGTGCTCGCCGACCGGGGCCTGGTCGGCGCGCTGGAGTCCCTGGCCGGGCGCACCCAGGTCCCGGTGCGCCTCGACGCCGCCGACCCCGGCCGCCTTCCGGAGGCCGTGGAGACCGCCGCCTACTTCGTGGTCACCGAGGCGGTGACCAACGCCGTCCGCCACGGCTCGCCGACCGCCGTCGACGTCTCGCTGGCGCGGGACGGCGGCGTGCTCCGGCTGCGGGTGTCCGACGACGGCTCCGGCGGGGTGGACGAGGCGCGCGGGACGGGCGTCCGGGGCATCCGGCACCGGGCGGCGGCCCTGGACGGGACCGTCGCGGTGTCGAGCCCCGCCGGCGGTCCGACGGTGATCACCGTGGAGCTGCCGTGCGGATCGTGATCGCCGAGGACAACGTCCTGCTGTCGGCCGGGCTGGAGGCGCTGCTGGGCGCCCGCGGGTTCGAGGTCGCCGAGGTGGCGGCCGACGCCGGCGCCCTGGTGGACGCCGTGGACCGGCACCGCCCCGGTCTGGCCCTGGTGGACGTGCGCCTGCCCCCGGACTTTCGCGACGAGGGCCTGCGGGCGGCGGTCTCCCTGCGCGCCCGCCACCGGGACCTGGCGGTGCTGGTGCTGTCGCAGTACGTGGAGCGCCGGTACGCGGGCGAGCTGCTGGCCGACGGCCGGGGCGGGGTGGGCTACCTGCTCAAGGACCGGGTGGGCCGGGTCGGGGAGTTTGTGGACGCGCTGAAGCGGGTGGCGGCCGGGGGCACCGTGATGGACCCCGAGGTGGTCTCCCAGCTCCTGGCCCGCCGCGACGGCGACCCCGTGGACGCGCTCACCCGCCGCGAGCGCGAGGTGCTGGCGCTGATGGCCGAGGGGGCGGACAACCGGGAGATCGCCGCGCGGCTCGTGGTCGGCGACAACGCCGTGCACAAGCACATCGGCAACATCTTCGCCAAGCTGGGCCTGGCCCCGGCCGACCCCGGGCACCGGCGGGTCCGCGCCGTGCTCGCCTACCTCGACGGCGGGGGCGCCCCGCGGTGACCGGTTGCGGCCCCGGCCGACCGGCTGCGGACCGAAAACGCGGACACAAGAGCACGGAGGGGTATCTTCGGTCCTTTCAGTGGGAAAGAGGACTTCATCCGAGTCGTCCCGCACGCCGGAAGGAGAGGTCGAGTGCCCTCCCGGAACCGCCTGCCCCTGATGCGCCCCATCCCCGGCGTCTACGTGCGCAGTGTCCGCCACAGCTGCGCGGGCGGCCACTTCGCCGCGGCCTGGGCCGAGGCCGAACCGCTGCCCGCCGGGACGCCCGACGGCTTCGCGTTCGTCGACGCGGTGCCGCCGCGCGGCCCGCGCGGCGCGCGGATGCCCGCGGAGCTGGCCCGCGCCTTCGCCGAGGGCGTCCGGCTGGCCTGGACGCCCTGCGAGGACGACGACGGCGGGGCGTCCCCGCCGCCGCTGGCCGCGCTGGTGCGCCTGGTGGACGCCCGCTGGCACGAGGAGGACTCCACCCAGCGCGCCTTCCGGACGGCGGGTGCCATGGCCGCCCGGGAGATCTCGCGCTGCGCCCGGGAGGGAGGCCTCCCGAGACCGGTGCTGCGCAGCCGCCGCGAGCCCTTCCTGCCCTGGGAACGGGGCCTGGTCGTGTCGGTCGGCGACTGAACGCCGGGCCCGCCCCGGGCCCGCCGCGGTGCGCTCGCCCCGTGCCGCGGACCCCGTCGGCGGTCGCCGCGGGCGGACCGCGGCGGCGCGTCCCGGGCGGCCGGGCCCGCCCCGCCGGCCCGGCCGGGGCTCACGCGTCCCCGTCGTCCTTCTTCTCGTCCTTGTCGTCGTCGGTGAGGGCGGCCACCGCGACCGCCACGCTGAGCGCCATCACCGGGTCACCCCCGAGGTCGGAGCGGTGGGTGTTGACGTCCACGCCGTAGGTGTCGCGGATGCGCAGGTACTTGCGGGAGATGTGCGCGATGGTGCCGTGCTCGTCGGAGACCACGTACTCCTTGCCCAGGAAGTCGCCGGTCACCTCCCAGTCCGGGCCGTCCTCGATCTCCACCACGAGCTTCTCCTTGAGCGGGTCGAAGAGCCGCTCGCGGACGGTGGCCACGGTCTTGCCGTCGCGCTCGATGCGCATCTGGTCGCGCACCTTGAAGAGCTTGCGGCGGATGGTGGTGAGGACGTTGCCGTCGGGGTCCTCCAGGTGGAAGGTCGTGCGGATGCGCAGGGCCTTGCCGTCGACGTGGTAGGCCTTCGTGCCGTCCTCGGTGGTCACCCAGAAGTCGTCGCCGATGTCGAAGAAGCGTTCGCGTACCAGGAATTTCATGCCCCCAACCTAGAGGGCGCGGTCCCGGCGCACCAGGGGGAGCGTCCGCCCTGTGGACAACGGGGCCCGCGGGCCCCGGATCACGGCAGCGGGCGGGGCTCCAGCCCGCGCAGGGCGCCCACCAGCGGTGCCAGCTCCGGGGTCCCCCCGGCCTCGGCCAGCGCCTCGCGCAGCACCCGGTCGTGGGTGGGCCGGGCCCGCTCCAGCAGTTCCAGCCCGGCCGGGGCGAGCTCGGTGTAGATGCCCCGGCGGTCGTCCGCGCACAGCACCCGGGTGAGCAGGCCGCGGTCCTCCAGGCGTGTGACCAGCCTGGTGGCGGCGCTGTTGGAGAGCGCGGCGGCGCGGGCCAGCCGGCGCATCCGCATGTGCCGGCCGTCCTGCCGGGCGAGGGCGTCCAGGACGGTGTACTCGACGACCGAGAGCCCGTGCTCGCCCTGCAGGACCCGCTCCAGGGCGTTCTCGATGAGGGCGTGCAGGGCCGCGAGGGTCCGCCAGCCGTGGGCCCGGATCTCGACGGCGTCGTCGGCGATGCCCATGTCAGGCCTCCCGGTGTCATGCGCCTGCGCTCGTTGCACACGCAACGGAAAATCGTCTCTCCGGACAGTACCCCCCATGCCGCCCGCCCTCCACGCCCCGGGTGCTTCGGCACGGGCCCCGCCGAATGCGTGAGCACGGGCCCGCCGCCCACTGCCGGTCCCGGCCACGCCCCGCCGCCGGGGCGGCCGCCGCCCGGCCGCCCCGGGGAGGACACGCCCGCCGGACGGCCCGGCCGGGCGCCGAACGTCCCCGCGAGGGGGCACGATAGGACCGCACCCCCGAACGGAAGGGCACACATGAGCTGGCACACCCGCCCCATGGCCGCGCTGGACTTCGAGTCCACCGGGCTGGACGTCTCCAGCGACCGGATCGTCACCGCGGCGCTGTGGCGTATCGACCCGGCCGCCGGCAGCAAGGAGAAGCTCTCCTGGCTGGCCGACCCGGGTGTGGAGATCCCCGCCGAGGCGTCCGCCATCCACGGCATCACCACGGAGCACGCCCGCCAGAACGGGCGACCCGCGGTCGAGGTGGTCACCGAGATCGCCGCCGCCCTGGAGAAGGCCGCCGCCGACGGGCTGCCGGTGGTCGTGTACAACGCGCCCTACGACCTGGGGCTGCTCCACGCCGAGCTGGAGCGCCACGGCCTGGCCTCCGGGTTCCTCCGGGACCTGCGGGTGATCGACCCCCTGGTGCTCGACAAGCACACCGACCCCTACCGGCGGGGCGGCCGCAAGCTCACCGACGTGTGCGCCCACCACGGGGTGCCCCTGGACGAGAGCCAGGCGCACGGGGCGGCGGCCGACGCGCTGGCCGCCGCGCGGCTGGCCTGGCGGCTGGGCGTCGCGCACGAGGAGCTCGCGTCCCTAGACCTGGACGGGCTGCACGCCGCCCAGGTGGGGTGGAAGGCCGAGCAGGCCGCGTCCTTCCAGGCGTACCTGCGGCGCGGGCGCGACCCGGAGGCGGTCATCGACGGGAGCTGGCCCCTGGCCGGGGTCTGAACGCCCGTCCGGCGGCGGGCCCGCGGCGGCCCGCCGCCCTCAGCCCTCGCCGGTGCGGAACCCCGGCAGGCTCGTGTACGCGTAGCGGATGTGCTCCTCCACCAGGTCGGCCGCCAGCTCGCCCCGGCGGGCCTCCACGGCCTCCATCACGCCCCGGTGGTGGGCGCGCAGCACCGCCGACGTCGCCGCCCAGTCGGGGGCGCTGCGAAAGCCCGCCAGCACCCGGTGCCTCATGGACTCGCGGATGGCGATGGTCATGTCCGCCACCAGCCGGTTCCCGGCCGCCTCGGCCAGGGCCACGTGGAAGCGGGTGTCGAACTCGTTGAACCGCTCGCGGTCCAGTGCCGGGTCGTCCATGGCGTCCACGAGGGAGCGCATCGGCTCCAGGTCCTCGGGGGAGGCCTCGCGTGCCGCGAGGGAGGCGCTGGTGCGTTCCAGCATCACCCGCGCCTCGATGACGTCGTCCATCGGGAAGCTCGTCAGCGCCACGTGCAGCCGCAGCATCCGGGTGAGCGCGCCGCTCGTCAGCGCGGTGACCACGGTGCCCGCGCCCTTGCCGGAACCGACCGAGGAGCTGACCACCCCGTGGGCCTCCAGGGTCCGGATCGCCTCGCGCACGGCGGCGCGGCTCACCTCCAGCCAGGAGGCGAGTTCGCGTTCGGGGGGCAGGTGGTCGCCGACCCGCAGGGCCCCGGCGACGATCTGCTCCTCGATGCGATCCACCACGAGCTCGTAGGCCCGGCTGCGGGGCACCGGCCGCCAGGCCGGCTCCGCCCGGGGCGCACCGCCCGTACTCGCCTCGTTCACGGCAGGGGCCCTCCGCTTTTCCTCGTCGCGTCGCGGTGCCGTCATCCTATGTTCGGCGTCCCGGTGGCATGCCACCGGGACGCCCCGCGTCCGTGGCGTGGAGCACCCGGCCCCGTGTACGGCGGACCCTCAGCCGGCGGCCCGGTCGGCCACCCGCCGCACGGCCTCGACGGCGAGGTCGGGCTCGTCCACGTGGATGTAGTGGCCGCTCCCGGACGCGGTGCTCAGCTCGGCGGATTCGGAGACCGCCAGCCACTTCTCCTGGCCCTCGGACCACACGCGCTCCAGCTCGTCGCCGTACTCGGGGATCTCACCGAGGTAGCGGACCCCGTGCTGGAGGACCTCCACCGGGATGTCCCCGGCCGAGCGGACCTCGGGGTCGCTCTCGATGACGATGCCCTCCGGGTTCTCGCCTTGGAAGACCGCGAGGTTCTGCGCCCGCACCTCGGCGCC
The DNA here is from genome assembly GCF_900141985.1 of Nocardiopsis flavescens. Taxonomy (GTDB): domain Bacteria; phylum Actinomycetota; class Actinomycetes; order Streptosporangiales; family Streptosporangiaceae; genus Nocardiopsis; species Nocardiopsis flavescens. Next base: position 77,674 of record NZ_FQZK01000007.1, on the reverse strand, counting down.
GTCGCCCGTGGCCGACTCGGGGATCACACCGGTGATGTCGTCGATCATCGTCGGCGACGTGGCGTCCAGCAGGACCAGCCCGCCGACCCGGTCCCGGTGGTCGGGGGCGTAGCGGGCGGCGATCAGCCCGCCCAGGGAGTGGCCGACCAGGACGACCGGGCCGTCGCCCGCGACGTCGTCCAGGACGGCGGTCAGGACCTCCCCGCTGTCGGCGATGCTCTGGGTGCCCTGCGGCGCGTCGCTGGCGCCCTCTCCGAGGCGGTCGTAGGAGCAGACCCGGTCCGAGGCGGCCAGGGTCTCCTGGAAGTCGGCCAGCGTGTCGAGCCCGTCGCCCATCCCGGCCATCAGGACGATGACCGGCCGGTCGTCCGCGGGGGCGCCGGAGCAGGAGACGTGCACGGACGCGCCGTCGACGTCGAGCGTCTTGGACCCGGTGAACAGCTCCCCGTCGGTCATGACCTCGTCCGCGGCCGACTCCAGGTCGGCCCGCACCTCGCCCATCCCCTCACCCACGTCGGAGGCCACGGAGCAGCCGGTGAGGGCCGTGCAGCCCAGTGCGGTCGATGCGGCAATCCGGACGATGCGGGACACGGTGGCCTCCGGTAAGGGGAAGGAAGGGAAGGAAGGGGGCGGGGCGCCGGCGGACCGGGAGACCGGCCGGGGGGCCGTGGCGCCGCCCCGCGCCGCGGACGGAAGGGCCGCGACCGGGGAACACGCTACGGAACCGGCGGGCCCGGGTCATCACCGTCCAGAGGGCACCCGCGTGTCGCTCGCACGGGGGACGGACGCCGGTCCGGGTACACCGTCGGGCGCTGGGTCACGGCGCCACTACACTGCTGCGGTGACCGGTCTTTGGCGCATCCCGCACCTGTGGCAGCGGCTCGACGTCACTCTCAGGGACCTGCCCCTGGGCCTCCTGCTGCTGGCCCTCTCCCTCGTCCCCGCGTTCCACGGCCACGGAACCCAGATCGGCGGTGTCGCGGACCGCCCCTTCGACTCCCTGGGCCTGCTCGCGGCCGTCCTCCAGTGCCTGCCGCTGGCCCTGCGGCGGCGTTGGCCCGCCCTCTCCCTCGCCCTGGTGGCGAGCGGCTTCGCCCTGGACCAGCTGTCCGGCTACCACCTGTACGCGGGCACCGCGATGCCCATCGCGCTGATGAGCGCCGGCGCGCACCTGCACCGGCACCGGATCGCCGCGGTCCTGGCGGCGTCGGCCGCCTACGTGGCGCTCGCCTTCGCGCTGTCCCGGGTCGGGACGGGCGAGACCCCGGCCGAGTGGGTGATGTTCTACGCGGCGCTCGGCCTCGCCTGGGGGATCGGGGCGTGGCTGCGCTCCACCCGGGCGCGGGAGGCCGAGTACCGCCGCCGCGTCGCCGAGGACACCCGCAGGGCCGAGCGCACCCGCATCGCCCGGGAACTCCACGACGTCGTGACCCACCACGTCACCGCGATGGTGGTCCAGACCGAGGCGGCCCGCCACCTCACCGCCCGGCCCGACCTGCTCGACGAGACCCTGGGCACGGTCACCGACACCGGGCGGCGGGCCATGGGCGACCTGCGCCACCTGCTCGACGTGCTCGACCCCGGGCACACGGCCCCCTCCTCCGCCGAGGGGCTGCGAGTCCTGGTGGAGCGGACCCGCCGGGCCGGTCAGCCGGTGGAGTTCACCGAGGAGGGCGAGCCGGCCGCCCCGCGCGGCGGCGCCCACCTCGTCGCCCACCGGGTCGTGCAGGAGGCCCTCACCAACGCCCTCAAACACGCGCGCGGCAGCCGCACCACCGTCCACGTCGGACACCGGCCCGGGGAGATCACCGTGGACGTCGGCACCGACCGCTCCGCAGCGCCGGGCGCCCCGCCCGGCGGGGGCCGGGGCCTGGCCGGACTGCGCGAGCGCGTGGAGTCCCTGGGCGGCGACTTCGCGGCGGGGGCGCGCGGAGACGGCGGGTTCGCCGTCCGCGCCCGCATCCCCGCCGGCGCCCCGGCCGGCGGGCCGGGATGAGCGCCCCGCTCCGCGTCCTGGTCTGCGACGACCAGGTGCTGATCCGCACCGGGCTGGCCACCATCATCGGCGCCCAGCCCGACATGGAGGTCGCCGGGGAGTGCGGTGACGGCGCCACCGCCGTCGGACTCGCCGGGGAGCTGCGCCCCGACGTCGTGGTGATGGACGTGCGCATGCCCGTGCTCGACGGTATCGAGGCCACCCGGCGGCTGGCCGGGGCCGGGGTGGAGCACCCCGTCAAGGTCCTCGTGGTCACGACCTTCAACCTCGACGAGTACGTCTACGAGGCGCTGCGCGCGGGCGCCAGCGGCTTCCTGCTCAAGGACGCGCCCCCGGCCCAGCTGCTCCACGGCATCCGAACGGTGGCCGACGGAGCCGCGCTGCTGGACCCCGAGGTCACCCGCCGCCTGGTCGGCGAGTACGCCGACCGCATCCGGCCCTCGCGGATCGCGGCGGCCGACTCCCCGCTGACCCCCCGCGAGCTGGAGGTCCTGCGCCTGCTCGCCGAAGGGCTGTCCAACGGCGAGATCGCCGCCGCGCTGTTCATCAGCCAGGAGACCGTCAAGACGTTCGTCTCGCGCATCCTGGCCAAACTCGGCCTGCGCGACCGCGTCCAGGCCGTGGTCCACGCCTACCGGCACGGGCTGGTGAGCTGACCCGCTCCCGCACCCTCACCCGCGGGTCCGCTGCGGCCCGGCCCGGCCGAAGCGGTCGCGGACGGGGACGCCGCCGCGCCCGGCGGCCGGGGGCCGCGGCGGCGTGGGCGCGCGAGCCGACCCCGGAGACGCCGGTCGGTCCCGGGCGGCGGATACCGCCCGCGGTCCTGCCGGACACACCCGGGGCCCGCCGTGTTCCCCCTCGCCGCGCGGGCGGCTGCGAAGATGCCGGCCCCGGCCACGAGCACCTTTCCGCCTCGGCGCCTGCCCGACCCCGGTGGCGGTACCCCCGCCACCGTGTCCACCGCCCGACCTCCCGAGCAGGCCGCGGCCGGTCCCGGTCCGGGTCCGTCTCCGATGCGCACCGGTGGACCGCCCGCGGACCACGGGGGAAGGGGAACAGGCGCGGGGCGACCCGCGCCCGAAAACACGAAAGGCGTCCCGAAGGACGCCGTCTCGCCTGCTCAGCGGGGTGAAACCGCTGTTCCGTCTTGTGTGCCCCCTGCAGGATTCGAACCTGCGCACACGGCTCCGGAGGCCGTTGCTCTATCCCCTGAGCTAAGGGGGCTGGCTTGCGTGAACAACTCTAGCAGGGGCGTCGCGCGCTTCGTCCACCCGTTTGCCGGGTGCGGCGGATCCCCCGTTCCGGTGGTGCCGCGCGCCCCGGCGGCGGTAGTGTCACGCCGTGAACGCCTTGCCCGCACGGGTTCTCGTCGTCGAGGACGACGACGTCATCCGCGAACTGATCCGCCTGAACCTCGAACTCGAAGGGTTCGAGGTGTTCACCGCCGTGGACGGGCAGGACTGCCTCGACCGGATCGGGTACATCGATCCGCACGTGGTCACCCTCGACGTGATGATGCCCCGGCTGGACGGCTGGACGACCGCGGAGCGGCTGCGCGCCCAGGAGTGGACGCGGACCCTGCCCATCGTCCTGGTCACCGCGCGCACCCAGGAGGAGGACGTCCGGCGGGGCGAGCGGATCGGCGTCGACGCCTACGTCACCAAGCCGTTCGACCCCGACGCGCTCATCGACGTCGTCCGCGCGCTGCTCGGGGGGCGCGGGTGACCCCGGCCGATCTGGAGGCGGTCGTGCGATCGGCCGCCGCCGACGCCTTCGACCTGCCCGCCGACCGGATCCCTTTCGTGTGGCCGCGCGGCGACCACGCCGACGGCGGCGCCGACGCCGCGACCGCGCTGGCGCCGCGCCTGGCGGGCCTGGTGGGGGACCGCCTGCCCGCCGGGGCCGGGCGCCCGCACCTGCGGGTGGCCGGGCGCATCGCCGCCCGGATGGCGGAGCTGCGCGACCGGGGCCGCCTCTCCTACGCCCGGCTGCACGCCGACGACCGGGGCTTCCTCAACGTCACCCTGGGCGCCCGCCAGCGCGACGACCTGCTGCGCGAGGCCGCCGCCGACGGCGCCCGCTTCCTCACCGGCCGGGTGTGGGGCGGCGCGGGGGAGTGGCCCCGCACCGGCCTGCACGCGGCCGGGCCGGTGGCGCAGGCCCGGCGGTGGGCGCGGGCGGACGCCCGCGCCCGCATCGCCCTGGCCGCGGCGGACGGGACGCCCGCGCCGCCCGCCGCGGGGGAGGTCTCCTGGCGGGACCCCTACCTGGACGGCGACCGCGACGCGCTGTTCACCCCCGCGGCCCGGGCGCTGGGGGCGGTCGGCGAGGACAGCGCGCGCATCGCGTTCTGCCGGTCCGTCCCGGAGCGCCCGCGCGAGACGGAGACCACCGGCCGGGACCTGCCGGTGCTGCCGTCGGCGGAGTACCCGGGGGCGTGGGCGCGCCTGACCGACGCCAACCCCGCGTTCCGGCTGCGCTACGCCCACGCCCACGCGGTGTCCCGGGCGCGGTGGGTGGCCGAGGGGGCGCCCCGGATCACGGCGTGCGAGCGGCACACCGCGCCGGTGCGGCGCGCCCTGGTGGACGGGCCCAGCGCCCTCGACGGCGCAGCGCGCCGAGAGGAACCCCATATCCTGGTCCGATACCTGGAAACGCTGGCCGGTGCCTACGATGAGTGGCGGACATGTCCCTCCGCGGCCACCGCGCCGGCGGAGTACACCACCGCCGACCCGGCGCTGCCGTCCGCCGTCGCCGGGGTTCTCCGCACCGGACTGTTCCTGCTCGGGGTATCCGCGCCCACAAGGCTGTGACCCCGCCGCGCACGGTGGGCGACACCCGCCCCCTGCGTTCCGATCGGAGAAGTGGACAATGGGGGAGGGGTGCCGTCCCTCCCGTCACGCCGTTCCAGTCGAAAGCCCGTTATGAGCCGCTACGCCCACCCCGCCGGATCCCGCCACGCGGAGATCCTCCCCGAGGACAACCCGCCGCTGCCGCCCGAGGACCTGAACTCCCTGGATCCCCGCGTGTGGCCCGCCACCGCCCGCCGTGAGGACGGCGAGCTGGTCGTGGGCGGCGTCGGCGTGCGCGAGCTGGCCGACGCCCACCGGACGCCGCTCTTCGTCATGGACGAGGAGGACTTCCGGGCGCGCGCCCGCGACTACGCGACCGCGTTCGCCGGGTCCGACGTCTACTACGCGGGCAAGGCCCTGCTCACCAAGGCGGTGGCCCGCTGGGTCATCGAGGAGGGCCTCAAGCTCGACGTCTGCTCGGGTGGCGAGCTGGCGGTGGCCCTGGCCGCGGGGGTGCCCGCCGAGCGCATCGGCATGCACGGCAACAACAAGTCGGAGCGCGAGCTGCGCCGCGCGGCCGAGGCCGGGGTCGGCCGGATCATCATCGACTCGCTGGACGAGATCGAGCGCCTGGAGGCCGTCGCCGCCGACCTGGACCGGACCTGCGCGGTCCTGATCCGCGTCACCACCGGCGTCGAGGCCCACACCCACGAGTTCGTGGCCACCGCCCACGACGACCAGAAGTTCGGCTTCGCGCTCAGCACCGGCGCCGCGGCCGAGGCGGTCCGCCGGGTGCTGGCCGCCCCGCACCTGGACCTGGTGGGCCTGCACTCGCACATCGGCTCGCAGATCTTCGACACCTCCGGCTTCGAGGTGGCCGCCCGGCGCGTCACCCGGTTCCTCGCCGACGTCCACACCGACCTGGGCGTCACCCTGGCGGAGCTGGACCTGGGCGGCGGACTCGGCATCGCCTACGTCTCCGACGACGCCCCGCTGGACCCCAAGACCATCGCCGACAGCCTCACCTCCATCGTGCGGCGCGAGTGCGAGGAGGCGGGCCTGCCGGTGCCGCGCCTGGCGGTCGAGCCGGGCCGCGCCATCGCGGGTCCCCCCGGGATCACCGTCTACGAGGTCGGCACGGTCAAGGACGTCGAGGGCATCCGCACCTACGTCAGCGTCGACGGCGGCATGAGCGACAACATCCGCACCGCCCTGTACGGGGCCCAGTACACCGGCCGCCTCGTCTCGCGCGAGAGCGACGCCGGGCCGATGCTGTCCCGCCTGGTGGGCAAGCACTGCGAGAGCGGCGACATCATCGTGCACGACCTGCACCTGCCCGCCGACCTGCGCCCGGGCGACCTCGTCGCGGTCGCGGCCACCGGCGCCTACTGCCTCTCCATGGCGAGCAACTACAACCACCTGCCCCGGCCCGCGATGGTCGCGGTCCGGGACGGTGCCGCCCGCGTGATCGTGCGCAGGGAGACCGAGGAGGACCTCCTCCGCCTGGACGTCGGCTGACCGGTCCGCGCGAAGACGGTCAGAGGATCACGAGAGAACTGGGAGTCACGCCCAAATGGCCATGAAGGTGGCGCTGCTCGGATGCGGCGTTGTGGGTTCGCAAGTCGTCCGCCTGATCGAGGAGCAGTCCGAGGAGCTGGCCGCACGGGTCGGCACGCCCATCGAGGTCGCCGGGATCGCCGTGCGGCGCATCGACCGCGCCCGCGGTGTTGCGCCCGAGCTGCTGACCACCGACGCCATGGCCCTGGCCACGCGGCCCGACATCGACGTCGTGGTCGAGGTGATCGGCGGGATCGAGCCGGCCCGCTCGCTGATCCTCGCGGCGATCGGGGCCGGCAAGTCCGTGGTCACGGCCAACAAGGCGCTGCTGGCGGAGGACGGCCAGACGCTGCACGCCGCCGCCCGCGAGGCCGGGGTGGACCTCTACTACGAGGCGTCGGTGGCGGGTGCGATCCCGCTGCTGCGCCCGCTGCGCGACTCGCTGGCCGGCGACCGCGTCAACCGGGTCCTGGGCATCGTCAACGGCACCACCAACTACATCCTGGACCGGATGGACTCCCTGGGCGCCGGGTTCACGGAGTCCCTGGAGGAGGCGCAGGCGCTGGGCTACGCCGAGGCCGACCCCACGGCCGACGTGGAGGGCTTCGACGCCGCGGCCAAGGCCGCGATCCTGGCCCGGCTGGCGTTCCACACCCAGCGGGTGACCGCCGCGGACGTGCACCGCGAGGGCATCACCGGGGTGACCGCCGCCGACATCGCGAGCGCCCGCGCGATGGGCTGCGTGGTCAAACTCCTGGCGATCTGCCAGCGCTCGGAGGACGACAAGTCGGTGGGCGTGCGCGTCCACCCGGTGATGCTGCCGGTCGACCACCCGCTGGCGAGCGTCAAGGAGGCCTACAACGCGGTGTTCGTGGAGGCCGAGTCGGCGGGCCGGCTGATGTTCTACGGCGCCGGCGCGGGCGGCACCCCCACGGCCAGCGCGGTGCTGGGCGACGTGGTGGCCGTGGCGCGCAACCGCCGGGCGGGGACCTCCGTCGCCGAGGGCGGGCACGACACCGGCCTGGCGGTCCACGACATGGGCGAGACCATCACCAGCTACCACGTGTCGCTGGACGTGGCCGACCGTCCGGGCGTGCTGTCCAGGGTCGCCGACATCTTCGCCCGCCACCAGGTGTCGATCAAGAACGTGCGCCAGGAGGGGCGCGGCGACGACGCGCAGCTGGTGCTGGTCAGCCACCCGGCGCCGGACGCCGCGCTCCGCCGCACCGTCGAGGACCTGCGCGGCCACGACATGGTCCGCGAGGTCGCCAGCGTGATGCGCGTGGAGACCTTCGCGGAGTGAACCCGGCCGGGGACGGGGGCCGGGCGCTGCGCCCGCCCCCCGGTCCCGCGCGGGCCGTCTCGGCATACGGACAAGTGCGACCGCGATTCGAGATGATTCCGGCCGGGCCGTAGACTCGTGGCAGGTGGGGGCCGCGACGCGGCCCCGCCCAGGGGCGGTCCGCCCCGCCTTTCCACCGCGCGTCGAGCGGAAACCGCATCCACCCGAAAGGGAAACCGTCGTGAGCATGGCACGGGCCTGGCGAGGCATCGTCGAGGAGTACCGCGACCGCCTCCCCGTCAACGAGAGCACCCCGGTCGTCACCCTCCAGGAGGGCGGCACGCCCCTGCTGCCCGCCACGCGCGTGTCCGAGCTCACCGGCTGCGAGGTCTTCCTCAAGGTGGAGGGGCTCAACCCCACCGGCTCCTTCAAGGACCGGGGCATGACGATGGCCATCACCAAGGCCGCCGAGGACGGCGCCAAGGCCGTCATCTGCGCCTCCACCGGCAACACCAGCGCCAGCGCCGCTGCCTACGCCATCCGCGCCGGGATGACCTGCGCCGTCCTGGTGCCCCAGGGCAAGATCGCCATGGGCAAGCTGGCCCAGGCACTCGTCCACGGCGCCCGCCTGCTCCAGGTCGACGGCAACTTCGACGACTGCCTCGAACTCGCCCGCAAGCTCAGCGTCGACTACCCGGTCGCCCTGGTGAACTCGGTCAACCCCTACCGCCTCCAGGGCCAGAAGACCGCCGCCTTCGAGATCGTCGACGCCCTGGGCGACGCCCCCGACATCCACTGCATCCCCGTCGGCAACGCCGGGAACATCTCCGCGTACTGGATGGGCTACACCGAGTACGCCCGCGACGGGGTCTCCACCCGCAGCCCGCGCATGTTCGGCTTCCAGGCCAGCGGCGCGGCGCCGATCGTCAACGGCGCCCCGGTGACCAGCCCGAGCACCATCGCCACCGCCATCCGCATCGGCAACCCGGCCTCCTGGAGCCTGGCCGAGCAGGCGCGCGACGAGTCCGGCGGGATCATCGACAAGGTCACCGACCGCCAGATCATGGCCGCCTACCGGCTGCTGGCCGCCGAGGAGGGCGTGTTCGTCGAACTCGCCTCCGCCGCCTCCGTCGCCGGCCTCCTCCAGGCCGTCGGCGCCGGTCTCGTCGAGCGCGGCAGCCGGATCGTCTGCACGGTCACCGGCAACGGCCTCAAGGACCCCGACTGGGCCCTGGCCGGAGCCTCCTCGGCCACCACCGTCCCGGTCGACGCCCTGGCCGCGGCCCGGGCCCTGGACCTGGCCTGACCGCCCTCCCGCGGGGCCGCGCCGACGCGGCCCCGCGGGAGCCGGCCCGCCGTGAACACGGAAGATGAGAAACCCCGCCATGACCCCACCGCGCCCCGCCCGGGTGTCCGTCCGCGCCCCGGCCACCAGCGCCAACCTGGGCCCGGGCTTCGACGCCCTGGGCCTCGCGCTGACCCTGTACAACGACTTCGAGGCGGTACCGCGCGACGACGGCGAACTCCGGGTGGAGGTGCGCGGCGAGGGGGCGGACGAGGTTCCCACCGACCACCGCCACCTCGTCGTGCGCGCCATGGCCGAGGCGTTCGACCGTGCCGGTGAGAAGCTCCCCGGACTCACGCTGACCTGCGTCAACCGCATCCCGCACGCGCGCGGCCTGGGCTCGTCGTCCTCGGCGATCGTCGGGGGCGTCGCCGCGGCCGCCGCACTGCTCGGGCGCGCCGGCCCCGACGGCGGCCCCGACCGCGACTGGATCTACCAGGTCGCCGCCGACCTGGAGGGCCACCCGGACAACGTCGCCCCGTGCGTCTTCGGCGGCTACACCGTCGCCTACCGCGAGGGCGACCGCTGGGGCGCCGTCTCCCTGGAGCCCGACCCGCGCCTGATGCCGGTGCTGTGCGTCCCGCAGTGGCGGCTGTCCACCGAGCGCGCCCGCGGGCTGCTGCCCGGGAGCGTCCCCCACGCCGACGCGGCCTTCAACGCGGGCCGCGCGGCGCTCATGACGGCGGCCGTTTGTGGCCATCCCGAAACCCTGTACGCGGCCACCCGGGATCGGCTACACGAGGAGTACCGGGCGCCCGCCATGCCGCGCACCCTCGACCTCGTCCGCGACCTGCGTGACCAGCGGGGACTGCCCGCCGTGGTCTCCGGGGCGGGGCCCACGGTGCTGGTGCTGTGCTCCGTGGCGGAGGGGGCCGCCGGGGTCGATTCGCCGGAAATCACCGAAGTGCTTGATTCAATCCGTCGGAGTGCGGGTAATGATTGGGACATACGCCCCCTGCCGGTCGAGCAGGCGGGGGTGCGGTCCCCATCTCCCCATCCGTAGCACCATGTGTCGAGGAATAGCCGTGGCCTCTGGTGATGTTAGGCTAGGTGAAGCACCAGATGCCCCGTTGAGGGGCGAGTGCTCATCCGCCACAGCGGCCTCCGCATCCCATACTCCGGTGGTCCGGTCCCACGACCGTCCGGAGGCGGTGGCCGGTGTGTCGATTCCGCGGTGTCCCCGCGACTGTGTCGACGTCTCCGCTGCCTGCTCCTCCTCCCCGGATGAGCGCTCCGCCGCGGTCGATCGGCAGCACCACCGAGCCATCCGCCCCGACGTCCGGCTGTACCCAGAGCCCGCCGCGATCGGGTAGGGGACCGTCTTCTCGCCGGTTTCCGAACATCCACGTGGGGCACGCCCTACCCGGCCCAGCCGGTTCGCACCACCGGGCCGGCCGCTCCAGCACCCGCTGACGGCCGAAGCCCGCTCCTTGGGAAGGACCCTTAGTGAGCGACACCACCGAACTCCGAACGGACGCGGCGGTCGACAGCAAGAACAGCGCCGACGCCTCCGGAGCGGAGGCCGGCGACGCTGCGGCCACGACGTCGCCGAGCAGGTCCCGCGCCGCGGCGCGCGGCACCGGTCTCGCCGCCCTGAAGCTCCCCGAGTTGCAGAAGCTCGCGTCGAGCCTGGGCATCACCGGCACGGGGCGCATGCGCAAGAGCGACGTCATCGCCGCGATCGAGGCCAAGCAGGGCGGTCCCGTGGGAGCACCGGCCAAGGCCAAATCGCCGAAGAAGGCCGAGACCGAGCCCGAGGCCGGTAAGGTCGAGGCAACCGACAGCCGGTTCCAGGAGCCGTCGGGCTCGGACGAGGCGCGCACGCGCGCCGACCGGTCGTCGGACCAGGCCGTGACCGACTCCCAGGGGCGGGGCGAGAAGGCGCCCCGCAGCCGCCGCTCCTCCCGCAGGCGCGGGGACGAGGGCGGCGACCAGACCCGATCGGTGGACGGCACCGACTCCTCTACCTCCGCGAGCAGCGTGACCAAGACATCCAGCACCCCCCAGAAGACCGGCTCCGACAGCTCCGAGGACCGCGAAGGCCGGTCCGGACAGGGTCGTGAGCGCCAGCGCAACCGCCGCAACCGCAACCGCGGCGGCGACGACCAGGGCGCCGGAAACGCCCAGCAGGGCGGCGGCCCGCAGGGCGGTGGCCAGGGCGGCAGCCCGCAGGGACGCGGCGGCGGCAACGCCGACGACGACGAGTTCGGCGGTCGCCGCCGGGGTCGCCGCCGGGACCGCAGGGACCGCCGCGGCGGCCGGGGCGGCCAGGAGCCGGAACCGGTGATCGGCGAGGACGACGTCCTGCTGCCGGTCGCGGGCATCCTCGACATCCTCGACAACTACGCCTTCGTCCGCACCACCGGCTACCTGCCCGGGTCCAGCGACGTCTACGTCTCCCTGGCCCAGGTGCGCAAGCACGGCCTGCGCAAGGGCGACCACATCATCGGCGCGGTCCGCCAGCCCCGCGACGGCGAGCGCAAGGAGAAGTTCAACGCCCTGGTGCGCCTGGACTCGGTCAACGGCATGTCGCCGGAGCAGGCCAGGCACCGCCAGGAGTTCTCCAAGCTCGTCCCCCTGTACCCGCAGGAGCGGCTCCGCCTGGAGACCGAGCCGGGCGTGCTGACCACGCGCATCATCGACCTGGTCGCGCCGATCGGCAAGGGCCAGCGCGGCCTGATCGTCTCCCCGCCCAAGGCGGGCAAGACGATGGTGATGCAGGCGATCGCCAACGCCATCACCGAGAACAACCCGGAGTGCTACCTCATGGTGATCCTCGTGGACGAACGTCCCGAGGAGGTCACCGACATGCAGCGCACGGTCAAGGGCGAGGTCATCCACTCGACCTTCGACCGTCCGGCCGAGGACCACACGGTCGTCGCCGACCTGGCCATCGAGCGGGCCAAGCGCCTGGTCGAGATGGGCATGGACGTCGTCGTCCTGCTGGACTCCATCACCCGCCTGGGCCGCGCCTACAACCTGGCCGCCCCGGCCAGCGGGCGCATCATGTCCGGCGGTGTGGACTCCACGGCGCTGTACCCGCCCAAGCGCTTCTTCGGCGCCGCCCGCAACATCGAGGGCGGCGGGTCGCTCACCATCCTGGCCACCGCGCTGGTGGAGACCGGCTCGCGCGCCGACGAGGTGATCTTCGAGGAGTTCAAGGGCACCGGCAACATGGAGCTCAAGCTCAGCCGCTCCCTGGCCGACAAGCGCATCTTCCCCGCGGTCGACGTGGACGCCTCCAGCACCCGCAAGGAGGAGATCCTCATGTCGCAGGAGGAGCTCGCCGTCGTCTGGAAGCTGCGCCGTGTCCTGCACGCGCTCGACTCCCAGCAGGCCATCGAGCTGCTCCTGGACAGGATGAAGGACTCCAAGAGCAACGCCGAGTTCCTGCTCCAGGTGCAGAAGAGCACCTGACCGCGGTACCCGTGGCACCCGCGGCGGCCCTCCCCACCGGGGGAGGGCCGCCGTTCGTCGTCGGCGTCCCCGGAGGTCCCGCTCGCCCCCGGGCCTGTTGTGGGAAACCAGGGCCGGCCCGAGTCGCGCCTCCACGGAACCGGCCCGCCCCGCTGTGAGCGGGTGTCGACCAGGGGAGCCGAGGCCCCTTCCCCACCCGGGGGAGGGGCCGCCTGGTTTCAGGATGCGGAAAACCCGGGCTGTCAGGCGAAAAAGATCACCGATGTGTTGCAGGTCACTCCGGGGGTCTGTCGTCGCCGCGGAGAACGTTTTAGGGTCGGCCCGGCCGAGTACCCCAGCCGGACCAGGGAGCCGTCCACATGGACAACCCCGCCCTGCTCAGCCTTCTCGCACTCACGCCGATCCTGCTCGTCGGAGTCCTGCTCGTCGGGTTCCGCGTCCCCGCCATGTACGCCATGCCCGTCGGCTACGCGGTGGTCGTCCTCATCGCCGTCACCGCCTGGAACACCGAGTGGGTGGCGATCGCGGCCTCCACCGTCCAGGGCCTGATCCTCGCCATCGGCCTGCTCTACATCATCTTCGGAGCCCTGCTCCTGCTGGCGACCCTCACCAAGAGCGGCGCCATCGCCACCATCCGGGCCACGTTCACCGACATCAGCCCGGACCGGCGGGTCCAGGCCATCATCATCGGATGGCTCTTCGGGAGCTTCATCGAGGGCGCCTCCGGGTTCGGCACCCCCGCCGCGGTCGTCGCGCCCCTGCTGTTCGCCCTGGGCTTCCCCGCCATGGCCGCCGTCATGGTCGGCCTGGTCATCCAGAGCACCCCCGTCAGCTTCGGGGCGGTGGGCACCCCCATCCTGGTCGGGGTCGCCGGCGGGCTGGAGGGCTCGCCCGACGTCGCCGAGCGCGCCTCGGCGCTGGGGCTGACGCTGCCCGAGTTCGTCTCCCACATCGGGTTCCAGACCGTCCTGCTGCACGCCGCGGCCGGCACCCTCGTCCCGCTCTTCATCAGCTGCATGCTCTGCGGTTTCTACGGCGGGCGGCGGCGGTTCTCCGACGGGTTCGGGGTGTGGAGGTTCGCCCTCTTCTCGGCCTTCGCCATGACCGTCCCCTCCGTCCTGTACAACCACTTCCTCGGCGTGGAGTTCACCAGCCTCCTCGGCGCCCTCACCGGCCTGGTCATCGTCGTCCTCACCGCCCGCAAGGGCTTCCTCATGCCCCGGGAAACCTGGGACTTCCCGCCCCGGGAGGACTGGCTCGCCCGGTGGAGCGGCAGGCTCGCCCACGGCAACGGGGACGACGGGCCCGCCGCCGAGCGGCGCATGGGCCTGCTCCGCGCCTGGTCCCCCTACCTCCTGGTGGCCGCGCTCCTGGTCGCCACCCGCACCATCGAGCCCGTCAAGGCCTGGCTGACCGGCATCACCGTCGGGGCCGCCGACATCTTCGGCACCTCCGTGGCCCAGGTCGTCGAGCCCCTCTACTCGCCGGGCGCCACCTTCATCCTGGTCTGCCTCGTCACCTACGGCCTGCACCGCATGAAGGGCGGGGAGATCCTCGCCTCCTGGGGGATGGCGGGCTCCCAGCTCGCCGGGGCGGCCGTCGCCCTGCTCTTCGCCGTCCCCCTGGTGCGGGTGTTCATCAACACCGGCTCCGACTTCGGCGAGACCGCGCTCGCGAGCATGCCCCTGACCCTCGCCGCCGGAGCGGCCGAGCTCGGCGGCACGGCCTGGCCCCTCCACGCCCCCTGGATCGGGGCCCTGGGCGCCTTCGTCGCCGGGTCCAACACCGTGTCCAACCTGATGTTCTCCCTCTTCCAGTTCTCCACCGCCGAACGCATCGGCGTGCCCCCCGAGACGGTGGTCGCCGCCCAGGCGGCCGGCGGCGCCGCGGGCAACATGATCACCGTGCACAACGTGGTCGCGGCCTCCGCCGTGGTCGGCCTCGTCGGCCGAGAGGGGGACCTGATCCGCCAGACGGTGATCCCGATGGTCTACTACGTCCTGGCCGCCGGCGCCCTGGCCCACATCTTCATCCACGGGGTCGGGTTCAACGCCGGGACCGCGGTCCTGGCGGCCCTGCTGCTCCTGCTCGCCGGCCTGGCCGCGTACCTGCGGCGGTCCGACGCGCGCCGCGCCGCCGACCGTCCGGGCCGCTGAGGGAAGGGGGCCGGCGGCCGTCGCGGCCGGGTCCGGGGCCGGGCGCCGGACCCGGCCGGCCCGCCGGTCCACCGCCGGCACGGTGCGGGCCGGGGGCACCCGGCCCGCGCCCTCCGGGCGCGGATGTCCGGGACGCCGGTGCCCGGCCGCGGAACCGGCGACGGAATAGACACCGGTCACGGCACGGTTGTGGTTCTGGCAAACTGGTAGCCGGGGATACGGTCGGCCCTCCTCCACGGGAGCCCGCCGCCCCTTACCTGGATCGCCGCGACACCGGTTCGCGCATGACCTCGACGACGCCCCACCCGCGCGGTGGTGCGTCAGGCGTGCGTCCGGCGGTCGCGCATGAACAAGGAGACACACGATGAAGGCCGACATCCACCCCGAGTACGTCGCCACCGAGGTGACCTGCACCTGCGGTGCCCACTTCGTGACCCACAGCACGGTGGCCGAAGGCAAGATCCGCGCCGAGGTGTGCTCCGAGTGCCACCCGTTCTACACGGGCAAGCAGAAGATCCTCGACACCGGTGGCCGGGTCGCCCGCTTCGAGAAGCGCTTCGGCAAGCGCACCAAGTAGCGCCGCCCGCTCCGCCCGTGGCGCCGGACCCCCGGCGCCGCGGGACCCACGGCCCCCGCGGGGGCGACACGGCAGGCGAGGCACGCGAATCAAGACGGGGTGGCACAAGTGAAGCTGGACGACCTCCTGGGGGAGTACTACGAGCTGGAGCAGCAGCTCGCGGACCCGGAGGTGCACGCCGACCAGGGCCGGGCGCGCACGCTGGGCAAGCGCTACGCGCAGCTCACCCCCATCATCGAGACCTACCGCGCGCTCAAGGCGACCGAGAGCGACATCGAGGCCGCCCGCGAACTCGCCGCCGAGGACTCCTCCTTCGCCGAGGAGGCCGAGCGCCTGGCCGCCGACGCCGAGCGCCTCACCGAGCGGCTGCGCGTCCTCCTCGTCCCCCGCGACCCCGCCGACGACAAGAACCTCATCATGGAGGTCAAGGCCGGCGAGGGCGGCGAGGAGTCCGCCCTGTTCGCCTCCGACCTGGTCCGCATGTACCTGCGCTACGCCGAGCGCCAGGGCTGGAAGACCGAGGTCATCGACACCACGCTTTCCGACCTGGGCGGGTACAAGGACATCACGATCGCCTTCAAGAACAAGGGCACCCCCGAGCCGGGGTCCGGCGTCTGGCCGATGCTCAAGTTCGAGGGCGGCGTGCACCGCGTGCAGCGCGTCCCCGTCACGGAGTCGCAGGGCCGCATCCACACCTCCGCCGCCGGCGTGCTGGTGGTCCCCGAGGCCGAGGACATCGAGGTCGAGATCCACGAGAAGGATCTGCGCATCGACGTCTACCGCTCCTCCGGGCCCGGCGGCCAGAGCGTCAACACCACCGACTCCGCGGTGCGCATCACCCACCTGCCCACCGGCATCGTGGCCTCCTGCCAGAACGAGAAGAGCCAGCTCCAGAACAAGGAGCAGGCCATGCGCATCCTGCGCGCCCGCATCTTCGCCGAGGCCCAGGCCAGCGCCGACGCCGAGGCCGCCGCGGAGCGCAAGAGCCAGGTTCGCACCGTGGACCGCTCCGAGCGCGTGCGCACCTACAATTTCCCGGAGAACCGCATCTCCGACCACCGGGTCGGCTACAAGGCCTACAACCTCGACCAGGTCCTCGACGGGGAACTGGACGGCGTCGTCAAGGCCCTCGTGGACGCGGACACCAAGGAGAGGCTCGAAGCGGCCCAGGGATCATGAACCTTCTTCTCGACGAGGTCGCCCGCGCGACACTGAGGCTCGCGGACGCGGGCGTCGCATCGCCTCGCACGGACGCCGAGGAACTCGCGGCGTTCGTGCACGGTGTCCGTCGAGGGGAACTGCACACGGTCGCCGACACCGACTTCGACGCCCGCTACTGGGAGTGCGTCGCCCGCCGCGAGGCCCGCGAGCCCCTCCAGCACATCACCGGGCGCGCCTACTTCCGCTACCTCGAACTCCGGGTCGGACCGGGGGTGTTCGTCCCCCGCCCCGAGACCGAGATCATGGTCGACTGGGCCATCGAGACGCTGCGCTCCATGGACGTCGCCGACCCCCTGGTCGTGGACCTGGGGGCCGGATCGGGCGCCATCGCCATCTCCATCGCCCAGGAGGTCCCGCGCTCGCGGGTGCACACCGTGGAGATCGACCCGGTCGCCCTGGGGTGGACCCGGCGCAACATCGACGCCTGCGGCCACGCCGACCGGGTGACCCTGCACCACGGCGACATGCGCACCGCGCTGCCCGAGCTCGACGGCCGGGTGGACCTGCTCATCAGCAACCCGCCGTACGTGCCCACGCGGGAGGCCGACGGCATCCCCCCCGAGGTGCGCAACTTCGACCCTTCCCCCGCCCTGTGGTCGGGCGAGGACGGCCTGGACATGATCCGCGACCTGGAGGCGGTCGGCCGCAGGCTCCTGCGCCCCGGCGGAGCCATGGCCGTGGAGCACCACGACGGCCAGGGCATCGACATCCCCTGGCTGTTCCCCGAGGACCGGGGCTGGCGCGACGTCCTCAACCGCAAGGATTTGGCCAGGCGTGACCGCTTCGTGGTCATGCGCCGGGCCGACCACGAGAACTGACCCCGGTCGTCCCTACCCCGCCCCGGACCGGCACCGCCCGGTCCGCCCGTTCGAGAACGAGGTGAACGCAGGTGAGCCGCATCTACGACTGCGCGGACGAGACCGCCCGCAAGGACGGCATCGCCGACGCCGCGTCCGCGGTCCGCCGAGGCGAGCTGGTCGTGCTGCCCACGGACACCGTGTACGGCATCGGCGCCGACGCCTTCAACCCCAAGGCCGTGGCGGGCCTGCTGGCGGCCAAGGGCCGGGGCCGCGAGATGCCCCCGCCCGTGCTGGTCGGCTCGACCCGCGCGGCGATGGCCCTCGTGGACGACCTCGGCCGGTTCGGCCGCGACCTCATGGACGAGTTCTGGCCCGGCCCGCTCACCCTCGTGTGCGCCGCCACCCCCAGCCTGTCCTGGGACCTGGGCGACACCAAGGGCACCGTCGCGGTGCGCATGCCCATGGACCAGGTCGCCCTGGACCTGCTCCGGGAGACGGGCCCGATGGCGGTCAGCAGCGCCAACAAGTCGGGCAGCCCGGCGGCGACCGAGGCCGCCGACGCCGTCGCGCAGCTGGGCGAGGAGGACATCGCCGTCTACCTCGACGGCGGGGCGACGGAGTCGTCGGTGCCCTCCACGATCGTCGACCTGACCTACGCGGTGCCGCGGGTGCTGCGCAGCGGTGCCATCTCCATCGAGCGGCTGCGCGAGGTGTGCGGCACCGTCATCGGCGAGCTGCGCAAGGGCCCGGCCCGGCCCAAGGCCGGCACCGCGCCCGCCGGGGGCTCCGCCCCGGCGGGGGAGTCCCCGACCGCGGACACCGCTGCGGACACCGCCCCGGCCGCCGAGGCGCCCGCCCCCGCGGGTGAGGCCCCCGTCCCCGACCCGGACCGGCCCGTCGACGGTGCGCCCGCCGAGGGCGCCGCTCCGGCGGAGGCCCCCGCCACCGACCCGGCCACCGGCGCACCTGCGCCCGGCGCGGCCGACGGGGCGGACACGGCCGCGGACGCCGCACCCGCCGACAAGGCCCCCGCCGACGACGGCGCGCGGACCTCCGAGGCACCCGACCGCGACTGACCGGTCCCCGGCAGCCCCCCGCTCAGAGACAGAAGGGCCAGGCAGTGCGGGAGTACGCGCTCACCTTCATCATCGCCGCCGCGGTGACGTACCTGCTCGTTCCGCTGGTGCGCAAGTTCGCGATCGCCTTCGGCGCCACCCCGCCGGTGCGCGACCGCGACGTGCACACCGAACCCATCCCCCGGCTGGGCGGACTCGCCATCTACGGCGGGTTCGCGGTCGCCCTGCTGCTCTCGGCCCAGCTGCCGCACCTGCAGAACGTGTTCGTCGCCGACACCTGGATCGGCCTGCTGCTGGCGGGCGGCCTCATCACGGTCATCGGCGTCATCGACGACCGTTGGGGGATGGGCCCGGTCAGCAAGCTCGCCGGCCAGGTCGCCGCGGCGGGCATCCTCGTCGCCAAGGGCGTGCAGCTGCTCTGGCTGCCGCTGCCCGGCACCCAGCTCTCGCTCGGCCCCTGGCTGGGCGCGCTGGTCTCGGTGCTGCTCATCGTGGTGACCATCAACGCGGTCAACTTCGCCGACGGCCTGGACGGCCTGGCCGCGGGCATCGTCGGCATCTCGGCCCTGGCCTTCTTCGCCTACTACTACGTGGTGGCGGTGGAACAGGGGTTCGTCCGCCAGTCGTACCCGGCGATGATCGCGATCATCCTCGCCGGCGCCTGCGTCGGGTTCCTCTGCCACAACTTCCACCCCGCCAAGGTGTTCATGGGCGACACCGGCTCCATGCTGCTGGGCCTGCTGCTCACCTCCATCACCATCACGGTGACCGGCCAGTTCGACGCCAACACCGCCCGCGAGGAGTTCAACTCCGGACTGGTGGTGTTCCTGCCCATCGCGCTGCCGCTGCTCGTCATCGCCCTGCCGCTGGCCGACCTGGTCCTGGCGGTACTGCGCCGCACCCTGGCCGGGAAGTCCCCGTTCGCCCCGGACCGCGGCCACCTGCACCACCGGCTGCTCGACATGGGCCACAGCCACGTGCGCGCCGTCCTGCTGATGTACCTGTGGGCGGGGATCGTGGCCTTCGCCGCGGTGGCCCTGTCGGTGTTCGACTCCGCGTTCGTGGTGCTGACGGTGACGGCCCTGGTGGCCGTCTGCGCGGTCGGCCTCATCGCCCTGCCCCGGCTGCGCCGGCGCGGCCTGCTGCCCTGGGACCGGCCGCTCGGCGCCCGTTCCGCGGACGATGTGAAACGGTGAGGGGACTGTGACCTCGGAGAGGGGTCCAAGGGCCTTTTCGGTGCGGGGCGCCCGGGGCCCCGGTGCTGGCCGTGAAGGGTGTGGCCAAGGTGACACAAGGCCTGAAAAACGGGCGGAGCGGGTGTTTCCCAAGGCGTTAAGGTCGCGTTAAGGAACCCCCGGATTCAGCACCGAAAACCTTGTGATAGCTTTCACGAGCAGGCCCGACCCACTGATTCCCACGGAGCTTCGTCATGCAGGAACACGACGCCCGGATCCTCCGCGGCGCCGCGCTTCCCAGCGCCGCGTGCGGAGCCCTGGCCATCGCGGTGTCCGCACTGTTCGCCGGTACGGCGGGTGCGCTGAGCTCGGCCCTCGGGGTCGCCATCGTCCTCGCCTGCTTCGGCCTGGGGCAGTGGGCCGTCCTCCTCGTCACGCGTCGCAACCCCGACCTGTTCCTCGCCGCCAGCCTGGGCGGGTTCGTCGTCAAGACGGCCGTGCTCGGAGTGCTGCTGGTGACGCTGGGACGCAGCCCCCTGATGGCGGGCCTGAACAGCGACGCCTTCGTGTACAGCTCGCTCGCCGTGGTCGTGGTCTGGCTGGGCGGGCAGGTCCACGCGACCTCCAAAGCGAAGATCCTGCACGTGGACCCCTCCGAGGAGTCGGAGAGCACGTGATGAGGCACCCTCGCGAAGCCCTGCCGGCCGGGGGCACTAGACTTGAACCCGGTAGGCGGGTGAACAGACCCCCGAAACCTTCCCCACGTCGCACCCCGGAGCGAGATGAGCGTCGAGCCGAGCAAGCAGGCCAGCGGAGGCGCCGGCATGCCCAGCGAATCCGACGGCTGGAAGCTCTTCTCCACCCTCATCGCGGGTGTCCTGGTGTGGGGAGGGATCGGCTGGGGCCTGGACGAGCTTTTAGGCTTTCGGGCGCTCTTCCTGCCCATCGGATCGGTGCTCGGCGTGGCCGGTGCCGTGTACCTGATCGTCGTCAAGACACGTCAGGTCTGAACTCTTCCGCAAGGGTGACGTCGCTGCGGTCCCCCGCCCGGCCGACCCCTGTCACAACCATCAACGAGGCTTTCTTGCGTCACGACGAAAGGATTCGCCGTGAGTGCTGACGTGCGCATTCTCGCGGCCGAAGAGGGTTGCCACCTCTTCGGAGACAACGGTTGCGGGTTCGAGGCTCCCACCGTCGGGATGTTCTTCCCCGAGCCGTGGTATGGCGGCATTCCCGGCAGTGCGGGCATCGACCTGTACATGGTCCTGCTGCTCATCGCGGTCGGCGCCACCCTGCTCCTGTGGTCGTGGTTCAGCAAGAAGCTGAGCCTCGTCCCCGGGCGCAGGCAGAGCGTCGGAGAGATGCTCGTGCTCTTCATCCGGGACCAGATCTCCCGCCCGATCATGGGTGCCAAGGGCGACCGCTTCCTCCCGTTCTTGACGGCGATCTTCTCCTTCATCCTGCTGATGAACTTCACGGGCCTGATCCCGGGCCTGCTCCCGGTGAACAGCAACCTGGCCTTCCCCGCCATGCTCTCCCTGGTCATCTACCTGATGACCCTGGTGGTCGGCATGAAGCACCAGGGCGGCTGGGGCTACGTGAAGAACCAGATCTTCCCGCCCGGCATGCCCAAGCCGATCTACGTGCTGGTCACGCCGATCGAGTTCCTCTCGGTCTTCATCATCCGCCCGGTGACGCACGCCCTGCGTCTGTTCGCGACGATGTTCGCGGGCAGCCTGCTGCTGGCCGTGTTCGCCTACGGCGGCTGGTACATGCTCAATCTGACCGCGGGACCGGTGCTCTCCACCGTGTCCGTGCTCTTCTCGGGCGCCGCGCTGGTCGGATACCTCGTCTTCTTCGTCTTCGAGATCCTGATCATGGTGGTCCAGGCGTTCATCTTCACGCTCCTGGCCAGCCTGTACCTCAACCAGTCCCTCGAAGCAGCCCACTAAGGACTCCTCGTTCCTCCCCTCCCCCTCCCTGAGGAACGGGGACGGTTTCGAGGCGTGCAGACCCGTAAACCCCGGCGCACCGATCCAACGCCATAACGTGACGCCGGACGTCGAGTAAGGAAACAGCATGGACATCGCCGCTCTCACCGGCAGCATCAACACCGTTGGTTACGGCATCAGCGTCATCGGCGCCGGCATCGGCGTGGGCCTCGTGTTCGGTATGGGCATGCAGGCGATCGCCCGCCAGCCCGAGGCCCGCGGCCCGCTGCAGATCAACATCTACCTCGGTTTCGCGCTCATCGAGGCCCTCGCCATTCTGGGCTTCGTTCTCGCGTTCGCCGTCTGACCAGTTCCTGTCAACCGTATTGATGGCGACTGACGCGAAGGAGGGCTGACCATGTTGGTGGAGTTGGCAGCCGAGTACAACATTCTGCGGATCGACCCGGTCAAGTTCGGCTTTGGTCTGATCGCACTCGCCGTGGTCTACTTCTTTGTGGCCCGTAAGGCAGTGCCCAAGGTCATGAAGGTCCTCGACGAGCGTCACGACGCCATCGAGGGCGGCATCGAGCGTGCCAAGACCGCCGAGGCCGAGGCCGAGGCGATCCGCCAGCAGTACCGCGAGAAGCTCGAAGAGTCGCACCGCGAGTACGCCCAGGAGCTGGAGAAGGCCAAGGAGCAGCGGGCGGCGATCATCGCCGAGGCGCGCGAAGAGGCACAGGCGGAGGCACGGCGTATCGTCGCGGCCGCCCACGCCCAGATCGAGGCCGACCGGCAGCAGGCGTTCTCGCAGCTCAAGGGTGAGATCGGGGTGCTCTCCACGGAGCTCGCCGGCCGCATCGTCGGCGAGAGCCTCAGTGACAGCGCCGCCCAGAACCGGGTCATCGACCGGTTCCTGGACGAGCTGGAGCGGAGCGAGGGCAAGCAGCAAGCCGAGGTGCGCTGATGCGTGGGACCAGCCGCACGTCGCTGGTCGAGGTGACCCGGCGCCTGGACGAGAACGTCCTGGCGTCGGTCAGCACGACCGGCAGCGGAATCGCCCTCGGCCAGGAGCTGTTCCAGGTGGTGGGCCTCATCACCGCGGAGCACTCGCTCCGCCGCTGGCTCGCCGACCCGGCGAACCCGGCCGAGGCCAAGTCGGGCCTGACCGGGCGGCTCCTGGAGACCAAGGTGTCCCCGTCGGCCGTCCTGGTGGTCGGCGACGTCGTCTCGGCCCGCTGGTCGAGCGGCCGGGACCTCGTGGACGCGCTGGAGCGCATGGCGGTCTACGCGACCGTCGCCTCCCTGCGCAGCGCCGCCGCCCTGGACCGGCTGGAGGACGAGCTGTTCCGCTTCGAGCGGATCGTCTCCTCCCAGCCCCGGCTTCGCGACGCCCTGACCCGTGAGGGCGTCGCTCCGGAGCACAAGACCTCTCTTCTGGAGGAGCTGCTCTCGGGCAAGGCGGACCCCGCGACGATGGTCCTGGTCGGTGAAGCGGTCAACCGCCCCAGGGGACGTAACCTGGAGCGGGCGCTGGAGAACTACGGGCGGATCGTCGCCGAGCGCGCCAAGCGCTACGTCGCGGTCGTCCGCAGCGCCGTCCCCCTGAGCGAGGACCAGCAGTCCCGGCTGGGGGCCGCCCTCACGCGCGCCTACGGCCGCGACATCCACCTGAACACCGAGGTCGCCCCCGAAATCGTGGGTGGCCTGTCCATCCAGGTGGGTGACGAGGTCATCGACGGGACCATCGCCGGGCGTATCGCCGAGGCCCAGCGCCGTCTGGCCGGCTGACAGAACGCAAGGCATGTACGCACGGCGCCGGTCAGGCGCCACTTGAGAGCAAGGACAACGTAGAGATGGCGGAGCTGACGATCCGGCCGGACGAGATCCGGGACGCGCTGCAGCGCTTCGTCCAGTCGTACGAGCCTGAGGCAACCCGCGCGGAAGAGGTCGGTACCGTCACCTACTCCGGTGACGGCATCGCCCGCGTCGGCGGTCTCCCCTCGGCGATGGCGAACGAGCTGCTGAAGTTCGAGGACGGAACCCTGGGCCTGGCCCAGAACCTCGAGATCGGCGAGATCGGTGCCGTTGTACTGGGCGACTTCACCGGTATCGAGGAGGGCCAGAAGGTGCGCCGCACCGGACAGCTCCTCTCGGTCCCGGTGGGCGACAAGTTCCTCGGCCGCGTGGTGGACCCCCTGGGCGCCCCCATCGACGGCAAGGGCGAGATCGAGGCCACCGACCGCCGCGAGCTGGAGCTGCAGGCCGCGACCGTGATGGAGCGCAAGCCCGTCCACGAGCCGCTGCAGACCGGTATCAAGGCGATCGACTCGATGACCCCGATCGGCCGTGGCCAGCGCCAGCTGGTCATCGGCGACCGGCAGACCGGCAAGACCGCGGTCTGCGTCGACGCGATCATCAACCAGAAGGCGAACTGGGAGTCCGGCGACCCCGACAAGCAGGTGCGCTGCATCTACGTCGCGGTCGGCCAGAAGGGCTCGACCATCGCCAGCGTGCGCGGTGCCCTCGAAGAGGCCGGCGCGATGGAGTACACCACCATCGTCGCCGCTCCGGCCTCCGACGCCGCGGGCTTCAAGTACCTCGCCCCCTACACGGGTTCGGCCCTGGGCCAGCACTGGATGTACGAGGGCAAGCACGTCCTCATCGTCTTCGACGACCTGACCAAGCAGGCCGAGGCCTACCGCGCCGTCTCCCTGCTGCTGCGCCGCCCGCCGGGCCGCGAGGCCTACCCGGGCGACGTCTTCTACCTGCACTCCCGCCTCCTGGAGCGCTGCGCCAAGCTCTCCGACGAGCTGGGCAAGGGCTCGCTGACGGCCCTGCCGATCATCGAGACCAAGGCGGGCGACGTCTCGGCGTACATCCCCACCAACGTCATCTCCATCACCGACGGCCAGGTCTTCCTGGACTCCGACCTGTTCAACCAGGGTCAGCGTCCGGCCATCGACGTCGGTATCTCGGTCTCGCGAGTCGGCGGCGCGGCCCAGACCAAGGCGATGAAGAAGGTCTCCGGCACCCTGCGGCTGGGCCTGGCCCAGTACCGCGAGCTGGAGGCGTTCTCCGCGTTCAGCTCCGACCTGGACGCCGTGTCCAAGCAGCAGCTCGCCCGCGGCGCCCGCCTCATGGAGCTGCTCAAGCAGGGCCAGTACTCGCCCTTCGCGATGGAGAAGCAGGTCGTCTCCATCTGGATGGGCACCACCGGCCGCATCGACGACGTCCCGGTCGAGGACGTGCGCCGCTTTGAGGACGACTTCCTGGACTTCCTCGACCGCGAGCACACCGGCGTCCTGGACACCGTCCGCGAGGGCGGGAAGTTCGAGAGCGAGACCGAGCAGGCCCTGGAGGTCGCGCTCGACAAGTTCAAGCAGGGTTTCCAGACCTCCTCCGGCTCCCTGCTGGGCACCGAGGCCGAGTCCGAGGCGCTCGAAGAGGAGAACGTCGGCCAGGAGACCATCAAGGTCGCCAAGGGCGGGAAGTAACCCATGGGTGCACAGCTTCGCGTCTATCGCCGGAGGATCCGCTCGACGAAGTCGATGGCGAAGATCACCCGTGCGATGGAGCTCATCGCCACGACGCGCATCACCAAGGCGCAGCGGGCTGCTGAGGCTGCTGGGCCCTATGCGCGGGAGATCACCAGGGCCGTCTCGGCCCTGGCGAGCCGGGTGTCCGACCACCCTCTGCTGACCGAGGCCGAGAACCCCACCCGCGCCGCCGTCCTGGTGATCACCAGCGACAAGGGCCTGGCGGGAGCCTTCTCGTCCAACGTCCTCAAGGAGGCTGACTCCCTCGCCCGGCTCCTCCAGGAGCAGGGCAAGGAGGTCGTCACCTACATGGTGGGCCGCAAGGGCACCGCCTTCTACAAGTTCCGCGGCCGCACGGTCGAGGACCGGTGGGAGGGCATGACCGAGCGCCCGACCTACGCGCACGCCCAGGAGATCGGCACCGCGCTCATGGAGAGGTTCTCCCGGGACTCCTCCGAGGGCGGCGTCGACGAGATCCACGTGGTCTCGACCGAGTTCGTGTCGATGCTGACCCAGCGCGCGTCCGCCACGCGGGCGCTGCCGCTGGAGGTGGAGGAGGTCGACGCGGAGGAGCTGGCCGAGGCGCACGGCGGGCAGGCGCTGCCGCTGTACGAGTTCGAGCCCTCCGCCGAGGAGGTCCTCGACCAGCTGCTGCCGAAGTACGTGGTGAACCGCATCTACTTCGCCCTCTTGGAATCCGCCGCCTCCCAGCAGGCGTCCCGTCGTGCCGCCATGAAGGCCGCCACCGACAACGCCGAGGACCTCGCCAAGAACCTGACCCGTCTGGCCAACCAGGCACGTCAGGCCGAGATCACCAACGAGATCAGTGAGATTGTCGGCGGTGCCGACGCGCTCTCTGCTGTCAGCGCGGGAAGTGAGTAAGAAAAGTGACTGCGACTGTTGAAGAGACGACCGGGGCTGGCACCGCCACCGGTCGGATCGCCCGGGTCACCGGCCCGGTGGTCGACGTGGAGTTCCCCGTCGGCTCGATCCCTGCCATCTACAACGCCCTGCACACCGATGTGACCGTCGGCGGCGAGACCAAGACCATCACCCTGGAGGTCGCCCAGCACCTGGGTGACAACCTGGTGCGGGCCATCTCGCTGGCCCCGCAGGACGGCCTCGTCCGCGGCGCCGAGGTGCGCGACAGCGGTGAGCCCATCAGCGTGCCCGTCGGCGACATCGTCAAGGGCCACGTGTTCAACACCCTGGGCGAGCCCCTGGACGTGTCCGCCTCGGAGCTGCAGGTCACCGAGCGCTGGCCGATCCACCGCAAGCCCCCGGCGTTCGACCAGCTCGAGTCCAAGACCGAGATGATGGTCACGGGCATCAAGGTCATCGACCTCCTCACCCCGTACGTGCGCGGTGGGAAGATCGGCCTGTTCGGTGGCGCCGGTGTCGGCAAGACCGTGCTGATCCAGGAGATGATCACCCGTATCGCCCGCAACTTCGGCGGTGTGTCCGTGTTCGCCGGCGTCGGCGAGCGCACCCGTGAGGGTACGGACCTCTTCCTGGAGATGGACGAGATGGAGGTCCTCCAGGACACCGCGCTCGTCTTCGGCCAGATGGACGAGCCCCCGGGCACCCGTCTGCGCGTGGCGCTGTCGGCTCTGACGATGGCGGAGTACTTCCGCGACGTCCAGAACCAGGACGTGCTCCTGTTCATCGACAACATCTTCCGTTTCACCCAGGCGGGTTCGGAGGTCTCCACGCTGCTGGGCCGCATGCCCTCGGCCGTGGGCTACCAGCCCAACCTGGCGGACGAGATGGGCCAGCTCCAGGAGCGGATCACCTCGACCCGCGGCCACTCGATCACCTCCATGCAGGCGATCTACGTGCCCGCGGACGACTACACCGACCCGGCTCCGGCGACCACGTTCGCCCACCTGGACGCGACGACCGAGCTCTCCCGCCCGATCTCGCAGAAGGGCATCTACCCGGCGGTGGACCCGCTGGCGTCGACCTCCCGCATCCTCGACCCGCAGTACGTGGGCCAGGAGCACTACCAGGTCGCCCAGCGCGTCAAGGAGATCCTCCAGCGCAACAAGGACCTCCAGGACCAGATCGCCATCCTCGGTATGGACGAGCTGTCCGAAGAGGACAAGATCATCGTCAACCGCGCCCGCCGCATCGAGCGCTTCCTGTCGCAGAACATGTTCGTGGCGGAGAAGTTCACCGGCACGCCGGGCGTGTTCGTGCCCCTGGAGGAGACCATCGCCTCCTTCAAGGGCCTGTGCGAGGGCGAGTACGACCACCTGCCCGAGCAGGCCTTCCTCGACGTCGGCAACATCGACATGGTCGTCGAGAAGGCGAAGAAGCTGCAGGGCTAGTACCCCGCGCAGCGTCCGTCGAGGGTGGTGGCGGGCGAGGGGCGGCCGGTCAGTCGTGGGTCGGGGCGGCCGTCCGCAAGGACGGCCGCCCCGACCGCCCCACCCGCTAGCCGAGGAGTTCAGGCAGTGTCGAAGAAGCTTTTCGTTGAGATCGTCTCGCCCGAGCAGGAGGTTTGGGCAGGCGAGGGCGACATGGTCATCGCCAAGACCGTCGAGGGTGAGATCGGTGTCCTGCCGAACCACATCCCGGTGCTCTCGCTGCTCGCCGAGGACGCGGTCGTCCGGGTGCTGGGCGCCCGGGAGAACGGCGAGGTCCGCGCCGCCGCCCACGGCGGGTTCATCTCGGTGTCGGGTGAGGGACGTGTTTCGATCCTCGCCGAGACCGCGGAGCTCGCCGAGGACATCGACGTGGAACGCGCCCGCACCGCGTTGAAGAACGCGTCCGAGGGCGAGGACGCCTCCGCCCTGGGCCGCGCCCGCAGCCGCCTGCGGGCCGCCGGCGAGGACGCCTCCTAGCAGGTGTCCCCTTGAGTCCCCCCTCCGGTCCGTGCCCCGGCGCCCCCGGGCGCGGGAACGGGCCGGAGGGAACGCGGCGGGCGGTGCGGGGGAGTCCGGAGGGTACGGGCTCCCCCGCGCCGGGTCTCCAGGGCCCGCCGGCGCCGCGCCGAACCCCGCCACCACGGCGGAGCACGCGAAGAACAGGCCCTGGCCTCTCGGAACGGGGTGGTATGGAACAGCCGCTGGAATCGCTTCGGTGGGTGTTCGCCGCCCTCGTCCTGTGCGCGGCGGCGGTGGTGCTCGCCGCCCTCCTGCGCCGGCGGGTGATCCTGCGGCGCGGGGGAGCGGTGGAGTGCCACCTGCGCTTCCCGGGAGCCGGGGGGCGCCGGGGGGCCTGGAGGATCGGCCTGTGCCGGTACGGGTCCCTGGGCCTGGACTGGTTCCCCGCGTTTTCGATCAGACCGCGGCCGACGGCGGAGCTGTCGCGCCGCGGTCTCGTCGTCTCCGGGCGCCGTCCGCCCGAGCCGCACGAGCACCTGCCCGCGGACACCACCGTCGTGCTGCTGGCCTGGCCCGCCGGCGGGGGCGGGCCCGAGGCGGAGGTCGCGATGAACGACGCCACCCTCACCGGTTTCCTGTCCTGGGTGGAGTCGCTCCCCCCGGGCACCGACTGGGACTCCTGACCGCGTCCGCGCCCGGCGCCGGACGCCGTCCCCGTGGCCGGGTGCGGCCGGGACCGGTGCGCCGCCGACACCGGGGCGCCCGGGGGTGGCAGGATGCGTTGCCATGGTGGTATCGCGGTTGCGGGGCCTGACCGCCCTCGCCCTACTCAGCCCGTTCCTCGTCTCCTGTCAGCCGACCGGCGGCCATGTCGCCGCGGTCGCCACCGGCCATTTCACGGCCGGGCACAAGTTCCCCGTCGTCATGGTCACCTGGTGCGGGGAGGACCCGCCCCGCCAGATCGACCTCATCGGCGAGAGCCAGCGAAGACACCTGGTGGCCACGCGTGATTTCGAGGGCCGGTCCCTGGAGGTGGACCTGTCCGCCCCCGGCGAGGACTGGAGCATCGTCGGCGGCGACGGCCGCCCCGTCTACCGGATGGGCCCGGAGTCCTCGGACGAGGAGTACCTGCTGGGGGTGGGCAGCGAGGAGGCCGGGCCCGGTGAGGCGGCCGAGCACGACATCGCCGTGCTGCGCTTCACCACCGGCGCCCTGGCCTCCGAGCAGGGCCTGTACGCGAGCGTCTCCGGCGAGGGGGAGGCGGAGTACGCCGACCCCGCCGAGTTCCCGCCCGCCTGTTAGGGGGCGTTCCGCGCCCCCCGGCGGGCCGCCCGGCCCGGGACCGGGCTCAGCGCTCGCCGCCCGGCCGCCACAGGACCTCGTCGCCCTCCCCGGCCATGTACCGGCCCAGGATGAACAGCAGGTCCGAGAGGCGGTTGAGGTACTGCGCGGTGAGCGGGTTGACGCTGTCGCCGTGCTCCTCGACGGCCGCCCACACGCTGCGCTCGGCCCGCCGGGTGACGACCCGCGCGGTGTGCGTCAGCGCCACGGTGGGCGAGCCCCCGGGGAGGATGAAGCTGCGCAGGGTGGGCAGGTCCGCGTTGTAGGCGTCGCAGGCCTCCTCCAGCCGGGTGATGTACTCCGGCAGGACGCGCAGGGGCGG
The DNA here is from genome assembly GCF_900141985.1 of Nocardiopsis flavescens. Classification (GTDB taxonomy): domain Bacteria; phylum Actinomycetota; class Actinomycetes; order Streptosporangiales; family Streptosporangiaceae; genus Nocardiopsis; species Nocardiopsis flavescens. Next base: position 48,322 of record NZ_FQZK01000007.1, on the reverse strand, counting down.
GTACGCGGGGTCCGGGACGATCGGTGTGGAGAGGTCCGCCCCCAGGTCGAACAGCTCGTTCTGGACCCGGGACAGCAGCGCCCGCACGTCGTCGGGCACCTCCCCCAGGGACAGCAGGGTGCCCAGGGCGGCGTTGGCCTCCTCGGTGTCGGCGTAGCCGACGATCCTGGTGTCGTTCTTGCGGGTCCGGCTCATGTCGCCGAGCGCGGTGGTGCCGGCGTCGCCGGTGCGCGTGTAGATCTTGGACAGCACGACCGGCTTGTCCGTGTCCCGTTGAGTCATCCCCCCACCCTAGGGGGACCGGACCGCGGGGCCGGGGCGCGGGCCCGCGGCGGCGGCACTAGCATCGGGCGGCATGAGCGAGACGGAGACGCCGGTCGGTGAGGCCTACGACGCGGTGGTGCGCGAGTACGCGGCCCTGGTGGCCGAGCGGGAGGCCGGCAGGCCGCTGGACCGGGCGCTGTTCCCGGTGTTCGCCGAGCTGGTCCGCGGCGGCGGACCGGTGCTCGACGCCGGGTGCGGCCCCGGGCACCTGACGGCGCGGCTGCGGGCGGCGGGGGTGGACGCGTTCGGGGTGGACCTGTCCCGGGGCATGGTCGACCTGGCCCGGGCCTCCCATCCGGGGGTGCGGTTCGAGCAGGGGGACCTGGCGGACCCGGTCGCGCGGGACGGGACCCTGGGCGGGGTGCTGGCCCACTACTCGGTGATCCACGACCCGCCGGGGCGGCTGCCCGCGACACTGGCGGGCTTCCACCGGATGCTGGCGCCGGGCGGGCTCCTGCTGCTGGCCTTCCAGGCCCACGACGATCCCGGGGTGCTCTCCGAGGCCTTCGACCACCGGGTGGCCACCGCCCACCGCTACTCGCCGGAGCGGGTGGCGGTGCTGGCCGGGGAGGCGGGGTTCACGGAGGCGGCGCGGCTCGTCATCGCGGCGGGGGAGGACGACCAGCGCGGTTTCCCCCAGGCCCACCTGCTCTTCCGGAAATAATCGTCACGGAGGATAACTGTTCGATATCAGGGGGTGAAGGTGATGTGGCTCACTGATACCTTGTGGAGTGAAGGAACTACTCACCGTAGTTCCCGGGCGGTGGCCACGCGCCACACCCGAGCGGAGTCATGAGGGGGGCCGCTCGGGCGGGTGCGGAGGGGGAGACACCGTGAGGGGGCGGCGGGCGTGAAACCGGGGGGTTCACGCCCGCCGCCCCCTCTTCCGCGTGCGTGCTTCAGGCGCGCGGAGGCCTGCGGGTCAGCGGAGCCACTCGTGGCCCAGGCGCGGGAACTCCGCGGCGGCCCGCGAGCTCAGCACCCCGTTGACCGGCAGGGTGCTCGCGGCGAGGAACTCCACGCCGTGCGCGCCCGCGGCGGCCAGCTCGGCCACCGAGTCCCAGTTCACGTTCTCCAGGGTGTCGTCGGGCGTGTGGTAGTACGGGTCGAACTGCTCGCCCGCGGTGCCGCCGTACCATTCCACCTGCTCCTCGGACTTGACCCCGTCGGCGCCGCTGAACAGGCCGCCCGAGGGGATGCCCGCCGCCATGAACGCGGCGTAGTCGCTGCGCCCGCTCAGCACACCCGGCTCGCTGACCTGGCCCTGGGCGGCGAAGTAGTCCTCGAACACCTTCGCGATCGCACCCGAGCCGGACGGCGCGCCCGTCGAGTCCGGCAGCTCCATCCGGCCGTCCAGGACGAACCGGGCGTAGTTGTGCGAGCCGATCATGTCGAAGTTCAGGTACAGGGCGATGTCGTCGACCTCGCCGTCGGTCAGGCCCTCCACGTACTTCGTGGACCCGACCAGCCCCTCCTCCTCGGTGCCCCAGAAGGCGAACCGCACCTTGTTCTTCGGGGCGGCCTGCTCGGCCAGCCGGATCGCGGTCTCCAGCACGAAGGCCGTGCCGGACCCGTTGTCGTTGACGGCCGGGCCGTCCTCGACGCCGTCCAGGTGGGCGCCGACGACCACGACGTTGTCGTCGCGGCCCCCGGGCGTCTGGGCCAGCACGCTGTAGGACGACTCCTCCACCACGGTGGCGTCGACCCTCACCCGCAGCTCCAGGCCCTCGGCCTCCAGCAGCGCGGCGCCCGCGGCACCGGAGACGCCCACGGCCGGGATCTCCGAGGACTCGCCGACCGTCCCCGAGAACACCTCGTCGGCGTTGTTGACCACCAGCGCGGCGGACGCGCCCGCCGCGGCGGCGTTGGCGACCTTCTCGGAGAACGGGCAGGTGCCGCGCACGGTGACCGCGACCGCGCCCTCGGGGAAGCCCGCGAAGTCGTCCGCGGTGCAGCCGCTGTCGGCGCCGTCCGCGCCGACGGCGACCGCGGGCGCGGTCACGTCGCCGGAGACGGAGTACGTCATCGTCAGGAAGTCGGTCCCCTCCTCGTAGGGGACCTCCTGCGGCGCGGTCTGCGCCAGCACCGGGTCGGACTGCTCGCGCCACAGCTCGTAGTCGTACTCGTGGCGGAAGGTCTCGTACCCGGCCCGCTCCAGCTGGTCCTCGACGTACAGGGCCGAGACGTCGTAGCCGGGTGAGTTCGTGGCCCGGTGGCCGCCGTTGTACTCGGCGATCGTGTTCAGGTTCTCCATGTGCGCCCTGACGGCGTCCGCGGTGACCAGTTCGGACAGGCCGGGGGCCGCGGGCTCCCGGGGCACGTTGGGCCGTGCGGGCTTCTCGGGCCGGACCGGGCGCTGGAGCCACTCCGGCGGCTCGACCTCATCGGCGCCGCGTGCCTGCGCGTCGGGGTCCGCGTGGGCCGGGGCGGCCGCGAGGACCCCCGCGGCCATGACCAGTGCGGTGAGGCCGGCGGTCGCCGCCCGTCGTCCGTGGGGTGTGCGCAACGATGTTCCTCCGGTGTGCGGGGGAGTCCATTGCTCCGAAGTGTCGGGGGATGGACACCCGGGGTGGCGGGGTATCGCTGCACAGTGCCACTTCCCGTGCGCACCGGGCAAGCGCCGCACAGGAGGTTGCCACAATCAGCCACAGGCCTTACGTTTCCGTGATCACTGTGGTTGGATTGTCCGCTTCGCGGCGCCCGAACGTCTCGTCCGCCGCCGCCTCACTCCTCGACTTCGCGGTTCTTCTTCTCGTGCTTGCGCTTGCGGTACTCCACGCCCACCCCGCCCATGACGGCCAGCCCGCGGATGTGGATGACCGGCGCCTCGGGGCCGACCACGCTCGGGGTCCCCTCCTCCACGCCGAAGCCGCCCATGATCGGCAGGCCGTGCACGCGGACCTGCACGTCGTCGGGGACGATGATGCCGATCCCGCCCATCACCGTGTGGGTCCAGATGGTGGTCTCGCGGGCGGTGAAGCGCGCCTCGCGCAGGTCCAGCTCCACACCGCCCATGAGGGCGAACGCGAAGTAGTTCTCCGGGACGACCCAGCTGCCGGAGCGGTCGGCGCCGCCCATGACGGCGATCGCGCTGCGGCTCGTCGGGGCCTGGTCGACGATCCGGTCCCCGCCGTAGACCGGGCGGGGCGAGCGGAAGCCCCCCGGCGCCGGGACGGGGGCGGTGGAGTGCCCGACGGCGGGCAGGTCCTCGGTGAGGGGGACGAGTTCGCCGACGGTCTTGGCGCGGTAGACCGCGTCCAGGCGCTCGGTGTGCTCGTCCGGGTCCAGGCGGCCCTCGGCGAAGGCCTCCTGGAGTCGGTGCGCCACCGCGTCGCGGTCCGCGTCGGAGGCGCGCATCCGACCGGGGTCGGGGGGTGTGGTCTCGCTCATCGTCTCCACCATAGTTCTGATTCTGGCGGCGGGACACCCTCGCCCGCATCGGGGGGCGACCCCGGTGCGGCCCCGGGGTTCCCGGAGTCAGTCCCCGGGGAGGAGCCCCTGCCGCAGGGCCCGGCTGACGGCCGCCGTCCGGTCGCCCACCCCCAGTTTCTCGTACACCCGCATCAGGTGCGTCTTGACCGTGGTCGGGCTGATGTGCAGGGCCCGGCCGATCGCCGCGTTGGTCGCCCCCTCGGCGGCCAGGCGCAGCACCTGGACCTCGCGCGGCGACAGCGCCGGGCCCGCGGGCGCGGAGCGGTTGCGCATCCCGGTGACGAGCTTGCCCGCCAGCCGGCCCGTCAGCACGGTCTCCCCGCGGGCGGCGGCGCGCACCGCCTCGGCCAGCTCGGCGCGCGGGGTGTCCTTGAGCAGGTAGCCGGTGGCCCCGGCCTCGACCGCGCGCAGGATGTCGGTGTCGTTGTCGTAGGTGGTGAGCACCAGGACGTGCGTCCCCGGGTGCTCGGCGGTGATGCGCACGGTGGCGGCCACCCCGTCGCCGCCCGGCATGCGCAGGTCCATCAGGACCACGTGGGGGGACAGTTCCGCGACCCGGGCCAGCGCCTCGGGTCCGGAGGCGGCGTCGCCGACGATGTCGAGGTCGTTCTCGGCGGAGAGCATGCCGCGGATGCCCTCGCGGACCACGGGGTGGTCGTCGACCAGCAGGACGCGGATCACGGGCCCTCCTCTTCGGGTTCGGGCAGGGTCAGGCGGACGGTGGTGCCGCGGCCGGGCGCGCTGTCGACGTCCAGCGTCCCGCCCACGCCGCGCGCGCGGTGCAGCATGCCGGGCAGGCCGTTGCCCGCCGACGGGGCGCGGGGGTCGAAGCCGTTCCCGTCGTCGGTGACGGTGAGCCGGGTCCCCACGTCGGTGTGGGCCAGGGTGAGCGCCACCCGCTCCGCGGCGGCGTGCTTGCGGATGTTGGCCAGCGCCTCCTGCGCGGTGCGCAGCAGGCACACCTGGAGGTCGCCGGGCAGCTCGCGCGGGGAGCCCTGGACCCGCACCGCGACGGGCACGCCCAGCTCGGTGCCCAGCCGGGCCCCGATGCGCTCCAGCGCGGCCTCCAGGGTGTCCTCCCCCAGGGGGACGGGCCGCCGGGCCGCCACCATGGCGCGGGCCTCGGCGAGGTTCTCCGCCGCCGTCTCCCGCATGAGCGACAGGTGGCGGCGGGCCAGGGCGGGGTCGGTGTCCAGCTCCGACTCCACGGCCTGGGCGAGGGTGATGATGCTGGTGAACCCCTGGGCGAGGGTGTCGTGCACCTCCCGCGCCAGGTGCTCGCGCTCGGCCAGGGCACCGGTCTCCTCCGACAGCCGCGCGGCCTCGGCGCGGCTCTCCCGGAGCTGGCGGATGAGGACGGAGCGCTCGTAGCTCTCCTCCACCACCCTCTCGAACCAGCGGCCGAACCACAGGGCGAAGCCGAGGATGACCAGGTTGACCCCGATCCCCACCGCCACCTCGCGGGGCTCCGTCTCGCCGAGGGAGAGGCGCACGGCCGCGGGGACGAACATGATGAGGCCGACCGACAGGGAGCCGAACAGCGACCCCGCGCTCATGAAGCACAGGGGGGCCACCGCGAACAGGCAGAAGGTCGTGCTGGGAGTCAGGGTCACCGCGACGGTGACCATGGCGGCCACGGCCAGTGAGAACGAGATCGCGGGGACGCTGCCGTAGCGGTCCTCGTTGTAGAGCCTGCGGCCCGCGACCAGGTACAGGGCGGCGGTCGCGAGCAGCAGCGCCGCGGAGGCCCAGGCGGGCGGGCCCGTCCCGGACATCACCCCGACCGCGGCGGCCACCGCCAGCGCGACCGTCACGTAGATGTACCACCCGATGTTCAGCTCCCAGGCGTGGCGCTCGTCGAGCACGGGCTCCGGCCCCGCGTCCCGCCCCTGCTCCGGAGCCCGCGCCGACACGGCCATCACCCGTCCTTCCGCGTCTTCCACCGGAACGTCAGCAGTACCAGGACCAAGCCCACCACACACCAGGCGCCCAGGGCCAGCGCCACCAGGTGCAGGTCCCACGACCCGGAGGCCTCCAGCGCGGCCATCCCGTCGGGGTAGAAGGCGGCCCGCATGCCCTGCGCCATCCACAGCAGGGGGAACAGGGACGCGACGGCCAGCACCCCGTCGGGCAGCACGGTCACCGGGACGAACACCCCGGAGGTGAACTGCAGGGCCAGGAACGGCACCACCACGATGGTGGACGCCGCCTGCGCGGTGCGGGCCAGCGAACTGACGGCGATGCCCAGCAGCGAGCAGGCGGTCGTGCCCAGGACGAGCACCCAGACCAGGGTCAGCCAGTCGGCGCCGGTCCGGGGCATCTGGCCGCCGAAGGCCAGCGCGGCGACCCCGAGCAGCAGCACCGCCTGGCCGACGGCGAGGAAGAACACCAGCAGCGTCTTGCCCAGGAAGTAGGCGGTGGGCGGCATCGGGGTGCCGCGCAGCCGCCGCAGGCCGCCCTGGTCCCGTTCGGTGGCGATCCCCGCGCCCAGGGTCTGGAAGCTGACCGACATCAGGCCCATGGCGAACAGGCCCGGCAGGTAGTGGTCGACGGCGGGCATGCCCATGTCGAACATCCCGTCGAAGATCGACGCGAACATGACCAGGATCAGGGCGGGCAGGGCGAACGTGAAGACCACGCTCTCCCACTCCCGGACGAAGGACCGGATCTCCAGCCACCCCCGGGACAGGCCCACCCGCAGGGTGCCCGGCAGCCGGACGTCGTCGATGCGCGTTCCGCTCATGCCAGGGCCTCCGCCCGCTCGCCGCCGCTGCCGGCGCCCTCGTCCTCGTCGATGAGCCCCAGGTAGACCTCCTCCAGGGTCGGGCGGTGCACGCGCAGCTCCGGGACCTCCCCGGGGAATCCCGCGGCCAGCTCCGCGACGGCCCGGGTGGGCTCGTCCGTGCGGATCTCGCGGCGCACCCCCCGCTCGGACCAGCTCACGGTGGCCTGCGCGGTGGCCCGTCCGCCCAGGGTGTCGGGGGCTCCCAGGGCGCGGACCCGGCCGCCGGCCAGGACGCACACCCGGTCGGCCAGCGCCTCGGCCTCCTCCAGGTAGTGGGTGGTGAGGAGGATGGTGGTGCCCTGTCCGGCGAGGTCGCGGATCAGCTGCCAGAAGTCGCGCCGGGCCCGGGGGTCGAAGCCGGTGGTGGGCTCGTCGAGGAAGAGGAGTTCGGGGCCGCCGATGATGCCCAAGGCCACGTCGAGGCGGCGCCGCTGCCCGCCGGACAGGGAGTCGGCCAGCGCGCGGGCCTTGCCGGTCAGGCCGACCAGTTCCAGGGTCTCGTCCACGCCGCGGGGGGACGGGTAGTTGCCGGCGAAGTGCCGGACGATCTCGCGCACGGGGACCTTGGGCAGCAGCGTCTCCCGCTGCCACACGATGCCGATCCGGGCCCGCCAGGCCCGGCCCGCGCTCTGCGGGTCCGCGCCGAGCACCCGGACGGTGCCGCCGTCGCGGCGGCGGAAGCCCTCCAGGATCTCGACGGTGGTCGACTTGCCGGCGCCGTTGGGACCGAGCAGCGAGAAGACCTCGCCCCGGGGGACCGCCAGGTCGACCCCGGCGACGGCGAGGTGGTCGCCGTACTTCTTGAGGAGGCCCGAGGCCTCGATGACGGTTGCGCTCATACCACCGAGCCTCGCGCGCGGCGCGGCCCGGCGGTATCGGGCGACCGGGCGGTGCGGTGTCCTCCGGTCGGAGGACACCGGTCAGAACAGGCGCAGGACGTCCGGCTCGATGCCGCGCAGCTCGTCGTAGTCCAGGACCACGCAGGCGATGCCGCGGTCCTCGGCCAGCACCCGTGCCTGCGGCTTGATCTCCTGGGCGGCGAAGATCCCCTTCACCGGCGCCAGCACGGGGTCGCGGTTGAGCAGCTCCAGGTAGCGGGTGAGCTGCTCGACGCCGTCGATGTCGCCGCGCCGCTTCAGCTCCACGGCCACCGTGGCGCTGTCGCCGTCGCGGCACAGGATGTCCACCGGGCCGATCGCGGTCGGGTACTCGCGGCGGATGAGGGTGTAGCCGTCGCCGAGGGTGGTGATGTGCTCGGCCAGCAGCTCCTGGAGGTGGGCCTCCACGCCGTCCTTCTGGAGGCCGGGGTCCTTGCCGAGCTCGTGGGAGGAGTCGTGCAGGACCTCCTCCACGGTCAGGACCAGCTTCTCCCCGGACTTGCCGTGGGTGACCGTCCAGATGTCGGGACCGTCCGCGACGACCTCCTCGCGCAGCCTGCACGGGGGGTTCATCCAGTTGAGGGGCTTGAAGGCCCGGTCATCGGCATGGATGGACACACTCCCGTCGGCTTTGATGAGGATCAGCCGGGGGGCCATGGGCAGGTGGGCGGTGAGCCGGCCGACGTAGTCGACGCTGCACCGGGCGATGACGAGACGCACGAAACGTCACGTTACCGCCTCCGCGGTGCGCCCGCTGCGCGAACCCGGGAACGGGCTCTTCCGGTCCCGCGGGCGCGGCGGCCCCGCCGGGGACAGGTGGGGGCACCGCGCGGGCAAGGGCTTTGTGGCCCGCACGCCCCGTGACCGGCGGGGGGTCGTGCGCCTAACCTCTCCAGAGAACGCGCGGTGCGGGCCGGGACGGTCCGCGTGGACGGACCGCGCGGGGACCCGGCCCGGCCGGGAGGGGAAGGAGAGGGGCCGCCGCCCGTGACGGCGGCGGCCCCCGCCGGGCATGTCCCGACATCGTGTTACTCGTGAGTACGCCCGAGGGGGTCCCGGGGACGGCCGGGGTCCGGCGGCCGTCTAGGCTGGGCCCCATGGTGCAGGAATTCAAGAAGGTCGGTGTCGTCGGACTCGGCACGATGGGAGCGGGCATCGCCGAGGTGTTCGCCCGCGCCGGCTTCGACGTCATCGGGGTCGAGATCGACCAGGCCGCCCTCGACCGCGGCCGCGGCCACCTGGACAGGTCCCTCGGACGGGCCGTCGACAAGGGCAAGCTCACCGGGGAGGAACGCTCCGCGATCGAGGAGCGCCTGGCGTTCACCACGTCCCGCGAGGACCTGGCGGACGCGGACCTGGCCGTGGAGGCCGTCCCCGAGCGGATGGACCTCAAGCGCGACGTCTTCGGCGACCTGGACCGGATCTGCCAGCCCGGGACCGTCCTGGCGACCAACACCTCCTCGCTGTCGGTCACCGAGATCGCGGCCCTGACCGGGCGCCCGGAGCGCGTCGTGGGCCTGCACTTCTTCAACCCGGCCCCCGTCATGAAGCTCACCGAGGTCATCACCACGGTCGCCACCTCCGCCGAGACCGTCGACGTCGTCACCGAGGTGGCCAAGCGCATCGGCAAGACGCCGATCGCAGTCGCCGACCGCGCCGGGTTCGTGGCCAACGCGCTGCTGGTGCCCTACATCAACGACGCCGTCCGCCTCTACGAGCGCGGTATCGCCACCCGCGAGGAGATCGACGCGTCGGTCAAGAGGGTCGCCGGCCTGCCCATGGGCCCGCTGGCCCTGGCCGACATGGTCGGCGTCGACGTGTGCCTGGCCGTCATGGACGTGCTGTGGGACGAGTTCCGCGACCAGCGCTACGTCGCCGCCCCGCTGCTGCGCCGCATGGTCGCCGCCGGCCACTACGGCCGCAAGGCGGGCAGGGGCTTCTACGCCGGCCGCCACGAGGCCCCCGAGCCGCTGCCGACCGGCCGCTACGCCGAGATGATCCGCGAGGAGGAGACCCTCGACCTGGGCGAGATCCTCATCGCCCCGCAGATCGACGACGCCCTGCGGATGATCGGCGACGGCTACGCGACCGCCGCGGACGTCGACACCGCGATGCGCTTCGGCTGCGGCTACCCCAAGGGCCCGACCGAGCTGCTCGACGACCGCGGCGCGGAGTCCGTGGTGACCACCCTGGTCGCCATGGGCGAGTACGGACTCACCACCATCGCCGTGCCCGCGCCGCTGCTCATGGACCGGCTCCCCGACACCCCCGAGGAGGAGGGCCACGGCGGCTGCGCCTGCCACGCCTGACCCCTCCCGGGACCTTCGGTGGCCGCCGCCGCGGCGCGTCTGTGGCGGCGGCCACCCCTGCTTCCACCGGCCCGTGCCCTCCCCGCCCCGCGTCCTCTTCTACCCTGGACGGGTGAGCCCGCGTCGCAATTCCTCCCGCCGCAAGTCCTCGCGCGCGGGCCGCCCCGCCGGCGGCCCCCCGGACGAGGACTCCCTCATGCTGCGGATCACCGGGGGCCAGCGCAGGGAGAGCGGTCCCGACGGCGAATGGGTGATGCGCAGCATCCCCGGCTCCGCCGCGGTCAAGGCCTACCGCTGCCCCGGCTGCGCCCAGGAGATCCCCGCCGGCATGCCCCACGTCGTCGCCTGGCGCCCCTACGGCGACGGCGACGACCGGCGGCACTGGCACTCCTCCTGCTGGGAGCGGCGGTCCCGGCGGGCTCCCCGCGCCCCCCGATACTGAGCACCGCCCGCCGAGAACCGGACCGAGGAGCCATGGAGATCCGAGCCACCACGGTGCTGCCCGCCGTGCGACGTCCCATCACCCTGCACACCGCCGACGGCCTGGAGCTGGTCGGCGAACTCGCCCTGCCCGAGGACCGCGACCCGGTCGCGACCCTGGTGTGCCTGCACCCGCTGCCCACCGCCGAGGGCATGATGGACAGCCACGTCCTGCGCAAGGCGTCGTTCCGGCTGCCCGCGCTGGCCGGCGTGGCGGTGCTGCGGTTCAACACCCGCGGCACCACCTCCCGCCACGGGACCAGCCAGGGCGAGTTCGGCGAGGGGGAGACCGAGAAGCACGACGTGCTCGCCGCCATCGAGTTCACCGAGTTCGAGGGCCTGCCGCACCCGTGGCTGCTGGGCTGGTCGTTCGGCACGGAGCTGGCCCTGAAGTGGGGCGCCGACCCCCAGGTCGCGGGCGCGCTGCTGCTCTCGCCGCCGCTGCACCGGGCCACCGACGCCGACCTGCGGGCCTGGGCCGCCACCGGCAAGCCCGTGGTCGCCCTGGTCCCCGAGCACGACGACTACCTGCGCCCGGAGCAGGCCCGGGAGCGGTTCGCGCCGCTCACCCAGGCCGAGGTCATCGGTGTCGACGGCGCCAAGCACCTGTGGGTGGGCGAACCGTACGTGCGCCGGGTCCTGGACGAGGTCGTCAAGCGGGTCAGCCCCGGCGCGTACCCGCTGCCCACCGAGTGGGACGGGCCCTACGAGAAGGACGTCCAGCCGCCGGCCTGACCCCGGCACGCACGAGGGCCCGCCTCCCCGGGGAGGCGGGCCCTCGCGTGTTCGCCCGTCCGCGGAAGCGGAACGGCTACTCCTGCCACCAGTCCTCGTCGTCGGCGCCCTTGCCGGAGCGGGCCGGCTGCCTGGGCTCCTCGGCCACCGGTGCGGCCTCGGCGATGGCGGGCGCGGGGGCGGGGGCCGGGGGAGCGGCCACCGGCGCGGGGGCCGCACCGCCGGGCAGCGCGCCGCCGCCGAGCAGCTGGCGCAGCTGCTGGAGGTGCGACTGGATGCTGTCCCGCTGGCGGTTGAGCTCGTCGACCTCCTTCTTGGCGGCGGTCGTGGCGCGGTTGGCCTCGGCCTTGGCGTCGCTGACCAGGTGCTCGGCCTTGGACTTGGCCTCCGCCTCGATCTGGCCGGCGTTCTTCTTGGCGTTGCCGACCAGCTGCTTGGCGTGGTTCTCCGCGTCGCGGCGGGTCTGCTCGGCCTGCTGGCTGGCCTGCTTGGCGTGGTGGTCGGCGCTGGCGGCGCGCTCCTCCGCCTCGGCGACCATCTTCTGGGTGGCCGCCTGGGCGGCGGCCAGGCGCTCGGCGTCCTGGCGCTCGGCCTCCGCGCGCCGGTCGGCGAGCTGGAGCTCGAACTGGTCCTCCAGCTCGGTCCGGCGGGCCTCGGACTCGGCGTAGGCGCGCTCGGCGTTCTTGCGCAGCTCCTCGGCCTGGCTCTTGGCGGCCTGGATCGTCTCGTCGCGCTCGCGCTTGGCGGCGGCGCGGGCCTGGGCGCACTCGCGCTCGGTGGTGGTGCGCAGCTTCGCGATCTCGCCCTCGAAGGTCGCCCGCTTCTCGGCGATCTCGTGGTCGACGGCGGCCCGCTTCTTCTGGACCTCGCGCTCGGTGGTGGAGGACAGCTCGTCGGCCCGGCGGCGGGCGCTGGTGCTGATCTCCTCGGCCTCGGCCTCGGCGCTCTGGCGCGTCTCGTCGGCCTCGCGCTGGGCGAGGGTGCGCGCCTCGGTGGCCTCGGACTCCGCCGCCGCCCGCATCTCGGCCGCCTCGATCTTGGCGGCCGAACGGATGTCGTTGGCGTCGATCTGGGCGCTCTGGACCAGCTCGTTGGCCTGCTCCTCGGCCAGGCGCAGCAGCTCCTCGATGCGCGAGCCCAGGCCGGCGTAGGAGGGGCGCTCGCGCTCCTGGAGCTGGCGGTTCTTCGCGTTGAGCTCGGCCTTGTACTTCTCGGCCTGCTTGCTGGACGCCTTGACCTCGTTGCGCAGACCGTCCAGGTAGTCCGACACCTGGGTACGGTCGTAGCCGCGCAACACCACGTCGAATTCGGGCGGGGTGTTGTCCTCGTCGAAGATGTTGTTGAGTTGGGTGTCGATGTTGTTTGACGGCATGTGGCGGAATCCTGAACGGGTGCGAGACGGCTATTTGTGAACTGCCGGGGACCGCGTTGGTGGGCGGTGGTCGGGTACCCCGGGGACGGGCGTGCTCTCCGGTCCGGCCCGCGGGCGCGGGTTGTTCGGCATGGCGTGGTCGCGACCGGTTCTCGACCACCGCCGACGCCGTCGGTGCGCTCCGCGTGCACCGGTCCGCCGCGGCGCGGGGGTCGCGTTGTCGCGGCCGACCCGGTCCACCGGATCGCAGGACGTGGACCGAACGACCGGAGATTCACATCCGGCGGCCAACCGACTTTATCAAGCGGGGAACCCCTGGGAAGGGGGTTTCGGGTAACTTCCGGTGGGGTTTGCGGTCGCTTACACGGGCGACGCACAAGATGTGATGTGTCCGGAACGCCCCCGTGACGTCGGGCGGCGGCCGCCGCCCGGGCGAGAGCGCGTCAGCCCGCGCCCTGCACCAGTTCCGTGAGAACGCCCCCGCAGTCCTTGGGGTGCAGGAAGACGATCCGGGACCCGGCGGTGCCCCGCCGCGGCCGCTCGTCCAGGACCCGCACCCCGCGCTCCCCGATCCCCTCGGCGCTGGCGGCCACGTCCGAGGTGCCGAACGCGATGTGGTGCACGCCCTCCCCGTTGCGGTCGAGGAACTTCGCCACCGGGGAGTCGGGCCGGGTCGGCTCCAGCAGTTGCAGGCAGGTGGCGCCGCCGTCGTCCGTGCCGTTGATCCGGAGCATCGCCTCGCGCACGCCCTGCTCCTCGTTGACCTCCTCGTGCTCGACCTCGAAGCCGTAGGTGGACCGGTAGAACTCGATCGAGGCGTCCAGGTCGCGGCAGGCGATGCCGACGTGGTCCAGGCGGGTCAGACCGGAGAAGGGGACGGCTCGATCAGGGGTGTTGCTCATCGTGTGAACCTCTCGACGGCGGCCGACGGCTGTGTGGGTATCGTTGCAGACCAGGTGCGTCACATATCACTTGGAGGCCAGTTACGATGCCCGGTTCCGTCATCGTCGGTGGGGCTCGGACCCCCACCGGACGACTCCTCGGCTCCCTCGCCGGGTTCTCCGCCGTCGACCTGGGCGGCTTCGCGATCAAGGGCGCCCTCGACAGCGCCGGGATCGCCGGAGACCAGGTCGAGTACGTGATCATGGGCCAGGTGCTCCAGGCCGGCGCCGGGCAGATCCCGTCCCGCCAGGCCGCCGTCAAGGCCGGCATCCCCATGAACGTCCCCTCGGTCACCGTCAACAAGGTGTGCCTGTCGGGCCTGGACGCCATCGCCCTGGCCGACCAGCTGATCTCCGCGGGCGAGTTCGACGTCGTCGTCGCGGGCGGCATGGAGTCCATGACCAACGCCCCGCACCTGCTCCCCAAGTCCCGCCACGGGTACAAGTACGGCTCCATCGAGGTCCTGGACGCCACCGCCCACGACGGGCTCACCGACGCCTTCGAGGGCGACTCCATGGGCGCCTCCACCGAGCGGCACAACGCCAAGCTCGGCATCGGCCGCCGGGAGCAGGACGAGTTCGCGGCGCGCTCCCACCGGCGGGCCGCCGCCGCCGCGGAGAAGGGCCTGTTCGACGCGGAGATCGTCCCGGTGGAGATCCCGCAGCGCAAGGGCGACCCGGTCGTCTTCGCCCACGACGAGGGCGTCCGCCCCGACACCACCGCCGAGAGCCTGGGCAGGCTGCGCCCGGCCTTCGACCGCGACGGCACCATCACCGCCGGGTCCTCCTCGCAGATCTCCGACGGCGCCGCCGCCGTCGTCGTGATGAGCCGGGCCAGGGCGCAGGAGCTGGGCCTGCCGGTCCTCGCCGAGATCGGCGCGCACGGCAACGTCGCCGGCCCCGACAACTCCCTGCACTCCCAGCCCTCCAACGCCATCGGCCACGCCTTGGCCAAGGCGGGCCGGGAGGTCGCCGACCTCGACCTCATCGAGATCAACGAGGCCTTCGCCGCGGTCGGCATCCAGTCCATCAAGGACCTGGGCGTGTCCGCCGACATCGTCAACGTCAACGGCGGCGCCATCGCCGTCGGCCACCCGATCGGCGCCTCCGGCGCCCGTATCGCCCTGCACCTGGTCCACGAGCTGCGCCGCCGCGGCGGCGGGCTGGGCGCGGCCGCCCTGTGCGGCGGCGGTGGCCAGGGCGACGCGCTGCTGTTCTCGGTGCCCGCGGAGTAGGGCGCCCGCCGCCGGAGCCGGGCGCGGAGCGCGGGAGATCCCCGGGTGCCCGCGCGTCGCCGCCGGCGGTCCGAGGACCGTCGAAGAGACTAGAGCATTCCCCGAAGACCGCGCGGGGCCGGACCCGGCCCCGCACGGAGTCACGACGCACCTGTACCGGCGGGGCGGCGGTCACGAGCCGCCGCCCCGCCGCCGCGCGGTACGGGCCGCGCACGGAAGGAGCCGCATGGACACCCCCCGACTGGTCGAGAAGCTGCTGCGGGGCGACCGCCGGGCCCTGGCCCGCGCGATCACCCTCGTCGAGAACGGCTCCCCGGAGCTGCGCGAGATCATGGCGGGCCTGGCCCCGCACACGGGGCGCGCCCGGGTCGTCGGGTTCACCGGGCCCCCCGGTGTCGGCAAGTCCACGACCACCAACGCGGCGGTGCGCGCCGCGCGCGCCCGCGGCCTGAGCGTGGCCGTGCTGGCGGTGGACCCCTCGTCCCCGTTCACGGGAGGGGCGCTGCTCGGCGACCGGGTCCGCATGCAGGAGCACGCCACCGACCCGGGCGTGTTCATCAGGTCCATGGCCAACCGGGGCCACCTGGGCGGCCTGTCGTGGGCCGCCCCGCACGCCCTGCGGGTGCTGGACGCGGCCGGGTTCGACGTGGTGCTGGTGGAGACCGTCGGCGTGGGCCAGGCCGAGGTGGAGATCGCCGGGCGGGCCGACACCACCGTGGTGCTGTGCGCCCCGGGCATGGGCGACTCGGTGCAGGCCGCCAAGGCGGGCGTGCTGGAGGTCGCCGACGTGTTCGCGGTCAACAAGGCGGACCGGGACGGCGCCAAGGCGACCCTGCGCGAGCTGCGGCAGATGATCGCGATGAAGGACCGCTCCGACGAGGAGTGGAAGCCGCCGGTCGTCATGATGGTCGCCGTACGCGACGAGGGCGTGGACGAGCTGTGGGACCGGCTGGACGCGCACTTCGCGCACCTGGAGTCCACCGGCGGCCTCGCGGAGCGCCGCCGGCTGCGCGCCCGGGAGGAGGTCCAGGCCATCGTGCTCGACCTGCTGCGCTCCCGGATCGGGGTGGGCGACGACGGCGCCCTGGAGTCGGCGGCCCGCGAGGTGGCCGAGGGGACCCGCGACCCCTACGCCGCCGCCGACCTGGTCCTCAAGGAGTTGGGCGCCTAGTCCCGGGCCGGGCCCCGGTCCAGGACGTGGCGCAGGACGTCGGCGAAGCCCGCCGGGTCCTCCGCGAACCCGCCGTGCCCGCCGGGGAAGACCACCGGGCCGGTTCCGAGCGCCGCCGCCAGGGCGCGCGACGTCGGGTCGGTGAGCAGCCCCGACGACGCGGCGCCGAGACCGACCACGACCCGGACCGGGCCGCTCCGCAGCGCCGCGACGTCGGGGACGTGGCGGGTGGTGGGGCCCAGTTCGTGGGCGAAGAAGCGGTGGGCGTCGGCCCGGTCCTGTTCGGTGGGCTCCGGCTCGGGGGCCCGCCCGTCCTCCTCCGGCGGCGGGAACCCGGCGTTGGCCGCGAACGCGGCGAAGGCCGCCGCGGCCCCGTCCCGGTGGTAGGTCGCGATGATCGCGTCGGTGGCCGCCCGCTGCCGGGCGGCGTCGGGCAGGACCTCCAGCACGGGCGGCTCGTGCGCCACGACCGTGCCCAAGCGTGCGGGGTGGCGCACGGCGGCCGCGAGGGCGGTCACCGCCCCGCCGCTGGACCCCAGGAGGTCGGCCCGCTCGAAGCCCAGCGCGTCCAGCAGCGCCGCCAGGTCGTCGGCGCGCAGCTCCGGGGTGGAGTCCCGCCCGGGGTCGTCCAGCGGGCTGCGCCCGATGCCGCGGGGGTCGTGGGTGATGACGGTGCGCTCGGCGGCCAGCAGGTCCGCGAGCGCCGCGAAGGGCTTCGCGTCCATCGGGGCGCCGGTGAGCACGAGGGCGGGTCCGGAGCCCCGCACCTCGTGGTACAGGGCGCCGTCGGCGGTCTTCAGGGTGTGCGACTCGGCCATCGTCGTTTCCTCTCCTGGGGATCTCACCGGTACCGACCCGGCCCCTTGCGGGAAATCATCGCCCGGACGGGCCCTGATCCGTTCGCCGGCGGTTCCGGGTGCCCCCGCCGGGGCCGGGCAGCCGGAGAGCGGACACGTGTTCCGCGGCCGTCCGCGGGGACCGGGCGGACCCCCGGGGGGCTCCCGGCCCGGCGGGGTCCGGGAGAAGAGCGGCGGCGCCCCCCGGTGGGGGACGCCGCCGCGGTGCCGCGCCGGGGTCAGCCCAGCGTCGCGTCGATCGCGTCCATGAGGGTGCCGTTCGCGTCGTCACCGTCGATGGACCAGATCATCACGCCGCCCAGGCCCCGGTCGACCGCCCACTGCGTCTTGCGGGCGATGGAGACCTCGTCGTCGTAGGTCCAGAACGTGCTGCCGTCGTACAGCCACGCCGTCCCGGAGTCGTCGTCGCGGTGCAGGTCGAACCCGGTCAGGTTCTTGATGACCTTCCAGTCCTCGATGCCGGCCTCGTAGCTTCCGGGGGCGGGCCCGGTCGCGCTCTGGAACAGGCCGTCGCCGTCCGGCCCCGGCGCGACGCCCGTCCAGCCGCGGCTGTAGAAGGGCACGCCCAGGACCATGTCCGCCGGGTCCACGCCCAGCTCCAGGTACCGGTCGATGCTCACCTCGGCGGCGAAGATCCGCGGGCCGGGGTCGCCGGGGGTGACCAGCAGGTTGGACTGGTGGTTGGTGACGTCCTCCCAGGCGCCGTGGTAGTCGTAGCCCTGCACCGTGATGAAGTCGAAGTTCGGCATCAGGGCGTCCATCTCGAAGCCCAGGTCGATCTTGTCCGGGTCGGCGGGCAGGAACGCGGTCAGCTCGAACTCGCGGGAGGTCTCGGCCTCCAGGGCGTCGAGCTGGTCGCGGAACTCCTGGACCAGGGCGGTGAAGTTCTCCCGGTCCTCGGGCCGGACCGTGTTGTGCTCGTGGCCCTCGGACGCGGGCCACTCCCAGTCGAGGTCGATGCCGTCGAACACGCCGTAGGCGGAGCCGACGCCGCCCGCGCCGTCGAAGAGCGGCAGGTTGCCGCGCAGGTACTGGTCGATGCAGGACGAGACCATGCGCTCGCGCGACTGCGGGGTCAGGGCCGCGTCGGAGAAGTGCTCCGACCAGGTCCAGCCGCCGAGGGAGATGTTGACCTTCAGGTGCGGGTACTTCTCCTTGAGCTCGCGCAGCTGGTTGAAGTTGCCGCGCAGGTCCTGGCTCCAGACGTCGCCGACGCCGTCGACGCTCTCGCCGGCGGTGAAGGAGCGGCCGTAGTCGGCCCAGGCGTCGCCCTGGCCGAGCTGGTTCGCCATGAAGCACTGCCCGTCGGCGTTGACGTTGCCGAACGAGTAGTTGATGTGGGTGAGGCTCTCGGCGCTGCCCGAGGTGTCCAGGTTCTTCACCAGGTAGCCGCGGTCGTAGATCCCCCACTGGGTGAAGTACGCGACGCGGCGGTCCTGCGGCGCGGGGGCGGTGCCGCCCTCGCCGGTGGTGGCCGTGACCGTGCCGGTCTCCGGCCCGCGGTTGTTGGAGGTGTCGTAGGCCCGGACGGTGAAGGAGTACGCGGTCTCCGGGGACAGCCCGGTGACGGTGGCGGTGGTCCCGGTGACGGCGCGGACGACCTCGCCGCCGGAGAGGACCTCGTACCCGGCCACGCCGACGTCGTCGGTGGCGGCGTCCCAGCTCAGTCCGACCGTGGTGGCGGTGGTGCCGGTGACGGTCAGCCCCCCGGGGGCCGAGGGCGGCTCGGTGTCGGGCTCGCCCGGCTCACCCGAGCAGGGGGCTCCGTTGAGCGTGCAGTTCAGCGGGGTGGTGTCGTTGCCCGCGGCGCTGGTGCCGTTGAACCCGATGCCGTAGGTGCCGCCCGCGGGGACGGCCGCGCCCCAGGAGGGCGGGGTCAGGGTGTAGGAGTCGCCGGACCGGGTCAGGACGGCGTCCCACAGGCTCGTGATGGCGGTGCCCGGGGGCAGGTCGAACTCGATCGTCCAGTCGGTCAGCGCCGTGCTCCCGGCGTTGGCGATGGTGATCTGGCCGCCGTAGCCGGTGCCCCAGTTGCCGGTCTCGACGTAGGTGACGGTGGCGTCGGAGGCCTGGGCCGCGGCCGGGGCGGGGGAGAGGGCCAGGGGGATGAGCAGGACGGCTGCGACCCATGCCGCGAGCCGGGATCGTCGTGTTCTCAACTTCGGTGCTCCTGGTGCGTGAGCGGGAGGTGGGGGAGTCGCCGTCCGGTGTCCCCGTGGCGGGGCGGACCGGTGGACGACGGCGGGGGTGTGCGCCCGAGGAGTCGCGTGTGAAGTCGAGGACGGGGCGGAGGGGAGCGGGGCACGGCGTACCTCCGGCGGGGCCGAGGAGGGGCGGGGGAGGGGGTGCGAGAGAAGAGAAGTGGCCGGCGCGAACCGTCGCACATCGGTCCGCGCCGGCCGTGGCGGCGGTGCTCCCCGGATCAGAGCACCGACGCCGTCCGGCTCCCGGTCGGCGGGGGAGGGGCCGTGGGCTCCGCCGACCGGGACGTTCTAGGGCCGGTCCGCCCGCAGGGCCCGGTCGATGGAGCCCATGAGGCTGCCGTCGGCGTCGTCCCCGTCGATGGACCAGATCATGATCCCGGAGTAGCCGTTGTCCAGGGCCCACGTGGTCTTCTGGGCGACCGCGGCCTCGTCGTCGTAGTTCCAGAGGGTCTCGCCGTCGTAGATCCAGGCGGTGCCCGCCTCGTCGTTGCGGAAGACCTGGAACTCGCCGGAGGCGACCTTCTCCTTGAGGAAGCGCCACTCCTCGGTACCGGTCGAGTAGGTGCCCTGGGCCGGGCCGGCCGCGGCCTGGAAGAGGCCGTCGCCCTCGGGGCCGGGCTCCACGCCGGTCCAGCCCTGTCCGTAGAAGGGGATGCCCAGGACGAGCTTGGCCGGGTCGACGCCGCGGGAGACGTAGGCGTCGCGGATGAGCTCGGCGGAGATGACCGGCTCGGGGTCGCGGGCGTCGGTCACCAGGTTGGACTGGTGGTTGGTGACCGACTCCCAGGTGCCGTGGTAGTCGTAGCCCTGCACCGTGATGAAGTCGAAGTTCGGCATGACCTCGTCGAGCTCGTAGCCGGTGTCCAGCCGCCAGCCGCCCGCGGGCATGAACGCGGTCAGCTCGTAGTGGCGGTCGGTCTCGTCGCCGTAGGCGTCGAGCTGGTCGCGGAACTCCTGGACCAGGGCGGTGAAGTTCTCCCGGTCCTCGGGGCGGACGACGTTGTGCGGGTTGCCGTCGGTGCCCGGCCACTCCCAGTCGAGGTCGATGCCGTCGAAGACCCCCTGGGCCGCGCCCTCGCCGCCCGCGCCGTTGAGCTCGGGCAGGTCGCCGCGCAGGTACAGGTCGACGCAGGACTCGACGAGGCGCTCGCGCGACTCCTCGGTCAGGGCGGCGTCGGAGAAGTAGCGGGACCACTCCCAGCCGCCCAGCGAGATGCTGACGGTGAGGTCGGGGTAGAGCTCCTTGAGCTTGCGCAGCTGGTTGAAGTTGCCGCGCAGCTCCTGGCCGGCGCCGTCGGCGACGCCGTCGACGCTCTCGCCCGCCGGGACGGTGTGCCCGTAGTCGGCGAGGGCGTCGCCCTGGCCCTCCTCGTCGGTCATGAAGCACTCGCCGTCGGCGCCGACGTTGCCGAACGCGTACTGGATGTGCGTCAGCTTCTCGGCGCTGCCGGTCTCCACCAGGTCGGCCACGTGGTAGTCGCGCTCGGCGGCGCCCCACTGGGTGTAGTAGGCGACGCTGATGTGGTCGTGCCCGGGCCCGGTGCCGCCGCCGGAGCAGGACGCCCCGTTGACGGTGCAGGCGAGGGGCTCGGTGGCGCCGTCGCGGTGCACGCCGTTGAAGCCGAAGGTGTAGGTGCCCCCGGCCGGGACGGTCGCGCCCCAGCGCGGCGGGGTGACGGTGTAGCCCGACGGGTCGCCGGCCAGGGTGGCGTTCCAGAGTTCGTGGATGCGGCTGCCCTCGGGGAGGGAGAACTCGATCCTCCAGTCGTCCACCGGGGCGTCGGATGCGTTGTGGACGACGATCTCGCCGGTGTAGCCGGTGTTCCACCGGGCGGATTCCACGTAGGTGACGGTCAGGCCGGCGGCGGTCGCCTCCGCGGCGGTCGCCTCCGCGGCGGCCGCCGGGAGCGGGGCGGCCATGAGCGGGGCCGCCAGCACGGTCGCGGCGCAGATCGCCGCGATCCGGTTCCTGAAGGGTCGTGCTCTCACGTCGTGGATCTCCTGCTGTCGGGGGGCTGCAGGGCCCGGGGCCTGACCAGGGGGGATAAATTTTTAGGAAACTTAACTAATAATTACGGGGGCCGTCAACGGTCCGCGGCGAACTTTCCGTCACCGGGAGGTGACTCCGTTGCGGGCGCGTCCGGATTTTTCGAGATGGCGGGCCGTACCGGGCGGCCGAACGCCTGGTTGTCCCCTTGTGGCCACGCAAAGTCATTGACTATTGCTCGCTGTGATGCTAGACGCACAAGCAGTGGGGTGCAGGGCCCCCGCGGGACCCATAGAGTGACGGCGTGGGAAACCCTTTGAACCTTCCGTTCGACCCGATCGAACGCGCGCACGACAACTGGTCGCGCAGATGGGGCCCCTCTCCCGCGATGGCCGCGGTCACCTCGGTCATGCGCGCGCAGCAGATCCTCATCGGCGAGCTGGACGGCGCCCTCAAGCAGTTCGGCCTCACCTTCGCCCGCTACGAGGCGCTGGTCCTGCTCACCTTCAGCACCTCCGGGTCGCTGCCGCTGGGCAAGATCGGCGAGCGCCTCATGGTCCACCCGACCAGCGTCACCAACACCATCGACCGGCTGGAGGGCCAGGGGTTCGTCCTGCGCCGCCCCAACCCCAGCGACGGCCGCGGCGTGCTGGCCGAGATCACCGGCTCCGGCCGGGAGGTCACCGAGCGGGCCACGCGGGCGCTGCTCGACATGGACTTCGGCCTGGGCTGCTACTCCGACGAGGAGCTGTGGGACGTGCACCGCATGTTCACCCGGCTCCGCGTCGACTTCGGGGACTTCCCCGAGCCGGCGGCCGAGGCCGCGGAAGGGCGCTGAGCCCGGCCCCGGGATCCGCGCGGAGCCGCGGATCCCCGCTCCTGTACATATTTATTTGGACGTCCTACTATCCAGGTATGGCGAACACCACGAACGGCACCACCGGCGGCGGTGCCGAGGACATCGAGGCCGGACGCGAGCGCTGGCAGCGCCGCTACGACGCCGCGCGCAAGCGCGACGCCGACTTCACCTCCCTGTCCGGGCGCAGGCTGGAACCCGTCTACGGCCCGCCCCCCGGGTCGGGCGAACCCGGGTTCGAGCGCATCGGCTGGCCCGGGGAGTTCCCCTTCACCCGCGGCCTGCACCCCACCGGCTACCGCGGCCGGGCCTGGACCATCCGCCAGTTCGCCGGGTTCGGCAACGCGCGCCAGACCAACGAGCGCTACAAGATGATCCTCGCCTCCGGGGGCGGCGGGCTCTCGGTCGCCTTCGACATGCCCACCCTCATGGGCCACGACTCCGACTCCCCGCACGCGCTGGGAGAGGTGGGCCACTGCGGCGTGGCCATCGACTCCGTCGCCGACATGGACCTGCTCTTCGACGGCATCCCGCTGGGCGGGACCACCACGTCCATGACCATCAGCGGCCCCGCCGTGCCCGCCTTCTGCATGTACCTGGTGGCCGCCGAGCGCCAGGGCGTGGACACCGGCACCCTCAACGGCACGCTCCAGACGGACATCTTCAAGGAGTACATCGCCCAGAAGGAGTGGCTGTACCCGCCCGAGCCGCAGCTGCGCCTCATCGGCGACCTCATGGAGTACTGCGCGGAGAACATCCCCGCCTACAAGCCGCTGTCGGTGTCGGGCTACCACATCCGCGAGGCCGGGGCCACGGCCGCCCAGGAGCTGGCCTACACCCTCGCCGACGGGTTCGGCTACGTCGAGCTGGGGCTCTCCCGGGGGCTGGAGATCGACTCCTTCGCCCCCGGCCTGTCCTTCTTCTTCGACGCCCACATCGACTTCTTCGAGGAGATCGCCAAGTTCCGCGCCGCCCGGCGGATCTGGGCCCGCTGGATGCGCGACGTCTACGGGGCCGCGAGCGAGAAGTCCCAGTGGCTGCGGTTCCACACCCAGACCGCGGGAGTCTCCCTCACCGCCCAGCAGCCCTACAACAACGTGGTGCGCACCGCGGTCGAGGCGCTCGCCGCGGTCCTGGGCGGCACCAACTCGCTGCACACCAACGCCCTGGACGAGACCCTGGCCCTGCCCACCGAGCAGGCCGCCGAGATCGCCCTGCGCACCCAGCAGGTGATCATGGAGGAGACCGGGGTGGTCAACGTCGCCGACCCGCTGGGCGGCTCCTGGTACCTGGAGTCGCTGACCGACGAGATCGAGGCCGAGGCCGAGCGGATCTTCGCGCACATCAGGAGCATGGGCGGCGGGGACGGTGCCGAGCACGCGATCGGACCGATGACCTCCGGCATCCTCGCCGGGATCGAGAACGGCTACTTCTCCTCCGAGATCGCCGAGTCCGCGTTCCAGTACCAGCAGGCGCTGGAGAAGGGCGAGAAGCGCATCGTCGGCGTCAACGCCCACACGGCCACGGTCTCCGGCGAGCTGGACATCCTGCGCATCGGCCACGAGGTGGAGCGCGAGCAGCGCCGGGCGCTCACCGAGCGGCGCGCCGCCCGCGACGGCGCCGCGGTGGAGAGGGCGCTGGCCGACCTGCTGGCGGGGGTGCGGGCAGGGGCCGGCGCCGGCGGCGGGAAGGCGCCCAACCTGGTGCCTCTGATCATGGAGGCGGCCCGCGCCGAGGCCACCCTCGGTGAGATCTGCGCGACCATGGGCGAGGAGTTCGGGACCTACACCGAGGCGCCCCGCTTCTGACCCGGGGCGCGGGGCGGGACGCGGACCCCGGAGCGGGCCGCGTCCTTTCCGCGCATACGGCAGGATGGACACATGCAGCCTTCGGACTTTTCCCCGAACAGTGCCGTCGACCTCGGTGCGCGCAAGGCGGCCATGGAACGCGAGGCCAAGCAGCGCGCCGCGGAGTCGGCGGGTCGAACCAATCCCTATGCCGTGAACGTCGACGAGGCCAACTTCCAGGCCCAGGTCCTGGAGCGGTCCATGGCCGCCCCGGTGGTCCTGGCCGTCCTCGCCGGCTGGTCCGAGCAGTCCAAGCAGGTGGAGACCACCCTGGACAAGCTCTCCGCGGCCTCCGGCGGCAACTGGTTCCTCGCCAAGGTGGACGGCGAGGCCAGTCCCCAGCTCGTACAGGCGCTGCGGGTGCCGTCCGCCCCGATGATCATCGTGGTCGTGCAGGGCCAGCTCCTGCCCGGCCCGGCGGGCCCGGTCCCCGAGGACCAGCTCACCGCCTGGCTGACCGAGGCCTTCGCCGCGCTCAAGGAGCAGGGCGCCCTGCCGCCCGGCCACCCGGGCACCCTGTTCGGCGAGGGCGGCCCGGAGGCCGAGGAGGCCCTGGAGCCCGACGACGACGTGCGCCCGGTCGACGCCGAGGCGCAGCAGGCCCTGGACCGTGAGGACTTCGACACGGCCGAGGCGGTCTACGCCAAGGCGGTCGAGGCCGACCCCAGGGACACCGAGTCCCGGAGCAGGCTCGCCCAGGTCCGGCTGGTCCGGCGGCTGCGCGCGGTGGACATGAACGCGGTCCGCGCGAGCGCCGCCGACGACCCGCAGGACGTGGAGGCGCAGCTGGCCGTCGCCGACCTGGACATGTACGGCGGCAAGTTCGAGGACGCCTTCGACCGGCTGATCGCGACGGTCAGGCGGACGGCGGACAAGGAGCGGGACGCGGTGCGCGCCCGCCTGCTGGAGCTGTTCGACCTGCTGCCCCCGGGCGACAAGGCGGTGGCCGCGGCCCGCCGCAAGCTCACCTCCGCGCTGTTCTGAGGCCCGCGCGCCGTCCCCCGCGCCGCCGCCGGACCGACGGGCGCGGGCGCGGGGGACGGCCGCCGGGAAGATATCGCTGTGCGGAAACCGGGATCTTTACCCGCCGGTAGCCGGACAAAGCGGTAAAACGCACCGTTCTTTCGCGGTTTCCGGCACCGGAGGATAGGGCCGGGGCGCGGCGGGTACAACCCTGCCACCGCGGGCCTCCCGGCCCGCCCCGCTCCTGCGTGAGGTGCTCCATGGCAGGTCCGCCCGACCCCCGCCGTCCCCGGCGGACGCCCGCGGCCCGGCCCTCGCCGCGCCCCGTCGTCACCGTCTCGGCGACCTACGGCGCGGGCGGCGCGGCCGTCGGACCCGCCGTCGCCGCCGCACTGGGCGTGGTCTTCCTGGACCGGGCCGTGCCCGGCGCCGTCGCCGGCCGGATCGGCTGCTCCCTCGACGAGGCGCTCCAGCACGACGACCGCTCGCCCGGCGGGCTCGAACGCCTCCTGGCCGGGGCCGCCCGCCTGCCCACCGTCACCCTGGGCAGCGTCGACACCGCCTTCGTGGGCACCG
Source organism: Nocardiopsis flavescens (assembly GCF_900141985.1). GTDB lineage: Bacteria > Actinomycetota > Actinomycetes > Streptosporangiales > Streptosporangiaceae > Nocardiopsis > Nocardiopsis flavescens. The sequence goes on along the minus strand of NZ_FQZK01000007.1, from coordinate 23,370 downwards.
TCAACGAGGAGGGGCGGCTGCTCTACGACCACGAGTTCGTCGAGCACACCGAACAGGTCATCGGCGAGGTGGCGCACACCGGCGGGGTCGTCCTGGGCCGGGCCGGCGCCATCGTCCTGGCCGACCACCCCACCGCCCTGCACGTACGGCTCGACGGCGACCCCGACGCGCGCCTGCGCCGGGCCCGCGAGCAGTGGGAGGCCGGGGCGCCGGCCGAGGCCGCCGCGGCGCGGGACGCGGCGGGCGGCCCGCCCACCGCCCGGCTCCGCGACGACAACGACCGGGCCCGTGCCGCCTACGTCCGCCGCTACTACCGCACCGACGCGGCCTCCGCGCGCCACTACCACATGGTGCTCGACGGCACCGCCCTGTCGGCCGGGGCGTGCACCGACGCCATCGTCCGCGCGGCGCTCGACCGGGCGGCCGGGGACTCCTCCTGAACGTCCGGCGCCACCGTTCCGCCACCCGGGAAACCTCCGGAAATTCACCGGTTTTTTACGGAAGCGATAATTGTCGGCTTGTGCTGACTCCGGTGGCTTGACTCGGGTAGGGTGAGGCGACTCCGTCGCGATTCCCCCGACCGCGATCCGAGGTCCACCGCGATGCCGCCCCCGGGGGGTACCGCACATTCCATACCCCGCCGCGCGATCGACGCCGCAGCGCCCGGGGGCGTCCGCACGCACGGACGCAGCAGCACCGGCACCACCCGAGGAGCATTGACGTGGCCACCCTTCCCAGCGTTTCGTATTCCATCACCGTCCGCCTCGAACTGGACGCGGGGAGCACGGCGGTGGGGGGCCTCACCAGCGCGGTCGAGCGCGTCGGGGGCATGATCACGGCGCTGGACGTGGCCGCCGCCGGCCACGAGCGCATCCGCATCGACGTCACCTGCGCCGCCCGCGACACCGAGCACGCGCAGGCCATCGTCGACGCCCTGGGCGCCGTCGACGGCGTCGTCGTGCACAAGGTCAGCGACCGGACCTTCCTCATGCACCTGGGCGGCAAGATCGAGATGAAGTCCAAGGTGCCGCTGCGCAACCGCGACGAGCTCTCCATGGCCTACACCCCCGGCGTCGCCCGCGTCTCCCAGGCCATCGCCGCCAACAAGGACGACGCCCGCCGCCTCACCATCAAGCGCAACAGCGTCGCCGTCGTCACCGACGGCTCGGCCGTCCTGGGCCTGGGCAACATCGGCCCCGAGGCCGCCATGCCGGTCATGGAGGGCAAGGCCGCCCTCTTCAAACGCTTCGCGGACATCGACGCCTGGCCCATCGCCCTGGACACCCAGGACGTCGACGAGATCGTCCGCACCGTCCAGGTGCTCGCCCCCGGCTTCGGCGGCATCAACCTGGAGGACATCTCCGCGCCCCGCTGCTTCGAGGTCGAGGCCCGCCTGCGCGAGCTGCTCGACATCCCCGTCTTCCACGACGACCAGCACGGCACCGCCATCGTCGTGCTGGCCGCCCTGCGCAACGCCCTGCGGGTCGTCGGCAAGAAGCTCGACGAGGTCCGCATCGCCATGTCCGGCGCGGGCGCGGCCGGGACCGCCATCCTCAAGCTGCTCATGCACGCCGGGGCCCGCGACGTCATCGTCAGCGACATCCACGGCGCCGTGCACGCCGGGCGCGAGGACATGGACCCCAGCCTGCGCTGGATCGCGGAGAACACCAACCAGGACGGCTACAGCGGCGACCTCAGGGGCGCGGTGGCCGGGGCCGACGTGTTCATCGGCGTCTCCGCCCCCAACCTGCTCTCCGGCGAGGACGTGGCGGAGATGAACGAGGACGCGATCATCTTCGCGCTGGCCAACCCCGACCCCGAGGTCGACCCGGACGTGGCCCGCCTGCACGCCTCCGTCGTCGCCACCGGCCGCAGCGACCACCCCAACCAGATCAACAACGTGCTGGTCTTCCCCGGGTTCTTCCGCGGCCTGCTCGACGCCCAGAGCCACCACGTCACCTCGGACATGATGGTCGCCGCCGCCAAGGCGCTGGCCGACGTGGTCTCCGAGGACGAGCTCGGCCCCAACTACATCATCCCGAGCGTGTTCCACGCCGACCTGTCCACCCACGTGGCCAACGCCGTCCGCGAGGCCGCCCAGCGCGACCAGAAGACCCGCCGCGGCGAGGCCTGACATACCCTGCCGGAACGGAGCCGGGCACGGGTCCGGTTCCTGTTCCGGGGTATGGGGTGTGGCATGGACCAGCCGACGAAGACCGGGCGGCTCCTGGTGGCCGCGCCGATGCTGCGAGAGGACTCCTTCCGCCGTTCGGTGGTGTTCGTCGTGGACGACACCCCCGAGGGCACCCTGGGGGTGATCCTCAACCGCCCCCTCGGCCTGCCCGTGGCCGAGGTGGTCGTGGACTGGGGAGTGCTGGCCAGCGAGCCCGCCGTCATGTTCTCCGGCGGCCCGGTCGGCACCGGCTCGGGCATCGCGCTGGGGGCGGCGGGCCCGGACGGGCCGCCGCCCGGCTGGTCCCCGCTGGAGGGTCTGGGGCCCGCCGCGGCCCTGGTGGGCGTCGGTGTGGTCGACCTGGACGACCCCGCGCCGCCGAACGGCGGTTCCCTGGACGGGTTCCGCGTCTTCGCCGGCTACGCCGGGTGGAGCGCCGGGCAGCTGGACGGCGAGATCGGGCAGGGGGCCTGGTACGTCCTGGACGCGGTCGCGGCCGACGTGTTCACCACCGACCCCGAGGGGCTGTGGTCGCGGGTGCTGCGCCGCCAGGGCGGCGACCTGGCGCTGCTGTCGACCTACCCGGACGATCCCGGCCTGAACTGAGGGCGGGCCGGGGCGCGGCACCCTATACCGTGGAACACAGACTTCGAAAGGTGAGAACGATGTCGATGGACGTCCTCAACAAGGTCCTGCCGGACAGTGAGACCAAGCCGGACACCTCGCACGACGGCGGGGACCGCGAGCGGTTCTCCCACTACGTGCAGAAGGACAAGATCACCGAGAGCGCGGTCACCGGCAACCCCGTGATCGCGCTGTGCGGAAAGGTCTGGGTGCCCAACCGGGACCCGAAGAAGTTCCCGGTCTGCCCCGAGTGCAAGAAGATCTACGAGGAGATGATGGCCTGAACCCCGGCCGTCCCCGCGACGCGTCAGGGCCCCGGTGCTCGGCACCGGGGCCCTGACGCGTATCCGGGGGCCCGCCCCGCGCCCGACCGGCGCGGGGCGGGCCCCCGGGAAGGGCGGCGGCGCCCCGGGGAGGGCGCCCCCGCCTCCGCTACTCCTGCGTGTCCTCTGCGTCCCCGCCCGCCGGGCGCCGGCGGGACGCGGCCACGGCCACGCCGCCCGCGCCGACGGCCACCGCGGCGGCCGCGAGCAGGCCGGCCAGGGCGACACCGGTGTTGGGCAGGCCCGGCGGCTTGGTGCCGCCGTCACCGTCACCGTCGCCGTCCCCGCCGCCGGGGTTGCCGCCGTTGCCGCCGCCCCCGCCGCCGGGGTTGCCGCCGTTGCCGCCGCCCCCGCCGCCGGGGACCTTGACGTCCTCGTCGACACTGACGGTCAGCGTGATCGGGTCGAGCTGCTCGCCCGCCCCGTAGAAGTCGGCGAAGGCGGGCACGCCCTCGGCGGTCAGGGTCGCCGGGATCGGCTCCCAGCCCAGCACGCCGTCGGTCAGGTCGTACTGGACCCCGGACAGGTCCAGGTCCGCGAACGCGACGCCCTCGTAGGTGACCAGCTCCGCGTCGGACAGCGACTTGCTGACGATGTCGGCGTAGAGCACGCCCTCGGCGCCCTCGATGACCACGCGCGGGTTCTCGACCGTCATGTACAGCAGCGGGTCGTCGTCACCGTAGACGTGGCCCTGGAACAGGACGGTGCCCTCGAAGCCGATGTCGGCGGTGGACGCCTCCAGGTCGACCTCGCCCGAGCCGTTCGTGAAGGAGAACGTGCCGTCGTCGTTGCGGCCGGCGCCGTTCTCGGTCTCGATCGTGCCCTTGGCGATGTTGCCCACGATGTAGGTGCGGAACGACTCCCGCACGCCCCAGTCGGCGCGGCCGTTGTGCACGGTCAGCGGGCCCTCAGGGTCGGTCGGGTCGGTCGGCTCCTCGGTGGGGTCGGTCGGCTCGTCGGTCGGGTCGGTCTCCGTGGCGAAGGACACCGGGGTCCACACGTCCTGGTCGCGGTTGGCCAGGTCGTTGCGGTCGTTGAAGACCGCGACGTAGCACTGCGTCTCCAGGCAGTCGTAGGAGGAGCCGCCCTTGTCGAAGGCGCCCACCACGTCGAGCGGGGTGCTGAAGGCGCCCCGGGCGTCCGGCGCGGTGTCGCCGCGCAGCCACACGCCCGAGCCGTACCAGTGGGCCGGGTAGGAGTCGGCGGCCTGTGGGATCGCGGTCAGCGCCACGTAGACGCCCGAGCCCGGCCGGAAGCCGGTGCCGCTGACGGTGACGCTGTCGCCCTCCGGGTCGAGGTCGGCGGTCGGGGCGACCGTGACGCGCGGGTCGTGCACCGGGTCGGGGTTCTGCCCGGCGTCGTCGATGCCCGCGGTGAACGCGAGGGCGTCCACCGGGGTGCCCGCGGTGTAGAAGTTCGCGAACGGCTCGACGGCCTCCTCGTTCAGCGTGCCGGCGGCCGAGGTGAAGACCAGGTCCTCGCCCTCGACGTCGACCTCCACGCCGGTCAGGTCGGCGACGGCGACCTCGCCGTACTCGACCAGGCCGCCCGGGGGGTTGTTCGGGTTCGCGCCGAGGAACTCGCGGCTGGTGACGTCGGCGTAGACCGTGGCGGTGTCCTGAGCGAACTCCACGCGGGGGTCGGAGAGGCGGACCTCCAGCACGGCGCCCTGGCCGTAGTCGTGGCCGGAGAAGACCACGGTGCCGGAGAACTCCACCTCACCGGAGGCGTCCTCCTTGGAGACCGTGCCGCCGGCGGTGGGGAAGTCGATCAGGCCGCTGCCCAGCCGGGTGGCGCCGTCGGACGCCGCGTACCCGCCGTGGGCGATGGGCCCGGAGACGTAGTTGCGGAAGGACTCCTTGACACCCCAGGTGGCGGAGCCGCCGGAGAGCTGGAGCACCTCGTCGGCGGAGGCCGCCGGGGCGCTCGCCACGGCGAGGGTCCCGCCCAGGGCCGCCACACCCGCGTAGGCGGTGAGGGCGCGCAGCGCGCGGCGGGCTCTCCCGCGCGTGCCGCTGCTGGTCGTGCTGGTCATGGGATTCGTCGGTTCCAATCGTGAGGGGGATGGCAGGGGGCGCCCGGTGGTTCCGGGCACCCGCGGCGGGGGGTGGTGGGGGAGGGGCGGACCCGGGCGGAGCGGGAGCGGCGGGCCCGTCCCTCCCCCGGTCGGGACGGCTAGGAGACGTCGGTGGTGAAGGACAGCGGGTCGACGGCGGTGCCGGCGCTGTAGAAGCCCGCGAAGGGCTCGACGGCGTCGGCGTGCAGCGTGCCCGCGGCGGACGTGAAGTCGAGCTCCGTGCCGCTGACGTCGACGTTCACCCCGGTCAGGTCGGCGACGGCGACCTCGCCGTACGCGACCAGGTCGCCCGGGGGCAGGGCGGGGTTCGCCCCGTGGAACTCGCGGCTGGTGACGTCGGCGTAGACCGTGGCCGTGCTGCCGTCGAACTCCACGCGGGGGTCGGAGAGGCGGACCTCCAGTACGGCGCCCTGGCCGTAGTCGTGGCCGGTGAAGACCACGGTGCCGGAGAACTCCACCTCGCCGGAGATGAAGAACGTCCCGTCGACGTCCCCGCCGGCGGTGGGGAAGTCGATCAGGCCGCTGCTCAGCCGGGTGGCGCCGTCGGACGCCGCGTACCCGCCGCCCGCGATGGGCCCGGAGACGTAGTTGCGGAAGGACTCCTTGACACCCCAGACGGCGGAGCCGCCGGAGACGGGGTCCGCGGCGGCCGATGCCGCGGGGGCGGAGACCGCGACCAGGGCCGCGGCCAGGGCGACGGCGGCGGAGGCCGAGGTGAGGGTGCGGAGCGCACCGCGGTTCGCGGTGGCGCCGTGCGTGGACGTCAGGGTCATGTGCGTCGATTCCCATCATCGAGAGGAGACGGTGACCGATCCCGGGGGTCCGGGGGCGGGGCGGCGGATGCTGGGCCCGTGGGCCCGTGGGCCCGTGGGCCCGTGCCGGCGAGGGCACGGGCCCGTCATGGAGAGTGGGGTGCGTGGGTCAGGCCGACGCCGCGTCGGGGGCGTCGGTCCCCGGGGTGCGGCGGCGCCGGGTAGCGAAGAGGGCGAAGGCGCCGGTCGCGGCCGCCACGGCGGCGGCCAGGACCAGGACGGTCAGTTCGGTGCCGGTGCGGGGCAGGTTCGTGGTGGGGCCGGAGCCCCCGCCGCCGTTGCCGGAGCCGCCCGAACCCCCCGAGCCGCCGTTGCCGGAGCCTCCGTTGCCGGAACCGCCGTCGCCGGCGCCCGTGGAGCCCCCGCCGCCGTCGCCTCCGGAACCCGGGCCGTCGGAGAAGGACACCGGGACGAAGTGGTCCTGGCCGCGGTCGCTGGAGCGGGTGTGGTCGTTGCGGGTGACCACGGCGCACTCGACGCCGGGGTCGTTGCAGTCGGTGGTGCCGTCGTCGGCCTTGACCGTGATCTCGACGCTGAAGCCGCCGTCGGTGCCGGAGCCGCTGTAGGCGACGGCCAGGCCCTCGCCGTAGGGGGGCGGGTTGCTGGAGATCCAGGCGGAGGCGCCGCCGGAGCCGTCCATGTCCACTCCGCCGATGCACGGCGTCGGGGCCCGGGTGGGGCCGGCGTCGGCGGTGTCGCACAGCGCGACGTAGATGCCCTTGGAGGTGTCGTAGCCGGTGCCGGTGACCGTGACCGTCTCCCCGGCGGGGTCGAGGCCCTCGGTCTTGGAGACGGTGATCCTCGGGTTCCCCGGCTCTCGGGGGGCGGGCGCCTGCGGCGCCCCCGCCAGGGCCTGCGGGGCGGTCTGCGGCCGCGACTCCGGGACCGGGGCGGCCTCGGGCACCGCGAAGGCGACCGGGATCCGGCCCACGACCGCCGCCGCGGGGGAGGCCGGGGCGAGCACGGGGGCGCTCATGCCGGCCCCGGGGGCCCGGACCGGTTCCCCGGCGTCCCCGGCGTCCGCGGCGGGGGCGTCTCCGCCCCAGGTGCCGGTGACGGGTTCGGCCGCGGGGTCGGCCGGATCCACCTCGACGAGGCGGATCTCGAAGGCGTCGTCCGCCGCGTCGAGCCCGGCCGCGGCGGCGAACGCCGCTCCGGTGACGAGGGCGGCGCTGAAGGCGCCGTGTTCGCCGACCCGCACCTCCACCGTGTTCTCGGTGTCGGTGACGGCCTCGCCACCCTCCTGCGGTGCGGCGCCGGCCGCCTCCGGGGGAAGGGCGAGGGTGGCGATCTCGATGACGGATCCGGGGGTGTGGCCGATCCCGGAGACGGTGACGGTGTCACCTTCGGGGTCCAGCCCCTCGGTCCGGTCGACGGTGGTGATCCGGGGGTGTCCGGCCTCCTCCTGAGGGGCCGGCTCTGCGTACGCCGCCACGGGCAGCGCGGTGGAGATCAGTACCGCGGCCGCGGCGACGGCCAGGGGAGGGAGGGACCCGCCCCGGCGCCGCCCGGTGGCCGGGCGGTGGGAAACCGCTGCTTGCATCAGGGGCCTTCGGGGTTCGTGCGGGTCTGTGCGTTGAAGGGGTGACCCGCGTGACGTGCGGATTCTTTTTTAGGTTACGCTTACCTTTGCGAAGTGAGCCTTACCTAACACGGAGTCCGCGACCGGAACAGTTGAACACCGAAGCATCGGGCTTGTCAAGATGGTGACGAGGTGTCATAAAAGTCGGTGTCGTCCCTCCCCGCTCCCGGCGACAACCGACCCCGGTCCGACCCGAAAGCGATCCCCATGCCCCGTACCGACCCCCGGCCGCCCGCCGACGCACCCCCCGGCCACCGGCGTCCGGGCCGGACCCCCGCCGCCCCCCGGACCGACGCACGCGGCCCCCGGCGCGGCGGACGGGCCCTGGCCGCCGCCTGCGCCCTCGCGCTCGCCCTCACCGGCTGCTCCGGCGGTGCCGGACCGGCCCCGGCCGACACCTCCTCCGGCGGCGCCGGGGACATCCCCGAGCTGTCCGAGAACCGCCTCCAGCCCCTGGAGGAGGACTTCGTCCAGCAGCTCCCGGTGACCGTCGACTCCGTCGTGCTCGACCCCTACCGGACCAGCACCGACCCCCTGGAGTACGAGCAGGTCGAGGTCGCGGACGCCTCCCGCGTCCTGCCCCTCACCGGGAGCCTGGCCGAGATCGTCTTCACCCTCGGGCTGGGGGACCGGGTGGTGGGCCGCGACGTCGCCGCCACCTTCGACGAGGCCGCCGACCTGCCCGTCGTGACCAGCGGGCACGAGGTCTCCGCCGAGAGCGTCCTGGCCCTGGAGCCCACGGTGATCCTCGCCGACACCCAGACGGGGCCGCCCGAGGCCATCGAGCAGATCCAGCGCTCGGGCATCCCCGTGGTCATCGTCGAGGAGGCGTGGTCCTTCGACGAGATGTACCCGCGCTTCGAGCGCGTCGCCCGGGCCCTGGGCGTCCCCGAGGCGGGCACCGCCCTGGTCGAGCGCACCCGGGCCCAGATGACCGGCGTCCGCGAGGACTCCTCCGGCTCCGTCGGCTCGCCCCTGGTCGCCTTCCTCTACCTGCGCGGCACCGCCGGCGTCTACCTGATCGGCGGACCCGGGTCCGGCGCCGACGCGATGCTCGCCGAGGTCGGCGCCCGCGATGCCGGGGTCGAGATGGGCCTGGAGACACCCTTCACCCCCATCACCACCGAGGCCCTCATCGCCGCGCAGCCCGATGTGATCCTGGTCATGACCAAGGGCCTGGAATCCGTCGGCGGCATCGACGGCCTCGTCGAGATCCCCGGCGTCGCCCAGACGCCCGCCGGACGCGACCGCGCCGTCGTCGACTTCGAGGACGGGGTGCTGCTCAACTTCGGCCCCCGCACCCCCCAGGTCATCGCCGCCCTGGCCGGTGAGCTCTCCGCGTTCGGGTCGGGGGAGGGCTCGTGACCGCGGGAGAGGCGACCGCGGCCGACCCCTCCGAGCGGCACGCCCCGGGCCCGGCGGCCCCGCCGCCCACCGGGCGGGCCCTGCGCCGCCTGCGCGCCGCCCTCCTGCTGGGCGGCCTGACCGCCGGCCTGGTCGTCGTCTCCGTCGTCGCCGCCGGGGTCGGCGCCTACACCATCCCCGCCGGGCAGGTCGCCGCCTCGATGCTCGACGCCGTCGGCATCCGGGTCGCGGCCCCCCTGCCCGACCGGGTCGCCCACACCGTCCTGTGGGACGTGCGCCTGCCCCGCGTGGTGCTCGCGGTCACCGTGGGCGCCGCCCTGGGCGTGGCCGGGGCCATGATGCAGGGCATCTTCGGCAACCCCCTGGCCGAACCCGGCGTCATCGGCGTCTCCTCCGGCGCGGCCGTGGGCGCCATCGTGGTCATCTTCACCGGGGCCACCGTCCTGGGCCACTGGACGATCATCGCGTCCTCGTTCGTGTTCGGCCTGGCCACCACCCTGTTCGTGTACGTGTTCGCACGCTCGCGCGGACGCACCGAGGTGGTCACCCTGCTGCTCACCGGCATCGCAGTCAACGCCATCGCCGGGGCCGCCATCGGCCTGATGACCAACTTCTCGCAGGACGCCGAGATCCAGACCATCACCTTCTGGCAGCTGGGCAGCGTGGCCACCGCCACCTGGTCCAAGGTCGCCGCGATCGTGCCCTGCCTGATCGCGGGGATGGTCGTCATCCCGATCTACGCGCGCCGCCTGGACCTGCTCGCCCTGGGGGAGGGGCCCGCCCGCCACCTCGGCGTGGACGTGGAGCGCATGCGCCTGGTCCTCATCACCGCCCTGGCCCTGCTCACCTCCGCGGCCGTGGCCTTCGCCGGGATCGTGGCCTTCATCGGACTGGTCGTCCCGCACATCGTCCGCATGGTCACCGGGCCCGGGCACCGGGTCCTGCTGCCCGCCAGCGCCCTGGGCGGCGGCCTGCTGCTGCTCGCCGCCGACCTGCTGGCCCGCACCGCCGCGGCCCCCGCCGAGATCCCCCTGGGCGTGGTCACCGCCGCGCTCGGCGGGCCGTTCTTCTTCTACCTCCTCTACCGCACCCGCTCCAAGCAGGGAGGCTGGTCGTGATCCCCACCCTTCGACGGCGGGCCCGCGCCGCCATCGCCCCCCTGTCCCGGCCGCCCGCGCGCCCCGCCCCCGTCGCCGCCGGCGACCCCGTCGTACGGGCCGAGGGGGTCACCGTCCGCCGGGGCGGGCGCGCCCTCCTGGACGGCGTGGACCTGACCGTCCGCGCCGGGGAGCTGGTGGCGCTGGTCGGCCCCAACGGCGCCGGCAAGTCCACCCTGCTGGGGGCCGTGTCCGGGGACCTCGCCGCCGGCCCCGAGCGCGGCGCCGACGGCGGTGCGGTGCGCCTGTTCGACCGCGGCCTCAACGAGTGGACCCCGCCCGAACTCGCCCTGCGCCGCGCCGTCCTGCCCCAGGAGGCCGCGGTCAGCTTCCCGTTCTCCGTCGCCGAGCTGGTCGCCATGGGCCGCGCCCCCTGGGCCGGGCTCGGCGACCCCGCCCAGGACGACGAGATCGTCGCCGCCGCCATGGAGGGCACCGGTATCTCCCACCTGGCCGACCGCCGCTTCCCCACCCTGTCCGGCGGCGAGCGGGCGCGCGTGATGCTCGCCCGCGTCCTGGCCCAGGACGCCCAGCTCCTCATGCTCGACGAGCCCACCGCCGCCCTCGACATCCACCACCAGGAACTCGTCCTCACCATCGCGCGCACGCTCGCGGAACGGGGCGGGGCGGTTATCGTGGTCCTGCACGATTTGGGGCTTGCGGCGGCCTACGCCCACCGTGTGGCGATACTCTCCGAGGGACGGATCGCCGCGCAGGGCCCTCCCGCTGAAGTGTTCACCGCACCCCTGCTCAGCGCCGTCTACCGGCACGAGGTCGAGGTCCTGCCGCATCCGAGGACCGGGATCCCGCTGGTCGTGCCCCTCCGGTAGGTCCACGGAGCACACGCGAGCCGTCCACAGGAGTAGGTCGTATTGGTGTCCACAACGGAACGACAGCCACAGGATGACCCCGGGGCCGGGGAGGGCCGCCGCCGCTCCTCCGGCGGCCGCCGCCGCAAACCCCCGCCCCGGCGCCGGACCACACCCGGCGACGTGGTGCGCGGCGTCGTCCGCTTCGTCGGCGAGATCCTGCTGACCGCCGGCCTCCTCATGCTCTTCTACGCCGGGTACGAGGTGTACGGCTCCCAGTGGGAGACCGACCGCGAGCAGCAGGGCCTCGCCCAGGGACTGGAGGACGCCTGGGCCGTGACCGACGAGCGCGGGCCCGACTCCGAGCCCCTGCCCGGCAGCGCCGACAGCCGCCTGTACATCCCCTCGCTGGACCTGGACTGGGTCGTCGTCAACGGCACCACCCAGGACGACATCCGCTACAGCCCCGGCCACTACACCGAGTACCCCAGCAGCCCCGGGCAGGCGGGCAACTACGCCGTCGCCGCCCACCGGACCCCCGGCCTGTTCTGGGACGTCGACCTGCTGGACAACGGCGACGTCCTGGTGCTGGAGGACGGCGAGAACTTCTACACCTACGAGGTGTTCAGGGAGGAGACGGTCCTCCCCACCGACGTGTGGGTGATCGAGCCCGACCCGTTCGACGACGTCGAGGGCGCGGGCGAGACCGACCCCGAGAGGGCCATCATCACCCTCACCACCTGTGCCCCCAAGCTGAACAACACGCACCGCCTCATCGTCTGGGGCGAGCTCGTCGAGACCACGCCCAAGGCGGAGGGCATGCCCGAGTCGATCGCGCACATGGCCCCCCAGGCCGCCGCCGCGAGCGAGTGAGGAGACCCGCATGTACGGCCTGATCTGGCGCATCCTGCCCGGACCCTGGATCTCCAAGTTCATCATGGCGCTCGGCCTGCTGGTCGGGGCCGCCGCCCTGCTGTGGTTCTTCGCGTTCCCGGCGATCTCCCCCTACATGCCCTTCAACGACGGAGCCGTCGACATCGAGGGCGCGGGCGGGGGAGCGGGGGCGGAGGGGGCCGCCGAGTCCGGTGGGGCCCCCGCGGACTCCGGGGCCCCGGAGGAGTCCGACACCACCGAGTGACACCCGCGCGACACGCGCGCCCCGCGGGCCCTTCCGACGCGTGTTCGGGCCCGCGGGGCTCCTGTGTGTTCGGGCCCGTATGCGCCCGTGCGCGGGCGTTCGTGGGTGTTCGCGGGGGCGTGCCGACGCCCGCCGGTGTGCGCGGCACCACGGGAAGCCGACCCTGTCCGGTCGGATCGGCCCGCTAATCTCGACCAGGTGAGTATCGGGGGACGAAACGCATGACGGTGACGCAGACCACGGCCGAGGGCCGCCTCAGCGGGCTCCGGGCCTGGCAGCGGGAGGCGTTCGAGGAGTACTTCCGCCGCCGGCCGAGGGACTTCCTCGCGGTCGCCACGCCCGGGGCGGGCAAGACCACGTTCGCCCTCACCCTGGCGAGCGAACTCCTGGAGCAGCACGTCATCCGCTCCATCACCATCGTCTGCCCCACGGAGCACCTCAAGAAGCAGTGGGCCGAGGCCGCCGCGCGGTTCAACATCCCCATCGACCCCGACTTCCGCAACGGGCAGGGGGCCCTGGGCCGCCAGTACCTCGGCGCCGCCGTCACCTACGCGCAGGTCGCCGCGCACCCGGCGCTGCACCGCAACCGCACCGAGGCCCGCAAGACCCTGGTGGTCTTCGACGAGGTCCACCACGCGGGCGACGCCCTGTCCTGGGGCGAGGCCGCCCGCGAGGCGTTCGAACCGGCCACCAGGCGGCTCTCCCTGACCGGGACGCCCTTCCGGTCCGACATCAACCCCATCCCGTTCGTGGACTACGTCCAGGACGCGGCCGGGGTGCGCCGCTGTTCCTGGGACTACAGCTACGGCTACGGGCCGGCGCTGGCCGACGGCGTCGTGCGCCCCGTCATCTTCATGGCCTACTCCGGCGAGATGCGCTGGCGCACCCGCGCCGGGGACGAGCTGGCCGCCCGCCTGGGCGAGCCGCTCACCCAGGACGCGCTCTCCCAGGCCTGGCGGGCGGCCCTGGACCCCAAGGGCGACTGGATCAAGCGCGTGCTCCAGGCCGCGGACCGGCGGCTCACCGAGGTCCGCAAGACCCACCCCGACGCCGGGGGCCTGGTCATCGCCAGCGACCACGAGAACGCGCGCGCGTATTCGCGGATCATCCGCCAGCTCACCGGCAAGAGCGCCACGGTGGTGCTGTCCGACGACCCCACCGCCTCCAAGAAGATCTCCCGGTTCGCCGCGGGCGACGACCGCTGGATGGTCGCGGTGCGCATGGTGTCCGAGGGCGTCGACGTGCCCCGGCTGATGGTCGGCGTGTACGCCACCTCCACCAGCACCGCCCTGTTCTTCGCCCAGGCCATCGGCCGGTTCGTGCGCGTGCGCAAGCGCGGCGAGGTCGCCTCGGTGTTCCTGCCCTCGGTGCCCAACCTGCTGGAGTTCGCCGGGGACATGGAGCGCGAGCGCGACCACGTCCTGGACCGCACCCCCGCCGAGGACGACGAGTACCCGGAGGAGGACCTCCTCACCGAGGCGCGCAAGAAGCGCGACACCCCCGACGCGGGGGAGGAGCTGCCGTTCGAGACGATGGAGGCGTCGGCCGAGTTCGACCGCGCCCTCTACGACGGCAACGAGTACGGCGGCGTCCCCGGCTCCTCCGAGGAGGAGGACTTCCTGGGGCTGCCCGGCCTGCTGGAGCCCCAGCAGGTGGCCCAGCTGCTGCGCAAGCGCAAGGACGACCTCAAGGCCGGGGAGATCAAGGCCCGGAAGAAGGAGGAGCCCGTCCGGGAGGAGGGCCCCACCCACGAGGTCCTGGCTGAACTGCGCCGCGAGCTGAGCGGACTGGTCGGCGCCTGGCACCACCGCACCGGCAAGCCGCACGGGGTGATCCACAACGAGCTGCGCCGCGCCTGCGGCGGGCCGCCGGTCGCCCAGGCCACCCCGGACCAGATCCGCGAGCGCATCGCCAAGCTCCGCGTCTGGGCGGTCGGGGGCAAGTAGCCCGCGCCCCGGCCCCGGCCGCGGACCCCCTACCCGGGGGGTCCGCGGCCGGGGCTTTTTCGGGCAAACAATTCGCAAGTTCGCACACGAGTCGAAGACTATAAGTAATCATTTCACTACAGTCCGTGATGTGAATGGACGAAACGCACGCGGCGGGACGGCCGCGCTCTGGACCGGACTGGTGATGTGCGGGCTCGCCCTGACCGGAGTGGTCGGGGGCACCGCCCTGCCCGACCCCGCCGGGGCGGTGCACGCGCGGGCGGCTGCGGACGCGGGGCCCGACTGCCCGCCGGGCACGGTGGCCCGCCTCGCCGAACCGGGGGCGGTCCGCGGCGGCGACAGCGCGGAGCTCACCCCCGAACAGGCCGCCGGCTACGACGAGCGGCTGCGCGAGGCCCTGCGCTCCCTGCGCTCCCACGACATCGCGCCGCCGGACGCCGTCCCGGTCGTGGTCCACGTCATCTCCGCCGCCGACGGCCGGGGCCACGTGAGCGACGCCCGCATCGACGACCAGATCGACGTCCTCAACACCGCCTACGCCGGCGGGTACGACCCGGCCGGGACCGACACCGGCTTCCGCTTCACCCTCTCGGAGGTCACGCGCCACGAGAACGACGACTGGTTCTCCGACTTCAACGCCCACAGCGAGGAGATCCGCTCGCAGCTGCACAGCGGCGGTGCCGACACGCTCAACGTCTACACCGCCGACCTCGGCTCCGGCCTGCTCGGCTTCTCCAGCTTCCCGCAGGACCAGGCCGCGGCCCCCGACCAGGACGGCGTCGTCCTGGCCCACGACACCCTGCCCGGCGGCGGACGCGACCGCTTCGGCCTGGGCCACACCGGCACCCACGAGGTCGGCCACTGGCTCGGCCTGTTCCACACCTTCCAGAACGGCTGCACCACCCCGGGCGACTACGTCGCCGACACCCCCTACGAGCGGGAGGCCGCCGCCGGCTGCCCGGAGGGCCGCGATTCCTGCCCGCACCGCGCCGGACTCGACCCGGTCACCAACTTCATGGACTACAGCGACGACGACTGCATGACCCACTTCACGGAGGGGCAGTCCCGCCGCATGGCCGAGCACTGGGCCGCCTTCCGCTCGCCCCAGCGCCTCTGAGCCCCGGCGCGGTCAGAGCGCGAGCAGCCCGCGCAGGATCGGCTCCACCCGGAACAGCACCGTGTCCTCGACCGGCCCGAAGCTCCGCTCCAGGCGGAGCGGCACGCCCGCGCGGGGGCTCCGCGCGGGCGCGCCGCTAGGCTGGAGGCATGGCAGCGAACACCTACCTGACCGGGATCAAGCCCACCGGCGACTTCCACCTGGGCAACTACGTCGGCGCGATCAAACCGGCCCTGGCGGCCGCGAAGGTCTACGACACGTACTACTTCGTGGCGGACTACCACGCGCTCAACACCGTCAAGGACGCGGACGAGCTCCGCCACAGCATCCGGTCCGGGGCTGCCACCTGGCTGGCGTGCGGGCTGGACCCGGCCGAGACGGTCATCTACCAGCAGTCCAAGGTCCCCGAGACCTTCGAGCTGACCACCGTCCTCACCGCCCTCACCCCCAAGGGCCTGATGAACCGCGCCCACGCCTACAAGGCGGCCCGCGACCGCAACAACGAGGCCGGGATCACCGACCTGGACGCCGGCGTCAACATGGGGCTGTTCAACTACCCGATCCTCATGGCCGCGGACATCCTCATCATGGAGGCCACCCACGTCCCCGTGGGCCGCGACCAGTCCCAGCACATCGAGTACACCGCCGACATCGCCGGGTACTTCAACAACCGCTACGGCCAGGGCGGGCAGGGGTACACCCTCCCCCTGCCCAAGGGCGTCATCGACGACAGCGAGGCGAGCATCCTCCCCGGCGTCGACGGCCGCAAGATGAGCAAGTCCTACGACAACCACATCCCGCTCTTCCTCCCCGAGAACAAGCTCAAGAAGGCGATCCGCCGGATCCCCACCGACTCCACCCCGGTCGAGGACCCCAAGGACCCCGACACCTCGGTGCCCTTCCAGCTCCTCACCCACTTCGTCGGCCCCGACACCGTCGCCGACGTGCGCAAGCGGCTGGAGCGGGGCGGGACGGGCTGGGGCGACCTCAAGAACGAGCTGTTCGAGGCCGTCAACGCCGAGCTGGGACCCAAGCGCGAGCGCTACGAGGAGCTGATGGCCGACCCCCGGCAGATCGACGACATCCTCGAAGCCGGGTCGGTCCGCGCCCGCGAGCGCGCCCGCGCCGTCCTGGACCGCGTGCGCGCCGCCATCGGCGTCGCCTGAGCCCGACGGGCACCGGGGGGCGGGGCCGTCCGGCCCCGCCCCCCGTATGTGCGCGGGCGGTCAGCCGACCCGGGGCTCGCCCTCCAGGGCCACGCCCGCCCCGGCCAGCCGCTCCAGCGCCGCGTCCACGGTCGGCCGGGAGACCCCCGCGGTCAGGCCCAGCAGCACCCGCGTGCGCAGCCCCTCCCGGACGGCGTCCAGCGCGGTGGCCCGCACGCAGTGGTCGGTGGCGATGCCCACCACGTCCACCTCGTCCACCCCGCGCTCGCGCAGCCAGTCCGCCAGCGTCGCCCCGCCGTCGGCCGTCCCCTCGAACCCGCTGTAGGCCGCCGTGTAGCGGCCCTTGCTGAAGACCTCCTCGGCCAGCGAGGCGTCGAACCCCGGGTGGAACTCCGCCCCGGGCGTGCCCACCTCGCAGTGCCGCGGCCAGGTGTCGACGAAGTCCGGCTCCTCCGAGAAGTGGGACCCCGGGTCGACGTGGTAGTCGCGGGTGGCGACCACGTGGTCGTACCCGCCGGAGCGGGCGTGTCCGGTGACCGCCTCCGCCGTCGCGGCACCCCCGGCCACCGCCAGGCTCCCGCCCTCACAGAAGTCGTTCTGCACGTCCACCACGATGAGCGCCCTGGTCATACCGGCACCTCCCTTTCCAGCAACACTGCCTGCAACACCCTCGGTCAATGGAACACGGTCGGCAGCGCGGCGTCGCCCCGCGACATCCGCAGCGCCTGCTCGGGAAGCTCGGCCACCACCGCGCGGTGCCGGTCGCGGGCGTCGTGCACGCTCTCGGCGCCCACCACCTCGCCGGCCTCCACCAGCGGCCGCAGCACCGGGCGGGTCCCCACCGCCTCCTGCGGCTCGTAGGGGAACACCTCCTCGGCGACGGCGAGCCCCTTGTCGTCGAGCCGGCGCAGCGCCCACTTGCGGCCGCCCCGGCTGGGCTTGCCCACGGACCGCTTGGCGACCGGCTCCAGCGGCAGGCCGGGCTCCGTGCCGCGCGCCCGGGCCACCAGCTTGTACACCAGCGAGACCGTCGGCGCGCCCGAACCGGTCACCAGGGAAGTACCCACCCCGTACCCGTCCACGGGGGCCACGGCCAGCGCCTGGATGGAGTGCTCGTCGAGGTCGCCGGTCACCACGATCCGGGTCTCGCCGGCGCCGAGCGCGTCCAGCTGCGCCCGCACCCGGCCCGCGGTCGCGCCCAGGTCGCCGGAGTCGATGCGCACCGCGCCCAGCTCCGACCCGGCCAGCTCGACGGCGGTGCGCACGGCGCGCTCCACGTCGTAGGTGTCCACCAGCAGCGTCGTCCGCTTCCCCAGCGACTCCAGCTGCGCGGAGAAGGCGTGCCGCTCGCTGTCGTGCAGCAGGGTGAAGGCGTGTGCCGCGGTGCCCCCGGTGGGCACCCCGTAGGACCGCCCGGCCTCCAGGTTGGAGGAGGTCGCGAACCCGGCGAGGTAGGCGGCGCGCGCGGAGGCCACGGCCGCCGCCTCATGGGTGCGGCGCGACCCCATCTCGATGAGCGGCCGTCCGCCGGCCGCCACGACCATCCGGCTCGCCGCGGAGGCGATGGCGCTGTCGTGGTTGTACACCGACAGCGCGAGGGTCTCCAGGATCACCCCCTCGGCGAACGTGCCCTCGACCACCAGGATCGGGGAACCGGGGAAGTAGGCCTCGCCCTCGCCGTAGCCCCAGACGTTGCCGGAGAACCGGTACTCCGACAACCAGCGCAGGGTGGTGTCGTCCACCACGCCGTTGTCCGACAGGAAGTCCAGTTCCTCGGTGCGGAAGCGGAACCGCTCCAACAGGTCGAGGAAGCGTCCGGTCCCCGCCACGACGCCGTAGCGGCGCCCCTCGGGCAGCCGCCGGGCGAACATCTCGAAGACCGACGGCCGGTCCGCCGCACCGCTGTGCAGGGCGGCCTGGAGCATCGTCAGCTCGTAGTGGTCGGTCAGCAGCGCACTGCCGCCTTGCTCGTTCATGGGTACGAGACTAATCCGTGGGCCTTCGCGGCCCGACGCCGACCTGCCCCATCCCGCCCGGGGTGACCTCGGCCTACGCTAACAATACCCATTCGGTTGGTAGGTAAATTTGTTCCGATACCCTGGGAGGCATGTTGAGGATTGATCGCTCGATCTACGACCAGATCGTCGCCCACGCCCGCCGCGACCACCCGGACGAGGCCTGCGGCATCGTGGCCGGCCCGGTGGGCTCCGACCGCCCGGAGCGGTTCATCGAGATGATCAACGCCGAGCGGTCCCCGACCTTCTACCGGTTCGACTCCCTCGAACAGCTGAAGGTCTGGCGGGAGATGGACGACCGCGACGAGGAACCCGTCGTGATCTACCACTCCCACACGGCCACCGAGGCCTACCCCTCGCGCACCGACGTCTCCTACGCCTCCGAGCCCGGCGCGCACTACGTGCTCGTGTCCACGCGGGACCCCGAGACCGCCGAACTGCGCTCCTACCGGATCCTGGACGGCGAGATCACCGAGGAACCGGTCGAGGTCACCGGAGCCCCGACCGGCCGGTAGCACCGGCCGACCCGGCGGGACCCGCGGAATGGCCGCGGGAGGACCCCTGTTGGGACTGTACGCACATCCACCACGTTCACGGGAAGACACACCTATGGCCATCGAGGTCCGCATCCCCACCATCCTGCGCAACCTGACCGGCGACGCCAAGGTCGTCGAGGGCAGCGGCGCCACCCTGGGCGAGCTGTTCACCGACCTGGACAACCGCTACCCGGGCATCGGCGCGCGCCTGGTGGACGACGGCAAGCTGCGCCGCTTCATCAACGTGTACCTCAACGACGAGGACGTGCGCTTCGTCGGCGGGCTGGACGCGGAGCTCTCCGACGGCGACAACGTCACCGTCCTGCCCGCCGTCGCCGGCGGAAGCCGCTAGGCCCGTCCCATGCGTTACGACTCCCTGCTCGACTCCCTCGGCGGCACGCCGCTCGTCGGCCTGCCCCGGCTCTCGCCCTCACCGCGGGTCCGGCTGTGGGCGAAGCTGGAGGACCGCAACCCGACCGGGTCCATCAAGGACCGCGCCGCGTTCCACATGATCGAACAGGCGGAGAAGGACGGGCTGCTCTCCCCCGGCTGCACCATCCTGGAGCCGACGTCGGGGAACACCGGCATCGCCCTGGCGATGGTCGCCAAGCTGCGCGGCTACCGCATGGTGTGCGTCATGCCGGAGAACACCTCGGCCGAGCGCAGGCAGCTCCTCGCCATGTGGGGCGCCGAGGTCCACTTCTCCGACGCGGCCGGGGGGTCCAACGAGGCGGTCCGCGTCGCCAAGGAGATGTCCGCGGAGCACCCCGACTGGGTGATGCTCTACCAGTACGGCAACCCGGCCAACGCCCGGGCCCACTACGAGACGACCGGCCCCGAGATCCTCGCGGACCTGCCGGGGATCACCCACTTCGTGGCGGGGCTGGGCACCACCGGGACCCTCATGGGCGTGGGCCGCTACCTGCGCGAGCACAAGCCGGACGTGCGGATCGTCGCCGCCGAGCCGCGCTACGGCGAGCTGGTGTACGGCCTGCGCAACCTCGACGAGGGGTTCGTTCCGGAGCTGTACGACGAGTCGGTGCTGACCACCCGGTTCTCGGTGCCCTCCGACGCCGCCCTGCGGCGGACCCGGGAACTCCTGGACAAGGAGGGCATCTTCGCCGGCGTCTCCACCGGCGGGGCGCTGCACGCCGCGCTGGGCATGGCCCGCAAGGCGGAGCAGGCGGGGGAGGACGCCGACATCGCGTTCGTCGTCGCCGACGCCGGGTGGAAGTACCTGTCCACGGGCGCCTACGAGGGCACCCTGGAGGAGGCGGAGGAGCGGCTCGACGGGCAGCTCTGGGCCTGACCGCCGCGCCGGACCACGGGGCGGCATCCCGGAGACGGGGTGCCGCCCCGGCCGCGTGCCGCCCCCGCGCGGGCCGAACGCCGCCGGAACGCGACCGTAATACGGAGAGAAGGAATCGCCCGTAATGTGTCATATGGTGTGAAAAATTCACACGTGATGGAGGTCGCGTGAGATGCAGAACACATTTTGTACCACCCGGCCGGGCATTGGGGTAGACCCGTAACAACGGGACAACCGCTGAACCAGCCGCCATCCGTACTCCGCGCACACGGTCGAGGGGGTGCCACGGAGCAGCGCGGCCCTTCGAGAAGGCGACGACGACGTGCGACTCACGATTATCGGGTCCTCCGGGAGCTTCCCGGGGCCGGACAGCCCCGCCTCCTGTTACCTGGTCGAGGCCGACGGCTTCCGCCTGCTCCTCGACATGGGCAACGGCGCACTCGGAGCACTCCAGCGGTACATCGACATCTACTCCGTCGACGCGGTCTACCTCAGCCACCTGCACGCCGACCACTGCTTCGACCTCTGCTCGTACTGGGTCGCCCGCATGTTCCACCCCGAGGGGGCCAAACCCCGGATCCCCGTCTACGGTCCCGGCGGCGTCGCCGACCGCGTCGCCGAGGCGTACGGCCTGGAGCCCGACCCCGGCATGACCGAGGTCTTCGACTTCCACGAGCTCACCCCCGGGAGCCTGGGCATCGGCCCGTTCTCCGTCCGCGTGGACCACGTCAACCACCCGGTGGAGGCCTTCGGCATCCGCCTGGAGCACGACGGGTCGAGCATGGCCTACTCCGGGGACACCGGCGCCTGCGACTCCCTCGTGGACCTGGCCGCCGACACCGACCTGTTCCTGTGCGAGGCCGCCTTCCAGGACCACCTCGACCACCCCAAGGACATGCACCTCACCGGCAGCGAGGCGGGCGACCACGCCAGCCGCGCCCGCGCGCGCAGCCTGCTGCTCACCCACCTGGTGCCGTGGAACGACGACGAGGTCACCCTGGCCGAGGCCCGGTCCACCTACGGCGGCCCCATCGACCTGGCCCGCAGCGGCCGCAGGTTCGCCGTCGGCGGCTGACCGCGGGGAGGAGCCCGCCCGGTCCCGCCTTCCGCGCTCCCGGCACCGCCGCGACCGCGCACGTATACGCTCTTCACCATGGCCCGACCTGACGGACGAGTTCCGACCCAACTCCGCCCCGTGACGATCACCCGCAACTGGCTGCGCCAGGCGGAAGGCTCCGCGCTCATCGAGTTCGGGGACACCCGCGTGCTCTGCGCCGCCACCGTCGAGGACGGCGTCCCCCGCTGGCGCCGCGGCACCGGCGAGGGGTGGGTCACCGCCGAGTACGCGATGCTGCCCCGCGCCACCGACACCCGCGGCGCCCGCGAGTCGGTCCGTGGCAAGATCGGCGGCCGCACCCACGAGATCTCCCGGCTCATCGGCCGCTCCCTGCGCGCCGTCGTCGACTTCAAGGCGATGGGGGAGCACACCATCACCCTGGACTGCGACGTCCTCCAGGCGGACGGGGGCACCCGCACCGCGGCCATCACCGGCGCGTACGTGGCCCTCGCCGACGCGGTGAAGTGGCTGCGCAAGCGCCGCAACCTCAAGAACAACCCGCTCACCGGATCGCTGGCGGCGGTCAGCGTCGGCGTCGTCCAGGGCCAGCCCCGGCTGGACCTCAACTACCTGGAGGACTCCGTCGCCGACACCGACATGAACGTCGTCCTCACCGGCGACGGCAGGTTCATCGAGGTGCAGGGCACCGCCGAGGGCGCCGCGTTCGACCGCGAGCTGCTCGACAAGCTGCTCGACCTCGCGGTCGGCGGCTGCGAGGAGCTGACCGTCCTCCAGAAGAAGGCGCTGGCCGAGTGACCGTTCTCAACGGCACCAGGATCGGCGGAGTCGCCGGCGAAGGGGGAATCGTGAAGATCGTTCTGGCCACCCGCAACGCCAAGAAGGTGCCCGAGCTGCGCGCCATCCTCGCGGACGCGGGGGTGAGCGCCGAGGTGCTGTCCCTGGAGGCCTTCCCGGATGCCCCGGAGGTCCCCGAGACCGAGCCCACGTTCGTGGGCAACGCCCTGCTCAAGGCCCGCGCCATCGCCGCCCACACGGGGCTGCCCGCGGTCGCCGACGACTCGGGGCTGAGCGTGGACGAGCTGAACGGCATGCCGGGCGTGCTGTCGGCCCGCTGGGCCGGCCGCTTCGGTGCGGGGGACCAGGACCGGGCCAACCTGCAGCTGGTCCTGGACCAGCTGGCGGACACCCCGCCCGAGCGCCGCGGCGGCGCCTTCGTGTGCGCGGCCGCCCTGGTCCTGCCCGACGGCACCGAGGTGGTGACGGAGGGGGAGATGCGCGGCCGTGTGATCGAGGCGCCCCGCGGGGAGAACGGGTTCGGCTACGACCCGGTCTTCGTCCCCGAGGGGGAGAACCGCAGCACCGCCGAGCTGGCCCCGGACGAGAAGAACGCGATCAGCCACCGGGGGATCGCCTTCCGCGGGCTGGCGGCCGAGATCGCCGCGATGCTCTGAGCACCCGCGACACCCGGGGGCGGTCCGTTCCGGGCCGCCCCCGCGGCGTTCCCCGCGAAGGCCGGCGGAGAAATCTCCCGAACCGTGTTTGAGCCGTGCACACCGGGGGAGAACGATCCACGTCCGACGAAACAGCCGCGGACGCACACGATCCCCGGTGTGGGGGGTCGAGGACCGCGGCGACCGCCTGCGAACAGGGGCCTCCCCCCGCCGAGCAGGTGATTTGACGTCGACCAAGCTGTTGCCTACACTCGAACGAGTCGCTGCGGGACGGCGAGCGCCCTGAGGGCGTGTTCGGCCCCGGACCGCGATCGCGCGACACCTCTTCTTCACTCCGACCCAGAGCGTCACGGGCATGCGCCCGGAGGCGGTAGGGTCAGGGGGTCGCCTTGAGAAGGGCGGTGAGGGAAAACGGGAATTCTCCACTCCTGGTCGGTTGATTCCGCGAAAACGCCGGTTTGGCGGGTCGCAGAAACACTGATAAAGTGAAGACACAACAAAGCGGAAACGCAGACGCCTTCCACGGAAGAGCAACACGGACCCAGGTCCGGTGCTTGTACGGGAAGGGCGGTTGCTTCTTGAGAACTCAACAGCGCGTGTTCGATTTTTACAGCCAAGTTTGTTTTGGCCCCGTCACACGACGGCGAAGTCGGTGAGATTTCGTCCGGAGTGTGCGAGGTTCCTTTGATTGA
>NZ_FQZK01000006.1:264004-280369 GCF_900141985.1 Nocardiopsis flavescens | reverse complement strand
CCCAGGGGTTGGTTGGTGTGCCAGAGGCCGAGGGCTTCTTCGAGGAGGGGGAGTGCGGTGTGGTCGGTGGTGTTGCGGGCTCGGGTGGTGAGGTGGCGGAAGCGGTGGAGGTCGGCGGTGTGCAGGGCGGTGTCGCTGAGGGTGAGGGTGTAGCCGCCGGGGCGGCGGTCCAGGGTGGCGTCGTTTCCGGCGGTGGCCAGGGCGGTGCGCAGGCGGGAGATGTAGCTGTAGAGGGAGGTGCGGGCGCTGGGGGGTGGGTGGGGTCCCCAGGCGCGGTCGATGAGGCGGTCGAGGGGGACGGTGTGGTTGGCGTCGGCCAGGAGTGCGACGAACACGGCTTGGCGGCGCAGGTGTCCCAGGTCGACGGTGTGTCCGTCGATCCGGGTCCGGATGTCGCCGAGCACGGAGATCTCGACCGTCAACGCCACTCCACTTCCCGGGCCGAACGCCGGGGGAGACCCCCTACGCCGGTGTACGGCGGTACCTCGGTCCCAGAAGTGTACTTCCGGTGGCCGCCCTGTGACCCTGGGCCGCCACCCCCGCCGTGCCGGGGTTCCCGGCGGGCGGACGCCCCGGCCGGCCACGCGTTCCCGCCCTCGCGGCGGGGTCTCCCGGGTCCGACGGCGCGGGCCGGTCCGCGCGGTGCCTCCGGCACCGCCCGCCGCCGCTGCCGTGCCGGGTTTCCCCGTGGGGGACGTCCCGCGGCCGGCCCGCACCGCACGTGCGGTGCGGACCGGACCGGCCTCAGCCCGCGGTCAGCTCCGCGAAGTGCGCGGACATGCGTTCCGGGTCGGGGGCCAGCCGGGTGATCAGCTCGAACGCCTCGACCGCCTGGAGGACGGCCATCCGCCCGCCCGGCAGCACCCGGCAGCCGATCCGCTCCGCCTCGGCCACCAGGGCCGTGCGCAGCGGGCGGTAGACCAGGTCCGCCACCCACACCGACGGGTCCAGCAGCCCCGCCTCCAGCGGCAGGCCCGGGTGGTCCGCCATGCCGACCGGTGTGGCGTTCACCAGGCCGTCGGCGCGGGCCAGGGCCCAGGCCAGGTCCCCGGGTCCGACCGCGGCGCACGCCCGGTCCGGGAACCGCTCCCGCAGCCCCCGCACCAGGTCCCGGGCGCGCCCGGCGTCCGGGTCGAAGACCGCCAGCCCGCCGGTGCCCGCGGTGAACAGGGCGTGGGCCACCGCCGCGCCCGCTCCGCCCGCCCCCAGCAGCACCACCCGGTCGCGCCGCGCCCCGGGCAGCCCGGCGTCCAGCGCCCCCAGGAACCCCGACCAGTCCGTGTTGTGGCCGACCGCCGCACCGCCCCCGAACACCACCGTGTTGACCGCGCCCAGCGCCGCCGCGTCCGGGGCGAGCCCGTCCAGGTGGGGCAGGACCAGCTGCTTGCACGGGTGCGTGATGTTGAGGCCGTCGAACCCGTAGCGCGGCGCGGAGCGCACCAGCTCGCCCACCGCCTCGGGTGGCAGGTTCAGCACGTCGATGTCGATCGTCCGGTACACCAGCCGGCGCCCCAGGGCCCCGGCCTCCCGCTCGTGCAGCGCCGGGGTGAGGGAGGGGCCGATCCCCGCGCCGATCAGTCCGACCAGGAAGGACCGCTCCGGCGCGGGGGCCGCCCCCCTCACGCCGCACGCTCCGTCCGGTGGACGGCCATGCGCACCGGGGTGTTGCGCGCGCCGTAGCCGGTGTAGCCGCCGGTCCGCTGGACCACCTCGAAGAAGAGGTGCCCGTCCAGCAGCGGGGTGAAGAAGTGGAGGAACCCGCCTCCGCCGGGCTCCCGGTCGTGGAGGATGTTCAGCTGGCGCATGTGCTCCCTCCGGTGCGGCGGCAGGTCGGTGCGCGCCGCCAGGTCGTCGTAGTAGTTGTCGGGCACGGGCAGCGTCCGCAGCCCGGCCGCCACCGCCGCCTCCGCCACGGCGACCACGTCGTCGCAGGCCAGGGCGATGTGCTGGACGCCCCCGGCCGCCCGTGCGCGGGGTCCGTCGCCGACCAGCGAAACGTTGAGGGCGATGCGCGGCCCCTGCCCGGCGCGGGACAGGGCCCGGCTGCGGACCAGGCCCCCGGGGGAGGCCAGCTCCGTGCTCTCCCCCGCCTCCAGTCCCAGCAGCGCGGTGTAGAACAGCGAGGCCTCGTCGAAGTGGTCGAAGGGCTGGTGCAGCCCGACGTGGTCGATCCCGGTCAGGGCGGGGCCGCCGCCGGGGCGGACGTCCTCGACCGCGGCGGCCGAGAAGTCCGCCAGCCAGGGCTCCTCGCCCCCGCCGTCGCGGGACGGGCACAGGAACAGCGCGGTCCCGTCCGGGGCCGCCACCGCCTGGAGCCGGGTCTCGGACGGGTCGTTCCTGCGGGCCAGCACCGGGGCGCACAGGCGCTCCGCCCGCGCGGCGGCCCGCTCGGGCGCGTCCAGGTCCACCCCCAGGGCGGTCACGGAGGCCGCGCCGTCCCAGGTGTGGCCCAGCCGCGGGTCGGCTGCGTTGAGCAGAATGCGGGCGGGGCCGTGCTCCCACAGCTGCACCGGCTTGGACCGGTGGTCCCGGGTGTGGGCGAAGCCCAGGGCGGCGAGCAGGGAGCGGATCCCGCCCGCCGTCGCCGCGGGGGCGGCCACCTCCACGAACCCGAAGCCCCGGGGGACCTCCGGCTCCGGCAGCCGGGCGAGCGCCACCGACGGCCGCCCGGCAGCGGCCCGCCCGTCCCGCGGGGCGTCCCGGCGGGCCAGGGCGTCCTCCAGGACGGTGAGCGAGCGCAGCGCGTCGGCCGCGGTCCGCCCCGGGTCGGCCGCCCGGAACACGTCGTTGAACACCTCCAGCGACAGCGGGCCGGCGTACCCGGCGGCGAGCACGTGCCCGGTGAAGGCCGCCAGGTCGAACCCGCCCTGCCCGGGGAAGCACCGGTGGTGGCGGCTCCACTGGAGCACGTCCATGCGCAGCCGGGGCGCGTCCGCCAGCTGGAGGAAGAACAGCTTCTCCCCGGGGATGTCCCGGATGCCCGCCGGGTCGTCCCCCCGGGACAGGATGTGGAAGCTGTCCAGGCACAGCCCCAGCGCCGGGTGGTCGGCGCGCCGGACCAGCTCCCAGGAGTGCCGGTAGGTGGACACACGGGTGCCCCAGGCCAGGGCCTCGTAGGCGACCCGGACCCCGTACCGTTCGGCGGCCTCGGCCAGCAGCCGCAGCTGCGCGGCGGCCAGGCCGTCGTCGTCGACCGCGGCCGGGGTCGCGTTGGAGCACACCAGGACGGTGTCCGCCCCCAGCTCCGCCATGAGCGCGAACTTGGCCTCGGCCCGCCGCAGGTTCGCGGCCAGCGTCGCCCCGTCCACCCCCTCGAAGTCGCGGAAGGGCTGGTAGAGGTCGATGGACAGGCCCAGCTCCCCGGCCAGGTCCCGGATCTCCCGCGGGCGCAGCGGCGAGGCGATGAGGTCGTTCTCGAAGACCTCCACACCGTCGAACCCGACCTCGGCCGCGGCCCGCAGTTTCTCCTCCAGGGTGCCGCTGAGACAGACGGTGGCGATGGAATGCCGCATGGGGGCGACCTCCTCCGTTCGTGGGCGCGGCCGGGCCGCGCGGGTGGTCGGTGCGGGGGTCAGCGGGCGTCCTGGAAGCCCTGGTAGAGCTCCAGCTCCTCGCCCTCCAGGTTCTGCGCGAAGTACGCGCGGGCCTGCTCGCGGAAGGCCTCGACGTCCACGTCGTCGACGACCTCCAGGGTCCCGGCCGACTCCCACTCGGCGAGGGCCTCCCGCTCGGTCTCCTCGATGCAGGACCGGTTCTCCTCCCGGACCGAGCCCACCGCCTCCTGGAGCACCTCCTGCTGCTCGGCCGTCAGCCCGTCCCAGGCCGCGCCGGACACCACGATCATCTGCGAGCCGATCTGGTGCCGGGACAGGCTCAGGTGGGACTGCACCTCGTCGAAGTTGTCGGCGGCGACGGTGGCGATCGGGTTCTCCTGTCCGTCCACCGTGCCCTGCTGGAGGGCCATGTAGACCTCCTCGAAGGCGACGGTGGTGGGGGTGGCGCCCAGGGCCTCGGCGTTGGCCAGGTAGATCGGGGAGTCGGGGAAGCGCATGCGCAGCCCGCCCAGGTCGCCGGGGGTGCGGATGGGCTGGTTGGCGGTGAAGTGCCGCTCGCCGAAGTACCAGACGTCGAGGATGCGCGCCCCGGTCGCCTCGGCGAAGCCCTCCTTGAGCGCCTCCGCGGCCTCGGAGTCGAAGTAGGCGAACATGTGGTCCACGTCGTCGAAGGCGTAGGCGGCGTCGAAGATCCCGATGGGGGAGTGGGCCGAGCCGAGCGCGGCCGAGCCCTGGACGTCCATGTCGATGTCGCCCGACATCACGGAGGCGAAGGTCTCGGTGTTGCTGCCGAGCTGGCTGTTGGGGAAGGTGTCGACGGTCAGGCCGGCGTCGGCCTCGGCCACGCGCTCGGCGACCAGGTCGATGCCGCAGCGGGTGTGCGGGTGGTCCTCGGTGTAGCTGTTGGAGAAGGTCAGGACCGTGCCGGAGGCGTCCTCCGACGCCGAGCAGGAGGTCAGGGCCAGGACTGCGGCCAGGGCGGGCGCGGTGGTGCGGGCAAGGCGGTTCACGCGGACTCCTCGGGGGGTGTGCTTCGGGGGGTTCAGAGGTTGAGCTGCTGCGGAAGGAACAGCACCAGCTCGGGGGCGACCGTGAGCAGGGCCAGGATGACGAGCAGGGGGACCAGGAACGGCGCGGTGCCGCGGAAGACCTCGTGCATGGGCGTGCGGGTCGCCGAGCCCAGGACGAAGAGGACGCCGCCGATGGGCGGGGTGAGCAGGCCGATCATCAGGTTGACGATGGCGATGACCCCGAAGTGCACCGGGTCCACGCCGAACTGCACGGCGATGGGCAGCAGCACGGGGACGGTGATGACCAGGGCGGCGATGGGCTCCAGGATCGTGCCGATGAGGATCAGCGCCACGTTGACCAGGAGGAGGAAAACCACCGGGCTGTCGGTGAAGCCGAGCAGGAACGACGCGATGTCCTGCGGGACCCGCTCGCGCGCCAGCACCCAGCCCAGCAGGCCCGAGGCCGCCAGGATGATCGCGATGGAGGCCGCCGTCGTCGCGGTCTCGACAGTGATGGTCCACAGCGAGCGCAGGGTCAGGCGCCGGTAGCACAAGCCCAGGAACACGATGTAGGCGACGCCGACCGCGGCCGCCTCCGTGGGGGTGAACAGCCCGCTGAGGATGCCGCCCAGGAGGATGACCGGCGCGCCCAGCGGCCCGATGACGCGCACCCCGGCCCGGAGGAACTCGCCCGGCTCGGCGGGGCGCCCCGCCAGCTGCGGCTGCCGGCGGCTCCAGAGGAACACGTACACGGCCAGGCCCGCGGCGATGAGGAACGCGGGCACCACGGCCGCCGCGAACAGCGCGGCGGTGGACACCGCGGCCACGGAGGCGTAGACGATGGCCGGGATGCTCGGCGGCATCACCGGGCTGATCAGGCTGGAGGCGGCGGTCAGGCCCAGGGCGAACCGGCGCGGGTACCCGCGCTCGGTCATGGCGGGGACGAGCATCTTGCCCATGCCCGCGACGTCGGCCAGCGCGGTCCCGCTGATCCAGGAGAAGCCGACGCTGACGCCGATGTTGACGTAGCCCAGGCTGGCGCGGACCCGGCCGAACAGCACCTGGGCGAACGCGAAGATGCGGTCCGCGATGCCGGTGTGGTTGGCCACCACCCCCAGCAGGATGAACAGCGGCACGGCCAGCAGCGGGAAGCTGTTGATCTCCTGCGCCGCCGTGCGCAGGCTCAGCCCGGTGGACTGGCCGGTGGTGAGCATGTAGGTGAGGCAGGGCCCCAGGATCGCGAACGCCACGGGCACGCGCAGGAACAGCAGGAGCAGGATGCCCAGGACCACCAGGAGCGCGCTCATCGGGCGCCCTCCGCGGGCAGGCTCTCCGGCGCCGGGGGCGCGGGCAGCAGCGTGTTGGCCAGGGCGCGCAGCGCCGCCAGGGCCAGGCCCGCCATGGGGATGGCGTAGGTCCAGGACAGGGGGACTCCCAGGGCGGGGGTGGTCTGCGGCGACCCGCCGAAGACCAGGGCGGCGGCGTCGGCGGCCATGCCCGCGGCCACCGCGGCGACCACCAGGTTGGCGAGGATCCACACCCCGCGCAGCAGGCGGGGCCCGGCGAAGAAGTCGATGAGCTTGAGGGTGATGTGCTCGTCGCGGCCGACCAGGTACCCGATGACCGAGAAGGCCAGCCAGACCAGGCCGAACCGGGCGAGTTCGCCGGTCCACACCCAGCCGGCCACCGGCAGGTGGCGCTGGAGGGCCTGGGTGAGCATGAGGGTGAAGATCAGCACGAGCATCAGGGCGCCGAGGGTCAGCTCGGCCCCTTCCAGCCAGCGGACGAGGGCGGGGCGGGTGCGGGGCGCCCCGGGATCGGGAGGGTGGGGGGAGGGGGTCATGGGCGTGGTCTCCGGTAGGGAGCGGGTGTCCACGCTGATCAGCGGAGTGAATGTGGCCTGGGCCACATCCGGCGACGTCGTGTCGTGAACTCTAGGTTTCCGGCTCGTGCCATGGCAAGCGATTGCCAAATGTTGCCGTCGGAAGGTAGTCAGGAGGTATGGACTCCCCCCGACGCACCACCATCTACGACGTGGCCCGCGAGGCGGGCGTGGCCGCCTCCACGGTCTCCCGCGCCCTCAACAACCCCCGCAGGGTCAACCCCGCCACCCGCGACCACATCGTCGCCGTGGCCGAGAGGCTGGGCTACCGGCCCGACCCGCTGGCGACCGCGCTGCAGTCGGGGCACAAGGCGACGATCGCGATGCTGGTCCCCGACATCACCAACCCCCACTTCTTCGGCACCATCCGGGGGGCGGAGAAGCGGGCCAGCGAGGCGGGGCTGACGTTCATCCTCGCCAACACCGAGGAGTCGGCCGACAACGAGCGCAACCGGATCGAGCGGCTGTCCCGGTCGGTCGACGGGTTCGTGCTCGCGGCCAGCCGCATGGAGGAGGAGACCACCCGGGAGCTGGCCCGCGACTACAACCTCGTGCTGGTCAACCGGCAGGTCCGCGGGCTGCCCAGCGCGGTCGTGGACAACGGGGCGGGCAGTCGGCAGGTGGTCGAGCACCTGGCGTCCTTGGGGCACCGGTCCCTGGTCTACCTGTCCGGGCCGCACCGCTCCTGGCCGGCCGCCCAGCGCTGGCGGGCGCTGCGCGCCGCCGCCGAGGCGCACGGGATGGCCGCGCGGCGGCTGGGGCCGTTCCCGCCCCGGGCCGAGGGCGGCGGGGTGGCCGCCGACGCCGGACTGGGCGCGGGCGCGACCGCGCTGGTGGCCCACAACGACCTGCTGGCCATCGGCATGCTCCGGCGGCTGGCCGAGCGCGGGGTGTCCGTCCCCGGGCAGGTCAGCGTGGTGGGCTACGACGACATCTTCGGGGCCGACCTGTGCGTTCCGGCGCTGACCACGGTCGCGGGCCCGCAGGAGGAAGCGGGCCGGGCCGCCGTGGAACTGCTCACCCGCAAGGGCTCGCTGTCGCGCTCCCAGCCCGCGCCCCAGCAGGTGGTGCTCCCCTCGCACCTGGTGATCCGCCGCTCCACCGGCCCCGCCGCACCCTGACAACGGCGGAGGGCCCCGGCCCGGCTCCGGCTCCTGCCCCGGCCCCGGCCGCCCGGGCCGGGTGGGGCATCGGGCCCGGGTCCATGGGAACGGGTGCCTGCCTGAGGTGCCCCGAGGTTTCCGGACAGGGCGTCCAGGTCGGCTTCGTGGAAGAACCGCGCTCACAGGGGCGGTGTCCGAATCGGCAGGCGAAGGGGACGTCTGTCAACCGTCTGGTGTGCGCCGGGATCGCCTCCCACCACCCTGACCGTGACTTGGACTTCGGGCGGGACCTATGACTTGTGCTCTACCGAGTCTGTTGTCCACTCGTCGTCCAGGATCGAGTGGACGATGGAGTCGCGCCAGGCGTTCCGGGTCCACAGGTGCCGTCGGATCCGTCCCTCCTCCACCATCCCGGCCCGGAGCATGACGCGCTCGGAGGCCTGGTTTTCCGGAGAGCGGGCGCCCCATATCCGCTTGAGCCCCAGCTCGGCGAAGCCGAGCCGGAGCAGGAGCTGGACGAGTTCGCTACCGAACCCCTGCCCCCACAGATCCGGCCGCAGGGCAAAGCCGATCTGCGCGCTGTGGGGGCGCTCGTCCACGGCCAGGCGCGCGGCGCCGACAAGCTCCTTCTGCCGCGCGACAGCGAGCATGTAGACGCTCCTGACCTCCCGCTCGGCGTCGGTCATCGCGGCCTCCACGATTGCCGCGCACTGCTGCCTGGTGCGCGGTGTGAAGGACAGGTCCCGCACCGCCTCCGGGTCTCCGTAGACCCGGAGCAGGCCATCAACGTCGGTGGGCCGCAGCTCTCGAAGGGTGAGCCTGGCGCTGGAGAGTTCGACTGGATGCATGTCCGGCAGGCTAGCGGCCCGAGGTCAGCGCCGAGACGGGAGTGCGGCTGTAGGCCTCGATCTCCTGGCGGAGCCCGGCTACGGCCTTGCTTCCGGTGTAGTCCGGGCCGCGTAGGGCGCCGTGCACGCGCATGACGCTGTTCACCACGCCGGACACCCGCTTCGTGGTGGGCAGGCCCAGGACCGGTTCAAGGGCCTGCGCGCCGCCCTCGATCTCTCCCAGGCAGACCCGGGCATAGCTGAGGTCGGCGCGTGCCCCGGCCTCGTCCTGATAGGCCCAGTCGTCCGATCCTTCCGCGGCGGCGGTCTCGTAGAGACCCACGGCCTCCTGCGCGACCTGCTGGGCCTGTTCCTCACGCCCAGGAATCCAGATCTGCGTCTCGGCTCCGTAGTAGAGCTGGCGGCAGTGCGCGAAGCGCATCAGACCGCCGAGCTCGTCCAGGTCGTCGCCGCGCAGTCCTTCGCGCAGGGCCGTGGCCGCCTGGAGGTCGTCGAGCGCGCGCTCCGCGCTGCCCAGCGAGGCCCACGTGCGGGCGCTTTGGGACATCAGCCAGATGGCGGCCGTGCCGGTGCGCTCGGTGGCCAGATCGCGAGCCAGTTCCGCGTACCGGGCGGCTTCGGTAGGCCACCCCGCCCAGTAGGCCATCAGGCTCTGCTGGGCGCGCACCCGGACGCGCAGCCCGTCGTGATCGGCGTTGTCGGCGCAGATGAACGCGGTCCGGGCCTGCTTCATCGCGGCGTGCGGATCCCCGAGGTCATGACTGGCCTTAGCGAGCATGATGCTCAACAGGCCGCTCAGGAGATACAGGTCCCTGGTCTGGTAGGGACGCTGCCGCCCCTCCAACAACATGAACGCCACGTCCTGGGCCTCGACCAGGTCTCCCAGAACCTCGTGGAGGGGAGCACGGGGATAGGCCTTCGCCAGCCTGGACACCTCCGCGAAGAGCTCCTGGATGGTCTCCACCCCCACGTTCGTTCCCTCCGCCATCGCTCCGAACCTCATCGCGCGTTTCGCGGCCATCTCAATCTGCCTTTCTGGCGGTAGCGTTCTGGTTTCTTCGCTGACGGAGAAATATGCCTGTTCCGTGCTTGTCTGGGTTGATCCAGTGGGAGTGAGCTGGTTTCCGATCCTTTTGAGGACATTGCGCTCGTGCTCGCTCAGTTTGTCGAACCCCTCGGGGGACAACAGTCTCCGTGGGGAGGTGCCGTAGAGCGTCGCCAGAGCGACGACCTGTGTCGCCTGTGGTGCCCGCCCGCCCACCTCGGGCCAGAGTTCCAGGCGGCTGAGTCCCGCCTGGTCCAGCGGCAGCCCGCCAGCGGAACCGCGATACCGCTCGGTCGCCTCGGCCTGGCTCCACCCACGCATGTGGCGATAAGCGGCCAACGGCGAGCACCCGCAGCGGATACGGATTTCGTCGGCGATCTCATCGTTCGTGCGATCCTGCTCGCGCATTTGCTCGCGCAGTTTCCGGAGCTGGGCTTTCGTCCACTTCATACAGCTCTCCTCAGGCGTCGGTATCCAGATTGCCCGAAACCGCAAAGCCTGCAACCGGCACTTCGTCGCGCGCACTCACCGGTCTGACATGGAAACGCGCTTGCCATCGGGAAAACGCCAGTTCAGGGGCGTCACGGATGGCATGGAAACCATGTCCGTACGCCCCGTGACCTGTGGTTGCTCTCGGTGTTCGATGGGAGGTGCAGGCAGGGAACACCCCAGGACTCGTGCGGTACGGGTCAGAAGATCGAGGCGCGGATGACGACCGCAACACGGATGAACACCATGAACGCACCCATACAGGACGGCTGCGCGGATGCCGAGGTGACACCGGCGCTGCCCCACCGGGTGCCCGGGTACTCCACGATGCCCCGATTGGGCGGAGTCCACCGCCGTCACGCCGCGAGATTCGGGCACACACCGCCGCAGGTCCGTGAGGCCCGCCGCTGGGCGAGGACGGTCACCGGTCTCTCGCAGGAGGAAGCCGACGTCATCGAACTGGTGCTCTCCGAACTGGTGACCAACGCTCTGAGGCACACGGCATCGGGCCAGAACGGCCACTTCACGGTCACGATCGCCTACCTCGACAGCGATGTGATCCGCCTCGCCGTCGAGGACGCCGGCCCCGGCATGGTGCGGTCCCTTCCGTTCCCCGCGTGAGTCCGATGGATCCCGGCCTGGAGAACGGGCGTGGCCTCGCCTTGGTGGAGCGACTCAGCCGCCGCTGGGGATTCCTGGGCGTTTAGGGGACGCCCCTCACGGTGTGGGCCGCCATCTCGCGATCGGCGCTGCGGTGAGAGCGACAAGCGGTGGGCTGAACACCTGCCGGTGACAGGGCGCCCCCTGCCCCACAGCTCTGGACGGCGGCCCTGGTACGGCCGCGGCCCAGTCCAACACCCCTTCCACAAAAAACCTGAGAGAGGAACCACTCCATGTCCGTCAAGCTGGCCCCGACGAGCCTGAGCATCCCCGGCCACAACTTCGACCCCCGCTGGAACCGCGTCGCGGGAATGTCGGTCGAGGACGACACGGTCACCATCGACCCCGAGGCGTACTTCTTCCGCCTGGAGTCCGACACCTGGACCGTCATCGACTGGGACAAGGTCGCCGCCGAACTCCTTCCCGTCGAGGAGACCTCGGAGTCGGCCATCGAACAGATCGCCCTGGAGTACATCGCCCGCAACTCCCGCACCACCCACGACCCGGCCGAGGTCCTGCACATCGCCTGGCAGGTCTACAGCCACCTTTTCCGCGAGGAACACCTGACCTCGCTGGGTATCGACGGGGTCACCGCGGACCACCTGCGGATGCTCGCGGAGGTCTCCACCTTCACCGCCCTGAACAAGGTCGAGGACGACGGCCACATCAGTGTCGTCGGCCCCACCTGGTTCTTCGCCGACACCGCACAGGTCGTCTACGACCTGGACGAGCCCACCACCGAGCTCCTGGACGAGGTCTTCCACGGCGCCTGGTTCAACGAGTACCGGCGCATCGAGGGAGTCAAGGCCCACGCCGCCCTGGGCGGGCGCCTGGTGCACGGTTGCCAGTCCGCACCCGACCGCAGGGGCGGAGTCGTGGCCTCCTACGGCACTGACATGAAGCGCTTCCGCGACGAGCTGGACACCTTCCGGGACACCTGGCTCACCACGGTCCGCTCCTACAGCGAACGCTCCTGACCCTCCCCGACCCCCAGGGGCTCTCCGTCCGTTCACGGAGAGCCCCGCCTCGACACGAGGAGCCACACATGCACCAACCCGACATCGACCGGATGCGCGGCGAGGTACTCGCCGCCGCCGACATGGTCGACAAACTCGCTGAGGCCAAGCCGCTGCACAGCTGGGAACTCTCACATGTAGAGCGCCTGACCCTGACAGACGGGTCCACCGTCGTCTTCAAGTGCGCCACCGAACCCTTCACACACGAACACGAAGCGCTCACCAGCGCCCGGCAGGCGGGCGTCAGCGTTCCCCGCCTCATCACATCCCTGCGCTCGGGCACCACCCTGGCGATGCTGATGGAGGACCTGGGCGAACCCGACCGGGAGGCCACGAACCACGACGGCGTCGCAGCGGCGGTCCAGCTCCACAGCGCGGCGGCCCCGCCCCACCTTCCCCTGGCCGACAGCACATGGCTGGCCTCGCTCCCGAGCAGGGCGATGCGCACCCTGGACCTGCTGAACGCCCAGGGACGCTGGTCCGACGCCGACGACATCAGGGAGACACTGCGCGACATCGACCGAGCCGCCTCCGCACGAGCCGAGGGCACCACGACCGCACCCTACGGATGGGTCCACTCGGAGTTCCATCCCGAGAGCCTGCACATCCGCGACGGACGCGTCCGTCTCTACGACCTGGCCCGAGCCTTCCACGGCCCTGGCCTGATCGACCTCGCCTCCTGGCACGGAACCGTGGAGCCCCCCGACTCCGACCGGACCCGGGCCTTCCTGGAGTCCTACGTCGAGGCCGGAGGCAGCGCAGGGGTGCTCACCCGACGCGCAGGCCTGCCGCCACAGGACTGGGCGCTTGGCTGGCACCGGGTGTGGGCCCTGGAGTGGTTCCTCGCCCAGTCCCTGGTCTGGATCGGTGACACCGCTGCCGATCCCGCCTACACGAACGTGGTGCGGCGCCACACCCACGACGCGGCCCGTCTCCTCGATGTCTGAGCCCTGGAGGGTGAACTTATGGCAGCCGTCCCCCCGTACCTGCTGATCGACGTCGACGGAGTCCTCAACCCGTTCCCCGGCCCGGGCGGTTCCGTGCCACCCGAGTACCTTCCCCACCGTGTCGACTTCAGGGGACACCGAGGTGTGCCGATCTGGCTCAACCCGAACCACGGCGTGAGGGTCAACGCACTGTGTTCCACCGGCCTCGTCCAACCGTGCTGGGCGACGAGCTGGGGAGCCGAGGCGAACCTTCTGATCGCGCCACGCGTGGGCACGCCCCACTTCCCGCACGTCGATCTGGGCACGCCCGACATCTCGACCCCGCACCCGCGCGGCTACCTCTGGAAACGCGACCCGGTAGCCGACTGGCTCGGGAACGCGCCCGTCGCCTGGATCGACGACGACTTCGCTCCACCGGACTACGACTGGGCCGCGGAGCGAACCCGGCGCGGGGTACCCACCCTGCTGATCCAGCCGGACCCGTATGCGGGGCTGGGCCGCCACCACATAGCGGCCATCCGGCTCTGGGCAGCCTCCCTCTCGCAGGTCCACGACACCGCTGGGAACCACCATGAGCGTCCCCTTGAAGACCCACGAGACCCGGTTGCTCGAGGCCCCCAGTGGGGTGCGTGTTCCGATCGACCGTGAACTCGTCCCACTCATTCTGCGCCTGTGGTCCCTCGGCATGAACACCAGGGCCAGTTGCCAGGACTTCGGCGAATCCCTCAAGGGCTCGGGGCCGGGGATGCCTCCGGGAGACCCGCGGTGGAGCGCCTTCTACACCGACCGGGTGTGGCTCAAACTGCGACCCGCCCCCGCTGAACACCTGATCACCCTCCTCGGAGCGGATCAAGACATCTGTATCGCCATGAACGAGTGGGGAAGAGCGGAGTCCTGGCTCTGCGTACGCCCCGTCGTGCCGGACGTCTACGGCGGACCGGCACGCACCAGGGACACGCATCTCTTTTTCCCCCGGGAACACCTCGACCACGTGCTCGAGGTACTCGGCAGGCCGGAGTCTGTCCCGTTTCGGCCATATGCCGTCAGGAGTAGGTGAGCCAGGCTCCGGCTTCTGTGAATATCCGGGGCCGAATGTCCTATTTATCCGAACTATGATCCTTGGATGGAACGGCGGGGTGGTTTTTCTGGCGCAACGGGTTGAAAAACCTCGCGAGTCCAAGCGAACATCAACCACCCCTGGGAAGCGGTGCGCTTTTCCAGGGGCGGATCTCTGCGTATTTTCGCGCGGTCCGGTTGGGAAGGGCAGTTTCAGAGGAGTACGCCTCCGGGGCCATTGACACCCATGCCACAACCGCACGCGTAGGGAAAAGACCGCGACCATGAGGTCGCTGACAAGAGAAAAGGGTGCCCCGAGCCGGTGCTGAGAACACCGGTCCGGGGCGTGATTCCCACCTGATGACAGCAGGAGGAGATCGTGGAGAAGCATAGCGGGCGGCACCGCAAGCGCCGCCATGGCTGGGCGGAGCGCCTGTGCTGGATGCTCGGAGCGCTGCTGGCGCTCGTGTTCTGCAGCCCACTCAGCCGGGGCGCGGACCCGGTGTCCCCCACCATGACGAAACCACTGCCACCCAAAGGTGTCGGTGCAGGCCCGGCAGGCAGTCCGGAGCCTTCTCGTCAGGCCTCAGGTGGCCCTGAGGTTCCCCGACCTCGCCAGAGCCGTTCCGGCGGTGGCACGATCGCTGTGCCCCGCCCGCGCGAGCCCCGTCCTGAGGAGCGGGGGTGGTGTGTGGA
This sequence comes from Nocardiopsis flavescens, assembly GCF_900141985.1. Lineage (GTDB taxonomy): Bacteria > Actinomycetota > Actinomycetes > Streptosporangiales > Streptosporangiaceae > Nocardiopsis > Nocardiopsis flavescens. The sequence continues at coordinate 266,063 of NZ_FQZK01000006.1, read as the reverse complement.
CGATGACGGGGTGCGCGGGGTTCGCCCGTATGTGTTCAAGGTTCCGCAGGCGCAGGGCCACACGTGTGGCCCTGGAGCAGGAGCGCTGTCACCTGGTGCGGAGAAGACCGGAGAGTTTGCCGAGCTGGCTTCTGCGGTGCGTATCTGGCTGGATATGAGGGCTTAGTTTCGCGGCTGGCAAGAGGCTGTGGTGGGGCGTCCTGGAAGCGCAGGGCGCCCTCTTCTCGTGGCGAGTGCGGTAGAGGTGGCCTCACTCGCGCAGCCCGTCCGTTAGTGCGGGAGAGAGTGTTCCATCCCCGCGTCATGCCGGGTCGTGGGCCGTTGGCGGGCCTGTGACTCCGCCTGTGCCTCCGCCCGTGGGTGGGCCGCTTTGATCGGCCCACCTCTCGGGCGTTATCAGTGCAGGTCAAAGGCCCTTTGGGTGGGCCGTTGGAAAGCCAGACTTAGAGCTCATCTCATTTGGTGAGTCTGCGGTAGCAGATCAGGGTGCAGGCGATGCCCGCGAAGGCCAGGAAGTGGTCGGCCTTGCGCTCGTAGCGGCGGTGCAGACGGCGACATCCGGCCAGCCAGGCCATAGTGCGTTCCACCTGCCACCGGTGCCTGCCCAGCCGCTGCTAGGACTCCACGCCCCGGCGGGCCAGGCGGTGCACGATCGCCCGCTGCCGGAGCCAGCGGCGCAGGTGGGCGTAGTCGTAGCCCTTGTCGCCGTGCAGCTTGCCCGGTTTGCGCCGCCGGGGTCCGCGGCGGGAGCGGATCGGTGGGATCCCCTCCACCAGGGGTTGCAGGGCTTGGCTGTCATGGGTGTTGGCCCCCGAGATCGCCATGGACAGGGGCAAACCCTGCCGGTCGGTGATCAGGTGGATCTTCGACCCCTTCTTGCCCCGGTCGACAGGATTCGGATCCGTCAGGTCCCCCCTTTGAGGGCCCGCATGTTCACCGAGTCGATCGCGCACCGCGACCAGTCCAGCTCACCGCGGGAGCCGAGCTCGTCCAAGACCAGGCGGTAAAGCTTGGCTCACACCCGGGCCCGGGTCCACTCGGTGAAACGCCGGTGCGCGGTGGGCCCGGAGAGGCCGAACACCGGAGGGAGCTGGGCCCAGGTGCAGCCGCTGGTGGCCACGAAGATGATCGCGGCCAGTACTTGGCGGTCGCCGTGTCTGCGCCGCCCGCCGCCTTGCGGGCGGGTGGGCGCCTCGGGCACTACTCGTTGGAACAGTTCTCACAGCTCGTCCGGCACCAGCCGTTCCACCATCGACACAGGAGCAGGCTACCGAGAACCCAAATGAGATGAGCTCTAAAGGTCTGATTGTTGTGCGTCCTATCCGCCGCATGATGCGTTGCACAGCCTGGCTCCGGAGTGGGTCTTCGACAGCTTCGTAGAGGTCAGACGAACGCACACCTGCGCGTGATCCTCGACTGCTGGATACTCCATGGTCAGGGTGCTTACACCGGCAACGCTGCCACCGAAGTGGAGTTCGGCTGCTTGCGGAACCACCGGTAGTGATCCAGCCATGGTGCCGAACACCAGGGTGTCGGTGCCTTCGGTGTGAATCTCCTCGACGTCCACCCGCCAGTGTTCCCGGGCCGCCCTGAGCAGGCGACGGCTTCGGTCACCGAACCTGGCCAGGGCGGGAGCACGTGCGTGGACGTGATCGGCGATCGCGCAGCACAGACGGACTTGGCCCCGGGTGCGTACGAACCCTGGCCAGGGGCGGAAGTCCAACGCGTTCGCGATGAGTTCCAGTGCGGCCTCTTGTACCCCGCTACAGCCCTTTTCCGCTATCTGGAGCAGGATCGGGGCCGCCGGGACGGCCGCGGGCAGGACCGTGCCGCTGTGGTCATGGATGATTCCTCCACCCGCCAGGAGGGACGCAGCCGACGCCGCGTCCATGCGCCCGCGAGCATGTGAGAGACCTCGGAGACCGTCGCGGACCGCTGTCGCACGGTAGTAGTCCACGGGACCGGGAACGGAACCCCAGTCGAACGCATCGATCACATCGGCTTCTTTCTGCGTGAGGCCAGTCGTGTAAGGGGGCTCGGCTGAAACGGCCGTATGCGA
>NZ_FQZK01000006.1:0-263689 GCF_900141985.1 Nocardiopsis flavescens | reverse complement strand
GGAAGTCCAACGCGTTCACGATGAGTTCCAGCGCGGCCTCTTGCACCCCGCTACAGCCCTTTTCCGCTATCTGGAGCAGGATCGGGGCCGCCGGGACGGCAGCGGGCAGGACCGTGCCGCTGTGGTCATGGATGATTCCTCCACCCGCCAGGAGGGACGCAGCCGACGCCGCGTCCATGCGCCCGCGAGCATGTGAGACCTCGGAAACCGTCGCGGACCGCTGTCGCACGGTAGTAGTCCACAGGACCGGGAACGGAACCCCAGTCGAACGCATCGATCACATCGGCTTCTTTCTGCGTGAGGCCAGTCGTGTAAGGGGGCTCGGCTGAAACGGCCGTATGCGATCTGACAGGGAGCAGGGAGGCCGGACACAGGGTGCCGCCGGGCAGGGGACACAGGGGTACCGGACGGCAAAGTGCTCCGGAGGTGGATGCCCCACCTGTACGGGACCTTGTACTGGGGAGCACACGAGGAGCACACATCGGCCCGGAACGCGGCGAGGACCTCTTGCGAGGTCCTCGGGAAACCCCGTGTGACCTGGGGTTTTGGGGCGCACCCGGCAGGATTCGAACCTGCGGCCATCGGATTAGAAGTTAGCTGGTTCCGTGCCGCCACGTGCCATTCTGTGCCGTTCCGTCCCACCCCACCCGATTCACAGTGCCGCCTGCTGACGCCTGGTACCGTCCTGTGTTGTTCCAGTCCAGGACGCCGGAGCACGAACGGAGCACACACGGGCCGACGGCGGCGTCCGATGGCACCTCACGAGGTTCTTGAAGGGTGGTTCTCCCACTTCGGAGCATGTGCCAGGGCCTCCGTGGGGCTACTCCCCTCAAGTACCATGCTGCGACCTTTCAGGGCGGTCTCTTCTGAGGAGTTTCAGCCCGGGCTCATACCTATCTCACAGCGACATCATCGGGTGCAGCTGTCATCCCAACGATCAGCTTCTCCTTGTCCTCGTCTGCAGAACGAGCGCTGCCGTGTGTGCGGCACCTTGCCATCCGACTGTCACCTTCTGGACGGACAATGGGAGGGTGACAAAGCAGAGCTTTTGGGTCGTGCGGCAAGTCGGAACGGAACCGTTCAGCTTCTCCAGGACCGGTCTGAACGTGGCCCGCGTGGAGCGCCTCCGCAACGGCCGCCTGAGCGATATGACCGACTTGGACGCTGCCCACGAGCTGGCCAAGATCGCGTTGAACGACCTTGAAGCGTTCGGCACAGGCGGAGGTGAGGCCCTCGATGACGAGGAGATGGCGGTTCTCCTCAGGTCCCTGACTGCGGTACTCAGACGCCTCGGTGTGGTCCTCGAACTGCCTTTCCGGGACTTCAAGGGCTTCAAACGGTACTGGATAGACCAGCGGATGAGCGGCAGCTACGACACACGTAGGCGCTACATCAACGGTGTCTTCGAGCCGGCCCTGAACCGGTTGGACAACTACCATCCCCACCTCCGTCAAGGCCCAGACCAAATGAGTCGTATCACCGATGTCACTCGCCGACGACTGCGCGACGGTCTCAAGGATTGGTGGGCCGGCGCTCTTGGCGAAGAGGAGTTCTTGGAGCGCCTGTACGACCTCAACAACCTGCCCAGCCATGACCCCAGGTTCGCGACAGCCGCCCAGGACCTCTGGCAGCACCGCGTCAACAACCCGGAGGACTGGGACGATGACTGGATCTGGCACGACGAGCGGTTCGGCCTGGTCGATAACGACCAGGCCCTCCTGCGGTTCCTGGCTGAAATGCTGCATCCGGTGGTGCGCACCGACCCGGCTGTGGTCGAGCGCCTCCGTGTGTTCTTCAACGAGACGCTCGCACCGGATGGCTACGAGCTCATCGAGGTGGACAATATCAGCGGCGCACCGGTGTTCGATGCCCGCACGATCGGTGCTGGAGTGCCCGGCTCTCTGAAGAATCTAATCTTCGCAGCCGACGGACTCAAGCCGGAGTTCGTACTCCGTGACGCCATCAACAACGATGTTGAGATCGTGAAGAACGAACAGTTCTGTCTGGTGTACAGCCAACCACTCGGTGTGTCCGGCCTGACCTGGGGAGAGATGATCACCTGGTGGAGGGACCGAGAATCCCTCCCGGAGAAAATGACGGACAGCGAGGTCGGCCGCGCCCTGTACCAGCGGCTGGGGGCATCTTTGCATAGGGATCCCCAACGGCCTAAATGGCGCTCGCCTGAGCAGACGGTTTTCCGCACCTACTGCGAGCTCTATCCCATCAACGAAACAGGGGCTGATTTTCCTGCACTGCTCCCGCAGGTGTACCTGCACATGGACCCTAAGACGCGAAAAGAGCGCGGGGACAAGGACAGTGTTCTCGGCCGCGAACGTATGGACTTCCTGCTCCTGCTGCCTCAGGGGGTCCGTATCGTGCTGGAAGTGGACGGACAGCACCACTACGCTGATGGTGGGGAAGCGTCCCCACGATTGTACTCGAAGATGGTCGCCGAAGATCGGGCGCTACGGCTCAAGGGTTATGAGGTATACAGGTTTGGTGGATATGAACTTGGGCTTGATGGTGCCCGGGCTATGCTCCGCCATTTTTTCGCCGAACTGATCGAGTGCTAGAGTGATATCTACCTTGCTCAATGCAAGTGGCTCTAGGCTAATGATTAAGTGCACCTGTGTTTGGCATGTCTGGCGTTCAACGTGGGCCATCTTCTATAATCCACAATCACGGCGGGCCTACTCGTTGGTGAAGGCAACGGCCTCGTTTCGGAGTTCCTGTAAAGCCTCCAAGTTGCTGCGTATTATATTTGGGTCGTACGAGTGGTTCGCTGATAGGCGTGAAATCCTGTCGATGATCTCTTCATCTGTCAATTTCTCAAGCCAAGCCGAAATTTTCTCTCGATCGGGTGCGTCTGGCATCCCATAAATGAGGTCCACTAGGTCGTTTCGAGCGCTTGCGGCGCCCAAGCGTTGCTTGTTGCGTTCAGCGGCTGAAGTGGTTGATCCCATTGAGATTGCGAGCCGCTCGTCCAGATGGCCGATGGATATCTCGTAACGCGGAGGGAGTGGTGATTCCGGTGGTTCACTTCCCGTGATCAAGCGTGGAACGGCTTGGGTCCTGATCCAATAGGCGATCTCGTCCAACTCGTGCATCAATACCGGCCACTCATCAGTGCCAGGACGGTTGATTCCAACTGTAGGGAAAAGTGTGATAGGAACTCTCTTGCCTACTGGAACTTCGGCGATTACCTCGCCCACGCGGAGGGGTTCTTCAGCGCGCGGAGGAAGATCGCGAACGGAATGAACCTTCTCGTCCTCCCGGATCACCGCGGGCAACCTTACTGCTGTCACTGCTGGAGTCCTGTGTTTCGCATGGTTCGTGTGAAGTACCAACCGTGCCAGTGGATGCAAGCGCGGTGCGACTTGGCGCTGGAAGGGCTGCAAACCCTTCACTCGTCTGAGAAGTTCGCCGCCGACTCGCAGTGAATCGGGACCTCGACGAGACCGATTATTAGTCCACTTCTCGAACTCCTCGTAAGTGAGGTTGGCTGGCATCTCAATGGATCGGGCAGCCTTCTCATCGAGCGGCCCGCCGTTCAGAAATTCAGCTTCTGTGAACATTGTGTGCTCGACAGCAGCGCGTAAGGATACGAGTGCGTCTGCCACGAGTAGTGGAATCTTACGCGGTATAGGGGCTACGCGGTCCACTACCGCCTGACTGGTAGGGCCTACCAGAACCTCTCGTAGGCCGACCGGACCACCTTCTCTCGCCATGTACTCAAAGAGGTGATCACTGATCTGCCCGATCAGCTCATCGGCATGCGACAGCGTCGCGGCCACCCCGAGATGACGCTCGGGGAGCCACCGGAATGTCGGAGCGCTCATGCCGCAACTCTACTCCTGATGATCTCTCAGCGAGTGTTTCGTTCCGATCCCGGTGAAGTCTGTGGGCACGTTAAACTTCTACTGTCCCCGCTGAGCCCTTTTCATCCTGCTTCTCGAAGTTGGAGGACCAGGACAGCGCGGGTGATCCGGTCGGCCTGCTGTAGGCAGCAGCGTAGACGGCCCAGGATGCCCCAATTCTTGAGTTGGGTGATCGCCGCTCACTTAGTGAGCAGAGCCTGGCATGGGTGGAGTTGGAGTCCTTCTTCCACTACGGCTTGCCGCGGCCCTTGAACGGGCAGAACGTCACCTCGGACAACCCGATGTGGCCCTTGCCTCCCAGGCCGATGAGCCCGGCGGCCTCGATGCGCTCGGCGAGCTTCCACACTGGGCGGCCCTGGTGTTTCGTGCCAGATTGGTTGGAGGCTCTGGCATGTGTCGGGATCGCCTCCTGGCATGCGTGGACTTGTGGCGTTTGTGATCGCCTCGGACACCAGCTCCAGGTCAGCGTCCCACCAAGCCGCATACGAAAGCCCCGGAGACGCTCTGCAGAGGTTTCCTGGGCTCCTTTCCCTCTGGCCGGCGTGCGCGCCTGAGCTTGACCCCAGCCCAGGCGGCGTTGGCCCAGGTAGGTCGGTCGCTTCCGCTCAGGACTGGTCAGCACGCACCCCGGCCAGCAGTCCGGCCCACTGGTCGGCGGGGAATTCCAGGTGGCCCGTGTCACGGTTCTGGGTGTCGCGCACCAGAGCGCCGGTGGCCAGCTCGCGGACCTCCACGCAGTTGCCCCCGGTGTTGCTGTAGGTGCTCTTGTGCCAATCGGTGTTCATGCGAGTTCCTTCAGGGCTTGGAGGGAGAGCCGGGCGGGAAGCGCGTCGGCCATGGCCCCCGTGACCAGTGCGGCGAGTCGGTCATTGCGGTCGGCGTCGTAGATGACGTTACCGTCCATGTGATCGCTGGAAATAACCGTCTCCCCCGAATCCAGACGGAACACCAGCACCGGCGAGGTGACGCTCAACAGGATCGACCCCTCCGGAACCAGATGGATGCGGACCCGCCCCTGTTCGACCAGCTCGACCAGGTGGCGCGCCTGCTCGGTGCGCGCGGCGTCGTCGAAGCCGGTGATCCCGTACACGGGGAAGACCGCGGTGATGCGCAGCTCGGGCAGCTGGCCCAGCCGCTGGGTGCGGATCTGCGCCAGACGCGCGATCTCCGCATCCGAGGCGGCCGGGTGCCAGGCCCGGAACACCGCCCCCGCGTACAGGGGGCTTTGCAGGTATCCGGGTACCAGGGCGGGGGAGGCGGCTTGGACGTGCCGTGCCCGTGTCTCGATGTTCATCAGCGGGCGGGCCCACTCGGGGGTGGACTTGCCGGACTTGGCCATCCGCCAGGCGGAGATGATCTTGCCCTCGGCGTCCAGGAGCCGGTCCAGCTGCTCGGCGGTCTCCCGGAATGGCAGCGCGTGCCCGCACACCCACCGGGACACTGACGCGGCCGAGCACCCCAGGTGGCCGGCCAGCTGTTGCTGGGTCAGCCCCGCAAGCTCGCGGTAGGTGGTGAGCAGTTCATGGAAGGGGGGTTCGCTCATACGCGTGATGTTACGCGCGGCTTCCGCGTGCCGTCAGGAAGTTACGAGAATGGCGCACGTACTGAGGTAAGAGACCCTGTTCGGGCCACGCTGGCGCCATGGAACTTGAAGACGAACGCGTCATCTACCTCCGGGATCTCCAGAACGCCCTGGCCGACCGGCAGCTGGGCAGTAGGCTCGCCGTCACCGTGGACCAGGGCGAGTTGACCCCGACCCTGTGCTGTGACCCGTACCTGGGCCAGGCCGCCGTGCGGGTCCAGGACGACCAGTACACCTTCCTCGGCATCACCACACCCCGGGTGCGGGTTCCCGTCACCGACCCGGCTGAATGCGTCAACCGTCTGGTCAGGGAACGCGCCGGGCGCATCAGCGGGTCGGCATGAGCAGGCCCAACCCGAACACCCCCCACCCACAGGGAAGGGGCCAGTTCGCTAACAACACCGCTCCGTATGGGTCGAGTGAGTTCGGTCCGTTGCTGCCGCCGCCGCGGGCCGACGATCCGGTGGGGCACGGGTACACGGCTTTCCAGGTGGTGCGGTTGGCGGTGCGGGCGGCGCGGGAGTGCCGGTGGGTGGACGCCATGGACCCGGTGCACCGGGCGGAGACCGCGTGGGAGGCCATCGTCGAACACCTCCAGCTCGCCCACGAGCGTCCGGAGGAGACGGAGCTGATCGCCGTCGGGTGGAAGGCGATGAAGGCGCAGCACTACCAGGACCTCAAGGTCCGTGGGCTGGGCGGCAAGGACAAGGCCCTGTTGACGCGGGCGTTCGTGCGGTACTGGACCAGTGCCTCGGCGCCGGCGCACTCTCACGAGGAGCAGATCGTCGATCGGCTGGCTTTGGCGCAGATCTGGACCGCGCTGAAACCCGCCCACCGGGAAGTATTGACCGCTCTGGCCGAGCACGGGGACCGACGCCGCGCGGAACGTTCCCTGAACATGGACCCGGTCGCGTTCAAGCGGGTGCTGGGTAGGGCCCGGCGGGCGTTCCTGTCTTTGTGGCACGAGGGCGAGACCCCGTCCCTGCTGTGGGGCTACGACCGTTCCGGGGCGCGGCACCAGAACGTGATGTACCTGGTCCGGCTGCGCAAACGCCGCGCATTGCAGCGCAAGGCCGAGGGGCATGTGCGCCGCTACGGGCATCGACCGCCCCGCGACCTGGGGGTGCCCGACAGCGAGCTGCTGGCGCGGCACGAGGCCGGGGAGAGCTACGCGGCGCTGGCCGAGTCTTTCGGTGTCAGCCGAGGACTGATCGCCTCCCGGGTGGCCAAGACCCGGGCCCGGACGCCGACAGGCGCTGACGGTTCCGGGATTGGGCTGCCAGGCCCGGGCTGACGGCGACCCGTGTATGTGCGGGATTCCGGTTGGGGGTTGAACCACCTCGCGAGGCAGAGCGACCATCGACCAGCCCGCCGGGAACCCCGCGTCCCCCACGGGGCGCAGGGACAGCCCTGAGCGGGTTCGGGCGGGAAGCGCAGCCCTTCGGGGCCAAGGACACCCGCACGAGAAGCCGCTTCAAAAACTGAAAGCACAGAGGTGCCCCGACCGGTGCGCGAACACCGGGCCGGGGCGAGATCACCACCTGAAAGCACCAGGAGGAGACCGTGGAACACCCTACTACCGGCCGTCACCGGCGGCCCTGTCACAGCATGGCCGGGCGTGTGTGGGCGCTGACCGCCGCGCTGCTGGCCACCGCCCTGGCCGCACTCTTCAGCCCCGGCCCGTACCGACTCCCTCGCCGGGTTCCGCGCGCGCTGCCCGCAGCACCCCCGACCACCAACGCCTTCAGCCGGGGCGACCTGCTCACCGACCCGCCCGGCTTCCCCGCACAGCACGCCTGGGCGGCCGGGGCCTCGACCGCCTCGGCCCGCTGGGAGCAGGCCTACCGAGACCGCTGCGCCCCATTCACGGCGGAGGACCGGGTGGATGCCGATCCCGACCTGGTCGCGGGGGCTCTGGTGCGCCCTTACCTCGACCTCGGGTCAGTTCCGCGCCCCCGCCCGGCTGAGCCGGAGGACTACCCGGCATCGCCTTCGGGTGTGGAGCCCGGGCCGGTGAAGGAGGAGTTCGCCGAGCTGACCGCCCGGATCCGCGCCTACCTGGCGCTGCGGGGCTGAGAAAGACCTGAACGGACCGGGGCGTCTTCTCCTGCGGGAGGAGGCGCCCCCAGGCGTTTTTCTGCGGCACTCCGAGGTGCCATGCATTGCTCGATCAATGGCTTAGAAGAAAAACCAAAGACGGGATTTCAGCCAATCGATGCGCTGGGTCGGCTTCCAGGGGTGCCGGTTTTGCGGCTTTTGCGGGGTGGGCCTGTGACTCCGCCTGTGACTGGGCCTGTGACTGGGCCCAACGGGGTCCCTGTGACTCCGCCTGTGCGTGGGCCCATTAGAGCGGCCCACCCCATCCGTGTTATCAGTGCAGGTCGAAGCCGCTGGGGGTGGGCCTTTCGCAACCCAGACACATACCCAAGTGGGTAGTTCCTCTTCATGTAGGGCGGGGCCGCCCCCGAGGCTGGCGGGCCCTGGCCCGCCAGCCTGGCGATGCCCTTCCGTGCGGTCACCTTCCCGCTCTGCTACTCTCCCCAGCGCCCTGCATTCCCTTTCTCTGGTTACTTGGAAAGGCATTCTCGGAAACGCTGGAAAATAACCCGGACCGGGGCGCGGGCGTGCCAGAGCGAGGTGATCGATGGACATGCGCGGCGGTGCGCCGGTCGCCACCTCGTCCGTGCGCCGAGGCGATCCTCCCAGCGGATCAGGGCGCGCTGCGCGAGGAATCCTCACCGACCGCGGCTCGGGAGCGGGAGACACCGAGCGCAGGGGCACCGCCGGTCTGGCCGGACCGAGCCACAGCAGGAATGCTGCATTGGGTTCGCGAGCGTGGTGACATTTCCGCTTGAAGTGGGTACTCCTGTGACTACTCCAATGGCCGTTCCTGTGACTATGCCTGTGACTCCTCCCCTGCCTCCTCCTGTGGCCACGCCAATGCCCCCTCGGGCACGACCACCCGCATTTCGCGCATCCTTGCAGCTCACAGCGCATTTGGCGGCGTCTCACGGATCCAGACTTATACCCAGTGGGTAGTTCCGCTTCACGTAGGGCGGGGGCGCCCCCGCCCTGGCGACGGGTCCTCGCCCGTGTCCTCGACCGCTCTCCGCCGCGCGGGTCAGGCCTCTCACCCGCATGATTGCCGTCCTGGCTTCGCGCTTCTGTTCTCGGCTTGTTGGAAGAACCCTCCAGCAAAGGCTTCAAAGCGACCGGTCCGGGATGGTGGCCGATGTCCCAGGACGAGGTGGTTCATGGATCCAACGATTCGGTGCGCCGGCCGCCGCCTCGTCCGCGCGTCGGGGCGCTGCTCCTGGTGGACGAGGGCGTGCTGCGTGAGGGCTTCGCGTTCGAGGTCGCATCGAAGACGCGGGGGGTGTGGGAGGTCCCTGGCGAAGAACCCACGAAGGAAGAGGCCTCCACCGCCCTTTTTTCCTGCCGCTCCTGGAGTGTGCCCGTCCAAGGCCGGTGCGGTCCGGTTCCGTCCGGTGGAGCGCGCTCGACCGTCGGACGGTGGAGCGGTGGCCGACCGGTCTGGAGTAGACACCGCGGTACTTCGTGTCGTCCTTCTTCTTCGGGGTGGTCCTGGGGGTGAACCCCTGAGTGAGAGCGATGTGAGAAGGGGTCCACCGGGTGGTCCACCAGGGGGTCCAACGGGCGGTCCGCGCTCTTGGATCCCCCCACCAGGTCCATTCTTGCAGTTCAGGGGTTGCTCAGATGGTCCAACGCCTGCCCAGACTCATACCCGGTGGGTAGTCCTCTTCACGTAGGGGGCGGGCGGCGCCCCCGGCGAGCGGGAGTTCTCCGCCCTGCGGCCTCCGGTAAACCCCAGCCTCCCACGGCCCTCGCTGCACCCCCATCTCCCTTCCTTTCTGCTTTTCCTTTTCTGTTCACCTGTATCGACCTGGACGGCGGAGCAGTGCTGGGGGCGTGGCGGTCCGGGCGTGAAGATCGTCCGGCGTCGCGTGGTGGATGCCCCGGCATCGGCACCGACTCGTGAGGGTTTTCGAGAGCGGGAGGAGCGGCGCGGGGCCGTGTGGCCTGGGCGGTTCGCTGGGCGGGTGTCGCATCGGCTGCGGGGGCGTCTTCATCGGGGTTCATCAGGGAGAGATGACGACACGGGGAAGAGGCCCGCCGGTGACGAGACCCATCCACCTCCACCTGGCCCCACAACCTGGGCCAGCGGACGTCCCCTGGAGGCGGGGCCGTCCGGGGCCCTGTAGGGGGTCGCTGGTGCCGCCGTGCCCCCGGGGTCGTGGCCTGGGACGTGCGCGGCCACCAGCGCCCCGACGTCGGCCCCACCGGCCGTGCCCGGCCATCCGCCCCAGGGCGCGCTGGTCGGGGCGGTCGGGCCGTTTGGCGGCCCCGCATCGGTCGCCCTCGGTTCCCGTGCTGGACGGGTGCGTGGAGGGAATGGGGCGAATGCTCACGAAACGGGTGCTGGAGCGAGGTTCTCCGCCCATCGGACAGGCATTTCGTCGAATCCGCTTGACCACCTCGGCGAGGTCGAGCGTGGATGCGTGGTGCCCCGCCGTCGGCGGGGTCGCGTGCCGTGTTCGTTCAGTTCAGAGGTGGTGGGGAGGACGTGGGTGGTTCCGACTGCCGGGGTGTTGTCCTACCTCGGCTTGGAGCCCCCAACCACCGCTACCAGCGGCGGGTGCGGTGCGCGTACGAACACCACGGAAAAGGGGTGAACGTCTGCATGGGCGTGTACGAGGGGTCGGTGTTCAAGCGGTGCGGGTGCCGGAACGAGGACAGCGGCCAGGCGCTGGGGGTGAAGTGTCCGAGGTTGCGTCGGGAGGACGGGGCGTGGAACCCCAGGCACGGGAACTGGTGGTTCCAGCTCGAATTGCCCCGCACGGTTGAGGGCAAGCGTCGCCAGGCGCGCAGGGGCGGTCTGGCCTCGCAGGAGGAGGCCCGGTGCCAGCTCGACCACGTGAAGGCGCTGCTGGTCCTGGGAGAAGGTGAGCAGGAGCTTGAAGTCCAGGTCGCGGACCTGATCCAGATCGCGCTCAAGGGCCGCCGGCCTCTGCCGGAGGTGGAGGAGGTCCGTAAACGCATCGGCGCGGGGACGGACGTCCGGCGGGAGCCGCCGGTGGTGGGGGTGTGGTTGAGGGAGTGGCTGGACGGCAAGCCCGATCTCGCCGAGGGGACTCGGGCTTCCTACGACGGGCACATCCGCAAGTACCTGGTCCCGCATCTCGGCGGGTTCCGTCTGGACCGGCTCCAAGCGCGTCACGTGGAGGCGATGTTCGCGGCGGTGGAGGAAGCTAACGTGTACATCCTGGAGTGCCGCGAATCCGAGGACCCACAGGTACGGGCCTCGGTGCGGGGGCGGCGGGTGATCTCGCTGTCCACCAAGCACCGCATCCGCGCCACGCTGCGCAGCGCACTGTCGGACGCGGTCCGCTCCCCGGACCTACCGGTGTCGGTGAACATCGCCTCCCACGTACGGCTGCCGTCCTGCCCGAGGAAGCGGCCCCTGGTGTGGACGGCCGACCGGGTGCGCCAGTGGGAGAAGGACGGCACGGTGCCGGGGGAGGTGATGGTGTGGACACCCGAGCAGACCCGGACCTTCCTGACCCATGCGAAGAAGTACACGTGGCTGTTCCCTATGTTCCACCTCATCGCCGTTAAGGGGCTGCGCCGGGGTGAGGCGGTGGGGCTGCCTTGGGCGAACACCCGGCTGCTGGACGGCCAGATCGACATCCGCGTCCAGGTCGTCCAGCTCGCGTGGGAGACGATCACCTCGACCCCCAAGAGTGCAGCGGGACAACGCACCATCACCCTGGACGCCGACACCGTCAAGATTCTCCGCGGTTGGAAGAGGTTCCAGAACGAGGCCCGGCTCCAAGCGGGTAAGAACTGGCAGGTGACGGGCTTGGCGTTCACCCGTCAGGACGGTTCGGGGTGGCATCCGGGTCAGGTCAGTGACTGGTTCTGCCGCCTCGCCAAAGCCGCCGGGCTCCCGCCCATCACGCTGCACGGGCTGCGCCACGGAGCCGCCTCGCTCGCGCTGGCGGCGGGCACGGACGTGAAGGTGGTCTCGGCCGAGCTGGGCCACGCGACCACGCACTTCACCCAGGACACGTACCAGTCGGTCTACCCCGATGTCGCCAAGGCTGCGGCGGAGGCGACTGCCGCGCTGCTACGCGGGGAGCCGGTTCCGGTCGGGTAGCGGGACGGGGGAGCACACCAGGAGCGATTGAACACCCCCAGCCCCGGGCCGTGCGGCGGGTTCACCCCGCCCGGCCTGGGGCTACCTCGTGGACGGGGCAGGCCGGCCATCGGATCAAAGGTTCCCTGGACTTTGAGATGTTCGCGAAAAAAGAATTTTTAATTCTTAATTGGAAAGATTGTTCTCGGCTTGGCATGGTTGATATATCTACTTGGATTTAAGAGTTTTTGTGAGTTCTTGAAAGTATAGCCTTCGGAAATCTGAACTTTTGAAGACGGAGTCTCGTGAAGAACGTGGATGAGTAGACTGAAATGACTCTGCTGTTGTGGCAAGCACAGTCAGTGCCTTTGAAAGTAAGGTTGTTTTGAGGGGGCGAGCTAAGCGGCGAAAATTAACTTCGAATCGGAAGTCACTTGTATTCTTCAATTGCAGCTCCAGGATCAGGTATCCAGCCGCGACGTAGAAGCGAGCGTTCGTGTAATCGTCAAGAATGGACCTAGCTTCTTCCGTGGACAGGAATTGGTCAACGGATTTGATTACCTCGATTGCGGTGAGGTATGCATTGCGGTCCATGTTCTCCGGGAACAAACTGTTATAGCCTTCTTGGCGCGACAGCAAGGTTGATGGTCGAGCGCGGGCGGCATCGGGCTGTCCTAGCTTCAAGGTGATCAGCGCTTGCCCGAGCAAGCCGATCGTGATACGCCGCTTTGCAGGCATGCCTTGGTTCTTGTAACGATTCTTTCTGCGCTCGTAATACCAGTCATGAACGAGCAGGAAGCGTTCAATGTCCCGCTGCAAGGATTGGGTGGCATACAAGGCCGGACCAGGAACCCGGGTCTGGCGATTTGTTCCTGCGATGATTCGATCTCGCGTGTCTTCGTCCACTGACTTGATGACACGAACGACTACACCATTGTTTAGTCGATCAGGAGATAGGAGGCCGTCCCGATCAGCCTTATGCAAAACATGAGAAGTCTGTAGGCCGTTTACGATGAGTGGCCTGGATATCGTAAGCGTGCTTTGTGGGCTGTCGACGTCATCACCAAGCACAGTGACGCCGTTGTTTAGCCACCAGAACTCGGGTCCATCACTGGACTCGAGGGTGCTTCCGATGGCTGCGTTTACTGTGTTATCGCCCTCGTAGTCTCGGACGTTTGAGTCGAAAATTTCTTCGCGCAAGGAACCTGACTCATTGCGAATAAATTTTAGATATTCCTCGAGTGAGGCGACGCCCAGGAATGAGTCATCATCCTCGCGGATGAGATGCCTAAATGTGAGGATTCCGGGTTTGCTGTATTCAGTTCCTGCTAGTTTATACAGTGCCTCAACTCCTACGTGTTCAGCTGTCACCAACGCGCCAGTCGTAAGCCTGGAGCGCACCAAAGATGCTACTTGCTCACCTCGCTTTCGAACGGTCTCTGTGAGATTTGCTTCCGGTGCCTGGGTAACATAGACAACTCTAAATGTGACCTTCGGGAATTTGGCTGCCAAGGATTTAATGGCTTTGCGAAGTATGCCTGTTCTTTCGACAACCGATGGTCGGTAGAGATCCTCGAGTTCCGTGTCTTCGGCGTTAGTATCGAGGAGATTTGCGAGAGAGGAAAGCAGTTTCTCCCAAACTGATTCCTCCCAGTTCTTTTTGTTCTTTGACTGCACTAGAAAAATCTCGAGCTCGGGGTGCGATCCGATGTGTCGAAGTGCAGGATCGCCTGGTTTTAGCACTGGATCATCAGGGTTTAGAAGTGCCCCATTTAGGAAGACAAAAAAGCTGTCCACTCCTCCATCCTTGTCTCCGTCGACGATTCCAGCGGAAAGCTCTTCAGTGGTAAGTTCTTTTGGTTTCAATACCTGTGTCGCACCGTACTTCTCGAAGACGTCGTCAGGATCTTCTCCGGGGTACTCGGTCGCACAGTAATCCCCAAACAGCGATTTGACGACAAGCTGATCTGCGCTAAGTGCGCTCATTTGACATACTTTCTTCTCGTGGGTCTGCAGGTCGGAAGACTTGAAGCCTCTGATTTCAAACGTTCTAGTAGTTGGAAAACCTAGGTATTCTGCTTCTGTGGCACCGCCCCTGTCTCGAACATCTGTGCGTCTTTGAAGGTTCTTCTGCATCGAGGCTCGGAGATGAGACGATCACTGCGGTAATCATATCGGTGTGTTGGGATTGGGTGGTTACCGGTAGCCGTTCCGTCTACTCTAATAGAGGCTGGTGCCTCAGTGTAGGAGAGTCGGTTCAACGAACTGTTCTTGCAGGTCTTGGCTCTGTTCTTCGGCTGCGTCGGCTTGGCTGTAGGCCAAATTTTGCCTGCTGCTTCTGCTCAGCGTCCTGGAGCGCAAGAACGTCTGGTTACTGGCGGAGTGGGAGCTTAGCTCGGACACCCACTCCCGCCAGTCCTTGCTCGCTACCAGGCCGGGGTTCGCTGCTGCGACGATCAATACTGGGATGCCCGTTCGATTACTGTGCGTGGCTGGAGTGCTCGGAGTCGGGCGTAAAGGGCATATTTGGGCAAAGAGTCTGCAAGCAGCACTTTGGACGGTAAAGCACGCATATTTCTGGGTGGCCTTGTGACGGAGGCAGTTGCGGACCGTGGGCGGCTGTCACGGGACGGCAAAGTGCTCCGCGAGGTGGGGGTCCACCTGTACTGACCTTGTGCTGGGGAGCACACCAGGAGCACACATCGGCACGAAACGCGGCGAGGACCTCTTGCGAGGTCCTCTTGCACCCCCTCTGACCTGGGGTTTTTGGGCGCACCCGGCAGGATTCGAACCTGCGGCCATCGGATGAGAAGTCCGATGGGGGATCAAGCGAGTTCGGGCCTTCAGGGTCCGTGGGTCTGGCGCGCCGTTATCCCGACGGGGCAGGCTCAGGGGGCCAGGGCGGCGACGGCTCCGGGCTCCAGGGCTGCCCACACGGTGCCGTCGGGGGTCAGCGTGATGCCGTGGGGCTCGCTGGCGGGGGTCGGCAGGTCGACCAGGGTGATGTCGCCTTCCGCGGTGATGTGGCCGATCCGGTTCGCGCCCCACTCGGTGAACCAGCAGCCGCCCCGGGGGTCGGCGGTGATCGCGTGGGGTCTGGCGTCGTGCCGGGGCAGGGGGAACTCCCGGATCCGCCCGTCCGGCGTCATGCGGCCGATCCGGCCGGCGATGATCTCCACGAACCACAGGGCGTCGTCAGGGCCCCTCGTGATGCCGACCGGGCCCGCGCCGGCGGTCGGGAGGGGGTGGAGGTCGACGTGGCCGTCGGTGGTCATGCGTCCGATGGCGTTGGCCTGGTTGAGGGTGAAGTACAGGGCGTCTCCCGGCCCCGAGGTGATGAAGGAGGGGAACCCTCCCTCGGTCGGCAGCGGGAACTCGGTGATCTCGCCGTCCGGGGTGATCCGGCCGATCCGGTCGGCGTTCATCTCAGTGAACCACAGCGCCCCGTCAGGCCCACGGGTGATACCGAAGGGGCCCGACTCCGGGTTCGGCAGCACGAAGGAGTCCGACTTCCCGTCGCGGGTGATCCTGCCGATCCTGTTGTCCCGGGCCCGGGTGAACCAGGCCGCACCGTCGGGCCCCGCGGTGATGACCGAGGGTCCGCACGCCGCGGAGTCCAGCGCGTGGAGGACGGCGGAGCCGTCCGGCGCCATGCGGGCGACCCGTCCGTGGTGCACGAGGGTCACCCACAGGGACCCGTCGGTGTCGGCCGCGATGCCGTAGGGGCCCGCGCCCGGCTCGGCCAGCGGGTGTTCGCGCACGGAGCGCTGCTCGGGGCTGTTCGTCACGTGGAGTCTCCGGAGTCCGGGGCGGGCAGGGCTTTGACGAGGTCCAGGATGATCCGGGCCAGTTCCCCGGGCCGGGCCATGGGCACGTTGTGGTGCCCGCGCATCTCCACCAGCGTTCGTTCGGGGCGGCCGGCGACGATGGCCCGCACCTCGTCCCGCCGGTCGGCGTAGAACCCCTCGTCGGGAAGGACGATCGTGAGCGGGCAGGTCAGGCGGTCGTAGACGTCCACGCCGGGGTGGACGGCGGCCTCCGGGTCGGCCGCGCTGATCACCGCGATCTGCTCGGGCGTGGGCCTTCGCAGCCGAACCCCCTCCCCGGCGGTGAAGGAGCGCTCCAGCACGTCGCGCACCAGGCCGGGTCGGCAGTCCGTGTTCAGCTCGTCGTCGGGCGCCTCCCGCACGCACTGCTCGATGTACGCGTCCACCTCGTCCGGAGCGGCCGACCAGCCGTAGCGGAACCGCGCGCGCAGCGCCTCGGCCGCTTCGGGGGTGGTCCACCGCGCCTGATCGGCCACGGCCTCCTCCCGGGAGTTCAGGACCAGGCCGTCGACCACGCACACCGCGGCGGGCCGGACCAGGCCGGCGGCGGCCACGGCGGTGACGGCGTAACCGCCCAGGGAGTGCCCGACCAGCACGGGGTTCTCCCACCCCAGGGCCCGGGCGGCACCGGCCAGGTCGCGCCAGTACTGCTCGGCACTCCGGGAGTCCGCGGTGGTCCGCCCGTGTCCGCGCAGGTCCACGGCGACGACCCGGCAGTGGTCGGTCAGACGGGCCGCGACGTCGGCCCAGGCCGCCGCGTTGTGCCCGCTGCCGTGGACGAGCAGGACCGGCGTGCCCGAACCGCCGAAGTCCAGACCGGCCAGGGCCTGTCCGCCGAGGTCGAGGGTGATCTCTGCTGGGATGCGCACCGGACCATCCTGGACGCGGGGCAGGGGAGGCGCAACCGTATTTCCCGTGTCGCGGCGGACGGGAGGAGGGCGCGTCCGGGTGGACCCGACGGCGCGGGAACGCGGCCGTGAGAGCGGCGGGGCGGGACGGGCCCCGGGTGCCGGTACGGAGGCGAAAGGCCAGGGCGGGTACCGGCGCGCAGGGCGTGTATCCGTGAGGAGCCACGGCCGGGGCGGGTGCGCGCTTTCCCCCGAACGTCGGCGGTGCGGCGGGCCGGGGTGGCGCGGGGACCGTGACGGGTGGACACCCGCCGGCCCACCGCGGACCGCGCCCCACCCCGCCCCCGCTCACCCCGTACTGCGGAACGACCGCAGGAAGTGCGTCACCAGCCGCTGGGCCGTCCGGCCGGCCCGTTCCGGGTCCGGCTCGGCGGCCACCGCCGCCGTCACCGCGGACGTGGCCAGCCGCAGGTCCTGTTCGGTGATCTCCGCCGCCACGTGGCCGCCCTCCCGGGCACGGACCAGCAGCCGGTGCAGCTCCCGGTGCAGGTGCGCGTCCAGGGCGCGTGCCCGCTCGGGAAAGCGCTCCCGGTGGTCGGGTCCGCACACACGCGAGGAGACCGCCTCCGCCGCGACCCTGCGCAGGCCGCGCTCCAGCGCCAGGTCCGCGGGGAGCGTGCGGGACAGCTCCGCGAAGTGCTCCGTCAGCTCCCCGGCGGCGTGCCCGGCCAGGTCCTCCACCAGCGCGTCCCGGCCGGGGAAGCGCCGGTGGACCGTGGCCGCCGAGACCCCGGCGCGGCGGGCCACGTTCCGCACGGTCGCCTCCAGGCCGCGGTCGCGGAAGACCTCCCGGGCGGCCCGCAGCACGCTGAGCCGGTTGCGCCGGGCGTCCTGCCTCAGCGCTCCGGGAACGCCGTCCTCGGGGCGCAACTGCGAGTCCTCGACCACTGCTCGTCTCACTTCCGCGCCGTCGGGATGAGGGGTCCGCGGGTCCCGGTTGCCACCGTCGTCACCGGCCCCCACCGGTGGTCAACCCACGGACGAGGCGGGGGCTTCCCCGCACGAGGAGGAGACCATGCGCGCAGTCCGCTACGACCGTTACGGGGGACCCGAGGTCCTGGCCGTCGTCGACGGGCTCCCCACGCCCCCGGTCGGCCCCGCCGACGTGCGGGTGGAGGTGGCCGCCACGGCGGTCGGCGGCGGTGAGACGGCCATCCGCGCCGGGCACCTGCGCCGCCTGCTGCGCCGGCGCCTGCCGGCCGGAACGGGCGTCGACTTCGTCGGGACCGTCGCGGAGGCGGGGCCGGACGTCACCCGCGCGAACGTCGGCGACGCGGTGTGGGGGCTGATGCCGCACGGCACCTTCGGCTCCGTCGCCGAGTCGGTCGTCGTCCCGCAGGAGCGCGTCGCCGCGGCCCCGCGCTCGGTCTCGCCCGGTGAGGCCGCCGCGCTGCCGGCCTCGGGCACCACGGCCCTGCACGCCCTCACCCGCCGGACCCGCCTGTCCGCCGGGCAGCGGCTGCTGGTGCGCGGTGCGGCCGGGGGAGTGGGGGTGGTCGCCGTACAGCTCGGCGCGTCCCTGGGCGCGCACGTCACCGCGCTGGCCGGGGCCGACCACCTGGCCTGGCTGCGCGGGACGGGCGCGGCCGAGGCCTTCGACCACCGCACGACGGAACTCGGCGAGCTGGGCCGGTTCGACGTGGTCCTCGACCTGGTCGGCACGCGGCTGCCCGAGGTGCGCTCGCACCTCGTCCGCGGGGGCACGCTGCTGCCGCTGGCCCTGGACCCGCGTCGGCCCCTCCGGTCGGCCCTGCGGACGGCGGCGGGCATGCTGGACCGGCGCACGCGGATCGCCCTGTTCAGCAACGACCCCTCGCCGCAGGAGCTGGAGGAGCTCACCGCGCTGGTGGACGGGGGCACCGTCAGACCGGTGGTCGCCGCCGTGCTGGCGATGGACGACGTCGTCGAGGCGCACCGGATGGCCGAGCGCGGCGGGGTGCGCGGCAAGATCATCCTCACGCCCTGACCGGGCGGCGGGTCGGGGCGGGCAGGGGCAGGGCCGGAGTCGCGGGGAGGCCCCGTCCCTGGCGCACCGGGGCGGTGCGGACGGCCGTCCCGCCCGCACCGCCCCCGCGCCTCACCCCCGCCCGGGGTCGCTGTAGGCGTCGGCCTGGAGCGTGTACAGCTCCCGGTACCGCCCCGCCACCGCCATCAGCTCCGCGTGGGTGCCGTGCTCGATGACCCGGCCCCGGTCCAGGACGTAGATGCGGTCGGCCATCCGCACCGAGGCCATGCGGTGGGTGATGAGCACGACCGCCGCCCCGGTGCGGGCGGCGTGCTCGCCGATGGTGGTGAAGAAGCGCGCCTCGGCGCGGGCGTCCAGCGCCGAGGTGGGCTCGTCGGCGATGAGCAGGTCGGCGGTCCGGTAGAAGCCCCGGGCCCCGGCGACGCGCTGCCACTGGCCGCCGGACAGGTTGACCCCGGAGGCGAAGGTGGTGTCCAGGAGGGTGTCCCAGCCGCGCGGCAGCTCGGCGACCACCTCGTCGGTGCCGCTGAGCCGGGCAGCGTGCTCCAGCCGGTCCGGGTCGCAGCCCTGGGCCATGGTGACGTTGCGGCGGGCGGTCATGGGCCAGCGGGTGTGGTCTTGGATGATGACGCTGATCCGCTCGCGGACCGCCGGGCCCAGCGCCGTGAAGTCCGTGCCGTTCCAGGTCACCGCGCCCTCCTGGGGCTCGTAGAGTCCGCCGAGCAGCCGGGCCAGGGTCGACTTGCCGGACCCGTTCTCGCCCACCAGCGCGACGGTCTCGCCCTTCTCGACGTGCACGTTCACCCCGTGCAGGGCGGGCGTGCCGCCGGAGGGGTAGGTGAAGACCGCGTCGCGCACCTCCAGCCGCTCCAGCCGGGCCGGGGGCGGCGCGGTGGGCGCGGCCGGGGTGCGGACCCGGGCCAGGGCGCAGTACTCGGTGAAGTCGGCGAAGTACAGTCCCGACTCGTACACCCGGTTCAGCAGGTACAGCAGGCTCTGCATCTGCCCCTGGGTGCGCTGGAGGGCCAGGACGGCGGTGCCCACCGCGGCCAGCGGCATCATGCCCGCCACCAGCAGCGTGCCCAGGCAGGCGTAGGTGAGGGCGGTCGCCGCGCCCGCGGCCGTGCCGCCCACCGCCCGGGTGCGGGTCTGGCTCCAGGCCACCGCGAGCATGGTCTCGCGCTCGCGGTCGGCGAGGGCGCCGTAGTCGGCCATCAGGGAGTCGCGCATCGTGTAGGAGCGCAGCTCCGCGGCGGAGTCGCGCGAGGCCATGCGGTCGCCGAGGATCCACCGCCGCCGGCGCCCGGTGCTGAGCCGGCGCTGGGCCTCGTACTCCATGCGCGCCGCCCGGGTGGCCGCCCAGCCGGTGGGGACCACGCTCACCAGCAGCAGGAGCAGCAGCAGCGGGTGCAGCACGGCCAGCACCCCGCCCAGGGAGACCAGCGAGACCACACCGGCCAGGCCCTCCAGGGTGGCGGTGACCATCCGCGGCACCTCGTACACGCCCCGGTCCCGGGCCCGGTACATCGCGTCGGCCCACTCCTCGTCGTCGAAGGCGACCAGGCGGGCCCGGGTGGTCAGGCCGAACAGCTCCAGCTCGACCAGGCGCTCGGTCTGCGGGCCCAGCCGGGCCAGGGCCAGTTCCGAGACCAGCCGGACGGCGCCGGACAGGGCCGCCACCCCGGCCACGACCGCCACGGCGGGCAGGGCCGCCCCGACCCGGTCGGCCAGGGGGCCCGGGGCGAGCAGGGCGTCGAGCACCCGGGTCACCGAGACCAGGCTCACCGCCGCCAGGACGGCGGCGACGGTGCTCGCGCCCAGCGCGATGAGCAGGTCGCGCCGGTTGGCGCGCCAGGCCCATCCGGCGGCGGCCGCGGTGAGGGCGGGCATGCGGGTGAGTTTGGTCCACAGGCCGGTGCGGACCAGTTCGTCGTTGAAGAAGTTCCACTTGGGGGCGGTCAGGTCCTCCTCCGACCCGGTGTCGGAGGGGGCGGCCCCGGGTGCCCGGGGAGGGTCCGCCGGTGCGGTTTGCGCGGGTCGCTGACGGGATCGACGCATAGGGCTCCTCAGGGGTTCAGGGGGCGTCGGCCGTGCGATCGTGCCCGCGCGGACCCGGCGCCCGCCAGGGGGTTCTCGGGGCGGCGGGGGGTTGTGGTGGGTCCTCATCCGGGGCCGCGGGCACCGCGGCGGCGCGGGGTCCCCGTGGCCGTGGGAGGTCCGGGTCGAACCCGCGTGCGGAAGATTCCGTGGATCGGTGCGGTCCGGATCCGGGCGGGAATCGGGCCGGGCGCAACCCCCGCGCCCCGGTGGCCGCCGGGCCCCGGGCAGGGGTGGCGGGCGCCGCCGGCCACGGCGTCGGCCGGGTGCCCGCCGGTGCGGTCCGCGGGGCGGGGGCACCGGTTTCTCCGGCCGCCGCAGGGCCGGGGCGCCCACCCCCGCGCACGGCCGCCGACGTGCGGAGGAACGGTGCCGGGGGCGGTGCCGCGGTCAGAGAAGGCGAGCACAGCGGGCGGGCGCCGGCGCGGGGCAGGGGCCGGCTTCCCGGATCAGCGGAGGGAGCGCCGCGCGGGGCCGGCGCGGCCCGGCGTCGCCGTCCGCGCCCCGCCACCGAAACGTGGGAAATCTACCTCGTAAAGGCACATGTCCTTTTTGTTCGATCGGAGAGGCGAAGCCGTCCCACCGCGCACCCCCGTCCCACCCCCCACCTCACACCCCGTGCCCGCCCGTCGCCAGTGCCCGCAGCCCCGCCGCCGCGTAGGGCCCGACCGCCTCGCCCGCCCGGTCGCGGCCCGCGCCCGCCGCGCCCTGCCGGGACCGGTACTCGATGCCCTGGGCGATGACCGCCAGCTTCAGGTGCGCCAGGCCCAGGTGGAACCCCCAGTGCTCCAGCTCCCGGCCCGAGGCCGCGGCGTACATCCGGGCGAGGGCGGCGCCGTCGGGCAGGCGCTCGCTGTTCCACGCCGCGGGCTCGCCCAGCACCAGGTCCAGGCCCGGGGCGCGGTAGACGCACATCATCGCGGCGTCGGCCAGCGGGTCGCCCAGGGTGGACAGCTCCCAGTCCACGACCGCCCGCACCCGGGCGGGGTCGCGGTGGTCGAGCATGACGTTGTCGATGCGGTAGTCGCCGTGCACGACGGCGTGGGAGGAGGACTCCGGGACCGACGCCGCCAGCGCGGCGTGCAGCCGGTCCAGGTCGGGCAGGTCGCCGGTGCGCACCCGCGCCCACTGGCGGCCCCACAGGTCCACCTGGCGGCGCAGGTACCCCTCCGGCCGCCCGGCCAGGCCGGTGGCGCGGTGGTCGACGGCGTGCAGGGCGGCCAGCACCCGCACCAGGGCGTGCGCGCAGCCGGCGACCGCGCGGTCGTCCCAGCCCTCCAGTTGGTCGCGGGTGCGCACGACCCGGGCGTCCACGTACTCCACCACGGAGAACGGGGCGCCCAGCACCGCCGGGTCCTCGCACAGGGCCACGGCGCGGGCGACCGGCACGCCGGTGTCGCGCAGCGCGGCCACGGTGCGGAACTCCCGGCCCATGTCGTGGGCGGAGGGGGTCAGCCCGGCCGTGGGCGGGCGGCGCAGCACCCAGCGCGGGCCGGTCGGGTCGTCGATCCGGTAGGTGAGGTTGGACTTGCCGCCCGCGACCGGCGCGGCGGCCAGCGGGCCGGGCACGCCCAGGAAGGCGGCGAGGGCGGCGGTGTCCAGGGGCGGGGCGCCGCTCACCCCGCCGCCCTGACGGCGCGGGCGGCGATCGACCAGCGGTGCACCTCGGAGGGGCCGTCGTAGATCCGGAAGGGGCGCACCTCGCGCAGCAGCCGGGCCAGCGGCAGGTCCTCGCTCACGCCCAGGCCGCCGCAGAGCTGGATCGCCCGGTCCACGACCCGGTGCACGGCCTCGGAGGCGAACGTCTTGGCGATGGAGGTGGAGGTGCGGGCGTCGGCCCCGGTGTCCAGCTCCCAGCAGGCGCGCAGCAGCAGGGCCCGGGCGGCGGCCAGGTCGATCTCGCTGTCGGCGATGAGCTGGCGGGCCAGGCCCAGGTCGCCCAGGCGGGAGCCGAACAGCTCGCGCTCGGCGGCGCGGGCCAGGGCGATGTCCTGGGCGCGCCGGGCGGTGCCCAGCCAGCGCATCACGTGTGTCGTGCGGGCCGGGCCCAGGCGCACCTGTGCGTTGCGAAAGCCCGCGTCGACCTCGCCCAGGACGTTCTCGTCGGGGACGAACAGGCCGTCGAGGGCGACCTCGCAGTGGCCGCCGAGCATGGAGGCGTCCATGGTGCGCACGTGGCGTTCCACGGTGAGCCCGGGCGCGTCGGCGGGGGAGAGGAACATGGTGGCGCCGCCGCGGTCGCCGGGGGAGCCGCCGGTGCGGGCCATGATGATGAGGAACCCGGCGCCGTCGGCCCCGGTGATGAAGGTCTTGCGGCCGTCCAGGCGCCAGCCGCCGGGGACGCGGGCGGCGGTGGTGGCCAGGGCGGAGGGGTCGGCGCCCGCGCCGGGGGCGGGCTCGGTCATGGCGAACGCGGAGCGGACCCGGCCCCGGCAGAGGGGTTCGAGGAAGCGCTCGCGCTGGCCGGGGGTGGCGACGTGGTCCAGCAGGTGGACGTTGCCCTCGTCGGGGGCGGCGATGTTGAGGGCCAGCGGGCCGAACACGGAGTGGCCGGCGGCCTCGAACACGGGGGCGCGGTCGCGCATGTCCAGGCCGTGGCCGCCGTACGCGCGGGGGGCGTGCGGGGCGAAGACCCCGGCGGCGCGGGCGCGTTCCTGTAGGTGCGCGCGCAGGGCCTCGCCGCCGCGGGCGGCGTCGCCGTCGTGTTCCTCTTCCAGGGGCAGGACCTCGTCGCGGACGAAGGCGAGGGTGGCCCGCGCGAGGTCGGCCGAGGCGGGGGTGGGCTGAAGGTCGATCACGTGGCGCCTCCCTGACCGAGCGATCGCTCGGTCGGTGTTGGAGGCCACAGCGTGCCACGGCCCGCGCGGCGGTGTCAACGCGCGCCGACGGTGGCCCGGCACAGGGCGAGGTAGTGCTCCACGACCTCGTCGGGGGAGAGCTCCCCGTCGGGGCGGTACCAGGAGGAGACGGCGACGCACATGGTGGTGACGGCGCGGCCGGCGTCCCTGGGGTAGGGGGTGGCGAACGCGCCCCGGTCGACCCCCTCGCGCACGGTGTCGTCGACCATGCGCTGCTGCTCGTCGCGCAGGGCGATGTAGGCCCCGCGCACGCCGGGGTCCATGCCGCGGATCTCGGTGGAGGCGACGAACGCCTGGTCGCGGCGGTGCATGTGGAAGCGCAGCAGGCACTCGACGATGTTGTCGAACCGGCGCCCCGGGTCGTCCCCGGCCTCGGCGGCGGCGCGGCGGGTGTGGTCCAGCAGCTCGTGCATCACCGTCATCACCAGGCCCTCCAGCAGCGCCTGTTTGGACGGGTAGTGGTGGTACAGGCCGGGCACGGACAGGCCGGCCCGCTCGGCGATCCGCCGGATGGTGGTCCCGTGGTACCCCTGCTCGACGAAGCAGGCCAGGGCCGCCGCCAGGGGGGCGGACAGCCGCTGCTCGCCGAACGAACGCCAGGACTCCGACACCGTGTTCCCCGCTTCCTCGTGGTCCGTCGCCAGCACGTTATCGGTGCCGCGGCCCGGCCGGGCGCGCGCTCCGGGGTGTTGACAGCGCTGGTGTGATCCACAACACTACAGGCGACCGAGCGATCGTTCGGTCGGTCGTTCGCGCGTCGACGTCGCCGCAGACAGAAGGGCCGCGACATGACATCCGACCTTCCCCCCGACCCCCACGCCCCGCCCGACACCCTGCCCGGGGCCTGGCGGCTCCGCGTCCGCTCCTCGCCCGACGCGCCCGCCCTGGCCTACTTCGACCGGGTGCTCACCGCCCGGGAGGCCGACGCCCTCTCCGACGCCCTGGCCTGCGCCCTCGCCGAGCGCGGGGTCGGCCCCGGCGACCGCGTCGGCGTGCGCCTGCAGAACATCCCGCAGTTCGCGCTCACCCTGCTGGCCCTGTGGAAGCTGGGCGCCGCGGCTCTGCCCGTCAACCCCATGTACCGGGGCGGGGAGCTGCGCCGCCTCGTCGAGGACGCCGCGCCGGTCGGGATCGTCTGCGCCGACACCGACCACGCCGCGGTGCGCGGGGCCCTGGACGCCACCGGCGTGCGCTGGGTGCTGACCACCTGCGACCGCGACCTCCAGGGCCGCGACGACCCGCGGGTGCTGACGGCGGAGCGGGCCGCGCCCTCGCCCGACGGGGACCTGCTGGCGCTGGCCCGCGGGCACGCCGGGCGGCGCCCGCCCCCGGCCGCCGTCGCGCCGGGGGACACCGCCCTGCTCACCTACACCTCCGGCACCACCGGGCCGCCCAAGGGTGCCATGAACACCCACGCCAACGTCCTGGCGGTGACCTCCACCTTCGGCCGCCACGCGGACCTGCGCCCCGGCGACGCGGTGCTCGCCCTGGCACCGCTGTTCCACATCACCGGCGCCGTCATCAACGCCGCCCTGGCGCTGGTCCACGACACGCTGCTGGTCTTCGCGCACCGGTTCCGGGCCGACGTGGCGCTGGAGGCGGTGGCCGAGCACCGCGTCACCTTCACCATCGGCTCCATCACCGCGTTCAACGCCCTGTACGACCACCCCGGCGCCCGGCCCGGCCACCTGCGCACCGTGCGCGCCCTGTACTCCGGGGGCGCGCCCGTCCCGCCCTCCACCGTCGAGCGCTTCGAGGAGCGGTTCGGGGTGTACATCCACAACGCCTACGGCATGACCGAGACCACCTCGGGCGTCATCGCCGTCCCGCTCGGGGAGCGGGCCCCGGTGGACCCGGTGAGCGGGTCGCTGTCCGTCGGCCGCCCGCTGCCCGGCGTCACGGTGCGCACCGTGGACCCCTCCGGTGCGCCGGTCGCGCCGGGGGAGCAGGGCGAGCTGGAGATCGGCGGCCCCTCGGTGGTCCCCGGCTACCGCGACCGGCCCGGGGAGACCGCCGCCGCCTTCCCCGGCGGTCGGTTGCGCACCGGCGACGTCGCCGTCGTCGACGGGCGGGGGTGGGTGTACCTGGTGGACCGGCTCAAGGACCAGATCAACGTGTCCGGCTACAAGGTGTGGCCGCGCGAGGTCGAGGACGTCCTGCACCGCCACCCGGCCGTGTTCGAGGCCGCCGTGGTCGGCCGCCCCGACCCCTACCGGGGCGAGTCCGTCGTCGCCTACGTTTCCCTGGCCTCGGGGGCGCGGGCGACCGGCGAGGAGCTGGCCGGGTTCGCGCGCGAGCACCTGGCCGCCTACAAGCGGCCCCGCGAGGTCCACGTCGTGGACGCCCTGCCCAAGACGGCCACCGGCAAGATCCGCCGGCGGGCGCTGCGGGAGGCCCCGGCCCCCGCCACCCCCCTTCCCACCGACACCTCCGGAGGCGGCGCATGAGCGTCACCGTTCCGGCGCCCGGCGCCGCGTCCCTGCGTTCGAAGAAGAAGTCCCTGCTGGCGAGCACCGTCGGCAACGTCCTTGAGTGGTATGAGTGGAGCGCGTACGCGGTTTTCGCGCCCTTCATCGCCGTGGTGATGTTCGACCAGGGCGATCCCCTTTCGGCGCTGCTGTCGACCCTGGCGGTGTTCGCCGTCGGGTTTCTGATGCGGCCGCTGGGCGGCATCGTGTTCGGCCGGATCGCCGACCGTCGCGGGCGCAAGTTCGTACTGGTCACGACGATGCTCATGATGGCGGCGGGCAGCCTGGTCATCGGCCTGATGCCCACCTACGCGGCGATCGGCGCGTGGGCCTCCGTGGTGCTGCTGTCCGCCCGGGTGCTCCAGGGGTTCGCGCACGGCGGCGAGTCGGCCACCGCCTACTCCTACGTGGGCGAGATCGCCCCGCCGCACCGGCGCGGCATGTGGGGCAGCGTCGCGTTCATCGCGATCTTCGGCGGCTCGGTCCTGGCCTACACCCTGGGCGGGGCGCTCACCTCGGCGCTGCCGGAGTCGGCGGTCGCGGAGTGGGGCTGGCGGGTGCCGTTCCTGCTGGGGGCGCTGCTGGCGCTGGTCGCGCTGTACCTGCGGCGGGACATGGACGAGAGCGACGTCTTCGAGGCCGACCGTGCCCGGGAGGGCGGGGACGCCCCCGCCCCGGGGAGCCCGTCGGACCCCGCGGCGCCGGCCGCCCCGCGCATGTCGCGGGCGGGCGTGGTGCGCGCCGTGCTGGTCATGATCGCCATGGTCTCGGGCATCACCGCCGCCCACTACATGTGGACCTCCTACGTGTCCACCTACGCCATCACCCAGCAGGGCATGGACCCGGGCACCGCCTACTGGATGTCGGTGGCGGCGCAGGTCGTCGCGCTGGTGTCGCTGCCGTTCTGGGGCTGCTGTCGGACCGGATCGGCCGCAGGCCCATGCTCGTGTTCTTCGCGGTGCTGATGTTCGCCCTGCAGTACCCGCTCACCCGGATGATCACCGACGAGGGGTGGACGCTGCTGGTGGCGACCTCGCTGGCCCTGCTGGTGGTGTCGGCCCCGGCGTCGATCCTCTCGGCGATCCTGTCGGAGAGCTTCCCCACCCGGGTGCGCACGCAGGGGATCGGGTTCGCCTGCTCGCTGTCGGTGGCGGTGTTCGGCGGGACGGCGCCCTACCTCAACCAGCTGTTCGGCAACCTGGGCGCGGAGTGGGTGTTCGGCGCCTACATCATGGCGCTGTGCGCGCTGACCGGGCTGTCGTGCCTGTTCATCCGCGAGACCAGGGGGATGGTGCTCGCCGGGGAGTGAGCCCCGGGAGGGGGCCCACTCCCCGGCGCGGCGGCGGGGGACCGGGCCCGCGCCGCCGGGACCCGGCCGGAACGGGCGGACGGCGGGCGCCTCCGCCCGCTCGGTGAGGGGCGGCGCGGGGTCGGATCACCGGGCGGGGTGTGTTCCTTCCCGGGGACGCGGCGCGGGACCGGCGGTCCGGGGCGCGTGCGCGATCGGGCCGGACGGATCGCGCGGGTTCGTCCGGGGCGTCGCACCCCCGGAGGCCGGGACCGAACCCGGAGCCGGCGCCGACCGTCTACCATGCCGACGGGGCGCCGCCGCGGGCCGACCGCGCGGTCGGCCCCGGGCCGCGCCCGGTGACGGCGGGTGCGCGGACGCGGCCCGCGGGGGACGCACGGACGGAGGCGAGGGCGTGACGGGTACCGACCGGTTCGTGGACCTGCCCGGCGGGACACGGATCTGCTACCGCGTCGAGGGCGCGGGCGGGGGCGTCCCGGTGCTGCTCATCGCGGGCCTGGGGCTGGACCTGACGTCGTGGCCCCGGCCGATGGTCGACGGGCTCGCCGGGCTGGGCGCGCCGGTGGTGCTGTTCGACAACAGGGACGCCGGGTGCTCCACGCGGATGCCCGCCCCCTCGCCGAGCCCGCTGCACAGCGTGCTGGGCCGGTCCCGCCCGGACTCCTACGACCTGGCCGACATGGCGGCGGACACGGTGGGGCTGATGGACCACCTGGGCATCGGCCGCGCCCACCTGGTGGGGATGTCGATGGGCGGCATGATCGGGCAGACCGTCGCGGCCCGCTACCCGGGGCGGGCAGCGTCCCTGACCTCGATCTTCTCCACCACGGGGGAGCGGGGCGTGGGCCGGGTGGCGTGGTCGACCCTGCTGCGCATGGGCGGCCTGCCCGCGCGCACGTGCGCGGAGTCGGTGCGCAAGCACCTGGCGATGCTGCGCCACATCGGGTCGGCGGCCTTTCCGCCCGACCGGGCCGAGGAGGTCGCCTGGTCGACCGGGCTGTGGGAGCGGGCCGGGGGGCCGCGGGCCGGTAGCGGGGTGCCCCGTCAGATCGGCGCCATCCACGCCTCGGGCGACCGCACCCGGGAGCTGGCGCGGATCGCCGCGCCCACGCTCGTGGTGCACGGCGACGTCGACCTCATGGTGCACCCCAGCGGCGGCCGGGCCACCGCGCGGGCCGTCCCGGGGGCCAGGTTCGTGGAGATCGAGGGGATGGCGCACCACCTGGCGCCGGGGGTGGTGGACCGGCTGGTCGGGCTGATCGGCGAGCACGCCGGCGCCGCCGGGGACTGAGCCCGGCGGGCCGGTGCGCGCGAGGCGCACCGGCCCCGGGGCGTCAGGAGGCGACGCCGCTCAGCTCGTTGGGGGTCTCGTCCAGGGTGACCGAGGCGGTGACCTCGCCGGTGGCCAGGTCCACGGAGTGCACCTGGCGGGTGGCGGTGTCGGTCACGTAGGCGGTGCCGCCGCGGACGAACAGGGCCGGGCGCGGCTGCTGCCACTCCAGCGGCTCCTCCCAGGAGTCCATCAGCTCGATGGAGTCCACCAGCTCGGCCGACTCGGGGTCGATGACGTGCAGGGACCCGTCGGTGCCCAGGACCAGCGCCTCGTCCTGCGGGCCGCGGCCCAGGGAGCGGAAGGTGTAGCTGGCGGGCAGGTCGACCAGCTCCAGGGAGGCGTCGGCGGTGTCGATCAGCGCGATGCGCTCGGGGCGCTCCAGTTCGGCGTCGGGGTCGGTCTTGTAGTCGCCCAGCACGATCGGCGAGGTGTCGGTGCCGGCCTGGTTGCCGATGCGCCCGTAGTCGTCCTCGGAGTCGACCTTGGTGAACGCGCCGTCCCGGTAGACCAGGGCGCCGTCCTCGCAGCCGATGACGATGGTGTCGCCCTCGGCCGCGGCCTCGCCGTGCACGCCCGGGCACTCCTCGCTGCGGGCGACCTCCTCGCCGTCGGCGTCCAGGACGAAGGCGCCGGTGCGCTCCTCCTCGTTGCCCAGGGTGAGCAGCAGCTCGCCGTTTTCGCGTTCGACGGCCACCCCGTGGTGGGCCTCTTCGGCGTTGTGGACGTCCACGTCCTCGGGGATCCCGGCGCCCAGGGCGTCGGAGTCGAACGCGGTGATCTCGCCGCTGCCGTCGGCGAACAGCACGGTGCGCCCGGCGTGGCGGACCACGTGGCCGGGGGTGTCGGCGGCGAACACGGTGTCGGTGAGCTCGCCCCCGGCGGCGTCCAGGACCTGGAAGCCCTCGGAGGTGGAGACGAACACGTGGCGGTCGTCGCCCGCCGGGTTGAGGCGGTTGAAGCCCTCCAGCTCGATGTCGGCGACGACCTCCAGGGTGTCGCCGTCCAGGATGTAGACGCCGCCGTCGTAGGTGGTGGCGACGGGGTTCGCCACGACCGCCTCGGCGGGGGAGGCGTCGGCGCCGGCCTCCTCGGCGGTGCCGTCCTGTCCGGCGGAGCAGGCGGTCAGCAGCAGGCCGGCGGAGAGGGCGACGGGCAGCGCCGCCCTGGTCACGGTGTGCGGTGATCTCATGGTGTTCTCTGTCCTCGTATCTTTCGGTGGTGTCCTGCCGGGCGCGCGGGGTCGGGCGCCGCGGCGCGGGGGGCCGGGGGGCAGGGCCGGGTGGGCGGTCGGGGGGTGCTCAGGGGGCGGTCAGGCCGGCGACGATGGCGTCGGTGTTGGCGCGCATCATGTCCAGGTAGGTGGGCGCGCCGCCGTCCGGTCCGGTCAGGGACTCGGAGTAGAGCGGGACGACGTCGATGTCCACCCCGGCCTGTTCGGCCATGACGGTGGCCAGGCGGTCGGGCTGGGAGGAGTCGGCGAACACCGCCCGCACCCCGGCGGCCTCGACGGCGGAGGCCAGGGACTCCAGGTCCGAGGCGCTGGGGGAGGCCAGGGTGGTGCCGGAGGGGATCACCGCGCCGATGACCTCGAAGCCGTAGCGGTCGGCGAGGTAGCCGAACACGTGGTGGTTGGTGACGAGCCGGCGCTCCCCCTCGGGGATGGTGTCGAACTCGGCGGACATCCACGCGTCCAGTTCCCGCAGCTCCTCGCCGTAGGCCTCGGCGTTGGCGCGGACGGCCTCGGCGTCGACCCCGTCCACCTGCTCGACCACCTGGTCGGCGATGAGGTCGACGGCGGCGGCGACCCGCTCGGGGTCGGTCCAGAAGTGCGGGTCGGGCTCGCCCTCGCTCTCGTCGGAGGTGTAGGGCAGGGGGTCCACGGCCTCGCCGACGGCCAGGGTCGGCACGCCCGCCTGCTCGGCGGCCTCGACGTTGCGGGCCACCCCCTCCTCCAGGCCCAGGCCGTTGTGCACCACCAGGGCGGCGTCCTCGATCAGGGCCGCCTCCTGGGCGGAGACGCCGAAGGAGTGCGGGTCGGCGTCGGGTTTCATCAGGACGGTCACCCCGGTCTCCTCGCCCACCACCGCGCGGGTGAGGTCGCCGAGGATGTTGGTGGTGACCACGACGCCGGTGCGGGGGCCCTCGTCCGGGGTGCAGGCGGTCAGGGTCAGGGCGGTGGCCGCGGCCAGGGCCAGGGCGGTGGTGCGCGGGTGCGGGGTGCGGGGTGCGTTCATCGGTTCACCGTCCGGTCTCGACCATGTGCACGGGGGCGACGCCGGTCTCGAAGGTGCGTGCCACGCGCAGGTCGTCGTTGTAGTCGATCTCGTGGACCAGGCCGCCGTGCGCGTCGTTGACGTAGGCGCGGGAGGTGTCCACCTGCAGGACCGGGGGGTGCTCGGTGTCGACCTCCTCCAGCAGGTCGGTGCGGGCGAGTTCCTCGCCGGTCTCCGGGTCCAGGGCGTGCAGGGCGCCGTCGTCGGTGAGGGCGAGCACGGAGGCGCCCTCGCCGACGGCCGACACCGCGACGGCGCCGGGCAGGTCCCAGTGGTGCCAGCGCTGTTCGGCGAGGTCGAGCACCAGCACCGTGCCGGGGGCGGGGAGGGCGGCCAGGGCGGCGGCCCCGGGCCGGTGGTGGAAGTCGTCCACGTGGGCGCCGGCGGGCAGGCCGTCGGGGTGGGGCAGCTCCTGTGCGGTGAACTCCCCGTCGTCCTCGGTGACCAGGAGGGCGCCCCCGGTGCAGCCGATGACCAGTCCGCGCCGGGTGACGGCGGCGCCGGCGGGGTCGGCGCAGGCGGCGTCCGGGGAGGCCAGCGGCTCGCCGGAGCGGTCGTGGACGTGCACGCCGTCGTCGGAGGCGGTGACGAGCGCGCCGCCGTAGGGGACGGCCACGGCCGGGGCGGCGGCGCCGGCGGGCAGGTCGACCGGTGTGAGGCCGCCGTCCTCCTGGGCGGGCCGCTCCAGCAGGGCCGCGGACCCGTTTCCGTCGGCCAGGGCGGTCAGGGCGGTGTCGGCCGCGGCCTCGGGGGCGGCGACCCCCTCGACGGCGCCCAGGGCGCGGATCCGCGCCCGGTAGTAGTGGAAGTGGTCGCCGTGGTCGACGGTCCAGGTGCCGCTGTCCACGACCGAGGTGGTCCGTTCATCGGATGAGTAGAGGTAGGCGAACCTGCCGTCGCCGGTGATCCCGTCGACCGGGCCGACCGGGTCAAGGGCGGTGGTCTCCTCCGTGATGAGGTCCAGGACCTCCACCGCGCCCTCGTCGTCGGCCAGGACCAGGCGGGACTGCGGCTCGGCGGCCTCCTCGGCGCCCTCGACGTAGCCGTGCGGGGTCTCCTCGGCCGGTGCGGGCGGCTCCTCCCGCGGTCCGGCGGCGCAGCCGGCGAGCAGCGCCGCGGCGAGCAGGCCGGCGCCGGCCGCCGGGAGGGCGCTCCTGCGATGGGTGCGGATCATGACGCGTTCGACCTTTCGTCCACGGGAAGGGGTGCGGGGGGATCGGCGGGGGGAGTGCGGCGGCGGCCCCGCGCGGGGCCGGAGCCGAGTCGGTGCAGCGCGACCGAGGCGAAGAAGAGGGCGACGGCGCAGGCGGAGATGCTGGCCCCGGCGGCGGTGCCCCAGTGCCAGGACACGAGCAGGCCGGCCACGGTGGAGGCGGTGCCCAGCAGGGCGGCGCCGAGCATGATCCCCGGGATGCTGCGCGCCCAGACCGCGGCCGCGGCCGGGGGCGCGATGAGCAGGCCGAAGACGAGCAGGGTGCCCACCACGTGGAACGAGGCGACCACGGCCAGGGTGACCAGGCCGAGCATGGCCGCGTGGGCGAACCGGGGCGCGAGCCCCAGGGTGGTCGCCTTGCGGGGGTCGAAGGCCAGCGCGGTGAAGGCGCGGTGGCCCGGGACCGCGATCGCCAGGGCCGCGAGCAGGGCCGCGGCGAGCAGGACCAGGTCCTGTTCGCGCACCGCCAGGACGTCGCCGAACAGGAAGCCGGTGAGGTCGACGGCGAAGGACCCGGAGTGGGAGACGATGATCACCCCCGCCGAGAGCATGCCGACGAACAGCAGGCCGATGCCGGTGTCCCGGGACAGGCGCGGCGACCAGCGTTCGAGCGCGGTGACCCCCAGGGCCATCGCCGCGGCGGCAGCGGCGGCGCCGACGAACAGGTTGCCGCCCAGGAGCGAGGCCAGGGCGACCCCGGGCAGCATCCCGTGCGACATCGCGTCGCCCAGGAACGCCATGCCGCGGAGCACGACCCAGGTCCCGGCCAGGGCGCAGATGAGGGAGACGAGGATGCCTCCCCACAGCGCACGCTGCACGAAGACGACCTCGAAGGGGGCGAACAGGGCTTCCATGGCGGGCACTCTATAATGAAAACCGTTTTCACTACCAAATCGGAGGCGGACATGACCGCGGACCCGGCCCGGGCGGCGCAGGGGCAGGCACCGGTGATCGAACTGGCGGACGTGCGGGCGGGCTACCGCGACCGCGACGTCCTGCACGGCGCCGCTCTGGCGCTCCACGCGGGCACCGTGACCGCCCTGGTGGGGGCCAACGGATCGGGCAAGTCGACCCTGCTGGCCGTCATGGCGGGGGTGCTGGCGCCGCGGTCGGGGACCGTGACCCTGGGCACACCGCGCCGCCCCGCCCTGGTGGTGCAGCGCAGCGCCGCCTCCGACGCGCTGCCGCTGACCGCCCGCGAGGCCGTCGCGATGGGCCGGTGGGGGCTGCTGGGCCCCTGGCGCCGGCCGACCCGCCGGGACCGCGCCGCGGTGGGCGAGTGCATGGACCGGCTCGGGGTCGCCGACCTGGCCCGGCGCCGGCTGGGCGAGCTGTCCGGCGGCCAGCGCCAGCGCGTGCTGCTCGCCCAGGGGCTGGCCCAGGAGGCGGACCTGCTCCTGCTCGACGAGCCCTCCACCGGGCTGGACGCCGACTCGCGCGAGCGCATCGCGGCGGTCCTGGACCAGGAGCGCGGGCGCGGCGCGGCCGTCGTGCACGCCACCCACTCCCGGGGGGAGGCCGACCGCGCCGACCGCGTCCTGGTCATGGAGGGCGGGCGCCCGGTCGCGGGTGAAGCCCCGGTCAAGGAACCTTTGTCGTGAGCCGACCCGCCGTCGCCGCGGTCTCTGGTCGACTGGTGCGTGAGGGTTCCGCCGCGGCGGAACGCGGTCCGTCTCGCGGGGGTGGAGATGACGACGACGCACACGGTGCACGAGGACCACGCGCACCGGCACGGTGAGGGGTGCGGCCACGTGGCGGTGCCCCACCAGGGGCACGTGGACTACGTCCACGACGGCCACCTGCACCACACGCACGAGGACCACTGGGACGAGTGCCCCGTCGGGGGGCACGCCGTCCACGAGGACCACGGCCACGAACACGGGGAGGGCTGCGGCCACGTGGCGGTGCCGCACGGCGACCACGTGGACTACGTCCACGACGGCCACCTGCACCGCGGCCACGACGGCCACTGGGACGAGCACTCCGCCGACTGACCCGGCGGCACGGCCCGGTCCCGGCGCACCGCCGGGGCCGGGCCCCTCGTGTGCCGGGGCCCGCCCCGACCGCCGCGGGGCCGTCCCCGCCGCCGGCGGCAGGCCGGGGTGCGCCCGCGCAACGGCGCCCCCGGTACCGCAGGAAGGGGCCGCGCCTTTTCCACAAGTGCCTCCCGGACCCTTTTTCCGTGAATCCCCGCCGACGGAGTGTGAGGATCGGAACCTTTTTCGGAGCCGCGGTGTGAGGGCTCCCGGTAAAGGCAAGGAAAAGGGGCAGCGGAGCCGCCGGTCACACCGCGGGCAGGGGCGAATACGCCCGGTCGCCCGGTACCGGAGCGTTCGGACGGCACCGCCGCGCCCGGCCCTTCCGGGCGCGCAGCGCGAGGGAAAGGAAGAAATGGAAGACCGGGGTCCGCAACCGAGCGTTATCGAAATCGAAGACCTGACCCTGCGGAACGATCATTTCCGCACCGCCCTGTGGACGGGCGGAAACCTCCAGGTCACCGTCATGTCCATCGAGCCCGGGGGCGACGTGGGGCTGGAGGTCCACGGGGACCGCGACCAGTTCCTGCGCGTCGAGGCCGGACAGGCCCGGGTGGAGATGGGTCCGACCCGCGACGACCTCGACTTCGTGCACAAGGCGGGTGACGGCTCGGCCGTCCTGGTGCCCGCCGGGACCTGGCACAACATCGTCAACGTGGGTGAGGTCCCGCTGAAGCTGTACTCGGTGTACGCCCCCGCCGAACACCCGCACGGCACCGTGCACCGCACCCCGCGGGACGACCCCGAGCGCGGGGAGTAGGCCGGGGCGGGGCCGGGCCGCGCACCGGCCCCCGTCCGGGACGGCACCCGCGCGCCCCCGCCGCGGGGCGGCACGGTGTCCGCGCGCGCCGAATTTCAGATGGGACTATCATCTGGATGTCGATATCATCTGAATTTCTGCGAGGTGCGGACATGGCGTCCCCCGAACCGACCGCCGCGGTGCTGTCCGCGCTGCGGTACACCGGCTCCGCCTCGGCGCGGACCGTCGCCGCCGTCACCGGCCTGGACCCGGGCGAGGCCGAGTCCGCCCTCATCGACCTGGCCGTCGACGGACTGGTGCTGCGCGACCCCGGGCCCTTCGGCGGCTGGGCGCAGACCCCGGCCGGGCGCGGGGCCGACGACCGCGCGCGGTCCGCGGAACTGGACGCCGCCGGGGCCCGCCCCGCCGTCACCGCCGCCTACGGGCGGTTCCTGGACCTCAACCCCGAACTCCTCGACCTGTGCTCGGCCTGGCAGCTGAGCCGCCCCGGCGACCCGGCCGCCGACGCCCGGGTCCTGGACCTGTTCGCCGGCTTCGACCGGCGGGCTGCCCCCGTCTGCGACGCGCTCGCCGCCGCGCTGCCCCGGTTCGGCCGCTACCGGCCCGGGCTGGCCCGTGCGCTGGAGCTGGCCCGCGCGGGCCGCACGGAGTACGTCGCCGACGACCCCGCCTCGTACCACACGTACTGGTTCCAGCTCCACGAGGACCTGCTCGCGACCCTGGGGATCCCCCGGTGGTGAGCCTGGTGCGACCCCTGGGCCCGGACCTGGCGGAGGGGCCCGCGACGATCGGCGGCAAGGCCCACGGGCTGGTCCTGCTGCACCGCCTGGGACTGGCGGTCCCGCCGGGGTTCGTCATCACCACCGCGGCCTGCCGGGCGTATCGCCGGGACGGGCGGCCGCCCGAGGAGCTGGAGGCCGAGGTCGACACGGCCCTGGCCGCCCTCGAACGGCGGACCGGGCGCACGCTGGGCGGCGACCCGGCGCTCACCGTGTCCGTGCGCTCGGGCGCCGCGGTGTCCATGCCCGGCATGATGACCACCGTCCTGGGACTGGGGGCGCCACCCGGGGACGGCCCCGCGGCCGGGAGGGCCGCCGCCCGGGAGCGGCTCACCGAGGCCGTCACGGCGGTGCTCGCCTCCTGGGACGCGCCCCGGGCGCGCACCTACCGGGCGCTGCACGGCCTGGACGACGGGGCGGGCACGGCGGTGGTGGTCCAGGCCATGGTGGACGGGGACCGCGACGACCGCAGCGCCTCGGGGGTGGCGTTCGACCGCGACCCGGTGGACGGCTCGCCCGGCCCCGGCGGCGACGTCCTCTTCCGCAGCCGCGGCGACGCCGTGGTGTCGGGGCGGGCGCTGCCGCTGCCGCTCTCCGCGCTGGCCGACCGCGAACCCGGGGCGTGGGCCGACCTGGAGCGGGCCCTGGGCCGGGTGCGGGACCACTACCGGGACGCCTGCTACCTGGAGTTCACGGTGGAGTCGGGCCGGCTCTGGCTGCTCCAGGTGCGCCGGGCGGGGTTCACCGGGACGGCGGCCGTGCGCACCGCCGTCGACCTGGCTCGGGCCGGGGTCCTGGAGCGCGCCGAGGCCCTGGCCCGGGTGACCCCGGACGACCTGGAGCGCGCCCGGCGCCCGGTCATGGCCGCCACCGCCGCCCTGTGGACCCGCGGCACCGGCGCGGGACCGGGGGTGGCCGCGGGGCGGATCGCCACCGACAGCGCGGCGGCGGTGCGCCTGTCCGCGTCCGGGCCGGTGGTGCTGGTGCGCCCGGAGACCTCCCCGGCGGACATGGCGGGGATCGCCGCGGCGGCGGGGGTGCTCACCGCCCGGGGCGGGGCCTCCTCGCACGCCGCCGTGGTGGCGCGCTCCCTGGGGCGGCCCGCGGTGGTGGGCGCCGCGGACCTGCACGTCGAACCCGGAAGGGTGCGCGCGGGGGAGCGCTGGGCGGCCGAGGGGGACCTGCTCACCCTCGACGGGACCACCGGCCGCGTCGCGCTGGGCGTGCACCCCGCCGTGGCACCGCCCGCCGACGCCGCGGTCCGGACCCTGCTGTCCTGGGCCGACGCCGTCACCGGCGGGGCCGGTGACGGCGTCGGGGACGCCGAGCGCCTGGCCGCCGCCCGCCGCCTCCTCGGGGCGTGAGCGGACGGGCGTTCCGTCCCCGGGGCCGCCGGGGTCGCGGGGACGCGCTCCGGGTGAAGCGGGTGGTCGGGGACGGCCGGGCCGTCGCGCCCCGGACGTCGGGCGCACGCCGGTCGCCGGGGTCGCGGGGTGTGCTCCGGGGCGGGTACTCGTGTGGGTGGGGTGCGAGGGCGCGGGCTCGTAGCGTGGGTCATGCTCCGGGACGTGGGGGGAGCGGTCCGGGGCCCGGGTGGGGTGGGACGGGGCGCGGGGTGGTGTCGTGGGGCGCGGGGCGTGCTCGGGGCGGGGAGGGCGGGTGTTCGCACGGGGGCTTCGGGATACCCGGGCGGGGTCGTGCGTCCGGGATTCCATGGGGGACGCGGGGGAGCGGGCCCGGCGGGCGGGTCCGCCGCGGCTCTGCGACCCGGGCGGCGGCCCACCGAGCGGTGCGGCCCGCGCGCCCCCCGCCTCGCGCAGGCGCGCCGTCGGTGCACCGGGGGCGGCGCTCCGGGGGCGGGCGCCCGGCGCACCGGGGGCGGAGGCGGCGCGGGGCGCCGACGTTGGGCAGAATGCTCCCATGGGTGGAACCGACGCGACCACGTCCCTGCTCTGGTCCGCGCTGGGCGGGCCGCCCGGCCTGGAGGAGGGCGTCTCCTACCGAGGCTCCGGGGCCGTGCTCCCCGCCCGGCTGCCGGTGCGGCAACTGGCCCGCGCCGCGGTGGGGGTGTGCTCGCTGGCCGCCGCCGAACTGCTCGCCGCGCGCTGCGGCGGCGCCGTGCGGCCGGTGGAGGTGG
This sequence comes from Nocardiopsis flavescens, assembly GCF_900141985.1. GTDB lineage: Bacteria > Actinomycetota > Actinomycetes > Streptosporangiales > Streptosporangiaceae > Nocardiopsis > Nocardiopsis flavescens. Next base: position 226,108 of record NZ_FQZK01000006.1, on the reverse strand, counting down.
ACGAGGGCGCCGTGGCCACCGCGTTCGTCAGCGAGCGCCACCTGCGGGTGGACGGGCGGCCGATGGTGCCCTTCGCACCGCTATCCGGGTTCTGGCGCACCGCCGACGGCTGGGTGCGCACCCACGCCAACTACCCCCACCACCGGCGGCGGCTGCTGGCCGCCCTGGACCTGGCGCGGGACGCCGGCGCCGAGGACCTGGGGCGCGCGCTCGCCGCCCTGCCCGCGCGGCGGGTGCAGGAGTCCGTCTACGCCGCCGGGGGACTGGCGGTCGCCGTGGCCGACCGCCCCGACCCCGCCCGGCCCCCGGTGGTGGAGAGGCGCCCCGCGCCGGGCACCGCCGACCGGGTCCCGGGCCCGGCGGACCTGCCCGCCGCCGGGGTGCGGGTGCTGGACCTGACCCGGGTGATCGCCGGGCCCGTCGCCACGCGCACGCTCGCCCTGCTCGGCGCCGACGTCCTGAGGGTGGACCCGCCGGGCCTGCCCGAGGACCGCGACACCCACGTCGACACCGCGCCCGGCAAGCGCTCCGCCCTCCTGGACCTGGGCGCCCCCGGCGACCGGGCGGTGTTCGAGGACCTGCTGGCCGCGGCGGACGTGGTGGTCACCGGCTACCGCCCCGGGGCCCTGGACCGGTACGGGCTGTCCCCGCGGGACCTGGCCGAGCGCCGCCCCGGGCTGGTGACCGCGTCCCTGTGCGCCTGGGACCGGTCCGGCGCCTTCTCCGGGCGGCGCGGGTTCGACAGCCTGGTCCAGGCCGGGACCGGCATCGCCGCCGCCGAGGCGGGGGAGGACGGCGCCCCCGGCGCGCTGCCCGCCCAGGCCCTGGACCACGGGACCGGCTACCTGCTGGCCGCCGCCGTGCTGCGCGCCCTCACCGACCGGGCGGCGGACGGACGCGGACGCGACCTGCGCCTGTCGCTGGCCGGGACCGCCGGGCTGCTGTTGCACGGCATCGCGCCCGCCCCCGCGCCCGGGGGCGTCCACGACCCCGAGCGGTGGCTCACCGCCGCGGACTCCCCCTACGGAGGGCTGCGGTACGCCCGCCCGCCGATCGGCTACGCCGGGGCGCCCCGCGACTGGGCGTCGTCGCCCACCCGCCAGGGCTCGGACGCGCCCGCCTGGCGCTGACCCGCCCCGCCCCGCTCCCGCCCCGCCCTGCTCAGGTCCCGCCCCGCCGCCCCGGGCCGCCGCGTTCGGGCCCGGGGCGGCGGGGCGGTCAGTACCGGTGCTCCAGCAGGGCCGAGCCGATGGCGACCTGCACGGGGTCCAGCACCTCGTCGCCGTCCTCCACCTGCCACAGGGCGTTCTGGAGCACCCGCCCCAGCGTCCACCCCGCGGCGCGGGACCGGTCCAGCCCCAGTCGCTCGGTGAGCAGGTCGAACCGGCGCAACACCGCCCGCGCCACGTCGCCGGAGGCCTCGACCTCCTCCCACCGGTTGTCCAGCGCCGGGAGCAGGTCGAACCCGGGGTCCCCGGCCAGCGGCTCGGGGTCGATGGCCAGCCACGGCTCCCGGTCGGCGGCCAGCACGTTGTCGTAGTGCAGGTCCCAGTGCAGCAGCCGGTCCCCGGGGGACTCCAGCAGGTCGGCGACGGCCCCGGCGCAGGCGCGCACGAGCGCGCGGTCGCCCTCGCGCCCCAGCAGCGGGACCGCCGCGGGGGCGTCGGCCGTCATCGCCGCGGCGACGCCGGCCAGGGTGCGCATCCCGGCGGGCGCGGGCACGGCCGTGAGCCGGGCCAGCAGGTCGGCCAGGACCTCCAGGGCCTCGGTGCCGTCGGGCACCGAGGACAGCGGACGGGCGGCGTCCAGCCGCTCCAGCAGCAGGCCGCCGGTGGCGGGGTCGTGCTCCAGCAGCCGGACGGAGCCGGCGCCGTTCCAGGCGCGCAGCCCCGGGGCGGTATCCGCGCTCTCCGGGGTGAGCGGCTGGGCCTTGAGCACGGCCGGGGCGCCGCCGGCGCGCACGACCGGCAGGACCAGGCCCGCCATGCCGTTGCGGAACGGGCCGTCGGGGCGCAGCGACCACAGCTCCAGCAGTCCGCCCACGAGCGCGGGCAGCCCGGCGAGCCAGGCGCGGCCCCCGGGGGTGGAGCCGTGCGAGGCGGTGAGCGCCTCGGGGACGTCGAAGTGCAGGGGTTCGGGCACGGGTGGTCTCTCCTTCGCGATGGGCGGTCGTCGGGGTCGCGAAGGAGCGGGCGGGGCCCGGGCACGGCCGGGCCGGGGTCAACGCACGGCTTCACCTCGGGCGGCGCTGGGATGTCGTGGGCGGCCGATAGCCTACAGCCGGAGAAACCGAGGAGTCGCCTTGCCCCCGTTGCACCCCGAGCTGCGCCGTGTCCGCTTCCTGCCCTCCCCGCCGGTCCGCAGGGGGACCGCGGGGGTGCTGCGCTGGCTCACGTCCAAGATGCGCCCCGGTCCGGTGCCCGCGGGCATCTCCGTGGAGCGCCGCACCGTGCCCGGGCCGCCGGGCGCGCCGCCGGTCGAGGTGTGGGTCTACCGGCCCGAGGGGGTCGTGGGGGCCACGCCCGCGCTGCTGTGGATCCACGGCGGCGGGCACGTCATGGGCCACCCCGTGCAGGACGAGAAGGGCAGTATCGCCTTCGCCCGCGACCTGGGCATCACCGTCGTCGCCGTCCGGTACCGGCTGGCCCCGGCGCACCCCGCCCCGGCCGGGCTGGAGGACGCCCGCGCCGCGCTGTCCTGGATGGCGGAGCAGGCCGGCGCCCTGGGCGTGGACCCCGGCCGCATCGCGGTCGGCGGGGCCAGCGCCGGGGGCGGCATGGCCGCGGCCCTGGCGCAGATGTGCCGGGACCGGGGCGGCCCGGCGCTGGTGTTCCAGCTGCTGGTGTACCCGATGCTCGACGACCGCACGGCGCTGCGCACCGACCTCGACACCGCGAACATGTACCTGTGGTCGCCCGCCGCCAACCGGTACGCCTGGAGTGCCCTGCTGGGCCGCGAGCCGGGCTCGGAGGAGGTGCCGCCCTACGCCGCGCCCGCCCGCCGGGAGGACCTGTCCGGGCTGCCCCCGGCGTGGATCGGGGTGGGCACCAACGACCTCTTCCACGACGAGGACGTCGCCTACGCCCGCCGCCTGGAGGCGGCCGGGGTGCCGTGCGCGCTGTCCCTGGTGCCCGGCGCCTTCCACGGGTTCGAGATCCCCTTCGCCGACACCGGGGTGGTCCGGGGCTTTCGCGCCGAGCAGACCGAGGCGCTGCGCGCCGCGCTCCTGCCCGCGCCCTGACCCGCCGGCGGCGCTCAGCCGCCGGTGACGACCCCGATGGCGGTGGCCAGCACCACGGCGTTGTAGAAGAACGCGAGGATCCCGTGGAGCATCACGTGCCAGCGCATCCGGGTGGTCACCACCGCCACGTCCGAGACCGCGAAGGTCGATCCCATCACGAAGGAGAAGTACAGGTAGTCGGGCATGGTCGGGTGCCCGGTCCCCGGGAACTCCAGCCCGCGCTCGTCCTCGTCCCGGGCCCGGTAGGAGCGCGCGTAGCCCGAGTGCAGCAGGACCCACCCCAGCACCATGGTGAGCGCGCCGAACCCGGCGATCGCCGAGCCGACCGCCGCGTCGTCGCGAAAGTCCAGGACCAGCAGGGCGGCGCTGAGCCCGGTGAACCCCGCCAGCACCGGGAAGACCAGGATGAACCTCCTGGGCCGCAGCACGTGCTCCCACCGGCGGCGCGGCCGGGGGACCCCCTCCCCCGGGCCCGGCCCCCGCAGCGCGCGGCGGCGCACCGCCCGGATCCCGGCGGCGAGGTAGGCCAGCACGGCCGCGTCCCACAGCAGCAGGAGCCCGAGGTCCTCCTCGGGGTCGCCGCCGAAGATCAGGAACAGCCCGAGCAGCAGGATGAGGAGTTCGACCAGCCGGGTCAGGGCCAGCGCGGCGAACCCGGTCCGGGTGGCGGTGGTGGTCATGTCCGCCACCCTCGCGACCGCCCGCCCCGAACGGGAGCGGACACGCCGGGCTCTCCCGAACCGGGCGGGCGGGGCCGGGTCAGCCGGTGAGGGTCATCTCGAAGGAGTAGCGCGAGGCGCGGTACAGGTGGGAGCCGTGCTCGACCACCCGGCCCACGTCGTCGTAGACGGTGCGGTCCATGGTGAGCAGCGGCGCCCCGCGACGCTCGTCCAGGGCGCGGGCCTCGGCCGCGGTGGCGCCGCGGGCGCCGATGCTCTGCGACGCGACCTTGAGCCGCACCCCCGCCGCGCGCAGCAGCCGGTACAGGCCCTGGCCGGCCAGGGCCTCGGCGTCCAGGCGGAGCAGGTCCGCGGGCACGTGGTTGCGCATCAGCGCGAGCGGCTCGCCGCCGGCGCCGCGCAGCCGCTCGATGGCGTACACCCGTGTCCCCGCGGGCAGCTCCAGGGCGGCGGCCACCGCCGGGGGCGGCTCCTCCAGGGCCAGCCGCAGCACCTCGGTCCGGGGCTCCTGCCCGGACCGGGCGAGGTCGTCGTAGAGGCTGGACAGCTCCACCGGGCGGCGCACGCGGGGGCGCACCACCTGTGTGCCCACGCCGCGCCTGCGCACCAGCAGGCCCCGGTCGACCAGGTACTCGATGGCGCGGCGCAGGGTGGGCCGGGACAGGCCGAGCCGGTCGGCCAGCACCAGCTCGTTCTCCAGGCGGGTGCCCGCGGCCAGCTCGCCCTCCAGGATGCGGCGCTCGATCTCCCGGGCCACCTGGAAGTAGAGGGGGATCGGGCTGGAGCGGTCCAACGGGATCGACAGGGGCGTCTGGGTCACGGTGCCAGTGTACAGATTGACCGGAGATCATGATGTCCATATGTCTAGACAAAGTCTTGACAGAGAACGGGGGCGGAGTGACGATGGGTGCGCTGGTGTGACCTGACGCACACCCCTCGTTCCTGAAAGGGCGCTCCATGCGCATTGGCCTCATCGGAACCGGACGCATCGGACTCTCCCACGCCGCCGCCCTGGCGGCCCGACCCGAGGTCGACGACCTGGTCGTCGCCGACCTCGACCCCGCCAGCGCCGGCGCGGCGGCGGAGCGCACCGGCGCCCGCGCCGCCGACCGGGTCGGGGACCTGCTCGCCCCCGGCGCCGTCGACGCCCTGGTGGTCACCGCCGCCACCGGCGCCCACCCCGGGCTCATCCTCGCCGGGGCCGCCGCCGGGATCCCCGTCTTCTGCGAGAAGCCCGTCGCCCCCACCGTCGCCGAGACCGCCCGGGTGCTGGAGGAGGTCGAGCGCTCCCGGGCCCGGGTCCACATCGGCTTCATGCGCCGCTTCGACGCCGGGTACCGGCGCGCCCACCGCGCCGTGCGCGCGGGCGAGCTGGGCGACCTGCACCGGGTCCACGCCACCACCTGCGACATGGCCCCGCCGCCCGCCGCCTACATCGCCGGGTCCGGCGGCCTGTTCCGCGACTGCCACGTCCACGACTTCGACATCCTGCGCTGGGTCACCGGCCTGGAGGTGGAGGAGGTCTTCGCCTACGGCGCCAACCGGGGCGCCGCCTACTTCGCCGAGCACGGCGACGTCGACACCTCCGCCGCCGTCCTGCGCCTGTCCGACGGCACCCTGGCCACCCTCCAGGGGTCCCGGTACAACGGCGCCGGGTACGACGTGCGCATGGAACTCGCCGGGACCCGCGCCACCCTCGCCGTCGGACTGGACGGGCGCGCGCCGCTGCGCTCGGCCGAGCCCGGCGCGGACTTCCCCGCGGACGACCCCTGGGAGGAGTTCTGGTCCCGGTTCACACCCGCCTACGAGGCCGAGATCGCCGCGTTCATCGCCATGGTCCGCGACGGCACGCCCAGCCCGTGCACGGTCGCGGACGCGCTGGAGGCGGTGCTGGTCGCCGACGCCGCCGACCTGTCCCGGCGCGAGCACCGGCCGGTGCGGGTGGACGAGGTGCGCCCGCGGGCCCGCGCCGCGCACGGGGCGGCGAGGGGGACCGCGTGAGCGCCGCACCCGCCGGCGGGGACCCCGCGCCCCCGCCCGCCGAGGTCCTCACCATGGGCCGCGTCGGCGTGGACATCTACCCCGACCAGGTCGGGGCCGGCCTGGAGGAGGTAACCTCCTTCGGCAAGTACCTGGGCGGCAGCCCCACCAACGTCGCCGTGGCCGCGGCCCGCCACGGCCGCTCCGCCGCGGTCCTCACCCGCGTCGGCGCCGACCCGCTGGGCCGGTTCGTGCGCCGCGCCCTGACCGGGTTCGGGGTGGACGACCGGCACGTGCGCGCCGTCCCGGGGACCGCCACCCCCGTCACCCTCTGCGAGATCTTCCCGCCCGACGACTTCCCGCTGTACTTCTACGGCCGCGACCCCGCCCCCGACCTGCTCATCGACCCCGCCGAGCTGGACGCGGACGCCATCGCCGGGGCCGGCCTGTTCTGGGTCACCGGCACCGGGCTGTGCCGGGAGCCCTCCCGCGCCGCCACGCTGGAGGCGCTGCGCATCCGGGGCCGCCGCCGGCACACCGTCCTGGACCTGGACCACCGGCCGGTGTTCTGGGACTCGCGCGAGGAGGCCCGGGACCAGGTGGCCCGGGCGCTGCCCCTGGCCACCGTCGCCTGCGGCAACCTCGACGAGTGGGAGGTCGCGGTGGGCACCCGCGACCCCGCCGAGGCCGTCCGGCGCGGACTGGACGTGGGACTGGAGACGGTGGTGGTCAAACAGGGCCCCGACGGGGTCCTGGCCGCCACCGCCGGTACCGTCCACCGCGAGCCCCCCGTCCCGGTGGAGGTCGTCAACGGCCTGGGCGCCGGGGACGCCTTCGGCGGCGCCCTGTGCCACGGGCTCCTGGCCGGGTGGGACACCGCCGCCACCGTCCGGTTCGCCAACGCCGCCGGCGCCCTGGTCGCCTCCCGCCTGTCCTGCGCCGACGCCATGCCCACCACCGCCGAGGTCCGCCGCCTGCTGGGGGACCCCGGGCCCGCCGCCGGACCGGGCGGCCCGCCGGCGGGGGAGGGCCCGTGATCGCCGACCGCTACCGCGAGCTCGTCGCCACCCGCGTGCACCGCCCCGACGCCATCGCCGAGGCGGCCGCACGCCGGATCCCGCCCGCCGCACCGGTCGGCCCCGCCGGACGGGTCCTCATCGTCGCCGCCGACCACCCGGCCCGCGGCGCCCTGGCCACCGGCGGGCGCCCCCTGGCCATGGCCGACCGCGTCGACCTGCTCGACCGGCTGTGCACGGCCCTGGCCCGGCCGGGGGTGACCGGGGTGCTGGCCGGCGCCGACGTCGTGGAGGACCTGCTCCTGCTCGGCGCCCTGGACGGCAAGTCCGTGTTCGGCTCCATGAACCGGGGCGGCCTGGCCGGGGCCGACTGGGAGATCGACGACCGCTTCACCGGCTACACGCCCGACGGCCTGGTCCGCTCCGGGCTCCAGGGCGGCAAGATGCTGCTGCGCCTGGACTACGCGGACGGGCGCACCGCCCCCGTCCTGGAGCGGTGCGGGCGGGCGGTCAGCCTGCTCAACGCCTCCCGCCTGGTGGCCATGGTCGAGCCCTTCGTCTCCCGCCGCACCGGCGGCGTGCTGGGCAACGACCTGTCCACCGAGGCGGTCGCCCGCTCCGCCGCGATCGCCTCCGGCCTGGGCGACACCTCCGCCCGCACCTGGCTCAAACTCCCGGTGGTGGACGACATGGAACGCGTCGCCGCCGCCAGCACCCTGCCCGTCGTCCTGCTCGGCGGCGAGGCCGCCGCCGACCCCGGGGCCGCCTACGCGCGCTGGGCGCGGGCCCTGGCCCTGCCCACCGTCATCGGGCTGACGGCGGGCCGTTCACTCCTGTACCCGGCCGACGACGATGTCGAGGCCGCCGTCGACACCGCAGTGGGGCTCCTGTGACATCCACCGACCACCGCCACCACCTCCCGGCGCTCAGCACCGCGGCGCCGCCCTTTCGCACCGTCGTCACCCCCGCCGCCGCCGGGTGGACCCACTCCGGGCTGCGGGTCCTGGAGTTGGCCCCGGGCACGGAGGCGCGGATCGCCACCGGCGACGCCGAGACCCTGGTCCTGCCCCTGGACGGGGGCTGCACCGTCACCACGGAGGAGGGCGAGGTGTTCGAGCTGACCGGGCGCCGCGACGTGTTCTCCCGGGTCAGCGACTTCGCCTACCTGCCGCGCGACGCCGCCGCGACGGTCGCCTCCGCCGGGGGCGGCCGGTTCGCCCTGCCCTCGGCCCGCTGCGAGCGCCGCCTGCCCGCCCGCTACGGGCCCGCCGAGGCCGTCCCCGTGGAACTGCGCGGCGCCGGCCAGGCCTCACGGCAGGTCAACAACCTGTGCACCCCTGAGAGCTTCGAGGCCGACCGGCTCATCTGCTGCGAGGTCCTCACCCCCGGCGCCAACTGGTCCTCCTACCCGCCGCACAAACACGACGAGGCCACCGCCACCGAGTGCGCACTGGAGGAGATCTACTACTTCGAGGTCGCCCCCGGACCGGCCGGTCCGGGCGTGGGCTACCAGCGCGTGTACGGCACCGCGGACCGGCCCGCCGACCTGCTCGCCGAGGTGCGCTCGGAGGACGTCGTGCTCATCCCGCACGGCTGGCACGGCCCCTCCATGGCCGCGCCCGGTTACGACCTGTACTACCTCAACGTCATGGCCGGTCCGGGCCCCGAACGCGCCTGGCACATCACCGACGACCCCGCCCACGGCTGGGTCCGCGGCACCTGGGCCGGCCGGGACACCGACCCGCGCCTGCCGCTGTGCACCGCCCGGGGCGCCGGGGAGGCCCGATGAGCGGGGACACCGTCCGCCTCACCACCGCCCAGGCCCTGGTGCGGTTCCTCGCCGCGCAGTACACCGAGCGCGACGGGGAGCGCCGCCGGCTCATCGCCGGGGTGTGGGGCGTCTTCGGCCACGGCAACGTCGCCGGCCTGGGCCAGGCCCTGCTCCAGGCCGCCCACGGCCGGGAGGCCGACCTGCCCTACCACCCGGCCCGCAACGAGCAGGCCATGGTGCACGCCGCCACCGCCTACGCCAAGGCGAGCGACCGGCTGTCCGCCTTCGCCTGCACCGCCTCCACCGGCCCCGGGTCCACCAACATGGTCACCGGCGCCGCCCTGGCCACCACCAACCGGCTCCCGGTCCTGCTGCTGCCCTCCGACATGTTCGCCTCCCGCGCGGTCGACCCGGCGCTCCAGCAGCTGGAGGACACCCGGGCCGGGGACGTCACCGTCAACGACGCCCTGCGCCCCGTCTCCAAGTACTGGGACCGCCTCACCCGCCCCGAGCAGCTCGTCCCGGCCGCCCTGGCCGCGATGCGGGTGCTCACCGACCCCGCCGAGACCGGCGCCGTCACCCTGTGCCTGCCCCAGGACGTGCAGGCCCAGGCGCACGACTGGCCCGTGGCGTTCCTCCACGAGCGGGTGTGGCACGTGGACCGGCCCCGCCCCGACACCGCCGCCCTGGAACGGGCCGCCGCGGCGGTCCGCGCCGCGCGGCGCCCGCTGCTGGTCGCCGGGGGAGGGGTGGTGTACTCCGGAGCGGCGGCCGAGCTGCGGGAGCTGGCCGAGGCCACCGGCATCCCCGTCGCCGACACCCACGCGGGCAAGGGCGCCCTGCCCTGGGACCACCCGTGCGCGGTCGGCGGGCTGGGCGCCACCGGGACCCCCGCGGCCAACGGGCTGGCCGCCGCGGCCGACGTCGTCATCGGCGTGGGCACCCGCTACAGCGACTTCACCACCGCCAGCCGCAGCGTCTTCCGCGACCCGGACGTGCGCCTGGTCAACGTCAACGTCGCCCGCATGGACGCCGCCAAGCTCGGCGCCCTACAGGTGGTCGCCGACGCCCGCGAGGCCCTGGCCGCCCTGCGCACGGCCCTGGACGGATACCGGGTCCCCGCCGAGCACGGGCAGCGCGCCGCGGACCTGGCCCGGGAGTGGGCCGCCGAGGTGGACCGGCTGCACCGCGCGCCCGGCGCCGACGGCCTGCTCGCCCAGACCGCCGTCCTGGGCGCGCTCAACGACGCCCTCGACGACCGCGCCGTGGTGGTCAACGCCGCCGGGAGCATGCCCGGCGACCTCCAGGCGCTCTGGCGCGCCCGCGACCCCAAGGCCTACCACGTCGAGTACGCCTACTCCTGCATGGGCTACGAGATCGCCGCCGGGCTGGGGGTGCGCCTGGCCGCCCCCGACCGCGAGGTCGTCGTCCTGGTCGGCGACGGCTCCTACCTGATGATGGCCCAGGAGATCGCCACCATGGTCGCCGAGCGCCTCAAGGTCACCGTCGTCCTGGTCGACAACCGCGGCTTCGCGTCCATCGGCGGGCTGTCGGAGTCGGTGGGCTCCCAGCGCCTGGGCACCGCCCACCGCCACCGCGACCCCGCCACCGGCCGCGACGACGGGCCGCCGCTGCCCCTGGACCTGGCCGCCAACGCCGCCTCCCTGGGCGCCCGCGCGGTGCGCGCCCGCACCCTGGACGACCTGCGCGCCGCCCTGGCCCGGGCCCGCGACCACGACGGGGTCACCGTCATCGAGGTGCGCACCGACCCCCGCGCCCCCGGGCCCGACTCCGGCGCCTGGTGGGACGTGCCCGTCGCCGAGACCTCCGCGCTCGACACCACCCGCCGGGCCCGCCTGGCCTACGAGCGCGACCGCACCGCCCGCCGCCACCACCTGTAGACGGAAAGGACCGGACGCCAGATGACCGACAGCACCGGCGCCCCGACCACCGGCCCCGCGGAGGACGGGCTGATCCTGGGATCGGCCCCCGACTCCTGGGGGGTGTGGTTCCCCGACGACGACCGCCAGCTCCCCTGGGACCGCTTCCTCGACGAACTCGCCGCCACCGGCTACGAGTGGCTCGAACTCGGCCCCTACGGCTACCTGCCCACCGACCCCCTGCGCCTGGCCGACGAGGTGGGCCGCCGGGGCCTGAGGGTCAGCGGCGGCACCGCCTTCGGCAACCTCCACGACCCCCGCGCGCGGGAGGACACCGTGGCCGTGGTGCGCGCCGTCGCCGAGCTGACCGCCGCGGTGGGCGCCCGCCACCTCGTGCTCATCCCGCCCATGTTCCGCGACGAGAAGACCGGCGCCCACACCGAGTCGCCCGTCCTGGACGCCGACCAGTGGGCGCGGCTCACCGCCACCGCCGACGAGCTGGGCCGCATGCTCCTGGGCGAGTACGGGGTGCGGCTGTGCCTGCACCCCCACGCCGACACCCACATCCTCACCCAGCCCGACATCGAGCGCTTCCTCGACGCCACCGACCCCGACCTGGTGTCGCTGTGCCTGGACACCGGCCACGTCGCCTACGGCGGCGGCGACGCGGTGGACCTGGTCCACCGCTACTCCGAACGCGTGGGCTACGTTCACATCAAGCAGATGGACCCGGCGATCCTGCGCCGCGTCCACGCCGAGGGCCTGTCCTTCGGCGAGGCCGTCGAGCTGGGGGTGTGCGTGGAACCGCCCGCCGGGGAGCCCGCCCCCGCCGCCGTCATCGAGGCGCTGCGCGGGGTCGACGCCCGGCTCTTCGTCATCGTCGAGCAGGACCTGTACCCCTGCGAGCCGGACGTGCCCGCCCCCATCGCCGAGCGCACCCGCCGCTACCTCGGCTCCTGCGGCCTGGGCGCCCGGCGCCAGGGGAGACCCTGACCCGGACGCCCCGCCCGCCCCCGGTCCGCGACCGGGGGCGGGCACACCACCGACATCCCCTGACCGAGAAAGAACACGACCCATGCCACGCCCGAACCCTCGCACCGCGCCGGCCCTGGCCGCCGCGGCGCTCCTGCTCGCCGCCACCGCGTGCAGCTCCCAGGGGGGACGCTCCGAACCCGCCGCGGACGGCGCCGACGCCCCCGAGCTGACCATCGCCATGATCACCCACCAGGTCCAGGGCGACACCTTCTGGGACATCGTCCGCACCGGTGCCGAGGCCGCCGCCGACAAGAGCGGCGCCACGCTGGAGTACGCCGCCGACCCCGAGGCCTCCGAGCAGGCCAACCTCGTGCAGAACGCCGTCGACCGCGGCGTCGACGGCATCGCCCTCACCCTCTCCTCGCCCGACGCCATGGCCGGGGCGGTGGACGCCGCCACCGAGGCGGGCATCCCCGTGGTCGCTCTCAACGCCGGCATGGACCAGTGGCAGGACATGGGCGTCCAGCAGTACTTCGGCACCGACGAGCACCTGGCCGGGGAGGCCTTCGGCGAGCGCCTGGCCGAGGAGGGCGCCCAGAACGTCGTCTGCGTCATCCACGAGCAGGGCAACGTCTCGCTGGAGGCCCGCTGCGAGGGCCTGGCCGAGGGCTTCGGCGGCGAGTCCGACATCCTCTACGTCGACAGCGCCAACATGCCCGAGGTGCGCTCCACCATCTCCTCCCGCCTGGAGGAGTCCGCCGACATCGACCACGTGGCGGCCCTGGGCGCCCCCATCGCCGTCACCGCCGTGGACGCCGTCGCCGACGCCGGCTCGGAGGCCGTCGTGTCCACCTTCGACACCAACGCCGAACTCGTCGAGCTGATCCGCGCCGGAGACGTCGCCTGGGCCGTCGACCAGCAGCCCTACCTCCAGGGGTACCTGGCGGTCGACTCCCTGTGGCTGTACAACACCAACGGCAACACCATCGGCGGCGGAGAGGCCGTCCTCACCGGTCCGGCGTTCATCGACGAGGGCAACATCGACCAGGTGGCCGAGTACGCCGAGAGGGGGACCCGGTAGCCGTGGAGGGCACGCAGGCGCTCCGGGCGCCGGAACCGGCCGGAGAAGGGCCGCGCGGGGAGCGGGCGGCGGGGCCGCGCCGCAGGCCGCCGCTGCGCCGTCTGGCCACCCGCCCCGAACTGGGGTCGGTGCTGGGTGCGGTGGTGGTGTTCGCGGTGTTCTTCGCCGTCGCCGAACCGTTCCGCACCGCCTCGGCCCTGGGCACCGTCCTGTACGCCGGGTCGACCATCGGCATCATGGCGGTCGGCGTGGCGCTGCTGATGATCGGCGGCGAGTTCGACCTGTCGGCCGGGGTCGCGGTGATCTCCTCGGCGCTCACCGCGTCCATGACCGCCTGGTGGTTCGGGCTCAACGTGTGGGCGGGCGTGGCGATCGCGCTGGCGGTGTCGCTGGGCATCGGGTTCCTCAACGGGTGGATCCTGGTGCGCACCCGGCTGCCCAGCTTCCTGGTGACACTGGCGGTGTTCCTGATGCTCCAGGGGCTCAACGTCGCCGTCACCCGCCTGGTCGTCGACGGGGTGTCCACCCGCAACATCTCCGACATGGACGGGTTCGAGTCGGCCCGGGCGGTGTTCGCGTCCTCCTTCGCGGTGGGCGGGCTGAACCTGCGCGTCACCGTGGTGTGGTGGGTGCTGTTCACCGCCCTGGCCACCTGGGTGCTGCTGCGCACCCGGGTCGGCAACTGGGTCCAGGCGGCGGGCGGGGACGCCGAGGCGGCCCGGGCGATGGGCGTGCCGGTGGCGGGGGTGAAGATCGGGCTGTTCATGACGGTCGGGTTCTTCGCCTGGTTCTCCGGCATGCACCTGCTCTTCGCGTTCAACACCGTGCAGTCCGGGGAGGGCATCGGCAACGAGCTGCTGTACATCATGGCCGCCGTGGTCGGCGGCTGCCTGCTCACCGGCGGCTACGGCACGGTGGTGGGGGCCGCGGTGGGAGCGCTCATCTACGGGATGACCCGGCAGGGCATCGTGTACGCGGGCTGGGACAACTACCTGGTGATGTTCTTCGTCGGCGCCATGCTGCTGGCCGCCGTCGTCGTCAACGGGTGGTTCCGCGCCCAGGCCGACAAGGGGGTGGGCGGGCCGTGACCGACACGCCGCTGCTGGAACTGTCCGGGGTCGGCAAGGCCTTCGGCACCGTCCGTGCGCTCACCGGGGTCGACCTGGCGGTGCGGGCCGGCGAGGTGACCTGCGTCCTCGGCGACAACGGCGCGGGCAAGTCCACGCTGATCAAGGTCATCGCCGGACTGCACCCGCCCACCACCGGGGTCTACCGGGTGGACGGGCGCCCGGTCTCCCTGTCCTCCCCGCGCCAGGCCCGGAACCTGGGCATCGCCACCGTCCACCAGGACCTGGCGATGGCACCGCTGATGCCGGTGTGGCGCAACTTCTTCCTGGGCGAGGAGCGGCTGCGCCGGTGGGGGCCGTTCTCGATGCTGGACGCGGCGGGGATGCGCCGCACCGCCGACGCCGAACTGCGCCGGATGGGTATCGACCTGCCCGACATCGACGCGCCCGTGGGGCGGCTGTCCGGCGGCCAGCGCCAGGTGGTGGCGATCGCCCGCGCGGTGCACTTCGGCGCGCGGGTGCTGATCCTGGACGAGCCCACCGCCGCGCTGGGCGTCAAGCAGTCGGGGGTGGTGCTCAAGTACATCGCCGCCGCCCGCGAGGCCGGGCTCGGGGTCGTGTTCATCACCCACAACCCCCACCACGCCCACCTGGTCGGGGACCACTTCGTGGTGCTCAAGCTGGGAGAGGTCGAGCTGGACGCGCCCCGCGCCGAGGTGGAGCCCGAGGACCTGGTGCGCCAGATGTCGGGCGGCGCCGAGCTGGAGGACCTGCGGCACGAGCTCGAACGCGGCGCCGGCCCCGCCGCCCCGGGATAGCCGGGGCGGCCGGTCCGCGCCCGGGGTCCGGCCCGGGGCCGCGCCCGGACGCGGAGCGGCGCGCGGCGCCCCCGCGCGCCGGCGCGTGCCCCCGGGCCCGCGGCGGCCCGTTCCCGGCCGTGCGGAACGGGCCGCCGCACCCCGTGCGGCCACCCCGGGGGGAATTCCGTGGCGCTCGTCGGAAAACGTGTTACCTTCATGTCCCGTATCGACCGGAAAAGGCGATCGTGAAATCCGGTGGGGCGAAACGGCGCCGATGATCGGCGCCGGACGCGGCCCTTCCGCCGCGAACGCCCGAAACCCGGTCGGGGTCCGCCCGTCACAGCGACCGCCCGCCCTTCCCGCGTGACCCCCGGCTCCGCTCCCGCCGGGCCCGCCCCCTCCCGCGCGCCTTGGAAAGTATCGAAGATGAGCAGCCGCCCCGCCCGCCCCGCCCCCACCGGCGCCGCCCGGCCCTGGCCCGCCGACGAGACCGGCGCCTGAGCCGCGGGACCCGCCCGGTGACGGACGCCCGCGACCCCGCCGGAGCCCGTCCGCGCGCGACGGTGCGACCGCCTCCGCCCGCGGTGGGCCCCCTCCGGCCGGGCCCGCCGTGGCCGGCCCCGGAGGCCGGCCGGCCGGGCGCGGCGCCCCGGCCGGCGGACGGGGGGTGCACGGGGCGGTCCCCGCGGCGCGGCCCGCTCCGAGCGGCCGGAACGGCGCCCTCCCCGCAACCGCGCCGCCCCGGACGACCGATTCTCATCGCCCTTCCCCCTTATTCCGCTTTCCGGAGCCGCCCGGGTCCGTCATCCTTTTCTCCGCGGTCCTGCGCGGGAGCCGACCGACGGTGCGAAGCGTGTGTCCGGCCGAACACGGAAACAGAATCGACAGGTCGCAATGAGCAGTGAGAGAACAGCCGGGAGTGACGTCTCGGGAATTCGCTTCCGGCTGCTGGGGACCCTGGAGGTGGGCGGTGCCGACGGCCTCGTCCACGTGCCGCTGGGACGCCAGCAGACGGTTCTGACGGCACTGCTGCTGGATCTCAACCGCGTGGTCTCCATCGAGGCGCTGATGGACACGCTCTGGTCGCACGACCCGCCCGAGACCGCCCGCACCCAGGTGCAGATCTGCATCTCCCGCCTGCGCCGCCGGCTGGGCCCCCTCCGCGCCGTGATCGACACCCGCTCCTCCGGCTACCTCCTCCGCGCCGACCCGGAGACGGTCGACCTCTACCTGTTCCGCGTCCGGGTGCGCCGGGCGGGAGCGGCGGAGAAGGCGGGGCGCACGGAGGAGGCCTCCGACCTGCTGCGCGAGGCGGACGACCTCTGGCGCGGTCCGGCGCTCGACGGAATCGACACCGACGCCATGAGGACGCGGGCCGCGCGGATCGGCGCGGAGAGGACCGACGCCCTGGAGCGGCGCCTGGCACTCGACCTCGAACTCGGCAGGCACGCCCGCCTGGTGACGGAGATCCCGGCGCTCCTGGAGGAGAACCCCCTGCGGGAGCGGCTGTGCGCCCACCTGATGCTCGCGCTCTACCGGTCGGGGAGGAAGGGGGAGGCACTGGAGGTCTACCGGGCCTTCCGGGCCCGGCTCGTCGAGGCGCTCGGCCTGGAACCCGGAGAGGAACTGCGCACCCTGGAGAGGGCCGTCCTCGCCCAGGACCCGGCCCTGGAACCGCGCGAGCGCGCCGCCCCGGCCGCCCCGCGGGAGGAGCCGCCGCCGATCGACCAGCGCCTGCTGTTCCAGCTGCCCGGCCCGACCCCGGACTTCATCGGGCGCGAGGACACCGAGGCGGCCGTGGCCCAGGCCCTGGTCCGCGCCGGGGGGTCCTCCGGCGTCGCGGTGATCCTGGGACCGCCCGGCATCGGCAAGAGCGCGGCGGCCGTGCACGTCGCCTACCGGCTGGCGCGGGAGTACTTCCCGGACGGCCAGCTCTACTGCGACCTGAGGGGGACGGGCGGGTCGCCGCTGTCGCCGTCGCAGGTGCTGGGACGCTTCCTGCGCGCCCTCGGCGTACCCGGCCAGGCCATCCCGGACGACCTGGACGAACGCGCCGTGATGTACCGCGGCCTCCTGGCCTCCCGGCGCGTCCTGGTCGTCCTGGACGACGCCTCCTCCGAGGCGCAGGTGGCACCGCTGATCCCCGGCGGCGGCACCTGCGGGGTCCTGGTCACCTCACGGGCCCGGCTGACGGGCATCCCGGGCGCCCGCCGCTTCGACCTGGACCCCCTGGCGGAGGACCACGCGGTCGCTCTCCTGCGCCGGGTGGTCGGCGCCGCCCGGGTGGAGGCCGACCCCGGGGCCGCGCGCCGCCTGGTGGGGATGGTCGGCCGGCTGCCGCTGGCGCTGCGGATCGTGGCGGCCAGGCTGGCGGCCAAACCGCACTGGACACTGCCGACGATCGTCGAGAGGCTGTCCGACGAACGCCGCCGGCTCGACGAACTGGTCCACGGCGACATGAAGGTCCGGACCAGCCTGTCCCTCAGCCACCAGGCGCTGGACGGGGCCGGCGCACGGCTGTTCGGCCTGCTCGGCCTCGTGGAGGCGCCGGTCATCCCGGTGTGGGCGGCGGGAGCGCTGCTGGACGACCGGGGCACGGCCCCGGCCGACCTGGTGGAGACGCTGGTGGACACGCACCTGCTCGGCGCCGTCGGTGTCGACGGCGCCGGAGGGCCGGTCTACCGCTTCCACGACCTGGTACGCGAGTACGCGAGGGAGAAGGGGGAGCAGGACCCCTCCGCCGGGACGGAGCAGGTGCGCCGGTGGGCCGGGGGCTGGCTCTTCCTGACGGAGGAGGCGAACAGGAGGGTCTTCGGCGTCAACCTCCTGCGCGCCGTGGGGAGCGGTGCCCGCTGGTCGCCGCCCCCGGACTACGTCGAGCGCCTGCTCACCGACCCGCACCAGTGGATGGAGCGCGAACGGGTCAACATCCTGGCCGTCATCCGGCAGGCGGCGCGGGCCGGCCTGGACGAGGAGTGCTGGGAGCTGGTCTCCCAGTTCTGCGTGTACGCCGAGAGGCGCGGCTTCTTCGACGACTTCGCCGAGGCGCTGGAGTCCGCGACGGAGGCCGTCCGCGCCTCGGGCAACGTCCGGGGGATCGCGGCGATGGACTTCTCGTCCGCCTCGCTGATGATCAACCGCGGGGAGATCCACGGCGCCGAACGGGGGCTGGCCCGGGCGCTCGCGGGGTTCTCCGAGGTCGGGGAGGGGTTCGGCGCGGCGCTGTGCCGGGAGTGGATGGCCGAGCTCGCCTACTGGCGCGGCGACACGGAGGCGGCCCGGGAGCTGTGCGAGACGGCGCTGGCCGGTTTCACGTCCGAGGGGCGGGCGAGCGCCGTGTGGCGCTCCCTGGTGCTGCTGGGCCGGATGTCCGCGGACCGCGGGGAGTACGAGGACGGGCGGGCCCACCTGGTACGCGCACTGGCGAGCGCGGAGATGTCCGGCGACCCCCGGGCGTGCTCCCAGGTCCTGCACCAGATCGCCGGGGTGGACCTGGCGAGCGGTGCGTACTCCGACGCCAGGGACCGCTTCCACGAGGCGCTCGAACTGATCGCCGACCCCGGCGACCCCGTGGGCGAGGCGCTGCTCGGGTTCGGGCTGGGACGGGCCCACATCGCCCTGGGGGAAACGGACTCGGCGCGGGAGTTCCTGGAACGCTCGCTGGAGCTGTGGGAGCACCTGGGGGACCAGGAGGGGGTGTCCCAGGTCAAGGGCGTCCTCGACGACATCCCGGTGGTGGCGCGCCGCGCGGTGTGACCGTGTCCGGCCCGCGGGGGCCGGGGCGGTCGCACCGCACGGCGCGTGCGGCGCCGCCGGCGCCGCACGCGCGAGGGGCCGGTGGGGCGGCCCCGCTCACACGCCGGCGTCGGGCCAGCCGGGCGGGCACCACAGGATGGAGATCTGCGGGCACGTGACGAAGGACGGGGCGCAGAAGATCTGCTGGGTCACCACGGGTTCGTCCGCCGCGGCCGCCGTCGCGTCCAGGGACTGCTCGTTGATCTCTTCGAGGATGCCGACGTTCCTATCACGCATGATGATCCGCTCTCTTCGGGTTCCCCGCGTCCGGGCCGGGTGCGCGGGCGCCTGGTCCCGCTGCCGTTGTCCGGGAGCCGGAAGGCGTTCCTGACCGGCCACCCTGCCACCCCGCGGCACCGCTTTCCATTGGACTTTGGGGAGAGGCCGCGCCTTCGGTCCGATCAGTGGCCCCCACCCTCCCCAAAGGCCAATACCGGCCCGATCACCGCGGTGCCAGGATGATGCGTGTCCGAGAGGCGATGCCTTTTCCGGTAACGAGACACGGTGTGGTGAGAACGACATGACCAATAAGAACGTCAGCATCCTCGAAGAGATCTCCGAACAGGGACTGGACGCCGTCGGCGCGGGATCCGACGCCGATCCCAACAGCATCAGCATCGCGAGCCTCTGCCCCAGCTGCCTGGCCAGTTGGGCCATCGGCAACCCCGGGTGGGCCTGCACGCTGTCCGTGGAGTGCCAGGGCAGCTGCTAGCCGGGCGAAGACGGTACGGATCCGTCCGCCGTCCTCACCGCCGGGCGGGGGCATCGGAGAAAGAGCACGGTGTCCTCCATGCCCCTGCCGGAAAAAACGGAGAACGGAAAGTGCTCTCCCCTTCTTCTCGTTCGGTCGTCGGATCTTTTCGTGGTCTCGTTCCGCGCGGTGCCCGGCCCGCGTTCCTTGGAGTCTTTCTATGTTCGAAGTGACACCGGATGACATATCCCGTGCCCTGGACACCTATCTTCCGGAACTCGATTCCGAGGAGACCCGGGACCGGCTGCACGGCAAGCTCCTGCGCGACCTCTCGGCCCCCGACACCGCCGGCGACCCGGACCCGCGCGACTTCCCCGCCCCCGCCGCCTACGACCCGGCCCTGGACGCCAAGGGCCAGATGGAGGACTACTTCCGCCACCACGTCCTGGCGTGGACCGAGGGGGTCGAGGCGAAGGTGTCCGCGTCCCCGCAGGTGGCCGCGGACGGCTCCGTCTTCGCCGACTTCGTCGCGACCCAGTCGGGGCGGGTCGCCTGGCTCATGACCCGCACCCTCCTGGAGGTGCTGTACGAGCGCAGGGCCCGGGGGGAGCTGGAGGGGGACGACCCGCAGGAGCGGTACGCGAGTTTTCGCCGGTGGACCAACAGCGCGCAGGGCCACGGGGCGCTCCTGGCCGAGAACCCCCACCTCTTCCGTACCGCGCGCGAGCAGGTGCGCACGGCCGCGTCCCACCTCCTGCACGTGCTCTCCGAGGTGGAGCGCAACCGCGGCCTGCTGGACGAGCGGATCCCCGGGGTGGTCCCCGGGAGCAGGATCACGACCGTGGCCCTGGGCCAGGGGGACACGCACAACGGCGGACGGACGGTCGCGCGCGTCGTCTTCGACGACGGCGGGCAGGTCGTCCACAAGCCCAGGCCCATGGAGGCCGAGGCGGGCTACCACGGGTTCGTGGGCTGGATGAACGAGCGGCTGGGGACCGACCTGCGCACCCTCGCCGTGCTCCCCTGCGGGGACGAGGGCTTCGTCGAGTACGTGAGCACGGGGACCTGGGACTCCGGCACGGAGGAGTACTTCGCCCGGATCGGCCGGCTCACGGGCATCCTCTACCTCCTCAAAGCGGTCGACATCCACTACGAGAACGTGGTGACGAGCGACCGCGGCCCGGTGGTCGTCGACACCGAGACACTGCTGACCCCCCGGATGGCCGAGGAACCCGCGGAGGGGGAGGGGTCCGCGTGGCGGCACGCCGTCCGCACGCTCAAGGACTCGGTCGTGACCATCGGAGTCCTGCCCCTGGTCATGAAGCCCAACGGGGCCGACACCGGGATCGACGTGGGGGTCATCGGGTACGCGCAGGGCCAGCAGAGCCCCTACCGGAACATCCGGTTCCGCAACCCCGGCCGCGACGACATGTTCGCGGAACTGGCCTCGGCCGTCGCCTCGGAGGCCAACGCGAACCCGTCGGTGTCGCAGAACGCCCCCCTGCCGGTCACCGAGCAGCGCGACATCCTCAAACGCGAGCTGCGCCGGGTCCTGCTCCACGCCCGCGACCACCGGCAGGAGGTCGCCGGCGCCATCGGCCGCTTCCTGGGCGGGGCGCGGTTCCGGTTCCTGAACAACGCCACGCTCTTCTACATGCAGCTGCTGCGCATGGCGACCCACCCGGACGCCCTGCGCGACCGGCTGGTCAGGACGGCGGTGCTGCACCGCACCGCCCTGCGCCCGGACACCGCCGCCGAGGTCGGCGACGACGAGACGCGGCAGCTGCTCCGGGGGGACGTCCCCTACTTCACCTACACGGCGGACTCCCGGGACCTGGAGGCCGTGGACCGGACGGTGCTCCGGGAGGCCTTCGCCGAGTCCGGGCTGGAGTCCACCCTGGCCCGGCTCGCCGGCCTCGACACGGCGGAGGTGGAACGGCAGCTCACGCTGGTCGACTTCACCTTCGTCGACAAGCTCCCCCGGGAGTGGGAGACCACCGGGTTCACCCCGCGGGGCGCCCGCAGGGGGCAGGACCCCAAGCCCGGCCGGAACCGGTTCCTCGCCGAGGCCGTCCGTATCGGCGACGCCCTCGTCGACGGCATGATCGTCGGAAAGGACGGCAGCCACCCCGCGACCTGGATCGCCCCCGTGGTGATGGGAGCGGAGGAGAACCAGTGGAGCCCCGGGGTCCTCGCGTTCGACCTGTACAGCGGAACACCCGGAATCGCCCTCGTCCTGGCCGGCCTGGCCCGCGAGACCGGGGACACCCGGTACCGGAACGCCGCCCTGAAGGTCATCGACCCCCTGGAAGCGCGGCTCAAGGACGGGACGCTGGCGGAGCTGCGCGCCTCGGTCGGCGGCATGAGCGGGCTGAGCGGAACCCTCTACTGCCTGGACACCGCCCGGCGCCTGCTGGGCACCCCCGGCGCGATGACCCCGGGGGAGCGGGCCGACCTGATCGTGAAGGCGGCCGGCCCCGGGGGCGCCACCGACTTCCTGTCCGGTACGACCGGTGCCCTGGCCGCCTGTATGGCCCTGCACCGGTACTCCGTGAACGAGGACGACCGCAAGCGCACGGCCGCCGCGGCGGCGAGCATCGTCGCGCTCGGGCCGGAGGCGTTCGGGGTGGACACCGCGACCGCGCGGGCGACCGAGTACCTCGGCTACGCGCACGGCGCGGCCGGGGTCGCCCCCTGGCTGATCGAGTACGGGACCGTCTTCGGGGACGAGGGCATCCGGGACCTGGGGGTCCGGGCCATGCGCGCCGTCGCGGACGCCTACGACGAGACCGACCGGGACTGGCCCCGCGAATGGAGCGGGGAGGAGGCGAACCGCGCCTACGGCTGGTGCCACGGGGCTCCGGGACTGCTCATGGGGGCCGTGTCCGCGGTGCGGCACGTGCCCGACGCCTTCCCCCGGGACCGGCTCGCGCGCCTGGCGGAGCTCACCCTCGAACGCGGTTTCGGCAACAACACCACGTACTGCCACGGGGACCTGGGCACCGCGGAGGCGGTCCTGCTGGCGGAGCGGACGGTCCCCGGCCTCGTCGGCGAGGAGGTGACCGCCGACCTCTACCCCCGGCTGTTCACCGAGGTGCTCGAACGCTACGACACCAGGGCGGCCGGCAAGTACGCCTTCAGCAACAGCCTGATGCTGGGCCAGGCCGGCATCGCCTGGTCCCTTCTCCGCCACCTGGACCCCCGGACCTACCCCTCCGTGCTGCGGCTCTCCTAGGCCGCGGTCCCCGAGCGGGTCCCGCGGGCGGCACGTCCGCCCGCGGGACCGCCACGGCCCCCGGTCCCGGGGGCCGACCACCCAGAAGAAGGGAAGACCTCATGACCACGATGCTCCTGGACGCCAGTACCGGCTTCATCTCCGAAGAGGAGCTGGAGGCGATCACCGAGACGCCCGGGGGGTCGGTCGGCGAGGACATGATGCCCATCGCCACCTCCGTCCCGTGCGCCATCTCGGCGACGGTCGCCTCGGTCACCGCCATCAGCGCCGCCTGGGGGGACGGGTGCCCCACCACCGTCTGCACCAGCAGGTGCTGAAGGTGCCGTCCAGGGCGCCCCGGCCGCGTGGCGGGGCGCCCGCTCCCGCAGTCGACGAACAAGGGAAGAACCGGGGGAGAGCGCGCATGGGGACAGGACTGGACGACGACACCCTGCACCGCCTGGTCCGCGATCGTGTGGAGGAGAAGAGCGGCCTCTTCGGTGGGTTCTACCGGCCCCTCCTCCTCGACTGCGCACAGCGCATGCGGGCATGGGAGCCGGACCGGGGACCCGGGTACGCGCGGTCGGTCGACCCGCGGGGCCTGGCGGCCTCCGTCCTGGGCTCGGTCATGGACCTGTGCCAGTCCATCGGCGCGCGCACCCTGATCACCGCCTTCCGGTCGCAGGAGGACTCCCGCGGGCGCCCCCGCCTCGGATACGCCGACTTCCACGCCCGGGTCCGCACGGACGCGGGCCGCCGGGAGCTGTTCGACGACTTCCCCGAACTGGAGCGCCTGCTGGTCCTGGCGGCGCGGCGCCGGGTGGACCTCGTGCGCGAGGTCGTCGACGCGGTGCGGCGCGACGCCGCCGAACTGGCGCGCGAGTTCGGCGCGCGCGGCCGGGTCGCGGCCGTCTCCCCCGGACTGGGGGACTCCCACCGCGGCGGGCGGACCGTGTGCTTCGTCACCTTCGACAACGGGGTGTCGGTCGTCTACAAGCCGCAGCGGCGGAGCTGCCACGCACTGGTCGACACCCTGCGCTCCGCCGTCGACGGGGACGGCGGCTTCTTCGGCCCCCTGTTCCCGAAGGCGCTGGTACGGCCGGAGTACGTATGGCAGGGGGTCGTCCGCCACACGCACCTCGACGGCCCCGGGGACGCCGCAGAGTACTTCCGCCGCTTCGGGCGGTCGGCCGCCCTGCTCTCCCTGATCGGCGCCAACGACCTGCACTACGAGAACGTGATCGCGACCGCCCGCGGCCCCGTCGTCGTCGATACCGAGACGCTGGTCTCCCTCCCCAACCGCCCGGACCCGGAGAACCGCCACGCGGTCGGCGACGACGTCGAGGCGTCGGTCCTCAACACCCTCCTCTTCCCCGCCCGGTACCCGGGCATGGTGCTGGACATGGACATCTCCGCCATCGGCAACGTCCGGCGGTCGCGGTCGCGCAGCCTGGACAGCTTCGTCGTGGTGGACGAGGGCACGGACGACATCAGGTTCGACAAGGTGGCGGTCACCATGGAGCCTGGGCCGAACGTGGCGGCGGCGCACGACGGGTGGGTGGACCCCGCGATGTGGGTCGACGAGGTCGTCGCGGGCTTCCGGGAGGCGCACGGCCGGCTCCGCGAGCGCGCCGGGGAGGTCGAGGAGGTCCTGAGCCGCGTCGACGACTGGTCCGTCCGCCAGATCGTGCGCCCGACCTTCGTCTACTCGCGTTTCCTCCAGGCCTCCACCCACCCCGCCTACCTGCGCGACGCGCGGGACCGGAGGAGGCTGTTCGAAAAGCTGCCCCGGCACCACCGGGGGGTGGCCCAGGACGGCCGCGACGCCGTGTTCGAGGAGGAGGTCCGCTCCCTCCTGGACATGGACATCCCCTTCTACGAGGTGGGGTGCGACTCACGCGCCATGGCGGGCACCGGCGCCACCGTCGCCGACGCCGTCGCGGTCACCCCCCGCCGGTCCGCGCTCGCACGCGTCCGCGCGTTCTTCGACCGGCCCGTCGAGCGCGACCTCGCCTACATCCGCTACGCCCTGGCCTGCTCTCCCGACGACGTCTGGGAGGAGCGGCACGGCGCGTTCGAGGAGGAGGCGCCGCACGGCCGGACGCTGCTGCCGGAATTGGCCGATCCGGGCCCCTGGCACGCCCGGCTGGCCGACCTCGCCCTGGGCGGGGCCGAGCGGCCGACCTGGATCATGCCGGTGCTGGACGGGACGGCGCTGCGCTTCGGCACCGTCAACCCCCTCCTCCACGAGGGGGGCGGCCTCCTGCTGTACCTCGCCGGGGCCGCACGGGCGCAAGGGGGGAACGGGACGGGGATCGACGTGGGCGGTGCCTACGCGGCCGCCGTCGAGAAACCGCTGCCCTCTCCCGCCGCGCCGACCCCGCTGTCCCTGTCCCCCTTCACCGGGAACCTCTCCCAGCGGGTCACGGGGCTGGAACTCGAACGGCTCGGTGTCGGAGTGCGGGAGGCGCTGCCGCGGACCGCTTTCGAGAACCGCCGGGAGACCGGCCCCGACGGCCTGTCGGTGGAGGACTTCGACTACCTCAACGGTCTCGGCGGCTACCTCGCCTACCGCGGTGAGTACGAGGACCCGGACGATCCGGTGCTCCCCGGACTGGAACCGGCCCGGCTCCTGGAGCGGCTCGTCGACCTCGACGGCCCCCCGACCGGGCACGGCGGCGAGCTCGGGCTGGCCCACGGCCGCTTCGGGCGGATCGTCGCGATGAGCGCCATGGTGCGGCAGGGGGAGGACGCCTCGGGCCGGGCCGCCGCGCACCTGGAGCGCTTCGCCTCGGCCTACCTGCGCCACCGGTGGCGCGACGACGCCCTGCGGGACCGCGCCGGGAGCGGCGGCTGGTGCAAGGGGTACGCCGGCGTGGCCTTCGGCCTGACCAAACTCCTGCGGGCCCTGGGCCACTCGGCCGCGCAGACCCGGGCCGCGATCGCGCCCGAGGTGGAGCGGGTGGTGGGCGACGACCCGGGGCGCGACATCAGCTTCTGCCACGGGGTCTCCGGACGCGTGGCCATGCTGTGCTGGCTCGCGGACCGGCTCGACTGGCCCGAACTCCGCACGGAGGCGAAGGCGCTCGGCGCCCGGTTCCTGGAACGCCACGGCGACGGTACCTGGACGTGTGGCGTGGGGATCGCGCTGGACCTTCCCTCGTTCCTCTTCGGGCTGTCCGGATGGCACTTCACCCGGCTGATGGCCGACGACCCGTCCGTCGAGCTCCCACTGTGCCTGGGGGGCCGCTGACGCCCGCGCGACCCGTACGCGGGCCCGCGCGGTCTCGCGCGGACCGCGGGGAGACGCATCAACACCCGTGTCCGGCGTTCGGGGGCGAGCGCCGGACACCACCGAGAACAAGGAAGGAAACGGTATGGCACACCAACAGGCCGTGATCGCGGTACGGGGGCTGTCCAAACACTTCGGCGGCATCCGGGCCGTCGACGACGTGTCCTTCGACGTGGGACGGGGGCGGATCGCCGGTTTCCTCGGCCCCAACGGGGCCGGCAAGACCACCACCCTGCGGGCGCTGCTCGGCCTCGTCAGGCCGACCGCGGGCAGCGCCCTCGTGCTGGGGGAGCCCTACGGGAAACTCCGCGGACCGCTGCGCAGGGCGGGGGTGTCGCTGGACGGGAACGCGTTCGTCCCGGGGCGGACCGGCCGCGCGCACCTCCTCTGCTACGCCGGCCCGGCCGGAACCGGGAAGCGGCGTGTCGGCGAGCTGCTGTCCCTGGTCGACCTGGAGGGGGCGGCCGACCGCCCGGTGGGCGGCTACTCCACCGGTATGAGGCAGCGCCTGTCCCTGGCCGCGGCGCTGCTGGGGGAACCCGAGCTGCTCGTCCTCGACGAGCCGTCCAACGGGCTCGACCCGGACGGCATCATCTGGCTGCGGACCTTCCTCAAGGAGTTCGCCGGGTCGGGAGGGACGGTCCTGCTCTCCAGCCACCTGCTCGGCGAGATGCAGCGGACCATCGACGACGTCGTCCTCGTCGACCACGGGCGACTCGTCCACTCCGGCCCCCTGGAGGAGCTGCTGCATCCGGACCAGTGCGTCCTCGCCCCCGAACAGGGGGCCGGGGAGAAGGTGGCCGCGGCACTCGCGGAAGCGGGAACGGAGCACCGCCCCCTGCCCGACGGCCGCCTGTGGGCCGGGGCCGGGGCGGACCGCGTGCGCGCCGCCCTGGAGGAGGCGGGGGAAGCGGTGTACGGAACGCGGAGGGAACCGTGCGGACTGGAGGAGATGTTCGTGCTCCTCACCCGCGCGGCGGAGAAGGGGGACGCCCGGTGATCGTCCAGTTCACCTCGGAGCTCAGGAAGATCACCTCCACCCGGATGTGGTGGCTGATGCTCGCGGGCATGGTGGCGTACAGCGCGGCCTTCACCGCCTTCCTCACCTCGTCCCCCTTCCTGACCTCCCGGAGCCCGGTCGACCTCGCGACCCCCGAGTCCGCGGTGATCGCCTACAACATCGCCCCGGCCATCGCCTACGTCTTCCCCCTCGCGGTGGGGGTCCTCGTCATCACCCACGAGTACCGGTACCGCACCATCTCCCAGACCCTGCTCGCCGAACCGCACCGCCCCACCGTCTTCGGGGCCAAGCTCCTGGCCGGCCTGTGCGTGGCGTTCGTCTTCGGCGTCTCCTCGGTCGGCGTGTGCGTCCTGGTCGTCGTGGGCGTCCTCTCCTTCCACGGGCAGGACACCCACCTCGCCTCGCCGGCCATCCTGACCGCGATCGCGGGGTCCGTCGTGGTGCTCACGCTGTGGGGCCTGGTCGGGGTGGGGGTCGGCGCGCTGGTCCGCGACCAGCTGGTCGCGATCGTGGGCCTCGTCGTGCTGACCCAGTTCGTCGAACCCATGGCGCGGACGGTCCTGTCGGGTGTGGGCCCGCGGTGGCTCACGCTCGTGTTCCCGGGGATCGCCGGAGACGTCGCGGCGGGCGGGACGGCCTACAACGCCATGACCGGGAACGCCGTCGCGTCACAGGGCTCGGGATTCCTGGTGCTCGCCGTGTACGCCCTGGTGTTCTCCGTGCTGGGGAGCCTGAGGTTCTCGCGGTACGAGGTGGCCTGAGGGCCGGACCGGGACGGGGCGCGTTCACCGCGCCCCGGCGAGGGCGCGGAGGATCTCGGCCGCGTCCCTCGCCGCGGCCCCGACGCCCTCCGACGCGAGGACCCCCATCGTGTTGACGACGACCTCGTCCACGCCGGCCCGCGCGTACGCGCCCAGTCCCGCCGCGATCTCGTCGGGGGCGCCGAACAGGAACACCCCGTCCTCCACCAGGCGCATGGCGCCCGCGACGGGGTCGTCGGCGTGGGCGTCCGTTCCGGCCCGCCGGAGCATGTCGGTGTACTGCGGCAGGCTGAGGTGGTTGGCGGCGGCCAGGTAGGCGAGGCGCTCGGCGACGCGTCCGGGACGGTCCACCGCGGCGTGCACCACCGTCGCGATCCGCGGCGGCTCCCGGTCCCGGCCCGCCCCCTCCCGCAGCGCGGGGGCCAGGGTGTCCCCGATGTAGCCGGGCGGCGTCATCCACGTGATCGCCACGTCGGCCACGGCTCCGGCGGCCCGGGCCATGCCCGGGCGCAGGACCCCCACGCCGACCTCGACCCCGGGGTGCGCGACCGGCGGGAGCAGGCCGTCGCGGCCGTCCAGGACGGCCCGGACCTCGGCGACGTAGTCGCGCACCGCGCTCGCCGGGCGCTCGTAGGGCCTCCCCAGCATGGAGGCGACGAACCGGGGGTGGGAGCCGCCGAAGCCGGCCACCACCGGCCGGCCGGTGAGCAGGGCCAGGGACCGGGCCTCCAGGGCGGCCTGGAACGGATGCCGCAGGGGGGTGAGGTTCACCGACGTCCCCACCCGGATCCTGTACCCGGCGCCCGCCAGGAAGGCCATGTACTGCTGTGTCTCCGCGAGGAGCGAGGTCCCCATCCACAGCCGCTCGGCGGCCCCCTCCCCGACCAGGTCGGCGAAGGGCAGGGCGTCGTCCCCGGAGCCGGGGAACAGGGGGAAGAGAACGGATGCACGCACCGGGGCCACTCCTTGCGGACAGGGATCGGACAGGGTCCTGCGGGACGGGACGGGACGGGGCAGAGCGGGGCGGGGCGGGGCGGTCGGGCGCACTACGCCCCGGCCGGGGCCGCCCCCTGCCCCTCCGGGAGCGCCCGGTAGGCGGGCGAGGCGGCGGCCGGCTCCTCGTGCGAACCCCGGCCGACGACCCTCCCCCGGTCCAGGGCGACGATGTGGTCGGCCTCGCGAACGGTGGGCGGCCGGTGCTCCGCGACGATGACGGCCCTGTCCGCGCCGGAGCGGCCCACGACGGCGGTCGGCCCGCGCCGGGGCGCTTCGATGCCGACCCCCGACAGCGCGGGGCGGCCGTCATAGGCGTAGTCGACCCCGTCGAACCGTACGGCCGGGGCGTTCGGGGGAGCGGGCCGTGTTCTTGGACCGCCCCCTCCCTCTTCCAGGGGCAGGGCGAGGGTGCCCGCGCAGGACGGCGGCGCCGGCACGACGACGGCGCCGACACGGCCCCGGTGCGACGGGATCTCCGCGACGGCGTCGATCCGGTCGGGCGGCACGGGGGAGGCCCCGGCCCGGGCAGGCGGGTGCTGTGCGGGGATCGCGGAAGAGGTCATCGGGCCACCGTGAATTCCAGGAGGGAGCGGACCGCGGACCCCGGTCCCCGCCGGGACAGGCGCAGCCCGGCCGCCTCGGCGATGGCGATCAGCTGCCGGTCCGTGCGCGCGGGGACGGTGACCGTGGCGGCGACGTACAGGTCGTTCGCCGTGGAGGCGGTGTCGTGGGAATCCGCTCCGCTCCGGGGCATGGTGACCTCGGCCAGGAGGACGCGCGCCTTCGGGCCCGCGGCCCCGGCGACCGTGCGCAGGATGCGGACGGCCCTCTCGTCGGTCCAGTCCGCGAGGACCGCCGAGAGCAGGTAGACGTCGGACCCGCCGGGGACCCGGTCGAAGAAGCTGCCCACGACGGCTTCGCCGCGGCCGTCCAGACCGGCCCGGACCAGCCTTGCGCGGGCGAGGTCGACCGAGTTGGGCAGGTCGACCACGCGGCCCCTGAGGTGGGGGTGCGCGTGGAGCAGTTCGATGAGCAGGGACCCGCCGCCGCCTCCGACGTCGGTGACGTGGCCGACGGTGTCCCAGGGGTAGGAGTCGATGACGATCCCGGCGTCCCATCCCACGCCGTTGCCGAGGAAGGTGTCGAACGACGCGGCGTAGGCGGGGTCGTGCTGGACGTCGGACCAGAAGTCGGTGCCGAACACGCTCTCGTGGCAGGCGCGGCCGGTGCGCACCGTGTGCAGGACGTTGACCGTGCCCAGGTCGGAGCGGCCCAGGACGCCGTCGGAGTCGAGCAGGGCGCGCACGCTCACGGGGCTGTCGGAGCGCAGGGCGTCCCCGAGCGCGGTGAGGGTGTAGCGGTCGTGGTCCGAGCGGTGGAAGAGGCCGGCCGAGGCCAGGTAGCGCAGGAGCAGGGTCAGGCCGTCCGGGTCGGCGCGGACCCGGACGGCGAGGTCCGCCGCGGAGGTGGTGCCCTCGGCGATGCGGTCGGCCACGCACAGGGTGGCCGCCGCCCGGATCGCCGCGGGAAGCAGGATCCCCGCCATGTCGTACAGTCTGCGGGCGGTCTCCTGCGCTTCGGAGGGGGAATGGACGGACATTTCTCAGGCTCTTTCTCGGAACGGGGAATGTGGTCGTCCGGAACGGTGTCCGACGGGGGCGGAAAAAGCGCTGATCCGAAAAGCATTCGGCAGGGTCTCAGAGGGAAAAGGTCGGGGATTCGGATATCCCCGTCGCCGGTCCTCCCCAAGGTCCAATGGAATGCGAATCCACCGGGTGGAAGGATCTCCCGGGGAGGGGATCCCCTCCTCCGGAGCGCCGACCGAGGAACGAGGCCGACCCATGAACGACAGGAATGCGGCGATTCTCGAAGAGATCGAGGACCAGGATCTGTTCGCGTCCGCCGCGGGCGGCGACCGCCCGCCCGCGACCATTTCGTACATCACCATCTGCGGGCCGACGATGCCGGTCGTCACCATGCTCACCGTGGTCAGCTGCGGAGGGGGCTGCGGGTGAGACGGCCGTAGCCGCGGTGCGGTCCCCCCGGCCTTCGCTCGCCCGAAGGCCGGCGGGGCGCCCCGGCCGGTCAGGCGCCCCGCGTCGGCGGCCCGTCCGCCGGGGGAGCCGCACGGGCCCGCGCCGCTCCCCCCGGGACGCAGTCGCAGGCGCTCCCGCCGCTCAGGCCGTATTCCGTCCAGTGGTGCACCACCACGACGAGCGCCGCCTCCAGGCGCGACCGCACCTCCAGTTTTTCGAGGATCCGGGTGACGTGCGCCTTGACCGTGCGTTCGGTGACGTTGAGCCTCCGGGAGATCTGCCGGTTGGAGGCTCCCGACCCCAGCAGGGTGAGGACCTCGCGTTCGCGGTGTGTGAGCCCTTCGAGGGAGCGGCTGTCGTGCACGGGGGCGGGGAAGTGGCGGCAGCCGGCGAACGCGCCGGCCCGGTCCGGTGCCCCGAGTCGGCCCGCAGGGGATGGGGGGTGCATGGTCTGTTACCTCGCGCGCTGATCGTGCCGGAGCAAGCGTGTTCCCGGCCGGAGCTCGAACGCGCACAGCAAAGCAGGTGGGCGGCCCCGGCCGTTATCCCCGGGGCATCCCCGGCCCCGGCCGCGGCCGGTGAGGGGGCCGGAACCGCGGCGGTCCCCGTCTGTCCGCGGCCCCAGCAGCGGTTCGTCGGGATAGCGGAGGGATAAGGCTCCGCCGGAACCGTCCCCTACTGTTCGGTCCATCCCGGCGAGGCCCTCCCTCCCCGCCCCGGCAAGGCCTCCGGCCCCCTCTGCCCAGGAGATCGACGTGAGAATCCGCAGAACCACCGCCGCCGTCGCCGTAGCCGCGGCGCTCGCCGTATCGGTCGCCTCCCCCGCCGTCGCCGGACCGGGGGAGGGGGCCGTCCCGGTGACGGACCCCGCGCAACCGTGCGACGACAAGGAGAAGGCCTGTAGCGGGCACTGGCTGCGAGAAGACGACGCGTGAGGGCGCGGCCCACCGCCCGCGGGGCCCGGGGCCGCGCGCCGGACGCATCCGGCGGGCGCGCCCCGGGCGGGGCCGCGGCGGGCAGGACCGGCCGGGGCGGTCGCCCTCCCCAAAGTCCAATGGCCTCCCCTTTGGGTCGCTGCCAGGATTCTCGGAGCGGGAGGATTCACCTCTTCGCGGAAATCCCAGCAGAAGGACGGTCGCCATGTCCGAGATGAACGCCAGCATTTTCGAGGAGATCCAGGACCAGAGCATGGACGACATCATGGCCGGCGACGCCGCCCCCAACACGATCAGCATCACGAACCCCCTGATCGCCTGTGCGCTCCTCAGCCGGAACAACACCGGGCGGTTCTGCACCGTCACCGTCGAATGCAACGTCCCCGGTCCCGTGTGCTGACCTTTCGGTCTTCGCGGTGCGGGGGCCGTGCGCCCCTGCATCGTCCCTGTTCTCAAGTAAGCGGATCGCCCGGAAAAGGATTCTTCCGCGTGATGTGGTCGGCAAGGAATACAGGAGCCGGTGAATGGCCAGAGTAGAGCCGGAAGCGGTGTCGCGGGTTCTGGACACGTACATTCCCGAACTGTCCCCCGGGGAGACGCGGGACCACCTTTCACGCAGGCTCGAAGACAGGGAGACCTCCTTCGAGGAGTGCTCCGAGGAGGAGTTCCCCGGCCCCGGCCCCTACGATCCCGGCCGCGACCCCGACGGCCGGCTCGTCGACTACTTCCGGCACCACGTGCTGGCCTGGTCGCGCGACCTGGAGGCGGACGTGCGCGGTTCCACCTGCCTCGACGGGGACAACACGGCCTTCGAGGACTTCGTCGCGGCGCAGGTCCCGGCCGTGGCGGAACTCCTGGTGCGCACCCTCCTCCGGGAGCTGTTCCTGAGGAGGTCGGCGGGGCTGCTCCGGGGCGGGTCCCCGCAGGAGCGCTACCGGAGCTTCCGGGAGTGGACGAACAGCGCCGAAGGCCACCGCCGGCTCCTGTCGCGCTATCCGCGCGCGTTCCGGTCGGCGCGCGACCGGGTGCGCAACGCCGGGGCCGGGCTGCGGCACATCCTGTCCCGCATCGAAACCCACCGGGCCGGGCTGGACGCGCTCCCCGGCGTCACGGCCGGGGTCCGGGTGGCCACCGTACTGGCGGGCCAGGGGGACATGCACAACGGCGGCAGGTCCGTCGCCCAGGTCGTCTTCTCCGACGGCGCCAGAGTGCTCTACAAGCCGCGCCCGCTGGAATCCGAGACAGGGTTCAACGCCATCGTGGAATGGTTCAACGAACGGCTGGGGCCGAGCCTTCCCACGGTGCGTGTGCTCCCCTGCGGCGACGAGGGCTTCGTGGAGTACGTCCGGGCGGGCGAGCCCCGTTCCGGTTCGGCCGGGTACTTCGTCCGGATCGGTCGGCTGCTGGGCATCCTGTACCTGGTCAAGGCCATCGACATCCACTTCGAGAACGTGGTGACGTGCGCCGGGGGCCCGGTGGTCGTCGACACCGAGACGCTCCTGACGCCGAGGCTCGCCGCGCGGGGGCAGGACGCCGACCGGTCCGCGACGGCGGAGGCGCACGCCCTGCTCGGAGAGTCCGTCACCGGCATCGGCGTGCTCCCCTTCACCATGAGGAGGGCCGGGCCCGGGGAGGTCGGCATGGACGTCGGGGTCATCGGCTACGACCCGGGGCAGGAGGCGCCCTACAAGAGCCTGCAGTTCCGCAACCCCGGGCGCGACGACATGTTCGTCGAACTCGTCCGCGGGACGTCCGCCAACTCCACCGCGAACCTCTCGGTGGCCAGGGCGGCGGACCTCCCCCTGCGGGAGCAGCGGGACGCCGTCAAAAGCGAGCTGCGGCGCGTCCTGGAATACGCGGCCTCGCACAAGGAGACGGTCGCGGGCGTGGTCGGGGAACACCTGGGAAAGGCCTCCTTCCGCTTCCTCCACCAGCCCACGGTGTTCTACAGCCAGCTCCTGAGCATGGTCACGCACCCCGACGCGGTGACCGACCCGCTGATCCGCGAAGCCCTGCTCTCCCGGGTCTTCCTGAGGGCCCGGGGCGCGTACGAGATCGCGGAGGACGAGGCGCGCCAGCTCGCCGAGGGGGACGTCCCCTACTTCCACTACTCCGCGGACTCCCGGGCGCTGCTGGCGGGGGACGGACGGGTCGTCCTGGAGGAGGCCTTCGACGAGTCCGGCCTGGACGCCGTCCGGGCGCGGATCGCCGGACTGGACGGCAGGGCCATCGACCGGCAGGCGGCCCTGGTGGACCTCTCCTTCGTCGCCAAACTCCCCCTGTCCGACGACGTGACCGGGTTCTCCTGGCGCCCCTCGGGCCGCACCGCCCCCGCCCGGGCGGACCGGCCGCGGTTCCTCGACGAGGCCGTCCGCATCGGTGACCTGCTCGTCGACGCCATGGTCGAGGGCTCCGACCCCCGGCACCCCGCGGTGTGGATCGGCCCCCAGGTGGCGGCCCCCGAGGGCGAGGAGTGGACCCCCGGGGCGTCGGGGTTCGACTTCTACACCGGTATGCCGGGGATCGCCCTGGCCCTGGCCGGGCTGGCCCGGGAGACCGGGCAGGAGCGCTTCCGCGCCGCGGCCCTGAAGGTCGTGGAACCGCTCGAAGCACTGCTGCTCGGCGGGTCGCTGGGCGCCCTGGGCGGCACGGTCGTCGGCATGTGCGGACCGGACGGCATCGCCTACGCCGTCGCCACCGCCAGACGCCTGCTGGGCGGCGGCGGGCCGGGCGCCGGCCGGCTGGCCCGGGCGCTCGTGTCGGACATGGCGACGCCGAACCTGTACGACTTCGTCACCGGCTCGGCGGGCACCCTGGCCGTCTGCCTCTCCCTGCACCGCGACGCCGCCGACGGGGAGGAGCGCGAGCTCACCGGGAGGGCGGCCGCCTTCTTCGCGGACCATGTGATGAAGGGCGTGCGCGAGAGCGGCGGGGGCGAGGGGCGGGTCACCGGTTACACCGGCTACGCGCACGGGGACATGGGGATCGCCGCGAAGCTCCTCGAATACGCCGCCGCCTTCGGTGACCGCGAGGCCCTCGCGTCGGCCACCCGCATGGCCGAGGCGGTCCGCGACGCCCGGACCGGACGGGACCGGGACTGGCCCCGGGTCTGGGGGGAGTCCGACTACTCCTACGCGTGGTGCCACGGTGCGCCGGGCATCCTCATGGGCGCCCTGGAGGTGAACCGGCACGCCCCCGGGCTCTTCCCCGAGGAGGCCCTGGGCCGCCTGGCCGAGCTGACCGCCGGCCGCGGCTTCGGCAACAACCCCACCTACTGCCACGGCGACCTGGGCAGCCTGGAGACCGTCCTGCTGGCGCAGGAGACGGCCCCGGGGCTGTTCGGCGACGGCGCCGCGGACCTCTACCCCCGGCTGTTCGCCGAGGTGGTGGAGCGCTACTCCGAGAGGGCGGACACGAAGTACGCCTACAGCCACGGCATCATGCTCGGGCAGTCCGGCCTGCTCTGGTCCGTCCTGCGCCACCTGGACCCCCGGGCCTACCCGTCGATCGTGCGCCTCGCATGAGCCGCGGACGCCCGGAACGTGCGCTCCTCCCGCGCAGGGCCGCGGGGGGAACCGCACGGGACCGAGCGGAGGAGGGCCCCGCGGACGGGCGCGGGCCCTCGTCCGGGTACGGAGCCGGCCGCCCCGCGGCCGCCGGCCTTTCTCTGTGAAGTGGAGTGCGCCGATGCGTACACGGCGTGTACGGGAAGTACAGCAGCTCACCCGCACCGAGTGCGGTCTGTGCTGCGTCGCGATGGTGCTGTCGGCTTACGGCTCCCGGGGGACGGTGGCGCGGCTGCGGCGCGACCACGAGACGGGGCGCGACGGCCTCTCACTCCGGGAGGTCGCCTCGATCCTGCGCGGGTACGGCATGCGGGTGCGGTCGTTCCGCGCCGGCACGGACAAGCTGGGCGAGCTCCGGCTCCCGCTCGTGGCCCACTGGAACGACAACCACCTGGTGGTCGTGGAGGAGGTCACGGACAGCACGGTCACCGTGGTGGACCCC
This sequence comes from Nocardiopsis flavescens, assembly GCF_900141985.1. Lineage (GTDB taxonomy): Bacteria > Actinomycetota > Actinomycetes > Streptosporangiales > Streptosporangiaceae > Nocardiopsis > Nocardiopsis flavescens. The sequence goes on along the minus strand of NZ_FQZK01000006.1, from coordinate 190,868 downwards.
GCCTCCGGGCGCCGCAGGTACCCGATACGGGAGTTCGAGAGCCACTACAGCGGGATCGTGATCGAGGCCGGGCCCACCGACGCCTACCGCCCGGTCGTCCACCGGGACCCGAGCGTGTGGTGGGAGTTCCTCCGGTCGCTGCGGGGCGCCGGCCCCACCCTCGCCCGGGTCTTCGGGCTGTCGCTGCTGCTCCACGCGTTCATGCTGTGCGTGCCCCTCGGGGTCCAGGCCGCGATCAACGGCCACGAGGCGTATTTCGCGCATGCGCCCGTGGGGCCGCTGCTGGCGATGCTGCTGCTGCCCCTGGTGCTCTACTACCTCGTCTCCTTCCTGCGGAGCGTGTTCCTGGCGTCGGTCGTCAGAAGCCTCGGCGAGGAGATGATGGGCAAGGCCTTCGGCCGGCTCCTGACCCTGCCCTACAGGTACTTCGCCGGCCGTTCCCAGGGGGAGCTCATGTACCGGCTGGCGAGCATCGCCTCGGTGCGCGACATGCTCTCGGGCCAGGCGATGACGGTCGTCCTCGACGTGGGCGGCCTGGTCGTCGTCTTCGGCTACATCTTCCACCGCTCCCCGCTCCTGGGAGCCGTGGCCCTGGCGGTCTTCCTCTGCATGGTCGCGATCGCCGTGGTCTCCTACCGCCCGATCCGGACGGTGGTCGACCGCGAGATCAGCGCCGGCGCCGAGTCCACCGGTATCCAGATGGAGGCCATGAACTCGATCGAGACGCTGAAGGTGTCGGGGATGACGGGCCCCTTCCTCGACACCTGGCGCACGGTCTACGCCGGGGCCATGAAACAGACCTGGAAGCGCATCATCGTCCAGGGCGCGGCCTCCAGCGGGTACTCGGCGTTCCAGGTGTTCGGCCCCCTGGCCGTCCTGGTCACGGGGCTGTGGCTCGTGCACGAGGGGAGGCTGGACCTGGGCTCGGCGGTGGCCGTGCAGACCCTCACCGCGACCCTCCTGGGCACCGTGACGTCCCTCTCCGGCGCCTTCACCCAGCTGATCACGGCCAACGCCCAGGTGGAACGGGTCGGGGACATCCTCAACCAGCCCGCGGGCGAGGAGATGCCCGGCGACGCGAAACCGCCCCTCACCGGGGAGATCTCCCTGCGCGGGGTGGGATTCGCCTACCCCGGCTCCCGGGTGCCCGTCCTGGAGGACGTGTCCTTCGACGTCCCGGCCGGTTCCCGGGTGGCCGTCGTGGGGAGCACCGGTTCGGGCAAGAGCACGCTCAGCAAGCTGCTGATGGGCCTCTACCCCCTGGGTGCCGGGGAGATCAGGTACGACGGCGTCCCCCTGACCGGGATCGACGCCGACTGGTTCTACCGGCACGTGGCCTACGTCCCGCAGGAGATCTCGCTCAGCAACAGGTCGATCGCCGACAACATCCGCTTCGGCCTGCCCGACGCCGACCCGGAGACGGTCCGCAGGGCCGCGCGCGAGGCGCAGATCGACAGGGACATCGAAGTGATGCCGCTCGGCTACCACACCCAGGTCAGGGAGATGGGAGGGAGCCTGTCCGGGGGGCAGCGCCAGCGCATCGCGATCGCGCGGGCCCTGGCCAGGGCGCCCCGGGTGCTGGTCCTGGACGAGGCGACGAGCTCCCTGGACACGGTGACCGAGGCCATGATCGCCGCGACGCTCGACGGGCTCCGGTGCACGAGAGTCATCATCGCGCACCGCCTCTCCACCGTCATGAACGCCGATCTCATCGTCGTTCTCCAGGAGGGGCGGGTCGTGCAGACGGGGCGGCACGACGAACTCGTCGGCCGTCAGGGCCCCTACCAGGCGCTGGTGAGGTCGCAGATCGACGTCACGGCATGACGCCCGACAGCGGGCGCGCAACGCGAAGGGCAAACGAGAAGGAGGAACGATGCAGCGGTCACAGGCCATGGAATACCTGCTCTGGACGTGTGCGGTCGTCTGCGGCGCCAGTGCGCTGATCACGTTCGTGGTCCACGACAACACGGGCGCCGCGGCGGTCATCGGTGCGGCGGGCATGATCATCGTCCTGGGCGCCTCGGCGCAGCGGACCCGCCGGCTCAAGCGCTAGGAGGCGGGTGGAGGGGGCCGGGTCCGGAGGGGCCCGGCCCTCCCGCGCGTGCGTGCGGGCGGACGCCGCCGTACAGGGGACCCGGCGACCCCGGCCGCGGTGTCGGGGGCGGCGCACCTCGATCACCCGGGCCGGGCACTCGACGCCGACCTGGTGCAGGATGCCCGCCCGGCCCCCGCACGCGGGCCGCACCGCGCCCGCGTTGCGGCCCGGTCACCGATCCGGCCGCGACCGGATCCGGGACCACACGAGACGACCGGCTCGGGCGTAGACGAACACGCCCACCGCGATCAGGCAGAGGGCGCACAGGACCGCCCAGCGTGCGGGCAGCCGTGCCGGAAGGGTCCACGCGGTCGACGACGGCGACCCGTCGGCCACGGTGACCAGGGACAGGACGCCCATCGCGATCGGCGTCCACCCGGCCCCCAGGGACAGCCCGAGGGCGACGCGGGCCGTATCGCTCCGGGGATCGGGGGCGGCGGTCCGCGCGGCGGTCCGCGAGGGCGCGCGCCCTGCGAGCCGGTCGAGCAGCTCGGGGCCGCGCCGTTCCAGGCGGCGCGCCGCGAGCCGTCCCGGTCCCCACCACGCGGCGACGGCGGTGACGGCCGCGCACACCAGGCCGGCCCCCGCCCCCGGCGGCCAGCCCAGCACCCCCGCGGCGGTGAGCGCCAGGGAGGGGGCCACCGCGGCGGCCAGCAGGCCGATCACCGCCCAGACGAGCCCCACCGTGTTCCCCGCGTCCTCGGCCGGGGTGGTGCGCCGGTGCGCGTCGGGCACGGCCACGGGAGCCCGCACCGAGATCGCCACCACCAGTCCCGCGCCCGCCCCGAGCACGACGACCAGGACGGGGACCACCCACGCCGCCATCACGGACGGCCCGTCCAGGGCCAGTCCGGCACCGGTCAGGGCGATCGCCACCGGTGCCGTTGTCAGAAGCCACGCCGCCTGCCGGGCGCGCACGTCGGCGCGTTCGCGTCCCGGGCGCATCAGGGTGAGCCACAGGGCCGTGCCGTCGATGCCGTACAGGTTCGCCGCCCCGGCGGCGGCCAGGATGCCGAAGACGACACCGGCCCACGGCAGATAGGCCGTGGTCCCGGCCAGGACGGGGATCGCGCAGTACACGAGCGCGAACCAGAGGGCGAAGAACCAGTGGTAGAGCCGCAGCGGGTCCCGGGCCCACGCCCGCGACTCCTTCACCAGTGCGCCCCCGGCGAGGGAATCGGCCCACGCCGGTACCGGCAGCGCACGAGCGTGCCGGGTCCGGCCCACCGGGCCGGACGACCGGCGGCGCGTGAAGCGGGCCCACCCCGAGAACAGCGCCAGGCCCAGCCCCGCCAGGGCGAGCACCCAGGCGAGCGCGCCGAGCACGTCGCCCCGCCCCGCGGCCTCCACCGCGCCCACACCCCAGCCTGAGGGGACCGACCGCACCCCGCCGTCGAGCCACGCCGGCCACCGCCCGCCCAGGAACCCCGACCGCCCCACCGCCACGAGCAGGACCGCGCCGTTGGAGGCCGCGGCCGCCACCACCGCCCACGGCAGTGACGCCAGGACCGCCCCCGTGCGCGTGTGCATGGTCTCGGCCAGCGTCGCGGCGACGATCTTGGAACCCAGCAGTGCCACGACCGCGGTGAGCACCGCGGCGGCGACCGCGACGGCCAGGGCCGCCGGGCCCAGCGGTGCCGCGGCGACCGCCAGGGTTCCGAAGAACAGCACCGTGACCGCGAACCCGGCGCCGACCATCGACGCGCCCAGCAGCCCCGCCGAGAGCCGCCGGTGCGTCAGCCCGTGGCGGGCGAAGTGCTCCGGTTTCAGCGCGTCGCGCCCGCCGATGCCGACCAGGGGCACGACCAGCCACCCCGCGCCCCAGACGGCGAAGGCCACCGCCAGACCCGTGCGCCCGCTGTGCGAGGCGTCCGCGGCGAGCACGGCCGCGACGGCGGCGCACCCGAGCCCGGCCAGGGACAGGGCGGCGACCCAGGCCGCCCGGGCCCCGCGCAGCGAGCGGCCCAGCAGCCGCCACCGCATCGCGATCAGCGGCGCAGCCACGCGGGCATCTCCACGTTCGCCGTCGACGCGCCCAGCAGCCCGGCGAACGCGTCGTGCAGGCTCTCCCCCCGGCGCACCTCGTCCAGGGTCCCCTCCCGTGCGGTGCGCCCCGCGACGATCACCGCGACCCGGTCGCACAGCTCCTCCACCAGGGACATCGAGTGGCTGGACAGCACCACCGAGCCGCCGTCGGCGACGAACCGTTCGAGCAGTCCGCGGATGACGGCCCCGGACACCGGGTCGACCGCCTCGAACGGCTCGTCCAGGACCAGCAGCCGCGGTGCGTTCAGCAGGGCCGTCGCCAGGCCGATCTTCTTGCGCATCCCGGTGGAGTACTCGCCCACCGCGGTCCGCCCGGTGCCGTCCAGGCCGAACAGGCGCAGCAGGTCGTCCGCGCGCCGCGCCGCCGACGCCCCGTCCAGTCCGTCGAGCCGCCCCAGGTAGTGCAGCAGTTCCCGCCCGGTGAGGCGCTCGGGCAGCGCCAGGCCGTCCGGCAGCACCCCGACCATGCGCTTCGCGCGGACGGGATCGGCCCACACGTCGACGCCGAAGATGCGCGCGGTGCCCGCGTCGGGCCGCAGCAGCCCCACCGCCATCAGCAGAGACGTGGACTTGCCCGCCCCGTTGGGGCCCACGACACCGAAGAACGACCCGGCGGGGACCAGGAGGTCCACGCCGTCCACGGCGACCGTCCCGCCGAACGAGCGGCGCAGGCCGGTGGCGTGCAGCGCCGGAACCGGCGGGAAGGCGCCCCCACCGGGCCGCGAGGACGCTGTGCCGGGGACGTGACCCGGATCCTCTGTCATCGTTCACCCTGCTTCGCTCGCTCCCCGCGCGGGAGCCGGCCGGAGAGGCGTCTTCCCCGGCCGGCGTTCTCTCCCGCGATGGTACTTTCAGCGCGGCCGCAGGGGCGGGCGCTGGCCGCAAGCGGTCGCCGCGGTCCTCATCGCGGGAGAACGGTCGCGCCCGGCCCCGGGTCAGGGCAGCAGGCCGGCGCGGCGGGCCGCCACCACGGTCTCCATCCGGGTGTGCGTGCCCAGCCTGCGCATCGCGCCGCGCAGGTAGCTCTTGACGGTCTCCGCTCCCAGCCCCAGACGGCGGCCCACCTCGGCGTTGCCGCAGCCCACCGCCACCAGCGCCAGCACGTCCACCTCCCGCGGCGCCAGCGCCGGCCCCGGGGCGCCGCCCCGGTCCGGTCCGGGCCCGGTCAGGCGTGCGCGCACGTCCCGCAGCCGCTCGCGCAGCTCCGGGTCGGCCACCTCCTGGGCGATCGCGCGCAGCCGCTCCCACTCGGGCCCGGTGTGCGCCGCACGGGCCGCCCGGGTGATCTCGGCGGTCTCCACCCCCGCCACCCGGCGCTCCACCTCCGCCCGCACCGCCAGCTCCGCCGCCAGGCGGGCCGCCGAGCGCTCCAGCGCCGCGAGCGTGCGGGCGCCGATGGGCTGCGGCTCGCGCACCCCGCCGTACAGCAGCGCCGCCACCGCCCCCTCCACGACCACCGGGACGGCGGCGACCGCGCGCAGGCCCTCGGCTCCCACCGGCGCGTCGTACTCGTGGCTGATGCGCCGGTCGGCGGCGTAGTCGTCGACGCTGCCCGGCCTGGTCGTGACCAGGACGCGCCCGCCCAGGCCAACCCGGCCCTGCGGCGCGGACCCCGGCGCGGACGGTGCCGGGCGCGCCCGCCCGGCGTACAGCGCCCGCCCCGGTGCCCGGTCAGCGGGCGGCGATCTCCCGCAGGTCGGCCAGCCCCGCCGCCGCCTCCGGCTCGTAGACCTGCGCCAGCGCCGCGAACAGCAGAGCCACCCCCAGCGCCCCCGGGTCGGGGACCCCGACGGCCCGCTCGCCCACGTAGCTGGCGCGCCCCCGGCGCGGGGTGAGGTCCGCGGTGTCCGCCGCCCCCCGTGCCGCCGCCTCGGCCGCCGCGGTGAAGGGGGTCTCCGACCCGTCGCGGGCGGCCTCGCCCAGGGCCCGCGCCGCGGGCGCGAGCGCGTCCACCAGGGTGCCGTCCCCGACCTCCGCCCCGCCCACCCGCTGCACGGCCGCCAGCCCGGCGGCGGCCGCCTCGGCGGCACCCGAGGCGTCGGGCGTGCCCTCCTGCGGCCAGGAAACCGCCGTGAGCTGCTGGAACAGCAGCCCGAACAGCGGCCCGCTGGTACCGCCCACCTCGTCCAGGAACGCCCGGGACAGCGCCTCCACGCCCCCGTCCGCCGCCCCGTTCAGGGCCTGCGCCCGGCGCACCCCGCCCAGGAGGTTGTCGCCGAAGTCGCCGTCGCCGACGAGCTGGTCGAGCGCGGTGAGGTCGTCGCGCAGCCCCGTGACGGCCTCGGCGAAGCGGTCCAGGACCGCCCGGCCGGCCGGGTCCCCGGCGTCCCCGGGCTCCGGTTCCGCCGCCGCGCCCCGCACGACCGCCCCGGCCGCCCCGTCCGCCCCCAGGGTGCGGGCGGGCAGCACCAGCGGCGTGTCCGAGGGCGCCGTCCACAGCCCGACCCACTCCGGGTCCATCCGGGTCAGGGTGAGGGAGAACCCGGACATGTCCAGGGCCGCGGTGAACGTGCCGGGCACCACCGCCAGCGGCTCGGCACCGCGCTCGGACAGCACGTCGTACAGCAGGGAGCCGATCGCGTGCAGTTCCAGGCCCGTGGTGGCGCCCAGGCCGTTGACCAGGGCCAGTACCCGCTCCCCGCCCTCGGGCAGCGCCGCGAGCAGGTCGTCGGCCATCCGCTCCACCAGCCGCTCGACGGGCAGGCGCTCCACCGTGCCCGTGCCGCGCTCGCCGTGGATGCCCACCCCGTACTCCAGGGTCCCGGCGTCCAGGCCGAAGGCCGGCTCCCCGGTCGACGGGGAGGTCTGCGCGCGGGCGGCGACGGCCAGGCTGCGCGAGCGGGCCACGATCCGCGCGCCCAGCCCGGCCAGCTCCTCCAGCCCCGCGCCCCGGTCGGCGCGGGCGCCCAGCAGCTTCTCCAGGACGACGGTCGCCGCGGTGCCCCGGCGGCCGGTCGCGCTGTCCTCGCCGTCGGTGGCCAGGTCGTCGTCGACCAGGACGGTGGCGACGCGGACGCCCTCGTGGCGCAGGCGCTCCGCGGCGATCCCGAAGTTGATGACGTCGCCGGTGTAGTTCTTGACGATCATCAGCACGCCGCCCTCGCGGGCCACGGCCGAGCAGGCGGCGTGGATCTGCCGGTTGTGCGGGGAGGCGAACACCTCGCCCGGGCAGACGGCGTCCAGGCCGCCCGGACCGAGCAGGCCGGTGTGCAGCGGCTCGTGCCCGGACCCGCCGCCCGAGACCAGGGCGACGGTGCGCCCGGGCGCGGCGGTGCGGGCGCGCAGGAACAGCGGGTCGAGGTGGACCTCGACGAGTCCGGGGTGGGCCAGGGCCAGTCCGCGCGCGGCGGTGGCGACCGGGTCGGCGGACGGCAGGAAGTGGGTCATGGCGGTGCTCTTCCCTTCGAAGGTGTACGGGACGGGACGGCGGGCGGTGTCAGTGCCAGGGCAGCCGCGACCGCCGCGCCCAGTAGGCCTCGGCGGGTTCGGCGGCCCCGGCCAGCCGGTCGAGCAGGTCGGGGTCCGGGGCGGTGGCGGCGGCGTCGGTGTTGGCGGCGAGCTGGTCGACGGTGACCGCCCCCGAGAGCACGACGTCCACCCAGGGCCGCGCGGCGACGGCGGCGATCGCCAGGGCGTCGGACGTCGTCCCCGCGTCGCGGGCGATCCGCGCCACCTGTTCGGTGTCCGGTGCCAGGTGGGGCCCGGCCAGGCGCCCGTTGGCCATGGCCTCCTTGACGATCACCGTGCGGCCGTCGGCGTGCGCCTCGGCCAGGGCCCCGCCCGCCGACGTCTCCAGCACGTTGTAGGTGCTCTGCACGCTGGCGAACAGGGGACGGCCGCCCACGGTGACCTCCAGCGCGGCGCGCACGGTCTCGGCCTGGCGCGGGCCGCTGGTGGACAGGCCGACGGCGACCCCCTCGGCGGCGAGCCGGGCCAGCTCCTCGTGCAGCGCGGTGTCGCCCAGCGCGGGGCTCTCCGGCGTGACCGAGTGGATCTGGTACAGGCCGAGCCTGTCGCCGAGCAGGGCGCGGGTCTCGGCGAGCTGGCGGCGGTAGGAGTCGACGCCGTGGTCCTTGACCTCGTGGACGTCGGCGTCGGTGCTCCAGCCGGCCGTGTAGGTGTAGCCCCACTTGCTGCCGACCGCCGCGTCGGAGGCGCCGGGCCGGGCCCGGAGCCAGTCGGCCAGGTACTCCTCGGACCTGCCGTAGGAGCGGGCGGCGTCGAAGTAGCGCACCCCGCGCTCGTACGCGGCGTCCATCAGGGCGAAGGCCCGCTCCCGGAGCGCCTCGGGCGTGCGCCGGGCGGGCAGGTCCGCGTCCCGGCCGAGCGTGATGTAGCCGGGGCGGCCGACGGCGGCCAGGCCCAGGCCGATGCGCGAGGGCGGTGCGGTCGGTGGTGTCGGAGTCACTGGGCAACCTTCCGGGCGGTGTGCGGGCGGCGGTCCGTCCGCGCCCGTCCCATCCTGCGCGATACGGGCGCCGACCTCCATGATCTCGGCCACCCCCTTCCCCGCCCGCGCGCGGCGCGGTCCGGGCACGGGCGGCCCCGCGCCGCAGGCCGGGGGCCCGGGGGCGGGCGGGCGCGCCGCACCCGGGCCGCCCGGCCCCGGCGCGTACGCCTGCGCGCCGGAGGGCCGTTCGCTTAGGGTCCAGGGAGGGTAATTCGGATTCTCTGTCCAGGAGCGGACGACCATGGGCACCACGGCTCAGATCGGCGTCACCGGCCTCGCGGTCATGGGACGCAACCTCGCACGCAACTTCGCCCGCAACGGCTACACGGTGGCCGTGCACAACCGGACGGCCGCGCGCACGCGCGCCCTGGTGGAGGAGTTCGGCGACGAAGGGGACTTCATCGCGGCCGAGACCGCGCGGGATTTCGTGGCGGCGCTGGAGCGGCCGCGGCGGCTCGTCGTGATGGTCAAGGCGGGTGAGCCCACCGACGCCGTCATCGCCGAGTTCGCCCCGCTGCTGGAGCCGGGCGACATGATCGTCGACGGCGGCAACGCGCACTTCGCCGACACCCGGCGCCGCGAGCGCGAGCTGCGCGAGAGCGGCATCCACTTCGTCGGCACCGGGGTCTCGGGCGGCGAGGAGGGGGCCCTGCACGGGCCGAGCATCATGCCCGGCGGGTCCGAGGAGTCCTATGCCTCGCTGGGCCCGATGCTGGAGCGGATCGCGGGCAAGGCCGCCGACGGCACCCCGTGCGTCACCCACCTCGGCCCCGACGGCGCCGGGCACTTCGTGAAGATGGTGCACAACGGCATCGAGTACGCGGACATGCAGCTGATCGGCGAGGCCTACCACCTGCTCCGCGAGGTCGGCGGTCTCACGCCGGCGCGGATCGCCGACGTGTTCCGGCGCTGGAACACGGGGCGGCTGGACTCCTACCTCATCGAGATCACCGCCCAGGTGCTGTCCCACGTGGACGCCGCCACCGGCGAGCCGTTCGTGGACGTGGTGCTGGACCGCGCCGAGCAGAAGGGCACCGGCCGCTGGACGGTGCAGATCGCCCTGGACCTGGGCGTCCCGGTGTCGGGCATCGCCGAGGCGGTGTTCGCCCGGTCGCTGTCGGGGCACGCCGACCTGCGCGCCGCCTCCCGCGGGCTGGCGGGGCCGACCCCGCGGCCGCTGCCGGAGGCGGAGGCCGACGCGTTCGCGGACCGGGTCGAGCAGGCGCTGTACGCCTCCAAGATCGTGTCCTACACCCAGGGCTTCCACCAGATCGCCGCGGCGAGCGCGGAGTACGGCTGGGGGGTCGACGCGGCCGAGGTGGCGCGGATCTGGCGGGCGGGGTGCATCATCCGGGCCGCGTTCCTGGACCGGATCACCGCCGCCTACGAGGCCGACCCGGGCCTGGTGTCGCTGCTGTCGGACGCGGAGTTCGCCCGCGAGATCGGGCGGGCCCAGGACGACTGGCGGGCCGTCGTGTCGGCCGCGGTCGCCCAGGGGGTGCCGGCGCCGGGCTTCGCGGCGGCGCTGGCGTACTACGACGGGGTGCGCGCGGAGCGCCTGCCCGCCGCCCTCACCCAGGCCCAGCGGGACTACTTCGGCGCCCACACCTACCGGCGCACCGACCGCGAGGGAGCCTTCCACACGCTCTGGGGCGGCGACCGCTCCGAGGTCGACGCCTGAGGTATCTCCCGGGGTCCGGCCGACCGGAAGGGGCACGGTCCGCCGCCGGAACCCGACCGCTTCCGGTGGCGGCGGCGCCCCCGCCCGGCGGCGGCGGAACCGGTGTCCACCGGTCCGGCCGGACCGCCGACACGGTGTGGGCGCCACCGGTCCCCGGGGCCGGGACGCCTACTCGGCGGGGTGCGGGGCCTGGTCCACGATCAGGCCGTCGGCGGACACGCTGACCACCCCGCGGGTGGCGGCGGCGATCCCGATCGCGCCGCTGCGCTGCTCCTCGGTGATCGGGATCACCGAGGACAGGCGCACGCGCCCCCCGTCGCTCTCGACCACGACCGCCTCCTCGGGCACGCCCAGCCGCTCGGCCAGGTCCCGGTGGATCTTGGAGCCGATGAGTCGGTCCGAAAGCGCGCCCTGTGTGGCACCGGCCATCGAGGTCCCCTCCCTCTTCCCGCGGGCACGAACGTACGTCCCGCTCCGGACATCCTCCTGGTCGCCGCAGGCCGGAGCCAAGAGGCCGCCCGCCACGCCCCGTCGATGGCGGAGCTTCGAGGGTTTCTGGGGGGTTTCGTCCCCGGATTGACCCGGTGAGGTGCGGATATTCGGTCGTGTCCCGAACGGGCTTCCGGACGGATCCCTTGCCGTCCCGCACCGCATCCCGCGTAGGATCCGTTTCCCCGAACCCGCTGACGGAGGCCCCGTGGACGACCCCCTGGCAGGCCCCGTCCGGCCGCACCCGCGGCCGGTGGCGGGGCGGCGCCCTCCGTACGGCGGGGCCGCCGCGCCCCGGGCGCCGGGGGAGGGGTGGTGAGCGGGGCCGGGCGGTGGCCGTGCCCCTGCTGCGGGTACCTCGTCCTGGAGGACGGCCCGGGGATGTACGAGATCTGCCCGATCTGCTTCTGGGAGGACGACCGGGCCCAGCTGCGGTGGCCCCTGATGGCGGGCGGGGCGAACCGGGTCCGCCTCGTCGACGCCCAGCGCCACTACGCCGACCACGGTGTGTGCCGGGAGGAGGACCGCCCCCACGTGCGGCCCGCGACGGACGCCGACCGGCGGGAGCCGGGCTTTCGCCACATCGACCTGCTGATCGACGACATCGAGCTCGCCCCCGACCCGCGGGTGCCCTGGCCCGCGGACCTCGCCGGGCTGTACTGGTGGCGCCCCGGGTTCGGCCGCCGGCGCGGGGAGGGCCTCAGCCCTGCGGGGTGAGGACCAGCTTGCCCGGCGGGAGCGGCCCCGCCAGCAGCGCGGGCGCCTCGGCGAAGGGGGCGGTCCGGTCCACGGCCGCCTCCAGGCGCCCATCGGCCAGGCGCGCGGCCAGCCAGCCCAGGTCCGCGTCCAGCCCGGGGCGCCCGTCGGCCAGGTAGAACGTGCGGATCGACCGGCCGTGCGCCCCCGCGTCCCCGGTCAGCACCGCCGGACCCAGGACCGTGTCGGCCCCGGAGGCCCGCCCCACGGACACCAGCGTCCCGTCCGCCGCCAGGAGCGCGAAGGCCGCGGCCAGCTGCTCGCCGCCGACCGTCTCGACGACGCCGTGCACGGGCGCCGTCGCGAAGGGCGGCCCGCCGGTGAGGACCTCGCGGGCCCCGAGCCGGGCGAGTTCGCCCTCCCGGCCCGGCCGCCGCACGGAGGCGACCACGTCCGCGCCCGCCATGGCGCCCAGCTGGACGGCGAAGCGCCCGACCGCCCCGGTCGCGCCGGTGACGAGCACGCGCCGCCCCAGCAGCGGTCCGAGGTCGCGCAGGGCCCGCAGCGCCGAGCCCGCCGCCACCGGCAGGGTGGCGGCGGCCACGAGGTCGGCCCCGTCGGGGACCACCCCGGCCAGCGCGGCGGGCACGGCCCGCAGCCCGGCCCACGCGCCGCCCGGCCCGACCGTCGCCACCCGCGTGCCGACGGGCGGCCCCGAGCCGTCGGCGGCGGCCCGGCGGACCACGCCCGCGGCCTCCCACCCCGGCACGGCCCCGTCCGGGGCGTGCGGCAGCAGCCCCTGGACCTCTCCGGGGTTCACGGAGGCGGCGGCGACCTCCACCAGGACCTCGTGCGCGGCGGGGACGGGGTCCGGTACCTCGGTGAAGCGCAGGCGTGACGGGACGGAGTGGTCCACGGTGAGTGCTCGCATGGCCGAAATAGTGGCACGCGTTGACATTTGTCGTCAAGTGACAAACGCCTTCGCGTGCCATACGCGGTAGGGTGGGACCGTGACGACCGAGGAACTCCGCGGGGGACTGCGGGAACGCAAGAAGCAGCGCACGCGGCGCGACCTGGTCGCCGCCTCCCTGGACCTGTGCGCGCGGCACGGGTTCGACACCGCCACGCTCGACGACATCGCCGCCCGGGCCGAGGTCTCCAAGCGCACCTTCTTCCGGTTCTTCGCGGCCAAGGAGGACGCGGTCCTGGCCCCCGAGGTGGAGCTGTTCGACGCCATGCTCCAAGCCCTGCGCGCGCACTCCCTCCAGGGCCCCCTCATCGACGTCCTGCGGGACGCGGTGATCGGCGCCCTCGACGGACGCGGCCCCCAGTGGCACGCGCAGTTCGCGGCGGCGCTGGGCATCATCGAGGCCTCCCCGGCCGTCAGGGCCGCCGCGCTGGGCCACTGCTCGCTGGTCACCGACCGGGCCGCGTTGCTGCTCCGGGAGCGCACGGGAGCGGACCCGCAGGGGGAGCAGATGGCCCGCCTGACCGTCGACGTGTTCGTCGCGGCCTGGCGCTCGGCCTCCGCGCGCTGGTCGCAGCAGGGCGCTCCCGACCCGGCCGCCCTGCGCCGCCTCGCCGCACAGGCCTGCGCCCGGGTCGTCCGGGTCCCCGACTACACGCTCACCCCGCGGCCCTGACCCGCCCCCGCGCCGCCCGGTTCGCGCGGGCCCTTCGGTGCGGGTCGGGTGCGGGCCGGGCGCACGGCCCGTCGCACCCGGCCGCGGGCCTTCGCCGGGTGTCCGCGGACGGGCAGGGTCCCCCCACGGCCTTCGCGCACCTTCCGGCGCGGGGTGTCCGGCCCGCGGCGCGGGTCCGCGGGTCCTAGCATGGCCGGTACCACTGCCGGACCCGCCCGCGAGAGGTGCGCACTCCCATGACGTTCACCGACCTCCACCGGCCCGGCCGGCCGTTCGTGCTGCCCAACGCCTGGGACGCGGCCTCCGCCCGGCTGCTCGCCCGGCAGGACTTCCCCGCGATCGGGACCACCAGCCTGGGGGTCGCCGCCGCGCACGGCCTGGCCGACGCCTCCCGCAGCGCCCGGGAGGCCACCGCGCGCCTGGCCCGCGACCTGGTCGGCGCCCGGCTGGGCCGGTACGTGACGGTCGACATCGAGGACGGGTTCTCCGACGACCCCGCCGCCGTCGCCGAGTTCGTCGCCGGGCTGGGCGTCGACGGGGTGAACATCGAGGACGGCACCCGGGGGCGCCTGATCGACCCCGCGCTGGCGGCCCGCAAGATCTCCGCGGTCAAGGAGGCCGCCCCCGGGGTGTTCGTCAACGCGCGCACCGACGTCCACTGGCTGGGCGGAACCGACCTCCACGCGGCGCTCGCCCGGCTCGCGGCCTACGCCGAGGCGGGTGCGGACGGTGTGTTCGCCCCCGGGGTCTCCGACCCCGGCGACATCGAGGCCATCGCCGTCGAGATCGCCCTGCCGCTCAACGTCCTGGCCGCCCCGGCGCTGGACCGCCGCAGGCTGGCCGACCTGGGGGTGGCCCGGATCAGCACCGGCTCCCTGCTGTACCGCGCCGCACTCGGGAGCGCCCTGGACGCCGCGCTGGCCGTCCGCGACGGGCGGCCGGCCCCCGGGGCGCTCTCCTACGCGGACGTGCAGTCCCTCGCCGGGGACGTCCCGCCCGTGGAGTGAGCCCCGGCGCGCCGTTTCGGCCGGGAGGCCCACCCTTTGCGGGCACCGTCGGCGGGCCGCGTCCGGTCCGGGCTCCGGCGCCGAACCGACCCCCGGGACGGCCCGCGTGCGACCGCGCGGGCCGCCTCCCGTCGCCGCTCCGCCGCCGCGCGGCACGAACGCGCCGGTGCGGGCCCCGCACCCGGCCGCCCCGGTCCGGGGCCCGCCGGGGGAGGGGCGCACCCCGCCACGACCGGGGGCGCGGCCCCGGCCCGGGACCGCGCCCCCGGTGGGACGGCTCTGCGCCTACTCCTCCTCGGAGTCCCCGGCCGGCTGCCCGAACGGCGACCCGGGCGGGTTGGAGCCGTCGGTCACCTGGGGCTCACCGGTGGCGCTCTCGGCCAGCCACTCGTCCCAGCTCAGCTGCCAGTAGCCCCAGCCGTTGTGCCACTCCTTGACGCGGTCGGTGCCGGTGGTGTCCAGGACGTCGCCCATGAGGGTGTTCTCGAAGATCCACTTCGCGTCGTCCATCCGCATGTTCGTGCACCCGTTGGAGGTGTTCGCGCTGCCGATGTTGGAGTTGTAGGACGCCTCGTGGAGGAACTCGCCGCTGTTGGAGGTGCGCACCGCGTACTGCACCTCGGTGCTGTACCCGTCGCGCCCCGCGGGCAGCTCCACCGTGTCCGAGTCCATGAGCAGCTTCTCGTGCCGCTCCATGAGCACGTGGGTGCCGCTGCTGGTGGTGGAGAAGTTCGACGTCCCGTCGCCGTTGCTGACCGGGATGGTGCGCGTCTCCTCCCCGTCCACGGTCACGACCATCTCGTGGTCGGGCACGTTCATGTTCAGGCGCAGCTCGCGGCCGACCTCGAACGTGAGCCGGTGGTCCCGCACCCCGTACACGCCCTCGGCGGCCCGCACGCCCGCCAGGTGCATCTCCACGCTCACCTCCTGGTACGGCTCCCAGTAGGTCTCGGGCCGGAACACGGCGGTCTTGTCGTCGAGCCACCGCCACGACCCGGCCACACCCTGCTCGGAGACGACCTTGAGGGCGCTCTCCACCGCCGCCTTCTCGGTGACCGGCAGGTCGAAGCCGATGGTGATCGGCATGCCCACGCCCACCGTCTCGCCGGAGGTGGGGAAGTTGTGGCTCAGCTCCAGCCGCTGCCCCTCCACCGCGTCCGCGGTGGTGAACTCGTGCACCAGCTCGGTGGTCCCGCCGCCCTCGGCGTTGTCCGCGGTGGCGGTCACGGTCACCGCCGCGCCCGGCGCCAGGCTCCAGTCGGCGACCCAGGAGGTGCCGTCCTCGCTGAGGGTCCCGGTCATCTCGAAGGGCGAGGCCTGGTCCTCGGGCTGGTCCGGCACCACCTGGTCGACCGTCACCCCGGTGAGGGTGCCCTGCTCCGCGGTGACCGTGACCGGGGTGTCGGGGGCGACCGCCTCCGCGCCGGTCTCGGGGGCGATGGTGATCACCGCGTCCTGGGAGGCGGTGTCCCCGCCGGGGGCGCCGCCCTCCTCGGAGGGGGTGCAGGCGGTCGCGGCCAGCGCGAGCGCGGCCAGTGCGATACCGCACCGGCGCAGTGCCGACGGGGGGATCGTGCCCATCACGGTGGGGTCCTCGTTTCGGTAGAACGCTTCTCCCTCTTAAGACTCCCGTCCCCGAAAAAGGTTCGCTCACTCAGGGCGTTACGGGACATATTTCACTTGTTCCCAGGCGTTCCCGGACCGCCGGGGGCGCGGCGCCGACCCCCTGCGGGACCCGCGCCGCGGGCGCCGCCCGGCACGCCCGCCGACCCCGGCGGGACCCTCGCGCGGGGGACCGCACCGCGGACCGGCCCCGAAAGCCCGCGGCGGCCGTGCCGTCCCCGAAGCGGATTCTGGGGCCCCGACCTGCACGGACGCCCATGAATCCGTGACACTGGGGTTTGGCCGGGACACGGAGGGTACACGGATGCCACATCGTCCCCTCGCGACCTGGGAGGTCACCATGGCGGCCACCGTCGCCGCAGTTCTGTTCGGTCTGGCCCTGATCTTCGAGTTGTTCGGCATCTCCCTCGAAGGCCTGGTCACTCCCACCACCCTCGCCCTCGCCGGGCTGACGGCGCTGGCACTCCACGTGGCCGGATACGGTTCCGGCCGCGGAGGCTGGCGGCGCGGCCGGTCCTGAGCGGCGGCGGCCCGGCACCCCCGCGGGGGTGCCGGGCCGCCGGACCGCCGGGACGGCTCAGCGCCCCCCGTGCTCCTCCTCGGACGGACCCCCGGGTCCGTCCGAGGAGGCCCCGCCGGGCATCTCCTGCATCTCGGCGATCTCGGCCTCCTGGGAGTCCGCGATCTCCTGCGCCAGTGCGCGGGCCCGCTCGTCGGCGCCGTCGGCCGGCTCGGCCCCGGCCATCGCCACCGCCCCCTCGTGGTGGGCGACCGTCGACTCCGGGAACAGGCGGTCCAACTCCGCGGTCAGCGGTACCGCGAGCAGCAGCACCCGCACCCACGGGCGGGCCCCGGGACACGGGAGGTTCGCCGCGCCGGCGCGGTCACGGCGGCGGTCCGCCTTCCCCCACGGGGTAGGGGTATCGGGCCTCGTCCTCACAGCGAACGCGCCGCCAGGAGCGCCCCCAGGGCGATGAGCACCGCGCCCCCGCCCCGGGTGGCGACCCGCTCGACCCGGCCGTCGGCCGGAAGCCGCACCGCCCGGACCAGCGTCACCACCAGCGCCCACCACAGCGCCCCCGAGACGACCACGGTCGCCCCCAGCAGCGCCGCCTGGGGGAGCACCGGCGCGGAGGTGTCGACGAACTGCGGCACCACGGCCGCGAAGAACAGCAGCGCCTTGGGGTTGAGCGCGTTCACCGCCAGCCCCCGCAGGAACCACCGGCCCCCGCCCCCGCGCGGACCGCCGTCCCCGCCCGGGTCGGCAGGGGAGGCCGTGCGCAGCATGGAGACCCCGAACCAGACCAGCACCCCGCCGCCCACCACCCGCAGCGGACCCGCCACCCCGGGCAGCGACAGCAGCACCGCGCTCAGCCCGGCCGCCGCGGCGATGCCGTGCAGGCACAGCCCGGCCACCACTCCGGCCGCGGTGCGCACGCCCCGCCCGGTACCCGCCAGTGCGGCCTGCGTGATCACCACGAAATCGGGTCCGGGCACCAGCAGGCTCACCCACACCAGCAGCGTGAACGTCCACCACGTCACGGTCGTCCTCCTCGTCCCCCACGGCATTCGGGCGGGACGCTAGCCCCGGGTTCGGTACGGTGCGAGCATGGCGAAACCAGATGCGGGAAAAGACGGATCCACCGAACTAGATGCGGTGGACTGGGCGATCCTGGGCATCCTCCAGAACGACGCGACGATCCCCAACAAGGACATCGCCGCCCGGGTGGGCGTCGCCCCGAGCACCTGCCTGCAACGGGTCCGCCGCCTGCGGGCCACCGGGGTCGTCTCCTCCGTCCGCGCCCACGTGGACCCGTCCCGGCTCGGCCGCCCCGAGCAGGCGTTCATCGCCGTGCAGGTGCGGCCCCACTCCCGCGAGGCCGCCGAGGACTTCGTCGCCCGGGTGGGCCGGATGCCCGAGACCATGGCCGTGTACAACGTCAGCGGCGTGCAGGACTACCTGGTGCACGTCGCCGTCCGCGACAGCACCCACCTGCAGTCCCTCATCATCGACCGGCTGCTCGTCCTGCCCCAGGTCGCGCACTGCCACACCCAGCTGATCTTCGGCGCCCCCGTGACCACTCCGCTGCGCCGCCTCCCCGACACCTGACGGTGAGGGTGTGCGGTGGCCTCTCCGGCGGGTCCGACCCGCCACCCGACCGACGCCTGCGACGGGTCGTCCTCCACGGGACCGGTCGGCCCGCCCGGGGAAGCCGCCGCACGCGGCCGGACGGGCGACCGCGACCGCACAGGCGCCCGGTCGAAAAGCCCCGCCACCGCCTTGTCCGCCCGCCCGGCCGACCCGCGTCGGCGGGGCCGCACCGCCTACCCGGGCGAGTACCGCGCGGCGCTCCTCGCCCGGCGCCCGCGGCCGTACCGCGCACCGGCGCGAGTACCGCTGCGCAACGGATCCGATCGGTGTCCGCGCAGCTCAGCGGTGGTGATCACGCCCCTCATGACCCGGGAGGTAATCGACGCCCTTCCCCGCGCCCGGGATGCTCGGTGGTGTCGACGGAGACACCACCTGAAAGGGAACCGCCATGACCTCCCGTACCGCTCCCACCGCTTCCGCCACGGCCACCACCCGCCCGCTGCGCCTGCTGCTGGGCGCCGACTCCCTCGCCTGCCTCGCCTCCGGAGCGCTGCTCACCGCCGGCTCCCCGTGGCTGCCCGGCCTGCTGGGACTGCCCGCGGCCCTGCTCGTTCCCGCCGGGGTGTTCCTCCTGGTCTTCGGCGCCTGGCTCGGCCTGCTGGCCGCGGGCCGGGGCCTCACCCGCGCCGCCGTGCGCACCGTCGTCGCCGTCAACGCCGTGTGGGTCGCGGCCACGGCCGCCCTGGGGCTGGGCGTCCTGGTGGACCCCAACGGGTTCGGCACGGTGTTTCTGCTGGTGCAGGCCGCGGCGGTCGCCGTGCTGGCCGCGCTGGAGGCCGCCGCGCTGTCCCGCACGGCCCTGGCCTGAGACCGCGGCCCCTAGGGTGGGCCGCAGTACGGACGAAGGGGGCGACGTGACCGGGACGGTCGAACGCACGGAGGCGGGCGGGCTCCTCAAGGAGTGGCGCGGCCGTCGCAGGCTCAGCCAGCTGGAGCTGTCCCTGCGGGCGGGGGTCTCCGCCCGCCACCTCAGCTTCGTGGAGACCGGCCGCTCCCGTCCGGGCCGCGACATGGTCCTGCGGCTGGCCGAGTGCCTGGACGTCCCCCTGCGCGAGCGCAACCGGCTGCTGCTCGCCGCCGGGTACGCCCCGGTGTTCGCCGAGCGCCCCCTCGACGACGCCGAGATGGACCCGGTGCGCGAGGTCGTGCGCCGCGTCCTGGCCGGCCACGACCCGTACCCGGCGGTGGTGGTCGACCGGGACTGGACGCTGGTCGAGGCCAACACCGGGGTCGCCCTGCTGCTGGAGGGGGTCGACCCCGACCTGCTGGCCCCGCCGGTGAACGTCCTGCGGGTGGGCCTGCACCCGCGCGGCATGGCGCCCGCCGTGGCCAACCTGGACCAGTGGCGGGCGCACCTGCTGCACCGGCTGCGCCTCCAGGCCGACTGGACCGGGGACGCCGGGCTGGACGGACTGTACCGGGAACTGGCCTCCTACCCCGGGGCGGACCCGGGCCCGCCCCGGGGGACACCGCCCCTCGCGGTACCGCTGCGGCTGCGCCGGAACGGAGCGGAGCTGTCCTTCCTGTCCACGGTGGCGACCTTCGGCACCCCGCTCGACGTCACCGTCTCCGAGCTGGTCATCGAGTCGTTCTTCCCCGCCGACGACGCCACCGCCCGCGCACTGGGCGCGCCCCGCACCCCGGCCTGAGCCCGCCCGGACCGGTACCCGAACCCCTGCACCGCGGCCGGGAGCCGGGCCGGCGCCGCGCCCACCGCCCTCCGTGGCCCGCGCCCGGCGCCTCGGAACGGGCGCCCGCCGGGAAGCCGCCTCCGGCGGGCGCGGACCCGGGAACCGGGGCGCCGCGAGGGTCAGTCCTCCCGCAGCAGGCGCAGCCCGGCGCGCATCAGGGCGCCGAAGTCGGCGAACCGCTCCAGCTCCCCGTCACCGGGGTGGAAGACGTAGGCGGCCCACTCGCCGTCCGCGCGCACGTCCCCGGGGTCGAGCAGCCACACCTCCTCGTGGCCCGCGACCTCCAGCGCCCGGCCGAACAGGGCCAGGAGGTCCTCCGCGCCCTGCGGCTCGAAGCCGTAGATCTCGATGAGGTCGGCCCCCGTGTCGCTCTCGCGGAACCACCGCAGGTCCGCGCTCCCGTGCACCCGCTCGGCGGCGCCGTGGGGCCGGGACCAGCCGTCGCTCACCGCGAGGAAGGCACGCAGGCTCGGCGGCAGCGGCGGCGAGGCGGAGCCCGCCGGGCCCGCCGTCACGTCCTGCGCGCGTGCGGGCGCGCGGCCCGGCCAGGGGGCCTCCTCCGGCAGGGAGCCGGCGCGGTCCCGGGGGGTGTGAGGAGCCGTGCGGACCAGGGCGGCGCTGTAGTCGGCCAGGAAGGCCCGCCACCGCTCGGGGGTGTCCAGGGCCTGGTGTTCGTTCACCGGGTGTCCTCATCCGGGTAGGGGAGCCGCAGCCTAGCGGCCGGTGCCGACACCCCGTGCCCCGGTACGCGACGCCGGTCCCCGATCTGGGACGCCCGGCCCGGGCGTCCCAGATCGGGGACCGTGCGGCGGCCCGGCCCCGTGCGCGCCTCAGTGGTAGGACAGGGACACCAGCGCCGCCGCCGCGAAGTCGCCGGCCGCGAGGTCGTCGCGCCGGATGATCCAGAACGGGCACGCGGTGAAACCGGGGTTCTCGGGCATGTCCAGCTGCGCCTGGGCCAGCAGCACCCAGCCCCCCTTCTCGTCCTGCGGGGAGGAGTCCATGATGGGCGGGTCCTGCGGCGAGTAGGCGTAGCCCCCCAGCAGCAGGGTGCCCTCCCACGGCGGCATCCGGTGGTCGTACTCGTCCAGCCGGTGCTCCCGGTACAGGCGTGCCGTCTCCGGGTCGGACAGGACCGCGTCGTCGACGCTCATCGGCATGCTCGGCACGGACCGGGCGTAGAGGGGGTGCGGGTCCAGGGCGGGCAGCACGTACGGGCCCCCGGGGAGCGGGCGCTCGGCCGTGGGCGCCCCCGCCGGGACGTGGACCACGGAACGGGAGTCCTCCATCAGCGCGAGCCCGTCGGGGTCGGTCCGGTCGGCGAAGAACAGCAGGTGCCCGTCCCGGGGCAGGGGGAGGCCGCCCCCGTCCGCGGGGAGGGCGGCGCAGTCCACCGTCGCGACCAGGTCCAGGCCGCCGTCCCACTCGACGCCGGGCGGGAGGCAGGGGAGGCCGCCGTACCGTCCGGCGGGGACGCCGCCGTCCGCGGCCGACGGGACGAGCTCGATCTGCGGACGGGCCAGCCCCAGGGCCAGGTCGATGGCGTGTTCGGGGACGCCCCGCCCGCGGGCCTCGTCGCGGTATGCCTGAGAGGTGTTCATGCCGGACATGCTGGCGCGGACGGGGGACACTCCGGACACCGGCTGGGCCGCCGCCCCGCTCAGGCCGGGGTGCCGGGGTCCCCGTCCACCGCCGCGGCGATGCGCGGGACCAGCCGCTCCAGCGCGAACGGCAGGCTCAGCACCGTGCTCCACGTCAGCGCGCCCGAGACCACCGCGTCGTCCACGATGGGGTCGCGCCCCTGCGCCACCGCGTCCAGGCCCTGGTACACCCGGTGGTCGGCCAGGTCCTCGCGCAGCCCCGGGCCGAAACCGGCGTTCCACACCAGCAGGTCGCGGTCGAGCAGCGCGGAGTCCTGCCTCCGGCAGCGGGGCGGCGTCGGAGTCCCGGTCGGCTCGGCGGCCTCCGGGAGAGGGGGCCCGGGTCAGCCCTGTCCGACATGCCCCGGGGCGCCGCGCAACGGCCGCCCGGCGCCGGCACCGGCCCTGCCCGTCCCGCCCGGGCGTGCCTTCGCCCGCCTCCCCTCCCGGACCCGCGGTCCCCGACGGCCGTGGTGCCACCGCCGCCCCCGCCCAAGGCCGGGGCAGCTCCGGGTCAAGACACCGCCGACCCGCCATGGCGGGGCCCCGCCCGGGGAACCACTCCGGGTGCGGCCCGCGGGCCGCACCCGGAGGAACCGGACACGGCGGGGGACGGATGAAGGCGCTGACGGTGGAACCCATGCGGAGCGGATCGGTGCGGGTGGAGGAGGTCGAGCCACCCGTGCCCGGGGAGGACGAGCTCCTGGTCGACGGCCTCGCCCTGGGCGTGTGCGGGACCGACCGCGAGATCGTCGACGGCGACTACGGCGCCGCGCCGCCCGGCGCCGAGCGCCTGGTCCTGGGGCACGAGTCCCTGGGCCGGGTCCGCAGCGCCCCGCCGGACAGCGGGTTCGCCGCGGGCGACCTGGTGGTGGGCGTCGTGCGCCGCCCCGACGCGCTGCCCTGCGGCCCCTGCGGCCACGGCGAGTTCGACATGTGCCGCAACGGCGGGTTCACCGAGCGCGGCATCAAGCAGCTGGACGGCTTCGGCGCCCAGCAGTGGACGGTGGAGGCCGACTACGCGGTCGCCCTCGCCCCGGAGCTGGAGCGGGTCGGCGTGCTCATGGAGCCGACCACCGTCGTGGCCAAGGCCTGGGAGCAGATCGAGCGCATCGGCGCCCGCGCCTGGTTCGACCCCGGCACCGTCCTGGTCACCGGAGCCGGGCCCATCGGCCTGCTCGCCGCCCTGCTGGGCGTGCAGCGCGGCCTGGACGTGCACGTCCTGGACCGGGCCGAGGACGGCGTCAAGCCGGAGCTGGTGGCCGCCCTGGGCGCCTCGTACCACACCGGGACCGTCGCCGACCTGGCCGCGCGGGTGCCGCTGGACGTCATCGTGGAGACCACCGGCGCGAACCCGGTCATCCTCGACGCGATGGAGCACAACGCCGCCGACGGCATCGTCTGCTTCGTCGGCCTGAGCAGTGCCACCGGGACGGTGCGGATCGACTCCGACCTCATGGGGCGGCGCCTGGTCCTGGAGAACGACGTGCTGTTCGGATCGGTCAACGCCAACCTGCGCCACTACGAGCAGGCCGCCCGCGCCCTGGAGAAGGCCGACCACTCCTGGCTGGAGGGGATGATCACCCGCAGGGTGCCGCTGGCCGACGCCGCGGAGGTGTTCGCGGCCCCGTCCGCAGACCAGGTCAAGATCGTCGTGGACCTGTGAGGACGCCGCAGGCCGGGGGGCCGGATCCGTGCCGCGGAGGGGACCTTTGCGGCACGGGCGGGGCCCCCGGTCCCCGGCGCGTGGGACCTCCGCGGTGTTTTCGCCCCCCTGGCGAGGGCAGGCAACCAGTGAGGACGCCGAGACACGAGGAGTCTGCTGATGACCTCCGATGACCCCCGATCCCCGAAGATCGTCCTGGGCGTGGACGGTTCCGGGCACGCGGACGCCGCCCTGGAGTGGGCCGCCGCCGAGGCCGAACGGACCGGACGCCCGCTGGACATCGTCTTCGCCCTGCCGATGCCGCTGGTGGTGATGTCCGAGGGGCCCACCCGGCCCTCGGCCACCGAGGAGCTGATCGCCCACGGGGAGCAGGTCCTGGGCGTGGCGGCCGACCGGGTGCGCGCCCTGGCCCCGAGCGCCCGGGTCCAGGTGTTCCTGGCGATGGACGACCCCGCCCCCGCGATGCTGGAGCGGGCCGGGCACGACGACCTGCTGGTGGTGGGCTCGCGCGGGCTGGGCGCGCTGCGCGTGGCGGTGATGGGCTCCACGTCGGTGCGCCTGGCCGCCCGGGCGCACTGCCCGGTGGCGGTGGTGCCCGAGGGGAGGCCGCACGCCGGGCCCGCGGGCCGGATCGTGGTGGGCGTGGACGGCTCGGACGCCGCCGTGCCCGCGCTGCGGTTCGCCCTGGGGCGGGCCCGCGAGTCGGGTGCCGCCGTGGTGGCGGTGCACAGCTGGGAGGTGTCCACCCCCTTCGCCCCCGAGGCGCTGGCCGCCTCCGGGTGGACGCCGCCGGACGAGCTGATGGAGAAGCGCTCGGCCGAACTGGTGGCCGACGTGTTCGCGCAGGTCGGCGACGAGGCCGAGGGGATCGAGGTGTCGGTGGTGCGCAGCCGCCTGTCCCCGGAGGCGGCGCTGCTGGCCGAGGCGGAGAAGGCCGACCTGGTGGTGGTCGGCTCACGCGGCCGGGGCGGCATCCGCGGGCTCTTCCTGGGCTCGGTCAGCCAGGCGGTCCTGCACGGGTCCGCGGTCCCGGTGGTGGTGATCCCGCACCGGGCGGAGGAGCACCCCGAGACCACGCCCTGGTCCGGCGGCACCGACTGACCGCGGTACCGCCCGCCCCGCCGGGGCGGGCGCGAGGGGGGCGACCGCGGGGGCGGTCCGGCACCGTGCCGGGCCGCCCCCGCGGCGTGCGGGGCGCCGGGGCCGGTGCCCCGGTCCGGCCGGGGGTTCGTGCGGGGCGGAGGTTTCGTGCGAGCCGGAGTAAAAACGATTCATAGAAGTGCCCGTCGCGGCCCTGCCGCCCCGTACACGCACGTCTTGACGCCTTTCCCGCCCCGGGGATAATCTTCGCACAGCAGTGCTTAAAACGATTCAAGTGCCTGGTTCGGGCGGCACCCGGGTCGACACAGCAGTGAACGGAGAACCGCCGTGGCCACAACCCCCTCCGACCGTCGCGCGGGCGCCCTGGAGGTCCTGCGGCGCCAGCACATCGAGCTGCCCTCCTGGGCGTTCGGCAACTCCGGCACCCGCTTCAAGGTGTTCGCCCGGCAGGGCGTCCCCCGCGACCCCTGGGAGAAGCTCGCCGACGCCGCGCAGGTGCACCGCCTCACCGGCGCGGCCCCCACCGTCGCCCTCCACATCCCCTGGGACCGGGTCGACGACTACGCCGCCCTGGCCGCGCACGCCCGCGAGCTGGGCGTGGGCATCGGCACCGTCAACGCCAACGTCTTCCAGGACGACGACTACATGCTCGGCAGTGTCACCAACCCCGACCCCGCCGTGCGCCGCAAGGCCACCGACCACCTGCTGGAATGCGTCGACATCATGGACGCCACCGGCTCGCGCGACCTCAAGCTCTGGTTCTCCGACGGCACCAACTACCCCGGCCAGGACGACCTGCGCACCCGCCAGGACCGCCTCGCCGCCGCCCTGGCCGAGGTCTACGGCAGGCTCGGCCCCGACCAGCGCCTGCTGCTGGAGTACAAGCTCTTCGAGCCCGCCTTCTACGCCACCGACGTCCCCGACTGGGGCACCGCCTACGCCCACTGCCTGGAACTGGGCGAGAAGGCCGTCGTGTGCGTGGACACCGGCCACCACGCCGCCCACACCAACATCGAGTTCATCGTCGCGTTCCTGCTGCGCGCCGGCAAGCTCGGCGCGTTCGACTTCAACTCCCGCTTCTACGCCGACGACGACCTCATGGTCGGCGCCGCCGACCCCTTCCAGCTCTTCCGCATCATGTACGAGGTCGTGCGCGGCGGCGGCCTGGCCGCCGACACCGGCGTCGCGTTCATGCTCGACCAGTGCCACAACATCGAGCCCAAGATCGCCGGACAGATCCGCTCGGTCATGAACGTGCAGGAGGCCACCGCCAAGGCCCTGCTCGTGGACGCCGACACCCTGGCCGCCGCCCAGCGCGAGGGCGACGTCCTGGCCGCCAACGCCGCCGTCATGGACGCCTACAACACCGACGTGCGCCCGCTCCTGGCCGACCTGCGCACCGAACAGGGCCTGGACCCCGACCCCATGGCCGCGCACGCCCGCTCCGGCTACGCCGAGCGCGCCGCCGCCGAGCGCACGGGCGGCACCCAGGCCGGGTGGGGCGCGTGAGCACCGGCCCCGAGAACACCCCGGACACCACCGCCACCACCGCCCGGCAGCAGGGGGAACCCGTGACCGACAGCGTCGTCGACCAGCTGATCGCCCGCAGCAACACCCTGGGCTCCGACCCGCGCAACACCAACTTCGCCGGCGGCAACACCTCCGCCAAGGGCGAGCGCACCGACCCCGTCACCGGCCGGCCCGTCGAGGTCCTGTGGGTCAAGGGCTCCGGCGGCGACCTGGGCACCCTCACCGGGGACGGCCTCGCCGTCCTGCGCCTGGACCGGCTGCGCGCCCTCGCCGACGTCTACCCGGGCCAGGACCGCGAGGACGAGATGGTCGCCGCGTTCGACCACTGCCTCTTCGGCAAGGGGGGCGCCGCGCCCTCCATCGACACCGCCATGCACGGCCTCGTCGACGCCCCGCATGTGGACCACCTGCACCCCGACTCCGGCATCGCCCTGGCCACCGCCGCCGACGGCGAGGCCCTCACCCGCGCCTGCTTCGGCGACCGCGTGGTGTGGGTGCCCTGGCGGCGGCCCGGGTTCCAGCTCGGCCTGGACATCTCCGCCGTCGCCCGGGACAACCCCGGCGCCGTCGGCGCGATCCTGGGCGGCCACGGGATCACCGCCTGGGGGGACACGAGCGAGCAGGCGCAGGCCCACTCTCTGGAGATCATCCGCACCGCGGAGCGGTTCCTGGCCGAGCGGGGACGCCCCGAGCCCTTCGGCCCGGTCCTGCCCGGCCACGGGGCCCTGCCCGAGGCCGAGCGCCGCGAGCGCGCCGCCGCGCTGGCCCCCGTCATCCGCGGCCTGGCCTCCACCGACCACCCCCAGGTCGGCCGGTTCACCGACGACGACACCGTCCTGGACTTCCTCGCCCGCGCCGAGCACCCGCGCCTGGCCGCGCTGGGCACCTCCTGCCCCGACCACTTCCTGCGCACCAAGGTCCGGCCCCTGGTCCTGGACCTGCCCGCCGACGCCCCGCTGGAGGAGGCCGTCGCCCGTCTCACGGAGCTGCACGAGCTCTACCGGGCCGACTACCGGGCCTACTACGAGCGCCACGCCGCCCCCGACAGCCCAGCCATCCGCGGCGCCGACCCGGCGATCGTGCTGGTCCCGGGCGTGGGCATGTTCTCCTACGGCAAGGACGCCAAGACCGCCCGCGTGGCCGGCGAGTTCTACACCAACGCGATCAACGTGATGCGCGGGGCCGAGGCGGTGTCCTCCTACCGGCCCATCGAGGAGTCGGAGAAGTTCCGCATCGAGTACTGGGCGCTGGAGGAGGCCAAACTGGCCCGGCTGCCCGCGCCCCGGCCCCTGGCCTCCCGGGTGGCGCTGGTGACCGGCGCGGCGAGCGGCATCGGCAAGGCGATCGCGGCCCGGCTCGCCGCCGAGGGCGCCTGCGTGGTCGTCGCCGACCTGGACGCCGGCAAGGCCGAGGCCGCCGCCGCGGAACTGGGGGACTCCGACGTCGCGGTCGGAGTGGCCTGCGACGTCTCCGACGCCGCCGCGGTGGAGCGGGCGCTGCGCGCGGCCGCCCTGGCGTTCGGCGGGGTGGACCTGGTGGTCAACAACGCCGGGCTGTCCGTGTCCAAGCCGCTGCTGGAGACCACCGAGCACGACTGGGACCTCCAGCACGACGTCATGGCCAAGGGCTCGTTCCTGGTGTCCCGCGAGGCGGCGCGCACCATGATCGCCCAGGGCATGGGCGGCGACATCGTCTACATCGCCTCCAAGAACGCCGTGTTCGCCGGACCCAAGAACATCGCCTACTCCGCGGTCAAGGCCGACCAGGCGCACCAGGTCCGGCTCCTGGCAGCCGAGCTGGGCACCCACGGCATCCGCGTCAACGGGGTCAACCCCGACGGCGTGGTGCGGGGGTCGGGGATCTTCGCCGGCGGCTGGGGCGCCCAGCGCGCCAAGGTGTACGGGGTGCAGGAGGAGGACCTGGGCAGGTTCTACGCCCAGCGGACCCTCCTGGGGCGGGAGGTGCTCCCCGAGCACGTGGCCAACGCGGTGTTCGCGCTGACCGCGGGGGAGCTGTCGCACACCACGGGGCTGCACGTGCCCGTGGACGGCGGCGTGGCCGCGGCGTTCCTGCGATGAGCGTCCACGCCGCGGTGGACCTGGGCGCGTCCAGCGGACGGGTCATCGCGGGCCGGATCGCGCACGGGCGGCTGCGCACGGAGGAGGTGGCCCGGTTCGCCAACGGCCCGGTCCCCGTGCCCGCTGCGGGCCGCACCACCCTGCACTGGGACGTGCTGTCCCTGTACGCGGGGGCGGTCGAGGGGCTGCGGCGGGCCGCCGGGACCGGCGGGCTCGCCTCCGCGGGCGTGGACTCCTGGGCGGTGGACTACGGGCTGCTGGACGCCGACGGCGCGCTGCTCGGCGCCCCGGTCCACTACCGCGACCCCCGTACCGACGGGGTGCCCGCACGCGTCTTCGGACACTGGCCCGCCGACCGCATGTACGCGGTCAACGGGCTCCAGGTGCAGCCGTTCAACACCGTGTTCCAGCTGGCCGCCGAGGCGGGCTCGGCCCGCCTGGCGGCCGCCCGCGACCTGCTGCTGGTCCCGGACCTGCTGGGGTACTGGCTGACCGGGGCCAAGGCGGCGGAGCTGACCAACGCCTCCACCACGGGCCTGGTGGACGTGCGGACACGCCGCTGGGCTCCGGAGGCCCTGGACGTGCTGGAGGAGTCCTTCGGCGTGCCCGCCCGCGGCCTCCTCCCCGACCTGGTCGAACCGGGCACCGTGGTCGCACCCCTGCGCGGCGGCCTCGGGGACGCCGCCGGCGCCCCGCTGGTGGCCGTGGGCTCGCACGACACCGCCTCGGCGGTGGTGGCCGTGCCCGCCGCCACGGACCGGTTCGCCTACATCTCCTCGGGCACCTGGTCCCTGGTCGGCGTGGAACTGGACGCCCCGGTTCGCACGGAGGCATCCCGGGCGGCGAACTTCACCAACGAGCTGGGCGTGGACGGCACCGTCCGCCACCTGCGCAACGTCAGCGGCCTGTGGCTCCTCCAGGAGTCGCTGCGCACCTGGCGCGAGCGGGGGCGCCGGGTCGACCTGGCGGACCTGCTGGAGCGCGCGGCCCGGCTCCCCGCGCTGGCGTGTGTGGTGGACGTGGACGACCCGAGGTTCCTGCCCCCGGGTGACATGCCGGACCGTATCGCCGCCTTCGCCGCCGAGACCGGCCAGCGCCCGCCCGGGGACGAGGCCGGGTTCACCCGCTGCATCCTGGACTCCCTCGCCCTGGCCTACCGCCGGGCCGTCCACCAGGCCGCCGAACTCGGCGGCAAGGACGTGGAGGTGGTCCACATCGTCGGCGGCGGCGCCAACAACACGCTCCTGTGCCGGCTCACCGCCGACGCGGTGGGCCTGCCCGTCGTCGCGGGCCCGGCCGAGGGCACCGCCATCGGCAACCTCCTGGTCCAGGCCCGCGCGGTGGGGGCCGCCGACGGGGACCTGGCCGCGCTGCGCCGCATCGTCGCGGACTCCGTCCAGACCGTCACCTACCACCCGGAGGGCCCCCAGGCCCCGTGGGCGGAGGCCGCCCGCCGCATCTGACCCCCGGTCCGCCCACGGCCCCAGCGGGAGGGTGTCGCTTCCACGCCCCGCGACCAGAGGTCGGCGTGACGCCCTCCGGCTGGGGTCGGGGGCTCCGGGCGGGTGGACAACCCCCGGGGGCGAGGCGGGGAGGGTACGCGCGGCCTTCACCCCCCGTGTCTGCGGAGCCGAGTGCGCCCTCGTCAACCGCCTGGGGTCGGGGTGGCGATTCATGCTCACCGGCTGTGTCCGGGGCCCAGAGAGAGCGCACGTTTCACCCCCTATGGCGTTGGGAGGGCATGGGTGTGCTCTACGTACGGGCCGCTTGTCGCGCCCACCGCCCTTTGCAGGGGGCATTTCTCCCGATCCGGGCGGCCGGGCTGGGATCGCCTCGCTCGACCCAGCCCCGGATGACACCCCCACCACTCCGGACGTGTGCCCAACGTGCAGCACTGAAAATCTGCCGTCCCCCGACTGCGCCGGGGCCAGGTCCACGCTCCGCTGGCCGCCGTTTCCACATGGCCGGGCTTTTGGAGAACTCCGGTCGAGCTCTCACCCCCGCGACCTGGGGTGGTAGCGACACCCTCCGGCTTTGGTCAGGGCCGCGGTCGGCCGACCGGCTGGGGCCGGACTCCTCGGTTCGGAGAAAAACCACCACGGCGGAGGTCGCGGTCCGCTGACCGGCTGGGGCCAAGCGCTCCGACCGGGTGGGAAACCACTGCGGCGCGGATCCCGCATCCAGCCCCGGGCTGGGGCTGGGCGCTCCGGTTCGGAGAAAAACCACCACGGCGCAGGCCGCGCACGCGGGGACGGGCCGCGGAGAGCCCGATGCCGCAGGTCCACACGCGGCACGTGCGCCCCCGACGACGCACCCCCGCACGACGATCCGTTGCCCGAGCACTCCCTCGACCTCCGGCGCGCTCATCCCTGCGCCCGGACCTCCGTGTCGAGAACGGCGATCGCTCCAGCGCTGCTCTCCGCCGCGGCCGGTGCCTCGCCCCCGCTCAGAAAGTGGTTCGCCGTCGCGAAGACCCCGCAGATCGCACCTGCGACCAGGGCCGTGGTCGCGACCGCCGCCAGCACCGGCCGTACCCCGGGGAAACGGCGCACGCACGCCCAGACCAGCAGCACCAGACCGGCGAGGACCGACAGCGTCCAGTACACGGGCGAGGTGCTCTCCAGCACGGTCAGCAGACCGTTCGCGCCGTCCCCCACCAGGATCCCGGCCATGAGGCCGGCACCGGCCGGCGCCCACCGGCTCCGGTGGCGCAGCACGTGCGCGCTCCACCCCAGCAGCGGACCGATCGTGACCGCGGCCGTACCCCAGAACAAGGTGTAGAAGGGCGAGACCCCGAACCCGCGCAGCATGGACGCCAGGTCGTAGCCGAGCACCATGGCCACCAGCGCCAGGACGCCGATCGCCACGCTCACCCGCATGCGGCGGCCGAGCAGGGCCAGCAGGAACGCCGCCAGGCTCCAGGACCCGCCGGAGTTGGCCAGCGAGTTGACGGGGGCGGGCAGCCACCCCTGGGCGAAGGACGTCAGGAACCCGACGGTCAGGGCGCCGGCGAGGGCGATCCCCAGGGCCGGGAGCGGGGATTCCGTCGCAGCCGGGGGCGATGCGGTGTGGTTCATGCCCGTGTCAACGCACCCGGAGCCCGTATCGGTTCGGGACGGGCCGCACTCCGGGGGGCGCGGGTGGCGCCCGCTCCCGGCTCTCCACCGCGTGAGCCCGAGCCCGCGGGGAGAGGCCGGCCCTGCGGAGCCACTCCGACAGGGGCCGCGTGTGAGACCCGTGCGGGGATGGGCGGCCCTCCGCTACCGGGCCCCCGGTCATCGACCTCTCGGCGTTCCGGCCGGCCCAGCGCGCCCCGACGCATCCGCACGGAAAACCGCCCCTACCCGAGCGCCTCGACCGCCAGCGCGGCGGCCTGTGCGACGAGGGCGTCGTCGTACCCCGCGCCCGCCTCGTCGCGGCTGGACATGACCGCCAGGACGACCGGGTCGCCGGCCGGCGGCCACAGCACGCCGATGTCGTGCCGGGTCCCGTAGCCGCACGCACCGGTCTTGTCCCCGACCCGCCACCCCTCGGGGACCCCGGCGCGGATCAGGTCGTCGCCGGTGGTGTTGGCCCGCATCATGGCGACGAGGATGTCGCGCTTCTCCTGGGGGAGGACGTCGCCCAGGGCGAACGCGCGCAGGCTCGCGGCCATCGCGCGCGGGGTGCTGGTGTCGCGCACGTCGCCCGGGACGGCCTCCGCCATCTCCGGCGCGATCCGGTCCACGCGGGTGACGTCGTCGCCGATCCCGCGCAGGGCCTCGCCCAGCCCCTGCGGTCCGCCGAGTTCCTCGAAGAGCAGGTTGGAGGCGGTGTTGTCGCTGTGGCGCAGCGCGGCGTCGCCGATCTCGCGCAGCGTCATGCCGGTGGACACGTGCTCCCGGGTGACGGGGGAGTGGAAGACCAGGTCGGCCTCGGAGTAGGTGACGACACGGTCCAGCTGGTCGAGGGGTGTCCGGTCGAGGACGGCGCCGAAGGCCAGGACCTTGAAGGTGGAGCAGTACGCGAACCGCTCGTCGGCCTGGAACTCGATCGCCAGCCCGGTGCCGGTGTCGAGCGCGTAGACGCCGAGCCGGGTGTCGAACTCCTCCTCCAGGCGGGTGAAATCGGAGTCCAGGAGGAGGGGAGGCGGCGGGTCGGCGGGCCGGGTGGGCGCACCGGTCGCCTGCGCCGGAGCTGCGGGACGGACCGGGGCGCCGGGGGACGAACAACCGGCGAGCGCGGCCAGCAGGATCGGGGCCAGCAGGACCGCCGGTGCGGTGTGTCGGGTCGGGGACCACGGCATCGCGAGACGCCCTCTCCGGTGTGCGGACGTGACCTTGAGAAGTCTCGCCGTCCGCGGGGGTGCTGTCGACGATGCCGGGGCTGGTGGCGCGGCGCGCGGACCTGAGCGGGTGCCCGTCCGTGTGCGTGATTCGGCTCCTGCGGCCGGGTCGGCGCGATGCCCTCCCGCTGTGGCCGGGGATTCCGGGCGGGTGGGCGATTCCCGGTGGTTGGGCCGGGCGGGTATGCGCGGCCTCCGCCCCCTGGTGGCCCGGGGCGGCGGGGCGATCCCCCGGGGGGCGGGGGCGGGGCAGGTGCGCGCGGGCCTCACCCCCGTGTGTCTGGGGAGCCGAGTACGCCCTCGTCAACCCCCTGGGGTCGGGGTGGCGATTCATGCTGACCGGCTGTGCCCGGGGCCCCAAGAGAGCGCACGCTTCACCCCCTACGGCATTGGGAGGGCATGGGTGGGCTCTACGTACGGGCCGCTCCTCGCGCCCACCACCCTTTGCAGGGGGCATTCCTCCCGTCTCAAGGGCTGAGCTGGGATCGCCTCGCTCGACCCAGCCCCGGAACACACCCCCACCACCCCGGACGCGCACCCAACGCACCGGCCCGGAAGTCTGCCGCACCCCGACTGCGCCGGGGCCAGGTCCACGCTCCGCTGGCCGCCGTTTCCACACGGCTGAGCTCTTGGAGAACTCCGGTCGAGCTCTCACCCCCGCAACTTGAGCGGGGAGCGACACCCTCCGGCTGTGGTGGAGGTCGCGGTCCGCCGACCGGCTGTTGCTGGGGTCCCCGGTTGGGTGGAGGACCACGACGGTCCTGACCACTGACACCTGTGCCCGGGTAGGCACTCGGTGGGATACCACCCAAGCAGGACGACCGAGGTGTTTCAAAAACCGGACCACTTACGCCGAGGGCGAGCCGGTCGCCTCAGATCTCACTTCCAGAACTTTCATGAAAGCTATTGAAAGAACTACGCTGCGTACTTATGCTCCTACGTGAAGGAGGGCGCATGGGTGACGCGACCGTTGGGCGGCGACGTCTGGGGATAGATCTCCGCAGGCTGCGTGAACAGCAAGAGATGACGAACGCACAGGTGGCTCGGGAGTCCGGGCTGTCCGAGGCCACACTCAGCCGGATTGAGAACGGTAAGCGGGTCGTCAAACCGAGCGAGCTGCGTGTGCTCATGGACCTGTACAAGGTGACCGATGCGCAACAGCGCGAACGGTTCGCCGCGATGTCGAGGCACACGGCCGAGGAGAACTGGTGGGATGACTACGACGACGTCCTGCCCTCCGGCCTGGGAAGCTACGTCGGTCTGGAGGCGGAGGCCGATCGCCTGCGGAGCTACCACCCGAGCGTCATCCACGCGCTTCTCGCCACTGAGGACTACGCCCGAGCGGTGACACGGGCGACCCTCCCCGCCTCCGGTGTTTCGCAGCAGCACATCGACCGGTTGGTCGAGCTGAAAGTGCAGCGACGACAAGTGCTGGAGCGCAGAAAGCCGCTGCGGTTGTGGGCCATCCTCGACGAGGCCGCCCTTCGCAGGCCCGCCGGAGGTCCGGAAATGATGCGTGCCCAGTTCAGGCACCTGGTGGAGATGGCGGACCGGCCGAACATCACCGTGCAGGTCATGCCGCTGAGCCGAGGACCGCATGTGGGGCTGGTCGGCCCTTTCACCCTGATCGAGTTCGAGAATCCCGATGATCTGGACCACGTCTACGTCGAGTCCCCGGCCGGGAACCTGTTTCTCCAGAAAAAGCCGCTGGTGGCAGAATTCCGGGAGAGGTTCTCCTTGATGAGCGCTTCGGCGCTGGCCCCCGAGGACCTCGAAGCATTCGTCTCCGGCATCGCGAAGGATCTGACCGAATGACTGTTGTCCCCGACCTCTCCGATGCGCGCTGGTTCAAGGCCCGGGCGAGCGAGACCGCCCAGGGCTGCGTGGAGGTGGCGCACCTGGAGGAGGGAACTGTCGTGCGGGACTCCAAGGACCCGCAGGCAGGCGTGCTGTTCTTCACCCCGAACGAGTGGGAGTGCTTCCTTGACGGGGCGCACAAGGGTGAGTTCGCCCGGCCCACTCGGTAACCGAGAAAACCGCCGCCCGGGACGTCATCGAGTTGACGCCCTTGCCGTCCCGGGCGGCGCTGACCGAAGGGAGACCCCTTGGAAGAGGACCGCACCGACGGCACCACACCTGTTTACCACGACGACCCCGGAGCGGAGTTCTTCGAGCTGCGGCTGACGAAGGGCGAGCACAGGGGCAGGGCATTCGCCTGGGGAATGGAGCTTCCCGACGGCTGCACCGTCATCTACAACATCCTGGACCGCTCGATCATCAAGGGGAGCCTGCCGGAGAGCACCGCCCGGCGGTTGCGCGCCGAACTCGTCTGGCTCTAGCGCGTTGCGGGGCCGGTGCTCGCAACAAGCACCGACCCCACCCCGGAGATTCAGTGTGATCTCGGCGGATGTTCCCACACGCCGAGAGAAGCGGAAGTGACACGGCATGTTGCGTCGACCGTGAGCGAGAACTCCTCCAGGCCGGGCATGCCCGCCTCAGACAGTCGACGGTGGGCTTCGTGCAGGCGTTCCGCCAGTGGTGAAGGGCCTCCTCCGGTGGCCGATCCATCCGGCCACAAGTACACCCAGGACCCGTCCGACGCACCGAGGTACACGATCCGCCCGTGGCCGCCGTTGAACGGGCGCACCCCCAGACCGACACGTATCCCCGGAAGCATCAGCATGAGCCGGGTCAGGAGTCCGTGTTCGACCACCTCGCCCGAGGTGAACGGCAGTACAGAGGTCGCCTCCGGCCGACGCCCCAACCCCGGGAAGTCCCCGTCCGGAACGCGCTGGGTGCGGTCGTGCATGAACATCGCGTCGCACACGAACGGGCCGGTGGCCGTCCCGTCCGGGCCCCTGACCAGCGCCGCCACCGGAGTACGCTGCCAGTCCGACGACGCCGCCCACGGGGTGACGACCACCGCGCCCGGTCGGGCCGAAGCGAGCCACTCCGACGGAACGCGGCTGACGGCGCAGGTGGCGATGACGGCGTCGTAGGCGCCGGTCCCGGGCGGCAGCGCGCCGGTGATGAGGCGTACCCCGGTCCCCTCCAAGCGGACTCGCGCGTGGGCCGCCACGTCGGGATCGATCTCCAGGCTCGTCACCTGTCCTGTCGGACCGACCAGAGCGGCCAGCACCGCGGCGTTCCACCCGCTCCCGGTGCCGACCTCCAGGACGTGCATGCCCGGCTCGACCCGTGCCACCGCGATCATGTCCGCCATGAGCTGCGGCGCGGACGACGACGAGCTGGGTTCGTTGCGCGGCCCCGCGCCCCCGTCGTTGGCCTGGATGGTCACCGCGTCCTGCGCGTAGACGATCCGTGCCCACCGCTCCGGGTCTGCGGTGCGGAACAGCGGCAGGCCGGTCGTGCTCGGCCACACCAGGTCGGGGATGAACCGGTGCCGCGGATGGTCCGCGAAAGCCGCGCGGATCGCTTCGGAGGTCTCCAGCGAGCTCACGAGACGCTCGTGCATGTCGTCGAGTGCCACTACTCCACTTCTCCGGTTCCGCCGCAGCCGGGGCAGGTCATGAGGATCTCCTGGTTGTCCCAGTCGTCCTTCGCCTTTCCGTCGTGCTTGGCGACAATGGTGCCGTCACCCCTGCACATGGAGCACTTCTCGGCCATCGAAACCTCACCGGGGAGAGAGGGGAGAAGCCGGTGGTCCGGCTTCGGGAGAAAGGGACGGCCGAAGCGCTGTCCCGGGGACTCCAGTGCGGCCACGAACGCTTCCAGGGTGGATTCGATGATCGTGGGCGCGGTCAGACCCGAGGGGGAGCGGTCGCAGGCCACCCACAAATCACCGTTGTGGTGGATGGTGTACCGGTTTCCGTAGTGCCTGCGCATGGCGGCGAGCGCGGCCACGGCCGGGTCAGCCGGTCTGGTGTCGGGCTCGGGGGTGTCCTGCACGGGTACGTCCGATCTGTGTCCAGGGCTCTGTTCAGGACACTACGGAGTGTGATTCAGAGATGTCCATACTGTTGCACGAGGTTGCACGCATCAGTCGAGTGCTTCGATGGCCGAGGTGATCAGCGCGCGTGCCCCGGATCCGTACACGGCCTGTTTCTGGAGGCGCCCGAACGCCCTGGCGTAGGTCTCCACCTCGGTCGGGGCCTCGATGGTCAGCTCTGCCGTCATGAGTTCCACCTGGACGAAGAGGTCGTCGAATATCAGATACCCCTCCAACGGCCATATGGTGCGGGCAGAGGCGAAGGGAATGATGCCGAGTGAGATGTTCGGCATGGAAATGGAAGCCAGGAGGTGGCCCAACTGGCCAGCCATCGTTTCTGGGTCACCAACGCGGTACAAAAGGGCCGACTCCTCCATCACGATCGCGAAGTGCCGAGGTCCTTGGAGTGCGAAACGCGATCGGTCCATGCGTGATGAGACCGCGGACTGGACATCGTCCGCAAGCCCCCAGAACTCAGAGATTGAGGTGAGCATCGCCGTTGCGTAAGCGGGCGTTTGAAAAAAACCGGGGATGACATCAGGTGAGTAGGCTCGAAAAAGACGTGTCTGCTCATAAAGCGGTACGTATGACTCCTGGATGTGCCGCAGGCCGGAACGTTGGCGTTGCCGCCACTCCACGTACAGTGATTCGGCGTTCCGCGATGCGGCGATGAGGTCGTTCGCCCTGTCCGGTGACCCGCACACGCGGCACCAGGCACTGATGTCAGCATCCGAAGGGGGTGTCTTCCCGTTCTCGATGCGGGAGGATTTTGACTTGTGCCATCCACACCGGTAAGCCAGTTCGGCCCCCGTCAAACCAGCGTCCAGGCGGATTTCCTTCAGCCGCGATGCGACGGATTCACGGGCCGCCTGGGCGCTGGACTCGGAGTAGGAAGGCACGAACTGGATATCCGGTGGTTGGAGGAGTCAGAAGGAGAATTCTGCGTGTGGGACGGCTCGCTCCCAGACTGCTTCAAAAGCCGAGGAGCAGAGCTTCACGACGTCAGGAGCTTCCGTGATCTCCGGTTCGGTGGGGTGTCCGTCACCGGAGAAGTGGTTGACGTACAGAGTCCTGTTGTCGAAGAGCCAGAAATCGTTTCCTGGCAGTGCGATGTCGGTCGCGTTGCGACGTGGTAGCCAGCGTACCTGTTCCCCGGCGATGAGGTTCCCCCGGGTCTCGGCGTACTCGAAAAGGATGTAGTCCGTAGCCGGGACGGACACGATGCGTGCGCGCCGTACCGTCCCGCCCCGGGTCGCCACATCGGAGACAGCCTGGTAAAAGGGCAGCCACCAGGAATCCCGGTCGTCCCAGTCGGTGCCTTCGCCGGTGCGCTTCCACACCTCGAACTCCTCGGCCTCCTCGTCCACGCCGTAGACGTCGCGCATCTCCAGGTGGACCGCTGACCTCTCGCAGGCGTTGATCAGATCAACGATCGTGGGTGCGCTCTGCGTCATCACAGGCCTTTTTTACCATTTCGACCATGTGAGCGGGAACGCGCACGACGGCCTCGTCGTCAGGGATCGTACCGACCCTTCGGCAGGCGGCCAACGTAGATTCGTCAGCCTTCCAACCCTGGATCACGAGATCCGCGCTTTCCTCATCGATGAATACCGTAGGTGAGTTGCCGGTCTTCGACTCGGGGTCCTTGCCGATGAACTTCAACGTCGTCATGGATGCATCTCTCTCGGGTCGGTTGCATCCGGTTGCATGAGCATCCCGTGCCGTCACTCCGTGTGTCAACGCCGTGGCCGTATGCGGACATCGCGGTGCCCGTGCGCCTGGGGCCGGCGGCCGGGGCCGCCTGTGCTCACCCGGGGGCGGGGCCGCCGCTGGAGTCGCGGGCGATGAACTCGAAGCCCAGCACCTCGTGCACGGGCTCCTCCAGCACCGTGCGGTCCGCGAGGATCTCCACGACCCGGCGCGCCATGGCCTCCATGGGCTGCTGCACCGTGGTCAGCGCCGGGATCGACACCAGGCAGTTGCGGGTGCCGTCGAAGCCCACCACGGCGAGGTCGGCGGGGACCGACAGCCCGGACCGGTGGGCGGCGTAGAGCACGCCGAAGGCCTGCTCGTCGGTGGTGCAGTAGACCGCCCGCGGCCGGTCCGGCCCCTGGAGTAGCTCTTGGGCGACCTCGGCCGCGTGGTGGCGGGAGATCTCGGAGCGCACCATCCTGGAGCGCACCCCCGGCGCCCCCGCCACGGCCCGGTCGAACCCGGCCCGGTGCTGGCGGGCGCCGGTGGACTCCACAGGGCCGTTGAGCAGCACCACGCTGCGGTGCCCGTGGGCGAGCAGGTGCTCGGTGGCCCGCTGCGCCGCGGCCTCGTAGTCGATGGTGATGGAGGAGGCCAGCCTCCGGTCCGAGAGGGGGTGCAGCGCGACCACCGGCACCCCCGCGTCGAAGAACTCGCGCAGGTCGGGCTCGTCGCGGACCGAGACCAGGACGACCGAGTCCACCTGGCGGTCGATCAGCGAGCGGGTGTGGCGCCGCTCCTGGTCGGCGGACAGGGCCGAGTCGGCGATCAGCAGCAGGTTCCCCGTGGTGCCCGCGGCGTCCTCGATGGCCCTGGCCAGCTCGGCGAAGTAGGGGTTGCAGATGTCGGGCACGATTAGCCCGATCGACCGCGTCCTGCCGCTGGACAGCGAGCGCGCCAGCGCGTTGGGCCGGTACCCCAGCTCCCGCGCCGCCGCCAGGACCCTCTGCCGGGTCGCGGGGGCCACTCCGCGCGGGCCGTTGTTGAACACGTAGGAGACCACCGCGGTCGAGGTGCCCGCCTTCCGTGCCACGTCCCGCGCCGTCGCCATGCGGTGCCCGTCCCTTCCGATGTCCTGTCCGCGAGCGTATCCGGTTCCCCGCCGCGGGCCCGCCGGGAGCCCGTGCGCAGCACGCCCGCCGCTGACCTTGTCTTTCGCCGCGGAATGATGTTTGCTGTACAAATCTAAGCGCATAGATCGCCGGTTCGCAGGTGGCGTCCTCCGTGTCCGCGAAGCTCCGCCCAGGCCGAACACCGCCCCGAAAGGTCACGTCCATGAGAAAACGACAGCGTGTTCTGGCGTCCGCGGCCGGAGCCGCCACCCTGGCCCTCGTCGCGGCCGCCTGCTCCTCGGGCTCCGAGGGCGGCGTGGACGCGGCGATCCAGTTCCTGGGACCGGAGGACCCCGCCTACTTCGAGCCCCTCATCGAGGCGTTCGAGGCCGAACACGAGGGCCTCACCGTCGAGTACACCCAGGTGCCCTTCGACCAGTACAACAGCACCGTCCAGCAGCGGCTCACCGCGGAGGACGACTCCATCGACGTCTACGCCGTGGACCAGCCGCGCGTGCCCTGGATGGCCGCGCAGGGCCTGCTGGAGGAACTGCCCGAGTACGAGGAGGCCGGCCGCGCCGCCACCACCGAGGGCCAGTACTCCACCGGCATCCACGACGGCAGGCTCTGGGCGCTGCCGGTCTGGAACTCCACCCAGATGATGTTCGTCAACCAGGACGCCCTGGACGAGGCCGGGGTCGAGGCCCCGGGCACCGACCCCGCCGACCGCTGGACCTGGGAGCGGACGGTGGAGGCCGCCGAGGCGGCCCAGGACGCCGGGACCGAGTGGGGCCTGCTCATGGAGCAGACCGAGTACTACTACCAGCTCCAGCCCCTGGCGGAGTCGCTCGGCGGCGGCAGCGGCGTGGTCGGCGACGACATGCTCGAACAGGACGTGTCCAACGCCGAGTGGGTGCAGGCCATGGAGTGGTACGGCGCGACCTTCGAGGACGGGCTCTCCCCGCGCGGCGTCGGCTCCTTCGAGACCAGCCCGCTCTTCGCCTCCGGCGACGTCGCCTTCTTCGTCGGCGGCCCCTGGGACCTGGGCGTGTTCGCCGACTCCGACGTCGACTGGACCGTCGCCCCCCTGCCCTACTTCGAGGGGGGAGAGCAGGTCACCCCCTCCGGCTCCTGGTCCTGGGGGATCAACCCCGCCTCCCCGAACAAGGACGGCGCGAAGGCCTTCCTGGAGTTCGCCGCCATCGACCCCGAGGGCAACCTCGCCAGCACCGAGCGCCAGACCATCATCCCCGCCAACACCGAGGCGGCCGCCGCCTACCTGCCGCGCGTGGACGAACTCGCCGGTGAGCGCAGCGCCGGAGCCGCCGACCTCATCGCCCACGAGGTGGAGAACACCGCGGTCGTGCGCCCGGTCAGCGTCGGATACGCCCAGTTCGAGGAGGTCATGAACACGGCCTTCGCCGACATCCGCAACGGCTCCGACCCCGGGCCGCGTCTGGAGCAGGCCGGCGGTCAGGTCGAGGCCGCCTGGGAACCGCTGCGATGAGCACCGCCCCCGCGGCGACCGGGAGCGGCGGGCGCGCCACGGCCGCCCGCCCCCGGGCGGCCCGCTACCTCCGGCCCTGGTGGCGCGGGCGCACCGCCGTCGCACTGGCCTTCCTGCTGCCCTCGCTGGTGGCACTGACCCTGCTGCGGCTGCTGCCCGGGGCCAGCGCGGTGTGGGGGAGCCTGCACCACACGTCCCTGCTGTCGGGGGAGGCGTTCGTCGGCCTGGCCAACTACGCCGACCTCTTCGCCAACGCCGACTTCCGCAACGCGCTCGGCGTGACCCTGCTCTTCACCCTCGTCGTCAACCCCCTCCAGGTCGCCGTCTCCGTCGGCCTGGCCGTCCTCTACACGCGGCGGCGCATGGCCGGCGGCAAGGTGTGGCGGGCGCTGGTGATCCTGCCGGTCGCCACCCCGCCCGCCGTCTCCGCCGTGATCTGGAGCGTGATCTTCCGGCCCGAGGGGGGCCTGGCCAACGCGCTGCTGGCGGCCGTCGGACTGCCCCCGCAGGGGTACCTGACCTCGCCCGACCAGGCGCTGGCCTCCATCATCGTCCTGCTGTCGTGGATCGGCGTCGGCTACTGGATGCTCTTCCTCATCGCCGGCATCAACGACATCCCCGCCGAGCTGTACGAGGCGGCCGAGCTGGACGGCGCCTCGCCGCTGCGCGCCTTCCTCCACGTCACGCTGCCGATGCTGCGCAGGCCCCTGTCGTTCGTCCTGGTGGCGGCGACCGTGTCGAACCTGCTGGTGTTCGCTCCGGTGCAGATCCTCACCGGCGGCGGCCCGGAGGGCTCCACCAACCTCCTCATGTTCGACATCTACAACCGCGCCTACGCCCTCGGGGACATGGGGCGCGCCCAGGCGGAGGTGGTCGTGCTGGTGGCCGTCACCATCGTGATCGTCGCGGTGCAGTTCCGCATGCTGCGAAGTGAGGACTGAGCGATGCCGAACACCGCCTCCGACGCCCCGGCCCGCACGGCCGGGCCCCGCCCCGCGGGCCGACGGGGCCGCCCGCCGCTGCGCAGGGTCCTGCTCGGCGCCGCCGGCGCGGCCGTGGGCCTGGCCTTCGTGCTGCCGCTGGTGTGGGTGCTGACCAACTCGCTGCGGCCCAGCGCGGACACCTTCCGCTTCCTCTCGCCCGTGGGGTGGGAGACCTTCCTGACCCTGACGCCGGTCCTGGACAACTACGCTGCGCTGGCGGGCACCAGCCTGGGGCGCGGCATCCTGAACTCGCTGCTGATCAGCGCCGTCACCGTCGTCGCCGGCCTGGCCCTGTGCGCCACCGCGGCGTTCGGGCTCTCGGCGCTGCGGTTCCGCGGCCACCGGGCCGTGTTCGCGGTGATCGTCGTCAGCTTCCTCATCCCCTTCGACGCGATCGCCATCCCGCTCGCCGACCTGTTCCGCGACTGGAACCTCCAGAACACCTACACCGGGCTGATCCTGCCCGGGCTCGGCAACGGCATGGCGATCTTCCTGCTGCGCAACTTCTTCCTCGCCATCCCGGAGGAACTGGTCGAGGCGGGCCGTCTGGACGGCCTGACCTGGTGGGGCGTGTTCTGGCGCATCTACCTGCCGCTGTCGCGGCCGGCCCTGATGGGGGCGGGGCTGATGCTCTTCCTGTTCCAGTGGCAGGCCTACGTGTGGCCGCTGCTCATGGGCACCGACGCCGACCACGTGGTCGGCCCGGTCGCGCTGGCCGCCATGCAGGGCCAGTTCAACGTGGACTACGGGCTCATGTTCGCCGGGTCCGTGATGCTCATCCTGGTGCCGCTGGTCATCATCCTCGCCCTGCAGAAGTACTTCGTCCAGTCGGTCTCGACCGCGGGCCTCAAGTGAGCCCGACCCCGTCCGGGAGGTCGACCGACCGCGCCCGGACCCCCTACCCGAAGGAGCGTTCCATGACCGCCGGCCCCGCCGCGCCCGACACCCGCGCCGTCATCCTGGACACCGACATCGGCACGGACGTGGACGACGCGATGGCGCTGTCCCTCATCCTCGGGCTCCCCGGCCTGGACCTGCTGGGCGTCACCACCGTCTACGGGGACACGGGGCTGCGGGCGCGGCTGGCGCGCCGGTACGCGGCGCTGGCCGGGCGCGACCTGCCCGTCCGCGCGGGGGCCGGGGCCACGCTCTCGGGCCGCGAGGTCTGGTGGGCGGGGCACGAGGGGACCCTGCACCCCGGGCTGGAGGAGGAATCCTACGAGGCGGAGCCGGCCGTGGAGTGGATGACCCGCACCGTTGCCGCGCGGCCCGGGGAGGTCGACGTCCTGGCGGTCGGCCCGCTCACCAACATCGCCCTGGCGCTGGAGGCCGACCCCTCGTTCGCGGAGAACGTGCGGACGCTGTGGGTGATGGGCGGCGCGTTCGGCGACGTCGAGCGCACCGAGCACAACTTCCGCAGTGACGCCACCGCCGCGGCCCGGGTGTTCGCCTCCGGGCTGCGCACCGTGGTCGTGGGCCTGGAGGTCACCCGCAGGGTGAAGGTCGGTGACGCGGAGCTGGACCGCCTCAGGGCGGCCGGGCCGCTGGGGGAGGCGCTGGCCGCCGACATCGACCAGTGGTGGAAGTTCTGGGACGAGCAGTGGAACGTGCCCCACGACCCGGTCGCGGTGCTCACCCTGGCCCGGCCGGACCTGTTCACGCTCTCCGGGCCGGGGACGGTGCGGATCGCCCCGGACGGCGAGTTCGCCGGGGAGAGCACCTTCGAGCCGGGCGGTCCGCAGGGCCGCACCCACCTCGTGCGCGGGCTGGAGGCGGACGCGGTGGTGGAGGAGATGGTCGGCGGGATCGTCTCGGCCGGCACCTCTCCCGACCACGGCACCCGCCCACAGCCGTCGAGGTGACCGGAGCCTGCGCCATAGCGACTTCCCCCGAAGCGCCTGACCACAGCACGGAGCCGGTCCGCGGCTGCGCCGCAGTGGTTTCCCACCCCACCGGAGCGCCCGGCCCCTGCCGGTCAGGTGGCCG
Source organism: Nocardiopsis flavescens (assembly GCF_900141985.1). GTDB lineage: Bacteria > Actinomycetota > Actinomycetes > Streptosporangiales > Streptosporangiaceae > Nocardiopsis > Nocardiopsis flavescens. The sequence goes on along the minus strand of NZ_FQZK01000006.1, from coordinate 147,727 downwards.
CGACCTCGGCCATAGCCGGAGGGTGTCGCTCCCACCTCGGGTCGCGGGGGTGAGAGCTCGACCGGAGTTCTCCGAAAGCTCAGCCGCTTGGGGTGGGCGGCCAGCGGAGCGTGGACCTGGCCCCGGCGCGGTCGGCGGGCGGCAGATTTTCAGTGGGAAGCGTTGGGCGCACGTCGTCAGTGGTGGGGGTGTGTTCCGGGGCTGGGTCGAGCGAGGCGATCCCACCCCAGCCCTTGAGACGGGAGGAATGCCCCCTGCAAAGGATCAGGCGCGCGACAAGCGGCCCGTACGTAGAGCCCACCCATGCCCTCCCAACGCCGTAGGGGGTGAAGCGTGCGCTGTCTCTGGGCCTGAGGCACAGCCGGTCAGCATGAATCGCCACCCCGACCCCAGGGGGTTGACGAGGGCGTACTCAGCTCCGCGAACCCCTGGGGGTGAAGGCCGCGAGTACCCTCCCCGCCCAGCCAGTGGGGGTTGTCCACCCGCCCGGAGCCCCCGACCCCAGCCGGAGGGCATCGCTCCCTCCGCGAACACACGGGGGTGAAGGCCACGCGTACACTTCCCACCCCGCCCCCGGGGGCCGTCCACCCGCCCGGAGCCCCCGACCGCAGCCGGAGGACACCGCTTCTCGGAACCCCGACCCCAATCACCCCCTCCACCCCCACCCCCTCTTCACCCCCTCCACCAAAAATGACCCCCCGTATACGGTGGAACACGGATCCCCGGGTAGTCGCCCCGGCATGGACTCCTTGAACGCTCTGGCACTCGTGTGCAGCCTCAAACCCTCGCCCGCCCCGTCGAGCAGCGAACTCATGGCCCGGCAGGTCCTGGACGCCCTCGCCGGTCACGGCGTCGGCGGCGACCTGGTCCGGGTCGTCGACTTCGACGTCCGCCCCGGGGTCGAGCCCGACATGGGCGACGGCGACGCCTGGCCGGACATCCGGCGGCGCATCCTCGCCGCGGACATCCTGGTGGTGTCGACGCCCACCTGGGTCGGCCACATGTCCAGCGTCGCCCAGCGCGTCCTGGAGCGCCTGGACGCCGAGCTGTCCGAGACCGACGACCAGGGGCGGCCGGGCATGTTCGGCAAGGTCGCCGTGACGGCGGTGGTCGGCAACGAGGACGGCGCCCACAAGATCACCGCGGACCTGTTCCAGGCGCTCGGCGACACCGGTTTCACCATCCCGGCGCAGGGCGGCACCTACTGGAACAACGAGGCGATGAACCCCAAGGACTACATCGACCTGGAGGAGACGCCGGAGGCGGTGGCCTCCACGACCGCGACCCTGGCCCGCAACGCGGCCCACCTGTCCCGGCTCCTGCGGGAGAAGCCCTACCCGGCGCCCTGACCGGAACCGCGAGGCCACGGCCCGGGGGCGGGGAACCCCGCCCCCGGGCCCGCGCGTTCACCGGCGCGACAGGCCGGCCAGGGCCAGAGGCCCCGCCGAACGCGACCAGCGCGCCCCCGGACGCCCGGTCCAGCCTGCGCAGGGTCGCCGGCCGCAGGCCGCGGGCGGCCAGCACGCGGCCCGAGGCCGCCCACACCAGTGCCGTGGCCGCTTCGCACACCGTGTACAGCACGCCCAGGGCGAGCAGCTGCACCCCGGCCGGAGCGCCCCTGGGCAGGACGAACGGCGGCAGGAACGCCGTGAACAGCAGGAGCGCCTTGGGGTTGGCGGCGGCAGTGACGAATTCCTGCGCCGCCAGCCGTCGCACCGGGACGGCCGCCGGGCTTCCGGCCCCCTCTTCCCCGGCCCCCTCCTCCCGCGTCCGGCCCGTCGCGGGGCGGGCCGACCACACGATCCAGGACCCGAGCCCGACCATGACGGCCGCCCCGGCCAGGCGCAGGACTTCGAATGCGGCCTGCGAGGCGTGCAGGAGGGCGCCCAGCCCGGTGGTCACCACGCCCAGCATCAGGGCGAAGGCGAGGAAGCGTCCCGCGAGTGCGGTCGCCGCGGGGCGCAGCCCCCGCCGCAGCCCGTTGCGGAAGGCCAGCAGGTTGTTGGCGCCCGGCGCCGCCGCCACCGCCAGGGCCGCGGGGACGAAGACCGCGAGCTGCGCCGAGGAGAGCACCGGGTCAGGCCCCGCCGCGGACGCGGCGGCCCCGCGCCCCGGCCGGTCCGGAGCCGTTCACCCGTCCCCCCGCCGGCGGAAGAGGAAGATCCCGTACCCGGCGTCCTCGTCCAGCCACCGGGCCTGGAGGTCGAAGCCGTGCGCCCCCACCTCCCGGGCCAGGCCGTGCTCGTCGAACTTCACCGAGTACCCCACGTTGAGGAACCCCCCGCGCGGCACGCGCACGGTCACCCCCAGGCCGGGCACGGGCACCGCCCGGTCGGCGCGGGCGACCAGCCGCCCCTCCACCGTGGAGGTGTCGGCGTTGTAGCGGGCCCGCGGGACGAAGTCGTCGAGCGCGAACTCCGCGCCGTACAGGTCGTTGAGCCGGGTCAGGTAGTTGAGCCGGAAGCCCGCGAACGCCGCGTCCCCGGGCGGGTCGTTGTAGCAGGCCTCCAGGGTCTCGCGGTCCTTGTCCAGGTCGGCGGAGACCAGGAAGGCGTCGCCCGGGCCCAGGCTGCGGGCGATCTCGCGCAGCAGCCCGCCGCGCTCCTCCCGCACGGCGTTGCCGAAGGTGCTGCCCAGGAAGACGACCGCGAGGGGCCCGCCCGCGTGGGCGCGCAGCCAGTCCAGGCCGTCCTCGTAGCGGCCCCACAGGCCCGTGACCTCCAGGCCGTCCAGCTCCGCGCACAGGGCGGCGCCGCTGGAGGCCAGCATGGACCGGTCGACGTCGATCGGCAGGTAGGAGGTGGGGCGCAGGCGCAGGCAGCCCTCCAGCAGCAGCCGGGTCTTCTTGGCGCTCCCGCTGCCCAGCTCGACGATCCGCCCGCAGCCGAGCAGTTCCGCCACCTCGGCGGAGTGGCGTTCCAGCAGGGCGCGCTCCACCCGTGTCAGGTAGTACGCGGGCAGCTCGGTGATCCGCTCGAACAGCAGCGAGCCGGCCTCGTCGTAGCCGAGCCAGGGCGGCAGCCCGGGCGGGGTCCGGCCCAGGTGGTCGCGCACGACCTCCTCCTCCGGCACGGCGTCGCCCCGGTCCGCCACCGGGAGGATGCGGGTGCGCGCCCGCGGCCCGGGCCCCGTCACGGCCCGCCCGTTCCCGCCGGGCCGCACAGGGCCGACTCCCCGCGGCCCCAGCGGTCCAGCATCCGCTCCTCCGAACGCCCGGCCAGCAGCACGGCGGCGCGGATGCCGAACACGATGCCGGGTGCCAGATCCGGTTCGGCCTCCAGCAGCGGCGCGATGACCCCGCGCCGCAGCAGCTGCTCGTGCACCGCGTCGGCTTCGACGTGCTCGGCGTAGAACCGGACGGCGGCCGGGCCGCAGCCCAGCCTGCGCATGGCCCTGACCATCCGGTCCGACCCCGGCGAGGAGGTCAGCTCGACGGTGGCGAACTGTCCGACGAGCGCCGCGCGCAGCCCCCGGTGGAGCCCGCACAGCGACATGAAATTGACCTCGGCGAGCATCTCGGCGTGCGCGGAGTCCAGGTAGGCGCCGTAGGAGTCGGACAGGCCGAGTTCGGCCATCATGTCCGCGAAGAGCCGGGAGTGCGCCCGCGTCGGGTCGCCGGCGCCGTACTCGTCGTGCTGCACGGTGACCAGGGCGGCCTTGGCGGGGCCGTCCAGGCGCGGGATGACGAAGGACTGCGGGTCGGCCTCCTTGAGGTGGTAGAGCGACCGGAGCGCGACGTACTCGCGCAGCTGCCACAGCTCGCCGTCGCGGCGCAGGTGGTGGGAGACGCCGGCCGCGTCGACGTGCTCGACCAGGAGCCCGTCGAGTTCGGCCCGCACGTCCGCGCCCCCGGGCACGTCCCGGCGCAGGGCGCCGAGGAAGGCGTCCTCCAGCCGGGCGCGCAGCGTCAGCAGCGCGGGGTCCCACTCCCGTGCGGCGTCGACCCCGGCGAACCCGCGGTAGTGCAGCTCGTAGCAGCAGTACAGGGCCAGCTGGAGGTCCTCGCCGTAGGGCGCGGCGCCGTCCGGGTCGGGCAGGTCGGCCCGGTCACCGCGCAGCGCGGCCAGCACGGCCGCGGACACCGGGCCGCGGGGTGCCGGAAGCGCGGGTGCCCGCGTCATCGTCGTCGTCACGTGTCGTCCTCCTTCTCCCGGCGGTCGCGTACGCGGCGCCGGTGACTGGTGTCGCAGAACGGGCTGCGCCTGCTGCGGCCGCACGTGCAGAGCGCCGTCACCGCCCGGTCCCCGGGCACGCGCGTGCCGTCGGGCATCTCCACGTCGACCGGCCCGTAGATGAGGACCGGCCCCTCGCCGGTGACGACGACCCGGCGGCGGTCGTCATCCATGGCGGGCCTCGATGACCACGAGTTCCTCCTCCACTTGGCCGGGGGCGAGCAGCCCGCGCTCGCGCAGCTCGCGCACGCGCGAGCGCAGCACCGGGCCGAACGGGATGCGGCCCCGAGCCAGGACCGCGGGCACCAGGCCGGCCGCGTCCAGCCGGTCCAGGGTGGCGTGCTCGTCGGCGAGCCCGGACTGCACCAGCAGCAGGGCGCCGCCCTCGTTGAGGACCCCGGGTGCCCCGGCGCAGATGCGGTCCAGCAGGATGCGCCCGTCGGGGCCCGCGTCCCAGCACCGCGCCATCCGGTGGCGGGGCGGGCGCGGGGCGGCGGCGGGCACGTAGGGCGGGTTGGCGAGCACGAGGTCGAAGCGGCGCGGCCCCACGGGGGCGAACAGGTCGCCCCGCCGGACCGTGGCCGGGACGCCGTGCAGCCGGCTGTTGAGCCAGCTCGTCATCACCGAGCGCAGCGACAGGTCGACCGAGGTGAGGCTGGCCGCGCCCGCGCGGACGGCCTCGATGCCCAGCGCCCCGGTGCCCGACCCGACGTCCAGGACCGAGCGCCCGGCGACCCCGCCGCGCCGGCGGAGCACGGTGCGGAGCAGCGACGTGTCATGCTGTGCCCGGTAGACACCGGGGAGCCTCATGAGCAGCATGGGACGTCCACTACCCGGGCCCGGCTCCGGCCAATCCCGGGGCGGGGGCACGGCGCTTCCCCGGCGGACCGGGGTGCCCGGCCTGCGCCACGTGGTCTTCCGCCCGGTCGGGGCACCGGGCCGTGGCCCGGGGATGGACTGGGGCCTGCGCCGTGGTGGTTTTCCTTCTGACCGGGGCGCCGGCCTACAGATCCCGGGGCTGGACGAGGGGTTGCGCCGTGGTGGTTTTTCTCCGAACCGGAGCGCCCGGCCCCCGCCGGTCGGCGGACCGGGGCCCTGCGCCACATGGTTTTCCACCCGACCGGGACGCCCGGCCCCAGCCGGAGGGTGTCGCTCCCCGCTCAGGTCGTGGGGGTGAGAGCTCGACCGGAGTTCTCCGAAAGCTCAGCCGCTTGGAGACGGCGGCCAGCGGAGCGTGGACCTGGCCCCGGCGCAGTCGGCGGGCGGCAGACTTCCGGGGCGGTGCGTTGGATGCGCGTCGTCAGTGGCGGGGGTGTCGTCCGGGGCCGGGTCGAGCGAGGCGATCCCACCTCAGCTGCCCGGATCGGGAGGAATGCCCCCTGCAAAGGACCAGGCGCGCGACAAGCGGCCCGAACGTAGAGCCCACCCATGCCCTCCCAATGCCGTAGGGGGTGAAGCGTGCGCTGTCTCTGGGCCCCGGGCACAGCCGGTGAGCATGAATCGCCACCCCGACCCCAGGGGGTTTCGGTAGGCGTACTCGGCTCCGCGAACCCCTGGGGGTGAAGGCCGCGCGCCCCTGCTCCGCCGCGCGCCCCTGCTCCGCCGCGCGCACCCTCCCCACCCCGCCCCCTGGGGGTCGCCCGCCCGCCGCCGTGTCCGAGTATCCGCCGCGCCCCGGCGCGGCGCCTACCCGGGGAACCCCAGGGCGAGCTGTTCGGGGCGGCGGCCGGCCGCCGCGTCCGGGGCCGCGTCCGGTGCGCGGCGGGCGGAGCCGGGGCGGTTCAGGCCGTGGCGTCCGGCGATCTCGCGGACGGCCTCGGTGACGATCCCGCGGTAGGACTCGGGTGCGTAGGAGCCCTGGCCGTACAGCCGCCGGTAGAGCGGCAGCAGCCGCGGGTGCTCGCGGGTGAGCCAGGCCCGGTACCACTCGCGGGCGCCGGGGCGCAGGTGCAGCACCACCGGGGTGACGCGGACCGCCCCGGCCGCGGCGATCGCGGCGACGGTCTCCTCGATCCGCTCGGCGGAGTCGGTCAGGCCGGGCAGGATCGGGGCCATCAGCACCGAGCACTCCAGGCCGCGTTCGGTCAGGCGGCGCACCGCGTCCAGGCGGGCGCGCGGCCCCGGGGTGCCCGGCTCCACCGTGCGCCACACCGCCTCGTCCACGGAGCCCACCGAGACGGCCATGCCCACGTCGGTGACCCGGGCGGCCTGTTCGAGCAGGTCGAGGTCGCGCAGGACGAGGGTGCCCTTGGTGAGGATGGAGAAGGGGTTGGCGGCGTCGCGCAGGGCGGCGATGATCTGCGGCATCAGCCGGTAGCGGCCCTCGGCCCGCTGGTAGGGGTCGGTGTTGGTGCCCATCGCGATGTGCTCGCCCCGCCAGGAGGGGCGGGCCAGCTCGGCGCGCAGGAGGCTCCCGGCGTTGACCTTGACGACGATGCGGGTGTCGAAGTCGTGGCCGGAGTCCAGGTCCAGGTACTCGTGCGTGCGCCGGGCGAAGCAGTACACGCAGGCGTGCGAGCAGCCGCGGTAGGGGTTGAGGCTCCAGCGGAACAGGGGGGACTCCCCGGGCACCCGGTTGATGATGGACCGGGCCCGGACCTCGATGGCGACGGGCTCGCCGTCCCCGCCCGCCCGCACCGGCCCGGGACCGGCCGTGCGGAGCCCGGCCCGCCCGGTGCCCCGCGGGGGCGGGGCCGGGGTGTGGTCGAACAGCGCGGTCTGTTCGACGGAGGTGGTCGACTCTCTCAGGTTCTCCCAGCGCATGAGTGGGATTCGAACATGTTTTCGAACGCATGTCGAGTGGGGTGCCCGGTGATTCGCGTGTCGGACATGCCGGGAATCGGACCGCCGCACGCCGGTTCCCCCGGCCCGCTCGGGGATCCCGGCCCCGGCGGTCCGCGCGGGGAGGAGAAAAAAATGAGGCGGCGCCCCGGGCGGGGCGCCGCCCGGGCGGTCAGGCAGGCCGGTGCGCCGCGGTCGACCCGCGCACGACCAGCTCCGGGCTGAACAGCAGCCGCTCGTGCGCGTGGCCCGGGTCGTCCAGCTCGGCGTTGAGCAGCCGCATCGCCGCCCGCCCCAGCTCGTACTTGGGCTGGGCGACCGTGGTCAGCCCCGGGTGGATGAGGTCGGCGAAGTCGACGTTGTCGTAGCCCATCACGGAGATGTCGTCGGGCACCCGCAGCCCCCGCCGCCCCAGCCCCTTGACCAGGCCCAGCGCCAGCTGGTCGTTGGCGCACAGCACCGCGCCGGGCCGCTGCCGGGGGCCGCCCGCCAGCACCTCGTCCACGGCCCGCTCGCCCTGTTCGGGGTTGAGCTGGGGCCGCTCCAGCACCCGCACCGCCGCGTCGGGGTCCAGCCCGGCCTCGGCGAAGGAGCGGCGCAGCCCCTCGTGGCGCAGCCGCACCTGCTCGATGGAGAACGGCCCGGACAGGAACGTCACCCGCTCGTGGCCCAGGCCGATGAGGTGGCGGCCGGCGATCAGCCCGCCGACCAGGTTGTCCACGCTGACGCTGCACCCGGTCTCCCCGCCCACGTCGCCGCGGTCCAGCGCCACCCAGGCGGTGCCCTGCCGGCGCAGCCAGAGCAGGTCGGACAGGTCGTCGTCGACGGGCATCACCACCGCGCCCGCGGCGCGCTGCTCGGCCAGCAGCCGGATGTTGCGCCGCTGGCGCTCGTGCGTCTCGGCGGAGTTGAGCAGCACCACGGCCAGGCCGCGGGCGGCGGCCTCGTCCTCCACGCCGCGCGCGACCTCGGTGAAGAAGGGGTTGGTCACGTCCAGCACCAGCAGCCCCACCGAGCTGCTGCGGCCCGAGCGCAGGCTGCTGCCGGAGGAGTTGCGCACGTAGTCGAGCTCGGCGATGGCCCGCTCGACCCGCAGGCGGGTGGCGGCGGCCACCCGCTCGGGGCGGTTGAGGACGTTGGAGACGGTGCCGGGGGAGACGCCCGCGTGTCTGGCGACCTCGGTGATCCCCACCTTGTGGGGCGCAGGGCTGGCACTGCTGGACACGTGGTTCTCCCGGGCTTCGCGGTCCGACGGGGACGGGCCGGCCCCCGCGTGCCGCCGACCGGCGCACCCGGGCGGTCCGGGGCGGGCGGCACTCGTTGTCGATCCATGGTCACAGCTCGTTTGAAACGTGTCAATGAAAGCGCTTGCGGAGTGGCTCCGGCCACCTCTGCGGGCGACCCTTCCCGGCACCCCCGGTGCGCCGTTATCCGGTTGACACCTGGGGTTTCCGAGGACCTCCCTTGACGGGACAGTGTGGGCCACCTAACATCCACTCCATATTAAAACGTTTTTGATGTTCCCGGTGGAGGATCCGTCCCCGGCCGTGGAACCGCACCGGAGAAGGAGGGCCACGTGGACCCATCGGAGGTCCCCCCGCCCCTCGCGCTGGTCGACGTCACCAAGTCCTTCGGCAGCGTCCGCGCCCTGCGCGGGCTGTCCCTGGAACTGCGCGCCGGAGAGATCCACGCGCTCGTCGGGGAGAACGGGGCGGGCAAGTCCACCCTGGTCAAGACCATCGCGGGTGTCCACCGCCCGGACACCGGGCAGATCCTGGCCGACGGGGAGCCCGCGGTGTTCGCCGCCCCCGCCGACGCCCAGCGCGCCGGGGTCGCGGTCATCTACCAGGAGCCCACGCTCTTCCCCGACCTGAGCGTGGCGGAGAACATCTTCATCGGCCGCCAGCCCCGTACCCGCCTGGGCACCGTCGACAGGGCGCGCATGCGGGCCGAGACCGCCGGGGCCTTCGGGCGGCTGGGCGTGGACATCGACCCCGACCGCCCCGCCAACGGCCTGTCCATCGCCGACCAGCAGCTGGTCGAGATCGCCAAGGCCCTCACCCGGCGGGCGCGCGTGCTCATCATGGACGAGCCCACCGCGGCCCTGTCCGGGGTCGAGGCCGAGCGCCTGTTCACCGTCGCCCGCACCCTGCGCGACGCCGGGTCGGCCCTGCTGTTCATCTCGCACCGCTTCGACGAGGTCTTCTCGCTGTGCGACCGCGTCACCGTCGTGCGCGACGGCGCGTTCGTCTCCTGCGACCCCACCGGCGACCTGGACGTCGACACCGTCGTGCGGCGCATGGTCGGCCGCGAGGTCACCACCCTCTACCCCAAGGAGGAGGCCGAGCACGGGGACGTCGTCCTGGAGGTCGACGGGCTGACCCGCGCCGGCGTGTTCGCCGACGTCGCCTTCTCCGTCCGCACCGGCGAGATCGTCGCCCTGGCCGGACTCGTCGGCGCCGGGCGCAGCGAGGTCGTGCGCGCCGTCTTCGGCGTCGACCGCTACGACGCCGGGTCCGTCCGCGTCGCCGGGCGCCCCCTGCCCGCCGGACGCCCCAAGGCGTCCATCGGCGCCGGCATGGCCCTGGTCCCCGAGGACCGGCGCCACCAGGGACTGGTCATGGAGGGCACCATCGGCCGCAACGCCACCTCCACCCGCCGCCGCGCGCTCAGCCGCTTCGGCCTGCTGCCCGCCCGCGCCGAACACGACGCCGCACGCGAGTGGGGCGAGCGCCTCGGCCTCAAGTACGGCTCCCTCGACGACGCCGTCTCCACCCTCTCCGGCGGCAACCAGCAGAAGGTCGTCCTGGCCAAGTGGCTGTCCACCGCGCCCCGGGTGCTCTTCGTCGACGAGCCCACCCGCGGCATCGACGTCGGCACCAAGGCCGAGGTCCACCGCCTGCTGTCCGCCCTGGCCGGACAGGGCCTGGCCATCGTCATGGTCTCCAGCGAGCTGCCCGAGGTGCTGGGCATGGCCGACCGGGTCCTGGTCATGCACGAGGGCCGCATCACCGCCGAACTCGACCGCGCCGTGGCCGACGAGGAGTCGGTCATGTACGCGGCCACCGGACAGCGACCGAATGAGGCCGCATGACGCACACACCCGCCACCGCGACCGGGGCGCCGGCCGGTGCGCCGCCCGGCGACAGCCGCCGCCCCGCCCGCGCCCGGCGCCGGTTCCGCGAGGTCGGCGTGCTCCTGGCCGTCGTCCTGCTCATCGCGGCGACCTGGCTGCACAACCCCGGCTTCCTCTCCCAGCAGGGCGTGCGCGACCTCTTCCTGGGCGCCACCGTGCTGGTCATCCTCGCCGTGGGCCAGTCCCTGGTGCTCATCACCAGGAACGTGGACCTGTCGGTGGGGTCGGTCCTGGGCCTGTCGGCCTTCGGCACCGCCGCGCTCTTCGCCGCCGTCCCCGGCCTGTCCGTCCCCGTCGGCATGCTCGCCGGGGTCGCCATCGGCCTGGCCTGCGGCCTGTTCAACGGCCTGCTGGTGAGCACCGTCCGGGTGCCCGCCCTGGTCGTCACCCTGGGCACCCTGTACATCTACCGCGGCCTGGACCACTGGTGGGCGGGCGGACGCCAGATCAACGCCGCCGACCTGCCCGCCGGGTTCCTCCAGTTGGGCCGGACCGGACTGCTCGGCGTCCCGCTGCCCGCCCTGGCCGCCATCGCCGTCGCCGTCGTCATCGGGGTCTACCTGTCCCGGTACCGCAGCGGACGCGAGCTCTACGCCATCGGCTCCAACGCCGAGGCCGCCCGCCTGTCCGGCATCCCCGCCGGGCGCCGCGTCGTGCTGGCCTTCGCGCTCAACGGCGCCCTGGCCGGCCTGGCCGGGGTCCTGTTCACCGCCCGCTACGGCACGGTCGACTCCACCGTCGGCACCGGCATGGAACTCCAGGTCGTGGCCGCCGCCGTGGTCGGCGGCGTCGCCCTCACCGGCGGCGTGGGCACCGTCTTCGGCGCCGTCCTGGGCGGCGTCCTCATGACCACCATCACCGCGGCCCTGCCGATCTGGCAGGTCGACCCGTTCTGGCAGCAGGCCGTCGTGGGCGTGCTCATCCTCGCCGCCATCGGCCTGGACCGGCTGCTCGCGCTGCGCACGGCGCGCAGGCTCCGAGGAGGAGGTGCCCGTGGCGCCTGACGACACCCCCGCCGCCCCCGACCGGGAGAGGCCGCGCACCGCCGCGCCGCGCTCCCCGCTGCGGTCGGCGCTGTCCACGCAGGGCGTCCCCGTCCTGGGCGCGCTCCTGGTCGTGGCCGCGGTCGCGGTCCTGACCGTCGACATGTTCGGCACCCCGCGCAACATCAACTTCCTGGTGCTGAGCATCGCCGCGATCGCCATGATCGCCCTGCCGATGACGCTCATCGTCATCACCGGCGAGATCGACCTGTCGGTGGCCAGCACCCTCGCCCTCACCAGCGCCACCCTGGGCGTCCTGTGGGAGGCGGGCACTCCGCTGGAGACGGCGATCCCCGTCGCCCTGCTGCTGGGCCTGGCCCTGGGCGCCCTCAACGGGTTCCTCACCACCGTGTGCGGGCTGCCGTCCCTGGCCGTCACCATCGGCACCATGGCGCTGTACCGGGGCCTGGCCTACGTGCTGCTGGGCGACCGGGCCGTCGCCAGCTACCCGCAGGACTGGGTGAGCGGGGTGCGCCAGCCCTTCCTGGGGATCCAGGGGCTGCCCTGGATCGCCGTCGCCATCGGGGCCCTGGCGCTGCTGTTCGCGGTGCTGCTGCACGCCACCGCGTTCGGCCGCTCCCTGTACGACATCGGCAGCAACGCCGAGGCGGCCCGGTTCACGGGCGTACCGGTGAAGTGGACCAAGTTCTGGCTCTTCACCCTCAGCGGGGCGGTCGCCTCCGGGGCGGGCGTCCTGTGGACCCTCCAGTACGGCACCTCCCGGGCCGACACCGCCATGGGCCTGGAGCTCCAGGTCGTCGCGGCGGTCCTGCTCGGCGGTGTCTCCATCTTCGGCGGCGTGGGGTCGATCCTGGGCGTGGTGTCCGGCGTGCTGATGCTCGGCGTCATCCGCAACGCCCTCCAGCTCTTCGGCATCGGCAGCGACGTCCTGCAGGTCGTCACCGGCGCCATCCTCATCGCCTCCGTCGTCACCCCCAACATCGTGGCCCGGGTGCGCTCCCGCCGCTCGCCCGCCGCCCCCACCGGAGCCGTGCCCGGTGACCGTCCACACAACGGAGAGAAGTCATGACACACCGTCCCCGCCACCTCCTCCTCGGGGCCTGCGCGCTCACCGCCGTCCTGATGACCGCCGCCTGCGGCGGGACCACCATCGACGACGCCCAGGACTCGGGCGGCAGCGGCCCCACCGGCACCGCCGACCCCGACGCGGCGATCCCCGAGGGCCTCAAGATCGACTTCCTGCCCAAGCAGCTCAACAACCCCTTCTTCGACATCGTCAACACCGGCGGCACCGAGGCCGTCGAGGAGCTGGGCGGCACCCCCACCGAGCGCGGCGGCACCGAGGCCACCGCCGACTCCCAGGTGGAGTACATCAACGCGGCCAGCCAGGCGGGCAGCGACGTCATCGTCATCGCCGCCAACGACCCCGATGCCGTCTGCCCGGCCCTGAACGAGGCCCGCGACAACGGGGCGGCCATCGTCGGCTACGACTCCAACGCCAACTGCACCGACGTGTTCGTCAACCAGTCCTCCACCGAGCTGATCGGCCGCACCCTGGTCGAGATGATCTCCGAGGACCTGGGCGGCGAGGGCACGTTCGCGGTCCTGTCGGCCACCCCCAACGCCACCAACCAGAACGCCTGGATCGAGGTGATGGAGGAGGTCCTGGCCGAGGACGACTACGCCGACCTGGAACTGGTCGACGTGGTCTACGGCAACGACGACGACCTCCAGTCCTTCCAGGAGATGCAGGGCCTGATCCAGGCCCACCCCGACCTGGACGGCGTGGTCTCCCCGACCACGGTCGGCCTGGCCGCCGCCGCCCGCTACATCAGCGACTCCGAGTACCAGGGCGAGTTCGTCGTCACCGGCCTGGGCACCCCCAACCAGATGAGCGAGTTCGTCCACGACGGCACCGTCGGGCAGTTCGCCCTGTGGAACCCGCTCGACCTGGGCTACCTGGCCGGGTACACCGGCGCCGCCCTCAAGGCGGGGCAGATCACCGGCGCGGCCGGGGAGACCTTCACCGCCGGGCGCCTGGGCGAGTTCACGTTCGAGACCGACGGCGAGGTCGTGCTGGGCCCGCCGCAGGTCTTCAACGCCGACAACGTCGACGACTTCGACTTCTGACCGGGGAGGCACCGTGCAACGGATCTGCTTCGTCCTGAAAGTCCGCCCCGACCGGCTGGCGGAGTACGAGGAGCGGCACGCCGCCGTCTGGCCCGAGATGCGCGAGGCGCTGGCCGGGGCCGGGTGGGGGAACTACTCGCTGTTCTCCGCGGGGGACGGCACGGTCATCGGCTACCTGGAGACCGAGGACTTCGACCGGGCCCGCGCCCTGATGGCCGACACGGAGGTCAACGCGCGCTGGCAGGCCGAGATGGCGCCCTTCTTCGAGGGGCTGGAGGCGGCCCCGGACGCGAGCATGGTGCCGTTGCGGGAGGTTTTCCACCTGCCCTGACCCCGCGGGCGCGGGGCGGCGCGGCGGTCGCGGACAGCGGCCGCCGCGCCGCCGTGCGGGCGGACGGTGCGGTCGGCCCCGGGCGCGGTGGTGCCGCGGGGGCGCGCGGGTACGGCAGACTCGTGCCGTCCGCCTTTCCGCCGAGGAGTCCGAGGTCCGCCGTGCAGATCGTCACCGTCCTTCTGGCCGCCGTCGCCGCGCTGGTCCACGTGTACATCTTCGTGCTGGAGTCGTTCCGGTGGACCGCGCCGTCCACCCGGCGGGTGTTCGGGATGTCCGCTCAGGCCGCCGAGACCACCCGCGAACTCGCCTACAACCAGGGCTTCTACAACCTGTTCCTGGCCGTGGTCACCGTCGCGGGCCTGCTGCTGTGGGCCCCGGTGCCGGCCGCCGGGATCGCGCTGGTCCTGGCCGGGACCGGCTCCATGGCCGCCGCCGCGCTGGTCCTGGTCACCCGCGACCCCGCCAAGGCGCGCGCCGCGATGGTGCAGGGCACCGCGCCCGCGCTGGCGGTGGTCTCGGCGCTGCTCACGCTGCTGTGACCCGGGCCCGGTGGCGGCGGGGCCCCGGTCCGGGGACCGGGGCCGCCGCACCGCCGGGTCGGTGACCGCGGGGCCCGGGCGCCGCTCCGGGGCGCGGCCGTCCGCGGTCCCGGGACGGTCCCGCCGGGGGAGATCGGGGGGTGCCCGCTCCACCGCCTCCCCCAGGGGTGCGCCGACCGGGACACCGCGCCGTGCGCGGGGCGTGCTCACCGGCCGGGGAGCAGGACCGTCCGCGCCTGCCCCACCGCCTTGTGCGGGTGGCCGGGCGGGAGCGTCCTCACCAGACGCGGGAGGAGTTCGCGCGCGCCTGTTCCACCGCCTCCCGGGGCGAGCCCCGCCACACCGGGCCGTGGCCGGGCAGCAGGGTGTCGGCCTCCAGCGGCGCCAGCGACTCCCACGACCGCGTCATCCGCGCCCGGTCGTGGTGGAACATCGACACCAGCGGCTGGGGGCCGTCGAACGACGTGAGCGGGTGCCCCGTCACCAGCGCGTCCCCGCTCACCAGCACCCCCAGCTCGGGCAGGTGGTAGCAGGTGTGGCCCGAGGTGTGCCCCGGCGCGGCGACCGGGACCGGGCGGCCCGGCAGGTCCAGCGCCCCCTCCGCGGGGAACGGCGTCGCCGCGTCCAGCCGGTGCTCGCCCAGGGCGCCCGCCCGCACGATGTGCAGCGCCCACGGCAGCACCCGGGGGCGCCAGGCGTTGGAGGCCACGTCCCGGGGCGTGGCCTGCTCCAGGAAGTCGCGGTGGGCGTGGTCGGCCTCGGTGGTGCCGGTGTGGACCGGGGTCCCGTAGCGGGCGGCGAACCGGTCCAGGGACCCGATGTGGTCCACGTGGGCGTGCGTCACCAGCACCGCCGCCACGTCCTCGGGACGGCGGCCGATCTCCCGGATCGATGCCTCCACGGCGTCGGCGTGCCCGGGATAGCCGCCGTCGATCAGGGTCAGGGAGTCCCCCTCGGAGACCAGGACCCAGTTGACGGACCCCCCGTCCACCAGGTGGACGCGGTCGGAGACCGGGACGAGACGGTAGTGGGCAGTGCGGCTCATGGCATCGCTTTCCATCGGGGAAGGGGACCTCCACCAGGGGTACGGGACGGCGGCCGGCCCGGTGCGCGTGACGATCGCAACGCCCGCGCGGGAGGCTCACCGGGGTCCGTGCGGCCCCGGTTCTGCCAGAGTGGGACCCGGGGCGAGGCGACACGGCGCGCCCCGACGCACCGCCTGCAAGGAGGCACGCCATGATCCTCATCGTCGTCAAGTTCCGGGTCAAATCGGAGGCCGGGGACTCCTTCCTCGACGCGGTCGCGGACTTCACCGCCGCCACCCGCGCCGAGCCGGGGAACCTGTGGTTCGAGTGGTCCCGCAGCGTCGAGCGCGAGAACGAGTTCGTGCTGGTCGAGGCGTTCAAGGACGGCGCCGCCGAGGCGCACGTGAACAGCGACCACTTCCGGGAGGGCCTGGCGGCCATGAAGCCGCTGCTCACCGAGACCCCGCTGATCGTCAGCCGCTCCGTCGAGGGCGAGGGCTGGGACCGGATGGGCGAGCTGACCATCGACTAGGCGTTCCGGCCCCGGGGGCCGGGAAAGCGGGGCCGCCGAGCGCGGGACGGAGCCGGTCACGGCCGCCCCGCCGGCTCCTCCCGCCCGGCTGCCCCGGCCCGCCCCCGGCCGGGGGCCGGCCGGACCGCTCGGCCCCGCCGCCGGCCCGGGCGCGGCGGGGACGGGTGCTCCCGCGCCCGACGGCCCGCCCGCGCCCCGGGGACGGCGCCCGCATGCGGGCGCGGGCGCCCCGGGGACGGTCGGGTGCCGGCGCCCCCGGGGCGGCCGTGTACGGGGGGACGCGGGGGACGCGGCGGGACCGCGCTCACCGCAGGCGCAGCAGCCCCGCCGCCGTGCCCGTGAACCCCGCCCGCCGGTAGAACCCCTCCAGGTGCGGCTCGAAGTCCACGTGCACCCACTCGATCCCCAGCGCGCGCAGGTCCGCCACCAGCGCCGCGACCACCCGGCCGCCCACACCGCTCCGCCGGTACGCGGCCTCGACGGCGGTGTCCAGCAGGAAGGCGTGCCGCCCCCCGTCCCACACCGCGTGCACGAACCCCACCAGACGCCCGCCGCGGAACTCCCCGGCCCAGGAGCGGCTGTGCCGGTCCAGCCGCGCGGCCCAGGGCACCGGTGCGTACGGGTGCCCGAACGCGTCCGCGTGCAGCCTCGACACCTGCGCGTCGTCGACGGGGAAGCGCACCCGCAGGTCGTGCCCGGCACCCGTCCCGGGCCCCGCGGCGCCGGGGGCGGCGCCCATCAGGCGCCCAGGGAGCGCTTGAGGATCTTGCCCATGTCGTTGCGCGGCAGCGACGCCACCACCCGCAGGGCGCGCGGGCGCTTGTGCGGGGCCAGCCGCTCGGCCACCAGGTCCGCCAGCTCCTCCAGCGAGGGCGCCTCGCCGGCGGGCACCACCCACGCCACCACGCGCTCGCCCAGGTCCGGGTCCGGCTCCCCGGTCACCGCCGCCTCCGCGACCGCCGGGTGCGCCAGCAGGACGCTCTCGATCTCCCCGGCGCCGATCTTGTACCCGCCGCTCTTGATGAGGTCCGTGCTCTTGCGCCCCACCAGCCGCACGGAGCCGTCGTCCGCGCGCACCGCCATGTCGCCGGTGCGGAACCAGCCGTCGGCGGTCATCGCCTCGGCCGTCGCCTCCGGGCGGTTCAGGTAGCCCGTGAACAGGTTGGGCCCGCGCACCTGGACCTCGCCCACCGCCTCCGGGTCGCCCGGAGGCAGCGGTGCCCCGTCCTCCTCCACCAGCCGCAACCCCACACCCTCCAGGGGGGTGCCCACCCCGCCCGGCCGGGAGCCGTCGCCGGGCCGGACCGAGGTGTTCATCAGCGTCTCCGACATCCCGTACCGCTCCACCACCCGGTGCCCGGTGGCCGCCGTCAGCAGCTCGTGGTCGGGCAGCGGCAGCGCGGCCGACCCCGACACCAGCAGCCGCGCCCCCGCCAGCGCCCCGGCCAGCTCCGGGTCCCCGCCCACGGCCAGCGCCAGCCGGTGGTACATGGTCGGCACCCCGAACAGCAGGGTCCCGCCGCCCCGCAGGGCCGCCGCCACCGCCGACGGCTCGAACCTGCCCGTGTGGTGCAGGGTCCCGCCCCGGCGCAGCGGTCCGAGCACCCCCAGCACCAGCCCGTGCACGTGGAACAGCGGCAGGGCGTGGACCAGCACGTCCTCACCGGTCCAGGACCACGCCGACGCCAGCCCGTCCAGGGTCGCGGTCACCGCCCGGCGCGGCAGCAGCACGCCCTTGGGTGCCCCGGTGGTCCCGGAGGTGTAGACGATGAGCGCGGTCGACTCCGGGTCGTGCTCGCGCCGCGGCGGTGCCGCCTCCGGCGCGGGGGAGGCGTCCACGTCGATCCGCCGCAGCCCGCCCAGCTCCGCGGGCACCCGCGTGCCGGGCGGGGCCAGCAGCAGGTCGGGGGCGCTGTCGCCGACGATGTGCGCCAGCTCCGCCGAGCCCGACCGCGGGTTGAGCGGCACCGCCGCCGCACCCGCCAGGACCGCCGCCACCACGGCCACGCACGTCTCCGGGGCCGGCAACGCCCACACGGCGACCCGCCCGCCCGCGGGCAGGTCGGCGGCCAGCCGGGACGCGGCCGACGCCAGCTCCCGGTAGGTCAGGGAGCGGTCGCCGAAGACGAGCGCGGTCCGGTCGACGGGGTCGACGACGAGCGGGAGCACGGCGGTTTCCTTCCCGGTGGGGACAAGGGGCGGTCCCCATCTCTATCGCACCCGGGGACTTCGGTCCCTCGCGCCCCGGCCGCGGAGCGTGTGGAATCGGGAGGGGGAGCGCGGACGGGGGGTCCGCGCCCAGGGGGAAGGGGGATTCCATGCTGGTGCGCGAGGTGATGTCCAGGGCCGAACCGGTCCTGGCCGAGGGGATGACGGTCCGCGAGGCGGCCGTGGCCCTGCTGGAGCACGGGGCGCAGACCGCCCCGGTGGTCGACGCGCAGGGCTCCCTCGTCGGCATCGTCTCGGAGGTCGACCTGCTGCACGGCCGCTTCGTCCCGGACCCGCGGGCCTCGGCCCTGCCGCGGCCCGGCCCGTCCGCTCCGGCGCCCGCCACCGTCGGCGTGGTGATGACCCGCACGGTGGTGACCACGACCGAGTACGGCGACGCGGCCGAACTCGCCGAGCGCATGTTCCACACCCGGCTGCGCTGCGTGCCCGTGCTGCGGGAGGGGCGGGTGATCGGCCTGGTCACCCGTACCGACCTGCTGCGCATGCACACCCGCGACGACGACGAGGTCCGGCGCGGCGTGCGCGCGGCCCTGGCGGAGGGCGCTCCCGCCGCCGGGGACTGGGCGGTGGACGTGTTCGAGGGGTCGGTGCGCCTGTCCCGGGCCGGGGCCGGGGACCACGAACGCCGCCTGGCCCTCACCGTCGCCGCGACGGTCCCGGGCGTGATCCGCGTGGCCGTCGGGGACGGCGCGGCGGACGGTTACGGGGAGGGCCCCGCGGCCGGGGCCCGGTGACGGCGGCGGCGCCCTGTACGGGAGCCGGGGCCCGTCCGGTGGGCGGCGTCCGGTGACACCGGCGGTGCTCCGCCCCTGAACGGAGGCCGGAGCCGCACGCGCACGGGGGCCGAGGGCCGGGTCCACCGGAGCGGCGGGCGGTCGGCGGTGACGGTACCTCCTCCCGCGCGGGGGCGGGCGGCGATCCGGAGGGCGCGCGCGATCCCCTCCCCGGGTCCCCGAACGTCGTAGCCGGGCCCTACCGTGCCCGGGACACGGGCGGGGGAGTGGACGGATGTCGCGTGCTTATCGAATCTGGCCGGCGGGGTTCGCCTGCGCCTGCGTCGGCGCGCAGACGCTCGGCTTCGGCCTCGTCCGGTACGCCGCCCGCTTCGGCCCCGGCCCGGCCGCGCCCGTCCCGGTCCCCGCCGCCCGCGGGCCCGACGTCAGACGGCGGACCACCCGTTGTCGACCGGCAGCACCGCGCCGCTCACGTTGCTCGCCGCGTCCGAGGCCAGGAACACGATTGCGGCGGCCTGCTCCCCGGGGTCCGCGACCCGGCCGATGGCGCCCGCGTACCGGCCCAGGGCCGCCGGACCGTCCACACCGGCCGGGGTTCCCAGGGTGATCCCGGTGGCGGTGCCGCCCGGGGCGACCGCGTTCACCCGGATGCCGTGGTCGCGGTACATGACCGCGGTCGACTTCACCAGCCCCACCACGCCGTGCTTGGCGGCCGTGTAGGCCGTCCCCGACGCACCGCCGCGCAGGGACGCCTCCGAGGCCGTGAACACGATCGAGCCCGCGCCCCGCTCCTTCATGAGCGGCAGGACCGCCCGGGTCAGCAGGAACGGGGCGGTGAGGTTGACCCGGATCAGCCGCTCCCACACCTCGTCGGAGACGTCGGCGGTCGCGGACATGTCGTCCATGACCCCGGCGTTGTTGACCAGCACGTCGACGCCGCCCAGCTCCTCCACGGCCGTGCGCACCACCTCGGCGACCACCGCGGGCGCGCTCAGGTCCCCGGCGACCGCCCGCGCCTGGACCCCCGCGGCGCGCGCCTCCTCCGCGGCGGCCCGCGCCCCGTCCCCGTCGATGTCGGCCACCAGGACCGAGGCCCCCTCCGCGGCGAAGGCCCGGACCGCCGCGCGGCCGATGCCCGAGCCGCCGCCGGTGACGATGACCGTCCTGCCCCTGAGACCCGTCTCCATGGCTGCCTCCTCGTGTGTTCGGCGAACGGCCCGCGCCGCCGCTCCGCCAGCCTACGTCCCTTTTTGTCGCTCAGCGACATTTTGTCTTGTGAGGACATCCACGGCTAGACTGGCCGCCACCACGGAGCAGAGGACGGTGGAGGCGATGGCCACGGTCGCCAGGGGCAGGCCGCCCATGACCGAGCGGCGCAAGCGGATCATCAGGCTCCAGATCGCCCGCGCGGCACTGGAGCTGTTCACCGACAAGGGCGTGGCCGGGACCACCGGCGACGACATCGCGCGGGCCATCGGCGTCTCCACCCGCACCCTGTGGCGCTACTTCCCCACCAAGGAGGGCTGCGTCCGGCCGCTGCTCACCAGCGGCCTGGAGATGATGGCCGACCGCCTGCGCGACTGGCCCGCCGGCCTGGGCCTGGTGGACCACCTCGACCGGACCGGCGCGTTCGACGAGGGCGGGGAGGCCGTGGAGGAGCCGGTGGCCGCCCTGATCCGGATGACCCGGCACGAGCCCGGACTCATGGCCGTCTGGCTGGACGTGCACCGGGCGGCCGAGGACGTGTTCGCGGGGATCCTCGCCGAGCGCCGGGGCACCGACCCCGGCGACCTCGCCGTCCGGGTCCAGGCCGCCGCGCTCAACGCGGCCCTGCGCACGGCGGCCGAGCGCCAGGCCCTGCGCGCGGGGAACGCCGCCGGGGAGGGCGGCCCCGGCGGGATGGGGGCCCTGCTGCGGGTGGCCCTGGCGGCCCTGGCGGACGGGTTCGGGCCGATCCGTCCCTGAACCGGTCACGATCCGTGTCCGGATCAGGCGTTTTTCAGGTCTTACCGCTACCGCACCACGGGTACGGTGACCGGATGAGCACCACACCGGAAGACCACACGGGCCCGGAGAACACCGGGCCGAAGCCGGAGGGGGCGGGGCAGCCGACCTTCGAGCCCGCGACCTCGGTCGCCGAGGCGCCCCGAGACTCCGAGGCCCGGTACTCCGGGGCGGAGCACTCCGAGGAAGAGCACCACCCCGCCGAGGAGGACGGGACCGGTGAGGAGGCCGGGGCCGGTGCCGTCGCCGTCCCCGCGGCCGGGGGCGTCCTGTCCGCGGAGACCTTCGCGCTCGTCGGCCTGGCGCTGCTGGCCGTGACCGTCCTGTCCGGGCAGCTGGTGGAGCTCTTCACCGGCATGGTCCTGGTCGGCGGGAACCCGATCGCCGCCGAGCAGATCACCCAGATCCGGACCCAGATCGCCGCGGGCGGCACACTGGCGCTGCTCACCGCGCTGGCCTCCGCCCTGTCGCTGGCCCTGGCCAACGCGGGCTCGCGCCCCTGGGCCCGGTGGGCCGCCACCGCCGGCCTCATCGTCGGGCTGCTGTTCGTGCTGGTCGCGGTGGCCGCCTTCCTGATGATCCCGGACGCGGCCCCGGCGCAGCCGATGGCCCCGCCCTTCTAGCGGCACCGCACCACGGCGGCGGGGCGCGGAGCCCCGCCGCGGCGGCCCCGGACGGCACCCGCCGCCCGGGGCCGCCCGTCGTCGTGCCGGGGCACGGCCCCGTGCCCCGTCAGGGTGTGGGGCGCAGCCCGGCGAGCAGGACGTCGACGAACAGCGCGCGGTCGTCCTGCGGGGTGAGGCGGACGGCGTACTCGATCCCGCACACGAGCCGCTCCACCTGGTCGGCCGTGAGGTCGGCGCGCACGGCCCCGGCCCGCTGGGCGTTGCGGAGCACCTCGTGCAGCACGGCGAGGGTGGCGGCCTTGAGCTCGGCGATCTCGGGGCTCACGTCCTGCGCGGCGAGCAGGACGGCTTGGAGCCCGCCCGACTCCAGGTGCAGGTCCACCACCGAGCGCAGCGCGGTCTCGAAGGCGGGCCCGGGGTCGGGGCCGGCGGCGGCCTCGCGCGCGATCCCGTTGAGCCGTTCCAGGGCGTCCCGGGTCAGCTCCTCCACGAGCGCGTGCGCCGTGGCGAAGTGCCGGTAGACGGTGCCCACCCCCACCCCCGCCTCGCGGGCGACCTCGTTGAGCCGCAGGTCCTTGGGGTCGGCCCGGCGGGCGGCGGCCAGGATGCGCTCGCGGCTGCGGGCCGCGTCCGCGCGCAGCGGGGTGGAGGTCATGTCCGGGATCCTATCCGGCCGCCGGGAGGGAGCCGGGGGGCGCGGAACGGGTGCTTCGGGCGTGCCCCGACGAAAAACGGATAAGTCATCCGTTTCAATGCTAGGGTCGATCTTGGCGGATAGATTATCCGTTTTTCTCGGACGTGAGGAGAGGGCCATGGCGCGCACGCCGCGGACCACGCGCAGGACACCGGCGGCACCGGACACCCCGCGGGCGCCGGGCCGGGAGGAGGCCTGGGACCCGGCCCGCCTCGACGACCAGCGCGGGCGCACCGTCGTGGTGACCGGGGCGACCTCGGGCATCGGCTACTTCGCCGCCGAGCAGCTCGCCGGGGCGGGCGCCCGCGTGGTGCTCGCCGGCCGCTCACCCGCACGCCTGCGCACGGCCCGCGCCGCGATCCTGGAGCAGGTCCCCGGCGCCGCCGTGGACGAGGTGGTCGTCGACCTCGCCTCGCGGGCCTCGGTGGCCGGTGCCGCCGCGGAGCTGGCGGGGCTGGACCGGATCGACGGGCTCCTCCTCAACGGCGGGTCCATGGCCATGAAGGCGTCCGAGACCACCGAGGACGGGCTCCCCATGCAGCTCGGCACGCACGTCGTGGCCAACGTGGCGCTCGTGGCCGGGACACTGCCGCTGCTGCTGCGCACCGGGCGGGACACCGGCGTGCCCGCGCGGATCGTGCACACCTCGACCGGGTTCGTGGAGCGGCTGCGCAGGCCCCTCACCGACGCCCTGCGCACCTCCGGGTTCGGGCTGGTCGCCTACACCAGGGCCAAGGCGCTCACCGAGGTGTTCGGGTTCGAGCTGGACCGTCGCCTGCGCGCGGCCGGGGAGCCGGTGCACTCGCTGGTGGTGCGGCCGGGCGTCGGCGTGGACGCCCGGACTCCCCGCCGCGCGGGCGTCCGCGACGAGACCGTTCCGGGCCGGCGCAACCCCTACACCCCCTGGGCGCAGGGCAAGGACGCCGCCGCCTGGCCCGCGGTGCGGGCCCTCACCGACCCGCGGGCGCGGGGCGGCGAGCTGTACGTCCCCGAGAACGGCGTCCGCGGGGTGCCCGTGCGCGGTGAGCCGCGTGCGCTGGCCGCACCGGACCGGGTCGGCCACCTGTGGCGCCAGCTCGAAGACCTGGCGGGCGTCACCGTGCCCGTCCCCGGGGCCGGGAGTCCGGGCTGACCTGACGGCCGCCGACCGCTGCGGTGGAACGGTGCGGGGGCGCCCGCGGGAGGGCCTGCGGCCCGCCAGCGGGAGAGGGGCGGGTTCACTCGGGCAGGGGCCGGTCCGCGGCCGGGTGTCTCAGAGCGCGTCGGCCGCTGCGGCCCCGTCGGCGACGTGCAGCACCGCGTCGGCCGCGGCGAGTGTCTGCGCGTCGAGCGGGAAGTAGCCCTGCTCCGGGACGGGGTCGGTGCGGACCCGGGCGGCGGGGGCCGTGTCGGCCTCCGCCAGCCCCCAGACCGCGACCCGGCCGTCCAGGAGGCCCTCGTGCGTCCCCGGCTCCGGGGCCGCCAGCGCGAGGGCGGCGCTGCGCCCCAGGCTCCCGGCGACGAAGGAGTACCGCCCGCCCGCCAGGGCGTGGACGAGGGAGCCCGCCCCGGACCACGCCAGGTCCATGCCCGCGAGGGTCCAGCGGCTCGGGTGGCGCTGGAGGTGGCGGTTGTGCGCGTACACCAGCGTGGGGCCGCGGTGGTGCTCCGCCGCGCGGATGTCGAGCAGGTTGCGCGCCATGGCCGCGTCCCGCGCGCCCAGCATCCGGGACGTGCGCGCGCCCGCCTCCAGGGCCTCGGCCGCCGACCGGTGGTACCGCAGCAGGTCCAGGCCCGCGCGCAGGTGGATCCGGGCCGCCGACCAGGTGGCGTGGGAGGTGGCCGCGATCACCTCCGGGGCGCGTGCGTACAGCTCGGCCAGCAGGTCGTCCGCGATCACCCGCAGGCGCAGCGCCTCGGGGGTGGCGCCCACCGAGGCGGCCGGGTCCAGGACCGCCTCGGTACGGCTCCAGCGCTCGTCGTCGCCGGCCGTCGACGCGATGTCGAGGTCGAGCCCGAGGAGGTCGCGGGCGTGCTCCAGGTAGGGGCGCGGGCTCGGGGCCGAGACCATCTCCGTCGGGGCGTCGAAACCGTGCAGGGCCAGCCGCTCCCCGGGCGGTCGCCTGAGGTTGTACTCCCGCATCCACAGGACCAGCTGCCGGGTGGCGGCGTGCTCCCCGAACCCGTGCGAGAAGCCCTCCCGCATCACGGTGTCCAGGCGGGTGCCCGTGTCCTCATCGCGGACGAACCGGTCCGCGGCCAGGGCGGCGACGCGGTCGGTCTCCAGGGCGATCGAGCGGAAGCCGCGTTCGGCCAGCCGGGCGAAGAGCTCGTTGCGGATCAGCGGGAAGGCGGGCTCCCCGTGGGCGGGCTCGCCCAGGGCGAGGATTTCGCACGGCGGGGCGGCGAGGTCGGTGATGTCCAGGCTCATGCCTCTCCATCGTACCTTTGACAATGCTGTTGAGACTTGAAGAGGATCAACACTGGCCGGTTGCTGTAAAGTCTCAAAGCGGTGATGGAACCTTGAGACCGACGGACCTCGCGCGCGAACACGGCATCTCGACCCAGGCGGTGCGCAACTACGAACAGGACGGGTGCCTGCCCGCCGCGGAGCGCACGCCCAGCGGCTACCGGGTGTACACCGGGGTGCACGCGGCGGCGCTGCGCGCCTACCTGTCCCTCATCGCGGCCCACGGGCACGCGGACGCCGGACGGATCATGCGCGCGGTGAACACGGGGCGGCTCGACGAGGCGCTGGCGGTGGTCGACGAGGGCCACCGCCGGTCGCTGCGCGACCGGGCCACCCTCGACGCCGTCCGGGAGGCGGTGGACCACCTGCTGGAGCGGGGCGGCACCCCGCCGGCGCGGTCCGGCGACGGTGCGGTCCGCACCATCGGCGCGCTCGCCCGCCGGCTGGAGGTGACCCCGGCGACCCTGCGCAACTGGGAGGAGGCGGGGATCCTCGTGCCCGCGCGGGAACCCGCCACCGGGTACCGGGTGTTCCGCCCCCACGACGTCCGCGACGCCGAACTCGCGCACCTGCTCCGGCGCGGGGGGTACCCGCTGGAGCACATCGCCGTGGTGGTGGACCAGGTCCGGGCCGCGGGGGACACCGAGGCGCTGGCGGAGGCCCTGGAGGACTGGCGGGCCAGGCTGACGGCGCGCGGGGTGGCGATGCTCGGGGCGGCGGCCCACCTGGGGGACTACCTGGAGTTGGCCGGAGCCGCAGGGGCCAAGGGAGGCTAGCGCGTTCGCGCTCGGGGCGGTGCGGTCAGTCGTCGGCGGCGACGAGCAGGGTCAGCAGTCCCCGGAAGCGGTCGACGAGCACGAACTCGTGGAACTCGTCGTGGACGCCGCCCCAGTCGTGGAAGTCGTCCTCGCCGACCCCGACGAGGTGGTGGACGCCGTCGGCGCGGGCCAGCGGCTCGAACACCTCGCGCCGCAGGTCGGCCTCCAGGTCGTCGGGGACCTCCCCGTACCGGTCCGCCCACATGCGCAGGACGGCGGCGCCCTCCTCCCTGCCGACGCGCTCGTAGGTGTCGGGGGTGATCGCGTCCAGCCGGTAGGAGCCGTGCCGGGTCTCGTCCGCGTGCGCGCCGCCGCCCGCGTAGGCGTCCCGGAACCACGCGTGCCCGATGAGGGCCGCGAGCAGCCGCCGGTCGCCCGCGGAGGGGACGCGGAGCCGGAACCGCTTGGCGTTCACCCAGCGGAACGCGTGGGCGTGGGGGGACCGGAAGGAGTAGCGGCGGAAGTTGAGGAAGGAGCTGCTGTCGTGGGTGAGGGGGCTCTCCATGGTCCGGCAGTCTAGGGGGCTCGCGCGCCGCCTCCGGGGCCGGGGAAAACCGGGCGCGGTGCGGGGGCGGTCTCCCGTATCGTCTGCGGCGGACGGGGAGGGCCGATGGGACGACCTGCGGTGGGAACCGCGCCGCGGCGGTGCACCGGGTGCGGGGGATATGAGTACGGGGGAGCGCCCGCGTGCGACGTGTGCCGCGCCCTGGTGGACGGTGTGGTCGAGGAGGGCTGGGCGGAGTTCGCCCGTGACTTCGGGGAGGAGGCCGATGAAGAGGAGTTGGCCGCCCTGGTGGCCGCCGAGCCGGACCGCCACGACTGGCGCGTCCTGGACGGCGCCCTCGACCGGCTGGTCTGCACCGGCTGCGGGGGCAGGCTCGGCCGCGGCCCGGTGGGCTGCGGGCCGTGCGACCTCGCGCACGGGTTCCGCTACGTCGCCCTGGAACCCGACCGCCCGGGTGTCCCGCCGGGGAACGAGCACGCGGTGCGGGTGAACGTGTCGGTGGTGCGGCGGCCCCACGTGACGTCGGAGAACGAACTGCTGCTGCGGCGGTCGGCGCTGCCGGGGCTGTTGGCGGGGCTGCTGCCGACCACGGAAGAGGCGCAGCGCTTCGCCGCGGTGGCGCGGCGGGTGCCCTGGCCCGAGCGGGCGGCGGCGGTGGAGGAGCTGGTGGAGGAGATGTTCCGCCGCTGCCGGGAGGAGGGGAGCCTCCGGGCGGGGGAGGAGTGAGGGTGCGGGGCGGCGGGGCGTGCGCGCCCGGGTGCTTTGGGGGCTTTAGGGGCTTTTGGGGTCGGTGGCCGATTCTTGGAAAGTTTGAAAAACGCCGGTTTCCTGGTGGGATATCCGCAGGTCGGTTACTGTGCTCCCCGCGCACGCGGGGGTGGTCCCTGAGCGTTGACAGACCGCCACCCCGGATGCCAGTGCTCCCCGCGCACGCGGGGGTGGTCCCCTCAATCCCCGATGAGACAGGGGATATGGCCAGTGCTCCCCGCGCACGCGGGGATGGTCCCGAGTCGCCCCCGCCGGAGCCCCCATGGCCAGCGTGCTCCCCGCGCACGCGGGGATGGTCCCCTGGGCAAGGACTTGTCCGGCGACATCTCCCGGTGCTCCCCGCGCACGCGGGGGTGGTCCCAGCGCTTCCCCGACCTCTTGCGGGGTCATGTCGTGCTCCCCGCGCACGCGGGGGTGGTCCTGTGCGGTTGAACTCGTCGAATCGGATGCCCAGGTGCTTCCCGCACATGCGGGGGTCGCCCGAGTGGGGCGGGGAGCACCCCTTCACCCCTCGCCCCTCGGGCCTCAGGGCTGGAGGACGTACCGGCCCCGAACTCCGCCCTTGGCGAAGGCGCGGTGCGCCTCGGCCGCCTCGGCCAGCGGCACGACCGCGTGCACGCGGGGTGCCAGCTCACCGGTCGCGGCCCGCGCGAGCAGCCCCGCCAGACGCACGCCATCCGGCACCACCCCCACCGTGCGCACGTCGATCCCGCGTTCGGACGCCACCGGGAAGCCCGGCTGCACCCCCACGAACACCCCGCCGTCCCGCACCAGGCCCAGTGCGTCCTCCCGAAGGGCGGCTGTGTCGGCGACCGCGTCCCACACCCCGGCCGCCCGGTCGGTGAAGTCCGCGCCGAGCCCCCTCACGAAACCCTCGTCCCCGGCGCGGGCCAGCCCCGTGACCCGCCAACCGCGCTCCCGCGCCAGCGTCAGCACGTACCCCCCGACGGAACCCGCGGCGCCCGTCACCAGCAGCCGGTCCCCCTCCTCCGGCGCCCCGCCGACCAGGTCGACGATCTGGGCGGCCGTCAGCCCGTTGAGCGGCAGCGTCGCCGCCTCGGCCGGCTCCAGCCCCTCGGGCACCTCGGCCACGTTCGCGGCCGGGACGACCAGCTGCTCCGCGTAGGTCCCGAAGTCCCGGTCCAGGCCCCCGACCAGACCCGCGACCCGGGTGCCGACGGCCAGGTTCGCGCCCTCCCCGACGGCGGCGACGGTTCCGGCGAAGTCCCAGCCCAGTCCCGTCCGCTCGGCCTGGGTGATGATGCCCGCCTCGTGGAAGACCCCGCCCGCCACCCCGAGGTCGACGGGGTTGACCGGGGCCGCCGTGACCGCGACGCGCACCTCGCCCGGACCGGGCTCGCGCACCGGCAGCTCGATGAACTCGATGGAGTCCGGTCCGCCCGGCACCCGGACGACGGCGGTGCGGAAGGTGGCTGCACCCATGGTTCTCACTCCTTCGGGCCCCTGGGGCCCCGCGCTCGGAAACCGACGCGCACCACTCTTGTGGAGGAACTCTCCATAGGGAAGTAGGTACCTGGAAGTGCGTATGTCTCCTCCTGGAGGAACCGGACGTCGGCAGCAGTGAACCCGGCCGAACCGACGGGCACGCGGGCCGGTCGCGCCGTGTTCCCCACGGTGCGCCCCGGTCGCCCGCCGCCCGGCCGTGCCTCCCGCACGCGGGTCGCGGCGGTTCCCGCCGCACCCCGCCGGGGGCGGGCACGGGGACCCCGACTCCCGCGCAGCCCCGTGCCCCCAGCGCGCTCACACCGCCGCGGCGACCTCCCACGGGAAGCCGTCCGGGTCGGTGAAGCGTCCGGTGTAGGAGCGTACGTCGCCGCGTTCGACCTCTCCGGCGGCGGTGACGCCGCCGCCCCCGGCCCGCGCCGCCTCCAGCACGGCGTCCACCTCCTCGGGCTTCGACGCCCCCAGGGTCGGCACCGCGGAGCCGGGCCCCGGGCCGCCGGCTCCCACGCCCGCGTCCTTGGCCAGCGCCCTGCGTGTCATCAGGCCCAGCCGCAGGCCCCCGGGCGCCAGCGCGAAGTCGATGTACTTGTCCCCGTAGTCCCGGTCGACCTCCAGGCCCAGGGACGTGTAGAAGGCCTTGGAGGCGGTGGGGTCGGCGACCCCCAGCAGCACACCCGCCTCGGTCGGAACCGGCGGCTCGCCCGACGGGCCGGTGTTCTTCTTCGTCGGCGCGGCGAGCTTCCAGACCGTGCCCTCCGGGGCCCGCAGGACCGCGGAGAAGCCGCCGAAGACCCCCTTCCGGGCGGGCTTGAGCACGTGGGCCCCGCCCGCGACCGCGGCGGCCAGCAGCGATTCCACCTCGCCGGGCTGCGCGACGATGTACGACAGCACGTGGCCTCGGAACTCCGGGGTCCCGGGGGCCGTAGGGTCTTCGGTCCCTACCTCGCGCAGGATGATCCGGCCCGCCCCGTGCAGGTCCAGGAGCACGGGGTCCCCGTCGCCGCCCCGCCTTCCGGCCGGGGAGAACACGGAGGTGTAGAACTCCTCCGCCTCCCGTGCGCGCCCGACCGCGAGGGTGACGGTGTCGAGTGAGAGTGCCATGGTGTCCGCTTCCTTGGTTCGCCGGGTCCGCCCGGCCGTGGGTGCCGGGCGGTGCCGCCGCCCCCGCGGGCGCCGGGACGGCTCCGGGCCGCCTCGGGTAGGGGCGGGGGTCCGGTGCGGTCGGCGCGGTCGTCTTCGCCGAGACGGCGGGAGCGCGGCCTGCGACCACGCTAGGGAGGGCCCGCCGCTCCGGGCTTCTCCAAAACCGACCGATCCCGGGTCGACCGATCCCGGACCGGCCGATCCCGGGCCGGCCGGTTCGGGCGACCGGAGGGCGGACGGATCCGCGACCGGAGCGGGACCGGTGGGCACGGTCCCGGCGGCCGGGGACCCGGGGCGGCCCCGGTCAGATCAGGGTCCGGCCGGACCGGCCGCGGCGGGCTCCTGCCCGCGCAGCGCTGGGCAGTGCTCCGGGTCGGGATGCACGGTCAGCCGGATCACCTGGTCGAGCCGCCGTCCGGCCTCCTGGAGTTCGGCGATGCTCGCGAAGATGCGCGTCCGCTCGGTGCGCAGCCGCTCCAGCACCCCGGGCTCCGCGCGTCCCGCGTCGACGCTGGGCAGGATGGCCGCGATGGTGGCGCTGTTGAGCCCCGCGGCGTAGAACCCCCGGATGATCTCGACCCGCTCGACCGCGTCCTCCGGGTAGAGGCGCTGCCCGCTGGGCGTCCGCTCCGGGGAGAGGAGACCCTGCTCCTCGTAGTAGCGGAGCGCTCGTGTGCTCACCCCGGCCCGCTCCGCCAGTACCCCGATGCGCATGGAACCGCTCATCCGCCCCCCGCTCCCGATCGTGCACCCGTGACGTGGATCACGGCACGAGGACTTGCCCTTGACGTCGGCGTCAAGTCTTAGCGTAACCGGGTGAGACGGCGTTCCCGCAGGCCGAGACCGGTCCTGCGGGCGCCGCCCTCGTGTCCGACCACACCCGGAGTACTCGGAGGAACCCATGGACATCACCGGATCCGTCGCCCTGGTCACCGGCGCGAACCGCGGCATCGGACGGCGCTTCGTCGACGAGCTCCTGGCCCGCGGCGCGGCGAAGGTGTACGCCGCGGCCCGCCGCCCCGAGACCGTCGAGGTCACCGACCCCCGGATCGAGCCGCTGCGCCTGGACCTGCTGGACGCCGGCTCGGTGGCCGAGGCCGCCGCCGGGGCCGGGGACACCGCCCTGCTCGTCAACAACGCCGGGGTCGCGACGCGCGCCGGGCTCGTGACCGGGGACATGGACGCGATCCGGCTGGAGATCGACACCCACTTCTTCGGCACGCTCGGCGTGATCCGCGCGTTCGCCCCGGTACTGGCCGCCAACGGCGGGGGAGCGGTGGTGAACGTGCTGTCGGCGCTGTCGTGGTTCGCCCACGACGGCGCGGGGGCCTACTCCGCGGCCAAGGCGGCGGAGTGGAACATGACCAACGGCGTGCGCCTCGAACTGGCCGGCCAGGGGACCCTGGTGCAGGGGGTGCACCTCGGCTCCGCCGACACCGACATGATGGCCGGGTACGACGTCCCCAAGATCGACCCGGCGGACGTGGCCCGCGCCGCCCTGGACGGGGTGCGCACCGGTGCGATCGAGGTGCTGGTCGACGACGTCAGCCGCCACGTGAAGGCGGCGCTGGCGGGGGACCCCGCCGCGTTCTACGCCGGGCTGTCCGCGGCCTGAGGGCGGAGCGACCGGTTCTGCGCCGGGCGGTGGGCCCGGGGCGGGGCGAACGGGGCGCGTTCGCCCCGCCTTCCGCAGGGCCCCGCGACCGGGCGGCACCGTGCCGGGGCCCGGTCGGGGCGGGGGCGCGGAGTCGCCACCGCTTTCGGCGTCCCTGGCCCGGCCCGGGTCAGTCCCCGAGCCCGGCCCTGACCTGCTCGCGGACCGCGCGCAGGCGCGCCACCTCGTCGGCGTGGACCCGGACGGGCCGGGCGTGACCGGGGTGGTCCGGGACCCCTGACTCCTCGGCGAGGTCCAGGACCCGGCGACGCGCCCGTTCCGGCAGGTCCGGGTCCCCCGCGACCCGCAGCGCCGCGTCCAGCGCCCGGGCCGAACCCTGCCGGAAGAGGTGCGCGGACAGTCCCGACCCGCCCTCCGCCAGGGCGACCGCCGCGGTCGCGAACCCGCGGCGCACGAACGGCGGCCGCTCCGGGGCCTCCAGGAGCGAGGCGCAGGCCGCCGCGACGGGTGGGGTCCCGCGCAGGCGGGAGCGCACCAGGGACAGGGCGTGCGCCGCGGCCTGGGCGCCCTTGGCGCCGCCGTGCGCGTGGGGGATCAGTGCGGCCTCGGCCTCCAGGTCGGCGTCCCGGCCGCGGTCGACCGCGCCGAGCAGGAGCAGCCTGACCGGGAGCGACCACTGGCGCTTGTCGCCCAGGACGGAGCCGACGACCCTGTCGGCGGCCCCCGCACCCGACGCCGCCAGGGCCGCCGCGTACGTCACGACGGCGGGCGGGGCGTAGGTGTACGTGTCGGGTTTGACGAAGAGCCGCTTGCGCCAGGTGCGGGCGAACGGCGCGAGGTCCTCCTCGGGCCGCAGGGCTCCGGCGCCGTGGAGCAGCTCCAGGAGTACGGCGAGGGCGGGTTCGGACAGGTCGGGGCGCGCGAGCGCCGCCCGCAGCCCGTCGAGGTGCCGGGCCAGGACCGCCTCGCGCAGCTCCAGCGCGGTGTCCCGGCCCAGGCGGTGCTCCGGGTCGAACCCCGGGTGGGGCGGCAGCCCGGCGGCGGCGCGCACCCCGTCGACCGCGTCCGGCCAGGCGGCGGTGGCCTCCAGCGCGTCGGGCGGCGGCTCCGCGGCGGAGCCGCGGTGCGGGGAGGAGGACCAGGAGGCCCGCAGGCCCTCCACGGTGACGGGGGTGCGGGTCCAGTGGTCGGCGATGACGACCCGCAGCCCGAGCGGGACGCGAGCGTCCCCCAGCGCGGCCAGGGCGTGGACGCGGGTGGAACCGCCGAAGCGGGCGACCAGGCGCACGGCGGCCTCCTGCACGCGCGCCTGCGCCTGCTCGCCGCCCGCGGCCCCGATGTCCTCCGCGAGCGCGACGGCGGCGTTCACCGGGTCCCCGCCCTCGGCCGCGACCAGGTCCAGGTAGGTGGCGACGTCGCGCCCTTCCAGCGCGGCGGCGCGGGCGGAGCGCAGCGCCGCCGGGTCCTTCCAGCGGTTGAGCACCCGGGAGTCGGCGCGGCCCAGCTCGGCCAGCACGGTGGCCGCCGCCCGGGCCCGGGGGTGGTCGGCCTCCAGAGCGTGGGCGACGAGCGCGGAGGCCTCCTCGCCGGAGTCGTCGAGGGCGTCGAGGCCCTCGGGGGAGAGAACGGAGTCCAGGTCGGCGCCGGTGAGGGCGCCGCGCAGGCGCAGGGCCCGGGCGGCGGGGGCCAGGAGTCCGCGCAGGGCGGGGCGGGTGAGCAGTTCGTGCAGGAGCGGCTCCTCCCCGTCGCGCAGGGGGACCGGGCCGGACCGCTCGTCGCCGAGGACCTCCAGGCGCACGCGCCACGCGTCGGCGAGCGCGGGCTCCGCGCGGTCGGGCGCCGCGTCGCGGCGGAGCACGAAGACCTCCGTGTCGCTGCGCCCGCCCAGGACGGCGAAGCCGTGCGGTTCCAACAAGGACAGGGCGCGGGCGACGGCGGCGCGGTCGCCGCCGAAGTAGACGCGCTGGGGGCCGGCCAGGGCGCCGGAGCGGTCGAAGCCGTCGGCCTGGGCGTGCCAGCCGAGGTAGGGGTGGGTGCCGGGCAGGCCCCGCCGCTCGCGCTCGGCCCGGGCCCGGTCGTGCAGCTCGTCCTGCATGACCAGGTCGGGGCCGGGCTCGACGAGGAGGACACCCGGGGCGCGGCGCAGGGTGTCGAGGATCAGGCTGCGGTCCGACATGGCAGGACTCTAACCGGGGCGGGGGACAGTGCCGTGCAGGCCGGACCGGAGGGGGTGGCGGGGCCGCGGGGCGGGCGTGCGGCCCGGGCCAGGCCCCGGACGGTTCCGCCCACGCGCCGCGGGGCCGCCGGGGCCGGCTCCGGTCACCAGCCCTTGCGTTCGGCGACCCAGGCCTTGAAGGGGTCGGGTTCGAACGTCCGCCAGTGCTCGGGGACCTCGACGCCGAACTCCTGCTCGACCCAGGCGCGGAAGGGCGCGTGGGCCTCCACGGCCTCCTCCTCGTAGGGCGGTTCCGTCACCGCGTCCGCGAAGCCGATCTCGTCGTAGCCGATGGCGATCAGCCGCAGGAAGTCGACCGCGGAGTCGGCCAGCAGGAACGTGTCGCCGTCCGAGCCCAAGGCGGCGAACCGGGTCGTGCCCGCGTCGTTCCACAGCGCGCACCAGCTGCCGTCTCCGGCGATCTCGCACAGCGGGACCAGGTCGTCGTGGCCCGGCTCGCCGGGTTCGAACCACCCGGTGAGGCTCCCGCCCGGGCTGAACACGACTCCGAGCTGGCGCGTGCCGGGGTAAGGCGTGAGGAAGTAGCCGTGCTCGTTGGTGAGGCCGAAGCCCTGCGTCTCCATCCACGCCCAGGCCCGGGTCAGGGGCTCGGGGAGGGTGACCCCGGCGGGCAGGCGGGGTGTGAGCAGTGCGGTCATGCTCGGCATGGTCGGGCTCCCGGTGGTGGCTGGTGATCGGTGGCGGGGGCGGGGGGCGGACGCTCGCAGTCTGCCAAACGGCGGTGTCAGACGCGTGGGGCGAGGGGCGCCCCGGTGTGGCGGCCCCAGGCGACGAAGGCCGCGAGGGCGAGGAGCACGGCGTTGAACGCCACGTCCGTCTCGCCGCGGGAGAGGTGGAAGACGATGGCGGACGCCTGGAGGGCGGTGCAGCCCAGGGCGGCCGCAACGGTCAGGCCGGGCCGGATGCGGGTGAGGGCGGGGAGGAGGACGCCGAGGCCGCCCAGGATGTCCAGCACCGAGGTGATGTGGAGCAGCGCGGGAGGGGTCTGCCCGACCCAGGGGAAGACCTGGGCGAGTTCGGCGGCGGGGGTGGCGAGCTTCCAGACGCCGCCGCCCACGAAGACCAGGAAGAGGAGGACCTGGGCGGTCCAGAGGCCGAGGGTGAGGGGGCGGGGAGCGGCGGCGGGGGTCCGGTGCGGCCGGGGTGCGGTCGTCATGGCGGCCTTTCGCGGGGGTGGGGGTGAGGGGGGAGGCGATAGGGGTGGCGACACGGAATGGTGAACGCCTGGTTTGGAAACTACACCGGTGGGCATCTACTGTACAAGTCGTTCAGAACTCGTCGAGGTGTGTGGGAGCGTGGATAGGATCGGTCGTCATGGGAACGAAGGAATCGGACGGCGTGGACCCGCGGGTCCTGCGGACCCGGCGCGACGTCGTCGACGCGGCCACGGAACTCTTCGTGACCGAGGGGTGGAGCGTGGTCACCCACGCGGAGGTCGCCAGGAGGGCGGGCTACTCCAAGGCGACCGTCTACGCGCACTGGCCGACGCGCCTGGACCTGATGCGGGCGTCGATCGGCAAGATCTGCGACGAGGCCGACCACCCGGAGCCCACGGGCGACCTGCGGGCCGATCTGGTGCGGGGGCTGGTCGACTTCGCCGAAGACCTGGCGGGCGGCCACCTGGACCGGGTGCTCGGGGGGCTGCTGGAGCGGTCGGGGAGCGATCCGGTGGTGGACGAGCTGCGCCGGCGGCTCTACGAGGCCGGGACCCGGTCGTTGGAGGGGGTATTGCGGTCGCACCTGCCGGAGGTGGACGTGGAGCCGTCGTTGGCGCTGCTGGTGGGCGGCGTGCTCACCCGGGGCGCGTTCCAGGGGCGGCCGGCGACGGAGGAGTTCGTGGCGGACCTGGTCGATCGCGTCCTGGCGTCGACCGGGCGAGGTGAGGAGGGGTGAAGCCGGAGCGGAGGGCGTCGGGCGGGTCCGGCCGGGGGCCGTTTTGATGGCGGTGGTCCGCGCCGGACTGTGTCCGTCTTGTGGGCGGGCGGCACGCGTGTTCGTCGCGGGTGTCCGGCGTCCTGTTCTTGAGTGATCCGGTGGGAAGATCTGAAGTCAGTCGGGAAGCCCCGGGCGTTTTGTCCGTTTCTTGAGAACTCATGAAAACGGGTGGTTCTTCGGGGTATTCGCGCAGGTCATTTACCGTGCTCCCCGCGCACGCGGGGATGGCCCCGGGCTCCTGTCCGGCACGTCGATCCCGGCCGGGTGCTCCCCGCGCACGCGGGGATGGACCCACGTCGGTCTGACCGGCGAGCTGGCTGCACTCGTGCTCCCCGCGCACGCCGGGATGGCCCCTGCGGCCCCCACACCGGCCAAACCGTCCACCAGTGCTCCTCGCACATGCGGGGATTGGGGCCTGGCCCTCCGTATATGAATGGTTCCGGTTTCGGTGGTTGATGTGTCCAGCCACGCGTGTAACCAAAAGCCACTCCGGACGCACAAGGTCGAAATGTACTCATGGCTGCTGCTGGATCGAGGCCGGAATGCCTCGGAAAGCGATGGTCCGTGTGGTGTGCTGTAAGGCATGGAACACGAAGAGAACCGAGGTGACCCGGAGGAGCCTCCGCGAGGCAGAACGCTGGTCGACGCTCTCGCGGCGGCCGATATCAAACGGCTGGTGCGTGCGTCACGCGAGGACGACGGAGACAAAGCGGAACAGATCCGCAGAAGGTATGCGAAGAAGTAGGCCGACCTCGGCCACAAGCCTTGCGGGACAAGGCTTTCGTGTTACTTTCGTGGCCAGGTTCATGTTCCCGCCCGCCCTGATCGGAGCCCCCATGGAACTGGAGCTGCTGGCCAAGGACGACAAGTCCGGACACGGAGGCTGCCCCTCCGTGTATCTCAGCGACACGGGCGAGTTCGTCGTCCAGGGCGCCGGGTTGAACGACGCCGACTTCAGGGAGCTGGCCGATCCCCTGCCCGGTGAGGCCGCCGTATGCATCTCCCCCGAGATCGTCCTGGCCGCGGTGGAGGCCTACCGGCGGAGGAGCGCGTGACCTCTGTCGAGGGAGGTGCCCGCCCTGTCGGCACTGAGGAATTCGACCGTTTCTTCGCCGAATGCCGCTACACCGCGTTCCGGCTCGAAACCCTCCAGGTTTACGACGTCGGCTACGAGGAGGAAGCGTTCCGGCGTTTTCTGGCCGACGGACAGATCTTCACCACCGACTCCCACGCGGAATGGGCGCACATCGTCGGCAGCGGGCGCCACTTCCGCCGTGTGCACGTGGTCGTCGAGCCCCTCACCGACTACCTGCGGTTCGAATGCGTGTGGGCATACCGGTCCAACGTCGAGGCCGGCGAGGACGTCAACATCCTCCCCGTCGACGAGAACACCTGGCCCGAGGGCATCCCCCACTCCGACTACTGGCTTTTCGACTCCCGCTGCCTGGTGAGGATGAACTACGCGCCGGACGGAACCATGCTCACCCCCGAGCTGGTGACCGACCCCGCCCAGGTCGTCCTGGCCAATGCGGTACGCGACCGGGCCCTGCACCTGTCGATCCCTTTCAGCGAGTACGAGAAGCGTTTCGACGCTGACATGAAACCCCTGTGACGA
This sequence comes from Nocardiopsis flavescens, assembly GCF_900141985.1. Classification (GTDB taxonomy): domain Bacteria; phylum Actinomycetota; class Actinomycetes; order Streptosporangiales; family Streptosporangiaceae; genus Nocardiopsis; species Nocardiopsis flavescens. The sequence goes on along the minus strand of NZ_FQZK01000006.1, from coordinate 111,239 downwards.
ACTCCCGCGACGACCGCACCGAGAACACCGCGTACGGTAGCCCCAGGGCCGTGGTCCAAGCAGGCACCGTACACGGCGGCATCCACATCGCCTCCTCCGCCGGCCTGTCCGCTCCGGTTCCCCGCCAGCTCCCGCTGTCGGCCACCGGGTTCGTGGACCGCGCCACGCACCTGCGGCGCCTGGACGCCCTGGCGGAGGAGGCGCAGGTCCGCGTCCCGGTCGCGGTGCTGTCCGGCCCTCCCGGTGTCGGCAAAACCGCGCTGGCCGTTCACTGGGCGCACAGCGCCCGGACGCGCTTCCCCGGCGGCTGCCTCTACGTCGGCGTCCATGCACACGCCCCGGGTCCGCGTGCAGAGGCTTCCCAAGCCCTGGACTCCCTGCTCCGGGCGCTCGGTGTCCCTCCCGACCGCATCCCTTTAAGCCTGGACGGCCGTTCGGCCCTGTACCGCACCGAGACCGATGGCAGGCGTCTGCTGATCGTCATCGACGACGTCCTCGCCCCCGCCCAGGTGCGTCCGCTGCTACCCGCCTCTCCCGGTTGCATGGTGGTGGTGACCAGTCGCGGCTCCCTGCCCGGCCTCGTCGCCCGCGAGGGGGCCCACCGCCTTTCTCTGGACGTGCTGCCGATGGCCGACTCCGTGGCGCTGCTCCGGAACACGGTGGGCCCGCGTGTGGACGCCGAGTCCGGTGCGGCACATGACCTGGCCGAACACTGCGCACGTCTTCCACTGGCCCTGCGGGTGGCGGCCGAGCGGCTCATCGACCGTCCCGGCGCCTCCCTGAGCGACCTGGTGACCGAACTGGCCGCCGAGGAGTCACGCCTGGACACTCTCTCCGAGGAGGACGAATTGAGCGACCTGCGCGCGGTGATGAGCGCCTCCTACCTCGCCCTGGACGACGAGACCGCGCGGTTCTTCCGTGTTCTGGGCGTGCACCCGGGAGCCGAGCTCTCCTCCGGGGCCGCCTCGGCCCTCACCGGGACCCGGCAGGCCGCGGCCCGGCGGTTCCTGGACCGGCTCACCCGCGCGCATCTGGTGGAGCGCGTTCGGGAGGATCGCTACCGCCTGCACGACCTGGTGCGTTTGTACGCGGTCGAACGCGTCGAGGCCGAGGGCGGTCCGCAGGAACGGAGCGAGGCCGTCGGCCGGGTCGCCCGGTGGTACACACACGCTGCCGCCCGCGCCCAAACCGCAGAGCACCCGCACTTCCCGGTCGTCCCCGGCTATGAGCCCCCGGACGACCTGCCCAGCTTCTCCTCCCTCGGAGAAGCCCTGGTCTGGTTCGAGCAGGAACGCACCAATCTGCTCGCCGCCACCGGGGCGGCTTTCGACCTCGGTCATCTCGAAATCGCATGGCGGCTGCCGGTGAGCGTCTATCCGCTGTTCGAACTGCATCGGCACTGGGAGCAGTGGTGCGATCTGCACGGCATCGGGCTCCGGGCCGCCGAGAACGCGGGAAGCGTGTTCGGGGCGGCCCGCAACCACCTGGGGATGGGTGACGCCCGATGGCTGTCGGGGAATCTCGACGCGGCCGTCCGTCACTACCGGGCGGCACTGTCGGCCGGCCGGGAGGTGGAGGACCCGTGGGTGGAGGGGTTCTCCCTGCGGCAGCTGGGAACAGTCCTGTGGCAGCGCGGGGAACGGGAAGACGGTACGGCGGTCCGGTACATCAAGCGGGCCGTCGCGGTCTTCCGGGAGGCGGGAGAGGAGCGGGGCGCGGCCATGGGGCTGCTCGGCCTCGCGGAGATCGGTGCCGACCTGGAGTACTGGGATGAGGCCTTCGACCACTGCCGTTCGGCCATCGCGGTCTTCGAGGAGATCGGTGCCGCCTGGAGCACGGCCTGGGCGCGGTGCACACTGGGGCGCATCCTCACCGCGACGGGCCGGGCCGACCGTGCGGTGGCCGAGTACGCGGCGGCCGTGCGCGAGTTCGAGGTGCGGGAGGACCCGGACAGCCGGGCGGTGGCCCTGATCGGCTGGGGCGAGGCCCATCTGGCGTTGGGCGAACCCGCACGTGCCGGTGAGATGTGGCGGGCGGCGCTGGAGTACCTGAGGGACCGCGACGATCCGAGGGCCGATGGTCTGGCGGAACGCCTGGCGGCTCTGGAACGCTGAGGAGGGCGAGGGGTGGGGAGCCGTCCGTGCGCCGGACCTGTGGGCTTCGTGCGCGGGGGCGTGCCGGTCCGAGGTGCGGGAGCGGCTCGGTACCGGGTCTGCCGCGCACACGCGGGGACGGTCTTCCGCCCGCCTCGCCGTCGAGTGGGTTCGGCGGGGGCCGTTTTGATGGCGGTGGTCCGCACCGGGCCGTGTCCGCTTTGTGCGAAGGTGGGCGGCAGGCGTATTCGTCGCGGGTGCCCGTTGTGCCGCTCGTGAGTGATCCGGTGGGAAGATTTGAAGCCAGTCGTGAAGCCCCGGGTGTTTTGTCCGTTTCTTGAGAACTCATGAAAACGGGTGGTTCTTCGGGGTGTTCGCGCAGGTCATTTACTGTGCTCCCCGCGCACGCGGGGGTGGACCCCCCTGGGCGGTGGTGTACAGCAGGTGCCGCTCGTGCTCCCCGCGCACGCGGGGATGGACCCGTCACATGGCCCAACGTGCGTCGGGACGGTGAGTGCTCCCCGCGCATGCGGGGAGGGGCCCGGGACGGCGTCAACGCGGCTCAGGGCGGTGGCGTCACCGCCCTGAAAGCGCTGGCGTACCGCTGCTCACCGGGGTGCGAACCGCCGGGCGAACCACTGGGTGAGGACTCCGTCGACCGCCACCGCCGAGGGCGATTGGGGGGCCGGTTCCAAGCCGGGCTCGTCGGCCAGCGCGTGGGCGAGGCCCGGCACGGTGGTCAGTTCGACCTCCTCCGGGTGTGCGTACCGCCCACGCAGCGCCTTGACCAGGGAAGCCGCGTCCTCGCGCAACGCCGGGTGGTCGTGCTCGCCGCTGACCAGTAGCAGCGGGGGCTCTCCGGTCAGCTCCCCGGCACGGCCCACGAAATCCAGGTCGTCTGCCGCCCTGCGGGATTCAGCGGTCCATTCATAGGGTCGGCCCAGCCCGGCCGCGAGCAGCTCGACGCCCGCGCTCACCCGTACGGCCGGATTGACGAGCGCCACCGCTCCGACCGCCGTGGGCGGGTCGGTGAGCACCTGGAGGGCCACCGCCCCGCCGAGCGACGCGCCGAGGAGGCCGATCGGCCGGTCGTCGACCGGCAGCCGACGGCGCAGCTCGGCCAGCGCGGCCGGGAACTCCTCCACGGCCTGGCGGATGATCGGACCGAAGTACGCCAGCAGGATGTCCTCGCGGGCGAGTTCGAGGTGCCTGTCGAGACGGCCCTCGACCATACGCGGACCGCACAGCGGCATACCCAGGTGGACCCGCCAGGCGGGAACACCGGCCATGGGCAGCGCAGCGGCGAAGGCCGCGTCCGTGCGGGGCGCGTCCAGCATGTGCCAGGTGACGATCAACGGCGCGGGGCCGTCGTCCGTCCCGGACGGCGGGAGGGCTGTGAACGGCACGCCTGCGGCCGTACCGGTGATCGCATCCATACGCACTCCCAGGGGGTTCGTGGTCACGCCGCCAACCGTAGGGGAGACCTACCGGGCGCCGGTGCCCTTTCTGCTGCGGGCAGACCGCGAGAACCCGGGGCCGGCGGGCAGCGGAGCGACACCGCCACGGCTCCGGGCCGCACTGACGGATCGGCCCGGGACACCGGCCCCGGAGCCGCCCTGCCCGCCCGCCGAGGTGGCCCCGGCGTCCCCCGAATCCGCAGACGTGCAGGTCGGCGGCGTGATGACCAGGGGGAAGCCCGCCCGCTCCCGGTCTGTGCGGGCCACCGGTCGGGACGGTCGTCCCCGGACCTCCGTGCTCAGTCCCGCTCCCGTCCGCGCCCCCGCCCCGTAGGGTCACGGCGCGGGCGGGGACGGACCCGCGGCCGATCGGCACCGTCCGTGGCCGGCCGTGTGCTCCGCGGGAGGTGCCGGGGGAGGGGAACCGGGGATGAGGTGCAGGTCATGGGGGGTGCGGCTTTGATCTCCGGGTGGGGTGCTGCACACTGATGGGCACCCGATACCCGCGCTGCCCGCTCCGGCGCCCTTTTGAGAGGCATCCCCCATGATGTCGCGAATCCTCTACCCCGTTGCGGCCGCGGTCGTGCTCCTGCTCGCCGGATGCGGTTCCGAGTCCGGCGAGTCCGCGCACCGGGCCGCGGCGGCCGAAGCGCTGGGCAGGGACAGGCTCACGGACAACTCCTGGTCCGATGTCCAGAGCTCCGCGCAGGAGACCTGCGACGAGGACGACGGCGTCTTCGCGCTGGCCACGACCATGAGTGCCGGCGACGAGCAGGCGATCGCGCTGCGCAGGGTCAACGTCGAGCACGTGTGCCCGGAGAGGCTGGAGGAACTGGACAGGCTCATCGCCGAGTCCTCCGGCTGAGAACCGCGCGGCCACGCCCGGCCGGGCGTGGCCGCACTCCTCGGATCCGGCGGGCCTCTCCGCCGCCTCGGGAACCCCCGCCGACTTCGGGCGGGCCCCGCTGCGGCGGCGGAGAGGCCCGTCCTTGCTGTGCGGCCCCCCGACGCCGGACCGGCGGGCCCGCCCGGGCCGGTTCCGGAGAACCCGTGATCCGAGAGGATCGCGCGCCGGAACCTCTCACTTGCCGGTCGGCACGGGCGGGGCCGGGTCCGGGCCGCCTAGGGTGGCCGCTCGGGGGCGTCCGCCCCGGCCCCCCGCTCTCCACTCTCCCGACCGGAGGAATCCGTATGCGCTACAAGGGCCCCCTGCCCCACCGGCTGGTCGACGCCGTCAACTCCCGGGTACTGGCCCTGCGGGCCTCGCCCCGGTGGGGAGCCGCCGTGCGCAGACGCCTGACCGTGGTCACCTACCGGGGACGGCGCTCGGGGCGGGAGTTCTCCACGCCCGTCGCCTATACGCACAGGGGCTCGACGGTGGCCATCACCGTCGCGATCCCCGAGCGCAAGAAGTGGTGGCGCAATTTCACGGGAGAGGGCGGGCCGCTCTCGCTGGAACTGCCCGAGGGCGTCCGCACCGGTCATGCGACCGCGGAGGAGGACGGCTCCGGGAGGGTGACCGTCACCGTGCGCCTGGACGGCGCCGAGGCCGGGGAGGCCGATCCCCGGGGCGGTCCTGAGGACACGGCGGACGGCCCGGGGACACCCCCGCCGGCGGCCCCGTAGGAGCCCGGACGCCGTCCCGGGAGGGGCGGGCGCCGCCGACGGCGCGGCGCCGGACCCCCGGGACCCGGGACGGCACCGCGTCCCTTTCCGCGCGTGCGCGGGGATTTTTTATTACTTAACGGGAAATAAGGTGTACAGCACGGCTCCTACTGTCAAAGACCGCGAAGGGGACGCCCATGAACGCATGGCGCAAGAGCACCTACAGCAATCCCGGGGGCAACTGCGTCGAGGTGCGCGACGGCCGCCGTGCCACGGACGTGCGGGACACGCGGCACCGCGGAGCCGGGCACCTCTCCTTCTCCCGCGCCGAATGGGCCGCGCTGGTCCGGACCGCCAGGCGCTAGCCTGGATGTGACCGCGGCGGGTCCCTCCGCGCCGCCGGCGCCCCTCCCCGGCCGCGCCCGCGTACCGGAACCGTGTGGGGAGGAGACCCCGTTGCCCGCATCCCCGCGCCCCGCGTCCGCGCCCCGGAGGGCGTCCGTCGCCGCCGTGGTCGCCCTCGGCGGCGGCCTCGGCGCCCTCGCCCGCCACGCCGCCACCCTCCCACAGCAGACCGGCGCCCTCCCCTGGACGGTCCTGGCCGTCAACACCCTGGGCTGCGCGCTCATCGGCGTCCTCATGGTCGCCGTCACCGAGACCTGGGACGCCCACCCCCTCCTGCGGCCCTTCCTGGGCGTCGGCGTCCTGGGCGGCTTCACGACCTTCTCCGCCTACGCCGCCGACGTGCACACCCTGCTCGGCCAGGGGCGGCCCGCCGTGGCCGCCCTCTACCTGGCCGGGACGGTGGCCGCCGCCCTGGCGGCGGTGTGGGCCGGCACGGCCCTGGCCCGGCGGGTGCTCCCCGGTCCCCGCCCCGGCGGGCGGGAGCGCCCGTGAGCTGGCTCCTCGTCTTCGCCGGCGGCGCGGCCGGCGCCGCCGCCCGCTACCTGCTGGACACCGCGGTCAGGGCCCGCGCCCGGACGCCCTTCCCCTGGGGGACCCTGGCCGTGAACGTCCTGGGCAGCGCCGTCCTGGGCGTCCTCACCGGGCTGACCGCCCACGGCGGCGTCCCCGAGGCGGTCCGGCTCACCCTGGGCACCGGCTTCTGTGGAGCCCTGACCACCTACTCCACCTTCTCCTACGAGACGCTGATGCTCGCCGAGTCCGGCCGCCGCCGCACGGCGGCGGCGAACGTGCTGCTCAGCGTCGTCGCCGGGGTGGGGGCACTGCTCGGGGCGGCCGCGCTCGCCGGTCCGTGACCGGCGGGCGGGGCCGCCCCCGTGCCGGGACCGCTACAGGGCGCCGCTGCGGGCGTCCCGCCACATGTCGACCCCGCCGTCGACCGCGTGCTCCTCGATCGCGGCCAGCTCCCGGTCCGTGAACTCCAGGTTGCCCAGCGCGCCCACGTTCTGCTCCAGCTGGCCCACCGACGACGCGCCGATCACCAGCGACGTCACCCGCGGGTCCCGCAGCGCCCACGCCAGCGCCAGCTGGGCCAGCGTCTGCCCGCGCGCGCCGGCGATGGCGTCGAGCGCCCGCAGGTGGCCCAGCGTCTCCCGGGACAGCCACCCCGTGTCGAACGACTTGTCCTGCGTGGCCCGCGACCCCTCGGGAACGCCCTGGAGGTACCGGTCGGTGAGCAGGCCCTGCGCCAGGGCGGTGAACCCGATGACCCCCACGCCCAGCTCCCCGACGGTGTCGAGCAGCCCCTCGTTCTCGATCCACCGGTTCAGCATCGAGTACGACGGCTGGTGGATGAGCAGCGGCGTCCCCAGGTCCCGCAGGATCTCGTGCGCCCGCCGGGTCCGCTCGGCGTCGTAGGAGGAGATCCCCACGTACAGCGCCTTGCCCTGGCGCACGGCGGTGTCCAGCGCCCCCATGGTCTCCTCCAGGGGAGTGGAGGCGTCCAGCCGGTGCGAGTAGAAGATGTCGACGTAGTCGAGGCCCATCCGCTTCAGCGACTGGTCGAGCGAGGCCAGCACGTACTTGCGCGAGCCCCCGCCCTGGCCGTACGGGCCCGGCCACATGTCCCAGCCCGCCTTGGTGGAGACCACCAGCTCGTCCCGGTAGGGGGCGAAGTCCTCGCGCATGAGGCGGCCGAAGTTGACCTCGGCGGCGCCGTAGGGGGGACCGTAGTTGTTGGCCAGGTCGTGGTGGGTGATACCCAGGTCGAACGCACGGCGGGCGATGGCCCGCTGCGTCTCGAAGGGCCGGTCGTCGCCGAAGTTGTGCCAGTACCCCAGGGACAGCACCGGCAGGTCCAGGCCGGAGTCGCCGGTGCGCCGGTAGAGCATGGATCCGTCGTAGCGTTCGGGTGCGGCGACGTAGGTCATCGTGCGGTCTTCCTCGTGTGGCCGGTGTGCGGTGCGCCGTCGTCGGTGACGACGGATGACACTCTGCTCCGACCGGCGCCCCGCTGTCCAACAGGTGATCGCGATCGGATTGAGAAGCCGCGCTTCTCAGTCGGGGGCGACCGCCTCGGAGAAGCCCAGCCCGGTCAGCGCCGTCCGCAGCCGCCGCGCCGCGTCGTCCAGGGCGTCCTGGTCCTGCTCGACCTGGGCGGCCGTGACGTCCAGGTCCTCCAGCTCCGACAGCGGGGACACGTGGATGTGCAGGTGGGGGACCTCCAGCCCGGCGATGAGGAGTCCGGCGCGCGGGGCGTCGAACGCCGTGCGGATCCCCTGCCCGACCGCCTGGGCCACCCGGACGCAGTGCGCCAGCAGCTCCGGGTCGGCGGTCGTCCAGTCGTCCACCTCCTCGCGGGGGACGACCAGGGTGTGTCCCGGCTTGAGCGGGGCGATGGTCAGGAAGGCCACCGCCACCGGGTCCTCCCAGACGAAGCGGCCCGGCAGCTCGCGGTCGATGATGCGGGTGAAGAGAGTGGGCATGGTCGCCTTTCCGGACGGGTGGTGCGGTGTCCCGCGAGGGGCGAGGACCCCCCGCAGGACACGCTCTCACGTCCGGGCAGGGCCCGGGGACGGGCCCCGGAGCCGGGTCAGGCCGGGGCGGGGCCCGTCCAGCCCAGCAGGGGCGCCAGCCGCTCGGCGATGTCGGTGAGGATCTGCACGTAGTCCTCGTATCCGAACGTGAACGGCAGCGCGAAGGCCACCTCGTCCACCTGGCGGAACGCCGGGTCGCCGTGCAGCCGGTCGGCGATCTCCGCGGCCGGGCCCACCAGGTCCGGGGAGAACAGGATGCGCCCCGGGCCCTGCGGCTCGCGGGTGCGCGGCAGCCGTGCCTCGGCGTAGGCCGCGTATCTGGCGCGCTGCTCCGCGGTGGCCGTGTCGGTGGGGACCACGACCAGCCCCTGGGACACCCGGGCCCGCTCGCCCAGCGGGTGGAGCTCGCGGAACCGGCGGATGTGCGAGGCCTGCACCCGGGCGAAGTCGTCGTCCTCCTCCGCGCGCACCACGCTGCTGGTGAGCAGGTTCAGCCCCTGCCCGGCGGCGCGGGCCACCGAGGACAGCCCCGCCGCCCCGTACCACACCCGCCCGGCCAGGCCGGGGGAGTACGGCTGGATCCGCTCGGAGTAGGTCTCGATCCCCTCGGTCCCGGTGAACGTGGACGCCGTCCCGCCGCGCAACAGGTGCAGCAGGCGGTCCACCCGCGCGTGGGTGAAGTCCTCCCGGTCGGCGGTGTCCGGGTACAGGCTGGGGCCGATGTGCTTGAAGTGGGTCGGCCGCCCCACGCTGATCCCCGGGTTGAGGCGTCCGCCGGAGAGCACGTCCACGGTGGCCAGGTCCTCGGCCAGCCGGAACGGGTTCTCCAACCCCAGGGGGATCACGGCCGTGCCCAGGGCGATGCGCCGGGTGCGCTGGGTGGCGGCGGCCAGGACGGCGACCGGGGAGGAGATGCCGTGCTGGAGGTGGCGCTGGCGCACCCAGGCGCTGTCGAAGCCCAGCTGTTCGCCGAGCTCGATCATGCGCAGGGTGTTCTCGTGGCCGCCGGCCGGATCGTGTTCGTCGAACAGGCCGATGGTGAGGAAGCCCAGCCGGGTGAGCGGGCGGTCGGAGGTCATGCTTCTCCTGGGGTCTCGTGTCCGGGCGCGCGGAGCAGGCACATGCTACGCCCCGGCGCGCCCCCGGGGCGGCTCCCGGTCCTGCCGCGTCCCGCCGGGGTCCGCGGAGGCCTTGAGCACCTCGTCCACCCCGCCCAGCTCATCGACCAGGCGCGCGGATTCCACCAGGAGGACGCCGTAGGGGAGGGAGGGGTCGTGCAGCGGCGGGCCGCCGTCCTCCCGGCAGGCCGACTCCAGGTCGCGTTCGGAGCGCTCGGCCGCCTCGACGGCCGCGTGGAACTCCTCCACCGGCGGGTCCCAGCCGTCTCCGTCCGAGGCCTCCCAGTCCTCCAGGACCCGCCAGGCGGCGGCGGCTCCCAGCAGCAGGTCGCCGCAGCGCGCGGTGGTGGACCGGGTGGGCGGCTGCTCCCCGTCCCCGCCCTCCCCGCGCCCCCGCTCCAGGCTGCGGGCGACCGAGGAGAGCTGGTGGGCCGACCTCTCCAGGGCGTCGACCAGCCGGTCGTGGTCGCGCACGTCGACCCGCCGCCGGTGGAGCAGGCGGCGGGGGTTGTACAGGACGCTCTCCCGGGCCGTCCCGGTGGCCTCCCGGGCCTGGCGGGCGGTTCCCAGCAGGCCGTCGGCCCGCGAACGCCACTCCCGCGCCGTCTCCGGCTCGGGCCGCCCCTCGCGCAGCGCGTTCCCGATGTCCTCGCACAGGCGGCGCAGTCCGCCCGCCAGCGAGGACACCGCCCGTGCCGCGCCGCGCAGGCGCAGCGGCGGCAGCACGACGAGATTGACCGCCACCCCGATCGCGGATCCGACCAGGACGACCGCCAGGATCTCCGCCGCCTGTGGGAGCAGCTCGCCCGGGCCGGTCAGGGACACGAAGGTCGCGAAGGCGAAGAACGCCGCCGTGGCGACCTGGTTCCCCTGGTCGCCCAGGCGGCGCCAGCGTCCCAGGACCAGGGCGGCCAGCGCCGCCAGGGCGAAGACCGCCGGACCCGTGCCCGCCAGGACCGCCAGCGCTGTGACCAGGGCGATGCCCAGCAGCACCGCGCCGACCATGCGCAGCGACCGCAGCATCGAGCGGTAGAGGGTGACCTCCACCATCAGCAGGGCGGCGAAGGGGGCGAACGCCGGGGTGGCGGCCCCCATGAGGCCGTGGGCGACCAGCCAGGACAGGGTGGCGGCCAGCGCCGCTTTCAGGACCAGGACCGCGGTCTCCCGCTCCTGCCCCTCGTAGGCCGCGGCGCGGTGGCACCAGCGCCGGACCCGGGCCGGGAGCGAGGCGGATCCGCCGGGTTCACCGCTCACCGGGCTCCCCGGTCCCGGCCGCCCTCCGCCTCCCCGGTGTCCCCGTCGCCGCCCGCGCGGTCGTGGCGGTCCACCCGCTCCCGGAGCTTGTCCAGGGTGGCGGATAGCAGCCGGGACACGTGCATCTGCGAGCAGCCGATCTCCTCGGCGATCTGCGACTGGGTGAGGTCGTCGAAGAACCGCAGCCGCAGCAGGGCGCGCTCGCGCTCGTCCAGGCAGCACATCGCCGGGCGCAGGGACTCGCGCTCCAGGACCAGGTCGTAGGAGTCGTCCTCGCCGCCGATCCGCTCCTCCAGGGTGGAGCCCCCCTCCTCGCCCTTGTGGTCGGGCAGGTCCAGGGACAGCGCGCTGTAGGCCTCCGAGGCCTGGAGCAGCTCGTCGACCTCCGCGCGGGGCAGGTTCATCTCCTGCGCCAGCTCCTGGGGGCGGGGCTCGCGGGCGTTGCGCTGCTGGAACTCCAGGCTCGCCCGGTGCAGCCGCCCCCGGCGCTCCTGGTGGCGGCGGGGAACGCGCACCGCCCAGGTGTGGTCGCGAAAGTGCCGCTTGATCTCGCCGGTGACCGTGGGCAGCAGGTAGGAGATGAACTTCTTCCCCCGGTCGGGGTCATAGCCCCGGACGGCCTTGACCAGGCCCAGGTGCGCCGTCTGGCGCAGGTCCTCGTAGGGTTCGCCGCGTCCGCTGTAGTGGCGGGCGATCCGGTACAGCAGGGGCCGGTACAGCTCCAGGACGAGTTCCTGGATGCGGTCGGCCCCGGGGTCGTCCTCGGGCAGGCCCTTGAGGTTGCGCAGAAGCTCCTCCGCCGAGCGGCCCTCGCCGTCCACTTCGACGGCGGATCCGGTGGCGGGGGACGTTTCGGTCGTGGCAGCTGGCATGTTTCCCTCCACGTGAACGGGAGTGAACGCGCGACGCGGTCCGGTGCCGGGAAGGACCCGGGGGTCCGCGCCGTGGACTTGTGCGGGCCGGTCGTCCTGCTTCTCGCCTCGTCGCGGAGGCGGGGGATCGTGGCCCCGGTCACTCGGAGCCGCGAGCGCGGTTCCGAAGAGTGACCTCGGGCATCTTCCTGCCCGTTCGGCGGGCGCTTAACGTCCCGCCGCGTTGTTTTCGTGAAAGTTGACCGGTGCGTGGTGTGTCGCGTCCCCCCGGTGCGTCGCGCCGAGGGGGCGGCGGCGGGTGGTCGGGACCTCCTCCGGTCCGTGCGGGGGCGGGCCGGTGGGCCCGGCGGGGGCTCGGGCGTCGCGGGGTGTTCGCGGGTCCCCCGGTGCCGGGGGCGAGGGCGCGATCCGGCGCCTGGTGCTCCGCGGGCCGCGGCCGGGCGGGTCGGCGGCGGGTCCGGGGCGTGTGCCGGGGATTCTCGGGGGCCGGGCGGGCGGGGTCTTGCGGTCGGGTTCGGCCGGGCGGGGTGGGCGGCGGTACCGCGCGGGGCCCGCCGTCGCGCGGCGCCGCCCGGGCGGGGCGCACTCCAGGGCCCGCGGCGCGGGTGCGGCGGCGGCTGCGGCCGACGGAGCCGGGGACCGGCTCACCGGGACCGCACACGGCGCGCCGCCCGCGGACGGCGCGCCGCCCGGTCCCCCGTGACCGGGCGGCGGGCCCGCGGTGCGGGGCCGGCGCCTCACCGGTTGGGCGCCGCGGAGCTCACGCGGGCCAGCGCCGAGTCGCCGTCGACCACCCGGGCCAGGTCCCCCATGGTCACCACGCCCACGATCCGGTCGCCGTCGACCACCGGCAGGCGGCGCACGGCCCCCTCGCGCATCGTGTGGACGGCGTCGCGGATGCCGCTCTGCGGGGGCACCGTGGCCACCTCGGAGCTGCAGGCGTCGCCCGCGGTGTGCTCCGCGGGGTCGGCTCCCGCCGCCACGCACCGGACCACGATGTCGCGGTCGGTGACGATGCCCAGGAGGTGGTCGCCCTCCGCCACCAGGACGTCGCCCAGGTCGGAGTCGCGCATGATCTGCGCGACCTCCCGCAGGGGCGTGTCGGGCGCGACCGTGCGCACCGGTGCGGTCATCACGTCGGAAATGCTGTTCACGGACATTCTCGGCACCTCTCCTCGGATCCGGGATTTGGGGATGCACGGGGCCACTAGCCCTGCGGGCGCGGGGTAAACACCCGCGCCCCGCAGGCCCCGGGGCGGGCGGCGGCCATGTTTAGCGGCCGTTCCCACAGGTAGTCGGGGGGTGGCGTCGAGCACCGGCTCGTCCGTCCACAACGGGAGGTGGCCGAACCCATGCGCGTCCTCGGAGTCAACGCGGTCTTCCACGACCCGGCCGCGGCCCTGGTGGTCGACGGCCGTACGGTCGCGGCCGCCGAGGAGGAGCGCTTTTCACGGCGCAGGCACGGCAAGGAGCCGGTCCCCTTCTCCACCTGGGAGCTTCCGGTGGAGGCGATGCGCTGGTGCCTGGAGCAGGGCGGCCTGGAGCCGTCGGACCTGGACGCCGTCACGTACTCCTACCACCCCGACCTGGCCGACCCCGACGGCCCCGGGCAGGACGCGACCTGGGAGCACCTGCGCCTCTTCTACGTCGAGCGGGCGCCGCTCTTTTTGGAGGAGGCGCTGCCCGGGCTGGACCGGAGCCGGGTGGTGTACGTGCCCCACCACCTGGCCCACGCCGCCTCGGCGGTGTACGCGGCGCCGCCCTTCGAGGGCGGGCGCGACACGCTGGTCTTCGCCGCGGACGGGCGGGGCGAGTCCACCTCGCACCTGGTCGGCGCCTACACGTCCGGGGGGCTGGAGGTCCTGGCCCGCCAGCCGCTGCCCGACTCCCTGGGGCTGGTGTACGAGGAGCTCACCGAGCACCTGGGCTTCCACCGCTCCGGCGACGAGCACGAGGTCATGGCCCTGGCCTCCTACGGGGAGCCCTCGATGCTCGACGAGGTGCGCGGCCACCTGCGGTACGAGGGCGGGGGGCGCGTCCGCGCCCGCGGTGTCCCCTGGGAGTCCCTGGCGCCCCGCCGCGATCCCGGGAGCGCCCCCGGGCGGGAGCACGCCGACCTGGCCGCGAGCGTCCAGGAGGCGACGGAGGAGGCGATCCTGGGCGTCCTGGGCTGGGCCTACGAGCGGACCCGGCTGCGGCGGCTGGTGATGGCGGGCGGGGTCGCCCTCAACTGCGCGGCCAACAGCCGCGTCCTCCGCGAGGGGCCCTTCGACGACGTGTGGGTGCAGCCCGCCGCCGGGGACGCGGGCACCGCCCTGGGCGGCGCCCTGTACGCGGCGGCCAAGGCGGGGGACGACCCGCGGCCGATGCCCGGGGCCGACCTGGGGCGCTCCTGGGGCGAGGAGGAGCTCGCCGGCCTGCTGGACGAGGCCGACGTCGCCGTCGAGCGTCCCGGCGACCTGGCCGCCGCCGTCGCCGAGGCCCTGGCCGGCAACGCGCTGGTGGCCTGGTTCCAGGGACGCTCGGAGTACGGCCCCCGCGCCCTCGGGCACCGCTCCCTGCTGGCCCACCCGGCCGACCCCGGCAACCCCGAACGCCTCAACCGGGTCAAGGGCCGCGAGTCCTTCCGACCGGTGGCCCCGATGGTGGCGCAGGACCGTGCGCCGGAGATCTTCTTCGGCGGGCCCCTGCCCAGCCCGTACATGCTCTTCCTCCACCAGGTGGCCCGGGGGTGGAGCGAGCGCATCCCCGCCGTCGTCCACGTCGACGGCACGGCCCGCGCGCAGACCGTCTCGGCCGAGGACGACCCGCTCACGGCGCGCCTGCTCTCGGAGTTCGAGGCGCGCACCGGGCTGCCGGTCCTGGTCAACACCGGCCTCGACACGGCGGGCCGCCCCAGGGTGGACTCCCCGCGCGACGCCCTGGAGTTCTTCGGTTCCGCGCCCGTGGACGTGCTGGCCATCGGCCCGTTCCTGGTGCGCCGCCGCGGGGAGGGCGCCGGCTGAGTCCGGGCGGGCGGCGACCGCGGGGCGCGTGCCCTTCGTAGGCCGGTCGGGTGTGTCGGGCGGCGTGGTGACTGCTTCGCGGGGCGCCGGTGTACGGCTCTTTTCGGGCCGTGGTTCGCGGGGGTGGGGTGTGCTCGGTCGGCCGGTGTGGCGGGGCCTCGTGGGATACGGGTGCGCGATCCCCTCGGGCGGCGGCCCGCAGAGGGCGGGGTGTGTTCCGCCGGGCGGTCGGGTGTGTCGTTCGGCGGGGGGTCTCGCGGGGTGCGGGTGCGCGGCGGCCGTCGGGCCGAACGGACCCGCCGCCCCGAACAGGGCCGGGGCCCGCCGGGGGCGCAGGACCTGTGACGCGCGAACGAGGGGAGGGCGCGCCGCCGACGGCGGCGCGCCCCTCGTCCGTGCCGGTCAGGCCGGGATCGCCCCGGTGGGGCGGTCCCAGACGCGGTGCAGGCCGATCAGCCGGGCGAACTCGGCGGCGCAGGTGCCGTCGGCCTCCGGGGCGACCACCACGCCCAGCTCCTCCCGGGTCCGCTGCGCCGGGGTCACCGCGCGCTCGGGCAGCGGCGGCGCCACCCCCAGCTCCGCCCCCGCGCCCACCAGCGCCACCGGCTTGTGGTGCTTGTACGCCTCCAGCACGAAGTGGCGGGCCAGGCCGTCACCGGACAGCACCGCCACCGAGTCGGCCCCGTCGGGCACCGCCACCGCGTCGTAGAGCACCGAGGACACCGTGGGCAGCGCCCGGTCCACCGCCAGCTCGCCGCCGTCGGAGGTGCGCACCGTGCCGTCGGCCGGGGCCAGCAGCTCCACCACCGCGCCGTCGCGGGCCAGCGGTTCGCGCAGCCCCTCCACGCTCGCCGCGTCCACGCCGTCCGCGACCAGCAGCGCGACCTGGCGGCCCACCACCGACCCGAAGGTCGTGCGGGCCTGGCTCAGCGCGGGCGAGGACCGCCCGTGGTTGCGCGCCGAACCCTCCTCGGGCGGCTCCACCCCCACGCCCTCGGCCACCGCCCGGGCCAGGCCGGCGTCCACGTTGACGAGGTTGGCGACCATCCGGCGGCGCACCCCGACGTCCTCGCACTTGCCCAGCTCGAACCGGAACGCCGCCACGAGGTGCTCGCGCTCCCAGGAGGCCAGGCTGTTGTAGAACAGGGTCGCCTGGGAGTAGTGGTCCTTGAAGCTCTCGGCCCGCTCGCGGACCTTGTGCCCCTCCACCTTCTCCGTGTAGTGGCGGTACACCCCCTCGTCGGCCAGGGCCGGGCAGCCCCCGCCCACCGAGTTCGGGTAGTAGGCCGTCCGGCCCCGGTGCACCCGGTGCTGGGAGAACCCGTCCCGCTGGTTGTGGTCCACCGGCGCCACCGGCCGGTTCACCGGGATGTGCTGGAAGTTGGGCCCGCCCAGCCGGAGCAGCTGGGTGTCCAGGTAGGAGAAGTTGCGGGCCTGGAGCAGCGGGTCGTTGGTGAAGTCGATGCCCGGTACCACGTTGGCCGTGTGGAAGGCCACCTGCTCGGTCTCGGCGAAGAAGTTGTCCGGGTTGCGGTTCAGGGTCAGCCTGCCCACCGGCCGCACCGGCACCTCCTCCTCCGGGATGATCTTGGTGGCGTCCAGCAGGTCGAAGTCGAACGCGTGCTCGTCCTCCTCCGGCACCAGCTGCACGCCCAGCTCCCACTCGGGGAACTGCCCGCGCTCGATGGAGTCCCACAGGTCGCGCCGGTTGAAGTCGGGGTCCTTGCCCTGGATGCGCTGCGCCTCGTCCCAGACCAGGGAGTGGGTGCCCAGCAGCGGCTTCCAGTGGAACTTGACGAACGTCCCCCGGCCCTGCGCGTTGACGAACCGGAAAGTGTGCACCCCGAACCCCTGCATGGTCCGGTAGCTGCGCGGCACGGCCCGGTCCGACATCAGCCACATCATCATGTGCGTGGTCTCGGGCTGGAGCCCCGCGAAGTCCCACAGGGTGTCGTGCGCCGACTGGGCCTGCGGGATCTCGTTGTGCGGCTCGGGTTTGACGGCGTGCACGAAGTCCGGGAACTTGATCCCGTCCTGGATGAAGAAGACCGGCATGTTGTTGCCGACCAGGTCGTAGTTGCCCTGCTCGGTGTAGAACTTCACCGCGAAGCCGCGCACGTCGCGCACCGTGTCCGCCGAGCCGCGCGAACCGGCCACGGTCGAGAAGCGCACGAACACCGGCGTGACCACGTCCGGACCGCTCAGGAAGTGCGCCGCGGTCAGGTCCGACAGCCCCTCGTACGGGCGGAAGCTCCCGTAGGCCGCCGCGCCGCGGGCGTGCACCACCCGCTCGGGGATGCGCTCGTGGTCGAAGTGGGTGATCTTCTCCCGGGCGTGGAAGTCCTCCAGCAGCGTGGGCCCGCGCCCCCCCGCGGTGAGCGAGTTGTCGGTGTCGTCCACCCGCACCCCGGTCTCGGTGGTCAGCGGCCCCTCGGAGTCGGTGCGCGCCTCGTCGAGCGCCCGGTCCTTGGCATCGCGCCTGTCGTTGTTCATGCTGCTCCCCCTCGGTTCCCCCTGCACTCCTCGGATGCCACTGACCGGTCCGCCCGGGACGAAACACGGGGCCAGCGCCCCGCCGCCGCCATGTGTGGGCGACGGGGAACGGGGCAGTGGCACGCGCGACGGCGAGGGAGGGAGCACAAGATGACGGAGAAGCAGCCCCCGGCACAGAGCCAGCCCTATCCGGGGCGCACCGAACCCATGGAGCCCCGACCGCGCGACGAGATGCGCGGCTACCGGGGCACCGGGCTTCTGGAGGGCAAGCGGGCCCTGATCACCGGCGCCGACTCGGGCATCGGCCGGGCCGTGGCGGTGGCCTTCGCCAAGGAGGGCGCCGACGTGGTGTTCGGCTACCTCAGCGAGGACGCCGAGGCCCAGCACACCGTGGGCCTGGTCCAGGAGCAGGGGCGGCGCGCCGTGGGGGTGCGCGGCGACCTCGCCGACGAGTCCTACTGCGCGCACCTGGTGCGCCGGGCGGTGGAGGAGCTGGGCGGGATCGACATCCTGGTCGAGCACGCCGCCACCCAGTCCCCGGTGGACGACGTCACGGAGCTGACCACCGAGCAGCTGCGCCGCACCTTCGACGTCAACGTCATGGGGGTGTTCTGGACGGTGCGCGAGGCCGTGCCGCACCTGCCCGAGGGCGGGTCGATCATCATCACCGGGTCGATCAACGGGCTGCGCGGCAACGACACGCTCATCGACTACGCGGCGAGCAAGTCCGCGGTCATGAACCTGTCGCTGTCGCTCTCGCAGTCCCTCATGGACCGCGGCATCCGGGTGAACTGCGTGGCGCCCGGGCCGGTGTGGACGCCCCTGATCCCCTCCACCCTGGGGGCGGAGGGGGCCGAGGGGTTCGGGAAGCAGGCGCCCATGGGCCGGGCGGCCGACCCCGACGAGATCGCGCCCTCGTACGTGTTCTTCGCGAGCGACCGATTGTCGTCGTACTACACGGGGGAGACCCTGGCGCCGACCGGCGGGGAGATCCAGGCGGGCTGACCGCGCACGCGGGCACCGCGGCGGGGGCGGGGCGGACCAAGTCCGTCCCGCCCCCGCGTGCGTCGGCCGGTGCGCCGCTTCCGGTGGGCGTGGCAGGCGCGGCCACGGCCCCCCGCTCGTGTGCGTCAGTCGTCGCGCACCGGCTCGTCGCGGCCGTTCATCGCCCCGCCCCCGCGCGTGTGCGTCGGCCGAGGTGTTCGGGATGCCCGGGGAGGGGCGGGCCCGCCCCTCCCCGGCGCGTGTGCGTCAGTCGTGGGGACGGACAGCGTACGCGGTACGCGGTGAGCCCGCCCCGCGCGCGTGCGTCAGTCCCGCCGGGGCAGGAACTCCTGCGCCTTGGCGGCCAGGCCGCGGGCGATGACGCCGCGCCGGTCGGGGTCCCCCGACAGCAGGGCCTTGACGGTGTCCACCAGCTGCTCGCGGTCCACCTGGGGCGGGATCGGCGGCACGTCCGCGTCGCAGCGCACGTCGATCAGCGCCGGGCGGTCGGCGCTCAGCGCCCGGTCCCAGGCCGGGCCCACGTCCTCGGGCCGGTCCACGGTGATGCCGACCAGCCCCGCCTGCTCGGCGAAGGCCGCGTAGGACAGCTCCGGCAGGTCCTGGGAGAACGGGGTCTTGGGGGACCCGCCCATGGCGCGCAGCTCCCAGGTCACCTGGTTGAGGTCGTTGTTGTGCAGCACGCACACCACCAGCCGGGGGTCGTCCCACAGCTCGTGGTACCGGCGGGCGGTGAGCAGCTCCATCAGGCCGTTCATCTGCATGGCGCCGTCGCCGACCAGCGCCACGGCCGGCCGGTCCGGTGCCGCGAACTTGGCGCCGATGGCGTACGGCACCGCGCACCCCATGGTCGCCAGCGTCCCCGAGAGCGAGCCGCGCATGCCCGGCCGCATCCGCAGCAGCCGCGCGTACCAGTTGGTGACCGAGCCGGAGTCGGCGGTGACCACCGCGTCGTCCGGCACGCGCAGGGACAGCTCGTGCACCACCAGCATCGGGTTGACCGGGTCGGCGGGCACCCGCGCCTGGGCGTCCAGCACCTCCCACCAGTGGGCCACGCCCTCCTCGACGGTCTCCCGCCAGCGCCGGCGCGGCTCCGCCAGCCCCTGGGCCGGGTCCAGCCGCTCCAGCAGCGCCCGCAGGGTCGCCTTGGCGTCGCCCACCAGGTTGACCTCGGTGGGGTAGCGCATGCCGATCGAGCCGGGGTCGGCGTCGATCTGCACGGCCCGGCGCCCGAACGGCGGCAGGAACTGGGAGTAGGGCATGTTGGAGCCGATGATGACCAGCGTGTCGCAGTCGCGCATCAGCTCCCAGGAGGGCCGGGTGCCCAGGAGGCCGATGCTCCCGGTGACATGCGGCAGGTCGTCGGGGAGCACGTCCTTGCCCAGCAGGGCCTTGGCGATGCCCGCGCCGGTGGCCTCGGCCAGCTCCAGGACCTCCTCGGCGGCGCCGCGGGCGCCCTGGCCGATGAGCAGGGCCACCCGCTCGCCGGCGTCGACCACCTCCGCCGCGCGGTCCAGCGCGGCCACCGGCGGCAGGGTCCGGCTCTCCTCCGAGAGCGGGTCGGGCGCGCTGGAGGGCACGTGCTTGAAGGCGTGCTCGGGCGGGGAGTAGTCCAGCTCCTGGACGTCGCCGGGGACGATCACCACGACGGGCGCGGACCGCCCCACCGCGGTGCGCACCGCCCGGTCCAGCACGTTGGGCAGCTGCTCGGGCACGGTGACGGTGGCCAGGTAGGCGGCGACGTCCTTGAACAGGGAGTGCAGGTCCACCTCCTGCTGGTAGGACCCGCCCATCGCGGTGCGGTCCGCCTGCCCCACGACCGCCACCACCGGGACCCGGTCCAGCTTGGCGTCGTAGAGGCCGTTGAGCAGGTGGATCGCCCCCGGGCCCCCGGTGGCCAGGCACACGCCCGGCTCCCCGCTGAACTTCGCGTACCCGACGGCCTCGAAGGCCGACATCTCCTCGTGGCGGCTCTGCACGAACCGGGGCCCGTCGGGCAGCCGCCCCATCTGGGCGACGAGCCCGTTGATGCCGTCCCCCGGATATCCGAAGACCTTGGTCACCCCCCATTGCGACAGTCGGCGCAGCAGGTGGTCGGCGACGCTCTGCGTCATCTCTCCCCCTCGGGTGCGGGGGCCGCGCACGGGCGCGGCCCCCGCGGATCGGTTCGGTCCGGCCCGGCGCGGGGCGCCCTCCCGGGCGGCTCCGCGCCCGCGGGCCTGTGCCGGTCAGCGCCGGGCGCGCGAGGTGCGCTCGCCGCTCTCCTTGCGCAGGGCCTCGACGAGCTCGGACTTGGTCATCCTCGACCGCCCCTCCACGCCCAGGCGGCGGGCCTGCGCGTACAGGTGGTCCTTGGTCGCGTTGGCGTCCACGCCCCCGGCGGTGCCCTTCGAGCCCTTGCGCTTCTTGGCGTCCGGGTCGGCGGCCCGGGCGTCGGAGGGCCCCTTGCCGTCCTTGGCCTCCCAGTGGTCGCCGACCTTCTCGAAGGTGTGCTTGACGGCGGCCATGGCCACCCGGTGGGCGCGTTCGCCCTCGCCGTACTGCTCCACGGCGGAGTCGTGGGCCTTGATCCAGGTGCGCTGGGCCTTCTTGGAGGACCGGCGCAGGGTGTCGGGCAGTTCCCGGGTCCCGGGCATGGGACCCACCTCCTTCATCCGGTGTCGTGCTCTGCGTGCGGGGCGCGCGGGGGCGGGGTCAGGGCCGGAAGAGGACCTTGACGGCGCCGTCCCGCTTGGCCTGGAACATCGCGTAGGCGTCGGCCGCCCCGTCCAGGCCGACGTGGTGGGTGGCGAAGTCCTCCACCCCCAGCACGTCGCGCTCGTCCAGCAGGGGCAGGATGTCGGGCGCCCACCGGCGCACGTTGGCCTGGCCCATGCGGAGCTGGATCTGCTTGTCGAAGAGGGTCAGCATCGGCAGCGGGTCGGCGGTGCCGCCGTACACGCCGATGACCGAGATGGTGCCGCCCCGCCGCACCAGCTCGATGGCGGTCTGCAGCGCCGAGAGCCGGTCCACGCCCGCGGTCTCCATGAGCCTGGCCGCGGCGCCCTTGGGCAGGAACGAGGTGATCCGCTGGGCGAGGCGGGCCGACCCGTGCCCCTGCGCCTCCAGGCCCACCGCGTCGATGACGGCGTCGGGCCCCTGCCCGCGGGTGCGCTCGCGGATCGTCCCGATGAGGTCGTCGGTGCCGCCGGAGGGGTCGAACACGTCCACGCCCCGGGAGGCGGCGCGCCCGCGCCGCTCCGGCACCGGGTCCACCCCGAACACCTGGCCCGCGCCCAGGTGGCGGGCCACCCGGCAGCACATGTCGCCGATGGGGCCCAGCCCCAGCACGGCGACCGACCCGCCCTCGGGGACGTCCGCGTACTTCACGGCCTGCCAGGCCGTGGGCAGCACGTCCGACAGCAGGACGTAGCGGTCGTCGGTCCCGTGGGAGGGCACCGGGATGGCGTTGGCCTCGGCCCGGGGCACCCGCAGGTACTCGGCCTGGGCGCCGGGGACCGACCCGTACAGGGAGCTGTAGCCGTAGATGGCCGCCCCGGTGCCCTGCTCGTCGTCGCGGGTGTTCTCGCACTGGGTCTGGAGCCCGCTCCCGCACGTCGCGCAGTGGCCGCAGGAGATCTGGAAGGGGACCACCACCCGGTCGCCCGGGGCCAGGGCGCTCACGCCCGGGCCGACCTCCTCGACCGTGCCCAGGGGCTCGTGGCCCAGGATGTCGCCCTCGTTCATGAAGGGCCCCAGGACCTCGTACAGGTGCAGGTCCGACCCGCACAGGCCGGAGGCGTCCACCCGCAGGACCACGTCCCCGGGCTCCTCGATCCGCGGATCGGGCACCTCCTCGGTGCGTACGTCGCGGGTGCCGTGCCACACGACCGCCTTCATGGCCCCTCCTCCGTGGTGGGAAGCGTGTCGGTCCGTCGTGGGCGGGCCACTACCCGGGCGCCCCCGCGGAAAACACCGGGTCCCGGGGCTCCAGGGGTTCGGGGAGGGCGCGCAGGAACGCGGAGACGACCTGGTCGGTGGTGCGGACGACCGCGCTGACCCGCCAGGGCCGGTCGGCGGCCTCGGCCAGCGGCAGGGCGGGCAGGCCCGCGGCGTGGGTCTTGCGCGCCACCGGTGCCGGGACCAGCGCCAGGGCCAGGCCGCGCCGGACCAGGTCGATGAGGGTGTGGATGTCGTTGACCGTGTACCGGACCCGGCGCTGCACCCCCTGGGCGGCGAGGGCGTCCTCGTTGATCTCGCGGGCGGCCCAGCCGTGCGCCAGGTCCACGAACCCGTGCCCGTCCAGGTCGGTCCAGCGCACGGACTCGCGCTCGGACAGGGGGTGGTCGGGCGGGCAGAGCAGCAGCAGGGGCTCCGCGGCCAGGGGCAGCCAGCGCAGTCCGTCCGTGGGGCGCCCGGCGCCGCCCGCGGCGACGAACGCCACGTCCAGGGAGCCCTGGCGCATCCGCTCCAGCAGGGTCGTGCTGCCGGCCTGGTCGAACACGATGTCCACGTGCGGGTGGCGGCGGTGGAAGCGGGCCAGCAGCTCGGTGATGTCGATGACGCCCAGGCACTGCTCGCTGCCCAGCCGCAGCGACCCCCGGAGGTGGGTGGTGGTGGCCGCGACGGCGTCGCGGCCCGCGGCGGCCAGGTCGAGCATGGCGCGGGCCTTGGGCAGCAGGGCGAACCCCGCCGGGGACAGCTCCACGCTGCGGGTGGTGCGGTGGAACAGCGGCGAGCCGAGTTCGCGCTCCAGGGTGCGGATGGCCGCGGACAGCCCCGACTGGGACACGTGGGTGCGTTCGGCGGCGCGGGTGAAGCTGCGCTCCTCGGCGACGGCGATGAAGTACTCGACCTGGCGTAGTTCCACGGCGTTCATTATCCGCGGGGCCGGGGCCCGCCCGCGGGCGGGCCCCGGCCCGGACGGGCGCACCGGCCCGTCGGCGGCCTGCGGCGGGGGAGCCCGCCACAGGCCGCGGAACCGGGTCCACCGCCCCGGCTGGCGCGTCAGGCGGCGCGCTCGCGCAGGTACTCGGCGAACTTCTCCACGCCGTCGATGTTGCGCGGGCCGGAGATGCCCTCGTTGTAGTCCAGGACGAAGTAGTCGTCCGCGCGCACCGCCGGGACGTCGGCCAGCGCGGGCAGCCCCTCCAGGTAGGCGATCTTGTCCTCGGCGGGCTGGTCCCCGTAGTCCAGGATGACGATCACCTCCGGTTCGGCCTCCACGACGGCCTCCCAGCCCACCTGGGTCCAGCGCTCGTCGAGGCCGTCGAAGACGTTGCGGCCCCCCGCGAACCGGATGATGTCGTTGGGCGGCACCTGGGAGCCGGCCGTGAACGCCTGGTCGGTGCCCGAGTCGTACAGGAACACCGGAACCGGGTCGCCCCCGGGGGCCTGCTCCTGGACCGCCTCGACCCGGGCGCGGTAGTCGGCGACCACCTCGGCGGCGCGGTCCTGGACGCCGAAGATCGCCCCCAGCCGCTCCAGGTCGGTGTACAGCCCCTCGAACGGCTCGACCCGCTCGGGGAAGCCGGGGTAGTTGTAGCACGACTCGGTGTGCATGAAGCTCTGGATGCCGAGCCCGTCGAGGATCTCCGGGGTGATGCCGCGCTGGTCGCTGAACCCGGAGTTCCACCCGGCGACGACGAAGTCGGCCTCGGCGTCCACGACCAGCTCGCGGTTGAGCAGGTCGTCGCTGAGGAACTCCACCGCCGCGTAGTCGTCGGCCCACGGGGACTCCGAGACGGGCGGGTTGGCCGGGGGCATCACGTAGCCGTGCACGTGGTCGGCCAGGCCCAGCGCGAACATCTTGTCGGCGCTGCCGCCCTCGTACACCACGGCCCGCTCGGGGGTGGTGTACTCCACGGGCTCGCCGCAGCGGTCGACGGTGGCGGTCGCGGACCCGGCGCCGGCGCCGGCCTGCTCGGGGTCCTGTTCGACCCGGGCGCCGCAGCCGGTGGCGGCCAGCGCCGCCAGCGCCAGGGACGCGGCGGCCAGCGGCCGCAGGGGGAGGGGGCGGTGGTTCACGGGGTGCCTTCCTGATGGGTGAGCCGGTAGAGGAGCTGGGGCGCGCCGGTGAGCGGGTGGGGGACCACGGTGGCCTCCACGCCGAACGCCTCGCGCACCAGGGCGGGGGTGAGCACGTCGGCGGGCGGCCCGGCGGCCACCAGCCGTCCGCCGCTCAGGACGCCGAGGCGGTCGCAGGCCGCCGCCGCCAGGTTGAGGTCGTGCAGGACGACCAGGGTGGTGACGCCGACCTCGCGCAGCAGCGACAGCAGGTGGATCTGGTGGCGCACGTCCAGGTGGTTGGTGGGCTCGTCCAGCACCAGCACCCGGGGCTCCTGCACCAGGGCGCGCGCCATGAGCACCCGCTGGCGCTCGCCGCCCGACAGGGTCAGCACGCCGCGGTGCGCGAGGTGGGCGACGTCCATGGACTCCATGGCGCTCGCGCACAGCTCCCGTTCGCGGGCGGTCAGCGGCCCGTTGCCGCGCTGGTGGGGGACCCGTCCCAGGGCCACGACCTCGGCGACGGTGAAGTCGAGGTCGCTGCTGCTCTCCTGGGTGAGGGCGGCCACCCGGCGGGCGCCCTCGCGGGGCTTGAGGGAGGCCAGGTCGTCGCCGCCCACGCGGACCGTGCCGCCGGTGGGGCGCAGCGCCCGGTACACGCAGCGCAGGGCGGTGGACTTGCCCGACCCGTTGGGGCCGACCAGGCCCACCACGGACCCGTCGGGGACGTCCAGGGACAGGGAGTGCACGAGGGTGGCGCCGTCGATGGCGACGGTGAGGCCGTCCAGGCTCAGGTGCATCAGCGGCCTCCGAACAGGTAGCCGCGGCGGCGCATCAGCAGCAGGAACACCGGGACGCCGATGAGCGCGGTGAGCACGCCCAGCGGGAGTTCGCGGGGGGCGGCGACGGTGCGCGAGGCCAGGTCCACCCAGACCATGAGCACCGCCCCGGCCAGCGGGGCGACGGTGAGCACACGCCGGTGGGCGGCGCCGACGAGGATGCGCACCACGTGCGGGACCACCAGGCCGACGAACCCGATCGCGCCGCTGACGGCGACCATCGCCCCGGTCATCAGCGCCGTGACCAGGAACAGCACCCGGCGCAGCCGCTCGGTGTCCACGCCCAGGCTCGCGGCGGTCTCGTCGCCCAGGGCGGTGGCGTCCAGGCGTCGGGCCAGCGTGTGCAGGACGGCCAGGCCCGCCAGCACCAGGGCGGCGACCGCCGGCAGCGACCCCCAGGTGGCGGCGCCGAACCCGCCCATGGTCCAGAACAGGACGGTGGAGGTGGCCTCGTTGCCCGGGACCAGGTAGACGATGACGCTCATGATCGCCTGGAACCCGAACGAGAGGGCGACGCCGGTCAGGACCAGCCGCAGCGGGGTGGTCCCGGCGGCGGAGCGGGAGATGAGGTGCACCAGCAGGGTCGCGGCCAGTGCCCCGGCGAAGGCGCCGGCCGAGACGGCGTAGGGCCCCAGCGCGGCCAGGGCGCCCAGCACGCCGACGGTCACCGCGCCCACGGAGGCCCCGGAGGAGACGCCCAGGATGTAGGGGTCGGCGAGGGGGTTGCGCACCAGGGCCTGGACGGCGACGCCGACCGCGCCCAGGCCGGCCCCGACCAGGGCGGCCAGCAGGACGCGGGGGGTGCGGATGTTCCAGATGATCTGGTACCGGGTGACCTCGTCGGAGGCGATGGACCCGCCGGTCAGGGCGGCCCAGAGGTAGCGCAGGGTCTCGGCGGGCGGGACCAGCGCGGTGCCCAGGCCGATGGCGGGCAGGGTGGAGGCGGCCAGGAGCAGGGCCAGCGCGGCGGCGGTGACGGCGGTCCCGGCGGGGGTCGTGAGCCACCGGGGCCGGGGTGCGGCGGGTGGGGCCGCGGGGGGTGACGCGGTCAGCGGGGGTGCTGGGGTCGGGGACACCCGTTGCTCCTGAGGGTCGGTCCGTGGACGCGCCACGGATGGAAATGACAACGGTTGTCATAGTAGAGGGCGGATGCACCCGGTGGGAGGGGAACGGGGCATACGGCCGGGGGCGCCCCCGCCGCGCGGGGGAGGAGGGGGTCTCGGCGGGGACGCCCGGACCGGAGGGGACGGCGCGCACCGGCGCCGTCCGGGCGGGCTACCAGCTGGACTTGGTGACGCCCGGCAGCTCACCGCGGTGGGCCATCTCGCGGAAGCGGATGCGCGAGAGCCCGAACCTGCGCAGGTGCCCGCGGGGGCGGCCGTCGACGGCGTCGCGGTTGCGCACCCGGGTGGCGCTGGCGTCGCGCGGCTGGCGGCGCAGCTCGGCCGCCGCGGCGTCGCGGGCGTCCGGGTCGGTGTGCGGGCTCTTGATGAGGCGCTTGAGTTCGGCGCGGCGCTCGGCGTGGCGGGCGACGACGGCCTTGCGCTGCTCGTTGCGGGCGATCTTGCTCTTCTTGGCCATGTCAGACCTTCTCCCCGCGGGCGCGGATGTCGGCGACGACGCGTTCGATGCCGCGGGCGTCGATGACCTTCATCCCCTTGGCGCTGACCCTGAGCTTGACGAACCTCCGCTCGCCGGCCAGCCAGTACCGCTTGGTCTGGATGTTGGGGTCGAAGCGGCGCTTGGTGCGCCGGTGGGAGTGGGAGATCGTGTGGCCGAAGGCGGGGGCCTTGCCGGTGACCTGGCAGACGCGGGACACGGTCGGGTCCTTCCTCTCTCTGGTGTGCTCGGGTGCTCGGGTGCGGGGGGTCAGCGGCCGGAGTGCGGACCGGGGTAGGGGAGCAGGGCCATCTCGCGCGCGTTCTTGACGGCGGCCGCGACGAGCCGCTGCTGGCGGGCGGTGATGCGGGTGACCCGGCGGCTGCGGATCTTGCCCTTCTCGGAGAGGAACCGGCGCAGCAGGTCCACGTCCTTGTAGTCGACGTGGTCCGCCTCGCCCAGGGGGTTGGCGAACCTGCGGGGCGGCTTCCTGTCCCGGGTGCGGCGCTCGGACGGCATCGGGGTCTCCTCTCAGCCCTCGGCGGCGGCGAACGGGTCGTCGGCGAAGGCGGTCTCGTCGTCGGTGGTCAGGCAGGAGTCGAGCAGGGCGGTGAGCCGGTCAGCGTCCAGGTCCACGCCGGTGAACGCCAGGTGCTGGCCCCGGTCGCCCACCGCCGGGTCCCAGTCCAGGAGGGCGGCGGTGCGCCGCGCCTCGGACACCAGCTCCAGGGCGGCCTCGGGCAGCGCCGCCAGCCAGGGCCCGGCGGCGGCGACGGTGGCCAGGTCGCGGTGGGAGTCCCACACCAGGACGGTGTCGGGGCGGCTGCCCAGCCACAGGCGCCCGCGCCCGCGGAGGGTCATGGAGACCAGGTCGTCCATGGCCTCGTGCAGCCGGCCCGGGTGCAGCGGGCGGCGGCGCGACCACACGACGGTGCGCACCCGGCCGGTGGCGCGCTCGCCGTGGTGGGAGCCCAGCGGGTCGGACCGGTGGTGCGCGGCCCCGGTGTCGAACCGGCCCGCGGTCAGCGCGGAGGTGTCGTCGGGGTCCAGCAGGGCGGCGGCCGGGTTGAGGTGCTCGACCAGCGCGCGGGCCTCGGCCAGGTGGTGGCGGCCGTGCAGGGCGATCGCGGTCGGGTACTCGATCTGGGCGGTGAGCACCTCGCTGACGGCGCGCTCGTCGTTGTCGGCGATGTCCAGGCCGCGGTCGACGAGGTCGTCGTGGCAGGCCAGGTCGGGCAGCAGCCGGTCGGCGTCGACGGCGGTGACCACCGCGGTCAGGGTCAGCTCGGACCGGGCGGCCACCGCCTCGGCGACCATGCGCGGCTCGACGCCGTCCCAGGCGTCCACGACGCACAGGTCGTACTCGCCGATGGCGGCGGTGGCCAGCAGGAAGGGCACGAGGTCCTCGCGCAGCGTGCACGAGGCACAGGCGTGGACGAGGTGGACGGGGTCGCGGGACAGCTCGCCGCGGTGGTCGCGGGTGACGCGCAGGACCTCCCCCTCGCCGATCCCGGCGAGGTCGTGGTGGACGACGAGGGTGCGCGGAACGCCCAGGGCGGCGCCGACGGCGCGCTCGCGCGCCCGGCGGTGCAGGCCGGTGATCACGGCCACGCGCATGGCCGCCTCCTCTCATTGAAAATGAAAACCATTTTCAAAACATACACGAGGTCGTCCGCGCTCCGCACGTCCGGGGTGTGATCCGCGTCTCCCGGCCCGGCGCACGCGAACGCCGCCCGGCGCGGGGCGCTCCCGGGCGGCGTTCGCGGTCCCGGCTCAGCCGGCGGCGGGCTGGGCCGCCCGGTCGGCCGCCTGGTGCGGTGCCGGGGCCGGGCGGGGGGTGGAGAAGGCGCGCGCACCCGGGGCCAGCGCGGCCAGGGCCGGGGCGGCTACGCAGGCCAGGGCGCAGGCGACCAGCACCGGCCCCGAGCCCCAGGCGGCGGCGGCCGGGCCGATGAAGGCCAGGCCCACCGGGGCCAGCCCGTAGGAGAACAGGAAGTCGAGCGAGGACACCCGGGCCAGCTTGTCCGGGGCCACCTCGCGCTGCACCGCCGTGAACCACGGCACGTTGAACAGCTCGATGCCCACGCCCACCACCGCGTAGGCGGCCATGACCACGACCGGCCCCACGGGGGCGACCAGGCTCAGGGGCGCCAGGGCGTACAGCCCCAGCCCCGCCAGAGCCACCCACCCCCGGGCGCGCGGGCGCCAGCGCGAGACGAGCACCGCGCCCAGCAGCGCCCCCGCCGTGTAGGCGGTCAGCGCCCCGGCCAGCACGGCCTCGCTGCCGTAGTGGTCCCGGCCGGCCAGCGGCAGCAGGACGCCGGTGGCGGAGTAGCCGGTGGCGATGACCACGGTCAGCGCGCCCAGCCCCGCCAGGAACCACGGGTGGCGGCGCGCCTCGGCCAGGCCGTCCGCGAACTCCACGTGGAACGGGGCCCGGGCGCGGGCGGGCGGCGCGCCGGCGCCGCGGGCGGGGGCCAGGGCGGCCACCAGCCACAGCGCCGCGGTGCCCAGCAGCAGCACCCACAGGCCGGCGACCAGGGCCAGCAGGGCGGTCAGGCCCGGGGCCAGCAGGGTGCTGACCCGGGTGGAGAAGGTCAGGGCGGCGTTGGCCTGCTGGCGGTCCTCCTCGGCCACGACCTCGGCGGTCAGCGCCTGGAACGCGGGCCGGCAGGCGCCCTGGCCGGCGCCCACCACGACGGCGGCCGCCGCCATCAGGGCGGTGGAGGAGCCCAGGCCCAGCACGATGACGGGGGTGGCCGCGGCGGCGGCCAGGCCCGACCACAGCACGACCGCCCGGCGGGAGTACCGGTCGGCGAGCAGGCCGCCCACCGGGACGGCCACCAGGAAGCCCGCGGTGCGCAGGGCCAGGACCACGCCCAGCCCGACCGCGGTGAGCGAGCCGTCGAGCACGGCCAGGCCCAGGATGAAGGGGAGCGCCCAGGTCGCCATGCCGGAGGCCGTGGTGGCGCTCCACAGGCGCAGGAAGGCGGGGTCGCGCAGCGGGCCGCCCGGGCGGGCGGAGGGATCGGTGTTCGGCGCCGTTGTCGAGGACACGCGGTGTTTCTCACTCTCCGGGAGTCGGTGAAGGCTGCCCGTCCACTCTAGTGAAAACGATTATCAGTAGCGACCGGGAAGCCGATATCCGTGCGCCCGGGATGCGGGCGGGGAGGCGGGCGGGGCGAAAGTGGCCCGCTTTCGCGGGGGGATAAGTGGGAATGTCCGTTCCGGGCGCGGACCCCGCCCCCGCGGGCGCCGGGCGCGTCGCGTACCGTGTTCTCGTGATTCGATGACAACGATTTTCATTTCCCCTATAGTGCCGCTCAGGACGACCCCCTTCCCGAAAGGAACC
Organism: Nocardiopsis flavescens; assembly: GCF_900141985.1. Lineage (GTDB taxonomy): Bacteria > Actinomycetota > Actinomycetes > Streptosporangiales > Streptosporangiaceae > Nocardiopsis > Nocardiopsis flavescens. The sequence goes on along the minus strand of NZ_FQZK01000006.1, from coordinate 81,626 downwards.
GAGTGGACCGTTCCCTCATCGCCACGCTGCCGCCCCCGCTCCCGGCCGCGCAGATCATCGACCTCAACCGCCCCCGCGCCGACCTGGCGACCCACCGCCGCTACGAGTGGAACGGCTGGACCCTGGACGTGCCCCCCGGCGTCTTCCTGCCCGGCGCCACCAGCCGCATGATCCACCAGGGCATCCTCGACGACGCCATCGACGTCCGCGGCCGGCGCTACGCCGCCATGGGCTGCGGCCTGGGCGTCGAGGCCGCCGTCGCCGGCCTGCGCGGCGCCCGCACCGTCCGCGCCCTGGACGTGCACCCCGCCAGCGTCGCCGCGGCCGGGGCCGTCTACCGCACCGTCGTCGGCGGGTCCGCCCCCGGCACGGACTTCGCCTCCCTGGTGTCCGACCAGTTCTCCGCCGTGCCCGAGGGCACTGTCTTCGACGTGATCACCTTCAACCCGCCCGCCGTCAGCCAGACCGTGAGCGAGGACCCCGACGTCGTGCGCAACGTCTGCGTCGGCGCCCCCGCCACCGACGCCTTCTTCACACAGATCGCCGGACGCGGCCTGCTCGCCCCCGGCGGGGAGGTCCACCTCATCGCCTCCAACACCGCCGACCTGCGCACCATCATCGGCCGCGCCGCCGACCTCGGCTTCACCCCCGAGGTCGCCCACCTGCACGACTGGGAGGACGGCGTGCTCACCTACCTGTTCCGCCTGACCCGGGAAGGGGACGCGTGAAGACCCTGAGCGACCTGTTCGAGGCGGCCCGCACCTCCCCGGCGCCGCTGCCGGTGGCCACCAGCGTGTTCTGGGTCCACCACGGCACCCGCCTGGCCGGGGGCGAGGTCACCTACCTCAACCGGTACGTCCTCGTCCGGGTCGGACCCGCCTTCGGCGCCTGCGCGTTCGAGGACGGCGAACTCGACCCGGCGGTGTGCGCCGAGGCCTCCGGGCTGCCCCTGGGGGAACTGCTCGCCGAGGACCGGCCCGGGCCGCTGCGCCTGGCCGCCCTGGACGCCCACCTGGCCGCCGCCCTGCCCCACCACCGGGACCCGCGCGCCGAGGCCGTCACCCTGCCCGAGGGCACCCCCGAGCAGCGCGCCGTCGCCCGGGACGCCGCCATCGCCGGGCTGCTCCCCGACCCGCGGGGCCGCAGAGTCGGGCTGATCGGGGTGGTCGACCCGCTGGTGGCCGCCATCCGCGAGCGCGGCGGCGAGTGCCTGCCCTGCGACCTCAACCTCCGCCGCACCCGGTGGGGCGACGAGGTCGCCGCGTCCATGGACGGGGTCCTGGAGGAGGCCGACGCCGTCGTGGCCACCGGCATGACCCTGGGCAACGGCAGCTTCGACACCATCCTGACCCGCTGCCGCGAGCGCGGCGTCCCCCTCGTGGTCTACGCCCAGAGCGGCGCCGCCGTCGCCCGCGCCCTGCTCGGCGAGGGCGTCACCGCCCTGTCCGCCGAACCCTTCCCCTTCTCCCAGTTCAGCGCGGTCCCCACCGCCCTGTACCGGTACCACGCCGACGGGGCGGGGGCCGGTCAGTGATCACCGGCACCGGCCGCGCCGCCTGCCACCACGGGGAGATCGTCCAGGGGGTCTTCCTGGACCGGCGCGGCCGGCCCCGCCGGGGCCTGGTCACCCTGCCGATGGCCGACCCCGTCACCGAGGCGGTCTTCACCCCCCGGCCCGGCACCCCGGCCCACCGGATGGAGGTGCACCCGCCCGGCCGGGTCAAGGCGGCCCGCGCCGCGGCCCTGGCCGCCACCGAGTGCGCCGCCCGCCGCGTCCCCGTGTGCGGCGGGACGCTGCGGCTGCGCGGCGGCGCCCCGGCCGGGCTCGGCCTGGGCTCCTCCACCAGCGACGTCACCGCCGCGGTGCGGGCGGTGTGCGCCGCGTTCGGGGTCGACCCCGGCCCCGCCACCGTGGCCCGCATCGCCGTCTCCGCCGAGGGGGCCAGCGACCCCCTCATGTGGGAGGGCGGCCGGGCGCTGCTCTTCGCCCAGCGCGAGGGCCGGGTGCTGGAGGACCTGGGCGCGCCGCTGCCGCCGCTGGCCGTCGTGGGCTGCCTCACCGGCGGCGGGGCGCCCGTCAACACCCTGGCGCTGCGGGCCAGGGTGGACCGCGCCGAGGCCGCCGTCCACGAGCGGCTGCGCGCCGGCCTGCGCGCCGCGGTCGCCGCCGGGGACGCCGCCGAGGTGGGGCGGATCAGCACCGAGAGCGCCGTCCTCAACCAACGGGTTCTCCCCAAGCCCGAACTGGGGACGCTCCAAGGCGTCGCCCGCCTGTGCGGGGCGGTCGGCGTCCAGGTCGCGCACAGCGGCAACGTCGCCGGTGTGCTCTTCGACGCCCGCGCCGACGACCTGGGAGCCCGGATCGACACCGCCCTGGAACGGTTGCGCGGGGCGGGGCTCACCCCCACCCGGGTCTTTCCCACCAGCCCCCCGAACCCTGGAGAGACGACGTGGACGACCACGTGTGCGAGACCCTTGGCAGACCGGACCTGATCGACCTCGGCGGCGGGCTGGTGTGCCTGCGGTTCGAATCCATGAAGGTGGCCTCCGCCGCCGCGGCCGTGCGCCACCTCCTGGACACCGGGACCGTGCGCCCGGGGGACACCCTGATGGACAGCTCCAGCGGCATCTACGCCTACGGGCTGGCCCTGGCCTGCCACCGCTACGGGCTCCGCTGCCACATCGTGGGGTCCACCACCATCGACCGGACCACCCGCGTCCAGCTGGAGGTCCTGGGCGCCACCCTGGAGCAGGTGCCGCCCTCGGACGACCTGCGGTTCGACCAGAACCGCCGGGTCGCCCGGGTCCGCGAGCTGCTGGCCGAGCACCCCGACTACCACTGGATGCGCCAGTACCACGACTCCGTGCACTACCTGGGGTATCGGGCCGTCGCCGACCAGATCGCCAAGGAGCTGGACCCCGCACCGCTCACCGTGGTCGGCGGGGTGGGGTCGGGCGCCTCCACCGGGGCGCTGGCGACGTTCCTGCGCGAGCGGGCCCCGGACACGGCGCTGGTGGGGGTGCAGCCCTTCGGCAGCGTCACCTTCGGCGGGGAGGCGGTGCGCGACAAGGAGATCATCATCGCCGGGATCGGCAGCTCCATCCCCTTCGGCAACGTGGACCACACGCTGTACGACGCGGTCCACTGGGTCGGGTTCGACGCCGCCCTGGCGGGGAGCGTGGCCCTGCTGCGCGAGCACGCCGTGTTCGCCGGGCTCTCCACCGGGGCGGCCCACCTGGTGGCCCGCTGGGAGGCGCGCCGGGCACCGGAGCGGCGGGTGGTGTTCGTGGCCGCCGACACCGGGCACCGGTACGTGGAGTCGGTGTTCGCCCGCCACGGCGAGGCGCCGGACGCCGACGCGCTGGAGCCGGCGGCGGTCCGCGACACCGGCGGGCTGACGCCGCCCTGGTCGCGCATGGAGTGGGGCCGCGCCCCCGCCCCGGCCCGCGCCGTCCACGTCCGGGACTGAGGCCGCCGGTCCCGGCCGCGCCCCGCGCGCGTCCGGGACCGGTACGGACCGGGCCCGGTAGGGGGATGGTCACCCCCCGTGAGTCGGCGCTAGGGTCGGCCCCGTGAACGAGCCCCCGCCCCCGCCGCGCACCGCGCGCGCCGCCGCGTTCGCCGCGGTGTGCACCGCCGTGTCGGCGGGCGGGCACGCCCTGAGCTCGGCCCACGCGATCTCCCCGGCGGCGCTGGCCGCCGGGGCCGCCCTGGTCTTCGCGGCGGCCTGGGCGATGGCCGGGGCCGAGCGGCGCCTGGGCGCGCTCACCGGCTGGACGCTGTGGGGGCAGGGCGCCCTGCACCTGCTGTTCACCCTCACCTCCCCGGGCGCCGGGCACGCCGCGGGGCACGCCGCCGGCACCGCCGGGCTCGACGGCGGCCTCAGCGCGTCGATGGTCGCCGCGCACGCCGCCGCCGGGTGCGTCTGCGCCTGGTGGCTGCGCCAGGGCGAACGCGGCTTCTTCCTCCTGCTCGGGTTCGTCCTCACCCTGCTGGCCGCCGCGTCGGCCCCCCTGCGCCCGGCCCCGGCGGCACCCCTGCCGCCCGGCCCGGCCGGGCCGGGCGCCCCCGCGCGGGCCCCGCGCCCGCGGACCGCCCTGCTGCGCCACGTCCACGTGCGGCGCGGCCCGCCCGCCCCCTTCTGATCCCGCGTCCCTCCCCGGACCCCGCGCACCCCGCGCCGGGTCCGCCCCCGGTGCGCCCGCACCGTCCCCCGACGTGCCCGCGGCCCCCGCCGCGCAGACCAGAAGGAACCCCTCGTGTCGGACGACACCTCCACCGCCGCGCCCGAGAACCTCGAACCCGCCGACCCGCCCCGCGCCGGGGCCTGGGCCGCGGTGCGGCCGCTGCTGCTGCGCCTGCACTTCTACGCCGGGGTGCTCGTCGCCCCCTTCATCGCCGTGGCCGCCCTCACCGGCCTGGTGTACGTCTGGACCCCGCAGATCGAGCGGGCCCTGTACGCCGACCTGCTCACCGTCGAACCGGGGCCGGCCGCCGTGCCGCTCGCCGACCAGGTGGCGACCGCCGCCGACGCCCTCCCCGGCGCCACCGTCGTCGCCGTGCGCCCCGCCCACGGACCCGGCGACACCACCCGCGTGCTGGCCGAGGCCGAGGGGTTGGCCGCCAGCCACCGGCTCGCCGCGTTCGTGGACCCGCACACCGGCGAGGTGGTGGGCGAGAGCACCTCCTACGGCAGCAGCGCCTCCCTGCCGGTGCGGTCCTGGCTCGCCACGTTCCACCGCACCCTGCACCTGGGGGAGGCCGGGCGCCTCTACAGCGAGCTGGCCGCCACCTGGGTCTGGGTGGTCGCCCTGGGCGGGGCCGCCCTGTGGATCGGGCGGCGGCGCCGCGCCCGGGCGGTGCGCCGGGTGCTGCTGCCCGACCCCTCGGCGTCGGGCCGGGCGCGCACCCTGTCCTGGCACGGCGCGGTGGGCGTGTGGGCCCTGGCCGGGGTGCTGCTGCTGTCCGCCACCGGGCTGACCTGGTCGCGGTTCGCCGGTGAGAACATCGGGGAGCTGCGCCAGGCGTGGGGGTGGACCTCGCCGACCCTGGCCACGCCCGCGCCCTCCGACCACGGGGACCACGGCGGCCACGCCGGGCACGGAGACCACGCGGGCCACGGGGTGGACGCGGACGCGGTGCTGGCCGCGGCCCGCGACGCCGGGATCTCGGGCCCGGTGGAGGTGACCCTGCCGGTGGAGGAGGGCGCCGCCTACACCGTGCGGGGCACCGACGACCGCTGGCCCGCGCACAAGGACGCGGTGGCGGTGGACGCCGCCACCGGGGAGGTGGTGGAGGAGCTGCGGTTCACCGACCAGCCCCTCCCCGCCAAGTTCGCCACCTGGGGCATCGCCTTCCACATGGGGCTGCTGTTCGGGGTCGCCAACCAGGTGCTGCTGACGGTGGTCGCGCTCGCGGTCCTGGGCCTGGTGGTGTGGGGGTACCGGATGTGGTGGCTGCGCCGCCCGGCCCGCGCGGGAGCCTGGGCGGTGGGCCGCCCCGCGGTACGGGGGGCCTGGTGGGCGCTGCCCTGGTGGGGGCGGGCCGCGGTCGTGGCCGCCGCCCTGGCCCTGGGGTGGCTGCTGCCGCTGTTCGCGGCGTCGCTGGCGGCGTTCGTCCTGGTGGACCTGGCGCTGGCGGCCCGGGCCCGCCGCCGCGCCGCCCCCTGAGGGACGCCGTGCGACCGCCCGGGGGGCGCGGAGCCCCTCGGGCACCCGCCCCCGGGGCGCCCCCGGTCAAGGGGTGACAACTGAAAGCCGACCGGATTTTGCCCTCGATCGCGGAGACGGTCGTAACATGGGATGAAGGCGACGGATCCGGTCGTCCGGCGAGGGGGCCCGCCAGGCCGGGGCACGGCGCCGCGCGCCCTCCCCGGGCGGGGCGGGACGGTGTCCCTTCACCGCGCCGGAGCGCCCCTCCCCGGCCCCTCGGGCGAACGCCCCCGCCGCACCGGCGGGGGCGTCCGCGCACGGGAGCGCCTACTCCAGCACGACCAGCAGGTCGCCGCCGTCCACGCGCTGGACGCGGTCGACCGCGGCCCGGGCCACGGTGCCCGCGACCGGGGCGGTGATCGCCGCCTCCATCTTCATCGCCTCGATCGTGGCGACCGTGGCACCGGCCTCCACCGCCTCGCCGGCGCCCACCACCAGCGTCACCACGCCCGCGAACGGCGCGGCCACGTGTCCGGGCGTGTTCTTGTCGGCCTTCTCGGCCTCGCGCTCGGGCGAGGCCAGCGACCGGTCCTGGATCTGCAGCGGCCGCAGCTGGTCGTTGAGCCGGGCCAGCACGGTGCGCACGCCGCGCTCGTCGGGCTCGCCCACCGCCTCCAGCTCGATCAGCAGCCGCACCCCCGGGTCCAGGTCCACCGTGCACTCCTGGCCCGAGCGCAGGCCGTAGAAGAAGTCCGCGCTGGAGACCACGCTCGTGTCGCCGTAGGCCGACCGGTGCTTCTGGAACTCCTCCGTCGGCGCCGGGAACAGCAGCCGGTTGAGCGTGGCGCGCCGGTCCTTCTCCAGCCCCTCGCGCTGCTCCGCGTCCAGCTCCACCACCGGGCGGGCCCCGGCGCGCCCCTGGAGGGCACGGGTGCGGAACGGCTCGGGCCAGCCGCCGGGCGGCACCCCCAGCTCGCCGCGCAGGAACCCCACCACCGAGTCGGGGATGTCGAACCGCGACGGCTCCGCCTCGAAGTCCGCCGGGGACACCCCCGCGCCGACCAGGTGCAGCGCCAGGTCGCCGACGACCTTGGAGGAGGGGGTCACCTTGACCAGCCGCCCCAGCATCCGGTCGGCCGCGGCGTACATCGCCTCGATCTCCTCGAAGTGGTCGCCCAGCCCCAGCGCGATCGCCTGCGTGCGCAGGTTGGACAGCTGCCCGCCGGGGATCTCGTGCCGGTACACCCGGCCCGTCGGCGAGGACAGGCCCGCCTCGAACGGGGCGTAGACGCGCCGCACCGCCTCCCAGTACGGCTCCATGTCGTTGGCGGCGGCCAGGCTCAGCCCCGTGCTCCGCTCCGTGTGGTCGAAGGCGGCGACGACCGCCGACAGCGACGGCTGGGAGGTGGTCCCCGCCATCGAGGCCACCGCCGCGTCCACCGCGTCGGCGCCCGCCCCGGCGGCGGCCAGGTACGAGGCCAGCTGCCCGCCCGGGGTGTCGTGGGTGTGGACGTGCACCGGCAGGTCGAACTCCCGGCGCAGCGCCGACACCAGGGTCGCCGCGGCCGGGGCGCGCAGCAGGCCCGCCATGTCCTTGACGGCGATCACGTGCGCGCCCGCCGCCACGATCCGCTCGGCCAGCCGCAGGTAGTAGTCGAGGGTGTACAACTCCTCGGCCGGGTCGGACAGGTCGCCGGTGTAGCACAGGGCGACCTCCGCCACGGAGGTGCCGGTGGCGCGCACCGCGTCGATGGCCGGGCGCATCTGGTCGACGTCGTTGAGGGCGTCGAAGATCCGGAAGATGTCGATGCCGGTGGCCGCCGCCTCCTCCACGAAGGCCGAGGTGACCTCCGCCGGATAGGGGGTGTAGCCGACGGTGTTGCGCCCGCGCAGCAGCATCTGGAGGCAGATGTTGGGCACCGCCTCGCGCAGCGCCGCCAGCCGCTCCCACGGGTCCTCCGCCAGGAACCGCAGCGCCACGTCGTAGGTGGCCCCGCCCCACGCCTCCAGGGACAGCAGCTCCGGGAGGGTGCGCGCCACCGCCGGGGCGACCGCCAGCAGGTCCCTGGTGCGCACCCGGGTGGCCAGCAGCGACTGGTGGGCGTCGCGGAACGTCGTGTCGGTGACGCCCAGGTTCGGCGACTCGCGCAGCCACCGGGCGAACCCCTCCGGGCCCAGCTCGGCCAGCCGCTGGCGCGACCCGGGGGGCGGGGTCCCCTCCGGGACCCGCGGCAGCTTGGCCGCCGGGTCGATGAGGTGCGGGCGCTCGCCGTGCGGCTTGTTGACGGTCACGTCCGCCAGGTACGTCAACAGGCGGGTGCCGCGGTCCGCGGAGGGCCGCGCCGTCATCAGGTGCGGCCGCTCCTCGATGAAGGACGTGGTGACCCGCCCCGCCTGGAAGTCGGGGTCGTCCAGCACCGCCTGGAGGAACGGGATGTTCGTGGCCACGCTGCGGATGCGGAACTCGGCCACCGCCCGGCGGGCCCGGGCGACCGCCGTGGCCAGGTCCCGGCCCCGGCAGGTGAGCTTGACCAGCAGCGAGTCGAAGTGCGGGCTGATCTCCGTGCCCGCCGCCGCGGTGCCGCCGTCCAGGCGGATGCCCGAGCCGCCGGGGGAGCGGTAGGCGCTGATGATGCCGGTGTCGGGGCGGAAGCCGTTGGCCGGGTCCTCCGTGGTGATGCGGCACTGCAGGGCGGCCCCGTGCACGCGGACCGTGTCCTGGGAGATGCCCAGGTCGGCGAGGGTCTCACCGGAGGCGATGCGCATCTGGGACTGCACCAGGTCGATGTCGGTGACCTCCTCGGTCACCGTGTGCTCGACCTGGATGCGCGGGTTCATCTCGATGAACACGTGCGAGCCGTCCGCGCCCACCAGGAACTCCACGGTGCCCGCGTTGCGGTAGCCGATGCGGCGGGCGAACCGCACCGCGTCGTCGCACATCCTCGCCCGCAGGTCGGGGTCCAGGTTGGGGGCCGGGGCCAGTTCGACGACCTTCTGGTGGCGGCGCTGCACCGAGCAGTCCCGCTCGTACAGGTGCACCACGTTCCCCTCGCCGTCGGCGAGGATCTGCACCTCGATGTGGCGGGGGTCGACGACCGCGCGCTCCAGGAACACGGTGGCGTCGCCGAACGCCGACTCCGCCTCGCGCATGGCCGCGGCCAGCGCCTCGGGCAGCCGGTCGGCGCGGTCCACCCGCCGCATCCCCCGGCCGCCGCCCCCGGCGACCGCCTTGACGAACAGCGGGAACCCGATCGCCTCGGCCGCCGCCACCAGGGTGTCGGCGTCGGCGGAGGGCTCGGAGGACTCCAGCACCGGAACGCCCGCCTCGCGGGCGGCGGCCACCGCGGTGGCCTTGTTGCCGGTCAGCTCCAGGACGTCGGCGGGCGGGCCGACGAACGTGATCCCGGCCTCCTCGCAGGCGCGGGCCAGCCCGGGGTTCTCCGACAGGAACCCGTAGCCGGGGTAGACGGCGTCGGCCCCGGACTCCCGGGCGGCGCGGACGATCTCGTCGACGGACAGGTAGGCGCGGACCGGGTGCCCCGGTTCGCCGATCTGGTAGGCCTCGTCGGCCTTGAGCCGGTGCAGCGAGTTGCGGTCCTCGTGGGGGAAGACCGCGATGGTCCGGGCGCCCAGTTCGTAGGCGGCGCGCAGGGCCCGGATGGCGATCTCGCCCCGGTTGGCCACAAGCACAGTGCGGAACATGGTGTCCTTCGTGTCGGTGGGAACGGCGGAGGTCGCGCCGCGCGGGTGCGCCACCGGCCCCGTCGACGGTGGACGCACCCCGGGTACGCGTGCACGCCCCGCGCGTTTGCACGGGTAACTTAACCGGCGCGGTCCCCGGGCCCCGCGACCGGCCCCCACCGGACGGGGCGCGGTGCACGCGGCGCGCCCCCGGAGTCCTCCCCGCCGCGGGGCGGCCGAACCCCCGTCCGGGATCAGTCGCCGAAACCGGCGCTGTCGAAGCCGAGGAGGTCCTCCGTGCCGTCGGTGACCCACCAGCGGTCCGGGGATGCCCCGGCGTTCCCGCGGGAGTAGGAGAGCAGGAGTTCGTCGGAGCCGTCCGCGTCGTGGTCGGCGCACCCGGACAGCACCGCGGTCCGCTCCTGCGCGGAGCCGCCGCCCAGCGGCCCGTCCTCGGGCCCGCGCCGTACCAGCGGCGGGGCGTCGACGACCTCCAGGGCCCCGTCGGCCCACCGCACGGTGTCCACGCCGTGCCCGCGACGGCCCACCGCGGCCTCCCGGACGCCGTCGCCGTCGGTGTCGCACAGGGCCAGGACGCGCGTCCCCCACGTGGAGGCGGTCTCCTCCCCGGGCAGGTCCACGGCGACCGGTTCGCCGAGCCCGGCGGCCAGGGGGCCGGGGTACAGGTTCAGCCGGTGGTGGACCTCGGGGGCCTCGGTCTCGTACCCGGGCTCGTTGTTGCGGTTGCCGTCGTCGCCCACGACGAGGTCGGCGGTGCCGTCCCCGTCCACGTCGCCGAAGGCGGCCATGGAGCCGCCCACCGGGTCGGCCTGCGCCCAGCCGGCCGGGTCGCCGGGGCCGGTGAGGAACAGGGTGTTGCGGTGCTGCTCGCCGTCGCTGGAGTGGTGGACCAGCAGGGGGGAGCCGTCGGGGCCGGGGGGACCGGCGACCAGGGAGTCGATCCAGGACGGGAACGGGCGGGAGGCGGTGCGGGCCGCGGCGCCGTCCCGGGCGAACGGGCCGTACAGGACGGTGACCGCGTCGTCGGACACGGAGGCCTGCGAGCCCAGGACCAGGGCCAGGTCGGCCGCGCCGTCGCCGTCGAAGTCCCCGGCCGCGGCCGGGGGCCACGTCGCAGACCTCCCCTCCTCCCGCGGCAGGGCCAGCGGTACCGCGTCGGTCCCGGGCCCGTCGGGGCCGCCCCAGTACACCGCGTGCTCGATCCCACCGGCCACGGCGTCCCCCCGGAGGGCGAAGGGGATGTCGGCGAAGCCGTCCCCGTCCAGGTCGGCCGTCACGCCCCCGGAGGAGGGCAGGGCCACGGTCGGCCCCGTCTCCAGCAGGGTGCGGGCGGACGGGTCCAGGCCCCGCGCCGAGCCGTACACGACGACGACGTGGTCGGCCTCCCCGGTGGCGTCGTCCGTGGACCGGTGGGCGGCGAAGACCAGGTCGGGGTATCCGTCGCCGTTCACGTCCCGCGCCTCCCGCGACCCGGTCCCGGCGGGGGCGGGCGAGGCCGGGTGCTCGCGCACCCCCTCGGGGCCGCCCGCCCCCGCGTCGGGGGGAGCGTCGGGCCCGTTCCCGCACGCGGTGGCGAGCAGGGCGCACAGGAGCAGGGGGAGGGCGAGGGGGCGGGGGGCCATGGGACTCCGATCGGCGGGGCGTGCGGGGAGGATACCCCCGCCGCCCCGCCCGCCGGGGGCCGTCTCAGGGCCGTCCGGCCTCGTACACCCGCAGGTGCAGGTCGGCCAGGGCGAACAGCGGGGTGGGAACGCCCAGGGAGCGGCCGCGCACGATTAGGTCGCCGATGACGTGGTCCGCCTCCACCGGGTTCCCACCGGTCATGTCCCGGTACAGGGAGGTGGTGGCCGCGGAGTCGGCGCTGCCCACGACCCGGTCGGAGCGCTCGCGCACCTCGGACCGGATCGGGTGGCCCGAGGCGGCGGCGACCGCGGCGGCCTCCTCGAACACCGCCCGGGAGAAGTCCCGCCCGCCCCGCGCGGAGTTGATCCGGCCTACGGGAGAGCGCATGAGGCAGGTGCAGGCGCCCAGGGTCGCCAGGAACACCCACTTGTCCCACAGCTCCTGCACCGCGTCCTTCGCGGCGGTCGCCGTGAACGTCCCGGTGTCCAGGGCCGCGTGCACGGCGGACAGGGGCACGACGGGGGAGTCCGAGACCGGGCCGTAGATGAGCTCGGACATCGGGCTGACCTCGACGATCTCCCCCTCCTCGCCCAGGCTGGTCTGCACCATGGCCACGCCCCCGTACACGCGGTCGGCGCCGAACCGGTCGACGAGGGCGTCCATGTGCCGCATGCCGTTGAGGAACGGCAGCACGGCGGTGCCCGGGCCCACGGCGGGGGCGGCGTCCGCGACGGCGGAGTCGAACCCGTAGGACTTCACCGCCAGGACCACCAGGTCGTAGCCGGGGGTGAGGGCGTCGGCCGTGACCGCGGTGACGGGGACCGCCTCGACGGAGCCGTCCAGACCGCGCAGCCGCAGGCCGTGCTCGCGCAGCAGGGCGGCGCGGGCCGGGCGGACGAGGAAGTCGACGTCCCGGCCCGCCTGGACCAGGCGGGCACCGAAGTAGCCGCCGACCGCCCCCGCGCCCACGACAAGGATTCTCACTGTGGCCCCCACCCGGTGGTTCGCTGGACATCGAACAACGTAGGGCCATGGGACGGCTTCCGGCAAGGCCGGGGGCGATGCCCCGGCCCGCGCGCGGGGCCGCTCCCGGGGACGGCCGGTGGAGGGCGGCCGATCCGCAGCGGGGGAGGAGTCGGCGGCGACCTCGTTCCGGGGCCCGGCCGCTGCCGGGGGCCGCGTCGCACGGCCCAGGCGGGGGCCGCGCCGCGCTGGGCGGCTCCGCCGCCACCGCCGCCCCGGCGGGGCCCGGGGCGCGCACGGGGGGCGCGGGTCGGCCTTCCCGCGCGTGCCCGGCCGGGCGGACACCGGCCCCGGACCGCCTGCGGTGCAAGGGAATGGTCGCGCTCCCATGCCGCGCAGCGACGGCCAGGTCACGCCTCGGCGTCGGATTCCCGCATCCCTTGACCTCGAATGTGCAGAGTGCGAAAGATGGCACCGCAGACGGCTTTTGTGATCCAAGACACGATGGGCGGGCGCCGTCGTGCGACGGGCCCGCCGCTCCGGGAGGAGAGAACATGCGTGCACGGCGGTGGTCGGTCGCAGCGGGGGCGCTCGGATTGGTGCTCGTGGCCTCGGGATGCGGGGGCGGCGGGGGCGGTGGTGGGGACAACGCGCAGGTCGAGGTGTTCTCCTGGTGGACCGGCGGCGGCGAGGAGGCCGGGCTGAACGCGCTCATCGAGCGGTTCGAGACCGACAACCCCGAGATCGGGTTCGTCAACGCCGCCGTCGCCGGCGGGTCGGGGAGCAACGCCCAGGCGGTCCTGGAGGGCCGCCTCCAGAGCCAGGACCCGCCGGACTCCTTCCAGGGGCACGCCGGGGCCGAGCTCCAGGACTACATCGAGGCGGGCTACCTCAGCCCGCTGGACGACTTCTTCACCGAGCAGGGCCTGCACGAGGCTCTGCCCGACCAGCTCGTCGAGCAGATCACCTACGACGGCAGCGTCTACTCCGTCCCGGTGAACATCCACCGCTCCAACGTGATGTGGTACAACCCCTCCGTGCTGGAGGAGGCCGGGATCGACGCCCCGCCCGAGACCCCCGAGGACCTGGTCGCCGCGCTGGAGACCGTCGCCGAGGAGACCGACGCCATCCCCATGGCCGTGGGCGCCCAGTGGACCGTCGACCACCTGCTGGAGTCGGTCCTGCTCGGCTCGCTGGGCACCGACGCCTACAACGCCCTGTGGGAGCCCGGCGCCGACTGGGACACCCCCGAGGTCACCGAGGCCCTCACCACGTTCGAGCAGATCATGGAGCACACCCAGGAGGAGTCGGCCGCCGAGGACTGGCAGGAGGCCGCCCGCCGGGTGGCCGACGGCGAGGCCGCCTTCAACATCATGGGCGACTGGGCCGCCGGGTACTTCGACGAACTGGGCGCGGTCGCCGGCGAGGACTACGACTGGGCCGCCTCGCCCGGCACCGAGGGCACCTACATGTGGCTCTCCGACAGCTTCACCCTCCCCGTGGGCGCGCCCAACGAGGAGGCAGCGCTGACCTGGCTGGAGCTGGTCGGCAGCCAGGAGGGCCAGGACATCTTCAACCCGCTCAAGGGCTCCATCCCCGCCCGCGAGGACGCCGACCCCGCCAACTACGCGGACAGCCCCTACCTGGAGTCGGCCCTGGCCGAGTGGCAGGCCGGGCCGCAGCTGGCGGGCTCGTTCTGGCACGGCGTCACCGTCGGCAACCGCTGGAAGAACGACGTGGACACCGCCGTGGGCCTCTACCTGGGCGACGGCGACCTCGAAGCCCTCCAGGACGCTCTGGTCACGGCCGCGCGCGCCGAATGAGCACGGCTCCGAACCGGACCGGGGCCGTCGCCGACGGCGGCCCCGGCCGCGCCCCCGCGCGCGCCGCGCGCCCAGCGCCGACCCCGGCGCGGCGCGCGCTGCGCCGGGCCCGCACCTGGCTGCCCGGCCTGCTGCTGGTCTCCCCGTCGATCCTGCTCATCGGGGTCTTCGTCTACGGCATGATCGGCTGGAACACCAATCTGGCGCTCAGCGACAAGCACGCCCCCATCCAGGAGGGGGAGTTCGTCGGCCTCGCCAACTTCATCGCCCTGTGGCAGGAGGCCCGCTGGCCGGCCGCGGTGGGCAACGCGGTCGTGTTCACGGTGGTGTTCGTCGGCGGCGCCCTGTTCCTGGGCTGGCTCCTGGGCCTGCTGCTGGACAAGGGCATCCGCGGCGAGCCGGTCTTTCGCACCCTGTTCCTGGCGCCGATGGCGGTGTCCTTCATCGCGACCGGCGTGGTGTGGCGGTGGCTGATGAACCCGGCCCCCGCCGAACGCGCCACCGGCCTCAACGCCCTGTTCGTCCGGTTCAACCTGGACTTCCTGGTCAACGACTGGTGGACCGCGCCCGACTTCGGCATGGCGGCCATGGCGCTGCCCGCGATCTGGCAGCTCGCCGGGTACATCATGGCGCTGTTCCTGGCCGGGTTCCGCGGGGTCCCCGAGGAGCTGCGCGAGGCCGCCCGGGTGGACGGCTGCTCGGAGTGGGGCGTGTACCGCCACGTGGTCATGCCCCAGCTGCGGCCGGTGCTGCTCAGCGCGGTGATCATCCTGGGCCACATGTCGCTGAAGGTGTTCGACCTGATCATCGCCATCGCCGGACAGCAGATCATCGCGGACGTGCCCGCGGTGTACATGTGGGCGATGGTGTTCGAGGTCCGCGACCCCGCCAAGGGCGCGACGATCGCCTCCTACCTGCTCTTCGCGGTGGCGCTGTTCGTCATCCCGTACCTGGTGTGGACCGTGCGCAAGGAACGGAGCGAGGGCCGTTGAGTGTTCAGAGCGCATCGGGCCGGGTGACCGCGCCCGGCGGCCGGGCGGCGGGCACCACCCGCCGCGGGCAGACGGTCAAGTTCGTCGTCCTGCTGGCCCTGGCGGTGCTGTTCCTGCTGCCGATGTACGTGCTGCTGGTGACCGGGTTCAAGCCCTTCGCCGAGGCCACCGCGGCCCGCGCGTGGTCGCTGCCGCAGACCTGGAGCGGCGAGGGCTGGGCCGCGGCGTGGGAGGCGCTGTCCTCGGGGCTGCGCAACAGCCTCATGGTGGCGGTGCCCAGCGCCGTGGTCTCCGCGGTGCTGGGGTCGATGAACGGCTTCGTGATGGCGCGCTGGCGCTTCCCCGGGGCCGACACGGTGTTCACGCTGTTCCTGTTCGGGATGTTCATCCCCTACCAGGCGGTGATGATCCCGCTCCAGCAGATGCTGGTGGGCGCCGGGCTCATGGGCGGGCTCTTCCCGCTGATCCTGGCGCACACCGTGTACGGCATCCCGATCTGCACGCTCATCTTCCGCAACTACTATGCGAGCATCCCGCAGACCCTGATCGAGGCGGCCCGGGTGGACGGCGCGGGGATGCTGCGCACCTACGCCTCGGTGGTGCTGCCGGTGTCGGCGCCCGCGTTCGCGGTCACGCTGATCTGGCAGTTCACCTCGGCGTGGAACGACTTCCTGTTCGCGGTGTTCCTCACCGGCCCCAACAGCTGGCCGGTGACGGTGCAGCTGAACAACGTCGCCGGGTCGATGGTGGTGCCCTACAACCAGCAGATGGCGGCGGCGGTGCTGGCGTCGCTGCCCACCCTGGTCGTCTACCTGCTGCTGGGCCGCTACTTCATGCGCGGCCTGATGGCGGGGGCGCTCAAGGGCTGACCGCGCCGGACGCCCCGGCGGCCCGCTCCCCGTGCGGGAGCGGACCGCCGGGGCGGCGCGCCGGTGTCCTCCTCCCGTGCGGGCCGTGCTCCTATCCGCGGGCCGACCGGGCCGGATCCGCCCCGGCGGGCGGCCGGCCGGCGGCGGGCCTCCCGGACCGCAGCCGGATGAGGACGCCGACCGCGAGCGCGCCGGCGGCGAGCAGGCCCCCGGCGAGGTTGGGACCGGAGTCGCCGAACCCCGTGCCGATCATGTGGCCGCCCAGCCAGGCGCCGACGGCGTTGCCGAGGTTGAACATGCCGATGTTCATCGAGGACGCGAGGTTGGGGGCGCCGGCGGCCTCGGCCCGTTCCATCACCAGGCGCTGGATCGGGGAGACGGTGGCGAACCCGGCGGCGGCCATGAGGAACACCGCGGCGAACGTGACCACGACGCTGCCCGCGGCGAGCCAGAACACGAGCAGCGTGACCGTGAGCACGGCGAGGCTTCCCAGCAGCAGGCCCATGAGGTTCCTGTCCGCGAGCCGTCCCCCCAGGATGTTGCCGATGAACAGCCCGAGTCCGAAGACCAGCATGTAGACCGGGATCCAGCTCTCCGGGGTGCCGGTCGCGTTCATGGTGATGGGGGCGATGTAGGTGATCGAGGTGAAGAACCCCGCCGGCCCCAGGACGGTGACCAGCATCGCGAGCAGCAGCTGCGGGTTGGCCAGGGCGCGGACCTCGGCCGCGAGGTCGAACGACTCGTCGGTCCTGCTCGACGGGACGCAGGCCAGGATGCCGGCCAGGACGGCCAGGCCGATCGCCGAGATGCCCAGGAACGAGACCCGCCAGGAGAACTCGGTGGAGACCCAGGTGGCGACCGGGGTGCCGATGAGCGTCGCCAGGGTCAGCCCGGAGAACATGAAGGCGATCGCGCTGGTCCTCCTGTGCCCGGGAACCGCGCGCGAGGCGATGATCGAGCCGGTGCCGATGAAGGCCGCGTGGGTCAGCGAGGCGACCACCCTGCCCGCGAGGGTCAGCGAGAAGGACGGGGCGAAGGCGGTCAGCAGGTTCCCGATGACGAACAGGGCCATGAGGGCGAGCAGGAACCTCTTCCTCTCGAACCGCCGCCCGACCAGGACCAGGACCGGGGCGCCGAGGAAGACGCCGAGGGCGTAGGCCGTCGCGGCCCAGCCCGCGGTGGTCACCGAGACGCCGAACTCGGTGGCGATCCCGGGCAGCAGGCCGGAGATCGCGAACTCCGTGGTGCCGATGCCGAAGGTGCCGGCGGCCAGGGTCAGCAGCACCAGCCGGGTACGCGGGGCGTTGTCGTGGGAGAGCATGCCCACCAGCCTGAACGGCCCCGGTCGCGGCGGCCAGACACCCGTCGGGCGTGCGCCCGGGGTTCCTACCACTGACAGGGTCAGGCTCGCGGGGGCGGGGATGCCTACCCTGGTCGGTATGACACCTTCGGCGAGCACACCACGGGGGAACCTGGGCGAGTTCCTGCGCTCCCGCCGCGCAGCCCTGACCCCCGAACGGGCCGATGTCGTCGGCTGGGGCCGGCGGCGCAGGGTTCCCGGGCTGCGGCGTGAGGAGGTCGCCCAGCTGGCCGGCGTCAGCGTCGCCTACTACACGCGCCTGGAGCAGGGGCAGGCGCGCAACGCCTCGACCGAGGTGCTCCTCGCCCTGGCACGAGCGCTGCAACTGACGCCGACCGAGCTGGAACACCTGATCGACCTGGCCAGGCCCGCGCCGCTGCGCCCCGCGCCCCGCACCCGGCCCGAACGGCCGCACCCCCGGGCGCTGGCGATGCTGGAGGCCATATCCGACCAGCCCGCCGTGCTCCTGGGGCGGCGCAACGACGTGCTGGCCTGGACCCGGACGGGCCACGCCCTGCTCGCCCCGCACCTGCCGTTCGACGGCACCGCGGACCCGGCGACGCGGCCGTCCCTGCCGAGGCTGCTGTTCCTGGACCCGCAGGTGCGGGGCTCCTACGCGGACTGGCGGACCGAGGCGTGCACGCACGTGGCCCACCTGCGGCGGATCAGCGGCAGGTACCTCGATGACACCCGCCTGGCCGAACTCGTGGGCGAGCTGAGCATGAAGGACCCCGAGTTCGCCCGCCTCTGGGCGTCGGGGTGCGTGGCGGACTGTGTCGGGGGCACCAAGCGCTTCCGGCACCCCCTGGTGGGCGAGCTGGGCATGGAGTTCCAGATCTGGTTGCAGGCCGACAGCCCCGACCACCGCCTGGAGGTCTACACCCCGACCGACCAGGGGTCCGCCGACGCGATGACCCTGCTGGAGACGCTCACGCACGACGGCGGTCCGGGCGGCGCAACCGCCGGGACGGGGGACGCCGGCGGCGCGGCCCCGGCGCGGACGCCGTCGGAGCACCGGACGGGCTGACCGGCGCCGCGGGCGACCGGTTCCGCGCACACGCGTCGGACGGCCTCCGACCGCGCCCGGGCGGGGTGATGCCCGCCGTGCGGGAGCGGACCGCCGGGGCGCCCCCTTCCCCGCGTGCCGAACGCGCACGCACCCGCCGGTGCCCGCGCCCCTTGTCCCTGTGGCCGCGGTCACACCAGGATGGGGGTGTCCGCGCCCCGGGCCGGGGTGCACCGACCGAACAGGAGCGGCGCCATGGGTCCTCTCACCTCCAGCACCGTCGACGGGGTCCTGCGCCGCAGCGCTGCCCGCACCCCCGGCCGCACCGCACTGGTCTTCGCCGACCGCACGTGGACCTACGCCGGCCTCGACGCGGCCGTCACCCGCGCCGCCGCCCGGCTGCTCGCGCTGGGCGCCGCGCGCGGCGACCGGATCGCCGCCTACGGCCGCAACTCCGACGCCTACCTCATCGGCTTCCTGGCCTGCGCCCGCGCCGGACTGGTCCACGTCCCCGTCAACCACGCCCTGCGGGGCGAGGAACTCCTCTACCTGCTCGACCAGTCCGGCAGCACCGTGGTCCTGGCCGACCCCGCCCTGCGCTCCGCCGTCGACGCCGTCCGCGAGGCGGCCGGGGTCGAACAGGTCGTGGAGCTGCGCGACACCCCCGCGAGCCTGCTCGCCGCCGCCTCCGAGGGGCCGGTTCCGGAGCTGGACGCGGAGGTGGCCGACACCGACCTCGTGCAGCTGCTGTACACCTCCGGCACCACCTCCCGCCCCAAGGGCGCGATGATGACCCACCGGGCCCTGGTGCACGAGTACCTGTCCTGCGTGGCCGGCCTGGACCTGCGCGCCGACGACGCGCCGCTGCACGCCATGCCGCTCTACCACTCGGCCCAGATGCACGTCTTCCTCATGCCGTGGCTGGCGGTGGGAGCCGTCAACACCCTCGTGGAGGCGCCCGACCCCGCCGACCTGCTCCGCCGGATCGAGGCCGGCCGGCACGGGGCGTTCTTCGCCGCGCCCACCCTGTGGGTGGCGATGGCCAACCACGCGGACTTCGGCGGACAGGACCTCACCAGCCTGCGCAAGGCCTACTACGGGGCGTCCGTCATGCCCGGTCCGGTCCTGGACCGGCTCCGCGGTGCCCTGCCCGACCTGGGCTTCTACAACTGCTTCGGGCAGAGCGAGATCGGCCCGCTGGCCACCGTGCTGCGGCCCGAGGAGCACGCCGCCCGGCCCTCCTCGGCGGGGCGGGCCGCCCTGTTCGTGGAGCTGCGGGTCGTCGACGACGCGGGGCGGGACGTCGCGCCCGGGGAGCCGGGCGAGGTCGTCTACCGGTCGCCGCAGCTGTGCGAGGGGTACTGGGACAAGCCGCAGGAGACCGAGGAGGCCTTCCGCGGCGGGTGGTTCCACTCCGGCGACCTGGTGCGCGCCGACGCCGAGGGCTACATCGAGGTGGTGGACCGGATCAAGGACGTGATCAACACCGGCGGGGTGCTGGTGGCCTCGCGCGAGGTGGAGGACGTGCTCTTCGCCCACCCGGCGGTCGCGGAGGCCGCCGTGGTGGGGGTGCCCGACGACAGGTGGATCGAGGCGGTGACGGCGTTCGTGGTGCCCGCGGCCGGTGCCGCCACCGAGGGGCTGGAGGAGGCCCTCATCGCCCACGTCCGGGAGCGGTCGGCCCCCTTCAAGGTGCCCAAGGAGGTGCGGCTGGTCGCGGACCTGCCGCGCAACGCCTCGGGCAAGATCCTCAAGCGCGAGCTGCGCGACTCCTGAGCCGCGCCGGGCGGGTCAGGGGGAGCTGACGGACAGCTTCACGGCGAAGCCCAGGAACAGGGCGCCCGCCAGCGAGGTCGCCCCGGCCGACAGCCGCCGCCGGCGCCCGAAGGCGGCGGCCAGCCGGGTGCCGCTGAAGATCAGCGCGGACAGGTACAGGAAGCTGACCAGTTGCAGCAGCAGGCCCAGCACCAGGAACGACACCGCCGGGTAGGCGTAGGCGGGGTCCACGAACTGGACGAAGAAGGAAATGAGGAAGACGATCACCTTGGGGTTGAAGAGCGACACCACCAGGGCCCGCCGGAAGGGCCGCTCGCCGGCGGTCCCCGCCGTCCCGGAGGTGTCCGCGGCCCGCTGCTCCCGGACCCGCTCGTGCCGGGTCGTCCACAGGGTGTAGGCGGAGCGCAGCATCCCCACCGCCATCCACACCAGGTAGGCGGCGCCCGCGATCTTCACGGCCGCGAACACCACGGGGTTGGTCTGGAGCAGCGTCGCCGCCCCGGCCGCCGCGAGCAGCATCAGGACGGCGTCGCCGGTGAACACCCCGGCGGCGGCCGTGTACCCGGCCCGGGTCCCGCCGCGCGCCGCCACGGACAGCACGTACAGCGAGTTCGGGCCGGGCAGGAGGACGATGAGGACGAGTCCCGCCAGGTAGGTGGGCAGGTCGGTGATGCCGAGCATGGGTGCAGTCTGCCATCCGCCCGCCACCGGACCGGCCGTCAGGGGGCCGCGAAGCGGCGGGCCAGGAGGTGGAAGGCCTCCTTGGGCTCCCAGTGCCCGTCGTCGGGGGACAGCCCCGACTCCAGGCTCGGCGCGCGCACGATCCCGAAGGACGCCTTGTCCTGGTCGCGCTCGGGGTCCTCGGAGTAGCGGCAGTCGCCCTCGATGAACACGCACACGAACGCCCCGTGCACCTCCTCCGTCTCGTACACGTCCAGCAGCTCCCCGAGTACGTCGGCCTGCACCGTCTCGTTCCTGGGGTGGCCCGGCCGCACCCTGCGGTCGTCGGGGTCGCTCCAGTCCAGGATGTCGGCGCCGGAGCCGCCGGCCTCGCGGGCGCCCTCGTAGGCGCAGCAGCCGAACTCGGTGACCAGCACCGGCTTGCCCCAGCGCCGCAGCGCCCGCAGCCCGCCCCGGTAGTCGTCCCGGGTCCCGGCGTCGAGGTAGTAGTCCACGCCGACCATGTCGAACCGGGACCAGTCCACGCTCTCCCAGGCGCCGGACCCGTAGGTCAGCGGGCCGCCGAACCCCGCCCCGCGGGCGGTGTCCACCAGCCGCGCCAGCAGCCGGTTCAGCCGCAGGTCGAACAGGGGCATGAGCGGGAACAGCCAGCTCAGCAGCGCGGTGCGCAGCTCGAACCCGCGCCCGGGCAGCACACCCCGGGCGAAGGCCGTCAGCTCGCACCCGACGTTGAGCCCCACCCGGTCCGGGTGCTCGGCGCGCAGCCGCTCGCAGAAACCCGCCGCGTGCTCCAGCCGCTGCGCGATCGCGTCCTGGTCGCCGTCCACCAGCCGCGGCTGCACCCACACGAACATGCCCCGGTCCAGGGCGAGCCGGGCCGCCTCCTCCAGCCGGTCCGGGTCGTGGCCGAACACGGTGACCGCCGTGCAGTGCAGGTCCTCGGCGATGACGCGCATCTCCTCGGCCACCACGTCGGACCGCCAGACCTCGCGCGAGTTCTGCCCCGGCATGTAGGAGCTGCCGACGTCGTAGAGCACCCCGCGCTGGACCAGCGGGCGGCGGGGCAGCGGCTCCCGGTCGGAGGCGGGCCCGGAGGGGGCGATGAGGTGGGCGGCGGCCAAGGCGGCCAGGCCCGGGACGATGGCCAGCGCCGCCGCCCACACGCCCGGCTCCACGGAGACCAGGGTCGAGGCCAGGACGACCCCGGTGCGCATCCCCAGCACGACCCACAGCCCCCGCGAGCGCAATCGCAGGTACCCCAGCAGGAACCCGAACGCCAGGTCGGAGGCCAGGTTGTCCAGGTCGCCCCGGACGGGGGCGCAGGCCAGGGCGAACAGCACGGCCTGGAGCGCCACGGGGGTGAGCCCGGCCCAGCGGGTGCCCAGGGCGTGCTGGGCGTACCCCCGGAACACCGTCTCCTCGGGCAGCACCACGGCGACCAGCGTCAGCGCCGCCCCGCCCCAGGCCGCGGCGGTCGGCACGGCGGGGTCGAGCGCCCCGAGGGCCGCGGCGGCCCCCGCGACCAGGCCCGCGCCCGCCAGCACGGCGGCCAGCCCGGCCCCCGCGCCGAGCAGCGCGGCCCGCGGGCCGGTGGACAGGCCCAGGGCGGAGAACGGGGTCCGGGTGGCGCGCAGCACGGCCCACAGCAGCAGCGCCGTGACCGGCGGGACCGCGAGCGGCGGCCCGAAGGCGGCCGTGAGCGCGAACCCCGCGGCCGCGAGCACCGCCCCGGCGAGGGCGCGGCCCGGGGCGGGGGCGGGTGTGGTCCGTGCGGTCACGGTGTCTCCAAGCTATACTCCGTACAACGTTCGGAGTTTCAAGATACGGCAAGGAGCGGGGAGAATCCAATGGAGGACGCGGCGAACGACCCGAAACCGGTCCTCGACCTGCTGTGGAACGGGATCGAGGCCCCGCGCCGCGGCCCCCGCCACCGGCTCACCGTCGAGGCCGTGGTGGAGGCCGCCACCGGGATCGCGGAGGAGGAGGGCCTGGCCGCCCTCTCCATGCGCCGCGTCGCCGCCCGCCTGGGCGTGGGCGCCGCCACCCTCTACACCTATATCCCCGACAAGTCCGCCCTGCTGGCCCTGATGGTCGACACGATGGTCTCCCGGGCGCCCCTCCCGCACACCCGCCCCGGCACCTGGCGGGACAAGGTCGCCGGCTGGGCGCGCGAGGACCTGGACGGCTACCGCTCCCACCCGTGGCTGGTGGAGCTGATGGGGACGGAGCGCTTCGTCGGCCCCGGCGTGCTGGCCTGGACCGACTCGGCGCTGCGGGTCTTCGAGGACACCGGCCTGCCCGAGCGCGACGTCCTGGCCGTCATCGAGGCCGTGGACGGCTACGTGCGCGGGCACGCCGTGCCGGTGGTGGACGCCGACCGCTCCGCCCGCCGGACCGGCCCGGACGGCGCCGCCCGCCCGGACGCCCAGATGGAGTACCTGTCCGGTCGGCTGGAGCCCGGGAGGTTCCCGGCGGTCGAGCGGCTGACCGGGGAGGGACCCGGCCCGGTGGAGGTCTTCGACGAGGGCCTGTCCTGGCTGCTCGACGGCGTGGAGCGCCGCATCCGCGACCTCCGCTGAGCCCGCGCGGCGGGGAGCCCCCGGGTGCCCGCGTGCCTGCCGCGGTGTCCTGCCCGCCCGCCCCGGCGGCCGGCGTGCCGGGGCCGGTGCTCCACGGTTCGGGACCGGCGGCCCACACGTACTGCCCGGTGCCTGCACGTCCGCTCCGGTGCCCTGCGCACCGGGGCCGGTGTCCCCCACATGACCGGGTCGGTGACCTGCGCATCCGGGCCCGGTGTTCCGCGCGCCCGACCGGGTGGACCGTGTACCGGGGCCGGTGCCCCGCGCGTCCGCTCCGGTGTTCGTGCGTTCGGCCGGGCGGTCCGCAGGCCGGGGCCGGCGCCCACGGCTCCGCTCCGGTTCCCGTGCGTCGGGTCAGCGGCGGCGGGCGGCGCGGCGCCGCTCGGCGCGGTGCGCCTCCAGCAGGCCCGGGGCCAGCAGGTGCCCCAGCCCCGCCCGGTCCAGCCGCTCGGTGAGCGCGGACACGCTCACCCCCAGGTCCAGCGCGGCCCCCTCCAGCCGCCACCCCGCCCCGTTCAGCGCGGCCAGCAGGCGTGCCTGGCGCACCTGGGAGGACGAGAGCCGCAGCGTCTTGAGGTAGGCGGTCCGCCCGTCCGTGTCCTCGACGACCTCGCCCACGTGCAGGTCCTCCCCGCGAGTCGGCTCCGGGGCCAGCCACCCCGTGCGGAACCGCGTCCGGTGCCCCCCGCCGGCCCCCTCCTGCGGCCGTCCGCCGAAGCCCTCCCCGTGCCCGCTCCGGTAGAGGCCCCCGGTGAGCGAGGCGAGCATCAGGGAGTCGTGGCCCCGGCGCGTCCGCTCGCGGCTGTGCGCCACCTCCCGGCGCAGGTCGGCCAGAGAGCGCACCCGCTCCTCCCGCAGCGGCGTGTACAGCGGGGGGACCGCGTACCGCAGCAGCCCGTAGGTGTACAGGGCCTCGCCGAACAGGTCCAGCAGCATGCTCGTGTGCAGCGCCCGGTAGTCGTCCGGGTGCGGGTACAGGTGGACCGAAGCCAGGACGTCGGCCACGTACACCGCCGCCCCGCACTGGTCCCGGTGGATCTCGAACACCCGCAGCGCCTCCGCCAGCCCCCCGATCTCCCGGCCGGGGCGGGTGTCGGCCCCGGGGGAGGGCACGCCCCGGCGGACCAGGTCGCGCGACCACTCCGCCCAGGCGGTCTCGGGTCCGCCGGAGAACAGCGACAGCAGGCCCTCCACCGCCAGCCGCATCGGCAGGAACCGGCTCCGGCCGCGGTCGGCCCCGCGCGCCCCGCCCGGGGACAGGTGCATCCGCCGGGGCGCGGACGAGCGGCCCGGCGCCACCAGGCGGGTGCCGTAGGCGGCCCCGGGGGAGGGGTCGCCGTCCCAGGTCAGCACATAGGCGTGCGGCACGTAGCAGCACACCCCCGCGTCCTCGTACCCGCGGGCGATCCCCGGGTTGTCGCGCAGGTCCTCGGCGGCCATCGGGTGCAGCCGCAGCCCCGGCACCGGCGCGGAGCGCAGCAGCGGCACCAGCCGCACCCCGCCCCACTGCTGGGCGGTGCCGGTGGCCACCCCCTCCAGGACGATCCCCCGCGGGCCGCTCACGCCGCCTCCCCGGCGCGTTCGCCGTCCAGGACGGTGTCGGCGGTGGCGAGCAGGTGCGCCCGCAGGTCGGCCAGGCCCAGCCGCCCCTCGCCGAACCGGGCCAGCTCCACCAGCGACGGCAGGACCGCGGGGTCGTGCAGCCCGAGGGTGGGCACCGCCGGGGACAGCCGGTGCGGGGCCAGGACCCCCGCGTCCAGCACCGGGGCCAGGTGCACCAGCGCCACCGAGCGCTCCGGGTCCACGCGGCGCCGCCACAGCAGCAGGGCGTCCGACAGCAGCGGCGGGGTGTCGTCGTAGCCGTCGGAGACCACGACCACCCGGGCGGGCCCGGTGTCCAGGGCGTCCAGGATCGGCTCGGCGAGCCGGGTGGGGCCCTGCGGACGGACGGTGAGCGCGTCGCGGTGCCCCGACACCCAGTGCGAGGTCCCTCCCGGGGCCAGCACCCGCAGCAGGTGGTGGCAGGCCAGCGCCAGCGCCAGCGGGCGGTTGCGGCGCTCGCGCGACCCGGTGGAGGAGTAGCTGTCGTCCAGCACGGCGGCGGTGCGCGGCCAGGTCCCGGCCAGCGGCCCCGCCGTGCGCCGGGCCGCCCGCTCCAGCGCCGCCTCCAGCTCCGCGCGCCGCTCGCGGCGCTCGGACACCGCCAGCCCCACCACGTACGCGCACAGGCGCAGCAGCGGGGCCGTGCCCAGGTCGGACAGCGGCGCCTCCAGGCCGTGGCAGCGCGCGGTGCGGTCCAGGCGCAGCCGCTCGGCGGCCGTCGTGCGCCCGGCGATGCCCTCCAGGAAGGCCCGGCGCGGCACCCGGTGGTGGGCGGCGAACCCCTCGGCGACGGTGAGGGGCAGGCCGTACAGCTCCCGGGCCGCGTAGTGCGCACGGCGGTGGGACTCCAGCAGGGGCGCGGTGTAGGGGGCGCGGCGCCGGTCGGCCGGGCGCGAGAACAGGAACCGGGCCACCTCGCCGGGCAGCGGGACCCGGGCGTGCCGGGCGGCGGCGCGCAGACCCGCGCGGTACTTCAGCGCGTCGAGCTCCAGGGGGCGGCGGGCGATCCAGTCGCGCATGGCCGCGCGGGTGCGGCGGTTGTTCACGCGCTCGGCCGCCAGACGCCGGAACAGCCGGTAGACCCGCTGCGGGGGCATGCGGGCCAGGCGCAGGCGGATCAGCCCGTTCTCCCGGGGGCGCAGCGCGGGGTCGGCCCCGGGCGCGGGGCGCGAGAGCAGGGTGTGCACGATCCGCGCGGCGTTGTGGTCGTTGACGTGCAGGGCGAGCATCAGCCCGTACAGGTCGGGCAGGGTGCCGTGGACGTAGTCGTGCAGGAAGTCCAGGGAGGGGCCCTGCTCCCCGGACGCGGTGTGGAACTCGCGCTGCCCCGTGGATGCGACGGCGGCGGAGGCGAACAGCAGCAGGTCCTCGCAGGCCAGCAGGTCGGTGTAGGTGTCGGTCATCGTCCGCGTCCGCTCCGGGGTGGGGGTGCGCGGGCCGGGGAGTGAAGGCGCGACCGGCGTGAATGGTGCGTACAAGGCAGTTCTCGGAAGTCGCGGCCGAAGTCCCACGGCCCGCCCGCCGAAGGTAGCAAAACGGCGGCCGACCGCAGAACCGTTTTATGGGCCGGAAGCCGATAACGTCGTCGATGTCCGTTTGCCGCCCCGGGAAGGAGCGCCGCGTGCCCCGGCGCATGCTCGTCCGCCCGATCCTGGTGCTCGCCCTGGCCGCCCTGGCGGTGGGCGTCCCCGGCGCGGCCGTCCCGCACGACCCCGACCGGGGCCTGCGCTCCACCGGCTGCGGGCAGGCGCCGCCCCAGGAGCCGGGGCAGGCGCGGCGGTACGCCCTGGTCGACGGCGACCGGGAGCGCTCCTACCTGTTGCACCTGCCCGAGGGGTACACGCCGGGCCGCGCCTGGCCGGTGCTGCTGGCCTACCACGGGCGCGGCGGCAGCGCCGAGGGCATGGCGGGCTACTCGGGGGTGGCCGCGCTGCCCGCCGTGGTCGTGCTGCCCGACGGAGTGGAGGGGGACGAGGGCCGCCAGGCCTGGCAGGGCGCCCCCTACTCCGACCCCGGGGTCGACGACGTGGCCTTCACCCACGCGCTCCTGGACACGGTGGAGTCGCGGACGTGCGTGGACCGGACCCGGGTCTACGCCGCGGGCATGTCCAACGGCGGCGGGTTCGCCGAGGTCCTGGCCTGCGCCGCTCCGGGGCGGATCACCGCGGTCGCCGCGGTGGCGGCCGCCTTCTACCCCCACGGCCTGGAGTGCGACACCTCCCGCCCGGTCCCGGTGGTCTCCTTCCACGGCACCGACGACGCCACCATCCCCTACGTCGGCGACCCCGGCCGCGGCCTGCCCGACATCGCCGCCTGGAACGCCGACCGCGCCGCCGCCCACGGCTGCCGCGCGGGCCCGGAGGCGGAGCGGCCGGGCCCGGACGCGACCGCCCTGGAGTGGTCGGGCTGCGACCGGGGCGCCGGCGTGCGGCACGTGGTCGTCGAGGGCGGCGGCCACACCTGGCCCGGGGCGCCCGCCTCCTCCGGCCCGGGGCGCACCACCGCCACGGTGGAGGCGTACCGGGAGCTGTGGCGGTTCGTCTCCCGGTACCGCCTGCCCCTGCCCTGACCCCGCCCCCGCGCCGCGCCGCTTCGCCTCTCCCTGCCCCCGCGCCGCGCCGCTTCGCCTCTCCCTGCCCCCGCGCCGCGCCGCTTCGCCTCTCCCTGCCCCCGCGCCGCGCCGCGCCGCTTCGCCTTGCACCGCACCGCACCGCACCGCACCGCGCCGCTTCGCCTTGCGCCGCTTCGCACCGCGGCGGCTCCCGCCCGGTCCGCACCCGCCCCACCTGCGCGGTCGCCGCGGACGGGACGCGTGTGTGACTTGACGCACTCACCGACTAAGTGATTTAGTCACTTTATGAGTAGAACCGAGCCGTCCCTCTCCGAGCGCCTGGCCGACGACATCGTTGAGATCATCCGCGAGCAGCGCCTGGGCGCCGGAGACCTCCTGGCGTCCTCCCGCGAGCTGGCCCGGCGCTTCGACGTCACCACCCCCACGGTCCGCGAGGCGCTGCGCCGCCTGGAGGCCACCGGGGTCGTCGAGTTCCGGCACGGGTCGGGCACCTACGTCGGCCCCGGCTTCGCCCGCACGCTCATGGTCAACCCCCACCTGCCCCGCAGGGAGGGGGACACCGTCCTCGAACTCGCCGAGGCCCGCCTCGTCGTCGAGCCCGCCATCGCCGCCCGGGCCGCCGGCGCCCGCACCGACGACGACCTGGCCCGGCTCGGGCAGTCGGCGCAGAACGCCCTGCACCCGCCCCGGTTCGGCCCGGCCGGCCCCGTCCACTTCCACGTCGCCCTGGCCGCCGCCACCGGAAACCCCCTCCTCAGGGAGACCGTCGAGGCCCTGCTGCACGTCCGCGCCCGCGAACAGGTCGAGATCCGGCACCGCTACCACGACCGCGAACGCGACCACGCCGAGCATCTCCTCATCCTGGAGGCCGTCCGCGACGGCGACGCCGGCGCCGCCGAGCGCCTCACCCGCGACCACCTGCGCGCCATCCGCGACGCCGTCGCCGGAGGGGCCCGGTGAGCGCCCGTCCCGGACCCGCGCCGTACCTGGCCGACCTCACCACCGAGGAGGCGGAGCGGGCCGTCGCCGACAGCCCGCTCGTCCTGCTCCCGGCCGGCGCCCTGGAACAGCACGGCCCCGGCCTGCCGCTGGGCACCGACCTGGTCCGCGCCGAACGGGTCGCCGAACGCGTCGCCGCCCGCCTGGACGGGCGCGCCGTCATCGGCCCCTCGCTGCCCGTGGGCGTCTCCCCGCACCACCTGGCCTTCGCCGGGACGCTCAGCCTCAGTGTCGACACCTTCCGCGCCGTGGTCCACGAGTACGTCGGGGGCCTGTACCGCCACGGCTGGCGCAAGGTCCTCGTCATCACCGGGCACGGCGGCAACAACGCCGCTCTCACCACCGTCGCCCAGGACCTGCTGGCCGACCGCCCCGACCTGGAATTCGCCTGGACCCCGCTCACCGCCCTGGCCGCCGAGGCCGTGGCCGCCATGGACGTGAGCGAGGTCAGCGGCCACAGCGGCGAGGCCGAGACCGCACAGATGCTCCACCTGGCCCCCGACCTCGTCCGCGCCGGCCGCCTGCGCCCGGGCACCACCGCCCTGGCCGGCCTCGACCGCCTGTCCCGGCTCGCCCGCCGCCGCGGCCACCCCGCCCTCCAGGTCCGCTACGACCGCCTCAGCCCCGACGGGGTCCTGGGCGACCCGACCCGGGCCACCGGGTCCGACGGCGCGGCCATCGTCACCGCCGTCGTCGACCGCATCACCGATTTCGCCCGGGAGTGGCTCCAGGAGTAGGGCCCGCCCTCCCGGGCCCGGAGCCCGGGGGGCACGGCCCGCCTCCCGGGGCGCGCACCGCCGCCCGAGGCACCGCCGCCGGGTCCGCGCACCGCGGACCCGGCCCCGACCGCACCCGAGAACACCCGCCGCCCCGGCACCCGCGCCGCGACCGCCGAGGGCCCGTCAGCCGTACCCGCGCCACGCCCGACCGGGCGCCCGCACCCCCGCACACCACCGACGGAGAGGACCACCGACATGCGCCGCACCGCCCGGCCCCTGGCCCGGCTCGCCGCCGCTCTCGCCGTGCCCGCCCTGCTGCTCACCGCCGTCCCCGCCCCCGCCCAGGCCGCCCCGCACCCCCACCGCTCCGCGGGCTGCGGCACCGCCCCGCCCCAGGAGCCCGGCACGAGCGCGCCGCACTCCCTGACCAGCGGGGGCCTGGAGCGCTCCTACCGCCTCCACCTGCCCGACCGCTACGACGGACGGCGCGCCTGGCCGGTCGTCCTCGCCTACCACGGCCGAGGCAACACCGGGGCCGGGACCGAGGCCTTCTCCGGCCTGTCCGAACTCCCCGCCGTCGTCGTCTACCCCGAGGGCGTCGTCGGCCAGGGGGACGGCGACCGCCAGGCCTGGCAGGGCGCCCCCTACTCCGCCCCCGGCGTCGACGACGTCGCCTTCACCCACGACCTCCTCGACGCGGTCGAGGCCGCCCTGTGCACCGACCCCGCCCGGGTCTACGCCACCGGCAAGTCCAACGGCGGCGCGTTCACCGCGCTCCTGGCCTGCGCCGCCTCCGAGCGGGTGGCCGCCATCGCCCCCGTGGCCGCCGCCCTCTACCCCCACGGCGTGGACTGCGACCCCGTCCGGCCCGTGCCGGTGATCTCCTTCCACGGCACCGACGACGCCACCATCCCCTACACCGGCGACGCCGACCGCGGCCTGCCCGACATCGCCGCCTGGAACGCCGCCCGGGCCGACGCCCACGGCTGCCGCCCCGGCCCGCGCGTCCGCCGGACCGAGCCCGACATCACCGTCCGGGAGTGGCGCGGCTGCGACCGCGGCGCCCGCGTCCGCCACGTCGCCGTCGACGGCGGCGGGCACACCTGGCCCGGCGCCGACTCCTACAGCGGCGGCGGGTACACGACACCGACCATCGAGGCCCACGAGGAACTGTGGCGCTTCGTCAGCCGGTACCACCTGCCCGCCGCCTGACCCGCCCAGCCACAGGAGACCCGCATGTCCCAGCCCGCACCCGGTGGCCCCGACCGCGCGACCGCCGCCACCGGGGACGTCCCGCTCCCGCGCATCGTCCGCGCCATGGCCGTCGTCGAGCGCGTCGGCAACGCCCTGCCCCACCCGTTCTGGCTGTTCTGGATCCTGGCCGCGATCCTCGGCGCCGCCAGCGCGGTCATGGCCGGGCTCGGCGTCTCGGTGGTCTCACCGAGCGACGGCGAGACCGTCGTGGTCCGCAACCTCCTCAGTGGGGAGGGCCTGGCCATGGCCGTCTCCACGATGATCGGCAACTTCGCCTCGTTCCCGCCCATGGCCACCATCGTCGCCGTCATCATGGGCGTCGCCGTCGCCGAGCGCAGCGGCTTCCTGGCCGCCCTCATGCGGGTCAGCGTCTCCCGCGTGCCCACCGGCTGGGTGATCTTCGCGGTCGCCTTCGCCGGGACCGTCGCCCACGTCGCCTCGGCCGCCGCCTACATCATCCTGGTGCCCCTGGGCGGCCTCGCCTTCCGCGCCGTCGGCAAGTCGCCCATCCTCGGCGTCGTCGTGGCCTACACCGCCATCGCCTCCGGGTACGACGCCAGCCCGATCCCCACCCCCAACGACGCCATCTTCGCGGGCATCACCACCGCCGCCGCCCAGATCATCGACCCCGCGGCCTACGTGTCGCCGCTGAGCAACTGGTTCTTCAACATCGCCTCCTCGGTCGTGCTGGCCGGGGTCATCACCCTCATCACCAAGCTCGTCCTGGAGAAGCGCCCCGACCTGGACCCCGACCCCGACGCGGACCTGGAGAACATCGGCACCCTCACCCTCACCGACGCGGAGCGCTCCGGGCTGCGCCGCGCCCTGACCGCCCTGGTCC
The DNA here is from genome assembly GCF_900141985.1 of Nocardiopsis flavescens. Lineage (GTDB taxonomy): Bacteria > Actinomycetota > Actinomycetes > Streptosporangiales > Streptosporangiaceae > Nocardiopsis > Nocardiopsis flavescens. The sequence goes on along the minus strand of NZ_FQZK01000006.1, from coordinate 50,613 downwards.
TGGCCCTGGCCGTGCTCGCCGCCCTCGTCGTCCCCGCCGGGTCGCCGCTGCGCGGCGAGGGCGGGAGCCTGGCGGAGTCCCCGCTGCTGGACGGCATCGGCGCCATCGTGGCCCTGCTCTTCGGCCTGGTGGGCATCGTCCACGGACACCGGGTCGGCACCATCGCCAAGCCCGCCGACGTGCCCGCGCTCATGGTGCAGGGCATCAGGCAGATGGCGCCGGTGCTGGTGCTGTTCTTCGCCATCGCCCAGTTCCTGGCCTACTTCGACTGGACCCACATCGGCGACGTCATCGCGGTGCGCTCGGCCGAGGCGCTGGAGACCAGCGGCATCCCCGTGGTGGTGCTGTTCCTGCTCATCCTGGCCCTGCTGACGGTCATCAACGTCATCGTCACCAGCGGCTCGGCGATGTGGTCGATCTGCGCACCGGTGCTGGTGCCGATGCTCATGCTCATCGACGTCCCCGCCGAGACCACCCAGGCGCTGTTCCGCATCGCCGACTCCGGGTCCACCGCCGTCACCCCGATGAGCCCCTACTTCGTGATGGCGCTCGGCTTCCTCCAGCAGTACCGCAAGAGCGCCGGGATCGGCACCCTGGCCTCCTACACCCTCCCGCTGGCCGTGGGCATGACGGTGGTGTGGACCGCCCTGTTCCTCGCCTGGTGGGCCCTGGGCATCCCGCTGGGCCCCGGCGCCCCCGTGCGCTGACCCCCGCCGGCGCCGCCGCGCCCGCTCCGCCCTCCCCGCGGGGCGGGCGCGGCGGCTGCTAGCCTTCCGGGGGTTTTCGAGGGCTCCGACACGAGGGGGACGATGGGCGAGGCGCGGGCCGCGGCGTGGCGGCGGGAGCTGGAAGCGGTGCACCGCAGGCTGCGGGACGCCATCGGCGTCGCCCGGGCCGCCATCGACCGCGGCGGGGACGCCGGGCCCCCGTCCCGGGACCTGCTGCTGTACTGCCACGGGTTCTGCCAGGCCCTCACCGGACACCACCGCGGCGAGGACACCGCCCTCTTCCCCCTGCTGGTGGCCGCCGACCCCGCCCTGGCGCCCGTGGTGTCGCAGCTCAAGCAGGACCACTCCATGCTGGACCACCTCATCGGTGCCCTGGAGAAGGCCCTGGACCGCGGTGCGGACCCCGAGGAGCTGCACCGCCACCTCGACGGCATCGAGGCGGTCATGGAGACCCACTTCGGGTACGAGGAGCGCAGGCTCGGACCCGCCCTGGACGCCCTCGACGCCGGGGACCTGGACCGCACCGACCTCCTGGGCCCCCTGGCCTGAACCGCGGGCGCCCCGCGGCGGAAAACCCCTGGCGCGCCCCGTGCGGCTCGGCCACCCTGGTCCGGGACCACGGCCGGGAACGGAGGGGGCGGACATGGCGGAGGCGGCGCGCGGCCCGGGGACGGGCCCCGGGTTCCGGGGGATCTGGGCGGGCAGCGCCTGCTCCAACCTCGCCGACGGGATCGGGTTCGTCGCCCTGCCGCTGCTGGCGGCCTCCCTCACCTCCGACCCCCTGGCCGTCGCCGGGCTGACCGCCGTGCACGCCCTCACCCGGGTCGCGGCCGTGCTGGGCACGGGACTGCTCGTCGACCGGGCCGACCGGCGGCGCCTGCTGGTTCTGGCCAACCTGCTCCGGGCGGCGCTGTTCGCCGGCCTGGCCGCCCTGCTCGCCCTGGACGGCCTCGCCCTCGCCGCCCTGTACGCGGCCTCGGCGCTGGCCGGGGTACTGGAGCTGGTCTCCGACGGGGCGGCCGTGGCGGTGCTGCCGCGCGCGGTGCCCGCCCGCGACCTGGACCGGGCCAACTCCCGGATCGCCGGGACGCAGACCGTCCTGGACGGGTTCGCCGGGCCGCCGCTGGGCGGCCTGCTGTTCGGCTGGGCCGCGGCGGCGCCCGTGGCCGCCGCCGCGCTGGCCTACCTGGGCGCCGCCCTGGGGTTCCGCGCCGCCCCGGGCGGCCGGCGGCCGGCTCCGGCGGAGCGGCCCGGGCCCCTGCGGGAGATCGGCGAGGGGCTGCGCTGGACGGCGCGCCACCCGGTGGTGCGCGTCCTGGTGGCGGTGTCGGCGATCGCGAGCACCGCCTACATGATCCCGTTCTCCTACCTGGTGCTGTACGCGCGCGAGGTGCTCGGGCTGGGCCCCGCCGGGTACGGGCTGCTGCTCTCCTGCACGGCGGCGGGCGCCCTGGCCGGGGCGTGGGCGGCGCCGCGCCTGGCGGCCCGCGCGGGGTACCGGAGGTCGATGGCCGCGGCGCTGCTGACCGGGGCGGCGGCGTTCGCGGTGGTCGCCGCCGCCGGGCACCCGGCGGTCGTGGCCGCCGCGCTGGCGGTGTACTTCGCGCACACCCTGGTGTGGAACGTGCTGGCGGTGTCGGTGCGCCAGCGCGCGGTGCCCGCCGCGCTGCTGGGCCGGGTGGGCTCGGTGACCCGGATGGCGGGGCTGCTGGGACTGGCCCTGGGGTCGGTGCTGGGCGGGCTGCTGGCCGGGTGGCTGGGGATGTCGGCGCCGTTCGGGGTGGCGGCGGCGCTGTTCGCGGGTGCGGCGCTGGTGGTCGCGGCGGCCGGCCCGGCGTTCGCCCGCTGGGAGCGCGAGAGGGCGGGGGAGTAGCGTCCGGGTGCGGTGGAACGCCCCCTCCGGTGCCGGTGCCGTGGCCGGGGCAGGCCCGCCGGCGGAGCGCGATGACAGGCGTTGCCCAGGTGCGGTGGGACCCGCCTCCGCGGACGAGGCGGGGCCGGCGCGTGGCGGCAGCCGTTGTCCGCGTCCGGCGCGACGCCTCCACCGGGACCGCGGCCGCGGCAGGCCCGGGGACGACCCGGGCAGCGGTCCCGGCGGCCCCGCCCCACCATCCCGTCATCAGGGACGAACCGCTCGATCGGTATGAAAATGTCGGGTCCCCGGCCCTCCGGAGCGGAACCCCATGACGTAGCGTAGATCTCCATGGGATCGCTCCCATGCCTATGAGTCACCCCCCGCAACGCACTGTCACCACAGGAGGAACCCCTGGTGAACGCCCCGCACCCCTACCTCGACCCCTCCCGGAGCGTGGCCGACCGGGTCGCCGACCTGATCTCCCGGATGACCCTGCCGGAGAAGGTCGGCCAGATGCTCCAGCTGGACGCCCGGGGCGGGGTGCGCCCCCTGGTCGAGGACATGCACGCCGGCTCCCTGCTGCACACCTCCCCCGAACTCGTCCTGGAGGCCGCCGCCCTCACCGCCCGCACTCGGCTGCGCATCCCCCTCCTGGTCGCCGAGGACTGCATCCACGGCCACTCCTTCTGGGAGGGCGCCACCATTTTCCCCACCCAGCTCGGCATGGCCGCCACCTGGGACCCGGACCTCATCGAGCGCGCCGCCCGCGCCACCGCCGTCGAGGTCGCCGCCACCGGCATCCACTGGACCTTCTCCCCGGTCCTGTGCATCACCCGCGACCTGCGCTGGGGCCGGGTCGGCGAGACCTTCGGCGAGGACCCCCACCTCCTCGGCGAGTTCGCCTCGGCCATGGTCCGCGGCTACCAGGGCTCCGGTCTGGACGACCCCACCGCGATCCTCGCCTGCGCCAAGCACTTCGCCGGATACTCCGAGACCCAGGGCGGGCGCGACGCCACCGAGGCCGACATCTCCCGGCGCAAGCTCCGCTCGTGGTTCCTGCCCCCGTTCGAGCGGGTCGCCCGCGAGGGCTGCCGCACCTTCATGCTCGGCTACCAGTCCATGGACGGGGTGCCGATCACGGTCAACTCCTGGCTGCTCGACGAGGTCCTGCGCGGCGAGTGGGGCTACACCGGCACCCTCGTCACCGACTGGGACAACGTCGGCCGCATGGTCTGGGAGCAGAAGATCCAGCCGGACCACACCCACGCCGCCGCCGCGGCCGTCAGGTCCGGCAACGACATGGTCATGACCACCCCGGGCTTCTTCGAGGGCGCCCAGGACGCCGTCGCCCGCGGCATGCTCGCGGAGGAGGAGATCGACGCCGCCGTCGCGCGCATCCTCACCCTCAAGTTCGAGCTCGGCCTGTTCGAGGACCCCCGCCACCCCGACCCCGAGCGCCAGCGCGCCGTCATCGGCTCGCGCGAGCACACCGCGCTCAACCTGGAGGTCGCCCGCCGCTCCCTGGTGCTGCTGGCCAACGACGGCACGCTGCCCCTCACCGACGAGCGCCTCCCCGACGGCGAGGGCCGGGCCGTCGCCCGCGGCGGCGAGGCGGCCCGCACCATCGCGGTCGTGGGCCCCAACGCCGACGACCCGCACACCCAGCTCGGCGACTGGGCCGGGAACTCCGGCCAGGTGGACTGGATGCCCGACGGCCACCCGCGCGCCATGGTCCGCACCGTCCTGGACGGCCTGCGCGACCACGCCCCCCGGGACTGGAAGGTCGTGCACGCCCGCGGCGCCGACATCTGCCGCCTGGGGCCCGACCCCGCCGGGGACACCTTCCCCGACGGCCAGCCCCGCCCGTCCGTGGTCCACCCCGCCGCACCCGACGAGACCATGATCGCCGAGGCGGTCGCCGCCGCCGAGGCCGCCGACCACGTCGTCGCCGTCGTCGGCGACCGCATCGAGCTGGTCGGGGAGGGCCGCTCCACCGCCACCCTGGAGCTGGTCGGCGCCCAGACCGCCCTGCTGGACGCCCTCGCCGCCACCGGTACCCCGATGACGGTCGTCGTCATCTCCTCCAAGCCGCTGGTGCTCCCGGAGTCGGCGCTGGGCGCCGCCGCGCTGGTGCACGCCGCCAACCCCGGCATGCAGGGCGGGAGGGCCGTCGCCGAACTCCTGCTCGGGCTCATCGAGCCCTCCGGGCGGCTGCCCGTCTCCTACGCCCGCCACGCCGGGCAGCAGCCCACGTTCTACAACCAGGTGCGCGGCCAGCACGGGGACCGGTACGCCGACCTCACCCAGCGGCCCGCGTTCGTGTTCGGCGAGGGGCTCACCTACTCCCGCGTGGAGTACTCGGACCTGGAGATCGCCCGGCCCGAGCTGGGCGTCGACGACACCGTGCGCGCCGAGGTCACCCTCGCCAACACCGGGGACCGTCCCGCCGTGGAGACCGTGCAGGCCTACGTCTCCGACACCGTCACCTCGGTCACCTGGGCCGACCGGGAGCTGAAGGCCTACCGGCGGGTGGAGCTGGCGCCGGGGGAGACCCGCCGGGTGTCCCTGGAGGTGCCGGTGGCCGACTGCACCCTGGTGGACGCCGCCGGGGTGCGGCGGGTGGAACCGGGCGGCTTCGAGCTGCGGGTCGGACCGTCCTCCCGCGAGGAGGACCTGATCGCGGCCTCCTTCACCGTCCGCGCCTGAGCGCGCGGCGGGGCGTGCGCGCCCCGCCGCCCCGGCCCCGGTCCCCGTCCCCGCGGGCCCGGGGCCGCGCCGTGTCCGGAGGCGCACCTTGCCCGGGATGTGTCGTGTCCGGGGCGGCAGCGTGCTCGGGCCCCATCGCGCCCCGGGCGTGCGGGGCCCGGGTGGGCTGTGCCCTGGGCCGTGCCGCGCCCGACGCGGGGTCGTGACCGGGGCCCTCCGGTGACCGGGGGCGTACCCCGGACACCGGAGGGCCCGCCGCCGGCGGGCCCTCCGGCAGCGGCGGCGGGCCGGGGCCGCGCCGCCGGCGCGCTACTTTCCGGCCAGCGCCCGGCCCGCGTCCCGGGCTTCGCCCAGCGCCAGCTCCCGCTGCTCGTCGGCCAGGCCGCGCAGCGGCTCCATGGCGGGCGTGGTGGCCGCCAGGGTCAGCTCGCGCTTGATGAGCGTGAGGTCGGCGCCCCACATGTCGGCGACCACGCGCCGGAGGTAGGGAGTGGAGTGGTCCCAGCCCTCGCGCGGGGTGCCGGGGCCGTAGCCGCCGCCCAGGGTGGTGACCAGCACGGTCGGGGTGCCCTTGAGCAGCGGGTTGCCCGCCCCGCACCCGGTGATCACCAGGTCGGCCCAGGCCTTGAAGTGCTGCGAGACCCCGTAGTTGTACAGCGGCACGGCCAGGATGACGGCGTCGGCCGCCTCCAGCTCCCCGGCCAGCTCCGCGGCCAGCGCCAGGGCCTCCCGCTGCCCCGCGGAGAGGTCCTCCTCGGGGGTGAAGCCGGCGGTCGTGGCCAGGGCCCAGGCGTCGGAGGGGAGCGGGTCGGCGCCCAGGTGGCGGCGGACCACGCTGCCGCCGGGGTGCGCGGCGACCCACTCGGCCTCGGTCAGGTCGGCGATCTCGGCACTCGCCGAGGCGGCGGGCAGGATGCTGGCGTCCAGACGGAACAGGTTCACGGAACTCACTTCTTCTCAGCCGGTACAGGAGGCGCCGCGGACGGCGCGCGGAGCGGCCGCGCGCCGGGGGACCCCGGTCGTGCGAACACCCGCCATCATAAACGGACTTTACCCCGCTTAGTGTTCCCGGGGTACATTGAAGCCGTGAACCTGCCTGTGATCCCCCTCGGAAAACCGCGAGCCGAACGGGCGGACGCCGCCCGCAACCGCGAGCTCCTGCTGGCGGCGGCCCGCGCGATGATCGCCGAGGACGGCGTCGAGAACGTGACCATGGACGCCCTCGCCGAGCGCGCCGGGGTGGGCAAGGGGACGGTCTTCCGCCGCTTCGGCAGCCGGGCCGGCATCTTCCGCGCCCTGCTCGACGACAGCGAGTTCCGGTTCCAGGAGAGGGTCCTGTCCGGGCCGCCCCCGCTGGGCCCTGGAGCCCCGCCCCGGGAGCGGATCATCGCCTACGGGCGCCTGCGCACCGAGTTCCTGGAGGAGCACCTGGTCATCGCCCGGGCCGCGATGGACTTCACCCGGCCCGCGCCCGGCGGCACGGTGAGCATGACCGTCCCGCACCTGCGCATGCTGCTGGCCGCGGTTCCCGAGCCCCCGCCCGACCCGGACGGCATGGCGGTCCTGCTCACCGGGGCGCTGGAGGGGCCGCTCATCCTCCACCTGACCTCCGGGGGGAGGGCGGCCGCACCCGTGGACCCCGGCGGCTGCCACCCGCTCGCACACGGCTGGCAGGTCCTCATCGAACGCCTGCTGGGCCCCTGAGGGCCCCCGCCTCACCCCCGGCGCCGCGCGCGGCACCGGGGGAGGGGGACCGGATCACTCCGAGGGCTCGGGCAGCGGCGGGCACTCGATGGTCGGGTTCACACCCATGTAGTTCAACGGGCCCACGAAAACGGTCCCGAGGGTGTAGCCGACATTGGAGCACGAGGGCTCGTCACTGAACAGTCCGCGCTGGAACACGGCGACCACACCGATCGCCAGCCACAGCACGACGAGGATGGGGATCACGATCTTCGTTCTCATTCGTCCGCCTCCGTAAGGGGGGTCGAGGCTGTATCAATCTTTGTGCACAGCGGACCCTTACCCCCCGGACGCGACGTTTCACATCCCCGTGGTCACGGCCACACGTCGAACCTCCACCGCGTGGGGGCCGGGCCCTCGTCGTCCGTGGGGAACGCGTACACCGTCGAGGGCACCACCGTGTACACCAGGTACGGCGGCGGACCCGCCGTCGGGGCGCCGTCCTCCCCGGTCAGCGCGCCCTCGCCCGCCGTCGGCGCCCAGCCGTACCGCTCGGCGTAGGCCGCCGCCACCCAGGCCAGGCGGTCGCGGTCCACGACCCGTTCGACCGCCCCCTCGACCACCGCGTCCATCCCCGCCGTCGAGAACGCCAGGCTCACCTGGGAGGCGCCCTCCAGCAGCCGGGACTTGGCGGTCCCCGCCCCCGAGGCGAAGAACGGCTGGCCGTCCACCCACACCGCCAGCACCGGGCGGGTGTGCGGGGCGCCCTCCGACCGCACCGCCGTCAGCCACGCCGTCCCCTCCATCCGGGACAGCCGGGCCAGGGTCTCCTCCCACTCGCCCGGGGCCTGCGCGGTCAGCGGATGCGCCTGCGGGTTCGGAAAAGTGGACATACCGAGTCCCCTCCTGGTCGCCTTGCACGAACCGCCCAGGTTAACCGTCCCGGGCGACATTCGCCCGGCGATCACGCGGTTCGCACCCGGGCGCGTCGCGCCGGCACCGCCGCTAGCGCGAACACCCCGGCCGCGCCGGCCGCCGCGGCGAACATCACCGCGGTCATCCCCGTCAGGGTCACCGCGCCGCCCCAGCCGGCCAGCGCGGCCACCGCCGACCCCAGGCCGAACTGGAGGGTCCCCAGCAGAGCCGACCCGCTCCCCGCCCGGTCCGCGGGCAGGTGGGACAGCGCCAGCGCCGTGGCGTTGGGCGACACCAGGCCGGTGAACAGCATCATCACGAACAGGGCCGCGGTCACCGACACCAGCGACGCCGCACCCGCGAGGTCCAGCACGGCCAGCGCCCCCACCGACAGCACGGACCCGGCCAGCCCCAGCAGCAGGCGGCGGTGGATCTCCACGTGCCGCACCAGCAGGGCGTTGACCTGGTTGCCCAGGACCATGCCGAGCGTCGTCACCGCGAACACCAGGGCGAACGCCTGCGCGTCGGCCCCCAGTTCGTTGTGGGACACGAACGAGAACGCCGAGATGTACGTGAACGACATCCCGAAGCCCAGCGTCAGGGTGAGGGTGGGCACCAGGAAACGGGTGTCCCGCAGCAGCGAGCCGAACACCCGCAGCTGGCCCCGCGGGTCCACCGCCGTGCGCAGCTCCCGGGGCAGGCTCTCGGGCAGCGCCCACCAGACCAGCGCGGTGGTGAGCAGGCCGACCGCGCCCAGCGCGCCGAACAGCACCGGCCACGGGCCCGCCAGCAGCAGCTGCCCGCCGATGATCGGCCCCAGCATCGGGGCCAGCCCCGACAGCAGCACCAGCCGGGAGAAGAAGACGGCGGCGGCGTCCCCGTCGTAGAGGTCGCGCACGATCGCGCGCGAGACCACCAGCCCCGCCGCGGCGGACAGCCCCTGGAGGAACCGCAGGACGGAGAACACCTCCACGTTGGGCGCGAGGGCGATCGCGGCCGTCGTCGCGGTGAACACGGCCGTGCCGGTCAGCAGCGGCGCCCGCCGCCCCCACCGGTCGCTGAGCGGGCCCACCACCAGCTGGCCCAGGGCCATCCCGGCCATCACCGAGGTCAGGGTGAACTTGACCGCCGACTCGGTCGCGCCCAGGTCGGCGGCGATGTCGGGCAGGGCGGGCAGGTACAGGTCGGTGGCCAGGGGGCCGATCGCGGACAGCACGCCCAGCACGATGACGAGCAGCAGGGCGCGGGCCCGGCCGGCCGGTGCCGGCCGGGGTGCCCGGGGGGCCGGGGCCGCCGGAACGGCCGTCGTTGTCGGGGTCGCCGCGTGGCGGCGGTCGGGGCGCACGGAGGCAAGGGTCACCGGGGAATCTCCATTACCGGGAGCGGGATGGTCAGGGGTGCGCGGAACGCGCGGTGCGCGGGCGCCGTGAACCGCCTTCGGGCGGGGCGCCGTGGACCGGCCCCGAAGGGCCGCACTCCCGGCTCCAACAAGGGCCGGGGTCCGGGAAAATCCCGGCTTCTCCGACGGAGTCCCGTGATCCGGATTACGTCCGCGTGAAACCCCCGCGGGGCGGGCTTTGCGCGGCACGGTGGCGACCGCCACGGGCGGACGCGGCCCGTCCGGTCCCCGGCGGCGTGTAGGCGCGGCCGGGCGCCGCGCGGCGCGGTTTCCGCCCCAGGCGGTCTTGTCCCCGCGGGCGGCCCCCGGTAGGAAACAGGGGACGCCCCCAGGAAGGACACCCGTGCCCCCACACCCCCCGCGCCGCCGGGCCGTGCTGACGGCGGTCGCCGCGGCCGTCGCCGTCGGCGTGCTCGCCGCCCCCGCCCCCGCCCAGGCCGACCCCGCCCAGCGGGAGTACGGCAACGGCCCCGAGCGCAACGACGTCGCCGCCCCCTTCCACGACACCGCCCGCCCCCTCGCCGCGCCCGTCCCGCACCCGGCGCCCGGGGTGGACACCGATGCCCCCTACCCCCGCCGCGCGGAACTCCCCGTGCACCCCGAGGACCCCGCCGACCACTCCGTCAAGCTCGGCCTGACCCCGTACCACGACCTCGCCCCGGCCCTCAACGACCTCATGGACGACTCCGACCGGGTCAGCGCCGAGGTCGTCGGCACCAGCACCCGGGGCCGCGACCTGTACCTGGTCACCGTCACCGAACCGGAGAACCGCGCCCGCGCCGACGCGCAGCGGCGGATGCGCGAACTCATCGCCGACGACCCCGAGCGGGCCGCCCGCGACCGCACCCTGGCCGACCGCTACAAGACGCCGGTCCTGGTCAACGCCAACATCCACGGCAACGAGTGGGAGGGCACCGACGCCTCGCTGCGGGTCATCGAGGAGCTGGCGCACAGCGCGGAGCCCGAGACCGAGGAGCTGCTGGAGGGGGCGCGGCTGTACTTCGTGCTCACCGCCAACCCCGACGGGCGGGTCGCCGGGACCCGCGCCAACGCGGCCGGGTTCGACCTCAACCGCGACTTCGTGACCGTGTCCCAGCCGGAGACGGCGGCGGTGCGCCAGGTGATGATCGACACCCAGCCGGCGGTCATGGTGGACCAGCACGGCTACGTCAACGGCACTCTGATCGAGCCGTGCACGCCGCCGCACGGGCAGAACTACGAGTACGACCTCTTCATCAAGAACACGTACGCGAACGCTTTGGCCATGGAGGAGGCCGTGCTGGAGCTGGGCTACACGCCCGAGGACGACGGGGTGCTGCCGCCGCAGATCCCGTTCCGGGACAGCGCCGACGGCTGGGACGACTGGCCGCCGATCTTCACGCCCATGTACGCCCCCTACCAGGGCGCGGTCGCCTCGGCCACGGTCGAGTTCCCGATGCGGGTCAACAACGCCGACTACACGAACCTCCCGGAGGAGGAGCTGCGGCGGCGCTCGGCCATCAACACCGACATCTCCGCCGCCACCATCGGGGCCACCGTCGAGTTCGCCCGGGAGAACCGGGAGGAGCTGGTCGCCGACCAGATCGAGGTGTTCCGCCGCGGCGCCGCCGGCGAGGAGCAGGTGGTCCCGCCCGAGGGGTGGGTGCCCGGGTTCGGGCCCGAGGACGTGTACACGACCGAGTTCCCGCGCGCCTACGTGCTGCCCGGGCAGGACCGCGCCACCGCCCGGCTGGTCGACTTCCTCATCGCCAACGACGTGCGGGTGGGCCGCGCCGAGGAGGCGTTCACCGTCGGGGGCGACGCCTACCCGGCGGGGTCCTACGTGGTGGACATGCACCAGCCCAAGCGCGGCATGGCCAACGTGCTGCTGGAGGCCGGACGCGACATCAGCGAGGACGTCGAGGCCATGTACGACATCTCCGGATGGAGCCACGGCCTGCTCTGGGGCGCCCGGACCGACCCCGTGCGGGAGGCGGTGGCGGTGCCGGTCGCGCCGGTGGCCGCCGCCGCGCCCACCGGGCGGGTCGAGCAGCCCGGTACGGCGGGGTGGCTGCTGGAGGTGGCCGACGGCTCCGACGCGGCGGCGCTCAACGACCTGCTGGCCGCGGGCGCCGAGGTGGCCTGGACCCGGGGCGGCGCCGTGGTCGCGCCGGCGGCGGCCGGCGCCGTCGCGGAGGCGTCCGACCGCCACGGAGCGGTGTTCACCGCCGCAGACGACCCCGGGGACGCGCCGCTGGAACCGGTCACGGTGGCCGTGGCGGGCGCCGCCGACGAGGTGTTCACCCTGGACGCGCTCGGGTTCGAGCTGGTGCCGGTGTCCACGGCGGTGCTCAACGGCGGGTTCGACTGGTCGTCCGTCGACGTGCTGTACGCGGGCTCGGGCCTGGTGTACGCCGACCTGGACGCCGACGCCCGGGCAGCCCTGGACGGGTTCCTCGCCGACGGCGGCGGCCTGGTGGGCCGCGGGGCGACCGGCGCCCGGCTCAACGACCAGGCCGGGCTGCTGGAGGCGACCCGGGTCGCGGGCCGCGCCGACGCCAACGGCGTGGTGGCCGCGGCGGCGGGCGAGGGCGTGCTCACCGGCACCGGCGGGCACACGTTCGTGTACTCGCCGGGGTGGTTCACCGGTCTGGGCGAGGGCGTGGCGGTCGAGCAGGCCTACGCCGACGACCCGCTGGTCGCGGGCCACTGGAGGGCCGGTGCCGACGGCTCGGGCGGCCCTGACGCGGCGGCCGGGCGGGCCGCGGTGGTCAGCGGCACCGCGAACGGCGCCCCGGTGGTGCTCTTCGGCACCGAGCCGCTGTTCCGACACCACCCCAAGGGCCTGTTCGCCCAGGTGGCCCAGGCCCTGTACTGGGCCGCCGCGGAGGCGCCCCCGGCCTGACCGCGGCCCCGCCCCGCGCCGCCCACAGGCGGCGCGGGGCGGGGTAGGGCGGGCCGGCGCTCCGCCCCGCACGGCCTTCCCGGTGGGGCGGGACGGGGTCCCACCCGGGCCCGCGGGCGGAAAATGCGTGTCGCGGGGGAGGGGCCAGGGCCTACAGTCGTTCCCCATGAACGACTCCTCCCCCCTCCGCCTCGCGGAGATCACGCCCGCCAACGTCAACGACGCGATCAAGGTCCGGGTCCGCGAGGACCAGGACACCTTCGTCGCCCCCGTCATGTACTCCCTGGCCGAGGCCTACGCCTCGCGGGACACCGCCTGGCCCCGGCTGGTCCTGGACGGGGACCGGCCGGTCGCGTTCGTCATGGCCGGGTTCGACCCCGGGGCCGAGAACCCCGACCACCGCTGCGGCATCTGGCGCCTCAATGTCGCCGAGGGCGAACAGGGCAAGGGCTACGGCCGCTTCGCCGTGGAGGCCGTCCTGGCCGAGGCCCGCCGCCGCGGCGAGGACAAGGTGACGGTGTCCTGGGTTCCGGGGGAGGGCTCCCCCGAGGGCTTCTACCTCAAGCTCGGTTTCGCCCTCACCGACCGCGTCGACGACGGCGAGACCGTCGGCGAGCTCTTCCTCGCCTGATCCCGGGCCCGCCGGGACGGCGGCCGGGTGCGGCCGCCGCCCGCGGGGTCACTGCAACCCCTGACCCAGGCCGCCGTCCACCGGCAGCTCCGCGCCCGTCGTGAAGGTCGCGTCGAACCCCAGGAACAGCACCGCCCGCGCCACCTCGGCGATGGTGCCGTGCCGCTTCATCGGGGTGATCTCGTCGCCCATCCGCCCCATCTCCTCCCTCTCGGCCTCCGTGGCGCCGGTGAACCCGCCCGAGGGCGTGTGCACGAACCCCGGCGCCACCGAGTTCACCCGGATCCCGCGCGGCAGCAGCTCCGAGGCCAGCACCCGGGAGAACGCCCCCACCGCCGCCTTGGTGCCGCTGTACACGCCCATGCCCGCGCTGCCCGTCAGGTTGGTGACCGACGTCGTGAACACGATCGCGCCGCCGTCGGCCATCAGCGGCAGCAGCCGCTGCACGGAGAAGAACGCCCCCTTGGTGTTGACGGCGAACATCCGGTCGAAGGACTCCTCGGCCGCCTCCGCCACCGGGGCGAAGTCCGACACCCCCACGTTGACGTGCAGCAGGTCGATCCCGCCCAGGTGCTCGCGCACCGCCCCGGCCAGCAGGTCGGCGTCGGCCACCCGCGCCGCGTCCGCGCGCAGCGCGTGTGCGGCCGGGCCCAGCCTTTCGCGCACCGCCTCCAGGTTCTTCCCGTTGTTGCCCGTCAGCAGCACCCGCGCACCGCCGGCCAGCAGGTCCTCGACCACGCCCAGCCCGATGCCGTGCGTACCGCCGACGACCACGGCCCGGCGGCCCTCGTAGACGCCCATGCCGTCCCCGTTCCTCCATGGGGCGGCCGGTCGCCGCCCTCGGTGGGACCACGGTGCCCGGGGCCGCCACGGGTGTCCCACGGGAACGCTACGGTGGGCGGATGCGCGTGGGGGTGTTGGGTCCGCTGGAGGTCCGGACCGGGGGCGGGGACCCCGTCGCGGTCCCCGACACCCGGGTGCGCGCCCTGCTGGTGCTCCTGGCGCTGGCCCGGGGCCGGCTGGTGCCCGCCGAGCGGCTCGTCGCCGCGCTGTGGGGCGACCGGCCGCCCGCCCGGCCCGCCGCCGTGCTCCAGGCCCGCGTCTCCCAGCTGCGCGGCGCCCTCGAACGCGCCGAACCGGGCGGGCGGGCCCTGGTCCGCCACCGGCCGCCCGGCTACCTGCTGGACGGCGCCGACCTCGACCTGGACCGGTTCGGGGACCTGCTGCACCGGGCCCGCACCGCCGCCCCGCCCCTGCGCGCCGACCTGCTCGCCCGGGCCCTGGACCTGTGGCGGGGGCCCGCCGCCTCCGGGTTCGCCGACCTCGAAGGCGTCCGCGAGGACGCCGCCCGCCTGGAGGAGCACCGGCTCACCGCGCTGGAGGACCTCGCCCAGACCCGCCTGGACCTGGGCGACCACGCCGGCCTCGCCGAGGCCCTCGCGGGCCCGGCCGGCGAGCACCCCTACCGGGAGCGGCTGCACGCCGCCCTGGTCCGCGCCCTCTACGCCGCCGGACGCCAGGGCGAGGCCCTCGCCCGCTACGAGGACGTCCGCGCCCGCCTGGCCGACGACCTGGGGGTCGACCCCGGGCCCGGGCTCACCGCCCTGCACCGGGCCGTCCTGGCCCAGGACCCCGCCCTGGCCCCCGCGCCCGGGGCGCCTGCCGCGCCCGCCGGGAACCTGCCCGCCCCCGCTACCGCCCTGGTCGGCCGCGACACCGAGGTCGCCGCCGTGCGCGGCCTCCTGGACCGGCACCGCCTGGTCACCGTCACCGGCCCCGGCGGGGTCGGCAAGACCAGCCTGGCCCTGGCGGCGGCCCGCGGCACCGCCGCCGATCCCGCGCTCCCGGTGGACCTGGCGGCCCTGGACCGCGACCCGTGCACCGCCCTGGCCACCGTGCTGGGCGTGCGCGACGGCGGGGGCGGCCTCACCGACCGGATCGCCGCCCTGCTGCGCGGACGCCCCGCCCTGCTGCTCCTGGACAACTGCGAGCACCTCGTGGACGAGGTCGCCGAGCTGACCGCCCGCCTGCTCGCCGCCCTGCCCGACCTGCGCGTCCTGGCCACCTCCCAGACGCCCCTGGCCGTGGCGGGGGAGTACGTGTTCCCGCTGGCGCCCCTGGAGGCGCCGGCCGACGACACCCCGGCCGCGCTGGCCGCCTCCCCCGCGGCCCGGCTCTTCCTCGCCCGCGCCGAGGCCGCGGGCGCCCGACCCGGGACCGACCCGGACACCACCGCCGCCGTCGCGGCGATCTGCCGCCGCCTCGACGGCATCCCCCTGGCCCTGGAACTGGCCGCCACCCGCCTGCGCCACCTGCGCGCCGCCGACCTGGCCGCCCGCCTGGACGACCGGTTCGCCGTCCTGGGCGCGGGCCGCCGGGACGCGCCCGCCCGCCAGCGCACCCTGCGCGCCGCCATCGACTGGAGCTGGGAGCCCCTCACCGGCCCCGAGCGCTCCCTGCTGTCCCGGCTGGCCGTCTTCGCCGACGGCTGCGGGCCCGCCGCGGCGGAGGAGGTCGGCGGGGCCTCCCTGGACGTGCTCGGCGCCCTGGTCGACCGGTCCCTGGTCGTCGCCTCCACCGGGCCCGGGGGGACCCGCTACCGGCTGCTGGAGTCCGTTGCCGCCTACGCCCTGGAGCGCCTGGCCGCCTCCGGCGAACAGGACCGGGCGTGCGCCCGCCACGCCACGTACTTCGCCGGCCTCGCCGCGCAGGCCGACGCCCGCCTGCGCGGCCCCGGACAGGCCGCCGCGCTCGCCCTGCTGGACCGCGAGGACGCCAACCTGCGCGCCGCCTCGGCGCACGCCGTCCGGACCGGCGACGCCGCCACCGCGCTGCGCCTGGCCGCCGACCTCACCTGGTACCGGTTCCTGCGCGGGCGCACCGCCCTCGCCCGCACCGAACTCGACGCCGCCCTGGCCCTGCCCGGCAACGGTGACGGGGACGGCGAGGGCGGCGGACCGCCGGAGCGGCGGGCGCGGGCGGCCGTGCTGCGGGCGGCCCTGGCCGAACACGCCACCGACGACGAGCGGTGGCGCCGGGACGCGGACGGCCTCCCGGCCCGCATCACCGACCCCGCGGAGCGGGCCCGGCTGTCCTGGTTCACCGGGTTCACCCGGCGCGGCCTGGGCGATCCGGCCGCCGCGGAGCGCCGCACCGCCGCCGTGCGCGACGCCGCCCGGGCCGCGGGGGACCGCTGGACCGCGGCCCTGGCCCGCGTCGACCTGGCCGTGGCCGCGTTCGGCCGCGGCGACCTGGCGGCCTCCCTGGCCGAGGGCCGCGCCGCCGAGGCCGACCTGCGCGTGCTGGGCGACCCCTGGGGGCTCCTGCTGGCCTCCGACGCCCTGGCCCAGACCGCCGAGGCGCTGGGCGACCTGGACGAGGCCGCCCGGCGGCACGCCGAGGGCCTGCGGATCGCCGAGGACCTGCGCCTGTGGCGCGCCGTGTCCCGGCACGCGGCCGGGCTGGGCCGCGCCGCGCTGCTCTCCGGCGACCTGGACCGCGCCGACGCCCTGCACGGGCGTGCGCTGCGGCTCGCCGAGGAGCAGGGCGACACCGTCGCCGCCCAGTACGCGGACGCGGGCATCTCCCTCACCGCGCGCCGGCGCGGAGACCTGGACCGGGCGGAGGCCTCCCTGACCCGGTGGCTGGAGTGGAACCGCCGCACCGACGGCCACATCGGCGCGGCGTTCATCCACACCCAGCTGGGATACGCGGCCGAGCAGCGCGGCGACCCGGAACGGGCCCTGGAACTGCACGCCCGGGGTCGGGAGCAGGCCCTGCTCAGCGGCGACCCGCGGGCGCTGGCCCTGTCCCTGGAGGGCGAGGCGGGGGCGCGCTCCCTGGCCGGGGAGCACACGGCCGCCGCGGAGCTGCTGGAGCGGGCCGCCGCGCTGCGCGAGAGCGCCGGCGCGCCCCTGACCGGGGTCGAGCGGTGGGACGTGGACCGCGCCCGCGCGCGCATCGCTGCGCGCGCGGACGCGGGGGACGGGGACGGCGAACGGGGAGCCGTCCCCGCGGTCAGCGGGTGATGTCGTCCGGGCCGTGCGCGGGCCCGTGGTCGAACTCCCGCCAGGGCGCGTCCGGGACGTCCGGGTAGGAGGGCCGCAGGTCCTCCGGGACCGGGCGGCCCGAGACTTCCACGCCCCGGGCCCGGAGCACGCCGGACACCGCGTTGCGCAGCTCGGGGAGCATCGCGTACAGCACGTCGCCCGGGCAGGCGGTCGCGTTGAAGTCGCGGTGTCCCAAGATCGCGGTCTGCGGGTTCAGCCCGTAGGCCGCGCACAGCCACGCCAGCGTCTCCACCAGCGAGTCGCGCAGCGGCTGGGTCGGCCCCTGCGCGGTGTAGGTGCCCTCGTTCTCGATGCCGATACAGGTGCTGTTGTTGTTGGCGACGTGGGCGCCCACCACGTGCTGGCCGGCCGCGACGGCGGGCAGCGTGCGGTCGCGGCCCTCCATCACGTGCCCGCCGCGGCTGATGGTGAGCTGCTGTCCGGCGTCCGACCAGCCGTTGGAGTCCATGTGGTGGTTCTGGATCGACCTGGACAGGGCCAGGGCGTGCTCCAGCGAGTGGTCGGTGCTGTTGGCGGTCGCCGTGTGGTGCACCACGATGTGCAGCGGCGGGTTCGCCAGGACCTGGATGGGGCTCGACGGGGGACGGGCGCCCCAGGCGGCGCGCGCGTGCACCGTGGGCGCCGCCGCGGCGGGGGAGGCCGGACCCAGCAGGGCGGCTCCTCCCAGCAGGGTGGCGCCGGTGGTGAGGGCGGCGCCGCGCAGGACGGTGCGCCGGTCGGGTCCGCGGGGATGTGACATGGGGGTCCTCTCACTTCTCACGGTTCGTGTCCGTTCCACTGCGGAATCGGAACACGCACCACTGCAACACGGCGGGCGAAAGATGGTCAAAGGGTGACCCGGTACCATTTCTGACCGGATCCGGTCAGCGATTCCCACCCGTGCAGTGGTGGCACGACGGCGCTCCGGGGTGTATCGCACAGGTCTTTATCGTCCGCCGTTCCCGGGTGTTTCCACGCCGTTTCGCACGCCATTCCCCCGCGTATTTCCCCGTGTATCGGAAAATGAAAAAGGCGCCCGCCCCCTCGCGAAAGGGGGCGGGCGCCCGGCGGCGCGCCGCGGCTCAGCCCACGGTCTCGGGGACGCGTTCGGCGCGCAGGCGCGGCAGCCGCCCGCTGCGGTGCAGCCACCAGTCCGCGACCAGCGTGAACAGGGGCGGGACGGAGGCGGCCAGGGCCAGCAGGGTGGGCCACACGCCCCAGCGCAGGTGCACGGCCGTGACCAGGCAGGCGGCCACGTAGGCCATGAAGGCGATCCCGTGCAGCATGCCGAAGACCTGCACGCCGATCTCGTTCCCGCTGCCGAGGTATTTGACGT
Organism: Nocardiopsis flavescens; assembly: GCF_900141985.1. Taxonomy (GTDB): domain Bacteria; phylum Actinomycetota; class Actinomycetes; order Streptosporangiales; family Streptosporangiaceae; genus Nocardiopsis; species Nocardiopsis flavescens. The sequence continues at coordinate 32,427 of NZ_FQZK01000006.1, read as the reverse complement.
ACATGCCGGACAGGAGGCCGACCCAGGTCAGGGCCTCGACGACGGCGATGACGCGGAAGGCGAGCGCGTTCAGGGCGCGGATGTTCACGGATTCCCTCTGGTCACGGTGGTGCGGTCAGGAGTGCTCCCGCCACGGGGGTGCCGGGATCGGTCCCAGGCTAGGGCACGGTTCCGGACATCCGATTCCGGGGGGCACAGGTCCCCCTCTCCGGTGCCGTCCGTCCCGGGAACGCTCCCGGAAAGTGACAACCGCCTCACCTCCGCCACGTTTCGATGACGTTTCCGCTGCGCTTCGCGGTGGAGCGCGGCGGCGGCACCGTGCGGTCCCTCGGACTCCGAGAGACGCCGTGACCTGCGGCGACCGAGGGTCGGGCCGGGTCGTTGCGAGTGAGGTGAGCCTGACTCCGGACTCCGTGCGGCTCCGCGGCCTGTGGTCCGCGTCACCGATCGGCGGCTGTTGACACCGGGGCGCGGTCGGTCGGAGACTTGCCGCGGACTTCTTAGGTAAGCATTACCTAAGTGCGGGTCGAGGGCTCGATGAGAGGAGAAACCGCAGGTGAGCGAGAAGGGCATGCACGGCAGCGTCGCCGTCGTCACCGGCGCCGGCGGCGGCATCGGCCGCGCCATCGCGCTGGACCTGGCCGAGCACGGCGCCCGCGTCGCCGCCGCCGACATCGACCCGGCGGGCCTGGCCGCCACCGCCGACCTCCTGCGGGGGCGGGGCCACGAACCCCTCACCCGCACCCTGGACGTCGCCGACCCCGCCCGGGTCGAGGAGTTCTTCGACCACGCCGAAACCCTCCTGGGCCCCGTCGACACCGTCGTCCCGGCCGCCGGGACCCTGGCCACCGGACCGGTCGCCGACTGCTCCGACGAGGACTGGCACCGGATGCTCGCCGTCAACACCACCGGTGTCTTCGCCGTCGGCCGCGCCGCCGCCCGCCGCCTGGGCCCGCGCGGACACGGCAGCCTGGTCACCGTCTCCTCCAACGCGGGCGGCGTCCCCCGGGCCGGCATGGCCGCCTACGCCGCCTCCAAGGCCGCGGCCACCGCCCTCACCAAGAGCCTGGGCCTGGAGCTGGCCCCGCTCGGGGTCCGCTGCAACGTCGTCTCGCCCGGCTCCACCGACACGCCCATGCTGCGCGCCATGACCGCCGCCACCGGCTACGCGCCCCTCGTGGCCGGCGACCCCGCCGCCTTCAAGGTCGGCATCCCCCTGGGCCGGGTCGCAACCCCGCAGGACGTCGCCGCCGCCGTGCGGTTCCTCGCCTCCGCCGCCGCCCGCCACATCACCATGCACGAGCTCTACGTGGACGGCGGAGCGACCCTCCGCTGACCACCCCCACCCCTGCGCGCCCGACACGGAAAGGCCCCCGACCCATGCCCCAACGCGCCGAGACCCCCGCCGCGAACGCGGGCGACCTCCTCGCGGCCTACCGGCCCGGAGACTCCTTCCTCTCCTCGCCCGACGGAGTCCTGCACGGCAGCGGCGCGCTCGCCGTCCTGGACCGCGCGGACGCCCTCTCCGACGCCCTCGCCGACGCCGGGCCCGGCGCCCTCGCCCTGGGGGCCGTCCCCTTCGACGCCACCCGCCCCGCCCACCTGGTCGTCCCCCGCACCGTGCGCACCGCGCCGCCGCTGCGCGAGGGCGCCGCGGACCTCGCCTGGCGGGCCCTGCGCGGCGCCTGGACCCTGACCCCCGACCCGGCCCCGGACGAGCACACCGCCGCCGTCGGGCGCGCCGTCAAGCTCATGGCCGAGCAGCCCGACCTGCGCAAGGTCGTCCTCGCCCGCCGCCTGCGCCTCCAGGGCGACCGCGACATCGACATCCCCACCGTCCTGGGCAACCTGCTGCGCCGCGACCCCGACGCCCACGTGTTCGCCGTCGGCCTCCCCGAACGCGGCGCCGGACCGCGCACCCTCATCGGCGCCAGCCCCGAACTCCTCGTCTCGCGCCGCGGACGCGACGTGCTGTCCAACCCCCTGGCCGGCTCCGCCCCCCGCAGCGCCGACCCCACCAAGGACCAGGTCAACGCCGTCGGGCTGCTCACCTCCGCCAAGGACCGCCACGAGCACGCGGTCGTGGTCGAGGCCGTCGCCGACGCGCTCGCCCCCCACTGCTCCGACCTCGCGGTGCCGGCCGAACCCGAACTCGCCCGGACCGCCGCCCTGTGGCACCTGTCCACCCGGATCACCGGCCGCCTGCGCGACCCCGACACCCCCGCCCACGCCCTGGCCGCCGCCCTGCACCCCACCCCCGCCGTCTGCGGCACCCCCACCGGCCGCGCCTTCGACACCATCGGCGCCCTCGAACCCTTCGACCGCGGCTTCTACACCGGCGCCGTCGGCCACAGCGACGCCCGCGGCGACGGCACCTGGGTCGTCACCATCCGCTGCGCCGACGTCACCGGCCCCGACCTGGACCTGTTCGCCGGGGGCGGCATCATGCCCGAGTCCGACCCCGAGGCCGAGCTGGCCGAGACCTCCGCCAAGCTGCGCACCCTCCTGCTCGCCCTCGGCATCGACCGGACGGCCTGACATGCCCCACACCACCGCCGGCGCCGCCGACCCGCGCCGCCGCTTCGCCCCCCGGGGCTGGGTCCCCCACCCCGAGGAGGCCGCAGCCCGCTACCGGGCCGCCGGGTACTGGACCGGCGAGAACTTCGGCGCGTTCCTGCGCGAGCGCGCCCGGCGCTTCGCCGGCCGCACCGCCGTCGTCGCCGGGGACACCCGCCTGACCTACGCCGAGCTGGACGCCCGCGCCGACTCCCTGGCCGCCGGGCTGGCGCGGCTGGGCCTGGCCGAGGGCGACCGCGCCGTCGTCCACCTGCCCAACACCGCCGAGCTGCTGGAAGTCGTCTTCGGCCTGTTCCGGCTGGGCGCCGTCCCCGTCTACGCGCTGCCCGCCCACCGGCGCAGCGAACTCGTCCACATGGCCGCGGTCTCCGGGGCGCGCGCCCTGGTCACCTCGGGCCCGCACACCGGCCCCGACCACCGGACGCTGGCCCGCGAGGTCCGGGCGGCCGAGCCCGCCGTGGAACACCTGGTCATCGCCGGGGACCCGGGAGGGGACCCCGCCCTCACCGCCCTGGACGCCCTGCGCGCGGAGCCCGACCCCGCCGCCCTGGCCGACCCCCACCCCGAGGGGGTGGCCTTCCTCCAGCTCTCCGGCGGCACCACCGGCCTGCCCAAGCTCATCGCCCGCACCCACGACGACTACCTGTACTCGGTCCGGGCCAGCGCCGACATCTGCCGCCTGGACACCGATACCGTCTACCTCGGCGTCCTGCCCCTGGTCCACAACTTCCCCATGAGCTCGCCCGGGTTCCTGGGCGTGCTCCACGCCGGCGGCACCGTCGTCCTGGCCCCCGACCCCTCGCCCGCCACCGCCCTGGGCCTGGTCGAGGCCGAACGCGTCACTCACACCGCCGTCGTCCCGCCCCTGGCCCTGCTCTGGGCCGACGCCGTCGAACACGGCTCCCAGCGGGAGCGCGACCTGTCCTCGCTCCGGGTGCTCCAGGTCGGCGGCGCGCCCTTCGCCCCCGAGGCCGCCCGGCGGATCACGCCCGTCCTGGGCTGCGCCCTCCAGCAGGTGTTCGGCATGGCCGAGGGCCTGGTCAACTACACCCGCCACGACGACCCCGACGAGGTGGTCACCACCACCCAGGGCCGCCCCATCAGCCCCGACGACGAGATCCTCATCGTCGACGACCGCGGCGACCCCGTCCCCGACGGCGAGCCCGGCCACCTCCTCACCCGCGGCCCCTACACCATCCGCGGCTACTTCCGGGCCCCCGACCACGACCGGGAGGCCTTCACCCCCGACGGGTTCTACCGCACCGGGGACATCGTCCGCCGCCACCCCACCGGCTCCCTGACCGTCTCCGGGCGCGCCAAGGACCAGATCAACCGCGGCGGGGAGAAGGTCGGCGCCCAGGAGGTCGAGAACCACCTCCTGGCCCACCCCGCCGTCCGCGACGCCGCCGTCGTGGCCGTCCCCGACCGCTACCTCGGCGAACGCGTGCACGCCTACGTCATCGCCCGCGGCGAGCCCCCCGCCCGCGGCGCCCTCCCGGCCTTCCTGCGCGAACGCGGCCTCGCCGCGTACAAGATCCCCGACCGGATCGAGTTCGTGGAGGCCTTCCCGTCCACCGCCGTCGGCAAGGTCTCCACCCGGGACCTGCGCGGCACCGCCACCGACCACCACCAGGACCGCTGATGGCACTGCCCACCATCGACCCCTACCCGCTGCCCGCCCCCGGCGAGCTTCCCGCCAACAGGGCCGACTGGCCCCTGGAGCCCGACCGCGCCGTCCTGCTCGTCCACGACATGCAGCGCTACTTCCTCAGCCCCTACCGGTCCGACGCCGAGCCCCTGTCCCGGGTCCGCGCCAACATCGCCGACCTGTGCCGGGCCTGCCGCGACGCCGGGGTGCCCGTCGTCTACACCGCCAAGCCCGGCGGCATGACCCCCCGCCAGCGCGGCCTCGAAAGCGACTTCTGGGGCGCCGGCATGGAGGCCGTCGCCGAGCACACCGACATCGACCCCGCGCTCGCCCCCGCCGGGGACGACGTCCTGCTCACCAAGTGGCGCTACAGCGCGTTCGCCCAGACCGACCTGGCCGAGCGCATGGCCGCCCGGGGCCGCGACCAGGTCGTCGTCACCGGGGTCTACGCCCACATCGGCTGCCAGCTCACCGCCGCCGACGCGTTCATGCGCGACATCCGCCCGTTCCTGGTGGCCGACGCCGTCGCCGACTTCAGCGCCGACCACCACCGCTCCGCCCTGCTCTACGCCGCCGGGCGCTGCGCCCGCGTCCTGCCCACCGCGGACGCCCTGGCCGAACTGGGCGCCACCGCCGCCCGCACCGGGGCGTGACCGTGACCCCGCACGAGACCCGCCACGACGAAGGGACCACGGTGCCCGCAACAGACCGACCCGTCCACGACCTGGTCGGCGTGGGCTTCGGCCCCGCCAACCTGGGCCTGGCCATCGCCCTGGCCGAACGCGGGGCCGACGGCTCCGGACCCGCGCTCGACGGCGTCTTCCTGGAGCGCCAGGAGGCCTTCGGCTGGCACCGGGGCATGCTCCTGGAGGACGCCACCATGCAGGTGTCGTTCCTCAAGGACCTGGTGACCCCCCGCAACCCCGCCAGCGACTACGGCTTCCTGTCGTTCCTGCACCACGCGGGGCGGCTGCACGACTTCATCAACCACAAGACCCTGTTCCCGCTGCGCCGCGAGTTCCACGACTACCTGTCCTGGTGCGCCGACCGCGTCGCCGACCGGGTCCGCTACGGCCACGAGGTGGTGCGCGTGCTTCCGGTGCGCGGCGCCGGGGACCGCGTCGCCCACCTGGACGTGGTGGCCCGCGACGCGGACGGCGGGGAGGTCGTGCTGCGCGCCCGCAACGTGGTGTTCGCCCCCGGCCTGCGCCCGCGCATGCCCGAGGGCACCGGGATGTCCGACCGGGTGTGGCACAACGAGTACCTCCTGGACCGGCTGGCGGAACTGGGCCCCGAGGCGTCCCCGCACGCGTTCGTCGTGGTCGGCGCCGGGCAGAGCGCGGCCGAGGTCGTCGAGCACCTGCACCGGCGCTTCCCCGCCTCCCACGTGCACGCGGTGTTCTCCCGCTACGGGTACAGCCCCTCCGACGACAGCCCCTTCGCCAACCGGATCTTCGACCCCGAGGCCGTCGACGCCTTCCACACCGCGCCCCCCGACGTCAAGCGCCGGCTCAACGGCTACCACCGCAACACCAACTACTCCGTGGTCGACCCCGACCTCATCGACGCCCTCTACCGGCGCCACTACGCGGAGAAGGTCGAGGGAGTCCAGCGCCTGCACCTGCACAACACCGCGCGGGTCGCCGGGCTCGTCGAGGGACCCGAGGGCGTCGCCGTCGCCGTCGAGGACCTGGTCACCGGCAAGCAGACCCCCGTGGCCGCCGACCACGTCGTGTTCGCCACCGGCTACCACCCCGCCGACCCCCGGCCCCTGCTCGGCGACCTGGCCGGGCTGCTGGTCTCCACCGACGACGGCCTCCCCGCCGTCGAACGCGACCACCGGGTGGTCACCGGAGACGACCTCACCTGCGGGCTCTACCTCCAGGGCGGCACCGAGCACACCCACGGGGTGTCCTCCTCACTGCTGTCCAACGTGGCCACCCGCGCCGCCGAGATCATCGACTCCATCGCCGCCCGCACCCCCTGAACCGCCCGCCCGCCGCACGAACAGGAGGCCCCGCGTGGCCGCCGACCTCACCGCCGAGCGCCTGCTCGCCGACATCGCCGACGCCCTGGGCGAACCCGTCACCGACCTGCACCCCGACGAGGACCTCTTCGACCGCGGCCTGGACTCGGTGCGGCTGATGGGCCTCATCGAGACCTGGCGCGCCGCCGGGGCCCGCGGGGCCGACTTCGCGGACCTGGCCGAACAGCCCACCGCCGCCTCCTGGGCCCGCCTGCTCCGGGGCTGACCCGCCGCCCCGGACCCGCTGCCCCAGACCCGCCGTCCTTCCGCCTTCCGTGAGGAGCCCCCGAACCATGGCCGCCAACGACGTCACCCGGATGCGCCTGACCGGTGCCCAGGCCGGTGTCCGCTACGCCCAGCAGGCGGCACCGGAGAGCCCGGTGTTCAACGTCGGCCAGTACACCGACATCCCGGCCGACCTGGACACCGCGCGGTTCGCCGCCGCCGTGCGCTCCGTCGTCGCCGACACCGACGCCCTGCGCGCCGTGGTCGTCGGCGACGGCCCCGAGCCCCTCCAGGAGGTCGGACCGCACGTGCCGGGGGACGTCGAGGTCGTGGACCTGACCGGGGACGGCGGCGAGGACGGTGCGCGGGCCCGCGCCCGGGCCTGGGCCGACGCGGACCTGGCCCGGCCGGTCGACGTGACCGCCGGACCGCTGTACCGGTACGCGCTGCTGCGGGTGGGCCCCCGCCGGTGGCTGTGGTACCAGCGCTACCACCACCTGGCGGTGGACGCCTACGCGATCACGATGATCGCCCGCCGCGTCGCGGACGTGTACACGCGCCTGGGCGAGGGCCGGGAGATCGCGCCCTCCGGGTTCGGGCGGCTGGCCGACGTGGTCGCCGACGAGCAGGCCTACGCCGCCGGACCCCGGCGCGGGGCCGACCGCGCGCACTGGGCGCGCGTGCTCGCCGGCCGGCCCGCCCCGGCGCTGCTGTCCTGCGCGCCGCCCGCGCCCCACGCGGGCTTCCTGCGCGAACGCCTGGAGACGGCGGCCCCGGTCGCGGCCGGGCTTGACGCCCTCGCCCGGGCCGGCGGCGCGGGCGCCGGCGCGACCTGGGTGGACGCCCTCACCGGGGCGTTCGCGGCGTACGTGCACCGGCTGACCGGGGAGCGCGACCTGCTGCTGGGCGTCCCCGTCATGGGGCGGCTGGGCACCCCGGCCCTGCGCACCCCCGCCATGGTCGTCAACGTGCTGCCGCTGCGGCTGGGCGTGCACCCCGCCGACACGGTCCTGCGGGCCACCGCCGCCGCCGGGGCGGCCGGCCGCGCGCTGCGCGCCCACCACCGCTACCGGGCCGAGTGGCTGCGCCGGGACCTGTCGGCGGTGGGGGAGCGGTTCGGGCTGTTCGGGCCCGAGCTCAACATCAAGCTGTTCGACTACGCGCTGGAGTTCGACGGGCACCGGGCCGCCTCCACCACCCTGTCCGAGGGGCCGGTGGACGACCTGGCGCTGTCGGTCTACCGGCCCGCGGGCGGCGGGCTGGTGCTGGAGGCCAACGCCAACGCCGAACGCCACGACCGGGCCGGGGTCCGCGCCCGGCTGGCCGGGTTCGCCCGCCTGCTGGAGGGGTTCGCCGCCGCCGGCCCGGACACCCCGACGGCCGCGCTGGACACCGTCGACCCCGCCGCGGCGCGCCTGACCGCGCCCGGCGCCCCCGAACCCGCCGGGACCGGCCGCAACGGCGCGGCCACCACCGGCGACCGGCCGGCGGCGGGCGGGTCCGGCCCCGCCCGCCCGGCCGGTACCCCCTTCACCCCGGTCACCGCGATGCTGGCGCGGGCGCTGGCCGAGGACCCCGGGCGCACCGCGCTCGTGCACGGCCGCGAGCGCCTGACCCGGGAGGAGTTCCTGGCCCGGGTGGACGCGCTGGCCCGCCGCCTGCGCGCGCTGGGCGCGGGCCCGGAGCGGTTCGTCGCCCTGGCGCTGCCGCGCTCGGCCGACCTGGTCGTCGCCCTGTTCGCCGTGCTGCGCTCCGGCGCCGCCTACGTGCCGCTGGACCCCGGGCACCCCGCCCGGCGCACCGCGCACGTGCTGGAGGACACCCGGCCGGTGCTGGTGCTCACCCGCACCGACACCGCCGCCGCGCTCCCCGACACCGGCACCGCCCGCGTCGTGCTCCTGGACGCCCCGGACGCCCCCGAAGCCCGTGGGGGCGGAGAGACGCCCGAAAACGCCGCGCCAGCCCAGGACACCGGTGGGACCGCACGGGTACCCGGGGACGCCGTGACCGTTTCCGGTACGGGTGTGCCGCCCGGTGCCGGTGGTGCCGGCGCGGTGGGGGCGCGTGCCGCGGGCGTGCGCGAGGGCGCGGACGCCGTGGCCGTTTCCGGGACCGTCGGGACCACCGGCACGGGGGAGCACGACGGGGACCTCCCGTGGCCGCGGCCCGGGGACGCCGCCTACGTCATCCACACCTCCGGGTCCACGGGGCGGCCCAAGGGCGTCGTGGTGGAGCACCGCGCGCTCGCCGCCCTGGCCGGGGCCCAGCGCGAGCAGCTCGCCCTGCCCCCGCACTCCCGGGTCGGGCACATCGGGGCCTTCACCTTCGACGCCTCCTGGGACACCCTGCTCGGCCTCGTGCACGGCCACGAGTTCCACCTCGTCGACACCGACCTGGTCTTCGACCACGCCCGGCTCGGCGACTACCTCGCCGAACACCGCATCGACCATCTCGATACCACCCCCGCCTACCTGTGGACCCTGCTGGAGAGCGGGCGGCCCCGGCACGTCCCCCGCCTGCTCACCTTCGGCGGCGAGGCCTGCCCGCAACCGCTCTGGGACCGGCTGTGCGCCCTGCCCGGCGTGCGCGCGCTCAACTTCTACGGCCCCACCGAGAACACCGTCGACGCCCTGGTCGGCGACGTCGCCGACACCCCCGACACCGCCATCGGCCACCCCGTGGCCGGGGTCGGCGCCCTCGTCCTGGACGCCGCCCTGCGCCCCGTCCCGCCCGGCGTCCCGGGCGAGCTGTACCTGGACGGCGACCGGCTGGCCCGCGGCTACCTGGGCCGCCCCGGCCTGACCGCCGAGCGCTTCGTCGCCTCCCCCCTCGGCCCGCCCGGCGCCCGCATGTACCGCACCGGCGACCGCGTGGCCGTCGCCCCCGACGGCGCCGTCCGCTACCTGGGCCGGGCCGACGACCAGGTGCAGGTCCGCGGCCACCGGGTCGAGCCCGGCGAGGTCGACGCCGCCGCCCAGACCCACCCCGGCGTCGCCCGCTGCGCCACCGTCGCGCGCACCGGCCCCTCCGGCGCGGTCCGCCTCGTCGCCTACGCCATGGGCTCCGCCGCCCTCACCGAGGAGGCCCTGCGCGCCCACCTGGCCGCCCGGCTGCCCGACCACATGGTGCCCGCGCGCATCGTCGTCCTGGACCGGCTCCCGCTCAACTCCAGCGGCAAGGTCGACCGCGACGCGCTGCCCGACGCCCCCGGGCCCGTACCCGCGGCCGAGGCCGCCGACCCCGTGGCGCGCACCCTCGCCGCCCTGCTCGGCGAGGTCCTGGGCTCCGCCGTCGGCGCGCACGACGACTTCTTCCGCCTGGGCGGCGACAGCATCCTCGCCATCCAGGCCGTCAACCGGGCCCGCGCCGCCGGCCTGGAGATCACCGTCCGCGACGTGTTCGAGGCGCCCACCCCCGCCGCCCTGGCCGCCCGCGCCCGCACCGGGGAGGCCGCCGCCCCCGGGGACGACGACCCCGTGGGCCCGATCACCCCCACCCCCGTGGCCGCCGCCCTGCTGGACCAGGGCCCGCCCCCGGCCGGGTTCACCCAGGCCCAGGCGCTGTGGACCCCGGCCGGCCTCACCGCCGGCACCCTGGAGCGGGCGCTGGCCGCGGTCGTCGCCCACCACGGCGCCCTGCGCCTGCGCACCCGCACCACCGCCGGGGGCACCGCCCTGGAGGTCCCGCCCGCCGCCGACGCCCCCGCCGTCCACCTCGAACGCGTCGCCGCCGAGCCCGACGACGACGCCGTCGCCACGGCCGCCGCCCGCCTGCGCGCGCACATCGACCCGGAGGCGGGCCGCACCCTGGCCGCCGCGTGGTTCGACGCCGGGCCCGACCGCCCCGGGCTGCTGCTCCTGCGCGTGCACCACCTCGCCGTCGACGGCGTCTCCTGGCGGGTCATCGGCCCCGACCTGGCCGCCGCCGTCACCGCCCTGGACGCCGGCCGCGCCGTCGACCTGCCCGCCGCCGGGACCTCGCTGCGCCGCTGGACCGCCCTGCTCGCGCAGGAGGCCCGCCGCCCCGAACGGGTCGCCGAACTCGACTACTGGCTGGCCGTCACCGATCCCGCCGCCCACCGCCCCCGGGGCTCCCGGCCGCTGGACCCGGCCCGCGACACCGTCGCCGGCCGCCGCGTCCTCGACCTGGTCCTGGACCCCGACCTCACCCGCGCCGTCCTCACCGGACCGGGCGCCCGCCACCGCGTCAACGCCGAGGACGTGCTCCTCACCGCCCTCACCCTGGCCGGGACGGACCAGGGCCGCCTGCTGGTCGAGGTCGAGGGCCACGGCCGCCGCGACCTGCACGCCGACGCCGACCCCGCGCGCACCGTCGGCTGGCTCACCAGCGCCCACCCGGTCGCCCTCGACCCCCTCGGAACCGACCCGGTCCGCGCCCTCAAGCGCACCAAGGAGATGCTGCGCGCCGTCCCCGGCCACGGCCTCGGCCACGGGCTGCTGTCCCGCCTCAACCCCGACACCGCCCCCCTCCTGGCCGGCCGCGCCCGTCCCGACGTGCTCTTCAACCACCTGGGCCGGTTCGGGGCCCCCGGCACGCGCCCCTTCGAGGCCGCCCCCGTCACCGCCCGCGTGATGCTGGGGGAGGACCCCGGCCAGCCCCTCACCCACGGCCTGGAGCTCGGATCGTCCGTCCACGAGGGACCCGACGGCCCCCGCCTGCACCTGTCCTGGCGCTGGGCCCCCGGCCTCTGGGACACCGCCGGGGTGCACGCCCTGGCCGACGCCTTCACCGAGGCGCTGCGCGCCCTGGCCGAGGCCGCCGACGCCCCCGGCCCGCACGCCCTCACCCCCTCCGACGTCCCCCTCGTCGACCTGGACCAGGAGCGCGTCGAACGCATCGAACGCGCCTGGGCCGACCGCTCCGGCGACCCCGGGGCCCGCCTCGCCGACCTGTGGCCGCCCACCCCGCTCCAGGCCGGGCTGGTCTTCCACGGCCTGTACGGCGGCGGCCACGACGCCTACACCGCCCAGTCCGTCACCCGGGTCCGCGGCCCGCTGGACCCGGAGCGGCTGCGCGCCGCCGCCGACGCCCTGCTGCGCGACCACCCCGGCCTGCGCGCCGGATTCCTCGCCGACGGCGGGGACCTGGTCCAGTTCGTGCCCGCCGCCGTGTCCGCCCGCTGGAGCGGGACCGACCTGTCCGGCGCCGACGACCCGGAGGCGGAGCTGGACGCCCTGTGCGCCCGCGAGCTGGCCACCCCCTTCGACCTCGCCCACCCGCCGCTGATCCGGTTCACCCTGGTGCGCCGCGCCGACGACGACCACACCCTGGTCGCCACCGACCACCACACCCTGCTCGACGGCTGGTCCACCCCGCTGTTCCTGCGGGCGCTGTTCGACCGCTACGCCGACCCGGCCACCCCCGCCCCCGCCCTCGGGTTCCGCGACCACCTGGCCCGGCTCGCCACCCGCGACGCCGACGCGGCCGACGCCGCCTGGCGGGCCGAACTGGGCGGACTGGACGGCCCCACCCTGCTCGCCCCCGGCGCCCCCGCCCACGGCGGCGCCGGACAGGAGGTCCTCACCGGCGCCCTGGCCCAGGAGTCCACCGGGGCGCTCACCGCCGCCGCCCGCGACCTGGGCGTCACCGTCAACACCCTGGTCCAGACGGCCTGGGGGCTGGTGCTGGGCGGCGCCACCGGCCGCACCGACGTGGTCTTCGGCGCGACCGTCTCCGGACGGCCCGCCGACCTGCCCGGGGTGGAGTCCATCCTCGGGCTGTTCATCAACACCGTCCCGGTCCGGCTGCGCACCGCCCCCGGCACCCCGGTCGCCGACCTGGCCCGCGACCTCCAGCGCCGCCAGGTCGCCCTGGCCGAGCACCACCACACCGCGCTCACCCGCACCCAGGAGCTGGCCGGGACCTCGCCCCTGTTCGACACCCTCCTGGTGTTCGAGAACTTCCCGGCCCGCGACGCCCTGGCCGACCGCGACCACGCCGGGGTGCGGCTCACCGACGTGCGGGTGCAGGACGCCACCCACTACCCGGTGTCCCTCAACGTGTTCCCGGGCGAGCGGCTGGGCCTGCGGCTGTGCCACCGCCCCGACGCCGTGGACGCCGCCACCGCCCGCACCCTGCTGGAGCGGCTGCGCACCACCCTGGCCGCGATCGCCGCCGACCCCGGGCGCACCGTCGCCGCCACCCCGGTCACCACCGGCGCCGAACGCGCCCTCGCCCAGGCGCCCAACGCCACCGCACGCCCCATCGACACGGACCGGCCCTGCGACTCCCTCACCGCCTGGGCCGTGCGCACCCCCGACGCGGTCGCCGTGGTCGACGCCGGGGGAGAGCACACCTACGCCCGGCTCGCCGCCCGGGTCGAGCGCGTCCTCGCCCTGCTGCGCGCCCACGGGGTCCGCCCCGGCGAGGTGATCGCGGTCGCGCTGCCGCGCACCGTCGACCTGGTGGCCGCCCTGCTGGCCGTCCAGCGCCTGGGCTGCACCTACCTGCCGCTGGACCCGGAGTTCCCGGCCGACCGGACCGCGTACATGCTCGCCGACTCCGGGGCGACCCTGATCGTCACCGGGGGCGGCACCAAGGCCCCCGCCGGTTCCCCGGTCTCCGTCCTGGACCTGGACGCCTCCGGCCCGGTCGCCGTGCCCGCCGACGCCGACGCGCACGGCCCCCTCGCCTACATCCTCTACACGTCCGGGTCCACGGGGCGTCCCAAGGGCGTGGTGGTCTCGCACCGCAACCTGGCGAACTTCCTGACCGACATGGGGGAGCGGTTCCCGCTGGAGCCGGGGGAGCGCTGGCTGGCGGTGACCACGGTGGGGTTCGACATCTCCGCCCTGGAGCTGTACCTGCCGCTGCGGTTCGGGGCGACGGTCGTCCTGGCCGACAAGGACACCGTCCGCGACCCCCGGCTCCTGGCCGGGCTGCTCGAACGCAGCGGGGCCACCATCGCCCAGGCCACCCCGTCGCTGTGGCGCTCCCTGACCGAGCACGACCCCGCCGTCCTGGACGGCCTGCGCGTCCTGGTCGGCGGCGAGGCGGTCCCGGCCGACCTGGCCGCGGTACTCGCCACCCGCGCGGAGGCCGCCCACAACGTGTACGGGCCCACCGAGACCACGATCTGGTCCACCACCGCCCCGCTCACCGCGGACGGCCCGGTCACCATCGGCCGCCCCGTCGCCAACACCCGGGTCCACGTCCTGGACGCGGCGCTGCGCCCGGCCCCGGCCGGCGTCCCCGGCGACCTGTACATCGCCGGGGAGGGGGTGGCGCCGGGCTACCACGGCCGGCTGCCGCTGACCGCGGAGCGGTTCGTCGCCGACCCCTTCGGCCCGCCCGGGAGCCGGATGTACCGCACCGGTGACCTGGCCAGACGCAACACCGACGGCACCCTGGACTTCCTCGGCCGGGCCGACTTCCAGGTCAAGGTGCGGGGCTTTCGCATCGAACCCGGCGAGATCGAGGCCGCCCTGGGCGCGGTCGAGGGCGTCGCCCAGGCCGTGGTCACCGCCCCCGCAGACCCGGACGGGAACGCCCGGCTCGTCGCCCACCTCGTGCCCGACCCCGACGCGCCCGCACCCGCTCCGGCCGCCCTGCGGGCCCACCTGGCGCGGAGCCTGCCCGACTACATGGTCCCGTCGGCGTTCGTCCCGGTCGACGCGTTCCCCCTCACCGCCAACGGCAAGATCGACCGCAACGCCCTGCCCGACCCGGGCTCCCCGGACGGCGGCGGAGACGGCCGCGGCGGGCGCCGCGCCCCCGCCACCCCCGGCGAGGAGATCCTCTGCCACCTGTTCGGCGACGTCCTGGGCCGCGACGGCGTCGGACCCGACGACGACTTCTTCGCCCTGGGTGGGCACTCCCTGCTGGCCACCCGCGTCGCCGCCCGCGCCCGCACCCTGCTCGGCGCCGAGGCGGGGGTGCGCGACCTCTTCGAGGCGCCCACCCCGGCCGCCCTGGCCCGCCGCATCCGGCAGGCCGGGCCCGGCCGCCCGCCGGTGGTGCCGCTCCGCGACGGGCGCCCCCGCCTGTCCCACGCCCAGCGCAGGCTCTGGCTCATCGACCGGGTCCACGAACCCGGCGGCGCCTACAACGTCCCGCTGGCCGTGCGCGTCGCCGACCCGCTCGACGAGGACGCGCTGCGCGCCGCCGCCGTGGACCTGGCCGAACGCCACGAGGTGCTGCGCACCGTCGTGCGCGCCGTCGCCGACGAGCCCGAACCCGTCCTGCTGGACGCCGGCGCCGTCGCCGCGCACGTGCGCGCCGAACGCGTGGAGGGGGACCTGGACGCCGCACTCGCCCGGATCACCGCCCTGCCGTTCGACCTGGCCGCCCGCCCGCCGCTGCGGATGCGCCTGCTCACCGGCCCCGGTGTCGGGGACGGGTGCGTGCTGCTCCTGGTGCTGCACCACCTGGCCGCCGACGAGTGGTCCTTCGGCCCGCTGCTGGCCGACCTGGACACCGCCTACCGGGCCCGCCTGGACGGCCGGGCCCCGGGGTGGGCCCCGCTGCCGGTGCGCTACTCCGACTACGCCGCCGCCCGCGCCGACCTGCTGGGCGGGGCCGCCGACCCCGACAGCCCGCTCGCCGCCCTCCTGGAGCACTGGAGGCGGGCCCTCCAGGGCCTGCCCGACGAGCTGTCCCTGCCCACCGACCGGCCCCGCCCCGCCGTGGCCTCCCACCGCGGCGGCCTGGCCGGGGTGCCCGTGGACCCCGACCTGGACGCGGCCCTGCGCGGGCTGGCCGTGAAGCACGGCGTCACCGTGTTCATGGTCGTGCAGGCCGCCGTGGCGGTGCTGCTGCACCGGCTCGGCGCCGGGGACGACATCCCGCTGGGCAGCCCCGTCGCCGACCGCGCCGACGAGGGCACCCAGGACGCCGTCGGGTTCTTCCTCAACACCCTGGTCCTCCGCCTGGACCTGGGCGGACGCCCCACCTTCGCCGAACTCCTGGAGCGGGTGCGGGCCGTGGACCTGGCCGGGTTCGCCCACGCCGACGCCCCCTTCGACGCGGTCGTGGAGGCGCTGGCCCCCGGGCGGTCGGTCAGCCGCCACCCGCTGTTCCAGACCATGGTGTCCCACCAGCGGCGCCCTGCCGGGGCCGGCGCCCTGTTCGGGTCGGCCACGCACCTGCTGGAGACCCCGCTGGACACCGCCCGGTTCGACCTGGAGTTCGCCTACATCGAGGACCCCGGGCGCGGGAGCCGGCTGGCGCTCAACTTCTCCGCCGACCTGTTCGACCCCGGCAGCGCCGAGCGGATCGTCCGCCGCCTGGTGCGGGTGCTCGCCGCTGCCGCCGCCGACCCGGACCTGCCGGTCGCGGACATCGGGGTGCTGGAGGACGGCGAGCGGGAGCGGTTGGCCGCGTCCCACGCCACCGGCGCCCCGATCACCGCGCCCCGGCCCTGCGACGCCCTCGCCGCCTGGGCCGCGCGCACCCCCGGCGGGACCGCCGTGCGCGACGCCGCCGGAGAGCACGCCTACGCCGCGGTGCAGGCCCGGACGTGCGAGGTCGCCGCGCTGCTGCGCGCCCGCGGGGTGCGCCCCGGCCAGGTGGTGGCGGTCGCGCTGCCGCGCACCGCCGACCTGGTCGCCGCCCTGCTGGCCGTGCAGCGGGTCGGCGGCGTGTACCTGCCGCTGGACCCGGAGTTCCCGGCCGACCGGACCGCGTACATGCTCGACGACTCCGCGGCCGTGCTGCTGGTGACCGGCGGCGGGACCGCCCCGCCCCCGGGGACCGCCGTCCCCGTCCTGGACCTGGACACCGCCGGGCCCGTCACGGGCGCCGGGGAGGACCCCGAGGCGTGGGACGCGCGGACCGGCCCCGACCGCGCCGCGTACATCCTCTACACGTCCGGGTCCACGGGGCGTCCCAAGGGTGTGGTGGTCTCGCACCGCAACCTGGCGAACTTCCTGACCGATATGGGGGAGCGGTTCCCGCTGGAGCCGGGGGAGCGCTGGCTGGCGGTGACCACGGTGGGGTTCGACATCTCCGCCCTGGAGCTGTACCTGCCGCTGCTCTCCGGCGCCACCGTGGTGCTGGCCGACAAGGACACCGTCCGCGACGGCGCCGCCCTGGGCGAGGTGCTCGCCACCGGCGGCATCGGCACCGTCCAGGCCACCCCCACCCTGTGGCGGATGCTCCTGGAGACCCGCCCGGAGGCGCTGGACGGGCTGCGGATCCTGGTCGGCGGCGAGGCGCTGCCCCCGGACCTGGCCGAGGCGCTGGCCTCGCGCGCCGCCTCCGTCACCAACGTGTACGGGCCCACCGAGACCACGATCTGGTCCACCACCGCGCCCGTGTGCCCCGAAAGCCCCGTCACCATCGGCCGCCCCATCGCCAACACCCGGGTGCACGTCCTGGACGCCGGACTGGCCCCCGTCCCCACCGGGGTGCCCGGCGACCTGTACATCGCGGGGGAGGGGGTGGCGCCGGGCTACCACGGTCGCCTGCCGCTGACCGCGGAGCGGTTCGTCGCCGACCCCTTCGGTCCGCCCGGGACGCGGATGTACCGCACCGGCGACCTGGCCCGGCGCAACCCGGACGGCACCCTGGACTTCCTCGGCCGGGCCGACTTCCAGGTCAAGGTGCGGGGCTTTCGCATCGAACCCGGCGAGATCGAGGCGGCCCTGGGCGCGGTCGAGGGCGTCGCCCAGGCCGTCGTCTCCGCCCGCGCGGACGACGCCGGGCACCACCGGCTCATCGCCCACGTGCTGTCCGACGGCACCGCCGACGACACCGGGCTGCGTGCCGCCCTGGCGGCCTCCCTGCCCGACTACATGATCCCGTCGGCGTTCGTCCCGGTGGACGCGTTCCCCCTCACCGCCAACGGCAAGATCGACCGCAACGCCCTGCCCGACCCGGACCCGCACACCGGCCGCACCGTCGGCCGCGCGCCCGCCACCGACGCCGAACGCGCCCTGTGCGCGGTCTACGCCCATGTCCTGGGCCTGGACCGGGTCGGCGCCGACGAGGACTTCTTCGCCCTGGGCGGCGACAGCGTCCTGACCCTGCGCCTGGTCGGCGCCGCCCGCAAGGCGGGCTGG
Source organism: Nocardiopsis flavescens (assembly GCF_900141985.1). GTDB lineage: Bacteria > Actinomycetota > Actinomycetes > Streptosporangiales > Streptosporangiaceae > Nocardiopsis > Nocardiopsis flavescens. Next base: position 14,930 of record NZ_FQZK01000006.1, on the reverse strand, counting down.
CAGGTCACCGGACGCCAGGTCTTCCGCCACCCCCTGGTCGCCGACCTGGCCGCCGTCGCCGTCCCCGCCCCCGACACTCCGCCCGAACCCGCGGCACCGGAGGAACCCCTGATCTCACTGGCCCCCGACCAGATGGACCGGCTCGCATCGATGTGGAGGAGGCGGCGATGACCGCGCAGGAGAACACCGGGGCGATCGCCGACGTCCTGCCGCTGGGCCCCCTCCAGGAAGGGCTGCTCTTCCACCACGTCCTGGCCGGCGGCGACGGCACCGGGGACGTCTACAACCTCCAGGTCCGCCTGGAGCTGCTCGGGCCCGCCGACCCCCGCCGGCTGCGCCGTGCCGCCGCGGCGCTCCTGGAGCGCCACCCCCACCTCGGCGCCGGGTTCTGGCACGAGGACCTCGACGAGCCCGTGCAGTTCGTCCCCGCCGACACGGACGTGGACTGGCACCTCACCGCCCTGCCCGCCGAGGGCGCGCAGGCGGCCGAGGACCGGATCGCCGACGCCGAGTTCGCGCACCGGTTCGACCTGGCCGCCCCGCCGCTGCTGCGCTTCCACGCGCTCACCGACGGGCCCGACCGCACCGTCCTGGTGGTCACCGCCCACCACATCCTGCTGGACGGCTGGTCGCTGCCGCTGCTGGTCCGCGACCTGCTGCGGCTCCACGCCGGCGGGCCCCCGCCCGGGCCCGCGCCCCGCTACCGGGACCACCTGGCCCGGCTGGCGCACCGCGACCGCGACGCCGACCGGGCCGCCTGGTCCGCCGCCCTGGCCGGACTGGACGGCCCCACCCTGCTCGCCCCCGGCGCCGGCCCGGCCGGGACGCCCCGGCGGATCGAGCGCACCCTGGACGCGGGGACCGCGAAGCGGCTGCGCGCCCTGGCCGCCGCGGCCGGGACCGGCGTCAACACCGTCCTCCAGGCGGTCTGGGGCCTCACCCTGGGCGCCGCCACCGGCCGCACCGACACGGTCTTCGGACAGCCCTTCTCCGGGCGGCCCGCCGACCTGCCCGGCGCGGGGGACATGGTCGGCCTGTTCACCAACACCCTGCCGGTCCGGGTACGCACCCGCCCGGGCGAGACCGCCCTCGACCTGCTGCGCCGCCTGCACCTGGCCCAGGCCGACCTCCTGGACCACCACGGGGCGGGGCTCGCGGAGATCCAGCGGGCCGCCGGGCACGGCACCCTCTTCGACACCCTCCTCGTCGTCGAGAACTACCCCCTCGTCCCCGCCGGGGCCGATACGGGCGGGCCGCGCCCGGGGCGGGTCCGCGTGCGCGACGCCACCCACTACCCGGTGGTCCTGACCGCGCTGCCCGACGAGGGCCTGCTCCGCCTGGACCACCGCGGCGTGCCCGAGGAGGACGCCCACCAGGTTTTCGACCTGTTCGCCCACCTGCTCGCACGCGTCCTGGACGCGCCGGACCGGCCGCTGCGCGCCCTGGACCCGCTCACCGCGGACCAGCACGCCGCCCTGCGCCGCCACAACGACACCGCCGCCCCCGGCCTGCGCACCACCCTCACCGCCCTGCTGGCCCCCGCGGCGGCCGTCCACGCCGACCGCACCGCCGTCGTCGACGGCGGGCGCACCCTGACCCACGCCCGCCTGCACGACGACGCCGGGCGGCTGGCCGCCCTGCTCGCCGGGCACGGCGCCGGTCCTGAGAAGGTCGTGGCCGTGGCCCTGCCGCGCGGCGCCGACCTGGTCACCGCGCTCCTGGCCGTGGTCCGCACCGGCGCCGCGTACCTGCCGCTGGACACCGACCACCCGCCCGCCCGCCTGGCGGACACGGCCGCTCGCGCCGGGGCGCTGGCCCTGGTCACCGACACCGCCACGGCCCCCGTGCTGGCCGCCGCCCTGGCCGGCGGCCCCGCGGTGCCGGGGGCGCCCCCCGGGGTGCGCCCCGCAGGCCCGGACGCCGGGGACCCCGCTGCCGGAGGTGCCCCGGCCGGGGACACCGTCGTGCCCGGTGCCGGCGGCGGGTCCGGTGCGCCCGAGGGCGCCCGTGGCACCGTCGTGCCCGGCGGCGCCCGTGGCGCCGGCGTGCCCGGGGACCCCGGGCCCGCCGGCGCCACGGGCGGCCGCATTCCGGTGGTGGAGGTGGACGCGGCGGCGACACGGGAGCGCCTGGCCGCCGCCGACCCGCTGCCCTGGGCCGACCCCCACCCGGACGGCCTCGCCTACACCGTCTTCACCTCCGGCTCCACCGGTCGCCCCAAGGGCGTCGGCGTCACCCACCGCGCCCTGGCCAACCGCCTGGAGTGGACCCAGGACCGGTACCGGCTCACCCCCGCCGACCGCGTCGCGCAGAAGACCCCGATCGGCTTCGACGTCGCCGTGTGGGAGTTCTTCTGGCCCCTGGCGGCAGGCGCGGCCATCGTCACCGTGCCGCCCGGCGGCCACCGCGACCCCGCCCTGCTCGCGGACCTGTTCGCCGACCGCGGCGTCACCGTCTGCCACTTCGTGCCGTCCCTGCTGCGGCCCTTCCTGGCCGAACCCGCCGCCGCCCGCGCCCGCGACCTGCGCCTGGTCATCGCCAGCGGCGAGGGCCTGCCCGCCGACCTGGCGCGCGACTTCGGCCGGGTCCTGCCCGGGGCGGGGCTGGAGAACCTCTACGGCCCCACCGAGGCCGCCATCGACGTCACCTCCCACACCGCCGGCCCCGACGCCTGCGGCGCGACCGTGCCCATCGGCGCCCCCGTCCACAACACCGTCCTGCACGTCCTGGACCCCTGGCTGCGCCCCGCGCCCCCCGGCGTGCCCGGAGAGCTGTACCTGGGCGGCGTCCAGCTGGCCCGCGGCTACCTGGGCCGCCCCGGCCTGACCGCCGAGCGGTTCGTCGCCGACCCCTTCGGCGACGGCGGGCGCCTCTACCGCACCGGCGACCTCGCCCGGCGCCTGCCCGACGGCACCGTCGTCCACCTCGGCCGTACCGACGACCAGGTCAAGATCAACGGCGTGCGCGTCGAGCCCGGCGAGATCGAGGCCGCCCTGGCCCGCCTGGACGGGGTCGCCTCCGCCGCCGCCACCGTGGCCGCCGGCCCCGGCGGAGCCCCCCGCGTCACCGCCTACGCCGTCCCCGCCGCCGGAGCGGACCCCGACCCCGCCGCCCTGCGCGGTGCGCTGGCCCGCGTCCTGCCCGCCGCCATGGTCCCCGCCGCGGTCCTGCTCCTGGACGCGCTCCCCCTCAACGCCAACGGCAAGCTCGACCGCCGGGCCCTGCCCGACCCCGGCCCCGCCGTCCCCGCCGGGGGAGGGGGCCGCCCGCCGCGCACCTCCGGGGAGGAGACCCTGTGCGCGGCCGTCGCCGACGTCCTGGGCCTGGACCGGGTCGGCGCCGACACCGACTTCTTTGCCCTGGGCGGCGACAGCATCACCGCCATCCGCCTGGTCTCCCGCGCCCGCGGCGCCGGGCTGGAGTTCACCGTCCGCGACGTCTTCGACCACCGCACCCCCGAGCGGCTCGCCGCCCGCGCGGTGCCCGCCGCCCCCGAGCCGGACCCCGTGCGCGACGGGGAGGACCCCTTCGCCGGCCTGCTCGACGCCGAGGGCGCCGACGCGCTCCACCGGCTCCGGGAGGGCGACGCGTGAGCCCCCGACCCACCCCACCCACCCAGCAAGGAGAGGGCGCCATGTCCACCACCCCCGGGGCCCCCGGCGACATCCAGGACGTGCTCCCCCTGGCCACGCTCCAGGAGGGGCTGCTGTTCCACTCCGTCAAGGACGAGCAGCCCCTGGACGTGTACACCGTCCAGAACGTCTTCGAGTTCGGCCGCCGCGTGGACGCCGCGGCCCTGCGGGCCGCCGCCCAGGCGGTCCTGGACCGCCACCCCGCGCTGCGCGCCGGGTTCCTGCACGAGGGTGTGGAGCGCCCCGTCCAGTTCATCCCCCGGTCGGTCGCCGCCGCCTGGCAGGAGGTCGACCTGTCCGGCCTGCCCGAGGGGGAGGCCCGGCGCCGGTTCGACCTGGTGCGCGTCGCCCAGCGCGAACGCCGCTTCGACCTGTCCCGGCCGCCCCTGGTCCGGCACGTCCTGGTGCGCCTGGGCCCCGACCGCGACGTCCTGGTCCTCACCTTCCACCACATCGTCATGGACGGCTGGTCCGGCGAGCTGTACAACGCCGAGCTGATGGAGCTGTACCTGCGCGGCGGCGACCCGGGCGGGCTGCCCGAGCCCCGCCCCTACCGCGACTACCTGGTGTGGCTGTCCCGCCAGGACCGGGACCGCTCCCTGGCCGCCTGGCGCGCCGCCCTGGACGGGGTGGACGAGGGCACCCTGGTCAGCCCCGGCGAGGGCGGCGACGCCACCCTGATGCCCCGCACCGTCGACGGCGTGCTCGCCCCCGCCCTGGTCGGGCGCGTGTCGGGGCTGGCCCGCGAACTCGGCGTCACCGTCAACACCGTGCTCCTGGCCGCCTGGGGGCTGGCCCTGCGCTCCCACACCGGCCGCGACGACATCGTGTTCGGCAGCACCGTCGCCGGCCGCCCGCCCGAGATCGACGGCGTGGACTCCATCATCGGCGTCTTCTTCAACACCATCCCGGTGCGGGTCCGGCTGAACCCCGCCGAGACCGTCCGCGACCTCCTGGTCCGCGTCCAGGGGGAGCAGGCCGAGCTGCTGCCCCACCACCACGTCGGCCTGGCCGACGTCCAGGCCGCGGTGGGCGGGCGCCGCCTGTTCGACACCCTCTACGTGCAGCGCAACATCCCCCGCGACGACGAGGGCTACCGGCGGGTCCGCGAGGCCACCGGCCTGGAGTCGGTGACCGGCTCCGACGCCACCCACTACCCGCTCACCTTCGTCGCCCAGCCCGGCGAGGAGTTCCGGCTCAGCCTGGCCTACCGCACCGACGCGGTCACGGCCGGGGCCGCGCGGGCCCTGTTCGACCGGGTGGTGCGGCTGCTGGAGCAGATCACCGCCGCCCCCGGCGCCCCCGTGGGCGCCCTGCGCCCGCTCACCGAGGCCGGGGAGCGCGCCGCCCTCGCCCCCGGACGGGGCCGCGAGCGCGACCTGCCCGGGTCCACCCTGGCCGAGCTGTTCGAGGAGACCGCCCTGCGCCACCCCGGGCGCACCGCCCTGGTCACCCGGGACGAGACGCTCACCTTCGCCGAGCTGGACGGGCGCGCCGAGCGCCTGGCCCGGCTGCTCGCCGAACACGGGGTCCGCCCCGAGACGCGGGTCGCCATCGCCCTGCCCCGCTCCGCGGACTGGGTGGCCGTCCTCTTCGCCGTGCTCAAGCTCGGCGCGGCCTACGTCCCCCTGGACCTGGAGCACCCCGCCGAGCGCCTGGGCCGCATGCTCGACGACGCCGGTCCCGCCGTCACCGTCACCACCGCCGGGGCCGCCGCCGGCCTGCCGGAAGGCCCCGGCGGGCACCGGCTGCTGCTGGACCACCCGGACACCCTCGCCGCCCTGGCCGCCTCCGACGAGCCCGCGCCCCGGTTCGCGCACCGGCCCGGCCACCTGGCGTACGTCATCTACACCTCCGGCTCCACCGGCCGCCCCAAGGGCGTGCAGATCCCCTACCTGGGACTGGTGAACATGCTGGTCAACCACCGCGCCGAGATCTTCGGCCCGGTGGTGGCCGAACAGGGCGGCCGGGTGCTGCGGGTGGCCCACACCGTCTCGTTCTCCTTCGACATGTCCTGGGAGGAGCTGCTGTGGCTGATCGACGGCCACGAGGTGCACCTCATGGACGAGGAGCTGCGCCGCGACTCCGCGGGCCTGGTCGCCTACTGCGCCGAGCACGCCGTCGACGTCGTCAACGTCACCCCCTCCTACTGCGGCCAGCTGCTGGAGGACGGGCTGCTCGACCCCGGCCGCCACCGGCCCCCGCTGGTCCTGCTCGGCGGGGAGGCCGTGGGTACCACCGTCTGGGACACGCTGCGCGACACCCCCGGCGTGCTCGGCTACAACCTGTACGGGCCGACCGAGTACACCATCAACACCCTGGGGGGCGGCACCGCCGACAGCGACGCCCCCACCGTCGGACGGCCCATCTCCGGCACCGACGTGCACGTCCTGGATACCGCGCTGCGCCCCGTCGGGGCCGGCGTCCCGGGAGAGCTGTACGTGACGGGCGTGGGCCTGGCCCGCGGCTACGCCGGGCGCCCGGACCTGACCGCCGAGCGGTTCGTCGCCGACCCCCACGCCGGGCCCGGGGCGCGCATGTACCGCACCGGCGACCTGGTGCGGTGGACCGCCGACGGCCTCATCGACTACCTGGGCCGGGCCGACGACCAGGTCAAGATCCGCGGCGTGCGCATCGAGCCCGCCGAGGTCGTCGCCGCCCTGGAGGACCACCCCGCGGTGGCGCAGGCCGCCGTGGTGGTCCGCGAGGACGCCCCCGGCGCGAAGCGGCTCGTCGGCTACCTCGTTCCCGCGGGCGAAAACCCGGACACCGACGCCGTCCGCCGCGACCTGCGGTCGGTCCTGCCCGACGCCCTGGTGCCCTCCGCCCTGGTCGCCCTGGACCGGCTCCCGCTCACCGTCAACGGCAAGCTCGACCGCGCCGCCCTGCCCGCCCCGGCCGACCGCGGCCCCGCCGGGCGCCCGCCCCGCGACGACGCCGACCGCGCCCTGTGCGCCGACTTCGCCGCCGTCCTGGGCGTGCCCGGGGTGGGCGTGGACGACGACTTCTTCGACCTGGGCGGACACTCCCTGCTGGCCATGCGGCTGGTGGGCCGCATCCGCAAGCGCACCGGGCAGCGGCTGCGCGCCGGGGACCTCATCGCCGCCCCCACCGTGGCCCGCCTGCGCGACTACCTGGAGGCGCCGCGCCGGGAGGACCTGCTCGCCACCGTCCTGCGCCTGCGCGAGGGCGGGCGCCGGCGGCCCCTGTTCTGCCTGCACCCCGCCAGCGGCTTCTCCTGGGGGTACGCCGGGCTGGCCCCGCACCTGGACCGGGAGCGGCCCCTCGTCGGGCTCCAGTTCCCGGGCCTGCGCGGCGAGGAGGTGCCGCCGGACCTGGACGGCCTGGCCGACCTCTACCTGCGCCGCATCCGCGCCGTCCAGCCCGACGGGCCCTACCACCTGCTGGGCTGGTCCTTCGGCGGGCAGATCGCCCACGCCCTGGCCACCCGCCTCCAGGAGGAGGGCGAGGAGGTCGCGTTCCTGGCCCTGCTGGACACCTACCCCATGGACGCCGCGCCGGTCCGGGCCGCCGGCGGCCCCATGGACGCGGCCGAGGCGGAGCAGGAGGCGCTGGAGTTCCTGCTCGCCAGCGGCCGGCGCGACCTGCCCGAGCGGCTGACCGCGCCCTACCGGCGCGCCGACGTGGTGGAGTTCCTGCGCGAGAGCGACGGCGTGTGGGCCGACTTCGACGCCGCCACCATCGACCGCGTCGTGCGGGCCCGCATGTACACCACCGAGGTCGCGCGGGACCCCCGCTACCGGGTCTTCCGGGGCGATGTGCACTTCTTCACGGCCACCGCCGGGCGCGACCCCGCCTCCGGGATCACGGCCGAGCTGTGGAAGGACCACGTGGACGGCCGGATCGTCGAGACCCCCGTGGACCACCACCACAACGACCTCACCGGACCGGCGGCGCTCGCCGTCATCGGCCCGGTCCTGGACGCGGCCCTGCGCCCCGCCCGCCCCCACCGGGGCGGATGAGGGTCCGCGCGCCGCAAAGCCACCCTCGGCACCCGCAGAAGATTAGGTTAGGCTATCCTTATCCCGATCGGGTGCCCCGGGTGCGTCGGGCCGCCCGCACCCCGGCCCGCCCCCTTCCCCCACACCCACCACGCACAGGAAGCCACCACAGTGACACACCGGACCACCCACCTGCGCGGCGGAGCCCTGACCGCCGCCGGCCTCGCCCTCCTCACGGCCCTCACCGCCTGCGGGAGCGGCGGAGCCGCAGAGGACACCGACGACGCCGCGGCCACGGGTGAGACCGTCACCGTCGAGACCGACTACGGGCCCGTCGAGATCCCCGCCGAGCCCCGGTCCGTCGTCGCCCTGGAGTTCGGCAACGAGGTCCTGCTCGAAGCCGGGATCGCCCCCGCCGGCGCCATCGAGCCCGGTCCGGGCCTGTACACCGAGGAGCAGCTCGGCATCCTCGAACAGGTCCCCGTCGTCCAGGCCACCGACCTCACCATCAACCTGGAGGCCGTCGCCACCGCCGAGCCCGACCTCATCATCGGCGGCGTCCGCGAGCAGAGCCACGCCGACTTCGAGGCCCACAAGGCCGACCTGGAGGAGATCGCCCCCACCGTCCTGTTCGACTTCGAGGGCGCCGGCGACGGGCTCCGCGAGATGTCGCTCGAACTCGCCGGCGTCGTCGGCGACGGCGAACGCGCCGCGCAGGACAAGGCCGCGTTCGAGGAGCGCTCCGCGGAGATCGCCCGGACCTACGCCGAGCAGCTGGAGGACACCACCTTCGCGGTCGTCTTCGCGGTCGAGGGACAGCTCGCCGTCGTCAACTCCAACGCCTGGGGCGCCTACACGCTCGACAGCCTCGGGGCCGGCCTCACCTCGGCCGTGGAGCCCGCCGGCGACGAGTTCGCCGCCTGGTACTCCCTGGAGGAGATCGACGTGCTCAACGACGCCGACGTCGTCTTCTACGAGACCGACGTGACCCTGGAGGCCGACCCCGTCACCGAGGAGCTCCTGGGCAACGAGCTGTGGGCCACCCTGCCCGCCGCCCGCGAGGACCGGGTCTTCCCGCTGCGCTACAGCTTCTCCCGCACCTACGGACAGGCCGACGACGTCCTCGACCAGGTCGAGGCCGTCCTCCAGGACCTGTGACCCGCCCCGGCACACCACCGCACCCGAAGGGAACAAGGCCATGACCAACCCGTTCGACGACCCCGACGGCACCTACCTCGTGGTGGTCAACGACGAGGACCAGCACTCCCTGTGGCCGGAGTTCGCCCCGGTCCCCGCGGGCTGGACCACCGTGTACGGCCCCGCCACCAGGGACGAGTCCCTGGAGTACGTCGACACGCACTGGACCGACCTGCGCCCCCGCAGCCTGCGGGAGGCCACGGCCTGACCGCCGCGGACGCGGCGGGGGCCCCGTCCCCCGGACCCCCGCCGCCCGCGCACCGCACCGCCGCCCGACGAACCCGCGAAGGAACCCGTGAAGCTCTCCCGGCTGATGGTCGACACCGGCCCCCTGCGCCAGAGCCGTGAATTCAGGATCGTCTTCACCGCCCGGCTCGTCTCCGTGTTCGGCCTGGGCTTCGCCGCCGTCGCCCTGCCGCTCCAGGTGTACCAGCTCACCGGATCCTCCCTGATGGTGGCCACCGTGCACGCCGCCACGGCCGTCAGCGTCCTGGCGGGGACGCTCATCGGCGGCCTGCTCGCCGACCGGGGGGACCGGCGCCGCCTCATCGTCATCGGCCGCGCCTCCGCCGTCCTGGGCTTCGGCGCCCTGGCCGCCAACACCCTGCTCCCCGAGACCCCCTGGCTGTGGGTGATCTACGCCGCGGCCGTCGGCAACGGCCTGTTCGGGTCCTTCAGCGCCGTCGCCCTCCAGGCCGCCGCCCCCGGGTTCGTCGCCCCCGACCGGCTGCCCGCCGCCGGGGCCCTGCTGGCCCTGAACGCCGAACTCGGCTCGGTGCTCGCCCCGGCCCTGGGCGGCGTGCTGATCGCCGCCTGGGGGATCGGCGCCAACTACGCCGTCACCGCCGCCCTGTCCCTGGTCACCACCGCCCTGGTGTGGCGGCTGCCCCGCCTGGACGCGCCCGCCGCGACCGGGCCGCGCCCCTCGGCGGCGGCCGACCTGCGCGAGGGGGCACGGTTCGCCCTCCGCCACCGCGTGGTGGGCCCGCTGCTGCTGCTCGGCCTCGTGCAGATGCTCTTCGCCACCCCGGCCGTGCTCGTCCCCGAGTTCACCGACAAGGTCCTGGGCGGGGGAGAGGCCCTGGTGGGCCTGCTGTACACCGCGCCCGCCCTGGGAGCGCTGATCGGCTCGCTGACCAGCGGCTGGGCCGGACGCGCCCACCGCACCGGCGGTCTGCTGCTGGCGGCCGTCGCGCTGTGCGGGGCCGCCGTGCTGGCCCTGGGGGCCTCCCCCTGGGCGCCGCTCGCGTTCGCCTTCCTCGTCCTGCTCGGATTCGGCCAGGTCGTGGAGGAGATCCTGCGCTACGCGCTGCTGCAGTCGCACACCCCCGACCGGCTGCGCGGGCGCGTCAACGCCGTGTGGACCGCCCAGGCCACCGTCGGCGACAGCACCGGAGCCCTCACCCTGGGCGCACTCGCCCCCCTCGTCGGCGCCGCGGGCGCCCTCATGGCGGGCGGGGCCCTCACCGTCGCCGGCGCCGCCCTGGTCGCCCTGACCTGCGCGGGCCTGCGCACCGGCCGGGTGCGGACCGCCCGGCCCCAAGACCCCTCCGTCCCGTAACGGAGCCCGACCGCTAGGAGTACGACCATGACCACCCCGACCACCCCGGCCCACGAGCGCCGCGTCCGGATGTACCCGCTGCGCCCGCGCGTGCTGGAGGTCGCCGAGGTCGAGCGCGTCACCCCGCGCATGATCCGCGTCCACCTGTCCGGCCCCGACCTGGAGGGGATGCGCAGCGACAACTTCGCCGACCACGTCAAGCTGTGGTTCCCCAACGGGGACGGCGGACACGTCCTGCCCGTGGTGGAGGACGACCGCTGCCTCAACTTCCGCGCCCCGGGGGTGGTCTTTCGCGACTACACCGTGCGCGCCCTGGACGCCGAGCGCCTGACCGTCGACTTCGTCTCCCACGACCACGGCCCCGCCGGGCGCTGGGCGCAGGCCGCCCGGCCCGGCGACCGGCTGGGCGTGCTGGGCCCGCGCGGGACCGCCTGGATCACCGGGGAGTTCGACTACCACGTGCTGATGGTGGACGAGACGGCGCTGCCCGCCGCCGCCCGCTACGTGGAGGAGCTGCCCGCCGACGCCCGCGTGTTCGCGTTCTTCGAGGTGGTGGACGCCGCCGAGGAGCAGGAGATCGAGGCGCCCGAGGGCGCGCGGATCACCTGGCTGCACCGCGGCGCCGCCGAGGCCGGGACCACCGACCTGCTGCTGGAGGCGTTCCGGGACCTGGAGCTGCCCGGGGGAGAGGGGATGGTGTACGCGGCCGGGGAGGCGACCTCGCTCAAGCCGATCCGCCGCCTGCTCAAGGAGCGCGGGTTCGTCCGCAACACCACCTGCGAGGTGGACGGGTACTGGCGGCGCGGCACCTCCAACCTCGACCACCACGAGGAGGAGGACGACGAGTAGGCCGGGCGCCGGTGCGCCTGCCGGCGTCCGGGGTCCGGGCCGGGCCCGCCACCGGGGAGGGGCGGTCGGCCCTCTCCGGCCGGGCCCTGCACCCGACGCCTCCTCCCGGTTCGCGGGCGGGGCGCGGTTGCCGGGCCCGCGGGCCCTCCCCTTGACTGGACCCCGTGACTGAGATCCGCACCGAACGCCTCGTCCTGCGCCGCTGGCGCGACTCCGACCTCGGACCCTGGGCTGAGATGAACGCCGACCCCCGCGTCCGCGAGCACCTGGGGCCTCCCCTGACCCGGGAGCAGAGCGACGCCTCCGTCGCGCGCTTCCTGCGCGACTTCGACCGGCGCGGCCACGGCTGGTGGGCGGTCGAGGTCCGCGCGACGGGGGAGTTCGTCGGCTTCGCGGGGCTGGACCGGGTGGAGGAGCACCTCCCCTTCTCCGGGGTGGAGGCCGGATGGCGGCTCGCCCGGCACGCCTGGGGGCGCGGGTACGCCACCGAGGCGGCGCGGGCCGCCCTGGACCACGGGTTCGGCGCGCTGGGCCTGGCGGAGGTCCTGGCCGTCACCACGGCGGCCAACCACCGCTCGCAGGCCGTCATGGCCCGCATCGGCATGACCCGCGACCCCGGCGGGGACTTCGACGACCCCGAGGCCCCCGAGGGGCCCCTGCGCCCCAACGTGCTCTACCGCGTCACGCGGGGAGGGTACGCACGGCACCGCGCACGGGAAGCCGCCGAACGCGGCCGGACGTCCTAGGCCGCGGCCCCCCGCAGGTCCGAGGAGCAGGTCTCGCCTGCCCGGTGTTCACCGGGCACGGCGGGCCCGCCGGTGGAGCCCCGGCCGTCCCGGAGCGGTCCCCTCCCGGGAGGGCCGGCGCCGAGCCGCTTCGGCCCTGTGCCCACAGGGCCCGGCCGAATGTGCGGTCGCCCCTCCGGTCGGTGCCCCGCGCGTGGGGAGCGTAGGGACAGGACGTGGGAAGCCGGTCGGGGCGCGGGGAGGGCCGTTGCCTTGATCCCCCTCCCGGCCGGTCCCGTCCTCGCTACGCTCGCCCCGACGGTGCAACCGAGACGGCAGGGGCGCATGATGCGGGAGATCGAGACGAAGTACCGGGTGGGCGACCTGGAAGGGCTGCTGCTCGCGCTCAAGGCCGCAGGGGTGGCCCTGGGCGACCCCTCCCGCCAGGACGACCAGGCCTACGCCCCCTCCGGCTGGGACCCCTCCCAGGGCAAGGTCGGCTTCACCTTCGCCCGCCTGCGCACCCAGGACGGCCGACACGTCGTCACGACGAAGACGCCGCTGGCCAACGCCATGGAGTGCGTCGAACACGAGACGGCCGTCGCCGACCGCGGCTCGATGCACGGCGTCCTCACCGCCCTGGGCCACGTCCCCAGTGTGCGCATCGCCAAGACCCGCCGCACCGGCACCGCGGGCCCGATCGGAGTGTGCGTCGACGACGTCGAGGACGCCGGCGTGTTCCTGGAACTGGAGCTGGTGGTCGACGACGACCGCGACGGCCGGGCGGCTCAGGCCGAACTCGACGCCTGGGCCCGCGGCCTCGGTGTCGACCTGGAGCGCACCACCGACACCTACGACGCCCTGGTGCGCCCGACCTCGGCGTGAGGGGTCACCATCCGTGCGGGGCGAACCCGGCGCCGTCCAGCCAGGCCCGCACGCCGGCTGCCGGATAGGGGATCGTGTTCGACGGGAGCAGCCGCGGGTCCTCCCACACCGGCTTGGCGGCCTCCCCGGGCTCGGCATTGCGCGGCTCGCCGGTACTCCACCTCCGGCCACTCCGGGGCCTCGGCCGCCGCGCGCGTCCACACGCCGCGGTGGGCGGCCGGGGCATCCCACGCCAGGATCACCGGCGCGTCCGAGGGCCGGTGGACGCCGTTCAGGAAGGCGCTCAGGTCACGGTCGCGGTACCCCCCGGGCGGGTGCGGAACAGCATCCGAGGCGCGCGACCTGGGCGGTAGCGGCGCACCGCGGCGATCGACATCGTCGCCGGGCGGCCCGTGACCACGCGGAGCACCGGGGCCCGCCCTACCGGTGCCCGGGTACGGGGAAAAGCCCCGGTGGGCCCCGCCACGGCCCCCTTTTGGGCGGAGGCGCGATAGTGCACGCTTCGACGCCCAGCAGGACTCCCCCCGCTGGCCCTTGCCCGGCGAGATTCAACTCAGCGGCGATTCGTACACGGCGCGGCTACGGCCCGGGCCTTTGAAATCGGTGACGACGGAGACTCCGTTGATGTGGTGATCACCGGCCACGTTCACGAAGCCGAGGGACTCCCAGGCGGCGTGTGCCGTTTCGTTGTCGGGTTCGGAGGTGAGATAGAGACGCTGGCAGCCCCACGACCGTGCTTGGGAGCGCACGCTTTGCAGGAGGGCTCGCGTGACACCCCGGCGGCGGTGTCGCGGATGCGTGATGACGTCCTGGACATAGACGTCAGCGGGATCGTCCTGGCTTCGGAACGCCATGACCGCTCCGATGACGGTTCCGTCGTCGTCGATGGCGAGAGGGCAGGTCGAGGAGAACAGCGTGGCGTAAAGCCAGTAATCGGAAAGGGTGCGCGCGTGGAGGTAGGGCGCACCGAGTTCCATGAGCCGCCGAACCTCGCCGATATGTTCAAGCCGAAGGGGGGCGACGATCACAGAGGTTCCTATCTATTGATTTTGCTGACGATGGTGGACAGCCGGTGTGCCATGTCGGAAGAAGTGGCGGAGTCCGCGACGCTACGGCCGACGATGACGATATCCCGGTCGCCACTGCCGGCGAAGGCGTCGTCAGCCGCGCTGAAGCCGCCTGAGATGGCGACGGGTAACTGACTGCATGCCCGGATCATGCTGGCGAGAGCGAGAGGGCGGTTTCCGTCGGCTTCGGGGTCGATAGGAATCGGCTCCCGCCGGGCCGTACGGCGGGAGCCGGTCCTGTCCACGGGCTCCTGCTCCCCGCGCATGCGGGGATGGACCCTCGCGATCCTGCTGGACGCGACCCCGCCCGCCCTGCTCCCCGCGCACGCGGGGATGGTCCCACGTTCGAGATGAAGTACCGGGCCAGCTCCGACTGCTCCCCGCATGAGGGGCGAGTGGCCTCGTCTCGTCTTTTTTGTTGCCGTGAAGGCTAATTCATTCGACCTGTCGCGCTTGAGGCTGACGGGGAGGGCTCCGCGGGGACGCGTGTGAGCGCTGCGCGGCCCCTCCTGTCTCCGCAGGTGGGGCAGGGGGTGGCGGTGATGGTGCGGTCGTCGGGTGTGCGGCGGAGGATGGTGCGGTAGCGGGGTGAGTGGGGGTCGGGGTTGCAGTGTTCGTTGTCGCATTTGGGGGTGGTGAAGCGGGTGTCGGGGCGGGGTGGGCCGAGGAGGCGGTCGAGGGTGCGGGTGGGGTGGGGTGTTGCGGGTTTGGTGGGTGGTGGGGTGTGGTCGGGGTGGGTGCGGCAGGGGTGGCCGCAGATGGTGCAGGTGCCGCCGGGGGTGTTGCGGAGTGTGGGGTGGTGGGGGCAGGTGTGGGTGGCTTTGCCGTGTGTGTCGAGGGTGAATGTTGTGGGGTGGTCGGGTGCGTGCTGGTCGGCTGCGGGTTCGACCGGTGTGTGGTGGAGGTTGTGGGTGTTCCAGGCGTGGAGGGTGTCGGGGGTGGTGAGGCGTGCGTTGAGTGCGGCGTAGGGGCGGGTGGTGTGTTCCCAGCCGGTGAGGGCGTGGGTGAGTGCGGTGTGGGTGACGCCTTGTCGGGCGAGGTCGTGGAGGCGG
>NZ_FQZK01000028.1 GCF_900141985.1 Nocardiopsis flavescens | reverse complement strand
TACTAATAGGCCGAGGGCTTGTCCGCTGCAGATAATTGGGTGCTCGCGCATACGTTGTTCACATAGCTGGTGGATTCTGGTTTCCCTGCTTCGTGGCTCTCTGGTTTGTGGGGGTTGTCGGGGTGTGGGTGTTGGTTTCCGTGGTGGTTATGGTGGGAGGGTCACACCCGGTTACTTTCCGAACCCGGTCGTTAAGTCTCCTTGCGCTGATGGTACTGCCCTGTGGTGGGGTGGGAGAGTAGGTTGCTGCCACGGTTTTTTTCGGGTTGAGGGCCCCTCGTCTTTTGGCGGGGGGCTTTCCCTGTTGTTGGGGTGTGTTGTGGGGGGTTGTCCTTGGGGCGGCCCCCTTTTTTTGTGTGGTGTGGGGGTGGCCGGCTGGAGGGTTTTCTCTTTTGGTCGGGGTGGTCGGGGTGGTCGGGGTGGTCGGCTGCTGTTGGTGCGCGGTCCGGGGTTTGTGGTGTGGTGGTTTTTGTCCTGACCGGGGTGGTCGGCCCCAGCCGGTCGGTGGACCGGGGCGCTGGCCATAGCGGGAGGGTGTCGTTCCCATCCCGGCCCCAGTCGTAGAGCGTCGTTCTCACCCTGGCCGCAGGGGGTGAGAGCTCGACCGGAGTTCTCCGAAAGCTCAGCCATGTGGAAAGGGCGGCCAGCGGAGCGTGGACCTGGCCCCGGCGCAGTCGGCGCACGGCAGACCACTGGGGCGGTGCGTTCGATGCACGTCGCCGGTGGTGGGGGTGTCATCCGGGGCTGGGTCGAGCGAGGCGATCCCAGCCCAGCCGCCCGGGGTGGGAGGAATGCCCCCTGAAAAGGGTGGTGAGCGCGAGGAGCGGCCCGTACGTAGAGCCCACCCATGCCCTCCCAACGCCGTAGGGGGTGAAGCGTGCACGGTCTTCGGGCCCCGGCCACAGCCGGTGAGCATGAATCGCCACCCCGACCCCAGCGGGTTTCGGGAGGGCGTACCTCCCTCCGCGAACCCGTGGGGGTGAAGGCCGCGGACACCTGCCGGCCGCACCACGGGGGGTTGGGGAGGGAGAACCGCGACCTGGGCCCCGGAGCTGTTCACCCTCCTGGAGTCGCCAGCCCCAGCGGGAGGGCATCGCGCTGAGCCGGGCCGTAGGGGGTGAGGGCGGCGCACACGCGCGGCCTCGACCCGTCGTGGTGCGGGAGGGTGCTTGGGTGCGGGTTACTGCGTCTGGGGTTGGTGTTCCAAGCGAGGTCGGGAGCGACTGCGGGTGTGCGGGTGGACCCTTCCTCCTTTTCCACGTGGTCGGGCGGGGCAGGCCTCGCCCGGACCCGCCCCCGGACAGCACACCCCCACCGCCCGGGACGTGCGACCCACGCTCTCGCCTGTCCGTCTGCCGCCCGTCGTGTCGTGGGGGCGGATCCGGCTCCGCCGGTCTGTGCCTTTCCAAGCGGTGACCGTCTTGGAGACCAAAGGTTCTGGTCGGGCGCGACCACAGACCGCCGTTCCCAACGGGTGACCGTCCTGGAGACCTCCAAGTCCGCCTCACCCCCTGGAGCGGAGCATGCGGGAGCGCCACCTGACACCCCCTGCGGCGGGCCGGGCGAGTACCCGCGGCCTCACCCCGCGCGACCTGGCGTGGGAGCGATGCCCTCCGGCTGTGGCTGAGCACTCCCGGCGGGTGGACAACCCCAGTGGCGGGGCGGGGCAGGTACGCGCGGCCTTCACCCCCCATGGTCCGCGGAGCCGAGTGTGCCCTCGTCAACCCCCTGGAGCCGGGATGCCGCTTCATGCTCACCGGCTCTGCTGGAGGCCCAGAGACAGGGCACGCTCCACCCCCCACAGCGTTAAAGCGGGTGAACAACCCCCGTTGCGCGGCGGGCAGGTACCCGCGGCCTCACCCCGCGCGACCTGCGGTGGGAGCGATGCCCCCGGCTGTGGCTGAGCACTCCCGGCGGGTGGACAACCCCCACTGGCTCGGCGGGGTAGGTACGCGCGGCCCTCACCCCCGTGTGTCTGCGGAGCCGAGTATGCCCTCGTCAACCACCTGGAGCCGGGCATGGATTAACGCTCACCGGCTGTGCCTGGGGCCCAGAGACAGCGCACGCTTCACCCCCTACGGCATTAGGAGGGCATGGGTGTGCTTCTACGTACGGGCCGCTCCTCGCGCCCACCAGCCTTTGCAGGGGGCATTCCTCCCGCCGCTGTGTCTGAGCTGGGATCGCCTTGCTCGACCCAGCCCCGGACGACACCCCCACCACCGGCGACGTGCGCCCAACGCACCGCCCCTGCGCTCTGCCGCCCGCGCCGGGGCCAGGTCCACGCTCCGCCGGCCGCCCACCCCAAGCGGCTGGACTTTCGGAGAACTCCGGTCGAGCTCTCACCCCCTGGAGTGGAGGCCGCGGTCCTCTGACCGGCAGTGGCCGGGCGCCCCGGGCGGGAGAAAAGCCATTGCGCCCCGGGCCCCGCCCCCGCGCAGGCTCCGGTCCCCGGCGTCCGGCGGGGTTCCTCCGGTGGGAGAATCCCTGCATGACGACTCCCATCCCCGCCGACCTCCTCGCCGCCGCCGAGGACGCCAAGGGCTTCATGCCCACCGACGAGGGCACCGCCCTGTACGAGGCCGCGCTGCGGTACGCCCCCGTCGGGCCCATCGTCGAGATCGGCACCTACTGCGGCAAGTCCACGATCTTCCTGGGCGCCGCGGCCCGGGCCACCGGTGTGAAGGTCGTCACGGTGGACCACCACCGAGGTTCCGAGGAGCACCAGGAGGGCTGGGAGTACCACGACGCGACGCTCGTCGACGGGGAGACCGGAAAGTTCGACACCCTCCCGCACCTGCGCCGCACCCTCACCCGGGCCGGGCTGGACGACGAGGTCATCACCGTGGTCGGACGCTCCTCCGCGGTCGCCTCGGTGTGGGGCACCCCGCTGGGGATGGTGTTCATCGACGGGGGCCACAGCGAGGAGGCGGCGCAGGCCGACTACGCCGGCTGGAGCCCGCACGTGGCCCCGGGCGGGGCCCTGGTCATCCACGACGTGTTCCCCGACCCCGCGGACGGCGGGCGTCCTCCCCACAACATCTACCTGCGGGCACTGGACTCCGGCCGGTTCCGGGAGGTCGCCGCGGTCGGCTCCCTGCGGGTCCTGGAGCGGGTCGCCTGAGAGCGCGCCGCGGGTGATTTTCGGCTCTCCCGGTGAGCCGGGCGGCATTCGCCCTCGGACACACCTACGCTGGGTAAGCCTTAGGTAAGAAGTCACCACCCGGTTATGGATTCGGCCTTGACATGGTTACGGCCCGGTATCGTGTCCGGGAGGGGCGGAGCGATGGTGGCGTTATCCCCCCAAAGACCGCTTCGAGCCCGACTTGACTGAACCGATCCGGGGCAGTTGCGCGTCAAACACCAGGACGGCACGGTGCCGGACGTGATTTGCCATGGGGGCGGGGAGCTGAGCGAGAGCACGAACGGCGCGAACGGGGCGGATGGGCAGCGCCCCGAGCACGACGAGGACGTCGCGCCGGAGACCAACGACACCTCTGCCGAAAAGCCGTCCGACACCCGAGAGGACGCGACCGGTGGTGCCCCGCCCGCCGGTGCCGACGACACCGCGGAGCCGGAGGGCTCCGCTCCGATCACCTTCAAGACCAGCGGCACCTTCTTCCGTGAGCGTGTCGCTCAGGTACTCGCGGAGCAGGGCTTCGACTCCGACGGCGAGGACGGGGCGGCGACGGCCGCGGGATCCTCCGCCGGCGGGTCGGACGTGACCGGAACCCCGGTCGCAGAGGAGCCCGAAACACCCGCAGAGGAGGAGGGGCCCGGGGAACCCGAGGTCCGGACCGTCGGGGGCATCTACCGGGTGCCGACCCGTGTGCGCGGCAGCGCCCCGGTGCCCCGCGGGCCGGACGCGGAGGACGGTCCCTCCGACTCCGCCGGAGAAGAGCCGGCCCCGGAGGCCGGCGAGGCGGCCACGGCCGCCCTCGACCTGGGCGCCCTCGCGGACGCCGGGGCGTCCGGTGCGCCGGACGGGCCCGCCGGGGAGCCCGCTCAGGAGGCCGCCGAGCCGCCCGTGGCGGCCCGGCGGGACGAACGGCGGGACGTGCCCGCCGAGCCCGCGGAATCCGCCTCCGAGGCCGCCCCGCGGCCCGGGGAGCCCGAGGCCCCGGCCGGGAGCGGACCGGGTGCGGCCACCTGGACGCACGTCCCGCTGCCCCCGGAGGGCGACGGGGACGGCGCTGCCACCGGCACGCCCACCGGTCCCATGCCCTCGGCCGCCGGGCCCGCTCCGCGGCCCGAGGTCACCGAGGAGTCGGCCGCGGCGGCCGGGGCGCTGTGGCCCAAGCCCCAGCGCATGTCCGACTACTCCGCGGGCTCGGGCGGCGGACTCCCGCCGCAGGGCCCCGGAGGCCCCGCGGGTCCCTCCGGTCCGGCCGGCAGCGGCCCCGGCAAGGGCAAGAAGAAGGCCAAGCGCAAGAAGCCGCTCTGGTTGCGCCTGCTGCTCACCTTCCTGGTCGCCACCGGGCTGATGGTCATCCTCGCGGGCGGTGCCTTCGCGTTCTTCTACACCACCGTCGAGGTCCCCGACGCGGCCAAGGCCGACGCCGTGGAGCAGGGCTCGACCTTCTTCTTCGGCGACGGGGAGACCGAGTTCGCCTACCGCGGCACCGACCGCGACCCGGTCAGCTACGACGAGATGACCGAGGGCGGCCCCCACGTCGTGGAGGCCGTCATCTCCGCTGAGGACCGCGGCTTCTGGACCGAGCCGGGCGTCTCCGTGCGGGGCACGACCCGCGCGGTGTGGTCCACGGTCACCGGCCAGCAGGTCCAGGGCGGTTCCACCATCACCCAGCAGATGGTCCGCAACTACTACGAGGGCGTGTCCTTCGAGCAGACGGTCTCGCGGAAGATCCAGGAGATCATCATCTCCATCAAGGTCGACCAGAGCGAGTCCAAAGAGTGGGTGATGGAGCAGTACCTCAACACCATCTACTTCGGCCGCCAGGCCTACGGCGTGCAGGCCGCCGCGCAGGCCTACTACGACAAGGACGTCAACGAGCTGACCGCGGAGGAGGCCGCCTTCCTGGCCGCCGCCATCCAGCAGCCGACGCCGTTCGGCGAGGCCGACGTCAACACCACGCCGGAGATGGAGCAGCGCTGGCGCTACGTCGTCGACGGCATGGTCACCACGGAGGCGATCACGCAGGCCGAGGCCGACGCGATGGAGTTCCCCGCGCCGGTCGAGTACGAGCCCGGCTCGGACAACGACCTGAGCGGCTACC
This sequence comes from Nocardiopsis flavescens, assembly GCF_900141985.1. GTDB lineage: Bacteria > Actinomycetota > Actinomycetes > Streptosporangiales > Streptosporangiaceae > Nocardiopsis > Nocardiopsis flavescens. Next base: position 55,336 of record NZ_FQZK01000028.1, on the reverse strand, counting down.
GCGGGTACATGTACGAGGCCGCGATGCGCGAGCTGGAGGAGCTGGGCTACACCGAGGACCAGATCAACCGGCAGGGCTACACGGTCGTCACCACCTTCGACCGGGACATGATGGACGCCGCCTACGAGGTGGTGGAGGCGGCCGTCCCGCAGGAGGCCATCCCCGAGGGCGTCAACATCGGCCTGGCCACCGTGGACCCCGCCACCGGTGAGGTGATGGCGTTCTACGGCGGCCACGACTACACCGAGAACCAGTACGACAGCGCGCTCCTGGGCGGCGCCCAGGCCGGGTCGGCGTTCAAGCCGTACGTCCTGGCGACCGCCCTGGAGGAGGGCTACAGCCTGCGCAGCTTCGTCAACGGCAGCGGGCCGCGGGACGTCGAGGGCTCGCGGATCCAGAACGCGGGCAACGCCCCGGGCGGTCCGATGGACCTGATCCAGGCCACCCGGGTCTCCAACAACCTCGGCTTCGTCGATCTCAACATGGAGGTCGGCTACGAGAACGTGCGCGACACCGCGTACGCGATCGGCCTGCGCGAGGGCAGCATCGAGGACCACCAGCTGGTGCCCACGCTGGCGCTGGGCGTCTCCACGGTGACGCCGCTGGACCAGGCGGGCGGCTACGCCACCTTCGCCAACGGCGGCCGCCACGTGGACACGCACGTGATCAAGTCGATCCTCAACGCCGAGGGCGAGGAGGTCCGGCCCGAGGTCGAGTCCCGCCAGGCCATCGAGGAGTCGACGGCGGCGGACGTCACGTACGCGCTGGAGCAGGTCGTCCAGGGCGGCACGGGATCGGCGGCGAACTTCTGGACGCACCCGGCGGCGGGCAAGACGGGTACCACCTCGGACAGCGTCGCGGCCTGGTTCGTCGGGTACACCCCGCAGCTGTCGACGGCGGTGGGCGTCTACAACGAGAACAACCAGAGCTTCGGCATCCCCGGGTACGACATCTCCGGCGGCGGTGTGGCGGCGCCGATCTGGCGCGACTACATGCAGCGGGTGATGGAGGGGTACGAGCGCGAGGAGTTCCCCGAGCCGGCGTTCGGCGGGTCCGTCCAGTACTGGGCGCCGGACCCCTCCACGCAGGAGCCGGAGGAGCCGGTGGAGGAGGTCCCCGAGGACACCCCGCAGGACCCCGGTACGCCGGAGGTGCCCGAGAGCCCCGAGGTGCCCGAGGTTCCGGAGGTGCCCGAGGTCCCGGAGATCCCCGAGTTCCCGGGTCCGGGCGATCCCGGTGACGGCGGGGAGATCACACCGCCGGGCCGGGAGGAGGGCCGGTCCTTCCCGGGGGACTGAGCGCGCGGGTCCGTCCCGCCGACGGGGGAGTGTGAGGAGAGGGGGCCGCGGGAGCGGCCCCCTCTCCTGTCGTGCGGGGTCAGCCGTCCCAGGTGTGCAGGAACACGCGGGAGCCCGGGGTGGTCGCGGTGAGGGCGTCCACGGCCAGGATCACGGCGGCGGTCGTCCAGGTGCTGCGCTCCACGGGCCAGCGCACCTGCTCGGCGAACTGGTAGCCGGTCCAGTAGACGCCGTCGTCGCCGTCGCGCAGGTGCTGCACCTCGCGCAGGATGCGCACGCCCTCCTCGGTCCTGCCCAGGGCCGCCAGGGCCAGGACCAGCTCGGAGGTCTCGGCGGCGGTCACCCAGGGCTGGTCGTCGACGCAGCGCACGCCCAGGCCCGGGACCACGAACCTGTCCCAGCGCTCGGCAAGCCGGGCGTGGGCGGCCTCGCCGCGGACGGCGCCGCCCAGTACGGGGTAGAACCAGTCCATCGAGAACCGGGAGCGGTCGGCGAACAGGTCCTCGTCGTCGTTGACGAGGTCCGCCAGCCGGTCGGCCGCCCCGGTCCACGCCGGCCGGGGGCGGCCCAGGCGCTCGCCCAGGGCGGCGCCGCAGCGCAGCGCGTGGTGCACGCTCGCGCACACGGTGAGCAGGGCGTGGTCGCCGGGGGAGCCGTCCTCCCCGCGTGCCCACAGGATCTCGCCGCGGGGGCCGCGCAGGGCCAGGACGAACTCCAGCCCCTCCTCGACGACGGGCCACAGCTCCCCGGCGAAGGCGGTGTCCCCGGTGACGAGGAGGTGGTGGAAAAGCCCCACCGCCGGGTAGGCGGCGTGGTTGGCCTCGCGCAGCCCGGTGGCGGGGACGCCCTGGCGGAACTTGGCGGGCCAGCCGCCGTCCGGGTGGCGGGACTCCGCCAGCCACCGGTAGGCGCGGCGGGCGGCGGCGGCGTGCGCGGGCCTCCACAGCCCGGTGACGGTGAGCGCCATGGCGCACTCGACGTGGTCCCACACGTCGGTGTGGCCGCCGGGGAACCAGGGGACGGCCCCGGTGTCCTCCTGGCTGCGGGCCAGGTAGTCGGCGGACCGCAGCAGCTGCCCGGCGTCCAGGACTCCGGGCAGGCGCAGGGCGAGCTCGTCCGGTGCGCTGACGACCGGCATCAGGCGGCGTCGAGCGGCTTGCGCACGTACACGACCACGCTCTTGCCGATGACCGGGTTGAGCAGGCGCTCGGCCGCGCGGGTCACCGCGGGGGCCTGGAACATGTCCCAGACGAGCAGCTCGTGGTAGGCCTTGACGAGCGGGTGGTCGTCGTTGCCGGTGCCCACGGCGCACTTGATCCACCAGTAGGGGGCGTGCAGGGCGTGCGCGTGGTGGTGCGGGCCGATGTGGAAGCCGGTGGCCTTGAGCTTGGCCTCCAGCTCGGCGCGGGTGTAGATGCGGATGTGGCCGCCCTCGTTGGTGTGGTACTCCTCCGAGAGGGCCCAGCAGATGCGCTCGGGCAGGAACCCGGGCACGGTCACCGCGGCGATGCCGCCGGGCCGCAGGACCCGGTACAGCTCCTTCATGGCGGCGGTGTCGTGCGGGATGTGCTCGAAGATCTCCGCGGCGATGACGCGGTCGAAGCTCGCGTCGTCGAAGGGCATGTCGAGGGCGTCGCCCTTGACGGCCTCCGCGGCGGCGGAGGCGGGCGCCTCACCCTCGTCCTTCATGGCGGCGAACATGGCCTCGACGGAGGCCAGGTCCTCGACGTTCTGGTCGAAGGCGACGATGTCGGCGCCGCGGCGGTAGACCTCGAACGCGTGGCGGCCCCCGCCGCAGCCCAGGTCGAGCACGCGGTCGCCCGGACCGACGGGGAACAGGGTGAAGTCGACGGTGATCAGTGGAGGCTCCCTCGTGTTCTGCGGTAAAGGTGCTCAGGCGCCGTCGGCCCGGGCGGGGGCTCGGCGCCGGTCCGCGGCGGACGCGATGGTGGACGCGTAGCGCTGGGCGGTCAGCTCGGCCACCGCGCGCCAGGTGAAGCGCTCCTGGACGCGCTTCCAGGCGGCGGCGCCCATGCGCTCGCGCTCGGCGCCGTCGTCGAGGAGGCGGGCGAGTTCGGCGGCCAGCAGTTCGGGGTCGCCGGGGGCGATGAGGCGGCCGGCGTCGCCGTCGGTGCCGACGACCTCGGGCAGTGCCCCGGCGCGGCTGGCGACGAGGGGGGTGGCGCAGGCCATGGCCTCGACGGCGGGCAGGGAGAAGCCCTCGTAGAAGGACGGGACGACGGCGACCTGCGCGGTGCGGATCAGCCCGGCGAGGGCGGTGTCGTCGATGCCGCTGACGAACTCGACCCGGTCGCGCAGGCTGAGCTCGTCGACCAGCCGGTCGGTGGGTCCGCCGGGGCGGGGCCTGCTGACGATGGTCAGGGTGATGTCGCGTTCGGTGGCGAGCTTGGCGGCGGCGCGCAGCAGGGTGGCGACGCCCTTGAGGGGGCTGTCGGCGCTGGCGGTGCACACGATGCGGCCCGGGACGCGCGCCGTGTCCGGGCGCGGGTGGAAGTAGCGGGTGTCGACGCCCAGGGGGGTGACCTCCATGGTCCCGGGGTCGACGCCGAACTCGCGGGCGATGTCGTCGGCGGAGGAGCGGGAGGGCACCAGGATGGGGTCGAGCCGGCGGGCGACCCTGGCCTGCATTTTGACGAACCCGTACCAGCGGCGCTTGGAGAGCCGCTGCCAGCCGCGGGCCTCGCCGATCTCGATGCGGCGGTCGACGCTGATGGGGTGGTGGATGGTGGTGACCAGGGGGAGCCCGGCGGACTTGATGCGGAGCAGGCCCCAGCCCAGGGTCTGGTTGTCGTGGACGACGTCGAACTCCCCCAGGCGGCGGCGGAGTTCGCGGTCGGCGCGCAGGGAGAAGGTGAGGGGCTCGGGGAACCCGGCGGTCCACATGGTGGCGACCTCCAGGGCGTCGATCCAGTCGCGCCACTCGCGCAGGGGCGGGGCGACGAAGGGGTCGGCGTCGTTGTACAGGTCCAGGGAGGGGATCTTCTCCAGGGTGACGCCCTCGTCCAGGACGGGGTAGGGCTGGCCGGAGAAGACGGTGACCCGGTGGCCCAGCGCGGCCAGTTCCCGGGAGAGGTGGCGGACGTAGACCCCCTGGCCGCCGACGTGCTGCTTGCTCCGGTAGGAGAGCAGGGCGACGCGCAGGGGGCGCTCGGGTCTGGGTCCCGTGCTCGTGCCCGGCTGGGTCAAGGGTCCACCTCTTCGTTGGATCGCGGGGCCCGGCCGCCGCGGTGGCGGGGCGGTGCCGCCGGGACGTCGCGCGGGTCGGCGGCGCGGGCGCCCCATATGTTACTCGTCGGTTGTTCCGGGGTCGGCTCCCGGGCCTGTTGCCAGAGATCCTATGCGTGGGGCGTTCGGAGCGGTGACCGCGACCCAGCGGGGGAGGCCGCGGGTTCCGGTGCGTGCGGCCAGGCCGCGCCGCTCGGCCAGGCGCAGGTGGGCCGCGGTCTCGGCGGCGGCCATGTGGTGCGAGCGCACGCCCATGCCGGTCCAGGGGCGGCGCCAGGCCAGGCCGGAGGAGACCTCCCACAGGGTGGCGGGGCCGTGGCCGCGGAGCAGCGTGATGATTTCGCCGAGGCGGTCCTCGTGGTGCCGGGCGATCTCCGCGGCCCGGGCGGCCGGGCCGGTGAACCGGTGTTCGTGGGCGGGGAGGCAGAGCAGGGCGTCGGCGCCGGGCAGGGCTCCGACGGCGCGCTGGGAGGAGAGGTAGTCGCCCAGGGGGTCGCCCTCGCCGTCGGCCGGGGGGAACAGGCCGATGTGCGGGGTGATGCGGGGCAGGACGTGGTCGCCGGTGAAGAGGCGTCCGCCGTCGGCCAGGTGCAGGCACAGGTGGCCGGGGGTGTGCCCCGGGGTCCAGACGGCGCGCAGGTCGCGGCCGGGCAGGTCCACGCGGGCTCCGTCGGGCAGGGCCAGGTCGGGGACGACCGGGGGCGGGGCGTGGCGGGGGCCGGCCAGGAGTTCGGCGATGTCGTCCTCGGGGAATCCGGCGGCCCGTGTCCGGTCGGCCAGTTCCCGCAGGCGCGTGTCCTCGTCGCGGGCGAGGAGGTGTTCGGTGACGGCGATGTCGGCGGGGTGCATGGCCAGCCAGGCGTCGGAGGAGGCGCGCAGCCGTCCGGTGAGCCCGGTGTGGTCGGGGTGGAAGTGGGTGAGGACGGCGCCGCGGACCTCCTCCACGCGGTGGCCGATGCGGGCCAGGCCGGCGACCAGGGCGTCCCAGGAGTCGTCGTGGTCCCAGCCGGTGTCGATGAGGACGGGGCCGTCGCCGCCGGTCAGGGCGTAGACGTAGGTGAAGCCGAGGGGGTTGCCGGGGATGGGCACCGGCAGGCTCCACACGCCGTCTCCGAGGTCCTCGACGGGGGGTGTCCCGGGCATGGGCGGCCTCTCGCTGGAAACAGAACCGGATTCGATTCTAGGTCGGGGCCGGGTGCCGGGTGCGGGCCGGGTCGGCGCGCCGGAGGGGCGGTGTGCACACAGGGTGACCACCGGGGGCGGGCTGTCCGCCCAGAGTGAAATAGAACATATTCTATAAATCCCGTACCAGCGTTCCCAAAAGCCGCAGACCGATTCCGTAAGGATGCTGCCATGCCGGTCAATGAGGCGTGAATCATGGAAGGGAACCCCTGCGCGAACGGGAAGCGGTTGGATAACGTGTTCTCATGAGGTCGGTGCTCCAGGAGGACCGTCGGCCACACCTGGTAGCCCTCTCGGTGCCGCGGCCGGTGGTCGGCGCACGGAGCCGATGACGAAGGGGAGAGATCCTGTGGCGGTGCAGGCGCCGATCGGAACCATGTCACGAAGCCAGACCCAGCGCCGCAAGCGCATCGTGCAGACCGCGGCGGCCCTGGCCGTGCGCGGCGGCGTCGAGGCGATGCAGATGCGCTCGGTGGCCGAGCGGGCGGGGGTCGCCCTGGGCACCCTCTACCGCTACTTCCCCTCCAAGATGGACCTCGTGGTGGCCGTGGTCACCGAGGAGCTGGACCTGCTGGAGGGCGGCATCGTCCGCCGCCCGCCCACCGCCGACACCCCGGCCGGCCGGGCCGTGGACGTGCTGCTGCGCGCCACCCGCGGCCTGATGCGCGAGCCGGAGCTGGCCGACGCGCTGGTGCGCTCGCTCATCATGGCCGAGGTCAAGATCGAGCTGGACACCCGCATCACGGACCTGGTCTGGCGGGTGGCCTCGGGGTCGCTGGCGCCGGAGTCCTCCGGGGAGGAGGACATCGACCGCGCGGACGTCGGCTACGTACTGGCCGGATCGCTCACCAGCGTGTGGATCTTCGAGCTGGTGGAGGTCCTCAAGGGCCGCCGCGACGTCGACGGGGTCGAGCGGCGGCTGCACATCGCCGCCGAGCGCCTCCTCACCGCCTTCTAGACGGCGCCCCGCGGGCCCCGCCCGCGCCGGGGGTGTCAGCCACCGCCCAGGAGCAGCCCCAGCAGACCGCCGAGCAGACCGCCTCCGCGCCCGGACCCGCCGTCGTCGGGATCCTCGCCGGAGGCGTCGTCGTCCCCGGGGTCGGGCGAGGGCGCCTGCGGCGGCGCCTCCTCACCGGGCGCCCCGTCCTGAGGGGGCTCCGCGGGCTCGTGCGGGGCGGCCGGCGGGGTGCCCGGGTCCCCGGGGCCCTCGTCCGCCGCGCCGCCCTGCCCGCTCCGCTCCTGCCCGGTCCCTGACGGGGCCGGACCGGCGGGGGCCGTGGGGGCCGGTTCGGTGGGGCCGGCCTCGGGCCGGGTGTCGGCGGCGGTGGAGGCGGACTCCACCCCGGTGAGCGCCGATCCGGGGGGCGGCGGGTCGTCGGGTCCGGCGCCGATGACGGTGCGAGGGTCCTCGACGGTGCCCGCCCAGCCCCACAGCGCCACGGCCAGGGCGGCGGTGGCCAGCCCGGCGAGCACGGGCAGCGCCCGCCGGGAGCGGCGGGGCGCGGCCTCCTCCCCGTCCTCGGCGACGCCCCCGGGCGCGGGCAGCGGTGCCCGGTGCTCCTCGTGGACGGGGTGGTCGGCGGTGGTCAGGCGGTCGCCGGGCAGGACGCGGGCGGGGCGCGGCGCACGCGCCTCGGCGCCCGCACCGCCCCCGGGGCCGGAGCCCGCCCCGGCGCCCGCGGCGTCCTCCGCGGCGCGGGAGCGGTGCAGCGGGTAGCCCTGGGAGGTGAGCGGGTGCATCTCCCGGGCGATGCGGCGGCGCTCGCCCTCCAGGGCGGGGTCGGAGCAGGTGGCCGCCACCCGGTCGCGCAGGCCCGGGGGCGGGCCCGGCGGGCGCAGCAGGGCCAGGGCGGTGGAGACCTCCTCCGTGCGGGCGCGCCAGGCGGCCGGGGACGGCGGCCCCTCGTCGGCGGGGACGCGGACGCGGGCCCGGGCGGCGCGCTCGGGGTCGCGGGCCTCGGCCAGGGCGTCGGCGGCGCGGCGCACCGCGGAGCGGGCCAGGCCGGCGCACAGGTCGGGGTCCAGCCCCAGGACGCGGGCGATCGCCGAGGCGGGCAGCGCGTGGCGCAGGTGGAGTTCGACGAGTTCGCGGTGGCTGGCCGGGAGCCGGGAGAACATGCGCGCCACCGGCTCCTCGGCGGGCACGGTGGCCAGCCGGGCGTAGGGGCACACGGGGGCGAAGCCGCGCCGGCGGGCGGCGGCCCGGACCAGGGCGTACAGCCAGGGGGCGCGCTCGGCCGGGTCGGCGGGGCGCCCGGTCAGGGTGCGCGCGGCCACCAGCCCGTCGTGCACGGCGTCGGCGGCCCCGGGGCCCTCGCCCAGCAGGGACCAGGCGTACCGGTACAGGGCCGGGGCGAAGGCGTCGTAGAGCCCCTCGACCGTCTCCCGAACCGGTTCGTCTCTTTCGTTGCCTCTGGTCACGATTCTCCCCCCACACCGCAGACGGTAGTGGGGGGAGTCGGGTCCCGCGGGGGATTCCGGGGACTGTGGCGTGAAGGTGAGGTTTCTGTTACCTCACGCCGGGTCGCCGGAATCTCGCCGCTGGTGAAACGCCCCGGTCACTCGCCTCCGCGCGAGGGGGAGCCGATGGCGATCATCCGCTCGACGGAGCGGCGCGCGCTGGCGGCGGTGGCGGCGTCCACGGTGATCTCGGTGGTGCCGAACCGCAGCGAGTTCAGCAGCTTGTCGGCGTCGATCATCTTCATGTAGTGGCACTCGGCGCGCGAGTTGACCGCCTCGAACTCGGTCGCCGGGTTGGCGTTGCGCAGCTGGTGCAGCATGCCGGTCTCGGTGGCGATGAGGACCTTCTTGGCGGTGGTGTTCTCGGCCGCGGTGAGCATGCCGCCGGTGGACAGGACCTTGACCCGCTCCTTGGGGACGGCCCCGCTGCCGACCAGGTACAGGGCGGAGGTGGCGCAGCCGCACTCGGGGTGCACGTAGACCTCGGCGTCGGGCTCGGACTCCACGCGCTCGCGCAGGGTGTGGCCGTCGATCCCGGCGTGGACGTGGCACTCGCCCATCCAGACGTGGATGTTGTCGCGGCCGGTGACGCGCTTGACGTGGGCGCCCAGGAACTGGTCCGGCAGGAAGAGGATCTCGCGGTCCTCGGGGATGGACCGGATGACGTCGGCGGCGTTGGAGGAGGTGCAGCAGATGTCGGTCTCGGCCTTGACCGCCGCGGTGGTGTTGACGTAGGCGACGACGACCGCGCCGGGGTGCTCGGCCTTCCAGTCGCGCACCTGCTGCGCGGTGATGGTGTCGGCCAGGGAGCAGCCCGCCTCGGGGTCGGGCAGCAGGATCGTCTTCTCCGGGGCCAGGATCTTGGCGGTCTCGGCCATGAAGTGCACGCCGCAGAAGACGATGGTGCCCGCGTCGACGGTGGCGGCCAGGCGGGACAGGGCCAGGGAGTCGCCGGTGTGGTGGGCGACGTCCTGGATTTCCGGGCGCTGGTAGTTGTGCGCGAGGATGACCGCATCGCGCTCCTGCGCCAGGCGGCGGACCTCGGCGGCCCACTCCTGCCTGGTCATGGTGTCCGCCGGGGCGGTGACCGGTGCCATGTCCGTACTACTTCCTTGAGGCTGTGGGCGGGCGTGGACGCCGCGCCGTGGCTGGCCGGTGCCGGGAGACCGAGTTTTTGTCTGTCAGGCACAAACCTGTGGCAGCTTAACATGTCGGGGAACGGAAGGGACAGGGTGGATATCCCGGAAGCAAACGGACAGGTGGTGGGGGCCGTGGTCGGGGACAGCGGCCTCTCGGCGCACGAGGCGCTCGCCGTCGTCCTCCAGATCCGCGCCGGGGAGCTGTGCGTCCTGCTGTGGCGCCGCGCGCTGCCGCCCTGCGAGGGGGAGTGGGCGCTGCCCGGCGGCAGGCTGCGGGCCGACGAGAGCCTGGGCGCCTCCATCCGCCGCCAGCTGGCCCAGAAGGTCGACGTGCGCGACCTGTCGCACCTGGAACAGCTGGAGACGCGCAGCGACCCCGGCCGCACCCCCGAGCGCCGGACCCTGGCCACGGCCTACCTGGGCCTGGTCCCGGCCGACACCGACCCCGTGGTGCCCGCCGACACGCGCTGGCACCCGGCCGCGGACCTGCCGCCGATGGCCTTCGACCACGCCTCCATCGTCCGCTCGGGACGGCAGCGGCTGCGCGCCAAGCTCAGCTACACCAACGTCGGCTTCGCCCTGGCCCCGCCCGAGTTCACCATGTCGGAGCTGTCGGGCTACTACCGGGCCGCGCTGGGGCACGACGTGGCCGCCACCAACCTGCGCCGGGTGCTGCTGCGCCGGGGGCAGATCGAGGAGACCGGCCGCTCGGTGCCCTCGGGGAGGTCGGGCGGGCGGCCCGCCGCGCTCTTCCGGTTCCGGTCGCTGAGCCTGCAGATCACCGACGCCTTCGCGGTACTGCGGCCGCCCGGACAGGGGACGGGCGGCTTGTAGACTCCCTCGGCGTGACTATTCGTACTGTGGTGTTCGACGTCGGCGAGACGCTGGTCGACGAGACGCGCATCTTCGCGCGCTGGGCGGACCGCTTCGGCATCCCGCACATGGCGTTCTTCGGCACCATCGGCGGTGTCCTGGCCTCGGGGGGCACCCTCACCGACGGGTTCCGCCTGATGGTGCCCGGTTTCGACCTGGCGGCCGAGAGCGAGCGCTGGCGGGCGCAGGACCCCGGCGGCGAGCGCGAGCACTTCGGCGAGAGGGACCTGTACCCGGACGTGCGGTCGGCGTTCGCGGACATGCGCAGGGGCGGCCTGTCCCTGGTCGTGGCCGGGAACCAGCCGCCCGAGGCCGGGCCCGCGCTGGAGGCGATGGCGCTGGGCGTGGACGGGATCGGTATCTCCGACGTCTGGGGCGTGAAGAAGCCGCTGCCGGAGTTCTTCGACCGGGTGCTGGACCTGGCCGCCCTGACCCGGCCCGGGATCACCGCCGGGGAGATCCTCTACGTGGGCGACCGGGTCGACAACGACGTGCTGCCCGCCCGCGCGGCGGGCATGGCCACGGCGCTGCTGCGCCGGGGGATCTACGGGTACCGCCACGCCGCCCGGCCCGAGGCGGCGCGGGCCGACGTCGTCGCCGACGACCTGCACGCCGTCGCGGAGTGGGCCCTGGCGCACGCCTGACCGGCGGCCCCGGCGGCGCTCCCCGCCCCGGACGCGCGGACGGGCGGTGCGTCCTCCCCGCCGCCCCTCCCTGCTGTTAGGCTACGGGCCCATATCCCATCCATCTGATGGGAAAAGTAGACAAATGGCGATCCGATCACGGTGTGCGTCCCTGCCGTTTGGCGGACTCGAACAGGGGTACCGTCGAACGGTCCGCCCCGGGGTCCCCCCTCCCGCCAGGGGCCGCACCCGTACCATCAGCCCCGCCCCGGACTGGAGACCCCGATGATCACCTTCGAGGGCGCCGCCAAGCACTACCCCGACGGCACCGTCGCCGTCGCCGACCTTGACCTCACCGTGGAGACCGGGCAGACCACGGTCTTCGTCGGACCCTCGGGAAGCGGCAAGACCACGTCGCTGCGGATGATCAACCGCATGGTCGAGCCCACCCGCGGGACCGTGCGCATCGACGGCGTCGACATCCGCGACCGCGATCCCGCCCTGCTGCGCCGCGGCATCGGCTACGTGATCCAGCAGGCCGGCCTGTTCCCGCACCGCACCGTCCTGGACAACATCGCGACGGTGCCCCTGCTGCTGGGAACGCCCCGCAGGGCCGCCCGCGCCCGCGCCGCAGAGCTCATGGAGCTGGTCGGCCTCGACCCCGCCATGGGCCGCCGCTGGCCGCACCAGCTCTCCGGCGGCCAGCAGCAGCGCGTGGGCGTCGCCCGCGCCCTGGCCGCCGACCCGCCCGTCCTGCTCATGGACGAGCCCTTCAGCGCCGTCGACCCGGTGGTGCGCACCGGCCTGCAGGACGAGCTGCTGCGCCTGCAGCAGGAACTGCGCAAGACCATCGTGTTCGTCACCCACGACATCGACGAGGCCGTGCGCCTGGGCGACCGCATCGCGGTCTTCCGCCCCGGCGGCGAACTCGCCCAGTACGACAGCCCCGAGCGGCTGCTCACCGACCCCGCCGACGACTTCGTGGAGGGGTTCGTCGGCCACGACCGCGGCGTGCGCCGCCTGTCGTTCTTCCCGGCCCGGGTCCTGTCCCTGCGCGACGACGTCGTGTTCGAGGACGACCTCAAGGTGGAGGACGTGCGCCACATCGCCGCCGAGCACCCGTGGCTGCTGGTCGTCGACACCGAGCGGTCCCCCGTCGGCTGGCTCTCGGACCGCTCCCTGGTCGACGTCCCCTCCGGCATCCGGCTGAGCGAGCTGGACACCGTCCCCTTCGGTCACACCTTCACGGTCGAGACGGACTCCCTGCGCGCCGCGCTGGACTCCGCCGTGCTCTCGCCCGCCGGCCGCGCCGTCGGGGTGGACGTCGACGGCCGGGTCCTGGGCGTGGTCACCCAGGACGACCTCGGCGCCGCCCTGTGGTCGGTGACCGAGTGAGCGCCCCCGCCGCCGCCCTGGACTGGGCCCAGGGCGTCTGGGACTGGGCCGCGGCCAACTGGTACTACCCCGACGAGCCCGGGCGGGGCATCCGCCCGCGGCTCATCGAGCACATCCGCCTGTCGTACGCGTCCATCGCCATCGGACTGCTCCTGGCCGTCCCGCTGGGGCTGGCCTGCGTGCGCTGGAAGCCGCTGTACCCGCCGCTGCTCACCGGCGTGAACGTGCTCTACGCCGTGCCCTCCATCGCCCTGTTCTTCCTCCTGCTGCCCTACACCGGGTTCAGCGACTGGACGGCGATCGTCCCGCTGGCCGTGTACACCCTGGTCATCCTGCTGCCCAACGTGGTGGACGGCCTCCACCAGGTGCCCGACCACGTGCGCCAGGCGGCCGTGGCGATGGGCTTCGGCCCGCTGCGCCGCCTGGTGCGGGTGGAGACGCCGGTGGCCCTCCCGGTCATCATCGCCGGGCTGCGGGTGGCGTCGGTGGCCACCATCAGCATGGTCAGCGTGGCCTCCCTGGTGGGCCTGGGCGGCCTGGGGCGGCTCATCCTCAGCGACGGGTTCCGCCGCCAGTTCGACGCGCCCATCGTCGTGGGCGTGGTCCTCGTGGTGCTGCTGGCCTTCGCCACCGACGCCCTGCTGGTCCTGGCCCAGCGCCTGCTCACGCCGTGGGCGCGGCGCGACCGGCCGCGCACCGGGTCCGTCCGCCGCCGCCGGGCCGCGGCGACCGCGGCCGCGGACGCCCCGGCGCTCGCATCGACGGCGGTCGCACCGCCGGGGAAGGGGTGACCGTGGAGATCCTCGACGGCCTCACCGCCTGGTTCGCCGACCCCGCCCAGTGGAGCGGCAGCGCGGGAATCCCCGCCCGGCTCGGCGAGCACGTGTACTACTCGCTGCTGGCCCTGGTGCTGTCGGCGCTCATCGCCGTCCCCGTGGGCCTGTTCACCGGCCACACCGGGGTGGGCGGCTTCCTGACCGCCAGCCTGGCCAACTTCGCACGGGCGCTGCCCACCATCGGCGTGCTGTTCCTCGTCGTGATGGCCGCCGGGATCGGCCTGGTCCCGGTGATCGCCGCCCTGGTGGCGCTGGCCGTGCCGCCGATCCTGGTCAACACCCACGAGGGGGTGCGCTCGGTGGACCCGGGGCTGCGCGACGCCGCCACGGGCATGGGCATGCGCGGCCGCGAGGTCCTGCTGCGCCTGGAGCTGCCGGTGGCGCTGCCGCTGGTCCTCATCGGGCTGCGCACCGCCGCCGTCCAGGTCGTGGCGACCGCGACCATCGCGGCCTACGTGGGCGTCGGCGGCCTGGGCCGCTACATCTTCGACGGCCAGGCCCAGCAGAACCTGTCGATGATCCTGGGCGGGTCCGTCCTGGTGGTGGCGCTGGCCGTCGTCACCACCCTCCTGTTCGCCGGGGCGCGGCGCCTTCTGGTCGCCCCCGGGCTGCGCGCGCAGGCCGCGCCCGCGCGGTGAAGGGTCCGCCGCGGCGGCGGGCCGAGAGAGAGAAGGTTTGCGAGATGAAGACACGGATCGCCCTCGCCGGGCTCCCCCTGGTGCTGCTGCTGAGCGCCTGCGGCGCCAGCGACCCCTTCGAGGAGGAGAACGGCGGGGGAGGAGGCGGAGAGGGAGGCGGCTCCGGGGCCATCGTGGTGGGCTCGGCCGACTTCCCCGAGAGCGCGCTGCTCGCCGAGATCTACGGCCGCGCCCTGGCGGCCGAGGGGTTCGAGGTGGAGTACCAGCTCAACATCGGCAGCCGGGAGGTGTACTACTCCCAGGTCGAGTCCGGGCGGCTGTCGGTGTTCCCGGAGTACAACGGCGGCATCCTGGCCTACCTCGACAACCAGGCCCCGGTGGGCACGGTGGAGGAGACCAACGCGGCCATCGCCGAGGCGCTGCCCGAGGGCCTGGAGATCCTGGAGTCGTCCGAGGCGGAGAACAAGGACTCCATCACGGTCACCCCTGAGACCGCCGAGGAGTACGACCTGGCGGGCATCGCCGACCTGGCCGAGGCGGCGGGCGACCTGGCGCTGGGCGCGCCGCCGGAGTTCGAGACCCGCCCGCAGGGCGTCCCGGGCCTGGCGGACACCTACGGCGTGGAGTTCGGCGAGTTCCGCGCCCTGGACCCGGCGCTGATCCCGCAGGCGCTCCAGGACGGGGACGTGCAGGCCGCCAACCTGTTCACCACCGACCCGCAGATCGCGGCGCAGGGCTTCGTGGTCCTGGAGGACCCCGAGAACCTGTTCGGCGCCCAGAACGTCACCCCGCTCATCAACTCCGAGCAGGTGGACGAGGGTGCCCGGGCCGCGCTGAACGCGGTGTCGGCGGCGCTGACCACCGAGGAGCTGACCGCCCTCAACGAGCGCATCATCATCGACAACGAGGAGGCGGCCGACGTCGCCCAGGAGTGGCTCCAGGAGCAGGGCCTGGCCTGAGCACCCTCCGGGCGGGCGGTCACACCGCCCGGCCGGAGGAGCGGTCGTCGCACCGCCGGCTCCCACCGGCCGGGCGCGCCCTCCGGCCGGATCGTCGCGAGCCCGGCCCCGGCTTCGAAAGCGGGGGCCGGGCGTTCGTCACCGGGTGCCGGGCGGCGGTCGCGCACCGACCGTCGCGGCCGTACCCCGGCGCCCCTGCTCCGTGTCCGGCTCCCTCCGCGGTGGCCGCGGCGCGGGCCGGGGCCGTCCGGTACCGGCCCGCGCTCGGTCAGTCGACCGGGCGGTACCGCCCGGCCCGGCGGACCAGGGCCGGGCCGCCGCCCCGTACCCCGGGCAGGCCGACCACGTCGGCGAAGAACACGGTGTGGTCGCCCACCTCCACCCGGTGGCGCACCCGGCACTCGAACGCGGCCAGCGCCTCGTCCAGCACGATCGCCCCGGTGCGCTCCCCGCGGTGGTGGGCCTGCCCGGACACCAGCAGCCGGGCGCTGGGCCGCCCCTCGGCGGAGAACCGGCCCGCCAGCACCGTCTGGCCGCCGCCGAGCACGCTGACCGCGAACGCGCCGGCCTCCCCGATCACCTCGGCCATGTACCCGTCGGAGTCCACGCTGACCGAGACCACCGGCGGGTCGGCCGACACCGAGCCGAAGGCGCTCACCGTCGCCCCGACGTCGTCCCTGCCGTCGGCCACGGTCACCACCGTGACCCCGGCCGGCAGCAGCCCCATCGCGTTCAGGTACGGACCGGTCGCCACCGTGTCGCCCACCGCCTCATCCCCCGCTTCCCTCGTCGAAGACCGTCGCCCGATCATGCCCCACCCGGGCCCGCCCGCCGCCGCGGGCCTTCCCGCCGGCGCCGCGGGCGCGACGGACCGCGCCCGGCCCGCCGCCGCGGGCACGCCCCCGCGGGACGGGGTGCCCGCGCCGGTCCGGGCTCCGGCTAGCGGAGGCGGCCGAGGTCGGGCATGGTGAGCGCGCCCGCCTCCGGCAGGCCCAGGGCCGCGGCGACGCCCCGCAGCGAACCCCAGGCGTCCAGGGCGCTCTGCGGCTGGGCGGCGGCCGGGTCCTCGCTCGACTCGTGCGGGCGCAGCCGGTCCAGCGGGTGCCGGTGCGGGAACGGGCGCAGCGGCAGGGCACGGCCGCCCGCCAGCTCCCGGGCGCGGCGCACGGCCGTCTCCAGTCCGCCCAGGGCGTCGACCAGGCCGCGCTCGTGCGCGTCCCGGCCGGTCCACACCCGGCCCCGGGCCACCTCGTGCACCTCGTCGCGGGTCATCCCGCGCGCGGTCGCCACCTTGCCGGTGAAGTCCTCGTACACCTGGTCCAGCAGGGCGTTGACCCGCTCCCACTCCGACTCGCTGAAGGGCCGGTCGGTGTCGAACATCCCCGCGTGGTCGCCCACGGCCACCGCGTCGCTGGTGATCCCGTACCGCTCCAGCAGCGGCCCCAGCACCGGCTTGCCGACGATGACGCCGATGGACCCGGTCAGGGTGCCCGGCTGCGCCACGATCGCGTCCGCGCCCAGTGTCACGTAGTAGCCGCCCGACCCGGCGACGTCCCCCATGGTCGCCACCACGGGGATGCCCGCCTCGCGGGTCAGCTGCGACTCGCGGCGGATGGCGTCGGAGGCCGTGGGCGACCCGCCCCGGCTGTCCACCCGGAAGACCACCGCCTTGACGTGCGGGTCCCGGCGGGCGGCCCGGAACGCGGCCGCGACGGTGTCCGACCCCATGACCGTGCCGCCGCCCAGCGGGGAGCGGCGGGTGCGCCCCAGGCTGATGGTGCCGGTGGCCGTGATCAGCGCGATGTGGTCGGCGCCCCCGGCCACCCGCGGGCGCGGCGCCGGGGTGTGGCGGCGGTGGTAGCGGGTGACGAAGCTCAGCCGCGGCTCGGGGCCGTCCTCACCGGCGACCCGGGACAGCAGGCCGGCGTAGATCTCGTCGCGGTAGGCCAGGCGGTCCACCAGGCCCTCGTCGACCGCCTCGGCGCCCACGAAGGGCCCGCGCGAGACGAGGGAGCGCACCGCGTCGACGGTCAGGGAGCGGGCCCGGGCCACGCCCTCGGCCAGCTGGTCGCCGAGCGAGGCGGCGATCCGCCCGACGGCCTCGCGGTGGGCGTCGGTGAACCCGGTCTCGGTCACCCCGTTGAGCGCGTTCTTGTACTCGTGCCGCCGGCCGACCTCGTAGCCCAGGCCCAGCTTGTCCAGGGCGCCCTTGACGAAGGTGCTGCGGAGCTGGAGGCCGGTCAGCCCCAGCACGCCGGTGGGCGCCATGGCGATCTCGGAGAACGCGCAGGCCAGGTAGTAGGGGAGGTTGCCGTCGCCCGCCTCCCCGAAGGAGTCCGCCCAGGCCACGGCGGGCTTGCCCGCGGCGCGGAAGTCGGCGACGCACGCGCGCAGCTCCTGCACCTTGGCGAACCCCAGGGAGCGGGTGTCGACCCGGACCAGCAGCGCCGCCACCCCCGGGTCGCGGGCGCCGCGGCGGATCCCCTCCACCACGTCCAGGTACTGCTGGCGGCGCCGGTTGACGAGCTGGCCGATCGGGTCTCCGGGGGCCTCGTCGGCGACCCCCTCGGTCAGGTCCAGTTCCAGTACCAGGGGCCCGTCCCGGCGGGGCCCGAACCGGTCGAGGGACAAGGGTTGCGTGATCTTCGCGAGGTCCACCATGGCCCCAGGGTAGTCGGCGGGGGCCCGCGGGGCGGGGCGTCCGCGGCGGCCTGTGGACAACGGGGGGAAAGGGCGACTCGTACCCGTGCGGCCCGGGTTGTCGGGGCTTTCGCAACATGCCCTAAGGTCGACTGTGTTCTGACCGGCGGAACGCACGGCGTGAGAGGGACGAGGCGATGGCGGGCATCCACGGGCGAGGGGTTCGGACGCGCGGGGCGCGCGCCGCGGGGGCTGCGGCCGCCCTGCTGCTGCTCACGGCCTGTTCCGGGGGCTCCGGCGACGGGGGCGGTGAGGAGGCCGGCCTGGAGATGGGCGCCAGCGGTGTCATGCCCGCCGTCGAGCCGCCCGGCCCCGAGGGGTTCACCACGCAGACCGTCGAGGGCATCACGATCGACGTCCCCGAGGGCTGGGGGGTGCAGAACGAGGGCGGCACCATGTGCGCGAGCCCGCCCGGGCAGGACGCCTGCTCCTACGGGTCGATCCAGCTCACCCCGCGGGCCGCGCAGGGCAACCCCGACGACTGGCCCAAGAAGGGCGACGCCCACACCAAGGACGACGGCTGGGCCCACGACACGGGCAGCTGCCGCAGCCTCAACACCGCGGCCTCCGGCGGCATCGGCGTCTCGGGGGCGGAGCTGAAGGTCTCCGACTTCACCACGCACGCCAACGAACTCAAGTCCCACCACTCCGTGTGGCAGGTGACGTGCGCCAACGACGACACCTTCGAGGTGCGCATGTGGTTCCTGCCCATCAGCGACGTGCTGCTCTACGTGTGGTCGGCCGACTCCCAGTACAGCTCGGTCTACGACCAGGTCGCGGCGTCGATGAACACGGACGGCTACAGCGGCTGAACCCGGCCGGGTACGCCCGTTCGGGTGTCCACGGGGTGTCCGGAGGCCGTAGGGTCGTAGTCGTCGCCGCTTCGACGCGGCGACGGTGTGTTCAGGCGACGCGTGATTCGGGGTGCATGCACTGGTGACCGGCATCGGAGCTGCGGGACAGTTGGTTCAGTACAGGCTGGAGAACGGGATGCGCCTGGTGACCGCGCCCGCCTCCACCGGTCAGGTGGCCGCCGTGAACCTGTGGTACGGGGTCGGGTCCCGTCACGAGGTGCCCGGCCGCACCGGCTTCGCCCACCTCTTCGAGCACCTGATGTTCCAGGGCAGCGGCAACGTCACCAAGGGCGAGCACTTCGAGGAGGTCGAGCGGCTGGGCGGCGACATCAACGCCTCCACCTCGACCGACCGCACCAACTACTACGAGACGGTCCCCGCCCACGCCCTGGACCGCGTCCTGTGGCTGGAGGCCGACCGGCTGGCGACCCTGCGCGACGGGATGACCCAGGAGGTGCTGGACAACCAGCGCGACGTGGTCAAGAACGAGCGCCGCCAGCGCTACGACAACCAGCCCTACGGGACCGCGCTGGAGCGCATCCTGCGCCTGGCCTTCCCCGAGGGCCACCCCTACCACCACCCCACGATCGGCTCCATGGCCGACCTGGACGCGGCGGACCTGGACTACGTCAAGTCGTTCCACAAGGCCCACTACGGCCCGGACAACTGCGTCATCACCGTGGTCAGCGAGCTGGACCCGGAGGACGTGCGGGCCCGGGTGGAGAAGTACTTCGGCGCCGTCCCGGCCCGCGAGGAAATCCCGCAGGCACCCGACCCCGTGCTGCGCGCCCCGCTGGGCGGCCCGCTGCGCGACGAGGTCGTGGAGGGCGTCCCGGCCGCCGGCGTGTTCCTGTGCTACCGGGTGCCCGCCTACGGCGAGCGCGGGTTCGACGTCGCCCACCTGCTCTCGGCCGTGCTCGGCCAGGGACAGGGCAGCCGCCTGTACCGGTCCCTGGTCGTGGACCGCCCCATCGCCGCGGACGACGGCGGCGCCGCCGCCGACGTGCTGCCGTTCCGCTACACCGACAGCCTGCTGCTCGTGAACATGCTCGCCCGCGAGAACGTGGACGGCGACACCCTGGAGGCCGAGATCCTCGCCGAGGTCGCCAAGGCCGCGCAGGGGGTCACCGAGGAGGAGCTGGACCGGGCGCGCGCCGTCCTGGAGCGGGACCACCTGCAGTCCATCTCCGGTCCCGCGGGGCTGGCCGACTCCATCAGCTCCTGCACCCAGCTGTTCGACGACCCGGAGCTGGCGCTGACCTGGCCGACCCGGTGGCAGGACATCACGGCCGAGGAGGTGCGGGCCGCCGCCGAGCGGCTGCTCGTCGACGAGAACCTGCTCGTCGTCCGGTTCGACCCCGAGCCCGCGGCCGACGCCGCCGACGCCTGAGTCCCGCCGAGCCACCACAGAAAGAGTCGCTGAGCATGTCGCAGAACCGCCCGGACCTCGGTACTCCGGCGTCCTACACCTTTCCCCGGCCTGAGCGGACCACCGTCGGCGGCGGCACGGTCGTCGCCGTCCACGTGCCCGGCCAGTACCTGGTCTCCGTGCGCCTGGTGCACCCCTACGGCGGCGCGGTCGAGCCGCTCGACGCCATGGGCGTGGGCGCGCTGACCAGCGAGGTGCTGGAGGACGGCCCCGACGGCAACAGCTCCCTGGCCCCCGCCCTGGAGCGGCACGGGGCCGAGTGGGTGTCCCGGATCAACTGGGACGGCTTCATCACCGGTGTGGACGTGCCGGTGGGCCGCCTGGGCGAGGCCGTCCGGCTCTTCGCCGACGCGGTGCGCCGCCCCGCGCTGGACCACGACGACATCGTCCGCCGCCGCGACCAGCTGCTGGAGCGCTTCTGGCTGGAGGCCGCCACCTCCAGCACCCTGGCCATGCGCAGCCTCGGCGCGCAGCTGTTCACCGGCCGCTACGCCACCCCGCTGGCCGGGGGCCCGGTCAGGCTGGCCGACATCGCCCCCGAGACCGTCGCGTCCTACCACGCGGACACCCTGGCCTCCACGGCGGGCACCCTCGTGGTGGTCGGCGACCTGAGCGGGGTCGACCCGGTCGAGCTGGGCAAGACCGTGTTCGGGGACACCGTGCCCGCGCCCGCGCGGGTGATCGACACCCCCGCCCCGCCGCCGGGGGAGCTGCCCCGCGTCCTCATCGTCGACCGGCCCGGCTCGGTGCAGTCGGCCCTGGTCATCGCCCACCGGGCGCCCTCGCGCTCGCAGGTGGACCTGCCCCGCGCCGAGGGCGTGGGCGAGGTCCTGGGCGGCATGTTCACCTCCCGGCTCAACATGGAGCTGCGCGAGCGCTTGGGCTACACCTACGGGGCCGGCGCGCGGTTCGACCTGCGCCGCGACAGCGGGGTGTTCTTCATGTCCGCGCAGGTCGAGGCGGACACCACCGCCCACTCCATCACCTCCTCCCTGGAGCAGGTGGCCCGGCTGCGCGAGGGCGGGGTCACGGCGGAGGAGCTGTCCGCGGTCCGCGACTCCAACACGGTCGGCCTGCCGGTCGCCTACTCCACCGCCCGTTCCATGGCCGGGGCCCTGGTGGACATGGTCGTCCACGACCTGCCCGACGACCACGTGGACACGGTGCGGGCCGGGTACGAGCGGCTCACCAAGGAGGACCTGGACTCGGCCGCGGTCGAGTACCTGCACCCGGAGGAGGCCGTGGTGGTCGTCGTCGGCGACGCCGGGCGCCTGCTCTCCCCGCTCACCGACACCGGGGTCGGCCCGGTCGAGGTGCGCACCCCCGACGAGCTCTGGGCGTGAAACCCCGGGCCGGCGAGAACCGACGCGCCCGCGGGCGCGTCCCATCCGGACGTGGGCCCCTCCTGAGGAATCGGGTAAAGGACGGGGCCCGGGATGCATGTGTTCGCTTTCCCCGGACATAACGAAAGCGAACCTATGTGCCGGTGTTATGGCAACGCCCGGCAGGGCCCCGACGTCCTGCTGGTATAACGAGTGATCCGTGCACCTACGTGGTGACAGCGACCGCAATGCTCCGCAGGAGGCCACCATGGCCGGTGAATGGACCCGTGGATAACCGTGTCCTCCCTAGACAATCCCCACACACAGCGCCCCGGGTCGGCGCCCGACTCCGCGAGCCCGGAGGAGGCGCCGGTGGCCGCCGCGCCTGAGGGGCGCCTGCTGAAGGGGCGCTACCAGCTGGTCTCGGAGGTCGCCCGGGGAGGCGTGGGCACCGTCTGGCGCGCCGTCGACCTGGTGATCGACCGCGAGGTCGCCGTCAAGGAACTCCGCCTCCCGGAGTCCCTGAGCCGGTCCGAGCGCGAGTCGCTGCTGCTGCGCACCACCCGCGAGGCCCGCGTGGCGGGGCGGCTGAGCCACCCCAGCCTCATCACGGTGCTCGACGTGGTCGACGAGGACGGCCGCCCGTGGATCGTCATGGAGTTGCTGGAGGCCTCCACCCTGGAGGAGATCATCGACGTGGGCGGCCCGCTGCCCTACCAGCGGGTGGCCGAGATCGGGCTCCAGCTCATCGACGCCCTGAAGGTCGCGCACAACGAGGGCATCGTGCACCGCGACGTCAAGCCGGGCAACGTGATGATCACCCGCAGCGGACGCGTGGTGCTGACCGACTTCGGCCTGGCGGCGTGGAACGGCGAGTCGGCCCTGAGCGAGTCCGGGCGCATCGTGGGCTCCCCGGCGTACCTGTCGCCGGAGCGGGCCAAGGCGGGCCCGGTCGGGCCGGAGTCGGACCTGTGGTCGCTGGGCGCCACCCTGTACTCCGCGGTCGAGGGGCACACGCCCTACGACCGCAAGGGCTACATCAAGATCCTGCGCCAGGAGCCGCTGGAGGAGCCCGCCGCGGCGAGCCAGGCGGGTCCGCTGGCGCCGGCGCTGGCCGGGCTGCTCAAGGTGGAGCCGGGCGAGCGGCTGACCGCGGACAACGCCGCGAAGATGCTGCGCATCGCCGCCCTCGCGCCGTGGAGCGGCGAGGAGGACGAGGGTGCGGAGCGGCTCGCCGGTGCCACCGCGGAGCCGGCGGCCGCCGCCGGGCCGCAGGCCGCCGCGGAGTCCGGGGACGGGGCGGAGGAGGGCGCCGCGGTCCCCGAGCCGCGCGAGTCGGCCCGCGAGCACTTCAAGGCGGGCGGCCGGATGCTGGCGGAGAACATCAGCGACCGGCTGCGCAACAGCCCGGAGGCGATGAGCGCCTTCGTGGCCTCGCTGCGCGAGTCCACCGACACCCTGGGCCTGACCAATCCGGGGCGGCACGCGGGGAAGGCCGGTACGGGCGCGCCCGCGCGGGTCGCCGCGGTGGCGGTGGGGGTACTGCTGCTGCTGGCCGTCGTCCTGTGGGCCCTGCTGGGCCGCTGAGGCGCCCGGACGGACCCGGCCCCGTGCGGGGCTCTCCGGCGGGCGCGGTGCGGCGCCGCCCGCGGGGCCCGCAGCTGTTCGAGTGTGGGGCCGGCGGGACTCGAACCCGCACTGTACAGCACCTAAAGCTGGCGTCTCCTGCCAATTGGACTACGGCCCCCCGGGCGTTCCCGTGGGGACAACTGTACCGGGGCCGGGGCGGGTCCCGGCCGCCGGGCCGCGGGGGGCGGCCCGGGAGCCGGGGGCGGGGTCACACGCCCAGCTCCCTCTTGACGCGGTCGACGTGGCCGGTGGCCTTCACGTTGTAGAAGGCCTTGGCGACCTTGCCGTCGGCACCGACGATCACGGTCGAGCGGATGACGCCCTGGACGAGGCGGCCGTAGTTCTTCTTCTCGCCGAAGGCGCCGTAGGCCCGGAGGGTGTCCTTGCCGGGGTCGCCGACGAGGGTGAAGGTCAGGCCCTCCTTGTCGCGGAACTTCGCCAGCTTGTCCGTGGTGTCGGGGGACACACCGATGACGGTGAAGCCCGCGGCGTCGAAGTCGCGGAGGTTGTCGCGGAAGTCGCAGGCCTCGGTGGTGCAGCCGGGGGTCATCGCGGCCGGGTAGAAGTAGAGTACGACGCTCTTGCCGGTCCGGTTCAGGACCTCGCTGAGCGTCACGGGGGCGCCGTCGGCGTCCTCCAGGGTGAAGTCGGGCGCCTTGTCGCCGGTCTCCAGCCGGATGGGGTCGCTCACGTGGGTTCCTCTCTGCCACAGGGCGCCGGGGTCGGCCCCGGTCGTTCTCGCCGTCCACACTAACGACCCGGTGGCGGCGGGGGCGGGCGCGTCCCGTGGTTCGGTTGCGATTCCGGTTCGGTTCGTACGCTTTGGGATCGGGCGGCGGTTCGATCACCTATTGTTGACGCACTTCACGATTGGTCGGTTGGGAGTCTCGGCACCGATGCCTGCATTCACGCTCGACGAGGTCAGGGACCGTACGCTCAAGGAGCGCGATTCCTGGTGGACGGTGTACCTCGTGGACCCCGTCGCGGTCCGCCTGGTGCGCCCGGTCGCCAACCGCACGTCGGTGACGCCCAACCAGCTGACGGTGCTGGCGCTGTTCCTGGGCCTGGGGGCGGCGGTGTGCTTCGCCCTGGGCTACCGGCACTTCCTGCTGCTCGGCGCGCTCCTGTACTACCTGTCGTTCCTGGTGGACTGCATGGACGGCAAGCTGGCCCGGCTGACGGGCACCGAGACGGTGTTCGGCGCCTGGGTGGACTACGTGACGGACCGCTTCCGCGTCCTGGTGTGCGTGGTGGCGCTGATGGGCGGCCAGTACGTGGTGGCCGAGGAGGCCGACCCGGGCGCGGACCCGGTGTGGTTCGTGTGGCTGGCCCTGGCCGTGGTGTTCCTGGACATGCTGCGCTACCTCAACGCCCTCCAGGTGTACAAGGTGCGCAGGGAGATGCGCTCGCACCTGGCGGCCGCGCTGGAGCGGGCGCGGGCGACCCTGTCCATGCTGGGCCCGGACGAGGACGACACCTCCGCGGCGACCGGCGCGGGCGGGCGCACCATGAGCGACGGCGGCGAGCAGGCGGTGCTGCGGCACGGGATCTCCGTGCTGGAGGGCATCCTGCGCACCCAGACCGAGCGGGAGAACCGCCACCGCCGCGCGGCGGGCAAGCAGCCCGACCTGACGCTGCCCAAGGTGGACCTGCACCAGGAGTTCCGCTCGCGCTTCCCCTGGTACCAGCGGTTCTGGGCGGCGCTGAGCGCGCGGCGGGTGCGCACCCACCTGGTCGGCGGCATCGAGTTCCAGATGGCGGTGTTCGTCGTGGCCCCGGTCGTGGCCGCGCTGGCGGGCGCGCCGTCCGCCATCGGTTGGATCACCGCGGTTGCGGGTGTTTTGCTCCTCGCCTTCGAGATCGCCATCATCTATAAACTGTGGTTGTCCACGCGGGACTTCTTCCGCGTGGTCGACGGAATCGACGGCGCGCTGAGATTCTCCGGTCCGTCCGACGGCGCGGAGGACGAGGGCCGGGACACCGGCTCGGACACGGGGTCTCACCCGACTCTGCGTTAACGAGAGAGGCACCCCAGATGGCGGCAGGCGATACCGAACCGCGCCGGACCCCGGCCGAGATCGAGGCGGAGATCAACCGCGAGCAGCGGCGACTCGCCGAGACGCTCGACGAACTGGTGGTCTCGGCCAAGCCCGCGAACATCGCGCGGCGCCAGGTCGACAGGGTCAAGGAGACGGGCGGCCGGCTTCTGGACGAGGCCCGCGCCCTGGTCGTCGGCGGCGGCGCCGTGCGGGTGGAGAGCCACCTGGTCGAGCCGGAGGAGGGGAGCATCCTCCTCAAGGGCGACGACGAGGTCGTCACCACCTACCAGTCGCGCGGGCAGCTCCCCCCGGAGGCCGTGATCCTGGCGGTGGGCGTCGGCGCGGTCGTCGTGGTCGGCGTGGTCGCCCTGATCGCGCGGCGCCGGCGCAAGTAGTCCCCGGCGCGGCACCGGTCCCTCACCCGGCACCGGTCCGCGCGGCGGTCCCGGGGGCCCGCGTCCGACACGGACGCGGGCCCCCGGTGCGTCCGGCCGCTACAGGAAGGCGCGGCCCTCGCCGCGGTAGGTGGGCACGGCGCGCACGTACGCGCCCGTGTCGGAGTCGATGAGGTGCAGGGTGTCGAACCGCTCGCACAGCTCGCCCGCCTTGGTGTGGCGCATCCACACGCGGTCGCCGATCTCCAGGGTGTCGGCGGCGGCCCCCAGCAGGGGGGTCTGGACCTCGCCCGCGCCCTCGTTGGCGCTGTAGGACAGCCCGGCGGGCAGGTGGGGAACGGGCAGGCGCAGGGCGTCGGCGGGCCCGGAGGCGAGGTAGCCGCCGCCCAGGACGGTGACCGCGCCGCGGGCGGGGCGGCGCACGACGGGCAGCGCGAACAGGGCGGCCGGGCGGCCCCGGAAGGACCGGTAGTGGTCGAACAGGTGCGGGTGGTACAGGCCGGACCCGGCGCCCAGCTCGGTGACGGCCCGCTCCCTGCCGGTGGTGTGCAGGCTGCCGGTGCCGCCGCCGTTGACGAACCGGAGCGGTGCGACCTCGCGGACGGCGCCCACGATGGCGGCCCGGCGCCTGGCCAGTTCCACGGCGGACCTGCGCTGGACGGCGCGCAGCACGCGGCCGTAGAGGGGGCGGCCGGGCGGGGCGTCGCCCAGGCCCGCGATCTGGGCCTCGTAGGCCATGATCCCGTCGAGGCGCAGCTCGGGGCGGCGCAGGACGGCGCGGGCCAGGGCGGTCGCCTGGGCGGGGGTGCGCACGGGGGAGCGCAGGCTGCCGATGCGGACCCGCGGGCCGAGCGGCTGCCAGCTGGTGTCGATGTCCAGGCAGACGCGGACGGGGGGAGCGTCGCCGGGGCGGGTGCCGGCGCGCTCGGCGGCGGCCACCGCCCGGGAGACCAGGTCCAGGTGGGCGGTGTCGTCGACCATGAGGGTGACGGCGCCCAGGGCCGCGGTGTCGGCCGCCAGGGCTTCCAGGGCGTCGGTGTCGGCGGTGGGGTAGGCGACCAGGATGTCGCGGCCGACGGGTCCGCCGGGGTCGCCCTGGGCGAGCCAGAGCGCCTCGGGCAGGGTGAAGGCCATGACGCCCTCGTATCCGGGGTCCTCCAGCACGGTCCCCAGCAGTGCGCGGCAGCGCACCGACTTGCTGGCGACCCGGATGGGCCTGCCGTGCGCGCGGCGGGTGAGGTCGGCCGCGTTGGCGCGGAAGGCGGCCAGGTCGACCACGGCGAAGGGGGCCTGGAGTTCGCGCGTCGCGGCCTCGTACTTCTCACGCAGGCTTGTCATGCCTCCGAGGATGCCAGAACATGAATCCTTTTCATATTCATCGAGCGTAAATCGGACGATCCTCCGGAAACGCCCGCGGGGCCGGGCGGCGGGCCCGACGCCCGGCCCCGCGGCGGGTGTGAACCGCGCCCCGTCCCGGCCGCGCGCCCCCGCGGTCGCCGCACCGCGGATATCCTGGTACGTCACGGCCGGTCCGACCCCAGAAACGGTTCTGTTCCCATGAGCGAGCGCGAGTACATCCTGACCCTGTCGTGCCCCGACAGCCGCGGCATCGTCGCCGCGGTGGCCAACCTGCTGTCCGACCACGGTTGCAACATCACCGAGAGCCAGCAGTACGGCGACCACTACACCGGCCGCTTCTTCCTGCGCATGCAGTTCGTGGCGGAGGAGGGCGGGCGGGGCGCCGTCGGCGAGGACGTGCTGCGCGGTGCCTTCGCGGCGCTGGCCGGTGACTTCGGCGGCGCGGGCGCCGCCTCCGTGGAGTGGGCGCTCAGCCCCCGCGACGTGCGCCCCCGCATGATCGTGATGGTGTCCAAGTTCGGGCACTGCCTCAACGACCTGCTCTACCGCCACCGCAGCGGATTGCTGGACGTCGACATCGCCGCGGTCGTCTCCAACCACCCCGACCTGGAGTTCCTGGCCGACTCCTACGGAGTGGACTTCCACCACCTGCCGGTGACCCCGCAGACCAAGGGCGAGCAGGAGGCGCGGCTGCTGGAGCTGGTCGGCTCCTACGACGTCGACCTGGTGGTGCTGGCCCGCTACATGCAGGTGCTGTCCGAGAAGCTGTGCACCAAGATGTCGGGCCGGATCATCAACATCCACCACTCGTTCCTGCCGAGCTTCAAGGGCGCCCGGCCCTACCACCAGGCGCACGCCCGCGGCGTCAAGCTCATCGGCGCCACCGCCCACTACGTCACCGCCGACCTGGACGAGGGGCCGATCATCGAGCAGGAGGCGGCGCGGGTCGACCACACCCACAGCCCCGAGAAGCTGACCGAGATCGGCCGCGACCTGGAGTCGCTGGCGCTGGCCCGCGCCGTCAACCGGCACGCCCAGCGGCGGATCATCCTCAACGGGGACAAGACCGTCGTCTTCGGGTGATCCACCCGAAGCCGTTTTCGGACGTTCCAGGGGCGCCTTCGGGCGCCCCTTCGTTTTCCGGGGCGGGGCAGGGTTCCCGAGCGGTTTTTGGGGCAGGGTTGGGGATGGCGTTACCTCTTCTGTGCTGCAAAACGTTACTCCAAGTGTCTTGTTGGCTACGCAGAGTGTGTATATGGTGTGATCTAGTTCGAAACTCGTTCGGTCCCTCGGGGGCCGTGGAACACGGGTTTCGGTCCGAGCCCCGGGACGCACGTCCCGGGCGAGGGGGCGTGGACACACATGGACAAGCACTTCGACGACCTGGGCGGCAAGGCCAAGGAGGCCTACGGCAAGGCCGCCGGCGACCGGTCCACGGAGGCCGAGGGCAAGGTCGACCAGGCCAAGGCGAGCGCCAAGGACACCGCCGACAAGGCCAAGGACAAGGCCGAAGAGGCCGTCGAGAACATCGGCGAGAAGATCAAGAACGTCTTCAAGCGCTGACACCGCCGTTCACACGACCGGAGCCCGCGAGGGCTCGTCTGCACACTGCGTAGGGGGACCAGTGTCGGATACCAGGACCGAGGCCGCGGTGCCGGGCGCCCGCGAGGCGGACCGCCGCGGCGGAGCCCAGAGCACCGGAGCCCAGAGCGCCAGCACCCGCGGCGACGGCGACCAGGGCGCCACCGGGGGCGGCAGCACCCACATCGCCGACGGGGTCGTCGCCAAGATCGCGGGCATGGCCGCCCGTGAGATCGGCGGCGTGCACACCATGGGCGGCGGGGCCGCACGCGCCATGGGCGCCGTGAAGGACGCCGTCACCGGCGGCGGCGACAGGGGATCGGTGGCGCGCGGCGTCTCCGTGGAGGTCGGGGAGCGGCAGGCCGCCGTCGACATCGACCTCGTCGTCGAGTACGGCACCGCCATCCAAGACCTCGCCGCGGCCGTGCGCCGCAACGTCGCCGGTGCCATCGAGAAGATGACCGGCCTGGAGGTCACCGAGATCAACGTCCGGGTGGACGACATCCACCTGCCGGACGAGGACGACGGCGACGACGGCGACGCGGACGCCGCACCCCGGGTCCGGTGACGGTGGACGGCGTCGACGAGCCGGGGGACATCGCCCGGCGGGTGGCCGGGGCGGCACTGCGCTCCCGGGACGTGGCCGACCTGTCCGCGGGGGCGTTCGGGACACTGTCCACCCCCGTTCCGGGCGGCCGGGTCCGGGGGGTGGCGGTGCGGGCGGACTCCGTCGAGGTCGGCGTCGTGGTCCACTTCGGGCGACCGCTGCCCGAGATCGCGGGCGGGCTCCGCAGGGAGCTCGCCCCGCTCGCCGGCGGCCGCGCCGTCCACATCTCCGTGGAGGACGTGGTCGCCGGGGCGGCGGGCACCGGAACAGGACCGCGATCGTGATGAGCGCTGGACAGAAGGGGGAGGCCATGTGGCCCATAGTCGGACTGTCCTACGGGACGGTGCTGGGGTTGGCGGGTGCGTTCGGCGGCTTCACGGCCTTCGCGCTCGTGCTGGTCCTCGGCCTGGTCGGATTCGTCGCGGGCCGGGCCATGGAGGGCGACATCGACCTGAGCGAGATGTTCTCGCGGCGTTCGGCCTGACGGGCGCGGCCGTGACCGGAACACGTACCCACGACGTCCCCCGGCAGCGGGAGAGCACCTCCGCTCCGGGGGAACGGACCGGACCCGGGCACCCGCGCGATCCCGGCGGGCGCACGGACATCGACAGCGGGGTCATCGAGAAGACCGCCGTCCGCGCCGCGGGCGAGGTCGCCGGCGCGCGGGTGCCGGGCCGGGGCCGGGCGGCACGCGCCCGGATCAGCGGGGAGGTCGTCCTGCTGAGTCTGCGGATCTGCGTGGACTACCCCGAGCCCGTGCGGCGGATCGCCGGGCTCGTCCGCTCCCGGGTCCGGGAGCGGGTGGAGCACACCACCGGCAAGCAGGTCCACCACATCGACATCGAGATCGCCGAAACGGTGCGCTGAACGCACCGTTCCACCGCTCCGCGACGGCGGGCCGGGGAGGTCCGCCTCCCCGGCCCGGTCGGGGGCCGCCGTGCTAGGAGTTGTGATGACCACCGTGGAAGAGGTGCTCGGCCGTCCCGACCAGGGGGTCGACCGGGAGGCCAGGAGAGTGGCCGTCCACACGTTCCGCCCGCGCCGGTCATGGCCCGCGGTGATCACCGGGTTCGTGATCCTCATCGTCGCGGTCGTCGCCGCGGCCGAGGTCATCGCCGCGCTGGCGGGCAGTCCGCTGGGGCTGTTCCCCGTGGGCTCCGCCGCGGAGTACGCCCAGGCCACCACCTGGTCGCAGCCGTCCGTGCAGATCGCCTCGGCGCTGCTGGCCCTGATCGGGCTCGTCCTGATCGCGGCCGCGCTGGCGCCCGGGCGCGGGCACTGGACCGCGCTGCGCACCGACGACCCGGCGCTGGTCGTGGGCATGACCCGCAGCGCCCTGCGCCGCGCGGTGGCCGCCGCGGCCCAGGACGTCGACGGCGTCGACCACGTCGGTGTGCACGTGCGGGGCAGCCGCATCAGGGTGCAGGTGCGCACCGGGATGCGCGAGGCGCCGGAGCTGCCGTCGGAGGTGACCGCCGCCGTGGAGCGGCGGCTGGAGGAGTTGGCGCCGCTGCGCAGTCTGCGGATCGCCACCCACGTCCGTTACGCGGAGGGGTGACCATGGCAAGGAACAGGGCCCGCAGGTCGGCGCGGGGCAACCGGCAGGGACTGCTGCTGGTGGGGATCCTCCTGCTGGCGGCGGGAGCCGCGGCGTTCGCGGCCGGGCGGGGGCTGTTCGGCCCGCGCGTGGCGGGGGGCGCCCTGATGAACGGTGCCGTCCGCGACCTCCTGGCGGCGCCCTGGGTACCGTACGCGGTGGTCGCCCTGGCGTTCGTCGCCGCGTTCCTGGCGCTGCGCTGGCTGCTGGCCCAGGGGCTCAACGACACCGTGGGGCGCCTGGTGCTGGAGCGCGGGCCCGAGGGCCGGGTCGAGATGTCCGAGAACGCCGCGCGCGGCGCCCTGGAGCAGGAGGTCTCCGACTACCCGGGCGTGCGCCGGGCGCGGGCCCGGCTCACGGAGTCCGCCGAGGAGCCGCACCTGCGGCTGGCGCTGACGCTGGAGGACGACGCCGACGTCGCCGGGGTGTGGCGGCGGGTGCGCTCGGAGGCCCTGGCCAACCTGCGCCGCTCGCTGGAGCTGGAGAGCGTGCCCGCCGTGGTGCGCATGTCCATGACCGCCCCGGCCAAGAACCCCCGCCGCAGCCTCGCCTGACGGACACGGGAGCGCCCCGCCCTCCGAGGGGCGGGGCGCTCCCGCGTCCGCCACGCCGGGCGGGTCGGGGTCCGAAGGTCGTAGCCGGTTGTTACCTTCGCCACATGACCAAACAGCTGATCGTGAACCTGCCCGTGGCCTCCATCGAGGCCTCCCGAGCGTTCTTCGGCGGACTGGGCTTCGAGTTCGACCCGGACTTCTCCGACGAGAACGGCACCTCGATGCTCGTCAACGAGAACGCGTTCGTCCTGCTGCTGGCCCGCCCCTTCTTCGAGGGCTTCTCGCCCCGGGGGGTGGCCGACCCCGCCCAGGGCGCGGAGGCGATCGTGAGCGTGGGCGTGGAGTCCCGCGAGGAGGTCGACCGGCTGGTGGACGGGGCGCTGGCCGCGGGCGCCCGGGCCCATGACAAGGGGTCGGTCGACGACGGCTTCATGTATTCGCGCAGCTTCGCCGACCTCGACGACCACCTCTGGGAGGTCATCCACATGAGCGCGCCCCCGGCCTGATGCGGACGGGGCGCCCGGCACCGCACCGGGCGCCCGGGGAGACCGCTGACATCTCCAGGGCGCTGGTCGCTCCCATCGGTTCGGCGATGGGCGGCACCGCTTTCGGGTACTAGGGCGCTTCGGCGGATACGGACACTCGACCGGAGAACAGCACGGGAGCGAGAGCGTCGTGCAGTTCGCTCGCGGTCCGGCTGATCTCGGCGTGCAGTCCGGCCTTGTCGTCCAGGGCCCGCAGCGAGCTTCCGATCGCTCGCTGGTCTTCGAGGGGCGGCACCACAGTGGGGAGCGACCGCAGCGTGTTCACCGTGATCGAACGGACCGTGCTTCCGGAGGAGTGTCTGTCGATCCAATCCCCGACCACCGGTAGTCCCAGGTAATGCACCAGGTATTCGGCATCGATGCGAGAGGACGGGCGCAGGCGAAAGAGCTGGGTGCTGTACAGCCAGTGGTGCTGCTCCCGGTCGATGCGGGCGAACTTACCGAGTGTTCCGGTCCTCGTGCCTACGATGTCGCCCTCGCGGAGCCGGTAGCGATGCAACCGCTCGGCCACGGTGTCGGTGACGCGGACCAGGTCGGTGTCCGACACCCGGCGGTCGGCGATATCCCCCGGTCTGACCAGCGGTGTCCCCTGTGTGCTGAACTCCCGGGAGGGTGCACTCGCACCGGAGGGACCCGGCTGGATCTGGCACACCTCATCCAACCGGAGCTCACTCCAGCCGGCGGCCAGGTGTCCGGTCAGGGAATCCATCTCTGTGCCTCCCTGATCACCTGGTCGGTCCTGGCCTCGACCAGAGGGATCTGCCCGCACAGCGAGTCCAGGCGCTGGATGAGCGATGTGATGTGAGCCTTCTGCTCAGCCATGTCGGTGTGCGGCTTGCTGCCGGACACGTACATCGACGGGCGGAGTGAATACCGCTTGTCGCGGATCTCATGGATCGTCGCGACGCGACTGATGTTCGCCGCCTTCTTCGCGAAGTCGTGTCGCTTTCCGGTACGCCATCCGTCGTAGGTGCTCCGGATGAGCTCTGTGTCCTCCTTCCGAAGGGTGCGGGTCGTTCGAGAGGTCATGCTCCCGAGCCCATGGGCGTCAATGAAAAGGATCTCCCCGCATCTGCCCGTCGGAGCCTTGAGTATCCACAGGGTCACGGGGATGGCGGTGTGCTGGAAGAGGCGATCGGGCAGGGTTATGAGACACTCCACAGCGCCGTCCTCGACCATGTTCGCCCTGATCGCGGCCTCCTTGGCGTTGGCCGAGCTCGATGCACCGTTGGCCATCACCACCCCCGCCCTGCCGTTCGGGGACAGTCGGTCGATCACATATTGGAGCCAGCGGAAGTTCGCGTTCTCTTTGGGCGGTTCGCCGTAGCGAAAACTCTCCCGGGTGGGATTCCCCGCAGGGAGGTGGCTCATGTTGAACGGCGGATTGGCAAGGATGAGATCTGCGGCTCCGTCCGCACGGCCGTCGTCCCAGGGGAGTCCAGGGCCGCGCCCGAGGTCGGCCTCGATGCCGTGCATCTGCATGTTCATAGAGGCGACGGCGAACACCCGCTCGTTGAGAACGGCACCGCTGACCCTGGGATCCTTTTTCGGATCGGTTCCCCGCCGCGCTTGCACGGCCTCGCTGAGGAAGCCGCCCGTCCGACAGAAAGGGTCGTACACGCTCTCGAAGGAGCGGTCGGATGCGAGAAGGTTCACCAGCGTGCGCACCACTGGTTCCGGGGTACTCAGATCCGTATGACGCGATACCGCGTCTTTCTCGAGGAAGGCGAGGGCACGGTTGAAAGCAGTCAGCAGTGTCTCTTGTCCCCGGTGCTGAACGTCGATCTCATCGACTCCGTGAACAACCCTGCGGAGTGTGCCGGCTCCCAGCCCGCGAAAAGCCTCGGAGGTGAAGGGCGGAAGGATGTCGGCGAAGTCCGTGGCGAACACGGATCCGTCTGCGGTGCCGTGATGGATCCGTTCGCGCAGGACATCCCAGTGGTCGGGGTGCGCAGAGCGAAGGAAGACCATTATCGAGAGAAGAAACGCGGCCTCGCCGGGCGCGGATACTCCCCGGAGGTCGTCCAGCAGGCGGAGGAGGGCACTGTCGATGGCAGCCACGTCGCTTCGGGACGAGTGTGGTGGCTTTTCCGCCGCACGATCTCCTGCGTGGGCGCGCACGCGGTCGGCGTATGTGGTGCCTGCGGGCTCGTGGGGCCGGCGGGCATTGGCGGGGACGGCGCGTGAGGACAGCCAGGCGGTGACCTGGTCGAGGTCGAACAGCTCCCGTTCGGTGTCCGCCGGTTCGGGGAAGTCGGGACCTCGCTTGTGCCAGTTGGTGACCGCGGCGCGGCTGACCCCGGCGTACCTGGCGAGCTGCGCGCGTGACACGAGGCTCGGAGCGTTTCCGGCCACGGTGCTCCTTTCTCAGAAGCTCGGTGGAAGGTCTCCCCGGCACATCTGGTCCTTGACCAGGAGCACTTCGGGGACACGGTCAAAGGGCTTGATGCCCGAGGCGATCTCGGGGCTGATGTACGAGAGTACGAGGTAGAGCTTGGCGTGGTCCGCCTCCAGGTGGCGGTGGTGGATCGGCTCGTGGTGCATGATGCGGTTGCGCAGCAACCGCAGGGAGTAGAGCCGGTCCTGGAGGACCCGGCGCGGTCCTCGGTAACCGGGGAACGCCCGGTGGAGGACGGGAACCCAGAGGTCGCGGTCGTACCTGCGAGCGACCAGGGAGGACCAGAAGCCCAAAGACAGCTCGGTGACGATGTCGTCCGTCCCGGCAGAACGGTGGCAGCGGGCCTTCGCCTGGCGCACGAGGCGTTGGCCCTCGCTGTCCAGCGGTGCCCGGTCCCACCAGTCCCCCTGCTCGAAGTGCGTGCTCAAGTGACTGTGGAGAGAGTTGCGCAAGGCCAGTTCGAACGTGTGGAGCGGGCCGTAGAAGGCGGCCGAGACCATGACATTCCAGTGGTACAGATTGACCGCCCGAACCGCGTCGCCGCCGCTGTGCCGGAGATAGGGCGCGAGGCGGGGGGAGGAGTAGGCGGAGACCATCCACGCCGGGATGCCGGTGCTCACG
Organism: Nocardiopsis flavescens; assembly: GCF_900141985.1. Taxonomy (GTDB): domain Bacteria; phylum Actinomycetota; class Actinomycetes; order Streptosporangiales; family Streptosporangiaceae; genus Nocardiopsis; species Nocardiopsis flavescens. The sequence goes on along the minus strand of NZ_FQZK01000028.1, from coordinate 21,057 downwards.
ATGACCTTCGTTCTATCTCGGCCGGGGGCGCGAGAGGACATGGGACGGAGACGTTTGATATCGTTGCCTGTGTAAGCCCCGGGTTCGCCTCTGCTCAGCACGCCACCCGGGGCACGGCTTTGCCCGGGGTGGTACCGCCAGGACCCCGACGACCGGCTCATCGCGAACGCGGCCGGATGCACCGTCTTTCAAGAACAACGGTACACACGGCTCTCGTATCCCGCAAGCGCACTCCAGTGCGCGCTTTTGTTAACGCCTTCTCTCCCGGGCCGTCAGCACTCGATGACGTTGACGGCCAGGCCGCCGCGCGAGGTCTCCTTGTACTTGTCGTGCATGTCGCGGCCGGTGTCGCGCATGGTCTTGATGACCTTGTCCAGCGACACGAAGTGGCTGCCGTCGCCGCGCAGCGCGATCCGGGCCGCGCTGATGGCCTTGACCGACGCCAGCGCGTTGCGCTCGATGCAGGGGACCTGGACCAGGCCGCCGATCGGGTCGCAGGTCAGGCCCAGGTTGTGCTCCATGGCGATCTCCGCGGCGTTCTCCACCTGCGCCGGGGTGCCGCCCAGGACCTCGGCCAGCCCCGCGGCGGCCATGGACGACGCCGAGCCGACCTCGCCCTGGCAGCCCACCTCCGCGCCGGAGATCGACGCGTTCTGCTTGAACAGGATGCCGATCGCCGCCGCGGTCAGCAGGAACCGGACCACGCCCTCGTCGCCCGCGCCCGGGCTGAAGTGCGCGTAGTAGTGCAGCACCGCCGGGACGATCCCCGCCGCGCCGTTGGTGGGGGCGGTCACCACCCGCCCGCCGGCCGCGTTCTCCTCGTTGACCGCCAGCGCGTACAGGGTGATCCAGTCGCTGCCGCGCATCGGGTCGGGGTCCGCGGCGGTGGGGGCGAGCAGCCCCGAGTCGTCGCAGTTGCCGCCGAGCTGGCGGTACAGGCGGTGTGCCCGGCGCGGCACCCGCAGGCCCCCGGGCAGGGTGCCCTCGGTGGTCACCCCGCGCCGTACGCACTGGCGCATCACCGCCCACAGCTCCAGGAGCCCGGCGGTGATCTGCGCGTCCGTGCGGCCGAAGGCGCGCTCGTTGGCGCGCATGACCGCGCTGATCGACATGCCCGTCTCCGCGCACAGAGCCAGCAGCTCCTCCGCGGTGGAGAACGGGTGGGGCAGCACCGTGTCGTCGGCCTTGATGCGGTCGGCGCCCGCCGCCCGCTCGTCCACGACGAACCCGCCGCCCACGGAGTAGTACACCTTGGCGGCCAGCTCGGCGCCGGTGGCGTCCCGGGCGACGAACCTCATCCCGTTGGGGTGGTCGGGCAGGGTCTCCTTGCGGCGGAAGTCCACGTCCACGGCCGGGTCGAACCCCACCGCCGGCCCCTCCGGGCCGCCCAGCGCCAGCGAGCGCTCCTCGCGCACCCGCTCCACCAGGGCGGGCACCGCGTCCACGTCCACCCCCTCGGGGGTGTGGCCCAGCAGGCCCAGGACGACGGCGGTGTCGCTGCCGTGCCCCCTGCCGGTGAGGGCGAGCGACCCGTACAGCTCGGCGCGCACGTGCGCCACACCGTCCAGCAGCCCGTCCTCGCGCAGCCGCGCGACGAACGTGCGCGCGGCCTTCATCGGCCCCACGGTATGCGAACTGGACGGTCCGATACCGGTCTTGAACAGGTCGAACACGCTGATGGCCAAGGGTCTGTCCTCCTCGTCGAGCACAGGGCCGCCACTGCCGGACGGACGCCGTGCGGGGCGCGGCGGCCCCGCACGGCGGGGTCCTACAGGTTGGGGTAGAGCGGGTACTTCTCGGTCAGCGTCCGCACCCGGGTGCTCAGCGCCTGCGCGTCGAACTCGGGCTTGAGCGCCTCGGCGATGACGTCCGCGACCTCGGCGAAGTCCTCGTCGCCGAACCCGCGGGTGGCCAGCGCCGGGGTGCCGATCCGCAGGCCCGAGGTGACCATGGGCGGCCGCGGGTCGTTGGGCACCGCGTTGCGGTTGACCGTGATGCCGATGGAGTGCAGCCGGTCCTCGGCCTCCTGGCCGTTGAGCGCGGAGTCCACCAGGTCGACCAGCACCAGGTGCACGTCCGTCCCCCCGGTGGCGACCTTGACGCCGGCCTCGGCGGCGTCCGGACGGGTCAGCCGCTCGGCGAGCAGCCGCGCGCCGGAGACGGTGCGCCGCTGGCGGTCGGCGAACTCCTCGCCCGCCGCGACCTTGAGCGCCACGGCCTTGGCCGCGATCACGTGCTCCAGCGGGCCGCCCTGCATGCCCGGGAACACCGCGGAGTTGATCTTCTTGGCCAGCTCGGCCCGGGTGAGGATCAGACCGCCGCGCGGGCCGCCCAGGGTCTTGTGCGTGGTGGTGGTGACCACGTCGGCGAACGGCACCGGGTTGGGGTGCAGGCCCGCCGCGACCAGGCCGGCGAAGTGCGCCATGTCGACCATGAGCAGGGCGTCCACGGAGTCCGCGATCTCCCGGAACCGGGCGAAGTCCAGCCGGCGCGGGTAGGCGGACCAGCCCGCGACGATCATCTTGGGCCGGTGCTCCTTGGCCAGGGCGGCGACCTCGTCGTAGTCGACGGTGCCGTCCTCGTCGCGCACGTGGTAGGCCACGGCGTTGAGGACCTTGCCGGAGTAGTTGATCCGCATCCCGTGGGTCAGGTGGCCGCCGTGGGCCAGGTCCAGGCCGAGGATGGTGTCGCCCGGCTTGAGCAGGGCGAAGTACACGGCCGTGTTGGCCTGGGCGCCCGAGTGCGGCTGCACGTTGGCATGGTCGGCGCCGAACAGGGCCTTGGCCCGGTCGATGGCGAGCTGCTCGACGACGTCGACGTGCTCGCAGCCGCCGTAGTAGCGGCGGCCGGGGTAGCCCTCCGCGTACTTGTTGGTCAGGACGGTGCCCTGCGCCTCGATGACGGCCTGCGGGGCGAAGTTCTCCGAGGCGATCATCTCCAGGGTGTCGCGCTGGCGGGCCAGCTCCGCGTCTACCGCGGCCGACACCTCCGGGTCGAGCTCGCTCAGGCTCTGGTTGAGCGTGTTGTCGGTGGCCATCGGGGGTCAGTCCTCGCCTTCGGTCAGCTTGGTGTACTCCTGCGCGGAGAGCAGTTCGCCGGGTTCCCCGGACAGGCGCACCCGGAACAGCCAGGCGCCGTAGGGGTCGGAGTTGACGGACTCCGGCTCCCCTTCGAGGTCCGCGTTGACCTCGACGACCTCGCCGTCGACGGGGGAGTAGATGTCGCTGACGGACTTGGTGGACTCCACCTCGCCGCAGGTCTGCCCCGCGGTCACCGCGGTCCCCACGGCGGGGGCCTCGACGTAGACGATGTCGCCCAGCGACTCGGCGGCGAACGCCGTGATGCCGACCGTGGCCACCCCGTCCCGGACCGAGACCCACTCGTGTTCGGCGGTGTAACCCAGCTCCTTGGGAACGCTCACTTCAACTCTCCTTGGAGGTGCTCTTCATTCCTGCCGCGCCGCCGGGTGACGGCCGCCCGGCCCGGCCCGTGTCCGGACGCGCCCCGTCCGTGCCGATCCCGGTCCTGGGTTCAGCCGCGCGGGGCGCGTGGGGTCCCGAGGGTGCGGGACCCACGTTCTCAGGCCTGCCGCTTGTAGAACGGCAGCTCGACCACGTCGACGTCCTCGCCCCGGCCGCGCACGTCCACGGTGAACGCGCCGGTCGCGGTGTCGAGTTCGCCGTCCACGTAGGCCATGGCGATGGGGCGGCCCAGGGTGGGGGAGGGCGCGCCGCTGGTGATGGTGCCGACGACCGCGCCGTCGCGCAGGACGTCCTGGCCGCGGCGCAGCGGACGGCGTCCGCGCGCGGCGAGGCCGATGAGGCGCCGGGGGCGGGAGGTGCGGGAGGCCCGCTCCAGCGCGGCCCGGCCGACGAAGTCGCCCTCCTTGTCGAACTTGACCACGCGGCCCAGCCCGGCGTCGAAGGGGGTGAGGTCGGTGCTCAGCTCCTGGCCGTACAGCGGCATGCCCGCCTCCAGGCGCAGGGTGTCGCGGGCCGAGAGCCCGGCGGGGACCAGGCCCCGGCCGGCACCGGCGGAGACGAGGGCCTCCCACACCCCGACGGCGCGCTCGGCGGGCCGGATGAAGATCTCGAAGCCGTCCTCGCCGGTGTAGCCGGTGCGGGCCAGTAGGGCGGGGACCCCGGCGACGGTGTGCGCGTGGCCGGCGTAGTAGCCGAGGGAGCCGAGGTCGGCGTCGGTGAGCGGTGCCAGGATCTCCACGGCGCGGGGGCCCTGGATCGCGATGAGCGAGTACTCGGCGGACTCGTCGGCGACCTGCGCGTCGAACCCGGCGGCGCGTTCGGCCAGGGCGGCGGCGACGGTGTCGGAGTTGGCGGCGTTGGCCACGACGAGGTACTCCTCCTCGCCGAGCCGGTAGACGATGAGGTCGTCCAGGACGCCGCCGTCGGCGTCGGTGATCATCGTGTAGCGGGCCCGGCCGACCTTGACCCGGGACAGGTGTCCGACCAGCGCGTGGTCCAGTGCCCGTGCGGCGTCCGGTCCGGTGAGGCGGATCTCGCCCATGTGGGAGAGGTCGAACAGGCCGGCGGCCTCGCGGACCGCCCGGTGCTCGGCGGTCTCGCTGCCGTAGCGCAGCGGCATGAGCCATCCGGCGAAGTCGACGAGCGAGGCGCCGGCCTTCTCGTGGACCGCGCGCAGGGCGGTGGGGCGCGGCGCGGACGCGGGCTCTGACATGGGCACTCCCGAGAGGATGGGCGTCGTGTCGTGATAGGCGTTGCCATCCTCCCCCTCTGTCATCTGTGCCTGAGAGCTTCACCGCGCGCTCGGCGCGGCTTGCACCTTCGGCGAGGGACGGCGGTCCCTGCTTTCCAGAGTGGTCTCGCCCGTACGGTCCACTGTGCCTGAGAGGTTGTTTCGGGGAGGGATTGCTCCTTCGGCGGCCCGCGCCGGCTGCGCGGGCACTCTCCCGTACGGGGTCAGCAACACGTTCACCCTAGCAGCGGACGTGGCCGCCTCCGAGAGCGGCACCGGGCGCGCGACGTGCGCGCACCGGGCGCGCGTGAATACCGGACGGAGGGGGTGCCCCCGGGCTACCGTGTCCCGTGGACGGGACGTGGCGGTTCGTGTACCGAGGGAGACCGAGTGCTGGTGGACACGCGGGGGATGAGACGGATCGGATGCGCGTCGGTGGCCGGCGCGACGGTGGCGGCGCTGCTGGGCTGCGCCGCGCCGCGGGAGGAGGCCGCCCCGGTGCAGGGGGCGGGGAACGCCGCCGCGGTGGGCGGCGACGTGGCCGCCGTGGAGCGGGCGGACCTGGCCGGGGTGTTCGCGCGGGCCGGGGCGGCGGGCACGTTCGTGCTCTACGACTCCCGGGACCGCACCTCGGTGCTGGTGGACCCGGAACGGGCGCGCGAGCGCGCGGTGCCGGGGGAGACCTTCGAGCTGGTGACGGCGCTGGCCGCGCTCCAGACGGGGGCGGTGTCCGACGCCGGCGCGGTGGTGGGCGCGGGCCGGGACGCCCACCGCGGGGCGGTGGAGCGGGTGGGCCGGGAGCGGCTGGCCGCGTGGGTGGACCGGTTCGACTACGGCGACCGCGACCTCGGCACCGGCGGGGACGACTTCTGGGCGCGGGGGCCGCTGGGGGTCTCCGCGGTGGAGCAGACGGAGTTCCTGGCCGGGCTCGCCCGCGGCGAGCTGCCGGTCGAGGCCGCCCACCAGGAGGCGCTGCACGCGGCCACCCTGGTGGAGGAGACCGCGGAGTACGGGCTGCACGCCCGGTCCGCCTGCGAGGGCGGCGGGGCGCCGGGCTGGTGGGTGGGCTGGGTGGCCGGCGGGGAGGGCGCGCACACGTTCGCCCTGCGCCTGGAGGCCGGGCCGGGGGAGGACGCGTACGGCACCGGGGACTGCGAGGCGCTGGGGCGCGAGCTGCTGGCCGCCCTGGACGTCCTGCCCGAGGACGCCGGCACCCGCTGAGGCGCACGGCCGACGGCGGCGCCCCGCCCCCGGGGCCGGGGACGGGGCGCGGATGAGTGCGCTCAGGCGGCCTTGCGGCGCGACCGGACGGCCTCGGCCAGGGTGGACAGCACCTCGCCGGTGGTGTCCCAGCCCATGCACTTGTCGGTGATCGACTGGCCGTACACCAGGTCCTGCGGGTCGCCCAGCTTCTGGGCGCCGGGGACCAGGAAGCTCTCCAGCATGACGCCGATGATGCCGTGCTGGCCCTCGGCTACCTGGGCGGCGATCTCCGCGGCCACGCCCGGCTGGCGCTCGTGGTCCTTGCCGCTGTTGGCGTGGCTGGCGTCGATCATCAGGCGGCGGGGCAGCCCGGCCGCCTCGATGACGTCCAGGGCCGCGTTCACCGGGGCGGCGCCGTGGTTGGGCCCGGTGCGGCCGCCGCGCAGGATGACGTGGCAGTCGGGGTTGCCCTCGGTGGCGACCACCGAGCCGGCCCCGGCCGGGTCCACGCCGAAGAACGTGTGGGAGGCCGCCGCGGCGCCCACCGCGTCCACGGCCACCTGCACGTCGCCGTCGGTGCCGTTCTTGAAGCCCACCGGGGTGCTCAGGCCGCTGCTCAGCTGGCGGTGCACCTGGCTCTCGGTGGTGCGGGCGCCGATCGCGCCCCAGGACACGGCGTCGGCGATGTACTGCGGGGTGATCGGGTCGAGGAACTCGGTGCCCGCGGGCAGCCCCAGCGAGTTGATGTCCAGCAGGATCTCGCGCGCCAGGCGCAGACCGCTCTGGACGTCGTAGGTGTCGTCCAGGCCCGGGTCGTTGATGAGGCCCTTCCACCCGACGGTGGTGCGCGGCTTCTCGAAGTACACGCGCATGACCAGGCACAGCTCCTCGCTCAGCGAGGGCGCCAGCGCGGCCAGCCGGTGGGCGTAGTCCATGGCCGACGCGCGGTCGTGCACCGAGCAGGGGCCGACCACGACCAGCAGCCGGTCGTCCCCGCCGTCCAGGACCCGCTTGACCTCGGCGCGGGAGCGCTCGACCAGGGCGCTGCGCTCGGACCCCAGGGGAAGCTCGGCGAGCAGGTCCCGGGGGGCGATGAGCGGCTTGTAGTCGACCACCCGTGTGTCGTTGGTGCTGGTCATGCTGCTGGTCCCCTGTCCTTGCTCTCGCGGTGCCGCCACCCTGCACACTAGCGCGGACGCGGAGCCCGAACGCGGTCGCACCGGTATTTCGGACGAGGGTCACAGGGGAGGTGCTGCAAATCGCGACAAGGGGGAAATATTCGTCTCACGGGTCGAGACGAATTTCCCCGGTCCTTTTTCCGCGGGGTCAGGAGCCGGGGTCGGCCAGGTCCTCCTCCCAGAACTCGGCGGGGCGGCGCGCGCCGTCCGTGACGGGGCCGCGCTCCGCCTCTTCCCGGCGCAGCTGCACCCGGCGGATCTTGCCCGAGGCGGTCTTGGGAAGTTCGGCGAACTCCAGGCGGCGGACCCTTTTGTACGGCGAGAGGCGGTCGCGGACGTGCTCCAGGATCGCCCGCGCCGCCTCCGCGGTGGGCTCCACCCCCGGGGCCGGCGCCACGAACGCCTTGGCGACCGCGAGCCGCAGCGGATCGGGGGAGGGGACCACCGCGGCCTCGGCCACGTATTCGTGTTCGACGAGGACGCTTTCGAGTTCGAAGGGTGAGATGCGGTAATCCGAGGCCTTGAACACATCGTCGCGGCGGCCGATATAGGTAATGCGCCCGTCGGCCTCCCGGGCGGCCAGGTCCCCGGTGCGGAACAGCCCCCGCAGGGCGGTGGACCGGGCCGGGTAGGGGCCGTCGGCGTACCCCTTCATGATCCCCACCGGGGCGTCGGACAGGTCCACGCAGATCTCGCCCGCGTCGGCGGGCTCGCCGGTGGCCGGGTCCGCCAGCACGATCCGGTAGCCCGGCATCTCGTACCCCATCGACCCCGGCACGACGCGCCCGCCGGGGGGGTTGCCCACGAGCAGGGTGGTCTCCGTCTGGCCGAACCCGTCGCGCACCGTGAGGCCCCACGCCCGGCGCACGTGCTCCACCACCTCCGCGTTCAGCGGCTCCCCCGCCGCGGTCGCCTCGCGCAGGGGGACCTCCCGCGACGCCAGGTCCGTCTGCACCAGCATCCGCCACACCGTCGGCGGCGCGCAGAAGGTGTGGACCCCGCAGCGCACGATCTCGTCGAGCAGCCGCTCGGCGGAGAAGCGGTCCTGGCGCACCACCAGCACCGTCGCCTCGGCGTTCCACGGGCCGAACACGCTGCCGTAGGCGTGCTTGCCCCAGCCCGGGACCGACACGTTGAGGTGGACGTCCCCCGGACGCACGCCCAGCCAGTACATGGTGGACAGGTGCCCGACCGGGTAGGAGCGCTGGGTGTGCACCACCAGCTTGGGCCGGGCGGTGGTGCCCGAGGTGAAGTACACGAGCAGGGGGTCGTCGGGGCCGGGCCGGTGCGGCGGGTGGAACTCCAGGCCGGCGTGCTCGGAGTCGGGGTAGCAGACCCAGCCGTCCATGTACCCGACGCAGATCCGGGTCCAGTGCCCGTGCAGCCCCTCGAACTTCCCGGTGTCCTCCGGGGAGCAGACCACGTGCCGGATCTCGCCGCGGTCCAGCCGGTCCACCAGGTCCCCCTCGGTGAGGTTGGTGGCGGTGGGCACCACGGCGGCGCCGAGCTTGGCGGCGGCCAGGGTGATCTCCCACAGCTCCACCTGCGGGCCGAGCATCACCAGGATGCGGTCGCCCGCGTGCACGCCCTGGGCGTGCAGCCAGTTGGCGACCTGGGAGGAGCGCTCCGACATGCGCCGGTAGGTGTGCTTCTCCTCCGTGCCGTCCTCGGCCACGATCCACAGCGCCGTGCGGTCGGGCCGCCGCCCGGCCACCTCGTCGAAGTGGTCCAGTGCCCAGTTGAACACCTCGGGCCGGGGCCAGGCGAACTCCCGGTGCGCGGCCTCGCGGTCCTCCCGCAGCCGCAGGAGCAGATCGCGCGCCGCACGGAACTCCGCGGCCCCCTCGGCCGCCGCCTCTTCGGACATCGCTTCGACCTTTCGGATCTCCGCCCGCCTCGGTCCAGGGCCGGTGTGCTGCCGTTACTACCCCGGATGCGGTCCGGCGACCCCTCGCCGGGCGCCGCACCCTCCGACGGCCGCCCGCGTCCGCCCTAGGATGGTGACCCATGGAGGAACTGCGCGGGCACCACGCCCTGTGGAAGATCGACGACGAGACGGTGCGGATCCGCTTCGACTCCGGGCGCAAGGTGCCGACGCTGTTCAAGGCGCTGGGAGCGGTCGAGGTCCCGCTGGCCGCGGTGCACGAGGCGGAATTCGACCAGGGCGACCGCAAGCGCGGGTGGCGGCTGCGGCTGGTCCTGGCCCCGGGCCTGGACCCCTACGCCGTGCCGGCCGCGTCCGCGCGGGACGCGCACACCCCGCTGCTCCTCACCGGCCCCCACGACACCGAGCTGGTCGCCGAGTACGTCGCCGACAAGGTCCGGGCCCTGGCCCGCTACGCACGCGAGACCCTCGCCGGGGAACTCGACCCCGGGGAGGTGGCCCGCGCCCTGGTGGCCCGGCCGCCGGTGCAGGCGCGCACCGCCGAGGGGTCGGTCTCCTTCGACGGCGAGAAGGTGCGCCTGCTGTGGGACGGGTGGCTGGCCAGCACCGCCAAGGAGAAGGAGAAGTCCCGCGAGTACCGGCTCCAGGAGATCGAGTCCGCGGTCTGGCACCCGCAGCTCGACATCACCGAGGGGTACCTGCGCGTCGTGCTGCGCGGTGTCACGCTGCCCGAGGCCACGTCCCTGGAGAACGACTTCTTCACCCTCGCCTCGCACGGGTCCAAGGGCGCCGAGGAGACCTTCCTGATGGCGGCCACCCTCAACGCGTACATCGGGCGGGCCCCCGCCGCGCCGGCCCTGGAGGGCGGCGACGCCCCCGGCTCGCCCGAAGAGGTCTACGGAAAGATCCGCGAGCTGGGACGCCTGCACACCGAGGGCCTGCTGACCGACGAGGAGTTCGCCGCCAAGAAGGCCGAGCTGCTCGACCGCCTCTAGGGCCGCGGGCCGCGCCGGGGCGGCGGGCACCGCCCCCGCCCGCCCGGGAGGCGCCCCGGGGCCGCCGTCCGAACGCCGGACCGGCCGCGGGCGTCCGCGCGGCCGGCCACGCCCGACGACCCCCGCCGGAGGGACCCGGCCACCCCCCGTCCGGCCCGCCCCGAAGTCCCTTTCGGGGCACACGACGAACACCAGGAAAGGCCACTCTGTGCGCACCCTGTACCCGCCCATCGAACCGTACGACTCGGGCATGCTCGACGTCGGCGACGGACACCGCGTCTACTGGGAGCTGTGCGGCAACCCCGCCGGCAAGCCCGCGGTGTTCCTGCACGGCGGTCCCGGCGGCGGCTGCACGCCCGACCACCGGCGGCTGTTCGACCCGGAGCGGTACCGGATCCTGCTGTTCGACCAGCGCAACTGCGGCCGCTCCACCCCGCACGCCGGGCGGATGGACACCGACCTGTCCACCAACACCACCTGGACGCTGGTGGAGGACATGGAGCGGCTGCGCGAGATGATCGGCGTCGACGCCTGGCAGGTCTTCGGCGGGTCGTGGGGGAGCTGCCTGGCCCTGGCCTACGCCCAGACCCACCCCGACCGGGTCACCGAGCTGGTCGTCCGGGGCATCTTCACGCTGCGCGACGAGGAGCTGCGCTGGTTCTACCAGGAGGGGGCGTCGATGATGTTCCCCGACCTGTGGGAGTCCTACCTGGCGCCCGTCCCGGAGGAGGAGCGCGACGACCTCATCGCCGCCTACGCCCGGCGGCTGGAGTCGCCCGACCGGCAGACGCGGGTGGAGGCGGCGCGTGCCTGGAGCGTCTGGGAGGGCTCCACGGTGACCCTGCTGCCCAACGAGGAACTGCGCGAGCACCACGCCGAGGACGAGTACGCGATGGCGTTCGCGCGGATCGAGAACCACTACTTCACCAACCGGGGGTTCTTCACGCCGGGGCAGCTCATCGAGGGCGCCGGGCTGATCCGGCACATCCCCGGGGTGATCGTGCAGGGCCGCTACGACGTGTGCACCCCGGCGCGCACCGCCTACGACCTGCACCGGGCCTGGCCGGAGGCGGAGTTCCACATCGTCGACGACGCCGGGCACGCGTTCAGCGAGCCCGGCATCCTGGACCGCCTCATCGAGGCGACGGACCGCTTCGCCCGGTGACGCCGGCGGCGGGCGCGGCGCCGGCTCCCGCCCGCCGCGCTCCGCGACGGGGTCCGCGGGGCCGCCCTCAGGGCGCGGCCGCCGCCAGGGCCTCCTCCCAGGTGGTGGGCCGCTCCAGCAGTCCCCGGTACCGCATGGTGCGCGGGGTGGAGCGCAGCCCCAGGACGCCCGTCAGCATCCCGCCCCGGCCGAGGAAGGCCACGAATTTACGGTCCTCCGCGGACCCGTGCACGATGGCGACCTCATCGGCCGGGGCACCCTGTCCCAGCAGCTGGATCTTCATTTTGTATTGGTCCGACCAGAAGTAGGGCACCGGCGTGAAGGGCCGCCGGTCCCGCGGGTCGGCGAGGAGGTTGTGCGCTGCCGCCGCGGCCTGCTCCCCGGCGTTGGTCCAGTGCTCCAGCCGCACGCGCCCGCCGTAGCGCGGGTGCGGCCAGTTCGCCAGGTCCCCGACCGCGTAGACGCCGGGGGCGGAGGCCGCCGAGTACTCGTCGCAGCGCACCGACCCGTCGGGCATGAGGTCGAGCGACCCGCGGAGCCACTCGGTGTTGAGGTCCACGCCGATGCCCGCCACGACGAGAGGGGTCTCGACCGCCCCGCCGTCGGCGAGGCGCACGCGCTCGACGCGTCCGGAGCCCTCGTAGGCCCGCACCCCCGTGCCCAGGCGCACGTCCACGCCGTTCTCGCGGTGCAGCTCGGTCAGCACCGAGCCCAGCCGCGGGTGGACCACGCGGGTCAGGGGGGTGGGGGCGGCCTCCACCAGCGTGACCTCGGCGCCCAGGGCGCGGGCGCTGGCGGCCACCTCGGCGCCGACGAACCCCGCGCCCACGACCACCAGCCGACCGTGCTCGGCGATCCGCGCGCGCACGGCCTCGGCGTCCTCCAGGGTGCGCAGCACGTGCACCCCGGCCAGCGCGGTGTCCGGGCGGCGGGCGCGGGCGCCGGTGGCGACCACCAGGCCGTCATAGGGGATGCCGCCGCCGTCGTCGAGCCGCACGGTCCGCGAGGCGGTGTCCAGGCCGACCGCCCGGGTCCCCGGGAGGAAGTCCAGGTCCAGGGCGTCGATCTCGGCGTCCTCCAGGAGCCGCAGCGCCCGGTTGCCCGCCAGGGGGCCCTCGCCCAGGCCCACCCCGGTCAGCGCCTCCTTGGACAGCGGCGGCCGGGAGTAGGGCCGGTGCGCCTCCTCGCCGACGAGCGTGAGGCGCCCCCCGAAGCCGCGTTCGCGCAGGGCCGCGGCGGTGCGCAGCCCCGCCGTCCCGGCGCCGGCGATGACGATGTTCCGCACTGTGCCTCCGTTCAGAGCGGCCGGACCTCGCCGACCGGTGCCCCGCCGCCGTAGACGTCCACCCGCAGCCGGTCCCCGACGGGGGACACGTCCACGCCCAGGGCGCGCAGGGCGTCGAGCGCGACCAGCGTACGCGCCCGCTCGGCGGCGTCCCCGTCGCTGATCTTGACGGCGACGGCCTCCCCGGAGGGCGCGGACAGGACCAGCACCCCGTCGGCGCCGATCTTGGACACCAGGCCCGGCATGCGGGTCATGAGGTCGGTGTCCACCCGGCCGGTGCCGGACACGTACTCGGGGTGGGCGCTCATGGCCGCCAGCACCGCGCGCTCGGGCGACCCCTCGGGCGCGGTGCGCATCCGCCACAGGCCGCGGGCCAGGCCCGCCAGGGACACGGCCAGCTGGGGGGCGCCGCAGCCGTCGACGGCGGTGTGGGCGACCGGTTCGCCGCACAGGTCCTCGGTGGTCTCGCGGACGAGGACCTGGAACGGGTGCCCCGGGTCGAGGTAGTCCCCGGTGCTCCACCCGCGGGCGACGCAGGCGGCGAGCATGCCGGCGTGCTTGCCCGAGCAGTTCATGAGGAGCCGCTCGGGCTCGCGCCCGGAGCGGACGAACTCCCGCCGGGCCGCCGACCCGCCGGGGATGTCGGGCGGGCAGCGCAGCGCGTCGGGGGTGAGCCCGGACGCGGAGAGGACGAGCCGGGCCCGCTCCTCGTGGATCGGCTCGCCGCCGTGGCTGCCGGCGGCGATCGCCAGGGAGGGACCGGACAGCGGTGCGCCGGCGCGCAGCATCGCCACGGCCTGCAGGGGCTTGGCGGAGGAGCGCGGGAACATCGGCTGGTGGACCGGGCCGCGCGCGTGGGCGATGCGCCCGTCGGCGGCCAGCCCGACGACCGCTCCGTAGTGCACGCTCTCGCGCATCCCGGAACGCGTCACCTCGGCGAGCGGCACGTACTCGGGCAGGGGCGGTCGGGACATACGGGTCTCCTCAGCGTCGAGGGGGCGTGGAGTGTCGGCCGATGGGCTGACATGCGTCAGAACGTTACCCCGTGACTCTTTCTTCCGATTCCGCGGGAGTACCGCGGGCGGGGGCGTCAGTGCCGGGGAGTAGGGTCGTGGCGGTGGAACCGGCGGTCATCGACGAGGGGACGGGAATGGGAACGCTGCGGATGGGGACGCTGACCCGGCGCAGGGGCGGTGTCCGTGCGGCGGACCTGGAGTACGCGGTGCTCGACACCGAGACCACCGGACTGGACCCGCGCTCGGGTGCCCGCATCGTGGAGATCGCGGTGGTGCGGCTGCGCGGCGACGGCACCCTGCTGGAGGAGTTCACCACCCTGGTCGACCCGCGTACCGACGTGGCCGGCCGCGAGTTCCACGGGATCGGTGACGGCGACGTCATCGGCGCCCCGACCGCCGAGGAGGTGGTGCCCGAGCTGGCCCGCCTGCTGTCGGGGGCCGTGGTGGTGGGCCACAACCTCGACTTCGAACAGCGCTTCCTGGCCTCGGAGCTGATCCCCGTCGGCCTGCCCGGGGGGGCGCCCGGGCTGTGCACGCTGCGCGCCCTGCGCGCGCAGGTCGGGCTGGACCGCTACTCCCTGCCCAAGGCGTCGTACGCGCTGAGCGGGACGTGGCCGACCGGGCAGCACACCGCCCTGGGCGACGCCCGCGCCTGTGCGCGGCTGCTGGTGGAGCTGATCGCCAACGCCCCGGGGGAGCTGCGTTACCAGGGCGCGGAGCCCGAGCCGGCCGCGGCACCGGTGCGCGGCCGGGTCCCGGTGCCCTCCGGCGCGCCCGCGCGGGGCGTGCGCTGGAAGCCGCGCACCTCGACGCCGTCGGACCTGTTCGCCCCGCGCCCGTGGCCGGACGTGCGCTGGCGCCCCCTGGAGCTGGACCCGCTGCTGTGCGGCGGGGCGTTCGGGCCCACCGACCGGGCGATCGCCGAGATGGCCGCGCACCGGGACGACCGGACCCGCCGCAGGATCGCGACGGCCGCCGCCGTGGCCGGGGGGCTGGCGGCCGGCGGGCTGCTGGCCGACCTGGGCCGCCGCCTGCGCCGCTAGGCGCACCGGCCGGTGGCACCCGCCCCGCCCGGCGCACGGGAGAGGGGTCTTCGGCCCCGGTGCGGGCTCCGCGCCGACCGCCGGAGGGTTCCGGTGCCTCGTGCCCGCGCCCGTTCCGCACCCGTGGGCCGACGCGCCGCGGACGGCGGGGGCCGCTGGGCCGTGCCGCCGCGTGCTTCCCGACCGGCCGCCACCGCCGAACGGCGGCGTCCGGGGCTCCGCGGCCCGGGAGGCGCGGAAGGGTGTCCGAAGACCGGTGCCCCGCGCCCCGGTGGCCGCGGGGCATCCGGTCAGTAGCCGGACAGGGCGAGGAAGAACGCGATGATCATCGCGCTGCCGCCCAGGGTGGTGAGCAGGGCGCGGCCCTGCTCGGTGAGGTGGGCGGAGGCCAGGCGCAGCCCCGGGGGCGCGGGGGCCGTCCGGGTTGCGGTACCGCCGCCCCTGGGGGAGACGCGCCCGGGGCGCGGCGGGACGTAGCGGGGCACTTTGTTGAACATCGCGACCAGCACCGGCACGGCGCCGATCGCCAGCAGTACGAGCGACACGACGGTGGAGCACCTTCCCGACTCGGGTCCGGGGCATTGATTCCTACCGGATCCGGGGTGCGGTTCTCGACTCGGTACCGTCCGATCGCTGCGCGGACGCCCGTTACGGGCTGCCCGTTATCACGCGGCGCTCATGCATCGTCGCCGAGCGTCTTCTTCTTGTTCCGGTTGGGGACGATGGTGTCCACGGTTTCGGTCTCGACACCGAGGGCGCGCAGCACGAACCGGGTGACCAGGGCGTGGGTCTCCTCCGGGTCGATCTCCCCGCTCACCAGCGGGATGCGCTGGGAGCCGACCATCGACAGGGTCAGCCGGGCGACCGCCTCGGCGGGCATCGCGTCGAACTCGCCGTCGGCGATGCCCTCGTCCAGGATCTCCGTGAGCAGGCTCTGCATCGGGGCCACGTGGGCGGCCAGCGCCTGGTAGGCCTGCGGCCCCAGGCTGGCGCCGAGTTCGGCGGCGGGCGGGTGCGGGTGCGCCACGATGCCTTCGAGCTGCAGGCGCACGAAGGCCGACAGCCGCCGGGCGGCGGAGACCCCCGAGGGCAGCTCGCGCCGGTAGTCCTCCACGAAGCGGTTGTTCACCTCCTCGGTGAACGCCAGCAGCAGCGTGGGCTTGTCCGGGAAGTAGTTGTAGAGCGCGGTGCGCGTGATGCCGGCCGCGTTGGCGACGTCGGTCATGGAGACCCGGTCGATCCCCTGCGAGCGGATGAGCCCGTCCACGGCCTCCATGATGCGCTCCCGTGTGCGGGCACGGTGCGCGGCGATGGTGGGCGCTGTGATCTTGGGCATTCCCCTATGGTGGCACGCCGAAGGGGCCGGACCGCACGGTCCGGCCGCCTCCGCGGTTCCCGCCCAGGTGGCACCGGGTGTCCACACCCGGTCACCCGGTGTCAGGGGGAGGTGTGGAGCCGGCCCAGGTCGGCGAACACCTCCGTGTTGAGCTGGTAGGCCAGGCGGGTCTCGGCGATGAGCCGGTCCGCGGTGGCCGCGCCCATCTCCAGGGAGTCCAGGCGCTCGCGGTATCCGGTGCGGAACCGGGGCAGGCTGCCCAGGGTGTCGAAGACGTAGAAGGACACCCCGGCATCGTCGGTGAGCCCGTAGGCCTTGGCGGCGGTGCGGCGGATGAACTGGCCGCCGGAGACGTCGCCCATGTACCGGGTGTAGTGGTGGGCGATGAAGCCCTCGGGGCGGTCGGCCATCTGCTCGATGCGCGCGACGTAGGTGCGGGTGGCGGGGGTCGGCTCGACGCGCTCGCGCCAGTCGGTGCCGAGCAGGTGCTCCAGGTCCCGCACCAGGGCGGGCACCCGCTCCAGCTCGGGGTAGTGGAACCGGCCGGCGAGGCGGTCGCCGGCCAGTGCGCGGCCGACCTCCTCCAGCGCGACGTAGGCGAAGTAGTGCTGGGCGACCATGGCGGTGTACCCGGACAGGGGGAGGGTGCCGTCCATGAGGGCCCGGGTGAACCCGTGGTCCTCGGCGGCCTGGTGGTCGCTCCAGGTGGCCGCCTTGAGGCGCTCGGAGAACAGCTCCGGGCCGGGGGCCGTGGTGGGGGCTTCGGCCGTGACGCTCATCCGCGTTCTCCGTCTTCCGTGGTCGTACCTTTGATGACATCATGTCATTTAGGTGACCCTTCCTTCAAGAAGGATACGACAACCTGTCGCAAAAAACCCGGGCGGCATCGCCTGTCGTGTGACCGGCCTCACATTCGAGGGGTCGCGACCGTGCGCGCACGCCCCCGTGCGCATCCGGTGCCCCGTCCCCGGAGGTACCCGCGCAACCCCCTTGCCGACGCGGGTTGCGGCGCTCCGCCGCCCTACGGCGAACCGGTTCCCCGGGGGGTCGTCGGATGTGTCTCTCCCCCGCCTGCTGGTCAACAGGTCCCCGGGGCGTTTATCTTTTGGGGAGCCATGCGGTCCGAAACCGCCCCGGGGTGACCGCCCCGGGCCCACGCGGTGCGATGGCGAGCGCCCGCGGACCGTCAGACCGAAGGCGATGAGTGGATACCAGGAGAACAGGGCACGATCCCGCCAAGGTGATCGGTGCGGGGACGGCGCACGCCGACCCCGCCGACGGTGCGTCCGCCGACGGCCGTGCCGCCCTGGGCGACGCCGTCCTGAACGAACGGGTGGAGGCTGCCGTCGAATCGGTTGACGTCCTGCTGATCGAAGACGACCCGGGTGACGCCTTCCTCGCCGAGGAACTGCTCGCCGAGACGGCGCTGACCACCCGCATCACCTGGGTCGCCACCCTGCAGGAGGCCCGCGACCACCTCAAGGGCTTCCGCGGCTGCGTCCTGCTCGACCTCAACCTGCCCGACGGGCACGGCCTCGACCTGCTCCGCGAAGTACTGCAGAGCGCGCCCGCCGCCGCCGTCGTCGTCTTCACCGGGCTGGACGACGAGCACGAGGGGGTCGCCGCGGTCGCGGCCGGGGCCCAGGACTACCTCGTCAAGGGCCAGGTCGACGGCTCCCTGCTGGGCCGCAGCCTGCGCTACTCCCTGGAGCGCCGCCGCGCCGACGAGAACGCCCACCAGCTCCGCGAGGCCCGCCTGCGCGCCCGCGAGAACATGCGCCTGGAACGCGGCCTGCTGCCCCAGGTGCTGCTCCAGCGCTCGCCGCTCAGCCACCGCGCCTACTACCGGCCCGGCCGCAAGCGCGCGATCGTCGGCGGCGACTTCTACGACGCGGTCGAGAAGGACGGCACCACGCACATCATCATCGGCGACGTCAGCGGCCACGGCCCCGACGAGGCCGCGCTGGGGGTCAGCCTGCGCATCGCCTGGCGCACGCTCATCATGGCCGGGGTCGCCGAGTCCACGGTGCTGCCCAACCTGGAGGCCATCCTCGTCAGCGAGCGGGCCCAGGAGGAGATGTACGCGACCCTGTGCATGGCCAGCATGGACACCGGCGAGGACCGGGTCCGGCTGCGCGTGCTGGGGCACCCGCCGCCCATGATCGTCCGGGGCACCTCCGTGGAGGAGACCCCGGTCACCCCCCAGCCCCCGCTCGGCGTCTTCCCGGTGGAGGACTCCGACGTCGACGGGGTCCTCCTGCCGCGCGGCTCCAGCCTGCTGATGTACACGGACGGACTCGTGGACGCCTACGACGGGGAACCGCCCGCGCGCCTGGAGGTCGCGGGCCTGCGCCGGCTCGTCACCGGCATCCTGGAACAGGGCGTCTCCCTGGCCCGGCTGGCCGAACACGTCGTGGACGAGGCCGAGCGCAGCAACGGGGGACCGCTCCAGGACGACGTGGCGATGCTCCTCATCAGCCACGACGACGACCACGGGGAGAACGGACAACGGGAGTGACCCCTCCCGGGGAGGGGACGGCCATGGCGACCGACACCGATGGAGCCGGGGCGCCTCCGGGCGCCGACGCGCCCCCGACGCCCTCCGTCGGCGGTGTCCACTTCGTCAACGGCGACCGGGGCCGCCCGGCCGTGCCGCACGAGTCGTGGAGCCTGCGCCGCCGGGTGACCAGCCTGCTGACCGTGGTCGCCGTCGTCCTCGTGGTCGCCGTCTCCATCATCACCCTGGCCGCCTTCAGCGCCCGCGACTCCCTGGCGCTCCAGGTCGACGAGCTCACCCCCGCGGTCGGCTCCGTGGAGCAGACCCGCTCCGCCTACCTGACCCAGGACCACGCGCTGCGCGGCTACATCCTCACCGAGGAGCGCGAGTTCCTCCAGCCCTACATCGACGCCCGCCTCAAGATCACCGAGGAGCGGGCGCTGCTGCGCGAGCTGGCCGACGGCCGCCGGGAGGAGGACCCCGCCCTGGCGGCGAACATCGACGCCCTGCTGCGGGCCGGGGAGATCTGGACCGAGGAGTTCGCCGAGCCCACCCTGGAGCAGGTCGGCAACGGGCAGGAGCCCGGCCAGGACGACCTGCGCCGCGGCCGGGTCCTGTACCTGGAGCTCACCCGCGCCAGCGAGGCCGCGGTCCAGAACCTCCAGAACGAGATCGAGGAGGCCCGCAGCGGCCTCACCCTGGCGACCCAGCAGGTCGTCGCCCTGCTGGTGCTGGTCGGCCTGGTCGTGGTGTTCCTGTCGGTGTTCCTGTGGGTGATGCTCCAGCAGTGGGTGCTGCGCCCCCTGGACGAGCTGGCCGGGCACATGCGCCAGGTGTCGGAGGGCTACTACGCGCACCGCATCTCCCTGCACGGGCCGCCCGAGATCGTCCGCCTGGGACGGGACGTCGACGCCATGCGCGAGCGCATCGTCCAGGACCTGGACGAGGTGGCCTCCGCCCGGCGCAAGCTCCAGGAGCAGTCCGCCCTGCTGGAGCACCAGGCCGAGGAGCTGCGCCGCTCCAACCTGGAGCTGGAGCAGTTCGCCTACGTCGCCTCCCACGACCTCCAGGAGCCGCTGCGCAAGGTCGCCAGCTTCTGCCAGCTGCTCCAGCGCCGCTACCAGGGGCAGCTCGACGAGCGCGCCGACTCCTACATCGACTTCGCGGTCGAGGGGGCCAAGCGCATGCAGACCCTCATCAACGACCTGCTCGCCTTCTCCCGCGTCGGCCGAACCAAGAACTTCGCCTCGGTCGACCTGGAGCGCGCCCTCGACGACGCCCTGAGCAGCCTGTCCACCCGCCTGGAGGAGACCGGCGCCGAGGTCGCGTGGGACGAGATGCCCACCGTCCAGGGCGACCGCACCCTGCTCACCCAGGTGTTCTTCAACCTGGTGGGCAACGCCGTCAAGTTCCGCGGCGAGGAGGACCCGCGCGTACGCATCTCCGTCGAGCGCGAGGGCGACGAGTGGGTCTTCTGCTGCCAGGACAACGGAATCGGGATCGAACCGCAGTACGCCGAGCGCATCTTCGTGATCTTCCAGAGGTTGCATACAAGGGAGAAGTACACGGGAACCGGCATCGGCCTGGCGATGTGCAAGAAGATCGTCGAATTCCACGGTGGGCGGATCTGGCTGGACACCTCGCACGAACCGGAAACCTCCGGTGAGGGGGAGACCCCCCGTACCGGAACGCGCATATGCTGGTCTCTGCCCGTCGACCCCGGGCAGGAGGAGACCGCGGACGCGGACGGCGCACCCGCCGTCCGGGAGGCGCTCTCCGACGACGGGGTTCAGGAGGCCGAGACCGCCCCCGCGGAACCGGCACCGACGGCCGCACGGTGGTCCACGGGTCGGGACGGTCGGCAGGCGGACGCATCCGGGGGCGAGGCCTCCGGGGCGACCTCCGCGGCGCCCGGGTCCGATGGCGGTACGGTTCCCCCCGACGGCGGGGCGGACCCTGACAAGGGGTTCTGAGGCTTGAGCGAGGTCATGTTGGTGCATCCGATCGAGGTGCTGCTGGTCGAGGACGACCCGGGCGACGTACTCATGACCAAGGAGGCGTTCGAGGAACACAAGCTGGGCAACCGGCTGCACGTGGTCTCGGACGGCGTCGAGGCACTGCGCTTCCTGCGCAGGGAGGGCGAGTACGCCGACGCCCCGCGGCCGCACCTGATCCTGCTCGACCTCAACCTGCCCCGCAAGGACGGGCGGGAGGTCCTCCAGGAGGTCAAGAACGACGACGACCTGGCGCACATCCCCGTCGTCGTGCTCACCACCTCCGAGGCGGAGGAGGACGTGCTGCGCAGCTACCGCCTGCACGCCAACGCCTACGTGCCCAAGCCGGTGGACTTCGACCAGTTCATCAAGGTCGTCCGGCAGATCGACGACTTCTTCGTCACCGTGGTACGCCTGCCCAAGGGCTAGCTTGGCGTTTAACCTGGTTGCTTGTCTCCGGAGCGGCCTTTAATGCTCGTTTCGTGCTTCTTCGGGACCCCGTAGCGGGGAGCTGGACGCTTGTTCCGACTCCCCGCCGGGCGCCCCGGACCCGGCCCCGAGGGTTTCGGTGCACCCACACACCCAGGCAGGTCCGCGCGGATGTACCGAAACCCCCGACGGACCCGGGACGGACTCATCCGGACCGGCTCCACCGGCCGGTGCCAGGGCAGACACACCTGGACGACAAGCCCTCGGGCCAACCGCAACTGGGTGTAGGCCACGAGCACCACCCAGGACCACCGGTCC
>NZ_FQZK01000059.1 GCF_900141985.1 Nocardiopsis flavescens | reverse complement strand
ACCCCTTCTGGGTCCCCGACTTGAAGGCGTGGGTCGACGCGATCGACCTGGCCCCGGGCATGTGGTTGCAGACCTCTGCCGGCACCTGGGTCCAGATCAACGCGGTCCAGGCGTGGTCTCAGCCCGCCACGGTCCACAACCTGACCGTCCAGGGCGTCCACACCTACTATGTCGCAACAGGTCTGCAAGATTCTCTTGTACACAACTCTGGCCCATGCCCCCATTTCGACCTTTCTGAAGTTCCTGAGGATGCACGGCCTTATGTGGAAAACGTGACCAGGCAAATGGACTCTGAAGGAACGCGTCCTACTGGTGTCCGCCGGGGGGGAAATAAAAAAGGGGAAGGTATTTATGGAGGAGAAGGCCTGCCTCTGGTAGATGAGGATAGATACTATACCGAAACGGATATTTTCCCGACGCCTCCCGGTGGTAAGCGCCCGGACGGTCGCCTGGTGTTCGGTGCGAAAGGCGATGTGTGGTATTCAAGGCACTATGATGGTTTCATTCCTCTAAGGGGTGCTGGTTGTGACTGCTGGTAAGAAGAGGCCGCCGTGGGTGAAAACGGCTTCGGTCTACGACAGGTATATTGACATAAGAGGCCTGATCCCCTCTATTGGTGACGTTCCGAGGATGATAAATTCTGGAGCACTTGCTGGCGTTCGGAAAGTTCTTGATGAAGCGGGATTTAGGGTTTCCGAGGCCTTTTTGGGTGAATTGTCTTCAGAGCGAGTTTTTGCTGGCCGAGTTTTGCGGTCGATGGGTCTCTGGGAAAAGGAGGAGGCGGCGTGGGGGCTCTTTGTTGATAGGATTTGGGATTTTTACCGAGAAGGGGGAGATCCTGTTCTAGTTGCTATTCATGGGGTCGATAAATGGATGCTTCAAGATTTCAAGCTCGGGGTAAGGTGTATTTTTAAATCGGCTGCGGTTTTGGATTCCCTTGTCCCCGAGCTTGAGGGGAGGCGCAGGCAGATTGAATTTGTTTTCTTGGGAGATTGGGAGGGGGTGGTTTCTGGAGTCTGATGTCAATCTCGATTTGTCGGGGGGATTTGCTCTTCTGATCCGATTATTCTTCCGTGATGTTCCTGGTGGGAGAAAGAAGGAGTATTTGCGTGTTTTCGCGGATGTGTTGGGTTTTGTCAAGGCTGTTTCAAATTCGCGATAGTAACTCATCAGTGCTGATCACAGCCCTGTAGCGATCCGGTCGAAGCCCCACCAACGAGCAACGGAGCCCGCTAGAAGATCAGGGGACTTCCACATCTCTGACTTCCAAGGGACTCCGTTGCACCTCCAGTCTGCCATGCCCGCCACCGGCCCGGTCGGCCTTCGCGGCAAGCTCGCCCGTCTGGCCGATCCCCGCTCGCCGCGGGGTCGCCGCCACAGCCTGGCCAGCGTCCTGCTGTGCGCCCTGTGCGCCCTGTGCGCGATGGTCGCCGGAGCCCGCCACCTGCGGGCGGTCGGCCAATGGGCCGACGCCGCACCCCTTTCGCACCCTGGCCCGCCTGGGCTGCCGGATCACCTGCGCAGCTCTGGGCGCCCGCTCCGCCCCGTCTCCGGCGACCATCCGCCGGGTCCTGCTCTCCTTGGATCCTGTGGCCCTGGCCGCCCTTATCCGGCCCGACACCTTCCAGGTGGTGGCGGTGGACGGCAAGACCCTGCGCGGATCGGCCACCCCCGCCCAGGCGGCGGCGCACCTGCTCACCGCCCTGACCCCCGACCGGCGCCTGGTCGCGCAGGTGCGGGTGCCGGCGGGCACCAGCGAGATCGACGCCCTGGCCGTGCTGCTGGAGGGCATGGACCTGACCGGCGTCGTGGTCACGGCCGATGCCCTGCACACCCAGGCCGACACCGCCACCCACCTGGTGAAGGAGTTGCACGCCGACTACGTGTTGGGCGTCAAACGCAACCAGAGGACGCTGTTCGACCAGGTCAAAGCCCTGCCCTGGGCGCAGGCCCCCACCCTGGGCACCACCCGGGCCCGCGGACACGGGCGGGCCCAGACCCGCACCGTCAAGGCCATCGACCTCGCGGGCAGGACCGCCTTTCCGCACGCGG
Source organism: Nocardiopsis flavescens (assembly GCF_900141985.1). Taxonomy (GTDB): domain Bacteria; phylum Actinomycetota; class Actinomycetes; order Streptosporangiales; family Streptosporangiaceae; genus Nocardiopsis; species Nocardiopsis flavescens. The sequence goes on along the minus strand of NZ_FQZK01000059.1, from coordinate 1,838 downwards.
TCCAGGCCGTGCGCCTGCGCCGCTATGTCAGGGATCTACGCACCGGGGAAGTGTCGTGGACCTGCGCTTATGCGGTGACCTCGCTGGAGGTCGGGCAGGCCGACGCGGCCCGGATCAGTGCTCTGGTGCGCGGGCACCGGGGCATCGAGGCCTGGCACCACGTCAAGGACGTATCGATGGGCGAGGACGCCTGCAAGGTCCGCTCCGGCCACGGTCCCGACAACCTGGCCGCGCTGCGAGCGGTCGCCTTGGTGTTCTTGGGCCGGTTGGGCCAGGACACGGTGCCTGACGCGATCCGGTGGGTGTCGTACGAGGCGTTCACCCACCCGCTGGACGTGATCGGGTTGCCGTGACCAGCGTCAACGTCACTACTCACCGAGAATGAAACAGCCCTGCGTCTCCTCGGGTGTGGTCGAGGTCGACACCGAGAACGCCGGCCTCCCGGGTCCGGTGATGGCCGGTGACGTCGTTATCGCGACCGAGGGCCACCCCTTCTGGGTCCCTGGCCTGAAGGCGTGGGTCGACGCGATCGACCTGGTCCCGGGTATGTGGTTGCAGACCTCGGCCGGCACCTGGGTCCAGATCAACGCGATCCAGGGGTGGTCTCAGCCCGCCACGGTCCACAACCTGACCGTCCAGGGCGTCCACACCTACCATGTGGCCACGGGGTCCCTCGACGTCCTCAACCACAATTGTGGTGGCGAGCCTCCAGAAGCGTTGCTTGATTTCGCTGATGAAGCCTTGTCTATGATGCTGAAAAGCGACCAAACGTTGCGACCATGGCTATATCTGAAGCTAATGGAAATCCTGTCACGGTTCGGGCTTACGCTCAGGACTCTAGAGTTGGAAGTATGCCCTCCGAGACGGCCAATGCGGTGGCTCTTTCTGGTCATCATGGAAGATGTGGTGAGGTCAACTGTGCGGCGCAGCTTGAACACAGTGGGGCTTCTCTCAGGGGGGCGGTTTTCTATTCAGTGAGAATCGGAGGTAATAAGTTTTCTATGGATCAGCATCTCACGGATATTGGGCCTTGTCCGGCCTGTCGGATATTTCTTCCACTAATTGGTGGTGTTGGTTGATGGTGGATTCAATTCCGCCGGAATTAAAAAAGGCAACAAGAAATCTGCGCAAAGTAAGAAACTCGAAGCCGGAGGCGGAGTCTGGAGTGGATTACTGCCTTTGGTGCGAACGAATGGCTGATGCGCTGGAAGATTTATCGGTGGTGTTGATCTTCTGGGAAGATTCCGAAAAAGCGAAGCATGAGGCTGAATTGTATCGAGCCAAGGCGAGATTCGGAGGTGCTGATTAATTTCGAATAATGGTTAGAATGCCCCGCCGGTTTGCTAGAAACAAAGGAGATGAAGCTTTCGGTGGCCTGCTTGAGGGATCTGGCGTAGACCTATTTTACTCCCGGCGCTCTTCTGTGGCTTAGAGTATTCTGGGAGTATCTCTTGGGTGGCCGGGCCGTTTGTGGTTTGCTGATGGCAAAGATTCAAAAAGTGATTTCCGTGAGCCTTTTTATTCTCTTTTTTCGAGTTGAACCCGATTCGCCTGAGGGCTGATCTGCTCTTCTGATCTGGCATTTCGTCCATGATATTCCTGGTCCGTGCAGGGACGGGTCCTCGCTTGTCACCGCAGTACACGCCGGACCACCGATCCGGAGACGGGTGAGCAGTCGGCGCGGACGGTGCTGGCGACGATCATCGGTTCGGGTGCCAAGGTCCTGGTGGAGATCACCATCGACCCGACCACCGAACGCGACGCTCCCGAGGGTGAGGCCGTTTCCTCGGGTGTGGTCGAGGTCGACACCGAGAACGCGGGCATCCCGGGTCCGGTGG
>NZ_FQZK01000022.1 GCF_900141985.1 Nocardiopsis flavescens | reverse complement strand
GCAGGTCCGCGGCGGTGAGCATGCGGGCCATCACCGCGGGGGCGCTGGAGGAGGAGGTGGGCACGCCCATCCCGCCAGCGCCTCCGTCGTCGGTCTGGGTGGTGAGGGCTGGTCGGTGTAGGCGGCGGCCAGCCATGCGGCCGGGTCGGTGTCCCGGTCGTAGCGGGTACGGTCCTCACCCCGGAAGATGCGGGGAAGGAACCGGTGCCGGGGCACCCGGGCGAAGGCGTTGGCGATGTGGGCGGGGGTGCCCAGTTCGAGCAGTGCGTCGACGAGCTGAAGTGCGAGGGGGGAGTAGTCGAGGGGCATGCCCTCGTTCTGCCCGGTCACTTGCCGACCTTGCCGGTGCCGTTGCAGCCGGTGCAGGGCACCCACCGGCGCAAGGACTTCCCGGGGGACGCGCCGTCTCCGGTCTCCCAGGTGCCGCGGGTGCCGTTGCACATGCCGCAGGTCTCCTCCTCTGCGGCGATGGGCGGGGCGGTGGTGGGGGTTGTCAGGGTCGCCATCGTGTCCTCCAGGTTGGTCGGGGGTGCGGGGCCGCCGTGTGTGCCCGGCGGCCCCGCAGGGGGTCGGCCCAGGGTGCGCACTCCGGGCCGGGGTCGGGTGGGTCAGGAGAGCCGGAGCGGGGTGGGTACGCGTCGGGTTCGGAGGCGGTGGACGAGTTGGGCGGGGGTGTATTCGACTTCGGTGGCCCAGCGGGCGCCCGGGTCCAGGGCGACGGCTTTCCACAGGCCGGTGTCGGTGACGCTGATCTGGTGGGAGTGCCCCCACCGGGTGCGCAGGCGGTGCAGGATCGCGGCGCGGTCTTCCCAGAGGTTGCCGAGGTAGTCGGCGTGATGGGTGGTGTGGCCGGGGTCGAGCCAGCACATGCGGGGGCGTCCGCGCTGGTCCAGGGAACGGTCCCCGCACAGGTCCAGGGTGTGGTCGGCACTCATGCGGACACCCCCAGGTTCTCCAACCCCACCAAGGCCCGGAACAGGACCTCGCGGCCCGGCCGCACGGCGCTGACCGGCGGCACCGGACGCGCTGAGGGCATCGGCCGCTCCGGTGACAGCGAGGGCCTCGGCCGCTCCGGGTGCGCGGAGCGCACGGGGAGCACCAGGTGCACCGGGCGGGCCGGGTGCGCGGGGCGGGCCGGGAGCACCGAGGGCATCGGGTGCACGGCCCACACCGGGGGCATCGGGCGCGCGGTGTGCGCGGGGTGTGCGGGGCGGGGCGCACGGCCGGGGCCGGTGCTGGTCGAGCGGTGGTGTCGGCCCGCGGGCGCGAAGCGGCGCACACGCGCGGCCCGGCGGGGCCGCCTGCGGGGAAGCGAGGAGACCGCGAGGGCCCTCACCTCGAAGAGCTGGGACGGGTTCAGGTAGCGCGTCATGCGCAAACCTCCGGTACGGGATGCCAGGTGGGAAGCCCGGCGCACTACGTCATCAGGACGAACACCGTGCGGCCGCGACCGCCGAAGCCAGGCCGCACGGTGCCACGCTCGGGCCGACCGGCCTACGGCACACTGGAAGCGTGACCGCCAACCGCTCCACCACCTATGGGTCAGCACTCGACCGCTGACTTTATAGGGGGTAAACCCTTACGTGTGACGACAGTAACCCCCACTGGCGCGTGGCGCAATAGGGGGGCTAAAGTCCGCAGTGGAGCACCCGACCTGAGGATTCGCCATGGATGCACGGACATTGCATGACATCGCCGCCATGCCCGACCCGCTCGAAAGAGCCCGCGCGGCGTCCGCTGCTATGACCACCCTGCAAGGACAGAGCGTCGAGCTCTCCCGGATCCGCCGGTCCGCGATCATCGACGCCCAGCAGGGCGGCATGCTTCAGGAGGACATCGCCCGACACCTCGGGGTATCGCCCGGCCGGGTCTCCCAGATGAAGAAGGCCGGTACGGACGCGCCGGACCACAAGGCGCCGGTCGGGCCGGTGGAGCCACGGCCGCGTGTCCTCGTGCAGCGGGCGCTGCCGACGCCGCCGAGCACCCGCGGGTCGAAGTCGCTCTACCTCACCGAGGCCGAACAGCAGGGGCTCACCCCGGAGAGGAAGATGCTGTTCGTGGGGCAGGAGCCCGCGAACGAGCATGTCGGCCTGGGACTGCGTGTGGAACCCGGCGCCTCGGTGATCGCTCGCCGGAAGATGTTCTGGGCCAACGGGGTTCCGGTCCGGATCAGCACGTCCTATTTCCGTGTGGACGTCGGCGAGAACACCCGCTTGGACGGGGAGGGGTTCGTGCTTCCCACCCTCCAGGCCGCCATCGAGGACATGGGGCACGTGTTCGGGCACGCCGTCGAGACTCTGACCGCGCGGCCCGCCACCCCGTATGAGGCGGACCTGCTCGACATCCCCGGCGAGTGGGTGGTGCAGGTGCTCCGCGTCAGCTACTCCACCGAGGATGTTCCGATACACGCCCTGGAGACGATCTGCGCGGCATCCCGACACTCGTTCCCGATCGGTCAGGTGACCGGGTCCGACCAGTTCTGAACCCGACGAGAAACGGCCCCGGTCAACAGACCGGGGCCGTTCTACGTCCTGATGACGTTTCCCACGGCCACTGTACTCCGGGCAGCGGACGACGAGGAAGCATTGATGGCCCGCTCTGGTCTTTCGCTGACGTGCTTTGGTGAACTCGACTGGTGGCTGCCGAACGACCGTCACGATTCGATGGACGATCGACTCAGACACCGCCCCGAGATCCCAGCCGCGTGGTGCGCTATCGCGGCACCCGCCGCCGGGCCACCGGCGAACCACGGCCCAACGGCCACCGGCTCATCCGACCTCTCCCCACTTCCCCACCGCAGCGGACCAGACGTACCGCCTTTCCCACCTCACTGCGCCCCTCTCCACTCTCCACCGGCTTGGCTCAGCGTCCGGCACCGGCCGCTCCACCATCGGCGCAGGAACAGGCCCCCGAGAACCCGAATGAGATGACCTCTGAGAAGGGGTCCCGGTCGCCTCAGCCGTGGCCCGGGTGTCCTAGGTGGTGCTGGGGATTCCCGTGGGCGGCGAGACCGTGCAGGGCACGGACCAGTTCCTCCGGTCGGCGGGAGTCCATGCCCAACAGGTCGCCCGCGCGGGTCCGCACGCTCACCGGGGTGTAGCCCACGGGTGTGCTGCCGCCCGCCGCTCCGCCCAGCTGGACGGTCTGCCTGAGGCGGTCGGCGGAACGGGGGTGCGGTTCCACGGCGGCCGTCTCCGGCAGGAGGCGGTCCAGCCCCACCGCGTGGCGGCCCACCCGCAGGGTGCGGTCGGTGAGTCGGATGCGCTTGTTCAGGAACTTGAGGAACGGGGAGGCCAGCAGCGGCAGCACGAACAGCACCAAGAAGAGCAGGCTGAGGAACAGGGCGATGCCGTAGTCCTCGGGGTCGGAACTCACGAACATCAGCGTGAACCCCGCAGCCGCGGCGCCGACGACGGCCGCGCTCCACAGCTTCGGGGTGCGTTCCCGGTGGAGGACCCGCCCCCGGTCTCCGTCCGATACGAGTACGGCGGCAAGGACCCGCCGGTCCCGCTGCTGGACGCGCCCCGTCTGCCGCGCCGCGGGGCCGTCGCCGATGACCGGGGCGTCCTCCAGGTCCAGTGCGACCAGCGCGGCGGCGCCCGCCGCCCGTCCAGCCGTGCTGCCCAGGCGGGAGCGCCGCAGCCCCACGGGGCGCAGCGCCGCGTAGGCGGCGGTCGTCGGCAGCAGGAGCACCAGAACGAGGAAGGACATGCCCCTGGCCGCGTCCTGCTCCCAGAGCAGCCAGAGCGGGGTGAGCACCGCCGCGAGCAGCGGTGCCGTGGCGAACAGCGCCCAGAGGACGCGGTGCCCGCCCACCCTGCCGCTCAGCCACCGGCCGAGGGCACTCAGCGGCTTGACCACGATCCACAGCACCACCAGCCCCAGTACCAGCAGGACCAGGAAGAGTCGGAGGGCGTCCACGGGGCCCATCCCACCCAGTACTCCCAGGAGAAGCGCCGGAACCGAGGAGGCCACGAAGACGCAGTAGGAGATGACGCCCCGGGCCCGCACCGCGCAGCCCGGGGACGCCTCCGTGTTCAGTTGGTCAGTCATCATTGCTCTCTTCGCCCGTTAAGGAAGGGAAAGGGTAACGTCACGGCCGCTGTTCGGCTCCGGCCAGACCAGGAATCCGCGTACGCCCTCGATGGTCCGCTCCGCGCCGAGGACGCCGATCCCCGAGGTCCAGACGCGGTGGCCGATACCGTACGCGTCGCCCGCCGCCACGGCCGGAACCCCGGGGACCAGGTCGTCGCCGGGGTCGACGTCGCCGGTCGCGAACACCACGTCCGCCTCGCTCTGCGGAACCGGTCGGGTCGGGACGGCCTCCTGTTCCCACAGCTCCGGCACAGGGGCCGTCCCCCGGCGTTGCCGTCCGCCCCGCACCTGGCGCACATCCACCGCAGAACCGGGGCTGCTATCACCCGCAGCCAGCTACGGTGAGTTCCATGGCCGCCCACGCCCTCGCCTCCGAGCACCCCGACATCTCCTTCACGCCCCTGCGTCCCGGTGACCACGCCGGGGGCGCGATATGGCACCTGCGCCCCAAGGCGGGCGGGACGCCCATCATGTGGGCCCGCACCGACGAGGACGCCGACCGGTACGCCGAGACCATCGCCAGGGTTGTACGCCGCTGACCCCTCTACACCGGGAACACCGGGGGCGCCCGTACCGGACGCCCCCGGCGGCCGACGACGGGGGCCGTGCGGGGCGGTCCGGCAAACGTACTACCGTGTGTCGTAGACGCGTCGCCGACCTGGGCGGACGGGACCGGTGGGAGGAGACGGCATGGTCGAGTGGCTGACCATGACCATTCAGATGGTTTCCCTGGCGATGGCCGGCTGGTGCCTCGTCTCCACCTTCCGCGACCAGCCCATGCTGGTTCCGCACCTGGTCGGAATGGGCGTTCTGTGGCTCCTGGTGATCGGCCAGGCCGTGGCCACCGTCGCCACGATGGTCGGCGGGGACACCCCCGCCGAGACCGCCATGTTCGTCTCCTACCTGGCCACCGTCGTCCTGCTCCCGCCCGCCTGCGCCGTGTGGGGGTTCATGGAGCGCAGCAAGTGGGGCCCGGCCGTCATCGCGTTCGCCTGCCTGATCCTGCCCGTCCTGTTCGTCCGCCTCGAACAGCTCTGGAGCCCCGTTGCCTGACTCCGCTCCCACCCCTGACTCCTCTTCGGTACCGGCCCCGGCCCCGGCCCGGGAACCCGGGCCCGTGACCGCCAAGACCCTGCGCACCGGCCCCGGCCGCCTGCTGGTCGCCGTCTACGGCGTCTTCGCCCTGGCCGCCACCGCCCGCGGCGTCTACCAGCTGGCCACGAAGTTCGAGGAGGCGCCGGTCGCCTACCTCCTGTCGGTGTTCGCGGGCGTCGTCTACCTCGTCGCCGCCGTCGGCCTGGCCCGCGCCGGGCGCACCTCCCGGCGGATCGCCCTGGTCTCGTGCAGCGTCGAGATGGTCGGCGTCCTGGCCGTGGGCGCCGCTGGCCTGCTGTTCCCCTCGGCCTTCCCCGAGGACACCGTCTGGTCCGGCTTCGGCAGCGGCTACCTCTTCATCCCGCTGGTCCTGCCCGCCCTGGGCCTGTGGTGGATCCTGCACGTGCACCGGCTGGACCGGGACCCCGAGATCCCGTGACCCGGGTGTGACCCGGCGCTACCCTGGGGCCATGTCAGAGCCCCTTCCCCTGCCGGTGGCCGTTTCGGCCGACTGGCTCCGCGCGAACCTCGACCGCGTGGTCGTGGTCGACTCCCGCTGGTACCTGGACGGCCGCTCCGGCCGCGACGCCTACCTCGCCGGCCACCTCCCCGGGGCGGTGTTCGCCGACGTCGACGCCGACCTGGCCGCCCCGGCGAGCCCCGAGGGCGGACGCCACCCGCTGCCCGCCGCCGCCGACTTCGCCCGCGCCCTGGGCCGCCTGGGCATTGGCGACCACTCCCGGGTGGTCGTCTACGACGACGCCGGCGGCTCGGTCGCCGCCCGCCTGGTGTGGATGCTCCGGGTGCTGGGCACCCCCGCCGCCTTCCTCGACGGCGGCCTCGGCACCTGGACGGGACCGCTGGAGGAGGGGGAGCACACCCCCGAGCCCGCGCACCGCACCCCCCAGCACTGGCCCGCCGACCGGGTCGTGCACACCGACACCGTGCGGGCCGCCGCGCGGGAGCCGGGCCAGCTGGTCCTGGACGCCCGCGCCCACGGCCGCTACACCGGGGAGGCGCCCGCCCCGGTGGACGCCCGCCCCGGCCACATCCCCGGCGCGCGCAGCGCCGAGTGGACCGGCAACCTCGGCCCCGACGGCCTGCTGGCCCCGCCCGCGGCCCTGCGCGCGCGGTTCGCCGCCCTGGGCGCCGACGACGCCGTCACCGTCACCGCCTACTGCGGCTCCGGCGTGACCGCCTGCCACGACCTGCTGGCCCTGGAGCACGCGGGCTACACCGCCCCGCGCCTGTACCCCGGTTCGTGGAGCCTGTGGGGGGCGGACGACTCCCTCCCGGTCGAGACCGGCGACCCCGCCGCCGAGTAGGGCGGACGGCCGGACCGGGGGCCGCCCGCGCGCAGGCGCGCGGGCGGCCCCAGTGCTTTCGTCCTGAATTGTGCGGAACCTCCCGCCCGGTCCGGACGTCTGACCTGGCAGTAGGATTGCCCGGCCCGGGGTAGGGCCGCCGACGAGGCTCCCCCCACGCGAAACGAGGAACAGTGGCCATCGAACTCGTGCTCCTGGTGATCGTCGCCCTTGCGGTGGCGCTCGTCGCCGTCGTCTACGCGGTACGTGCCGCGCGGCGCAGCAGCACTCCGCCCCCACCCCCGCCCGCCGCCCCCCACGACCCCTTCGCGAACAACGGTGACAGCACCTCCGGCGACCCCCGCACCCTCAAGGCCGGGGACATGATCGACTGGGGCACCGAGCGCACCTGGATCCGCGGCACGCTCCGCCTGTCCCAGGGCGGCTACGTCTGGGCCGAACACTTCCTGGAGGTCGAGGGCGGCAAGCGCTGGCTCTCCACCGAGGAGGACCCCGACCTGGAGATGGCCCTGTGGACCGGCCGTCCCGACCTGGACCTGACCCCCCACGGCAAGACCATCGAGCTGGAGGGCACCACCTACCACCTCGACGAGAAGGGCAGCGGCTCCTACCGCTCCGAGGGCACCACCGGCCTCAAGGCGCAGGGCGGCTTCGACTACGCCGACTACGAGGCCCGCGACGGCTCCCTGCTCTCCTTCGAGCGCTTCGACCACGGACCCTGGGAGGCCAGCACCGGCGCCAAGGTCGCCGAGGGAACCTTCACCATCTACCCCGGGAGCTGATCCACCCCATGCGAGTCGGCATCAGCGCGCCCTTCGTCGACACCTGCGCCGACGACCTGGTCTGGGCACTGGGACACCCGCTGCTCGAACCCCTCGCCGTCCGCTCCCTGCGGGTCGGCGGCACCGGGGTCGAGCTGCGCGTCCTCGGCGCCTCCCACCAGGTCGCCGTCGCGTCGGCGGACGGCGCCCTGGTGGAGACCGTGGCCTGCCTGCCCGGGGTGGACGGCGCCCTCCCGGGCAGCGCCGAACGCCCCCACGGCGGGGGCCGGTACCGGTTCGACTCGCAGGTGGAGACCCTCACCCGCACCGAACTCGCCCGCCGGGTGGACCACCTCCACCGTGAGGTCGCCGACGACCCCGGCGGCCTCCTCGTCGCCTTCCCCGGTGACCCGTTGGCTGTGACCGCGCTGCACCTGAACCTCGATGGCGCATGCGGCGACGGGGGCCCGCTCCACTGGCGCACCTGGCACGCCTACCCCCAGAGCGGGGAACTCGTGACCACGCACTCCACCGTGTACGCCCACCCCCGCGGAGACAACCCATGAGTTACAACAACGGACACGCACAGCCGGAGAACGGCAGGAACGTCGTCGTCACCCTCTTCGTGGTGCTCGGCGGTATCGTGCTGCTGCTCATCCTGTTGGCGGCCTGCTCCAACAGCAACAATTCCAACAACGCCTACTGCCCCGACGACGACTACGTGTCCGACCCGGCCTATGACGACGACGAGTGCGAGCGCTCGTCCGGCTCCTCCTCCGGCGGCGGCGGCGGCGGATTCTTCTTCTTCGGCGGGTTCGGCGGCTCGGGCGGTTCGAGTAGCGGCTACAACGACAACAACAGCAGCAGCAGCGGTGGCAGCAGCGGCAGCGGAAGCGGCTTCCGCGGCGGCGGCACCGGCTTCGGCAAGTGACCCACCCGACCACACACCCCTTCCCCTAACGAGACCTGGACCATGAACGAGATCCTCTTCAACAGCCTCGCGGCCCTCGCCTACGCCGGGGTCGGCGTGGTGATCCTCGCGGTGGGCTACCTGCTCATCGACCTGCTCACCCCGGGCAAGCTGCACAAGCTCATCTGGGAGGAGCGCAACCCCAACGCGGTCATCCTGGTGTCGGCCAACACCCTGGGCGCGGCCGTCGTCGTCACCACGGCCATCCTCTCCAGCGACTCGGAGATCGGCCTGGGCGCCGGGCTCCTGTCGACCGCCGTGTACGGGCTGATCGGCCTCGGCGTCATGGCCCTGTCGTTCCTGCTCATCGACCTGATCATCCCGGCCAAGATCGCCCACATGATCAGCAACCCCGAGCCGCACCCGGCCACGTGGGTGAGCGCCTCCGCCCACCTGGCGATCGCCGCCGTCGTGGCCGCGGCCCTCACCTGACCCCGGTTCCGCCGCGCTCGCGACCCGCGGGCGCGGCGGAGCCCCTCCCGGCGGGCCCACCGACGCACCGGGGGCCCGCGGCCCTGGACCGCCCGGCGGTGGCGGCGGGCCGCGCGGCCCGCCACAGCACAGAAAGCAGCACCCCATCGTGATCGAGTCACCGGCCCCGCAGCGGGCCCGACTTCCGGTGCCGCCGCGGGTGGCCCGGTTCCTCGTGCTCACCGCGGTGTTCGTGTGCGCCGCCTGCGGCCTGGTCTACGAACTGGCCCTGGTCGCCATCGGCAGCTACCTGCTGGGCGACACCATTACCCAGGCGTCGGTGGTCCTGTCCGTGATGGTGTTCGCCATGGGCATCGGGTCGCTGCTGTCCAAGCGGTTCCAGGGCAGCCCCGCGGTGTCGTTCGCGGTCATCGAGGGCCTGCTGTCGCTGGTCGGCGGCCTGTCGGTCCTGCTGCTGTACGGCGCCTTCGCGTGGTTCTCCGCCTACCAGCCCGCCCTGGTCTTCCTGGCGTTCGTCATCGGCGTGCTCATCGGCATGGAGATCCCCCTGCTGATGACGCTCATCCAGCGCATCCGCAGGCAGGAGGCGTCGGAGGCGGTCGCCGACCTCTTCGCCGCCGACTACGTGGGCGGCCTCATCGGCGGCCTGGCGTTCCCGTTCCTGCTGCTGCCGCTGCTGGGGCTGCCCAAGGGCGCCCTGGCGGTGGGCGCGCTCAACGCGGTGGTGGGCGTGGCCGTGGTGCTGTGGCTGTTCCGCGCCGAGCTGTCCCGCCGCGCGTACGCGGGGCTCGCCGCCGGCCTCGTCGCCATCGTCGCCGTCCTGGGCCTGGCCTACCTGTACGCCGACCGGTTCGAGGTGGACGCCCGCCAGGCCATGTACCGCGACCCGATCGTGCACGCCGAGCGGACCGCCTACCAGGAGATCGTGCTCACCCGCTCGATCGACGGCCGGGACGTGCGGCTGTTCCTCAACGGCGACCTCCAGTTCTCCACCCTGGACGAGTACCGCTACCACGAGTCGCTGGTCCACCCGGCGATGGCCGGGCCGCACGAGAACGTCCTGGTGCTGGGCGGCGGCGACGGGCTGGCGCTGCGCGAGATCCTCGCCTACGACGACGTGGAGGCGGTGACGCTGGTGGACCTGGACCCGGCGGTGATCGAGCTGGCCTCCACCGAGCCGGTCATCACCGGGCTCAACGGGGACTCCTTCGAGGACCCGCGGGTGGAGGTGGTCAACACCGACGCCTTCCAGTGGCTGCGCGACAACCGCGGCGACTTCGACGTGATCGTCGCCGACCTGCCCGACGGCCAGGACGTGGGCCCCTCCAAGCTGTACTCGGTGGAGTTCTACTCCCTGGCGCGCCACTCCCTGGCCGACGACGGGCGGATGGTGGTGCAGGCCGGGTCGCCGTTCTTCGCCCCGGACGCCTACTGGAGCGTGGGCCGCTCCCTGGAGGAGGCGGGCCTGCCCGGGACGCCCTACAACGTGGACGTGCCGTCGTTCGGGAACTGGGGCTTCTACCTGACGTCCCTGGACGGCGCGCCCGAGCTGCGGCTTCCGCAGGACGCACCGCCGCTGCGGTTCCTGGACGCGGCCCTGCTGGAGGCCGCCCAGGTGTTCCCGCGGGACCGTCGCGAGGACGGGGACGTCGCGGCGTCCACGCTCATGCACCCGCGCATCATCGCCTACCACCAGGGCGCCTGGCGCGGCTACTGACCGGCCCCGGCCCCGCCCCGGGAGGCCCGTGCGGCACCTCTCGCCGGTGCCCCGGTCCGTGGGCACCTCTCGCCGGTGCCCCGGCCCGGGCGTACCCGGGCCGGGGCGGACCGACACCGCGCGGCCTGGTGTGTCGGGCCGGTGGGCGGCCACGCGGTGGACCACGGGGGAGGACACGGGAGGAGCCTCCCGTGACCGGCTCCATCCTTGCCCACCGCGGGGGAGCGGCGCGCTCGCCGCGCCGCCCCGGGCAATCCCTTACCCGGTCCTAGCAACCCTTTTCCGACACGGCGCGCGGACCGCCGCGAAACGTCAGCTGTCGAAACCCATGCCCAGCGCGTCCAGGCTCCGCAGCCACAGGTTGCGCCGCCCGCCGTTGCGGTCCGCGGCGGCGGTGGCCCGCAGGGTCAGCCCGATGCCCGCCGAGCGCACCGGCTCGGGCGGGAACGGCAGCGGCTTCTCCCGCACCATCCGCAGCCGGGTCCGCTCGGTGTCCAGCCCGTCGAGCCGGTCCAGCATCACCTGCGCGCCGAACCGCGTCGCCCCCACGCCCAGCCCCGTGTACCCGGCGGCGTAGGCCAGCCTGCCCCCGTACCCGGTCCCGAAGAACGCCGAGAACCGGCTGCACGTGTCGATCACCCCGCCCCAGCCGTGCGTGAAGCGCACGCCCTCCAGCTGCGGGAACGTCGTGAAGAAGTGCTCGGCCAGCCGCCGGAAGGTCTCGGGCCGCTGGTCGTACTCCGGCCGCACCGCGCCGCCGTAGTGGTGGACGACGTCGTACCCGCCCCACAGGATCCGGTCGTCCGCCGTCAGCCGGTAGTAGTGGAAGAGGTTCGCCGCGTCCGAGAGCCCCTGGCGCCCCCGCCACCCCAGCGCCTCCCTCTGCGCCCCGCTCAGCGGCTCGGTCACCAGCGCGTAGTCGTACACCGGGGCCAGGTAGTGCCGCAGCCGCCGCAGCGGCCCGGGGAACGCCCCGGTGCCCCAGGCGACCCGCGGCGCGTGCACCGACCCGCCGCGCGACTCCAGCCGCAGCCCCGCGGGGGCCGACCGGATCGCCCGCACGGGGGTGTTCTCGAAGATCCGCACCCCCAGCCGCAGGCACGCCTCCCGCAGCCCCCACGCCAGCTTGGCCGGGTGCACCATCGCCACCCCGTCGGGCTCGTACAGCGCGCCCTGGTAGGTCGGCGAGGACACCTCGGCCCGGGTCCGCTCCGCGTCCCACACCCGCGCCCGGTACCCCAGCGCCTCCATCGCCCGCGCGTACTCCCCGAACCCCTCGGCCTGCCAGGGCTCGGTGGCCACCAGCAGCTCGCCGGTGCGCTCGAACCCGCAGTCGATCCCGTACCGCTCCACCGCCTCGCCGATGGCGTCGAGGTTGGCGCGCCCCTGGCGCTCCAGCTCCGCGACCTCCCCCGGCCACCGCTCGGCGCCGTTGTCGTACCCGTGGGTGAGGCTGGCCGCGCAGAACCCGCCGTTGCGCCCGGACGCCGCCCACCCGGCGGTGCGCGCCTCCACCAGGACCACGTCCCGGCCGGGGTCGCGCTCCTTGGCCAGGAGCGCCGTCCACAGCCCGCTGTACCCGCCGCCGACCACGGCCAGGTCGGCGAACACGTCGCCCGCCAGCGCCGGGGCGGCCTCGGGGACGTCGTGTCCGGGCACGTCGGGGTCGAGCCAGAAGACCCGGGGCAGCAGGCCCCTCAGCGCCTCGCAGGCGCCCGCGCCGACCGGTTCGGCCATGGGTATCACACACTTCCGTCGGTGGGAGATGACTCGGATGCGGCCCGGGGCGCCGGTGTCAGGCGCGGCGCCTGGCCGCGACGACGTTGATGACGGCCATGGTGAGCCCGACCGCGAACAACAGCGTGCCCATGACGTTGACCTGCGGGGGGATCCCGACACGCGTGGCGCCCCAGATCCACAGGGGGAACGTGTTCACGTCGCCGCTCACGAACGTGGTGATGATGTAGTCGTCGATGGACAGTGCGAATGCCAGCAGCCCGCCCGCCATCACGGCCGGGAACAGCATCGGCAGCGTCACCAGCCGGAACGTGGTCCACGGCCCGGCGCCCAGGTCGCGGGCCGCCTCCTCCAGGCTCGGGTCCAGGGTGATCACCCGGGCCCGCACCGTGATGGCGACGAACGACACGCAGAACATCACGTGCGCGACGACCGTCGTCCAGTACCCGGTGGTGACGTTGAGCATGAGGAACGTCGACAGCAGGGCGGCGCCCAGGACCACCTCCGGGGCGCTGATCGCCGCGAACATCACCAGGTTGGTGAGCTGCTTGCCGCGGAAGCCGAACCGGCCCAGGGCCAGGCCCAGCAGGGTGCCCAGGACCCCGGCGACCACCATCGTCAGCAGCGCGATGGTCACCGAGTTGAACATCGCCTCGTTGAGGTCGGGGTAGGCGAAGGCGTTGGCGTACCAGTGGAGGGTGAACCCCTGCCAGGTGATGTTGTGCCGCCCGGCCGGGTCGTTGAAGCTGAACACGACCATGAACGCGATCGGCGCGAACAGCCAGGCCAGCACGGCCCACGTGTACCAGCGGCCCCAGTCGGTCCGGCGCCGGGCCCGGCCGGGGGGCCGCGCCGGGACCGCCTGCGCGCGGTCCCCGGTGTCGAGTGCGGCACTCACGACGTGTGCACCTCCATGACCCGCTCCGTGCCCAGGGCCCTGGCGTAGCTGAAGATGCCGACGAGCAGCAGCCCCATGAGCACGAAGGTGATCGACGCGGCGATCGGGTAGTTGTTGTTGACCAGGTACTGGGTCTGGATGACGTTGCCGATCATCGTGTTGTGGGTGCCGCCCAGCACCGACGCGTTGACGTAGTCGGCGCTGGTCGGGATGAACGTCATCAGCACGCCCGCGAACACGCCCGGCAGCGACACCGGCAGGACCACGTGCACGAACGCCCGCACCCGGTTCGCGTACAGGTCGTGCGAGGCCTCCACCAGGTGCGGGTCCATCCGCTCCAGCACCGCGTAGATCGGCAGCACCATGAACGGCAGGAAGTTGTAGGCCAGGCCCAGGACCACGGCGGGCGCGGTGTTGAGCACCGCGAACCCGTCCGGGAGCAGCCCCAGGTCCTTGAAGGTGCCCAGCACCACCCCGTTGTCGGACAGGAAGAACCGCCACGAGATCGTCCGCAGCACGAACGACACGAAGAACGGCAGCAGGAGCAGCAGCAGGTACGTGGACTTGTAGGCGCCTCCCCGGAAGGCGATCCAGTACGCCACGGGGTAGCCGACGGCGATGCACACCAGGGTGGCGCAGCCGCCGTAGAGGAGGGAGCGCAGGATCTGCTCCCAGTAGGTCCCGACGGCGTCCGCGTAGTTGCCCACCGCGAAGGTCTGCTGGAAGCCGGTGATCACGTTGCCCGTGGTCAGCGACAGCGACAGCATCCCCCCGATGGGGACCACGAAGAACAGCGCCAGCCAGGTCCACGCCGGGAGCACCAGCACGTAGGGCGTCAGCTTGCGGTTTCTCATGGGAACTCTCGGGATCGCTCGGCGTCAGCTCTGCGTGACGGCCTGGAAGAGGGACGAGAAGCCCTCCTGCTCCCCGGTCGGCAGGACGACGAAGTTGTGCAGGTTCTGGTAGTCGGCCTCGGTGGGGAACACCAGGGGGCTTTCCGCCATCGCGGCCAGCGCCTCGCCGCGCTCGCCGCCGCCCTCGGCGGCGGCCCACTCCAGCATGACCTCCTGGGCGTGCGGCACCGGGGAGATGTAGGAGATGTACTCGGTGAGGCCGGTGGCGACCTCCGGCTCGTACAGGAAGTCCATCAGCTCGATCGCGTCCACCGGGGCCTGCGTGGTGTACGGGATCATGAGGTTGTCCGTCCACAGCGTGGCGCCCTCCTCGGGGATGACGAACTCCAGGTTCGTCCCCTCCTCCGAGTTCTGCTGGTAGATGTCGCCGGACCAGGCCATGGTGATCCACAGGTCGCCGTTGGTCAGCGGCTGGATGAAGTCCTGGTCGTAGTAGGCGCGCACGACGCCGGAGTCGCGCTGCTCGCGCAGCTTCTCCGCCGCCGCCTCCCAGTCCTCGGGGGTGGAGTCGGCCGGGGTGGCGCCGGTGGCCAGCAGCCCGAAGTTGGCGATCTCCTGCGGGTCGGAGAACATCCCGACCTTGCCCTCGAACGCGGGGTCCCACAGGTCCTGGATGCTGGTGATCTCCCGGTCGATGAACTCCGGGTTGTAGGCGATGCCGGTGATGCCCGACGCGTAGGGGACCGTGTACCTGTTGCCCGGGTCGAAGGCGCTGTTCCGGTAGATCTCGCCCGCGTACTCCGCGAAGTTCGGCAGCCGCGCGTGGTCGAGCTGGACCAGGTAGCCGAGCTCGATGAGCTTGGCCAGCTCGAACCCGTTGGGCAGCACGATCAGGTCGTAGCCCAGGTCGTCCTCGTTGGCGAGCCTGGGCTGGATCTGCCCGAAGAACGACGCCGCCTCCTGCACGTCCTCCTTGTACTCCACCCGGATCCCGGTGGACTCGGTGAACTGCTGGATCTGGGTGCGCTCGGAGTCCATGTACAGCGGCCAGTTGGCCCAGCGCAGGCTCCCGGTGCGCTCCCTGCCCTCCCAGAAGTTCGCGTCGGCGGCCGGGTCGCGCTGCTGGCCCCCGACCCCGCACGCGGACAGGGCCAGGGCGGCCGCGGCGGCGCCGCCCGCCTGGAGGGTGCGCCGCCGGGTCGGGCCGGACGGCGCCAGCGGGCCGCGGCGGGCCCGGGTGAGGCCGCGCAGGAGTGCGGGGTCGAGGCCGGCGCGCGAGCGGTTCTTCATGGTCGTTCCTTGGTGTCCGGTGGTCCGCCGGGGGAGGGGCGGGGTGCGGGGGGTGGGCGGCGCCGGTCGCGGCCGGCGCCCTCGTGGCCGTGGACCGGCCGCGGTCTCAGGCGGGCAGTGCGGCCGAGTGGCGGGCGGGCCAGGACAGCCACACCCGGTCGCCGCGGTCGGCGGCCAGGGCGGAGTCCGAGGAGTTCTGGAGGTGGACCGTGACGGTCCCGCCGCCCCCGATGTCCACCTGGTAGTGGGTGGCCGCGCCGGTGTAGACGGTCTCGGCCACGGTCCCCGGGACGGCGCTGACACCGTCGCCGGGCGCCTCGGTGCCGAGGCGGATCTTCTCCGGGCGCACGATCAGGTCCACCTCGGAGCCGACCGCGCCGGAGCCCTGCGAGGCCAGGGCCGCGGGCAGCTCGGCGAGCAGCGCGGTGGCGCCGTCGCCGACCTCCACCCGCCACACCCCGCCGGACTCGCCGCGCACCGTGCCCCGGACGAGGTTGCCGGTGCCGATGAAGTCCGCGACGAAGCGGGTCGCCGGCCGCTCGTACACCTGCGCCGGGGTGCCCAGCTGCTCGACCCGGCCGTTGTTCATCACCGCGATGCGGTCGGACATGGTCAGCGCCTCGCCCTGGTCGTGGGTGACGTAGACGAAGGTGATGCCGACCTCGCGCTGGATGCGCTTGAGCTCCACCTGCATGGTCTGGCGGAGCTTGAGGTCCAGGGCGCCCAGGGGCTCGTCGAGCAGCAGGGCGGCGGGCCGGTTGACCAGGGCGCGCGCCAGGGCCACCCGCTGCTGCTGGCCGCCGGAGAGCCGGGACGGGCGGTGCCCGGCCCGGTGCCCCAGCTCGACCAGTTCGAGCATCTCGCCGACCCGGCGCCTGATCTCGTCCTTGGCGACCCGCCTGCGCCGCAGGCCGAAGGCCACGTTGTCCGCGACGCTCATGTGCGGGAACAGCGCGTAGCTCTGGAAGACCATGTTGACGTCGCGCCGGTTGGCGGGCACCCCGGTGACGTCGCGCCCGTTGAGCCGGACGACGCCCGCGGTGGGCTCCTCGAAGCCCGCGATCATCCGCATGGTGGTGGTCTTGCCGCAGCCGGAGGGCCCCAGCAGGGAGAAGAACTCGCCCCGCTCGACGCCCAGGTCCACGCCGTCGACGGCGTGGACGGTCCCGGACCCGGAGCGGAAGGACTTGAACACCCCCTCCAGGCTGATCGCGGGCCCTGGCGGGACGGCTGTGTCCGCGGCCGGTGTCCCCGGTGCGGTGGTGCTGGTGGAGGCCATGGTGGGGGTGGTCCTGTCGCTCGCTCGATCCGTACCGGGAAGCGGCCGGTCCGCCCGGGCGGACCGGCCCGGGCGTCACTCGCCGATGTAGCTCATGACGTGCTTGACGCGGGTGTACTCGTCGAAGGAGTACATGGACAGGTCCTTGCCGTACCCCGAGTGCTTGAAGCCGCCGTGCGGCATCTCCGCGGTGATGGGGATGTGGGTGTTGATCCACACGCACCCGAAGTCGAGGCGGCGCGAGACGCGCAGCGCCCGGGCGTGGTCCCTGGTCCACACGCTGGAGGCCAGCCCGTACTCCACCGAGTTGGCCCACGCGACCGCGGTGTCCTCGTCGGTGAACCTCTGCACGGTGATGACCGGTCCGAAGATCTCGTCGGTGACCAGCTCGTCGCCCTGGCGCAGGCCCGAGACGACGGTCGGGGCGTAGAAGTAGCCCTTCTCCCCGACCCGGGAGCCGCCCGCCAGCACCTCGGCGTGGTCGGGGGCGCGGTCCAGGAAGCCGCTCACCCGCGCGAGCTGGTCCGCGTTGTTGACCGGTCCGAACGCGGCGCCGGTGTCACTCGGCGGTCCGGTGACGGTGCCGCGGGCCTGCTCGGCCAGGGCCGCCGCCAGGTCGTCGTGGATCCCCGGGGCGGCGAGCACCCGGGTGGCGGCGGTGCAGTCCTGCCCGGCGTTGAAGTACCCGGCCTCGGCGATGCCCGCGGCGGCCCGCTCGATGTCGGCGTCGTCGAACACGATGACCGGGGCCTTGCCGCCCAGCTCCAGGTGCAGGCGCTTGAGGTCCTTGGACCCGGACCGCGCCACCTCGTACCCGGCCCGGGTGGAGCCGGTGAGGGAGATCAGGCCCGGGACCGGGTGCTCGACCAGGGCGCGGCCGGTGTCGCGGTCGCCCGCGACCACGTTGAACACGCCCGGCGGGAGGAACTCGGCGGCGATCTCCGCCAGCAGCAGGGTGGAGACCGGGGTGGTGTCGGAGGGCTTGAGGACGATGCTGTTGCCCGCGGCCAGGGCGGGGCCGATCTTCCAGGCGGCCATGGCCATCGGGTAGTTCCACGGGGTGATCTGCCCGACGACGCCCAGGGGCTCGCGGCGGATCCAGGAGGTGTGGTCGGCCAGGTACTCCCCGGCGGCCCGGCCCTCCAGGTTGCGCGTGGCGCCGGCGAAGAAGCGCAGGGCGTCCAGCACCTGCGCGATCTCCTCGCTCCTGGTGAGCCCCACGGGCTTGCCGCAGTTGCGGACCTCGGCGGCGACGAGGTCGTCGGCGCGTTCCTCCACCCGGTCCGCGAACCTGTTGAGGGCGATCTGGCGCTCGGCGGGGGTCTGATCGCGCCACCCTCCCTCGAAGGCGGCGCGGGCGGCCTGGAACGCGGCGTCGACGTCCTCGGCCGTGGAGACCGGGGCGGTGGCGAACACCTCGCCGGTGGCCGGGTCGACGAGGTCGCTGCGGATTCCGTCGGCCGTGTCCACGTATTCGCCGTTGACGAAGTTGCGCAGGTCTTGGGTCACGGTGCTGTGCTCCCGGGTCGGTCGGCGCGTCGGTGCGCCGACGTGGCGGTTGGGGCGCGCGCGCAGAGCGCTGTGATCTGCCACACTGCCACCCGTCAACAGCGAGATCAAGATGTACCAATGGATTCCGTTGTAAAGATTAGGTTTCTCAACGGATACTTGACAGAACGTGGATGGGTGCGACTATTTCTATTGAGAGGGTCGTGCACGGGACCCCGGGGGAGATCCGCGCGCGGTCCCCGCGACACACGACGAGACTTGGAGCACCGAGTGGCAGCGCACACGAGCCCTGAGCACCTCCAGCGGGCCGCCAGGGACCACCTGTGGATGCACTTCACCGAGATGGCCGCCTACGACGGCGCCGACGTCCCCGTCATCAGCCGCGGTGAGGGCGCGTACGTCTACGACGACAGGGGCAAGCGGTACCTCGACGGGCTCGCCGGGCTCTTCGTCACCCAGGTCGGCCACGGGCGCACCGAGATCGCCGACGCCATCGCCGCGCAGGCCCGCGAGCTGGCCTACTTCCCGATCTGGACGTACGCCCACCCCAGGGCCGTCGAACTCGCCGAGCGGATCGCCTCCCTGGCCCCCGGCGACCTGAACCGGGTCTTCTTCACCACCAGCGGCTCCGAGGCCGTGGAGTCCGCGTGGAAGCTGGCCCGCCAGTACTTCAAGGCGATCGGCGAGCCCACCCGGCACAAGGTGATCAGCCGGCGCATCGCCTACCACGGCACCAGCATGGGCGCGCTGTCCATCACCGGCCTCCAGGGCATCAAGACCCCGTTCGAGCCGCTGGTCCCCAGCACCCTCCAGGTGCCCAACACGAACTTCTACCGGGCGCCGCACCACGGCGACGACGCCGAGGCGTTCGGCCGGTGGGCCGCCGACCGGATCGAGGAGGCGATCCTCCAGAACGACCCGGACACCATCGCCGCGGTGTACGTGGAGCCCGTGCAGAACTCCGGCGGCTGCTTCCCGCCGCCGCCCGGGTACCTGCGGCGGGTCCGCGAGATCTGCGACCGCTACGGCGTGCTCATGGTGTCCGACGAGGTCATCTGCGCGTTCGGGCGGCTGGGGGAGTACTTCGGCGCGACGAGGTACGGGTACGTGCCGGACATCATCACCTTCGCCAAGGGCGCCACCAGCGGCTACGTCCCGCTGGGCGGCATGGTCGCCCGGGAGCGGCTGATGGAGCCGTTCCGGGAGGAGGGCGCCAGCTTCCTGCACGGCATCACCTTCGCCGGGCACCCGGTGGCCGCCGCCGCCGCGCTGGCCAACCTCGATCTGTTCGAGAGCGAGGGCGTCCTCGACAACGTGCGGCGCAACGCGCCGGTGTTCCGGGCGACCCTGGAGAAGCTGCTGGACCTGCCGATCGTCGGCGACGTGCGCGGCGACGGGTTCTTCTACGGAATCGAGCTGGTGAAGGACAAGGAGACCAAGGAGACGTTCACCGCCGAGGAGTCGCACCGGCTGCTCAAGGGCTTCCTGTCGGGCGCGCTGTTCGACGCGGGGCTCATCTGCCGCGCGGACGACCGCGGCGAGCCGGTCGTCCAGCTCTCCCCGCCGCTCATCTGCGGCCCCGAGCAGTTCGAGGAGATCGAGTCGGTCCTGCGCAAGGTCCTCACCGAGGCCTGGAACCGGCTGTAGGCCCCGCCGCCCCGGCGAGGCACCCGGGGCGGGCGGGCGGCCCCCGGGGCCCCGCTTCCGCTGCGGTCCCGGGCGCGGGCCTGCCGGGGCGCGGGGTGCGCCCGTTCTCCGCCCGGTTCCGTGCCGTTCGCCGGGGCCATTCCGGGCGCGGGCCTGTTAGGTCCGTGGTGGTCGGGGCGCCCGCTCTCCGTCCGGTCCCGGCCCGTCCGGCGGGGCGGTGCGGGAGGGCCGGCCCGCGGTGGGGCGCGCGGCCGGTGCGGCGGCAGGGGCCCGTGCCGCCGGCCGCCCGGGGGGGCGGACGCGGCAGGAGTGCCTGCATTCATGCATCTTTTGCGATAAGCCGGACATGGGGCACTGTGTTCGGATACGTTCGTTGACCACGGTCCCGGTGTCCCCACCCGGCCCGAGAACACCGCGATGCCCGCTCCGTCGCCCCATCCCCCTGGAGCGGTCATGACCTCACCTGCGTACCCGCCGTCCGCGCCCGCCGGCGCCCCCCTGCCCCGCGGCGGCAAGATCGGCCTCGGTCTCCTCGGCTGCGGGGGCGCCCTGGTCTTCGCGGTTTTCATCGGCTCCTGCGCCGCGGCCCTGGGCGGCGGCGGGACCGGAACCGCGGCCCCCGTGCCCGTCACCGCCACGGTCTCCGCGACGGTCACCGAGACCGCCACGGAGACGGAGCGCGAGGAGGTCGAGGTGGAGGTCACCGCGACCGAGACGGTCACCGTCACCGAGACCGTGACCGAGCGCCCCGAGAGCGGCGGCGGCGGTGAGGGAGGCGGCGGGGGCGACGACGACGGCGGCGGTGCCCCCGTCCACTTCCAGAACTGCGACGCGGCCCGCGCCGCCGGGGCGGCGCCCGTCCGTCGGGGCGACCCCGGGTACGGATCGCACCTGGACCGCGACGGCGACGGGGTCGGCTGCGAGTGGTAGCCGGTGCGCGCGGCGGCCGTCCGGAGCGGCCGGGCGGGTCAGAGCGGCCAGGTGAAGACGTCCGCCTCGGCCTCCACCAGGTGGGCGTCGGCCTGGCCGAACTGGATCACCCGCACCCCCACCCGGCCGCCCGCGGGCACCGTGCCCTTCCACGAGTAGGCGAACCTGCCCCGCCCGGTCGCGTGCACCTCGCTCCCGGCCGGGCGCTCGGAGACCGGGTCGCCGCCCGCGTCGAACTCCACCGCGCGCAGCTGCACCTCCGTGCCGGGGGTGATGCCCATCAGGGTCACCCCCACCGACAGGTCGTAGCGCCCCTCCGCCGCCAGCGCCGGGCCCCCGTCCCTCCCGCCCCCGTCGAACTCGATGTCGTGCCAGACCGCCGGCGGCAGGGTGGCGCGGGTGTCCTTCGTGAAGCGGTGGTGCTCGGGCATGGGGCCTCCTCGGGGCCGGTCACCGGTCGCGTCCAGCATCCGGCCCCGGGGGGCGCCGATCAACCACCGGGCGCACCCGTGTCACCGGTCACTTCGGCCAGTAGAAGACCTCCGCGGTGGCCCGCGTGACGCTGGCCGGGCCGTCCCCGTTCTGGACCAGCCGCACCCGCACCCGGCGGCCCGCCGCCAGGTTGCCCTTCCACGCGTAGGTGAAGTGGCCGTTGCCCCCCGCGTGCACCGGGGAGTCGACGGGGCGGTTGCGGGCCACCTGCCAGCCCCCCTTCCCGTCGGGCTCGTACTCGGTGGCGCGCAGCTGCACCTCCGTGCCCGGCGTCAGCCCCTGGAACGTCACCCCCACCGACAGGTCGTACAGCGCGCCGTCCGGCTCGTCCGTGCCGACCAGCGCGTACAGGTCGCCGGCGTGCCCGTCGTGGCGCCGGTCGAACTTGAGGCTGGTCCACGCCTGCGGGGCCAGCTCCTGGGCCTCGTCCTTCTCGAACCTGCGGTGCCTGGGCATGTCGTCGTCTCCTTCGGATCCGCTCGGGGGCTTGGCGAAGGTGCCGTCCCGGACCATCCGGTAGGCCTTGTCGCCGGGACAGGAGGTGGCGATGAAGTCCCGGTGGCCCAGGACCTTGCCGGAGATGGAGGTGTCCGGCTCCATCAGCCACTGCCGCAACTGCCGGACCGCCTCGATCTGCTCGGGGGTGACGCGGTCCTTGGGCCCGGTCGCCAGCGTGACGCTGTAGTGCGAGGAGTTGCCGCCCGGCTGGGCGGCCTGGACGCGGTACAGCCCGCGCCCCTCCAGCACATGGCCGTGCGCGCAGGCCATGAACGAGTTCCCGGTGAAGTACGCGGTGCCCGCCCGCCGGGCCATCCACGTGCCGTCCGGGGTGGTCGGGCACCAGACGGGCCCCCAGTGGCGGACCCGCTCGACGGTGAACCCGTCGGTGCGCGCCGCCACCGCGCGGGGGCTGAAGCTCTGCTCGCCCGACAGCTCCACCCGCCACCCGCCGAGCGGGACGCCGCGCACCGACGCCGTCCGCCCGGCCAGCAGGGCGGCGAACCGGAACGCCTCCGCACCCGCCTCGTCCGGCCGGTCCAGGAACCGGCCGTCCCTCCCGGCCGCCGCCATGGTGACCCCCAGGAAGAGGTCGAGCTGGGCCCGGGTCAGCGACCGCAGGAACGCGTGCGAGGGCACCCTTTGGGGCATCTGCTCGGCCAGGGCTCCGTCGGCGCCCGCGGACAGCCGGAACACCGCCTCCGCCGCGGTGTGCTCCTCCCACCAGGCGGCCCCGTTCGGCGGCCCGGAGTCCGCGGACCCGGGCGACGGCGGGCCGAACAGCGCGTGCAGGGCGGCGCGCACCCGGGCCGGGTCCCCGGCCCGGCGCCGCAGCGGCAGGCGCAGGACCGTCCGCCCGCCCGGCACCGGCCACGCCCAGGCCACCAGCTCCACCAGCGCGTCGGGCCACTTGGCCTGCCCCGGCAGGTCCGCGCAGGACGCGGCGGTGCGGATCCGGTCGCGGACGGTCAGCTCCCCGCTGGTCGTCCAGGCGGGGGCGTACCCGCCGCCCGGGCGCGGGTCCCGGCCCGGTCTGCCGGTCCTGCGCTCCACCGGCCAGCGGTGGCCCGGGGTGGTCAGGGACGAGTGGTCGCGCCCCTCCATGAGGAGCAGCTCCCGCGGCACCGCGGGGAACACGTTGACCGCCGTCAGGGGCTGCCAGCGGGACAGGCCGGTGGTGTGGTCCAGGGTCAGGACGAGGTCGCCGGGGGCGAGGGCCCCCAAGCCCCGCCAGCCGTCCTCGGTGAGGATCTCCGTCGTCTCGTCGACGCAGTAGCCGATGTCCGCCCAGCCCCTGCTCGGCCCGGTGTGGAAGCTCCGCGTGCTCTTCCAGTAGGCGACGCAGGCCGAGTGGTCTTTGCCCGCGAGGTTCTGGTCGACGCTGTCGTAGTGGACGACGAGGCCTGATCGGGGATTCGCGCTGCCGGCCGGGGAGGGGCCCCAGCCGAGGTCGGACCGTGACACGTACTTGCTCGGTCGTGGCATGACTCCATTGTGTCAAGGAGGCACTCCGTTGTGTAGTCGAATGGTGATATCCGCTGGGAAAATCCCCGAGTGGCGCCTCCTGCGTCCCCGTGCCCCCATACGGCACGATGGTGCTTCCGCCACGATCCGGGGAGGTCCGCCCGTGCGCCACGCACACACCGTCGGCGTCGTCCGCGAGGCCGAGGCCGCGCTCATGGCCGGGCTCCCCGCGGGGGCGCTGATGCGCCGCGCCGCCGCGGGCCTGGCCGCGGAGTGCGCCCGCCTCCTGCCGCGCGTGTACGGGTCCCGGGTGGTCCTGCTCGTCGGCGCGGGGGACAACGGCGGCGACGCCCTCTACGCGGGGGCCGCCCTGGCCGCCCGGGGGGCGGCCGTCCGCGCCGTCCCGGCCGCGGACCGGGTCCACGAGGGGGGCATGGCCGCCCTGCGGGCCGCGGGCGGGCGCACCGTCCCCGCCGGCGCGGCCGAGGACGCCCTGTTCGACGCCGACCTCGTCGTGGACGGCCTGCTCGGCATCGGCGGACGCGGCGGGCTGCGTCCCCCCTTCGCCGCCCTGGCCGCGCTGGCCGCCAACGCCCCCGCCCGGGTGGTCGCCGTCGACCTGCCCAGCGGGGTGGACGCCGACACCGGCGAGGTGGCCGGGGCCGCCGTCCGCGCCGACGTCACCGTCACGTTCGGCACCCACAAGCCGGGCCTGTTCGTCGCCCCGGGGGCCGCCCGCGCGGGGCGCGTCCACCGGGTGGACATCGGCCTGGGCCCCGAACTGCCGGGCCCGGCGCTGGTGGCCTTCGACGACGCCGACGTCGCCGCCCTGCTGCCCGACCCGGGTCCGGAGTCCGACAAGTACAGCCGGGGCGTCCTCGCGGTCCGCGCGGGCTCGGCCCCCTACCGGGGCGCCGCCGTGCTCACCGTCGGCGGGGCGCTGCGCACCGGGGTCGGCATGGTCCGCCACGCGGGGGCCGAAGCGGTGGTCGACGAGGTGCTCGCCCGCTGGCCCGAGGCCGTCGCCGAGGTCAGGGACCCGCTGAGCAGCACCCGCCTGGACCCGGGCCGGGTCGCGGCGGTCGTCATCGGGCCGGGGCGCGGCACCCGGCCGGGCAACGCCGACGAGCTGCGCGCGGTGCTGGAGAGCGACGTGCCGGTGCTGGTGGACGCCGACGCCATCACCGTCCTGGGCGGCGGCCCGCTGGCGGACCTGGCGCGCGGTCGCACGGCGCCGACCCTGCTCACCCCGCATGCGGGCGAGCTGGCCCGGCTGCTGGGCGTGGACCGGGAGGCGGTGGAGGCCCGGCGGCTGGAACACGCCACCCGGGCGGCGCGCGAGCTGGACTGCACGGTGCTGCTCAAGGGCTCCACCACCCTCGTCGCCCACCCGGGCGCGCCGGTGGCGGCCGACACGGCGGGCACCCCGCTGCTGGCCGCCGCCGGGACGGGGGACGTCCTGTCGGGGATCGCCGGCGCCCTGCTGGCCACGGGGCTGCCCGCCGCCGAGGCCGCCGTCTGCGGCGCCCACCTGCACGGGCGGGCCGCCGTCCTGGCCCGCGCGGGGGCGCCGATCAGCGCCTCCGACCTCCTGGACGGCATCCCCAGGGCCATCCTGGAGCTGCGCGCCCACCGCCCCGCCTGACACCATGGACACCCCACCGGTCCCTCAGCCGGCCGGTTCCCACCGGCCGGGGCCGCGCCTCGGGGAATCAGGTCCGTCCACGGGGGTCCCGAGGAAACCGATCCGGGGCCGGGCGCGTCCATGAAGTGGACAAAGCGGATGTCGGTCGTGCCCCCGGAAGGAACTCCGCGTGAATCGTTCCCCCCGCGCACCCGAAGAGGGCCCCCTCGGTACGCCGCTCCCGTCTGAAACGGGCCCCAAGCCCGGTGCGGCCTTCGTCCGCGTCGCCGTCCTCATGCCCTTCTTCGGCTTCGCGGCGGCCCTCCTGCTGTCCTTCGGGGTGGGCGACGCCCTCACGCGCCTGGACTACGCGACCGGTTCGGCGACCGCCCCCGGCACCGTCCTGGAGGTCGACCGCGGACGGCCCGTCGTCGCCTTCACCACACCGGACGGCACCGGGGTCGTCACGGCCGCCCGGGGCGGACACCCGCGGGGCGGCCCGCCGGACGTGACGGTCCGCTACCTGCCCGACCGGCCGGAGGAGGCGATGGTCGACGGCGCCTTCTGGATGCCGCCCGTCCTCCTCGCGGTCCCCCTGCTCCCGGTCGCCGTCCTCCTCGTCCTGCGGCACCCGTCCGGGCCGCGCGCCCTCCTGTACCGGGCGCGGGTCCGGGCCCGCGCGGACGGACGTCCGCCGCAGGGCCCGCTGAACCTCCCCGTCGCCCTGCGCCTGGTGTCCGGCGGAGTCGTTACGGTCTCCGCGGCGGCGCTGCTCACCGCGTCCCTGGCCGCGTTCGGCGCCTGGGACGGAAGCGACCTGTTCCCGGCCCTGGGCCTGCTCGGCGCCGCCCTGCTCCCCGTCGGCCTGGAGCTGCTGTTCCGCGGGGCGCTCCGCTACCTGGAGCGCGCCCCCGCCGCGCGGGAGCCGGTCCCGCCGAAGCTGTTCGGCTCCGGGGTGTACCCGGCGCTGCTGGGCGCGGTCGCCGTCGCGGCGCCGATCGCGCTGCTGGTGTCCGTGTCCATGGCGCGCGACGTCGACACCCCCGAACAGGGGACCGCGACCGTGGTCGCCGCCGGCTGCGGCGACGCGGTGGGCGAGGCCCGGGGCTGCCGCGACCTGGTCGCCCTCGAATACGAGGTGGACGGCCTGACCTACACCCAGACCGCGGACGACCTGGGCATCGACTTCGCCCCCGGCGACCGGGCGCGCGTGGCCTGGGACGCCGACGACCCGAGCCTGGTCCGCGTGGAGGGCGTCCGGTGACCCGCAAGCGCCGCCGCCCCCGGCGTACACGCCGCCCGGCCCCGCCGCCCCGCCCGTCCCCGGCCGCCCCGCCGCCCCGCTCGGCGCGGGCCGTCCTGCGCGCGCGGGCCGCCCGCCTGGGAGCCCTGCCGTCATCCCGTCGGGTGTGGTCCTTCGCGGGCGGCACCTCCCTGTTCGCGGCCATGCTCGGCGCCCTGACGTTCGCCGTCGCCCCCTGGGTCGGGCGCTGGTTCGCCGTGGTGCCCCGCCGGGGCCGGATCGTCGCCGTCGAGGAGGGGCGGCCGGTCGTCCTGGTCGACGACGGCGCGGCGGAGCCCGTCCGGGTCGTGGCCCACGGGTCCTACACGCCGGGAGACCCCTGGGAGGTCACCGTCCGGCACGTCCCGTTCGTCCCCGAGGCCGCGGTCATGGGGGACCACGTCCCCCTCGGGATCCCCGTGGCCGCGGCGGTCCTGCTCTGCCTGGCCGTCCTCGCCGTCTGGGCCCCCCGGGGCCTGCGCGCCTCGTGGCTGCGCCGACGGCGCGCCCGCCCCCGGCTCGGCCGGGTCGGGGGCGCCGAACTCCGGGTCCCGGTCGCACTGCGGGCGGGCGCCGCCGCGGTGTCCCTGCTCACCGGTGCGGTCGCCGGCGTGCTCGGGAGCGCTCTGGCCGCAGTCTCCGAGGGCCTCGCCTCCGCGGGCGCCTTCCTGCTGATCTGTCTCGCCTGGCTGCTGGTCCCGGCGGGTGCCGCGCTGGCGGTCGGCGCCCTGTACCTGTACGCGGAACGCGCACCGGTCAAGGCCCGCCCCGCGGCCCGCGTCCGCGTCCTGCCGCGCGGGGCCGTGCGGGCGCTGCGGGCGGCCGCGGTGGTCACCGGGTGCGCGGGCGGCCTCGCGGCGGTCCTGGCGCAGGGGCCCGGGGCACAGCCCTCCTCCCCGACCGCCACGGGCACCGCCGCGGTCGTCGACGCCTGGTCGGCCAGGGCCCGCGGCGGGGACTGCCTGGGCCGGGCCCTGGTGGACTACACGGTCGCGGGCCTCCCCTACCGGACGACCCTGGACGTGGAGTGCGGGGACCTGCCGCTGCTGGAGGGGGCGGGCGAGATCCGGGTGCGGTGGCCCGCCGCCGCGCCCGAGCACGCGGAGTGGGTGCGGTGAACGGGCCCGGACAGGCGCACGCCGACCTCCTCGCGCGGCTCGAACCCGACCACCGCGTCCGCCGGGGCGACCGTCCCCTGCACGGCTGCGCCTTCCTCCTGCTGGTCGTGCCGGCCGCCCTGGTCGCCGGGCTCCTCCTCGGGCTCGTCCTCGCCGACCTCGCCGGCGCGGCCCTGCGGCGTGCCGCCTTCGCCGAGGAGGGCGTCCCGGTGCGGGCCACGGTGCTGGAGACCACCGCCACCCGGCTCAAGGTCGTGTTCACGACCGCCGACGGCGCGACCGTCACCACCTGGGCCGAGGGGGAGTACCGCCCCCACCCCGAGCACGCGGTCCCCCTCGTGCACCTCGCGGGCGACCCCGCCGTCGCGCGGGCGGCCGACCACGCCCCCCGGCCCGGGTGGCCGCTCCCGGCGGCCTGCTGCGTCCTCGCCTCCGCCGCCCTCTTCTCCCTCCACCACCGGCTCGGGTTCCGCGCCGGATGGTTCGTGCGCCGGCTCCGCGTCCACGTCCGCGGACCCGCCGAGCGCCCCCGGCCGGTGGTCCCGCTGCTGGTCACCGCCGCCGTCCTCGCCGCGCTCGCGGCCGTCCCCGCGGTCCTCGTCCCGGCCGCCGACCGGACCGCCGTGATCTCCGGCCAGGGGTACACGGCGCTCGCCGCCGTGCCCCCGCTGCTGCTCTGCGCAGTGGCCGCCCTGGTCCGCGCCGCGCTCCGCTACGCCGAGGACCGGCCCCTCACCCGCCTCCCGCGCCCCTTCCGGCCGCTGCCCCGGGGCACCGCCCGGACGGCGCTGGCCCTGTCGGCCGCCGCCGCGCTCACCGCCCTGGCCCTGTACGGGTCCCCCGCTCCCGTGTCCCGCCCCGTACCGGGCACGGCCGAGGTGGTGGGGGTGGTCGCCGGTGACGGGCGGCCCCGCCTGGAACTCCGCTACGAGGCCGACGGGATCGTCCACCACCGCTCCGTCGAGGTCGGCCGCGGAGCGGGGGAGGGGCTGCTGGAGGACGGCACCGTCGCTATCGTCTGGGATGCCGACGACCCCGGCCGCGTCCGACTGAGGTGACCTCCCTGAACCGCCGCACCGAACCCCGCCCCGACCGCTCCTGGCTGCTGTGGACGCCCTTCGCGGCCGTGCTCGCGGCCCTGCTCTGCGCGTGGGCCGCCCCGTGGGCCGTGCGCGGGTTCGCGCTGGTCCCGGCCCCCGCCCGGATCGAGGAGGTCCGCGACGGCGTCCCCCGGGTCCTGGTCGACACCGGCGCCGCCGCCCCCGTCGAGGCCGCCGCCCACGGCGCGCACGCCCCGGGCGGCCCGCTGGACGTCACGGTCCGGCACGTCCCCTCCCTGCCCGAGGCGGCGGTCCTGGCCGACCACCTCTCCCCGTGGCCGTTCGTCCTGCTCGCGGTCCTGGCCTGCCTCGCCGTCCCCGCGGTCTGGGGCCCCTCCGGGCTGCGCGCCGCCTGGAACCGGGGGCGCCGCCGCCCCTCCCCCCGGAGCCGTCGCCGCCGTCCCCGCCCCGACCGCGACCGCGACCGCGGCGCGCGTCTGTGGCGCCCGGTGCTGGCCGGCGCGGTCTCGGGGACCCTGTGCGCCGCGGCCGGAGCCCTCCTGGCCGTGCGGGGCCTGGTCCTGGCCGCCGTGAGTACGGAGGACTTCCCCGACCTCGGCGCGGTCGCGCCGCTCACCGCCGCCTGGCTCCTGCTCCCGGCCGGGGCCTTCCTGGGCGTGCGGGCCCTGCTGCGCTACGCCGACCGCGCCCCGGTGCGCACCGTCCCCGCCGAGGTGCGCACGCTCCCCGCGCGGCTCTCCTCCGGCCTCCTGCTCTGCGCCGTGGCCCTGGCCGGCACGGCCGCGGCCGGCGGGTGGGCGTGGGGCCTGTACCGCGAGCACCGGGCCATGGCCGCCACCGACACCGGGACGGCCCTGGTGTCGGAGGTCCGGGAGCGGGACGTGCGCGGCGGCTGCCGGGCCGAGGCCGACCTGCACTACACGGTCGCCGGCCTGTCCTACGGGGCCACCCTCGACGTCCCCTGCGAGGACACCGGGCGCCTGCGCTCGGAGCGCTTCGTGGACGTCGAGTGGTCCAGGGCCCGTCCCGAGTACGTGAGGTGGACGCCGTGACCGGCGGCGCCGCGGACCCGCACGGCGACCGGCACCCGGAAGGGCGGCAGGGCCCGCAACCGCACCCGCACGGGGACCCTGGCCCGCGCCCGGACCCGGACGGGGCACCTCATCCGCACCCGCACCAGGACCAGGACGGGAACCCGGACCCGCGCCAGGACCAGGACGGGAACCCGGACCCGGACCGCGCGGCCCTGCTCGCCTTCCTCGAACGCCTCAAGCGGGACCGCGGCCTGCCCCTGTGGCACCCGCGCGGCCCCCGGGCGCACCCCTTCCTCGCCTTCTGCGCCGTCGTGGTCCTGGGCGGCCTGCTGGGAGGCTCCGTGTACCTCACCGCCGCCGAACTCGTACGCGGCGCGGCCTTCGGGCACCACGCCCGCACCGTCGCGGCCACCGTGGTGGAGGTGCGCCACGGCGACCCGGTGGTGTCCTTCACCGCCGCCGGGGGCGAGCGGGTCACCGCCCGCGCCCACGGCGCGTACCGGCACGGCGCCCCGCGCGAGGTCGCGGCCCGCGTCCTGGACGGGCACCCCGGGGAGGTGGCCCTGGCCGACCACCGGTGGACGCCCTGGTGGGTGCTCCCGCTCGGGGCCGCGGCGGTGTTCGCCGTGCACGCCCGCCGGGCGCCCACCGGGATCCGCGGCGGCTGGGCCTGGCGCCGGGCCAGGACCCACGTCAGGGGCCCCGAACCGGGCGGCTGGACCCGCCGGGCCGCGGCCCGCCCCGCGCTGGGCGCGGCGGCGCTGCTCACGCTCGCCGCCGCCCTGGCCGCGCTGCCCCTGGCGCTGGGCGACGTGCCCGGCCTGGCCGCCGACCCCGGGGGCCTCGTCCCGCTGGTGCCCGCCACGGTGTGCGTCGTGGGCGCCGCGACCGTGGCGGTCCGCGCCGCCTACCGGTGGGCCGAGCGCGTCCCCGCCCCGGAGCCGCCGCGCCCGTTCCGGCCGCTGAGCCCGGGCTGGTTCTGGGTTCCGGCGCTGGCGGCCCTTGCGTCTGCGGCGGTGTGGGGGATCGCCGCTCCGCTGGCCGACCGCCCCGAGCACCAGGAACGGGGCACCGCGGAGGTCGTCGGCGTGGACTGCGAGGTACGGGGCCGGGGCGCCTGCACCCCCCGCCTCGTCCTGCGCTACGAGGTGGACGGCCTGCCCTACGTCGAGGAGGTCGGGGGCGGCCACGTCCGGGGCGGGGTGCCCGTCGAGTGGGACCCCGACGACCCCGCCGACGTGCGGATCGCACGCTGAGCCCGGGTCCGGTCCCGCGCCCGCCCGCCGCGCGGACCGCTCAGCGGTCCCGGGCGGCGTCCAGGCCGAGTTTGACGATGTCGGTGATGAAGTAGTCCCCCGGGTCGCGCGCGTCCCGCAGCAGCGGCAGCGCCTCCTCGTCCACCCACAGGAACTCGGTGTGCTTGCCGGCCTCCAGCCGGGGCGCGTCCAGGTCGCCGTCCACCCGCACCAGGTAGTCGACCTCGTGCCGGGTCAGGCCGTCGCCCGGGTCCCAGTCGAGCCGGAACAGCTCGGCCTCCACCCGGCGCAGCCGCCAGCCGGTCTCCTCCTCTACCTCGCGGACCAGCCCGGCCAGCATGGTCTCCCCGGGCTCGACGTGCCCGCCCACGATGTCCCAGCAGTGCGGGAACACCTTGCGGTCGGGGGAGCGCCGCTGCGCGAAGATCCGCCCGTCGGGGGCGGCGATGATCGCGCCCGCCACGTGGGTGCGCCCGTCGGAGGTGTCGGGGAAGACGATCCCCGGCGCCACCTCGATGTCGTCGATCCCGTGCGTCATCGGACCTCCCCGTGCTCGGCTGCGGTCCCAGCCTACGGTTCCCGGGCGTCCGAGGCGCCCCCGCCGGGCTCCTCCGCCTCCCAGGCCCCCTCGGGCTCCTGGACCCCTGCCTCCCCTTCCTCCCCTTCCTCCTCCGCGCGGCCCGCCCCCCGCCCCCGGCGGGGCAGCCGCAGGGTGAGCAGCCGGGCGCGCGGCGCCAGCCGCCCGCCCAGCTCGAACACCGCCTCGGTGCGCGAGTGGTCCTCGTCCAGCACCGAGAACAGGTTGACGCCGAGGTAGAACGTGATCGCCCCGTAGGCCACCTCCCGGGCGGGCAGCAGCCGGGCCAGCGGAGAGCCGCCCAGCACCCGCTCCCACTCCTCCTCGACGAACGCGACCCACGGCTCGGCGCGGTCGCGGATCTCCTCGCGCAGCTCGGGCTTGGTGACGGCCGCCGCCACCAGCTCGGAGAACTCGGTGATGAAGCCGCGCTCCAGGTCGGTGCGGTAGATGCGGGTCGCCGCCTCCACCAGCTCCTCCAGGGTGCGCGCGGGCGCGGTGAGCTCCCGGTACATGGCCATCCGCTCGGCGCTGGACCGGTCCAGCGCGGCCAGCAGCAGCTGGTCGACGCCGCCGAAGTGGTAGAAGACCAGCGCCGAGTTGGCCTCGGCCCGCGCGGCGATGGCCCGCGCCGACGCCCCGGAGTAGCCCTCCTCGCGCAGTGTCTCCGTGGCCGCCGAGATCAGTCTCTCCCGGGTCTCCTCGCTGCTCCGCCGCCCCGTGCCGCCGCTCCTGGCCATGCCCTCGCCCCTCCGCCGCTTCCGATCTTCTTCATCATACGGTTTAATCGAGTGATTAAACCGATTGATTCAATCAAGCGATCAAGGAGATCGGCGTGTCCGAGAACCCCCTCGCCGACAGATCCCGCTGGCTGCTCGCGGGCCTCGTCCTGGCCGTCCTCGCGGGGATCGTCGCCCTGCGGCTCACCCACTGGGGCGGGCTCGACCAGACCGCCGTCTTCTACCTGGGCCTGCCCGCCGGCATCGCCCTGTTCGTGGTGTTCGCCGCCCGGCCCCGGAGCGGGACGGGCATCGCCATGGCGGCCCTCACCGTCGTCCTCGCCCTGTCCGCCCCGCTCCTGGGCGAGGGCGTGGTCTGCCTGGTCATCGCCGCACCGCTGCTCTACGGGGTGGTCGCCCTGGTCACCGCGGTCGCCACCTCCCTCTTGCGCGGCGGCCCCCGCTCCCACCAGGCGCTCCTCGCCGTCCCGCTGCTCTTCGCCCTCGCCCTGGAGGGGGTCGCCGGGGTCTCCCTGCTCCCGCGCCAGGGCCGGGGCGAGGGCGGTGCGACCACCTCCGCCACCCCCGCGCAGGTGGCCGCCGCGCTGGCCGCCCCGCCCGCCTACGGCCCTTTCGAGGCCGTGTTCCTGCGCGCCGTCCCCTTCCCCGAGCCGGTCGCCGCCACCGGCACCGGCCTGGAGGCCGGCGACACCCGCCGCGTCGAGTTCACCCCGCGCACCACGCTCCGGATCGGCGCCGAGCCCACCCCGCGCCACCTGGAGCTGGAGATCGTCGAGAGCGAGGTCCGCGCCGACGGAGGCCGGGTCGTGTTCGCGGTCACCGAGGACACCGCGTTCGCCCGCTGGATGGACATGCACCGCGCCACCGCCACCTGGACCGCCCGGGGAGAGGGCACCCGCATGGACTGGACCATCGACTACGACCGCACCTACGAGCCGTCCTGGTACTTCGGCCCGGTCCAGGCCTACGCCACCGACCTGGCCGCCGCCTACCTCGCCGACACCTTCACGGCCGGCGCCGCCCCCGCGGCGGCCGGACGGTGAACCCCGAGCTGCCCGCCCTCCTCGTCCGCGGCGCCGGCCTGCTCACACCGCTGCTGCCGCTGGCCGGCCTGTGCCTGTGGCGGGCCCCCCGCCCCCGCGAGACCGCCGCCATGATCGTCTCCACCGCCTGGGCCCTGCTCACCCTCATCCCGCTCAACCTCTACGCGCTGCGCGCGGGCTGGTGGTCCTTCCACGCCGAGGGCGCCGTGTGGGCGGGCATCCCCGTCGACCTGCTCCTCGCCTGGGCGCTGCTGTGGGGCGCCCTGCCCGCGGTGCTGCTCCGGTTCCTGCCGGTGCCCCTGCTCACCGCCCTGCTGGTGTGGGCCGACATCATCGTCATGCCGCTGGCCGAACCCGTCGTGGTCCTGCACCCCGCCTGGCTGCTCGGGGAGTTCGCCGGGTCGGCCCTGTGCCTGATCCCCGCGCTGCTGCTCGCCCACTGGACCCGCAGGGGGCAGGCCGTGGGGGCGCGGATGTGGGCGCAGGCCGTGCTCTCCCTCGGCCTGATGGTGGTGCTCCCCCTGGCGGCACTGGGCATCCTGCCGGGCGAGGGCGCCGCCGTCCCCGGCGGGACCCCCGCGGCCCTGCAACTCCTGGCGGTCGCCGCCCTGCCGGGGCTGGCCGCCGCCCGCGAGTTCGCCCGGGTCGGCGGCGGCACCCCGCTGCCCTACGACCCGCCCCGGCGGCTGGTCACCAGCGGGCCCTACGCCTACCTGAGCAACCCCATGCAGACCACCGTCGTCGCCGTGTACCTCGTCCTGGCGGCCGTCCTGGCCGACCCCCGGCCGCTGGTCGGGGCGGCCGTCGCCCTCGCCTACGGCGCCGGGTTCGCCGCCTGGCACGAGGGCGGGCGGCTGCGCGAGGACTTCGGCCCCGCCTGGGACCGCTACCGGTCGGGGGTGCGGGCCTGGCTGCCCCGGTGGCGGCCTTGGCCCCACCGCGCGGCCGGGACCCTCTACGTCGCCGCCGACTGCTCCCTGTGCCAGGGGCTGCGCGCGTGGATCGAGGCGCGGTCCCCCACCGCCCTGGAGGTCCGCCACGCCCACGAGCACCCCGAGGTGCTGTACCGGCTCACCTACGAGAACCCCGAGGGGGTCCGCTGGAGCGGTATAGCTGCCCTGGCCCGCGCGCTGGACCACCTGAACCTGGGCTGGGCGTTCACCGGCTGGGCCCTGGACCTGCCCGGGGTGCGGCACGTCGCGCAGCTGGCCGCCGACGCCTTCGGGGCCGGGCCCCGGCCCGCCCGGGCACCGGGGGGCGACGGCGCGCCGCGGGCCGCCGGCCCGCACCGGAGCGGGGACGGGGGCGCACACGGGAGCCCCCGGGCGGCGCGGGCCCCCGGGGCGCCGGGCCCCTACGGGGCATCGGAGCCCGACCCCTGACGGGCCCGGGTCCCGCCGTTATGCTCGGTCGGGCCGGAACGCCCCGCGGACACGGTCCCGGGCGCGCCGGCCCCCACCCGTTCGACCCCCGACGGCACGAGGACCCCTGATGGAAGAACAGGCCATGCTGGCGCGGGACCTGGTCCTGCGCGTGTGCGCCGGAGCGACCGAGCTGGATCCGCAGTGGATCCGGGTCGGCGGCAAGGTCACCACGCCGTTCCTCGTGCCGCGCGACCGCAACCTCGTGCGCGCTGTCATCGCCGCCGGGCGGTCCATGGGGGTGGAGCGGCTGCTGGTGTGCCGGACCCGGCCGGAGTTCTCCTACGAGCCCGTCACCGAGATCCCCCTGCACACCGACACCCTCATCGACCTGGTGCGCGGCTGGGGGCCCGACCCCACCGACTTCCTGGTGTGCGTGGAGGACTTCTCCGCGGCGGTGCTCATCACCGCCGACGACCTGACGGTGGCGGCAGGGCCCGCGGACTTCGTGCGCGAACTCGTGGGTGCCGACATCCCCCAGGCCCGGGCGCACTTCGCCTCGCGGGCGGAGATCGAGCAGACCCCCGACCTGGTGCGGGCGGCGGCGCTGTACCGCTGCGCCGGCTCCGGGCGCGGGCGCGCCCCGGGGCCCGACCCGTACGAGCGGGCCGCCTCGGCCGCCGACCGGCTCCGCGGCGGCGGCGCGGCCCGCGCCCTGCGGGCGCTGCGCGGGGTGGCGGGGTGGACGGCGCTGGCGGTGGCGGCCATCGCCCCGTTCGCGCTCTCCGCCGTCGCGGCCCCGGTGCTGCCGGTGCTGGTCACGCTCTTCGCCGTGCTGTTCCAGCTGGCGGTGCTGGCCCGCTCCCGGACGGTGGCCTTCTCCTCGCTGCTGCGGGTGGCGGCGCTGGGGGCGCTGCTGCTGGTGCCGCTGGCGCTGGTCGAGCGGGCGGTCGCCGGGGCGCTGGGCGCCGATACCTACGACGTCGTGCCCTACACCTACGTGGCGGTCACCGTGGAGGAGGCCGGCAAGCTGCTGCCGCTGCTCCTGCTGCCCCTGGTGGCGCTGCGCCGCGCCCGGAGGCTGGCCGCGGTGGACTTCGCGCTGCTGGCGGCGGCCTCGGGGGCCGGGTTCCAGCTGGCGGAGCACCTGGTCACCGCGCTCGCCGTGGGCGGGTCCGGCGGCGGGGGGTGGTTCCTGCCGGGCGGCAGCGAGGTCATGGACCGCGAGACCGGGGAGATGGTGGCGGCGTTCTCGGGGCACGCGGTGACCACCGGCCTCGTGGGCGCCGCGATCGGGCTGGCGGTCGTGGGCCGGGGGCGCCGGCTGTGGGCGCTGCCGCCGCTGGCGGTGCTGCTGGCGTTCCTGGAACACCTGAACCTCAACGCGATCCTGGCCGGGGCGGAGCTGCACCCGGCGTCGGGCGCGGTGCTGGGAGTGCTCGGCGGGGGCGTGCTGACACCCTTCCTGCTGGTGGTCCTGGTGCTGTGCGCGGTGGCGCTGGACTACCGGCTCATCGCGACGGCGGCGGAGAGCACACCCCCGCTGCCGGGGCTGCCGCCGCTGGCGGGGCTGCGCAGGAGGGCGCGCGGCCGGGCGGTGGCGATGCGCGTGCGGGTGCCGGGGGACATCGCCCCGGGGTTCCGCCGGGCGGCGCTGGCCTGGGCGGAGCTGCCGGTCACGCTGACCACCACGCTGGCGATGATCGTGCACGAGCTGGCGGCGTGCACGATCGCGGCGCGCCGCGGGCCGGCGACCCTGGGGGACACCTGGCGGTTCCTGAGACGGCGGCGGGCCAACGCGATGGGGGAGGCGCGGTCGGCGGGCAGGCCCTGGCGGCACTACCCGTCGCAGCAGGACCTGACGCGGACCGCCCGCGACCTGGCCCGCAGGCTGGGGCTGGCGGCCACCGGCGGTGTCACCGCGATGACGGGGGCCGCCGCCCTGGCGGTGTCGGGCGTCGCCGCCCCGGTCGTGGCGCCGCGCACCCCGGCCGGGGAGCCGGGATACGCGCTGCTGGCGCTGGAGCGCTCGCAGACCTGGTTCGCGGGGCTGTCGGCGTTCGACGCGGTGTGGGCGGGGGTGCTGCTCGCCGCCGTGCTGCTCCTGCTGGTGTCGGGCAACGGGGTGCCGCGCGCCCACCCGCACATGCGCGACTTCCTGCGGTCGCCGACCGCCAACAGCGGCGCGGTGCTGGGCATGCTGGCGCCCGGCCAGGTGGTGTACGCGGTGGTCGGGCTGGGCGGCCTGCTGCTGCCCCGGTCCGTCGACCGGCTGCTCGTGCGCTGAGCCCCGGGGTCGCTGGCGCCTGACCGCGTGGATCGCGACCAGATCTCTGCTGGGGCGGACCTTGTGGGTGAACCGGTACGTTCCCCGAAGTGCCGTCCGCCGGTCGGCGACGGCTGCCTTTTGCAGCGGACCGCCGGCGGACCCGCGGACGGTCACCACGGCTCTCTCGATTGAGGTCCGGTACGTCGACCGGCCGCGACCGCGGTGTCCGCTCCGGGGAGCCGGGCACGTGGGGGTGCGTGCACCCCTGGAAAATACGAGGTGAGGGCGTAGCATGGGGGTGAACGGGGGAAATGACCCGTTTCGAGAGAGCCCGGTACACCGGGGCGAGTATGCGACGGCAGCGCAGGATCCGGAACCGATATCCCGGGCCGCCATGCCATGTGCGGTGCAGGCCTGGAACCTGGCCCCTCTCCCGCCTCGCGTGGCGCGCCCGCGGCGTCGCGCTCCCATCCGGACCGGGACGAGTACCGCTTTTCCGGCCCGGGGAATGCGGAGCAGGCTCTCATGGCCTCTTTCACGTCCCACCCGCCCATCGAGTCCGATTCCCAGCCCTCGGTCCCCCGTTTGAGGCTCAACCCCATCCCGCACCGCGGAGCGGTTCTGGACGGCGGCTGGTGGCCCAGGTCGGGCGACCCCGTCGCTGAACTGCCCGGGCTCGTCCTCGCCCTCGACGACCGGCGTGGTCCCGTCCACCTGCTCGAACTGGGGGTGACCGGCTGGTACCGCCGCCCCGGCTTCCTTGCCGTGGCCGGTCGCGCGGTCCGCCTCTCGTGGTCGCTGGAGACACCGCCGGACCTCTTGGTCGCGGTCGGTGCCAACGGCTCACGCACCCGCCTGCTGGTCGTGCCGCCCGGCGTGGCGGCGTTCTCCGCCTGGTCGGCCATCGACCTCGCGGCCCTGTCCACCAATACCAGCCGGGCCTCAGAGATCATGGACGCGGCCTCCCTGCTCATGCCCTCCCCCCGCACGCCTCAGGAGATGGACTGGGAATCCGAGGGAGGCGGGCTCTACCAGGCGGGCGGGAGGCGAACGCGCGTCTCACGCCGCAGTGCGGTGTCGTGGAGGAAGCACAAGCGGGGAACGCTGGTCCGCGTCGTCGGCGATATCGACCTCGTCACGTTCTCCGAGTATCGGACGCGGCTGTTCGAGGTGGTGCGCGACCGAGGAGAACGAGGGCGGCGGGGGGAGAAGGTGGTCATCGACCTGTCCGGGGTGGTCTTCTTCAGCGCCGCCGGGCTCTCCCTCCTGGCCGAGGTCCGGGACCGTGCCGAACGGGCGGGGGTCGACCTGCGCCTGGCCGCGCCCTCGGCGCGGGTCGCCGCACTCCTGGAGCTCACCGGAAGGCACGGGCTCCCGCCCGTGCATGCGACGGTGGGGGAGGCGATGGCCGGATGACCGAAGGCGCGACGCGGCATCCGGAGACGACGTCCGGGCGACGGGGGAGTGATTTCGCGGTCCTCTCCCGAGAGGTGGGCGAACAGGGGTTGCTGCGCAGGCGCCGGGGCCACTACGCGGTGCGGATCGCCGTCACGCTGTTCCTGCTCCTGGCGGCCTGGACGGCCTTCGTCCTCATCGGTCCGTCCTGGTGGCAGATGGTCACCGCCGCGGTCCTGGGGCTGCTGTTCACCCAGACCGCCTTCATCGGCCACGACGCCGGCCACGGGCAGATCGCCGAGGGCGAGCGTGCCAACCGCGCCATCGGCTGGATCCACGGGGACCTGCTGGTGGGGCTGGCGTACGGGTGGTGGGTCGACAAGCACGACCGGCACCACGCGCACCCCAACCACGAGGGCAGAGACCCCGACATCGCGGGGGCGGCCCTGGCGTTCAGCCGGGAGCAGGCCCTACTGCGTCGACGAGGGCCGGGGAGGTGGCTGGCCCGGAGCCAGGCGTGGCTGTTCTTCCCTATGCTCCTCCTGGAGGCTTTCCACCTGCACTTCGCCTCGGTCGCGGGGGTCGTGCGGCGCACGGACCTGCCGCTGCGGACCCGGATGGCCGAGGCGACTCTGCTGGCGGTGCACTTCTGCGCCTACCTGGCGGTCGTGCTGGCCACCCTCACCCCGTTGCAGGCGCTGTGCTTCGTGCTGGTGAACCAGGGCGTGTTCGGGCTGTACATGGGGTGCTCCTTCGCCCCGAACCACAAGGGGATGCCGGTGGTGGCGGAGGGAACGAAGACGGGGTTCCTGCGCCGCCAGGTGCTCACTTCGCGGAACATACGGGGCGGGGTCGTGGTCGACCTGCTCCTGGGCGGGCTGAACTACCAGATCGAGCACCACCTTTTCCCGTCGATGCCCCGGCCCAACCTGCGCCGCGTGCAACCGTTGGTGCGTGCGGCGTGCGCGCGATTCGGGCTGGAGTACCACGAGACGGGGTTCTTCCGGTCCTACGCGGAGGTGCTGCGCCATCTGCACCGCGTGGGCGGGCCGCTGCGGCCGGAACTCGAATACTGAGCCCGGAGGCCCCTCAGCCCATCCGCCTGGCGAGGATCCGCCCGTGCCACTCGCCTACGGTGAAGGTGCCGGTGGGGGTGAAGCCCTGGCCGGTGTAGTAGGCGACGAGGCGGCCCTCGCTGCCCGCGAAGCAGTCGACGCGGAGCAGGTCGACGCCCTTGCGGCGGGTCTCGTCCGCGGCGTGCTCCAGGAGGGTGGCGCCCACGCGGTGGCCCGCGAAGCGGCGGTCGGTGACCAGGAGGCGGACGTACACCTCGGGCTCGTCGGCGGCCGGGACCTCGGGACCGGGCGCGGAGTCCAGGATGAGGGTGCCCGCGGGCTCGCCGCCGACCTCCGCGATCCAGGGCTCGCCCTGGGCCAGCATCTTCTCGATGCGCGTGACCGACCGGGGCCGCGACGACCAGGGCTCGGTGCCCCACTGCCCGGTCCTGCCGTTCGCGACGAGCCACTCGACGGCGGAGTCGAGCATGCCGAGCACGGTGTGGAGGTCGGCGGTGGAGCCTGGTCTGATCTTCATTCCCGGAACTCTAGGGAAGGGGACACCGGCGGGGCAACGGCGTTCCGCCGCCCCCAGCAGGACGTCGCCGGGCCGGTGCCTGCGCCACGCGGCTTTTCACCCGCCCGGGGCCGGGTCCACGCTCCGCTGGCCGCCGTTCCCAAGCGGCTGAGTTTTGGGGACAACTCCGGTCGAGCCCTCACCCCCGCGACCTGAGCCGGAAGCGACGCTCTACGGCTGGGGCGCAGGCCGCGGTCCGCCGACCGGCTGGGGCCGGGCGCTCCGGTTCGGAGAAAACCGCTGCGGCACAGGCCCCGGTCCGGCCCCGGGCGGGTGGGAGGCCACGTGGCCGGGGCTCAGGCGGGGGTGGTTCCGCGGGGCGGGTCGAAGGCGCGGACCGGGGGCGGGGTGCCGTCGAAGCGCTCCACCCGGACCCGGGCCAGCTGGCCCGTGCAGCCCTGGCTCAGCGACGAGGTGCCCACGTCCTCGATCAGCGCGTTCGGGTTGCCGTGCACGCACGTCGCCGCCGCCGACGACGGGTCGTACCAGGCGCCCGTCGACAGCTGCACCACCCCCGGCGCCAGCGCGTCGCTCAGCACCGCGCCCGCCAGGCACGACCCGCGCGGGCCGACCACCCGCACCAGGTCCCCGTCGCCGATCCCCAGCCCGGCCGCGTCGTCCGGGTGCAGCCGCACCGGTGCCCGGCCGCCCACCTTCTCCCGCATGCTGTGCGCGCCCATGTCCTGCTGGCCGTGCAGGCGCCCCGTCGGCTGGTTGGCCACCAGCACCAGCGGGAACTCCCCGCTCGGCTCCGCCACCCCCGGCCCCAGCCACGCCGGGAGCCCCGGGCAGTCCTCGTAGCCGAACGAGGCGATCGTTTCCGAGTACAGCTCGATCCGCCCGCTCGGCGTCCGCAGCGCCCTCCCCTCCGGGTCGTCGCGGAAGTCGGCCAGCAGCGCCTCGTCCTCGACCCGCGCCGGCATCTCCACCCGGCCCGCCGCCCAGAACGCGTCGAACTCCGGGACCTCGATCCCGCGCCGCGTCACCAGCGACCGCCACCGCCGGTAGATCTCGCGCATCCACCCGTCCGCGGTGCGCCCCTCGGTGAACGCCTCCCGCACGCCCAGCCGCTCCGCCAGGTCGGCGTACGTGTCGTACTCGTCGCGGGCCTGCCCGTGCGGCGGCACCGCCCGGGGCATCGCCCGCAGGCTCAGGTCGCCCCGGCTGGCCGTGAGGTCGTCGCGCTCCAGCACCGTCGTGGACGGGATCACGATGTCGGCGTGCCGGGCGGTCGCCGTCCAGTGCGTCTCGTGCACCACCACGGTCTCCGGCCGCCCGAACGCGCGGGCCAGCCGGACGAGGTCCTGGTGGTGGTGGAACGGGTTGCCGCCCGCCCAGTACACGAGCCTGATGTCGGGGTAGCGCCGGTCCTCGCCGTCGTAGCGGTACGCCCCGCCCGGGTTCAGCAGCATGTCCGACACCCGTGCCACCGGGATGAAGTCCTTGACCGCGTTGTCGCCCTGCGGCATCACCGGCAGGCCCAGCGGCGTGGACCCGCCCCCGTAGTTGCCCATGGACCCGTACCCGGACGCGAAACCGCCGCCCGGCAGGCCCACCTGCCCCAGGCAGCAGGCCAGCGCCAGCCCGGCCCACAGCGGCTGCTCCCCGTACCGGGCCCGCTGCACCGACCAGCCCACGTTGACCAGCGTGCGCCCGCCCGCCATGGCCCGGGCCAGTGCGCGGATCTCCGCGGCGGGCACTCCGCTGATCCGCTCCGCCCACTCCGGGGTGCGGGCCGTGCCGGGGCCCTGCCCCCGCTCGTCGCGCCCGCCCAGCACGTAGGAGCGCACCGCGTCGGCGCCCACCGTGTACCGGTCCAGGAAGCCGGTGTCGGCCAGGCCCTCGGTGAACAGCACGTGCATGAGCGCCAGCAGCACCGCCGTGTCGGTGCCCGGCCGCAGCGGGACCCACTCGGCCTTGACGTCGTCGGGGGTGTCGTCGCGCAGCGGCGACAGCGACACGAACCCCACGCCCGCGTCGGAGGCCCGCCGCATCGCGGGGCCCGCCGTCTGCGCGGCCCGGCCGCCCGAGGTCATCCACATGTTGGACACCCGCAGCCCGCCGAACGTCACCACCAGGTCGGTGTGCTCCCGGATCGCCTCCCACGAGGGGGCGCGGTGCAGCAGCCGGTTGGCCGCCGGGGTGCCGATGAGGCGCGGGAACAGGGTCTCCACCGCGCCGTGGCTGTAGGTCGTGCGCGAGCGCGTGTACCCGCCGACGGTGTTGAGGAACCGGTGCAGCTGGCTCTGCGCGTGGTGCACCCGCCCGGAGCTGCCCCAGCCGTAGGACCCGCCGTAGATCGCCGCGTTCCCGTGCGTCGAGCGCACCCGGTCCAGCTCGGCGGCGAGCAGGTCCAGCGCCCGGTCCCAGCCGACCTCGACGTACTCGTCGTCGGGGTCGCCCCGGCGCGGGTCCGGCCCGGGGCCGTGCTCCAGCCACCGCCGCCGCACGGCGGGCCGGGCCACCCGCGACGCGTGGTGCTGGGCGCCGGGGGTGTTCTCCATGACCGGGGACGGCGCCGGGTCGTCCGGGTCCGGCCGCACCCCCACCACGCGGCCGTCGCTGACCAGGACCCGGTAACTGCCCCAGTGGGCGCTGGTCGGGTACGACGTGGTGGACATCGGCGGCTCCTCACGGTTCTGGGGGCCCGCGGGGCCCCGTCCCACTTTATGCACCTCACGGGGCAGGGCGGGGGATGCGATGATGGGGCCGCATCGCGGCGGGACGACGAGGGGGACGGGCATGGGACTCAGGGCGCGGCGGTCGGTACTGGCGGTGCCGGCATCCAATCCGCGGTTCGTGGAGAAGGCGCGCGGACTGGACGCGGACGCCTTCTTCCTCGATCTGGAGGACGCGGTCGCCCCCGCCGAGAAGGAGGCGGCCCGCGCCGCCGCGGTCGCCGCCCTCGCCGGCGGCGGCTGGGGGGAGAAGGTGCGCACCGTCCGCGTCAACGACACCTCCACCGCCTGGTGCTACCGGGACGTCATCGCCGTCGTGGAGGGCGCGGGCGCC
This sequence comes from Nocardiopsis flavescens, assembly GCF_900141985.1. Taxonomy (GTDB): domain Bacteria; phylum Actinomycetota; class Actinomycetes; order Streptosporangiales; family Streptosporangiaceae; genus Nocardiopsis; species Nocardiopsis flavescens. Next base: position 50,882 of record NZ_FQZK01000022.1, on the reverse strand, counting down.
CACCTGGACGCGCTGGTGCTGCCCAAGGTGACCGCGGCCCGCGACGTCCAGTGGCTGGACACCCTGCTCACCCAGGTCGAGCGCGCCGCCGGGCTGCCCGTGGGCCGCATCGGCATCGAGGCCCAGATCGAGGACGCTGCCGGCCTGACCGAGGTCGAGGGGATCGCCGCCGCCTCCCCGCGCCTGGAGACCCTGGTGTTCGGCCCCGCGGACTTCATGGCCTCCCTGAACATGAAATCGCTGGTGGTGGGGGAGCAGCCGCCCGGCTACGACACCGGCGACGCCTACCACTACGTCCTCATGCGCATCCTCACCGCCGCCCGCGCCCACGGCCTCCAGGCAGTGGACGGCCCCTACCTCCAGATCCGCGACGTGGACGCGTTCCGCCGCGCCGCCGGGCGCTCCGCGGCCCTGGGCTTCGACGGCAAGTGGGTGCTGCACCCCCTCCAGGTCGAGGCGGCCAACGAGGTCTTCGCCCCCGGCCAGGAGGACTACGACCACGCCGAGCTGATCCTGGACGCCTACGCCCACGCCACCGGCGTCGAGCGGCGCGGCGCCGTCATGCTCGGCGAGGAGATGCTGGACGAGGCCTCCCGCAAGATGGCCCTGGTGATCGCGGGCAAGGGCCGGGCCGCCGGGCTCACCCGCACCCGCTCCTTCACCCCGCCCGCCTGACCCGCCCGGCTCTGACACGCCACCCAACCGCTTCTTACCGGCCTCTCACCCGGATGCGGCAGCATGAGGGCCATGGACGCCACCACCGCCACCGTGCTCGTCGCCGACGACGACCGCGCCATCAGGGAGTCGCTGGAGCGGGCCCTCCAACTGGAGGGCTACGCGGTCCGGACCGTCGCCGACGGGGTGCAGGCGCTCGCCGCCGTCCACTCCGACCCCGTCGACCTCCTGGTCCTGGACGTGATGATGCCGGGCGTGGACGGGCTGGGCGTGGCGCGGGTGCTGCGGGCCGAGCACGACCGCACCCCGATCCTCATGCTCACCGCGCGGGTGGAGACGCCCGACCGGGTGGCGGGCCTGGACGCGGGGGCCGACGACTACCTCGCCAAGCCCTTCGAGCTGGACGAGCTGCTGGCCCGGCTGCGCGCGCTGCTGCGCCGCGCCGCCCCCGTCCCGGGCGACCCGGAGGAGGGGACGCTGCGCGTCGGCGAGCTGGGCCTGGACCCGCGCGCCCGGCGGGTGTGGCGGGGCGACCGCGAGGTCGAGCTGTCCAAGACCGAGTTCGACCTCCTCGAACTCCTCGTCCGCAACGCGGGCATCGTGTTGGACCACGCCACCATCTACGACCGCATCTGGGGCTACGACTTCGGCCCCGAGTCCAAGAACCTCGCGGTCTACATCAGCTACCTGCGTCGCAAGCTGGAGGACGGCGGCCCGCCGCTCATCCAGACCGTGCGCGGTGTCGGGTACACGCTGCGCCCGCAGGGGTGAGGGCCGTGCCCGAGAGCCGCACGGCCGTCCCGAACGTGCTCCTGCACCCGAGCGGCTGGCGGCTGGGGACCCGGTTCGCCGTGCTGTTCGCACTGGTCGTGGCGGTCACCATCGCCCTGGTCGGCACCCTGGCCTACACCACGGCGGCCGCGCTGATCCGCGCCGACGTGCGCGACGAGTTCGACCGGGTCGTCACCGCCCTGTCCGACCAGATCGTCTCCCTGCGCGAGAACCAGGGCGGCGCGCTCGGCGCGACGCGGAGCCCGATCCTGGCGAGCAAGGACCTCCAGATCCACCTGCTGGCCCCGGACGGCGCCCGCACGGTCGAGGTGTCGGGCACCGCCGAGGTGGTGCTCTTCGCGCCCACCGACGAGGACATGGAGATGGTGCTCTCCACCGAGCCGGGCGCCGTCTCCACCCGCGAGCAGGCCGTGAACGGCCAGGCCTACCGGGTGGCCACGGTGTCCCTGGGCGAGGGGGCGGGCGCCCTCCAGGTCATCCAGCAGATGTCGCCCACCGAGCGGATGCTCGCCCGCCTGGCCACCCAGATCCTGTGGGTGGGCCTGCTGGTCGCCCTGTGCGCGGCCTGCGTGGGCTGGCTCGTCGGGCACCGCACCACCGGGCGCCTGGCCCGCCTCACCGACGCCGCCGAGTACGTCAGCTCCACCGGCCGCCTCGACCCGCTGTCCGGGCGCCGCGACACCCCGGCGGGCGAGGGCGGGCACGACGAGGTGGACCGCCTCGGCGACGCCTTCAACGCGATGCTGGCCCGCCTGGCCCGCTCCCAGGAGGAGCAGCGGCGCCTGGTCCAGGACGCCGCCCACGAACTGCGCACCCCGCTGACCAGCCTGTACACCAACATCCAGGTGCTGGGCCGGGCCGACCGGCTCACCCCGCAGGCGCGCTCCAGCCTCATCGACGACCTGCGCGGCGAGACCCGCGAGCTGACGACCCTGGTCAACGAGCTGGTGGGGCTGGCCACCGGGGACCACGAGGACGAGTCGCCGCGCGCGGTGCGCCTGGCCGACGTCGCCGCGAAGGTGGCCGAGCGCACCGGGCGGCGCACCGGCCGGGAGATCCTCGTGGACGCCGACGACAGCACCGTGCACGGCCGTCCGGGCGCCCTGGAGCGGGCGATGGCCAACCCGGTCGAGAACTCGGCGAAGTTCGACCCCGACGGCACGGCGCCCATCGAGATCCGCGTCCGGGCGGGGACCGTGGAGGTCCTGGACCGCGGACCGGGCATCGACCCGGACGAGACGGACCGGGTCTTCGAGCGCTTCTACCGCGCCACCTCGGCGCGCGGGCTGCCGGGATCGGGTCTGGGCCTGTCCATGGTGCGGGAGATCGCCCGCACGCACGGCGGCGAGGTGTTCGCCCGCAACCGGGAGGGCGGCGGCGCCGCCATCGGGTTCACGCTCCCCGTCACGGAGGGGCCCGTCCCGGAGGAGGCGGCACCGCCCGGACCCGACGGGCCGCCGGGCCCTCCCGGAGCGCCGGGCGCACCGCCTAACGGCCGGCCGTGAACCCGCCCGCCGGTACCGCCGCGCCCTCGGCCGCGACCTCCCGGTAGATCCGCTCGAACCGGGCCAGGGAGTCCTCCAGCCGGTGGGCGCGCGCCATCTCCCGGCTGCGCGCGCCCATCGCCCGCCGCCGGGCCCCGTCGGCGACCACCTCGTCCACCCGCGCGGCCAGCTCCCGCGCGGAGCCCGGCCGGTAGAGGAACCCGTTGCCGCCCTCCTCCACCAGGTGGGGGAGGGCCATGGCGTCGGCCGCCACCACCGGGAGCCCGGACGCCATGGCCTCCAGGGTGGCGATGCTCTGGAGTTCGGCGATGCCCGCGATGGCGAACAGGTCGGCGGACCGGTACACGTCCGGCAGGTCCTCGTGGGAGACGAACCCGAGGAACACCACCCGGTCGGCGACCCCCTCGGCGGCGGCCAGCTCCTCCAGCCTCCCGCGGTACGCGCCGTGCCCGGCCAGCACCAGCTGGACGTCCGCACCGGTGCGCGCCACCGCCCGGATCAGCTCGTCCGCCCGCTTCTCCTCGTCCAGCCGCCCCACGAACACCACCGTCGTCCGGTCGGGGATCCCCAGCCGGGCGCGGATGCGTCCGCGCTGCGCGTCCCCGCCCTCCACGGGCCGGAACCGCGCCAGGTCGATCCCGCACGAGACCGGTTCCACCGGCCGGGCGAACCCCTGCTCCCACAGCAGCCGGGCCGCCGCGGGGGTCGGCGTGGTCACGTGGTCCACCCGGGACAGCACCGCGCCCAGGTCCCGCCAGGCCAGCCGGGCGGCGTGCGGGCGCAGCGGGCCGGGGACGTGCACGTAGTCGAAGAGGTTCTCCGGCATGAAGTGGTTGGTGGCCACCACCGGGACGCCGCGGGCCCGGGCGGCGGCGGCCAGCATCCGCCCGACGAGGAAGTGGTTCTGGATGTGGACGGTGTCGGGGCGCAGCCGCTCCATGATCCGGTCCAGGTGGCCCCGCACCCCCACCGGCAGGGCCAGCCGCACGCTGTCGTGGACCAGCGACGGCACCGAGCGCAGCCGGTGCTCGACCACCCCGTCGCGCTCCGCCGTGTGCGGGCGGCCGTCGGGGGAGGCGCACACCACGTGCACGCGCACGCCGCGCCGGACCAGCCCCCGGGCCAGCCGGGCGGTGAAGTAGGCGGCGCCGTTCACGTCGGGCGGGTAGGTGTCCGTGCCGATGAGCACGGTCGTGCGGTGTCCACCGGCGGCCGTCCGGACCTCGGCCGCCGGCGGGGACTGGGGAAGGAAGGAGGTGGTCATATCGGATGTCTCCTGAACCGGTGCACGTCTGGTCGCCGTGTACGCACGAGTGTGGGGCACCCGCGTTGACCATCGCCGACCGCCGGATGACGGGGTGGCGGCCGGGGAGCACACGACCCAGCGAACGATACCGTGAGTGATCATCTGAACACGCTCAATCACCGCGCCGTTGCCGACCGGTGACTTCGCCGCCGGTCACCGCCGCCCCCGGGGGGCGTCCGCGGCGTGTCGCCGTCCCGGTCGGCGGCTCGCGGACCAGTGTATTTTCCGGTCCCCGGCCGTACGAGGGGGTGCGCACCCCGCCCGGGGTGGTCCCCCCACGCCCGCGGCCGGGGTGGCGCGCATGCCTCCGGGGGTGGTGCGGTCCTCCCCGCACGGGGGTGGTGCCGCCCCCCGCGCACCCGCCCGGGGTGGTCCCCCCACGCCCGCGGCCGGGGTGGCGCGCATGCCTCCGGGGGTGGTGCGGTCCTCCCCGCACGGGGGTGGTGCCGCCCTCCCCGCGCACGAAGCCGGGGCGGGGTCCGCATGCCCGTGGCCGGGGCGGCACGCGTGCCGTACGGGAGTGGTGCGGTCCTCTCCACGCACGAAGCCGGGGGCGGGGCCTGTGCGGCCCCGCCCCCGGCGTTCTCCCGTGTTCCCCCGGCGTTCCCCCGCCCGGGGTCAGTCCTCCTCGGCCTCCTGCTCCACCGAGGCCGCGCTCTGCTCGCCGAGCGTCACGGTGATGTCCTTGACCTGGCCGGAGCCGCCGGAGCGCACGCCCAGCGTGATCTCCTCGCCCGGACGGTGCGAGCGGATCTGCGCGATGAGCTGGTCCGGCGTGGTGACCTGGACCCCCTCGACGGACACGACCACGTCCTCCGCGCGCAGCCCGGCCTCGTCGGCCGCGCCCCCCTCCGTCACCTCGACGATGGCGGCGCCGCCGTCGGGGCTGTTGGTGATGGTCGCCTCGATGGCCGGGTAGCTCGCGCTGCCCTCGGAGACCAGCTGCTCGGCGATCGGCTTGGCCTGGTTGATCGGGATGGCGAAGCCCAAGCCCACCGAGCCGCTCTCCTGGGAGATGCCGGCGATGGCGGTGTTGATGCCGATGACCTCGCCCGCCATGTTCACGAGCGGGCCGCCCGAGTTGCCGGGGTTGATCGCCGCGTCGGTCTGGATGGCGTTGATCACCGTCGAGGTCTGCCCCGTGCCGCTCTCGGTGGCGCCGGTGTTGACCGGCCGGTTCAGCGCGCTGACCACACCCGTGGTCACCGTGCCGGACAGCCCCAGCGGGGAGCCGATCGCGACCACGTCCGCGCCCACCCCGACCTGGTCGGAGTCGCCCAGGACGGCGGGTTCGAGCCCGCTCGCGCCCTGCGCCTGGACGATGGCGATGTCGGACACCGGGTCCGAGCCCAGCACCTCGGCCGGCGCGGAGGTCCCGTCGTTGAACAGCACCTCCAGCGGCCCGCCCTGGGCGGCGTCCACCACGTGGGCGTTGGTGAGGATCTGCCCGTCGGAGGAGATCACCACCCCGCTGCCGCCGCCGTTGGCGGTCTGGATCGACACCACGCTCGGCAGCACCTTCTCGGCCACCTCGCCCACCTCGCCCTCGGTGGCGGTCCCGCCCTGCTCGCCGTTGAGGGAGCTGACCGGGCCGCCCAGGCCGTCGGGGAAGAAGTAGGCGGTGCCCAGCGCGGCGGCCGGGCCGACGATGAGGCTGGTGACCAGGGCCGTGGCCGCGGCGATCCCCACCACCCGGCCGCCCCGCCTGCGCTCGGGCCTCGGGCCCGCGGGCCCGGCCGCGGCGCCGTGCGGGCCGTAGGGCGGCTGACCGCCCCCGAAGTGCGCGCCCCCGAAGGGCCCTTGGGGCCCCTGGGGACCGCCGGGGCCCTGCGGCCCCTGCCCCCCGGGACCGTGCGGGCCCGGCGGGAAGGGCCCGTGGCCCCCCGGCACCTGCCCGTAGTGGGCCTGCGGCGCCGGGCCGCCCGGCGCGGCCGGGCCGAACCCGCCCTGGGGCGCGGCGTGCGGCACCTGGCCGGGGCCGCCCTGGTGCGTCCCCTCCCCGCCCCCGGGGGGGAAGGAGAACGCGACCCGGTCGGCCTCGTTGGGGCCGGTGGCCCAGCGCGGCGGCTGGTCCCGGGCCCCCTCGTGCGGGTGGTCGTGCGGGGCGAACCTGGGGCCGGTGCCCTCCGAGGGTCCGGGTGCCCCCGCACCCCGGCCTTCGGAGGGCTCCGACCCCTGCGGACCGGTGGCCCCGTGGGCGGCGGAGGCTCCCCCCACCGACCCGGCGGCGTCGGCCCCGGGCGTGTTCTCCCCGGTCGAGGCGTCGGGTTCGGTACCTGGTGTGGGTTCGTTGGGGTTCAACTCATCCTCCGGCGGGACGATGTTCCGATCTGGTGTGCTCCATCATGCGGCGCATGGGTTAGAACAGGGTGAGAGCCCGATATACCGGGGTTTCGAGTCCGTTCTCCCCCGGAGGGCGACCGCAGGGGCCACCGTCCGTCCTGGTCTGTGTCTCTTGCGACCTATGCACCTAGTTGTCCGGAACACTATCGCGCCGCGACCGGACCGACACAGAGCGAAGGGCCGACCTTGATCAAGATCGTGCTGGCCGATGACGAGCACCTGGTCAGAGGGGCCATCGCCGCGCTTCTGAGCCTGGAGGACGATCTGGAGGTCGTCGCCGAGGTCGGGCGCGGCGACCTGGTCGCCGACGCGGTCGGCGAGCACGCCGCCGACATCGCCGTCCTGGACATCGAGATGCCCGGGGCCACCGGGCTGGAGGTCGCCGCCCGGCTCGGGGAGACCGCCCCCGGCTGCGGCGTCGTCATCCTCACCAGCTTCGGCCGCCCCGGCTACCTGCGCCGCGCCCTGTCCGCGGGCGCCCGCGGGTTCCTCGCCAAGGACGCGCCCGTCGACCAGCTCGCCGGGGCGATCCGCCGGGTCCACGGGGGCGGCCGCTACATCGACACCGACCTGGCCGCCGCCGCGATGGTCGGCGGCGAGAGCCCGCTCACCGACCGCGAGGCCGAGGTGCTGCGCGCCGCCGCCGACGGCGCCACCGTCGCCCGCATCGCGGCCGCCCTGCACCTCAGCGAGGGCACCGTCCGCAACTACCTGTCCAACGCCATCGGCAAGGTCGGCGCCGACAACCGCATGGCCGCCATCCGCACCGCCCAGGACATGGGCTGGCTCTGAGCCCCCGCCCGCGGCGCCCCGCGCCCTGACCGGGCGCGCGGGCCCCGGGGGTCACAGGAAGCGCAGGACCAGCATGGCGGTGTCGTCCGTGTGCCCGCCGGGCGCGTACTCCTCCAGCTCCCGGTCGATACGGCTGATGACCGCCTGGGCCGACAGCCCCGAGCAGCCGGAGAAGATCCGCTCCAGCCCCGTGTCGCCGAGCATGTCGGAGTTGCTGCGCCGCTCCGTCACGCCGTCGGTGACCGCCAGCACCACCTCGCCCGGGCGGATGTCCACGTTCTCCGTGGTGAACCCGACGTCCTCGAACGCCCCCAGCAGCGGCTGCGAGGTGCCGAACTGCTCCACCTCGCCCTTGGGGTTGAGCCGCAGCGGCAGCGGGTGCCCGGCGCACACCATGCGCACCCGCATCCCGCCCCCGCCGTCGGTGGCCGGGGTCATCTCCCCGTACAGCATCGTCAGGAACCGGGTCGAGGTGTTCTCGTCCAGGATCGCCATGTTCAGCCGCTGCATGATGTGCGAGGGGGTGAACCCCTCCTTGGCCAGCGCGCGCAGCGTGTGCCGGGCCAGGCCGGTCACCGCCGCCGCCTCCGGGCCGGTCCCGCACACGTCGCCGATGGCGAAGCACCACCGGCCGCTGGCCGCGAACACGTCGTAGAAGTCGCCGCCGACCACGTTCTTCTCGTCCGCCGGACGGTAGAACACCGCGTGGTCCACGCTGGGGATCGACGGCTCCTTCTCCCGGGCGGGCAGCAGGCTGCGCTGGAGCGCCACGCTCATCGAGGCCTGCCGCTCGTGCAGCCGGGCGTTCTCCATCGCGGAGGCCACCCGGCGGCTCAGGTCGTCGGCGACGTCGACCTCCTCGCGGGTGAAGTCGTCCGACTCGTTCTTGCCGATGGTCATCCGGCCCAGCTCGCGCCCGTGCGCCACCAGCGGGATGCTGATCGCGGGGCCGCGCACCAGCTCGCGGACCAGCCCGTCGTCGATCTCCTCCTCGGTGAGGTCGGCCGGCCCCCACAGCGGCTGCGGGTCGCGCTGCTCGCGCGGCGGCTCCCCGGACAGCAGGTCGCGCAGCACGTCGTTGTAGTTCTCGTTGCCGTGCATGACGTGGGTCAGCCGCGGCACACCCAGCTCGTTGACGGCGTGGATGGCGCACCAGCGCCCCAGCCGGGACGTGATCAGCTGCGCCGCCAGCGCCCCCGTCATCCGCTCGTCCAGCGTGCCCGCGAGCAGGTCGCTGGCCTCGGCCAGGAAGCTGAGCGAGGCCCGCCGGTTGAGCTCCACCTCGGCCAGCCGGGACCGCTCCACGGGCAGCGCGATCAGGTCGGCGCCCTCCTGGAGCCGCTTGGCCGCCGCCGCGGCGAAGTGCCGGGTCCGGCGCGAGGCCACCCCGAGCAGGCCGGTGACCCGGCCGTCGACGATCAGCGGGGCGGTCACCAGCGAACGCATCCCGGCCCGCGACAGGCGGCCCCGGTGGGCGCGCGCGATCATGAGGTCGTCGTTGATCACCGCGCCCGGCTCGGGCGCCGCCGACGGGAACGCCTCCTCGGTGCGGATGCGCAGCGGCCGCCACGGCGCGCCGCCGGAGGTGAGCCCCACCGCGGAGCGCACCTCCCACATGGTCTCGTCGGAGGTGGCCAGCGCGATGTAGGCGGCGTCCCCGCCCAGCGCCGTCGTGGCGTACTCCACGGTCCGCTCCAGCAGCTGGGGCAGGCTCAGCCGCGAGCCCAGCGCGGCGTCCAGCGCCGACCACGGCGCGGGCCGCGGGGGCCGGCCGGGTGTGCGGCGCACCGCCGCCGGGGCCTCCAGGGAGGACGCGCCGTCGCCGGCGTCGTCGATGCGGAACCACACCGCCTTGTCGGCGCGCCCGTAGCTCACACCCCAGCTGGAAGCGATCGCCGAGGCCAGCGCCAGCCCCAGCCCGCCGCTGCGCTCCTCGCTCCGGGAGGGGGAGGCGTCCACGGCGAGGGGGCCGGCCTGGGGCACCGCGCGCTCGGGCGCGGCGTCGGTCACCATCACCTCGACGGAGCCCTCCAGGCGCCGGACCGTCACCTCCAGGGACGAGCGGGCATGGATGACCGCGTTGGTGACCAGTTCGCTGACCAACAGGATCACGTCGTCGAACGGGTCGGGCACACCCCAGGACAGCAGGGTGTCGTGGACGAACTCGCGGGCCGCCGCCGCGGTCTCGGGCGCGGGCGGGAACTCCCGTCGAGCGACCTTCAAGGTGTCATGTGCCGGCAAACCGTCAGGTCCTTCACCACTGGATTCAACGCTGGACACGGACTCGGGAGAGAGGGGGTGGACACTGACACGATACGCGGCCCCGGGCACCCCGACCGGTCCGGACGGCCCCCGGGCGGGCCACGTCCGGCGGGGGCCGACATGGGCAACCCTCCTGTGCGGCTTGGCACGGGCGGTTAGTGTGGGTCGATACGTCCGCTCACAGCCCGGTGGTGGCCGGTCACACGGTCATGGAGGAGGGGTTCGATGCCCGAGGCGGTCGGTGCAGTGGCCGACGACCAGCTCGACGAGATCCTGCGCGCGCTCTACCGGATGCGCGACGGGGACTTCAGCGTGCGCCTGCGCAAACGCGGCAACAGCACGATCAGGGAGATCGCCTCGGTGTTCAACGAGGTCGTCGACCACAGCGAGCAGCTCAGCAGCGAGCTCAAGCGGGTCGGCGGCGTCGTGCGCAACGAGGGCAGGCTCAACGAGCGCATCAACGTCAACCCCTCCCGGGGCGCGTGGGCGGAGAGCGCCACCGCCCTCAACACCCTCCTGGACGAGGTGGCCGAGCCGGTCACCGACGTCGCCCGCGTCCTGGACGCGGTCGCCGAGGGCCAGCTGACCCTGCGCGCCTCCACCCAGGGGCGGCGCGGCGACCTCAAGGGCGACCTGCTGCGCCTGGCCACCACCGTGAACCGGATGGCCGACCAGATGAGCGGGTTCACCCAGGAGGTCACCCGGGTGGCCCGCGAGGTGGGCACCGAGGGCAAGCTGGGCGGCAGTGCCCGCGTCGAGGGCGTCTCCGGCGCCTGGCGCGAGGTCACCGAGGCGGTCAACCAGATGGCCTCCCGGCTCACCGTGCAGGTGCGCGACATCTCCGAGGTCACGACCGCGGTGGCCCGCGGCGACCTCAGCAAGAAGATCACCATCGACGTCCAGGGCGAGATGCTGGAGCTGAAGGACACCGTCAACACGATGGTGGACCAGCTCTCCACGTTCGCGGACGAGGTCACGCGCGTGGCCCGCGAGGTGGGCACCGAGGGCAAGCTGGGCGGCCGGGCCAACGTGCGCGGCGTCCAGGGCATCTGGAAGGACCTCACCGACAACGTCAACTCCATGGCGGACAACCTCACCAACCAGGTGCGGGACATCTCCCAGGTGACGACGTCCGTGGCCCGCGGCGACCTCACCCAGAAGGTCCAGGTCGACGTGCAGGGCGAGATGCTCGCCCTCAAGAACACCGTGAACACCATGGTCGACCAGCTCGACTCCTTCGCCGACGAGGTCACCCGGGTGGCCCGCGAGGTCGGCAGCGAGGGCAAGCTCGGCGGTCGCGCCAACGTCAAGGGCGTGTCGGGCATCTGGAAGGACCTGACCGACAACGTCAACTCCATGGCCAACAGCCTCACCTACCAGGTCCGCAACATCTCGCAGGTGACGACGGCGGTGGCCGCCGGCGACCTCACCAAGAAGATCACCGTGGACGCCCAGGGCGAGATGCTGGAGCTGAAGGACACCATCAACAAGATGGTGGACCAGCTGTCCGCGTTCGCCGACGAGGTCACCCGGGTCGCCCGCGAGGTGGGCACCGAGGGCAAGCTGGCCGGCCAGGCGCACGTCCGCGACGTGTCCGGGGTCTGGAAGGACCTCACCGACAACGTCAACTCCATGGCCAACAACCTGACCTACCAGGTGCGGCAGATCTCCATGGTCACCCGCGCCGTCGCCGCCGGCGACCTCACCAAGAAGGTCACGGTCAACGCCAAGGGCGAGATCCTGGAGCTCAAGGAGACCATCAACGTGATGGTCGACCAGCTCTCGGCGTTCGCCGACGAGGTCACGCGCGTGGCGCGCGAGGTGGGCACCGAGGGCAAGCTCGGCGGGCGCGCCGACGTCAAGGGCGTCTCGGGCATGTGGAAGGACCTCACCGAGAACGTCAACTCGATGTCGCACAACCTCACCACCCAGGTGCGCAACATCTCCGAGGTCACCACCGCGGTCGCGGCGGGCGACCTCACCAAGAAGATCGACGTCAACGCCCAGGGAGAGATCCTGGAGGTCAAGACGACGGTCAACACGATGGTGGACCAGCTGTCCGCCTTCGCCACCGAGGTCACCCGCGTCGCCCACGAGGTGGGCAGCCAGGGCCAGCTGGGCGGCCAGGCCAAGGTCGAGGGCGTCTCGGGCACCTGGATGCACCTCACCGACAGCGTCAACGGCCTGGCGGGCAACCTCACCACGCAGGTGCGCGCCATCGCCGAGGTCGCCAACGCCGTCGCCAAGGGCGACCTCACCCGCAACATCCAGGTCGACGCCCGCGGCGAGATGGAGCAGCTCAAGGACAACATCAACCTGATGGTGTCCAACCTGCGCGAGACCACCGCCACCCAGCGCGACGCCGACTGGCTCAAGTCCAACCTGGCCCGCATCTCCGGGCACATCCAGGGGCACCGCGACCTCCACGAGCTGGCCCGCCTCATCATGACCGAGGTCACACCGCTCATGGGCGCCCAGCACGGGGCCTGCTACCTGCCCGAGGACGCCGACGACGACGAGGCCTTCCTGTTCTACGCCGGGTTCGGCTTCGACCCCTCCGAGGGGCGCCGCCGCATCCGCAAGGGCGTCGGCCTGGCCGGGGAGGCGCTGGCCCAGCAGACCGAGCTCCAGGTCGCCAACCTGCCCCAGGGGTACGTCACCATCTCCTCGGCCCTGGGCGGAGCCCAGCCGCGCCACCTGTACATCCTGCCGATCCTGTCGGAGGAGCGGACGCTCGGCGTCCTGGAGTTCGCCTCCTACGACGAGTTCCATGAGATCCACAAGAACTTCCTGCGCCAGCTCGTCGCCCTGCTGGGCACCACGATCAACACGATCCTGGCCAACAAGCGCACCGAGGACCTGCTGGAGCAGTCCCAGCAGCTCACCAACCAGCTGCGCGAGCGCTCCAACGAGCTCCAGCGCCAGCAGGAGGAGCTGCGCAACAAGAACGCCGAGCTGCGCCAGAAGGCCACCCAGCTCGCCAACCAGAACCGGGCCATCGAGCTCCAGAACCAGCAGATCCAGCGCTCCCGCAACGCCCTGGAGGAGCGCGCCCACCAGCTCCAGGTCTCCTCCAAGTACAAGTCCGAGTTCCTGGCGAACATGTCGCACGAGCTGCGCACGCCGCTCAACAGCCTGCTGATCCTGGCCCGGCTGCTGGCCGACAACGCCGAGCAGAACCTCACGTCCAAGCAGGTGGAGTTCGCCCAGACCATCCACAAGGCCGGCAGCGACCTGCTGCTGCTCATCGACGAGATCCTCGACCTGTCCAAGGTCGAGGCGGGCCGGGCCGAGGTCTCGCCCAGCGCGGTCTCCATCGACCAGCTCGTCGACTACGTGGAGGCCACGTTCCGGCCGGTCACCAGCGACCAGGGGCTGGCGTTCTCCGTGGACGTCTCCCCGGACATCCCCGACACCCTGTGGACCGACGAGCAGCGGCTCCAGCAGATCCTGCGCAACCTGCTGTCCAACGCGGTCAAGTTCACCGCGCAGGGCGAGGTGCGGCTGCTCATCGAGCCCGCGTGGGCGCTCGACGACGCCGACCTGGAGATGTTCGTCGAGAACGAGGAGATCATCGCGTTCACCGTCGCCGACACCGGCATCGGGATCGCCGAGGACAAGCTCCAGGTGATCTTCGAGGCGTTCCACCAGGGCGACGGCGGCACCTCGCGCAGGTTCGGCGGCACCGGGCTGGGGCTGTCCATCAGCCGCAACTTCGCCCGCCTGCTCGGCGGCGAGATCCGGGTGCAGAGCGCCCCCAACCAGGGGTCCACCTTCACCCTGCTGCTGCCGGTGCGGCTGCCCGAGGACGCGGCCGAGCGCGCCGGGGAGGACACCGGGCTGGACGCGCTGCCCGCGCTGGAGTCCGGGCGCGACGACGACTTCGGGATGCCCCCGGAGGAGTTCGACGCGGCCGTGGCGGCGCTGACCGACCCGGGCACCGAGGCGCTGCCCGCCGTGCCCGTGCTCAGGGCGCCCGAACCCGTCGCGGAGGTGGCGGCCGCGGGCGAGGAGCCCGAGCAGGAGCGCCAGGGCGAGGCCCGCACCGACCCCGAGCGCCGGGCGGTGCTGGCCGGGCGCCGGGTCCTCATCGTGGACGACGACGTGCGCAACGTCTTCGCGCTCACCAGCGCCCTGGAGGCCCAGGGCCTGGAGGTGCTCTACGCCGACAACGGCCACGAGGGCATCGCCAAGCTGGAGGCCAACGAGGACATCTCCCTCGTCCTCATGGACGTGATGATGCCCGACCTCGACGGCAACCAGACCACCGAGCGCATCCGCCAGATGCCCCAGTTCGCGGACCTGCCCATCGTCTCGCTGACGGCCAAGGCCATGCAGGGCGACCGCGAGCGCAGCCTGGCGGCCGGCGCCACCGACTACGTCACCAAACCGGTCGACCTCGACCACCTGCTGGACGTCATGCGGCACTGGCTGACCGTGGACCCGGCCGACAGCGCGCCGGGGTCGGCCACGGACCCTGGGGCGGCGTCCGGGCCCCGGACGGGGCACAATGGCGCGGAAGGAGACAGCACCCGCAGCAGTCTCGGGGATGACACCGGCCCCAAGGGGAACACCGGCAAGGACGACCCGACCGAAGACCTGGAGTGACCGCCGTGACCCAGAAGGCCAACATCCTCCTCGTGGACGACCGCGACGAGAACCTCATCGCGCTGGAGGCGGCCCTCACGTCCCTGGACCAGAACCTGGTCCGGGCCAGCTCCGGGGAGGAGGCGCTCAAGCACCTTCTGGGCACGGACTTCGCGGTCATCCTGCTGGACGTGGTCATGCCGGGGATGGACGGCTTCGAGACGGCCGCCCACATCAAGCAGCGCGAGAAGACCAAGGACGTGCCGATCATCTTCCTGACCGCCCAGGAGATCGACCGGCACCAGGTCTTCCGCGGCTACGCCTCGCGGGCGGTCGACTTCCTGCTCAAGCCCTTCGACCCGTGGGTGCTGCGCTCCAAGGTCGAGGTGTTCGTCGAGCTGCACCAGCTCAAGGCGCAGATGAGGGAGCAGGCCCGCACCCTCCAGCGCGACCTGGGGCAGGAGACCGGCGAGCCCGGGAAGGTCCTGGCCGACCAGCTCGCCCACCGCTCCGGCCAGGTCCAGGAGGAGCTGGCCGGGCTGCGGCGCCACATCGTCGACACCTACCAGGACACCGACCAGCCGCTGGTCGACGGGGTGCGCCGGGTGGACCGCGCGTACTCCCGCCTGTCCACCCTCATCGACACCCTGCACGGCCCCGAGGAGTGACCGCCGGGCCGGCCCGGCGGGGCCGGCCCCGGGGCGGGGTCAGCTCGGCCGGGGCGGCAGGGCCAGGCCGATGTGCTCGCCGATCTCCTCGATCAGGCCCAGGTCGGCGAGGCGGAAGCTGCCCCGGTTGCTGCGCCGGATCAGGGTGAGCGCCCCGCGCACGCCCCGGCTGCCGCGCAGCGGCACCGACAGCAGCGACCCGGCGCCCAGCACCGACAGCAGCGGCGCGCCCGAGGAGGCGCGGCCCAGCACGCCCTCCTCCTCGATGAGCGGGAACAGCAGCGACTGCCCCCGGCCCAGCACCTCGCCGGGGATGTCGCCGTCCTCGGTCGCGGCCCCGGACACCTCACGGCGCTGCCCGGCGGTGGCGTCGGCGGGGCCGGCCACCACCGCGCGCCGCGCCGCCCGGGGGTCCCCGGGCAGGTCGCACACGTCCACGATCACCCAGTCGGCGTAGGAGTCGGCGAGCAGCTCGGCGGCGTCGGCCAGCGCCAGCGGCTCCCCGGCCCCGCCCGGCCCCGCCGAGCGCAGCAGCAGCCGGGTCATCCGGGTCAGCACGTCCAGCCGCCGCGCGGCCAGCACCACCACCTGGTCCTCCACCTCCGTCTCCAGCGGGGCGGGGCCCTCCTCCTCGCCGCCGTTCATCGGCGGCGACATCGCCACCAGCACCAGCGGGTTCGGCTCGGAGGGCAGCACCAGCCGGGTCAGGGTCAGGTGCACGTCCTCGGCCCACCCGCGCTGGGCCAGCCGGGACTCCAGGTCGGCGTCGCCGTCGCCGCGGACCACCGCCGCCAGCCACGAGCGCATCGCCGCCCGCCGCCGCAGGTCCACGAAGTGCACGAACGGCTTCCCCGTCAGGTAACCGGGGCCGCTGCCCAGCCGGGTCGCCCCGGCGTTGTTGATCCGCCGGATGTACCCCTCGTGGTCGAGCAGCACCACCGGCACGCGCAGGTCGGCGAACATGGCCCGCAGCAGCGCGCGGTCGCCGTCGTCGCCCTGGCGGCGCTGCTCGGGCGGGTCGGCGTGCGCGTTCGCGAGCTGCGCGCCGGCCTCGCCGAGCAGGCGCTCGGCGTACTCCAGTTCGGCCAGGGACGCCTCGGCCGTGCTCTGCCCGTCGTCCGGGTACATGGTGTGCGTATCACGCAGGGCCGTGATGCGCTCGCCCAGAGCGGTGATCTCTCGTTGCAGCTCCGCCAGGTGCACGCGGGCTCTCCCTGTCGTCGCGGTCGGCCATGACTTTCACGACGCTAACGGATGTGTCCCGCCGCGGCGGCACGGGGCTACCGTGGACCTGGAGGAACGAGGAGGCCGGATCGTGTGGATCGAACGCCTGGCCCGCGACATCGGCGCGCTGGGGCACAGCGGGAACACCACCCTCGAACGCGCCCTGGACCAGATGGGCAGGGCCGCCGCGCTGGGCGTCCCCGGCTGCTCGGCGGCGCTCGTGGTGGTCTGGCGCGAGGTGGTCGGCCCCGACGGCTCGGTGCGCCACGTGGTCGCCGACTACGGCGCCTCGCACGCCGACCTGGCCGCCGCGTTCGAGCACCAGTACACGACCGACCAGGGACCCGCGGTGGAGGCGGTGCGCGAGATGCGCCAGGTCCGGGTGGGGGACGTGCTGCGCGAGTCCCACCGCTGGCCGCGCTACACCAGCATGGCCGTGCAGTGCGGGGACCGCTCCTCCCTCACCCTGCCCAGCCCGCTGCCCGGCGACGGCGCCGACGCGGACCGGGTGGTCACGTTCGGGGTGCATTCCGTGCGGCCGGACGCCTTCGACGAGGGCGTGGTCGCCCCGCTCACCGCCCTGCTGGCCGAGCACGCCGCGGCGTCCCTGGCCACCGTCGGCCGCCGCACCGACGAGGCGCGCCAGAGCGCGCACATGCGCCGCGCCATGTCCGCGCGCACCGTCATCGACCAGGCGAAAGGCATCATCATGCACGCCCGCGGCTGCGACGCGGACACCGCCTTCGCCGCGCTGCGCGAGGTGGCCCAGCGCAACCGCAAGAGGGTCGTGGACGTGGCCCGGGACCTCGTCGCCGAGAACACGGGCCCCAGGACCGGGGCGTCCGGGGGGTGAACGCCGCGGGCCCGCCGGGTGTGACGGGCGGCGATGAGTCCCGAGCGTGATCGAAAGGCGCGATGATGGGCAGGGGCCGGGTGCCGTGACCGGCCGATCCGACGGCGACAAGGAGTGGCGAGCGTGGCGTCATCAGACATCTCGGTCCGTCGCGAGGACGGGATCGTCGTCGTGACACCCGTGGGGGAGATGGACGCGGTGACCTCGCCCGCCCTGGCCGTGGAGCTGGACCGCATCCTGGTCCCCGAACCGCCGCAGGGCGTGGTCATCGACCTCACCAAGGTGGGGTTCTGCGACTCCCGGTGCATCGGCGTCCTGGTCGCCTCCTACCGGCACGCCCGCGACCTGGGGGTGGGCCTGGTGGTCGCCGAGCCCCAGCGCCAGGTGATGCGCCTGTTCATGATCGCCGGGATCGACCAGGTCATCCCGATCATCGACACGGTGGACGCGGCCGTCGACGGCCTCCGGGGCTGATCCCCGCCGCTCTCAGTGGACGTCTCCGGCGCGGTCCTGTCCGCCGTCGGCCGGCAGGTCCTCCACGCGGTGGTCCAGGAAGTGCAGCCGCACCGAGGAGCCCTCGCCGCCCCCGGTGATCTCCAGGTAGTCGCAGATCTGCCGGGTGATCCAGAGCCCGTAGCCCCGGGGGCGCAGCCCGTCGGAGGGGCGGTACCCGGCCAGCGGGTCGGCCGGGCCCCCGCACTCGTCGGTCACGTCGCACACCCACCGGTCCCAGGACCGCCACACCCGCACGCCGCCCTTGCCCGCCCCGTGCTCCACCACGTTGGCGGCCACCTCGTTGACGGCCGTGACCATCCGCTCCACCCGGTCGGGGTCCATCCCCTCCGACCGCCCCAGGGCGGTCAGCTCCTGCCGCAGCCGCGGCAGGGACGGGCCGACCTCCAGCCGGTGCACGGGTCCCTGCACGGGCAGCGGCTCGGGAGCGCGCGGACGCGACCCGAACGCCGCGGTCCCCTGGTACGACGGGTTCGCGCGCGGCCCGTCGGCGCCGACCAGTACCGGGTGGGTGGCGAGCACCGCCGCCCGGTCGCGGGGGGACAGCGAGCGCTCGTCGTGGACGCACACCAGGCGCATCCGGGAGGGGGCCAGGGCCGTGCACAGCACCGACTCCCAGCGGCGCCACTCGCGCCGCTCCAGGGCGCCGTGGAGGAGCGGGGGCTCGACGACGGCGACCACTCCGCCGGGGTGCGCCGACGCCATCCGGTGCAGCGCCGCCAGGGCGCGCCCGGGAGAGGCGTACAGGCGGTCGCGGTCCACGACGCGCACGTCCGCCGCCGCGTCCCCGGGGAGCGCGGACAGCAGCCCCGCGGCGCGCACGCCGGAGACCGCCAGCACGGTGCGGGCGCCCGCGGCGGGGCGCAGCACGTCGGCCACCGCCTCGCGGAGCCGGTGATCGCGGCGGAAGAGCAGGCCCTGGTGTTCGAAGGTCATGGATCCGTGGTCGGCGGGTCGGGGGTCGCGGAGCCCGGGTGCGGGAGCCGTCGACCGAGATGTACCCGCTGCGGCCCCCCGGCGGTGACACCGGGGGGCCGATAACGCGGTCGCGGGGGGAGGGAGGGCACGGTGGTCAGCGCGCGGCCCCGGACAGCACCAGGCCGTCCGCCTCCTCGTCGAGCCCGTCGCGCTCGGCGGGACGGGCCCGCTCGTAGGCGATCTCGGTCTCGGTCGCGATCCGCTGCCAGGTGAACCGGGACCGGGCGCGGTCCACCGCGGCGATGCCGTACGCGGTGCTCATGGTCGGCGTGCCCAGGACCGCCCGCACGGCCCGGGCGACCTCGTCGGGGTGGCCGAACCGCATCAGGACGCCGCTGGTGCGGTGCAGGACGGCCCCGGGGACGGCGCCGGTGGCGGTGGCCACCACGGGCAGGCCGCACGCCATGGCCTCCAGCACGGCCCCGCCGTAGGGGTCGTAGGAGGCGGCGGACACGAACACGTCCGCCGAGCGCAGCAGGCGGGGGAGCTCCTTGCGCTCCACCGGGCCGACCAGGTGCAGGCGGTCCTCGACGCCCGCCTCCTTGGCCCGGATCTCCAGCCGGCGGGCGTCCTCGTCCAGCGGGACGCCGGTGCGGGAGGAGGTGGAGACCAGCAGCAGCTCGGCCTCGGGCATGCGCAGCAGCGAGTCCACGAGGCGGTCGGCGCCGCCGGAGCGGTCCAGGGAGGTGACCGCGACCAGGCGCGGGCGCTCGCCGCGGGAGGACCGCCAGTACTCGGAGGACGTGCCGCCCTCCACGGTGAAGTGGTCGGTGTCCACGCCGAACGGCACGACGCCGACGTGGTGCCGGGGCACGCCCAGGCGGGCCAGCTCGTTCTGCTGGTCGGTGGAGTGCACGATCACCCGGTCGGCGCGCGAGGCCAGGATCGACTCCATGCGGGTGCGCTGGGGGTCGCTGTCCATCCCGGAGCGCTGCTCGGCTGCGTTGAGGGAGTGGAAGGTCTGCACCAGCGGGATCGCGCTCTGGTCGCGCTCGCTGTGCGCCTGGGCGTGCAGGGCGGCCAGGCCGCTGGTCCAGCCGATGGCGTGCAGGACGTCGGGGCGGTCCTCGTCGAGGGCGGCGGCCAGGGCGGTGCCGAACGCTCCGGTGTGCTCCGCGTGCTCACGCTCGTCGAGCGGCCGGGCCGGCCCGGCGTCGAGGTGGGTCACGGAGACGCCGCGCGCCATCCGGGTGCGGCCCTCGGGCTGCTCCGGGTCGCTGCGGCGGACGTAGACGGTGACCTTGTGGCCGCGTTTGGCCAGCTGCCGGGAGAGGGCGCACAGGTGCAGGCTCGCGGGGCAGGCCGGTTCGCCGCGGTGGGCGGGGAGGGGGGTGGTGTGTTCGGCGATCATCGCGATCTTCACGGGGCTGGACTCCTAGGGCACGAGCGGGTGCCCGTCGAGGTGCCCGGGGGACTTCGGAGCGGGGTCGGAGTCCCCCGGGACGGGCGGATGGTTCTGAAAGGGAGGGGTGTTCGGCTCACCGACGGCGCGCACGGCGCAGGGGGGCGCTCGGCGGTGGATGCACGGCGGCCCGGGGGACGGGTGCACGGCACCCGTCGCAGGGAGGGGAAAGAAGGGGGGAGAGGAAGAAGGGCAGACGCACGGGAACCACACCAGACGACCTGTTCGAAGGGATACCATTCGCCACCGTGCGTAACCGGCATCGGCTGCACGATGGTGGTCGTGTGTGTCTGCGTCTTAGACACCCAACGGGCACATTCTGTCAGACCCCGCGCCCCGGGACAACCGGAGGGGGGATTTCGACCGGCGTCGGGCGCCGTGAACCCGGTGTTCGGGACCGCCCGGAAAGCGGGGCCCGGGGGACCCTGCCGGACGCTCGCCGTGGCCGCTACTGTCAATGCGGAGCAACACGTTCTCCGGGCAGCACTTTCGGCACTCGAATCCCGTGCAGGAACTGCGTATCCGGGTGTTTTCCGTCATGATGTACCCGGATTTTGACCTACCCCGGCAGTGGCTCGGTACGGTTGCAGAATCCAGACGTTGAACGGGATTCGACCAAGGGTCCGGCGCATGTGTCGGGCAGCGGCCACGGCCGACGAAACGGGAGGAAGGGCGTATGGGTGTCGCTGGTGGGGAAGTCATCGTCACGGCCCTCACGCACCGGGGCGCGATACGTCCCGCCAACGAGGACGCCATCGTCATGGGGGCCCTGACCGTCGCCAGTGCGAACATGACCTCGCCGGTCCGCTGCGTGCTGCCGGTGAGCGAGCCCGTCATCCTGGCGGTCGCCGACGGCATCGGCGGCCAGGCCGCCGGGGAGATCGCCTCCGAGCACGCCGTGCACCGCATGGCGGAGATGGGGCCGCGCCTGGGCGGCCCGGACGAGATCGCCCAGCTGCTGAGCAACATCGACGAGGAGATCAAGGACCACGCCCTGCAGCACACCGAGTTCGCCGGGATGGGGACCACCGTCGCGGGCGTGCTGCTCAACAACGACGGCAACTTCTGGTTCAACGTCGGCGACTCCCGCACCTACCGCCTGGACGGGCGCCGCCTGGTGCAGCTCTCCGAGGACGACTCCCCGGCGCTGCCCCCCTCCGAGGACGGACGGCCCGTCACCACCAACTTCATCACCCAGTCCCTGGGCGGCAGCTCGGGCGGCAGCATGGTCCCGCACGTGGGCCGCGACGACTCCGCCGACCCCAGCGCCTGGCTGATGTGCAGCGACGGCCTGTCCGACCTGGTGCTGGTCGAGGAGATGGAGCGGATGATCGCCGAGGCCGGCAGCGACGAGGCCGCCGTGCACGCCCTGTGGCAGGCCGCCATGGAGGCGGGCGGCAAGGACAACATCAGCATTCTGCTCGCCCGCCGCGTCTGAGGTCCGCCCGCCGCCCGCCGCGGCGGACGGCCGCCGGAGCCCGGCGGCCCTCCCGCATCCCGCAACGTCCGAAGGGCCCGCGCACCGGTCACCGGTGCGCGGGCCCTTCGGACGTTCCCGGGCGGCGCCTACTCCGAGGCGGAGCCCCGGCGCAGGCGGACGGCGACCACCACGACGGCGGCGACCGCGACCACGCCCACCGCCGCGATGACGATGACGCTCAGCGGCAGGCCGCCCTCCCCGCCCTCGGCGGCGGCCTCGGAGGACTCGGCCTCGGCGGGCTCCTCCCCGGCGGCGGTCTCGGCGGGCCCGCTCGGCTCCGGGGACTCCTCCGGGGACTCCTCAGGGGCGGCGGCGGCCACGGCCTCCTCGGTCACCGTGAAGGTGAGGGAGTCCTGGATCGGGTGGCCGTCGGAGGACACCACCCGGAACCCGATGGTGTACTCGCCCGCCTCGTCCAGCGGCAGCAGGCCGACCGACACGTCGGTGCCGTCGAACGCCGGCCCGCCGTCCTCGTAGGTCGTCTCGCCGTCGGGCCCGGTGACGACCACGGCGCTGCCGGAGCCGCCCTCCATGGGCGCGTTGTTGAACGAGAGCACGATCTCCTCGGGAACGGCGTCCAGGGTCGCGCCGTCCTCCGGGTCCGACCCGGTCAGGACGTCGTGGGCCAGGGCCGGGGCGGGCGCCGCCACGAGGGCGGCGGCCAGGACGGCGGCGGGCACGAGGGCGCGCCGCAGGGGGGAGGTACGGGTGCGGGTCATTCTCATCTTCCAACTCTCGGTCCGGTTCCGTGCCGGGAGCGCCGTGCGGCGGCTCCCGGTCCCTTCGCTCGCCCCGCTCAGGCGGCGGGGGCGAAGGCGGGCGGACCGCGCGGGGGGTGCGCCCGGGACCCCGGCCCGGCCGGCACCGCCGCGGCGGCGGCGGGCGCGCGGACCGCGGGCGAGGGGCACGGCGGCAGCGCCCGGGGGTGCGCGGGGGGCAGCGCACGCGCCAGCAGGGCGGCCAGGGACCACAGGGCGGACTCCCCGTGCGCCAGCAGCGCCGAGGCCAGCAGGGCGGCCCACAGGTGCGCCAGCAGCATGCCGGGGGCGAAGCCGAGGGCGTGCGCCAGGAGCCCGTGTCCGGTGTGGTCCGCGCCGGTGCCGAAGGCCGCGAACGAGGGGTCGGACGACCCCTGGAGGACGAGGTGCAGGACCGCCTGGGCGGCGGCCATGACGGCGAAGATGTCGCCGAAGCCCCGCATGACGCGGGTGAACCGCCACAGCACGGCGGTGAGGAAGGCGGTGGCCAGGGCGAACCCGCCCGGTGCCGCGGGCTCGGCGGCCCACAGGTCGTGACCGATCCAGGAGAGCCCCGTGCACGCCGCGGCCAGTGAGGCCGTGCGCAGGAGACGGAGTGTGCCGTGGGCGGGTCGCACGTGAGAAAACCTAGATCCTGTCCGATTCGCCCGCAAGGGCACGACGGGCGGCCGGAACCGGCCCGTGCCCGTCGGCGCCCGCGGCGCGGTCCGGGGCCGCGGCCGGTCCCCGCCCGCGGGCGTTCGGCGTCAGACCGCGGGGGCCAGCTCGCGGCGCATGTAGCGGCGCTCCTCCGGGGTGGTGCCCCCCCAGACGCCGTCGGCCTCCCCGGCCCGCAGAGCCCACCGCAGGCACTCCCGGCGGACGGTGCAGCCGCCGCAGACCTCCAGGGCCCGCTCGGTGTCGGCCCTGCCGATCCCGGTGGTGCTCACCGGGAAGAAGATCTCGGGGTCGTACGCGCGGCAGCGTCCCTGCGCGACCCAGTCCTCGCTGTCGTGGTACAGGCGGTTCACGAGCGCCTCCGATCCGTGGCTGTCGGTCCCTGGCCGGTGGTCCGCGCCGTGTCCTCCACGGCCGGGTCGGCGGAAGTCGTCGCGTTGTGCCGCGGCCCCGGGATTTCTGTCGAGGGCCGGTGCGGCCGCGGGGTGTGCGGCCGACCGGAACTGCGGCGAAGCGATGCGACTAAGTGTAGTACTACATCGGGTCGTACTACACGGGGTCCGGAAAGAACTTCTCTGTTCCCCCCGGGACCTTGGTCGGTTCCCGGGGTAGGAGGGGGAGGGGCGGCGGCGGGGCCCGGGCCCCGCCGGAGCCGCGCCGCAGGCGCGGCGGCGCTCCGGGGAAAGCCCTGCGCAGCCGGGCTTTCGCGGGGGAGCCGGGGGCGGTCGCGACGCGCGTATGACCGCCGTGTGTCGTCCCGGGGTCCCCGGTCCGGCCGGGAGAAGACGTTATGTCGCGAGGTTTCCACCGAATTGATGTGACTTAACGCACGCTTAATATTGCTCGTTCAGGCTCTATGTTTGACCCTGGCGCCCGGCACGCGCATTCTCCCGCCCGCGGCGCCCCGGCGCCGGACCGACACACGGTCCCGCCGCGCGGACGGTACCGAATCCCCTGATGGGCAGCGCGTGCGCCGCCCGCCCGCGCCCGTCGGCGCGGTCCGCGAAAGTGCTGGTCACGGCCTTGGGATCGGACTAAAGGGACAGGCCATACCCGATCGCCTTTCGGTGAAACATCCGCAGCGGAGCGCCTCGTCATGCCATTGACCTTCGTTCGCTAGTTTCAATCGACGTGCCGCATCTACGAACGAATCTCCAAGCCCGCGACCGTACCGACGAGGGAGCGCACGGTTCCGCGCAGCGTGCCGGTGCCGCGAGCCGTGGGGACGTGCGCCTGGCACATCCCGGACCCGGGGACGGCCCGCACATGTGGGCCCTGGCGGGGAAGGCGGGGATGGACGTGAACTCCCCGTACGCCTACGCCCTCTGGTGCCGGGATTTCGCCGCGACCAGCGTCGTCGCCCGCGACGACTCCGACCGGCCCATCGCTTACGTCACCGGCTACGTGCGACCCGACAGCCCGGACACCTACTTCCTCTGGCAGGTCGCCGTGGACCCGGACCACCGGGGCCGCGGACTGGCCAGACACATGCTCGACTTCATCGGTGACCGCATCGTCGAACGGGGTGTCGACCACCTGGAGGCGACCGTCACCCCGGACAACACCGCTTCGCGGGCGCTGTTCTCATCGTTCGCCCGCGACCGCCGGGCCCGGATCACCTGGTCCGCACTCTTCTCCGAGGAGCACTTCCCGGAGGAGAACGGAGACTCACACGAGCCCGAAGACCTCGTGCGCATCGGACCCCTGGGTCTCCCCGACGAAGCACACGTGTGACCGGCCGTCCGCACCGCATCGATCACCCCTTCGATCGGCCACGCCAAGATCCCACGAACCTGGGGAAAGGAACCGAGGTACCCACGATGGAGACCTTCGAGCGTCTTGAGTCCGAAGTCCGCGGTTACTGCCGGAACTGGCCGGCGGTCTTCGACCGGGCCGTCGGAAGCCACGTCTACGACGAGACGGGCCGTCCCTACCTGGACTTCTTCGCGGGAGCCGGGTCCCTCAACTACGGGCACAACAACCCGGAGCTGAAGGCCGAGCTCGTCCGCTACCTCACCGAGGACCGCATCGTCCACAGCCTCGACGCCTACAGCGTCGCCAAACGCGACTTCCTCGCGACCTTCGAGGAGGTCGTGCTCAAACCGCGCGGCCTGGACTACAAGGTCCAGTTCCCCGGCCCGGCGGGCAACAACGCCGTCGAGGCCGCGCTCAAGCTGGCCCGCAAGTACACCGGCCGCGAGACGATCGTCAACTTCACCAACGGCTTCCACGGCATGACGCTGGGGGCACTGGCCGTCACGGGCAACTCGATGAAGCGCGGCGGTGCGGGCGTGCCGCTGGGCCACGTGGCCACCATGCCCTTCGACAACTACATGGACGGGCGCACCCCGGACTTCCTGTGGCTGCGCAGCCTGCTGGAGGACAGCGGCAGCGGCCTGGACAAGCCCGCCGCGGTGATCGTGGAGACCGTCCAGGGCGAGGGCGGCATCAACGTCGCCGGCGCCCAGTGGCTGCGCGAGCTCTCCGAGCTGTGCCGCGAGTACGGCATCCTCATGATCGTCGACGACATCCAGATGGGCTGCGGGCGCACCGGCGACTTCTTCAGCTTCGAAGAGGCCGGCATCGTCCCCGACATCGTCACGCTGTCGAAGTCCATCAGCGGTTACGGTCTTCCCATGGCCCTGACCCTGTTCAAGCGCGAACTCGACGTGTGGGAGCCCGGGGAGCACAACGGCACCTTCCGCGGCTTCAACCCGGCCATGGTCACCGGGACCGAGGCGCTGCGCCGCTTCTGGACGGACGACGCCTTCGCGACCGCGACCAAGGCCAAGGGCGACCTGGTGGCCGCCCGCCTGGAAGAGATGGCCGCCGAGCACACCGACCTGGGCGCGCACGTGCGCGGCCGGGGCCTGGCCCGGGGGCTGGCCTTCGCCGACGCCTCCGTGGCCAAGCGGATCGCCGCCGAGTCCTTCGAGCGCGGTCTGCTGCTGGAGACCTCCGGCCCCGAGGACGAGGTCGCCAAGCTCCTGCCCCCGCTCACCATGACGGAGGAGGAGCTGACGGCCGGCCTGGACATCATGGCCGACGCGGCGCGCGTCGCGACCAAGGTCGCCCAGCCCGCATGACCCCGCCGCCCGGTGCCCTCGCAGCCCCGGGCGTCCCGGCGGCGGCCGTGACACGGCCGCCGCCGGGCACCGGGGACCCCGCGGGCCGCCCACGGGCGGCCCGCGGGGGCGAGGGCCCGCAGCGGCACCGCGGGGCCGGCCGGCCGCCCTTCGTGGCGGTCGGCCGGCCCCGCTTCCGTACACCGCAGCCAGGTGCGCAGCAGAGCGCACCGAGAGGGGGAACACCGTGATCGTTCGCAGCCTGGACGAGATCACCGACACCGAGGCCGACATCAAGACGGAGAACTGGCGCAGCCGCCGGGTCGTCCTCGCCAAGGAGAAAGTCGGCTTCTCCTTCCACGAGACCGTGCTCTACGCGGGCACGGAGTCCACTTTCTGGTACGCCAACCACGTCGAGCTGGTGCACTGCGTCGAGGGCGAGGCCGAGCTGACCAACGAGGAGACGGGGGAGAAGCACATCATCACCCCGGGCACCCTGTACCTCCTCAACGGCCACGAGCGGCACACCGTCCGGCCCAAGACCGACTTCCGCGTGCTGTGCGTGTTCAACCCGCCGGTGACCGGCCGCGAGGTCCACGACGAGAACGGCGTCTACCCGCTGGTCGTCGAGGAGGGCTGAGCCCCGGACCCGGATCCGCCCCGCCGGGCGGAATCGGGCAGGGTCCGCCCGCACCCCGAATCCGTGACCTAATGTAGTCATCCAGCTGCTAAGGGGTAGGTATCGGGGTGCGGGCGGGCCGACACGGACTTCTGCGATAACCAGTACATAACGGACTACCTGGGTCTCGTTACCTCCGGGGGGCCTCGGGGAGGGAGAACCCCGTACCGGAGACGGGCACGTCGCCGACCAGCGGCGGCGCGCGCCGGGAGCCCTCCCGGCCGCCCGGTCTCCCACGGCGCGGCGCCGAGCGGCACCGTCCGCGAGGCGCGATGGATCGCGCGAGTGACGCGAGGAGTGAGAGTGAAGATGCAGGTATCAGCGAACAGCCGACGGGCCCCCGGGCGCCGGGAAGCGTTCCGCCTGGCCGGCGTGGGGGCCGTCACCCTCGGCCTCGCCGCGTGCACACGCGTCGACAACGGCGGGGGCGGTGGGGACGGGCAGGGCGACACGGCCACCCTGGACCGGCTGCGCGAGCAGGGCTTCGTCAACGTCGGGCTCGCCAACGAGATCCCCTTCGGCTTCGTCGACGGCGACAACAACCCCGCCGGGCAGTCCCCGGCCGTCGCCCGGGCGGTCTTCGAGGAACTGGGCGTCCCCGAGATCCGCGCCAACCCGGTCTCCTGGGACGGGCTCATCCCCGGTCTTCAGGCCAGTCAGTTCGACGTGATCGCCGCGGGCGTGTTCATCACGCCCGACCGGTGCCGACAGGTCTCCTTCACCGAGCCCACCGCGACCTCGCCCGAGGCGTTCATGGTGGCCGCGGGCAACCCGCACGACATCCAGCACTTCACCGACTTCGTCGACGACCCCGACCTCAAGCTCGCGGTGCTCAACGCCTCCGTGGAGCAGGGCTACGCCGAGTACTTCGAGGTCCCGGCCGGGCAGATGGAGCTGATCCCCGACCAGACCACCGGCTACGAGCTGCTGGAGTCGGGCCGTGTCGACGCCGTCTCCATGCTCAAGGTCTCCCACGAGTACCTGCTGCTGGACCGGGGCGGCGACTTCGACGTCAGCGAGCCGTTCTTCCCCGAGATCGACGGCCGCGAGGAGAAGGGCTGGGGCGGCCTGTGCGTGCGGCCCGCCGACTCCTCGCTGCTGGAGGAGATGAACCGGGTCATCGCCGAGTTCACCGAGAGCGGACGCCTGCTGGAGCTGGGCGAGGAGTGGGGCTTCACCGAGGCCGACCTGCCCGACGGCACCACCACCGCCGAGCTGTGCGAGGGCTGATCCCGCCGTGGACTTCCTCATCGAGCGGCTTCCGCTCTACCTGGAGGGCGCCTGGGTCACCGTCCAGCTGACCGCGGGCGGCCTCGCGCTGGCGTTCGTCCTGGCCATGTTCTTCGGCGTCCTGGGCACCCGCCCCGGGTGGCTGCCGCGCGCGGTGGCCACGACCTACGTCGAGGTCTTCCGCGGGATCGCCGCCCTGGTGCTGATGTTCTGGATGGCGTACGCGCTGCCCATCCTGACCGGCTACCAGCTGGACGGCCGGTTCGCGGCCATCCTCGCGGTGGGCCTCAACGTGGGCGCCTACGGCGCCGAGGTCGTCCGCGGGGCGATCAACGCCGTCCCGCGGGCCCAGACCGAGGCGACCATCGCCCTCGACATGACCTGGTTCCAGCGGATGCGCCTGGTGATCCTGCCGCAGGCCTGGGCCCAGATGCTGCCGACCTTCGGCAACCTTTCCATCGAGCTGATGAAGGCGACCGCGGTGTCGTTCCTCATCGGCGTCGCCGACATCAGCGCCATCGCCGAGCGGATGCGCCAGGCCACCGGGGAGACGGTGCTCGCCTTCAGCGGCGCGCTGATCCTGTACTTCCTCATCGCCCAGGTGCTCATCTTCGGCGTGCGCCTGCTGGAGCGCCGGGCCAACCGCAGGCTCGGACGCGTCCCGCCCGGCGGCAAGGGGATCCTGGGCCTGCTCCGTCCGCCCGCGCTCACGGCATCGGGGGGTGCGAAGTAGATGATCTGGGACTTCGAATGGACCTTCCAGGTCCTGCCCGACCTCATGCGCGGCCTGGCGGTCACCGTCCAGGCGACCCTCCTGGGCTACCTCATCGCCCTCGTCCTGGGCCTGGTCCTCGCCATGGTCCGCCGGATCCCGGTGCTCGGGGCGATCGTGCACGGGGCCATGGAGTTCGTGCGCACCACGCCGCTGCTGGTGCAGCTGGTGTTCGTGTTCGCGCTGGCGCCCTCCACGGTGTCGGCCCTGACGGTGGGCATCGTGGTGCTGGGAGTGCACTACTCGGCCTACACCGCCGAGGTCTACCGCTCCGGCATCGAGGGCGTCGCCAAGGGCCAGTGGGAGGCGGCCCGGGCGCTCAGCCTGCCCGCCTCGCGCACCTGGGGCGCCGTGGTGCTGCCCCAGGCGATCCGCAAGGTCATCCCGGCGCTGGGCAACTACCTCATCGCCATGTTCAAGGACACCCCGCTGCTGCTGGCGATCACGGTGGTCGAACTGCTGGCCACCGCCCGCCAGGTGGGCAGCGCCGGCTTCCGGATCGTGGAGGCCTACACCGTGGTCGGGTTCCTCTTCCTGCTGGTGAGCGTCCCCTCCGCGATCATCATCCGACGACTGGAGCGACGCTATGCCGCCGTCTGACACTTCGGCGCTGATCAACTTCGACCAGGTGGTCAAGCGCTTCGGCGACCTCACCGTGCTGGACCACCTGGACTTCTCCGTCGCCCCCGGCGAGCGGGTCACCCTCATCGGACCCAGCGGCTCCGGCAAGACCACCATCCTGCGCCTGCTCATGACCCTGGAGAAGGTGACCGAGGGCCGGATCGAGGTGGACGGCGAGCCGTTCAGCCACATGTCGCGCGGTGGCCGGATGGTCCCGGCCAACGAGGCCTACCTGCGTCCGCGCCGCAAGCGGATCGGGATGGTGTTCCAGCAGTTCAACCTGTTCCCGAACATGACGGTCCGCAAGAACCTCACCGAGGCGCCGGTGCACGTGCTGGGCCTGCCCAAGGCCGAGGCGAACGAGCGGGCCGAGGAGCTGCTGGAGCTGGTGGGGCTGTCGGACAAGATCGACGCGCACCCCACCCAGCTCTCCGGCGGCCAGCAGCAGCGGGTGGCGATCGCCCGCGCGCTGGCGATGCGCCCGGAGATCCTCCTGCTGGACGAGGTCACCTCCGCCCTGGACCCGGAGCTGGTGGCCGGGGTCCTGGACGTGCTGCGCACGGTCGCCGAGACCACGGACATCACGATGCTGTGCGTGACCCACGAGATGGGGTTCGCGCGGGACGTGTCGCACCGCGTGCTGATGTTCGACAAGGGCCGCATCGCGGAGGAGGGCACGCCGGACGAGATCTTCGGCGACCCCCGCGAGGAGCGGACCAAGGAGTTCCTCCGGTCGGTGCTGGACAACGGCCACTGACCCCCGGCCGCTGACCGGGAGGGTGTGCCGAGGGGGCGGCCGGGCCGCGGGTCCGGCCGCCCCGGTTCAGCCCGGTGGCAACATACCGTAGTCGTAAAGTAGCTTTTAGTTTCCCCTTGGGCAGAATGGGAGTTCTGAGGCAGGGGGGACTCTTGTGACCATGGTGCGAAGATGGGGCCCGGCCGGGTGGCTGACGGCGGCCGGCCTCCTGGCCCTCGCGACGGCCCTGGTCGCCGAACCCGGCCTGCGCCACGACGTCCTCTTCGACACGCCGCTCCTCTTCCTGGGCTCGTGGGGGCCGATCCTGCTGGGGGGCGTGATCGCCTGGGGCCTGTCCCGGGCGTTCGGCGACCGGCCGACCCTGGACCGGCGCATCTCCGCCGCCCTGCAGTCCCACCCCATCAACCGCGAACTCGGGTGGCTGACCCTCTTCCTGGCCGGGTTCGTGCTCTGCATGGTCGTGCTGAGCACGATCCTCCTCATGTACGGGACGGAGATCGGCGCCGACCTGGCCATGTCCGCCTCCCTGGTGTCCCGGCTGCTCTTCCTGTTCACCCTGCCGCTGCTGGTCATGGACCGCTCGGGGGTGGTCCTGGACGGCCGGGGGACCGGCATGCCGGCCATCGCCCTCAAGATCGAGCAGTCCTGGCGCTGGCTGGGGCTGGTCCCGGTGGCGGTCGTGCTGGCACTGGTGGGCTACGTCCTGGTGCCCTACCACGGGGTGCCCGAGCCCTCGTTCCCGCTCGCGGGGTTCGTGCTGGCGTTCGCGCTGATCTCCGTGTGCGAGGAGATCTTCTTCCGCGGCATGGTGCAGACGAGGCTGGAGATCGTCCTGGGGCCGTGGGGAGGGATCGTGGCGACCTCGCTCCTCTTCGCCTTCGTGTACGCGGTCGTCCAGCCCTACGACCCGCTGTCCCAGCTCCCGGGGGACGGGTTCCTCGGCGACCTCGGGATGGCCCTGCTGACCTACGCGCCGGTGAGCGTGCTCTACGGCTACCTGTGGCTGTGCTTCCGCAACACGTGGCTCAACGTGCTGCTGCGGATCGGGGTCTTCCTCATCCTCACCCCGCCCGACCTGGAAATCGTGATGCTGTAGTACGAAAGCGTCTTCCAGGTCGAAAACCCCTGACCCCCACCCGACCTTCCGGCGTGTCGGTTCACCTTTTCGCCGCCTTTCCTTCCGTTGTCATGGCCGTGGGCCGAAACCTGCGCAAACTATGCCCGCGAAGTGCAGGTGTTCCAGAGCATCTGGGTACAGAAGGTCCATAGCGGTCGTGTTGCGGTCATTTTCCACTCACGGGGATGTCACCGTCCGGTCATGAAAAGGGGGGAGTCTGCCAGCTGTGAGCACGGAACCCGTATCGACGCCAGCCGGTCCCAGTACCACCGAGCCCCGGGGTCTCCCCGCCGACCGGTTCATGGACCGGGAGGAGGGGTGGCTCCGCTTCAACCAGCGCGTCCTGGAACTGGCCGAGGACAAGGACATCCCCCTGCTGGAGCGCGCCCGCTTCCTGGCGATCTTCTCCAGCAACCTCGACGAGTTCTTCATGGTCCGCGTCGCGGGCCTCAAGCGACGCCTGGCCACCGGCCTGCTGGTCCCGACGTCGAGCGGGCACCACCCGCGCGACCTGCTCGAACGCATCTCCGAGTTCACCCACGAGCTCATGCTGCGCCAGTCCGCCTGCTTCCAGGACAGCGTCGCCCCCGCCCTGCGCGAGGCCGGCATCCGCATCGTGCGCTGGAACGAGCTCGACACCGCCGAGCACGAGTACCTGCGCGGCTACTTCCGCCGCTCCATCTACCCCCTCGTCACCCCCTTCGCGGTGGACTCGGCGCACCCCTTCCCGTACATCTCCGGACGCTCGCTCAACCTGGCCGTCACCGTGCGCGACCCGCGCGACGAGCGCCGCATGTTCGCCCGGGTCAAGGTGCCGGGCGCCCTGCCCCGGTTCATCGAGATGAACGCCCGGGGCGGCGGCCGCTTCGTGCCGGTGGAGGACATCATCGCCGCCCACCTGCCCCAGCTCTTCGAGGGGATGGAGGTCGTCGACCACCACGCCTTCCGGGTCACCCGCAACGCCGACCTGGAGGTCGACGAGGACGAGACCGACGACCTCGTCACCTCGCTGGAGAACGAGCTGCTGCGCCGCCGCTTCGGCCCGCTGGTCCGCCTGGAGGTCGAGGAGGACATCAGCGACGAGGTGCTGTCCATCCTCGCCGAGGAGCTGGGCGCCGAGGAGGAGGAGGTCTACCGGGTCCCCGGGCCGCTCAACCTGGCCGGGCTGGCCCAGATCGCCGACCTGGACCGCCCCGAGCTGCACTACGCGCCGATGGTCCCGGTCGAGCCGCGCGCCCTCACCTCCGGGGACCTGTTCGCCACCATCCGCGAGCGCGAGGTGCTGGTCCACCACCCCTACGAGTCCTTCTCCACCACCACCGAGCGGTTCCTCGCCCTGGCCGCGGGCGACCCCCAGGTCGTCGCGATCAAGCAGACCCTCTACCGCACCAGCGGCGACTCGCCCATCGTGGAATCGCTCATCGAGGCGGCCCGGGCGGGCAAGGAGGTCGTGGTCCTCGTCGAGATCAAGGCCCGCTTCGACGAGCAGAACAACATCCAGTGGGCCCGCAAGCTCGAACACGCCGGATGCCACGTCGTCTACGGCGTGGTCGGCCTCAAGACCCACTGCAAGCTCTCCATGGTCATCCGCCAGGACGCCGACGGGCTGCTGCGCCGCTACTGCCACGTCGGCACCGGCAACTACAACCCCAGCACCGCCCGCATCTACGAGGACTTCGGCCTGTTCAGCGCCGCCTCCGAGGTCGGCGAGGACGTCAGCGACCTCTTCAACAGCCTCACGGGGTTCTCCCGCAAGAAGCACTACCGCCGGCTGCTCGTGGCGCCGGCCGCGCTGCGCGAGGGCCTGCTCCAGCAGATCGCCGTCGAGGGGGACAACGCCCTCAAGGGCGAGCCCGCGCACATCCGCATCAAGGTCAACTCGCTGGTCGACGAGGAGATCATCGACGCCCTCTACCGCGCCTCCCGGGCCGGGGTCAGCGTCGACCTGTGGGTGCGCGGCAGCTGCGTCCTGCGCGCCGGGGTGCCGGGGCTGTCGGAGAACATCCGGGTGCGCAGCATCCTGGGCCGCTTCCTGGAGCACTCGCGGATCTTCGTGTTCGCCAACGGCTGGCGGCCCCAGGTGTGGCTGGGCAGCGCCGACCTGATGCCCCGCAACCTCGACCGCCGGGTGGAGGCCCTGGTCCGCGTCGCCGACGGGGAGCAGTGCCGCAGGCTCATCGGCCTCATGGACCTGGCGATGTCCGACGACACGTCCTCCTGGCGCCTCCAGCCCGACGGCACCTGGAACCGGGTCACCCACGGCCCCGACGGCCAGCCCCTGGTGGACCTCCAGGACAGCCTGCGCGGCGACCGCCACCTGCGCGTGGTGGAGGGCGGATGAGCGCGGGAGACCACGGCGCCGCCGCTGCGGCGCCGGCCCCGGCCACGGCCGCCGGCGGCTACCTGGAGCCCATCCGGGCGGGCGGCACCGTGCTCTGGCGCCGGAGCGGCGCCGGTACCGAGGTCGTCCTCATCCGGCGGCCGGCCCGCGACGACTGGACCCTGCCCAAGGGCAAGCTCAAGAACGGCGAGCACCCCATCATCGGCGCGGTCCGCGAGGTACAGGAGGAGACCGGCCTGACCCCCGTGCTGGGCCGCCGCCTGCCCCCGCAGCGCTACCTCAAGGACGGCTGGCCCAAGCAGGTCGAGTGGTGGGCCGCCACCCCCGCCGAACCCGGCGGGGCCATCGACTACCAGGCCAACGAGGAGGTCGACCGGGTCGAGTGGGTCCCGGTCGGGGAGGCGGGCGCACGCCTCACCTACGACCACGACGTGCAGGTCCTGGACACCTTCCGGGCCGGGCCCGCCGAGACCTTCCCCGTCATCCTGCTCCGCCACCTGTCGGCGGGGGAGAAGCGCACCTGGGACGGCAGCGACCTGCTGCGCCCCCTGGACGACGTGGGCCGGGCCGACGCGCTCGCGCTGCCCCGGGTGGTGGGCGCCTACGGGAGGCCGGACGTGGTGTCCTCGGCGGCGGCCCGCTGCACCGAGTCGGTGCTGCCGTACACGGTGGAGGGGGACGTCCGGCTGCGGACCGAGCGCGCCTTCACGGTGCGCGAAGGCACCCCGTCCTACGACGTGGACGCCGCCCGCGAGGCGTTCGGCCGCATCCTGGACGCGGGGCGCCCCGCGGTGGTGTGCACCCACGGGGAGCTGGTCCCGGACCTGATGGAGGAGGCGCTCACCCGGCTGGGGGCGCCGATCACCCAGCAGCTGGGGCTGCGCAAGGGATCGTTCTGGGTGCTCCACGTGGCGGCGGGCGCGCTCGCCGGGGTGGAGCGGCACGCGGTCCGGGGGTAGGAAGGTTCCCTTCAGGGGGTGCTGCCATGATGGCCGCATGGCTGAGCACAAGGTTTCCCGGAGCGCGGTGGTGGACGCCCCGGCCTCCCGGATCTTCGCGATCCTCGCATCCCCCGAACGGCACCCCGACATCGACGGGTCGGGCACCGTGCGCGGCAGTCGCTTCGGCCCGCCGGAACTGGCGCCGGACGCGCGGTTCGGCATGGACATGAAGCTGTTCGGGCTGCCGTACCGGATGACCAACCGGGTGGTGGAGTACGAGAAGGACCGCCTCATCGCCTGGCGGCACTTCGGCACGCACCGGTGGCGGTACGAGCTGGAGGAGCTGCCAGGGGGCGGGACCCGGGTGACCGAGACCTTCGACTACAGCCGGGGGTTCTCGCAGTTCTACGTGCTGGCGGGGATGCCCGCGCGCAACGCCCGGGGCATCGAGGCGACCCTGGTGCGGCTCAAGGAGCTTGCCGAGCGGGAGTAGCGCGGCGCCCCTGCCGGGGTGCCTCCCCCGGCACGGTGCCCTCCTGCGAGGCCGCCCTCCCGGCACGGCTTCCTCCGGCTCGGCGTCCCCGGCTCGGTTCCCCTCCCGGCACGGGCCCGTGCCGGGGCGGCCCGAACCACCGGCGCGGCCCGGCCGTCTCACATTCCGTACCGATCGGCACCGTCCGGGCCCTCCCGGCGGATCGCTAGAGTTCGGGCAGTGCCCCGCCCGCCCGGGCGGGGGCCGTCGAGACGCAGTTGGGGGACCACTGGTGGAAACGACCTTCGGTGACGTCTGGCGGGAGGTGCTGACCACCCAGCCGGAGCCGGAACAGTGGATCATCATCGGCGCGGCGGTCCTGGCCCTGGCGGCCGTCCTGCTCAACCCCGTGTGGCGGGTGGCCCGCAACGTCGTGACCATCGCCCACGAGGGCGGCCACGCCCTGGTGGCACTGCTCAGCGGGCGCCAGCTCACCGCGATCCGCCTGCACTCCGACACCTCCGGCGTCACCGTCTCGCGCGGAAAGCCGACCGGTATCGGCATGATCCTCACGGTTTTCGCCGGCTACGTCGCCTCGTCGGTCATCGGCCTGCTCGGCATCGTCGTGCTCATGACGGACCACATCACCGCGCTGCTGTGGCTGAGCCTCGTCGTCCTGGCCGCCATGCTGCTGATGATCCGCAACCTCTACGGCGTGCTCTCGGTGGTGGCCACGGGCGCCGTCGTGTTCGGGATCAGCTGGTTCACCCCCACCGAGGTCCAGGCGGCCTTCGCCTACCTGTTCATCTGGTTCCTGCTGTTCGCCGGCGTGCGCCCGGTGTTCGAGCTCCAGCGCCAGCGCATCCGCCAGCCCTCCCCGCACTCCGACGCCGACCAGCTGGCCCGGCTCACCGGCCTGCCCGGAACGCTGTGGGTGGTGGTGTTCGCCCTGGTCAACCTGGCCGTCACCGGCCTGGGCGTGTGGATGCTGCTGCTGAACTGACCGGCGCGGACCCCGCCGCCCCCCGGCGGACGGCCCGGCGCACACGCACCCGGACACGGGAAAGGGGCGCGACCCGTGGTCGTGCCCCTTCGTCGTGTCCTCCCCACGGCGGCCTCCGCCGGCCGCCCGGGGGTCAGTTCGTGTCGGACCGCGGTGCGGCCAGCGCCTCCGAGACGGTGCCGAACACCGGGATGCGGGTGTCCAGGGCGGTGATGCGCAGCGTCTGCACCACCCGCTGGAGTGGCGAGGCGATCGCCAGCACCGCCTGCTGCTCGCGGGCGGTCTTGTGGGCGCGGATGAGCACCCGCAGCCCGCTGGAGTCGATGAAGCGCAGGTCGGTGCAGTCCAGCACGACGCGCCCGCTGGGCTGGGTGATGAGCGCCTCGGTGACCGCGTCCTGGAACCGGGACTCGGTGGCCAGGTCGATCTCCCCGTCCAGGGCCAGGACCCGGCCGCCGTCGTGCAGGGTGGAGGAGATGGTCAGTGCGGGCATGGCGACTCCGGCGTAATCGGGGCGTGCCCGCCGCACCGGCGAGGCGGGCCGCATCCCGCGCCGGGCGCGGGCGTCGACCGGTACGTTCAGTGCGTTACCGCGGTAGCCAAGCTGATGGTTCATCATGTCCTCGCGTGCCGCCCCGCTGTCGCGGGGCCGGGGATGTGACGCCTTCTCTCCTGTTGCCTCGGGCGGCCCGCGCCGAACGCGGCCACCCTGGGAACGTCCGAGTGCGGATCGGAAGTTCCCCGCGCGGCCCTGGGGACACCGGGGATCGGAGATCAGGCGGCGTGTCGTGCCGGGCGACTCCCGTGCCCTCCACGACAACAAGAACCCGCCCCTGGGGGCGGTCATTCCCTCCCTCGGGAGGTGCGGCGGCCGGATCGGTGGCCGGGATCTTCGGGAGAAGGTGACCGCCCGGCCCCCGGGGGGCGCCGGCTGTCCCTTACAACGGCCGCTCAGCCTCGCACTTTACCACAATGCCGTGGCCGATTCGTGACGTGAGCGACGCAAGGTCGTGCTCGTTCCCGTTTGCGCCGCGTGGCGCCGATGAGGTAAGCGTCACAGGCAGTGGGCGTTCTCGGAGGGTTCGGGGTCCGTTTCCGGTTCCTCGTCCTCCTGCTGGAGCGCCCAGACGCACGCCGACAGGGTCAGCGGCACCGCCACGGTCAGCGCGATCGCGGGGATCGCCACGCCCGAGTCGTTGACGGCGAACCCCACCAGTGCGGTCACCAGCGAACCCGTCAGCCCGGCGCGCAGCGTCGGCGCGTACTCGTAGGCGCGCTGGAGCGCCCCGATCCGCCAGTTGGTGGGTCGGTTGAGCACCGCGAACAGGAACACCAGGGCGCAGGCCGCCAGCAGGGTCAGCTGCCAGTTGCCGAACGTGCCCAGCATCGCCCCGAGCTTGCGGGCCACCACCGTGCCCGCCTCCCCGTTCACCACCTGGGCGGCGAACGCCCCGAAGTGGCTGCGCTCCTGCGGCGGGCGCATCAGGTCCAGCCACGACAGCAGGGTGATCGCCCCCAGGGCGGCGCCGGCCACCGCCGCCAGCCGCAGGAACGTCACGCGCACCCCGGCGATCATCATCGCCGTCACCGCCAGCCCCGGGACCAGCGCGATCACCCCGCCGAAGTCGGTGCCCAGGCCCGGCCAGCCGATGATGGCCACCGACGCCGCGCCCACCACCAGGGTCACCGCCACGGCGGCGCGCCGGCGCCCCCGCCCGATGAGCACGTGCGCGATCCCGGCCACCGCCATGAGCATGCCGGTGGCGAACGTCGCGAACGCGATGTTGCCGATCCCGTAGAACCGGCCGCCGACGATCGGCGAGTACCCGGTGGGCGAGTTCATCTGCAGGTGGGCCCCGAAGCACAGGTCCAGGAACAGCACCGCCGTGGTCGCCCCCGCCACCACGGTCATCGGTCCCAGGACCGTGCGCCGCCACGGCCCGGCCACCGCCAGCGCCACCACCAGCGCGTCGGCCGCCAGCACGCACAGCAGCAGCGCCGCCGGCGGGGACTGCGCGGCCCACCACGGGATCAGGTTGGCGAGGTAGCTGGCCACCGGGAACGCCGCCCCGGCCAGCGCGACGACCCGGGTCACGGACAGCACCAGGGCGCGCTTGCCGCGCTGGCCGTCGGAGTAGCGGTGCAGCGCGTACGCGGCGGCGGCGTAGATGAGCAGCTGCACCGCCACCAGGCCGCTGAAGAACCCCGGGATGGACGCCCCCACCACGACCGCCGCCGTGTTGAAGTCCACCATCCGCTGCACGGCCTCCGCGGTGTCGGCGGGCCTGCCCGTCACGTGCCAGGCCCGCCCCGAGACCGCCTCCCCCGGCCGCATCTCCAGCTCCGACAGGACGGTGGCGGTGACGTCGGTGAGCGCCACCAGGCCCCGCCGCCGGGTGGACTCCGAGGCCAGGAAGCCGATGGGCCCGGCCGGGCCCTCCTCGGCGACCTGTGCGGCCAGCGCCGCGGTGAGCCGCGAGGGGCCGCTGTCCATGGACACGCCCACCACCATGAGCGAGGACCCGGTGGGCAGCATCGCGGTGAGCGTGCGCAGGCGCCCGTCCAGGACCTCCAGCGCCTCCTCCCGGTCCACCCGCGGGACGTCCTCCGGGTCGGGGCCGTCGGGGTCGGGGGAGAAGGGGTCGTCCTCGGGGTAGAGCCGGGTCAGTTCGGGCAGCTCCACCGCGGCCAGGGTCACGCCCCGCAGCCGCTCGGCGTCGAGGTCGCGCGCCCCCGGCAGGTAGTGGTCGACCCGCCCGTGCCGGTCGGCGACGCCCAGCGCGGCCCCGGGGCCGACGGCGAGCGTGGAGCCGCCGTGCCGCCGCACGGTGTCGCCGAGCAGCCCGACCGGTGCCGCGAACTGCGAGGCGGCGTTCTGGCGCACATAGGAGTCGAAGTCGGGGACGACCGCGCCGGAGCCGGTGCGCTCGGGCGCGGGCGCGGGCTCGCAGACCCCGAAGTCCTGGCGCGCGGCCAGTGCCCGGTTGCCCGCGGACACCGACAGCCAGCCGTCGGTGGGGCAGGTGCGGGAGGTCGCGGTGCGGATCGACACGTTGCCGGTGGCGGACCGCTCCGCCATTTCCCACAGGGTGGGCGTGTGCTCAGGCGTGATGTCCTGCCACAGCAGGCCCGGAACCCCCACCAGCACCAGGGGCTCGTCCCCCTGGGGCGGCGGGTCCGGTTCCCGGGCGGGCGCCCCCGCGCCCGCCGGGCCCGGGGAGCCCGGGTCCGCCACCGCCGCGGGCGCGGCGCACAGCAGCGCTGCGACCGCCAGCGCGGCGGCGCACCAGCGCGCCGCCCCGGTGGCGACCGCCCCCCGGCGTGCCGTCCCCGCGGCGTCGTCGGCCACCCCCCGGTGTGCCGACACCCCGCTGAAGAACCGTCGCGGCATCGCGGACCCCCCGTCACGCTCGGCCTTGAGGTCGTCACCCTAGCGATCCCGGGTCCCCCAGCGGGGGATACTCGCCAGGCCCGTCCGAATCCGACCGGAGACTCCCGTTCCCCGGATACCGCGCGGCCGGATATCGGACGGACCGGTTCAGGCGTCCAGGCCCCATCCGCGCAGAACCCCGGCGGCGTCCGGCAGGGGCCGCCCGCGGGTCACCCCGCCCGGTGTGCGGGAGAAGCGCGGCGCAGGGCCCGCGACCACCCGGTCGCCGTCGCGGACCAGCGTGCCGCGCTCGCGCACGTGCGGGTGGTCGGGCGCCTCCTCCAGGGACAGGACGGGCATCACGCACGCGTCCACCCCCTCGAACACCGCCGCCCACTCGTCCCGGGCCCGGGTGCGCAGCACCTCCGCGAACCGCTCGCGCAGCCGCGGCCAGCCCGCGCGGTCCCACTGGTCCGGCAGGTCCTCCCCGTCGAGCCCGGTGCCCGCCAGGAAGGCGGCGTAGAACTGCGGCTCGATGCAGCCCACCGACACGTGCCGGCCGTCGGCGCACTCGTAGACGTCGTACCAGGGGGCCCCGGTGTCCAGGTAGTTCGTCCCGCGCTCGTCGCTCCACGACCCGCGCGCCCGGTCCTCG
Source organism: Nocardiopsis flavescens (assembly GCF_900141985.1). Lineage (GTDB taxonomy): Bacteria > Actinomycetota > Actinomycetes > Streptosporangiales > Streptosporangiaceae > Nocardiopsis > Nocardiopsis flavescens. Next base: position 11,064 of record NZ_FQZK01000022.1, on the reverse strand, counting down.
TGGAGCATCGACATCAGCAGCGCGGACCCGTCGACCATCGCGGCGTCCACGACCTGGCCGCGCCCGGAGGAGCCGCGCTCCACCAGGGCGGCGAGGATGCCGGTGACGGTGAACATGGTGCCGCCCGCGAAGTCCCCGAGCAGGTTCACCGGCGGGACCGGCGGGCCGCCCGCGCGCCCGACGGAGTGCAGCGCGCCGTTGACGGAGATGTAGTTCATGTCGTGCCCGGCGGTCGGGGCCAGCGGCCCGTCCTGGCCCCAGCCGGTGACCCGGGCGTAGACGAGCCGGGGGTTGAGCTCCAGGCACTCCGCCGGCCCCAGCCCCAGGCGCTCCATCACGCCGGGCCGGAAGCCCTCCAGCAGGACGTCGGCGCGCCCGAGGAGGTCGCGGGCCAGCGCTCGGCCCTCCTCGGACTTCAGGTCGGCGCCCAGGACGGCGCGGCCCTCGCTCATGTGCGGGCCGGGGAGTCCGGCGTTCATCGCCTCGGCGGCCCGCGGGCGGTCGAGGCGGACGACGTCGGCGCCCAGGTCGGCCAGGAGCATGCCGGCCATCGGGGCGGGCCCGATGCCGGTGAACTCGACGACGCGGATTCCGTTGAGGGGTCCCATGGGCGCGGCCTTCCAGGGGGGATGTGGATTAGAACGACGTTCGGGTTCATTGTGCCGGGCCGGTGCGGGCGGCGCCAGGAGGTCTTCCGCGAACCGGGAGGCACAAAGGGGACGAAAGCAAAGTAAGGCCTCGTTTTCAGTTTTCGGACACCCTCGTTTTCCGGCGGGTCCGAAATTCGGGCAAGGTCCTGGTGCTAATGTGGCCGGATGCTCACCGGGCCGCCCGTCCCCCCACGGTCCTCCACCGCGACGGCGCCGCCCGCACTCCGGAGGGCGCCCCGCGCCCCCGGACATCCCGTTCCCTCCGTGTGACCACAGGAACAGCCATGCCCCGTAGGACGACCGACCCCCGCAGCCCCCGCCCGCGCCGCCGCACCCGCGGGCGCCCGCCCCTGCCCCTGCTGGCCGCCGCCGGCGCCGCAGTCGTCATCGCCGCCGCCGCGGGCGGCACCGCCTTCGCCGCCCACAAGACCGTCGTCGTGGACGTCAACGGCACCGAGCACAGCGTCAGCACCTTCGGCGGCAGCGTCTCCGACGCCCTCGACGCGGCCGGCGTCACCCTGGCCGAGGACGACGTCGTGGCCCCCGCCCCCGACGCCCCCGTCGCCTCCGGCGAGCACGTCCTCGTCCGCTCCCCGCGCGACATCACCGTCGAGCTCGACGGCCACCCCCTGGCCGGCAGCGTCAACGCCGCCACCCTGGGCGAGGCCCTCCGGCAGCTCGGCCTGGACCCCGAGGGGGTCTCCCTCTCCGCCGGGCACGACACCCCCATCCCCGCCGAGGGCCTCACCGTCACCGCCGAGCGCGCCCCGCGCATGGTCGTCCTGAGCGACACCGTCCGCACCGAGACCCGCACCACCGGGGAGACCGTCGCCGACGTCCTGGCCGCCGCCGGCATCGAGCCCGGCGAGCACGACATCGTCTCCCCGGCCCCCGACGAGCCCGCCGCCCCCGACATGACCGTCCGCATCACCCCGGTCATCGGCGAGCCCGTCACCGAGGAGGTCCCCATCGAGGCCGAGACCACCGAACAGGAGAACCCCGACCTCCCCGAGGGCGAGCGCAACGTCGTCACCGAGCCCGAGGACGGGGTCAAGAGGGTGACCACCGCCACCGTGCTGCACAACGGCGAGGAGGTCGAGAAGGTCCTGGAGGAGGAGGTCCTCACCGAGCCCGTCGCCGGGGTCGTGGAGGTCGGCACCAAGGCGCCCGAGGGCACCCCGCCCCAGGGCGGCGGCGCGGCGGGCGACCTCAACTGGTCCGCCCTCGCCCAGTGCGAGTCCGGCGGCAACCCGACCGCCGTCAACTCCGCCGGCGGCTACTACGGCCTCTACCAGTTCAGCCTCTCCACCTGGGGCTCGGTCGGCGGCACCGGCCTGCCCTCCGAGGCCAGCGCCCAGGAGCAGACCCAGCGCGCCCAGCAGCTCTACAACACCGTCGGCGGGAACTGGCAGAGCCAGTGGCCGCACTGCGGCGTCCACCTCTTCGACTGACCCCGCCGCCGCTCCGCCGGCGCGCGACCCGCGGCCGCGGGCCCCCGACCACGGGAGGCCCGCGGCCGCCGCCGTGCCCCGGGCGGGCCGCACCGCGCCGGGCTGGCAAGATGTGGGGGTGACACAGACACCCGCACCCGACGAACGATCCCGCCTGCTCACCCCCGCCGACGTGCGGGCCCTCGCCGAGCGGCTCGGAGTCCGGCCCACCAAGACCCTCGGGCAGAACTTCGTCATCGACCACGGCACCGTGCGCCGCATCGTCCGGGTCGCGGGGGTCGGCGAGGACGACGTCGTGGTCGAGGTCGGGCCCGGCCTGGGCTCCCTGACCCTGGCCCTGCTCCCGCACGTGCGGCGGGTCACCGCCGTCGAGATCGACCCGGTCCTCGCCCGGGCGCTCCCCGAGACCGTGGCCGCCCACGCGCCCGAGCTCGCCGACCGCCTCACCGTCGCCCTCGGCGACGCGATGCGCGTCACCGAGGTCCCCGGCCCGGCCCCCACCGCCCTCGTCGCCAACCTGCCCTACAACGTCTCGGTCCCCGTCCTCCTCCACCTGCTCGAACTCCTCCCGAGCCTGGAGCGGGTCCTGGTCATGGTCCAGGCGGAGGTCGCCGACCGCATCACCGCCGGACCGGGCGGCCGCATCTACGGGGTGCCCTCGGCCAAGGTCGCCTGGTACGCCCGCGCCCGCCGGGCCGGTGCCGTGGGCCGCAACGTGTTCTGGCCCGCCCCCAACGTCGACTCCGGCCTGGTCGAGCTGGTCCGCCGCGCCCCGCCCGAGACCGGCGCCCCCCGCGAGGAGGTCTTCCGGGTGATCGACGCGGCCTTCGCCCAGCGCCGCAAGACCCTGCGCGCCGCCCTCGCGGGCTGGGCCGGATCGGCCCCGGCCGCGGAGCAGGCGCTGCGGGCCGCCGGGATCGACCCCGGAGCCCGGGGCGAGGCCCTGCGGGTGGAGGACTTCGCGGCCATCGCCGAGCACCGGCCCGGCGCGGCGGGCTGACCGCGCATACGCGCCGGGCGCGCCCGGCTCCGGGCCGACCGTGCCCGCACGCGAGGGGACGGCCACCGCTCCCAGGGGGCGGGGCAGGGCGAACCGGCCGCGCAGGCGCCCGGCGGCGGGCCGACCGCGCATACGCGAGGGGGCGCGGCATCCGCCGCGCCCCCTTCCCGTACCCCGGCCTCACCCCTGGCCCCGGCCCCTTCCGTCCTCCCCCTCGGAGGCGACGGCGGCCCGCGCCGCCTCGGCGCGCTCCCGGGCGCGGGCCCGGGAACGCTGCACCGCGCGCACCGCGGCGGCCAGCACCAGACCGGCCAGCACCACGGGAACCGCCCACCAGACACCGAACTCCCACTCCCCGGTGCCCCGCACGACGAACGCGACCGCCAGTCCGAGGAACAGCAGCCCCGCGACCAGCGACCCCCAGTCGGTCCTACGCTTCGCCATGCCTTACCTCCACAGTCCCGACGCGGACATCGGTGTCCACTCTGATCAGGGGGACCTCGTCGTCCCCGGCCGCACCGACCGGCTCGAACGCCTCCTTCACCTCCCGGCCGAGGACGATGCCCCCACCGTCCTCGTCGCGGTTCCCGCCGACCGGGGACGACCGGTCCAGCGCACCGGCCCCCACGTCCGCGGTCACCTCCACCCGGGCGTCCTCCGGCACCAGCAGGAGCACCCTCCCGACACCGATCCCCGCCCGCACGTCCACCGCCCCGCCGGGCTCCAGGTCCCCGATCGCGGTCAGGTCCACCGTGAGGTCGCCCACCGTGAACCGGGGGGCGCCCCCCGCCTCGGCCTGCGCGACCGTGGCCGGGCGCCAGACGTCCTCGCCGATCCGCACCCGGGTCACGTCCCCGGTGGACACCAGAACCAGCCCCAGGGCCAGCACCGCCCCCAGGAACCCCAGGCCGCGCGGGTCCCCGGCCCAGGTCCCGACCACGCCGAGCACGCCTACCAGCGCCAGCGCCCCGCCCAGGAAGAACACCCCGGTCTCGGGCCCCAGCAGCAGCCGCAGCGTGTCGGCGCTCCACACCGAGGAACCCCCGCCGAACACCAGGACCGGCACGAGCACCGCGGCGGCCAGCACCGTCCACAGCGCCATCACCGCCAGCTGCACCCCGTGCCGGGACCCGGCCCGGCAGCCGTCGGGCCCGCGGCCGGCGGGAGGGTTTCCGCCGTCCTCCTCGGGCCCCTCCCCGTCCTCCTCGTCCTGCGGGTCCTGCTCCCGCCCGCCCTTGAGCGTCCGCTCCGCCACCACCGCCAGGTCCACCGGCCCCGCCGGCGCCGAGGCCCACGGCTGCGCCGGGTTGTAGTAGCTCGGGCTCGGCCCGGCCACCGGCGTCTCCGGCGGGGGGCTCTTGGCCCGCAGCTCATCGCCCAGGCCGGTGAACGCCGCCCGCAGGTCCGTCCCGCGTCCGCGCGCCACCAGCGCCCCCAGCACCAGCGGCACCGCCAGCACCAGAGTCGACCAGCCGAAACCGCCGACCAGGCTGAACGCCGTCGCCACCGCCAGCCCCACCGCCAGCAGCTTCAGCACCGCGGGCGGCGGGATGCTCCGGTTCAGCATCTGCTCGATCGTCGCGGGGCCGCCGCCGGCGTCCCGCATGAGCATCCAGGCCACGAGGTACAGCAGCACGCCGGTGCCCCCGGCGAACGCGGTCAGCGCGAACGCCGCGCGCCACACCACGGGGTCGATCGCCGTGTAGCGCCCCAGCCCGGAGCACACACCGGCCAGGACCCGGTCCTCCTCGGCCTTGCGCAGCTCCCGCCCCGGGACCGGAACCGCATCGGCCGCGGACGCGTCGGAACCCGTGGGGGCCGCATCCTCACTCATGGTCGCTCACCGCACTCTCCTCACACACCCATGGTCACTCGAAAGCGGTGACCAGCGGAATCCGGGACGACCCTGACCCCACCCTGACCGTGCGCCCCGGCACATCCGGGGGCCGCACCCCGATGCCCGCCGCCCCCGGTCCGGTGCATGCTGGAGTCGACGGGGGGCACCCGTGCGCCCCGGACCTGCCGCACGCACGGACGGAAGACATGGACAAAGCAAGCGGAGACCGGGTGGCCCCGGCCGCGGACGAGACCCCGAGGCTCACCCGCGCGATCGACGGACGGCTCCTGGGCGGTGTCGCCGCGGGCCTGGCCCGGCACCTGGGAGTGGACCCCGTCGTCGTCCGGCTCGCCTTCATGGCCCTGTCCGTCGGCGGCATCGGCATCGCCGTGTACGTCGCCCTGTTCTTCTTCGTGCCGACCGAGGAGGCCGAACGCGAGGACGACCCCGCGGCCCGCGCCGCCGACGGCCGCCGCAAGGGCCGCGACATCTCCCAGCTCGTCGCCTACGTCGGCCTCGCCGCCGGCCTCGGCTTCCTCTTCCTGCTGTTCGGCGGCGTCTTCGACCCGCTGCTGTGGTTCGTGGTCTTCGGCACCCTGGGCGCCGTCATCCTGTGGCAGCAGGCCAACCCCGGCCAGCGCGACGAGTGGATGACCAGCACCGTCGGCCGCGGCAAGGGGCTCATGCGCGCCGGCGCGGGCGTCCTCCTGGTCGTCGTCGGCGTCATCGGCTTCCTCGTCTTCCAGGAACAGCTCCAGAACGCCCGCGCCGGGCTCACCTTCGCGTTCACCCTGCTCGCGGGCGTCGCCCTCATCGTCGCGCCGTGGATCGTCGGCCTGGTCCGCGAACGCGACGCCGAGCGCCGCGAGCGCATCCGCAACGCCGAGCGCGCCGAACTGGCCGCGCACATCCACGACTCCGTGCTGCACACCCTCACCCTCATCCAGCGCCGCGCCGAGGACCCCCGCGAGGTGCAGCGCCTGGCCCGGGTGCAGGAGCGCGCCCTGCGCAGCTGGCTCTACCAGCGGCCCGCCGACGCCGAGACCACCGTCTCCCCGGCCCTGGAGCGCGTCGCCGCCGAGGTCGAGGAGGAGCACGGCATCCCCATCGAGGTCGTCTGCGTCGGCGACTGCCCCGTGGACGACGGCCTGCACGCCATGCTGCGCTCGGCCCGCGAGGCCATGGTCAACGCCTCCAAGTACGCGGGCACCGACACCATCTCGGTGTTCGGCGAGGTCGAACCGGAGGAGGTCCTGGTGTTCGTGCGCGACCGCGGCGCCGGGTTCGACCTCGACGCGATCCCCGAGGACCGTATGGGCGTGCGCGGCTCCATCCTGGGCCGCATGGACCGCCACGGCGGCTCCGCCCGCATCCGCACCGCCCCCGGCGAGGGGACCGAGGTCCAGCTCCGCATGCCCCGCATCCCCCAGATGTAGAGGGAAACCGGGATGTGGACCGGGCGGGGCCATGGGTAGAGTTCGTGGTGTGGGAGACGACAGCAGCACGACATTCAGTGACGGCGGCGGGGTGCCCCGCGTCGTGATCGTGGACGACCACCGCCTGTTCCGCAGCGGGGTCCGGGGCGAACTCGGCGACGCGGTGGACGTGGTCGGCGAGGCCGGCGACGTGGACTCCGCCGTGCAGGTCATCGAGCGGGCGCAGCCCGACCTCGTCCTGCTCGACGTCCACCTGCCCGGCGGCGGAGGGGTGGAGGTGCTGCGCCGCGTCCTGGCGCGCAACCCCCAGATCCGCTTCCTGGCCCTGTCGGTGTCCGACGCCGCCGAGGACGTCATCGGCGTGGTCCGCGGCGGCGCCCGCGGCTACGTCACCAAGACCATCTCCGGCCGGGAGCTGGCCGACGCCATCGTGCGCGTCGCCGACGGCGACGCCGTGTTCTCCCCGCGCCTGGCCGGGTTCGTCCTGGACGCCTTCTCGGCGACCGACGCCCCGCCGGTCGACCCCGAGCTGGACCGCCTCACCCAGCGCGAGCGCGAGGTGCTGCGGCACATCGCCCGGGGCTACGCCTACAAGGAGGTGGCCAAGGAGCTGTTCATCTCCGTCAAGACCGTGGAGACCCACGTCTCGTCGGTGCTGCGCAAGCTCCAGCTCTCCAACCGGCACGAGCTGAGCCGCTGGGCCACCGCCCGCCGCCTCGTCTGAGACCCGCGCGGCTCCCGGGGCCGTACGGCCCCGGGGACCCGGTCAGCGCAGTGCGTCGAGCATCCGGCCGAGGAACTCCCCGCCGGCCACCGCCGTGACCACCCGCACCGGGCGGCGCCCGTCCGCGCCGGGGCGCGGACGCAGGTCGGCCACGGTCATCCCGCGGGTCAGCGACCCGGCCAGCTCCACCCGGACCGGCGCCTCGACCGACTCCGTCACCAGGTGCGGGTCCACCAGCACCGCCGCCGCCAGCGGGTCGTGCATCGCGCACTGGCGCACACCGAAGATGCCCTTGTAGAAGTCGGCGTAGAAGTCCAGGAAGTCCGACGTGCGCGAGGCCCGCTCGCCGGGCACCCCCTTCAGCTCCTCCAGCCACTCCCCGGTGGCCACCGTCTCCATGGTGACGTCCAGCGCCACCAGGTCCAGGTCGAACCCGGCGCCGAACACCGCCTCGGCCGCCTCGGGGTCGTTGTTGATGTTGGCCTCGGCGTGCGAGGACACGTTGCCCGGCACCCGCACCGCGCCGCCCATCACCACCAGGCGGCGCACCAGCTCCGGCAGCCGCGGCTCCAGGCCCAGCGCGATCGCCAGGTTCGTCAGCGGGCCCACCGCCAGGACGTCCAGCTCGCCGGGGTGGGAGCGGGCCAGCCGCACCAGCAGCTCCGCGGCGCTCTCCGCCACCGGCGACCCGGTCGGCGCGGGCAGCTCCACCCCGCCCAGGCCGTTCTCCCCGTGGACGTGCGGGGCCAGCCGCGGCTCCTGCACCAGCGGGCGGGACGCGCCCACCGCCACCGGGACCCCCGGCCGCCCGTACAGCCCCAGCAGGCGCAGGGCGTTGTCCGCCGTCACCTCCACGCCGCCGTTGCCGAACACCGCGCCGACACCGACGATCTCCACCTCGGGCCGCGCCGCCAGGTAGGCGAGCGCGACCGCGTCGTCGATCCCCGGATCGCAGTCGACGAACACGCGCATGACAAGAACCCCCGAACACAAGTGACGGCCCCCGCCCATGCGGGAGCCCGAACCAGAAGAACAGCCTAAACGGGACGAACCTCCGATCGGGCGCGAACCATCACGCCCGGCGGGGCCTGTCGCCGACCGGCCGTAACCTGGGACCCGTGTCCTCCCAAGAGCAGCTTCTCGAAGGTCTGAACGGTCCCCAGCGCGAGGCGGTCACCCACGGCGGCGGCCCGCTCCTCATCGTCGCGGGCGCCGGTTCGGGCAAGACCCGGGTCCTCACCCACCGCATCGCGCACCTCATGGCGGCCCGCGGGGTGCGTCCCGGGGAGATCCTCGCGATCACGTTCACCAACAAGGCCGCCGCCGAGATGCGCGAACGCATCCAGGCCCTGCTCGGCGCCCGCGCCGCCGCCAGCATGTGGACCATGACGTTCCACTCGGCGTGCGTGCGCATCCTGCGCCGGGAGGCCCACCGCCTCGGTTACCCGAGCGGGTTCACCATCTACGACTCCGCCGACGCCGCGCGGCTCATGCAGCTGGTCTGCAAGGAGATGGACCTGGACCCCAAGCGGTTCCCGCCCAAGTCGTTCTCCGCCCAGGTGTCCAACCTCAAGAACGAGCTCGTCGACTACGACACGTTCGCCGAGCAGGCCCAGACCGAGCAGGAGAAGAAGCTCGCCGAGGCCTACCGGCTGTACCAGCGCCGCCTGCACGAGGCCGGCGCCATGGACTTCGACGACCTGATCATGGTCACCGTCAACCTGCTCCAGATGTTCCCCGACGTCGCCGAGTACTACCGCCGCCGCTTCCGGCACGTCATGGTCGACGAGTACCAGGACACCAACCACGCCCAGTACGTGTTCATCCGCGAACTCGTCGGCGTGGACACCGAGTCGACCGTCCCGCCCTCGGAGCTGTGCGTGGTGGGCGACGCGGACCAGTCCATCTACGCGTTCCGCGGCGCCACCATCCGCAACATCCTGGAGTTCGAGCGCGACTTCCCGAACGCGCGCACGATCCTGCTGGAGCAGAACTACCGCTCCACCCAGACGATCCTGTCGGCCGCCAACGCCGTCATCGAGCGCAACGAGGGCCGGCCCGACAAGAACCTGTGGTCGGAGCAGGGCGAGGGCAGTCCCATCGTCGGCTACGTGGCCGACAACGAGCACGACGAGGCCGCATTCGTCGTGGGGGAGATCGACGAGCTCACCGACGACGGCTCCATCACCCCGAGCCAGGTCGCGGTGTTCTATCGCACCAATGCGCAGTCCCGGGTGTTCGAGGACGTGTTCATCCGGATGGGCCTGCCGTACAAGATCGTGGGCGGCGTCCGGTTCTACGAGCGCAAGGAGATCCGCGACGTCCTCGCCTACCTGCGGGTGCTCGCCAACCCCGAGGACACCGTCAGCCTGCGCCGCATCCTCAACGTCCCCAAGCGCGGCATCGGCGCCCGGGCCGAGGAGTCCGTGGAGCTGTTCGCCGCCCGCGAGCGCATCACGTTCGCCCGGGCGCTGCGCCGGGTCGACGAGGTCCCCGGGATGGCCACCCGCTCGGTGAACGCGGTCCGCAACTTCACCGCCCTGCTCGACGAGCTGGCGGCGGAGGTTCCGGGCTCCTCCCCCTCACAGCTGGTCGAGGCCGTCCTCGGTAAGACCGGGTACCTGTCCGAGCTCACCGAGTCCAAGGACATCCAGGACGAGAGCCGGGTGGAGAACCTGGAGGAGTTCGTGGAGGTGGCGCGGGAGTTCGAGAACACCTTCACCGCGCTGCTGGAGGACGAGGCCGCGCTGGAGGGGGAGGAGGCGGCCGAGCAGGACGCCGAGCCCACGCTGGTGGACTTCCTGGAGCGCATCTCCCTGGTCGCCGACACCGACCAGCTCCCGGACGCCGACGACGAGGGCGGGGTGGTCACGCTGATGACCCTGCACTCGGCCAAGGGCCTGGAGTTCCCGGTGGTGTTCCTGACCGGCATGGAGGACGGGGTGTTCCCGCACATGCGGACCCTGAGCGACAAGACCCAGCTGGAGGAGGAGCGCCGGCTCGCCTACGTGGGGCTGACCCGCGCCGAGCGCCTGCTCTACCTGAGCCGCGCCGCGGTGCGCAGCGCGTGGGGGACCCCGTCCTACAACCCGCCCTCCCGCTTCCTCGACGAGGTGCCGGCCCCCCTGCTCGACTGGCGGCGGGGGGAGTCCCCGGTCCTCAGCTCCCCGCCCTCCCTGCGCCGCGGCCCCGCGGGCGGGAACCGCTCCTCCGGCGGCTTCGGCGGCGAGGGCTTCGGCGGCACCTTCGGCAGAAGCAGGGCCAAGGCGGAGGCGCCCACCCTGAGCGTGGGGGACCTGGTCAACCACGACAAGTTCGGAATGGGCCGCGTCCAGATCGTCGAGGGCGCGGGCGACCGCACCAAGGCCCGCATCGACTTCGGCGCGGACATCGGCGAGAAGGACCTGCTGGTCAAGTACGCGCCGATCGAAAAGCTGTGATCGGAGGCCCACAGGCGTGGTTCTGTGGGCCTTCGTCGTTTTTGTCTACCCCTGGAGGCCACGACACGGCCAAGGATCGGCAAACACGTCACGAGCACTCCCCGACGGGGGTAGTGTTGTCCAAGACCGAGCAGGACGGACGCCGATCCCCAGGGATCAGGGCGGCCGGAGCCGGTCCGCCCCCTTCCGGAGTGAACCGGTCCGAAGCACTGCTTCGGCCATGTAAACTCGGTCGGGTCGCCTCGAAAGGGGCACAAGCCTTCACGGAAAATCAGGAAGTTCCGCGAAAACGCCGGTTTGGCGGGTCGCAGAAACACTGATAAAGTGAAGACACAACAAAGCGGAAACGCAGACGCCTTCCACGGAAGAGCAACACGGACCCAGGTCCGGTGCTTGTGCGGGAAGGGCGGTTGCTTCTTGAGAACTCAACAGCGCGTGTTCGATTTTTACAGCCAAGTTTGTTTTGGCCCCGTCACACGACGGCGAAGTCGGTGAGATTTCGTCCGGAGTGTGCGAGGTTCCTTTG
>NZ_FQZK01000047.1 GCF_900141985.1 Nocardiopsis flavescens | reverse complement strand
CCCCGACCCCGCCGTGGTCGGCGACCTCTCCTGGCCCAAGGACCTGCGGTCCGTCCTGCCCCCGCCCGGGTCCACCGAGGTCCAGGTGTTCAGCGCCCGGGTCCACGACCTGGACACCCTGGGTCCGGACGGACGCTCGCTGACCGGGGAGACGGGCGAGGGCTCGGGCACCCGCCGCGCACCGGCCGAGGAGCCGGGCGGCGACGAACGGCCCGCCCCCGTGCGCCGCGACCCCGACCGCGACGACGACCCGGACGACGACCCCGACGACGGGTCCGGAGCCGAGACCACCGACGACGAACGCGACCCCGCCGACCCCGACGTCTACGACGGCTCCCTCACCGTGGACCGCGACGGCGAGGCCCACGACCTCGACTACCTCGTCGGCTCCCGCATGGTCGGACCCGGCCGGCTGCGCACCGACGGCGTCCCCGCGGCGATCGAGCGCTCCCTGCGCGGGATGCGCCCGCGCATGCCCCGGGCCGTGCGGGATCAGGTGCTGGCGGAGGTCGACCGCATCGCGCGCCAGGAGGGCATGGACCCGTTCTTCACCGGCAACGGGCGCGAGGTCACCGTCGGGACCGACGGGAACCGGTGGTCGGTCCGCGTCAAGCTGTCCTCCGACCGGCCCGACGGCGAGGGCCCGCCGGCCTACCGGCACGTGCCGATCCGCGAGGGCGAGGGCACCGACGCCGCGATCATCGGCGGCCAGGAGCGCACCCGCACCACCGCCTCCGGCGACACCCTCACCCGCGGCGCCCGCCGGGGCGTGAGCGCCAAGTTCACCGCCAACCCGCTCTACTTCGGACCGACCTTCCTGGGCGACCCGATCGGCCCCAGCCTGACCGTCGGCGGCAGCGGCGGCAGCGGGCTGCGCTCGGCCGCGCGGGGCGGCTCCGCCAAGGCCACCGCCGTACAGGCGATGGACAACAGCGCGCCGGCCGAGGTCTACACCGCCGACCTGCGCATGGACCTGGGCGTCACCCCGCCGGCCGGGGCCCCGACCCGCGCCCCGCGCCCCGCTCTGGTGCGCGACGGCATGGCCCTCGTCCTGTCCGGCAAGCCCGACAAGCGCGCCGAGGACGCCCCGGCCCACATCGTCCTGGCCCCGCGCCCCGGCGACGGGGACGGCGGCGCGCCCCGCCGCACCCCCCGGACCCTGCACGGCGGCCTGCCCATCAAGATCGAGCGGATCGTCCCCCACGGCGGGGCGGAGGGCACCGCCCCCACCCACACCGACCTGGGCACCTGGCTGGCCGACCGCCTCGTCCCCGACGGCGCCGAGGGCGCGACCGGCACGGGCGCCAAGGCCCGGACCGCGCGCGACCTGCACCGGACCCTGCGGACCCTGTTCGACAACGACTCCCTCCAGGAGTACCTGCCGCACCTGTCCCGGGGGCCGATCACGCTCAAGGTCTCCCAGGGCGACGGCACCTCCCGGATGGTGCGCCTGGCGTCCTCGGCCAACGAGTACCGGGCCTTCGGACACGCCCCGCACCTGGGTGAGCTGACCCGCCACGACGGGTCCGAGCACACCGTCTCGGCGTCCGGCGGCCGGAGCAGGAGCTTCGGTTTCAGCGTGGGCGGCGGTGTGAACATCGAGCTGTCGCTCCCGGGCGGCGGCATGACCCGCATCGACGTGCCCACCCTGGAGTACGTCTACTCCCGCACCCTGGACTCGGAGACCCTCACCTCCTCCCGGACCGGCTCGCGCCGCACGATCGCCCGCGACATCGCCGGCACCGAGGACTTCCTCGCCTACCGGGTCGAGCGCGACCTCTCCGTGCACATCGAGGGGGAGCCCGCACCGCACACCTTCACCGGCGAGACCGTCGAGATCGTCTCCCGCGGCGACGCGGACGCGCTCGACGACGCCGCCGGCGCGGGCGCCGGGCGGCGCGACCCGGGCGAGAACCCCCGCCCGCCCATGGCCCACCTGCGCGGGAACACGGTCACCGACCTCAGCGGCACCACCGTCATCGGCTTCGAGCGGACCGCCGACGACGACGGAGCCGCGGACCGCGACGGGGACGGGGACGACGGCGGACGCGATGCGGGCCCGACGGTGTACGAGCGCCTCCAGCGCGAGGTGCTGGACGCCGTCGCCGAGCGGCACCCGGGCATGGTCATCCCGGACATGGCCCGCAACCGCAAGGACTACGCGCTGCGCCCCGGCAACGAGGAGGCCTCCTTCGGCGAGAAGAAGTGGCGCGAGGTCTACGGCCTGCGCCGCAACTACAACGTCGCACGGGAGAACACCCTGCGCGTCCTGGACGCCCTGGCCCCCGACCGGCTGCACTCGGGCGACACCGACCTCACCTCGGACCTCGGCCTGACCATCGACCTCGCCGAGAACGCCGCGGTCGACCCGCCGCTCACGCTCAAGGGCAGGGAGCTGGCACGTCCCGACAGCGTCACCGTGCACGTCCACGCGGCCTTCGGCGCGCTGGCCTTCGACGGGCGCACCCCCACCGAGACCGGCGTGCGCCTGGGCGGCGACGCCAAGAGCGGTGCGGCGCGGGGCAAGGGGGCCTCGCACACCCTCAACCTGACGGCCGGGGCGGGCCTGCTCCGCTCCCGGGACGCCGACGCCCGCGGCATGGGCCACCGCATGGGCGGGGCCTCCGCGACCCTGAGCGGGTCCCGGGCCCACTCCTCGGACACCTCGCGCGGTGTCTCCCACGCCTCCGACGACACCATCTTCTTCCCCGGCGGCTCCGACATCTGGCGCGGACCGGTGGCGTTCACGGCCCGCATGAGCGACTACGAGGGCTCCGACCGGGCCCGCGGCACCGACCAGAGCACGGACCTGCTCGCCGCCCCGATCCGGGCCGACTACCGGGTGATCACCCCGCGGGTCCTCACCGAGAGCGCCCGGCCCGGGCCGCGGGCCGGACGGCACTCCCACGACGAGCTGTCCACCGCACAGGCGCGCGCCCTGATCGAGGGCCCCTTCTCCCCTGCGGGCGACGGGGACGCGGCCGGGGGCCGCGACCGGCGCGGGGAGCGGGGACGCGACGGCGACGGGCACCGCGAGCGCCGGACCGGCGGCGACGGCCGCCGCGGGGAGCGTGCGGAGCGCGACGCCGACGGCGCGGAGAGGACCGGGCGCGAGCGCGGCCCCCGCGACGGCGAGACCCCCGAGCAGGCGCGCGAGCGGCGCCGCGCCGAGGACCTCGTGCGCGTCGGCGGCTCCGTCGAGCGGATCAACGTCGGCCCGGCGAGCCGCACCTTCGAGCTGTTCTCGGACTTCCGGCGCGGCCTGTTCCAGGGCTTCGAGCGCAAGCTCCGCACCTACCTCAACACCACCGGCGGGCGGACCTACTACCAGGAGCTGCTCTCCCCCACCGGCATGGCCGACGACCCCTCCACCACCGCCCCGAGCGGCCGCCGGGGCCGCACGGAGATGAGCGGCGGGATGCGCTCGCCGGGCGACGTGCGGGCCACCACCGCCACGCGGGTGGAGCCCGAGCGGATCGAGGAGTTCCAGCAGGTCGAGATGCAGATGATCACGCACGGCGAGACCGGCGTGGAGATCGGCACCTCCGACACCGTCACCAAGAGCGGCACCTTCCGGGTGGGCGCCACCGGCGGCGGGAGCGCCAACCGGACCGTCGACGAGGCCGCCCAGCAGGACCCCGACACCGCCGTCGCGCCCGCGGGCGCCGTGCGGCCCATCCCCGTGGGCGGGTTCGGCAACACCTGGAACTTCTTCCGGTCCGCCCGGGGCACGACGGGGAAGGCGTCCTTCACCTCCTCCACGACCATCGTCCCCAAGGCCGCCCTGGGCTACGCGTTCCGCCTGGCCGGGCGCGTCAGCCAGGCGGTGGAGCTGCTGCACAGCCGCGGCGTGGTCGTGCCCCAGGCCTGGAAGACGCGCTTCCGGGGGTGGACGGCCAGTGTCCAGGACCTGCTGTCGGGCTACATCTCGGCCCGGGACGCCCAGGAGGCGGGCATCGTCCTGGACCGCGTCACCGAGAACGAGGACGGCACCCTCGCCCTGACCCCCCAGGACGACCCCGCCGACATCACCGACGTCCGCGTGCGCCCCGGCTTCGAGGACTCCGGCCGGCGCGTACGCCCCGCCGACCCCACCGCCGCCCTGGAGACGCTGGTCCGGCGGCTGCGGGCGCAGGGGTACGAGCTGACCGGCGACAGCCGGGAGAGCCTGTTCTCCTCCCTCACCACCCGGCTCGGCAACACCTCCGGTACCAGCGAGCCCGTCGCCGTGCGCGTGCGCCGCACCTCCGGCTCCGGCGAGCCCAACCCCGGCCGCGGCTCCGACGACGCGCG
The DNA here is from genome assembly GCF_900141985.1 of Nocardiopsis flavescens. Taxonomy (GTDB): domain Bacteria; phylum Actinomycetota; class Actinomycetes; order Streptosporangiales; family Streptosporangiaceae; genus Nocardiopsis; species Nocardiopsis flavescens. Next base: position 10,833 of record NZ_FQZK01000047.1, on the reverse strand, counting down.
GGTGTACGTCGAGCTGCGCACCCGGGAGCGCAAGGTCGAGTACCTGGCCTCCAGCGACGCCGTCATCGAGTCGCACACCTGGACCGCGGGCGGCGGAACCTCCCGGTCCACCGGCACCGGCAACACCGTCGGCGCCGAGGGCGTCTCCCTCCAGCCCACCCCCTTCCGGGGAGACGAGAACCCGCCCGGGCAGGAGCCGGGCAGCCGGCCGCTGTTCGTCTCCCCGGCCGCCTCCGGCGGTGTCTCGACCTCCGACACCGACACCCGGGCCCTGTCGCAGGAGAGCACGCACACCGTGCAGCTGGAGACCAGCGGCCCCTACGCCAAGGTCGAGCAGGACAGCGAGCTGGTCCTGACGCTGCGCGGCCCCGACGACCTCAGGGTCCGGGCCCGCGAGGACTCCGGCCCGATCCACACGCTCTACCCCTACTCCTACCTCGACTTCTCCCCGCGCACCGAGGGGACCGGGGACTCGGACCGCGCCTCCTCCCCCGACACGGAGACGGGCGGCGGGGACCGCCGGCCGGTGGCGGGTATCGACGACGCCCCCGCGCCGGGCCGCACCGCCCTCCAGGCCCTGGGCGACCGCGCCCGCGCCCTGTTCACGGGCGGCCGGGCCACCCGCCTGCCCGAGAACCTCGTCATGATGCCCGTGGCCGTGGAGAACGGCGGCGCCGCCGTCCGCGACACCGCCGCCGCCGTCATCGCCCGCTCCCTGGGCTGGAAGCCCAAGGCGTCCGACCGCGCCGGGGACCGGGGGTACACGGCCGAGGGGGTGGCCCGCGCCCGGGAGTTCACGGCCGACCGGCTGCACCTGGACCGGCGCCACTCGCCGATCGACAGCGGTCTGGAGTCCGTGGCCCTCAAGGCCCTGTTCTCCCGCACCGCCGGGGACGCCGACGGCGTCGCCCTGACGGACCTGGGCTCCACGGGCTGGCGGATCACCGCCCTGCCCGACTTCTCCGGGGCCCGGGTCCTCGACGCGGTCGCCGGTTCGCGGCTCAGCGTCACCACCCAGGAGAAGCAGACGCTCGCGGAGTCCTCGGCGCACACCTCCGGGACCGCCCTGGACCCCTCGGTGCGCCCGGCCGGGCTGACCACCGACAAGGAGGTGTACGACAAGCACACCGGCGTCCTGGCCGGCGCGCTCAACGCCCCCCTGGGCTCCACCTCCGCGACCGCCGCCGACGGCCGCGAGTCCTCCAGCGCGCACCCGCCCCGGTCCGAGACCCAGCGCCTGGGCCCCGCCTACCTCGTCGAGTTCGACACCACCTGGCTCGTCAGCGCCTCCGCCAAGGGCGGCGGCGTCCACTCCGGCCAGACCCGCGGCACGGTCGCGGCCTGGGTGCCCCGGTCCGACGCGCTGCGCCTGGGCCTGGTCACGCCCGAGCAGGCCGCGCGGCTGGACGCCGAGGCCGAGCGCGTCCACGACGCCGCGGACGTCATGGGCGAGCACGAGAAGGACTACGGCCGCGAGCGCGGGCGCCTGGAGGAGCCCGTCCGCGACTACGTGCGCGCCCACGGGGAGCACCGGACCTGGCTGGCCGAGCACGCCCCCGGGTCCGACGACGGCTCCCGCAGCGGCTCCTCCGAGACCGCGGACTGGGCCGCCGACCGGCTGGAGGAGGCCCGGCAGGCCTACCGCGCCCAGGAGGAGCGCTACCGCGACGGCCTGCACCGTTACGAGGAGAGCACCCGCGCCTGGGTCCGGACCCTCAACGGCGCGCGCCGCGAGTTCGACGTCCCCGCCGCCGAGCGCCCCGCCCCCGGCGGCGGCCCGGCCCGGACCCGGGTGCTGTCCGACACCACCCTGCGGGACACGGTCGCCGCCGAGCTCGACCACCGCGCCGGCGGGGAGGAGGCCGACCCCTCCGCCAACCTGCGCGAGAAGGTCGACGAGATGGACGGCACCGTCTCCGACCTGCAACGGCGCAACGACCGGGCGCGGGAGGAGAACACCAAGGCGGCCGAGCTGCTCACCCGGGTGGAGACCCTGCTGGAGGACCACGCCGCCCGGACGGCGGCCCCCGGCGCCGGGGCCGCCACCGCCCCCGCCCGGGTCGCGAACCTGCGGCCCCGCGTCGCGGCGTTCCTGGACGACCTGGACCGGCTGGTGGCCCAGGAGCGCCAGGACCCGGCCGCCGTCGCCGCCCTCAACCGGAGGCGCGACGCCCTGCTGGCGGAGGCCGCCGCCCTGCACGCCGAGACCGAGGGGCGCCGGGAGGCGTTCGAGGAGCAGGCGCGCGACACCCGGGCCGTCCTCGACCACGCCCTGGACCGGACGCGCCGCCCCGAGGGCCTGCTGGACGGGGCCCGGGACAGGATCACGCGCGTGCGCGCGCAGGCGCTGTACAACGAGAGCCTGCACCGGCCGATGGCCCGGGACGCCAGCGACCCCGCACGGGCCGCCCTCCGGGGCAACGTCGACCGGCTGGGAGAAGGGCTGCGCGGGGCGCGGGAGACCGCCCGCGACCTCTCCGGCGCCAACGACGCGGCGCGCACGCGCGTCGACCGGATCACGGCGGCCGTCGACACCGTCGCCCGCCGGGACCTGCCCCGGATGGCGGAGGGCGCCCGGCTGCCCGCGGAGGTCGCCGCGCTGGCCCGCCCGCTGGTCGACGACGCGCTGACCGACCTCCAGGACCGGGTCGACCGGGCGAACGGCGTGTTCGACCGCGCCCCGGACCCGGCCCCGCTCGGCGAGGCCGAGCGCCTGCTGGGCGACCGCGCGGCGCCGGTGCCCCCGGCCGACCCCGGCCTGGCCACCCCGGAGCGGGTCGCCGGACTGGGCACGCGGGTGGCGGACTTCGAGCGCGACCTCGCGGCCTACGCCGCGCGGGCCGAACGCGGCGCGGACGAGGCGCAGGCCCTGCGGGAGCGGCACGAGGCGCTGGCCGAGGAGACACGGGACCTCCTGGGCCCGGTGGGCGAGCGGGGCCTGCTGGTCTCGACCGAACTCGGCGCCTCCCGCGACGCGGCCGGCCGGGCGGCCGGGCACGTCCCGCCCTTCCGGCGCCTGCTCGACGCCGCAGCACGGGAGCTGGGGAACCTGCGTACCCGGATCGACGGCGCCGACGACGCGTACGGCGCGCTCATCGGGCCCGAGGGCGAGGCGCGCACCGACCTCGACGGGCTGCACACCGGCATGGACGGCCTGGACGGCCGCCGGACGGCGCTGGAGACCCGGGTCGCGGCCGTCGAGGCGGCGATCCTCGACCTGACCGGCACGCGCATCCCGGCGCTGGCCGCGGAGGTGGACGCCCTGCGCCCGCTCAACCGGGACCTGCGGACCCTGGAGGCGCGGCTGGACGACCTGGAGGTGCCCGCGCCCACGCCGCGCGCCGAGGACTCCGACGGCTCCGACGGCTCCGACTCCGACTCCGACGATGACGACGCCCCGCCGCCCGGCACCGGACGCGGCGGGGACACCGATTCCGTGCGCGGCGGCCGGACGGCGCCCCCCGGCGGCGGGTCGGCGCCCTCCGGGCGCGGCGGCGGGGAGTCCTCGACCACGACGGGGGACGGCGACCGCGGCTCCCGGTCCCGGCCCGTGCGGACGGAGACCGCCGCGCGGGACTCCGACGCGGCCCTGTTCGACGACGCCGAGGGCGCCGACACGCGCGAGGCCCCGCCCGCCTACGGCGCGGAGCAGGCTCCCCCGGCCTACCCCTACTCCGAGCTGCTCGACCGGCTGCGCGACGGCAAGGACCCGCTCCTGCCCGGCAGCGGCGGGTTCAAGGGGCTGCTGGACCCGGACACCCTGCTGCCCGCGACGGGCACCACCGACGTGTTCGTGTTCCCGGCCTTCGTGCCCGACTCCCCCGAGCCGGCCCGGCCGCCCACGATGGCCGAGACGTTCGCCGACGCCCTCAACCCCACGCTCGCCGAGCCGTACTCCCCGACCGGCTCCGACCAGGACATGCTGGACGTGCACCGCCGGTACGCGACCGGCACGGGCGGCGACCCGGCCGCGGAGCAGGCCGGCGCCCCCGCGCACGACGGCGGGGCCCCGGCGGACCCGGCCGCGCAGAGCCCCGACTGGAACGCCTACGTCGACCTGCCCGACAGCCCCGCGCCGGAGCAGGCCCGGGAGGAGGCGGACTCCGACGCGTCCATGGACGACGCGGACTCCGACGGCGCGTCCTCCGACGGCTCGGAGAGCGAGGGGGCTCCCCCGCCCGTCCCCGGCGACCCCTCCACCTACCCCGGGCACGTGGACGGGGAAGGGTTCCGCCGCTTCGCGGACACCGACGAGGCGGACGCCTACGGCGAGCTGATCCTGCGCGACCAGGACCTCGCCGGCCTCCCCCTGCACCGCCGGCCGGGGGAGCAGCGGCGCGCCGTCTTCACCTACACGGCCTCGTCGTGGGTGAACGTCGTGGCGCGCGCCGGGGACCGCGCCACGGGACAGGTGGTCCTGAACGAGTGGGCCGACGCCGACCGCGACGCGGCGGCGGCCGGGGAGGAGGCCTCCGAGGGGTGGGACCTGTACGAGGTCAACGACCGCACCGCGCCCACCCTGGACGACCTGCGGGAGGCCCGGGGACGCCCCGGCCTGACGCCCCGGCAGCGGAACCTGGTGGAGCGGGTCCTGGCCGACCCCGACCCCGAGGAGGCGCTGCGGGACGTCCTGGAGCGCTCGGGCGAGAGCGGCGCCATGGCGGAGTTCAACGGCGGGCGCTACCCGCGGCTGGAGGACGCCGAACGGCTCATGGGCATCCTGGACGCGGCGATCGGCCAGCACCTGCCCGAGGCCACCGCCGCCGTGCGGACCCTGTACTCGATGGACCACCTCACGGGGTTCGACGGCCGCGACCCGCGGTCGGTCATCGGGCACGTCCAGCGGGACCCCGGGTACATGTCCGCGGCGCTGGGGGACGTCCCGGCGGTGGTCGGGGACTCCCCCGACCCCATCCGGATCCACTTGCGCCTGCCCGCCGCGACCCCGTTCCTGTGGGTCGGGGACGCGAGCCTGTACCCGGAGCAGCGGGAGATCTTCCTGCCCCGCCGGCTGCCGTACGTCATCCGGCAGGTGAGGGTGCGGGGCCGGGAGGTCCTCATGCTCGCCGAGGTCCTGCCCCCCGCGGGCCCCGGAGCGTCCGGGTGAGCGCGGACCCGGCGCGACCGCCGCCGGCGAGACGGACGCCACTGCCGGGCGCGGCGGACAGCCGTTAGGGTGTGTTGCGCGCCCGGCGCGGCGCCGCGGCCCCGGGCCCGGCACGGCCCCGCCGACGGCGGCCCCGCCCCCGGGGCGCGCCGCCGTCCGCGCCCCTTCACCTCGCGCGCCCCCGCTCCGCCCCCTTCGACAGGAGAGCCCGTTGAGATCCACCCCGGCTCCCGGCGCCCCGCGCCGCCGGGCGGTCGGCCGCGCGGCGGCCGCCCTGCTCCTCGCCCTGGGCCCCGTGGCGGGCCCGGCCGCGGCGGCGGCCGACACCGCGGCCGACGAACCGCCGCCTCCCCTGCCCCAGGTCTTCGAGTTCAAGGGCGAGCGCCAGGCCTGCTCCCAGATGGGCACCGACATCGTGGAGCAGGAGCCCTGGACCCGCGCCGCCCTGGGCCTGGACCGGGCGCACCGGCTGAGCACGGGCTCGGGCACGGAGATCGCCCTCCTGGCCCCGGAGCTGGACGCCACCGGCCCGGCGCTCGACGGCGTCGTGGAGGGCGGGGGTGCCACGGACTGCCTGGGGCACGGGACGTTCGTGGCGGGCGTGGTCGCGGGGCGGGCGGTGGAGGACAGCGGGGCCCTGGGGGTCGCGCCCGGCGCCGCCCTGAGCTTCCTGCCGGCCGGGGACCCCAACACCGGGATCACCCCTCCGGGGCAGCTGGCCGCGCGCATCACCGAGGCGACCGCCGCGGGCGCCGACGTCATCCTCGTGAGCACCGCGGCCTGGGAGAACAGCACCGCCCTGGACGAGGCCGTGACCGCCGCCGCGGCGGCCGGCACCCTGGTGGTGGCGCCGGCGACGGTGAACACGGTGCGCGGCCCGCTGGCCGGGTACCCCGGCCAGCACCCCGAGGCGCTGAGCGTGGCGGCGCACGACCCCGAGGGGGCGCCGGTGGTGGCCTCCCCCGTGCTGCGGATGGACGGCGAGCTGGTGCGGGTCGACGTGCTGGCGCCGGGAGACCTGACCGCGGGGCCCGGCCCCGGCGGCGGGCACGTGATCGGCGCGGGCTCGGGGGTGGCGGCCGCCTTCGCGGCGGGGACGGCGGCCCTGCTCGCCGCCAAGGAGCCGGACCTGACCCCGGAGGAGATGCGGCAGCGGCTCATGTCGACCGCCTACCCGTCCCCGTCGGGCTCGCGGGACCCGGTGGGCGGGGGCGGCCGGGTCGACCCCGTGGCGGCGCTGACCACCGGCCCGGCGGGCGAGGCGTCCCACGCGGCCGGGGACCGGTTCGTCCCCGACCCCTCGCCGCTGGGCGCGCTGGACGCGCTCCCGACCTGGGCCGTGATCGGCGGCGGCACGCTGCTGATCGTGATGTGCGTGCTGGGGGCCGCCGTGTTCCGCAACGGACGCGCGCGCGGCTGGCGCCCCGCCGCCCCGGGCGAGCCGGTGCCCACCGGCCCGGTGCCCGAGCGCGTGCCCGAGCCGCGCCACGGCTGAGCCGGGCACGGCCGCGCCCGGCCCCGTACCGCCCCAGGGCGGTCCGGGACCGGGTGTGTGGTGTTCCGGGGCGCCCCCACGACCCCACGGCCCGCCCTGCGCCCCTCAGGGCCGCATATCGGTCGCACCGGCCCCGGGGTTCCGGCCCCGGCCCTGGCCGTAGAGCGTCGCTCCCACCCTGTCCGCAGGGGGTTGTCCACCCGCCCGGTGCCCCCGACCCCAGCCGGAGGGCATCGCGCCGACCCGGGCCGCAGAGAGTGAAGGCCGCGGACACCTGCTCCGCCGCGCCCCTGGCGGTTGTCCACCCGCCTGGAGTGCTCAGCCGTGGCCGGAGGGCATCGCTCTCAGCTCAGGTCGCGGGGGTGAGAGCTCGACCGGAGTTCTCCAAAAGTCCAGCCATCTGGAAACGGCGGCCAGCGGAGCGTGGACCTGGCCCCGGCGCAGTCGGCGGGCGGCAGCGTGGCGGGCCGGTGCGTTGGGCGCGCGTCGTGGGTGGTGGGGGTGTCATCCGGGGCTGGGTCAAGCGAGGCGATCCCAGCCCAGACACAGCGGCGGGAGGAATGCCCCCTGAAAAGGACCAGGCGCGCGAGGAGCGGCCCGAACGTAGAGCACACCCATGCCCTCCCAACGCCATAGGGGGTGAAACGTGCGCTCTCTCTGGGCCCCAGGCACAGCCGGAAAGCGTTGATCACCACCCCGACCCCAGGCGGTTGACGAGGGCGTACTCGGCTCCGCGAACCCCTGGGGGTGAAGGCCGCGGACACCTGCCCCGCCCAGCCAGTGGGGGTTGTCCACCCGCCCGGAATCCCCGGCCCCAGCCGGAGGGCATCGCTCTCAGCTCAGGTTGCGAGGGTGAGAGCTCGACCGGAGTTCTCCAAAAGTCCAGCCATCTGGAAACGGCGGCCAGCGGAGCGTGGACCTGGCCCCGGCGCAGTCGGCAGGCGGCAGACTTCCAGGCCGGCGCGTTCGATGCACGTCGCCGGTGGTGGGGGTGTCATCCGGGGCTGGGTCGAGCGAGGCGATCCCACCCCAGCCCTTGAGACGGGAGGAATGCCCCCTGCAAAGGACCAGGCGCGCGACAAGCGGCCCGTACGTAGAGCCCACCCATGCCCTCCCAACGCCATAGGGGGTGAAACGTGCGCTCTCTCTGGGCCCCGGGCACAGCCGGTCAGCGTTGATCGCCACCCCGACCCCAGGGGGTCGACGAGGGCGTACTCGGCTCCGCGAACCCCTGGGGGTGAAAGCCGCGGACACCTGCCCCGCCCAGCCACCGGGGGTTGTCCACCCGCCCGGAGCCCCCGACCCCAGCCGGAGGGTGTCGCGCAGACCTCAGGTCGCGCGGGGTAAGGCCGCGGCTACCTGCTCGCCCGGCCGCGCGGGAGTGAAGGCCGCGCGCACCTGCATGCGCGCGGCTCGGTGCGTCGTGGTGCGGGAGGGCGCTTGGGTGCTGGTTACTACGTCTGGGGCTGGTGTTCCAAGCGAGGTCGGGAGCAACCGCGCGACCCCGGTCGGACCATTCCTCCGTTCCCGCATGGTCGGGCAGGGCAGGCCTCGCCCGGACCCGCCCCCGGACAGCACACCCCCACCACCCCGGACGTGCGCCCCACGTGCTCGCCCGGCCGTCTGCCGCCCGTCGTATCGTGGGGGCGGATCCGGCTCCGCCGGTCTGTACCTTTCCAAGCGGCGGGCGTCTTGGAAGCCAAAGGTTCTGGTCGGGCGCGACCACAGACCGCCGTTTCCAGCGGGTGACCGTCCTGGAAGCCTCCAAGTCCGTTTCACCCCCTGGAGCGGAGCACGCGGGAGCGTGCCCCGACACCCCCTGCGGCCGGGCCGAGCGAGAACGCGCAGCCTTACCCCGCGCGACCCGGCGTGGGAGCGATGCCCTCCGGCTACGGCTGAGCACTCCAGGCGGGCGGAAAACCGCCAGTTGCACGGCGGGCAGGTACCCGCGGCCTTCACCCCCCGGGTTCGCGGAGGGAGGTACGCCCTCCCCGACCCCCTGGAGCCGGGGCATGGATCAATGCTCACCGGCTGTGCTGAAGGCCCAGAGACAGCGCACGCTCCACCCGCCACAGCGTTAGGAGAATGGGGCAGGTGCGCTCGGCTTTACCCCGGGCGGGTACCCGCGCCCCCACCCCGCGCGACCTGCGGTGGCAGCGCCACCCTCCCGCTACGGCCGAGCGCTCCAAGCGGGTGGACGCCCCCCGGCGACGGGCCGGGCCCGCGCGGGCCGGGACCGCCCCCGGCCCGCGCGGGCGGCGCGCTCAGGCGCCCTCCTCCTCCGCGATGGCGAGCTGGACCTCCACCGGGTCCCGGCGGGAGATCCACAGGGCGCGGCCCGGCGCCATCCGGCGGGCGCGGATGCTGCCGAAGAGCATCCCCTCCGAGGGCGGGGTGGAGAGCATGATGCTCGGGGTGTTGAGGTCGATCAGCGAGCGGATGAACGGGTCGCCAGTGGCCCGGCCGAACCCGCCCGCCGCGTGCACGAGGATGACGTGCATGCCGATCTCGGCCCCCTGGGCCAGCATCGACGCCAGCGGCGCCATGGGGCTGGGCCCGCTGCCCGCGACCAGCTCGAAGTCGTCCACGATGACGAACAGCTCCGGCCCGGTCCACCAGTCGCGGAGCCGGATGCGGTCGGGGGTGATCTCCGGGCCGGGCATGCGGACCTGCATGGCCTGAGCGGCGGCCTGCATCATCTCCCGGACGCTGTCCCCCGTCACCCCGTACCCCAGCTGCATGTCCTTGGGCACGGCGTTGTAGAGCTGGCGGCGCTGGTCGCCCAGGACGACCCGCGCCTCCGCCGGCCCGTAGTGGCGCCGGATCGCGTTGGTGATGTGCCGGACCAGGTTGGTCTTGCCCGACTCGGTGTCGCCCACCACCAGCAGGTGCGGGGTGGCGCCGAAGTCGTGCCAGAAGGGCTGCATGCGCCGGCTCTCCAGGCCCATCGGCACCCGCAGGACGCCGCTGGTGCCCTCCAGGTCCGAGGGGGGCAGCTCCGAGGCCCGGAGCATCGCCGGGAGGGTGCGCACGGGGGGCGCCGGGGGTCCGTCCCAGGCGTCCTTGGCGCGGGTGATGATCTCGCCCATGCCCGCGGACACCGTCACCGCGTCCGCGTTCCCGTCGGCCCGGGGCAGCGCGGTGAGGAAGTGGTGCTTGTCCTCGGTGATGCCGCGGCCCGGGACGCGGGGCACGGTCTGGGCGGCCCGCATGTGGATCATCGAGTCGACCGGGTCGCCCAGGCGCAGCTCGAAGCGGGTGCCCAGGAGGTCGCGGACGCTGGTGTTGAAGTCCGCCCACCGCGGCGAGGCCACCATGACGTGGACGCCGTAGTTGAGGCCGCGCTGCACGAGCTGGACGATCGAGGCGACCAGGTCCATGTTGTCCTGGCGGATGGTGCCCCAGCCGTCCACGATGAGGAACACGTCGCCGTGGCGCTCGTCGGCGAACTCGCCCGCCGCCCGCCGCGCCCGGTACGTGGTCATGGAGTCGATCCCGTGCTCCGCGAAGAACGTCTCGCGGTGGGAGAGGATCTCGTGCATCTCCATGACCGTCCGCACGATGCGCCGCTCGTCGTTGCGCGCCGCGACGCTGCCCATGTGCGGCAGCCCCTTGAGCGCCTGGAGCAGGCCGCCGCCGCAGTCGATGCCGTAGAACTGCACCTGGGCGGGGGTGTTGCGCAGCGCGAGTCCCAGGATGAGCGACGCCAGGAGCGTGCTCTTGCCGCTCTGGGGGCCGCCCGCGATACCGACGTTGCCGCCGGCCCCGGCGAGGTCGGCGACCAGGGGCTTGCGCTGGTGCTGGAAGGGCCGGTCGACGACGCCGACGGTGACCCGGAGCGAGCCCTGCTCCTCCCAGAGCAGCCCGCCCTCGGGGATCGCGCTCCCGGTCATGCGCTGTAGCTCGTCGAGCAGCGGCGGCACGCCCAGCGGCGGCAGCCAGACCTCGCGGGCGGCGGGGCCGTGCTCGGACAGGCGGTCCAGGGCGATCTCCAGCAGGGAGGTCTGCACGTCCTGCGGCTCCTCCTCCACGACCTGCTCGACGACGGTTTCGGACACCTTGACGGGCGCGTCCGTGAACAGGACCGTGGCGGCCTCCACCGAGCCGTTGACGCGCACGGCGCGCGGGCTCACCCGGTAGGCCCCCGAGACGTAGGCGGCCTTGAAGCGCGTCAGCGTCTCGGTGTCGGTCTTGAGGTACCCGTTTCCGGGCGCGGAGGGCAGCCGGTGCG
>NZ_FQZK01000009.1 GCF_900141985.1 Nocardiopsis flavescens | reverse complement strand
GCGTCCCCGCACGCCCTCGCGTCCGCGCAGCGGCGGCCCCTCCGGCGAGTTCGCGCTCCCCGTCACCGTCACCCCGGCCCTGCCCGCCGCGGAGTCCTTCGCCGCGCTGGACATGCCCGAGGCGCTCAAGCGGACCCTGGCCCGCCAGGGCCTGACCACGCCGTCCGAGATCCAGGCGGCCACCCTGCCCAACTCCCTGGCCGGACGCGACGTCCTGGGCCGCAGCCGCACCGGCTCCGGCAAGACCCTCGCCTTCGGCCTGGCCCTGCTCGCCGGCATGGACGGACGCACCGCCGAACCCCGCCGCCCCCTGGCCGTGGTCCTGGCCCCCACCCGGGAACTGGCCCAGCAGGTCGCCGACTCCCTGGAGCCCTACGCCCGCTCGGTGGGGGTGCGCACCGCCACCGTCGTGGGCGGCATGCCCATCCACCGCCAGGCCCGCTCCCTGCGCCAGGGCGTCCACCTGGTCGTGGCCACCCCCGGACGCCTGCGCGACCTGATGGAACGCGGCGACTGCGTCCTGGACCGGGTGGAGTCCGCCGTCCTGGACGAGGCCGACCAGATGACCGACATGGGCTTCATGCCGCAGGTCACCGCCATCCTCCAAGAGGTCCCCGCGGGCGGGCGGCGCATGCTGTTCTCCGCCACCCTGGACCGCAACGTCGACACCCTGGTGCGCCGCTTCCTCAACGACCCGGTCGTGCACTCGGTCGACCTGTCCGAGGGCGCCGTCTCCACCATGGAGCACCACGTCGTGCACGTCTCCCCCGCGGAGAAGAAGGCCGTCGCGACCAGGATCGCCGCCCGCGAGGGCCGGGTGATCATGTTCCTGGACACCAAGCGCGCCGTGGACCGCATGGCCGAGCACCTGCTGGCCAGCGGGGTGCTGGCCGCGCCCCTGCACGGCGGGCGCAGCCAGCCCCAGCGCACCCGCACCCTGGACCAGTTCAAGCGCGGCGACGTCACCGCGCTGATCGCGACCAACGTGGCCGCCCGCGGCATCCACGTCGACGGGCTGGACCTGGTGGTCAACATCGACCCGCCCACCGACCACAAGGACTACCTGCACCGGGGCGGGCGCACCGCCCGCGCCGGCGAGTCCGGCAACGTCGTCACCCTGGTGCTGCCCGACCAGCGCCGCGAGATGACCCGGCTGCTGGGCCGGGCCCGGATCGAGCCGCGCACCCTGGGCGGGGGCACGGCCGCGCCGGAGCTGGCCGAGGTGACCGGGGCCCGCGAGCCCTCGGGCGTGCCGGTCACGGTGCGCTCCGCCGCCCCCCAGGATCGGCGCCGCGACCAGGCCCCGCGCGGGCGGCGCCGTCCGCGACGCTGACCCCGTACCCGAGCGGGCCCCGCGATCCGTCGCGGGGCCCGCTCGGCATTCCCGGGGTGAAATCGGGGAACGCGCGGGAGAACACCGGGGAAAGGCCCGGTAAATCCCCGCGCGTCTTTCTCCGCGGCGACCGGGGAAAGGCGCGCCCCGCCCGCGGAGAATCGCCGTGGGAACCGTCGGCCGTATTCCCCGCACCGGCTCCTCAGGCCCGTACGGCCTCCAGGTAGGCGCGCCAGCCGCCGTACCCGGTGATGTCCCGCGCGCCCTCGGCGGCGGCCTCCTCGCAGCCGAACCCGACCACGGTGCGCCCGTCGGCCAGGGTGACCGCGCCCAGGGACATCGGTGCGGGCAGCGCCGCCAGGAAGGCGCCCAGGGCGGCCGGGGAGAGCTTCCACACCTCGCAGGCCAGCGCGGCGCCGCCGGAGGCGACCCGCCGCAGGCCGGGTTTGGGCGGGGTGGTGGGCAGTGCGGCCATCCGGTACTCCGGCGCGGTCCGCGCCTCCTCCACGAACCGGGCGCCGGGGCCGGTGAGCTGGTGGTGCAGCGGCTGGCCGCGCAGGTGGGCGCCGAACACCGCCAGTTCCACACCCGCGCCCGGGTGCAGCTCCCCGGGGTCGCTCCCGGTGAGGGCGCCCGCCAGGTCCAGGGCCACCTGGTCCTCGAACGCCCGGGTGATGAGGCTGACCCCGAAGGGCAGGCCCCGGACCTCCCCCGCCGGGACCGCGACCGCCGCCAGGTCCAGGAGGTTGACGAAGTTGGTGTAGGTGCCCAGCCGCGCGTTCGCGCCCACCGGGTCCGCGGCGACCTCCGCGAGCGAGGGGTGCCCGACGGTGGTCGGCAGCAGCAGGGCGTCGAACCCGTCGAGCAGGCGCCCGGCGGCGGCCCGGTAGGCGGCCAGGCGGTGCTGGTCGGCGGCCAGCCGGTGGGCGGGGACGTCCCGCGCGGCCAGGATGACGGCCGACACCGTGGGGTCGGCCCCCCGCGGGTGCGCGGCGAGGAAGTCCCCGACGGCCGCGTACCGCTCGGCGACCAGGGCCCCGTCGTAGAGCAGCCGGGCCGCCTCCAGCAGCGGGGAGACGTCCACCTCGGCGGTCTGCGCCCCGGTCCGCTCCAGGGCCGCCACGGCCGCGGCGAAGGCCTCCCGCTCCGCCTCCGGCAGCGGCTCCAGCCCCGCGGGGGCGGGCACCGCCACCCGGCCCGCGCCGCGCGGGCCCAGGCGGACGTCGGCGGGCAGGGGGCGCGAGTAGGGGTCCGCGGCGTCCGGGCCCGACATCGCCGCCACCGCGGCCCGGGCGGTGCCCAGGTCGCGGGCGAACACGGTGACGCAGTCGTAGGGCCGGGCCGCCGGGACCACCCCCGAGGCCGGGACCAGCCCCGGCGTGGGCTTGATCCCGACGATGCCGTTGAGGGCGGCGGGCACCCGCCCCGACCCGGCGGTGTCGGTGCCCAGGGCGATGTCGGCGATGCCCAGGGCGACCGCCACCGCCGATCCCGAGCTGGAGCCGCCCGATATCCGCTCCGGGTCGGCGGCCCCGCGCACCGCCCCGTAGGGGCTGCGGGTGCCCACCAGGCCGGTGGCGAACTGGTCCAGGTTGGTCTTGCCCAGGACCAGGGCCCCGGCCGCGACCAGCCGCCGCACCGCGGGCGCGCTCGCGGCCGGGGTGCGCGCGTACGCGGGGTGGGCGGCCGTGGTGGGCAGCCCGGCCGCGTCGATGTTGTCCTTGACCGCCAGGAGCAGCCCGGCCAGCGGGAGGTCCTCCCCCGCGGCCAGCCGCTCCTCCAGCAGCGCGGCCTCGGCCCCGACCTCGGACTCGGGGCGCAGGGTGATCCAGACCTCGGGCCGGTCGGCCTCGGCGACGCGCCGGTAGGCGGCGCGGACGCGGTCGGTGGGATGGGGCATCAGTCGGGCTCTCCTCGGGTGATGACGGCCAGGGCGCTCCCCGGGTCCAGGTGCTGCCCCGGCGTGACGAGGACGTCGGAGATCGTTCCCGCCCGGGGGGCGCGCACCACGACCTCCAGTTTCATCGCCTCCAGGCGGACGACCGGCTGTCCTCGCTCGACCGTGTCGCCCGGGCGGACGTCGACCCTCCACACGGAGGCGGCCAGGGGCGCCTCCACCAGGGCCGAGCCCGGGGGCGGGACGCGGACCGCGGGGGCTGCGGGCTCGGGTTCGGGGCGGTCGTCGAACTCGCCGGCGGCCTCCCAGGCCAGGCGCTCCGCCTCGAACGCGGCGGCCTGGCGGGCGCGGAAGGCCGCGATGGAGCCGGCCTCGGCGGCCAGGAAGCGCTCGTGGTCGGCAAGGGAGAATTCCCCGTCGCCGATCTCCAGGCCGCGGCTGCCGGCCAGCAGGTCCGCCCGCAGGTCCAGCAGCTCCTCGTGGCCCACCGGGTACCAGCTGATCCGGTCGAAGAAGCGCAGCAGCCAGGGCACGCCCGGCTCGAAAGGCCCGTACTGGCCGATACCCGACCAGATGGGAACGGTGCGGCCGATCAGCTGGTAGCCGCCGGGGCTCTCCATCCCGTACACGCACAGGTAGGCGCCGCCGATGCCGACACCGGCCTCGGGGGTCCAGGTGCGGGCCGGGTTGTACTTGGTGGTGACCAGCCGGTGGCGGGGGTCCAGGGGGGTGGCGGCGGGCGCGCCGAGGTAGACGTCGCCCAGGCCCAGTACCAGGTAGGAGGCGTCGAACACGATGTCGCGCACCTGCCCCACCGAGTCCAGGCCGTTGATACGGCGGATGAACTCGATGTTGTCGGGGTTCCAGGGGGCGTCGTCGCGCACGGCGGTGCCGTAGCGGGCGATGGCCTCGTGGATGGACGGGTCGTCGAAGGACAGCGGCAGCCGGACCGTGCGGCTGGGCACGCGCATGCCTGCGGCGGGCGGCAGGTCCCGCTCGATCTCCCGGAGCATCCCCAGCAGGGTGCGCAGCGGCAGCCGCCCGGGGTCGGTGTGCAGGTGCAGGGAGCGCACGCCGGGCGTGATGTCGACGATGCCGTCGGCCCCGGCCTCCTCCAGGGCCGACATCAGCGCGTGGACGCGCATGCGCAGCCCCAGGTCCAGGGCCATCGGCCCGTACTCGACGAGGATGTTGTCGTGGCCGCCGCGCCGGTAGACGACCTCCGGGGCGCCCTCCGCGGCGGGGGTCCGGGCCAGGACCCCGTCGTCGCCGTCGGTGGAGCCGCGCAGCAGCGGGGCCGCGGCCGGCGCGGTGTGCAGGCGTGCGGCGGCGGCCTCGGTGACGGGGTGGAACCGGACGGTGTCGCCGGGCCGGAGCTGGCCGGTCTTCCACCGGGAGCCGGAGACCACGGTGACCGGGCAGACGAACCCGCCCAGGCTGGGGCCGTCCGGGCCGAGCAGGACCGGGGTGTCGCCGGACAGGTTGACGGCGCCCACGGAGTAGGCGGTGTCGTGCACGTTGGACGGGTGCAGCCCCGCCTCGCCGCCGTCCGGCCGGGCCCAGCCCTGCTTGGGGCCGGACAGGCGCACGCCGTTGCGCGCCGACTGGGGGTGGACCCGCCAGTCGGTGGCGTAGAACGCGGCCATGCCCTCACGGGTGAGGAACTCGGGGGCGGCGTGCGGCCCCTCGGACACCTCGATGTCCCAGTGCGCACCGCCGCCCTCGGCACGGGCGGGCGGGGCGGGCCGCTCCGCCTCGGGGACGGGCGCCGGCTCCGGCGCGCCGTCGGGGACCGGGGCGGGGCGCAGCACGTCTCCGGGCAGGAGGGCGCGACCGCCGTGGCCGCCGTACCCGCCGGTCGTGAACGTGGAGGCGCTGCCCAGGTACTCGGGCACGTCCAGTCCGCCGCGCACCAGCACGTAGGTGCGCATTCCCGGACCGCGGGCCGGACCGACGTCGAGCAGGCCGCCCGCCGGGACCCGGACCGGCTCCCACCGGGCTGCCGGGGCGCCGTCCACGGTGACCTCGGCGGGGGCGCCGGTGACGCACACGGTGGCGGCGTGCGAGAACCGCAGGGCCGGCCCGTCCAGGGTGCACTCCAGCCCCGGCGCGCCCTCGGGGTTGCCCAGGGCGCGGTTGCCCAGGCGCAGCGACAGGTCGTCCATGGCCCCCGAGGGCGGCACGCCCACCTGCCAGTGGCCGGTGCGGCCGGGGAAGTCCTGGACGGTGGTGAGGGTCCCGGCGCGCTCCACGTCGATGCGGGGCTCGGGGTCGCCCGTGCGCGCGCAGGTGGCGGTGGTGTGCTCCACGGCGCGCACGTCCGGGTGGGCGGCCAGGGCCCGCAGCAGGCCCAGGTTGGTCTGGACCCCGTCCACGCGGGTCCGGGCCAGCGCGGCGGCGAGCCGGTCCCAGGCCGCCTCCCGGTCGGGGCCGTGGACGACGACCTTGGCGAGCAGCGGGTCGTAGTCGGTGGTCACCCGGCGGCCCGCGGCGGCCCAGCCGTCCACGCGCACGTCCCCGGGGAACTCCACCCGGGTGAGCAGGCCCGCGCTGGGGCGGAAGTCCCGGGCGGGGTCCTCGGCGTACACGCGCGCCTCGACGGCGTGTCCGGTGCGGGCCGGGCCGTGCGGCGGGACCCCGGCGAGGACGTCCTCGCCCCGGGCCTGGCGCAGCATCCACGCCACCAGGTCGACGCCGGTGACCTCCTCGGTGACCGGGTGCTCGACCTGGAGCCGGGTGTTGACCTCCAGGAAGGACGCCTCGCCGCGGTCGGCGTCGTAGACGAACTCCACGGTCCCGGCGCTGCGGTAGGAGACCCCCGCGCACAGCTCCCGGGCGGTGCGGTGCAGCTCCTCGCGGAGCCGGTCGGGCAGGTCCGGGGCCGGCGCCTCCTCCGCGACCTTCTGGTTGCGGCGCTGGAGGGTGCAGTCGCGGTCCCCCAGGGTGACGACCCGGCCGCGGCCGTCGCCGAACACCTGGACCTCGATGTGCCGTGCGCGGGGGACGAAACGCTCCAGGAACACCCCGCCCCCGCCGAAGTGGGTGCGGGCCGTCCGCCCCACCTGCTCGAACGCGGCCCGCAGCGCGGCCTCGTCGGAGCAGGGCAGCAGCCCGATGCCGCCTCCCCCCGAGGTGGCCTTGAGGATGACCGGGTAGCCGATCCGCTCGGCGGCGGCAGCCGCGGCGTCGGCGTCGGACAGGGTGTCGCTGCCCGCGACCATGGGCAGCCCGGCCGCGGCGGCGGCCTTGCGGGCGGTGTGCTTGTCGCCGAACTGCTCCAGGTGGTGCGGGGCCGGGCCGACGAAGACCAGGCCCGCCTCCTCCACCGCCCGGGCGAACCCGGCGTTCTCCGACAGGAACCCGTAGCCGGGGTGGACCGCCCCGGCCCCGGCGCCGGCGGCGGCCTCCAGGACGCGCGCGGCGTCCAGGTAGCTCCGGGCGGCGGGGGCGGGGCCCAGCCGGACCGCCGCGTCGGCCATCCGGGTGTGCGCGGCGCCCGCGTCGGCGTCGGAGTACACGGCGACGGTGCGCAGCCCCAGGGTGCGGGCGGAGCGGATGATACGGCAGGCGATCTCGCCCCGGTTGGCGACGAGCACGGAGTCGAACACGCTGGCTCTCCTTGGTCCGGGCCCGGTGGGCCGGTCGGCGGGTGTGGCGGCCCCGGCGGGGTCAGGGCGTGCGGGGGTGCAGGGCCATCCGGGTCAGGGCGCGCCGGGCGCGCTCCAGGACGACCTCCCGGGAGGCGCCCACGTGCGCGTGCAGGGCGCGGTGGGCGGCCCCGGGGTCCCCGTCGAGCAGGTGGCCCACGATGGCGAGGTGCTCGGTGACGGTGGCGGTGATCCGGTCGCGGGTGAGGAAGTCGTACATGCGCACCCGGCGGATGCGCCGGTTGACCGAGACCAGCGACTCGGTGAGGGCCCGGTTGCCGGAGGCCCGGGACAGGTCGGCGTGGAAGTCCTCGTCCAGCAGCACGAACGAGGCGTCCGGCTCGGGCGGGTCGGCCGCCAGCGCCTCCCAGCGCTCGCGCAGGGCCCCGAGGATCCCGCGGTCGTGCTCCACCGCGGGGTCCTCGACCGCGCGGGCGATGCCGCGCAGTTCGAGGGTGACCCGCAGCTCGTAGAGGTCGCGGAGCGCGTCGAGGTCGGGGACGGAGATGCGGAAGCCGTTCTCGCGCCGCTCGACCAGCCCGTCCGAGTGCAGCCGGGCCAGGGCCTCGCGGACCGGGGTGCGGGAGACGCCGAAGCGCTCGGCCAGGCGCACCTCGCCCAGGCGGGTGTACGGGGCGATGCGGCCGCTCAGGACCTCCTCCCGCAGCAGGGCGTAGACGCGGTCCCGGCGGGAGCCGGCCGTGTCGCCGGCGGGTCCGGCCGGGAGCGTATACAGCGGTGTGTCCATGGACCGGGACGTTAGGAACCGCGTGTTTCGGGGGCCCCGTCCGCACGTGAAGCCTGCGTTTCCCCGTGTTTCGGGGCCCGCGGCGGCGGTCCGGGACGGGGGCTCCCCCGCGCGCGGGGCGCGCCCCGCGCCGCTGCGCCTACCCTGCTGTCATGGGACCGGACCGCAGAAGTGTGCTGCTGGGCGCTCTGGGCGCCGCCGCGGGCGCCGCGCTCGCCGGCTGCGCGCGCGAGCCCGGTGTGCGCGTGCCCGAACTCGTCATCGCCACCGGCCCGCCGGGGGCGGTGTTCCGGGAGATCGGGGCCGTGCTCGCCGACCTGTTGCAGGAGCGGCTGCCCGACACCGCGGTGACCACGATCGACTCCAACGCCTCGCACGACAACCTGTACCTGCTGGAGGACGGCAACGCCCACCTGGGGCTGTCGAGCCTGGACTCCACGCTCACCCACGAGCGGGAGATCTCCGACAGCGGGGTGCTCGACACGGTCGGCCGCCTCTACGACAGCTTCGTCCACCTGGTGGTGCCCGCCGGGTCGGCGATCCGCGGCCTGGCGGACCTGGCGGGGCTGCGGGTGTCGGTGGGCTCCCGGGACTCCGGCACCGAGTTCACCGCCCAGCAGATCCTGCGCGAGACCGGCCTGTCCGCCGACACCGTGCTGATGGACCAGGCCGCCTCGGCGGACGCCCTGGCCGCCGGGGAGATCGACGCGATGTTCTCGCTGACGGGGCTGCCCACCCCGGCCATCGCCGACCTGGCCGCGGAGCGGGACGTGCGCTTCATCGACCTGGCCGGGACCGCCGACACCATGGCCGACGCCTACCCGGAGTCGTACTTCCAGGCGACCATCCCCGCGACCACCTACCGGGGCGTCCCCGCCTGCCCCACCATGTCCACGCCCAACCTGCTGCTGTGCCGCGCGGACCTGCCCGCGGAGCTGGTGTTCGAGGTCACCGACACCGTGTACCGGGGCGCGTCCCGGCTGGCCGCCCAGCGGCCCGAGGCCGCGCAGATCAACGTGCGCACCGGTATCTCCACCGGGGTCGTCCCCCTGCACCCGGGCGCCGAGCGGTGGTACCGGGAGAACAAGCCCGCGTAGCGGTCCCGCCCGGCCGGTCCGGCCCGGGGGCCGGCCGCTAGGCGTCGTCCGGGCGGCCGGGCGCGGGGTCCGCGGCGGGCAGCGCGAGGGTGACCCCGAAACCGCTCCGGCCCCCTCCGGGCAGGCCCGTGCCCAGCGTCAGCCCCCCGCCGGCCTCGCGCATGAGGTCGGCGACGATGGCCAGGCCCAGCCCGGTGCCCTCGGTGTTCTGGTGGCGCGGGGAGCGCCAGAACCGGCCCAGGGCAGCGGCGTGCTCCGACTCCGGCAGCCCCTCGCCGTCGTCGAGGACCCGCAGGCGCACCGGGTCGCCCGGGTCGGCCCGCACCAGCACCCGGGTCCCGCCGGACAGGCGCAGGGCGTTGCTGACCAGCTCGTCCAGGATGCTGCCCAGCCCGCCCGCGGGGGCCAGCACCCACAGCCCCGCCGGGACGTCCGTCTCCACGGAGAGCCCCCGGCCCTCGCCCAGCGCGCGCCACCGCTCCTCGCGGCTGCGCAGCACCTCGGCGACCTCCACCGGTTCGGAGCCGGTGAGGCTCTCCAGCCGGGTCGCGGCCAGCAGCGAGTTCAGCATCCGGTGCATGACCATCGTCTCGTCGACCGCGATCGCGTGCGCCTCCCGGGCCTCCTCCGAGCGCAGGTACGGGGCCAGGTTCTCCACGGCCAGCCGCAGGCTGGCCAGCGGGTTGCGCAGCTGGTGGGAGGCCTCCGAGACGAACGCGCGCTGGCGGTCCAGCGCCCGGCGCACCACCTCCACCATCGTGTTGAAGGAGTCGGTGAGCCGGCGCAGCTCCGGCGGCCCGCCCTCGGCGTCCACCCGGACCTCCAGGTCGCCGGAGGAGACGGCGGTGGTGGCCGCGTCCAGCCGGTTGATGGGCAGCAGCACCCACCGGGACAGCGGCACCGCGGCCGACACCAGCAGCGTCAGCGGCAGCACGCTGAACAGGGCGAGCAGCGCCCAGGAGCCGAGGATCTCCGTCCCGAGCCGGTCGGTGGACGACACCACCACGACCGCGCCCGTCACCTCGCTGTCGCGGCCGATCGGCTCCGCCACCACCAGGGGCTCGCCGCTCCACGGCCACACCGTGGGCGGGGGCGCGGGCCGCTCCCCCGCCATGGCCTCGGTCACGGTGGCCCGGGCGGCCCCGGTGTCCAGCAGCCCGCGCATCCGGGCCCGGTCGCCCGACCCGGTGACCACCGCCCCGTCGGGGGCGACCACGACGGTGGGGATCCCGTACAGCTCCTCGTAGCGCTCCATCTCCACCGTCAGCGGGTCCACCCGGCCGGTGTCGAGGGCGGTGCGGGCCAGCGCGGCGAACCGGCCGGCGTCGCCGAGCCGGTCCACGTACATCTCCTGGGTGCGCTGTCCGGCGATCACCGTGCCCAGCGGGACCAGCACGGCCGCGACCAGTACGAACACGGTCGGAACCAGGATGAGGAGCAGGCGCCGCAGCACGGCTCAGGCCTCGTCGAGCAGGTAGCCGACCCCACGCACGGTACGGATGCGCACCGCGCCGCCCACCTTGGCGCGCAGCGACGCGATGTGGGTGTCCAGGGTGCGCGAGGACGTCTCCCAGGCGGCGCCCCACACCTGGTCGAGTATCTGGTCCCGGGGGACCACCGAGGGCGACCGGGACACCAGCAACAGCAGCAGGTCGAACTCCTTGCGGGCCAGGCGCACCGGCTCGCCGCCCAGCGCGGCCTCCCGCAGGGCGGGGTCCAGGCTGAGGGCACCCACCGTGACCGGCGCCTCCTCGGGCTCCGCCTCGGCGCGGGCGCTGCGGGTGCGCCGCAGCACCGCGTCGATGCGGGCGAGCAGCTCCGCCACCCCGAAGGGCTTGACGACGTAGTCGTCGGCCCCGGCCCGCAGCCCGCGCACCCGGTCGCGCTCCTCCGCGCGGGCGGTGACGGCGATGATCGCCGTCTGCGGCCGCTCCCGCAGCCGCCGGAGCAGGTCGATCCCGTCGGCGTCGGGCAGCCCGAGGTCGAGCAGGACCACGTCGGCGGGCGGCGCGGCCAGCGCCCGCTCCGCGGTGGCGACCCGCTGGACGTCGAAGGAGGCCGCCCGCAGGGCCGTCACCAGTCCGCGGGCGACCCGGTCGTCGTCCTCCACCACGAGAATGCGCATGTCCAGCATGGTAAGCAGCGGCCGGGCGCCCCGGGGCCGCCCGCTGCCCGGGTCTGGGGCGTCAGCCGGTGCCGGGATCGGCGGATTTACGCTTCCACTCCATTTCCACCTGGAGATTTCCCTCCACCGAGGTCTTGGCGATCACCGCTCCGGCCTGTGCGCTCAGTTTGACTCCGAAACTCACTTTGATGGTTTCGGGTTTGAGCGTTCCGCCCAGCTCCCGAAGAGCCGCCTCGACCGCTTTCCGTACCGATCCGAGTTTCTCGGTGAAGTCCTCCGCGGCGTCCTCTATGACGCCGCCGCCCACCTGGGAGACCTCGTCCCCGTCGTCCACCTCGACCACCACGGAGTCGGTCTCGTCGACCTGGAAACGCACGAGTCGGGCCATCGGCACCCTTTCCGAATCTCTTGAGGACAACATGATCACTACCCCAGCGGGCATGTACAAGGCTGTACCAGGGCCAGCAGAATGCAAAAGGGACGAAGTCGGATCCGTCCTTCAGGGCCGCGAAGGGAACAGGAGCGACCGCTGATGAGAATGGTAAGAGCGAGGGCGACGGTGCCCCGGGAAAAGCAGGTGAGCGACCTTCGGCTGGCGGATCGGTGAAGGGCCTGGCAGAGAACCCTGGGGCGTGGGTGAAGTCCACATACTCAGGCCAAGGCAGCAACAGTTGTGTGGAGGCCGTTCTCGCCCGCGGCGGCCGGATCGGCGTGCGGGACTCGGTCCACCGGCGGGGGCACCGCCTCGACCTGCCCCCCGCCGCGTGGGTGGGGTTCCTGGGCGGGCTGCGCCCGCCGCGGGCGTGAGCCCGCCGGTGCCCCCGCGGGGGCACCGGCGGGCGCCGGCTCAGAGCGGGGCGATCGAGATGTCGGCGTCGCCGCGCACCCGCTGGTCGATGCTCCGGGTCGCCGGGTGGTCGCCGCCCAGCACCCGCCGGTAGGCGTCCTGCACGGCGTCGATCTCCTCGAGGTCGGTCTCGCCGAGGACGTGGCCGGCCATGGCGCGGTTGCGCCGGGCCAGCAGGGTGAGCGGGTGCTCCGCGCCCAGGACCTCGCGGCACACCTCCTGGACCTCGGTGTCGGCGGCCCGCGCCCCTTCGACGTCGCCCGCCCGAAAGCGGTCGTTGGCCAGGTTGATCGCGCAGGACAGGGTGCTGGGGTGGTGCGGGCCGAGCTTGTCCCGGAAGAGCAGCATCGCCTGCTCGTCCAGCTCCCGGGCCTCCACCGGCCGGTCCAGGCGGCGCAGGAGGATCGCCTGGTTGACCCGGGCCGCCGCGACGTTGACGTGGTCGTCGCCGAGCAGCTTGGCGTAGCGCTCCCCGGCGGACTCGGCCAGCTCCAGCGCCTCGGCGTACCGGTCCACCCCGTAGAGGCACAGGGCGTGGCGCAGCGCCGCGATCAGAGTGAGGTCCCTGTCCTCGCCCATCTGCAACCGGAGCCGGTCCAGGGTCTGCGCGGACAGCTCCTCGGCCTCCTCCAGCCGGCCCGTGCGCCGGATCATGTTGGCGAGGGTCGAGCGCAGGGCCCAGACGATGTTGTGGTCCTCGCCCAGCAGGTCCACCGACCGTTCGACCAGGTGGCGCTGCATGGCGCAGGCCTCGTGGTAGTCGCCGAGCTCCAGCAGCGCGTCGCTGTAGCCGTCGATGCTCGCCCGGGTGGCGCCGTGGTCGGGGCCCAGGACCGCGACCCGGCGGCCCCACGTGGCCTTGTAGCTCTCCAGCGACTCCCGCAGCCGCCCCACCAGGAGCAGGTCGAAGGAGAGGAAGTGGGAGGCGCTGAGGGTCTCGGGGTCGTCCTCGCCGAGGATCCGCGTCCGCCGCTCGAAGCTGTCCCGGCTGAGCGCCAGGGACTCCTGGAAGCGCCCGGCGATCCGCAGGTTGCGGGCGTTCTCCTGCTCGGCCCTGAGGTACTCCGGGGCGTTCTCCCCCAGGGTCTCCCCCATCACCCGCATGGTCTCGGCGCACATGGCCCGGGCCCGCTCGAACTCGCCGTTGCCGCGCACGGCCTGGGCGATGTGGTACTCCA
Organism: Nocardiopsis flavescens; assembly: GCF_900141985.1. Classification (GTDB taxonomy): domain Bacteria; phylum Actinomycetota; class Actinomycetes; order Streptosporangiales; family Streptosporangiaceae; genus Nocardiopsis; species Nocardiopsis flavescens. Next base: position 250,012 of record NZ_FQZK01000009.1, on the reverse strand, counting down.
TGCGCAGGGTGTCCCGGTGCGCGGGCCCCAGCTTCTCGGACCAGTAGGGGTGGACCGCGTTCCCCAGGCGCAGGGTCTCGTCGAACTCGCCGCGGCCGATGAAGGCCTCCGCCAGCCCGACCACCAGGTCGCGCACCCACGGGTCGTCGCAGTCCCAGGCCTGGGCGGTCCACACGTGCGGGGCGAGCTGCACGTAGCGCCACATGGCGTCGGGGGCGTCGCTGCGCGGGTCGTTGCCCGCGAGCAGCTGGTGCGCGCAGTGCCGCATCCGCACCTTCTCCTCGTCGGACATCGACGCCTGGACCGCGCTCTGCACCAGCCGGTGCAGGGAGATCGTGTTCTGCTGGTGGTCGATGTAGGCGAGGCTGTAGCGCCCGATGTCGCGGATCGCGATGCCCAGCCGCGCGGGGTCTCCCAGGGCCGCGCGGAGTTCGGCGGGGGCGTCGATGCCCCGGCCGAACCGGAAGAGGTCCCGGCGGATGGGGGCGGTGTCCATGAAGGAGACCAGCTGAAGGAGCTGGCTGGCCGCCTTGTTGTCGACGCCCAGCTGGTCCAGGGAGACGTTCCACGCCGCCGCGACGGGGACCGAGTAGTCGGGGTCCACCGGTTCGAGCAGGCGGAGCATGTCCGGGAACTTCTCGGTGAGCCGGTCCAGGTACTCCTGGACGTTCATCCCGACCTCGTTCAGCCAGACGGCCGCCTGGTTGAGCGCCAGCGGCAGGTCGCCGAGGGCGTCCGCCAGCCGGTCGGCGTCCTCGGCGGTGATCCCCTCCGGGCCGCGCCGCCGGAGCAGTTCGACGCTCTCCGCCCGGGTGAACACGTTGACCTGCACGAACGCCTCAGTGCCGCGCCGGGCCCAGCTCTGGTTCCGGGACGTGATGACCACGTGCCCGCTCCCCGCCACCGGGAGGTACCGGTCGATGGACTCCCGGGTCTCCGCGTTGTCGAACACCAGCAGCCAGCGCTTGAAGGGCTGCCCCTGGCGCAGGGCCTCCAGCACGCCGTGGATCACGTGGTCGCTGCCGGCGCCGACGTAGCTGATGCCGATCTTCTCCGCCAGGTCGAGGAAGGCCTGCCGGATCTGGTTCTCGTGCAGGCAGGAGATCCAGCAGATCAGGTCGTATTCCTCGGTGTGGCGGTGCAGGTACTCCTTGGCCAGTTCGGTCTTGCCGACCCCCGACATGCCGTTGAGGGCCGTGATGATCTGGTGCTCCCCGGCCGCGACCTTGTCCCGGAGCGCGGAAATGAGTACCTCGCGGCCGACAAAGGCCGGGTTCCTTCGCGGAACGCGGATCCAGGTGGCCCCGGACGGCCTTCCCGGAGTCCCGGCCGGCCGTGCGTTCGCGGCCGGCGGCCCCGCCGCCCTTTCGTCGAAACGTGCCATCTCCACACCATCCACCGAAGGTCCGGACCGGCGATCGAAAGGAATCGGGATCTCCTTCTCACGCCGACCGAACGAGTCCAACCCACCGAACGCATCCGCCCCGGCCGCCGACCGAACCGGAGTATTCCCCGTCTCGGGAAACCTATCGACTATTTCTTCCAGGGGAAAATCTGACCGTGTCGAAATGTAGTCGCTTGTTCTTAAAGTTCTTATTGTTGCCATAGAGGATGAAATCACCTCTAATGCCGGTATCACCTGACGCCAAGGGTCCGGATCCGCCCGCACCGGGCCCATCGTCTCCGGAAACAGGTCCTCGGGCAGCGGCGACGCGCCACGCAACGCCTCACCCAGCGCCGCGAACCTGGAATCGCCCTCCTCCAGCTCCTCGGCCGCCAGGGCCACCAGGCTCCGCACCCGGGAAAGCCGTCCCAGGGACAGCAGCTCCCGCCGCACGCCGTCCCGGAAGTCCCAGGCGAACGGGGCGGCGCTCCCGTCCCCGGACTCCCCCGGGTCGCCCACCTTCTCGGTGAGTCCGCTGTAGAGGACTTCGGCCAGCTCCTCCCTGCCGGACCGCCGCCCGCCCAGGACGTGGCGGGTCACCCGGTCCACCGCCCGCGGGTGGATGGGCACCGCGGCCAGCGCCACGGCCAGCCGGAAGGTGGTCGCGGACACCTCCCGGGAGAAGCGCCGGACGAGGGCCCGGGGATCCTCGTCCCACACCTCCTCCGGCGGGGGCCGCTCCCCCAGGGGCGCCATGGCCGGGTCGAGCGGGAACACCGGGCCGCGCAGGACGCCGCTCCGGCCCGTGGCGAACATCGCCCAGGCGTGCACGGCGTCGGCGGTGAGGGGCAGCACCGGGAGCACCGGCCCCAGCACGCGGTCGTCCCCGTCCAGGCCGGGCGCGTCCGGCAGGGCCGTGGCGGTGCAGCCGCCCCCGGCGCCGGCCGGTGCGGCGACGGTCTCCGCCGGGACCGTCCTGACCCCGGTCCTGGGCCACTGGTGTCCGTGCAGGAGGTGCACGATCGCCGTGGTCTGCGCCCGGGCCGTCCCGGACAGCCACTCCCGGAACCCGGGGTCGTGCCACCGCGCGCCGATCCCGTCCGTCAGGACCAGGGTGGCGTGCGGCCCCGGCGTGCGGCGCCGGCCGGCCGGGGGCACGGCGCGGCCCCGCTCGTCGCGGAGCACCGGGCGCACCGCCCGGCCGGAGTCGAAGTACCGGGTCCGGACCTCGTGGAAGACGCCGCTGCCGCGCAGCAGGGACACGAACGCGGCGACCGTGTCGCCGTGCAGGGCCATCGAGGCCCCCGCGTCGACGACCACGGTGAGCACGGCCGTGCGCCGCAGCGGGGCGCGCAGCACGGGCACCGCCGCCGCGCCCCCGGTGCGGGCGAGCAGGGCGCGGGCGTAGCCCCGGGCCGTCTCCTCCTGGTCGGTCTCCGTGGGCGGCCCCCGCCGGGCGCGGACGTGGAACGGCCGCAGCGCCGCGGTCAGGGCCTGGCCGCCCAGGGGGGAGGCGGCGGGGCGGGACGCGTCCACCGCGGGCGAGGCCGCCGGGCGCGGGCCGGGCGGGCGCCCCTCCTCCCGGGGGACGGCCTCGGCCCGGACCGCTCCGCCGCTCTCGGGCTTCCCAGAGCCCGCCCCGGGTTCGCGCCCGGCGTCGTCCCGGGGGAGCCCGCCGTCCCGCGCGTCCTCGTCCGGCTCCACGGCCTCGGGGTCGCCGGATCCGGCGGCGGTGTCGCCCGGGGCCCGCGGCCCGGCCTTGGGATCGGCGGGGTTCCGCCCCTCCTCCGGCGGCGGCTCCGCATCCCCGTGCTCCCGGGCGAGCACGGCCGCGAGGTAGAACGCGTCCGCCAGGTCCGTGCCGGTGAGGCCGGGCGGTCCCGTGCCGGTGGACGGCCTCGGCGGAAACCCCTCCTCCGAGGCCGCACCGCCGGGGTGCCGCTCCCGGCTCATCCGAGGCGGTCCGTCAGGTGGTGCCAGAGGATGCCGGTCAGGTGCCGCATCCGGTCGGGGCTCAGCCGCCCGGTCCCGGGGGCGGCGGTGGAGACGAGGCGCACCGCGTTGAGGAGCTGGTCGATGGCCAGCCCGCCCTCGGCGCCGCGCCGGGCGAACTCCCCGACGAGCTGCGGGACGACGTCCGGGACGTCCTCCCCCCGGAAGTCGAAGTGGTGGAGGACCAGCCGCATCAGCTCTTCCTCCGAGGGCAGCACCGCCCGCACCGGGATGGTGCGGCGGAGGAACGCCGGGGAGAGCTCCCGGTCGGAGTTGCAGGTGAGGACCACCACGGGGAAGGCCGAGCAGACGACACGCCCCCGGGTGACGGGCGCGGTCCGGCCGGGGTCGTCGACGCCGACCGTGACCGGGTCGTCTCCGGTGAGGGGGGAGAGGCGCTCCAGCTCGGGGACGGTGTACCCGCCCGACTCGAAGAGGTGCAGCAGGTCGCCGGAGAGGTCGAAGTCGCCCAGGTCGAAGTCGTCGACGAGCAGGACCCGGGGCCTGCGGTAGGGCAGGAAGGCCGTGCCGAGCGGGCCCAGCGCCAGGTACCTGCCGATCCGTTCGGCGCTGAGGCGGAGCACGTCCTGCTCGGAGAGGCCCCCGGAGGGCTCCGCCCGGCGCAGGGTGTTCTCCAGGTTGAGGTCGTGGATCTGGCTGATCGGGTCGTAGGAGTACAGGCTCGAACGGACGGTCGAGGAGCTGTTGACCCCCCAGACGAGCACACGGCCCAGGCCCAGCTCGCGGGCGATCTGGTAGGCGAGCGTGGACTTGCCGATACCCGGGGGGCCGGTGAGGAGCAGGGGGCGGCGCAGGATGAGGGCGGCGTTGACCTTGTCCAGGAAGTCGCCGCGCTCGGAGCCGGGCCCGGGGCCCGTCCCGGGGACGGGGGGCAGGGCGCCGAGGATCCGGCGGTCGCCGCGCTCGGCCGGCGGGTCCGGGAGGGCGGGGCCGCCCCCGTACTCCCGCCAGGGCGGCGGTTCGGGCATCCGGGCGCGCTCGTGCGGGATGCCGGTGCCGTGGAAGACCCACCACGCGGGGGGCGTGTCGTGGGCGCGGGCGCCTCCGCCGGATGCTCCGTTCACGCTCACCGTCCGACCTTCCCGGCCTCGTCGGGACTCGGGGCGCGGCGCGGGTGCGGGACGTCGGCGGACAGCGGGGTGTCGGCGCCGAAGGGGTGCGGGAGGCGGTCGTGGTACACCAGCCCGACGTCGAACCCGTCGACGATGACGGGTCCGCCCGCCTCGAAGGATCGGCCGGAGCGGTGACGGTGGAGGCGACGGGGCAGCGAACCGACCACGGCCGATGACACCTTTCCCTCTCTGCCGGTGAGGGCACTGCGGAAGTCGCCGGCCGACGGGTGGGCGCCGGTCCGCCAGGCGATCACGGGCACACCGGCACGAACAGCGGTGGACATCATGCGAATCAGGTCTTCTCGTTCTTGGTGCCCCGTGGCGAACAGAATAACTCCATCATCGCTCACATATTCAGCGAGCCGAACCCCCTGGGGAAGAGGATCACATTGAATATCGAATATCTCGCTTTCGCCTACTTTGAGAAGGTTGTTCCATCTTCTTTCACTGCTTTCCCTCGCGATGACATTCGCCATCTTCTGCCCCATGAAGAACTCCTCCACCCGGTACGTGAGCTCCGCGGCGACGCCGAGCCGTACCGGCTCCCCCTCCGCCGCCCGCGGCTCCCACCGCGCGGCGTCCAGGTCCGGGAGCATCCCCAGGGGGACGACGATCTCGACCCGGACCCGGTCGTGGTACCTCCGGTAGGGGTGCATCTCGACACACTGGAGCAGGGTGCAGACCTCGTCGGCGAAGTCCGGGCGCCCGATCCGGTAGGGACCGTCGTTGCGCGGGCCGACCACCGGCTCCTCGCCCGGCCCGGGGCTCAGCACCTGCCACCACTCGAACCGGTAGAGGTCGCCGGTGTCATGGCGGAACCGGATCAGCAGGCGGGCGGGCGGCGCCCCGCCCGGGGGCTCCTCGGCCCGCGCCCGCCCGGGCGGGCCGAGCGCCTCCTGCCCGCCCAGCCCGCGCAGGTCGACCCACATCCGCAGCAGGGGGACGAGGTCCGCGTGCTCTCCGCGCACCAGCGGCGCCGCGAACTCCACCAGGGGCACCCGGCCGTCGCGCGGGGGCGCGTCCGCCAGGTCGAGGAACATGTCCCACAGGTCCAGGGGGTGCACCGGCACCGTCAGGTTCTCCAGGTCCCCCATGGCGACCCGGTAGTCCTCCATCAGCGGTCCGCACGGCCGGAACGCCAGGCGCGCCCGCAGGACGCTGAGGACCTCCCGGGCCCGTACCCGGTGCGGTGCGGGGACCATGGCCGTGAGCCGGGAGTCCTCCTCCAGCCGCAGCAGCCCGGAGAGCGCGCGCGTCGCGGTCCGGACGGACTCCGTCCCCTCCTCCAGGTGCCGGATGACGCGCATGAGGCCGGACAGCTCCCCCTGCTCCAGGGCGGCCACGGCCAGTTCGGTGGCGAACAGGGCGGCCGGCGCATCGATCCCGCCCACGTCCAGCCACCGCCGGATCGTCAGGACCAGGCGCCTGCGGCGGTCCGGGTCCACGACGGTCCGCAACCCCTTCAGCGCCTCCGCCGCGGCCGTGACGTTGCGGGGGCTCGGGTCGATCACCGCCCACCGCCCAGCAGCGGCCCCGCCGCCGCCGCGACCCCGGCCATGGTCGCGCCGCCGCGCTCGCGCACCTCCAACTGCCCGAGGACCTCCTCCACCAGGCCGTATTCGCGGTGGGCGAGGTCGACCAGGTGGTGGGCGTAGGAGAGGGGGTCCTGGTCCGGGCGCAGCCAGGAGCGCAGGCGCTCGTCCAGGCCCAGGTGGAAGGAGGCGCGGGCGTCGGGGAGTATCAGCGTGCGCAGCCGCGACATCGCGCGGGCGGTCTCCAGGATCGCGGCGGCCACCTCGCGCTCACCCGGGGGCCGCGGCGGCGCGGCGGCGGCGCGGGCCCAGATCCCGGGGACCGTCTCCAGCGGCACCATCCACCCGATCCTCCCCTCACGCGCCATCTCCGCCACCACGCCCAGCAGCGTCCCTTCCTCCGCATCTCGGACGGCGCTGCCGCTGTACCCGCGCTCGACGACGGCGGGCGTCCCCGGCTCGACGGTGAACTGCGCGTACTCGGGCCGGCTGCCGCCGCGGCCGTCGAGGGTGGCGGTGATCCACCATCCGGCCGGGGAGTGCGGGCCGCCGACGATCCGGACCCGGCGGCCGGGCTCCCAGGGGCCGCCGGGGACGGCCGGCCGCGCCGGGGGCGGCGCGTCGAGCCCGAGCACCGCGGCGTCCCAGGGACTGGCGTCGCCGGACCACCAGCCGTCCTCGACCACGACGGCCCCGGAGCGCCAGGCGGCGTCCGCGCGGGGGGCGTCCAGCAGGACGGCGGAGCCCGGACCGGCTCCGGTGCCGACGGCGTCGCGCACCACGTGCGCGCAGGTGAGGGCGTGGGAGGGGGAGACGAGGACGGCCGCTCCCACGGCCCGGGGCCCGTTCCGGCCCTCGGCGAGCACGCGGAACTGCCAGTCGGGGGCGGGGGCGGTGGTCGTCACTGCGCTCCGTTCGGCGGGAAACGTCAGGGGAAAGGAGGGACGCGGGGCTGGAGCCATCCGGTGATCCGATCCATGACCGGAAATCGAGATGTTCCTATTCAGTACCCGCGGGGGAACCGAATCCCACACGGGAAACGGAATACCACAGGGGAACACCCCGGAAATGAGAAAAGTGCTCCCCCTGGTGCGTGAGTGCACCGTGGGAACACTGCGGTGTTCGCGATCCCGAGCCGTCCGTCTCCGGCCACGGACGGCCCGGTCACCGGGAGCGTGTCCCGGTCACCCTTCGGTCAGGCGGTGACCGCCTCGGCGGCACGGGATCGCCCGCGACGGCCCCAGGGCATGAGGCTGTCGATGGAGTAGCGCCCTCCGGTGAAGCCCAGGGCGAGCGAGGTCGCGCCCAGGACGAGGAGGAACTCGTAGCCGCCCACCAGGGGGTCGCCCAGGTGGGCGAAGTAGTAGGCGTTGGCCATCATGAACGCGAGGGCGAGCCCCGCCAGCGGCAGGGCCAGCCCGACGATGAGCGCCAGGCCGCCGCCGACCTCGATGACCGCCCCCAGGAGGGCGGAGAAGGCCGGGAAGGGGATGCCCAGGGAGGCGAAGCCCTGGGTGGTCCCCTCCAGGTCGGTCGCCTTGGGGAGGCCGTGGGCGACGAAGACGACGCCGACGGCGACCCGGGCGATGAGGGCGGCGACGTCCCCGCTGGCGGCGGGGACGAGGGATCTCGGACGCGGTGCTGGGGTCATGGGAACTCCGTGTTCTGTGAGCGGGTCGCCCGGGAGGGCCGCGTCGCACCGTTGAGACGGCGGCCTTTACCGGACAAATCGGATGGTAACCCGCAGTCGTCCAAACACATAGAGTGCCAGTTCGAACAGATCGTCACACGGAGAATACGCGCTGTTCAGGGCCGACAACAGAACAGGGCTCAGTTCCGGTTCCCGGTGCCTCCCGGGTCGGTGTACCGGGGCTCGGCCCCCTCGGGGTCCAGGGCACCGAGCATGGCCTCGGCGATGGCGCGCAGCTGCCCGACCTGCTCGGGCCGCAGCACGTCGAACAGGACCCGGCGGACCTCGGCCACGTGGCCCGGGGCGGCGTCCTCCAGGGTCCGCACCCCCTCGTCGGTGAGCTCCACGATCGTGGTGCGCCGGTCGCCGGGGCGGCGGAAGCGGCGGATGAGGCCCTCGTCCTCCAGCTTCGCCGCGGCGTGCGACAGGCGGCTCGGCGAGGAGCGCAGCAGGCGGGCCAGCCCGGTCATGGTCAGCGACCGGCCGGGGGCCTCGGACAGCAGCGCCAGCGTCTGGTAGTAGGCGTGCGGAAGGCCGGAGTCGTGCCGCAGCTGGCGGTCCAGGGCCGCGTCGAGGAGGTGGGCCGCCGCCAGGAAGGTCCGCCAGGTCCGCTGCTGCTCGTCGTCCAGCCACACGACATCGGCCACCGCCGCACCCCCGGAATACTTGAACGCTCAACCTTGTTCATGCCGTCGACCGACACCACCCTCACCGGAGGACGCCATGGAAACGACCGCGGCGCGCATGCCGACCCTCTACCTCAGCCACGGGGCGCCCCTGCTCGCCGACGACGCCGAATGGACCCGGCAGCTGGCCGACTGGTCCGGCCGCATCGCCCGCCCCACCGCGGTCCTGGTGGTCTCCGCGCACTGGGAGGACGCCCCCCTCACCCTCGGCGCGACCGCCGACGGGGTGCCCCTGACCTACGACTTCTGGGGCTTCCCGCAACGCTACTACGACGTCACCTACGCGGCTCCCGGAGCGCCCGCGCTCGCCGAGAAGGTCCGCGGCCTGGTCGGCGGCCCGGTCCACCAGGACCCCGTCCGCGGGCTCGACCACGGCGCCTACGTCCCGCTGAAGGAGATGTACCCGGAGGCCGACGTGCCGGTGCTCCAGGTGTCCATGCCGTCGCTGGACCCGGTCGAGCTGCTCGACATGGGCCGGCGCCTGGCACCGCTGCGCGACGAGGGCGTGCTCATCGTCGGCAGCGGGTTCACCACCCACAACCTGCGCGAGATGTCCCGCAGCGTGCACGGCCCCGCACCCGCCTGGTCGGTGGAGTTCGACGACTGGACGCGGCGCGCGGTGGCCGACCACGACGTCGACGCCCTGCTCGACTTCGAGCACAGGGCGCCGGCGGCCGCGATCGCCCACCCGCGCAGCGACCACTTCGCCCCGCTCTTCGTCGCCCTGGGCGCGGGCCTGGACGGCCACCGGCGGTCGGAGTCGGCCGTGGAAGGGTTCTGGCACGGGCTGGCCAAGCGCTCCTTCCAGTTCGAGTGAGGCGCGGGGCCGGTCCCCCGGGGGCGCCGAAAACTCCTGGCGGAGTGTCGGCGCCCTCCGGGACACTCGTCCCATGTCGGACTCACCTGTGAACGCGCGCTCCGTCGCCGACCTGCTCCGGGTCCGGGGCCGGGTCAAGTACCTGCACTTCTGGGGCCATCGGCCGAGCGCCTCCGGTGAGGTGTCGGCGAGCTGCCTGTCGCAGTGGTGGCCCGCCGGCTTCACCTGCGACGGGGTCCTCTACCGCACGGCCGAGCACTACATGATGGCGGGCAAGGCGCGCCTCTTCGGCGACGACGAGGCACTGGAGGGGATCCTGGCCTGCGCGCACCCGAGCCAGGCCAAGGAGTGGGGCCGCAGGGTCCGCGGGTTCGACCCGCAGGTGTGGGAGGCGGCCCGGTTCGACATCGTGGTGGAGGGCGGTGTCGGCAAGTTCGGGCAGCACGGCGACCTGCGGGACTTCCTGCTCGGCACGGGGAACAGGGTGCTGGTGGAGGCCAGTCCGCGGGACCGGATCTGGGGCATCGGGATGTCGTCCTCGCACGAGCACGCCGAGAACCCGGCGCTGTGGCGCGGGCACAACCTGCTGGGCTTCGCCCTCATGGAGACCCGCGCCCGTCTGGCCGCCGGGTCCTGACCCCGGGCCCGGACCGCCTGGCCGGTGACGTGCACGACCGCACGCCCCCGGCCGCGCAGGGGGTTCCCGGGGCCTCCGGCCGTCGCGGCCCGCGTCAGGAGGAGGCCACGTGGGAGATCAGCTCCACCACTCCGTCCGAGACGGGCCCGGGCAGCGGGGTGTACCCCGTCCCGGCGATGAGCTCCTCCCCCTCGGCGCCGACCGCGTAGGCCCAGAAGTCGCGCAGGGCGGCCCCGGTCCCGTCCTCGTAACCGCACTCGGCGGCGAACACGTGGTTGACCCGCATGATCGGATAGCCCCCGGCCGTCACCCGGCCGGCCAGGGAGAAGTCGTCCCCGGCCGGGTCGATCTGCTCGGCGGCGGCGCGGGTGCCCTCCTCGTCCGGCTGGACGACGTTCCCCTCCGCGTCGACCAGCCCCGCGACCGGGAGCCCGTTCTCCTGTGCGTAGGAGGCGTTGACGAAACCGATCGCTCCGGGGGTCCCGGACACGGCCGCGGCCACACCCTCGTCGCCGGAGGCGGCCTGCACGGACTCCGCCCAGGACCCCGACCAGGCCGGAGCGGTCTCCAGGTAGCGCTCGAACACCTGCGCGGTCGAGGCCTCCTCCTCGTGGCGGACCGGGACGAGGTCGACGTCCTGCGTCCCGACCCCGGCGCCCTCCAGCACCGCGGTGGAGGTGACCTCCCCCTGGTAGATCGCCGCCAGGTCGCTCACGCTCAGCTCCGGGGCCGCGTCCTCGCCCAGGTTGTGGACCACGGCCACGGCGCCGGCCACCACGGGGAACTGCACCACGGGGCAGCCGCGCACGGCCTCGGCGTCGGCCACCTGCTCTTCCGTCAGGGGGTTCTCGGAGGACCCGAAGTCGGTCTCCCCGTCGACGAACTCCTGGACCCCCGCACCGGAGCCCAGGGGCTCGTAGGTGATCTCCACCTGGGGCTGGCGCTCCCGGTACGCCTCGGTCCAGGCCTGCGCGGCGCCGCCGAGGAAGGTGGACCCGCTGCCGGTGATGCTCGCGCTCAGTGTGGAGGGCGCCGCACGGGGCACTCCGACCAGGTCGTCGAACTCCCCCTCGGTCACCCCCTCGGGCACCTCCCCCATGAGGCCGAGCGCCGCCCCGGTCGCGCCGGCCCCGCCGATGAGGACCACGGCGAGCACCCCCGCGCCCAGGACCAGGGGCCACACCCTGCGCTTGCGGCGGGGGCGGGGGGCCGGTGGTCCGGCCGGCGGCGGCCAGCCGCCGACCGCTCCCCCGGGCGGCCGTCCCCCCGGGGCGTGCGGCGGGCCGTACCCCGCGGGGCGGTGCGGGGGCGGAGCGCCCGGAGCACCGGTGGGCGGACCGCCGGGCGCGGTGTCCCCCTGGTCCCAGTGGGCGCGGATGAGCCCGGTGACGATCGTGGTGTCGTCCTGCTCCTCGGGGGCTCCCGCGACGGCGTGCACCAGGTCGGCGGCGCGGGGGCGCAGCGCCGGGTCCTTGGCCAGGGCGCGGCGCACCGGGTCGACCAGCTCCGGCGGCAGCCCGCCCAGGTCGGGCTCCTCGTTGAGGATGCGGTACATCAGGGTCTCCGCGCCGCCCTCGCCGAACGGGGAGCGCCCGGTGGCGGTGTAGGCGGCCACCGCGCCCCACGCGAACACGTCGGCCTCGGGCCCGCTGTCGCCCCGGTAGCGCTCGGGGCTCATCCAGGCGGGCGAGCCGATCAGCCCGCCGGTACGGGTGTGCGAGGTGAGGTCCGCGGCGCGGGCGATCCCGAAGTCCAGCACCTTGGGGCCGTCGGGGGCCAGGATGACGTTGGCGGGCTTGAGGTCGCGGTGGACGACGCCGGCGGCGTGGATGGCGGCGACCGCCTCGGCGATGCCCGCGGCCACCACCCGGGCCTGTCCGGCGGGCAGCGGGCCGCCGACACGGACCCGCCGCGCCAGGGTGGGCCCGGGCAGGTAGGCCGTCGCGTACCAGGGGTGCTCGGCGCGGGAGTCGTGGGCCAGGACGGGGGCGACGCACAGCGCCCGCACCCGGAGCATCAGCTCGATCTCGGCGGCGAAGCGGGCCCGGAACTCCCGTTCCCCGGCGTACTCGTCGCGGACGACCTTGATCGCCGCCCACCGGCCGTCCGGGCCGGTGGCGCCGTAGACCACCCCCATGCCCCCGGCACCGAGCCTTCCGTGCACGGTGAAGGGCGGGATCGCTCGGGGGTCGTTCGACCGCAGGGGCGTGAGGTCGGGCGGCGGGTGGTGCATGGATGTCCTCGGTTCGGCGGGGCCCGCGCCGGGCGGGTGGGGTCTTCCGCTCCCTTGGACGCGCGGCGGTCGGGGGTCGTTCATCCCGATCGGAAACAATACGCCCTTAAGTCCGTTATCGGGAAAAGGATCACCCGGAGATCATGCGGATTTCACCGCCACCTTGTCCGTTTTCCGGCCACGGACCCGATCATGGAGGAGTAGAGTCCGAAAAGCGGACAGCACGGTGCCCCGGCACCCTGGTCCCGTTCCCCGGAACGCCCCGGGCCCCGGCAGGCACATGCCGCCGCCCGTAGGGCGTGCGGCGCGCACGCCCCGCCGATCCCGGGAGACCGATCACCGAGACGGCGGCCGACGCGCCGTTCCCGGGAAGCACCGTCCTTCCTTTTCGGCGAGGACGAATCACAATCGGGGAATTCCGATGGCCTATTACCGTATTCAGCTGAGCGACGGCTCCTCCCACACGGTGCAGGCGGTACGCCTGCGCACCGACGCCCGCAGCCTCTACCTGGAGGAGCGGACCGCGGGGAACTGGCGCGAGGTCTTCGCCAACCCGCTGACCGACGTGTCGAGGGTGCAGCGCCGCTTCACCGAGAACGACGGCACCTGGACCTGGCTCAACGAGCGCCTGCCCGCCCCCATCGGCGGTGTCCGGGCCTGGTGACCCCGCCGGGGCCGGGCGGCGCGCCCGGCCCCCGGAACCGTCGGCACGGGCGCGCCGCCCGGCCGGACCCGTGTGACCTCGGGCGCTGTCGTGGTCACGGAGGGCGTGTGTAATCTGCCTTCGGGTCACGAGTGAGGGGAACGCCATGGACGGTCGCACCGGGAACGGTCGCCCGCGACCGTCGGCCGTGCCGGGCGATCTCGTCCGCGCCGCGGTGCCGCCGCTCCTGCCCGGCGGACTCGCCGCCGCCGCGGCCTGCGCCGCGCTGTCGGCGGGGGCGGCCACGGGCTCCCCCGTGTCGCCGGTGCTCCCCGTCCTCGCACTGGCCGCGCTGGCGCTGGGCGCCCCCGTCGCGCTCGCCGCCGCCCTGCTGGTGGGTGCCGCCGCCCTGGCGGGCCGCCGCGCGGACCCGGACGCCGTCCGCCGCCGCGCGCTGCGCGCCGCCCCGGCCGTCCTGCTCTGGGCGGGGGTCCTGGCGGCCCCCGTCGCGGCGGCCGTGCTCCTCTCCCCCGCCCCGTGGGTCCTCGCCGTGACGGCGGGCGTTCTCCTCCCGCTGCTGCCCGCCCTGCTGCTGGCGGTACCGGTCGCCGTGGTGACCGGCCGCCCGCCGCACCGGGTGCTGGCCACCGCGCTCACCCCGTGCGGGCTGTGGACGCTGCTCGGCGGGCTGCGCTCCGCGGTCGACGTCCCCGGGCACACCGGGGCCCGGCCCTCGGTCGCCGCCCCGGTCCCGGTGGCGCTGCTGCTGGGGACGATCGTGGTGTCCGGCACCGCCTGGAGCGCGGCGGGCCCCGCGGAACAGGCCGGGGACGGCAGGACGACGGTGCACATCGAGGCCGCGGACGGGTCCGAGCACCGCTTCGAGGTGGACCTGGCCGCCCCTGACGGGGACGCGCGCACCGCCGCCCGGGTCGGGGACCACGCGGTCGACGCCTACTGGCGGGCCGGCCCGGCCGAGGACGGCTCGACCCTGTACCTGCGGGTGTGCCCGGTGACGGACTCGTGCGGGGAGAAGGAGACGGACGGGACGGGTGTGCTGGACGTGACCGCCGCCGACGACGGCTCGTTCGAGGTGACCTCGGCGGAGCGGGGCGTCCCGTTCACCCTCGTGTCCTGTGCCGATCCCGGCTGTACCCGGGCGCTGCCCGCGGACGCGCCCACCGTACCCGCCGTCGCGCCGGGGTCGGTGACCGTCGAGGTGGAGGGGCCCGAATCGATGCGGCTGGTCCTGCTGTCCTGCGCCGAGACGGCCTGCCCGGACACGGCCGCCCAGGGGGGCGGCGGCCCGGACGCCGGGGAGCCGGTGCACCGCGCCCCCGCCGACGCGGTCGCGCGCCGGGGCGCGCCCGTCCCTGCGGACGCGGCCGGGGGGCCGTCCTGCGCGGCCCCGGAGTGCGCCTCCCACGTCTGACCCGCACGGGCGGCCGCGGGGCCGCGGACGGCGCCCTCCCTGCGTTCGCCACCCCCGCCCCCGGGGCGCGCCCGGTGTCCCTCCCGTCACGCCGCCTCCCCCTGCCACGGAGCCCGCGGAGGTGGTGTCTCCGCCCCCGCGGGCGCTTCCGGGCGCCGTGGTGGTGGCCGCCCCGGGCGGGACCCCGGTGCGACCGGGGCCCCGCCCGGCGGGCTCAGCCCTTGAGCGCCCCGGCCGTCATGCCGCCGCGCCAGAAGCGCTGGAGGACGACGATCGCGATGATCAGCGGGATGACCGACAGCGTGGAGCCGGTGACGACGTTCATGTACATCCCGATGTCGCGCCCCTGGTAGGACTGCCAGGTCACCAGGCCCAGGGTGATGGGGTACAGCTCCTCGTCGGCGAGCATCACCAGCGGCAGGAAGTAGTTGTTCCAGATGCCGACCATCTGGAACAGGAACACCGTCACCAGCGCCGGGGCCATCATCCGCAGCCCCAGGGTGAAGAAGATCCGTCCCTCTCCCGCGCCCTCCAGCCGGGCCGCCTCCACGATGGAGTCGGGCACCGACGCGTCGGCGTAGATCCGGCACAGGTACAGGCCGAACGGGGAGATCAGGCTGGGCAGCAGGACCGCGAGGTAGGTGTTGGCCAGGCCGATCTGGCTGAACAGCAGGTACAGCGGCAGCGCCGTGGCCGCGGCGGGCACCAGGACACCGCCCAGCACCAGGCCGAACACCAGGTCGCGGCCCCTGAACTCGTACTTGGCCAGCGCGTACCCGGCGGCGGCCGCCAGGAGGGTCGCCAGCAGGGCGCCGACCACCGAGTACAGGAGGCTGTTGAACAGCCACCGCCAGTAGATGCCGCCGTTGACGGCGAACACGCCGCGGATGTTCTCCCACAGCGCGAACTCGCCGCCGAACCAGAACCCGAACGAGTCGAACAGGTCCGGTGTGGTCTTGGTCGAGGCGATGAAGACCCACAGCACCGGGATGACGAAGTAGGCCGCGAACAGCGCCAGGACGCCGGTGACGAGGACCTTGGAGGCGAGGGGCGCGCCGGTGGCGGGGCCCCTGCCCCCGCCCGCGCGGCGGGCCGGGGTCTGCGTGGTGCCGGTCGTGGTCATCGCCGACGGTCCTTCCTGTCGACCAGCCAGAGGAATCCGAACGAGAGCACGAACGCGGTCAGCGCCACGATGACGGACTGGGCGGCGGCCACGTTGTAGTCGTTGCCGGTGAAGGCTGAGGTGTAGGCCGCCATGTTGGGCGTGTACGCCGAGTCGATGGCGACCGTGAACTTCGAGATGATCTGCGGCTCGGCGAACAGCTGGAGGGTGCCGATGATCGAGAAGATCGATGTGAGCACCAGGGCCGGGCGGATCAGCGGGATCTGCACCCGCCAGGCGATCTGGAGGGGTCCGGCGCCGTCGATGCGCGCCGACTCGTACAGCTCCGCCGGGATGGTCTTGAGCTGCGCGATGAGGATCAGCATGTTGTAGCCGATGAACAGCCACGTGATGATGTTGGCGATCGACCACAGGACGGTGTCGGGTCCGAGCAGGTCGGGTTCGAGGCCGACCAGCCCGGCGACGTCGATGATCGGGGACAGGCCCGGCGTGTACAGGTAGCCCCAGAGCAGGGAGGCGACCACGCCCGGGACGCCGTAGGGCATGAAGTACAGGGCGCGGAAGAACCCGGGCCACAGGGCGGACGCCGACTCCAGCAGTAGGGCGAGGACGAGCGCGAAGCCGAGCATGACCGGTACCTGGACGACGCCGAACAGCAGGACCCGGACGATGGAGTCGATGAAGGTGTCCTGGCCCAGGGCGCGCGCGTAGTTGTCGAACCCGACGAAGACCGTCTCCCGGCCCTCCTCGCCGAACAGGCCGTGCCGGCGGACCTGGAGGAAGCTCTGGTGGACGGCGTAGAGGATCGGCAGGACGAAGCAGAGCACGAACAGGCCCAGAAAAGGCGCGAGGAAGGCCCAGGGGATCAGCTTCCGGGTGCGGAGGGCGGCGGGGCGCCGGGCCGCGGCGGGTGCGGCGGCCCTGCCCGCGGGGGGCGTACCGGGCGCGGTCGTGGTCATGAGGCGCTCCTGACCGACAGCCCCTTGTGGCGGATGTCCTCGATGGTGTTCCTCTGGGCGGCGGCCAGGGCGTCCACGAAGGAGGTGCCGTCGGCCACGGCGGCCCGGAAGGCGTCGCCGATGTGGTTCTTGGTCCTGGACAGGGTGGGTCCCCACACCCATTCGGAGGGGATGTGCCGCGTGGCGTCGGCGATGATGCCGGTGTAGTTCTGGTCGGAGAAGAAGGGGTCGGCGCCCCGGTTGCGCACCGAGTCCTCGTTGACCTGCTCCGAGGCCGCCCAGCCGATGCCGCACTCGGTGATCATGGCGTCGACGGCGCGCTGGTCGGTGCTGAGCCAGTGGGCGAACAGCACCGCCTCGTGCGGGTGGGGGGCGCCGCTCAGGACCACGGAGGCCGACCCTCCCCAGGTGCCCTCGCGGCGGGGCTCGCCCGGCCACTGGGGCAGTCCGGCGACCTTCCAGCGGCCCGGGTTGTCGGGGTCGTTGCCGCGGATGATGGCGTCGCCCCAGCTGCCCACGGTCCAGGTGCCGATGGTGCCGCGCTGGAGCGCCTGGAACCAGCCGTTGGACCACACGGCGTGCGTGAGGTCCAGGGCCCGCTCGTGCACGAGCGGCTCCCAGAACTCGGCCACGCGCACGGAGGCCTCGTCGACGAAGTCCACCGTCCACTCGCCGCCCTCGGTGGTGAACCACCGCGCTCCGGCCTGCATGCACAGGCCCGCCAGCCAGTCGGCGTCCCCGACGGGGAAGGACTCGATGTGCTCGGAGCCGCCGGTGTCGGCGGCCACCCGCCGGGCGGCGTCGGCGTACTCCTCCCAGGTGGTGGGGGCCTCGCCGATCCCCCACTCCTCGTACTTGTCGGAGCGGTGGAAGTACATGAGCGGACCGGAGTCCACCGGGATCCCGTAGTGGCCGCCGATGTGGGCGGCCTGGAGCCACTGCCACTCGTCGTAGAGGTGGGCGTGGTCCAGGGCACCGTAGCGGCCCAGGTCCTCCAGCCCGTTCTCCACCAGGAACGAGGGGATCTGGAAGAACTCGACCTGGGCCAGATCCGGCTGGTTCCCGGCGACCAGGGAGTTGAACATCTTCGCGTACCCGCCGTCCAGGCCGCCGGGGATGGTGACGGCGCGGACCTGGATGTCGGGGTGCTCCGCGTTCCAGATGTCGGCGACCGCCTGGAGCGCCGGCCACCAGGTCCAGTAGGTGAGCGTGACGTTCTCGTCCGGGGCCTTGGGCGGGACCAGGGGGCGTTCGCCGACCGGGCCGACCGTGGCGGCGCATCCGCCGAGGGCCGCCACGGAGCCGACGGCCGACGCCGCCAGCCCCGCCCGGAGCAGACCGCGCCGGGACGGTCCCGGCAGTGCGGGCCCGCGGCCGGTCGGACCGACCGGGCCGGGGCTGTGGAGGGGGACTTTCATGCTGTCTCCTCGGAGAAGACCGTGCAGGAGTGGAGGGTGGTCGGCGCGCGGGGGGCGGGGCGGTGTGCGCCACGGGTGGGTCGCGGAATGCGGGGCGGTGGAGGCGGTGCGGCCCCGAAGCTGTGATCTGGGTCTCGCGTAGGGGAAGATTAGTTACTTAATATTCATTAAGCAAGAGGGGTTGAAAAGTTGTCGCTAACGTGGACGGCGCGGCCCCGCCCCGGCCGCGGACGCCCGGCCCGGGTATGAGGAGTGGAGAACAGGAATGAGCGAGACGCCCCCCGCGCCCGACACGCGGAGAACCGAGAGCGCGGCCCCGCAGACGCGGCGGCGGGTCAACCGGCGGGAGCAGATCCTGCGCACGGCCGCCGACGTGTTCGCCACCCAGGGGTTCCACAACACCTCGCTGGCCGACATCGCGGCGATGCTCGACATCACCCCCGCGGGCGTCCTGCACCATTTCGGCTCCAAGACGGACCTGCTGACCGCGGTGCTGGAACTGCGCGACGACACCGAGCCCGCGCCCGAGGGCGGTCCCATGCTGGACCACCTGGTGACCACCGCCGAGCGCAACTCCGAGCGCCCCGGCACCACCCGGCTGTACGCGGTGCTGTCCGCCGAGAGCGCCACCGAGGGCCACCCCGCACAGGGCTGGTTCCGGGACCGCTACACGGTGCTGCGCCGCGAGGTCGAGGACGCGATCCTGGACCGGCTCGGCCCCGAGCAACGGGGGGCCGCCGGGGCCCCCGGCCCCGGGGGGCACTCGCCGGCCGGGGCCGCCGCGGCGGCCGTCATCGCCGTCATGGACGGCCTCCAGGTGCAGTGGCTGCTGGACCCCGGGGCCGTGGACATGGCACAGGTGACGGACACGGTCATCGACGCGCTCGTGGCCGCGCTGGCCCGCGGGGAGTGAGCCGTTCCGGGGTGGGAGTGACCCCGGGACGGCAGGGCCGACGGCCCGCTCCGGGTGTCCGGGGCGGGCCGTCGGCGACAGGCGGAGAACGCCCGGGGCGCCGGGACCTCGCGGTCCCGGCGCCCCGGGCGTCGTCGTGTGGGAGGGGTGCGGCGGCTACTGCTCGCCGTGCACGGAGCCGGGCGGGTTGGCGCCGTCGGTGACGTAGGGCTCGCCCGTCACGCTCTCGGTCTGCCACTCTTCCCAGTCCAGCTGCCAGAAGCCCCAGCCGTTGTTCCACTCCTTGACGCGCCCGGTCCCGCTGGTGTCCACGACGTCGCCCATGAGGGTGTTGTCGAAGAACCACTGGGCGTCGTCCATCCGCATGTTCGTGCACCCGTTGGAGGTGTTCGCGCTGCCGATGTTGCCGTTGTAGGACGCCTCGTGGAAGAACTCGCCGCTGGAGGAGGTCCGCACCGCGTACTGGACGTCGACCTTGTAGGAGCCCGGGCTGCCCTCGGGGATGCCCACGGTGCTGGAGTCCATGGTCAGGTGGGTGTAGCGCTCCATCAGCACGTGGGTGCCGCTGCTGGTGGTGTCGAAGTTCCGGCTGGCCTTGCCGTTGCTCACCGGGAAGGTGCGCTCGTGCTCGCCGTCGACCGTCACGACCGCCTCGTGGTCGGGCACGTTCATGGTGACGATCAGTTCGCGGCCGACCTCGAAGTCGATCTTGGTGTTGCTGACACCGTAGACGCCCTCGGAGGCCTCGACCCCGGCCAGGCGCGCCTCGACCGAGACCTGCTGGTACGGCTCCCAGTAGTCCTGCGGGCGGAACGCGACGCGCTTGTCGTCGATCCAGCGCCAGGACCCGGCGACGCCCTGCTCGGAGACGATCTTGATGGAGTTCTCGACCTGGGCCTTGTTGGTGACCGGCAGGTCGAAGGCCAGGACGATCGGCATGCCCACGCCGACGGTCTGGCCGTTCTCCGGGTACGTGCCGTAGGGGTCCAGCTCCAGGCGCTGTCCGGGGACGGCCGCCTCGGTGGTGAACTCGCGGACCAGCTCGGTGGTCTCGCCGGCCTCGTTCTCCGCGGTGGCCGTGACGGTCACCTCGGAGCCGGGGCGCAGGTTCCAGTCACTGGTCCACTCGGTGCCTTCGCCGTTGAGGGTGCCGGTCATGTCGTAGAGCTCGGAGGGGTCCCCCTCGCCCTCGGCCGCCGCCTCGTCCGGCACCACCTGGTCGACCTTCACGTCGGAGATCGTGCCGTTCTCCGCGGTCACCGTGATGGGGGTATTGGGGACGACCGTTCCGGCACCGTCCTCGGGGGCGATGGCCAGGGTCGCGGGTTCGGCGTCGGCGGCCGGGTCCGTGCTGTTGCTCTGCGTCTCGGCGCCACCGGAAGTGCAGGCGGTTGCCGCGAGTGCGAGCGCCGCCAGACCGATGCCGAATCGGCTGATCGCCGACGGGTGGGTCCTGCCCGTCACGTCTGGACCTCCATGTTTCACCTCGAACGCCATGTTCCTACGTCACCTAAGACGCTCATGTGCGGAAAAGGTTCTGAAATCCCACACATCGGTACGGGACGGTTATCCGGAAGGGGATGAGGGACCCGAACCGACGACGGTACACCCTGGGGGCACCCGACTGAAGCCGTCCGATACGAGATTAGGGCCATCCGTAAACCGCCCTGTACACCGGGGTGCACGGCGCCTAGAATCCTGAGCATTCGCTCGGTTTTCCAGGGAGGCAGCATGCCGTGGCTGTGGTTGGCGGGGGCGATCGTCTCGGAGGTGGTCGCCACGACGTCCCTCAAGCTCTCCGAGGGCTTCACCCGCCCGCTCCCCTCGGTCGTGGTCGCCGTCGGGTACATCGCGGCCTTCTTCATGCTGAGCCGGGCGCTCACCCGGGGCATGGACCTGGGGGTCGCCTACGGGGTGTGGGCCGCGGCCGGAATCGCCCTGGTGGCGGTCATCGGGGTCGTGCTCTTCTCCGAGTCGCTCACCTGGATCCAGATCGGGGGGATCGCCCTCATCATCGGCGGGGTGATGGCCCTGGAGATGGGCGGGAGGCATTGAACGCGGCGGGCGGGCGGGGGCCCGGGAAGGCGGAACCGGCCGCGGCCGGTCGGGGCGGGCCGCGGGTCCCGGCCACCGACGGGCGCCGGCTCAAGGGCGCACGGCGCCGGCGGCTGCTCGTGGACGCCGTGCTGCGGGTCATCGCCGTCGAGGGCGCGGCCGCGGTCAGCCAGCGCCGGGTGGCGGCGGAGGCGGGAGTGCCGCCCAGCGCCGTCATGTACCACTACGCCTCGGTCGACGACCTGCTGCTGGCCGCGCTCACCGGGGTCAACGACTTCTACGTCGCCGCCCTGGAGGCACTGGTACGGGACCCGCTGACGGCACCGCGCGAGCTGGCCGAACTCGTCGCCGCGCCGGGCCGGGAGCACCTGGCGGCCGAGTTCGAGCTGTTCCTGATGGCGGCCCGCCGCCCGGCTCTGCGGGTGGAGACCGAGCGCTGGAGACGCGCCGTGGACGCCTTCCTCACCCCGCACCTGGCGGACCCGGACGACCGGGCGGCGGCGGCCGCCGCCGTCGACGGGCTGTTCCTGCGCGGCTGCGTGGAGGACCCGCCCCCCGGTGTCGAGGAGGTGCACCGGGTCATCGTGCGGCTCTTGTCCCCGCGGCGTAGCGGCCCGGCGGGACCCCGATGACCGCGGTGAACTCCCGGGTCAGGTGGGACTGGTCGCTGAATCCCAGGTCCGCGGCCAGCCGCCCCCAGTCCGGCCGCTCCCCCAGCCGGGCGCGCTCGGCCGCCTCGTAGAAGCGGTACCGGCGGATGACCGTCTTGGGCCCCAGGCCCAGGTGGTCGGAGAACCGCCGCTGGAGCCCGCGCACCCCGAGGCCCTCGCGCTCCGCGAGCCCGGCGACACCGGTGACCGAGGGGTCCGCGGCGATCCGCTCGGCGATGTCGCGGGTGTCCTCGGCCGGGTGGCGGCCCCCCGGTGCCAGGCCGGCCAGGAACCCCTCCACC
Organism: Nocardiopsis flavescens; assembly: GCF_900141985.1. GTDB lineage: Bacteria > Actinomycetota > Actinomycetes > Streptosporangiales > Streptosporangiaceae > Nocardiopsis > Nocardiopsis flavescens. Next base: position 228,413 of record NZ_FQZK01000009.1, on the reverse strand, counting down.
AGGGCCGTCAGCGGGACCGCCGACGACGGGTCCGCGGGGTCGAGGCGGGCGGCCTCGCGCTCCAGCCCGGCGCCGCCCGGCAGGACCTCGCCCACCGGCAGGCCGGTGTCGACCAGGTCGCTCAGCGGCCGGTCGGAGAAGGGCCGAAAGCCCGCGGGCCGGAACATCACCCCCAGTGCCCGGCCGCGGCCGGCGAGGCGCCGCCGCCCGACCCGCGTGGCGGGCCCGTGCAGGGTGGCGGTGCCCCCGGTGAACACGAGGTTCACCACCGGGTGGGCGAGCACCGGCTGGGTGTAGGGCTCCCTCAGGTCCCACGAAGCGGTCCAGTAACGGTCCACGAAGCGGGCGAGCGCGGGCCCGGGGGCCGCGCGCTCCAGCCGGAACCGGGTGAGGCCGCGGTCCGGGTCGACGATCCCGCGCGCGTCCTCTTCGACGGGTCGCACGTCCATACCACCAGTGTGCCCCGGGGCACCGACACTCTCCCCCGGTGTCGCGTTCCTTCAAGACGGGGCGGCGCCGGCGGGGCAGGATCGGTGCCGACCGCGAGAAGGAGAACACCGTGAACGAGACCGCCGCACGCTACGCCCGCCTGTCCGAGGCCTTCGCCGACCTGGTGAAGCGGGTTCCGCAAGAGCGCTGGGGGGCACCCTCCCCCTGTGAGGGGTGGACCGCCCTGGACCTGGTCGGGCACGTCGTGGACACCCAGGGCATGTTCCTGGGGCTGGTCGGCCGTGAACTCGGCGACGTCCCCTCCGCCGCCGCGGACCCGGCCGCCTCCTGGGACGCCGCGCGGGCCGTGGTCCTGGCCGACCTGACCGACCCCGGCCGCGCGGAAACCGGGTTCGACGGGTACTTCGGCCGCACCACGTTCGCCGCGGCGGTGGACCGCTTCGTCAACTTCGACCTGGTCGTGCACCGCTGGGACCTGGCCCGCGCCGCGGGGCTGGACGAGCGCATCGACCCCGACGACGTGCGCTGGGCCCGCGGAGCCGCCGACTCCTTCGGGGACTCGCTGCGCTCCTCGGGGGTGTGCGGGGCCGAGCTCACCCCGCCGGCGGACGCCGACGAGCAGACCCGCCTGCTCGCCTTCCTCGGCCGCCGCGCCTGGTAGCTCCGGCGCCGCCGTTGGGCGCGCCCGGCGGCGGCACGGCCGGAGGACGGGCGCGGTGACGCCGCGCGTCGAGGACGCCGCCGCCCCGGCCGCGTCGCGGCGGTGCGGCCCCGGGCCGCCGCGACGCCGGGAACCCGGACCGGCGGAACCGGGGCGGCGAGAACCAGCGGCGCCCCGGGGAGGGGACCGGACCGGCGGACAGCGGACCCCGGGCCGCCCACCGGACCCGCGGACCCCGGACCGGCCGAACCGGGGCGACCGAAACCCCGGACGGCGGTCACCGGCACCGGGGGAGCCCGGCGCGGGGAGGACCCGGACCGGGGTGGCCGGCGCAGCGGACCCGTTCCCGGCCGCCGGGACGGCGGGATCCCGGGCCGGCGGCCCGGTCATGGTCGGTGGCGGGCACCGTCCCGGGCCACGCCCACCAGCAGCCGCAGCACCAGCAGGCCGGCCACCGCCAGCAGCAGCCAGGCCGCCCCGTTGAGGATCTGGGCGCGGACGGTCATCTCCGCCCAGGCCACGTGGGGCCCGTCGGTGACGTTGAACAGCCCCACCGACATCAGCCCGGTGGCCACCGCCAGCACGGTGAGGATCGCCTGCCGGGCCAGCCCGCCCAGGAGCCTGCGGTCCTCCGGGTGGGCGAAGGGGCGCACCTGCACGGTGAACCGGCCCTTGTGCAGCTGGTCGGTGATCCGGTCCAGCCTGCGCGGCAGCCGCCGCAGCGTGGGCAGCAGCGCGACGATCTCGTCCGTCGCCAGGTCGCGCAGCGCCTCCCCGCGCAGCCGCTCCGACACGCGCTCCCCGGCGAACCGCTTGGCCTGGGCGACCGTGTCGAACCCCGGAGACAGGTGCACCAGGGTGCCCTCCAGGGTGGCCAGGGCCCGAAAGACCGCCGCCAGCTCGGACGGGAGGGTGAGCCCGAACCGGGTGACGATGAGCAGCAGCTCGGTGAACATCCGCATGCTCGCGGTCATCCCGCCCTGGAGGTGGCGGGCCATGAACTGCCCCAGGGCCCGGCGCAGGCGCTCCCCGTCCACCCCCTCGGGGTCGGTGACCACGTCCAGCAGGGTGTCGGTGAGCAGCACGGCGTCGCGCCGGTCCAGCGCCACCATCATGAGCCGCAGCGACTCCCGGGTCTGGCCGTCCAGCCTCCCCACCGATCCGTAGTCGAGCAGGCCCACGCCGCCGCCGTCGAGCAGCAGGATGTTGCCGGGGTGGGGGTCGGCATGGAAGATGCCGCTGACCATCACCTGCTCCAGCAGGCAGTCCAGCAGGGCGCGGGCGATCTCCTCCCCAGGGACGTCGGCGGGGTCGACGGAGCCCACGGAGACGCCGTGCAGCCGCTCCATGACCAGGATCCGCCTGCCGGTGTAGGCGTCGTACACCTTGGGGATGCGGACCCGCGAGTCCGGGGCGGCCTCGGCGACGGCGGCGATGTTGGCCGCCTCCACCTCGAAGTCCAGCTCCTCGCGCAGCGCCTCGGCGAACCCCTCCGCCAGGTCCGTGACGCCGATGGCCGGGCCCCAGTCGGTGTACTCGTCGAAGCGCGCGGCCAGCCGCCGGATGATGTCCAGGTCGCGCTGGACCACCGGGGCGATCCCCGGGCGCTGCACCTTGACCACCACCTCCTCCCCGTCCAGCAGGCGGGCGGTGTGCGCCTGGGCGATGGACGCCGCGGCCAGCGGCTCGTGGGAGAACTCGGCGAACACCTCGTCCACGGGGCGGCCGAGCCCGCGCTCGACCGCCTCCCGGAGCCGGTCCGCCGGGATGGGGGCGACCTCGCTGTGCAGGCGCCCCAGCTCCTCGACGAACACGGGCGGCAGCAGGTCGCGGCGGGTGGCCAGCACCTGCCCGAGCTTGACGAACACCACCCCGGCCTCCTCCATGGAGCGGGCCAGCGACCGGGCCAGCCGCCGCTGGGTGGAGCTGTCGTCGCCGTCCTCGCGGCGGCCCGTGACATAGCCCCACAGCCCGCGCCGGGCCAGGATCCAGGTGATCTGGCGGTAGCGGCGCACCCGGCCGGACCAGTCGAGCACCGCCCGGACCGCCTGGAGCGGGCGCGGCCGGGTGCCGCGCGGGACGGCCAGCTCCAGCCCGACGAAGGCGAGCATCGTCACGACGGCGGACATCACCATCACCACGAACACGTACTCCGGCCCCGGGGAGGTGAGGGGCGCCTCGGCCGCCAGCCGCTCCACGGAGCCGTAGTGGAGCAGTGCCCCCGCGGCCGACCCCAGGACCAGGCCGACCAGCCCGGCCAGCAGCAGCCGGGGGACGCTGAAGGGGACGCCCATCATCCGGCTGACCAGCAGGCCGAGGCCGAGCATCAGCAGGACGAAGGACATCAGGGAGAAGAGTTGGAGGATCCCCTCCCCCACGTAGACCATGGCGAGGTTCACGGTCGGGGACTCGCTTTCGGGCAGGTGCCGGTCTCGGACGCGGGCGTCGGTCGGCGGGGGGTGGTGCGCGGGGCCGCGGCGGCCCCGCCCGCACGATTTCCGCCTTCAGCCTGCCAGGTCCGGGGGGCGGGCGGCACCACCGTCCCCAGCCTGTGGAAAACCCCGGGGACGGCCGCTCCGCGGCCGTCCCCGGACATGCGTCGGGCCGGGGCTCCCCACGAACCCCGGCCCGCCCCGCTACCCGGGGGTCAGCAGGTCAGTTCCCACGAGCACTCCAGCTCGCCGCTCTCCGCGGCCGGCGCGCTCTCCGGGACCCGGGCGCCCTGCGTCCGCAGCGCGCCCTCGTGTCCCAGGTACTCGGCCAAGCGGACCGCGACGGCGTCCTGGACCGCGGTGGGGGCCGGGCCGGTGTGCCCGTTGTTGATGACGGAGAAGACCAGGCCCTCGCCGCCGTCGGCACCGGGGACGAACCCGGAGAGGCCGCTGACGCCGCTCATCGTGCCGGTCTTAGCCGAGACCACGCCCTCGGCGGCGGTGCCCGCCATGCGGGCGCGCAGGGTGCCGCCGACGAAGGGGTCGTCGATACCGGCGACGGGGAGCGACTCCGACCACGCGGGGTACCAGTCCGCGCCGCGGACCGCGGTCAGCAGCCCGGTGACCGCGGAGGCCGTCACGCGGTCGGTCCGGGAGAGGCCGGAGCCGTCGTGCAGGACCAGGCCCCCGGTGTCCACTCCCAGCCCGGCCAGGGCCTCGGTGGCGCCGGCGCGGCCGGCCGCCCAGGTGCCCTCGCCAGCGGTCTCCTGACCGATGGACTTGATCAGCATCTCGGCGTGGCCGTTGTTGCTGAGCTTCATGAACGGCACCAGGATCTCGGACAGCTCGGCCGAGGTGTGGTCGGCCACCACCCGGGTGTCCAGGTCCGCGGGGACCGCGCCCTGCTCGGTCCCGCCGCGCACCGTGACGCCGTGCTCCTCCAGCGCCTGCTCGAACAGGTGCCCGGCCAGGGCCGCGGGCTCGTCCACCGTGCGCAGCACGGCGACGGGGGCGCCGTCCTGCGGGAGGGAGCCGCTCACCACGATGGTGTTGGTGCCCACCGGCCGGTCCACGGCCAGGGTGTTGCCGGTGCCGGGGGCGCCGGTCACGGCCCGGTTGTCCAGCTCCATGTAGCCCTCGGCCGCGCCCAGGTCCACCTCGGGCGCCGCGCCCTCGGTGCCCGCGGTGACGGTCACCTCGGTGACGCCGGTGTCGAACCGGTCCCCGTGGGCGACGGTGAGCGCGGAGATCTGCGCGGAGTAGGCGTAGGGCTCGTCCTCGGGCCACCAGTCGTCGACGAGGCGCTCGTCGTCGAACCAGCCGTCGTCGGCGACCACGTCGCCCTTGACGACCCTGACCCCGGAGGCGGCGACGTCGGCGGCGAGCGCGTCGATGTCGGCGGCCGAGAGGGTGGGGTCGCCGCCGCCGACCAGGTACACGTCCTCGACCGCGCGCGGGCGCCCGTATCCGGCGGGGACGACGACCTCGGTGCCGAAGGTGCGGTCCGGGCCCAGGACCTCCAGCGCGGCGGCGGCCGTGAACAGCTTCATGTTGGAGGCGGGCACGTAGGGGGTGTCCGCGTCCCGGGAGTACAGCTCCTCGCCCGTGGCGGGGTCGAGGACGACGACGCCGGCGTCGGCCACCGACGGGTCGGCCAGGATCGCGTCCAGGTCCGCGCGCAGGTCGGCCGCGGGGTCGGCCGCGGGCTCGGCGTGGGCCGGGGCGGCGAAGAGGGTGAGCGGCAGCAGGGACGCCGCCGCCGCGGCGGCCCACCGGGAGCGCGGCTTCGCCGTGGGGGTCGGGGCTCTCATGGGTCTCCAAGGGGTTCGGATGGGAGACCACGAACCTAACCGAACCTCACCACCGGTCGCCACGCGCACACGCCGTGAGAGCGAATCACCTTTTAGGTACTTTCGCAGGCCGAAGCGGACATCGACCCTTCTTACATTCGATCCGAGTCCGCTTGCGGACAGGGTGGGACCCGGTACCGGAAACGGCGCGGTGGCGGCGGGAGGACGTCCTCCCGCCGCCACCGCGGACCCCCCCGTCCGCCGCTCCCGGCCCGAACGGCCCCGGGGACGGCGGACCGGGGTCAGATCAGCTCCACCACCTGGGAGTAGTGGCAGGCGTCGCGGTGCCCGGTCCCCCGGTCGAGCAGCTCCGGGGGCTCCTCCACGCACAGGTTCCGCTGCTCGTCGGTCAGCTCCCCGGCGAACTTCGGGCAGCGCGTCCGGAACCGGCACCCGGAGGGCGGGTCGGCCGGGCTGGGCACGTCGCCGGTGACCACGATCCGCTCCCGGGTCCGCTCCTTGACCGGGTCCGGCAGCGGGATCGCCGAGATGAGGGCCTGGGTGTACGGGTGCGCCGGGGCGTCGAACAGCTCCTCCGTCGTCCCGGTCTCCACGATCTTGCCCAGGTACATCACGGCCACGCGGTCGGCGATGTGCCGGACCACCGACAGGTCGTGCGAAACGAACAGGTAGGACAGGCCCAGTTCGTCCTGGAGGTCCTCCAGGAGGTTGATCACCCCGGCCTGGATCGACACGTCCAGCGCCGACACGGGCTCGTCCAGGATGAGCACCTTCGGGTTGAGCGACAGCGCGCGGGCGATGCCGATGCGCTGGCGCTGGCCGCCGGAGAACTCGTGCGGGTAGCGGGAGCCGTGCTCGGGGTTGAGCCCGACCAGCTCCAGCAGCTCCTTGACCCGCTTCTTGGCGCCCTTGCCCCGCCCGTGGATCTGCATGGGCTCGGCGACGATGTCCGAGACCGTCATACGCGGGTCCAGGGACGCGAACGGGTCCTGGAACACCAGCTGGAGGTCGCGGCGCAGCGGCCGCATCTGGGAGTCGCTGAGCGAGTGGAGCGGCTGCCCCATGTAGGTGACCTCGCCCGACGTCTGCCGGATGAGCTGGAGCAGCAGGCGCGCCGTGGTGGACTTGCCGCAGCCCGACTCGCCGACGAGCGCGAGGGTCTCGTGCTCGCGCAGCTCCAGGGAGATCCCCGAGACCGCCTGGACCTCGCCGATCTTGCGCCGCAGGATGCCCTTGGAGCGGATCGGGAAGTTCTTGACCAGGTCGATCGCGGACAGCAGCACCTCGCCGGGCTCCGCCTCCGCCTCCTCCTGGCGGCGCTCGGCTGCGGCCCCGGTGTCCTCGGCCTCGGCGAGCTCCGCCGGCGCCTCCGCGTCCAGCGCGGTGGTCCGGAACAGGTCCTCGGGACGGGCGTCCACGAGCCGTTCGCTGAAGTGGCAGGCCGCCGAGTGGCGGCGGAACGGGTCGTCGTCCTCCCCGTCCACGGCGGCCTCCAGCGCGGGCTCGCTCGTGTGGCAGACCTCCTGGGCCATCGGGCAGCGCGGGGCGAACCCGCAGCCGGCGGGGAGGTCGAGCAGCGACGGCGGCGTCCCCAGGATGGGGGTGAGCCGCTCGTGGCGCGCCTCGTCCATGCGCGGCAGCGATCCCAGCAGGCCCAGCGCGTAGGGCATCCGGGGCCGGTAGAAGACGTCCTCGACGGACCCGGTCTCCACCAGGCGGCCCGCGTACATCACGGCGACCCGGTCCACGTGCCCGGCGACCACGCCGAGGTCGTGGGTGATGAGCACCAGGGCCGCCCCGGTCTCCTTGCGCGCCGCCTCCAGGGCCTCCAGCACCTGCGCCTGGACGGTCACGTCCAGGGCGGTGGTGGGCTCGTCGGCGATGATCACGTCGGGGTCGTTGGCCATCGCGATGGCGATGACGACCCGCTGGCGCATACCGCCGGAGAGTTCGTGCGGGTACTGGTCGACGCGCCGGTCGGGGTGGGGGATGCCCACCTTGTCGAGCAGGTCGACCGCCCGCTTGCGGGCCTCCTGCTTGGTGACCTTGCGGTGGGTGAGCACCGCCTCGGCGATCTGGTAGCCGATCGTATACACCGGGTTCAGCGAGGTCAGCGGGTCCTGGAAGATCATGGCGATCTTGTCGCCGCGCACCTTGCTGATCTGGGCGTCGTTGAGGCCGATGACCTCCTGCCCGAGCACCCGGGCCGATCCGGACACGGAGGCCGACTTGGGCAGCAGGCCCATGATCGCCATGGAGGTCACCGACTTGCCCGAGCCGGACTCGCCGACGATGCCCAGGGCCTCGCCCCGGCGCACCCGGTAGGACACCCCGCGCACGGCCTTCAGGGGGCCGTCCTCGGAGGAGAAGGTGACGCTGAGGTCCTGGACGTCCAGGACGATGTCCGTGTCGACGGTCGCGGTGGCGCCGTCGTTGAAATTGTCCGTCGTGGTCATCGCCGCACCATCGTCTGTCGTGGGTCGAGGGCGTCCCGCAGGCCGTCACCGATGAAGTTGATCGTCAGGCAGATGAGGACGATCAGCACACCGGGCGGGTAGAACAGCCAGGGCCGGGTGAAGGCGGCGGTGCGCGCGCCCTCCACCATCTTCCCCAGGGAGATGTCGGGCGGCTGGATGCCGAACCCGATGAAGGACAGTCCCGCCTCCGTCAGCACCGCGACCGCGATCAGCAGCGTGGCGGCGACGATGATCGGCCCCGCGGCGTTGGGCAGCAGGTGCCGGAAGATGATCCGGGTCGCCCGGGCCCCGGCCGCGCGGGCGGCCTCGATGAACTCCTGTTCGCGCAGCGAGAGCACGACGCCGCGGACGACGCGGGCGACGGTCGCCCACGAGAACAGGCACATGATGAGGGCCACCGCGTACCAGGTGGTGCCGCCGCGGACCGCGCCGTTGATGGAGGCGACCGCGACGATGAGCGGGATGATGAGGAAGATGTCGGCGATCCGCATCATGATCGCGTCGGTGCGCCCGCGGTAGTACCCGGCGACCGCCCCCCAGGTGGCGCCGACCACGGTGGAGACCACGGCGACGGTCAGGGCGACCTTGAGGGACTGCTGGGCGCCGCGCATGGTCTGCGCGAACACGTCGTTGCCCTGCTTGGTGGTGCCGAAGGGGTGCTCCAGGCTCGGCCCCGCGTTGCTGGGGATGTTCGAGTCGACCGTGTGGCCCCACTGCCAGACGAGCGGCCCGAGGAAGGCGAAGGCGACGATCAGCCCCAGGAGCACCAGGCTGGCCATGGCCGCCCGGTGCCGGCGGAAGCGGCGCCAGATGAGCTGGACCTGGGTGAGGTCCCCTCCCCTGTTCACCGGTGCCGCGGGGCCGTCCGAGGAGCCGTCGTCCATCGCGATGCGGCTCTGCATTTCACTCATAGCGGATCCTCGGGTCGAGAACGCCGTACAGGATGTCGGCGACGAGGTTGGCGATCACCACGAGCGTTCCGCTCAGCATCAGCCAGGACATGATGGCGAAGGCGTCCTGGGCCTTGACCGCCTCGATGAAGAAGTAGCCGAGGCCGCGCCACTGGAAGATCGTCTCGGTGATGACGACGCCCTCGATGATGGCGACGATGCCGATGGTGGCCACCGTGACCAGGGGGATGAGCGCGGTGCGCAGCGCGTGCCGGCGCACCACCACCCGGTTGGGCACGCCCTTGGCCCGCGCCAGCCGGACGTAGTCGCTGTTGAGCACCTCCAGCATCGAGGTGCGCTGGTAGCGGCTCCAGGACGCGAAGCTGGTGAGCATCAGGGTGATGGTGGGGAGCACGAGGTGGCCGGCGGAGTCGAGGAAGTACTCCCAGCCCGTCATGTTGCTCACCCGGGCCGAGTTCGCCCCGATGGTGTAGAAGAAGCCGGTGCCCGTGGTCTGGTTGAACCACAGGCCGCCCTCCTTGATCAGCGCGCCCAGCCAGAAGGTCGGCATGGCCAGGGCGAGGAAGCCGATGAAGGTCAGGGTGTAGTCGAGCTTGGAGTACTGGCGCATGGCGCTGACCACGCCGGAGAGGACCGCCAGGCCCAGGGCCGCGATGACCGCGGCGGTCACGAGGCGGATGGTGACGTAGATGCTCGACGACAGCTGGGTGCCGATATCGAACGCCACACCCCGGACGGAGGGGCCGAACTGCCCCTGGAGCAGGCCGATGTCCCCGTTGCCGCCGATCCCGGTCATCCACAGCCAGTACCGTTCCGGGATCGACCGGTCGAGGTAGTAGCGGGCCTCGGCGTCGGCGATCGCCTCGGGGGACGGGGGCGGCTGTTGCAGGCGGAGTTCGGCGAGGGGGTCCCCGCTCAGGTCCACCATGAGGAAGACGAGGACCGACGCCGCCAGAAGTACGGGGATCGCCACGGCGAGGCGACGCGCGGTGTATACGAGCATGGAAAGGTCCTTCGATGAGCGCTCATGAACCCGGGTCGGGGGCGGCGGGAGCCGCCCGGAGGGGGCGGCGCCCGGGGTCGTCACCCCGTGGCGCCACCCCCTCGGGGGGCGGACGCCCCGTTCCCTGTGGAGCGGTGTGGTCCGGAAAGAGCGCTACTCGACCGCGGCCCACTCGGTCTGGTCCCACAGCGCGCGCCGCGACTGGGCGTGGTTGTCGGAGACGCCCTCGATGAACGAGGTGTCGTAGAAGAAGTACGCCGGGGTGTCCACGATCGGCAGGACGTAGGCGTCCTCGGCGACCAGGGTCGCCGCCTCGTTGGCGGCCTCGGCGGACTCCTCGGGGCTGGAGGAGTTGAGGGCGGCGTCGACCAGCTCGTCGACCTCGTCGTTCTCGTAGCCGCCGAAGTTGCTGCCGCTCTCGCTGTGCCAGTACTGGTGCGGGGAGCCGTAGAAGTCCGGCGTGGTGCTCCAGCCGTAGATCATGAGGTCGTAGTCGGCCTCGGCCAGGGTGCCGCCCAGGTCGTCGGTGGTCTCGATCTCGGCGGTGATGCCGATCTCGGCCAGGTCGGCCTGGATCAGCTCGGCGATGATCTCGCGGGCGACGTGCCCGGCGGTGTAGCGCAGGCGCAGGGCCGGGACGGCTTCGCCGTCCGACTCCAGGGAGTCGCCGTTGAGCTCGTAGCCGGCCTCCTCCAGCAGCTCCAGCGCGGCCTCGGCGTCGCCGGTGCCCTGGCCGGTCGGGGTCAGGACGTCCTCGTGGAACTCGCTGGTGGTGGAGAAGACGTGGTTGGTGCGCGGCTCGATCTCGGGGAACTTCTCACCGTAGGTGCGGGTGGCGATGTTCGCGGTGTCGATCGCGGTGAAGATGCCCTGGCGCAGGGCGGTGTCGGAGAGCAGGTCGCTCTGGACGTTGAGGTCCACGTGCTCCCAGCTGCCGCCGGAGGCGATGCCGAAGTCGACGTTCTCCTGGCCCTCCAGCTGGGTGATGACGTCGTCGGACCAGGTGGCCGGGGAGGAGCCCTGCACCTCGCCGTTGGTCAGGGCCGGGACCCAGCTGCCCTCTTCGGTGTTGACCTCCAGGATGATCTCCTGGATGCCGGGGGCCTCGCCGTAGTACTCCTCGTTGGCCACCTTGACGACGCGGCCGTCGAGCGCCGGGGTGCCCTCGTAGATGTAGGGGCCGCCCGAGACGGTGACGGGGTTGGCGTTGAAGAAGTCGGAGGACTCCCGCATCCCCTCGGGGGTGTCGAGGTCCATGCCCTCGGCCGCGGCCACGTGCGCCGGGTAGAGGCCGTCGACGCCGAAGGTGAACCAGCCGGGGAACTGGGCGTCCTCCTTCAGGGTGACGGTGACGGTCTTGCCGTCCTCGGAGCCCTCGACGCTCTCGATGAGGGACTCCAGGGTGGAGCCGCGGGAGTTGCAGCCGTCCGAGCAGAGCTCGCCGTCGCCGCTGTTCATCTTCCACTGCCAGACGAAGTCGTCGGCGTCGATGGGCTCGCCGTCGCTCCAGTTGGCGTCCGGGTTGATCTGGTACTCCCAGGAGACCTGGTCGCCCTCGATCAGCTCAGGGGTGTTGGCGATCAGGTCCGTGTTCCACTCCCACTGGCCCTCGGGGTTCCAGAAGCCGGTCACCGGGAGGATGTCGTGGAGCATCTGGATCACGTAGACGGAGCCGCCCTCGGGGGCGTTGTGGTTCCATCCGCCACCGGGCTGGTTGACGATCCAGGTCACCGAGCTCTCGGCGTCCCCGGAGCTGCCGTCCTGCGGCGGGGAACAGGCGCTCACCGCGAGCACGGCCGAAACGCCGATGGCCGCGGCCCCCAGCATTTTCTTACGAATCTGCATCAGTCACACCCTTGATCACTAATACGAACCTTCAGTGGGGGATCGAGTGGTCCGCACAGTCCCCACCGAACTTAGGCGATTAGTCGATCAGAAGACCATCGAGTGAAATGTCTGTATAGCCCCAATGCCGGATTCGTGACCCATCCGCAACCGGTTCGCGCCCATCGACCGCGGGCGTCGACATCGATCGTCAACACCCCCGTAACACCGAAGCGAACTCCCCGTTTGCCCAGGCCAGCGGGCACCGGTCGCCTGGTACTCAGGACCGGGGATTCGGTCGCACCAGAAATAGGAAGAAGTAAAAACATTGCAGTCAACATTGTTTACTTAAAGGTAAACGATGTTTGACTACACAAAGCTCCACTTTGATTACCACATTGGAAACGGACATACGGGCATGAATAATCCTTTCTGGACGAAAGGGTCGGTCTTCTCCCGGCGGCACCACCGACCAAGAGGATCATGTGAACATGGGATGACATGACACGGAAAGGGTTCCGGGGTCCGCCGGGGACCTCCCTCCCGAAGATCCCCCGGACCGCCCGCACCGCCCCTCCGCTGGTCGCGGCGATGGCCGCGGAGAGCCTCTCGTTCCAGTGTCCGAAACCACCGTGGGCACCCCCATGGAGCCGATAAAGTCGACAGCGGCGGCCACCACCGCCGACCCCAGACCGCAGCGAGGAAGGCCCCTGCCGTGTCCGAAACCGTGCGCCTCGTCTGTCCCTCGGGCCGCAAGCACGCGGAGCTGTGGGGCGGCTACCTCCTGGCGGCCCTGGGCGTCCTGGCCATCGCGCTCGACCCCTCCCACTGGGCCAACATCACGCTCGGCGTGCTGCTCCTGCTCCTGGGCGGCGGGCTCGCGGCCCACGGCCACCTCGTCGTCAAGACCCCCGTGCTGGAGATCTCCGACGGGGAGTTCCACTACCGGCGGGGCAAGTACGAGGTCAGCGTCCCCTTCGGGGACATCGGCTCCTACTACCTGCTGCCCGGCGGCGTCCGCTCGCTGGGCCTGTGCGACACCGCGGGCCGCCCCAAGCGGTTCCCCTCGCTGCGGAGCCGCCGCACCTCCCGCGCCTACCTGCCGCTGACCGGGATCACCAGCCCGGCCAAGGTGGAGGCGTTCATGGCGATGGCCGGCATCCCGCCGCGCAAGCGCTCGCTGACCTCCTGACGCCGCGGCGCACCGCCGCCGGGGCTCCCGGATCCGATAACGGCCGGACCGAAATTCGGGAACACAACGGTACGCAGTCGGACGTCTAAGGTCACATCAGTCGAATACGCACCACGCGCCCCGCGGACATACCCTCGCAAGCCCGGGTCATCTACCCTCGGTGGGGTGACGCAGTCCAGAATCACCGCCATCCTGACCGTAGCGGGGATGCTCGCGGCCATGTGGGTCTTCGAGATCCTCGACTTCTTCATGCTCGGATCCCTCGACCACCGGTTCGGCCTACGCTCCTGGGACCCCGGGGAGCCCTGGACCGTCCTCACCGCGCCGTTCATGCACGGCAACTTCCAGCACCTCATCGGGAACTCGCTGCCCTTCCTCGTCCTGGGCTCGCTCGTCGCCTTCAGCGGCCTCTCCCGCTTCCTGCTGACCAGCCTGATCATCACGGTCGTCAGCGGCGTGGGGATCTGGCTCTTCAGCGCGCCCACCACGATCACCGTGGGCGCCAGCGGCCTGGTCTTCGGCTACTTCGGCTACACCGTGCTGCGCGGCATCATCGAGCGCAGGACCGTGGACATCGTCATCATGATCTGCGTCGTGCTCTTCTACGGCACCATGATCTGGGGCGTGCTCCCGCAGTACCCCGGGGTCTCGTGGCAGGCCCACCTGTTCGGCTTCATCGGCGGCCTGCTCGCCGCCTACGCCCTGCCCCGGCGGGAGAGGCGGCGCCAGGCCGACCCGTGGCGCCAGCCGGGCGCCCAGGGCGGCTACCAGGCCCCCTGACCCGGTCCCGCACACGGCTGAGGGCCCCTCCCGTACGGGAGGGGCCCTCAGCCGCTATCACGCGCCCCCGGGGTCCCCGGGGTCACAGGGGACCGCCACCGGGAGCGTCAGGAGAAGTCCAGGCCCTCGGCGTCGTCGCCCAGGGTGCGCTCCAGGAACTCGGGGTTGTCCGCGAGCCAGGCGCGGGCGCCCGCCTGCGGGTCGTCCTTGTGGTCTTCGAGGGTCAGCACCTCGAGGGTGGCCAGCTCGTCGTCGGTCATCTCCCAGTCCTGCAGCCACTGGGACAGCTCCGGGAAGTCCTCGCCGAAGCCGGCGCGGCCGACCGCGTGGATCTCCTCGGCGTCGCCCATCAGGCCCTCGGGGTCCTCGAGGTCCTTCAGGTCGTGCTTGGCGTAGGCCGGGTGCGGACGCCACAGGGTGACGACGATCGGCTCCTCCTCGGCGATCGCCGAGTCCAGCTCCGCCAGCATCGCCGCGGTGGAGGACTCCACGAGCTCGTACTCGCCGTCCAGGCCGTAGCCCGGCATCGCCTCTTCCTTGGTGACCCGGGTCAGGCCGGCGCCCGACTCGATGCCCACGATGCGCCCGCCGAACTCGTCGGCGCTGCCGGCCAGGTCCTCGATGGAGTTCACGTCCTCCACGTAGGAGGGGACCGTGATCGTCAGCTTGGCGTTGTCGTACCAGGTGCCGAGGTCCTCCAGGTCGTCCCCGTAGTCCTCCCAGTAGTCCGCGTGGGTGACCGGCAGCCAGGTGTCCAGGAACAGGTCCACGTCGCCGTTGGCGGCGCCCTGGTACATCGGGGCGACGTCCACGTCGGTGACCGTGACGTCGTAGCCCTTCTCCTCCAGGATGACCTGCCACATGGCGGTGGTGGCGATCGCCTCCTCCCAGGCGATCAGGGCGATGTTGACCGCCTGGCCGCCGCCGCCCTCCTCGTCCTCGCCCGGACCGGTCAGGCTCTGGTCCCCGCCGCCGCCACAGGCGGTGAGGAGGAGGACGGTGCTCATTCCGGCGGCGGACAGCGCGGCCGCGCGCTTGCGGGTGTACATCGTGGGATTCCTTCCCTAGGTGTTTCCGGCTCCGGCGGGGCGTGTGCGGTCGTCCCGCCGGCTGTGGGGCGTGCTCAGCCCGCCGAGACGGCGGCACGCCCCTGCGGGCTCTTGCGGGTGACCGCCGCGGTGAGGCGGTCCAAGAGGATGGCGAGGACGACGACGGCGATACCGGCCTCGAAGCCGAGCGCGCCGTCGTTGCGGCTGATGCCCTGGTAGACCTGGCTGCCCAGGCCGCCCGCGCCGACCATGCCGGCGATGACGACCATCGACAGGCCCAGCATGATGACCTGGTTGACGCCGGCCATGATGGTCGGCAGGGCCAGGGGCAGCTGGATGCCGGTGAGGATCTTGCGGCTCGGGGCGCCGAACGCCTCGCCCGCCTCCACCAGCTCCTTGTCGATCTGGCGAATGCCGAGCTCCGTGAGGCGCACCCCGGGCGGCATCGCGAACACGATGGTCGCGACCACGCCGGGCACGGCGCCGATGGAGAAGAAGAAGATCGCCGGGATCAGGTACACGAACGCGGGCAGCGTCTGCATCAGGTCCAGGACCGGCTTGACGATCTTGCTGACCAGGTCGTTGTAGGCGGCCAGGACGCCGATCGGGATCGCGATGGCCACCGCGATGGCGCTGGCCACCAGCACCAGGCCCAGGGTGTCCATCGCGTTCTCCCACTGGCCGACCGAGGCCACCAGGGCCAGCGCGAGGAGCGAGAAGACGCCCATCCGCCACCCGGCCACGGAGTACGCGAGCAGGCTCAGCAGCAGGATCATCAGCAGGAAGCGGGGCTGGGTCACCAGCATGGGCAGCAGCAGCCAGCCCAGGAGGATCGCGGTCAGCCAGCCGCCGGCCACGATCGCGGTGCGCCTGCGCGACCCGGGGTTCAGCGCCCCCAGGACCGTGACCGCCGCCAGGAACAGCAGGGAGATGACGAAGTAGGAGTCGACGTACTGGTCGAACAGGTTCATCGCCCACAGGAACAGGAAGGGCGGCATGACGTTGATGACCGTGTCCACCAGGCCGAACCACGCCTGGAGGATGTAGAGCACCGAGACGGTGCCCACGGTCGCCGCCAGCGGCACGCGGTGCGAGCGCAGCAGCGGGACCGCGATGACCACCGCGGCGATGAACGTGATCTGGGCGGCCGCCGGGTCAGCGAAAAACCCTGACAAAACGGACACAGCCCAGCGGATGAACTCGCCGATGGCGTCGAAGGCCGGACCGAAGTTCGCCTTGAGCCAGCTGTTGAACGCCTCGAACCCCTCGCCGATCGGCAGGGCGGGCGGGAAGTCGACCGGTGTCATGACCGCTCCCTCCCCGACGCGAGGGCGGCGAGCACGGACGTGCGGGACGCGGTGCCCAGCACGCTGCCGTCCTCGTCGACCACGCGGACGACCTCGGATCGGGCCATGTCGGTGTACAGCTCCGCGATCGGGGTGTCGGCCGCGACCTGGGGCGCGGTCGCGCCCGCGGTGGCCCCGGAGTCCAGGGCCGCGGCGGCGGTCAGCACGCGGGTGCGGTCGACGTCCTCGGTGAACCGCTCGACGTAGTCGTTGGCGGGTTCGTTGAGGATCTCCTGCGCGGTGCCGATCTGGGCGACGCGGCCGTCCCGCAGGACGCAGATGCGGTCGCCAAGGCGCATGGCCTCGTTCAGGTCGTGGGTGATGAAGATGATGGTCTTGCCCAGGCTCTTCTGGAGTTCCAGGAGCTGGGTCTGCATGTCCCGCCGGATCAGCGGGTCGAGGGCGCTGAACGCCTCGTCCATCAGGATGATGTCGGTGTCGGCGGCCAGCGCGCGGGCCAGGCCGACCCGCTGCTGCATACCGCCCGACAGCTGGTGCGGGTACTTGTCCTCCCAGCCGCCCAGGCCCACGAGTTCGAGTGTCTCGCCGGCGCGCTCGGACCGCTCCGCGCGGGGCTCGCCGCGCAGTTCCAGGCCGTAGGCGGCGTTCTCCAGCACCGTCCGGTGCGGCAGCAGCGCGAAGTGCTGGAAGACCATGCTGATCTTCTCGCCGCGCAGCTTCAGGAGTTCCTTCTTCCTCAGGGCCGTGATGTCGACTCCGTCGACCTCCACCGAGCCCGAGGTGGGTTCCAGCAAGCCGTTGAGCATGCGGATGAGTGTGGACTTGCCCGATCCGGACAGGCCCATGACGACGAAGATCTCGCCCGGTTCGACGTCGAAGGAGACGTCGATGACCGCGGCGGTCACTTCGAGGTCGGCGATGGTGTCACGGTGACTGCCGTCGGCGAGCCGCTCAACGGCGGCTCCGGCCTGTCTACCGAACACCTTGTACAAGTGGTCTGCACGTACTGCTGGCACGGTCTCCTCTACGGGGCTGTCCCGGCCGCGGAGCAGACCGGGTTCCCCGATCGCCGAGCCGCGGGCGCTTCAGGCGGCCGGTCCGCGCAGAGCCCCCCGGAGTGCGCCCCTTGCGGGGTTGGACCAGTACCTGGTTCACGTCGGGGGGCAACGTTACCGAGATGCGTACCCACAGTTCAGACGGTTGGTAACCAGCAAATAACATGTTTAAGCGACATAAAAACGGTCAGCCGACCGTGCCGGGGGTTTGCATCGTCGCAGGACAGCGATATGTGATCTATGTCACGGCACACTATGACGTGATCTGGCTCACATATAGGTGACAGAGGGGTCGCACGACGGTCTGTGTCGAAACAACAACATACCGTCACGGATCCGGATGCGACAGACCCCGGCCGGAGAGGGGCCGGGGTGCCTGGTCAGGACTCGATTCGCGTGCGCGTGAACTTCAGGTGCGAGCGCGAGGGCGTCGGCCCTCGCTGCCCCTGGTAGCGCGATCCGTACTGGGCCGAACCGTAGGGGTGCTCGGCGGGCGAGGTCAGCCGGAACATGCACAGCTGACCGATCTTCATGCCGGGGTACAGCTTGATCGGGAGCGTCGCCACGTTGGACAGCTCCAGGGTCACGTGCCCCGAGAAGCCGGGGTCGATGAACCCGGCCGTGGAGTGGGTCAGCAGCCCCAGGCGCCCCAGCGAGCTCTTGCCCTCCAGCCGGCTGGCGATGTCGTCGGGCAGCGTCACCACCTCGTAGGTGGACGCGAGCACGAACTCCCCCGGGTGCAGGATGAAGGCGTCGTCGGCTCCGGTCTCGACCAGCCGGGTCAGGTCCGGCTGCTCGACCGAGGGGTCGATGTGCGGGTACTTGTGGTTCTCGAAGACCCGGAAGAACCGGTCCAGGCGCACGTCGATGCTGGACGGCTGGACCAGGCCGGGGTCGAAGGGGTCGATCCGGACCCGCCCGGAATCGATTTCGGACCTGATATCGCGATCGGAGAGCAGCACGCTCCGAACCTACCGCGCCACCCACTGCGCCCGACCGGGCCACCAGGGCGAACGGCCGGCGAACAGGCGGCCCCGACACGGCTCCCCGGTTCCGACTTGCCGTGGCGCCCCGGAGGTGGGCTAGGATGGCACTCGTCGGACGGTCGCCGCGACGGCCGCAGACACGCGGATGTAGTTCAATGGCAGAACTTCAGCTTCCCAAGCTGATAGCGCGGGTTCGATTCCCGTCATCCGCTCCAGAACGAGAACGGCCAGGTAGTTCGGTATTTTCCGAACACCTGGCCGTTCTGCTTTCTCCGGGTGGGTGCCGGAGTCCGTGCCACGTACGTGCCACAGGCCCGTCAGGGAGCCGCTGCGGCGACCGGAGGAGGGTCGTCGCCGCCCCCGGTCCCGCCGCCTGGCCTGCGGCCAGCGCCCTCAGGAGGCGAGGATGTGGAGCAGGGCGATGAGGGTGCCCGAACTCCGGATCCGCCCCTCGGCGATCAGGCTGCGGACCCTGGCCAGGGGCACCCACTCGTAGACGCCCTCGTCGAACTCGGTCGGTTCCGCCACCGGCTCGGCGTCACGGCCGACGAACACGTGGTGCGGACTGCGGACCGTGCCGATCATCGGCTCGAAGGTGGCCACGTGCTCCACCGAGCCGACCCGGTGGCCGGTCTCCTCCAGGGCCTCGCGCACGGCGGTCTGCTCCGGTCTCTCCTCGGGGTCCAAGAGGCCGCCGGGCAACTCCCACCCCCACACGTCGGGCACGAACCGGTGCCGATAGCTCATCAGGACGTGCTCGCCGGACGGGTCCAGGACGGCGATCACCGCGGCCGAGGGCAGAGTGACCGTGTGGTGCTCGAACCCGTCCCCCGAGGGCGTGGTGATGTCCGCCTTGCCCAGCCGCACCCACCGGTCGTCGTACAGGGTGCGCTCACCGTGCACCACCCACCGGCCCTGCCCCTCCTCAGCACTGCCCATGCCCCGAAACCACCGCGGCGCCCGAAGCCCGTGACGGCCACCGTGCGCAGCCGGATCGGGTGCGGGTCCCGGGCCGGCGCGGTCCGTGCCCGGTTCAAGGAATGTTCAAGGAACGCACACGGAACGTGCGCCAGAGTTCCTTGGCGCTCCCTCCTCCCGGGAGCGCGCAGCGCCCCGACGCCGGGAAGGTCCGATATGCGTTCGGGCCCTCCCGCCATCCCGGAACGGCCCCACGACGGGGCACGACAAGGAGCCACCGTCTTGCGCACCACCTCCCTCCTCGGCATCGGCGACCGGATCCTGGAGATCCTCGTGCCGAAGACCACGGCCAAGGCCTCGCACCGCGTGTGCCGCTACGAGTACCGCTGCGTGCGGAGCTGTAGCGGCGGTGGACGCCAGCGTCGCAGGATCTGCACCTGGTACCCCGAAGGGGACGTCGCCTACTTCCCCTGGACCGACATGGGCTGTGGGTGCTGACTCCGCTCCGCCGGTGCCGTCCCGCCCGCCGGCGGGGCGGCACCGGCCTCACGCCCCACCACCGTGAACCGTGAGGTCGCAGTCCCTTGCTCGTCATCGGCACGTTCTTCCTGCAGGCCGCGGTCGCCGGGGTGTTCCTCACCTCCGGGCTGTCCAAGATCCGAGGTGAGGCCAACCTTCAGACCTGGAGGGACCTGGCCGGCCGCTTCCCCGTGCGGCGGTTCCCCGCCACGGCCGCGTCCCGCGCGCACATCGCGGTCGAACTGCTCCTCGGCGCCGCCCTCCTCTCCGGTCCCTGGGCACGGGTCCCCGCCCTCCTCGCCGCCGCCCTCCTGTTCGCCGCCTTCACCCTGCTGGCCCTGTACTCCGCGCGCGCCGAGAAAGCGGTCGCGTGCTCCTGCTTCGGCACGGCCCGATCCGCTCTGGGGTGGCCGCACGTCTGGCGCAACGGCGTCCTCGCCGTCCTGGCCGCCGTCGGACTGGTCTGCGCCGTCACGGTCGGCCCCGCGCTCCCCTCCTCCCCGGGCGCGGCGGCCGTGGCCGCGGTGGCCGCCGTCGCGGTCACCGCGGCCACGTTCTACTTCGACGACCTCGTCGGCCTCTTCCGTTCCGAGCCGGGCCGCGCGCGGTCCGCTCCGCTCCCCCGCAGATGAACCCTGGAGGACGTCATGGCAATCCTCACCGCCGCGGTCGTGGTGCTGACCGCGCTCGCCCTGTTCAACCTGGTGCTGACCATGGCGCTGGTGCGGCGGCTGCGCCGCGTCGAGAGCACCGGCCACCGGGGTTCCCTGCCCGCGTTCCCGGACCTCGAACGGCTCCCCGCCGGCAGGGCGGTCCCGGAATTCACCGCCACCTCCGCGACCGGGGCCGAGGTCTCCTCCAGGAAGCGGGTCGGCGACCGGGCCGTGTACGCCTTCTTCGACACCGACTGCGGTATCTGCAAGAAGCAGCTCCGGCCCCTGGTCGAGTTCGCCGCGGACGCCGGGCTGGCCCCCGAGCAGGTGATCGCCTTCATCGGACACGAGAACCCCGACGCCGACGTGGACGCCTACACCTCGGTCCTGGAGAACCGCGCCACCATCGTCATGCAGAGCCTCGATGACGAAGTCGGCCGGGCCTTCTCCCCGGGCGGGGTCCCCGCCGTCGTCCTCGCCGACGCGGACGGCATCATCGTCCGCTCCGGCGTGGAGGTCGAGGACCTCGCGACCGCCTTCGCGGGCGCGTGACCGCGGTGGGATCCCCCTCCTCCGAGGACCGGATGGGGCCGCGCACCGCGAGCGCGCGGGCCCTGCGCTCGCTCGGAATCGCGTGGCGGGCCGCCCCCTGGTCACTGGTCCTGTACTCCGCCCTCACCGTGGTGGGCGGCCTCCTCCCGGCCGGGGTCGCCCTCGTCACCAAGTGGCTGCTGGACGTCCTGGCGGCGGGTGGGGCCGCCCCGGGGGTGCCCGGCCCGCTGGTGGAGGCGCCGCTGCTGCTCGTGGTGTTCCTCGGCGTGTTCACCCTGGTCACCTCGCTGTCGGACCATATGTCCCTCTACCTGAGTTCGCGGATCAGGCGCGGTGTGTCCCTCCTGGTGCAGCAGCGGCTCTACGGCGCGGTCGACCGGATCCCGGGGCTGCGCCTCTTCGAGGAACCGGCCTTCCTCGACCGGTTGCGGATGGCCCAGACCTCGGCGGCCACCGCGCCGGAGGAGATCCTCGGCTCGCTCTTCGCCTCCGTGCGCGGGGTCCTGACGATCACGGGCCTGCTCGGGATCCTGCTGGGCATCAGCCCCGCGCTCACCGGT
The DNA here is from genome assembly GCF_900141985.1 of Nocardiopsis flavescens. Lineage (GTDB taxonomy): Bacteria > Actinomycetota > Actinomycetes > Streptosporangiales > Streptosporangiaceae > Nocardiopsis > Nocardiopsis flavescens. The sequence continues at coordinate 207,273 of NZ_FQZK01000009.1, read as the reverse complement.
GTCACCGTCGCCGCAGCCCTGCCGATGCTGTTCGTGCAGCTCGTCCTCAACCGGGACCGCGCCCGGATGCTGTGGCGGATCAGCCCCCGCATGCGGCGGCAGATGTTCTACCAGACGCTGATGCTGAACCCGGCGGCCATCAAGGAGACCCGCCTGTTCGGGGCCGGCGGGTTCCTCCTGGGCCGGATGCGCGGTGAGCTGGGCCGGGTCAACACCGCCGAGGAGCGCCTGGACCGCAGGGTCATGCTCACCCACGGCCCCCTGGCACTGCTGGGAGCTCTGGTCTCCGTGGGCGGGCTGGTGTGGATGGTGGCCGGGGCGCTCCGCGGCGAGTTCACCCTCGGCGACGTGTCGGCGTTCATCGCCGCGGTCGGCGGGGTGCAGGGGGCCATGGCCGAGGTCGTGATCAGCCTGACCGGCGCCCACCAGGCCCTGCTGCTGATGGGGCACTACGACGACGTGGTCGCCACCCCCTCGGACCTGCCCGTCCCGAGCGAGCCGCACCCCGTCGCACCGCTGCGCGAGGGCATCCGCCTGGAGGACGTGTGGTTCCGCTACACCGACGACGGCCCGTGGGTGCTCAGGGGGGTCACCCTGACCGTCCCCGCCGAGGGCTCCCTGGCCCTGGTGGGTCTCAACGGCGCCGGAAAGAGCACCCTGGTCAAGCTCCTGTGCCGCATGTACGACCCGACCCGGGGGCGGGTGCTCTGGGACGGCGCGGACATCCGCGGGATGGACGTCGCCGAGCTGCGCTCGCGGATGAGCGCGGTCTTCCAGGACTTCATGTCCTACGACCTGCCGGTGCGGGAGAACATCGCGCTCGGCTCCCTGGAGGACCGCGGGGACACCGGCCGGATCCGGGAGGCGGCACGGGCGGCCGGAGCGGCCGGGTTCGTCGAGGAGATGCCCCACGGCTACGACACGATGCTCTCCCGAACCTTCCACCAATCGGAAGAGGACTTCCCGGAGGACGGGGACGAGGACACCGCCACGGGCACGACCCTGTCCGGCGGGCAGTGGCAGAAGCTCGCCATCGCCCGCTCGCTGATGCGCCGCGGACGGGACCTGCTCATCGTGGACGAGCCGACCTCGGGCCTGGATCCGGAGGCCGAACGGGAGGTGCAGGACCGGCTGCGGTCCCTGCGGGAGGGGGCGGCGACCGTGATGATCTCCCACCGGCTGGGCGCCGTGCGCGGGGCGGACCGGATCGTGGTCCTCCAGGAGGGCGTGGTCACCGAGCAGGGCGACCACGACGAGCTGATGCACCGGGGCGGAGAGTACGCCCGGCTGTTCACCCTCCAGGCGGAGGGGTACACCGGCGGGACCTCCCGCGCGGACGGGGTGACGGCGTGATCGGGGTCGCGGGTGCGGTGCTGCTCGCCACCGTTCTCGCGGCGGCGGTGTGGCGGCTGCGCCGCCGCTACGTGGTGGTGACCGTGCAGGGCCGGAGCATGGAACCCACCTACCGGCCCGGGGACCGGGTGCTGGTGCGCCGCGGCCGGTCGCGCGTGGGCGCCGGCGACGTGGTCGTCGTGGGCGAGCCCGACCGGGAGACCGGGTGGCACGGGGCGCTCCCGCTGCGCAGGGGGGTCGCCGGCCGGGGATGGTTCATCAAGCGCGTCGTCGCGACGCCGGGAACCCGTTACCCGGTCGGGGTCGGCCTCGGGGGGACGTGCCCGCCGGGGCACGTGGCCCTGCTGGGGGACAACGTGCTGAGCCTCGACTCACGGGACTACGGCCCCTGCCCCGAGCACCAGATCCTGGGGGTGGTGGCCCGGAAGATGTCCGCCACTTCCCGGGGGCCGGAGGCGGCGGGGGCGTAGGGGACGTGCCGCGATCCCGTTCCCCGTTCGCCGGCGGGCCGCGCGGTCGGGTTGCGGGCGAAGCCGCGGTCTCCCGTGTCCGGGCAGGTCGGCGGGCTGTCGGCGGCGTTCCATCCCCGTCGTCCGCTCCGTGCGGCGAGGCCCCGGGCCGCGAGCGGTGCCCGCGGCCCGGGGGCCTCCTCTGTTTCCGGGCCCCGGACCATGGAACGCGCCCCGCTCCCGGCCGTGCCCTGCCCCTTCCCCCGCGCACCGTGGAGCCGGGGGCGGTGGGCGGGCGGTGGCGCCCGCCCCCGCCGCCCCGCCACGGGCGGCCGCCGCGGGGGCACGGATCGGGCGCGCCCGGCGGGCGGGGACGTCACGGGTGGGGGGTGACGCGGTGCCACTGGTGGCGGGGCGCGGCGGCGGGTGGACTGGGGGCACGCCCCACAGACGATCCGGAGGAAGGCGACATGGACCTGACACTGCCACAGCGGCTCTACCTGCTCAGCTACGACACGGACCGGAACCGCTTCGACCCCGTCAGCTCCGCCTACCGCGGCAGCCTCCTGCGGGCCGCGGCGCTGGCGGAGCTGGCCCACGGGGGGTGGCTGCGCGTCGAGGGCGGCCGGGCGGCGCGCAACGCCGCGCGGCCTCCCGGGGACCGGTTCCTGGCCGACGTGCTGGAGGACCTGTCCCCCCGCCGGCCCACGCACTGGGTCACCGCCGTCTCCGACTGGCACCTGCGGGCGGAGAGGGCGGTGAGCGGGCAGCTCGTCGCGAACGGGACGGCCTCCGTGGACCGCGGCCGGGTGCTGGGGGTGTTCCCCACCCGCAGGTACACCTTCCGCGACACCGGCCGGATCCGCCTGGAGCGCCACCGGACCCGCGACGCCGTCCTCCTGGGCGGCCCCGCGGAGGCGGTCCCCTTCGGGGACATGGCCCTGGCGGTGATCGGTATCGAGGGCGACGTGGAGACCGTGCTCACGGCACGGGAGAGGCGCGGGCACCGGGACGCGGTCAAGGCGCTCCAGCGGCGCTTCGACGCCGAGCTGCCCGGGTTGCGCGAGGCGGTCCTCACCGCCGTCGCCGGGAGCAGGGCCGCCGGCTAGGTGTACCGGCCGGGGAGGTCGGTGACACCCGCCCCGCCCGGCACACACCCCGGGCCGGCCCGGGTTCACAGGTGGAGCGTGCCCTCGGCCACCACGACGCCGGAGCCCGTGATGCGGACGGCGCCACCGCCGACCGTGAGGCCGATCCTGCTCGGGCGCCCCATGGCGCGCCCCTGCTCGACCGTGACCGCCTCCCCCTCCCGCTTGAGGCCGTCGCGGACCAGCACCGCGGCGAGGGGCCCCGCGGCGGTGCCGGTGGCGGGGTCCTCGGCGATGCCGACCGTCGGGTTGAAGAAGCGGGCGTAGGCGTCGACGCCCGGGGGGAGCCCGGCGGTGTCCACCGTGTAGAGGTAGCAGCCCTCCGCGCCGACGTCGGCCAGGAGCCGGCGCAGCCGGGCCGGGTCCGGGTCGGCGAGGTCCACGGCCCGGGCGTCCCGGGCGGGCACGAGGAGGTGGGCCACCCCGGTGGAGGCGACCTCGGGCACGCGGTCGGCGGCGAGGTCGGCCGGGTCCAGGGCCAGGGCCGCCGCCAGGGCGTCGCGGGCGTCGACGGGGCCCGGGAAGCGGGGAGCGGCCTGCTCCATGGCCACCCGCGCCCCGCCCTCGCCGCGGGAGACGATCCGTACGGGGAGCGTGTCGCCGCCGATCTGCTGGACGAAGGCGTCGCGGCCGGGGTCCAGGAGCCCGGACCGGGCCAGCCAGATCCAGGCGCCCATGGCATTGTGCCCGGCGCCCAGGACCTCGGCCCCGCCCGGGGTGAAGGAGCGCAGCCGGTGGTCGGCGCCGGGCAGGTCCGGACGGACCAGGAAGGTCGTCTCGGACTGGTTGAACTCGCGGGCGATCGCCCGCATCCGCTCGTCGGAGAGCCCGTCCGCGTCGGGCACCACGGCGAGCGGGTTGCCCGTCAGCGGCCGTTCCGCGAACACGTCCACCCAGGAGAACCGCACGTCCATGATCCGACTCCTCACCGTCGCCCTGCCCGTGGGAACAATGCTAGGAACGGGCCTGTACGCCGCTGAAGGACACAAGTGCGGTATCGGCCTCGTTCCGCCGCAGAACCTGCGGCACAGTGGACGCGTGACGAACCCTGTCGAACTCGACGCCCTGGACCGCGTCCTCGTGGGAGAACTCCAGCGCGACGCGCGGATCACCCTGACCGAACTGGCCCACCGGGCCCACCTGGGGCTGTCCGCGACGCGGACGCGCGTGCGGCGGCTGGAGGAGAGCGGCGTCCTCGCCGGATACCGGGCGCGCGTCCCGCCCGCGGCAGTCGGGCTGCACCTGCACGCGGTCGTCCGGATGAAGGTGCACGGGGCGCTGTTCGACCAGGTGGACGCGGTCATCGCGGAGGAGCCGCAGATCGTGCGGTGCCTGCGGATCACCGGCGAGTCCTGCTACCACATGGAGGTCCTGGCCCGGGACGTGGCGGACCTCCAGCGGATCACGATGCGCCTCGCCCGCGTCGGCTCCGTCACCACCGACCTCGTGTACGAGACGGTGACCGAACGGGGCACGCCGCTCGGCGGCGCCCCCGGCTGAGGGCCGGGCGCCGGCCGCCCGGCTCCGCGCGGTCCCTAGGACCCGTACCGGAACGGGGGCAGGTCGCGAAAGGCCGGGTCGACCCGGAGGGACCGCGCGAGCACGCCCAGCAGGCGGCGGGCGCGGGAGACCGGGTGGTCCGGGAAGCGGTCGTCCCACACCGGGTCCTCGGCCTGGTTGCGGGGCGTCCCGCCGGTGACGCCCCCGGCGTAGGGGTGCCGGGCCCAGGCCGCCATCGCCTCCTGCACGTCCCCCTGGTGGCGGTCGAGGAAGAGGGGGAACAGGGACGCCTCCCGGATGCCGGTGACCGGCCCCTCGAAGCACTGCACCCGGACCACCGCGCCGCACCGGTCCCTCGGGATCGTGTACGAGCCGATGTAGGCCATCCCCGACTCCCGGCCGGGGTCGCGCCCCTTGACCACCTGGCGCAGGGCGGGCATGCCGTCGAGCAGTACCGTGTCGAGTTCGACCAGCCCCATCCCCGACTCCGCGACGCGGGCGCTCGTCCGGGCCCGCAGGTCGGCCAGGTCCTCCAGGGAGGCGGGCAGGTCGGGGGCGAGGTCGAAGTAGTCGAGGACGACCGCGTCGCCCGCCGGGTCGACCCAGGCGTTCTCCTGGACCCGCCGCAGGGCCGCGGTGTCGAAGGCGAGAGGGGTTCCGGCCAGGCCCGCGGGGCCCCGGGGGGTGTCGGAGTTCATGGCGGCACCCTAGTCCGCCCCTCGGTCATTCCCGCCCGGGGCCCGGTGGAACACTGGTCCCGACGTGCGCGGCCCGCTGCCGTGCGGGGAAGGGGAACCATGACGACGCGACCTCTCACCGTGGTCACCGGCGGGGGGCGGGGCATCGGCGCCGCGACCTGCGCCCGGCTGGCCGCCGACGGGCACGACATCGTCTTCGGCCACGCCTCGGACACCGGGGCGGCGGAGCGGACCGCGGAGCGGGTCCGGGCGGCCGGGGCCCGGTGCGCGGCGGTGCGCATGGACACCTCCTCCGAGGCGGACGTGGAGCGGCTGTTCGACACCGCCGAGTCCCTCGGCCCGGTGACCGGCCTGGTCAACAACGCCGCGGTGACCGGCCCGCTGGGCCGTCTCGCGGACGCCGACACCGCCGTCCTGCGGCGGGTGGTCGACGTCAACGTGTTCGGGTACCTGCTGTGCTGCCGCCGGGCCGCGCGGGACATGGGGGCCCGCGGGGCGGGTGCCGTCGTCAACGTCTCCTCGGCCGCCGCCACCCTGGGCAGCCCGGACGAATACGTGCACTACGCGGCGACCAAGGCCGCGGTGGACGCCATGACGGTCGGTCTGTCCAAGGAGTTGGGGCCGTCCGGAATCAGGGTCAACGCGGTCGCCCCCGGGGTGATCGAGACCGACATGCACGCGGCCATGGGCGACCCCGGCCGCCCCGCCCGGGCGGCGGCGACGATCCCGCTGCGACGTGCGGGTCGACCCGGGGAGATCGCGGACGCGATCGCCTGGCTGCTGTCCCCCGCGGCCTCCTACGCGACCGGGACGGTGCTGCGGGTGGCCGGGGGCAGGTGAGCCGCCCGCGGCCCGCCTGGTTTCACCGGCGCAGGCCGGGGCACCCTTCCCGACGACAGGAGGTTGCCCCCGTGGAGACGACGCCCCTGGTCATCCTCGTCCTGGTCGTGATCCTGGCCGCCGCGGGCGCCGGGATCGCCCTCCGCTCCCCGCTCCTCCCGGCCCGCCGCACGGCCCGGCTCCGGCGGCGCTTCGGCGCGGAGTACGACCACGCCCTGCGGCTGCACGGAGACGCCGGGGCCGCCGAGCGCGACCTCTCCGACCGGCTCTCGCGCCGGTCCGCGCTGCGGACGCGCGCGCTCCCCGACGACCTGCGCGCCGACCACGCGCGCTCGTGGGCGGCGGTCCAGCGGGAGTTCGTCGACGACCCCGGGCACTCGGTGCGCGACGCCCGCGCGGTCGTCGCCGCGATCGCCCTGGACCTGGGCCACCCGCCCGGCGAGGAGTTCGAGCACCTCCTCGGAACGCTCTCGGTGGACCACCCGCGGGAGGTCGCCGAGGTGCGGCGGGTCCGGGAGGGCGGCGCCGAGGGCACCGAGCACCTGCGCGAGCTGCTGGTGGCGTACCGGCGGCTCGTGGACGCCCTGCTGGGCGGGACGGACGCGCACGACGGGGGACCGGAGGCTCAGCGGTGAACCATTCCGAGGCGGGCGGGCGGGTGCGCTGGACCCTGCGCGCGCACGAGGGGGGCGCGCGGACGGCGCGCTCCGCGGCACGGTGGAAGGCGGACGCGGTGGAGAAGGCCGTCGACGGAGCGGCGCCGGCGCGGAGCGCGGGCACGGAACGGGTCTCGGCGGAGGACGGGTGGCTGCCCCGGCCGCGCGGGGTGGACACGGCGTCGGCCCGGGAGCGGCTGAGCGGCGCGGTCACCGGGTTCGTGGACGACCCCGGGGAGGCGGTGCGGGAGGCGGACGCGCTGGCGTCGGAGGTCGCCGACGCGCTGGTCGCCGAGATCGTGTCCCGCCGGGCGGCGCTGCGCGCCGCCTGGGACGAGGACGCCGACACCGAGACACTGCGGCTGGCACTGCGCTCCTACCGCGCCTTCGTGGAGATCCTGATCACGGGAAGGTAACTCCCCCGCTTCGAAAAAAGCCCGCGTGAGCTGGGGTGAAACACGCCTGCCACTCCCTCGGAAGGCCTTTATCCGGCCCGTCGATCACTTTCCGTGAAACTCCTCGATAAGCGCCTGTCATTTCACATCCGCGAAATTGAGGACCGCACCCTGGGCCGCATCCGACCACCGCTCCCCCACCGGTCCCCGCCGTCGGCGAACCCGTCCGGCGGACGACGGAACGGCGTCCGGCGCACCCGGGCCGTGAGATTTTTTTCCCGGCCGCCACGAGGGGAAACGCACTCCTATTCGCCCGCGAAGCCGCACCGATCCGTTTCACGGAAAAGGTCCTGGGCAGGTGATGAAGGCATAGGAGGCGAATCCTCATGGACACGACGACTTTCATCATCATCGGCGCGGCGGTCGTTCTCATCGTCGCCGTCGCCCTGGTCCTGTCCTTCGGGAGCGACAAGGTTCCGATGGGCAACCGGACCCGGCTGCGGAAGCGGTTCGGCGACGAGTACGACCACGTGCTCATGACCAGCGGGGACACCAAGTCCGCGGAGCGCGAGCTGTCCCGGAGGCTGGACCGCCGCAAGGAGGTCCGGGTCCGCAGGCCCACCGACGAGGAGGCCGCCCGGTACCGGCAGGCCTGGATCGACGTCCAGCAGCGGTTCGTGGACGATCCGGCCCGCTCCCTGCGGGACTCCCGGCAGGTCCTGACGGACGCCGCGGTCGCCCTCGGCTACCCGGAGGAGCCCTCCGGGACCGATGACGACGCGTTCGAGCACCGTCTGGCCGACCTGTCCGCCGACCACGGCGACGAGGTCGCCGCCGTGCACCGCACCGTCCGCACCGAGACGAACACGACCGACACCGAGCACCTGCGCGAGGTCCTGGTGGCCCACCGCGCCCTGCTGGAATCCCTGGTGGGCGACATGGGCCTGCGACCGGCGAAGCGGGGTGCCGGCAAGCGCGAGCAGACCCAGGAGGTGGCACGATGAAGCGTTCCGAGGAGACCGCGACCGGAAGGCGCGCCCGCGCCGGCACCGAGACCGGACCGGTTCAGGTCGACGCCGAGGTGCGCGACCCCGTCGACACGACCGCACCGGGGGCGATCCCCGTCCCGTCCGGTCCGCAGGAGCCGGCGTCCGCGCCGGACGCCCCCGAGGGGGCTCCGGGCGCCCGTGAGCGCACCGGCGGCGAGCGCCGCGGACGGCGCACGGGCCGGGGCACGCCGTCCCACACCCTCAAGCGCGACGAGATCCGGGAGCGGCTGAACACCGCCGTCAACGGGTTCGTGGACGACCCCGGCAAGTCCGTCGGCGAGGCCGACGCCCTGGCCGGCGACGTGACCGAGGCGCTCATCGCCCGGATCGAGGCCCGCCGGACGGAGCTGCGCGCCGCTTGGGAGGACGGCGCGGACACCGAGAGGCTCCGCATGGCGCTGCGGGAGTACCGGACGTTCGTGGACGGCGTCCTCGACGGCCGGCTCGGCTAGCGCGCACCCGGCGGCCCCGGCGGTCCGCCGACCGGAGGGCCGGCCCCCGCGGGCCGGCCGTCCGGGGACGCACGGGCCGGGCCCGAACCTGCGGCGCCGGTGGGCGTAGCGGCCCCGGCGCCCGCGGTCCGGGGGAAGGGTGCACGGCCCGGGTGCGGCGCCTCCCGTCCTGAGGCGCCGTCCCCGGGCCGTGCGTCACCCGCGTCCGAGGATCCCCCGGGCGATGAGCCGCTGATTGGCGCCACTGCGCTCGGCGACCACCGGGGGATCGAAGACCGGACGGGGCAGACCGGGGGTCATGACGGGTTCGAGGAGCACCGGCCCCAGGATGAGGAAGAGCACCTGGTAGGGCTCCCACCGGCGGGCCGGCTCCTGGGCCGGCCCCTCGTCGGCGGTGTCCCGGCGGAGCCCGTCGAGGCGGGTCTGCACGCCTTCGAGCAGCCGCGCGAAGAGGGCGGCGCCCGCGTCGCTGCCCTCCAGGAGGGAGCGGCGCAGGTACTCGCGGCGGACGTCGTCGGTGCCGAAGAGTCCGGCGGCGGCACCGCCGAACGCGGCGAGGAGTCCTCCGGGGCCGGCCGTGTCGGCCTCCGCCATCAGGGAGTCGAAGACGTCCAGGACGTCCTCGTCCACGGCCGCGCGCAGCCCCTCCTTGGAGCCGAAGTGGTGGCGGACCAGGGCGTGGGACACCCCGGCCCGCGCCGCGACGGCCCGCAGGGAGGTGCCCGCGAAGCCGTTCCGGGCGAACAGGGCCAGGGCCGCCAGGCGGATCCGCGCCCGCGCCGTGAGGTCGGCGTCGTTGCCGTGGGTCATGGTCGCCCACCTTATCGGGCCGTCACAGGAAGCGCCGCAGCACGGGTGTCCGGGCCAGTAGCCAGGCCAGGGCCAGGCTCGCGGCGGTCCCCGGGGCCGCGACGAGGAGGAACGCGGGCCAGGGGTCCAGCCCCAGGGTCGCGTACTGGAGGGCGACCACCACCGGCACGTGGACCAGGTAGACGGTGAACCCCAGGGCCGCCGCCCCCGCGACCCACCGCGACGGGCGGTCCGCCACCCGGCGGAACAGCACGAGCAGCCCGATCGAGAGCGACACGCACATCACCGTCTCCACCCCGGACCACACCAGGGAGCCCGCGGTCGCTCCGCCGGGGGCGTACAGCGCCTCCAGCCGCGGCCCGAACGCCAGGTGGGCGGCGGCGAGGACGCCTCCGACCGCGAGCCAGGCGTATCCGGCGCGGTCGGAGAACGTCGTGAGCCAGCCGCGGCGGTAGGCGGCGGTCCCGGCCCAGAAGAACGAGGCCTGGAGGGCGAGGTCGGCCGGCTCCGTCTGGATGAACTCCAGCAGGGGGATCCACGTGTCGACCGGGTAGGGGACGCGCAGCAGGAAGGTGGCCGCCGCCACCGCCGCGGTGAAGCCCAGGATCGCGACCGTCCCGGGCGGCCCTGCGGGAGCGGCCGGCCGGGGGCGGCCGAACCGGTCGGCGGCCCACCGCCAGCCGGCGTAGAGGAGCGCGTACACCAGCAGGTGCTGGAGGAACCACAGGTGCGCGAACTGGCGGTCGGGCCAGATGGGCCCGGTCCAGCCCGCCGGCTCCTCCCCCGCTCCGAGGTAGACGTCGGTGTAGTAGGCGAGCGGCCCCAGCGGCGGGTGGTCCCGGAAGTTCTGGTGGTAGGCGTACATCACGACCGGCACGACCACGAAGAAGCCCACGAGGACGAGCGGCAGGAAGCGCCGGAACCGCCGCCCCAGGAAGCGCGCCCCGCCCAGGCGGTCGTGGGCCGCGGGGACGAAGTAGGCGGAGACGAACAGGAAGAGGCTCATCAGGAACGTGCCGCCCACCCGGGCGGCCTCCGCGAGCAGGTCCGATCCGCCCTCCCGCTCGACGTACCACCAGTCCGCGGGGCCGTAGGGCTGTGCCGCGTGCAGGACCACGACGAGGACGACGAGGAAGAGCTTGAGGGCGTCGAGGTGGTGCATGCGCCCCGCGGATGTGCTCGCGGGAGATTTTCCAGTTGGATTGTTTACTGTCCACATGGACAGCACTCTAGGGCGGCGCCCGTCCACGGCACAGGGGGGCGGCGCGATCTCAGGGTGGAACCGGGGTTCTCCCCCACCGGGACGCGGTCCCCCGCGTCCCGGTGGGACATCGTTCCCCCTCGCGTCACTCGCGGCGATACACGATGTGCCGGGCCGGTCCGCGAGTTGTAGCATCGTGGCCGGATCTTCCCTGTCCGCGTCCCCGCCGTGCCGGAGAAGGCCGTGGGACAGGGGCTTGCGGCAGATACGGGAGCGGAGTTTCATGGACGTCGAAGAGACCCAGGTCATGAGCCGAACGGGCGAATTCACCACCACCCTGAGCTGGCAGGACTCCGTGCGCAGCCGGGTCGCCGCGGCCCTCGACCGCTTCGCCGGGCCGGTGGCCGAGCTGGCCGAGCGGGACGCCAACGACGGGGACACGCGCCTGCTCGTGGCCGACTTCTTCAGCGTCGGCCTCAACTTCAGCAAGTACCACGACCTCACCACCGAGTACCGGACCAGCGGCGACTCCAACGACTACGCGATCATGCTGGACGGAAAGCTGTTCGCCCCGGTGGAGGTGCGCGGGATCGGCCAGGACCTGGACCTGCGCAACATCCAGATGGCCCGCCGCCTGGCCGCCCAGGAGGGCGCGGAGTGGGTCTTCCTGACCAACGGGCGCGTGTGGCGGGTCTACCACCTGCGGCCGGAGGGCTCGGGGGTGCGCCCGGTCGTGGTGGTCGACGCCGACCTCACCGACCCGGACTCCTACCACCGCAACCTGGACCAGCTGTTCCACATCACCCGCGAGGCGGTCGTGCACGGGCGGCTGGACGCGCTGCGCCGGTGGCGCGAGGCGGTCGAGGCCGCACCGCTCTCCGGCCTGGTCACCGAGGACTCCGTGGTGGCCGCGGTGCTGAACGAGCTGCGCGAGAGCACCGGGCACCCGGGGCACTCCGGGGACGCCGAGGAGGTGCGCCGCGTCCTGGCCGACCAGGTGGTGACGCGCGGCCTGGCCTCGGCCGCCCCGGCCGAACCGGAGGAGTGAGCCGGGTGCCGGGGCCGCGCCCGGGTCCGCGGACCCGCCGCCGCCCGGGCGGGCCCGGGGGCGGGACCGGTCGGCCCGACCCCACGGGCACCCCCGCCCCCTGCTCACGGAACTGACCGAGGCCCGTCCCGAGGCCCTCGGCGTCCTGGGCCCGCCGGCCGAGGCGGCGCGGCAACACCCTGCGCCGGTCCGGTCCGGCGGCGGCCGCCGGGCCCACCGGGGGCACGCGGGCGTGCTCCTGCTGCCGGCCGTGGCCGGGGACTCCGATTCGCCCTACCGGGACGTCGTGGCGGGACTCACCGCCCTGGGCCGGACGGTGCGCGGCAGCGACCTGCTGGGCACCCTGCGCCCGACCCCGCGGGGGATCCTCCTGGCCCGCGCCGCCCTGGGCGCGCCCGTCGGCCGGCCGTGAGGATGTGCGGTGGCCTCCCCGGCCTCCCGGCGGGCGCTCACCCCAGGGGCACCCGGAACAGCCGGTCGTCGTCCTCGGCCGGATCGCCCCGGCCGTCGCGGTTGCTGGTGGACAGCCACAGGGCGTCGCCCTCGGAGGAGGCCACCACCGTGCGCAGACGCCCGTACTCCCCCTCGAAGTGCGCCGCGGGCTCCCCGACGCCGCCGTCCCCGGTGAGCGGCACCTCCCACAGCCGGGCGCCGCGCAGGGAGGCCACCCACAGGGAGCCGTCCGCCACCGCGGCCCCGCTCGGCGAGGCCTCGTCGGTGGACCAGGTGACCAGCGGGTCGACGTACTCCTCCCCGCCTCCCTCCCCCTCCACGTCGGGCCAGCCGTAGTTGCCCCCGGACTCGATGAGGTTGACCTCGTCCCACCGGTCCTGGCCGAACTCCGTGGCGTACAGCCGCCCGTCCCCGTCCCAGGCCAGTCCCTGGACGTTGCGGTGCCCGTAGCTGTAGGTGCGGTTGCCGAACGGGTTGCCCTCGGCGGGCTCGCCCTCGGTGGTGATCCGCAGGATCTTGCCGCCCAGCGAGTCCCGGTCCTGGGACAGCGACGGGTCCCCGGCGTCTCCGGTGCCCGCGTACAGGAAGCCGTCGGGGCCGAACGCGATCCGGCCGCCGTTGTGGTTGCCCGCCGCGGGGATGCCGTCGAGCAGCGTCTCCTGCCCGGTCAGCCCCTCCTCGGGGTCGTACTCCAGGCGGGCGATCCGGTTGTCGGAGTCGGAGGTGAAGTACACGTAGACATAGGGCTCGTTGGGGTAGGCGGGGTCGACGGCCAGGCCCAGCAGGCCGCCCTCGCCGCCGGAGGACACGCCGTCCACGGTGCCCGCCGCCTCGGCGGTGCCGTCGCCGGCCACCCGGACCACCTCGCCGGAGTCGCGCTCGGCCACCAGCAGCGAGCCGTCCGGCAGGGGGGCGATCCCCCAGGGGACCTCCAGGCCCGTCGCGTGGACGCCGGGCTCCCCCACCGCGCCCCCGTCCGCCTCCGGGGCGCTCTCGGCCCGCGGGCTCCCGCCTCCCCCCTCTCCCGCGGCGCCGCACGCGGTCGCCAGGGTCACCGCCGCCGCTGCCGCCGCCGCTCCCGTGCGCACTGTGGGTCTCATGACCGCCCCCTACCCACCGGTGACCGTCCGACCCCCCGCGGCGCAGGTGTGAACCCGCCGATCGCGGTCAGGGGAAGGGCACGAGCAGATCGGAGGGGCACGATGGGCAGGTGCGCGCACCGGCCCCCGCGGCGCCCGTGGGTGAGGGGCGCCGTCCGGGGAGCGGTGGGATCGATGGCGATGACCGGTATGCGACAGGCCACCGTGGGCCTGGGCCTCGTCGAGCGCACGCCGCCCGACGAGATCCTGCGGCAGGGCGTGCCCCCGGTCCTGGAAGCCTTCCCCGAGAACCGCCGGACCGCGGTCATCGAGCTGGCCCACTGGTCGTACGGCACGGTGGCCGGCCTGGCCTTCTCCCTCCTCCCGCGGCGGCTGCGCGCCTCACGGCTCGCCGGCCCCGTCTACGGCGTCCTCGCCTGGGGGGCCTTCGAGGCCGTGCTCGCCCCCGCTCTGGGCCTGGGGCACGCGCGCCGGGAGAGCGCCGGGGAGCGGTGGGCCCTGCTCGCCGACCACGTGGTCTTCGGGTTCATCATCGGGGCGCCCCCGGAGACGGCCGTGGCCGGGGACCCCGCGCGGGGAGAGCACGACGACAGAGGGGGAACGATGGCCGAGCACGACGACCGCGCCGACGCGGTCTGGAACGCATTCCACACGGCGGTGAACATGACGGGCGAGGAACTGCGGGAGTGGCTGCTCACCGACGCCTCGGGCGAGGAGGCCTTCGAGCGGCCCGGGCCCGGCCTGGGGGTGTCGGCGCGCGGCGAGGAGGTGGTGGCCGTGCTCCGCAAGCGGCGCACGGACCTCACCGGCTCCGACGTCGACCTCATGGAGCAGGTCGCGGACCACGTTAACCGCCTCCTGGCGGAGCCGCGGCGGGAGGACGCCGGGTGGCGCCGGTCCCTGATGTCGGTGGGGCACGACCCGCTGCGCCCGGACTCGGCCCGGCCCGACGAGGAGAACCTGGGGGGCTGACCCGCCCGGAGCCGTGAGCCCGGCCGGGTCACAGCCCCCAGAGGCAGACGGCGGTGCGGTCGGCGTCGTGGCCGTCCGCGCGAAAGTCCAGCTGCCGGCCGAACTCCATCCGGCCGGGCACCCGGCCCGCGCCCCACTGGGCGGCGAGGCGGTCGGCGGTCTCCGCGTCCGCCATGGGGCCGGACAGCCCCTCGCCGCACAGGAGCAGGGCCTCGCCCGGGGCGATGGGGCGGCCGTTGACGTGCACCCCGTCGGGGGCGGCGGGCAGGGTGGCGGGCAGCGGCTCCCACGCTCCCCCGCGCAGCAGCCGGGCGGACGCGGCGTCGGTCCCGAACAGCAGGCAGTCGGTGGTCTCCCCCGCCGGGGACAGGCGCAGCAGTGCGGCGGTCAGGGATCCCGGCGGCCCCTCCTGCACCGCACGGCCCAGGAGTTGCGCGCACAGGCCGCGGAAGTGCCCCGGGTCCCGGCGCGGGGCGCCGAGCTCGGGCAGCCGGTCGGCGACACCGCGGCGCAGCAGGCGGCGCGCCCGGTCGGCGTCGCGCACCGACGGGAAGCCGCAGGCCGTGACCGCCAGCACGAACCCCTCCAGGGGGTACAGCCCGAAGGACTCCTGCCGGGGCAGCCCCGCCGCGCGGTTGCGGTCGCCGCGCAGGGAGACCGCGCGCAGCGCCAGGCCCGGGTGGTCGGCCTCGTCGATGACCGTGTCCGCGACGGCGCGGGCCGGCAGCCCCGCCGCGCGGACGGGCAGGCCGGTCTCGCGCGCGGCGGCCTCGCCGTCCGCGCCCAGCAGGTCGCCGCCGATCTCGCCGACCGTGGGCAGCCCCAGCTCGTCCCGGAGCAGGACGGTCGTCTCCGTGGCGTCCGGCGAGGGCGGCGCGGCCCGCGGCGGGAACCGCCGCACGCCGCTGACGGTGTCGCCGCCGTCGTCCAGGAGGTCGTTGACCTCCTCCGACCCCTCGTCGTCCCCGGACAGCAGGTCGCCCCGGTGCGTTCCGTCCATCAGGCTCCTCCCCTCGGTCGCCCCCACCGTGTGGGACTCCCGGGGGCGGCCGGGGGTTCCCCGGGGCCGCGACCGTTTCGGGCCGGTGTGCCGGGGCACCGCCGCGGCGGCCGCATCGAGGGCCGCGCGCCCCGGGGCATGATGGGGGGATGCGCACTCCCCCCATCGCCGTGCAGCGCGTCGCCGTGTGGTGGACCGAGGAGGGCCGCGGCGCCCGGTCCGCGGATGTGCGGCGCGGGCTGCCCGACGCCTTCCCGCTCCCCGGCCTCCCCGATCCGGGTCCCGGGACCCCGGTCCTGCTGCACGACGTGGACCTGCGGGAGGAGAACGCGTACGTCCCGCAGGAGACCGTGCGGTACGCCGCCCTGACCGGGGTCCCCTGGTGCCTGCGCCTGCGCGAGCACGGCGGGCTGCTGACCGTGGCCAGGTCCGCCCCCGACGGGTGGGAGGCCTTCCCCCGGCGCTGGCCCCGCACCCTGTTCACCCTGCGCTCCGGGGAGGTCGGCCGCTACCGGGCGAACTTCCGGTTCACGGTGGGCCGGGACGCCGGGCGGCTGTACGGCGACTGGACCCTGCGCGTGGGGCACGGCGCCTGGCACACCGGCGCCCCCGCCGCGGACGTGGACGACCGCACCCGGCTCTACGGCGGCTGAACCGGGCGGGCCGGCGGACCGGCCCCCTTCCTCCGGGTGAGACCGCCGGTGCGGCGGTACGTCCTGGTATATTCGCTCCGCCCCTCCCGAAAACGCTGTGAGGTGCGCCGACGCGACCGGGAGGATGCGCGATGGGTTACCCGCCCCCTGGACGAGGAGCCGGACACGGCCGTCCCCCGGCAGCGGCGCCCGCGGAGAGGACCGCCGCGGTCATCGCGCTGACGGTGTCGATCCTGAGTGTCCTGTTCTGCCTGCTGGTGATCAACATCGTCGGGGTGGTCCTGGCCGGGATCGCCCTGGGCAGCTCGGACGACCCCGCGAAGATGCGGCGCTACACCCGGTACTCCTGGATCTCCACCGCCGTCTGCTTCGTGGTCGCCGTGCTGGGGTTCCTCGGGTTCTTCCTGTTCCTGGACCACATCCGGTTCGGCTACGGCACCGGCTGACGCGCGGGGCGGCGGCGGGCGCCGCGCCCCCGGGCTGCGGGAGGGCGGGCGGAGACCGCCACAGCCCCGCCCGCCCGGATCGAGTATTCCCGGCGGCCCCACCGGTGAACAGCCCGCGAGGCCGCCCGGATCCCCTGGGGCGCCCCGCCTCAGGCGTCCTTCTGCTTGTCCACCCAGGCGGTGAGCGGCTGCCCCTGGATGGCCGCGGCCATCAGCTCCGGGAACACGTCCGGGGTGCAGGCGAAGGCCGGGACGCCCATCTCCGCCAGCGCGGACGCGTTCTCCCTGTCGTAGAACGGCGCGCCCTCGTCGGACAGTGCCAGCAGCACCACCACCTGGACCCCGGCCGCCTGCATCGACGCGATCCGGCGCAGCATCTCCGCCCGGACACCGCCCTCGTACAGGTCGCTGATCAGCACGAAGATCGAGTCGTCGGGCCGTTCGATCAGCCCCTGGCAGTAGGCGATCGCCTTGTTGATGTGCGTGCCGCCGCCCAGCTGGGTGCCGAACAGCACCTCCACCGGGTCCGTGAGCTGCTCGGTGAGGTCCACCACCGCGGTGTCGAACACGACCAGCGAGGTGCGCAGCGTCTTCATCGACGCCAGCACCGCCCCGAACACGCTCGCGTACACCACCGACGAGGCCATGGACCCGCTCTGGTCGATGGCCAGCACGACGTCCTTGTGCACGCCCTGGTTGCGCCGCCCGTACCCGACGAGGGTCTGCGGCACGATCGTGTTGTGCTCGGGCAGGTAGTGGGCGAGGTTGCGGCGGATGGTCGCGTTCCAGTCGATGTCGGAAACGCGGCGCGGCCGGTGGGTGCGGACGGAGCGGTCGATGGCGCCCTGCACCAGCGAGCGCGTCTTCTGCGCCACCCTGCGCTCCAGGTCCTCGACGACCTTGCGGACCAGGGAGCGGGCCGACTCGCGGGCCTTGTCGGGCATGACCCTGTTGAGGGACAGCAGGGTGCCGACGAGGTGGACGTCGGGCTCGACGGCCTCCATCATCTCGGGTTCCAGGAGGAGCTGGTGCAGGCCCAGCCGCTCCATGGCGTCCTTCTGCATCACCTGGACGACGGTGGAGGGGAAGTACTCGCGGATGTCGCCGAGCCAGCGGGCCACGCGCGGCGCGGAGCCGCCCAGCCCCGCGGACCGGCCGCCGCCCCCGCGCCCCGCGTCGCCCCGGTTGTAGAGCGCCTCCAGGGCGGCGTCCATGCCCTGGTCGGCCCCGCTCAGGCCGGAGCCGCAGGGGGCCTCCCGGCCCAGCACCAGCCGCCAGCGGCGCTCGCGCTCGTCCTTGGTGTCCGCGGCGTTCACGATGCGCGCTTCCTTCCGTCGGTGAGGATGGCCAGGGCGGTGGCCAGGGCGGGGGCCGCCCGTTCGACGTCCACGGGGACCCGCGTGCGGACGGCGGCCCGGGTGCCGCCCAGGCGGCCGGCCGCCTCGCCGATCTCGCGGCGCTCGGAGGCGTCGAACGCCCCGAAGGTGCGGCGCAGCAGCGGCAGGACCGCGGAGAACCGCTCCTCGGGCAGGCCGAGCAGCCAGGAGTCGATGAGGCCGAGCATCCGGTCGTCGTGGACCAGCACGAGTCCGCTGCCCTGGAGGAACCCCTCCAGCCAGGCCGCCGCGGCGGCGGGCTCGGTGCCCTGCGACATGGCCAGCCCCAGGCGGCGGCGCAGCTCCTCGGCGTCGATGTGGCCGGCGTCGGAGAGCATCCGGTTGAGGCGGCCCGAGATCCTGCCGGGCAGGGTCTCCCGCCGGGCCAGGGCGGCCAGGGCCGCCTCCCACTCGGCGAGCGCCTCGCCGCCGAGCAGGGTGGCGGCGGAGTGCGTGTGGTCGATGTGGGTGACGAACCGGGCGGCGGCGTCGTCGTCGAGGCCGTGCACCGCGGGGGGCAGGCCCACGCAGACCCGGCGCAGGATCTGCTCGGCGACGGCGCGCAGGTGCGCGGCGTCGGTGCCGCGCACGTCGCCGTAGCGGGCGGAGCGGGCCAGCGGGGGCAGCGCGCCCATCAGGTGGGTGACGTCGCCGTCGGTGGCGGCCCGGTCGGTGAGCAGGGTCAGCACGCCGGGCAGGGCGTCGGCCAGGTCCGCCAGCAGGCACTGCTCGGTGAGGGCGGTGAGCCCGGGCAGGTCGGCCTCGGCGGCGCGCTCGGCGGCCCGGGCGGAGGCCGCCCCGGCCACGGTGGTGCCCCACCGGCTGGCCTCGATGAGCGCCACGTCCAGCTCGGGTTCCCAGCGGACGCGCCAGGACTCCCGGAAGGTGCCCTTGCCGGCCGGGGTGTCCCGCGGGTCCCCCCAGGCCACGTCGAGCATCCGGAGCCGGTGCAGCAGGACGCTGCGCTCGCGGTGGCCCTCCTTGCGCAGGTCGAGGTCGAGGTCGCGGTCGAACGGCTCCGCCTTGATCCGCAGCCGCTTCTGGGCGGCGATGACGTCGCGCTGGAGCGGGACCATGGGCGTGGTGGGCGGTACCGACCCCATGCGCTCGCCGACCGCCATGGTGCGGTGCACCAGGGCGGCGCGGGCGGGCTCGCCCTCGCACAGGACGGCGGTGAGCGCCTCGGACACCTCGTCGAGTCCGGCGAGGGGGCGGCCGCGCAGCACGGCGAGGCTCTCGGCCAGCCGCACGCCCTCGATGACGTGCGAGGAGGACACGTGGTGGCCCTCCTCGCGGAGCAGACGGGCGGCGTCGGTGAGCCATCGGTGGACCGGCAGGTCGGGGGCCGTGTACAGGTGGTGGTACCAGCCGGGGGCGGTGACCCCGGCGCCGTAGCCGCTGTCGGAGGCGAGGCGGCCGTGGGTCCAGGGGACCCAGGTGGCGCTGACCTTGGCCTTGGGCAGGCCCTTGAGGAGCGCCGTGTCGGCGGCGGCGGGGAAGTCGGCGACGCCGCGCAGGGCGGGCGCGTGCCAGGCCCCGCAGACCACGGCGACCCGCTCGTGCCCCTGCTTGAGGGTGGCCCGCAGCACCTGGCGCATGTACGCCTCGCGCCGGGCGCCGCGCTCGTCCTCGGGCCCGCTCTCCTCCCGGACGGCGGCCATGGCGTCGGCGATGGCGGGGAACGGCGAGGGCTCGCCCTCGCCCCGCTGCTCCACGACGTCGTCCCACCAGCGCTCGGCGTCGTCGTAGCCGGCGGCCTCGGCGAGCACGCCCAGGGGGTCCAGGCGCAGCCGGTCGCGGCCCACCGACTCGGGGTCCTCGGTGGCCCCCTCCTCCGTGTCGGCTTCGGGCCCGTCGGCGGGCTCGGCGCCGTCCGGCTCCCCGGTCCCCCCGGCCCGCGCCATCCGCTCGGCCAGGGTGTGCGCTGCGGGCAGGTCGCAGAACCGGACCGGGACGCCGTGCTCGGCGGCGTAGCGCAGCGCCTCCCACTCCGGGGAGAAGGCCGCGAACGGCCAGAACGCCCAGCCCGCGGCGGACGCGGCGGCGTCGCCCCTGGGCGGGTCCGCCAGGTGCACCAGCAGCGCCACCGGCGGCTCCAGCTCCCCCACCAGCGGGATCAGCGCGTCGGCCTCCGGCGGCCCCTCGATGAGGACCGCGTCCGGCTTGATGTCGGCCAGTGCCGCCCGGACCGCGCGGGCCGACCCCGGCCCGTGGTGCCGCACGCCCAGGACGTGCAGCCCGCTCGTGTCCAGTCGTGCCATCAGGCGCCCACCTCGCGGCAGGCGCGGTAGAACTCGCCCCAACCCTCGCGGCCGCGGACGACGGTCTCCAGGTACTCGCGCCAGACGACGCCGTCGGACACCCGGTCCTGGACCACGGCGCCCTGGATGCCGGCGGCGACGTCGGCGGGGCGCAGGACCCCGTCCCCGAAGTGGGCCGCCAGCGCGATCCCGCTGGTGAGCACCGAGATCGCCTCGGCGGTGCTCAGCGTCCCCGTGGGCGACTTGACCTTGGTGCCGTTGTCCTCGGTGACGCCGGACCGCAGCTCGCGGAACACGGTGACCACCCGGCGGATCTCGTCCAGCCCGGCCGGGACCTCGGGCAGCTCCAGCGACCGGCCCAGCTGCTCCACCCGCTGGGTGACGATGCGGACCTCGTCCTCGGCGCTGTCGGGCACCGGCAGCACCACCGTGTTGAACCGGCGGCGCAGCGCGCTGGACAGGTCGTTGACGCCGCGGTCGCGGTCGTTGGCGGTGGCGATGATGTTGAAGCCGCGCTGGGCCTGGACCTCGATGCCCAGCTCGGGCACCGGCAGCGCCTTCTCCGACAGCACGGTGATGAGGCCGTCCTGCACGTCGGAGGGCATGCGGGTGAGCTCTTCGATGCGGCCGATGGAGCCGCGCGCCATGGCGGTCATGACGGGGCTGGGGACCAGCGCCTCCCGGGAGGGGCCCTCCGCGAGCAGCCGGGCGTAGTTCCAGCCGTACCGGACGGCGTCCTCGGAGGTGCCCGCGGTGCCCTGGACCAGGAGGGTGGAGTCGCCGGAGACCGCGGCGGTCAGGTGCTCCGAGAGCCAGGTCTTGGCGGTGCCGGGAACGCCGATCAGCAGCAGCGCGCGGTCGGTGGCCAGGGTCGCCACGGCGACCTCGACGACGCGGCGGGCGCCGATGTACTTGGGGGTGATCTCGGTGCCGTCGTCCAGGGTGGCGCCCAGGAGGTACTGCGTCACCGCCCAGGGGGAGAGCCGCCAGCCCGGGGGGCGCCGGCGGTCGTCCGCCTTGGCCAGCGCCTCCAGCTCGGTGGCGTAGGTCTGCTCCGCGTGGGGGCGCAGCGCCTGGGCGGCGTCGGTGGAGAGAGAGGGGGCGGAGGAGGTGGTCACGCGAGCTCCTTGTGCATGTCGAGGCGGAAGCGGAGGGTGCCGAGCAGGCTCCGGTAGGCGGAGTCGCCGGTGCCGTCGGGGCCGCCGACGGCTGCCAGGGACGGGGTCTCCTGCGGCAGTTCGTGGACGAGTTCGGGGGGTGTGCGCTCGGCGAGGAGGTCGCACACGGACCGGTAGCCGCCGTGGTCGCGGTCCCAGCCCTTGCCGCCGAGGCGGTCGGCGACGCGGTGCGCGAGGCTCGCCGTCCACGGTCCGGGGACCGCGTGGAGCAGCGACCGCACGTCGCGGGTGTTGGTGCGGGGGCCGAAGGAGCGCTCCGCCAGGGAGCAGCGCTCCCGGGCGGGCAGGACCCGCAGCAGCGGTTCGAGCTGGAGGGGGCGGCGGCTGCGGGCCGCGCTGAGCATGCGGTCGGTCACCTTGCCCTCCAGCATGCCGAGGGCCGCACGGGCCCACTCCCCGTCCTCCTGGACGCCGATGGCGTTGATCAGGGCGTCGTGCAGCTCCTCGTCGTCGGAGCGGGAGACCCGCTCCAGGACTCCGGCGGGGTCGGTGCCCAGCAGGCCGGTCCACACGTCGAGCGGGGCGCGGGTGACGAGCGTCCACAGGTACTCGGCGCGCTCGCGGCGGCCGACCGCGCCGGAGGGCCGGGCCAGGGCGAGGTCGCGCAGCAGGCCGGCCTCGTCGGCGCCGACGGGGGTGACGACGACGGTGTCCTCGGGTCCGGGGCGGGCGTGGGCCCGCACGTGGTCGCGCAGCCGGTCGGCGTGGGCGCAGCGGGGCAGCCGGGTGAGCAGGGACAGCGCCAGGCCGCGCACGTTGGCGCCCTTGTCGTCGAGGGCGGTCTCCAGCAGTCCGGCGTCGTCGGGGCCCAGGCCGGTCCCCATCGCCTCCAGGAGGCGGCGGCGCAGTTCGGCCTTGCGCAGGTCGGGCCAGACGGAGGCGAGGAGTTCGCGTCCCCGGGCGGGGTCGGCGGCGCGCAGCGCGCCGAGCATGCGGCGGCGCTCGCCCTCGGTGCCGTACAGCCACGCCTGCTCGTCGAACACGTCCTCGGGGGCGGACTCGGCGAGCAGGTACGACCAGTCGGGGTCGAACCCGGCCAGCCAGAGGCCGCGCGCACCGGCCGCGGCGGCGACCGCGGGGCGCAGGGAGCTGTCGTGCGCGCCGCGGTCCAGCAGGGCGGGCAGGTGCTCGGCGGGGACGCGCAGCCCCGCGGCGGCGGCCAGCTCCAGCCACTCCGGCAGCAGCCCCGACCGGTCGGCCAGGACCGCCTCCAGCCGCCGCGCGGCCGGGCCCCCCGCCTCGGGCCGGTCGGCCTCGGGGGCGGGGGAGACGGGTGCCGCGCGCGCGGGCGTGTACCCGGCGAGGCGGCGGACGGTGGCCAGGGCCGCCCGGTCGAGCAGGGCGGCGGCGCCCCCGGTCTCGGCGGTGGCGGGCAGGTCGGGGGTGTCGGGAACGGCGCGGCGGGCGGTGCCCACGAGCGCGGCGGAGACGAGGAGGTCCCAGGAGTCGGGGCCCTGTGCCGGGCCGCGGCCCGGCTCCGGGTCGCCGGGGGCGGTGCGCCCGGCGTCCGGGGAGGAGGTGGTCACAGGGGGATCGCCTTTCCGGTCCGGTCCCATACGGCGATGGGGGTGAGTCCTTCGTGGGGGTTCCACTCGGCGGCGACCGTGGCGGGGTGTCCGCCGGTGACCGCGAGCAGGCGCCGGGGGGCGGCGGTGGCCAGGGGCAGGGCGTCGCCGGCGCTGTCGGCCAGGTACCAGCGGTCGTCCCGGGCCGGGACGACGCCGGCCAGGACCAGCGGCCAGGTGTCCCGCCAGGGGTCCTCGGCGAGGACGGCGGCGTAGGAGTCGAGCGCCGCGGCCACCGCGGTGCCCCGCGGGACCGTGCCGGGCCGCTCGGCGCCCGCGTCCGGGACGACCCGGTGGCCGTCGGGGTAGAAGGACAGCTCGGCCTCGACGGCGGTGCCCAGCCGGTAGGGGGTGGTGGGCGCCTGCTCGGCGCGGCCGAAGCTGAGGGCCAGGGCGGTACGGCCGGTCTCGGTGCCGCGCAGCCACACGCGCAGTCCGGTCATGTCGTCCTCGGCCCCGGGGACGGTGCGCCGGCCCAGCACCGCCCAGACGTCCGCGACGCGCTCGCCGGCGGTCCGCACCTCCTCGGCCTTGAGGGTGATGCCGACGCGGGAGCGGACCGCGCCGCGGGTGCGCTCGCCCAGGGCGTCGCCGGCCCGGTAGCCGTCGATGAGCAGGTGGACCATGCCCAGGTGCTCCAGCACGCGCTCGGGCCAGTTCTCCTGCCGGGCCACGGCCGGCAGCCGCGAGACCAGGCCGGAGACGCCGCGCGCCTTGGCGTCGGTGAGGCGCTTGGCCATCCGGTCCCAGTGGTCGTAGCCCATCTTGGGGACCTCGGCGAGCCCGGCGTCGACCTGGTCGTGCAGCCACAGGCGCAGTTCGGCGAGCCCGGCGTCGACGGCCTCCTCCCGGGCGCGCAGGGTGGCGGCGGCCTTGGCCGGGTCGGCGGGGGCGGCGCCGGCGGGGTCCGCGGCGCGCGCCTGCCGGGCGGCCCGGCCGTCCAGCCAGGAGCCCACCCAGGAGGGCTTGTCCTCGCGGTCGCCGACCTCGCCCTGCGCCCACAGGGCGAGCAGCCCCAGGATGTGCTTGCAGGGGATCTTGCGGCTGGGGCAGCTGCACTTGTAGGCCGGGCCGGTGCCGCCGTCCAGGTGGACGGCGGCCAGGTAGGGCTTGGAGCCGCTGCCCTGGCACTCGCCCCACACGGCGGAGGCGCCCCCTGCGGGCGCGGCGACCGCCCCCCGCTGGGGCCACGACGCCGCTTTGGCCACCTTGACGGCGGCTTTGCGGGACGCGGCGTCCGGGGCGACGGCCCATACGTCGTCGATACTCCATCGGTCGCTCACAACAAGAACACTACGGGGCGACACCGACAAAACGAGCCGCCCGAGAACGCCCCGGAGAGGGTACACCGGATTGTCGCCGCGGCGTGCCATGCTGCACCCGGCGCAGCCCCCCGGCGACCTTTCATGCCATTGATGCGAAAGGTCTTTTTCGTCATATTCCATGCCTTCGGACAAAGAATGCCCCGCCCTGGCGGACGCATTTCTCCGAAGTCATTGAAAAAGTCCGCCCGGGGCTCTTAGAATTCACGCTCAGGCCGTCGGCCGCCCCTCCCCGCCATCGGAACGCCCCGCGCTCCGGCACCGCCCGCGTTCGCGCCGTTCCCGCGTCCCTGCACCGTGCACGCACACCCCGTTCCCGAAGGGAGGGAAGCGGCCCCTGCCTCCGCGGGCACCGCGCACCCGATGACCACCCGTTCCTCCGACGGACCTCCCCCCTGCGGCCGGCCGCCCGGCCCCCCGCGCTTCTACGGCCCCACCCCGGACACCGGGCGCGACTCCCTCTGGGACGAGCTGCGCGAACGCCACGGCCCGGTGGCCCCGGTGGAGCTGGAGCCGGGGATCCGCGCCTGGCTGCTGCTGGGCTACCACGAGAACCTCACGGTCCTCCAGAACCCGCACCTGTTCTCCCGGGACACCCGGCGCTGGCGCGAGGTGGTCGAGGGACGGGTCGACCCGTCCTCGGCCCGGCCCGCGCTGTCCTGGCGGCCCAACGTCCTGTACGCCGACGGCGCCGAGCACACCCGGCTGCGCGCACCGGTCGTGTCCGCCCTGTCCCGGGTGGACATGGCGGCGACCGCCCGCGACGTGCGGCGGATCGCCGACGACCTCATCGACACCTTCATCGCCGACGGCGAGGCCGACCTCATCAAAGACTTCGCCGACCCGCTCCCGGTCCTGGTGCTCAACCGCCTGTACGGGCTGCCCGACGGCTACGGGCACATGCTGGGCGACCTCACCGGGATCATCTTCGGGGACGACGCCCGGCGGGGCGAGGAGGCGGTCATCCGCATACACCAGTACTTCGCGGGCCTGGTGGCCCGCAAGCGCAGGACGCCGGGGAACGACCTGGCCTCGTGGATGCTGGAGCACGCCAACGGGCTGAGCGACCACGAGGTGGCACACCAGGCGGCGCTGATGAACAGCGCGGGCCACCAGCCGACCACGCACCTCATCGGCAACACCATGCGCACACTGCTCACCGACGAGCGCATCAGGGCGGCCCACGCCGACGCCCGGCTCACCATCCGGGAACTGCTGGACCACGTCATGTGGACGGACACGCCCTTCCAAGTGCTGCCGGCCCGGTTCGCGCTCCAGGACGTCCGGATCGGCGGTACGGAGATCCGGGCGGGGGACGCGCTGCTGATCGGCTTCGACCCGGCGCACCGCGACCCGGCGGTGCAGCGCGGGCGCGAGGACACCGGAGTGGTGAGCGGGGCCCGGGCGCACCTGATGTTCGGCGCGGGCCCGCACGCCTGTCCGTCCCGCGAGCTGGCCCGGCTGGTCGCCGCGACGGGTGTGACCGCCCTGCACGAGCGGCTGGCGGGCCTGCGCCCGGCGGTGGACCCGGAGCGGCTGCGCCGGGTGCCGTCCCCGTTCGTGCGCGGGCTGTCCGCCCTGCCCGTGGTGTTCGCCCCGGGCGAACCGCGACCGCGCCCGCCCGCCGCGCCGGACCCGTACGCGGCCGACCCCTCGGCCGCGGACGGCTCCCCGGGCTCCGGGGAGGAGCCGCCGGACCGGGCCGAAGACCTCCTCGGGCGGCTGTTCACCTGGTGGCGCTCCCTGCGCGGCTGACCGCCGCCTCCCCCGCCCGCCCCCGGCCCCGGAGCACCGCTCCGGGGCCGTTCCGCGACGCGGCGGTCACGACCGGTGATCCCACGGATGCGCGTTCACCTGATCGACACGATAGTGAAAAGCGGGAGGACGCCCGGAACGACCGAGGAACCCGCTTCCGACCGGGACGCGATCCCTTTCCCCGCGCGCCGCGCAAGGCGCGCTCCCCCCGGATTCGCATTTCCGCATGCGGATTCCCGCAGAAAAGGTACGAAGTGCACACGAAGACCCCCCGCACGGATATCGGGTCCTTCCCCGTGTCCGCCCCCCGATCCCGTTCCCGCCTGGCCCGGGCGGCCACCGCCGTACTGATGGCCGTGGGCCTGTCGGTCGGCGCCGCCGCCCCCGCCCACGCCGCCAACCCCCACGAGCGCGGGCCCGCCCCCACCGAGCAGAGCGTCACCGCGGTACGCGGGCACTTCTCCACCGACACCGTCTCCGTCTCCTCCCTGGTGAGCGGGTTCGGCGGCGGCACCATCTACTACCCGACCGACCGCGGCGAGGGCACCTTCGGCGGCGTGGTCATCGCCCCCGGCTACACCGCCGACCAATCGTCCATGTCCTGGTACGGGCACCGGATCGCGTCCCAGGGCTTCGTGGTGTTCACCATCGACACCATCACCCGCGTGGACCAGCCCGACAGCCGCGGCCGACAGCTCGACGCCGCCCTGGACTACCTGGTCGAGGACAGCCGGGTCGCCGACCGGGTGGACGGCTCCCGGCTCGCCGTGATGGGGCACTCCATGGGCGGCGGGGGCACCCTCGCCGTCGCCGAGGACCGCCCCGAGCTGCGGGCGGCGATCCCGCTGACCCCCTGGCACACCCAGAAGCGCTGGTCCTCGCTCCAGGTGCCCACCCTCGTCATCGGCGCGGAGAACGACTCCGTCGCCTCGGTGCGCACCCACTCCATCCCGTTCTACGAGAGCCTGCCCTCCTCCCTGGACCGGGCCTACCTGGAGCTGCGCGGGGCGAGCCACTTCGCCCCGAACATCTCCAACACCACGATCGCCCGCTACTCGATCTCCTGGCTCAAGCGGTTCGTCGACGACGACACCCGCTACGAGCAGTTCCTGTGCCCGCCGCCGCGGACCGGGATCGGCACCGACTTCTCCGACTACCGCGACTCCTGCCCGCACGGTTCCTGACCCGCGGACGGGGCGGCGGACCGGGGACCGCTCCCCGGGGCGCCGCCCCGTCCCGCCGGACCGGCGCGGCGGACCGGGAGGGCCGCCGCGGGTATGAGCGGTCAGTCGTGGAAGACCAGCTCCTGCGGGGACAGCGGGGTGAAGTCGACCTCCTCGATGGGGCCGCCGTCGCGGTCGGTGACCCGGGGGCCCTGGATCATCTCGACCGCCCCGCCCTCCCGGTACTGGACGACGTAGGCGCCCTGGTGGCCGCCGTGGTCGCCTCCGGAGGAGGAGAACGGCACCGACCCGGGGCCCTGCCACTCCTGCTCCTCCAGGGCGTCGACCAGCGCCTGGCGGTCCAGCTCGGGCCCGGCGGACATGAGGACCTGGGCGAACATGACGGCCTGGGTCATGCCGAAGATGTGGGTGTTGGTCATGGGGTCGCCCTCGCCGTACTCCTCGTAGAGGTCGATGAAGAACGCCGCCCACTCGTCGTCGGGGTCCTCGACCCGGGGCATGTAGCTGGTGATGAGCATCCCGTCCAGGAAGGTGTCGGCCGGCACCCCCTCCGCGTCGGTGTCCTCGGTGAACGCCGACAGCAGCCCCTGGAGGGTGGCGGTGTCGCCGCCGATGCTGGAGACCACCCACTGGGGGTCGTATCCGGTGCTCGCCGCCTCCAGCATGGCCAGGGCGACGAAGGCCGGGATGCAGGAGCAGACCACGACCTCGGCCCCGGACCGCTTAAGCTCGGCGACCTGGGCGCTCAGGTCGGTGACCTCGGACTCGTAGTGCTGGCGGGTGACCACCTCGTCGGTGAGGTACTGGTCCAGTCCCTCCTGGGAGTCCTCGCCGACGTCGTCGTTCTGGAACAGGTAGCCGACGTCCTGTCCGGGGAAGTTCTCGACGATGTACTGCCCCTGGATCTTGGCCTCCTTGGTGTAGTCCACCTGCCAGCCGTACGTGAGGGGGTGCTCTTCGGTGTTGTTCCAGGCCAGGGCCCCCGAGGCCGGGAACACGTCGGGGACGCCCTCGTCGTTGAGGTAGTCGATGACGCCGCCGTGGGTGGGGGTCCCCAGACCGCCGAACATCGCGAAGATCTCGTCCTCGATGACCAGTTCGCGGGTGACGTCGATGGTCCGGGCAGGGTCGTAGCCGTCGTCCTCGACCCGGTAGTCGATCAGCCGCCCGTGGATGCCGCCCTGCTCGTTGACGTGGTCGAAGACGGCGGCGGCGCCGCGGGAGATGGACATGTAGCCCGCCGCGGCGGGGCCGGTGAGGGGCTGGTGGGTGCCGATGACAACGGCGTCGTCGGTCACCCCGGGGGACACGGACAGGTCCGGGCCGTCCGTCTCGGCGACCTCGCCGGCCCCGGTGCAGCCGGTGGCCGCCAGTGCCAGGGCGAGCAGGGCCGCCAGGGGGCCTCGTCTCGCCGTGTTCGTCGTGGTGCGCACGGTGTTCTCCTTCGGGTGGGGGGTGCGGTGCGGGAGGGGGGTGCGGGTCAGCGGGCGCGGCGCAGGAGCGCGCGCAGCCGCTGGAGGATGCCGTGCAGCCCCAGGGGCTGGAACCGCAGGACGAGGATGAGCAGCACGCCGAACAGGACGATCGGCAGGTTGTTCTCCACGTCCTTGCCGAGCTCGAACGCGCGGACGGCGTCCGAGAGCCAGATCTCCAGGTAGACCACGGCCAGGGCCGCCCACAGGGCGCCCCACATGCTGCCGATGCCGCCCAGGACCAGGGCCGCGAGCAGGGTCAGGGAGAGGGAGAGGGTGAACATGCTCGGGGTGGCGGTGCCCAGGACGTACACCTGGAGCCCGCCCGCCAGGCCCCCGGCGGCGGAGGCGACGACGAACGCGGTGACCTTGGTGGCCCCGACCGGGATCCCGGACATCGCGGCGGCGGTCTCGTCGTCCCGGACGGCCCGCATGCGGCGGCCGAGCCGGCCCGTGGAGACCGTCGCCAGCACCGCCAGGCCCAGGACGACGGCCGTCCACACCACCAGCGCCTTCCACTCGCTCCCGGACACCAGCCCCTGGAGGAACGGAGGGGCACCGGCGGTGCGCACGGTGAGGCCGTTGCTGCCGCCGAGGACCTCGTGGTAGCGGTGCGTCAGGCCGGGCAGGCCGACGGCGAGGATGAGCGTGGCGCCGGCCAGGTAGGGGCCGTGCAGCCGCGCGGTGGCGGCGCCCACGGCGACGCCCGCGACGGTGGCCACGGCCACCACGGCGACGAGGTTCCCGGCCAGCGGCAGCATCGGCAGGCGCAGGACCAGCAGCGCCATCGTGTACGCGCCGATCATCATGAACGCGCCGTGGCCCAGCGACACCTGGCCGCTGCCGCCGACGAGCAGCTGGAGCCCGGCGACGGCCAGCATCGTGTAGCCGACGGCGGCCAGCCGCAGCGCGGTGAGGTCGCCGGTCACCAGGAGCAGCCCGGCGACGGCGGC
This sequence comes from Nocardiopsis flavescens, assembly GCF_900141985.1. Taxonomy (GTDB): domain Bacteria; phylum Actinomycetota; class Actinomycetes; order Streptosporangiales; family Streptosporangiaceae; genus Nocardiopsis; species Nocardiopsis flavescens. Next base: position 177,984 of record NZ_FQZK01000009.1, on the reverse strand, counting down.
CAGCGCCAGGGCGGCCAGGAGGAGGTGGCGCAGCGGGGACGGCAGGTCGACGCGGCGGCGCGCCGGGCCGCCGGCCGTACGGGGTTCGCGCTCGGTGGCGGACGTGGACATGGCTACACCTTTCGCGCGGCCGGGCGGGACAGGATGCCGTCGGGGCGCACGCTGAGCACGAGGACGACGAGGGCGAGGGCGGTGAGGGTGGCCAGCTCGGGACCGGCGTAACCGGACACGTAGGACATGCCGAGGCCGACGAGCAGGCCGCCGACGACCGCCCCGAACGGGTTGTCCAGGCCGCCGACCACGGCCGCCGTGATGCCGTAGACGAAGACGGCGTCGAACACGTTCGGCGAGATGAACGGGGGGCCGGCCAGCATGCCCGCCAGGGAGGCGATGAGCGCGGAGATCGCCCACCCCGCGGTGAGCATCAGCCCCGCCCTCACACCGCTGAGCCGGGCCGCCTCGGGGTGGAGCGCCGCGGCGCGCATGCGCAGCCCCAGCGGGGTGTGGCGGTACAGGCAGAACAGCAGCACGGCGACCGCGGCCACCGAGGCCAGGGCGAACACGTCCGCCGGGGACGGCCTCCCCACGAAGTCGAAGGCGTACCGGAACCCGTGCTGGTCGTTGCCCCAGACCATGCCGACCCCGCCCTGGGCGACCAGGAGCAGGCCCAGGGTGACGATGATCCCGTTGAGCCGGGAGACCCGGGCGATGGGGCGGACGACGAACCGCTCCACCAGGGCGCCCGCGGCGGTGCCCGCGGTGAGGGCGGCGGCGAAGCCGAGCCAGTAGGAGCCGGTGAGCGGCGCGACGGTGGCGGCGGTGTAGACCGCGACCAGCGCCAGGGCGGGCTGGGCGAAGTTCACCAGGCGGGTCGCCTGGTAGATGATGACCAGTGACAGCGCCAGGGCGGCGTAGACCGCACCGGACGCCAGTCCGCCCAGGGTCAGGTCGACGAAGTGGTCCATGGGGGGTGCTCCTCGGGGTCCGGGGTCAAAAGCCCAGGTAGGCGTGGCGCGTGCGGTCGTCGGAGAGCAGTTCCGCGGAGGGCCCCTCCACGGCCACCCGGCCCTGGCCGAGGACGACGCCGCTGTCGGTGGCGGCCAGCGCCCCGGCGGCGTTCTGCTCGACGAGGACGACGGTGAGCCCGGTGCGCTCGCGCAGGTCGCGCAGGAGGGCGAAGATCTGCCGGGTGACCAGCGGTGCCAGCCCCAGGGAGGGCTCGTCCAGCAGCAGCACCCGGGGGCGGGCCATGAGGGCGCGCCCGATGGCGAGCATCTGGCGCTCGCCGCCGGACAGGGTGCCCGCGGACCGGCCCAGCCGCGGGACCAGCGGCGGGAACAGCTCCAGCACCTCGGCCTCGGTGGCGCGGTCGCGGCGCGGGGAGCGCCACAGCGCGCCCAGGCGCAGGTTCTCCTCGACGGTGAGCCCGGTGATGACGCCGCCCCCCTCGGGGACGTGGGCCAGGCCCCGGGTGATGACGCGCTCGGCGGGCATCCGGGTGATGTCCTCGCCGTCGAGCAGCACTCGGCCCGCGTCGGCGCGGTGCAGGCCGGTGAGGGTGCGCAGCAGGGTGGTCTTGCCCGCCCCGTTGGCGCCCAGGACGGCCCGGAAGCCGCGTTCGGGGACGGTGAAGGAGACGGAGTCCAGCGCGCGGACCGCGCCGTAGGAGGCGCCGAGGCCCACGACCTCCAGCAGGGCGGCGCTCATCGGGCGTCCCCCTCCCCGGCGGTGCCCAGGTAGGCGCGGGTGACGGCGGGGTCGGCGCGCACCTCGTCGGGGGTCCCGGCGGAGATGACCCGGCCGAAGTCCAGGACGACGATGTGGTCGCAGACCCGCATGACCAGGTCCATGTGGTGTTCGACCAGGACGACGGCCGTGTCCCGGGCCAGGGAGCGGATCTGCGCGGCCAGCTCGTCGACCTGGCCGCCGGAGAGGCCCCCGGCGGGTTCGTCGAGCAGGAGCAGCTCGGGGTCGCACACGCAGGCGCGGGCGAGGGCGACCTGCTTCTGGACGCCGTAGGGCAGGGTGCCGGGCAGGCGGTGCGCGGTGTCGGCGACGCCGAAGCGCTCCAGGGCGGCCAGGGCGCGGGCGCGGAGTTCGCGCTCGTCGCGGTGGTGGCGGCCCAGGCCGGTGACCAGGGAGAGGGGCCCGCCGCGGGCGAGGCGGTCGGCACCGGCGACGACGTTGTCCAGGACCGTCATCAGCGGGAAAAGGTGCAGCCCCTGGAAGGTGCGGGCGATCCCGGCGCGGGCGAGGTGGTGGGGCCTGCGCCCGGGCGGGGGCCCGCCCTTCCAGGTGAGCGTGCCGGCGGAGGGGCGCAGGATCCCCGAGAGCACGTTGAACAGGGTGGTCTTGCCGGCCCCGTTGGGTCCGATGAGCCCGGTGACACCGTCCGGGCGGACCCGCAGCCCGACGCCGTCGAGTGCGGTCAGGCCCCCGAAGCGGACGGTGATCCCCTCCGCCGTCAGGAGGTGTTCGGTCGCTGTCGTCGTCATGGGATGCGTTCCACCCCGCCTTTCGTGTCGGGACCGGGAGGCTATACCGACCGGTTGGTATGAAGCGGGTGCGCGGAACCGGCGTCCGCGTCCCCGGGGACGTCAGTTGAAGAGGCGGGCCAGGTCCACCCGGGACCTGATGCCGAGCTTGCGGAAGATGCCGCGCAGGTGGTGCTCCACCGTGCGCGGGCTGATGAACATGTGCGCGGCCACCTCGCGGTTGGTCGCGCCCTCGGCGACCAGCCGGGCGATCTGCTGCTGCTGGGCGGTCAGCTCGCCGGTGGACGGGGACTCCGGTCCGCGCTCCCCCGTGCCCAGGGCGCGCAGCTCGGCCCGGGTCTGGCGGACCCACAGCCGGGCGCCGAAGCGCTCGAAGGACTCCTGCGCGTTGTGCAGGTGTTCGCGCGCCCGCCCCGGCAGGCGCGCCCGGCGCAGGTAAACGCCGAACAGCAGCTGGGTACGGGCGTGTTCGACGTCGTCGTCGCCGCAGGCCCGGTGCAGGGCCAGGGCGCTCTCGAAGTGGTCGGCGGCCTCGTCCTGCGGGGCCAGCAGCCCGGCGCAGCGCTCGGCCAGGGCCTGCGCGCCGGGGGAGTCGATCGCGTCCGCCCAGCGGCGGTACCCCGCCAGGGAGGTCCGCGCCCAGGCCAGCTCGCCGATGCGGGTGGCCGCCTCCACGAAGTGCGGCGCGGTGAGCAGCCGCATCGTGGGGTGGCCCTGGCCCGGCCCCGCGTGCACCAGGGACCGGAGCCGGAAGAAGGCCTCGGCGGCGTTGCCGCGCGACAGCTCCAGGACGGCCAGCGCCCACGAGGCAAGGGCCGCGGCCAGGCCGAGGCTGTTCTCGCCCGCCTGGGAGGCGACGGCCCGCGCCCGGATGCGGCAGGTGTCCACGTCCCCCTGGACCGCGGCGATCATCGCCAGCGACGCCAGGTGCTGGGTGGCCCAGATGGTCTGGCCGCTCTCCCGGGAGGCCCGCAGGCCGTGGAGCGCGGTCCCGGCGGCGGACGGGAAGCGCCCGCTCCAGAATTCGGAGAACACCAGGAACCCCAGGGCGGCGGGGACGGTGGCCCGCTCGCCCCCCTGGCGGGCCAGTTCCACGGCGCGGGTGTTGGCGCGCCGCACGAACAGGCTGTCCGACAGGCGCAGCCCCGCCACGCTCCCCCAGATCAGCTCCGAGGGCCGGTCGACCGCGTCCGCGAGCCGGACGGCCTCGCGCAGCAGGGGGGTGGAGCCGGGGTAGTCGCCCCGGAAGGAGATGGTGCACCCCTCCAGGAAGGAGGCGGCCATGCGCACCCGGTCGGAGTCGTCGGGGCGCACCAGCGGCAGCGCCAGCTCGGCCGCGCGCGCGTGCCGTACGGGGTCGCCCGCCAGCGAGGCCGCGTCGGCCGAGCGGACCAGGGTGCGCAGGGCGAGCGTGCGGTCGTGCGGGATGAGGTCGCGGCCCACGCCGTAGAGCAGCTCCGCGACGTCGATCGCGTTGGAGCTGCGCATGGCCAGCTGGGCGTCGACGAGGTCGATCAGTGCGCGCCGCCGGTCGGTGACGGCCAGCGGGCGGGCCCGGGAGAGGAGCCGCGCCGCGTGCTCGGAGTGGCCCGCCATGTAGGCCTCGTAGGCCGCGCTGTTGAGGCGGCAGGCCCGGACGTCGGGGTCGGGTGTGAGGAGGGCGGCCCGCTCGTGGGCGAACGAGGCCTCGTTGCGCCCCGCCACGCGCTTGGCGGACCGGGCGACGGCCTCGACGGAGTCGGCCAGCGCGGCGTCGGGGCCCTCGGCCCCGGCCGCGGTGTGCCGGACGAACCGCACCGGGTCGGTGCCGCGGTCGGTCACGTCCGCCAGGGCGCGGTGGGCGGCGCGCAGCACGACGGCCGGCGCATCCTGCGCGAACGCCCGCCCCACCAGGGGGTCGGCGAAGACGACGAGGTCGTCCTCCACCCGCACCGCCCCCGCCTCCTCGGCGGGTTCCAGGTCGGCCGCGGCGGGTCCGGCGGCGCCGGCCGCCCTCGCCAGCAGGTGCAGCGGGACGTCCCCGCCCAGCGCGGCCAGGAGGAGCAGGGACAGGGTGCGTCCGGGCAGGTCCCGGTAGGGGGACAGCAGGTCGGCGCGGAGCCGGGTCGGCAGCCGCGGCTCCCCGGGGAAGGGGTCGTCCGCGTCGGGGACCCGGGACTCCAGGTGTCCCAGGAGGACGGCGGGGTTGCCGTGGGCCGCGCGCACCAGGGCCGCCCGCGCCGGGGCGGGCAGCCCGGCCGGGGCGCGGTCCGTGAGGATGTCGTGGAGCGCCCGCTCGCTCAGGGGGTGCAGCCGCCGCTCGGGCACGCCGGGCACCAGGTCGTGGGCCGAGCCCGGCTTGACCCGGCCGTCGCGGGCGGCGAACACGATCGCCGCGGCGCTGCCGGACAGGCGGCGGGCCGCGAAGGCCAGGGCGTCCAGGGAGGGGCCGTCGAGCCGCTCCGCGTCGTCGACGCACACCAGCAGCCGGCCCTGGGCGGTGAGCCGGTCCAGCAGGGCGGTCGACAGGGCCAGCCGGTCGCCGTCCCGACCGCGGGACAGGGCCTCGGCCAGCGGGGCGGGGTGCGGGGCCAGGGGGCGCAGCAGGCGTTCGAGCCCGGCCAGGGGGAGGTCGGCCTCGTCGGCGACACCGCCGCAGTGGAGCACGGTGAAATCACCGGCGTCGGCGCGCAGGTGGGCCAGCAGGGCGCTCTTGCCCCGGCCCGGGCCGCCGGTGAACAGGAGGGACGCGCCGAGCCGGGCCCTCGCGCCGTCCAGTACTCCGGCGAGGTCCCGCAGCTCCGTGTCGCGGCCCCTCAGGCGGATCGCCCCGGGGCCGGTGTTCCTGCCGATCACGGGCACAGAGTCGCACAGCGGGGCCCGCCGCGGCAGGTGCCCCGGGGCACACTGGTCGTTTCACCGATACCCGCGCGGAGCCGCACGCGCGTGCGCACGGGACGGCCGGCGGCTCCGGCGCGTCTCTCCCGTGGCGCCTGTTCCCCCCGTTTCACCTGGGGTTCCGATCCGCCAAAAGGTGACACGGATCACCCTCCGGACGGCCGCGCGCGGCCGTCCGGGCGCACACCGCGGTTATCAAGCCGTAACGCGGCGGGAACCCGACCCCGCGAAGCAGACAAAAACGACACATGTGCCACGGGATAGTTTTTTGTCCTCTCCCGGACACTGTCGCGGCCGTCCCGCCCGGGATATCAGTGCGGGGACGCTTCCGACGGCAGGAGGGAACGACCTCGATGCGGAACCACCCGCTCATCGAACACGACCCGCGCCCCCGGGTCGCCCCGCCCACCTTCGGCGTCGAGGAGGAATTCTTCGTCGTCGACCCCCGGACCCGCCGCATCGTGTCCCGCGCCCCCGACCTGCTGGCCCGGGCCCGGATGTCCGACCGCCTGTGCGGCGAGTTCACCCGGGTCCAGGTGGAGGCCAACAGCCCCGTGTGCGGCGACGCCGCGGACGCGCGCCGGTTCCTGCGCGCGGCCCGGCGCGAGCTGGCCCGCGCCGCCGACGTCGCCGGGCTCGCCGTGGTCGCCTCGGGGACCGCGGTCCTGGGCGACCCGGCGTCCGCCGACGTCAGCGACGGCGCCCGCTACGCCGACATCGCCGCACACTTCGGGGCGCTGCGCGAGTCGCACGTCGTGTGCGGGTGCCACGTCCACGTGGGGGTCCCCGACCGGGGGAGCGCGGTACTCGCCGCCGGGCGCCTGCGCCGCTGGCTCCCCTTCCTGGTGGCGATGTCGGCGAACTCGCCCTTCCAGAACGGCCGCGACACCGGCCACGCCAGCTGGAGGACCGTCGCCTGGAACCGCCTGCCCTCGGCGGGGCCGCCCCCGAGCCTGCGCTCCCTGGCCGACCACGAGCGCGCGGTGCGCGCCCTGGCCGACGCCGGGGCGATCCTGGACCGGCACATGGTCTATTGGGACGTCCGGCTCTCCGACCACCTGCCCACCCTGGAGATCCGGGTGGGCGACGTGGCGGCCACCGCGGAGGAGGCGCTGTTGTTCGCGACCCTCACCCGGGGCCTGGCCACCCGCGTGCTGACCGACGTCGAACACGGCGTCCCCGCCCCGGAGGTCGGCGACACCGCCCTGCGGGCGGCCCTGTGGCGGGCGTCCCGCGACGGGCTGGAGGGCGTGGTCCCGGACCCGCTCACCGGCGAGTCCCTGCCCGCGGCGGTGGCCATGGACCGGCTGCTGGCGGCGGCGCTGCCGGGGCTGCTCGACAACGGCGACGCCGACCTGGCGGCCGACCTGCTGGACCGGCTGCGCGGCCGCGGCTCGGGGGCGGCCCGCCAGCGGGCGGCCCACGACCGCCGGGGACGCTTCACCGACGTCGTGGACCACCTCATCGACCACACCCTCGAAGGGCTATGACCCGTCGCGCTCCAGGTCGGCGGTGGTGGGCGGGTCCGCCCCCTCGCGGGTGACGGTGACGGCCGCGGCCCGGGCGGCGAAGGACAGCATCTCCTCCAGCTCCCCCTCCGTCAGCCCGGCCAGCCGTCCGCGCGGGTCGTCGCCCAGGCGGCCCCGGCCGTCCAGCCAGGACAGCAGGGCGCCCATGAAGGTGTCGCCCGCGCCGACCGTGTCCACCACCCCGACCCGGGGCGCGGCCACCTCGGCCCGCGCCCCGGAGGCGAGGGCGAAGGCGCCCTCGGCCCCGCGGGTCACCACGACCAGCGAGGGGCCCAGCCCGGCCAGCTCCGCCGCGGCCTCCTCCGTGTCCCGGCCCGGGTACAGGAACGCCAGGTCCTCGTCGCTCGCCTTCACGACGTGCGCCAGCGCCGCGTCGCGCAGGGCCCGCTCCCGCGCGGCCCCCGGGTCGCCGATGACGCCCGGCCGGATGTTCGGGTCGATGCCGACCGTCACCTGGTCCCGCGCGTGCTCGCGCCGCAGCAGCTCCTCCACCGCGGTCGCGCCCGGCTCCCGGAACAGCGCCAGGGAGGCGGCGTGCAGGGCGCGCACCCCCGGTTCGAGCTCCTCGGGCAGCTCGCCCGGACGCCAGCGCCAGTCGGCGGCCTCGTCCATCCGGAAGTCGTACACCGCCGACCCGTCCACGCCCAGGCGGGCCAGCGCCAGCGCCGACGGCTCCCCGGCGGTCAGCGGCCCGTCCGGGTCCAGCCCCTCCGCGGCCAGTCGGTGCCGGATGGTCCGCCCGAACCCGTCCGAGCCGATCCGGGACAGGAACCGGGTGGGCACCCCGAGGCGGCGCGCGGCCACCGCGGTGTTCGCCGGGCCGCCCCCCGGGGCCGCCCGCAGCAGCCCCGGAGAGCCCGGGACCGGCAGCAGGTCCATGACGTTCTCGCCGACGACCACCAGGTGCGGCGCCGCGTGCTCGCGCACCGCCGCGGCCAGGGAGACCGACAGCGGCAGCTGCGGCAGCAGGGTCGCCTGGTAGGCGTGGTACACGTCCGGTTTGCCCGACCACACCGTGGCGGCGGGCCGGTTCCCGGGGTCGAGCTCGTGGTGCCAGCTGCCGTGTTCGAGGTCCAGGTGGTACCGCTCGGCGTAGTCCCACCACTGCTCGTAGCGCTCCAGCAGGGACCCGTCCCGGGTGTGCAGGGCCAGCGCCCACGCCGCCATGGTCGCCTCGGCCGCCACCCAGTGCATGCGCTCGCGCACCACCGGCCGGTCGCTCCAGTCCAGGGTGTAGACGAAGCCCTCGGCGCCGTCCGCGTCCCAGCCGCGCCGGACCGCGTGCCCGAACAGGGCCCCGGCGTCCTCGCGCAGCCACGCGGGGGCGGGCTCCCCCGCCCGGTCCAGGGCGATCTCCAGGTGCACCAGCAGGCGCGCCCACTCCAGCAGGTGGCCGGTGGTGCTCCCGAACGGCCGGAACGGGTGGTCCGGGTGGTCGCGGTTGTAGTCCGGCAGCGGCTTCCAGTCGGCGGTGAAGTGCTCGGGCAGCCGCCAGTCGTGGCCGGCCGCCACCCCGTGGACCAGGCGCTCGGCGATCGCCAGGGCCCGGCGGGTCCACACCGCGTCGCCGGTGGCGTCGGCGGCGGCCAGGAACGCCTCGACCGCGTGCATGTTGCTGTTCGCGCCGCGGTAGTCCTCGGTCTCGCTCCAGTCCGCGTCCCAGCTCTCCAGCAGGGCGCCCGCGGACTCGTCCCAGAAGCGCTCCTCGATGACGGCCAGCGCCTCGTCGAGGAGCTCCCGCGCGCCCGGCCGGCCCGCGACGGCGGCCGAGGCCGCGGCCAGCGCGACGAAGGTGTGCGGGTAGGCGGACTTGCGGCCCCGCGCGCGCTCCGCGGGGACCTCGTCGAACCACCCGCCCCGCTCCCCGTCGCGCAGCGGGCCCCGGGCCAGCGCGCGCACACCGTGGTCGGCGCGCTCGGCGGCGCCCGCGTCGCCGCGCAGGTGGGCCAGGGAGAACACGTGCGTCATCCGGGCGCTGATCCAGGTCTCCACCGGCCGGTCCGGGTCCACCCGGCCGTGCGCGTCCAGGGCGCCGAACCCGTCCGGCACCACCGAGGCCGCGGCGAAGCCGAGCAGGCGCGCCTCCTCCTCCCTCAACCGACCGGGGTCGCCCGGGGGCCGCTGCGTCACAGTCACATTCCCTCGCCTCCTCCAGCGCCCGGATCCTCGTGGACGGGCCGCCGACATGGACTGGAGACAACGTTGACACAAGCGTCCCGGGGGCACCACCCCGTCCCCCCGTCAGCGTTCCGCGGGCCCTCCCCCGGCCCCCGTCCGGCGGCCGGACGGGCGGGCCGCCACCTCAGGCGCGTCCCCCGGCGAGGTGCGCGTGCCGGCGGTGGCCCAGGTCCGCCGAGCGGCAGGTCCACTTGATGTGCTCGGCGACCGAGACCGGGTCGTCCGTCATCGGGATGTGGCCGCTGCCCACCAGGGAGACCATGCGCGCCGTGGGCACCCGCCGGTGCGCGTGCTCCGCGCTGGACGGCAGCAGGGTGCGGTCGTGGTCGCCCCAGGCGATGGTGACGGGGCAGTCGATCGGCCTGGCGGTGAAGTCGTACTCGGCGATGCGCGGGATCATCCGGATGAAGGGCGCGCCCTCCTGGAGCCCGCGGACGCTGAAGTGCGTGGCCTTGGCCTGCGGCGAGGACGGGTCCCCGCGCAGCGCGACCCGGGCCAGCGCCCGGGCCGGGCGCGTGCTCGCCAGCCGCTCCTTGACCGGCATGGGGACGCGGGCGGCGAGGTTGGCGAACGCGCCCACCGCCCGCAGCCCCCAGCGGCCCAGGCTGTCGGAGAACCCGGCGGGGGAGAACACCGTCACCGATCCGGCGACGCCCCGGACGCCGAGTTCCAGGGAGATGGAGCCGCCCAGCGAGTTGCCCGCGACGTGTGGGCGCTCCAGCCCGTGGAACCGGCAGAAGGACTCCACCGCGTCGGTCATCGACACGATGTCGTAGGGCTCGCCGGGCCGCGGCGCCGGCGTCCGGCCGAACCCCGGGAGGTCGACGCAGAACACCCGGTAGTCGCCGGCCAGGCGGGGAACGACCGCGCTCCAGCTCTGGCGGCGGTCGCCCAGTCCGTGGAGGAGGACCAGCGGTCGGCCGGTCCCCCGTTTCTCGAAGGCGATGCGAGTCGGGTCCATGAGGACCTGTCTACCCCCGGGTGGGGACCCGCCCCGGCGTCCATGGACGGATTCTGGACGGAATCTGTCGTATTCTCACCCGGGCCCCACCGGACTTCTACGGACGGCGACCCTCGGGTGACCGTGTGAGAACGACGCCGCCGAGCACCATCAGCAGCCCCAGCAGCGGCCCCAGGCCCAGCCCCAGGCCGGTCACCGTCAGCGTCAGCAGGCCGCCGCCGATCAGGGCCGCGGCCGCCAGCACCTGGACGAGGCCGGGCGAGCCGGAGAGCACCTTGGGCGGGTTCTCGAACCGCACCGCCCAGTGGGCCAGCGGCAGGATCAGCGGTACCAGCACCACCAGGCCCAGGACGCCCCACACGATCCACAGGCCGGTCATCGGCTCCGGGGTGTCGATCCCCAGGCCGAACACCACGACCCCGGCGACCACGCTGATCGGCAGCATGTGCCACAGGTAGACCGTCATCAGCTGCGGGCAGATCCGGTCGAGCAGGCGCGCGGGTCCGGGCTTGTCGGCCCAGGCCCCGATCGCCTCGCGGGCCAGCAGCGCCAGGCCGATCTGGGCCACGCCCAGGCCGGCCAGCACGAGGGTCGGCGGGGCGACGTTGGAGGTCTCGGCGGCGAACACTCCCGTCATGTTCACCGAGTACGGGCCGAACGCCACCAGGGTGAGCGCGGTCAGCGCGCCCGCGCCGGCCAGCAGCCCCGCGTGGAGGCGGCGGATACGCCCGGAGACGTAGAGGAAGCCCAGCTGGTGCACGCCCAGCCAGACGAACGCGACGTTGAGGTAGCCCGCCCACTCGACACCGCCGGCGAACCGGACCAGGTCGACGGCGACGGCCCCGGCGAGCAGGCCCGCCGCGGCCCACGCGCCGAACCTCTCCTGGGCGCGTGCCAGCAGCGGCGTGCACACCACCACCAGGACGTAGGTCGCCAGGAACCACAGGACCATGCCCGCGGCCCCGGCCCCCACCAGCACCGGCTGCGCGGGCGCGCCGCCCAGCACGAGCACGTGGGACGCCACGATCCACAGCGCCGCCAGGGGCACCACCGGCCAGGCGAGCCTGCGCAGCCGCTTGGCGTACCAGGTGGCCGCGGTGACGCCGCGGCCCGAGGCGGCCCGCCAGCTGATGAGGTTGGCTGCGCCGCCGACGAAGAAGATGAGCGGCATGACCTGGGAGACCCAGGTGAGGGCGAAGCCGCCCTCGGTGGACAGGACGCTCCCGGCGTCGAGCATCCCCTGGTTCTGCGCCAGGACGGGGAGCCACCAGTGCTGGGCCACCACCAGTCCCATGACCAGCAGGCGGAGGACGTCGAGGAAGCGGTCCCGGCCGGCGGCCGGGACGCTGCGCGACTCGACGCCCGTGAGGGTCCGGGCCGTCGTCGGGGTCGGCGGGCCCTCGGGGCCTGCGGTCACGGTCATCCGATCACTCCTTGGATCTTCCTGCCGGCGCGCCCGGACACGCGGGTGTCCACGGGAGGGCCTGCCGGCCGGTTTCAGGGGGGAGGACGCTCACACTCGCGCCCCGTCGAAGGGATCGCGCCAGGGATCGCGGGGGGATCGGCCACCGGATCGGACGCTGTGCTTGCAACGACCATAGGTGCGATCCGCCTGTGATCGCGATGGATCTGACGCCTCTTTACCCGGGGCGGTTCGCCCGACCGGAGATGGTGGTGCGTGCACCACCACGGTCGGGGGTCCCGCCCCCGTGACTTCAGGGAGCGGTCGGCAGCGCGCGCTTGTGCGCGGTGGCGCGGTAGCGGGACACCAGGGACTCCTCGACCTCCGCGGAGACGGGCAGGCCCTCCAGGAAGTCGTCGATCTGCTCGTAGGTGAGGCCCAGGGCCTCCTCGTCGGGCTTCTGCGGGGCCAGCGACTCCAGGTCCGCGGTGGGGACCTTGCGGACGAGGTCGTCGGGGGCGCCCAGGGCGGCCGCCACCGCCCGCACCCGGCGCTTGGTGAGCCCGGTGAGCGGGACGAGGTCCGCGCCGCCGTCGCCGTACTTGGTGAAGAACCCGGTGACGGCCTCGGCGGCGTGGTCGGTGCCGATCACCAGTCCGCGCAGGCCGCCCGCGACCGCGTACTGGGCGATCATGCGCTGGCGGGCCTTGACGTTGCCCAGGACGAAGTCCTCGGTGCCGGCGTCGGGGTAGGGCGTCCCGGCCTCGCGCAGGGACGCGGCCATGGCCTCGGTGGCGGGGCGGATGTCGACGGTGAGGAGCCGGTCGGGCGCGGTGAACGCGGTGGCCCGGGCGGCGTCGGCCTCGTCCCGCTGCTCGCCGTGGGGCAGGCGCATCGCGATGTACTCGGCGTCGCCCCCGGCCGCGCGGACGCGGTCGACGGCCAGGCGGCACAGCCGCCCGGCGGTCAGGGAGTCGACGCCCCCGCTGATGCCCAGGACCAGCGCGGCGGCGCCCGTCGTGGTCAGGCGCTCGGCGAGGAAGGCGACCCGCCGCTCGATCTCGGTGTCCGCGTCGAACGCCGCGGCGACCTCCAGGTCGCGGATGATCCCGCGCCGTTCCGGGCTGGGCTCTGTGTCGGTCACGTGGTATCCCCCGGGAATGCGGTTCGGCTACCGGCCGATTATCGCCTGTCCGCAACACCGGATGGGACATCGGAGGCCGGTTCGTCCGCTTCCGCTCCCCCGCGCAGCCGCCGGGCGAACCGTTCGTAGTCCACGACGAGCCCGTCCCCGTCGACCGTCAGCCGATACTCCCCGTGCAGCGGGTCGCGGTAGGTGTACACCTCCAGGCCGCCCTCGGCGGGGTGGCGGGTGTAGCGCTGGCGTACCCGGCGCACCCGCAGCGACGGCACGTCGATCCAGGCCACGGCGATGTCGCGGTACTCCCCCGGGCGCAGGCCCAGGCGGCGGATCGGCAGGGTGTTGGTGAGCGGGGTGGCGGCCACGTCGGCGTCCAGGCAGCCGACCAGCTCCGGCAGGGGGCGGCCCTCGGCGTCGGTCCAGTGGCCGCCCTGGGCGTTGAGGATCACCATGGACGGCCCCCGGGCCGAAATCACCTCCACCCGTACCTCCCGGGTGGCCCAGGCGAGGTCGGCGCGCACACCGAAGCGCACGAAGTACCCGGCGCCGCCGTCGTCCACGACGGTCTCCCCGGCCTCCAGGCGGTAGCCGTCGGGCTCGGGGACGAGGGTGCCCAGGCCGAGTCCGTCGGGGACGTCGGTGCGGGCCCAGGCGGCCGGGTGTTCCTTCGGTGACGACATGTCACCGTTCTACCGGTCCCGGGACACAGGCGCCAGGCCGGGTTCCGGCCGGGACCGCCTCCGCCCCGGGCCCGCGGTCCGCCGCCGGCGGCGGACCGCGGGCGAGTATCGACATCCCCGTGGCCGCCGCCTAGCCTGGAATCAGGGCGGGGGCCGGTCACCCCGCGCCCCGCTCCGCGAGGACCCCCGTCCGAGAAGCGAGGGCGAACGGCCTTCCCGAGCCGCCTTACAGAAAGCGGGAGGACCATGACGAGCGGAACCGGTCCGGCCGGCGGTCGCCGCCGCCCCGACCACCCCCCGGTGATGGGCGGCGTCCCCCCCGCCGACCCCGACTTCACCGGCCGCGAGGCGATCCTCGAACAGATCCACGAGGCCCTGCAGCGGAGCGAGGGCGCGCGCTACCTCATCGGGGGCGGCAGCGGCGTGGGCAAGAGCCTCGTCGCCAGCCAGTACGCCCACCGCTACGCCGACCACTACGACCTCATCTGGTGGGTGCCCGCCGCCACCGACACCGACGTCAACGGGTCCTACCTGCGCCTGGCCGAGCAGATCGGCCTCACCGTCTCCCACGACCACATCGCGCGCACGGTCCAGGGCGTGCGCCGGGCCCTGGCCCGCGACCCCGCGATCGGCTCCTGGCTGCTGGTGTTCGACGGGGCGACGGACCTGGAGACCCTGTCCGCCGACCACATGCCCCGGGGCGGCGGCCGCATCCTCATCACCGGCCAGGACCGCCGCCGTCCGCCCCGGGGCGTCCCGGGCCGCCTCTTCGACGGCCGCATCGTGCCCCGGCTCGACACCGCTGAGAGCCTGTCCCTGCTGCGCCGGCTGTGTCCCGAGCGCCTGGAGCCGATCGGCACCGGGGAGCGCCTGGCCGAGCACCTGGAGCACCTGCCGCTGGCCCTGACCCAGGTGGGCGCGTTCCTGCGGGAGTCCCCGCTGGGGACCGAGGAGTTCCTGGACCGCTTCCAGGAGCGCTTCACCGACAAGGTCACCCGGATGGGCACCGACGACGAGCACACCGCCCCGCTGGCCGCGGCCTGGGAGATCCAGGCCGAGGAGCTGCTCGCCGGGGACGCGACCTCGCGGGCGGTGGTCGAGCTGGTGCGCCTGTGCGCGTTCCTGGCCCCGCTGCCGCTGTCGCGGTCCTTCTTCTCCCGTAGCCGCGACCCGCAGGCGCCCCCGGACCAGGCGGGGCTGTTCGGCGACGGGGCGCACCTGGACCGGGTGCTGGAGTTCATGGGGCGGCGGCGGCTCGCCTCCGTGCGGCCGGGCACCTTCCACCTCCACGAACTGTTCCAGGAGGTCATCCGCGACTCGATGCCGCTGGTGGAGAAGGTGCGCTACCGCGACCTGGCCCGGCGGCTGCTGGCCCGCAACGACCCCGGCGACCCCACCGACCCCGCCAACCGCCACGGCTACCTGCTGATGCACGCCCACGTGAAGGCCTCCCAGGCCTGGTCGGCGCGCGACCCCCGGGTGCGCGCCCTGGTGCTCGACGTGATCGACTTCCTCACCGAGTCCGGCGAGTACCCCAAGGCCATCGGCGTCGCCGACCAGGCCGTCAACGCCTGGGGCGACGACCCGGTCAGGCTGCTCCACGCCCGGCTGCAGCGCAACATGATCCGCCGCGTGCACAGCGAGTACGCGACCGCCCTGGCCGAGGCGCGCGAGATCCACTCCGGCGAGGCGGCCCGCGGCGGCCCCGACTCCGACGAGGCGCTGGAGGCCCTGCGCGCGGTCGCCATCGCCCTGAGCGGCCTGGCCCGGTTCGACGAGGCCGAGCGCCTCTTCCGGCAGATCCTCGACCACCGGCGCGCGCGGTCCCCGGGCGACGAGCACACCCTGGAGGCGGCGCAGAACTACGCCCAGGTACTGCTGGAGCAGGGGCGGTTCTCCCAGGCGCTGGAGGTCTCCGAGCGGAACCTGCGGGAGCGGGCGGCGCTGCTGGGGCGGGACAGCGTGTCCACCCTGCGCACCGACCTGCACCTGGGGCTGACCCTGGTGTTCCTGGGGCGCTGGGAGGAGGCGCGCGACCGGCTGGAGGACTGCATGGCGCGGTTCGCGGCGCAGGCGGCCTCCGAGACCCCGCACGCGCTCCAGGGGCTGCTGGTGCTGGCCGCCGTGTACCGCGGCCTGGGCGACACCGGGGCCGCACTGGAGCACTCCACCCGGGCTCTGGCGCTGTACCGGCGGCGCTACCCGCCGACGGTGCGCCAGACGCTGTACGGGCGGGTCGTGCACATGGTCACCCTCGCCCGCGCCGGGCGCGGCGACGAGGCGGCCTCCGAGGCCCGGCTGCTGCTGCCGCCCACCGACGAGCGGTTCCCGGCCGACCACCCGTTCCCGGCGTGGGCGCGGGTGGGCGCGGGCATCGCCCTGCGCTCGCAGGGGGCGTTCGCCGCCGCGGCGGAGCTGGACCGGGCGGCGCTGGAGCGGCTGCGGTCGCTCTACGGGGCGGGGTCGTTCAACACCCTGGCCGCGGCGCTCAACCTGGCGACGGACCTGTACGGGCTGGAGCGCCACGAGGAGGCGCGCGCCCTGGACGCCCTGACCGAGGCGGACTGCCGGGCGATCCTGGGCGAGGAGCACCCGATCCTGCTGACGGCGCGGCGCAACCACCTGGTGAGCCGCCAGGCGCTGGGCGAGGACGTGAAGGAGGAGTGGACGGAGCTGTTCCGGGTCCTCGTGTCCCGGTTCGGTCCCGCCCACCCCTCGGTGGCCTCCATGACCTCCTACACCCGCCAGGACTGCGACGTTCCGCCGGTCGTGGCGGTGTAGGGGAGGGAGGGGCCGGGCGGACGCTACCCCTTGGTGGTGGCCAGGAAGGTGGTCCATTCATCGTTCTTGAATCCGAGCCGCACGAGGTCCGGGTTGACCGAGTCCCGGAAGAATGAATTCCCGGATTCCAGGTTCAGGACTTCACAGCACGCCCCCACGTCATAGGAATAGCGCGACTTCCGCCACTCCCCGAAGAACGCCGAACCGTTTTCCGAACGACTGACCATTATCCGTCCACTCTGACTGATATGCCATACTGGCCAAGGAAAGTTTATGCACCCAGTGCCGAAAAGTGGACGAATGCAACAAGAGAACACCCCGAAAGGGGTGACTCGCATGGGATTCCGCCGCACGGCCCCGACACCGGGCACAGCGAACACCTCTTTCTTCCACGCGTTCACCATGGGGCGCAAGTGACACAGGGGAAAGACGTGATCGCTTTTGGATAACGTTGCGAACGGCATACCGGGCGCCGAAAGACGGCCCTGAAGCCCAGAGCACTTCGTGCCCGAGTGTCTTTTTATACATCCGCTGATTGACTTCTATGCACCGCCGGGGCCCGCCCGCCCCCGGGAACGGCAGCGGCCCGGGTCGCGCGCCTCGACCCGGGCCACCGGAGCGGGGAGGACGGCCTCCCCTGGAAGAACGGTACTGTCCGGACCGCCCGCGGGGGGCGGTTCGCGCACTTCCGACACCCTCTGTTCACCGCCGGGCCCGGCGCCCCGCGCGAAACGGCCCCCTCCCCCGCCGCCGACGGGGGAGGGGGCCGGGTCCCCGGGGACCGCCCCGGGGCCGCGGAGGATCATTCCGACGGGCCCCGCCCGAGGACGGCCACCTCCCAACCGGCCGTTTCCCACCGGGCATGGTCCAGCCCGCCCCGACCATCGATCAGTCTCCGGGCGCGCACCGCCTTGCCGAGCTGCTTTGGATCGGCGTCGCGGAACTCCGGCCACTCGGTCAGGTGCAGCACCACCTCGGCGTCGGTGACCGCTTCGGCCGCCGACGCGGCGAAGGCCAGTTCCGGGTGCACGGCACGGGCGTTGTCCATGGCTTCGGGGTCGTAGACGGTCACACGAGCGCCCCGGTTCTGGAGTCGGGAAGCGATGTCCAGCGCCGGGGAATCACGGATGTCGTCGGTACCCGGCTTGAACGCCGCCCCCAGCACAGCGGCCCGGACGCCGGTCAGGGGCCCGCACATCTGCTCGGCCGCCTCGATGACCCACAGTCGGCGGGCCTCGTTGGTGGTCTCCACCGCGTCGAGCAGCCCGCTCAGCGTCTCCGCCCCGTAGCCGGCTGCGATCGTTCGCAGGGCGCGCACGTCTTTGGGCAGACAGCCTCCGCCGTAGCCGATGCCGGGTCGCAGGCCTGCGGCGCCGATGCGTACGTCGTGACCGATGGCGGCGGCGAGGCGATGCACGTCGGCACCGGTGGCCTCCGCGAGTTCGGCCACAGCGTTGATGAAGGAGATCTTGGTGGCCAGGAAGGCGTTCGCGGACGCCTTGGCCAGCTCGGCAGTGGCGGGGTCGGTGACGAGGAACGGGACACCGGCGAGGATCTGCGGGACGCACACCTCGCGCATCACCTCCTCCACCCGGGGCGAGTCGGTGCCCAGGACGATGCGGTCGGGGCGCAGGGTGTCGGGGACGCCGAAACCCTCGCGCAGGAACTCCGGGCTCCATCCGAGTTCGACGCCGTCTCCGGCCGGGGCCAGCGCGCGCAGTGTCTCGGACAGGGCCGCGGTGGTGCCGACCGGCACCGTGGACTTGCCGATCACAACGACCGGGCGTTCCAGCCGGGGGCCCAGCTCCTCCAGGGCGGCCGTGACGTGGCTCAGGTCGGCGGCGCCGGAGTCGTCGAGCTGTGGTGTGCCCACACAGATGAAGTGGACGTCGGCGAAGGCAGCGGCCTCACCGTGGTCGGTGGTGAAGCGCAGCCGTCCCGCTGCGATGTTGCGGGCCAGGAGGTCGTCCAGGCCCGGTTCGTGGAACGGGGACCGGCCGGCCGCCAGGGTGTCGACCTTGGCCCGGTCGACATCGATGCCGATCACCTCAGAGCCGGTTTCAGCCAGGCAGGCGGCGTGGACGGCACCGAGGTGGCCGCAGCCGATGACGCTGACGCGCATGTGTTTCCTTTCCGGGGCCGCCGCCTCGGAGAGGGGGAACGGTCAGGGGCGGTCGGCCAGATAGCGGTGGAGGGCGGTACGGATGAAGGGCGGGATCAGCAGGATGTCGAGTAGGTCGGGGGCGACCCAGTCGAGCTTCGTCCCCTCGGTCAGGGCGAGGGCGGCGGCCTCGCCTTCCCAGGTCCCGGAGTAGACGGTGATGAGTTGGCCGGATCCGTGAACGTCGGGGACCTCGAACAGCTCGTCCAAGTCGGCGACGGCCAGTCCGGCTTCCTCGTGCAGTTCGCGCACGATCGCCTGGTGTGGGCTCTCCCCCGGATCGCACCCGCCGCCCAGTACCGACCAGTGGCCGGGCCACGCGATGTGGGGAACGTCGTCGCGCAGGTGCAGGAGGAGGTCGCCGCGGGCGTTGGCGATGATGGCCACCGCACCGCGGGGCTGGTCGTCGACTCGCATGCGGCCACAGTAGGCGCCTCCTGGTGTTGATGAGAGATCTACCGACGTCAGGCGGCGTGGCGCTGGGATCCGGCGACCCAGTAGGCGGTGAGCAGTGCTTGGGCCCGGGTGCGATCGAAGCGGGCCGCCGGTTCGAGCCCCGCCTTCAGCAGTGGGAGCAGGGCCGACGGCGCCGTGGTGAGGGCGGTTCGGATGCTCTCCTCACACCAGGGGGACAGCAGGCCCGGGTCGTTCAACCAGGCTGGGACCGGAGAGGCGAACCCCTTCTTGTCGGTGGCGGCCCATACCTCCTGACCCACTCCCAGTTCCCTGGCGGCGTCGCGCAGGATGCGCTTGCCCAGGGCGGGTCGGGTGATCTTGTGGGAGACGGGGAGGGAGTAACAGAACTCAGCAAAGCCTCGGGCGAGGTATGGCGAGCGGCGCTCCAGACCGAAAGCGGAGGCGAGCTTGTCGCTGGTGCTCACCAGGGGCCGCCAGGCGGTGGCGAGCTCGACAAGGGTGAGGGCGCGGGAGGTGTCACCGCCCGCCCGTTCGAAACAGTCCGCGACCAGGGAGGAGACCCGGTTCTGGGGATCAGGGCCCCGGGCGATCAGGCGAGTGACGGTTTCCTGTTCCCCCCGGTCTGGACCGGCGTCGTGCAGGAGTTTGGCGGCCAGCGGCCGGTAGGCGTCCAGTCCTTGTTCCACCGCACGGGGCCCGAACAGGGTAAGGGCGTGACGGGCGTAGCCCATGAGCAGTTCGTCAGGGCCCAGCCCACCGTAGACGACGCGGATCCCGGCATCGGCGATGGCCCGGTAGGCCATGTGCTCCGACAGGAGGGAGGCGTTGCCGACGGGGTAGTCCAGGGCGGACACGATCCGCCCCAGCTCGGCGCGCAGGTCCCCGGGCCCGGGCTCGACGACGAGCAGTTCGGCGCCGATGGTACGGGCGACACGGGCGGCGGTGGCCGACTCGTCAAAGCGCTCTCGGCCCGGGTAGCGCACGGTCACGCACACCTCGGGCCGCAGCAGGTGAGCGAGCAGCGCCGAGTCCAAGCCGCCGGAGAGCAACAGGGCCGAGCGGCCGGAGTGGGCGCGACCGGCCACGGTGCTCTCCAGCAGGTCCACGGCCTGGTCCAGGGCGGAAGTGTAAGTGGTGGTGGCCGGTTCGGTTGCGGCCAGGTCCCACCAGCGCGTGTGGGTGATGGAGGCGCTACGGAGGTCGAAGGTGAGCAGGTTCCCCGGCGGGAGCAACTGGATGCCCTGGTAAGGGGTGTCGGTGCCGATAGGGGTTTCCAGGGCCGCCATCTCCGGCCGGTAGACCACCGGGGCGGGTCCGTATCCGATGAGGCCGGCCACCTCGGAGGCGAAGGCGATGCGGGAGCCGTCGGCGCGCCAGTACAGCGGCTTCTCACCGAAGCGGTCTCGAGCGAGGTGGAGTGTTCGGCGACGTGGGTCGTAGACGGCCAAGGCGAACATGCCCTCGGCCTCCTCCAAGACCCGCGGGCCGGCCTGGGCCCAAGCCCGCAGCAGCACATGGGCGTCGGTCTCGCCGGGGCCCAGGGCGATGTCGCGCTGACGGACGATCTCCCGGTGGTTGAAGACCTCGCCGTTGACGACGAGCATCAGACCGGTGGCAGGGTCGGAGTAGGGGCCGTTCTCAGCGGTCGGGTCGACGATCTTGAGGATGTTCATGGCCATGACCGCGTGGCCGTCGCCGGTGCAGGCGGTCCGGGTACCGTCGGGGCCGCGGTGGCGCTGGGTGGCGCTCATGGCCGTGACCGTGTCGGTGTGCAGGTGGGCGTCGGGACCGGCGAGTCCGGCGACTCCGCACATGGAACCTCCCCGTTCGGGTGCCGAGGCCGTCCGATAGAACGGCCAGGACTTCCAGGAAAGACAGGTCCGAACGGTAGAGGGAGGGCTCACGGGAGGGCTCACGGATCACGGAGGGTGCTCACGGGAGGGCTCATGCGTTCGGCTTCACAGGTGCACCCGACGGCGCTACGGTCGGTACACACCGTAGGAGGACCCGTCATGGCCCGTTCCCCCAATACGGCGCTGCGCGACATGATCCAACGCTCCGGTGCCAGCCACAAGGCGTTGGCACACCGGATCAACCGACTGGCGCCGCACGACTCCCCCACCGCCTACACCCACACTTCGATCGCGAACTGGGTGGAGCGCGGCATGAGGCCGAAACCGCCCGCGCCGCAGCTTCTGGCCACCGCGCTCTCGGAGCGGCTGGGCCGACGGGTGACCTTGTCCGAGATCGGTCTGGCCGGCACCGAGCCGACCGACGATCATGTGGGGCTGGCCTTCCCGCGATCCCTACCCGCCGCCCTCCAGACGGCGGGAGCCTTCTGGAGCACCATGGACCGTCGCCACTTCCTCACCGCCTTCAGCGCCGCAGCTTTCGGGCCCCCGACTCTGCGCTGGCTCTCCCAGAGCACCGACGGCACCGCCGCCCACACCGGCGGGCGGCGCATCGGCCGCGCCGACATCACCGAACTGAGCGAACTCGCCGAGCAGGCCCGCCACAGCGACTCCCGGTTCGGGGGCGCCAGCGCCGGGGTGTCGGCGGTGGCGGTGTGCCTGCGCGACGTGGCCGCCCCCATGCTCGAGGGCACCTACACCGACGACGTCGGGAAGGAACTGTTCTCCGCCACCGCGGTACTGGGACGCTTGGCCGGGTGGGCCGACTTCGACGCCGGCCACCACGCCCGTGCCCAACGCCAGTTCATCCAGGCGCTGCGCATGTCCCGGGCCGCCGGAGACGTCGCCCTGGGCGGTTACGTCCTCTCGTGCATGGCGTTGCAGGCGTGCCTGCGCGGCTACCGAGACGATGCCCTGGACATGATCGAGGCCGCCAACGCCGCCACTCCGCACACCCCGCCCCGGGTACGAGCGTTCCTCTCCCTCGTCGAGGCCCGTGTGCACGCCCGTGCGCATCGTCCGAAAGCGGCGGGGAAGGCGCTGGCCGCCTCCGAACGGCTGCTGGAACAGGCCGACTCCCGTACCGGGGACGATCCGACCTGGATCGACTTCTACACAGGCGCCCGCCTGGCCGCCGACGCCGTGGAGATCCACCGTGATCTCGGCCGCCCCGCCGCTGCGCTGCGCTGGAACGAGAAGGCGACCATGCCGGCCGATCGGTTCGCCCGTTCCTACGGTATCCGCATGGCCGTGGTCTCCTCCGCCCACCTCCAGGCCGGGGACCTGGACGCCGCGCTACCGACCGCGCACACCAGCGTGGACATCCTCGGACGCGTGGCCAGCCGACGGGCCCACGACTATCTGGACGACCTGGTCGGCCGGTTCGACCGGTGGCGTTCGGAGCCCGGGGTACAGGGTCTGGCGGAGCGGATCGGCGCGGGCTGCCCTCCGCGCGCCTCGGTGTGATTCCGGGGTCTCCCGCCGCCCGTGACCGGTGTCCCCACATGAGCGGGGAGGCGTCGTTGGAGGGCCGCACCTGCTTCTCGGGCCGCTGCGGTCCTGGACGAAGTACCGACGGCCACCGGGGGTGGAACGCCGGCGGTGAGGACTCCGAGGCCGTCTCCCGTATTTCGCGAGAACGGCCCCCTCCCCCGCCGCCGACGGGGGAGGGGGCCGGGTCCCCGGGGACCGCCCCGGGGCCGCGGAGGATCACTCCGACGGGCCCCGCCCGGCGGATCATCCCGGGCCGCGGTCCGCGGCCGGCCCCCGTCGCACCGACGCCGTCAGGCCGGGGCGGCCCTCACCCGCCGCCCGGCGGGAGAGCGCACGGGGGCGCCCGCCGAACGCTCCCTAGTCCCAGTCCAGACCGCCACCGGTCTGGTACTCGATCACGCGGGTCTCGAAGAAGTTCTTCTCCTTCTGGAGGTCCATCATCTCGCTCATCCACGGGAACGGGTTCTCCGTCTCGCCGAAGATGGGCGCCAGGCCGATCTGCTCGGCGCGGCGGTCCGTGATGAAGTGCATGTACTTCTCGCACAGCTCCGAGTTGAGGCCCAGGATGCCCCGCGGCATGGTCTCGCGGCCGTAGGCGACCTCCAGCGCGCAGGCGTCGGTCAGCATCTGCCGGACCTCGGCCTGGAACTCCTCGGTCCACAGGTGCGGGTTCTCGATCTTGATCTGGTTGATCACATCGATGCCGAAGTTCAGGTGGATCGACTCGTCGCGCAGGATGTACTGGTACTGCTCGGCGATGCCGACCATCTTGTTCCGGCGGCCCAGCGACAGGATCTGGGCGAAGCCGGTGTAGAACCACATGCCCTCGAAGATCACGTAGAACGCCACCAGGTCGCGCAGGAACGCCTGGTCGGCCTCGGGGGTCCCGGTGCTGAACTCCGGGTCCTCCAGGTTCTGCGTGTACTTGAGCGCCCACGCGTCCTTGGCCGTGATGGACGGGATCTCCCGGTACATGTTGAAGAGCTCGCCCTCGTCCAGGCCCAGGCTCTCGCAGATGTACTGGAAGGTGTGCGTGTGCACGGCCTCCTCGAACGCCTGGCGCAGCAGGTACTGGCGGCACTCGGGGTTGGTGAGCTGGCGGTACACCGCCAGGACGATGTTGTTGGCCACCAGCGACTCCGCGGTGGCGAAGAAGCCCAGGTTGCGCTTGAGCATGAGCCGCTCGTCCTCGGTGAGCCCGTCACGGGACTTCCACAGGGCGATGTCGGCCTGCATGGCGACCTCGGTGGGCATCCAGTGGTTGTTGCACCCGGAGAGGTACTTCTCCCAGGCCCACGTGTACTTGAGCGGGAGGAGCTGGTTGACGTCGGCGCGGGCGTTGATCATCGCCTTGTCGTCGACGTTGACGCGCTCGGCGTCGCGCTCGATCTCGCCCAGGCCGCTGGCGGCGCTCGCGGTGTTCTCAGAGGTCGCGGTCATGTGTCTTTCCTTATCCGGGAGGGCCCGGAAGCGCTTCGTGGGGCTTGAGAGTGGCCGCCCGCCCGTGGTGGGGGCGGGCGGCCGAGGTCGCGTCGCGGCCCGCGGGGGCCGCGGGTCCTACTGGCAGGCCTCGCACTCGGGGTCGTCGATGGAGCAGGCCTGCCCCTCGACGATCTCGAACTCGTCCTCGACGGGCTCGGCGACGGGCGCCGGGCGCTCGGCCGCCACCGGGGCGGGCGCCGGGACCGGGGCCGGGACCGGGACCGGGGCGGGGGCGGGGGCGACCGGGGTCGCCGAGACCGCGTTGAGGCGGCCGTCGGTGCCCTTGATCGTGCTCTTCTCCACGTGGGTGGCGCTCTGCGAACGCAGGTAGTAGGTGGTCTTGAGACCGGAGCGCCAGGCGCGGCGGTACAGGGCGTCCAGCTTCTTGCCGCTGGGGGCCGCCATGTACAGGTTGAGCGACTGCGCCTGGTCGATCCACTTCTGGCGGCGGGCGCCGGCGTCGACCAGCCAGTCGGGGTCGACCTCGAACGCGGTGGCGTACAGCGCCTTCAGGTCGTCCGGCACGCGGTCGATCCGGCCGAGGCTGCCGTCGTGCAGCTTGAGCTGGGAGACCATGTCCTCGTCCCACAGGCCGCGGGCCTTGAGGTCGCGGACCAGGTAGTCGTTGGCGACGGTGAAGTCGCCGGACATGTTCGACTTGACGAACAGGTTGCGGTAGACCGGCTCGATCGACTGGTTGACGCCGGTGATGTTGGCGATGGTCGCGGTGGGCGCGATCGCCATCACGTTGGAGTTGCGCATACCGGTCTTCTTGACCTTCTCGCGCAGCGAGAACCAGTCGAGGGTCTGGCCGCGGTCCATGTCGAGGTCGCCGCCGCGCTCCTTGGCGAGCAGGCGCACGGAGTCGATGGGCAGGATGCCCTGGCTCCACAGCGAGCCCTCGAAGCTCTCGTAGGCGCCGCGCTCGGCCGCCAGCTCCACGGAGGCCTCGATGGCGTGGTAGCTGATGAGCTCCATGCTCTCGTCGGCGAACTCCACGGCTCCCTGGGAGGAGTAGGGCAGGCGCAGCTTGAACAGCGCGTCCTGGAAGCCCATCAGGCCCAGGCCCACGGGGCGGTGGCGCATGTTGGCGCGCTCGGCCTCGGGGATCGTGTAGAAGTTCACGTCGATGACGTTGTCGAGCATCCGCACGGCGGTGCGGACGGTGCGGCGCAGGCGCTCGACGTCGATGCCGTCGGGGCCGGTGTGCTGGGCCAGGTTCACCGAGCCCAGGTTGCAGACCGCGACCTCTTCGGAGTTCGTGTTGAGCGTGATCTCGGTGCACAGGTTGGAGGAGTGCACCACGCCCACGTGCTGCTGCGGCGAGCGCAGGTTGGACGGGTCCTTGAAGGTGATCCAGGGGTGGCCCGTCTCGAACAGCATGGTGAGCATGCGGCGCCACAGGTCGACGGCGCGGACCCGCTTGAAGACCTTGACGCGGCCCTCGTCGGCGGCCTTCTCGTAGGCGGCGTAGGCCTCGGCGAAGGCGGTGCCGTACAGGTCGTGCAGCTCGGGGACCTCGTTGGGCGAGAACAGCGTCCACTGGCCGTCCTGCTCGACCCGCTGCATGAACAGGTCCGGAACCCAGTTCGCGGTGTTCATGTCGTGGGTGCGGCGGCGCTCGTCGCCGGTGTTCTTGCGCAGGTCGAGGAATTCCTCGATGTCGATGTGCCAGGTCTCCAGGTAGGCGCAGACGGCGCCCTTGCGCTTGCCGCCCTGGTTGACCGCGACCGCCGTGTCGTTGGCGATCTTCAGGAACGGGACGACGCCCTGGCTCTTGCCGTTGGTGCCCTTGATGTGGGAGCCCAGGCCCCGGACCGGGGTCCAGTCGTTGCCGAGCCCGCCGGAGTACTTGGACAGCATCGCGTTGTTGCTGATGCCGTGGAAGATCTGCTGGAGGTCGTCACCGATGGTGGTGAGGAAGCAGGAGGACAGCTGGGCGCGCACCGTGCCGGAGTTGAACAGGGTGGGCGTGGAGGCCATGAAGTCGAACGAGGACAGCAGCTCGTAGAACTCGATCGCGCGGGCCTCGCGGTCGTCCTCGTTGAGGGCCAGGCCCATGGCGACGCGCATGAAGAACGCCTGCGGCAGCTCGTAGCGGGTGCCGTCGCTGTGCAGGAAGTAGCGGTCGTACAGCGTCTGGAGCCCGAGGAAGGTGAACTGCTCGTCGCGGTCGGCGTGCAGGGCCTTGCCCAGGCGCCCCAGGTCGAACTTGGCCAGGGCCGGGTCGAGCTGGCCCAGGTCGATGCCGCGGCTGACGTACGCGGGCAGGTAGGTCGCGTAGCGCTCGGACATGTCGGTCTGGGTGGCGGCCTCGGGGACCCCGGAGACGAAGCTCAGGGCCTCGCTGCGCAGCTTGTCCAGCAGCAGGCGGGCGGCGACGTAGGAGTAGTCCGGGTCGACCTCGACGTAGCTGCGGGCGGCCATGATGAGGGCCAGTTCGACCTCGGAGTCGGGGATGCCGGGGTACAGGCCGCGACGGGCCTCCGCCAGGACCTTGTCCGCCGAAACACCGTCCAGCCGCGCACAGGCCTCGGTCACGACGCGCTCGATCCGGTCGAGAGCGGCGGGGGGCGCGCCCTCGGTGGTCGGCTCGGGCCGAACGGATGCGGGCGCTGCCTCGACGTCCAGGGTCATAAAGCGGCTCCAACCTCGAATAGAAGAAGTCCCGGCGGGGTGGGGACGGTGTCTCAGGGTCGTGCGGCGCCCGCCGGGCGGCCGACGCACCGGGTGCGTGCGGTCGTCGCGGCGTGTCACGGGTCGCCCTCTCCCAAGCCCCCGTTCCCTGCAAGCGCAGCACGGCTATGCGTGCGCGCCGGTGTTCGGTTCTCGTTCGCGCGGGCCGTCGTCCGGCCGCCCGGGAACTCGGGGGTTCCGGGCCGGTCGCGGCGGTCGCGTCACACTGATCCGGCAGGGTCGGGACCGGGATCTCTCCGGCGTTCCCTGCCACCCCGAAAGGTGAAGCACCAGCGGGAGTAGATACTACATCTAGGGGCTAGTGCTAGGAACCACCGCAAGATAATGGCGTGTCGTTGATTTTTCACGTTCTTCGATGATCGTCGAACTCGCCCTCGGGACGTGGTATGGGGACACACGTCCGGGCACGTGGAACGGCATCGCCGGGGGTCCGGAACGGGCCCGGGAAGGGTACCCGGGCGGCCCGTCGGAGGGGCGGTCGTGGCAAGCCTAAGACTCTCGCGGAGCGGTTCGCGCCCGACCCCGACCCGGAGCGGGTCCGGCGGGCCCCGCAAGCCCCGTACCGCGCGGCCGGACGGGCTCCGAGAACCTGGTGTACCCGGTCGACGCGGGGCGTCCGCGCGGGTCCCGCCGGGGCCCGCCGGGGCCCGGAGCGACCTCGGTCACCTTCTTCTCGGGCGTGTCGCACACGGACCCGGACATCCCCGGACACCCGGCCCCGCGACACGCCCGGGCCGGGGCGCGGATCCGGGCCGGGGCGGTCCCGGCGCGTGCCGGCGGGCCCGCGCGGGCTCCCGGGCCGGGAGGCCGTCGGTGAGCACGGCGCCCCCCGTCCACACGGGGACGGGGGGCGCCGTACGGCGGTCGGACCGGTCAGTCGTCCGGGGAGCCCTTGAACAGCGCGCCGAGGACGGGCAGGGCCCCCAGGAGGGAGCCCCACCCCCGCCGCGGAGCCGCTCCGCCCCGCGGCGGCGAGGGGTCCGGGACCGCGGACTCCAGGTCCCGGCCCGCGAAGTTGTAGGTGACCCGGTTGTTGTCGCCGTTGATGACGGGAGGGGGGAGGGTGTGCGCCGGCGCCGTGCAGGCGCCGCCCGCCCCGGACGCGTCCACCGGATGCGCGCGGTTCGACGGGCTCGTCTCAGATGCCATAGTGTCGTCCTCGATCAGATCCCAGCACAGGATCGCCTCGGTGCCCCGCTCTTCCTCGCACGAAGGCGGGGCGCTCCTCTTCGGCCGGCCCGCGGTGCGCGGGGCCGGCCCGCCTCGGGCGCTTCTCCACGAGGCCGGCCAAGAGAGTACATCCCAGGCCTCTTCTGAGGAACCGCCACAAAATGGTCGTGTGCCGCTGTTTTCTCACATTGATCGACGTCCATCGAACACGGAGCGCACACGCCGCCCCGCGGGCCCGCCTTCGCGGGGGGCGGCGGGCGCGCCCCCGGGTCACTCCTCGTCGAGGCGGCGGTCGAGGTCGTCCTCGGGCAGGCCGAGGTCGGCCCGGATGCGGAAGCGGATGCGCAGCAGCTCCCACAGCAGGTCGTTGACGTAGGGCGTGAGGTCGCGGCCGAGGAACCGCCGCGCCCCCTCGGTGGCCCACCGCTCGGCGCCCGCGAGGTCGTCGTGTGCGTACAGGGCCTCGGCGACGTGCAGGTAGGTCTGGAGCCCGCGCGGCTCCTCGCTCTCCAGCCGCTTGAGCTGCGCGCCGGCCCGGTCGATCTCGTCGAGCTGGAGCAGGGCCCCCGCGCTCAGGGCGCGGGCGTCGATGACCGTGGCCCCGCCGTCGTCGATCGCCCGCTGGTACGCGGCGCAGGCGCGCTCGTACTCCTGGGCGATCTCCCACTGCTCACCCGCCCTGACGAACAGCTCCGCGCGGGAGATCTCGCTTCCCGCGTCGACCCGGTTGGCCAGGTCGAGGAGCCGGGCGGCGACCTCGCCGTGTTCGCCCGAACGGACGGCGTGGAATTCCAGGCGGTCGAGTTCCGCCGTCGTCACGCGGGTCACCCGCATCGTCCCCTCCACCTTCCGACTCGCACGCGGCGCTAGCGCCTGGCACGCTCCAGTGCGTGCCAGAACCCTTGGCGCAGTCCGTCCCGCACCTCGTCGCGCAACAGGTGGTCTATCGGCAGTGAGGACCCCTGGAGCAGACGCGCCTCCAGGTCGGAGGGCATCCGGGGCCTGCGGGCGAGGACGGCCTCGACCCACAGGGCGGGAGCCTCGCGTGCGATCGACTCCGCGAAGTCGTTCCCCTCCCGGCGCGCGACATGCACCGCTTCGTCAACGGTATGCGCGCCGGAGGGCATCTGCTGGGGATATCCGGGACCGGGCCGGGATTCGCGGTATCCGGACGTCCCGAACCCGGTCTCATGGGCGGGACCAGTCGGCGGTGCGCCCCCGTAGGGGCCCACCCCGCCGTGGGAGGCGGCGTCAGTTGCCGTACTGGTCCCATAGGTAGGGTTTGCGTCGTTCGCACCCCCGTACCCGGGTTCGTTCCCTCCGGGGAACCGCGGGTCCTGTGGCTGCCCGCCTCTGGGTGGCGCGTGCCCCGGCCGCCCGTCCTCGGCGAAGGAGCGCTGGGGCCCCGTCCCGTTGGCGAACGACTGCTGCGGCCCGGTGCCCGCCGCGAAGGACTGCTGTGGCCCCGTCCCCGCGGTGAACGCCTGCTGCGGCCCGGTCATCGGCGGCGGCGCCTGCCGGCCGGGCACCCCGTACCCGCCCTGGTCGCCGTACCCGCCCTGCTCCGGCCGGAGCGAGGGGTGGCTCCCCGTGGCCGGCGGGTAGCCCCCGGCCTGCGGCGGGTACCCGCCGGTGCCGTTGGCGGCCGGTTGGCCCCCCGAGGGGAAGCCGTTGGCGTCGATGCCACCGCCGCGGGCCTCGCCGCCCGGCCCGGCGAGGTGGTCCCCGCCGCGCTGCTGGGCCAGGGTGCGGCGCATGGCGCGCAGCTGCTCCATGGCGGTGCCCTGCGCGACCGCCTGTTCGCCGGTCCCGGCGAACATCGCCTCCAGGCCGCCGGTGGAGGTGTCGACCGGCTCCACCCGGGATCCCCCGGGCTGGGCGGTGGCGACGGGCCGGCGCGGGGTCTCGGGGGCGGAGCGCCCGCGCCCGTTCGCGAACGGGGTGGTGGTCTTGGCCGCGGTCTCCTGCGGGGCGGCGCCGCCCGACAGCAGGCTGACGTGCGGGCGCAGGTGGCCGGCGCCGATCTCGATGAGGTCGTCGCACTCGCGGCGCAACGCCCGGGAGATGGTCCAGTTGCCCTCGACCGAGACGTGCACGACGGTGACGCGCACACCCGCGTCCTGGACCTCGGCGACCACCGGGGCCATGTCCTCGTCCCCGCTGACCAGGACCACGTCGCACAGGGCGCCGGTCCGGACCAGGTTGGCGAGGTCGCGCTGGACGTAGCTCTCGACGCCCTCGCGCCGGCCCGGTCTGATCCGCGCGGCGCGGAACTTCACGCCGGGGATGTCCGCGATGCCCTCCTGCTCCTGGGTGCGGCGGTCGTCGGAGACCGCCTCGTACCAGTAGCAGCGCAGCAAGGGCAGGCCGGTGCGGTCGCGTGCGACCTCGTTGAGGAACTGCACGAGACCGGAGTAGTCCCAGGAGACGGAGTCCCGGTTGCGGGTTCCGTGCACGGCCATCGCGCCGTCCGCGAGAAGGTATCCCGCGTCGACGAACAACGCGCAACGGTCCACGACATCGCCCCCTTCCCTGTTGACTCTGGGGCCATATCCATGACCGGGCCACAGCCTAGCCAAGTCTGTCTGGTTTTGCGTGGCCCTTGCGAACACGGACAGTCACGGTTCGGAGAACCCACCGTGAGGAACCGCGGTGGGGCGGCACGGCGGGCGCCTCCCCGAAACCCGGACCCCCTTGGTGGGAACGGGGTTTCAGGTGCGCATCGGTGCCACCAGGGCGACCACCCCGGCCAGGACCGCGTCCTGTTCCGACAGGATTCGGATGTCCGTTTCCCTGCCCAGCACGGGAGCGAATCGGACCACGTCGGTGCCGAAGGCCATCGGGTCCCCCACGGCGCCCCGGGCCGATCCGACGAACACGTTGTCGGCGGTGCCGTACCCTGCGACCGGGGCGGCCACCGCCCCGTCCACGGTCACGCGGTCGCCGCCCAGGTCGGCGTCCCCCTCCCAGGCGACCACGTCCACCTGTGCGGCCACCGACGCCGGCAGCAGGCCGGACACCGGGAAGCGCAGCCCCGTGGAGTCGTGGAACACCGCACCGGTCTCGTCCAGCACCATCGCCTGGTTGTAGGAGCCGATCGCCGGGTCCTCGACCACGACCACCAGGCTCCAGCCCGCGTAGAGGGCGCGCCCCTCCAGGGCAGGGATGTCGCCGACCCACCACTGCCCGCCGCCCTGGGCCCGCACCAGGCCGGTGACGTCGGCGAAGGCCTGGTAGGCCGGGAAGCCCGGCAGCTCGGCGGAGCGCACGTCGGTGGCGGTGACCGTGTGGTAGACGTCCTCCGCCGGGCCCTTGATCCGCGCGGTGTGCGCGCCGTGGGAGCCCGCCGCCGAGAAGTACAGGCCCGCCCAGCGGACCCGGCCGCCCTCGGGCAGGTTCCATACGGCGGAGCTGGAGGAGGCGGTGCCCTCGTTCGCGTCGTCGTCGCGCGGGGCCATGACCCAGTTGTCGTTGTCCCGGGCGTCCCCCTGACGCTCGCGCGCCTGGGCGCACGGGCCGTCCGAGAGGGGGCCGGGCTCGGGGGAGGGCTCGGGGTCGTAGCCCCGGGGGGTCGCGCCGCCGGGTTCCGTGACCGCATCGTCATCGGGACCGGCCTCGGGGACCGGCGGAGCCCCCTCCGGCTCGGAGGGCTCAGCGCCCCCTTCCTCCTCCGGGGACACGGGGGTACCGGGCAGGATCCCGTCCGGCCCGGGGCCGGGCACGACCGGGTCCGGGTCGCGGGGCGCGCGGGACAGGTCGGCGTCCTCCTCCGGCTCCGGGGATCCCGGGACCGCGGGCGGGGCCGGAGAGGGCTCCGTTCCCGGCGACGCACCCGGGGCCCCGGGGACCCCGGGGCGGCCCCACCACGGCCAGGGCCACGTGCCCTCGGGTTCGGTGCAGGTCATCAGGGAGTTGCCGACGGTCTCCACCGCCACCCGGCCCGCGGTCGCGTACCGGGCGGGGACCCCCTCGGCGGTGACGCCGCGCTCCCCGGTGGCGGCCGCGCTGACCGCGCCCGAGGACACCGTCGCCGTCGCGGGGACGTCGAGCTCGGCGTCCGGGGACACGGTCACGTCGAAGAAGTAGGTGCTGTTCTCGCCCGCGCCCATCGCCGGGCGCGCGCACTCGCCGCCGCCGGAACCCGCCGCGCAGCTCCAGTCGCCCTCGCCGTCGGCCATCCGCACCGCGTTGCCCGCGCCGCCCGAGGCCGCCATCTCCACGCCGGGGGGCAGCGTGATCATGGCGAGGACCTCGACGAGCGTGGGCGCGCCCAGGTTGCGCACGTCCAGGACCATGATCCCGGAGCCGCCCGGGACCAGGGCCCCCACCGGGTCGATGCCCACCGCGAACAGCGGCTCGGGCGCCTCCTCGGCCGGGACCTCCTCCTCGGGGACGTCGGCGGGGGGCACCGCCGGGGCCGGGTCGTCCGGTCTCGGGCGGTTCTGCGGGTCGGGATCGGGGGGGCCGGCCTCCGGGTCCCGCGCAGGCGGGGCGCCCGGGAGCGGGGGCGCGCCCTGCGGGGAGTCCGGGTCTGCGCCCGGCGCGGGCGGCACCGCCGGCGGGACCTGGGCCGGGGCCGCCTCGTTCGCGGGGGGCACCGGCGTCTGGCCGCCCACCAGCGCCAGCGCGACCGCCACCGCCACCCCGGCCGCGGCGACGCCGCCCGCCGTGGCCTGCTGCTGACGGCGCGACATCCGGTTCCACCAGGCGCCCGTGACCGCGCCGCCGGGGGTGAGCGCGAGGTAGCCGGTGGCTCCGACGCCGACCACCATGGGCAGGATCACGCCGCGCAGGCCGACGTTGACGTCCATCAGCTCCGCGTACACCTCGCGGCAGTCCGCGCAGCCGTCCAGGTGCTTGTCGACCTTGGCGGTGTCGCGCTTGGACAGGCCGCCCCGGACGTAACCGCCGAGCAGCCCCACCGTGGGCCGGCAGGCCTCGGCGACGGCGCCGCCCGCCAGGTGCATCTGGAGGTAGGCCTGCCGCAGGCCCTCCCGGGCCCGGTAGGCCAGGGCGGCGACGCCGTTGGGGTTCAGGCCCAGGATGGCGGCGGCCTCCGAGGGCTTGGCGCCCTCGATCTCGGTGTGCCACAGCACCGCCTGCCAGCGTTCGGGCAGGGAGAGGAAGGCGCGGGCGATCAGCGAGCGCTCCAGGCCCTCCAGCGCGGGGTCCACGAAGGGGACGCCCGGGTCCAGGCTGTCCATGTCGTCGGTGACGACCTGGCGCTTCTCCCCGCGCCCGCGGTCGTAGGCGGCGTTGCGGACCGCGGTCAGCAGGTACGGCCGGAAGGAGTCCGTGGGGCCCTTGCCGCGCTGGATGACGCTGAGCACCCGGGTGAACGCCTCGGCCACCGCGTCCTCCACCTCCGCGTCACCGCGGAGCAGCTGCCGGGCGAGGCCGCGGGCACAGGCGGCATGGCGCTCGTACAGCACGGCGTAGGCGGCGGTCTCGCCGTCGCGCACACGCCGGATGTACTCGGCGTCACCCGTCAGTACCTCAGTGTGGTCAGCCTCGGCGTCGGACACCCGAACGTCCCTTTCTCGCATGTGCGGGGGAGCCGGGGAAGGGGGGCTTCCGGCCGGCGGAGAAACACGTCAAAGAAATATCCCGTATCCGCGTCATGGCCGCCACCGATCTCCGTAATCAGGGTGAGCGCGCGCGGGAGGGCCTGTTGCGGGGGCACGGGCCCGACCGCGCGCCGGGAAGGGAGGAAACATGGCGGAGACGGGCACCGTAGCAGTTCACGGGCTGCGCGCTCCATGGGAGCGCAGGAGCCGGGAGACCGGTTGGGCGTCGCCGGACGAGTGGTGGACGCCGGCCGTCGACCTGGTGTGCGCCGCGTTCCTCGTCGGCGGGGACCTGCCGCAGGCCTGTGAACGGCTGGGCCGGGCCCGGGCGCGCGCCGGCCTGGGGATCGGCGAGAGCCTGACCGACATGGCCGCGTTCACCGAGGTGGCGGGGTGGCGCGATCCGCCGATGGACCTGGTCCGGGCGCTGGCCGAGGGCTGGGCCGAGGAGGGCCGGGACCACGGCGACACGTGCCTGGACCCGCTGACCGGGCTGGGCACCCCGGCGTACCTGAGGACCCGGCTGGGCGAGCTGTACCGCGGCGCGGAGGACGTGGGCCACCGCCTGGTCGTGCTGCTGCTCGACCCGGCGCTGGACCCGTGGCGGCGGGCGGCGCGGATGATCGTGCTCGCGTACGAGCTGTCCCGGTTCTTCACCCGCGGCGAGTCCGTCTGCGTGCTGGGGCGGGGCCGGATCGCGGTGCTGGCCCCGGAGGTCCCCGAGCTGGACGGCGAACTGGACCTGCTGCGCCGAGGTCCCGGCTGGGAGCACGGGGCGGCGGTGTGGGCGACGCCGCTGCCGGAGACCCACCACGAGGCCCTGTCGATGATCGGCTTCCTCGAAGGGCGGTCGCCGTGACCCCGTGAACGCCGCCCGGCACCGCGCGGCCCGCCTTGAGGGGGGCTGGGCCCGGTGCCGGGCGGTAGGGCCGACCGGGTTCCGCCGAGGGGACGGACCGGATCGGCCCCGCCGGGCGACGCCCGCGGACCTTCTGGCCCCGAGGGGCGGTCCGCGCCGCCCGGTGAAGAGGGGGCGCCGTCACGGCGCCCCGGGAGGCGCGTCCGCTGGGGAGGTGGGCGCGCCTCCTTCCTCCTGTGAACCGATGACGGGATGTCAGCCCGGGTTGACCCGGCCGCGGGTGACGGTGAAGACCGCGCGTTTCCACACGGAGTCCGGGACGGGCTTGACCTCGGCGAGGCGCTGCTCGTAGCCGCCGGGGGCGGCGTAGGCCGGGGCGAAGGAGTCCGCGGCGCGGCCGGAGAGGAAAGCGGACGCGGCGTCCCCCGAGCCGAAGTAGGAGGCCGCACCGGCGGAGGCCGTCACCGACCCGCGCTCCGACACGACACCGGAGGGGGCGGGGCCGGTGTGCCGCGCGGCCCGCTCGTGGGGGTCTCCGGCGGCGTCCGGCCCCCGCCGGTCGACGGTCGCGGGCTGCTCGGAGGTAGGCGGGGCGTAGAGGTCGGCGTACGGGACCCCTTCCGCCCGCGCCCCGGCACCCCGGGCGTCGGCCGGCTCCCCGGCCACAGCGTCTGCGGGCTCGGTAGCTGCGGGCTCGGCGTCGGCCGCCGCAGCGGCCCGCCCTCCGGCCACCCCGCTGCCGGCAGAGCCGTCGCCCGTCTCCCGCGCCTCGACCACCACGGCGTCCGCACCACCGTCGGGCGCATCCCCGCCCGCAGCGGCCACCCGCGTCCCGGACACCCCGCCGCCGGCGACGCCGGCGTGCGGAACCGCACCGGTCTCGGACGCACCGGCGGCGGCGTCCGCCCCGTGCATCCCGGAAGCCCCGGCATCGGCAGGGCCGTCAGGCGCAGCGGCCGGCCCCCCGGCCACCCCGCCGACGGCAAGGCCGGAGTACCGGGCCCCCTCGGGCCCGGGCGTACCGCCCCGGTCGTCCGCCCCGTCCGACCCGGCCGCCGCAGCGTCGACACGGCCGACGGCCTCCTCCCGCACCGGCGGCGCGGCGGGCGGTTCGGCCTCCCCGGCCGCCGCGCGTGCGGCGCCCGCCGGGGCGGCGGCCTCCGCGTCCAGCCGCACCGTGTCCCCCGCGGGGTCGAGGGCGGCCCCGGTCTGCGCTTCGGTGTCCGCGGGCCCCCCGTCCGCCCCGCGGACGTCGTGCGCGCGGTCCGCCGGAGCCGCGTCGGGAGCGGAATCGGGCCGGGGCCGCGCCTCCGTCTCCGGGGAGAACAGCGACACCCCCCGGTACAGCAGGGCACCCTCGTCCCCGGGTTCCGGCCCGGTCTCCGGTTCGGGGGCGGGCTCGGGAGCCGTCTCCGCCGCCGGGGACACGGACGGTTCCGCCTCCCGGCCGGGAGGGCTCTCCTCTCCCTCCTCCTTCAGCTCCGCGCGGGCCCGGCGGTCGGAGCCCATCACGAGGAAGACGTCCGTCTCCTCGGCGTCCGGGTCGGTCGGCTCCTCCTGCCCCCACACGTTGATGACGTTCGGATCCGCCGGACGCGGCTGGCCGACCACCCGCGGAGCGCGGGTCCAGCCCTGGGCCGCGGGCGGCTCGGGGCGCCCCCGCTCCGGAGCGGGGGCCCAGGGCGCCGCCGGCGGAGCCGCGGAGGCCTGCGGCCCGGACACGTCGTGCCGGGGTTCCGGCTCCGGGAACCAGGGCGGCGCCTCCCGCTGGGGCATGGGCGTACCGCTGAGGAAGGCCTCGACGACCGAGTCCTGGGCGTAGGGGCGCGGCGGTTGCGGGCCGGGCGGGTGCCCTTCCCGGGGACGGTCGTGCTCGTGGGGCCGCCGCCCCGGCACGAAGCCCTGGTGTCCGGGCCGCGCCGGGTCGCGGTATCCCGGGGCGGGCTGTCCGCCGGACGGCGCGCCCCACCCGGGCTGCCCGCCCGACGAGGGGTTCCCGCCCTGGGCGGGACCGTTCCCGTGCGGGCCGCCCTGCTCCGGTCGGCCCCCCGGTGGCGGCCCCCACGCCTGCTGTCCGCCGGACGGAGCGTGCGGATCCGGCCGTCCGCCCGAAGGGGCGGCCCACCCCTGCCGGTCACCGGAGGGAGCGTGCGGATCCGGCCGCCCGGCCGGGGGGCCGCCCCGTCCCGGCCGACCGTCGGAGGGCTGGTCCGGCTGCGGGCCGTCCCCCGGCGGAGGCCCCCAGCCCTGGTGTCCGCCGGAGGGGACGTGCGGATCCGGCTGCCCGCCGGAGGGCGCACCCCACCCGGGCCGCCCCCCGGACGGCGCGTTCGGATGCGGCTGCCCGCCGGAGGGCGCCGCCCACCCGGGCCGCCCCCCGGGCGGTCCGCCCCGCGCCGGGGTTCCTCCGGGCGGGCCGCCCTGCCGTCCTCCCGAGGGGGCGCCGTGCCCGTGCCGTCCGCCGGGAGGGGTGCCCGGGCCCGTCCGTCCCCCCGAGGGCTCCTCCCACCCCGGTCGGCCTCCGGACGGCGCACCCGGGGCGCCGTCCCCGTACCGTGCGCCCGGATCCGTGCCCCATCCCCACTGCCCGCCCGAGGACACACCCCGGTCCACGTGCCCGGATGTCGGGAACCACCCCTGGTGCGCACCGGAGGGGGCGCGCCCCGGCGCCTCCGCTCCGGGGGCGGGGTGCCCGCCGGACGGCTCCGTCCACCCCGGCCGGCCGCCGGGCGGCGTGTTCGGGTCGGGCCGGGCGTACGCCGGGGGCGGGATCTCGCCCTCCGGGACGTACGGCTCCCCGTCGACCGGCTCCCGGTCCTTCTCGTTCCGGTTCATCGTCCGCTCCCCGTGCTCGGGCCGCCGTCGATCGCTCGGTCCAGGGCGGCCACCGCCACCGCCTGCACCAGCCGGTGCGTGCTCTCGGCGATCCGGCGCGGCAGCACCGCCGTCCCCTGCGCCAGGTGGCGGTCGTGCGGCAGGGCGACCACCTCTGCGCCGCTCTCGGCGATGATCCGCGCCGTGCGCGCCACGTCCAGGCCCCGGTCCTCGCCGCGCTCCTGGTCCAGGACCACCACCACGGTCCGTCCGGCCTCCTGCTCGCGCCCCTGGGCCGCCATCACGTCCAGTTCCCGGCCGACCCGCAGCACCGCGTCGCGGGTCGCCCGCACCACGCGGACCCGCGCGTGCGCTCCCCGGGCCACCGTCTCCAGGAACCCGCCGCCGTGCTCGCCCGCCACCAGGGTCACCCCGAAGAACCGGGACACCGGAAGCAGCGCCAAAGTGTAAGCGCGGGTGTCGGCCGGGTCGGTCCGCGCCGTCCAGAGCCGTTCGGTGACCTCCCCCAGGCCCTCGCACACCGTCTCGAACACGGCGGCGTCCGCCCGCCCCAGGTCCCCCGGCCCCGCCGCACCCAGCCGGTCGGCCAGCGAGGGCTCCCGGCCGATGGCGTCCACCGCCAGCACCCGGTCGTGGCGGAAGTGGGCCAGGGCCCGGGCCATGAGCGCCGTCACGACCGCGGCGTCGGCGCCGGTCCCGAGGTCGTCGACGGCGATCCGCCGCCCGGTGGACGTGGAACGCTGCAACCCGGCGCCCAGTTCGATGGCGCGGGCCATCTCGTCCACCGGCCGGAACGGCCGCAGCACGGCCCGCCCGGCCCGGCGCACCCACGGGTCGCCGGACACCGGCGCCGCCTGCCCGACCTGTTCGGTGTTCATCGGTCCCCCGCTCAGAACGTGTCGAGAAGGCGCTGGTAGGTGCCGAAGGCGCCGATGGCCAGCGGCACCAGCACCACGACGGCGACCGCCTCGAACCTGCTGGTGATCCCGCGCAGCCGGGCCCGCACGTGCTCGGGCTGTTCCACGGACAGCACCACCGCGGGAATGGCGGCGGCGGCCGCGGCGACGCCCAGTGCCGGCCACACCCCCCACGAGTACGCCTGTGTCCAGGAGAAGAGGAACGCCGCCAGCACCACCAGGCTCGCCGCCGTGAGCGCCGCCTTCTGCGCCACCAGGGGGAACAGCCGGGCCCGGCTGGCCACCACGATGGCCAGCACCGCGGACAGCCCGGCCGTCCACGGGTCGAAGTGCGTGGCGAGCCCGATGCCCGCGGTGGCCGTGGCCACCGCCACGGCGAGGGTGGCGATGACGAGGCTGCGGTGGGCGCCGGCGACGGAGGCGAGCACGTCGCCGCGGGCCACCGAGTCCCCGGAGCTGCGCCTGTCGTCCAGCACCGCCAGCCCGGAGAACATCAGGGCCAGGCGCAGCAGCATGCTGAGCAGCACCACGCACGCCACGGTCATCACGGCCGCGACCTGGTACGCGGGAAGTCCCAGCGCGGCCGCCCCCGACCAGACCACGGCCAGGACCAGACCGGTGCCGCCGCCGGTGAGCCCGCCCCGGCCCAGGCCGGAGGTGAGGCCGAGCAGCAGGACGAGGAGGGCCACGAGGGCGGCGAGCCCGCCCCAGCGCGCCCACTCCGGCCAGCCGAAGAGATCGCTGGCCAGCCACAGGGTGAGACCGCCGACGGCGGCCCCGGCGATGGAGAGTGCGGTGCCCAGCGGCTCGCGCCAGGTGGGACCGAGCGCGGCCCCGGCCACCATGAGCAGCGCCGCGACCGCGGCGAGGCCGACCATGCCGCCGGTGGAGGGCGCGTACAGGTGCGCGGTCCAGGCACCGGTGAGGGCGAGGGCGACGAGCGAACCGGTGGCGGTCCACCGGGCCGCCACGGGGTTCCAGCGGCCGGCGTGGTCGTCGATCGCCTTGGAGACGGCCTCGGGGACCTCGTGCACGACCGGTGCGGGGACCGGCTCCTCGGCCCGGACCAGGCGCAGCACCGCCCCGTCGGCGATCTGCCGGTCGGCGAGGGTGGTGTCGCCCTCCAGGACGGCCCCGGACGCGGTGACCAGGTGGCGCAGGCGCGCCGGGTTCTCGACGGGGTCGCCGAGGAGTTCGAGCACCTCCGGCATGAGCGCGCCCACGGGTTCCGCCGCGGGCAGGACCGCGTCGACCCTGCGCTCCTCGCCGACGAGAGTCACGCGGCTCCAAGCGGTCATTGCCTTCCCATCCTGCCGTGTTCGCCGTGTCGTTGTTCTTCGCCGCACCGCCGTTGCGCGGTGCGCGGTCGTTCTTCGCTGTGCCGGGCCCGCGGGGCCGGCGGGTCAGGCGGGCGCGTCGGTGACGGCGACGCGTTCGACGTAGCCGTTGCCGATGAGCCAGCGGAGGGTGGGCACGGGCGGCACCTCGCCGAACCCGGCGGTGTCCAGGGTGAACCGGACGGCGCCCCCGGGGGAGTCCCCGTCGGCCGGGGCGGTCGTGGCGGTCACCTGGAAGGGGTGGATCACCCGGTAGCGGTGGTAGAGGGTGTTCCCGTCGGCGTCGGTGCGGGCGTACCCGGGCAGTCCGCGTTCGTCGAAGGGCGTGCCGTCCGGGTAGAGGCGGCGGCCGCTCTCCTGGCCGAAGGCGTCCACCACGTTGCCGGGTTCGAGGGTGTGCAGGTAGGAGCCGCCGCTGCGCTGTTCGAGGTTTCCGCGGACGTCGTCGACGAGTGCGGCGGTGTTCTCGGCGACCTCGGCCTCCTCGGCGGTGCCGAGCCGCTCGGGGGCGGCCTCGGTGGTGGCCAGTTCGCGGTGGAGCCAGCGCACGGTCTCGTCCTCGGTGCTGAACTCGGGC
Organism: Nocardiopsis flavescens; assembly: GCF_900141985.1. Classification (GTDB taxonomy): domain Bacteria; phylum Actinomycetota; class Actinomycetes; order Streptosporangiales; family Streptosporangiaceae; genus Nocardiopsis; species Nocardiopsis flavescens. The sequence goes on along the minus strand of NZ_FQZK01000009.1, from coordinate 138,517 downwards.
CCGGCGCGGCCCTGGTCGTAGTCCATGACGGACACCGACAGGTAGCCCTCCCCGTCCGCGGTGACGAGGTAGTAGCCGTCGACGGTGCCGGTTTCGGGCCGGGGGTCCCCGGGGAGCACGTACAGGCTCTCGGGGACCCCGGCCGCGTCCAGTTCGGCCCGCAGGTGGTCGAAGGTGACCTCGGCACCCACCCAGTCGCCGGGGGTGGAGGCGAGCGCGCGGTCGGCGGGACCGGACGCCGCCTGCTCCTGCTCGATGCGCTGGGAGCCCAGCTGGTGGCTGACGAAGGACCAGCCGACCGTCCCGCCGCAGACCACGGCGGCGAGGCAGGCGCTGATCAGCACCTTGGCGATGTTCTCGTCGAGGCGGCGCCGGGTGCGCTGCCCGCCGAAGAGCACGGCCTCGCGCAGCCGCTGTCGGCGTACGGCGACGGACTCCAGCAGCTGGCTGTCGTAGTCGCGTGCCACCCGTGCTCCTCGTCGCTTCTCGTTCCCGTACCGGGCCCCGTCCGGGGCGCCGGACGCGGCGTCAGATGTTCTGGACCGCGGAGTTGGCGCGGCTCAGGGTCTCCTGCGCGGTGGAGTCGTTGGTCTCCAGGGTCTCGCGGACCAGCCGGATGATCTCACGGACCTCGTTGGCCGCGTTGTGCCACTTGAGTTCCTTGGCGCTGTACTCCTCGGAGACACCGGTGGCCTCGAACTCGGCCATGGCGGAGCTGACGTCGGTGTCGCGCTCGCCGATGATGCCCTCGAGCCGGTTCATGATGGTGTTGATGTTGCCCTGGGCCTCCTGGGAGGCCCCGACGTCGTACGCGTTCTTCATCTGGAAGCTCCTCGGGGGTGCGGTGGCCGAAGGGTCAGCGGAACTTGGCGGCGTCGAAGTTGGCCGCGCCCATGCTGGCGTTGGCGTCGTCGGCCATGGTGTCCGAACCGCTGACGAACGCGGTGTTCATGCCCTCCTGGCCGACCTGGATGGAGCCGAGGCCGGCCCTCAGGTCGGCGGTGATCCCGTCGGCCCGCGTCTTGAACGAGTCGAAGGCGGCCTTGCCCGCACCGTCGAACTTGCCGACGAGCGGTTCGGCCGCCTGGACGAGTTGCTGGATCAGCGAGCTGAGCTCATCGCCCGAGCCCGAGGTGCTCTGCCCCAGAGTGGCCAGCGTCGTGTCGCCGACTTCCCAACGTGACATCCGTTCACCTGCTTCTTTCTCGGGGGTCCTCGCGAGGCTGTCGCCTCCCGTAGAAGGAGGATGCACAGGGGGTGCCGACAGTTCGAAAGAGGGCCCGCGGAGTCGCATAAGAGACCCGATGACCCCGAAAGGGAGGAACTGCATACTACAAGCGGTCACGGTCCGAGAAATAGTCATGTCGGCAACCTGTGGACAAAGGGGTGGCGCTCGGTGAAGTTCGAGGTCGTGGAGTCCGAGGACTGGGACGGGGTACCGGAGGTCGGGGGCGCGGAGCCGTCCGCCGATCCCTCCCCCCCGACGGATACCGGAGAAGGCGGACCCGGCGCGGGCGATCCCGCCCGAGATCGGATCGAACGTATTGCGGAGCACGTGAATTCGCAGGTCAAAGCGGATATCGCAACAACGCGCGCCGCTCTCGGAAAACTGTGGGCGACGGTCGCCGCCACGAATACGCCCGAGAGTGACTCTGGTCACATCGAGGAGTCGGGGGCCGACGCTCCCCCGGCGGAGTTCCGCCCCTGCGCCTTCTCCCCCGCACCCCCTGCCCCTTCTGTCCCCTCCGACGATGAGAGCGAGCACCCGTGAGCGCTTGGGATATCGATCCCGCCCGGGTCGGCGGGGTCCTGGAGACCACTCTGGGCCACCTGGGCGACGAGGAGGGCGGCTCCGGGCTGACCCGTGGTCTGACCCGGTTGGAGACGCATCTGGGCAACGCCGTGGAGGAGAGCGGCAGCGGCATCGTCTCCGAAGCCCTGGGACGGTTCGCCGAGCACTACTTCGGCGTCCTGGGCGGCATGGCCGAGACGACCCTGCGCGCGGTCGGCGGGGCCTACGAGGCCACGAACCACTACGTGGCGGGAAACCTGGAGATGGCGGCCCAGGCCCAGCTCAACGCCGGACGCGAACCCGCCACCGAGGCCACCCCCTCGGCGGGCGGCGGGCAGCGGCCCCACTACCGCTGACCCGGCACCCCTGTTCCACCCGTCTCCTGCCCCCCGACCGGCCCCGACCCCTTCCCCCACCCTCCGGAGCGGTGACCCGTGAGCCCAGCCCCCTTCGACCCGAGTTCCTTCTTCGTCCCCGGCACCGACCCGGACCGGCTGGAGTACACCGCGGGCGACCTGCGGGGCGACGGGGCCGACATCGCCGAGAGCGCGGGCGACATCCACGCGGCCTGGGGCGGGCTGGCCTCCTGCTACAGCGCCCCTGAGTCCGGGGTGCTGTTCTCGGCGGTGGACTCGGTCCCCGACGACGCCGAGGAGGTGAGCGGCGCCCTGGGCACGGCGGCCACCGCCCTGGACACCTTCGCGGAGAAGGCCCGCAAGCTCCGCAAGGAAGCCTGGGCGCTCCAAGGGGATGCGCGCCGGTTCAACGAACGGGTCGCCGACGACGAGGACTGGGCCAAGGGCACCCTGTGGGGCGGGGAGAGCGAGGAGTACACCGAGTACACGCGGATCAACTCCGAGAAGGTCCGCATCCAGGTCGACTTCATGGCGGCGGAGGCCGCGTGCGCCAACGCCGTCAACGCCCTGTTCAGCGCCCGCCGGTACACGGCGGTGGACCCGGACGGGTCCACAGAGCTGCGCGGGGGTGAGATCGCCTACGGGTTCACCGAGGTCACCGAGGAGCTGGAGAGCGCCTGGGGCGGGCCCGGGATCGGCGTCGACCACTACTGGTGGGTGGACGTCCAGCACGGCGTCTGGGACTTCGGCTCCGGGATCGTCGAGAACGCCGGCGGCATGACCGGGATGTACGGGGCGGGGGGCTGGGACTTCGAGTGGGGGACCAACGCCGGCGACCACTGGCGCGGGGTGGTCGAGGGCGCGGGCGCCGTGGTGGGCCTGTACGACGCCGAGATCGACCACTGGGGGTTCCAGAGCTGGGAGCGCAGCCGGGAGATCGCGTGGGACTCCGCGGTGGAGGCTGCGCACGCGGTGGTGCCCTGGCGGGAGTGGGGAGAGCGGCCCGGGTACGTGATCGCGACCGCGGCGCTGAACGCGGGCACGATCGCGGTGGGGGTGGCGCTGTCCGCGACCGGGGTGGGCGCGGTGGTCGGAGTGCCGCTGCTGGCGTACAAGGGGCTGAAGATCTTCGACGGGATCGGCGGCGGCACCCGCGGGCCGACCGACGCGTTGCAGAACCTGGTCGACGGCGCGGCCTCCGGACGCCACGCCATCTCCGGCGGCGGTTCCGGCCAGGCCACCCCTGTCGTCTCCCTGACCGACAACACGCTGCGGGCGCTGGGGATCGACCCGCAGAGGCTGCGCGGCCTGCTCACCGGCCTGGAGGGCCTGCGCGAGCAGGACACCCGTTCCCCCTCCGGCGACGGCGCCGCCCCGGAGCGGCCCGCCGACCCGACCGCCGCCGGGTTGGCCGCGGGCCGGGAGTTCCTGGACGGCGTGGACCCGCGGTCCCGCGCCGAACTGGAGGAGGGCCTGCGCGACCAGCAGGACCTCTGGGTGGCCTCCCAGGTCCCCGACGACGCGTCCGCGGTCCACGACACCCCGGTCCGGCGCTACGAGACCGACCCGTCCCTGATCGAGGCCCGGGACGGCCAGCGCGTCGTGGTCGACGGCGCGGGCAACGAGATCACCGCCCGCCACGACACTCCCACCGTCACCAACAGCACCGGCGACGGCTCCAACCCCCGTGACACCCCCCGCGGCGCCACCACCGTCACCGACCCGCACCCGGGTTTCACCAACCGCGGCGGAACGATCAGCTTTGGTCCCGACAGTGCAGCCTCTTCTGGCGCCCCCTCCAGAGGGAGCAATGAAGGAAATGGGCCGAACCCGCCTTCCCTTGCAACAGGGGGCGGGCCAATCAGGATCGAACCGGGACAGGACGGATACCCGGGTCCCAAGGAACGCTTCGGAGACAATGGCCTAGCGCTACAACCGGACACAACGTATCGTTTGTTCGATTCGGCCGGTATACTTCAAAGTACATATCGAACAGATTCACACGGGGATATCGTTGAAGTGCGACTGGAGTCGCAACACCCGAAATCCCGGCACCCAGAGATGTTGAATCCCCACCCGAACGCCACCTACATCGTCAACACAGGGAAGGCTGAGTATACATTCAAAACAGACGCCAATCGTCGCACCGTCTACGCGGAAGGTGAGCTGGAATACGGTAATCAAAAAAGAAATACGAACGAACAGGATAAAGTCAACAGGATGGGGAGGAGGTATTTCGAACTCCTCAATGAACAGATCAAAAATGATTTTCGGGAGATCCACGACCGGGATCCGGAGCCTGGCGAAGTAAAGCTACTGGATGTGGGAAAATGGAACGGAGGACACCTTTTTGGATCGTCGGAGTTCATGGGCCCCGGAGAGCGCCTAAATCAGGCTCCAATGATGGACATCGTTAATCAGGAACGCGTTGTCCGACCAGGTATATCCGGCAGCTTCCGTCGGGCCGAATGGACATGGTACGGCCTTATCAAAAATAATGAGAGTTCCCTCAGAAGAGGATTGGGGGACGGCTACGACACCCAGATGGCGGCATGGAAACCCATCCTTTCAGCAGGCCCCAACCCACCGAAAGTGCGTGTAGAAATATCCCTGGAAGATGACTCCACCATGAAGCCCATCAGCGATCCGGCAACAGGTGAAGTATTCTATCCACCGCCCGCCATAGTCCACATTGAATGGTCAATCAACGGAGTGCGCCAGGATCCCCTGGAGTACGATAACCACCCGAAATGGGAGGAATGATGTTTCACCAGCCTGGCGGAATGAGCCCTCTGGAGCAGCAGGAAGCACTAAATTCCGTGGGGCGTTCCATCTTGGAACAGCACCCAGAAGGGTGGGCCAGAATAGAGTTCACTTACAAGAAGGTCGGCGGAGCCGCAACGGGTGGCATCGTCGTGTTCCGAGAAGACGGAACAGCCGAGCCTTTCGGATCCTCCAAGGAGGCATTCAGCCATTCAAGGAACCTGCGGCACGGGATGTACACCGAAGGCCAGGGAACTTGGTTCTCACTTAAATACACCATTACTCCTCCCGGGAAATACAGCGTTGATTTCAATTATGACGAGAGGCCTGATTTCACATTCCCCCCAACCCCGCAGGACTACGCAGAGGAAATGAAGAAATACCCTCGCCGTCCCGACAGGATTCCAGAGTGGCTGCAAGAGGAGATAAAGAAGGCCGAGAGGGGGGAATGAATTTCGAAGGGTCGCCCAAGGAATCGAAAGGAAAGCCTCTTCGACCTACGGGCCGGACATGCCACCGCACAGCCCTAGGCCACTCACTCCATTGACCTGGCCCGGGTCGTTCCGGATTTCCACCCCGACCTGGACTCCCCCTACTTCCCCGTCCACATCCTGGAACGCACCCGACACGACGACATCCCCCTCTGAGGAAACAGGCGCGGCAGGGAGCCGTTCCGCGGATGCGGTGCCTGGGGCTCCGGCAGGTGGCACCCGCCGTTCGGGAGGAGGCCGCCGCGTAGGCCCCGGCACCTCGGAGCCCGCTACCTCCGGGTGCGATCGTGTCGGCCGTTCCCGCCGGCCGAAGGCACGGATGGTTCCGATTCGTGTCGGGTTCGACTGCTCGTGCTGTGGGCCCTGGTGAAGCCCACGGGCGGGCGGGCGGACGGCCGGCCCGGCCCGCCGAGACCGGAGCCCGTCGCCGGGGCCTGGGAAGGTCTTGTACATCCGGGAACAGATGCCGTGTGGAGACGCAATGAGCAAGGACGGGACGGGCGAACTGCCCGCAGGGGTGCGGGTGGGGGACGTGCTGTACGGCACCGTCCTCGCAACGACGCGTTCCGGCGCCTGGGAGGTCGCACTCGACGCCTTTCCCGAGGGACCGCGCGGCGAGGTCGGTTCCTCGGACCTGACCTGGGACTTCTCCCGCGCCCGCCCCGGGGCCGAACCCGGCCGGCGGATCGCCGCGGCCGTCACCTCCGCGGCCCTCCGGCAGGGCCGGGTCCGCCTGTCCGCCACCGCCACCGCGCACCCCGAGCTGTGGGAGTTCCTGTCCTCCCTCTCTCCGGACCAGCCCCTGACCGGCACGGTCGCCCTCATCCGGGACTTCGGCGTGTTCGTGGCCCTGGACGACGGCCCGCCGCACCCCTCCTTTCCCGGGGTCGGCTTCGTCACCGTCCCCGAGCTGTCCTGGTCGTCTCTCCGGCACCCGGAGGAGGCTGTCCGGGTCGGCCAACGTGTGACCTGCCTCTTCCTCCAGTTCGACACCACGAACGGCGAGGCACGCCTGTCGTTGCGCGCCACCGCACCCGACCCCTTCAAGGACTTCGCGGACCGGACGGCGGTCGGCGACCGACTGCACGGCGAGGTGGTCGGGGAGGTGCCGTTCGGGGTCTTCGTCAGACTGGCACCAGGCATCGAGGGCCTGATCCACGCACCCGGGGGCACCGGGCGCCCCGCGTTGGGAGAAGAGGTTCCGGTGACCGTGGCCGAGATCGACCGGGCCGGTCGAAAGCTGCTCCTGGTCCTCTCCTCCGGCTGAGGCGTCGTCGCGTTCCACGGGCCCGGACTCGCGTACGGGAAACGCGGGTTTTCGGGTGTTCTCCGCGGAGGTATCCGGCCCTGGGGCGACACTCCCGACGCGTGGGGGACGCGGCCCGAACGGGCGGCGTCCCCCATCATCGTCCTTGGTCGGACGGCGATTGCGGCCAGGGTGGTCCCGGGGGGACCGGTCGGCCCGGCTCCGGCCCGGACGCGGTGGCCGACCTCGACCCACGGGTGCGACGGAAGATATCCCCAGCCTGTGGACAACTTTTCCGTGAACAGCGATACGCGCCGCCCGACTCCCTCCACCGCCGCTGTGGGTGGTCGGGATCCGCGAAATCGCCTCACCTCACCCCACGGCGACGGGCCCGAGGCGGGTCCCGCCGCCGTCCGTTGTCCACAGGGTGCGGACGACGCGACCACCGCACTCCCGCGGGGCCGTGTACTCGACGGCGCTGGAGCACAGCCGCTCCCCCACCGGGCCCGGGTTTCGGTCCGATCGGAAACGCACCCGGCGAGGTCGTGACGGACGGCGGCCGGTCAGGCCGGGAACCCCGGCAAGACGCGGTGCGGCCATGTCCGGATCGGTGCGGGCTTCACGCCGGAACCCCGCGCCGCCCCTGCTGCGCCAGCCACCTGCGGGTGACGGTCGCCCGTTCCTCCAGCTCATCGCCGGGACCGGACCGGCCGACGGGAGCGGACTCCCGCCGGTGCCGGGGGACCCGGGGGGCCGCGGTCCGCGGAGCGTCCGGAGCGAGCAGGTCGCCCGGCAGACCGGGCCGGGGCCTCGGAACGGGCGGTACGGCGGGGATCGAAGGCCGAGCGGGGGCGGGGCGGGGGACGCCCGGGGAGACCACCGAGGCGGCGCAGGCACGGGCCCAGGCCGCCGAGGCGATCGGAACGGCGTCGACGCCGGCCGGGGCCCCTCCCCCGGCGGGCGCGAGCACGGGGGCCTTCGGGGCGCGCGGTGCGGTCCATTCGCTCAGGCGGGCGAGCGCCTGCGCCTGGATGCGGTCGAGTTCGTGCTCGTCGGGCCCCGGGCCCACGAGGGCGGGCCTCGCACGAAGGCGGTCGGCGGCCTGTTCGTGGGCCGCGAAGTAGGGGCGCACGATCGGGATCTCGTCGGCCGGGAAGGTCTCCCTGGGCATGGCCGACTCGCGGGTCCGCGGCTCGGCGGGGGTCGGGGAAGGCGGCCGGACCGGAGGGCCAGAGCCGTTCCCGGAGGCGGGACCGGGGGCGGCGGTGCAGCGGCGAACACGCCGTGACCTGCGGCGGAAGGCGAGGGGACCAGCGGTTCGGGCATGCCGACCGCGGGGAGAGCGGAACAGCGCTCCGAGCAGCCCGAGGGCAGGCTCAAGGAGCGCAGCGCTAAACTGGCGCACGCTGGCAATCCTGTCTGTGAAAAGTAGAAGTTGCCGGCCACGGCCTCGGGTGTTCTTTAAACACCGCGAGGTCTCTCTATGCGTTTATGCGGCCAGGTTAGGGCACCGGGTGGACAGCGAACCCCGTTTTTCCGTAACGAATTCGAAGAGAGTTGCGAACCTCGCCGTCTTCGCAGTTCAGAGGCGCACAGGAGAACCCCCACCGACCAAAGATATGAGCCCGAAGTAAGGCTTTAGTCCGATTTAGAGAGCTTTATTGGAAACCGCCCTCTCAGAAAAGGACTGAACCTATCCGAGGAAGGTGTCGCACTTTAAAGCCCCTGGTCGCACGGGCCGGTGCAAGCGCGGCTCCGGCACCGCCCACACGGAGACCGCGCACCCCAGGACCCCCGCGTCCGGTACCGCGTGCCATCCGGGGGATGACACCCTTCGGCACACCCGGAACCGCCATGGCATCGGCCAAGCCCGCCCCCGTCCCGTCGCCCGCCGCGCGTGTCCGTTCTCCCGCGGCGGACCGCCCCGAACCTCCGGCTCCCCCTCGCGCGTTGCCGGAGGAATCCCAAGGAAACCGGTACGCCCCGCCTTTCTTCCCGAAAGCCCCAAAGGTGCTGACCGTAAGCCGATATCGCAGGTCACAGTAGTCGCGTGGGAAACCTCACGGACCCACTCGCGGCACATCCGAATTTTCATCGCCGAAGAGGGAACTGCTTCCATGATGAACGGCATCTATCTCGACGACCTGTTGGACACCGCCGCGGACGCACTGGACCGTGTCGGTGGCCGCAACGGTGCGGGGACCGATGACGAACGGTGGGTCCGTGCCGTGCGTGACGCGTTGCGCCACGCACGGGAGACCGACGACGCCCACGCCGCCGTCACGTTCCTGGACCGGAGGCTCTGCGACGCCAAGGAGGCCGCTCGATGACAACGACCCCTCCCCACTTCTCCACTCCTTACGTCGCGCCGCTGTGCGGGGAGGCCCGGCTCGACCAGGCCTGCACCCGTAGGGTGTGCCTGCTGGAGGCGGGGCACGACGGACCGCACGAGGACGCCAAGGGGCACGCCTGGGAACCGCCGGAGCTGACCCTCGAACGGCTGCGGTCCGATTGGGGCACGACGCACCGCATCGCCTGGACGGGATCGCTGTGGATGGCGACCCACCGGAACCCGGACGCGCCGTGGCGGACGGAGGTGGAACCCACACCGGAGCAACTGGAGGAGCGGCTGCGCGCCCACACCGTGGGGTGAGGGGCGTGAACGTCCCCGGTTCTCCACAGGCCGCGAAAGGCGGTCGACGGGGGTGCGCATCGCGGCGGACAATGGATCGGGGGGCCGTACCCGTCCGCCGCGGGGCCACGCTCCCCCGGTATCAACGCTAACCCGCGGTTCCCCGCCCCGCCATCGCCCGTCCCCGAGCTGTGGACGACCCCGCCCCGGCCCTCACTCCCGGCCCGCGGCCTGATCCCGGATCGTCCCACTCCCCTGCCGCGCCGGCCGCTTCCCGTACCGCCCCGAACTCCCGACCGCGCCCCGGCCGGTCCCCCGCCCCGGACCCCGGCGGGCCCCTCCCCCGCCGCGACCCGTCTCCCCGGCTCCGACCCCGGCCGCGCCCACGCCTGCCCGAACACCACCGGCCCTTGGCCCGGCCACCGCGGCGGGCACCGCCGCCCGTACCCCCTCATCCCGTGCCGCGCGGCTCCGCGGTGGTGCCCCGAACGATGAGTTCGGGGTCCCCGGTCCTGCGGTCCGGGACCTCCTCGCCGGCGACGGCCAGCAGCAGCGATTCCGCGGCCATCCGGCCGTGCTCCTCGATGTCGCGGCGCACCGCCGTGAGCACCGGGCGGACGATCCCGCACAGGGGCGAGTCGTCCCAGGCGATGACCGACAGGTCCCCGGGCACGTCCAGCCCCAGCTCCCGCGCCACACCCATCGCGGCGACGGCCATCACGTCGTTGTCGTACAGGATCGCGGTCGGGCGCGGGGTCCGCGCCAGCAGGCGGCGGGTGGCGCTCGCTCCCTGGTCACCGGTGTAGTCGGTGTGCAGGATCCCCGGCCGTAGCCCGCGGTGCTCCATCACCCGCGAGAACGCCTCGTCGCGGACCCGCGTGTGCAGCAGATGCTCCGGGCCGGATACCCGTGCGACGTCCCGGTGCCCGAGCCCGTGCAGGTGCTCCAGGGCCTGCGCCACCCCCGCCGCGTCGTCGGTCCAGACGGACGGCACGCCCCATGCCTCCTGCGGGGGCCCCACGGCCACCGCGGGCAGGCCCGCCCCGCGCACGAGTCCCGCGCGCGGGTCCGCCACGCGCAGGTCCACCAGGAGCACGCCGTCGACCTTGCGCTGTGCCCACCACGACCGGTAGGTGTCCAGCTCGGCCTCCTGGTCGTCGCTCATCTGGAGCATCAGCGAGGTCCCCGAGTGCGCTTGCAGGGCGACCTGGACCCCGGACAGGAAGTGCGTGAAGAACGGTTCGCTGCCGAGCACCCGGGCCGGCCGGTCCACGACCAGTCCGATCGCGCCCGCACCGCCGCCGGTCAGCGCCCGGGCGGCGGAGCTGGGGCGCCATCCGAGTTCCGCGGCGACCCGGAGGATGCGCTCGCGTGTCCCCGGTGCGACCCCCGGCTTGTCGTTCAGGGCGTAGGAGACCGCTCCGGTGGACACGCCCGCCTCCCGGGCGATGTCCGCGATCGTGAGCCGTCGCACCCGCTCCCCCTGCGTCGTCCGTCTGCGGAGGGGGTCCCGCCCCCGGCCGTCGGGTCCGAGCTTAGGACACGGGGTGCGGGGGCACAGGGCCGTCCGCGGCCCGCACCCGGGCGAAAAGAGTCACTTACCGGGGTTGACGAATCACGGAGGAGTACCGAATCTGGGAACTTAAGCGCTTAAGTTCCTGTCGAGCGCGCCCTGACACCCCTGTCGTCGCCCAGAGTCTCCCCCAGGAGGAAGAAGTGACCGGACACCCCCGCTACCAGGGTCTTCGCCGCAACGCCGTCCGCGTGGCGACCGCCCTGCTGGTCGCCGCCCCACTGCTGACCGCGGCCCCGTCCGCCGCGGGGACCGCCGCGGCCCCGCCCGGAGGAGCCGCCCCCGGCACCGCCCGGGTGGACGACACGCTGGCCTTCCTGGAAGGCATCTCCGGGACCTCCACCGTCAGCGGGCAGCACAACAAGGAGCCCAACTCCGACCCAGCCCGGCACACGCGCCGGGTCTTCGACATCACCGGCGAGTACCCGGGCCTGTGGGGAGGCGACTTCCTCTTCGCCTCCTCGGACGTGGAAGCGCGGCAGACCATGGTGGACGAGGCCGCCCACCAGTGGGGCAACGGTGCGATCGTCACGCTCACCTGGCACGTGTGCCCGCCCACGCAGGGCTCCTCCTGCTCGTGGGAGGACGGCGTGATGTCCTCGCTCGACGACGGGCAGTGGGCGGAGCTGATCACCGACGGCAGCCCGCTCAACCGGGCCTGGAAGGCGCGGCTCGACGAGGCCGTGCCCTACCTGCGCCAACTGGAGTCACAGGGGGTGGAGGTGGTGTGGCGCCCGCTCCACGAGATGAACGACCCCTGGGCCTGGTGGGGCGGCCGTCCCGGGGAGGACGGCAGCGCTGAACTCTTCCGCATCACCCACGACCACCTGACGGGAGAGCGGGGGCTGACCAACCTCGTCTCCAACTGGAACGTCAAGGACGTCGACGTCGACTCCATCGGCGACTACTGGCCCGGTGACGAGTACGTCGACATCGCCAGCATCGACATCTGGATGAAGAACCAGCCCTCCGCCCAGGACTACGCGGCGATGCGGGAGGTCGCCGGAGGCCGCCCCATCGCTTTGGGCGAGGTCGGACAGGTGCCCGGCGTGGAGACCCTGGAGGCGCAGCCGGACTGGGTGTACTTCATGACCTGGCCGGAGTACCTCGACGACAAGGACCTCAACCCGGACTCCCACGTCCAGCGGACGTACTACGACGGCCGGGTCCTGGTCCTGCGCGAGATGCCGTGACCCCGCGCGCCCGCGCCCGTCGGCGGGTGCGGGCGCCCCGTCGACGGGGCCGGGCTCACACGGGGAACTCTCCGTACCAGGTGGCCTCGACGATGTGCTCGGGCAGGTACTCGGAGTCGATGCCCAGGGTGAAACCCGGGTCCTGCCGACCGAACTCGTCGACACCCAGGCACGCCAGCGACAGCAGGCTGAGCGGCACCACACCGTCCGGCTTCCGCGACTCATGTCCGCGAGGTCCGTAGAAGCGCTTGTGGTCCTCCAGGGCCTGGACCAGCGCCTTGACGAACTCCTCCGGATCGCCCGTCAGCAGCCGTCGGAACACCTCCATCTGCGGGAACGACAGCGCCTCGACGCTCTGCGCGCCGAACGGCACCGCGAGCGGGTCGCACAGCTCCATCGACCGCGTCAGCTTGCCCACCAGGTCCGGACCGCCGGTCACGAACTCCTGGAGCGTGTCGATCCACTGGCAGGTGAACTCCAGGTACTCCGACCCGCCCCGGGCCGCCGACGCACGCAACCCCTCCACCGGGATCCGGCACAGCGCCCGCACGCGCTCGTGGTCCCGGCACGTCACCGCCAGATGGAACGCGGTCTCCCAGTCCGCGGGCCGCGCCACCGGCACGCGCCTGCCCATCCGGATCCGCCGGTCCTCGTGGTCGACCCGCAGCACCGCCTCCTGCCCCAGCTCCACCTCGGAGAGCTGGAAGGCGGCGTTGGCGATCTGCCTCACGAACACCCACGCCTCCCACGTCTCCAACCGCGAGGCCGGGGGATCCACCAACAGCTCCTGACGAGCCGTGTCCACAGCCGCATCCACCCTCCTCAGGAGGAACCACGGCTTCCCCACCAGGGTCTGGAGCGCCATCTGCCTGCCCCTGGCGTTGGCCTCGCGCCGGTAGTCGTCGACCACGAACCCGATCTCGTGGCGCTCCACTCGCAACGCTCTCGCCCCGCTTCCTCGGGGGCATCGATTTCAGAGGGGGATGTCGTCGTGTCGGGTGCGCTCCAGGATGTGGACGGGGAAGTAGGGGGAGTCCAGGTCGGGGTGGAAATCCGGAACGACCCGGGCCAGGTCGTAGGCCATGCACGCCACCCCGAGGAGCCGCAGCGGCACCGCGCCCTCGGTGTCCTTAGCGCGTTCGTCGTTCTCTGTGTAGTGCTCCCGGAACAGTCGGACGCCCTGTTCCATGGCCCCGTCGAACTCGGCGGTGTCCTGCTCGACGAGCCGGTAGAAGGCGTTCATCACCGGGAAGACGAGCCGGTCCAGGTTCTCAGGAGTGCTGATCGTGGTGTTCTCGGGCTTGGACAGCTCCATCGCCCGGTAGAGGTTGTCCCCCAGCGAGGGACGGTTGAGGATGAAGTCCTGGATCGCGGCGATCCACGGGTAGACGTAGTCGTCGAACGCCCCGCCCCTGGCCTCGCTCGCCTCCCGCAGGAACTCGGGGGTGATCCCGCACAGGGAGGCGACCCGCTTCTCGTCGCGGCAGGTCACCGCCAGGAAGAACGCCGTCAGCCAGGTACCCGCGTCGCACTCCGGCCCCGGCGGAAGGTGGTGCAGGGTGCGGACCTTCTGGTTGATCATCCGCTCGGTGGTCTGCCCCGGCTCCAGCACGCACATCGCGAACGGCGCCTCGGCCACCTGCATCCACGTGGTCCACGCCTCCCAGGTCAACAGCTCCGCGGCCCGCGGGTCCACCGCCAGACAGACCTGGGCCTCCAAAGCGATGTTGTCCAAGGCCATACCCGCCATCGAGGGTTTGCCGACGATCCACGACACCTGCTTCTCGATTTTATCCGGGAACTGCTGCATCCTTTGGCGATAATGCGGCATGCCCACATCGTGCCTGGGAATGTCGGAAATCATCGAGAAAACCTTCTTTCTAATTCCTTGGGAGCTTCGGCGAAAGGTCATACAGGCCGAAACTGACGCCCCCGTGTGCACCCGTGGCTGTAGAGACGCCCTTGATCTCAGCGTAGTGGAGCTTGCTCGGGTCCTCTGCCAGGGCTGCGAGCATTTCCTGGGCCAGATCAAGCTCGTTGACGTAGCCGGAGCCAAGGGGTATGTCGCTTGCCCTCGTGTCCGCATTTCCGCGCCTGATCATATCGGTCAAGGTCGCGCGGAGGTAATCCTCCGTCCCCTGGGACACCCTCCTCTCGCTGTCCCCCACACCGACCTTGCGATTTCCGAGCTCGGTCTGGACATCGGCCTTGGCCTCGGTGACGACGAAGCCGCCGTCCGTGGTGGCGTGAACCAGGTCGAACTGGTAGTTCCCGCTGTTGGGAGCGGTCTCGACCTTGTCCAGGAGGTCCCCTCCCTTGATTTCCGGAAGGGTCATCTCCTGCAGAGTGACGTTGCCGTCGGCATCGAGACTCCGAACTTGGACCTTCCTGGAACCGTCGAAGATCTCCGGCACGTATGACCTGGCGACCTCTTCCCCGTAGTACTCGCCCGCCCGGCTGATCCGGCCCAGGACCTGGTTCCTCTCCTCGTCGAGCTTGACGATCTCGGGATGGTCGTCGTCCCAGCCGTTCTCGTCCTTCTTCGTCTGCATTGCTTCGCGGATCCGAGTGGAGGAATCTATTTCATCCCTGCGGACACCGGCCATGAGGTCGAGCTTCGCATTATCGGCATTCCCGTCACGCCTCGGGAACAGTTCCTGCTTATCAGGAAGCAGATAGTCGGGCTTGGGCGGAGTGGGAAGGTCACTCTTAGCCCTCCACGTCCCGTCACTCAACTGCTCGATCTTGGGGATCCCGTATTCGCCGATCACATCGTCGGCGCTCCACTTGGACCCGTTCCCCTCCTTGTAAAAGGTATCGAGCAGCTCGGGGTGGTTGTTGACACGGTCCATGAAGTCCTGGACGAAGTTCCTGCCGGAACACATGTCCAGGTCGCGCAGGTAGGGATCGGCGAGCCGGACCCGCTGCTCGTTACTCAGCCCGTAACCGTTCTTGGGCCTTTCACCGGTCCAGCCGGAGTCGGTGTTCGACCCGTCGGCGGGTGCGGGCGCCCCGTCGACGGGGCCGGGACTCACACGGGGAACTCTCCGTACCAGGTGGCCTCGACGATGTGCTCGGACAGGTACTCGGAGTCGATGCCCTCTTCAGGAGAGCAAGTAGGTGAGATCCGGTGCGCGGCCGTCCTCGATGTCGTCCGGCTCGGGGTCCTGGATGCCGTAGCCCTGCACCCGACCGAAGCCAGTGGAGTCCCCGGGCTCGGTTTTCGTGCCCACGGCGGCTTCGATGCCTTGCAGGGCCGCGGCAAGGCGCGGCGCGTTCGCGTCGTACACCTGCGGGTGCGGGATTCCGGAGAAGGCGTAGCGGGCCCAGACGTCATGGTGGACCGCCGCCTCCAGCGAGATCTCATCGAGGACCGGCATTGACTCCAGCACGACCAGGTCGTCCTCCGTGCGGGCGGTCCCGGAGCCGTCGACCCAGGTCCCGGACCCATGGGTTCGCACCAGCTTCAGCCGTGCCTCAGAGGACTCCGAAGGACGTGTCTCCTCGATGTCTCGCACGAGCGATTCGGTGATCGCCCCACCCGGCACGGGCACGGTGCGAAGGTCGTCGATGCGACCGCCGCGGGGGTGCTCCCAGACGGCGTCGACCGATTCCAGGTGGAGCAGCCCGTGTTCCCGGAGCACGGCGGCGGCCTCCGCCAGCGGGGCCAGGACCGCGGCGGTGTCCGGTGCTCCGTCCGGTACGACGAACCACAGCCACGCGCCGACGCTCTCGGGGGCCCTCTGCAGGTCGCCCATCACATACCCTCCTGGTAAATCCGCGTGCCGTTCGGGTAGAGAACGGTCTGGTCCTGGAAATGCAACTGGATGTTGACGCCCCGTTCCTCGGTGTACCTCTCCACCGAGAGAAGGTCCTCCGGGGAGACGTCAGACCTGTTCATCCGCAGTTCCACCACGCCCACACGGTGCTGCGTGTCGGTACCGAACGGAAGCTGCTTGTTGAACTTCCTCATCGCCGACCGGAGCGGATTGGTGCTCTCGGGCTCGGGCAGGTAGGCCTGGTATCCCCGCAGGACGTTCCCGTTCTCATCCAGCACGGCCACATCCAGGTCTTCGCCCGTCTTCAGGTCCTTGCCCCGGAACTCGATCCGGTCCAGGGGAACACCGGACTCGTGGATGTCCAAGGCCAGGCGGATCTCCTGGTTCTTGGACTCGATGTCACGGCTGTTCTTGAGGCTGGAGACGATATCACTGAAGCCATCGATCTTGGTGACACGTCCGTCAAGGATCATGTCGGCGATCTGCTGTCCGCCGGGGCGCCGGGTGAGGTTGCCGAGGATCCGTTCGAGTTCGGCGTTGTTCAGGCTCAGCTGACGCACGCCGGGGACGTCCTTGATGGCCTCCAGGACCTGCGGTTGCAGGTCGGGGTCCATCTTGTCGCTCCGGTGCGGCAGGTACTCCGGCCGGTTCGTGTCCGTCCGGGCGATGGAGCCGCGGTCGTCGGGCCCGTCCGGCAGACCGCCGCCTCCACCACCGTTCCCGCCTCCGCCACCGCCGCCACCGCCGGCGCTTGCACCACGCCCCGTATCGGAGTCGATGTGCGTACCGGATGTACCGCCGCGCGGTGTGTCCTGCGGGGTGCCGCCGTCGCCCACACTGTTGTTGACGGTGCCGTCGTTGCGGGCGTTGATCTCGTTGCCCGCGCTGTCGACCTCGACCCGCTGCTCGGCGTCGGCCTCCACGCGGGAGGGCTCGTTCTCGTACCGCTGCACCGGGGTGTCGTTGAGCGAGGAAGCGTCGTCGGGCACCTCCTGCGAGGCCACCCAGCGGTCCTGTTCGCCGTTCAGCCCCTCCTCCAGCCGGCGGCGGGACTCGGGATCGACACCGTCCAGGAACTCCTGGCCGGCATCGAGCTGGTCGGCGGTCGGGTCGACCGTCTCATCGGAGTCGGAGTCGCCGTTGCGGCGGTTTCCGGTGTTCTCCGCCTCCGGTTCCGGGTTCGTGTTGGCGGCACCGCGCGGCACGGAGCCGTTCTCTCCGTCGGAGCCGGTGTCCGTGGTGCGCCGGCCGTCGCTCCCGTCGGGGAGCCCCGAGCCGTTGTCGGCGTTGTTGAGCCGCTCCAGGGCCGCGTTCATCCGGCCGAGGTCGGCGCTGTCGATGTCGAGGCCGTCGATGTCGCTCAGGTCCAGCGGCCGGAAGGACCCGTCGCCGAACCGGGGGATCCGCGACAGCAGAGAGGGGTCGATGCCGCCGGGGAAGTCCGCGAGGTCGGGCACGTCCGGGGTGCGGCTGCCGCCGACGGAGTTGAGGATCTTGGCACCGCGCCAGGCCATCAGCGGCACGCCCACGACCGCGCCAACTCCGGTGGCGGTGAGCAGCGCGCCGCCCACCACGGCGCCGACGTTCAGCAGCGCGGTGCCGATGGTGTACCAGGGCCGGTCTCCCCACTCCTCCCACGGCACGACCGCGTGGGCCGCCTCCTTCCAGGCGTTGCCCGCGGTGTCCAGGGACCAGCCCCACTCGCCGTTCTCGTCCTTGCCTACTCCCACCAGTCCGGCCAGGCCCTCGACGGTGCCGCCCCAGTAGTCCCAGAGGTTGTCGCCCCAGTCCCCGGAGAACCACCCGTTCGGCCCGTGCGCGCCGACCATGCCGCCGACGTCCTCGGCGATGCCCACGAAGAAGTCGCCGACGGCGTCGCCGAAGTCGTTGTACCAGGCGTGGTCGGTGGTCTGCGGCGCCCCCCATTCCATGGGGACGCCCTCCAGGGGCGCGTCGAACCCGTACACGTACTCGCCGGAGCCTGCCGTGACCGACCCGTCGGCCCTCTGGGCGATGAACGTGGTGCCGCCGAACTGCACGGTGATGGCGTTGGCACAGGTCCGCTCGGCCTCCTCGTACTCGTGCAGCAGCCCCGCGGCCCGGTCGAGCAACGCGTTGTGCTCGGCGACCTCGGGGCTCTCGGACTTCCAGAACAGGAAGCCGCCGCCGTCGCGCCAGTCGTCGTCGCCCTCGATCTTGTTGAGGAACGCGTACGACTCGGTCTTGAGGGTGGCCCAGCGCGCCTTGATGTCGCGGACCGTCTCCGCGAAGGCGCTGAGGGCGTCGGAGGTGGTGGACAGCGCGGTGGAGACCTCTTCGGCGTCACCCGTGAGCGGGCTGAGGACGGTGAAGAGGTCCTGGTCCTCGGGCGCGGAGTAGATGCCCTCCAGCCCGCCCCACGCGCCGGTGATGTCGGCGGTGGTGTCGGTGAGGTCGGTGCCGTCGGTCTTCAGCTTCGCGGCGACCAGGTCGAGGGAGTAGGTGAGCGTCTCGGGAACGGGGAAGCCGCTCGGGTCGATGAGGTCGGACAAGGGGGACCACCGTTACCTGTGCCGGGGGAAGTCCGCTGGCGGTACGGGGCCGCGGTTCTTCCCGGGGTTCGTGTCTGCGGGCACGGATCCGCGACGTGTCCGGGGGCTGCCCGGCGGGGGCGCCGGGCGGACGGTGCGGGTCCGGGTGGCCGGTGGGGGCTGGCACCGGGCTGCGAAAGGAGGTGTCAGACGGGCTGGTTGGGGCCGTACACGGGCGGCGGCTCGGGTTCGGGGATGACGCCGGCGTTGGCCTGCGACTCCTCCGCCATCTCCAGGTTGCCGTTCATGTAGTGGGTGGTGGCCTCGCTGGCGCCGGTGACGGCGGCCATGGTCAGGCCCGCGATGTCGCCCATGATCCCGAAGTAGTGCCCGGCGAACTCGCCCAGCGCCATCCCGATGATGCCGCTCTTGGCGTACTCACCGCAGTCCATCAGGTGTTCCTCGACGCTCTCCATGACGCCGACCAGGCCCTCGCCGCTGCCCTCTTCTCCCAGGTGGCCGGCGACGGACTGGAGCACACCGCCCACGGCCGCGGGCTGGATGTTCCACTGCGACACGGACTGTTCCTTTCGCGTGTGCGCCGGTCGGCGGGCGGCCGGCGTGGTGCGGACCTGTCGGTCCCGGATTCGGGTCGGAGGGGTCGGACGGGGGTGTCGGCGCCCGGGTCAGGCGTCGCGGGACGAGAAGGCGCCCGGCCGGAAGTTGGCCGGGGCCGCGGCGCCGGCGGTCGGGACGACCGGTTCCCCGGCCTGGGACGAGGTGATCACGTGCCACATGTGGCCCAGGGCCGCCTGGAGGTTCCCGGCCTCCGTGCGGAAGCGGTCGCGGGCGTGGTCGGCGGCGGCGCGGACCGGTCCGGCGGCGGGGAGCGGCTGCTCGTCCCCGTCCTGGACGGTCTGCGGCGGGTCCTCCCAGTCGAGGGGTTCGACCAGATCGAACTTCACGGTGGTTCCTCCGACGGCGGTACAGGGCCTCTCGTACGTGTTCGCGTCCGCCGCTGGAGGCGGACACTGATATCTGATGTCCGTTCGGCGTTGATGGTTTCACCGGCCGCGCACGAAAGGAAACCGTTTACGCCCGACGGTTTTGCGGGCCTCTCGTGACCTGCGGTGACACCGGGGTCCGTGACGAGCGTCCCTCAAGGAACGGAGTTCCCGCGGGGCGCCGCGCACCGCGGGTGCGCACCCCCGCGTGCCGGCCCGCCGCGGGGACACGGCAACGTGAACCTTCCGGACACCGCGCGTATCCCACCCGGTACGCCCTGCCCGTCCGGTACCCACGAGTGTTGAGGAGACCCCTTGAGCCACGACGCGGTCGCCCTGCTGGCCGACGCCCCCGACCGGCGCGCCCTCATCGC
Source organism: Nocardiopsis flavescens (assembly GCF_900141985.1). Lineage (GTDB taxonomy): Bacteria > Actinomycetota > Actinomycetes > Streptosporangiales > Streptosporangiaceae > Nocardiopsis > Nocardiopsis flavescens. The sequence continues at coordinate 118,804 of NZ_FQZK01000009.1, read as the reverse complement.
CGCGCTCGCCGCGGCCGGCCCCGACCTGCGGGTCAGGCTGGTGGCCGACGGCGCCGTGGTGGAACTCCGCGACGGCGACGACCGGGTGGTCGCCTCCCTCCAGGCCGCCCAGCGGCTGGCGCTGTCGTCCGAGGCCGAACGCCTGCTGTCCGACGGCATCGCGGACGACCTGCCCGCCCAGCCGTACTGGGTGGAGGCCCGCGGCGCGGAGCTTCCCGACGCGGACACCGCCGGCGTGGTCGGCCGGTTCGTCCGCGACCTCGCCGGGCGGCTGGGCGGCGAGGTGTGGGAGCCCGACTCCGCGCTGGTGCGCGGCGCCCCCTTCCTGGAGGGCACCACCGACCACCCCGCCGTCACCGCGCTCACCGAGCGGGCGGCGGTCGTGGTGCAGGACCGCCCCCTGGTGCCGATGTCCCCCTGGATCGTGGACGCCATGGCGCGCCACGGCCGCCGCGGCCTGCGCCTCCAGGTGGTGACGCCCTCGACCTCGCGCCTCACCCACGCCCTGCACTCGGTCCTGCGCTCCGCCGCCGCCCGCTGGGTGGTCCAGACCCCCGAGGGCTCCTACTACGACGGCTTCTCGGGGGTCCCGCTGCGCTGGGACGGGCGCGAGGCCTTCACCGTGGACGGGGACGCCCGCGCCGGCGGGCCGCCGGAGGCGTTCCGGGCCGACGACGCCGACCGCGGCCACCAGCTGCACGTGGACCTCAACGTGGAACACCCCGCCGACAACGGCCTGGTCCTGGGCGCCTCCGTGGAGCTGCTCGCCGAGCGCCTGGGCGGGGCCCCGCCCGCGGTGTGGGGCACCGCCGAGCCCTTCGCCCAGGAGTGGAGGCGGGCCGTGTTCACCCGGACCGCCCGCAACCGCGCCCCCGGGCAGACCTGGGCGGCGTTCTCCGGCCCGGCCGAGGGCCTGCGCGAGGACGGTGTGCGGCCGTTCGCCGGGACGGTGCGGGTGAGCCGCACCGCCTTCGGGGTGCGCGAGGCCATCACGTTCGCCGTCGGCTTCGCCGAGGGGGAGGAGCCGGACCTGTCGGCGCTGCCGCCCCTGGTCGGGGAGCTCACCGAGCGGGACGTGCTGCGGACCATGACGGTGCGGCGGTCCGGCGGACGCGCGGACCTCACCTACGCGCCCCACTGGGCGGGGCTGCCGCTGCCGGTGGGGATGGCGGTGGGCCAGGAGGCGGTGGCCGCCATCGGGACCGGCCGCGCCCTCGGCGCACCCGTGCGCCCCCTCCCGTTCGGCCCGCCGATGACCCCGGCCTTCTGGTACCAGGTGGGCACCGGGGTCGAGGACGACTCCTGGGTGCGCTTCCGCGAGCTCATGGCCCACCTGCACCCCGACGGCGGGGACGCGGGCGCCGGGGACGGGTCCGGACCGCGGGAGGGGCGCGGCGCCCCTGCGGACTCCCCCGGAGGCGGCGTCGGCGGGGTCCCCGCCGACGGCACCGCACCGTCTCCGTGAGTCATCGCGACCGCACGCACCGAATGGTCGCGGGAATCCTGTTCGGTAGGGTTCTTGCGAGTCACCGGCGCCCCGCCCCCCTCCTCCCCGCCACCCCCTTGCACCGCCGAGAGGAACCTCGATGAGCCTTCGCGTCGTGCACCGCCCGACCAGGACCGTGCACCCCGCACCGGCGCAGGAGCCCCACGAGGTGGAGGCCCCGCCGACCCTCCCCGACGGCAAGGCGCAGGGCAACCCCCTCATGACGATCCTGCCGATGGTCGGCATGATGGCGTCGATGACCATCATGATGGTCATGCGCAACCCGGCCTTCATCGCGCTGGGCGGCGTCATCCTGGTGGTGGCCCTGCTGGCGGCGCTGGCCATGCTGTTCTCCCGGCGCGGCCAGGTGGGGCGCCAGCGCCGCAACCAGCGCGAGCTCTACCTCCAGTACCTGGAAGAGCTGCGCGAGGAGCTGACCGAGTGGGAGGACACCACCCGCTCGCACGCCCGCCTGCTGGACCCGCCGCCCGAGGCCCTGTACGACGTCGTGCGCGACCCCACCCGGCTGTGGGAGCGCCGCCGCAGGCACCGCGACTTCCTGCGGGTGCGGGTCGGCACCGGCCTCACCGGGGGCCGGCCGCTGCGGCTGGCCGAGCAGGGCACCGCGCTCACCCCCACCGACCCGTTCATGCTGTCGGAGGCGCAGGCGGCGATCCGCCGGTTCGCCACCATCCCCGACATGCCGCTGACGCTGCCCCTGGACATGGCGGGGAACGTCAGCGTGGTCGGCGAGCGCGACGACGTGATGCGGCTGGTGAGGGCACTCGTGGCCCAGTTCGGCGCGTTCCACGCCCCCGAGGACGCGGGGCTCGCGGTCTCCTATCCCGCCGAGCGGGCGCAGGACTGGGCGTGGCTGCCCTGGCTGCCGCAGGTGCTGGACCCGCAGCGGCGCGAGGGCGGGGCCGCGGTGCGGCTCATCGCCCCCACCCCCGCCGAACTGGGCGGGCTGCTCGCCGACGAGCTGCGGGCGCGCACCGACTTCGCGTCGGAGGTGCGCCGGGGCATGGGCAAGCGCGAGGCGTACCAGATGCTGCGCCGCCTGCTCGTCGTGCACGACACCCACGGCGAGGTGGCCGCCGAGCTGGTCCGCCCCGACGACGCGGTGGACCCCGCGGCACTGGCCGTCACCGTGCTGCACCTGGTGTCGCGGCAGGTCGACGAGCCGGGCGACGTGAACGTGCGCATCACCGTCCAGGGCGACCTGGTCAGGGTCGAGGAGCTGCGCGGCTCCGACCCGGTGGTCACCCTCGGCACCGTCGACGACGTGCCCGCCGCCACCCTCGGCGGCCTGGCCCGCATGCTGGCCCCGCTGCGGCTGTCCCCGGAGTCGGTGGAGGAGACCGCCCAGGAGGGCGGCGCCGTCGACTTCACCTCGATGATGGGCGTGCAGGACCCGGGCGCGATGGACGTGCAGCGGCTCTGGGCGCCGCGCAGCGAGCGGGCGTTCCTGCGGGTGCCCATCGGCATGGACGACATGGGCCAGCCGGTGGTCCTGGACCTGAAGGAGTCGGCGCAGCTGGGGATGGGCCCGCACGGGCTGTGCGTGGGCGCCACCGGCTCCGGCAAGAGCGAGATGCTGCGCACCCTGGTGCTGGCGCTGGCGGCGGGGCACTCGCCGGACCGGGTGAGCATGGTGCTGGTCGACTACAAGGGCGGCGCGACGTTCGCGCCGTTCGAGGACATGCCGCACGTCGCCGGGGTGATCACCAACCTGGAGGACGACGCCGCGCTCATCGAGCGGGTCTACGCGAGCCTGTCCGGCGAGGTCCAGCGCCGGCAGCAGGTGCTGCGCGACGCCGGGAACGTGCCCAACATCGGCGACTACACCTACAAGCGCCAGCACGACCCGAGCCTGCCGCCGCTGCCGCACCTGCTGGTCATCATCGACGAGTTCGGCGAGCTGCTGACCGCCCGCCCCGACTTCATCGAGCTGTTCCTGTCGATCGGCCGCATCGGCCGCAGCATCGGCGTACACCTGCTGCTGTCCAGCCAGCGCATCGAGGGCGGCAAGCTGCGCGGCCTGGAGACGTACCTGTCGTACCGGCTGGGCCTGCGGACGTTCTCCGAAGAGGAGAGCCGCACCGTCCTCAACACCCCCGACGCGTTCCACCTGCCGTCGCTGCCCGGGTTCGGGTACCTGAAGGTCGACACCAGCGTGTACCAGCGGTTCAAGGCCGGGTACGTGTCGGGCCCCTACCGGGGCCCGGTGGCGGAGGAGTCGGAGTCCGACGGCGCGGTGGGCGTGCGCCCCTACACGGCGTACAACACGGTTCCGGAGGAGCCGGGCGCGACCGCGGGCTCGGGGGGCGGCGAGTCCACGATGCCCTCGCGGACGGTCGGCCCGACCCTGCTCGACGTGATGGTGTCCCAGTTCGACAGGCACGGCGAGCGGACCCGGTCCATCTGGCTGCCCCCGCTGCCCACGGCCGCCGCGCTGGACACCATGGCCGGCGCACTGGAGAAGACCGACCGGGGCCTGCGCCTGCCCGGCGGGCACGCGCGGATGAGCGTCCCCGTGGGCCTGCTGGACGACGCCACCAAGCAGTGGCAGGGCGTGTGGAGGCTGGACCTCACCGCCTCGGGCGGGCACGTCGCGTTCATCGGCGGCCCGCAGAGCGGCAAGACCACGCTGCTGCGCACCCTGGTGATGTCGCTGGCGCTCACCCACACCCCGCAGGAGGCGGCGGTGTACTGCCTGGACCTGATGGGCGGCGGCCTCCAGTCGCTGGCGTCTCTCCCGCACGTGGGCGGGGTGGCCGCGCGCACCGACATCGAGCGGGTGCGGCGGACCGTCGAGGAGGTCCGGGGCATGCTGGACCACCGCCAGGAGGTGTTCCGGGACCGGGGCATCGACTCGGTGGACCAGCTGCGCCGCATGCACGCGCGCGGCGAGGTGCCCGAGCTGGCCAGCGCGGACGTCCTGCTGGTCATCGACGGGTTCGGAGCCCTGCGCAAGGACTTCGAGGACATCGACGGCATGGTCAGCGAGCTGCTCCAGCGCGGCGGCGGGTTCGGCGTGCACGTGGTGGCGGGCATGCTGCGCTGGAACGACGTGCGGATCGCCGTGCAGTCCAACTTCGGGCAGAAGGTGGAGCTGCACCTCAACGACGCGTCCGAGTCCACCATCGACCGCAAGCTCGCCGAGACGATCAGCGCCAAGACCCCCGGGCGGGCGCTCACCGACGACGAGCTGTTCGCCCAGGTGGCGCTGCCGCGCATCGACGGCGTGGACTCCGGCGAGGACCTGGGCGAGGCCGTCGAGAAGGCGGTGCGGACCATCGACGGCGCCTGGGGCGGGCGCCGGGCGCCCCACGTGCGGGTGCTGCCGCACCGGCTGTCGGCGCGGACCCTGCCCGCTCCGGAGACGGAGCCGAGGCTGGTACCGGTCGGGGTGGACGAGCGGGCGCTGGACCCGGTGCTGCTGGACCTGTTCGACCGCGACCAGAACCTGCTGGTGCTGGGCGACGGCGAGTGCGGCAAGACCAACCTGCTGCGGCTGGTGGCCGAGGGGCTGGTGGCCCGGTACACCCCCGACGAGGTGGTGTTCGCGGTCATGGACCCGCGCCGGACGCTGCGCAACGTGGTGCCCGAGGAGTACATGGGCGGGTACGCGAGCACCCCCAAGGTGTGCGCCGGGCTGGCCGGGGGCGTGGCCAAGGAGGTGGAGTCGCGCATCCCCGAGGACGGCGACCTCGACTCGCTGGAGCCCGGGACGATCAAGGGCCCGCGGATCGTGGTGCTCGCCGACGACTACGACGTGCTCACCACCGCCGGGCAGAAGCCGCTGGCCCCGTTCGTGCCGTTCGTTCCCAACGGCCGCGACATCGGGCTGCACTTCGTGGTGGCCCGCCGGGTCGCCGGCGCCGGGCGCGGGATGTACGAGCCCCTGGTGCAGGCGATCCGCGAGATCGGGACCAGCGCGCTGGTCATGGCCGGCGACCGGTCGGAGGGGCAGATCCTGCCGCGCGTGTACGCGGCGGCGCAGCCGCCCGGGCGCGGCAAGTGGGTGACCCGCGGCGGATCGACGCGGTTGGTCCAGACGGCGCTGAGGGACTGAGGGGCGAAGGGCACTGATGAGTACCACCACCGGGGTCGACGCCCTGGCCGCGCGGATCCACGCGATCGACTGGGACGGGGATCCGGGGCGGACGCGGTCGCGGGTGGCGCTGATGCGGGAGTACCTGCGCCGTTCCGCGCTGTGGACGCGGGCGCTGGGGGCGAAGGGGTGGCCGTTCCACGACATCGCGCAGGCCGCGGCCCCGGGTGTGCGCGCGGCGCCCGAGGTGGTCGCGGGTGTGCTGGAGAGCCCGGTGGTGGCCGAGCGGTATCCGCTGGTGGGCAGGTCGTGCGTGTGGGCGCTGCACCTGGCGGCGGCCCGTGACGCGGGGGCGGCGCTGCCCGGCCTTCCGGATCCGTTCGAGCCGCTGATCCGGATGTACGAGCGCGGCGGGGGGTTCTCGCTGTCCACGACCGGGACGATCGACGTCGGCGCCGCGAGCCTGTACCGGGGCACCCTGCTCGACCACCTCGGGGACGAGCCCCGGGCCCCCGAGACCGACGCCGGACTCGACGCGCTCGACGGCGCCGGGGGCACGGCCGTGTCGGCGGCCCCCGGGGCACCGGCGCGGCCGGACCCGGTGCCCCGGGCCGACACCCCCCTGTACCCGTCGGCCGCGTACGCGCTCTCCGCTCCCCCGGCTCCCCCGCCCGGAGGAGCGCCGCCCGGAGGGGCGATTCCCGCGGGCGGCCCGGTATCCCCCGCTGCACCCGCACCCGCGCCCGCGGCACCGTACGCGCCGCCCCCGCCGGGGTACCGGCGGCCGCGTCTCGGCGCGCCGGCCCCCGCGCACGGGTACCCGCCGCCGGGGCACCCCTCCCCGTACGCCGGGCCTCCACCGCCGCGCCCCGGTCTGCGCCACCACACCCACTGGAACCCGCAGGAGCCCGCACGGGGCCTGGCCGAGCCCGGGTACCGCTTCCTGGCCCGGGTCCTCGACACGGTCGTCGCGGGCGTCCTGTGGTTCCTGTCGATGCTGGCCACGACCTTCACCGCCGTGATCATCGGCGGCGGGGACATCGTCATGGGAGAGGGCTCCGGCCTGGCCTTCCAGGTGGGCGCCGTCTTCTCGTTCCTGCTGTTCCCGATCCTCTGGGAGTGGTTCCAGGTCGGCCTGTGGGGGCGCTCCGTCGGCAAGATGCTCCTGGGCCTGTGGGTGGTCCGCGCGGAGGGCGGCGGACGGCTGCCCGCGGGGCGGGCCCTGGTGCGCGCGCTGTGCTTCGCCCCCGGGTTCACCAACGCCGTCAACTGGCTGCTGCCGTGGTCGCTGGCGAACGTGCTCTGGTCGCTGCCGGACAAGCGGCTCCGGCGCTGCCTGCACGACAGGGCGGCGCGGTCGGTGGTCGTCCACGTGCCCTGGTTCCCGGGCTCAGCGGCCTGATCCGGTCACGGGCCCCGTCCGGCACCGTACGGGCAGTATGTTCACATCATGGGTCGATTCACGGGTTTCCTCATCGGCGCCGGGTTCGGCCTGGCCTTCGTGCTCGCCAACGCCGGGCCACCGGTGCCGCCCCCGGTCGGGGTGGTGCTGCGCGTCCTCGCCGTGGCGGCGCTGGTGGCGATCGTCGTGCTCTTCGGGATCCTCTCCCGCCGCCCCGCCCCCGCGGCGGAGGCGGCGGGGACCGGGCCCGCTCCCCTGTTCCGGTTCGGCCCGTTCTACGGGATCGTGGTGCTGATCGAGGTCGCGCTGATCTTCGGCGGCATCCAGGTGCTGCGGCTGCTGGAGGCGCCCTGGCAGGTGAACGTCGCCTGGATCGCGCTGGTCGTGGGCCTGCACTTCCTGCCGCTGGCCTGGTACTGGCGGATGCGGGAGATCCTCGGGGCCGCCCTGTACATCTCGGCGCTGGGCACGGCCGGCCTGGTGATGGCGGGGCTGGGCGCCGTGGAGTGGATCCCGTTCGTCAGCGGCACGGTCACCGGCCTCGGCATGCTGGCGGGCATCCTCGCGGGGCTGGTCGGGATGCTGCGCGCCTCCCGCGCCGACGGAGCCCCCGCGGCGGGCACCGCCCCGGCCCCCTGACGGTCCTGCGCGGACAACGGTCAGCGGTGCCGCGGGGCGGGCACGTCGAACCAGGCGCGGCGCGCCCCCCGGGGTACGGCGCCCGGCCGGGGCTCCCCCGCCAGGAACGCGGCGGCGACGGAGTCCACCGCACGGGTCCGTGAAGAACCGGGCCGGGAGCCCGGCAGCCCGCGCGGGGGCGTCCGCCGCACGGACGCCCCCTCCCCGCCACCCCGCAACAGCCCCGCCCGCGGCCCCGTGGACTCGTCGGGTCCGGGCCTGCCGATCGCGTACGGGAACCGCAGGCCCGGCGGCAGGGCGAAGCCCGGCCCCGGATCGGCCGTGGGACGGTGGTCGTTCAACGGGGGTTCCTTCCGACTCGTCACCGGTGGCCGCCCGAGGCGGCCGCGAGGGTTCCGTCGGCTCAGAACCGTACCCGACGCGTGACCGGTTCGTCCCTGTACGTCACTCGGGAAGTTCTCCCAGTCCGAAGAACGGCAGGCACGGCGCCAGTCCCGAGACCTCGACGGGGGTGTCCGGGCGGTGTGCCTCCCAGTCCTCGCGGGTCAGCAGGAACCGCAGCTCGCGGACGGCCCTGCCCCGCACCGCCTGCACCCCGACACCGTCGTCGCGGTAGCCGAGCCCGCGGGACACGCGCTCGGAGCGCACGTTGCCCTCCATGACCGCCGAGGCTGCCTCCCGCGCGCCCAGCCCCTCGAAGGCCAGGTGCAGCATGGCGGCGCGCATCTCCGTGCCGATCCCCCGCCCCTGGTGCCCCAGCCCCAGCCACGAGCCGCTGGCGACCCGGCGGGTGATCCCGAAGTCCGCGGCCTCCATGTCCTGGACACCGACCACCGCGCCCTCGTGGACGACCACGAGCGGCAGGTGCCAGTCCTGCGGCGTCCAGCGCGCGTAGGCGCCCAGGTTGTGCTGGAAGACCGACCGCGCCCGCACGGCCGGGGGCCGGTCCGTCCACGGGACGACGAACGGCATCTCCGCAGGATCGTGCACGCCGCGGGCGGCCACGTCGGCGAGGGCCGAGAGGTCGTCGAGCGAGGGCGGGCGCAGTTCCAGCCGCGGGGTGCGCACGCGCAGCCCCAGGACCGGGAAGTGGTCGGTGGCCATGGTCCGATGGTCCCGGACCGGGGCCGCTCGCGTCATCTCGTTTTCCACAGCCTGTGGACGGCCCCGACCCCGGCCCGGAGCCGCGGGCCCCGGTCAGGCCATGCCGCGCAGCTCCAGGAGCAGCGCGGCCAGGGCCCCGGAGGCCTCCCGCGGCGCGCACTCGCGCACCGCCCAGCCGCGCATCCGGGCCAGCCGGGCGGCGTGCGCCCGGGCCGGGTCGGTGAGCAGGTAGCCGCAGGGGGCGTCCGGCCAGTCCGCGGAGGGCGGCAGCGTCTCGGTGCGGTAGCCCGCCGGCTCCCCGTCGGCGACGGGCGGGGGCGGCGTGCCCTGCGGGTTCTGGGTGCGGTCCAGGTCGGCGCGGGTGGCCGTGCCGGGCTGTGGCAGCAGGGCGTCCACCAGCACGTACCCGAACACCGGCCGGTGCGCGGCGCGCTGGGCCGCGCCCAGGGCCCCCGCCAGCGGCCCCGCGTCCCCCTCCGCCACCAGGGCGGTCGGCGCGTCCGGGGGGACCAGGCGGCGGATCTCCAGGCTGGCGGCCGCCACGTAGCGGGCGGCGTGCGGCGGCAGGCCGTCGCCGGCCACGGCGACCCGCACCGGGGTCACCCCGGCGGCGGGCAGGCCCCCGTCCAGGGCCGGCAGGCGGGTGGGGCGTCCCAGGGTGGGGGGCAGCAGGACGGCGATCACCCGGCGCCGCCCCGCTCCCCGCCGTCCGCGCCGGGGGCGCCGCGGGTCTCGTCGCGCACCCAGGCCAGGTACGCGGGGTTGCCGCCGGCCACGGGCACGGCCACCACCTCGGGGACGTCGTAGGGGTGCTCGGCGACGAGGTGCGCGGTGAGGTCGTCCAGCCGGTCCAGGGCGGTCTTGAACACCACGGTCCACTCCTGGTCGCGGTGCACCTCGCCCTCCCAGCGGTAGTGGCTGGTGACGGGGCCGCCGACCTGGGCGCAGGCGGCCAGCCGCCGCCCGACCGCGGAGTCCGCCAGGCGCTCGGCCCCCTCTCGGGTGTCCACGGTGGTCTCGACCCGGACGGTCCCCGGGGTGTTCGGCACGGCGCTCCGCCTCCCTCCGGGCTCCGCGGTGACGTGCGGTATCGCCCGGTGTTCTACGCTCATGGATCATGAGCGAACGTGATGAACTCCTGCGTCAGATCAACGATAAGGCGGTCGTGCGCGGGAAGGTGATCCTGTCCTCCGGGCAGGAGGCCGACTACTACGTGGACCTGCGCCGCGTGACCCTGGACGGGGAGGCCGCCCCGCTGGTCGGGCCGGTCATGCTGGACGCCGTGGCGGACCTGGGGTTCGACGCGGTGGGCGGGCTGACGCTCGGCGCCGACCCGGTCGCCGCCGCGATGGTCCACGCCGCGCACGCGCGCGGGCGCAGGCTGGACGCCTTCGTGGTGCGCAAGGCGGGCAAGGCGCACGGCCTGCAGAAGCGCATCGAGGGCCCGGACGTGCGGGGCCGCCGGGTGCTGGCGCTGGAGGACACCTCCACGACCGGGGGCTCGGTGCTGACCGCGGTGGAGGCGCTGCGCGAGGCGGGCGCGGAGGTCGTGGCGGTCGCGCTGATCCTCGACCGCGGGGCGCGTGAGCGCGTGGAGAAGGAGGGCCTGGAGTACCGGGCCGTCTTCCAGGTGTCGGACCTGGAGATCTAGGGGGCCGGAGCGGCGCGGCGGGGCCGTCGTCCCGCCGCCGCGTACGGGGCGTGCGCCGTACGGGGTGCGCGCGCAGAGGCCGGTGCTGTTCCGGCCGCGCGGGCCGGGGGAAAAGGGGGACCGGAAGGGTCAGCCCTTGACGGTGAAGCTGTAGTCGGCACCGCGGTCGGCGATGTCGCGCTCGCTGCCGTTGACGAACAGCTCCACGGCGGACGGGTCCCCTATCGTGACCTCGATACCGCCCTCGGGGATCTCGGCGTAGGTGATCGAGCTGCCCTGGCGGACCTCTTGGTCGTGCAGGACGTCGCCGCCGGGAACCCTGACGAAGACGCGGCTGGACTCGCCGATGACGCGCACGTAGAAGGCGCCCTCGGGGGTCGCGTCCTCGGCCGCGGCACCGGAGGCGTTGGCGCTCACGCTGGAGCCGGAGTTGCCGGGGAGCGAGCGGTACAAGAAGAACCCGCCCAGTGCGAGCATCGTGACCAGGAGCACGACTGCCCCGACGATGGCCACCACCTGGCCGACGCCGCGAGGATCATTCCTATGCCTTCCCACGGCGTTGAATGTAGCGTGTATCACGACAAAAAGCGACAGCGATCGCACGCAACATCTCGGCTTCCCACAATTCGGTCACGAGCGCACGAAACTTCACAAGAAAACCGAATGGGGTAGAGAACCGTGCCGGGCGCCCATATCGTCGGCACTGCCGCGTGGGCGACCCCCCACCGAATTTGGTCTAGACCTTTCCATCGGCTCCGCGCGTTCGGGATACTTGTGTGACACCTGGTGGACACGTCCGGACGTGTGGACCGAGCTGCGGGCTCCCCCGCCGCCCGGACGTCCACCGGCAACGCACGTGGGGTGCCGTCGGCGCGACCGGCGGCCGCTCGCTCCAGGTCCGATTCCAGGGAGAGTCAAGCATGCCCATCGCCAGCCCCGAGGTCTACACCGAGATGCTGAGCCGCGCGAAGTCCCAGGGCTTCGCCTACCCGGCCATCAACGTGACCTCCAGCCAGACCCTGCACGCCGCGCTGCGGGGCTTCGCCGAGGCCGAGAGCGACGGCATCGTCCAGATCTCCACCGGCGGCGCCGACTTCCTCTCCGGCTCCACGATCAAGGACATGGTCACCGGCTCGGTGGCCTTCGCCGAGTTCGCCCGCGTGGTCGCCGCCAAGTACCCGGTCAACGTGGCCCTGCACACCGACCACTGCCCCGAGAACAAGCTCGACGGGTTCGTCCGCCCGCTGCTGGAGATCTCCAAGGAGCGCGTGGCCAAGGGCCAGGACCCGCTGTTCCAGTCCCACATGTGGGACGGCTCGGCCGTGGAGCTGGAGGAGAACCTCCGGATCGCCGAGGAGCTGCTGGCCTCCTCCAAGGAGGCCCGCACCATCCTGGAGATCGAGGTGGGCGTCGTCGGCGGCGAGGAGGACGGCATCGTCGGCGAGATCAACGAGAAGCTGTACACCACCCCGGAGGACGCCCTGCGCACCGCCGAGGTCCTCGGCCTCGGGGAGAAGGGCTACTACATGACGGCCCTGACCTTCGGCAACGTGCACGGCTCCTACAAGCCGGGCTTCGTGAAGCTGCGCCCGGAGGTCCTCAAGAAGGCCCAGGAGGCCGTGGCCGAGAAGCACGGCCGGGACAAGGCGTTCGACTTCGTCTTCCACGGCGGCTCCGGCTCCACCCTCGAGGAGATCCACGAGGCCATCGAGTACGGCGTGGTGAAGATGAACATCGACACCGACACGCAGTACGCGTTCACCCGCCCGATCGTGGACCACATCCTGAAGAACTACGACGGCGTGCTGAAGATCGACGGCGAGATCGGCAGCAAGAAGGCCTACGACCCGCGCGCCTACGGCAAGGCCGGCGAGGCCGGCATGGCCGCCCGCGTGGCGGAGGCCGCCCAGCAGCTCAAGTCCGCCGGCAACAAGATGAAGTAGCCGACGCGTCGGATGCGGGGTGGCGCCCGGTGGCCGGTCCGGCCGCCGGGCGCCCTGCCGTCCGGGCCCGGGCACCGCGCGGCGCGCTCCGCCGGGCACCCCCGCCCGGCGGCGTGCTCCGCCCCCGGGCGGGGGCTGTGGACAGCGGCCCCGGACCCCGGCGCGGTGGCAGGATGGGATCCATGAACCTGCACAAGAACCTGCTCAACGAGCCGCCCGAGACCCGCCTGGCCGACTCCCCCGAGGCCCGCGAGGCGCTGGCCTCCACCGACGACCCCACCCCGGTCGCCGGGCGGTTCCCGGAGTACTCCGCGGCCTGGGCCCGCCTGGCCGAGAACGCGCTCGCCGCGGGCGAGCCGGTCGCGGCCTACGCCTACGCCCGCACCGGCTACCACCGCGGCCTGGACCAGCTGCGCCGCTCGGGGTGGAAGGGGCACGGGCCCGTCCCCTGGGAGCACGAGCCCAACCAGGGCTTCCTGCGCGCGCTGCACGCCCTGGGCGAGGCCGCCGGGCGGATCGGGGAGACCGCGGAGGCCGAGCGCTGCGCCACCTTCCTGCGCGACTCCAGCGCCGAGGCCGCCAGGGTCCTCAACGCCTGACGGCGGGGACGGCGCCGCCCGCGGGTCCGACCCGCCGCCCGACCCGCCGCCCGACCGGCGCCCCGGCCGTGCCGACGGGGGAGCGCCGGCCCGCCGGGCGGTGCCGCCGCACGCGCGGCCGACCGGGGGGCCGCGGCCTCAGGGGCGCCCGGCCGTCGGCGGAGCCCCCGGCCAAAGGCCCCGTCACCGTCCGGTCCGTCCGCCCCGCCCGTGCGCCCGGCCGGGCGCACGCCCCGCGGGCGGCCCCCGCCGCACCCCGGGGAGGGCCGCCGACGGGCACGCGCCCCACCCCCTCTCCCGCACCCGCCGTACCGCGTGTGCGGGAGCGGGCGCCCGTGGATCCGGCGCCGCCGACCGCCCCGGTCCGACGTGAGGAAACCCCCTCGTGGGCGGCACTCAACCGGAACTGACGGGTCGTGTACCCTCAATACGCAACGGCCCCTGTCGCTGCCTTGCGCCAGGGGTTCATCCATGTTCGGGGTCGGGAGCACCCCGGTCAGGTGTCGAGCGAAGAGGTAGAGACCAATGCCGGCGATCACGCTCGTGGGTGCCCAGTGGGGCGACGAGGGCAAGGGCAAGGCGACCGACCTTGTGGGCGACCGCGTGGACTACGTGGTCCGTTACCAGGGCGGCAACAACGCCGGGCACACGGTGGTCATCGGCGACCAGAAATACGCCCTCCACCTGCTCCCGTCGGGCATCCTCTCCCCCAACGTGGTCCCGGTGATCGCCAACGGCGTCGTCATCGACCCGGGCGTGCTCTTCGAAGAGCTGGAAGGGCTCGACGCCCGCGGCGTGGACACCTCCCGCCTGCTCATCTCGGCCAACGCGCACCTGATCATGCCCTACCACCGGGCCCTGGACCGGGTGAGCGAGCGCTTCCTGGGCAAGGGCAAAATCGGCACCACCGGGCGCGGCATCGGCCCGACCTACGCCGACAAGGTCTCCCGCCAGGGCGTGCGCGTGCAGGACATGTTCGACGCCAAGATCCTGCGCAAGAAGATCGAACTGGCCCTCAACGACAAGAACCAGCTCCTCACCAAGGTGTACAACCGGCGCGCCCTGGAGGCCGAGCCGATCATCGAGGAGTACCTCGGCTACGCCGAGAAGCTCCGCCCCTTCGTGGCCGACACCTCGCTGATCCTCAACAAGGCCCTGGACGACGGCAAGACCGTCTACCTGGAGGGCTCGCAGGGCACCCTGCTGGACATCGACCACGGCACCTACCCGTTCGTCACGTCCTCCTCGCCCACGTCGGGCGGCGCCGCGGCCGGGTCGGGCATCGGCCCCACCCGCATCACCAAGGTCGTGGGGATCCTCAAGGCCTACACCACCCGCGTCGGCTCGGGCCCCTTCCCGACCGAGCTGCTGGACGAGCAGGGCGACTGGCTGCGCACCCAGGGCCACGAGTACGGCGTCACCACGGGCCGCGACCGCCGCTGCGGCTGGTTCGACGCCCCGATCGCCCGGTACGCGACCCGGATCAACGGCATCACCGACTTCTTCCTCACCAAGCTCGACGTGCTCACCGGCCTGGAGCGCATCCCGGTCTGCGTCGCCTACGACGTCGACGGGGTCCGCCACGACGAGATCCCGATGACCCAGACCGACTTCCACCACGCGACGCCGGTCTACGAATACCTCGACGGCTGGTCGGAGGACATCACCGGAGTCGGGGAATTCGACGAACTTCCCAAGAACGCCCAGGCGTACGTGCGTACCCTGGAGGAGATGGCGGGAGCCCCGATCTCCGCCATCGGCGTGGGCCCCGGCCGCGACCAGACGCTCCAACTGCGTTCGCTGGTCTGACCGGCGCGCGCCTGTCCGCTGTCCTTCCTCCCACACGAAGAGGCCCCCAGTAGTGAAAGCCCTCGTCCTCGGCGGCGGAGGCCGCGAGCACGCCCTCGTCCGCGCGCTGTCCCTCGACCCGGGTGTCACCGACATCCACTGCGCCCCGGGCAACCCGGGGATCTCGGAGCTGGCCGAGAACCACGTGATCAACGCGACCGACGGGCTGGCGGTGACCGAGCTGGCCGCCCGCATCCGCGCGGAGCTGGTCGTGGTCGGGCCGGAGGCGCCGCTGGTCGCCGGGGTCGCGGACGCACTGCGCGAGCGCGGCATCCCGGTGTTCGGCCCGGACCGGGAGCCGGCCCGCCTGGAGGGCTCCAAGGCGTTCGCCAAGGAGGTCATGGAGGCGGCGGGCGTGCCCACCGCCAAGGCCAGGGTGTGCCGCTCGGCGAGCCAGGTCTCCGAGGCGCTGGACGAGTTCGGCGCCCCCTACGTGGTCAAGAACGACGGCCTGGCCGCGGGCAAGGGCGTCGTGGTCACCGACGACCGCGCGCTGGCGGAGCGGCACGCGCGCGAGTGCGGCCGGGTCGTCATCGAGGAGTTCCTCGACGGCCCGGAGGTCTCGCTGTTCGTGCTGAGCGACGGCGTGCACGCGCTGCCGCTGCTGCCCGCCCAGGACTTCAAGCGCGCCCACGACGGCGACCAGGGACCCAACACCGGCGGGATGGGCGCGTACGCACCGCTGCCGTGGGCCCCGGCCGGGCTGGTGGACGAGGTCATGGAGTCGGTCGTGCGCCCGACCCTCCAGGAGATGAACCGCCGCGGCACCCGCTACCAGGGCCTGCTGTACGTGGGCCTGGCGCTCACCTCCCGGGGACCGCGCGTGGTCGAGTTCAACGCCCGCTTCGGCGACCCCGAGACGCAGGTGGTCCTGGACCGGCTGGCCACCCCGATCGGGGCGGTCCTCCAGGCCACCGACACCGCCGGGCTCAAGGGCATCGGCTCCCTCCAGTGGAAGCCGGGCGCCGCGGTCACCGTGGTGGTGGCCGCCGAGAACTACCCGGGCGACCCGGCCAGGGGCGACACCGTCGGCGGCCTGGCCGAGGCGAACGCCCTGGAGGGCGCCTACGTGCTGCACGCCGGGACCTCCTGGAGCGGGAGCCGCGACGTCGTGGCGTCCGGCGGCCGGGTGCTCAGCGTCGTGGGGACCGGCACCGACCTGGCGCAGGCGCGCGAGCGCGCCTACGCCGCGGTGTCGCGGATCGAGCTGCGCGGCTCGTTCCACCGGACCGACATCGCCGAGCGGGCCGCCGCCGAGCTGTAGCGGCGGACGCCGCCCCGTAGAAGCAAAGGACACCCCACCATGAGCGGTTTCGTCGTCCGGCCCGAGCCGGCGCGCGTCGAGGGCCTGACCCACCTGCACACCGGCAAGGTCCGCGACCTGTACGCCACCGGGTCCGGCGACCTGGTCATGGTGGCCAGCGACCGGATCTCCGCGTTCGACTGGGTGCTGCCCACCGAGATCCCCGGCAAGGGGCGGCTGCTGACGCAGCTGTCCCTGTGGTGGTTCGACCGGGTCGCCGACCTGGTCCCCGACCACGTGGTGTCGGACGAGCCCCCGGCGGGCGCGCCCGCCGACTGGGCCGGGCGCACCCTGGTGTGCCGCCGGCTGGACATGGTGCCGGTTGAGTGCGTGGCGCGCGGGTACCTCACCGGTTCCGGCCTGGCCGAGTACCGGGTGGACGGGACCGTGTGCGGGGTGGCGCTGCCGGAGGGCCTGGAGGACGGCTCCGAGCTGGACGAGCCGATCTTCACCCCGGCCACCAAGGCCGAGGTGGGCGACCACGACGAGAACGTGTCGTTCGAGACGGTCGTGGAGCGGCACGGGGCCGGGCTGGCCGGGGAGCTGCGCGACCTCACCCTGCGGGTGTACGCGCGCGGGCGCGAGGTGGCGCGCGACCGCGGGGTGCTGCTGGCCGACACCAAGTTCGAGTTCGGCCGGGACACCGACGGCTCGCTGGTGCTGGCCGACGAGGTGTTCACCCCGGACTCGTCCCGGTACTGGCCCGCGGACGAGTGGGCGCCGGGCGGGCCGCAGCCGTCCTTCGACAAGCAGGTGGTCCGGGACTGGCTGACGTCCGCGGCGTCGGGCTGGGACCGGGCCGCGGACGCCCCGCCGCCGGAGCTTCCGGAGTCGGTGGTGCGGCACACGATGGACCGCTACGCGGAGATCTTCCGGCGGCTGACCGGATCCGAACCCAAACTTTGACGGGGTCCGGGGACGTGATTCCGGGCACGCCTGTCTCGGAAAGGCGGCCCGGAGCGCGTATGGTGGTGGGGCCGTGTGCGGTACCCGAAAGGTGCCCGGCCATGCATACGGCCTCCCCACACCCACCCTGGTCCTTTCCCTTGGACGAATACCTCTTTGGCCGTTTCGCGGGACTCCCTCCCCGAACCGCGGGTATACCACGTTCTGGACCGGTCCGGGCCGGTGAGTGCTATAGAGTCATCGCGAACACACCGGTTCGCTGGCCGTGCAGGTCACACACGAGTTCGTCGAACGTTCCGGGGGAAACCCGCGTCTCAACGCACATAGGCGAAACCCGACGAGGGTGACCTTTTTTCACATCTGCCTCACAAAGGAGCACATGAGCATGGGCCAGGAGGTTCGTTACCGCGTCCGCGGCGGACGCCCCCTCAGCGGTACGGCGTTCATCCAGGGCGCGAAGAACGCCGTCCTGCCGATGATCGGAGCCGCTCTTCTCGCGGCCAAGGGTCGTACGGTGCTGCGCAACGTCCCCGTCATCGAGGATGTCTACCGCTCCCTCGAACTCGCCGAGCACATCGGCGCCAAGGTCGAGTTCCATGAGGCCGAGCGAACCGTCGTGATCGACGCCTCGGGGCTCAACGACCCCGAGCTGGCCGTTCTCCCCGCCGAGATCGCCGCGCGCTTTCGCGGCTCGGTGCTCTTCGTTCCGGCCCTGATGCACCGCACCGGGCGCGCCCGGATCGAGGGCGTCGGCGGGTGCAACCTGGGCAGCCGCAACCTGGACTTCCACTACCGGGGCTTCGCGCGCCTGGGCGCCGAGGTCACCGAGGACCCCGAGCGCAACCACATCAACGTCGAGGCCTCGAACCTGCGCGGCGGGCGCCTGTACCTGGACACGCCGTCCCACACGGGCACCGAGAACCTCATCATGGCCGCCGTCCTGGCGCCCGGCACCACCGTCATCGAGCACGCGGCCCTGGAGCCCGAGGTCCTCGACGTCATCGGCTTCCTGAGCGCCATGGGCGCCAAGATCAGCGGCGGCGGCACCGGCCTCATCACGGTCGAGGGCGTCGAGGAGCTCACCGCGGTCGAGCACACGATCATGTCGGACCGGATCGACGCCGGCGTGTTCGCGATGACCGTCGCGGCCACCGGCGGCGAGGTCAGCCTGGTCGGCGCCAACCTGGACCACCTGGGCGTGGCCCGGTGGAAGCTGGAGCAGATGGGCGTCGAGTTCTCGCAGGAGGGCGCGGTCCTGCACGTGACCCGCGACCCCTCCGTGCCGCTGCGCCCGATCAACGCGGTCACCTCGCCGTTCCCGGGCTTCGCCACCGACCTCCAGTCGCCGCTCATGGCCCTGGCCACCCTGGCCGAGGGTGAGAGCTACATCCACGAGGCGATCTACGACGGCCGCTTCGCGCTGGCCGACGAGCTCAACAAGATGGGTGCGAAGATCGAGGTCGAGGGGACCCGCGCCATCGTGCACGGGCCGACCGACCTGCGCGGCACCGAGGTGATCGCGCACGACCTGCGGACCGGCGCGGCCCTGGTGCTCGCCGGACTGGTCGCCGAAGGTGAGACAATCGTGGCGCCTGGCTATCTGGTGGACCGCGGTCACGCTCAGTTCGCGACGCGACTCGCCGCACTCGGTGCCGACGTGGAGCGCGTCGTCGTCTCGTAGCGAGTCGTAAGCGCAGTTCAAGCCGGGGTGGGAGCCCGCCTCCCACCCGGGCTTTCGGCGTTGATATGCAAAACGATCTTCTTTGGCCCCGCACAATGGGTACGATCTCGGCAATCATGCCGTGACAGAGATCGGGTCGGGAAACCAGTGGGCGCACATAGTGAAGAGCGTGGAATGGTAGCGGGGAGCAACCCGAGGTGAGTGCCCAGCGTACTGGCGATTTGACGATCGGCGTCATAGGGCCCCATGAGGTGGTCGAACGGGTCATGCTCATGGGTCCTGGGTCCACAGGACCACTGAACGCCAGACTCATCGCCGCCGCATACCGAGATGAGCAAGAGGCGACGGACAAGGTCGTCAGGCTGGGTTCGGCGATCGACGCGTACCTGTTCGCCAGCCCGGTCCCCTATGAGTTCGCGCGCAAGGCCGGCGTCCTGACGATGCCCGCCACCTACGTGCCGCTCGGGGGCGCCAGCCTGCACGAGGCACTGCTGCGCGCCACCCTGGACGAGCGCTACGACCCGACCAGAGCCAGTCTGGACGTGCTCAGCCGCGCCGACGTCGTGGAGGCCTACTCCGAGGTCGACCTCCCCGTGGACGGGATCCACGTCCACGAGGAACTGACCAACACCGCCCAGCTCACCTCGTTCCACGAGGGCCTGTGGCGGCGCAAGGCCACCAAGATGGCGATCACGTGCGTGCGCGGGGTCGCCGAGCGGCTGGAGGCCATCGGCGTCCCGGTCATCCGGCTGCGGCCGACCAACGCCGGGGTGCGCAGCGCGCTGCAGACCGCCGGGCTGCTGGGCGCCCACCACCGGCTGGAGGAGGCGCAGCTGGGCGTGGTCGTGGTGGACGTGCCGACGCTGCGGGACTCCTCGCGGCGCTCGACCCCCCGCTACTGGCGGGAGGAGCTGCGGCTGTCGCTGCACCGGCTGCTGCTCCAGGAGGCCCACCGGATCAACGCCACGGCGCACCGTCTGGACGACCATTCGTTCATGATCACCGCGACCCGGGGTTCGCTCGTGACGGCGACCGAGGGGTTCCGGCAGCCGCCGTTCGTCGAACGGATCAAGGCGGAGCTCGGGATCGCCATCGAGGTGGGCATCGGCATGGGGCGCACGACCCAGGACGCCGAGGCGCACGCACGGGCGGCCCTGAACCGCGCTCAGGCGTCCCGTCAGAGCTTCGCGGTGGACCGCGAGGGTCGCTCCCTGGTCCCGGCCCAGCGCGCGCCCTCACGGCAGTCCTCCGAACCGCTGCGGACCAAGGGCCGCGAGACCCTGATTCGGCTCTCGGAGAAGATCGCGGAAGAGGACGGCCCCCTCGTCGTCGACGCGGAGAACGCCGGGCGGATGCTCGGCGTCACCTCCCGGACCGCGCGCCGGCTCCTGCGCACCCTCGTGGAGGAGGGGCTCGCCTGGCCGCTGCCCCCCAACCGCACCCTCCAGCCGGGGCGCCCCCGCCAGCTGTACCGGCTCATCGTGGAGAAGCTCGACAAGGACGCCGCGGGCAAGTAGCCGCGGCCCGCACCCGACATCCGGGGCGCCTTCCCCCCTGGGAGGCGCCCCTCGCCGTGTGCGGGGCACCGTCCCGGCGGACGGCGCCCCCACCCGCAGCCCTCCGGCTCAGCGGCGTCCGGGGTACTCCACGGCCACCGCGAGGAAGGCGTCGTTCTCCTCCGGGGTGCCCAGGCTGACGCGGGCGCCCTCCCCGGCGAAGGGGCGCACGGACACGCCGGCCCCGGCGCAGGCCGCGGCGAAGTCGAGGGTGTCCCCGTCCAGGCGCAGCCACACGAAGTTCGCCTCGGTGGGCGGCACGGTCCAGCCGGCCTCCAGCAGGGCGTCGCGCACGCGCCCGCGCTCGGCGACGGTGGCCGCCACCCGCTCCAGCAGCTCGTCCTCCGCCTCCAGGGAGGCGATCCCCGCGGCCTGGGCGAGGTGGTTGACCGCGAACGGCACCAGGGTCTTGCGGACCGCGGCGACCACCGGCGGGTGGCCGACCAGGAAGCCCAGGCGCACCGCGGCCAGGCCGTAGGCCTTGGAGAAGGTGCGCAGGACGGCCACGTTGGGCCGGTCGCGGTACAGGGCGACGCCGTCGGGCACCCGCGGGTCGCGCACGTACTCGCGGTAGGCCTCGTCGAGGACGACCAGCACGTGGTCGGGGACCCGGTCCAGGAAGGCCGTCAGCTCCGCCTCGCCCACGGCGGTGCCGGTGGGGTTGTTGGGGTTGCAGACCAGCACCATGCGGGTGTTCCCGGTGATGGCGCCGAGGAGCGCGTCGAGGTCGTGGGTCTCCTCGCGCAGCGGCACCCGGACGGAGGTCACCCCGGACAGCTCGGCGAGCAGGGGGTAGGCCTCGAAGGAGCGCCAGGCGTAGACGACCTCGGCTCCGGGCTCCCCGACGGCCTCCAGCAGCTGCTGGAGCAGGCCGACCGAGCCCGCGCCCAGGCCGATGTGCTCCTCGGGGACGCCGAGCCTGCGGGCCAGAGCCGCGGTGAGCCCGGCCGCACCCGGGTCCGGGTAGCGGTTGAGGTCGGCGGCGGCGTCGGCGATGGCGGCGCGCACCGACGGGAGCGGCCCGTAGGGGCTCTCGTTGGAGGACAGCTTGATGGATCGCCCGTCGGGCCCGGTGACCTTCTCGCCCGGCTTGTAGGCGGGGATGCCCTCCAGCACCGACCGCAGATATGGCGATTTCGACTCCGACACCATTGTCCTTCCTCAATACTTTGTGCTAACCCGGCGGCACGCTCAGCTACAGCATGTCCGGGCCGGTCACCGCTCCCAGCGGAAATATCGCACAAACGAGGAGACAACACCATGCGCTCGCGTCCGGAAACCGCCATAACGGCTCGGATCACCGCTGGTCAGAGCCGCTTTCGCGGCAACGGCCGGAGGGCCGTCCGATCATCGGTCCTCCTTGCGGGGCTGCCCGTCGTCCTCGCGCTGAGCGCCTGCGGAGGCCCCACCGGGGAAGGCACCGGTGAGGCGGCCGAGGAGGCCGCGCTGCTCCACGAGTCCCAGCTCCTCTCGTTCGAGGGCGCCGAGATCATGCCCGAGGGCAGCGAGGCGGGCGTCTACTCCGAGCTGGTCACCGTGCAGTACAGCGAGCAGGTGCGGGCCTCCACCGAGATCGACAAGCCCGACTGCCTGGACGCCGCCAACCGGTGGGCCGACGCCGAGGCCGTCCAGGGGGCCCCCGCGTCCCTCACCTCCTACGAGTGGGACCGGGGCTCCCTCACCCACCTCCTGGTCCGGCTGGACGAGGAGGGGGCGGCCTCGGCGGTCTCCTCGCGTCCGCCCGCCGACTGCGCCACCTACACCGCGACCTACGAGGACGGGACCTCCTCCGGCTACGAGGTGCGCGACCTCTCCGGGCTGCCCGCGCTGGGCGACGAGTCGCGCGGCTTCGCCGTCGACGTGGACACCGACGGCGAGAGCAACCACATGTACAGCGTCATGTACCGCAACGGCGACCTGGTCGGCACCACGTCGATCATGGGCCCGGGGGCCCTGGAGGACTACAAGGAGATGCTGGTGGAGTTCACCCGCGCCTCCGTGGAGCGCCAGCAGGACAAGCTGGGCTAGCCCGTGCTCCCGTGCGCCGCCGCCGTGCCCCGGCCGCCCGCCGCGGCCCGCTTCCGCGGCCCCCGCCCACGGGCGGCGGGGACCGCGGACTCCGCCAAGGCCCCGCCGGCGCGGGCCGTCCGATCCCCGCCGGCGCCCGGACGGCCGCCCCCGGTGGTGCGGGAGGGCGGCCGGGAGAGCGGGTCCTAGGCCCCGCCGCGGCCGCCGGTCGCCTCGGCCTCCAGGTCCTCGCTGGGCCAGGCGTCGGAGCGCGCCGAGGGGTGTTCCCTGGCCTCGCCCAGGGTCGCCGCCTCACGGGCCTCGTCGCGCCGCCGGTCGTCCAGGAGCGCCGCCCGGCGCGGGGCGGGCAGACGGCGCGGCGGCCCCTGGAGCGCGCGGGCGGACACCGTGCCGAAGGACGCCACGGACGCGCCGCTGTCCCGGGCCACGACGGCCGCGCGCACGGCGGTGCGCCGCGGCCCGCCGACGCGCACCGAGAACACCACGTCCACGCGCGTGCCGTGCCGCATCCCGTCGTAGCGCAGGAAGCGGTGGCAGCCGTGGCGCCAGACGTCGAGCGGCTCGGTGCCCAGCAGCAGGGGGCTGTTGGTGCGCCACACGTCGCTGGCGCGGAGCCTGCGCGCGACCGAGCGCTCGGACACCTCCCGCAGCTCGCAGGGCTCGCGGTGGCGCAGCCGGGCGGCGGCCTCGCGCAGTTCGGGGCTGAGCAGGGCCAGCACGAGCAGTTCGGCGGCGAGCACCGCCGCGTGCACCGGGCCCGGGCCCGCGAGCACCTGCCAGCCGGCCGGCTCCAGGCCCAGGGTGGCCAGCGCCGCGGCCGAGAGCAGCCCGGCCCGGACCAGGGTGCGCCATCCGATGGGCGCGCGGCTGAGTCCGCCGAAGCAGCCGCAGCCCGCCTCCGGGTCGCGGCGGCGGACCAGCAGCAGGACGGCGACGGACGCGGCGAACACCAGGGCGGTGAGCAGCCGGGCCGCCTCTCCGGGCACCCCGGAGAGCAGGACCAGGCCCGCCGCCAGTGCGGCCTCCAGCACGCCGGTGCCCCTCGCGGCGGGCCTGTGCAGGCGCGCCGGGAGCAGAACCGACAGCCCCGAGGACGCGTCCCGGGACCCGAGCTTGGCGAACGCGCCGAACAGGAGCAGCACCGCCAGGAGCGGCAGCTGGACCTCCCTCAGCGCCTCCCAGATCTCCGACGCCATGTCACACCTCTCCGTTGTGGACCGTGACGGTCGCGTTGAAGCAGCCGTCCTCCAGCCGCCCGCCCAGGGCGACGAAGGAGGTCATGGTGAGGGAGGCCAGGCGCCCGGCGCCCTGTCCCCCGCAGGCGGGGCACAGGTCGCACGGCCAGCTGTCGGCCGCGGCGCAGTCGATGACGGGCAGGGCGGCGGACGCGCGCGTGCAGTCGTTGCGCAGGCTCACCACGGCCCCGGTGGACAGCAGCGGCAACGGCACGCAGGAGGTGCGCCGGTCGCACTCCCCGGTGTGGCCGGCGCGGTCGATCGCCGGGTAGGCCAGGCCCGTGGCCTGCGCGCGCGGGTCCAGGTGCGGCGCGCGCCCCCAGGCCGGGTCGTACCAGGTGGCGATGCCGTTCAGGGTGCCGGAGTACCGCTGCGCGGGCGGACGCCGGGGCGTGGCGGCCAGCGGGTAGGGCGGCTGGGTCGTGGCCGGGCGCACCGTCCAGACGGCCCCCTCGCGCCAGACGCCGACGGCGTCGAACAGGTACCCCGGCTCCAGCCTGGGGTGGCGCACGGTGATGCGGCCCGAGGTGCGGTAGGGGATGACCACGGTGAGGCGGGGACGGCCGTGCCCGGGGTCGATCTCCAGGGTGTCGTCGTGGCGCGCGGTGATGACGCCGGTGGCGCGCGCGGCCTGCGCCCAGACGCGCTCGGCGACCAGCCGGCCGTCGTGCGAGCACAGGACGACGGCGTCGTCCCCGGGGCGCAGTTCGGAGGCCTGGGCCTCGCCGCCGCGCCAGAAGGAGGTGACGCGTTCGTAGAGGAAGCGCTCCTCCCCCGCGGGCGTGGCCAGGCAGAGCATGTCGGAGGTGGCGTCGACGACGACGCCGCGGGCCACCCGGGTGCTGGGCGGCGTGGGCTCGGGCACGGCCGCGGGACCCAGGAGCGCTGCGGTGAACCGCGCGCGACTTCGGTGTTTGTCCGTGATCACTGACATGTCGTTCGCGTCCCCCTGTCGCCCGACTCGTCCTACGGTGACCATTCTGCCGATCGACGGGCCGACCGGCGGCGCACACGCCGCAACGCGGCGGTTCATGTCGCCCGCATGCCCCGGGCATTGCCGAGGGCGACAAAAAAGACACTCTATGTGATCAAAGTAGAAATCCGCGCCAACCGCCTGCCAAGAGAAACCCCTACTCCCACCCCGCTCGACCCCCGGCACCGCACCCGGCGGTGAACGCGATGTCCCCATCGCGCCGTTTGTCGGCGCGTGGGGCACAGGTTCCCGGCAGTTTGCGCTCTTTGTGTGAGAGTTGAGGCCACAAGCCGTTTCCGAGCAGGGCGAAGGGCGGTGGTCGTGTGGCCGGCACCAAGCAGACGCCCCGGTACGAGGAGTTCAGCAGCTACGTCGCCGAGCGCGGCCCCGCGCTGCTGCGCATGGCCCGCTCGATCACCGGCAGCCACAACGACGCCGAGGACCTGCTCCAGGCCGCCCTGGTCAAGACCTTCCTGTCCTGGGACCGCATCAACGACCCGCGCGCCCGCGACGGGTACGTGCGCCGGGCCATGGTCAACGCGCGCATCTCCGAGTGGCGGCGCAACCGCCTGGAGGTCTACCCCACCGACGAGATCCCCGAGCAGCGGGTGGACGACCCCACCTGGCGCAGCGACCTCGCCGACGTGGTGCGCCGGTCCATCGACCGGCTCCCCCCGCGCCAGCGCACCACGGTCATCCTCCGCTACTACGACGACCTCACCGAGGCCCAGATCGCCGAGCGCATGGGCGTGACCCTGGGCACGGTCAAGAGCACCCTCTCCCGCGCCGTACACCGGCTGCGGCGCGACGCCGACCTCATCATCGAGCGCACCACCGGCTGACACGGACGGCCCGCGGGGCGGTGGGACCGACCCCTCGCGGCATTCGTTTTGCACAGCGGGCCCCCGTGTCTGTACCCTTGTGGCAGCCAGGAGGATTCGCCTAGTCAGGTCTATGGCGCCGCACTGCTAATGCGGTTTGGGTTTACGCCCATCCGGGGTTCAAATCCCCGATCCTCCGCGCTACGGCCCGGGGCCTCTCCCACGCGCAAACGGGAGGGGCCCCGGGTTCTTTCGTGTCCGGGGCCTCCCGGCCCGCGCGCCCCGCCGCGCCCTCCCGTCGGGCTGGACCCGTGGGCCGGGTCGGCGAAACCGCCGCCGGACCCTCCCCCTCTCGCACCGGCCCGCGTGTGCCGCCCGTTTTTTCGCAGGTCAGCACCCATACTGTCTGCCATCTGTCCGGGCCGGACGGCCGGTATCGGCCGCCCGGCGCGCCGGGGGCGGCGTCCGCGCCGCGCCGTGACGAGAGGGGTGGTCTCCTGTGCCGTCGAGGGATCCGATAGCCGAGCCCTGGGGGACACGGACCCCCTACGGTCCGGGCGATCCGTGGCCGGCGAGGGTCGACCTCCACCTCGCCGAGGGCGTGGAACCCGACCAGGTCGACCGGTGGGTCCGGTCCGCGTCGCTCCTGCACTCCAACGGCGACGCGATGGACATCGCGGTCAAGGACGGCCGGATCGTCGGGGTGCGGGGCCGCGCGGAGGACCGGGTGAACCGGGGGCGCCTGGACCCCAAGGACCTCTACGGCTGGCAGGCCGGCCACTCCCCCGACCGCCTCACCCGACCGCTCGTGCGCCGCGGCGGGGAGCTGGTCGAGACGGACTGGGACACCGCGATGGACCTCGTGGTGGAACGCAGCAGGGGGCTGCTCGACGAGCGGGGCCCCTCCGCCCTGGGCTTCTACACCAGCGGCCAGCTGTTCCTGGAGGAATACCACACCCTCGCCGCCCTCTGCCACGGGGCGATCGGGACCAACCACCTGGACGGCAACACGCGGCTGTGCACGGCCACGGCCGCCGCCGCCCTGAAGGAGTCCTTCGGCTGCGACGGGCAGCCGGGCTCCTACGCCGACATCGACCACGCCGACGTCATAGCGCTGTACGGCCACAACATGGCCGAGACGCAGGCGGTGCTGTGGACCCGGGTCCTGGACCGGCTGGCCGGGCCGAACCCGCCCCGGCTGCTGTGCGTGGACCCCCGGCCGACACCGGTGGCCCGGGAGGCGGCACTGCACCTGGCTCCGCGTCCGGGCACCAACGTGGCCCTCATGAACGCGATCCTGCACGAGCTCATCCGGACCGACCGGGTGGACCACGCCTACGTGGAGGCCCACACCGTCGGTTACGGGGAGCTGGTCCGGCTGACGGCCGACTACCCGCCCGAGCGCGCCGCCGAGATCTGCGACCTGCCCGCGCAGGGCATCCGGGAGGCCGCCGCACTGCTGGGCGGCGCCGAGCGGCTGCTGTCGACCGTGCTCCAGGGCTTCTACCAGTCGAACCAGGCCACCGCCGCCGCGGTGCAGGTCAACAACGTCCACCTGCTGCGCGGCATGCTGGGCCGCCCCGGGGCGGGCGTGCTCCAGATGAACGGCCAGCCCACCGCGGAGAACACCCGCGAGTGCGGTGCGGACGGCGACATGACGGGGTTCCGCAACTGGAACAACGACCGGCACGTCGCCGACCTCGCCGCGGCCTGGAACCTGGACCCGGCGCGGATCCCGCACTACGCCCCGCCCACGCACGCCATGCAGATCATGCGCTACGCGGAGAAGGGCTCGATCCGCTTCCTCTGGGTCAGTGCGACCAACCCGGCGGTGTCACTGCCCGAACTGCGCAGGATCCGCGAGGTCCTCGCGCACCGGGACCTGTTCCTCGTGGTGCAGGACGTCTTCATGACAGAGACGGCGGAACTCGCCGACGTGGTGCTGCCCGCGGCGACCTGGGGGGAGAAGACCGGGACGTTCACCAACAGCGACCGCACCGTGCACCTGTCCGAGAAGGCCGTGGAGCCGCCCGGCCAGGCGCGGCCGGACCTCGACATCTTCCTGGACTACGCGCGGCGCATGGGCTTCCGGGACAGGGACGGGCGGCCCTTCCCCCAGTGGCACGACCCCGCCTCGGCCTTCGAGGCCTGGAAGCGGGCGGGTGCGGGCCGCCCCTGTGACTACTCCGGCCTCACCTACGACCTCCTGCGCGACGCCGGCGGCATCCAGTGGCCCTGCGACGCGGACCGCCCGGAGGGCACCGAGCGGCTCTACGCGGACGGCCGGTTCTGGGCCTCCCCCGAGGAGTGCGAGAGCTACGGCCGCGACCTCGTCACGGGGGCGCCGCTGGAGGAGGCCGAGTACCGCGCCGCCAACCCCGGGGGGCTGGCGATGATCAAGGCGGCGGAGTACGTCGCACCGCACGAGGAGCCGAGCGGGGAGTACCCCTTCACTCTGATCACCGGCCGCACGCTCTACCACTTCCACACGCGCACCAAGACGGCGCGCGCACCCGAGCTCCAGCGGGCCGCCCCCGAGGTATGGGTGGAGGTCTCCGCCTCCGACGCGCGGGAGGCGGGGATCGCCGAGGGCGATCCGGTGGAGGTCCGTTCGGCGCGCGGGGCGGTCGTCGCCCGCGCCAGGGTCAGCGGGATCCGCCCCGGGGTCCTGTTCGTCCCCTTCCACTACGGCTACTGGGACACCGGCGCGCCGGACGCCGGCGGGGCCGGGGGACGGGCCGCCAACGAGCTGTCCGCCACCGACTGGGACCCCGTGTCCAAGCAGCCCCTGTACAAGACCGCGGCCGCGCGGCTGCGCGCCCTGGGGCCGGGCGACGGACGGCCGTCCCCGGCGCCCACGACGACCGCGTCCGCCCCCGTCGGCGCGGAGGTGGCGCGCACGCGGGGCGAACCGGACACCCGGGAGACGTACCCCGGGGGAGGGACGCGATGAGGATCGGAGTCGCCCTGCGGGAACTGCACCGCTCGGAGAGCGCCCTGTCCGCCGAGTTCCTGCGGGTGGCCGGCCGGCACCCGCAGGAGCACGAGGTCCGCCACGTGGCCGGGGACCTGGCGGCGTGGTCCCGGGACCACGTGCTCACGATCGCCGGGATCGCGCCCCGTTACGGGGTGGAGCCCGACGGGCCGGGATCCCCCGAACCGTCCGGGGAGGGGCGTGAACTCCCCGGGGAGGAGTCCGACGCGGACCTGCTGCTGCTGGCGGACCTGAGGCGGCTGTACCGGATGAGCGCGGGGGTGGCGCTGGACTGGGACCTGCTCGGGCAGGGGGCCCGGGTCGTCGGGGACTCCGGTCTGATCGAGGTCACCCGGCGGTGCGCGCCCCGCTCGGTCCGCCGGATGCGCTGGGCGCGGGGGATGCTCAGGGCCCTCTCCCCGCAGATTTTGGCGGGCTGAGGGCCCCGGGGGCCCGCGCGGCGTGCGGACCCCCGGGGCCGCGGGCGGGGTCAGCGCCGGTACGGGTCCGCACCGGACACGGTGCCCGCGCTCCCCCGCCGGGCGACGTGCCGGGCCAGCAGCGCCAGCAGGACCACCTCCGCGACGATGGTCACGGCGCCCAGCGCGGCGGTGACCGCCGAACCGGGCATCATGAACGCGGTGTGGCCCACCAGGATGCCGCCGGCGAGCCAGATCCGGTGCCGGTCGCCCCAGTCCGGCGCCCCGCGCCAGCGCAGGACCGCCAGGCCGGAGGCGAGCGCCACCGCGGCGGCGAGGGCCGGCGGGACCGGTGGCGGGAGGACGCCGCCGAACACCGTCACGGGCCCCAGCCCCAGGGGCAGCAGCAGGACCAGGAACAGCGCGGTCGCCGCCCCCGCCGCGAGGCCGACCGCGGGCGGGGCCGGCGCGGACCCCGGCGGGGCGGGCGCCGGCGGTGTGAGACGGGGCGCCACGCGCAGCGCCAGGACGGCCAGTACGGCGATGGCGGCGAGGAAGCCAGCGGTCCAGCCCCACGGGGCCAGGTAGCCGGGGTCCTCGGTGCCCGAGATGAAGACCCGCAGGCCCAGGACACCGACCACCGCCAGCGCGCCGACCCCGGCGAGGCCGCCGGTGCGCAGGTACGGGCGGTCGCGGTGGTCCGGGAAGAGCAGGTCGGCGAGCATCACCGGAACGAGCACGCTGAAGACCACGTGCACCCCGATCTGGGACTCCCAGTAGGTCCAGTTCGCCCCGAGCGCCCGCCACCCCCAGTCGGCCGCGCCGTAGATCCGGGGGCTGGTCAGGGCCTGGAGGCCGATCCCGTCCTCTGCCAGCTGGTAGGCCAGGCCGAGCAGCACCAGGCCGGGCCAGCCCGCCCCGGAGCGCACGACCGCCTCCCGCACCACCAGGACCCCGGCCCCGTACATCACCAGGAGCAGCGGCAGGAGCAGCCAGGCCTCGGGCACGGCGACCGCCGTGAAGGTCAGCTCGGCGCAGAGCGTGACCAGCAGCGCCAGCGTCCACGCGGCGCGCAGCCGTCCCCGGCCCGGTGCGGCCCCCGTGCGTGCCACCGCCGCTCCTCTCCGTGCGCCCCGCGGCGGGGCGCCGCCTCCGCCTCGTGTCCGCCTCACACCGGATCGCCTCCCCCGTCCCGGGCGTCGGCCAGGCCCTGGATGTCGATCCTGGTCATCGTGCCCAGCGCCGCGAGGACCCGTTCGGCGGCGTCCGGCCCGGCACCGGCGAGCAGTGTTTCCAGCGCCCTGGGGATGATCTGCCAGGTCACCCCGTACCGGTCGGTGAGCGAGCCGCTGGGGCCCTCCTCCCCACCTTCGGTCAGCGCCGCCCAGAGGTCGTCCACCTCCTCCTGTGTGTCGCAGTCGATGTACATCGAGATCGCGGTGCCGAAGGTGTACCCCGGCCCCCCGTTGTGCGCGATGCAGCGCTGCCCGGCGATCTCGAAGACGACGATCCGGGCGGCGCCGTCGGCGTCGCGCTGGACGTCGAGGACGGTGGCGTCGGCGAAGAGGCCGGTATAGAACTCGGCGGCCTCTTCGGCCGGGCCGTCGAACCAGAGGAAGGTGCTGACCCGCATGTTCGGTCTCCTTGTGGTGGTGGGGTGTTCTATCGGTGCAGGGGTGCGGTGTAGTCCGGGAGCCGGACGGTGTGGGCCACCCGGTCCATGCCCCGGCCGACCAGGTTCCCGGGCAGGTAGGGCAGGATCCGGACGGACTGGTTGCGCATCCAGAGCCGGGCCGGGGACGCCGGCATGAGGCCGCCGTCCCCGGCGCCGCGGGCGAACTCGTGCGCCCGGTCGACGAAGCCGCGCATCCGGTGCTCGTAGACGGCGTAGGCGGGTCCGTGCGCGCCGTCGGCCGCGGCGAGCTCGCCCGCCAGGACGTAGGCGCCGACGAGCGCCAGGCTGGTGCCGATGCCCGACATCGGGGAGGCGCAGTAGCCGGCGTCGCCGAGCAGCACGGTCCGGTTCCGCGCCCACGTGCCGACCTCGACCTGGCCGACCCTGTCGAAGTAGAAGTCGTCGGTGTCCGCGATGCCGGAGAGCATCCGGGGGATCTCCCACCCCTCGCCCTCGAAGGCGCGGAGCACGGTCCGCTTCTGCCCTTCGGTGTCGCGCCGGTCCAGGGGCAGCGGCTCGGAGCGCAGGAAGAACCCGGCCCGGACCATGCCCGGCGCGCGCACGGGGGAGAGCGCGGCCGTCCTGCCGGGGCGGCCGTTGCCGCCCGGCATGGTGTACATCAGCTGCCAGCCGTCCAGGTCCAGCTCCGCGGGCATGGTGTACAGGGCCACGTAGCAGCCGAGGTCGCGGACGTGGTCGCGGTGGGGGCCGAAGACGAGGCGGCGGACGTTGGAGTGCACGCCGTCCGCGCCGACCAGCAGGTCGAAGCGGCGGGTCCCGCCCTTCTCGAACTCGACGACGACGCCGTCCCCGCCCTGGTCGACGCGGGTGATGGAGTCACCGAACACGTACTCGACGCGGTCGCCGGTGGCGTTGTAGAGGATCCGGGCCAGGTCGGAGCGCAGGATCGCCATCTCGGCGATGGGCCCGCCGGAGTCCCCGTACACGTCGGTGCCCATTTTCGCGACCGGCCGGCCGCGGCGGTCGACGAAGGCCATGCCGCGGGCGCCGGTGTGCGCCCGGCGGACCTGCGGGACGATGCCCGTCAGCTCCGCAACCCGGCGGGCGGTGCCGCGGATGTCGACCGCGTGGCCGCCGGTGCGGAGCGCGTCCGCGCGCTCCACGACGGTGGGCCGGAAGCCGAACCTGTGCAGCCAGTGGGCCAGGGCGGACCCGGCGATACCGGCACCGGAGATGAGGACGCTCCGGTTGTTCATGTCTCCTCCTGAGGGTGCGTACGCCGTATCGAGCGCATGCGCCCACGCTAGCCACGCCCACCCGGGGACGGCACTCAAAAGCCCTGATCACCGGCGAACCGGCCATGGGAAGTGTTCTAGTACTACAGAAGTGACCTAGTACGGTTACGCTGGAGCCGACCCAGGGATCGGAGGACCCCCATGCCACCGTCGACGCCTCCGTCGGCCCCGCCGCCCTACCGGCAGATCGCCGACGAGATACGCGGCTGGATCACGACGGGCGCCCTGCGGCCCGGCGACCGGGTGCCCTCGGTGCGCCAGATCGCCCGGCGGTGGGGCGTCGCGATCGCGACCGCCACCCGGGTGGTGGCGGTCCTGCGCGAGGAGGGGCTGGTCGAGTCGCGGGTCGGTTCGGGGACGGTGGTCGGCGATCCCGGCGTACGGGAGGCGGCGGGCGGCCCGGACACCCCCGCCCCGGTGGCGGCGGCGCGGCGGCCGGGGGTGTCCCCTCCCCCGCTGAGCCGGGCGAGCATCCTGCGGACCGCCATCGCCATCGCCGACGTCGAGGGCCTGGACGCGGTGTCGATGCGCAGGCTCGCCTCGGAGCTGGGCGCCGGCCCGATGTCGCTCTACCGGCACGTGGCGAACAAGGACGAACTCGTGGCCCTGATGGCCGACGAGGTCTTCGGCGAGGTCGGTCCGCTCGAACCGGGGACCGACGGGTGGCGCGCGCAGCTGGAGCGCAACGCCCGCGAGCAGTGGCGGCTGTGCCGCCGCCACCTCTGGCTGACCAGGGCCGTGTCGTTCACCCGCCCCTCGCTGGCGCCCAACATGATGGCGCACACCGAGGCGGTGCTGCGCGCACTCGACGGGCTCGGGCTGCCCGCGGCGACCCGGTTCCACGAGGCCCTCACCCTGCACGCCCTGGTCCACAGCGTCGCCCTCTCCCTGGCCGACGAGGCCGAGGCGGAGCAGGACACCGGGGTCACCCTCGCCGGCTGGCGGCGGGCCGAGCGGTCGCGCACCGAGGAGATCCTCGGCGGCGGGCGGTTCCCGCTGCTGGCGGGCGTTCCGGAGCTGGCCCCGGCGGACCTGGAGGACCTGTTCGAGTACGGGCTGGCCCGCCATCTGGACGGGCTCGCCGTCCTGGTGGCGCGGACGGCCGACCGCGACGGGGCGGCGGACGGCTGACGGGTGCCGGGCGGTCCGGACGGGTCGCTCCGGGGCCGCCCCGGATGCCTGGCGCCGCGCGGCACCGGGACCCGTTCCACGTCGGCCGGGGCGGCGGACGGGACCGGGGCGGCGGCGCCGTGCCGTCACCGCGCACCGGCCCGGAGTCCTTCGTGCGGGCCGTCCGGCGGTCGGCGCGGACCCTGACGATCGTCGGGGCCGGGCCCCGCCGGTCGACACTGTCCGCGCGCCCCCGCCCGTTCCTAGCGTGGGCCTTCCCGTACACGGCGAAGGGAAGGCTGCCATGGGCACGACGGACGGCGGGCGGCACGGGCCCGCCCTGGAGGCGGTCGGCCTCGTGAAGGGGTTCGGCACGGGCGAGGCCGCGGTCACCGCCGTGGCCGGGGTGGACCTGGCCCTGGACCGCGGCGAGTTCGTGGCGGTCATGGGCCCCTCGGGCTCGGGCAAGTCCACGCTGATGAACCTCCTGGCCGGGCTGGACACCCCTACGTCCGGCCGGGTGCTGATCGAGGGGACCGACCTCTCCGGGCTCGACGACCGGGGGCTGACCCGGTTGCGGCGCGAGCGGATCGGGTTCGTGTTCCAGGCGTTCAACCTGGTGCCGACGCTGACCGCGGAGCAGAACATCCTGCTCCCCCTGGCCCTGGCCGGACGCCGCCCGGACCGGGCCCTGCTGGAGGACCTCGTGGAGTCGCTGGGGCTCGGCGACCGGTTGCGGCACCGGCCCGCGGAGCTGTCCGGCGGCCAGCAGCAGCGTGTGGCGGTCGCCCGCGCGCTGGTGACGGGGCCCGCGGTGGTGTTCGCCGACGAGCCGACCGGGGCCCTGGACGTCGCCGCGGGCCGCGGGCTGCTGGAGCGGCTGCGCGATGCGGCCGACCGGCAGGGGCGCACCGTCGTGATGGTCACGCACGACCCCGTCGCCGCGGCCTTCGCCGACCGGGTGCTGCTGCTGTCCGACGGTGCGCTCCACGGCGTCGTCGAGCGGCCGACCGCCGACACGGTGCTGGCGGCCATGGCCCGGGCGGAGGCGTGATGTTCGCCCACGCCCTGTCCGGGATCACCGCCCGCCCCGCCCGCCTGGCCGCGGTACTGGCGGCCATCGTCCTGGGCACGCTCTTCCTCGCGGCGACGGCCGTTTTCACCGCCACGTCCGCCGCCGGGATGCGCCTGGTCGCCGCGGCGCCGCTGACGGCGGCCGACGTGATCGTGGACCGCGACCCGGACGCGCCCGACCCCGGGGCGGACTGGCCCGCGCACGTCGCCGGGCACCCCGGCGTCACGGCCACCGCTCCCGTGCACGCGGCCACCGTCGAACTCGTCACCGGGGAGGCGCGCGCCACCACCAACGTCTACTCCGTCTCCGACCGACCCGAGCTGCGCTGGTTCGAGCTGTCGGAGGGGGTCTGGCCGACGGGCGCCGGCGAGGTGGTCGCGGACGGTCCGACCCTGGAGTCCGCGGGTCTGGCGGTGGGCGACACCGTACGCCTCCTCGCCGACGGAGAGGAGGCCGAGGTGACCGTGGTCGGCGCGGCGGACCTGGGGTTCCGGCCGCTGACCGGCGTCGTGTACCGGCTCTACGCGTCCGAGGACTTCTTCGCCGGGGAGAGCCCGCAGAGCGTCACGGCCCGGGTCGGGGCGGGGACCTCGCCGGAGGAGGCGGTGGCGGGCCTGACCGCGTCGCTGCCCGGCGGCCTCCACGCCATGACCGCCCGGGAACAGGCCGGGCTGGCGGCGGACCGGTTCGCGGGGGGCTCCCGGCAGCTGGAGCTGATCATGCTGGTGTTCGCCCTCATCGCCCTGCTCTCGGCCTCGCTGGTCATCACCAACACCTTCACCATCCTGGTCTCGCAGCGGCGCCGGGAGACCGCGCTGCTGCGACTGGTGGGGGCGGACCGCTCCCAGGTGCGGAACCTGGTCCTGGCGGAGGCGCTGGTCGTCGGCTCCGTCGGGTCGGCGCTCGGCGTGGCCGCGGGGGTGGGCGTCGGATACGCGGGCGCGTCGCTGGCGGGCCTGGCCGGGGACGGCCTGCACGTGGGCGTCCCGGCACTGGCCGGGTCGTTCCTGGCGGGGGTGGCCGCGACCCTGTGCGCCGCGTGGTTCCCCGCGCGCGGGGCGGCCTCGACGGCACCGGTCGAGGCGCTGCGGTCCGCGTCCCTCCCGGGAGGGGTGCGTTTCCGGGCCGTGCACGGGGCGGGGCTCGCCCTGGCCGTGCTCGGAACGGCGGGAACGGTGTTCGGGGCCTGGGCGGACGACCTGCCCGCGGCCATCGCGGGCGGCTCCCTGGGGGCGGTCGGCCTGCTGGTGTTCCTGCGTTACGCGCTCTCCCGGCTCATCCGGGCGGCCGGCGGGCTGCTGCTGCGTCGGCGGGGCGTACCGGAGCTGGCGGGCGCGAACCTGCGGCGGGCCACCGGCAGGTCGGCCACGGCCGCGCTCACCCTGGTGCTGGGGCTGGGGCTGATCACCGCGCTCCTCACGGCCGCCGAGACGGGGCGCGCCACCATCGACGGCGACCTGGACGCCCGCTTCCCCGTGGACGTGAGCGCGCGGGTGGACGAGGGCTCGGTCGACCCCGGGACCGTGGACCTGATCCGCGGCATCGACGGGCTGGCCCTGGTGGAGGCCCCCCGGACGGCCCGGGTGGAGATCGCCGGTCTGGGCGGGACGACCCTGGTGGGGGTCTCCCCGGAGATGGCTCGGGCCGCCGGCTCCGCCGCGGTGGCGCAGGACGGCCCCGGGCCGCCCGCCCTGCTGGTGTCGGCGGACCAGGCACGGGCCCTGGGCGCCGCGACGGGGGACACCGTCGACCTGGCCGTCGACGGCCGGCCGCACCCCTTCACCCTGCACGTGTCCGCCCTCGCGACCGTCTCGGGTTCCCCGGGGCCGGTGGTGCGCGAGGAGGTCCTGGACTCCCTGGCCCCGGGCGGTGAACGCGGCGTGGTGTGGGGCGTGGCGGCGGACGGCGCCGATACCGACGCCCTCGCGGGGCGGATGGCCCGGATCGCCGGGGCGGACCCGCGGATCGCCGTCAACGGGGCCCTCGCCGAACGCGGGGACCTCACCGGTGTCCTCGACGTCCTGGTCGGCCTGGCGCTGGCGATGCTGCTGGTGACCGTGGTCATCTCCGGCCTCGGGGTGGCGAACACCCTGGGCCTGTCCGTCCTGGAGCGGACCCGCGAACTCGCCCTGCTGCGGGCCCTGGGCCTCACCCGGGGCGGGCTCCGGGCGACCCTGGCGGTCGAGGCGGCCGTCATCGCCGCTGTGGGCGCCCTGCTCGGGCTGCTGATCGGGGTGCCCTACGGGCTGGTGGGGGTGAAGGCGGTCATCGGGGGGACCGCGCCCCTGGTGGTGGCGGTCCCGTGGTCCGGGACGGCGCTCGTGCTCGCGGCGGCCCTGCTCATCGGGATCGCGGCGACGCTGCTCCCCGGCCGGCGGGCGGCCCGGATCGCCCCGGCCCAGGGGCTGGGCGTTGACTGACCCGCTCCGTTCAGCCGCCCCCGGCTCGGTCCACCAGGCCCGCCTCGTAGGCGAGCACGGCGGCCTCGACCCTGTTGCGCACGCCCAGGCGCTTGAGGATCGCGCTGACGTGGCCCTTGACCGTTCCCTCCACGAGGAAGAGCCTGCGGCCGATCTCCCCGTTGGAGAGTCCGGCACCGAGCAGGGCGAGGACCTCGCGCTCGCGGGCGGTCAGGTCGCCGACCCGGCCCGCGACCGCCAGCCGGCGGGTGGAGCGGTCGTGCTCCATCCCGTCCAGCAGCCGCCGGGCCACCCGCGGGGAGAGGAACGCGCCGCCCCCGGCCACGGCGCGCACGCCCAGGAGCAGTTCGCGGGGGTCGCCGGTCTTGAGCAGGAACCCGGCGGCTCCCCCGGCCAGGGCGCGCGCCACGTACTCCTCCTCGCCGAAGGTGGTCAGCACGAGCACGCCCGTCGCCGGTGCGGCACGCCGCATCTCGGCGACCGCGGACAGCCCGTCCATCACCGGCATGCGGATGTCGACCAGGGCGACGTCGGGACGGTGGGCACGGGCCCTGCCCACCGCCTCGCGGCCGTCGGCGGCCTCCGCCACCACCTCGATGCCCGGGTCCTCGGCGAGGATCGCGCGCACCCCGGCGCGGATCACCGCCTCGTCGTCCGCCAGCAGCACGCGCACCGGGCGCTCCGTTCCCGCGTTCACCGCCGCACCGCCTCGGCCGACACCAGTTCCCCCTCGTCGAAGCACAGCCGGTACCGGTCGGACCCCGGGTCGAACACCTGCGCGCTGGACCGGTACAGCAGGCACTCCCGCCCGGTCGCGCCGTCCGTGCGGCGGGTGAGCGGGGACTCGGGGAGCAGCGCCTCCACCTCGGCCCGCCCCTGTCCCGGGCGCAGGTGCGCGAAGACCGCGGGCTCCAGGGTGGCGGTCGCGGCCTGGTGCACGGTGAGCACGAGGAGCAGTCCGTACCCGGCACAGGCCGCGGCGGCGGGGATCCCGGCGAGCAGGCCCAGCGCCCACGCGGTGCGCCTGCGGAGCCGCCGGTGCGGGTCCAGGGGCGGCACGGGCGCCTCCTCCCGCCCGGCGCCTCCGGAGGAGGCTCCCCCGCGCAGCGGCAGAACGGCCTCGACCGTCCAGCCGGGGCCGGACGGTCCCGCCCGGAGGGTGCCCCCGGCCAGCCGGACGCGCTCGCGCAGGCCGACGAGCCCGGTACCGCCCCGGGCCGCGGGCGGCGGCTCCCCCTCGCGCGGGGCGGTCCCGGCGACCCGGACCGTCACGGCGTCGGCCGAGGTCTCCAGCCGGACGCGCACGGCCGCCCCCGGTGCGTGCCGGGCGGAGTTGGTCAGCGCCTCCTGCACCACGCGGTGCACGGCCCGGTCCACGAGCACCGGCAGGGGCTGCTCCGGTCCCGTCCGGACCAGGGCGGTGTCCATGCCCGCGTCCCGGGCCCGGGACACCAGGTCCTCGGGGGTCTCGTCGGCGGGCCGGAGCGGGGCGGGCTCCCCGTCGGCGCGCAGCACGCCGACCGACTCGGCCAGCCGGTCGGCCGCGCGGGCCGCGGCCTCGCGGACCCCGGCGGCCTGGGCGCGCCGGTGCCCGGGCAGGTCCCCGGCGAGTTCCAGGGCGCCCGCGCGCAGGGAGAGCAGGCCCAGTTCGTGGCCGACGGCGTCGTGGAGCTCCCCGGCGATCCGGGAGCGCTCGCGCAGCCGGGCCCGGTCGGCGACCAGCCCGGCCTCGTTCTCCAGGATCCGCGCCCTCTCCCAGCCCGCCCGTTCCAGGGCGGCGGCGCTGCGCAGGTACCGGCCCACCAGCCAGGGAAGCGGCACCGCGAAGAGCGTCAGCCCCGCGCCGGTCACCCACATCCCCGCGGGCTGGTCCGTCCACAGCAGCCAGGCCGCCCCGGCCGCCGCGAGGGCCGCGTACACGGCGGCCGCCGGGCGCGGGTCCCCGGACAGGCGGCCGGTGAGCAGCAGGGGGACCGGCAGCAGCAGGAGCAGCCACGGCCGCACCGCGCAGAGCGGCGCGGCCACGGCGACGCAGGCCAGGGCCGCGTGGCCGGCCGGGATCCGGGGAATGCGCATACTCCGGACGGTAGCCCGGTGCGGCCCCGCGGGACATCCGACGAAAGTCAGGGGCGGGGAGGCCGGTACCGCGCTCGCGCCTCAGAGGGCGGCGAGCACGGCCGCGGCGACGAAGACGGCCTGCTCGAAGGTCCGCCACGGCAGCGGGGTCGCGGGAGCGCCGCGCAGGGGCACGCCGCGACGGGCCGCCGAGACGTTGGCCGGGAACATGGCGAGCAGCAGCAGCGCCAGACCGGCCGCCGCGAACGGCGCGGTCGGCGGGAACAGCAGCGCGGCCGCCCCCGCCAGTTCGAGCACGCCGGTCACCGTGACCAGCAGGTACGGGAACGGGAGCGCCGGGGGGACCATCGCGGCGAAGTCGCGGCGCCAGGACGGCAGGAAGTGCACCACCCCGGTGAGGAGGAACATCAGGGCCAGTCCGCCCCGGAGCGAGGTCTGCCAGTCCAGCGCCTCCACGCCCGCCAGGCCCAGGAGCCACAGGAGCGCGGTACCGCCGACGAGGGCGATGAGGGGTGCCATGCGGATCTCCGATCGTCGAATCTTTCCACTGCCAAGATTGCGGCACGACTTGAATCTTGTCAATGGAAAGATAAACTGGGGCCCCGAGCGGGACCCGGAACGGGGAGGTGGGAAGGATCGCCGGACAGCCCTACCATCACGGCGACCTGCGGCGCGCCGTCATCGACGCCGCACTGGAGGCGACCCGGGAGTCCGGGCCGACCGGGTGGAGCCTGCGGGAGCTGGCCCGCCGCGCGGGGGTCTCCCACGCGGCCCCCGCCCACCACTTCGGCGACAAGGCCGGGGTGCTCGCCGCCGTGGCCGCCGAGGGGTTCGGGCTGTTCGCCGACGCCCTGGAGGCCGCCGCGTCCGGGGGACCGCAGGAGACCGGCCTGGCCTACATCCGCTTCGCCCTCGCCCACAGGCCGCACTTCGAGGTGATGTTCCGCCCCGAGCTGTACCGGCTGGACGACCCCGGGCTGCTGGCCGCCCGCGCGCGCGCCGGAGCGGTCCTCGCCGACAGCGGCGGCGCGCTGGCCGCCGACCCCGCCCGGGCGCGCGCGACCGCCATCGGCGCCTGGTCGTTCGCGCACGGGTTCGCCGGACTGTGGCTCAGCGGCTCCCTGCCGGAGAGCGCCGCCGAAGACCCGGAGGAGGTCGCCCGGTCGGTCATCGGGGTGCTCTTCGGCCGGGAGGGGTGACGGCCGGGGGCGGGGCAGGGCCGGGCGGGGCCGGAAAGGACGCACCGGATCCGTTTACCGAGTCAACCTCACTCCGTTCCGCGATAATACGGCCGCCGAACAGGCGTTTTCCGGATATCCGCGGAACCGGTACGGAATTCCCACTCCGGATTCCGTAGAATGGCGACGGCCCGGCCGCCCCCACCCCGGGCCCGGAGGGACATCCCCATGGCACACCCCCTGCCGACCGCGCGCGCTTTCACGCCCGCCGCGACCCCCGAGTGGTTCTACGGGAAGCGGTGTGAGCGGTGGACCGCCGGCTTTTCGGGGCTGCGCCGGACCGTGTACGGCGACCCGTACGGGGCCGGCCGGTGAGCGGGGCTCCGCCCCGGCCGCTGCCCGGGCACCTGTTCCCGCTGCCGGTGCAGTGGTTCGCCCAGGACCACCCGCGCGTGTACGGCGCGATCACAGGCGCGTTCGCGGGGGCCGCGGTGCTGCCGGGATCGGTCGCGGTACTGCTCGACGACCCGTCGGGGCTCCTCTCCACGGTGTTGTGGGTGCTCATGCCCCTGACCGCCGTCGCCCTGTTCGCCCTCGGTGCGTGGAGTGTGCGGCGGGACCTGCGGGGAGCCGTCCCCGACGTGGACCGGGCAAGGTTCCGGGAAGCGCAGCGGCTGGTCCGGGAGGGGCGGCCCTGCGGGGAGGCGGCGACCGACCGGGCTGCGCTGCGGTACGCACGGCTGGTCGTGGAGGCGCCGCTGGGGCTGCACGCCCAGAGCCTGCTCATGGCGGCCCTGCTGGCGCTCTCCCTGCTCTCGGGCGGGCTCCAGATCACCGGTGGCCGACCCTCCTTCGCCGTTTTCCACGCGACCGTCGCCGCGGTGTCCCTGCTGTACCTGGCCGTGGCCCTGCCGGTGATCGAACACCGGAGGCGGCGGGCCCGCGCCCTGCTGTCCCTCCTCCCGGGACCGGACACCGAGGAGCACCCTTGACGCACGACGCACCGGCCGCCCCGGGACCGGAGCAGGACGCCCTGGAACGGAGGAGGGCCCTACGCCGCCTGTGGATCGGCGCGGCCGTGTTCGGGCTCGCCATGGGGCTCGTCCTTCCCCTGGCGCTGTACTCGGTGGAGACCGGGGTCCCCGCCGACCAGCGGACTCCGGTGGCGCGGCTGGCGGCGCTGGGAGCTTTCCTGGCGCCGGTGAGCGCCATCGGGTTCGGCCTGTTCCTGCGGCTCGCGACCGGGAGCCGTGTCCCGGCACCGCCGCCGGGGACGACCGCGGCGACCCGCCGACAGGCGTACCGGGCACTGCAGCACCGCCGCCCCACCGGGGATCCGCTGGTGGACGAGACGGCACGGCGCCTGGCGCTGCACCTCCTCCGGCAGCCGCCGTGGTTCACGCTGTACCTGCCGCTGGGCGTCTTCCTGCTCGGATTCGCCGCGAACGCCTGGGCGGTCCTGGAGCGGTTCCCGTGGCCGGACGGGCTCCTCGCCGTTCCCTGGCCCAACCTCGCGGGGCTCGTCCTCTTTCCGGTCCTGCTGACCGTGGTCCTGCCGAAGGGGGTGCGGGACCGCCGGAACGCCCACGCGTTCCTGCGGGCCCCGGAACGGGCCGCAGGGGTCCGCCCGCCCCGGGGCGGGCCGTGAACCGGGCGGACGCGGCGGCCCTGCGCCCGGCCGGGGCGGTGGCCTTCGGGGCCGCCCTCGGCCTGTGCGCGCTGTCGGCGCTGACGCCGGGCCCGGCGACCGGGGGGCGGGGCGGCGATACCGGGGCCGGCGCTCGCCCTCTCCGTGGTGAGCGGGCTGCTCGGCGGCATGGGGACGAGGCGTAGCACCG
This sequence comes from Nocardiopsis flavescens, assembly GCF_900141985.1. Classification (GTDB taxonomy): domain Bacteria; phylum Actinomycetota; class Actinomycetes; order Streptosporangiales; family Streptosporangiaceae; genus Nocardiopsis; species Nocardiopsis flavescens. The sequence goes on along the minus strand of NZ_FQZK01000009.1, from coordinate 77,551 downwards.
CTTTTCCGTAAAAGGCGTGACCTGTGGTGCGAAAGTGCATTCCGGGTATCACAGGAAAAAAGGGGGATTCTCCGCAGCCCGGACAGGGGTTTTCCACAGAAGAACGAAGTGCCTTCCCGCGGCACGGGGGCACTGCTTTGATGGTGGAAAGCCCCTGGAACGAGGTGCCCCATGGCGGAGACCGACGTCCCATCCTCCCGACCGCCCATGAGCGGAACACCCGGTCGGCCGCTCCCGGAGGCCGACCGCCCCTCTCCGGCGCACGTGGGGGTCCCCGACACCCGGGGGCCGGTGCGCTTCCTCTGGTGGCTGGTGCGGGCACAGCCGCGGCGGGTCGCACTCGGCTCCTTCTGGGGCATCGCGTGGATGACCGGCGTGCTGGTCCCGCCCTACCTCCTCTCCCGGGCCGTCGACGAGGGTCTGCGGGCGGGCGACCGGGACGCGCTGCTGGGGTGGACAGGGACGTTCGCCGGGGTGCTGGCGCTCACCGCACTCGCCTCGATCATGCGGCACCGCACCATGACGATGGTCCGGGCGCACGCCTCCCTGCACTGCACGCGGACGCTGGCCCGGCACGCCGTCCGGGCGGGGACTCCGCTGGCCCGGGGATCCTCCTCGGGCGACCTGTCGGTGGTGCAGTCCGCGGACGTGGGGCGCATCGGGCAGATCCTCACCCTGTTCGGCCCCGGGGTGGGCAGCGTGCTGGGATGCGTCGCCGTGGTCGTGGTTCTGTGGGGTTTCGCGCCGGTGCTGGCGCTGGTGGTGGTCCTCGGGCTGCCGGTGACCGCGCTGGTGCTGGCCCCGCTGCTGCGGCGGATGCACACCCGGCAGAACACCTACCGGGACCGGGAGGGGGAGGTCACCACCCTGGCCGCCGACATCGTGTCCGGGCTGCGGGTGCTGTGCGGGATCGGCGGCAAGGAGCGGTTCGCACGGCGGTACCGCGAGCGGTCCGGGGAGCTGGTGCGCGACGGGTACCGGCTGGGATCGGTGACCAGCTGGTTCGAGGAGGTCAGCCAGTGCGCGCCGCTGGTGTTCACGGCGGTGGTCACCTGGATCGCGGCCCGGCTGGCGGTGGCCGGCGAGCTCACAGCGGGCGAGACCGTGGCGGTGTACGGGTACGTGGCGGCGCTGATCGTGCCGGTGGCCTTCCTGGTGGAGGCGGCCACGGACTTCAGCCGGGGGCACGTGTCGCTGCTGCGCCTGCTGGCGCTGCTGCGGGTGGAGCCGGAGCGGCACGGGGGCGGGGAGGCGCCACCGCCGACGGGGCCGGGAGACCTGGCCGACCCGGAGTCGGGGGCGCGGGTGGCGACGGGGGCGCTGACGGTGCTGGTGGCCACCGACCCGGCCGCGGCGGCGCTGGTGGCGGACCGGCTCGGCGGCCGGGTCGGCTCGGCGGTGACCTGGGGCGGGACGGCACTGCGGGAGGTGGATCCGGCGGTGGTGCGCGCGCGGATCCTGGTGTCGGACAACGACGCGCACCTGTTCGCGGGGACGCTGCGCGAGGTCGTGGACGTGCGCGGAGAGCGGAGCGGGGTCGAGGTCGACCTGGCGCTGCGCACCGCCGCCGCTGCGGACGTGGCCGAGGCCCTGCCGGAAGGGCTCGACGCGCGGGTGGAGTCGCAGGGACGCGACCTGTCGGGCGGGCAGCGCCAACGGATCCGGTTGGCCCGCGCGGTGCTGGCCGATCCGGAGGTGCTGATCCTGGTGGAGCCGACCTCGGCGGTGGACGCGCACACCGAGGCCGCGATCGCGGAGCGGCTGCGCACCGAACGGCGCGGCGGGACCACGCTGGTCGTGACGGCCTCACCGCTGGTGGCGGACCGCGCGGACCGGGTGCTGTTCCTGGTCGGCGGCCGGGTGGCCGCGGAGGGCACGCACGCGGAGCTGGTGGCGGAGCGGGCCGACTACCGGGCACTGGTGCTGCGCGGCGCCGACGAGGGAGGGGAGCGCACACCGCAACGCCCCGGTACGGGTACCGGCGGGCCGGGCGGTGGGCACGCCGCGGGAGCCGTGGAGACGGCACCGCACCGGGAACGACCGGCAGAAACAGCGGGCAGGGACATCGGGCAGGACGAGCCGGGCGGTACGCCCACGGCGGGAAACGCGGAAACGGCACAAAGCGAATGGCGCACACCGCAACGTCCCGGTACAGGTACCGGCGGGCCGGGCGGTCGGGACGGTGCGGCGGCTGCCGCAGGGGCGGGCCGGGGCGGGCGGCCGCCCGCCGGGGAACACCGCCGGGGCGGCCCGGGGACGGTACCGGGAGGAGACCTCCCGCCCGGGGACCGCACCGCGGGCGGGGCGGGGACCGGCGGGCAGGACGGCCGGGGCGACGGGCGCCGTGGGGACGGAGCAGGGACCGAAGAGCGGGGTGGCCGGTGAGCGGGACGGGGACGCTGCCCGTGGCGGGGCGCCGCCGGGTGCGGTGGGAGCTGCGCAGGCTGATGGAGGCCGAACGCGGTCCGCTGCTGCGGATGGTGCTGCTCGGCGGCACCGCCGCCGCGGTCGGCCTGGTGTCCCCCTACCTGGTGGGACGGATCGTCGACCTGCTGGAGGAGGGCACCGCGACGGTCGCGGCGGTGGACGGGCTGGCGCTGGCCGCCGTGGGGAGCGCACTGGCCACACTGCTGCTCAACCGGTACGCCAGGCTGAGCGCCTTCCGGTTCGGGGAGCGTGCGCTGGCACGGCTGCGGGAGGAGTTCGTCGACCGGGTGCTGGCGCTGCCGACCCGGGTGGTGGAGCGGTCCGGGACCGGTGACCTCACCACCCGGGTGACGGCGGACGTCGCCACCGCCGGAGCGACGCTGCGGACGGCGGTGCCCGACATCGTGCCGTCCGCGCTGCGCATCCTCTTCCTGCTCGCCGCGGTGTTCTGGCTCAGCCCGCCGATGGGGGCGGCCGTGCTGCTGGGGGTGCCGCCGGCCTGGCTGGCGGTGCGCTGGTACCTGCGCCGGTCGCGGAACGCCTACCTCGCGGAGGGCACGGCCACCTCCGCGTCGGTGGAAGGAGTGACGGAGACCGTGCGGGGCGGACGCACCGTGGAGGCGTTCGCGCTGGGCGCGCGGCGGGTGGAGCGGGCGGACCTCGACGCGGTGGAGGTGTACCGGGCGCGGCGGCGCACCCTGTACCTGCGGTCGGTGCTGTACCCGGTCACGGACCTCGCGTTCGCGCTGCCTGCGGTGGTGGTGCTGCTGGTCGGCGGGCTGCTGTACCTGGACGGCCGGGCGGACCTGGGCGTGGTGGTGACCTGCTGCCTGTACATGCTGCGGGTGCAGGACGGCGCCGGGTGGATCATGGTCTGGATCGAACTGCTCCAGCGCAGTGGGGCCTCGTTCGCCCGAGTGTTCGGGGTGGGGTCGGCCGCCGCGGCACCGCCTCCGCCGGGCCCGGTGCCGGTGGACGACCGGATCGAGGTGCGCGACGTCCACTACGCCTACGTGGACGGGCGGGACGTGCTGCGCGGGATCACGCTGACGGTGCGGCCGGGCGAGCGGTGGGCGGTCGTGGGGCCTTCGGGGGCGGGCAAGACCACGCTGGGCCGGCTGCTGGCGGGGGTGGACACACCGCGTTCGGGACGGGTGCTGGTGGGCGGTGTGCCGGTCGCGGACCTGGGACCGCGGGAGCTGCGCGAGCGGATCGTGCTGGTGAGCCAGGAGCACCACGTGTTCGCGGGGACGCTGCGCGAGAACCTGGCGATCGCGGCGGAGGAGGCCGGGGACGACGTCCTGGCGGCGGCACTGGAGGCGGTGGACGCCGGCTGGGCGGCCGGGCTGCCGCTCGGTCTGGACACACCACTGGGCCCGGGCGGGGTCGCACTGGACCCCGCCCGGGCCCAGCAGGTGGCGTTGGCCCGGGTGGTGCTGGCCGACCCGCGCACGGTGGTGCTGGACGAGGCGACCTCGCTGCTGGACCCGACCACGGCCCGGCAGGCGGAGCGCTCGCTGGCGGCGGTGCTGGCCGGGCGAACGGTGATCGCGATCGCGCACCGGCTGCACACCGCCCACGACGCCGACCGGATCGCGGTGGTGGAGGACGGCGGCATCACCGAGTCGGGTTCGCACGACGACCTGGTCGACGCGGGCGGGCCGTACTCGGCGCTGTGGCGGTCCTGGCACGGGGACCGGGCGGGATGAGAGCGGTGACCGTGTGAGAAGGCTCGGGCCGTCCACGGCCCCGCGGGCCCATCCTGTGCGGTGGAGGCCGGGGGCCGACCCGGGAGTGAGGGCGGGGCGGGGGCCGTCACGACGGCTCCCCGCGCAGGAGGCGTGCAGGGCCGGGTGGGAAGCCCCTCCGGAGCGGTGAAGGCCTGCGCCCACAGCGCGAACCGGCGCGGTCAGGACGGCTCCCCCGCGCGGGGGGTGAGGGGGTGGGAGTTCTGGTGGGCGAGGCGCGGGTCGGCGGCCTCGGCCAGTGCGGTGAGGTGGTCGTCCAGGGAGGCGTACGCCTCCCACGCGGCGAGGTCCGCGGCGGCGGCGATCCGGCGCGCCACCAGGGTTTCGAGGTCGCCGACGCGGGCGCCCTTCCACACCTTGTCGGCGAGCGTGACCGCGAGGTCCTCCAGGGTGCGGTCCGGGGCCGCCCAGTCGCCGTGGGTGGCGCAGAAGCGGGCGAGGTGCTCGGGGACGCCGTGGTCGAGGAGGAGGCGCCGTCCGGCCTCCTCGTGCCGGTTCCCCGGACCGGTGAGCTCCTCGGGGTGGACGGTCTTGCCGATGTCGTGCACGGCCGCCCCGAAGAGCACCGCCGGTGCGTCCAGCGGCAGGCCGGGGTGGTCGGAGAGGAGGCGGTCGAGGAGGTCGGCGGCGGTGTCGTGCACCAGGGCGCAGTGGGCGACCAGCCGTGCCGGGGCACGGAACGCGTCGAACAGCTCCTCCGCACGGGCGGGCAGGGGACGTGGAATGATGGCGCACCTCTTTCCGGGCGGGGGCGGCGGCCGGGCCGCCGCGGCACCGCCGCGGTCCGGTCCCGTTCACGGGACGCGCCGCGGCCGGGGGCCCGCGTGCGGCCGGACCGCCGTGGGGCGAAGGCTGCCACCGTATCCCCGGGCACGCGGGTCGGAAACCCGGCCGGACGCCGGGCGGGAGGGGCTGCCGAGACCGGCGCCGCGCGCTACCGGGCCGCGGGCGAGGGCACCGGTGGTGCGGGGGCGGGCACGCGGGCCGGGAACCCGGCCGAACGTCCGTGCGGGAGGGGACGATGGCCCGCGGCGGGCGGCGTCGCGCCCGAGCCGGGGCGCCGCGGGGCCGGGCGTCCCGGGAGCCCCCGGGCGGCCCCAGGACCGGAACAGACCCACGAGAAGGGCAGGGCACCCATGACCGACCGGCGCTGCGCCTGGGCGCGGAACGCGTCCGAGGCGATGACCGCCTACCACGACACCGAGTGGGGACGCCCCTCGCGCGACGACTCCCACCTGTTCGAGATGCTCGTGCTGGAGGGCGCGCAGGCGGGGCTCTCCTGGGCCACGGTGCTCAACAAGCGCGAGAACTACCGCGCCCTGCTGGACGGGTTCGACTACACCAGGATCGCCGCCTACGGCGCGGAGCGGGAGAAGGAGCTGCTGGCCGAGCCCGGGATCATCCGCAACCGGCTCAAGGTCGCCTCGCTGGCCCGCAACGCCCGGGCGTTCCTGGAGGTCCGCGAAGAGTACGGCACGTTCGCCACCTACCTGTGGTCCTGGACCGAGGACACGCCCCTGGTCAACCACTTCACCGAACCGGCGCAGGTCCCGGCGAGCACGCCGCTGTCGGACCGGGTGAGCAGGGACCTGAAGAAGCGCGGCTTCTCCTTCGTCGGCACCACCATCGTCTACTCCTACCTCCAGTCCGCAGGGGTGGTGGACGACCACCTGGTGGGCTGCCCGGCCAAACCCGTCGGGCACGCCGGGTCCCCCGCGGCCCCGCCCGCCTGACGGTCCGCCCGTCGGCCCCGCCCGCCTGACCGGCCCGCCGGGAGGGACGGGCGGTGAATACGTACGGAATCGCCGGGAGGACGGGACGCGGCGGCGCGCGCCGCTCCGTTGGATACTGGGGGCGCGCCCTCACACGCGGTGACCGGGCGCCGGTGAACGACAAGGGGACGGCCATGGGGGAAGCCAGCATCGACCTGTCACTGGTCGGCGACCTGTACCGGAAGTACCGCGAGCCGCTGGCACAGGTGCGCAAGGCGCAGCGCGAGTTCCTGCGGGAGACCCGGGGGAGGCTCACGCCCCAGCTGGACGACCTGGAGGCCGAGATCACCTACCTGCTGCTGCGGGAGACCCGGCCCGGGACCGTCATGGAGCTGGGCACCTTCCACGGCTGGTCCACCACCTGGATCCTGTCGGCGCTGCGCGACAACGGGACGGGCACCCTGCACTCCTTCGACATCGTCGACAACGTGGTGTCCAACGTCCCCGCGTCCCTGTCCGAGGGGCGCTGGCGGTTCCACCGGGGCGACGTGCGGGAGAACCTCGGCGAGGTCCCCGGCGACATCGGCTACCTGTTCGTGGACGCCGCCCACAACGCCCGGTTCGCGCGCTGGTACCTGGCCGAGCTCTTCCCCCGGGTCGCGGCGGGCACCCCCGTGAGCGTCCACGACGTGTTCCACGGCAGGCGGGCGCTGCCCCTGACCGAGGGCGCCGTCGTGCTGTCGTGGCTGCGCCGGACGGGCACGGAGTACCTCACCGTCTCCCGCAGGCGCGCCCCCGCCCCCTACACCGCGCTGCTGGAGCTGCGCGAGGAACTGGGGCTGGACGAGCCCGTGCGCGACAGCACCCGCAACCCGATGATCTACTTCCGGATGCCCGCCGCCTGAACCCGGAACACCCGGCCGCGCGGCCTGAGCCCGAAGCGCGCGGCACCCGCCCCCGCGGCCCCGGTCCGGAACACAGGACGCCCGGCCCCGCGGCGGCGGGGACGCGCGACACCCGGCCGCGCGTCCTCACCGCGGAACGCACGGTCTCACCGCGGAACGCGCGACGCCCGGACCCGCGGCCCGGACCCGGAAAGCAGGACGCCCGCCCCCGCGCGGCGGGGGCGGGCGTCGCACGCGGGCCGTCAGAGCGCGGCGGCCTCCCGCGCCAGCCCGGTGATCCGGTCCCAGTCCCCGGCGGCGACCGCGTCGGCCGGGGTCAGCCAGCTGCCGCCCACGCAGCCCACGTTGGGCAGCGCCAGGTAGGACGGCGCCGAGGCGGGCGTGATGCCGCCGGTCGGGCAGAACCGCACCTGCGGCAGCGGCCCCGTGAGGGACTTCAGGAACCCGGCGCCGCCCGCGGCCTCGGCCGGGAAGAACTTCAGCTCGGTGACACCGCGCTCCAGCAGCGCCAGCGCCTCCGACACCGTGGACACCCCGGGCAGGAACGGCAGTCCGGTGCCGGCCATGGCGTCGGCCAGGGTGGCGGTGCAGCCGGGGCTGACCAGGAACCGGGCGCCCGCCTCTGCGGCGGCCTCGGCCTGGTCGGGCGTGACCACGGTGCCCGCGCCGACCGCGGCCTCGGGGACCTCGGCGGCGATCCGCTCGATGGCGTCGAGCGCGGCGGGCGTGCGCAGCGTCACCTCGATGCCGGGCAGGCCGCCCGCCACCAGGGCGCGGGCCAGCGGCACGGCCGCCTCCGCGTCGTGCAGGACGACCACCGGCATCACCGGGGCCAGGGCGAGGACGTCGCCGCCCGTACGGGGTGTCGTCGTCATGGGGAGGTTCTCCTGTTCGATCGCGGTCAGTGGCCGAAGACCCCGGCGCCGGCCTCGGCGGGGCCGACGGCTCCGCGCAGGGCGGCGAACAGCTCCCGTCCGGTCCCCGCGGAGGAGTCGACGCTCGGCCGGGCGGGCTCGCGCCCGGACAGGTCGGCGAGCACCTCCAGTGTGCCCGCACGGGCGTCGAGGCGGACGGTGTCGCCGTCGCGGACGTAGGCCAGCGGCCCCCCGGCCTCGGCCTCGGGGGACACGTGGATGGCGGCGGGCACCTTGCCCGAGGCACCCGACATGCGGCCGTCGGTCACCAGGGCGACCTGCTGACCGCGGTCCTGGAGGACGGCCAGCGGCGGGGTGAGCTTGTGGAGTTCGGGCATGCCGTTGGCGCGCGGGCCCTGGAAGCGGACCACGGCGACGAAGTCGCCGGTCAGCTCCCCCGCGGTGAAGGCGGCCTGGAGTTCGGCCTGGTCGGCGAAGACCCGCGCGGGGGCCTCCACCACGTGCCGGGAGGCGTCCACCGCCGACACCTTGATGACGGCCCGGCCCAGGTTGCCGTGGAGCATCCGCAGGCCGCCGTCGGGGGCGAACGGGTCGCCGGCGCCGCGCAGCACGGAGGTGTCCCCGCTCTCCTTGGGGCCGTCCACCCAGGTCAGGACGCCGTCGTTCAGCTGCGGGACCTGGCGGTAGGCGCTCAGTCCGCGCCCCATGACGGTGTGCACGTCCTCGTGCAGCAGCCCGGCGTCCAGCAGGGAGCCGATGAGGAAGGCCATGCCGCCCGCCTCGTGGAAGGCGTTCACGTCGGCGGCGCCGTTGGGGTACATGCGGGTGAGCAGCGGCACGACCTCCGACAGGGCGGCGAAGTCGTCCCAGGTCAGATCGATCCCGGCGGCACGGGCGATCGCCACCAGGTGCAGGGTGTGGTTGGTGGAGCCGCCGGTGGCGAGCAGGGAAACCACGGCGTTGACGACCGCGCGCTCGTCGACCTGCTCGCCCAGGGGGACGGGGGAGTCGCCCAGGCCGGTGTTGGCCAGGACGCGGCGGCCGACCTCCGCGGTGAGCGCCTCGCGCATCGGCGTCCCCGGCTGCTCGAAGCTGGCCCCGGGCAGGTGCAGGCCCATGACCTCCATGAGCATCTGGTTGGAGTTGGCGGTGCCGTAGAACGTGCAGGTGCCCGGCGAGTGGTAGGCGGACGACTCGGCCTGGAGGAGTTCGCGCCGGTCGGCCCTGCCCTCGGCGAAGCGCTGGCGCACCCGTGCCTTGTCCTTGTTGGGCAGGCCCGAGGGCATCGGGCCGGCCGGGACGAAGGCCACCGGCAGGTGGCCGAACGACAGGGAGCCGATGAGCAGGCCGGGCACGATCTTGTCGCAGACGCCGAGCATGAGCGCGCCGTCGAACATGTCGTGGGAGAGCGCGACCGCGGTGGCCATCGCGATGACGTCCCGGCTGAACAGGGACAGCTCCATCCCCGCCCGGCCCTGCGTGACGCCGTCGCACATGGCGGGCACCCCGCCCGCGAACTGGGCGGTGCCGCCCGCTTCGGCGACGGCGGCCTTGATGATCGCGGGGTAGGCCTCCAGCGGCTGGTGCGCGGAGAGCATGTCGTTGTAGGACGAGACGATCGCCAGGTTGGGGGTGACGTCCCCGGCCAGGGCGAGCTTGTCGGAGACGCCGCAGGCCGCGAACCCGTGGGCGAGGTTGGCACAGCCCAGGGCCGTGCGGGCGGGCCGGGCCGGGTCGACGGCGGAGCGGACCCGTTCCAGGTAGGCGGCGCGGGAGGCCGCGCTGCGCTCGGCAAGGCCGCGGGTGACCTCGGCGACGACGGGGTGGACGGCGGGGGCGTGCGCGGTCATCGGGGTTGCTCCTCTTCGTACCACGTGCGGCCGGTGCGGCCGATGAGCCGGTCGGCGCCCGCGGGGCCGGCGCTTCCGGCCGGATAGGTCTCGGGGACGAGGTCCGGGTCGGCCCAGGCGGCGATGACGGGGTCCGTCCAGCGCCAGGCCGCCTCGACCTCGTCGCGGCGCATGAACAGGGTGGAGTCCGCGGCCAGCACGTCCATGAGCAGCCGCTCGTAGGCCTCGGGCGAGCGGGTGGCGAACGTGTCGGCGAAGCTCAGCTCCAGCGGGACCGGCCGCAGCCGCAGCGCGCCCGCGCCGGGGACCTTGGCCAGCATGGTGAGGTGGATGCCCTCGTCCGGCTGGAGGCGGATGACGAGGCTGCCGCCGCCGGTGGCGGCCCCCGGGAAGATGGTGTGCGGGACGTCGCGGAAGCGCACCACGATCTCGGAGCGGGCGCGGTCCATGCGCTTGCCGGTGCGCAGGTAGAAGGGCACGCCCGCCCAGCGCCAGTTGGCGATCTCGGCCCGCAGGGCGACGTAGGTCTCGGTGGTGCCGTCGGCGGGTCCGCCCGGCTCCTCCAGGTACCCGAGCACCTCCGAGCCCTGGACGGTGCCGCGCCCGTAGCGTCCGCGCGCGGTGTCCTGGCGCACGCGGTCCCCGGTGAGCGGTTCAAGGGCCTGGAGGACCTTGAGCTTCTCGTCGCGCACGGCCTCGCGGCCGTAGCTGGCGGGGGGCTCCATGGCGGTCAGGCACAGCAGCTGGAGCAGGTGGTTCTGGACCATGTCGCGCATGGCCCCGGCGGTGTCGTAGTAGCCCCTGCGGCCGCCGACGCCGACGGTCTCGGCGGCGGTGATCTGGACGTGGTCGATCCACCGGGAGTTCCACAGGGGTTCGAGGAAGACGTTGGCGAAGCGCAGCACCAGGAGGTTCTGCACCGTCTCCTTCCCCAGGTAGTGGTCGATCCGGTAGGTCTGCTCCTCGGAGAAGATCTCGCCGACCTCGGCGTTGACGGCCCGCGCGGAGGCGAGGTCGCGGCCCAGGGGCTTCTCCATGACGACCCGGGAGTCCGGGGTGACCAGCCCGGCGTCGGCCAGGCCGCGGCAGATGGCGCCGGAGATCATCGGCGGAACGGCCAGGTAGAAGACGCGGTCGCGGCCGGGCTCCGGGGGGCCGGCCAGGGAGGCGGCCAGGTCGGCCCAGCCGGAGGCGTCGCCGCCGACGTCCACGGTGATGTGGGAGAGGCGGCCCAGGAAGCGGCGCAGCACGGCGGGCTCGGCGACGCGGACGGCCCGGTGGCCCTGGACCGCGGCCTCGGCCTTGCCGCGCAGGTCGGCGTCGGTGAGGCCGTCGCGGGAGACGGCGATGACACGGGTCCCCGGGTCGAGGTGGCCGTCGCGGTCCAGGAGGTAGAGGGAGGGCAGGAGTTTGCGCATGGACAGGTCGCCGGTGCCGCCGAAGACCACCAGGTCGGTGGGGCGGGGCGCGGACTGCTGCGGCATGTCGGAGTGCTCCAGCGTGGCGGGGAATGACGGAAGGGACTGCGGAGGGTGCGGGGTACGCCGGGTGCGGGGGTTTCCCCTGAAGCGTGGTCCGTTCGTCCCTTTCGACCTTAAGGCCGGATATGGTAAAAAACCAAGCACACTTCCGAACACTTCTTTACATAAGATCCCATGTTCGGAAACCTGACTGAGTGGTTGAATGAGCTATGGCCAGAACCCCGGGACGCCTGTCCTCCGCTGCCACCACGAGCGGCCACATCCTGGAGCTCATCCGCACCGGGACGGCGACCAACCGGTCCGAGCTCTCCCGCGCCACCGGCCTGTCCCGCCCCTCCGTCGCCCTGCGCCTGGCCGAACTCGTCGACAGCGGCCTGGTGGTCGAGGGCACCGGCAGCACCTCCACCGGCGGGCGCCCCCCGTCGCTGCTGGAGTTCAACGCCGACAACGGGCTGCTGCTCACCGCCGCCCTGGGCATGGCGCGCAGCCAGGCCGCCGTCTGCGACCTGGCCGGTGAGATCCTCGTCCGCACCCCCGGCTCCCCCGACATCGCCTCCGGCCCCGACGCCACCGTCCCCTGGCTGCTGGAGACCTGGTCCGAGCAGCTCGCCTCCCTGGACCGCGCCCCCTCCGAGGTGCGCGGCGCGGGCATCGGGCTCCCCGGCACCGTGGAGTTCCACGCCGGGCGCGCCGACGACCGCCCCCTGCTCGGCAAGTGGGCGGGCGTGCCGCTGGCGCCGCTGGTCGCCGAGCGCTTCCCCGTCCCCGTCATGGTCGACAACGACGTGAACGTGATGGCCCTGGGCGAGCACCTGGCGGGCGGGCACGGGCACCCCTCCGACATGGTCTTCGTCAAGGTGTCCACCGGGATCGGCGCCGGGCTGATCTCCGGCGGACGCCTGCTGCGCGGGTCCCTGGGCGCCGCCGGGGAGATCGGCCACATCCCCGTCCGCGACGGCCAGGGCCTGCCCTGCCGCTGCGGCAACACCGACTGCCTGGAGGCCGTGGCGGGCGGGCCGCGGCTGCTCGAACTCGCCGCGGAGGAGGGGCGCGAGGTCTCCGGGGTCAAGGAGCTGGTGGCCCTGGCCGCCGCGGGGGACCCCGTCGCCGTCACCCTCGTCCGCGGGGCCGGGCGGCGCCTGGGCGAGGCGCTCGCCGGGGCGGTGAACCTGCTCAACCCCGAGGTCGTCGTGCTCGGCGGCGACCTGTCCGAGGCCTACGACCACCTCGTGGCGGGCGTGCGCGAGATGGTGTTCCAGCGGTGCACCGCGCTGGCCACCCGGCAGCTGCGGGTGGTGGCCAGCAGCCTCTGGGACGACGCCGGCGTGCGCGGCTGCGCCGCCATGGTCGCCGAGGAGATCCTCTCCCCCGAGGCCGTGAACAAATACCTGGCGGGATAGATCCCACACAGGGGGGAACAACCCTCACGGCCCACCTGCGACGACGCCGTCGCGGTCGCGCCGCGTGCCCGCGGCGCCACTTGACAAGCACCCCTCCCGTACCGAATAGTCACCCACCACCCGGCCCCCGCCCCGCACACTCCCTGACTCCCCACCGTGCGGACCCCCGCCCGGAAAGGTCATTCGAACCGTGCCAGCCCTCCTAGAGAACCCGATCCTCCTCATCCTGATCGGCGCCGTGATCAGCCTGGCCACCAGCGTCGTCGTGACCGGCGTCCAGGCCCGCCTGCTGCGCAGGAACGACGTCCGCGAGGCGTCCCGGGCATCGGCCCGCAGGCTCACCAGCGCGTTCATCTCCGAGCGCGACTCCGACGACTCCGCCGACGGGTTCCTGGCCGAGGCCGAGATCACCGTCATGTCGATGACCGACCGCAAGACCCGCGAGCGGCTGGCCTCCGTGCTGCGCCTGCTGCGCGAGCGGGCACTGCCCGAACTGGAGGAGCTGAGCGGGGTCAAGGCCGAGCGGGCCCGCCGCCTGCTGAGCGAGCACGCCCTGGAGGTCCTGGGCGCCCACCTGCGCTCGGAGCGGCTGCCGGAGGTGCCCGGCGATGTCAAGCAGATGCTCCGGGTGGAGGAGGAGGCGCTGAGCATCCGCTCCGGCGACAAGCCGCGTCCCGCCGTCCCGTCCGAGCCCATCACCAAGAGCCAGGTCACGGCGCGTCCCCGGCATACCGGGACCAAGGCCTCCGGCGGGACCACCGCGCGCAAGACCACCAAGGCGACCGGGCGCGGCACCGCCAAGTCCGGGGCCAAGGCGGAGGAGCAGCCCGCCAAGGAGGGCAGCGCGTTCTGGGACGACTGAGTCCCTGAGGGCCGCCGCGGCCCGCCGCCCCGCGCCGAGTCCCGGCCAGGACGGCGGGTCATAAGTGCTTTTTACGGACAAAAATGAGAAAGTCGGGCATGCGAACGTCGACCGACGTCGTGCTCCGGCGAAGGAATTGTGCGGCGCAATTGTGGTCACCAGCCCCGCGCTCGGACATCTCGAGCGCGCACTCCGCGAGAACTTCACCTAGGATCTCCAGCACGCGCGGGTTTCCCCGTCGTTCGTGCCCTCCGTGCCGCAGATCCCCGTCCCCCGAGGGCGCCGCACGTCACGATGCCGTACCCCATGGCACCCCGCGTCCCCAGCGTGCGCGACCGCCACCCTCCCCCGAGCACGGACCCATGGCCCCTTCTCCGGGTCGGTGTCCGACCGTTGGCACGTCCCGCCGTCCGAACTCACCGAGATTGCACGATGCCCGCTGACGAGAACGCCGCCACCGAAGCAGGAGCGGACACCACACCGGAACCGGGCCCCGCGAGAGGCCCGGAGCACACCGCCGGACGGGAGGCGGGCGCCCAGGGGCGCACCGAACCCGTATGGCGCATCGGCCGGTCCGGCCGATTGGAACGCGTCGGCCGCGAGGAGCCGGCCGCGGAGGACGAGGACGACGTGATGGCACTGGTCAACGCCGTCACGCCGCCCCGCGCCGCACCGGACGCCGACCGGCCCGCCACGGGAGCCGGCACCGCGGACGACGCGACCGACCAGACGTCGGAGGACACCATGGACGCTCGAAAGGGCGGCGAGCCCGCCGAGGCGGCGGACACGGCCGCGGAGCAGGCGCGGGACACGGGCGGCGCCCCGGAGGCCGCCGCGCCCGCCGGGGCGCAAGGTGCGGCCCCGGCCTCCCCGGACACGCCGGACGAGCGCGCGGACGCGCACGGGGCTGCCACGGCCTTCGGCACGACGGCCGCAGAGGCCGCGGACTCCCAGGGCGGCGCGGAGCCCGCCGAGGGCTCCGCGGACGCCGGCGACGGTCCGGGACCGGCCGCCGCGGCGGCGGCCGACGGCACCGCGGCCTTCGCCGCCCGCGCGGGCGGGGACGGTGAGGACTCCGCCGCCGGGAGCGGCTCCGGGGGCTCGGACGGCTCCGGGGGCTCGGGCGGGGGCGGCGCTTCCGGCGGGGGCGGTGCTTCCGGTGGAGACGGCCGGAAGCGGCGGCGCCTGCGCCGGATCGCCGTCTGGACCGCCGCCGGCCTGGCCCTGGTGCTGACCGCCGGGATCGCCACCGGCTACGTCTACTTCCAGTCGCTGCGCTCGGGCATGGTCCAGCACGACCTGGAGGCCGCCCTCGACGAGGGCGAGCGGCCCGAGAAGATCAGCGACGCGGTCAACATCCTCTTCATGGGCTCCGACGGCTACGAGGAGGGCAGCACCGCCTACAGCAGCGAGTTCGAGGGCGAGCGCTCCGACTCGATCATGCTGGCGCACATCTCGCCCGACGACCGGGTCTCGGTGATCAGCTTCCCCCGGGACTCCCTGGTGAACCTGCCGGAGTGCGACGCCTACGGCACCGCCGAGGGCACCTACGGCTACTTCGGCATGATCAACGCCGCCATGTACCACGGCGGCCCGCCCTGCGTGGTGCGCACCATCGAGTCGCTCACCGACGTCCGCGTCGACCACTTCGTGCACCTGAGCTTCATGAGCTTCCGCGACGTGGTGGACGCCATCGGCGGGGTGGACATCTGCGTCCCCGAGCCGATGAAGGACGAGCGCTCCAAGCTCGACATCCCCGCCGGGGAGCAGACGCTCACCGGCGACCAGGCGCTGTCCTTCGTGCGGGCCCGCTACGAGATCGGCGACGGCGGCGACATCGGCCGCATCGACCGGCAGCAGATGTTCATGGCCGCGCTGGCCGACCAGGCCATGCGCCCCGAGGTGCTCGGCAACCCCTCGCGGCTGCACGGGCTCCTGAGCGCGGTGGCCGAGCACAGCGCCACCGACAGCGGGCTCACCCTGGACCGGATGCTGTCGATCGCGGTGTCCCTGTCCGAGGTGGACCTGGGCGACATCGAGTTCCACACCGTGCCCTGGTACCAGGCGCCCTTCGACCCCAACCGCATCCTCTGGTACGAGGACCGGGCCGAGGAGCTGTTCGCCGCGGTGCGCGAGGACCGCCCGCTGCCGCCGCTGATGGCGGCCGACGAGGCGGCGGCGCCGATGGAGCCGCCGGGCGCCTCGCCGAGCCCGGTCGACAGCCCGACCGACGCGGCCTCCCCGTCGGACGACGCACCCGCCGCGCTGCCGGGCGAGGGGCGCGACGCCACCTCGAACCCGTGCTCGGACGGCCTGGGCTTCGGGACCGGCGACGAGGCGTACTGACGCGCCGGAGCACGGAGAACGGCCCCGGACACCCGTCGGTGTCCGGGGCCGCGGTGCGCCCGGGGCGGTGGGGCCCTCCGTTCACCGCGCCGCGTGCGCCGAGGAACCCCCACAGTCCTTCGGTGCCGCCGGCGCGGATCGGCCCCGCCGTCCCGGGCGGTGTGCGCCCGCCACGACCTGCGGGCGCACTTCCCGGTGAGGCTCTAGACCAGCGCGCCGAGCGGGGCGCCGTCCACGGTGGGCTCGCCCACGGTGGGCAGGCCGTTGACGCCGACCAGGTCGCCGCCGAGGGAGTCGGTGGCGGGCAGGGCCGAGGTCACGTCGCCGAGCCCGGGCAGGGAGTCGGACGCCGCGGCCAGGGGCAGCACGTCGGTGACGCCGTCCAGCCCGCCGACGGGCAGCGCGTCCACCGGCGCGGCCTGGGGCAGCGTCGGGGCGGACACCGGCAGCACGTCGGTGACGCCGCCCAGCGCGTCCGCGGACAGCGCGTCCGCCGGGGCCGCCTGGGGCAGCACGTCCGTGGACAGCGGCAGCGCCGCGGGCAGCTCCGGAAGCGCGTCCGCCGGGGCCACCTGGGAGAGCGCCCCGGTGACCGTGTCCAGCCCGCCGACGGGCAGCGCGTCGGCCGGCGCCGACTGGGGCAGCGTGGCGGCGCCCTCGCCCAGGACCAGGTCGGAGACGATGCCGGCGGCGCCCCCGCTGATGTCGGTGTTCCGGCCGTTGACCGGCATCACCGGGCCGTTCATGGGCAGGGTGGCGCCCAGGTCGGCGGCGTCCAGCTCGGTCAGGCCGGTGCCGACCTCGTGGGCCCCCTGGCCGACGCCGGTGCCCAGCCCGGTCACGGTGCCCTCCAGGGGCAGGGGGCTGCGCGCGGAGTGGCTCAGCGGCAGGGTGCCGCCACCGGTGCCCAGGCCGACCGCGTCCAGCAGGCCCAGCCCGCCGACCGCACCGGTCACGGGGTCGAGGGCGCCGCTCTGCGGGACGGCCGGGGCGGTACCGGTCAGGGAGTCGGCGAGCGTGTCCAGTCCCACGTCGGTGCTGTTGCCGTCGAGGGCGAGCGGGGCCTCGACGGGCAGCGCGTCGGTGAGCGAGCCGGTCGGGGCGGAGTTGTGCTGCACCTCGGGGGCGGCGGAGATCGTTCCGGGCCGGACGCTGGCCAGCTCGCCGACCGGGGACCCGATGCCCTCGGTCAGGACCGCGGGCACCTGGCCGCCCAGGTCGTTCAGGGGGAGGCCGTCGGTCGCACCGCCGAGGGTGTCGGCCCAGGAGAACCCGGAGCCGAAGGCGATGAATCCAGCCGCGCCGGCTGCCACGAGCAGGGTCTTGGCGGAAGTGCGGGCGGTGGTGTTCATGGGTGTCCTTCCGGAGTTGCCGCGTTGCGCGGCGCTTGGTCCGTCTCTGTGTTCAGGGGAGCCTCTCCCCTGGCCACGAGGGAGGTGCTCGGTTTCTCAGCGGGCGACCTGGCGGGCCGTCGACTGATGTGAACGCCGCGGGCGGGCGCGGCTGCTCACATCAATCCCCAGAGGGTGCGGAAGCGATCACTCGGAGTAGTGGATCCGGGCGTTCCGCGGCTGGGAGGGGTGTGCCAGGAGAGCGGTCGGAGTGCGACCGGGAACGCCGCCCTAGTCGGGCGAGAAGGTCGGCTCGTCCGCGTCCTCGGCCGGAACCGAGCGCAGGACGTGCCGGGCGGCCTGGAACAGGCCGGGGGCCGGGGAGGGGGCCGCGGCGACGGGCAGGTAGCCCGCGATGAACCCGCCGGCCTGCGCCGCGGTGCCCGAGGGGGCGGTCGGCGCGGCGGTGGGGGCGCTGGAGCCGAGGGCGGACGCGGCGATCGCGTCCTCGGTGTCGGCGGCGCGCTCGGCCTCGGCCGCCGGGTGCCCGGCGGCGGGCGGAGCGGCGACCGCGGGCTCCGCCGCGGAGGCGGGGGCCGTGGCCGGCTCGACCCGGGTGTCGCGGGTGCCGGGTTCCGGACGCGGGGCGTCGTCGGGTTCCGGGGCCCGCAATGCGGGCTCCGGCACGGTGGTCTCGGAGGGCTCGGGAAGCCGCACCGTCTCCGCGACGGGCGCGGTGACGACCTGACGCACGGTCTCGTCGAGGTGGCGGGCCACCTCTTCGGGGTCGGCGGGTGCCTGCGCGGCGGCGGGCTCCTCCAGCGTCCGGCGGGCCTGGTCGACCCCGCCGCCGACGGTGGCGACCGTCTCGGCCAGCGGGCCGCCGAGTCCGGCGACCGCGCCCGCGTGCGGGTCCAGGGGCCCGGCCGGCACCGCGATGCCGGCGCCCGACCCCTCGGCCGCCCCGGCCGGGGCGGCCCCGGCCAGCCACAGGGCGCACAGCGCGCCGGCCACGAGGGCGGCGAGCAGCAGCGCCCGCCGGACCGGTGCCGGGCACACGGCGGTACGGGCGCCACCGGCGCTCGCACTACCGTGGACTGTGAACACCGGGGATCCTTCCACCGTGGGTCGGGAGGCTTCGACGCGACCGGGGCGGGAGGCCGCCGGCGCGGGGGCGCCGCGAGGAGCGGGGCCCGGAGGGGATGTGGTGGACGCGGGGACCTCGCCGGTCCTTCCTGCGTCGACTGACGGCGACGTTAGCATGAATTGAGACGGCCGCGGAGCGATTCCGCGGGAATTCCGGACCAGGTGAAGCCATGTTTCCACGAACAGATGTGGCAAACCGGCAAAAAAACAACGACAATTCACCTATATACACCCAAGGAAAAGCACGCATTGCGAGACCGCCCGACCGGCTCTGCGGAGGTTGACCGACACATGACCGAGCTCCCCCAGAGTCCCCGGCTGTCCCCCGGCCGTCTGGAAGACCTCCTCACCGACGTCAACGGCCTGAGCCCCGGCATGTCCGACCAGGCCAGGATGCGCTCCCTGCTCCAGGCGGTGCTGACCATCGGGGGCGACCTCGACCTGGCGACCGTGCTGCGCAGGCTCACCGAGATGGCCGCCCGGCTGGCGGGCGCCCGGTACGCGGGCCTGGGGGTGGTCGACGAGGACGGCGGCTTCAGCGAATTCATCCCCGTGGGGATCACCCGCGAGCAGGGCGAGCAGATCGCCCGGTTCCCGCACGGAAAGGGCGTCCTGGCCGCACCGCTGTACGGCCGTTCCCCGCTGCGGCTGTCGGACCTGCGCGACCACGCCGATTTCGGCGGCTTTCCCGAGGGCCATCCGCAGATGTCCACCTTCCTCGGGGTGCCGATCCAGGTGCGCGGCGAGGTGTTCGGCAACCTCTACCTCACCGAGAAGACCGACGGCGGCGAGTTCGACGAGGAGGACGAGGCGGTGGTCACCGCCCTGGCCACCGCGGCCGGGGTCGCCATCGAGAACGCGCGCCTGTACGAGGAGGCCCGGCTGCGCGAGCGGTGGCTGACCGCCTCCACGGAGATCACCACGCGCCTGCTGTCGGGTGCGGCCGCCGACGAGGTGCTGGCCTACCTGGCCGAACAGGCCCGCGAGATCGGCGGCGCCGACACCGCGGTGGTGCTGCTGCCCGACCCGCGCGCCCGGGGCCACCTGTTCGCCGAGATCGCGGACGGCCCGGTCGCCCAGGAGATCCTGGGCACACCGGTGGAGATCCACACGTCGGCCTGCGGGCAGGTGTACGAGTCGGGTGAGCCGATGAGCGTCCCCGACCTGCGCCAGGCCAACTGCCCGATGCTCACCCACCGCGGCTACGGGCCGGGGCTGCTGGTGCCGCTGGGCACCCCGGGCAACACGAGGGGCGTACTGCTGCTGGGCAAGCTGTCGGAGCGGGCGCCGTTCCCGGCGGCGGTCCGCCGGATGCTGCACTCGTTCTCGGTGCAGGCGGGCATCGCGCTGGAGCTGGCCGAGGCGCGGCGCGACACCGAGCGGCTGGTGGTGCTGGAGGAGCGCGACCGGATCGCCAAGGACCTGCACGACGTGGTCATCCAGCGGTTGTTCGCGTCGGCGATGACGCTGATGAGCACGATGCGGCTGATCACCTCGCAGGAGGCGGGCGAGCGGGTGCAGCGCACCATAGACGAGCTGGACGCGACCATCCGGGAGATCCGCTCGACGATCTTCGCGCTCCAGAACCCGCCCAGCCGCCAGGACACCTCGCTGCGCGGGCGCATCCTCAAGCTGGCGGAGAACACCGCGCACAGCCTGGGCTGCCACCCGGGGGTGAGCCTGGACGGGCCGATCGACGCCTCGGTCCCCGACGAGGTGGGCGAGCAGCTGCTCGCCGTGCTCGGGGAGGCGCTGAGCAACGTCGCCCGGCACGCGCACGCCACGGAGGTGCACGTGTCGGTCTCGGTGGAGGAGACGGCGACGACCGGGCGTCCCACGACGCTGGCGCTCACCGTCACCGACAACGGCGTGGGCCTGCCCGAGGAGGGGCGGCGCAGCGGCCTGCGCAACTTGGACGACCGGGCCAGGGCGCTGGGCGGCGGGTTCTCCGCGCGGCGCGGGGAGACCGGGGGCACGGTGCTCACCTGGAAGGTTCCGGTGCCCGACGACGGGACCCCGCCGTTCGACACCTTCCAGTGACGGGGGCCGGGCCGTCGGGCCCCGCCGTTCGCACGCCCTCCGGTGCCGCGGGCCCCGCACCGTGCCGGCGGCGCGCCCACGGCACGGTCGCGGAGCGTCCTCCGAGGGGCGGGGGCGGGCGGGGTCCCGTCGCGGACGCCGTGCCCGCTTCGCGCCGGTCCGCCTGCGGGGCACCGCAGGGGGGCGACGGCGGGAGACGGGGTGGCCGCCGGGCACGGCGGGGGCCGGCCGGGGCACGGGCCGGGCTCCCCGGCGGGAGCTAGTAGCGGCGTCCGCGGAGTTCGGCGACCAGGACCGCGGCCTGGGTACGGCGCTTGAGGTCGAGCTTGGACAGCAGCGCCGACACGTAGTTCTTGACGGTCTTCTCCGCCAGGTAGAGGCGCTCGCCGATCTGGCGGTTGGTCATGCCCTCGCCGATGAGGTCGAGGATCTGGCGCTCCTGCGGGGTGAGCTCGGCCAGCGGGTCGGGCTCGGCCTGGGCCCCGCGCAGGCGCTCCATCATGGCGCCGGTGCTGCCGGAGTCCAGCAGGGAGCCGCCGGAGGCGACGGTGCGCACGGCGCCCACGAGGTCGGCGCCGTGGATCTGCTTGAGCACGTACCCGGCGGCGCCCGCCATGACGGCGTCGTACAGGGCGTCCTCGTCGGCGAACGAGGTGAGCATGAGGCAGGCGATCTCGGGGTGGTCGGAGCGGATCTCCCGGCACACCTGGACGCCGGACCCGCCGGGCAGGCGCACGTCCAGCACGGCGACGTCGGGGACCACGACCGGGATGCGGGCCAGCGCCTGCTCCGCGGTGCCCGCCTCGCCGACGACGGTCATGTCGTCCTC
This sequence comes from Nocardiopsis flavescens, assembly GCF_900141985.1. Classification (GTDB taxonomy): domain Bacteria; phylum Actinomycetota; class Actinomycetes; order Streptosporangiales; family Streptosporangiaceae; genus Nocardiopsis; species Nocardiopsis flavescens. Next base: position 56,599 of record NZ_FQZK01000009.1, on the reverse strand, counting down.
GGTCTCCAGGAGGGCGGCCACGCCGCGCCGGACCACCTCGTGGTCGTCCACCAGGAAGACCCTGATGGGCCTGCCGGCACCCTCGGCTCCACCGCCCGACATCCCGCTCATCCTCATCCCTTGTGCCATCCCTGCGTCACCGCGCCCCGGACACGTCTCCGGGATAGACGGTAGTACGTGCGGGAGAGCGCGCGGGGGCCATATGACACAGAACTCGGCCGACAAAGGTCCTGCATGGGCACATATCACCCAAATTAAGGGCGAAAACTCTGATATTTGGCCTGGCAGGGCCGCGGGCGGGGCTCAGGGGCGCGCGCCCGCCCACGGCCGCGCCAGCTCCAGGGCGCGGCAGGCGGCCAGCACCCGGGCGTCCCCGTGGCGCGGGCCCACCACCTGGAGCCCGACGGGCAGGCCGGCGGACGTGAACCCGCAGGGCACACTGGCCGCGGGCTGCTGGGTCATGTTGAACGGGTGGCTGAACCCCGCCCACACCGTCCAGCGCTCCCCCTCCAGCCCCGGCGGGCACTCCCGCCCCGCCCCGAACGCGCCGAACGGCGCCGCCGGGGTGAGCAGCAGGTCGTACCCGGTGTGGAAGCGGCCCATCCGGGCGCCCATGTCCATGCGCAGCGCCATCGCCGTCAGGTAGTCCTGCGCCGAGAAGGACGCCCCCTCCTCGACGATCTCCGCCAGCCCCGGGTCGAACAGGTCCCGGTCGGCACCGGTGACCCGCTCGGTGGCCTTGGTCGCGCCCGAGAACCACAGCACGTGGAACTCCGGCCGGGCGTCGGGCAGGCCGGGGTCGGCCTCCTCCACGTGGGCGCCGAGGCCGGCCAGGGCCTCGGCCGCCGCGGCGACGGCCGCCGCCACCTCCGGGTCCACGGCGAGCCCGCCCAGGGTCGGGGCGAGCGCGATGCGCAGGCCGCGCACCAGGTCCTCGGGATCGGTGCGCAGGCGCACGTCGGCGAGCCCCGGCCCGGGCGGGGCCAGCGCCGCCCAGTCCCGGTGGTCCGGTCCCGCCATGACCTCCAGCATGAGCGCGGTGTCGCCGACGGTGCGGGTCATCGGCCCGGTGTGGGCCAGCGAGCCGAAGGGGCTGGCCGGGTAGTGCGGCACCAGGCCCCAGGTGGGCTTGAGGCCGACGATCCCGCTGAAGGCCGCCGGGATGCGGATGGAGCCGCCGCCGTCCGTTCCGGTGGCCATCGGCACCGACCCGGCGGCGACCGCGGCGGCCGCGCCGCCGCTGGACCCGCCCGGGGTGGCCGCCGGGTCCCACGGGTTGCGGGTGACGCCGGTGAGCGGTGAGTCGGTGACGGCCTTCCAGGCCAGCTCGGGGGTGGTGGTCTTGCCGACGAACACCGCGCCCGCCTCGCGGAGCCGGGCCACCGCCGGGGAGTCCTCCTCCCAGGGTCCGCCGCGCGGCGTGGCGAGGGAGCCCTTGAGCGTCGGATGGCCGCGCAGCAGGTGGACGTCCTTGACGGCCACGGGCACCCCGTCGAGCGGGCCCCGCGGCTCCCCGCGCTCCCAGCGCCGGGCGGAGGCGCGGGCGTCGGCCCGGGCCTCCTCGGCCAGGACCAGGCAGAAGGCGTTCAGGACGGGTTCGGTGCGGTCGATGCGCTCCAAAGCCGCCTCGACCGCCTCCTCCGGGGAGGAGTCCCCGCAGGCGTAGGACGCCAGCAGGGCCTCGGCGGACGCGGCGGACGGGTCGGCCACCGGGCCGGCGGGCGCGCCGTCCGCGGTGGCGGGCGCCGCGGCGCCCGCGGCGGTCGAGTCGGAACGGATCGTCACTTCGGCCTCCCGGTCGGGATCAGCCGGGCACGTAGCCGCGGCACTTGTCGACGACGTTGCGCGGTTCGCGCCCGTCGAGGTGGCGGGAGAGTTCGTCCAGGAACAGGTCGACCAGCTCCTCCCGCCAGCCGACCACGTCCCCGGCCATGTGCGGGGAGACCACCGAGCCGGGCAGCCCCCACAGCGGGTTGATGGCCTTGAGGGGTTCGCGCTCGAACACGTCCAGCGCGGCCCCGGCGATGCCCCCGGAGTCCAGGGCCTCGACCAGGGCCGGCTGGTCGACGATGGGGCCGCGCGCGACGTTGATGAGGTGGGCGGTCGGCTTCATCAGGTCCAGGAAGGCGCGGTCGACCAGGCCGCGGGTGGCGTCGGTGAGCGGTGCCGCGATGATCACGTGGTCGGCCGCCGGGATCTCGCCGAACAGGGTGGGCTCGCCCCCCGGACCGGTCTCGGCGGTGCTGGAGAGCACCACGTCGCCGAAGTCGGGGTCGCCGGTGCGGGCGCGGCTGCCCGACGCCCGGACCCGCACCCCCACCGCGGTGAGCAGGCGGGCGGTGGCGCGGGCGATGGGCCCGGTGCCGACGATGAGGGCGCGGCTGCCCGCCACCCGAGCGGTCTCGCGGTGCTCCCAGCGGCGCTCGCGCTGGTACTCCCAGGTGCGGTGGAAGTCCTTGGCGTACGCGACGACCAGACCCAGGACGTACTCGGCGATGGGCTGGTCGAAGATCCCCCGCGAGTTGGTGACCGTGACGCCGGACCCGGCCAGGGCGGGGAACATGAGGTTGTCCACCCCGGCCGTGGCCGCGTGGACCCAGGTCAGCGCGTCGGCCTCGGGCCAGGAGGCCTCCAGCGCCTCCGAGAACAGGTCCCAGACGAAGAGGATGTCCGTGCCGGGGAGCGCGGCCGACAGGCCGTCGGCGGTCGTGTAGGCGACCCCGCCCAGGCCCGGGTGCCCCTCGATCCGCTCCCGGCCCGGCGGCAGGTCGTCTCCGTGCAGGATCAGCAGCCTGGGGCGGTCGGGCGGGGACGGGGCGGCACTGTTCACGGCCTTGCGCTCTCCGGTCGGCGGTAGGGAAGCACGCGGTGCGGGCCCGCGGCGGGCCCCGCACCGGCCACGCTAGAAAGCGGGCCCGGGATTGTCAACAATCGACAACCCCGGGTGCCGCGGGGATGGCCCGGGCCTTCGGCCCCCTTCCGCGCCCACCACCCGCCCCGCCTTGTGACGGAGAACCCTTGATCGTAAGATTGTCGACAATCAGCGCTCCGCCGGGTGCCGTGCGCCGGCCCCGACGCGGAACGGCCGTGCGGCCGGCCCGGACCGGCACCGCCGCCGCGCGACCCGTGGCCGCGGCCACGTGAGGAGAGCCCATGACCCGCGTCGGATTCCTGTACCCCGGCTCCAGCGCCGAGGACGACTACAAGGCCTTCGAGGACCTCCTCGGCGGGGACGTGGAGCTGCCCCTCGTGCACACGCCGCTGAGCGACGACCTGCACGTGCTGGAGAGGCTGCTGGAGGCGGGCGGGGAGGCCTCCCTCGTCAAGGGCGCGCAGGAGATCGCCGCCATGGACGTGGAGGCGACCGTGTGGGCGTGCACCGGCGGCGGCTTCGTGTACGGCTGGGAGGGGACCCGGAGGCAGGTGGAGCGGGTCCGGCAGGCCACCGGCGGGCCGGCCTCCAGCACCTCGTGCGCGTTCGTGCACGCGCTCATCCGGCTGCGGCTGCCCCGGGTGGCGATCGCCGCCACCTACCCCGACGAGATCTCCCAGCGGTTCGTGGAGTTCCTGTCCGAGGCCGGGGTCTCCGTGGTGTCCGTGGCCAGCCACGGCATCGCGACCGCCGCGGAGGTGGCCTACCTCGACCCCGACGAGGTGCTGGACTTCGTCATCTCCAACGACCACCCGCGCGCCGAGGCCGTGCTCGTGCCCGACACGGCACTGCACAGCGCCCACCTGATCGAACCCCTGGAGGCGCTGCTCGGCAAGACCGTGCTCACCGCCAACCAGGTGAGCGTCTGGGAGGGGCTGCGGCTGGCGGGGCGCACCGAGCCACGGGCGACCGGGCCGGGAATGCTGTTCCGCGCCGGATCCGCCGCCGTCACCAGCCTGCTGCCGGACTGAGGGACGCCCCGTCCGCGCCGCAGGAGAAGACCCGAGCACCGAGAGAAGACCGCCCATGCCCGTCCACGGCCACCTCACCCCCGTCCCCCGCAGATCCACCGCCGAGCTGATCGCCGAACAGCTGCGCTCGGCGATCATGTACGGCTCGCTGGCCCCGGGGGACCAGCTGGGCGAGGCCGACCTGGCGGGGCGGCTCGGCGTGAGCCGCGGGCCGCTGCGCGAGGCCATGCAGCGGCTCGTCCAGGAGGGGCTGCTGCGCAGCGAGCGCCACCGCGGGCTGTTCGTGCGCGAGCTGACCCCGGACGACGTCCGCGACATCTACGTCGCCCGGCTGGCCGTGGAGCGCACCGCCTGCGCGCTGGTCATGCGCGGCAACCGGGGGGAGGCCGTAGCGCGGCTCACCCCGGTGGTGCAGCACCTGGCCGTCGCCGCCGCCGGCGGCGACCGGGGCGCCATGAGCGACGCCGACCAGGAGTTCCACCGGACCCTGGTGAGCTGCTCCGGCAACGGGCGGCTGGAGCGGATGGCGCAGACCCTGCTGGTGGAGACGCGGATGTGCCTCACCGTGATGCAGAAGGTCTACCCCGAGCCCGCCGAGCTGCTGGAGGAGCACCGCCGCATCCTCGACGCGATCGCCGACGGCGCCGAGGAACGGCTGCTCGCCCTCATCGAGGCGCACATGACCGACGCCGTCGCCCGCATCAACGGCGGCGCACAGCCGCCCGCCCCCTAGGGCATCCGGGCGGGCACAGGACCCTACGGCCCCTCCACGACGGCCTCCGTGTCGCGCCGGGCAGCGGCGTCCAGGGCCATGAGGCGCTCGTACTCGGCCGGGGAGATGAGCACGCCCTGGGGTCTGCGGTAGGCGCCGACCAGGATCGGGTCGTGTTCGGGGTCCTCGACCAGTTCTGCGAGAAGTTCCGGAAGGCGGGTCCGGGCCTCGGCGACGCCGAGCACGGCGGGGATCTTCGCGTCCATGCTTCGAGCGTAGAAGAAGTCGTACAACATGTTGTACGACTTCTCCGGACGCGAAGACCCCCGATGGTCAGACGAGGCCGCCGATGCCGACGTACTTGGTCTCCAGGAACTCCTCGATGCCCACACGGCCGCCCTCGCGGCCCAGGCCGGACTGCTTGACGCCGCCGAACGGAGCCGCCGGGTTGGAGACCACCCCCTGGTTGAGGCCGACCATGCCGGTCTCCAGGTTCTCGCTCACCCGCAGGGCCCGGTTGAGGTCGCGGGTGTAGAGGTAGCCGACCAGGCCGAACTCGGTGTCGTTGGCGGCCGTGACCGCCTCCTCCTCGGTCTCGAAGGTGAGCACCGGGGCGACCGGGCCGAAGATCTCCGTGGTGGACAGCTCGCTGGCGAACGGCACGTTCGCCAGTACCGTCGGCCGGTAGAAGTGGCCGGGGCCCTCGCCCGGCCCGCCGCCCACCAGGACGGTCGCGCCGCGTCCGACCGCGTCGTCCACCAGGTGCTGCACCTTCTGGCGCGCCTTGTCGTCGATGAGCGGCCCCACGTCCACGCCGTCGTCCAGACCGCGCCCCAGGCGCAGGGCGCCCATGCGCTCGCTCAGCCGCCGGGAGAACTCCTCGGCGATCCCCGACTGGGCGTAGATGCGGTTGGCCGCCGTGCACGCCTCGCCGATGTTGCGCATCTTGGCGAGCATCGCGCCGTCCACCGCCGCGTCCAGGTCGGCGTCGTCGAACACCAGGAACGGCGCGTTGCCGCCCAGTTCCATGGAGGTGCGCAGGACCTGGCCCGCGCTCTGCTCCAGGAGGCGGCGGCCGACGGCCGTGGAGCCGGTGAAGGACAGCTTGCGGATGCGCCCGTCGGAGAGCAGCGGCTCGGTGACCGCCCCCGGGTCGGTGGTGGGGACGACCGACAGCACGCCCTCGGGCAGCCCCGCCTCCGCCAGGATCCCGGCCAGGGCCAGCGCGGACAGCGGCGTCTGGTGGGCGGGCTTGAGGACCATCGTGCAGCCCGCGGCGATGGCCGGGCCGATCTTGCGGGTGCCCATGGCCATGGGGAAGTTCCACGGCGTGATGAGCATGCACGGCCCCACCGCCTGGCGCATGATCAGGAACCTGGACTTGCCGTCGGGCGAGGTGGCGAACCCGCCCTCGATGCGCACCGCCTCCTCGGAGAACCAGCGCAGGAACTCCGCGCCGTAGGCGATCTCGCCGCGCGCCTCCGCCAGCGGCTTGCCCATCTCCAGGGTCATGAGGACGGCCAGGTCCTCCTGGCGCTCCATGAGCAGCTCGTAGGCGCGGCGCAGGATCTCCCCGCGCTCGCGGGGCGCGGTGCGCGCCCACGACGGCTGGGCCCGGTGGGCGGCCTCCAGGGCGGCCAGCGCGTCCTCCCCGCCCGCGTCGGCGACGGTGCAGAGCACCCCGCCGGTGGAGGGGTCCTCCACCTCGAACACCGCGCCCGAGGCCGCGTCGCGCCACTCGCCGCCGACGAACAGGCGCTTCTCCACCTGGTCGACGACCCGTGCTTCCCGATCCGACATGTTCAACGCTCCCGGTCGTACGTCGTCCGGGTCCCGCGGTCGTGTGCGGGCCCGGAACCGTTGGGTCAGACCTGCCCGGCGTGCGCCCCCTGGACACCGCCACGGACCGGATGTTTCCATAGCCGTGTCGATTGTCAACAATCCTACGGACATGCGCGACAACGAATCGAGGCATCGCATGGCGGAGCTCTCCCCGGTCCTCAAGCAGGCCACCCCCGTGGTCGCGGCGCGAGGCGAGGGCGCTCACATCTACGACGAGGACGGCCGCCGCTATCTCGACTTCACCGCCGGCATCGGCGTCACCAGCACCGGCCACTGCCACCCCCGGGTGGTGGCCGCCGCGCAGGAGCAGGTGGCCACGCTCATCCACGGGCAGTACACCACGGTGATGCACCGGCCGCTGCTGCGGCTCACCGAGCGCCTGGGCGGGGTGCTGCCCGCCGGGCTCGACCGGCTGTTCTACGTCAACTCCGGCAGCGAGGCGGTGGAGGCCGCGCTGCGGCTGGCCCGGCAGGCCACCGGCCGGCAGAACGCGATCGTGTTCCAGGGTTCGTTCCACGGCCGGACCATGGGCGCGGCGTCCCTCACCACGTCCGGGACCAAGATCAGGGCGGGCATCGGTCCGCTGGTCCCCGGGGTGGTCGTCGCCCCCTTCCCGTACGCCTACCGGCTGGGGATGTCGGAGGAGGACGCGGTCGCGTACGCGCTGCGCGAGTTCGACGAGCTGCTCATCACGGTGACCTCCCCGCTGGACACCGCCGCGGTGTTCATCGAGCCGGTCCTGGGCGAGGGCGGGTACGTGCCCGCCCCCGACGCCTTCCTCCAGGGGCTGCGCGAGCGCGCCGACGCGCACGGTTTCCTGCTGGTGGCCGACGAGGTGCAGACGGGGTTCGGGCGCACCGGGACGTTCTGGGGGCACGAGCCGTCCGGGATCGTCCCCGACATCGTCATCACGGCCAAGGGCCTGGCCAGCGGGTTCCCGCTGTCCGCCATCGCCGCCCCCGAGGCGCTCATGGCCAAGGCGTGGCCCGGCTCCCAGGGCGGGACCTACGGCGGCAACGCCGTCTCGTGCGCGGCGGCGCTGGCCACCCTGGACGTCATCGAGGAGGAGGGCCTGGTGGACAACGCCGCCCGCATGGGCGAGCGGCTGCGCCAGGGACTGGAGAAGGTGGCCCAGGCCTCGCCGCTGATCGGGGACGTGCGCGGCCGCGGGCTGATGCTCGCCAGCGAGTTCACCTCCGGCGGCCGTCCCGACGCCGCCGCGGCGCTGCGCGCCCAGCAGGCGGCGGTCCGCCACGGACTGCTCCTGCTGACCTGCGGCCCGGCGGGGAACGTGGTGCGGATGATCCCGCCGCTCGTCGTCGACGGCGACCAGGTGGACGCCGCGCTCACCGCGTGGGAGGCGTCGGTGGCCGAGGCCTCGGCCTGACCCGGCGACCCGGCCACGGCCCCGGGCGGCGCGGGGCGGGGCGGCCCGACCCCGCGGTACCCGGGGCCGGGCCGTACCCGGCATGTGCGGGACTCGGCTCTCAGCCGATGAGTTCGAAGGCGCCCCCGGCGGCCAGGACCGCCCCGAGCAGCGCCGCGGCGCCCGTCCGCCACCGCCCCCGCCGGGCGCGCCACACGTGCCCGGCCAGCCCGAGCAGCGGCCCGGCCACCGCTGCGCACACCGTCCACACCAGCAGGGCCCGCAGGTCCTGCCCGTCGAGCCACAGCAGCGGGGTGAACCCGTGGTAGCCCAGGACCGCGCCCCACGGGGCGAGCAGCCCGGCCACGGCGCACGCCCACGGACGCGCACCGGCCGCAGCCGCCCCGGCGACGAACGCGGCGACCGCCCAGGCCGCCCCGGAGTCGCCGATCCACGCCACGGAGCCGGGCAGCAGCCCCCGGGCGACCATGGCGGCGATACCGACGATCAGGCCGCCCGTCGCGGACAGGACGAACAGTGCCCACAGGGGAACCGCCTGCTCGGGGGAGCCGTCCTGTCCGGAGGCGGTCTCGGTGTCCATACACGACCTATCGCGTCCGGCCGCGGACCCGGTTCGGCACCGCGTCCCGATGACGGGGGTCACACGCATAAATGGCGCGAAGCCACTTCTGCACCGTGATAGAGTCGGAGACGTCGCCAGGGAGGACGAGATCCGCCGGGCGACGACAACTGAACAACCTGCACTCGTAGCTCAATGGATAGAGCATCTGACTACGGATCAGAAGGTTGGGGGTTCGAATCCTCCCGAGTGCGCCACCATGAGACAGTGGAGAGAAAGCCGGACCCGGACACCACACGGGACCGGCTTTCTCTTTTGTGTCGGGGCAGGGCGCCCGGCCGCCGGGCGGTTCCGACCTCCTACGGACGGCTGTGGCGGATACGCGGTGAGGTTTTCAGCCGCCCGGGTTCCCCAGGGGCGCCCCCAGACCAGGGTGCGCCCGGTCGCTAACGGTTCTCGGTGTCCTGATGTGCGGGGCGCGTGATGGTCGGAAACCCTCGAAACCCTTCGCCCCGCAACGCTCGCCCCGTTCTTCGTCGCCGTCGATGACTCCGACCAGGTCGACACCTCGTTCGACTCGGCGCCCTCCGGCCGGGCCCTGATCCCGGGAGGCAGCGGATGTGCGGGAAGTCAGCGCCAGAGGTCGGGTGACAGCAACCGGGTCGTCTCGATCGGTGGCAGTCCGTCATCCAATTCACGCAACCGCCGGTAGAGATGACGCATGTCCGCCTTGTCTGAGACTTGTTTCTTCTGCACCGCGCGCTCCAGAACGGACAGCGTGCCCACCAGGGTGAACGTCCCCACCGGGCGTCCGCTGCGGCGGAGCCGTTCGAGGCGGTTGATCTCCGAGGTGGCTGTTCGCGCGCCTTCCCCGTCATCGATCAGCACGGTCACCCGACCGCCGGCCTCGGCGATGACGACCGCGTGCGCGATGACCATGACCTCACCCAGGTCCTTGGGGCGCTTCAGTCGTTCGGCCATGGGCTGACGGGTGATGCGTTGGACCACCGCCGCGAGTTCGGGGGTCTGGTCGTCGGACAGGATCTGCATCCAGTTGGGGGCCAGCTTCCGCCAGATGCCCGCGGCCGCACGGAAACGCTCATCCTGCCGTGCTTTGTCGAAGACCTCGCGCTGCACGGTCTCCGGAGCACTGAGCTTGCCCAGAACCCCGATGAGAAGGCGCTCCTGGTTGATCGAGAGAAAGTTCAGACCGGGGCCGGCGTCGATGATCGGCCGGTGACTCATCCGTTCTCTCTCGCTGTCACATCCACGGGCCGGGAGCCGTGACCGGGCTCGGCGAGGGCCTCGTCCAAAGCCGCGAGGTCGACATCGACGTCGGGCAGCTCGTCGGGGTCGGCCCACGCGACCGGTCGCTCGCGCGGCACCACCCCCGCTTCCCGCAGTTCCGCTTCGGCTTCCTGCCGGGTGATACCGCGAAGCGTGGCGATGGCCTGCACCGACAGCACGCCTTCGGCATAGGCACTGATCGCTCTCGCGAGCAGCCGTTGCGGTGCCCTGCGCCGAGCCGATTCGTCCTGGAGAGCGCGGTACTGGTCACTCCAGCCGAACCGCGTGGCCAATCGCGGCGTCGTGAGGGGAAGCCACTCCTGCTTGGTGGCTTCATCGATGTGCCCCGCCCGGCACAGTGCGATCACGGCGATCTTGGGTGAGACCAGGAACCGCTGGACGACCTCGGAGAGGTCGGACTGGGTGAGTGGTCCCCGGCCACCGAGGAATTCACGCAGGCCCTCGACCGGAACGAGCAGGTGTCGGGCGAACGCGTCGGCTCGGATCTCTTCGGGGGAACGGTGGCTCCAAGCGCCCGCCGAGCCACCCGTGACGTCGGTGAACAGGACATGGCCGAGTTCATGGGCGAGTGTGCTGCGTTGCCGCATCGGATTACGGGTGCGCGCGACACCGATGAACACGGCGTCGCGCCGGGGATCCCGCATCATCAGGCCGTGCTGGTCCTGGTCCGCTTCGAGTACGGCCACGTCGATGCCTGTGGCCTGCTCGATGATCGCCACGAGGTCACCCAGGGGCTGCACACCGAGGTTCTGCTCCTCCCGGAACCGTTCGGCGGTGGCACGGCCTTCGGCTTCTGCACTCACGTTTGGTCTGTCCGGTTTCAGATCGTGGCGGGAATGGCCTGGTCGTCCAGGTAGGCGTCCAGTTCCAGGAAGTCCAACAGCGCCTGGCGCATGCCGGCCATGTCGGAGTCGTTGGTGGCGCGGGCCGCGCACTGCACACGCTCGGACACCACCCCGATCCCGGTGAGCTGGGCGACCGTGTGTCCGGTCTCCCAAGCGATCGCCACGATCTCGGGCATCTTCGCCACCCGGTCCCCGGAGATGATCCGAGACAGAGTGGACTGAGAGATGCCCGTGGCGTCAGCGAGAGCCCGCTGACTCATGCTCGCCGCCTGCCGGGCGCGCTCGATCCGCGCTCCGATGTCCGCCACTGCCATGCACACCACCCCGCCGCTCTGAATCATCTACCTTGTATCTGATTCAAGTATAGGTGTACGCCCAGCACGGCGCCACGGTCCGAGCAGCCGGAAACGCCTTCCCCCGGGCAGGGTGCAGACGGCGGAGCCCTGCCGATCCGACACGGTATCCACGTCACGCCGTGTCGGGGCCGGGCCACCGGCCCACGCCCGCGGGTGCCCGGAGGGTCCCACGGCCTACTGCAACCACGGGCACCGTCGTTCGGGGATCGGCTGCCGCGCCCCGGCGTCGGTGCGCTTCGGCACCGCCCACCAGCTCCGCGAGCAGCGGGCGCGGACCTTTGACCAGGTCTACGCGGCCCGTCCGGAGCTCTTGTCGCGGAGGCCGGAGCCTCCCCGGTCGTCCGCGGCGGTGGGACCGACGGCCCGGCCGAACGACGGGAGGGCACACCGCAGAGCGTCCGAGCAGGTCGGCGTCCCGTCCGGCCTGGCGGGCTCCGGGCCCGTCACTCGGGAACGTGGTACACGGGTGTCCCGTTCAGCTCCTCGGGGCCGAACAGGACCGCGACGTCGAGCGCCTTCTTCACCTGTTCCATGCGCTCGGCGATCCGCGAACAGGCCGCCTCGTCGAGGAAGACCGAGCCGGGGACCAGCCGCAGTGCGGCGACCGGTTCACCTCCCCTGCCCCTGCCGTAGGCCGGAAGGTGGCCGAGGACGACCCTGGAGTAGGGGTTGCCCTCGTAGCCGGCGAGCAGCCTGAACAGGGCGTGTGTGTAGTTGTTGGCCGCTTCGAGCACGGGGGGTTCGGCGTCCAGGAGGCCGGCGAAGTCCGCCGGGCCGTCGGGCGGCACCGGCCGGTACACCGAGGCGACTCCGTCGGAGAAGGGTGTGAGCAGCTCGAAGCCGCGGCTCGGCAACAGGTCCATGAACGCCCGGTTGGCCATGAGCAGGTTCGCCAGGTAGACGCGGAAGCCGTCCACCCCCACGCTCTGCACCGCCACCCACGCCGCCAGGACGGGTGCGGCGCCGCGCGAGTGCTCGATGGTGTGCAGCAGCGCGTTCTCGCCGTGCGGCCGGTGGACGGTCTCGCCCCGCCCGCCCTCCACCCAGTGGTGCAGTTCGGCGGCGTCGCGGGTGAGGAAGAGGCTGGAGGAGTAGGGGGCCAGCCCGGTCTTGTGGAAGTCGATGGTCATCGAGTCGGCCTCCCGCACCTGGGAGACCAGGTCGGTCGTGGCCCGGACGCGGCCGGCCAGCTCCGCCCCGAGGCCGAGGGGGTCGCCCGCGAAGTCGTAGTCGGTGAAGAAGAGCCAGGGCCAGGTGACCACCGTGTCGAAGTGCACCAGGGGCCGGTAGGGCAGTGCGTGCCTCGCGCGGACCCGGTCGAGCGCGGCGGTGACGGGCCGGACCGGGTCGATGTCGTTGTGCAGGATGTTGCCGCCGGAGAGCACGACGCAGGCGACGGGCCGGCCCTGGGCCAGCAGGGCGTCGACCGCGCCGGCGATCGCGTCGGGCTCGGCCCTCGTCCCGGGAGGGACGGGTACGCGCACGCAGGCGTCGGTACCGAGGCCGAGCAGCGCGCAGACGGATTCGAGGCTGTCGTGGTTGTGGGCGGTGGTGACGACCGCCGGCGCGGGCCCCGGGGGCAGTCCGGTGCGGGAGGAGCCCGGGAGGCACCGGTTCAACCCCATCCTGACGGCGTAGAGCAGCCCGGCCTTGCCGCCGAAGGAGAACACGCCGCCCGCCGTGTCCGGCCAGCCCGCGCGGCGGGCGAACTGCCGGACGAGCTGCCGCTCGACCTCGATCACCCCGGCGCTGCAGAAGTCCCACAGCGCGTTGGGGCTGTAGAGGCCGGTGACCGCGGTGACCGCCGCGGTGTCCAGCAGCGGCTGCGGGGTCATGTTGAACAGGGTCGACGGGGAGTGCCAGCGCAGCTGGCCGTGCAGGGCGCGCGCCGCGGCTCCGAGCACCCGGTCGGCGTCCCGGGGCCCGTCGGGCAGGTCCTCGTATTCGGCCAGCCACGCGTAATCCCCCGGGGGGCCGCCCAGCCAGGGGTCGTCGGGATCGGTGCGCGGCGGGAACGCGTCGAAGGCGACCCCGATCCGGCGGGCCAGCTCCTCCCCGCCCGTCCCGGACGGGGAGGGCATCCTCCGCCGCAGCTCCTCGCGGACGGCCTCGAACACTCGGCGGGACACGCCCTCCCCTTTCCTGTGCCATGCGCGGCCGGGCCGCTCCGGCGGCCCGCGGATCGACGGGTCACCCCCGGGGGTAGGGGTACTCCTTTCCGTGGTCCCACGGGAACAGGTGGAGGTTCCAGGTGTTGAGCATGTTCGTGTACAGGGCCAGGGTGCTGATCAGCGCGAAGTACTCCTCCCGGTCCTCCAGCGCGCCGAGTGCCTTGACGCTTCGCCCGGTGAAGTCCTCCAGGGCGTGCAGTCCGGTGTAGCCCAGGAACTCCGCCGGTGTGCGGATGAAGCCGGGCGTGATCTCCCGGAGGGTCTCCAGCGGGAGGTCGGTGGTCCGCACGAGGCGGACGAGTCCGTTGAGCGCGTTGTACCCCAGCGGCCGCACCTCGCCGTTGAGGAAGACCAGCGTGGAGAAGTACTGGTCCCTGCTCCCGGCCCGGCTGCCGATCCGGCCCGCGTGCATGTCGACGAGCTCCTCGGGCGGGTCCGTCCACGAGCGCCGGGTGGCGTCGTGCATCTCGTCGATGAGGCGCTGCACGTCGGGGTCGCCGACGCGGGGAGGCCGGGGGAGCGGGTAGTCGTCCACCCGGTCGCCCTTGCGCCGTACCCGGACCTCGACGACCTCCTTGGTCCGGTAGGCCGCGTCCCAGCAGTAGCGGCCGGCGCTGCGCAGGGCGTCGACGTCGTCGGGAACGACGTGGCCGATCGGCGCGGCGGGCAGGTACTCGGTGAGCGGTCCGTACTTGATGCCGATGTGCTGCAGCTGGGAGAGGAAGACGGTGCCGTCCGGCGCCTCGGTGCGGTCCCGCATCTTGTACTCGGCGGCCCTGTGGATCGGTTCCGGGTCGGGCAGGAGGTGGTAGAGGTGGTCGCCGGAGACCAGCGCGTGGTTCTGCAGGCTGTTGTAGGGGACCAGCCTGTTCCAGACCATGTCGACCAGGTCCGGGTTGTCGTCGGTGAGGTCGGCGGTGACGGTGATCCGCGGCTGGACCCATTCGATCTCTAGCTGGCGCATGCTGGTACTCCCCTGTGGTCGTTCGGACGCCGTACTTCTCAGGTGCGGGGGGACGCGGCGGTTTCGGCCGCCCGGCCCCGCAGCGCTTCCCTGTCGGGTTTTCCGCGGGGGGTGAGGGGCAGGCTCGCGAGGAGGTCGATGCGGGCCGGCTCGTGGACGGAGCCGAGGGTGTCGCGCACGGCGGCCGCGAGCCCGGCCGTGAACTCCGCGGTCCGCCCCGCCGGGATCTCGGAGGAGGGGACGACCGCCGCGTAGACGCTCTCCCCCGTGTCGGGGTCGGGCACCCCCACGACGGCGGCCTGGGCGACGCCGGGGTGGGCGGAGAGCACCTGCTCCACCTGTTGCGGATAGACGTTGTAGGCGTCCACGATGATGATGTCCTTGATGCGGCCGACGAGGTAGAGGTAGCCCTCGTCGTCGATACGTCCCAGGTCCCCGGTGCGGAACCAGCCCTCCCGGAGCACCTGGGCGGTCAGGTCGGGGCGGTGCCGGTAACCGGCCATGATCGTGGCCGAGCGCACGCACACCTCCCCGATCTCCCCCGCCGGCAGTTCGCCGCCCTCGGCGTCGCGCACGGCGATCTCGACACCCGGTAGCGGACGGCCCACGGAGTTCAGCAGGTAGCGTCCTGCCCGGATGTGGTCGGACCGGCTGAGGAAACTGATGAACCCGGCCTCCTGCATGCCGTAGTTGTGCATCAGGACAGGGCCGAGCCCGGCCACCGCGTCCGCCGTCCGGGACGGGGAGGAGACGGCGCCTCCGTAGGCGACCAGTCGAAGATCCGGCAGCCGCGTGTTCCGCAGGCCGGGCTCGTGGACGAGCGCGTGCACCATGGAGGGCGATCCGAAGAAGTGGGTGATGCGCTCCCGCCCGAGGATCCGTACCGCCTCGTCGGCGCGGAAGTCGTCCATCAGGACGGCGGTGCCGCCGCCGGCCAGGGTCCACTGCACGATCTCCCCGCCCAGGTCCGAAAGGGGGATGGCGACGAGGAAGCGCCAGGGGCCGGGTCCGTACATATGAAGCGCGTTATCGAAGAATCCGGACGAAGAGGCGAAGGTATGCGTGATCCCCTTCGGCTCTCCCGTGCTTCCGCTGGTGAAGGTCACCATGGAGACGTCGTCGCCCCGGTCGGCGCAATCGAGTGGCGCGTCCGGCCGCCCGTCCGCCAGCGCCAGCAGGTTCTCGCCGAAGTCGGAGGCACCGACGGAGAACGCCCGTGATATCCCGGACCGGGAGCACAGGAGTGCGGCTTCGTCGCTCTGGTCCGGATCGAACAGGAAAAGCGTCGGGCGCCCCTCCACCAGGAACTTCAGTTTCTCTCCGGTGGCGAAGAAAGGCCGGAGTCCGACGTAGCAGGCGCCGAGCGCCTGCACCGCGAGGCGGACGGCCACCGACTCGATGCTGTTCCCGTGCAGGTAGGCGACCGAGGACCCCCGCCCCAGCCCCTGGTCGGCCAGCGCTCCGGCCAGCGCCGAGCAACGCCGGAGCACCTGTTCCCCCGAAACGCGGTGGCCGTCGAGGACCACCGCTTCCTTGGTACCGATGGACTCCAGACCACGGACGATCCGGGAGACATAACCCACTGGCGACATGGCAGGCCAATCGTTTCCTTCGCGATCCCCGAAAAGGCGATCCCGAGCAGGTTTCCTGGAATTCCAGAATTCCAGGACATGGCGGGCGACCACTCTGCGCACCGAAGATAACACCGGGGTCCGGGTGTCGGCGCCAGCAACGCGCACCGGATCGGCCGGAGTTGACTCCCCGGACCACCCGTCCGGGAAAGGTCGGTCATGGTACGGGAAAACTCCTCCTCCGGCCTTATTTATGTAAATCCGCAAGGCCGCGCGGGCGATTTGCTGCGAACCGGCGCGGGAGATTCGCGTCGTCCTCGTTCTCACCCCGCGCGGAGCCGGTATCGACGGGCCACGCGGGTACCGCCGCCCCCGGGGGCGGTGTCCGGCCGCGCTCCCCCGCCGTCCCGGAGGGGGTGGCGGAGGAGGGGGCGAAGGGGGTCACCCGGCGGACGCGGGCCCCGGAGGGGCTCCCGGCCGCCCGCGCCGCCCTCGTCGGCGCGCAGGTGTGGAAGGGGCGGGGCGCCGACGGACGGCGCCCCGCCGCCGGGCACTCTTCGGTAGGGGTCCGGCGCGGGCGCGAGGGCTCGCGGTCGGCGGCCGGGCCGGGACGCCCCGGCGGTGTCCCGTTCCGGCCGCGGACCCCGGCCGGCCGGGGTCAGAAGTCCATGGAGGACTCCTGCGCGGCCGTCGCGGAGCCGCCGGCCGAGCGGATGCGCCGCACGTGGACCAGCCGCGTGAGCCGGATGAGCGGCCGGACCAGCAGTTCGACGCTGCCGGCCAGGAAGCACCACGTGCCCGCGGTCGTCCAGGCCGACGAGAAGAACATGATGCTGCCCGCGATGAACCACAGCGCGATGAGCGTGTCGTTCGCGATGCTCAGCGCCTCGTAGCGGCGCCGGACGACCAGCTCCTCCCGGCCCACGCGCACGACCAGGGATCGTCCCGGTTCGGACACCGGCATGGTCGGCTCCCTTCGTTTCGCGCCCCGTCGCTCCGGGTGCGCTGGTGGCACTTCCCCCGCGGGCCCCGCTCAGGCCCCGGCCAGGTCGGCCAGGACCGCCGCGGCGGCCCGCTCGCCGCTGACCAGCGCCCCCTGGAGCGAGGGCGTGTCCCGGTGGTCGCCGGCCACGTAGAGGCCGTCGCCCAGGGCGACCGGTCTGCGCAGGTCGCCCAGCGGCGGCGGGGCCGCGGGCAGGGCGTCCGGGATGTGGACCGTCTCCAGGTGCTCCCAGTCCCCGGAGCGGGTGCCCAGGATCCGCGCGGCCTCGGCGCCCGCGTCGGCCGCGGAGGGCCGCCGGTCGCCGACGGCGGAGGAGGCGATCAGCGCGCGGCCGGGCGGGGCGTAGGACGGCGCGGTGGCGGTGAGCACCATGACGCTGGAGAGCGGGCCCGGCGAGGAGCGCCCGTCCACGTGCAGGAGCGCGTCGTCGCCGGGTGCGGCGGGACGCGAGTGGTAGTAGGTGGTGGCCGGATTGAGCACCGGCGCGGGCAGCGCCGGCAGCAGCCGGTGGACGGCGCCCGGTCCGACAGCGACGACGACGGCGCGGCACCGCACGGTTCCGGCCTCCGTGCGCACCTCCCCGGGGGCCACGCTCCGCACGGGGACGCCGGTCAGGATCCGGGCGCCCGCCGCGCGTGCGGCCAGCTGGTCCGGGACGGCCTGGATCCCCGCCCCGGGGACGGTCAGCCGCCCCCGCGCGAAGCTGCGCCAGACGAGGTCGTCGGCCCGGCTGGACGTCCCCAGGGAGGGGTCGAGGAAGACACCGCTCAGGAAGGGCCGGACCAGGGTGTCCACCGCCCTTCTGCCCAAGCCGCGCCGGCGCAGCGCGGTGAGGGTGTCCGTCTCGGGGCGCGCCTTGAGCCGGGAGGCGGGTTCGAGCGCGTTCCCGGCCGCGATGCCGAGCAGGCGGAAGAGGTCCGAGGGCCGCACCAGGGTCCCGGAGAGCAGGGAGAGGGCCGAGAGCGCCCCGGCCGGCGACGCCCGGAGCCGGAGCAGGCCGCGGTCGGTGCGCACGGCCATGCCCTTGGGGAAGGCCCGCAGCCGCAGGGCGTCGAGGTCCAGGCGGCGGCGGACGGCCGGATAGGCGGTGTTGAGGACCTGGAAGCCGCGGTCGAGCACGTAGCCGTCGCGGACGGTGCTGCGGACGCGCCCTCCCACGCTCTCCTCCGCCTCCACCAGGGTCACGTCCAGGCCCGCGGCGGCGAGGTCGGCGGCGGCGACCAGGCCGGCCGCCCCCGCTCCCACCACGACGGCGTCACAGCTCTTCGGCAGGTCGGTCACCCCGCCAGAGTAGGCCCGTGACCTGGCCTGACGCCGGACGCCGACCGGCGAGCCGCGAGGTCGGCACCCTCGGCGGCGGGCCCGGGGAAGCGGATGAGCGGTTCCCGGCCGGAGCCGCACCGAGCCGTACCGCCCGGCCTCCGGACGCCGACGCGGGCGGGCGGGGGCCTTTCGGCCCGATCCGAAGACGACGGGGAGGGCGCCGACGCGGGCGGGGCCGCCCGGTCCGGGCGGCCCCGTGCCGTCAGGCGGGGGTGATCTCGGAGACCGTGGACGCGCCCAGGTCCGGGTTCGCGCAGACGCGGTCCCGGCCGTCCGTGGGCACGTACTCGGCGCCCTCGTCGTTCTGGAAGAACAGGTGGGCCCCGGCGACCTCGGTGGGCTCGCACTCCTCGGGGTCGAAGACCTCCGGGTTGGGGCGGGACACCGTCAGCGTGGCCGCGTCGCCCGGGTACAGGGCGAAAACGCTGCCGCCCTCCCCCTCGATCGCGGCCTCGGCCCCGATGGGGTTCCCCTCGGAGTCCCCCCAGTACATGTTCGCGAGGGAGGGGTACATGGTGCACGCCACATCGTCCTGCGGGTCGAGCGGCGGCTGCTTGACCAGCTCGAACTCGATGTGGACCGTCCCGGCGGCCCCCTCGCGCGCGGTCTCGGCCACCTCGAAGTCCACCGCCGTGCAGTCGCGGACGCTCATCGCCCCCGCACCGGAGCCGGCGTCCTCGGCGACCGCGGGTCCGGACGCGAGCAGCAGCGCGGGAAGCGTCACCGCTCCCAGGGCCGCGACCCGCACCGTCCCCGCTCGAAATGCACTCGTCATGGCGAGTATCCCCCTCATCCCGTGTTCCTTGGTCGGACCCCGGCCGCCGGGCGGAGCGCGGGCACCGGCGCGGCGGCTTCGGTCTTCCTGTGTGTTGCTCCCCCACAACCGATTTAAACAACGTTTACCGATATCCGCCGCACAACGGCGGCGACACCGCGGGAGGGCCGCGGGGTCGCGTGAACGGTGTGTCCGGCTTTCACCGGTGGGACATGGGGGACGGCAGCCCGGTTTGCCCTCGTGTGTCACGGGAAGAGTGCGGACCGTGGCCGTCATCGGCGGCCCACGCGGCGTCACCGGACCCCGCCCACCGCCCCATCGCCGGAACCGCCGCGCCCACCCGCGCGCGGCGCTCCGCCGGAGGCGGGGCACCCGCGGGGCCGACCGGCCGCCTCACCCGTTTTCCTCCGTGCGGAGAAAGGAACACTTCCTTGAATCGACCAGCCCCCAGAGCCGGAGCGGGCGCGCACGCCCCGCGCAAGACCCCCCGGGCCGCGGCGGCGGCCATCCTGCTGCTGCCCGTCCTCCTCGCCCCGGCGAACCCCGCCCAGGCCGAGCCCGCCGGGGGCGGCGGCTGCCTGGGGCAGGACGGCGCCACCGTCGAAGAGGCGCGCGTCACCGGGGAGGTCCCCCGGGAGATCCTCGACCGGTCCGGGTTCGCCGCGTCCGTGGACCGCTTCACCCGCGACCTGTGCGGCGCCGGAGACGCCGACCGGGCCGCCGCCGTCGTCGAGCGCCACGGGAGCGCGCTCTGGCGGGCGGCGGTGGACCGGGTCCGCGGAGAGGGTGCGGCGGAGGGCGGCCTGAGCGCCGGGGACGACCGGCCGCTCTACTGGGCGCGGCTCGGCATGGCGTCGGCGCTGCACCGGTGGGAGCCGGACTTCGCGCTGGACGGGGAGGAGCGCGCCGCGCTCGTGGCCGACCTGGACCGCCGCTCGCGCGGGCACCACGACGCGGACTTCTCCGACGCCGAGGAGGGCGCGCTCCGTATCGTCGTGACCGGTTTCGACCCGTTCGGCCTGGACGCGGACATCCGCCAGGCCAACCCCTCCGGGGCGGCGGCGCTCGCCCTGGACGGGGCGGTGATCGAGACGGCCGACGGCGTCGCGGTGGTGGAGGCGATGCTCTTCCCCGTGCGCTGGCGCGACTTCGGCGACGGGATGGTGGAGGAGGCGCTGGTGCCGCACTACACGGGTGAGCGGCCCGCCGACGCGGTCATCACCGTCAGCCAGGGCAGGCCGGAACGGTTCGACCTGGAGGCGCACAACGGGGCGTGGCGCGGCGGCGCTCCGGACAACGAGGGGGTCGGCGAGGAGGAGACGGTCCCCGTTCCCGAGGGCGTGCCCACGGTCACCCCGCAGCCGCAGTGGTCCGACTCCTCGATGGACCATGCCGCGATCGTCGGGGAGACCGACGGGGCGCCGTTCCCGGTGTTCGACAACACCGCCGTCACGGAGATCCCCGAGGGCGGGACCGAGGAGGTCGTGCGGCCCGACGGTCCCACCCCGGGGTCGCAGGCGCGGGCGGGCGGCGGGGGCGACTACCTGTCCAACGAGATCGCCTACCGCAACACCCTGCTGCGGGACGCCACCGGACGGGACGTCCCCGCCGGCCACATCCACACGCCGGTGCTGTCCCTGGGCCAGGACGGGGAGGTCACGGACCCGGCGTTCGAGGAGGAGCGGGCCGCGATCGTCGGCCAGGTGGAGGAGATCGTCGCGGCCGCGGTCCGGCCCTGACGCGAGCGGCCGCCGGGCCCGCGCCCGGCGGCCGTACCCCCGGGCGGAGGATCGGCGCGAGAACGGCCGGCGGCCCCCGCGCCAGCCGTACCGGCAGAGCGGAAACGGCCACCGGACGGCACCCCCGGCCCCCGGACAGGCCCCACCCGGACCGGAGAAGCAGCGCGAGAACGGCCGGCGGCCACCGGACGGCGTTTCACGCCCCCCGCGGGCCGCGCCCCGGCCCCTTGGAGCACCCCTGCCCGCCGCCCGGACGGGGCGGTGCGAGAACGTGGGACACCGCCGCCCGTGTGACCCCCGTCGCACGCGGGCGCGCGTACCCCTCGGACGCGACGGGAGCGCAGGGAGAGACATGTCCACACCAGCCACCGTCATCATCTCCGGAGCCCGCGTCTTCGACGGCGAGGCCTTCCTCCCCCGGGCGGACGTCGCATTCGCCGGGGACACCGTGCTGGAGGTCGGCCACGACCTGGCCGCCGGGCACCCGGGCGCGCGCACGGTCGACGCCTCCGGGAAGACCCTCGTCCCCGGCTTCATCGACCTCCACGTGCACATGACGATGCAGAACGCGGGGTCGCTCAACACCTTCACCGAGCCGTTCTCGCTCCAGTTCTACAACTCGGCGGCGTACCTGCGGCGCACCCTCGAAGCGGGGGTGACGACGGTGCGCGACGCGGGCGGCACCGACCTGGGCGCCAAGGTGGCCGTCGAGACCGGGGTCGTCCCGGGGCCGCGGCTGCGGATCGCGGTCGCGATCATGAGCCAGACGGGCGGGCACGGCGACATGCGGCTGGCGTCCGGGGTGACCAGCCCGATGCTGGCCCCGCACCCCGGGCGCCCCTCCGGGGTCGCCGACGGCGTCGAGGAGGTGCGCAAGACCGTGCGCACGACCCTGAGCGCGGGCGCCGACCAGATCAAGATCTGCTCCACCGGGGGCGTGCTCTCCCCCGCCGACGACCCGCGGCACTCCCAGTTCACGGCGGACGAGATCCGCGTGATCGTCGAGGAGGCCGAGGCCCAGGGCGCCTACGTCATGGCGCACGCCCAGGGCGGCGAGGGGATCAAGCGGGCGCTGCGGGCCGGGGTGCGCTCGATCGAGCACGGGATCTACCTGGACGAGGAGGCGATCGGGCTGTTCCTGGACCGGGACGCCTACCTCGTGCCCACCCTGGCCGCGCCGAGAGCGGTCATCGAGCGGGCCCAGGAGCCGGGTTCGGGGCTCCCCGCGGCCGTGGTCGACAAGGCCCGCCGGGTGGTGGACACGCACCAGGAGTCGGTGGCCGAGGCGATCGCCGCCGGGGTGAAGGTCGCCATGGGCACCGACTCGGGAGTGGGCCCCCACGGATCCAACCTCGCGGAGCTGGCGCTGCTGGCCGACCTGGGGATGGGCCTGGAAGACGTGCTGCGGGCGAGCACGTCGGTGGCCGGCGAGCTGATCCGCGGGGTGCGGGTCGGCCGGCTCGCACCGGGCCACGCCGCCGACGCGGTCGTGCTCGACGGCGAGCTGACGGACGCGGCAGGACTGGCCGCGCTGCCGTCGACGGTGCGCCAGGTGTGGCAGGGCGGGACCGAGGTGTTCACCCGGGACTGACCGCGCCCGGCGAGCGCCCGCCGGCCCCCGGGAGGCGGCGGGCGCTCCGGGGCGGGCCCGGGGCGCCGCACCCGCCGTGCGGCGGGGTCGCCTCCCCTGGAGCGGTGGGACTTTCCCGCGCCCGTGTTCGTGCGGGTCGTCGCGGTGGTCGGCTGGAGCCGGGTGGCCGCCGCGCGCCGGTGGGCCGTCGACCGGGGCGCAAGGGTCGCCGCATGCGGCGGCGCGCCGCCCCGGAGGGCGCCGCCGACGCGTATCCACCAGGGCAGGGGCGGAGAAGCCACACCACGCGGTGGGACGCCGGCGGCGGCTCGGGCGGGAGGCGGCTCGGGCGGCCGTTCCGGGTCTCCGCGCCCGCCGGCGGCGGTGGGCACCGCGGCCCGCCGGGGCGCCCTCCCCCGGCGGCGACGGGCACCGGGCCTCAGCCGGCCGGCGGACCGGCGGGCGCCGTCCGGCGGCGGACCGGCCGTGTGACCTGCTTGGCCACGCACTGCGGCAGGCCCCGCGCGTCATCTGCGGCGGCACCGCGGTAGGCGCTGGGAGGCATCCCGAACAGCTCGGCGAACCGGGTGCTGAAGGTGCCCAGGGAAGAACAGCCGACGGTGAAGCAGACCTCGGTGACGCTGAGGTCGCCGCGGCGCAGCAGCGCCGCGGCCCGCTCGATGCGGCGCGTCATCAGGTACGAGTACGGGGACTCTCCGTAGGCCTGCCGGAAGCAGCGGCCGAGGTGCCCCGCCGACATGTGCACGCCGCGGGCGAGCGCCTCGACGTTCAGTGGAAGGGCGTACTCCCGGTCGATCCGGTCGCGGACCCTGCGCATCAGCGCGAGGTCCTCCAAGCGCCGGGCCTCGGCGCGGGCGTCCGCCCAGGAGGGTCGGCACACGGGGGTCTCCTCTCCGCCGGCCGTCCGGCTCAGGCGATCTCCTGGACGCGCACCAGGTTGCCCGCGGGGTCGCGGAAGGCGCAGTCGCGGATGCCGTACGGCTGCTCGGTCGGCTCCTGGACGACCTCGGCGTCCCGGGCCTGCACCGCGTCGAAGACGCCGTCGAGGTCCCGGGTGGCCAGCAGGATCCAGCCGTAGGTCCCCTTGGCCATCATCCCGGCGATGGTGCGGCGCTCCTCCTCCCCGATCCCCGGGTCGGCCGCCGGAGGCGCCAGGAGGATCGACGTGTCGGGCTGCCCGGCGGGGCCGACGGTGATCCAGCGCATCCTGCCCTGTCCGACGTCGCTGCGGACCTCGAAGCCGAGCACGTCGCGGTAGAAGGCCAGCGACGCGTCGGGGTCGTCGTGCGGGAGGAAGCTGGTGTGAATCGTCAGGTCCATGGCGTTCACGATAGGCCGCGGGCGCCCGGCGCGCTTCTCGATTCCCGACCGGTCCGGGGCGTGTCCCGCGGGCCGGGCCGCGCCCGGCCCCGCACCCCCGCCGACCTGGGACGGCAGGGTGCCGCGCCGGGTGCGGACCGGTCGGCCCGCACCCGGCGCGGTCAGAGGTCGACGCGGAACAGGGTGGTGGTGCCGGAGACCTCGTTGGCGACGACGAGGACCGGCGTGCCCGGCACCGGGGAGTCCTCGGCCGCGATGAACGTCAGGCCCTCCGGGCCCAGGTCGAGGGCCCCGGGGGTGCCCGGCTCCGACGAGAAGTCGCGGTGGTTCACGTAGTCGACGAACGCGGCGTCCTCGGGGTCGGTGACGTCGTAGACCATGACCCCGCCGACCCGCTCCAGGCCGATGAAGGCGTAGACGCGGCCGTCGACCTCGCCCAGGGTGACGCCCTCCGGCTCGGGGCCCTTGTCGTCGCTGCGGTTCTCGAAGCCGTTCTCGGTGTGATTGGAGTTGAAGAACTCCGGGTTCTCCTCGGCGATGACGCGCTCGAACTCGGAGCCGGAGTCGAAGACCAGGTCGCCGTCGGCGGTGAAGATCGAGAAGGAGCGCCCGCCGAAGGAGTACAGCTCGTCGTGGCAGCCGTCGCCGGTGAGGCCGGTGGCCGAGGAGACCGTCAGGCGCCCGAGGTTCTCGTCGCGCTGGAGGTCGGCGGCGGTGAGGCCGTGGGTGTCCAGGTAGGGTCGCAGCCGCGGGGAGTCCTCGCAGAGTTCCAGGTCCTTGACCCGGGCGTCCTCCGAGTAGCCGTCCCAGTCCCGGACGTCGCCCTCGTTGGCGGTGACCAGCAGGGTGCGGCCCCGGTGGCGGTAGGTGTCGAAGCCGTCGGGCTGGTACATCCCGTACACCGGGACGTTGCGCAGGTCGATGCCCCCGTCGCGGTCGGAGGGGTCCAGCTCGTTGCCCGGCTCCAGGTGGTCCTTGACCCCGAACGGGACGATGTCGGTGACCTCGGCGGTGCGCAGGTCCAGGACGGCGAACGCGTTGGCCTCCTGGAGGACCACGTGGGCGCTGTGGGCCGTGTCGGCGACGATGTACTCGGGCTCCAGGTTGCGGGCGACCCGCCCCGGGGTGCCCGGCTCGCCGGTGGACAGGTCCGGGCCGAAGACCCGGACGCCCCCGGGCAGCTCGCGGTCGCCGTCCCAGGCGCGGAAGTCGGCGGTGCGCACGTCCCGCTGGGTGAGCGCGGCGGGCCGGCGGTTCACCTTGATGACGCTGACGGAGCCCTCGGGGTCGACCGTGTGGTCGTCGTCGGGCTCGCCCTCGTTGGCGACCAGGAGGAGGCGCCCGTCCGGGGTGAAGGTCGCCATGTCGGGCAGGGAGCCCACGCGCACCGCGTTGAGGGCGTTGCCGCGGGTGTCGAAGAAGACCACCCAGCCCGGGTCGGTGCGGTCGGCGGCCTCCACGGCGACGGCGACCGTGTCGCCGTGGACCGCGACGGAGTTGGCGACCGCGCCCGCCTCGACGACCGACCCGTCGGCCGCCGGGGTGCCGGGGACGACCAGGTCGAAGAGCTTGGCCGGGGCGGCGGGGTCGGAGACGTCGAGGACCTCGACGGCGGCGGCCTGGGCGTTGACCACGAACAGGCGCTGGTGGCGCGGGTCGTGGGCGACGATCTCGGCCGCCGCCTGGTCGAAGGCGCCGGTGGAGTAGGTGCCGAGCGGGGCGAGGGCGGGGCCGTCGGCGCGTTCGTCGGCGTGGGCCGCCGCACCGGTGAGGGCGACGGCCAGGGCCGCCGCCACCGCCGTGGTCTTGCGCATGGTGGTTCCTTCCGGGGGACGGGCGCGGACGCGCCCCGCGGAAGCCAACCAGGCGCGCCCGAACCGCCGGTGTCGCCCGGGTGAAGCACCGGGGTCAGGACCAGGTGAGACGGCGCGCGGTGGAGGTGTCCTCCAGGGGGTGGGCCCCGTAGTGGGCGGCCAGCAGGGCGGGACCGGTGCCGGTGGCGGTGGGGACCGGTTCGGTCGGGGCGATCCAGCGGCCCCAGGCCCGGGTGAACGCCCTGAGGCGGGCCCGGCCGCGGCCGAACAGGGACGGGACCACGTGGTACACGACGGGGTTCTCGGGGGGCGCCCCGGCGAGGAGTGCGCAGGCGTTCTCGTCCGTGACCGCGGGCGGCAGCGGCCGGGGCACGAGGTGGGAGGGCTCGCCGACGACGGGGCCGACCAGTTCCTCCAGGGCGGCGGCGAAGTCGTCGGCGGCGTCGGGGAGCGTGAACCGGTAGACGCCGTCGGTGTCGACGTGGACCCGCACCCCGCGGGCCCCGGTCTCGGAGCGCCCGATCCCGCGCAGGGCGTCGGCGACCGCGCAGGCGTGGCGCAGGACGTCGTCCGGCGCGTCCGCCCCGGCGAGGACGGACCGGGCGTGGCGCAGGCGGGCGGCGCCGCGGACGCGGACCGCGACCGGCACCAGGGCCGCGGCGGCCACGGCGGCGGGCAGGGTCCACGGGGACAGGAGCGCCGCGGCGGCGAGGAGGACGGCGAGGACCGCCGCGACGACGGCGGCGGCCGGGATCCGGCGCGGCGGCGGCCCGTGGCCGGACACGCCCCGCGGGGCGGGCAGCAGCCGGGGCGGGTGGGGCAGGGCGAGGTCCTCTCCCCGGGGCCCGGCGGTGTGCGGGCGGCGGACCCGCAGGGTGGGCAGCAGGGAGTCCTCGTAGGGTTCGCCGACGCGCCAGCGCCCGCGGGTGAGGTCGCGGCGCCCGACGCGGGCGAGCATGCGCCGGTTGAGGCCGTCGGGGTCGTCGGGCGGCGCGTACGGGGAGAGGGAGGGGTCGATGTGGGCGACGCCGCTCATCACCTCGCCGTCGGCGTCCGCCCCCAGGTAGCCCTGGTGCTTGCGGACGAACCGGTCCCAGTCGGCGTCCCCGCGCGGGTGGTCCCCGGAGACGCACACGACCGTCCAGGTATGCGCGGTCTTGTCCGGCCAGGCCGGGTCCAGGCGCAGCGCCCGGCCGCGGCTCTGCACGACGGCGGTGGGGGTGGTGGCGGTGGTGAGGTCGACGACGGTGTTCACGCCGCGCGCGTCCCAGCCCTCGCCCAGCAGGGCGCGGGTGCCGACCAGCGCGCGCGATCCGCCGGCCTCGAAGAACCGGGTGACCGCGGCCACCCGGACGCGCGGCGACCACGGGCCCTCGATGTCGCACAGCCCGTCCGGGCGGTCGACGGCGGCGAGGTCGGTCCCGGGGAGCTCGGCGCGGACGTGCTCCAGGAAGAGCACGGCGGTGCCCGGCGCCATGGCCACGGTGCGGCCGGTGAGCAGCACCGGGTCGAGGGGGCCGGTGCGGGGGTCCCCGGCCAGGGTGGCGAGCTGGAGGCGGGCCGACCCGGCGTCGGCGTCGAGGATGCCGCGCAGGGCGGCGGGCGGCCGGGAGGAGGCGCGCTCGTGGTCGCACAGGACGAGGGCGCGCAGCCGCTCCCCCAGGGCCGTGTGCTCGGCGGCGAGGATCTCCGCGGTGGCGTGTGCCTTGGAGTCGCTGCGGGCCAGCACCCGGTCGACCGGGGAGACGCCGCGCCGGACGCCGTTGCGGGTGAGGTGGTGCCCGATGGCGGGCAGGGCGGCGCGCAGGCGCTCGCGGGCCTCGCGGTCGCGCTCGGAGCCGGTGTCCGGGGGCAGGCAGCGCTTGGCGTAGTCGTCGACGAGGGCGATCCAGTCGGCCGCGGTGGGCGGGCGGCGGTGCTCCTCGGAGGGGCGGGCCCCCTCGGGGAGGGCGCACAGGCCGGCGTGGTGCAGGCGCAGCACGGCGTCGGAGAGGGCGGGCTCGGCCGCGGCGACCCGCGACCAGGGCAGGCGGCCGCCCTCGGCGGTGTCCCGGTGGACGAACCGGGCGTCGATCCAGGGCAGCAGGTCGGTGGTGGCGAAGCCCGGGGTGAGGAGTTCGCCGCACATCCGGGAGAAGCGCTCGCCCTGGTCCTTGAGGTAGGCGAGTTCGGTGGGCGTGGGCTCGGTGAGGTAGGCCAGCTCGGCGAACGGGGCGAGGTACCCGTCGCGGACCAGGGCGGGGATGGAGGCCCCGGTGACGGGTGCGCCGAAGAGGCGGTCCACCAGGGCGCGCTCGGCGGCGGTGAGGTCGGTGGCCGGGGTTCCGGTCAGCCCGACGACGCGGGCGTCGGGGAGGTCGTCGAGGACCTCGGCGAGCAGGCGCCCCCATACCTGGAGCAGGTGGTGGCACTCGTCGAGCAGGACGGTGAGGGGGCCGGCGTCGTGCAGGGCCCCGACGAGGGCGCGGCCGTTGGGGTGCAGCCGGTCGCGGACCGGGCCGCGGCCGCCGCCCTCCTCGTCGGTCTCGGCGTCGGGGTCGAACACCGCCAGGGTCTGGTACGTGAGGACGGTCGTGTGGTGGGAGAGGTCGCGGTCGGTCCCGGCGGTGCGGTCGTCGCCCTCCGGGCGCAGGGAGTCCCAGGCGCGGATCCACTGGCCCTGGATGGCGGTGTTGGGCACGAGGACGACGGTGCGGCGGCCGAGCCGGCGGGCGGCCTCCAGGCCGACGAGGGTCTTGCCCGCGCCGGGCGGCAGGACGATCCAGGTGCGCCGGTGCCCGGCGTCCCAGCGTGCGGCGACCTCCTCCAGCGCCTCGCGCTGGTAGGGACGGAGGGTGGGCGGATCCGCGGCGGTGGGCACACGCCCACGGTAGCGGGAGGGGCCGGAACGGCGGTGGGGCGGGGAGGGCGCCCGCCGGGGCGCGGATGGGGAAGCCCGGCACGGGGGAGGCGGCCGGTCACACGCCCCTCGGGCCCGTGCGCGGCACCGCGCCGCGAAAGCGGGGCCCGTCCCGGGGACGGCACGGCGGTGGGGCGAAAGGCAGGGGCCGGACGGGGCTCGGCACGCGCGGCGCCGCGCAGCAGAAGCGGGGACCCGTCCCGGGGTCGGCGCGGCGGTGGGGCGCGGGTCAGCGCGCGGGTCAGCGCCCGGCGGAGCGCCGGATGCGGTGCCAGGCGGTGAACCAGCGGCTGCGCTCGGCCGCGTCCTCACCCGCGCACGCGGTGACGAAGGCCATCAGGAACACGTACCCGGGCAGCCGGTCCCCTTCGAGGACCTGGCGGAAGGTGGTGTGCTTGACGGCGCCGCCGCACAGGTACTCCAGCTCCCGGTAGGACCAGTCGCCCGCCCACACCAGGTAGCGGCGCATGGTCAGCAGGAACTCGGCCGCGGTGCGGGCGTGCACCGGGTTGGGACGGTGCTCGTAGCCGTCGATGTCCCGCACGGGGCGGGACCGCTCGACGGGGGCGGCGACCGGGGTGGAGAGGAGGCGGTCCAGCCACACGGTGCCGTCCAGAGCGCGGTTCGGGCCGGTCGGTTCAAGGACGCCCGTGGGGGTCACACCGTCTCCTTTTCTCGTTGCGAGGGGGATCGTCAATCGCTTCTTCCAGGCACTGGGCATGTGAAGGTGCACAAGTGAACAGGGGGTACGGAGAGAACACCGAAGCCGCGTGAGGACGTTGTGGAGTAACCCCGACTGTTCGGTTACCAGGAAATCTACCGGATGAACACGACAGGCGAAAGCGCCTGTGGCGCGGGCATCCCGGCGTCCTGCGCCACACGGTGGTGTGACGCGCGGGAGCCGCCCCGGGGTTCCGAGAATTTTCCTCGACAAATCAGTCGAATGTCATCTGATTGCACAGAGAAAACGTCACCGGCGACCAATGAACATGACGCACTTCTCACCTGGTGGCACCGCTCTCCACCCCCCGGGGCCCCACGGGAAGATATCCCAATACCCAAATTAGGACAGTCCGAAAATGGGGCACCGGAGAGGCCGCACGGCACCCGGGCGGCGGCCCGACCCCGACTCCGCCTGGCGCACGATCTCCTAGTGCACAAGGTTCTCCGGCGCCCAGGACACGACCGTCGCGTCGTCGCGGACCTTGCCGCGGGGGTACCCGCTCCCCCGGGGGTCGGCGTCCTCCAGGGCGCGCACCCGGTCGATCAGTGCCCCCGGCCCTTTGTCCGAAACCAGGGAGAGGGCCTGTCCCCAATTCAGGTCGCCGAAGACCTCCACCGCGCGGGTCGCGCCGTCGGTCATGAGCGCGAACCGGTCGAGGCGGACCGTCCCGGTGAGCGCCTCCTCGGCGGCCCGCGGGTCGGAGCCCGCCGTCCAGAAGCCGCCCGGAACACCGCGCAGCGCTTCCAGAGCCCCCGCCGGCGCACCGCGGCGGAGCAGGTCGGCCCGCAGGGCGTCCAGCCGGGTGTCGGCCACCACGCCGACGCCGTCCGCGGCCCGCAGGGCACAGCCCCGCGGGTCCGCCGCGTCCGGCAGGGGTCCGGGGTCGGCGACCAGCAGCACCGAGTCCGACAGCACCAGGTACTCCAGCCGCCCGGCCCCGCCGTCCGCGCCGGAGGGCGCTCCCCGTCCCGGGCCGGGGGTCGCGCGGACCGCGACGACCGTGGCGGACGGGGTGCGCCGGTCGGCGAGGTCGCAGGTGTCCGCGTGCAGGGCCGCGGCCCCCGCGATCGCCTCGGCCAGCGCCGCGCGCGGGGGCCGCCCCGCGTCCAGGCCCGCCAGCAGCAGGCCGCCCAGCCACCGGACGTGCCGGGCGACCCCGTGGGAGCAGCCGCCGCCCCCGTCGGGCGGTCCCGTCACCCCGTCCAGCAGCACCGCGCAGTGTGCGGACACCGCGGCGAAGTCCTCGTTGGGGCGGTCGGCCCGGCCGGGCGCGGTGGCGATCAGGAACGGCACCGGGACCCCCTCCGGCGCCCCGGCCGCGACCGGGCGGGCCGACCACCCCCGGAGACCGCCCGGAACGCACCTCTGACCTGCACGGAAGCCACCGAACCTCCCCAAAACGGGCGCCCGTCCCTAATCTGATCGCCGATACGCCCGCGGTGCCCGGCGACCGCACCTCCCCGCTCCGGCCGTGTCATCGGCTCTCTTCGGGAAGGTGTCGCATCCAACATGAGTGTGCCCCAGGAAGCGCTGACGGTGCTCCACGCACTGGCGCTCGGCATCGTCGCTTTCACCATCGCCCGCGGCTGCGGCCGCCTCGTCTCCTTACTGCGTCAACCCGCGGTCATCGGCGAGGTGGCCGCCGGCCTCCTCCTGGCCCCCCTGCTGCTCCAGGTGCTGGGCGGTGACGCCTTCGCCCGCGTGGTGCCGGACGACGCCCTCGACCGGCTGCACGTCCTGGCCCAGGTCGGGCTGGCTCTGTTCCTGGTCGGCCTGGTGCACGAACTGCGCTCGGCCGGGACCGGCCAGGGGGCGCGGTCGGCCGGCTGGGTCGTGGCCGGCGCGCTGGTCCCCCCGGCGGCCACCGGCCTGCTCGTCCTGGCCTGGCTGTCCGCCTCCCCTGGGGGCGGTGCCCGCGGCGACGCCTCCACGGCCGCCCTGGCCCTCTACCTGGTCGTGGCCTTCAGCATCACCGCGGTCCCGGTCCTGGCCCGCATCCTGACCGACCGCGGGGAGGCGGCCACCCCCGAGGGGAGGCTGTCGATGACCGCGGCGATCATCGTGGACGCCGTCGGCTGGACCCTCCTGGCCGTGGCGCTGGTCCTGCACGGCGCCGACACGGTCGGGTTCGGGGCCGCCGCGGCCGTCCTCGTGCTCGGCCCGGTCGCGGCCTCCGTCCTGCGGCGCCTGCTGTCGGCGGACGCCGTCTCCGGGCTGTGCCGCCGCTCCCCCCGGACCGCCGCGGTCCTGGTGGCCGCAGCGGCGGCGGCCGCAGGCATGGGCGCCGAGCACGGGGGGCTGACCCTCCCGCTGGGGGCGGCGCTCGTCGCCCTGGCGATCCCGGCGGGGCCGTGGCTGCGGCCGGTCGCCGCGGTCGGGCGCGCGGGGCTCGTCGGGGTGCCGCTGTTCTTCGTGGTCTCCGGGATCACCCTGGCCGAGGCGGCGACCGGCACCACGGCCTGGGACCTCGTCGTCGTGGCCACCCTGGCCGCGGTCGCGGGGAAGGTCGGCGGCGGCTACCTGGGCGCGCGCCTGGGCGGGCGCACCCCGGTCTCCTCCCTGCGGGTGGGGATCCTGCTCAACACCCGCGGCCTGACCGAGCTCATCGTCCTCAACATCGGGTTCACGGCCGGGATCATCACGGCCCCCGTCTTCGCGGCGCTGACGGTGATGGCGGTCGTGACGACCGTCCTCACCGGCCCGCTGCTGGACGCCCTGGACCGCCACGTCCGCCGCCGCGGGGAGCCGCCGCCCGCCGCCGCGGACCGCCCCGTCCCCGCCGGCGCACCGCCGGCCCCGGCCCGCGGAACCGGACCGCTCCGGACCGCTGGAGCTTCAACGACACCGAAGGATACGGATGAACACTGATTTCGACGCGATCGTCATCGGGGGCGGGCCGGCCGGATCGACGGCCGCGGCCTACCTCGCCATGGGCGGGATGTCGGTGGCCCTCATCGAGGGCGCCGTGTTCCCGCGCCCGCACGTGGGGGAGTCCCTGGTGCCCGCGACCACCCCGGTGCTCCACGAGACCGGAGCCCTGGAGGAGGTGGACGCCGCCGGGTTCCCCCGCAAGTACGGGGCCTCCTGGACCACGGCGGAGACACGCGACCTCCCGCCGAGCGAGTTCTCCGAGCTCAGCCACGCGTGGACGGCGGACGTGCAGTTCGTCGAGCGCGACCAGGTCGGGGTGGAGCGCGACTACACGTACCACGTCGACCGCGGGCGGTTCGACCTGATCCTCATGAAGAACGCCGAGGCGCGGGGCGCCAAGGTGTTCTCCGGGGTCAGGGTGCTGCGCGTGGACCTGGACGACCCGGAGCTGGTCACCGTCACCGCACGGCTGGGGAGGTCGGAGGTCGACCTCACCTGCCGCGTGGTCGTGGACGCCTCGGGCCGCCAGGGCGTGCTGGGCCGGCAGCTCAAGATGAAGGTCTTCGACCCGGTGTTCGACCAGTACGCCGTGCACACGTGGTTCGAGGGGCTCGACCGCGAGTCGCTGACCAGCTCCCCCGAGCGGGCGGACCACATCTTCGTGCACTTCCTGCCCATCAAGGACACGTGGGTGTGGCAGATCCCCATCACCGAGACCGTCACCAGCATCGGGGTGGTGACGCAGAAGGCCCGCTTCCGGGAGGCGGGGGCGGAACGCGAGGACTTCTTCTGGGACTTCGTCTCCAGCCACCCGAAGCTGGAGGCCGCCCTGCGCAAGGCGGAGCGCGTCCGGCCGTTCACCGCGGAGGCCGACTACAGCTACGCCATGGAGAGGATCTGCGGCGACAGGTACGTCCTCATCGGCGACGCGGCCCGTTTCGTCGACCCGATCTTCTCCAGCGGCGTGAGCGTGGCCCTCAACAGCGCGCGCCTGGCGTGCCGGGACATCCTGGCCGCGCACAAGGCCGGTGGCGGGTTCCCCGCGGCGGCCTTCCAGGCGTACGAGGACACCCTGCGCCGCGCCGTCTCCTACTGGTACGAGTTCATCAGCATCTACTACCGCCTCAACGTGCTCTTCACGGTGTTCGTGCAGGACCCGCGGTACCGGACCGACGTCCTGAAGATGCTCCAGGGCGACGTCTACGACGGTGAGGAGCCGCGGGTGCTCCAGGCGATGCGGGACGTCCTGGCCGTGGTGGAGAACGACCCGTCCCACCCGTGGCACCCGTTCCTGGGGACGCTGCGGGCCCCGGCGATGGCCCCCAGGTTCTGACCCGGGAAGGAGAGGGGGCCGTGGCCCTCGCGAGAGGACCACGGCCCCGACCTTCGGGCGCCGATCATCAGCAGCCGAAGTTCACGTCCGCGGCGTCGTAGCTGTCGCCGGAGGCCTCGGACTCGATGAGGATCTCTTCGAAAGCGTCCATTCTCCCTCCTTCCTTTCTCGGTTCGACTCCTCCCGGGAACCCGGGGGAGCGCGGGTGGGCAGGGCGCGCTTGGAGATTCCGGCGCGGGTCCGGGGCTGTCCCCGGAACCGGCGCGCCGGGCCGCGAGCGGTCCCTCAGGGACCGCTCACCCTGCTGGCGCGGTGCATGCGGGGCCTCGCCTCCCAGAAGACCTCGATGTCCAGGGCCGTTCCCGGCGCGCGGACGTCGGCCCGTGCGGGGATCTCCACGATCTGCACCTCGTCGTCGCGCACGGCCACGAGGTGGTTGTCGAAGGTGAAGGCCCCCGGCCACGCCGAGACGGCCATGGCGGGAGGCGCCGGGAAGGAGCGGGCGCCGTTGACGTTGTAGAGCCAGGCGGAGGGCGCCTCGCCGCGCGCCCGCACGATGAGCCACTCACCGCTGTGGGAGACGCCCAGGCCGACGGCGGCGGCCGGGAGGGCGACGTCGTAGACGCGCTCGGGCGGACCGGGCTCGACCCGCAGGAAGTGCGCGCGGTCGGGCCGCTCCTCGGGCAGCGCCCACACCCCGCCCAGGATCTCGTCGTAGAGGGCGAGCCGGTAGCGGTCCGCCGAGGGAGGGGAGGACGGCTCCAGCAGGCCCGTGGCGGGGTCGTACCCGTGCACGGCGCCCGACGCGGTGAAGGCCAGCGCCCGGTGCCGGCGGAACTGCCAGGCCAGGGCGATGACCGGCGCGTCCGGTTCCTCCAGGACGTGCCAGCCCCCGGAGCCGTGGCGCAGCAGGGCGCCGGGGACCGCGGCGAGCAGGTGGGGCGTGTCCGCGCCGGGTCCGCCCGGCACCTCCATGAGCCGGTGGACGCCTTCAGGGAGGTCGACCGGGGGCCACTCGTCGCCGGTGGCGGCGGTCCAGGGGCGCACGGTCCCCTCGCGCACGACGAGGAAGCGCCCGGGGCCGTGGCCGGGGACGACGGCGTCGCACGCCGCCCCGGTCCGGCGGATGAGCGGTTCGGCGGTGTCGAACCGCGCGGTGCGCAGGATCCCGTCGGCCCCGGCCCAGGCGAACCAGAGGGCGTCGATGTCCACGGCGGGGCCGCGGGCGAGCGACCCGTTCATCCTGCGGCCGCCTTGGACCGGGCCGTACGGCGGGCCATGGCCGCGTAGGTCTCGATGGTGGGCCCGATCCACACCTTGTGCGGTGGGCAGGGGCGCCGCTCCTCCTCCAGCCGGACCAGTGGGCACGCGGCCCCCTGGCAGGCGGGGCGGAAGAAGCACGTCTGGCACCCGGAGTCGCTGGTGTCGTCGGTGTCGACCCACAGGCCCATGCGCTCGGCGTTGAGGCCGAGGTCGCCGTCCTCCCGCAGCAGGCCCACCGCGTTGCGCTCGTCGCGCAGCGCCACCGTGCACTTGTTCACCACGCCGTTGGGCCTGATGACGAAGGACCAGGGGGAGGCCGCGTAGCAGACCGACCCGTGGGGGCGGAGCATGCGGTCGTCCCCGTGGCTCAGCCCGTGGTCGGCCGCGTGGGAGCACAGCTCCAGCTTGCGCAGCTCGGCCTCCTTGCCGGAGTGGGCCCCCGTCTCGGCGTCCTGGGGGCCTCCCCACTCCCCCACCGGGCGGTAGATCGCGTCGAACCGCGCGTCGCCGGAGAAGTGCCGGGCCAGCTCGTCGATCAGCTCGGGGACGCGCGCGTCGTTCTCCGAGGTGAAGTTGGTCCGCAGCGTGACGTGGAAGTCGTCGGAGAGGGCGGCCATCCCGTCGAGGTTCGCGAGGATGGTGTCGTAGGTCCGGCCGCCGCCGATGAGGTACCGGCTGGCGTCGTGCGCGTCCCGGGGGCCGTCGAGTGTGATCTGGTACCGGGTGATACCGAGGTCCAGGCAGCGGCGGGCCACGTCCTCCGTGAGGAGGTAGCCGTTGGTGGTGACCGCGGCGGAGTACTCGACGCCGTTCTCCTCGCAGAAGGAGAGGAAGAAGGCGCTCAGCTCCTCGATGACCTCGAAGGCGACCAGGGGCTCGCCGCCGAACCAGGAGACGGTGAGGCGGCGCAGCGGGGTGGCGGCGTGGCGCTCGCGGACGAGGTTGCGCACGCCCTCGCGGACGCTGGTGAGCATCCGCCCCAGGGCGAAGTCCTCGTAGCAG
The DNA here is from genome assembly GCF_900141985.1 of Nocardiopsis flavescens. GTDB lineage: Bacteria > Actinomycetota > Actinomycetes > Streptosporangiales > Streptosporangiaceae > Nocardiopsis > Nocardiopsis flavescens. The sequence continues at coordinate 21,324 of NZ_FQZK01000009.1, read as the reverse complement.
TAGTGGCAGCGGAAGTTGCACGCCTCGGTGGGCATGATGATGAGGTCGAGGACGTCGGTGCGGTTCTTGCGCCGGGCGCTGACCTCCTCCGCCGCCGCGAGTTCGTCGTGGTCGGCGTCGACCAGGAAGCCGCGGTCCAGGAGGGCGTCGAACAGCTCCCCCTGGTCCTCGTCGCGCCGCAGGACGGCGTTGCGGTTGTGCAGGAGGTCGTGGACGCGGTCGTCGGTCGGAGGGGTGATCCGGAAGATGCTGCCGCGCATCGAGTTGTAGATGACGAGCCCGCCGGCCTCCGCCCGAGTGACGACATTGAACCTGGACGGCTTGTAAGCATCCCCGCGGTCGGCGTGGGACATGGGTCTCTCCCGATTCAGTCGATGTTCCCGAAAGCTTTTCCGTCACCCTTCCGCAAGGCGTTCACGAAACCGGGCCACGGGTCCGGCAAGGACGGGCCCGCGGCCCGTTTTCTACCACCGTCCGCCGCCCGGACAAGAGCAGCCGAAACGACCGGAACGGCAGCCCTCGAATTCCGTCACACTAACAAAAGATATCAATGAGCTGCGCGCCGTCGTCGTCGGCTTCCGCCTCAACGAGGACATCCTCGAAATCGGCCATTATCTTTCCTCCTGACAACGGGACGGGGCGGCAACCTTGGAATTCCGTCACACTAACAGATGATATTGATGGGCTGCGCACCCTCGTCACCCGTCTCGGTCTCGACGAGAACGTCCTCGAAATCGGCCATCACCCCTCCTCTCCTAACATCGTCGCACCCTGGCGAATTAGTTATTCGGCCAGGGTGCGCGCCACACTAGATCACGCATGTGCCACCGTCAACGGTCCGTGCTCCGACGACCGGCGGGCCTCCTCGGGAACGGCCGCATTGTCCCGCCAGCGAGACAGTGCGAAGGGGATCGGATCTGGTAGAACAGTCACGCCGTCGGCGGACGGGCCCCGCGGCCCGCCTGGAACCCCCGTCGGGAAAGGACCGGCAGAACCGTCCGGCCGCGGCCGAGAACCACCAGCGAGGTGCACAGGTGCTCATTACACACTTGGAGAGCCGGAACGTCCGGCTCATACCCGTTACCGAGTCGAACTCGGACCAGTTGCACGGACATCTCCTGCGCTCGGGCCTGGAGCTCGTTTTCACCGTGGAGGCGCAGGAGGAACGCATCTCCTCCCTGCTGGGAACGAATGTGACGGCCTTCCTCGTCCAGCAGAAGACCGACGGCGAGATCGTGGGCTGCTGTTCCCTGCGGGGCCCCGAGCCGGCGGGGCATATGAATGCCGCCATTTACACCGAGCGGGAGAATCTCGCGTTCGGTGTCGGCGCCGAGTCCATGACCCTGCTCATCAACTTCGCGTTCGCCCGGTGGGACGCGGTGCGCAAGGTCTACTTCATCACGACCGACGCGAGCACCGACCGGTTCGACACGGAACTGGTATCCCTGCCGCGCGAACTGACCCTGCGGGACCACGGGTTCTTCCGCGGCCGGTACTGGGACTTCTACTACTACTCGATCCAGCGGGAGATGTGGGAGACGCAGGTGGCTCCGTTCGTGAACCGCCTGGTCGCCGCCGCCTCCGCGGGGAAGGGCACGCACCGATGAACGACGTGGCGGAGCCGGTCCGGCTCTATCTGGACCTCATGAAGCGCAGTCTGTCCAACACCATCTACCAGGACCCGCGCGTGTGGTTCGGCGACTGGTCGGGGACCATCGAGGTCGACCGCCGCGAGGTGCGCCCCTTCGACGAGGGCAGCCGCACCGAGGGGCTGGACATCCCCTCCGCGGCGCACACGATGATCGGCCGCCAGCGCCTGGACAACCTCCAGGAGTGCACGGAGCGGGTGATCGCCGACGGCGTGCCCGGCGACCTGCTGGAGGCGGGCGTCTGGCGCGGCGGGGCGACCATCCTCATGCGGGCCGTGCTGGAGGCGCACGGCGTGCGGGACCGCACGGTGTGGGTGGCGGACTCCTTCGAGGGTCTCCCCGAGGCCGACCCCGAGCGCTACCCCGCCGACCGCGGCGGGTCCGTGCACCTGTGGAACGACCTGCTGGGCGTCTCCCGGGAGCAGGTGGAGGAGAACTTCCGCCGCTACGGGCTGCTCGACGACCGGGTCCGCTTCCTCCAGGGCTGGTTCCGCGACACCCTGCCGACCGCCCCGGTGGAGTCGCTGGCCGTGCTGCGGGTGGACGGCGACCTCTACGAGTCGACCATGGACGCGCTGACGCACCTCTACCCCCGGCTCTCGGTGGGCGGCTTCGTGATCATCGACGACTACGGGGCCCTGGCCCCCTGCCGCCTGGCGGTCCAGCACTTCCGCAAGCGGCACGGCATCACGGAGCCGATCACGCGGATCGACCGCTCCGGGGTGTTCTGGCGCAGGACCGAGCCGGAGGCCGCCCGGTGAGCGACGGGGGCGCCGGCGCCCCGGTGGTCTCCACCCGGGGCCTGGGCCGCAGCTACGGGGACTTCGAGGCCGTGCGGCCGACGGACCTCGACATCGCGGCGGGCGAGGTGTTCGGGCTCCTGGGCCCCAACGGGGCCGGGAAGTCGACCATGATCACCATGCTGTGCTCGATGCTGGCCCCCAGCACGGGCACGGCGGCGGTGGCGGGCCACGACGTGGTGCGCTCGCCGCACCTGGTGCGCCGCAACATCGGCCTGGTCTTCCAGGAGTCCACCCTGGACCTCTACCTCACGGCGGAGCAGAACCTGCGGTTCCACGCCGACCTCTACGGGCTGGCGCGCACCCACGCCCGGGAGCGCATCCGCCGCGTCCTGGAGGTCGTCGGGCTCTGGGACCGCCGGGGCTCCCGGGTCTTCACCTACTCCGGCGGCATGCGTCGGCGCCTGGAGATCGCCCGGGGGCTGCTGCACTCCCCCCGCGTGCTCTTCCTGGACGAGCCGACGATCGGCCTGGACCCGCAGACGCGGCAGGCCGTCTGGGAGCACGTGCGGACCCTTCACGAGGAGGAGGGGCTGACCGTCTTCATGACCACGCACTACCTCGACGAGGCCGAGAACTGCGACCGGATCGCCATCATGGACGCCGGGGCCGTGGTGGCCCTGGCGCCCCCCGGCGAGCTCAAGGCCGCGGTGGGCCGCGACATGGTGCGCGTGGGGACCGACGACCCCGGGGCCCTGGTCGGGCTGCTGGAGGAGCGGTTCTCGGTGAAGGCCGAGCTGCGCGGCGCGGAGGTGGTCTTCGCGGTCGCCGACGGCGCGGCCTTCGTGCCCCGCCTGTTCACCGGGCCCGGACCGGTCATCACCTCGGTGAGCGTGACCCGGCCCAGCCTGGACGACGTGTTCATCCACCACACGGGGGCCTCGCTGCGCGACGCCGAGGAGTCCGCGCAGGGCAGGCCGCCGTCCCTCGTCCGGTAGGCCCGGACCGCACGGAAAGGCCCGACGATGCGCATCCTCATAGCGGCCCAGGGCGAGCGCACCCACTTCCTGGGCATGGTGCCGCTGGCGTGGGCCCTGCGGGCGGCGGGCCACGAGGTCCTGGTGGCGGGGCAGCCCGCCCTGATGGGGGCGGTCGCCGCCTCGGGGCTCCCCGGCGCGGTCGTGGGCCCGGACTTCCGCCTGGGCCGCATGCTGGACCGCCGGGGCAGCGACGGCGCGGAGCTGGACCTCACGGCGTGCGACTTCGGCGGCGACCCGGGGGAGACGCTCCGGGGGTACGCCCGGCTGGTGACCTGGTGGCTGCGGGTCGTCAACGAGCCGATGTTCGCGTCCTCGGTGGCGCTGTACCGCCGGTGGCGCCCCGACCTCGTCCTCTGGGAGCCCACGGCGCTGGCGGCCCCGGTCGCCGCCGAGGCGGTGGGGGCCGTGCACGCGCGCATCCTGTGGAGCCTGGACTTCCTGGGCCGGTCGCGGGACGCCTACCTGCGCGCCATGGCGGCGTGGCCCCCCGCGGCGCGGCGCGATCCGCTGGCGGAGTGGCTGGACGGGCACGCGGCGCGGTGGGGTGTGGAGTTCCGGGAGCGGATGACCCGCGGGTACTTCACCCTGGACTACCTGCCCGAGCCCCTGCGTCTACAGGACGCCCCCGGTGTCCGCTACGTCCCCTTGCGCTACATCCCCTACAACGGCCGCGCCGTCGTCCCCGACTGGCTCCTCACCCCGCCCGAACGCCCCCGCGTCTGCCTCACCCTGGGCACCTCCGCCACCGAGCGGTACGGGGGGTTCACCCTGCCGCTGCGCGAGGTGCTCACCGCGCTGGGGGACCTGGACGCGGAGATCGTGGCCACCCTGCCCGCCGCCGAGCGCGGGCGGCTGGGGGCCCTGCCCCCCAACGTGCGCCCGGTCGGCTTCACCCCGCTGGAGCCCCTCGCCCGGACCTGCTCCGCCTTCGTCGACCAGGGGGGCAGCGGCACGTTCCTCACCGCCCTGACGGCGGGGGTGCCCCAGCTCGTGGTCCCGCACGCGCGGATGTACGACTCCGGGCCCCTCGCCGAGCGGTTCGCCGCGCAGGGGGCGGGCCTGCACCTGGCGCCGGGGGAGGTCACCGGCGAGGCGGTGCGGGACGCGGTCGACCTGCTGCTCCGCGACCCCTCCTACACCGGGGCCGGGCTGCGCCTGCGGGAGGGGATGGAGGCCGCCCCCTCACCGGGCGAGGTCGCCCGGGACATCGGGTCCCTGGTGTCCGATCACGCGGGCTGAGGCGCGCCCGCGGACCGGTGGCGGTCGACGAGGTCCTCCACCCCGGCGGCGAACGCCGCCGGCGAGGGCATCTCCTCCATCCGGTCCCGCAGCCACGCCGCCCCGCCCGCGAACGACCCCTCCGACAGCACCCGCTCCACCGCCTCCCGCACCGAACCCGCCGAGACGCGGTCGGCGGGCACGGCCAGCCCGGCTCCGGTCGCCTCGTACCGGGCGGCGAGCAGCGGGGCGTCGAACATGTGCGGGTGCGGGAGGAGGACTTGGGGGACGGCGTGCGCCATCCCCGTCAGCAACGTCCCCGGCCCCCCGTGATCCACCAACACCCCGCACCCCGGCACCACCACGTGCAACGGCACGAACGACACCGACCGCACCCCCGCCGGCACCGCACCCCCGTAACCCGGCAGAGCAGCCACCACACCACCCCCGCCCGCAGCAGCCGCCACCCCCTCCAGCACACCCCCCACACCCGAGGAATACCCCCCCAGGCGCTCCACCACCGACGTCCCCAACGACACGCACACCCGCACCCCGCCACCGGGCACCCACTCCGGCACCACCGCCGGCCCGTTGTAGGGCACGTACCGCACCGGCACCCGCTCCACCCCCGCCACCGCACCCAGCCCCAACACCTCCGGCAGCGGATCCACCGTGAAATGCCCCCGCACCATCCGCTCGGAGAACACCCCGCCCGCACGCCCCGCCCGGTCCCCCAACCACTCCGCCAGCGGGTCCCGCCCCCCGCCCCGCGCCGCCAGAGCGTCCACGAACCGCGACCGCATCCGCCCCAACAGGTCCATCCCCCACAACACCCGCCCGTGCACCGCGCCCACCACCTCCGCGGCCACACCCCCCGCGAACGACACCGGCTCCCACAACACCAGGTCCGGACCCCACCACCGGCAAAAACCCACCAGCTCCGCCACCCACGGATCATTCACCACCTTCCACCACCAGTTCACGGAGTCCGTGTAGACCTCCGAGAACAGCTCCCACTCCACGTCCTCCGGACGGGAGGTGAGGAGGTCGAGCAGGGGGTCGTCCTCGTCCTCGTGCTCGGAGGACCACTCCTCCAGCTTGGGGAACCGGTGGTCCTCGCCGACGGGGACCGCGGTCAGACCCGACATGACCACCTCCTCGGTGAGCGCGGGCTGGGTGGCGACCCTCACCTCGTGGCCGGCATTGCGCAGGGCCCAGGCCAGCGGCACCATGCTCGAGAAGCCGACCGAATCGGCATGTGTGGTGATGAGAACGCGCATGGCTCCGTTTTTCCTCTGCAGTCGGGAGGGGTGCGGTGACGAAAAGGGATCGTAGATGATACCTCTTCACCTCGCCAGGCCATGATGACCGCACGCGGGGGGCGCACGATATGGATGAGTTCCTCCCGTCACTACGAGAAACCGTTTTCGAGTCGGGGGAGAACTTCCTCCGGAAACAACCGGAGAAGGATTCGGCGTACCGCGACGCATAACCATGGAAAGGTCGGTCCTGATTCATGGGAAGAGTTCGCGGGGCACCGGGTGCTTCTGTTCGCCCCGGGAGGGCAACTTGAAAGGGATAATCCTGGCGGGAGGACTGGGGAGCCGTCTTCTGCCGATCACGAGGTCGATCTCGAAGCAGCTGCTCCCGGTCTACGACAAGCCGATGATCTACTATCCGCTCGCCACCCTCATGCAGGCGGGCATCCGCGAGATCCTCGTCATCTCCACACCGGCCTCCCTTCCGCTGTTCGCCGAACTCCTGGGCGACGGCTCCGACCTCGGCCTGGAACTGGCCTACCTCCCGCAGGACCGCCCGCGCGGGATCGCCGAGGCGCTGATCATCGGCCGGGAGCACCTCGCCGGCGGCCCCTCGGCGCTCATCCTGGGCGACAACGTCTTCCACGGCACCGGCCTGCCGGAGCACCTGTCCCAGGCGCGCGACCGGCTCGACGGCTGCGTCCTGTTCGGACGCCGGGTCCCCGACCCGCAGCGGTACGGGATCGCGGAGGTGGACGCCGCGGGCGTGCTCCGCTCCCTGGAGGAGAAGCCCGCGTCCCCGGCCTCGGACCTGGCCGTGACCGGGCTGTACCTCTACGACGAGCACGCCCCGGAGATGGCCGCGGAGCTGGCCGCCTCGGAGCGGGGCGAGCTGGAGATCACGGACCTGAACGCCGCCTACCTCGAAGAGAAGCGGGCGTCCATCGTCACCCTCGCGCAGGGAATTGCGTGGGCGGACACGGGGACGCCGGAATCGCTTCTCGCGACCTCTGAGTACGTCCGCCACCTGGAACTCCAGGAGTGCATCCGCGTGGCATGCCTCGAAGAGGTCGCGCTGCGCATGGGGTTCATCGGTCCCGAGGCCTGCTACAACCTCGGACTGAAAATGAGGAATTCCTCTTACGGTCAGTACGTCATGAACGTCTCAGAGGCCTGGGACAACTCCTAGCGAAGGTCGAACCCATGCGAATGCTAGTAACCGGTGGTGCGGGTTTCATCGGGTCCCACTTCGTCCGACAAACGCTGTCGGGGGGTTATCCCGGTCTCGGCTGCGATGAAGTCGTGGTCCTGGACAAGCTGACCTACGCCGGAAACCTGTCGAGCCTCTCCCCCGTTCTGGACGACCCGCGGCTGCGTTTCGCGCAGGGCGACGTGTGCGACCGGGAGACCGTGGCGGAAATGGTCCGCGGGGTCTCGCTGATCGTGCACTTCGCCGCCGAGACCCACGTGGACCGCTCGATCGCGGACGGCGGCGACTTCGTCAGGAGCAACGTCCTGGGCACGCACACGGTGCTCGACGCGGCCCTGGAGGCCGGGGTCGACAAGGTCGTGCTGGTGTCCACCGACGAGGTCTACGGCTCCCTCTCGGAGGGGTCGGCGGCGGAGGACCGGCCGCTGGCGCCCAACTCCCCCTACGCCGCCTCCAAGGCGGCCTCCGACCACTTCGCCCGGGCGTACCACCGCACCTTCGGCCTGGACACGTGCATCACCCGGTGCTCCAACAACTACGGCCCCTACCAGTTCCCCGAGAAGCTGGTGCCGCTGTTCATCACCCGCCTCCTGGACGGCCTCACCGTGCCGCTCTACGGGGACGGCCGGCACGTCCGCGAGTGGGTCCACGTGGACGACCACTGCCGCGGGATCGCCCTGGTGGCCGAGCGCGGGAGCCCGGGCGCCACCTACAACATCGGCGGGGACACCGAGCTCAGCAACGTGCGGATGGCGGGCACCCTCGTCTCCCAGCTCGGCCTGGACGAGTCGCTGGTGCGCTTCGTCGAGGACCGCCAGGGGCACGACCGCCGCTACTCCCTGGACGACTCCCGCATCCGCCGGGAGCTGGGCTACCGCCCCTCGGTGCCCTTCGAGGAGGGGATCGAGAGCACGATCCGCTGGTACACCGAGAACCGCTCCTGGTGGGAGCCGCTGCGCGCGCCCGCCCACCGCGACCTGCTGGGGACCTCCGCGGAGCGGTGACCCGCCGCCCGGGCTGTCTCGCCAGCGGGACAATCCGGACCACCCGCGCACCCGCCGCCACACGCACGAGGAGGACACCGTGGCCCCTGAGGAGATCGACCCCCGTCGGCTCTCGGCCGAGCTGCTGCGCTCCGACGCGCTCACCGACGCGCCCTGGTCCCTGGACTGGAGCGCCGTCGGGGACCCCGGGCCGGTGCTCGCCGAGGCCCTGGGGCCGACGACGGAGTTCCACAGCTCGGGGTCGGCCACCGGGGTCGGCCGTCCCTGGTGCCGGACCTGGGAACAGCTCTGGGCGGAGGCCGGGCTGCTGGCCGACCTCGTCCGCGGCGAGGAGCCAGGGGCGGTCCTGACCTTCGCCCCGCCCCGGCACCTGTACGGCATGCTCGCCGGGGTCCTGGTCCCCGCGCGCCTGGGCCTGCCCGTCGTGTACCTGCCCAGGTACGGCGCCCTGCCCGATGCCGGGTCCCGCCGCCGGTGGGCGGTGATGGCCATCCCCTGGACCTTCCGGATGCTGGCGCGGCGGGCCGCCTGGGTGGAGGCGGCGGAGCGCCTCACCCTGCTGCACAGCACGGCGATGCTCCCCTCGTCGGCGCAGGCCCTCCTCACCGGGCCCGCGGGCGCGAAGATCTCGCTCACGGAGATCTTCGGCTCCACGGAGTCCGGCGGTGTGGCCGTGCGCAGGGCCTCCTCCGGGACACCCGACTGGACCCTGTTCGAGGACGTGGAGTTCGCGGACGGGGCACCGGGGGCCGACGCGGAGGAGCCGCTGTGCGTGCGCGGCCCGCGCCTGGCGTTCCCCCACGGGCAGGCCCCTCCCGCGCGGTGCCGGATGGACGACCACGTGCGGCGCACCGGACCGCGGAGCTTCCGTTTCTCCGGCCGCCGCGAGCGGCTGGTGAACGTGAACGGACGCCGGTGGAATCTCGACTTCCTGGAGGAGACCCTGCGTGAGGGGATCGCCTGCGCGGACCTGGCCTGCGTTCCCGTGCGCGACGACCTCGTGGGCGAGCACTTCGAACTGGTGATCGTCCCGGGTCCCGGCGGCCCCCCCGCTGGGGCGGAGCTGGGCGCGGCCCTGGCCCGCCTCCCCGTGCAGCCGCGGGCCGTGCGCTCGGCGGAGCACATCGACCGCTCGGATACCGGCAAACTCCGGACCCTGCACTGAACCCCCTCGCCCTTGGAGTGCCCACGTGACCCGATCCACCCACCCGACCGGCGCGACCGCGGACGGCGCGCCCCCCCTGCCCGAGGAGATCCTCCGGGAGGCGGCCTGGGACGCCGCCCTGTCCCTGGGCCCCGGCGACGCCGAGAGGATGCGCGCGAGCCGGGAGATCCTGGACGGCAAGCTCGACCGCGGCGAGCCCGTCTACGGGGTCACCCACGGCTTCGGCCCCCTGGTGACCTACCGGGCGTCGGACTCCCGCTTCGACCAGGGCGCGGGCCTGATCTCGCACCTGGGGTCGGGCCAGGGCGCGCCCCTGTCCCCCGAGGTGTCGCGGCTGGTCGTGTGGCTGCGCCTGTCCGGCATGCGGCAGGGCCACTCCTCGGTCGACCCGGACTTCTGGCGGGTCCTGGCCGACCTCTGGAACCGCGGCTTCACCCCGGTGATCCCCCGGGAGGGGACGGTGAGCGCCAGCGGCGACCTCCAGCCCCTGGCCCACGCGGCCCTGGCCTTCGCCGGCCGCGGCGAGGCGTGGGCCCGGGAGGAGGGCGCCTGGCGGGTGCGGCCGGCCGAGAAGGTCCTGGCCGACCTCGGGGCCTCCCCCGTCCGGTGGTCGGGGCGGGAGGCGCTCGCCTTCGTCAACGGCACCAGCGCCGGCCTCGCCCAGAGCCTGGCCAACCACCACGAGGTGTCCCGGCTCGTCCGGGCGACGGCGATGCTCACCGGGCGCAACACCGTGGTCCTGGGCGCGAACCCCGAGGCCTTCCACGACGGGATCGGGCGGGCCCGCGGCCAGCACGGCCAGCGCGTCGCGGCGGAGTGGATCCGGCGGGAGATCCCCGAGGGGTTCGAGCGGGACGCCTCGCGCCCGCTCCAGGAGCCCTACAGCCTGCGGTGCGCGCCGCAGGTGCTGGGCGCGGTCCTGGACCAGCTGGAGGCGTGCGGCACGATCCTCGCCCGCGAGGCGCAGGGCTGCACCGACAACCCGGTCTGTGTGGACGGCGAGATCCTGCACGGCGGGAACTTCCACGCCATGCCGGTGGGCCTGGCCTCGGACCAGATCGGGCTGTGCCTCCAGCAGGTCGCCTTCCTCGCGGAGCGCCAGCTGGCACTGCTGGTCTCCCCGGTCACCAACGGCGGCGCCAACCCCATGCTCACCCCCGTGCCGGGGGCCGGGAGCGGCCTGGCCGGGGTGCAGATCAGCGCCACGTCGTTCGTGTCCCGGATCCGGCAGCTGGTGTACCCGTCCTCGCTGACCGCGCTGCCCACCAACAACGGCAACCAGGACCACGTGCCCATGGCCCTCAACGGGGCCAACTCCGTCGCCGACGCCGCGGAGCTGGGCTGGCTCGCGGTGGCCTCCCTGGCGGTCGGGACCGCGCAGTACACCGCGCTGCTGGACCTGCCCGTGCCCGGCGGCGGCCCGTGGGAGGACCTCGCCCGCGCCTGCCCCCCGCTGGAGCAGGACCGCCCCCTGGCGCCCGAGGTCCGCGCGGCCCGGGCCGTGCTGGCCGACGCCGTCCCCCACCCCTTCAGCACCCCCGCCGACGCCTGAGGCGGCGGCCGAACCACCGGAGAGACCATGCCGCAGGAGACCACCACCTGGCAGGAACGGATCACGAGCAACGAGTCCGTCTGGAACCGGGCCCACGACATCCACCCGGTCCTGAACCCGCTGTACGACGAATCGGTCCGGCGCATCCTCGGGCGCGCCGCCGTGGCCGACGCGCCGCGGGTCCTCGACGTCGGCTGCGGCCTGGGCGGCTGGATCTTCAAGATCCTGGAGTTCCGCCCCGACGCCACCTGCGTGGGCATCGACATGGAGGCGTCGTTCATCGAGCGGGCCCGCGCGGAGGCCGAGCAGCGGGGCTTATCCGACCGGGTCGACCTGCGCGTGGGGGACGCGGTCCGCGACCTGCCCGACGAGCGGTTCGACCTCATCGTCTGCGCGGGCCTGCCCGAGGCCTTCGGCGGCCTGGAGCCGATGCTGGAGAAGCTGCGGCCGCTGCTGTCCCCGCAGGGCCGGATGATCATCGGCCAGGGCATCTGGGAGCGCGAGCCCGACGAGGAGTGCCTGCGCGTCCTGGACGCCTCCCGCGAGGACCACGGCAGCCTGGAGGAGACGATCGACTCGATCGCCCACGCCGGGTGGGCGCCCGTGTACGGGCACAAGAGCACCGAGCAGGAGTGGGACGACTTCGTCTGGGCCTGCGTGGACGGCCTGACCCGCTGGGCGCTGGACGGCGACGGGGCGGGCGCGGGCGCCGAGACGCCCCGGGTCCTGCTCGCCGTCAGCGAGTACCGCCACGCCTGGCTGAACGGCTACCGCGGGACGCTCGGCTACATGACCTTCGTGGTGCGCCCGATCCCCCGGACCTGGCAGCCCCTGGTCGCCTCCTACGAACTCGCACGGCGCACCTGGACCGCCTCCTCGCCCTGACACGCACCCACCGATCCGGAAGGCCGACCCATGCGGACCACCGACCTTTACCTGCGGGGACTCGGAGCGTTCGTCCCCGACGCCGTCCCCGCGGCCTCCGCCGTCGCCGAGGGGCTGTGCCCGCCCGAGGCGCCCGGCAGGCTCGACATGACGGGGGCCGCCGTGGCCGGGGCGCTCTCCGCCCCGGAGATGGCGCTGCGCGCCTCGCGCGAGGCCCTCGCGCGGGCGTCGATGGACCCCGCCGAGCTGTCCCTGGTGCTGTACGCCGACACCTGGCACCAGGGACCGGAGGGCTGGTTCCCGCAGTCCCACCTCCAGCACCACCTCGGCACCGGCGACGCCCTCGCCCTGGAGATCCGGCAGGGGTGCAACGCCCTGTTCGCGGGCCTGGAGCTGGCCGCCGCGCACCTGGCGGTCCGCCCGGCCCCGGGGGGCGCCCTCGTCGTCAGCTCGGACAACTTCGGCACGCCGCACATGAACCGGTGGACGTCGAACAGCTCCTTCATGGGGGACGGCGCCTGCGCCCTGGTCCTGGCCCCCGGCCACGGCGCGGTCGAGGTGCTGTCGGTGAACTCCATGGTGGTGCCGGAGCTGGAGGAGACGCACCGGTTCGGCGCTCCCGCCTTCCCCCCGGAGGCGACCACGGACCACGGCGTGGTGGACTTCGCCGCGCGGGAGGCCGCCTTCACCCGCCACCTGGAGGAGACCGGCGCCGGCACGGACCTGTGGATGGACGTCCACAAAAAGATGCTGAAGGTCGTGAGCCGGACCATGGCCGAGGCCGGGGTCACCCGCGCCGACCTCGCCCGGGCGGCGTTCACCAGCCTGGGCCCCGAGGACCTGGAGCACCGGTGGCTGGCGGTGCTGGACCTGCCGCTGTCGGCGTCCACCTGGGACTACGGGCGCCGGGTCGGCCACATCGGCGCCGGCGACCCCTTCCTGGGGCTGCGCCACCTGATGGACAACAAGGAGGTCGGCCCCGGTGACCACGTGATCCTGGGCGGCCTCGGCTCGGGCGTCACGGTCTCCTGCGCCGTGGTGCGGGTCCTCGACCCCGACGACCAGGGCTGAACCGGCGAGGAGGACCCGTGGAAGACAAGACGACCGCTGCGGCGGGCCCCGACTGGGCGGAGGAGGTCCGGGCCGGGGCCGGGGCGCTGCGCCGGTCCGGGGCCGGCGGGCGCGCCCCCCTGGACCGCGCCGCCTGGAAGGAGCTGGCCGGACTGGGGGTCGCCGGCCTGTGCCTGCCCGAGCGCCACGGCGGACGCGGCGCCGGGGCGGTGGACACCGCGCGCGGCCTGGAGGCCTTGAGCGCGGGGTACGGCGACACCGGCACGGCCTTCGCGGTGGCCGCGCACCTCCTGGCGGGCGCCGTCCCGCTCCGCGACTTCGGCGGCGCCGCCGGGCCGCTCGCCTCGCTCCTGCCCGGCGTCGCCTCCGGGGACGTGATCCTCGCCAACGCCATGACGGAGGAGGCGTCCGGATCCGACATCGGGGCGATCACCACGACGGCGGTGCGCGACGGCGACTCCTACGTGATCGACGGGGACAAGTCCTTCGTCAGCAACGCGCCCATCGCGCACGTGGTGGTGGTCTACGCGGTCACCGACCCCGACGGCGGCCCCTTCCGGACCAGCGCCTTCGCGGTGCCCGCGGACACCCCCGGGCTGACCGTCGGCCCCGCCCACCCCAAGAGCGGGCTCAAGGGCTGCCCCTCCGCGGCGGTGGGGCTGCGCGGGTGCCGGGTCCCCGCCTCGCTGCGCATCGGCTTCGAGGGGCAGGGGGCCGCGCTCTTCCAGCACGCCATGGCCTGGGAGCGGGCCTGCCTGCCGGCGGTCCTCCTGGGCATGATGGACGCGCAGGTGCGGGACGCCGCGGAGCACGCCCGGCGTCGGCACCGGTTCGGCCGCCCCCTCGCCGAATTCCAGGCCGTCTCCCACCGCGTCGTCGACCTCCACCAGCGGGCGGAGGCGGCCCGCCTCATGCTCCACCGGGCGTGCGCGGCACTGGACCGCGGGGAGGACGACGCCGTGTGGCGGGCGTCCTCGGCCAAGCTCGCGGTGACCGAGGCGGCCCTGGAGAACTCGGTGCAGGCGCTGCGGCTGTACGGCGCCGCCGGGCTCCTGGAGGGCGGCGGGCCCCTGCGCGACCTCCTGGACGCCCTGCACGGCCCGGTGTTCTCCGGGACCTCGGACATCCAGCGGGAGATCATCGCCCGGGGACTCGGGCTGTGAGCCTGGACGCGGCGGTGCGCGAGGCCGCGCGGAGCACCCCGGACGCCGTAGCGGTGCGCGACGCCGACGGCCCGGTGACGTACGCGGAGCTGGACCGCAGGTCCCGGGCTCTGGCGGAGGAGCTGGCGGCGCGGGGCGTCGGGCGCGGCGACCGGGTCGTGCTGTGGGCCCCCAAGTCGGCGGACCTGGTGGCGGCCACCCAGGCCGTCCTGCGCGCGGGGGCGGTCTACGTCCCCGTGCACGGGGACGCGCCGGCCGCCCGGGTCCGCGCGCTGGCCGAGGACTGCTCCGCGGCGGCGGTGGTGGCCTCGGACGGGCGCGTCCCGGCCCTGGCCGGGCTCCCCGCGCCGGCCGGCGTCCTGCCGCTGGGCCTGGCCCGGGGGCCGGTGCGCGGCACCGCGCTCCCGGCGCCCGCCGGCGACGGGGACCCGGCCTACATCCTCTACACGTCGGGGTCCACGGGCCGCCCCAAGGGCGTGACGGTGTCCCACGGCGCGGCGCTCGCGTTCGTCGGCTGGGCCGCCGCCGAGGTGGGGGCCCGCCCCGACGACGTCTTCGCCAACCACGCCTCGTTCGGCTTCGACCTGTCCGTCCTGGACCTGTACGCGGCCTTCCGCGCGGGGGCGTCGGTGTTCCTGGTGGCGGAGGACCGGGCGCACGACCCCCACGCGCTCGTCGACCTGCTGCGGCGGGAGCGGATCAGCGTCTGGTACTCCGTGCCCTCGGTCCTCACCGCGATGGTGCGCCGCGGGGGCCTGACGGAGCACCCGGCGCCCGAACGGCTGCGGGCGGTGCTCTTCGCGGGGGAGCCCTTCCCCGTCCGGTACGTGCGCGAGCTGGCCGCGTGGACCGGCGCCCGCCTGCTCAACCTGTACGGGCCCACCGAGACGAACGTGTGCGCGTTCCACGAGGTGCGCGCGGCCGACCTGGAGCGCGACCGGCCCGCGCCGATCGGCCGCGCCGCGTGCGGGGACCTCCTGGAGGTCCTGCGCGACGACGGCGCCGCCGCGGGGCCCGGCGAGGTGGGCGAGCTGGTCGTCGCGGGGCCCACTCTCATGCTCGGCTACTGGGGGCACCCCCCGCTCGACGGGCCGCACCGGACCGGCGACCTCGTCCGGGTCCTGCCCGACGGGCTGCTGGACTACGTCGGCCGCCGCGACTCGATGCTCAAGGTCCGCGGCCACCGCATCGAGCCCCACGAGGTGGAGGCCGTCCTGGAGAGCCACCCCGGCGTCGCCCGGGCGGCGGTGGTCTGCGCGGGCTCGGGCCTGGAGGCCGCGCTGACGGCCTTCCTGGTCCCCGCGCCGGGTGGCGCGGGGGCGCTGTCGGTCCGGCGCCACCTCGTCGAGCGGCTGCCGCCGGGGATGGTGCCCGACCTCATCCGCTTCGTGGACGAGCTGCCCCGCAACGCCAACGGAAAGATCGACCGGGCCGGGCTCACCGCCGCGGCCGAGCAGATGACGAACGGAGAAGCCCCGTGAACGCAGGTCCCGACCGCGAGAAGACGGAAGAGGTGCTGATGGCCTTCATCCGCGAGCGCTTCCTGGACGGCGACCCGGGCGGAGAGCTCGAACCGACCTCCCCCCTGATCGACTGGGGGCTGCTCACCTCGCTCAACTCAGCGGTCCTGCTCAACTTCCTGCACCGGGAGTTCGAGGGCTCGGTGGCGGTGGAGAGGATCACCGCCAAGGACCTCAGGGACGTCCGCAGCATCGCCGCGCTCCTGTGCGGGGCCCCCGGGGACCGGCCGTGACGGCCTACCCCCGCTCCGGGAGCGGGCCCGCCGACCACAAGCAGCAGGGCGTCCTGCACCCGCGCCTGGAGACCCCGGGGACCGTGCTGCGGGTGTCCCGGCTCCTGTCCCCGGAGCGGATGCACGAACTCCTGGGCTCCGAGGGCCTCCCCTCGGCCGAGGTGCTGTCCCAGCTGGTGCCCGCGGCGCCGGGGCGGCACAGCGCCCAGTTCACGGTCCGGGACGCCGGGGACGGCACGGTGGTGGGCGTCAGCGGACTGCACTCCATGGACCTCAACGGCGGCCACGTCCGCGCGGAGCCGCACCTCGCCGCCGGAGCCGGGGAGGACCACGCCGCGGCGGCGGGCGCGCTCACCCTGAACTACGCCTTCGCCATGTTCCGCGTCCGCAAGGTCTACGTGTGGACGGTGGACCCGGAGCCGCGCGCCCTGGCGCACGTGCCGGTCCGGGTCCAGAACGAGGGGTGCCTGCGGGAGTTCGTCGTGGACGGCGGGGTGCTGCGCGACGTCACCGTGCTCACCGTGGACCGGGAGGACTGGGAGCGGGCCGCGGGCTTCCTCGACGCCCTGGCCGAGGGGCGGGGGGCGCGGTGAGCACGGCGGCCGGGCCCGTGGCGGTGACCGGCGGGCCGGTGCACGCGGCGCGCACGGTGATGGTGATGGTGCGGCGCGAGATGATCCGCACGCTCTACGAGTGGGGGCGGCCCTTCTCGCTGTTCCTCCAGTCCCTGCTGTGGCTCTTCGTCGTCAGCGGGGGGTTCGGGTCCCTGCTGCCCGACCTCCCCGACGGCGTGGGGCTGGACACCGCCATGTTCCCCGGGGTGGTGACCATGACCATCGTCATCGCGGTCATGTACTCGGCCTCGTCGGTGACGGCCGACCGGGACTCGGGGTTCCTGCGGGAGATGCTGGTGGCCCCCGTGAGCCGGGCGGCGCTGGCCTTCGGGAAGATCCTCTCCACCGCGCTCCTGGCCACGGCGCAGGCCGTGTTCGTGATCGCCCTGGCGGGCTTCGCGGGGATCCCCTACCACCCGCTCCTCATGGCGCAGCTGGTGCTGCTGTCCTTCGTGTGCGCCCTGGCGGTGGCGGCGTTCGCGGTGACGGTCGCCGCGGGCAGCACCAACACCCAGACCTACTTCGGCGTCTCCCAGCTGCTGGTGATGCCCCTGGTGATGCTCTCCGGCGCGCTGTTCCCCGTCGGGGTGCTGCCCGGGTGGCTGGAGCGCCTGGCGCTGTACAACCCGATCGCGTACGCGGTGGACCCCATGCGCCAGGCGGTCTTCGACCGCGTGTCGGCCGCGCCCGAGGTCCACGCCCTGTTCAACCCCGGCATCCACTGGTCCGGGCACCGGCTGGACGCGTCCGCGGAGGTGCTCCTGGTGCTCGCCGCCGCGGCGTTCTTCACCTGGACCGCGGTGCTCCGCTTCCGGCGCCTGTCGTAAAGGCGGCGGGGCCGGGGGACTCCCCCGGCCCCGCCCGCCTCAGCGCACCATCGACCGGCGCAGGGCCAGGGTCCCCGCGGTGAGGAGCACGGCGGCGAAGGCCGCCAGGACGCCCAGCTGCGGGGCGATGTCGACGATCCCCGCGTCGTGGCGGACGAGCGCGGCGAAGGCGTCGTACCCCCACGCGTGCGGCGTGACGTGGGCCCACATGCGCATGGTCTCGCCGAAGCCGTCCAGCGGGATGGCCGTCCCGCCCAGGACCCCCAGGCCCAGGCCGAGCAGGAGGGCCAGCGACCCCGCGCCTCCCTCGGTGCGGGCCAGTCCGCCGACCAGCAGAGCCGCGCCGCCGCCCACGGCCACGAAGAGCAGGAGCACGGCGGCGGCGCCCAGGGGGTCCCCCCAGTCGACGCCGAAGGCCAGCGCGCTCCCGAGCATGATGACGAGCGCCTGGACGAGGGCGATGAGCAGCCGCCCGGCCACCTCGCCGAACACCAGGGTGCGCGTCGGGGTCGGGGAGGCGTACATGCGCTGCGCGATCCCCCGTTCCCGGGTGGCGACCAGCGCCGACGCCGTCGTCATGGCGGTCAGGAAGGTGTACAGCAGCAGCAGCGGAGGCGCCGACAGGTCGAACGCGCCGATCCCCGGGGGGAAGAGCGCCTCGCCGGCCGTCTCGACCTCGACCGCGATGCCGGAGCCGACCTCGCCGTCCAGGCCGTCCAGGGCCTCCTCGAACGGGACCCCCGTCTCCTGGGCCGTGAAGGCGGCGGCCCGCAGCACCGCCGCCTCGTCCCGGACCGCCGCCCGTACGACGGAGCCCAGCTCCGCGGCGGCCACGTCCCCCTCGCGGGCGACGAAGTCGACGTCGGCCCCGCTCCCGGTGACCGCGTCGGCGTAGTCCCCGGGCAGGACGATGCCGGCGTGGATCTCCCCGCGCTCGACCTCCGCGAGCATCTCGTCCCGGCTCTGGACCGGGACGAGGTTCACGTGGTCGGCGGAGTCCAGGGCCGCGACCAGGCGCTGCCCCAGGTCCCCGGCCCCCTCGTCCACGACGCCCAGCCTCTGCTGCTGCCCGCCGCCGAACATGAGGCCGAGCATGAGCACCATGACGAACGGCACCAGCAGCACGTAGAAGATGTTCGACCGGACCCGGAAGACCCGGGTCAGGTTGAGGAGCGCGATCGCTGTGAACTTCATGGGGTGAGCATCCTTCCGGCGCGGGAGAAGGCCAGGGCACCGGCGGCGACCGCCATCCCCGTCAGCACGAGGACCGAGGTCGGCACGGCCCCGCCGGAGCCCCCGGAGAGCTCGGCCAGGCCGGTGAGGAACCAGTGGTGCGGGGTGACGAGGCTGACGGCGGAGAAGGCCCCCAGCTGGGCGACGGGGAAGAGCCCGCCGCCGAGCAGGCCCAGGCCGAAGGCCAGCACGGAGATCCGGTTGCCTGCCTGCTCCGAAGAGGTCGAGAAGGCGGCCACGGCGGAGGTGATGCCCACGGCGGCCAGCACCCCCGACAGCGTCAGGGCCAGGACCCCGGGCAGCGGGCCCCACTGCGCCCCCAGCACCAGGCTGGAGATGAGCGCCAGCACCAGGAGCGAGGCGACGCCCACGACCGTGGCGCTCAGCGCCCTGCCCGCCAGGAGCGAGGACCGGCGGACCGGGGCCGCGAGGTACCGGGCGAGCGTGCCGCCCTTGCGCTCGTCGAGCAGCGCGGTGACGCTCGACATGACCACGAAGAAGAGGAAGAAGTACGCCATCCCCGCGGCGTGGTAGGTCGCGGTGTCGAGCTGGCGCCACGTCTCCGTGGGCACCTCGGCGAGCGCGACCGGGACCGGTGCGTCCTGGACGCGCTCGGACAGCTCCTCGGGGGTCGCCGCCGCGCCCGCGTCCAGGGCCGAGGCGACGGCCGCGCGCGCCGCGTCCGCCTCGGTCGCGAAGGACTCGGCGATCTCCCGGGCGATCTGGACCTGGACGGCGGCGTCGGCGGAGCCGACGACCCCGATCGAGGCGTCCTCCCCGGCCATGACGGCCGCGGTGAAGCCCTCGGGGACGACGAAGGCGGCGTCGTACTCCCGCTCGTCCACGGCCGCCCGGGCCGCGTCCGCGTCGGACTCCTCGCCCAGGGTGATGACGCCGTCCTCGTCGAGGGGGGCGAGGACCTCGTCGACGAAGACCGCGGCGAGCTCTCCGCCGTCGGAGTCGACGACGAGGTAGCGGATGTCCCGCCCGTCCTGCGCCCCGTCCCCCAGGAGGGAGGAGAACAGCAGGGCCAGGCCCACCGGGAGGGCGAGGCCGAAGAGGAGGAGGGAGCCGTCCTTGAGCCTGCGTCTGAGGTCTTTGGCGGCGATGGTCGCGATGATGCCGAACATGTCCGTGTCAGCCCCTCAGCGCCTTGCCCGTGATGTGCAGGAAGACCGCTTCCAGGTCGGGTTCGTGGATCGTGAGGGAGCGCAGTTCCAGGCCGCGGTCGGCGAGGGCGCGCACGATCCTCGGGGCCAGCTCCGCGCCCCGGTCGCAGTCCAGCTCCACGCCGTTCTCCGTGGCGACCGCGGTGTGCACCCCGGGCAGCTCCTCCAGGGCGCGCGCCGCGTCGGCCGCCGCGCCGTCGAGTTCGAGGACGACGCGGTCGCGCTCGCCGAGCGTGTCCACCAGCTCCCGCCGGGTCCCCTCGGCCCTGATGCGGCCGTCGTCGAGGATGCCCACCCGGTCGCAGATGCGCTCGGCCTCCTCCATGTAGTGGGTGGAGTACAGGACCGCGACGCCGGAGTCGGCCAGCGCCCGGACGTGTTCGAGGATCGCGTTGCGGCTCTGGGGGTCCACGCCGGCCGTGGGCTCGTCCAGGACCAGGCCCTGGGGCCGGTTGAGCAGCCCGGCCGCGATGGCGGTCCTGCGGGCCATGCCGCCCGAGTAGGAGGACACGAGGTCGTCGGCCCGGTCGGCGAGGCCGACGGCGGTGAGGACCTCCTCGATCCGCTCGCGGGCCACAGAGCCGGAGAGCCCGTACAGGCGGGCGAAGAACCGCAGGTTCTCCCGGGCGGTCAGGTCCTCGTAGAGGGCGTTCTGCTGGGGGACGAACCCCAGCAGCGCCTTGGTGCGCATCTCGCGGGGGCCGTGCGGCATGCCGGAGATCTCGACTTTCCCGGAATCCGCCTGGAGAATTCCCATGACGATGGAGATCGTCGTCGTCTTTCCCGCGCCATTGGGGCCGAGAAGCCCGTAGATCTCTCCTTTCCTGATTCTGAATCCCACGCCGTCGACCACGGTCGAATCGCCGTAGGATTTCTTCACTCCCTCGACAACGAATACGTCTTCCATCGACCTTCGCTCTCCGAAAGAAAAACCGTGCATTTTCATGGGAACGCGCGGCAACCGTACCAGTACGGACACGGAGGGCAAGAGGCCTCGAACCTGGTCAAGGCGTGTGCCCGGGTGTTCCGGAAAGGTGCGGGGAGTCCTTCGTCCGGCGGGCGGCCCGCACCTCCTCCACGAGCGTGTCCACGAACGCGGAGGGCGCGGGGAGGGCGTGCATGAGGTCGCGGGCCCCCGCCGCCCCGCGCCGCAGGGCCGGGTCCGAGAGCACGCGGATCACGGCCTCCCGGACCTCCCGCCCACCCACCGCGGAGCGGGCGCCCAGGACCAGGGCCGCGCCCGCGCGCTCCACGCCGGCCGCCATGAACTTCTCGTCGAACTGCATGCGGGGCACGATGACCTGCGGGACACCGTGGTCGAGCATGGTCAGCACCGTGCCGGCGCCGCCGTGGTTGATGACGGCGGAGCAGGTTCGGGCGAGGGGCTCCAGGGGGGTGAAGCCGATCGGGCGGACGTTGGGGGGCAGGGTTCCCAGGTGTGCGCGCTCGGCGTCGGGGAGGGTGGCCACGATCTCCGCGTCCAGGTCCGCGAGTGATTCCAGGATGTCCTTGACCGGGACGGAGTAGCCGCCCTGGCGCTCGGTGGCGGAGGTGCCCAGGGTGAGGCAGACGCGGGGGCGCTCGGGCGGGGTGAGGAGCCAGTCGGGGACGACGGCGCGGCCGTTGTAGGGGATGTAGCGCAAGGGGACGTAGCGGACGCCGGGGGCGTCCTGTAGACGCAGGGGCTCGGGCAGGTAGTCCAGGGTGAAGTACCCGCGGGTCATCCGCTCCCGGAACTCCACACCCCACCGCGCCGCATGACGACCCATCCA
>NZ_FQZK01000001.1:596002-985279 GCF_900141985.1 Nocardiopsis flavescens | reverse complement strand
AGGGTGACGACGTTGCCGGACTCGCCGGCGCGGGCGGTGCGCCCGCCCCGGTGCAGGTAGTCCTTGTGGTCGGTGGGCGGGTCGATGTTGACCACCAGGTCCAGCCCGTCGACGTGGATGCCGCGGGCGGCCACGTTGGTCGCGATCAGCGCGGTGACGTCGCCGCGCTTGAACTGGTCCAGGGTGCGGGTGCGCTGGGGCTGGCTGCGCCCGCCGTGCAGGGGCGCGGCCAGCACCCCGCTGGCCAGCAGGTGCTCGGCCATGCGGTCCACGGCGCGCTTGGTGTCCAGGAACATGATCACCCGGCCCTCGCGGGCGGCGATCCTGGTCGCGACGGCCTTCTTCTCCGCGGGGGAGACGTGCACGACGTGGTGCTCCATGGTGGAGACGGCGCCCTCGGACAGGTCGACCGAGTGCACGACCGGGTCGTTGAGGAAGCGGCGCACCAGGGTGTCGACGTTGCGGTCCAGGGTGGCGGAGAACAGCATGCGCCGCCCGCCCGCGGGGACCTCTTGGAGGATGGCGGTGACCTGCGGCATGAAGCCCATGTCGGTCATCTGGTCGGCCTCGTCCAGGACGGCGGACTCCACCCGGTCCAGGACGCAGTCGCCGCGTTCCATCAGGTCGCGCAGGCGTCCGGGGGTGGCCACGACCAGGTGGACGCCCTGGCGCAGGGAGCGGGCCTGGCGGTGGATGGGCATGCCGCCCACGACGGTGGCGGTGCGCACCCCCACCGAGCGGGCGTAGGGCTCCAGGGAGTCGGCGACCTGCTGGGCCAGTTCCCGGGTGGGGGCCAGGACCACGGCCAGGGGGCGGCGGGGTTCGGCGGTGCGTCCGTCCATGCCGGCGAGCAGGGCCAGGCCGAAGGCGAGGGTCTTGCCGGAGCCGGTGCGGCTGCGGCCCAGGACGTCGCGTCCGGCCAGGGAGTTGGGCAGGGTGGCCGCCTGGATCTCGGACGGCGTGGTCAGGCCCTGGCGGGCCAGGGTCCGCTTGAGCGCCTCGGGCATGTCCAGCGCGGCGAAGGACTCCGCGGCGGGCAGGGCCGGGGTGACGGTGACGGGGAGCGCGAACTCGCCGGAGGGGCCGCCGCTGCGCGGACGCGAGGGCGTGCGGGGACGCGGTGCACCATGGGCGGGGCGCTGTCGGCCATAGCCCTGCGCGGGGCGGCTGCGGCTCGTGCCGGTGGTGCGGTACGGATGACTCATGTGGGGCCTTTCGCCGTCGGAGTTCGCCGGGCGGGAGGCCTTGCGGCCTCACAGGGGGAAACCGGGTATGCCGGATGGATGAAACCTGTACGCCCGCCTGGAGAATTTCCGGGGCGCAGAGAACCGTTTCTGCAAATCAAGACCGGAGAAACGGTGGAAGGAAAATAAAAAAGACGGGGTCCGGCACCTGTAGGGCGGACCCCGTCGCGGGGGAGCGCGAACTCCCCTGGATCAGGCTTAGCGCAGGGTGATGTTCTCGGCCTGCGGGCCCTTGGCCCCGGCGACGGCGTCGAACTGCACGGCCTGGCCCTCGGCCAGCTCGCGGTAGCCCGTGGCCTGGATGTTCGAGTAGTGGGCGAAGACGTCGGGGCCGCCGCCGTCCTGCTCGATGAAGCCGAAGCCCTTTTCGCCGTTGAACCACTTGACAGTACCGGTGGCCATGGTGGCACCTCTCGCTCGAAAATGAAGAAAACCGCGTATGACGATTTCCCCGTCACCGCGGTGATCTCCCAGGGAAGCGGGGCTTCCACGGGTCCACTACTGCAACTCCTCAGAGGCTAGCACACAAATTTCTTTTCTCGCGTTTATTTGATGTGTCGCACGGCACCGGAAAACCTGGTACCGAAAATGAAAAATCCCCGCCGGCCGAGGTCCGGCCGCCGCCCGCGTCACGCTGGCATGCGGGCTCCGCCGCCCCGTCAGGAACGCTTCCGGTGGGATCGGGACCCGGCTCGCCCGGGCCGCCGCATCCGCCTTCGAAGCCGGTCAGGCTCGGCGCCGACGGTCTTTCGGCGGCTCGTCGCCGCTTCCGGGGCGCCGGTCCTCGTCCGTCCGGGAGACACGGGACGGACGGGCCCCGCACCGTCTCCCCGAGGGGGCGGCGGACTCCGGGGCTCGGGCCCGCCGCCCGCCCCGGCGGAGGACCGAGCGGCACCCGCGCGATCGGTGCCGTGCGCTTCCGGGCCGAGACGGCCGCGAGGCGTGGGTTCCGGGCCCGCCTGCGTCGCCGCCCGCGCGTGTCCCCCTAGCCGAAGGGGCGGGGTGAACTGGGAAAATTATCGTGAGAACGGAGAATAAGTCGGCATTCACACCGGGTGGCAACGGGGATGCGGAGCGCACCGGTGCGGATTTTCCGGGCGTGTCGCCGCAGAGGGACACGGGGGCCGATACATCATCGAACCCATGGAAGACGAACTCCCGATCGGTGGCGATGACGGTGGCGACGACGATGTGGCGGTGCGCCTGGTGGGCGGGCCGGTCTGTTGGGACGGTGTCGTGATCGAAGGCGTCTTCGACCGCTGGGAGATCTACGAGGTGCCCCTCCCGGAGGTGGGGGCGCTGCTGGTCGTCCCCGGGGGCGGTTCCCCGCGGGCGGTGTACGAGCCCCTCCCGGACGGGGAGCGCAGCGTCTGGCACTTCACCGGCTGGGAGTAGGGGCCCGGAACCGCCCCCGGGGTGCGGGCCGCCCCGGTCGGTGCGACCGGTTCAGCGCGAGGGTGCCGCGGGCCCGCCACGCCAGGGCCGTCTCAGTCTGATACAGCCTCGGTACCCCGGTGCCGTGGTGTCCGTGTGCCGTTGCGCGACTGCGACTGCGCGCCTGGGCCGCCGTCCGCGCGCCGGGCCCCGGGAATCGGTGCGGGGACGGCGACCGCTGGGGCGGGGGCGGTGCGCGCCCGGCCTCCCGCCGCCTGCACCGCACCCGACACCCGAGCCCGACACCCGTGGCCGCAACCGGTGAAAAGCGCACTCTGGCACGGCTCCCTCGGTACGTTCGTACAGCACGCCCACCTGCCCGGAGGCCGACCCATGCAGACCACGACCCTCGCCGAGATCGCCGCCGCCACCCGTGGAAGAGTCGTGGCGGCGGATCCCGCCGCCCCCGTCACGGGGATCGCCTACGACTCCCGCCGGGTCGCTCCCGGGGATCTGTTCGTCGCGCTGAACGGCGAGGGCCGGGACGGGCACGACTTCGCCCCCTCCGCCATAGGCGCCGGGGCCGTCGCGGTGCTGGCGTCCCGCCCCCTGGATGTGCCCGCGGTCGTGGTGGACGACCCCCTGACCGCCCTGGGCGAACTGGCTCGCGCCCACATCGGCGGGCTGCCCGACCTCGACGTCATCGCGCTCACCGGTTCCTCCGGCAAGACCTCCACCAAGGACCTCATCGCCCAGGTCCTCGAACACGCGGCGCCGACCGTCTACACCGAGGGGTCGTTCAACAACGAGATCGGCCTCCCGCTCACCGCGCTGGAGGCCACCGGCGCCACCCGCCACCTGGTGCTGGAGATGGGGGCCCGCGGCCAGGGCCACATCACCTACCTCACCCGCATCACCCCGCCGCGGATCGGCGTCGTGCTCAACGTCGGCACCGCGCACGCCGGGGAGTTCGGCGGCCCCGACATGACGGCCAAGGCCAAGGGGGAGCTGGTGGAGGCCCTGCCCGCGGCGGCCGACGGCGGTGTGGCGGTGCTTAACGCCGACGACGTCCGCGTGGCGGCGATGGCCGACCGGACCGGGGCGCGGGTGGTCACCTTCGGCATGGACCGGTCCGCGCGCGTGCACGCCTCCGACGTGGCCCTGAACGAGCTGGGCCGGGCGTCGTTCACCCTGCACACCCCCGACGGCGACGCCCGGGTCGTCCTCCAGGTGGTCGGGGAGCACCAGGTCTCCAACGCCCTGGCCGCGGCGGCCGTCGCCGAGGCGGTCGGCATGGAGACGGAGGAGATCGCGAACGCCCTCTCCGCCGCGGTGCCGCTGTCGGAGGGGCGGATGCGCGTGACCACCCGTCCCGACGGGGTCACCGTGGTCAACGACGCCTACAACGCCAACACCGACTCCGTGTCGGCGGCACTGCGCGCCCTGGCGCACCTGGGCCGGGACACGAGGGGCCGCACGTTCGCACTGCTGGGCGAGATGCGCGAACTCGGCGCCGGCTCGGCCGAGGAGCACCGCAAGGTCGGCGCGCTCGCCGCGGAACTCGGCGTCGACGTGGTCGCGGCGGTCGGGACCGACGAGGCCCGCGCCCTCGCGCAGGGGTACGGGACCGGCGCGCTGGTGCTCCCGGACAAGGCGGCGGCCCGTGCCTGGCTGGGGGAGTGCAGGTTCACGGAAGGGGACGTCGTGCTCGTCAAGGGCGCGAACTCGCTCAGGCTCGGCGAACTCGCGGACGCCCTCGCCGCGACCTGACCCTCACCGGCCGCGGGCGGGGCCCACGACGATGCCGCGCCCGGCGGAGAACGCCGTGAAGACCTCCGCCGGCGGGGTGGTCGCGACCGGCGCGGGCGTGTGCCCGGACGGGGTGCGCAGGTGGAGGAGGCCGTCCCGGTGGCCGAGCACCACCCGCAGGCAGGCCGTTCCGCAGGCGTGCCCGCAGCACCGCGCATTCTCCTCGGGGGAGGCGCCGCCCGACTCCGCCCAGGCCGATCGGTGCCGGGGTCGCGGCCCTGGTGGACGATGTCCGCGATGAGGTCGGGCGAGGCGAACCGGGTGACCGGGGCGACGTGGGAGTGCAGGGTGCCGGGGGCCGTGCAGGCCGGGCACGGGGGAGTACGGACACGGCGTACTCCGGGAGTCGGTAGGGGCTGTCCCGGGAGAGGTGATTTAGGGTGGTGCGCCCGGTGGCCGGTCGTGCGCGAGGCCCGGAGACCGCTGACAGCCGAACGCGCCGTTCGGGTCGGCCCGGTGGTGGACCGGTTGGCGACCGGGATCGCGTTCTCCGCGTTGCAGGGGACCCGGTGCGGGGGTGGGGGCCACGCTCTTCTTGAGCCCGAGGGGGAGGCCGTGGCAAAGTTGCCGGAACGCCGGTTCGTCTTCCAACGAAGTCGCATAACGCGGAGATAACGACCCGCGTTTGCCCAGGTCGTGAACTGTGAGCCCCGCGCACGCGGGGATGGACCGTTCGACAGGTTCGCCCCCTGCCGGTCCACGGTGTGAGCCCCGCGCATGCGGGGATGGGTCGGACGGACTGGGCCCGGCACCCCACACCCACCGCTCCCCTCGCACGACCGTCTGTGACAGTGTTCCGGGATGACCACCGACCCAGAACCGGCCCACGACGGACCCTCCTTCGAGACCGACCGCCTGCTGCTCCGCCCGTGGCGCGTGGCCGAGGCCGCGATCCTGCGCGAGCTGTGGGCGGAGCGCGATCCGCGGGTCCCGCCGCACCGCCGCATCGACGCCGGCGGGAACCCCACGCTCGCCGACCTGGAGGACTCGCTGCGCACCGACCGGCCGTCCACCCTCGGCATGCTCGCCATCGAACGCAAAGACTCCCACGACGTCGTCGGCTACTGCGGGCTGATCGACAGCCGGCACGGAGCGCCGGGAGAACCCGAGCTGGCGTTCGAGCTGCTGTGCCGGGCCTGGGGGCACGGCTACGCCACCGAGGCCGCGGGGGCGGTCCTGGACTGGGCGAGGTCCTCCGGCTACGAACGCCTGTGGGCGACGGTCCGGGAGTGGAACACGGCCTCCCGCCGCGTCCTGGCCAAGGTCGGCTTCGCCGAGACCGGACGCAGGGAGGAGGACCCGGTCCACGGGGCCATGCTGTTCACCACGCGTCGGCTCTGACCCGCGCGGCCCTCAGGACGGTGCCTACGGCCCCTGTACCGGCGACCCCTTCCCCGCGCTTCGTCCCCGCCCGACCAGCGCGGACCAGGTGTCCCCCAGGGTCAGTACCAGCGCCGCCGCCAGTCCGCCGAGCACCCACCCGCCGAACACGTCGGTCGCCCAGCCCGCGCCCAGGTACGCCACCGCGGCTCCGGCCAGGCCCGCCCACAGCACCGCCGCCGTCCACCAGGCCACCGCCCGGCCCCAGGTCCGCACCCGTCCGCCCGCCGCATGGGCGGTCACCGCGGCGACGGCGGTCGTGCACGCCACTCCCAGCGCCGGAAAGCCGCCCGGCGCGGAGGCCGCGACCACCGCCTCCCCGACCGGCGGCGGAGCGCGTCCGACCAGGGCGGCCACCGCAAGCCCGGCGCCCGCCGCGACGGCCCACGCCCCTGCGGCGCGTGCGGCGCCGCGCAGCCCCGAACGGGTGAGCAGCGCCCCCGTCCCGGCGAGGACGAGGGCGCCCCACACGCCGGTGGCCCGGTACACCGCGAGCAGCACCCGCGTGGCCTCGCCGTCCCGGTGCGCGGAGAGCCAGTGCAGGACCGGCCCGTCGCCGCGCACGGACTCCTCTCCCACGACCACGTCCTGGAGGAGCGAGCCGAAGAGCCAGCCCCCGGCCACCACCAGGACCGCGCCCACGGTCAGCTCCAGCCCCAGGACGGTGTGCGGGCGAAACCTCCCGGCCAGCCACTCCACCCCGCGTTCGTGGCGGGCGAGCACCCGGCGCACCCCCGGCCGCTCCGCCTGGCGCACGGCCCAGGCGCGCACGCGTTCGGGGTGGCGGGCGACCCACCGGGCGACGGCCACCACCGCCAGGACCGTCACCAGCGCCAGCAGCACCAGCACCACGGCCTCGCCGAAGATCCGTTCCACCCGCCGCCAGGAGTCGCCCGCCAGGTAGCCGACCAGGGTGACGGTGCCCGCCCACAGCACCCCGCCCAGGGCGTTCCCCAGGAGGAACCGCCGGTAGTCCAGGCCGGTGGCGCCCGCCAGGGCGGGGACGAGGGCGCGGGCGAACCCGACCCAGCGGCCGAGGAACACCGCGTGGACGCCGTACCTGCGCACGAAACCCTCCGCCCGTGCCCAGCGGGTGGGGCCGATGGCGCGCCCGAGCCTGCCGGTCGTCAGCCGCGGGCCCAGCCGCCGCCCGACGTGGAATCCCACGGAGTCGCCGGCCACCGCGCCGGCGATCCCGCAGGCGGCGACGGCGAACGGGTCCGCGTGGCCCAGCCCCGCCACGACGCCGGCCAGCAGCAGGCCGGTCTCCCCGGGAACGACCAGTCCGGCGAAGGTCGCCGCCTCGGTGAAGGTGAGGGCGAAGGCGACGGCGTAGACCACGGCGACCGGTACGGCCAGGAGCCACGCCTCCCACCCCGCCACGGTGCGGCTCCCTCCGGTCGGCGGCGGGGGCCTCCCCGGAGACGGGCGGCCCGGCCGGCTCCGGTCCCGCCAAGCGCGGCCGTCAGTAGCCCAGCTCCCGCAACCGCTCCTCGCCGATGCCCAGCGCGTGCCCGATCTCGTGCCGCAGGACCATGCTCACCTTCGCCTCGACCTCCTCCCGGGAACGACACACGCGCAGGATCGGCACCCGGTACAGCTCGATGCGGTCGGGCGGACTGCCGGGGACGCGCCGACCCCGCCGCGTGCGCGGCACACCCACGAAGCACCCCAGGAGCAGGCGTCCGGGACCGGGGGAGGAGGACGGACGGTCGCCGACGAGCAGCGCGACGTCGGCCATGGACCGCTGCACCCACGGGGGGAGCGCGGCGTAGGCCCGGCTCACCAGCTCCTCGAACGCGTCGAGGTCCATCGCCTCGCTGTCCATGCGCCGTCACCTCCGTGGAGCGCCCCCGCACGGACCGGGGACCGGACCCGCGGGACGCGGCCACCGGACGCGCGGACCGCCGCCGGGCGGGACCGCGGGCCCCGTGGGTGGAACGCCGGGGCCGGGCCGCGCTCTTCCCCGTTCCCGGGGGAGGCGCGTCGGACGGCCGCCCGGCCCGGCCCGGGCGACCCGGGCCGGGGCCGGTGCCGGGGCTCAGTCCATGAGGCGGTCGAAGATCCCGCGCAGGTCCGCCGCCGAGTAGTCGGAGTTGTACTCGCCCGGCACCGAGTCGAAGTAGTAGTAGTCGTACTCCAGTTCGGCGGGGCACGGGTCGCCGATCTCCGCGGTGTACTCCTCCACCGGCTCGCCGCTGCGCAGCTCGAAGGCCTGGACGGTGAACGCGCTGGCGTAGAAGTCGACACTCGCCACGTCCTCGAACGGGAGCGTCAATTGGTCCGCTCCCGGCTCGTAGGTGCAGGTCTGCTGGTACCCGCCCTTCTCGGGGCCCTCCACGCAGACCACCAGCACCGTGTCCCGGGCGGTGTCGGCCTGCCAGGAACCCGGGAAGTCGTACTCCTCGGGGTCCAGCCCGGTCAGGTGCATGGCGTGCGGTCCCTTCCCCTCGTACGCGGGTGCCGCCGGGAACGCGGCCGGGTGCGCGCAGTACTCCCCGGTGGCGAGCAGGCCCTCGGCCGAGCGCTCCGCCAGGGGGTGTTCGGGGTGGGCCGCCAGGAAGTCCCGGCGGGCCGCCGCCTCCTCCTCGGAGCCGGCGAGCCGGCCGAGGTCGTCCGCGCAGCGGAACAGCCGGACCGGCGCGCGCTCGGCCTGGGGTTCCATCGCCCGGACCAGAGCGGGATCCTCCCACTCCTGCGCGAGCAGCCGGTCGTCGATCTCCCGGGCCCGGCACGGGGGGATCTCGTCGAGGGCGGCGAGGAACGACTCCGCGACGGCGCCCGCCCGACCGCTCTGGCCGGGGGAGGACTCCAGTGTCTCCGAGAGCTGCGCGAAGGCCTCCTCCACGGTGTCCAGCGAGGGGGCGGGGGCCTCCAGCGCCTCATGGGTGCCCTCCTGCTCCTTCGCGCTCGCGATGACCCCGGCCAGCAGGAGGTCGGCGCGTTCGGGGCCCGCGCCGTCCCAGAGTGCGCCCGGCATGGCCTGGTACTCGTCCAGCATCCGGGCCGCGTCCGACCGGTCGGGGGTGTCCAGGGCGACGGAGAGCCGCATGCAGGCCCGCTCCTGCGCGGCGCCGCGCTCGGCGGCCGACCCGTGGACGAGTCCGTGGGCGGGGACGAGCCACCGCAGGGAGGCCAGCGCGCGTTCGCAGTCGCCCCCGGTGTGCGCGGCCTCGGCGTCGCGCAGGACCGCCCAGGTGTCGAGCCGCAGCCACGCGAACGCGACCAGGAGCACGCAGGCGGCCGTGAGCAGCCGGGTGCGCCAGGGCGGTCGGCGGGTGCCGTCGTGCCGGTCCGTGCTGTGCTCCCCGACCGCGCCGTCCTCCTGGAACGGGTCCCCGCTGTGGGGGCGCGTCAGACGCCAGGCGTGCAGGACCGTGCCCGCCCACACGAGCCCCAGCAGCACCCTCGATGCCGTGACGTGCGGGAACAGGGCGACGAGTGCTATCAGGGCGAGTGCTGTGACGCAGGCGGCCAGTGCGAGACGGCGGCGGCCCAGCAGGAGGTAGCCCAGACCCAGCAGGGTGGCGTTGCCGAGCAGCACGGAGGGGCGGTCGGGACGCGAGGCGGGGCCGGGGGTGCCGTCGGGGGCGGTGACGGAGTCGAAGTCGGTCTCGGGCGAGGGCGGGATGTGCTCGGGTTCCGTCATGGGGGGCTCCGGCGGTGACGAGGGGGTGACCGTGGGTTCTCAGACAACCAGATCGGCGCCGGATCCCCCACCGGAACGCCCTCACGGCTATCGCGGAGACCCCGTCCCGGGATGGGCGCCCGGCCCGTCACCCCGCCGGGGCGCCCCCGTCTCCCCGAACGCGTCACCGGTGCCCGCCCGCGTCCCCGGGGCGCAGGGCCTCCTCCAACAGGCCGGCGCCGGGGCCCGCCAGCCAGCGGTCGAAGGACAGCAGGAAGGGGAACTCGGCCCGCAGCGTGTCGAGGTCCGCGCTCCCCGCGAGCCTGCCCCCGGCGAGTTCCGCCAGCCGGCCGAGGGTCTCCTCCCGCGCCAGCAGTGCCTCCGGCAGCCGGCTGTAGCGGATCGGCCGACCGGCCGCCCTGGCCAGGTGCCGGGCCATGTCCTCGCCGGTCAGCGCGTCCCCGGCGATCTCCAGCGTCCGGCCGACGTACCGCTCGGGCGCGCCGAAGACCGCGGCGGCGACCCGGCCGATGTCGCGTACCGCGATCACCTGGTGGCTCTGGTCGGGCCCCATGAGAAAGGACATCCGCCCCCGGTCGAGGCCCGTGTCCGGTGCGACCAGGAGTTCCATGAACGTCGCGGGCCGCAGGACGGTGGCGGCGATGCCCAGGCCCCGGATGTGGGACTCGACGCGCATCTTGGTGTCCAGGTGCGCGACGCCCGTCGGGGTGGCCCCCACGACGCCCGCCGAGCTGTACACGAGATGGGCGACGCCGCTCTCCCCGGCGATGTCGGCGACGGTCGTCCCGAACCGCACCTCGTCCTCGTTGCTCACGACGGCGCCCGCCTGGCCCGCGTTCGGCTGGACGCTGAAGACGCCCTGGGCGCCGGAGAAGGCCGCGCGCAGCGACCCGGGGTCACCGAGGTCGCCGGGGACGGTCTCGATCCCGGCGGCGGCGAGGGACCGCGCCCGGGACCCGGCCGGGTCCCGCACGAGGGCGCGCACGTTCCAGCCGTCGGCCCGCAGCGCCGCGGCGACCGATCCGCCCTGCTGTCCCGTGGCTCCCAGGACGACGACGGTCCCGGTGGCGGCGGTGCGGCTCTCGTCGGTGGAGTCGGTGTTCTCGGTGGGCATGGTCGGTCCGTTCTGCCAGGTGGGAAGTGGATAGGGGAGGGGTGGCGGAAGTTCCGCATGAGGGCGGGGCGTGCGAACGCCCGAGGGGTGCGGCGGCGATCCGGAGTTCCGTGGAAGCCGCTCGCGGCCCGCGTTCGCTACGCTAAAACCTGACACCGGCGTCAGGTGCAAGTCGGCTGGGGAACCGCTTCGGGGGGGCGGGGTGCGGATCGGAGAGGTCGCCGCCAAGGCGGGCGTCAGCGTCAGGTCGCTGCGCTACTACGAGCAGCAAGGGCTGCTGCACTCCACGCGAAACGCGGGCGGTCAGCGCCGGTACCCGGCCGGGGCCGTCGAGCAGGTCCGGCTGATCCAGGAGCTGTACTCCTCCGGTCTGCCCAGCAGGGCCATTCGCGAGCTGCTGCCCTTCGCCGAATCCGGTGAGGTGCCGGAGGAACTGGTGGAGCTGCTCGCGGCCCAGCGCGACCGCCTGGACCGGCGGATGACGGACCTGAGGGACATGCGCGAACGGTTGAACGGGTGCATCGCCGAGGCACGCGGATCCCGGCCGGGCGCCTCCGGCTGACGGCAGCGGTTCCGAGCGGGGATGGGTGGGTGTGGCGGCTCTGCGCCCGGCCCTTGAGCCGGTGCTGTTCCCCGTGGCAGAGTTGCCCGGAACGAGGGTCGGTCTCTCTCCGGATTCGCATAACGCGGAGATAACGTCTCACGTTTTCGCAGGTCGTGAACTGTAAGCCCCGCGCACGCGGGGATGGACCGGGCACTCGCCACGGCCCTGGAGGCCGCTGGCCGTAAGCCCCGCGCACGCGGGGATGGACCGGCGTGGATGGTGTTGGCGGCCACGGGCACGTGGTAAGCCCCGCGCACGCGGGGATGGACCGGAGATCCCCGCCCCCGTGGTCGGTGAGCACCAGTAAGCCCCGCGCACGCGGGGATGGACCGGCGATGTCTGCGAGCGGGTCGCCGGGGTCGGGAGTAAGCCCCGCGCACGCGGGGATGGGCCGATCCCGGCCTGGGTCGCGCCCAGCTTCATGGAGTAAGCCCTGCGCACGCGGGGATGGACCGTAGTCCGGCGCCAGCGGCTCTTCGCAGGTGTTGTAAGCCCCGCGCACGCGGGGCTGGACCGCAGGACCCGCTGCCCCCGTGCGAAACGCTCCTGGCTCGTGTGGCCGAGGTGCGCCTTGGAGTCCGCGCTCGTCGGTGTCGTCCGCGTGGGTCCCGGCCCCCGGTGGCCCGGGCCTGCCCGGGGGTCTCGGACGGGTGTGTCGCGCACGGGCGGCGTTCGGCGTCGGCGCGGAGCGGACCGGCCGGATCAGCCGGTACGGGTACACCGCGCCGGTGGGCGTCGCGGGGTTCGGCGCGCACCGACGCCGAGGTTCCGCACCCCGGTCAGCGCCGCACCGGCGCCTCCCGGTCGGCTTCCGGGACCCCCGCTTCCCCGCCGGTCACTTCCCCGGCGGGCGGGTAGGCGTCGCGCAGGCGTTGCAGGGTCGCCGCCACCACGGTGCGGACCTCCGTCTCGTGCAGCGGCGCTGAGAACAGCGCCGAGCTGAACGAGAAGCCCTCGACCAGGGTGAACAGCAGCAGCGCCTCGCGGTGCAGTGCCTCCTCGTCGATCCGGCGGTCGGCCAGCGCGTCGCGCAGCAGCGAGCGGACCACCTCCTCGCCCGCACGGGACGTGGCCGCGATGTCGGCCGCCAGCTCCGGGTCCGTGCGCGCCATGACGCGGTACTCGACGAGTGCGGCGTTCTCCCGGCGCTCCTGCTCGCTGGTCGGCGCGGCGAAGGCGATCGCGTCCACGATCCGGGCCACCGGCTCGGCGGACATCGTCGTGTCGCGGCGCGTGACGCGCTGCATGAGGACGCCCAGCGTGAAGCGCATGACCTCGCGCAGCGTGTCTCCGAAGTAGTGCCGGATGCTCCCGATGGCCAGCCCGCTGCGTGCGGCGATCCGGGCGAGGGTCACCGAGCGGATCCCGTGCTCGGCGATCTCGTCGATCACGGCGTCGGCGACCTGCTCCCGGCGGACGTCCGGGTCGACTCTCTTGGGCATGGCGCCATCCTAGTCGCTTTCTGGCATGCGTGTGCTACTTTTTATGGCATGGAGATGCTAAATAGATGTCGCGGCGGCGCCCCGACCCGGATCGGCCCCGGGCGGGATCGGACATGAACGACCGGTACGACCCCTGGACCGGTGCGGGGTCCGAGGACCCCCACGGCTTCGACGGACCCGACGGACCCGATGGCCTCGACGGGCTGGGCGGCCTCGACGGCGACGCGGGCGCCTGGTCCGCACCGGACCCGGCGCCGGGCGCGCCGCTGCCGCCGTTCCGCCCCTCCCTCGCGCTGGAGCGCACACGGTTCGCGATCGGCCTGGACGACGCCTCGACGGCGACGGTCGACGTCGACCACACGTCGGGCCGGGCCTCGCTCTACCGGGACGGACGCCATGTCCGGACCGCGGACATGCCGGTCCGGTTCCCGGTCGGAACCGCTGGCATCGAGGTCGCCGCGAGCAGGTACGGCATGCAGCGGATCCACCTGGTCGGCGCGGACGGCGGCCCGCGGCGCCTGGAACCCGCGCCGGGGACGCCCGAGCACTGGCGCGCCCGGCTCTCCCGTCGGCACCCCGGGGTGGGGCGCGCCCTCGCCGTCGGCGCCGTCGTCGTGCTGGCGGTCAACCTGCTCCTCCTCGCCCCGCAGCTGCTGGAATCGGCCACCCACCTGCCGCTCTGGGCCGACCGCCTCACCCCGTTCGTCTCGCCCGTCGACCTGCCGGCCTGGGCGAACACCGCTCTCACCGCCACCGCCGCCCTCGCGGGGATCGAACGGGCCCTCACCTTCCGCCACCACCGGCTCCTGGACGCCGAGACCGACGGGATCGCGGACTGACACCCCCGCGGCGACCGGCCGCACCGCTGCCCGCCACCGGGCGTCCCGGCACCCCTGACCCGAGAGAACGCACAGCCGACCGCCGCCCCCTCGTCCGCGACCGGGGCCCGGAACAGGAGCAACGCATGCGATCACACCCCCGGCCCCCCGCCCGACCCCGGCACCGCACGACGGTGCTCGCCGCAGCCGCCGCGGCCGTGCTCCTCCCGCTCGCCGGGTGCGCACCCGCCGCTCCGCCACCGGACCCCGGCGCGGACCCCGGCCTCGGCTCCTACCTCGGACAGGACCTCGCCTGGAGCGGGTGCGAGGACACCGCCACGAACGCGGCCGACGCCGAGCTGTTCGCGAACCCGGCGCTGGAGTGCGCCTCGGTCGAGGTGCCGCTCGACTACGACGATCCGGACGGTGAGAGGGCACGGATCGCGCTCCTGCGCCTGCCCGCCACGGGTGCGTCCGAGGGGTCGGTGCTGGTCGACCCGGGCGGCCCCGGTGGGTCCGGCACCACCTTCGTGGCGTCCGTCCTGCCACTGTGGCAGGCGAGCCCCGTCGCCGAGCGCTTCGACGTCGTCGGCTTCGACCCCCGCGGCGTCGGGTCCTCGACCCCGGCCCTGGACTGCCACACCGACGAGGAGTACGACGCGGGCGACGTGCCGCGGTTCGGCGCGGTGTACGAGGTCACCAGCGCCGAGGAGGCGGCCGAACTCGCGGAGCGCTGCACCGAGGGCTCCGGCGGCGTCGAGAACCTCGTCAACGCCGGGTCGGTGAACGTCGTGCGCGACATGGACGTCATCCGCGACGCGCTCGGCGACGAGAAGCTCACCTACCTCGGCTACAGCTACGGTTCCGAACTCGGCGCCATGTACGCCGTGGCCCACCCCGAAAGGGTCCGCGCGATCGTGCTCGACGGCGCCGTCTCACCCGATCTGACCGCGAGCGGGTTCCGCCTCTCCTCGTTCGCCGGCCTCCAGGCCCGGTTCGACGACCTCGCCGCGTTCTGCGCGGACTCGCCCGACTGCGTCCTGGGCCCCGACCCCGCCGCCGCGAACGACCGCCTGCACGAGATCGTCGAGCCGCTCGTCGAGACGCCGGCGCCGACCGCAGACGGCCGGAACCTGAACGTCTGGGACGTGTACCTCGGCATCAGCGGCGGCCTGTACTCCGAGGCGAAGTGGCCCGAGGTCGTCTCCGCCCTGGCCGCGCTCGACGCGGGCGACCCCGAGGAGGCGCTCGCCCTGCGTGACACCTTCTACGCCCGGACGGCGGACGGTGCCTACGGCATGGACTTCGACACGAACATCGCCGTGCGCTGCATGGACGCGCCCCGGCTGACACCGCGGGAGCAGACCGCGCTGGCACGCGAGGTCGGGGAGGTCGCGCCGATGTTCGACCTCGACGTGTTCACCGCGGGGAGCTACCACAGCGAGTGCGAGGCGTGGCCCGAGCCGCCGACCCGCGGCGAGCCCTGGCTCGACGGGGCCGAAGGCCTCCCCGAGACGCTCGTCGTGTCGGTCACCGGCGACCCCGCCACGCCCCACGAGGGCGGCGTCGCGATGGCGCGGGCCCTGGGCGCGGGCCTGCTCACGGTCGAGGGTAAGCAGCACGGGGCCTACCTGCTCGGCGGCAGCGCGTGTGTCGACGACGTGGTCGAGGCCTACCTCCTCGACCTCCGATCCCCGCCCGCCGGCGCCCGGTGCAGCCTCTGACCGTCCCGGCCCGGGGCGCGGCGGCACCGCGGCCGGTGCCGCCGCCCCGCCGCTCCGGCCCTCCCCGCCGTGCCGCACGCCGGTCCGCGACCCCGTCGGTGCGCGGCGGGGGCCGGGCCCGCGGGTCCGCCCGCCGGGGTCAGAGCCCGGCGGCGGGGTCCAGGAGCGCGGCCCGGCCCTCCATCCAGTTCTGCCCGGTCAGGCGCCGGAAGATCTGGACGAGGTCCTCCCCGAAGTCGAAGGAGGGGTCCAGCAGCCACTGGGCCTGGAGGCCGTCCCAGGCGGCGACGAACTGACGGGCCACCCCGGCGGGGTCGAGGCCGGGGTGGGCCGTGCCCGCCCGCTGCCGGTGCCGGACCACCCCCGTGAAGTGCTCCACCGCGCTGCGGTGGTGCCGGGTGATGAACTCCTGCGCCGGGTGGCCGGGGGAGGTGGCCCTGCCCAGGAGCACGGTGTGCAGCCGCATGATGTGCGTCCGCTCCATCGTGGTCTCCACGAACCCGCGCAGGTCCTCCAGGTCCATGCCGGGGTCGGAGGTGAAGGGGCGCAGCCCCGCCTCCTCGTCGGACAGCTCCAGGGCGGCGACGAGCAGGTGCTCCTTGGTGGGGAAGTGGTACAGGGCGGTGGCCTCGCTCGTCCCGACCCGCCGGGCGATCCCGGCGGTCGTCACCCTCTCGTGGCCCTCCTCCAGCACCGTGTCGAGCACCGCGCGGGCGATGCTCCGGCGGCGCTCGGCCGAACGTGCGTAGGGGCCGCGGGGGCCGGAGGGGGCGGTGCTCATGGTGATCACTCTAGGCCGACCGGAAAACCCGAGTCCACTCAGCTTCTTCGGGCGAAGCGCTCCTTGTCCTGGCCATGAGCGCGGATGTACGCTCTAGCCCACCTTCGAAAACCTGTGTGCACTCAGTTTTCCCGCGCCCGTGCCGACGGTCCGCCCCCGGGCCCGGCGGGCACGCCCGCGCCCGTCCCCGGCGGGGGCGGGCGCGGGGCCGCGCGCCGGAGCGGATCCGCCACCGAGACAGAGGAGTCCCACCGTGACCACACCACCCGAGACCGGCCCGCACGGCCTCACCCTGGAACAGCAGGCCGCGCTGGGCAGCGGCGCCGACTTCTGGACGACCGAGCGGGTCGGCGGGGTCCCCTCGATCGTGCTCACCGACGGCCCGCACGGCGTGCGCCGCCAGGCCGGGGCGACGGACCACCTGGGCCTGTCCGCCAGCCTGCCCGCGACCTGCTTCCCGCCTGCCGTCGGGCTGGCGCAGAGCTGGGACCCCGAGCTGGTCGGCCGGGTGGGCTCCGCGCTGGGCGCCGAGGCTCGCGCCCTGGGGGTCGACGTCCTGCTGGGGCCGGGGATCAACATCAAGCGGGATCCGCGCGGCGGCCGCAACTTCGAGTACTTCTCCGAGGACCCCCTCCTCACCGGGACCCTGGGCGCGGCCTGGG
This sequence comes from Nocardiopsis flavescens, assembly GCF_900141985.1. GTDB lineage: Bacteria > Actinomycetota > Actinomycetes > Streptosporangiales > Streptosporangiaceae > Nocardiopsis > Nocardiopsis flavescens. The sequence goes on along the minus strand of NZ_FQZK01000001.1, from coordinate 968,678 downwards.
TGCGCGGCCTCCAGGACAACGGCGTGGGAGCCTCCCTGAAGCACTTCGCCGCCAACAACGCCGAGCACGACCGCATGCGCTCCAGCTCCGACGTCGACCCGCGCACCCTGCGGGAGATCTACCTGCGGGCCTTCCAGCGGGTGGTGCGCACGTCCCGGCCGTGGACCGTGATGTGCTCCTACAACCGCATCAACGGCGTCTACGCCTCCGAGAACCACTGGCTGCTCACCACGGTCCTGCGCCACGAGTGGGGCTTCGAGGGCGTGGTCGTCAGCGACTGGGGCGCGGTCGCGGACCGCCCGGCCGCCGTCGCCGCCGGACTGGACCTGCAGATGCCCGGCGACGGCGGCGCGAGCGACGCCGCGCTCGTGGCCGCGGTCCGGGACGGCTCCTGCCCGGTCGGGGCCGTCGCCGCCTCCGCCTCCCGGGTGGCCGATCTGGCGGCGCGGGCCGAGCGGAGCCGTACGCGGGCCCACGGGGCGGGGCTGGAGGAGTCCCGCGCCCAGGAGCACCACGCCCTCGCCCGCGAGGTCGCGGCGCGCTGCGTGGTCCTGCTCAAGAACGACGGCGACCTGCTGCCGCTGGCCCCGGGCGGATCGGTCGCGGTCATCGGCGAGTTCGCCGCCGAGCCCCGCTACCAGGGCGGGGGCAGCTCGCACGTGAACCCGACCCGGCTGGACGTCCCCCTGGACGAGATCCGCGCCCTGGCCGGTGCGGACGCCGTCACCTTCTCCCAGGGCCACACCACCGCCGCGGCCACCGAGGAGGAGGTGCGGGAGCTGCGCGGCGAGGCGGTGCGCGCGGCGGGCGCGGCCGACACGGCGGTGGTCTTCCTCGGGCTGGCCGCCCACCAGGAGTCCGAGGGCTTCGACCGCGACCACATCGACCTGCCCGCGGAGCAGCTCGCACTCCTCGCCGCCGTCACCGGGGCCCAGCCCCGCACCGTCGTCGTGCTCTCCCACGGAGGAGTGGTCGCGCTCGCGCCGGTCGCGGACCTGGCTCCGGCGCTGCTCGACGGGGCCCTGCTGGGGCAGGCGGGCGGCGGAGCGATCGCCGACGTGCTCTTCGGCCGGGTCAACCCCTCCGGCCGCCTGGGTGAGACGGTGCCCCTGCGCCTCCAGGACACCCCGGCCTACCTGAACTTCCCCGGGGAGAACTCCGCGGTGCTGTACGGCGAGGGGCTGTACGTGGGGTACCGCTGGTACGACGCCCGCGAGACGGAGGTGGCCTTCCCCTTCGGGCACGGTCTGTCGTACACGGAGTTCGCCTACTCCGACCTGCGGCTGGAGCAGGGGGCGGACGGGATCACCGCGCACCTGACCGTGACGAACACGGGCGGGCGGGCCGGCCGCGAGGTCGTCCAGTTCTACGTCTCCAAGCCCGGGTCGCGGGTGTCGCGCGCTCCCAGGGAACTCAAGGGCTTCACGTCCGTGGCCCTGGAGCCGGGGCAGGGCGAGCGGGTCTCGGTGCTGCTCGCCCGGGAGGACCTGGCCTATTGGGAGGTCCGGGCGGACCGCTGGATCGTCGAGGGCGGTGAGTACACCGTGTCGGCCGGGGCGTCCAGCCGCGACCTGCGGGTCTCCGCCCCGGTGGAGGTCGAGGGGGACGAGCTGCGCCTGCCGCTGACGCTCGACTCCACGCTCGGGGAGGTGATGGCGGACCCGAGGGCCGCAGCGATCCTCGCCGAGCACCTGCCCGCCCCGCAGGGCGACGACGCCGGGCAGGCGATGGGGGTGGACATGGCCCGCATGATGGAGTCGATCCCCCTGGGGCGCATCGCTGCCCTGGGACAGGCCGACCTCGCCTCGCTGCAAGCGCTCGTCGACGGCATCAACGGGGAAGGCTGAGGGTAAGGGCCGGTCCCGGGGGCCGCGCGGCGGGCCGGCCCGCCGCACGGCGACGGGTCCGCACCGTCCCGCGGTCGCCCGGCCGGAGGGAATCGCTGCCGCCCAGGGTCGAGCGGGGTGGGGCGGTGGGAACTCTCCCCGCTGCACCAGTGGGGGTTGCCCACCCGCCTGGAGCCTTCAGCCCCAGCCGGAGGGTGTCGCTCCCGCCGCAGGTCGCGCGGGGTAAGGCCGCGCGCTCCCATCCGGCCCGGCCACAGGGGGTGTCGGGACACGCTCCCGCATGCCTCGCCCGAGGGGGTGGGACGGACGTGGAGGTTTCCAGGAGGGTCACCCGTTGGGGAGGGCGGTCTGTGGTCGCGCCCGGCCAGAACCTTTGGTTTCCAGGACGGTCACCGCTTGGGAAGGTACAGACCGGCGGAGCCGGATCCGCCCCCACGATGTGAGGGGCGGCAGACCACCAGGTAAGAGCGTTGGTTGCACGTCCGGGGTGGTGGGGGTGTGCTGTCCGGGGGCGGGTCCGGGCGAGGCCTGCCCCGCCCGACCATGCGGGAACGGAGGAAGGGTCCGACCGGGGTCGCGCGGTTGCTCCCGACCTCGCTTGGAACACCAGCCCCAGACGTAGTAACCAGCACCCAAGTGCCCTCCCGCACCACGACGCACCGAGGCCGCGAGCACGCAGGTGCGCGCGGCCCTCACCCCCGCGTGGTCGAGCGAGCAGGCACGCGCGGCCTCACCCCGCGCGACCTGCCGTGGGAGCGACACCCTCCGGCTGGGGTCGGGGGCTCCGGGCGGGTGGAGAACCCCCAGTGGTGCGGTGGGAGGGTGTTCGCGGCCTTCACCCCCATGCGCCCGGGGAGGGAGGTACGCCCACCTGAAACCCCCTGGAGTCGGGGCATGGATCAACGCTGACCGGCTGTGTCCGGGGCCCAGAGACAGTGCACGTTTCACCCCCTATGGCGTTGGGAGGGCATGGGTGTGCTCTACGTACGGGCCGCTCCTCGCGCGCCTGGTCCTTTGCAGGGGGCATTCCTCCCGCCGCTGGGTCTGAGCTGGGATCGCCTCGCTCGACCCAGCCCCGGATGACACCCCCACCACCGGCGACGTGCGCCCAACGCACCGCCCCTGCGCTCTGCCGCCCGTCGACTGCGCCGGGGCCAGGTCCACGCTCCGCTGGCCGCCGTTCCCAAGCGGCCGAGCTTCTGGAAAACTCCGGTCGAGCTCTCACCCCCGCGACCTGAGCAGGGAGCAACGCTCTACGGCTGTGGCCGGGCACCCCGATCGGGTGGAAAACCATGTGGCGCAGGCCCCCGGTCCGCCGACCGGCAGTGGCCGGGCGCTCCGGTTCCGCCACAACACCCTCGACCCCGACGATTCGCGTGACGTACTGTTCGACGGATGGGCCGACGGACCGAAAGGGGCGGGGCCATGACCCGGCGGAAAGACAGGGAGCCCCTTCTCCTGCGGGCCGCGGAGAGGCCGCTCCTGGGCACCGTGCCCCGTGCCCCGTTCCTGCGCGAGGACACGGCAGGGGGGCTCCCGGCATGAACACGGCGTCCACGGATGGCCGGGACCGGGCGCCGACGCCACGAACGCGGACGCGGATCCGTCGCTGGTCGCGGTGGCAGGACGTCTCCGCGGTGGTCCTGCTGATCGGCACCGTGGTGTTCGTCGCGGCGATCCCCGTGGGCATCTGGCTCTGGATCGCGGGGACCGACCGGCCCGAGGTCTTCTACTGGCTGTGCGGCTCCGGCGTGGGGGTACTCCTCATCGGCACCGCCATCGACGCGGTCTCGGGTCCCCGGCTCGCCGACGCCCGGTTCGCGGACGGACACCGCACGGTCGGCGTGATCGAGGAAGTGGTCGAACTGCCCTGGAACGACGTGGACGGCAACCCCACCTTCGACCTCGCGGTCCGCGCCACGCCACCGGGGCGGGCCGTGCTCCGGCGCACCCTTCACTGGGGTGCGGGGGACGCGTCCGGTCCGGACGAGGGCTGGGTGGGGCGGGCGGTCCGCCTGCGCCACAACACGTGCGACCCCGACGACCGGTCCGACGTGCTCTTCGACGGCTGGCCCGACACGGAGGACGGCCGGTGATGGGGAACGGGCGCTCCCGCGGGCCGTCCCGGTCGGCAGACCCCCGGACGGCCGGGAGCAGTCTCGCCGCCGGCGTGATCGACGACGCGACCGAGGACGGCCCGAGCGACGTGCAGGGCCCCGACATGCTCTCCATCACCGCCGAGGTGCCGGGTCACGGGGTGCTGCGCCGGAGGGTCGTCTGCCCGCTGTCCATGCCCGGCAGCGGTCGTCGGCTGGTCGGCCGGGCCGTCGGGTTCCGTCACCGAAGGCTCGATTCCGACGACGTGGACGACATCGTCGTCGTCCGGTGGCCGGACGAGGTCGCCGAAGCCCTGGAACCGTTCCGCCCCCAGGGTCCCGGAGCGTTGCGCGCACGGGCCTGGAGGTTTCTTGCCGGGTGCGGCGCGGTGACCGCGGTGGGCGGCATCCTGCTGACCGTGGTGCTGCTCATCGGCATCGTCTCCACCGGCGGTGAGCTGTTCGCCGACCTTCCCCCCGGGTTCCGGCCGGGCGTGGCGCTGGCGGTGAGCGCGGGTGCCGTCGTGCTGGGGCTGTGCGCGTTCGCGTTCTGCGAGACACGCATGAGCCGCGCGCTGTCTTCACCGGACCCGCGCCGGGCTCCGCGGTGACGTGCGGGGGAGGGGCGTGACGTGGGACGGCCGGCGGACGTGACCGGTCCCGTCCCCGGCCGGTCGTGACGGGCCGCGCGACCCCGAGGCCCTGGAGAAGTACCCGAAGGCACCGGAGGGGTCGCCGAGCTGATACCGGCCTTGGACGGCGCGGTCGGCACCACCGGGGTCACGGGCGCGGGGCGGCTCCACGACCCCGGCGGCCGGGAGGGTGCACGGTCGTCCCGCCGCGGTGCCGGCCCGTTCCCGCCGGCTCAGGCCTGCGTCAGCTTGAGGGACACATAGGAGTCGATCCCGGTCCAGCGGGTGTGCTTGACCTTGCGGCGCCGGTACTCGGTGAAGCCGAGTGTGGCGTAGAGGGACAGGGCCGCGGTGTTGGTGTCGGCGACGTCGGCCAGCACGTATTCGGTGTGGCCGGGCAGCGCGAGCAGGTGGGTGATGACCGCCGTGGCCACCCCCTTGCCGCGGTGCTCCGGTGAGGTGGCCACGAACTCGATGGAGGCGGTGCCCTCCTTGAGGTCGGGCACCGAGCCGGTGAACTCCGAGCGGAACACCAGGTCGCCGATGGTGCCGCGCACCAGGCCCAGGTGGCGCCGCAGTTCCGCGCCCCGGTGGCGGACCGAGGGGCGCACACCGTCGGTGCACGCCGCGATGCCGGCGGGTCTGCCGTCGATGAGCGCCACGTGGAACTCCTCTAGGACCAGCATGTGCTCGAAGGCGTTCACGAGGCGGCGGTGGTCCTTGGACAGGCTCGTGAAGTCGTCGGCGAAACCGTGGACGAACACCTCGGTGATCGGGCGCCGGTACTCCTCGCCGAGTTCGGTGGCCGCAACGACGGTGATCATCGGTCATCTCCTGTCAGGAATCCCACGAGCACGTCCGCGGTGGGGAGGGTGAAGGCGGCGTTCCGCGGCAGCGCGGCCAGGCCGCCGACGGCGGCGAAGTAGCAGGTCGCCAACTCCTTGGGGTCGCCGTCCCGGAAGCAGCCCGCGCGCTGGCCCCGCGCGACCAGCCTCTCGATGGCCCCGACCAGCGCGATGTGCTGCCGGATGAGTTCGCGGACCTCGTCAGGCGGGTCGGGAAGGGTGAACGCCTGGTTCATGAGCTGGAAGAACTCGCCGAACCCCGCGTCGGACCGCAGGTCGGTGAGCATCCCCTCGGTGAACTCGCGTATCGCCTCCTCAGGGGAAGAAGCGGTGTCGAAAGCCCGGGCCGCGTGCCGGAGGCCCTCGGCGCCCTGGGCGACGAGTTCGGCGAACAGCGCCTCCTTGGTGGGGTAGTGGCGGTACAGCACGCCCGTGCTCAGGCCCGCCTCCCGGGCGATGTCGCGCACGCTCGTGGCGGCGTAGCCATGGGAGGCGAAGAGGCGCAGCGCGGAACGCGTCACGCGCTCCCGGGTGGCGGCACGCAGCGCCTGGTTCTGTTCTTCGGTTCTGGGCATCGCCGTCCCTGTGTTTTTTGAATGAACTGATGTTCATCCTAAAGCATGCGGCAGGAGCCCCGTGCCCGAACGGGCTCCAGGGAGTCGTTCCCCTTCTTGGAGCCCCCGGCCACGACCGGAGGGCGCCGCTCCCACCCCAGGCCGCGCGGGGTGAGGCCGCGGGTACCTGTCGGCCGCGCAACCGGGGGTCGTCCACCCGCTTGGAGCGCTCGACCACGGCCGGAGGGCATCGCTCCCACGCCGGGTCGCGCGGGGTAGGGCCGCACACACTTGCCCGGCCCGCCGCAGGGGGTGTCGGGGCACATTCCCGCGTGCTCCGCTCCAGGGGGTGAGACGGACGTGGAGGTCTCCAGGACGGTCACCCGTTGGGGAGGGCGGTCTGTGGTCGCGCCCGACCAGAACCTTTGGTTTCCAAGACGCCCGCCGCTTGGGAAGGTACAGACCGGCGGAGCCGGATCCGCCCCCACGACACAACGGGCGGTAGACCACCGGGCAGACGCGTGGGGCGCATGTCCCGGGTGGTGGGGGTGTGCTGTCCGGGGGCGGGTCCGGGCGAGGCCTGCCCCGCCCGACCATGCGGGAACGGAGGAATGGTCCGACCGGGGTCGCGCGGTTGCTCCCGACCTCGCTTGGAACACCAGCCCCAGACGTAGTAACCCGCACCCGGCCGCCTTCCGTCACCCCGAGCGAGCAAGGGGTGTACGTCTTGAGCCCGCGGTGCGCCTCGTGGCACAGTTGCTCCGGGCGTAGGTTCTGACTCCTCGCGTTCGCATAACGCGGAGATAACGGCTCGCGTTTTGCCTGGTCGTGAACTGTGAGCCCCGCGCACGCGGGGATGGACCGCCGAAGGAGCCCCAACCCCATGACCTCGAAGCGTGAGCCCCGCGCACGCGGGGATGGACCGGCATTGACACCACAGACAATCTGCGGCCCAGGTCGGCGCGACACCCTCCCGCTGGGGTTGAGCACTCCGGGCGGGTGGGCAACCCCCGGAGGCGGGGCGGGGCAGGTACGCGCGGCCTTCACCCCCGTGTGTCTGGGGAGGGAGGTACGTCCTACCGAAACCCCCTGGAGTCGGGGCATGGATCAACGCTGACCGACTGTGCCTGGGGCCCGAAGACAGTGCACGTTTCACCCCCTATGGCGTTGGGAGGGCATGGGTGTGTTCTACGTTCGGGCCGCTTGTCGCGCCCACCGCCCTTTTCAGGGGGCATTCCTCCCGTCTCAAGGGCTGGGGTGGGATCGCCTCGCTTGACCCAGCCCCGGATGACACCCCCACCACCCCGGACGCGCGCCCAACGCGCAGCACTGCAAATCTGCCGCCCGCCGACTGCGCCGGGGCCAGGTCCACGCTCCGCTGGCCGCCGTTTCCAAGCGGCTGAGCTTTTGGAGAACTCCGGTTGAGCTTTCACCCCCGCGACCTGAGCGGGGCGCGACACCCTCCGGTTGTGGCGGAGGTCGCGGTCCGCTGACCGGCTGTGGCCGGGCGCTCCGGTCGGGTGGAAGACCGTGTGGTGGAGGTGCCGGTACGGAACCGGGTCGCGATCAACGGTGGTTTTTTCGATGGTGGTGCCAGCGGCGGACGAGGGCGGCGAGTTCGGTCCACTCGCCGCTCTCGTCCATGGCCTCCTGGGAGGCCGGGCCCTCTGGTGGAGCGGTTTCGGGTTGCCGGTCGCTGCGGTCGGTGGATCCGGTGAACCCGGTGAACCCGGTGGCCCCGGAGAAGCCGGGCAGCAGGGCCGGGGGAGGCCGTGGTGTGGTGCGCGGGTGGGGGTTGATGGGCAGTCCCCAGCGGGCCGGTGCGAGGCCGGTGGTGACGGCGGCCGGGGCGGGGTCGGGTGGTGGCCTGTCGGAGTGCGGGCGCATCAGCCGATCCCGTGGGACGGGCAGCCGGTGATGTCGGTCTGCTGTTCGGGGCAGTCGTTCTTCCAGCAGGGGTGGGGGTTGCGCGGGCTCGGGGCGTGGTCGCGGGCGCGTTGTTCGGGGGTGCGGCGGTCGGGTTCGCGGTCATCGTCGGAGAGGAGGGGGAGCGCTGTGCCCATGGGCCTTTCGGTTCTGTTCTGCGTCGGTCGGTGCGCCGGGGTGCCGGTCCGTGTGGAGGGCTCCGGCCTGTGGTCAGGTGGGCCGTTTGACGGTCTCGGGGACCAGGAGGGCTTCGACTTCGGCGCGGTGGAAGCGGCGGTGTCCGCCCGGGGTGCGGAAGGAGGTGAGTTTTCCGGTGTCGGCCCAGCGGGCGACGGTGACCGGGGTGACACGGAGCATGTGCGCGACCTCGCCTGAGGTGAGGGGTTCGGGGACCTGCTGTGGGCGGTTCACGGGGTGGCTCCTGCCTGTCGGAGGAGGCGGTCGACGTCGGTGCGCAGGAAGCGGTGGTGTCCGCTGGGGGTGCGCACGCCGGGGAGTTTGCCGCGCAGCACCCAGCGGGTGACGGTTTTGGCGTCGACGCCGAACAGGGCGGCGACCTCGCCGGGGGTGACCAGCTCCGGCAGCGGAGGGTCTACCGGCGGGGGAGCGGGGGAAGCGGGCGGGCGTTTGGGCGTGGTCATGGAGTTCCTTTCCGGTGACCGGGGGACGGGAGGGGCCGCCCGGGGTCTCGTTGCGTGCGGGGGCGTGGTGGGGTCGCAGCGCCCGCGGGGGTCGGTGGTGCCGGTGCGGGCGCTGCGACCGGATCGGAGGCAGCGGAGAAGGCAAGGGGGTGGGGCGCCCGGCACGGGGGACCGGCGCCCCCACCGTTCGGGGCCGCCCTGGCGAGCGGCCCCGGCGGGTGCGGCGGCGGGAAACCCGGGGGCGGGAACCGCTCGGGAGCCGCCCCGGGGTGCGTCGCCGCCGCACGCTCAGCGGGGGTGTCTGTCCACCAGCGCCCGCACCGTGATCGGGGTCCCCGCGCCGCCCTGCCAGTCCCAGTACAGGGCCAGGTCATCGACGGTGCGCAGCCCTCCGCCACCGGGCCCGGCGACGGGGAAGGTGCACACCCCGGACGGGGCGGGGACCGTGCCCTGGTCGGTCACCGAGACCGCGATGTCGAACCGGCAGCGGTGGATGCGCAGCTCGCACTGCCCCTGGGGCAGGCCGGACCGGGTCCACCGGTGGGCGTTGGCCACCAGTGCCACGGCGATGCGGGCGACCCGGTCGGCGCACCCGGCCCGCTCGTCCACGTGGTCCCACGCCCACCGGTACACGTGCGCGGTGTACCAGCCCTCATCGGCGGGGTCGGCGCTGGGAAGGTCGATCGCGCTGATCCGCGCGTTTTCGGTCCGCACCCGGCGGGGCAGCGGCGGGTGCTGCCCTGGCCGGCCCGCAGGACTGGCGGTAAAGTGCATTCGTCTCACCTCGGTTCAGTCGGGGTGGGGCATCAGCCTCGGTGGCCGGTTACGACGGCCCCGAGGCTTTTCCATTGCCGACGATCCAACTCTTGGGAAAGCGCAGATCCTCCGTCGGCACTGGTGTCACCATGCCCGACCTGCGCACATGCGGTCCAGAGAGGGGCTGGTTTTGGGGCAGGATTGCCGCAACCACAGGCCAACTTCTTGCGACTAGCTTCGGCGTATTAGATTTTGTGGTTTTCTGTTGTAATGGCAAAGAAGAAGCTTGTGAACGGCGCAGCCGTGTCACTATTCGCCCGCGAAGTGTTCATGAAGCGAACAGAGTCCGGTATGTCCCAAAAAGAATTTGGCGACCTGATTGGGGTTTCTGGTCAACAGATCGGCGCGATCGAACGCACTGAACGGCCTCCTACCAGGCAGTTCGCAGAGTTGATGGACCACAGGCTCGGGACCGGTGACTACTTCCAGGAGCTCTGGTCATCCACCAAGCTCCTGGGCCATCGCCGGACGCTGCCGAAGTACATCGACCTGGAAGCCAAGGCGACTGGCATCCATCAGTTCCACCCGCAACTGGTTCCTGCGCTGTTGCAGACCGAGGACTACGCGCGGGCCGTGCTACGAGCCGGGTTCCCACCCAAACCCCACAGTGAGGTTGAGGAACTTCTCATCGCCCGTATGCGCCGACAGAAAATCCTTGACAGGACCAACCCTCCGTTGGTGCAGTTCGTACTGGATGAGGGAGTGCTGTGGCGGACGGTCGGTGGCGCTGAAGTGATGGGAACCCAGTTGACCCGCATCCTGGAGCGGCTGGACGAGCCATTCGTCTCCTTGCAGGTGATCCCCTACGATCAGGGGGCCTACTCGGCGATGGAGGGCGGTTTCACCGTCCTGCAACTGTCGGCGGTTGATTCCGCGTTGTACTCGGAGAACGCGGAGACCGGCCAGATCTACAATGATCCCCAGGTGGTCGCGAACGCCACTGGCAGGTTCAACTCGTTGATGGCAGCGGCCCTCTCTCCTGCGGCGAGCCGAAGGCACCTGCTGGATCGACGGAAGGAAGTAGTGCGGTGAACACCGTAGACGGCTACCACAAGTCTTCTTACAGCGGCGAGTCCGGCCACTGCGTAGAGGTCGCGGAGGGACCCCGGACTCGCGTGAGGGACACCAGGAACAGGACCCTGGGTCACCTCGAATTCGAGGCCTCGGAGTGGGCTGTGCTCCTGAGCGCCCTCACGAGGTAGAGCCACCGGCACAGAACCGGCCCCCGCCAGGCATATTGGCGGGGGCCGGTTGCGTGTCACTGCCCCTTGAGCCTACTCGTCGGACACCTTTAGAGCCATGACCAAGGTCAGCTATTCACACACCTCGACAGGATTCACTGCCGTTGGGTGGCTGAGTTGGAATGTCAGGATCTCCCTAGGATCTTTGAACCTCGTAGTGCAGGGGCACACTCTGGGTCGACTCACTTCGGATCGCAGAGAAGGCGGTCGGGCAATGACCGAAGAACGTGTCTGGCACAAGTCCAGCTACAGCGCTGGCGGGGGTGACTGTGTGGAGGTCGCCGAAGGCGAAACCACCCTGGTCCGCGACACTCGGAACCGCGAGCTGGGACACCTGGCGTTCGCCCCTCAGGAGTGGGCCGCCCTCCTGCGCACCCTCGGCGCCAGGTAGTACCGGTTCTCCAGGACATGAAACGGTCCCCGCCCATCGCACCTTTCCAAAGGTGGGGTGTTGCAACGACTACTGGAACCCGAGTCGGTCTGGCGGGGGCCGACCCTGTGTCGCCTCGCTGGTTGGCTGCTCAACGGGTTCCCGCCAGGTGTCAGGACCGAGTTTCAGGAGATCCGGGCAGCCTGTGAGCCCTGCTCGGGAGAACACGTCCAGAGACGGTCTCGCTTCGGATCGTGTGGGAGGTGGTCGGGCCATCGCTGAAGAACGTGCCTGGCACAAGTCGAGCCGTAGCAATGGAACAGGCGGAAACTGTGTGGAGGTCTCCGAAGGCGCGGAAACGCTGGTCGGGGACACGCGGCACCGCGAACTTGGGCACCTCGGATTCACTGCCGGGGAGTGGGCCGCGCTCCTGCGCGCTCTCGCGCGGTAGAGCCGTCAGCACCGTCAGCGCGGCACCGGCCTTCGCCCCAGGGCGGAGGCCGGTCGTCCATCACGGGTCTCTTCGGCACGGCGTTCGGAGTGGGCGGGCGCCGTTGGTGTAGCAGGACGGTGGGGGAGGACCCCGGCCCTCACCCGTAGGGCTTGAACAGCACGTCGCGCTTCATCCACGACTCACGGAGCAAGCCGCTCTCCACCCCTCCCTCCCCCCGGACGACCCGCAGCAGAAAATCCGTGGTCGGCAGCTCGTACCTCTCCCACACCTCGCCCTCCCGGTCCGAGATCCGGATCGGGTACGCACCGACCTCCGCCCCCGCCCCCACCTCCGGCGGGACCTGCCAGTAGAGCGTCAGCCCCGTGCCGGTCGAGGCCCAGGGCAACAGCCTGTCCCCGGGCTCCAGATCCTCCGGTGCCCCCGTGATGTCCTCCTCGAACAGGAACAGGAGCTGCTCGAACTCCGACGCCGCCTGTTCGAGGTCGACGTGGGCGAAACCGGCCCCGGGCCCCGGAACGTTGAGTCTGATGTAGTCCAGCCACAGCCCGCCGCCCCCCGCGTCGAGCAGCTCCCGGTAGTCCCCCGGGACGGCCGCCCCGATCGTGTTCTCGACCCCCGCCCAGTCGAACGGGGCGGCCACCGGCTCCAGGCGCGCCGCCTCGATCAGCTGCCGAACACTGCTCGTCATCCAGCTTCCTCCCTCGGAGTCGCCGCCACTGTTCCACGTCCGCCCGGCCCGCGCCGGACCCGGGCCCGCAGCCGCACGGCACGGGGGCCGGGAGCGTGGTTCCCCGCTCCCGGCCCCCCGCCTTCACCACCTTCTACCGCGGGCTACTCCCGGGCGTCCGCGCCGCGGATCCGGCTCACGACGTCGGCGAGCGTGTCGGCCCCGCTCTGCGGCAGCGCCTCCAGCAGCGCCGTGTCCTCCTCGACGTCCACCGGGGCCGCCGCGCACCGGGTGCCCTCCGCGGGCAGCCGCTCGTGGACCAGGTATTCGTCGACGACCTCGGTCGTGCACTCGGTGCGGCCGTAGACGGCGTGCCCGGTCCCCTCGTAGGTCACCAGCACACCGTCGTCGCCGAGCTGCTCCGCCAGGTTGACCGCCCAGTTGTACCCGGTGGCCGGGTCGTGCAGCGAGTTGATCACCAGCAGCGGCTCACTGCCGCTCGCGTCGGCCGGGGCCTGGGGGTTGCGCACCTCCTCGTGCCCGAGGCAGGACGCGACGTCGTCGACCGCGAGCATCCCGTAGCGCACGTCGGGGGCGACCTGCCGCTGGTTGCCGCGCATCAGCGCGCTCCAGTCCCCGTAGCCGCGCACCGGAAGCGCGTAGTCGTTGCACAGCACCGCCGGGTAGGCGTAGGGCACCAGTTGGTCGGCGGACCCCTCGTCGGCCTGCGCCGACCCGCCGGCCGCCGCGTCCTGCGGCCCCAGCGGACCGCTTTCCTCCTCCGGGAACCCCGCGCCTTCCGGGAACTCGACGCCCTCCGGGTCGTCCAGCCACGCCAGCGTCGAGGCGAAGTCGTGCCAGTCCGGCCCGTAGCCGGAGGAGAACGCCATGCCGATGAGGTCCTCCGCCGTCACCACCCACGGGTCCTCGGGGATCTCCGGGACGATGAGCTCGCCCGCGTCGGCCCGCTTGAGCAGGTCCGTCCACAGCGCCCGCGGGTCCTGGCCGCTCAGGGCGCACTGGGTGCTGCCCTCGCACCAGGCGACGAACGCGTCGAAGACGTCCTGCGCCGCCTCGGCCTGGGTGGACAGGTACTCGCGGGTGTCGAGGTCGTGGTCCATCACGCTGTCGAGCACGATGGCGCGGACCCGGTCCGGGTAGGCCTGGGCGTACTGCTGGCCCATGAGCGTCCCGTAGGAGACGCCGAAGAACGTCAGCCGCTCGTCGCCCACCGCGGCCCGGATCGCGTCGATGTCGTGCACGACGCTGAGCGAGTCCACGTGGTCGTACAGCGGCCCGGTGTTCTCCCGGCAGTCCTGGCGCAGCACCTCGTTGTAGGCCGCGCGGGCGTCGAGTGCGGCCCGGTTCTCGAACAGGGGGCCGGGGTTGTCCTGGAGGACGTCGAGCGAGCACACGACCGGGTTGCTGCGGCCGACCCCGCGGGGGTCGAAGCCCACGATGTCGAACCTGGCCAGGACCTCGGGGCTGAAGACCTCCGTCGCGTAGAGCGCGAAGTCCACGCCCGAGCCGCCGGGCCCGCCGGGGTTGATCACCAGGGAGCCGATACGCGCCTCGGGGTCTCCTGCGGGGATGCGGGCCAGGGCGAGGTCGATCGCCTCCCCGTCGGGGTCGTCCCAGTCGAGGGCGACGGCCAGGGTGCCGCACTCGGCTCCGGCGACCTCCTCCTCGCAGGCTCCCCAGTCGATGCTCCGGACCGGGGTTTCGGGGCGGGGGTCGGCCAGGGCGGGCGGCGCCATGAGGGGGACGGCCAGTCCCGGTACGAGGATGAGGGGGAGCAGCGCTCCACGCTTCATTCACTTCTCCTTGGGGGGTCGGTGCTCGTGGGCGGAGGGTCGTCCGCGGAGTACCGCGGACGACCGGGATATCGCCGTGCGAGCGGGGGACGGTTCCCCGCATACCCCGGAACCGCCGGGGGACACCGCCCGCCGGCCCGGTTTCCGCCCCGCCCTCGGGCACGCGAAAAGCCGTCGCGGGCCCACCGCCCCCGGCGTCCGGTGCGGTCCGCCCTGTCTCCGTCGGCCCGCCGGTCCGGTACCGCGCCCGCACGGGCGCGCGAGGCCGGCCGCGCTCCGGTGGGCGTCGACGCCCGCTCCCGGCACACCGGGAGCACCACCGCCTGCGCGGGAACGGTGTTCCCGCCGCGGGAGGCGGCCGGACGCCTTCCCGGCGGCGGGGGAGGACCCGCCCGCGGCCTCCGCTAGGCTCGGCCGCCGCCGCGCTCGGCGGCGTCGAGCGCGGGCGCGAGCGGCTCCAGCGCCTCGCGGAGCCGGTCGGGCAGCGAGCCCGAGGGCACCACGAGCCCTCCGGCGCGGCCCTCCCCGGCAGGCGCGCGCAGCCACTCCTCCAGCGCGATGCGCACCGCCGCGGCCACGCTCGCGGCCAGGACGCGGGCCGTCGCGGTCCCGTCGACCCCCGGCCGCGCGGCGATCACCGCGGTGAGCGGCGGCGCGATGGCGTCGGAGCTGTCGAGGAACGCCTCTCTGAGCGCCCCGCGCGCGGTGACCAAACGCAGCACCTCGCGCTCGCGTCCGCCGGTGTCGGTGTACTGCTCGACCACGGCCTCGGTGACCGCCCGCGCCAGCGGCGTCCGGGCCCCGCGCGCCGCGACCGCCTCCGCGACCCGCGCCTCGCGGTCCGCCGTGACGGCGGAGACGATCGCCTGTTCACGGCTGGCGAAGTAGTTGTTGTAGGTGCGAGGCGAGACTCCTGCCGCCTCGGCGATGTCGTCGACCCGGACGTGGTCCGGCCCGCGCTCCACGGCCAGCCGCAGTGCCGCCTCGCGCAGCGCCTCACGTGTGGCCCGCTTCTTCCGTTCCCGCAACCCCGGGGGTGGTGTCGTCACGGGACCAGTGTTCCACATGCGCCTGCGCTCACGAAAGCTTGCGTGCCCGCAAATTTTCTGCCAGCCTCTTCGCATGAGAGCACGAGGCATGACCTACGACACCGGGTTCGTCGTCCACGGACGCACGTCCCGCGAGCACTTCGACCCCGCGGTGGTCCGCCGCGAACTCGCCGTCATCCGGGACGACCTGCACTGCAACGCGGTCCAGGTCACCGGCGGCGACCCGGACCGCCTGGAGCTGGCGGCCGGGGCCGCCGCCGACCTCGGCCTGGAGGTCTGGTTCTCGCCCTATCCGCTGGAACTCGAACCGGAGCGGATCCTCGCGCTCCTGCGCGACTGCGCCGGGCGGGCGGAACGGCTCCGGGCGCGGGGGGCGGACGTCGTGTTCGTGGCCGGGGTCGAGCTGAGCGTCATGAACCCCGGATTCCTGCCCGGCGACACCCCCGCTGAGCGCGTCCAGGGGCTCATGGACCCGCCCGGACTCCGGGCCGAGGCGATGCGCGGGCTCGGGGCGCGGGTCAACGCGTTCCTGGGCGAGGCCGTGGCGGCGGTGCGCGAGCGCTTCCACGGGCGGCTCACCTACTCCTCCATCCAGTTCGAGCAGGTGGACTGGGAGCCCTTCGACTTCGCGACGTTCGAGCTGATCCGCTCGGCGGAGGTCGCCGACCGCTTCCGGGAGGGGGTGCGCATCCTGGCCTCGGGCGCCAAGCCGCTCGCCGTCACCGGGTTCGGGACCGCCGCCTACCGCGGGGCGGGGGACCGGGGCGGGCGGGTGCTGGAGGTGGTCGAGCACGACCCGGTGACCGGGGACCCCGTGCGCCTGGACGGCGTCCACGAGCGGGACGAGGAGGGGCAGGCGGCGTACCTGCGCGAACTGCTGGAGGTCTTCGAGGCCGAGGGCGTGGACAGCGCGTTCGTGTTCCTGTTCTCCCTGCCCGGCTACCCGCACCGCCCGGACGGCGACCCCCGGGACGACCTGGACCGGGCGGGGCTGGGCATCGTCAAGATCCTCGAAGGGCGCCGGGGGACGGCCTATCCCGACATGGAGTGGGAGCCCAAGGCGGCCTTCGCGGCGGTGGCCGACTGCTACGGCCGGTGGGAGGGTGCGCCCGAAGTGTCCGAATGATGAGTAAATGATCTACATCGTCCAGGTGGCGGACCGGCAAGCGAAGCAGAAGCACACCCGGGAACGCCGCGGGTTCCCCGGCCGGTCCGCGTGGACGCCCGGCCACGGGGGCGGGCGCCGCCGGCCGTACGGAAACGGGTGGAGGGTTCCGGGCGGGCGCTCCATACTCGACGGATGGAGCAGGAACCCCCGCTGGTGCGCGCGGTCCACCCGGAGCTGATCGGTGTGCTCGTCCCCCTGCTGGAGGCGGAGGGCGAACGGGACCTGGCGGTCGTCGCCCACGACCTGCGGCTGGTGCGGCCGTGCGGGTGCGGGGACGGCTTCTGCCAGAGCTTCTTCACCTTCGACCACTCTCACGGGGAGGCGTTCGGGCCCGGGCACCGGATGGTGGCGCTGCTGCCGGAGACCGGCATGATCAACCTCGACGTGGTGCACGGCCGGATCGTGTACGTCGAGGTCCTGGACCACCCGCCCCTGAAATGACGCCGGGGTGCGCCTCCGCGCCGCGACGCCGGGAAGGACCCGCGCCCGGCCGCCCGACCCCGCCCGTGCGGGTGAGGGCCGGGCGCGGGGGACCCGGCGGGGGCGGGCCCGGCCTATCCCGCCGGGGCCTGCGAGACCCGGGCGAACGCCTCCTCCAGGTGGGGGCGCAGGTACGCGCGCAGGCGCCCGGCCTCCTCGTCGGGGACGCCCCGGGTGGCGGGCTCGACGTACATGACCAGGTACAGGTACACCCGGTACAGGGCCAGGCGGCGCAGCAGGTCCGGGGTGAACTCCAGCTCCCCGCCCGCCTCCCGGTACCCCTGCGCGAACGCGGCGTCCTCCCGGATGTCCCCGAACAGCGCCAGCGAGGCCAGCTCGGCGACCGGGTCGCCCCAGAAGGCGCGCTCGGCGTCGATGATCCCGCCCAGGACCGGTGCCTCCGGAGCGCCGTCCACGAGGATGTTGCCGTCCCACAGGTCGAAGTGCACCAGCACCGGGGTGCGCACCGCTGCCAGCAGGTGGCGGTGGTCCCGGACCAGGCCGCGGACGCGGTCGGGGTCCCAGGGCAGCGCGACCCCGTGGCGCCCGGCGTCGTCCAGGAGCGCCCCGGCCATGGCCGCGAACGCGTCCGGCCAGGTCGCGGCGGTCAGGGCGGGCCGCCCGGGGTAGCCGAAGGCGGGGCCGGTGAGGGTGTGCAGGGCGGCGACGGCGCGGCCCAGCGCGCGGCGGACGGCGGCCACGCCCTCAGGGGACAGCCCGGCCCGCACACCCTCCATCGGGGCTCCCGGCAGCCGGGTGACGAGCAGCCGGTGGCGCTCGGGCTCACCGGGCACGGGGTCCAGGTGCAGGGGATCGGGGACGAGTCCGCCCAGCAGGGGGCGGGCCAGCGCGTACACGCGGGCCTCGGTGTGCAGGAGGCGGTGCTCGTAGGTCAGCCGCGGGCGCTCCGCCGGGGGCTCGGTCTTGAGGACGGTCTCGGAGCCGCCGGTGTGGGTGAGCAGGTGGACGGTGTTGTACGTGCCCCCCGCCATCGGGGTGCGCGAGTGGACGGACACGTCGGGGTGCGGGGCGGGGCGGTCGTGGGGGCCGTCGTCGGGGTGGGGTGCCAAGGGCCACGTCCTCGGGTCAGGAGATGCCGTACTTGTCGGGGGTGCCGTGCGGGGTGGGCTCGCCCGGGGAGGTCTCCAGCCCCAGGGCCTTCTCGACGCCCTCCAGTGCGGCGGCCAGCCGCGGGGCGTTGCGCCGGTAGAGCCGGGGGTGGGGGCGGCCGGAGAAGTCGGCGCGCAGCCAGATGTTGTGGCGCACCGCCACGGTGACCTCCAGGAACCAGGGCGCCAGGTAGACGGTGGCGTCGACCAGCCCGTGGGCGCGCTGCTCCGCGCCCTGGGCGTCGGTCCAGGAGCC
Organism: Nocardiopsis flavescens; assembly: GCF_900141985.1. Classification (GTDB taxonomy): domain Bacteria; phylum Actinomycetota; class Actinomycetes; order Streptosporangiales; family Streptosporangiaceae; genus Nocardiopsis; species Nocardiopsis flavescens. The sequence continues at coordinate 950,713 of NZ_FQZK01000001.1, read as the reverse complement.
GGGCCCGGCCAGGGTGAGGGCCTGGGGTTCGGCGTCGGGGAGTCCGGCGGGGCGTCCCACGGGCACCCGGTCGGCCATGGCGGCGGGGGTGAACTCCTCGGCGGGGTCGATGTCCATCAGGGAGGCGAACCCCGAGTACCCCTCGCCGGGGCGCAGCCAGGACACCCGCAGGGTGCGCGGGGTGCACAGGCCCTCGCCGGCCAGGACGTCGGCGGCGGTGTGCAGCCGGGCGCAGGCGTCGGCCAGGGTCAGGTCGTCGGCGTCGGAGGAGACCTCCCAGGACCAGGAGGCGACGGGGGCGGGGGCTGCGGTCAGCATGGGGGCTCTCGGGTCGGCGGTCGCGGGCCGCCCGGCCGGGCCGGGCGCGGTTCCAGTGTGGCGCGGACGGCGCCCGGCCGCTCCCCGACACCCCCGGGGGCCCCGTGGCGGCGGTCCGCGGGGACGGGACCCGTCCCCGCGGACCGCCGTGCGGTCACAGGCCGCTGTCGGGCTCGAACCTCACCACCACGGACTTGGACGTGGGGGTGTTGCTGATGTCGGCGGTGGAGTCCAGCGGCACCAGCACGTTCGTCTCGGGGTAGTACGCGGCGGCGCCGCCCCGGGCGGTGGGGTAGTGCACGACCCGGAAGTGCGGCGCGCGGCGCTCGCGGCCGTCGGACCACTCGCCGACCAGGTCGGTGTAGGAGCCGTCGGCCAGGCCGAGCTCGGCGGCGTCCTCGGGGTTGACCAGCACCACCCGGCGGCCGTCGTGGATGCCCCGGTAGCGGTCGTCGAGCCCGTACACCGTGGTGTTGTACTGGTCGTGGGAGCGCAGGGTCTGGAGCAGCAGGCGGCCCGGGGGGACCTCGGGCGCGTAGGTGCCGTTGGCGGTGAAGTTGGCCTTGCCGGTGGCGGTGGGGAACTCGCGGCTGTCGCGCGGGCCGTGCGGCAGGGTGAACCCGTTGCGCTTGCGGGCCCGGGCGTTGAAGTCCTCGAAGCCGGGGACGACCGCCTCGATGTGGTCGCGGACCACGTCGTAGTCGGCGAAGGAGTCCCAGGCCACGGGCGCCTGGCCGAACAGGCGGGCGCCCAGGTCGCGGACGATGTCGACCTCGGCGCGCATGCCCTGGGCCAGCGGCGGCAGGACGCCGTGGGAGGCGTGGACGCGGCTCATGGAGTCCTCGACGGTGATCCAGCGGTCCCGGCCCTCGTGGATGTCGCGGTCGCTGCGGGCGAGCGCGGGCAGGATGAGGGCGCGGGTGCCGGTGACCACGTGGGACCGGTTGAGCTTGGTGGACACGTGCACCGTCAGGCCCACGCGGCGCATGGCGTCCTCGGTGACGTGGGTGTCGGGGGTGGCCGCGACGAAGTTGCCGCCCATGGCGAAGAACACGCGGACCTCGCCGCGGTCCATGGCGCGGATGGCGTTGACGGTGTCGTGGCCGTGCTCGCGGGGCGGGGAGAAGTCGAACTCGGCGGCCAGGGCGTCCAGGAAGGACTCGGCGGGGCGCTCGAAGATGCCCATGGTGCGGTCGCCCTGGACGTTGGAGTGCCCGCGCACGGGGCACACGCCGGCGCCGGGGCGGCCGACGTTGCCGCGCAGCAGCAGGAAGTTGACGACCTCGCGGATGGTGGGGACGGAGTGCTTGTGCTGGGTCAGGCCCATGGCCCAGCACACGACGGTGCGCTCGGAGGCGATGGCCATGGCGGCGATCTCCTCGATGAGGGAGCGCTCCAGGCCGGTGTCGCGCTCGACGCGGGCCCAGAACTTCTCGTCGGGCTCGCCCAGGAGCGTCTTGGCGAACAGGTCGAAGCCGTGGGTGTGGGCGTCGATGAAGGCCTGGTCCAGGACGGGGGAGCCGTTGTCGTCGGCCTCCAGCAGGATGCGGTTGATCGCGGAGAAGAGCGCGAGGTCGCCGCCCAGGCGGATCTGGGCGAACACGTCGGTGAGGGGGGTGCCGCGGCCCAGCAGCCCGCCGGGGTGCTGGGGGTTGCGGAACTCGCGCATCCCGGCCTCGGGCAGCGGGTTGACCGTGACGATGCGGGCGCCGTTCTTCTTGGCGCGCTCCAGGGCGGTGAGCATCCGCGGGTGGTTGGTGCCGGGGTTCTGCCCGGCGACGATGATGAGGTCGGCCTGGTGGAGGTCTTCGAGGGAGACGCTGCCCTTGCCCACGCCCAGGGTCTCGCCGAGGGCGGACCCGGAGGACTCGTGGCACATGTTGGAGCAGTCGGGCATGTTGTTGGTGCCCAGCTGGCGGGCGAGGAGCTGGTAGGCGAAGGCGGCCTCGTTGCTCGTGCGCCCGGAGGTGTAGAAGACGGCCTGGTCGGGGTTGTCGAGGGCGCGCATCTCGTCGGCGACCAGCTCCATGGCCGCGTCCCAGCCGATGGGCGTGTAGTGGTCGGCGCCCTCCTCCAGCAGGAGGGGCTCGGTGAGGCGGCCCTGCTGGCCGAGCCAGTAGCCGGAGCGCTCGGCGAGTTCGCTGACGGGGTGCTCGGCGAAGAAGGCGGCGGTGAGGGGCCGGGAGGTGGCCTCCTCGGCGACGGCCTTGGCGCCGTTCTCGCAGAACTCGGCGCGGTGGCGCTTGTCGCCCTCGGGCCAGGCGCAGCCGGGGCAGTCGAAGCCGCGCTTCTGGTTGACGGCGAGCATGGCGGGCAGTCCGCGCCGCACCCCGGCGTGCTCCCCGACCTGTCGGACGCTGTTGAGCACCGCGGGCAGACCGGCGGCGGAGGTCTTGGGCTGGTCGATGCGCGGACTGTCCTGGGCGGTGTCCGCGGGCACGGGGCGGTTGCGTCTCATGCCCGTATTGTCGCACCTCCGGGGGGTGGGAGCCAAAAGGCGGGTGGCCGCGGGCGTGCGCGGGGTTCCAGGGTCAAGGCCTTGACCATCGCCGGTTCGGGCCCGATGCGCGATCGAGATGCCGGTGCTCTTGGAAATGCGGATCGGCCCGTGTTAATCGGGGTCGCCGCTGGTCGCCGGGTTTCTCCTTCCAGGGGAAATGCGTATTTGATTCCCGTCGCCCGGAGTGTGAGGATGTCCCGTGCCCTGCCAGCGGAAAGGCCGGGTGAACTGGTCGGACCGGGGGCTGGACCGCCGGACGGCCCCGCAAGCGTGAGGATGAGGCCTGGTGTCGTTTCTCGACAGGGAGAAGAGCGTCGCCCCACCGGGGTACAGCCGCTGGTTCGTGCCGCCCGCGGCTCTCGCGGTGCACTTGTCCATCGGCCAGGTGTACGCGTTCAGTGTGTTCAAGGCGCCGTTGGTGGAGCGTTTCGATTCGTCGTTGACGGCGATCGGCGTGGTGTTCAGCATCGCCATTGTCATGCTGGGGCTGTCGGCCGCCTTCGGCGGCAAGTGGGTGGAGGCCAACGGGCCGCGCAAGGCCATGTTCGTGTCGGGCCTGTGCTGGACGACCGGGTTCGCGGTGGGCTCGCTGGGCGTGGCCACCGGGCAGCTGTGGCTGCTGTACCTGGGGTACGGGGTCATCGGCGGCATCGGCCTGGGCATCGGGTACATCTCGCCGGTGTCCACGCTGATCAAGTGGTTCCCGGACCGGCCGGGCATGGCCACCGGGATGGCCATCATGGGCTTCGGCGGCGGCGCGCTCATCGCCTCGCCGCTCTCGGCCGAGCTGCTGTCCCGCTACGCGGACACCCCGGCCGAGGCGATCGTCCCGTCGTTCCTGACGCTGGGCGCGGTGTACTTCGTGGCGATGATGCTGGGCGCGCTGGTCATCAAGGTGCCGCCGGCGGACTGGAAGCCGCAGGGCTGGGAGCCGTCCCCGGCGGTGGCGGCCACCGCCGCGGGCGAGGGCGTGAGCGTGGAGCGGGCCTTCCGCACCCGCCAGTTCTGGCTGCTGTGGATCGTGCTGTTCTGCAACGTGACGGCGGGCATCGGCATCCTGGAGCAGGCCTCGCCGATGATCCAGGACTTCTTCGCCGAGGTGGGCCCGGCCGAGGCCGCGGGCTACGTCGGCGTGCTGTCGCTGTGCAACATGCTCGGCCGCTTCGTGTGGTCCTCCACCTCCGACGTGCTGGGCCGCAAGCGCACCTACATCGGCTACCTGGGCGTGGGCGCGGTGCTGTACCTGCTCATCGCGGTGGCGGGCACCGGCTCGGTCGTGCTGTTCGTGGCCCTCACCGGCGTCATCCTGTCGTTCTACGGCGGCGGGTTCGCGACCATCCCCGCCTACCTCAAGGACCTGTTCGGGTCCTTCAACGTCGGCGCCATCCACGGCCGGCTGCTCACGGCCTGGTCGGCCGCGGGCATCGCCGGTCCGCTGATCGTCAACGTGATCGCCGACCAGCAGCTCGCCGCCGGCCGGTCGGGCGCGGAGCTGTACACGTTCTCCCTGGTGCTGATGGTGGGCGTCATGGTGGTCGGGTTCGTGGCGAACATGCTGGTCAAGCCGCTGCCCGCGACGGCCGCGGCCGGGGTTCCCGCGGACGCGGAGCCGGACGCCGGCGCGCGGGTGCAGCAGACGCAGGAGAGCGGTCGGTGAGCGCCGTACGGAAGGAGGGTCCGATGGAGTCGGAGCGGACGGGCGGTGCCGGGGTGGCCAAGGCCACCGCGCTGTTCCTGTGGGTCGTGGTCGTCCTGGCCCTGGGCTACGGGGTGGTGCGCACGGCCATGCAGGCGGCGGCGCTGTTCGCCTGAGCGGTCCCCGGGCCCGTCCCCCCGCGCCGAGCGGGAGGGCGGGCCCTTCGCGTGCCCGGCCCCGGGCGCGGGGTCAGGGGGTGTCGAACAGGGAGCTGACGGACTCGCCGTTGTGGATCCTGCGGATGGCCTCGGCCAGGGCCGGGGCGATCGAGAGCACCCGCAGCTTGGGCGTGGCCTTCTCCGGGGCCAGCGGCACCGTGTTGGTGCACACGATCTCGGTGACGTCCTCCATCGCGCCCAGCCGGTCCAGGGCGCCGTCGGTGAACAGGCCGTGGGTGCAGGCCACCCGGATCGAGCGGACCTTGCGCTCGCGCAGGCGCTCGATCAGCTCCACGACGGTGCTGCCCCGGGCGACCTCGTCGTCGAGGATGATGACGTCGCGGCCCTCGACGTCGCCGATGACGGAGGTGATGCTGACCTTGTCGTCGCTGAACCGCTGCTTGGCGCCCGCGGCGACCGGGGTGCCCAGGCGCCGGGCGAACGCGGAGGCGGCCTTGGCGTTGCCGAAGTCGGGGGAGACCACGACGGTGTCGGACAGGTCGTCGCCGCGGAAGTGGGCGGCCAGCTCGGACAGGGCGTGCAGGTGGTCGACGGGGACGCTGAAGAACCCGTGGACCTGCGGGGAGTGCATCGTCATGGTCAGGACGCGGTCGGCCCCGGCGGTGGAGAGCAGGTCGGCGACCAGGCGGGCGCCGATGGAGATGCGGGGCGCGTCCTTCTTGTCGGAGCGGGCGTAGGCGAAGTGCGGCATGACGACGGTGGTGCGGGCCGCCGAGGCGCCGCGGGCGGCGTCGAGCATCAGCAGCAGCTCCACCAGGTTCTCCTGCACGGGGGGCACGAGCGGCTGGATGATGAAGACGTCGCGCTCGCGGCAGTTGTCCTGGAGCTGGACTTCGAGGCAGTCGTTGGCGAACCGGGAGACGCGGGTGGGGGAGAGCGGCCTGCCGAGGTCGTGGCAGATCTCCCGGGCTATCTCGGGGTGGGCGCTGCCGGAGAAGATGACGATGTCGCGCACGGATGTCCCTGTGTCGTGGGGCGGGTGGAACGCCCTGAGGGTACTACCCGGGTTTTCGCAGGCCGCGGGCCGGTCGCCCGGTGAACGCCCCGGTGGGCGCGCCGGCGCCGGGGGCGGGCGCCGGGGGGCGTGGCCGCGGCGGGTGGGCCGCCGTGGGTATGCGCATGGGTCGTGTGCGCCGCCTGGGGCGGGCGGTACGCACGGGGCGCGCTCCCTCGGGTCGGTGCCGCCGGGCGGGGGCGTCCGCCGTGTTCCACCGGGTCGGTGCCGCCGGTCGGGGCGGTCGCCCGGTGTCGGGCGCGGGCGCCGTACGGGGGCGGGCGGGCCGCCGCGGGTATGCGCCTGGGCCCGTGCGCACCGCCGGGGGCGGCGGTACGCGGGGGGCGTGCTCCCTCGGGCCGGCGCGGCCGGTGTCGGGGGCGGGGGCGGGGCCCGGGGACCCGCTCCTTCGGGTCGGTACCGGGGGGCGGGTCAGCCGCGGGTGCCGCCGGCCGGGGGCGGGGGCGGCGCGGGCAGGGGTGAGGTGCGCGGCGGGGCGCAGGAGCTGCGCTCCACCAGGTCGGCGCCGACGCGGTACACGCGGCCCGGTCCCGGCCCGGGGCCGGGGGATTCGCGCATCTGGCGCAGCAGCAGGTCGAAGCACAGGCGCCCCAGCTCGTCGGCGCCGTTGTCCACGACGGTGACCGGGGGCTGCCAGCTGCGCAGCCAGCTGATGTCCTCGTAGCAGATCAGGGACAGGTCGTCGGGCAGGCGGATGCCGCGGCTGACGAGGGTGGGCAGCACCCCGAAGACGGCCTCGTGGTTGGCGGCGAACAGGGCGGTGACGTCGGGGCGCCGGTCCAGGAGGGCGCGGGTGCCCTCGGCGCCGAAGGCGGGGGTGAAGGGGCCGCGCTCGACGAGTGCGGGGTCGGTCTCCAGGCCGTGCTCGCGCAGTGCCTGCTCGTAGCCCGCGAACCGCTCGCGGCCGGAGTTGGCCGAGGCCAGGCCGCCCACGAAGCCGATGCGGGTGTGGCCCAGCTCCAGCAGGCGGCGGGTGGCGGCGTGGGCGCCCTCGCGGTCGGAGGCCAGCACGGAGGGTGCCCGGCCGCCCTCGGTGCCGCGGATGACGTTGACCGCGCCGGTCCCGGCGCCCATCAGCTCGTCGACCAGGTCGGAGTTGCGGCCGGTGCCGATGACGACCACGCCGTCGACGTTGTGCTCGGAGAGCATGCGCAGGACGGAGCGCTCCTTGGCGGGGTCGGCGTCGGTGATGCACAGCAGCACCTGGTAGCCCTCGGCGGAGGCCCGGCGCTGCACGACGTCGGCGATGGTGTGGAACGAGGCGTTGATGAGGTTGTTCATCACCAGCCCGATGAGGTGGGTCTGGCGCGAGCGCAGCGCGCTGGCGGTGCGGTTGGGCCGGTAGCCCAGGCCGCGCGCCGCGTTCTCGACCGCGGCGCGCGTCTCCTCGGAGATCAGCCCGGAGCCGCTCAGGGCCCGGGAGGCGGTGCTCCGGGAGACCCCCGCGGCCGTGGCTACGTCCTTGAGTGTGACCGCCATCTTCTCCCCTCGTCGTGCACGGTAATGGGATCGGTTGCATACATCTTAACGCAGAGCCACGTCAAGGCAACCCCCAAGCCATGCGACCGGGACGTTACAGCAGGTGAAGTTCATATTTCCCCCTTGACTTTGCCGGGTTGTGGTGTGAACCATAATGCAACCGATCCCACACGGATGACCTGGGGCGCTTCGGAAACCCGAGACGGAAGAGGCATGCATGGACCGCACCGATGTGAACTGGCGGGGCTACTGGCCCGCGGCGCCCACGCCCTTCGACGCCGACGGCGCCTTCGACGCGGCGGCCTTCGAGGAGCTGCTCGGGCTCTACGCCGACCAGGGCGTCCACGGGGTGCTGGTCAACGGCAGCACCGGTGAGTGGTTCAGCCAGAGCCGCGCCGAGCGCGAGCGGGTCGCCGCGACCGCCGTCGCCGCCGTCGCCGGCCGCTACCCCGTCGTCGTCGGCGTCACCGCCTACACGCCCGCCGAGGCCGCCGACCTGGCCCGGCACGCCGCCGCGGTCGGGGCCGACGGGGTGCTCGCCACCCCGCCGCCCTACGTCCACCCCCGCTCCGAGGAGATCCTCGCCTTCTACACCGCCGTCGCCTCCGCCACCGACCTGCCCTTCATGGTCTACAACTGGCCGCGCGGCGTGGCCGTGGACATGGCCGCCGACCAGGACCTGGTCCGGCGCCTGTGCGACCTGCCCACCGTCGCGGCCTTCAAGGACAGCACCGGGGACTGGCTGCGCATGCTCGCCACGGTGGAGTCCGTCGGCGACCGGGTCCGCGTGTTCGGCAGCTTCCTGCACCGCCGCGGCCTGGCCGTCCTGCGCGGGCTGGGCGGCGACGGCAACATCGACGGCGGCGGCCTGGGCGCGCCCTTCGCCGTCCCCGCCTACGAGGCCGTCCACGCCGGTGACGCGGCGCAGGCCGTCGCGTGGATCGACCGCTACACCGCGCTGTCCTCGGCGCTGGTCACCCCCGACTACAGCGGCCGGATCGCCTCCCCGATCTCCCAGCTCAAGGCCGCCATGGCCCTGCTCGGCCAGCCCGGCGGCACCGTCCGCCCGCCGCTGCTGCCGGTCACCGGCCCCGCGGACCTGGAGCGCCTGCGCGCCGCCCTGGACGCGGCCGGGCTGGAGCCCGCCGGCGGTGCGCGGTGACGCCCCGCACCGCCGCCGCCCAGGTGGAGGTGACCGTGGACGGGCGCCCCGTTTTGGTCCGCCCCGGGACCAGCGTGGCCGCCGCGCTGCTGGAGCAGGGGCGCTGGGACTTCCGCGTCGACCCGGTCTCGGGCCGCGACCGCGGCCCCTACTGCGGTATGGGCGTGTGCCTGGAGTGCGAGGTCACCGTCGACGGGCGCGCCCACGTCCGCTCCTGCCTGGAGCGGGTCCGCGCGGGCATGCGCATCGACACCGCCGCCGGGGAGGACGCATGAGCGCCGACACCTTCGCTCCCTCGCTTCCCGCCGCCGCGGAGCTGAGCGCCGACGCCGCCGTGGTCGGCGCGGGCCCCGCCGGGCTGGCCGCAGCCCTGGAGCTGGCCCGCGGCGGGCTCGACGTCCTGCTCCTGGACGAGCAGGCCGAGCCCGGCGGGCAGTACTACCGCCGTCCCGGCCCCGAGGTCCTGGACGCGGTGGGCGACCACCGGCCCGAGGGCGGGCGCCTGGTGGCCCGGGTGCGCGCCGCCGGTGTGCGCGTCCTGTCCGGGCACACGGTCTGGGGGGTGGACGACGACCGCCGCACCCTGCTGGCGGCCTCCCCCGGGGGCGCGGCCCTCCGCGTCCGGGCGCGGTGGGTGGTCGCGGCCACCGGCGCCTACGAGCGCTCCGTGCCCTTCCCCGGCTGGCAGCTCCCCGGCGTCGTCACGCCGGGCCTGGCCCAGCACATGTCCGCCGAGGGCGTCCGGCTGGGCCGGCGCGCCGTCGTCGCGGGCTCGGGCCCCTTCCTGCTGCCGGTGGCCTGCGCGCTCCTGGAGCGCGGGGTGCGGGTGGCCGCCGTCGCCGAGGCGGGCCGGCCCTACACCCCGGGCCCGGCCGCCCTGGGCGCCCTGCGCTTCCCCGCCCGCCTGGCGGAGCTGGCCTCCTACGCCGCCCGCCTGGCCCGGCACGGGGTGCGCCTGCACCAGGACACCGTCGTGGCCCGCGCCCACGGCGCGGACCGCGTGGAGGCGGCCACCCTGGTCCGCTTCTCCGACCCCGGCGAGGTCGTGGCCCGCCACGACGTGGACCTGCTCTGCGTCGGCTACGGGTTCCGCCCGCAGGCCGACCTGGCCCAGCTGCTGGGCTGCGCCGTGGACCGGGACCCGGCCACCGGGGACACCGTGCCCCGGCTCACCCCGGCCGGGCGCGCCTCCGTCCCCCACGTGTACGTGGTCGGCGAGGCCGCCGGCGCGGCGGGCGCGCCCACCGCGCTGGCCCGCGGGCGCGCCGCGGCGCTGGACATCCTCGCCGCGTCCGGGCGCGCCCCGGACCGGGGCGAGCGCCGCAGGCTGGCCGTGCGCATGGCCTCCCTGGCCCGCTTCACCCGGCTGACGGCGGCCCTGTACCCGGCGCCCGCGGAGCTGGTCCCCGCGCTGGCCCGGCGGCTGCCCGGGTCCGCGCTGGTGTGCCGCTGCGAGTGCGTCACCGCCGGCGCCGTGCGCGGGGCCGCCGCCGCGGCGGGCGGCTCCGACGTCCCCGCCGTCAAGGGCGGCACCCGCGCCGGGATGGGCCTGTGCCAGGCCCGCGAGTGCGGGCCCGCCCTGGAGGCGCTGCGCGCCGACGGCCCCGGCACCGGGGCGGTCCCCGCCCGGGTGCCGCTGCGCCCGCTCCCGCTCGCCGCCGTGCTGGGACCGGCCCCCGGGGAGGACGCGTGAGCGGCTACGACGCGGTGGTCGTGGGCGCCGGGGTGCTCGGCGCCGCCACCGCCCTGGAACTGGCCGAGGCGGGCCTGTCGGTGCTCGTGCTCGACCGGGGCGCCCCCAACCGCGAGGGGTCGGGCACCACCGCCGGCAACCTGCACATCCAGGCGGTGCACACCCGCCGCCCCGGGCAGGCCGTCCCGCTGGACAGTGAGGGCCTGCTCCCCGCCCAGAAGGCCGCCGACGGCCTGTGGGCGCAGGCCGAGGAGCGGCTCGACGCGGACCTGGAGGTGCGCAGGAACGGCGGGTTCATGGTCGCCGAGACCGCCGAGCAGCGCCAGGAGCTGCGCACCAAGCACGTGTGGGAGCGGCGCGCCGGGCTGGAGACCGAACTCCTGGACGGCGACGCCGCCCGCGCGGCCCTGCCGCTGCTGGGGCCCACGGTCACCGCCGCCACCTGGTGCCCGCACGACGGGTACGCCAACCCGCTCAAGGCGGCCCCCGCCTACCTGGCCGCGGCCGGCCGCCGGGGCGCCCGGGTGGAGGCCTTCACCCCCGTCACGGGGCTGGAGCGGCGCGGCGCGGCCTGGCGGGTGCGCACCCCGCGCGGGCACCACGACACCCCGGTGGTGGTCAACACCGCCGGGCCCTGGATCAGCGACGTCGGCGCCCTGGCCGGGGTGGACCTGCGGATGTCGCCGGTCGCCATCCAGATGCACGTCACGGTCCGGGAGCGGCCGGTGCTGCACCACCTGGTGCAGCACATCGGCGAGGGCATGTCCGTCAAGCAGGTCACCGCCGGGAACCTGCTGCTGGGCGGCGGCTGGCCCGCCCGCCGCATGGACCTGGACGGGCGCAGCTCCGCCGGCGTCGCCGGGCTCGCGGGCAACGTCGCCCAGGCCGCCCGCATCCTGCCCTTCCTGGCCCGCCTGCGGCTGCTGCGCATGTGGGCCGGGCCCCTGGCCGCCACCCCCGACGAGATGCCGGTGATCGGGCCGGTGCCCGGCCGCGAGGGCCTGTACGTCGCGGGCGGCACCTACGCCTTCACCTTCGCCCCCCTGTGGGGGGAGACCCTGGGCCGCATGATCCGGGGCCAGAGCCCGCGGATCGACGTCTCCGCCTTCGCCCCCGACCGGCTGACGGCCCCCGCCGGGGGCGCCGACACCGCCGTCCCCGCACACACCGAGAAGGGAACCGCACCGTGCTGAACCACAACCGCGCCCGACCCGCCGCAGGGCAGGAGGGCTCCGACGCCCCCCTGTGGCTGACCGACGCCCACGTGGTCGACGTCCTCACCGGCTCGGTGGCGCGCGACCGCACCGTCGAGATCCGCGACGGCCGCATCGCCCGCATCGGCGACGACGCCCCGCCGCCCGGAGCCGCCGTCCTGAGCCTGGGCGGGCGCCACCTGATGCCCGGCCTGATCTCGGTGCACACCCACCTGTCGGTGCTGTACCCCTTCGACGCCGCCGACTACGGCGAGAACCCCGCCACCACCGTCCTGCGGGCGGCGGCCCGGGCCCGCGACGCGCTGCGCGCCGGGGTCACCACCGTGCGCACCCTGGGTGAGCAGAACCGCGCCGACCTGCTGCTGCGCGACGCCGCCGCCAAGGGGTGGGCCCCGGCCCCGCGCATCATGGGCGGCGGCCAGGCGGTCTCCACCACCGGCGGCCACGGCAAGGGCGGGCTGAGCGTGTTCGCCGACGGCCACGACGCGTTCCTCAAGGCGGCCCGCACCGAGCTGGACGCCGGCGCCGACCACATCAAGATCTTCATCACCGGCGGCATCGCGCACCTGGGGGAGACCTTCAACGGCTCCCAGACCTCCGAGGAGGAGATGCGCGCCGCCGTCCGCGCCGCCCGCGAGCACGGCACCTACGTCGTCGCCCACGCCGGCGGCTCCGAGGCCATCACCGAGGCCATGGCCTGCGGGGTCCGCGGCTTCGAGCACGGCTACGACCTGGACGAGGCCACCGTGGCGGAGATGGCGCGGCGCCGCGTCTTCCTCACCCCCACGCTCACCGTGACCCGGTGCCCGGACTGGATGCGCGCCCACGACTTCTCCGAGTGGCAGATCGAGCTGGCCATGCGGGTGGGTCCCCGGCACCTGGAGAGCATCCGCCGGGCGGTGGCGGCGCGCCGCACCGACCCCCTGGACCCCGAGGCGCCCGGGATCACCATCGTGACCGGCACCGACTACCCGCCGGGCGAGCCCATGGACGGCACGGTCACCCAGGTGCGGGAGATGGAGTTCCTCACCCTGGCCGGGCTCTCCCCGGTGGAGTCGCTCCAGGCCGCGACCGTCAACGCCGCCCGCCTGGTCGGCCTGGAGGACGAGATCGGCCGGGTGGCCCCGGGCTACGCCGCCGACCTCATCGCCGTCGGCGCCGACCCCACCTCCGACGTCTCCGCGCTCCACGACATCCCCCTGGTGATCCAGGCGGGCGGCGTGGTCCGCGACGACCTTCCGAAGACCCTCCCTGGAGGCCGCAAGTGACGGACACCAACGAGCGACCGCTGCGTCTGGCGGTGGACATCGGCGGCACCTTCGTCGACGCCCTCGCCTACGACGAGACCACCGGCAGGGTGAGCCTGCACAAGGCCTCCACCACGCCCGCCGCCCCCGCCGAGGGGGTGATGGAGGCGGTCCGGGGCCTGGCCGAGGACCTGGCGCCGGTGGCCGCCTTCGTGCACGGCACCACGCTGGGGCTCAACGCGATCCTCCAGCGGCGCGGCGCCGACGTCGGCATCATCACCAACGAGGGCTTCCGCGACCTGTTCGAGGTCGCCCGCGCCGCCATCCCCGCCGACCACATGTACGACTTCTCCTACGCCCCGCCGCCGGTGCTGGTGCCCCGGCGCCACCGGCTGGGGGTCCCCGGCCGGCTGGACGCCCAGGGCCGGGAGGTGCAGGCCCTGGACGAGGACGCGGTGCGCGAGGCGGGCCGGGTCCTGGTGGAGGAGCACGGGCTGGGCTCCATCGCCGTGTGCTTCCTGCACTCCTACGCCGACCCCCGGCACGAGCAGCGGGCGGGCGAGATCCTGCGGGAGGCGTTCCCGCACGTGTCGGTGTCGCTGTCCACGGACATCACCCGCGAGTACCGCGAGTACGAGCGCACCAGCACCGCCGTCATGGACGCCTACATCCGCCCGGTCCTCAACGACTACATCAGCGCGCTGGAGGCGGGGCTGCGGGACAGGGGGCTGGCCGACCCGCTGCACATCATGCGCTCGGGCGGCGGCGCGATGACCGCCGACCTGGCCCGGAGCGCCCCGCTGACCACGGTCCTGTCGGGGCCGGCCGGGGGCGTGGTGGGGGCCGGGCACCTGGCCTCGGAGCTGGGCATCGGCCGCCTGCTGTCCTTCGACGTCGGCGGCACCAGCATCGACTCGTGCGTGATCGTGGACGGCGAGCCCAGCGAGGTCCACGAGGCGAGCATCGACGGGTTCCCGCTGCTCATCCCGATCTTCGACCTGCGCACCATCGGCGCCGGGGGCGGCTCCATCGCCTGGGTCGACGACGGCCTGCTGCGGGTGGGCCCGCACAGCGCGGGCGCCGTGCCCGGACCCGTCGCCTACGGGCAGGGCGGGACGGAGCCCACGGTCACCGACGCCGCCCTGACCCTGGGCTACCTGGACGCCGCGGAGTTCCTGGGCGGGCGGATGGGCGTGGACGCCGACGCCGCGGCCGAGGCGGTGCGGCAGAAGATCGCCGAGCCCCTGGGCGTGGACACCGCCGAGGCGGCGGCCAGCGTCTTCCGCGTGATGATGGCCCGCTCGGTGGGCGCGCTGCGCGAGATCACGGTGGAGCGCGGCCTGGACCCGCGGGAGTTCACCCTGCTCGCCTTCGGCGGTGCCGGGCCGATGCTGGGCCCCATGCTCGCCCGCGAGATGGGCATCGCCACGACGGTCGTGCCGCGCGTGCCGGCGGCGTTCTCCGCCTTCGGCATGCTGATGTCGGACCTGGAGTACGAGTTCTCCGGCACGGTCCTGCGCGCCCTGGACGAGGAGGGGCTGGCCGGCCTGGCGCCCGTCTTCGGCGACCTGGAGGAGCAGGCCCGCTCGGTCCTGGCCGAGCAGGGCATCCGCGAGGAGCAGGGCCGCCTGGTCCGCCGGGTGGACGTGCGCTACCGGGGCCAGGAGCACACCCTGGGCATCGACCTGGAGCCCGGCGACACCGCCGGGGCGGTCCGGGACCGGTTCCACGCCCTGCACCGCTCCCGCTACGGGCACGCCATGGACGAGCCCTGCGAGGTCATGACGGTGCGCGTGCGCGCGGTGGGCCGCCTGCCCAAGCCCGCCCTGGCCCCGGAGGAGCCCGCGCGCGGCCCCGCCGTCGCCTGCGGCTCGCGCAAGGCCTTCGACCTGGCGACCGGCGCGGTGGCGGAGTTCGCCGTCCACCGGCGCGGGGACCTGGCGCCCGGCCACCGCGTGGCGGGCCCGGCCATCGTCGAGGAGGGCACCGCCACCACCGTCCTGTTCGGGGACCAGGTCCTGACCCTGGACGCCTACGGACACCTGCTGGTCACCGCCGCCGCGGACGCCGGCACCACCACCGGGGAGGAGCACCCGTGAGCACCACCGCCGCACCGCTGGACGGTGCCACCGTCGAGGTCATCCGCAACTACGTCCACTCCGTCGCCGAGCAGATGCGCCGCACCCTGGTGCGGTCGGCGTTCAACCCCGTCATCTACGACGTGCTCGACTTCGGCATCTCCATCTACGACTCCACGTGCCAGCTCATGGCCGAGGCCGCCGGCATCACCCACTTCCTGGGCGCCAACGACCACGCCCTGCTGAAGCTGGTGGAGTACGTGGGGCGGGAGGCGATGCGCCCCGGCGACGTCTACCTCATGAACTACCCGTACTGGAGCGGCGCCCACTCCTACGACGCGATGCTGTGCGCCCCCGTGTTCCGGGAGGGCCACGAGGGGCCCGCCGCCTACCTGGCGGTGCGGGCGCACTGGATGGACCTGGGCGCCAAGGAGGCCGGGTACGTCCTGGACTCCACCGACATGCACCAGGAGGGGCTGATCTTCCCCGGGACCCGGATCGTCGCCGACGGCGAGGTGGTCCGCGACATCGTGGAGCTGATCCGGTTCAACTCCCGGCTGCCCGAGGCCACCATCGGCGACTTCCACGCCCAGCTCGCCGCGCTGCGCACCGGCGAGGAGCGGCTGCGCCAGGTGTGGGACAAGTTCGGCGGGGCCACGGTGGAGCAGGCCATCCACCAGGTCATCGAGCACGGGGAGCGGGTCGCCCGCCGCGCCGTGGCGGCCCTGCCCGACGGGACGTGGCGGGCGCAGGACTACGTCGACGACGACTACGTCACCGACGACCCGATCCTCATCGCGGTGGAGGTCACCATCGACGGCGAGGAGATGACCGTCGACTTCAACGGCTCCTCCGGCGCCGTGGCGGGCCCGGTCAACCTGCCGATCGGCTCCACCCTGGGGCTGGCCAAGGCCGCCTTCAAGGGGCTGACCACCCGCGATGAGGCGACCAACGCCGGGCACTTCCGCCCGCTCAAGGTCGTGGCCGACCCCGGCACGTTCTTCCACGCGGTCTACCCCGCGGCGACCTTCACCCAGTGGAGCGCCATCGTGGCGTTCGAGCTGATCTACAAGGCCCTGGCCGGGGTCATCGACTCCCTGCCCGCCTCCAGCGGCGGGGACGAGCCCGGGTTCATGGCCCTGGGCAACGACCCGCGGACCGGCCGCGACTTCGTGGTCAGCAACAACGAGGGGATCGGCTGGGGCGCGGCCCGCGACCACGACGGGGGCACCGCCCAGCAGCACCCCTCGCAGACCACGGTGCGCAACACCCCCGTCGAGGTGCTGGAGCACAAGGCGGCGCTCTTCCACGAGAAGGTCGAGCTGATCCCCGACTCCGGCGGGCCCGGGCGCCACCGCGGCGGCCTGGGCGTGGAGCGGGTGGTGCGCTACACGGCGCCCGGCGAGGTGCTGTCCATGAAGAAGAAGAGCAAGACCCGGCCCTGGGCGATGCACGGCGGCCACGAGCCCGAGCCCAGCCACATGGACCTGTGGCCCGGCACGGACCGCCACAAGCGGGTCGGCATGTACCGGGCCCCGATGGCCGAGGGGGAGCGGTTCGCCAACCGGACCGCCGGGGGCGGCGGCTACGGCCACCCCCTGGAGCGCGACCCCGCCGCGGTGGCCGCCGACGTCCTCGACGGCTACGTCACCGCGCGCTCCGCCCGCGAGCACTACGGGGTGGAGGTCGCCGCCGACGGCACCTGGAGCCCCACACCCGAGAGGACCGCGCACACCGGTGCGGAACCCGGGGCCTGAGCGCCCCGGCCCGGACCGCAGCACGAGTCGTCCGCGCGGGCGCACCACGCCCGCGCGGACGAACCCCCGGCGGAACACGGACACCGAGTCCCGCCCCCGCTGTACCGAGACCGCAGCGCACGCCCCGCGCACGGTCCATGGCGCCCCCGGGCGCCGTCGGGGCAGGCGGTCCCGCGCGAGGACCGCCACAGGACGAAGGGCAGGCAATCCCCAGTGCGACACTTCCACGGTCGGCCGAGCCGACACCACACACCGCGTCCGGGCGGACCCGTCGGGCGGTGCGCCACCGCGGGCGCGCTCGTGCTCGCGGCCTCCCTGCTGATGACCGCCTGCGGCGGCGCCCAGGGCGGCGCCGGAGCGGACCTGCGGGCCGCCTCGCTGGTCATCGCGGAGAACGAGCCCCCGGCCACGTTCGACCCGGTCCAGGCCGACAACTCCACCGTCAACGAGGTGTCGCGCCCGGCCTACGACACCCTGGTCCGGTTCGAGGGCACCGACCTGGCGCCCTCGGTGGCCACCGAGTGGACCGTCTCGGAGGACGGCACCACCATCGGCCTGACCCTGCGCGACGACGTGGTCTTCCACGACGGGACCGCGCTCACCGCCGACGACGTGGTCTACACCCTGGACCGCGTCCAGCGCCTCCAGATCGGCGTGGCCTCGTTCCTGTCCGCCTACGAGTCGGCCGAGGCCGACGGCGAGACCGGGGTGACCATCACCCTGTCCGAGCCCTCCGCCCCGTTCCTGTCCGCGCTGAGCCGGGTGTACCTGCTCAACGCCGACCTGGTGGAGGAGAACGCGGGCGGGGACGACGCCCAGCAGTGGCTGTCGGCCAACGACGCCGGGTCGGGCCCCTACCGCCTGACCGGGTACACGCCCAACCAGGAGGCCACGTTCGAGCTGTTCGAGGACTACTGGGGCGGCGTCGACGGGCAGGCGCCCAACGTCGTGTTCCGCTACCTCGCCGAGGCCTCCACCCAGGCCACGGCGCTGCGCCAGGGCGAGATCGACATCGCCATGGACATCTCCCCCCAGGACTGGGAGGCCCTGGAGGCCGAGGGCTTCACCGTCGACCGCGCCGACACCAACGTCCAGCTCTACGCCCTGTTCGACATGACCGGCAAGGGCGAGACCGAGCAGCGGGCGCTGCGCGAGGCCGTCTCCTACTCCTACGACTACGGGCAGCACGTGGAGAGCATCCTCAAGGGGGCCGGGGAGCCCGCCCGCGGCGTCCTGGCCGCCGGGATGCCCTGCCACGACCCCGACGTGGCCGCCCCCTCCTTCGACCCCGACCGCGCGCGGGAGATCCTCGCCGACGAGGGGCTGGAGGGCACCTCCCTGACCATGACCTACCTGGAGGCCACGGCCGAGATGGAGCAGGCCGCGACCCTGCTCCAGTCCAACCTCGCCGACGTCGGCGTCGAGCTGACGCTCCAGGCCATCACCTACCCGCAGTACATCGAGATGACCTCCGCGCCGGAGGACGTCCCGGACCTGGGGATGATCTACTCCTTCCCCGCGTTCCCCGACGCCTCCGCCGTGCTGTACCAGGGCTTCCACTCCTCCAACGCCGGCGGCGGGCTGAACTTCGGCGGCTACTCCGACGAGGAGGTCGACGCCCTCGTCGAGCGCGGCCAGACCGCCACCGACCCCGAGGAGCGGTGCGCGGCCTACAACGAGGCGCAGGACATCGTCGTCGACGACCACGCGGCCATGGTCCTGTCCAACCCGCAGTACGTCACCGTGATCGGCGAGGGGGTCTCGGGCTACGCCTACGACCCCGCCCACCACCAGACCGTGGACGTGTACCGCATCAGCAAGGGCTGAGGCCCGCCCCGGGCGGCGC
This sequence comes from Nocardiopsis flavescens, assembly GCF_900141985.1. GTDB lineage: Bacteria > Actinomycetota > Actinomycetes > Streptosporangiales > Streptosporangiaceae > Nocardiopsis > Nocardiopsis flavescens. The sequence continues at coordinate 932,529 of NZ_FQZK01000001.1, read as the reverse complement.
CGCCAACGGCGCGGCGCCGCCCGCACCCCCGCAGAACCACCACCGGAAGGGGAGGCGCGGTGCTCTCGTTCATCGCCCAGAGGCTGGGCATGATGGTCCTGGTCCTGGCCGGCCTCATCACCGTCACGTTCCTCATGACCCAGGTCCTGCCCGGGGACCCGGCGCGCGCGGCGGCCGGCCGCAACGCCACCGCGGAGCAGGTCGAGGGCGCCCGCGAGCGCCTGGGCCTGGACCGGCCGGTCCCCGAGCAGTACGTTTCCTACCTCGGCCGGGTCGCCCAGGGCGACCTGGGCACCTCGGTCTTCACCCAGCGCCCCGTCAGCGACGACATCGGCCGGGTGCTGCCCTCGTCGGTGGAGCTGGTCGGCGCCGCGATGCTCATCAACATCGCCGTCGCCCTCCCGCTGGGGGTGGTCTCCGCCTACCGGCGGGGACGGGCGGCCGACCTGGCCGCGCGCCTGGTCGCCCTGCTCGGGGCCGCCGTCCCGGTCTTCTGGCTGGGCCTGATACTCCAGGCGTTCCTGTCCGCCCGCTGGGGGCTGTTCCCCCTCACCGGGCACCTGGGCTTCGGGGCGAGCGTCCCGGCGGTGACCGGGATGACCACGGTCGACGCGCTGCTGGCCGGGGACCTCGCGGCCTTCGGCGACGCGCTGCACCACCTGGCGCTGCCCGCGGTGACGCTGGCCGCGTCCTACATCGCGGTGGTCACCCGGACGCTGCGCTCGACCATGATCGGCGCCCTGGACGCCGACTACATCACCCTGGCCCGCTCCACCGGGGCCTCGGAGTGGCGGGTGGTCCTCTCCCACGGGCTGCGCAACGCCCTGGTGCCCACCAGCACCATCCTGGGCATGCAGCTGGGCTGGATGCTGGGGTCCACCGTCCTGGTGGAGTCCATCTTCGGCCGGGTGGGCGTGGGCGCCTACTCCGTCACCGCCGTCCTCCAGAACGACCTCTACGCGGTCATCGGCGCCGTCCTGGTGATCGGCGTCGTCTTCATCCTCGCGAACTTCGTCGTGGACCTGCTCCAGCTGTGGCTCAACCCGCGCCTGCGGCGGGGCGGGCGCCGCCGGCGCGCGGGCGCCGACGAGTCCGCCGTCCAGGCCTTCGACCTCGCCGGGGAGCGCACATGAGCACCACCACCACACCGGCCCCGGCCCGCTCCGCGGGGCTGCGCGCCCTGCTGTCCCGCACCGGGGGCGAGCGGCGCGGCCACACCACCGTCGTCGACCGGATCGCCCTGGGCACGGCCGGGCTCATGGTCCTGCTCGCCCTGGCCGGCCCCTACCTGGCGCCCCTGGACCCCTACGCGGTGAACCTGCCCGCCGCGCTGACCCCGCCGGGGGCCGAGCACTGGCTGGGCACCGACGCCAACGGCCGCGACATCCTCAGCCGCATCCTGGCCGGCGGGCGCACCACCCTGCTGGCCACCGTCGCGGTGATCGCCGCGGCCACCGTGATCGGCACCGTCATCGGCACGGCCGCCGCGCTGGGCGGCCGGATCGTCGACGAGGTCCTCATGCGGATCTGCGACGTGGGCCTGTCCCTGCCCGCGATCGTGGTGGCCCTGGGCCTGGCCGCCGCGATGGGGCCGAGCCTGCAGTCCGCGGTGATCGCCCTGGCGGCCACCTGGTGGCCGGGCTACGCCCGGCTGGTGCGGACCCTGGTCCGGGAGGTGCGCGACGCCGAGTTCGTGGAGTCCGCGCGGGTCCTGGGCGTGTCCCGCACCCGCCTGGTCCTGCGCCACGTGCTCCCCAACTCCCTGAGCGCCCTGTACGTGCAGACCACGCTGGACGTCTCGGCGGTCATGCTCGTGATCTCGGGCCTGTCGTTCGTGGGCGTGGGCGCCCAGGTGCCCGCCTCCGAGTGGGGCGCGATGATCGCGGCCTCCCGCGACACCGCCGTCACCGCGTGGTGGACGGTGCTCTTCCCCGGACTGGCCATCGCGATCACCGCGATCGCCTTCAACCTGGTCGGTGACTGGCTGCGCGTGCGCACCGACCCCACCCTGAGAACGGGAGGGCGCCGATGAGCGCGCACCCCACCCAAGGAAGCCCGCTGCTGGACATCCGCGGGCTGACCGTGTCCTACCCGACCCCGCAGGGGCCGGCGCAGGTCGTGCGGGGCGTGGACCTGGCGGTCGCCCCCGGCGAGCGGGTCGCCCTGGTGGGCGAGTCCGGGTCCGGCAAGTCCGTGACCGCCCGGTCGGTGCTGCGCCTTGACCCCGACGCCCGCACCGGCGGGCGCATCCTGCTGGAGGGCGAGGACGTCCTGGAGATGACGCCGCGGGAGGTGCGCCGCGTGCGCGGCGCCCGCGCCGGCCTCGTCTTCCAGGACCCGCTGGCCTCGCTCAACCCGGTCAAGACCGTGGGCTGGCAGATCACCCAGCCGCTGCGCATCCGGGGCGTGGGGCGGCGCGAGGCGCGGCGCCGCGCCGTGGACCTGCTGGGCCGGCTCGGGGTGGCCGACCCCGACCGGCGCTTCGACGACCACCCCCATCAGTTCTCCGGGGGGATGCGCCAGCGCGTGGTCATCGCCATCGCGGTGATCGCCGAGCCGCGGCTGCTCATCGCGGACGAGCCCACCACGGCGCTGGACGTGCGCGTGCAGGCCCAGGTCCTGGAGCTGATGGAGGACCTGGCCCGGGAGCGGGGCATGGCGGTCCTGCTCATCACGCACGACCTGGGCATCGTCGCCGGGTTCGCCCGGCGGGTCGCCGTCATGCGCCACGGGCTGATCGTGGAGGAGGCGGACGTGGACCGGCTCTACGCCTCCCCGTCCCACCCCTACACCCGGTCCCTGCTCGACGCCGTCCCCCGCATCGGCGACGCGCCCGGCCGCCGGCTGGGCGCCCCCGTCCCCGCCACGACCGAGGGAGAAGCACTGTGAACACCGCGGGGGAGCCCCCGATCCTGGAGGCCCGCAACCTGGTCAAGACCTTCCCCGGACAGGCGGGGACCCGCGCGGTCGACGACGTGTCGTTCACCGTGGGCCGGGGGGAGGCGCTGGGCCTGGTCGGGGAGTCGGGGTCGGGCAAGTCCACCACCGCGCGCTGCGTCGCCGGACTCGTGCGCCCCGACTCCGGGCGGGTCCTCATCGGCGGCCAGGACGTCACCCGGGCCCGGGGCCGGGCGCTGCGCGCCACCCGGCGCCGGGTCCAGATGGTGTTCCAGGACCCCTACTCCTCGCTCAACCCGCGGATGACCGTGGCCGAGCTGGTGGGGGAGGGTCTGTACGTCCACGGCATCGAGCCCGACCGGGCGCGCCGCCGGGACCGCACGGTGCAGATCCTGGAGACGGTGGGGCTGGGGGCGGAGCACCTGGACCGCTACCCGCGCTCCTTCTCCGGGGGCCAGCGCCAGCGCATCGCCATCGCCCGCGCCCTGGCGGTCGGCCCCGACCTGCTCATCTGCGACGAGCCCGTCGCCTCGCTCGACGTGTCCGTGCAGGCCCAGGTCCTGGACCTGTTCTGCGACCTGCGGGAGAAGCTCGGGCTGGCGCTGCTCTTCATCGCCCACGACCTGGCGGTCGTCCACCACCTGTGCGGGAGGGTCGCCGTCATGAACTCCGGGCGGGTGGTCGAGCTGGGCGGGCGCGAGCAGGTGTACACCGCGCCCGAGCACCCCTACACCCGCGCGCTGCTGGACGCCGTCCCCGTTCCCGACCCCGCGGCGGAGCGCGCCCGCGCGGGCGCGCTCCGCCCCGTTCCCGCACACCACGACCCCGAGGAGACCCGGTGACCACGGTCCGCATGTTCGTCAACGGCCAGGCCATGTCCGGCGGAGAGATCAACCACGCCCTGGAGGGGGCGCGCTTCCTGGGCCCGGCGCTGACCGCGCCGCGCTACCGCTTCTACTCCGTGCGCGACGAGTTCCCGGGCCTGCACCCGGTCGCGGAGGAGGGCCGCGCCGTCCCCGGCGAGCTGTACGAGGTGGAGTACGCGCAGCTGCGCGAGCGGCTGCTGCCCGAGGAGCCCGAGGAGCTGGAGCTGGGGGTGGTGGAGATGGCCGACGGGTCGGGGTCGCTGGCCATGCGCATGCGCGCCGCCTCCCTGGAGCTGCCCGGCGTGAGCGACATCAGCGACCGGGGCGGCTGGCGCGCCCACCTGGCCGCCGGGGAGGAGCGGTGAGCGCCGCCGACCTGGTCGTGCGCGGGGGCACCGTCGTCAACGCCGACTGGCAGGGCGCGGCCGACGTGTTCGTCGGCGCGGGCCGGGTGCTGGCGCTGGCCGAGCCCGGCGCGCCCGCCCCGGACGGGTCCCGCCCCGAGGAGGTCGACGCGACCGGCCTGCTGGTCCTGCCGGGCGGGGTCGACCCCCACTGCCACGTCGGGTTCACCTCGGGGGAGTTCACCTCCCTGGACGACTACCGGGGGTGCACCACCGCCGCCGTCTTCGGGGGCACCACGACCATCGTGGACTTCGCCATCCCCGGGCCGGGGCAGAGCCCCCTGGAGGCCGTGCGCGAGCGGCAGGGGGCGGCCGGGCAGGGCCTGTGCGACAGCGCCCTGCACGGGTGCGTGGTGACCTGGGACGACACGACCGGGGAGCAGCTGGCCGCCATGGCGGGCCTGGGGGTGAACACGATCAAGATGTTCACCACCTACCGCGGCGAGACCATGGCCGACGAGTACACGGTGCTGCGGACCATGAAGGCGGTGGGCGCCACCGGCGGCATGGTGGTGATCCACTGCGAGGCCGACCACATCATCGAGGAGGCCCAGCGGCTCAGCGGGGACCGCGGCCGGACGGGCGCCGAGCACATGGGGGACACCCGGCCCGAGCTGGCCGAGACGGCCTCGGTCGCCGAGGTGCTGGCGATCGCCGAGTCGGTGGGCGCGCCGGTGTACTTCGTCCACCAGTCCTCCGCCGAGGCCGTGGAACTGGTCGCGGCGGCCCGGCGGCGCGGCCGGCCCGCCTACAGCGAGGCGGTCGCCCACCACCTGGTGCTGGACGAGGGCGCGTACGCGGGCGAGCACCCCGAGCGGTTCGTGTGCTGCCCGCCGCTGCGCCCGCGGGCCACGGTCGAGGCCCTGGGGCGGCACCTGTTCACCGGCGAGATCAGCACGGTCGGCAGCGACCACTGCTGCTACGACACCGCGCAGAAGGAGCGGCACCGCCACGACGTGCGGGCCATGCCCAACGGGCTGCCCGGCGTGGAGACCCGCCTGGCGGTGCTGTACTCGGAGTACGTGGCGGGGCGGGGGCTGTCGGCCACGCGGTTCGTGGACCTGGTGGCGGCGGCCCCGGCGCGCCTGAACGGGCTGTACCCGCGCAAGGGGGTGCTGGCGCCGGGGTCGGACGCCGACATCGTGCTGTGGGACCCGGCCGCCCGGTGGACGGTGCGCACGGGGGACCTGCACATGGCCACCGACTACACCCCCTATGAGGGGCGGGAGCTGACGGGCCGGGCCCGCACGGTGGTCGTGGGCGGGCGGGTGGTGGTCCGCGACGGGGCGCTCGCCGACCCCCGCCCGCTGGGGCGGAGCATCCCGTCGGGGCCGGTGGGCCCGCTGCGCTGAGGGGCGCGCCGCCGCGGGCCGGGGAAGGCCCGCGGCGGCGCGCGGCTCCTGTCGCCGCGGCCGGAGCCGGCGGCGTCCGGCGGTGTGCGGGGCCCGCCGTGCGCGGCCCCGGGTGTCCTGCGCCGGGGCCGGATCCGATGCCGTCCGGTAGCGCCCGCGAGAGACGCGCGGCCCCCGGCGCCGGGGGTGCGCCACGCGCCCTGCGGCGCCCCGCCGCCCGGTGAGGGCCCGCGGCGGCGCGCGTCACACGGCCGGGGACGGGGCGGCTCCGGCGGGCGGACGGCCGTGGATCATGATGGTCCGATGAGCGATCCCCTGACGCACGCCCTGGACCTGCACGCCGAGCGGGAGGGGCGCCCGCCCACCGTCCTGGTGGACATGGACGACGTCCTGTGCCGCTGGGAGGACCACTTCGTCTCCTCGCGGCGGCGCCTCTTCCCCCACATCCCCGTCGCCGACGCCGGGAGCCGGGAGAGCTTCGACCTGTTCACCGGGTTCTCCGAGGAGGAGCGGGCGGCCACCGTCACCGTGGTGGACGAGCCCGGGTTCTTCGCCGCGCTGGAGCCGGTGCCGGGCGGGGTGGAGGCCGTGGGGGAGATGGTCGGCGCGGGCATCGACGTGGCGGTGTGCACCAGCCCCTGGCTGAGCAACCCGACCTGCGCCTCGGACAAGCTGCGGTGGGTGCAGGAGCACCTGGGCGCGGAGCTGGCGGACGCCACCGTCATCACACGGGACAAGACACGGGTCCTGGGCGACGTGCTGATCGACGACAAGCCGCAGGTCACCGGCGCCGTCCGGCCGCGGTGGTCGCTCCTGCGGTTCACCCGCCACTACAACCGGCTCCTGGCGGGGCCGCGCATCGACGACTGGTCGCAGTGGCGCGCGGGGCTGGCCCGGGTGCTGGCGGACCGGCTGGAGGGCCGGCCGCGGAGCCGCTGAGACGGCCCCGGCCGGGGGAGAGAGCGGATAACGGGTTCCTGTTAGCGTTGATAGCCTGGCCGCATGGGAGACAGGCAGGACACCCGCGGCCGCATCATCGGCGCCGCCGCCGACCTTCTCACCCGCGAGGGGCGCGAGGCCGTCACGACCCGCTCGGTGAGCGCCGCCGCGGGGGTGCAGCCGCCCGCCCTGTACCGGCTCTTCGGCGACATGGCCGGGCTGCTCGACGCCGTGGCCGCCGACGGGTTCGAGCGCTACTTCGCCGGCAAGGAGGCCCAGGTGCCCTCCGGCGACCCGGTGGAGGACCTGCGGGCCGGGTGGGACCTGCACGTGCGCTTCGCCGTGGAGAACCCCGCCCACTACGTGCTCATGTACGCGCCCGGCTCCCCGCACGGGGGCGACTCCGCGGCCCGGGCCCGCGTCTTCCTGCTCGGCCTGGTGGACCGGGTGGCCGAGGCCGGGCGGCTGGCCGTGGACGCCGGCACCGCCGCCGACATGATCCACTCCTGCTGTACGGGCGTGGCGCTGGGCCTGGTCGCCCGCGGCGCCGACGACCCGCGCCTGTCCGAGGCGGTGCGCGAGTCCGTGCTGGCCTCCGTGGTGGCCGACGCGCCCCGCACCTCCGGGGGCGGGGCCTCCGCGCACGCCGGGGCGCTGCGCGCGCTGCTGGCCCGGGACGGGACCCGGGGGGTGCTCACCCCCGGCGAGGCCGCCCTGCTGGACGAGCTGCTGGTGCGGCTGGGCGCCCCGCGCCCCGCAGCCGGCTGATCCGCCCCCGAGAGCGGGCCCCGGGGGCACGGGGGAGGGCCGGAGCGGCCCCGCTCGCCACCCCGGCCCCGTCCTGTGCCGCCCCTGCGCGATCGGGGTCCTGCGCGATCGGGGCTTCGCGCGGTCTCGACCCCTGCGCACCCCGGACTCCGTGCGGCCCCGGTCCCCGTGCGATCGGGGCCCTGTGCGGCCCCGGTCCCGGTCCGCCTCAGGCCTCGGGCGCCCCCTCGCGGCGGCGGTGGGTGGAGGCGTCGCGGAACCCGGTGTAGGTGTAGGGGTTGTCCAGGACCTCGGCGTCGGGCACGTCCGGGTTCATGCCCTGCTCCCAGGCCCGGTCGCCCATCACTTCGCGCAGGTAGTCCAGGGTGGACTCCACCGCGCGGCGCACCGCCGCCATGTCCGCGCCGACCAGCCGGTGCTCGTGCTTGACCACGCGGCCGTCGACCACGACGGTGTGCACGTCCGCCCGCTGGGCCTGGAAGGCGACGTGGCCGTAGGGGTTGAGCAGGGGGAACATCGCGGGCGAGGTGTCGTTGCGCAGCAGCACCACGTCGGCCCTGCGGCCCGGCTCCAGGCTGCCGACCGCGTGGGACAGCCCCAGGGCGCGGGCGCCGCCGCGGGTGGCCCAGCCCACGACGTGCTCGGCGCGCAGGTGGCTGTGGGTCACCGTCTCGCCCCGCTCGTGGGCGCGCAGGTGCTCGCGGGAGCGGTCGGCCCCCAGCGTCGCGCGCATGGCGCTGAACAGGTCGGCGCTCCACCACACGCCGGTGTCCATGGACAGGGAGACGGGGATGCCGTGGCGGCGCAGCCGCCAGGTCGGCGGGTAGCCCTGCCCGGCGCTCTGCTCGCTCTCGGTGGAGACCGACACCGAGCCGCCGGTGGCGGCGATGCGCTGGTAGGAGTCCTCGGACAGGGACGCGGCGTGCACGTACACGGTGCCCGGCCCCATGAACCCGTGGTCGTGCATGAGGCGGATCCCGGCGTCGCCGGTGGCGCCCCACACCCCGGCGTGGGTGGTGACCTCGGCGCCCATCTCCCGGGCGGCCTCGAAGGCGGCCAGCTCGGGGAAGGACTCCTCGCCCGTGACGTCGAAGGCCAGCTGGAAGCCGCGCATGTCGTCGGCCCGGCCGTGGAAGCGGCGGTCGTGGAAGGAGCGCAGGTCGGCGGAGGGCGCCCACTCCCACGGGGCCGCGTGGATGTTGCCGTAGGCGAACACGTACCGGGTGGGGACCTCCTCCAGCGCGTCGACGGCGGCGTCGGCGTGCTCGGGGGTGGCCAGGCCGTGGGACCAGTCGGCGGTGGTGGTGACCCCGGCGTCCAGGGCCTCCCACGCGCCCAGGAGGTTGCCGGCGTGGATGTCCTGGGGGCGAAAGCGCAGGCCCCACTCCAGGTAGAACCACACGAAGTACTGCGTGAGGGTCCAGTCCGCGCCGTAGCCGCGCAGGGCGGTCTGCCAGGTGTGGCGGTGGGTGTCGACCATGCCCGGCATGACGATGCCGCCGCGGGCGTCGATCTCGCGGGCGTCCTCGGGCACGGCCAGCCGGGGGCCGACGGCCTCGATGCGCCCGCCGACCACGAGCACGTCGGCGCCGGTCAGCACGGTCCCGGCGTCGTCCATGGTCAGGACGGTGCCGCCGCGGAAGACCAGGGGGCGGCCGGGCTCGGGGACGGGGGTGGGCCGGTGGTCGGAGGGGTGGTGCGTCATGGCGACCTCTCCCGGGGGCACGGACCGGCCGGACACTCGTCCGCCCAGCGATCTCCTTGGGTGCCACCAGGGTGAATCGGGTGCGGCCCCCTTGTCAACGGGGGTCGGCCTGTTTTTCCCGAAGCTCCCTCATCCGCTGTTCGGAGGGGTTTCGGGCCCTTGACACGGTGGTGCGATCGTCCGACGATATTTGCGGACGCACGTCCGTAGAGCGGTCAACGAAAGGTCGTCCCGATGCAGGAAGCCACCCAGGGGCCGCTCTCCGGCCTCCTGGTCGCGGACTTCTCCCGGATCCTGGCGGGTCCCTACGCCACGATGCTGCTCGCCGACCTGGGCGCGGAGGTGGTCAAGGTCGAGTCGCCCGCCGGCGACGACACCCGCACGTGGTCGCCGCCCCTGCGCGGGGACCGGTCCACGTACTACCTGTCGGTCAACCGCAACAAGCGCTCGGTGGTCCTGGACCTCGCCGACCCCGGCGACCTGGAGGCCGCCCGCACCCTGGCCCGGCGCTGCGACGTGTTCATCGAGAACTTCCGCCCCGGGGCGCTGGAGCGGTTCGGCCTGGACCACGCCTCCGTCGCGGCCGGCAACGAGCGGGTCGTGTACGCCTCCATCTCGGGGTTCGGCACCGGGGAGGGCGCCCGCATCCCCGGCTACGACCTCATGGTGCAGGCGATCTCCGGCCTCATGAGCCTGACCGGCGACCCCGACGGCCCGCCCTACCGCGCCGGGATCTCGGTGTTCGACGTGGTGACCGGCCTGCACGCTGCGGTGGGCGTCCTGGCGGCCCTGCACGAGCGCGAACGCTCGGGGCTGGGCCGGCGCGTGTCGGTGGACCTGCTCTCCTCTGCCCTGTCGGGGCTGGTCAACCAGAGCGGCGCCTACGCCGCCGCCGGCGTGGTGCCCCACCGCATGGGCAACGCGCACCCCAGCCTGTTCCCGTACGAGCCGCTGCCCACCGCCGACGGGGACCTCATCGTCATCGCCGGGAACGACCGCCAGTTCGCCCGGCTGTGCGACGCGCTGGGGGTGCCCGGACTGGCCGCCGACCCGCGCTTCGCCCGCAACCAGGACCGCACCGCCCGCCGCGACGAGCTGCGGCCCCACCTGGTGCGGGCCCTGGCCGCCCGCCCCCGGGCGGCGTGGTTCGACCTGCTCATCGCGGCCGGGGTGCCCTGCGCGCCCATCAACAGCGTCGCCGAGGGCGTCGCCTTCGCCGAGGGGCTGGGACTGGGGCCGGTGGTGGCGGCGGGCGAGGGGGAGGACGCGGTGCCGGGGGTGCGCAACCCGCTCTCGTTCTCGCGCGGCGCGCCCCGCTACGACCTGCCCCCGCCCCGCCTGGGCGAGCACACCGAGGAGATCCGCGCCTGGCTGGAGGAGGACGACCGTGAACGCTGAACCCGAGGGGCCCGGCGGCCCGGGCACCGGGGCCGAGGGTCCCGGGGGCGCGGGAGGGGGCGCCGCCTCCCGGGGGCCCGCCGGCCGGCCCGGCCGTACGGGCGGCGCGGCCCCGGGGACCGGGACGCCCGCGTTCCCCACCGCCCTGGGCGCCTCCACCGCCGCGGACATCACCCTGCTGGGCCACGACCTGGCCGACGACCTCATGGGCCGGGTGGGGTTCGGCGAGCTGGTGTTCTGGATGGTGGCCCGGCGCAGGCCCGGACCCGGCCAGGTGCGGCTCTTCGAGGCCTGCCTGGTGGCGCTCGCCGACCACGGGTTCACCCCCACCGCCATCGCGGCCCGCCTCACCTACCTCAGCGCCCCGGACTCCCTCCAGGGGGCCCTGGCCGCCGGACTGCTGGGCGGCGGCTCCCGGTTCCTGGGCGTCACCGAGGACACCGGCCGCTTCCTCGCCGACACCCTGGCCGCGGCCGGGGACCCGCCCGCGGACGACGCCGGGTGGGACGCCCTGGCCCTGGAGGCCGTCACCGCCGCGCGCGCCGGCCGCCGGATCATCCCCGGCCTGGGACACCCCGTCCACAAGGAGCGCGACCCCCGCACCCCCGCCCTGGTCCGCATCGCCCGCGAGGAGGGCCTGGAGGGCCCGCACCTGCGCCTGTTCCAGGCGGTGGGCCGGGTCCACGCGCCCGTCCTGGGCCGCCGGCTCCCGCTCAACGGGGCCGGGGTGTGCGGGGCGGCCCTGGCCGACCTGGGCCTGCCGGTGGACCTGCTGCGCGGGTTCGCCCTCCTGGCCCGGGCGGGCGGGCTGCTGGGCCAGCTCGCCGAGGAGCGCGAGCACCCCGTGGCCATGGACGCCTACCTGCTCGTCGACCGCAACGCCACCCGCCTTCCCCCCGGAGACGACGATGCCCCACGCGACTGAGGACAACATCACCGACCTGGCCCGGCAGCGGTGGGCCACCGCCGCCGAGCCCCGGCTCGCCGAACTGATGACCGCGCTGGTGGACCACCTGCACGCGTTCGCCCGCGAGGTCCGCCTCACCGAGGCGGAGTGGGCGCGCGCGGTGCGCTGGCTCGCCGACACCGGCCGGATCAGCGACGACAAGCGGGAGGAGTTCATCCTCGCCTCGGACGTGCTGGGCCTGAGCATGCTGGTGGTGCAGATGAACCACCGGTTCGACGCGGGCGCCACCCCCGCCACCGTGCTGGGGCCCTTCCACATCGACGGGTCCCCGCCCGCCCCCTACGGCTGGGACATGGCCGCGGGCATCGACGGCACGCCGCTGTTCGTGCACGGCACCGTGCGCGACCTGGCGACCGGGGAGCCGGTGCCGGACGCCGTCCTGGACGTGTGGCAGGCCGACGGGGAGGGCGTGTACGAGGCCCAGCTGCCGGAGGTGGAGGAGGCGCGGCTGCGCGCCAAGTACCGCGCCCGCCCCGACGGGCGGTACTGCCTGCGCACGGTGGTGCCGCTGGGGTACACCATCCCCATGGACGGGCCGGTGGGGGAGCTGGTCTCGCGCACCGCGATCTCGCACTTCCGGCCCGCGCACATCCACTTCCTCATCGAGGAGGCCGGGTACGAGCGCCTCGTCACCCACATCTTCGAGGAGGGCACCCGCCACCTGGACGAGGACGTGGTGTTCGGCACCAAGGAGGAGCTGGTGGTCCCGTTCACGCGGCACGCGTCCGGGACCGCGCCGGACGGCACCCGCGTGGACGGGCCGTTCGCCACCGCCGAGTTCGACTTCACGCTCCAGCCGGCCCGGGGGTGAGCGCGGTGGACGCGGGCCTGCTCCTGCTGCGCGCGGCCCTGGCGCTGCTGCTGCTCGGCCACGCCGCCCAGAAGACGCTGGGGTGGTTCCGGGGCGCGGGCCTGTCCGGGACCGCGGGGATGTTCCACACCCTGGGGTTCCGGCCCGCCCGGCCGATGGTGGCGGTCGCCGCGGCGTCGGAGACCGTCGGCGCGGTGCTGCTGCTGGCCGGGGCGGCGGTGCCGCTGGGGGCGGCGGTCGTGTGCGGGACGATGGCGGTCGCGGGGGCGGCCAACGCGGACAAGGGGCTGTGGGCGCACCGGGGCGGGTACGAGGTGGCGCTCGCCTACGGGGTGACGGCCGCGGCGCTGGCGTTCACCGGGCCGGGGGCGTACTCCGTGGACGCCCTGCTGGGGGCGGCGGAGCACCCGTGGTGGGTGGGTGCCGCCGCGGTCGGCCTGGGCCTGGCGGCCGCGCTGCCGGTGCTGCTGCGCCGCCGGGCGGCGCTGCGCCGCGGTGAGGCGGACTGAGGCAGGGTGCCCGCTCCTTCCCGGTGTGCGGGAGGGGTGCGCGTTCCGGAGACGGGGGCGTGCGGCCGGGACGCCGGCCGGGGGTCCGGGCGCAGGGGGCGCCCGCCGGGCCGGCGGTCCCGCCCGGCGCGGGCCCCGCGCCGCCCCGGGGGAGAGAGGGGCGGGGCGCTAGGCTGGACCGATGGCCGCCCGGGACGGCGCCGCCCGCCCCGGGCCCGCGTTCCGGCGCCCCGGGGTGCCCTGAGCCGCCCGCGCCCCGCCGCCGCGCCGTCCACCACCGGGCCGTGCGCGGCCACCGAGAGAGCCGGAGAGTCCGTACATGCGTCGAGACAGCACCCCCGACTTCATCGAGGCGCTCGCGCGCGGGCTGGACGTGCTGCGGTGCTTCGGCCCCGGGCGGCCCTCGATGACCCTGGCGGAGGTGGCCGCGGCCACCGGGCTCGCCCGGCCCACGGTCCGGCGCATCCTCATCACCCTGGAGCAGCTCGGCTACGTCCGCTCCGACGACGGCGCGTTCGCCCTGACCCCCCGCGTCCTGGAGCTGGGCACGGCCTACATCGGCTCCCAGAACCTGGGGGACCTGGCCCTCCCGCACCTGCGCGCCCTGGTGCGGCGCACCGGGGAGTCGTGCTCGATCGCCCAGCTCGACGGCTCCGACATCGTGTACGTGGCGCGGGTGGCGGTGCCCAAGCTGGTCACCCTGGCGGTCACCGTCGGCACCCGGTTCCCCGCCGCCGCCACCTCGCTGGGCAAGGTGCTGCTGGCCGACCTGCCCCCGCGTGAGCTGGACCGGGTGCTGGCCGAGCCCTCCCGGGCCGGGGTGCGGGCGCACCGCCCGCTGGAGCGGGAGGAGCTGAACGCCGTCCTGCGGGAGGTGCGGGCCCGCGGCTGGGCGCTCACCGACGAGGAGCTGGCGCCGGGCATCCGGTCGGTCGCCGCGCCGGTGCGCGACGGGTCGGGGCGGGTGACGGCGGCGGTCAACGTCAACGCGCACGCCGCCGAGACCCCGGTGGACACCCTGGTGGAGGGGCACCTGCCGCTGCTGCTGGCCGCGGCGGGGGAGGTCAGCGCCGACTGGGAGGCGTGGCGGGCCCGCCCGCTGGAGGTCGTGTCCACCGACCGGGGCTGAGCCCCGGCCGCGGCGGGCCCGCGCCCCCTCAGGAGGAGGCGGTGAGCACGCGGACGCGGCCGTTGGTGCTGCGGACCTCCACCCGGTGCGGGCTCGCCTGGTCGGTGTCCACCTGGGTCAGGACCTCGCCGTTGCCGGAGGAGGCGTCCACGTCGTAGGCGCCCTCGGGCAGGGTGACGTCGGCGTCGCCGTTGGAGGTGTGCACCTCCACGGCGTCGGGGACCGCGGTGAGTTCGAGGTCGACCCTGCCGTTGGAGGTGGCGGCCTCCACCCGGCCCGAGGTGAGCCCCTCGCCGGTGAGGTCGCCGTTGGAGCTGTCCAGGGTGAGGTTCCCGGCGATGTCGGAGACCGAGACGTGGCCGTTGTCGGTGTCGACGGCCAGCGCGCCCTCCAGGCCCGAGGCGGTGACGTCGCCGTTGCCGGTCCGCAGGGTCAGCGCGGTGTCCGCGGGGACGACGACCTCGTACTCGGCGGAGCAGTCGCCGAACACCGCGCAGCGCACCCGCAGTTCGAGGGTGTCGCCGGTCAGCTCCCAGGTGGCCTCGGGGGAGCCGCCCAGGGAGCTGGAGGAGAGCCGCCGGGTCACCTCCACCTCCTCGACGTCGCCGGTGGTGACGCTCAGCCCGCCCTTGTCGGCGTCGATGGTGAGCGCGTCCGAGGTGAGCGCGAACGACGCCTGCTCGGGTTCGTGCTCCTGGCTGGTGCAGGCGGTGAGGGGTAGCAGCAGGGCGGCGGCGGTCGCGGCGGTGACGAGGCGGCGGGGGGTCATGCGGGTTCTCCGGATTCGGTGGGGGGAGCGGCGGTGAGCGCCGCCAGGACGGTGGACAGGGCGCGCTCCACGGCCCGGGCGTCGACCGCGTCGGGGTCGGCCAGGTGCTCCATGGACAGGCCGTTGGTGAGGCAGTGCACGATGAGCGCGGTGGTGGCGGGGTCGGCGGCCAGGGGCAGTCCGCGCCCGGCCAGGCGGGCGATGGTGTCGGCGGCGGCGTCGCGCTGGGTGCGGCGCATGCGGGCGACGGCCTCCCGGGTGGGGGCGTCGTGGGTGGCGTGGGCGGCGAACTCCAGGCCCAGGCGGCCGTGCTCGGTGTCGCCGGTGATGCGGCGGGCGGTGTCGCGGGCGAGGCCGTCCAGCACGGCGGCGGGGTCGGAGCCGCGGGCGCGCTCGGCCAGGGCCGCGGCCTCGGCGGCGGAGCGCTCGCCCAGGACGGCCGCGAAGAGGTCGTGCTTGCCGCCGAAGTTGGAGTAGACGGCGCCCTTGGTGAACCCGGCGGTGCGGGCGATGTCGTCCAGGCGGCTGCCGGCGTAGCCGTGCTCGGCGAACACCCGGGCGGCGGCGTCCAGGAGGCGGCGGCGCACCTGGTCGCGCGGGGTCCGGGGCGCGGGGCCGCCGGGGGACGGGGCGTTGCTCATCCCGGCGAGGTTAGCATACCCGCCGGTATCCGATACTCGCGGGTATGGAAAAGTCGGTCCGGAACACCGCGGGGCCCCGGGGCGGAACACCCCGGGGCCCCCGCGGGCCCGGCCTACTCCTGGCCGAGGGTGTCGTGGATGAGGGGGACGATCCCCTCCAGGGCGTGCGAGATGCCCAGGGTGGAGCCGCTGGAGAAGGCGTTGGCCAGCTCCGGGTCGTCGATGATGAGGAGGCGGTCGTCCTGCGCCGAGCCGATGCCCTGGAGCACCGGGTCCTCGCGCAGGGTGTCGGCGGTGTCGCCGATCGGGAAGACGACGGTGAGGTCGGCGTCCAGGACCTCCACCAGCTCCGGGCTGAGGTCGACGTAGAACGCGCCGTCGGCCATCTCGGTGATCTCGGACTTGTACTCGAAGCCCAGGTCCTGGAGGACGTCGACGCGGCTGTCGCCGGGCACGTAGGCGCCGTACTGGCCGTCGAAGTAGGCGCCCACGGCGATGGTGACGTCGGCGAAGTCCGGGTTCTCCCCGCGCAGGGCCTCGAACTCGCCCTCCAGCTCGGCGATCAGCTCCTCGCCGCGCTCGGCCTCGTCGAGCACCGCGGCGACCTGGCGGGTCTGCTCCTGCCAGGTGGTGCCGTAGGTGACCTCCACGCCCGGCGGCGGGCCGACCACCGGGGCGACGGGGGAAAGCAGGTCGTAGCGCTCCTGGCTGTTGTCGGAGCGGGTGTCCAGGATGACGTCGGGCTCCAGCCCGGCGATCTGCTCCAGGTTGGGCTCCATGGTGTCGAGCTGGGCGGGCTCGGAGTCGAACAGGTCCGCCGCCCAGGGGCCGACGCCGGGGGCGCCGTAGCCCTGCCAGTCGGCGACGCCGACCGGCTGCACGCCCAGGGCGAGCGCGGTCTCGGCGTCGGACCAGCCGGTGGCCACGACGTTCTCGGGGCGGTCCTCGACGGTCACCTCGCCGAAGAGGGTGTCGACGGTGACGGGGTAGCCCTCCGCGGCCTCGCCCGAGGCGTCCGGGGAGTCGTCGGCGGCCTGGCCGCCGCAGGCGGCGAGCATCAGGACGGAGAGCGCGCCGGCGGCGAGCGCGCCGCCTCGGGTCAGCGGGCCACGGTACATGGAGCCTCATTCTCGGGAGGGACGTAGTCAGCTTAGGCTAGCCTAAGCAGAACAAGGATGACGGACTCCGGGGGTGGGTGCAAACCGGCACAGAGGGTGCAAAACGCTAATCAGGGCCTGGCGTACCGCTGTGGCCCGCGCCTCCCGGGGGCCGTCGCGGCCCGGACGTGTGGCGGGAGTCACGGCCGACCGGTCCGCGGCGCTGCCCCGGCGGGCCGGTCGGGGCCCCGTTCGCGCGGGTGCCGCCGCCTGGCTAGCCTGATCGCGGCACGACGACAGGGGAATGGGACGATGATCGGATGACCACATGTTCAAGGGCGGGCGTGCGCCCCGGCCCGGACGGGACGGCCGCGTGAGCACCCCGGTACCCCCCGACGTGCGGGCGCTGAGCCGGCGCACCCTGAGCCGCAACCGCCGCGACGTCGCCTGCGCCACCGTCCTGCACTCCCTGCACCAGCTCGCCGAGGCGCTGGTCCCCGTCGCCATCGGCGTGACCATCGACCAGGCCGTCGCCACCGGGGACCCCGGCGCCCTCGCCCTGTGCGTCCTGGGCATGGTCGTCCTGTTCACCGTGCTGGCGCTGGCCTACCGCACCGGCGCCCGGTTCTCCGTCCGCGCCGTCGAGAACGAGGCCCACCTGCTGCGGGTGGAGGCCGCCCGCCGGGCGCTGGACCCGCGCGGGGAGCGCAGCGGGCTGCGCGCCGGTGAGCTGCTGTCGGTGGCCACCTCCGACGCCGAGCAGGCCTCGCTGTACGTGCGGGCCTGGGTCGGGCTCATCGCCATGGGCACCGCGATCACCGCCACCACCGTCGCCCTGCTGGCGATCGACGTCCCCCTGGGGATCGGCGTCCTGGTCGGGGTGCCGCTGATGATGTTCCTGCTGCGCTTCCCCGCCGCCCGCATCACCCGGCGCAGCGAGGCCAAGCAGGCCACCGCCGCCGGGGCCACCGCGCTGGCCACCGACCTCGTCGGGGGGCTGCGCGTGCTCATGGGCATGGGCGCGCGCACGGCCGCCGCAGACCGCTACCGCCGCGCCAGCGGGCAGGCCCTCACCGCCTCGGTGTCGGCCGCCGCCAGCAACGGCGTGTACCGGGGGATGGTGTCGGCCGCGGGCGTGCTGTTCCTGGCCGCCGTCGCCGCCGTCGCCGGGTGGATGGCGCTCCGGGGGCGGCTGAGCATCGGCGAGCTGATCACCGTGGTCGGGCTGGCGCAGTTCCTGGCCGAACCCGTCCAGGGGCTGGGTATCGTCGGCCAGGTCTTCGCCACCTCCCGCGCCTCGGCGCGGCGCCTGGTGCGCCTGCTGACCGCCCCGGCCGCCGTCGCCCCCGGCGGACGGCCGGTGCACGCCGAGCCGGTGGTGGCGCTGGAGGGCGTCTCCTACCGCACCCTGCGCGGGGTCGACCTCACCCTGGCCCCCGGCGAGACCGTGGGCGTGCTGGCCACCGACCCCCGAGACGCCGAGGCGCTGCTGGACCTGTTGTCGGGCCGGGCCGTGCCCGAGGAGGTCGAGGCCGGCCGGGCCGCCGTGGGCGGGGTCCCCGTGCACGAACTCGACCTGGCCGCGCTGCGCACCGCCGTCCTGGTGGAGGAGCACGGGGCGACCCTGTTCGAGGGCACGCTGCGCACCAACCTGGCCACCGGCACCGACCGCGGCGAGGAGCACCTGCACGAGGCGCTGCGCGCCGCCGCCGCCGAGGACCTGGTCAGCGGGCACTCCCTGGGCCTGGACCGGCCCGTGGCCGACCGGGCGGCCAACCTGTCCGGCGGGCAGCGCCAGCGCGCGGCCCTGGCCCGCGCCCTGGCCGCGGACCCGCCGGTGCTGGTGCTGCACGACCCCACCACGGCGGTGGACGCCGTCACCGAGGAGGCGATCGCGCGCGGGCTGGCCCGGGCGCGCGCGGACCGCGCCCCGGCGGGGGCCACCCTGGTGGTGGCCTCCAGCCCGGCGCTGCTGGCCCGCGCCGACCGGGTGGTGGTGCTGGAGGAGGGCCGGGTGCGGGCGCTGGGCACCCACACCGACCTGGTCCGCGGGGACTCCGGGTACGCCGAGGCGGTGCTCCGGTGACCTCCCCCTGGAACACGGCGACCCCCGCCGCCGGCGGGTCCGCGGCACCGGTGGGTGCCGCCCGGGCGAGCGGTACGGGTCCGGCGGCGGCGGTGGAGCACGCGGGCGCGCCCGCGACGGAGAGGACGGTGGCCGCGTGAGCGCGACCGACGAACACGCGGAGCTGCTGCCCACCGCGTCGGCCCGGCGCACCTGGGCGGTGCTCGGCGACGGGGTGCGGCGCAGCGGATGGGGCACCCCCCTGTCCCTGGTCGTGGTGCTGGCGGGCAGCGCCGTGGGCCTGGTCGCCCCCTGGACGCTGGGCGTCATGGTGGACGACATCACCGACGGCGCCGGGCTGGACGCCGTGCTGCGCGCGGCCGTGACCATCGCCGCGGCGGCGCTGGCCGGAGGCCTGTTCACCGGCCTGGGCGCCTGGCTGGTGACCCGGGCCGGGGAGCGCGTGCTGGCGCGGCTGCGCGAGCGGGTGATGGACCGGGTCCTGCACATGCCCGCCGCGCAGGTGGAGCGGGTGCGCATCGGCGACCTGCTGGCCCGGGTGGGCGACGACGTCGCCGTGGTCACCACCGGGATCGCCCGCAACGGCCCCGACGTGGTGATCGCCCTGGCCATGGTGCTGTCGACGGCGGCCGGCATGACCGCCCTGGACTGGCGGCTGGGCCTGGCCGGGCTGTGCGCCCTGCCGGTGTACGTGTGGGCGGCCCGCTGGTACCTGCCGATCTCGGGCCCTTACTACGCCCGCGAGCGGATCGCGATGGGCGAGCGGTCGCACGCCATGATGGGCGCCCTGCGCGGGCGGTCGGCGGTGCGCGCCTACCGGCGCGAGGAGGAGCACGAGGGCCGGGTCTCCGACCGCTCCCTGGCGGCGATGGACATCACGGTGTCGGTGTTCCGGCTGCTCACCCGGTTCGGGTCGCGGCTCAACGCCGCCGAGTGCGTCGGCCTGACGATGGTGCTGGTCACGGGCTTCTGGCTGGCGCGCGGCGATCTCGTGACCGTGGGCGCGGTGACCGCCGCGGCCCTGTACTTCCACCGGCTGTTCGGGCCGATGATGTTCCTGGTCATGAACTTCAACGAGGTGCAGTCGGCCGGGGCGAGCCTGGCCCGGCTGGCCGGGGTGGTGGACCTGCCCGAGGTCGCCGAGCCCGAGCACGCGCGCGAGCCGCAGGACGGGTCGGTGCGGGTCAAGGGGGTCGGGCACCGGTACGGCCCCGACACCCCGCCCGCCCTGGACCGGGTGTCGCTGGAGATCGCCCCCGGGGAGCGGGTGGCGCTGGTGGGCGCCAGCGGCGCGGGAAAGAGCACGCTGGCGGCGGTGGTCACGGGCCTGCGCGTCCCCGACACGGGTGAGGTGCACCTGGGCGGCGTGCCGCTGGCCGACCTGGGCGAGCGGCTGCTGCGCGGGCACGTGTACCTGGTGAGCCAGGAGACGCACGTGTTCGCCGGGACCCTCCTGGAGGACCTGAGGCTGGCCCGCCCGGAGGCGGGCGCCGCCGAGGCCGAGGAGGCGCTGGAGCGGGTGGGCGCGCTCGCGTGGGTGCGGGCGCTGCCCGAGGGGCTGGACACCGTGGTCGGGGAGGGCGGGCACGCGCTGACCGCCGAGCAGGCCCAGCACCTGGCCCTGGCCCGGATGGTGCTGGCCGACCCGCCGGTGGCCGTCCTGGACGAGGCCACCGCGGAGGCGGGCAGCGCCGGGGCGCGGCGCCTGGAGCGGGCCTCCCTGGCGGCCACCGAGGGGCGCACCACGCTGGTCGTGGCGCACCGGCTGACCCAGGCGCAGGCCGCCGACCGGGTGGTGGTGATGGACCGCGGCCGGGTGGTGGAGCAGGGCCCGCACGAGCGGCTGGTGGCGGCCGGGGGACGCTACGCCGACCTGTGGCGCAGCTGGCAGGGCTCGGCCTGACCCCGTGACCCGCGCGGGGAGGCCCGCCGGGAGCCGTTCCGCTCCCGGAGCGGAACGGCGGGCCCGTGGTCCGTCGGCGGTGCCCGCCGCAGTCCCGGGCCGGTGCTGTCGTCCGGTGCGGGCCCGTGCGGGGCACGGCCGTCCGTGGGTGTGTCCGGACCGGTGGCGGGCCGGTGCCCCGGGGAAACGTATCCCTCCGTCCCCGCGGGCGTGGCCGACGACGATCGCCTCAGCCGCCCCGGCGTAGGGAGGCCGCTGCCTTCCCGGCCTGGGGCGGATGCCGGACGCCGCCCGGCGGGCCCGTGGTCCGTCGGCGGTGCCCGCCGGTGCCCCGGCCCGCGGCGGGCGGCCCGGTGTTCCGGGGCGGTCAGCCGCTGGTGCGGACGACCACCCGGACCCCGCGGTAGTCGTCCAGGCCGGTGAGCAGGGTCGGCCGCCCGTGCACCCCGCCCCGCTCGTCCTCGCGCACGGAGCCGCCGAAGAAGTCGGCCCAGGCGTACGCGGCCTCCGCGCCTCCCCGGGAGGCGGTGCCGTGCAGCCCGCCGTCGCGGTCCAGCAGCCATTCGACCGGTGGAAGACGGTGTTCGGACTCGGCGGCCACCAGCCGGGGCAGCAGGGCCGCGGCGCGGCTGCGCGCCTCGTACGCGGGTTCCTCGGATGCGTGCGTCACGGCGTCCCCCCGTCGTTGCCCGCGCGGGTGCGGGGCGTCGTTCGTCTCCGGCCCCCATTCTTGCCGGTCGGGGGCGGGAGCGGCGGGGAAAACCCGAATCCGTGGACGACCGCCGTGACCGGCCCGACCCCGCCCCGGCGTCGAGGGGCCCCGGCGCGGCTGCTTTGATGCACCGGGGCGGACGCCGCCCCGCCACGGACACGGAAAGGCCGGTGGGCCGCGATGACCCCTCCCGCGACGGGAACGCCCTGGCTGCGTCGCTTCCACGACAGGCCGCACGCCCGGACCACGCTGGTGCTGTTCCCCCACGCGGGCGGCACGGCCAACTTCTACCGCGACTGGTCGGCCGACCTGCCCGCGGAGTACGCGCTGGCCGCCGTCCAGTACCCGGGCCGCGAGACCCGGTTGCGCGAGCCCCTGCCCGAGCGCCTGGAGGACCTGGCCGACGGTGCGGCGGCGGCGCTGGAGGGCCACCTGACCGGGCCCTACGCGCTGTTCGGCCACAGCATGGGCTCGCTGGTCGCCTACGAGACCGCCCTCCGCCTGGCGGCCGGGCCGCTGGGCCCGCCGGTGCGCCTGTTCGCGTCGGCGCGGCGCCCGCCGGGCCGGGAGGGCACCGCCTCCGGGGTGCACCTGCTGGACGACGACGGGCTGGTCGCCGTCATCGAGAAGCTCGGCGGCACGCCCCCCGGCCTGTTGGACGACCCCGACCTGCGGTCCCTGGTGCTGCCCGCCGTGCGGGCCGACTACCGCAACATCGCCGCCTACCGCCCCGGGGACCCCGTTCCCCTGGACGTGCCGGTCACGGCGCTGGCGGGGGCCGACGACCCCTCGGTGGCCCCCGCCGAGGTGGACGGCTGGGGCGCGTTCACCACCCGGGGGCACGTCCTGGAGGTGCTGCCCGGCGACCACTTCTTCCCGGTGCGGCGGCGGGCCGAGGTGCTGCGCATCGTCGCCCGCGACCTCGCGGGCGGAGCCTGACCGGTGCCGTCGGGGGACGTCGCCTCCGGGGCCGCGCGGTGCCCTCCCCGGCCGGGCACGAGGGCACGGCTCGCTTTCCGGTCAGGCGCGCGGGTCGACCGGGTCGGCGGCCGGGCCCTCGATCCGGAACCGGTCCAGCGCGGTGACCACGTACGCCCCCTCGCCGTCGGAGCCGTCCGTCCACGAGGGCGTGCCGGTGACCCCGAGCAGCGCTTCGGAGGTCAGCGCCTCGCACACGTCCTCGACCCCGCCTGCGGCGACCGCCCGCGCCCGGTCCGCGTCGATGCGGTACACCGCGTAGGAGCGGGCGCCGTCCAGGGCGTCCCAGGACAGCTCGGTGCCCTCCCCGCCGGTCTCGGCGCTCAGGCCGCGCACCGCCCCGACCTCCGGGTCGGTGTCGGGGGCCACGTCGCCCAGCGGCGGCAGCGCCGGGTCGGTGTAGTACTCCCCGGCCAGGTGGGCGAAGGCGTCGGCGGCCTCCTCGGTGAGCGAGGTGAACGAGAAGTACACGTCGCCGCCCACCTCCTCCACACCGTCGGAGTAGTCGAGCTGGTCCGTCAGGGAGCTCTCGCCCCACCCCGGCTCGCCCACCCGGTAGGCGGCCTGGCCGACGTACAGGTCCACGCCGGTGCCCTCGACCTGGTCGGCCCACCAGTCGGTGAGGACCTCGTAGTCGGCGGCGCCGAACCCGCGCTCCCAGTACAGCTGGGGCACCACGTAGTCGATGGTCCCGTCCTGGATCCAGGTGCGGGTGTCGGCGTGCTGGGCGGCGTAGGACTCCAGGCCGTCGGTGTCCGAGCCGGCGGGGTCGCTGCCGGAGTTGCGCCAGATGCCGAACGGCGAGATGCCGAACCGGACCCAGGGCTTGGTGTCCTCGATGCGCTCGTGGATCCCGGCGACGAAGCGGTCGACGTTGTCGCGGCGCCAGTCGTCGCGGTCCTCGAAGCCGTCGCCGTGGGCCTCCCACGAGTCGTCGTCGCCGAACTCCTCCCCCTCCTTGGGGTAGGGGTAGAAGAAGTCGTCGAAGTGGACGCCGTCGATGTCGTAGCGGTCCACGACGTCCATGATCACGTCGGTGACCCAGCCCCGCACCTCGGGGTTCCCGGGGTCGAGGAAGCCCTCGCCGCCGTAGCGGACCATCCAGTCGGGGTTGTCCTTGACGGGGTGGTCGTCGGCGAGGGTCTCCAGGTCGGAGGAGATGCCGACCCGGTAGGGGTTGAACCAGGCGTGCAGTTCCAAGCCGCGCTCGTGCGCGCCGGCCACGGCGTACTCCAGCGGGTCGTAGCCGGGGTCGCCGCCCTGCTCGCCGGTGAGGTAGCGCGTCCAGGGCTCCAGGTCGGACTCGTAGAGCGCGTCGGTGGTGGGGCGCACGTGCAGGAAGACGGTGTTCAGGCCCAGGTCGGCGGCCTCGTCGAGGCGGGCGTCCAGCTCCTCCTGCTGCTCCCCGGCCGACAGGCCGGGCTCGGAGGGCCAGTCGATGTTGCCCACGGTGGTGAGCCAGGCGCCGCGCATCTCCCGCTTGTCGTCGGCGGCCCGGCACAGGGAGGAGCCGGGGCCGGGCGCGGGGGTGTCCGCGGCGCCCGCGACCACGTATCCGGCGGCGACCACCGCGGCGGCGGCGCCGAAGGCCGCCCACTTCCGGTAGGGGCGGGGAGCGGGGCGGGTGCTGTGTCGACCGGGTGCCACATGACCTCCTCGGGGCCTGGCTGGGGGCGCCGAGCGGCGCACCAGGCATCAGAGTAGGTCATTGCATAACATTTTGGACACGCAGAGGCGCCCTGGAGAATATTTTTACCTTTGCCGGGTAAACCGACGCGCCGGTCCGTGCCCGGAGCGGCCGGGCTCAGTCGGTGACGGCCTGGCCGTGCTTCCAGTACCCCACGAAGGTGATGTCGTCCTTGGCGTAGCCCCGCTCGCGCACCAGGTGGCGGCGCAGCTCCGTGGGCAGCGCGTTCTCCCCGGCGACGAAGCAGTACGTGCGCTCCTCGGGCAGGTCGGCGGCGCGCACCGCCTCCAGGGCCAGGCGGCCGGGCACGTCATGCGGGTCGGTACGAGCCAGCCAGTGCACCTCGACCCCCGGGAGCGCGCGCAGCGGGCGCACGTCGTCGGAGGAGGGCACCTCCAGGTACACGCGGGCCCGCAGTGTCTCGGGCGCCTGCTCCAGGATCGACACCAGGGCGGGGAGCGCGCTCTCGTCGCCCACCAGCAGCTGGGCCCGCGCCCCGGGGGAGGGCAGGTAGTAGACGCCGTCGGTGAGCAGGCCGATCTCGTCGCCCGGGCGGGCGCCGCGGGCCCAGGCCGAGGCGGGGCCGCCCTCGCCGTGGTCGACGAACTCGATGTCCATCTCCCGGGCGAGCGGGTCGAACCGGCGCACCGAGTAGTTGCGCACGTAGGGCTGGCGCTCCTTGGGCATGTCGTACAGCTGCGACACCCAGCGGCGGTCGGCGTCGGTCGGCAGGTGCAGGTTCTCCTGGCCGGGCCGCGTCAGGAACAGGCGCACGAACTGGTCGCGGCCCAGGAACTCGAAGTCCGCCAGCGCGTCCCCGCCCAGGGTGACGTTGATGAAGTGCTCGGTGACGCGTTCCGTGCGCACGACGCGGGCGCGCATGATCGCGCGGTGGGCGGGGTTCTCGACACGCACAGAGCACTCTTCTCAGGATCGGACGAAGGAACACGAACTTCACATGAGGTTAGCCTTACCAACCCGTGCCCGTCGAGCCGGGGCGGCGGCTCCGGCCCCGGCGTTCTTCGCGCACCCCGCTCCCGCGGCGGCCCCCGGCCCGGCGCCGCGGGGCTGTGCGCCGTGGCCGCCCTGCTGTCCTGGGCGATCCGCACCCGCAGCCCGGAACCGGGCCCCGACCGGGTTCGTTGAGTCCTGCGCAGAACTCCCGGTTCTGCCCAGAGCCTCAGGAAGGCCACCGATGGAACCCGCCGCCCCCGGCAGTCCCCGCGTCCTCGAACTGTTCCGCTTCCACGACCCCCGGCACGCGGTCGCCGCGCTGGTCACCGTCCCCGACACCCCCGGTGCCCCGGCCGTGGCGGCCGAACTCGTGGTGGAGAGCGCCTTCGTCAGCGGCCGGGTCGGCCTGTCCCTGACCGGCGCGGACCTGGCCGACTGGGAGCTGCGGCTGGCCGACTTGGAGGCCCTGCGCGCCGTGCAGTGGCCGCCCGCGGAACAGGGGGCCTGGCTGTCGGTGGTGCCCGACGCCCCGTTCCTGATCACCGTGTACGACGCCGGGCGCGTCCCGGTCGAGGTGCGGGTGCCCGTGGACCCGGCGGGGCGGCAATGGCAGGAGGAGAACCGGGCCGCCCTGGACCGGGTCCGCCGGGCCTGGGAGGAGGCCGGCGGCTGAGCACCGGACCTCCCGTGCCGCGCGCCGCCCCGCCCCTCAGGCGGGGCCCAGGCGCCGGTCCAGGAGGTCCGCCAGAACCGCGCAGCCGCGCCGCAGGCCGGCCGCCGACACCGATCCGTACCCCAGCACCAGGCCGTGCACCGTGGGCGTCCCGTGGCTGGTGCGGCCGGTGTCGTCCACCACCACCCCGCGGGCGGCGGCCCCGGCGACCACCGGGGCCACCTCCGCCGCGGGCAGCGGCAGCATCGCGTGCAGCCCCGCGGTGTCCCCGGTCAGCCGCGGCCCCAGGTACTCGATGAGCAGGGCCCGGCGGCGCGCGTACTCGGCGCGCATCCGCCGCAGGTGCCGGTCCAGGTCGCCGCGCTCCAGCAGCAGCGCCGTGGCGGCCTGCACCGGACCCGGCGTGCGGTCGGTCAGGCCGCGGCGCACCCGGGCCAGGTGCTCCACCAGGTCGGGCTCGGCGACGATCCACCCGATGCCCAGGTCGGGGGTGAGGGTCTTGGACAGGGTGCCCAGCAGCACCACCCGCCCCGGGTCCATCCCGTACAGCGCGGGCAGCGGGGCCACGTCGTAGCGGAACTCGGCGTCGTAGTCGTCCTCGACGACCACCGCCCCCGTCGCGCGGGCCCAGGAGATGAGCAGCTCGCGCCGGGGCACCGGCAGCCGCCCGCCCAGCGGGTACTGGTGGGCCGGAGTGGTGTACACCATGCCCAGGCCGCCGGGGAGCGCGTCCACGACCAGGCCGTCCCCGTCCACCGGGCAGGGCACGATGCGGGCGCCGCGCGCGGCCAGCACCGTGCGGGCCCTGCCGTACCCCGGCTCCTCCACCCCCACCCGGTCGCCCGGGGCGATCAGGGCGGCCCCCGCCAGGTCCAGTCCGTTGCCGGTGCCGCGGGTGACCAGGATGTTCTCCGGACCCACGGCGATGCCGCGGGCCCGGCGCAGGTGGTCGGCGAGCAGGGCGCGCAGCCGCGGCAGGCCGCGCGGGTCGGGGTCGTCGTCCTGGGGCAGGTCGGCGGCCGAGCGCCAGGCCCGGCGCCAAGCGGCCCGGTCCACCGACCCCACCCAGGGTGCTCCGGGGCGCAGGTCGATGAGGCCGCGGGCGCGCAGCTCGCCGCGCGAGGGCCGCCCGTCCGGCCCGGCGATGCGGCCGCCGCGGGCGGCGGCGGTGCGCCAGGCGGGCTCGATGGGCGCGGGCTCCGCGGGCGCGGGCGCGGCCCCCGGGGCGACGAACGTGCCCGACCCGTGGCGGCCCTCCAGCCACCCCTCGGCGTAGAGCTGCTGGAAGGCGTCGGTGACGACGGTGCGGCTCACCCCCAGCCGGGCGGCGAGGGACCGGCTGGAGGGCAGGCGCTCGCCCTCGGCCAGGGACCCGTCGGCCACGGCGGCGCGCAGGGCGGCGGCCAGCTGGACGGTGAGCGGCGCGCCGCTGGACCGGTCCAGGTGCAGGGCGGGTTCGGTGTGCTGTCGTGGCACGGGCACCGGCTCCTAGTCCCGGAGGTGGTAGAGGCCGACCGGGGCGGGCGGCGGCAGCGGAGGGGCCGCCGCGGCGTCGGCGCGGAAGGACCGCAGCAGGTGGGCGACCAGGCGCCGGGCGGCGGCGCCCGCCGCCTGGGGGGTGTCGGCGCGGATGCCCTCGACGGCCATGAGGACCAGGGTGAGGTCGGTGCGGTGGAAGTCGGTGCGCAGCGCGCCGGACTCCTGCGCGCGCCGGATCAGCCGGGCGATCCCCTCCTCGGCCCGGATGCGGCGCTCCTCCAGTTCGGGGGACAGCGCGGCGTTGCGCAGGAACGCGGCGCCGAACCCCCGGTCGGCGACCTGCATGGCGGCGACCCGGTACAGGGTGGAGGCGAACCCGCGCCAGGGGTCGGGGTCGGCCAGGGCGTGGTCGACGGTGTCGGCGCAGGCGGAGGCCTGGTCGGAGAACGCCTCGGCGACCAGGGCGTCCCGGGTGGGGAAGCGCCGGTAGAGGGTGGCGGTGCCCACCCCGGCGCGGCGGGCGATGGTGGCCATCGGCACGTCGATCCCGTGGGAGGCGAACGCGTCCCGGGCGGCGAGCAGGATGCGTTCTCGGTTGCGGAGGGCGTCGGTGCGCAGCGGGGGCTCGGGCGGGGCCATCTGAGACGAATCGGCGGGCATGTGTCTCACATTACCGCTAAGTGGACGATGCCCTCCGTTTCCCTGGTTAGCGTTCACGTGGCGCCGGCCGAGAGCCGGTCCGGCGCCCGCGGGTGAACGGAGGAGACGGGTGGCACAGGAGATGCGCGCGGCGCTGTTCGACCGGGTCGGACCGCCGGAGGTGATCTACGAGGGGCGCCGCCCCGTTCCCGACCCCGGGGACGACAAGGTGCTGGTGCGGGTGCTGGCCTCCAGCGTCAACGGAGGCGAGCTGTCCGGCCGCTCCGGTGACCTGGGGCTGCTGGGCTCCCTGGTCATGGGACCCTTCCCCCGGGCGGTCGGCCTGGACTTCGCCGGGGAGGTGGCCTCGGTCGGGGCGGACGTGCGCGGCGTCGCGGTCGGCGAGCGGGTGTGGGGGCTGATCCGCGGCTTCGGGGCCATGGCCGAGTACGTGGCGGTCCCGCCGGACCGGATGGCCCGGATGCCCGAGGGCATGGAGCCCGTCGCGGCGGTGACGATCCCGGTCGCCACCACCGTGGTCACCGCGCTGCGCGACAAGGCGCGGCTGCGCCCGGGGGAGCGGCTGCTGGTGCGCGGCGCCACCGGGGGAGTGGGCGTGGGCGGGGTGCAGCTGGGCCGGGCCTACGGGGCGCACGTCACCGCCCTGGCCAGGGCCGAGCACCTGGACCTGGCCCGGGACCTGGGGGCGCACGAGGCCTTCGACTACCGCACCACCGCCCCGGCCGGCCTGGGCCGGTTCGACGTCGTCCTGGACACCGTCGGCACGGACCTGCGCGCCTACCGGCGGCTGCTGGCCCCGGGCGGGCGGATGGTCGCGGTGTCCTTCGACACGGCCAGGCCCCTGCGCTCGGTGGGCTACATCCTGGGCTCGGCGGTGTTCGGCCGCCGCCGGGTGCGGTTCTTCAGCGGGAACCCCCGCCGGGACCTGCTGGAGGAGGTGGCCCGCCTGGCGGAGGCCGGGGACCTGCGGCCGGTGGTGGACCGGGTGTTCCCGCTCTCCGACGTGGCCGGGGCGCACCGGGCGCTGGAGGCCGGGGGAGTGCGGGGCAAGGTGGTCGTCGACGTCACGGCCTGAGCCCGAGAAGTGGTCGTGCGTTCCGGGGCGGAAGTGGACCTGTCCACAGGTCCACCCGGCCCCTAGCGTGAAGGCATGCTCTCGACCACCGAAACCGCGGACGCCCGCGGCCCGCAGGCCCCGGACGCCGGGTCCGCCCCGCTGTCCCCCACGGACCGGACCCGGCTGCGCCGGGGAAGGCACAAGCAGCGCGCCGACCGCGCCGAGCTGTACGCCCTGCTCGACGAGGGGCTGTTCTGCCACCTCGGCGTCGTCGTGGACGGCGCCCCGCGGGTGCTGCCCACCGCCTACGGGCGCGTCGGCGACACCCTGTACCTGCACGGGTCCACGGGTGCGCGCTCGCTGGACACCGGCGGCGAGGTGTGCGTGGCGGTCACCCTGGTCGACGGCCTGGTGCTGGCCCGGTCGGCGTTCCACCACTCGGTCAACCACCGGTCGGCGGTGGTCTACGGCCGCCCGCGGGTGGTCGACGACGAGGACGAGCGCACGGCCGGGCTGCGGGCCCTGACCGAGCAGGTCGCCCCGGGGCGGTGGGACGCGGTTCGCGTGCCCACCCGCAAGGAGATGGCGGCCACCCGGGTGCTGGCGCTGTCGCTGGCCGAGGCGTCGGTCAAGGTCCGGACCGGCCCGCCGGTCGACGACGAGGAGGACCTGGCGCTGGACGTGTGGGCCGGGGTCGTCCCGGTGCGCTCGGTGTTCGGCGAGCCGGAGCCGGACCCGCTGCTGCGGGAGGGCATCGGGGTGCCGCGGCACATCGCGGAGCACCGCTCGCCCTGAGGCTGTGGGGCGGGCCGGGACCGCTTGCGCGGAACCGGTTGTGCGCGGGGCGTGGGATGGCTATGTTCTGCTGTGATCACTCACTGTAGTCATGACATCACTCGAAGGAGTGTGCCCTGGTGCTGCACGGCCTCCTGCTCCCGGCCCTCGCCCTCGCCCTGCTGCCGGCCCCGGCGGTCCCCGCGGCTGTGGCCACCGCCGGACCCGCCGCCACGGGCGAGGCGGTGCGGGCGGCGCCGGGCCACTGCGACGGGGCCGTCCGCTCCGGGACCGCCTGGCAGGCCTCCTGCCGGGCCCTGCCGCGGCTGCCCGGCGACGCCGGGCCCCGGGCGCTGGCCGAGCGGGTCCGCGCCCTGCTGCCCCTGCCCGCGCCGATGGGCGCCGACGACCGGGCGGTGGCCGCCGGGGCCCGCCTCGAACTGCGACCGGCCGCCGACGCGCGCCGGGAGGTGCGCGTGGGGGCGTCCGCCCGCGGCCACCGCGTCACCGTCGCGGCCGTGCCCCGCCGCGCCCGCTGGGAGATGGGGGACGGCACCGTCGTCACCTGCGAGATCCCCGACGGGGACTGCGCCCACACCTACACCGGCCCCTCCGAGCACGAGCCCGAGGGCGCCTACTCCGTCACCGCCGCCCTGTCCTGGGAGGTGCGCTGGTGGGACGGGCTCGGCAACGGCGGCGTACTGGACCCCCTGGTCACCGACCGCACCCGGGTCGTGCGGGTGCGCGACATCGACGCCCAGCTGCGGTGACCGCCGCCGGGGGCGGCCCGGCGGCGCCCCGCCCCGGGGTCGACCGGAAGACGGGAGAAGTCGCGTGAGTGGAGGACATCAAGTGTCCTCCACTGCCGGGAAGGTGAGGCGATCGAACCGAGACGAACGAGACGGGGGACGGCCATGACCGTTCTGGTGACAGGAGCGACGGGCACCGTGGGGCGCCATCTGGTGCGGGGGCTGGCCGAGCGGGGGCACCCGGTCCGGGCGCTGACCCGGCGCCCCGACCGCGCCGACCTCGGCCCCGGGGTGGAGGTCGTCGGCGGCGACCTGACCGACGCCGCGACGCTGGAGGAGGCGTTCACGGGGGTGGACGCCGTCCACCTCATCACCTTCGGCGGGGACGACGGGGCCGAGCTGGCCAACGCCGGCGAGATCCTCGCCCTGGCCCGGGAGGGCGGGGCGCGGCGCGCCACCGTCCTGGGGGCCTTCGGCGGCAGTCCCCTGGAGGACGCCGTGCGCGGGTCGGACCTGGAGTGGACGGTGCTGGTACCGCTGGAGTTCATGTCCGGCGCGCTGGAGTGGGCGCCCGACGTGCGCGAGACGGGAGCGGTGCGCACCCTGGCCGCCTGGCCCAGCGCCGCGGTCCACGAGGCCGACATCGCCGCCGTCGCGCTGACGGCGCTGACCGAGGGCGGGCAGGGCGGGCGCGACCTGGTGCTGACCGGGCCGCAGGCGCTCACCCCGGCCGAGCGGGCGCGGGACCTGGGGGACGCGCTGGGGCGCGAGGTCGCCTGGGTGCGGCTGACCGAGGAGCAGGAGCGCGAGCGCCTGCGCGCGCAGGGGTTCCCCGAGGACTACGTCGAGTTCGGGATCGCGCTGGCCACCGACCCGCCCGGGACGGCGGGCCGGGTGCTGCCCACGGTGGAGGAGGTCACCGGGCGCCCGGCGCTCACCTTCGCGCGGTGGGCGCGGGAGAACGCCGACGCCTTCCGCGCCTGACCCCGGCGCCGGGGGCCGGGCCGCGCGTGCGGGACGGACGTCCCGCACGCGCGGCCCGTGGCCCGGATGCGTCGGAAGCGGGACGGGTCCGACGCCCCCGGGCACGGGTCCGGCCCGCGCCCGGGGCGCCCGTGGGTCAGGCGGGGGCGGCCTCCAGGAGCGCGTACCCCGACGGGGGCGCCAGGATCCGCACCGAGGCCAGCGTGAACCCTGCCCGGGAGCACAGCGCCTCGAAGTCGGCGCGGGTGCGCTCGCGCCCGCCCGTGTTGACCATCATGTTCAGGTCGCTCAGGAACGGCACCGGCGGCCCGTCCGCGCCCGGCCCGTCCGGCAGCATCGGCTCCACCAGCAGCACCCGGCCGCCGTCGGACACCGCCTCCCGGCAGCGCGACAGGATCGCCCCGGCCCGCTCGTCGTCCCAGTCGTGGATGATGCTCTTGAGCAGCAGGACGTCCCCGGCCGGGACCGACCGGAAGAAGTCCCCCGACACCACCGAGCACCGGTCGGCGACCCCGGCGCGCTCCAGTACCGCCGGGGCCCGCCCGGCACCGCCCGGCGCGTCGAACAGCACCCCGCGCAGCCGCGGGTGCGCGGCCAGGACCGCGGCGACCAGCGTGCCGTCCCCGCCGCCCACGTCCACCACGGTGGAGAACGGCGCGAAGTCGTAGGCGCCCGGCAGCACCCGGGCGGTGCCGCGGGTGCCGTCGGCCATGGCGCCGTGGAACATCTCCGCCTCTTCGGGGCGCCCGTCCAGGTGCTCGAAGAACGTCTCCCCGTGCGCCCGCTCGAAGGCCACCGACCCGTCCCGCACGCTCTGGGGCAGCCCCCGCCAGGAGTCCAGCAGCAGCGCGTCGGTGTAGAAGCGCGCGATGGCCGCCATGGACCCCGGGTGGCCGGTGCGCAGCAGGCGCCCGGCCGGGGTCAGCGCGTAGCGGCCCCGGCCGGGCTCGGCCACCAGGTCCACGGCGGCCAGCGCCCGCAGCAGGCGCTCCAGGGTGTCGGCGCGGGCGTCCAGGGCACGGGCCAGCTCGGCGGCGGTCGCCTCCCCCTCGCCCAGGGCGTCGGGCAGGCCCAGGCGCACGGCGCCGCCGATCAGGTGGGCGACCATGCCCCCGTACAGCATCCGGCCCAGGGCGAGGTGGGCGCGGGTCTCCTCGTTCGCGTCGGCCACCGGCTCACTCCCCGGAGCCGGCGCGGTGGGGCAGGACCGCGACCGGGACGGTCGCCGCGTGCAGGACCCCCTGGCTGACCGAGCCCAGGAACATGCCGCGGACGCTGCCCCGGCCCCGGGACCCGACCACGACGAGGTCGGCCTCCGCCCCGGCCTCCACCAGCGCCTCCACCGGGTTCTTGCGGGTGCGCACCACGGACACGTCCACGTTCTCGACGGTGTCGTCGAACACCTCGGCCAGCACCCCGGCGACGACCTCCTCCGACTGCCGGTCCAGGAACTCCTCGTGCGGGGTCCAGCCCGAGGCGATCAGCGCCTGGGACGCGAACGGGGTGGGCGCCTCCCAGCTGTTGACCACGACCACCTCGGCCCCGGCGGTGCGCGCCGCCTGGTGCAGGGCGAAGTCCAGGGCGTGCTGGGAGTCCAGCGAGCCGTCCACGCCGACGACGATGCGCCGCGGGTCGACCGGGACCGCGCCGCCCTCGGCGGGCCGCGGCACCACGACCACCGGGCAGGAGGCGCGCGAGGCCAGGCGGATGCCCGCCGACCCGGCCAGGGCCGAGCGGACCGGGCCGAAGCCGCGCGAGCCCACCACGAGCAGGTCGCCGGGGCCGGCGCGGTGCAGCAGCGCGGACGCGGGGTCCTCCGGCGCGAGTTCGGTGAGGACCTCCACGCCGGGGCCGGCCCCGCGGGCGTGGGCGGCGGCCTCCTCCAGGATGGCGGTGCCCTGCCGGGAGATCTCCTCGGTGGGAGGGAACCGGGTGCGCCCGGCGTAGACGCTCGTCACGACCGGCATCGACAGGGCGTGCACCGCCTTGAGCGGCCACCCCCTGCGCGCCGCCTCGGCGGCGGCCCACTCCAGGCCCGCCCGTGCCTCGGCGGAGCCGTCCACACCCGCCACCACCGCCGGCGTGCGCTCCTGGTCGTCGGTCATCGCTGCTGCCTCCTCGGCCCGGGGCGCCCTGGCCCGCGTCTTTTCTGGAGTGTGCCCCACGGGTGCCGCGGGAACCGGGAGCACGGATGGTGCTGCGGTGGACCCCGCCGTCTCAGGGGCGGGGTCCGCTCCCCGCGGGCGAGCGCTCCCCGTGCGCGGCGGCGCGGGCGGCGTGCTCCTCGGTCCAGGCGACCAGCGGCACGAGGCGCTCGGTCACCTCGCGTCCGGCCGGGGTGAGGCTGTACTCCACGTGCGGGGGCACCACCGGCCGCGCGTCGCGCAGCACCAGGCCCTCGGCCTCGAAGGAGCGCAGGGTGCGCGCGAGCATCTTCTCGCTGACACCCTGGATGCGGCGCAACAGGCCGCTCCAGCGCATCGGACCGTCCTTCAGCGCCACCAGGACCAGGACGCCCCACTTGGAGGTGACCTCCCCCAGCAGGCGCCGGGACGGGCAGTCGGCGCTGAACACCTCGCCCTGCGGAAGACCCCCTGCGATGCTCACGCCTCCAACCTACCCGCAGGGTGCGCGAGCCGCGCTGCGGAGCCGCCGACCCTCCGGGGCGGCTATCGTCCGGTAGGCGGGAACCGGTCCCGGACCCCCGGCGCGCTCCCGCGCCGCGCAGTACAGACAAGGAACCTCAGGCTTGCAGACGAACTCCCCGGCGCCCCGGCCGCCGAGCACCGACCGGCGGGCGGGCATGCCCCCGTGGCTGCCCCGGGCCATCATGCTGGTGATGTGGACCGTCACGGCCTTCGGCGTGGCCCTGTGGCTGTTCCTCCAGTTGCAGGGGCTCATCCTCCTGCTGCTGATCTCCCTCTTCCTGGCGCTGGCCCTGGAGCCCGCCGTCAACTGGCTGCACCGCCGCCGCTGGCCCCGCGGCCCGGCCACCGGCGCGGTCATGCTCCTGGTGCTGCTGGCGACCGGGATCTTCCTGAGCATGCTCGGCTCCATGCTGATCGGGCAGGTGCTGGCGCTGGCCGCCGAGACGCCCCGGATGCTCCGCTCGACGCTGGAGGAGGTCAACTCCGCCTTCGGCACGGACTACTCGTCCACCACCCTGATCGACCAGGTCACCAGTGCCAGCGGGGTGGTCCAGCAGTACGCCTCCCGGATCGCCGACAACGCGCTGGGGGCGGGGACGACCCTGCTGGGGCTGCTCTTCAACGGGCTGGCGATCGCGCTGTTCACGTTCTACCTGTGCGCGGACGGCCCGCGCTTTCGGCGGGTGATCTGCTCGGTGCTGCCGCCGCGCACCCAGCGCGAGGTGCTGCGGGCCTGGGAGATCGCCATCGAGAAGACCGGAGGGTACCTGTACTCGCGGGCGCTGCTGGCCCTGGTCTCGGCGGTCGCGCACTACCTGGTGCTGGTGGCGCTGGACGTGCCCTTCGCGTTCGCGCTGGCGCTGTGGGTGGGCGTGCTGTCGCAGTTCATCCCCACGGTCGGCACCTACATCGGCGGGTTCGTCCCGGTACTGGTGGCGCTGCTCCAGGGGCCGTGGGAGGCCGTGTGGGTGCTGGTGTTCGTGATCGTCTACCAGCAGTTCGAGAACTACGTGCTGCAACCGCGCATCACCGCCCGGACGCTGGACATGCACCCGGCGGTGGCCTTCGGGTCGGTGCTGGCGGGCGTGGCGATCCTGGGGGCGCCGGGCGCCCTGCTCGCCCTGCCGATGGGTGCGAGCATGCAGGCGTTCCTGGGGTCCTACATCCGGCGCTACGAGGTGGAGCAGCACCCGCTGCTGAGCGAGGCGGAGCGGTCGGACGGGCCCGGCGCGGACGGGAGCGGCGGGGAGGGGCCCGCGCAGGAGGGACCCGGGGAGGAACCGGGGCGGACACAGGCCGGAGGGCCCGGGGGGCCGCGGGGCCCGGGGGAGGGCTCCGGGCGGGACGGCGGGGCGGCCGGGGCCACGGATTCCACGGCCCCCTGACACCCTGACCTCCTGCCTAACCTTCAGGTGGGTACCTGACAAAAAGGTGGGTACACGCAGATCGGAATGTGCCTCCCACCTGGCCCGTTGTCCCAGGGCAGCGGCCGGGGACGTCCCGGCCCGGCAAGGGAAGGACCATCGCTCATGTCCGTCGTCATCGTGGGTGCCACCGGCCACCTGGGCCGTCTCGTCGTGGAGGAACTCCTGGAGCGGGGGACCCCGGCCGAGCGGATCGTCGCGGCCGGCCGCGACACCGGGCGCCTGGCGGAGCTGGCCGGGCGCGGGGTGCGCACCGCGCGCATCGACCTCGACGACCCCGCCACCCTCGCCCCGGCCTTCGAGGGCGCCGCCGCCCTGCTGCTGGTCTCCACCAGCGAGCCGGGCCGCCGGGTGCCCCAGCACAGGGCTGCCGTCGAGGCCGCTGCCGCCGCCGGGACCGGGCACATCGTCTACACCAGCGCGCCCCGGGCGGACGACACCCCGCTGGTGCTGGCGCCCGACCACAAGGCCACGGAGGAGCTGCTGGCGGCCTCGGGCATCGCCCACACGGTCCTGCGCAACAACTGGTACAGCGAGAACTACCTGCCGCAGCTGGAGCAGGCCCGCGCCACCGGCGCGTTCCTCGGCAGCGCGGGGCGGGGCCGGGTGCCCAGCGCCTCCCGCCGCGACTTCGCCGCGGCGGCGGCGGTGGTGCTGGCCGACCCGGCGGCCCACGCGGGCGCGGTGTACGAGCTGACCGGCGACACCGCCTGGACCCACGACGAGCTGGCCGCCACCCTCGCGGACGTCCTGGGCCGGGACGTGGTCTACAAGGACCTGTCCACCGCCGAGCACACCGCCGCCCTGGTCGGGGCGGGCCTGGACGCGGGGACCGCGGCGTTCGTCGCCGCCCTGGACGGCAACATCCGCGACGGCGCCCTGGGCGAGCCCACCGGCGACCTGCGCCGCCTCATCGGCCGCCCGTCCACCCCGCTCGCCGACACCCTGCGCGAGTCGGCCTGACACCTGCCGGGGCGGGTCGGGCGGCGCGCCGCCCGACCCGCCCCGGGTCCTCGCCGCCGCGTCTGCCCGCGCCGAGCGGGGGAGGCCGCCCGGGAGCGACGGCGTCCCTCCCGACCCACCGCGGCCGCCGTCCGCGCCCGGCCCCCGGCAACCACGGCCGCTGCGCCGGGCACCGCCGCCCCGGGGCCGGAGCAGCGGGCCGGTCACTCCTCGGACAGGACGCGCCGGGCGCTGCGGAACGCGGCGTCGGCGTCGGGGACACCGCGGCAGACCGCGCTCCGCGACACGACCTCCCCGCTCTCCGCCGCGGTCCCGTGTCGGGGACGTGCCGCCCCCGGCGTTCGCGTCCGGCACGAAGCGGGTACGCGTGGTGGCGAAGGGCGAGTACAGAGGTCAGGAGGCCGCGCATGCACCACCGCACCGCACCGCGAAGCCCCGGCGGACCCGGCGCGCCGACCGGGGGAGGCCGCCCGTGAGCGGCGGCGCCCCTCCCGCCGCCCCCGGCTCCGGCCCCGCCGTGACCGCCGTGCGCGGCTCCCTGGCGTGGTTCTCCGACGACCCCTTCCTCACCTCCGACGACCGGGCCCTGGAGTACGTCGAGGACGGCCTGCTGGTCTGCCGCGACGGCAGGATCACCGCCTCCGGCCGCTACGGCGACCTGGTCGGCTCCCTGCCCCCGGGCACCGCCGTCGTCCACCACCGCGGCAAGCTCGTCCTGCCCGGGCTCATCGACCCCCACGTGCACTACGTGCAGACCCGGATCACCGGCTCCTACGGGGAGGAGCTCCTGGACTGGCTCCAGCGGTACGTCTATCCGGAGGAGGTCCGCTTCGCCGACGCGGCCTACGCGCGCTCCTGCGCGGCGCTGTTCTGCGACCAGCTGCTGCGCAACGGCACCACCACCGCCCTGGTCGGCTGCGCCACCTTCCCGGTCTCCGTCGACGCCCTCTTCGAGGAGGCCGCCCGGCGCGGGATGCGGATCGCCGCGGGCAAGGTGCTCATGGACCGCAACGCCCGCACCGACCTGCTGGACCGGTCGCCGATCCGGGCGTACGAGGAGTCCGAGGCGCTCATCCGCAGGTGGCACGGCGTCGGCCGGAACCTGTACGCCGTCACACCCCGGTTCGCGGTGGCCTGCACCGACGAGATGCTCCGCCTGGCGGGGCGGCTGTGGCACGCGCACCCCGGCACCCTGGCCCAGACCCACCTGGCCGAGAACCGTGAGGAGGTCGGGCAGGTCCGCGAGCTGTTCCCGGACCGCAGGGACTACGTGGACGTGTACGACCACTTCGGGCTCCTGGGGCGCGGGGCGGTCTTCGCGCACGCCGTCCACCTGAACGGGCGCGAGTGGCGCAGGCTGTCGGAATCGGGCAGCGGCGTCGCGCACTGCCCCACCTCCAACCTCTTCCTGGGCAGCGGCCTGTTCTCCGCCCGCGCCGCCAAGGACCCCCGGCACCCCGTGCGCACCGGCCTGGGCACCGACGTGGGCGGGGGCACCGGCCTGTCGCTGCTGGAGACGATGGGCGAGGCCTACAAGGTCGGGAGGCTCCGGGGGTTCCCGATGAGCGGGGTCGGGCTTTTTTACCTGGCCACCCTGGGCGGGGCGCAGGCGATGGGGCTGGAGGGGACCGTGGGCTCCCTGGCCCCCGGCAACGAGGCCGACTTCGTGGTCCTGGACCCCTCCGCCACCCCGATGCTCGCCGCCCGCACCGCCGAGAGCGAGACGGTGGGCGACCTCCTCTTCGCCCTCGGCCACCTGGGCGACGACCGGGCCGTGGCCCTCACCTACGTCGGCGGCCGTGTGGCGCACGAGCGCGGCCCCTGCCGGGACGCGGAGGGGTAGGGCGCCCCCCGGGGGCGCCGCGCGGGGCTGCACCCCTGCTCTGGCGGGGCTGCACCCCTGCTCTGGCGGGGCTGCACCCCTGCTCCGGCGGGGCCTGCGCCCGCTCCGCGCGGGCCCCCTCCGGGACCGCGGACCGCCGCGGCGGCGCGGGGCCGTCCGGCCGGGACGGTCCGCATCGGGGACACCCCCGCACGACTCCGGCGTGGGTCCCGCCGCACGCGGACCGCACGGCCTCCGGTGGTCGCGCCTCGGGCGTGCCCGGCTCTCGCCGGCCGCCGGGGGCCGCCGTGGTTCCCCGCGGGGCCCTGCCGAACACCGCAGCGGCCCCGGTCCCGGTCCCGGGACCGCTGCGCTCACGCCGGGCCCGGCTCGGACAGGACGCGCTGGGCGATGCGGAACGCGGTGTTGGCGTCGGGGACACCGCAGTAGACCGCGCTCTGCAACACGACCTCCTCGATCTCCGCCGGGGTCAGCCCGTTGCGCAGTGCGGCGCGCACGTGCATGGCGAATTCCTCGTGGTGGCCGCGGGCGATCAGCGCGGTCAGGGTGATCATCGACCGGCTGCGCCGGTCCAGGCCCGGCCGGGTCCACACCGTGCCCCAGGCGTAGCGGGTGATGAAGTCCTGGAAGCCGGCGGTGAAGTCCGTGGTCGCCGCGACCGCCCGGTCCACGTGGGCGTCGCCCAGCACCTCGCGGCGCACCGCCATGCCCGCCGCGTGCACCTGCTCCTGGGTGAGGGCGCCCGGGCCGGTGCCCGCGCCGGGACCGTCACCGGCGCTTGCCCCGGGGTGCCGGCCGGTGTCCGGGGCGAGCCTCGCGCCGGTGCCCGGGCCGGTCGGTGGTCCCGTGGGCGCGCCGGCGCCCGGGTGGATGTCCGTGTCCAGGTTTCCATCGGCGCCCGGGTCGGTGGGCGGGCCGGTGCCGGGGCCCGCGGCGAAGTCCTCATCGGGATCCTCACCGGAGCCCCTGCGGGTGTGCGGGCCGGACGGTGGGGCGGTGGGCGCGCCGACGCCGGTGCCGGTGGGCGGTCCGACGGCCCGGGAGGCGTCCGGGGGCGACCCCGGGTCCGCGAAGTGGGCGCGCAGCAGGGCGGCGACCCGGTCGGGTGCCTCCGCCGGGGCCAGGTGGGCGACCCCCGCCAGGACCTCCGCGCGGCCCCGGCGCACCCCGCGCGCCAGGGCCTCCAGCGACGCGGGCGGGGTGGCGCCGTCCCGGGCCCCCGCCACGGCCAGCACCGGCGCGGTGACCTCCCCCAGCCGGTCGCGCACGTCGAACCCGGCCAGCGCCCCGCAGGCCAGCGCGTAGCCCCCGGCGTCGGTGTCGCGCAGCGCGTGCAGCAGGGCGGCGGCGGTCGTCGGCTCGCGCCCGGCGAAGCCCGGGGCGAACCACCGCCGTGCCGAGCCCTCCACCACGGCGGCGGTGCCCGAGGCCCGCACCGTCGCGGCCCGCTCCCGCCACGCGCCGGGTTCGCCGATGCGCGCCCCCGTGCACAGCAGCGCCGCCGAGCGCACCGCCTCGGGGGCGTCCAGCAGCAGGTGCAGGCCCACGGCCCCGCCCAGGGAGACGCCCGCGTAGCGGAACGAGCGGTCGGCGCCGCCGCGCGCGGCGGTGACGCCCCGGGCGAACCCCAGGACGCCCCGCGCCAGCTCCTCCACGGTGAACGGCGCGTCCGCGGTCGGGGCGCCGCCGTGCCCGGGCAGGTTCCAGCCCACCACGTGGAAGGCGTCGCCGAGCCGGTCGGCGGCGGCCGACCACAGCGCCGCCGCCGAGGTGCCCAGCGAGGGGCCCGCCAGGAGCAGCGGCCGGTCGGGGCCCCCGGCCAGTTCGACTCCGGTGATACGGGGGACCGTCATGCGTGGGCCTCCAGGAAGCGGTCGGCGCGGTCCAGGACGGCGTCAACGAGGGCGCCGGCGGCCCCCGTCCCGTCCGGGGGGCCGTGGCCGGCGGCGTCGGCGCCGGTGAACGCGGCCACGGCCCGCGCCTCGGCGGTCAGCGCCTCCCGGGCCCCGGCGGCGGTGGCCGCCATCCGGTCGGCGTCCACGGTCAGCCCCGCCAGCAGCTCCCGGGTCTGGGAGGCGGCGGTGGCGGTGCGCCGGGCCAGGGTGCGCAGGGTCGCCCACTCGGCGTGCCAGGCCCCGTCGGGGCGCTCGTCCACGGTCAGCGCCGACGCCAGGTGCAGGGTCGAGGCCAGCGGGGGAGCGGCCAGCGCCGCCCGCCGGACCAGCACCGACAGCACCGGGTTGCGCTTGTGCGGCATCGCCGAGGAGCCGCCGCGCCCGTCGGCGGCGGGCTCGGAAACCTCGGCGATCTCGGGCCGGGACAGCACGGCGACGTCGGCGGCCAGACGCCCCCAGGCGTCGGTGCAGATCACCAGGGCGTCGCCCAGGGCGGTGACGGTGGCGCGGCGGGTGTGCCACGGCGGGTCCGCCGCCAGGCCCAGGCGGCGGGCGGCGTCCCCCGCCAGGGCTTCCGCGGCGGCCACCGGGTCGGCGGACCCGCGGGCCCCGGCCAGGGCGACGACGGCCGAGCGGGTCCCGGCGGCACCGCCGACCTGCACCGGGAACCGCAGCCGGCCCAGGGTGCCGGCGGCGTCCAGCACCCCGGCCAGCCACCCGGCGGCCTTGAGCCCGAAGGTGACCGGCACCGCGTGCTGGGTGAGGGTGCGCCCGGCCATCACCGTGCCCCGGTGGGCGCGGGCCAGGCGGGCCAGGGACCCGGCCTGGTGGCGCAGGTCGGCGCGCAGCCGCGCCACGGTGTCGCGGGCGCACAGCACCAGCGCGGTGTCCACCACGTCCTGGCTGGTCAGGCCCCGGTGGATCCAGGCGGCGGCGGGTCCGCCGGCGCGTTCGCGCAGCAGCCCCACCAGGGCGATGACGGGGTTGCCGCCGCCCTCGGCGGCGCGGGCCAGGGCGGGCAGGTCGCCGGGGCCGGCCAGACCGGCCAGGTCGGCGCGGGCCGGGGCGATCCCCGCCCCGGCCAGGGCGTCCAGCCAGGCCTGCTCGACGTCGGCCATGGCGCGGAGCCAGGCGCCCCCGGTGAACAGGTCCCCGGCGCGCTCGTCGCCGGGCCAGAAGAGGTCGGTCACGGCGCCCGCCGCCCCGACAGGTCCAGGAACACGGTCTCCCCCTCGCCCTGGAGGCGGATGTCGAACACCGGTCCCCGCCCGTCGCGGCGGGCGACGAGCGTGGCGCGGCGCCCGGCCGGCAGGGACGCCAGCAGCGGGTCGGCGGCCAGCGCGGCGGTGTCGTCGGGCAGGTAGGCGCGGGTGAACAGCCGGTCCGTCAGCCCGCGGGCGAACACGGTGAGGGCGAAGAACGCCGCCGCCCCCGGCCGGTCGGGGCCCGGCTCCAGGGTGCTGAACCAGTACCGGCCGTCGCGGCCGGTGCAGGTCCGGCCGAACCCGGTGAAGGTCCACCCGTCGCGGCGCAGCGACCCGGTCTCGCGCGGGACCGCGCCGTCGGGCCCGGCCTGCCAGACCTCCACCAGGGCGTCCCGCACGGCCTCCCCGGCCCCGTCGGTGACCCGCCCGCCCAGGCGGACCGCGCCCGCCGAGCCCGGGGGCACGAGGTCGCGGTCGCCGTCGTAGGGCAGGGCGTAGTGGAAGAACGGGCCGACCGTCTGGCCCGGGGTGGTGCGCGTCGGCGGCTCTTCGCGTGGAGCGGTGCTCATGCCCGGTCCCCCTCCCCGTCCTCCAGCGGCGTGCCGTGCGCGCCGCCCAGGACGATGTCCCACCGGTAGCCGGTCGCCCACTCGTGGGTGGTCACCCCGTGGTCGTAGGCGGCCACGAGCATCGCCCGGCCGCGCGGGTCGGTGACCGACGCCAGGATCGGGTCCAGGGCCAGCAGCTGGTCGCCGGGGAAGTACATCTGGGTGACCAGCCGCTGGGAGAACTCCGTCCCGAACAGCGAGAAGTGGATGTGCGCGGGCCGCCAGGCGTTGTGGTGGTTGCGCCACGGGTAGGGCCCCGGCTTGACCGTCTGGAACCGGTAGTACCCGTCGTCGTCGGTCAGGCACCGCCCGGCGCCGGTGAAGTTGGGGTCCAGCGGGGCCGGGTGGCGGTCGCCGCTGTGCACGTAGCGTCCGCCCGCGTTGGCCTGCCAGACCTCCACCAGCTGGCGGCGGACCGGCCGGCCCCGGGCGTCGGTGACGCGGCCGGTGACGACCGTGCGCTCGCCCAGGGGCTCGCCGGCGCCGCCGAGGGTGAGGTCGGCCTCCAGGGGGTCCACGTCGCGCTCGCCGAAGCAGGGGGCGAAGAGCTCGACGGCCTCGGGGTCGGCGTGGTGGAGGTCCTTGGTGGGGTGGCGCAGCGCGGTGCTGCGGTAGGGCGGGTAGTCGAGGGCGGGCTGGCGCGGGTCCGCGCCCGTGGCGCGGCGGGCCTCCTCGACGGCGGCCATCCGCGCGCTGAGCGCCGACTGGGGCTCCAGGCCGGAGGCCGTGACCGGGGTGCTGTCCATGGCCGGAGGCTACGGCCGGGGCGGAGGGCGGCGCAGGTCTCCTTTCCGCTCAGCGGAAGGCCGGTCTGCGGGGGATGGCACAATGCCTGCCATGGCGGGGAACACCGGCACACCCGGGGCGACCGTGGCCGGCAGGGTCATGGCCGTGCTGGGCGCCTTCGACGAGCACCACCGGCGGCTCACGCTGTCCGCCATCGCCCGGCGCGCCGGACTGCCGCCGCCCACCGTGCACCGGCTGGTGGGGGAGCTGGTGCGCCACGGCGCGCTGGCCCGCGAGGACGGCGCCTACGTGGTGGGCCGCCGCCTGTGGGACATCGGGCTGCTGGCCCCGGTGCAGACCACGCTGCGCGAGGCGGCCTCGCCCTTCCTGCACGACGTGTACGCGACCACCCTGGCCACCGTGCACCTGGCGGTGCGCGACGGCGACGAGGTGCTGTACCTGGAGCGGCTGGCGGGCCGGGCGTCGGTGCCGGTGGTCAGCAGCGCGGGCTCCACGCTGCCGATGCACTGCACCGGGGTCGGCAAGGTCCTGCTGGCGCACGCGCCCGAGGAGGTGCGCTCCCGGGTGCTGGGGTCGCTGCGGCGGGTCACCCCGTACACGGTCACCCGGCCGGGGGTACTGCTGCGCCAGCTGGAGCGGGTCCGCCGCGAGGGGTACGCGACCACCGTGGAGGAGATGACGCTGGGGGCGTGCTCGGTGGCGGTGCCGGTGCGGCGGGGCGGGGAGGTGGCGGCGGCGGTCGCGGTCGTGGTGCCCACGCTCAAACGCGACCGGGGCAGGCTGGTCACCGCGCTCCAGGTGGCGGCGCAGGGCATCGCGCGGAGGTTGTGACCCCCCTCGTTCCGTCCCGGCCGTCGCCGACCCGGCGCGCGCCGGGGACACCCGCCCGGCCGGCGCCCGCCCCGGCACCGCGCCGCGCCGGGTGCGGCGGCGCACCCGCCTCTCGTGGTGGACGGCCGCCGTGCCGCACACGGGCGGGAACCCCTGCGACGTCCGGCTCCGGCCGTCCCGGCCGCACCGGGCACCACCGGCCGGCCGGGCGGGCGCCGCAGACCCGGAGAACCACGCGGTCCCGTCCCCGGTGCCCCGTCCGCGCCGCCGAGCGGACGGTGCGCGGTCCCCGGCGACCGGGCCCCGCGCATCGCCCGCTGTGGGGCCGGGCCCCGAGGTCAGCGGTGCCCCGGCGCTGCGTCCTCCTCCGGATCGCCCGTCCGTTCCCCCTCGCCCCGCCCGGCGCCCCCGCGGCGCGCCGCCAGGTCCTCGGCGATGAGCAGCCCGGCCGGGACCAGGCCCAGCAGGAAGCCGCTGGGCCCGATGAGCAGGGCGCACCCGGCCGCCCAGAGCCCCAGTCCCCAGCCGACGTAGGCGGGCACGCGCCCGCCCCGCCGTCCCAGCCGCGCCACCAGGAGGCCGAGCAGGACGAGGGGGACGACGAAGCCCCCGGGCAGCGCCCAGAACACGGACAGGGAGGCGTCACCGCCCTCGCCCGAGCGCAGCCCGCCGCCGAGCCACTCGCTCCAGTAGGGGTGGGGCAGGAAGACCAGGGTGTGCAGGACGCCGATGGCCGCCGTCGACCACCCGGCGGCGACCGTCAATCGCTTCTTGGACATGACCCCAGCCTCCCCCTCCCGCCCGGGAGCGCGCTTCCCCCGGGAGAGCGACCCCCTCCCCCGCGGGAGGGAGTCCGCGCGCGGCTGCGGGGGAGTCCGAGCGGGGCCCGGGACTCCGCCCTCGGCCCGGGCCGCCCCTCACGGAACGGCGCGGCCCGAGCCGGCACCGCGGATCCTGGGACCATCGGCCGCGGGTGGTCCCGCTCAGCCTTCGGGCGGCGTCAGCCAGTCGACGATCTCCTCGACCAGCGCGGGTTGCATCGCCGCGTAGGCGAGGTCCTCGAAGACCGTCGAGAGGCCCTCGCGCTCCTCGGTCTCGATGAACCACTCCCCGGCCGCGGCCTCGGTCGCGTGGATCCGTCCCGCCAGCGCGGCCAGCGCGGTGCGCACGAGGGGGCGTCGGGGCTTGGGCCCCAGCGCGGCCAGCTCGCGCTCCGTGTCCCGGATGTGCTCGACGATCGCGTCCCGGAACGAGGCCGGAGGGAACGGTGGTGAGGGCTCCCAGTCCTGGAGCAACGGCTCCTCGAGCAGCTGCGCGAAGGTGAGTGTTCGCAGCCGCGTCCGCAGCCTGCGCTCCCGCTCCGCGGACTCCCGGTGCCGGCGCTCCTGCTCCAGCTGCTGCTCGCTCCGCATCTGCCGCAGCTCGTGACGCCAGCGCCACCGCTCCTCGATCTCGTCGCTCAGTCCCTTGGCCGTGCCGTGCACGATCTGCCACGCCTCACCGGTCAGCGACGGGTGCGCCAGGCGTGCCTCGACGTCGGTGACCTCACGCCGACCCAGCAGGGTGAGCTCGGGCAGGCGCGCGTTCTCCCCCTTGACGATCGTGACGACGACGGCGGT
Organism: Nocardiopsis flavescens; assembly: GCF_900141985.1. Lineage (GTDB taxonomy): Bacteria > Actinomycetota > Actinomycetes > Streptosporangiales > Streptosporangiaceae > Nocardiopsis > Nocardiopsis flavescens. Next base: position 887,797 of record NZ_FQZK01000001.1, on the reverse strand, counting down.
GCCACCGCGTCCGCCCTTGCCCCGTGTGATCGCGGCCGCGGCGGCGGCCGCCGCCAGCGAGGGCGGCTCGGTCCAGACCTCGGCGAGCGGGACGAGGACGACGACGCGTGCGGTCCGGCCGATGACGACCGCGGCTGCGTAGCGGCCGGTGTTCTCGGGGGAGACCGGATACAGCGGCACGGTCCGGAACGACAGGACGCTCCCCGGATCGGCGAACAGGTCGGTCGCGGGTTCCGGCATGCCGCAATCTTAGGCGCACCTGCCTCGATCCCGTGGTCTGGACCCGTCCCGGCCATGCTGGGCGGCGCACGCTCCGGCGCTGGGTCGCGCGAACCGGGAAGCTCCGGCCAACGGGCGCGCGGCGCCCATCGAGTGCCCGCCGAGAGCGCGCGATCGCATCATCTTCATTTCGCCACAAGGCCTGAGGAGGCGGCGGCCTGGGCGATGGCCTGGGCGTGCAGGCGCAGCTGCTCCCGGGCGAACCACCGGACGACCCGGTTGGCGATCCGCCCGCGCAGGGCGTTGGGCCACTCCATGGTCATGCGGAGCCGGGCGCGGTGCCCCCGCGGCTCGATGACGATCCGCAGCGACCGGGGCGCGGTCCTCTCCCCCTGGTCCCGGGTCCAGACGACCTCGCGGCCCTCGACGCGGTGGGTGATCTCCTCGCGGGTCCTCTCGCCGTCCCGCGAGGTCAGCTCCACGGCGCCGCCGCCGAGGCCGCGCGCCGACGCGGCGCCCGCGTCCCACTCGGCCCGGCGCCCGGGCTCGCGGACCAGGCTCCACACCCGTTCGGCGGAGACGGGGACGTCGAGGTCGTAGCGGGTGCGCTCCCACCCCCGGGGCTGCGGGCCGGGGGCGTCGGCCCCCTCCCCGTCCGCGGGCGCCGGGTCCGCCGCGGGCCGGTCCGGGGCGTCCGGGTCCAGGGCTCCGGCGTCCACGCCCAGCCGGTCCAGCAGCCGCCGCACCCGGCCGCCGCCGTCCGCGACCAGGGCCGCGAGCAGCGCCCGGTCGCCGCCGGAGGAGGGGCACTCCTCCAGGAGCTCGTTCACGCGCGGGGCCACGGGGAGCCGGGCGGCCTCCTCGGCGAAGGACGCCGAGGGGGAGGGCAGGGGCGTGTCGATGCCCAGCGAGGCGAGGTCCTCGGCCAGGAGGGCGTCGATCGCGGCGCGGGCCCGCCCCAGGTCGATCCCGGCGTCCATGAGGAGCCGGGCCCCCGGGCCGCCGTTGACCAGGATCCCCAGGAACAGGTGCTCGAACCCGACCTCGGGGTGGCCCGCGCGCGCCGCCTCACCGCTGGCGGCCATCAGCATCACCGCGCGGTCGTAGCCGCGGGCCAGGGCGTTGGGGCGGGGCGGAGAGTCCGTCATCGTCAACCTCTCGTGTCGGTGATGTGGCGCAGGCGCTTGCCGTACTTCTTGTGGACGGCCTGGCGGGTGACCCCGAGCGCGGCGGCGATGGCCGTCCAGGACTCCCCGGCGCGGAGGGCGTGCTCGACCTGGCGCAGCTCCAGGGTGTCGACCAGCGTGCGCAGCGAGGCCACGGCGCGCAGGCCCTCCACGGGGGAGGTGGTGTCGGAGGCGGCGCCCGCCAGTTCCACAGCGTCCATGGTGTCAACCTAGGTTGCTCATTCGGTCGGTGTCAACCCGGGTTGCGCTACGTTCCGTGTCCGGGGTGTCCCGGCGCGCAGCGCGGGTACCGCCGCACCCTGCCGTCGGAGCAGGCCGCGAAGACGGGGGGCGCCGGGCCACTGTGGGGCCGCCGCGGCCCCCACCGCCGCACGCCGTGGCGGCGGTCCCCGCCCACGGCGCCCGCGGGCGGGGGCGCCCGGCGGGGAAGTTCCCCTGAGCGGACCGATGTCCCGGCCGGAGCGCCTGCCCGGACCGCCCGGCCGGCGGCGCGATGCGTCAAGCCCAGGGGAGGGGCGCCGGGGCACGAGGGGTATTTCCGCGATTTCGGGAAGACGCCTTTTTGCGTATTCCCTCCGGGGGATTTCCGGGAAGCCTTTCCGCGCCCCGGCGCACGTGGAGCGGAGTCCGGCGCCGGAGCCTATTCCCCGGAGAGCCCGTCCCGGATTTCCGGCGGAACTCCGCGGCGCCCGGAGCGCCCTCACTTTCCCAGGTACACCAGCACGGCCAGCACCCGGCGGTTGTCCCCGGAGGCGGCCGGGAGGCCGAACTTGGCGAAGATCCGGCCGATGTGCTTGGCCACCGCCGCCTCCGTGACCCCCAGTTCCCCGGCGATCGCCGCGTTGGACCGGCCCCGGGCCACCAGCTCCATGACCTGCTCCTCCCGCGGCGACAGCAGGTCCAGGACCGACCGGTTCCGTTTCCGCCCGATCAGCCGACGCACCACCTCGGGATCGACGACGGTCCCGCCGCCCGCCACCTCCTCCAGGGCGGCCAGGAGGTCGCCGACCTCGCCCACGCGGTCCTTGAGCAGGTAGCCGACACCGGCGCCCGCCGCCTCCAGCAGCTCGGTCGCGGTGCCGCGGACGACGTACTGCGACAGGACCAGGACACCCGTGTCCGGGTGGGAGCGGGTGAGGGACAGCGCCGCCCGCAGGCCGTCGTCACCGTGGTCCGGCGGCATGCGCACGTCGGTCACGGCCACGTCCGGCCGGTGCTCGGCCACCGCGCGCAGCAGGCCCGGGGCGTCCCCCACCGCCGCCACCACCCGGTGCCCGGCCATGGTGAGCATCTGTACCAGCCCCTCGCGCAGCAGGGCCGAGTCCTCGGCGATCACGACGCGCACGGGATCTCCACCTCCACCGACGTGGGGCCGCCCGCCGGGCTGCTCAGCCGCACGGTCCCCAGGTAAGCCCCCGCCCGGTCCGCGAGCCCCGCCAACCCCGACCCCCGCCCCGGGTCGGCGCCCCCGACGCCGTCGTCCACCACCCGCAGCACCAGGCTCCCCGCGCGCGAGACCCGCACGCTCAGGCGGATCTCCCCGGCCCCGGAGTGCCGGACGGCGTTGCCCAGGGCCTCCCGGGCGCAGAAGTACGCGGTCGACTCCACCGCCCCGGGCAGCCGCCCGGTCTCCCCGGCGTCGAGCACCACCGGCACCGGACAGGAGTCGGCCAGCTCCTCCAGGGCGCCGACCAGGCCCCGCTCGGTGAGCGCCGCCGGGTGGATGCCGTGCACCAGCTCCCGCAGCTCGGCCAGGGCGCCCCGCGCCTCCTCGTAGGCCTGTTCCACCAGCTCCCGGGCCTGCTCCGGGTCGGCGTCGAAGCGCGTGCGCGCCATGCCCAGCCGCAGCGTCAGCACGGTCAGCCGCTGCTGCGCGCCGTCGTGGAGGTCCCGCTCGATCCTGCGCCGCTCGGCGGTGAAGGCGTCCGCCAGGCGCGTGCGCGACCGGACCGCCTCGCCCAGGCGCTCGCCCAGCTCCTCCTCCCGGTCCGCGGCGAGCATGACCCGCGCCAGGCGCGCCCGGCCCACGGCCAGCGCCGTCACCAGGTAGGCCGCCGCCACCAGGGCGAGCGCCCCCAGCGCCATGTCCGCCGCCCAGGGCAGCGCCGGGAACAGGCGCGCGCCCGCCGTCAGCGACGACTCGCGCGCGTCCAGCCCGCCGGTCGCGCGCAGCAGCGGGGACAGCAGCAGTGTCAGCGGCAGCGACACCAGCAGGACGACCGCGACCGCCTCCAGCAGCGCGAGCGGTAGGAGCAGCAGCCCGTAGGCGAGTTCGCGCCACGTGGCGGCCTCCCGCGCCCGGAGGCGGATCCAGCGCGCGGACGGCACGGGGGCGGACGCCGGCCCGTGCGGGGAGGGGGCGGCGGCGCGGTCCACCAGCGCCAGCCGGCGGCGCTCCACCGCGCCCAGCGGCACGCCCGCCAGCAGCCCCAGCGGCCAGCACACCGCCGCCCACACCACCGCCACCGGCAGCGAGGTCGCCAGGTACAGGAGGGAGCGCAGGGGCCAGAGCGTGAGCGGCACCCGGAGCGGCCCGCCCGCCACCGCGCCCGGGAAGCCGGGCCCCGGGACCGCCGGGCCGTCCGCCCCGCGCCGGGGGCCCAGGAGGGGGAGGGTCTTCGGTTCCATCGGCCCTCCGAGTCCGTTTCCGCGGAGGGCGTCCGTCCCCTCGGTGCGAGAGCATACGAGATCCACAAAAGTGGAGGAGGGAGGTAGAGGTTCCTCCACCCGGGTGCTCCGGCCACCGCCAGTGACGCCCCCCGTGCCCTTCCGCTTGGCTTTCCCCGACACACGAGACGGGCCGTGGAACACCCGCGGCCGCGTGGACGAGGAAAGGACCGCCATGCGAGGACGGGGTGCCGGATCCGGCGCCGGAACGGAGCGCGGCGCCGGCGCGGGGCCGCCCGGGGGAGACCCGCGGGACCCGGCCGCACTGCGGGTGGTCGGACTGGAGAAGACGTTCGCCGGGGGCGACGCGCCCGTGCGCGCCCTGCGGTCGGTGAGCGCGGCCTTCCCCCGCGGCGGGTTCACCGCCGTCATGGGCCCCTCGGGGTCCGGCAAGAGCACGCTCCTGCACTGCGCGGCCGGGCTCGAACGCCCCGACGCCGGGACCGTCCTCGTGGACGGGCGCGACGTCACCCGGCTCGCCGAACCCGCCCTGACGCGCATGCGGGCGCACGCCTTCGGGTTCGTGTTCCAGTCGTTCAACCTCCTGCCCGCGCTGACCGCAGAGGAGAACATCACCGTCGGACAGCGCTTCGCCGGGGTCCCCGTGGACGCGGCCTGGCGGGACCACCTGGTCCGGTCCCTGGGGCTGGAGGGGCGCCTGCGCCACCGCCCCTCCGAACTCTCCGGGGGCCAGCAGCAGCGGGTGGCCATCGCCCGCGCCCTGGTGCACCGCCCCCGGGTCCTTTTCGCCGACGAGCCCACCGGCAACCTCGACTCCCGCTCCGGCGAACGGGTGCTCCAAGCCCTGCGCGACGCGGTGTCCGACCACGGCCGGACCGTCGTCATGGTCACCCACGACCCCGTCGCGGCGGCCCGCGCGGACCGTGTCCTCTTCCTCCGGGACGGCGCCGTCGAGGGAGAACTCGCCGACCCCGCCGCCGACTCCGTGCTCGCCTGGATCCGCCGCCTGGAGTCCCTGTGACCGCCCTCGTGCTGCGCGGCCTCCGCGCCCGCGCCGGCTCCCTGGCGGTGTCGGTCCTCACCCTCGCCCTGGGCGCCGGGCTGACCACGGCCGCCCTCTCCCTCCAGCACTCCGCCGACCTGGCGGCGGCCGACGGCTCCGACGCCGCCTGGCGGCTGTCCGGGGCGCCGGTCGTGGTGGTCGCGGAGACCGACCTGCGCGCCATCACCGCCACGCCGTCCGGGGAGCCGCCCCGGCTGGACCCGGGGGTCCTCACCGCCCTCGCGGACCTGCCCGGCGTGGAGCGGGTGGAGGCGGAGGCGCCGTTCGCCGCCTACGTCGTCGCGGACGGGCGCACCCTGGGCGGCCAGGCCGACCGCTCCTGGGGCCACTCCTGGGCGCTGGCCCGCGCCGAGCGGCTCACCCCGGAACAGGGCAGGGAGCCGCGGGACCCCGGCGAGATCGCCGTGGACGCGCGGACCGCGGCCGAGGCCGGCCTCGGGCCCGGGGACCGCACCGAGGTCCTCACCGCCGACGGGACCTTCCCGGCACTGGTCACGGGCGTCCTCGCGCCGGGCGCGGGCGGCGACCGGGAGCGCGCCCTGTTCTTCGCCCCCGGGGAGGCGGCCGAGCGGGGCGGCGCCCCGGTCCTGGCCGCCGTCCTGCCGCGGGAGGGCGCCGACACCGGGCGGCTCGCGCGGGAGATCGCGGAACAGGTGCCCGGGACCCGGGTGCTCACCGGTGCGGACCGCGGCGACGCGCTCGCCCTGGACCGGGCCGGACGCGAACTCGGCTCCGGCATGGGCCGGTTCCTGGGGACGGTGGCCGTCCTCGCCTTCGTGGTCGCGGGCGTGATGGTGTCCGGCCTGATGAACCTGTCCGTGCGGCGGCGCTCCCGGGAGTTCGCGCTGCTGCGGCTGGCCGGGGCCACACCCGGGCTGGTGCGCCGCCTCGTCCTCGGGGAAGCCCTGGTCCTGGGGGCCGTCGCCGCCGTCCTGTCGCTCGGGGCCGGGGTGGCGGCGGCCGTGCTGCTGCGCGGATTCTTCGCGGCCATGGGCGTGCTGCCCGCGGGCTTCGACCTGGTCATCGGCTGGTCGCCGCCGCTGGCCGGGGCGGCGCTCGCCCTGGCGGTGCCGCCGGCGGCCTCCTGGCGGCCGGTCCTGGCGGCGGGGCGCACCGCGCCGGTGGAGGCGCTGCGCACCGCCGCCGCGGACCCCGCCCCCGCCTCCCGGGCGCGCCTGGTCCTGGGCGCGCTCACCCTGCTCGGCGCCGCCGCGCTCTTCGCGGTGTCCTGGGCCGCGGCGGGCTCCCAGGGCGCGGTGGTGGCGGCGTACACCGCGGCGATGGTGCTCGTCCTGGGGATCGCCCTGCTCACCCCCGACCTGGTCCGCGCGGCCCTCTTCGCGCTGCGCCCGCTGACGCGCGGGCACCCGGCGTCGCTCGTGGTCCACCGCGAGGCGCTGGCCGACCCGCGGCGGTTCTCGGGCGTGGTGACGCCCCTGACGGTCACCGCGGCGGTGGCGTGCCTGCTGATGTTCCAGGGGAGCACAGCCACCGAGGCGCGCCTGTACTCGCTGGGCGAGCGGCTCGGGGCGGACCTGGTGGTCGCCGGGCCCGAGGGCGTGGGGGTGCCGCGGGACGCCGCCGAGCGGGCGGCCCGGGTGCCCGGGGTCGCCGCCGCGGGCGGGTTCCGCCAGACCGTGGCCTCCGGTGGGGGCCCGTACATGTTCGCCTACACGGTGGACCCGGGAACGGTGCCCGACCTCTTCCGCCTGCGCACCGAGCAAGGGGAGTGGGGCGCCTTCGACGAATCCTCGGTCGCGGTGCGGGCGGACGTCGCCGCCGCCCGGGGGTGGGCGGCGGGGGAGGAGGTGACGCTCGCGGGCCCGGACGGCCGGGAGTTCGGGACCGCCGTCGCGGTCGTCTACCGGGCGGGGCTCGACTTCCCCGAGCTGCTGCTGCCCCGGGACCGGATCGCGCCCCGGATGCTCGACGGGATGGACAGCGGGGTGTACGTGGCGCTCGACCCCGGCGCGGACCCGGACGAGGCCGCGCGCCTGCTGGCGCGGGAACTCGACGGGACGCCTGGGCTGCGGGTGATGGACCGCGGCGGACACCTGGCCGACCAGGCCGCGGCGGCGGAGGAGGACGGCTGGATCACCCACCTGATGGTGGCCCTGGTGGCGGGGTTCGCGGCGATCGGCGCCGTCAACACCCTCGTGGTGTCCGGCTTCGCCCGCGCCCGCGGGTTCGCGCTGCTGCGCCTGGTGGGGGCCTCGCGGCGCCAGGTCGCGGGCATGGTCGCGGGCGAGTCGCTCGCCACCTCCTGCGCGGCGGTGGCGCTGGGGACGGCCGCGGCGGCGCTGGGCCTGGCCTGCACCGGCTACGCGTTCACCGCGCAGGCGGCGGTGCTGTCCATGCCGTTGGAGCGGTACCTGCCGATGGCGGCAGCCGTCGTGGGGATCGGCCTCCTGGCCAACCTGGCGCCGCTGGCCGTGGTCCTGCGCGCCCGCCCCGTGCACGCCGCCGCCCCCTCCGCCTGACCGGCCGCCGGGAACGCTGCCGGTCGGTCGGCGGGCCCGGCCGGGCCCGCCGACCGACCGGAGAGGGGCCCGCTCCCCCCGCCGGTGCGCCCGCCCGCCGGACCCCGGCCCGGCGCGGGTCCCCGCGCCACCGCGTCAGTAGAGCTTGCGGAGCACCAGCTCCAGGGAGAACTCCACGTGGAGGCGGGCGACCTCCTGGGCGGCGTCGGCGTCGCGCGCGAGCAGGGCGTCGATCAGCCTCCCGTGCTGCTGCGAGGAGGTGCGCAGGTCCTCCTGGTCGTAGAGCGCGGCGATCCTGCGGTTGAAGTGGAACAGCCGGTGGTCGCGGATGGTGGCCAGCATCCGCGCGTTCCCCGACGCCCCCGTGATGAGGTCGTGGAACCCGTCGTTGGCCCTGGCCCGCTCGGGCAGCACCATCATCGACTCGTTGGTCATCGCCTGCCGCTGCGCGGCGATCTCCTCCAGCTGCCCGTCGGTGGCGCGCTGGGCCGCCAGCCGCGCCGCGTGCGACTCCAGCGCGGCCCGCACCCCGTAGATCTCCGTGACCTCCTCGGGGGTGAAGACGTGCACCACCCAGCGGCGCCTGCGGGACACGACCAGCCCGTCGACCGCCAGCCGCTGGATGGACTCCCGCACGGGGGTGCGCGAGACGCCGAGCCGCTGCGCGAGCTCGTCCTCCACCAGGGGCGAGCCCGGCGGCAGGAGGCCGTCGGTGATCTCCGCGCGCAGCGCCTCGTAGACCTCGGCGGAACGCAGCCGCGGGTGTCGCGTGGTCATCGGGCTCCTCCTGATGCGGGGTGAAGGGGATGGCCGGGCGGGGCCGCCGAACGCGTCCGGCGGCCCCGCCCGGCGAGAGGGGTGTCCCTCTCAGTACACCGGACGTTCGGCGTCCCCCGTCAGCCCGCGGTCCCAGGCGGGGACGGGAGGGGCGAAGTCGATCATGTGGGGCACCCGCACGTCGGCGTAGAAGGGCCGCGGGTTCGCCGCGAAGTCCGCCAGGACCGCGTCCAGCGCCTCCACCGACTCCACCCGCGCCCCCTCCATGCCGTTCGCCGCCGCCACGGCCACCGCGTCCACCGGCCCCGGGTCGACGCCGAAGTACCGGCCCCCCGTGTAGAGGTGCTGGAGCATCTTGATCCAGCCCATGGAGTTGTTCGTGAGCTGCACGAACAGCACGGGCAGGCGGTGGCGGACCACCGTCTCCAGCTCGCCGCAGGCCATGGAGAAGCTGCCGTCGGCGGTCACGGACACCACCGGCAGGCCCGGCCGGGCCTTGGCCACGCCCACGGCGGCCGGGATCGCGTAGCCCATGGGGCCGTGGCCCCGCGGGATGACGGTGCGGCGGCCGGGGGAGTCCTGGGTCCAGAACGCGGCGACGTTGGGGGTGGGGGTGCCGGGGTCGGCCACGACGGTGGTGCCCTCGGGCAGGACCGCGCGGATGCGCTCCACGACCGGCCGGGGGTAGAGGATCCCGGGGGCGAACTCGTCCCCGTCGGTGCGCGGGGTGGCGGCGGCGCGGGCGGCGGCGGCGCGCTCCTCGCGCTCGGCGCGGGCGGGGCCCTCCACGCGCCGCACCTCCCCGGCCAGCTGCCGGAGCACCTCGGCGCAGTCGCCGACCAGCCCCAGCGAGCCGGGGAAGTTGCGCCCGGCCCGCCCCCGCTCCACGTCGATCTGGATCACCGAGGCCGTGGTCCGGTTCGGCGCCGTCCAGCTGTTGGTGTCGGTGGCGTTGCCGCGCGTGCCGACCAGCAGCACGACGTCGGCCCCGGCCACGAGGTCGTTGGCGCCCGGCTGGCCCGAGTTGTTGCCGACGATGCCCACGTTCCACGGGTCGGAGGTGGCCACCGCGCCCTGGCCGTGGATCGTGGTGGCGACCGGCAGCGCCAGCGCGTCGGCCAGCGCCGCCAGCTCCCCGTGCGCGTCGGACAGGTGGACGCCGCCGCCCGCGACCACGGCGGGACACGCGGCCTCCTCCAGCAGCCGGGCCGCCGCGGCGACCGCGCCGGCGTCGGCGACCGGGCGCGCCGAGGGCACCCGCGCCCCGGGGGCGCCGACCTCGACGGGGGCGTCGGTCAGCTCCTCCAGCAGGTCCTCCGGGACGATCACCGCGACCGGCGCGGGGCGGCCGGTGGTGGCCTCGTGCAGCGCCTGCGCCACGGCCCCGGGGATCTCGTCGGCCGACTCCACCATGGTCCGCCACTTGGTGACGGCGGTGAACAGGGCGACCTGGTCGATCTCGGTCAGCGCCCCGGTGCCGCGGCTGGAGGTGTGGATGTCGGAGGTGATGAGCAGGACGGGGATGCCCGCCGCGTAGGACTCGCCCAGGCCGCCCACGACGAAGGTGGTCCCCCCGCCGCTGGAGACCTCCACGACCCCCACCCGGTTGGACACTCGGGCGTAGCCGTCGGCCATGGAGGCCGCGTGTCTCTCGTCCCGGGCCAGGACGTGCTCGATGTCGCCGGTGCGCCCGTGCAGCGCGTCGTAGAACACGACGCCGGTGTCGCCCGGCACGCCGAACAGCGTCGTCACCCCGTGGGCGACCAGCGCGTCCACCAGCGCGTCCGCGCCCCTGCGCGGGGCGGGCCGGTCGGCGCCCGGGATCGTGTCGGTGCTCGTGGTGGTCATCGTTCCCCCTCATCACGGCCCGCGCTCGCGCGCGGGTCGGTCGGTGCGGTCAGGTGGCGCAGCGCCAGCGCGCCCAGCAGGCGCGCCATGTCGCCGACCACGGAGTCGTCGAAGAGCGCGGTGGGGGCGTGGTTGCCCGCGACACCGGCCCCCGGGTCGGTGCCGCGGGCGGCGGCGCCCATGTAGGCGAAGGCGCCGGGGACCCGGGCGAGGATCTCGGAGAAGTCCTCCGAGCCCGTGCGCGGGTGTTCGAGGGTGACGTAGCGGTCGTCGCCCAGGAGGGCCCGCGCCTCGCCGGCCAGCAGGTCCGCCGAGACCGGGTCGTTGACGGTGGGCTCCATGACCCGGCGCCAGGTCACCCGGGCCGCGATGCCGTGGGCGGCGGCGATCCCCTCGACCAGCGCGGGCAGCTCCCGCGCGACGCGCTCGGTGGTCTCACGGCCGAAGCTGCGCACCCCGGCGCGCAGGGTCACCGTGTCGGGCACGACGTTGGGGGCCGCGCCGCCCTGGAGCTGGCCCACGGTCAGCACCACCGGGTCGAACGCGTCGAACCGGCGGTCCACGTAGGTGTACAGCGCCGTGACGATCGCGGCGGCGACGGGGACCGGGTCGGCGCCCTCGTGCGGCCGGCCGCCGTGGGCGCCCAGGCCCACGACCTCGGCCTCCAGCACGGAGTAGCCCGCCATCACCGGCCCCGGCCGCCCGTGGACCACGCCGTGGGGCAGGTCCGCGATGGCGTGCAGGGCGTAGGCGGCGGCCGGCCGCTCGCCGGAGACGTCGAGCAGCCCGTCCTCGATCATCGCCCGGGCTCCGCCGTGCCCCTCCTCCCCGGGCTGGAAGGCCAGGACGACGGTGCCCGCCAGGTCGGCGGAGCGCGCGGACAGCAGCCGGGCGGCGCCCACGAGCGCGGCCATGTGCAGGTCGTGGCCGCAGGCGTGCATGGTCCCGGCCGGGGCCGCGTAGGGCAGCCCGGTCCGCTCGGTGAGCGGCAGGCCGTCCATGTCCGAGCGGAGCAGGACGGTGGGGCCGGGGCGGGCGCCGCGCAGCACGGCGGTGACGGAGGTGCACCTGCTCCCCTCGACCAGCTCCACCGGCAGCCCGGCCAGCTCGCCGACCAGGGCGTCGCGGGTGCGCGGCAGGTGCAGGCCGACCTCCGGGACGGCGTGCAGGCGGCGGCGCAGGGCCACCAGTTCGGCGTCCAGGCCCCCGCTCACGGCCGCTCACCCGCCCGGAGCCGCGGCAGCACGTCGGCGACCACCTCGGCGAAGACGTCCGGGTCGTGCGGCCCCCGGAGCGGGAACGGGAACATGAACTCGGTGATGCCGATGTCGGCGTACCGCCCGACGGTGTCGCGGAAGGCCTCCACGGAGGTCCACGGCTCGTCCCGGGTGAAGGCGAGCATGAAGGAGCGGGCGACCGAGGCCGGGTCGCGGCCGATCCGCTCGCACTCGCGGTCCAGGACGCGCGACAGCTCCGCGGTCCGGCGCAGGCTCTGCTCCGCGGTCGGGGGGCCGTCGCCGCCCAGCTGCGAGAACGGCGTCCCGTAGCTGTTCCACACGTCGGCGTGGGGGGCGGCGGCGCGCAGCGCGGCAGGGCCGTGCGCGGCCACCAGCAGCCGCACCCCGCCGGGCCGGACCGGCCCGGGGGCGGTGGGCCCGTGCGTGCGGTGGTACACGCCGTCCACGCCCTCGCGGGAGCCGTCCAGGACGGCGCGGACCACGCGCGCGTACTCGGCCAGGCGCGGGGCCCGCTCGCGTGCGGGCACCGCCTCCCCGCCCGCCACGGCCAGGTCCGCGGCGTTGCCGCCGGAGCCGATCCCGGCCACGGCCCGGCCGCCGGACATGTGGTCCAGGGTGAGGGCCTGCTTGGCCAGGACCGCGGGGTTGTGCCGGCCCATGGGGCTGACGAGCGTGCCGACGTCGACCCGGCGGGTCGAGGCGGCCATGCCCGCGGCCATCATCCACGCGTCCAGGCGGGGGCGCGTGGCCGCGCCGTCGTCGCCGACGGCGCTCCACAGGTGGTCGCCCGCCCACAGGGCGTCGAAGCCGGCGTCCTCGTGCCCGCGCCAGCGCCGTGTCAGCTCCTCCCACGGCGCGGCGTCGTAGGTCATGAGCCCGAACCTGAGCCCGGTCATCGTGCGTCTCCCGTCGTCGTGGCCCCCGCCGCCCCCGAGGGCTCCCCCAGTGCCGCGGCGAGCGCCGTGTCGAGCAGCGCGTCCGTCACCCGGCCCGCCCCGGCGGCCCGGTCCAGCGCGAGGTAGAGGTCGCGGTAGGCGCGCGGGCGCCCGGCCGCGGGCACGCGCTCGTTCACGGCGTCGACGAGGCGCCGCTGCACCCCCTGCGGCCACCGGTCGTCCGCCGCCTCCCGGGCGGGGCCCAGGGAGAAGCGGGTGCCGCCCGCGGGGGCGTGCGGCCCCGCCGCGTCCCGTCCGCGGTCGGCCGGGTCGCCCAGGCCCCCGCCGCCGGGCGTCTCGATCCGCAGCAGGTCGCCCGCGCGCAGCCGCACGGTGCCCACCCGCCCCAGGTCGCGCTCGCCGGGGCCGCCCGGGTTGAGCGTGGCCCGCGTCCCCTGCCCGGGCTCCCCGCCGTTGACGCCCCAGGGCTGGAGCGCCATCCGCTCCAGCCCGCGCACGGCGAAGGTCACCCCGTCCTCCAGGCAGCGCAGGGACACGACCAGCCCGTCCCCGCCGCGCCAGGCCCCGTCGCCCCCCGAGCCCCGCCGGTAGCGGTACTCCTCGACCAGGACGGGCACCTCGTCCTCCAGGACCTCGTTGGGCACGTTGCGCAGCCAGCCGCCCATGTAGCTGGTGCCGTGCAGCCCGTCGCGGCCCGGGCGCCCGCCCGAGCCGCCGGTGAGCGGCTGGCCCACGGAGACCCGCGGGCGGCCGTCCGCGCCGGTGTAGGAGATGGCGGCGATGGCCACCGCGCCCGCGCCCGTGGCCATGGCGCTCTCGGGCCGGGCCTGGGCCAGGCAGGCCACGACGAGGTCCATGACGCGGAAGAACACCGCGGCGCGCACCCCGCACGGCGCCCCGGGGCCCGGGTTGAGGACCGACCCCTCGGGCAGCAGCGCGCTCAGCGGGCGCACCAGGCCGGAGTTGTAGGGGACGCCCCGGTCGTGCGAGTAGATCCAGTTCACCAGCGCGAACGCCAGCATGTAGTGGCCGGGCTCGTCGCCCGTGTGGAGGTTGACCGCCTCCAGGACCTGGGGCGAGGTCCCCGCGAAGGACAGGTGCGCGGTCCGGCCGCGCACGGTCAGCTCCAGGCTCAGCCGGACCGGGGGCACCTCCACGCGCGGCGTGCCGTCGTCGCCGGTGCCGTCGACGCCCTCGATGTAGTCGACGAACCGGTAGGTGCCGTCGTCGAGGTCGCCGAGCATGTCCCCGGCGCGGCGCTCGGCCGTGTCGAGCAGGTCGGCCATCGCGTCGCGCACGGCGCGCACCCCGAAGGACGCCACGATCTCGTCGAGCCGCCGCTGGGCGGTGCGCAGCCCGGCGACCTGCGCCTCGATGTCGCCCCGGTTCTGGTCGGGGACGCGGGTGTTGCGCGTGACCAGGTCGAGCACGCCGCGGTCGGGCTCGCCCGCGTCCACCAGGCGCACCGGCGGGACGAGGACGCCCTCCTGGTGGATGTCGGTGTGCCCCCAGTCGATCGACCCCGGCACGCTCCCGCCGATGTCGGAGGAGTGCACGAAGCTGAACGCGTAGGCGATGACCTCCCCGTCCGCGTACAGCGGGGCCCACGTCCACAGGTCGGGCAGGTGCGTGACCAGGCCCCCGGTGGCGTCGGGGTCGTTGCTCAGCCCGATGTCGCCGGGCCGGTAGGGCGCCAGCGACGCGATGGCCGCCCGCGCGGGGATGCCGATCATGAGGTTGCCGGAGATGCGGCGGGGGGCGGCGAACACCTCTCCCTCCGGGGTCACCAGGCAGGTGCCGAAGTCCGCGGTCTGCTTCACGAACACGCTGAAGCTGGTCCGCCGGATGTTCTCGGCCATCTCCTCGACCACGGCGGAGAAGCGCTGCGCGAGGATCTCCAGGTCGACGGGGGAACTACGCACGCTCGGTCCTCTCCTCGCGGTCGTTCGCGCGGATGCGCAGGTCGGCGGCCCCGTCGACCACGGCGGTGAACCCGCTGGGGACGTAGACCGTGGTGTCGGGCGCCGTGACCACGGCGGGGCCGCGGAACCGCGTCCCGGGGGCCAGCGACGGGCGGCGCAGCACGACGGCCTCGCGGGGCTCACCGCCCTCCACCACCCGGTGCGGGATCCGCTCGGCGGCGCGGCCGGTCCCGGCGGCCGTGTGTCCGGCCATGCGCGAGGACGCCGTGAGCCCCACCCGCAGGCTGCGCACGTCGAGCGCGCCCTCGCCCGGGTCGACGCTGTACGCCTTGCGGTAGGCCCGGGCGAAGGCCGTGCGCAGCGCGCCGACCGAGGGCTCCGCGCCGTCGGGGAGCACGATGGGCAGGGTGAACGACTGCCCCTCCAGCTGCACGTCCGCCCACCGGGTGACGTGCACGGACGGGTGCAGCGCGTTCTCCTGCGCCGCGTACCAGGCGCGGGCCCGCGCCTCCAGCTCCTCCCAGCCGCGGACGAGGGAGGCGTCGGTGACCGGCCGCGGCGCGGGCGCGACCACGTCGGTGCGCAGGTCCGTGGCCAGGGCGCCGTAGGCGCACAGGGTGCCGGGCGAGGCCGGGACGAGCACCTCGGCGGTGTTCAGGGCGCGTGCCAGCAGGGCCGCCTGCACCGGCCCGGCCCCGCCGTAGGCGACCAGGGTGAACCCGCCCGGGTCCACGCCGCGCTGGGCGCACATGGGCACGAGCTGGGCGTGCATCATGGCGGTCGCGACCGCCACGGCCGCCTCCGCGGCCTCCTCGACGGAGGTGCCCAGCGCGGCGGCGACGGGTGCGAGCGCCCGCCGCGCGGCGCCGGCGTCCAGGGGCACCCCGCCCTCGGCGAAGTCGGACGGGTCGAGGTAGCCGCACACGGCGTAGGCGTCGGTCAGCGTCGGCTCGGTGCCCCCGCGCAGGTACGCGGCCGGCCCCGGGAAGGCCCCGGCGCTGCGGGGCCCCACCTTGAGCACGCCGGCGGCGTCCACCCGTACGATCGAGCCGCCCCCGGCGCCGATGGAGGACACCTCCACTGAGGGGATGATGAGGGGGAGGTCGCCCAGGGAGCTCTCGGTCGAGTACGGCACGGCGCCGTCGACGATCGCGCAGTCCACGCTGGTCCCGCCCATGTCCATGGTGATGAACCGGTCGGTCCCCGCGGCGCGCGCCGTGCGCGCGGCCCCGGCCACGCCCGAGGCGGGGCCGGACAGCAGCGTCTCCACCGCGGCGCGCAGCACCTCGCCGGGCTCGTGGACGATGGACGCCACCCCGCCGTTGGACTTGGTGATGTGCAGCGGGCAGTCCAGCCCGAGCGCGCGCAGCTCCCGGACGAGGTGGTCCAGGTACCCCTCCAGCGCCCGCCCCACGTGGGCGGCGAGCACGGCGACGATGCCCCGCTCGTACTCGCGCTCCTCGGGCCACAGCGCCGAGGAGCAGGCCACCGGCAGGTCCGGGTGGGCCTTGAGGACGGCCTCGCGCGCGGCCCGCTCGTGCGCGGGGTGGCGGTGCCCGTGCAGGAACACCACGGCGATCGCCTCGACCCCGGAGGCCACCAGGTCGTCGGCCGCGGCGGCGACCTCGGCCGCGTCCAGCGGCCGCACCTCGCGCCCGTCGGCGCTCACCCGCGCGGAGACCTCCCGCACGTCCTCCCGGGCCACCGGGGAGCGCCGCGGCTCGGCGAACAGGTCGATGGGGTCCTCCAGCCGCAGCCGCCCGATGTCGAGCAGGTCGGGGAAGCCGCGGGTGACCAGCAGCCCCACCCGGGCGCCGGACCGCTGGAGGACGGTGTTCAGGGCGAAGGTCTGGCCGTGGGAGAAGTACTCGACCTGGTCGGGCCGTACCCCGGCCTCGTCCAGCACGGCCCGGACGCCGGAGACGACCGCGCGGGCCGGGTTGTCCGCGTCCGAGGGCACCTTGGCCGAGCGCAGGTCCCCGGTGCGGGGGTCGGCCAGCACGATGTCGGTGAAGGTGCCGCCGACGTCCACGCCGAGTCGGTAGCGCGGTGCGGGGGTCATGTGCGTGCTCCTCTGTTCAGGCGTCCGCCCGCGCCGAACAGGCCGGACCGGCGCAGGGCGAGCGCGGTCAGGCCCGCCAGCAGCAGCGAGCCGACGATCATCAGGCTCGACACGGCGGAGGTGGTCGGGTCCTGGTTCTGCTCCAGCCGCAGGAAGATGGCGACCGGCAGGGTGGTGACACCGGGGGGCATGAGGAAGACCGAGGTGTCGACCTCGTCGAACGAGGTCAGGAACGCGAAGACCGCGGCGATGGCCAGCGGCATCCGGATCTGGGGCAGGGTGACGCGCAGGAACACCTGGGAGGACGAGGCGCCCAGGTCCCGGCCGGCCTCCTCCAGCGACGGGTCCAGGTTCGCCAGCCCGCTGCCCACGAGGGCGACGACGAACGGGAGCAGCAGCAGGACGTGGGCCAGGGCGACCCCGCCGACCGTCCCGTAGGCGGTCGGGAACACCGACGCGTACAGGACGAAGAACCCGAAGCCGGTGACGACCCGCGGCATGCTCAGCGGGGCGACGAACAGCGACCGCAGCACCCCGGTGCCGGGCAGGCCGCCGCGCGCGATGACGTAGGCGGCGGGCACGCCCAGGGCCAGGGCCACGGCGGTCGCCACGGCCGCCACCTGCACGGAGTACACGAACCCGATGCGGAACGGCTCGTAGGTGACCGCCTCCTGGAGCCAGCGCAGGGTGAACCCCGACGGCGGTCCGGTGAGCACGTGGTCGGTGCTCACCGAGGCGACGAGCACGATCAGCAGGGGCGCGGTGATGAAGACGACGCACGCGGCCAGCCAGCAGGTCCGCAGCGCGCGTTGGAGCACGGTCATCGGGTCACCCTTCCGCCGCCCACCAGGCGGGCCGCCAGGCCGAACACGCTCAGGACCAGCAGCGCCAGCACGAGCAGGATCACCGCCTGCGCCGCAGCGGTGGGCCACTGGAGCAGCTGGATGTTCTGGTAGATGGTCTGCGCCAGCACCGTCACGCGGCCCCCGCCCAGCAGCGCGGGCGTCGCGAACGCGCTGATGGTGAGCGCGAAGACGAGCTGGGCGCCGCTGAGCACCCCCGGGACGGTGAGCGGCAGCAGCACCCGGGTGAACCGGCGCAGCGGCCCGGCCCCGAGGTCGGCCGCGGCCTCGCCCAGGTCCGCGGGCACCGACCGGATGGAGGCCAGGATCGGGAAGACCGCGAAGGGCAGCTCCACGTGCACCAGGGCGATCACGACGCCCGGCTCGTGGTAGAGCCAGCCCTCGAAGAGCGGGCCGAGCGGGCCCCCGTCGCGGAGCAGCATCGCCCACCCGTAGGTGCGCACCACCACGCTGACCAGGATCGGCGAGAACACCACGAACAGCAGCGCGGCGGCCTGCCAGCCCCGGCGCACCGTGTGGATGCACCAGGCCAGGGGGTAGGCGATGAGGACGGTCAGCACGCTGACCGTCACGCCCAGGCGCAGGGTGGTGCCCACGACCGACCACGTGTAGCCGTCGCCCAGCACGGACCGCCAGGTGCCCCAGTCCAGGGTGGCGACCAGCGCGGCGGTCTGCTCGGTGCGGGCGCTGTAGGAGAGGAGCAGCGCGATGATCGAGGCGAAGACCAGGACGAGGTAGGCGGTTCCGGGCGCGATCAGCGCCGCCGCCGCGCGGCGCGCCCTCATGCCGCGGCTTCCGTGTCCCGGGCCGGGATGCGCACCACGGCGTCGGGGTCGAAGGCCAGGCCGACGGTGTCCCCGGCCTGGACGCGGGTCCCGGCGGGCAGCTCCGCGAGCAGCTCGCGGCCGGACTCGTTGGTCAGGCCGATCCGCAGGGTGCGCCCGGTGAAGCCCACCGTGACGACCCGCGCGGTCCCCGCCGACTCCGGGGCGCCGGGGTCGACGAGGCGGATCCGCTCCGGCCTCACGGCCAGGGCCGACACCAGGTCCGCGTCCACCCCGGGGAAGAACACGTGGTCGGCGCGGGCCCCGCCGCGGTCGGCGGCCAGGCCGGTGAACACGTTGTTCTCCCCGATGAAGTCCGCGACGAAGCGCGTCGCCGGGGCCTCGTAGAGGTGCTCGGGCGCGGCGGCCTGCTCGATGCGCCCGGCCCGCATGACGGCGATCTCGTCGGCCATCTCCATGGCCTCGGCCTGGTTGTGGGTGACGCAGACGAACGTGGTGCCGGTCTCCTGCTGCCAGCGCTTGAGCTCGCGCCGCATGTGCAGTTGCAGGCTCAGGTCCAGGGCGCTGAGCGGCTCGTCCAGCAGCAGCACGTCGGGGCGCTTGACCAGCGACCGGGCGATCGCCACCCGCTGGCGCTGGCCGCCGGAGAGGGTCTGGGGCATCCGGTCGGCGAACTCGCCCATCGCCACCAGTTCCAGGCTCTCCTCCACGCGCTCGCGCGCCCGCGGCCCCCGGACCCCGGCGCTGCGCAGCCCGAAGTCGATGTTGTCCCGGACCGACATGTGCGGGAACAGCGCCCCGCTCTGGAAGACCAGGTTGGTGGGCCTGCGGTGCGCGGGGGTGGCGGTGTGGTCCCTGCCGCCGATGAGCACCCGGCCCTCGTCGGGGGTGTCGAGCCCGGCGATCAGGCGCAGCAGGGTGGTCTTGCCGCAGCCGGACGGGCCCAGCAGGCAGTAGAAGCTGTTCTCCGGGATCCGGAGCGACACGCGGTCCAGGGCCGCGGTGCCGTCGAACCGGCGGACGAGGCCGACGGCCTCGACCGAGCTGGCGTGCGGTGATCCCATCAGATGTTCGCCTTGACCTCGTCGTTCCAGGCGGTCGTGGCGTCCTCGGTCGACGCGACGAGCCCGGACCAGTCGATCTGGATGGCGGCCTCCACGGTCTCCAGCTGGAACCCGGGGCGGTCGGCGTAGGACTCGCCCAGGGCGGCGCCCTCGACCAGGGGGATGGTGCCGGTCGCCTCGCAGTAGGCGCTGACGTTGTCGGGGGTGAAGATCTCGTTCATCAGCCCGGCGGCGGCCCGGACCTGGTCGTCGCCGGAGCCGGCGACGATCTGGAAGCCCTCGGGGAAGGCCATGACCCCCTCCTCGGGGATCGCGAACCCGATGGGGTCGCCGTCGCGGATCCAGGGCTCGGCCACGCCCTGGAACCCGGGCGCCAGCACGACCTCGCCGCTGATCAGCTGCTGGCGCAGCTGGTCCAGGGAGGAGATGAAGCCGTTGAACTGCCCGTCGCGGGCGGCCCGCGCGAACACGTCGATCCCGGGGCCGAAGTCGGTCTCGCTGCCGCCGTTGAGCAGGGAGATGACCGGCAGCGCGTTGACGCCGAACGCCGGGGCGTCCCAGGTGGTCACCTTGCCCGCGTACTCGGGGTCGAAGAGCTGCATCCAGCCCGCGGGAGGCTCGGGGAACGCCTCGGTGCTGTAGATCAGGCCCATCGCGTCCATGACCATGTACGCGCCCAGGCGGTCCTCGACCCGGTAGTCCTCGAAGACCAGTTCGGTGTTGGTGACCGAGTCCGGGACCGGGAGCCACAGGTCGCTGTTGGCGCCGGTGGCGAAGGACTGGGCGTTGAAGAACCCGAGGTTGAGCAGCGGGTTGTCGGGCGAGACCTGCACCGAGCTGACCAGCCGGGGGAAGGTGTCGGCGTTGGTGCCCTCGATGTAGGAGATGTCGATGTCGTTGGCGGCGGCGTACTCGTCGCCCACCCGGCGCGGGACCTCGCCCTGGGCCCCCGCCCAGTGGAACATGGTCAGCGACGTCCGGCCCCCGGAGGAGCCGCCGGGAGCGCCGCAGGCGCTGAGCAGGGCCGCGGCGCCGGTGGCGGCGCCGAGCCCGAGGAAACCGCGGCGGGGGATTGCGTGGGCACTCATCTGGCTTCTCCTCGCTGATGTGTGGGGGGTGTCCGAGCTGTCGCGCGACGCCGGTGTCGCCTCACCATCTCGTATGCAGCTTCGCATACGAAAGGGCATGCGAAAAGTGGGAGACGGGGCGGCAACCGTTTCGGAACAGGGTTTTTACATCTTTACGGGGAGGCCGTGGCCCCGGACGCGCGGCCTCGCGCGGGCGCGCGGACCCCGCGCCGGGGCGCCGGGCCGGGGGATCCGGCGGTCGGACCCCCTGCGCCCGGCCCTGTGCCGGGGCGGCGCAGCGGCCTCCGCGCCGTTCGGCGACTCGGCCGTCCGGGGCGGGCGGGTCCGGCGGCGCGGTGATCGCGTATCGCCGGTGGGACACGTGGTCCGGGGGTGTCGGAGGGGCGGCTGTGCCGGGTGGGGCGCCCCGTTCGGGCAGGGCGCGTGGTGGTGACCCGGCGGGACCGGGGCCGTCTCTCAGTGGGACGAACGGCCGGGGATCGGCGGGCCGGGGGACACGGTGATCGCGTATCGCCGGTGGGACACGTGGTCCGGGGGTGCCGAAAGGGCGGCTGTGCCGCGCGGGACGGGTGTCCGTCCGGGGCCCGCCGGGCGTCAGCCCATCCACATCCCGCCGTTGACGTCGATCACGGCCCCCGTCACCGAGGCCGCGCTCGGCGAGCACAGCCAGGCCACGGTGCCCGCGATCTCCCGGGCCGCGGTCATCCTGCCCAGGGGCACCCCGGCGAGCAGGTCCCGGGTCTGGTCCTGTGTCAGCCGGTCCACCATCGGCGTGCGCACGGGGCCCGGCGCGACGGTGTTGACACGGATCCCGCGCGGCGCGAGGTCCTTGGCCAGGTGGCGCGCCAGGCCCGCGATCCCGGCCTTGGCCGCCGCGTAGGCGGGACCGGAGAGCCGGTTGCCGCCGTGCCGCCCGTTCACCGAGCCGAACAGCACGACCGAGGCCCCGTCGCGCAGGGCGGGGACCACCGCCTGGGACACGGCCATCGCCGACACCAGGTTGTCCTCCAGCACCCGGCGCCACTGCTCGGGCCCCTCGTCCCCGATGCCCCCGGACCCGACGGACCCCGCGGCGTGGACCACGTTGTCCAGGGGCCCCGCGTCCGCGATCAGCCGGCGGACCAGGTCCGGGTCGCAGGCGTCGTGGCCCCGGGCGCGGTCGACCACCACGATCCGGTGCCCCGCGCCCTCGAACTCCTCGACGCAGGCCCTGCCGATGCCGCCGTCGCCGCCCACCACCAGTGTCGTCGCTCCCATGGGCGCCCATTAGTCCACGAGCCGTGCCGTTCTGGCAAGACACAGGGGCGCGGGAGCCGCCGTTGCCCTATCCTCGGGTGACATGTCCGGCCGCCCGTTCCTGACGATCCGAGGTCCCTCATGAGCACCCCGCCGGCGTCGCACGCTCCCGCCGACCACGCGGACGACCGCCAGGGGGCCAACGGAGTCCACCGGGCGCTCCAGATCATCTTCGCCGTCGCCGAGGCCGAGGGCCCCGACATGGGCGTCTCGGAGCTGGCGCGTTCGCTGAACCTCAGCAAGACGGTCGTGCACCGGGTGGTGCGGACCCTGGTCGACGACGGCTTCTTCCAGATGGACGAGCGGACCCGGCGCTACCGGCTGGGGCCGGCCGCGGTGAGCGTGGGCCTGTCCGCCCTCGCCCGTATGGAGGTGCCCGAGATCGTGCGCCCGCACCTGGAGGCCCTGGTCGACCACAGCTCGGAGACCGCCACCTTCTCGGTCCGCTACGGGGACAAGCGCATGTACCTGTCCCAGGTGCTCTCCCCGCAGGAGATCCGGATGGCGGTCCCGCTGGGCAAGCTCTTCCCCCTGCACATCGGCGGCTCGTCCCGGGCGATCCTGGCCGGCATGGCCCCGGAGGAGCTGGACCGCCACCTGGAGCGCGCCCTCCCCGGGGAGGGGAACGCGCCGGAGCGGGCGCGCATCGCGGACGAGGCCGCCGCGGTCCGCGCCCGGGGCTTCACGGTCAGCGCGGGGGAGCGCCAGGCCGACGCCGGCTCCGTCGCCGCCCCGGTCTTCGACGCCCGCGGCCAGGTGTACGGCTCCCTGTCGGTGTGCGGCCCCCTCAACAGGGTCCGCGACGAGCGCGCCCTCGCGCTGGGGCCCGTGGTCGTGGAGGCCGCGCGCGCGGTCTCCGCCGGACTGGGCTTTCGCGCCCCGGCCTGACCGCCCGGCCCGCCGGGCCCTGCGAGCGCCCGACCGTTCGACCTCCCTGCCCCCCTGACCACCCGGTCCGCCCGGCCCCCGGGCGTCCGGCGGCGCGGCCGTCCCGGCCCCCGCACGGTCCCGGCCCTCCCGCAAAAGACACCCTGCGTCACCTCCGGCCCGGCGGACACGGCCGCGGGTGCCCGCGCGCAGGAACGCGCATCGCCCACCGGAACGCCTTTCCCGCCCTCCGGGCCCGGGAACGCCCTTCGTTACGGGCCGTATTGTCACACTAATGCGTTCCTATCAGCGGAACGTCAATCTTTGCGTGAAATTTCTTCCCTTTTGTGTTTTTCTGTACTGCGAGTGTCGCGGCAGGTCACGTCACTCCATGTGTCTGCTTTGTTCATTTTTGCGAGGTTTCCCCAGGAGGAAACGCGAGTTTAACGACGGAAGTCCGAAAAGGAGGACTTCTCCCTTGACCCCTTCCGGGGCACCGGCTTAGCCTGTGACTCAAGAGGAACAGCGTTTCTCTGAGCGGAACACTTGCTGGTGTCTGGGAGGTACATATGGCTGCGGTGTCCGAAGTGGCACGAGCGGACCTGCGTCGGTTGCGCCACCGCCGCCTGCTGGAATCGCGCTGGATCCTCTGGATCACCACCCCCGTGCTCCTGCTGCTCCTGCTGGGGGCGTGGAAGCTCTACACGGTCGTCTCGGGGGTCAGCGCCCTCACCGTGCCGCCGCCCGAGGCCGTGGGCCGGGCCCTGTTCGAGCTCATGGGCCGCAGCATGCTCTACGAGGCGGCCTACTACACCTTCTACTCGACGGTGATGGGCTTCCTCATCGCCGTGGTCGTCGGTGTGGGCCTGGGCATCGTCCTGGGCAAGCTGCACCTTCTGGAGAAGGTCTCCGCACCCTTCCTCGTGGCCACCCAGGTGGTGCCCAAGGTCGCGATCGTCCCGCTGGTCCTGCTCTGGTTCGGTTTCGGCATCGCCTCCAAGATCTTCATGGCCGCGGTCATCTCGTTCTTCGTGGTCATGCAGAACACGATCCTGGGCATCCGCTCCATCGACCCCGGCCACCGCGACCTGATGAAGGTCATCCAGGCGCCCTGGTGGAAACGGGTCATCTCCCTGGACATCCCCTCCTCCCTGCCCTTCGTGCTGACGGGGATCGAGCTGGGGGTCGTCTTCGCCATCACCGGTGCCATCGTGGGCGAGTTCCTCGGCGGAGACGACGGCCTGGGCGCCCTCGCCGTCGTGATGCTCGCCGGCCTGCGCACCGACCAGCTCTTCGCCACGGTGATCGTGATGACCCTCATGGGGTTCGTCCTCTACGCCGTCGTCTCGGCGATCCGCAGGTTCGCCATCCCCTGGCACGAATCATCGGGGCGAGTCACCTCGCTCTGAGAAAACCGAGGAGAACACACCATGGAACGTCGTCGGTTCCTCGCCGGAGTCGGTTACTTCAGCGTCATGGCCGCCGGAGGCTCCTTCGTGGTCGGGTGCGCGCCGGGCAGCGGCTCTCCCGCCGCGGACCCCGACCTGTCCGGCCTGACCTTCATCACCCCCTTCCAGCACCTCATCAGCTACGCGGACGTCTACGTCGCCGCGAGCCAGGGCTACTTCGCCGACGAAGGCCTGAGCATCGAGGCCGTGGGCGGCAACGGCACCGCCACCTCCGTCACCCAGGTCACCGCGGACCAGGGGCAGATCGGCAAGGCGGCCAGCGTCATCACCTGCCCCCTCATCGCCGACGAGGGCGCCGACATCATCACCATCGCCCAGGGCGACCAGCGCAGCCAGTACAGCGTCGCCTCCGCGCCCGGCTCCCCCCTCGCCCACCCCTCCGAGTGGCAGGGCAAGACGATCGGGGTGATCTCCAAGGGCGGGACCACGGAACTGCTCCTGGACGCCATGTCGGTGGCCGAGGGGCTCGACCCCACCAAGGTCTCCAAGGTCGTCACCGGCGGCGACCTCAGCTCCCTGGAGTTCCTCCGCAACGGCGAGGTGGACGGCTTCATCACCTTCCTCGGGTCCGAGTCCGTTTTCCGCCAGATGAACGAGGAGCTGCACTACCTCAACACCGACGACTTCGCCCCGATGCCGGGGGACGCCTACTTCGTCAAGCGCGCCGTCCTCCAGGAGAGGGAGGACGAGCTGGTCGGGTTCCTCCGCGCCTGCCGCAAGGCCTTCGAGTTCATGGCCGACCCCGCCAACACGGACGCGGTCCTGGACGCCGTGGGCGAGTTCAACGAGGTCGAGGTGGACGACAGGGAACTCGCGGAGATCAAGCTGCGGGCCCAGGTCGAGCTGTGCACCCCCGACTCCGGCCGGTTCCTCGACATCGACCCGGCCGCCTGGGAGAGCGCGGTCGACCTCATGCGCACCGCCGAGATCATCCGCGACCAGGACGTCTCCCTCGACGACCTCGTCACCACCGCAGTCCTGGACCGCCTGTGAGCACCGCCCGGGCGGCCCGCGGAGAGAAGGGGGACCGATGAGCGAGCGCGTCGACCTGCTGGTCGTGGGCGGCGGCACCGCGGGCCTGCCCGCGGCGGCGGAGGCCGCCGAACAGGGGCTCGACGTCCTCCTGGTCGAGAAGGCGGACCGCCTGGGCGGCACCCTCTGGCGCTCCTGGGCCCAGATGGCCGCCGCGGGCACCGGACTCCAGCGCACGCGCGGCATCCGCGACACCCCCGACCTCCACTACGACGACGTCATGCGCATCAGCCGCGGCACCGCCGACCCCGACCTCGTGCGCCTGGCCGTGGACCACGCGGCCGAGACGGTGGACCGCCTCATGTCCGCGGGGTTCGACATGGACCCCGACGCGCCCGCCGTCCTCTACTTCCACGAGCCGTACTCGGTGGCCCGGACCTACTGGGGGCGCGAGGCCGGGAAGTCGGTGCTCGACGTCCTCCTGCCCCGGGTCCGGGGCCTGGCCGACCGGGGCCGGATCCGGGTCCGCACCCGGACCGCGCTGACCGGGCTGCGCGGCGGCGGGGGCCCCTCCGTCGAGGCCGCGGTGCTGCGCGACGCGGCCGGCGCCGTGGAGGAGGTCGAGGCCGGCGCCGTGGTGCTGACCACCGGCGGATACGCGGGCAACCCCGGCCTGTTCCCCCTGCTCACCGGGGGAGCGCCGCTGCGGGGGCCCGCCGCCGAGACCTCCGCGGGCGACGGCATCCTCGCCGCCCTGTCCCTGGGCGCCCGGCTGCGCGGGAGCGACATGTTCCTGCCCACCTACGGCGGGACCCTGCGGGCCGGCAGCGACTGGGAGACCGCCCACCTGGACGACTTCCCGCAGCTCACCCCGCAGGAGCGCCCCCCCTGGGAGATCCACGTCAACCGCTCCGGGCTGCGCTTCGTCGCCGAGGACGACGCCAGCGTCGACGTCCGGGAGCACGCCCTGGCCCGCCAGCGGGGGGTCGAGTTCTGGGTCGTGTACGACCAGCGGGCGGTCGAGGAGGCCCCGCCGCTCTTCCCCTCTTGGGGGGAGGCTGACCTGGAGCGGGCCTTCACCGGGAACCCGTCCTTCACCCGCGCCGACGACCTGGACTCACTGGCGGAGGCGGCGGGGATCGACCCGCAGGGCCTGCGGCTCACGGTCCGGGAGTACAACCGGGCGGTCGCCGGGGGCGGCGACCCGCTGGGCCGGACCCACCTGCCCGCCCCCCTGGAACGGGGGCCCTTCTACGCGGTGCGCAACCACGGCACCGTCCTCAAGAGCCCGGCCGGGCTCGCGGTGGACGGGCGGCTGCGCGTCCTGGGGGACGACGGCCGCCCCTTCACCAACCTGTACGCCGCGGGAGAGGCCCTGGGGGGATCGAGCATGTCCGGGCGGTCGTTCGTCAGCGGCATGAGCGTCACCCCGGCGCTCTCCTTCGGACGCCTGATCGGCCGCGCGGCCGCGGGCGAGGACCAGCATTGGAGGCCTTGATGTGGGACAGGAATGACGTCGACTTCGCCGACACGCACCTCCTCCCCTGGGAGAGGGTGCCGGACGGGGAGTTCGGAGCCGCCGGGGGCGGGGTGCACCGGGTGCTCAGCACCTCGCTGTCCGGCCCGGCGCGCACCACCGTGACGCGGGTGCGCGAGCGCCAGAGCGGCACCCTCGCCGCCGACCTCGACCTCTACGTGCTCGCGGGTTCGGGGACCCTCAACGGCGCCCCCGTGGGACAGGCCGACTACCTCTACCTCCCGGCCGGGACCGCCGTCGACCTCGCCCCCGCCGTCGTCGGGCTCACCCTCTACTGCGGGTTCTGGGGCGCCGCCGCCCTCCTCCCGGAGGAGGGGTCCGCCGCGGGCACGGTGCACCTGCGCACGGAGGAGCTGGACTGGGACTCCCCGGGGTGGAGCGGCGACGTCGCCCTGCGCCCCGGCGCCCTCGTCAAGCGCCTGCGCGACGACGACCGCGCCCACATCTACCTCGCCGCCATGGTGCCCGGCTGGCGCAGCGAGATGGAGGAGTCCCACCCGGTGTACGAGGAGTCCTACAAGGTCTACGGCGACATCCTCATGGGCGCCCGCGGCGTGATGCGCGAGGGGTCCTACTTCTTCCGCTCGCCGGACGTCTACCACGGCCCCCTGTACTCGCGCGGCGGAACGATGTCCTTCATCCGCTCCAACGCCCCCACCACGACCGACTACCGCACCCCGCCGACCGGAGGGAACTGGGATGAGCTCGCGCACCGAGCCTACGGCGACTGAGGAAGCGGCCGCACCGGAGGCCGCGCCCCCGGCCCCGGCCGGGAGGACCCCCTCCGGCTGCGCCATCACCATCGAGGGCGTGTCCAAGACCTACGCCGCGGACGCCGGCCCCGTGCACGCGCTCACCCCCACCGACCTGGAGGTGGCCCCGGGGGAGTTCGTCGTCCTGCTGGGGCCGAGCGGCTGCGGCAAGACCACCCTGCTCCGGATGCTCGCCGGCCTGGAGGTCCCCACCGAGGGGTCCGTCCGGATGGGGGACCGCACCCTGTTCGCGCCCGGGGCCCTGGCCCCCCAGCGCGACGCCCTGGGATCGCTGGGGTTCGTCTTCCAGGCGCCCACCTTGATGCCCTGGCGGCGGATCGGCAGGAACATCGAGCTGCCGCTGGAGGGCAAGGGCCCCCGGCGCCGCGAGCGCCGCGAGCGCGCCGCCCTGATGGCGGAGAAGGTGGGCCTGGAGGACTTCCTGCGCCACTACCCCCGCCAGCTCTCCGGCGGCATGCAGCAGCGCGCGGCCATCGCGCGCGCCCTCGTCCACGACCCCGACGTCCTGCTCATGGACGAGCCCTTCGGCGCGCTGGACGCGATGACCCGCGACCAGATGAACATCCTGCTCCAGCAGCTGTGGATGGACACCGGCAAGACGGTCGTCCTGGTCACCCACTCGATCTCCGAGGCCGTCTTCCTGGCCGACCGGATCGTCCTGCTCTCCCCGCGCCCCGGCCGGGTCAAGGACGTCGTGGAGATCGACTTCCCCCGGCCCCGCCCGCTGAGCGTGTCCGCCGACCCGGAGTTCGGCGAGATCGTCGCCCGGCTCCGCGCCCAGCTGGGAGAGCACGAATGAGCGGCGGACCGGTCCGCGCGTTCGCCCGCTTCACCGGCGGACTCGGCCGCGACGACCCGCCCGAGGCGGTCCGCGCGTACGCGCGGCGGCTCCTGCTGGACTTCCTGGGCACCGCCGTGGGCGGACGCTCCAGCGCCGAGGTCCGCGCGCTGACCGGACCCGGGCAGCTCGGCGAGGCGCCGCACGAGGCCGGCGTGCTGGGCACCGGCCGGGTGCTGCCGGCCGCCGACGCGGCCTTCGCCAACGGCTGCGCGGCCGACGCCTACGAGCACCAGGACGGCTACCGGTTCGGCGGCTTCCACCCCTCGCACCTGATCCCGCCGGTCCTGGCGCTGGCCCAGGTCCGGGGGGCGACGCTCGGCGAACTCGTCACCGCCGTCATCGCCGGCTACGAGGTGGCCGACCGCATCGGCGAGGCCCTGCACCCCGGGGCCACCCCGCGGGGGTGGTTCCCCACCGCCGCGGCCTACGGCGGGGCCGCCGCCGCGGCCCGCGCGGCCGGCGGCGGGGCCGACCGGATCGAGCGGGCCTTGGGCCTGGTCGCCTTCCACGTCCCGGCCGTCACCCTGGAGTCCATCTTCGCGGGGGTCACGGGCAAGCCCGCCTTCGCGGGCCAGATCGCCCGCACCGGCGCCTGGGCGGCCCTGGCCTCCGGCGCCGGCCTGGGCGGGTGGGACGGGGTCCTGGACCACCCGCGGGGGCCGCTGGCCCTCATGGCCGGGGAGCCCCGGCCGCTGAGCGTCGACGACCTGGGCGAGCGGTGGAGCCTGACGGAGGTGCACCAGAAGCGCTTCGCGGCCTGCCGCCACACCCACGCCGCGGCCCAGGCCGCCGTCGAGCTGGCCACCGCCCGCGGGCTCGGCCCCGGCGACCTGCGCTCGGTGGAGGCCGAGGTCTACGACGTGGCCGCCGAGCTGGTGGACCGACCCGTGCACGGCGCGCCCACGGCCGCCGCCGCCACGCTCAGCCTCCAGTACGTGCTCGCCTGCGCCGTGCGCCACGGCACGGTGCACGGCTCCCACTACACACCCGAGCGGCTGGCCGACCCCGACGTCCTCGCCCTGGCCTCGCGGGTGCGCGTCCGGACCGCGCCGGACCTCCAGGCGGCCTACCCCGAGAGCACCCCGGCCCGGATCACGGTCACCACCGCCGACGGGGAGAGGTTCACCCACGGCGTGGACGTCCCCGTCGGCGACGGCCGCTCGCCCCTGGAGGAGGGGGAGGCCGAGGCCAAGTTCCTCGCCTACACCGAGCCGGTCGTGGGAGCGGACGCGGCGCGCGCCGCACTCGACGCGGTCCTGTCCGGGGAGGACGTCCCCGTCACCGAAGTCATCGCCGCACTGACCCTCCCGGTCGGTGCGCGGGAGGAGGCACCGTGAGCAACGAGACCGAGACCCTCACCCTCGACCCGGCCCCCCTGGAGGGGCAGGACTTCTCGCCCTTCGGCGAGGTGATCTCCCTGGAGGCCACCCCGCGCCTGCCCATCGACCTCTACTCGGGCCGCAACGCCGTCCACGGCCCCGTGGTCCTGGAGTCGGACGAGACGCCGGAGTTCATCCTCTTCCGCGTCGGCTACCGCGGGGGCGACATCCGCTACCTGGAGCGGCACACCGGGATGACCCAGACCTTCATCCCGCTGGGCGGGGACCCCTACGTGTGCGTGGTCGCCGCCCCCGGGGCGCCGCTCCGGGACGGCTTCCCCGAACCCGGGGCCCTGCGGGCCTTCCTGGTCCCCGGGGACGTCTGCCTCAACCTGCGCCGGGGGACCTGGCACGAGCCGCCCTTCCCCACCCGCGACGGGCAGATGTTCCTGATCAGCAGCCAGCCGGGCGTCACCCGCGGACTCCAGGCCAGCCCCGACCCGAACGGAGAGGTGCACCTGATGGACGTGGACAAGCGCAACCCTGTGCACCGCACCGGGCGCGCGCTCCGGGTGAGCATGCCATGAGCGCGACCGCGACGGACCGGGGGACGGGCCGGATCGGCCAGGCCGCGCGCAAGCGCGACGGGGCGCTCCTGCTCACCGGGGGCGCGCGCTACATCGACGACGTGCGCCCGCCCGGTACGCTGTACGCCGCGGTGGTGCGCAGCACCGTCGCCAACGCGCGCATCCGGCGGGTCCACGCCGGGGAGGCCGAGGCCCTGCCGGGGACCGTGCTGGTGCTGACCGGCGAGCGGGCCCGCGACCTGGCCGCCCCGACCCCGTACTTCATCGACCCCCTGGTCCGCGGGGCGCGCCGGGTGGACATCCGCTGCCTGGAGCCCGACCGGGTGGTCTTCGTCGGCCAGCCCGTCGCGGCCGTGGTCGCCGACACCCGGGAGGGGGCGCAGCGGGCCGCGCGCCTGGTCCGGGTCGACTACGACGTCCTGCCGCACGTCCTGGACGCCGAGCGGGCGCTGGAGCCGGACGCCCCCCGCGTGTACGCGGAGTGGCCCGACAACGTCGTGCTCTCCAAGAGCTACGGCACCGGCGACCCCGACGGGGCGCTGGAGTCCGCGGACGTGGTGGTGGAGGGGACCTTCCGCTCCGGGCGGACCACGACCGCGCCCATCGAGCCCCGCGGCTTCCTCGCGCACTGGGACGAGCACGCGCAGACCCTGACGATGCACGGCTCCTGCCAGAACCCCCACCAGCTGCGGTGGATGCTCTCCGCCACGCTGGGGATCCCGGAGAACCGCATCCGGGTCGTCACCGAGAAGGTCGGCGGCAGCTTCGGCCTCAAGATGCAGGGCCAGCCGGAGGAGACGCTGGTGGCGCTGCTGAGCATGCTTGCGGGCGCCCCGGTCAAGTGGATCGAGGACCGCCGGGAGTCGTTCCTGGCCGGGTCCCGCCAGCAGGTCCACCGCTTCACGGTGGGGGCCCGCTCCGACGGCCGGATCGTGGCGCTGGTCGACCGCATCGTCGCCGACGCCGGCGCGATGACGGCCCAGGCGGGCTGGGCCATGCCCAACATGTCCGCGACCACCCTGCCCTCGGGGTACCGGGTCCCCGACTGCCGGATCGACCTGTCGATCGTGGCCACCAACAAGCCCCCGCTCAGCGCGGCCCGCGGGTTCGGCAAGGACTCGGCGCACCTGGTGATGGAGCGGGCCGTGGACCTGGTGGCGCGCCGGCTCGGCCTGGACCCGGCCGTGGTCCGCGAGCGCAACTTCATCCGGTCCGACGAGTTCCCCTACCGGACGAGCACCGGCCTCAACATCGACAGCGGGGACTTCCACGGCCTGCTCGACAAGGCCACCACGAGCCTGGGGTACCGGCGGTGGCGGGAACGCCAGCGGGAGGCCCGCGCGTCCGGCGAGCACATCGGGCTGGGCCTGGCCCTGGAGCTGACCCCGGAGTCCTCCGACTCCCCGGGCAGCTTCGTCTCCGGATTCGACACCACCACCGTCCGGATGTCCGTGACCGGCTCGGTCACCGTGCTGACCGGGGTCACCTCCCCCGGGGGCGGCAACGACACCGGCATCGCGCAGATCGTCGCCACCGAGCTGGGCGTCCCCCTGGAGTGGGTGCGCGTCGTCCAGGGGGACACCGACCGCTGCCCCAACGGCTTCGGCAACTTCAGCGGGCGCAGCATGGTGGTGGGCGGCGGCTCGGCGGCCCTGGCCGCGCGGGACGTGCGCCGCACCCTGGCCCTGGTCGGGGCTCGGATGCTCGGCGTCCCCGACGCCGAGGTCCGGGACGGGGCGGTCGTCGACCCGGCGGGGGCCGGCGCGGTCCCGGTGCCGGAGGTGGCCCTGGCCGTGCTCACGCGCTCCTTCGACGTGGCCTCCGGCGTCGAGCCGATCCTGGAGTCCACCCGCGCCTACAAGCCCGGCAACATCGACCACCGGCCGGACGCGCACGGGCGCATCCAGCCCTACCCCACCTACTCCAGCTGCGTCCACGCCGCCGCCGTGCGGGTGGACGCCGAGACCGGCAGGGTGGAGATCGCGGACTACGCCATGGCGCACGACTGCGGGACCATGATCAACCCCGCGCTGGTGGAGGGGCAGGCCTGGGGGGCCGTGGTCATGGGCCTGGGGGCCGCGCTGTCCGAGCAGCTGGTCTTCGGCGAGGACGGGGCCACGCTCAGCGACCGCTTCAAGTCCTACCTGATGCCCCGGGCCGCCGACGTGCCCGAGATCCGCATGGAGCACCAGGTCACGCCCAGCCCGTACACGATGCACGGCAACAAGGGGGCGGGCGAGGCCGGGGTCGGCGGCGCCCAGGCGGCGATCGCCAACGCGGTGGAGGACGCCCTGTCCCCGTTCGGGGTCGTGGTGGACCGCGTGCCGCTCACCCCGCCGGCCGTGCTGGAGCTCATCCGGCGCGCGGCTCAGGAGGTGGCGCCGTGACCGGCGAGGACACCCCCCGCTACACCGCGCCCGCGGACCTGGACGGCGTGGTCGCCGCCCTGGAGGGCGCCGACGAGGGCACCGTCCTGGTGGGCGGGGGCACCATGGTGGTCCCCGCCATGACCCACGGGCACGTCGTGCCGTCCGCCCTGGTGGACCTGGGCCGGGCCGGTCTGACGGGCATCCGCGAGGAGGACGGCGCGACCGTGGTCGGCGCCATGACCGACTACGCGTCCCTGCTCGCCGCGGATACCGACAGGGGACCCGGCCACCCCCTGCGCCTGCTGGCGCGGGCCGCCGCCGGGATCACCGGCGGCCCGCAGATCCGCAACAGGGGCACGCTGGGCGGCTCGGCCTCCTACGCCAACCCCGCCTCCGACGTCCCCGGATGCCTGGTGGCGCTCGGAGCCCGCCTGCGCCTGGCGTCCGCGCGCGGCGTGCGGGAGGTGCCGGCGCAGGAGTTCTTCCTCGGCGCCTTCCGGACCGCCCGGCGGCCCGACGAGGTGCTGGCCGAGCTGGTGCTCCCGCACGGGGACGCGCTGGCCTGGGGCTACGTCAAGTTCAAGCTGGCCGAGAGCAGCTGGC
Source organism: Nocardiopsis flavescens (assembly GCF_900141985.1). Taxonomy (GTDB): domain Bacteria; phylum Actinomycetota; class Actinomycetes; order Streptosporangiales; family Streptosporangiaceae; genus Nocardiopsis; species Nocardiopsis flavescens. The sequence continues at coordinate 855,044 of NZ_FQZK01000001.1, read as the reverse complement.
CGGTCGTCACCTCGGCCGCGGCCGTCCTGGCCGGCGGGGGCCTGCGGGTGGCGCTGGGCGCCGCCGCCGACCGGCCGGTGGCGCTGGACGTGCCGGCCCCGCACCGGGGCACGGCCGACCCGGCGTGGCGCGCCCTGGTCGCCGACGGCGCCGCCCGCGCCCTGGCGGACCGCGGGGCCGCCTTCGTGGACGACGTGCTGGCCGACGCGCACTACCGGGCCGCCGTCACACCGGTGATCGTGGCCCGCGCGGTGGAGGGCGCCCTGCGCGGTGCCGACCGACAGGAGAGGGGGAGGGCGTGAACCGGATCCGTCTGAACGTCAACGGCGAGGACCGCGAGGTCGAGGTGGACCCGCGGCGGCTCCTCGTGCACGCGGTGCGCGAGGAGGTGGGGCTGACCGGCACGCACGTCGGCTGCCTCACCGGGGACTGCGGCGCGTGCACCGTGCTGGTGGACGACCGCAGCGTCAAGTCGTGCTCGGTGCTGGCCGTCAGCGCCGACGGCGCGCGGCTGCGGACCATCGAGGACCTGGGGACCGAGGACGACCTCGACCCCGTGCAGCGGGCGTTCCTGGAGGAGTTCGCCTTCCAGTGCGGGTACTGCTTGCCCGGGATGCTCCTGACGGTGCGCGAACTCCTGGACCGGGACCCCGACCCCGGCGAGGAGGACATCGTGCAGGCCGTCAGCGGGAACCTGTGCCGCTGCACCGGCTACGGGCCCATCCTGCGGGCGGTGCGCTCGGCCGTGCGCGCGACCCGTGAGGCGGACCGGCCGTGAGCGCCCTGGAGGCGGCCGTCGCCGTGGTGGAGGACTTCCTCGCCCACGTGGGGGCCGGCCGCCTGGAACAGGCCGGGGCCCACCTGGCGCCCGGGGCCGTGATGGTCTTCCCCGGCGGCGTGGTCCACCGGGACCTGGAGTCGGTCCTGGCCGACGGCCGCCGCCGGTACCGCAGCGTGGACAAGCACCGCGACGCCTACGACGGGGCCGGGGACGGCGGACACGTCCTGTCCACCGGCCGGCTGTTCGGGGTGAACCTGCACGGGGTGGCCTTCGACCACGTCCGCTACGCCGACCACTTCCACCTCTCCGGCGGGCTCATCACCCGCCAGCGGGTGTGGAACGACCTGGCGGTCACCGGGGTCCTGCTGGCCCGCTCCGCCGACGACCTGGACCCGCGCTGGCGCCCCGGCCCCGAGGGGGGTCCCCGGTGACCGGCCGCGCCGTCCCCGGGCACCGCCGCCGGGCCCTGTCGCCGGTCCGCCTGGCCGGGCTGGAACTGCGCAACCGCGTCTTCGTGTCCGCGCACACCACCAACTTCGCCGAGGACTTCCTCCCCACGGACCGCCACGTGGAGTACCACCGCGAGCGCGCCCGGGGCGGGGCGGCCCTGATCATCACGGAGCCCCTGCGGGTGCACGAGACCAGCCTGGGCCGGGTGGGAGGGCTCTCGTCCTCGCCCGCGGCGCGCGGGGGCCTGGCCCGGATCGCCGAGGCGGTCCGGGCCGAGGGGGCGGCGGTCTTCACCCAGATCACCCACGCCGGCCGGCACAGCGAGAACCACTTCCGCAGGCGCGAGTCCTGGGGGCCCTCGCCCCGCCGGTGGCACCTGACCGGCCAGGTGCCCCACGCCATGACCCGGGCGGAGATGCGGACCGTCCGCGACGCCTACCGCGCCGCGGCCCGGCTGGCCGCGGACGCCGGGTTCCAGGGCGTGGAGGTGCACTTCGGGCACGGCCACCTGCTCCACCAGTTCCTCTCGCCGGCCTCCAACGGCAGGTCGGACGCCTACGGCGGCGACGAGGGGGCGCGCACGCGCTTCCCCCTGGAGGTGCTCGACGCCGTCCTGGACGAGGTCGGGGCGGACGTCGCGGTGGGCGTGCGCCTGAGCGCCGACGAGCTGGTCCCGGGCGGCCAGGACCTCGACCAGGGGGTCCGCCTGGCCGCGCTGCTCGACACCACCCGCGACCTCGGCTTCCTGAACGTGTCGCTGGCCTCCTACACCGCGCCCTCGATCGGGCACCACGTGGCGGACATGAGCGAGGGCCGCACCCCCTACCTGGACCAGGCCCTGCACGTGGCCCGCGCGTGCTCCCGCACGCCGGTGCTGGCGGCCTGCCGCGCGGTGGACCTCGACGACGCCGAGCGCGCCCTGGCCGGGGGAGAGCTGAGCATGGTCGCCATGACCCGGGCCCACATCGCCGACCCCCTCCTGGTCTCCAAGGCGCTGCGGGGCCGCGAGGACGAGATCCGGCCCTGTGTGTCCTGCAACTTCTGCATCGGCGAGATCGGCGCGCACCGCCCGCTGACCTGCATGATGAACCCCGAGGTCGGCCGCGAGGGCGAGCGCCGCACGGCCGGCCGGGCCCCGCGGCCCCTGGAGGTCGGCGTCGTGGGCGCCGGGCCCGCGGGGATGGAGGCCGCGGCCACCGCCGCGGAGCGGGGGCACCGCGTCACCCTGTGGGAGCGCGAGGAGTCCGCCGGCGGCCGGACGGCGGTGGCCCGGCGCGGTCGCGGCCGGGCGGAGCTGGACCTGCTGCGCGCCTACCAGGAGGGGCGCCTGGAGCGCCTGGGCGTCCGGGTCCGCACGGGGACGCCGGTGGACCCCGGGCTGCTGGAGAGGGAGCGGCCCGACGTGCTCGTCGTGGCCTGCGGCGCGGAGTCCGAGCGCCCGCACGTGCCCGGCTGGGGGACCGCCCTGACCGCGGAACAGGCGCTGGAGGAGCCCGGCCGCTGGGCGGGGGAGTGCGTCGTCGTGCTCGACGAGGAGGGCTCCTGGGCCTCCGGCTCGGTCGCCGAGACCCTGGCCGGCGCCGGGGCCGACGTCCACCTGGTGACCCCGGCCGCCGCCCCCCTGTGGGCGGTCAACGACTACAGCCGCATGACCATGCTCGAACGCCTGGAGCGGGCGGGCGCCGCGGTGTGGACCTCCAGCGCCGTCGAGTGCCTGCGCCCGGCGGTCACGGTGTACGCCCCCCGCAACCCCGGGCGGCACACCCTGCCGGAGGTGGCGGCGCTGTTCCTGGTCCGGCCCGCCCGCGCGCGGGACGGGCTCGCCCGCGGCGCGCGGGAGCACGGCGTCCCGGTCCGCCTGGTCGGGGACGCCCTGGCGCCCCGGTCGCTGCTCCAGGCCGTCCACGAGGGGCGCGAGGCCGGGCTCGCGCTCTGACGGTTCCCATGTCCGCCCGGACACCGAAGAACAGGAGAGGCAATGGCACGCGAACTGGTCCTGCTCACGTACAACGTCCGCCCGGGGGTCCCCGCCGAGGAGTACGCGGAATTCACGCGCACCGTGGACTACCCCGTGTTCCGGCAGAACCCCCGCATCCAGGAGTACTCCAACTACGTCGTCACGGGCCGCGGGCGCGGGCAGGGGGAGTGGTTCCGCCACTTCGACCTGATGTTCGTCGACGACCTCGACGCCTTCGACGCCCAGGGGAGGCTGCACTTCGGGGACGCCGTCATCCTCGACCACGCGCAGAAGTGGCGCGACCGGTGGGGCAGCGACCCCGAGACCGGGTGGCACAGCGACGTCAACATCACCTACGCCCGGGAGATCTGGGGGTGAGCGACGGGGGCACCGCCCCCGGATGAGGTCCGGCGGGTCCGCGCGGTGAAGGCGCGCGGCGCGGACGTCCGACGGGTGAAAGGCGGCCGGCCCCCGGCCCCGCGGGGCCGGGGGCCTTTTCGGGCTGCCTTTCTTTCGGGGAATTGCCGGAGAAATTCGTCATTGACGCGGCCGGTGAAAATTGCCTAACCTCTAAGCGGACCGACGTTCCTCTCAAAGGAACAGAGTGAAAGGAAGGGGGAGCCGATGCCGAAAGCACCTCTCGAAGGGCTGCGGGTGCTGGACGTGTCCACCATCCTCGCGGGTCCGCTGTGCTGCCAGATCCTCGGCGACCAGGGCGCCGACGTGATCAAGATCGAGCACCCGCGGCTGGCGGACGGGATGCGGGGCCACGGGCCCGCCAAGGACGGCGTCCCCCTCTGGTGGAAGGAGATCTCCCGCAACAAGCGCGGCCTGGCGGTGGACCTGTCCACCGACGAGGGCGCCGACCTCCTGCGGTCCCTGGTCCGCCGGGCGGACGTGCTGGTGGAGAACTTCCGCCCCGGGACCCTGGAGAGGTGGGGCCTGGACCCGCGGACGCTGCACCGCGAGAACCCCGCCCTCGTCCTGGTGCGGGTGACCGGGTTCGGGCAGAAGGGCCCCTACGCCCGGCGGGCCGGCTTCGGCACCCTGGCCGAGGCGATGAGCGGGTTCGCCCACCTGACCGGCCCCGCCGACGGGCCGCCGACCCTCCCCGCCTTCGGGCTCGCCGACAGCATCTGCGGCATCGCCGCGGCGGCGGCGACCCTGACCGCCCTGTACGCGCGCGAGCACAACGGCGGCAGGGGAGAGGTGATCGACATCAACCTCCTGGAACCCATCATGGCCGCCGTGGGCCCCGGACCCACCGTCTACGACCAGCTGGGGCAGGTCGGCCGGCGCAACGGCAACCGGTCGCACAACAACGCCCCCCGCAACACCTACCGGACCCGCGAGGGCAGGTGGGTGGTCGTCTCCTCCAGCGCGCAGCGCATCGCCGAACGGCTGATGGAGCTGGTGGGCCACCCGGAGGTCGTCGGGGAGGAGTGGTTCCGCACCGGCGCGGGCAGGGCCGCGCACGCGGACCTGCTCGACCGCCACGTCGGCGACTGGATCGCCCAGCGCACCCTCCCGGAGCTGGAGGAGGCCTTCGCCGAGGCGGGCGTCGCCCTGGCCGCCGTCTACGACGCCCGCGACCTGACCCGGGACCCGCACGTGCGCGAGACGGAGATGCTCACCCGCGTCGAGGACGACGAGCTCGGCAGCGTCCTCATGCACAACACCCTGTGGCGCGCGGAGCGCGCGCCCGGGGGCATCCGCTTCCCCGGGCGCCCCCTGGGCGCCGACACCGACGCCATCCTCGGTGAACTCGGCATGGCCGCCGAGGAGATCGAGACCCTACGTGAACGGCGGATCATCGCGTGACGACCACGAACCAGTACAACGAGCCGGCGCCCGCCGCCCCCGCCCGCGACGCCCTGCTGGAGGCGGTCTCCGCCGGGGTGCGCGTGCACGACCTGGGACGGCCGCTGAAGGTCGGGATGCCCCAGTCGCCCAACCACCCCGCGTACTGGCACACCCTGCCGCGGCGCCACGGCGACATGGTGCGCGAGGACGGCGGGTCGGCCGCCAACGACATGATCACGATGGGCACCCACGTGGGCACCCACGTGGACGCCCTGGCCCACGTCTCCCACAACGGCCTCCTGCACGGCGGGACCGACGCGGCCGAGGCCGGCCGGGGCGGACGCTACCTGGACCACGGCGTCCACACCATCGCCCCGATGGTCTGCCGCGGCGTCCTGCTGGACGTCCCCGCCGCCCTGGGCACCCCGCAGGGGTGCCCGCCCGGATACGAGGTGACCCCGGCCGACCTCGAACGCGCCGAGGAGGCGCAGGGGACCCCGGTCCGCGAGGGCGACGTCGTCCTGGTCCGCAGCGGGTGGGGGCGCCACTTCGACGCCGACCCGACCCGCTACACCGGGCGCGAGAGCGGCGTTCCGGGCGTCGGCGCCGCCGGGGCCTCCTGGATCGCCGGCCGCGGGGCCCGTGCCGCGGGGGCCGACACCATCGCCTTCGAGCGGCTGGCGCCCGGCGCCGGGCACGCGGTCCTGCCCGCCCACCGCATCCTGCTCGTGGAGCACGGCGTGTACATCATCGAGGCGATGGACCTGGAGGGGATCGCCGCCGCGGGGGTCCACGAGTTCACCTTCGTCCTGGCCCCGCTGCCCCTGGTCGGCGCCACCGGCTCGCCCGTCCGCCCGCTCGCGGTGGTGACCCGATGACCGACACCGTCGCACGCTCCCTGGCCCGGTTCGCCCACGGCCTGCACGACCGCGGCCTGCCCGACGAGGTGGCGCGCAGCGTGCGCCGGCGGGTGCTGGACACGCTGGGCCTGTGCGTGGCCGCGCACCGGCTCCCCACCAGCGCCGCCGTCACGGGGTACGCCCTGGACCAGGGGGGATCGCCCCGGGCGGGGATCATCGGCACCCGCGAGCGCGTCCCGGCGCCCCTGGCGGCCCTGGCCAACGGCGTTCTGGCCCACTCCCTCGACTACGACGACACCCACCTGCCCTCGATCCTGCACCCCAGCGCCGTCGTCGTCCCCGCGGCCCTGGCCGCGGCCGAGTACGCCGGGGCGGACGGGGCGGCCACCGAGCGCGCCGTCGCCGCCGGGCTGGAGACCACGGTCCGCCTGGGGATGGCCGGCTACGACCGCGCGCTGGGCAACTCGGTCTTCTTCGAGCACGGCCAGCACGCCACCTCCATCTGCGGCGCCATGGGCGCCGCCGTGGCGGCGTCCCTGCTGCTCGGCTCCGGCCCCGAGGACACCGTCCACGCCCTGGGCCTGACCGCCTCCTTCGCCTCCGGGGTCATCGAGGCCAACCGGACCGGCGGCACCGTCAAGCGCCTGCACTGCGGCTGGGCGGCCCAGTCCGCGCTCGGGGCCGCCCAGCTGGTGGCGCGCGGGTTCACCGGGCCGCCCACCGTGATCGAGGGCCGCTTCGGCTTCCTGCGGGCCTTCCTGCGCGAGGACGCCGACGTCGACACCATCACCGACCGGCTGGGCGAGGAGTGGGAGGTCCCCGGGATCTTCTTCAAGCCCTATCCCGCCAACCACTTCACCCACACCGTGATCGACGCCGGCATCCGCCTGCGCTCCCGCGTGGACCCGCAGGACGTCGCCGGCATCCGGGTCGGCGTCCCCGCCGCGGTGATCCGCACCATCGGCGAGCCCCTGGAGGTCAAGCGCACCCCCGAGACCGGCTACCAGGCGCAGTTCAGCGCGCCCTACGCCGTGGTGGCCGGGCTGCTGGGCGGCGGGGGCCTGGGCGTGGGCACCGGGGACTTCACCGACGACCTCGCCCGGGACCCGCGGAGGCGGGCCCTCATGGCGCTGGTCGAGGTCGTCCCCGACCCGGCCTGCGACGAGATCTACCCGCACCAGTTCCCGGCGGTGGTCACCGTGCGCACCCGGGACGGGCGCCTGCTGCGCGAGGAGGTCCTCCAGAACCGCGGCGGGCCCGCGAACCCCCTCACCGACGACGACCTCACCCGCAAGTTCCTGGACAACACCGACGGGCGCCTGCCCCGGGAAAGCGCCCTGGCCGCACGCGAACTGGCCCTGAACCTGGGCGACCTGGCACACGCGGGGGAGCTGGTGCGCGCCCTCGAACCACCGGAGCCCGACGCCCGCGACCCGCGACCCGCATCCCACCTCTGAAAGGCCCACACCATGCCCTTCGACCTCATCGTCACCGACGCAGCCGTCGTCCACCACTCCTCCCCCGAGCCCCGCCGCGCCGACATCGGCGTCGTCGACGGCCGGATCGCCGAGGTCGCCCCCGGCCTGGACCGCACGGGCGCGGGGAGGGTCGTGGACGCCGCGGGGCGGCTCGCCTTCCCCGGGGTCGTCGACGCCCACCAGCACTGGGGCATCTACAACCCGCTCTCCACCGACGCCGAGACCGAGAGCCGCGCCTGCGCCCAGGGCGGCGTGACCTCCGCGCTGAACTACATGCGCACCGGCCAGTACTACATGAACACCGGCGGGAGCTACGCGAAGTTCTTCCCCAAGGTGCTGGAGGCCGTCGACTCGCGCTCCCACGTCGACTACGCCTTCCACCTCGCCCCGATGATGGGGGAGCACATCGACGAGATCCCGCGGCTGGTCGAGGAGTACGGGGTCACGTCCTTCAAGATCTTCATGTTCTACGGGAGCCACGGGCTGCACGGCCGCTCCAGCGACCAGAGCTCCTTCCTGATGATCCCGGAGGGCGAGCGCTACGACCTGGCCCACTTCGAGTTCGTCATGCGCGGGGTCCAGGAGGCGCGGCGCCGCTTCCCCGAGCTGGCCGACGAGATCTCGCTGTCCCTGCACTGCGAGACGGCCGAGATCATGACGGCCTACACCCGGATGGTCGAGGAGGCCGGGGAGCTGTCCGGCCTGGAGGCCTACAGCGCCTCGCGCCCGCCCCACTCCGAGGGGCTGGCCGTCACCATCGCCTCCTACCTGGCGCACGAGACCGAGCTGCCCACCATCAACCTGCTCCACCTCAGCTCCGCCAAGGCCATGGAGGCGGCGCTGACCATGGCGCGCGCCTTCCCGCACATCGACTTCCGCCGCGAGGTGACGGTGGGCCACCTGCTGGCCGACCACACCACCGCCTCGGGCATCGGCGGCAAGGTCAACCCGCCCCTGCGCGGCCCGGACGACGTCGAGGCCCTGTGGGGGCACGTGCTGCGGGGCGAGGTCGACTGGGTCGTCAGCGACCACGCCTGCTGCCGCGAGGAGCAGAAGTTCGGGGACCCGGGCGACGACGTGTTCGTGGCCAAGTCCGGCTTCGGCGGCGCCGAGTACCTCCTCCCGGGCCTGGTCACCGAGGCGTCCCGCCGCGGACTGCCGCTGGGGGAGGTGGCCCGGCTGACGTCCTGGAACCCCGCCCAGCGGTTCGGCCTGCGCACCAAGGGGGCCGTCGAGGCCGGGTTCGACGCCGACTTCGTCCTCGTGGACCCCGAGCGGACCTGGACGGTGCGGGCGGCGGAGTCGGAGTCCACGCAGGAGTACACCCCCTTCGAGGGGTTCGAGCTCACCGCCGCCGTCACCGACACGTTCCTGCGGGGGAAGCAGGTGCTGGCCGACGGCGAGGTGACCGGCGCGCCCGCGGGCCGCTACCTGTCGCGGCCCACCGGGCGGTGACGGCGGTGCACCCCCGGACCTACCTGTACGTGCCCGCCGACCAGGAGGACAAGCTCGCCAAGGCCCGCACGGCCGGGGTGGACGCGCTCATCCTCGACCTGGAGGACTCGGTGGCGCCCGACCGCAAGGACGCGGCGCGGGCGAACCTGCGCGCCTGGTTCGCGGAGCCGGGGGAGCCGGGGCCCGAGGTGTGGGTCAGGGTCGGGGCCGACACGGTGGAGCGGGACCTCGCGGTGCTGCCGCGCCACGGCCGCGCCGGGGTGGTCCTGCCCAAGGCCGACCCCGGCTCGGTCGGGCGCGCGGACGCCCTGGCCGGGCGCTGGGAGGAGCGCGCGGGCGTGCGCCCCGGGACCGTCCGCGTGCTGGCCCTCCTGGAGACCCCCGAGGGCATGGCCGCGGTGGACCGGGTGGCCGGCGCCCCCCGGGTCCACCGGCTGGGCATCGGGGAGGCCGACCTGGCCGCGTCCCTGGGGCTGCTGCCGGGCCCGGACCGGGCCGAGCTGGCCCCGCTGCGGTCGGCGCTCGTGCTGGCCTCGGCCGTCGCCCGGCTCCCCGCCCCGGTGGGGCCGGTGGAGACGGCGGTCCACGACACCGCACTCCTGCGCGAGGGCACCCGCCGCCTGCTCCGCCAGGGGTTCCGGGCCAGGACCCTGCTCTCGCCGCGCCAGGCCCGCGCGGTCACCGAGGAGCTGACCCCCACCGCGGAGGAGGTGGAGCGGGCCGAAGCCGTCCTGGCGGCCCTGGAGCGCGGCGGCCGGGGCGCCACGGTGGACCGCAGCGGGGGCTTCGTCGACGAGGCCGTGGCCCGCGCCGCCCGCGAGGTGCTCTCCCGGGCCCGCTGACACCGGGCGGAGTGGACCTTCGGGGCCGTGCGCCCCTTCCGGGGCGGTCGGCCGGGGGCGCGGCCGTGCTCCCGGCGGGCGCCGCCGACCTGCCGGGCCGGGGCCGGCCGACGACGACGGCGGCACGGGCGCACCGCGGGACTACAGCCGCCGCGCGTCCGGGAAGCCCGTCCAGCGCAGCTCTTCGGGCAGGTGCGCGGTGTCGTTGAACACCACGAGGTTCGCCGGACCGTCGTCGCCGAACTCGACCACCGTCAGGGAGGCGTTGGCGACACCGGCCAGGGACATCCACTGCCCGGGCGGCGCCCCGAGCGCCGCGCGGACCAGCCAGGCGATGGGGTAGGCGTGCGTCACCGCCACCTCGTGGGTCTCGCGCCGCCCGCCGCTGTTGGGCCCGCCGAACCGGTCCACCGAGGCGTCCGCGGTCCGCCGCCCCGCCTCGGCCTCGGCAGGGCCGTAGCCGTCGAAGAACCCGGCCCACGAGGGCGGGACGCGGTCCGGACCGGGGACGAAGGGGACGTTGTCCACGAGTTCGGCCGCCTCGTCCACCAGCACGCGCGGCATCTGCGCCGCGATGAGCCGGGCGCTCTCCGCCGCCCGGGGCAGCGGCGAGTGCCAGACGGCGTCGACGGGCAGCCGGGCCAGCCGCTGCCCGATCAGCCGGGCCTGCTCCCGGCCCTGGTCGGTCACCCGCCCCAGGGCGTCGGCCGCCCCGTGGCGCACCAGGTAGAGCGTGCGTCGGGCCACGGTTCACCTTTCTCTCTGCGGGTTCACGTACGACCGCCGGGCCGCGGGTCCGCCCGTGCGCGGTCCGGCGGTGCTCAGTCCCCGCGCCGGGCGTCGTCGCCCCGGCTGCGGTGCGACACGCGCTGAAAGCGCTGCTGGGCGGCCTGGGGCGAGCGCACGCCGAGCTGCTCGGCGATGTCGGGCCAGGTCAGCCCCTCGGCCCGGGCGATCAGCAGCAGTCCGGCCTCCAGGGCGTCCAGGTCGCCCCGGGCCGACTCCACCAGCCGCAGCGCGGCGCGGAGTTCGTCGTGGCCGACGTCCCCGGTGGCGGTGTTCGCCCGCCACACGGCGAACCGGAGCAGGGTGGCGTCGTCCGGCGCGTCCCGGGCCCGCGCCCACGGGGGGAGGGGCACCGCGTCGGCGCCGGACTCCAGCAGTCGGCGCCGCGCCGCGTCCAGCGCGTTCCTCTCGTCGGACTCGTCCGGGACGGCAGGGCTCATGCGGGGATCGTGCCAGCCTCAACAATGAGTTGTCAACAAGAAGTTGAGATTTGTACCGCGGCAGGTCCGGAGACCCCGCTCCCGGTACGGGCCCGAGCGCCGCCGACACGGTGCGGCCCCTCCGCGCCGCCGACCCCGGACGCGACCTCCCGGAGAGGCCCGCGCACCCGAGCGGCTCGGCCCTCCTCGCCGCCGGGCACCCGCGCCACGGGCGGCCGGGCGCGCGGGCGGGCCCGGAGCCAGGGCCGGGTTCCGCACGACCCGCTCCGGCCGCGGGTGCGCGGTTTCCGCGTGACGCGCGTCGGCCGCGGCCCCGGGAGCGGGGGCTCCTACGGGCGCCGGCCGGGCCCCAGGCGGCGCCCGACACGGGCGAGGACGTCCAGCTGTGCCGGGCTGTACAGGTCCGCGAGCGCCACCCGCAGGCTCCGCGCGGCGAAGGACGGCCGGTGCGGGACCCGCAGCACCGGGTCGCGCAGCAGCGGCGCCTCCTCGTGGATGGCCCGCACCGCCGCGGCCAGGCGTTCGGCGAGGTCGTCCCGCGCGTCGTCGCCGGTGTCCGCGGGCAGGCGGGTGAACTCCGCCAGTGCCCCGGTCGCGGGCGTGCGCTCGTGGAGCGCCTCCCAGGCACCGTAGGTCTCGGGCTCCATCACGCGCGACAGGACCACCAGGAAGCCGTGGTCCGGGGAGGCCGGCGCCGGTCGCCGGAGCCGCTCGAACGAGGCCGAGTCCGGGCCGCGCTCCAGCTGGCGGGCGATCTCCTCCCGCACCCCCAGCAGCCTCTCGATGGTCGCCGCCGCCTCCGCGTCGAGCGCGCGGAGGGTGTCCTCGAACCGGTCCGCGTCGGGGTCCATGGCCCGGATCCGGGACAGGGGCGCGCCCAGGTCGACGAGGCGGCGGATGCGCAGCAGCTGCGTGAGGTGGGCGACCCCGTAGCTCTTGTACCCGTTGGCGGATCGCGGGGGCTCGGGGAGCAGCCCCCGCTCGTGGTAGTGCCGGACCGCCTTCAGCGTCGTGCCCGCGAGTTCGGCGACCTCGCGCGTGCTCCATCCCATCGCTGCGACCTCTCCGCGGGAGCGCGCCCGCACGGTGTGCCTTGACCATGCCCCTGGGGCCGAGTGTGCAATGGCCGCGCCGCGCCCGCCGGACCCCCGTCCGCCGGGCCGCGTGCCGACGCCCGACCGCGGGCCCCGTCCGGCGGGGCCCGCCGCCACAGGAGAAGCCGCCATGGACGAACACACCGCCACCGCCCCGGACCCCGCCCCCGCCGGCGCGGCGGGGAACGGGGACACGGAGAACACTACGGGCACCCCGCCGCCGCGGCCCCGCCCGCGCAGGGCGCTGTGGTGGCTGCACGGCGCCGTGCGATTCGCGCTCGCCCTCATGCTCCTCTACAACGGCGCCATCAAGCTCGGGCTCGGCCAGTTCGGGGTGCCCGACGTGGGCGACGCCCTGATCGCGTACGGCGAGATGAGCCCGATGGGCCTGCTGTCGCGCATGGTGGGGTTCTCGCCCCTCTTCCAGTTCCTGGCCGGAACCGCCGAGGTCGGGGCGGCGTTCGCGCTGGTGTGGCGCCGCACCGCCCTGGCCGGGGCACTGGTCTCCCTGGCGGCGATGTCCTTCATCCTCGTGCTCAACCTGGGCTACGACATGCCGGGGAAGCAGGTGGCGCTGGTCCTGCTGGCCATGTCCGCGGTCGTCGCGCTGCCGTGGGCGGCGCGGGTGCTCCGCGCGCTCCTGGGGAGCGGGCCGGTCCCCGCGGCCGCCGTGCCGGTCCTGTTCTCCTCGCCGCGGGCCTCCCGCGTGTCCGGCATCGCCGCTCCCGTGCTGGGCGGGGTCGTCCTGGCCGTCTTCGGTGCGCTCGTCCTCGCCTCCCAGCCGTCGCGGGGCGTGGACGACACCGCCCCCGCCGGCGTGTGGGCCGTCCGCGAGGACACGGCCGAGCCGGCGCCGCAGCTGTCGCGGGACCCGCGCTGGCAGCGGGTGGCGTTCGGCGGGGTGGCGACGGCGGGGGAGGCCGCCGTCCAGGTCCGGACGGCGGACGGCTCCCTGCTGGTGGGGACGTACCGCCACGCCGAGGGGGTGCTGGAGGCCGAGGTACGGCCGCTGCTCGCCCCCGGACAGAGCGCGGCGGAGTACGCCGCGTCCCCGGCCCGGACCCTGGTCTTCGCGTTCGAGCGCGGTGAGGACGGGACCCTCGTGCTCGTCGACGGAGAGCACCGGATGGTGCTCGCTCCGGACCGGGACGCGACGCTGCTCTTCGACCGCGGCTTCCACTGGGGGATCCGTGCGGACGACCCCTTCGAGAGGTGAGAGGGCGGGCCCTGTTCCCGCGCCCACCTGCGCGGTCATCGACAGCTCGCGTCCGGCCCCCGGGGCGCGGCGCGGGGCCGGGGAAGTCGGAAAAGGCCCCGCACCGCGGCGGCGGATGCGTTCCCCGCCCCTGGGCGCCGGGGCGGGGCGGTGGATGCGTGCGCCGCCGGGGCGTGATCGTCGCCACCCCGGGCGGCGAGGCCTCGATAATATGGCATTGCTTTGCTATGTTTTTCGTGTCCGCACAGAGAGGGAACAGACCATGACCGTCACGCTGGTACACCCCGAGAAGGTCAACCGGGTCGACGTCCACCACCAGGTCGCCGTCACCCAGGGCACGCGCACCGTGTACCTGGCCGGACAGGTCTCCTGGGACACCGGGGGCAACCTGGTGGGCCGCGACGACGTCGCGGCGCAGGCCGAGCAGTGCTACCTCAACATCGCCGCCGCGCTCGAAGCGGTCGGCGGGACCGCCGCCGACCTGGCCAAGGTCACCGTCTACGTCGTCGACCTCGACGAGGACAAGGCCGAGCGGTTCGTCGTCGGGCGCGACCGGGCGGGCGCCGCGCTGGGCGTGGAGTTCCAGCAGCCGAGCACCTGGATCGGGGTCACCGCGCTGGCCGCGCCGGGCTACCTGGTCGAGGTCGACGCCGTGGCCGTGCTGCCCTGAGGCGGGCGCAACGCCGCCCAGCCCGCCTCCACCGAGCCCCGGCACACCGCGGGGTCGTCGCCCGCGGCGACGATCACCGCGGTGAGCAGGGGGATGCCGGAGGCCAGGGTGCGCCGCGAGGCGACCCGGCTCACGACCAGCGACACGATGCCGTGGCACACCGTCCAGACCTCGGTGCCGAGCCGGTCGGGGTCGGTGTCCGCCGCGACCCGGCCCGCGTCGCGGCAGCGCCGCGCGGCCCGCACGAGGTAGCCCAGGGTCGCCTCGGCGGCCCCGACGTCCTCCAGGTCCACGGTCGCGTCGAACATGACCCGGTAGAGGTCGGGGTGCTCCAGGGCGTTGGCCGCGTAGGCGGCGGCCCCCGCGACGAGGTCCTCGACGGGGTCGTCGGGGACGGTGAGGGTCTCGAAACGGGCCGCCAGCCGGGTGAACCCCTCCTGGCGCAGCGCGCGCCACACCCCGTCCATCCCGCCGAAGTAGGTGTAGACCGCCATCGTCGAGACGCCGGTCCCCTCGACGAGCGACCGCAACGTGATCGGTTCGCGCTCGCGGAGCATCCGCGCCGCGCGCTCCAGCAGCTGCGTGCGCACCGCCGGGTCCTTCTGCCTCGCCATCCGGGAATTCTAGGGCACCGGCCCCGGACCGGGCCGACCGCTCGCGCAGACCCTCCCGGACCGGGCCCCGCGGCCCGGCCCGGGACGGCTCACTTGACGCTTCCGGCCGTCAGCCCCGAGCGCCAGAAGCGCTGGAGCAGCAGGAACGCGATGACCAGCGGGAGCAGTGCCGGCAGAGACCCGATCACGACCAGCGGGGAGAAGTCGGGGTCGATCGGCGCGGCGGCGTTCCAGCTGTACAGGCCCGGGCTCAGCGGGTGCAGGTCCTCGTCCGAGAGCGGGGCCCCACCGCACTCACGGCCCGAGCCACCGGCAGCGGTGCCCTTGAGGAGACACCTGCATCCCTCTCCGACACCGAGTACCCCCGTCGATGCCGTCGCACAGGACAGGTGCGGTCTCTGGGCCCCGCTCCCGGAAGACACGCACACCCCGGGGAGCGCCCGCAGGTCACGCTCACCGGTGCCCCACGGGACGACGAGTGGATTCAGGGCGTTCGTGTACTCCTCGACCGGATCGTCGCGTCGTGGCGATGAAAGAATGTGTCCGCGCGAGGAGGCACTCAACGGTGTGGGGAAGACGGCACGATGACCGACGGGACCGGAGCGGCGGCAGCGCGCGGCGATGCGCACGGCACGACGGGGAGCGGTGACACCCCAGAGGAACGGTTCGCGTCCCTCATGCGGCAGCCGAGGAGGGCCGCCCTGATCAGCGGCGCCCTGGTCCCGGTCGCGGTGGCGGTGAACCTCTTCCTGCTCGATGACACGTCCGGGGCGCTGATCGGCGTGGCCGTGGTCGCGTCGGTGGTCTGCGTCCTGGCGGTGTGGAACGTCGTCAACTTCTCGCCGACCGCGGTCGCCCGCCTGGAGGATGCGTCGACGCGGGTCGGCGGGAGGTTCACGCTGTGGAAGGAAGGTACGGGCGGCCATACGGGCGTACCGTTCGCGTACGGTGCCGAACACCAGCGCTTCGGCGTGCTCGACCATGTCGTTCACGGCCTGCCCGTCGAGATCGGCCACCTGGCCTCCCAGGTGTCGGCCCGCCATACGGCGCCGACCGGCCGCCGTCACGCGTACGTTGTCGTCCGCCTGCCGCAGCGCCTCCCGCACATGATCGTGAGCTTCGGGCACCTCACGCGGGTCCTGGGCGTGCGGGTGGTGCCGGACCAGTGGCACCGGTCGCAGCGCGTCGACGTGGGGGCAGGGCGCCGCTTCCGGCTCTTCGTCGGTGACGGCGGAGAACAGCTCGCGCGGAGTTTTTTCAGCCCTGACGTCGTGCGGTGCTTCCAGCGGGTCGGGCGGCACTACGACATCGAGATCGAGGGCCGCGACCTCTACCTCTTCGGGGCCAGATCAGTGGCCGCGGGCACCGAGCGGCGGTGGAACGCGCAACGCGAGCTCATCGAGGACCTCGCCGCCACGGTGGCGGCTTCGGGGGTGTGGGAGATCCTGCGTCGCCGGAGGGCGGGGCGCGGGGGCGGCCGTGCCGCGCTCCGCGCGGACGTCGGACGCGCGGTCGCCCTCGTCTTCGGCGCGGCGGCGGTGATCGTCGCCGTCCTCTCGCTCGTCGTGCTCAAAGCCGCCGGCCTGCTCGACTGATGTGCAGCCCTGTTCGTCGAGCGGTCGGCGCGCGGGGGAGGGGCGGCCCCGGCCGGACGCAGCGCGGCCGTGCGCAGTGCCGGCGCCGGTTCGCGTGGGCGGCGGCCGTCCTCGGGCCGGCCCGGCACGCGGGGGAGGAGGCCGATCCGTGCGGGGGCGGCGCGCATCCGGTGCCGCTCGGAGCCGTGGCACAGGAGCCCCCGGGCGAGGGCCGCGCAGACGATTCCAGGGCCGGTGGGCCGCCGTTCGGGTCCGCGTTCGAGGGGGGTTCACGCGGGGGCGGGACGTGGTCGTCCAGGGGGGACGCGGAGTGCTGTCGGAAGGGCGCCGAGGTCACGGCCGTGCTCTGGTCCCGGCATCCTTCGCCACGGGCGCAGGGGTTCCAGGGGACTCCCGCCGACGACCTAGGCTGAGCGCGAACCCCGACCCCTCAGCGAAATCCGGTGCCATGACCACCCCTCCCCCCGTCGACACCTCGCAGGCCCACTCCGCCCGGATCTGGAACTACTGGCTGGGCGGCAAGGACAACTACCCGGCCGACCGCGAGGCCGGGGACCGGATCGTGGCGGTCCTGCCCGAGATCGTGGACATCGCCGTCGCCACCCGCGCCGTCCTGGTCCGCATGGTCACCCACCTGGTCCGCGAGGCGGGCATCGACCAGTTCCTGGACATCGGCACCGGCCTGCCCACCGCGAACAACACGCACGAGGTCGCCCAGGCCGCGAACCCGGCCGCCCGGGTCGTCTACGTGGACAACGACCCCCTGGTCCTGACCCACGCGCGCGCCCTGCTCGTCGGCACCCCGGAGGGGGCGACCGACTACATCCACGCCGACCTGCGCGACCCGGCCGTGATCCTGGAGCGCGCCGCGCGGACGCTGGACCTGGGCCGCCCGGTCGCGATCACGCTGTTCGGGGTGCTGCCGTTCGTGGGCGAGGACGCCGAGGCCCGGCGCATCATCGACCACCTGATGGGAGCGCTCCCCCCGGGCAGCCACCTGGCGATCGTGCACAGCACCAGCGCCGTGACCGGCGAGGCGATGGAGGAGGCGGTGGACCGGTGGAACCAGGCGGGCTCGGCCGTCTACCACCTGCGCACCCCGGAGCGGATCCGGGGGCTGTTCGCCGGGCTGGAGCCGGTGGAGCCCGGTGTGGTCTCGTGCCCTCTGTGGCGGCCGGACCCCGTCGAGGTGGGGCGGGCCCGGGAGATGGACGAGTTCTGCGGGCTGGCCCGCAAGCCCTGACCCTTGCGGTGCCCGGGCCCGTCGCCCGATCCGCCGCGGCGCGGTGGCGCCGCCGGGGGAGCCGGTGCGGTGATGCGGGTCGCGGCCCGTGCGGGGGCTCGGCCGTGTGCCGCGCGTTCGCGGCGGCGGGGCCGTGTGTCCCGCGCCGTGGACCGGGCGTCGTTCCGTGAACGCGGTCGGCCGTGTCGCTCCGGCCCCGACCGGGGCGTGCGGGCCCGCCGGTCCAGGCTCCGGCCGGGCGCAGCCCGTGGCGGGCGCGGAGGGCTCGGCCCCGCGCGGTTCTGCCGATGCGGGCGGGCCGGAGTGGCTCGGCCGCGGGTCCGGCCGCGCGCCGTCCGTGGTGGGCGACGCGGTGCTCGGCCCGACCCGGCTCGACCCGCGCGAGTCGGAGTGCGATCGGGCACGGGTCGGCCGGGGCGCCGCCCGTTGCGGGGCAGGGAACGGGCGGCCGGGGGCGGCTCAGCCGGCGCGGGCGAGCCAGGGGGCGATCGGGCCCAGGTCCAGCAGCGCGCTCCCCGCGGCGCGCTCGTCCGCCGCCGGGCGCAGGGCGTCCGCCGCGCGGCGCACGGCCTCCGGGTGGCCGGCGCGCAGCGCCGCCTTGAGCACCAGCAGCCACAGCGCCTCCTGGAGCAGGTCGCGCGGGGGAGCGGCGAGCGCGTCCAGCAGCGC
Organism: Nocardiopsis flavescens; assembly: GCF_900141985.1. GTDB lineage: Bacteria > Actinomycetota > Actinomycetes > Streptosporangiales > Streptosporangiaceae > Nocardiopsis > Nocardiopsis flavescens. The sequence goes on along the minus strand of NZ_FQZK01000001.1, from coordinate 837,091 downwards.
CCTCGCGCGGGCGCCGTCCCCGGCCCGGGCGGCGAGCCAGGGCCGCACCCACGGCGTGTAAGGGCCCGTGTCCGGCGCCGGGCCGGGCGCGGCGCCCTCCTCGGGCAGGGCGCAGACCGCGACCAGGCCGGCGGTGCCCTCTGCCAGGCCCGCCATGTCCGACCCGGCCAGGACCTCGGCGGCACGCGAGGGCGGACCGTCCCGGCGCATGCGCCGGTACAGCGCCGTGAAGACCCCGGCCAGCGGCCGGTCGAACCCCTCGGCCAGCGCGTCCACCCGGTCGGCGTCCGCGTCCGCCTCCCCGAACCGCCCCAGCGCGCTGAGCGCCTGCATCCGGCTGATCCGCCCGTGCACCTCGAACGTCGCCAGGTCGTGGTCCACCGCCAGGCCGACGACCTCCGCCGCGATCCCGCACCGCTCCCGCGCCGTCCCGGTGCGCTCGAACGCCTGCATCAGCCGTCCCGCCAGGGCCGAGCACAGCAGCCGCGGGTCCCCCAGCTCCCGGGCGATCCGCTCCGCCTCGCGGGCCTGCCCGCCGCGGTCCGCCGTGCCCCGGCTCTCCATGGCGACGGTCGCCAGCAGCCGCGCCCGCCCCGCGCGGCTGCCGCCGTCGCCGAGCCGCTCCAGGGTCCGCTCCGCCGCGGCCACGACCGCCGCCGCGCCCGCCGGGTCGTCCGAGCGCGTCCACACCCCCGGCACGTCGAACCGCCCGATGACGCGCGCCGTCAGCTCCGGGTCGCCGAACCGCTCGGCGGCGGCGATCGTCTCCAGGCGCTGCTCCGCCGCCGCGGCCACGGCGCCCGACACCGCCAGGTCGGAGACGAGCGCCGCCGTCGTCTCCAGCCGGCTGCGCGCCGGGACCGCCGCGTACGCCGCCGTGGTGTCGGACCACACGTCGCGGGCGGAGGACGGCGGGCGCAGGGCCGGGTCGCCGCGCAGGATGCCCACCTCCAGTTCGGCCAGCCGGGGGTCGGGGTCCAGGCCCAGCTCCCCGACCAGCCGGGCGCGGGCGGTCGCCAGTGCGGCCAGGGCGTCGGAGCGCCTGCCGCCCCGGTACAGCCCCAGGGCGAGCAGCCGCCAGGCCTCCTCGCGCCAGGGGTGGTCGGCGACCAGCGCGTGCAGCGCCGCGACCGCCTCGTCGGTCCGCCCGGTGTCCAGCCGCGCCTGCGCGAGCCGCTCCACGGCGCGCACGCGCAGCTCCGCCAGGCGGGCGCGCTCGCCGCGCGCCCACTCGGCCCCGGCGAACTCCGCGAACGGCTCCCCGCGCCACTGTGCCAGGGCCTCCTCCAGCAGCCGGGCGGCCCGCTCCGGCGGCGCGTCGCGGGAGGCCTCCACCCGCTGCTCGGCCCGGAGCAGGTCGACGCGGTCGGGCGGCGGGCGCAGCGCGTACCCCGGGCCCTCGGTGACCAGGACGCGGGGACGGGCGCGGTCGGCCTCCAGGGCGCGCCGCAGGTCGGAGACGAAGGTGCGCACCGAGCCGCGGGCGCGCGGGGGCGGGTCGTCGGGCCACAGGTCGTCGACGAGCCGGTCCAGGCCCACGATCCGGCCGCGGGCGGTCAGCAGCAGGCAGAGGAGTTCGCGCTGGCGGCGCCCGCCCAGGGCGATCGGCCGCCCCTCCGGGGAGAGGACCCCCACCGGCCCCAGAACGCGCAGGTCCCACGTGTACACCGTCGTCACGCTAGCACCGCGTTCCCGCCGCGCCGGACCGTCGCGGCCCACCACCTCCCCGCGCCCCCGTTGCCCCGCGCGCCGTCCGCCGCCGCGCCGCCCTCCCGCGGCGCTCCGCCGTGCCGCGCCCCGCGCCGCCCTCCTCTCGGGCGGCCCCGCACACGGCGCCGGAGGTGCGCCCCCGCCCGCCGGGGGCCGCGCGCACACGGCGCCGTCCTCTGCCGCCGCGGGGCCGTCCCCCCGTGGGTCGCCCGTGGACGACGCGGTTGTTTCCCGCCCGCCGGGCGGGAGGCGTGTGCGGTACGGCCCCCTGCCGCTGTGGACCGTCCGTCCGCGCGGTGGCCGTGGGAGCGCGGGCGTTCCCCGCCCGCCGGGAGGCGCGGGCGTGCGCGCCGGCGCCGGGCGCGCGACCCCCGCCCGCGCGGCGGCCCGGCACGCGGGCGCCGCGTACTGATCGAACGCTGATCGGGGCGCGCGATGCTCACCGGTGTCAGGTTCCACGCACCGAGAAAGGGCGTCCATGTCCCTCGCCATCCCCGGCTCCGAGACCGTCACCGTCGAGACGGCCCCCGGCGTCCGGACCACCGCCGCCGTCCTGGGCTCCGGCCCCGCCGTCGTGCTGCTCCACGGCTTCCCGCAGACCCACCTCATGTGGCGCCGCGTCGCGCCCGCCCTGGCCGCGGACCACACCGTCATCTGCCCCGACCTGCGCGGGTACGGGGCCAGCGACAAGCCGGAGGAGGACTCGCCCGACACCTACTCCAAGCGCACCATGGCCGCGGACGCCGTGGCCCTGGCCGCCGCGCTCGGACACGACCGCTTCGCGCTGGCCGGGCACGACCGGGGCGCGCTCGTCGCGTTCCGCGCGGGGCTCGACCACCCCGGCACCGTCACGCACCTGCTGTCGCTGGACGTGCTGCCGACGCTGGACATGTGGGACGTCCTGCACGGTGCCGACGCCCGCGTCGCGTTCCACCTGTACCTGATGGCGCAGCCGCCCGGCCTGCCCGAGCGGATGATCGCCGCGGTCGCCGACGAGTTCTTCGCGGGCTTCCTCGACGGCTGGGGCGCCGACGAGCGGGCGATCCCCGCCGACGTCCGGGCTGCGTACCTGCGGGCCTCGCGGGAGGCCGTCCCCTCGATCGTCGCGGACTACCGGGCCTCGGCCGGGATCGACCTCGACCACGACCGCGAGGACCGCCGCGCCGGCCGCACGCTCGCCATGCCCGTCACCGTGATCCAGCAGGACTGGGGCGCGCAGCTGGGCTACGACGCCGCGGGCCTGTGGGGGGCGTGGGCCCCCGACCTGGAGCACCGCACCCTGGACGCGGGGCACTTCATGGCCGAGTCGGCCCCGGAGGAGATCGTGGACGCCCTGCGCGCCCTGCTCCAGCGTTAGGCGGCGCTCTCCCGGGCCGCCGCCCGGCCGCGTGCCCGCCCGCCGCCGCGCTCGGCGGACGGTCCGCGGCCGGGCCCCTTCCCGGAGGCCGGCCGGAGCCGCGCCCCGCACCCCGGACGGGGCGCGGGGCGCGGCTCCGGCGCCCGGGAGGGTCAGTCGGCGCGGGCGATGGCGATGGTCGCGCCCAGGCGGTGGCCCGCCTCGTAGAACATGTACTGCACGCCCCCGTCGGAGCCGAAGGACGGCGCCGCCGAGCGGCCCGAGTCCGGCGGCCCGGCCATCGGCGTGTGGACCGTGCCCAGGTGCTCGCGGCGGGAGAAGTCCGCGCCCACGTCGGTCGCCCGGATATCCCCGGCGCTCGTGTGGTAGACGACCAGGGTGCGCCCGCCGCGGAGCACCAGGTGGGGGCTGGAGATGTCGGACACGCCCACGTCGGAGTGGCGGATGAGCGGGTCCCGGGCGAAGTCGAACGTGATGCCGTCCGCGGACCACCCCCACCCGATGTCGCGGTGGTTGTTGGTCCCGTTGCGCATGAACACCATGACGTAGCGCGCCCCGCGGTCCGCCAGCCGGTGCTCGAACACCCGCGCGTAGGAGGCCTCGGTGGTGCCCGGCACCATCGAGGTGTTCAGCACCACCCCCTGGTAGCGGAAGGTGATCCCGTCCGTCGAGCGCGCCAGCCGCGTGGTGGTGTTCTCGCCGTGGAAGTACAGCCACATCTCGCGGTGCTCGGTGTTCCACATGACGTGCGGCGAGGACACGTGGCTCACCGAGTAGTGCGGCGACCAGTTCCGGGACACGATCGGGTTGCCCGGGTGCTCGGTGAACGGCCCGTCCGGGCTGTCGGCGTAGGCCAGACAGATCCCGCCCGGAGCGTCGTGCGGGGCGTAGTAGAGCAGGAAGCGGCCCGGGGCGCTGCCCAGGCGGCCCACCGTGCCGCGCAGGCAGGGGAAGATCAGCTCCCCGGTGGGGTTGTAGGCCAGGGAGTCGGTGTCCAGCGCCCTGCGCAGGAACCGGTAGGCGGGCAGCACGTTCGCGGCGGCGGGCGCGGCGGGAGCCGCGGGGGCGCCCGCCGCGGCAGCCGCGGCCGGGGCCGCCGCCCCGGCGAGCAGGGCCCCGGCGGCCAGCGTGCCGGTGCCCAGCAGGGCGGTCCTGCGGTTCATTCCCCGGGGTCGGTCGTCTCGGGGGTCGGTCGTCTCGTGGGTCATCTCGGTTCCCTTCGAGCGGGGGGTCGGGGGTGCCCGATGGCCTCCGAGTGTCGACCAGCGCCGATGCGCTGGTCAAGGTTCTAATACGTATTAACGAAACTCGCCCGTCACCGGGCGGAAATCTCCGAGAACCCCTTGACGTAGACCTGAGACGCGGCTCACAGTCATGGACTAATGCGCATTAGGACGACGAATCGGAGGGAGAACCGGTGGAGAGCACACGGCAGCCGGGTGGCAGAGGGCGGCGCAGACCGCGCCAGTCCGACATCGCGCGGGTGGCGGGCGTCTCCCAGACCACGGTCTCCCTCGTCCTGCGCGGCACCACCGTGGGGATGTCCCTGGCCCGGGAGACGCGCCAGCGCGTCCTGGACGCCGCCGAGCGGCTCGGGTACGTGCCGGACCCCGTCGCGACCCGCCTGGCCTCGGCGGACAACGCCATGCTGGGGCTCTACTCCTTCAGCGCCACCTTCCCCACCGACGTGGCCCACTCCTACTACCCGATCCTGGTCGGGGTCGAGGAGGAGGCCGCCGCCCAGGGACAGGACCTGATCCTGTTCACCGGGTCCTCCCGGACCGGCACCGGGGCGGGGGACCCCGCCTCGGTGCGGCGCGTGCGCGTCGCCGACGGCTGCCTGTTCTTCGGCCGCCACGTGCCGGAGGAGCCCATCCGGCGGCTGGTGGAGGACGGCTTCCCGTTCGTCTACATCGGCCGCCGCGACGAGCCCGACGTCCCCTACGTGGGCGCCGACTACGTCTCGGCCTCGGCCGGGGTGATGGCACGGCTCGCCGCCGCCGGGCACCGGAAGGTCCGGTACCTGCGCGAACACGACCAGGCCCCCGCCTCGGGGGACCGGGAGGAGGGCGTCCTGCGCGGCGCCCGCGCCGCCGGGGGCGCCACCGCGGGACTGGTGGTGCGCACCGACGGCACCGACCTGGACGCGCTGCTGCGGGACTGGCTGGCCGAGGGGGTCACCGCGGTCGTCGTCGAGCAGACCGACACCGGCGCGGCCCTGTCCGGCCTGGGCGCCGCCATCGAGCGGGCGGGCCTGAGCTGCCCGCGCGACCTCTCCCTGGCCGTGCTCGGGGCGCCCGTCGGCGCCCGCGGGCGGGCGCCCGGGGGAGGGGCGGTGTTCAGCGGGTTCGACGTGCCGATGCGCGAGATGGGCCGCGACGCGGTCCGCCTGCTGCTGCGCCTGATCGCGGGCGAGGAGGGGGTGCGGACCCGCAGGCTGCTGCCCTGCGAACCGGTCGCGGGCGGCACCGTCGCCGCCCCGCGCCGGGAGTGAGACCGCGCCCGCACCCGGACAGAGAACGACGGGGGACCCCGCGGCGCACCGCCGCGGGTCCCCGCACCCACCGCACCGGAGCCACCGGGCCCGTGCGGCGAACAGAAAGGAGAAGGGCACCGCCCCGCGCCCCGGGGCGCCGTGCCCGAGTGAGCGTATGACCGAGAGCAGAACCGAGATCCTCGTCGTCGGCGCGGGACTGGGCGGCGTCGCCGCCGCCCTGGCCGCGGCCGACTCCGGCCGCAGGGTCGTCCTGACCGAGGAGACCGACTGGATCGGCGGACAGCTCACCTCCCAGGCGGTCCCCCCGGACGAGAACCCCTGGATCGAGATGTTCGGCGCCACCGCCTCCTACCGGCGCCTGCGCGAGGGCATCCGCGACCACTACCGCCGCGTCTACCCGCTGCGCGCCGAGGCCGCCGCGTCGCGCACCCTCAACCCCGGTGCCGGCCGGGTCAGCAAGCTCTGCCACGAGCCCCGCGTCGCCCTGGCCGTCCTGGAGGAGATGATCGCCCCCCACCGCTCGGCCGGGCGCATCACCGTCCTGGAGCGGCACCGCCCCGTCGGGGCGCTCACCGAGGGCGGCCGGGTGCTGGCCGTGACCCTGCGCGGCGCCGACGGCGGCGAGCACACCGTCCACGCGGACTACGTCCTGGACGCCACCGAGAACGGCGACCTGCTCCCGATGGCGGGCATCGACCACGTCACCGGCGCCGAGGCGCGCTCCGAGCACGGCGAGCCGCACGCCCCGGAGACCGCCGACCCGGCCAACCTCCAGGGCATCACCTACTGCTTCGCGGTCTCGCACCACGAGGGCGAGGACCACACCATCGAGCGCCCGGAGATGTACGACTTCTGGCGCGCGTACCGGCCCGACTTCTGGCCCGGCCCGCTGCTGGGCTTCCAGGCGCCGGACCCGCGCACCCTGGAGGCGGTCCCGCGGACCTTCGCGCCCAACCCCGGCAACGACCCGCTGGCCGTGGACGCCGACCAGAGCGCCGACGCCGGGGACAAGGAGCTGTGGGGCTTCCGCCGCATCCTGGCCCGCAGGCTGCACCGGCCCGGGGCTTTCGACTCCGACATCACCCTCGCCAACTGGCCGCTCAACGACTACTGGCTCAAGCCGGCCCTGGAGATCGAGGGCCTGGTGGACGCCGCCGCGGTGGAGCGGGCGCACGAGGAGGCCCGCCAGCTGTCCCTGTCGGTCCTGTACTGGCTCCAGACCGAGGCGCCGCGCCCGGACGGCGGCACCGGGTTCCCGGGCCTGCGCCCCCGCCCCGACGTCACCGGCGCCGAGCACGGCCTCGCCAAGGCCGCCTACGTGCGCGAGTCCCGGCGCATCCGCGCGCTCACCACGGTCACCGAGCACGACGTGTCCCTGGAGATCCGCGGCCCGCACGGGATCGTGCGCCGCCACGACTCCGTGGGGGTGGGCAGCTACCGGATCGACCTGCACCCCTCCACCGGCGGCGACACCTACATCGACATCGCCAGCGTGCCCTTCGAGATCCCGCTGGGCGCGCTGCTGCCCCGCGAGGAGACCAACCTGCTGCCCGCCGCCAAGAACATCGGCACCACCCACATCACCAACGGCTGCTTCCGGCTGCACCCGGTGGAGTGGAACATCGGCGAGGCCGCCGGGCGGCTGGCCGCCTTCGCCCTGGACCACGGGACCACCCCGCACGCGGTGCACGCCAAGGACGAGCTGCTGGAGCGGTTCACCGCCCTGCTGGACCGCACCGGCGTCGAGCGCCACTGGCCCGACGTCCGGGGCTACTGACCCCTCTCCCCATCCCCCCGCCCCAACCCACGAAAGGGGACCACCATGAGCGACCCGGCCACGAGGTCGGTACGCGACCCCGTACGCGTCGGCATCGACGTCGGCGGCACCTTCACCGACGCGGTGGCGGTCAGCGCCACGACCTTCGAGCTCCTGGGCCAGGTCAAGGTGCCCACCAGCCACGACCACGAGGACGGGGTCGCCCACGGCATCATGACCGCCCTCGAACGCCTGCTGGCGGAGGTGGGGGTGGACGCCGACGACGTCGGGTTCCTCGCCCACGGCACCACCCAGGCCACCAACGCCCTGCTGGAGGGCGACGTGGCGACCATCGGCATCGTGGGCGTGGGCTCGGGCTACGACGCCTTCGCCGTCGGGCGGCTGCGCTCGCTGGGCCGGCTGCGCCTGGACTCCGGGCGCCGCCTGCCCGTCCGGTACGCGGCCCTGCGCCGGCCCGAGGACGCGGACGCCGCCCTGGCCGCCGTCGACTTCGTGGTGGCGGAGGGCGCCGACGTCATCGTGGCCGCCGAGCCCTTCAGCGTCGACGACGCCGAGGGCGAGCGGGCGGTGCTGGACGCGGCGTCGGTCCGCGGGGTGCCCGCCACCGCCACCCACGAGATCACCCGCCTCTACGGCCTCACCAAGCGCGCCCGCACCGCCGCCCTCAACGCCGGGGTCATGCCGCGCATGCTCCAGACCGCCGACCTGGTCGAGAGCAGCATCCTCAAGGCGGGGATCACCGCCCCGCTCATGGTGATGCGCTGCGACGGCGGCGTGATGTCCCTGGGGGAGATGCGCAACCGCCCCCTGCTCACCGTGCTGTCCGGCCCCGCCGCCGGGGTCGCCGGCGCCCTCATGGGCGAGCGGGTCAGCGAGGGGGTCTTCCTGGAGACCGGCGGCACCTCCACCGACATCAGCGTCATCCGCCGCGGCCGGGTCCAGATCAAGCACGCCGAACTCGGCGGCAAGGAGACCTACCTGTCGGCCCTGGACGTGCGCACCGTCGGCATCGGCGGCGGCTCCATCGTCCGCCTGGGCGGCGGGGAGGGCGGGGGCGCCGCGTCGCTGGCCGACGTGGGGCCGCGCAGCGCGCACATCGCCGGGCTGCCCTACGCCTGCTTCGCCGACCCCGCCGAGCTGGAGGGGGCCCGGCTGGTCCGGGTGGCGCCGCTGGAGTCCGACGCCGCCGACCACGCGGTGCTGGACAACGGCACCCGCCGCTTCGCCCTCACCGTCACCTGCGCGGCCAACGCGCTGGGCCGGGTGCCCGAGGGCGACTACGCGCGCTCCGACCCGCGGGCCGCCCGCGCCGCCCTGGAGCCCCTGGCCCGCGCCCTGGGCACCGACGTCGAGGGCGCCGCCCGCGCCGTCCTGGACAAGGCCACCGAGCGCGTCGAGGCCGTGGTGGAGTCCCTGGTCTCCGACTACGGCCTGGACCGGTCGGTGGCCGCCCTGGTCGGGGGCGGCGGAGGCGCCGCCACCGTCACCCCGCACCTGGGGGAGCGGATGGGGATCACCGCCCGCATCGCCTCGCACAGCGAGGTGATCAGCCCGCTGGGCGTCGCCCTGGCCCTGGTCCGGGAGTCCGTGGAGCGCATCATCCCCGGCGCGACCCACGCCGACGTCCTGTCGGTGCGCGCCGAGGCGGAGGAGGCCGTGGTCGCCCAGGGCGCCTCGCCCGAGGGGGTGGAGGTCGACGTCACCGTCGACCCCCAGCGCAACCTCGTCACCGCCGTGGCCACCGGCGCCACGGAGCTGCGCACCAAGGACCGCACCGCCGACATCGCCGAGGACGAGGCGCGCGGCGCGGCGGCCGACAGCCTGGGCGCCGCGCCCGCCGACCTCACCGAGTACGCGGCCACCGGCCGCTACCGGGTGCTGGGCCTGGTCCGCAGGCCCTCGGGCCCGCTCGGCCGGTTCTCCCGCGAGCGCCGCCACATCCGGGTCGTCGACGGCGAGGGGGTGGTCCGGCTGCACAACAACGACGCCGAGGTCGACACCCTCGTCGCCGGACAGGCCGAGGGCCGCCTCAAGGACCTCGTCGACGAGCGCACGGCCTACGGGGACGGCGGGGCCGTCCCGCCCGCCGTCTGGCTGCTGCTGGGCCCCAAGATCGCCGACCTGTCGGGGGTCATGGACGCCGGGCACCTGCTGGCCCTGGCCGGGACCGAGATCGCCCGGCGCGCGCCCGACGAGAAGGTCGTCGCGATCATGGAGCGTCGGCGGTGAACCGCCCGCCGACCCCCGGCGGCGACGGCGCGCCGCACGGGGAGTACGCCCGCATCGGCGCCGCGGACGACGTCGACCTCGCCGCCGGCCTGCTGTCCGGGCTGGCCCTGCACGAGACCCGCGACCCCGAGCGGCTGCGCGCGTGGGCCGCCCGCGCCCTGGAGTTCGGCCGCGAGATGGCGCGCCGGGCCCCGGACGGGGAGGCCGGCTCCGGGCCCGAGGTCGTGGAGGAGGCGACGGGCGGACTCGCCCCCGGGGAGGTGCTGCTCGCCGAGTACCTGCACCGCTCCTCCGGCGACCGGATCGTCGTCCACACCGACGCCCTCGACTACGCCCACCGGGTGGCCCGCGCCGCGGGCTGGGAGCGGGACTTCCCGGTCCGGGCGGTGCGCCGGGCAGCCCTGGCCCACGAGGAGGCCCACCGCATGCTGCACGGCCGCCGCGGCCGGGCGCTGCGCGACCGGCTCGGCCACGACCTGCTCCGCCTGGGGCGCCTGCGCCTGCGCGGCCACGTCGCCGGAGCCGACGAGATCGCCGCCCACGCCTACGCCCACGCCCGCTGCGGCCTGCGCCGCAGCCCGCTCGCCCTCACCGCGGCCATCGCCGCGACCCTCGAACACCAGGGGACCGGTCCCGGCGGACCGGGCCCCGGCACACCCCTCGGAGACCGCCCGTGACCGCCCTGGGAATCCTTCTCGCCATGGCGGTGGGCGTCGGCCTCATGCTGACGCGCCGCCTGCCCACCGCCTTCGCCCTCGTCCTGCTCGCCGTCGCCATCGCGCTCATCGCCGGCGCCCCGCTCACCGGCGAGGAGGAGAGCGTCGTCGGCACCGTCGTCCAGGAGGGGGCGCCGCGCCTGGCCGCGACCATGGTCGCCATCCTCCTGGGCAGCTGGCTGGGCACGCTCCTGTCCGAGACCGGCATCGCGTCCACGCTCGTCCGCAAGATCGTGGAGTTCGGCGGGGAGCGCCCCTCCCTGGTCGCGGTGGGCATCTTCCTCGTCGCCATCCTGTGCGGCAGCATCACCGGGTCGGCGCCGGCGGCGATGCTCGCCGGCGTGGTCGGCATCCCGGCGATGATCGCCGTGGGGGTGACGCCCACCGTCGCGGCGGGCACGGTCCTGGTCGGCATCGCCGCCGGGCTGCCGCTGGAGCTGATCAACTGGCAGTTCCTGTCCGACGCCATCGGCGTGCCGGTGTCCACCGTCCAGCACTTCCAGCTGCGCATGTTCCCGATCGCCCTGCTGGGCGGGCTGGCGTACATCCTCGTGGAGATGCGCCGCAAGGGCGTGCGGCACACCTGGGCGGTGCGGGTCGGCGCGGGCGCGGGCGGCTCCGGAGCGTCCGGCGGCGGGTCCGGCACCCGCCGGGAGCGGGCCGCCCGGCGGCGGCAGCGCCGCGGGGACGCCCCCTGGTACGCCCTGCTCACCCCGCTGGTGCCGATCGTGCTGGCGCTGGGCCTGGAGATCCCGATCGTGCCCTCGCTGCTGGCCGGTGTGGTGTTCGCCCTGGTCACGGCGGTGTCCTGGCGGGAGATGACGACCACGGCGCTGCGCACCCTCTACCGCGCCTTCGACGTGGCGGCGCCGCCCATCGTGCTGTTCATCGCGATCGGCATGCTGCTGGCCGCGGTCAACCTGCCCGGCGCGGTCCAGGCGCTGAGCCCGATCGTCGTGGCCATCAGCCCGGGGCACGTGGCGCTGTTCGTGCTGGTGTTCGCGCTCATGGTGCCGCTGGCGCTGTACCGGGGGCCGATGAACATCTTCGGCCTGGGCGCGGGCGTGGCCGGGGTGCTGGTCGCGGGCGGCATCTACCCGGCCCCGGCGGTGGTGGGGCTCATGGCCTCCTACGGCCAGGTCCTGGGCGTGTCCGACCCGACCAGCACGCAGACCGTGTGGAGCTCGCAGTACGCGGGGGTCCGGCCGGAGCGCTCGATGCTGTCCACCCTGCCGTACACGTGGGTGATCGCCGTCGCGGGCCTGTGCCTGACCGCCTACCTGTACCTCCTCTGAGCGGAGCGGCCCCGCGGCGCGGCCCCGGCACCCGGGAAACGGGTGCCGGGGCCCGCACCGGCCGGATCCGGCCGGTCCCGGGGTGTTCGCCGCGCGCCCTCCCGGAAAGGGGAGGCGCATGGACACCTCCGAGAACACCCACGGATCCGAACCGTCCCGGGACTCCCCCCGGCAGAACCGCGTCGCCCTCGCCTTCGGGCTCTTCGGCCTCGTCCTGGGCGCGGGCGTGCTCTTCTTCATCGACCCCGCGGCGTCGGACTTCTCCGCACGGCGCTGGTGGGCCGCGGCCGTCCTGGTACCGCTCCTCGTGGTCTGCGTCCCGCTCCTGGCCGGGCGCTCCCGCCGCGGCGGGAGCCGGGAGGGGGACTGAGCGCTCTCCCCGGCCCCGGGGCCGAGCCGCGCCCGGTGTCAGCCGCCGACGGTGACGCGGAAGCCCCCGGGCCGGGTGTGGATCCCCCACAGCCGCCCGGCCAGCGCGTCGGGTTCGAAGAGCGGGTCGCCGCCGCCGATCGCCCCGGGCACGATGAGCTGCCCCACGTGGACGCCCTCCGGGGCCAGGGCCTCGTGGAGCATCGCGCCGTAGGCGGACTCCCCGGCGAAGGCCACCGAGGTCCCGGCGACGTTTCCGTTGGGCGCCGCCGCGCTGGCGCCGTTGACCAGCAGGACCGTGCCGCGCCCCAGCTCCCGCATGCCCGGCAGCACGCGGTGCACGGCCGCGGCCGGCCCCAGCACGGAGAACGCGGTGGCGGCGGCCAGGTCCGCGGGGGAGGTCTCCAGCACCGGGCGCAGGAACTCCCGGCTCGGCACCGGGCTGTACTGGAGGACCTCGACGGTCCCCAGCTCCGCGGCGGCGGCGTCCAGCGCCCGCTCCAGCGACGCGGTGTCGCGCACGTCGGCCGTGTAGCCGCGCGCCTCGATCCCCTCCCGCGCGAGTTCCCCGCGGAGCGCGTCCGGTCCCCGGGCCCCGCGGGAGACGAGGGCGACGGAGAACCCCTCGCGCCCGAACCTGCGGGCGCTCGCCGCGCCCAGCCCTGGGCCGGCGCCGATGATCGCGATGGTGGGCACGGGTCCCCCTCCTCCGGTGGTGTGCCCGTGCGCCCGGCGGGCGCACGGCGGTGCGGTCGGCCGACCGCACCCGGCGCCCCACGGTAGGCGGGCCGGGACCGGCGTGGGAGTCCCTGCCGGTACCCCCATCGACCGGGACTCCCTCGCCCGCTGCGTCCGTGGTCTCGTGGGGACCGGGGCCGGACCGGGGCCCGCCGCGCGCCGTCCCGGGCGCCCGCGGCGCGCATCCGGCCGTGCTCCGCCGCCCCGCCCGTGCCCCGTGCCCCGGGCCCCGCTCCCCGCACCCACGGAGGACCGCACATGACCGAGACCCAGCCCGGACGCCGCGTCGGACCCGCCCTCGCGCTGCTGCTGATGCTGCTGACGGTGTTCGGCCCCCTCTCCATGGACCTCTACCTGCCCGTGCTGCCGGCGCTGACCGCGGAACTCGGGGCGACGACCTCCGCAGCCCAGCTCACCCTCACCGCCTGCCTCGTGGGCCTCGCCGTCGGCCAGGTCGTCGCGGGCCCGCTCTCGGACCGGTTCGGCCGCCGCGTGCCGCTGTTCGCGGGCATCGCCGCCTACGCCGCCGCCTCGGTGCTGTGCGCGCTCAGCCCCACGGTCGAGACGCTCGTCCTGGCCCGCCTCGTGCAGGGGCTGGCGGGCGCGGTGGGCATCGTCATCGCGCAGGCCGCCGGACGCGACGTGTACGAGGGCGGCGCGCTCATCCGGTTCTACGGCAGGCTCACCGTCCTGGGCGGGCTGGCGGCCGTCGTCGGCCCGGTTGTGGGCGGGCAGCTCGCCCGCGTCACCGACTGGCGCGGCCTGTTCGTGTTCCTGGCCGCGGTGGGCGTGGTGCTGCTGGCCGTGACGGCGGCCGTGTTCCGCGAGACCCTCCCGGCGGAGCGGCGCGCCCGCGGCGGCATGCGCCGGACCGTGCGGGACTTCCGGGTGCTGCTGTCGGACCGGCTGTTCGTCGGCGCGGTGCTGATCTCCGGCCTGGCCCACGCGGCGCTCTTCGCGTACCTGTCCGGGGCGACCTACATCCTCCAGGGAGGCTACGGGCTCTCCCCGCAGGGGTACTCCGCCGCGTTCGGCGCGAACTCCGCGGGGTTCATGGTCTTCGGCTACATCGCGGGGCGCACCGCCGAGCGCGTGTCCGAGCGCGGCACCCTCGCCGCGGGCCTGGCCGTGAGCGCCGCCGGGGCGCTGGGCCTGCTGGCCACCGGCCTGTTCGCCCTGCCGCTGGCGGCGGTGGTCGCCTCGCTGTTCGCGCTCGCCTGCGGCGTGGCGCTCACGGCCCCTCCGACGACCTCGCTCGCCCTGGCCCACCACCCCGAGCGCGCGGGGACCGCGTCCTCGGTGCTGGGCCTGGCCCGCTTCGGGTTCGGCGGAGTGGCCGCCCCGGTCGTCGGCCTCGGCGGGGCGCAGGCGGTCCTCCCGCTGGGCGTCGTCACCGTCGTCTCGATCGCCCTCGCGGTGTGCGTCCAGGCCGCCCTGGTCGGCCGCGCCTCCCGCCCGCAGGCCCCCGCGGCCCCGGTGGCCGGCTGACCGGCCCCGGTGGCCGGACCGGTTCCGGATCTCGAAGTCCGTCGCACTCCCCGGCCGGGGGCTTGCGACGACCACGGGAACCCGGGGCACGCGGACCGAAGGAACGCGCAGGCCCCGGTACCCGTCACGGGTACCGGGGCCTCGCGGGTCCCGGCCGCGGGGGGTGCGGCCGGGACGCCGGCGGGGGGCTCGCGCCGCCCCGGGCTCCGGGGGCGCCGGCCGGTCCGGGGCGGTGTCCCCGGAGCGGCCGGCGCGCGGACGTGTGCGGTCAGACCGCGCAGGACGTCTGGTCGACCTCGCGCAGGAAGGTGTGGTCGCTGCTGATCTGCGCGTCGTCGGGGACCTCGGGCAGGTCCGAGAACAGCTCCGGGTTGTTCTCCTCGACGGCCAGGATGGGCGCCGGGGCGAACAGGTCGTTGATGTCGAAGTCGTACTCGATGACCTCCTGCTCCTCCAGCAGGTTCGCCACCGTGTCCAGGGCGAGGTAGTTGCAGGAGGAGAACCGCGGGTCCAGCTGCTGGATGTTGAACTCCATGGCGGCCGTGGCGGTGTCCAGGTCGGTGCCGGTCAGCCAGCGGGTGGCGGCGTCGGCGGCGTCGTCGGGGTTCTCGCGGATCCACTGGTCGGCGGTGGCGCGGGCGGTGAGGAAGGCCTCGACCAGCTCCGGGTTGTTCTCCACGTAGTCCGGGGTGGTGACGATGTACCCGATGAAGGGGATGTAGCCGCCGCCGCGGACGACCTCGTAGGAGCCCTCGACCTGGTCCTGGATGGTGATCGGCCAGGGGTCCCAGTTGACGATGGCGTCCACGCCGCCGGTCTCCAGCGCCACCGGCATGTCCGGCGGCGGGGTGTTGACCAGCTCCATGTCCTCGACGTCGATGCGCAGGTCCTTGAGCAGGCCCAGCAGGTAGAGGTGGTTGATGGTGCCGAAGCTGGTGGCGATGGTGGCGCCTTCGAGGGTGCTCAGGTCCTCGGGGTCGATCCCGGAGTCCTCGGCGGCCACGATGGCGGCGGTCTCGTCGACGCTGCGCTGGACGGAGGAGCCGGAGTAGTTGCCGATGAAGGACAGCTCGACGCCCTGCTGGGCGGCGGCCACGGCGGGGACGCCGACCTGGATGATGTCGACCTCGCCCGCCTCCAGGGCGTTGATGGCGTCCACACCGGTGGGGAACGGGTCGGCGAGGGTCACGTCCAGACCCAGGTCCTCGAAGTGGCCGAGCTCGGTGGCGAGGGGGAGCCCGAGCTGGTCGATGGCCGAGACGTAGCCGGCGGTCAGGGAGCCGCTTACCGAGTTCACGGCGGCCCCCTCCACCTCCTCGTCGACGGTGGATCCGCCGGAGCAGGCGGTCAGGGCCAGGACGAGGGCGCCGGCGGGAAGGGCGAGCGAGCGTGTTCGGAACATGACGTCTTCCGGTTCACGACCCTACGGCCACACGGTCCCGCCCCTGGAGACCCCGCCTTGTCGTAGAACGGCGCGAAGGCCGGATGAGGGAAAGGCAGGGGGTCCCATGCCGGGGGGCGGAACGGGGGAACGGTACGGGTCAAGGTTCAGAGGAGAGGGATTCACCGGGGCCGTGTGTGGCTGATACCCCGGGTGATGCCTATGAACGTACCGACCCGCGGATGCATCCGTTAATCATCGATCGAAAATGAAAGAATAAGGAAAACTAATACCTCTATGCGCCCGTGGCGGGGGGAAATCATAACGTATGAGAACTTAGATCTCGTTCGTGGTTAAGTGTACTTAATGTGCTAGTTCCTTCCGGTATGTCCGCTTCTGAGATCGCGGTGTGCACGCTCCGTACGGCCGGGGTGAACGGACGGGAGGAGTCCCAGCACAGCGCCACCCGGCGCTCCAGCCCCTCCTCCAGGACCCGGACCCGCACGTCGGAGGTGTCGGCGGTCCGGGTGGCCAGCCAGTTGGTGACCCCCACCCCCAGTCCGGACGCCGCCAGCGACACCAGGGTCTGGGGCTGGTCGGTGGCCTGCACGGGCACCAGGTTCAGGCCGCGTTCCCGGAACACCCGGTAGGCCTCGAAGTCCGCGCTGTCCGCATCCTCCAGTCGGCCGATCGAGATGATGGGGTGCGCCGCGACCTCGGTCAGGGGTACCGGATCGGGGATACGGGACAGCGGGTGGTCCAGGGCGTGCACGATGACCAGTGGTTCACGCCACAGCGGCAGGCTGCCGACGTGCTCGGGCGGCTCCGGGTGCAGGGGCCGCAGGTACAGGTCGACCTCGCCGCGCCTGTTGGCCGCGTCCAGCTCCAGGGTGGAGTGCTCGGTCAGCACCACCTTGACGTCGGGCTCGCGCTCGGCCTGGCGCCGCAGCAGCGCGGGGATGAACGCGGCGCTCACGCTCGGGTAGGAGCCCAGGTGGACCACCCCCTGGGCCCGGGTCCGCCACGGGTCCATCGAGGTCCGGGCGTCCGCCATCACCTCCAGCACCCTGCGGGCCTGGCCGGACAGGGCGCGGCCCGCGTCGGTCGCGCGGATCGGCCGCTTGCTGCGGTCGAACAGCACCACCCCCAGCTCCCGCTCCAGCGCCGCGACCTGCTGGCTGACCCGGGGCTGGGTCAGGCGCAGCCGGTCCGCGGCGGCGACGAAGCTCCCGGTGTCGATCACCGAGAGGAAGGATTTCAGGGAGTCGGGATCGAACACGGGCGACTCCCGTACGGGTTTCTGGTGGGACTGGTGGTTCTGATGCACACCAGATATATACATGCAGCTAAAGAGGCGTGAGAGGCCCGTGTTCGCGCGGCGATCGGGTATCGCGGGTCGGCAATTCCCTTTTCTTATGGTCGCGGACGCCGAATGCGGGCGGGTAATTCGGCGCCGCGCCGTCCCGCGGTGGAGCCGGCCGGGGGAGGGCTCCGCCGCGGGGTCGGGGCGCGGGGAGAGCGGTCCGGGGCAGTGCGCCGCGCCGCCCGGAGGGCGCGTGCGCGTCCTCCGGGCGGGCCCCGCCGGGGCGGCCCCGCGTCACTCCGCCAGCAGGTACCGGACCACGTCGGCGGCGGAGTAGTCGGTACCCGCCTCGCGCACGAGGTCCGCCAGGAAGCCGAGGTCCTGGCCGGCCGTCAGCAGCGGGGGCTCGACGTAGCCGTCGGCGCGGTGCTGGTGCAGCCCCACGTTGGCGGTGAGCGCGTTGCACAGGCAGCGGCGGCCCGCGGCGTCCCCGGCCGCACCGCCCTTGCGCGTGTACAGGTCGACCGGTTCGGCCGGGCAGCGGTAGCCCACCGCGCCGTTCTCCTTGAGGTAGGGGGTGCGCAGGTACCCGAGGTCGCACAGCCGGGGCCGCCGCTCGTACTCCCCGTCCTCGGACAGGGTGCCGGACAGCCGCGCGACCTTGAACGGGAAGCCGGTGGGGGAGGCCAGGGGGTCGTTGCGCACGGGCAGCGACCCCGCCGCTCCCTCGGCCAGCAGCCGTCGCCGCAGCCCGGGTTCGAGCCCCGACTCGCGGGCGAGCGCGAAGGCGGTCCCGGCCTGCACGCCCGCGGCCCCCAGGGCCCGGGCGTCCGCCACGCTCCGCCGCCCGGCCCGGCCGCCCGCGAGCCAGAAGGGCAGGCCCAGCGCGGCCACCTTGGCCGGGTCGATCCGGTCGCGCGGACCGTACACCGGCTCGCCGCCGCCGGGGGCGCGCCTGCCCCGGGGCGGCGCGCTGTGGCCTCCCGCGGTGTGCGACTCCAGCACGAACCCGTCCGGGCGGGTGGCCGGCGACCGGTGCAGGTACACAGCGAGCACCGCCGAGGAGACGATCGCCAGGAGCCGCGGGCGGATCAGGGGCGGTGCCCCGGCCCCGGCCAGCCCGCCGGGGTCGAAGGCGGCGGTGTGCCGCGCGTCCGAGCCCTCCACCGCGACGGTCAGCTCGGTGGCGGAGTGCGTGCTCAGGGCGTCGAGCACGCCCGGGATCTCGCCGGGGATGCCCGCCCCCACCAGCACGTGGTCGACCCCGGCCAGCATCGCCCCGTAGACGGCCGGCTGGGTGGCGAGCTGGATCTTCTCCATGTAGTTGACGCCCACGGGGCCGCCGTGGCCCTCCTTGGCGAGCCACACCTCGGCGAAGTTGCCCGCGGCGGTCAGCTCGTCGCGGTGCCGGTCGGGGCGCAGGCCCGGCCGGGGCACCGGCCGGAACGGCCTGCCCGGCGGTATCCCGCCGGGGACGAAGTAGCGCGCCAGGATGCGCGAGGCCGCCTCGCGGTCGGGGAAGACGGCGAGCGCTCGGCGCAGGTGGCCGCCGGTGTCGCCGAGCTGGAGGCGGCGGGCGAGCTGGGCGTCGAGGGCGACACCCGAGACCACGCCGAGCTGGCCGGCCAGCGAGACGGCGCGCGCGAGCCGCCAGCCGGACACCCCGACGCCCATGCCGCCCTGGATGACGGCCGGGGGAGCGGGGTCGGGCGTGGCGCCGCCCGGCGGGGACGCCCGCGGCACGGGGGAGGCGCTGGCGGCGTGGCCGGTGGGCATGGTGGGCACTCCTGTGCGGTGCGGGGACGCGGTTCCGGGGGGCGTGACCAGGATCGGGCAGTGCCGCCCGGCAGGCCAGGGGGCGGACGCCCCCCGGCACCGGTGCGCAAGGTCCCGCCCGGCCGGGACCCCCGGCGCCGCAGGGGTGCCCCGTCGGCGCGCCCCGGGGGCGGCCGGTCCGGAGCGCGGGGGCGGTCCCGCACCGGTGCGCGCCCGGGGGCGCGGACCCGACGGCAGGGCGGGTGAGGTGCGGGGATACCGTGAGGGGTCGGCGCCGCGGGGTGCGGGGCGCTCCGCCCCGCCGCCCGGGAGGACACGCCGACGGGCGGCCCCGGGGCCGCTTCCGAGAGCCGAGGGGGTGGACCGCCGTGCATCAGGTCAGGACCGCCGGGCGCCGTGCGCCCGCGGGCGCGGCCCCGCGCGAGGGCGCCGGCCGGGGCGCCTGGCGTCGCGAGCCCGACACCACCGTGCGGCGGGCCTCCCCGCTGCCCGGAGGTGCGGCCGTGCCCTTCGTGATCATCGCGGAGTCGCACGTGCTGGGCGCCCCCGCCGAGTGGGAGCCGCACGTGCACCCCGCCCACGAACTGGTGTGGGTGGGGCGCGGGGCGCTGACCTCCCGGGCCGGGGACCGCCTCTTCACCGTCTCGGAGGGGTGCGGGCTGTGGGTGCCCGCGGGGGAGGTGCACGCGGGGCGGCTGACGGCCGGGGCCGAGTTCCACACCGCCTTCTTCGCCCCCGAGCGCAGCCCGGTCGCCTTCGCGGGCCCGACGGCCATCGCCATGACCCCGCTCCTGGAATCGCTGCTGATCCGGCTGGCCCGCACGGACCTCGACGCCGGGGCGCGGGCGCGGGCGGAGGCCGTCGTGTTCGACGTGCTGGAGCCCGCGGAGCCGCAGCCCGCGCTGCACCTGCCCGGCGACGCCCGGGTCGACGCGGTGGTGGAGGCCCTGCTGGCGGACCCCGCCGACGCCCGCTCCCTGGACGAGTGGGCGCGGGAGCTGGGGGTGAGCGCCCGCACCGTCAGCCGCGCGTTCAGATCCGCCACCGGCCTGTCGTTCGCGCAGT
This sequence comes from Nocardiopsis flavescens, assembly GCF_900141985.1. GTDB lineage: Bacteria > Actinomycetota > Actinomycetes > Streptosporangiales > Streptosporangiaceae > Nocardiopsis > Nocardiopsis flavescens. The sequence continues at coordinate 817,390 of NZ_FQZK01000001.1, read as the reverse complement.
GGCGACGGTCACTGCGCGTCCACCGGGCGCTGACGCTGCTCAGCGAGGGGCACGAGGTCCAGGATGCCGCGGAGCTGCTCGGATACGCCCAGACCAGCACGTTCATCGACGCTTTCCGCCGGGTGATGGGCGCGACCCCGGGCGCCTACACCGGCGCCGCGCGGGGCGCCGGTGACCGGAATCCCGTATCGGGTGTCCAGAAGTCCTGATTGCAGCCACAAAGCGGACAAATCTATCCTGAGTGAGTGAAGGCTAACCTAAGCTCCTCTTCGGGTGGCCGTGCCCCGGCACGCCCGGATCCCCTGCGCGACCTGCGCGGACGTCCCGCGCCCGCCGGGGCCGCCGCTCCGGGGGCCCGCGTGCCCGCCGCCGCGGCGCCGTCCGCGCCGGGCGTCGGCGCGCCCGCCCGACCCGGTCCCGCGTCCGCCGCTCCGGGCGGCCGTCCGCACGCGCCCTCCTCGGGGCGTGCGCGTGCCGTGGCCGCTTCTTCCCGCGGCCGCCTGTGCACGTTCCCCGGTCGCGCGTGCGTTCGGCCGGATGCCGCCGCGCACGCGCCCGCCGCCCGGGCGCACCGCCGCCCCGGACACGGCGCCCCGCGCGCCGCCGCGCCGTGACGGGCCGCGCCCTCACCGGGGACGGGCTGGTCCTGCGCTACGGCGGCACCGCGGTCGTCCACGGGGCCTCCCTGGCCCTGGAGCCCGGACGCGTCACCGCCCTGGTGGGACCCAACGGCAGCGGCAAGTCCACGCTCCTGCGCGCCCTCGCCCGGCTGCACCGTGTCGACGGCGGACAGGTGGTGCTCGGCGGCGGCGACGGGAAGCCGGGATACCCGGCCGCGCGGCTCAGCGCCCGCGCCTTCGCCCGCGAGGTCACCCTGTTCTCCCAATCCCGCCCCTCGCCCGAGGGCCTGACGGTGCGCGAGGTCGTGGCCTTCGGCCGCCACCCCCACCGGCGCGGCTTCGGCGGGCCCTCCCCGCGGGACCGCGCCGCCGTCGAGGACGCCATGGCCGCCACCGGCGTGGACGCCATGGCCGACCGGGCCGCCGGGGAGCTCTCCGGCGGCGAGATGCAGCGCGTCTGGCTCGCCGCCTGCCTGGCCCAGGACACCGGCGTCGTCCTGCTGGACGAGCCCACCAACCACCTCGACCTGCGCTACCAGGTCGAGACCCTCGACCTCATCCGCGACCTCGCCGAGGACCACGGCGCCGCCGTCGGCGTCGTGCTGCACGACCTCGACCACGCGGCCCGCGTCGCGGACACGCTGGTGCTGCTCAGCGCCGGCCGCGTCCACGCCGCGGGCGCCCCCGCCGACGTCCTCACCGCGCGCAACCTCGGCGCGGTCTACGGCATCCCGGTCGAGGTCACCCAGGACCCCCGCAGCGGACGGCTGCGCATGGACCCCGTGGGCCGCCACCCGGCGCGCACCCGGTCCGGCGCCCCCGGCCGCACGCACACACCGCGACACCAGAGCAGAGAGAACCACCCATGACCCGGCTCCGCCACCTCGCGACCGCGGCCACCGCCGCCCTCGCCCTCGCCGCCACCGGATGCGGCACCACCAGCGTCGACGAACCCGCGGAGGGCGGCGTCGCCGCGCCCGCGTCGCCGAGCTGCGAGCAGGACGACACCGCCACCTCCACCGGGCCGGTGACCCTCACCGACGGCGTCGGCCGCACGGTGGAGCTGGACGCCCCCGCCGAGCGCGTCGCGGTGCTGGAGTGGCAGCAGGTCGAGGACGCCCTCACCCTGTGCGTCACCCCCGTCGCCGTCTCCGACACCGAGGGCTACAGCACCTGGGTCAGCGCCGAGGAGCTGCCCGAGGGCGTGACCGACATCGGCAGCCGCGAGGAGCCCGACCTCGACACCCTCTACTCCACCGACCCCGACCTCATCGTCGTGGAGGCCTTCGACCCCGACGACGAGATGATCGCCCGCCTGGAGGAGCGCGGCGTGCCGGTGCTGGTCACGCTGGGCGCCGACCCGGCCGACCCCATCGGCAACATGCGCGAGGTCTTCCGGATGATCGGCGAGGCCACCGGCCGCACCGAGCGCGCCGACGCGGTCCTGGCGGAGTTCGACGCCGGGCTCGAACAGGCCCGGGAGGAGGTCGCCGCCGTCGACCTGCCCACCACGGACTTCCTCTACTTCGACGGCTGGCTCCAGGGCGGCAACCTCACCGTGCGCCCCTACGGCGAGGGCGCGCTGTTCACCGCGCTCGGCGAGGAGCTGGGGCTCACCCCGGTCTGGACGGACGAGATCAACGAGGCGTACGGCGACGGCGGCGTGAACGCCTCCTACGGCCTGGCGCAGACCGACGTCGAGGGCCTCACCGCCGTGGGGGAGGCCAACCTCTTCTACGCCAACGACGAGGGTGTGGGCGGCTACGTCGAGGAGCTGGAGAAGAACCCCATCTGGACGTCCCTCCCGGCCGTCCGCGAGGACCGGGCGCACGCCTTCCCCCCGCGGATCTGGGGCGCGGGCGGCCCGCGCTCGACCGCGCAGGCCGTCGACGCCTTCGCCGACGCCCTCACCGGGGAATGAGCGTCCTCCCCGGCACCGGTCCGGCGGGCGCACCGCCCGCCGGACCGCCCCGGCCGACCCCGCCGCCGCGCCTGGGCGTGCGCGGCGGGGCCGCCGGGGCGGCGGTGTCCGCGGCCCTGGCCGCCGCGATCCTCGCGGTGGGCCTGTGGCACCTCACCCAGGGCACGTCCGGCGTGGGCTGGTGGGACCTGGTCCGCTACGCGGCCGGCGCGCGCGAGGAGGTCGGCGGGGTCCCGGTCGGCGATGTGCTGGCGGGCTCGCGGCTGCCCCGGCTGCTGGCCGGCGTGGCCGTGGGCTTCGCCCTGGGCGCCGCCGGGGCCCTGCTCCAGTCCGTCACCCGCAACGCCCTGGCCTCGCCCGACACCCTCGCGGTGACCGCCGGCTCCTACTTCTCCCTCACCCTCGTCGCCGCCCTCGGCCTGGCCGTCCCGCTGTGGGCCTCGGGCCTGGCGGCCTTCACCGGCGGCCTGCTGGCGGCGGCGCTGGTGCTGGGGCTGGCGGGGCGCTCCGCGGGCACCGCGACCACCCGGCTCGTCCTGGCCGGGTCGGTGACGGCGATGGCCCTGGACGCGGCGACCGCCATGCTGCTCATCCTGTTCAAGGAGAACACCACCGGCCTTTTCGCCTGGGGCAGCGGCTCCCTCGCCCAGCTCGACATCAACGCCTCGCTGCGCGCCATGCCGCTCATCGCGCTCGTGCTCTGCGCGGCCCTGCTGCTGGGCCGCAGGCTCGACGTGCTGGGCCTGGGCGACGACACCGCGGCCTCGCTGGGCGTGCCGGTCGCCCGGACCCGGGTCGCGGCCGTGCTCTGCGCGGTGCTCCTGACCGGCGCCTCGGTCACCCTGGCCGGGCCGATCGCGTTCATCGGCCTGGGCGCCCCCGTCCTGGCGCGCCTGCTCGCCGGGCGGGTCCCCCCGCTGCGGCGGCACCTTTTGCTCGTGACGGTCTCCGGGCTCCTGGGCGCGCTGCTGGTGCTGTTCGCGGACGCGTCGCTGCGCGCACTGCTGGGCGCGGAGGGTGCCGCCTCGATCCCCACCGGGGTGCCGACGGCGCTGCTGGGCGGCGTCCTCATCGTGGTCTTGGCCCTGCGCCTGCGCGACGCGGGCCCGGTCCGCAGGCCCCCCGGCGCCCGGTCGGGGCCGCGCTCGCGCGGGCGCTTCCTCGCCGTCCTGCTCACCGCGTCCGCGCTGCTCGCCGGCGCGGTGCTGGCGGGCACGCTCGCTGGCGGCCTGTGGCTGCGCACCGGGGACATCGCGCTCTGGCTCCAGGGCACCGCCCCGGACCTGGTGGGCCGGGCTCTGGACGAGCGGGTGCCCCGGGTGGCAGCCGCCGTGCTGGCCGGGGCGGCGCTCGCCCTGGCCGGGGGCATCGTCCAGGGCGCCGTGCGCAACCCCCTCGCGGAGCCGGGGCTGCTGGGCATCACCGCGGGCGCCGGGCTGGGCGCGGTGGTCGTCGTGACCTCGGGCCCGGACTCCGGGCTCCCGCCGCTGCCGGTCATGGCGGTGCTCGGGGGTCTGGCCGCGTTCGCCCTGATCACGGTGCTGGCCCGGCGGGGCGGACTGCGCCCGGACCGGTTCGTGCTGATCGGTATCGGGTGCGGGTACGCCCTGAGCGCGCTCACCACGTTCCTGCTGCTGCGCGCCGACCCGTGGCAGACCCCGCGCATCTTCACGTGGCTGTCCGGGACGACCTACGGGCGCACCTTCCCCGACGTCGTGCCGGTCGCGGCGGCCCTGCTGGTCGCCGCGCCGGTGGTCATCGGCCTGGCCCGCCACCTCGACCTGCTCGCCGTCGACGAGGACACCCCGCGCGTCCTCGGGATGCGGGTGGAGCGGGTGCGGCCCGCGCTGCTGGCCGGCGCCGCGGTGCTGGCCGCCCTGGGCGTGGTCGCGGTCGGGGTCGTGGGCTTCGTCGGGCTCATCGCCCCGCACCTGGCCCGCGCGCTGGTCGGCGCCCGCAACGGGCGCGCCCTGCCGGTCGCGATGGTGCTGGGCGCGCTGCTGGTCAGCCTCGCCGACACCCTGGGCCGCGCCCTCATCGCGCCCGCGCAGCTGCCCGCCGGGCTCATGGTCGCCCTGATCGGGGCGCCCTACCTGGTCTGGCTGCTGCGCCGCTCCCGTGCCTGACCCCGTCCCGTCCGCATCGCCCGCCCCGCCCGCGGGACCGCACGCCCCGCCGGATCCGTCCGCCGAACCCGCCCGGAGGACCGCATGACCCGCCCCGCCCAGCGGACCGCGCCCGTATGACCGCGGAGCCCGCCCGTCCCGCCCATCCGCCCGCCGAACCCGCCCGGAGGACCGCATGACCGCCCGCCCCGCCGCGACCGCCCCCGTCGTCGTCCCCTTCGACCCGGAGCACCCGCCCGCCGCGCTGGACGCCCTCGCCCCCGCGGCGGTGCTGGAGCGGTGGCGGTCGGCGGACCGCTCCCACCACGGGCCGCGGATCGTGGCCGCCCCCGACGGCGCGGGGACCGGCTGGGCGGGGGCGGCGCTGGTGACGGCGCGCCCCGGGACCGCCTACGGCAAGATCGTCGACGCCGTCGGCGACGTCCCGGCGGCGGTGGACGCGGTCCTGGCCCACGCGCGCGAGCGGGGGCTCGTCCAGGTCAAGTGGGAGGGGTGGACGGTCGGAGCCGCGCAGGCCGCGGCGGCCGGGTTCGCGCCGATGGGGCCGCCGCGCGGGGACGCGCGGGACGCGCGCCACCCCGCCGCAGGCCACGTGCACTGGGTGGCCGGGGGGACGGCGGAGCCCCCGTACTACCGCCAGACCACGGACTTCTCCTGCGGCGCGGTCACCGCCCTGGTCGCCCGGGCGGCGGCCGGGGCGGTGGAGCCCGGGGCCCTGGACCGCGAGGCCGAGCTGACCCTGTGGCGCGCGGCGACCAACTTCCCCGCCTGCGAGCCCGTCGGCCTGGGCACCGCCGTGCGCCGCGCCTGGCCCGACGCCGCCGTCACCGTGCACCTGGACGGCGGGGAGCCCGTCCTGCTGGACACCTACTCCGGGGCCGAGCGCGAGTGGCGCGCCGTCCTCCAGCGCGCCTCGCGGGCGGACGCGGAGCGGGCCGGGGTGCCCGTCGACCCGCGCCGCCCGTCCCCGGCCGACCTGCGCGGCGCCGTCGGCCGCGGGGAGCACGTCCTGCTGCTGGTCTCCCTGGTGGCCATGCAGGGGTTCGACGTGCCGCACTGGGTGCTGTGCCACGGCGCCGTCCCGGGCGCCCTCGTGATCGAGGACCCCTGGACCGGCGCCGCGGCGGGGGACACCTGGGTCGACGCCCACCTGCTGCCCGTGCCCGACGCCTCCCTGGACGCCATGTGGGCGGTCGAGGGGCGGGGCCGCCGCGGCGCCGTGCGCATCGGGCGGCCCTGACCGTCCCGGCCCCGGCGGCCTCAGCCCCCGGCGGGGGCCGCCATGGCGTCGGCGAGCCAGGAGTACAGGAGGGGGTCGCTCTCCTGCTCCTCCCCGGTGCCGTTGATCCGAGCCACCAGGGCCAGGTACCGGCCCTGGGTGTCGTCGTAGACGGGGCCCTCGGAGGCGGCGTCCTCCTCCGCGATCATGCGCTCGATGTCGACGAGCCGCCGGAACCCGTCGGCCATCCGGTCGCGCACCTGCGCGGTGAGCGGCGTGCCCGACAGCCCGTTGGCGGCCTCCATGAAACGGACGACCGCCTCCTGGGCCCGGGGGGAGCGGGGCGGCTCGCCCTCCCGCCGCAGGGCCATCACCTCCTTCATGATCGCGCTGCCGCTCTCGTGGACGAACTCCTGGAAGTCCGGGGAGGCCACGGTGCGCCCGATGTCGGTGGAGTAGGTCAGGCGCAGGTAGTCCCGGACCGCGGTGCGAAACCCCGGGTCCCGCAGCAGGTCGGCCAGCTCGATCCAGGCCTTGAGCTGGTCGGCGGTGGGCTCCGCCGGCAGCACCGGGCGCATCGCCCGCAGCCGGTCCACGAACCCCTCGGGCACGTCGAGGCCCTCGCCGACGCCGTTCCAGAAGTCGTCGACGGTCTGCTCGCGCTCCTCGTCGGTCATGGAGACCAGCCGGTGCATGAGGTCGGCCTGTGCGGCGGTCCCGCCGCCCTGCTCGATCAGGGTCCGCAGCACCGCCCGGCGGGCCCGCAGGGTGTGCTCCTGCCGTTCGACGATCGCCAGGTGGGTGGTGAGCAGGTCGTGCAGGGTGGTGCCCCCTTCGAGCAGGCGGCGGATCTCGTCCAGGTCGGTGTCCAGCTCGCGCAGGGTGCGGACCAGCTCCAGCCGGGCGATGGCGCCGATGTCGTACAGCCGGTGGCCGGTGCCGTTGCGGTCCGTGGGCGTGATGATCCCGGCGTCGGCGTAGAAGCGGACGGCGCTCACGCTCAGGCCGCTGCGCCGGGCGGCGTCTCCGATGGGGTACAGCTCGTGTTCGCTCATGGGGACCACTGTCGTACCTCAAGCCGCTTGAGGCGCAAGTCCTCTGCCCGCCCGGGGAGCGGTGGCCGACCCCGACCCGCTGTACCCCGGCCCGGCGGCGGTGAGACGATGGCGGGGAGATGAGCGAGAACAGAGCGTGCCGCCCGCTGCGCGCCGGGGTGTTCACCCTGGTGTGCGCGAGCCTGTCCGCTCACGGGCACGCGCTCAGCTCCGGGCACGACGTCCCGCTCCTGGGCCTGGTGCTGGGCATGTCCCTGGTCTTCGCCATGGCCTGGGCCGCGACCGGCCGCCGCCAGGGCCCCCTGGCGCTGACCGGGTGGATGCTCTGGGGCCAGTTCGCCCTGCACGTCGCCTTCAGCTACGTCGGCTCGTTCGGGGCGCCGCACACCACGGCGCACCCCGGCCAGGTGGTGTCCGAGGCGGCGATGCCCGCGTGGACGATGATCGGGATGCACGTGGTCTCGGCGCTGGTCAGCGCCTGGTGGCTGCACCGCGGGGAGCGCTCGCTGTTCGCGTTCCTGCGCTTCATGGCGCTGGCGCTGTTCCCGCTGCTGGTGGCCCTGGGCGGCCTGCCCGCCCCGCGCGGCCCGGTCGTGCCCCGCCTGCGCGGCGCCGACGCGCCCGCCCGCATCCGCCTGCCCTACCTGCGGCACAGCCTCATCCTGCGGGGGCCTCCGGCCCCGTCCGCCGCCTGAGACACCGCGTTCGCCCCGTGCCCGGCGGGGCCGGAGCGCGGCCCTTCGCGCCGTGACCCGGTCCCCGCCGCACCGCCCGCCCGCACCCGTGCACCCGCACCGCCGTGCCGGGGGGCGCCGAACGCCGTCCAGGCCTCTTTCCCTCCCCTCCGCGGGGGCGTGCCGTCCGATCGGCCGCCCCCTCGACGAGTGCGCGCGCCCGGGCCGTACCCCGGCCCGGCGAGCGCGCGGACGGCGACAGAAAGAACGGACATGATCTCCCTCCGTGAGGCCCTCCCCGCAGACGGCGCCCCGGCATCCGAGGACCGGCCCGACCCGGGCGGGCACGGCGAACTGACCGTGCTGGCCCTGCGCGCCCGGTCCGGAACCGGCGAGGCGCTCGACTCCCTCTTCGCGCTCACCCGCGACGACGTGGCGCGGTTCATCGCCCGCCGGGTCGACCCGGCGTGGGTCGACGACCTGACCCAGGAGACCTTCTCGCGCGCCCTGCGCGGCCTGGGCCGCTACGCCGGGCGCGCCCCGGTGCGCGCCTGGCTGTTCTCCGTGGCCCGCCACACCGTGGCCGACCGCTACCGCGCCCGCAACCGCACCCCGCGCCACGACCCGGTGGACGCGTGGGCGGGGTCGGCGACCCTGGCCGAGCCCGGCAGGTTCGACGAGTACCTCGCCCTGCTGGACCTGCTGGACGCCCTCCCCGAGGACCGCAGGACGGCCTTCGTCCTCACCCAGCTCCAGGGGGTGCCCTACGCGGAGGCGGCCCTGGCCACCGGCGTGCCGATCGGCACGGTCCGCTCCCGGGTGGCACGCGGCCGCCGCGACCTGGCGCGGATGCTCCGCGAGGTCGCCTGACCCGGCCCGCGCCGGGGCCCTGCCCCGTCCCGGCCCCCGGGGCGCGGCCCGCCCCCGCCCCTTCAGACCCCCCAGACACGCCCGGCCGACCGCGGCCGGGCCACGACCCGGAGTGACGAGAACCGATGACCACCCGCCCGCGCCCCGTGCGCGCCCTCGCGGCCCTGACCGGCGCCGCCGCCCTCGCCCTGGCGGTCGGCTGCACGGCCGCCGACCCCGTCGCCGAGGCCGAGGAGTACTACCTCGACCTGTCCGACGACCCCATGGCCGCCTCCGGCATCGGGCTGACCACGGTCGAGGGAGACCCGTGGTCCTTCACCGACGCCGCCGAGGACCGGCTCACCCTGCTCTTCTTCGGCTACACCAGCTGCCCCGACGTGTGCCCCATGACCATGGCCGAGATCGACCTCGCCCTGGGGCAGGCGGAAGGGGCGGCCGATGCCTACGACGTCGTCATGGTGAGCACCGACCCGGCCCGCGACACCGACGAGCAGCTGCGCTCCTGGCTGGACCGGTTCGACCCCTCCTTCCAGGGGGTGCGCGGGGACATCGACGCCACCGTCGAGGCCGCGCGCGACTACGGCATCCCCATCGACCCGCCGCAGGAGGCCGAGGGGGAGTACCTGGTCACGCACGGCGGGCGCATCGTCGTCCTGCTGCCCGGCGGCGAGGCGGCGGGCATGTTCGACGAGGGCACCGAGGCGGAGCAGATCGCCGCCCTGCTGCCCGCGCTCGCGGACACGCTGCTGTGAGACGCCGTACCGACGCCGCGTCCGGCCCCTCCCGGCGGGGCCTGCTGGCCGCCGCCGGGGCGGCCGGGCTCACCGGCCTGGCCACCGGGGCCGCCGCCGGGCACGCCGCGGCCGGGGCCCGTGCGGAGCCCGACTCCGCGCTCGCCCCCGCCCGGGGACGGGCGGGGGCCCGGGAGGGGCTGCCCCCGGCACTGCTGGCCCCCACGCCCGCGCAGGTCCACCTCATCGCCGTGGACCTGCGCGGCGAGGAGGGGGACGGCGTGCGCGAGGCCGCCCGCCGGGTGCTGCGGACCTGGAGCCGCCAGGCCCGGGACCTGCACGGACACGGGCTGGCCGACCTGGTCGAGGGCGCCCCCAGCCGGGGGCTGCTCCCGGCCTCGCTGGGGGTGACCCTGGGGCTGGGGCCCTCCCTGCTCACCCGCGCGGGACTGGCCGACCGCAGGCCCCCGCAGCTGGAGGACCTGCCCGCGTTCGCCTCGGACCGGCTGGAACCGGAGTGGTGCGGCGGCGACCTGCTGCTGCACGTCGGCGCCGAGGACCCGCTCGTGCTGTCCTCCGCGGTGGGCCATCTGCTGGGGGCGGTCGCCGCCGACGTTCGGGTGCGCTGGTCGCTGCCGGGCTTCCAGCGCTCCGCCGCCGCGGCCCGCGATCCCGCGGCCACCCCGCGCAACCTCATGGGGCAGATCGACGGCACCGTCAACCCGCACCCCTCCGACGCCGTGTTCGGGCCCCAGGTGCTGGCCGCGCACCCCGCGGGCCCGCTGGGCTGGATGGACGGCGGCACCTACCTCGTCGTCCGCCGCATCCGGATGCTGCTCGACGACTGGTTCGCCCTGGACCCCGCCGACCGGGAGGCCGCCGTCGGGCGCCGCCTGTCCGACGGGGCTCCCCTGGGCGGCGCGGCCCCGGACGACCTCGCCGACCTGTCCGCCGCCGGGGACGACGGCGACCCGGTCATCCCCCGGGACGCCCACATCCGGCTGGCCTCGCCGGAGAACACCCTGGGCGCCCGGATGCTGCGCCGCGGGTTCTCCTACGACCTGGGCTGGGACGCCGGGGGAGAGCGCCGGGCCGGGCTGGTCTTCACCGCCTGGCAGGCCGACCCGCGCGCGGGGTTCACCCCCGTGCAGCGGGCCCTGGACGAGGGCGGGGACGCCCTCGGCCCGTTCGTCCGCCACGAGGGCAGCGCGCTGTTCGCCGTCCCGCCGGCCCGGGAGGAGGGGCCGTGGACCGCCCACGACCTGCTCGGCGGATGAGGGCCGCGCCGCCGGGAACCGGGCGCGCCCCGGGGACGACTCCCGTAGCGGGCACCCGCGCGCCCGCCCCGGTCCGCGGACACGACCGCGCCGACCGCCACCACGACCACGAGGAGACCGCGAACACCATGCCGCTCCCACGCGCCCCGCGCCACCGCGCCGCCCGCGCGGCCCCGGCCGCCGCCCTGGCCGCCGTCCTGCTGTCCGCCACCGCCTGCGGGACCGCCGCCGCCGGACCCCCGGTCGGTGCCGCTCCCGCGGAGCCCGCGCGCGGCCACGCCGCGGCCGGGGACCTGGAGGTCTCGGGGGCGTGGGTGCCCGAGCCCGCCAACCCGCGGGTGGCGGTGCTCTACCTGGAGGTGGACAACGCCTCCGCCGAGGACGCGCTGATCACGGACGTGAGCACCGACGCCTCGCCCGACGCGGACCTGTGCAGCACCGAGACCACGGAGTCGGGGGCGTCCCGGATGCGGGTGGTGGAGGAGATCCCGGTGGCGGGGGGAGGGGCGACCGCTCTGGTGGACGGCGGCTACCACATCATGCTCAACGACCTGCCCGATCCCCTGGAGGTCGGGGACGCGGTGGAGGTGGTGCTCACCTTCGACGGCGGGCGCGAGGCGGCGTTCACCGCCCCGGTGGAGCCCATGGCGGCCGGGAGCGCGCCCGCGACCGACCACGGGGGCCACCACTGAGACCCGCGGCCGTCCCCCGCCCGGACGGGGACGGCCGCGCGGGGGACCGCGCCGCTCCCGGCGGCGCGGTCCCTTCTTCGCGGGTGGGGACGCGCCGTCCCGTGCCGGTGCCCGTGCGCCTCCGTCCCGCCCGCCCGGTCGGCCGACCTGCTCGCACTGCGGCGGGGCGGGGGCGTACCTGCCCGTACCGGCACCCGCCCGCCTCCGGCCGCCTGCCCGGTCGGCCGCCCCGCCTGCTCTGCGGTGGGCGGGGAGGCGGGGCGCCTTCGCCCGGCTCCGCCGGGAACGGCGACGGTGCTTCGCCCGGCGGACGGCCGACCCGGCGCCCCCGCCCGGCGCCTCCCCGGCCCGGGGCGGGCCGGGGAGGGGGAGCCTCAGGCCGAGGCGGGGGCCCTGCCGTGTTCGTCCTCCGCGCGGGCCGCCTCCGCGTCCGCCGCCGGGGACGGCCCCGCGGGACCGGAGCGGTCCCGCCGGCGCTCCCGCCACCCCAGCAGGGCGTCCACCGCCAGGAACGCGGCCAGTGACACCCCCAGCAGCGGCACCGCCCAGCCCACCGCCGCCAGGACGGCGACCACCCCGGCCCGCCACGGCCATGCCAGGTCCCGGAAGGACCCGCGCGGGTAGGGGCGCCCCGCGCCCAGGGCGCGGCTCCGCGTCGGCCGCCGCTGCCACCACATCCGGTACCCCCACACGACCACCCCGACCAGCCCCGCGGCCACCGCGGTCAGCACGACCTGGTTGGGCACCCCGAACAGCACCCCCATGTGCGCGTCGATGCCCCAGCGGCTCAGCTTGGCCATCAGCGGGTAGTCGGAGAAGCGGACCACGTCCACCACCTCCCCGGTGTCGGCGGCCACGGCCGCCGCGTCCACGCTGGTCGGCCAGGACCGGTCCACCTGGGTCACCGTGTACGGCGCCGCCGGGTCCCCGGGGAAGGAGACTTCGACCAGCCCGTCCAGGCCCGCCTCCCGGGCGCTCGCCAGGACGGTGTCGATGCCCGCGTCCACGCCCGGCGTCGCGTTCGGCGTCTCGACCGAGACGGCGGGGGTGGTCCAGGCCAGCCGTTCCCTCAGGTCGGCGATGTTGTCCCCGGCGTACTGCGACCACGTCATGCCCGTGGCGGACAGGAACAGCAGCCCCACCAGCAGCCACAGCCCTGTCGCGCCGTGCACCGACACCGACCGGGAGCGGCCGGGGGAGGTGCCCGCCCCGGGCACCAGCAGGCGGCGGGCCGCCCCGGGCCCGCCCGCGCGCCGGCGCCGCAGCGCCGCCGACGCCCACAGGGCGGACCCGCCCAGGGCGACCGCCCACAGCCAGCTCGCCGCGAGTTCGCTGTACAGGCGGCCGGCGTCGCCCAGGTGCAGGTTCCGGTGCAGCGTGTCGACCCAGGTCCGCACCGGCAGCGCGCCGCTGGTGCCGTAGGTCTCCATCACCCCCAGCACCTCGCCGCGGTAGGGGTCGACGAAGACCGTCATCCGGTGGCTCTCCGCGGACCCGGGCAGGTCGAAGAGCACCCGCGTGGAGTCGCGCTCCCCGGTGGCCGGGCGCACCGCGTCGGGCTCGGCGCCCGGCAGCTCCGCCCGGGCGACGCGCACCTGCTCGTGCAGGGGCAGGGGCTCCCCGCCCGGTTCGACGTGCAGCTGCTCGGCGTGCACGGCCTGTTCGAGCTGGGGCGTCCACACGTACAGCAGCCCCGACAGGGCGGCCACCAGGATGAACGGCGCGACGAACACCCCGGCGTAGAAGTGCAGGCGCAGCACGAGCGGGCGCAGGGCGGTCCAGCCGCCGCGCCGTGCGGGCCGGGCGCGGTCCGGTGCGGGGGCGTCGGGTCTCGGTTCCACGTGTCGGTTCTCCTCCGGGGCGCCGGGACTCCATGCCCGGGGACGGGTGTTCTCTCCCTGTGGTCGTCCGCGCCCCCGCCCCGGTTCCCGGCGGTTCCTCAGCCGGTGCGCCCGGCCCCCGCGCGGTCCCGGCGCACCGCGAGGGCCACCGCGCCCATGACGGTCAGCAGTACCGCCAGCGCGCCCCACACCATCGGCTGCGTGACGAGCATCTCGCCGCCCCCGGCGCCGGGCGTGCGGCCGCCGTCCCGGCCGGTGACGGTGACCAGCAGCAGGACCACCACCCCGGCCGCCGCGGTGACGCGCCCGCCCAGGCGCAGCAGGGGGCCGGCGCCGCGCAGGTCCCGCGCCGCCAGGCGCTCCTCCCGCCGCAGCGGTGCCAGCAGCCGGGCCAGGAGCAGCAGCGCCACGGGCAGCTGGAGCGCCCACACCGCCGTGCGGAACCAGCCGTCGAACCAGACGTTGGTGCCGTACAGCAGGGTGTGCCACACGCTGAGCGCGTACACGGCGACGACGAACCGGTGCAGCACCCGCCACATCCGGGTCCCCGTCCAGGACCGCACGTAGAACGACAGGCCCAGCGGGACCGCCAGGTACAGGGCGATGAGCCCGAGCAGGATCGCCACGCGCCCGGTGCCGGAGTCGTAGCCCCCGGGGACGAACACGTCCACGAACGCCGACCACACCAGGGCCGCGGTGCCCAGCCCGTCGGCGTTCTCCCGCAGGAGTTCGACGAAGAACGCGAGGGCGTGCGCGAACATCAGGCCGATGGTGGTGAGCGAGGTGACCCGGTGCCACCGCTCGATCCGGGCGTGGGACACCACGGTCCAGCGCCCCGGGGCGGTGGCGCGCAGCAGCCCGAGCATGACGGTGATCCACGCCCAGAGCAGGCCGGACCACCCGAACGCCTGGCACAGCCAGTAGAGCAGGTACCGGTCGGCGTCGGCGAGGTAGGGCATCACGGCGAGGGTCTGGGAGGTGCCCTCCGCGACGCGGTGGCGCAGCAGGAGGAAGATCAGCGCGGTGACCGCCAGGGCGATCGCGGCGTCCAGGAGGAGGTGGCGCAGGTCGGTGCGCAGGGTGCGGGTGTCCACGCGCGCGGGGCGGCCGGTGGCGGCGGACGGCCCGGGGGAGGGCTGCGGGGGCATGTACGGGTTCCCTGTTCCGGTCGGCGGGTGACCATCAGAGCACTTTCCGTGGCGGTTTGCCCAGACCCCTTCGGGCTCCGCCGCGGGGGCCGTGCGGGCTCCGGGCCGCCGCCCGGCTTTTCTTGAACGATCGATCCAGATGGGCTACGGTGGCCGCATGGCGAGGACGCGGGAGTTCGACACCGAGGCGGCCGTGGGCCGTGCGATGGACCTGTTCTGGGCGCGCGGCTACGAGGCGACCTCGGTCCGCGACCTGACCCGGCACCTGGGGATCGGGCAGGGCTCCCTGTACGCCGCGTTCGGCGACAAGGACGGCCTGTACCGGGCCGCGCTGGAGCACTACCGCGCCACCCTGGCGGCGGACGCCCTGCGCGACCTCAAGGAGGGGGCGGACGTGCGCTCCGCGGTGCGCGCGATGCTCGTGGGGCGGGTCCGGGTGGCGGCCGGTGACGGCGGCCGGGGCTGCCTGATGGTCAACGCCGCCTGCGAGCGCCTGCCGCGGGACCCCTCCGTGCGGCGCCTGGTGCGCGACGTGCAGGACGCGAGCCGCGACGCGCTCGCCGAGGTGCTGGAGGCCGCGGCCGAGCGCGGGGAGATCTCCCGGCGACACGATCCGCGGACCCTGGCCGAGTTCCTCGTCACCTTCCTCAACGGTCTGCTGGTCGCCGCCAAGGTCACGCCCGAGCCCCGCACCCTCGAACCCCTCGTGGAGGTCGCGCTGGCCTGCCTCGACTGATCTTCCCGTGCCCGAAAAATGTATCGAACGATCCAGAAAAGGCGCCGGGCCGCGCCCGCGACCAGGCGCCCCGGCCCGACACCGGAGGCCCCATGACCGCCGCACCCGTCCCGAGCCCGCCCGCCCTGGGCGGCGACCGCTGGAACACCCTCCCTGGGACCGGCACCTCCCTGACCGCCCGGGAGTTCCTCGCCGCCGTCGAGCCGCTGCTCCAGGGCGTCATCGACGACAACGCCCTGACCACGGCCGACGGCCCGGTGCTGGAGACCCAGATCCGCGCCACGCTCGCCCTGGACACCCGGGAGGCCTCCCTGCCCCTGGCCGTCGGGCCCCACGGCGCCCCGGCCGCCCGCGAGATCGCCGGGCAGGCCGAGCGGATCGGTCGCGAACTCGCCTCCTCGGCCGCCGCCTCCCTGGAACGGCTGCTCGCGGAGCGGATCCCGCTGCCCGCGGGCCCGCTGGCGGTGCGCAGCCGCTGCCACGGCCACCTGCTCACGCCGCAGGCCGTGGACCTGCTCATGGTCACCCGCGGCGGACCCGTCACGATCCAGCTGTACAACGAGTGGCTGCACCAGGTCGTCCTGCTGCGCGACGCGCTGCTGCCCTTCGCCAACTGGCGGGAGGTCCCGCTGGCGGTCACCCCGGCCGGACTGCGCCACACCGAGCCGGCGCGCGACGCGTTCCTCACCGAGCTGCTGGTCCGCCGCGTCCGGCACGCCGCCGTCGTGGACTTCGCCCGCGCCGTGGTCACCGGTGACACGGAGCGGCGGGGGCCGCAGGGCTACGGGTTCGCGGCCCGCGGCGGCACCGCCCTGCCCGCCGTCCTGGACCTGCCGGTGCGGGAGGCCCCGCGGTACCTGCTGGCCTGGCGCCCGGACACGGGCGGGGGAGCGCGGCTCACCGGGGGCGGGACCGTCACGTACACGGCCCGGACGTCCGACTACCACGCCGCCCCGCGCACCCGCGTCGAGGAGCTGCCGCCCGCCGCCCCGGCGGCGGACGCCCCGCTCACCGCCCGCGTCGTGCCGGACCCGGCGGCGGACGGGGTCCGCACGGCCTCCATCGAGGTGACGCGTGCGGGCGAGACGGTGCGGGTCGACCTCGGCCAGGCCCTGCGCGGCCACCGCTTCGCCCACCGGACCGGGGACGCGCCGCAGGACGGGCCCCGCGCCCGCGCGGACGGCGTCCGCTCCCGGCCGGCCCCGGGGAGCACTCCCGATGGCGGGACCGCCGGCGGCGCGTCCGGGGCGGCCTCCCCCAGCGATGCGGCGACCGGTCGCGGTGCCGCCGAGGCCGTGGGCGACGGGCCCTCTGCCGGAGCCCCCACCACCGCCGACCCGTGGCGGGTGCTGCGCGCCCCGGGCCTGGTCTGGTCGCAGTCGGGCGCGGTGTCCGTGGACGCCGCGGGCCGCGCCGACCTGGTCGTCCTGGCCCTGCTCGGCAGCCTCTACCCCGAGAACGTCTCCCTGGGCCCGGTCGGCCTCCCCGACCCCGGCACGGCGGGCGGCGCCGGGAGGCCGAGCCCTCTGGCGGTCCTCACCGACCGCTGACCCCGCCGCGTGCCTCCCGGGGCCCGGAGCGGCGCACCGGTCCGGGCCCCGGCCACCCCGCCCGGCCACCGCCGCTCCGTTCGGCGCCGGGCGGCCCCCGGACCCGTCGGCGCCCTGATCCGATCCCCGGCGGACGCCCTTCCGGGCGACGGCCCCGGGGCGTCCGCGCAGGGTTCTCCACCGGTAGGGGTACCGGCAGGGACTCCCACCCGCCGCCCCACCGCCGTAGCGTGGAAGACGTGGGCGGACGGCCGCACGGCACCGCCGGGGGCCTTCCCCGGCGGTGGCACGAGGACGGCGGAGCCCACCGGACACGAGGAGGCGAGGACCGGATGAGACGACTCCCGGAGGCCGCGACCGGCAAGAACCCGCCGGAGCAGTTCACCGGCGACGTGTGGGTCGACCCGATCGCCGTGCCGCAGGAGCCCGGCCAGCGGATGGTCGTCGCCCGGGTGCGGTTCGCGCCCGGGGCCCGCACCGCCTGGCACTCGCACGAGAACGGCCAGACCCTGCACATCACCGACGGGGTCGCCCTCATCGGCACCCGCGACGGGACCGTGGTCCGGGCGACCCCCGGCCAGACGGTCTACACCCCGCCCGGCGAGGAGCACTGGCACGGCGCCGCGCCGGACCGGTTCATGGAGCACCTGGCCATGCTGGAGAACGGCGAGGACCCCGCCGCCACGACGACCTGGCTCGAACACGTCGACGAGGCCGACCACGCCCGCGGTGCGCAAGGGCGGGCCTGAGCATGCACACCAGGACCCTCGGGCAGGGCCTCGAAGTCTCCGCCGTCGGACTCGGCGCCATGGGCATGTCCCAGAGCTACGGCCCCAACCCCGGCGACCGCAACGCCATGATCGCGGTCCTGCGCTCGGCCGCCGACCACGGCGTCACCTTCTACGACACCGCGGAGGTCTACGGCCCCTACGACAACGAGGAGCTCGTGGGCGAGGCCCTCGCGCCCCTGCGGGACCGGGTCGTGATCGCCACCAAGTTCGGATGGGACATCCGGGACGGCCGGAGCGTCGGGCTGGACAGCCGGCCCGAACGGATCCGGCGCGTGGCCGACGCCTCCCTGGCCCGGCTGCGCACCGACGCGATCGACCTGTTCTACCAGCACCGCGTCGACCCGGACGTGCCGATCGAGGACGTCGCGGGCACCGTGGGGGAGCTGGTCGCCGAGGGCAAGGTGCGCCACTTCGGCCTCTCCGAGCCCTCCGCCGCCACCGTCCGGCGCGCCCACGCCGTCCACCCGGTCACCGCCGTCCAGAGCGAGTACTCCCTCTGGACCCGGGACCCCGAGGCGGAGGTGCTGCCCGCCCTGGCCGAGCTGGGCATCGGGTTCGTGCCCTTCAGCCCGCTCGGCAAGGGGTTCCTCACCGGGACGGTCGACACCTCGACCGCCTTCGCCGAGGGCGACATCCGCCTGCGCGTCCCGCGCTTCGAGCGGGACAACCTGGCGGCCAACCGGGCGCTCGTCGACCACGTGAAGGACCTCGCCGCGCGCCGGGGCGCGACGCCGGGGCAGATCGCCCTGGCCTGGCTGCTCGCCCGGGAACCGTGGATCGTGCCGATCCCCGGCACCCGGAGCACCGCCCGCATCGGGGAGAACGCCGGGGCCGCCCGGGTGGCCCTGTCCGCCGACGACATGGCCGACCTCGACTCCCTCGCCCGGCGCGTGGGGGTCCGCGGCGACCGCTACGACGCCGTCCACATGGGCTACGTCGACCGTTAGGGACCGGTGCGGTGGCGGTGGCGGGGGCGCCCCGGGCGCGCCTGCCACCGCACCGGCTCGGGCGGGTTCCCCGCAGGTCTCCGCCCGGGGCTCGGCGGCGGTGCCACCGGGGCGGTCACCAGGGCACGGGGACGCCCTCCCAGAGGGTGAAGGTGGCGCCGGGGCCGTCCGGCCCCAGGCGCGCCACGCGCAGCACCTCGCGGGAGGCGTCCTCCACCGTCTCCGTCCCCTCGAAGCCGACCAGCGCGGTGCGCGCGAACCCCGGCGAGACCAGGTTCACCCTGACGCCCGTCCCCTCCAGCTCGGCCATCATGGCCAGTGTCACGGCGTTGAGCGCCGTCTTGGACGCCGAGTAGACCGGCTCGAAGGCCGCGCGGTAGGGGGAGGACGGGTCCGAGGCGGCCGTCAGCGAGCCCAGCGCGCTCGTCACGTTCACGATCCGCGCGTCCGACGACTCCCGCAGCAGCGGCAGCATCGCCTGGTAGACCGCCAGGACCCCGAAGACGTTCACCTCCCACACGGCCCGCACCTCCTCCAGCGGGACCGTGCTCGGCGCGGCCAGGGCGCGCCGGGCGGCCATGTCGAGTTCGGTGCGCGTGGTGGAGATCGCGGCGTTGTTGACCAGCAGGTCCAGGCGCCCGGCCTCCGCACGGACGCGGTCGGCGGCGGCGGTGACCGAGGCCGCGTCGGTCACGTCGAGCGGCAGCGCGGTGGCGCCGTTCCCGATCCCGGCGGCCGCGGCCTCCCCTCGGGCGAGGTCGCGGCATCCGACGAACACGGCGGCGCCGTCCGAGGCCAGTTCCTTCGCGACGTGGCGACCCATCCCCTGGGTCGCCCCGGTGACGAGAGCGATGCGTTTCGCGGGCACGGGGCCCTCCTTCGTCCTTGCGTGTGCGGTGCGGGAGCGCGCCCGAGCCGACCGGCGCGGGCCGCGCTCCGCGACCACTGTGCGGGGTCCCGCCGGGGGCGGGGAAGATCCGGCCGGACCTGGTACCGGCAGAACCACCCGCCGCACGGCCGGGGCACAATGGTGGCCATGCCTCCCAGGACCAGGATCGACTTCGGCGAGTACCTGCGCCACCGGCGTGCCGGGGCGCGCCCCCCGGACCGGCCGGCCGGCGGGCCGGGCGCGCAGCGCCGGGTCCCGGGCCTGCGCAGGCAGGAGCTGGCCGAGGCCGCCGGGATCTCCGTCGAGTACTACGTCCGCCTGGAGCAGGGGCGGGCGCCCCGGCCCTCGCGCGAGGTCCTCGCCGCGCTGGCCCGGGCCCTGGGCCTCGCCGGTGCGGAGCGGGGCCACCTGTTCCGGCTGGCCGGCGAGCCGCCGCCCGAACCGCCCGCCCCCGAGGACCTGGTCCGGCCGGGGCTGCTCCGGCTGCTCCGGGGGCTCGACGACACCGTCCCGGTCTCCGTCCACAGCGGGCGCCTGGACCTGTTGGCGCGCAACGCCGCCGCCACCGAGATCTTCGGGCGGGAGGACGGCTCCGGCCCGTTCCGCGACAACATCGTCCGGCACGGCTTCACGGAGTCGGCGCCCCTCCTCCTGGGCGAGGAGGGCGCCGACCGGTACGCCCGGTGGGCCGCGGCCGAGCTGCGCGCGGCACTGGCCCGGTACCCCGACGACGACTACCTCCGGTCCCTGCGCGCGGAGCTGGCCGCGACCAGCGCCGACTTCCGCGGCCACTGGGCCCGGGGAGAGGTCGCCTCCGCCCGGTCCGCGGTCAAGCGCCTGCTCCACCCGACCCGGGGCTGGCTGGAGTTCCAGAGCGAGATGCTGCACGACCCCGAGCGGGACCACTGGGTGGTGATCTACGCGTCCGCTCGGTGACCGGCCGCCGGAGCGCCGAGGCGGACCCGTGGACCGCGGTTCAGGGGCGGGTGGAACCCGGCCGACCCCGGTCAGTGCACGGGGTCGAGGGAGGCGGCGAACCGCGCGATCGCCGCGGCCACCCGCCCCGGGGCGCCCTCGGCGCACTCCGCCCCGGCTTTTTCCAGCGCCCCGCCCCCGAGGAGTGGCCGACCAGGAGGACGCGCCCGCCCAGGGAGCGGGCCGCCGCCGCGACGTCCCCCGCCTTCCGGGCCAGCGAGTCGCGCGGGTCCGCCGCCAGGTCCGGCCGGTAGGTCCTCCGGTGCAGGCGCACCACGTGGAACCGCGTGGCGAGCCGGGCGCTCACCCGCTCCCACGAGGTCCCGTCGTCCATCCCGGGGTGCAGCACGAGAACAGGCGGGCCCGAGCCCTCGTCGAAACCGCGGACCTCCGCTCCGTCCGCTGCGGTGGCGATCACGTCCGTCATCGTCGTCTCCCCGTGGCCTCGGCGGTCCGGTGCGTCAGGCGGTCACCTGCCCGGTACGGGGGCCTCCGAACACCGCGCTCCGGGCAGCGCGGCACCGGGACGGACGGAACCCGGAGGCCACCGGTACTCCTGACGGCGCTGGAACGGACACCGCCGCTACGCCGGAGGGAACCCGCGGCGGACCGCCGGACCGGGCACGCGGATCGGGGCGCCCGCTGTGCGGGCCGGCTCCCGCCACCACCTCACCCCGCACGGGATCCAGGGCTTCGCGATCGCCGGCGGCCCCGACCTGTGCCCGGCACTGCGGGCCGGCCTGCGCTACCTGTCGCCGGCCCGGGCCTTCTGCGCCCTGTCCGTGGTGGAGCCGGGCGGGCGCCCCCACCCGCTGCCGCACTCCGACCACCTGCCCGCCGACGTCCGGCGGTTCTTCGTCCACCGTGGACCGGCCCCGGCCACCGCCCTCGGCCGGGAGCCCGAGCCCGTCTTCGCGCCGCCGCGGCGGGCCCTCCGGCCGGGGCGCCCCGCGTCGGCCGGTCCGTCCCTCCTCCCGTCCCCGGAGGACACCCCTCGTCAGGGCACGTCGCCCGGGTGCCGCCCGCCGGCCCCGGACGTCGGAACGCTCCCCGGGCCGACGAGGCCGGCCAGCAGGCCCAGCGCCTCCCGCGAGGCGGGGTCGTCCGCGGCCGTGTAGACGTACAGGACCTGGTCGCCGTCGCCGGGGAGCACGAGCGTTTCGAATCCCACGGTCAGCTCGCCCACCACGGGGTGGCGCAGCCGCTTGTCGCCGAAGGTCCGCCGGTGCACCCGGTGCTCCGCCCACCAACGGCGGAACTCCGGTCCGGCCAGCGACAGCTCCCCCACCAGCTGTCGGGTCCGCGGGTCGTCGGGGGTGCGCCCGGCGTCCAGGCGCAGGCTCTCGACGGCGTTGCGGGCCTGCCGCTCCCAGTCGACGAACAGCGACCGCGCCTCGTCGGAGAGGAGCATCCATCGGGCGTAGTTGCGTTCACGGGGGCGCATCCGCTCGAAGTCGGCGAACAGGGCCCCCGCCAGCCGGTTCGCGGCCAGGACGTCGGTGCGGTGCCCCAGGACGAGCGCGGGCTGGGATTCGAGCCCGTCCAGGAGCCGCCGCAGGCCGGGCCGCACCCGCTGCACCGCCGCCTGGCGCGCCCGGCCCGGCGGCGCGCCGACCGCGTTGACGAGGTCGTGCAGGTGGGCGCGGCCCGCCTCGTCGAGGTCGAGCGCCCGTGCGAGCGCGTCGAGCACCTGGCCGGACGGGACGATCCTGCGGCCCTGCTCCAGCCGCGTGTAGTAGTCGGTGGAGACGCCCGCCAGGAACGCGACCTCCTCCCGGCGCAGCCCGGCGACCCGGCGGATCCGCCCGTCGGAGGGCAGCCCCGGGCGGTGCGGGTCCCCCGCGGCCCGGGCACGGCGCAGGAAGTCCGCGAGCTCGCGGTGCGGATCGGTCATGCCCCCATTGTCGCGAAGACCGCGCCGCCGCGCCTGGGTCTGCGAGTCCTAGGCGGAGGAGGGCCCGGTATCGCCCGTCCGGGCCGCGCCGCGTCGACCAGCCTGGAGGTGCCGGCCTCCCGGGCCGGCGGACACCGAAGGAGAACGCACCATGGACCACCCCACCACCGGCGCCAAGACCTGGTTCGTCACGGGCGCCTCGCGCGGCCTCGGCCTCGCACTGGTCACCCGGCTGCTGGAGCGCGGCGACAACGTCGCCGCCACGACCCGCTCCCCCGAACGCCTGGCCGCCGCCCTGGACGGCGCGGACACGGACCGGCTGCTGCCGCTCCGGGTCGACCTGGCCGACGAGCGGCGGGTCGGCGCGGCGGTCGCGCAGGCCCAGGAGCGCTTCGGCGGGCTGGACGCCGTCGTCAACAACGCCGGCTACGGCTTCCTCGCCGCCGTGGAGGAGGTCACCGACGCCCGGGCACGGGAGATGTTCGACGTGCAGGTCTTCGGCGTCTGGAACGTGCTGCGCGCCGTGCTGCCGGGCATGCGCGCCCGGGGCGGCGGCCACATCGTCAACGTCTCGTCGATCCTCGGGCTCACCTCGTTCCCCGGGTGGGGCCTGTACTGCGCCGGCAAGTACGCGCTGGAGGGGCTGACGGAGTCGCTGGCCGCGGAGGTCGCCGACCACGGCATCAGGGTGAACCTCGTCGAGCCCGGGTACATGCGCACCGACTTCCTCCGGCCGCAGTCGCTGGGCCTGCCGGACGCGGTGCTCGACGCCTATCCCGGGGTCCGGGAGATGACCGAGGCCCACCTCGCCATGCCCGGGACCCAGCCGGGCGACCCCGGCAGGGCCGCGGACGCGGTCATCGCGGTCGTGGACTCCGGCGCCGCCCCGCTGCACCAGCTGCTGGGCTCCGACTCCCTGGGCCTGGCCGAGGTGCGGGTCGCGGCCCTCACGGCGGATATCGGTGCCTCGCGCGCCCTCGCGGCCACCACCGACATCCCGGCGGCCTGACCGCGTCCCCGGGCGGCCCCGGGTTCCGGCGCCACGGCCCCGGGGCCCCGCCGTCCGCCGGGACGCGCCGGTCGGGAGCGGCACCGGGCGCGCCGGCGCCGATCCGCCCGGCCGCCGGGGCGTGCTGTGAACCCGGGCACGGGTGCGGCCCCGCCTTTCGGGCGGCGCGGTGCGCTCCGGGGGCCGGGGGCGGCGGGGAGGGCCCCGGACACCTCCGCGGGGCCCTCCCGCCCGTGTGCCCGGGGCGGTGGGGGAGCGGACCGTGCACCGGGTGGCCGGGCCGCGGCTACGGCAGGCCGCCGTGCGGCACGTCGACCCGCACCGCCAGCAGCCGGGCCTCGCGCGTGTCCCGCCGCTCGTGCTCGGCGAACGAGGGTGCCGTGCACAGGAACAGGGTGCGCCCGTCCTCCCCGCCGAGCATGCAGGCGAAGACCCCCGTGCCGGCCTGGATCTCGTCGACGATCGCGCCTCCCTCGCGGACCCGGATCACGCGGCCGTGCAGCGCGTCGGCGACCCAGACCGCGCCCTCGGCGTCGGCGCAGATGCCGTCGGGCGCGACCTGGAGCAGGCCGATCGCCTCCGCGACGTCCCGGGTCCGGGGGGCCTCCCCGAACCGCGCCCACACCCGGCGGCCGCTCAGGCCGCCGTCCCCGCCGATGTCGAAGGCGGTGATCCGCCCCGCGAACGTCTCGGCGACCAGGAGCACGTTCCCGGGCAGGACCACCATGCCGTTGGAGAAGCCCAGGTCCTCGGCGGCCGTGGTGACCGTGCCGTCCGGGTCCACACGGGTGAGCGCCGCGTAGCGCAGCGGGGCGCCGCCCATGAGGTCGAACCCGAAGTCGCCCACGAAGGCGCGCCCGGCCCCGTCGACGACCATGTCGTTGAGGAACCCCGTCGCGGAGCCGGAGAGGTCGGCGTACTCGGCCAGCCCGCCGGAGTGCTCGCGCACGAGGATCCGGTGGTCGCGCATGGAGACGACGAGGGCGCGACCGTCGGGCAGAAAGCCCAGGCCGGAGGGCTGTCCGGGTACCCGGGCCACGACCTCGGCCCCGCCGCCGGCGTCGGTCGAGACGACCCGGCCGGTGTAGAAGTCCGAGACCCAGAGCCGCCCGTCGCGCCACCGGGGGCACTCCAGGAAGGAGTAGCCCTCCAGGACGACCGAGAGTTCCCGGTCCCGTGCCGATCCGCCCGTCATCGCGGTCCCCTTTCCCGGTGCGGTCCCCGCTCGCGGTCGGGCGGGGCGACCCGGCGCGGGTCCGCGCGCCGGGGAGCGGATCCCGCCCACCGGCCCGTTCCCGCACCCTGGCGGCTCCGCCGACTCAGCGCATGGTCAGCTCCGCACCCCTCCTGTGTCAAGGGTCACACCGGGTGCCCCGGGTTGCGCGGCCTCGGACGGTCCCGCCGCGGCGGTGCCCCGGCCCGGAAACACCCGAGCCCCGCTACCTCCCGCTGTAGACCGGGAACATGCTGTGCTCGCCGTAGTCCCGGGCGTCCAGGTCCCGCAGGGCGTCCATGTCCTCGTCGGAGATGGTGAAGTCCACCTCCGCGTTGCTCCGCATGTGCTCGGGGTTCGCGGTCTTGGGCAGCGACACGGTGCCCAGCTGGAGCGTGTAGCGGATGCACAGCTGCGGGACCGTCACCCTGTACCGCTCGGCCATCGCGCCCACGTCCGGGTTCTTCAGGATCTCCCCGTGCGCGATGGGGGAGTAGGCCTCCACCAGGATGTCCTCGCCCTCGCAGTAGGCGAGCAGCTCGGCCGGGGTGTTGCCCGCGTGGACCAGCAGCTGGTTCACGTGGGGCTTGACGGTGCAGGAGGCGAGGAGGTTCTCGATGTCGCGCCGCTGGAAGTTGGAGACGCCGATGGCGCGGACCGTGCCCGCCGCGTGCGCGTCTTCGAGGGCGCGCCACGCCTCCCGGTTCCCCTCGGCGTAGTCCCCGCCGCGGAAGTCGGCCCAGGGCTGCGGGCTGTGGATCAGCACCAGGTCGACGTACTCCAGGCCCAGGGCCGCCAGCGATCCGTCGACCGCGGCGACCGCCCGGTCGTAGTCCTTGATCTCGGCCGCGAGCTTGGTGGAGACGAACAGCTCGTCCCGGGCGGTGCCCCCGGTGCGCACGCCCTCCCCGACCCCCCGCTCGTTCCCGTAGGCCTGCGCGGTGTCGATGTTGCGGTATCCCAGACCGACGGCGTTGCGGACCGCCTGGGCGGCCCGGTCGTCGTCGATGAACCACGTGCCCAGGCCCAGCTTCGGGATGCGGACGCCGTTCGCCAGCGTGTACGCCTCGTTCAGGATCATGCGGTCCCCCTCCTTCGTCACGGTCCCGCGCCGGGGGCCGTTCCCGGTGCACCGGTCGTCGGGTGCGCCGCCACGGCCGGCCGACGCTGTTCTCCGGTGTGCCGCCCGCGCGGTGCCCGGCCGCCGCCGAAGCGGCCCCGCCCTCCCCGAAAGGCCCGTCCACCTCGACCGATGTAGTAGATCACCCTTCCCGCCGCGAGCCGCGGTAACCGGTCCCGCCGGGCGGGGCGCACCGGCGCCGCGGTCGCCCCGGACACTGTGGGCGGTCGGGCCCCGGCCCGGGAGGCGGCCCCCGCCCGGTGCCGACGGTGCCGCACCGACGCCTTCGGGGCCGCCCGCGCGGCCCGGACGACGCCGGACCACGGCCCCCGCGGGCGTGCGGAGCCGCGCACGGCCGCGAACGCCGAGGGCGGCGCCGGGCCGCGGGCGCCGGGCCGGGTGGAACCGCACACCGTGAGGCCCCTCGCGCCGTCGCCGCTCCGGAGCGCGGGGGAGGCCGCCCGATGCCCCGGGGTGCGCCCATTGCTTTATAAGTGCTAAAGTGCTTTCATGTCGCAGAACAACTTCACTTTCGATGATGCTTCGTCCCGTGTGGCCGAAGGCCGGCGGATCGGAGCCCGGGCACGGCGCGCGGCGCTCTGGTTCCGGTGGTTCGTGGCGTTGCAGGCGGCGTTCGCGCTGGCCTTCACCCTCGCCGTCGACGTGTTCCGGGCCCCGTACTGGATCGCGTTCGCCCTGCTGCTGCTCGCCTCGGCGTTCCTGTGGGCGACCGCGTTCCGCCACCGTCTGTCGGCACCGCGCAACGGGCTGCGCAACGTCGGCATCGCCGTGGCGACGTGGTTCGCGCTGTACACCCTGATGCTCGACCCCTCCCTCCAGCTCGTGGGCGCGTCCTCGCCGTGGTGGTGGGTGCTGGCCGGCGCCGTCGCGGTCAGCCCGATCGCGGCGTGCCTGTGGGCGAGTTCGCGCCGATGAGCCACCCGCGCAAGGACCTGGACGCGCTCATCCACTCGCCGGTCAGGTTCTCGCTCCTGGCCGCGCTGCGGAACCTGGAGGACGTGGACTTCCGGTTCCTCGCGGACCTGCTGGAGGTCAGCGACTCCAGCCTGTCCCAGACCCTCACTGTGCTCGTGGACGCCGGTCTGATCGACGTGCGCAAGGAGGCCGCTGGCAGGCGCACCCGCACCTGGGTCGGGATCACCGACGCGGGCCGTGCCGCCTTCAACCGGCACCTGGCCGTTCTGCAGTCGATCGTCGATTCCGGCCCCGACCACCCTGCCGGCCGAACCCGAGGAGATGATCCCTCATGACCCCTCCCCTGCGACCCGGGACTCCCCAGGACCTGGACGCGGCCGTCGACACCCTGGTCGCGGCCTTCGACGACTACCCGTGGACACGCCACGTCATCCCCGAGCACGACTACACACGCCGGTTGCGCGAACTACAGCGCCTCTACCTGCACCACGCTCTGAACCACGGGTTCGTCGCGGTCAGTGAACGGGCCGAGGGGGTGATCGCCCTCCTGCCACCGGACGCGCCGGAACCGGGCGAGGCGGTCCGCGACCGGATCATCGCCCTGCACGGCGACCGGATCGGCCGGCTGGCGGACACAGGCCGGCACGGGGACCCCCGGGACTGGGGACTGGAGACCCTGGCGGTCCACCCGCACCACCAGGGCGGGGGGCTCGGAGGCGCCCTCATCGGATTCGGCCTCCGGGAGGCCGCGCGGCGCGGCGCAGGGGGAGTGCGGCTGGAGACCTCCGAGGAGCGCAACGTCGGCCTCTACCGGCGGCACGGCTTTCGCGTCGTCGACCGCTCGCACCGTCCCGGCGGGCCACCGGTATGGACGATGCGCGCGGTGCCGGCGGCCGACGGCGGGCGGGACCGGCAGGGGCGGGCGGCGGAGGCCGGCTCCGAGAGCCGGGGGTAGCCGAGGACGGGGACCCGTGGCGCGTCATCCGGCGCGCCGTCGCCTCAGCTCCTCCAACCACCCGCGCACCTGTGCGTCGTCGTGCAGGTACGGCTGCTCCGGGCCCGGCCTCAGGTCGATCCCGTACAGGAGCCCGAGCGCCCAGAGGGACACCCCGTCCCATTCCAGGCCGTCGTCGGTGTACCACCGCCCGGCCCACCGGTCGGCCGCTTCCCTGCTCACGCGCCCTTCGACCACACCGGCCAGGCACGCCTCGACGGCGTCCAGATCCGGCTGCTCGGTGTCCTCCACGGACACACCGTATCCAGGGCGGGGCGGACACCGTCCGGCGCGGGCGCCGGGGCCCCGTTCCGCCCGGGGAAGGGTCCGCGGGCGGGCCGCCCGGCGGGCACGGCCCGTCGGCCCCGGACTCCCCGCCGCAGGAGGCGCGCGGCCCGGTGCCGGACCCCGTACCGGGGCGCC
The DNA here is from genome assembly GCF_900141985.1 of Nocardiopsis flavescens. Lineage (GTDB taxonomy): Bacteria > Actinomycetota > Actinomycetes > Streptosporangiales > Streptosporangiaceae > Nocardiopsis > Nocardiopsis flavescens. The sequence continues at coordinate 789,739 of NZ_FQZK01000001.1, read as the reverse complement.
GGGGTGCACCGGCCCCGCACGGGCGGTGCCCGGCAGGGGTTGAGTCTCAAGCGGCTTGAGACCCGATAGTGGCGGTATGCACGACAACGAGCTGTACCCCATCGGGGACGCCGCGCGCCGGTCCGGCCTGAGCGTGAGCGCCGTCCGGTTCTACTCCGACGCCGGGGTCATCGCCCCCACCGGCCTGACCGAGGCCGGCTACCGGCTCTACGACATCCACGCCATCGCGCGGCTGGAGCTGGTCCGGACCCTGCGCGAGCTGGACGCGGGCCTGGAGGACATCCGCCGGGTGCTCGACGGTGAGACGACGCTGCACGACCTCCTCGCCACCCACCTGGAGATCGTCGAACGCCAGGAGCGCGTCCTGCGCGCGAAACGGGCCGTGCTGCGGACCCTGGTCCGGCAGCAGGGGAGCGCGGCCCAGGCGGCGCTCCTGCACAAGCTCGTCTCGATGTCCGACGAGGAGCGCGAACACCTCGTCGACGACTTCTGGAACGAGGTCGGCGCGGACCTCGACGTCCCCTCCGGGTTCGTCGAGCGGCTGCGGCTGCTGCGCCCCCGGCTGCCGCAGGACCCCACCGCCGCCCAGCTCGAAGCCTGGATCGAACTGGCCGACCTGATCCGGGACGGGGAGTTCCGCGACGCGGTCCGCACCTACCTCCTGGACACCTACTCGGCCGGGCCGGGCGCGGTCATGGCCGCCTCACCGGTGCAGGAGTTCATCTACGAGACGGGTGTGCCGCTCATGGAGCGCATCCTCGCCGTCCACCGCGCCGGCGAGCCCCCGGACTCCCCGAACGCCCAGGAGGCGGTCGTCCGCCTGGCCGCGGCCGGCGCCGCGCTGGGCGAGGAAACGTCGACCCCCGCCCACCGGGACAAGCTGGCCTCGTACTTCGCCGAGATCGTCCGGATCACGGAGGAGGAGGGCGAGCCGGAGGACCCGCGGTTCGACGGTACGCACGGCAGGTACATGGAACTGGTGGCGGTGATCAACGGGACCCCGCCCGGCGGTGGGGAGGAGGACCCGGTGCCCTGGCCGTGGATCATCGCGGCCCTGCGCGCGTCCGTCCCCCGGGACTGAGCGGAGTCCGTTCCGGGGCGGGCGGGCGGGGGAGAAGGGGCGGGCGGGGCACCGCACCCGGTCCGCCCCCACCGCGGCGAGGGATAGTCTGCTCGGGTGTTCGAGACAACGGCGTGGCCGGAGCGCCTGCTCCGCCCCGTGCGAAGACCGGGGGCCGTCGACGTCCTGCTCCCCGCGGCCCTCGTCGCCCTGTCCTTCGTCCCCGGCATCGCCCACCAGGGCGTCGACCTGGCGGAACTGCCGGACGACCGCCCCCTGGACGCCTTGGGCCTGGCCCTCATCGCCGCCCAGGCCGCGCCCCTGGTCCTGCGCCGCCGGTTCCCCCTCACCTGCCTGGCCGTGGTCGCCGCCGCGTTCACCGCCTTCCAGCTGCTGCGGTACCCCACCGCCTTCGCCTCCCTCGCGCTGGTCGTGGCCCTGTACACCGCCGGCGCGCACCCGCCGCGCCGCCCCGCACCGGTGGCGGCTGTGGCGGTCGCCGCCTACGCGCTCGTCTGCGCCTGCCTGCACCTGGCGGGCTCGCCCGCCACCGCGGCCGACTACGTGTCCTTCGGCCTCGTCCTGGCCGGGTGCTGCGCCCTCGGCGGGTGGGTGCGCACCCGGGCCCTGGAGTCGGAGGAGCGCCGCCGCCGCACCGCGGCCGACGCCGCCGCGGCCGAGCGCGCCCGCATCGCCCGCGACCTGCACGACGTCGTCACCCACCACGTCACCTCCATGGTGGTCCGGGCCGACACGGCGGCGTACCTGCTGGAGCCCTCCGACCGGACGGGCGACACCCTGACCGGCATCGGGGAGACCGGCCGGCGCGCCCTGGACGACCTGCGCCGCCTGCTCGGCGTCCTGGACCCGCGCGAGGGCTCTCCGGGTCCCGCCCCCGGCGGGCTCGCCGACCTCGTCGAGCGCTCCCGTGCCGCCGGGCAGAGCGTGGACCTGGTCCAGGACGGCGAGCCCCGGCCGATGCGGCCCCAGGCGGAGGAGGTCCTGTACCGCGTCGTGCAGGAGGCCGTCACCAACGCGCTCAAGCACGCGCCCGGCGGTCACGTCACCGTCCGCATCGACCACGGGGACGCGGCGGTCGGCGCCCGGATCACCAGCGGTGGCGGCACGGCCCTGCCTCCCTCGCCCGCGGCGCCCCTCCCCGGCGGCGGTCGCGGCCTGGCCGGCCTGCGGGACAGGGTCGGCGCCCTCGGCGGGGAGCTGCACGCGGGCCCCACCGGCGACGGCGGCTTCGCCGTGCGCACCAGCATCCCCCGGGGGGAGCGGTGAACGGCTCGCCCGTCCGCGTCGTGGTCTGCGAGGACGATGAGTCGGTGCGCGCCGGGTACGCCGCGGTGCTCGACGCCCAGCCGGACATGGTCGTGGTGGGACAGGCCGGCGACGGCGTCCGGGCGCTGCGCCTCATCGGGGACCTGCGGCCCGACGTCGCGGTGGTGGACATCCACATGCCCCGCCTGAACGGCATCGAGGTGACCGCGAGTCTGATGGAGCCGCCCGACCCCCACCCGGTGCGGGTCCTGATCGTGACCACCTTCAACCTGGACGAGTACGTCTACGACGCGCTGCGGGCGGGCGCCAGCGGGTTCCTGCTCAAGGACGCGCCGATCGACGAGCTGATCGCGGGCGTGCGCACGGTCGCCCGCGGGGAGGCCCTGCTGGCGCCGGCGGTGACCCGGCGGCTCATCGGCGAGTACGCCCTGCGCATCCGCCCCGCCGACCCCGCGCCCGCCGCCGTTCCCGCCGAACCGCTGACCGGGCGCGAGCGCGAGGTACTGCTCCTCATGGCGGAGGGGCTGTCCAACGGGGAGATCGCCGAGCGGATGACGGTCGCGCACGAGACCGTCAAGACCCACGTGTCGCGGATCCTCGCCAAGCTCGGCCTGCGCGACCGGGTCCAGGCCGTCGTGTTCGCCTACCGCTCGGGGCTGGTGCGGCAGGGCTGAGGTCCGGACTCGGACGGCGGGCGCGGCCCGGCCGGGTCCGGGACGGTGCGCGGGGCGGCCCGGGTCCCCCCGGAGAGCCACCGGAGTGCGCTCGCGCGGGTGATGCGGCCGGCAGGGCCCCCTTCCTAGCCTGGGAACCGGTCGAAGCGACCCCCTGCCCCGCATCCCTGGAAACGGTCCTCCCATGCCCCACGACGCCGCACCCGCGTCCACCCCCCGCAGGCCCCGGCGCGCGGTCCCGCGCGCGGTCCTGCTCCTGCTGCTGTTCACCGCCCTGGCCGCGCTCCTGCCCGGAGTGACGAACGCGGTGGGCACGTCGGTGTGGGCCCTGCCCGTGGGCGTCGCGGCGGCGGCCCTGGGCCTGTGGGCCTACCGGGCCGCGGTCCGCCGGATCGAGGCCCGGGAGCCGCGGGAGCTCTCCCGCGAGGGCGCGGCCCGCGGCCTCGGGTGGGGGACGGCGGTCGGCGTGGGCCTGTTCGCCGCGACCATCGCCGCCATCGCCGTCCTGGGGGGCTACCGGGTCACCGGCTGGGGATCCTTCGAGGCGTTCCTCGCCGTGTGCGGACTGATGTGCGCGGTCGCGGTCGCGGAGGAGCTGCTGTTGCGCGGGGTGCTCTTGCGGGTGGTGGAGGAGGCCGCCGGGACCTGGGCCGCCCTCGCCCTCAGCTCCGCGGTCTTCGGCGCGCTGCACCTGGTCAACCCCAACGCCACCCTGTGGGGCGCGCTGGCCATCTCCCTGGAGGCCGGCCTGCTGCTCGGCGCCGCCTACGTCGCCACCCGCTCCCTGTGGCTGCCGATCGGCCTGCACCTGGGCTGGAACACGGCGCAGGCCGGGATCTTCGGCACCGCCGTCTCCGGCAGCGAGGACGCCTTCGCCGGTCTGCTCACCGGCGCGACGAGCGGCCCCACGGCGCTCAGCGGCGGAGCGTTCGGCCCCGAGGGCAGCGTCATCGCCGTGCTGCTGTGCGGCGCGGCCACCGTGTACCTGCTGCGCCTGGCCCACCGCCGCGGCCACATCGTGCCCCGGCGCTCCCGCCGGACCTGAGCCCGGCGCGGCCGGGTGCCGGTGTCCGGGTCCGGGCCGGCCGTCCCGGTGGGCCCTCGTGCCTTGTGCGTCTGTTCCCGCGCCCCGGTGTCTCCGCCGGGCCCGAACCCGGTCGGTGTCCGGGTCCGGGCCGGCGGTCCCGGTGGGCCCTCGCGCCCGGTGCGCCCGCTCCCGGGACGCCGGTCCTCGGCCCGGCTCACCCCGGTCCCGGACCGCCGCGGGCGCGCTCCAGCTCGGAACGTGCGGTGATCCCCAGCTTGGCGAACACGTTGCCGAGGTGGTGGCCCACGGTGCGGTGGCTGATCCGCAGCTCCGCGGCGATCTCCCGGTTCGTCAGCCGTTCGGCCGCCAGCCGGGCGATCCGCTGTTCCTGGGGGGTGAGGCGGACGCCCGCCGCGCCGTCGCGATCTCCGCGGCCTCCGCTGCGGCCCGGCGGGCCGGTGAGGTCCCGTTCCCGCCGCGCGCGCCGGCCCAGCGACTCCGCCCCCAGCCGGTCGAACACCTCCAGCGCGCCCCCGAGGTGGAGGCGGGCGTCGGTCCGCCTCCGCTCCCGCCGCAGCCACTCGCCGTAGAGGAGCCGGGCGCGGCCGTACAGGAGCGGCTGCGATCGCGCACCCGGAACCTCCAGCGCGGCCCGGAAGGAGTCCTCGGCGCGGGACCCGCCCAGCAGCGCCTCGGCGGCGCGGGCCGCGGTGCGCGCCCAGGGCGCTCCGGTGCGCCGCGCCCAGCCGCGCAGCAGTTCCACCTGCTCCCCGGCGGCCTCGGGCCGCCCTACACGCACGGCGGCCTCGGCGGTGTCGAGTGCGGCCAGCAGCGCGAAGGTCGGGTGCGCCGCACCGTTTCCCGGCTCGGTCAGGTGCAGCAGGGTGTCCAGGGCCTCCCGGGGGCGCTCCTGGAACAGGTTCGCCATGCCGGCGATCCAGGAGGCCGCCGCGCTCACCGCGCGGCTGCCCTCCGGCAGGGCGGTGTCCAGCACGCGGCCGGCCGCCTCGGCCGCGCGGTGGGCGTCACCGCGCACGGCGGCGAGCCAGCCCAGGCAGTTGCGGCAGTGGGCGGCGATCTGGTCGGCACCCACTTCCTCCGCCAGCCGGAGCCCTTCCACGGCCGCGGACTCGGCCCGGGTCCAGCGGCCGGCGAAGCCGTCGAGCGTCGATGTGTGCGCCAGGGCGTCGGCGAGCCGGGCCGGCTCCGAACGCCGCCGCAGGTGCGGCACCCGGCGGCGCAGCGCGTCCCCCACTGCGGCGTCGATGCCCCAGACGACGGCCAGGGGCGACGGCGGGAGCAGCCGCGGCGCCGTCCTGCGCGCCCGGGCGACGGAGTCGGTGAACCCGGCCGCTCCGGCCGGCGCGGCACCGGTGGCCGGACCGTCCTCCCACCAGGTCAGGAGGAGGGGCAGGTCGGACCGCTCCTCGACGTCCAGTTCCAGCAGTGACGCCAGCGTCCTGGCCGCGAGGTCGCCGCGTCCGGCCGCCCAGCCGGCGCTCAGGGCCGCCGTTCCCAGCTCCAGCGCCGTACCCGGTTCCGCGACCAGTTCCATGTCGGCGGCCAGGTAGTGGTGCGCCAGGTCGGGGGCGCCGCGGGAGTGCTCGATGACGCCCCGCAGGCCCCTGCTGCCGCGCGTGGTGTGGACACCCGGCGACAGCCGCTCCGCGTCGTCGAGCAGGCGCTCCGCGGCGGCCGCGTCCCCGGCGTCCCAGGCGGCCCGCGCCGCCCCGGCGAGCCGCCGGGAGGCGTCCACCGGCGCGGGCGAGAGTTCGGCGGACCTGCGCAGCGCCCGTGCCTCGGCCGCCGGGGCCCCGCGCAGCCGGGAGCGGGCGGCGGCCCGTTCGAGCAGCCCCGCGACGTTCTCGTCGCGGTCGCGGGCCGCGGCGGCGAGGTGCCAGGCGTGCTCGTCCGACTCCTCCGGCAGCGCGGCGGCCAGGGCGCGGTGCGCCCGGCGCCTGGTCGCGGCGTCACAGCACGCGCGGACGGCCCGGCGCACGAGGGGGTGCCGAAAGCCCACGCGGTCGCCCGCCACGCGCAGCAGGCCCGCGGACGCCGCCTCGTCCCAGGCGGTGTCGTCGATCCCCCGGGCGCGGCCCGCCCGCTCCACCGCGAGCAGGTCACCGTGGTCCTCGGCCGCCGCGAGCACGGTGAGCAGCCGGGCCGGAGGGCTCACCGCGTCGAGTGCGGCCCGGAAGGCGCGACGCGTGCGCGGTCCGACGGGCGGGAGCCCCGGCCCGGTGAGCGGCCCGGTGCCACCGGGGCCGCGATCCGCCCCTGCCGCCTCCAGCAGCGCCAGTGGGTTGCCGCCCGCCCCGTCGACCGCGGCCAGCACCGCCGCCTCGTCGGCGTGCGGGGCGACCGCGGCGTGCAGGGCCCGCGCGCTCTCCGGGTCCAGCCCCCCGACCCGCAGGTCGGGGACGCCCTCCCACGGCCGGGCGGCGGGGTCGCCGTGGTCGGCCAGCACGACCGCCAGGGGGTGAGCCGCCGCACGGCGGGCGACGATGCCCAGGCACCGCGCGGTGGCCCCGTCGAGCCACTGCGCGTCGTCCACCAGGACGAGGACGGGCCGTTCCTCGGCGAGCACGCAGAGCAGCGACAATACGGCCGCACCCGCCGACAGCCGGTCCCGCGGCACCGCACCCGAGGCGAGGGCGGCGGCCCACGCCGCACCGCGGTCCGCCGGCAGCGAGGCGATCCGGTCGGCCACCGGCCGCAGCAGTCCGTGCAGCCCGGCGAAGGGCAGGTCCGACTCCGACCGCGCGGCCCGGTGGGGGAGCCGGGTGAAGTCCGCCGCCCGGTCGTGGGCGCGGCGCAGCAGGGCGGACTTGCCGATCCCCGGCTCGCCCCACAGGGCGAGGGCGCCGCCCCGGCCGCCGCGGGCCCCCGCGAGGAGCCCGTCGAGGACCGCCGTCTCCTCCCGGCGGCCGACCGGCTCCGCCCCGCCGGCGCCGTGCGTGTCCAAAGGCGATGGGTGCATGGCCCCAGAGTGCCCAACGGCCCGCGGCGCGGCCAAAGCCGACATGACCCGGTCAGTGATCCTGACCGGCTCCGTTATCCTGGCCGTATGGCCGATCCCCGCCCGGACGACGAACGCACCGCCCCGGTCCCTCCGGCCGCTCCGGGCGGTGCGGACGAGGACTTCGAGCACATCGACGACTCCGTGTGCCGCAGCTTCCAGCGCGCGGTGGAGGTCGTGGGCGGGAAGTGGACCGCCTCGGTGCTCCTGGCCTCCATGCGCGGTGCCCGCAGGTTCGTCGAGTACCGGGCGCGCATCCCCGGGATCTCGAACCAGCTGCTGTCCCAGCGCCTGCGCGAACTGCAATCCCGGGGGCTCATCGACCGGACGGTCGTGCCGACCACGCCGGTGCAGATCCTGTACCGGCCCACCGAGCGCGGCGCCGGACTCATGCGCGTCCTGCACCCGCTCATCGAGTGGAGCGTCGAGAACGACGCCGGGCGGCGGACCGCGGCCGACGACAGATGAGCCCGCGCCCGCCGCCGGTCCCGGAACCGGCGGCGGAGCCGCCCGCGGGGCGTGCCCGGCGGTCCGCCGCCTGCCCGGCGGCCGGTGACCGGTGACCGGCGTTCCCGAGCCGGCACCGGACCGCCCGGATCCGGTGTCGGCCACTGCCCTTTCGGCGCGGTCCGGCAGTGTGCCCCTGCGGTGGGGTCTGTCGGCCGGATTCCCGCAGGGGCCCCTGACACGTCCCGGAGCCGCCACCGCCGCCCGGTGACCGGTCGTGTTCCCGCCCCCGCCCCGGCCGCCCGGATCGCGGCAGCGTGTCGGCGGTGCGCCTCCCGTGACCGATACGGCGACCGATCCGCCGCCCCGGACGGCTGCCGTAGGTTCGGTTCCGCTCAAGGGCCCCCGCGGCCCGCACCACACCGATTCCGGGAGCCGTCGGTGAACGCCGTCCTCGGCCGCCTCGGTGCCGACGGCTCCCCGTGAGAGGGCGCATCCGTATGACCACAACCGCGCGGGCCGCCGTGATCGAGAAGCAGGACGGGCCGTTCGAGTTCCGCGACATCGAGATCGAGGAGCCCCGGCCCGACGAGGTCCTCGTCCGCATGGTCGCGACCGGGATATGCGCGACCGACGCCCACGTCCGCTCCCAGCGGATGGCGACGCCGCTGCCCGCGGTGCTGGGACACGAGGGCGCGGGGGTCGTCGAACGCGTGGGCGGCGCCGTCACCACCGTCGCGCCCGGCGACCACGTCGTGCTCTCCTACCACTCGTGCGGAAGGTGCGGGCCCTGCCTGTCCGGGCACGCGGCCTACTGCGACGACGTGTGGGCGGCCAACTTCGCGGGGGCCCGCCTGGACGGTTCCAACGGGCTGCGCGCCCCCGGCGGCCCCGGCGCCGGCCCCCGCGGACACTTCTTCGGGCAGTCCTCCTTCGCCACCCACGCCCTGGCCCACCGGCGCAACACCGTCAAGGTGCCGAGCGACCTGCCCCTGGAGGTCCTGGCCCCCCTGGGCTGCGGCTTCCAGACGGGTGCCGGGGCCGTGCTCACGTCCCTCGCCGTCCCGGTGGGCGCGTCCCTGGCCGTGTTCGGGGTGGGCGCCGTGGGCATGGCGGCGGTCATGGCCGCCCGCGTCGCGGGTGCGGCCACCATCGTGGCCGTCGACGTCGATCCCGCCCGGCTCGAACTCGCCCGGGAGCTGGGGGCGACCCACACTGTCGACCCCTCGGAGGTCGACGACCCGGCGCTCGCGCTCCGCGCGATCGCCGGGCGCGGACTGGAGTACGTGCTGGACACCAGCGGCCGGCCCGGGAACCTCGACGCCGGGATCGGCGCGCTGGCCTCCCGGGGGTGCTTCGGCTTCGTGGCGTTCCAGGAGGGGGCGGGCGCGGTGGTCGACGCGGGCCGGCTCGCGATGGGCCGCTCGCTGCACGGCATCATCCAGGGCGACGCCGTCTCGCCGCTGCTGGTCAACGAGCTGGCCGAGCTCTACCGGGCGGGGCGGTTCCCGATCGACCGGCTGCTGACCTTCTACGACTTCGCCGACATCGGCGCCGCGTTCGACGACGCGGGGGCCGGCCGCGCCACCAAGGCGGTCCTGCGGTTCGCGCCGCCGCGGTAGCCCGCCCGCGCTCCGTGCCCGACACCCCACGTCCCCCAAGAACGAGAAAGGCATCTCCTCGATGTGCCCCAGCGAACAGAGACCCATCACGGTCGACAGCACTCCGGGCTTCTACGGAATCGACCACTACGGGTTCCCCCGGGTCGGTGCCGACGACCCCCCGGACCCCGAGGGCTACTACCCCGCGTACCTGGGCAGTGAGCGCTTCCAGAAGTACGGCTACCACGTGGAGGAGCTGCGCGGCGGCTTCTACTGGGTCACCAGCGCCGGCTACGACGCCGCGTTCGTGGTGACCGGCGAGGGCGTGGTCGCCATCGACGCGCCGCCGACCCTGGGCGAGAACATGCTGGCGGCGATCGAAGAGGTCACCGAACAGCCGGTCACCCATGTGATCTACAGCCACTGGCACGCCGACCACATCGGCGCCGCCTCCGTGTACGGCCCCGACGTCGAGATCGTCGCCCACCGCATCACCCGGGAACTCCTGGAGCGGTTCCCCGACCCCAAGCGCCCGCTTCCGACCCTGACGTTCGAGGACGACCACGTCCTCACCGTGGGCGGCGTGGAGCTGCACCTGTCCTACAAGGGCGAGAACCACTGCCCGGGGAACATCTTCATCCACGCCCCGCAGCAGCGGGTGCTCACCGCCGTGGACATCCTCAGCCCGGGCTCCGTCACGTTCATGCACTGCGACGCCTCGCAGAACATCTCCGGATGGTACGAGGCGCACTCCCAGATCCTCGGCTACGACTTCGACTTCTTCGTCGGCGGCCACCACATGCACTACGGCACCTACGAGCAGGTGAAGGAGTGCGTGGAGTACTTCGCGGACGTGCTCGAAGGGGCCACCGCGGCGGTCGAGCGGTTCAGCCGCTCCGACGCGCTGGTCGACATCCTCGCCGCCACCGGCCCGGACCGGGTCTTCGTCGGGACGGAGAACTGGATCAACTCCATGGCCAACCACGCCACCAGGCATGTCCTGGAGAAGAGGACCGGCGACGGCCGGCTGTGGTGGGAGCGCCTGGCGGGTGCCACCACCCAGACCAAGTACCACGCCTACACCGTGCTGGAGTCGATCCGGTTGGAGCGGGCCCGGCCGGACTACCGCCTGCGGGGGACCGACCCCCCTCCCTTCCAGACCTGACCGGGAGCGGGCGGCGGGCGGCGGGCGGGGTGCGCCCCGCCCGCCGCCCGGCTCCCTGCGGCGGGGTCCGCACCGTGCCCCGGCCTTTCCGTCGGGGCAGGTTCCCGGCCCGCCGCCGCAGGGCCGCACGGTGCCCAGGCGTTTCCGCCGCACCCCGGGGGCGGTTCTGGTGGAGGCCGGTGATCGAGTAGTCGGTATTCGCCTCTGGCCGCCCCGTGTGGTCATTCTGCGTGGTCGTCGGGGTTGTAGTGAGACCACGGGCTTCCCGCCTCGGCGGCCGACGCGGTGATGTGTTCGGGGTGGTGGCCGGGCATCCGGGCGATGACCGGTGCCGGGGCCTGGAGCACGAGCCGGCGGATGGCCGCGGTGCGGCCGTGGAAGACGGATGGGGAGTCGATGAGGGCCTCGCAGCTCCGGCACCTCAGCTACCGCTCCTCCCGGCGGAGCTGTTCCACCCGCCGGTACAGGGTGGAGCGGTCCGCGTCGTAGTCGGCGGCGACCTCGCCCGGCGAGGCCCCGGCGTTCAGGGCGGCCTTGGCCCGGGAGACGAGGGCTGGGGAACATCGGAACAGGATTCAGCGCTAAGCCCGGGCCCCCTTCCGAGGGCGCTTCTACTTCTGGAAACGAGGGTTTCCAGAAGTAGAGGCCTTCCGGATGGCGGGGTCGGTTCCGGCCCGCGCCTGCACGCTGCGGCGGGGCCGGAACCGTCAGGGCTCAGCTGCCGCAGCAACCTCCGGCCCGGGCGGGCGCCGGCGCGTCCCCGGTCCTGCCGCGCCGGTCGCTGTCGGCCTTGACCACGTACACCTCCCACGGCTCCCGGCCCGGACCGTGGACCCACACCTTGTCCTGCACCGCGTAGCAGCAGGAGGTGTCGTTCTCCTCGAACGTGGCCAGCCCGGCCTCCTTGAGGCGGTCGGCGGCGGCCTCGACCCTGCCGGTGTCCTCCACCTCCACCCCCAGGTGGTCCAGCCGGGTCTCCTGGCCCGGCTCGCCCTCGATGAGGACGAGCTTGAGCGGGGGCTCGGCGATCGCGAAGTTGGCGTAGCCCGGCCGCCGCTTGGCGGGCTCTGTGCCGAAGAGCGTGGAGTAGAAGGCGACCGAGGCTTCGAGGTCGGCGACGTTGAGGGCGAGCTGGACACGGGACACGGGGGCCTCCGAGAGGTTGGATCGAAGTATGTCGATGCAAGGTTGCGCCCTGTTTCGAGGTTTGTCAATATAGACGCATGTCGAATCAACAGAGGGCGGGCGGCGCCGCCACGGCGGCCCCCGACACGGCCTCGGGCTGCTGCCCGACCCTGCTCACCACCCCGCTCGACCAGGAGGAGGCCGTCGAACTCGCCCGGGTCTTCAAGGCCCTGGGCGACCCCGTGCGCCTGCGGCTGCTGTCGATGATCGCCTCCCAGGCGGGCGGCGAGGTGTGCGTCTGCGACCTGACCCCGGCCTTCGACCTGGCCCAGCCCACCATCTCCCACCACCTCAAACTCCTGCGCGAGGCCGGCCTCATCGCCGCCGAGCGGCGCGGCACCTGGGTGTACTACCGGCTGCTGCCCGCCGCCACCGACCGCCTGGCCGCGGTCCTCACCCGCCGCACCGCGCCGGCGGCCCGAACGTGACCACCCGCGTTCGGCCCGCCACCGGCGCCCCGCGCCTGCCGGTCCTGGACCGCTACCTGACCGTGTGGATCCTGGCCGCCATGGCCGCCGGCCTGGCCCTGGGACGGCTCGTGCCCGGCCTGGGCCAGGCCCTGGCCGGACTGGGCGTGGCCGGGGTGTCCCTGCCCATCGCCGCCGGGCTGCTCGTGATGATGTACCCGCCGCTGGCCAGGGTCCGCTACGACCGCCTGGGCGCCGTCACCGGCGACCGGCGGCTGCTCATCGCCTCGCTGGCGGTGAACTGGATCGCCGGTCCGGCGGTGATGTTCGCGCTGGCCTGGCTGTTCCTGGCAGACCTGCCCGAGTACCGCACCGGGCTGATCATCGTCGGCCTGGCCCGCTGCATCGCGATGGTCATCGTCTGGAACGACCTGGCCTGCGGGGACCGCGAGGCCGCCGCCGTGCTGGTCGCGCTGAACTCGGTGTTCCAGGTGGTGGCCTTCGGCGCGCTGGGCTGGTTCTACCTGGTGGGCCTGCCCGGGTGGCTGGGCTGGGAGCAGGCGGCGCTGGAGGTCTCCTTCACCGACATCTCCGTCTCGGTCCTGGTCTTTCTCGGGGTGCCGCTGCTGGCCGGGTACCTGACCCGCCGCCTGGGCGAGCGGGCCCGCGGACGGGACTGGTACGAGACCCGACTGCTGCCGAAGCTGGGCCCGTGGGGCCTGTACGGGCTGCTGTTCACCATCGTGGCGCTGTTCGCCCTCCAGGGGGAGGCGATCACCGCCCGCCCCTGGGACGTGGTGCGCATCGCCGTGCCGCTGCTGGTCTACTTCGTGCTCATGTGGGCCGGGACCCTGCTGTTGGGCCGCCTGCTGGGGTTGGGCTATCCCCGGGCGGTCACGCTGGCCTTCACCGCGGCGGGCAACAACTTCGAGCTCGCCATCGCCGTGGCCATCGCCTCCTTCGGCGCCGCCTCCGGCCAGGCCCTGGCCGGGGTGGTGGGCCCGCTCATCGAGGTGCCCGTCCTGATCGGCCTGGTGCACGTGGCCCTGGCCGCCCGCCGCTTCTTCCCCGACGAGAGGACCCGCCGTGCCCGGCACTGAGATCCCGCAGGTGCTGTTCGTGTGCGTGCACAACGCCGGACGCTCCCAGATGGCCGCCGCGTTCCTGCAGCACCTGGGCGTGGGGCGGGTGCGGGTGCGCTCGGCCGGGTCCGCGCCGGCCGACGCGGTCAACCCCGCGGTCGTGGAGGCCATGGCCGAGGTCGGCATCGACATCGCCGCGAACGTCCCCAAGGTCCTGACCGCGGACGCGGTGCGTGCCTCGGACGTGGTGGTGACCATGGGGTGCGGGGACGCCTGCCCGTTCTACCCGGGCAAGCGCTACCTGGACTGGGTCCTGCCCGACCCCGCCGGACAGGGCGTGGAGGCGGTGCGCCCCATCCGCGACCGCATCCGCACCCACGTCGAAGGGCTCTTGCAGGAGCTCGCACCCGCCCCGGGCGGCGCTTAGCCGCGGCACGACCGTCGAGGCCCCCGCGCAACCGCGGGTCGCGCGGGGGCCGGTGTGCCGGCGCGCGGGGATGGACTCCTCGAAGGCGAAGGCGAGGTCGCCGAACCCGGTCGGCGCGCCCCTGCGCTCGGTGCCGGGCTGGGCCGGCCCGGACCGCCCCCTTCTACCGGCGCGTCACGGTGCCCGGCCGTGTGCCGCCCGCGTGGCTGAGGCGGGCGGCGCACCACCTGCCCGCTCGCGTCGCCCTCGGGGCGGTCGAACCCCGGCGAGGCGCTGTCGGCCTTCCACGGCCCACCCGCCGTTGCCGACGGAAAGCCCGTGAACCCCCGCTCCCTGCCCCGCCTGCCCTCCGCCGCCGCCCACGTGCTGGAGATGGCCGGACGACTCCCGCCGCTGACCGCGGACATGGCGCCCGGAAGCAGGGCAGGTGCCTCGTGAGTGGCCCCATGTCCACCCCGGTCGGCCGGACCCTGTTTTCTGCAGTACGCTCGCGGTCGGTTCTGCGCACTGCCCGGGAGCCGCCCCTCATCCCCGAACCGTGAAGGCCTGCCGTGGACCTCACCGCCTCCCTCTTCCTGCTCGCCTTCGTCGTCGTGATCGTCGGCGCCATGGTGTACGCCGCCTATCGGACCAACGCCGAGGCGAGGCCGCCCGGTGCTCCGCGCAAGGGGAATCGCCTGGCGCGGCGGGTCGTCTGGGTGGGGTACGGCCTGGCCGTGGTGCTGTTGGTGACGGACCCTGCGTTCCTCCTGGTGTTCCTCAGCAGCGAGGTGAGACCCCCCGGGTGCTATCCGGTCATCGGGGGGCTCCTCTGGGGGCTCCTCTGGGGCGAGGGGGCGTATCTGAGCGAGGAAGTCTGCTTGGCGCTGGCCGTCAACCGGCTGGGGTGGGCCCTGGTGCTGTCCGTGGTCGCGACGGGCAGCCTGGTCTACCTGGTTCGGAAGGACATCCACGCCGACCGCTGACCACACCGCCCCCGCAACCTCCGTTGCGGGGGTTTTCCCGCGCCCGCCCCGCGAGGCCGTGCCGAGGCGTTCCTCGCCCGCCGTCCCGCCCGGAAGTTCCCGCCCCGGGCCATGGCCACGCGGTTGATGCCGCGTTCGAAGATCCCGCACCGCGACACGGCGAACCCCGCCCCCATCGGTCTCGACAGGCGGATGGAGCCGCCGCGCTCGGCTGACGAGGACGAGGAGCCGGGCCTGCTGGACCGGGTGCCCGTGGTGCCGGCGTGGTTGTTCGCCCAACCCTTCAGCCGGATCTGTCGGCTGCCCCCGGACGACCTGGATGACCTGGACGACCTGGTCGAGCAGGACGGGCGGCCCAGCCTCCGGTTCGGTGACCCGTCGACCCCGTTCCCCGAACCGTTCGCCGAGCTGCTTCGCATCTTCGCCGCCCGACGGGCGAACCCGACCACGGCGGGCCCCGGAGCCCGCTTGCTCTTCCACGGCCGCACCGCGGCCATCCGCCGGCTCGTGCTCCGATCCCCGACCCGCCGCCGGCCTACGGCCGCGGTGACCGGCGTCCTTCCGGCGGAGCTGGCGATCATCGTGCTGGGCGCGCCTGTACCCGACCCTGCTGGGGTCCATCGAGGACCTCCGGCGGCGGATGGTCCTGCTGGAGCAGGTGGGCTCGGACCTGCTGACCGAGTGGCCGCCGGGCCCCTGACACGCGAAAAGCCCCGTCCCCGGGTGGCGCCGGGGAGCGGGGCTTCGTGGCGTGGTTGCTCGGTCAGGGCGGGTGTCAGGAATCGGTGCGCGCCCGGGTGGTGGGCGGCTTCGGGTTCTGTTCGGCGGCCACCATCGTGGCGGCCGCCAACGCGAGGGTGGCGTGCACCTGGGCGGCCGCGGCCAGAGCGCAGGCCACGTCAGGTTGGTCGGCCGCGTAGCCCTGCGCTTGCAGCGACAGGTTCTCCGCTGCCCGGTGGGCCATGTCGTACTCGTGCCGGTGGCTCATCTGGCCGTCCTCTTCCCTCATCGGTGGGCGGTCTTGATCGTGCGGATCCAGTCCGTGCACGCCTGGTCGACCTGCTCCTCGGACGGGTTCTCCACCAGCACCTCGAAGGCCGCGGTGCGCAGCTGCTGCACCCATAGCCGCCCGGCCACGGTGCCGGGGAAGCCGGGGTGGACGTGGGAGGCGATGGCCGCGACGAGATCGTCGCTGGGGTCGGCGAAGAAGTACAGGCCGTACCGGGCCAGGTTCGCGCGCGGGACGGCCTGTGTCCGGCCCGGGCCCAGGAGGATCTGGTGCAAGGGCCCGGCGATGTTCCTCTGGACGTAGTGCAGGTCGACGTGGTGCTCCTGGGCGACCTGGTCCCAGAACATGCGGTAGGGCGGGCTCTGGGGGGTGGGCAGCATCATCAGGAGCCGGATCAGGCGGTCGATGTGGGCGGGGCCGGTCTCGTGGGTCATGGACACCTTTCGAGAGAGGAGCGCCGGGCGCGGTCACGGTACAGCCGGTTCGGGGCCGGGGCGGTGTGAAGGCCGCATGCGGCCACACGAGCGCCTGCCACTGGATCCTGCAGCAGTCCTCCTCCGCTCCGGCTGCCGTGACAAGGGGCTTGGTGGTGGTGTGCGGGGTCAGGTGGTGCCGGTGAGGGCCGCCACCCGCCCCAGCGGGGCCTGCCAGGGCGTGCTGGAGTCCGTGGCCTCGACGTCGTGGCGGTGCAGCCACAGGTGGTGGTCGCTGTAGTCGAGCAGCAGGCCGGTCACGACCTGGCCGTCAGCGGTTTCCACGGTGATGCGGTCTTGGAGCGCCCGGGCCTGTAGGAGCTCCAGCGCGTACTCGCGCCGGGCCAGGGCCGTCGTGGTGTCCATTCGGTCCTCCTTCGGTCAGGGGTGGATCTGCTCTGCCAGCGCGGCCGCGGCGCTGTCCGACCTGCGCAGCGCCCAGGCGATCTCCTCCAGGTCTCCCTCGCTGGTGAGCGCCTGGCGGGCCAGGTGCCCGGGGTCCTGCCAGTCGGCGCGCTCCCGCCCGGCGACCGCGAGCGTCCGGCTCCGGAGCCGTTCCAGGACCTCTTACTCCTGGTCGATGGCGGCCGGGTTGACCTTGCCGAGCCGGTTGATCTGGTGCTGACGGTCGGTCCCGGGCAGGTAGGGGTCGGCGGGCAGCCGGGCGTGGGTGTGGGCCAGGCCGGCCTGGCGGCTGAGGGGCTTGAGCTGGCGGATCAGCTCGGCGATGAGGTCGGCGGTGCGCTGGCCGTCCACTTCCAGGGCCAGGGTGGGGTCGGTACGCAGCGCGGCGGCCACCCTGGCCGGTGCCTCGCGCACGCGTCCATCGGCGCGCCCCTGCCGGGCACGGTGCAGGGTCTGGTGGGCGCGGCGCACCTCGGGGTGGTCGTGGATCGCCCGGGCCGGGCCGGTCTGCGTGGTCGTGGGGGTCATCGTCGGTCGCCCTCCCGGGGTGCGGTGTAGCGGGGGTCGGGCTCGTGGCGTTAGGGATGCTCCACACAAGCGGGCGGCGTCCTGGCCGGTGCTGGGCACGGGCCGCACGCCCTGGCGGGCAAGTTCGGCCTCCCATTCCGAGGAGCGGGCGAGCTTGTCGGCGGTGACTCTCGGCTTGGGCACGGGCCCTCTTTCGGGGACCAGGGCGGCCGCAGGGCTACCAGGGTCGGCTGTGGTGGGAGCGCCTGGCGGGTGCCACCACTCAGACCAAGTACCACGCCTACACCGTGCTGGAGTCGATCCGGTTGGAGAGGCCCCGGCCGGACTACCGCCTCCGGGGGACCGATCCCCCTCCCTTCCAGACCTGACCCGGTGGCGGGCGGCGGTGCGGGGCGGCGAGCGGCCCCGCGCCGCACGGCGGGGCGCGTCCGGCCCCGGGCGGGGTGGTGGCTCACCCCGGCCCGCCGCGGGGCGGGAGCCGGTCAGGACGGGGGTGCCGCTCCCGCGTCCTGTTGTTGCTGGTGAGGGGCGGCCAGTTCCGGCGGTCGCAGCAGTTCCGCGCGGCGCAGCCGGTCGAAGACGAGGTCGAAGGTGAATCCGGCTGTGAATCCGACGGGGATCAGGAAGAAGGAGAGCCGCAGCAGCGCCACGTTCTCCTGGAGGGCCTCGGGGTTCAGCAGCAGTTGCGCCGAGAGGAAGAGCAGGACGGAGACGACGCCCGCGCCCAGCCCGCGCACCACCGCCTTGAGCGCTTCCTGCTCGGCACCGAAGGAGTCGCGGATGAGCGCACCCGCCATGGCCGCGAACATCGGTCCCGCCACCATGGCCGCGAAGCCCACGGGGCCGTCGGGGGCCGCGGAGATCCCGACGAGGCAGGCCAGCGACGCGATCAGGAACGCCGCCGCCGTCAACAGACCGGAGCGCTCCGGGAACCGCGCCCGGCGCTCCGCCCTGCGCCTTCGGGCCGCCTCCCGGGCACGCTCGCCCGCCTGGCGCAGCAGGCCGTCGACGAGGTCGCCGGCCGAGGTGTCCGTCCACGGCCCCCCGAGGAGGGCGAGGTCCTCGTCGGTCGCCCGGTTGCGGGTCCTGTCCAGGTGGACCCACACCTGTTCGGCAGCGGCGCCGAACACCGACACGGGAGCGACCGGGATTTCCTGGGCGAGGGCGAGGATGCCGGTGACACGGGTGGAGCGCCCTCCACCGGCCAGGACGATGCCGTCCGTTTCCATCAGGGCGCGGTAGTAGGGCACCTCCCATTCCCCGCTGGGATCGCGGACCACCCGTATCCGGGCACCGGACTCCGGCCCCGGCTCCAGCGTGTACTGCTGGTGCCTGGCCAGTCGCGCGACGACCGTGCGGGGACCGGCTTCGGAGGCCGCCAGGAAACCCCGGGCCGCGGCCGTTTCCGCGTACTTCTCCTTGCCGGAGAAGACGAGCAGGTCGCAGCCGCGGCGGGCGATCTCCCCGCCGATCTCCTCACAGGCGTTGCGAAGACCGCCGGGGTCGGTGAGCGGGGGCCGGTAGTCGCGTTCCGCGGAGAAGCTGCCGACCACCGCGATGAGGGGGCGGTGGTCGTTCGTTCCACTCATTTTCACCCTGTCCGTGGAGTGTAGGAGTGCTCGTCGACGACCTGCGCCAGAGCCCTCGCACCCTCGGCCGTGAGTGGTGCGAGGGCCTCCTCCAGGAGGCGGTACGCCCGGACCCGCCCGTGCCTCTGCTCCAGGTGTTCTACGAGGCTCCGGTACCCGGGCTCGACCGGATCGGTCAACGCCCACTGCCGGGGGGCCAGCATCCCCTCCCGCAGGGCGCTCAACCGCCCGAGGAAGCCTGTCCACTCGGCGACGTGGGAGAGGCGCGGGGCTCCGGCCAGCACGAGGACGACCTTTTCCAGGGGATCGAGACGCTCCCACTCCCCGGGGCGGCCCATCGCCTTCGGGGGAGTCCATGCCCCCGGCGCGTCCGGTGTGGTGTTCCAGGCCTGCGTCAGGGACTCGCGCGTCTCGGGCGGGAGCGGGGGCAGGTGTCCCCGGCGACCCCGGACGGCTTCGGCCACCAGCCCGGCGAGAAGGTGGCATGCCTCGTGGTAAGGCTGTAGGTCCTTCCTGTACATCAGCCCGAGGATGCCTTCGGATGCGGCGCCCGACGACAGGTACCAGTCCGTCCTCTGCCGGTTCCCGATCACCTTCGGGATCGGTCTCTCCATGGGCTGCCAGACCACGGGAAGGAGCAGGGAAGGAGCGGGGCCGTCACCGAAGTCGTGTCGGCGCAGGCGTTCCTCGAAGATCCACCATTCCCGCGAACACCACGTGCTCTCTCCATACCGGTCGTTGAGCAGTGCCACGAACGCGCGTGCCGTCGCGCAGGCACGGGGAATCTCCCCACGCCACATATCTCCGGGAGCCACGTAGGGTCCCGAAACCCCGCGGCACGATTCGTCGTTCAGCCGTATTCTGACGTGTCTCTCGAGATCTCGGTGGAATCGGAGGACATCGTCCGTTCCGCTCTTGCTCACGGAATAGCTGGTGAAGAAGGACGGCGGGAGCGCCGCATTCCCGCGGCCGTCAGCCCCCACGCCGCCACCAGGCCAGCCTGTCGGCGGGGGAGCGTACCGCGGAGAGCAGCCGGTCCACGGTTCCGTCGTCGAGGCCGTAGAGGTGAATGGGATGCAACTCGTCGAAGGAGGACAGCTCGTCCTTTTCGACGTTCACGCAGACGAATTTCCCCTCGGTGGAATCCTCGTCCGGACTGCCTCGGAATACGGGGGGAGGCGAGGAGAGGGGATCGGTCCCTTCTCTTTCGCGCAGAAAATTGTGCGAGAGTACCACGACGACTTTGTCGGTGTGTTGCTCTTGTCCGATTTCGCAGCTTGTGGTGGATGATGCCCCTGTTGTGTGTGGCATCGGCTGGACCTCGTACCCCTTCCTTCGCAAGAGTCGTTGTATCCACTCGGCCCAGGGGCTGTCCGCCTGAACGTAACTGACGCCGATGCGCTCCGGTTCGCTCCGGTGGTCGGTCTCACCGAAAGCCGGAGGGGCGTGTTCGGGGTCGTCCTGGCACCACCGCGCCCGGGGCCGGTGCTGGCGCCGGAGAATCCCCTCGGCGAGACGGCGGACGCGTGCCTTATAGGAACCCCGTGAATCCCTGCCGCTGAGCCTCATCATTTCGCTCAGGGCCGGTTCCCTCGGCGGCCAGTGGGCGGGAAGGGCGATGCCCGAGGGGAGGGCGTGACGGAGGGGGCTCCAGAGCACGGGGAGGATCTCCGCAACGGGGGATTCGTGTTCCAAGGGCGGCCATAGCGGATGTCGTGAGGTGAAAACACTCCACTGGCGTCCGCACTTGCGGTCGGCGAAGTAGGCGTCGGACAGCAGGACGACCATCGCTGAAACAGTGGATGCGGACCGCACGGCCTCGCCTTGCTCCCCGGGTTCGGTGTCGATCATCCCGCACACCCTTCGCCCCAGGCGCAGGCTCAACTCGAACTCCAGATCGGCGTGGAAGGACCGTATCCAGGAACTCTGATCGGCAAGCGTGTAACTGGTCAGGAAAAGGCGGTCCACGGTATCCGTCTCCTCTACCAGGGCCCTCTCGGTGCGCGGCCTCCACTCCAGCGCCGGCGGCCTTCGGGGCCGTCTCCCGAACAACCAAACCACCGTCCGAGCATAACTCCAAAGAAGACTTCCTGTCGCCGGTTCGAAGGCATCAAATCGAAAAAGACAGGAATGAACCGAGTACGGGATGGAACGGGGACAATGACCGATCCGTAATGAGAACGATCTGCTCAGAGGGGCACCAAGCTCACGCGGCGCCCCAAGGATCGTTAAATGATCATCTGCAAAGCGGCCATAAATCATTATAAGGAATGAAATACTCATTGAGGCACGCAAAGCAACAAAACATCGCAAATGAGACTTACGGATACGTCGGTGACCTGGGCTTCAAGGCGTCCGTGCCCGCCACCCCGATCCTGGTCCGCTCACGCCGCCTGCACGCCGAACGAAACCGGCGACGCACCCCGCCGCCCCACCCGGTGGGCCCGCCCGGGCCGGGAGTCCCCCACCACTTCGTGGTCAAGGTGCACAGCCGGTGCAACCTGGCCTGCCATTACTGCTATGTCTACCGTTCCCCGGACACCAGCTGGAGAACGCGGCCCAGGGCTCTGTCCTCCCCCGTCACCCACCATCTGTCGCGGCGCCTGGTCGAGCACGGAGAACGCCACCGCCTGTCCGACATCGCGGTCACGCTGCACGGGGGAGAACCCCTGCTGGTCGGACACCGGCGCCTCGACGCCATCGCAGGAACACTCAGGCGGGCCTTCCACCGGTCGCCGACCGCGCTGCACCTCTCCGTCCAGACCAACGGGGTACTGCTCGACACCGCCTTCCTCGAAATCCTGGCACGTCACCGGGTCGCCGTCGGTGTGAGTCTCGACGGGGACGCGGAGGCGCACGACCGGTACCGCCGCCACGCATCGGGCAGGGGGAGCCACCGGCAGGTGGGTGAGGCTCTGGCACTCCTGAACCGTCCGCGCTTCAGGGGGCTGTACGGCGGACTCCTGTGCAGGGTCGACCTGGCGAACGACCCGGTGCGGACCTACGAGGCCCTCCGAGCCCACGCTCCCCCCATGGTCGACTTCCTGCTGCCCCACGCCACCTGGGACAGGCCGCCTCCGGGCACGTCACCGGCACGGGCCCCCTACGCGGACTGGCTCATCGAGGCTTTCGACCACTGGCACGCGCGCGCCCAGCGGCCTCGGGTGCGCACCTTTGACTCCCTGGTCCGCTTGGTGCAAGGGGAGGCCAGCCTCACCGAGGACCTGGGCGAGCCCCCCAGCCCGGTTCTGGTCGTCGAGACCGACGGGGCCATCGAGCTGCACGACAGCCTCAAGATCGCCTACGAGGGGGCGGGGGCCACCGGGCTCAACGTCTCCGAGCACGGTTTCGACCGTGTCCGTCCCACCGGGGACTCTCCCTGTTCGACCTGTGTCGACTGCCCGCTGTTCGGCGTCTGCGGCGGCGGCATGCGCGCCCACCGCCACCGGGCGGACAGCGGGTTCGCCAACCCCTCCGTCTACTGCCGAGACCTCCAGAAGCTCATCCGACACGTCGACCGGCGGGTGGGATCGAACTCCACTCCAGCACGGCCCACGGAGCACTGACCCGCCTGTCGACCTCTTTGCCGAGGTCCTCGTCGGGAGCGATTCCGAGCAGCTGTATCCCCCGTTCGCAGCGCGGTGGCAGGCGGTGGTGTCGCCTGATTCCAAGGCCGTTTTCACGGAGGGATTCCCGAGCGGACTCGGCGGCGTGGAGCCCATCCTCGCGGTGGGCGTGAACGACACGCGGTGCGGGTGCGTCCACGGCCGCTGCCCGCCCTCCGTGCCGGAGGGCGCCCCCTTCCGCTGGGCCCGGTGGCTCCAGCACGTCCGTTGAGAACCGGGCGCTCTGCTCGACGGTGTGGTGTCCCGGTACCGCTCGCACGGCCTCGCGGTACGGCTCTTCGGCTCCGGCGGTGTCCCTCTGTGAACGGCCGGGGCCGCGGGCATCCGTGCCGACCCGTTCGTGGGCGGCGCTGACGCCCGCGGCCTCCGTCGCGGCCCTGCGACCGGTCCGAGCGCGCGGGCGCGCTCGTCGAGCGGTCGCCCTGTCTCGCCGGCCCCTCCCGGTCCCGGTTCCCCGGTACGGCGATCACGGACCCGTCCCGCCGTACGTGCCTGGAGGAGACGGTCATGCTCCGCGGCGGTCAGATCTCCGGAATGGTCGCATCGACGTAGTTTCGGGGAGTGCTCACGGCCATGTTCTCGGGGGCCTGCTTCCTGTCCATGGTCGCGCGCTGGTTCTGTTGTGCGATCTCGGCGAGCGGATGCTTGGCCAAATCCTTCGGCAGCTTCAGCAGGGCGTCCGCCTCCAGGCTGCCGGCAAGGTTCAGACTCTCGTCCCCTCCCAGGGAATGGGCGTTGGCGAGGTTGAGCTTGGCCCCGATCATGAGAGGGTGCTCCTCATTCACCCCTTCGTTCTCCGACAGGTGCTCACAGGCGTTCTTCCCGTGCTCCAGAGCGGCTCCCTCGTCCCCGTCCAGCCAGGCGTGGGCCGACAGGTTGGACTCGACCACCGCCGTGAAGAGGTGGCCCTCCCCGAAGCGCTTCTGGTAAGAGGCGAGGTTCGCCAGCGACTGCTCATGGGCGCCCCGGGCGTCACCGGACACGGCGAGGCAGGCGGCGAGTTCGACCTCCATGGACAGGGTGCGCTCGTGGTCGTCGCCGTACCCGTCGGCGTGGGCCCGCCGGATCTCCTCTATGAGTGAGGGCAGTCGGCTCACCATGTCCTGGTTCCTCTGGAGCCGCCATACGGTGACCAGTTCCTTGTGGGCGTTGAGCGCGTCGGAGTCGTGCTCTCCCATGATCGCGGTGAGAAGCTGGTGTCCCCTGGTCACGATGCCCTCCGCGCGCTTGTGATGGCCCAGGTACCTGTAGTGGGAGCCCATCGTGGTCTCGGTCACCAGTGTCCACGGGTCACGCGGGCCGAGTACGGACTCCCTGCTCTGGATCTCGTAAGCCGCGATGGACTCCTGGAGAGCGTCCTCGTACTTGCCCGCTCCGGCCAGGGACAGGGAGAGGTTGTGGCGGGAGATGGAGACGTCGAGTTCGTTGGTTCCTCCGAGCTCCTGGTAGCCGTCCACGGCTGCGTTGTCCTTCTTCCCGGCCTCGACGTACCTGCCCTGGAGCCGGAGGTCGGCCGCGTGGCTCCGGAGGGTGCTGAGGGTGAACGGGTGCGGTGTGTCGTACAGCCTCTGCTGGTGGTCCAGAGTCGCCTCGGTCAGACGCGACGCCTCCTCATACCGCCCCAGGGCCCGGTAGGAGTTGGCCAGCTGGGTGTTCAACCGCAACAGCAGGTCGTCCACTTCCCCGAACAGCTTCTGCCAGCGCGGACGGAGACGCTCCCCGATCTCCACGGCCCTGGGGTGCTCTGAGTTCCGGTAGTGGAAACGCACCTGGTTGACCAGCCAGCGGCGCACCCCCGCCACGTCGCTCTCCACCGCGCCGGAGGCCTCGACCTGCCTGCCGAGCCATGTGTAGCGGGCGTTGTGCCGCCGGTCGTCCATCTCGGCGTCGGACGGGGCGTACTCGGAGAGGATGCGGTGGACCAGTTCCCTCGCCCGGGCCCCGTTCTCTTCACCGGCGTGGTCCAGCACGGTGGACTGCACCCGGGGGGAGACCCGCAGGAGTTCCCTGCTCCCCTTCTCCAACAGGGAATTCAGCGTCGCCTGGTAGAGGACGCTGCCGAAGTGGTACTTCTCGCCGAACATCGCATCGGCCTCCCCGTAGGCACGGGTGGCCGACTCCGTCTGGAGAGCCTCCATGGGAATGCCGTGGGGATGCAGGTGGGCGCAGATCCGGAGCAGACGCAGGCTCGCGGGGTGGAACCTCTCCAACTGGTCGAGGACCGTCACCAGGCTCTTGTCCTTCGTCACCGTCGCCAGATAGTCGTCGAGCTCCCGCGTGAGGCCCTGTTCCCGGTAGGTGTGGACGGTCTCTACGATCCGGTTGAGAGTGCGAGGGTCGTGGCCGACACGCTCGGCGACGTGGTCCACCTCTTCTTCGCTAAGCCGGACCTTGCGCCGCCTGAAGAGCGCGCGGCTCTCCCCGGGATCGAACGCTGTGACGGGAACGACGGTCACGCCCCTGACGGCGGTCCATGACTGGTCGCTCGAAGTGATGATGGTGTGGTGCAGGCTCCTGTCCGGTATCCGCTCCAGGATGTCACCGGGTGCGCCGGCGTTCACGTAGACCAGGAGCCACCGGTGCCGGGGCGCGCCATCGTCCTCCGGCGGGCGGGAGACCGCCTCCCGGAGGTCGGAGAGCGGCCCCTCCCCCTGTTTCGTCCTCTGCCGGATCTGTTCGAGCAGGCTTGCGTGGGCTTGCGTGATCCCGTCCGGGTGGTCGGCCTGGATCCAGTGGATGACGTCGTAGTCGGTCGCGAACCGGTGCACGTACTCGGCTGCGATAGAGGCCTTTCCGACACCGGTGCCGCCGGTCAGGACAATGGGAGCCGCGGTCCTGCTGCCGTATCCGAGGTGCCGGCGCATCTCGTCGAGCCGCCTCTCCCGGCCGACGAAGTGCGGGTTGCTCTCGGGCACCTCACCGATACGGGGCATCGTGTGCCCGGGGAAACGCGGTCCGTCGGCCGAGGCGTCACCCGGGGACCGCAACTCGAAGTGGCCCAGCAGGGCCTCGCGGGCCTCCTGCTCCGGACTGTAGGCGAGGTGGATCTGTCGGGAGACCCCGAAACCGCCGTGGCCCGGGTCGCCGAGGTCGGCAGGGGTGTCGGTGTGGTCGACGTGCACGGGCACGAGTTCCAGCCCCTCCTGCCGTCCCTGAGCCAGCCTGGTCGCGATGCCGACGGCGGTGCGGAGGGAACGGCTGCCCCGGAGGTGCTTGGAGACGACCAGGAGGACGGTCCCCTCGGCCTGCTCCGCCTCCGCCCGCACCCTGTCGGCAGAGGAGAGGTCGGCCCGCTCGACGCGCAGGCCGGCCCGGCGCAGCTGGACCGCGATCCAATCGGCCCACGGCCGGTCGGCGCACGTGGACAGGAGCGTCACCCTGCCACCGTTGGCGGCGCGCGCTCCGCGCATGAGATTGCCGATGGTGATCCTGGTGGTCGGGGACAGGGGCCCGACCCTGCCGACCTCTCCGTCGGTGAGGATCGCGGTCAGCTTCTCGTACTGTTCCAGGCAGGGGGTGGCCGTCGTTGGCTCCTCCGCGAAGTGCGCGATGGTGTACCGGTCCACGTAACGCTCGACCTGGGGGATCTGGACGAGGACCTCGGCGCCGTTCAGCTTCGGCAGCTCGAACTCCTCCCTGATCCTCTCGTAGGCGTCCCTCCTCGCCTGTTCACTGCCGAAGGCCTTGCCCACGAAGGGGATCACGGGGTGGCGGTTCGTGTCGCCCATCTGCGTTCGGAGGTCGCCATAGGCCTTGATCGCCTCACTCAGATGCTCCCCGCGGTCGAAGGGGAGGGACCAGGCGATGACGTCGGGAAGCAGGACCATGCTGCTGCGGATGAGGGGCGGGGTCTCGCCTGCGGCGGTGTCCACCAGGACGTAGTCGTATCCCTGTGAGCGCAGCGACGTCCGGAACTCTCCTATGAAGTGCTCCGCGGCGTCCTGCTGACCGAAGGCCTCAAGGTATCCGCCGTGCTTGGGAAAGAGCTTGGTGCCCGGGCCTAGGTAGTCGATTCGGCCCTGGAGCGCGTTGGGCAGCTTGGGAGACGGCAGAACATATGTGAACTTCTTGCTCACATCTGCATGATCACGGCATATGTCTTTGATGCCGATTCCCTGCCGTTCCTTCACGGTCTGGCATACCTGCTGGATCATGTCGGTGATCCCGGCGATGCCGTCCAGGGGGAACGGGGAGAAGGGCTCCAGGTAGCGGCGGACCCGGCAGTCCATTCGTGCGGCCCAGAGGTTGAGGTCGACGACGAGGACGTTCTTCTTCTCGAAGGCCAGGTTCCAGGCGACGTTGGCCAGGGCTTGGGTGGACCCGTTGAACGCGGTGTGGGTGTGAAAGGTGATGATCCTGGTTTCCCGGGCTCGGTCGGCCACGCCGCCGGTCTCTAGGGGCACGGCACCTCCTGTTCGGCTGCTTGGTCATCGTCCGGTCGCCACAGGGAAACGCCGTTCCGCCCGGTCGGAGGTAGACCGTAATGCGGTCATGTGATGCGTTTTGAGGTGGGTGTGGCTGTCGGAGTGAAGACATTCTATGCGTTGGCTCCGTCCTTATCCTCACATTCTTGTCGCACTCGAAGAAACCCCTGCATAGGGGGCGTGGGTCACTAGGGGGGCGGTTCGCGCTGACAGCGGTGCCAGCATTGGTCGTACCATTGGGTTCGGATTCAGTCTGATTGAAATCTGAAATCCAGACATTTACCACAAAAGATACATGCACGAATGGGGAATGGGGGATTCTTGGGTAGTGGAAAACGTCCGCTCTCCGGGGGGCCGACCATGGATCCGTGTGCACGTCCGTGAGGTGGTGCGCGTCCAGGGCGATCGGCGGTGGACCTGTGTGCGATTTTCGGCGGCTGCGCATCCCCGTGTCCTGAGGGGTCGCCGCCGGTGCCCCGCGCCCCTGTCCCTGGACGATGCCGTCCGGTACATCACCGGTACGTCTGCCGCCCGTACTCCGTCCGGGGTCGGACGCGGATCGTTTTCCGCCGGGTGGTGCGGCTTTTCCGGTCCCGCCCTGAGGGATGAGCGTCGGCTGTCGTCCTCCGGGCCGGTCCGCCGCTGAGGCCGGTGCCGGGCGGGACGGCATCGTGCGCCGGCGCCGGGCGGGGGCCGGCGTCCGGACTCGAGTCGGCCGTCCCGTCACCCGCGCGCCTGCTCCCGTGCGCCGGGCTCGGGCTCCGCCGGGCGGGACCGCCGCGCCCCCCGGGCCGTGGTGCGCCGCAGCGCCGCCGACGGCCGAACGGGTTCCCGGGGCGGCGCCCATGACGATTCCGCCGGGAGTCCTCCGGGAGGACGCCGGCGTTCTGGCCGACGGTTCCGGCGAAGGTCGGCCGCGTGGCCGGGGGGGGACGTGAAGGGCCCGGTGGTTCCCGGGGCGGGGCGGTCACCGGAGCCCGCCTGTCGGCCGAGCCCTGCCTGCGTCCGCCGGTCGTGCCCTCCGGTGCCGGCCGGCCCCGGCGCTTCCGTCGCACCCGGTCCCGGCCGCATGTCCGCGACCGGCCTCCACGGTGCGCCAATACACTGTATTGGAAACTGTGCTACCTTCGTGTGCGCCAGGGCAATACGCCGTATTGGTGCGTGTCTCGAATCCGGGTCCCGCACCGCTCCCGCGCCGCCTCCACCGGGCCCGGACCGTTCGCGAAGGGACCGCACCCATGCCCCGCCCCACGGACACCCTCCCGCCCGAAGTCGAGTACCACCGGGTGCTCGCCGACGGGAAGCGCCGCATCGGCCGCGGGATCCTCGCGATCGCGCTCCTGACCGGCGGGCTGGCGCTCTTCACCGTCGTCTTCAGCGCCGCCGCCGCGGCGGCGGACCGCGCGCTCGGCACCGGGGGCGGCTCCGTGTACACGCCCCTGATGCACACCGCGGGCATGGTCGCCATCGCGCTGCTGATCCCCTGGAGCATGTTCATCCAGCGGTGGCTCTACGGAGTGCGGGGCGCCTCGCTGCACTCGGTGGTCTCGCGGTTCCGGTTCGACGTCTTCGGGCGGGCGCTGCTCCTCGTCACACCGGCCTGGATCGCCGTCCTGGCCGTCCAGTACTGGACGCCGCTGCCGCAGACCGTCTGGGCGTACACGGACGTGCTGTGGATGCTGGCGGCCACGTTCCTGCTCACACCGTTCCAGGCCGCGGCCGAGGAGTACGGGTTCCGCGGACTCGTCTTCCGCGTCGCCGGGGGCTGGACGCGCGGAGCGCGCGCGGGCCTCGTGGTCGGCGTGCTCGTCTCCAGCGCGGCCTTCGCGGCCATCCACCTGTCGACCGACATCCGGCTGAACATCTGGTACCTGACCTTCGCCGTCGGCACCGCGCTGGTCACCTGGCGCACCGGGGGCATCGAGATCGCGGTGGTGCTGCACGCGTCGTTCAACACGCTGACCTTCGTGTTCGACGCGGCGCTGCGCACCGACTTCTCCGCGGCCCTGGCGGACCCCTCGTCGAGCGGGACGGTGGGCATACTCGTCCCCGGGGTGGTCATCGTCATCACGGCCCTGGTGGTGTGGCTGCGCACCCGGCGCACCGGACCGGTGCGGACGCCGGGAACCGCGACCGCCCCCTGAGCCCCCGCACCGGCGGCGGACGTCCGGGAGAGGGCGGGGGAGGGCGCCGGACGGGACCCCGGCCCTCCCGCGGGTCCCGGTGGCCGCGCGGGGGTTCTCCGGGCCGCCGCCACGGCACCGGGGGAGGAGCCCGCGACGGCGCCGGGGTTCGGGCGGTCGCGGCGCGACCCCCGCCGGGCTCCGGCGCGCACCCACCGGCCCGGGCCGGACGGGGGCTGCTAGGGTGTGCCTCCCCCGTTCGGCCCGTTCAGGCGGAGGTCCCCCGTGCTGCACGTCACCAAGATCCTCGTCGTCGTGGGTGTCGCGATCGCCCTGTGCGGCCTGGCGCTGGCGATGAGCCCCGACGAGAGGCCCGGGATGGAGTGCGAGGCCGTGTACTCCCCGGCCCGGCCGGACTCCGACGGGTACCTGATGTGCGTGGAACGCGCGGCGGGCCACCTGGTGTGGCCGGGGCCGCTGATGCTCGCCGGGGGCGCCCTGGCGATGGGCGCGGTCCTGGTGGACCCGGCCTTCGCGGCCAGGGCACGGCCGCGCCGCCGCACCGGCACCTCCTGACCCGCGGCCCGGACGGCCGCCGCGGGCGGGCACCGGGGCGCCCGCTACAGGGTGGGCGGGAAGGCGATGGTCATCAGTCCCATCCGGGTGATGACGTTGACCCAGGTGTTCCTGAAGCAGCTCCACAGGTAGCCGCAGAGCAGGCCGAGGGGGGCGTAGGTGAGCAGGGCCAGGCCCGCCCGGTAGAGCGCCTCGTCGGAGGGCAGCGCGGCGAGCGAGATGGTCGGCTGCACGGCCCCGTAGAACAGCGCGAAGAGCCCGGACGCCCCGATGATCCCGGGCCAGCGCCCCAGCATCAGCTCCAGCCGGGTCTGCACCATGCCCCGGAAGAACACCTCCTCGCTCACCGTGATGAGCAGGTACGAGAACAGCACGCCGAAGACCACCGGCGGGGAGGCCCACGGGCTGGAGGGCGCCGGCACCAGCGCGGCCAGCAGCGCCATCGTCACCAGGGCGGGCACGAGCCCCGACCACCGCCACCCCTCGGTCACCTTGAGCGCGATGGGCGGCATCCGCGTCCCCCGGCCGTCCAGGACCACACCGGAGCGGTCCATCACCAGGACCGGCAGCGCCAGCAGGAACAGCAGCCGTGCCGCCAGGTCCGCCGGCGCCGTGAGCGCGGTCCCCATCTCCAGGGACAGGTCCGAGAGCACCCGTTCCATCACCGCCATCAGGGCCACGCAGCAGCACAGGAACACCCCCAGCGACAGCAGCTGCCGCTGGAGGGGGTGCGCCGCCAACGCGGTGCGCACCCTGGCGTCGAGCGCCCGGCGGTCCCCGAACCGCCCGGTGAGGACCCGGGTGGCCACCACCCCGAACACCGGCAGCGACCAGGAGACCAGGACCACCGAGGCCAGGTAGTCCACCCCCACCGACTCCGGCCGCAGGGCCCATACCAGGAGGCCGCCGGCGAGGAGTGACAGGACTCCCGCACCGATGACGGCAAGCGGCAAGCGACCCATCGACACAAGCGCCCCTCTCGTTCACGTGAGCACATCTTGTTCACGTGCACGCGCCGATGTCATGGAACACGTGCGCATGTCGTACGGGGGCGGTCGCTGTTGGCCGTGCGCAGGGGAACACATGACGCCCCGATGGGGTGAGAGGGAGGTGGGGTGAGCCGGGGCGGATCCCGTACCGGCCTCCGGCGGGGTCGCGGAGCCTTGAAGGGACGCGGCCGGGCGGGCGTCCACCGGCGGGGCGGCGGCGCCGGGGGAGGGAACGCGCCCGGCCGGGGCCCCGGCGGCCGTACGCGGGATGCCCGATGGGGTGGAAGGGGGGCGGTGCGAGCCGGGCCGGGCACCCTACCGGGCCCCGGCGGGGCCGAGGTGCAGGGGAGGGGAGTGGCCGGGCCGAGCGCCCCCGGCTGCCCACCGGGGGCACCCGCCGGGGCGGGACGCCGGAGCACCCCCAGGGGACTCCCGGACCCCCCGGGCCGCGACGGTCCGGCCGCCGTCCCGCCACCCGCGCGCACGAACCCCGGCGGGCCCGCGGGCGCAGCCCGCCCGGAGAAAGCCCCGCGGGGCGCACCGTGGTCCCGGCGCGCCCCGCGGGCCCCGGGTCAGCGGCCCGCCGGGCCCGGGCCGTCCACCAGTCCCGCGAGCCCCTCGGCGATCGAGGCGATGGTGGGCTCGTGCGGGGGCAGGTCCGCGGGACCCTGCTCCAGCGGGGACAGCAGCAGGTGCCGGAGGGCGAGCCGGTCGAAGCTGTGCAGGCCCAGCTCGCCCAGGTCGCGTTCGTGGTCGGCGTCCGTCACCGGGGTCGGGGACAGGGACGCCACCGCGGTCGCGACCACCCCGCGCAGCGCCCGGAGCAGCGCGTCGCCGCGCAGCCCGGCCGCCAGGTCGGGCCAGTGCTCGCCCCGCGACGGCGGCGCCTCCCAGGCGGCGGGCGCCGTGTCCACCGGCAGGTCGGGCGCGTAGGGCCAGGCGACCGGCAGGTGGTGGGTGTACGCGTGCGCCGCGACCAGGGCCGGGCCGCGGCGCTCGTCGTCGGGGGTGCCCGCGCAGACGGTGTCGATGTCCAGGCCGTGCCGGGCGCGGACGCGCGCCGTGGGCTGGGACAGCACCGGCTTGGGGGAGACCTCCACCAGCAGGACCGCCCCCCGGCCGCCGATGCGGGTGAGGGTCGGCTCCCACTCCACGGTGGAGGCGAGCTGGTCCGCCCAGTACCCGGCGTCCAGTTCCGTTCCGGCCCGGGTGGTCCCGGTGACCGTGGAAACGAACTCCACGTCCCCGGGACGGGGGGACAGGCCCTCGAGCCCGGCCCTCAGCGCGGGCAGCAGGGGCAGCACGTGGCGCCCGTGGGCGGGAGGGGCCCCGTCCAGGGGGCGCGGGTCGGCACCGATCTCCTCCAGGCGGGGGACCAGGGCGCGCAGCGCCGCCCCGTCCCCGGAGAACACCGTGTGCTCGGGGCTGTTGGAGCAGGCGATGTCCACCGGGTGCGCCGCCGCGACGTCCTGCGCGGCGGCCCGGTCCAGGCGCGCCAGGACCATGCCCCCCGCGGGGGCGACGCCGTGCAGCAGGTCGGACCGCACCGAGACCAGGCGGGCCGCGTCGGACAGGGAGAGGATCCCCGCCACGGTGGCCGCGGCCACCTCCCCCAGGGAGTGGCCGACCACGGTGTCGGGCCGCAGCCCCCACCGGTCCGTGAGCGTGGACGCCAGGGCGACCTGCACCGCCCACGTCGCGCGCTGCACCTGGGCCAGGTCCCGCGGCGCCGTGCCCGGACGCCACGGGGCGCCCGCGGTGTGGGGCTCCAGGGCGTGCAGCGCCCGGTCCAAGTGGGCGGCGAACACCGGGTCCCGCCCGTACAGCGACGCCGCCATGGCGGGGTGCGCCGCCCCGTGCCCGCCGAACGCCCAGACCTGGCGCCAGGGCCCGGGATGGGAGGCGGGCCCGACGAGGTCGGGGTGGTGGTCGCCGTGGGCGAGCGCCTTCCAGGCGGGGTGCGCGTTGGAGCGGTCCCCCTCGGTGGCGATGACGGCCGCCCGCACCGGCAGGTCCGGCCGGTTGCGGCGGGTGAGGTGGTCGCCCACCCGGTGCGGGCCGGGCGGGCGCGCCCCGGCGCCCACGGCTTCTGCCAGGACCTGCGCCCGGGCGCGCAGGCGCTCCGCGGTGCGGGCGGACAGGGGCCAGGCGGCGGCGCCCCCCAGGTCGGCGGGGGCCTGCCCCCGGGACCGGGACCGCCGCGGCGCCGGGCGCAGCAGCGCGTAGGCGGTCGCCCCGCTGAAACCGAGCGCCGTGACGCCGACGCGGGTCCGGGCGCGCACGGGCAGGCGCTCGTCCGGTCCGGCGGGCACCCGGAGCCCGTACCGGTCCAGCCAGCCGGGCGGGGTGGTGTGCCCGGCGGTGGGCGGTATCCGTCCGCCGTGGTGCAGCACCAGCGCTCCGGCGAGGAGGTTGGTGAGCCCCGCCGCGGCCTCGGAGTGCCCCCACAGCCCCTTGACCGAGCCGATCCTCAGCGGGTTGCGCCCGTCCCTGGCGAACGCCCGGCCCATGGCCCGGGCCTCGGCCCTCGCTCCGGCCGCGGTCCCCGGGCCGTGGGTGAGCACGAACTCGACGTCGCCGGGGTCGGTCGCGGACTCGGTGTGGGCGCGCTCCATGAGTTCCGCCAGCGCGTCGGCCGAGGGCATGCCCACCCCGGCCGAGCGGCCGTCGGCGCCCACCGCGGTGTGCTCGACCAGGGCGTACACGCGGTCCCGGCCCCGCGACGCCCGCTCGTGGGTGCGCAGCACCGCGGCGACCACGGCCTCGCCGCGCACGTATCCGTGGGCGTCCGCGTCGAAGGGGCGCACGTCCCCGTCCCGGGCGAGCACGCCGCCGGAGTCGAACGCCCGGGTGGGCACGGGGTGGGACAGGACGCTGGCGCCGATGACGACCGCGGTGGTGACCGTGCCGTCGGCCAGGTCCCGGCGCGCGGCGTGCAGCGCGTACATCGACGCGGAGCAGCTGCTGTCGTACGTGACGAGGGGCCCACGGGAGTCCAGCCACCGGGCGATCGGGGTGGCGACCATCCCCGCGCCCCCGGCGGGCAGGTCCGGCAGGGCCGGGCGGCGGCCGTCGGCGAACAGGTCCAGGGCCTCGTCCGGGGAGGCGAAGCCGAGGTAGACGCCGGTGCGGGGCCCCGCGAGCGTGTCGGCCCGGATGCCGGCGTCGGCCAGCGCCTCGGCGGCGACCTGGAGCACCAGGGTCTGGGTGGGGGACAGGTGGGCGGTGTCGGAGGGCCGCAGCCCGAAGGCCTTCGCGTCCACGCCCGCGGGCCAGTGCACCAGCGCCGCGGGCCAGGGGTCGGCGCCCCGGTCCTCGGGGTGCAGCCGTTCCTGCATGGCGGCCCACCGGTCGGCCGGGTAGCCGCCGATGGAGGTCGCGCCCGAGCGCAGGGCCTCCCACATCCGGGCCGGGCCGCGCACGTCGGCCCCGCCGGCCCCGGGGAGCCGGGCGCCGATCCCGACCAGGGCGGCGGACCGGGGTGAGGGTCTGCTCACCGGACCACCTCCCACACCAGGGTGGCCCCGACCGTGCGCACCCGCGTCTGGGCCGAGTCCCCGAAGGCCTCCCCGAGCAGGGACTCGAACTGCGCCGCCGTGTCGCCGGTGTTGTGGAAGATGTTCTCGCGGGTGTTGTAGACCCGGCGCATCCGCTCCCCCGACCGGGAGATGGGCGCGGGGTCGCGTTCTCCCAGCACGGTGCAGCCGAAGAAGCTCCCCCCGGGCCGCAGCACCCGGGCCGCCTCGGTGAGGACGGCGGCCTTGGCCGGGAAGCCGCGCCCGTCCTCGTCGGGCAGGCAGTGCAGCATCATCGTGGTCCCGACCGAGTCGACGCTCGCGTCCGGCAGCGGCCAGGCGGCGAGCGCGTCGCACCGGCGCGCGTCCACCTCCAGGCCCGTCCCCCGCGTGTTGCGCAGGACCCGCCGGGAGGTGGCGTTCAGCGAGGAGGGGGAGTTGTCGAGCAGGTGCAGCCGCCGGCCCGCCAGGTCCTCCCGCCGGCGGCGCAGGGCGCCGCGGAGGAAGTGGCCGGTGCCCACGCCGACGTCGGCGTGGACCCGGCCCAGGTGGGTGTCGTACAGCTCGTGGATGACCTTGTTGGAGATGCCCCAGAAGTGTTCGTGGGACCAGCCGATGACGAAGGCGTCGTACACCGGACCCATGGTCAGGGGGTTGTAGACCCAGCGGTTGGTCGGCTCCGCGGCGGCCGGGGAGGGGCCGGCCGCCGTCTCGGGGCCGGGGACCGGTCCCGGGGTGTGCTCGCCGGAGGCGTCGCCGGTCGTGCGGGATTCGGGGGTGAAGGACATGGGGTGCTCGCAGGGTTCTCGCAGGGACAGGGTGAGAGGCGGTGGTTCCGGGGGAGCTGCGGTGCGGGAGGTGAAGGGGATTCCCGCTAGGAGAGGAGGGCCGCCATGAGGGCGGGCTGGTCGATGCCCTGGCCCCACGCGGCGGCCTGTTCGGGCATGAGCTCCAGCGCGGCGACCATCTGCCGCACCGAGGGGTGCAGGGGGTGGCGGGGGTCCCAGTAGGCGTTGACGAACCCGCCGAAGCCGTTGGCGTGCCTGCCGTGGGACTCGTCGAAGGCGTCCCAGGCCCCGGTCAGGAACCGGGCGTCCGGCGGCTCGGCGGTCTGCGCCCGGCGTGAGCGCACCTGGTCGCGGATGGTGGTGGCGACCAGCGCCGACACGGCGGCGCCCTGCCCGGAGGCCGGGTCGACGGTCATGGTGATGCCGCCGATGCCCAGGACGGGGATGCCGCTCAGGACGGTCACCGGGCGGCGCACCTGCGGGGTCACCCCCTGGATCAGCTCCGACCCCTCGACGCGGGGCAGGTCGCGGTAGCGCGCGGCCAGCTCCGGGGCCACCCGCTCCAGCGCGTCCATGGCCTTGGCCCACGCGGACCGGAAGCGCTCGGCGGGGGAGATCCGCTGGCCGGCGGGGACCGGCTCGGGGGCGAACGCCCCGCCGGGGCGGGCGATGATCTGCACGCACACGGCCCAGAACGGGTCGATCTTCAAGTTGCGGGCCGCCTCGCCCTGGTCCACGACGGACAGGGCGCGCACCTGGTCCTGGGAGATGCGCTCGTAGGCCAGGACGGGCGAGACGAGGATCTCGGCGTCGGGGGTGCTGACCATGATCAGCCGCGGTTCGTCGCCGCCCCAGTCGGTGGTCTCCACGTGCGCCTGGACGATGGTGCGCTCGCTGGCGCCGACGGTGCGGGAGTGGTCGACCTCGAACACGGTCGCCAGGTCGCTCTGGGAGCCCGCGGCGATCACGGCCAGGTCGTAGGGGCGGGCCCGGAGCAGGTACTCCACCACGGTGGGCGTCGTGTTCTGCACCAGGGGCACCACCCCCTGGTTCTCCAGCGCCTGGAGCCAGAGCGCGGTGGCCAGCCGGCGGTCGACCGCGGTGGCCAGCCCGGGCAGGCGGGTCCGGATCGTGGTCCGCTCGCCCTCCGGCGAGGCCAGGATCATCTCGATCAGGTCCATCTGGGGGGCGTTGTCGCCCCACACGTCCAGGCCCAGGGTGCGCTCCTCCGAGCGCGCGAAGGGCAGGAAGGGGCGGGTGGTGCGGGCGGCCCCGCCCAGGATCTCCCCCAGGGTGTGGCGGGTGGTCAGCTCGACCCGCCAGCCGTCCGTGGCCAGGCCCATCGCCAGGGCGAGCCCGGAGTGTCCGCTCCCCACGATGAGCGCGTCATCGCGGTCGTTGTTCCTCATGGTTACCGTTCCTCCAGCCGGCGCACGGCTTCGTCGATGTCGCTGCGGGCGATCGCGCTCCCGTACACGACGGGTGTGGTGTCCGGCAGGCCCAGGCGGTGGCACACCCGACGGGCGGACGTGTCGGGGTCCTCGCCGTCGGTCTCCACGAGCACCACGGTGGGCACGCGGTGCCGGGCCGGGAGGACCTCCTGCGGGCGGTCGCCCCTGGTGACGACCAGGGCGCCGCTGGCCATCCGGGCCAGCCACTCCCAGTGCGGGCTCTCGTTCTCCAGGCCGCACACGGCGATCATGGAGGTGAAGGCCAGCGCGTCCAGGGCGGCGCCGTACCAGAGGGTGCCGCCGGTGTCGGTCGCCGGCAGGGGCATCGGCCCGATCGGGGCCAGGGGCCCCAGGGAGTACCGCGCCGACTCGTCGGCCGACACCACCAGCCACACGTCGTGGTGGAGTGTCGGTCCGGGGAACCCGGCGGGGGCGGTCCACGCCCTCCAGCGCGTCGCCGGGGCGGGGGAGGGCGCGTACACCTGCCGGACCGGGGCGGGGGCGCCCCCGGTGCCGCCGGGGCGTCCCCGGGGGTCCGGGGCCGGCACGACGACGAGTTCGGCCACGGACAGGGCCGTCACGACGGGGAGCTGGTTGAGCCGGGCGGCCAGCTCCAGGACGCTCACGGGCCGCCCGCTGCGGCGGATCAGGTCGAGCGCCGCCTCGGCCAGCTCGGACAGGCCGACGGGCTCGGGCGTGTCCGCCACGGCGGTGACCAGGGACGTCACGTACACCCCGCGCAGGGGGGACACGCGCAGGCCGGACGCGGCGCGGCGCGGCGGCACCGCCACCGGGCCGGACGGGGCGGCCACGGTCACCCGGCCCTTCGGTGCGCCTCGGCGAGGGCCTGGGAGACCCGCTCCGCGCACTCCGCCAGCGGCCCCAGCACCTGCTGGGGCGCGACCGCGGCGTCGGGGATCTCCGTCACCAGGCCGCCGCTGTCCGCGATCGGTACGATCACCACCCACCAGGGGCTCGATCCGGGGCGCGCGTCGGCGGGGCGGTGGCGCAGCAGCAGGTGGTCGGCCGCGGCGGTTTCTCCCCCGGGCAGGGCCGACACCCGCAGGGAGGAGACGCCCGTGGTGAGGGAGGCCAGCATGTAGCAGGAGGACGCGTTCTGCTCCGCGCGCGCCTGCGCCCCGGTGTCCCCGTCGCCGCCCGCGTGGCCCAGCAGGACGCCGTCGGGTCCGAACGCCGCGGTGTGGCGGGTGCCGGGGTGGTCCTGTTCGAAGGCGGTCAGCAGGCGGCCGACCGCCGCGGGGCGTTCGTGGCGGACCCCGGGAGGGACGCGAGCCGAGATGATCATGCGCTACAGGGTCGCCACACCTCGTGAGCACACCAAGGCCACCGCGTGCTCATTCGTGAGCACGTCCGTACTCGCAGTTCACGGCCGGGGTGTTCGCGGACTCGTTACCGCGCCGCGCCGGAAGGCGGGGGCGGGGCGGGTGGTGGCGCGGTCGACGGGTCCGGGGCTCACAGGTCGGTGAACGCGCGGATCCGCTCCCGTACGGCGGCGGTCGCCTCCCCGCCGGGGAGGAGGCGTCCGAACCGCTCCAGGCGCAGTACCAGGGGGCGCACCCGCAGGGAGGGGGCCAGCGTCAGCAGGGGCTCGACCGCCTCCACGGCCTCGTCGATCCGGCCCGACGCCGCCAGCCCCATCGCCAGGTGCACCGTGAGCATGCGCTCCGGCCCCGGGGCGCGCACCAGCGACTCCCGGGAGGCCTCCAGCCCCTCGCGGGCGCACCGCACCGCGGAGGGGTGGTCGCCGAGGTCGAGGAAGGCCTCGGACCAGTACCCGCTGGCGCGGGGCAGCCCACAGGACAGGGGGCCGCCGAGATCGCTGTCCTGCGTGGGCTTGGACTCCAGGGCGCGCCGTGCCTGGCTGATCAGGGACTTCGCCCGGTCGCCGCTGCCGCGCACGGCCAGGTCCTGGGCCAGGGCGCTGGCGCTGATCACGGCGGCGCCGCCGCCGACCGCCTGGGCCCTCTGCCAGGCCTGTTCGGCGTACTGCGCCGCGCGGGAGCGGTTGCGCTGCCAGTAGGAGATGTTGCGCCGGCAGATCAGCGCCCACACGGTGATGCCGTCGTGAGCGCTCTCCTCGGCGGCGACCTGGGCCGCGCGGGCGTGGGCGAGGGCGTCGCCGGGGCGGGTCGCGTCCACGCTCATCCACGAGGCCAGCGCCGACCTCCAGCCGGAGAGGACCCACAGGCTCCGGGCCACTGTCAGAGGTACCTTCTGGCCCCGCCACGCCTCCAACTGGGCGGAGAGCTCGGCCAGCGCGGACAGGATGTCCGCGGCCGGGTCGGCGAGGTAGCGTTCCGCCAGGTCGCGCAGCCTCTCGTCGGCCAGGGTCATCGACCGTGCCCCCACCGGTCCCGCGTCCGCGTGCCGTACCAGGCCGGCCGAGTGCCGTCCCAGGGCCGCCAGCGGGTCGTGGTCCGGCGTGCCGGCGGCCGGCTCGGCGACGTCGGCGGCCCCGTGCGCCGCGTGGTCGGCCGGCGGGTTCGGCGCTGGGGTGCGCAGTCCGGCCAGGGCCTGGTCGATGAGGTGGTTGCTGGTGAGCGCCCGGCGGCCCTTCATGATCGCGCCGACCGTGGTCTGCCCCAGCCCCGTCAGGGCGGCCAGGGTGCGCTGGGACAGCCCCCGGTTGTTCAGCTCCCGGAACAGGGTGCGCAGGTCGCGCTCGCCGGCGGCCCGGAGCATCCGGGAGGAGGACCAGAACCCCTCGGGGATGCACACGCACCGGTTCCGCCCGCAGGCGGGGCACATCCGCGGCTCTGCCGGGTCGGTGGCGGGAGGCGTGCTTCTCACCTGCGGGCCCGCCTCCCGGCCGGGGAGGGGGACCGGGGCGGGCGCGCGCTCTCACGCGGCGCGACGGTGGCGGTCACCGCTGTCCTCGCTCTCATCACGTACGGGACCGGAGGGAGGAGAGGTGAAGGCGGGCTCCCCCCCGTGCCCGGTGCCGTCTGCCGAAGTCCCGGCGATGTCGCCGGTACGGGGGCGCGGGGGTTCTCCGAGGCCGCGGGCCCCGCCGCCGGTTGGTTTCGCGATGGGACCATATCGCGTTTCCCGGCGTGACCAGTACACACGCGGTGACGGTGGGGGGCCGGCGCCGGGCCGCCGGGCGGAATGTTCCTCTGCGGAGGTCTCTGTCCGCCGGGGTCCGGATCATCCCGGGGGCTCCGACCTGCGGTTCCGGTCCGCGCCGCGGGGGAGCGCGGACCGTGCCCGCCCCCGGGGGCGGTGTGACGGTGTTCACAGGGGGTGCCGGTGTCGGCGGCGGGGGCCGTGGAGCCTGGTGGGACCGCGTGTCCGGGGGAACGGAGGGCGCGCCGCCTCCCCGGGCGGCCCGGTGGCCGGACGCCGGAACGGGCGCGGATCCGGGCCCCGGCGGGTCGGCGGCGCGGTGGAGGGAACGCGTCCGGCGGGAGCGGGCGGGGCGCCGCCCGCACGCCCGGCGGTGTGCAGGTCCGGGTGGGCGGCCCGGACCTCGCAGGGCCGCCGCCCGTACCCCCGGGGGCGAGCAGGTCCGGATCAGTGCTTTCCGGACCGACCGGGGGCGCCGCCCGCACCGCGCCCGTGTCCCGCGGCCCCGCGGACCGGCGCCCGGGGAGCATCCCCCCGGGCGCCGGCCCCTCACCGGTGCATCACGAAGCCCGCGTGGTGCAGCGTGGTGCCGACCAGCTCCCCGAAGGCCCAGAACCCCGAGTCGTCCAGGTACGTGATGCGGTCCGCGCGCACCCAGTACCGGCCGGTGTAGGCGTCGGCCCGCCCTCCCCGGGTCTCGGAGTACCGACCGTCCGCGGCGAGGTGCTGGAGCAGGTCCCGGGCCGGGTCCTCCCACGTGCCGACCCACCGCGCCCGCGTCCCGGCGTCCGCCAGGTCCCGCCCGGCGGGGCGCACCGGCTCCCCCCGCCAGGCCTCCCGGTGCCCGTCGACGTACACCGCCCTCAGGTCCGCGGGGGAGACGACGAGCATCCGCCGGATCCGGGACTCGGCGACCGGCCCTCGCACCAGGGCGAAGGTGGCGGGGTTGCCGGGGACCAGGTCGTGCACCCCCCTCTCGTGCTCCGGGCGCTGCGCCACGGCGCTGTCCACCGTGAGCGGCACCGCGTGGAACCCGTGCGCGTCGACCGTCCCGGCGCCCGGGCCGGGCGCCTCCCGGGCGAGCACGCCGTCCCGGACGTGCAGGTCGCGGACGTCGCCGTGCTCCGGCGTGCGCATGACGTGCGCCCCGGTGACGGTGAAGGGGGTCCCGGTGTGTTCGGCCATCGGCTCTTCCCGTGTTCGGTCGGTGGCCGCCGGGGTCGGCCCGGCGGGAGCGGCGCCCGGTGCGCCGGGGTGGGCGCAGGCGGGCAGGAGTGACAGCAGGAGGGCGGCGGCGCAGGTCCGTGAGGCCCGGCGCCGCACGGACCCGGGGCCGGCGGGGCCGCGGGCGCCCTCCGCGGTACGGGCCCTCACCGGTCCCGGGCGTCGGCGTCGGCGAGCCGCGCGGCGATCGCCGCGACGGAGTTGTGCACGCTGCTGCGCAGGGCGTCGACGTCCACGTCCACCAGCGCCCCGTCCCACTTGCGCACCCGGCCGGCGACCCAGACGGAGGTGATGTTCGCGCGGTCCGCCCCCAGCACCAGCGTGCCGACGGCGTCGTGCAGCGGCATCGTGTTGACCGCCTCGGCGTCGACGACGATGAGGTCGGCCTGCTTGCCGGGGGTGAGGGACCCGGTGCGGTCGTCCAGGCGCAGGGTGCGCGCCCCCGCCAGGGTGGCGAAGTCGAGCACGTCGCGCGTCGTGATCCGGGACGGCTCCTCCGACGTGCCGTACGCGGCGTGGACCGCGCGCATCCGCTGGATCGTCAGCAGGGCCCGCATCTGCGTGAACATGTCGGACGCCAGGGCGACCTCCACGTCCACCGACAGCCCCGGGCGGATGCCGTGGGCCAGGGCCTCGTCCACCGGGGGCACCGCGTCCTCCAGCCCGATCTGGGCGTCGGAGGTGGGCGCCAGCGACACCGTCGCCCCGTGGTCGCGCAGGGCGGCCCACGCCTCGGGCGACAGGGCGGTGCAGTGGATCGCCTCGACGTGCGGTCCCAGCAGTCCCTGGCGCCCCCAGGAGACGACGGCGTCGGAGGCGGCCGGGCCGAACACCGCGTCCAGGCTCACGCCGATGTCCAGGTCCCCGGCCACCCGTGCCAGTTCGGCCCCGTAGGCCAGGCGCGCACCGGCGACGTCGGGCGTGGCCAGGGCCGCCAGGCGCAGGGTGAGGAGCCCGTCGTCGGTCGGCGCGTAGGTCGAGCGCAGCCGCTCCAGGTCCCGCGGCCACTGCCCCTCCCACTCCCCGAAGTGCGGAGCCATGGACGCGTGCACCCCGCGGATGCCGGTGTCCGCCAGGGCCGTGATCGCGGCGTCCGCGTGGGCCCCGCTGCGGGAGTTGTGCGAGAAGTCGAGCATCGTGGTGATGCCGCCGTCCAGCGCGGTCAGCGCGGCCAGCCGTGTTCCGAGGTGGACGTCCTCCGGGGTGTAGGCGGGCGCCACCCGTACCAGCGTGGACCGCAGGTAGCCCGCCAGGTCGTCGACGTCGGGGATGGTGCGCCGCATCTGCGCCTGCCACGCGTGCCGGTGGGTGTCCACCAGGCCCGGGGCGACGATGGAGCCGGTCGTGTCGACGACCAGCGCGCCGTCGGAGGGCAGCCCGTGCCCGACCGCGGCGATGCGGTCGCCCCGGAGCAGGACGTCGCCCCGGTCCAGGACCCCCGTCCGGGGGTCCATGGTCACCACGGTGCCCCCGGTGAGCAGGACGCGGCGGTCGGGGTCGGCGGCCGGGCGCCGCAGCGCGTCCGGGAGCGGGGTGGCGGGGCTCATCGGGCCTCTCCCAGGTGCAGGGTGTAGCCGGCGTGGTGGAGGGTGTCGCCGTCGAACGTGCCGAAGGCCCAGAAGCCCAGGTCGTCCAGGTAGTCGATGCGGTCGCCGTCCGTCCAGAAGCGGCCCTGGAAGGCGTGCGGGCGCCCGCCGCGCGTCTCGTCGTAGCGGCCGTCGGCCCCGAGTTCCTGGTGCAGGAAGCCCCCGGTGTCGATCCACACCCCCACCCGGTCCGGGTCCACCGCGGCCTCCTCCGGCCGCGGCCGTGCCGGGGCCCCGGTCCCGTCGCCGAGGGGGAGCCCGGCCCAGTGCACGGGTACCCCGTCCGCCAGGGCGGCCCGGATGCGCCCGGGCGAGGCCAGGGCGAGTCCGACGGCCGCGGCCGGGTCGGCGGCGTCCCCGTCGACCACGACGAGGTCCGCCCGCGCACCCGGCGCCAGGGTGCCCGCCCCGCCGCGCCCGCCGCTCCCGTGGACCAGGGCCGGACGGGAGGGCAGGACGGTCGTTCCGTGCGCGTCGACGACGATCGCCCCGTCGTCCTCGGCGGCGGTGACGATCCCCGGACCCACGCCGACGACCACCTCCCCGACGACGAGGAGGTCGGCGCCGCGCACCGTTCCGATCAGCGGGTCGAGGGTGTGCACCGTCGCGCCGGTGAGCAGCAGCGGCCGTTCGGCGCCGGCCCGCACGGCGGCCAGCGCGGCATCGGTGAAACCGGGAAAAGAGGTGGAGTTCATGGGCATCAGCCTGCCCGCGTCGGCGGCGCCGCAGAAGGCCGTGGCACACCCGGGGTGCGCCGCACCCACGCTCCCGCCGGGCCCGGACCCGGGCGCGCGGCGGCGCTCCACGCCCACCGGCCCCCGACACGGCCGCGGGGGTGCTTGCGCGGACGCGGGGGCGCCCCGCAACCTGGGGCGGTGAGCACCGAGGACAGTACGAAAGCCGTGGTCATGGCGCTGGCGGCCAACCTCGGGATCGCCGTGACCAAGTTCGTCGCCTACCTCCTGACCGCCTCCTCGGCCATGCTCGCCGAGTCGGTGCACTCGGTGGCCGACTCCGGCAACCAGCTCCTGCTCCTGTTCGGCGGGCGCCGGTCGCGGCGCACGGCCACCCCGGAGCACCCCTTCGGCTTCGGCCACGAGCGCTACTTCTACGCCTTCCTGGTGGCGATCGTGCTGTTCACCCTCGGCGGGCTGTTCGCCCTGTACGAGGCGTGGGAGAAGATCCGCGACCCCCACCCGATCACCTCCTGGCAGTGGGTCCCCGTCGTGGTGCTGCTGGTGGCCGCCGCCATGGAGGGGACGGCGCTGCGCACCGCGCTGCGCCAGTCCAGGGCGGCGCGTTCCCGCGTGGGCTGGTTCGGGTTCATCCGCCGGACCAAGGCCCCGGAGCTGCCGGTGATCCTGCTGGAGGACACCGGCGCCCTCATCGGCCTGGCCTTCGCCCTGCTCGGCGTCGGCCTGACCCTGATCACCGGCAACGGCGTCTGGGACGGCCTGGGATCGGGGGCCATCGGCCTGCTGCTCGTGGTGTTCGCGGTGGTCCTGGCCCTGGAGATGAAGAGCCTGCTCATCGGGGAGTCGGCCAGCAGGGAGAACATCCGCCTCATCCGCGAGGCCATCCTGGCGTGCGCGGACATCGACGCGATCATCCACATGCGCACGATGCACCTGGGCCCCGAGGAGCTGCTCGTCGGGGTCAAGGTGGCGGTGGACGCCGAGGACGACGCCCGCCGGGTCACCGCCGCCATCGACGAGGCGGAACGGCGCATCCGCGAGGTGGTGCCCATCGCCACGGTCATCTACATCGAGCCCGACCTGCCCCGGTCCCCGGTCGTGGAGTGAGTCGGCCGTGGGCTCCTCGTGGGGTGGTCCCCGCCGCGCTTTCCGCTGGGCAGACAGAGTGCCGGACGTGCCACGTGCGGCTCCGGTGTGCTTCTCGCCGCCCGGGGCCGAGCCGGTCCGTGACCGCTGCGGCCGGGCACGCGGATCCGGTACGCGTGCCGCCGCCCGCACGGCGCGACCGGCCTCCGGGCCGCGACACCTAGACTCCCCTGTGTGAGCGAGAGGCGACATTACGTCACGGACGACGGCCGCTACATCGTGGTCGACGGTCGGCGCTGGCGGGCCACGGACCCGAGCGTCCCTGAGGACCTCAGGGACGAACTCGTCCGCGAGCTGAT
Organism: Nocardiopsis flavescens; assembly: GCF_900141985.1. GTDB lineage: Bacteria > Actinomycetota > Actinomycetes > Streptosporangiales > Streptosporangiaceae > Nocardiopsis > Nocardiopsis flavescens. The sequence goes on along the minus strand of NZ_FQZK01000001.1, from coordinate 745,860 downwards.
GCGGGCCCGGCGGCTGATCAAGAACGGCGACACCTCCGCACGGGCCCGGGTCCACGACGCCAAGACCGCCCTGGGCGAACGCGGCGAGCCCTGGTGGGAGGCGACCGGCGACGGAGTCCGCGCACGCGTGGCGGCCGGGGTCGACGCCCTGCTCCGCGCACGTGAGGGAGGGCCGGTGCTCCTCGGCGAGGCCGCCCGCATCGTGGGAGAGGCCGGGTGGCGGTCCCGGCTGGAGGCGGTGCGGGACGTGGCCCGGTCGCGCCGGCGGTCCGGGGACTGGGACCTCCCGGACGGGGACGGACCCGATGCGGAGGCCTCGTCGGAAGAGCTGCGCATCCTCCCCGGCCCGGAGTTCGACGCCGGTACCGGCCGGGCGTGAACCCGGCACGGCCCCGGGCACCTTCTCCGCCGCGCTCCAGGGGGTCGTCCACCCGCCCGGAGTGCTCGGCCACGGCCGGAGGGTGTCGCTGCCACGCCGGATCGCGCGGGGTGGGCCGTGGGTACCTGCCCGGCCCTCCTTTAACGCTGTGGGGGGTTGAACGTGCGCTGTCTTCGGGCTTCCAGCACAGCCGGTGGACATTGATCGGCACCCCGGCCCCAAGGGGTCGGGGAGGGCGTACTTCCCTCCGCGGACCCAGGGGGGTGAAGGCCGCGCGTACCTGCCCCGCCGCTCCCTGGGGGTTGTCCACCCGCCTGGAGCCCTCAGCCGTAGCCGGAGGGTGCCGCTCCCAGGCCGGGTCGCGCGGGGTAAGGCCGCGGGTACCTTCCCCGCCCGGCAGTGGGGGTTGTCCACCCGCCTGGAGCCCTCAGCCGTAGCCGGAGGGTGTCGCTTCCACGCCGGGTCGCGCGGGGTGGGGCCGCAGATGCCCGCTCGGCCCGCCGCAGGGGGTGTCGGGGCACGCTCCCGCCTGCTCCGCCCGAGGGGGTGAGACGAACTCCGAGGTCTCCAGAACGGTCACCCGTTGGGAACGGCGGTCTGTGGTCGCGCCCGGCCAGAACCTTTGGTTTCCAAGACGCCCGCCGCTTGGGAAGGTACAGACCGGCGGAGCCGGATCCGCCCCCACGATACGAGGGGCGGCAGACGGACAGGCGAGAGCGTGGGTCGCACGTCCTTGGTGGCGGGGGTGTTCTCCGGGGGCGGGTCCGGGCGAGGCCTGCCCCGCCCGACCACCTGCAAAGGGAGGAAGGGTCCGACCGAGAGCGCGCGGTTGCTCCCGACCTCGCTTGGAACACCAACCACAGACGCAGTAACCCGCACCCAAGCACCCTCCCGCACCACGACGCACCGAGGCCGCCAGCACGCAGGTGCGCGCCGCCCTCACCCCCGCGCGGTCGGGTAAGCAGGTACGCGCGGCCCTACCCCGCGCGACCTGAGCTGGGAGCGACACCCTCCGGCTATGGTCGGGGGCTCCAGGCGGGTGGACAACCACCATTGGCTGAGCGGAGCAGGTACGCGCGGCCTTCACCCCCCGTGTCCGCGGAGCCGAGTACGCCCTCCCGAAACCCCTTGGTGTCGGGGTGTCGATCAATGCTCACGGGCTGTGTCCGGGTCCCAGGACAGTGCACGTTCCACCCCCTATGGCGTTGGGAGGGCATGGGTGGGCTCTACGTTCGGGCCGCTTGTCGCGCCCACCACCGTTTTCAGGGGGCATTCCTCCCGCCACAAGCGGCCGGGCTGGGATCGCCTCGCTTGACCCAGCCCCGGATGACACCCCCACCACTGACGACGTGCATCCAACGCACAGCACTGAAAATCTGCCGCCCGCCGACTGCGCCGGGGCCAGGTCCACGCTCCGCTGGCCGCCGTTTCCAGATGGCTGAGCTTTTGGAACAACTCCGTTTGAGCTCTCACCCCCGCGACCTGAGCTGGGAGCGATGCCCTCCGGCTGGGGTCGGGGGCTCCAGGCGGGTGGACAACCCCCAGTGCCGCGGCCGACAGGTACCCGCGGCCTTCACCCCCATGCGCCTGGGGAGCCGAGTACGCCCTCCCGAAACCCCTTGGTGTCGGGATGGCGATCAACGCTCACCGGCTGTGCTGAAGGCCCAAAGACAGCGCACGCTCAACCCCCCCATTGCGTTGAGGAGGGCATGGGTGTCCTCTACGTACGGGCCGCTCCTCGCGCCCTCACCCTTTGCAGGGGGCATTCCTCCCGCCCTGGATGGCTGAGCTGGGAGCGACACCCTCCGGCTGGGGTCGGGGCCGCCGCGCTGCTCGGCCGCTCAGCCGGACCGCGGGACCAGCCGCACGTCGTCCAGGTGGACGCCGGGCCCCGGTGCGTCCCGGGTGGTGTCCTGGAAGCCGATCCGCGTGTCCTCGTTCGCCGCGGTGAAGACGACGCGCCCGCCCCGCCACCCGGGGTCGCCCCCGTCGGCTTGCGGCGCCAGCACGGTCCGGGTCTGGAACACCCCGTCCTGGCCGGTGGCGGAGGTGTTGACCGCGATCTCCAGCCTGCGGGTCCGGGAGGAGTCCGGGCGTGCCGTGGCGGCGAAGGAGAGTTCGTAGCTCTGTCCCGGGGTGGTGGCCACCGTCTGCTCGATGCCGCCGGACTCGCCCAGCACCACGAACTGCTCGCCCTCGGCGGCCGGCAGCTGCGCGGTGCCCCGCACCAGGGCCACCTCGCCGTCCGTCACCCTCCACGCCCCGAGGCCGTCCCCCGCCTGGAAGGAGAGCTCCCCGCCGCCGTCGGGCAGCTGGGCCGATTCGAAGCCGCCGTCCTGCAACGGCGCGCCCGGTTCGCTCCCGGGGGCCGCGTGGGCGTTGCCGGAGAGGCCGGCCAGCAGGGCGGCGGTCAGGACGGGGACGAGCAGGAAAGGACGCGGCATCAGGGCTCCCGTTCGGTGGCTCGGACCGGCGGGCCGCCTCTGCGGCCCCGAACACCGAGTATGACTCTGCGTGACCGTGTTGCCGCGGAGAAACACACGGGAGGTGCCCGCCCCGCCCGCCCGTATGCGGAACCCGGCCCTTTCCACCCACCGGCGGGGCGACGTTCGCCACCGCGTCGCCCGCGTGCCCGCTGGCCCCCGGGCAGGGCGCTACGCCACCGAAACGGAGTCCCCTCCCGGTCCGGTGCCCTCAGGCACCGGACCGGGAGGGCACTGTCAGCCCTGCGGCGCGTCCTCCCGGTCGGGGGCGGGGACCGGGTAGGTCAGGGTGACGGCCACCGAGGCCTCGGCCGAGCCGCTGAACACGATGAGCGAGCCCTCGGCGGCGATCGTGATGCCGAACTCCACCGACAGTGACTCCGGCCGGACGGCCTGCCGCGCGAGTTCGCGCACCGTGCCGCCGAACCGGGCGGCCATGGACCGCACCACGTCCTCGACGTGGTCGACGGCCTCGGCCGCCTTCTTCGTCACGGCGGCGGAGCGGCCGGAGGTCATCGGCTCCGCCCCGGGCAACTGCTGGACGGCGACGTACACCTCGACGTCCACACCGTCGACGTCGAGCGGTACGAACTTCTTGGGAAGGGTCACGCACACACCTTTCACGGGGTCGAGCGGTGTCACAGGTGGCAGAGGCCGCGGATCAGGCAGGTGCCGTCGGACTGGCTGTAGTAGCCCGAGTTCTCCGGGGCCCCGTTCCAGTTGTGCACGACACAGACGGCGGCCTCACGGATGGCCTGGCCGGTCTCGGTGTGTCGCAGCACGAAGCCGATGCCTTTTTTGACGATGTTGGCCGGGGTCGGATTCGTGATCATCTTCCAGACGGTGTGCGCGTCCATGGCCAGATGTCCGGCGCCGGTGTTGTGCTCGCCCTGGCCCAGGTGGCCGGGGTGGTCCAGGGCGAAGAACTCCGTCGAGCCGTTCGTGTACCTGAGAAAGAAGCCCAGGATCAGCCCGCTCTCCGGAAGGATGTAGGCCTCCCCGGGGTCGATGTAGAAGTGCTTCGTGCTGCCGTTCGGGCCGGTCGGGGTGAGTTCGATGGCCGGGGTGTCGGTGGAGGCGACGTTCTGGAGCCAGGTCTGGTAGCCGAAGGCTCGGGGACTCAGGAGGAACAACGTCGTGCACCCTTCGTGTGGGCGTGCGGAACAGAGGCGCGTGGGCGGTGGCGGTTTACCAGAACAGGTCGACGATCGTTTTGACGGCTTTCCTGACCACCCCCTCCGAGGCCTGGGCGACCACCTCCTCTGTGACGGCGTCCGCGAGACCGGAGGCCTCCGGGACGGGGGCCGCGGAGGCCGCCCCGGCCAGGGCGCCGGAGGGTTCGGGGGAGACGCCGTCGCCGCGGTGGGCGTACTCCGCGAGGGCGTAGCCGGCCGCGGTGCCGGCGGCCCCGGCCGACGCGACCCCGAGCCACCGCCCCTCCCGCACCGGCACGTGCCCCTTGCACAGCCGGAGCAGGTCCTCGGTGCGGGACACCCACACGCTGTTGACCATCGACTGGTCACCGGAGTGGTGGCGGGAGGAGAGGACCCCGAGCACGGTGTCGTCGCGCAGGCGGCGCACGGGTGCCCCGCTCATGCCCGGCACGACGTCGCGGGAGAAGATCCGGGCCATGCGCAGGCCGTTGCCGCGGTCGGTCTCGCCCTGCCAGCGGCCCAGGGCCTCGACCGACCGCGGCGGCGGTACGTCGCCCCTCTCCTCGATGACGGCGTGGCCGACCAGGGTGACCTCCTCGCCCTGCTCCGCCGACTCCGAGGCGCGCAGCAGGCGCGCGCTGTCGGGCAGGGGCGTGTTGGTCTTGAGCAGGGCCAGGTCGGCGGGGATGTCCCTGGCCAAGAGCCAGGCCCGGACCGGCTTGACGTCCCGGTCGCCGAGGCTGTCCACCGTGACCTCGGTGGTCTCCAGGGGCACGCCCTCGGCCTGGACCGTGCCCTGGACGACGTGCCAGGCGGTCACGAGGTATCCGCCCGGGTCGATCTGAAAGCAGGTGCCCTGCGGGGAGCCCCCGGAGGTGAGAATTCTTCCCATGTACCGCGGAAACTTCGAAGGCTCGGTCACCCCGGTATTCCTTTCGCTCGGAACCGGAAAAGAAAGGGTGGCGGCGAGCGCGGGCGGGGCCGGGTGACCCTTTTCTCGTCGCGGGGAAAGAGCGTCGATCCGGGCTTGGAGGAAGCCCGGCAAACCACCCATACCCTGGCGTTATCGAGGTCAAACGAGTCAGGAAGTGAGTTGCCGATGTGGCTCGTGTGAAGAATGGTGTTCGCTTCATTTTCCCGCGCGGCGGTGTTCTCCAGGGGTATTCGCGACAGGAGGGAAAAGGCGTAAAGGTGGAGAAGGGTCGATCGAGGTGGAAAACCGGATCGTCCGGTATGCGTGCCGTCGCCGAATGCGCACGCCCCGTTATCAGGGCCGGGGGGATTTTCTCGGGAGGCGGCGCGGAAACCCGCCCGGGGTCACGGTCCGGCCACGTCCGTTCCCGCGCGGGGGAGGACGTGGCCGGGGCCGTTCGTACGGTGGCCGTCCCGTGGGAGGCGGCCCGGGACGCCGGGCCGTGCCTCCCGCCCCGGGCGGTCCGGTGAACGGGCCGTGTACGCCCGGACCACCTCACGGCCGGCCGCCGCGTGCGGCGACGCCGGGGGCCGACGCGGGGGGCGCGTGTCCCCGCGTCCCCCGGAGGCCGCGGACGGGCTCGTCATCGACGTGAGCGGCCACGTCGCCCGCCGGGGCGGGGAAGGCCCGGGCCCGCCGCCGGGCGGCCGTTCCCCGGGCGGCCCCGTGCGTCAGCCCGGGGTGAGGACGCAGAACTCGTTGCCCTCCGGGTCGGCCAGCACCGTCCACGGCGCGTCGCCCTGCCCGAGGTCGACGTCGGTGGCGCCCAGGGTCCGCAGCCGGTCCACCTCCGCCGCCTGGTCGTCCCCGGGGTAGGGCCGCAGGTCCAGATGGGTGCGGTTCTTCACGGTCTTCGCCTCGGCGGAGCGGACGAACTCCAGGAAGGGGCCGACCTTCTCCGGGGAGCGCAGGAGCGCGTGCCCGTCGGTCGCCTCGTACACGGTCCAGTCCGTCGCCTCGCCCCAGAACCGGGCCATGGCCCGCGGGTCGGCGCAGTCGAGCACGACCGCGGCCATCGGGCCGGTGTCCCGGTAGAGCTCCCGGGGCTCCAGCACACGGAACTCGTTGCCCTCGGGGTCGGCCAGAGCGGTCCCGGGGGCGTCCTCTGGCCCCCGCCGGTCGGCGGGGGTCGCGCCGAGGTCCTTCAGCCGCGCGACCAGCTCGGCCCGGTGGCCGTCGGACGCGGTGGCGAGGTGCACGCGTACGCGGGTGCGCCCCGTCGCGGGCTCGGGCACGCGCAGCACGTCGACGAAGAGTGCGGCGGGGTCGGGGTAGGGCAGGCCCGCGGGTTCGAGGTTGACGACGCCGGGTCCCTCGCTGGAGGACTCCCAGCCGAGCGCCTGTTCCCAGAAGCTCCCGAGTGCGACCTCGTCCTGGGCGTTCATCGCGATCTGCACGATTCGAGTTGCCATGGCGCCGATCCTAGGCCCACAAGGTCCGGGTCGCCCACGCCTTTTCTCCCGGCCCGGAGCCGCTCGCGTCCCGGTCTTCGCCCACGTCGCCCGCCCACGTCACCGGCCCGCGGCCGCGACCGCAGCCCCGACCCGGGGGCGGGACAAGGTCCCGCGCCCCGCGACCGGAGCGCGGGCCCCCGGCCCGGCACCGCGGCCCGGACCGGAAACGTCCCGGGGGCGCGGGCCGCCGGCGGGCCCCCGCCCCCTTCCGCCGCCTTCATCCCAGGACCGACCACGCCAGCGCCCCCAGAGCCCCCAGGAAGGCCGCCCAGCCGACGGTCTCCCGGAGGCCGTGGGCCTCGCGCACCTGCGGTGCGGTCCGGGTGGACAGCAGCAGGCGCCCGTCGGGTGCGCTGGCGATCACCGGCGACCCGTCCCAGGTGTACACGGTCGCGTGCACGACCACCCGCGTGCCCGGTGCCAGGGCCCATTCGCGGAAGGCGCGCCCGGGCCGACCCTCGGGGGAGGCCCAGGCGTGGCCGTGGTGCACCCTCCAGGGTTCCTCCCGCGCCTCGGGCTCGAAGGAGTCGTGCGTCGCCGGGATCCTGTCGGCGGCGGCGCCGCGGGGATAGCACCGAACCGAGCCCGTGCGGTCCCGGATCACGAAGGGCGTACGGCTCTGCCGGACCCCCACCAGGGTGGCCCGCGCCCGCCCGTAGCGGCCGCCGGCGGAGGTCCGGTACTCCCACTCCTCGGTGCGGTACCACACGCACCTCGCCCCGGAGTAGGGGGCGCGCAGCCGGCCGGAGGGCCCCGCCGCCACGGTGCCGCCGACCAGCACCGCGGCACCGGGAGGGGGGAGGTCCCGCAGCGGCGGCGCCAGCGCTTCGCGCAGCTCCCTCAACCGGGGCCGCCCCCGCAGGGTGCGCCGCAGCAGGAACCCGCTCAGGGCCGTGGCCAGCAGCGACAGGAGCTGGAACGCGGTGCGGGCCTCTCCCACGAATGCGTCGTCCATCGTCCTCGCCTTCCTGCGCCGGCTCCGGCGGCACCGGCCGCCGGAGCCGGCGCCTCAGTCCCCGCTCCCGTGGCGCTCCGGGTCGGCCGCGGCCAGGTCGTCGCGCCGGGTGTCGGCGGTGACCGGGGTCCGGTCCAGGTATCCGGCCCGGGCCAGGGCGTTGCCGCCCACGGCCGCGGTGGCCAGCTGCACGAGCAGGGCCAGGCCGATCTTCAGCGCGTTGGCCGGTGAGGGGAACCAGAGCAGGAGCCCCAGGAGCAGCAGCGCCGTGCCCAGGGCGGCGGAGATGGAGATGCCGTGCAGGCGGGCGTAGAAGTCGCGCAGGCGGACCAGGCCGAGCGCGCCCACGGCGAAGACGGCGGAGCCCGCCACCGCGCAGGCGACGGCGATCACTTCGAGAGGGGTCATCGTTCGCCTCCGGAGACGAGCCGGGCCAGGGACAGCGCCGCCAGGAAGCCCACGAGGGTGCAGACGAGCACGACGTCGACGAGCGCGTCGGAGTCCAGCCGCAGGCCCAGCAGGGCGACGATCCCGACGAAGCCGAAGAAGACGACGTCGGAGCCGGCCCCCCGGTCGGCCTTGGTGGGTCCCACGAGGATGCGGCCGACGGCGACGACCATGGACGCGCCCAGGAGCAGCAGGGCGATGTCGACGGGGTTCACGGGGACACCTCCCCGTCCGCGGTGCGTGCCGGCGCGCCCCCGCGCCGGGTGATGCCGAGCAGGTAGTCCTCCATGCGGTGGATGTCCGCGAAGAAGGCGTGCTCGTCGGCCGTGTAGAGGCCGTGCACCCACAGGGTCGGCGGTTCGGTGCGGACGGCCACGGTGACCGTTCCGGGTGTCAGGGTGACCATGTTCGCGATGGCCGTGATCTCCAGTTCCGTTCGTGCCTGTAGCGGTACCTCGATGAACGCCGGCGAGGCGGCGCTGCCCGGGGTGAGGACGTCCCGGGCCACCTGGAAGGACGAGGCCACCACCCTGGCCCCGTAGAAGAAGGGGAACCACGTGATGCGCAGGGCCCTGCGCAGCGGACCGGTCATCGGTTCGTCACCGCCTCGACGTAGGTGGAGGTGTCCAGCAGGTGGGCCGCGGCCTGGGCCGACAGGTCCAGCAGGACCTCGGCTCCCAGGCCGACGCACAGCGTGACGGCGGTCAGGGCGACCGCGGGGAGTACGAGCGCGGTGCGCAGCCGCGGCGGGGCGGTGCGCACGGCGGTGGCCGTCGCCGCGGTACCGGTCCCGGCACCGCTCTCCGCGCCGGTCTCGGTCTCGGGCTCGGGGGGACGGCCCCAGAAGACCGAGCCCCAGATCTTGAGCATCGACATCAGCGTGATGAGGCTGACCGCGATGGCGACGGCCGCGACGGTCCACCGCCCCGCGTCGAAGGCCGCGGTGACCAGGGTCAGCTTGGCGACGAACCCGGAGAAGGGCGGCAGGCCGGCCAGGGACAGGGCGGCTCCCAGGAAGGCCAGGGCCAGCAGGGGCTCCCCCCGGGCCCGGCCGCGCAGCCGTTCCAGGTCCCCGGTCCCGTACACGTGCTCGACGGCCCCGGTCGACAGGAACAGGGAGGCCTTGACCACCATGTGGTGGACCAGGTAGAAGATCCCGGCCATGAGGCCGAGCTCGGTGAACAGGGCGACGCCCAGCAGGATGTACCCGATCTGGCTGACCATGTGGAACACCAGGATCGACCGGGTCGTGGTCTCGCCCACCGCGCCCAGCACGCCGACGGCCATGGTCGCGGTGAACACCACCAGGCCGATCCACAGCAGCGACGCCTGGCCCTCGAAGACGACCGCGTACAGGCGGTAGACCGCGTAGATGGCGACCTTGGTGTGCAGCCCCGAGAACAGGGCGGTCACCGCGGGGGAGGGCGCGGTGTAGGTGCGCACCAGCCACCCGTGCACCGGCACCACCGCGGACTTGACCGCCATGGCCAGCAGCACCAGCCCCATGGCCGCCGCCACCGCCGGAGAGCGCTGGGCGGCGCCGGCCAGCTCGCCCAGCTGCACGGTCCCGGCGGTCCCGTACACCAGGGCCACACCCGCCAGGAAGATGGTCGAGGTCAGCAGGTTGACGGTGACGTAGGTCCGTCCGCCGCGCAGGCCGCGCAGGGTGCCCGCGATGGCCATCAGCCCGTAGGAGGGCAGCAGCATCACCTCGACGAACACGAACAGGTTGAACAGGTCGCCGGTGAGCAGTGCCCCGTACACCCCGGCCGACAGGACCAGGACCAGCGGGGCGAAGTAGCGCCGCTCCGCCTCCCCGGTGGCCAGCGCGAAGAGCGAGCACACCAGGACCAGCAGGGCGGTCGTGGTCACCATGAGCGCGCTGAAGGCGTCGGCGGCCAGGGGGATCGACACCCCCGCGGGCCACAGCCCCACCTGGTGGACCAGGATCCCGCCGCCGCCGGTGGCCCCGAGCAGGGCCAGGCCGCCGGCCAGGCCCAGGGCCGCGGTGGCGGGCAGCAGCAGCCGGACCGCGGTGCGGGAGGTGAACACGGCCAGCAGCGCGGCGCCCGTCAGGGGCAGGGCGACCAGGAGCGGTAGGAGCACGGGGTTCATGAGGCGTCCTCGGTCTCGTCGCCGGTACCGGTGGCGGCCAGGGTGAGCATGTAGACGGTGATGGAGAAGGCGATGACGATCGCGGTGAGCACGAACGCCTGCGGGAGCGGGTCGGCCAGGGCCTCCGTCGCGCTCCGCCCCAGCAGGGGCGCGCCGCGGTGGAAGACACCCCCCGCGGACATCAGCAGGAGGTTGGCGGCGTGGCTGAGCAGGACGAAGCCCAGGACGATGCGGACCATGCCGCGCTGCAGGATCAGGTAGACGGCACCGGCGGTCAGGACGCCGATGGTGAGGGCCAGGGTCATCGGGTGCCTCCGGTGGCGGTGGAGCGGCCGGCGGTCGGGGACGCCTCCGCGGCGTCGGCGCCGGGCCGCGGCAGGCCCAGCTGGTTGAGCGCGGTCAGCATCACGCCGACCACGGCCAGGTAGACGCCGACGTCGAAGACCAGCGCGGTGGTGAAGTGGTAGTGGCCGCCCCAGGGCAGCGGCACGTCCGCGTGCAGGGGACGCAGGAACGAGCCGTCCGCGAGGCCCAGGAGCCCGGACAGCAGCGCGGTGAGCACCCCCGCGGCGATGACGGCGGGATAGGCCAGGCGGATGCGGGCCACCGAGGCGCTGGGCGCGGCGAGGTAGGCCAGGGCGAAGGCCGAGCCGCCGACGAGGCCGGCGATGAACCCGCCGCCGGGGGCGCTGTGGCCGCGCATCAGCAGGTAGAGCGACCACACCACCAGTAGCGGGATCAGCACGCGGGCCACCGTGCGCATGATGACGGTGTTGGAGTCGGCGTCCCAGACCGGGTTGGTGCGCGACACGGCGGGCCTCTCACCGGCGTCGGCGGTCAGCCCCGCCGAGTGCAGGACGGCGATGATGATCAGCCCGGCCACGCCCAGGACGGTGAGCTCGCCCAGGGTGTCCAGGGCCCGGTAGTCCACCAGGACGGTGTTGACGACGTTGGTCCCGCCGGTGTCGGCGGGGGCGTTGTCCAGCAGGTGCGCGCTCACCGCCGAGGGCTCCCGGCGGCCGGTGAGCGCGTAGGCGCCCGCGGTGGCCGCCGCGCCGGCCAGGACCGCGATGACCGCGGTGGCGGCGGTGCGCGAGGGCCGGACCCGGTGGAACCCGGCGGGCAGCCTGCGCAGCACCAGCACGGCCACCACGACGGTCAGGATCTCCACCAGCAGCTGGGTGAGCGCCACGTCGACGGCTCCCAGGAACAGGAACCACACGGCGGTGGCGAACCCGGCCAGGCCCACGAGCGCCAGGGCGGCCATCTTGGACCGGGTCGTCACGGCGGTGAGGACGGCCGCGGCGACCAGCACCACGGGCAGCCAGTCCAGGGGGCGTGAGGTGGGCCCGGCCGGCGGCCCGAAGTCGGGCCCCGCCAGGGCGACCACGGCGGCGAAACCGATGATCAGCACGAAGGGGACGGCCAGGTGGCGCGTGGGGGAGTCCGTGCGGGTGGCGTCCCCCGTCCGAACGCCGGCCGAGATCACGGCGGCGTGCACGCGCTCGAACACCGCGGTCCCCCGCACCGGGGGGAGGCGGTATCGGGCCAGGCGTTCGCCGGAGGAGGTGAAGCGGACCAGCAGGGCGCCCAGCAGCAGGGCCGCCGCCGACATGCCCAGGGCGGGGTTGAGCCCGTGCCACAGGGCCAGGTGGGGTTCGGCCGTCCGACCGGTCGCGTCGCCCGCGGCCCGGGCGGCCATCGGGTTCAGCAGCGCCACACCCAGCCCCAGGACCAGACCGGACAGGGCGGAGACCACCGGAGCCGCCAGGAACAGCGCGCCCGCCTCCCGAGGGCGGTCGTCACCGGTGCGCGTGGGACGGCCGCCCCAGAACGCCCCGTACACGAACCGCACGGAGTAGGCGACGGTCAGCGCCGCCGCCGCGACCGCGACCGCGGCGGCGAGCGGCCCCGCCCAGGGGGCGTGCGGGATGTCCAGCAGCGCCTCGAAGACGTTCTCCTTGCTGACGAACCCCAGCAGCGGAGGCACCCCGGCCATGGACAGCGCCGCCAGTGCGCTGAGGGCGGCGGTGACGGGCATGGCCCGGGCCAGGCCGCCCAGCTCACGCAGGTCCCGGGTGCCGGTCCGGTCGTCGATGACGCCGACCGCCATGAACAGCGTGGCCTTGAACAGGGCGTGCGCCAGGGTGTGCACGGCGGCGGCGATCAGCGCCTGCGGGGTGCCCACGCTGATGACGGCGATGAGGAACCCCAGCTGGCTGACCGTGGAGTAGGCGGTGAGTTCCTTGAGGTCGTGGCGCCGCAGCGCCAGCAGTGCCCCCAGCACCGCGGTGGTCAGGCCCGCGGTGATCAGGACGGGTCCCCACAGGGGGTTGTCCGTGAAGGCCGGCGTGAAGCGCATCGCCAGGTAGACGCCGGCCTTGACCATGGCCGCGGCGTGCAGGTACGCGCTGACCGGGGTGCTGGCGGCCATGGCGTCGGGCAGCCAGTAGTGGAAGGGGAACTGGGCCGACTTGGTGAACACCGCCAGGACGACCAGCGCCGCGACGACCGTGGTGAAGGCGGTGTCCTGGGTCCAGGCCGTGTCCCCCAGGATCTCGCTCAGGCGGGTGGTGCCGGTGCGCACCCACAGCAGCACCACCGCCGCGAGCAGGGCGAGCCCGCCCAGGGCGGTGAGCAGGAAGGTGCGCACGGCCGGGCGTGAGGCCCCGGGGCCCGAGAGGCCGATCAGGGAGAAGGAGCAGATCGTGGTCAGCTCCCAGAACACGAAGAGCAGGACGAGGTCGTCCGCCAGGACCAGGCCCGTCATCGCCAGGGCGAAGGCGCTCATCAGGAAGTAGAACCCGGTCCGCCTGCCCGGCGGGAAGTAGCCCGCGGAATAGGCCGTGACCAGGGCGCCCACCCCCAGCACCAGGGCGCAGAACAGCCAGGCCAGGCCGTCCATGCGCAGGTGGAGGCCCACCCCCAGGGAGGGCATCCAGGGCAGGTGCGCCTCGACCGGGGCGCCCCCGGCCCACAGGCCCGGGCCCGCGGCCAGGACCGGAACGGCGGCCAGGGCGAGCACGGCGGCGAGGGTCCAGCCGGTCCACCGCCCGGGGAGGCGGTCGATCACGGGAACGGCGGCGGTGGTGACGGTGAGTACGGCAAGGAGAAGGAGCAGCAGCAAGCCGCCGGCCTTTCGGGTTCTCTCGCCCCGCCCCGGGCGCACGGGGGCGCGCCGCGGCGGCCGTGTCCGGGGACACGGCGGGCGAACGGTGAACGGGGATGTCTCAGGGACCGCGCAGCGGGTCCGGCGCACGACGGACGGGTGGAGGACCCGGGGGTCCGCTACGGAAGCGGGCGTGCCGGGTACTCCACCGGGTTCCGCGCACAGCGGCGGAACTCAGGTCGTACGTGAAGGAGGGGCTCCCCGAAGGAGGGAGCGGTCAGCCGCGTCCCGGCGGGCACGCGCTGAGCTCACCGTGGGCGTTGGTACCCCACGAGGTGGAGTAGCCGTTGGTGCCCAGGGGAAGGGGGTTGCGGACGATGATCCGCTGCCGCTCGGCGAAACGCAGGCGGCGGCTGCGGGCGTGGGCGGGCAGTACCCGGAAGGACGCCCCTCGCAGCGGTGCGACGACGGCGGGAGGCGGCGCGGCCGGAGCGGCGGCCGTGTGCACGGACCGGACCATGGGCGACACCTCCTCTGCACGTCTCGTACCCCTGCGAACGTGGGCCACTGTACCAGGCGGTGTCCCTGATACCCGGAAGGCACCGAGTCCGTTGTGGGAGCGCTCACTCCCACGGGTGACCGGGACATCCCCCACCGGTGACACGCGTCACCCAAGGTCGCCGCATCCGACCTCTCGGTGACCGAATGTCAGGAGAACCTTAATTCTTCACCGCCGAGGTGGACGGATCCCGCTGATCATGATCAACCTCCGACGAAAAGGGCAGGACACACGCCGGTGACCGAAGCCCAACGCACAGGAGACCTCCGCCGGCCCTCCCCACCCCCGCCCCCCACGACGAAGGGTCACGATGTCGGCTCCCCGCGAAGAACGACAGGAGAAACAACAGGAGACCGGTCCGGCGCAGCCGGGGCGGGACGAACGCACGGAGGGGGCTTTCACGCGCTCCCGGGTGATCGGCCTCATCGCCGGACCGCTCGTCGGCCTGATCATCTACCTCCTGATGCCCGACATGCCGCTGCCGCTCGCCGAGGGCGAGGACGAGGCCGTCCTGTCGGCCAACGGCCGCACCGTCGCCGCGGTCACCGCCTTCATCGCTATCTGGTGGGCGACCGAGGCGATCCCGATCCCGGTCACCTCGCTGCTCCCGCTGGTGCTCTTCCCCGTGATGCTGGAGGGGACGCCGATCGGGGACGTCTCCTCGTCCTACGGCTCGGACACCATCTTCCTCTTCATGGGCGGCTTCATGCTCGCCCTGGCCATGCAGAAGTGGAACCTGCACAAGCGCATCGCGCTGACCATCGTCTCCAAGGTGGGCTCCAACAGCGCCGGGCTGATCGGCGGCTTCATGATCGCCACCGGGTTCATCACCATGTGGGTGAGCAACACCGCCACCGCCGTGATGATGCTGCCCGTGGGCCTGTCGGTGGTCACCGTCCTCACCCAGTTCCGCAAGGGCCGCACCGACGCCAACTTCGCCACCGCCCTGATGCTCGGCATCGCCTACGCGTCCTCCATCGGCTCGGTCGCCACCATCATCGGCACCCCGCCCAACGTGCTGATGGTCGGCTACCTCTCCGAGGCCCACGACATCACCATCGGCTTCGGCCAGTGGATGCTGGCGGGGGTCCCGCTGGCGGCGGTCTTCCTGTTCCTGGCCTGGTTCGTGCTCATCAAGGTGTTCCCGCCCGAGGCCAAGCGGGTGGAGGGCGCCCAGGAGCTGATCCGCACCGAACTCACCGGCCTGGGCGCGATGTCCCGCGGCGAGAAGGGCGTCTCGCTGGTGTTCGCCCTGGCCGCCCTGTCCTGGATCTTCATCCCGGTGCTGGCCCGCAGCGAGGGCATCGGCGGCGCCCTGCCGTGGCTGGCCGGCATCAGCGACGCCGGGATCGCCATGACGGTCGCGGTCGTCCTCTTCCTGGTCCCCATCGACCGGCAGGGCACCCGCCTGCTCGACTGGGCGACCGCCGTCGGGCTCCCCTGGGGCGTGCTGCTGCTGTTCGGCGGCGGCCTGGCCATCTCCGGGCAGTTCACCGCCAGCGGGCTCAGCACCTGGATCGGCGGGCAGGTCTCGGTCCTGGCCGGGATCCCGCTGTGGGTGCTGATCCTCGTGGTGACCGCACTGGTGCTGTTCCTGACCGAGCTCACCAGCAACACCGCGACGGCGGCGACGTTCCTGCCCATCCTGGGCGGTGTCGCCCTGGGCATGGGCATGGACGTGATGACCCTGGTGGTGCCCGTGGCGCTGGCCGCCACCATGGCGTTCATGCTGCCGGTCGCCACCCCGCCCAACGCGATCGTGTTCGGGTCCGGGTACGTGCGGATCGGCCAGATGATCCGCGGCGGCCTCTGGCTCAACCTCATCGCCCTGGTCCTCATCCTCGGCGCGATGTACGGCCTGTTCAGCTGGGCCATCGGCATCACGCTCTGACCCCGGACCCGACCGCCGGCCCGGGACGCGACACCCGTCCCGGGCCGGCTGCCTTCGGGCCCGGAAGACGGGGCGCGACACAAAGCCCGCCCCCTGCGTGACCGGACACGCCGACTCGTGCATGATCGTGCCCGGCAGGGGAGGCGCAAGCGGCGGGCGGGGGACGGGCCGCCGCGCGCGAGCCCGCGGTACCGGCGGGGCGCGGAGTGGCTCCTAGTGACAGGAGTGGCGAAAAAATGTAACACCGCTGTGACTGCCGGCTGTGACGCTTCCGTACAGGTTTCCGGCTCCCCCATCACCCCTCGGATACCGAGCCTTCAATTCAGAGAGACCCGACTCCATGACAGACATGATCCAGGCGGTCCTGGATTCCATCGTTTCCTTCGTATGGGGGCCGTACTTCCTCATACCCCTGCTCCTCATCGTGGGCGTCTACCTCACCGTCCGGCTCGGAGGGCTCCAGTTCCGCGTCCTGGGACACGCCCTGTGGCTGGCCCTGGTCCGCCGCACCGAGAGCGACAAGGGCGACACCAAGGGTGACATCTCGCACTACCAGGCCCTGAGCACGGCCCTGGCGGCGACCGTCGGCGTCGGCAACATCGCCGGCGTGGCCCTGGCCATCGGCGTCGGCGGCCCCGGCGCGCTGTTCTGGATGTGGGTCACCGGCATCCTGGGCATGGCCACCAAGTACAGCGAGGCCCTGCTCGGCGTGAAGTACCGCCGCCCGGACACCAAGGGCGAGATGAGCGGCGGCCCGATGTTCTACCTGCGGCACGGCTTCGCCGAGAAGTTCGGCCCCGGCAGCGGCGGCGCCAAGATCGGCCTGGTGCTGGGCTTCCTGTTCGCGATCTTCGGCGCGATCGCCTCGTTCGGCATCGGCAACATGACCCAGGCCAACGCGGTCGCCGGCCAGCTGGAGTCCACCTTCTCGGTGCCGACCTGGCTCTCCGGCGCCGTGATGGTGGCGCTGGTCGCCGCCGTCATCCTGGGCGGCATCAAGAGCATCGGCCGGTTCGCCGCCGGCGTCGTGCCGTTCATGATCATCGCCTACGTGCTGGCCTCGCTCCTGGTGCTGGCCCTGTACGTCACCTCGATCCCCAGCGCGATCGCGCTGGTCTTCACCGACGCCTTCACCGGCACCGCCGCGGTCGGCGGCTTCCTGGGCTCGGCGTTCATCATCGCCATGCAGCAGGGCATGGCCCGCGGCATGTTCTCCAACGAGTCCGGCCTGGGCACCGGCGGCATCGCGGCCGCCGCCGCCAAGACCGCCCACCCGGTCCGCCAGGCCATGGTCTCCATGACCCAGACCTTCATCGACACCATCATCGTGGTGACCATGACCGGCCTGGTCATCATCGTCACCGGCGCCTGGTACACCGAGAACACCGGCGACGGCGCCCTGATGACCAACTGGGCGATGAGCGAGGCGTTCGGCTCCCTGTCGCCGGGCCTGGCGCCCTTCGGCGGCTACATCGTGGCGATCAGCCTCATGTTCTTCGCCTTCACCACCCTGGTGGGCTGGTCCTACTACGGCGAGCGGTGCATGGACTTCCTGGTGGGCCGCTGGGCGGTGCTCCCCTTCCGCCTGCTGTTCGTCGCGGTGGTGTTCGTGGGCGCCACCACGGACCTCACCGTCGTCTGGGCGTTCAGCGACGCGGCCAACGGCCTGATGGCGGTGCCCAACCTCATCGGCCTGCTGGTGCTGTCCGGGGTCATCACGGCCGAGACGAAGAAGTACTTCTCCGACCCGGACTGGCGCAAACCGGACCTGGTCGACGCGCGCCGGGGAACGGATTCCTGACCCGCGGTACACACACGGGAGCGGGGGCGCCGGTCGCATCGACCGGCGCCCCCGCCGTGTTCCGCCCTCCCGAGGCACGGGAGGCGGGGTGCGTCAGACCGCGGCGTCCTCGGCCGCGGCGGGACCGCCGCCCCGGCCCGAGCGGATCTCGGCCTCGACCCGGTCGAAGTCGGCGGCCTGCTGCTCGCCGACCTTGGCCAGCCCGTTGAACAGGAAGATCGCGGCGAAGCTGAGCGCCGCCGCCGGGACCATCGCGTACAGGCCCGTGTTGAAGACGGCCGCGTCGAGGATGTCCCACAGGATCGCGGTGGTACCCCCGGCGACCATCCCGGCCAGCGCGCTGGCCCAGGTCATCCGCTTCCAGAACACCGACAGCAGCAGGATGGGCCCGAACCCGGCGCCGAACCCGGCCCAGGCGTAGCCCACCAGGTCCATCACCGACTGGTTCCCCCACAGTGCGATGCCCGCGGCGCCCAGCGCGACGGCGACCACCGTGATCCGGCTGATCCACAGCAGCGTGCCGGGGGCGGCGTCGCGGTCGACGAAGGCCCGGTAGCCGTCCTCGGTGAGGGCGGAGGAGGCCACCAGCAGCTGGGAGTCGGCCGTGCTCATGACGGCGGCGAGGATGGCGGCCAGCAGCAGACCGGCCACCAGCGGGTGCGCCAGCGCCTCGATCAGCAGCGGGAAGGCCTGCTCGGGGGAGGACAGCGGGGTGTCGAAGTAGGCGATGGCGATGAAGCCGACCGCGACGGCCAGCGCCATGGCGCTGATAGCCCAGGTGACGCTGATGGTCGCGGCGGCCGGGATGTCCTTGACCGAGCGGATGCCCATGTAGCGGGCCAGGATGTGCGGCTGGCCGAAGTAGCCCAGGCCCCAGGCCAGGCCGGAGACGATGACCACCCAGCCCAGCGTCTCGGTGGACACCCACTGCCCGAGGTCGGCGTCCAGGGAGGTGCCGCCCACCGCGGAGAGCAGCCCGTCGCTCTTGGCCGACACCCCGTCGGCCAGGCCCGCGAAGCCGCCCAGCGCGGTGATCGCCAGGACCGGGACGATGAGCAGGGCCAGCCACATCATGGCGGCCTGCACGACGTCGGTGTAGGAGACCGCGAGGAAGCCGCCCAGGACGGTGTAGAGCACCACGATGCCCACGCCGATGGCGATCGCCGGGGCGGGGTCGAGCCCGAAGACCTGGTCGAAGAGGGCGGCCATGGCGACCAGGCCCGAGGCGACGTAGAAGAAGTAGAAGACGATGATGAGCAGTGAGGAGACCCCGCGCAGCAGGCGGGTGGGGTCGTTGAACCGGTTCTCCAGGAAGGAGGACAGGGTCAGCGAGTCGGAGTCCCCGCCCGCGCGGGCGTCGGTGACCCGCTCGGTGTAGACCCGCAGGCGGGGGGCCAGCAGGATCCAGCTCCCGGCGAAGCCGCAGGCCAGGCCCACGGCGATCCACGCCTCACCCAGGCCGGAGACGTAGATGGCCCCGGGCAGGCCCAGCAGCAGCCAGCCGCTGAAGTCGCTGGCGTTGGCGCTCAGCGCCGCCACCCAGGGGTTGAGCTGGCGACCGCCCAGGACGAAGTCCGACTGGGAGACGGTCTTCTTGTAGGCCCACAGGCCGATGGCGACCATGGCGACGAGGTAGACGCCGAAGGTCCCGATCGACCAGAGCATGGACTCGGTCAAGTCCGTTCTCCTTTCGTTGCGAAGGCGCGAGGGGGTTCTTGCGCCTCCGTGGTGTCACAGACGGGGATCATCGCCTCCCGCTCCGTGAGCCACAACACCTGACGCCGGAATAACACCGCTTCGAGATTTTTCGGCGGATGTCGTGTTCGAATCGAGACTTCGTGTCCCTTTGCCGACCGCGGCGCAAGGGAAGAGCAGGGCACGGCGTGCCCTCGCCGACCGCTCCGCGGCGGCGGGTCCGCTCCGTCCCTCCGGTGCACCCGGCGCCGGACAGGCCGGGTCGTGCCGGGGGCCGAGGCAGGCCGGGTGGTCGTGTCCGCGGCGCCCGGGGGTCGGGGCGGACCGCTCTAGACGACTGGTCTAATTCGGTGTTAGCCTGGCTCCATGAGCACCTCCGCCGACACCCGCCAGCGCATCCTGGACACCGCGCAGGGCATCATGGCGCGCAAGGGGTGGTCGGCCGTCGGCATCAACGAGGTGCTCACCGCCGCCGGTGTTCCGAAGGGTTCGTTCTACCACTGGTTCAGCTCCAAGGACGCCTTCGGCGAGGCCATGCTACAGAGCTACTTCGCCGACTACCTGAGCGAGATGGACGCGGTCTTCGCGGCCACCGGCGCATCGGCGGCCGAGCGGCTCATGGCCTACTGGCGGAACTGGCGCGACACGCAGAGCCTGGAGGACTGCCGGGGCAAGTGCCTGGCGGTCAAGCTCGGCGCCGAGGTCTCCGACCTCTCCGAGCCGATGCGGCTGGCGCTGAAAGAGGGCACGACCGGAATTGTCGACCGCCTCCAGCGCATGATCGAGGCCGGCGTCTCCGACGGGTCGCTGTCCGTCGACGCAAGCCCGGGGGACGTGGCCCGGGCCCTCTACGACATGTGGCTCGGAGCCAGCGTCATGGCCAAGATCCACCGCGACCCGGCCGCGATGGACAACGCCCTCGCATCGACCACGCGCGTGCTTCACTTGGCGTGACGGGCCCTGCGGGCCCCTGGTCCCGCGGTACGGGGATCCGAACCATCGACAAGACGACCAGTCTACTAGAACAGGGGAACACCATGAAGGTCCTCATCGTCCTCACCTCCCACGACCGGCTCGGCGACACCGGGAAGAAGACCGGCTTCTGGCTTGAGGAGCTCGCCGCACCGTACCGGCGCTTCATCGAGGCCGGCCACGACATCACCCTCGCCTCGCCGGCCGGCGGCCGGCCGCCGCTGGACCCCAAGAGCAACGAGCCCGGCTTCCAGACCGACGACACCCACTGGTTCGAGGCGAACGCCGAGGCGACCGCGGCGCTGGCGAACACGGTGCGCCTGGACTCGGTCTCCGCCGACGACTACGACACCGTCTTCTACCCCGGCGGCCACGGCCCGCTGTGGGACCTCGCGGAGGACCCCGCCTCCGTCCGCCTGATCGAGAGCACGCTCCGCTCGGGCAAGCCGGTCGCGCTGGTCTGCCACGCGCCGGGCGTGCTGCGCCACGTCACCGCCGAGGACGGCACCCCGCTCGTGCGGGGCAGGAGGGTCACCGGCTTCACCAACACGGAGGAGGCCGCGGTCGAACTGGTCGACGTGGTCCCCTTCCTCGTCGAGGACGAGTTGATCGGGCTCGGCGGGGACTACTCCAAGGGCGCGGACTGGGGCTCCTACGTGGTCGAGGACGGACTGCTGATCACGGGGCAGAACCCCGCCTCGTCGGCGGAGGCGGCCGACGCGCTCATCGCCAGGTTCGCGGGATGAACACCTCTGCCGTGCTGCCGCGTGCGCGGGGCGCGGACCCCGCCGGGTCCGGCGTCCGCGCGGCGGCGGCCCGGAGGGCCCGGGCGGGGAACCCGGTCGGCCCCGCCGCCGGACACGGGCGGACCGCCGCTCCTGAGGGGCCGCCGGTCGACCGGTTCCCGGACGTCGAAGACGGCGTCCACCGCACGCGGTGAGCCCAGGTCCCCGGGCCGCGCCGGTCCGTGCCGGTCCGACCGGCGACGGCCCCGCGGAGCGGCCCGGGGTGCGGGGGCCTTGCTCGAACATGGCCTCACCAGGGGCGGCGGACGCGGCGGTGACACCACGTCACGCCCTCGCCCCCGGGAACGTCATGCCGAGCCGCTGACGTGGCGGCACTGCCCGGCGCACGCCTGGACGGCTTGAATCGCAGTGCACCCGATCAGCGACGACGCCGCAGAGGCAAGGACCGGAGAACAAGGCACTTCCCAGGCTCCACACTGTCGGGGACCTTTGCGACTCCCCACGGCGCACCAATGCGTCGATCTCCCCGGACGGCACCCGCACGGCCTTCCTCGCGCCCCGGGGGAACCGGCTCGACTGTGCCGTCGAAGCGTGACGTGAGAATGTTCGAGCCGGGGCCCGGCCCTGGAAACGGAGAGCGGGAGATGGGAACCGACAGGCGAAAGCCACGACCGGCCGGCCCCCGGCGAGGGCTCGGGCTCGCGCGGTACGTGCTGCCATGGGCGGCCGTCGCGGTGGCCGCCGGCGTGGTCCTGTGGCTCAACCGGAGCCCCTGGTGGGGGTGGGCTCTGATCGCGCTGCTGCTGGTGGCCCTGGGCGCGACGGCCCGCTGGTGGCTGCGGGGCCGCCGCCTGCTGCGGACCGGGGCGTGGCTGCTCGCGGGCGTGCTCGTCTGCGCCACGGCGCTGGCGGCCCATCCGGCGCCGCAGCACCGTCTTGCGGGCGGGCAGGACCGCACCCCCACCGAACTCGTCCACACGCGGGAGGGACCCGTCCAGGGGGTCCTCAACGACCCCGGCACGGTGGAGGTCTTCGCGGGCATCCCCTACGCCCGGCCTCCGGAGGGAGAGCTGCGCTGGAGGGCGCCCCGGCCGCCCCTGCCGCGCACGGAGGTGTTCACCGCCGACCGCTTCTCCGACGTCCCCGTCCAGGGAGAGTCCTCCTTCATCACCCGGGCTCTCTCTCAGGTCATCGACGTCCCGCTGGCGGAGACCCTCCTCAACCCGTATCCGGTCGGCGAGGACAGCCTCTCCCTCAACGTCTGGCGGGCGACCCAGCGCGGTGCGGAGCGGCTGCCCGTCCTCGTCTACATCCCCGGCGGCGGCTTCACGACCGGCTCCGGTGCGCTGCCGCTCTACGACGGCGCGGCCCTCGCCTCCCGGGGCGAGGTGATCACCGTGACCCTCAACTACCGGCTGGGCGTCCTCGGCTTCCTCGCCCACCCCGACCTCGCCGACGAGTCCGGGAGCGAGGCCTCCGGCAATTACGGGCTCCAGGACCAGATCGCCGCCCTGGAATGGATCCGCGACAACATCGCCGCCTTCGGCGGCGACCCCGACCGGGTGACCGTCGCCGGGGAGTCGGCCGGCGGCGAGAGCGTGTGCGTCCTGGGCGCGACCCCGCTGGCCGAGGACCTCGTGGACGGCATCATCGCGGGCAGCGGAGCGTGCATGGGAACCGCCGGGAACACGGAGGACGGCGACCAGTACGACACGGGGGAGGCCGCCGCGGACGCCGGGCTCCGCCTGAGCGAGGCGCTGGGCGGGGCCACCCTGGAGGAGATGCGGGCGATGCCCCTCGACCGCGTTCTGGAGGCCGCGGAGCCGCTGGCGGGCCACTGGCGGCCCTTCATCGACGGTCACGTGCTCAGCGCCCCGCCCGCGGACGTCTACGCGGCGGGGGACCAGCTGGACGTGCCGACGCTGCTCGGCAGCAACGCGGACGAGGCCTCCCTGGCCCTGGCCCTGCCACCGGACACCGACGTCGACGAGTACCACGCCACGGTGCGGGCCGACCACGGCGGGGACGCGGAGCGGTTCCTGGAGCTCTACCCCGGACGGACGGAGGAACAGGTGCTCGACTCGCTCCTGCAGGCCCGGACCGACATGGTCATGACCAGGGCGATGCACCGCTGGGCCCGCCTACAGACACGGACCGGAGCATCGGGCGCCTACCTCTACCATTTCTCACACGTCCCCCCGGAGGACGGGCTGGAGAAGTACGGCGCCTACCACGGCGCGGAGGTGGCCTACGCCTACGCCAACCTCGGCGCGGACGGCGACGCAGAGTACACCGAGACCGACTACCGGCTCCGCGACCAGATGAGCGCCTACTGGAGCAACTTCGCGCGCACCGGCGACCCCAACGGCCCCGGACTCCCCGCCTGGCCGACGGTGCGGGAAGCCCCCGAACAGGTCATGGAGTTCGACGGCGGCAGCTCGGTGGCGCCCCGCCCGCGCCCGGAGGCCGTCGACTTCTGGATGGACTACGACGGACCGATTGCTTAGGGCCCGTCCCCTTCGGTGGGGCGGCGGTGTCCGGCCGGTCGGGCCGTGGCGCGCTCCACCCGCCACCGGCGCCCCTCCGGCGAGGGCCGGAAGGGCACCGGCCCGGTCGGTGCCGTGTCCGCGGCTGCGTATCTCAGGAGCCGGTGCGGTCCCGTCCCAGGCGGTCCAGCCAGGCGGCCACCCGCTCCCGCAGGGAGCGCAGGAGGGAGTGCCTGCGGGGAGCCCGCAGGAGGGGCCGGACCGGCACGGGGGAGCGGTGTGCCTCGGGGGCCCGGACCGTGAGGAGCCCTCCGGTGTACCGGACCTCCATGCGGTCCCACGCCACCGGCCCGGGGAACGCGATCTCGCGCAGCAGTGCCCCGTCGGGGCGCGAGACCATCAGCAGCCTGTGCCCGTCCCGAACCAGCGCCAACTGTGAGGCGTCCGTCCAGAGGCCGAAACGCACCTCGACCAGATGGGAGCCGTCCTCGCTTCCCTGGTCCACCCGGACCACTTCCGGGGGAGCGTGGACGGGCCGGGCCCCGGCCCGGGGAGCCCCGGTGAACACCGACGACGCGAACGGCATCAGACCACCTCCTGGGTTGAGTCTATGAAGCTCAATTTAGATGATTCGACCCGGATCGGGCAACTGGGGGCGGTGGCTTCGCTCCGGGTGAACTGCTTTTCCACGACACCGGCAGCGGCCCGGCCCCCTTCCACGTCACCATGTACATCGACGACGGCCAGATCACGACGTCGAGGGCCCGGCGGTGGAGGTGCTGACCGGCTCATCTCCGCTCGCGCGGAGAGCGCGTCCTCGCCGTCGGCCCCGCCGTGCACGGTGACGGCTCACCTCCGCTCGTGCAGAGAGCATGGTAGAAGCCAAAGTCACCGCCAGGCGTAGATCGTCTCGGTGCTGATGTCCAGATCGTTTGCCACGTCCGCGACGTTGCGTCCGGCCTGGACCAGGTTCAGGACCTTGCGGCGGAACTGGTCGGGGTATCCACGATGTGCTCCTTCAAGGGTCACGTGGTCCCAGGATCCAGAAGTCCGACTCCGAAAGACGCAGGACACACCAATGCGGTCCACGATCGCAGGAGTCAGCAATCGCTGTTGGCTGGGTTTCGGCCAGACTCAAACTGTCAAGCTTTTGACCGAACCCGGTCACTGCCCAGACGAGTCGTGAACTGGCGACTATCTTGGTTATCTGAATTCGGCCCCAAGGAGTACGATTGACTTCCAATATAAGGCGAGGCTTTCGCTATGCCGCAATGATGTTCGCCGTGATGGTGAGCGCCGTTTTTCTGTCAGCATCCCCTGCTTCCGCGCACACACTCGACGAAGCGGTACGGTCAGCTGACGGTTGCAAGTGGTACAGCGGAAGCTACACCCTTCAGCACTCGAACGGCATCATCCTCAGGAACGGGACAACCCGCCTGGGTACCGCATACCTGCTGTGGAGCCCGACTTACCAGCAGAACTGCGCGATCGCATTGAAGACACACTCTTCCGTCCACGGTGTGAGCACGTGGACAGAGATCCACCTTTACGTCTACCCCAGCACCGGATATTTCCGAGACGGGGGTTACTACGGCCACTTCGCGGCCGCTTACGGCTCAACGCGAGGAAGTTGCGTGTCTTACCAGGGTGAAATCCGAACCACGAGCGGGCAGTCTGCCATTAGCTCACGTGTGGACCCGTCGTGGTGCGACTGACCTCGCAGGCGTAGCTCCCCAGGTTCGGTCCGAATTTCCCTGGCCTTTTCGGTAGGGGAAAATGAACTGGGTTCATTTCCCAAGATTCCTCACGTGAAAATCAACCTCGGCTGCCGCCAAGGCGGGGAGGCCGGCCCGAAAACGCTGGAGGGCCGGGTCAGGGAGGTCTTCTCCACCCCACGAGCAGGCTACTCCCGACCTGGCCCAAGAGCTCCATCCTCTGTTCCAGTACCCGCGGGTCTTCCATCCCCTCCGGGTACAACCGGGCCCGGCGGACCAGCGCCGCCGGCTCCTCCGGGAGCACCCCGCCAGGACCTCGGGCCGGATCACGTCCCCCACCACCAGCACCTTGTCACTGAGACCGATCCGCCGCATCAGCATCGGCAGCGCCCCTTATTCGACTACCCAGGCGGACCGCGCCTCCTGATACCTCGCAGCCCACGCCGAGACGGTTCGCTCACCCAAGGCCTGATCACGCCAGGCCGGCCTGAGTGACTGTCGGATATGCGGGTGATTACACGCTCTGGTCGGTGGAGCGGTTGCTCCACCGCTGGCTCTGACCGGCCAGGCGTGTGGCCATCAATCGGATCATCGCGATCTTGACCATGGCCTCGGAGTTGATGGTGAGGCGTTCGTAGTCGCGGGCCAGACGGCGGTTGCGCACCAGCCATCCGAAGGTGCGCTCGACCACCCACCGGCGGGGCAGCACCTGGAACCCCCGGGCGTCGTCGCTGCGCCGCACGATCTCCACCACCAGCTTGAACCTGTCGTACGCCCAGGTGAGCAGGCCGCTGTCGACCTTGTAGGCGTACCCCGCGTCGGCCCATACCAGCCCCACCGTCGGGAACCGGGCCGCCAGCGCTCGGAGGACCCGGTGCCCGCCGGCCCGGTCCTGGACCGAGGCCGAGGTCACCGCGACCACCAGCACCAGCCCCAGGGTGTCCACGACCAGGTGGCGTTTGCGGCCCTTGGTGCGCTTGCCCGCGTCGTAGCCCCGGTCGGTGCCGCCCTCCCCGGTCAGGATCGACTGGGAGTCCGGCACCGCCGCCGCGGGTGCCCGGTCGCGGCCCGCCTCCTGGCGCACCCGGGCGCGCAGGGTGTCGTGGACGCGGTCGAGGGTGCCGTCAGAGGTCCAGGCGCGGTACCACCGGTAGGCGGCGTCCCAGGGCAGCAGGTCGCGGGGGATCATCCGCCACGGGCAGCCCGAGCGCAGCACGAAGAAGAGCGCGTCCCACATCCGCCGGTCGTCGTATTTGCGGGGTGCTCCGCCTTGGGACCGGTCACGGACGGGCAGGAAGGGCTCGATCACCTCCCAGACGGTGTCGGAGAGGCTGGAGGGGTAGCATGGGCGGGCGTCCCCGCCGGGCTTGCATCTGCACACACAGCGCAATTCTGGCGGGGACGTTCTGTTTTCTGATCAGCGAACCTGACCGGTCACCGCACGCAACCACCCACATACCAAACAGTCACTCAGAGGGGCGGCCAGTTGCGGAGGGCGGCGCCGGCCACCCGCTGGAGTTCGGCGCGGGAGGCCCCGCCCGCGGCCGGCCCCGGGCGGTCGCCGCGTGGGCGCCCGACCCCGGGACGGGGCCGGCGG
This sequence comes from Nocardiopsis flavescens, assembly GCF_900141985.1. Classification (GTDB taxonomy): domain Bacteria; phylum Actinomycetota; class Actinomycetes; order Streptosporangiales; family Streptosporangiaceae; genus Nocardiopsis; species Nocardiopsis flavescens. The sequence goes on along the minus strand of NZ_FQZK01000001.1, from coordinate 719,329 downwards.
GGGCCGTGCGTGCGGCCGTGGCGACGGCGCCGCCACAGCCGCCACGGCCGCGGGTGTGTCGGGGGTGTCAGGCCCGGCCGTGGCGGGGCCGGGGGGCCAGGTCGGGGTCCGCGCTGCTCAGCGCGGTCACGACGTCGGCCAGCGCGTCGGCCAGGACCACCGGCTGGCGGGTGGCCTCGTGGTCGTCGGTGCGGTCGTCGGGTCGCTGGTGGGGAAGCCGCCGGGGATCGAGGGTGACGGACATGTGGTTTCGGGCGCGGGGGTGAGGGGGCGCCCTTCTCCTTCCGGTGTGTTCGACGTCCTCGTGTCCGGCCGACCATGACGCCGGGTGACCGGGTCGGTATCGGCTTTACCAGGCATAGCAGGTCCGGGTGACATTCTGTGGATACGGAGCGTGCCTGTGGATGAACGGGGTCCGGCCGGGGGAGCGGGGCCGGCGGGGAATACCCGGGACGTGTCCACCGTTCGGGCATGATAGTTTCTCAGGAAACTACTTCTTGGAAAGCTAGTTCGGGAGCGGGCCATGCAGTTCGGAATCTTCTCTGTCGGCGATGTGACCACCGACCCCACCACCGGTCGGACGCCGACCGAGCACGAGCGCATCAAGGCCATGGTCGAGATCGCGCTCAAGGCGGAGGAGGTCGGTCTCGACGTCTTCGCGACCGGCGAGCACCACAACCCGCCGTTCGTGCCGTCCTCGCCGACCACCCTGCTCGGCTACATCGCGGCCAAGACCGAGCGGATCGTCCTGTCCACCGCGACCACCCTCATCACCACCAACGACCCGGTGAAGATCGCCGAGGACTACGCCTCCCTCCAGCACCTCGCCGACGGCCGGGTGGACCTGATGATGGGCCGCGGCAACACCGGGCCGGTCTACCCCTGGTTCGGCTACGACATCCGCGAGGGCATCCCCATGGCCCTGGAGCACTACAACCTGCTCCACCGCCTCTGGCGCGAGGACGTCGTGAACTGGGAGGGCAAGTTCCGGACCCCGCTCCAGGGCTTCACCGCCACCCCGCGCCCGCTCGACGGCATCCCGCCGTTCGTGTGGCACGGGTCCATCCGCAGCCCGGAGATCGCCGAGCAGGCCGCCTACTACGGCGACGGCTTCTTCCACAACAACATCTTCTGGCCCGCCACCCACACCAAGAAGCTCATCTCGCTGTACCGCCGCCGGTACGAGCACTACGGCCACGGCAAGGCCGAGCAGGCGATCGTCGGCCTGGGCGGACAGGTGTTCATGCGCAAGAACTCCCAGGACGCGGTCAAGGAGTTCCGGCCCTACTTCGACCACGCGCCCGTCTACGGCGGCGGTCCCTCGCTGGAGGAGTTCACCCGCGAGACGCCGCTGACCGTCGGCAGCCCGCAGCAGGTCATCGACCGCACCCTGACCTTCCGCGAGATGTTCGGCGACTACCAGCGCCAGCTCTTCCTCATGGATCACGCGGGCCTGCCGCTCAAGACCGTCCTGGAGCAGCTGGACCTGCTGGGCGAGGAGGTCGTCCCGGTGCTGCGCAAGGAGTTCGCCGCCGGCCGCCCCGCACACGTACCCGACGCACCCGTCCACGCCTCGATGCTCGCCGCCCGGCGGGCCGGGGACCACGACCAGGACACGGAGGTCCGCGCATGAGCGTCCGCCGCATCGTCACCGTCTCGGCGGGGCTGAGCACCCCGTCCTCGTCCCGGCTGCTCGCCGACCGGCTGACCGCCGCCACCGAGCGCTCCCTGGGGGACCGGGGCATCCGGGCCCGGGTGCGCACGGTGGAGCTGCGCGACCTGGCCCACGACGTCATGAACGCCATGGTCACCCAGGTGCCCACCGGAGAGCTGCCGGGCGTGCTGTCCGACCTGGCGGAGGCGGACGGGGTCATCGCGGTGACCCCGGTGTTCAACGCCTCCTACAGCGGGCTGTTCAAGTCGTTCTTCGACGTGGTCGACCAGGGCGCCCTGGACGCGGTCCCGGTGCTCGTCGGCGCCACCGGCGGCAGCCCGCGCCACTCGCTGGTCCTGGAGCACGCCCTGCGCCCGCTGTTCTCCTACTCCCGCGCGCTGGTCGTCCCGACCGGCGTCTACGCGGCCTCGGAGGACTGGGGTGCGGACGACGAGGGCGCCCGCGAGCTCAACGAGCGCATCGAGCGGGCGGGCCGCCAGCTGGCGCTGCTCGCGGCCGACCACGAGCGGAGCGGGCGGGACCCCTACGACGAGCCGGTCGCCTTCGAGGACCTGATGTCCGGCCTGGGCACCTGACCCGTCCCCGCGACGGCCCCGGACACCCATCGGTGTCCGGGGCCGTGCCGTGCCCGGGGGCGCTACCCTGCCCCCATGATGCCGAGCACCGCTCTCCTCGACCGTTTCCGCGGGTACGCCGAGATCGCCTCCTGGGATGCCGGGCGACAGCTCGCCTGGGCGCGGCGCAGCGGCGTCGACGTCGATGAGATCGCCCTTCAGATCGACGACTTCCACGGCTACGCCGTGACGCGGACGGAGGTCTTCCCCGAGAGCGTCCTGAGCCCCCTCTCCGAGCTGAACGCGCTGTTCGGCGCCATGGCCCGGGACGACTGGGAACCCGCCGCCGTACGCCTCTCCCCGCGCTGGGCCGCCTCCCGTGTCCTGGCCGCGTCCGTCGCCGAGCAGATGGGCGACTGCTACCGGCTCCTGCCGGACGAGGCCTGGGACTGACCCCGGCCGCCGCTCCCGGTGCGGGCGTCGAGCCAGGCGCACAGGTCCTCCAGCGCGGCCCCGGTGCGGTCGCCGTCACCGGTCGTCAGCAGGTCGGTCTCCAGGCCGGAGAAGGCGGCGTTGAGCAGGGTCGCGGTCCGCAGGGCCTCGGGCCCGGACAGCCCCCGCAGCACCAGGCAGGAGGCGACGAACTCGGCGCGACCGCGTACGAACCCCGGCACCTCCACGGGCAGCCGGCCCGCCGCGGCCAGCCCCTCGATCTCCCGGATGAGCCGGGTCACCGCCAGCTCCGGCTCCGCGAGGGTGCGCCGCCAGGCGTCGCGCACGACGGTTCCCACAGGGACCCCCGGGTCGTCCCAGCCGGGGGTGGCGCGCAGCGCCGCGTGCTGGACCTCGTCCAGCCGCTGGAGCACGGCCACGAGCAGGGCCTCCTTGTCGGAGAAGTGGTGGGTGAGGACCCGGGTGCTCCGGCCCAGGCCGCGGGCGAGGTCGCGCAGCGAGAAGTCGGCGGCGCCGATGCGGGCCAGCTCGGCGATGACGGCGTCCAGGACCTCGCGGCGGCGCTCGGGGTCGGCGGTTCGGGGCATGGGGCGCGATCACCTCTTCTTCCTCGGTGCCCACATTCGCACACCCATTAGGGAAACAGTTGTTACCCTAATCGGATGCGCGCACCCCGGTGGCTCCCCGCCCTCACCCTCACCGCCTTCGCGGTCCAGACCGACGACTTCGTCATCATCGGCGTGCTGCCCGGCCTGGCCGCGGATCTGGGGGTCACCGCGGTCGCCGCCGGCCAGCTCGTCACCCTGTACTCCCTGGGCTACGCGCTCACCGCGCCGCTGTGGGCGCTCCTGCTCGCCCGGGTCCCGCCCCGGGCCGTGCTCACCCGGTCCCTGGCCGTCTTCACGGCGGCCAACCTCGCCGTCCCGCTCCTGGACGGACTCGGCCCGCTGCTCGCCCTGCGCCTGCTGGCCGCGCTGTCCGCCGCGGCGGCCCTGCCCTGCGCGCTCGCCCTGACCGCCGCCCAGGCCCCGCCCGAGCGGCGCGGGCGCCACCTGGCCACCGTGATGACCGGCCTGACCGGCGCTGTCCTGCTGGGCGTCCCGCTGGGCACCTGGGCCGGCGGCCTCTTCGGCTGGCGGGCCGCCTTCGTGCTGGGCGGGCTGCTGGGCGCCGCGGCCCTGGCCGCGTCGGCGGCCACCGTGCCCGCCTCCGGCCCGGCGGGTGAACGGCGCGGTGCCGCGGACCTGCTCCGCCCCCTGGCCTCCCGGGCCGTCGCCGCGGTCCTGGCGGCCACCGTGCTCACCGTCGCGGGCAACCTCGCCTTCCAGACCTACCTCGCGGTGTTCCTGGCCGGTCTCGCGGGCGTCGGGCCGGCCGCGCTGGGCGCGCTGCTGGTCGCCGCGGGGGTCGGCGGGCTGGCGGGAACCCGTGCCTCGGGGAGCCTCGCGGACCGCGTCGGGCCGGGCCGGGCGTTCGCCGCGGCCGGCGCGGTGTTCTGCGCGGCCATGGCCGCGTTCGCCCTGCTGTGGTGGCTGCGCCCGGTGCCGGTCGCGGCGGTGGCGGCCCTGCTCGTGACCTGGTCGGCCGCCGCCTGGGCGGTGCCCCCGGCGCTCCAAGCGCTGATGGTCGCCCGGGTCGGCCCGGAGGCCGCGGGCCGGGCGCTGGCGGTGCACAGCTCCTCGGTGCACGTCGGCGCGGCCCTGGGCGCCGTGCTGGGCGGTGCGGCCGTCGCCGCGGGCGCGGGCCTGGCCCCGGCCGCGGCCGGCCTCGCCGCGGCGCTGGGCCTGGCAGCCGCCGCCCTCGCCCGCCGGAGCCGCGGCCTCCCGCGTTCCTGAGACCCGGCCCCGCGCGTGCGGCTTGGCCCGGTCGCGGCCGGTCGCCCGCTCACCGGGTCGGCCCCGTGCGCGACCGGGCCTCCCGGCCCACTCTTTCCGAACGGTGTTCGGTAAGGTGGCGCGCATGGATTCCGCGCGCATCTACAGCGAGGCCCAGGAGCGACTGCTCGCCCTGGCCGAGGGGCTCGGCCCCGCCGCCCTGGACACCACCGTCCCCGCCTGCCCCGACTGGACCGTCCACCGGACCTACGCACACCTCGCCGGGCTGTGCGCCGACGTGGTCGCCGGAACCGTCACCCCGCCCGCCTCCGACGAGGTCACCGCCCGCCAGGTCGCCGAGCGCGAGGGCCGCGGCATCGCCGAGGTCTGCGACGAGTGGCGCGCCGCCGCCCCCGCCCTGCTCGACCTGCTGCGCACGCAGACCCGGCTCCGCTACCGGCTGCCCGCGATCGACGTCTGGACCCACGACAACGACATCCGCGGCGCCCTGGGGCTGGAGCCCGTCACGGAGCACGCCGACACCCTGCTCGACTTCGCCCTCTCCGGCCTGGCCCGCGCCTGGCCCGAGCAGGCGACCGGCCCGGTGGTCACCGCCACCGACACCGGCCGCTCCTGGACCCTGGGCGCGCAGGGCGGCCCGCACTGGCGGGGCACCTCCTTCGAGCTGTACCGCGCCCTCATGGGGCGGCGCACCGCCGACCAGATCGCCGCCATGGACTGGACCGGCGACCCCGGCCCCTACCTGACCGCGCTCTCCCTGATGCCCGCCGCCCGCGAGCCCCTGTCCGTCTGAGGCCCGGGCGGCCGGGGCCTCAGGGCCGGTAGGGGACGCGGTCGACCGCGCGCACCTCGCCCAGGGTCGACCACTCGTTGCGGCCCAGCCGCGCCAGCGGCCGCAGCAGCTCCGCCACCGGCAGACCGTCCCCGCCCAGCACCCCGGCGTCCACCGCCACGTGCACCACCCGGCCGAACACCACGGTCGAGGAGCCGAACCCCACCGTCGAGTGCAGCACGCACTCCAGCGCCACCGGTGAGGCCGCCACCCGGGGCGGGCGCACCGCCGTGCTCCGCTCCCGCGCGATCCCCAGGGCGTCGAACTCGTCCACGTCCGGCGGGTAGGGGGTCCCGGAGGCGTTGACCTCGTCCCACAGCGGTTCGGGTGCCAGGTTGACCACGAACTCGCCGGTCGCCTCCGCGTTGCGCAGGGAGTCCTTGCGCCCGGTGGAGGTGAACTGCACGACCGCCGGATCGGAGCTGGCGATGGTGAAGAACGAGTGCGGGGCCAGGTTGTCCACCCCGTCGGCGGAGGTGGTGGAGACCCACGCGATGGGCCGCGGCACCACCACCGCGGTCATCATCCGGTAGAAGGCCCGGCCGGGCAGGTCCTCGGGAGTCCATTCGGTGCGCATGGCCACCGATTATCCACGGGAGGGGCGCCGATCGGTGACGGCGCCCGGGGCGGCGGGCATACCCCGGGCATGGAACTGGTCTCAGCAGACGATATCCGCGCCGCGGGCGCCCGCCTCCAGGGCGCGGTCGTGCGCACCCCCCTCACCGCCGGACCGCCCGGGGGACCGGCGTTCCTCGTCAAGCCCGAGAGCCTCCAGCCCACCGGCGCGTTCAAGCTGCGCGGCGCCACCAACGCCGTCGCCCTGCTCAACCCCGTCCAGCGCGCCTCGGGGGTCATCACCCACTCCTCCGGCAACCACGGCCAGGCCCTGGCCTACGCCGCCGCCCGCCTGGGCGTGCCCTGCACGGTGGTGGTCCCCGACAACGCGCCGAAGGTCAAGGTGGACCGGATGCGCGACCGCGGCGCGCGGGTGGTCCTCGTGCCGCCTGCCGAGCGGGCCGCGGTCGCGGAGGAGATCTCGCGCGCCGAACTCCTCGCCCTGGTCCCGCCCTTCGACGACCCCGCCGTCATCGCCGGGCAGGGCACGGTGGGCCTGGAGATCCTGGAGCAGTCGCCGGAGGTGACCACGGTCGTCGTCCCGGTCGGCGGGGGCGGGCTGGCCTCGGGCGTGGCCACGGCGGCGTGGACCGTCCACCCGCGCCGGGTGCGGGTGATCGGGGTGGAACCGGAGCTGGCGGCCGACGCCGCCGAGAGCCTGGACCGGGGCCGCCGCGTCCCCTGGGAGCCCGAGCGCACGCACCGCACCATGGCCGACGGGGTACGGGTGTGCCTGTCGGACCTCACCTTCGAGCACCTGCGCCGCCGCCTGGACGGGATCGTCACCGTCACGGAGGACGAGATCGCCCGGGCGGTCGCCCACCTGGCCCTGGGGGCTCGGGTGGTGGCCGAGCCCAGCGGGGCGCTGGCCGCCGCGGCGGTGCTGGCCGGGCGGGTGCCCACGGTGCGGGGACGGCCCGAGGCCACGGTCGCGGTGGTCTCCGGGGGCAACGTCGACCCGGACCTGTTCTCCCGCCTCCTCGCGGAGCACCGCTGATCAGCCCGGACGCGGCGGGACGCCGCCCGGTGCGCCGGCGGCACGCCCCCGCCGACACGGTGGTGCCGTACGGGGCCGCCGGGCACACGGCCCGGCTCGTCCCGGGCGCGGTCCTCCACGGGGACGCCGACCGCGACCGCGACCGCGTCTCCGGTCCGGGGACGGTCGCGGTCGCCCCCGCGTTCCCGCGTTCCCGCGGGACCGGGGACGCCGGGCGGGCGCGGGGTCAGGGGGCGCTCTCGGAGTGCTCCCGGCCCTCGGCCCCGCGGCGGTCCCGCTCCTCGCGGTCCTCGCGGCGGCGCAGCGCCATGTCGCTCAGGGCCGCCGTGCCGAAGGCCAGGATGATCCCGGTGATCAGCAGCAGGGTCCACAGGGCGGTGCCGAAGGAGTCGGGGTCGGTCAACGGGGCCTCCAAGGGGTGCGGAACGCCGACCCCACAACCGTAATAGGCGTTAACTTCCGGACCCACTGTTCGCGGGTGTGGGCTGCGTCATGCCCGCCGGGCCGGCGCGGGCGACCGACGCGGATGCCCGGTGCGCCCTCCCGGAGGACGGGAGGGCGCACCGGGCCGGGCGTGTCCGCCCCGCCGCGGGCTCAGGTACCCGGGACGGGCGGCTCGGTGCCGGGGCAGGTGTCGGTGACCGCCGTGCGGGTCGCGAAGAACTCCACCGCCGTCCCGGCGCAGGGCAGGTCGGACAGGGTGCCGTGGCCGTCGTCCGCCACGCTCAGCACCCGCCCGCCGACCGCGTCGCGCATGTCCAGGGCCCAGCGATGGGGGGTGACCATCTCCCGGGTGTGGCCGACCAGCTGGAGGGGGCTCTCGCCCCGGACCAGCTCCGGCGCGCGGCCGGGCGTGGGCCAGCCCACGCACAGGTGCTCGTAGAAGCCCAGGGTGCCCATGGCGGGCAGCCGCTCGGCCCGCTCGGTCCGGTGCCGCCAGACCTGGTCGAAGTCGCGGGGGCTCTCGGAGTCGTTGCACAGCAGCGCCATCTGGGCGAAGAACGTGGCGCCGTCGGTCTCGTCCTCCCAGCCGAGCCCCGGCAGGCCCGGGTCCGCGGGCTCCGCGGTGCGCCCGGCCTCGGGGACGCCGCCGTCCAGCAGGGCGGCCAGTGCGGACGCGTTGCGCGGCCACTCGCGCTCGGGCGTGGCCAGCAGCGCCGTCACGGCGTCGTGGTCCACCACCGTCCCGTCGGGACCGGTGCGGGGATCCTCCTCCAGTTCCTCGCGCAGCTCCAGCACCCGCTCCCGCAGCGGCGCGGCCTCTGTGCCCAGGCCGTAGACGGCGTCGTGCGAGGCCGTCCACTCGCTGAACCGGTGGAACACCTCCTCGCCCGCCTCCGCCTGGCCCGCCTCCAGGGTGGAGACACTGGTGTCGGGGGAGACCACCGAGTCCAGCAGCATGGCCTCCACCCGGTCGTCGAACAGGGAGCGGTAGGCCGCGCCCAGCAGCGACCCCCACGAGACCCCGTAGAAGCCGACGGTCTCCGCGCCCAGCGCCTCCCGGACCAGGTCCATGTCGCGGGCGACGTTCTCCACGGTCAGGGACTCGACCAGCTCCGGGTCGGCGGCGTGGCACTCCCGGTTGATCCGGGCGTGCTCCTCCGCGACGCCGCGCGCCCGCTCCCGGGGGCTCAGCTCCGGCGAGGGGTCGGGCACGGCGAAGCCGTACTCGCACTCCAGGGCGTCGCTGTGCCCCACCCCGCGCGGGTCGAACCCGACGAGGTCGTGCCGCAGCCCCAGGTCCCGGGCCTCGCCGTCCAGGATGTGCCCGGGCGTGGCCACCCCCTGGTGCCCCGGACCGCCGGGGTTGAACAGCACCGGGTAGTCGTTGGACTCGGCGGCGGGCACCCGGGTCACCGCGATCCCGAGGGTGCGGCCGCCGGGGTCGGCGTGGTCGAGGGGCACGGTCACGGTCGTGCACAGGGTGCGCCGGTCGTCCTCGTCCCACCCGGCGGCCACCTCCGCGCAGAGCCGCCAGTCCGTCTCGGGGGAGGGCTCCGCGCCCGCCGGGGCGGGGGCGGTGGTGAGCAGCAGGCCGGACACCGCGGCCAGCGCGACACCGCGTACAAGGGGCATGGGGTCTCCACTCGTGGGGGAAGGGGGCGGGTCCGAGGGGGCCGGGGCCCGGAGCGGCCGGACCCGGTGCCTCGGAGTCGCCCCCATGCTACGTTCGGCCACCACGGCGGAACGTGCGCCCGCAGGACGAACCGCCCCGTCTCCGAAGTCCCGGAGCGGCGCCCGCGCGCCACACCCTTGGTCGGTGCCGCCCCCGACTTTCGTCGGCCCCGGGACCGCCGCCCACCGCCGCCGTGTCCGCGCGCGCCGCGTGCCCGGTCCCCGCTCGCCTTGCGCCCGGCCCTCGCCGGTGTGCGCCCGCGGTGCGCCGGGCTCCCGGCCTGTGCGTTGCCCGGCCCCCGGCCGGCGTGTGCCCGCTGTCCGACCGGCTCCCGGTCCGCGCGTGCCCCGTTCCCGGTCCGCGCGTGCGCGTCGGCGCGTGACGCCCCTCCGGCGTGCGCCGGTGCGGGGTGCCGCGCGCACACGAAGGGCCCGGGACCTCCCGGTCCCGGGCCCGAGCCCTCTGCGTGGGGGAGTGCTAGAGGATGGACCCCGGCGTGTACGCCGCCGCCCGCGGGTGCAGCGCCGTGAGCGCGTCGATCCGCTCCACCACCGCGGCGACCTGCTCGGCCGCCGCGCCCGTGAACGTGATCCGGTCCGCCAGCAGCGCCTCCAGCTCCGACCGGCCGAGCGGGAACCGCTCGTCGGCGCCCAGCCGCTCCAGCAGCAGGTTGCCCGCGCCCTCCTGGCGCATGGCCAGGGCCGAGCCCACGGCGTGCTCCTTGATCAGCTCGTGCGCCGTCTCGCGGCCCACGCCCACGCGCACCGCGGCCATGAGCATCTTGGTGGTCGCCAGGAAGGGCAGGTACCGGTCCAGCTCCGCCGAGATGACCGCGGGGAAGGCGCCGAACTCGTCCAGCACCGTCAGCATCGTCTCGACCAGGCCGTCGAAGGCGAAGAACGCGTCCGGCAGCGCCACCCGGCGCACCACCGAGCACGACACGTCGCCCTCGTTCCACTGGTCCCCGGCCAGCTCGCCGGCCATCGACGCGTAGCCGCGCAGGACCACCGTCAGCCCGTTGACCCGCTCGCACGAGCGCGTGTTCATCTTGTGCGGCATCGCGGAGGAGCCCACCTGGCCCTCGGCGAAGCCCTCGGTGACCAGCTCGTGCCCGGCCATCAGCCGGATCGTCTTGGCCAGCGACGACGGGCCCGCCGCCAGCTGCACCAGCGCCGTCAGCACCTCGAAGTCCAGCGAGCGCGGGTACACCTGGCCCACGCTGGTGAACCGGTGCGCGAACCCCAGGTGGGCCGCCACCTCGTCCTCCAGCTGCGCCAGCGCGGCGCGGTCGCCGCCCAGCAGGTCCAGCATGTCCTGGGCGGTGCCCACCGGGCCCTTGACGCCGCGCAGCGGGTACCGGGCGATCAGCTCCTCCAGCCGCCCGAACGCCACCAGCACCTCGTCGGCGATCGACGCGAACCGCTTGCCCAGGGTGGTGGCCTGCGCCGCCACGTTGTGGGAGCGCCCCGCCATCACCGCGGTGTCGTACTCGGCGGCCAGGCGGCCCAGCCGCGCCAGCAGTGCCACCGTGCGGTCGCGCACCAGCAGCAGGCTGTCGCGGACCTGGAGCTGCTCGACGTTCTCGGTCAGGTCGCGCGAGGTCATGCCCTTGTGGACGTGCTCGTGCCCGGCCAGGGCGTTGAACTCCTCGATGCGGGCCTTGACGTCGTGGCGGGTGACCCGCTCGCGGGCGGCGATCGACTCCAGGTCCACCTGCTCCAGGACCTTCTCGTAGTCGGCGGCCACGCCCTCGGGGACGTCCACGCCCAGGCGCTCCTGCGCCCGCAGGACGGCCAGCCACAGCCGCCGCTCGGCGACCACCTTGTACTCCGGGGACCACAGCCGGGTCAGCTCGGCCGAGGCGTACCGGGCGGCCAGGACATCGGGGATTACGGGTTTCGCGCTCACGTTCGTCCACCCTACCGTCCTGGTCAGGGGCGCCCGCGCGCAGAGCCTCCCTCTCGGGCCCCTCGGGGCGCGGACCGCCGGCCGCCGGGCACGTGGCGCCGGGTGCCGCCCCGCCCCCTCGGGGCGCGAACGCGGACGGGCGGCCCGGCCCGGTGCGCCCGCTCCCGCGGACTTCGGGGTGGCCTTCGGGCACGGGGGAGCGGGACGGTAGGGGCACCCCTACCCCCGACCCGGTGGCCGGGCGGATTCCGCTGGGCGTCTTAGCTTCCTAACGTGGAGCCATGACCACAGGCACCGTACGGCAGCGCCCCCCGGGCGCCCCAGCAGACCTCCTCCGGGCGATGGCCCGCCCCCGCTTCCCCTTCTCTCTCTGGTCGCTGCGGGCCCTCGCCTTCTCCGTCACCACGGTGGTGACCGGCGTGATCGCCATGATGCTCGCCTTCCCGCTGTACGCGCCCTGGCTGATGGTCGCCGTCGCCCTGGTGGACCCGCCCACGGGTTCCAACCAGCGGGTGTTCCTGCTGGTCTTCGGCATCCTGGCCGGGCTGTGCATGGTCGTCTGCTTCGGCCCGCTGCTGGCCCTGCCGCTGGGGGCGGTGGAGCGCCGCCGCCTGCGCCTGGTCTCGCCCGGCCCCGCCGACAGCGGCCACCGCGTGCCCCCGCCCGGGCTGTGGGGCTGGGCCCGGACCCGGTACACCGAGGCCGCCACCTGGCGCGAGGTCGCCTACCTGTTCCTGCTCCCGCTCATCTCCTTCTCCCTGCTCACGGTCGGGGGCGCGCTGGTGGCCTTCGCCGTCGTGCTGATGCTGGGCCCGCTCCTGGTCCAGGACGCCCCCGGCTCCCAGATCAGCCTGGGATTCGTCACCGCCACCACCGTCGAGGAGGCGCTGCCGCTGACCCTGCTCTCCCCGGTGGCCCTGCTGGTCGCCGTCTACCTGAGCGGCCTCACCTCCTACGGCCACGGCGTCCTGGGCCGCGCCCTGCTGGTCGGCCCGCCCAAGGAGGAGCTGCGCGCCGAACTCACCGAGGTCACCCACTCCCGGGCCCGCCTGGTCGACGCCTTCGAGTACGAGCGCCGCCGCATCGAGCGCGACCTGCACGACGGGGCCCAGCAGCGGCTGGTGGCCCTCAACATGGACCTGGGCATGGCCCGGCTGGACGTCGACGAGGGCTCGGAGGCCGACCGCCGCCTGTCCGCCGCCCAGCGCAAGGCCGACGACCTGATCACCGAACTGCGCGAACTCGTCCGCGGCATCCACCCGCGCGTGCTCACCGACCGCGGCCTGCCCGCCGCCCTGGGGGAGCTGGCCGACCACTCGCCGGTCCCCGTCACCGTCGAGGCCGACCTGCCCCGCAGGCTCCCCTCCCACGTGGAGGGCACCGCCTACTTCGTGGTCGCCGAGGCGCTCACCAACGTCTACAAGCACACCGAGGCCAACGCCGCCACCGTGCACGCCTCCCTGGCGCCCCGCCCCGGCGGCGAGGCCCTGGTGGTGGAGGTCACCGACTACGGCCCCGGCGGCGCCGATCCGGCCCGCGGCAGCGGCCTGACCGGGATGCGCGACCGGGTGTCCGTCATGGGCGGCACAATGGACCTGTCCAGCCCCCAGGGGGGTCCCACCCGCATCCGCGTGGAGCTGCCGTGCACGATCGACCGGACGGAACCGAGGTGACGCCCGTCCCCACCGTGCTCGCCGAGGACGGCGTGCTGCTGCGGGAGGGCCTGGTGGGCGTGCTGGAGCGCTTCGGGTTCCCCGTGGTGGCCGCCGTCGGCGACGGGGACGCCCTGCTCCGGGCCGTGGACGAATTCCGTCCGGGCCTGGTCGTCACCGACATCCGCATGCCCCCCGACTTCACCGACGAGGGGCTGCGTGCCGCCGTGGAGCTGCGCCGCCGCCACACCGGCCTGGCGGTGGTGGCCCTCAGCCAGTACGTCGAGCTCAGCTACGCCTCCGACCTGCTCGACTCCGGCGAGGGCCGAGGCGTGGGCTACCTGCTCAAGCAGCGGGTGGGCGACGTGCGCGAGTTCGCCTCGGTGCTGCGCCGGGTGGTGGAGGGCGCCACGTTCGTCGACCCCGAGGTGGTCCGCCAGCTGCTGCGCCGCCGCTCCGACCCCCTGGAGCGGCTCACCCCGCGCGAGCGCGAGGTCCTGGCGCTGATGGCCGAGGGGCACTCCAACGGCTCGATCGCCCGCCGCCTGGTGGTCAGCGACGCCGCCGTCGGCAAGCACGTGGGCAACATCCTCGCCAAGCTCGACCTGCCGCCCGACGAGGACGTGCACCGCCGCGTCCAGGCGGTCCTGGCCTACCTGCGCGGCCACTGACCGGGAGCGCCCGACCACCGGCGGCCCCGCCTCCGGCGGCTCCGGGCCGGGGCGCCGCGGGGCCCGCCGAGGGCCGACGTATCGTGGTCGTGCGGGCGTCCCCGGCCCGGCGGGCCGGGTGCCGTACCCCCCGCGCGCCGCCCCGGAGGAGAGCCGATGAGACCGACCGTCGCCGCCCCCGAGAGCGTCACCTGGGCCGTGCACCTGGACCGCGCCATGTGGGTGGCGGGGGTGCGCGCCCTCATGCTCCAGGCCCTGCACCCGGTGGCGATGCAGGGCGTGTGGCAGCGGTCGGACTTTCGCGTCGACCCCACCGGGCGGCTGCTGCGCACCGCCCACTTCGTCGCCGTCACCACCTACGGCTCCCCGGAGGAGGCCGACCGGCTGGGCGCGCACATCCGCCGCGTCCACGCCGCCCTGGCGTTCACCGACCCCGCCACCGGCCGCCGCCACCGCGTCGACGAGCGCGACCTGCTGGTGTGGGTGCACTGCGCCGAGGTGGCCTCCTACCTGGAGACCGCGGTGCGCGCCGGGGTGCCCCTGACCCCCGCCGAGTGCGACCGCTACCTGGACGAGCAGTCCGCCACCGCCGCCTACGTGGGCCTGTCCCGCGACGACGTCCCGCGCTCGGTCGCGGACATGCGCCGCTACCTCGCCGCGGTGCGGCCCGCCCTGCGCGCCACCCCCGAGGCACGCCGGGCGGTCCGGTTCCTGCTGTGGCCCGCGGTGCCCGAGCACCTGTCCGCGCTGGCCCCGCTGCGCCCCCTGTGGTTCCCGGTCGGCGCCCTGTCCTACGCCGTCCTGCCCGCCTGGGCGCGCCGCGAGTACGGTGTCCTGCCCGAGGTCCCGGGCCAGGAGGCCGCGGCCACCGCCGCGCTGCGCCTGCTGCGCGCGGGCCTGGAGGCCGTGCCCGAGCGGTACTACAACCTCGTCTTCGACGAGGCCACCGTCCGCAGCGCGGAGCAGGCCCGCGAACGGCTCCTGGCCGCCGGGTACCGGGTGGAGAACGGGTTCCGCGCGCTGCGCTCGCGCACCCGCTTCCGCGCCCCCGACGATGCGGGCGCCGCCGCCCGGGCGTGAACCCGCCCGCGGCCCGCACCCACGGCCCCGCGGAGGGCCCGCGCGCCTGGTCGGGGCGCCGTGCGCGGGGGTAGCGGGGACCGGTTCCACAGCGGGTTTCGCGTGGGCGGCGGCGCCCGCCGGACAGGCTTCGGACCGTGTGCACGGCCTGGCCGGGGAAGAGGGCCGGGCGGCGGGCGGGCGGCGGGCCCTGTGTGCATGCGATGCGGGGCGGGGAGAGGGGCGTCCGCCGGACAGGCTTCGGGCCCCTGCGCGGGCGGCGGCCTCCCGGTTCCGGGGCACGGCGCATCCCGGCGGATTCCGCCCCCCGGGGGTGACCTTCGACGCGTGGCGGGGCGGTCCGCCCTGTCGGTAGCATTCCCGGCGGGCGCCCGCCGGGCGCCCCGGGGAGGGGGAGCACCGATGACGCGGACGCGGACCGAGGGCGCGGCGGGGGCGACGGACACGGCGGGCGTGCGCGTGCACACCGTCCGCCACGACGACCCCCGGGTGCGCGGCCTGCTCGACGGCCTGCTGGAGGAGTACACCGAGCGCTACGGCGCCGAGGGCGCCGCCGCCGAGCTGTCCCGGTACCCCATCTCGGAGTTCGCCGCGCCCCACGGCCGGGTCGTCCTCGCCGAGATCGGCGGCGAGGTCGTCGCCGGGGGAGCCCTGCGCCCCTACCGGCCCCGCGGCGCCGAGCGCCCCGACACCGCCGAGTTCAAGCGCATCTGGACCTCGGCGCGCCACCGGCGGCGCGGGCTGGGCCGCACGGTCATGGCCGCCCTGGAGGACACCGCCCGGGACCTGGGCTACCGCGGCGTCATCCTGTTCACCGGCCCCAACCAGCCCGAGGCCGTCGCCCTGTACGAGCGCATCGGCTACCGCTGGACCGACCCCGCCGCCATCGACGACCTGCCCTACCCCCGGGCCATCCCCTTCGAGCGCTCGCTCTGACCCGGGCCGGACCCGGGTCCGACCCCCGCGGACACGTTCCCACCTGCGACGACGCAGGTAGCGGGGGTGGCGCCCGGCGTGCCCGCGCGTTATGGGGTTCGCTATGTCCGCGGCACGGCCGCCCCAACGCCCGCCCCCGTACGATGGGCGGCGGGGCCGCCACCAGCGGTCCCGACCGGCCGCCGACCCGCAGCGGCCGACCCGGCCACCCCATGACGACCGCGACGAGGAGAGTCACGACGTGAGCGAGCAGCAGCGCCCCGGATCCGACACGAGCACCTTCGTGTTCACGCCACGCAAGAACGGCCAGGCGCAGTCGGTGTCCGACGAGCTCGCCGCGTGGATGAGCACCGGGTGGGCCGACACCGAGCGCCGCGACCTGGAGCCCATCGAGCAGGCCGGGCACACCGCCCGCCGCCGCGCCGCCGTGAGCGCCGCCTTCCCCGGCGAGCGCCTGGTCGTGCCGGCCGGACAGCTGCTCACCCGCTCCAACGACACCGAGTACCCGTTCCGCGCCGCCTCCGACTACGCCTACCTCACCGGCGACACCTCCGACGGCGGCTGCCTGGTCCTCACCCCGCGCGCCGACGGCGGCCACGACTCCGTGCTCTACCTCAAGCCCCGCTCGAACCGCGAGAACGGCGAGTTCTGGCTCGGCGGGTACGGCGAGCTGTGGACCGGCCGCCGCAACAGCCTCTCCGAGGCCGCCGACCTCTTCGGCGTGGCCACCGCCGACGTCACCACGCTCGCCGACGCCCTGCTCGCCACCGACACCGCCGTGCGCGTCGTCCGCGGCCACGACGCCGCGCTCGACGCCGTCGTCGACGAGGTGCGCGGGGACGCCGACGAGGAGGCCCGCGCCAAGTCCGCCGCCCTGGACGAGGAGCTGGGCGTCGTCCTGGCCGACCACCGCCTGGTCAAGGACGAGTGGGAGGTCGCCCAGCTCCAGCTGGCCGTCGACGCCACCGTCCGCGGCTTCGAGGACGTCGCCAGGACCCTGCCGCAGGCCAAGGACACCTCCGAGCGGTTCATCGAGGGCACGTTCTTCCTGCGCGCCCGGGTGGAGGGCAACGACGTCGGCTACGGCACCATCGCCGCCTCCGGCGCCAACGCCACCACCCTGCACTGGACCCGCAACGACGGCCCCGTCCGCGACGGCGACCTGCTGCTGCTCGACGCCGGCGTGGAGACCACCTCCCTGTACACCGCCGACGTCACCCGCACCATGCCGGTCTCGGGCACCTTCACCGACGTCCAGCGCAAGGTCTACGACCTGGTGTACGCCGCCCAGGAGGCCGGGATCGCGGCCGTCGCGCCCGGCGCCCCGTTCATCGCCTTCCACCAGGCCTCCCAGCGGGCGCTGGCCGAGGGCCTGATCGAGTGGGGCCTGCTGGAGGGGCCGGTGGACCGCGTCCTGGAGCTGGGCCTCCAGCGCCGCTACACGCTGCACGGCACCGGCCACATGCTCGGCCTGGACGTGCACGACTGCGCGGTCTCCCGCCAGGAGGTCCACCTGTACGGCGACCTGAAGCCCGGCATGGTCCTCACCGTCGAGCCCGGCCTGTACTTCCAGCCCGACGACACCACCGTCCCCGAGGAGCTGCGCGGCATCGGCGTGCGCATCGAGGACGACGTCCTGGTCACCGGGGACGGGCGCACCGTCCTGTCGGCGGGCCTGCCGCGCTCCTCCGCCGAGGTCGAGGCCTGGCTGGCCGAGCGCCTGCCGCGCGCGTAGCCGCCGCCCCGCACCGGCCCGCCGGCCCGTCCCCCGCACCGCGGGAGGGCGGGCCGGCTCCTTTCGCGAGCCCCGTCCCGACCGGGACGGCCACGCGCCCGGACTCCGCGAACGCGCGCCGCGGCGGCGCGTGGCCGTGCACCTCCGTGAACCCGGGTACCCCGTGGGACGCCCGCCGCCGGACGGCTCCGCCGCCGCGCGGGCGCGCGCTCCCCTCCCGGACACGGGCCGCGCCCCCCGCCCTCGCTCCGGCCGCGGGGCCGCGGCACGGGTCAGGCGGTGGCCCGGGGCAGGGTGATGGTCACCGACGTGCCGCCCGGGCCGCTGTCCAGGTCCACCCTGCCGCCCTGGGCGGCCACCAGCGAGTGGACCACCGACAGGCCCAGGCCGGCGATCCGCCCGCCCCCGCCCGCGCGGGTGGTCACGAACGGCTCGAACACGCGCGGCAGCACCCCCGGGTCGATCCCCGGCCCGTTGTCGGACACCACCAGCGCCACCTCCCGCGCCGTGCCGTGCGCCGACACCTCCACCCGGGTCCCGGGCGGGTTGTGGTCCAGCGCGTTGCCGACCAGGTTGGCCAGGCACTGCTCCAGCCGGGCCTGGTCGCCCAGGAGGACCTCCGGCGGCGGGTCGGCCACCGCGACCGCCTCCCGCTCGGGCAGCACCCCCGCCCGGGAGCGCACCTCGTCGAACAGGTCGGGCAGGAACACCGGCCCGCGCTCGGCGTCGATCTCGTCGCCGCCGCGCGCCACCGCCATCAGGTCCTCCAGCACCCGCCGCAGCCGCACCAGCTCGGCGCGCACGATCTGCGCCTCCGGCCCGCCCAGCAGCTCCAGGTGCCCCTCGGCGACCGCCAGCGGGGTGCGCACCTCGTGCGAGATCGCCGCCAGGTAGCGGCGCCGGTCGGCGTCGGCGCCCTCGATCCGGTCCAGCATGCCGTTGATCTCCCCGGCCAGCTCGGCGATCTCGTCCCGGGACGCGGGGACGGGCACGCGCGCCGCCAGGTCGCCGGGCGAGACCGCCTGGGCCGCCGCCGACACCTCCCGCACCGGCCGCAGGGTGCGCCGCACCACCGCCCACAGCAGCAGTCCGCCCCCGGCCAGGCCCACCGCGCCCGCCGCCCCCACGCTCGCCAGTACCGCGCCGGCCGCGTCCCGCGAGGGCTCCAGCGACGCCGCCACCGTCACCACCGACACCTGCGCGCCGTCCCCGTCGACGACCGCGGTGTCCAGGACGCGCAGCGCGCCGGCGGGGCCCTCCACCGTGCGCAGCGACCCCGGCTCGACCGGCGGCGCGTCGGGGCCGCTCATCAGGGACGCCACCGCCCCCGGCCCGCCGGTGCTCTGCAACCGCGCCCCGCCCGCCGAGACCAGCGTGACGTGCCGCGCCCCGCTGGGCCGCGTCGCCAGCGCCTGCCGCGCCGCCCGCTCCGCCTCCGGGCCCGACACTACCCCGTCCAGGCCGGCGACCTCGGGCAGCCGGCTCCCCAGCGCGTCGCCCACCAGCTCCGATTCCTCCCGCAGCAGCCGGTCCACGTCGGCGCGGCCCGAGACCCGCACCAGCTCGTAGGTGAGCAGGGCGACCCCGCCGATCACCAGTGCCATGACCAGCAGGGCCCGCAGGACGACCCGGGCGGTGAGGTTCACCGGCCACCGCCGTCGTCGAGCCGGTAGCCGACCCCGCGCACCGTCACGATCCGCCGCGCGCCCAGCTTGCGGCGCAGCTGGCTGACGTACACCTCGACCACGTTCGACGCCCCGTCGAAGTCGTAGCCCCACACCCGGTCCAGCAGCTGGGGCTGGGAGAACACCTGCCCGGGGTGGCGCACCAGCACCTCCAGCAGGGCGAACTCGCGCGCGGACAGGGTGACGGTGGCCCCGGCCACCGACGCGGTGCGCGCCCCCAGGTCCAGCTCGATCCCCCCGGCGGCCAGCACGTCGCCGCGCTCCTGACCGCCGGTGCGCAGCCGGGCGCGCACCCGCGCCAGCAGCTCGCTCACGCTGAAGGGCTTGACCATGTAGTCGTCGGCACCCGCGTCCAGGTTCGCGACCCGGTCGCTCACGCCGTCCTTGGCGGTCAGCACGATCACCGGCACCGAGGGGCGGCGCCGGCGCAGCCGGCGCAGCACCTCCTCGCCCGGGATGCCCGGCAGGCCCAGGTCCAGGACCACCAGCTCCACGTCGTCGGACAGGGCCATGGCCAGCCCGTCGACGCCGTCGGAGGCCACCAGCACCCGGTGCCCGGCGCTCTCCAGCCCGCGCCTCACGAAGGAGACGATGCCCTCCTCGTCCTCCACCACCAGAATCGCCACGCCCCCGCCGCCCCTCTCCCCGTCGTGGGCCCCAGCCTCCCAGCGAGCGCTGAGCCGTCCCTGAGCGGAACCTGAAGGCGGCCTTCAGGTGGCGCTCAGGGCCCCATCATCCCGCCGATCCATGCTGGAGACATCACACCGGACCTCCACGGGTAAGGACACCCCGATGCAGAAGCGCACCACGATCCTCCTCTCCACCTCCGCCGCCGCCGGACTGCTCGCGGTCGGCGCGGTCGGCGGCTACCTGCTGCTCGACGACCCCGAGCAGAGCGTCCGCCCGATCAGCCTCAGCGGCTTCACCTCCGGGACCACCGCGGCGAACGCCCCGGCCGAGGGCGGCGGGGGCGAGGCCGCCGCCACCCGCCCCGTCGAGGGGCTCGAACAGCTCACCGGCGAACTCCGCGCCGATGACGACCAGGACCGGGACCGCGACCACGACGACTGGTCCGTGGCCGGGGTGGACGTGGACTTCGGTCCCGAGGAGTGGCTGCTCACCGACCCGGTGCTGGAGGACTACGACGGCGACGGCACCGCGGCCCCCCTGCTGGAGGAGCTGCGCGGGCTGGAGGGCACCGAGGTCACCCTCGGCGTCCGCTACGAGGAGGACGACGGCGGCGAGCGCGACGACGCCGACGTCTACACCGTCAACGGCCTGAACCTGCGCGACCCCGAGGGCGGGCCCGCCCCCTGGGACAACTCCGGCACCGGCGGCGAGGCCGACCGCGACGCCGTGGCCGCCGCCGCCGAGGCGGCCGTGGGCGAGGGCGCCCGCGCCGCGGACGTGGACCGCGACGACGAGGACGGCCACCAGGTCTGGGACGTCGAGGTGCGCGGCGCCGACGGCCGCGAGTACGACGTCATCGTCGACCTGTCCGGCTCCGTCGTCGACGTCCGCGAGGACGACTGACCCCCGCCGCCCCGGGACCGACCCCGCCCGCGCCCCGCGTCCAGCGGCGCGGGCGGCGCCGTGCCGTCGTGCCGCCGTGCCGCTGGGGCACTGGGACGCCGTGCCGTCGTGCCGCTGTACCGCTGGGGCACTGGGGCGCCGTGCCGTCGTGCCGCTGTACCGCCGGGGTGCCGGGGCGCGGGGCGAAAGCCCGCTGAAAGACGGGTGTCCTAGGCTGCGGCCACGACGGCGGACCGGGCCCGGCCTCCCCCGGGGAGGCGGCCGGAGGAGGGTGACGAGTGATCGCGAGCGAGTTCGACACCGGCACGATCGACGCGGCGGACCGCCACGAGTTCTGCCGCGAGCTGCTGTACACCGTCCCCGCGGCGCCCATGGAGCTGACCGGCCGCGAACCCGCCGACTTCGGCATGTTCCAGCGCGACCTCCACCTGGGCGAGGTGCGGGTGTGGAACATGGCCCTGCGCCCCGCCGTGCTGCGGCGCACCGAGGCCCTCATCGACCGCGCCGACCCCGGCACCTACAACCTCTGCCTCGTGCAGCAGGGGCGCATGGTCAACGTCCAGAACGCGGCCGAGGCCGCCTACGGCCCCGGCGACCTGCACGTCATCGACACCTCCCGCCCCTTCGAGCTGACCGCGTGGAACGACGCGGGCCCGGTGGTGTGCACGGGCGTCGAGCTGCCCCGGCACCTGCTGCCGCTGCCCCGCGCCCACACCGACCGCCTCGCCGGGCGCCGCCTGGCGGGCCGCGAGGGCATCGGCGGACTGCTGACCGGCATGCTCACCGGCCTCACCGAGGAGCCCGGGCCCTACCGCGGAGGCGACGGCCCGCGGCTGGGGACGGCCGTGGCCGACCTGGTCGCCGCGCTGTTCGCGCAGGCCCTGGAGGCGGAGGAGGCGCTGGAGCCGGAGAGCCGGCGGCGCTCCCTGGTCCTGGAGGTCCGTGACTTCGTCCGGCGCAACCTGCACGACCCGGACCTGTCGCCGGGGACGATCGCCGCGGCCCACCACATCTCGGTCGGCTACCTGCACCGGCTCTTCCAGGAGGAGGGGCGCACCGTGGCGGCGTGGGTCCGCGAGCGGCGCCTGGAGCGGGTGCGCGGCCTGCTGGCCGACCCCGCCCTCGCGTCGGTGCCGATCCACCGGATCGCCGCGCGCTGCGGCTTCCCGCAGCCGGAGGCGTTCAGCCGGACCTTCCGCCGGGCGTACGGGCAGGCGCCCCGGGACTACCGGCACGGGGCGCTGCACGGGGCCGGGACGGCGCCCGGCCGCCCGTGACCGCCCCCGCCCCGCACAGGGGCGGACCTTGGTCCCCTAGAGGGCGAAAAAGCTTTCCACCGGACTTTTCGGCGGAGATTATGCGTCCTTTGTGATTCTCTTTCCGGAGTGCTTCCCCGGACCCCGGAATGGCGCCGCGTCCCTTTGCGGAAACGCCGGTAGCGGCGGCTCTCCCTGCCCTAACATCCCACTGTCATGAGGAAAAGGCCCCGGTCCCCGCTTTTCGCGCGCCGGGGCCGAGGCGCGGCCGCGGGGCCGTGGACAGGGGCGGACATGATTCACACGTCGGTGCAGCCGGCGCGGACCTCCGCGGCCGTGCTCCCGGGGGAGGCCGCACCGGTGCGGCGCGGCGGCGCGGAGTGGTGGTGGTTCACCGCCCGGGTGCGGACCGGTGCCGGCCCGGTCGGCCTCGTGGCGGCCTTCCTGAGGCACCGCGCCGCCGGCCCGGAGCCGGGCCTGGCGGACTCCCACGCCGTGCTGTGGGCCCGCAGCGGCCCTGCCGAGGACCACCGCGTCGAGGCCTGGATGGACCGGGGCTGCCTGGACCTCCTCCGCGCGGCCGCCGCCGCGGACCCGGGCACCGACCCCCGCGTCCGCACGGCCCTGGCGGAGACCCTGCTGCGGGAGGGGGACCTGCACCCCGACCGCGTCCTGCCGGCCCCCGTGCGCACCGGAGGCGACCGCCTGGACCTCGACTTCGGGGTGGCCCGGCTCCGGGCGCAGGGCGCCGGCCACGTCGTCGAGGCCGACGGCGAGAACGGCTTCTCCCTCCTGCTCACCCCGGGCAAACCCGCGCTGAGCAGGTCCCGGCCCGGCGCCGGCCGGTGGTCCCCGGCGGACGCCGCCGGCACCCGCGTCCACACCGTCCCGCGCCTGGAGGCGCGCGGCGTGGTCCGCGACCGCGGGCGGGAGGAGCCGGTCGCCGGCGACGGCTGGTACGAGCACATCGACGCCGAGCCCTGGCACCGCGCCGACCGCTCCGCGCCGGCCGACGCCCCGGCGTGGTCTTGGGCGGGGCTGCGCCTGGACGACGGCTGGGAGCTGGAGGTCCACCGCACCGGCCCCGACGGCGCCGCGGGGGCCACCGTCGTGGCCGTCTCACCCGAGGGGGAGCCGGTGGCGGCCCCCGCCCGGGTGCTCACCCGGGACCCCTGGACCTCCCTGTCCAGCCTCAACACCTATCCGACCGCCTGGGAGGTGCAGGCCCCCGACCTGGGCCTGAGCCTGTCCGTGCGCTCCTGGTTCCCGCGGCAGGAGATCCGCTCCCTGGTCCTGGGACCGGGCATGCTCTGCGCGCACGTCGACGCCGAGGGCGCCCTGGCCGGCCGGCGGGTGCGCGGCCACGGCGTGTGGGAGGAGTTCCCCGACAACAGGATCGGCGACTTCGAGCGGTACGTCACCCGGATCCGCGACACCACCCTGGAGGAGATCGACCGCCTCTACCCCGCGCTCCCGCGGGACACCCCGCTGAGCGCCGCCGGGTGCGAGGACCGCCCCGAGCGGTTCTACCCCGGCTCCGCGGACGACCTGCACGCCTCCCTCATCGAGCCGATGCGCCACGCCACCGAGGGCCTGGGCAAGAGCTGGCGCTCCTACGTGGCCGTGGCGGCGATCGAGCTGTGCGGCGGGGACGTCGAGCCCTACCGGCCCCTGCTGGCCGCCACCGAGCTGCTCCACACCGGCTGCCTGGTGGTCGACGACGTCCAGGACGGCTCGCCGCTGCGCCGGGGGCGCCCGGCGGCGCACACGGTGTTCGGCGCCCCCGCCGCCATCAACGCGGGGACCGCCGCCTACTTCGCGTTCGACCGGGTCTTCGACGAGGTGCTGCCCGACGACGACGCGCTGCGGCTGCGGGTCTACCGGACCTACCTGTGGGCGCTGCGCGCGGGCCACGCCGGGCAGGCCCTGGACATCGCCGGGCACCGGCCGGCCATGGACCGGGCGGTCGCCACCGGCGACGCCGGGCCGCTGCTGGAGCGCATCCGCACCGTGCACCGCCTCAAGACGGCGGCCCCCGTCCGGGGGGTGGCCGAGATCGGCGCCCGCATCGCGGGAGCGGACGACGCCCTGGTCCGGGCCCTGGGCGACTACTTCGAGGCCGTCGGCCTCGCGTACCAGATCAGCGACGACGTCATGGACCTGCGGGGCGTCACCGCCCCCTCCTCCTCGGGCGCCAGCGAGCGCACCAAGCACACCGCCGAGGACCTGCGCGCGGGCAAGGCCACCATGCCGCTGGCCCACGCCGTGGCGCTCCTGCCCCCGGAGCGGGTGCGGCGGATCTGGGAGACCGTCCGGGACGGCTGCGAGGACCGGGGCGCCATCGCCTCCGCGGTGGGGGAGCTGGAGGGGTGCGGGGCCGTCGCCGCCTGCGAGGAGGAGGCCGCGCACCTGGTCTCGGCCGCCTGGGAGCCCCTGCGGGACCTCCTGCCCGCCAGCTGGACCGCCGTGCACATCCGCGCCCTGGGCGCCTACGCGGCCCACCGGGAGCCGGAGTGACCCCCGCGGGCCCCGCGGCCGCACCCGGGCCGCCGCCCCTCCCCGTTCCCCCGCCCCGACACCGACGGAGGTCCCCCGCCGTGCCCACGACCACCCTGACGGTCACCGGAGTCCAGAAGTCCTACGGGCGCCGCGCCGTGCTGCGCGGCATCGACATGAGCGTCCCCCCGGGGTGCCTGGCCGGGGTGGTGGGGGAGAACGGGGCGGGCAAGTCCACCCTCCTGCGCATCCTCGCCGGCCGCCTGTCCCCGGACCGGGGCACCGTCGAGCACCCCGACGGCGTCGGCTACTGCCCCCAGCGGCCGGTCCTCAACCCGGCCTTCACCGTCGCCCAGCACCTGCGCTTCTTCCAGGTCGCCTACGACCTGCCCTCCCTGGACCGCGCGCACGGGCTCACCGAGGAGCTCAACTACGCCGCCTACCTCGACGAGCCGGTGGGCACGCTCAGCGGCGGCACCCGCCAGAAGCTGAACCTCACGATCGCCCTCATGCACGACCCGCCGCTCCTGCTGCTGGACGAGCCCTACCAGGGGTTCGACTGGGAGACCTACGAGCGCTTCTGGGAGCTGGCGGCGGGGCTGGCCCGCGGGGGCCGCTCCGTCCTCGTCGTCTCCCACATCGCCTTCGACACCGCCCGCTTCGACGTGCTGTGGCGCATGCGGGGCGGGGTGCTGGCGGAGGAGGCCCGGGCGGCCTCCCCCGACAAGGCGGGTGTGTGACCGTGCGACGCGCCTGGACCCGCTACACCACCGCCACCCGGTACGCCCTCGTGGAGCACCTGCGCAACCGGCTCGCCCTGCTGCTGGTGGTGTTCTTCATCCCGGTCTGGATCACCCTGGTCTACCTGGTGATCGCCGACGCCGACGTGCCGTTCCTGCTGCGCGCCACCGACGAGACCCTCGTCGTCGACGGCAACCACGTCAGCAAGATCTCCGGGGCGGCCAACGCGGTGACGCTGATCGTCGGGTTCATGATGTTCGTCGTCACGTTCCGGTCGGCGGAGTTCGACGAGCGCCTGGCGGTGGCGGGGTACCCCCGCGCCCACCTGCTGGCCGCCAAGCTGACCGCCCTGCTCGCCGCGTCCGCCCTGGTGTGCGCCTACGCGGTGGCGGTCATCCACCTCTACTGGTCGCCCGAGCGCCCCGTGGTGCTGTGGCTGTCGCTGCTGGGCGCGGCCCTGGCCTTCGGGGGGATCGGGGTGATGCTGGCGTCGGTGCTGCGGGGCGAGCTGGAGGGCATGTTCTGCATCATCATGCTGTCGATCATCGACATGGGGCTCCAGAACCCGGTGTCCAACCCGGCCTCGGACAGCGGGGTGATGGTCTTCCTGCCGACCTACGGGACCATGCAGACGGCGGTGGCGGCGGGCTTCGGGGGGACGCTGCCGGCCGCGCACCTGCTGCTGGGGCCGCTGTGGTTCGGGGGAGCGGTGCTGGTGGCCGCCGTCGCCTTCCGGCTGCGCACCCGGGACCGCCGCCGCTCCGCCGCCGTCCCGGCCCCCGCGCGACGGCGGGAGCCCGAACCGGCCGGACCCGCCTGAGCCCGCCCCCGGCGGGGTGCGGACGCACCCCGCCGCCGCGCCCGCGCGGCGCGGAGAAAGGGCGGAGGGCGCGTCCGCGCCCGGCCGCCCCCACGTCCGCACGGTCGGGGTCGACGCCGCCGGGACCGCCGCTCCCGTATCCGCGCGGCGCGGTGGGGGAGCGGGCGGGGGTGGCGCCCGCCTCCGGTCGCCCCCGCGCGGGAACGACGGGGTGGTGGGAACGCGTTGGTGTCCCGCAGTCCCCGCAGTCCCCGCAGTCCCCGCAGTCCCCGCAGTCCCCGCAGTCCCCGCAGTCCCAGCAGCCCCCACGTCCGCACGGTCGGGACCGCCGGGGCCCGGGGATGCCGCCTCCGCGTTCGCCGGGCGCGGTCGGGTAGCGGGCGGAACGGCCCCCTCCTGCGCGAACGCGCCCGTGCGGGCGGCGGCCCGCGCCCCCGCGCGGGAAGCCAAGTCCGCTGGTCGGGGCCGAAGGCGGACGTTGTACGCTCTTCGGGCCAGTCGTACTCCACTTCGTGGGGCAGGGAACCCGGTGCGAATCCGGGACTGACGCGCAGCGGTGAGGGTGACGGGCGGGCACGTCCCGGGGTTTCGCGTCCCGGGCGGCCACTGGGGCGCACGCGCCCCGGGAAGGCGCCCCGTACCGGTCGAACCCGAGTCCGAAGACCTGCTGGCACCGGCGGTGACGGACCGCCGGACCACCCGCGGGCCCCGCGTACGGGCTCCCGAGCCGAAGGACGTGCATGTTCCCCGCGGACGCCTCCGCGCCCCGGACCCGGCGCGACCGCTGCCCCGGTGTCCTCAGACCCTGGCCCGCCGACGACGGCCTGCTGGTCCGGCTCCGCCTCGTCGGAGGCCGCCTGCCCGTCCGCTCCCTGACGGCCCTGGCGGCCGTCGCCCGGGAGTACGGCTCCGGCCGCGTCCACGTCACCGGCCGCGCCAACCTCCAGGTGCGCGCGCTGCCCGGCCGGGACGGCCGGCTGGACCCCGGCGCGCTCCGGGCCCTGGAGGCCACCGGCCTGCTGCCCTCGCGCTCCCACGAACTCGTCCGCAACATCATGGCCTCCCCGCTCACCGGCCTGTCCGGGGGACGCGCCGACCTGCGCCCCGTCGCCGCCGCGCTGGACGCCGCCCTGTGCGCGGCACCGCACCGCGCCGCCCTGCCCGGCCGCTTCCTCTTCGTCCTCGACGACGGGCGCGGCGACCTGGTGGAGCGCCCCTGCGACCTGGGCCTCACCGCGCTCGACGGGGAGACCGCCCGGCTCCGGGCCGGCGGCCTCCACGGTCCCGCGGTGCCCCTGGCCGGGGCCGCCGACGCCCTCGTGCGCCTGGCCGACGCCTTCCTGGAACGGCGCGGCGACGGCCCCGCCGCCCCCTGGCACGTCGCCGAGCTGCCCGCGCCGCTGTGCGCACCGGAGCCGGCCGACCCGCGCCTGCCCGCCCCCGCCCCGCCGCCCCCCTACGGCCCGCTCCCCGGCGGCGGGCACCACGTCCCCGTCCCGCCGGAGGGCCTGGACACCGCCGCCGCCCAAGCCCTGGCCGGGCGGGTCCGCGCCGCGGGCGGCGACGAGCTGGTCGTCACGCCCTGGCGCGGCGTGGTCGTCCCCGGGGAGGCGCGGTGAGCGCCCCCCGCCGGCCGAACCGGCACTACGACTACATCGACGACGGCCCCGCGATCTACACGGACTCCTTCGCGACCATCCGCGCCGAGGCGTCCCTGGGCCACCTGCCCGCCGACGCCGAGCGCCTGGCGGTGCGGATGATCCACGGCACCGGGCAGGTCGACCTCGCCGCCGACCTGGTGGTCCACCCGGGCCTGGTCGGCGCGGCCCGCTCCGCCCTGCGCGCGGGCGCGCCGGTCCTGTGCGACGCGACGATGGTCTCCACCGGGGTCACCCGAGCCCGCCTGCCCGCCGACAACGACGTCCTGTGCCTGCTGGGCGACGAGCGGGTCCCCGAGCTGGCCCGCCGCTGGGGCACCACCCGCTCCGCCGCCGCGGTCTCCCTGTGGGAGCCCCGGCTGGAGGGCGCCGTGGTCGCCTTCGGCAACGCGCCCACCGCCCTGTTCCACCTGCTGGAGATGCTGGCCGACGGCGCCCCGCGCCCCGCCGCGATCGTCGGCTGCCCGGTCGGGTTCGTCGGCGCGGCCGAGTCCAAGCAGGCCCTGGAGGAGTTCGCCGCACGCCACGGGATCGACATCCCCTACGTGCTCGCCCGCGGTCGCCGGGGCGGATCCGCGATGGCCGCCTCGGCCCTCAACGCCCTCGCCAAGGAGGACGAGTGAACGGCAGGTTCCACGGTGTCGGCGTCGGTCCCGGCGACCCCGAGCTGATCACCCTGAAGGCCGCGCGGCTCATCGCGGCGGCCGACGTCGTCGCCTACCACCACGCGGCCGGGAAGGACTCCAACGCCCGCCGCATCGCCGCCGCCCTCATCCCGCCGGCCGCGGTCCTGGAGCCGCTCGCCTACCCGGTGACCACCGGCACCGCCGACCACCCGGGCGGCTACGAGGGCGCGCTCGCCGACTTCTACGAGGAGTCCGCCGCCCGGCTGGCCGCCCACCTGGACGCCGGGCGCGACGTCGTCCTGCTCTCCGAGGGAGACCCGCTGTTCTACGGGTCCTACATGTACATGCACGACCGCCTGGCCGGGCGCTACGAGACCGAGGTCGTGCCCGGGGTCCCGGCCTTCGCCGCGGCCACCGCCGCGGCGGCCTCCCCCCTGGCCCGGCAGACGGACGTGCTCACCGTCCTGCCCGGCACCCTGCCCGAACCCGAGCTGGCCCGCCGCCTGGCGGAGACCGACGCCGCCGTCGTCATGAAGCTCGGCCGGACCTTCCCCGCCGTGCGCCGCGCCCTGGCCGCCGCCGGGCGGCTGGAGCACGCCGTGTACGTGGAGCGCGCCTCCATGGAGGGCGAGCGCCGCCTCCCGGCCGCCGAGGTCGACCCCGGCACGGTCCCGTACTTCTCGCTCGTCCTGGTCCCCGGCGACAGCCGCAACGGGACCCGCTCGCGCGAGCGCGCCAGGGACCGCGCCGCGGCGCCCGCGGCCCCCCGGCCCGCGGGCCCGGCCGCCGAGCTGCTGGTCGTCGGCCTGGGGCCCGGCCCCGACCACTGGCTCACCCCCGAGGCCCGGGAGGCCCTGGCCGGCGTGGACCACGTGGTGGGCTACGGGCCCTACGTCGCCCGGGTCCCGCAGCGCCCCGGGCTCACCCGCCACGCCTCGGGCAACACCGTCGAACTCGACCGCGCCCGCCACGCCCTGGACCTGGCCGCCGGCGGCGGGCGCGTCGCCGTCGTCTCGGGCGGCGACGCCGGGATCTTCGGCATGGCCACCGCCGTGTTCGAGGCCGCCGAGGACCCCCGGTACCGCGACGTGCCCGTGCGCGTGGTGCCCGGCGTGAGCGCGGTGCAGGCCGTCGCCGCCCGCGCGGGCGCCCCCGTCGGCGGGGACTTCGCCGTCATGAGCCTGTCGGACCGCCTCAAGCCGTGGAAGGTCGTCGAGCACCGCCTGCGCGCCGTCGCCGACGCCGACATGGCCCTGGCCCTGTACAACCCCGCCTCGCGCTCGCGCACCGAGCAGATCGCCACCGCGCGCCGCGTCCTGCTGGAGCACCGCGACCCGGACACGGTGGTCGTGGTGGGCCGGGACGTGGGGCGCGCGGGGGAGGCGCTGGAGGTGACCACCCTGGCCGCCCTGGACCCCGCCGCCGTCGACATGCGCTGCCTGCTCATCGTCGGCGCGTCCGGCACCCGGGTCTCCGCGTCGGGCCGGGTCTGGACCCCCCGGTGGGTGCGGCCGTGACCGTCCACTTCGTGGGGGCGGGCCCCGGCGCCGCGGACCTGCTCACCGTGCGCGCCACCCGCATGCTCGGCGCGGCCGACGTGGTGCTCTACCCCGGCACCTACCTGGACCCGCAGGTGCTGTCCCACTGCGCCCCCGGCGCCGACCTCGTGGACACCCAGGGCCTGGACCTGGACGCCATCACCGACCGCCTGGTCGGCGCGCACCGGGCCGGGCACGACGTCGTGCGCCTGACCTCGGGCGACCCCTCCCTGTACTCCGCCCTCGCCGAGCAGGCCCGCAGGCTGGACGCGCACGGCGTGCCCTGGGACGTCACCCCCGGGGTGCCCGCCTACGCGGCGGCGGCGGCCCTGGCCGGACGCGAGCTGACCGTGCCCCTGGTCGCGCAGTCGGTGGTGCTCACCCGCACCCGGGCCCGCTCCACGGCCATGCCGGAGACGGAGTCCCTGGCCGCGTTCGCCGCCACCCGGGCCACCCTGGTGCTCCACCTGGCGGTCACCCGGGTCCGGGCGCTCATGGAGGAGGTCGCGCCGGACTACGGCGCGGACTGCCCCGTGGTCGTCGTCCACCGGGCCTCCCAGCCCGGGGAGGCGCTGCTGCGCGGGACCGTCGCCGACATCGCCGACCGGGTGGAGGAGGCCGGGTTCCGCCAGGCCGCCGTCATCCTCGTGGGCCGGGCGCTGGACCCGGGCGGCGGCGGGGAGTCCTACCTCTACGCCCCGGACCGGCCGCGCCCCGGGCCCGCCCGGGAGCCCTGAGCACGGAGGCAGCCGGCACCGCGCCGCCCCGCATACGCGGGCAGGGCCTTCGGGTGGCGCCTGCACGCGTCGTCCGGCGAGAGGCCGCCGGGAAACAGCTCCCGTCCTCGGGCGCGGGCCGCACCCCCCGGTGGGGCGCCCTCCCGACGCGGGCGCCGCACCGCGCGGGGGTACCCGCCGGGCACGCCCGCACCGGCGGCCCCGGGGCCGCACCGCCGGGAGTGGATTCCAGGGGCCCGGGACCTCAGCGCGTCCAGGACCACTGGGTGACCGTGCGCGCGGGCGTCCACCCGGTGAACCCGCCCACCGGCGCCGCCGTCTCGACGGCGATCCGGGTCAGCTCCCCGCCGCGGTCGCGGTGCGCCTCGGACAGCAGCCGCTCCGTCTCCAGGGTCACCCCGTGCACCACCAGCCGGCCGCCGGGCCGCAGCGCCCCCGCACAGGACTCCAGCACGCCGGGCTGGGTCGCCCCGCCGCCGACGAACACCGCGTCGGGCGCGGGCAGCCCCTCCAGCGCCTCCGGCGCGCGCCCGGCGACCACCTCCAGCCCCGGCACGCCCAGGCGCCCCGCGTTGCGGCCGATCCGCGCGGCCCGGCCGGCGTCGGCCTCCACCGCCGTGGCCGTGCACGCGGGGTGCGCGCGCATCCACTCGATCCCCACCGACCCCGCACCCGCGCCCACGTCCCACAGGTGCAGCCCCGGCGCGGGCGCCAGCCGGGCCAGCGCGGCGGCGCGCAGGTCCCGCTTGGTGAGCTGCCCGTCGTGCTCGTAGGCCCCGTCCGGCAGGCCCGCCGCCAGCCCGTACCCGGGCGGCCCGGCCGCCTCCACCGCAAGGACGTGCAGCGCGGGCACCGACGCGGGGTCCACCCGCGGCCAGTCCCCGGCCGTGCACTCCAGCCGCGACTCCGTGTCCGCTCCCAGGTCCCCGAGCACGGTCATCCGGCTGTCCCCGTACCCGGCGCCGGACAGCAGCGCGGCGGCGAGCGCGGGGGTGCCCGCGTCGGAGGACAGCACCAGCAGCCGCTGCCCGGGGGACAGCCACCGCAGCAGCAGCCGGGGGTCGCGCCCGACCAGGGTCACCACCGCGCACCGCTCCGCGGGCCAGCCCATCCGCGCCCGGGCCAGGGCCACCGAGGACAGGGCCGGCTCCACCCGCACCGCCTCCGCGCCCAGCAGGTCGATGAGCGTGGTGGCCACGCCGGACACCAGCGGGTCGCCCGAGGCCAGCGCCACCACGCCGCGGTCGGGGCAGGAGGCGAGCAGGGCCGCCAGCCCCTCCCGCAGGGGGGAGGGCCACACCTCGCGGCGCTGCCCGGCGCGCTCGGGCAGCAGGGCCAGGTGCCGGCGCCCGCCCAGCACGACCTCCGCCTCCAGTACCGTCCGGCGCAGCCGCCCGGGCACCCCGGGCCAGCCGTCGGCGCCGACGCCGACGACGGTGATACGGGGCTCAGGGACGGGGCGGGTGTCGGTGCTCATGGGACGGACGCTATCGTCGGTCCCTGGTGCGAGGTGCTCCGGCCTCCCCACCATCGGAAACGGTGGGACGGGCGGCCGGGGAGAATCTGGGAAGACCGGTGAGAGTCCGGCACAGGCCCGCTGCGGTGAACCGGGCCCCCGAAGGGGGGACCCGGCAAGTCCGAAGACCGGCCCCGCATCCGTCAGACCCATGGCGAAACGAGCGGGAGCCTCCCATGCCATCGCGTCCATCGCACTACCCCTTCTCGGCGATCGTCGGCTGCGACGCCGAACCCCTGGACGACCTCGGCCTCGCCCTGGTCCTGGCCAGCGTGTCCCCCGAGATCGGGGGAGTCCTGGTCCGCGGGGAGAAGGGCACCGCCAAGTCCACGGCGGTCCGCGCCCTTGCCTCCCTGCTGCCCCCGGTCCGCGTGCACCGCGGAGACCGGTTCTCCACCGACCCCGACGACCCCGCCCAGGAGTCGCCCGACGGCCCCTTCGGCACCGGCGTCCCGGTGGAGGCCCGCCCGGTCCGGCTGGTCGAGCTGCCCGTGGGCGCCACCGAGGACCGGGTCCTGGGGTCGCTGCACCTGGAGCAGGCCCTCACCCACGGCAAGGTCTCCTACGAACCCGGGCTGCTGGCCCGCGCCCACCGGGGCCTGCTCTACGTCGACGAGGTCAACCTGCTGCACGACCACCTGGTCGACCTCCTGCTGGACGCCGCCGCGACCGGCCGGGCCACCGTCGAGCGCGACGGCTTCTCCGTGGAGCACGCGGCCCGTTTCCTGCTCATCGGCACGATGAACCCGGAGGAGGGCGAGCTGCGCCCGCAGCTGCTGGACCGGTTCGGGCTCACCGTCGAGGTCGCCGCGCCCGCCGACCCCGCGGCGCGCGTGGAGGTGGTCCGGCGGCGCATGGCCTACGACGCCGACCCCGCCGCCTTCGCCGAGCGGTACCGCGCCGCCGAGGAGGCCCTCGCGGCGCGCATCGCGCGGGCCCGCGCCGGCCTGGGCCGGGTCCTGCTCTCCGAGGCGGCCCTGCTGAAGATCGCCCAGGTCTGCGCCGCCTACGAGGTGGACGGCCTGCGCGCGGACATCGTCACCGCCCGTACCGCCGTCGCGCACGCCGCCTGGGCGGGGCGCACCTCGGTCACCTCCGCCGACATCCGCCGCGCGGCCCTGCTGGCGCTGCCGCACCGCCGGCGCCGCAACCCCTTCGACGCGCCCGGCATCGACGAGGAGATCCTCGACCGCATCCTGGGCGGGGAGGACCCGCCGCCCGACCCCCCGCCCCCCGGCCCGGACGGCGGCCCCGCCGACGACGGGGGCGACGGCGGCTCCGGCCCGGCGGACCCCGCGGACACCGGCCCCGAGCCCGGGGAGAGCCCCGGCACGGCCGAGGACGGCCCCGCGCCGGGGACCCCCGACGGGCCCGGCCCTGCGGAGCCGGAGGCCTCCCACGGCGCGGACCCGGACCCCGCGACCCCCGCGGAACCGGACGCCCGGGCACCCGCCCCCGCGCCCGGGGCCGCCCCGGTCGGGGCCGCCGCGCCCTACCGGACGCGCAAGCTCACCGTGCGCGGGACGGGCGAGGGGGCCGACGGCCGGCGCAGCCGCGCCACCGGCACTCGCGGACGCCGCGTCGGCGCCGCCCCGCCCGGCCCCGGCACGGGCTCCTCCCTCCACCTCGTGGAGACCGTCCGGGCCGCCGCGCTGCGCCCCCGGGACGGCGGACGCCTGCGCCTGCACCCCCGCGACCTGCGCGTCGCCGTCCGGGAGGGGCAGGAGACCAACCTGGTGCTGTTCTGCGTGGACGCCTCCGGGTCCATGGCCGCGCGCAAGCGCATGACCGAGGTCAAGACCGCGATCCTGTCGCTGCTCCTGGACGCCTACCGCCGCCGCGACAAGGTCGGGCTGGTCACCTTCCGGGGCCGGGCCGCCGAACTCGTCCTGCCGCCCACCCGCTCGGTGGACATCGCCGCCGCCCGCCTCGACGGCCTGCCCGCGGGCGGGCGCACCCCGCTGGCGGAGGGGCTGCTGGAGGCGGCCCGGGTCCTGCGCCGCGAACGGCTGCGCGACCCGCGCACCCGCCCCCTGCTGGTCGTGGTCACCGACGGCCGCGCCACCGGCGGCCCGGGCGCCGTCGGCCGGGCGTTCGGCGCCGCCGACCACGTCGCCGGGCTGGGCGTGACCACCGTCGTGGTGGACGGCGAGTCCGGCCCGCTGCGGCTGGGGCTGGCCGCCGACCTGGCCCGCCGCCTGGGGGCCGACCACCTGCCCGTGTCCGAGGTCAGCGCCGAGGGACTCGGCGCCGCGGTGAAGGAGAGGGCCGCCTGATGCCCCAGGGCAAGCCGACGGCCGTCCCCGACGACGGCCTCACCACCCGCCAGCGCCGCAACCAGCCGGTGCTGGCCGTCCACACCGGCGACGGCAAGGGCAAGTCCACCGCCGCGT
The DNA here is from genome assembly GCF_900141985.1 of Nocardiopsis flavescens. Lineage (GTDB taxonomy): Bacteria > Actinomycetota > Actinomycetes > Streptosporangiales > Streptosporangiaceae > Nocardiopsis > Nocardiopsis flavescens. The sequence goes on along the minus strand of NZ_FQZK01000001.1, from coordinate 685,271 downwards.
TCGGGCTCGCCCTGCGCGCCTGGAACCAGGGCTGGCGGATCGGGGTGTTCCAGTTCGTCAAGTCCGCGAAGTGGCGCATCGGCGAGCAGACCGTGCTCGAACGCCTGGGCCGCCTCCACGAGGAGACCGGCGAGGGCGGCCCCGTGGAGTGGCACAAGATGGGGTCGGGCTGGTCGTGGAGCCGCCGCAGGGGCAGCGACGAGGACCACGCGGCCGACGCCGCCGAGGGCTGGGCGGAGATCAAGCGCCGCCTCGCCGACCAGCGCCACGACCTGCTCATCCTCGACGAGTTCACCTACCCGATCACCTGGGGCTGGGTCGACGCCGAGGACGTCGTGGCGGCCCTGCGCGACCGCCCCGGCCGACAGCACGTGGTCGTCACCGGAAGGCGCGCCGACCCCCGGCTGCTGGAGGCCGCCGACCTGGTCACCGAGATGACCAAGGTCAAGCACCCCATGGACGCGGGCCGCAAGGGGCAGCGGGGCATCGAGTGGTGACACCCCTGCCCCGGATCATGGTCGCCGCGCCCATGACGGGGCAGGGCAAGACCACGGTCGCGACCGGCCTCATGGCCGCGCTCCGCGCCGCCGGGCACGCGGTCAGCGGGCACAAGGTCGGCCCGGACTACATCGACCCCGGCTACCACGCCCTGGCCACCGGGCGGCCCGGCCGCAACCTCGACCCGCACCTGGTGGGGGAGCACCGGGTGGTACCGCTGCTCCTGCACGGGGCGCGCGGCGCGGACGCCGCCGTCGTGGAGGGCGTGATGGGGCTGCACGACGGCCGGATCGGCACGGACGGGTTCGCCTCCTCGGCGCACGTGGCAGCCCTCACCCGGACGCCGGTGGTGCTGGTCGTGGACGTGTCCCGCATGTCGCGCTCGGTCGGCGCGCTGGTGGCGGGCATGGCCGGCTACGACCCGTCGGTGCAGGTCGCCGGCGTGATCCTCAACCGCGCCGGTTCGGCGCGCAACACCGCGGAGATCGTCCGCTCCACCCGCCTGCCGGTCCTGGGGGTGGTCCCCCACGACGAGCGGATCGCCCGCCCCTCCCGGCACCTGGGCCTGGTCCCGGCCGCCGAGCGGGAGGAGTCGGAGCGGGTGGTGGCCCGGCTGGGCGAGCACGTCGCCGCCCACGTGGACCTGGACGCGGTGCTGGAACTGGCCCGCTCCGCACCCGGCCTGGACGCCGGGCCCTGGGACCCGGCCGCCGAGGTCGGGGAGCCGGTGCGGGGGCGGCCGGTGGTGGCGGTCGCCGGGGGGCGCGCCTTCACCTTCCGCTACGCCGAGACCGAGGAGCTGCTCCGCGCCGCCGGGTGCGACGTGCGGGTCTTCGACCCGCTCACCGACGCCGGGCTGCCGCCGGGGACCCGCGGCCTCCACCTCGGCGGCGGCTTCCCCGAGGTGTACGCGGGCGCCCTGTCCGCCAACCGCGCCCTGGCCGCCGAACTCCGGGAGGCGGTGCTGGACGGCGTCCCGACGGCCGCCGAGTGCGCGGGCCTGCTCTACCTCGCCCGGTCCCTGGACGGGCGGCCCATGGCCGGGGTCCTGGCGGCCGAGGCGCGGATGACCGAGCGGCTGACCCTGCGCTACCCCGAGGCCGTCTCCCCGCGGGACACCCTGCTCACCCGGGCGGGGGAGCGGGTGACGGGCCACGAGTTCCACCGCACCCGGATCACCCCGCAGGCCGGGGCGGACGGCCCGGCGTGGGAGGTCGAGGGGACCGCGGAGGGGTTCGCCTCGCCGACCCTGCACGCGTCCTACCTGCACGTCCACTGGGCCGGGCACCCCCGGCTCGCCGCCCGCTTCGCCGCGGCCGTCGCAGCCCGCCCCCTTCCCGTCGGTGGGGCGCACCCGGGCGCCGCCCCGGCGCGGCCCGCCCCCCGGACCGCGCCCGGCGGCGGGGCGGTAGTGGCGGGCGGGGGAGTGGGCCCCGCTGGCCTCGCTGACCACACCGGCCCCGCTAGCCTCGCCGACCCCGCAGGCCCTAACGGCCTCGCCGTCCTTGCTGACCCCGTCAATCCTGCCAACCTTGCTGGTCCCGATGTCCCCGCCAGCCCTGCTGGCTCCGCAGTCCTCGCCGACCCCGCAGGCCCTGACGGCCCCACCCGCCCTCACGGTCCCACCGGCCTCGACGGGCCCGCGGACACCCGGAACACCGCCGTCACGACCGCCGGGGAAGGGGATGCCGGGGAAGGCGGCGACGGCCCCCGCTCCGCGGATCCGCTCCGCGCGGGCCCGCACGGGCGCGCGGCCCTCGTGGACCCGCGCCGCGACCGCCAGCAGGGCCCGGGTTCCTGCGCGGCCCCGCTGCACGGCGCCCCCGCGGACCCACTGCGCCACCATGGCGACGCCGAGACCGGCGAGGGGCTGCTCGACCTGGCCGTCAACGTGTACGCGGGACCGCGCCCCGACTGGCTGGACCGCGCGCTGCACGCGGGCCTGGCCGGGGCCGCCGCCTACCCCGACGCCGGCCCCGCCCGCGCCGCGATCGCCCGCCGCCACGGCCGCGACCCCGCGGACGTCCTGCCCACCGCCGGGGCGGCGGAGGCGTTCACGCTGCTGGCCCGGCTGCGGCCCTGGCACCGGCCGGTGGTCGTCCACCCCCAGTTCACCGAGCCGCACGCCGCCCTCGAACAGGCCGGGCACCGCGTCACGGCGGTGCTCTGCCCCGCGCGGGACGGCTTCGCCCTCGACCCGGCGGCCGTCCCCGAGGACGCCGACCTCGTGGTGGTCGGCAACCCCACCAACCCCACCGGGGTGCTGCACCCCGCGCGCACGCTGCGCGCCCTGCGCCGCCCCGGGCGCCTGCTCGTCGTGGACGAGGCCTTCATGGACGCCGTGCCCGGCGAGCCCGGATCGCTCGCGGGGGAGCGGCTGGAGGGCGTGGTGGTCCTGCGCAGCCTCACCAAGCACTGGTCGATCCCCGGCATCCGGGCCGGGTACGCCGTGGGCGACCCGGCCGCCGTCCGCGAGCTGGCCCGCGCCCAGACACCGTGGTCGGTGTCCGCTCCCGCCGTCGCCGCCATGGTCGCCTGCGCGGCGGACCCGCGCGCCGCGGACGAGGCGGCCGAGCGCGCCCGCGCCCTGGACGGGTGGCGCCGGTCCCTCCAGGGGGGCCTGCGCCGCGCCGGGGCGGACTTCGTCCCCTCCCGTGCCCCGTTCGTCCTGGTCAGGGTCGGGGAGGGCGGGCACGTCCATCTGCGCGGGCGGGGCATCGCGGTCCGCCGGGCCGACACCTTCCCCGGCCTGGACGCCTCCTGGGTACGGGTGGCCGTGCGCCCGCCCGAGACCGCCGCGAGGTTCCTGGCCGCCCTGGAGGGGTGGGACACCGGGGGACGGACGGCGCCGGCCCTCACCGCCCGCGCCTGACCCCGGATCGCGCCCCGGGCGGCGTCGGCGCCCGGCAGCCGGTGCCGCCCGCCCGGGCTCAGCCCAGCCGCCGCACCCAGTCCAGGGCCGAGGCGACGTCGTGCACGGTCGGCACGTTCCCGGGGCCCGGCGGGCGCCGCACCACCACGACCGGCACGCCCAGCAGGCGCGCCGCCTCCAGCTTGGGCCGGGTGTAGGACCCGCCGGAGTTCTTCGTGACCAGCACGTCCGCGCCGTGCCCGGCCATCAGCTCCCGCTCGCCCTCCAGCGTGTACGGCCCCCGCCCGGTGACCAGCCGCCAGGAGGGCGGCGGCTCCTGCTCGGGCGCGTCCACCACCCGGGCCAGCACCGGGTGCCCGCCCAGGGCGGGCACGAACCGGTCCAGCTCCTGGCGGCCCACGGTCAGGAACGGCCGCGAGCCCAGCCGTGCCGCCGTCAGCGCCGCCTCCCCGTGGGTGCCGGCGTGGTGCCAGCCCGGCTCCGGGTCCCACCCGGGCCGCTCCAGCCGCAGCAGCGGCAGGCCGGTGCAGGCCGCCGCCGCGTTCGCGGACATGCCCAGCGCGAAGGGGTGGGTGGCGTCCACGACCGCGTCGTAGCCGGCGAGCGCCTCCCGCAGCCCCGCCACCCCGCCGAAGCCCCCGACGCGCACCCGGCCCACCGGCAGGCGGGGCCGCGCCACCCGCCCGGCCAGCGACGACGTCACATCCACCCCGGCCTCCACCAGGAGCGCGGCCAGCTCGCGGGCCTCGGAGGTGCCGCCCAGCAGCAGGAGCCTCACCGCGCACCCCCCGGGCGGGGCTCGGGCAGCCCCGGCGGCGCCCCCGCGCGGGCCAGCGCCAGCAGCGCGTCCACGTCCAGGTGCTCCTCCACCAGGTCCGCGAGCAAATCCAGGCGTCGCTCCCGGGCCTGTTCGAACCGGACACCGGACGGCTCGTGCCCCAGTGCCTCGGCCAGGAACGCCGACCGGAAGGCGTCGCCCTCCAGGGCGCCGTGCCACAGCGTGCCGAACACCGCGCCGGCGCGCGCCCCGCCGGGGAACGCCCCGGCCCCCGGCCCGCGCGACACCGTCCCGTGGTGGATCTCGTAGCCGGACACCGGAACGCCGAACGCCTCCCCCGAGGGCAGCCCCAGGGTCTTGTCCGCGGTGAACTCCGTGTGCACGTCCAGCAGCCCCAGCCCCTCGGCCGCGCCGCCGCCCCGGGCCTCCACCCCGCGGGGGTCGGCCACCGTGCGGCCCAGCATCTGGAAGCCGCCGCAGATCCCCAGCACCGGGCGCCCCCGGCGGGCGTGGTCGGCCACCGCCCGGTCCAGCCCCCGCGCGCGCAGCCACGCCAGGTCGGCCAGGGTGGCGCGGGTGCCGGGCAGCACCACCAGGTCGGCGTCGGAGAGGTCGCGCGGCCCGGAGGCGAACACCACGTCCAGGCCGGGCTCCAGGCCGAGCGCGTCCACGTCGGTGAAGTTGCTGATGCGGGGCAGCCGCACCACCGCCACCCGCCGCACCCGGTCCCCGTCCGCGCGCCGGCCCTCCAGGTCCAGGGCGTCCTCCGAGTCCAGCCACAGGCCCGGGTCCCATGGCAGGACGCCGTAGACGCGGCGGCCGGTGCGCCGCTCCAGGTCGGCCAGCCCCGGCGCGAGGAGCGCGGGGTCGCCCCGGAACTTGTTGACGACGAAGCCCGCGACGAGGTCGCGGTCGGCCCGCTCCAGCAGGGCCACCGTCCCGTACAGGGCGGCGAACACGCCGCCCCGGTCGATGTCGCCCACCACCACCGCGGGCAGGTCCGCGTGCCGGGCCAGCCCCATGTTGACGTAGTCGCCCGCCCGCAGGTTGGTCTCCGCGGGGCTGCCGGCGCCCTCGGCGACGACGACCTCGTACCGGGCCGCCAGGTCGTCGAAGGCGGCGTGCGCGGCCCTCGCCAGGTGGCGCCGGCCCGCCTCCCAGTCCGCGGAGGACACCTCGCCCCCGGGGCGGCCCATGAGCACCACGTGGCTGCGCCGGTCGCCGCCGGGCTTGAGCAGCACCGGGTTCATGGCCGGCTCCGGCTCGGCGCGGGCGGCCAGCGCCTGCACCCACTGGGCCCGGCCGATCTCCGCGGGGCGCCCGTCCGGGCCGCGGCAGACCATGGAGTTGTTGGACATGTTCTGCGCCTTGTAGGGGGCCACTCGCACGCCCCGGCGGGCGAACGCCCGGCACAGGCCGGTGGTGACGACGCTCTTGCCGGCGTCGGAGGTGGTCCCGGCCACGAGCAGTCCCGCCCGCCTCCCACCGCCGTTCGCCGGGGGTGTTTCGCGCGGGTTCGGGTTCTCGTCTTCGGTGACGGACCGCGGTCCGGTTCCGCCCGCCCGCCCCCCGCCACCGTCCGGGAGAGGCACCGCGCGCCGCTGCGCGCCCCCGCTCCCGGCGGATACCCCGGACCCCGCCCCCTCCCTCACCGCGGCCTCCGCAGCAGCGCAGTGTCCATGACCCATCCCGCCCTCTCCCTCGCCCGCAGCCGGGCCGCGCCGATCTCCTCCAGCACGTCGCCGACCCGCCCCGCGACCAGCTCCTCGGTGTCGGTGCCGAGGTTGGCGCCCCACCACACGGACCAGTCGGCCAGCTCGGCGAACCCGTGCCGCCCGCCCAGCATGACGACGATGTCGCGGTGCCCCGCCGCCACCGCCTCGGGGAGGCGGCGGGCCGGGGTGACGTGGACCGGCCCGCCCACCCCGTGTAGCACGATCCGGTGCCGGGCGGCGAGCATCTGCGGGGCGCCGATCCCCGGCAGCACGTCGTACTCCACCGGCACGGCCCCCCGCGCGGCCACGGCCTCCACGATCCGCAGCGTGGAGTCGTACAGCGACGGGTCGCCCCAGACCAGGAACGCCGCCGTGCCGCCGCGCTCGGCCAGCACCCGCTCGTAGGCGGCCGTGCGCTCCGCGTGCCAGTCGGCGACGGCCGCCGCGTAGTCGGCCGCGCCCCGGTCCCGCGCCGGGTCGGGCACCTCCACCAGCGGCACGCCGTGCGCCGCGCACACCGCCCGCCGCAGCGCCAGCAGCCCGTCGCCGTCGCCCTTGCGGGCCGCGACCGCGTAGTCGCAGCCCCGCAGGGCCTGGGCGGCCTCGCCGGTGAGCTGGTGCGGGCCCATGCCCATCCCCAGGATCCGCACCCTCACTCGTCCCGCTCCTCCAGGTCGCCCTCGACCTCCAGGTACACCTCGGTCAGCGCCTGGAGCGTCGCCGGGTCCGGCTCCGCCCACAGCCCGCGCCGGGCCGCCTCGTGCAGCCGCTCCACGATGCCGTGCAGCGCCCACGGGTTGGAGCGCCGCAGGAACTCCTGGGTCTCTTCGTCGAGCACGTACTCCGCCGCGAGCCGCTCGTACATCCAGTCGTGGACCACCCCGGCCGTCGCGTCGAACCCGAAGAGGTAGTCCACGGTCGCGGCCAGCTCGAACGCCCCCTTGTACCCGTGCCTGCGCATCGCGGAGATCCAGCGCGGGTTGACCACCCGCGCCCGGAACACCCGCGCCGTCTCGTCGGCCAGCGGCCGGGTGCGCACCGCGTCGGGCGAGGTGGAGTCGCCCACGTACGCCTTGGGATCGGACCCGGTGAGCGCCCGCACGGTCGCGATCATGCCGCCGTGGTACTGGAAGTAGTCGTCGGAGTCGGCGATGTCGTGCTCGGCGCTGTCGATGTTCTTGGCCGCCACCTTGATCCGCCGGTAGTTGGCCCGCATGTCGTCGGCCGCCGGCACCCCGTCGAGCCCGCGGCCGTAGGCGAAGCCGCCCCACGCCGTGTACACCTCGGCCAGGTCGCTGTCGTCGCGCCAGTTGCCCGACTCCACCACCTGGAGGATGCCCGCCCCGTAGGAGCCGGGCGCCGAGCCGAAGATCCGGGTGGTGGCCCGCCGCAGGTCCCCGTGCGCCTCCAGGTCCGCCAGGGTGTGCGCCCGCACGAAGTTGCGGTCGGCGGGCTCCTCCAGCCCCGCCGCCAGGGACACCGCGTCGTCCAGCAGCGCGACCACGTGCGGGAAGGCGTCCCGGAAGAACCCGGAGATGCGCACCGTGACGTCGATCCGCGGGCGCCCCAGCTCCTCCAGCGGCACCGCCTCCAGGTGGGAGACCCGGCGGGACGCCTCGTCCCACTCCGGCCGTACCCCCAGCAGAGCCAGCACCTCGGCGATGTCGTCCCCCGACGTGCGCATCGCCGACGTCCCCCACACCGACAGCCCCACCGACTCCGGGTAGGCGCCCGTCTCGTCCAGGTGGCGGCGCAGCAGCGAGTCGGCCATCGCCTGGCCGGTCTGCCAGGCCAGCCGGGAGGGCACCGCGCGCGGGTCGACCGTGTAGAAGTTGCGGCCGGTGGGCAGCACGTTGACCAGGCCCCGCAGCGGGGACCCCGACGGGCCCGCCGGCACGAACCCGCCCGCCAGGGCCCGCAGCACGTGCTCCGTCTCGTCGGTGGTGCGGGCCAGCCGGGGCACGACCTGCGCGGCGGCGAAGTCCAGGACCGCGCGCACCCCGGGGTCGTCGTGCAGGCCCTCCACCGCGGCCGGGTCCCAGCCCGCCGCTTCCATCCGCTCCACCAGGCCCCGGGCCAGGGCCTCCACCGCGTCCACCTCGGCGGTCGGCGCGCCCTCCTTCAGGCCCAGCGCCGCGCGCAGCCCCGGGACGGCCCCGCCGACCCCTCCCCAGACCTGCGCCGCGCGCAGCACGGACAGCACCAGGTTCACCCGGGCCTCGCCCTCCGGGGCGGCGCCGAGCACGTGCAGCCCGTCGCGGATCCGGGTGTCCTTGATCTCGCACAGCCAGCCGTCGACGTGCAGCAGGAAGTCGTCGAACTCCTCGTCGCCCGGCCGGTCCGCCAGCCCGAGGTCGCGGTGCATCTCCGCGGCGCGCATGAGCGACCAGATCTCGCCCCGCACCGCGGGCAGCTTGGCCGGGTCCATGGACGCGATGTTGGCGTGCTCGTCCAGCAGCTGCTCCAGGCGGGCGATGTCGCCGTAGGTCTCCGCGCGCGCCATCGGCGGGATCAGGTGGTCCACGATCGTGGCGTGGGCGCGCCGCTTGGCCTGGGCGCCCTCGCCCGGGTCGTTGACCAGGAACGGGTACACCAGCGGCAGGTCGCCCAGGGCGGCGTCGGTGGCGCAGGCCGCGGACAGCGCCGCGTTCTTGCCCGGGAGCCACTCCAGGGAGCCGTGCTTGCCCAGGTGGACGAGGGCGTGCGCGCCGAACCCGCGCTCCAGCCACCGGTAGGCCGCCAGGTAGTGGTGGCTCGGCGCCAGGTCCGGGTCGTGGTAGATCGCGATGGGGTTCTCGCCGAACCCCCGCGGCGGCTGGACCAGGACGACCACGTTGCCCGCCCGCAGCGCCGCGAGCACGATCTCGCCGGAGTCGTTGACGTAGAGGCCGCCCGGGGCCGGCCCCCACGCCTCGGTCATCGCGTCCCGCAGCGCGGCGGGCAGGTCGCGGGTCCAGTCGGCGTACTCCCGCGCCGTGATGCGCACGTGGGCGTCGGTGAGCTGGCCGGAGGTCAGCCACTCCTCGTCCTGGCCGCCCGCTGCGATCAGGGCGTGGATGAGCGCGTCGCCCGCCTCGGCCTCGTCCTCCAGGTCCAGGCCGGGCAGCGCCCCGGGGCCGCCGAGGTCGTAGCCCTCCTCCCGCAGCCGGCGCAGCAGCCGCACCAGGGAGCGCGGCGTGTCCAGGCCGACCGCGTTGCCGATCCGCGCGTGCTTGGTGGGGTAGGCGGACATCACCACCGCGATCCGCTTCTCGGCGGGCGGCACGTGCCGCAGCCGGGCGTGCGCGACCGCGATCCCGGCCAGCCGCGCGCAGCGCTCGGGGTCGGCGGCGTAGCGGGGCAGGCCGTCCCGGTCGATCTCCTTGAACGAGAAGGGCACGGTGATGATGCGCCCGTCGAACTCGGGGATGGCGATCTGGCTCGCCGAGTCCAGCGGCGTGACGCCGTCGTCGGACTCCTCCCACGCGGCGCGCGGGCTCGTCAGGCACAGCCCCTGGAGCACCGGGACGCCCAGGGCGGCCATGCGCTCCACGTCCCAGGCCTCGTCGTCCCCGCCCGCGCCGGCCGTGGCCGGGGTGCTGCCGCCCGCCGCCAGCAGGGTCACCACCAGGGCGTCGAACCCGCCCAGCGCCGCGTACAGCTCGTCGGGGGCCGAGCGCAGCGACCCGGCGAACACCGGGACGCCCACCGCCCGGCCGGTGGCGTCCACCGCGTCGGCCAGGTCGTGGACGAACGCCGTGTTGCCCCCGGCCTCGTGCGCCCGGTAGTACAGGATGCCGATCCGGGGCAGGCCCGGCGCCGTGTCGCCGTCCCGCTCGGCCAGGCCCCACGCCGGCAGCTCCAGGGGCGGCTCGAACCCCTCGCCGGTCACCAGCACGGTGTCCGACAGGAAGGCGTGCAGGCGCGCCAGGTTGGCGGGGCCGCCCTGGGCCAGGTAGCGGTGGGCGTCGGTGGCCACACCGATCGGCACGGTGGAGTGCTCCATCAGCTCCGCGCTGGGCTGCTGCTCGCCGCTGAGCACCACCAGCGGCGTGCCCCGCTCCCGGACCGCGGCCAGGCCCGGCCACAGGTCGTGCGGGGAGCCCAGCAGGCGCACCACGACGAGGTCGGCGCCCTCCACCGCCGAGGCGAGCTCGCCCTCCGGGGCGCGGGACGGGTTCGCCCAGGTGTAGGCGGCCCCGCTGCCCCGCGCGGAGAGCAGGTCGGTGTCGGACGTGGACAGAAGTGCGATCCGCACGGTCATGGCCGGATTCCTCCCTCGGGGTTCTCGCCCCGTCGGTGGTCGGAACGCTCGGAGCCGGTGTCTGGCTGCACCCCGCCGGGGGTGTCACAGTGGCGGAACCGCCCCGGACTCGCACCGGGTTCCCGCACTTCGAGCGAAGGGTTTCGTCGGGGCGCCTCCCCGGAGCGGCGCGGGCCGGGCGGGGTACCGGGCGGCGGCCCCGTGCAGGGGGCCGCGCCGGACGACCGGTCCCGGGTCCGCGCGCCGTTCGGCGGGAGCCGTACCGGTCCACACCCTAGCGGGGCGCCCCGCGTCGGCCGCGGGTGCGGCGGGCTCACCGGGCGCCCCCCGGCCGGGCCGGGGCCTGGCGCAGGAAGCGGATCACCGGGTGCCCGGGTCCCTGGGCGACCTCCGCGCGCACCCCGTACACCTCGCCGATGAGGGCCGGGGTGAGCACCTCCCGGGGCGTGCCCTCGGCGACCGCCCGGCCCCCGCGCAGCACGAGGAGACGGTCGCAGTACATCGCCGCCAGGTTGAGGTCGTGCATGGCGATCACCGTGGTCACCGGCAGGCCGACCACTAGTTCCATGAGGTCCAGCTGGTACTGGATGTCGAGGTGGTTGGTGGGCTCGTCGAGCAGCAGCTCGCCGGGCTCCTGGGCCAGCGCGCGGGCGATCTGGGCGCGCTGGCGCTCGCCGCCCGAGAGCGTGTGCCAGGACCGGTCCGCCATGCCGGTGAGCCCGGTGGCCTCCAGCGCCGCCGCCACCGCCGCGCCGTCGGCCGCGGACACGGGCGTCCACGGCCGCCGGTGGGGGATGCGCCCCAGCGCCACCACGTCGCGGACCCTCAGGTCGGTGGAGGTGTTCGCGTGCTGCTCCACCACCGCGACCCTGCGGGCCACCGTCCGGCGGGCGGTCCTGCCGAGCGGCCTCCCGTCCAGGACGACGACCCCCGCCGAGGGGGCCAGGACGCCGGACAGCAGCCGCAGCAGGGTCGACTTGCCCGAGCCGTTGGGGCCCAGCAGCCCCACGGTCTCCCCGGGGCGCGGGGCCAGGGTCACGCCGTCCACCACCAGGCGGCCCCCGGCCAGGCGGCCCACCCGCTCGGCCCGCAGCCCGCCCTCCCCGCCGGGGGAGGGGGCGGGCGGGGCGGGCCGCCCCGCCACGGCGGTCTCACGGTCGTTCACGAGGCCCTCCTGACCCGGTACAGCACGACGATGAACGCGGGCACCCCGATGAGCGAGGTCACCACGCCCACCGGGATCTCCTGTGGGTCCAGCAGCGTGCGCGCCGCCGTGTCCACCCACACGAGGAAGACCGCGCCCGCCAGCGCGGTCACCGGCAGCAGCCGGGCGTGCCCGGACCCGGTGAGCAGCCGGGTGATGTGCGGCAGCACCAGCCCCACGAACCCGATCGCCCCCGCCACGCTCACCATCGCGGCGGTGAGCAGGGCCGTCGCGGTCAGCAGCAGCAGGCGCGCCCGGGCCACCCGTACGCCCAGGTGCGCCGCGGCCTCCTCCCCGAACGCGAACGCGTCCAGGGTCCCGGTGTGGGCCAGGCACACCGCCAGCACGGCGGCCAGCACCAGCGCGCACAGCACCACGTCGGACCACTGCGCGCCCGCGAGCGAGCCCAGCAGCCAGAACAGCACCCCGCGCGTGGTCTCGGCGTCCGCCGAGGTCAGCACGATGAACGAGGTCAGCGCCGAGAAGAGCTGCATGGCCGCCACCCCGGACAGGACCACCCGGTCCATCGTCGCGCCCAGGGTGTGGGACAGCAGCACCACCAGCCCGAAGGACAGCACCGCCCCGACGAAGGCGCCCGCCGACAGGGACACCGCCCCCGCGCCCCAGCCGAGCACGATCACGACCACCGCGCCGGTGGAGGCGCCCGAGGACACGCCCAGCACGAACGGGTCCGCCAGGGGGTTGCGCAGCAGCGACTGCATGACCGCCCCGCACAGGGCCAGCCCCGCCCCGCACACCGCGGCCAGCAGGGCCCGCGGCATGCGCAGGTTCCACACGATGCCCTCGCGCAGCACCGACAGCGGGCTCTCCCCGTACCCGAGGCGGGCCAGGGTGGACCGCGCGACCTCGGACGTGGTGATGTCGGCGGGGCCGATGGTCACCGCGACCGCGACCGACACGGCCAGGACGGCCAGGCCTGCGCAGGAGAGCAGCGCGAGACGCGCGCCCGTCACCCGCCGAACCCGAGTTCCCCGAGCCCGGCGGCGACCTGCTCCACGCCCTCGACGGTGCGGATCGACGGGTTCATGGCCTGGCCGCTCAGCAGGATGTAGCGCTCCTCGCGCACCGCGGTGAGGTTGCGCGTGGCGGGGTTGCCCTCCAGGAAGTCGATCTTGGCCGCGGCGGTCTCGGCCGTCTGCGACTCGCGGGTCAGGTCGCCCAGCACGATGACGTCGGGGTCGCGGTCGGCGACGGTCTCCCAGTTGATCTGCGGCCACTCGTCGTGGGTGTCGTCGAAGGCGTTCTCCGCCCCCACGGCCCGGGTGATCGCCCCGGGTGCCCCGCAGCACCCGGCCAGGTAGGGCGCCTCGGAGTTGGCGAACCAGTACATGAGGGACACCCCGGAGGAGTCCAGGTCCGCGGTGGCGTCCGCCACCCGGCCCTCCAGACCGGCCACGACCTCCTCGCCCCGCTCCTCGACGCCGAAGACCGCCGCCAGGTCGCGGATCTCCCCGTAGACGACGTCCAGGGTCAGCGGCTCGCTGCGCGAGCCGTCGCCGGTGCCGCCGTTGTCCTTGCCCGCGGCGCAGTCCGTGGGCGACACGTACGTGCCCACCCCCAGCTCCTCGAAGCGCTCCCGCTCGGCCACCCCGCCGGTGCCCAGGGTGGACACGAAGGACGCCGTCACGAAGTCGGGCTCGGCCTCCAGCACGCGCTCGAAGGACGGGTTGTTCTCCGCCAGGCGCGGGACGCCCTCGTCGGCCTCCTCCAGGCCCTCCATGATCGGGTCGGTCCAGGTGGCGGTGCCCACGACGCGGTCCTGCAACCCCAGGGAGTACAGGATCTCGGTGGTGCCCTGGTTGAGGGAGACCACCCGTTCCGGGGGAGCGCCGAGGGGCACCTCGTGCCCGCAGTTGTCGAGGGCGGCCCCCTCCGCGGCGGAGCCGGGGGCGTCGGCGCCCTCCCCGGCCGGCGGGGAGCAGGCGGTCAGCAGCAGGGCGGGGACGAGCAGCAGGGAGCCTCTGAGGGGCGTGGTGCGGGACATGGGGATGCCTTGCCTGTCGGGGCTCGTACGCGGAGCCTGGCACGGTCACCCGCGCGGGGTCGGCGCGCGGGGCCAGCAGGTCTTCGGACTCGGGCTCACCCGGACGGGATGCCTTCCCAGGCCGGACCGCGCGGCCGTTCCCGGCCCCGCTCCCGCCCCAGTGGCGCACTACCCCGCCCGTCCCCCTCACCGCTGCGCGTCAGTTCCGGATTCACACCGGATTCCCTGACCACCGGAAGTGGTACGACTGGCCCGGGCAGGATAGCAACGCCGTTCCGGGCGCCCGCGGCCCGGTCCGCCCGTTGCGCCCGCCGTCCTGGGCCCCTTGCCCTTCCCCACCCCAGGGCCTACCTTCGGGGTGCCGTGGTGTTCGGGAAGTCCGGTGGGAATCCGGCGCGGCCCTCGCCACTGTGCACGGGAAGTCGTTCCGCCCCGTGCTCCGCACCCCCGCGGGGGCGGAGCACGGACCACGCCACTGGGAGCGCACCCCCTCCGGGGTGCGGCCTGGGAAGGCGGGCGGGACGGCGCGGCCCGGCAGCCAGGAGACCGGCCACGGCACCGATGACCGTCCACGAGGTGCTGGAGATAGGTCCCCCCACTCATGCACATACCCGAAGGCCTGCTGCCCCCCTTGCACGCCGCCGCCTGGACGGCGGCGGCAGCCCCGTTCGTCGTCCACGGCGTGCGCTCCCTGACCCGCGAGGTCCGCGCGAACCCCGAGGCCAAGCTCCTGATCGGCGCGGCGGGAGCGTTCTGCTTCGTCCTCTCGGCCCTGAAGATCCCCTCCGCCACCGGGACCAGCTCCCACCCGGTGGGCGTCGGACTGGGCTCCGTCCTCTTCCGTCCCCCCGTGATGGCCGTGCTGGGCACCGTCACCCTCCTGTTCCAGGCCCTGCTGCTCGCGCACGGCGGGCTGTCCACGCTGGGCGCCAACGCCTTCTCGCTCGCGGTCGTCGGGCCCTGGGTCGCCTACGGGGCCTTCCGCCTGGTGCGGGCGCTCACCGCGCGGCTGCCGGAGGGCACCTCGCTGTCCCTGGCGGTGTTCACCGCGGCGTTCTCGGCCAGCCTGGGCACCTACACCGTGACCAGCCTCCAGCTCGCCCTGGCCCACCCCGACCCCGAGGGGGGCGTCCTCGGGGCGTTCGCCAAGTACGCGACGGTCTTCTCCGTCACCCAGGTCCCCATCGCCGTCATCGAGGGCCTGGTCACCGTCGTGGCCGTCCGGCTCCTCACCTCGGTGAACCGCGGCGACCTCGTCCGGCTCGGGGTGCTGCGGCCCGCGCCGGCCCCGGTGCCGGAAACGGCGCCGCGGGAAGCGGCGGACCGGGAGGCCGGCACCGCGGACACCGCGGCCGCGGGCGGGGACGACAAGGAGAAGAACGCATGAGCGACCGTTCGACACCCCGCGCGTGGGTGACCTGGGCCCTGCTGGCGGCGGTGGCGGTCCTGGCGGTGCTCCCGCTGGCGACCGGCGCGGGAGAGGGCATGGAGGAGCCGTTCTCCGGGGCCGACGGCCAGGCCGAGTCCCTGGTGGGCGAGCTGAACCCCGACTACGAGCCGTGGATGGCGCCGCTGGTCGAGCTGCCCTCGGGCGAGGTCGAGTCGGGGCTGTTCGCCCTCCAGGCCGCGATCGGCGCCGGGGTGGTCGGCTACGCGCTCGGCGTGGCGCGCACCCGCTCCCGGCCCGGGGACCGCGCGGCCCCCGGGCCGGGCGCCCCGTCCGCCGGCCCCGAGGCCTCCGACGCCCCCGGCGGTCCCCGGGACCGGTGACGCCGATCGACACCGCCGCCTACCGCAGCCGGTGGCGGCGGTACCACCCCGCGGTCAAAGGGGTCCTGTGCGGCGGGCTGCTGGCGTGCGCCCTGATGCTCCCGCCCTGGCCCGCCGCCGCCCTGGTGGCGGCCGCGACCCTCGGGTCCGCGGTCGCCGCCGGCGTCCCCCTCGGCCTGATGGCGCGTGCGGCGGCCGGCCCGCTGGTGCTCATCGCCACCAGCGCCGCCGCCCTCCTGGTCTCCGTGGGCGGCGCAGAGCCGGTCGGCTGGGCCCCGGGCGGGCCCGCCCGCGCGGCCGAGGTCGCCGCCCGCGCCTCGGCCGCGCTGGGGACCCAGCTCCTGTTCGTCCTGACCACGCCCGTGGCCGACCTCCTCGCCCGGCTGTCCCGCACCCGGCTGCCCGCCGCGCTGGTCGAGGTCGTGGCCCTCACCTACCAGATGCTCATGGTCCTGCTCGGGACCGCCCACCGGGTCGCTTCCGGCCAGGCGGCCCGGCACGGGTACCGGTCCCGACGGGCGGGACTGCGCTCGGCCGGGGCCCTGGGCGGCGTCCTGTTCCTGCGCTCCCTGGACCGGGCCCGCCGGCTCCAGGAGGGCCTGGCCTGCCGCGGGTACACGGGCAGGCTCACCGTCCTGGTGGACGAGCGCCCGGTGCCCCCGGTGGAGTGGGCCGCCGCTGCCGCCCCGCCGCTGCTGGTCGCGGCCCTCACCCTCACGTCCACGGCCCTGCGGTGACCCCCGTCCCCGCCGACCCCCAGGAGACGCCCGTGCCCCCACGTGCCCCCGGCCCCGCCGCCCCGCCCGTCCTGGAGGGCCGCGGCCTGCACTACGCGTACGACGACGGCGGCGGACCCGCGGTGGCCGGCGCGGACCTCGCGGTCGGCCCCGGCGGCCTGCTCGCCGTACTGGGCCCCAACGGCGGCGGCAAGACCACCCTGCTACGGCTGCTCTCCGGCGGGCTGGTGCCGGACCGGGGAGAGGTGCTGCTGGACGGCGCCCGGCCGCCCGCCGGGCGCCAGGGCCGCGACCTGCTGCGCCGCCGGGTGCAGATGGTCTACCAGGACCCCGACGACCAGCTGTTCTCGGCCACCGTCGGCCAGGACGTGTCCTTCGGACCGCTCAACCTGGGCCTGCCCGCCGCGCAGGTCCGGGAGCGGGTGGAGTGGGCGCTGGACGCGCTCGGTGTCACCTCCCTGGCCGACCGCCCCACCCACCTGCTGTCCTACGGCCAGCGCAAGCGCGTGGTCCTGGCCGGGGCGATGGCGCTGCTGCCCGGCGTCCTGCTCCTGGACGAGCCCACGGCGGGACTGGACCCGGCGGGGGTGGCCGGGCTGGTCGCGACCCTGGACGGCCTGCGGGACCGGGGCACCGCACTGGTCGTGTCCACCCACGACCTGGACCTGGTCCACGGCTGGGCCGACCGCGCGCTGGTGCTCGACCGGACGGTCCTGGCCTCGGGCCCGGTGCGGGAGGTGCTCGCCGACACCGCCCTGCTGTCCCGCGCCCGGCTGCGGCCCGCCTGGGGCCCCGCCGTGGGCCGGGTGCTGCGCGCGGGCGGGCTGCTGCCCGCCGACGCCCCCGACCCCTCCTCGCCCCGGGACCTGGACCGGCTCCACCCGCGCTGAGGCGGACGCGGGCCGGCCGGGGCCGAAAAGGCCTTGGCGTTCCTTCGGAGATTCGGACATAGTGGCCGGGTCATCCCGCCCCCTGCCCCCGGCGCACCCCGCCCCCTCCACAGGAGAGGAAGCCCATGTCCACCCTCCGGGTCACCGCGGAGCGGCTCACCGTCCACCCCCACCCCGACGCCGACGCGCTCGAACTGGCCCAGGTCGGCCTGTTCCGCGCCGTCGTCGCCAAGGGCGCCTACCGCACCGGTGACTGGGCCGTCTACATCCCCGAGAACGCCCTGCTGCCCGACGCCCTCATCGAGGAACTCGGGCTCACCGGCAGGCTCGCGGGGTCCAGGCGCAACCGGGTCAAGGCCATCCGGCTGCGCGGCGAGGTCTCCCAGGGCATCGTCTGCCGCCCGCGCGCGCTGGCCGGACGCGACCTGGAGGCGGACCACGGCGCGGACGCGGACTACGCCGCGGAGCTGGGCATCACCAAGTGGGTCCCCGAGGTCCCGGTGCACATGGGCGGCGAGGTCGTCGCCGCCCCGGACCTGATCCGGTGGATCGAGGTGGAGAACGCCAAGCGCTACCCGGACGCCTTCACCCCCGGGGAGCCCGTCGTGGCCACGGAGAAGATCCACGGCACCGCCTGCCTGTACACGCTGGTCGCCGCGACCGGCGAGGAGTTCGTCTCCTCCAAGGGGCACGGGTCGCGCAACCTGGCGCTGGCCCGCGCCGAGGACAACCTGTACTGGCGCTCGGTGGCGGTCCACGGCGTCCCCGAGGCCGCCCGCCGCCTCGCCGCGAGGTTCGGCGCGGACCGGGTGGGCGTGTTCGGCGAGGTGTTCGGCACCGGCGTGCAGGACCTGGGCTACGGCGAGCAGGGGCGCAGCGAGCGCCCCGGGTACGCCGTGTTCGACATCCGCCTGGACGTCGGCGGCGCCCTGGCCTGGATCGACGCCGCGGACCTGGCGGGCGTGCTCGCGGAGGTCGGGCTGCCCGCCGCGCCCGAGCTGTACAGCGGCCCCTACGACGAGGCCGCGCTGTTCGGGGCGGCGCAGGGCGAGGAGACGTGGAGCGGGCGCGCCGCGCACCTGCGCGAGGGCGTGGTCGTGCGCCCGGCCCGGGAGCGGTACTCCGCCGTCCTGGGCGGGCGCGCCATCGCCAAGTTCGTCTCGGACGCCTACCTCACCCGCAAGGGCGGCACCGAGTACGAGTGACCCGCCGGGCCGCCGGGTGTCCACGACACGCGGCGGCCCACGCCTCTTTTCCGGCCGGTCCGCCGCGGGGCGCGCCCGGCCCCGCCCCGGGGGCCCGAAATGTCCCGGACGCCCGTGTGCGCAGCGGATCCCGGCCCGCCCGGTCGCCGTGCCGACCCGCGGCGGAGGGACCGGAAACGATGACGGAAAGTCATATCCGCACGCCACACCTGGTGGCGGAGAGTTTCAATCCGTGATCAAAAGGTTATTCTCCCAGGTGGGCGCTGTGACGAAGCGTCGGAGCAACAGAGGAACGGGGAGAATATGCGTACCGCTGTCAAGTTCGCCATCACGGGTCTGTTCGCCGCCGGTCTGATCGGCGCGGGTGCGGGGGTGGCCGGCGCCGCCCCGGCCGCCCCGGCGGGCGGCTCGTCCTACCAGGCCTGCATCGACGAGCAGAACGCGCTGGGTCTCATCAACCTGGACCTGAACCTGCTCAGCCAGTGCATCGCGAACTACAACGACGTCAACTGACGTACGGGGCCCTCCCGGTGCGCTGCGCCCGGGACGGCTCCGACCAGGTCGCGTCCGGTCCCTCGGGGCCGGGCGCGACCGCCTTCTCCGGCCCCCGCCCGTCCGCTCAGCCGTAGACGACGCGGTATTCCTGCACCGTGGTCAGGTCCGCCTCCAGCAGGGCCAGGCCGTACGGTTCCCCCGCGGCGACCGGGCGGAAGGAGACGAGCAGCCGGCCGTTGCCGCCGGTCCCGTCGACCGACACGAACTCCCGGGCCGACCACTCCCGGGCCAGCACGCTCTCCTGGGCCCAGTCCCACACCATGAGGAACCCCCGGTCCCTTTCGGAGTCCGTCCCCGCGACGACGACGCCGTCCCCGTAGTGCGAGAAGGACACGTCCCCGATCACCGCGTCCGACCCGTCGTCGGGTGTCGGCCGGGGGCGGAACTCCCTCGGGGGCCCGTCGGATTCCAGGCGCCACAGCAGCACCGAGCCGGCGGCGGCCACGGCGACGAGGGCGCCGGCCTCGCCGGTGTGGGACACCGAGGCCGGGCCGAGGAGCTCCTCGGGCGCCTCCCGGAACCCGGTGCGGGGCGAGGCCGCCTCCCCGGTGGCGGCGTCCCACACCATCAGGCCCGTGTCCAGGGTGACGACCAGCAGCTCCTCCGTCTCCCGGGTGACCGCCAGGTCCAGTACCTCGGGCCGGTCCCCGCCGCTCGCGGGAACGGTGGAGGTGTACAGCCGGGCGCCGGTGCTCACCCGGTAGGCGCTCACCTCCCCGCCGCCGGTGGCGGCGAACAGGGTCCCGCCGTCGGCCGAGAGCGCGATGTGCCCGTCGTCGCCCGACCCGTCGGGGAGGGCGACCGCGTAGCGCTCGTCCCCGGCCACGTCCCACACGTGGACCACGGACACGCCGTCGCCGGCCGCCTCCGGGGCCTGGGCCGCCAGGACGGTGCCCTCCGGGGTGGCCGCGAGTTCGGAGTCGCGGAAGTCCCGCCTCTCGTCTTGGAGGGTCAGTTCCCGGACCCGGTCCTGCCGGTCGCTCTCGAACAGGTGCAGCCCGGCGTCGGACAGGGCCGCGAACCTGGAGGAGGGGGCCATGGGGGAGGTGTCGACGACCCGCGCCCCGGCCGCCACGGTCGGTCCGCCCGGCACCGGGGCGGGGTCCTCCTCGGCGACCGGGCCCTGCGGGGCCGCATCCCCGGTCCCGTTCACGACGTACTGCGCGGTGGCCAGGCCCACGGCCAGGGCCGCGGCGGCGAGGGCGCCCCGGCGGCGGCCGGGGGTCGACAGGAGCCCGGAACGGCGCGGCGCGGCCCCCGCCCGGCTGTGCCCGCCGGCGCCGGGCACGTTCTGTCGCGGGCGCTCGGCCGGGGCCGCTCCTTCCGCTCCGTCCGCGCGCGCCGGGTCCCCGGTCCGCTCCACCGCGGGGGTCTCGGGGACGCCGGCGCCGGGCGCCGTGTTCCCGGACACCGGTCCGGCGGCGGGGGACCCCGCCTGTGCGGCCCCGGCCGCGTCCCGCTCCGCGCCGCGGGCGGATGCCGCCTCCGGTTCCCCGGCGGGCTCCTCCGCACCCCCTCCGCCGCGGGAGGGGAACACCGCCTCCGGTTCCTCCGCGGCCCCGTCCCGGGGCCCGGGGCCGTCCGCCGCCCGTGCACCGCCTCCGTCCGGGGCCGTCTGCGGCGCCTGGGCGGCACCGCCCGCGGTACCGGGTTCTGGGGCGGCCCGCCCGCCCCGCACCCCGGTGCCGCCCTCGCGCGGACCGTCCGGAGCCCGCCCCAGTGCGTCGGCGGAGTCCGCCGGCAGGACCGCCGTCGGGTTCAGCCGCGTCGCGGCCACCACGGTGCGCGCGACCTCGTCGGCGACCCGCGGCGGCAGCCACACCGTGGCGTCCCGGGCCCCCGCCCCCGGCAGGTCCGTGCCGGCCAGGTCGGCGGCCACCCCGTCCAGGGAGGGCCGCTCCCGCGGGTCCTTGGCCAGGCACGCGCGCACCAGGGGGAGCAGGGGCGCGGGCACCCCGTCCAGGTCCACGGGTTCGTTGACGACCCGGTAGAGCAGGGCGGCGGGGTCGCCGGTGCCGAACGGCGGCCGCCCGGTGGCCGCGAACACCAGCACGCCGCCGAAGGAGAACAGGTCGCTGCGGGGCCCCAGCCCGCGCCCGGTGGCCTGCTCCGGCGACATGTACGCGGGGGTGCCCAGGGACTGGCCGGTGCGGGTGAGGGCGGTGGCGTCGGCCGCGCGGGCGATGCCGAAGTCGATGACCTGGGGTCCGCGCGGGGACAGCAGGACGTTGGAGGGCTTGAGGTCGCGGTGGACCAGGTCGACGGCGTGGATGGCCGCCAGTGCCTCGGCGAGCCCGGCGGCCAGCACCCGCAGGGACTCCTCGGGGAAGGGGCCGCTCTCGCGCACCGCGTCCTGGAGGGAGGGGCCCGCGATGTACTCGGTGGCCAGCCACGGCGTGGGGCCCTCGGTGTCGGCGTCCAGGACACGGGCGGTGTAGGGGCCGCGCACCCGGCGGGCCAGGGCCGCCTCGCCCGCGAACCGGGCGCGGAACTCCGCGTCGGACGCGTATTCGGGGCGGATGGACTTCACCGCGGCCAGGTCCGCCCCGTCCCCGTCGGTGACGGCGAGGAAGACGACGCCCATGCCGCCCGCGCCGATACGGCGCAGGGTGCGGTAGCGCCCGAACGCGCGGGGGTCGCCGGGGTGCAGGGGTTCCATCAGGGGATCGTTTCCGGGGGAGGGGAGCCGCGGGGGCCGGAGTACCGCAGGGAAGCGTAGCGGACGCCCCGGACCCGCCCGCACCGCCCCCGGGCCCGGAACCCGCCCGCTCCCCTTGTCCCGCGGGCGGAGAGGCGGCATGCTCTCCCCGGCATCGATTCTTCGGGGAGGGCCATGGCGACGGACCGCGGGACACGGGGCCCGGCGACGGTGCACGGCCCGGCGGAACGGGGACGGCACAGGCCCCCCGCAGCACCTGGGGGACCGCACCCCGGCGGCGCCGCCGGGGTCCTCCCCGTCCATGCCCCCCGTGCCGCCGGTCCTCCCGGTCCTTCGGGGCCGTGGCGCCGCCGGCCCGGTCCCGGGACGGTGAAGGGGTGACCCCGCCCGCGGCCCGTGCCCCGCCCTCCGGCCGGCGCCTCCCCCCGACCTCTACCCGCTGTGAGGAGACCCCCATGCCAGCACGCACGCACCGGGCCGCGACCGGCCCGGGCACCAAGACCCTGCTCCGCGTGGCCGTCCCGGCCGCCGGACTCGCCCTCGTCGCCGGGGCCGCGACGGCGCTGACCGCGGACCACGACGCCCCCGCCGCCCCCGCCGCCCTCGCGGCCTCGGACTCCCCGAGGGCGCTGCTCTTCGACGACTTCCACTACACCGCCCACGACGACCCCGGCCTGTCCGCGCACGGGTGGACCGTCCGCTCCGGCGGTGGCGGCCCGGGTGTCCCCGGCGCGGTCTGGGACCCCTCCAACGTCACCTTCCCGGACGCGGACGGCGAACCGGTGATGCGCCTGGAGTCCTCCACCGACGGGTCGGCCACCGAGCAGACCGAGGTGTACCACGCGCGCAAGTACCACGAGGGCACGTACGCGGCCCGCGTCCGGTTCACCGACTCCCCGGTCACCGGGCCCGACGGCGACCACGTCGTGCAGACCTTCTTCACGATCACGCCCCTGGACCACCCGATGGACCCGGACTACGGCGAGGCGGACTTCGAGTACCTGCCCAACGGCGGCTGGGGCGGGGACGCGCTGTCGATGTACCTCACCACCTGGGAGACCTACCGCCCCGACCCCTGGGAGGCGGTGAACACCCACGACGTGGTGGTCCGCAGCTTCGAGGGCTGGCACGACCTGGTGATGACGATCTCCGGCGGCGAGGTCGCCTACTTCATCGACGGCCGGGAGGTGGCCCGGCACGGGGAGCCGTACTACCCGGAGACACCGATGTCGGTGAACGTCAACCAGTGGTTCATCGCCGACGGCCTCACCGGGGCGGGGGAGTACCGCGCCTACCACCAGGACGTCGACTGGGTCCTGCACGTCAAGGACGAGGTTCTCACCCCCGAACAGGTGGCGGCCGAGGTCGGCGCGCTGCGCGAGGCGGGTACCGGCTTCACGGACACCGTCCCGGCGGTCTGACCCGCGCCCGGCGGGCGGCCCCGTCCGCCGGGCCGATCCCGCTTGCCCGCGGACCCGACCGGGTGCAGGCTCGGGGGTGGGGACACGCCCCGGGGATCGGACGGGGAGGCGGCGGAGCGGTGCGGCGCGAGCGGATGCGGGTCCCGGTGACGGTGCACCGGGAGCGGCCCGGCGGCGGCGCCCGGGTCCTGCGGATGGCGCCGGGCCCGGGACGCCTCGCCCTGCACGGCTCCCGCCACGGGTTCTCGATGTACGCCGACCACGCGGGGGCCGAACGCCTCGTCGGGCTCTGGGCGCCGGCCGCCCGCTCGCCCCGGTCGATCGTGCACCTGCCGCTGCGCGCCGCCGCACCGCCCGAGGGCCTTCCCCGGGAGCCCGGGGAGGAGGACCCGCCCGGCCTGGACCTGGTGCTGGTCCACCGTACTCCGGGCCTACCGGCCTCCGCGTGGAAGCGGCTGCGCGCGCGGCTCGACGCCGGGCGGCCCCACACGGCGGTCCTGCCCGCGGACGCGCTCCCCGAGCCGCGGGAGGTCGACCACCGCAGGCGCGGGCACCGGGAGTACCGCGACCACCTGCGGTACGGCACCGCCGCCCGCACGCTGGTGGTGGCGGGCAGCGGCGCCGCGTTCCGCGAGAGCGGGTCCGCGCTGCGCGGGCTCCTGGACGAGGGGCCCTCCTACCCGCTGCGGTACCCGCTGGCCGGGCACTACTGCGTGGAGCCGGCGGCGGGACCCGCGGCGTCGGCCTCCGGTGCGGGGGCCCCGGTCCTGCACGTCCGGTACTGCGACTCCTGGCGGCTGTGACACGCGACGTCGCAAGGGCCTTGTCGCACAGGGGCCTGTGGACAACGCCCGCGACCCCCGCCGATGCGCCAGGATGGAACCATGGCTGAACAGATGTTCGAGAAAAAGGCGCCCGTGGCCTCCACCAGGGTCGCCGTACACGTCTTCCTGCTGCGGGAGGACCGGGTCCTGCTGACCCGGCGGGGGCCCGGGGCCGCCTACGCCGCGGGCAGCTGGCACGCGGGCGTGGCCGGCAAGGTCGACCCGGGGGAGGACGTGGTGTCCGCGACCGTGCGCGAGAGCGGGGAGGAGCTGGGGGTGGGGGTGGACCCGGTGGACCTGGAGTTCGCGCACGTCCTGCACAGCGGGGAGGGGGGACAGGACTGGGTCAACTTCTTCTTCTCGTGCCGGAACTGGTCGGGGACCCCCGTCAACAACGAGCCGCACAAGCACGCCGAGATCGGCTGGTGGCCGGTCGGGCGGCCACCGCGGGACATGGTCGGGTACTGCGCCCGGGCGCTGGAGCACACGCTGGCGGGAGTGCCGTTCTCCCTGTACGGCACGGCCGCCGCCTTCCCGGTGCCGGCGGTGCCCGACGCGCACGCCGGCGGGCGCCGACCACCGGCCCCCTCGGGCCGGTGACCCGGACCGTGCCGGTGGCCGGCACGTGAGGGGCCGACCACCGGGCGGCGGCCCGCCCGTGGGAGGGGGCGCCCTTCGGGCACCGGGCACGGCAGGGAACGGACCGCGGGAACAGGAGGTGGAAAGGGGCGGGCGGCGCCCCGGCCGCCGGGCCGGGGCACCGGACCGGGTCAGACGCCCAGCGCGTCGAACAGCTGGAGCCAGATCTCACTCCGGGTGGGGAACGCCGGGACCGCGTGCCGGAGCCTGCGCACCGGCACCTCCCCGACGACGGCGATCGTCGCCGCCTGGAGCATCTCGGCGACCCCCGTCCCGGTGATGGTCACACCGACCAGTACGCCGCGCCCCTCGTCCACGACGAACCGTGCGGTGCCGCGGTCGGCGCCGGTGAACGCGCCGCCCGCGTTCCCGTCCGTGGGCACGTCCACCGTGCGCACCTCCAGCCCCGCGTCCCGGGCGCTGCGCGCGGTGTGCCCGACCGAGGCCACCTGCGGTTCGGTGAAGATCACCCGCGGCGCGCCGCCGCCGTCCCCCAGGTGGTCGACCGAGATGTCCGAGCCCAGGATGTCGGCGGCGGCGATCGCCGCCTGGTACTTGGCCATGTGCGTGAACAGGGCCCGCCCGTTGAGGTCCCCGATCACGTAGAGCCAGTCCAGCGCGGGCACCCGCATCCGCTCGTCGACCCCGACGAACCCGTCGGTCCCGACGCCGACCTCCGCCAGCCCCAGCTCCGCGGTCTGCGGGGTGCGGCCGGCCGCGACCAGCACCTCGTCGGCGTGCAGCTCCGTGCCGTCGCCCAGGGTCACGGTCACCCGGTCGCCGCCCCGGCGCACGGCCGAGGCCCGGGGGCCGCGTCGGATGTCCACGCCCTGCTCCTCCAGGGCCTCGCCCACCTGCTCGCCGACGAAGTCCTCCTCCCGGGGCAGCAGCCCCCGGTCGCCGGTCACCAGGGTCACCGCCGCGCCCAGCGACCGGTAGGCCTGGCTCATCTCCGCGCCCACCACCCCGCCGCCGACCACGATCAGCGACTCCGGGACCTCCCGGGCGGTCGTCGCCTCCCGGTTGGTCCACGGCCGGGCGTCGGCCAGCCCGTCGATCGGCGGCAGCGCCGCCCGGGTGCCCCCGGCCAGGACCACGGCGCGCCGGGCCCGCAGCTCCGTGCCCCCCACCGCGACCCGCCGCTCGCCGACCAGGCGCCCCCGGCCGCGGAACAGCACGATGCCCCGCTCCTCCAGCCACGGCAGCTGCCCGTCGTCGTGCAGCGCGCCGTCCTCGCCGCGCGCCACCAGGTCGTCGCGGCGGCGCAGCACCGCGTCCACGTCGACCGTGCCGGTCACCGCCTCGGCGGCGCCCGGGATACGGCGCGCCTCGATGAGCAGCTCGCCCGGGCGCAGCAGCGCCTTGGAGGGGATGCAGGCGTAGTAGGAGCACTCGCCGCCGACCTTGTCGACCTCCACGATCGCGACGCTCAGTCCGGCGTCGGCGAGTTTCCCGGCGGCCACCTCTCCGCCGGGCCCCGCACCGATCACCACCGCGTCGAATTCGGTCTCTTGGACGTCCGTAGCGTTCATGAAGCCCATCATCGTCCCCCATGCGCCCCGTCGGCGCCCGGGAACCGCCGTGCCGCGGCGAGCGGGGCCGCCCCGTGCGCTCCGCCCCCGGTCGGGGGCGGTCACAGCGCGCCCCCGCCCGGTGATTCGTCCGGAATCTGACCGAAGGACTTTCCTTTCCCCGCGGCGGGACGGTATCCCTGTGATCCATGAGCGAGAGCCGACAGGTGGCCTGGGACGGGTTCTTCAACGCCCGCGACCTCGGCGGCCTCCCCGTCCGCGGCGGCGGCACCACCCGGACCGGGGCCTTCATCAGGTCCGCCGACCTGCGCTTCGTCACCGCCCGGGGGTGGCGCGCGGCCCACGACGCGGGCGTGCGCACCGTCGTCGACCTGCGCAACCCCCACGAGATCCGGCCGGTCGAGGGAGAGGGGCCCACGGCCCGGGGAGGGGCCGCCGCCTTCCCCCCGGAGGAGGGCGGGACACCGCACCCGCCGGGGATGACGCGCCTGGAGGTGCCCCTGGACGACGTGGGGGACACCGCCTTCCGGCAGGACCTCGACCGCAGGGGCCTCAACGGGACCCCGCTCTACTTCCGGCCGTTCCTGGACCGCAAGGCCGAGCGGTGCGCCGCGGTCCTCACCGCCCTGGCCCGGTCCGGGCCCGGCGGCGTCCTGTTCCACTGCGGCGCCGGGCGCGACCGCACCGGGCTGGTCGGTCTGCTGCTGCTCGCCCTGGCCGGGGTCGAACCCGAGGCGATCGCCGACGACTACGCGCTCTCCACGGCCGCACTCGGACCCCTGTTCGCCGCCCTGGGGCGGCCCGACCAGGGGCCGGCCGCCGAGGCCCTGATGGCCGGACGGGGCCTCACCCCGCGCGGCGCCGTCCTGGACGTGCTCCACGGCCTCGACGCACGGGCCTACCTCCTGGAGGCGGGGGTTCCGGAGGCCGACCTCGCCCGGATCCGCTCCCGGCTCCTGCCCTGACCTGCCGGGCCGCCGCCTCCCCGGGCCCCGGTGCACCCGTGCCCGCGGCCAGGCCCCGCCAGGCCCCGACCGGAGCACCCGGCCCTCGGCCGGAGCCCCGGGGGCCCGTCTCGGGCGCCGGGCGTCGCCGCACGGTGCCTCGCACGCCGGGACGGGCCTCCAGGGCAGGAGGGCTCCGGCAGGGCCCGGGCCGGAACTACTCCGGAGGGGTGGGCCCGGACCAGGACTCGGCCTCCCGCAGGGCGGCGGTGACCACCGGGACGTCGATGGTGACCACGGCAAGCTCCCACGTCCGCGCCCCCGACCGGAAGCCGATGACGCGTACGTCCCTGAGCCGCCGCTCCCCGAAGGAGGACCGGGCCCGGGGACGCCGCCCGCGCGCCGGTCGCGAGCGGGCGGTGGCCGCCGTCGCCGGAACCGCCCGCACGCGTCCACCTCCGGGCGGGCGCGTGCGGGCGCGTGGGCCCGCGGCCCGTCCCCTACTCGGTGTCCTCCCGGTCCCGCGGCTCGGGCCGCGGCGAGGGGTCCGACCCCTTGGACCGCCGGCCGGAGCGCTTGGCCGAACCCGTCCGCGCCGACAGCGTGCCGGGCGGCCCGGTCACCCGCTCGCGGTCGACGTAGGGGTCGCGCAGCACGGGGGGTTCGTCCACGGCCTCGGGCTCGACGACGACCTCCGAGGTGTCGTGCTCGTCCTCGTCCTGGCGGCGCTCGTACTCCTCCGGGGGCAGGACCTTCTTCCACGTGCGCGTCCGCATCGGCGGCAGCTCCCCGGCGTCCTCCCGCAGGGCCCGGTACACGGCGTACATCTGGAAGTACCCCATCACGAAGAACGGCAGGCCGACCAGGACGATGATCTTCTCCAGCGCCTCCAGCCCCCCGGACCCGGAGAACACCAGCAGGGTCGCGGTCACCACGGCGATCGCCACGGCCCAGAAGATCCGCTGCCCCAGCGGGTTGAAGTCCTCGTGCCCGTTGGCCATCGTGTCGGTCACCAGCGCCGCGGAGTCCACCGAGGTGATGAAGAAGACCACCACCAGGACGATGGCGATCACCGAGACGAACGTGCTGGCGGGGTAGTACTCCAGGAACGCGAACAGCGCCCCGGGTATGTCCTCCTGCTCCACCACGCTCTCGACCAGCCCGCCCCCGCGGTTGAGCTCGATGTCGAAGGCGGAGAGCCCGAAGACGCCGAACCACAGCACGGAGAAGCCGGCCGGGACGAGGAGCACCCCGAACACGAACTCGCGGATGGTGCGGCCCTTGGAGATGCGGGAGATGAAGATCCCCACGAACGGCGACCAGCTGATCGTCCAGGCCCAGTAGAACACCGTCCAGTCGGCCTGCCAGCCGCTGTCCGCGAACGCGTCGTTCCACAGGGCCAGCTCCGGCAGGTTCATCAGGTAGCTGCCGAGCGCCTCCAGCGTGCCCCGGAGCACGAACAGGGTGGAGCCCGTGAGCAGGATGAAGACCAGCATCGCCACGGCCATCCAGATGTTCACGTTGGACAGCACCTTGATGCCCCGGTCCAGCCCCAGCGCGACGGAGATCATCGCGACCCCGCCCACGACGCCGATGATCACCAGCTGCCAGACGGCGCTCTCCGGGATGCCCAGGACGCGGTTGATCCCGCTGTTGATCTGTAGGGCGCCCAGGCCGAGGGAGACCGCGACGCCGAACACCGTGCCGACGATGGAGACGATGTCGATGAACCTGCCGATCGGCCCGTGGATCCGCTCGCCCAGGATCGGCTGGAAGATCGAGCTGACCCGCGGGGGCAGGTTCCGCTTGTGGATGAAGTAGGCGAAGCACAGCGCCGGCAGGGTGAAGATCGCCCAGGTGTGCAGGGTGAAGTGGTAGAAGGTGAAGTTCATCGCGTCCGCGGCGGCGCCGGTGCTCTCCGGTTCCACGCCCAGGGAGGGTCCCCGCGGCGGGTCGCCGAAGTGGCTGATGGGCTCGGCCACGCCCCAGAACATCAGGATGCTGCCGATGCCCGCGGCGAACAGCATGGCGAACCAGGCCGGACCGGAGTGCTCGGGGGCCTCGCCGTCCGGGCCCAGCCTCACCCGCCCGAACCTGCCCAGGGCGATGCAGATCAGGAAGACCAGGAACAGCGTGAGGCCGAGGATGTAGAACCAGCCCAGGTTGGTGTACAGCCAGTCCGAGGCCACGGTGACGGCGGCGTCCAGCGGGTCGGTGAAGACGATGGTGACGAGCACGAACGCGATGATCACCCCGGCCGAGCCGAAGAAGATCGGCGGCGATGTCCGCAACCGCAGGACGTCGTGCAAACGGTTCAGCATGTGGGCGGCTCCTCTGACCGGGGCCTGCGTCGAAGCCGGATGTCTCTCCCGCCCCGGCCGGGTGTTGTTCGGAGTTGTCGAGTCCGGATATGGGGGAGGCCTCCGACAAAGGGTTCATCGACCGAGAAGAACCTGAAAGCCCGGAGACCCGGTGCACACCCTAGCGGTGACGGAGCGGGGCCGCCCGGTCGACGCGCAGTCATCACTTCGGCGCCGTTCGCCCCTGACGTCCCCTGATGCGCACCGCCGTCGCACACCGCACCCGGCCCCGGCCACCGCGGCCTCCTCACGGCCCGGGGCCGTGGCGCGCGGGCTCCCGGGAACGGGGGGCGGCGGAGACCACCGGGACACGGCCGACGGGCCCGTGCGGGGCTCGGACGTAGCCGTGCGCGGGGTGATCCGTTTAGCCGGCCGGTGACGGGTACAGGATGGGTGCGCGCATCCGCGCACCTCCCCGGTCCTTTCCCCGGGCCGGAACCCCGGGTGCCGCACGGACCGAACGGCGCCGTGCGGCACCTGACCCCACCCCCCGGAACACGGCGGCGCCCCGCGGCCCCGGAGAGTACGTCGTCCGGAACCACGGGGCGCGCACGCCTTGCGGGTGTGGGGTCAGGGGCGCTTGTCGTCGGAGGTGAAGGCGTCCTTGACCTTCTCACCGGCCTGCTTGAGCTTGGACGTGTTCTGCTCGATCTTGCCCTCGGCCTGCCACTGCTCGTTGCCGGTGGCCTTGCCGAGCCCCTCCTTGGCCTTGCCCTTGGCCTCGTCGAACTTGTTGCGGGCCTTGTTGTCCTCGGTCATCGTGAACTCCCCCTCGCATTCGTTCGCGTCTGTGGGGTTCTTCTTGTCCGATCTGAGACCATCCATGCATTCCGGCCCCACCGAATGCGCCTTTCGTGACCAGCGCCACGTCGTCTCCGTTGACCGTTTCAACCTTCTGACCTGCACTTGGTCCGCACGAGCACACGTTCGACACCAGCCCGAAAACAATCCGGCTGGAGTCCGGTGGTTCTCCCCCCAGGGCCGTTCCGCCGAGAGGGACCCTCGGCGACCGACCGACCGAGCCCGTGCCCGGATGCCGGTGCCGCTCAGCCGTCGATGAGCCAGACCTCGCCCGAGCACAGGGGCGGCTCCCGGGTCCAGGTGCGTCCGTCCTCGGAGTGGACGTGGAGATAGATATCGTCCCTGCACACTCGGGGAGCCCACTCCCGGAACGGCCACACGCGCCGGTACCAGGGGCGCCTCTCGGATTCGAGGAGGCCCTGGAACCATGCTTCGCCCGGCTGCACACCCCAGTCGAAACCCCCCGGTCCGGGGGCGAAGGCCTCGGGGGAGTCGGATCGCTGGACGATGGCCGGGACGTCCAGCCCGTTCTCCACGACGAAGTACTCGTTGTAGGACTGGCAGGAGGTGCAGACCAGGACCGAGCAGGCCGCGAGCACCGCCGCCCCCCTCGTGAAGCGTTTTCTCATCCGTCCGCCTCCCGGTGCGGTGCGAGGGTCCGAGAACGCATGTCCCCCCAGGAGCATCACACGCGGCCCGCCGCACCAGGTGTCCGATCGGCTCCGCCCGGGATCGTCGCCGGGGCCCGCCTCCGCGGAGGCGGCGGTGCGGGGACCGGGTCTCCCCGAGCCGTCCTGCGCCGGGACCGCGTCGGCCGGGGCCCGGACCCGGCCCGCACGGAGACGGCCCGTCCGCCACCGCCGACGGGCGCACTGCCGTGGCGGTGGCGGAACCGGCGATCCACCGCGCGGAGCCGCGGCACCCGCACCCCCGCAGGCGTGGAACCGCGAGCCCGCCCGCGGTCCTGTGCCAGAGTTCTCGGGTATGAGCCCCCGAACCCCCGAGCCGCCCGGCCCCGCCCTCGCCGCGCTGGGCGCCCTGCTCGACCGCTCGGTCCTGCTGATCGCCGAGGCCGCCCGCGACGCGCGCACGTTCGACCGCGAGACCGTCCGGGCCGTCGCCGACATGTGGGACGACACCACCCTCCCCCTGTTCCGGGCCGCGACGGGCGGGGCCGGCGGTACGCGGGAGCGCCGCGCCCTGGCGGCCCTGGAGTGGATGCAGCGCCTGCGGCCCGGGCGCTGGGACTGGATGGTCGAACAGGGCGCGGTCGACGGGCACCGGATCGACACGCTGATCCGACCGGTGCCCGACCGCTCCGACACGCCCTTTCGCGACTACCGCGGGGTGGTCCGCCCGGCGTACTCGCGCTGGACGCCCGGAACACTGTCCGAGCTGGCCGCCGACTACGCCCTGGAGGAGGGCACCGTCCGCCAGGTGCACCTCGAACGCGCCGGTACCCGGCTCTGCGGCTTCCTCGCCGTGGACCTCGTGCGCTCCTACCGCACCGGGGACGACGCCCCCCGAACGCCTCCCGAGCTGCACGTGTACCTGGAGGACGTGACCGAGGCCGACGTCGACACCGCCGCGGCGCCCGGGGTGCGCCTGGAATCCACCCCGGACGGGATCGCGATCGGCCTGGGAACGCACGGGGTCCTGCGGGCGCGGAGCGCGTCGCTCGGCCTGCGAGACGGCACTTGGCACCTGTCGGGCGCCGGCCGCCGGGCCGACGCCCTGGTCCCGCCCCCGGCCCCTCGGGAGGGCGCCCGGCCCCCCGGGGCGCCCGAGGAGGGTGAGCTGGACGGCTCCATCCGGGGTGCGGCGGACTTCGTGCGCTGGGCCATGCTGCTGATCCGCTCGGTCCGCCACCCCCCGGAGGTCGCCCGGGTCCCGCTTCAGGCGTACTGCCGCGCCCTGGAGGGCGCCGGAGGGGACATCCTGGCGGCGGGCGCGCTCCCCGGACGGGAACGCGAAGCGGCCTTCCGCTCCCTGGTCGCCACCTGGTTCCGGCGCGGGGGGACCGAGCCGGCCTCGAACTGGAAACTGCTGCTCCAGAGCGTTCCCAACGCCCGGGAGTCGGCCCGCGGTGTCCGCGGGGAGCCGGCCGAGGAGGGGGCCGTCCCGCCCGTGCCCGCCCGCCGGCTCACGGACGGTCCGGGGCGGGCCGAACCGCGCATGGTCTCCTACACGGCCGGGCACGCCGTCGCGGGGCGGCGCCGAGCGGCCTCGGCCGTGGCCCACCTGGCCGTGCCCGGTCCGGACGAGAACGCTCCGTGGCGGATGGAGGTGCTCCAAGCGGCCGAACCCGTCCGGCTCCGGGTACGGGCCGAGGCGTTCTCGGGGGCCGGTCGCGCGGGGATCGACAGGAACGGGGACGAGGGGGAGACCCTCGTGGCGGAGGGCGGCACCCTGGCCCTGGGCGCCCGCGCCTGGAGCCCGGTCACCTGAGGGTGCCGAGTCGGGAGGCCGCCCGCGCGCACGAAGGCGGAGGGGACCGGTCACGGGCGCGCGTCCGGTGCGGGCCCCGGTGATCCCCCTGGGACGGGAGGGCTCCGTCCTCCGTCCCAGGGGCCGCCTCGGTACCCGCCCAGGGGCGAAAGGAGGCGGGTTCTCCCCGGCGCGGCCCGGCCCCGCGGTCCCGCCGAAGGAGGCGGCCCCTAAAGGTCCCGGCTCCCGCCGGGGCCGGGAGGTGTGTCCGAGCCCGCCGTCCTGCGGTTCCGCAGCAGGTCGGAGATCCCGGCGGAGAGCGCCACGGCGAGCGCGACCGCCGCGCACGCGATGACCGCCCAGGCCGGTCCGACGGCGGCGATCGCGGCTCCCGCGGTCAGCCCCGCGGCCCCGTGGCCGATGCCCTTGGCGGCGTACAGCGCCGAGAAGGCGAAGCCCCAGTCCCGCCGGGGCACCTGCCCCTGGACCACGAGCGCGCGCGACATGAGGGCCGGGACCTGGACGACCCCCGCGGCGATGAAGAGCGCACCCGCCAGGTACGCCTCGTTCAGGAGGCCCACGCCGCCCACACCGCCCACCAGGGTGCAGTAGAGCAGGAGCAGCCCGGTGGCGTGGGCGCGCTGGCGGGGCCACCGCCGTGAGCCGTAGGCGAGACCGCCGACCACCCCGGCGGCCGACGCCGCGCCCAGGATGAGGCCGGGGAGCGCCGCGCCGGTCCCCGTGTCCATGAGCAGGGCCGGCAGGCAGACCGCGGCGGCCCCCAGGGTGAACACCGCGGCGCCGTCCTGGGCCAGCGAGGGCCAGAACAGCCGCAGGAGGCCGCCGCTGCGCCTCCTCCGCCCCGCCCCGGCCCGGTCGGGGGCCGGGAGGGGGGAGCGGTGCGGCAGGGCCAGGGCGGTGAGGCCTCCCAGGAACGAGGCCAGCGCCATCGCGCCGACCGGCCAGGTGCCCGACCCCACGGCGATGAGCACGCCCGCCAGCGCGGGGGAGGCCGCCCAGACCGTTGCGCTCGCCGTCTCCTCCAGCCCCAGGGCCGCCGGTCGGGAGTGCCCGGGGACCATGTGCTGCAGGAGACTGCGCAGCCCGCCGTAGGTCCCGGCGGACACCGCGCCGCCCAGGACGGCCAGCAGGATCATCAGGGGCAGGGAGAGGTGGTGGGCGAAGGCGAACAGGAGCAGGAAGAACACGCCCTCGGCCCCCAGCACGAGCGCCGTCTCCCGCCGGGCCGGCCGCCGGTCGAACCTGCGCCCCATCCACCCGGCCGCCGCCGCCTCGGCCAGGGCGTGCGCGCTCACCAGGAGCCCGCCGACGAGGAAGGATCCGGTCACCGCGTACCCCAGGTAGACCAGGGCGAGGGGTGCCATGGCCACGGGCACACGCTGTAGGACCAGGACGAGGAGCCAGACGGTCAGGCCCGGCGTGCGCAACACGCTCGCGTAGCCGGCGAGACCGCGCCGATCCGGGCCCGGCGTCTCCGGAGAGCGGGGCCCGCCGCCGGGGGAACCGGCCTCGCGGTCATCCACGGGCGCGGATCCCCCGCCCCGGGGCCGGCGCGGGTGCGGCCTTCCGTGACTCCTCCCCCGGCACGGGCGCGGGCGCGGGTGGTCCCGAGCCGGGGTCGGGGGGCAGGGCACAGGGGCGTCGTCGTGAGCGTCGGGGATCCACGCGTCCAGGCTCCCGCCCGCCGCGGAGGCGGTCAAGACCCGCGCGTCGCCGCGCTCCGGGCCCGCATCGACGGTCGGGCCCCGGGGGCCCGACTCCTCGCCGGCGGGGGCTCCTCGTCCACCCGCGGCGCGCCGCACCCTCGCCGCCGGCCCGCCCCCGGGGCGCGGCGGACCCTGCCCCGCTCCGCGGCACCGCCCGCCGACCACCGCACAGCGGGGCCGGAGGCCGGATCCCCCCGGACCCCCGGCCCCGCGGGTGCGCCGCCACGGCCCGGCCGAACCGGCCGCCGGGCCCCCGCCCGCGGTCGGGGGCGGGCCGCGGAACGCTCACGGCCGGTCACCGTGTGTGGCACGTCTTCAGGTAGCTGAGGAACGACGCCTGCAACCCCGTGACGTGCGTTTCCCGCAGTACCGCGTGCGACACCTGCGCCGACCGCCCCCGTGCGTGCAGCCGCTCCACCGCCGCGAGGACGTTGCGCGACATCCCGCGGTAGAACGGAATCCCTCCCAGGATCTCGGCCTCGTTCAGCGTGATGTGCAGCAGTGGGGCGGCCGTGTCCCCGCCGGGCTCCGGCAGGGCGTCGACGAGGTCGAAGACCTGGCTCTGCGCACTGGCCACACCGGGGCTGCCCGCACCGACGCTCGCGAAGGGCCCGGTCCCGCGCAGCCACGCGTAGAGGGCGAAGAGTCCCCCGTAGGAGTAGCCGAAGAGGCCGTGCCCGGACTCGCCCACACGCCACCTCGACCGCAGCAGCGGGTGGAGCTCGTCGGTCAGGAAGTCGAGGAAGACGTCGGCGCGGGCCTGCCCCAGCTCCGCCAGGTAGGCGTCGATCTGCTCCTGGGTCATCGTGCCCGACTCGCGGGCCGCCGCGAGGGTGGCCAGCGTGTCGTCGCCGGCGGGTTCCCCCGGCGGCACGAGGTCGCGGTTGCGGACCTGTGCCCAGGCCTGGGCCTCCTCGCCGGTGTACCCGACGGTGACCTGGATGTAGGGGGCGACCGTCAGGAACGGGTCCGCCTGGGTGACGATGAGGGGCGCGGTGAGGCCGACCGTCCAGTTGCCGTCCAGCACGTAGATCAGCGGCAGGGGGTCCGCGGAGTCCGTGTGGCCGGGGGGCGTGGTCACCCAGACGCCGTAGCGGTGCCCCGACCGGGCGGTCACCTCCAGGTACTCCGTGTCCTGCAAACAGCCGTGCAGCATCCCGCTCATCGGGATTCTCCCTTCATCATGAGGCCGTCCTTGAAGACGAGGGCGGCCATGTCCGGATCGGCGAACACCGCCGGGTCGTGGAGCGGGTCCCGACGCCAGGCGACCAGGTCGGCGCGCATCCCGACGCGGATCATCCCGACGCTCCCGCCCAGGCCGAGGATGTCGGCGTTCACGCTGGTGGCCGACACGAGCGCCCGCATGGGCGATTCCAGTGCGGCACGCAGGCTCAGCTCCCGGCCCCGGCGCCGCTGGTCCGGCCCGATGAGGTCCGAGCCCAGGCCGATCCTGAGCCCCGCCGCGCGGGAGACCTCCAGCGCCGCCTCCATGCGCCGGCGCACTCCGTGGAGGCGGTTCCGCGTCCGGGGGTCCAGGTCCATGCCCTCGGCGTCCGTGAGCTGCTCGACCACGGCGAAGGTGGGGACCAGTGCCACGTCGTGCTCCCGCATCAGCCGGGCCGTAGGCTCGTCGATGGCGGTGCCGTGTTCCACGCAGCGCACGCCGGCCCGTACGGCGTTGCGGATGCCCGCGTTGTTGTGCGCGTGCACCGTGACGTAGGTGCCGCGCGCCCGCGCCTCCTGCACCGCCACGGCGATCTCCTCGTGCGTGAACTGGGTGTCGTCGAGGCGGTCGTGCCCCCCGACGACGCCGCCCGTGACGCACAGCTTCAGGAAACCCGCGCCGCGGCGGAACGACTCGCGCACGTTGCGCCGGAGCTCGTCGGCGTTGCCCGACATCAGCGACAGGGCGCAGAGCCCGGGCACGTGGTGGGCCTCCCACAGCTCCGTCGGCTCCCACGCGGCCCCGTAGTAGCCGTGGCCCCCGGTCTGGCACTGCACCGGGCCGCACGAGAGCACCCGCGGACCGCGCACCTTGCCCTTCGCGATGACCCCGACGACCCCGCCGTCGATGCCGCCGGTGTCGCGCACCGTGGTGAACCCCGCGTCGAGGGCCTGGCCCGCGGCGGCGAAGATGTCGGCGGCGAGCTCGGCGGCCGGGATCCGGAACCCGAACTGCGCCCTGATCGGGCTGGACAGGCCCAGATGGACGTGGGCGTCGATCAGTCCCGGGGTCAGGACCATGCCCCCGAGGTCGACGACCGCCGCACCCGAGGGCGCCCGACCGATCGCGGTGATCACGCCGTCCCGCACGCACACGTCGGCCGCGACGGGGTCGGCGCCCGACCCGTCCGCGACGATGCCCCCGACCAGCCAGGTTCCGGTCATCGGACCCCCTCCTGACAGCCGTCGGCCACTGTACTCAACAGTGGTGAATTGGATATGCGGTAACGTACTCAACAGTGGTGAAACTGTCAACGGAGGCAACGTGAGATCGCCGGTGGGGGAGGGGAGGCAGCGCCTCCTGAAGGCGCTGTTCGACGAGTTCGGCGAGAACGGCCCCGGCCCGAACCTGTCGATGCGCCAGGTGGCCGAGCGCCTCGGCGTGCACCACACGCTGCTGACGTACCACTTCGGGTCGCGGCCGGGCCTGCTGCGCGCCGTGCTGCTGGAGGCGCGCCGCCGCGACAACGTCCTCATCGCCGCGACCGGCGACGAACTCGGGTTCGCGGCCCTGTGCAGGGCGATCTGGACCTTCTACTCCGACCCCGCGCACGAGGACCGCACCCACGCCTTCTTCCACCTGGTCGGACTCGCGGTCTACGAACGCGACGCCTTCCAGGAACTCGTCGTCGACATCGACGGCCTGGCGAACCTGCTCGAAGCGGCGGCTCTGCGCGAGGGCGCCACGGCGGCCGAGGCCGGGCAGCGGAGCCTCATCGCGACCGCGTGCCTGCGGGGCCTCCTGCTGCAGAGGCTGCTGACCCCGACCGCCGAGGTCGACGCCGCGGCCGAGCGCTTCATCGCCTCGCTGGCGGCCTCCGAGGGCGAGAAGCGCGCGTCGTAGACCACCGCGCCCCGGACCGGCCGGACGGCCGGTCCCGCCGGCGTGTCCTCCGGCGCACGGGGCACCCGTGGCGGTCCGCTGACGCCGGAAGCGGATTCGCCCCGCCCGCCCCGGCGCTGTGCCGGGGTCGTGCCGGAAGCCGATCGGATACGGGGGTCTTCCGAAACCAGAGCCCCCGGACCTTCCGGCGTGCCGTCCCGTCCCCCGTGGCGCCGTGTCCGGCGCGAGAGGCGGGCCGCAGGGGTTCCGTCGGTCCCTACCGGCGTTCGGGCCCGATACCCCCGGGGCGCAGGTGGTCGAGCAGGCTCCGCTGGACCGCCAGGTCGGCAGGGGCGGTTCCTTCGCCGATGGCGTACCAGACGGAAGGGGCCGTCGGCGGCCCGAACGGGATACCCCGCACCGGCGCCGACAGGACGTGGTCGACCCCCAGCCCGGTCGTCGCGGCGGGACCGATCCCCAGCCCCATCGGAATGACCGGCGCGGCCGTGCCCGCCGTGTGGGTCAGGTCCGGCCTTCCCCGGGTGCGGTGCACGGTGAGGCGATGGAGGTCGCCCTCCTC
This sequence comes from Nocardiopsis flavescens, assembly GCF_900141985.1. Lineage (GTDB taxonomy): Bacteria > Actinomycetota > Actinomycetes > Streptosporangiales > Streptosporangiaceae > Nocardiopsis > Nocardiopsis flavescens. The sequence goes on along the minus strand of NZ_FQZK01000001.1, from coordinate 647,839 downwards.
GGCCAGCTGCTCGACCAGGGGAATGAGGGAGTCCGGGGCGCAGGCGGTGTCCTCGGGAGCGCCCACCGCCAGGGCGACGTCCTCTCGGACCCCTTCGGGAACACGGCTCACGCGCAGGGTGCCGGTGAACACCCGTGAGCCTTCGCCCTGGCCGGTGGGGCCGTTGAAGACCGTCCAGGTCGCTTTGGGGGCCCGGCGACGTGCCAGCCCGGTGAGGTCCTCGGGGCTCCACGCCAAGGGAGCGGGCTCGCTCGTGCCCCACACGGTGGGAAGAGTCCCCGTCAAGCCCCGGCCCAGTGTCTCCAGGCCGGTACCCAGGACAAGGCCCTGTTCCGGAGGACGGATCACGCTCAGGTCCACCAAGAGGACGGACCGCTCGTCCGGGTCGTTTTCCCGCGCCTCGGTCCACCTGTCGTCCGGTGCCCCCTCCGCACGGACGAAACCCATGTCCTCGTGCCAGGCCAACGGTGCGCCGGAGAAGCCGTCCCGGTAATCGCCCCGGGGGGTGCGCACCACCCAGCGGGTGAGGGGACCGGTCAGCGCCGACCGCAGGATGTGGGTGAGGCGTGAGGTGGAGGGAGTGACCAGTTGGAAGGCGCGCCGTGCATGGGCGTGCGTGTACAGGGCGTCGACCATCCAGGCGTCCATGGCCACCACGGGGCGGTCCTGGACGGCGACGGCGACTCCGGTCGTGGTGAGGGTGACGGCGGGGTGCTCGGTGGCCCCGGTGAGCAGCGGGTCGTCCCATTCCGGAGTGGTCTCGGGCGACCAGACGACGCCGCCGAACTGCTCGACCAGGGCATCGGCGAACCTGCGCACGATCTCGCGGGTGTCCGGCCCCCGGGCGCCGGTACGGGCGCCCCTGGCCTCCACCCAGTAGGGCTGTGCGGGCAGTGCGGGGCCCAGGCCGGGCGCCAGGAGCCGGCCGACCTCGGTACGGGAGGAGAGCCGCTGCGCGGCCTGGACCGCGGCGACCATCCGGCCGGTGCCGTCCCGGAGCTGAACGAGTGCCCCGTCCGCGACCGGGCGCACGCGCAGCTCCGGGCCTGCGTGGACCAGGGCACGTGTCATACCGCGCAGGGTGGGCGCCCTGTCGAGCAGAGCGACGACATCATGGGTCATACGGGTCCTCGCGTCGAAAGCGATCGGTCACAGCGAGACCCACCTCACGCGATCCGCTGCGGTGAGCTTTCACGTCGCGCGCACCTTTTGCTGTCACGTGATTCAGAGCCGGTCTGTCGCATCGAAACCGAGGCCTTCTGCTTCAGTGGTGGGAGTCAGAATCCCATATTTTTCCGGCGTTGCGAAGTAGGTGGGTTCACCCTCCTCGATCTCAACGTCCAGCGAGGTTTCGATTTCCTTGAGAACGGAGGCCAGGCGCGGCGCGTTGTTGTTGTAGACCTCAGGGTGCGGCTGCCCGGAGAAATCATAATAGGACCAGATGTCGTGCATGACCCAAAGTGTGCCCCAGACCGCGAACTCGTCCATGGACAAGAAGGCGCCAATCAGCTTTTGCTCCCGCTTGGTATGGCCTTCGTTGTTTATCCATACTCCGGGGCCTAGGAGTTCGAGTTGACCGGCGAGAGCATCCGTGTACCCGGCCGGTCGGCTCGCTGAAATCATCTGCACCAGATCATCCGGAGAGGTGCTCGCACCTTCGTGCATCGAGATGAGAGATCGAAATCCAATGGGCCCGACTCCTGCCCGGTGCCACGAGACCATCATCTGAGACAGATCCAGCAGTCCGTGTTTTTTGAGAATTTCTGCCATGGAGAGCGCCGCACGGGCGCCGCGCCCAAGATTGCCGTTCTCTCCATCGCTTTCCGTCTCGATCTCCCAGTTCCATGCTGCAGTGGTCTCTGGAGAGCTCAGCAATCGCGTCATTTTCCTACTCCGGGTAGATCTGGGTGTCAGGTGGAACTGTCATCACGCCATCCGTGAAGTATAGCCTGAATGCTACTCCGGAACTCATCGACCTGTCGCTCAACCTGCGCACCATGGCTTCGGGGAGTTCGTTGATCGACTGATTGACCTCAAATATGCCGACCCTCCTGGTTCCATCTGCCGTCGGTCCTGAAAGCTGGTCGACGACGGTGTTGTAAAATTTCCTGACTCCATTCTTACTTTCCACATCTTTGATCTGGTAAGAGAACTGATTCTCCCTGGTTTCGGACTTGATGACGACGTCAACATCATCTCCTGGAACTCCCGAGTTTGGCGGGAACTCGATGTCCCTTGCCGAACGCCCTTCCAGTACCAGGTCGTATGCGAACCGGAGTTCAGCTGCCGCACCCCTGAATTTGTGATCCTTGCTGGACCCGAATTTGGCCAGCAAATCACTGAAACTGTCTGCTGCGTTGAGTTTGCCCGATTGGATGATCTGTGTGACCTGCCGACCTTCTCCAGTGAGGGTTTCCTGTAGTTTTCTTATGATCTTGTCTTTCTGGCTCTCGCTCAGGTCGAGTTCGTCCAGGCTGCTTCTGACATCTTCGATTCTCAGTTCCGGATCGTTCGGATCCAGGTTTCCACTGTCGTCCCTCCTAATGGAGAATCCGGACCCACTGCTTCTCTCTGAGATCGAAGAGAGCTCCTGGATCTCAGACGTTCCATCCGGGTCGATCGACTCTGGGTCGCCGTTGTCGGGACCGGGGCCCGGTGGGCGGGGAGGTTCAGGCGGACCTCCAGAGGAGGACCCACCGGCGTCCGGTTCCTCGGTTTCGCGGATGGTGACGGGGTTCTCGTCGCGGTCCGGCTGTGGTGCGGGGCCGCCGTTGTCGGTGTTGTCGGTGACCTCGTCGTCCGCCCGTAGTTCGGCGCCGTCGGGGGTGACGGGGATCCGGGATCCGTCTTCGGGGCCGTCACCGCCTCCTGTGGTGGTCTGGGCGGGGTTGATGGTCCAGGCCGCGTCCGGATCGAGGTCGGCCATCCGTCCGCCGTCCTGGCGGTCCATCCGGTCGGCGAGGTCTTCGTTGTCCCGAGCCATCTCCGCGAAGGCCTGGTCGATCTCCTGGGCGGTCGGGTCCGGTTTCTGTTCTTGGCCGGTGTGCTGCTGTGGGGCATCGTCAGTGGTGGCCGTGTCCGGGGAACGGTCCGGTACCACGGGCTCGGGCCGGGGCTCTGGAGCCGGGTTCTCGGGCCGTGCGTCCGGCCCCCGTTCCGGCGCGGGGGGTGGACCGTGCGCTGCCTCCAGGTCGGACAGGGCGGTGTTCATGTCCTCGATATCGGAGGGCGCCCACTCCCCGTCGGAGGAGAAGGCCCCCTCCCCGGGAGCGGAGGGAGAAGAGGAGTGCGCACCGTTGCCGTGAACACCGGAGCCGGAGCCGTTGCGGTCCCGCCCGCTCTCGGCGCCGTCATCCCCCGACAGGTGGGGCCCGCTTCCGTCGCCGACGCCGCCGAAGATCCGCATCACGCGGCTGACCGTCAGGGGCACGCCCACGACCGCGCCGGCGCCGGTGGCGGTCAGCGCCACCCCGGCACCGATGAGTGCCGCGTTCGTGCCCAGCGTGCCGAAGGCGTAGCCGGGACGCTCCTCCAGCTCCGTCCACGGGAAGAACCCGTGCACCGCGTCCAGGCGGGCGTTGGTGTAGACCTCGACGCCCTCCCTGAAGCCTCCCACCCAGTCGTCGGTCTGCGGGTTGTAGACACCGGCCCAGGCGCCCATGCCGACCAGTGCGTCGCCCCAGTAGGCCTCGGCGTTGGCCCCCAGTCCCCGGTGAACCAGCCGGGATCCCCGTACGCTCCGACCATGCCGCCGAGGTCCTCGGCCCCGCCGCGTACCACGTCCCACGCGGCCAGGGCGGCGTCCATGGTCCAGTAGTAGTCGGTGCCCTGCGGGGTGCCCCACGGGGTCGCGACGTTCTCCAGCGGTTCGTCGAAGCCGTAGAGGACCTCCCCGGGGCGGGCTGTGCGGTGCCTTCGAGGTCGCCTCCGATGAAGGTGGTGCCGCCGAAGGTCCGGGTGATCGTGTTGGCGCAGTCCCGTTCGGCCTGCTGGTACTCCTGGACCAGGGCGTTCACCTTGCCGAGCAGGCCGTCGTGCTCCCTCCCCTTCTCGCTCACGAAGTCGAAGGGGTGCTCGCTGCTGTTCCAGTCCTCGTCGCTCCTGATCTCGGCGACCAGTTCGCGTGCCTGGGCGCGCAGCGCGATCAGTTCGCCGCGGATGCGCTGTGCGGTTTCGGCGAAGTCCTCCAGCGCGCGGGCTGCGGTGTTCAGGGCCTGGTCGGTGTCCTCGCCCTTGGTGGGGACCGGGTCCACGGCGACGAAGAGCGTCTCGGCCTCCGGGGCGCTGTAGACCCCTTGGAGGCCGGCCCAGGAGGAGGAGATGTCCGCTCCGGCCTGGGAGATGCCCTCGCCGTCGGCCTTCATCCCGGCGGCGGCGCTCTGGAGTTCGTAGACGTTCGCCTCGGGGAGGGGAATGGCGTCCGGGTCGATGAGGCCGTCGCTCACAGGGGGGTCTCCACGCGGGGGTCGGAAAGAACGGGGGCGAGGGGTCAGAAAGCGGAAGGAAGGTCTCCGCCGTTCCCGTTGCCGTCCACGGGGGTGAAGGTCTTCCCGGCGTTGGCCTGGGCTTCGGCCGCCATGTCGAGGTCGCCGTTGACGTAGTGCGTGGTGGCCTCGCCGGCCCCGGTGACCGCGCTGGTGGTGAGGGCGACCATGTCGCCGACCTCTGCGAAGAAGTGCCCTGCGAACTCACCCAGCGCCATCTCGATCGGTGGGCTGTGGGCTCCGGAAGCGGCGTCGGCCAGGTGTCCTTCCAGGGACGTCAGGTGGCCGGTGAGTCCTTCGGTTCCTTCTTCGTCTCCGACGTGTCCGGAAACGGTGCCCAGGATTGCGCCGACCTCGGGGGGCCGGATGTTCCATGTGGACACGGGGATCCTCCCGGGGCGGTGATGGGGGACGCAGCGGGTTCGTGCGCTGCCGTTGTGTGACCGATCATGTCATCGATGGCGCAAAAGCCCCAGCGGCCCCCAGAGCGGTGGAGGTAGAAGCGGAGGCGTGTTCTTCCTGGCAGAGGGCGCCGTCACCGGATCCGGGCAGGTGTGCGCGTGGCATTCCCCGCTGACCGGAACCGGTCACGCCGCCGGGGGCCGCGTTCCCGAGGGCCGCGCCGGACGGACACGTGGCCGGCGGCGTCCGATGACGCCGCGAGGAATTCTTGAAGGGGCGTTCGCCCGCCCCGGAGCATGCGCCCGGGCCGTCGACCCCGGGGGGTTCCGGGATGCCGCGGACACGGGGTGGGGCCTGGCCGCGCACCCGACGCCGTGGTCGTGCGTGACACGACGGGGTGTCCGCCTCCGTGCCTGGAACGCCCTGGTGGCCGGGGATTACATCTTTGGCCGCACATGGCCGTTTTTCACCACAAAGAGATCATGAGTGCCACGATGACCGATGCAAACACTGTTGAGAGAACGGACTGTTGATGCTGAAGTCTCGCGTGGTCGTCCTGACGGCACTGCTGGGAGCGGGCGGCGTCCTGCTCGGCGCCGCACCCGCAGCGGCCTCCGACGCCGCACCGGCGGGTGTGGTCGTGGAACGGACCGCGGTCGCTCCGGCTCCCACCGCCGCGGACCGGGGCCCGATCGTCGCCGCACCGCCGGAGAAGGTCATCGGCGAATACCCGACCCAGCGCGCGTGCAACGAGGCCGGTCGCCGCCTGGGCGGGGAGTCCTACCGCTGTGCCAGGAACCAGCACGGTGACTGGATGCTCATCGTTCCCCGCGTCTGACCCCTGCGGCCGAACACCCCGGAGGGAGACCCCGTCCGCGGCGCCCGGGATGCGGAGGTACGCCGCCCGGGCGTCCATCACCTCCCAGGGGAGGGCCCCCGCCGGCGTCGCCCTCCTCGAACGCGGCCTCCCCGGCCGGGACCGGCTTCCAGGTCCGCAGCGCCCCACCGAGGCCCGCCCGGGCCACGGCGCGCCCCCGGGGAACACCACGGGCAGACGGCCTTGCCACCACGGGCCCGCCCGCCTCACCGAGGCCGGTCCCACCGCCCCTCAGCCGAGCACGGCCAGAAGGCGTTCGGCGACGCGGCGCGCGGTTCCGGGCGGGTTGTGCGGGGTGGCGGCGCCGGCGGGGCCGAGCTGGAGGAGCCAGCACAGCGCGACCAGGCGGCGGAACCCGCGCACCCGCTCGGCCTCCCTGGGGGCCAGGTCCAGGCGGGCCAGCAGGGCGTCGGGGTCCAGGGTGCCGTCGAGACGGGAGATGTGCTCGGTGAGCTCGCCGAGTTCGAAGGCCCGGTCGTTGCTCCCGGAGTCCTCCCAGTCGACCAGCCGCACCTGCTCCGTCCGCGCGTCGTAGAGCAGGTTGGCGTGGTTGCCGTCGGCCGGACCCAGGACGGGAGGGTGGGTGGCGTCCAGCAGGCGGTCGGGGTCGGTGGTGGCCATCCACGCCGCCCCCTGTTCGTGGGCCTTGCGCACGAGGGGGTCCTCGCCGGGGTCGGGGCGGGCCGCGAGGAACCGGCGGACCTTGGCCACGGCCGTCCGCGGCCCCCACGGCGCCGGGGCGAGCGCGGTGACCGTCCCGGCGGGGATCCGGTGCAGCCGGTTCAGGGCGCGGGCGATCGCGGCGACGTGGGCGTCGGTGGCGTCCTCGCCGCGCAGGACGCGGCCGGGCAGGCGGCTCATGGTGATGGCGGGCGGCTCGGCGTCCAGCTCGGCGTGGAGCGGACACGGCGCCAGGCCGGGCGCGTACCGGTCCAGGACCTGGAGCGCCGTCCACTCCCGCTGCGGCTCGCCCCGGCCCCAAGCGCTGTAGCGCTTGACCACGACGTCGTCGCGGAGGTCGATGTGGTGGGTGTGGAATCGGGTGGTCATGCGCTCTCGGCTCGCCGTGGTCGCTGCGGGGCCGTTCGGCCCGGCCCCCGGTGCGGGACACCGCGAGGCTACCGCGGCCCCGCCCCCGCCGGCAGGCGAACGGGCGGCTGACAGGCCGCGACGGCGCTCCGGTCCTGCCTTCCCGGAGGCGGGGAGGGGGCCGATCACCCGGAGGGTCCGGTCGGCGGCCACGGCCGGGGAGGAGGGGAGGGCCGCCGGGTGCCCTCGACCGTTCCCGCCACGGGACGGGATGCGAGGCGTCCGTGTGCGGAGCACCGACGGGGCCGTCCAGGGGGATGTCTCCGGCACGTGTCGGCGGCAGCGGCAACCGCGCGGCGCCGACCGCTCTCCGACCGGGACAGGGAGCCTGCCGACCCCCGACCGTCACCGCGAGGCCGGCCGGGGTGACGCCCCGGGCGCGACGCGGCGCACGAAGCCGTGGCCCCGCGTCGAGCACGTCTTCCGTTGCGGAGTCCGTGCCCGCACCTTGCACAACCGCAAGACCGCGTGCCATATCGCGGCGGTTCGGTGAGGCTGGGCGCATCCCGATCACAAGGAGTCCCGATGGGCACGAAAGACGCCATCGCCTTCCGGGACGGCGTCCACGCGGCCCGGCCCGTGGCCACCGGCCCCCGACCGGACCGGGCGGCCGTCCCGCCGAGGCCGCCGCCCAGGTCCCGCTCATCCGCCGCACCGCCCGGCAACGGCCGCTGCGCGGGCCACGCCGACATCCCCCGCGAACAAAGAGACGGAGCGGTCGGACGCCGACCGCGGCGCCTCCTCCAGTCCTCCACGAAAAGGAACACATGACCACCGCACCACGGCCGTCACCGCGCCGTTTCCCCAGGCCCACGCGGGCGCTCGCGGCGCTCCTGTTGACGGTCGGCCTCGCCGCCTGCACCACACCGGCCACCGACGAGGTCCCCGCGTACGCCACCGCCACCGAGGGCGAACCGGAGTTCGAAGGCACCTTCCGGCACGAGTTCGCCGACGTCGACGGCGTCCGCATGCACTACGTGACCGGCGGCAGCGGACCGCCGGTCGTGCTGCTCCACGGCTGGCCGCAGACCTGGTTCGGCTGGTGGCCGATCATGCCCGAACTCGCCGAGCACCACACCGTCTACGCCGTGGACCTCCCCGGGCTGGGTGACAGCACCGGGTCCCCGACCGGCTACGACAAGGCCACCCTCGCCCGGTACGTGCACACGCTGATCGCCGATCGGCTCGGGGTGGAGGACGCCGCCGTCGTCGGACACGACTTCGGCGCCGCGGTGGCGTTCCAGTACGCCGCCCAGTTCCCGGACGACACCGCACGCCTGGGCTACCTCGACCTGCCGCTGCCCGGGCCCGAGCTGGACGCGTCCACGTACCGCTCGCTGAGCTGGCACATCGCCTTCCACTCCCAGCCCGAGATCCCCGAAACGGTGGTCGGCGACGACGTCCGCGACTACCTGGCGCTGTTCTACCCCCAGGTCTCCTACAACGGGACGGCGTTCGGCGGCACCTCGACCCGGTCCCCGTTCACCGACGCCGAGATCGACGAGTACGCGCGGACCTACGACGACCCCGACGCCCTGTCGGGCGGCTTCGAGCTCTACCGCGCCCTCGACGAGGACGTCCGCGACGTCGTGGAGGCGGAGCCGGTGGACGTTCCGACCCTGCTCATGGCCGCCGAGGGCCAGCTCGACCCGATCCGGGCCACGGTCGCCCCGCGCCTGACCGACATCGTGCGCGCGGTGGACGTACCGAACGCGGGGCACTGGCTCATCGAGGAGAACCCCCGGTACGTCACCGCGGAGTTGCTGCGCTTCCTCGACGCGTGACCTGAACCACCGTGGGCCCGCGGCCGGCGGCCCCGTGTTCCGCTGGAACCGGGGCCGCCGGCACCGGCGCCGATCAGCCGAGGACGGCGTACGCCTCACCGCCTTCGAGCGCCTTCGCCCCCGACCGGGTGCTTCCGTCACCGGGTCCGGCGGCGAGCGGCACAGGGGCGCGACGGCCTCCACGGGCCCGTCGACCGTCGTGACGGGGGAGGCGCCCGCGCCAGCAAGGCACGGAAGGAGATTCCGCGTGCCAGGGCCACCGGGGCCGGTGCTGCGGGTGTGTCCGGCGCGAGTACCGCCCCGCGGGCCCCTCCCCGCCCGGACCGGCGGGGAGGGACCCGCGGGGCGGCGGCCTCAGCCCGCCCCGGCGCCCCGGCCGGGGACGCGGCGGACCGCGATGCCGCGCGGCGCGAGCACCCCGTCCGCCTCCCCGGCGGACCCGGTCAGCGGGGTGCCGGGCAGGCCGTCCAGCACGACCGGCTCCTCCGTGCGGTTGGCCAGGAAGTGGTACTCCACGCCCCCGCCCCCGTCCCCGCGCACGGCCAGCTCCACCCGGCCCCGCAGGTGCCCGGGCAGCTCCGCGCCGACCCCCGCCGCCTCCAGCAGGCGGCCCAGCAGGGCGGTGCGGTGCTCCTCGTCCAGGCGGGTCGAGACGTAGGCGGCGCTGCCCCCGCCGGGGACCGCCCGCCGGGTCACGGCCGCCCGCCCCGCCAGGTGCCCGTCGGCGTAGCGGGCCAGGACCTCGGTCGCGGGATCCGTCACGGTGATCCGGTCCGACCACACCGTCCCGGCGGACCCGTCGTCCAGCGCCGCGGACACCCCCTCGTCCAGCGGCGCGAACTCGTCCACGCGCAGCCCCAGCAGGTCCCGCAGCGGCCCCGGGTACCCGCCCGGGTGGACGTGGTCGTCCTCGTCGACGATCCCCGAGAAGTACGTGGTGACCAGGTGGCCGCCGCCGGACACGTAGTCCTCCAGCCGGCCGGCCGTCGCCTCCGGCAGCACGTGCAGAAGCGGCGCGACGACCAGCCCGTACCCCTCCCAGGAGGCGCCGACCGGCAGCACATCCGCCCGCACGCCCGCCCCCAGGAAGGCGGTGTACCAGTCCAGGGCCTCGCGCTGCGCGTCCAGCAGCGAGCTGGGCAGGGAGTCCCGGCGCACCGCCCAGCCCGACTCCCAGTCCACGACGACGGCGGCCCGGGCCGGCAGCCGCGGCGTCCCGGCCACCTCCGCCAGGTCCTCGGCCAGCACCCGGCCCAGCTCGGCGGCGTCGGCGAACACCGGGCTCTGGGGCCCGGCGTGCGGCACCATCGCCGAGTGGTACTTCTCGGCCCCCGCCGCCGACTGCCGCCACTGGAAGAAGCACACGGCGTCGGCGCCGTGCGCCACGTGCAGCAGCGAGTCGCGCGCCAGCTCCCCCGGCGCCTTGGGCGGGTTGACGGCCCGCCAGTTGACCGCGCTTGTGGAGTGCTCCATCAGGTACCACGGACGGCCCCCGGCCAGCCCGCCGGTCAGGTTGGCGCTGAAGGACAGCTCGTCGGCGCCGCCCGGCCCGGGGCGCACGTAGTGGTCGTTGGAGACGAAGTCCACCTCGCCCGCCCAGTCGGCGTAGTTCATCTCCGAGACGTGGCCCATCACCATGAAGTTGGTGGTCACCGGGACGTCCGGGGTGATCCGCCGCAGCACCTCCCGCTCGGCCCGCAGGTGGTCGCGCAGCGCGTCGGAGGAGAAGCGCGTGAAGTCCAGCTGCTGGGTGGGGTTGACGTGCGAGGCCGCCAGCCGGGGCGGCAGGACCTGCTCCCAGTCCCCGTAGCGCTGGGACCAGAAGTCGGTGGCCCAGGCCCGGTTGAGCCCGTCCACGCTCCCGTAGCGGTCGCGCAGCCACACGCGGAACGCCGCCGCCGCGTCGTCGGAGTAGTCGTAGAAGTTGTGGCAGCCCAGCTCGTTGGACACGTGCCAGGCGGCCAGGGCCGGGTGGCCGCCGTAGCGTTCGGCCAGCGCCTCCACCAGCTCCAGCGCGTACCTGCGGAACACCGGCGAGGTGGGGCGCCAGTGCTGGCGGGCGCCCGGCCACACCGTCTCCCCGGTCCGGGTGACGGGCAGGACCTCGGGGTGGGCGGTGGTGAGCCAGGCCGGGGGAGAGGCGGTGGCCGTGGCCAGGTCGACGGCGGTGCCGTTGCCGTGCAGCAGGTCCATGACCTCGTCCAGCCACCCGAAGTCCCAGGTGTACGGGTCCGGCCGCAGCCGGGACCAGGAGAACACGCCCACGGTGACGATGGTGACGCCCGCCCGTCGCATCAGGCGCAGGTCCTCCTCCCACACCTCCCGCGGCCACTGCTCGGGGTTGTAGTCGGCGCCGTAGCCGAAGCGGCGGCGGTCGGGGTCGCGCGGCCAGCGGAGCCAGTCGCGTGAACCTGCCAGGGGCATGGTGGGGTCCCTTCGCGGGGTCGGGGCGGTCGTTTCCTCGTGTGCTCTGCGCCGTCCGGCGCCCCGGGCCCGGGGCGCCGGAGGGGCCCTCAGCCGCCCTCGGTGACGGTGAAGCCCTGGTCCTCGCCGTAGCGGACCGAGGCCGCCTGCCAGTCGGCCAGCCCCTCGGCGAGGGTGGTCCCGGAGACGTAGGCCTGCCCGACGGTGTCGTTGAACAGGGAGTTGGCGTGCGCCTGGTAGGGCAGGTAGGACCACCCCTGGCCCACGTTGGCGGCGGACTCGGCGTAGACCTCGTTGACCCGCTGCCCGCCGAAGTACTCCGACTCCGCGGACGTGAACTCCTCCGACTCCAGGTCGGCGGTGGTGGCGGGGAACGCCCCGCCGCCGATGCGGGTCCCGACGCCGTCCCCGGCGTTGGCGTACTCGATGAACGCGTAGGCCAGCGCCTCGTTCGGCGCCCCCGCCGGCACGGCCAGGGAGCTGCCGCCGTTCTCGGCGCTGGAGGGGTCCCCCTCCTCCCAGGCGGGCGGCGGGGCCACCCGCCAGGCGCCCGCGGCGCCGGGCGCGCCCGCCTCCAGGTTCAGGCCCATCCAGGCGCCGGTGACCAGGGTGGCGATGCTGCCGTCGCCCAGCGCCTGGTACCACTCGTCGGTCCAGGCGCTGACGTCCATGAGCAGGTCCTCGTCGATCATCCGCTGCCAGGTCTCGGTGTAGCGGACGGTGCCCTCGTCGGTGAAGTCGATGGACACCTCCTCCCCGGCCACCCGGTAGGGGCGGCCCCCCGACTGCCAGATGTAGGTGGTGGTGCTGCCCGCGTCGCCGTTGTCGGCGGCGATGTACACGTCCGGGTCGGCCTCCTTGAGCTCCCGGGCGGCCTCGACGTACTCCTCCCAGGTCGTGGGCACCTCCACCTCCAGCTCCTCGAACACGTCCCGGTTGTAGAACAGGGCGATGGGCCCGGAGTCCATGGGCAGGGCGTGGACCGCGCCCCGCCCGTCCGAGACGGCGTCCCACGGCCCCGGGGAGTAGGAGCCCTCCAGGCCGGCGGCGCCCAGCGGGGCCAGGTCCAGGAGGTTCCCGGCGATGGTGAACTGCCCCAGCGCGTAGTACTCGACCTGCGCGACATCGGGCAGCCCGGACCCGGCGGACAGGGCGTTCTGCAGGGCGGTGTACTGCTCGTCCCCGGTACCGACGTTGACCAGGTCCACGGTCACGCCCGGGTGGGCGGCCTCGAAGTCCGCCACGACCTGCTCCAGGGTGGGCTCCCAGGCCCAGACGGTGATCTCGCCGCCCTCCTCCAGGGCCGCCCGTACGTCCTCGGCGGAGACGCCGGGCGCGGTGTCGCCGCCGGAGCCGCAGGCGGTCAGCGCCAGGCACAGGGCCCCGGCCGCGGCGGCGGCGCGCGTCCGGAGCCGGGGGCGGGGGGTGGGTGGAGTGTTCACGGGGGGTCTCCTCGGTCGGGGTGGTCCGGTGTGGGGGAGGGGCCGCGGGCCCGGGGCTCAGCCCTTGAGGCTCCCGGCGGTCAGCCCCGACCGCCAGTAGCGCTGGAGCAGCAGGAAGGCGGCGATCAGCGGGACGATCGTCAGGAACGACCCCGTGATGACCAGGTGGAACACCGGCTCCCCGCCGGCCGTCGCCGCCTGGGCGTTCCAGGAGTTGAGGCCGACGGTGAGCGGGAACCAGTCGGGGTCGCGGATCATGATCAGCGGCAGGAAGTAGTTGTTCCAGGTCGCCACCATCGTGAACAGCAGGACGGTGGCGGTCCCGGGCGCCAGCAGCGGCAGCGCCACGGTGAGGAAGGTGCGCAGCTCGCCGGAGCCGTCGATGCGGGCCGCCTCCAGCAGCTCCGCCGGTACGGCCTGGGCGGCGAACACCCACATCAGGTACAGGCCGAAGGGCGAGATCAGCGAGGGGACGATCACCGCCCACGGGGTGTCGGTCAGGCCCAGGCGGCTGAACATCAGGAACGTGGGCACGGCCAGCGCGGTGCCGGGCACCGCCGCCGCGCCCAGCACCGCGGCGAACACGGCCCGGCGGCCGGGGAAGTCGAACCTGGCCAGCGCGTACCCGCCGAGCACCGCCAGCAGGGTGGCCCCGCCCGCGCCCAGCACCACGTAGAGGACGGTGTTGAGCAGCCACCGCACGAACACCCCGTCGCCGTAGGCCAGGGTGGCGGAGACGTTGTCGAACAGGGAGAACTCGGGGCCGAACCACAGGCCGAAGGTGCCCAGCAGGGACTCCTGGCTCTTGGTGGCGTTGACGAACAGCCACACCAGCGGGACCAGGGAGTACAGCAGGGCCAGGCCGGTGACCAGGGTCAGGGCGGGACTGCGGCGGGGGCGGCGCGCTCCCCGGCCCCAGCGGGCGCGGGGCGGGCGCAGCGGGCTGGGCGCGCGGCGGCGGGGCGGGCGGGCGGGAGCGGAGGTGCCCACGGGTCACACCGCCCTTCGCATGCCGAACAGCTGCACGGCGTAGGCGACGGCCATCGTCAGCAGCCCCATGATGACCGCCACCGCCGCCGCCTGGTTCTGCTGCTGGCCGGAGAAGGCCAGCGAGTAGGTGTAGAGGTTGGGCGTGTACCCGGAGGTGATGGCGTTGGGCGCGAGGTTGCGCAGGATGCTGGGCTCGTTGAAGAGCTGGAAGCTCCCGATCACGGAGAACACGGCGGCGATCACCAGGGCCCCGCGCAGGGCCGGGAGCTTGACGGCGGTGATCACCCGCAGCTGTCCGGCCCCGTCGACCTCGGCCGCCTCGTACAGCTCGTGGGGGACCGTGCGCAGCGCCGAGTAGAGGATGAGCATGTTGTAGCCGACGAACTGCCAGGTGACGATGTTGCCGATGGAGGCAAGGACGAGGCCCGGCGAGAGCGGGTCGGGCAGGGTGATGCCCAGCAGGTCGTTGGCGTTGCCCACCAGCCCGAACCGGGTGCCGTACATGAAGCCCCACATCAGGGTGGCCACCACGGCGGGGACGGCGTACGGCAGGAAGATCGAGATCCGGAAGAAGTCCCGCCCGTAGAGCCGGCCGCTGTCCAGGGCCAGCGCCAGCAGCAGCGCCAGGAACAGCATGATCGGCACCTGGACGGCGAGGAAGAGCCCCACCCGGACCACCGCGTCCCAGAACACCGGGTCGGTGAAGGCGGTGCGGTAGTTGTCCGCGCCGACGAAGGAGGTGCCGCCCACCAGCCGGTTCCGGTAGACGCTGAGGTACAGCGAGTAGGCGATCGGGGCGACGAAGACCAGCGCGAAGACCGTCATGAAGGGGGCGAGGAAGCCCCACCCCGCCCAGCGCCGGCCCGGTCCGCCGCGGGGCGGCGGCCTGCGTGCGGGCGGTGCGGGCGCGGTGGCCGTCGACGTCATGGGCATCCCTCGTCGAGCACTCCGTGCCGACCCGCCGCGGCGGCCCCGCGCACGGGGGACGGCCGGTGGGCACCGGGTCATGTTTACGCAAACATTTCGGTGTCGGGAGTGTTGCACCGCCGTTGCCGGGGGTCAAGGGGGGTTGGGGGGGCAACCCCGGAGGGTCACCGCCGCGGCGGCGCGGTGCTCTCGCGCACCACCAGCCCGGTGGGGACCACCGCGGCCCCCCGCGGGGCGGCCCCGCCGCGCAGCCGGTGCAGCGCGCCGGCCACGAGCCGGCGCCCCACCTCGGCGAAGTCCTGCCGGATGGTGGTCAGCGGCGGCAGGAACGACGCCGCCTCGGGGATGTCGTCGAACCCCACCACGCTCACGTCCCCGGGCACCGACCGCCCGCTCACGTGCAGGGCGCGCAGCAGGCCCAGCGCCATCTGGTCGTTGGCGGCGAACACCGCCGTGCACGCGGGGTCGGCCGCCAGCTCCAGCCCCAGGCGGTAGCCGCTCTCGGCCGACCAGTCGCCGTGCAGCGGCGCGGGCACGGGCAGGCCCCGCTCCCGCAGCGCCGCCCGCCAGGCACGGGCGCGGCGCTCGGCGGCGATGGACCGCTGCGGCCCGGCCAGGTGCCACACGGTGCGGTGGCCCAGCTCCAGCAGGTGCAGGACCGCCGCCCGGGAGCCGCCGGCCTGGTCGGTGTCCACCGCGGTGTAGTGCTCGTCGGCCTCGGAGTCGGCGACGACCACCGGCAGCCCGGGCGGCAGCCGGACCACGGCGTCGTCGACCAGGTGGACCTCCATGACCACGATGACGGCGTCCACCGCCAGCTCGCCCAGCCGGGTGAACGCGCCCAGCACCTCGTCCTGGGTCTGCGCGGACACCGGGATGAGGGTGATCGCGTACCCCTCCTCGGCGGCGGAGGCCGCGATCGCCTCCAGGGTGCGCACGCTGCCCGTGGTGTGCAGGGTGAACACGATGACGCCGAGCGTGCGGAACTCGCCGCGCTTGAGGGCGCGGGCGGCGCTGTTGGGGCGGTAGCCCAGCTCGCGCATGGCGGCCAGGACCCGTGCGCGCGTGCGCGGGTCCACGCTGGGGCTGCCGTTGGAGACCCGGGACACCGTCTGGGAGGAGACGCCCGCCAGCCGTGCCACGTCGGCCATGGAGACCCGGGCGCCGCGCCCCCGCGCCCCCGCGGTGGCCCCACCGCCCTCGGACATCCTCACGCCCCGTACCCGCTGCCGCGCCCCGGACGGGCGCCACCTGTGCTCGACGGCGCTCAGTTTAGGGGACCCGCCGCGGTCCGCCGTGGTCGCGGCCCCGCGCGGCGGCCCGGGGGCCGTCCGCCCTGCGCCCTCCGGGGCCGCGGGCCGCCCGGACCCCGGACCGCCGACGGCCGCACCGGTGGGTCCGGTGCGGCCGTCGGACGGCGGGGCGGCGGGTCACTCCGCCGGAACGGCCCGCGCCTCCCGGCGCACCCTCACCTCGGTGACGGTGCGGCCGTTGGTGCCGGTGACCTCCGCGGTCCAGCCGTCGAAGGGCACGGTCTCCCCGGCCTCCCGGGGGATGTGGCCCAGGACGGCGATGACCAGCCCCGCCACGGTGACGTAGTCGCCCTCGGGCGCGTCCCCCAGCGCCAGGTCGAGGTCGGACAGGTCGTGCACCGGGTAGGTGCCCGGGAGCGTCAGCGTGCCGTCGTCGTTGGAGACGACGGTGCGGATGTCGGAGTCGGTCTCGTCGTAGATCTCCCCGACGATCTCCTCCAGCAGGTCCTCCAGGCTGACGATGCCGTCGATGCCGCCCATCTCGTTGACGACCACGGCCAGCTGCTGGTGCTCGGCCGTCATCTGGCGCAGCGCCATGGACACGACCAGCGAGTCGGGCAGCAGTATCGCCTCGCGGGCCACCTCGCGGGCGGAGCCCGTGCCCTGGACCAGGTCGGACCAGTGCACGATGCCCAGCACGTCGTCGAGGTCGTCGTCGGCCACGACCGGCGCCCGCGAGTGCCCGTGCTCGGCGAGCATGCGTACCGCGTCGGCGGTGGGGGTGGCGGCCGGGATGGTGAAGACGTCGCCGCGGGGGACGACCACCTGGCGCAGCCTGCGGTCGTCGATCTCGAACGCGCCGCTGATGATGGTCCGCTGCTCGCGGGTCATCCCGCGCTGGGCGCTGAGCATGTCGCGCAGCTCCTCCTCGCTGACCTCCTCGCGCGCCGCGGAGGGGTCGCCGCCGGTGAGGCGGACCACCAGGTCGGTGGAGACGCTCAGCAGCCACACGACCGGCCGGGACAGGGTGGCGAGCAGGTTGAGCGGACGGGCGACCATGAGCGCCCACCCCTCGGCCCGCTGCATGGCGATGCGCTTGGGAGCCAGCTCGCCGAAGACCAGGGTCACGAAGGTCAGGACGACGGTGACCAGGACGACCGAGACCGGCGCCGCCGCGGAGCCGAGGAAGCCCAGCGGCTCGACGAGCGGCTGGGCCAGCGCCACCGCCGCGGTGGCCGAGGCCAGGAAGCCCGCGAGGGTGATGCCGATCTGGATGGTGGCGAGGAAGCGGTTGGGGTCGCGGGCGAGGCGGGCGACCGCCCTGCCCCCGGGGCCGCGCTCCTCCAGTTGTTTGATCTGGCCCTCGCGCAGGGTGATCAGGGCGATCTCGCTGCCCGCGAACAGGGCGTTGACCAGGACGAGGACCAGGACGAGGCCGACTTGAACCCCGTAACTCTCCATGACTGCTTTCGTCTCCGATACGGATGGTGATGGTGGTGGCGCTGGGGCCGTTCCCGTGCGGGTTCACCCTTTCACAGGGTGTGTCGCGCCGCGGTGAGCGGAGGGTGCGCCTTTGCCCACGCCCCCTTCCCCACGAGAGCCGGAAGACACCTCCCGGGTGTCCCGGGCGGATGTTCCCGTGCGCTCCGGTGCCCGCCCCGGAGGCGGGGGCGGTCTCCCCGGGCTCTCCCGTAGGGCGGCCGGGGCCTGTCTTCCAGAGCTCTCGCGCACGGCGGCCGGTGAGGCCGGACGGGCGCGGTGGCCGCCCCCCGCCCACGGCGCGGCGGGCCGGTGCGGGCCGGTCCGGGGCGTCGGCGCGGGGCACCGGGGTAGCGGGGCGGTCGGTGCGGACCCCGCGGTCCGCACCGGCACCGGCGCCCTCCCCGCCCGTGTCAGGCGGGGAGGGCCCCACCGGCCCGCGCGGTCAGTACTCCCGGACCCGCAGGGCGTCGGCCAGCCCGGACAGCAGGCGGTCGACGTCCTCCTCGCTGCTGTAGGGCGCCATGCCCACGCGCAGCCCGGCGGTGTCGTCCGGGGCCAGCCGGGCGAACGCCTCGTAGGCGTAGAAGCTCCCCGCGGGCGCCAGCACACCGCGTTCGGCCAGGAACCGGGACACGTCGGTGCTGCGGCGGCCGGGGAAGGTCATGAACAGCGTCGGGGTCCGCTCGGCCGCGCGCGAGTGCACCCGCACCGCGCCGCCCAGCCCGGCCAGGCCCGCCTCCACCCGGTCGCGCAGGGCCGTCTCGTGCTCCTCCAGCAGCAGCCGGGCGGCGGCCAGCCGCGCGCGCCGGCCGTCGCCCCCCGGCGCCAGGTCGGCCAGCACCTCCACCGCCTCCGTGGCCCCGGCCATGGTCTCGTAGGGCAGCGTGCCGAACTCGAACCGCTCGGGCACCGCGTCGGTGGAGGGCACCAGCTTGTCGGGGACCACGGTCTCCAGCAGCGCCGGGGCGGCGGCCAGCACCGCGCAGTGCGGCCCCAGGAACTTGTAGGGCGAGCACACGTAGAAGTCGGCGCCCAGCTCCCGCACGTCCACCACCGCGTGCGCGGCGTGGTGGACCCCGTCCACGTACACGAGCGCCCCGACGGCGTGGGCGCGGTCGGCGACCGCCCGGACCGGGAACCGGGTGCCCAGCAGGTTGGAGGCGGCGCCCACGGCGACCAGGCGGGTGCGGGGGTTGACCACCGCGTCCAGGTCGGACAGGTCGGGCTCGGCGGTGGCCGGGTCGAAGTCGATCCACCGCACCGTCGCGCCGGTCCGCTCGGCGGCCTGGACCCAGGGGCGGACGTTGGAGTCGTGGTCCAGCCGGGTGACCACGACCTCGTCGCCGGGGCCCCACCCCTGGGACAGGTGGCGGGAGAAGTCGTAGGTGAGCTGGGTGGCGCTGCGCCCGTACACGACCCCCTCGGGGGCGCAGCCCAGCAGGTCGGCGTAGGCGCGGCGGAACGCCGCCACGGCCGCCTCCGCGTTGGCCTCCGACGCCACCGACCCGCCCCGGTTGGAGAGCGGCCCGGTCAGCGTGCGGGCGACCGCCTCCCCGACCCGGGCGGGGGTCTGGGTGCCCCCGGGCCCGTCGAAGTGGGCGATCCCCGATTCCAGGGAGGGGAACTGCGCGCGGAACGCGGTGGGGTCGAACGCCGTCATGGAGCTCCTCCGTCGAGTGCCTGCGGGACGGCCCTCGCTCCGCCGCCCCGTACAGGTGTATCCCTGGTACCCCGCCCCGCGAAAGCCCCGCGCCCCGGCCGGGACCGCAGGAGGCGGACGGCCCGCCGCCGGGGGCGCGTCCGGACGTGCCCCCTTCCGGCGGGGCGGCCGGTCGCCGGACGGGCGTCCCACGGACGCCCTCCGGGATTTGCCGGTGCCGGTCGGGTCCGGGGACGCGTGCGCCCCGGTACCGCCGGGCCCCGGAGCCCTTCGGCCGCACCGGTCGGGGAGGGGCCCGGGACCGGGCCGTACCCTTGACGACGTGGTCATACGAGACGTCCTTCCCGGCGCGGACCCGGGTTTCGACAACCGCCGCCTGCCCGTCTACGAGGCCGGCGAGATCGACGTGCCGTTCGTGGTGCGGGGCTCGGACGAGGTCATCGCCCGCGACACCTTCTGGGAGGAGCACGCCCACCCCACCCACGAACTCCTCTGGAACGCGCGCGGTGCCTCCTCCGCGACGGTCGGGGCGCGCGTGTGGACCATCACCTCCACCGTGGGCCTGTGGATCCCCGCCGGGGTGCGCCACAGCGGGTGGACGCCCGCCGGGACCCGGCACCGGGCCGCGCACTTCGGGGTGCACGCGGTGCCCGCGATCGCCGACCGGGCGGTGGCGGTGGAGGTCACCCCGCTGCTGCGCCTGCTGCTGGACCGGCTGTCGGGGGAGGGGCTGTCCGGGGACGAGCGCACCCGCACCGAGGCCATGGTCGTGGACCTGATCGCCCCGGCCCGCAACGAGATCCTGCTCCAGCTCCCCGACTCCCCGCTGCTGGCGCCCATCGTGGCGGCCGTGCTGGAGGACCCCGCCGACACCACCACCCTGGCGGCGTGGGCGGCCCGGCTGGGGGTGAGCACCCGCACCCTCACCCGGGCGTTCCGCTCTGAGACGGGGCTGGGCTTCCACCGCTGGGTGACCACCGCGCGGGTCCGCCACGCCATCGCCCTGCTGACCCGCGGGGAGGACATCGAGGAGGTGGCGGTGTGTGTCGGCTATCACTCGGCGAGCGCTTTCGGCACGGCGTTCCGCCGCATCACGGGCACCAGCCCCGGCCGTTTCCGGGCCCGGTGAGGGCGATCCGGCGGCCTGATGTCCGTTTTGCGACAAAGACTGTCGCTTCTACGTGATTGCGCGTCGGGTAAATGCACCCTAAGTTCGGTTAGGCAACCCTTATCTCCCGTTGTCGCGGGCCCCTGCCCTGCGACGACGCCCCCGGCGGGACGCTCGGCCGCGTCCCGCCGGGCGCGGTCCCCCTGATCGGAAGGACACCATGTCCCGCGTTCTCCTCAAGCCCGCCGCCGTCGCCGCGGTCGCGCTGCTCACCGCCGGGCTCGCCGCCTGCTCCTCCTCCGAGCCCGCCGGCCAGGGGGGCGGCGAGGCCTCCGGCGACTGGACCCCCGTCACCATCGAGCACGCCCTGGGCACCACCACCCTGGAGTCCAAGCCCGAGCGCGTCGCCACCGTCGCCTGGGCCAACCACGAGGTCCCCCTCGCCCTGGGCGTGGTCCCCGTGGGCATGGCCGCCGCCAACTTCGGCGACGACGACGGCGACGGCCTGCTGCCCTGGGTCGCCGAGAAGCTCGAAGAGCTCGACGCCGAGACCCCGGTGCTGTTCGACGAGACCGACGGCATCGACTTCGAGGCCGTCGCCGACACCGCGCCCGACGTCATCCTCGCGTCCTACTCCGGCCTCACGCAGGAGGACTACGACACCCTCAGCGAGATCGCGCCGGTCGTCGCCTACCCCGAGACCGCCTGGGGCACCCCCTGGCAGGACATGATCGCCTTCAACAGCCAGGGCATGGGCATGGCCGAGGAGGGCGAGGCCCTCATCGCCGACCTGGAGGAGGAGATCGCCGCCGCGGCGGCCGAGTACCCCTCCCTGGAGGGCGCCTCCGCCATGTTCCTCACCCACGTGGACACCTCCGACCTCAGCGAGGTCAGCTTCTACACCAACCACGACACCCGCGCCCTCTTCTTCGAGGACCTGGGCCTGTCCACCCCCGAGAGCGTGGCCACCGCCTCCGCCGAGACCGACGCCTTCTCGCTGACCCACAGCGCCGAGCAGGCCGACACCTTCGGCGACGTCGACATCATCGTCACCTACGGCGGCGACGAGCTGGTCGAGGCCCTGGAGGGCGACCCGCTGCTGTCCCAGATGCCCGCCGTGGAGAACGGCGCCATCGTCCCGCTGCCCGGCACCGACCCCCTGGGCACCGCCGCCAACCCGACCCCGCTGGCCATCTCCTGGGTCCTGGACGACTACCTGTCGCTGCTGGCCGAGGCCGCCGACAAGGCCGAGTGACCGTGGTCGAGACCGCCACCCCCGAGGGCGCCGCCGCCGTGCGGCGCCCCCGGCGCGCCAAGGGCCTGTGGCTGCTCCTGCTCGTCGCGGTGCTCCTGGGCCTGATGTTCGCCTCGATCACCGTGGGCTCGCGCCACGTCTCCTGGCCCGACATCGTCGCCGCCCTGGGCGGCGACACCGAGGGCTTCGGCCGGGCGGCCGTGGCCAAGCGCATCCCGCGCACCCTGCTCGCCGTGCTCGCCGGGGCCGCGCTGGGCCTGGCCGGGGCCGTCATGCAGGGCGTCACCCGCAACCCGCTGGCCGACCCCGGCATCCTCGGCGTCAACATGGGCGCCTCGCTGGCCGTGGTCACCGGCATCGCCTACTTCGGGCTGTCCTCCTCCACCGGGCAGATCTGGGTGGCGATCACCGGGGCGGCGGTCACCGCCGTCGCCGTGTACGTCGTCGGCTCGCTGGGCCGCGGCGGGCCCACCCCCCTCAAACTCGCGCTGGCCGGGGCCGCCACCTCGGCCGCGCTGGCGTCGTTCATCACCGCCGTGGCGCTGCCGCGCGGCGACATCGCCGAGAGCGTCCGGTCCTGGCAGATCGGCGGCGTGGGCGGCGGCACCTTCGACGCCATCTCCCAGGTCCTGCCCTTCCTGGCGTTCGGCGGCCTGGTGTGCCTGCTGTCCGCGCGCGGCCTGGACCTGCTCGCCCTGGGCGACGAACTCGCCGCCGGGCTGGGCACCCGGGTCGCCGCGGCCCGCGCCGGGGCCTCCCTGGGCGCCGTCGTCCTGTGCGGGGCGAGCACCGCCGTCACCGGCCCCATCGCCTTCGTCGGCCTGGTCGTGCCGCACGCCTTCCGGATGCTCATCGGCGGCGACCACCGGTGGCTGCTGCCGTTCTCCGCCCTGGGCGGCGCCGCCCTGCTGACCGCCGCCGACGTGCTCGGCCGCATCGTCGCCCGGCCCGCCGAGGTCGACGTCGGCATCGTGACCGCGCTCATCGGCGCCCCCGTCTTCATCTCCATCGTCCGCCGACACAAGGTCCGTGCACTGTGAGCGGTTCCGCCATCGACACCACCCGGCCCCACGCCGCGCCCGACGCGGACGTCGTGGCGGCCGTCGCCCGGGGGCGGCGCGGCCGGGGACGGCGGCGCCTGGTCGTCATCGCCCTGCTGAGCGCCCTCATCCTCGGCGGGTTCGCCGTCACCCTCATGTTCGGGCGCACCTTCTATCCGCCCGCCGACGTGGTCGGCGTGATCCTGGGCCGCGACGTCCCCGGCGCCACGTTCACGGTCGGGCGGCTGCGGCTGCCCCGGGCGGTGCTGGCCGTGGTCGCCGGGCTGTGCTTCGGCATGGCCGGCGTGACCTTCCAGACCATGCTGCGCAACCCGCTGGCCAGCCCCGACATCATCGGTATCAGCGCCGGGGCCGGGGCGGCGGCCACGTTCGCGATCGTGGTGCTCTCCCTGGAGGGCGTCGGCGTCTCGGCGTTCGCCATCGTGTCCGGCCTGGCCGTGGCGCTGCTGGTGTACGTGCTGGCGTACCGCAACGGGGTGGCCGGCGGGCGGCTGGTCCTGGTGGGCATCGGCATCGCCGCCATGCTCCAGAGCGTCACCGACCACATCCTGGACCGGGCCGCCCAGTGGGACCTCCAGGAGGCGCTGCGCTGGCTCACCGGCAGCCTCAACGGCACCACCTGGGGCGACGTCGTCCCCGTGGTGATCGCCCTGGCGGTCCTGGCCCCCGTGCTGCTCGCCAGGGGCGGCGACCTGGACGCGCTGCGGCTGGGCGACGACACCGCCGCCGCGCTGGGGGTGCGGGTGGACCGCACCCGGCTGCTCCTCATCGTCGCGGCGGTGGGGCTCATCGCGTTCGCGACCGCCGCCGCGGGCCCGATCGCGTTCGTGGCGTTCCTGTCCGGGCCGATCGCGGCGCGCCTGGTGGGCCCGGGCGGCTCCCTGCTGCTGCCCTCGGCCCTGGTCGGCGCGCTGCTGGTGCTGGTCGCGGACTTCGCCGGGCAGTACCTGCTCGGCACCCGCTTCCCCGTCGGCGTCGTCACCGGCGTGCTGGGCGCGCCCTACCTCGTCTACCTGATCGTCCGCACCCACCGCGCGGGAGGCTCCCTGTGACCACGGAACACTCACTCCTCGTCGAGGACCTGACCCTCGGGTACCAGGACCGGGTCGTCGTCGAGTCCCTGGCCCTGGAGGTCCCGCCCGGGGCCGTCACCGTCATCGTCGGCGCCAACGCCTGCGGCAAGTCCACGCTGCTGAAGGCGATGTCGCGGCTGCTGTCCCCCAGGGGCGGCCACGTGCTGCTGGACGGGGAGCGGGTGCACAAGATGCCCTCCAAGGAGGTCGCCCGCACCCTGGGGCTGCTGCCGCAGTCGCCGATCGCCCCCGAGGGGATCGCGGTGAGCGACCTGGTGGGCCGCGGACGCCACCCCCACCAGGGGATGTTCTCGCGGTGGACCCGCGAGGACGACGAGGCGGTGGCCGCCGCCCTGGTGGCCACCGGGACCCTGGAGCTGGCGGACCGCCCGGTGGACGAGCTGTCCGGCGGGCAGCGCCAGCGGGTGTGGATCGCGATGGCGCTCGCCCAGCGCACCGACTTGCTGCTGCTGGACGAGCCGACGACGTTCCTGGACGTCAGCCACCAGGTGGAGGTGCTGGACCTGCTCACCGACCTCAACCGGTCGATGGGCACGACCATCGTCATGGTGCTGCACGACCTCAACCTGGCCGCCCGCTACGCCGACCACCTCATCGCCCTGGCCGACGGGGGCCTGCACGCCGCGGGCACCCCCGAGCAGGTGCTCACGCCCGAGACGGTGGAGGCGGTGTTCGGTCTGCGCAGCCGCATCATCACCGACCCCGTGTCGGGACGGCCGCTGATGCTGCCCATCGGCCGCCACCACGACGCCTCCGCCGACTGACCGCGGGGCCCGCCCGCCGGGGCGTGTCCTCCACGTCGAGGACACGCCGGGAGGCGTGGGGAGGCCCGCCCGCGGCGCTCTCGCGCCCCGCCCGCCGGTACCGCCCGGTGCCCCCGGCCACGGCGTCCCCCTCCGGAAGCCGGGCCGACGCCCGCCCCGGCGCCTCCTTCGCGCGCTGCCGGTTTCGCCACGGCCGGGCCGTGCTGTGCGGTGTGCACGGCCCGCCTCCGGGTGCCCGCGCCGGCCG
The DNA here is from genome assembly GCF_900141985.1 of Nocardiopsis flavescens. GTDB lineage: Bacteria > Actinomycetota > Actinomycetes > Streptosporangiales > Streptosporangiaceae > Nocardiopsis > Nocardiopsis flavescens. Next base: position 623,496 of record NZ_FQZK01000001.1, on the reverse strand, counting down.
GTCGGCGGCGCACACGTGACGGGCATGCCCTGGACCGGGGCCCGCGACGTGCGCCGGGGGAGTGGCCGCCCGCCCCCGGCGCCTTCTTCGGCCGCCCGCCGAGCGCGTCCCTGCCGGGGCGTCCGCGCGGCGCGCGGCGCGCTAGAAAGCGCTTTCCGACCAGAGGCCCTCCGGGTCGCGCGCCCTCACTCCCGGTGTCGGGACCGTGTCCCAGGGTGGGAGATCAGGGGCCCCTGCGCCCCGTGGGGGCCGAAAAGTATTGACGGCGCCTGTGAATCGCTGTTAAAGATGAACACTCCCGCGTTATGGATAGCGCTTACCAGCCACGGTCCCCGTGCTGCCGAAGGGACGTTCCCCATGTCCGCCTTCCCCTCCGCGCGTCTCCCCCGCCTCACCGCCGCGGCCCTCGCGGTCCTGGCCGTCGCCGCCTGCTCCGGCAGCCCGGGCGAGGGCCCCGTCCAACTCCGCTTCTCCTGGTGGGGCTCGGACGAGCGCCAGGCCACCATGCTCCGGGTCATCGAGGAGTTCGAGGCCGAGAACCCCGACATCTCCGTCAGCGGCGAGAGCACCGACTGGTCCGCCTACTGGGACCGCCTGGCCACCTCCACCGCCGCGGGCGACGCCCCCGACGTCCTCATGCAGGAGGACCGCTACCTGCGCGAGTACGGCGACCGCGGCGCCCTCCTGGAGCTGACCGACCTCGACGTGTCCGGGATCGACCCCCTCGTCGCCGAGAGCGGCGAACTCGACGGCCGGGTGTTCGGCATCGCCAGCGGCGTCAACGCCTACGCGATCCACGCCGACCCGGTGGCCTTCGAGGAGGCCGGGGTGGAGATGCCCGACGACGACACCTGGACCTGGCAGGACTACGCCGAGATCTCCGCGCGGATCTCCGAGGGCTCCGACGGCGCCTACGCCGGGTCGCAGAGCATGGCCTACAACGAGACCGGCTTCCAGGTCTTCGCCCGCCAGCGCGGCGAGGCGCTCTACACCGAGGACGGCCGGCTGGGCTTCTCGGAGCAGACCCTCACCGAGTGGTACGAGATCGTCGAGGAGATGGCCGACAGCGGCGCCCAGCCCTCCGCCGAGCGCGGGGTCGAGATCCAGGCCGGCGGCGTGGAGCAGTCGGTGGTCTCCACCGGCCAGGGCGCGATGGCGCACTTCTGGAGCAACCAGGTCGGCAACGTGAGCGAGTCCGCCGGGCGCGACATCGAACTGCTCCGCTACCCGGGCGAGACCGAGCACGAGCGGACCGGGCTGTTCTTCAAGCCCGCCATGTTCTACTCCGTCTCGGCCCGCAGCGAGCACCCGGAAGAGGCGCTGCGGTTCGTCGACCACATGCTCAACGACCCCGCGGCGGCCGAACTGCTCAAGGCGGACCTGGGCCTGCCGGCCAACCTGGAGGTCCGCGAGGCGATCGCCGGGGACCTGTCCGAGGGCGACGCCCGCATGGCGGAGTTCATGGCCGGGATCGAGGACACCATCGTGGACGGCAACCCGGCCCCGCCGATCGGCGCGGGCGGGGTCGTCGACATCGGCTCCCGCGTCGCCGACCGGCTCGCCTTCGGGGACATCACCCCGCAGGAGGCCGCGCGCGAGTTCATGACCGAGGTCGAGCACGCCATCGGGGCCTCCTGACCGGTCGGCGGCCCGGTCCCGCCCGACCGGGGCGGGCCGCCGACCCGCCCCGGCGGTCGTTGTCCGGGCCGCGGCCCGATCGTAGGATGGCGGCGCCGTGAGCTGCGGTTTCGCGGTTCACGAGCGCCGGTCCGGCGTTCCCGGGCAGCCCCCGGGCCCGGTGCCGGCCGATCCACGAGTCCGCGGGGAACGCCCCTTTGCCGGCGGCGCAGGGGCGGCGGACGGCGACGGGGAGGGCCCCATGGCGGACGAGAACGATCAGTGGTCCCAGCGCGACTACCGCCACCCGGCGGCCGGGTGGGGTGCGGCCGGGTCGGTGCTCAAGATCCTGGCCAAGGAGGGCGAGTGGGTCGACGGCCCCCGCGCCGTCTTCAGGATGAACCACGAGAACGGCGGCTTCGACTGCCCCGGCTGCGCCTGGCCCGACGACCTCAAGGGCCTCAAGCTGGACATCTGCGAGAACGGCATCAAGCACGTCACCTGGGAGATGACCCGCGAACGCGCCGGCAAGGAGTTCTTCGCCGCGCACACCGTCTCCGAGCTGCGGACCTGGAGCGACCGCGAGCTGGAGGCCCAGGGGCGGCTGGTGGGGCCCCTGGCCTACGACGCCGCCTCCGACAGGTACGTCCCGGTCTCCTGGGAGGACGCCTTCACGCTCGTGGGCCGCCACCTGCGCGGCCTGGACTCCCCGGACGGCGCCGCGTTCTACACCTCCGGGCGGCTGGGCAACGAGGCGAGCTTCCTCTACCAGCTCATGGCCCGCGAGTACGGCACCAACAACCTCCCCGACTGCTCCAACATGTGCCACGAGGCCTCCGGCCGCGCCCTCACCGCGGCGCTGGGGACCGGCAAGGGCACCGTCGACCTCAAGGACTGGGAGACCGCGGACGCGCTGTTCATCATGGGGGTGAACGCGGCCTCCAACGCGCCCCGCATGCTCACCGCCCTGGCCGGGGCCCAGCGGCGCGGCGCCAAGATCGTGCACGTCAACCCGATGGTCGAGGCCGCCGCCCGCAAGACCATCGTCCCGCACGAGTTCGTCGACATGGCGCTGATGAAGGCGACCCCCACCGGCGACCTGAACCTCCAGGTGCGGCCCGGCGGCGACATGGCCCTGATGCGCGGTATCGCCAAGGTGCTGCTGGAGCGCGCCGGGAGCGATCCCAAGGCGATCGACCCGGAGTTCGTCGAGCGGCACACCGCCGGGTTCGAGGAGTACCGCGCCCTGTGCGCGGACACCCCCTGGGAGGAGCTGGAGCGCCAGTCGGGGCTGTCCCGGGAGCGGATCCTGGCCGCCGCGGAGATCTACCACCGGTCGCGGCGCACGATCGTCAGCTGGTGCCTGGGCATCACCCAGCACGAGCACGGGGTGGACACCGTCCGCGAGATCGTCAACGTCCTGCTGCTGCGCGGCAACCTGGGCCGCGAGGGCGCCGGGCCCTCGCCGGTGCGCGGGCACAGCAACGTCCAGGGCAACCGGACCTGCGGCATCGACCACCGGCCCAAGCCGGAGTTCCTGGACCGGCTGGCGCAGGTGTGCGGGATCGACCCGCCGCGCGAGCCCGGCCTGGACACGGTGCGGGTGGTGCGCGCGATGCACCGGGGGGAGGTGAAGGTGTTCGTCGGCATGGGCGGGAACTTCGCCATGGCGGCCCCGGACCTGCCGTACACCGCCCAGGGCCTGCGCAAGTGCGACCTCACCGTCCATGTCAGCACCAAGCTCAACCGCAGCCACCTGGAGCACGGCCGGGAGGCGCTCATCCTGCCCTGCCTGGGCCGCACCGAGCGGGACGTGCAGCACTCCGGCCTGCAGTCCTCCTCCGTCGAGGACTCCATGAGCATGGTCCACCTGTCGGTGGGCATGAAGCGCCCGGCCTCCCCGCACCTGCTGTCGGAGCCGGCGATCATCGCGGGCATCGCGCGGGCGGCCCTGCCCGACAGCGTCGTGCCCTGGGAGGACTACGTCGCGGACTACGACCGCGTCCGCGACACCATGGCGCGGGTTCTGCCGGGGTTCGAGGACTTCAACCGCCGGGTGCGGCTGCCGCTGGGGTTCCGGATCAAGCAGCCCGCCCGCGAGCTGGTCTTCCTCACCCCCTCGGGGCGGGCGGAGTTCTCCTGCGCGGAGCTGCCCGACGTGGTCCCCGCCGAGGAGGGGGTGCTGGTGCTCCAGACCATGCGCTCCCACGACCAGTGGAACACCACGGTCTACTCCGACGACGACCGCTACCGGGGTGTGAAGAACCTGCGCACCCTGGTGCTGATGCACGCCGGGGACATGCGCTCCCGCGGCATCGGCGAGGGCGACCCGGTCGACATCGAGTCGGTCTCCAAGGACGGCACGCGCCGCCGCCTGGAGGGGTACCTGGCCCTGGCCTACGACCTGCCGCGCGGCAGCGCCGCCGGGTACATGCCGGAGATGAACGTGCTCATCGGCGCGGCCGACCACAGCACGCAGAGCGACCAGCCGCTGATGAAGAACGTCCTGGTCCGGATCACCCCGGCCGCCGCCGGCCGAGCCGCCGCGCCGGCGGGGTGAGCACGCGCCCGGCCGTGATGGCCGGGACGCGGGGGGCGTCCGCGCCGCGCCCGGTCGGCGGGAACACCGTGGTGCCCCGCGGCGCCGGTGCACCGGTGGTGCCCATGAGCCCGCGCCGCACGTATGCCGGGTCGGTGCCCGGTGCCCGGTGCCCGGTGCCCGGTGCCCGGCCGGCGGGAGCGCCCCGGCACGGCCGGGCGCACGGGGTGCCGCCGGGGCCCCGCCCCGGCGGCACCCGGAGGCAGGCGGTCAGAGCAGCGCGGCCCAGTGGTCGCGGAACGTCCAGGCGGCCAGCAGCGCCACCCCCACCGCCCACAGCGCCGGGACGGTGCTGTGGAACCGGGACAGCGCCCGGGCCGTCCGCCGCGCCCGGGGCCCGGCCCCGGGCAGGTGTCCCTCCCGCAGCCCGTCCAGGGCCGTGTACCAGAACAGCGGCACCGTCACCGCCCACACCGCCATGCAGTACGGGCACAGCGCCCCGATCCGGTACAGGCTCTGGAAGATCAGCCAGTGCACGAACACCGCGCCGAACAGCGTGCCCGCCCACAGCCCCAGGTGGAACCAGCGCGGGAACCGCGCCCCCGCCAGCAGGGCCACGCCCACCGTGGTCACCACCGAGAACCCGACCACGCCCAGCACCGGGTTGGGGACGCCGAACACCTCCGCCTGCCAGGTCTGCATGACCGTCCCGCAGGACAGCACCGGGTTGATGCTGCACGAGGGCACGTGCCCGGGGTCCTGGAGGACGCGGACCTTCTCCACCAGCAGGGCGGTGGCGGCCAGCAGCCCCAGCGCCCCGCCCGCCGCCAGCAGCCAGGGCAGCAGGCGGGCGACGGGCCCCGCGTCCGGGGCGTCCGGGGTGTCCGGCGCGCTCGCGGCGCTCATTCGGCCAGCTCCGCGTCGATCATCTCCGTGAGCACCCCGTAGGAGGGCATGCTCGGGGTCCGCACCCCGTTGACGAAGATCGTCGGGGTGCCCTGCACGCCCAGCGCGACGCCGTCGTCGAAGTCCGCCTGCACCCGGGCGGCCACCTCCTCCGACTCCACGTCCGCGGTGAACTCGTCCATGTCCAGGCCCAGCTCCCGGGCGAACCCGGCGAACACCGCGCTGCGGTCTTCCGTGGACTCGCCCCACTCGGCCTGCGTCTCGTACATGCGCGCGTACATCTCCTCCAGCGCGCCCTGGCGCGCCGCCGCCTCCACGGCCGCCGCCGCGGGGCGGGAGTTGGCGTGCCCGGGCAGCGGGAAGTAGCGGACGACGACGTCGATGCGGCCGTCGTACTCCTGGCGGACGCGCTCGATCACGGGGAACTGGGCGCGGCAGGCCTCGCACTCGAAGTCGAGGAACTCCACGACGGTCACCGGCGCGTCCTCGACGTCGTCGAGGTGGCGGCTGTCCTCGCGCACCAGCAGGGCGGGGTCGGCGGTCGCGGAGGCCTCCGGTGCGCCGGGGCCGGAGGGGGAGGCGGAGGCCGGTCCGGCGCCCTGGGCGTCCGGCGGCCGGTTCGACATGTACACGAGGGATCCCACGAGCAGGCCGAGCACGGCCAGCAGGACGAGGGTGAAGGCGAGGTTCTGGTTCACGGGTTCTCTCCGTTCCACGGGCGCCGCGCGCGGGGCGCGGCGGGGGACCACGACGGGACCGCCGGTCGGGGCGGTCCGGGGAGGGCGGCGGCGCCGGACGCGCGGGGCGCCGGCGCGCGGCGGTGGTCTACACCCGGTGAACGCAGAGCAGGGTCAGCAGCCCGTACCCGTGCCGGGGCGCCGCGGGGGCCTCCTCGGCGGGCGGGGCGGGGGTGTGCGCGGCGTGGGCCAGCGCCCACAGCAGGGGGAGCGGCGCCACGGGCAGCGGCGCGGACACGGCGGCGGCCGGGGCGGTGGCGGGGGCGCAGGAGTGGTCTCCGTGCGCGGCTTCGGGCTCCTGCGCCGCGGGCCCGGGGGTCGCGCTCGCCGCGGCGGCGGGGCCGGGGGCGGCGGTGCCCGGGGCGGTTCCGGCGTGCGCCGGGGCGCAGGCCAGGCAGGCGAGCACGAGGACGGCGAGCAGCACCGCGAGGGTGTGCGCGCCGCGTCTTCGGGGGTGCCCGTCCATGGTCGGCACTGTAGCGGCGCCCCGGCCGGCCCCCGCCCCGGGGTCCCCCCGGGGGGAGAGGGGCCGCGCCCCGCCGGAACCGGGAAGCCGCGTACCGGCCGCCCCGCCGGAAAGCGGGGCCCGGGACCGCCCGGCCGCTCCGCCGGAACCGGCCGCGCGGGGACGGGGCGCCCTTGCCCGGCCCCGCCCCGGCCCATGCCCCGCCGGAACCGGGGCCCGCACCCGGGCTCACCTCCCGCCCGCCCGCCTCACTCCGGCAGGTGGCGCGTGTCCGGCCCGTGGTACCCGGCCAGCACCCGCCGGGGCAGCGGCCCCTTGATCCGGGCGCCGCTCCCGGTCTCCTCCCAGGCGTGCGCCATGATCCCCACGGACCGGGACAGCACGAACAGCCCGCGCCCCAGCTCGGCCGGGAACCCCAGCGAGGCGTAGACGATCGCGGTGGCGCCGTCGATGTTCATCGGGACGGGGCGGCTGCGCCCCCGCGCCAGCGCCGCCTCCAGCGCCAGCCCCGACTCCAGGTGCGTCGGCTCCACCAGGCCCCGGTCGGCCGCCTCGCGGACCCGGTCCACCAGGGGGTCGCGGCGCGGGTCGAGGGGGTGGAACCGGTGGCCGAACCCCGGGACGTGCGCCTTGCGCGCGCGGTGGTCCTCCACCACGGCCCCGGCCGCCTCGTCCGCGGACGCGCCCTCACCGCGCAGCGCCGCCATGTGCTCCAGCACGGCGATGCACTGCTGGCCCGCGCCCCCGTGCACGTCGCCCAGCAGGTTGACCCCGGTGGCGACGGCGTTGTTGAGCCCCACACCGCAGGTCGCGGCCATCCGGGCGGCGGCGATCGAGGGCGCCTGCGGACCGTGGTCCACGGCCGCCACCAGCGCGGCCTCCAACAGGCGGGCGTGCCCGGGGTCGGGCAGCTCCCCGCGCAGCATCAGCCACACCGTCTCCACCAGGGAGACCCGTCCGATCAGCTCCTGGACCGGGTAGCCGCGCAGGTCGATCTCACCGGGGGCGATGCGGGTGACCCCGGTCGACCACCACGCGCCGATCTCCTCGTCGGTCATGGACCGGTCCGCGTCCGTACCGCTCATACCGCACCTTCCTCTCGCAGGGCCTCGATTTCGGCCTCCCTGAATCCGGCCTCGCGCAGCACCGCCGCGGTGTGCTCGCCCAGCAGCGGCGGGGGCCGCCGCGGGCCCAGGGCCGCGCCGTCCACGTGCACCCCGCTGCCCAGCACCCGCAGCTCGCGGTCCTCGGCGCCGGGGAAGGGCAGGGTGTGCACCAGGCCGCGGTGCACCACCTGCTCCGACTCCAGGGCCTCGCGCACCCCGAGCACCCGGCCCGCCGGGACGCCCGCGCCGGACAGCTCCCGCTCCCACTCGGCGGCGGTGCGCCCCTTCAGGCGCTCCTCCAGCGCCTCGCGCAGCTCCTCCCGGTGGGCCTTGCGGTCCTCGCGCCGGGCGAACCGGGGGTCCTCGCGCAGCTCGGGGGCGCCGACCACGCCGCACAGGATCTCGAACTGCTCCTGCTTGTTGGCGGAGATGTTGAGCGCCCCGTCGCCGGTGGCGAACGCGCCCGAGGGGGCGGCGGTGGCGTTCTCGTTGCCGATGCGCGAGGGCTCGACCCCGGTGGACAGGAAGTTGGACACGCCCCAGCCCATGGCGGTGATCGCGGTCTCCAGCATCGACACGTCCAGGTGGGCGCCCACGCCGGTGCGCTCGCGCTGGACCAGCGCGGAGGAGACGGCGAAGGCGGCGGCCAGCCCGCCCAGCACGTCGGCGATGGGGAAGCCGGCGCGCAGCGGCCCGGTGTCGGGGGTGCCGGTGGCGCCCATCATCCCCGACAGGCCCTGCACGATCTGGTCGTAGGCGGGCCGGTCGCTCAGCGGGCCGTCGGCGCCGAACCCGGAGATGGCGCAGTACACCAGACCCGGGTTGGCCTCGCGCAGCACGTCGGGGCCGAACCCCAGGCGCTCCAGCACCCCGGGGCGGAAGTTCTCCAGCAGCACGTCGGCCCCGCCCAGCAGCGAGCGCATCACCCGCCGCCCCGAGTCGGACTTCAGGTCCAGGGTGAGCGAGCGCTTGCCGCCGTTCTGGGCGAGGAAGGAGGCGCCCATCCGCTGCTCGTTCAGCTCGGCCGAGGCGCCCAGCCTGCGGGCCAGGTCGCCGCTGCCGGGGACCTCGATCTTGACGACGTCGGCGCCCATGAGGGCGAGCTGGTACCCGGCGTAGGGGCCGGCCAGCACGTTGGTCATGTCCAGGACCCGCACGCCCGCCAGGGGCAGGGCGCGGTCCTCGTCGGCGGCGGTCATCGCGGCTCTCCAGGGAACGGGGCGGCCGGGGCGCCGCCGGTGGGGTCCAGGCCGATCTCCGAGATGCGCCGGGCGGCCCGCACGACGGACCCGGTGAACCCGCGCACGGCGGCGTCGGTGAAGCGGGCGGTGGGCCCGCCCACCGCCAGTGCGGCCACGGGGGTCTGGCCGGTCCGCCCGAAGACGGGGGCGGCCACGCCCGAGGCGCCGTGCTCGCGCTCGCCGTGGCTGACGGCGTGGCCGCGCTCGCCCGCGTCCCGGACCTGCGCGCGCAGCCGGTCCACGTGGGCGGGGCCGTAGGGGGAGGCGGCGGCCACCCGCAGCAGGGTGGCGTCGTCGGCCCCGATCAGCAGGACCTTGCTGGCGGCGCCGCCCCAGAGCACCATCTCGTCGCCGGTGTTGACGACGTGGCGCAGCCGCTGGGGGCCCTCCTCCTGGGCCACGCACACGCGGACGGCGTCGGCGCGCACGTAGAGGTTGACGGTCTCGGCGGTGTCGGCGACGAGTTCGCGCATGACGGCGCGGGCCGCCTCGGGCACCTGCCAGACGGCGTGCGCCAGGCGGGCCCAGCGCAGCAGGCCCGGCCCGGCGGCGATCCGCCCGTCCGGCCCCGTCCACAGCAGGCCGCGCTGCTCCAGCGTGCCGACCAGGCGCAGGACGGTGGTCTTGGCCAGGCCGGTGCGCTCCACCAGCTCGCGCGTGGTGTAGCGCAGGTTGCGCTCGTCGAACAGGTCGAGCATGTCGATCGCGCGCATCACGCTCCGCACGCCCCCGTCCGGGTCCCCGGGCATGCGCCCTCCTCTCCCGTGGTCCACCAGGTGGACCGGTAAGACCATCAAGTGGACTTTCGGGTCAGCGTAACGCATCACCCCCCACCCCGCCAGAGCGGTCGCGCGGGCGCCCGCGACCCGCGCGCGAGAGGGGTGGAATCATCCGCCACCAGCGGTTCACCCCTCCTTTCCGGCAGGAGGCCGGAATGTTGCACAAAGGTTTCGCGGTCCCATTGACACGGGCAAACGTGATCCGCATCATTTCCTGAACCGAACAGCGGCCCGGTTGGTCCGCCAGGCGGACCAATAGGTCGAGAGGGAGTGAAGATGGACAGGCAGCGGGCCCTTCGGGCGACCGGGGCCGTGTGCGCGGCCCTGGTCGTGGGCGCCGCCGCGGTGAACGCCGCGCTTTCAGGAACGCACGAGTCCGAGGCGCGGGCGAGGATCGACATCCTCGTCCCCGCCGACCCCGGCGGCGGGTGGGACCTGGTGGCACGCGAGACCCAGCACGCGCTGCGGGTCAACGACATCGTCGCCAACACCCAGGTGCTCAACCTGCCCGGTGCGGGCGGCACCATCGGACTGGCCCAGACGGTGCGGCGCGAGGGCGAGGCCACGACCCTCATGACCACCGGGACGGTCATGATCGGCGGCATCATCGTCAACGACTCCGCCCAGACGCTGGAGGACGTCGTCCCCATCGCCCGTGTCGCCGACGACTACGAGGTGTTCGTGGTCCGCGAGGACTCCCCGCTCCAGGACATGGGCGACCTCGTCCAGGCCTGGCAGGACGACCCGGGCGCGGTCGCCGTCGGCGGCGGCTCCCTGGGCGGCACCGACCACCTCCTCGCCGGGCTGGCCGCCCGCACCCAGGGCGTCTCCGCCGACCAGGTCAACTACATCCCCTTCGCGGGCGGCGCCCAGGCGCTGACCTCCCTGCTGTCGGGCAGCATCGACGTCGGCGTCTCCGGCTACAACGAGTTCCGCGACCAGGTCGAGGCCGGGAACCTGCGCGTGCTCGGCGTCTCCGCCGAGGAGCGCGTCGAGGGCCTGGAGGAGCACCCCACCCTGCCCGAGCAGGGGGTGGACGCGGTCCTGCCCAACTGGCGCGGCTTCATGGCCCCGCCCGGCATCTCCGAGGAGGAGCGCGCCGAGCTCACCGCCATCGTCGAGGAGATGGTGGCCACCCCCGAGTGGCAGGACACGCTGGAGCGCAACCGGTGGGACGACACCTACCAGTCCGGCCCCGAGTTCGAGGAGTTCCTCGCCGCCGAGATCACCCGCATCACCGAGGTCACCGAGGAGCTGGGACTGTCATGACCACCCACCGCACGACGGACGCCGCGCAGGGCGCCGCGACCGCGACGGGCGGCGCCCGCGCCTGGTGGCGGGGGCGCAGCGAGATCTTCGTCGGCCTGCTCACCGTCGGCATCGGCGCCTTCCTCGCCGTCCAGACCGCGTCCATGCACGTGCCCGACAACTCGGCCTCCCCCGGCCCCCAGCTCTTCCCGGCCCTCGTGGCCGCCCTCATGATCGTCCTGGGGTCGGCCCTGGCCCTCCAGGTCGCCCGCCGCCCCGCCCCCGAGCCGGACGACGGCGGGGCCGACCGGCCCGAGGGCGCCGGGGTCGTCGGCGACCTCGTCGAGGGCGAGAGCCCGCACACCGCCGCGCCCGCCACCCACAGCGACTGGCGCACCGTCGGCACCGTGCTCGGCTCCGTCGTCCTGTTCGCCCTGCTCCTTCAGCCGGTCGGGTGGCTGCTGTCCGGGGCGCTGCTGTTCTTCGGCGTCGCCTGGGCCTTCGGCGGTCGTCGCCCCCTGTTCGAGGCGACCGTCGCCCTCGTCTACTCGTCCGTCGTCCAGCTGGCCTTCGTGGCCGGCCTCGGACTCAACCTGCCCTCCGGCATCCTGGGAGGCGTGCTCTGACATGGAGACCTTCGGACTCCTGGCGGGCGGCTTCGCCGCCGCGCTGACCCCCGAGAACCTGCTGTGGGCCTTCATCGGCGTCCTGCTGGGCACCGCCGTGGGCGTGCTGCCCGGCCTGGGCTCGGCCATGGCCGTGGCGCTGCTGCTCCCGGTCACCTTCAAGCTCGACCCCACCGGGGCGTTCATCATGTTCACCGCCGTGTACTACGGCGGCCTGTTCGGCGACTCCACCACGTCGATCCTCATGAACACCCCCGGCAACAGCTCCGCCATCGCCACCGCGATCGAGGGGCACCGGATGGCCAAGCGGGGCAGGGCCCCGCAGGCGCTGGCCACCGCCGCCATCGGCGCGTTCCTCGGGGCGGTCGTCTCGACCACCGTCGTCGCGTTCTTCTCCGGCGTCATCATCGACATCGCCCTGCGGTTCGGCCCGGCCGAGTACCTGGCGCTCGCGGTCTTCGCCTTCCTGGCCACCTCCGCGGTGGTCGCCCAGTCCATGGTCCGCGGCACCATCGCCCTGACCATCGGCCTGGCCATCGCGATGGTCGGCATCGACGCGCAGAGCGGCGCGGCCCGGTTCACCCTGGGCATCCCCTCCCTGTTCGAGGGCATCAGCGTCGTGACCGTGACCGTGGGCCTGCTCGCCCTGGGCGAGGTCCTGCACGTGGCCTCGCGCATCCACCGCGGCGGACACCAGGGCGCCTCGCCCGTCAACGCGGGCGGCACCCCCTGGCTGGGCCGCGGCGACCTGCGCCGGGCGGTCCCCGCCTGGCTGCGCGGCATCGGGTTCGGCCTGCCCTTCGGCGCCGTCCCCGCGGGCGGCTCGGAGATCCCGACCTTCCTCGCCTACGGCACCGAGCGCAGGCTCGCCCGGTTCCGCGCCCGCCGCGGCAAGGGACCCGACGAGTTCGGCGACGGCGCCATCGAGGGCGTCGCCGCGCCCGAGTCCGCGGCCAGCGCCACCGCCGGCACCGCGATGGGCGCCCTGCTGGGCCTGGGCCTGCCGACCTCCGCGACGGCCGCGATCATGCTGGCCGCCTTCCAGCAGTACGGCATGCAGCCGGGCCCGCTGCTCTTCGAGCGCAACGCGGACCTGGTCTGGGCGCTGCTGGCCAGCCTGTTCGTGGGCAGCGTCATGCTGCTCATCCTCAACCTGCCGTTCGCGCCGCTGTGGGCCAAGCTGCTGCTCATCCCGCGCCGGTACCTGTACGCGGGCATCACCGGGTTCGCGGTGCTGGGCGTCTACGCCGCCTCGTACTCGATCACCGACCTGTGGCTGCTGATCCTGCTGGGTTTGCTGGGGTTCATGATGCGCCGCTACGAGATCCCGCTCGCCCCGGTGCTCATCGCGGTCATCCTGGGGCCGCTGGCCGAGACCGAGCTGCGGCGCGCGCTGGCCATCGGCCAGGGCGACGTGGGCGTGCTGTTCGCCGGGCCGATCACCCTGGGCATCTACACCGTCGTCCTGGCGGCCGTCGCGTTCGTGGGGATCGCCCGCATGCGGGCCCGCTCCCGCGCCGCCGCGCAGGAGGAGACCGGCGAGGACGCCCCGGTGGGGTGAGGCGCCGCGGCGGGGCGCGACCGGACCGGGCGCGCCCCCGCCGTTCACGGTCCGGGAGGGGGTCGCCGCCGCACGGCGACCCCCTCCCGCCGTTCCCGGGGCGCCCGCCCCACCCGAGCGGGCGCCCCGGGAGTCTCCACCCGCCGGTGTCCGGCGGCCCCGGTCGCGGCCCGGACCCGCGGTGCGGCACCGCCGTGTGATCACCGCGCGGCGGCGTGCGCGCGGGCCTGCGACCTTTCGGTACCCCGGTCCCCGGACCCGTGCACACCGTGCGATCACCGCCGGGCGGCGTGCGTGCGGTCCCCTCCGGGCCGCGCCGCGGCAGGGGACCGGAAGGCGCGTTCGGCCGTGCGCGCGGGCCTGCGACCTTTCGGTACCCGGACCCGCGCGGTCCCACCCGTCCGGCCGCCCGTGCCGGGGTGCGTGCGGTGACCCGCCCCGAGGGGGCCGGAGGCGTGTGCGGTCGCGGACACCCCGCCACCGTGCGGCCTCCGCCCGCCGGACCGCCCTGTTCCCGCCCCCGTCAGGCCGGGCCACTCACTCCAGGGCGCCGACCACCGGCGCCAGCTCGTCGCGGAGCCAGCGCAGGGAGATCGGCGCGGGGGAGTTGATGGCGTTGGCGAAGTCCAGCCCCGCGAAGTACACGGTCCCCGCCTCCACCGACGGCAGCTCCTGGAACAGCGGGTCGGACTCCAGCTCCTCCCGGCGCTCCCCGGACGGCGCCCACACCGCCAGCAGGTCCGCGTCCAGGTCGGCGGTGTTCTCCAGGGAGAGCGACGCCGCGGTCTGGGTGTTGTCCTGGTTCTCGGCCGGCCGCATCCCGAACAGGTCGAACAGCGAGCCGTTCCCGAACACGTATCCCGTCTCGTCGGCCCGGACCCATTGGTAGGTCCGCTCCCCGATCCCCGGCACCTGAGCGCCCACCTCGGCGAACTCCGCCTCCAGGTCGGCGATCAGCTCCTGCGCCCGCTCGGTGCGGTCCAGGGCCGCGGCGGTGGACAGCAGCCGCTCGTCCCAGTCGGGGTTGAGGGCGTCGGTGTCGGGGGTGACGGTCGGGGCGATGGCGTTGAGCCGCTCGAACGCCGCCGCGTCCTGCACCTGGTACGCCTCCGCGATGATGAGGTCGGGCCGCGCGTTGGCGACGGCCTCCAGGTCGACGCCGCCGTCGCCGGTGACCAGCTCCGGCGCGGTGACGGCCTCCAGGCCGCCCTCCCCGCCGGCCTCGGTGAGGGGCCCGACCAGCCAGGGGGCGTCCTCCTCCAGGGTCGCCGGGTCGACCGCCACCGCGACCGGGTCCACGCCCAGGGAGATCAGCTCGTCGGCGGGGGAGAAGCCCAGCGCCACCACCCGCTCGGGCGCGGACCCGATGGTCACCTCGCCCTGCGCGGTGGCCACGGTGATCGGATAGGCGCCGCCGCCCCCGTCCCCGCCCTCCGCCGCTCCCGGGCCCCCTGCACCGGCGTCCGCGCCGCAGCCGACCAGCAGGGCCGCCAGCAGTCCGGCCGCCGCTCCGACGCCCCCGAGCCGGGCGGTGCGCCTGTGTGCTCCCGTCACGATGTTCCTCCTCGACGTGATGTGTGAGGTGAGCCTAACCTGACCTTTTCCGGATTCGTGCGGCGGGGTTGGTCGAAATATGTGTTTTGTGGGTATCTGTGCCTGGTGTGGCGAACGTGCGACGATGGACGTTCGCCCGCCGACACACCGCGGAGGGGAGGGCCGACGGGCCCTCGGGGGGAACGGGGTGCATCCATGCCCGCACAACACGCGTCCAACGACCTGATGGTCTCCCTGGTGAGGGCCGGTCACCTGGCGACCTTCGAGGAGTTGCCCGCGCTCGTGGCCAAGAAGGCCGACGCCGCAGGCCTGCCGGAGGCCCGCTTCTACCTGGCCGACCACCAGCAGCAGGTCCTGCGCGAGGTCACCGGCGAGGGCCCCGACGCCCGCCGGGGCGGCGAGGAGCTGCCCGTGGACCGCTCCGCCGCCGGCCACGCCTACATCACCGGGGTGGCGGTGCGCGACGGCGACGAGCCGCGCTACTGGGTGCCCATCCTGGAGGGCGCCGAGCGCCTGGGCGTCCTGCACGTGATGTGGACCGGCGACCCCGACCGCTCGGCCATGCGCGACCTGGCCTCGCTGGTGGGCCTGCTCGTCATCGCCAAGCGCTCCAACAGCGACTCCTACGCCCGCCTCATCCGCACCGAGCCCATGTCGGTCTCGGCCGAGATGCAGTGGACCCTCATGCCCCCGGGCACCTTCGCCGACGCCCGCGTCACGATCTCCGCCGCCGCCGAGCCCGCCTACGAGAACGCCGGCGACTCCTTCGACTACGCCATCGCCGGGGAGACCGCCCATCTGGCCATCTTCGACGCCATGGGCCACGACAACACGGCCGGCCTCATCGCCAACCTCGCCGTGGGGGCCTTCCGCAACCAGCGCCGCCGTGGCACCCCGCTGGCCGAGATCCCCCAGGGTGTGGAGTCCACCCTCATCCAGGAGTTCGTCCGCACCCGGTTCGCCACCGCGATCCTGGCCGAGATCGACCTGACCACCGGCGAGATGGAGTGGGTCAACTGCGGCCACCTGCCGCCCATCCTCATCCGCGGCGAGGGGGTCCGGGAGCTGGACTGCGCGCCCACCCACCCGCTGGGCATGGACCTGGGCCTGCCGGTGAACGTGTGCCGCGAGCGGCTGGAGCCCGGAGACCGGCTGCTGTTCTACACCGACGGGATCATCGAGGCCCGCGACGCCGAAGGCAACCAGTTCGGCGTCCAGCGGTTCGTGGACTTCATCATCCACCACCAGGTGGGCAACCAGCCGGTCCCCGAGACCCTGCGGCGCCTGGTCCACGCGGTGCTGGACTACCACCACGACTCGCTCAACGACGACGCCACGGTGCTGTTCTTCGAGTGGCACGGCTGACCCCGGGCGGGACGATACGGGGGCGGACTTCCCGAAGCTCCAGTGGCGGCTGCGCCGGGCCGGGGGCGCCGCGCCCGCCCGCGGAGCGCGGGTGGGCGCGGCGGGCGGGCGCTCGACGCGCTGACCCCTCCCGCCCCGCCCCGCCCCTCAGCGGGGCTCGCCGCCGCGGTCGCGCATCGACGCCCGCAGCCGCCCGAACACCCGGCCGGAGTGGATGCCGTCGTGCTCGAACTCGTTGGTGACCCACGCCCACGAGTTCCCCACCCCCTCCAGGGTGTCCAGCTGCAACCCCGCGTCCACGTACAGATCGTCGTGGTACACGGCCGCGGCCACCGGCACCCCGTTGGCCGCCAGGCGCTCCCGGTCGTACAGCGGCGGCCAGTCGGTGCGCCGGGCCAGCTCCTCCATCGCCGGGCGCAGGGGCCGCAGCAGGCGCACCTCCTCGAACATCCACGGGAACGCCATCTCCCCGGTGAACGCCAGCGGCCGGGCGTCCTCCGCGAACGCCGGGCGCCCCTCCCGCTCGCGCTGGGCCGCCCACGCGGTGGCCCTCCCGGGCCGGTCGGCGTAGATGGCCTCCTGGAGGGTCCAGTACAGCGGGGCGTCGGCGCTGGAGGTGCGCACCATCACCTCCTGGAGGAACCCGTCCGACAGCCGCCCGGGGCGGACGAACGCACCCTCCACCAGCCAGTGCATCCGCTCGAACCCGGGCTTGCGGCCGAACTCGATCCCCAGCGTCTGGAACCGGCGGACGGTCAGCCGATCCCCGTCGGGCAGGCGCACGTCGTTCGCGGCCAGGTGGTCGGCGATCGCCGCCACGGCCGCCACGTCCTGCGGGTAGCGGCGGCGGTACTCTGCCGTCTTGCGCTCCACCTGCGTGAAGGTGCGCCGGTACACCTCCTCCACGTCGGCCGGGACCCCGGGCACCCCGCCGCAGACGTAGCAGGCGTTGAGCGCCTCGGGCGCGTGGGAGAGGTAGGTCAGGGTCAGCCAGCCGCCGTAGCTCTGGGCGAGGGTGGTCCACCGCCTGCCGCCGTAGACGGTGTCCCGGACGTGCTCCATGTCCCGCACGATCGAGTCCGCGCGGAACCGGGACAGGAAGTCCGCCCCGGCCGCGGCGTCGCCGCGCTCGACGACCGCCCGCGCGTCCAGGGGCGTGCTGCGGCCGGTGCCGCGCTGGTCGACCAGGACGATCCGGTACTCGCCGATCGCCTCCCCGATCCAGCCGGAGGGTTCCAGCGGGCGGGGGTTGGCCCCGCCGGGTCCGCCCTGGAGGAAGGCGAGCAGGGGGAGGTCGTCCCCCTTGCGCTCGGGGTCGACGAGCTCGCGCACGAAGAGCTCGATGCGCTCCCCGCCCGGGTCGGCCCAGTCCAGGGGGACGGTGACCGTGTGCTCGGTGACCCACAGCCCGGGCATGGAGTAGCCCATCAGTGATCTCCTCGGTGTCGGCCGCTTCCCGGGATTGGCGGATACGGGGGGATTCGGGAAGTCGGCCCGAACATCGTAAGGGAGTTTTCGTCCCCACTGTCCGATCCTGCGGGGAAACCGTCCGCCCTGCGGACGTGGGTCGTAACCGTCCCGCGCAGCGGGGACCGGCGGACGCCGCCCCGCGCCTGCGCGCCCGCAGCCGCGGGATCGCGCGCGTCCCCGGGGCCCGCCCCGGAGAGGACCTCAGGCCTCCTGCCGCCGCACCATCTCCGCGATCCAGGCCGGCGCGAACGGCGACGTGCAGCCCGGGGGAGTCGGGTAGTCCTTGAGGACCTCCAGGCGCTCCCCGATCGCGACCGCCCGCTCCCGGTACGCGGGGTGGTCGATCCCGATCCAGGCCAGGCACTCGTTCATCGCCCACTGCAACCGGTCCGGGGCGTCCCTCATCCGTGCCTCGACGGTGTCGAGCAGCCCGGACAGGTCCAGGCCCTCCGGCCGCCTCCCCACCCGGTCGGTGGTCAGCGCCCACCCGGCGCTCGCCACCACCGGGTCCGGGTCGGCGAACCAGGCGAGGCGCAGCTCCTCGGCGTGCGGGCTCTTCTTGACCACGTAGTTGACGAGCCAGTCGTGCACCTTGGGCGTGCGCGCCCCGCGCAGCATGGCGTCCAGCTCCCCGCGCCCGAACGCCCTGGGCCGGCAGACCAGCAGCGCCACCAGGCGCGCGGCGGTGTCGCCGGTCTCCCACAGCCCGACCGCCAGGTCCTGCTGCCTGCCGAGCCGCTTGGCCACCGCGCGCAGCCGGGTCAGGTTGACCCCGTGGTCGTCGCCGTGCCGCTCGTTGACCCGCCGGATCCTCGGGTCCTCCAGCTCCGCCAGTTCGGCCAGCACCTCGGCCGCCGTGGTGGCGGGCGGTGTCGTCGCGGGCATCGCGGTCCCCTCTCTCACGTGCGGGTTCAGCCTACGGCGCGGGTCGGACGCCCGGCGGGTCCGCGGGGCGGTCGGGCGGGCCGGGCTCCCCGGAACCGCCGGGACCCCCGGGCCCGCCCGGGGCCCGCAGGGCGGCCCCGCTCAGCGCGCCCGCGCCCAGCCCGGCGGCGGCCAGCACCGCCAGTGCGACCGGCAGCGTCGTGGCCGTGGCCACGACGCCGACCAGCAGCGGTCCGCCCGCGTCGCCCAGCTCCCGGCCGAGTTCGGCGTTGCCCATGGTCCGGCCCATGCGCTCCTCGGGGGTGGCGGCGGCCAGGTGCGCGAAGGCCAGCGGGGTGACCGTGCCGACCGTCAGCCCGATCACCGCCGCGGCGGCGAACAGCGTGAGCGCGTGCGGGAACAGCGCCAGCAGCACCAGCGCGACCGCCGCCCCCCACAGCCCCAGCACGCCCCCGGCCCGGGTGGTGACGCGCTCCTCGTCGCGCAGGCGCCCCACCACCGGCTGCACCAGGGTCGAGGTGAGCGCCAGCAGGGCCACCGCGGCGGCCCCGGCCAGCGGGTGCAGCCCCAGCCGCACGGCCAGCAGCGGCAGGAACCCGACGGCCACGCCGAGGATCGCGGTCGTGGTGGCCAGCAGCAGCGTCGGGACGAGGAAGCCGCGCTCGGTCGTCTGCCGGACGAGGTCGGCCAGGGTGTACCGGGGGCGGGGCACCACCGGCAGCGCCGGGACGCAGATCAGCACCCACACCGCCGCGGCGGCCGACAGCAGCCCCAGCGCCGCGTACAGGGACTGGATGCCCCACAGGTGCGCCAGGCCCACGCCCAGGAGCGGGCCCAGGACGTAGCCCAGGCTCTTCCACGCGCCGTACCGGCCGAAGGAGCGGCCCAGCCGCTCCCTCCCGGCCAGGCGGGCGACCGCCGCCGAGGAGGCGGGGGAGAACGCGGAGGCCGCCGCCCCCTGCCCGAGCCGGGCCAGGCCCAGCACCAGCGCGGAGGGCGAGACCAGGGCGATCAGGGACGCGGCGGTGAAGGCCGCCAGGCCGCCGACGATGACGGGCTTGGGGCCGATCCGGTCGCTGAGCGCGCCGAAGACCGGCTTGAGGACCACCTCGGCCACGTCGTAGAGGGCCAGAACCAGCCCCAGGCGGATCAGGGACAGGCCGATGTCGTCGCTCTCGGCGCCGAGCACGCTGGCGACCCCGTGGGCGCCGAACGCGGTGGTGAAGCCGGCGAGGTACAGCGGCGCGACGGAGCGCAGGGAGGAAGTTAGGGTCACAGAAGAGAAAGTAACACGTGTTACCCAAGGCGTGGTGTCCCGGAGGTGGAACGGCGGTGGCGCGCAGACGGCCCGGCGGCGGTCCGGAGACTGCCCGGCGGTGGTTCGCCGGGCGGTCCGACGACCGGGTTCGGCGGGCGGGTTCATCAGCCGGGCCCACCGGGCGACGCGCCGGACGGCCCGTGGGGCGGCCCACCGGGCGGTGCGGGCCGCCCCGACCCGCGGCCGGGCCCTCTCACGGCCGTCCGCCCGGTGCCGCGAAGGGTGTTACCGTCGGCCCTGTGACAGACGATGCGGTGGGATGGATGCTCGCGGTGGTCCAGGTCCCGGCCAAGCCCTCCCGGCACCGGGTCGCGGTCTGGCGGGAGCTGCGGCGCGCGGGCGCCGTGCCGGTGTCCCAGGGGACGTGGGCGCTGCCGGTGGCGGAGGTCTTCCGGGAGGCGGCGCGGCGGGCCGGGGAGCTGGCGGCCGAGGGCGGCGGGCAGGTGGCGGTGTTCGAGGTCGAGCCGCGCGACGACGCCTCCCGTGCCTTCCTCGTGGACGCGTTCCGGGCGGCCCGGACCGACGAGTGGAACGAGTACACCGCCGACTGCGGCAAGTTCCTGGACGAGATCGCCCGGGAGATCGCCAAGGCCAAGTTCACCTTCGCGGAGCTGGAGGAAGAGGAGCAGAGCCTGGAGCGGCTGCGCCGCTGGTTCCGCGACCTCCGCAAGCGCGACGTGCTCGCCCTGCCGCAGGCCCGCGACGCCGCAGAGCGGCTGCGCGCGTGCTCCGACGCCCTCGACGACTACGCCGAGCGCGTCTACGCGGCCGTCCACGGGGGCGGGCCGGGGTCACCCGGGGGCTGAGGGCGCGGGGACGGGGAGCGGGGGAGCGCGCCCCGGGGACACCGCGAGGGCGTGCGGGCGGCGGCGCCGCGGACACCGCGCCCGGGGAGCGGCGAGGCGGCGAAGCGGGCGGGCCGGTCGGAAAACCCTTCGACCGCGCCGCCGGTGTGCTGCCATCGTGTGGCCCATGACGAGCGCAGAACTCTTGACCGCCGCCGACGTGGAACTCATGCAGGGCCTGGCGCAGCGCGTCACCGCCGTGCGCCCCGAACTCGTGAACAGCGACGCCTCCTACGGCGAGCTGGCCTGGAACTGGGGCCGGGGCCACGCCGACTTCCACGCGAGCTGGCGGCGCCGGCTGTGGTTCGACGGCGGGGCCCTCGTGGCGTGGGGGTGGGCGCAGCTGCCGCGCCGGGCACGGCTCAACGACGGCTCGGTCAAGGAGGTCACCGGCGCCTACCTGGCCTACCAGGTCCACCCCGACCACGCGAAGCTGCTCGACGAGGTCGTCGACTGGTACGACGCCACCGCACCGGGCCTGGAGCGCACGGTGCTGCCCGGGGCCGACGACGCGTTCGCGCTGGAGCGGTGGGCGGCGCACGGGTACGTGACCGACCCCGAGTCGCTCGGCGACACCGGGTCCTGGACCCAGCTGAACGAGCGGGACCTCACCGACATCGAGGAGCCGGAGCTGCCGCAGGGGTACCGGTTCCGCACGGCGGCCGAGGCCGGGCCCGACGCCGCGGTGCGGGCCCACGTGGACGCGTGGGGGCCGTCGGCGTACTCGATCGACGCCTACGAGGGCGTGCGGGCGGCGGCCGGGTACCGGGGGGACCTGCACCTGCTGGTGGAGGCGCCTGACGGGACGATGGCGTCCTCGGCGATCATGTGGCTCGACGAGGAGAACCGGACCCTGGAGTTCGAGCCGGTCGGGACGCACCCCGACCACCGGCGCAGGGGGGTGGCGCGGGCGATGCTGCTGCACGGGCTGCGCCTGGGCCGGGAGGCCGGGGCCGTGCACGCCACCGTGGCGTGCCTGGGGGCGCCGGGGCACACGTCGGCGCGCGGGCTGTACTACGGGGTGGGGTTCCGCAAGGTGACGTGGGACGTGCCGCTGCTCAAGCCCGCGGACGCGGACTGAGGGGCCGGAGCACCCCGGCCCCGGTGAACCCGGCGGCCGACGCGGCGTCCCGACCCCTGGCTAGGCGGGCGGGACGTTCTGTTCTTCCGGGACCGGGCGCAGGAAGCCGTCCTCGTGCTCGCGCTGCGCGCGCCGGGTGCGCGCGGCCCGCAGTGTGCGTTGCCGGTCGGTGAGCCCGGGGTCGTCCAGGTTGAAGAAGCCGGTGTCGAAGGTGTTGAGGCCGATCGGAAAGGTCTCCTCCCGCAGGCCGCGGACCAGGGCGGAGCAGTAGCGGACCAGGCGGTCGAACTCCTCGGGGTGGTGTTCGGCCTCGGCGGAGTAGGCCTCGTGCAGGGCGGCGTTCTCGTCGGAGTGGTGGAGCTGGGCGGAGTCGTCCAGCTCCCAGTACAGGCGCAGCGCGAGAGCGCGGTCGCAGCGGGGGTGGGTGACGACGGCGAGGGGGGACCTCGAATCCGTCGTCCCAGTTGTAGGCGCTCATGAGTGCCCAGAGCCGCCGCTCGTCGGAGAGGGCGGTGACCCGCTCAGCGAGGGAGCCGTGGTCCTCCGCGTCGTGGGAGAGGATGCGCTCGATCGAGGGGTCCATGGCGCGGTTCTCCTGGTCGGGGCGGTGGCGGCTTCACCGTACCGAGCCCTGCCGTCAGATGGCCGCCGTCGATCCCGGGTTCCCATTGCCGTGGACCGGCCCGTCCGGTAGAACTCCCTGAGAGCCCACGAAGATGCCTGCGTGTTTTGTCCGTTTCTTGAGAAGTTGTAAAAACGGTTGGTTGACGCTGGAATCCTTGCAGGTCAGTTACTCTGCTCCCCGCGCACGCGGGGATGGTCCCAGGATCCGGACCAAAGCGACGTTGGTCAGGGCCTGCTCCCCGCGCACGCGGGGATGGTCCCTGGGAAAGGGACCTGTGCGTCCCGGCCCTGGACTGCTCCCCGCGCACGCGGGGATGGTCCCCGGCCCGCCGCGGCGCCGTCCCCGGACATGGGCTGCTCCCCGCGCACGCGGGGATGGTCCCACCACCCGCCGTATCACGGAAGCCATCGCCGGCTGCTCCCCGCGCACGCGGGGATGGTCCCCAGTCCAGGCGGGCCCGGCAGATCACCCCGGTCTGCTCCCCGCGCACGCGGGGATGGACCCTTGTGGTCGGGGGTCACGAGCCGGATCGGCATCTGCTCCCCGCGCACGCGGGGATGGACCCCGGCCTCCACCATCGGCCAGACCTACCAGACCCTACTCCCCGCGCACGCGGGGATGGATTGGGCGCTGCCCATCACCCGCCCGTGAGCCCTGCGCTTTGGCCACTGTCAGTGGCCTGCGCGATCCTGGTTCCATGACCGACCGAACCGAAACCGCCACCGCTGCCGAGTCCGCACCCGATATCGAGCACCTGGCCGCGACCCTGCGCCGCCGCCGCGAGGAGCTGGCCGGTGCCGCCGGGGTCCGGATCGGACACGGCCAGGTGGTACACCGCCTGGCGACGCACCTGTGGGCGGGCGTGGAGATCCCAGCGGTCGGCTGTCACGCGGCGGTCGACCCGCTGCGACTGCTGGCGTCGGCCGGCCCGGTCACCTGCCGCCGGTGCCTCGGGGCCGGACGCACCGGCCGGGAGCAGGTACCCGGGCAGACCAGCCTCCTGGAGGAGTGAGCCGTTCGGCAGCCGCCGACCGGCCCGGGGGCGGTCGGCGGGGACGCCTCCCCGGGCGTCGGTCCGGTGCGAACCTCCGCCTGCCGCGCGGGACTCTCACCGGTATCCGCAAAGAGGAGGCGACATGGCGGGTGTCGGCGCGAGCGTGGGCGGATACCGGCTCGTGGAGGACCTGGGCGCGGACTCCCGTGGCGCGTGCTTCCGGGTGCTGGACGACGGGGGCACACCGCACCTGCTCGCGTTCGCGTCGGCTGAAGCGGCGGACGTGCCCGGCTTCCGCGACGGTCTGGGCCGGTCGGTGGACCTCTCGGCGCGGGTGTCCTCCTTCTCCCTGCTGACGGCGGTGGACGCCGACCCGTGGGCCGCCGCGCCGTGGGTTGCCTTCCGGCACGTCGAGCACGTCGTGCCCCTGGACGAACGGCTCGCCGGCGGGAACCCGCTCGCGGGGCGGGAGCTGTACCGGTTCGCGGTGCACACCGCCACCGCGCTGGCGGTCCTGCACGACGCGGGCGTCGTCCACCACGCGGTGAACTGGGAGAACGTCCTGGTGGGCGATGGCGGCGTGATCGTCGTCGACGGTGTCCACGCCCGAGCCGTGGAGATCGCGTCGGACGGCCGCAGGTCACTTTTGGAGCCCCGGCAGCGGGTGCCGGAACCCGGGGACGGCTGTCGGACCACCAGGGCCGACGACGTCTTCGCGTGGGCGGTGACCGCGGTCGGGGCGGCCACGGGGCGGTCGGCGTTCCCCGGTTCGGCCCCCCGGCATGCGGTCGCCCGCCCGGTGGGGGAGGGGCCGGACCTGCGCGGTGTGCCCGCCCCGCTGTCGTCGGTACTGGCGGCCTGCCTGAACCGTGACGCTGGGCGTCGGCCCAGCGCCCGCCGGGTGCTCGCGGTCCTGCTCGGATACACCCGGGACGATGTCCTGCCGGAACCGGGGGAGCTTCACGAGCGGTCCGGCCGGTTCGGGACCAGGAAGAGGTGGATGCCTCTGGAGGTCGATCCCGGAGCACTGGAGAGCGGGTTCAGGGCTCCCTTCCGGGAGGGGCGGCGGCCGACTCGGGTGTCGGAGACGGAAGGGTTCGGCTCCGGTGGTGGTGGTCTGAACCTGATCTGGCAGCCGCCGGATATGGAGGGCGGCGACGGGGACTGAACCGGTCTGACGGGTGCGGGAGAGGGGAGTTGCCTCCTTTCTCGTCGTTCGGTAGAAAACCCTGGGACCTTCGAACGCGGGCAGGGTGTTTTGTCCGTTTCTTGAGAACTTGTAAAAACGGCTGGTTGACGGTGGAATCCTCGCAGGTCAGTTACTCTGCTCCCCGCGCACGCGGGGATGGTCCCACGGTGTTGACCCTGGTGTCCCAGAGCGCCGCCTGCTCCCCGCGCACGCGGGGATGGTCCCTGTTCATCCATGACGCACACGATTTCAATGGGCTGCTCCCCGCGCACGCGGGGATGGTCCCATGACGATGCGCTCCCGGTCCTCCACCACGATCTGCTCCCCGCGCACGCGGGGATGGTCCCATGTTGGTCTCCTTGGGGTGTGGGGCCCGGCGCTGCTCCCCGCGCACGCGGGGATGGTCCCCATGACCACGAACAGCCCCGAGGGGGACCCCGCTGCTCCCCGCGCACGCGGGGATGGTCCCCGGATCGCCCCGCACCACCCCCACGACGGGCCCGACGAGAGCGACCAGGACTGCTCCCCGCGCACGCGGGGATGGTCCCACCCTCGCCGCCACTGTCGCCACCGCCCTCGGCTGCTCCCCGCGCACGCGGGGATGGACCCACCGCCCGCGCGGACATGACCGCTCTGGAGGACTGCTCCCGCGCACGCCGGGATGGGCCCACGGCAAGGCAACGGGCCGCCGTCCGCCGCCCGCCGTCCGCCGCCGCATCATCCCGTCATCGACGGGTTCCTCGACGTGCCGGGCCGGTCGGGCCCTGACGGTTCTTCACGGCCCGCCGACCCCGGCACAGAATTCAGGAGATATCGCGGAAGAAGGCACGGATATCGCCCGCGAGCAGCTCCGTCGCCTCCATCGCCGGGAAGTGGCCGCCCTCGGTGAACTCGCTCCAGTGGCCGATCGCTTTCCACGGGTCCACCGCGCGGCGCATGACCGGACGGGCGTCGAATACGGCCCATCCGGACGGCACGTCCGATGCCATCGCCAGGTCGATTCCGGAGTGCGCGGACTCGTAGTAGAACTGCGCGCTCGACTCCCCGCTGCGGGTGAACCAGTACAGGCTGATGTTCGTGAGGAGCTGGTCGCGGTCGACCGTCTCGTCCGGCGTCCGGTGGGCGCCGCCGTTCCGGGGCCTGAACTTCTCCGCGATCCACGCGAGCTGCCCGACCGGCGAGTCGGTGAGCGCCGCGCCGATCGTGTCGGGACGGTGTTCCTGCATGAAGAGGTACCCGCGATCGGCCGCGTCCTCGGCGCGCACTGCCTCGACCAGGGCGGTCTCCTCCTCGGACAGGCCCTCGGGATAGGGGAACTTCTCCCCGAGGAACCCGAGCAGCCGGGGGTCGCTGCCGATGTGCGTGCCGATCACGCGCTCCGGGTACAGCGCCGCGAGGCGGCCGGCGGTGCCCGAGCCGATGTCGGTGCCGTGGGCCCCGAACCTCGCATAGCCCAGGCGCGTCATGATCTCGGCGTAGGCCTCCGTCGTCCGTGCCAGCTCCCAACCGGTCCCCGACAGGGGCGTGGAGAACCCGAACCCGGGCGGCGACGGAACGACCACGTGGAACTCGTCGGCCAGCAGCGGGATGAGCCGCTGGTACTCGACGAACGACCCTGGCCAGCCGTGGTTCAGGAGCAGCGGCGTGGCCCGCGGGTTCGTCGACCGCACGTGGACGACGTGGAACCGCTGGCCGTCGACCACCGTCGTGAACTGGTCGTACTCGTTGAGCCTCGCCTCCTGCTCGCGCCAGTCGAACCCGTCGCGCCAGTACTCGGCCAGCTCCTTGAGGTACACCGGCGGGATGCCGCGGCTGAAGTCGGCACGGTCGTCCCGCCCCGGAACGGGGACCGGCCGGCGGGCGCGCGCCAGCCGGCCGCGCAGGTCGTCGACGTCCGCCTGCGGGATGTCGATGCGGAACGGGGTGAGTGCCTTGTTCTCGTCCATGCCGCCGACGCTCCCAGGAGATGCGGAAGGTTCGCTTCCGCAATGGCTGGGATGCTGGAGAACATGTTGGAGACCTCGGCCCGCCTGCTCGAATTGCTGTCCCTGCTCCAGCTCAAGCGGGACTGGACGGGCTCCGATCTGGCCGACCGGCTCGGTGTGAGCACGAGGACCGTGCGCGCCGACGTCGGCAGGCTGCGGTCGCTCGGCTATCCCGTGGACGCGCGCCCCGGCGTCGCGGGCGGGTACCGGCTGGCCGCCGGGACGGCGATGCCCCCGCTGCTGCTCGACGACGACGAGGCCGTCGCCGTCGCGGTCGGACTGGGTGCGGTCGCCACCCGGCGGCTCGGCGTCGAGGAGACCTCGCTCACCGCGCTCGCGAAGCTGGAGCAGGTGCTGCCCTCGCGCCTGCGCCGGCGCGTGGAGGCGGTACGCGAGGCGACGAGCGTGGTTCCGGGGGCGGATCCGCCGCTCGATCTCTCGGTTCTGGGGGCGGTCGCCGCCGCGATCCGAGGGCGTGAGCGACTGCGGTTCGGCTACACGAAGTCCGGGGGCGGCGAAGGCTCCCGCCACACCGAACCGCACCGGTTGGTGGGCTGGGGGCCGCTCTGGTACCTGCTCGCGTGGGACCTCGACCGCGACGACTGGCGGATCTTCCGTGTCGACCGCATGGCCGCGCAGAGGGCGACGGGTGTGCGGTTCGGGCCGCGTACGGTTCCCGGGGGCGATGCCGTCGGGTACGTGGTCGGACGCGTCAGCAAGGCGGGCTGGAGGTACCGGGCGCGGGTACTCGTGCATGCTCCGGCCGCTGAGGTCGCCGCGAAGATCCCCGTCCCGGTCGCCATCGAGGTGGTCGACGCGTCCACGTGCCGCGTGGAGATTGGTTCGGAGGACCCGGAGCGGCTGGCGCTTTGGATGGCGCAGCTCGACGTCGACGTCGAGGTGGTCGACGGGGACGAGTTGGCGGCGGCGTTCGAGCGGCTGGCGCGGAGGTTCCGCCGCGCGGCGGGGGGAGTGTCCGCGATTTGAGTGTCGGCTGTCGGCTGTCAGCTGGCGGTCATGCGGCGGGCGGTGTCGTTGAGGGTCGGTGCGCGGGGACGGCGGTCTTGGTGCCGTTGCGGTCGGGACGTGTGTTCGGTCTCTCGGCGGGGTGGTGTTGTCGGGGTGTTCGGGAATGCGTTGCCTTGGTCGTGCGGGTCCGGTAGAAAGCTCTGGAGCCCGTTGTGAAGGCCTGCGCGTTTTGTCCGTTTCTTGAGAAGTTGTAAAAACGGCTGGTTGACAGTGGAATCCTTGCAGGTCATTTACTCTGCTCCCCGCGCACGCGGGGATGGACCCACCCCGGCCGCCCACCCGGCAGGGCCGTTACCCTGCTCCCCGCGCACGCGGGGATGGACCCACC
>NZ_FQZK01000001.1:0-595662 GCF_900141985.1 Nocardiopsis flavescens | reverse complement strand
CTGCTCCCCGCGCACGCGGGGATGGACCCCGGGGCACCGCGGCGACGTGGCCGGTGGTCGACTGCTCCCCGCTATCGCGGGGATGGGGACGGGGCCTGGCACGCCGACCGGGTCCCACCGAACTCCCCCCTCCGCACACCCCTGGCTAGACTCGGCGGGCATGAGTGCCCCGACACCCTCCGAACACCTCCGGCGTATCGCGATGGAGCTCACCGCGCAGGCGGAGTCAGGGCTCGCCTACTGCACGGACGCCTTCGACATCGAGCGCTTCCACCGCATCGGCGCCCTCGCCCGCGACCTGATGCAGACGGTCTCCTCCGACGAACTCCCCGCCTACGACCGCCATACAGCCATCGTCGCCGGGTACACCACCCCCAAGCTCGACGTGCGCGGCGGCGTCTTCGACGGCTCCGGCCGGGTCCTGCTCGTCCGCGAGGTCGCGGACGCCCACCTCTGGTCCCTGCCCGGCGGCTGGTGCGACATCCTGGAGAGCCCCAGGCAGGCCGTCGAGCGCGAGGTCCTGGAGGAGGCGGGCGTCCCCGTCCGGGCGGCCCACATCGCCGGGGTCCTCGACCGGCACCTGTGGCCGCACGTGCCGGTCTACGACCGCCACATCTACAAGCTCCTCTTCGTCTGCGAGCCCCTGGCCGACCCCGACCCCGCCTTCACCAGCAACGAGACCAGCGAGATCGCTTGGTTCGACGTCGACGACCTCCCGGAGCTGTCCGTGGCGCGGGTGCTGCCCGAACAGATCGCCCTGCTGCACCGGCACTGGGCGTCCCCGGCCCGGCGCACGTGGACTGACCTTCCCGCGTGGAGCGCCGGCGGCGGTACCGGCGTCCACACCGGCCCGGCGGCCCCCTCAGGTGAGGGCCGTCTGGAAGATCCCGAAGTTCCCCGTCATCCACAGGGCCGTCAGTTTGAGCTTCGCGATCCTCCACCCCCGCTCGGTGCGCTCGAACCGGTTCGTGTAGTACCCGTACACCGTCTGCTCGCCGCCCCCGGTGTCGTTCGGCAGGTGGTGGCCCGCCCGGACGTACGCGACGCACGTGGCGTGGTCATCGTCGTCGAACGTGACCACCTGGTTCGTGATCATGTGCTGCGTCGCCTTGAACGACTCCATCCGCGGCGCCGTCCCCCGGACCCAGTCGTCGGCCGCGAGCCGCATCACGGGCTGTCCGAAGCCGTCGCTGAAGTCCACCTCCACCTCGTCGGTGAAGCAGCTGCGGAACAGCTCCCAGTCCCGGGAGTCGGTCCCCGTGGCGTAGCGGAGCTGCACATCGCTGATCTCGGCCCGGTCCAGCAGGTGCCGGAGGCGGGTGTCGTCCGCTGAAATTTCATGTGACTGTGTCATATGAACCACGGTGCGCCATTCAGATGACATTGTCAAGTGAATGGTGGTGCGGAGCGGCTGGGGCGGACCGGCGGCACGGGAGAACGAGGGCGCGGCGAACCGCGGAGACGACGGGGACACCGGGGACACCTCGCGCGTACCGCCCTGGGCGCCCCCTCGGAGGGGACCTGAAGTGCCGCGCCCCGGCGTGTCCCCGCCGTACGGACGCCGGGTGCGCGTGTCGGCGCGCCGCGTCGAAGCCCCGGGCCCTCAAGGGCTCCCGTGGGCGAGGGCGCCGCCTGCCGCCGTCGTCCGTGCCGGACCGGCGCGGCTCAAACCTCCGTGCCGAGCTCCGGAGCCTCCGGCCGCAGGCCCTCGACGAGCATGTGCACCAGGTCGTCCACCCCGACCCCCCACTTCTCCCGCGCGAGGTGCCCGCTCAGCTCCAGTCCCGCGATCCCGTGCGCGCCCGCCATCACCAGGGCGCCGCGCCCGCGGGCCTGCGCCTCGCCGACCACGTCGGCGACCAGCGCAAGGAACTGGTCCTGGAGGCGTTCGGCGGCGCGGACCGACACGGGGTCGTCCGCCGGGGCGGCGAACATCAGCGCGTACACGTGCGGCCTGCTGCGGGCCACGCCGATCAGCGCCAGGACGGCCCGCTCCAGCCGGACCCGCGCCGTGGCGTCCTCGTCCGCGCGCAGCCGCTCCACGGTGTCCGCCAGGGACGACCAGGCGTCGACGGCGAGTTCGGCCAGCAGGTGCGCCTTGTCCTCGAAGTGGCCGTAGGGCGCCCCGCGCGAGACCCCCGCCCGGGCGCCCACCGCCCGCAGCGTCACCGCCTCGGGCCCGCCCTCGTCCAGCAGTTCGGACGCTGCGCGCACCAGGGCGCTCCGCGTTGCCGCGGCGGATTCAGATCGCGTGACCACGGCGCCATCGTAGTTGACGGTGTCACGCGGGGACCGGTCCACGCCGCGCGTCCGGTGCGCGCCCGGCGTGCCCGGTGTTCACCTGGCGCGCCCGGCCCGCTCCACGGGCCCCGGGCCCCCGTCCGCCGGGGGCGGCACGAGGGGTTGAAATCCCCGGAGGATGTGGCATCCTCGAAATTGGGCACTCGCCCAAGGCGATCGCCCAAATCATGAACCGGGAGGGACACATGGCCACACAGCGCGCGCAGGAGGTCCGCGAGCGCCTGCTCACCGCTGCCGCCGCACTCATCGCCGAGCGCGGCTGGGCCGGGGTGAGCACGCGCGTCCTGGCCGAACGCGCCGGCGTGGGGCCCGGCCTGGTCCACTACCACTTCCCGTCCCTGCGGGAGCTGCTCAACGAGGCCGCCCTGCGCACCATGTCCGCCGTGGTCCACGAGGGCGCCGCCCACCTGTCCGGCGCCTCCGCGCAACAGGGCCTGGACCTCCTCCTCGGCTCCCTCGACGCCTACTCCGGCGACGACCCCACCTCGGTCCTGTTCACCGAGGCCTACCTCGCCGCCGGGCGCGACGAGGAACTCCACCGGGCCCTCACCGGGCTCCTGGCCGACTTCCGCGCCCTGCTCGCCGACTGGATGCGCTCCATCGGCGTCCCCGAACCCGACACCACCGCCCGTGTCCTGGCCTCGGCCGTGGACGGGCTCATGCTGCACCGACCCCTGGACCCCTCCCTGGCCGCCGAGGCCGCCGTCCCCGTTCTGCGCAGGCTCCTGACCGGAGCCGTTGAGGAGCAACGTTGAGCACTTCCGGCACACCCGGCGCCTCTGGCACACCCGGCGCCTCTGGCACACCCGACGCCTTCGGTGCGCCGGGAACCCCCGGCGCACCCGAGGCCCCCGGCACACCCGCCGACTCCGGCACCGAAACCGACCCCGGCGCGCCGGCCTCCGTAGGCGCGTTCCGCGGCTCCGGCACGCCGCACGCCGTGGTCGCCGGAGCGGGCATCGCGGGGCTGGCCCTGGCCCGCCGCCTGGCCCACCACGGGTGGCGGGTCACCGTCGTCGAACGCGCCCCGGGACCACGCCCGCAGGGCTACATGATCGACTTCTTCGGCCCCGGCCTGGACGCGGCCCGGGAGATGGGGCTCCTGCCCCGCATCCGGGAGCTGGGCCACCGCGTCTCCGAAGCCGTCCTCGTGGACGAGCGGGGCCGGCGCCGCGCCTCGATGGGGTTCGAGCGCTTCGCCCAGGCCATGGGCGGCGACCTGGTCTCGATCATGCGCCCCGACCTCGAACGCACCCTGCGCGAATCCCTGCCCGAGGGCGTCGACCTCGTCTACGGCGCCGCGCTGACCGGCGTGGAGGAGCGCGTCGACGGCGTCGCGGCGCGGCTCTCCGATGGCCGCGCCCTGGAGGCCGACCTGATCGCGGGCGCCGACGGCGTCCACTCCACCGTGCGGGGCCTGGTCTTCGGCCCCGAGGAGGACCACCTGGTCCACCTGGGCTTCCACACGGGGGCCTTCGTCTTCGAGGACGCCGGGCTGCACGAGCGCCTCCGCGGCCGGTTCGTGCTCACCGACAGCCTGGGCGCGCAGATGGGGTTCTACGCCCTGGCGGGGGACCGGGTGGCGATCTTCACCGTGCACCGCAGCCGGGAGACCACCCTGCCCCGGGACCCCCGCCGGGCCCTGCGCGAGGCCTGCGCCGGCCTGGGCTGGGAGGTGCCGCGGGCGCTGGAGCGGTGCCCCGGGCCCGAGCACGTCTACTACGACCACGTGGCCCAGGTGCGGATGGACTCCTGGTCGCGGGGGCGGGTGGTGCTGCTGGGGGACGCCTCACAGGCGGTGTCGCTGCTGGCCGGGCAGGGCGCCTCGATGGGGGTGGGCGGGGCGTTCGTGCTGGCGGAGGAGTTGGCGCGGGCGGCCACGGTGGGGGAGGGGGTGGCGCGCTACGAGGCGCGGTGGCGTCCCGTGGTGGAGGAGCGCCAGCGTGCGGCCCTCACCGGGACCGCCTGGTTCCTGCCCGACACCGTCCTGCGGCTGCGGCTGCGCCGCATGGTGCTGCGCCTGGCGGCGCTGCCGGGGGTGGACCGGTGGGTGGCCTCGGCCATGTCCGGCAAGCCCAGCCGGGTGATCGCCGACGTGGCCGCCGAGCCCCTGGCCGGACCGGCGGTGGGCGGACGCCCGGGGGGTTGAGGGGGCCGGTGGTGGGTCTGCCGCTGGTGGTGGGGGCGGGCACGGTCCGGTCGTGGCGCGGGCGATCCTTGCGCGGCCGGACCGCTGGACCGCCGGACTGCCGGACTGCCGGACCGAAGGGCTGTCGGGGGCGGGCTCCGGTCGGGTGGTTCGTGGGCCGGGGGTGTGCCGCCCGCCCGCCGCGCGACCGGGACCCGACCGGACGTGCACCTCAACTGTCGGGTCGTACCCCCGCGCCACCGCCTAGCGTTGCCGACGAACGAGGGCGCCGGTGGAGCTGTCCGCCGCGGTCACGGCCCTGCGGTCGCGCCCGCCCGGGAACCCGGCCGGTGTCCACGCCGCAGCGCGCCCGAACGGCGCCCGTAACGAGGGGGAACCACCCATGCTGACCGATCGCGACATCGAGACGTTCGTCGAGAACGGGTTCGTCGCCCTGCGCGGCGCGTTCCCCCGCGAGCTGGCCGAGCAGGGCCGGGAACTGCTGTGGAAGGACCTCGGGTGCGACCCCGACGACCCCGCCACCTGGACCCGGCCGGTGGTCCGGCTCGGCGGCTACCACGCGCTGCCGTTCCGCGAGGCCGCCACCACCCCCGCGCTGCTCGACGCGTTCGACCGGCTGGTGGGGGAGGGGCGGTGGCTTCGGCCGGGCGGGCTCGGCACGTTCCCGGTGCGGTTCCCCAGTGAGGAGGACCCCGGGGACGCCGGGTGGCACCTGGACGCGTCGTTCGCCGGGGAGAAGGGGGAGGCCCGGGTCAACCTGCGCTCGCGGGGGCGGGCGCTGCTGATGCTCTTCCTGTTCTCCGACGTCGGTCCCGACGACGCCCCCACCCGCATCCGGGTGGGCTCGCACCGCGACCTTCCCCCGCTGCTGGAGGGGGCGGGCGACCAGGGGCGGGAGTTCATGGACCTGTGCGGGGCCGCCGTCCCGGCGAGCGAGGGGCGTCCCGAGGCGCTGGCGACCGGCGAGGCCGGTGACGTGTTCCTGTGCCACCCGTTCCTGGTGCACGCCGCGCAGCCGCACCGGGGGAAGGTGCCGCGCTTCATGGCCCAGCCGCCGCTGCTGCCGGTGGGCGAACTCGACCTCGACGCGGAGCGGCCCACACCGGTGGAGCGCGCCGTCATCGGGGCGCTGGGCCGGGGGTGAGCCGGCGGGCGGGTCCTGTGTTCGGATGCGGTGCGGTCTGGAGGGAGCCGGGCGCGGTGCGCTCAGCCCGCGCCCGGGTGGGCCGGTACCGGTGAGCCGTCGTGCAGGAGTTCGGCCAGGGGCGTGTGGACCTCGGCGGGGTGGAGGTTGAGGGGGCCGAAGTCGTCGGCCGTCGCCCACAGGAGGTCGTAACGGTTGTCCGGGCCCTGGAAGTCGGCCTCGGGGCCGGACAGGCGCGGGGTCCCGGTGACGTCGGTCATGAGGAAGTAGGAGGCCGGGCGCTCGTTGTGCATGCCGGTCCACAGCAGGTGGGAGATCCGTGCGCGCAGGCTGGTCTCCTCGGTGAGTTCGCGCAGGGCCGCGGTCTCGGCGGACTCTCCGTCCTCGACGTGGCCGCCGGGCAGGACCGCGTAGTGGTGGCCGGGGCAGGGCTCGCCCTCCGCCGGGACGAGCCGGTAGCGGGCGCAGGAGTCGGTGGAGGAGTGGCGGCGGAAGCGTTTGATGAGCAGGACCCGGTCGTCCCGGACGACGACGGCGACGGCTCTGGGAATCGGCATGCGTTCCAGGATGGTGGGTCGTGGGGCTGAGCGCCAGGTGGGGTGTGGCGTGTGGGGGGAAAATTGACCTGTGTCCGGTTCTCGGACGGTGTTCGCTGGGGTGGGTGCGTCTGCATCGGCTCGTGTTGAAGAGGGGACTTCGGCGGAAGGCGTTGCCGGTCGTGGGCCCATCCGGTAGGAAGTCCTGGAACCGCTGTTGAGCGGGTGGGCGTTTTGTCTGATTCTTGAGAAGTTGTAAAAACGGCTGGTTGACAGTGGAATCTTCCCAGGTCAATTACTCTGCTCCCCGCGCACGCGGGGATGGACCCTCCTGCCACCAGTCCGACGAGAGGGCGCGCTGCTGCTCCCCGCGCACGCGGGGATGGACCCTCGCGTGAGGCGAACCGGCTCATGAAGCGGGTCTGCTCCCCGCGCACGCGGGGATGGACCCGTCGGCTGGCGCGACGGTCTCTGGGGCCAGAACTGCTCCCCGCGCACGCGGGGATGGACCCGCGTCGGCGATGAACCCCGGCTCCCCGCTCATCTGCTCCCCGCGCACGCGGGGATGGACCCTTCGTCCCGGGGTAGACGCCGAGATGGCGCGCCTGCTCCCCGCGCACGCGGGGATGGACCCGCGTCGGCGATGAACCCCGGCTCCCCGCTCATCTGCTCCCCGCGCACGCGGGGATGGACCCTTCGTCCCGGGGTAGACGCCGAGATGGCGCGCCTGCTCCCCGCGCACGCGGGGATGGACCCTGTACGCGGTCGCTGCGGTCTGCGACCGCCTGCTGCTCCCCGCGCACGCGGGGATGGACCCCTGGTCGAGCGGATCGCGCTCGACCGGTCCGACTGCTCCCCGCGCACGCGGGGATGGACCCTGGGAGTTGGCCGTGGTTCCCGGGTTGCTCCACTGCTCCCCGCGCACGCGGGGATGGCCCTCGACTCTTCCCCGTCTAAATGGAGAGACAGAACTGCTCCCCGCGTCTGCGGGGATGGGCCGAAGTTGTGGTCGGCGGTCACGCGCTGGACGAGCCCGACCCCGATCCCGATCCCCGCCCCTGGGCCACGGACTCCTGGTAGATGTCCGCGTACGTCCTCGTGTCCCTGATCAGGTCGTCGCAGAAGGCGGCGACGTCGAGGCCGATGAGTTCCATGACCCCCTTGCCGGACGCGACGCCCTCCTCGAAGAAGTCGACGATCCCGCCGAGCAGCTCTCCGTCCGCCAGACCGACCGGCCCGACCTTGAAGTAGTACCGCTGGATCTCCTTGTAGACGATCCGGTAGTCCGGCGGCAGCGCCTTGACCCGCGCCGTGTGCGCCCGCCACTGCCTCTTGCCCTCGATGATGTCCTGGACGCCCACGTCAGCCTCCCAGCCGGCCCAATTTCCTCGCGACGTTCCGGTTCAACTGCTCGCGCCACCGGTCCCGGTGGCTGCGCGCCCCCTCGCCCCCGGCCAGGGCCGCGCAGAACCCCGGGACGTCGTCGCCCAGGACCTCCCGGACGTCCAGCCCGTCCGCCGCCGTCTCTTCGAGCAGGCCCAGGGCGCCGTCGAGGATCGGCGTCAGGTTGCGGCCCGTGAAGTCCGAGTACGCGAACAGCTGCGCCTTGATCTGTTCCCAGGCGGCCCCGTACTCGGGCGGCAGCGCCCCGGCCCGGACCTCGAACGCCTTCCACTCCCGCGTGATGTCGTTGCCCGTCACGGTGTCCCAGAGGTTCATCCCCCGCCCTCCCTGAGCTTGTCGACGCGTGATGACAGGTACTCCCATTTCGCCCAGAACGTGGCGAGTTCCGCGCGGCCCGCCTCGTTGAGCGCGTAGAACTTGCGCGGCGGCCCCATTCCGGACGGCCGCTTCGTCACCTGGACGAGTCCGTTCTTCTCCAGGCGCAGGAGGATGGTGTACACCGTTCCTTCGACGACGTCGACGAACCCGAGTTCGTTGAGCTGTCGCGTGATGGCGTACCCGTAGGTCTCCTCGCCGCCGATGATCTCCAGCACGCAGCCTTCGAGCGTGCCCTTCAACATCTCCGTCAGGTCTTCCATGGCGTACGCGCTCCGACCTCCCACTATCCGGTGACGCCGAGTACTACTAC
This sequence comes from Nocardiopsis flavescens, assembly GCF_900141985.1. Taxonomy (GTDB): domain Bacteria; phylum Actinomycetota; class Actinomycetes; order Streptosporangiales; family Streptosporangiaceae; genus Nocardiopsis; species Nocardiopsis flavescens. Next base: position 587,440 of record NZ_FQZK01000001.1, on the reverse strand, counting down.
AAAGTACCACGGGGTAGAGGGCTGTGCGGGGCGGGGGCTCGGCGTTGTCCACAGGTCGGGCGAAACCGGTGCGGCGGACGCCGGGGCGGGTTAGCGTGGCCGGGCGGGGAGTCTGCGCTGAAGGGGACGGGGTTCGGCCCCCGAATCCATTGTCGGGCGTCTCCGCCGACCGCTGCAACGGGTGCCCGCGAGGGTGTGGACGACCCGCGGGCGGTCCGGTGGTGCAGGGGCTGGTCCGGCGGTGCGCCGTCCGGGGCTCGTCGTGGCCGTGCTTCCGAGCTGGTGGGAGTCCCGGGACGTGCGCCGCTGCGGTGGGCGGAGGGGATCGGTTCGCCCCCGGCTCCGCCGTGCACGTGCCGCGGAATGTGCAGAATGGCGTTCCGCGGTACGTGATGAATTTTCGTGCATTTATCTGTGCATGTTAGCGTCGCCGCCGTAAAAGCGAAAGCACCCCACCTTCCTTTCGGTGAGAAAACCCTGTCCTCCCGTGTGTTTGATTCGCATCGTCGCAGGTCGTGGCTTCGGGTTTTCGGCCCCCGTGCGATGTCCTTATCGACGATCTCGACAATCCGCAAAAGGCGGTGGCATCCTGATCCCGTGTTGGGTTATGGCAGGCTGGACATACGACTCCTCGCCCGTGGCCCGCGGCTCCTGGTCGACGACCGGCCGGTCGACGCGGGTTCCCCCCAGGCGGCACTGTCCCTCGCCGTCCTGTCCGACAAGGTCGGGCACCCCGTGCACAAGAGCGCCCTCGTCGACGCCCTGTGGGACGGCGCCCCGCCCCGCACGGCCGTGGAGACGCTCCACAGCCTCATGAGCCGGCTGCGCAGGAAACTGCGCGACGCCGGCCTCCCCGCCGAGGCGCTCGTCTCGCGCGGCCCCGGCTACGTCCTGGACGTCGACCCCCGGTGCGTGGACTGGCGCCGGGCCCGGCTCCTGCTCGACGATGCCAGGCGCAGGGCCGACACCGGCCGCCGCCCCGAGGCCGCCCTGCTCTTCGACGAGGCCCTCGCTCTGTGGGACGGCGACCCCCTGGCCCTGGTGGACGGCGCCTGGGCGCGGGCCCGGCGGGCCGACATGCGCGCCCTCCGGCTCCGCGTGCTCGCCGGGTGGGCGCACAACGCCCTCGAACTCGGCGACCACGCCGAACTCCTCTACCGCCTCGAAGACCACCCGCTGCACGAACCCCTCGTCCTCCTGCGGATGCGGGCCCTGGCCGAACTCGGACGGGGCACGGAGGCCGCCGAGGCCTTCACCGTCCTGCGCGAGCACCTCCGCCGCACCGGCGGGGTCGAGCCCAACACGCAGACCCGGCGGCTCTTCGAGAGGCTGCTCCGGGACGAGGTCCCCGCACCCCGGACCGAACCCCCGGGAGAGCGCCGTCCGCCCCCGGCCGCCCCGCCCGCCCCCGAGGCCGCGCCCGGTCCCGTCCCCGCTCCGGCACCGGCCGTCATCGACACCCTCCCGAACGACCTGGGCGACTTCACCGGCCGGGAGCGGGAGCTCCGGCTCCTGCTGGACGACGCCGAGCACACCGGGACCGGTACCGCCGTCCACGTGGTCCGCGGCCTGGCCGGCGTCGGCAAGACCGCCCTCGCGCTCCACGCCGCCCACCGGATGCGCGACCGGTTCGACATCCGGCTCCACATCGACCTGCGCGGCATCGACACCGGGCAGGCGCTCTCCCGGCTGCTCCTCGCCCTGGGCGTGCCCGGCGAGGCCGTCCCCCAGACTCTGGACCGGCGCGTCGAGATGTGGCGCACCGCCACGGCCGACCGGCGCGTGCTCCTGGTGCTGGACGACGCCGTCCGCGGGCGCATCGCGCCCCTCATCCCGGCCTCGCCCGGCGGGGTCGCCCTGGTGACCATCCGCAAGAACCCGGTCCTGGAACTCGACGGCGCCCGCGACCTCCAGCTCCGCTCGCCGTCCGACGACGAGGGCCTGCGGATGCTCGCGGCCTTCGCCCACCGCCCCGCCGAGGACGACGGCATGGCCCCCCTCGCGTCCCTCCTGGGCAACCTGCCGCTCGCCCTGCGACTGACCGCCGGCCAGCTCCGGCGCCACCCGGCCCGCAGTGCCGGGGCCCACGCGGAGCGGATCCTGCGCAACGGCCTGTCGGAGATCGAGGGGACCGAGCGGAGGCTGACCGTGGTCTTCGACATGTCCTACGCGGATCTGTCCCCGGTGGCCCGCCGCGTGTTCCTGTGCGCGGGCCTGCACCCGGTGGCCGACCTGCGCCTGTCCGCCGTGGCGGCGGCGTTCGGAGGGCTGCGGGAGGCGGAGGCCGCCTTCGAGGAACTGCTCGACGTCCACCTGGTGGAGGAGACCGCCGACGGGGTCTTCCGCATGCACGACCTGGTGCGCCGGTACGCGGGCGAGCGCGCGGGGCAGGAGATGACGGAGCCGGAGCGCCGCGCGGTGGAGCTGCGCGTGCTCGACCACTACCTGCACACGGCCGACGCCGCCGACCGCGCCGCCCTGCCCGGCCGCTTCCGTCCGGACCCGCCGATGATCGGTAGGCCGGCGGGGGAGGCCTTCGCCGGGCCCAAGGAGGCCCGGGACTGGTTCGTCGAGGCGTTCGCGGAACTCGACGCCGTGGTGGCCTTCGCCCGGGAGCGCGGCTACACCGCGCACCTGGCGTGGCTGCCGCTGGTGATGGCGGGCCTGCTGGAGAGCTGCGGGCCGTGGAACGAGGCGGAACGCTCCCTCGGCCTCGCCCTGGAGGCGTGGCGGTCGCTGGGCGGGGAGGAAGGGGCCGCGCACGTCCTGTACGAGAGGGGGTGCATACGCCGGCGCCTGCTCCGGCTCGACGGCGCCCGCGAGGACATCGCCGCCGCGGTCGCCGCCTGGGATGCGGCCGGGAACACCAGCGGCACCGCCTACGCCCGTGACCAGGCGGGCATGGTGAACAACGCGGCGCAGGAGTACCGGACGGGCCTGAAGGACCATGAGGCCGCGCTCGCCGCCTTCCGGGGGTGCGGGGACCGAGCCGGGCAGGCCCAGGCGCTCAACCGCCTCGGTCTCGCGCGGGCGCACCTCGGGGATTTCGAGGGAGCGGTCGAGGCCTTCAGGGAGGTGTGTCGGTTCGGGGACGACCACATCCGGGCGCAGTCGATGCTCAACGAGGCCCGGGTGCGCCTCGAAACCGGTTACCACAGGGAGGCCCGCCGCAACTGCGAGGAGAGCATGGCGATCTTCGAGGCCCTGGGCGACCGGTTGAGCGCCGTCAACGCGCGTGCCAACCTCGGGGTGGTGTTCGAGCACCTGTACCGCTATGAGGATGCCCTGAGATGCTTCTCCGGGGTGCGGGAGTTCTACCGGAGCGTGGGGAACACCCCCGGGATCCTGCGCGCGGACCGGGGGAGGGCGGCGGCCCTGCTCGGCCTCGGTCGGCCTGCGGAGGCCCAGAGCGTGGTGGAGGACGCGCTGCGCCGGAGCGACGAGTCCGGTATCCGCGGTATCGAACCGACCCTGCTCTACACCGCGGGGGACGTGTACCTCGCGATGGGGCGCCCCGCGATGGCCCGGATGCAGTACCGCAGCTCCCGTCAGCAGGCGCGCGTGTACGGCCTGACCGCCCCGGAGGGCCTGGCCTGCGACCGGCTGGGCGACCTCGACACCCAGGAGGGGGACCCGGTGGGGGCGCGCACCTTCTGGCGTGAGGCGCTCCGCCTGCTGGAACCCCTGCGGATACAGGAGGTCGCCCTGATCAGAATCAAGCTCGACATAGATCCGCATATCCACGGGACGGGTTTCTGACCTCGCACTTCTAACAATGTGCGCTTATGCCCGGAAAACCAACACGCGGCGGCGGCATCTCCAGTACGGTGTCAGCGCATCGAGAGCCCGGCCCCCAGGGTCCGGTTCCCCGCGTTCGCACACCCCCTCCTCCCCTCACGGGTAGAGACCGGGAGAAGCATGCTTCTGTTTGGCAAAAGCCTCTTTCCCATTCCCGGCGGTTTCCTGGCCTTCCTCGTCCACCTGCTCGGTGACCCGAACTCCTGGAGCGACAGCGGCTGAGCCCCCGTTCACGGTGGGGCCCTCGCCCGGGCACCGGACCCGACCAGGATTCTGCAAGGAGGCCCCCGGCCCGATGCAAGGAGCCGCAAGGAGGCTGCGAGCCGGCGGCACGGCCCTGACCGGGTCCTCCTCCCACAGTGGGAACCGACCTGCCACCGAGGCCGGAAGGAACACCCCCTTGGCCGCCACAAGAAGATGGATCCGGGGCGATGCCGGTCCCATCGCACCCGTCACCGTTCGCACGCAGCGCACCGTTCTCGCCGTCGTCCACAGCCAGCAGACCGCCGACCGCCTCTGCGAGTTCGTCGGCCACCTGGAGGGCGACACCCGCGTCCAGGTCGTCTGGGCCCTCGCGCCCGGCGCGCTCCACGCCGCCGGGGGCGCCGCCTACCTGCGCACCCTGGACGCCGCCGTCCTGCCCTGGGAGGACGCGACCTCCTTCACCTACGACCTGGCCCTGGCCGCCGGGCACGGGCGCCTGGACGAGGTCCGCGCGCCGGTCCTGGTGGTCCCGCACGGCACCGGGTTCTCCCGCGAGACCGCCCGCGGCCCCGGCCACGGGCCCCCGGTCGAGCGCCCGGTCGGCGGCGCCGTGTACGGGGCGCTGGTCCGCTACGGGCGGGTGGTGCCCGCCGCCATCGGGATCTCGCACGAGTGGCAGCGCGGGGTGCTCACCTCCGTCGTCCCCGAGGCCGACGCCGTCATCGAGGTCGTCGGCGACCCCGCCTTCGACCGGGCGGTGGCCGCGCTGCCCGACCGGGCCCGCATCCGGCGGGCCGCCGGGGTCGGCGACGCCGAGCACCTCACCGTGGTCACCAGCTCCTGGGGGCGCACCGGGCTGTTCGGCGTCCACCCGGACCTGGTCGGCCGGCTCTGCGAGGAGGCCCCCGCCGGGCACGTCACCGCCCTGGTCCTGCACCCCGGGATCTGGTGGTCCCACGGCCCCCGGCAGATGCTGGCCTGGCTGTCCGGCGCCCGCGCCCGCGGGCTGCGGGTCCTCGCCCCGACCTCCCCGTGGTCCCCGCTCCTGGTGGCGGCCGACTCGGTGGTCGGGGACCCGGGCAGCGTCACCGCCTACGCCGCGGCCCTGGGCGTGCCGACCCTGCTGGCCGGGGGAGGGCTCACCGACGTCGTCCCCGGCTCCACCCCGCAGGCCCTGCATGAGGTCGCCGCGCACTACCGGGACGGCGAGTCCCCGGTCCGGGCCCTGGCCGCGGCGGTGCGCGGGTGGGAGCCCGGCCACGGCGCCCACGTGGCGGCGCGCCTGACCTCGGCGCCCGGGCGCTCGGCGGAGCTGCTGCGGGCCCTCGCCTACCGGTTGATGCGCCTTCCCGAACCCGACCGGCCCGCCGTCCCGCCGCCGCCGGGCGAGCCCCGGTTCGCCGGGGACCCGCCGGCCCGGGGGTGGGCGGCGTGAAGGCCCCCGACGCCCCCGACCCCTACCGGGTCTTCCGGTGCGACCTGGTCGAGCTGGAGCCCTGCGGCCCGCGCCTGCTGGGGCGGCAGCTCCAGGTGATCCTGTCCGCGGGCGTCGGGCCGCACTGGCTGCACTCCGCGGACACCGTCGCCGTCCCGGCCCCGGGCCCGGACACCGGCACACCCCCCGGCCCGCCCGCCACCCGGCTCCTCACCGCCGCGGAGGTGTTCGACCGCCTCCCGGGCTGCCGCACCGTCGTGCTGCCGGGCCCGCCCCCGTCCGTCCACCTGCGCGGCGCGCACGCCCGCCTGACCGTTCCCGACCCCGTGACGGCGGCGATCGTCGCCGCCTTCGCCGACCTGCTCCCCGCGGTGCCGACCCGGGCCCTGCTCCGGGCCGCCGCCGTCACCGCGGCCTCCCCGATCACGGCCCTTCCGCGTACGGCGGGGAGGCCAGCCGCCTCCGCAGTACTGCGGCTTCCGGGGAGGACAGTGCGGTGTGAATGGCGAGCGCTCGCGTGAGCAGCTCCCGGGCCCGGGCGGTGTCCCCCTCCTCCTGCGCGAGGTCGGCCGACATCACCCGGGCCCCGGCCTCCTCCGCCGGGGCGCCGATGTCCGCGGCGATCCGCAGCACCTCCGCCAGCGCCTCGCGCGCCGCCTCCGGCCTGCCCGCCGCCCGGTGGACGGCGGCCAGCGCCCGCAGGGTCCGCGTGCGCATGTACGGCTCGGCGTCCTCGGTGAAGAACTCCAGCGCCCGCCCCAGCAGCTCCGCCGCCGCGCCGTGCTCGCCCAGGTCCCGGCGCGCCTCGCCCAGCCTGCGGTGCATCAGGGCGATGCCGCGCCGCCGGCCCAGGCCGGTGTGGACCTCCAGGGCGCGCTCGAAGTAGGGCACGGCGTCCGCCGGGCGGTCCCGGGCCAGCTCGCACACCCCGCAGTCCTCCAGCGCCGACGCGCGCCCCAGGGAGTGGCCGGCCCGCTCCCAGGCCGCCAGCGCCCGCAGGTGGGTCTCCCGGGCCCGATCGACGTCCCCCAGCGTCAGGTACAGGCCGCCCAGCGCGGTGAGCACGTTCCCCTGCGCCGCCGGGTCCTCCAGCGCCCGCGCCGAGGCCAGCCCGGCCAGGTGCGTGGCCTCCCAGGCGTCGATGTGCTTGCGCAGCGTGAACACGGTGCGCAGGCACTCGCAGAACTCCCAGGCCCACCGGTGCCTGCCCGTCCGCGAGCACAGGTCCACGCAGGCGCGCAGGACGTCCAGCTCCCCCTCCAGCCACTCCAGCGCCCGCACCCGGGTGGCGAACACCCGCACCGGCGGCTCCCCGAACACCGGCGCCAGGTGCCAGCGGCCCGGGTTGAGGGCCCGGTCGGCCGCCGCCGCGGTGGCCAGCAGGCGGTGCAGCAGCCGGTCGAGGGCGCGCTCGCGCTCGGCGGGCTCCTCCTCCCGCTCGGCCCGGCGCCCGGCGTGCAGGCGCACCAGGTCGTGCTGGGCGAACCGGCCACCCGGGGTCTCCTCCAGCAGGCTCGCGGCCACCAGCTCCGCCAGCAATTCCTCCGCGCGCTCGGGGTCCTCCCCGGCCAGGGCCGCCGCCGCGTCGGGCGCGGTGTCCCGGCCGGGGAGCAGCCCCAGCAGCCGGTGCAGGCGCCGGGCGGGCGGCGACAGCAGCAGGTAGGAGGCGGTGAGCACGGCGTCCACGGAGGGCTCCCCGGTCCCGTCGGGCCCGTCCAGGCGCAGTTCCCCGGACAGGCGGTCGGCCATGCGGCTCAGGGGCTGGCGGGGGCGCAGCAGCAGGCCGCCCGCGGCGGCCCGCAGCGCCAGCGGGAGCCGGCCGCACAGGCGCACCAGGGCGCGGGCCGAGCGCGGGTCGGCCCGGGTGCGGCCGTCGTCGAGCATGCGCTCCAGCAGCGTCACCGCGTCGTCCTCGGCCAGCGGGTCCAGGTCCACGAACCCGGCGCCGTCCACCCGCAGGCCCGGCAGGTGCAGGCGGCTGGTGACCAGCACCAGGTGCGGCCCGGGCCCGGGGGACAGGACCCGCACCTGCGCGGCGGACAGGGCGTTCTCCACCAGCACCGCCAGCCGGCGGCCGTGGGTGAGGGAGCGGAAGGCGGCGGCGCGCCCGGCCAGGTCGCGGGGGATCGAGCCGGGGGCGGCGCCCAGCCCGCGCAGGAAGGCGTCCAGGGCGTCCGCCGGGTCGGCCGGCCCGCCCTCGGCGAACCCCCGCAGGTCGGTGTACAGGACGCCGTCGGGGAACTCGCCGGCCGCCGCGTCCAGGAACCGCAGGGCCAGCGCCGACTTGCCCACCCCGCCGGTCCCGGTCAGCACGACGGTGCGCCCGGCGGGGTCGCCGAGCGCCTCGCGCAGGCGCAGCTGCTCCGGCTCCCGGTCGGTGAAGTGCCGGGGCGGGGCGGGGAGCTGGCGGGGGACGGGCGGTGCCGCCGGGTGCTCCAGGCGGACGTCGCCGTGCAGGGCGCCGACCTGGACGACGGTGCCGCCGCTCACCGCGCCCGCGGAGTTGGCGGCGGTCCCGGGGTCGTCTCGGGGGGTCACGGGGGAAGATCTCTCGATAGCAACACACGGTGGTGTTCCCCCGACCGTGCGCGCCAACCCCGGCACACCCGTCCGCACGCCTGCCCGCATGTCCGTCCGCACGGGCGTTCGCGCGGGCGTCGGCACGGGTGCCCGCGTGCGCCGGACGTCCGGCCCGTCCTCCCCGGCCCGCCCCTGCCGTCCCGCCGGTCCTCCCCGCCCCGGCCGGACCGGCGGGGCGCTCCTCGCGCCGGAGCCGGACATGGCGCAGGATCGGGGGGAGGAACCCGACACGACGGAGGACACCATGACGGAGCGCAAGGGGATTCCCGTACGGGCCTGCCTGCTGGGCCTGGCCGCCGGATCCCGGGCCAGCCTGGGCGTGGGGACGGCACTGCGCACCGTCCCCTGGGGCGGGCCCGTGCTGACCACCCTGACGGTGCTGGGCACCGTCGCCGAGTTCGCCGGCGACAAGGTCCCCGGCGTTCCGAGCCGCCTGGGCTGGGCCGGGCTGGCCCCGCGCATCGCCAGCGCCGCCGCCGGCGGGGCCCTGCTGGCCCGCGCCGCGGGGGCACCCGCGCTGCCCGCCGCCCTGATCGCGGGCGCGGTCGCCCCCGTGGGCGCCTGGGCCGGGGTCTCCTGGCGCGAGGCCTGGGGCCGGGTCGGCCCCGACACCGCCGGGGCGCTCATCGAGGACTCGGCCGCCCTCGCCCTCTCCGCCGCCGCCGTCCGGGGCCTGCCCCGCAGCGGCTGAGACGGACCGATAGGGTCGTCCGCCATGGCGGACGAAAGAGCGGTACACCCGGTGGGCGAGGAGAGCGGCGTCCGGTGGGAGGAGACGTGGACCGCCGGGGACCTGCTGCTGCTGACCGGATACGGCCCCGGCGGTCCGCGGGCGCGGGCCTACGACGCGCGCACCGGGGACCCGGCCGGGCCCCTCCTGGACACCCCGCCGCTGTCCCTGCTGCTGGACACCCCCGGCGGCGACCCCTCGGTGGCCCATGCCGAGGGCCACGACCTCGTCCTGCGCGACCCCCGCACCGGCCGGGTCCGCGAACGGCTGGCCGGAGCGGTCCCCTGGGACCCCGAGCACCTGCTGCACGTGCGCGTGGCCGAGGTGGCGGGGCGCCCCCTGGTGCTCTTCCTGGACTCGGACACGCCCCGCTCCTACGCCCGCTGGGCGGTGGATCCGGCCACCGGGGCCCCGGTGGACGAACTCCGCGGGGCCTGGAACTGCGACCACGAGCACGAGCGGTTCGCGGTCGCCGGGCCCTACCTCGTGGTCCAGGCCCACGAGGAGGAGGCCTACTTCTTCGACGACGGCGTCGACATCTGCTACAACTCCATGCTCCACCTGCACGGCATGCCCTCGGGCGAGCGGATCGGCGAGGTCGAGCGGCGGGCGGGGTGGCACCCCGTCGCCGCCGTGGTCGGCGGGCGCCCGCTGCTCTCCGACGGCCGCCGGGTGCTGTCCCTGCCGGACCTGGAGGTCGTGGCCGACTTCGAGGGCCTGGCCGACGAGATCGCCGCCCTGGCCGAGTGGGACGGCGAGCCCGTGGCCCTGGCCACCCGCCGCGCCTGGCGGGGGGCCGACGCCCCGGACATCCTGGAGGCCCGCCCCCTGGCCCGCCCCCAGGAGAGCACCCCCATCGCGCACTCGCCCCGCTACATCGACTCCGTCTCGGTCGGCCCCGACGGGACGGTCGCCTTCCTCACCGAGAGCGGCGCCCGGCTCTGGGCCTGACCGGGGGGCCGACCGGGGCCGACCGGGAGCGGAGCGGGCAAAGGCGAAGAATGTGACCGGAACGGTTCCGGACGGTGACTTCTCCATCACTCCCGCCCTGAGCTGCGCCTTTGTCCCGGACCCCGGGTGCGCTCCCGGCCGCGGGCGCCGGGAACCCCTGCTGTGACGGGCATTCCGGTTCACACCAGCCCCTTGCGTCACTCTAAGGTTCGCTCATGACCAACAATCGGAACGGGCGCGGGCGCCCCCTCGTTCGAGGCGAGTCCCCCGCCCAGGTCGGCGAACTCCTGGCCGACTTCGAAGCGCGCACCGGGGCCGCGCACACGGCGGCCTTCGACCTCGACGGCGTCCTCCTCGGGCACGCCGGGCACCCCGAGGACGAGGCGGCCACCGCGCGCGCCGAGCAGTCCGCCTCCAGCTCCTACATGCTCGCGTCCCTGTCCACCGGCGTCGGCACCACCCTGCCCTCCCCCCGCAGCCCGGAGGGCCTGGGCCGCCCCGACCACCTGCTGCTGCGCTACCGCGCCCGGGAGGAGAACGGGGGCCGTCCCTCGCCCTGGTGGGTGCTGGTGGTCCCCGTGCCCGAGTGGGGCGGACTGGTCACCGAGATCCCGCCCTCCTCGGACGCCTCGGTCACCACGGTCATGAGCGAGCTGCTGCTGTGCTCGGAGCACATCCACGCCGTGCTGGTCGAGGCGGGGCTCGCCATCTCCCGCTGACGCCGGCCCCCGCCCCGGCCGGGCCGCACGCGTCCCCCGGCCGCCCGGAACACCGGGGGCCGCTCGCCCGCCCGGACGCCCGGCGCCGCGCGGCGCCGCGGGGGAGCACCCGAACACCGAGGGCCCGGTACCCGAACCGGGCCCTCGGGCCGTTGCGGGGAACGCCCCGCGCGTGCCCGGCGCACCCGCCGGCCCCGCCGTGCGGGAGCGGTTCTCCCCGGTGGCCTGCCGTGCGGGTGTCCTTTCCGGGGCCCTTCGCCGGTCTTGTCGCGGAGGAGGGGTCTTCCCCGGTGCACCGCCGCGATTGCGCCGTCCGGCAGTGGTTCTCCCCGGCGTTCCCGCCGAGCGGCACCGGTCCTTCCCGGCGTTCCGGCCGGTCCCGCCCCGGCGGTCCCGCCGTGCACGGTGGTCTTTTCCGGCGCCCCCGCCGGTCCTGTCCGTGCGGGGGTGCACTTCTCCGGCACACCAGCCGGACCCGCCCTGCGGGAGCGGGCCCCGGAGGCCTCCCCGGGGCCGCCCCGCGCGAGGCCTCCCGCCCTGCTCGACCGCCAGCGCCTCCCGCGCCCCCGCACGGCGGCTCCGCCCGCCCGCCGCGGGGCACGGTTCCCCCAACAAGTGGCGATGTGACGGCAAGCACGTGTTTGCCACCCACCCCCACCGGGTCAGGGGGGAGGGGACAGCGCACCCACACGACGGGAGGAACACACCCCATGGCCGAGGACACACAGGCACCACAGCTCCGGGTCTTCGCCTCCCCGGGCCGCTACGTCCAAGGCCGCGGGGCGCTGGCCCGCCTCGGGGAGCTGCTCGCCCCGCTGGGGTCGCGCCCGCTGCTCCTGGCCGACGACACCGTCCGCGGGCTCACCGAGGGGGTCCTCGCGCCCGCCTTCTCCCGGGCGGAGCTGCCGCTGACCTTCGAGCGCTTCGGCGGGCTCCCCACCCGGTCCGAGATCGGCCGCGTCGCCCGCGTCCTGGCCGACGGCGGCCACGACGTGGTGGTCGGCGTGGGCGGCGGCACCGCCATCGACACGGCCAAGGCCGCCGGCGACGACGCCGGGATCCCCTGGGTGAGCGCGGCCACCGTCGCCTCCACCGACGCGCCCACCTCCGCGCTGTCGGTGGTCTACACCGAGGACGGCGGGTTCGAGTCCTACCGCTTCTACGACCGCAACCCCGCCCTGGTCGTGGTCGACACCGGCTTCGTGGCGGCGGCCCCGGCACGGTTCCTCTCCGCCGGGATCGGGGACGCCCTGGCCACCTGGATCGAGGCGCGCGCCGTGGAGCGGGCGCACAGCACGACCATGGTGGACGGCCTGCCCACCCGGGCGGGCACCGCCCTGGCCCGCCTGTCCTGGGACATCCTGTGGGAGTCCGCCCCCGCCGCCCTGGAGGCGGTGGAGCACGGCCTGGTCACCCCCGACGTGGAGGCCGTGGTCGAGGCCAACACCCTGCTCTCCGGCCTGGGGTTCGAGTCGGGCGGACTGGCCGCGGCCCACGCCGTCCACGACGGGCTGACCGCGGTGGAGCACACCCACCACCTCGCGCACGGGGAGAAGGTCAACATCGGCTCCCTGACCCAGCTCGTCCTGGAGGGGGCGCCGGCCGCGGAGGTCGACCGGTTCGCCGAGTTCACCGCCCGCCTGGGGCTGCCCACCACGCTCACCGAGGCCGGGCTGGGCGACGTCGGCGACGAGGTCCTGGACGAGGTCGTGGCCGCGGCCACCGCCCCCGGGGAGACCATCCACAACCTGGCGTTCTCGCCCACGGCCCGGGAGGTCCGCGACGCCCTGCGCGCGGTCGAGGGCGTGGGGCGCCGGGCCCGCCGCCGCGCGGGCCTGGAGGAGCCGCGTACGCCCGGCGGGCACTGAGCCCGCCGGCCCCCGCCACGCGCGGGGGAGGCGTACGCGCGGGGGCCCCGGCCGATCGGCCGGGGCCCCCGTCACGCGTCACACCCTCACGCGGTGGCCTCGCGCCGGGGCAGGCGCCAGTGCGGGCGCGGGAAGTGGCAGGTGTACCCGTTCGGGTACTTCTCCAGGTAGTCCTGGTGCTCCTCCTCGGCCTCCCAGAACGCCCCCGCCGGCTCGACCTCGGTGACCACCGGTCCCGGCCACAGGCCGGAGGCGTCCACGTCGGCGATGGTGTCCTGGGCGACCTTGCGCTGGCCCTCGTCGACGTAGTAGATCGCCGACCGGTAGCTCAGGCCGATGTCGTTGCCCTGCCGGTTCAGGGTCGTGGGGTCGTGGACCTGGAAGAAGAACTCCAGCAGCTCCCGGTAGGAGGTGCGCTCCGGGTCGAAGACGATCTCGATCCCCTCGGCGTGCGTGCCGTGGTTCCGGTAGGTCGCGTTCTCGACGTCGCCCCCGGTGTAGCCCACCCGGGTGTCGACCACCCCGGGGAGCTTGCGGATGAGGTCCTGCATACCCCAGAAACAGCCTCCGGCCAGGACGGCGCGCTCGGTCGTCATCTGTGACCACCCTTTCTTCGTACGGCGTCCTTCATAACACCGCGGGGCCGCGGGGAGTTCCCGGCCGGGGGTCTCCCCGGCGTCCCGGTTCCCGGTGCCCGCCCCGCGGGGCCCCGCCGTCCCGTCGGCCTCCGGTGCCGCCGTCCGCTCCCGGGCCGTCCCGGGTCGCCCGCCGGGGCCGGACCGCTCCGCGCCGAAGTGCCGTCCGCGTGCCCGGCGCCCCGCCGTGCCCCCGGCGCGGGGGCGCGCCGGGCATGCCCGCGGAACCGCCCGGGAATGCTGGAGAACACACCTCTCCAGTGGGAATGTCTTAAACGTGTGGAAGGTTGGGAGTTTTTCGGGAGAGAATACTTGCACTCCCTGCATCCCCCGCGTACACGCACGCCCCACGACGACAGAGGACACCTGTGACCGGGACACCCACACCATCCGACCGCGCGCCGGACACCGCCGCACCCGGCCCGAGCCCGCGCGCCGACCGCCTGGTCATCCCGCTGCTCCTGGTCTCGGCGTTCGTCGTCATCCTCAACGAGACCATCATGGGCGTGGCGCTGCCCGCGCTCAACGCCGACCTGGGCATCTCCGTCTCCACCGGGCAGTGGCTCACCTCCGCCTTCATGCTCGTGATGGCCGTGGTGATCCCCGCGACCGGCTACCTGCTCCAGCGCTTCCACGTGCGGCAGGTCTTCATCGCCGCGATGTCGCTGTTCACCCTGGGCACCCTGCTGTGCTTCGTGGCACCGGGGTTCGCGTTCCTGCTCATGGGACGCGTCGTCCAGGCGGTCGGCACGGCGATCATGATGCCGCTGCTCATGACCACCATCCTCAACACCGTGCCCGCTGACCGGCGCGGCCGCACCATGGGCAACATCTCCATCGTCATGTCGGTGGCGCCCGCCGTCGGCCCGACGCTGGCCGGCCTCATCCTCAGCGTCCTGGACTGGCGCTGGATGTTCGGCCTGGTGCTGCCCATCGCGATCCTGGGCCTGGTCCTGGGCGCCCTGTTCATCCGCAACGTCACCGACCCGCGCCCCTCCAGCATCGACATGTTCTCGGTGCTGGTGTCCGCGTTCGCGTTCGGCGGCCTGGTGTACGGCTTCTCCAGCCTGGGCGGCCACGGCGGCGGCCCGATCCCGCCGCAGGCGGCCATCGGCATCGGCGCGGTGGCGCTGGCGGTGTTCGTGTGGCGCCAGATCCGCCTCCAGAACGACGACCGCGCGCTGCTGGACCTGCGCGTGTTCCGCTCCGCCCAGTTCTCGATCTCCATCGGCCTGGTCGCGGTCAGCTTCATGGCGCTGTTCGGCACCCTGATCCTGCTGCCGCTGTACATGCAGAACGTCCTGCTGCACGACACCCTGACCACCGGCCTGACCCTGCTGCCGGGCGGCCTGGCCATGGGCCTGATCGCCCCGGTGGTGGGCCGCCTCTACGACCGGTTCGGCCCGCGCCCGCTCATCATCCCGGGCTCGGCGCTGGTGTCGGTGACGCTGTGGACCATGACGACGTTCGGCACCCAGACGCAGCTCGGGTTCATCGTCGCCACCCACATCATGCTCACCGTCGGCCTGGGCTTCATGTTCACGCCGCTGCTGACCGGCGCCCTGGGCTCGCTCACGCCGCGGCTGTACTCGCACGGCAGCGCGGTCGTGGGCACCGTGCAGCAGGTCGCGGGCGCGGCGGGCACCGCCGCGTTCGTCGCGGTCATGTCGGCGTCCTCGGCCTCCTCCATGGCCGGGGGCATGCCCGAGATCGACGCCATGGCGGGCGGTATCCACATCGCCTTCCTGCTGGGCGCCTCGATCTCCGTGCTGGCGTTCGCGGCCACGTTCTTCGTGCGCCGCGCCCCCGAGCCGGAGCAGGCCCCGGCCGCACCGGCCGTGCACTAAAGGCACACGGACACGGACCCCCGGGCGGTGGGACGGCACTCCCACCGCCCGGGGGTCCGTCGTGTCCGGCGCCGCCGTCCCCGCCGCCGCGGTCCTTCGGGGACCGGTCGCCCGGACCCGCCGCCGTTCGGGGCCCGACGCCCTCCCCTACGGCGATCTCGGGGCCGATCCCGCCGTCCCCGCCGTGTCGGCTTCGCCCCGCATCCGCTCCGTCGCAGACTGTGGGCAGCCGTCGCCCCCAGGCGCGGAGACCACGGAGACGGAGAGGGCACCCCCAGTGGACGCCACGATCACCCTGCACGTCGACGGTGAGGAGCACCGGCTCACCGTCGACACCCGCACCGGCCTGCTGGACGCCCTGCGCGACCGGCTGGGCGAGACCTCGCCCAAGAAGGGGTGCGACCACGGGCAGTGCGGGGCCTGCACCGTCCTGGTGGAGGGCCGCCGCATCCTGTCCTGCCTGGCGCTGGCCGTCTCCCACGACGGGGCGCGGGTCACCACCGCCGCGGGCCTGGCACCCCGGGGGGACCTGCACCCGGTGGCCCGCGCCTTCGTCGACCGCGACGCCCTCCAGTGCGGCTACTGCACCCCCGGCCAGGTCTGCTCGGCCGTGGGCGTGCTCGACGAGGCCGCCCGCGGCTGGCCCAGCCTGGTCACCGACGAGTCCGGGGACGACCCCGGCGAGGGCGCCCCGGTCCCGCTGGACCGCGAGGAGATCCGCGAGCGCATGAGCGGCAACCTGTGCCGCTGCGGCGCCTACACCCACATCGTCGACGCGGTCGAGTCCGTCGGCTCGGCCGGCGCGGGCGGGGAGGCGGCCCGATGAGGCCCTTCGCCTACAGCCGGCCGCGGGACGCCGCCGCGGCGGTGGCCGAGGTGTCCGCCGACCCCGAGGCCTGCTACCTCGCGGGCGGCACCAACCTGGTCGACCACCTCCGCCTCGGCATCACCCGGCCCGGACTCCTCGTCGACCTCCGGGACCTGCTCGACGACGGCGTCGAGGAGATGCCCGGCGGCGGCCTGCGCATCGGCGCCGCCACGCCCAACTCGGACCTGGCCGCCCACCCCCTGGTCCGCCGGCGCCACCCGATGCTCTCGGCCGCCCTGCTCTCCGGCGCCTCCGGGCAGCTGCGCAACGCCGCCTCCACCGGCGGCAACCTGCTCCAGCGCACCCGGTGCGCCTACTTCCGCGACACCGCCGCCCCCTGCAACAAGCGCGAGCCCGGCACGGGCTGCTCCGCCCTGGAGGGGCACGGCCGCCACAACGCGGTCCTGGGCGCCTCCCGCCACTGCGTCGCCGTCCACCCCTCGGACATGGCGGTGGCGCTCACCGCCCTGGACGCGCGGGTGCGCGTCCTGGGCCCCGGCGGCGAACGCGTCGTCCCCCTGCCCGGGCTGCACCGGCTGCCCGGCGACGAGCCGCACCGCGACACCGTCCTGGAACACGGCGACCTGATCACCGCGGTCGAGCTGCCCGACCCGCCCCGGGGGCGGCGCTCGGCGTACCGCAAGGTCCGCGACCGGGCCTCCTACGCGTTCGCGCTGGTGTCGGTGGCCGCCGCCCTGGAGGTCGCCGACGGCCGGGTCCGGGGGGTGCGGCTGGCCCTGGGCGGGCTGGCGCACGCCCCCTGGCGCGCCCGGCGCGCCGAGGAGGCGCTGACCGGGGCGCCCGCCACCGCGGACGCCTTCCGCGAGGCGGCCCGCGCCGAACTCGCCGACGCGCGCACCGGCCCCGACAACGCCTTCAAACCGGCGCTGGCGGTCGCCACCGTCACCGCCGTCCTGCGGGACCTGGCCGCGAGGGGGGACCGGTGAGCGCGACCGACGGACCCGGCGCCGCGCCCGGGGCGCACACCGCCCTGGGCCTGCCCCTGGAGCGCCTGGAGGCGGCCGACAAGGTCACCGGCCGGGCGCCCTACGCCTACGAGCACCCCCTTCCCGACCCCCTGTACCTGCACCCCGTCACCTCGACCGTGGCCCGGGGCCGGATCACCGCCGTCGACACCTCCGCCGCCGACGCGACGCCCGGGGTCCGCCTCGTGCTCACGCACACCGGCGCCGAGCGCCTCGCCGACACCGGGGACCGGGAGTTCGCCGTCCTGCAGTCGGACCGGGTCTCCTTCTACGGGCAGTTCGTCGCCGCCGTGGTCGCCGACACCCCCGAGACGGCCCGCGAGGCCGCCGCCCTGGTCCGGGTGGAGTACGAGGCGGAGCCGCACGACGTGGTCCTCACCGCCGACCACCCGCGCCTGTACCCGCCCGGGGACGAGGACGACCCCGCCGACCACGAGCAGGGCGACCCGGACGCCGAGCTGGCCCGCGCCCCGGTCGTCGTCGACCGCACCTACCGCACCCCCATGGAGCACAACAACCCCATGGAGCCGCACACCACCGTCGCCCTCTGGACCGGGGACGGGCCGGGGCCCGGGAGCGGGGACGGGGACCTCACCCTGTACGACTCCACCCAGGGCGCCCACCCGGTCCGCGAGACGGTGGCCGGGGTGCTCGGCCTGGACCCCGCCCGGGTCCGGGTGGTGTCCCCGCACGTGGGCGGCGGGTTCGGCTCCAAGGGGTCGGCGCACGCGCACGACATCCTCGCGGCCATGGCCGCGAGGGCGCTGCCCGGGCGTCCGGTCAAGTTCGCGCTGACGCGTCAGCAGATGTTCTCCCTGGTCGGCCACCGCACGCCCACCATCCAGCGGGTGCGCCTGGCCGCGGAGAGCGACGGCCGCATCCGCGCGCTGGTGCACGACTCGGTGGAGCACACCTCCACCGTCAAGGAGTTCGCCGAGGGCAGCGCGGCGACCTCGCGCATGATGTACGCCGCGCTGCACCGCCGCACCACACAGCGCCTGGCCGACCTCGACGTGCCCATCCCGTTCTGGATGCGCGCGCCCGGCGAGGCGCCCGGCATCTACGCCCTGGAGTCGGCCATGGACGAGCTGGCCCAGGCCTGCGGGATCGACCCCGTCGAGCTGCGCCTGCGCAACGAGCCGTCCGTGGACCCCCGCACCGGGGAGCCCTGGTCGGACCGGCGGCTGGTCGAGTGCCTGCGCGAGGGCGCCGAGCGGTTCGGCTGGGCCGACCGCGACCCCGCGCCCGGGACACGGCGCGAGGGGCGCTGGAGGGTGGGCACCGGCGTGGCCGCCGCCGTCTACCCGCACCTGTACAACCCGGGGTCCGTCGCCGAGATCCACTACGACGGCGACCGCTACACGGTGGACATCGGCGCCGCCGACATCGGCACCGGCTCGCGCACCGCGCTCACCCAGATCGCCGCCCAGGGCCTGGGGCTGCCGGTGGAGCGGGTCCGGCTGCGCCTGGGCGACACCGACCTGCCCGCGGCCACGGTTGCCGGCGGCTCCAGCGGCACGGTCTCCTGGGGCGCCGCCGTGCTGGCCGCCGCGGCGGCCTTCCGGGACCGGCACGGGACCGACCCCGGCCCCGGGGCCCGGGCCCGCGCCGCCGCCCCCGAGGACGCGGTGGCCCAGGGGCGCGCGGTGGCCTCGTTCGGGGCGCACTTCGTGGAGGCGCGGGTGGACGCCGACACCGGCGAGGTCCGGGTGCCGCGCATGCTCGGGGTGTTCTCGGTGGGCCGGGTCGTCAACCCGCGCACCGCCCGCTCCCAGCTGGTGGGCGGCATGGTCATGGGGCTGTCGATGGCGCTGCACGAGCGCAGCGTGCTGGACCCCCGCACCGGGCACGTGGTCAACGCCGACCTGGCCGAGTACCACGTCCCCGTCCACGCGGACGTGGGCGACGTGCGGGCCCACTGGCTGGAGGGCGAGGACCCCGCGGCCGGGCCGCTGGGCGCGCGCGGGGTCGGGGAGATCGGCATCGTCGGCGCCGCCGCGGCCGTCGCGAACGCCGTCCACCACGCCACCGGCGTGCGGGTGCGGGAGCTGCCGATCACCCTCGACCGCTTCGTCGGCTGAGGACCGGCCCCGCGGCGAACAGGTGTTCTTGCGCCCACAGCGGGTAGGCGTGGGTCCGGACCGGCGGAGTGAGGGAACGAGGGGTACGGATGGAACGGCTGATCGACCTGCACGGGATCGCCCTGGAGGAGTTCGACCGGCGGGTGCGCCTGGTCCGGATGACCGACTGGGCGCTGCCCACGCCCTGCGCGGACTGGGACGTCCACGACCTGGTCGACCACCTGGCCACCGAGCAGCTGTGGGTGCCGCCGCTGCTGGAGGGGCGGACCGTGGAGGAGGTCGGCGACCGGTTCGACGGCGACGTGCTGGGGGAGGAGCCGCTCGCCGTCTGGGAGGTGGCGGCCCGCGAGGCCCGGGCCGCCTGGCTCCAGCCCTCCGCGCACGACCGCACGGTCCACCTGTCCTTCGGGGACGCCCCGGCCCAGGAGTACCTGTGGCAGATGACGTTCGACCTGGGCGTGCACGCCTGGGACCTGGCCCGGGCGCTGGACGCGGACGAGACCCTGGACCCGGACCTGGCGGCGGAGCTCTACGGCTGGGCGCGCAGCCAGGACCTGGGGCCGGGGTCGATGTTCGACGCCCCGGTGGAGGTGGGGGAGGAGGCCGGGGTGCAGGAGCGGCTGCTGGCCCTCACCGGCCGCGCCCTGTGAGCGGCCGGGAGGCGCGCGCGTAGGGAGCGGATCGGGAGCGCGGTGTCCGCCGGAGGGCCCCGGCGGGGCCGCGGCGGCGGGGTCGGGCCCGGCAGGGGCGGGGGCGCGCAAGCACCGCCACGGCCGCGTGCGGGCCCGGTCCGGGCTTTCGGGACGGCCGCGGCCCGCCGCGCCCGCCGCCCCGGCGCCCCCGTGCGGGGACGCCGGGGCGGGACCGGCCGGCGGAGAGAGGGCCGCGGCCGGGCCGAACGGCCCCCGTGCCGTGCGGCGCACCGGTCCGGTGTCCGCGCGGGCACCATGTCACCACGGGTCAGCGGTCCGCGTGCGGGTTTTCCGCGAGACCGGGACCCGGGAACCGGGATTCCGGGACCGGGCCGGGAGGGACCCGGGTCAGCGGCCGCTCAGGGAGTTGTAGTGGTCGGCGCGCTCCTGCCCGGACAGCTCGTGGATGGCGTCCATGACCCGGTCGGTGATCTCCCGGCGGGCCTTGCCCGGGGCCAGGTGGTCGTAGCCGGTGGAGAAGTCCAGCGGCTTGCCGAATTTGACCGTGTACGGGTGCGGCCGGGGCATCGACGCCCCGATGGGCTGGACCTCCTGGGTCCCCGCCAGCGCCACCGGCACCACCGGGGCCTTGGACTCCAGGGCCAGGTGCGCGACCCCGGTGCGCCCCCGGTACAGGCGGCCGTCCTTGGAGCGGGTGCCCTCGGGGTAGATCACGCAGGCCTCGCCCTCGTGCAGCCGCTCCAGCATCACGTCCAGGGCCGCCAGGGCGTCCCGGGCGTTGCGGCGCTCCACCGGGATCGCCCCCAGCGCGCCGAACACGGTGCCGGTGAACCGGCCCTTGATCCCCTTGCCCTCGAAGTAGTCGCTCTTGGCGAGGAAGCGCACCTGGCGGTGGGTCACCGACAGGGGGATGGCCACGCTGTCGATGAAGGAGAGGTGGTTGCTGGCCAGGAGCACCGGTCCGGTCGCCGGGATGTTCTCGCGGCCCTCGACGGTCGGGCGGCACAGGGCCCGGGCCATGAGTGACACCGTCTGCCGCAGCACATCGTAGAGCACGTGGTCTCCCTCACGCCGGATGATGGTCGACCCCAATGTAAGGGTGACCCATGGGTAATGAGCGATCCGAGGATAGTGGAGTGCGGTAGGTCACTGAACAGGGACAACACGGACAGGGCGGGTGCGCGGGCGGTTCCGGTGTCCCCGCCCGGGCGTGTTCCCGGGGGCCCCGGGCCGGCGCCGGCGACGCCCGGACGCCGTCCCGGCCGGGTCCCGGGCCCGGGCGCGCGGGTGTCCTTCCCGGCCTTTCGCGCCGCCCGCCGTGCCCGGGACCGGGGTGCCGCCGCACCCGCCCGGCCCGCGTCCATGCCGGAGCGGGGTGCCTCGGGGCGCGGTTCACGTCGATGGGCCGTGCCGGATTCCCGGGCCCGGGCGCGCGGGGTGCCGCCCCACGCGCCCGGACGCCGTTCCGGACTCACGCCAGGGCGGGCCGGGCGGCCTCCTCGCGGTAGAAGATGTCGATGTCGACCTCCTCGCCGCCCACGGTCAGGGTGTCCCACGCCCCGCCCGCCACCAGCGACCGCAGGGTCTCGTCGGTCAGCCCCGCCAGGTGCTCGCGCAGGACGTCGTCGCCGGGCAGGCCCTCGATCCGGTTCGCCAGCCGCGACCGGATCGACCCCAGCCGCTCCAGGAGCGTCGCCGTGTCCTCCTCCCGGTCCCGGCCGGCCTCGGCCAGGCTCCGGCCGATGCGGTCCTTGATCGTTCCGGTCTCACCGTTCTCGTCGGTGGTCACCATCGCCTTCCAGGCCCGGCTCTTGTGCCGGTACTGGAGCATCGACATGGCGGCCTCGTGCCGGATGAAGTCCGCGTCCCGCAGGGGGCGGCCGTTCCAGGCGCTGCTGAGCGAGCGGGCCAGCGAGATGGCCGAGGCCAGGCCGCTGTTGAGCCCGCGGCCGGGCCAGAAGTGGATGGCGTTGGCCGCGTCCCCCAGCAGGAACCCGTAGGTGCCCGGGGTCGAGGCCGTCGCCGCGCGCAGCTGGGCCGTGAACCGCGGCCGCTGCACCATGCTCAGCCGGAACGCGGTGACGGCGGTCAGGTCCTCCTCGGCCACACCGAAGAACCCCAGCCCCTGGCGCACCCGCTTCCACAGTTTGGACCCCTTCACCAGGGCGGGCAGGAACAGCGTGCTGTGCGTGGAGCAGGTGAAGTCGCCCTCCTCGTCGCGGGCCATGACACACGGGCGCGAGCCCACGCACGCCTCGAACGACCGCCGGACCGGGTCGATGCCCACGACCTCCGCGGCCTCCTCGTCGGTCAGGCGCATGTTGAGGAAGCCCCGGCCGCGCAGCGAGTTCAGCAGGAACCGGTTCTGTGCCACGGTCAGCAGCACGGTCATGGGGTCCGACAGCCCCGACTTCACCTGGAGCCCCAGCACGACGTCCTCGACGTGCTCGCCGTCCAGCGAGTAGATGCCGCTGTCGGCCTGGCCGAACTTGTCGCTGAAGTGCTCGCGGGTGCGCGAGCGCGACCCCTCGCAGACGGCGAGCACGTGGCTGTCCTCCCACGCCCCGGGCACGGTCGCGTCGAACTTCTCGGGCACCAGCCGGATGCTGTCGGAGCGCTCGCCGCACATTTGCAGCAGCACGTCCTCCACGTGCGCGATGCGGATGTTGCGCGGCCCCTGCCCGCGGATGGAGTCGGCGCCCGAGGGCCACATCTCGCTGTACTCGCCCTCGGAGAACAGGCGCTCCTGCATCTCCTCGGAGAGGTTGAGGAACTGGCGGCTCTGGACGGTCACCACCTGCCGGCGCCGGACGTTGCCCTGCGTCTCGTCCTTCCACACCACCCGCGCCCCGTCCCGGGTCCAGCGCGCGTCGTACACGGTCACGGACACCTGCGCGCCCAGCAGGTGCTCCAGCAGCAGGGCGAAGGAGAGGCCCACCGGGCCGCCGCCGGCGACGGTCACCCGGAGCCGGGGGCCGACCGCCTCGGGCCGGACGAACATGTGGGTGACCGGGACGTCGGCGGCGCCGGGGCGCTCCACCGCCCGCCACAGGAACGACTCCTCCCCGATCTCGACCACGTCGCCCGGGACCAGGGGGTGCACGTCGACCGGCACGCCGTTGACGGCGGTCCCGTTGCTGCTGCCGCGGTCCCGGAGCAGGTACCCCTCCCCCTCGCGGGTGATCTCGGCGTGGAACCGCGACGCGGCCCGGTTGGCCGTCACGATCCTGTTGTCGGCGTGGCGGCCGAAGGTGAGGGGCGCGTCCCCGACGGGGAAGCTCCGGTCGGCGTAGGGGCCTTCACGTCCGACGATCTCGAATGACACGACCGACTTCTCTCTGTCAGGGGAGTGACCGGGGGTACCGGGAGGGTGGGGAGGGGGCGAACGCCGGTTCCGCCGCTTTCCCGGATGGGACGCGGACGCCGTGCATTCGGATCGGAATTTTACGGAAAAACCCCTTACTTCGCACATGCGGAAGGACCGGAACCCGGTGTCGTGTCCGGAACTCGCACACGGGGCGCGAGAGTCGCGGGAGCACGCGTGCGGCGGAGGGGAAAGCACAGGTCGGAACGGTGATACCGGTGGTCGGGGAATCGTCTCCCGATCGTGGCCGGAAAGGGTGAACCGGAAGTCGGATTCGCCCGTTGTCATGGAAAGGAATCGCCTTCCGGATTCGAGGCGGGAACACGCACACGAAAAAAGGACCCGTCGCCGGCGCGACGGGTCCCGGTGCACGGGTGCGGTGCGGGTCTCAGCCCACGCGGTCCCAGCGGGCGTTGGCGCCGCAGACCACCAGGCAGGGCCGCTCACCCGGCACCCGCCCCGCCAGCCAGGCGGCGAACGGCACCGCGGCGGCGGGCTCGGTGGCGATGCGGAACTCCGACCACAGGCGGTCCTGGGCGGCGGTGATCTCGGCGTCGCTCACCAGGGTCCGGGTGACCGGGTGGTCGCGCAGTACCTCGAACGGCACCCGGCCCAGCGTCGAGGCGCCCAGCGCGGAGGAGGCCACCGAGTCCACCGGCGTCCGCACCGGGCGGCCCGCCTCCATGGCGGCGTGCAGGCTGCGGCAGCCCTCGGGCTCCACGCCCACGACCTCGCGCCCGCCCGCGCCCAGCCGCACCCCCGCGACCAGTCCGCCGCCGCCCACGGCCACGGCGATGCTGTCGCACTCGGGGGCGTCGGCGGCGATCTCCAGGCCCAGCGTCCCCTGGCCCGCGACCACCAGCGGGTCGTCGAACGCGTGCAGGTAGCGGACGCCCTCCCGGTCCGCGTGCGCCAGCGCGGCCTCGGCCGCCACGGCGTAGTGCTCGCCCACCCGCACCACCTCGGCGCCGGTGGCGGCCAGCGGAGCCGCCTTGGCCTCGGGGACCGTCTCGGGCACGTACACGGTGGCGTGCACCCCGAGCAGGCGGGCGGCGGTGGCCACCCCCAGCCCGTGGTTGCCCCCGGAGGCGGTGACCACCCGGTCGGAGGGGCCCCCGCCGATCAGGGCGTTGAGCGCGCCGCGCAGCTTGAACGCGCCGGTGAGCTGGAGGTGCTCCAGCTTCAGGGTCACGGGCCTGCCGTCGACCTCGGTGTGCAGCACCGGGGTCCGGCGGGCGTAGGGCGCGATGCGTTCGGCGGCGGCACGGACATCGGTGGCCGTGGGCACGGCGTGCGCGGTCGTCGTCATGCCCCCATGCTCCCGCTACCGACGATTAACTTAAAGTTGTGTCTGCTAAAGATCGGTAAGCAGAACTTTGTACCGGATCGTGTTCGCCCGGGGAGGACCCATGCTGGACGCCAACCGCCTGCGCGTGCTCGTGGAGATCGCGCACGCCGGGTCCATCGCCGCCGCGGCGGCCCGCCTGTCCTTCACCCCGCCCGCGCTGTCCCAGCAGCTCACCAAGCTGGAGCGCGAGGTCGGCGTGGTCCTGGTCGAGCGCGGGCGCACCGGCGCCACGCTCACCGACGCCGGGCGGGTCCTGCTCGAACACGGCCAGCGCGTCCTGGGCGAGCTGCGCGACGCCGAGGCGGCCATCCGCGCCCACACCGGAACCCCGCCCGAGCACCTGTCCGTGGGGGCCTTCGCCAGCGCGGGCAAGGTCCTGCTGCCCCAGACCCTGGCCGCGTTCGGCCGCGACCACCCGCACGTGCGCCTGTCCCTGGCCGACATCGAGCCGCCCGGCGGCCACGACCTGGTGACCTCGGGCGACCTCGACCTGCTCGTCACCCACCGCTACCCGGCGGTCCCGCTGCCGCGCGCGCCGGGCCTGCACCGCGAGCGGATCCTCGTGGACCCGCTCATGGCGGTGGCCCCGGTCGGCCACCCGATCGGGGACCGCCCCGTGTCCCTGGCCGACCTGGCGGGGGAGGAGTGGATCTGCGGGGCCCCGGGCATCGCCAACCGCACCACCCTGGACGCCGCGGCCTCCGCCGCCGGGGTCGAGCTGACCGTCGCCTACGAGACCCGCGACTACGAGGTGGCGCTGGCCCTGATCGAGGTGGGCGTGGGGGTGGCGCTGGTCCCCGCCACCATCCTGGGCGCGGCCCGCCGCGGCGGCTGGGTGAGCCGGCCGCTGAGCGGGGTCCGGCTGGCCCGCGAGGTGTACGCGGTGCACCGGCGCAGGCCGCCCGAGCCGCTGCCGGAGCTGGTCGCCACCCTGCGCGGGGTGGCCGCCCGCGCGCTGGAGGAGGCGCCCGCCCCGCCCTGAGCCGGGGTCAGACCGGTGGGGCCCCCGGCGGCAGCGGCGCGTTCCACCGGTAGCGCAGCGCCAGCACGCGGACCGTGAAGCACAGCAGCGCGCCGGCCACCGCCACCCACCCGGCGTCGAACCCGAGCACGTGCGCCACCGACACCGTCCCCGCCCCCAGCAGCGCCGGGATCGCGTACAGGTGCGAGTGGGCGCTGAGCACCGTCGGCACCCGGTTGAGCAGCACGTCGCGGATGGTGCCGCCGCCCACCCCCGTGATCGCCCCCAGCAGGACCGCCTGGAGCGGCCCGAAGCCCAGCTCGATCGCCTTGGCCGCGCCGATGACCACGAACAGGCTCAGTCCCGCCGCGTCGAACAGCAGGATCGGCGTGGCCAGCCGGGTGAGCCGCGAGCCGAGGAAGAACGCGACCATGCCGCCGGTCAGGGCCACGGTCACGTACCGCCAGTCCTGGAACGTCGCGGGGGTCACCCCCAGCAGCACGTCCCGGACGATGCCGCCGCCGATCGCGGTGACCAGGCCCAGGACCAGGACGCCCACGATGTCCACCCGGGCGGTGCGGATGGCGGTGAGGGCCCCGTCGACGGCGAAGGCGAAGACCCCGACGAGGTCGAGGATCAGGAGGATGTTCTGCGTGGACATGGCCGGTGGCTGTGTTCCTGGTGAGAGCGGTGTGCCGACCTGCCATTGCACCACGGCCGGACCCGGCGCCGCGCCCGCCGGCGGGGTGACGCGCCGCACCCCGCCGCCGGCGGCGCCCGGCGGGCGGACCCGCGCGGCCACCGCGTGTCGGGGCGGTGGCGCGGCCCGGAGGGGTCCACCATCATGGGGGACCGGCGAGCGGAGGACACCATGGAACACCTGGACGCCATCGTCATCGGCATGGGACCGGGGGGCGAGGTCGTCGCCGACCGGCTCCTGGCGGCCGGGAAGCGGGTGGCGGTCGTGGAGCGCGAGCTCATCGGCGGCGAGTGCGGGTACTACGCCTGCATCCCCAGCAAGACCCTCATCCGCCCGCCCGAGGTGCGCCAGGACGCGGTCGAGGCCGCCGCCCTGGACCGCCCCGGCCTGGACTGGCCCGCGCTGCGCGCCTACCGCGACCGGATGATCCGCCACCTGGACGACTCCGAGCAGGTCCAGGGGTACCGGGACCGCGGTGCGCTGGTCCTGCGGGGCGAGGCCCGCGTCGTGGGCCGCGACCCCTGGCGGGTGGCGGTCGACGGGCGGGAGTACACCGCCGACCACGTCGTGGTCGCCACCGGCTCCTCGGCGGTGCGCCCGCCGATCGAGGGCCTGGACGCCCTGGGCCCGGACCGGGTGTGGACCAACCGCGAGGCCACCACGCTCACCGAGATCCCCGGCCGGGCGCTGGTGGTGGGCGGCGGCGCGGTCGCCGTCGAACTCGGGCAGTTCCTGGCCCGCACGGGGTCGCGGGTGACGCTCGTCCAGCGCGGCGACCGGCTGCTGGGCCGCGAGGAGCCGCGCCTGGGCGAGCTGGTCGCCGAGCAGTTCGCCCGCGACGGCGTCACCGTCCGGCCGGGCGCGCAGGTGGAGTCGGCCGCGGCCGACGGCGACGGCGTCGCCGCCGTCCTGGACTCGGGGGAGCGCGTCACCGCCGACGTCCTCGTCCTGGCCACCGGTCGCCGGCCCCGCGGCGACGGCCTCGGCCTGGACGCACTGGGGGTGGAGGCGGACCGCGGGGCGCTGGCCGTGGACGGGCACTGCCGGGTCGCCCCCGGGCTGTGGGCGGTCGGCGACGTCACGGGCCGCGCCCTGTTCACCCACGTCGCCAAGTACCAGGGGCGGCTGGCGGCGGCCAACATCCTGGGCGGGGACCGCCGCGCCGACTACACCGGGGTGCCCCGGGTGGTGTTCGCCCACCCGGAGATCGCCGGGGTGGGGCTCACCGCGGCACAGGCCCGGGAACGGGGCGTGGACGCGGTCACCGCGGAGATCGACCTGCCCGAGACCCTGGCCCGGCCCTGGACCCACGCCACCGACCCGCGCGGGACCCTGGGGGTGGTCGCCGACCGGGACGCGGGGGTGCTGGTGGGCGCCTGGGCGATCGGGCCGATGGTGTCGGAGTGGATCAACACCGCCGCGCTGGCGATCCGCGCGCGGATCCCGGTGGGGTACCTCATCGACTCCACGCCGCAGTTCCCCACGTTCAACGAGGGGTACGTGGCGGCCCTGGAACAGCTCGGCCTCTGAGGGCGGGACCCCGTCGCCCCGGTCGGCGCGGCGGGGGAGCGCACTCGGCCGCGGGGTGTGTGCTCGGCCGTGGGGCGTGCGTTCGGACCGGCGGGGGAGCGTGCTCGGCCCTTGCCGCGGGGGCTTTGCGCTTCCGGGCCCCGCCGTCGGCGCGGCGGGCCCGGACACGGGAGCGCCCCCGGCCGTCGCGCGGCCGGGGGCGCCCCCTCGCACTGCTCTCCACGGGCGTTCGGACCCGCCCGGGAGGTCAGCAGCTCAGGTTCGAACCGGTGGTCGTCCCCAGGATCTGCGTGAACTCGGTGAACTTGTTGATGCGGCTCTGGACCTGCCCCGGGTTGCCCCCGTTGCACTCCAGCCCGCCGTTGATCGCGCGGATCGTCTCACCGAAGCCGTGGCCGTTGACGATGGCGTTGTGGGGCGTGATGGAGCCGGCCCCGGTCTGGGTGTTCCAGTACCACAGGCCCGTCCGCCACGCGACGGACGCGTCCTGCTCGACCAGGTAGGGGTTGTTCAGCAGGTCGATGCCCAGGGCGTCGCCCGCGGCCTTGTAGTTGTAGTTCCAGCTGAGCTGGATGGGGCCGCGGCCGTAGTAGGCGGCCTGTCCGGCCGGGCAGCCGAAGGGCTGGCCCCAGTCGCAGTAGTGCGGGTAGTTGGCCTCGTTGGTCTCCTTGATGTACACGAGGCCGCCGGTCTCGTGGCTGACGTTGGCCAGGAAGGCGGCCGCCTCGCGCTTCTTCACCTCGTCGCTTCCGGTGTTGGCGAAGCCGGGGTAGGAGCTGAGCGCGGCGGTGAGGCCGCTGTAGGTGTAGAAGGGGTTCCGGTTCGGGAACATCTGGTTGAACTGGGCCTCGGTGACGACGAACCCGCTGGGGTTGGGCTGCTCGCCGCCTCCGCCGCCGGTGCAGGCGCCCTGGTCGGCCCACACGTCGGAGGTTCCGGGACGCTCGTTCTGCGTCCACCACTTGGCGGTGTAGTTGCGGCCCTCGTAGGAGGCCGTGCCGCCGCCGGTGTAGACGGCGGAGGAGCTCCAGGGCGCCGCGCAGGTGGCGGCCTGCGCCACGGTGGCGGGGAGGACGATGAGCGCAGCGGCGATCGCACCGAGGGCGGCCAACTGGCTCAGGAGACGTCGGATCACGTGATCACACTCCTTGGACGCGGCGCGCATCCGACCGCGCGCCGCCGGGGGTGCCGTCACCTAAGCAAGGGTGGTCTAGACCTGTCAAGATCCGTATCACGAATCGTGAGGATACGGTGACGGAACGACGTTCGCGGTGAGACGGCGGACCGGCGCCGGGCGCGCGCCGTCGGCCCGGGCGTGCGCGCCCGTGGCGGCGTGCCGCCCGCCCCGCGGCCCGGCCTGTGGCCGCCGGGCGGGGCCTGCGGCCGAGGGCCGGGATCCGGTGCACGGTCGAGGGGCGCGGGCCCGGGGCCCGGGTGGCCGCCGGTACGGGACGGCCCCCGCCGGTCGGGGACGCAGGGGGCGGTGATCCGGCGCTCCCGGCGGCCGGTCACGGCCCTGCGCCGCGGGCCGCCGGCCGGGGGATCCGGGGCCCTAGCCGCGGTCGGCGAGCGCGGCGGCCTCCTCGTCCTCCACCTGCCGGTTCCACTCGGCCTTGGAGGACTGCCAGCCGTCCTCGTTGCGCCCCAGCCGCCAGTACCCGGAGATCGACAGGTCCTCCTTGGGCAGGCCCCGCTCCACGCGCAGCAGGCGGCGCAGGTCGCGCACGAACCCCGCCTCGCCGTGCACGAACACCTGCACCCGGCCCTCGGGCAGCTCCAGGGCCCGCACCGCCTCGGTCAGCGGCGCGCCCACCGGCCGGTCGCCCCGGTGCAGCCAGTGCACCCGCACCAGCGCGTGGGCGTCCAGCTTCTGCTCCTCCTCCGGGCCCGCGACCTCCACGAACACGTGCGCCGGGCGCCCCTCGGGCAGCCGCTCCACCGCCGCCGCGATCGCCGGCAGGGCGCTCTCGTCCCCGGCCAGCAGGTGCACGTCGGCCTCCGGGTCGGGGGAGTAGCCGCCGCCCGGGCCGAACATGCGCAGGGTGTCGCCGGGGCGCGCCGCCGCGGCCCACGGGCCGGCCAGGCCCGCGTCGCCGTGCACGACGAAGTCGACGGTCAGCCGCCGGGTGCGCGGGTCGAAGGCGCGCACCGTGTAGGTGCGGGTGACCGGCCACTCCTCGCGCGGGAGGCTGTCGCGGACCGCCTGCATGTCGTAGGGCTCCGGGTCGCCCTCGGCGGGCGGCGGGAACAGCAGCTTCACGTACGAGTCGGTGTACCCGGCGGTGGAGAAGGCGTCCAGCCCCTCCCCGCCGAACACCACCCGCACCATGTGCGGGGTGAGCTGCTCGACCGCCTCCACCCGTCCCACGTGCACGGTCACCTTCGGTCGTTCCCGTCGCTCGGTCACGGCAGCCCCCTTCGTCGAAACGTGTTAGGTGAACCTAACATCATCGCCGGTCAGGCTACCTTCCCGGGGCCCGTGTGGGGGCCGCCCGGGGCCGGAACGGCCGCCCGCCGTCCCTCAGGCGGCGTCGCTGCGGCCGTCGCCGACGGGTGCGGTGAAGGCCGCGTGCAGGTCGGCGTCGTCGGCCGCTGCACCGGCCTCCAGCACCGCCAGCCAGGCCGCCGCCCCGGCCGTGCACCCGGCCGTGGACAGCGGCGAGCCCGCCGTGCCCAGCGCCAGCTTGCGGGTGAGCGACTCGCGCACCGGCTCCGACCCCAGCAGCACCCCGCCGGCCAGCACCACCGGCCGCCGCTCGCCCGGTGAGCGCACCTGGTGCACCGCGTGCGCCAGGTGCCCGGCCGCCGCGTTCACGATCACCTCGGCCGCCTCGTCCCCTTGCGCGAACGCCTCCGACACCAGCGGGGCCAGGGCCGCCAGCCCGATCGGCGGCTGCGCCGTCAGCGTGCGGGCGAAGGCGCGCGCGTGCTCCTCGGGCAGGTGCTCGCTCCCCTGCACGGGGCGCCGGCCGGGGATCACCCGCTTGGCGACCATCCGCGCCAGCGGGCTCAGGTCGGTGCCCCGGCTCAGCTGGCGGGCGGTCTCCCGGGCCGCCTGGTGGCCGATCCAGAACGCCGACCCCTCGTCGCCGATCAGCCAGCCCATGCCGTCCGCGGACCGGCTGCGCCGCCGCCCCTCGACCCGGGTGGCGATCGCGCCGGTGCCCGCGATCAGCACCGTTCCGTCCGGCTCGTGCGTGCCCGAGGCGAACGCCACCTCGTCGTCGCCCGCGAACCGCAGCCGGTCCGCCGGGACCCCCGCCGCGAGCAGTTCCTCCACCAGCCCCTGGCGCACCGCGTCGTCGCGCAGCGCCGAAACCCCGGCCAGGCCGACCACCCCGGCCGCCAGGTGCTCGCGGGCGGCGGGCCCGGCCCGGTCCAGGGCGGTGCCCACCGCCCGGGCCAGCTCCCGGCCCGCCTTGCGGGTGCCGTGCGTGTTGGGGTTGGCGCCGGCGGCGCGGGCATGCCCCACCCGCTCGCCGGACACGGTGGCGACCAGGGCGCGGGTGGCGGTGCCGCCCGCGTCCACCCCCAGCACCAGGCGGGGGCGGTCGGAGCGCTGTTCATCAGAGGAGGTCACAGGAGTCACAGCAGGGAACTGCCCCCTCCCGGGCGGGAATACTCTTCACGGATCCGGCCGCCCCCGGCCGCCCGGACCGCGAACCCGCCCCGGAGGGCCCGGCCGTCGCCCGGTCCCGGCGTTCCCCGCCCCCTGCGGCACCCCGCCCCACCCGGTAGGGCACCCCTTCCGGCGGTCACGGGAGGGTGGGACCGGACACGCCGAAAAGCAGTGGCGCGCCCCGCCGCGGTCCTGAGAGGGTCGGTCCATGGCAGCAGATCGGCACCCAGCGACCCCCGGAACCGGCGACCCCGGATGGGAGGCCGCCGCGGCGTCGGAGGACGAGATCCCCGAGGCCACACAGGTGTTCGCCACCGCCCTCAACATCCCCCTGCCCGACCTGGTCGACACCGAGCGCGACCACCCGGTCAACGACACCGACCGCTTCCTGCTGGTCCGCGACGGCGCCCGCGTCGCCGGCACCGTCAACTCCCACCTGTTCTCCCTCTCCGTGCCGGGCGGGCCGCGCCCCGCCGCCGGGGTGACCGGGGTGGGCGTGCTGCCCACGCACCGCAGGCGCGGCATCCTCTCCGCCCTCATGCGCGGCCAGCTCGCCGACCTGCGGCGGCGCGGGGAGAACCTGGCCGTGCTGTGGGCCTCCGAGGGCGGCATCTACGGCCGCTACGGCTACGGCCGGGCGACCCGCCAGTACACCGTCACGGTGAGCCGCGCCCACGCGGCGCTGCGGCCCGACGCCCCGCGCGACCCCTCCCTCACCCTGGAGCTGGCCGCCCCTGCCGACGTCCTGCCCGACCTGGACCTGCTGCACCGCGCCGCCCAGGCCGAGCGCAACGGCGGCTTCCCCCGCGAGGGCAACTGGTGGCCGCTGCGCCTGTGGATGCTCTCCCGCCCCCAGGCCGACACCTCCGACCTGCGCGCCGTCCTGGTCCGCGACGCCCGGGGACGCCCCGTCGGCTCCGCCCTGCACCGGCTCACCACCGGGTTCGGCCACGGCGGACTGCCCACCGGCAGGGTCACCGCCCGCGAGGTCAACGCCCTCACCCCGGCCGCCCGCACCGCCCTGTACGAGTACCTCTTCGCCACCGACCTCACGGTGGAGACCGAGATCATCGGCCTGCCCGAGGACGACCCCCTCCCCGCGCTGCTCGCCGACCCCGCCCAGGCCGTCCGCAGCGGCGGCGCGGGACTGTGGCTGCGCCTGGTCGACGTACCCGCGGCCCTGTCCGAGCGCACCTACGCCCGGCCCCTGGACACCGTCATCGAGGTCGCCGACCGGTACGCCCCCTGGAACGCCGGCCGCTGGCACCTCAAGACCGACGGCGAGGACACGCGGGTGGAGGCCACCACCGCCGACCCCGACCTCTCCCTGGACGCGGCCCACCTGGGCGCCGCCCACCTGGGGCGCGGACCGGTCACCACCCACGTCGACGCCGGGACCGCCGCCGAGCACACGCCCGGAGCCGCCGCCCGCCTGGACACGGCCCTGTACACCCCCCGGGCGCCGCGCTGCGACACCGGCTTCTGAGGGGAGGGACCCCGTGGGCGAGACCTCTCCCGAACCCGACGCCGAACCCGACGCCTGGACCGTGCGGGGCACCACCGCCGCCGAGTACCCCGAGGTCGCCCGGGTCGTAGGCGAGGCGCTGCTCGCCCGCCACCGGGCCCGCCGACCTGTCCCTGGACGTGTCCCACCTGGGAGCGGCCTACTTCGGGCGGCGGTCCCTGTCCGGGCTCGCCGCCGCCGGGCTGCTCACCGAGCACACCCCCGGCGCGGCCAGGAGCCTGGACACCGCCCTGTACGAGCCGCTGGAGCCGTACTGCGGCGTCGACTTCTGACCGCCGCCCCGCCCCCGCACACCGTCCCGACCGCACCGAACGACAAGGCGGAGAACAATGACCACACCCGACAGCGCGCGCACCGAGTGGACCGTGCGCGGCACCGACCGGGACGAGTACCCCCGGGTGGCCCGCGTCATCGGTGAGGCGCTCCTGGTGGCCGAGGACCTGGACGCCGTGGTGGAGCGGGTGCGCCCCCTCCACGACGCCGAGGGCTACGAGCGGGTGCGCGTGGCCGTCGACGAGGTCGACGGCGAGGAGCGCGTCGTCGGCGCCACCAACCACTTCCCCTTCGAGATGACCCTGCCCGGCGGGCCGCGCCCGGTGGCCGGGGTGACCGGGGTGGGCGTGTGGCCCACCCACCGCCGCCGGGGCGTGCTCAGCGCGCTCATGCGCCGCCAGCTCGCCGACATCCACGCCGCGGGCGGCCGGTACGCGGCGCTGTGGGCGTCCGAGGGCGCCATCTACGGGCGCTTCGGGTACGGCCCCGCCGTCTCCGAGACCGAGGCGCACATCGCCCGCCCGCACGCCCGCCTGCGCCCCGACGCGCCGCGCGACCCCGGGCTGTCGGTCCGCCTGGGCTACGCCGCCGAGTTCCGCGCGGACCTGGAGCACGTGCACGGGGAGGCCGCCCGCACCCGGCTGGGCCAGGTGCCGCGCACCGCCCACTGGTGGGACCGGGCGCTGAAGGACGCCCCCGAGAACCGCGACGGTAGGAGCCCCAAGCAGGCCGTCGTGGTCCGCGGGCCGCGGGGCCCGGTGGGCTACGCCCTGTACAGCACGCGCGCCAAGTGGGACTCCGACGGCCCGGCCGGGACGGTGTACGTCCAGGAGATGCGGGCCACCGCCCCGGCCGCGTGGACCCTGCTCTACGAGCACCTGCTCGACCGCGACCTGACGGCGCGGACCGAGTTCGAGTTCCTGCCGGTCGACGACCCGCTGGTGCACCTGCTCGGCAACCGCGACCGGCTGGTGCGGGAGATCTTCACCAGCCTGTGGCTGCGCCTGGTGGACGTGCCGGGCGCGCTGTCCGAGCGCACCTACACCGCGCCGGTGGAGGCGGTGCTGGAGGTCACCGACCGGTACGCGCCGTGGAACGCCGGGACCTGGTCGCTCAAGGCGGGCACGGACGGCGCGCGGGTCGAGGCCTGCGACACCGCCCCGGACGTGACGCTGGACGCGGCGCACCTGGGCGCGGCCTACCTGGGGCAGACCCCGCTCACCGGGTACGCGGCGGCCGGGCTGCTCACCGAGCACACGCCGGGGGCGCTCGCCCGCCTGGACGCGGCGCTGTACCGGCCCGACGCGGCCTTCAACGGCACCATCTTCTAGGCGTTGGGGCCGCTACCCGCCCGGTCCCGCCCCCGCACCCGCGGCGGGGCCGGGCGGGTAGCGCCGCACCGGTCAGCCGGTGAGGGCCTTGACCAGCCGGTCGACGTCCTCCTCGGTGTTGTAGAGGTGGAACGACGCCCGCAGCCGCCCGTTCCGGGCGGCCACCGCGATGCCCTCGGCCAGCACCCGCTCCACCCCGCCCGCCGGGGCGGACACCGAAACGATCGCCGACCCGGCCGGCTCCAGGTCCAGGCGGGCGCGCAGCAGGTCGCCCAGGGCCGTGTCGTGCGCGTGCACCGCCTCGACCCCGGTCTCCTCCAACAGCGCCAGGGTGTGCTCCAGCGCCGACCACGCGGGCCACACCGGGGGCAGGTCCAGCCCGCGCGCACCCGCCGCCAGCGGCAGCGGCGCGCCGTACAGGCTCTCCCACGGCTCCTCGGCGGCGTACCAGTTGGCCGCCAGGGGCGCCAGCTCCGCGAGCGCCTCCGGGGTGGCGGTGAGGAACGCCGACCCGCGCGGCCCCAGCAGCCACTTGTAGGCGCTGCACACCGTGTAGTCGATCCGGTCGGCGGGCACCGGCAGCCACCCCGCCGCCTGGGTGACGTCCACCAGCAGCCGCGCCCCGTGGGCGTCGCGGGCCGCCAGCAGGTCCTCCAGCGGGGCCACGCGCCCGTCGGAGGACTGCACCGCCGACACCGCCACCAGCCGGGTGGCCGGGCCCACCGCGTCGGCCAGGCGCTCCAGCGGCACCTCCCGGACGGTCAGGTCGTCCCGGGTCAGGAACGGGTGCACCACCGAGCTGAACTCGCGCTCGGCGGTCAGCACCTCCGACCCCGGCGGCAGCGCCGCGGCGACCGTCCCCACGAACTGCGCGGTGTAGGCGCCGATCGCCGTGCTCCGCACGGGCACGCCCAGCAGCCGGGCGTAGGAGGCGCGGGCGCGCTCCACACCCGGGTCGGCGTCGGCGGGGGAGAACCTCCCTGCGGCCACGTCCCGGGTGTGGCGCAGGGCCGCGTCCAGCGCGGTGTCGGGGGTCAGGCCGTGGGTGGCCGTGTTGAGGTACACGTTCGCGGGCGAGAAGCGCCGCCGGGCGGCGTCGATGCGGGCACGGGTGGAGTCGTCCATGCCCCCAGCCCACCGTGCGGCGGGACCGGGTTCAAGGGCCGCTCCGGTCCGGATTGGCCCCTAACGCGGGCGGCGGTCGGCGCGGGCGGCGGCGCGGGGTGGGCGCCGACCGCTCCGGTGCCGGCCGGGTCAGCTGCGGAACTTGGCCTGGGCGTCGGTGGACCCGGCCATCAGCTTGTTGAGCAGGCGCACGAGTTCGCGGCGCTCGTCGGGGTCCAGGGCGTCGGCCCAGGCCGACTCGCGCCGGTTGTGGGCGCGGAAGCCGCCGAGGATGGCGCGGTAGCCCGCCTCGGTCAGGCTGAGCTGGAGCGCGCGGCGGTCGTGGACGGCGCGCTCGCGCAGGATGAGTCCGTCGCGCTCCAGGGTGTTGAGCAGCGCGGACAGGGCGGCCCGGCTCATGCCGGAGATCTCGGCGGTGGTCTTGGCCTCCATCGGCCCGGCCAGCCAGAGCGCGAAGATCACCCGGAATCCGGGCCAGGTGAGCCCGCGCGGGCGGTGGACGGTGGATTCCAGGTCGTAGATGACCATGCTCGTGGCCCGGTTGAGGGTGAGCACCATGCGCATGGCGTCGGCGTTGACGGAGGGGAGTTCCTGCTCGGCCTTCTGCACCGCGTAGTCGACGAACGACCAGAAGGTGAGATCGCTGGGGGGTGCGGTGTCGTGGGTCACGGGACCACCCTAATACCTGGGGTACGGCACGCGTTTGCCGCTCTTTTCCTTTTCCGCGGCCGTGTTGTCCAGGGGTGATATCGGGTGAACGGGCCGTGTCGGTGCGCGTTCCGATGACGCTTCGCTGTCGTTCGTAAGCCAATGGTGCCTTTGTGATGGTCTGTTCTGTACGGGACGCCCGGTATCGGGAGGGTGTGCTTTCCCGGGGGATATCCGCGCCATTTCCGCTCCGCTTCCGGGGCGGCGGACCGGGTTGGTGTGGGAGTGGCGCAGGGGGTCGGGTGGGAAGGGTGGTGAGGGGGAGGCGGGGCGCGGCAGGTCGGGGCCCCGCCGTCCGGGACCGGAGGGCGTGCAGTGTGATCCGTATCACTCATGAGGCGGCTCTGCGCCTCTTGGTCCCGTGACGCAGCGCACGTTATGGTCTGAATCATCAAACGTTTGATCATTTTGGGCGGCGGCAGCCGCCCGCAGCGAGTGAAGGGGTCCCGACGACCATGGCAGCCAAGCCGTTCGCCTCGTCCGCCGACACCGAGGCCAAGCAGCAGACCCTGGAGGTCCTGGCCGACGGCGTCTACGCGCTCACCGCCGAGGGCGACCCCAACGTGGGCGCCATCGAGGGCGAGGACTTCCTCGTGGCGTTCGAGGCCCTGGCCACCCCCACCGCCGCCCGCGAGTGGCTGGCCCTGCTGCGCGAGCACACCGACAAGCCCGTCCGCTACCTGGTGCTCTCCCACTACCACGCGGTCCGCGTCCTGGGCGCGAGCGCCTTCGACGCCGAGATCATCCTCACCCACGAGAAGACCCACGAGCTGATCCGCGAGCGCGGAGAAGAGGACTGGGCCAGCGAGTTCGGCCGCATGCCCCGCCTGGCCAAGGACGCCGGCTCCGTGCCCGGCCTGACCTGGCCCACCCAGACCTTCGCCGACCGCACCACCATCGACCTGGGCGGCGACCGCGGCGAACTCGTCCTGGAGTACTTCGGGCGCGGCCACACCGAGGGCGACATCGTCGCCTGGCTGCCGCAGCGCAAGATCCTCTTCGCGGGCGACCTCGTCGAGGCCCAGGCCGCCCTCTACACCGGCGACGCCTTCCACATGGACTGGGCCGGCGCCACCCTGGACCGGGTCAAGGACCTGGGCGCCGAGATGCTCGTCGGCGGGCGCGGCGCGGTCAGCCGCGGACGCGACGAGGTCGACGCCGCCGTCGAGCAGACCCGCAACTTCCTCCAGGTCATGATCCGCGAGGTCGGCGGCGTCCACGGGCGCGGCGGCACCCTCAAGGAGGCGTTCGAGGCCACCCACGCGGCCCTGGTCGACGACTACGGCCACTGGCCGATCTTCGAGCACTGCCTGCCCTTCGACGTCTCGCGCCTGTGGGACGAGTTCTCCGGGATCGAGCGCCCCGTCATCTGGACGGCCGAGCGCGACCGCGAGGTCTGGGACCTCCTCCAGGCCTGACCGGCCGGGCGGCCGGCGGCGGACACCCGTCCGGCCCGGCCGCCGCCACCGACCACCACCGCCCCGCCGGGGCGCCGACGCCGAGGAGCCCGACGTGCGACCTCCCGCTCCACGACCCCCCGCCGACACCTCCGCCGAGCCCGTCCTGGTCCTGGGCGCCGGCCCGGTCGGCCAGACCGCGGCCCTGCTGCTGGCCCGGCGCGGCGTCCCCGTCCGCGTCGTCGACTCCCGGCCCGAGCGCGACGCCGTCGGCTCCAAGGCCATCTGCCAGCAGCGCGACGTCCTGGACGTGTGGGACTGGGTGGGCGCCGGGGAGATCGCCGAAGAAGGCCTGACCTGGGACACCGCCCGCACCTTCTACCGGGACAGCGAGCTGTTCAGCGTCCGCCTCGCCGACCCGGGCGCCTCGCCGCTGCCGCCCTTCGTCAACCTCTCCCAGTCCCGCACCGAGGAGATCCTGGACCGCCGCCTCACCGAGGCCGGGGTGGCCACCTCCTGGGACCACACCGTCACCGGGATCGAGCAGGACGCCGACGGCGTCACCGTCACCTGCGACACCCCCGCCGGGCCGGTCCGCCTGCGCGGCACGCACGCCCTGTCCTGCCTGGGCGCCCACGGCGGCGTCGTCCGCCGCGCCCTGGGCCTGGGCTTCGAGGGCACCAGCTTCGAGGACCGCTTCCTCATCTGCGACATCCGCGCCGACCTGGGCGACTGGGCCCGCGAGCGCCGCTTCTACTTCGACCCCGAGTGGAACCCGGGCCGCCAGGTCCTCATCCACCCCTGCCCCGACTCGGTGTTCCGCATCGACTGGCAGGTCCCCGCCGACTTCGACCTGGAGGCCGAGGAGGCCGCCGGGCGCCTGGACGCCCGCATCCGGCGGATCATCGGCGAGAAGCCCTACGAGATCGTCTGGCACTCGGTCTACCGGTTCCACACCCGCGTGGCGGACCGCATGCGCGCGGGCCGCGTCCTGCTCCTGGGCGACAACGCCCACCTGGTCGCCCCGTTCGGCGCGCGCGGCCTCAACTCCGGCGTCCAGGACGCCGAGAACGCCGCCTGGAAGATCGCCTACGTCCGCTCCGGCTGGGCGGACGAGGAGTTCCTGGAGACCTACCACACCGAGCGCCACGCCGCCGCCCTGGAGAACGCCGAGGTCACCGGCGCCACCATGCGCTTCCTCGTCCCCCAGGACGAGGAGGGGCACGCCACCCGGGCCGACGTCCTGGAGCGGGCCCTGACCGACGGGGCCGCCCGCGCCCTGGTCGACTCCGGCCGCCTGGCCGAGCCCTTCTGGTACGTGGACTCGCCCCTGACCACGCCCTGCCCGCAGCGCCCCTTCGGCGGGCGCCCGCCCCGCGGCCTGGCGCCCGCGCCCTGCCCCGGGGTGATCGTCCCCGACGCCCCCGTCGCGCTGCCCGGCGGCCCCGCCGACGCGCCCGCCCGGCTGCGCCCGCTGCTGCGCGAGGGCGTCACCCTGCTGCTGGGCCCGGACCCCGGCGGCGCCGGCGCCGCCCTGCTCGAACGCGCCCTGGACGCCGCCCGCGAGGCCACCGCGGCCCCCGTCGCCGGGTACCGCCTCACCGACATCGACGCCACCGGCGCCCTCGCCCAGGCCCTGGACACCGAACCCGGCCAGGCCTGGGTGCTGCGCCCCGACGCCCACATCGCCGCCGTCGTCGACGCCGCCGACCCGGCGGCCGTCGCGGCGGCCGTGCGCACCTGCCTGGGGCGGGCCGCCGCCCCCGAACACCCCGCGCCCGCGCTCTGACGCGGACGCCGCCGACAGCACCACGACCACCGACGACCACCCGGAGGACAGGCGCCATGGCCTACTACCGCCAGGTCGGCGAGGTGCCCCGCACCCGCCACACCCAGCACCGCACCCCCGAGGGGGGCCTCTACTACGAGGAGCTGATGGGGGAGGAGGGCTTCTCCTCCGACTCCTCGCTGCTCTACCACCGGGCGATCCCCTCGGCCATCGTCGACGCCGCCGAGTGGCGGGTCCCCGACCAGAGCCGCACCCGCAACGCGCCGATGGTGCCCCGGCACCTCAAGCTGCACACGCTCTTCGGCGACCAGGAGTGGAAGGCCGCCGACGTCGTCGAGTCGCGCCGCCTGGTCCTGGGCAACGACGACGTGCGCATCTCCTACGTCGTCGCCGGGGCCCCCTCGGAGCTGTACCGCAACGGCATCGGCGACGAGTGCGTTTACGTCGAGTCCGGCAGCGCCCGGGTGGAGACCGTGTTCGGCCTCCTGGAGGTCGGCCGCGGCGACTACGTCATCCTGCCCCGGGCCACCACCCACCGCTGGGTGCCCACCGGCGACGGGCCGCTGCGCGCCTACGTGGTCGAGGCCAACAGCCACATCGCCCCGCCCAAGCGGTACCTGTCCCGGTACGGTCAGCTCCTGGAGCACGCCCCCTACTGCGAGCGCGACCTGCGCGGGCCCTCCGCGCCCCTGCTGGCCGAGGGCGAGAACGTCGACGTGCTGATCAAGCACCGCGGCGACGGCCCCGGCGGCATCTCCGGCACCCGCTACACCTACCCCACCCACCCGTTCGACGTGGTCGGCTGGGACGGCTGCCTGTACCCGTACGCGTTCAACATCGACGACTTCCAGCCCATCACCGGCCGGGTGCACCAGCCGCCGCCCGTCCACCAGGTGTTCGAGGGCCACAACTTCGTCATCTGCAACTTCGTGCCGCGCAAGGTGGACTACCACCCCGGGGCGATCCCCGTGCCGTACTACCACTCCAACGTGGACTCCGACGAGGTCATGTTCTACTGCGGCGGCGACTACGAGGCCCGCAAGGGCTCCGGGATCGGCCAGGGCTCGATCTCCCTGCACCCCGGCGGCCACTCCCACGGCCCGCAGCCCGGGGCCTACGAGCGCAGCATCGGCGCCGAGCGGTTCGACGAGCTGGCCGTCATGGTGGACACCTTCCGGCCGCTGGACCTGGGGGAGGGCGGGACCGCCTCCGACGACGGCTCCTACGCCTGGACCTGGGCCGGCGGGAAGCGGGAACCGTGAGCACCGCCGACGCGGCCCGGGGCGGGGCCGGGGACGCCCTGTACCGCTCCCTGTTCGACGACGCCGCGCTGTTCCCGCCCGGCAACGCCCCCATGGGCGAGGCCCTGCCCGCCCACCGCCGGTACCTGGACTCGTCCCGGGCCGCCTACGTGGGACCCTTCCTGGTCTCCGACGCGCGCGTGGCCGAGCTGCGCGCCGTGCTCTCCCGCGAGGACGGCAGCCACCCGCCGCTGGAGGTCGTGGTCACCGTCCCCGGCGGCGCCGACGGGGTCGCCCCCGCCGTCGGGGCGGTGCTGGCCGACCCCGCGCTGCGCCTGCGCGGCGTGGAGGCCGCGGCCCCGCCCGGCGGCGCCGCCGGGGTCGCCGCCGCCCTCGCCGCCCACCTGCCCGACGGGTCGGGGGAGGCCGGGCCGGCCGACGGGTACGTGGAGGTGTCCCGCCAGGGCGGGCCCGAGGGCGTGCGCGCGGACCTGGAGGCCCTGGCCGCCGCCGGGCGCAGCGCCAAGTTCCGCACCGGCGGGCTGACCGCGCAGGCCCACCCGGCCGAGGACGAGCTGGCCGGGTTCCTGTACGCGGCCGTCGGCCTCGGCGTGCCCTTCAAGTGCACCGCCGGGCTGCACCACGCCGTCCGGCACACCACCGCCGAGGGCTTCGAGCAGCACGGCTTCCTCAACGTCCTGCTGGCCACGGACACCCTGGTCAGGGGCGGGACCGCCGCCGACGCGGCCGGGGTCCTGGCCGACCGGGACGGGAAGTCCCTGGCCTCCCGCGCCGCCGGGCTCACCGCCGGGGAGGCCGCCGCGGTCCGGGCGGGCTTCCGCTCCTTCGGAACGTGCAGCATCATCGAGCCCCTGGAGGACCTCGTCGTCCTCGGGGCGCTCGGCCCCTGACCGACCACGACCGCCCCCGCGGCCGGACCGGCACCGCCGCCCCGGCCGCGGGCCCGCACCCAGAAAGCGCACACCCATGCCCGACAGCTGGATCGACCTGCCCCGGGACGCCGAGTTCGGCCTCGCCACCCTGCCCTACGGGGTGTTCAGCACCGGCGGGGACGGCGCCACCCGCGTCGGCACCGCCGTCGGCGCCCACGTCCTGGACCTGGGCGCCGCCGCCCGCGCCACCGGATCGCCCCACGCCGACCTGCTCGGCGCGCCGAACCTCGACGCGCTGCTGGCCGCCGGACGCCCCGTGTGGGACCGGGTCCGCGCCGACCTGGTGGAGTGGCTCACCGACCCCGCCCACGAGGCCGCGGTCCGCCCCCACCTGGTGGACCGGGACGCGGTGCGGCTGCACCTGCCGTTCACCGTCGCCGACTACGTGGACTTCTACGCCTCCGAGCACCACGCCGCCAACGTGGGCCGGATGTTCCGCCCCGGCCAGGAGCCGCTCACCCCCAACTGGAAGCACCTGCCCATCGGGTACCACGGCCGTTCCGGCACCATCGTGGCCTCGGGCACCGACATCGTCCGCCCCACCGGCCAGCGCAAGTCCCCCGACGACCCGGCGCCCGTGTTCGGGCCCTCGGTGCGGCTGGACATCGAGGCCGAGGTCGGGTTCGTGGTCGGCACCCCCGCCCCGATGGGCGGCCGGGTCGCGGTGGACGGCTTCCCCGACCACGTGTTCGGCGTGTTCCTGCTCAACGACTGGTCCTCGCGCGACCTCCAGGCCTGGGAGTACGTGCCGCTGGGCCCGTTCCTGGGCAAGTCGTTCGCCACCTCGGTCTCCCCGTGGATCGTGCCGCTGGCCGCCCTGGAGTCCGCCCGGGTGGAGCAGCCCGCCCAGGACCCCGAGCCGCTGCCCTACCTGCGCGGGAGCGCGCCCTGGGGCCTGGACCTGCGGCTGGAGGTGCGGCTCAACGGCCACCCGGTGTCGCGTCCGCCGTTCTCGCAGATGTACTGGACGGCCGCCCAGCAGCTCGCCCACATGACCGTCAACGGGGCGTCGCTGCGCACCGGCGACGTGTACGCGTCGGGCACCGTCAGCGGCCCCGAGCCGGGGCAGCGGGGCAGCCTGCTGGAACTGTCCTGGAGCGGCAAGGAGCCGCTGCGGCTGCCGGACGGGACCGAGCGCTCCTTCCTGGAGGACGGCGACGAGGTCGTCATCACGGCGACCGCGCCCGGCCCGGACGGGACCGTCGTCCACTTCGGCGAGGTGACGGGCAGGATCCTGCCCGCCGTGTAGGGACGCGGGGCGGGGCCCCGGGCCCCGCCCCGCCACCCCTCGGGGGCGGTTTCGGGGGTGTGCCGTCCCGGCGCCCCGGTGGCCGGTGCCGCGATCGGCTCCGGGGGCCCGCCCCTTCTGCCTTCCGGCGGGCTTCTAGCCTTCGGGGGCGGTCTCGGGGATGCGCCGCCCCAGCACCCCGGCGGCCAGCGCCGCCGCCACCAGCCCCAGCCCGGTCAGGGCCAGTCCCGTCGGCGGGTCGGCGGCCACCAGCAGCGGCACCACCAGCATCCCCGCCGTCCCGCACAGCCGCACCACCATGTGGTGCGCGGACAGCACCGCCACCCGCTCCGCGACCGGGAAGCGGTCCGCGATGGACACCTGGAGGGTCACGCTCGCCCACGGCATGGCCGCCCCGGACAGCACCATGACCGCCGCCAGCACCCCCACCGTGGGCGCGAGCCCCATGGCGGCCAGCAGCACCCC
This sequence comes from Nocardiopsis flavescens, assembly GCF_900141985.1. GTDB lineage: Bacteria > Actinomycetota > Actinomycetes > Streptosporangiales > Streptosporangiaceae > Nocardiopsis > Nocardiopsis flavescens. Next base: position 544,507 of record NZ_FQZK01000001.1, on the reverse strand, counting down.
GGCCACCGCCCACGACGCGCAGAACACCGGCAGCCACGGCCCGCGCGGGCGCAGGTTGCCCACGGCGAGGTTGCCCGCCACCGCCCCCGCGGCCGTCAGCGCGGTCAGCGCCCCGTAGACGGCCATGCCCTGCCCGTGCACGGTGGTGAGCAGGATGGGCAGGCCCACCGCCGAGGCGGTCGCCGCCAGCTGCCCGGCCCCGTTGAGCACCACCGCGACCGCCACGGAGGGGTGCGAGCGCACCAGGATCCGCCACCCGGCGGCGGTGGCCCCGGGACGGAGCGGTTGCGGCGGGGCGTGGGGAAGGCGCGACCGCGCGGCCGGGTGGGACGGACGGTGCGCGAGGGGCGCCGGAGTGCGGGGACCGGGCCCCGGGCCCGGCCCGGGGGCGGGCCGCGCCGACCCGGGCACGCCGCCCAGGCCCGCGATGACCGCCGCGCTGACGAGGAAGGCCGCCGCGGTCGCCCCGTAGAAGCCGACCTCGTCCACCACCAGCAGCAGGGCCCCGGCCGCCCCGGGGCCCAGGATGCGGGCCAGCCGGCCGGCCAGGTCCAGCAGCCCCATCAGCGGCCGCACCCGGTCGCCGTCGACCAGCGACGGTGCCAGGGCGGGCAGCAGCGGTTCGAGGAGGGAGGAGGCGGTCCCCACCAGGAGCGCGACCACCAGCAGCACCGCCACCCGCAGGTGCGCGGCGGAGTCCGCGGCCCCGGCCGCCCCCGCCTCCGCCGCCCGGGAGTCCAGCAGCGCCCAGGCCAGGGGCACCGCGGCCACGACGGCGGCGTACGCCAGCTGGACCAGGGCCAGGCGGCCCCAGGTGGCCAGGCGGGCGGTCAGCCGCCAGCCGAAGGCGCCCATCAGGATGTAGGGGAGCGACTCCAGCACCGCGACCAGGCCCATGAGGAAGGCCGACTCGGTGGCCTCCCACACCAGCCACATGACGGCCAGCGCGTACAGGCGGCCCCCCACCACCGCCACGAGCTGTGCCGACCACAGCGCCGCCACGCGCCCTTGCCGCAGCAACCGCAGGTAACCCACGCGCGTGCCTCCTGTGGTCGGTCCCGGGCGGGATCAGGGCCATGGGGCGGGCCCGCACCGGCGATACCCGGAGGGAGGCCCGGATTCCCACTGTGGCCGACCCTTCGGCCCTCCAGACCCGGGGGCGGGCTCCAGGGCCGTCACAGGCGCGCCTCCCCGGCGGAGCACCCGAACAGGCGGCCGTCGACCACGAAGCGGACCGGTGCGCCGCAGGCGTCCCGTCCGATCCGCAGCGGGGCGGACGAGACCGGGCCCGGGCGCACCACGAACATCGTCCCGCCCCCGGGCAGGCGCAGGGTGAAGGCCGGGTCCGTGTGCTGGTACGGGTGGACCACGCCCAGGAGTTCGCGGTGCAGCACCCCCTGGACGGGCGGGGCCGGCGGGCGCCCGGGGGGCGGCGGCAGGGCCCGCACGTGGGCGGCGGTCCGGGCCAGGTCCGCGCGGTCCGGTACCGGGTCGCCCGGACCGTACCCGAGGGCGCGGACGAACGCCTCCGTGTCGCGGGGGAAGGCCCGCGCCGCGGAGCGCAGCGCGGCATCGGCCTCGGCGGACTCCTCCAGTGCGCTCCCGTGCCCGCAGAAGGCGAGTTCGTAGCGCTCGAAGTCCTCGGCCATGTGGTCGGCGACGCGCTCGGCGACGCCCGGGTCGGCCAGGCACACCCCGCCCTGGGCGAAGCTCCCGTAGAACTCCCGCTCGTCCAGCTCCCCCGGGTCCTCCCCGTCCTGGAGGGCGTGCTCCCAGGAGGCGACCGGTGCGTCGCGGGCCTGGATCCGCACGGCGGCCAGCCGGACGTCGCCCGGACCGGGGAACCGCTCGGGGAAGGACGCCGGAAGGAGCCGGGGCTCACCCGAGGCGAAGGAGGCCACGGTGGCCACCACGCGGTGCCGCCCCGGCGGGAGGACGCCCCGGTACACGGCCAGGCCCTCGTCGACCGCCTGGCCCCCGCCGACGGCCAGGTCCCCCGAGGGCAGGTCCAGGCGGCCCAGGTCGACGTCGTGCAGCCGGGCCGGACCCCAGCCGGGGAAACCCGGGGAGGTGCGCACGCCCCCCTCCCGCAGCAGGCCGGTGAGGTCCGGCGGCGCCAGCGGGCGGACCGGCTGCCAGGGCGCGGGGACGGCGGGGCCGTCCGGGGCGCCGTCCTCACACAGGACCAGCGGACCCCACAGGTCCGGGTGCAGGGCGGCCGGACGGGCCCAGTCGCCGAAGGCGGGCACGTCCAGGACGGCCAGGGACGCCACGTGCTCCCGCCAGGCCGTGCCGCCGGGGGGCGGCGCGCCGCCCCCGAAGAAGGTGAGGTCCAGGGTGCGCCACCCGGCGCGCACGTCGAAGCAGCGGCCCCCGAAGGAGCGCTCGAACTCCGTCCCCAGCCGCTCCTGCGCCTCCACCAGGTCGGGGGTGCCCTCGTCCGGCCGCGCCCACTGGCGTCCGCCCAGCAGCACCAGGCGGTCGGGGCCGGGCTTGCGCAGGTACCGGAAGCGGCCCACGCGGCGACCGTCGGGGGACAGCAGGACGACCCGGAGGAAGCGTTCGCGCCGGGCGACCTCCAGGAGCAGGAGCGGGGTTCCCCCGGGGGTGCGCAGGAGGGCGGCGTACTGCTCTCCGTCCCGGTCCCGGCGGCGCGCGGTGGCCGGGCTCAGCCGGCCGGCCGGTGCACGGGACCCGGGGTCCCAGCCTTCGCAGTAGGCGACGTGGACGCGCACCGGTCCCAGGGGTCCTCCTGTGGTCGGGGGCAGGGCGCAGGCACCCTACCGGCCCCCGCCGGCGCGCCCGCGGGGTCCGGGGTTCTGTCGCAGGCGGGGTGAAGGATGGGAGTCCCGTTCCTTCGTGAGGAGTCGCATGATGCCGTCGAACCGCCGCCCGGTCCCGTGGCCGCAGGTGCACGCCGAGCGCGCGGCCCTGGCCGACGACCTGGCCGGCCTGTCCGAGGAGGACTGGCGGACCCCGTCGCTGTGCACGGGGCTGACGGTGCGCGAGGTCCTCGCGCACCTGACCGCCGGGGCGAGCCTCAACGGCCTGCGGTGGTTCGCCGGGGTCGTCCGCTGCCGCTTCGACTTCGACGCCCAGGTCGCGATGCGCCTGGCCGAGCAGATGGGGGACTCGGGCGCCGACACGCTCGCCCGCTTCCGCGCGGTGGTGGCGAGTACGACGTCGCCGCCGCTGCCCCGGATCGCCATGCTGGGCGAGGCCGTCGTGCACGCCGAGGACGTCCGGCGCCCGCTGGGCATCGCTGCGGACCGGCCGGTGGACACCCTGACGCGGGTCGCGGAGTACTACCGGGGCTCGGACCAGGTGGTCGTCGCCGGGAGCCGCGTCAAGGGCCTGCGGCTGGAGGCCGCGGACGGCCCCTTCGCGGCGGGGGAGGGGCCGCTGGTCAGGGGCGGCACGCTCGCGCTGATCATGGCCATGACGGGCCGGCCGGCCCACCTCGCCGACCTGGACGGGGACGGGGTGGAGGTGCTGCGCGGGCGCATGGACGGGTGAGCGCGGGGCCCGGTGCCGCGCTCACGCCGCCCCGGGTCCCGGGGCGGCGAGGTACACGGCGAGCACGTCCGCCTCGGCCCGGAGCCGCTCGGCGGCCGCGCCCCGGCCCAGGGCGGTGTAACGGGCGGCCTCCTCGCGGCGCTCGTCGACCTGGGCCCGCAGCAGGTCCGCCAGGTCGGCGGCGGACAGCTCGCGGCGGGCGGCCTCGGTGGAGCCCACGCCCTGCCGCGCGCCCGCCACGTGCTCGGAGGCCGCGGTGACCGCCTCCTCGGGCGCCCGGACCGCCTCGGCGTTGTCGACGGCGGCCAGCGCGGTGCGCAGCGCGGAGACCGCCGTGCGCTCGCGGGCCTTCATCGCCGCCGTCAGGTCGGCGCGCAGCCGCGCGCGCAGCTCCCGCGCCGGGCGGCTCCCCGGTGTCGTGTCCACGTCGTCCGTCCCTTCCCACCGCCGGGGTGGTTTCCGGTGGCGATGGTCTATGGTGGAAAAGTATCTCTTCGCTCCCTTTTGTTCAACAACATAGGGGTGTATAGAGGACTTTGGTGAATCCTGTCTCGTGTGAAGTGCCCGCCCCTGCGGGATGAGCGGCGCTCCCCGGGGCCGGGCCCGGCGGCCCGGCCGTGGAGGTGCGGGTCGACGACGGCCTCGACGACCTGCCGCCGGAGGTCGCGGCGACCGTCCACCGCCTGGCCCGTGAGGCGGTCACCAACGCGCGCAGGCACGCCCGCGGCGCCACCCGCGTCCGCGTGCGCGTCACCGCCGACGACACCTCGGTGCACCTGCGGGTCGCCGACGACGGGGACCCCGCCCCGCGCCGGCCGGCCGGCTACGGGATCACCGGCATGGCCGAGCGGGCCGCCCTGCTCGGCGGGACCTGCGAGGCCGCCCCGAACCCGGGCCGGGGCTGGACCGTCACCGCCCGCCTGCCCCGGTCGGGAGCCGCCGCATGAGTGCGGGAGAGGGAGCGGGGGAGGGGGCGCCCGCCATCCGCGTGGTCGTCGCCGACGACCAGGAGATCGTCCGCACCGGCCTGACGATGATCCTGGACGCCCAGCCCGGGATCGAGGTCGTCGGTCAGGCCGCCGACGGCCGCGGGGCCGTCGAGCTGGCGCGGCGCCTGCGCCCCGACGTGTGCCTGTTCGACGTCCGCATGCCCGGCACCGACGGCATCGAGGCCACCCGGCTGCTGGCCGGGCCCGACGTGCGGGACCCGGTCGCCGTCGTCGTCATCACCGTGTTCGACCTCGACGAGTACGTGTACGCCGCCCTGCGGGCCGGGGCGCGCGGGTTCCTGCTCAAGGACGCCGGGGCCGCGCTGCTCTCCCAGGCGGTGCGGGCCGCCGCCGCGGGCGACGCGCTCATCGCCCCCGGCGTCACCCGCAGGCTGCTCGACACGTTCGCCGGCCGCCGCCCGGCCGGGCCGCCGGCCCAGCCCGCCCAGGCGCTCACGGACCGGGAGGAGCAGATCCTGGAGGCGGTGGCCCGCGGGCGGACCAACGGCGAGATCGCCCGCGAGTCCTACATCGCGGTCAGCACGGTCAAGACCCACATCGCCGGCCTCATGGCCAAGATCGGCGCCCGCAACCGGGTCGAGGCCGCCCTGTGGGCGTACGAGACCGGGCGGGTTAGCGGCACCCCGCGCTGACCGGAAGGACGAGGACGCCCTCCCGCTTTCGGCGGAGGCGGTGGCGGCCCCGGGACCGATGCCCCCGAGGGGGCGCGCGGGCCACGATCGGGGTACCGCCCCGGGCACGGTGCCCTCGCGGCGGCGAAAGGAACCCTCGTGACCCCCTCCGACCGACGCGCGTGGCTCGTCGCCGCCCTGCTGGTCCTGCTCAGCGCCGTCCCCGTGATCGCGGGCGGCGCGCGCCTGGGCGAGCTGGCCGGCGGCGGTCCGGCCACCCCGGAGAACAGCAGGTTCTTCGCCGACCCCGCGCCCGTGGTGCTGCACATCGCCGCCGCCGTGCCCTACTGCCTGCTGGGCGCGTTCCAGTTCGTGCCCGGGCTGCGCCGCCGCCGCTGGCACCGCCTCGCGGGCCGGGCGCTGGTGCCGCTGGGGCTCGTCGCGGCGCTGACGGGGGTCTGGATGTCGCTCTCCTACCCGCTGAACGAGGGGGAGGACGTGTCGCTGACCGCGGTGCGGCTGGTGTTCGGGACGGGGATGGCGGCGGCGATCCTGCTGGGGTTCGCGGCGGTGCGGCGCCGGGACACCGCCGGGCACCGGGCCTGGATGGTCCGCGCGTACGCGATCGGGCAGGGGGCGGGCACGCAGGTGTTCACGCACCTGCCCTGGGTGCTGCTGCTCGGCCAGCCGGGTGAGGCGACCCGCACGGGGCTGATGGCGGCGGGGTGGCTGATCAACCTGGCGGTCGCCGAGTGGGCCGTGCGCAGGAGCGCCGCGGGGGCGGGCGTTCGCGCCGGGGGCGCGGGCGTCCGCTGACGGGCGGGGCCGCCGGGGCCCTGCGGCGGCGGAGCGGGCGTGGGCCGAGGGGCTCCCCCGGCTGCCCGGGCGGTTGCGCCGCCCCGCCGGGAGGAGGGGCGCCCGCGCGGAGGGAACGGCCGGGCATGCTCCCCCGGTCCGCGCCGGTGCGGGACCGCCGGGTTCCGGCACGGGGGCCGCCCCGGCAGGCCCGGCGACCGCCACGGGCACAGGGCCTGCCGGGGCGGGTCTTCGCCCACGCGGGAGCCCGGCGGCTCCCGCGTGGCGGACGTTCGCTAGGGCAGGGCCCCGCGACCGGCGTCGGCGTGCAGGCAGTGGCCGACGGCGGCCGGCTCCCCGAACGCCTGGTGGAGCGGGGAGAACGCCAGCAGGCCCGACAGCGCCGCCGCCGCGGCGCCGGAGGCGCCGACGAGCGTGAGCACCCGGTGGGTGCGGTCGGGGCCGGAACCCCGGTGCGGGCCGCTCTGACCGGGAGGCCGGGCCCCCGGGAAGGGGGATTCGGGCGGACCGGACGGGAGCGGGAACGGTGCGGGGACGGAGGGGCTCGTGGGACCGTCCGCTCCACGGGGGAGGAACGACGAATCCGTGTCGGGAAGTGCGCGCATGGAGTCCTTAAAAGTGTCTTTGCAGCGTTGAATGTACCTCCGGGGAATGCGGCCCGCCGGTGTGTCCGCACATTCTCCGGAAGTGGAAACCAAGGTCCCGAACCGGAGGCGGCGGGAGGTGTCCCGCCTTTGCCCCGATACGCCGTCGAACTGTGACGATATATCCGATCGCGGTGTGACAGGGGTGGCGTTTCGGCGCCCCGGAAAAGCACGGAAAGCGCATGATCTCCGGTGGGGTATTGCGGATGCACCCCGCGGCGTTCAAGGAACCGGCCCCGTTCGGGGAGCCCCTGTGGAAAACCGTTCGCGGCCCTGCGGCCCGGCGCACAATGGAGGCGAACCGAAGGTCGTTCCCCTCCCGAGCCACCAGGTGGGACCATGCCCAAGACCAGGACCGAGCCCCGCACCCCCCGCCGCCTCCGATCCCGCCGCGGCCGGGCCACCGGGCTTGCGCCCCTCCTCCGCTGCCGTGCCCCCGTCGGCCCGTGGCCGTCTCCGGCGGCACCGGGTCCGCGCTCGGCGCGCCGGGCCCGCGGGGAAGGGGCGCCGCGGCGTCGGCCGCCCCCGGCGGGTCCGGGCGGAGCAGTCCCGGCGCCCCCGCCCGGGAGAGGGGGTACGGAAGCGGCCGGTGATGCCCCCGGTGAGCGCGGGATGCCGCGGACCGGGCCTTGGGCGTTCCGGAGCGGGATCCGGGAGTTCCTCGGGCGCTCTGCAGTTCGCGCCGCTTCGTACGGCCGGTGGTGGGCCCGGTGCGTGCCCGGCGGTCTCCGGGGCGGACACGGGGTGTTCCCGCCCGGGCCGCGGGGGTTCCTCGACGGGCACCGGGCCCGGCGCCGGTCACTCCGCCAGGGGCCGCACGGTGGCGATGGTCAGCGTGGGCAGGGCTCCGGGGGCGGAGCGGCGCACGCGCCCCGTCACCACCACGAAGGGCTCGCTGCGGAGCACGGCCGCCCCGTGCTCCTGGGCGTCGGCGAACATGGCGGCCTCCACCAGCCCCGTACGGTCCTCCACGCTCGCGAAGATCACCCGGCGCCCCGAGCGCATCGGCGGCGTCTGCACGGCCACCTTCAGCCCGGCCACGGCGACGGTGGCGCCGGTCGGCTCCCGGTGCAGGTCGGCGGCGGCCACCAGCCGGGGGCTCTGCCGGGCCTCCAGCTCGGCCAGCCGGTCGGCGTGGCGGTCCATCACGTGCCCCGAGATCTCGTACCCCAGGACCCGGCCCTCCTCCGCCAGCCGCTCCGGGTGGGTCATCGGCGCGGCCCGGCCCGCGCGCACCCGGTCCGGCCCGGTGCGCAGGGCCAGCTGGCCCTCTCCGGCGGCCCGGGGCGGGTGCGCCCGCAGCAGCGCGTGGGCGTGCAGCAGCACGTCCCGCCGGTCCGGCCCGCCCTCCCGGTCGGCGCCGGTGAGGGCGTCCAGGGCCCCCACCAGCACCAGGTCGTCCAGTGCCGGGGCCGAGGGGCGGGCGCGCACGACGAGGTCGCGCAGGTCCGCGAACGGCCGCCGGGCGATGAGCCGGTCGGCCTCCGCGCCGGTGAGGGAGCCGACGTCGGACAGCGGCGGCCGCACGCCCCGGTCCAGGTCGCCGACCCGCTCCACCCGCCACACCCGGTCGGAGGCGTGCACGTCCAGGGGCAGCACGCGCACCCCGAACCTGCGCATCTCCTGGAGCAGGGTGCGCCGCGGGTACATGCCCGGGGCGTGGGTGAGCAGGCCCGCGGTGAACGCCGCCGGGTGGTGCCGCTTCATCCACGCGGACCGGTAGGACACCTGCGCGAACGCCACCCCGTGCGCCTTGGTGAACCCGAACGCGGCGAACGCCGCCACCTGCGCCCACACGGCGTCGACCACCGCCCGGGGGTGGCCGTGCTCGGCGGCGCGGACGCGGAACTCCGCCGCCACCTCGCGCACGCCCTGCGGCCGGGCCAGCGCCCGGCGCATCGCCTCGGCCTGGTGCAGCCCGCTGCCCGTCATGGCGGCCAGGACGCGCAGCATCTGCTCGTGCCAGACCATGACACCGCCGGTCTCGGCCAGGATCGGCTCCAGCGACGGGTGCGCGGCGGGGACCGCCCCGCCCCCGGCCCGGGCGGCCAGGTAGGCGCCCACGATGTCGGAGCCGATCGGCCCGGGCCGGAACAGGCTGATGTCCACGGTCAGGTCGGCCACGGTGGCCGGCCGCAGCCGGGAGACGAGTTCGCGCTGCCCGGGGGACTCGGTCTGGAAGCAGCCGACGGTGCGGCTGTGCGCCATCATGTGCGCGGTCGCGGGGTCGCCGTCGGGCACCCGGTCCAGGTCGACGCGCTCACCCGTGGTGCGCTCGACCTCGCCGAGAGCGTGGGCGAGCGCCGACTGCATCCGCACCCCCAGCACGTCCAGCTTGAGCAGCCCCAGCTGCCAGGACTCCACGGCGTGCTTGTCGGCCATCACCATCGCGTGTCCGCTGCCCGCCGGGCGGGTCGGCACCCGGTCGGTCAGGGCGTGGTCGCTCAGCACCAGGCCGCACGGGTGCATGGCCACGTGCCGGGGCAGGTCGGAGAACCGCTGCGCCAGCTCGACGAGTTCGCGCACCCGCGGGCCGTCCCAGCCCGCCATGGTGCGCAGCTCGGGCAGGTCCTCGATGGTCTCGGAGATGCGGGAGGCCTTGACCCGGGGGAACAGGGCGACGATGCGCTCCACCTCGGCCGACGGCATGGACAGCGCCAGCCCGGCGTCGCGCAGCGCCGACCGGGCCCGGTAGGTGTCGATCATCGCGACCGCCGCGGATTCGCCCGAATGCGCGGCGATCACCGCGTCGTAGGCCTCCAGGCGGCGTGCCGACTCCACGTCCAGGTCGATGTCGGGCATGGGCCGGTCGGGGCCGCAGAACCGCTCGAACAGCAGCCCGTGCTCCAGGGGGTCGACCGCCGAGACGCCCAGCTGGTGCACGATCATGCTGCCCACCGCCGACCCCCGCGCGCTGCACCGGATCCCCTCGGCGCGGATGGCGTCGGCGGCGTCCGCGATCGTCAGCAGGTAGGACTCCAGGCCCAGGCGGGCCACCGTCACCAGTTCCTCCTCCACCCGTTCCCGGGCGGGGCGGGAGCGGTCCAGGCCCAGCCGCGCGGCCCCGGACTCCAGGCGGGCGCGCAGCTCGGCGGGGGCGCCGGGGCGGTCGGGCAGGTGGATGCGGCCCGCGCCCAGGTCGGCGACCGGGTCCATGACGCACGAGAGGGCCAGGGCGAGGGTGTGGGCGACCAGGCGGCGGGCGCGCGTGGAGTCGCCCCCGCACACCCCCAGCGCCACCTCCCCCATGTGCTCGGAGCCGGCGAGGAAGGCCCGGTCGGTGGCGGGACCGGGGGAGTACCCGCCGGGGGCGTAGCCGCGGATCCGGTCCAGGGCCCGTGCCACGGGGGCGTCGTCGGCGGCGGGGTGGCGGACCGTGTTGGTCAGCACGGCCAGCAGCCGTTCGTCGTCGGCCATCCGCACCAGCGAGCGGGCGACGTGCAGCTGCCCGTCCACGCCGTGGTCGTGCGGGGCCAGGACGATCTCGGCGCCGGTCCGCCGCCAGGCGGCGAGCAGCGCGCGGGCGTGCGGGCCCCGCCGCTGGGCCAGCGACCGGCCCACGTCGGAGTCCGGGCCGAGCAGGACCACGAGGCCGTCGGGGCGCCCGGCGACCTCCTCGCGGGTGACCGCCACCGGTCCGGAGGGGCGGTGGTGGGCGGCGGTGACCAGGCGGCACAGGGAGGCCCAGCCGGCGGCGCCGCGGGCCAGCAGGACGACCCGGCCCCGGTCGGGGGAGGCCAGGGCCAGGTCCACCCCGAGCACGGGGCGCACCCCGGACCGGCGGCAGGCGTCCAGGTGCTCGGCGGTCCCGTACACGCCGTCGCGGTCGGTCAGGGCCGCGAACGGCTGGCCGAGCCGGGAGGCCTCTTCGACCAGCCGTGCGGGTGCGGCGGTGCCGTGGCGCATCGAGTAGTGCGAGGAGACCCGCAGGTGCGCGAACACCGACACCCCTCCCCTCCGCCGACGGGGACGGCCGCGGGGAAGGCACCGTCTCTTTCGAACCTGCGTTCGAAGACTGTAGCGCAAGGCCACCGCGCGTGCAGCGCCTGACCTGCCCTAACGGAGGGTGCGGCGACACGGGATCCCCTGCGCCCCGGGCGTTCCCGGGCGGCGCAGGATGATTTTCACGCGGGGCCGCGGCCCCCGGTCAGGAGCCCGGCCAGCTCGTCGAGTCCCTGCGTCACCAGGTCGAAGGCGTCGTCCGGCCGGGGCGGGTCGCCCACGGGGCGCTCGACGTAGGCGGTCCTCATGCCCACGTCCCGGGCGCCCCGCAGGTCCCAGGCGTGGGCGGCCACCATGAGCAGGCGTTCGGGGGCCAGGCCGGTGTTGGCCACGGCGAGGCGGTAGACGTCGGGGTGGGGCTTGTAGCCGCGTACGTCCTCCGCGGACAGCACCTGGTGCCAGCGCAGCCCGGCGTGCGCGTTGATGCGGGTGAGCGCCGAACGGCCGGCGCTCGACAGCCCCAGCACGGGCAGGTGCGCGGCGATCCGCCCCAGGCCCGCCACCGAGTCCGGCCACGGCTCCAGGCGCTGCGCGCAGGCCGCCAGCGCACGAATAGCGTCGGGGTCGCCGACCCCGGCCTCGGCGGCGACGCGCTCCGCCGCCTCCCGGTCGATCACCGTGCTGTCCGTGTAGGGGCGCCGGCCCGCGACGACCTCCCGCTGCTGCTCGTCGACGTGCCGCTGCCAGAGCGCGAGGAGGTCGGCCGCCCGCGCGTCGTCCACACCGGGGAGCAGGGCGCGGATGCCGCGCCCGATCCCCCCGGGCTCGTCGACCATGGTGCCGAGAATGTCGAAGACGACCACGTCCACGTCGGGAAGCGAAGTCACAGGGTCCTCCTGGAGGGGTGCCGGCCGCCGAGGGCGGGGGAGCGTGTCCGGGCGACCCTAGGGCACCGCCGTCACGGCGACGGGCAGCGGGTCCGATCCGACGAGGGTGGCCAGGACCGCGGCCTCGGTGCGCTCGAAGCCCCCGGTGACGACCGTGGCGCCCACGTCGAGGCCGACCCCGCACCCCACGTCGGGGGTGACCTCGGGGGCCGAGACGATCTCCTCGTCCACCACGATCGCGAGCCGGCGGCGCGGGTCGCCGGGGGACTGGCAGGCGGCCTCGCCGGTCATCGTGGCCCACGTCCCGGCGCCCTCACCGGTGAACTCGATCTGCACCTCCCACTGGCCGTAGGAGGGGTTGTGCTCGAACCCCGCCGAGGCGACCTGCGCGTTGCCGAGTCCCGCGGGGCCCACCCGCAGCAGCTCGGAGGTACTGGGGACGGGCAGGACCGTGTCCCCGTCGTCGGGGGACACCGCGGCGCCGAGTACGGGGTGGACGGCCATGACGCCGGGGCGCTCCAGCAGGGCGGTCGCCTCCGCCACGTCGGTGTCCGGGGGGAACTCGACGGTGAGGGCGGTGTCGCCTTGGACGGTGATGGCCGGCTCGCCCGCCGCCAGGTCCACGACGCGCCGGTGCAGGACGGCGGAGACCAGGTCGACGTCCTCGGCCGGAACGGGGTCCTGGCCGTTCCCGAGGCGGAACTCGACGCTCTCGCCGCCCCCGGGCCGCTCGGCTATGAACAGCAGCCAGGCGGTCACCCCGCCCGCGGCCACGAGGAGGGTGAGCGCCACGGCCCCGGCGACCAGCGGCCACAGCAGGTTCCGGCGCGGTGGGCCCTCGGGGGAGGGCGGGGACGGGTGCGGGTGCGGCGGCTGGGATTCCACGGGGTCCTTTCCGCTTCGGGGGCGTGCGGCCAGCCTTCCAGAAGCCCCCGACCCGCGACAGGCCCATCCGGGAACCCGGCACTTCCGGATGGGCGTCCCGCCGGGTGAAAGCCGGGGTGCCGCACCCGTGCAGCCGGCCTGAAGGGCCACACATGCCCCCGGACCGCCACCCCCGACGTGCTCGGGGCACCGTTCCTCAGGGCCGTGCCCTCCGGCGGCCGGACACCGGTCCGGGGAACGCGGCCAGGGTGCCGGGCGTAGCCTCGAACACCGGGGAGGGCCGCCCGCGCTTCCCCCACGTTCTCCCCAGCCCGACGGAGGTATCCCGTGCACGACCGGTCCAGCGGCGGTCAGGACGGCCCGGAGGCCCTGCCCCTGGTCGGCGACGGCGTCACCCCGGGCATCGTGCGGGTGGGCGACACGGTCCGCCGCCCGCTCCGGCCGTTCAGCGGGACGGTCCAGGCCTACCTCGCCCACCTGCACCGGAACGGTTTCACCGACGCACCGGTCCCGCTCGGCACCGACGAGCAGGGGCGCGAAGTGCTGACCTACGTCCCCGGCGACGTCCCCCGCGAGCCGCTGCCCGCCAAGACCGCCGGCGAGGACGTCCTCGCCGCGCTGGCGCGGCTGATCCGGCTCCTGCACGAGGCCGGCGACGGCTGGACCCCGCCCGCGGACGCCACCTGGGGCGGCATCCCCGGCTCCGCCGCCGCGGGCAGGGAGGCGGTGGAGGGTGCCCCCGAACTGGTGGGCCATCGCGACTACTGCCCCGGCAACGTCGTTTTCCGCGACGGCCTGCCCGCCGCCCTCATCGACTTCGACCTCGCCAGGCCCACCACCCGCCTCTACGAGATCGCCAACGCCCTCTACTGGTGGGTCCCGCTGCTGGACCCCCGGGACCGCGCCCCCGGCTTCGCCGACCTCGACGCGGCCCGCCGGGTCTCCGTCTTCGTCGACGCCTACGGTCTGACCGGGCGCCGGCGCGCGGAGCTGGTGCCCCTGGCGACACGGATGATCCACCGGTTCCACACCAGTGCGCGCGCCGCCGCGGACAGGGACCCGGTCTTCCACCGCCTGTGGGAGGAGGGGGTGAAGGACCGGATGCCCCGCGCCGAGAGCTGGATCGCACGGGAGGGCCCCGCCATCGCCGCCCTGATCACCCCGTGACCGTCAGCGGCCCGCCGCCCCCGACGGCACCGGACCGCGCGCAGGGCGCGACCGCCTGCCCCCGGAGGGGGTGACCGCGGGTCCCGCGGCCCGCCGGGCGGTGCCGCGTGAGAAGGTGCCCCGGGCCGTGGTTGGGTTGCAGCGTCACCCGTCACCCGACACCGGGGAGTAGCCGTGCGCTGGACCGTCCACTCGGAGGAGCCCCTGTACACCGACCCCTGGTTGGACGTACGGACGGCGGACGTCGAGATCACCGGCGGGCGGCGCCTGGAGCACCGGCTGATCCGGTCCGCGCCGGGCGCGGGTGCGGTGGTGATGGATGAGCGGGACCGGGTCCTGCTGGAGTGGCGGCACCGGTTCATCCCGGACGTGTGGGGCTACGAGATCCCCATCGGCGGGGTCGAGCCGGGCGAGAGCCCGCGGGACGCCGCCGCCCGCGAGGTGCTGGAGGAGACCGGGTGGCGTCCGGGGCCGCTGCGGCCCCTGCTGCACGTCCACCCCACCCCGGGCATCTCGGACTCCGAGCACCACATCTTCTTCGCCGACGCCGCCGAACACGTCGGCGACCCGCTGGAGGACTGGGAGGCGGAGCGCATCGAGTGGGTACCGCTCGCTGACGTCCCCCGGTTAGTGGGGGAGCACCGGATGCCGTCGGGCACGACGGTCGCGGCGCTGATGTACCTCTACGGGACCGGCCGCCCGGAGTGAGCGGGGCCGAAACGAAAGGCAGGGGGTTCCGGGAACCTCCTGCCACTCTCAATCTATAGCGCACCCCGGGGCTTGCGGCAAGACCCGGGGCATGGCGCACAATCGTCGCTCGTGGCCCTCCCCTGCGGGTATCCGTGACCCCTGGCGGGGGCCGCCCTTTCCATCGCGTGACACCAGGGGGACACATGATCGACGCGGTCATCGTCGGCGGGGGACCGACCGGCATGATGCTGGCGGCGGAGCTGCGGCTGCACGGTGCGGGGGTCGTCGTGCTGGAGAAGGACACCGAGCGGCCCCCGTTCGTGCGCTCGCTGGGGCTGCACGTGCGCAGTATCGAGGTGATGGACCAGCGGGGCCTGCTGGAGCGGTTCCTCGAACACGGGACGAAGTACCCCCTGGGCGGGTTCTTCGCCGCCATCCACAAGCCCGCCCCCACCGGGCTCGACACCGAGCACGGCTACGTGCTCGGCATCCCGCAGACCACCACCGACCGCCTGCTGGAGGAGCACGCCGCCGAGGCCGGCGCCGACATCCGCCGGGGGGCGGAGCTGGTCGGCCTGGAGCAGGACGCCGAGGGGGTGACGGCGGAGCTGGCCGACGGAACGCGGCTGCGCTCGCGCTACCTCGTCGGCTGCGACGGGGGCCGCAGCACCGTGCGCAAGCTGCTGGGCGTCGGCTTCCCGGGCGAGCCCAACAGGCGGGAGGCGCTGCTGGGGGAGATGGAGCTGACCGCGCCGCTGGAGGAGGTGGCGGCGACGATGGCCGAGGTCCGCAAGACCCACCTGTGGTTCGGCCTCGGGCCGGTCGGCGACGGGGTCCACCGCGTGCTCGTGCCCGCCGACGGGGTGTCGCAGGGGCGCACGGCGGCGCCGGCCCTGGAGGACTTCAAGCGGCAGCTCCGGGAGTACGCGGGGACCGACTTCGGGGTGCACTCACCGCGGTGGACGTCGCGCTTCGGCGACGCGACCCGGCTGGCCGACCGCTACCGGCAGGGGCGCGTGCTGCTGGCCGGGGACGCGGCGCACGTCCACCCGCCGGTGGGCGGGCAGGGGCTCAACCTGGGGCTCCAGGACGCGTTCAACCTGGGCTGGAAGCTGGCCGCCGAGCTGGACGGCCGGGCGCCGGAGGCGCTGCTGGACACCTACGAGTCGGAGCGGCGCCCGGTGGCGGCGGAGGTGCTGGACAACACCAGGGCGCAGACGGAGCTGATGTCCCCCGAGCCGGGGGCGAGGGCGGTGCGCCGCCTGGTGTCGGAGCTGATGGACTTCGACGAGGTCAACCGCCACCTCACCGAGAAGATCATCGCCACCGGCATCCGCTACGACGTGGGCGGCCGGGGGACCGGCACCCTGCTGGGCAAGCGGCTCCGCGACGTGCCCCTGAAGCGCTCCGGCCGCCTCTACGACCTGACGCACGCCGGCCGGGGCCTGCTGCTGGACCGGGGCGGGCTGTCCGTCGCGGGCTGGGAGGACCGCGTGGACCACGTCACCGACGAGAGCGCGGAGCTGGAGGCGGCGGCCGTCCTGCTGCGCCCCGATGGCCACGTGGTGTGGCTGGCGGACGGCGCGGAGGACCTCTCCGACGCCCTCCACAGGTGGTTCGGCCCCCCGGCCGAATGAGGACGCCCATGGCCGACCGTCGTTCTTGAAAGGCGGGTTCCGGGGGGTGGGTGAGGGCCGCAGGGACCTGCCGGGCTCATCCCCCCGGGGGGCGTAGGGGGTGTTCGCCCTCTTGGAGTGCTGAGCCACGTCCGGAGGGCATCGCTCCCACGCCAGGTCGCGCGGGGTAGGGCCGCGGGTACTTGCCCCTCCTCAACGCAATGGGGGGTGGAGCGTGCGCTGTCTTCAGGCCCGAGGCACGGCCGGTGAGCATTGATCGCCACCCCGACTCCAGGGGTTGACGAGGGCGTACTCGGCTCCCCAGACACACGGGGGTGAGGGCCGCGCGTACTTGCTCGCCGCGCCGGTGGGGGTTGTCCACCCGCTTGGAGCGCTCCGCCAGAGCGGGAGGGTGTCGCTCCCACGCGAGGTCCCGTGGGGTAAGGCCGCAGGTACTTGCCCGGCCCGCCGCAGGGGGTTTCGGGGCACGCTCCCGTGTGCTCCGCTCCAGGGGGTGAGACGGACGTGGAGGTCTCCAGGAGGGTCACCCGTTGGGAAGGGCGGTCTGTGGTCGCGCCCGACCAGAACCTTTGGCTTCCAAGACGGTCACCGCTTGGGAAGGTACAGACCGGCGGAGCCGGATCCGCCCCCACGATGCAACGGAGGGCAGACGGACAGGCAGACACGTGGGCCGCACGTCCGGGGTGGTGGGGGTGTGCTGTCCGGGGGTGGGTCCGGGCGAGGCCTGCCCCGCCCGACCGCTCGGAAAGGGAGGAAGGGTCCGCCTGCACAGCCGCGGTTGCTCCCGACCTCGCTTGGAACACCAACCCCAGACGCGGTAAGCCGCACCAGAACACCCTCCTGTACCCCGGGAGAGGACGGACGCGCGTCTTGAGCCGGTGGTGCACCTCGTGACACAGTTGCTCCGGGCTTAGGTTCTTACCTCTCGCATTCGCATGACGCGGAGATAACGGCTCGCGTTTTGCCTGGTCGCGAACTGTGAGCCCCGCGCACGCGGGGATGGACCGGGCCGGTCAGAGAGGGCGACCCCTCCAACCGGCGTGAGCCCCGCGCACATGGGGATGGACCGCCGGGGGCGTTCTCGGCGATGAGGTCGGCGAGGTGAGCCCCGCGCACGCGGGGATGGACCGGCCTGCGAGTGCCCGAAGCACAGCCCGCCCAGCGTGAGCCCCGCGCACGCGGGGATGGACCGCCCCCGAAGGACCGCGCCCCCTGGGTTTCCGAGTGAGCCCCGCGCACGCGGGGATGGACCGGGCACCGGCAAGGCGCTCTCCATGGCCCAGAAGTGAGCCCCGCGCACGCGGGGATGGACCGACCGCGGGTGAGACGTGCGCCGGTTCTCCGAGTGAGCCCCGCGCGCGGAGCGTACTGCCTCGCAGTCCGTTTGAGTGCCCTAGAGTGCCCTCACATGCCTTTAAGCCCCGCGCATGCGGGAACGGGGTCCTCCTGCCCCCAGCGCTCTGTCATCAACCACAAGCGCTGTTCGCGTGAAGACCACCCCGATGTCCATGCACGACCGCAGCGGCGACGGTTTCCGCTTCTGCGGTACATGCTTCACGCACTCGAGCGGCGAACTGCCCGCGTCGGGTGAGGAGCGCCCTTCTACGACGCGTGCCCGCCAGATCCAGACGGAGTCCCTTTTGCACATCGAGCACATCAGCATCAACGGAGTCCGTGGCTTCCACGGCCCCACCGCTGCTAGTGAGCTGGAGTTCCCCGTCCCCTCCGACGGTCGCGGAAGCTGGACCGTCCTGGCCGGTCGCAACGGCTCGGGGAAGACCACGCTGCTGCGCACGATCGCCCTCGCGTTGGTCGGCCCCTCCTTCGCGCGCAACCTCGTTCCCGATTTCGACCACTGGGTGACCCAGGGAGCCGATACCGGGGAGGTGACCGTGGCCATCATCCCCGGGGCGGAGGACACCGGCTCGGCCGCCGGGATGACCTCTGGCACCCCCTTCACCGGAGCCCTCCTATGGCGCCAGAACCGCGCGCCCCGGGGCGGTACCCGTGTCACCGGCCCGGAAGACGTCAGCGACGACGAAATCCCCCGGTCGGGGCCGTGGGCAGAGGATGCGAGCGGCTGGTTCGTCGCCGGCTACGGCCCCTTCCGGCGTCTCGAAGGCGGTGCCTCGCAGGCCCAACGCCTGAGTATGAGCCCGGGACCGGTTTCCCGGCTCGCGAGCCTTTTCAATGAGGACGTCTCCTCGGCGGAGGCGGTCGAGTGGCTCAAGGACCTGCACCTGCGCCAGTTGGAGGGCAGATCCCACGCCGGAGAGCGGCTCGCCTTCGTCACCGACATGCTCAACGACGGCCTCCTGCCCGATGGCCTGTCCGTCGACCGGGTGGACGCCGACGGCCTGTGGGTGAGGCGGGGCGACCACACATCGGCTCTCTCCGAACTGAGTGACGGCTACCGTACGGTCACCGCCCTCGTTCTCGACCTGGTCCGCCAGGTGTTCTCCCTGGAGGAAGAAGGCGCTTACGGCTACAGCGAAAGCGGAGTTCCGGCCGTATTCGTTTCCGGTGTCGTTCTCATCGATGAGATCGACGTCCATCTTCATGTGAGCTGGCAGAAGGCCATCGGTGACTGGCTCAAGCGCCACTTTCCCCACATGCAGTTCATCGTCTCCTCGCACAGCCCCTACGTCTGCCAAAGCGCGGATCCGGGAGGTCTGATCCGGCTGCCCGGTGTCAACGAGGAGACCGCTCCACGCGTGGTGTCGGAGGACCTGTACCGAAGAATTGTTTTCGGCAGTGGTGATGATGCCCTGTTGACCGAGTTGTTCGGTGTCGACTCGCTCTATTCACCGCAGGCCGAGAAGAAGCGGCAGAGGCTCTCCGAGTTGGAGGTCCGGGTCCTCGACGGGAGTGCGACTCCGGGAGAGATCGACGAGTACGTCGAGTTGAGACACACCCTGACCAGTTCTCTCGCGACGCGGGTGAACGAGGTGTCCCGCGCCTCGGGTACGGAGCGGATGTGATCCGCTTGTCGCGGACCGTCCTTCCCCATGCCCTGGAGGAAACGCTCGACCGCAGGACACAGAGGCTGGAACGGGACCGCGCGGACGGCACTGTGGCGCGGAGGCGCTGGAAGGACGCCCGGGATCTGCGGGGACTTCTGCGTGTGGAACTGTGCCGGTTCGCGGCGGGTCTGGACCGGTGTATGTACTGCGGCGAGAATGTCGGGACGGATGTGGACCACTTCGATCCCGTTACCCGTAACCCGCTGCGGGCGTTCGACTGGACGAACCATCTTCTGGCCTGCTCCCGCTGTAACAGTGAGGCGAAAGGCTTCGCCTTTCCCTGTGGTCCGGGCGGGGAGGCTCTTCTCATAGATCCCACTGTCGACGATCCTTATGATCATCTCCGCCTCAATCTTTCCATCGGTGACTACCAGGGGCGCACGGAGCGGGGAGAGGTGACGATCGATGTTCTGCGGCTGAATCGCGCCGAACTGGTGAGGGGGAGGAGTTTCGCTTTCGTCAGGGCGAAGTCCATGCTGCGTGATATCGACAGGCAGGTGCAGCAGGGCGCAGTGGCGCGTGCAGAAGCGGTCATGCTGGCCCTGAAAGAGCAGCCGTTCGCCGATGTATTGCAGGCGATGCTCAAGGTGAGGCATCTTCCGGGGGTACAGGTGGTCCTGGAAGACAGTGAGGTGATCCGAGCCCTGGAGATCATCGCTGATTCGGGGGGATAACGGCGGGTGGGGTTCCCGCTCTTGAGCATCGTCACTCCTTGTGGTCGAATGGTCGTCTTCCATTGCTCAGGGTGAGGAAGGCGCGAGTCTTGAGCCTGCGGTGCACCTCGTGACACAGTTGCTCCGGGTGTGGGCCCTCGCCTCTCGCATTCGCATAACGCGGAGATAACGACCCGTGTTTTGCCTGGTCGCGAACTGTGAGCCCCGCACACGCGGGGATGGACCGAGATGGCTGCCCAGATGGCCCGCCTGGACGTGGTGAGCCCCGCACACGCGGGGATGGATCGATCTCCTCCAGACCGGGGCGCCGGACCACGAGGTGAGCCCTGCGCACGCGGGGATGGACCGCCCCGCCCCATCCGAATCCACAAAACCGTGTGGTGAGCCCTGCGCACGCGGGGATGGACCGGGTTCGGGAGCGAGAGTGCGGGGAGCTTCACCGTGAGCCCCGCGTAGGCGGGGACGGGCGTGCGCCAACGGCATGGACGGCCTGTGGCCCGGGTGGGAGCGGCGCCCTCCGGGCTGTGGTCGGGGGCTCCGGGCGGGTGGGCGAGCTGGGGTGGGGGTCGCGGTTCTTCCTCCCGAACCCCCGTGTGGCTGAGCGGGGAGGGTGCGTGCGGGCTTCACCCCTGTGTGTCTGGGGAGGGAGGTACGCCCTACCGAAACCCCCTGGAGTCGGGGCATGGATCAACGCTGACCGGCTGTGCCTGAGGCCCAGAGAGAGCGCACGCTTCACCCCCTATGGCGTTGGGAGGGCATGGGTGTGCTCTACGTTCGGGCCGCTCCCCGCGCCCACCACCGTTTTCAGGGGGCATTCCTCCCGCCGCTGTGTCTGGGCTGGGATCGCCTCGCTCGACCCAGCCCCGGATGACACCCCCACCACCGACGACGTGCATCGAACGCACCACCCCTGCGCTCTACCGCTCGCCGACTGCGCCGGGGCCAGGTCCACGCTCCGCTGGCCGCCCACCCCAGGCGGCCGAGCTTTCGGAGAACTCCGGTTGAGCTTTCACCCCCACAACTTGAGCGGGGAGCGACGCTCTACGGCTGTGGCCGGGGCCGCGGTCCGCCGACCGGCTGTGGCGCAGGCCCTGGTCCAGTACAGGCCCCGCACCGGGTCAGGCGGGGGAGCCCGACTCGGAGATGACGGCCTCCGCCCGTTCCATCCGCTTCTCCTTCACCCGCGCGAAGAGCGCGAAGTCCTCCGTGTGCTCCTCGACCAGCTCCTCCTGCACGGCGGTCTCCGCGCGGTGCCAGGTCCGCACCACCGACGCCGTCTCCTTGCAGTCCACGTCCGCCGTCGCGGCCTCCGTCTCCACCGATGAGGGTTCACCCTCCCGGTCCGCCCAGCGCGGGTCCTCGGCGGCCTCGTCGGGCTCCCGGTAGTCGAACCCCCGGTCCGCCATGCACGCGCTCCAGGCGGCGAAGGCCCCCACCACCGCAGGGTCCTCCGCCGAAGCCTCGAACCCCGACCGGATGTAGGTGTTGAGCAGGTCCCCGTCCCGGTCGGGGACCCCCTCCGCCATGCCCTCGCGCCCCTGCTCAAGGCACCCGGCGCCGCCCTCGTCCCCGTGGGCCGCGCGGTGCTCGGTGGCCGGCAGCGTCCGGCGCTCCTCGCGGACCTGCTCCACCAGGGCCTCGTCCCGTGACAGCGCCGGCGCGCCGTAGCCGTGCCGCGCGGCGACCTCGGGCTCGGCCACCCCGTACCGCCGCCGGTGCGGGGGGTCGGTCCCCTCCTCATCCGGAGCGGGCTGCACCCGCCAGTCCATGCCGCGCCCCCTCATGCAGTCGCGCACGAGCAGGTCCTCGGCGTAGCGGAGCGTCCGCATCTCGAAGGGGGAGAACGTGTACACGTCGAACGGCAGCACCAGCTCCCGGACCTGTGCGCCGGCCGGGAGGAAGCCGCTCCCCCCGCCCTCGGCGTCGTTCGGGGCGGCGGCCCCGCAGGCGGCGAGGCCCAGTGCCAGGCACAGCGCCCCCGCGACCGGCGGCAGGTGTCGTGCGTTCAACGCTTGCTCCACTCCACGGGTCCACAGGGCGGAGCCGGGGAGGCCGGCCGCGCGGGCCCGCCTCCCCGGCCGGGGATCACCAGATGTAGATCGAGCTGATCTTGTTGTCGAACCCGTTGTTGGTCAGGTCCTTGTCGGAGGAATTGGCCTGGGCGTAGTAGGACGGTCCTTTGTAGTTCGCGTCCTGGTAAAAGGACGCCGCGCTGGACTTCTGGTTCTTCATGGAGCTGGCGTTGTCGTTGACGTTGCGGCAGCCCGAACCGCTCCAGCAGTTGTTGCTCAGGTTGCTGTCGTTTCCGGAGGTCCGGAACGAGCCGCCCTTGAAGTCGTCGTGCTCGTAGAGGTACACGTACGTCGCCTGCGCCTCGACCAGGGGCACGGTCGCGGCCGAGGCGGTCGCGGCCGTCCCGAACACGCCGGCCAGTGCGAGGGAGGTCAGCACGCCGGCCGTGGCGAGAATTCGCTTCCTGTCGGACAAGGATTCCTCCGTGGGGGTGGTCGGCAAGGGCGGGCGCCATTGCCGATTTTCTCGGCGCGGCGCCCGTTGCGTTATCGACGATAAGCGATGGCCGCCCATAAGGAAAGAAGGAATCCTGGCCGCATTGGGTTGGTTTGTTTGTTTTTATTTGCCTTTGTTCGTGGCCGCATTCGGCCATTCCCGGATGTGCCCTTTGCGGGGTGGGGTCCGGTGGGGCGGCGGATGGCGGCGGTGCCGCCCCGGGCTCCGGGAGCCGCCCGGCCCGCGAGAGGGGTGGGGCCGGGCGCCGCGCATCGCGACACCCGGCCCCACCATCCGCCCGGCGCTCGGGTCAGTTCTCCCGTGTGTGCTCCGGTGCCTTGTCCGGGTCCTTGCCCGGCACCAGCTTCAGCCCCACCACCGCGGCGATGATGCCGGTGAGGAACACCAGCTTGCCGACGGAGACGGCCTCCGCCCCGCTGGCCATCGCGTACAGCACCGTCAGGGCGGCGCCCACGCCGACCCAGACCGCGTACGCGGTGCCCATGGGGATGTGCTTGGCGGCCCAGCCCAGGCCGACCATGCTCACCGCCAGGGCGACGCCGAAGACGGCGGCCGGGACCGGCCGCGTCAGCCCATCGGACATGCCCAGGGCGGTGGCCCACACGGCCTCGAACACCGCGCTGATGAGAAGGACGATCCACGGCATGTCAGCTCACCGCCTTGAGGCCGATGATGGAGCCGACGAGCAGGACCAGGAGCAGGGACTTGGCCCACGTGGGCCGGTCCTGCCCGTTGAGGAAGCCCCACAGCACGGTCAGGGTGGCGCCGATGCCCACCCAGACCGCGTAGGCGGTGCCGGTGGGCAGGGACGTCATGGCCCAGGCCAGGCCGGCCATGCTCGCGGTGAGGGAGACGACGAAGAGGAGGGCGGGGCGCCAGCGGGAGAACCCGTGGGACGCCGCCAGCGCCGAGGCCCAGACGGCCTCCAGGACGCCCGAGACGATCAGTACGAACCAGGCCAAGGTAACGGCCTCCTTTACGAGGCCGTCTTGTCGTGGTGCGGGTACGGCTCCCTCGTCCGCGGACCCGTTCTCCGGGTCCCGCGCACATTCTAGGTCTCCGCGCCGCCGGGCGCAGTGAGGGCCGTCACCGGCGCCCGCGTGTCTCGCTCGGGCGCATCGCCGTCCGCTTCTCCGCAGGTGGGGCAGGGGGTGGCGGTGATGGTGCGGTCGTCGGGTGTGCGGCGGAGGATGGTGCGGTAGCGGGGTGAGTGGGGGTCGGGGTTGCAGTGTTCGTTGTCGCATTTGGGGGTGGTGAAGCGGGTGTCGGGGCGGGGTGGGCCGAGGAGGCGGTCGAGGGTGCGGGTGGGGTGGGGTGTTGCGGGTTTGGTGGGTGGTGGGGTGTGGTCGGGGTGGGTGCGGCAGGGGTGGCCGCAGATGGTGCAGGTGCCGCCGGGGGTGTTGCGGAGTGTGGGGTGGTGGGGGCAGGTGTGGGTGGCTTTGCCGTGTGTGTCGAGGGTGAATGTTGTGGGGTGGTCGGGTGCGTGCTGGTCGGCTGCGGGTTCGACCGGTGTGTGGTGGAGGTTGTGGGTGTTCCAGGCGTGGAGGGTGTCGGGGGTGGTGAGGCGTGCGTTGAGTGCGGCGTAGGGGCGGGTGGTGTGTTCCCAGCCGGTGAGGGCGTGGGTGAGTGCGGTGTGGGTGACGCCTTGTCGGGCGAGGTCGTGGAGGCGGGTGGCGAGGTGGGTGCGGTCGTGGTGGGGGTGGTGCAGGGCGGCGTCGGGGATGCGGGCGAGGAGGTCGTAGGCCCAGGCCGGGACGGGTGCGGGGTCTGCGGGGCGCGGAGGGCTCGACGGCGCCGGGGAGGTCGGTGGAGCCGGTCGTGGGACGGGGGTGCGTTCCGGTGCCGGAGGTGCCGGAGGGTCGGCGTCGGGTGCGGTGCGTGGTCGGGGCAGAGGCGGCTGTGCGGTCGGGGGCTTCGGGGGAGTGGCGCCCGGTGCCTGGCGGGGTGCGGGTGCGGGGGCGTGTTCGGGTGTGCGGGTCGCTGCTGGCGCGGCCTCGGTGCGTGGTCGGGGGACGGCCGCCCCTGTGGTTGTGCGCGTGCGGAGCGGATGCGGAGACGGGTCGCTGGGGTGGGGGTGGGCAGGGGACGGGTGTGTGGGTCGTTGTGACCCCTCGCGGGGGTTCAGGGTGACCCCTCGCGAGGGGCCACCCTGAACCCCCGCGGCCTCCGTGGTCCTGGTGGGTCGGGTGCGCCGGGGTGTTCTGAGTGCGGGGAGGTCGGGGCGGTTGTGGGGGGTGAGGGGTTCTTCTCCGATGCGTGCGCGGGCGTGGTTGATCTCTTCGAGCACGGCTGGGTGGTGGTGGGTGAAGGCGCTGGCGGGGATGAGGAGTTCCAGGACGTCGGGGAGGTTGTCGGCGCGGCGCCTGCCGGTGGCCAGGTCCTGGGCGAAGAAGGTGCGCAGGCTCTCGCGGGGGAGTTTGCGGACCAGGTGGTGGTGGAGGAGGTCGCGCAGGGCGCGTTTGGCGGTGGAGCGGCTGAGGGTGCCGCCGCAGCGGCGGGTGAGGGTGTCGAGGTAGAGGTAGCACCAGCGGCCGTCGCGGTCGGCGGCCTCGGCGATGGCCGAGGCGACGGTGTGGGCGCGGGTGGTGGGGAAGAGTCCGGCTTCAAGGGCGCTGTTGACCCATAGCAGGGGCAGGAACCCGATGCCGTTCATCGCGCCCAGGGGGCGTTTGCGCGGTGTGGGGGAGGGGTGCGCGGCCGGTTCCCGGTTTCGGGCAGGGGTGGGTGCAGGACTAGGATTCATCCCTAGCCGCCTTCCTGGTAGTGCAGGCAGGTTGGTCAGGGGCCGTTCCGGTGTTGGCGCACCGGGCGGCCCCGTTTTTGCGTGACACGGGGTCACGCAGTGGAGTCGGGGTGAAGCCTAGCGCTGCCGGGGGGAGTGCGGGGCGGGAATCCGGATTCCTGTTCGAATCCTGCCGGTTCGCGACTGATGACGACCCGTGTCGGCAGCGGATGCCTTGCCGGTCGGCCCTGGCTCTTCGGCTCCCGGGGTGGTCCTCCGGGCGGGCTGACTAGAATCTACGTCGTAAAGGTGCGGGTTCGAGAGAACAGCCCTACAAGCAACCGAACAGCAGAAGGAGTGCGGCTGCGCCGCACACTCACTCTCCCCTCGCCCCCAGCGCCCGCAGCAGGTAGGGGAGCAGCCGCTCCGCCATGTCCCGTCCGGGCCTGCCCCCGGGCTCGTGCGGCACCAGGAACGTGTGGGTGACCATCGGCCCGATCACCAGCTCGCCCACCACCATCGGGTCCTCCACCGGCGGGATCTCCCCCCGCTCCTCGGCGCGGGCCACCAGGGACGCCACGCGCTCCTGGAGCGGCGCCACGTACTCGCCCACCAGGACGTCGGCCAGCGCCCGGTTGTGCGCCGCCTCGCCCAGGATGGCACGCAGCAGCTGCCCCGAGGGCCCGTCCAGCGCCTCGGCCTTGTCGTGCAGCAGGGCGCGCAGGTCCGAGCGCAGGCTCCCGGTGTCGCGGTCGGGGCCCAGGTCCTCGGCCCACACCGCCGCGGCCTGGACCACCAGGTGCTCCTTGGAGCGCCAGCGGCGGTACAGGGTCGCGGTGGAGACGCCCGCCCGGCGGGCGACGGCGGCGGTGGTCAGCCCGCCGTAGCCGTGCAGGCGCAGCTCGTCCAGGGTGGCGGCCATCAGCGCGCGGTCCCGGGCGGCGTCCCTCGGCCTTCCCCGGCGGGGGGACGTCCCGGGCAGATGGTCGGTGGTCATGGGGGCATCCTACGGTCCTGTTCAAAACGAAAAGCTTTCGTTTAGTATCCGGACATGACGAACGACACCCCCGGCACCCCGGCCGTCCGACAGGCCACCGTCCAGACCGCGGCGCCCGCGCCCATCGACGGCGACGCCGCCGCCAGGATCGGCGCCCTGGTCCGCGACCTGCGCGTCTCCTTCGCCGCCGGCCGCACCAAGCCCGTCGCCTGGCGCCGCACCCAGCTGCGCGGCCTGCGCGACCTCCTGGTCCGCGAGCGCCCCGCGCTGGAGGAGGCGCTCCGGTCCGACCTGGGCAAGAGTCCCCTGGAGGCGCACACCACCGAGATCGGCTTCGTCCTCAACGAGATCGACCACACGCTCCGCCACCTGTCCTCGTGGCTGCGCCCGCAGCGGGTGTCGGTGCCGATGGCGCTGGCGCCCGCCAAGGCCCGCACGGTGCGCGAGCCGCTGGGCACGGTCCTGGTCATCAGCCCGTGGAACTACCCGGTCAACCTGGCGCTGGCCCCCCTGGTCGGCGCGCTGGCGGCGGGCAACGCCGTGGTGGTCAAGCCCAGCGAGCTGTCCCCGGCGACGTCCGCGCTGCTGGCCGACCTGCTGCCGCGCTACCTGGACCCGAAGGCCGTCGCCGTCGTCGAGGGCGGGGTGGCCGAGAGCACCGCACTGCTGGAGCAGCGCTTCGACCACATCTTCTACACCGGCAACGCGCAGGTGGCCCGGATCGTCATGGCCGCCGCCGTCAAGCACCTGACCCCGGTC
Organism: Nocardiopsis flavescens; assembly: GCF_900141985.1. Lineage (GTDB taxonomy): Bacteria > Actinomycetota > Actinomycetes > Streptosporangiales > Streptosporangiaceae > Nocardiopsis > Nocardiopsis flavescens. The sequence continues at coordinate 517,998 of NZ_FQZK01000001.1, read as the reverse complement.
ACCCTGGAGCTGGGCGGCAAGAGCCCGGCGATCGTGGAGCCGGGGGTGGACCTGGCCGTCACCGCGCGCCGGCTGGTGTGGGGCAAGTTCACCAACGCGGGCCAGACCTGCGTGGCGCCCGACTACGTGCTGGCCGTCGGCGACTGCGCCGACGCGCTCCAGCGGGAGCTGTCGGCCGCGGTCACCGAGATGTTCGGGTCCGACCCCCAGGCCAGCCCCGACTACGGGCGGATCGTCAACGAGCGCCACTTCGACCGCCTGACCGCCCTGCTGGACAGCGGGACGGTGGTCTCGGGCGGCCGGCACGACCGCGAGGCGCTCTACATCGAGCCCACGGTGCTGGGCGGGGTCACCGCCGACACCCCGGTCATGGCGGAGGAGATCTTCGGCCCGATCCTGCCCGTGCTGCGGGTCCCGGACCTGGACGCGGCGATCGCGTTCGTCAACGAGCGGGACAAGCCGCTGGCCCTGTACGCGTTCACCGGGTCGGAGGAGACCCGGCGGCGCCTGACCACGGAGACCTCCTCGGGCGGCCTGGCCTTCGGCCTGCCCATCGCGCACCTGGCCGTGCCCGACCTGCCGTTCGGCGGGGTGGGGGAGAGCGGGATGGGCGCCTACCACGCGACGGCGTCGATCGACACGTTCTCGCACACCAAGCCGGTGCTGGAGAAGTCGCTGGCGCTGGACACCATGCGGCTCGCCTACGCGCCCGTCACCGACCTCAAGGAGAAGATCCTGCGGCGGATGCTCTAGCGGCGCCGCCGTGGTCCCCGGGGCCGCGGGCTCCCGGGCCCGCCTCAGCGGGCGTCGGTGAAGGTGGCGCCGGCCTCCATGCCGTCCCCGGCCAGGTCGGAGACGGTCACGAAGTGGTAGCCGTCCTCGGCGAGCCCGTCGAGGATGTCGGGCACGGCGTCCACGGTGCTCTCGTGGATGTCGTGGAAGAGCACGACGCTGCCCCGGGCGGTCTCCTCCAGGGTGACGTCGGTGACGGCTCCGGAGTCGCGGCTCTGCCAGTCCAGGGTGTCGACGTCCCAGAGCACGATGGGCCGGTCGACGGCCCCGCGCACGGTGTCGTCGAGCGAGCCGTAGGGCGGGCGCATGGTGGCGGGCTTCTCGCCGGTGACGTCCTCGATGGCCTCGTCGGTGCGGCGGAGGTCGTCCTCGACCTCGTCGCCGGACAGGGTGGCCAGGTCGTCGTGCTCCCAGGAGTGGTTGCCGATCTCGTGGCCTTCGTCGGCCATGCGCGCGACGGTGTCGGGGAGGTTCCCGACCTTGGAGCCCAGGAGGTAGAAGGTGGCCGCGGCGTCGTGGTCGGCCAGGGCGTCCAGGACCTCGTCGGTGTGCTCGCCGGGGCCGTCGTCGAAGGTGAGGGCGACGCACTCGACCTTCGCGCAGTCCGGCGCGGCCAGGCTCCGGGCCTGAGCGCTCAGGGCGGTGTCGGCGGTCGCGGCCGGGGCCGCCAGGGCGGCGAGGGCGAGCCCGCCGGTGGCGGCCAGGGCCAGTCCGGGTTTCGAAAGGGTAACGTTCACGCAGGTGAATGTATGCGAGTCCCTGACCTGGGCAAAGAAAAAAGCCCCCGAAGTGACGAACCGCTCTTTGCCCGCGCCGGGGAACAAAAAGCGCGGACCCCCGCCGCAGCGGGGGCCCGCGTCCCGGTCCGCCTCAGCCCACGCGGGCGTCGGTGAACACGTCACCCGGGGACAGCGCCTCCAGGCCGAACAGGTCGGTGACGGTCACGAAGTGGTACCCCTGCCGGTGCAGCCCCTCCAGCACCTCGGGGACGGCGTCGACCGTGCTCGGGTGGATGTCGTGGAAGAGCACCACGCTGCCGGGCACCGTGTTGTCCAGCGCGTGCCCGGCGACCTTGTCGGTGTCGCGGCTCTGCCAGTCCATGGTGTCCACGTCCCACAGGATCAGCGGCTGCTCCACGGACTTGCGCACGGTGCCGTTGAGCGAGCCGTAGGGCGGGCGGATCGTCGGCGGGTCGATCCCGGTGACCTCCCGCACCGCCTCGTTGGTGCGGCCGATGTCGTCGGCGACCCCGGACTCGGACTTGCCGGCCAGGTCGTCGTGCTTCCAGGAGTGGTTGCCCATCTCGTGGCCCTCGGCGTGGGTGCGCTCCACCACCTCGGGGAACTCGCTCACGAGCGAGCCCAGCACGTAGAACGTGGCGCGGGCGTCGTACTCGGCGAGCATGTCGAGCAGCCGCCCGGTGTGCTCGCCGGGGCCGTCGTCGAAGGTCAGGGCCACGCACTTGAGCCGCGAGCAGTCCAGGCTGTCGCCCTCGGCGGACAGGCCCTCGTCGAGCGGGAAGTCGGGCTCGTCCGCCAGGGCGGCCTCGCGGGCGTGGTAGCCCAGCTCCGAGAGGAGTTCCTCGGCCTCCTCGGGCTCCACCGGCAGCAGGACCTCGCTGACCCGGCCGGCCCCGGGGACGTCCCCGGGCTCCATGCGCACCGCGAGCCCGCCCGCGGTGCTGAAGGCCAGGTCGGCCAGGGGCGAGCCCTCCCACAGCTCGGCGGCGCGCAGCGCCTCCTCGGGGTCGGCCAGGTCCAGCGCCCCCTCCTCCCGGTCGGCGGGGGAGGGGGAGGCGTCGGCCGCGGCCTCGGCGTCCTCCTCGGCCTGGGCGGCGCGCACGGCCACCTCGCCGACCAGGCCGGGCAGCTGCTCGGTCGGCATGTCGTAGCCGTCCTCCAGCACCTCGGCGACGGCCAGGTGGGCGCGTTCGATGGCGGCCTCGTCCCGGAACAGCGAGGTCCAGGGCAGCACGGTGTCGTTCTCGGCGTCGTACCACAGGGTGCGGGCGCCGAAGGTCTCGTTGACCCCGGCCTCGACGGTCTCGGTGACGCGCACCCCCACCACGCGGGGCGAGGCGGCCAGGACGGTCGCGTCCTGGGAGAGCGCGGGTTTCCCGTTTTCGGGCAGGTCCTCCAGGAAAGCGGTCTGTCGTTCCGCCATGGAGGTGTGGATCTCCGTGGTCAGCGGGTGGTCCGGGCCCAGGACCGGGTAGCGGTACCCGACCGTTCCGGCCTCGGTGGCCACCGAGCGGGCCCCCACCTGCACCGCCGGCCATGCGTCGAGTGGTATGCGCACCGCTTCGGCGTAGGGCAGGGCCTGTTCCGCCGCGTGGCATCCCGGTACCAGGAGCAGGCTCAGAGCTGCGGTGATGGCGAGTTTTCGGCTAACTGAGGTGACAGGCACGAGGGGACCATATCGGAGGAGGTCTCCGGGAGAAGAATCGGAACGCGCCCGTTTGCGTACTCTGTGTCATATTTTTTGACGAGTCTCGATACCGGAACCGGCGGTCGGGGGCGGGCGTCCCACCCCTTAACGTGGTGCCCGCGCACCCACCTCTCGTGAAAGGGACTCATGAGTTACGGTCCAGGCCCCGGCCAACCGCCGCACGGCGGCTCCGGAGGATACTTCCCCCCGCCTCCGGGGGGCACCGGAGGCTATCCCCCACCCCCGGGAGGGCCGGGCGGCTACCCGCCTCCCCCCGGCGGTCCCGGCGGCTACCCGCCCCCGTACCAGAGCGGCCCGCCGGAGCCGCCGTACAGCATGGGCTCGGCCATCGGCGCGATCATCGCCAACGCGCTGGCCCTGTGCCTGTGCTGGGCGTTCGCGCTCATCGGCCTCGTCCTGGGCGTCGTCGGCGCGTCCCTGGCGACCAGCAACCCCGGCGCCGCCAAGACCTGCACGCTGATCTCGTGGATCCTGTTCGCCGTCAGCGCGGTGGTGGGCGTCATCTACATCGTCATGTACGGGGCGTGGTTCCTCACCGCCCTGGGCAGCGGCGCCTACTGACGCGGCGCCGCGTCAGTAGGCGGGCGCACGGCCCCGGGAGGGCCGTGCGCCCGTTCGCGTGCGGGGCGGCTCAGGCCAGGGTCGCGGCCACCGCGGCGACGGCCTCGCGCACCCCGGCCAGCACCGGGGCGTGCTCGTCCACGGAGCGGGTGAGGGGCAGGTGCACGTGCCCCGCCGGGACGGAGGTCCCGGCCCGGTCGCGCAGCAGGGTGTTGCGGTAGGCGATCTCGTTGGAGAGGTAGTCGCCGCCGCCCCCGCGCCGCGCGGCCGAGCCCGGGGTGGGGCCGCCGGGCCGCACGACCGGGTCGGTGCCGCCCGCGGGGACCTCGGTGACCTCGGTGTTGACCACGGCCTGCGCGCCGATGCGCTCGGCGATCTCCCGCACCGGCAGGGTGGAGCGGGTCCACTCGGGGGCGTCGCCGGGCAGGGCCCGGCCGGTGCGCGACACCCCGAGGTTGTCGGTGCCGCCGCCGCGCCAGACCCCGTTCCACACCTCCAGGTCGAACCGGTCGGGACGGCCGCGGCTGAGGGTGAGGACGGCGTCGGCCTCGCCGTGGACCCGGCCCAGGGCCTCCTCCACCAGCCCGGCGTCGAAGTCGTCCCAGCGCACGGGGAACACGGCGGTGCGCACCACGGCGGTGCGCCCGCCGACCGGGAAGGTCAGGCCGTTGAGGTCCAGGGCGGCGGCCCCGGACGGGTTGGCGCAGGCGGGGTCCTCGTCCAGGCGGAAGGGGTCGAACCCGGTGACGACGATGCGCAGCAGGCGCTCGCCGGGCGGGAAGAGCAGTTCGGTGACGCCGCGCGAGGCGGTCTCCAGCAGGTGCAGGAGACCTGCGCGGTCCTGTTCGGACAGGTCGAAGGCGGGCCGCCAGGCGCGCAGGCGCGCGGCGAGCCGCAGGCGGGCCCAGTACAGGGGGCGGTCGTCGACGGTCCCGGCGCCGGTGCGGACGGCCTCGGTCCACAGGCGCGAGGCGTGGGCCGCCACGGCCTGGCGGGCCGCGGCGTGGTCGGCGGCGTCGTTGAGGTCGGCGGCGAAGAGGGGGACGGCGGCTCCGAACCCGGAGCGTTCGAGGATCCTCCGGGGCACGTCGAGTCCGGCGCGGTCCTCTTCGGGGGTGGTGTCGTGGTGCACGGGTTCGCTGTCTGTAGGGAAGGCGGCCGCAACGGCCGCCGGGGGGACGGTCGTCGAGTCTAACGGCGCGCGGAGACGCCCCGGGGAACGCGCGGCGGGGGCGCCGCGAAACCTGGACGGCGGGGCTGGACCGGCGGGCCCGGACTTGGCAGGGTGTTGAGTGTCCAGCCCCCTCTCGACGAAGAGAGTCGCACATGCACACTTCCGCCCTCCCCGACACCGAGCACCTCGCGGAGCGCGCCAGGCGGGCCCTGGCCGCCTGCGGTGTCGAACGGCTGCGCGAGCCGGTCGGCGCGGCCGGGACCGCGCGGACCCCGGTCACCGGGGGGATCCTGTTCCCGGTGGAGTTCGACACCGCCGCCTCGGCCGGGCGGGCGGTGACGGCGGCGCACGCCGCGTTCCCGGCGTGGCGCGACACCCCGGCGCCGGTGCGCGGGGCGCTGGTGCGCCGCCTGGGGGAGCTGCTGCGCGAGCACAAGGCCGACCTGGCCGAGCTGGTGACGGTCGAGGCGGGCAAGATCCGCTCCGAGGCGCTGGGCGAGGTCCAGGAGATGATCGACGTCTGCGAGTTCGCGGTGGGCCTGTCCCGCCAGCTCTACGGGCGCACGATGCCCTCGGAGCGGCCCGGGCACCGGCTCATGGAGACCTGGCACCCGCTGGGCGTGGTGGGCGTGATCACGGCGTTCAACTTCCCGGTGGCGGTGTGGTCGTGGAACACCTGTATCGCGCTGGTGTGCGGTGACACGGTGGTGTGGAAGCCCTCGGAGCTGACGCCGCTGACGGCGCTGGCCTGCCACGCGCTGCTGATGCGGGCGGCGCGGGAGACCGGGGCACCCGAGGACGTGCACCGGGTGGTGCTGGGGGACCGGGCGGTGGGCGAGGCGCTGGTGGACGACGCGCGGGTGGCCCTGCTGTCGGCGACGGGGTCCACGGCGATGGGCCGCGCGGTGGCGCCGCGGGTGGCGGCGCGGATGGGCCGGTACCTGCTGGAGCTGGGCGGCAACAACGCGGCGGTGGTGGCGCCCTCGGCGGACCTGGACCTGGTGGTGCGCGGCAGCGTGTTCGCCGCGGCGGGCACGGCCGGGCAGCGGTGCACGTCGCTGCGGCGCCTGATCGTGCACGAGGACGTGGTGGAGGAGGTCGCGGAGAAGATCACGGCGGCCTACCGCCAGCTCCAGGACCGGGTGGGGGACCCCTCCGCGGAGGAGACGCTGGTGGGCCCGCTGATCGGCGAGCGCGGGTACACGGCGATGCGCGACGCGCTGGAGCGGGCGCAGGCCGACGGGGGCCGGGTGCTGGTGGGCGGGGAGCGCCGGCTGGAGGAGGCGGCCAAGGACGCGTACTACGTGGAGCCGGCGGTGGTGCGGATGCCGGGGCAGACGGAGGTGGTGCGCGAGGAGACGTTCGCGCCGATCCTGTACGTGCTGACCTACCGCACCCTGGAGGAGGCGGTGGAGCTGCACAACGGGGTCCCGCAGGGCCTGTCGTCGGCGGTCTTCACCCGGGACCAGCAGGAGGCGGAGCGGTTCCTGTCCTCGGCGGGTTCGGACTGCGGGATCGTCAACGTCAACATCGGCACCTCGGGTGCGGAGATCGGCGGGGCGTTCGGCGGGGAGAAGGACACCGGCGGGGGCCGGGAGTCGGGGTCGGACTCGTGGAAGGCGTACATGCGCCGGGCCACCAACACGGTGAACTTCGGCGGTGAGCTGCCGCTGGCGCAGGGTGTCCGCTTCCTGTGAGGCGCGGCGGGGCGGGCCGGCCGGGCCCGCCCCCCGGGGCACGCCGCGCCCGAAAAAAACTTTGCGCCCAATATTGTTGTAGGCAATCTAAAATGCTACGGTATGACCGCATCCGAGGACGCAGGGGAGGAGACACCGTGGCCGAGACCGAGGGCGACCCGCTCGCCCTGGACAACCAGCTGTGCTTCTCCCTGTACGCCGCCTCCCGGGCCCTGACCGGGCTCTACCGGGAGCTGCTGGGCGACCTGGGACTGACCTATCCCCAGTACCTGGTCATGCTCGCGCTGTGGGAGCACGGGACCCTCAGCGTCAAGGGGCTCAGCCGGGTCCTGCACCTGGACTCGGGCACCCTGTCGCCGCTGCTGCGCCGCCTGGAGGGGCTGGGGGCGGTCACCCGCACCCGCAGCACCTCCGACGAGCGCGTCGTCGAGATCGGGCTCACCGAGAGCGGCGCCGCGATGCGCGAACGCGCCCTGGGCATCCCCGAGCGGCTCGCCTGCGCCTCCGGACTGCCCGGCGGGCGCGTGCGCGAGCTCATCGCCACCCTCGACGAGCTGACCCGCTCCGTCGAGACCGAGTCCGCGCGCCGGCCCTGCGGCCCGGAGTGACCACCGCACACCACCACCAACGCCACACGGGCTCCACCACGGGGCCGGAAGAAGGGGACACCATGGCCTACAACGTCATGTACACCGCCAACGCCAGCGTGACCGGCGAGGGCCGCAAGGGCCACGGCCGCACCGACGACGGCCGCCTGGACGTGGAGCTGTCCGTGCCCAAGGGCGTGGGCGGCGACGACGGCCCGGGCACCAACCCCGAGCAGCTCTTCGCCGTCGGCTACGCGGCCTGCTTCCACGGCGCGCTCAAGGGCGTGGCCCGCAAGGACAAGACGAACGTGGACGGCTCCACCATCGAGGCGCACGTCAGCCTCGGCAAGTCCGACGAGGGCCTGGACATCGCCGTGGAGCTGGACGTCACCATCCCCGGCGTCGACCAGGCCAAGGCCGAGGAGCTGGTCGAGGCCGCCCACCAGATGTGCCCGTACTCCCGCGCCACCCGCGGCAACATCGAGGTCAGGCTGACCGCCCGGGCCGGCTAGCCCGTACCGCCGCACACGAGGGGGCGTCCCGCACGGGGCGCCCCCTCGCCGTTGTCACCGGCCGCCGGGGCGTCCCGGGGCTCGGTGGATCGTGGTGGGGCGCCTTCCGCCGCCCCGGCGCCCGGACGGGTGCCGGGGCAACGCCCTCCGGGCGGCGGTCCGGGAGGGGCCTGCTGGTCGACGGGCGTCGCCCGCCGCATCCGGTGCCCGCTGTTCGGCGGGTCGCGGTCCCGGGGCGCCTCCCGCCGTGCCGCCCGGGGGCCGGGAAGGCCCCGCTGCTGGACGGGGCGCGGGCTCCAAGCCGTCGCCCGGAGGGGCCGGGCGGGTGCAGGGGACCGCCGTGCGGCACCGCCGAGCCCGCGGGGTACCGCCCGGCGGTGGCGGCGTCCGGCGACGGACCGCCCACGAATCCCTCCCGCTTCAGGGCGGGAGCCGCACCACACGCGGGCGTGCCCCGGGCACGCCCTAGGCTGTCCCGGTGAGCGAACCGATCATCGTGGCCCGCGGCGTGGGCGTGGAGCTGGGCGGCACCCCCGTCCTGGACGGCATCGACCTGACGGTCTCCCCCGGGGAGGTGGTCGCGGTGCTGGGCGCCAACGGCGCGGGCAAGACCACCCTGCTGCGCTGCCTGGCCGGCCTCCAGCCGGCCGCGGGCAGCGTCAGCGTGCTGGGCGGCCCGCCCGCCGACACCCCGGAGTTCTGGCGCGACGTCGTCCTGGTCGGCGACGAGCCCGCCTGGTACCCGGGGCTGACCGTGCGCGAGCACCTGGACCTGGTCGGGGCGGTCCACGGCCCCGGCCCCCTGGACGCCGGACGCGCCCTGGAGCTGTTCGAGTTGGCCGACCGCGCCGACCGCGCCGACCGCGCCCCCACCGCCCTGTCCACCGGACAGCGCCAGCGGCTGTCCCTGGCCCTGGCACTGCTGCGGCCCAGCCGCCTGCTCCTGCTGGACGAGCCCGAGCGCGGGCTCGACGCCGCCTTCCGGGACCGGCTCGCCGTGCTTCTCTCCGACTACGCCGCCGGCGGCGGCACCGTGGTCATGGTGACCCACGACCCCCGGTTCGCCGAGGGCGCCCGCCACGTCGCGCTGGAGGCCGCCGCGTGAGCGCGACCGCGCGGGTCCGCGCGCTGACGCGGAGCGGCGTGCGCCGGCGCCGCACCTGGTCCGACCGCTACATCACCCTGTTCGGCCTGGTCCTGCTGGCGGTCCTGGCGTCCCCGCTGCTGGGCCGCGCGCTGGAGGCCGTGCCCGCCGACACCGACCCCGCCCGGGCCGGCGCCGGGCTGGCGCTCACCGCGCTGCTCGCCGCGGGCGCCCTGGCCCTGGCGCGCGCGGCCGGGCCCCTGGGGGTCTCGCCCGCCGACGCGGCGTGGCTGCTGCTCACCCCGCTGCCGCGCCGGGCCGTGCTCACCCCCGCCCTGCTGGTCCTGGCCGCGGTGTGCGCGGTCCTGGGAGCCGCCGCGGGGCTGGCGCTGACGAGCGCGCTCGGCGCCCCGGGCGCCCTGCTCCCGCGGCTGTCCGGGCTGGTGCTGCTGGGCCTGGCCTGGGCCGTGGCCGCGGCTTCGGCCACCGTCCTGGGCCAGGCCTCGCAGGCCTGGGACACGGCGGTGGTCGCGACGATCGCCGTCCTGGTCGCCGCTGCCGCCGCCGCGGCGGTGCTGGGCGCGGGACCCGGCCAGCGGGCGCTCACCGCCCTGGCGACGGCCCCCGGCCAGGCCTGGGCGGCGGTGGCCGCCGTGTCGGTCGCGGGCGCCGCGGCCCTGGCGGTCCGGGCGTGGGCGGCGGCCGGGCGCATCCCGGCCCGCGCCGTTCTGGAGGCCTCGCGCCGGACGGGGCTGGCCGCGGGCGCGGTCACGGGACTGGACCCGGGCCCGCTGGCGTGGATCGCCGAGGACGCCCACTGGCGCGGGCGCACCCTGCGCTCGCGCCCCTGGCCCGCGCGCCTGCGCGGGGCGGCGGCGGTGGCCTGGCCGGACTGGAAGCGGCTGGGGCGGCGCCCGGGCCTGCTCGCGCTGGCGGCGGCCACCGCCGTGCTGCCCGCCCTGGCGGCCCTGGCCGGCCTGGGCGGGGCGGGGGTGCCGCTCGTGCTCGCCGCGGGTGCGGCCGCCGTCGCCTCGGCCGGTACCGCGGGGGCGCGCCGGGACGCCGGGGACGCGGCGCTCGCCCGCCTGCTGGGGGCCGCGCCGCGCGCCCTGCTGGCGGCGCGCGCGGTGCTGCCCGCCGTGCTGGGCGGCGCCTGGCTGACCCTCGCGCTGACCGCGCTGGAGGCCGTCGGCGCCACGGGAGCACTCTGGCCGCTGGGCCCGCTGTGCGCGCCCGCGCTGGCGGCGGGGGCGCTGCGGATGGCCCGGCGCCGCCCCGTGGAGCACACCGCGCCCGTCATGGACACGCCGCTGGGCCCGGTGCCGCTGGGCCCGCTGCGGTGGGCGCTCACCGGCGCCGACCTCGCCCTGCTCGGCTGCCTGCCCGCGCTCGCAGCGTTCGCCGCCGGCCCGGGCGCGGCCCTGTACGCGGCCCAGGCGCTGTGCGGGGCCGCCGTGCTGGCGGCCTACTGCGCCGCGCCCCGGCGCGGATAGGGGACCGGACCGACGACGAGGGGCCCGGGGTCGTACGACCCCGGGCCCCTCCGCTCATCCCGACCGTCAGGCGGCGGTCTCCAGCAGCAGCAGCCGGTCCAGGATGTCCTGGAGGGTGACCAGGCCGATGGTCCGGCCGTCCTCCTCCACCAGGGACAGGTGGCTGCGGCTCTCCCGCATGATGCTCATGGCCGAGTACATCGGCGTGCCCGCGGGCAGCGTCAGCACCGGGCGCATGAGGTCGGCGGCGGTCGTGCCCGCCGGGCTCGCCAGCGCCTCGCGCACGTGCAGCACGCCCACCGGCTCGCCCCCGTCCACGACCACCAGGCGCAGGTGCGAGGACTCGCGGGAGACCCGCTTGATCTCCTCCACACCGTCGTCGGGCTCCACCGAGGCCATCTCCTCGCTGGGGGTGACGATCTCGCTCAGCGGCCGGGAGTTGACCTCCAGCGCCGTGGCCAGCTGGTCACGGCGGTCGGAGTCCAGCGCACCGGCCTTGGCCGAGTGCTCCACCAGTTCCCGCACGTCCTCCGGGTTGTGCCCGGAGTGCATCTCGTCCACGGCCTCCACACCGAACCGGTGCAGGCACCAGTTCGCGATGCCGTTGAGGCCGAGCAGCAGCGGCCGGGTGAACCACATGAACACCCGCATCGGGACCGCCAGCATGATCGCCGACTTCTCCGGGTGCGAGATCGCCCACGACTTGGGGGCCATCTCGCCCACGACCAGGTGCAGGAAGGTCACGATGATCAGCGACACCACGAACGAGACCACGTATCCCACCGCGCTGGGCAGTCCGCCGAAGAGCGGCTCCAGCAGGTGGTGGAACGCGGGCTTGGAGATCGCGCCCAGCGCCAGGGCGCACAGCGTGATCCCCAGCTGGGAGCCGGCCAGCAGCAGCGACAGGTCCCGGGCGCTCTTGACGGCCGCCCGCGCCGAGGCGCTGGTCTTGGCCGCCTCCTCCAGCCGGTAGCGGCGGGCCGCCACCAGCGCGAACTCGATCGCGACGAAGAAGGCGCTCAGGGCGATGATGATCACCGTCAGCGTCAGCGCCAGCCAGATGTTCATGTCGCTCATGCGCGCACCTCCTCGGCCTTCTCCTCGGCGCCGGACTCGTGCAGGCGGACCTCCACCGTGTGCGGCACGTGCCGCTGGACGGAGGACACCCGCAGGGTCAGGGCCATGTCGGGATCGTCGTCGTGGGCGCTGGTCGGCCGCGGCAGCGCCAGCTCCAGGGTGTCGCCGACCTCGGGCAGCCGGTGCAGCTCGTGGATGACCAGGCCGCCCAGCGTCTCGTAGTCGCCCTCGGGCAGGTCGTGCTCGATCAGCCGCTCGACCTCGTCGATGTGCAGCGCGCCGGGGACCAGGTAGGAGCCCTCCCCGTCCAGGTGGGCGGGGACCTCCTCCTCCGGGGTGTGCTCGTCGGCGATCTCGCCGACCAGCTCCTCGGCCAGGTCCTCGGTGGTGATCACGCCGGCCAGGCCGCCGTACTCGTCCACCACGCACGCGAACTCCTCGTTCGCCTCGCGCAGCTGGTCGAGCACGCCCGGCAGCGGCAGCGACGCCGGGACCATGACGGTGGGCCGGGCCACCTCGCTGACCTTGACGTGCTCCAGGTCGCGGTCGCCCAGCGCCAGCACGTCGCGCAGGCAGATGACGCCCACGATGTCGTCCACGCCGTCGCCCAGGACCGGGAAACGGGAGTGGTCGGAGGCCATCAGCTCCACGACGCGGCTGACCGGGTCGCCCTCCTCCACGGTGGTGACCTCCGGACGCGGGATCATCGCGTGCCCGGCGGTGCTCTCGTGGAAGTCCAGGGTGCGGTCCAACAGGGTGGACAGCTCCGCGGGCAGGTCCCCGCTCTGCTTGGACTCGGCGATGATGCTCTCCAGGTCGCGCGGGGTCGCCGCGTGCTGGACGTCCTCGACCGGCTCGATCCGCGCCAGCTTCAGGAGCAGGATCGCCGCCTGGTCGAACAGCCAGATGACCGGTCCGAAGATCTTCAGGTAGATCCCCGTGGACAGGGCCAGGGCGCGGGCCACCGGCTCGGGCCGGGCGATCGCCAGGTTCTTGGGGAAGAGCTCCCCGAAGACCATCTGCACGACGGTCGAGAAGAGCAGCGCCAGGGTGATGCCGATCGCGGCGCCCACCCCCGCGGGCACTCCGACGCCGCCGAGCAGCTCGCCGATGCCCTCTCCGATCAGCGGCTCGGCGACGTAGCCGACGAGCAGCGCGGTGACCGTGATGCCCAGCTGGGCACCGGAGAGCATGAACGACGTGCGGTTGGTGATGCCCAGCGCCCGCTTGGCGCCGGCGTCACCCGCCGAGGCCCGCGCCCGCAGCCGGGAGCGGTCCACGGCCATGTAGCCGAATTCCTGGGCGACGAAGTATCCCGTCGCCACGGTGATCAGGAAGACCACCAGAATCCCCAGGCCGATACTGAGAACGGTGCTCATCATCGGGCACGCACCGCCTGGGAGGTGTTCCCGGCGCGACCGGGAACGGATCTATGAGGGCGCGTGCCCCCGGGAGAAGGAGGCTCGTCGGTTTCGGAGCCGCAGCATCCCTTGGGGATGCCGCCGGTACTTCGGGACGGGTCCACTTTTCCTCTCTCTGCGCTCGTGCGCTGCGGATGAATGCCGTTTCGGGTACGGCTGTGACAGGTGAGAGACCTGCTACGCGATCAAGGACGAAGGAAGGCGGGGGAAAGTTCCCGCCCGTTCCTACTTCCCGATCGGAGCGTCCGTCTCACCACCGGATGAGGCCCACTCGCGACGGCGGGCCTCGGCGAGCGCGATCGCGGTGGCCACGGCCACGTTCAGCGATCCCACCCGCCCGATCTGGGGAATGTACGTGAGGGCGTCCGCGCCGGCCAGCAGGGCGGGGGAGCACCCGTGGTCCTCGGCGCCCACGGCCAGGCACACGTCGCCCTCCAGCGGGGCGACGTGCAGGGGCACGGCCCCCGTGGCCAGTTCCAGGGCGACCACCCTGTACCCGTCCGCGCGGGCGGCGGAGAGCGCCTCGGCGGTGGAGCCGGCCCGGACGTGGTCGACCTTGGCGGCGGTGCCCAGGGCGGTCTTGCCGACCTTGGGGTCCAGCGGGTCGGCGCTGTTGCCCGCCAGCCACAGGCGGTCCACGCCCAGGGTCGCGCAGGTGCGCAGGATCGAGCCCAGGTTGTAGGGCTGGGTGACCGACTCGACGATCAGGGCGAGGCGCCCCTCGGTGCTCCTGCGCCACTGGCGGTTCAGGCGTTTGACGTCGGTGGGGCGCAACTGCGTGCTCAACTGCGGTGTGTTCCTCGGCGGGATCGGCGTGGATGGTCGCACCCGTGTCCGGGTGTGCGCACCAGGGTACCGGGCGCGCCCCCGGCGCGCACGTGCGGGCGGGCACCGCGGGGGCGATCGCCTCAGGTGGGGGCCGGTCCGCGGCGCACGGCCAGCACCCTAAAGCCCGCCCGGGACGCGGCCCGCTCGGTCGGGAACCCCTGCTGCTCCAGCCACTTGTGCAGCGAGTCCGCGCCCAGGTGGCGCTGGACGACCAGGTGGGCGGTGCCCTGTTCGGACAGCCGTCCCAGCCACACCCGCAGCAGGGTGTGCAGGACGTCCTTGCCGACCCGGATCGGGGGGTTGGACCAGAGCGCGTCGAAGGGCCCGGCCAGGTCGGGGGCGTCCTCCTGCGCGGGCTCCCCCTCGGGGGTGACGACCGCGAAGTCCGCGTTGCCCAGCCCGTGGGCGGCGGCGTTGCGGCGGGCCAGGCCCACCGCGCGGGAGTTCACGTCCACGCCCAGCACGCGGGCGCCCGGCGCCCGGGAGGCCAGCGTCAGCGCGATCGGGCCGTAGCCGCAGCCCACGTCCAGCAGCCGCCCGCCGGGGGGCGGGGCGGGGACGGTCTCCAGCAGGACCCGGGTGCCCAGGTCCACCTTGTCGGGGGAGAACACGCCGCGGTCGGTGTGCAGCCGCAGGTGCAGGTCGGGCAGGACCAGGTCCGCGGTGGAGGGACGGCTGGGGGCGTCCGGGTCGGAGTCGAAGTAGTGCTGGGCCACGCCGTGACGCTACCAGCACCGACGGGCCGCCCGGCCCCGGCAAAAACCTCGCATGAGCGGGGAAACGACACGCCAAGCCCGGCCGCGGAGGGGCGAAGGGTGCCGAAGATGGAGTTAGCCGGCCACGGCCGCCGGGAACCCCGTGGGGACACGCCGCGGGCCCCGGCCGCCGGGAGGCCGGCGCGCGGGCGCCCTCCCGGCCCCGCCACCGACGCGGGGCGCGGGGGAGCCGGCGGGGCACGGCGCCCCGGTCCCGTCCGGGCCGGGCGCGCACAGCGGATCACCCACCCGGCGCGGGGCCGGGACGAGCCCGGAGGGGGCGCAGATGCACACGACCAAGCGCTGGAACGTCGACGTCGTGGTCTCAGAGGAGAACGAGGGCGAGGCCGCCCGGACCTGGGCGGAGGTGGGCGTGGTCGCCGACGACGGCACGGCGCTGCGGGGCCACGGGATGGCCCGCAAGCACCCGATGGACATGGACGTCCCCGAGATCGGCGAGGAGCTCGCCGTGTCGCGGGCGCTGTCGGACCTGTCGCGCCAGCTCCGCCAGGTCGCCGCCGAGGACATCAACGACAACACCGGCACCCCGTGGCGGCCCACCTGATCCGGGCCGGCCCGGGCGCCGCGGACACGGGGGCGGGCCCCCGGACCCCTCGGGGGCCGGGGGCCCGCCCGTGCCCGCCCGGCCGGTCCCCGACACCCCCCGGACCGGAAGCGGCCATCCCCGCCACCGGGGGAACGCACCCGGTGGTCACCGGCATCGGGCACACTCGAAGCGTCGAACGGGAAGGAGACCACGGGCCGCGGGGCCCGCCGCCGACGTCCATCAGCCAAGGAGACGCCCTGTTGACCACCTCATCACCGCAGGCCGGACCCTCCCGGGTTCTCGGCACCGTCGACGCGGTCGCCATCGGTGCGGGCGCGATGCTGGGAGCCGGGGTCTTCTCGGTGTTCGCCCCCGCGGCCGAGGGGGCCGGGGCGTGGCTGCCCGTGGCGATCCTCATCGCCGGCCTGGTGGCGTACTGCAACGCCGTGTCCTGCGCGCGCCTGGCCGCCCGCCACCCGGAGTCGGGCGGTGCCTACGTGTACGGCCGGGAGCGGCTGGGCGACCTGTGGGGCTACCTGGCCGGCTGGTCGTTCGTGGTGGGCAAGCTGGCCTCCTGCGCGGCGATGGCGCTGACCTTCGCCGCCTACGTGCTGCCCGGCTGGGAGAGACCCGTGGCGGCCGCCGCCGTGGTGGCGATGACCGCCGTGGGCTACCGGGGGGTCCGCCGCTCCACGGCCGTGGTCAAGGTCCTGCTGGCCGCGGTGCTGGCGGTCCTGGCCGGTGTGGTGGTCGCCATGCTGGCGAGCGGGCGGCTGGCCGCCGTCGCGGAGGTCGACGGACTCGGGCCCTGGCCGGGGTCCTTCGGGGTCCTGGGCGCCGCCGGGATGGTCTTCTTCGCGTTCGCCGGGTACGCCCGGGTGGCGACCCTGGGCGGGGAGGTCCGCGACCCGGCGACGACCATCCCGCGCGCCATCGCCCTGTCCCTGGGCGGGGTGCTGCTGATCTACCTGGTGGTGGGTACCGGGACGCTCATCGTCCTGGGCCGGGAGCGGCTCATCAACTCCACGGCGCCGCTGGTGGACGTGGTGCGGGTCGCCGGGCTTGACTGGGCGGCCCCGGTGGTGGCCGCCGGGGCCGCGGTGGCCTGCCTGGGGGCGCTGATCACCCTGCTCATGGGGGTCACCCGCACGACCGCGGCGATGGCCGCGGACGGGCACCTGCCCCGGGTGCTGGCGCGGCTCGGCGGACGGCACGGGGTGCCGGTGTACGCGGAGGCGCTGATCGCCGCGATCGTGGTGGGCCTGGTGCTGTTCACCGACCTGGCGGGGGCGATCTCCTTCTCGGCGTTCGGGGTGCTGGTGTACTACGCCATCGCCAACGCCTCCGCGCTGCGGCTGGGGCCCGACGAGCCCCGCCCGCCGCTCCCGGTGCCGCTGGGCGGCCTGGTGGGGTGCGTGGTGCTGGCGTGCAGCCTGCCGCTGGGAGCGGTCGCGGTCGGCGCCGCGGTGCTCGCGGTGGGAGCGGCCCTGTGGTGGGTGCGCGACCGCCTGTCCGCCCGAGCGGGGGAGTAGGGACTGTTCGGCGACCGGTGCGGTCGGGGATCGGAGCACCGGGTGTGCCGCCCGTGAACGCGGCACCGTCCGGGCCGGAGTGCTCGACGGCGGCGCGGGAGCGGGCGCACTGCGCGGGGGCGGGGTCCACCGCCCGCACGTGGGCGGCCGGGCGGCGGGTCGGTCCGGAGGCGGAGCGCGGTCGCGTGTCGTCACCGCGCCCCCTGGAGACCACTCGCCCGGGCGGCCGGGGCCAGGAGCCGGGCGAGCCAGTCGTTGCGCGTCCGGCGGGCCGCGGCCGAGACGCGGGCCCGCGGGTACAGCGCGTCGAACCCGTGGAAGCCCCCCGACCACACGTGCAGCTCGCACTGACCGCCGGCCGCCCAGATCCCCGCGGCGTAGGCGACGTCCTCGTCGCGGAAGACCTCGGCCGAACCGGTGTCGATGTAGGCGGCCGGGAGCCCCGAGAGGTCCTCGGCCAGGGCGGGTGATACGCGGGCGGGCACGTCGCCGTCGGTGGGGTCGCCCAGGAGGGAGCGCCAGCCGAACGCGTTCTTCTCCCGGGTCCACACGCCCGGGCCGCCGGAGTACTGGTGGCTGGAGACGGTGTCGTTGCGGTGGTCGAGCATGGGACCGACGAGCACCTGGGCGGCGATGGCGGGGGCACCCTCCTCACGCGCCGCCAGGCAGACCCCGGCGGCCAGGCCCCCGCCCGCGCTGGCGCCCGCGACGATCACCCGGTCGGGGTCGACGCCCAGTTCGGCCGCGTGCCCGACGACCCAGCGCAGGCCCCGGAGGCAGTCGTCGACCGGGGTGGTGCCGGTGGCCTCCGGTGCCAGCCGGTAGTCCACGGAGACCACGACGGCGCCGAACAGGTCGAGCCACTCCAGGGGGAGGTCGATCTGGGAGAAGCGGTCGCCCATGACCATGCCTCCTCCGTGCATCCAGTAAATGCACGGTGCCGCCGCGGGGCGGTCGGCCCCCGAGGGGCGGAACACCGAGAGGGTGATCCGCGCTCCGTCCGGGGTGGGGAGGACGACCTCGGAGTGCTCGGCCGCCCGGCCGGCCAGGAGCGTCTCGATCGGGGTCGGCGGCAGGGCGCGCAGCATCGCGAGCATCCCGGGGTCGAGGTCGGTGGTCAGGGGC
The DNA here is from genome assembly GCF_900141985.1 of Nocardiopsis flavescens. GTDB lineage: Bacteria > Actinomycetota > Actinomycetes > Streptosporangiales > Streptosporangiaceae > Nocardiopsis > Nocardiopsis flavescens. The sequence continues at coordinate 500,365 of NZ_FQZK01000001.1, read as the reverse complement.
AGGTCGGCGAGCAGCGCGCTCAGTTCGGGGTCGGTGGCGGGGCGGGGCGGTGCCATGGCGGGTTCCTCTGCGTGCGGGTCGGGCGGGTCCGGGGCGATCGGTCTCAGAAGGCGGCCCTGCCGCCGACGGGGACGTGGTCCGTGTACGCGGACTCCCGGGCCAGCAGCCCCTGGACCCGCGCCACGATGGCCTGTGCGGCCTCGCCCGCGAAGATCCGGTGGTGGTCGTCCTCGCTGGTCCAGCCCTCGATGACGTGCACGGTGTCGGGGTCGGAGGCCGAACGCGAGACGAGGTAGACCGCGCAGTGCTCGCTCGCTCCCGGGCCGCCCTCGTCCAGGCCGGTCAGCAGCAGGGCGACCAGTTCCCCGCCCTTTCCGGGGCGGGCGGTCAGGGTGGCGCTGAATCCGTAGCCGACGTCCATGGTTTTCTCCTGCGCTTGGGGTAATGACAGGTCGGGGAATGCCCTTCCGGGCTGACGCGCCCTCCGGAATTCCTTGTCGCCATTCCATCGACCGCAGGCGGGGAAAGGTAGCGACATACTCTCTCGGTCTTGCATGATCCTCTCGAACAGGGGAGGAGCCTGCCGCCGCGTGCTGTAATCGGGGCATGCCTCTCGACGAGCTCCGCTCCCTGCTGGCCCGACACGCCCGACCCGACTGGACCACAGCCCTCGACGGCGTGTTCGTCTCCAGGGTCGACCGCGCGGCTCCGCCGGCGCCGTCGATGTTCGGAACGGTGCTGGCGGTCATCGCCCAGGGCGCCAAACACCTCGCCCTCGGCGACCGGATCCACGAGTACGGCGCCGGGCAGTACCTCGTCGCCTCGGTCGACCTGCCCGTCACCGGCCGGTTCGCCGGGGCCTCCCCGGACCGTCCGGCGCTGGGCTTCGGGATGGCCCTGGACCCCGCCCTCATCGCCGAAGTGCTGTTGCGGGCCGGGCCCGGCGACCTGCCGCGCGTCGGGACGGGCGCGCCGCCGGGCATCGCCGTCAGCGACGCCTCCGAGGAGCTGATCGACGCCGTGGTCCGGCTGCTGCGCCTGCTCGACCGCCCCCGTGACCGGGCGGTGCTCGCCCCGCTGGTCCGGCGCGAGATCCTCTGGCTGCTGATCACCGGGGACCAGGGCGGCACCGTGCGCCAGCTGGGCCTGGCCGACAGCGGGCTCAGCCACATCGCGCGGGCGGTGCGGTGGATCCGGGAGAACTACGCCGAGCCGTTCCGGGTGGAGGAGGTGGCACGGCTGTCGGGCATGAGCGTGTCCGCCTTCCACCGCAACTTCCGCGGGGTGACCGCGATGAGCCCCATCCAGTTCCAGAAGCAGATCCGGTTGCAGGAGGCCCGGCTGCTGCTGGCCACCCGCCCCCGCGACGTCGCCGGGGTCGGCCACCGCGTCGGGTACGACAGCCCCTCGCAGTTCAGCCGGGAGTACCGGCGCCGGTTCGGGGTGCCCCCGGGTGAGGACGCCGCCCGCCTGCGCCTGTCCGGGCCGGCGGCCGCTCCCGCCCTGCCCTGAGGTGCGCGCCTGACGGGGCCGGCAGGATCGTGCACGGGAACGGGAGGAACGTTCTTCTCCCGGTCCGACCCCCGCTGATTGCATGGGAGGAGTCGGACCGGAACGGCCCCAGGGGCCGGGGAATTCAGGGAGAAGAACAATGAAGGTCGCCATTGTCACGGGTGGCAGCTCCGGTATCGGGCGCAGCGCGGCGGTGCACATCGCCCGGCGGGGGAACGGGGTGATCGTGACCTACGGCGACAACCGGCAGGGGGCCCTGGACGCGGTGGCCGAGATCGAAGAGGAGGGCGGCACGGCCGTCGCCCTCCCGCTGGACGTCGGCGAAACGGGGGGCTTCCCGGCCTTCCGGGCCTCCGTGGCCGAGGCACTGGGCGGGCGCTGGGGGCGCGACACGTTCGACCACCTCGTGAACAACGCCGGGTTCGGCCGGGCGGCACCGTTCGAGGACACGACCGAGGAGCTGTTCGACAGGTTCACCCGGGTCCTGCTCAAGGGCCCGTACTTCCTGACGCAGACCCTGCTGCCGCTGCTGGCGGACGGCGGGGCCGTGGTGAACACCGCCAGCAGTTCCGCGTCGGCGGCCACCGGCCTGGAGGCCGGCTACTCGGCCTACGCCTCGGCCAAGGGCGGGGTGGTCGTCATGTCGCGGTATCTGGCCAAGGAGCTCAGCGGTCGGGGCATCCGGGTCAACTCCGTGTCCCCGGGACCGACCCGTACCCGGATCTCCGACGACGCCTTCGAGCGCTTCCCCGAGGTGCTCCCGGCCCTGGCGGCGCGGACCGCGCTGGGCCGCGTGGGCGAGCCCGACGACATCGGCACGGTGATCGCCTCCCTGGTCTCGGAGGAGGGGCGCTGGATCACCGCGCAGAACATCGAGGTCACCGGCGGGTACGACCTGTGACCGACACCCGGTGGGGAAAGGCCCCGGGGCCGCCACGTGTCGGCGGCGGCACCGGTGAGGGGAGGCCGCCCGGTCGAAGGGGCGCACCGACCGCGGCGGCCGGATCGGGGCACTCACCGGTTCGACGGCTCCGGACGGTCGTCGGGGGCGGGCCGCCGTCGGTCGCCGCCCGGGGCCTCCCGCCCGGGCCCGCGCGACACCGCCGACGCCCGAAGGCGCGGGGACGGGCTCCGGACACGGGCCGGCCGGTGTCAGCCGCCGACCAGGAACTCCAGGCCGCGCCGGGTGGTGGTCGACAGGCGCAGGCCGCCCAGTTGGTCGGGGGTGAACCAGGCGCAGTCGGCGGTGGAGCCGCTCTCCTCCAGCACCCGCGCCGGGACCGGGCGGGCCACGTGGACGTGGGAGAACACCCACACCGCGTACACCTCGTGCCCGCTCGGCGGGACGCGGTGGTGGCTGGAGACGGTGATGAGGCGGCCCACCACGCCGTCCTGGCCGGTCTCCTCGCGGACCTCGCGGCGCAGCGCCGAGCGCACGTCCTCGCCCGGGTCGACGCCGCCGCCCGGCAGGTGCCAGGTGCCCGCGCCGGGGAAGCCGTCGGCGATGAGGCTGAGCATGATGCGCCCGCCCGGGTCGGTGACGATCCCGTAGGAGGCCATGCGGCGCAGCCGCGGCCGGCCGCCGCCGGGCTCGGGCTCCTCGGGCACGAGTTCGGCCGTCCCGGGTTCCAGTCCCTGCGGGGGGAGCACCGCGGGCCAGGCGTCGGCGGCGTCGGGGGTGGCGAACACCACCCGGTCCACGTGCAGCGGGGTGGGGGCGCGGCCCGGGGTGGAGGCGACCTCGGTGATCACGTCCAGCGCCACGAGGGGGGCGTCCCCGGGCAGGCCGCCCAGGGCGCGGGCCAGGGCCGCGGGGTCCTGGCCGAACAGGACGCGGGCGCCCAGCAGGCGGGGCCCGTCGGCCCCGCGGACGACCAGGTGCGCGGTGACCCGGCGGGGGAGCACGGGGATCACAGCGACCCCGCGGCGGCGGAGGGCAGGCCGACCAGGCGCAGCAGCTCGTCCAGGCTCTGGACGCTGGTGACGCCCTCGTAGCGGCGGCCGTGGTGCCGGTCGATCATGATCGGGCGCATGCGCGAGGCCATGGCGCCCAGCCCGTCGGCCTGGATCTGGTCGCCCACGTGCCAGCAGGAGGCGGGGTCCACGCCCAGGCGCTGGGCGGTGAGGTGGAAGATGCGGGGGTCGGGCTTGCCCTTGCCGGCGCCGGCGCTGTCGGCGCAGACGACGGCGTGGAAGTAGGGGGTCAGCTCCAGGGCCTGGAGCTTGGCGTGCTGGAGGGCCTCGATGCCGTTGGTGAGGACGGCCAGCCGGTACCCGGCCGAGCCCAGGGCGTTGAGGACGGGCACGGTGTCGGGGAAGACCCGCCAGGCGGAGCGGTGGGCGTCCAGGTACATGCGGTACAGCTCGTCGCAGTGCTGGTCGGCGATGCCCGCGTGCCCGGCCTGGACGGCCAGGGCGCGCACCCGCTCGCGGCGCTGGCCCTCCAGGGACAGGTCGCCGCGCAGGTAGGCCCCGAAGGAGATCTCGGTCTGCACGTCCCACAGGGTGCGGGCGGCGCCGAAGTCCGGGTGTCCGATCCGCTCCATGATCGCGCGCAGTCCGGCGGAGGAGGCGGCGAGGTCGTCGATCAGGGTGTCGTCCAGATCGAAGCAGATGGCGGTCGGGGCAGCGGGTGAGTTCGGCATCGTTCCTCAAGGGGTGGGCAGGACAAAACATGCCCACGCTAACCCGTGAAGATGACGAAAAAGGGGTAAACCCCACCGAAAGGGATGTGACCAGGGTCACAGGCCTGTAGTTCTCACGCTCCGTCGCCGCACGTCACGGCCCTGCGGCCTCCCCTAGGGCAGGCGCTGGAACCACAGCAGCGAGGTCACCGCCGTGGCGAGCGCCAGCAGGATCGCGACCAGCACGAACCGGGTGACGATCTCCTCGTGCACGGTCTCGGTCCCCAGCGAGGAGCCGATGTCCTCGTAGACGTCGTCCAGCTCGCCGCCGCTCTCGGCCTCGTAGAAGTGCCCCTCCGTGACCTGCGCCAGCTCCTGCAGCGCCTCCTTGTCGATGTCGGCCGGCACCTGGTAGCCGTCGATGTCGATCATCGCCGCCCCCGTGCCGAACGCGATCGTCGACACCGGGACGCCCTCGTCGCGGGCCGCCGCCGAGGCCTGCTCGATCTCCCGGCCGCTCGTGTTCTCCCCGTCCGACAGCAGCACGATCGCCGACGGGGGAGGGTCGTCCTGCGACTCCTCGTCGAACCCGCGGATCGACTCCAGGGACGCGAACACGCCCTCGCCGATCGCCGTCCCCGGCCCCAGCTGCAGGTTCTCGATCGAACCGACCACCGCCTGGTGGTCCTGGGTGGGGGAGGACACCACCGTCGACTGCGCCGAGAACGCCACCAGGCCCACGTTGAACCGGTCCGGCAGCGTCTCCACGAACCCCTGCGCCGACTCCTTGGCCGCCCGCAGCCGGTCCGGCTCGATGTCGGTCGCGGCCATGGACAGGGACACGTCCACCGCCACGATGATCGTCGCCCGCTCGCGCGGCTGCTCCACCGGCATCGCCGGCAGCGCCATCGCCGCGATCAGCACCCCCAGCGCCACCGTGAACAGCACCGCGGGCACGTGCCTGCGCGCGTCCGGCCGGTGCGGCGCCACCTGGTCCAGCAGGGACAGGTTGGTGAACCGCACCGTGTACTCGCGCCGCTGCGTCTGCGCGAACACGTACGCCGCCGCCAGCGGGACGAGCAGCAGCAGCCACCACAACCGCTCGGGTTCCAGGAAGGTCATCGGCCACTCCCCCGTCTCCAGGCCCGCCGCGGCCTCACCGCGGCACCCCCGGCGTGTGCCGGGACAGCCGGTGCGCGGTCCGCCTCTGGTGGATCACGAACCGTGCAATGTCCAGTACCCAGTCCCGGTCGGTTCGCAGCACGAGGTGCTGCACCCCGCTGCGGCGCAGTGCCAGCCGCACCTGCTCGCGCTGGGCCCGGGCCGCATCACGGTACCGCTCCCGCACCCCCCGCGTGAGCCGCACGTCGCGCACCCGGCCGCTCACGGGGTCCCGCAGCGTCACGTCGCCGATCTCGGGCAGGTCCAGCTCCCGGGGGTCGATCACCTCCACCACCAGCACCTGGTGCCGGGAGGCGATCCGCGACATCGACCGCTCCCAGGACACTTCCCCGCCGAACGCGGGGGTGTCCAGGAAATCGGAGACCACCACGCGCAGGCCGCGGCGCCGCCGCGTGCGCCCCAGGTCCTCCAGCGCCTCGCCCAGCCCCGCACCGCCGCCGCCCCGCGGGTCGTCCCCGGTCGGGGCCGCGGCCACCGTGGCCAGCAGCGACAGCAGCGCCTCGTTGCCCGAGCGGGCGGGCCAGCGCCGGATCACCCCGCGGTGCAGGAAGTGCGCGCCGAAGCGGTCGGCCACCCGCTGGGTGAGCAGGGTGACGGCGACCATCGCACCGACCGCCACGTCGCGCTTGACGTGGCGGTCGGTGCCGAAGTCCATGCTGGCCGACAGGTCCAGCAGGGTCCAGCTCTCCAGCTCGCGGTCGGCGACCACGTCCCGCACGTGCGGGGTGTCGGTGCGCGCGGTCACGGCCCAGTCCATGTGCCGCACGTCGTCCTCGCCCGGCTGGTACAGGCGGGCCTCGGCGGCCTCCGAGCCCGGCCCCAGGCGCAGGCCCAGGTGCTCACCGTGCAGCAGGCCCTCCAGCCGGTGCACGACGCGCAGGTCCAGCCGGCGCAGCGCGGAGCGCAGCCGAGGGTCGGTTCCCGGGGAGGTCACGGGGCCTCACCTCTGCACGGCGAACGAGGCGGTCTCCCCGCTGGGGGGTTCGTCCCAGATCACCCGCGGCGCGGGCACCGTGGCCAGGATGCGGTCCACGACCTGGACGGCGGTCACCCCGTCGGCCAGGGCGTCGAAGGTGAGCACCAGGCGGTGCGCGATGACGTCGCGGGCCAGGACCCGCACGTCGTCGGGCAGCACGTAGTCGCGCCCGCGCAGCAGCGCCAGGGCGCGCGCGGCGGCCACCAGGCCCAGGGTGGCCCGCGGGCTCGCCCCGACCTCCAGGACCCCGCGCAGGTCGGGCATCTGGTGGGCCTCGGGCTCGCGGGTGGCCATCACCAGGCGCACCACGTAGTCGGCGATGAGCTGGTGGACGTGCACCCGCTCGGCGTCGGCCTGGAGCTCGCCCAGGGTCACCGGGTCCAGGACCTGGTGGGCGGTGGGCGGGTCGGTGGACATCCGCCGCAGGATCTCCATCTCCTCGTGCGCCCGCGGGTGGCCGACCTCGACCTTCATCAGGAACCGGTCGCGCTGGGCCTCGGGCAGCGGGTAGACGCCCTCGGACTCCACCGGGTTCTGTGTGGCGATGACGATGAACGGGGAGGGGAGGGGGTAGGTGGTCCCGCCCAGGGAGACCTGCCGCTCGGCCATGACCTCCAGCAGGGCCGACTGCACCTTGGCGGGGGCCCGGTTGATCTCGTCGGCCAGGACGAAGTTGGCGAACACCGGTCCCAGCTCCACGTCGAACTGCTCGGTGGAGGGGTGGTAGATGCGCGTGCCGACGATGTCGGAGGGCACCAGGTCCGGGGTGAACTGCACGCGGGCGAAGGAGCCCCCGGTCACCTTGGCCAGGGTGGACACCGCCAGGGTCTTGGCGATGCCGGGCACCCCCTCGATGAGGCAGTGGCCCTTGGCCACCAGGGCGATCAGGGAGCGCTCCACCATCCGTTCCTGGCCCACGATGACCGTGGACACCTCGTGCAGCGCGGCGCGCAGCAGCCTGGTGGGCTCGCCCGGGGCGCCCTCGGAACCCGAGGGGGACGCGCCATTGCCGGGTGAGGTCTGTGCCATGTTCCGCCTTCCAGGCACGGCGCCCCGCCGGGGCGCCGGATAGGTTGTGGATCACTCACCTGTGGGCGAGACTACCCGCTCCGGGAGCATCGGACCGGTGCACAACGCGCCGAAGGGGACGGAGCGGACGCGGGAGATGGGGGGTGGGGGCGTGACGGCTCCCGTGATGGGATTGAACGCGGGCGATCCGCGCCAGCTGGGCGCCTACCGGCTCCGGGGCCGGACGGGGGAGTCCGCGCTGGGCGTGGTGTACCTGGGGAGCGACCGCGAGGGCGCGCCGGTGGAGGTGGCCGTGCTGAACCCGGGCGCGGTGGCCGACCCGCAGGCCCGGGAGAGGTTCGCCGACGCCGTGCGGGCCGACACCGGCGTGCTGGCGGCGCGCACGCAGGGGCGCTCGGTGCTGTGGGTGGCGGTCCCCGGCGGGGGAGAGGGCGCCGCGCGGTTCCTGGAGCGGGCGGGGCGCCCCGGGCGCGTCGCGGCGCGGGGCCCGGTGGTGATGCCGCACTGGGCGGGCCGGCGCGCGGGCCCGGCGGTGCCGTGGGCGCCGTGGGCGGGCCGCCGCGACAGCGCGGTGGAGGAGGGGCGCGGCAACTGGTGGCTGATCGGCGGCCTGGCCGCGGTCCTGCTGCTGATCCTGGCGCTGGTGGCGCTGCTGTACTGGTTCATGCTCCAGTTCCCGCCGCCGGAGATGCCCGCGCCGGGGCAGCCGGTGCCGGAGGAGGGGCCGCCGGGGGAGCCGGGTGAGGACGGCGAGCCCACCGAGGGGCAGGAAGGGGAGGGGAGTCCCACGACCCCGATCGTCCCCACGCCCGGGGAGGGCGAGGAGGGCTGGAGCGAGGACCCGCAGGACAACCTCTGACCCGGCCCGGCCGGGCGCGCGCTCCTTCTGCGTGCACCTCAGTAAATCTACGTCGTAAAGGCGGCGGAGCTTTTCTATAAAAGCACACGTCAAAAGAGAATGGAGTGCGGCTACGCCGCACACTCACTACATAGCCCCTGGTCAGAAAGGTTTCGGCGTGTCGCTCCCGCGGGGCAGGACGGCGGGAGGGCGCCCAGGGGCCCGTAGCGGGCCCGGGAGGGGGCTCTGCCGGTGAGGGGAAGGGGCGCCGGGGTCCTAGGCTGGTCGGCGTGGTGAAGGCGCTGAAGGAAGTGACAGGCACGCGGTACGTCCTACCGCTGCGCGAGGGCGGTTCGCTGCCCGGACTCGTCGAGGCCGACGACCTCGGCATGTACGTCGTGAAGTTCATCGGGGCCGGCCAGGGGCGCAAGACCCTGGTCGCCGAGGTCATCGCCGGAGAGCTGGGGCGTGCGCTGGGGCTGCCCGTCCCGGAGCTGGCCGTGCTGGACTTCGACGCGGTGATCGCGCGCGGGGAGCCCGACGAGGAGGTGCAGGAGCTGCTCAAGGCGAGCGGCGGCGCCAACCTCGGGATGGACTTCCTGCCGGGCTCGCTGGGGTTCGACCCGCTGGCCTTCGAGGTTGACTCCGTGTTCGCCGGCCGGGTGCTGTGGTTCGACGCGCTGACCGGCAACGTGGACCGGTCGTGGCGCAACCCGAACATGGTGGTGTGGCACGGGGAGCCGTACCTGATCGACCACGGGGCGACGCTGATCTTCCACCACGCGTGGGCGGGCGCGGACCGCTTCGTCGGCCGCGCCTACGACGCCTCCGACCACGTGCTGCTGCCGTTCTCGCCGGACCTGGCCGCCGCGGACGCGGCGTTCGCGCCGCTGGTGACCGCGGAGCTGCTGCGGGAGGTGGTGGGCCTGGTGCCCGACGCGTGGCTGGAGGGGGAGCCGGGGTTCGACTCGCCGGCGGCGGTGCGGGAGGCGTACGTGCGCCACCTGTGCGCGCGGGTGGCGGACCGCGGGTGGCTGCCGGAGGTGGGGCGGTGAGCGCGCCCAGGTACAGCGACGCGGTGACGACGGGCCGGGTCGGCGAGGAGCGGGACCGCGCGGTGTTCGAGTACGCGCTGCTGCGGGTGGTGCCGTGCGTGGAGCGCGGGGAGTGCGTGAACGCCGGGGTGATCCTGTACTGCCAGGAACGGGCGTTCCTGGCGGCCCGGGTGGAGGTGGACGAGGCGCGTCTGCTGGCGCTGGCGCCGGGGGTGGACGTGGCCGGGGTGCGGCGTGCGCTGGCCGCGGTGGAGGCGCTGTGCCTGGGGGGTGCGGCGGCGGGTGCGGCGGGCCGTGAGCGGCCGGGGCGGCGGTTCCGGTGGCTGACGGCGCCGCGGAGCACGATCGTGCAGCCGGGGCCGATCCACGGGGGTCTGACGGAGGATCCGGCGGTGGAGGTGGAGCGGTTGCTGGACCGGCTCGTACGGTAGCGAGTCGTGCCGTAACGGATGTCACAGGCATTTCGGGGTTAATGGAGGAGATTTTCCGGGGGCCCCGGTGTTGGTATGGAGTGGCCCCCCTCTTTCGGGTGCGCTCCCACGCACCGGGGTCCCCCTTGTGTCCGAACCTCTTCCTCGATCCCGTCGAGATCCTTTGGAGTGGCCTGTGCAGTCCCCGAACTCCCCTGACACGGCAACCCGGCCGGTGGCGGCCGACGGCGCGCCGCGGGTTCCGCGTGCCCGGCGGTCGGTGGTGTTGCTCGTCCTGGTGCTGGGTGTGCTGGCGGCGGTCGGCCCGCTGGCGACCGACATGTATCTGCCGGCCTTTCCGCTGATCTCCGAGGACCTGCGGGCCTCGGAGGCGCAGATCCAGCTGACGCTGACGTCGATCATGCTGGGGCTGGCCGTGGGCCAGCTGGTGATCGGTCCGATGAGTGACGCCTGGGGGCGGCGGGGTCCGCTGCTGGTGGGCGGTGCGGTGTTCACGGTGACGTCGGTGCTGTGCGTGTTCGTGCCGGATGTGACGCTGTTCGTGGTGCTGCGGTTCGTGCAGGGTGTGGCGGGTGCCGCGGGTGCGGTGATCTCGCGTGCGGTGGTGCGCGACCTGTTCAAGGGCGATGACGCGGTGCGGTTCTTCTCGCGTCTGGCGCTGGTGATGATGCTGGCTCCGCTGCTGGCTCCGCTGGCGGGTGCGCAGCTGCTGCTGGTGGGTCCGTGGCAGTTGAGCTTCTGGGTGCTGGCGGCGATGTCGGCGGTGAGCTTCGTGCTGGTGCTGGTGTGGCTGCCGGAGTCGCTGCCGGCGGGTGAGCGGCGGGCGCAGGGTCCGCGGGCGCTGGCGCGGACGGTGGCCTCGCTGGTGCGTCAGCCGAGGTTCGTGGGTCCGGTGCTGACGCTGGGTCTGAGTTTCGGGATGTTGTTCACGTACGTGTCGGCGTTCTCGTTCGTGGCGCAGCAGGAGTTGGGGCTGTCGGCGCAGACGTATGCGTGGCTGTTCGCGGTGAACTCGCTGGGGATGTTGGCGGGTACGCAGGTGAACGGGTTCCTGGTGGGTCGGATGGAGACGTTGCGGCGTCTGGGTCTGGGCCTGGTGGTGGGTCTGTCGGCGGTGTCGGGTCTGCTGGTGTCGGCGTTGGTGGGTGCCGCGTCGTTGTGGCTGGTGGTGGGTCTGTTGGCGCTGATGATGTTCAGTACGGGGTTCATCATGCCCAATGCGACGGTGACGGCGTTGGACGGTCAGCCGGCCGCGGTGGCGGGGACGGCGTCGGCGCTGATGGGTGCGTTGCAGTTCGCGCTGGGCGGTGGTGTGGCGGCTCTGGCGGGGTTGACCCCGTCGGGTCAGGCGTCGCTGGTGAGCATGTCGGCGGTGATGGTGGGTGCCGCAGTGCTGTCGGGTGCGGCGTTCGTGTGGACGGTGCGTGCGGCGGTGCGTGCGCGGGTGTGATGTGTGCGGGTGGCCGGTGGCCCCATGACCCCATGTTGCGGGGGTCGTGGGGCCTCGGTGTTTGTGGGTCTCTCCATGTTGCCGTGGGTGGGGGTGGTTGGGCATTGTAGGGGCACTATTTCCCCTTGGTGCGGGATGTCTTTCATGTGCGGGCCGGTGTGGTCCGTGGTTCTTCGACGCGGCTTGAGGATGAGTGGTCTGTGGTCATGGGCGAGGCGGGTGTCGGTCGCGGGGGATGGGCCCGGGGGTTGTCGGGTTTGAGCGACCTGGTCTACGAGATGGCGACCGACGATGCGCACGCGGAGCTGTTCTCGGTGCCGGAGGAGGGGCGCCGGGGGCGGTGGTCCGCCGTGAGTGCGGGTGCTTTCGCCACGGATGTGACGGGTGTGGCCAAGGGGTTGGTGGCGGCCGGGGTGGGTGAGGGTGACCGGGTGCTGGTGATGTGCGCCGATCACCTGGACTGGGTGCGTTTGGCGTTCGCGGTGTGGTCGGTGCGGGGGGTGCTGGTGCCGTTGCCGGTGTCGGCGGCTCCGGAGCGTGTGGTGCACGCGGTGCGTCAGACGCGTCCTGCGGCGGCGGTGGTGGAGGGTGAGGGTTCGCTGCGGGTGCTGGGTGCGTTGCAGCGGGAGCTGCCGGATCTGGGCCGTGTGTGGCGGTTCGAGCCTGGGTTGGCGGAGATCGTGTCGCTGGGTGCGTACATGGACGCCTCGTCGGTGCGGTTCCGTCGGGATGCGACGGTGCCGGGGGACATGGCGGTGGTGCTGTACCCGGTGACGACGGTGTCGCGGTGGGTGCGGGGTGTGGCGCTGTCGCACGGGGCGCTGCTGTCGGGTGCGGCGGACGCGGTGGACCGGTTGGGTCCGCGGGTGGCGGAGCTGGGTCCGGGTAGGGCGTCGGCGCTGTCGGATGCGGCGTTGTCGCAGGTGCCGGGGTTGGCGACGCTGTTGGCGTGTGTGGCGGGCCGGGTGCGGCTGGGGTTGGGGGGCGGTGGGCGGTTCCTGGACCGGGTGCGGGCGTTCCGGCCGTCGGTGCTGGTGTGCGGGGCGGGGGTGCTGGAGTCGGTCTTCGAGGGGGAGCGGGGGAGCGCGCGGTCGACGGGGTGGGATTCGCTGGGGACGTTCAATTCGGCGGTGGACGCGGCGGTGCAGTTCGACCGTTCGCCGAAGAAGGGGGCGTGGCAGCGGTTGTCGCGGTCGATGTACGACTGGCAGTTCGCGAAGGTGCGCGAGATGTTGGGGGATCGCGTGCATCTGGCGGTGTGCTGGGGCGGGGGGCTGGCGGCGCGGTTGGACTCGTTCTACGCGGGTGTGGGGATCCCGGTGGTGCAGGTGTTCGGTACGGCGGAGGCCGGGGGGCTGTTCGCGGCGAACGCGGTGGGGGCGCGGGTGCCGGGTTCGGTGGGGCGTGCGCTGGAGGGGCGTGAGGTGTGGGTGTCGCGGGAGGGCGAGGCCCATGTGCGCGGGGGCGGGGTGTTCTCGGGGTACTGGGGTGAGGAGTCGTCGACGGCGTCGGCGTTTCGTGAGGGGTGGCTGGCGACGGGGTTCGCGGGTTCGGTGGACGGTGACGGGTTCGTGTCGGTGACGGGTCGTCTGCGGGTGCAGGCGGCGGTGGAGGAGTTGCCGGTGCGGTTCCGGGCGGGGGGTGTGGGCCCGGTGGAGGAGGCCGGGGTGTTGGAGGGGGTTCCGCTGGTGGAGGAGCCGGTGGAGGTGGAGCGTCCGGTGCCGGAGCCGGATGTGACGGTGGCGCTGCCGGTGGTGGTGGAGGAGCCGGTGGATCCGCCGGAGGTGTCGGACGCGGAGCTGGTGGCGGGGTTCGAGGCGCGGTTGCGTTCGCATCCGTTGATCAGCCAGGTGTTGGTGATCGTGGAGGGGCGGCCTTTCGCGAGTGCGCTGATCACGTTGGTGCGGGATCAGTTGGAGTACTGGCGTCTGGTGAACGGGCGGCCGTTGTCGATGGCGCCGGAGGAGATCGCGGGGGACCGGGATCTGCTGCGGGAGGTGCAGGGGTTGGTGTACGAGGCGAACCGGAGTGTGCCGCGGCCGTTGGCGGTGCGGTCGTTCCATGTGCTGGCGGAGGAGTTCACGGTGCAGTCGGGGTTGGTGCATCCGTCGGGGGAGTTGCGGCGTGAGGCGGTGCTGCGGGCGTTCTCGGAGGAGATCGACGGGTTGTACCGGGTGCGTCGGGAGCAGTAGGCGGTGGTGTGCGGGGCCCTGGGGTGGTTGTTCCCCCGGGGCCCTTCGGTGTTTCTACTGGCCGTTGAGGTAGGCGAGGACGGCGAGGACGCGGCGGCTGTCGTCGGAGGAGGGGGGGAGGTCGAGTTTGGTGAAGATGTTGTTGATGTGTTTGCTGACGGCTTTTTCGGTGATGTAGAGGCGTCCGGCGATGGCGGAGTTGGAGCGGCCTTCGGCCATTTCGGAGAGGACTTCGCGTTCGCGGGGGGTGAGTTGGCCGAGGGGGCCGTGGCTGTCCTGGCGGGCGAGGAGCTGGGAGATGACGGCGGGGTCCATGGCGGTGCCGCCGGCGGCGACGCGGCGGACGGCTTCGATGAACTGGCCGATGTCGAAGACGCGGTCTTTGAGGAGGTAGCCGACGCCGCCGGTGTCGTCGGAGAGGAGTTCGCGGGCGTAGAGCTGTTCGACGTGCTGGGACAGGACGAGGATGGGCAGGCCGGGGATCTGGGTGCGGGCGGAGATGGCGGCTTGTAGTCCTTCGTCGGTGAAGGTGGGGGGCAGGCGGACGTCGACGACGGCGACGTCGGGTCGGTGGTGGGTGAGGGCCTTGTGGAGGTCGGGTCCGTTGTCGACGGCGGCGACGACGGTGAACTGGTGGGCTTGGAGGAGTTTGATCAGTCCTTCGCGGAGGAGGGCGAGGTCTTCGGCGATGACAACGCGCATGGGATCTCCAGGGTGACGATGGTGGGGCCGCCGGTGGGGCTGGTGATGTTCATCGTGCCATCGAAGGCGTCGATGCGTCGGCGGATGCCGGAGAGTCCGCTGCCGGGGGCGGCGTCGGCGCCGCCGTGGCCGTTGTCGGTGACGGTGATGACGAGGCGGTCGTTGCCGTGGTTGATGTGGACCCAGGCGTGGGTGGCGTCGGCGTGTTTGGCGGTGTTGGTGAGGAGTTCGGCGACGGCGAAGTAGGCGGCGGATTCGACGGGGTCGGCGGGGCGGCCGGGGAGGCGGATGGTGGCGGTGACGGGGAGGTGGTGGGTGAGGGCGAGGGCGTGGACGGCGCCGTGGAGTCCGCGTTCGACGAGGACGGGGGGGTGGATGCCGCGGACGAGGTCGCGGAGTTCGATGAGTGCGGTGCGGGTGGTCTCGCGGGCTTCGGCGAGCATGGTGCGGGCGGTGGCGGGGTCGTTCTCGACGATCTGTTCGGCCATGCCCAGGTGCATGCCCAGGGCGACGAGTCGGGCTTGGGCGCCGTCGTGGAGGTCGCGTTCGATGCGGCGGATCTCGGCGGCCTGGGTGTCGATGGTGTTGGCGCGGCTGGTGGCGAGGTGGGCGACGCGGGCGGTGAGTCGGGCTTTTTCGGAGGGTTGGAGGAGGAGGCGGTTGAAGGCGGTGTAGAGGCGTAGGGCGGGGGCGGCGAGGGTGGCGCCGAGGGTGAGCAGGAGGGTGGCGGGGATGAGGAGGAGGAGTCGTTCGGTGGTGGTGGCGGGGGTGTAGGCGCCGTAGAGGGCGGGGTCGGGGGTGAGGGTGAGGGCGTGCAGGGTCTGGTAGGTGCCGTGGACGAGGAAGGCGGCGGGGAGGGCGATGAGGAGGATGTTGAGGGTTCCGGTGATGAGCCAGAGGAGGTCTTTCCAGGTGGCGGGGTCGGTGATGATCGTGCTGGCGCGGCGGTTGATGCCGGTGGCCGGCATGGGTCGGTAGCCGGAGTGGACGGGGCGGTGGGGGTGCAGGTGGGTGAGGGTGCGGCGTTGGCTGTCGGCGAGGGTGCGCAGGAGGTGGCCGGTGAGGATGATGAAGGGGAGGCCGATCCAGATGAGGGAGAGGACGGCTGAGGCGATGAGGAGGGGGATGAGCAGGAGGGCGGCGGCGTTCTGGGAGAGGAGGAGGAAGAGGTAGGCCAGGGTGGTGAGGGGGCCTGCGCGGTGGTGGGGTGCGGTGGCCATGGTGGGTGGGGCTTCCTCTTCGGTCGGGTGTGGTGGTTTCCATTGTGGCGTGTCGGGGGTGGGGTGGTCGGTGGTGGTGGCTCCCCTGGTGGCGGGTGTGTGCGGGTGTCGGGGGTGGGCTGTTTCGGGGTGGTGTGGGTGGGTTGTGGGCTGGGCGGGTGCGGGTTTTTGGCGCAACTCGCCGCCGACGATTTCCCGTGGGTTGGCATGACCTGTGATGATCGTGGGTGTGTGGCGTGAACTGATTCTGGAGTTGTATCCCGAGGCCGATCTGCGTGATCCGGCCGATGAGACGGCGTTGGCCGAGGTCGAGAAGCGTTTGATGCTGCCGTTGCCGTTCGAGTTGGCGTCGTTGCTGCGGGAGACCGACGGTGTGGTCAACGAGTACGGGGATGCGGTGGTGTGGAGCGCGCAGCGTTTGGTGGAGGACAATCTGGCGATGCGGGGGGAGCCGGATTATGTGGAGTTGTACGCGCCGTTCGACGAGATGATCTTCTTCGGTGATTCGGACATGGGTCCGCAGTTCGCGTATGTGCACACGGACTACGGGCCGGGGGTCGTGGTGTGGGACCATGAGACGGACCGGCGCCGGCTGGTGGTGGTGTCGTTGCGGGATTACCTGGCGCGGTGCCTGTTGCAGGGCAATGCGTGGTTCCGTTGACGGTGTGTGGTCGCCCACCTGGCGTTCCGTGCTATTTTGCGGGGTGGTGCGGCGGTGTGCGCCGCCGGTGAGCGCGTTGTGAGAGTGGGACCCCTATGCCGGATGAGTCGCAGGTGGCGGCCGTTGTTCAGGGCCGCGATGTGGCCGACTTCCCGGAGTTGGCGCCGGAGGCGGCGCGGGGTTCGGTGCGGCGGATCACGGTGACGGGCGAGGACGTGCTGCACCGCCGCAACCGGGACGTGCCGGCGGAGATGCTGGGCGGTGCGGAGCTGCGCGGGCTGGTCGACGACATGTTCGTGACGATGTACGCGGCCGAGGGTGTGGGGTTGGCGGCGAACCAGGTGGGTGTGGACCTGCGGGTGTTCGTGTTCGACTGCCCCGATGACGAGGGTGTGCGGCATGTGGGCCATGTGGTGAACCCGGTGTTGGACGAGCGGGGGCCGCAGGACGCGCTGGTGGTGGAGAACGAGGGGTGCCTGTCGGTGCCGGGGCCGCACGCGGAGCTGGGGCGTGTGGAGCACGCGACGGTGCGGGGTGTGGACCGGGACGGTGCGCCGGTGGTGTTGAGCGGGAGCGGGTATTTCGCGCGGTGCCTGCAGCACGAGACCGACCACACGCTGGGGCGGTTGTACATCGACCGGTTGTCGGCGCGCGAGCGCAAGCGTGTGCTGAAGAAGATGAACGAGATGGCCAACGACGTGTTCGCGCGTCGTGAGGTGCGGGCGGCCGAGCTGGAGCGGGAGTTCGCCGGCTAGTCCGTGCCGGGTGCCGGGGCCGGTGGCCGGTCCGGGCGGGTGTGCGAGGGGGCGGGGCCCGTGGGGGCCCCGCCCCTTTTTTCGTGTGCGGTGGGGGTGGTCCGGGGCGGGCCCCGTCGTCTTCGGGGCGGCCGGGAGGGTGCGGCCGGGGTGCGGATGCGGGTGGCCGCGGTGTCGCGGGTGGCGGGCGGGCCCGCAGGCGCCGGGGCGGGGTGGTTCCGGGCGGTCTCGGGCTCGGAGACGGGTGCGTGCAGGGGCCTGCCGGTGGTCGCCGCCGGGGTCCGGGGGCGGGCCCGGGAGGGGTGCCGGTGCGGTCGGGGGCGCGGTGACGCCGTGGGGGCGGGTGTGTCTGTTGGTGGGTGTGTGGTCTGGTGCCGGGGATATGCGGGGGTGCCTTTGGTCGGCCTGGGGGGCCAAAAGGGGAGGTTTGGGGGTTCCATTGCGGGTGGTGGCACCCATATTGGCCCTCTTTGGGGGGCGTGTGGCCTTTTCGTTACTCTCCGGCGCGGTAGATTGCCCGGCATGAGCGACGGGGAACACCAGGTGATCGTGTACACCGACGGGGCGTGCAGCGGCAATCCCGGCCCGGGCGGGTGGGGGGTGTGGCTGCGCTACGGCGCGCACGAGAAGGAGATCTACGGCGGCGAGGAGCAGACCACCAACAACCGGATGGAGCTGATGGCGGCCATCCGTGCCCTGGAGAGCCTGACCAAGCCGGTGCCGGTGGTGGTGTACACCGACTCCTCCTACGTCCGCAACGGGATCACGTCGTGGGTGGCGGGGTGGAAGCGGCGCGGGTGGCGCACCGCGGACAAGAAGCCGGTCAAGAACGTGGACCTGTGGCAGCGGCTGGAGGAGGCGGCGTCGGCCCACGAGGTGGAGTGGCGGTGGGTGCGCGGGCACAGCGGCGACGAGGGCAACGAGCGCGCGGACGAGCTGGCGCGTCGCGGGCGCGATGAGGCGGCCGCGGTGCGCTGAGGCCGGGCACGGCGAAGGGCATCCCGTTGGGGGTGCCCTTCGTCGTGTTCTCAGGCGGTGTGGGCCCCGGGCTCCCCGTGGCCGGTGTCGGGGTGGTCGGGTTCGACGAGCAGGCGGCGGGGGCCGGAGCCGTCGGCGGCCAGGGCGTCGTCGGGGTTGACCAGGACGCAGGAGTCCAGGGACAGGCAGCCGCAGCCGATGCAGCCGGTGAGGTCGTCGCGCAGGCGTACGAGCTGGGCGATGCGGGTGTCGAGTTCGTCGCGCCACTGTTCGGAGACGCGCGCCCAGTCGGTGCGGGTGGGGGTGCGGTTGTCGGGGAGCCGGTCCAGGGCCTGGCGGATGCGGGCCAGGGGGATGCCCACGCGTTGGGAGACGCGGATGAAGGAGACGCGGCGCAGGGTGTCGCGGCGGTAGCGGCGCTGGTTGCCGGCGGTGCGGCGGCTGTGGATGAGTCCCTGGCGTTCGTAGAAGTGCAGGGCGGAGATGGCCACGCCGGAGCGCTGGGACACCTGCCCCACGGTGAGTTCCTTGGCGATGGGCGGCACGGGGTCCAGTTTAGGGGCGCGGGGTGCGGTGGGTGCCGCGTAGGGCGTACAGGCGGGCGTAGGCGCCGCCGCGGACGAGGAGCTGGTGGTGGGTGCCGGTCTCGGTGACGCGGCCGCGGTGCAGGAGCAGGATGCGATCGGCGGTGCGGGTGTGGGTGGGGCGGTCGGTGAGTTGGAGCAGGCCGGTGGTGGGGGTGTGGGTGAGGTGTTCGCCGGGGGCGGGGTGTCGCGAGGACTGGGTGCGGGGGAGTTTGCGGACCAGGCGGTGGTGGAGGAGGTCGCGTAGGGCGCGTTTGGCGGTGGAGCGGCTCAGGGTGCCGCCGCAGCGGCGGGTGAGGGTGTCGAGGTAGAGGTAGCACCAGCGGCCGTCGCGGTCGGCGGCCTCGGCGATGGCCGAGGCGACGGTGTGGGCGCGGGTGGTGGGGAAGAGCCCGGCTTCAAGGGCGCTGTTGACCCACAGCAGGGGCAGGAACCCGATGCCGTTCATCGCGCCCAGGGGGCGTTTGCGCGGTGTGGGGGAGGGGTGCGCGGCCGGTTCCCGGTTTCGGGCAGGGGTGGGTGCAGGACTAGGATTCATCCCTAGCCGCCTTCCTGGTAGTGCAGGCAGGTTGGTCAGGGGCCGTTCGGTGTTGGTAGCACCGGGCGGCCCCGTTTTTGTGTGACTTGGGTGTCACGCAGTGGAGTCGGGGTGAAGCCTAGCGCTGCTGTGGGGAGTGCGGGGCGGGAATCCGGATTCCTGTTCGAATCCTGCCGGTTCGCGACTGATGACGATCCATGACGACGGAGGCGGCCTTCTGTGGCCTTCCGCTCTTCTGTCTCGCAGTCCTGGTCGCGTAGGTAAAATCTACGAGGTAAAGGTGGCGGTTCTGTTCAAGAAGAACAGACACCAAAACGCGCGGCTGCGCCGCACCGACCCCGGTACGGCGCAGCCGCGTCCCTACGCGGCGCACGATGTGCCCTTCGCTTCGTCGCGCCCCCGTCTGCGCCGGTGCGGGGCTTGCGCACACCGCCGGGAACCCGGCTCCGCGGGCCGCCCCGCTCCTCGGAGCAGGGCGGCCGCGTTACGTCCTCACCCGTCGTCCCGGGCTGGAACCGCCCACCGCGGCACAGGGCCCGCGTTCCCTCCGGGCCGACCGGCCCGCAGGACGCGCCCCCTGTCCGTCAGCGCAGGGCGTCCGCCACGACCCCCGCCGTCTCCGCGATCAGCTCGTCGCGGCGCTCGGCGTCCTCCTCGTCGCGGCTGGACATGATCGCCAGCACGATCGGCTCCTCGCCCTCGGCCGGCCACAGCAGCGCGATGTTGTTGCGCGTCCCGTAGTTCGCCGACCCCGTCTTGTCGCCCACGGTCCACCCCTCGGGCACGCCCGCGCGGATCGTGGCGTCGCCGGTGGTGTTGCGCAGAAGCAGGTCGATCAGCACGTCCTGCTTCTCCTCGGGCAGGACGTCGCCCAGCGTGTAGGCCTCCAGGCTGGCGGCCATCGCCCGCGGGGTACTGGTGTCGCGCTCCTCCCCGGGGGTGTGCTCGCTCAGGTCCGGCTCCCAGCGCTCGGCCTCGATCACCTCGTCGCCGATGCCGCGCAGGGCGTCCTCGAACCCCTGCGGCCCGCCCAGCTCCTCCAGCGCCAGGTTGGCGGCGGTGTTGTCGCTGTGCCGGACGGCCGCGTCGATGACCTCCAGCAGGGTCATCCCCGTGTCCACGTGCTGTTCGGTGACGGGCGTCCACCCCACGAGGTCGTCCTCGGTGAAGGTGACGACCTCCTCCATCTCCTCCAGGGTGTTGCGCTCCAGGATCGCCCCCGCCGACAGGGCCTTGTGGGTGGAGGCGTAGGCGAACCGGTCGTCGGCGTTGTGGGCGATCTCCGCCCCCGTGCCGGTGTCGACCGCGTACACGCCCAGGTGGGCGTCGAACTCCTCCTCCAGGGCGGCCAGCTCCGCCGAGACGTCGACCGGGGAGGCCGGGGCCGGCGGGGAGGCCGAGGGCGCGGGCTCCTGCGCCGTATCCCGGTCGGCGCCCCCGCAGCCGGCCAGGGGGAGCAGGACCAGCAGCGCGGCCGGGGCGAGATGGCGGGCGGAACGTGCGGTCACGTACGGCCTTCTTTCGTGTCCGGAGGGTGAGGGGCGTGGGGCGCGGGGCGGCGCGTGGGCCGCCCCGCGCCCCGGGGGGTGTCCTGCTGTTCCGGTGGGGTCGCACCGGACGGGCGGGCGGGTGTCCGGAGCCCGCGGCCCGGACCGGCCCGGTCAGCCGAGTTCGTCGACCACGATCTCGGTGGCGTCGGCGATGATCTCGTTGATCGGCTCCGCGTTTTCGGCGTCCTGAGCGGTGTAGACGGAGATGAGGATCGGGTCGGCGCCCTCCTCGGGCCACACCACGGCGATGTCGTTGCGCCCGCCGTAGCCGGCCGAGCCGGTCTTGTCGCCGACGATCCAGCCCTCGGGCACGCCCGCGCGGATGGTCTCGTCGCCGGTGGTGTTGCGGATGAGCAGGTCGATCAGCACGTCCTGCTTCTCCTCGGGCAGGACGTCGCCCAGGGTGTAGGCCTCCAGGCTGGTGGCCATCGCCCGCGGGGTGCTGGTGTCGCGGATGTCGCCCGGGGTCGCCTCGTTCAGCTCGGTCTCGTAGCGGGCGGGCTCGGTGACGTCGTCGCCGATGGAGCGCAGGTCCTCGGTGAACCCCTCGATACCGCCGAGGGCGTCCAGGGTGAGGTTGGCGGCGGTGTTGTCGCTGTAGCGGACGGAGGCGTCGATGACCTCCATCAGGGTCATGCCGGTGTCCACGTGCTGTTCGGTGACGGGGGAGTAGTCGACCAGGTCCTCCTCGGTGTAGGTGACGACCTCCTCCATCTCCTCCAGGCTGTTCTCGGCGAGCAGCGCGCCCGCGGACAGCGCCTTGTGGGTGGAGGCGTAGGCGAAGCGCTCGTCGGCGCGGTACTCGACCTCCTCACCGGTCCCGGTGTCGAGGGCGTAGACGCCCAGGCGCGCCCCGTACTCGGTCTCCAGCGCGGCGAAACCGGGGTGGGCGGTGGGCGATGCCGACGGCGCGGCCTGCGTGCTCTGGGGCTCGGCCTCGGCGGTGCCGCAGGCGGTGAGCGCGACCAGGGCCAGTGCGGCGGCGGCCGTCGGCCGCAGGCTGCGGATGCGGGTGCTGCGAGTGGGCATCGGTGGTGCCTTTCGTGTGCGCGTGGGCGTGCCGGGACCGGGGAACGCCAGGCCTGGGGCGGCCTCGGCAGCAGTCTGTACTCCGTTCCCTCATGCCGTCCAAGACGGGAATCGCCGTTTCCATGCGTTTCCGACATAATCTCGGCTCATGGATCTGGTGGGTGCCTGTCGGGCCTTCGTGCATGTGAGTGATCGGGGCGGTTTCACGCCGGGGGCCGCCGCGGCGCGGATTCCGCAGCCCGTGGCGAGCCGCCGGGTGGCGGCGCTGGAGCGCCACCTGGGCGGGCGGCTGTTCGACCGCTCGACGCGCCGGGCGGTGCTGACGCCGTTCGGCCGGGAGGTGCTGCCGGCGGCGCGGCGGCTGGTGCGGCTGGCGGAGGAGTTGGAGTACGACGCGGAGCGGGCGCGGCACAGCCCGCTGCGGCTGGCGGTGCCCGAGACGTGTGCGACGCGGGACCTGGCCGCGCTGGGGGCGGCGGGGCGCGACGCGGGGGTGCGGCTGGACTTCCGTCCCGGTCCGCCCGGGACGCGGTCGGCGGCGCTGCGCGACCGGGAGGTGCGGGCGGCGGTGCTGGCGGTTCCCCCGGGCGGTGCGGTGTGGACGGTGCCGCTGGGGGTGGGGGCGGCGACGGCTCCCGGGGTGCGGACGCTGTTCCTGGAGACGCTGCGGGTGGGGCGCGGGGAGCGGGCCGGGGGCGGGCGGCGGCTGTGGATCCAGCCCGAGGACGACGTGCCGCACGTGCGCGACCCGCTGCTGCGGGCGCGCGACGCCCTGGGGCTGGGCCCGGGGCAGGTGGCGGTGGCCTCGTCGGTGGCGGACGCGGCGACGGAGGTGCTGGTCCGCGGTGACCTGCTGCTGTGCCCGGCGGGGCAGGCGGAGGAGCTGGGGCTGTACTGGTGCGGGCTGGGCGAGCCGGTGGTGGCGCGCGGCTACGATCTGGTGGCCGAGGGGCCGGAGGAAGCGGAGCGGTTGCGCGTTCCGCTGGCCGCGGCCCTGGCCCACTGCCTGGACGCCGACCCCGGGGCCGCCCCCGCCCCCGTCGCCGGCACCGATCCTGATCCCGGGAGGAACCCGTGAACGTCGCCACCACCACCGCCCTGCTGCGCGGGCTGCGCCGTGAGTTGGACGAGGGGGGACTGCGGGGGTCGTTCCTGGTGCGGGACCTGCGGTCGGGCGAGGAGATCGGGATCGAGCCGGAGGTGGAGTTCCCGTCGGCGTCGCTGGTGAAGGTGCCGCTGGCGCTCGCGGTGCTGGAGCGGGTGCGGGCGGGTGAGATCGACGGGGCGGAGCAGATCCCGGTGGAGCCGGGGAGGGTGGCGACGTTCGGCCCGATCGGCATCTCGCGGTTCCGGCACCCGGCGCGGGTGGCGGTGGAGGACCTGGTGTACCTGAGCACGTGCCTGAGCGACGGGGCGGCGGCGGACGCGCTGCTGGCCCTGGTGTCGCCGGAGCGGGTGGCGGCCTCGCTGCGGGCGGCCGGGGTCGCGGGGATCACGGTGCGGCACACGATGGTGGAGCTGCACCACACGCCGGTGGACCGGCTGGACCCGGACGAGGGGCACCTCGCGCACAGCCTGGCCATCGACGCGGGGACGGCGGGGCGGGGGCACCGGATCCCGCAGCTGGACGTGGCGCGGGCGAGTACGGGGACGGCGCGGGCGTTCGTCGACCTGTTGCAGGAGCTGTGGGCGCCCACGCGGGTGGATCCGGAGGTGGCGGCCCGGGTGCGGGCGCTGATGGCGCACAACGTGCTGCGGCACCGGTTGACGCCGGACTTCGTCTCGGACGCGACGACGTGGTCGTCCAAGACGGGGAGCCTGTTGAACCTGCGCCACGAGGTGGGCGTGGTGGAGCACGCGGACGGGGCGGTGTACGCGGTGGCGGCGCTGACGGAGTCGCGGGTCCCGGCGGTGCACCAGCCGGGGGCGGAGGCGCTGATGGCGCGGGTGGCGCGGACGCTGCGGGACCGTCTGCGGTCGGGGTGAGGGCGGGGGTGTTCCGGTAGGGGCGGTGGGGCGCCGGGCTTCCCGCCCGGGTGCGGGCGGTGTCGTGGGTTCCGGTCGGATGGGGTGGCGCCGGGGTTCTACCCGTGTGCCGTCGTGTGCGGGCAGGGGCGGCGGGGGCGCCCGGCCCGGGGAGCGGTCCCGTTCCCGTGTGGGCGGGGCGGGGCCGGTGGTCGCGCCGTCCCGGGGGCACGTCCAGGGCCGTTCCGGTGTGCCCGGGGCCCGGGACTTCCGTGTCACGGATCGCGCGTGGGTGGGGGCGGCAGGACGTCACAGCGGGTGCAGTCCGGCGGCGGCGTGGCGGCGGACGACGTCGGTGAGCAGGTCCAGGGCGGGGGTTCGCAGGTTCCAGCGCTGCCAGTAGAGGTGGACGTCGACGGGGTGGTCGGGGGCCAGGGGGACCAGTTCCCCGGCTTCGAGGGCCCGGGCGCACTGCGCCTCGGGGACGGCGCCCCACCCCATGCCGAGTTCGACGGCCCGGGCGAAGTCCTGGGAGGCGGGGATGTAGTGGCGGGGGCCCCGGTGCCCGGTGCTCAGGGTCTGGCGCAGGAAGCGGTCCTGGAGGTCGTCGCGCCGGTCGAAGGTGACCATGGGCGCGCGGGCCAGGAGGGCGGTGTCGCGTCGGCCGCCGAGGTGGCGGGCGTCGAACTCCGGCGTGCAGACGACCAGGTAGCGCATGGTGCCCAGGCGTTCCACGGTGCAGCCCTGGACGGCTTCGGGGGTGGAGGTGACGGCGGCCATCACGGTGCCCGCGCGCAGCAGCGAGGTGGTGTGCTCCTCGTCCTCCCGGTGGACCTCGAAGGCGGGGCCGAGCCGCTCGGTGACGGCGGCCAGGGCGTCGAGGAACCAGGTGGAGAGGCTGTCGGCGTTGACGGCGACGGGCAGCAGGGGGTCGGTGTCGCCGGTGCCCAGCTCGCCGAGCGCGTCCGCGTCCAGGACCAGGACCTGGCGGGCGTGGCGCAGGACGACGTCGCCGGCGGGGGTGGTGGCGACGGGTGTGGTGCGGCGGACGAGGACTTTGCCGACGGCCTGTTCCATGGCCCGGATGCGCTGGGAGACGGCGGAGGGGGTGACGTGCAGGGCGCGGGCGGCGGCTTCGAAGGTGCCCTCGTCGACGAGTGCGGTGAGGGTGCGCAGGTGCTCGAACTGGAAGGGCATCGTAAGCCTCTCTTAGGGGTTCTAAGAAAGTTTAGCTTTACTGCATGAGGGCGCCTGGCCTAGCGTTTCGCGGGTGAACGCGACTCTTCTCCCCGCGGTGCTCGGTCTGGGGACCGGGCTCGCCCTCATCATCGCCATCGGCGCCCAGAACGCCTTCGTCCTGCGCCTGGGGATCGCCGGCCGCACCGCGACGGTGCTGCCGGTGGTGCTGGTGTGCTCCCTGTCCGACGCCCTGCTGATCGTGCTGGGGGTGCTGGGCGTGGGCGCGGTGATCGCGGCGGCCCCGGCACTGGTCACCGTGGTCCGCGTGCTGGGGGCGGGGTTCCTGCTCGTGTACGGGGCGCTGGCGGCCCGCCGGGCGCTGCGCCCGGGCGGGGAGGCGCTGGAGGCGGGCCCGGGTGCGGGCGAGGTGTTGGGGAGGGGCGCGGCGGTGGCCACGGCGGTGGTGTTGACCTGGCTCAACCCGCACGTGTACCTGGACACGGTGCTGTTCCTGGGGTCGCTGGCCAACCAGTACGAGGGGGCGCGCTGGTGGTGGGCGGCGGGCGCGGTGACGGCCAGCTTCCTGTGGTTCTTCTCGCTGGGGTTCGGCGCGCGGCTGCTGCGGCCGGTGTTCGCGCGGCCGGGGGCGTGGCGGGTGCTGGACGGTGTGATCGCGGTGGTGATGCTGGCGCTGGGGGTCCGGATGGCCCTGGGCGGCTGAGCCGGGGCGGGGGCCGGTGTCCGCGGCCCGCGGGCCCCGCGTGGGGCGGTGCCGGGCGGGTGCGGCCGGGGCCCGGACGCGGTTCACCGCGCGGTCGCGTGCGTCGGGGGGCGTCCGCCGCCGGGGCCGGCGCGCGGTGGCGGGCCCCGCCCACGGGCCGTGGTGTCCGGGGGCCGCGCGTGCGGTGCGGGGCCGGAGTGCCCACGGCCCGCGGACCGGGCGCGGGGTGCGGTTCAGGCGCGGCGGTAGCGCAGCAGGACGGCCTGGGAGTCGAGCACGCGGGACTCGGCCAGTGTCAGCCCCAGGCGTCCGACGGAGGCGGGGAAGGCGGGCTTTCCGCCGCCCAGGACGACGGGGTGCACGAACACGCGGTACTCGTCGACGAGGCCGTGGCGGGTGAGGTCGGCGGCCAGGGCGGAGCCGCCGAACAGGACCAGCTCCCGCCCGGCGGCCTTGAGCTCGGCGACCCCCTCGACGCCGCGGACGACGGTGGTGTTCCAGTCGGCGCGCTCCAGGGTGCGCGACACCACGACCTTGGGCTTGGCCCGCCACAGGGGGGCGAAGGCGAGGTCGTGGGGGTCCTGGGAGTGCTCCTCGGCGCGCGGCCAGAAGCCCGACATCATGTCCCACACCGCGCGGCCGTAGAGGAAGGCGTCGGCGCGCTCGCTCAGGGCCCGGGCGTCCTCGGACATCTCGGGTCCCATGACGGGCCAGTCGAACTCGCCGTTCGGGCCCTCGATGAAGCCGTCGAGGGACTGGTGCACGAAGTGGACGAGTTCGGCCATGGAGGGCTCCCGCGGGTCGGGGCCCGGTCCTGTTCGCGGCCGGGCGCGGGCCCACGGTAACGCGGCCCGGTGACAGTCGCCGGGCCGCCGCGCGGCCGGCCGTCGCCGCGGGGCGGACTGGCCGGTCGCGCGGGTTCCGCCGTCGTGCGGGTGTCCCGGGGTGCCCGGACGGGAGTCCGCCCGCCCCGGCCGGGGCGGGCGGCTCCGGGGTCAGGGCTTGCGGGCCAGGCCGCAGTACTGCGGCAGATCGGTGACCTTGCCGATCTCGGCGGGCTCCGGGCGCCAGCGGTAGACCGACACCACGCCGGGGTCGACCAGGTGGAGTCCGTCGAAGTAGCGGGTGAAGTCCTCGACGGACCGCATGTGGTACTCCTGCGCGACACCCTCCTGCCACAGTTCGAGGGCCTCGGCCAGGTTCTCCTCCTGGACGGGCTCGACGTGTGCGTCGACGCCGTCGCACACGGCCAGGTAGCTGCCGGAGGGGAGCGCGTCCACGTAGGTCCGCACGATGTCCAGGGCCTCCTCGACGTCGCCGAAGTGGCCCATGGTGCCCATGAGGGTCAGGCCGATGGGCTGCCCGAAGTCCAGGGTCTCGCGGGCGGCGGCCAGGACGGCGGCGGTGTCGCGCAGGTCCGAGCCGATGAACCGGGTGCCGCCCTCGTCGGTGCCGCGCAGCAGGGCGCGCGCGTGGGTGAGGACGAGCGGGTCGTTGTCGACGTAGACCACCCGGGACTCGGGGGCGATGCGCTGGGCGACCTCGTGGGTGTTGTCGGCGGTGGGCAGGCCGGTGCCGATGTCGAGGAACTGGCGGACCCCCTCGTCGCGCACGAGGTGGGTGACGGACCTGCGCAGGAAGAGCCGGTCGCCGCGGGCGGCCTCGGCGACCTGGGGGAAGAGTTTCCGGATGCGGTCGCCCACCTCCCGGTCGACCGGGTAGTTGTCCTTGCCGCCCAGCCAGTAGTTCCAGACGCGGGCGGTGTGGGCGACGGTCGTGTCGATGGGGGTGTCGGTCATGGGAAGCCTTTTCCATCTCGGCGGGGACGCGTTTCGACACTACCCGCTCGGGGGCCTGATCCCTTGTCCCGTAAGGCTTCGCGTACGCCGACGCCCTCCCCGGGGCGGGCCCGGGGAGGGCGTGCGCGGCGGTCGGGGCCGGGTCAGCCGGCGGCGGGGCCGCGGCCCTCGGCGGCCGGTGCCCGGTCCCGGGCGGTGCCGGTGTCCTCCGCGGCGCCCTCCGCCTCGGCGATGACCGCGGCGGCCGGCTCGGGCAGGTCGAGGCTGTCGCGCAGCCGGACCCGGGGCAGCAGGACGCCGACCAGGACGCCCAGCACGGCGATGCCGGTGGCGACCAGGAAGATGTCGCCGGTGGCGGAGCCGTAGGCGTCGGCGACGATGTCGCGGACGAAGGGCGGCATCGCGTCCAGGTTGAGGGTGCCGGTGCCGGAGGCCGCGGCGCCGGAGGCGTCGAGCCCGGCGGCGCCCAGGCCCTCGGTGATGTTGGTGGCGACCCGGTTGGCCAGGACGGCGCCCAGGACGGAGACGCCGATGGTGCCGCCCAGGGAGCGGAAGAAGGTGATGGCGCCGCTGGCGGCCCCGAGTTCGCTCAGGGGCACGGAGTTCTGGACGACCAGCACCAGGTTCTGCATGGACAGGCCCACGCCGGTGCCGACCAGGAGCATGCCCAGGCCGACGTAGGGCAGGGCGCTGTCGGCGTCGATGGTGGAGAGCAGGAAGAACCCGGCGGCGAGGGTGACGAGCCCGGTCATGACGTAGGACTTGACCCGGCCGGACCGGGAGACCATGCGCCCGGAGACGGTGGAGGAGACCAGCACGCCGAGCATGAGCGGGACGGTGAGGAGTCCGGCCTCGGTGGGCGAGTAGCCGCGGGCGAGCTGGAAGTACTGGCCCAGGAAGACGGCGCCGCCGAACATGGCCATGCCCACGGCGACGCTGGCCACGATGGCGACGGCGGTCTCGCGGCGGGTGACCAGGTGCAGGGGGATGACCGGCTGGGAGACGCGGGACTCCACCCACACGGCGAGGCCGAGGAGCAGGGCGGCGGCGCCGACCATGGCGCCGCTCTGCCAGGAGATCCAGGCGAACTCGCCGCCGACGAAGGTGATCCACAGGAGCAGGACGCTGACCCCGGCGGCGATGAGGGTGGCTCCGACGTAGTCGACCCTGGTGTCGGGGCGGCGCACGTCCTCCAGGTGCAGGGTGCGCGAGAGCACGATCATGGCGATGACCATGAACGGCACGCCGATGAGGAAGCACCAGCGCCAGCCGAGCCAGGAGATGTCGGTGATGGCGCCGCCGATGAGGGGGCCGCCGACGGTGGCGACGGCCATGATGGCGCCGATGTAGCCGTTGAACTTGCCGCGTTCCTTGGGGCTGACCAGGGAGCCGATGACGACCTGGACCAGGACCTGGGAGGCGCCCATGCCCAGGCCCTGGACGGCGCGGAAGGCGATGAGCTGGCCGGTGGTCTGGGCGAGGCCGCACAGCAGGGAGGCCGCGATGAAGATGACGATGGAGATCTGGAGGAGCCGCTTCTTGTCGAAGAGGTCGGCCAGCTTGCCCCAGACGGGGGTGGAGGCGGTGGAGGCCAGGAGGGCGGCGGTGACGACCCAGGTGTACTGGGACTGGGTGCCGTTGAGGGAGCCGACGATCTGGGGGAGGGCGACCGAGACGATCGTGCCGCTGAGCATCGTGACGCCCAGGACCATGAGGAGTCCGGTGAGGGACCGCAGCACCGTGGAGTGGGCCTTGGTGTCGGATAACGGACGTGACGTGCTCACATGCACCCCTGCGGAGAAAAAGTAAACGGAGTTGACCTGCGCGCACCAGCATACATGCACGGTGCGCAAACATGCTTTCTGGGAAATTTTTCATCGCGTGTAACATGTCACCATGGACGTCTCACCGGGCCTGCGCGAAATCAAGAAGGAGAGGACGCGCCGCCGCATCCACCAGAGCGCGCTGCGCCTGGTCGTCGAGCGCGGCCTGGACGCGGTCACCGTGGAGGAGATCGCCGCCGGGGCCGAGGTCTCCCGGCGCACCTTCTCCAACTACTTCGCCGGCAAGGAGGACGCCTGCCTGTACGGCGACACCTCCGCCATGGAGGACTTCCTCGCCGCCCTGCGCGCCCGGCCCGCCCACGAGTCGGCCTGGACCGCGCTGCGCGCCACCGCGCGCACCCTCTACCGCGCCCTGGACCCCTCGCCCGACCCCGCGTGGGCGCAGAGCACCCGCCTGGCCCTCAAGCACCCCGCCCTGCTGGGGCGGCGCCTGGCCGGGCAGCACGGGTTCCTGCGCGAGATGACCGCGCTGCTGGGCGGGCGCGCCCTGCCCGCCGGGATGCACCGCCACGGCCTGCTGGCCTCGGTGTTCCTGTCCGCGCTGCTGCACGGCGTGCACGAGTGGACCCGGGAGGGCGGCCGGCCCCTGGGAGAGGTGGTGGAGGAGGTGCTGGACGAGGTCGGCGCCGCCTTCGGCGATCCCCGCCCGGCGCCCTGACACCGCTCCCCGATGCCGCTCCCCGATACTGGGGGCATGGACCAACGCGCGATCCTGCCCGAGACCACCGCACCGCAGGAGGGCGCGCGCACCCCGGCCGCCGCCGTCCTGCCCGTGGGCAGCCTGGAGCAGCACGGGCCCCACCTGCCGCTCACCACCGACACCCTCATCGCCTGCGCCCTGGCCCGGGAGGTGGCCGACGCCCACGGCCTGCGCGCGCTGCCCCCGCTGGCGTTCGGCTGCTCGCACGAGCACGCCGCCTGGCCCGGCACCGTGAGCATCTCGGCGACCACCCTGCACGCCCTGGTCACCGACATCGCCGACTCCCTGGCCGGGCTCCCGCTGCTGCTGGTCAACGGGCACGGCGGCAACCACGTGCTCGCCAACACCGTCCAGCAGTCGCGCGGGCGCATGGCCCTGTTCCCCGGCCCCGGCGAGTGGGAGGCCGCCCGCGCGGCGGCGGGCCTGACCACCACCAACGACCAGGACATGCACGCCGGGGAGCTGGAGACCTCCGTGCTGCTGCACGCCCGCCCGGACCTGGTCGGCCCCGACCACGCGCGGGCCGACCACCGCGCCGACGAGCGCGACCACATGGGCACCCTGGGACTGTCCGCGTACACGGACAGCGGCGTGGTGGGCCTGCCCTCACGGGCGAGCGCCGCCAAGGGGCGCGCCGTGCTGGAGTTCCTCACCGGCCGGGCCGCCGGGCACCTGGCGGCGCTGGAACAGGCGCGCGGCCGCGACGGCCAGGCCCGGTAGCGCCGCCACCAGCGCCAGCAGCCCGTACACCACCGACACCGTCACCCCCAGGCCGGAGCCGAGCCCGGCCGCGCCGAACGCCGCGCCGGCCGCCGCCTCGCGCGGGCCCCACCCGCCCACGTTCACCGGCAGGCTCATCGCCGCCAGGGCCAGCAGCGCCAGCGGCACCAGGCGCGGCGGCGGGACCTGGGCCCCGGCCGCGTGGGCGGCCACCAGGAACAGGGCGACGTGGCCGGCCAGCGCCGCCGCCGACAGCGCCAGCACGGCGGGGGCCCGGCCCACCAGCGCGGTGCGCGCGTCGCGGACGGACGCCGCCAGGAACCGGCCCGCGCGGGAGGCGCGCAGGCGGGGGACGCGCAGCGCGGCGGCGGCCGGCACCGCCAGGGCCGCGACCAGGCCCAGGGAGGACAGTGCCGCCGCCCACCCCGGGCCCCACAGGGCCGAGGGCAGGGTGAGGACCAGCGCCGCCACGGCCAGGGCCAGCACCGCCTGTCCGGCCAGCCGCTCCAGGACCACGGCGCGCACCCCGCGGCCCAGGTCGCCGTTGGCCCGCCCGTGGCGCACCGCCCGGTGCGCGTCGCCCAGGATCCCGGCGGGCAGCACGGCGTTGAGCAGCTGGGCCAGGTAGTAGTCGGCGACCGCCCGAAGCGGGGACAGGCGCAGGCCCACCGCCCGCGCCACCACCAGCCAGCGGGCGGCGCTCAGCACGGTGGTCACCGCGCCCAGGGCCAGGGCCGCGGCGACGGCGCCCGCGTCGACCGAGGCCAGGGCCGCGGTGAAGGCCTCCAGGGGGTGGTGCCACAGCACCCAGCCCAGGATGAGGGCGCCCGCGCCCGCCCGCAGCAGCGCCCCGCGGCGGCGGCGCCACCACCCGTGGGCGCGGCCGGCGCGGGGACCGTCCGGGGTGTGCGGGGCGCCCGGGGCGTCCGGGGGCCGGGGGGACGTGTGGTGTCCGGGTCCGAGGCCGGACGAGGGCCGTTCCCCGGCGCGGTCGCAGGGGTGGCCGGGGCCCGTGGCGGGTGCCGGCGGCCGGGGCGTGCCGGGCCCGTCGGCGGGTCGCCACGGCTCCCGTGCGCCGGGGGCCGGACCGTCGGAGCCCTCGGCCGGGCCGGTGCGGCCGGCGGTGTCGGGGCCGCTGCCGTGGGCGCGGGGGCGGTCGGGGGTTTGTGCGGGGGCGGGTGGCACGGAAGGGGTGGTCCTGCGCCACCACCCGCGTGCGCGGCCGGCGCGGGGGCCGTCCGGGGTGCCACGGGTGTTCGGGGGCCGGGAAGGCCCCTCGTGCCCGGGACGGTGGTCGGGCCGGGCGGGCCCTCCCGGGTCGTGGGCCTGGGCCGGGCCGGTGGTGTCGGGGCCGTCGTGGGCGCCGGGGTGGTCGGGGGCGGGCGGCCCGGTGGAGGCGGCCCTGCGCCACCACCGCCGCGTGCCGCCGCCGTCGGCGGCCCGGGCGGGGCCCAAGGGCGGCTCCCGGCCGGGGCGGGGCGTCGGCGGGCGCGGGGTCACGGGCGCTTCCCGGGCGGCATGAGCAGCAGGTCGTCGTGGTGGACGACGGCGGTGAGGCGGCCCGCCCCCCACTGCTCCAGGCGCCGGGCGAGGTAGCCCTCCAGCGGCAGGTCCGGGTCCTGCTCGGCCGCCGCGCCCACCCAGCCGTGCAGCCACAGCCGGGTGACCTCGGCCGGGTCCGGCCCCAGCCGCCACGGGCTGGGAAAGGTCGTGGCCCGGTAGCCGCGGCGGGCGAACGCGTCGATCGCGGCCTCCACCGCGTCCGGGCCCAGCCGCTCCCCGCGCCGCTGGTGGGCGTTGAACGCGGCGGCCACCGCCGCGTCCAGCGGCTCCTCCGGGGTCAGGACGACCCGCCCGGCCACCGACAGCGTGAACCAGGCGGGGCAGCCCACGGCCGCGACCGCGTCGGCCACGGGCAGGACCTCCCGCGGTGTGAGGACGTCCAGCAGGGCCGAGCCCGCGACCAGGGTGGCCCCCGCCAGGTCGGCGGGGCCCAGCCGGGCCAGGTCCAGCAGGCGGGTCTCCACGGTCGGTGCCGGGACCCGGGCGCCCGCCAGGGCCAGCAGTTCCGGGTCGCGGTCGAACAGCGTCCAGCGGCGCACCCCCGGCAGGCGGGGGACGGCCCAGCGGCCCAGGGAGCCGGTGCCGCAGCCCAGGTCGGCGACCACGGAGCCGTGCGGGGCCAGGGCCGCCAGCGGTCCGCGCGAGCGGGCGTCGGCGTCGGCGCCCTCGCGGGCGTCCAGCCAGCGCGGGGCGAACTCCTGGGCGTGGTCGGTGCTCACGGGGTTTCCTCCCGGTCGAGGACGGCGCCCACCGAACGGGCCGTCTCCTCCCATCCTGCCAAGGCCGGCCGGCGCCGGCGGGCCGAACGCCGAAGCGCTTCCCGCAGGGGCGGGTCGGTGAGCCATCGGCGCAGCGCGTCGGCCAGGGCGCCCGGATCGTCGGGCGGGACGAGCAGGCCCGGCCGGTCCCCTCCGGGGTCGCGGCCCAGCGCCTCGGGTACGCCGCCCACCCCGCTGGCCAGCACGGGGACCGCGCGGGCCAGCGCCTCGGTGACGACCATGCCGTAGGTCTCGGCGCGGGTGGGCAGCACCAGCAGGTCGGCCGCGGCGTAGGCGGCGTCCAGGTCGGCGCCCGTGAGCGGGCCCGGCAGGGCCACCCGGCCGTCCAAGGCGCGGGCCGCCTCCCGGACGCGGGCCTGCCACGGGTCGCCGCCGTCGTCGGCCAGCCCGGGGCAGGCGCAGGTCCAGGGCAGGTCGCGGACCCGGTCCAGGGCGTCGAACAGCACGTCGTGGCCCTTGCGGGGGGTGGGGGAGGCCGCGCACAGCAGCCGGGTCCCGTCCCCGGGAACGGTCTCGGGCGCGGGGTCCACCCCGGGCGGGGCGGTGTCCACGCGGGGCAGGCCGTGGCGGGACTCCAGGTCGCGGGCGGCGGCCCCGCCGGTGGCCACCACGGCCGCGGCGGCGCGCAGCACCGCCCGCTCCCGCGCCTCCAGGTCGGCCGCCTCGGCGGGGCCCGGGCCGGTCTCGTCCGCCAGGGGCAGGTGGACCAGCACCACGACGCGCAGCCGGGCGGAGTGGGGCACGACCACCTCCGGGGCGGAGCAGGCCACCAGCCCGTCCAGCAGGACGGCCGACCCGTCGGGCAGGGCGGTCAGCAGCAGGTCCAGGCCGGCCAGGTCGCGGACGGCGGGGCGCGGCCAGGTCCCGGGCATCTCGACCCGGTCCAGGCCCAGCGCGCGGGCCAGGCGCCGGCCGTAGGTGTGGCCGCCGCTGGGCGCGGCGGGCTCGGGCACCGCGAAGACCGTCACGGCTCCCTCTCGTAGGAGGCCCGGGCCACGTGCGACTCGTGCAGGGTCACGGCGATGCGGCACAGCCCGCGGGCCGCCGCGTCCAGCCGCTCCGCCAACCGGTCGGCCACCGTCCGGGCCAGGAACTCGGTGGTGGTGTTGACCCCGGCGAACTCGGGCACCTCGTCCAGGTTGCGGTGGTTCAGCTCGCCCACGATCTGGGCCAGCACCCGGGAGAACTCGCCGATGTCCACCACGACGCCGTCGGGGTCCAGGTCCCGGCGGTGCACGGTGGCGTCGACGACGAACGTCGCGCCGTGCAGGGCCCGGGCCGGGCCGAAGACCTCGCCGCGGAAGCTGTGGGCGACCATCATGTGGTCGCGGACCGTCACACTGAACACCGGTGCTCCTCCATCGTCGGCGGCTCGCCCCGGGAGGCGGGACGCCGGGGTCCGGCGTGCCGGACCGGGCGCCGCAACGGCCGCCCCGCGGCCGTGCCGGACCGCCGGGCCCCGCGCCGGGGCGTGTCCGGTGGATGTTCTCATGCCGACCGGGCCCCGCGCCGGGGGACGCGGGGACGGCGGGCGGTTCCCGCCGGGTGGCGGACGGGACCGCGCCCCGGTGCGGCCGTCCGGGCGGTGCCCGCCGGCGACGGTCCGCGTGACCCGTCCCCGCCCCCGCCCCTCGGTGCGCGGGCCCCGGGCCCGGTCGGGTACCCGACCGCCCCGGCCCCGCAGAGTCCCGCTCGCCCCGCCCTTCGCTTCCCGGGACCCGGTCCGTCCGGTCCGTGGCGTGCGACCCCCGCCCCGCGGCGTGCGGGCCCCGGGTCCGGTCAGGTGTCCAGGACGGCGACCGAGTCCCGTTCCACCAGGTGGACCGGGAGCCGGACGCCGTCCGCCCCGGTGCCCTCCCCGGGGCTCAGCAGCAGCCGCATCACGTGGTCGCCCAGCAGCGCGCGGTCCAGCGCGACGGTGGTCAGGCCCGGGTCCAGCAGCGCGGAGGTGGGCAGGTCGTCGTGGCCCACGACGCTGGCGTCGCGCCCCACCCGCAGGCCCAGGGAGCGGGCCGCGTCGTAGACCGCGGTGCCCAGGTGGTCGGAGTTGACCACCAGCGCCTCGTGCCCGCCGCCCCCGCGCGCGCGGCCGATCCGCTCCGCCGCCATCCGCGCCACGCTCGCGTGGTCCAGCGGGCAGCGCACGACGGTGCCCCGCAGGCCCCACTCGGCGCAGCGGCGGTGGAACTCCTCCTCCCGGCCCCAGTCCGCGGCCAGCTCCAGCGGCGCGGTGACCAGGGTCGCCGCCCGGTGCCCGCGCTCGCGCAGGTGTCCCAGCGCCAGGGAGACGGCGGCCCCGTCGTCGGGGCCCACGGTGGTCACGGTCCCCCCGGCGCCGGTCAGGGCGGGGTCCGGGGTGCAGTTGAACGCCACCACGGGGATGCCGGGGTGGCGCGGTATCCACTCGGTGAGCCGTCCGGCCCGTCCGATGGGGGCGATGGCGACGCCGCCGACCCCCTCGGCGCCCAAGCGGCGCAGGGCCGCGGCCTCGCGGTCGGCGTCGTAGTCCGAGCTGAGGATGAGCAGCAGGGCGCCCTCGCGGTGGGCCCGCACCTCCATGCCGCTCAGCACGTCCAGGAAGAACGGGTTGCGCATGTTGCGGATGACCACCCCGTAGGCGGACCGCTGGCCGGTGCGCAGCTGCCGGGCGCGGCTGTCGGCCTGGTAGTCCAGCTCGGCCGCCGCCCGGCGGATGCGCTCGGCCGTGGCCGGGGCGACCCGGCCGCGGCCGTTCAGGGCCAGGCTGGCCTGGGCGGCCGAGACCCCGGCCCGGGCCGCGACGTCGCGCAGGGTGGCGCGTCTGGGGGGTGGGGGCATGGTCTCTGTCCTTCGCGTCGTCGGTGCCTGGCACCGAGAGTGGCACCGTCCGGGGGCCGCGGGGGTCCGCGGGGGCGGATTCTTCGAGGGTTCCAGCGGAGTTGGCCCGTTGGACACACATGGAGACAGTGCAGGTCACCCCCATGATAAATCGTTTAATCACAACGTCCTCCCGTTCCTTCCCCGGCCCCGCGCGGGCCGCCCCACCAGCATCGGAGCCCCCATGTCCCACCGACGCGCGGCGACCGCCGGCACCGCCGCCGCCCTCGCCGCCCTGACCCTGGCCGCCTGCGGCAACGTGGAGCCCCCGGCGGGAGCGGCCGCGGGCGAGAACGGCATCGTCATCACCTACAACTCGCCCACCGAGTGGGGCAACTACGGCGCGGTGCTGGACGCCTTCACCGAGCGGACCGGTATCGAGGCCCCCAACGACCCCAAGAACTCCGGCCAGGCCCTGGCCGCCCTCCAGGCCGAGAAGGGCGCACCCGTCGCCGACGTCGCCTACACCGGCATCGCCTTCGCCGGGCAGCTGACGGACGCCGGCGTCCTCCAGGACTACGTGCCCGAGGGCGCCGAGCAGGTCCCCGACGACCTGCGCGACCCCGACGGCGCCTGGACCGCCGTGCACACCGGCACCATCGCCTTCATCGTCAACGAGGACCACCTCGACGGCGCCCCCGTGCCCCAGGGCTGGGCGGACCTGCTCGACCCCGCCTACGAGGGCAAGGTCGGCTACCTCGACCCCACCCAGGCCGCGGTGGGCTACTCCGCCGCCACCGCCGTCAACCTCGCCCTGGGCGGCGACCTCGACGACTGGGGCCCGGGCCTGGACTACCTGGGCGACCTCAAGGACAACGGCGCCTCCACCGCCGCCCAGACCGCGACCGCCAAGGTCGCCCAGGGCGAGATCCCCATCCTCATCGACACCGACTTCAACGGCTACAGGCTCCGCGACGAGGGCGCCGACGTCTCCGTGGTCATCCCCCGGGAGGGCTCCCTCCAGATCCCGTACATCGTCGGCCTGGTCGAGGGCGCGCCCAACGCGGACAACGGCAGGAGGCTCCTCGACTTCTACTTCTCCGAGGAGGGCCAGGGCCTGTTCGCCGCCGGGTACATGCGCCCGGTCGTGGGGGAGATGCCCGACGAGGTCGCCGACAAGGTGCTGCCGCCCCAGGACTACGAGCGCGCCCGCACCGTCGACTACGCCGAGCAGGGGCAGCGCCAGCAGGAGTTCATCGGGCTCTACCAGGACGAGGTCGGATTCTAGTGTCCCTCCGCGCACCCGCCCGGGGGCGCGCCGCGGCACCGCCGGCCTGGCTCGCCGCGCTCCCGGCCCTGGCCGTCGTCGGCCTGTTCAGCGCCTACCCCGTCGCGGTGATGGCCGCCAACTCCCTGGGCCTGGGCCGGCCCCCGGCCGACGGCGGCCCCACCCTGGAGCACTACTCCCGGGCCCTGGGCTCGGCGGCCGTCCGCGACGCGCTGCTCAACTCCGTGCTCATCGCCGGGGGAGCGGTCCTGTTCACGCTCCTGGTCGCCGTGCCCGTGGTGCTGCGCCAGGCCCGGGACGACCGCGCCGGCCGGGGCGGAGCCGCCGCCGACGCCCTGCTCACCCTGCCCATCGCGCTGCCCGGCATCATCATCGGCTTCTTCGCGATCATCCTGACCGGCCGCACCGGGCTGCTGGGCCTGGCCTGGGACGGCTTCTCGGGGCTGGCCTACACCTTCACCGGACTGCTCGTCGCCTACGTCTACTTCTGCCTGCCCCGCGTGCTCGGCCCGCTGCGCGGCGCCGCCGCGACCCTGGACCCCGCCCTGGCCGAGAGCGCCCGCACCCTGGGCGCCTCCCGGGCGCGCGTGTTCCGCACCGTCACCCTGCCCCTGCTGCTGCCCGCCGCCATCGAGACCGGCGGGACCGCGCTGGCGGTCGCCCTGGGCGGGTACGGCACGGTGGCGACCCTGTCCGAGGGGGTGCGGCTGCTGCCGCTCAACGTCGCCAACGAGCTGACCACCGGCTACCGGGTGGCCGCCTCCTCCACCCTCGCCGTGGTCCTGGCGGCGATGGCGGTGCTGGCGCTGGTCCTGGGCCGGGCCCTGGCCCGCCTCGTCCGACGGGCGGTGGCCGCATGACCCGCGTCGTCACCTATCTGACCTGCGTTTTCGTGGCCGTCCCGATCCTGGCGACCCTGGTGGCCGCCACCAGCGCCGACTTCTCGCAGGGCCCCTGGGGCGGCGGGCCGACCCTGGACTGGTTCGCCTACGCCTGGCCGCCGCTGGCCCCGGTGATCGGCCGCAGCCTGGCCGTGGCCGTGCTGGTGGTCGTGCTCAACCTCCTGGTGGGCGGCCCGCTGGCCTGGTGGGTGGCCCGCCACCCCTCGCCGCTGACCCGCCTGACCGGCCACCTGGTGAACGTGCCCCTGGCCGTGCCCGGCATCGCGCTGAGCGTGGCGCTGGTGGGCGCCTACCCGATGCTGCGCCCCAGCGGCCTGCTGCTGGTCCTGGGCCACCTCGTGTTCACCCTGCCGTTCACCCTGGCGGCCCTGGTCCCGGCCCTGGCCGACGACGAGCTGCGCACCAACGAGAGCGTCGCGCGCAGCCTCGGCGCGGGCCCCGCCCGGGTGCTGGGCACCCTCACGGTCCCGTCCTGCGCGGTCGCCCTCGCCCAGGCGGTCACCATGGTCTTCGCCCTCTCCTTCGGCGAGTTCAACATCAGCTTCTTCATCAACCCGCCCGCCACCCCCACCGCACCGTTCGCGCTGTTCGACTCCTACTCCACCCAGCGCCTCGAACTCGCCTCGGCGCAGTCGGCGATCTTCATCGCCTTCGTCGCGCCGGTGCTGACCGCCATCGCCTGGGCCCGGCGCCGGGCCCCGAGGAGGAACCCGTGAGCATCCGCGCCGCCGCCGACCGGCGGTCCGCCCCCGCACGAGCGGAGGGGCTGGCCGTGGACGGCCTGACCGTCCACTACGGCTCCACCGCCGCCGTGCGGGGGGTGTCCCTGGACGTGGCCCCCGCCGAAACCGTCGCCGTGATCGGGCCCTCGGGCTGCGGCAAGAGCACCACGCTGCGCGCCGTCGCCGGGCTGGTCCCGGTCAGCGGGGGAGCGGTGTCCCTGGCCGGGCGCGACGTCACCGGGTGGAACCCGTCCCGGCGCAACATCGGGCTGGTCCCGCAGAACTACGCGGTGTTCCCGCACATGAGCGTGGCCGCCAACATCGCCTACGGGCTGCGCGCCCGGGGCACGGCGGCGGCCCGGCGCCGGGAGCGGGTCCGGGAGATGCTGGAGGTCACCCGGCTCACCGACCTGGCCCAGCGCCGGCCCGACCAGCTCTCCGGCGGCCAGCGCCAGCGGGTGGCCCTGGCCCGCGCGCTGGCGATCCGGCCCGACGCCCTGCTGCTGGACGAGCCGCTGGCCGCGCTGGACCCCCAGCTGCGCGGCGGGCTGCGCCGGGAGCTGGCCGCCATGCTCGCCGAGACCGACTGCGCCACCCTCATCGTCACCCACGACCAGCAGGAGGCGCTGTCCCTGGGGTCGCGGATCGCGCTGCTGCGCGAGGGCCGCCTGGTCCAGTTCGACACGCCCCGCAGGCTGTGGGACGACCCGGCCGACGCCTTCGTCGCGGACTTCCTGGCCGGTGCGGTGCTGCTGGACGCCGTCGTCGACGACGGGCACGCGCTGGCCCTGGACGGGCGCTGGCGGGTCCCGGTCCGGGACCTGGCCGTGCGCCCCACCGCGCACGGGAGCACCCGCCTGCTGCTGCGCCACGACAGCCTCACCGTCACCGACGATCCCGCGCGGGCGGTGCTGGAGGCGCGGGTGACCCACTCGGAGTTCACCGGGGACGGGGTCCGGCTGACCGTCCGGGCGGGGGAGCAGGTCCTGGGGGTGCGGGTGCCCCCGGACGCGCGCGTGGGCGGGTCGGTGTCCCTGGCGGTGGCCCCGGGCCGGGCCGTGCTGCTCACCCCGGGGGCCTGAACGGACCGGGCCGCGCCCCGGGGCGGGCGCCGCCGCCCTCCGGCGGGGGAGCGGCCCCCGCCGAACCCCTTCCACCCCCGCGCCGGCCGTCCGACACGGCCGGTCGCCACCACGTGCGAACGAGTCAGGAGCACACATGCTGGAACTGGAGATCCTCGGATCCAACGCGACCGCGCCCACCCGGGAGGGGCCCGCCTCGTGCTACCTCCTGCACACCCGGACGGGGGTGGTCCTGGTCGACGCCGGCCCCGGGTCGCTGCTGGCCTACTGCTCCCGGTACGGGCTGGACCGGCTGCGCGGGATCGTGGTGACCCACCTGCACGCCGACCACAGCCTGGACCTGATGGCGTGGGCGTACCGGTGGACCTTCCCCGAGGTGCTGCCGCGCGTCCCGCTCTTCGTGCCCGCGGGCGAGACCGACCGGCTGGCCGCCTTTGACGCGGTCTTCGGCATCCCCACCCTGGCCGCCATGAACCGGCCCATCGCCCAGTCGTTCGAGGTGGTGGAGATGCCCAGGGACGGGTGGACCGTCCACGAGGTGGACGGTGCGGCGTTCCGGTCCTTCGCGGCCCACCACAGCGTGCCCTCGGCGGCGCTGCGGTTCGAGGGCCCGGACGGCCGGACGGTGGCGTTCTCCTCCGACACCGGCGACTGCGAACCGGTGGCGGAGGCGGCCCGCGAGGCGGACCTGTTCGTGTGCGAGGCCACCTACCTGGAGGCCGACGAGCAGGCCCTGCACGGGCACGGCCACCTGACCGCGCGCATGGCCGGGGCCCTCGCGGCCCGGGCGCGGGCCCGGCGCCTGGTCCTGACCCACTTCGCCGACCCGGCCGACCGGGACCGGGGCCGCGAGCACGCCGGGGAGTCCTTCGGCGGCCCGGTCGCCGTCGCCGTCCCGGGCACGGTCTTCACGCCCTGAGGGCCGGGCCGGGCGGCCCCGGTGCGTCGGGGCCCCGGGAGGCGGATCGCGCTCCCGGGCCCGGCCGTCCGGTCCCCGGCGCGGCCTTCGGTGCTCGGCCGCGGGCAGGGTCGCACGGCCGGTCCCGCCGTCTCCGGGTTCCGGGCCGCGGGTGCCGCTTTTCGGTCCATGCCCGCGCCCTCGGCGTCGGCCGCGGGTGCGGTCTTTCGTGCCGGGACCCGGCCCTCGGCTCGGATGGCTCGTGCCGGGCCCGGGGACCCCGGCCCCCGTTTGCGGGCACGGCCGGGGCGGCGCCCCGCTCCCCGGTCAGGGGTAGGCGATGCGGTGGCACAGGGCGGG
The DNA here is from genome assembly GCF_900141985.1 of Nocardiopsis flavescens. GTDB lineage: Bacteria > Actinomycetota > Actinomycetes > Streptosporangiales > Streptosporangiaceae > Nocardiopsis > Nocardiopsis flavescens. The sequence continues at coordinate 459,741 of NZ_FQZK01000001.1, read as the reverse complement.
CAGGGAGCCGTCGGCCAGCCGCGGCAGCACCGAGGGCAGGTCCCCGAAGGCGCTCTCGCCGGTCAGCAGGGCGTCGAAGGCCGGGTCGGCGAGCAGGCGCAGGGCCAGCTGGAGGCGTTCGGCGTGCTCGTAGCGGGACCGGCGGGCGGGGGAGATCATCCCCACCTGGCTGGCGCGCACGGCCAGCCGCTGGGAGTGGAACTCCCCGCCCAGCGGCAGGATCACCCGCCGGTCGCCGTACCAGCTCAGCTCGACCACCTCGCCCTCGGGCGCGAGCAGCTCCAGGGAGCGGGTGAGCCCGGCCTCGGTGGCGCTGGTGTGGAAGACCAGGTCGCAGTCGGCGCCGGCGTCCTCCGGCGCGGCGAACCCCACCCCCAGCGCGGCGGCGGTGTCCGCGCGGGCGGGGTCCACGTCTACCAGTTGGACGCGCGCCCCCGGGATGCCCGCCGCCAGGCGGGCCACGCAGCAGCCCACCATCCCGGCGCCCACCACGGCGATGCGGTCCCCGATCAGGGGCGAGGCGTCCCACAGGGCGTTGACGGCGGTCTCGACCGTCCCGGCCAGCACCGCCCGCTCGGCGGGCACCCCTTCGGGCACGGGGCAGACGGCGTCCACCGGGACGGTGAACAGGTCCTGGTGCGGGTGGAGGGTGAACACCGTGCGCCCGGCCAGCCGGTCGGGGCCCTCCTCGACGACGCCCACGTTGAGGTACCCGTACTTGAGCGGGCCGGGGAAGTCGCCCTCCTGGAAGGGGGCGCGCATGACCCGGTACTGGCCGGGCGGGACGCCGCCGCCGAACACCAGGGTCTCGGTGCCGCGGCTGATGCCGGAGTACAGGGTGCGCACCAGGACCCGGCCGGGTCCGGGGTCGGCCAGTGCCTCCTCGCGGATCTCGCCCCTGCCGGGCGAGAGGGTCCAGAACGCCCGCGCGGTCCGTGCCATGGTCCTCCTCCTGGTGGATGTCCCCGCCACCCTTTCAGGTCCGGACGCGTTCGGGGGCGGTGCCGGCCGGGTTCCGGGTGCGGTGGAGCCACCGGACGTCGCGGCCGAAGGACCAGGTGAGCAGCGCCAGGGCGACCGCGACCGCGGCGGCGGCGACCGGCACGGGGGTGAGCGGGGCCAGGGCCGCCAGGAGCGCGACCCCCTGTAGGGCGGCCACAACCTTGCGGGCCCGGCCGGGCGGCAGCGGCGCCGACAGCCAGGGGGCCCACCACGCGGCGGCGGCGAACGCGTACCGCATCCCGCCGACCGCGAGCGTCCACGGGCCGAGCAGGGGCGCGGCGGCCACGCTCAGGACCAGCAGCAGGAACGCGTCCGCCTCCATGTCGAAACGCGCCCCGAAGTCGGTGGCGGTGCGGGTGCGGCGGGCCACCGGCCCGTCGACCAGGTCCAGGGCCAGGGCCGGGGCGGCGGTGCCCAGCACCGCCCAGGGGTGGGCGCCGTCGGCGACCAGCCCCGCGGTGGCGGCGATGAGGGTGCACCGGGCCAGGGTGACGGCGTCGGCGGGGCCGAACCGGTGGCGGGCGCGGAGGGCGGCGCGGGCGGTGAGCAGGGCGCCCGCGGCGGCGGTGGCCGCGGCCACCGCCGCCCCGGCCGGGCCCAGGCCGACGGTGGCGGCCAGGGCCGCGAGCACGGCGATCTGGGCGGCTGCCGCGCCGGCGAGCGCGCGGTGCGGGGAGCGCCGGGCGTCCGCCGCGGCGGCGAGGTCAGGCATCGGGCAGGTCCGGTGCGGGCAGGTCGTGGCCCAGCCGCTCGCGCTTGGCCCTGAGGTAGGGCAGGTTCTCGGGGCGCACGGGGGCGAGCAGGCGTTCGCGGGCGGCCACCCGTACCCCGTGCTCCTTCAGGGCGCGGACCTTGTCGGGGTTGTTGGACAGCAGGCGCACCGAGCGCACGCCCAGGTGGTGCAGGACGCGGGCGGCGGGTCCGTAGTCGCGCACGTCCACGGGCAGGCCCAGGGCGGTGGCCGAGTCGACGGTGTCCAGCCCCGCCCCGTCCTGGAGCGCCAGGGTGCGGACCTTGTCCAGCAGGCCGATGCCGCGCCCCTCGTGGCCGCGCAGGTAGACGATCACGCCCAGGCCGGCGGCGGCGACGGTGTCCAGGGCGGCGGTGAGCTGGTCGCCGCACTCGCAGCGCAGGGCCCCGAAGACGTCGCCGGTGAGGCATTCGGAGTGCACGCGCACCGGGACCTCGTCGCGGTCGCGGACGCTGCCGCGCACCAGGGCCATGTGGTCGGTGCGGTCGGCCGGGTCGCGAAAGGCCACCAGGCGGAAAGGTCCCCAGCGGGTCGCCAGTTCGGCCTCCGCGGCCCCGTCCAGTGCGTCGTGGTCCATCGGTTCCCCTCGTCCCGTCCCTGTGGGGGACTACGGGCGGGGGAGCCGTTCGGTTCGCGCCCGGGCCCTCCCGGTGTCATCAGCCGCCTGCCCTGGTCGCGGCGGTCCGAAACCCGGCGGCTCATTTGCCGCCCACGCCCATCAGGCCGTCAGCGAGGGAGCGGCGGGCCACCAGGTAGACGAGGAAGAGGGGGACGGTGGACAGGACGACGGCGGTGAGGAGCCCGGGGACGTCGACCCGGTACTCGCCCTGGAACTCGTACAGGCCCATGGTGATGACGCGCCGGTCGGAGGACTGGGTGAGGATCAGCGGGAACAGGAAGCCGTTCCAGGCCTGGAGCGCGGAGTAGACGGCGACGGTGCCCAGCCCGGAGCGGGACATGGGCACGACCAGGCGCCAGAAGGTGCGCACCGGTCCGGCGCCGTCCAGGGCCATGGCCTCGTACAGCTCCTCGGAGATGTCGCGCATGGAGCCGACGAGGATGAGCACGCACACCGGCAGGGCGAAGGCGGCGGTGGGCAGGACGATCGCGGCGAGGGTGTCGTACAGCTCCAGGCGCACGATGATGACGTACACGGGGATGATGACGGCCTGCGCCGGGATGGCCAGGCCCAGCAGGAACATGCGGAACGCGGTGTCGGTGAGCCGGGTGCGCGAGCGCACCACGGCGAACGAGGTGGTGGCGGCCAGCACCACGACCAGGGCGACCACGCCCACCGTGACCAGGGCGGTGTTGCCGATGAAGCCGAGCAGCCCCTTGTCGACGGCGGTGGCGTAGTTGCCCAGGGTGGGGTCCGAGGGCGGGGCCAGCGGGCCCTCGGGGACGTAGTTCTCGCCGCGCTGGAAGGTGGCGATGACCAGGGCGTACAGCGGCAGTACCACCACGGCGAGCCAGGCCAGGGCGCCCAGGCCGCCCAGGAGGTTGGGGCGCTCGCCCACCCCGCGGTGGCGGACGCGCCCGGCGGTGCCGGGGCGGCGCGGGGGCGGGGCGGTGCGCCGCCCGCTCGCGGGGGTGCGTTCGTCCACGACGCTTCTCACAGGCCCTCCCTGGTGCTGCGCATCGAGCCGAACCCCGTCAGGCGGACCATCACCAGGGCGATCAGCGTGGCCACCACGACCAGGGTGAACGCGATGGCGCCGGCGTAGCCCAGCTCCCAGCTGCGGAACCCGGCCCGGAACATGAGGTAGGGGACGATGGTGGTGTCGGTGCCCGGGCCGCCGTCGGTCATGATGAGCACCGTGTCGAAGTAGGTCAGCGATCCGACGACCATCAGCACCGAGGAGGTGGTGATGGTGTTGCGCAGCTGGGGCAGGGTGATGTGCCAGAACATGCCCAGGCGCCCGGCGCCGTCGATGCGGGCCGCCTGGTAGAGGGTGGCCGGGATCTGGCGGGCCCCGCCCTGGTAGAGCAGCATGTGCAGGGGGATGAACTGCCAGGCCGCGACGGCCACGATCACCCAGAAGGCGCTGCCGCCGCTGCCCAGCGGGTCCAGGGAGCCCAGGCCCAGGGCGGGCCCGGCCCAGGCCAGGGGGCCGAAGTTGGGGTCGAGCAGGGCGCGCCAGACGATGGCCACGGCCGCGGACGACAGCAGCAGGGGTAGGAAGAAGACCGCCGAGAGGAAGGCCCGGCCGCGCTGGCGCCCGGCCGACCACACCCCCAGCAGCAGGCTGATCGGTGTCTGGATCGCCCAACTGGAGACGGTGAGGAGCAGGCTCAGCCCGGCGGCGCGGTGCATGAGGGGGTCGCCGGCCAGGCGGGTCCAGTTGTCGAGCCCGGCGAAGGCGGGGGTGCCCAGCCCGTTCCAGTGGGTGAAGGACAGGTACGCCACCAGGAGCATGGGCAGGACGGCGAACACGCCGAAGAACAGGGCGCCGGGCAGGGCCCAGAGGGGGCCGGGCCGCCCGGTGCGGGGGGCGGCCCGGCTGCGGGCGGGGGCGCTCACAGGGCGGCCACGGCGTCGACGAATTCCTCCGGGGTGCTCTGGCCGTTGAAGAGGGCCTCGATCTCGGTGACCATCGGGGTGGCGATCTCCGGGGTCAGCGCCTGGTCCCAGGACAGCTGGAAGTGGGGGGCGTCGCGGACCAGCTCGTACTGGAAGACGGCGAACTCGGGGTCGGGGCTGTCGGCGAGCACGTCCTCGGCGCCGGTGGTGGTGGGCACCTCGCCGTTGGCGACCATGTCGGCCACGTACTCGTCCTGGGCGGTGTAGGCCAGGAACTCCAGGGCGTGCTCCAGGTGGGGGCCCTCGGCGGTGACGGAGAAGTAGTTGGTGGGGTTGCCGACGATGTTGGCGGGGTCCCCGGCGCCGTCCGGCAGCGGCGGGAAGGTCACGTAGCCCAGGTCGTTCTCGGCGAACTCGGGGGCCTGGTCCAGGTGGGTGGAGTACTCCCAGGAGCCCATGAGGTGCATGGCGGCCCGGCCCTCGGAGAGCAGGGTGGAGGCGCCGCCCTCGGTGTAGCTGACCGAGGCGTAGGAGTCGCCGAAGGCGCCGCGGTCGACGAGGTCGGCGACCGTCTCGGCGGCCTGGAGGATGGCCGGGTCGCGCCAGCCCTCGGAGTCGCCCCCGGCGATGCGGGCGAACACCTCGGGTCCGCCGATGCGGTCCACGAGGTACTGGAGCCACATCTGCTCGGTCCAGGGGTCGGCGCCGGCCAGGGCGAAGGGGGTGACGTCGGCCTCGGTGAACTCGTCGACCAGGGACAGCAGGTCGTCCCAGGTCTGCGGGGGCTCGGCGCCGACCTCGTCGAAGACGGCCCGGTTGTAGAAGAGGACGACGGGCTGGGTGCCGCGCAGGGGGATGCCGTACTGGACGCCGTCGACCTTGCCCGACTCCAGGACGGAGGGCAGGAAGGCCTCGGCCAGCTCCGGGTTCTGGGCGAGGTGGTCGTCGAGGGGTTCGAGCAGGCCCTGTTCGGCGTAGGGGGCGATGCTGCCCGCGCCCCAGTTGAAGAACACGTCGGGCTTTTGGGCCGATCCCATGGCGGTGCGCAGGCGTTCGACGTAGTTGTCGCCGGGGACCTGGTCGATGACGGCGGTGGTGCCGTCGGCGCCCTGGTCCTCGTTGAAGCGTTCGACGGCTCCCTCCTGGACGACGACGAGGGTGTCCTGGTACATCCACACGTGCATGTCCTCGGAGGCCGCTCCGCCGCCGGAGCAGGCGGTGGCGGTGAGCAGGGTGAGCGCGGCCAGTGCGGCGGCCGTGCCGACTCGGGGGGTGGTCATCGCGTGTCCCTTGGTCGAAACTTTCGGACTTTATTCCGAAACTTGTGGTGCCCGAATGTACGACGCGGCGTGAGGCGCGTCAATATCCGTTGTGGCTCAGATCACCGGGGATTCGCGGGCGGCGGTGCTGAACAGCCCGGAGGCGCGTAGTATCGGGCGGCGTGAGTACACACCCGAACCAGGAGGCCCCCGCCGGGGCGATCACCGGGCCGGTGACCATCGCGAAAATTGCGGAGGCCGCGGGGGTCTCGGTCCCCACCGTGTCCAAGGTCCTCAACGGCCGCGCCGACGTCGCCGAGGACACCCGCGCCCGGGTGGAGGAGCTGATCCGCACCCACGGGTACCGGCGCCGGCGCGGGCCCGGCGGCGGGCGCTCCGCCCTCATCGACCTGGTCTTCCACGAACTCGACAGCGCCTGGGCCATCGAGGTGGTGCGCGGGGTGGAGAACATCGCCCGGGAGGAGGGGCTGAGCGTCGTGCTCACCGAGTCCGGCGGGAGCACCCCGCGCGACGACTGGATCGACGCGGTCCTGGCCCGCCGCCCCACCGCGGTGGTCCTGGTCTTCTCCGGCCTGGCCGCCGAGCAGCGCACCCGGCTCTCGGCGCGCGGCATCCCCTTCGTCGTGGTGGACCCGGCGGGGGACCCCGGACCGGACATGCCCGCGGTGGGGTCGGCCAACTGGAGCGGCGGGCTGGCCGCCACCCGCCACCTCGTCGACCTGGGGCACCGGCGCATCGCCGTCATCGGCGGGCCGCGCGCGGTGCTGTGCAGCAAGGCGCGCATCGACGGCTACACCTCGGCCCTGGACGCGGCGGGCATCGCGGTGGACCCCGCCCTCATCCGGCACGGGGACTTCCACGTGGAGAGCGGGCGCGACCGGGGCCGCGAGCTGCTGGCGCTGGAGGACCCGCCCACGGCGGTGTTCGCGGGCAGCGACCTCCAGGCCATGGGGCTGTACGAGGCGGCGCGCGAGCTGGGGGTGCGCATCCCCGAGGACCTCAGCGTCGTGGGCTACGACGACCTGCCGGTGGCCCGGTGGGTGGGGCCGCCGCTGACCACGGTCCGCCAGCCCCTGACCGAGATGGCCGAGGAGGCGACCCGCATGGCGCTGGTGCTGGCGCGCGGCGGGCGCCCGGCCAACCTGCGCCTGGACCTGGCCACCGACCTGGTCGTGCGCGGCAGCACCGCCGCCCCGCCCCGCCGGTGAGGGCCCGCTACTCCCCGGGCAGCGAGACGGTGATCTCCCCGCCCAGGGAGTGGCCGCCCTCCAGCTTGAGGCGGTCCCCGCTCCAGAACCGCCCCGGGTCGTAGTACCCGGGGCGGCGCCCGCCGGGCAGCAGGCCCATCGCCTCGTAGGTCAGGGCGATGACCTCGGCGCAGTAGGCGGACTCCAGGGCGCTCTCGGCCTGCTCCGGGTCCCGGTCGCGGCGGCGGAACGAGGGCAGGCGCAGCGGCAGCCGCCCGCGCGCCCACCGCCCGGCCATCTGCGCGGTGGAGGGGAAGGGGGTGCCGTCCAGGCGCGCGATGGTGCGCAGCACGGCGTCCTCGGCCTCCCGGCCCACCTCGGGGTCGATCTGGCGCAGCCAGCCGCGCTGGCCGTACTTGCGCCCCCACACCAGGACGGCGTCGCGCAGGTCGTGCAGCTGCACGCCGCGCTGGTGCCTGCCGGTCCACATGTCGGGCAGGGACCGGCCCAGCTCGGCGTGCCACATGAGCGGGGGCAGGTCGTCGACGACCACCGACATGCCCACGTGGTTGACGGGGCTGTTGGTGGTGATCTGGATGGCGCGGTCGGCCGCGCTCGTCCCCCGGAACACCCACACGTCGCCGGTCCGGGTCAGCTCCAGCGCCCGGTCCAAAGAGATCTCGCTATCGGCCACACCGCTAGCCTAGGCACATGCGATGGTGGAAAGTACTCGGAGCGGCCGCTTTCGTGGGAGTCGCGGCCACGGGCGTGGCGATCGCCCGCGCGGAGCGCCAGCGCCGCGCCTACACCCCCGACCAGGTCCGCGACCGGCTGCGGGACCGCACGGAGCAGGCCTCGCAGGCCGCCGTGGCGGCGGACGGGGCCGTTGACCAGGAGGTTTCCGGCGCGACCGCGGCGGGGCGGACGGGGCGGGTGAGGTCGGCGCTGCTGCGCGCCCGGGGCCGCCTGCGCGCCCTGGCCGCGCGCGCCGCGGCCCGCCTGCCGCGCGGGGGCGGCCCGCGGGAATAGTCGCGCCCGCCCGGGCGGTGGCCGGATCCGGTCACCCCCCGGGCGTGTCGCCGGCCCCCCGCACCGCCGCGACGATCCTCTGGGCCGCGGCGTCGGCCCCCTCGTGCTCCCAGATCCGCAGCACCGTCCACCCGGCCCGTGCCAGGCGCCGGTCGGTGTCGGCGTCGCGCTCGCGGTTGGCCCGGACCTTCTCGGCCCAGTAGTCGGCGTTGGTGCGCGCCCGGGTGTGGTGCTCGGGACAGCCGTGCCAGAAGCAGCCGTCGACGAACACGGCGATCCGGCGGCGCGTGAAGACCAGGTCGGCGGTGCGGCGCAGGTCCGGCAGCGGCCGGGCCGAGACCCGGTAGCGCAGGCCGGCGGCGTGCACGAGCCGCCGCACGGCCAGTTCGGGGCCGGTGTCGCGGCCCCTGTTGGCGCGCATGCTCTTGCGCACGCCCTCGTTGAGCGCCTTGGCGGGCCGGGGAGCGGACATGGGGGAATCCTAGGCCGGCCACCGCGGTCCCCTTTTGTTACCAGTGGGTACTACCGACTGGTAGGTTCGCCGTGGGCGCGGCGGGACCGCCGCGCCCGCGATCCACCACGGAGGAGTAGTGCGGTGCGGCGGGATGCCCTGATCCGGATCCGGCCGGTGCCCGTCTCGGGTTTCCGGCTGTTCGTCCTGCACCACGCGGGCGGTTCGGCGCGCGCCTACCGGCCCTGGGTGCGGCACCTGCCCGCGGACTGGGACGTGTGCCTGCTCCAGGCCCCGGGCCGCGAGCCCGGGACCGAGCCCCTGCGCGACGCCCGGGAGCTGGCCCGGCACCTGTACCCGTGGGTGGCCGCCGGCCACGACCGGCCCTTCGGCCTGTTCGGGCACAGCATGGGCGCGCTCGCGGCCTATGAGATCGCCCTGCTGGCCCTGGCCGCGGGCGGCCCGGTGCCGGACTGGCTGGGGGTGTCGGCCTGGAGCCCCGCGCCGGGCCCCGAGTGGCACGAGCCGCGCCACCTGATGCCCGCCGACCGGCTCCGCGCGGAGCTGGAGCGGACGGGCGGCGCCCCGCCGGACGCGGCGGCCGACCCCGCGCGGTGGCGGGCCGCCGAGCCGCTGCTCCGCGCCGACCTGGAACTCGTCGACACCTGGCGCCCGCGCGCGGGGACCCCGCGGCTGCCCATGCCCGTCTCGGCGATGTCGGGCGCCGGGGACACGGGGATGCCCCCCGCGCGGATGGACGCCTGGCGCGAGCACGTGGACGGCCCGCTGCGGCGGCACACCCTGCCCGGCGGGCACTTCTACTTCGTCGGCTCCATCGCCGGTGCGGCCGGGGCGATCACCGCCGACGTGCGCGCCGCGGTGGGCGCGTCCGCCTGAGCCGTCCGGGGGGCGCCCGGACCCGTCCCCCACGGCGGGCCCGGGCGCAGGTCCCGGCCGGAGGAGCGGGGGAGTCGGCCGCAGCGCTCCCAGAACTGGGAGCGCTCCCAGACCGGGGTTCCACGATAGGCTATAGGGGGACCCTGAGTAAAGGGGGGATGACGAACCGTTTCCCCTCCCTTGGTCCGCTGCGGGGCAACGGCACCCGGACCCCGCCGGGACGCCCTTCCCCAACGGATGCCCACTCTTGTCCCGCCACCCCTGTCACGGTGCTCGCCCCGGCGCTACCGTTGTGGTATGAGCCTTGAGCTGACGACCGACCGACTCCGCATCAGGGAGTGGGAGCTGGACGACGCCGAGGCCGCCCTGGAGATCTACGGGGCGGCCGAGGTCGCGCACTGGCTGACACCGGAGTGGCAGCCGGTGAACGACGCGGGTGCCATGCGCTCGGTCCTGCACGCCTGGATCGAGGCCGGCCCCAACCTCATCCCGCCCGCCGGGCGCTGGGCCATCGTCCGCAAGGACGACGGCGCGCTGGTGGGCGGCCTCTCCCTCAAACTGCTGCCGCCCTACGAGGAGGACTTCGAGCTCACCTGGGCGCTGCGCCCGGACGTGTGGGGGCAGGGCTACGCCACCGAGGCCAGCCGCGCCGCCATCGGCTGGGCCTTCGAGCAGGGCATCGACGAGGTGTTCGCCGTGGCCAGGCCCAACAACCGGCGCGCCGTCGGGGTGGCCCGGCGGCTGGGCATGGAGTGGGTGGGCGAGACCGAGAAGTACTACGACATGCGTTTGCAGGTCTTCCGCCTGCGCCCGGTCTGAGCGGCGCCGCCGGCCCGCCCCGGACGCCGTCCGGGGCGGGCCGCGGGCGCGCGCCTCAGCTCAGGTGGCTGCCGATCCGCTCGGCCTCCTCCTCCGACAGCCGCAGGGCTGCCGCCGCCGCGTTCTCCTCCAGGTGCGCCACCCGCGAGGTGCCCGGGATGGGCACCATCACCGGCGAGCGGTGCAGCAGCCAGGCCAGCGCCAGCTGCACGGGGGTGACCCCGCGCTCGGCGGCCAGGGCGGCCAGCGGCGATTCCGCCCCGGCCAGCGTGCCCCGGTCCACCGGGGCCCAGGGCAGGAAGGCGATCCCGTCCTTCTCGCACTGCTCCAGCACGTCCTCCGACTGCCGGAAGGAGGGCGCGTACTGGTTCTGCACCGAGGCGACGGGGACGACAGCGCGGGCCGCCGACAGCTCGTCCACGGTCACCTCGCTCAGCCCGATGTGCCGGATCTTGCCCTCCTCGCGCAGCAGCGCCAGCTCGCCCAGCTGGTCGGCGAGGGGCACCTCGGGGTCGATGCGGTGCAGCTGGAACAGGTCGATGCGCTCCAGGCCCAGGGTGCGCAGGCTCATCTCCACCTGCTGGCGCAGGTACTCGGGGCGGCCCAGCCGGTGCCACCGCCCCGGGCCGGTGCGCACGAACCCCGCCTTGGTGCCGATGACCAGGTCCTCGGGGTAGGGGTGCAGGGCCTCGCGGATGAGCTGCTCGCTGATCTGGGGACCGTAGGAGTCGGCGGTGTCGATGAAGGTGACGCCCAGCTCCACCGCCCGGCGCAGGACCGCCAGCGCCCCGTCGCGGTCGCGCGGCGGGCCCCACACCCCCTCGCCGACGATCCGCATGGCGCCGAAGCCGAGCCGGTGGACCGGCAGGTCGCCGCCGAGGGCGAGCGTCCCCGAGAGTGCGGCGGTGCCCGCCGCGTCGTGCTGGTCGGTCACGGATGTCCCTTTCGTGTGCGGCCACCGCCGGAGACGCGCCCGGGCCGGTGGTGCGGGCAGGATCTCAGGAGGTGAGGGGCGCCCGCAAGGCACCACGGCCCCGGCCGGGCCGCCGGCGGTGCGCCGGGCGGTCCGCGGGGGCGGGTGGTGCGGGGTGCGTGAGGGCGGGGTCAGTGTGCGGCGGGTGTGGCCAGGGTGACGGTGGGGCCTGGTGGTGCGGGGACACGCGTCCGCGTCTGCGGGGACGGGTCAGCGCGGGGCGGGTGCGGCCACGGTGGCGGCGGGGGCCAGGGTGACGCGCCGGCGGCCGCAGGCGCAGTGCTGGTAGGAGACCAGGCCCTCGCTGGTGGAGTGCGCGGATTCGGTGGTCCAGTGGTGTTCGTGCTCGGTGGGCATGCGCCCAGTCTGGTGTAATGGCATTATGCATATCAACCCTTACGGCCAGGACCCGGTGGGGCTGGCCGTCGACCTGGTCAACCGCCCCCCGCACGACGCCGCCGACCTCGCGCGGCGCTGCGCCGCGGTCGGATTCGTGCTGGACCGGGAGGTCGGCGACGACGACCTGGCCCGGGTCCGCTCCTTCCTGGAGCGCTGGACCGGGGTCGTCGACGCCGCCGACCCCCCCGCGCGGGCCGCCCTGCTCAACCCGCTGCTCACCGAGTCCGCGTCCGCGCCGCGCCTGACCGACCACACCGGCGACGGCTGGCACCTGCACTACCGCCCCGACGGCCTGCCCGCCCACCGCCAGATCGCCGTGCTCGTCGCGGTGGGCACGGCCCTGCACCTGACCGGCCGGGGCATGGACCGGCTGGGCCGGTGCGCCGCCCGCGACTGCGCCCGCGTCTACGCCGACTTCTCCCGCAACGGGCGCCAGCGCTACTGCTCGCCCCCGTGCGGCAACCGCGACGCGGTGCGCCGCCACCGCGCCCGGGTCAAAGGGTCAGGCGCACCCCCTGGTCGGACAGCCAGGAGTTCAGCTGGATGACCATCTCGGCGTGGGTGCGGGCCACCCACACGCCGCGCCCGGACACCAGCGCCCCGGGGTCGGCGGCGGCCTTGGCGACCGCCTCGCGGTCCACCAGGTCGGCGACGGGCGCGCCGGGGTCGTCGAGCACCGCCAGCAGGTCCGCGCACAGCGCCTCGGCGTAGGCGATGTCCTGCACCACCGGGTAGGGGGACTTGCGGCGTTCGAGCACCTCGCGCGGCAGCACGTCCGCCAGCGCCGCGCGCAGCAGGCTCTTCTCCCGGCCGTCGAACCCCTTCATCGACCACGGGGCGTTGTAGACGTACTGGATGAGCCGGTGGTCGCAGTAGGGCAGCCGCAGGGACAGGCCCACCGACCGGGCGATCGCCTCGCTGTGCGGGAGCAGGGTCTCCAGCCAGTTCGTGACGTTGACGTACCAGGCCCCGCGCATGAGCGCCTCGCGCGGCTCCTCCCCGTCCGCGGGGCGGGGGACCCGGTCCATGGACTCGCGGTACCGCTCCCGCCCGTACCCGGCCACGTCCAGCCGCTCCAGCAGGTCCGGGGCGAGCAGGTCGGTGCCCAGCCCGTGCTCGGCCCCCGTCCAGCGCGCCATCGCGGTCCAGGGGAACGTCGGGGCCCGCAGCAGCGGCTCGTGCTCCATCCACATGACCCCGCCGAACACCCCGTCGGCCGCGTCGCCCAGCAGCGCCGTGTCCGTGTGCTCGCGCACCGCCCGGCACAGCAGGTACAGCGACGTGTTCATGTTGCCCAGCGGGCTCGGCATGTCCTTGGCCCGCAGCGCGGCGATCCGCAGGTCCGGGTCGAGCAGCTCGGCGGTGTCCACGACGATGTCGGTGTGCTCGGCGCCGGTGTGCTCGACCATCGCCCGCACGAACGGCGCGTCCGGGGTGCTCCACACCTCGTCCGCGCGGAAGTCCTCCTCGGAGCCGAACGCCACCGAGAAGGTGCGCAGCGGCGCGCCGCCGCGGTCGGCCCGCGCGGCCAGCGCGGTCACCCCGCTGGAGTCCAGGCCGCCCGAGAGCATCACGGCCGCGGGGGACCCGGACGGGGACTGCTCGGCGACCGCCGCCTCCACCAGGTCCGCCACGGTCCGCACCGTGGTCGCCAGGTCGTCGGTGTGCGGCCGGGCGGTCAGCGCCCAGTAGCACTCCTCGCGCACCCCGCCCCCGGTGACGCGGACCAGGTGCCCGGGCCGCACCTGGCCGACCCCGCGCAGGATCCCGTGCCCGGGGGTGCCCGCGTAGGACAGGATCTCGCGCAGGCCGTCGGCGTCCACGGCCCGCTCGGTCCCCGGGTGGGCGAACAGGGCCTTGCGCTCGGAGGCGAACAGCGCCCCGTCCCCGTGCGGCAGGTAGAACAGGGGTCGGGTGCCCAGCCGGTCCCGGACCAGCAGCAGCTCCTCGCGGTCCACGTCCCACACGGCGAACGCGTACCCCCCGCGCAGGCGGCCGGCGCACCCGGCCCCCCACTCCAGGTACGCGGAGCCGACCACCCCGGCGTCGTCCTCCCCGGGCGCGCGGTGGCCGCGCGAGCGCAGCTCCGCCGCCACCTCCGCGGCGTTGTGGACCGCGCCGTCGAGGAGGACCACCGCGCGCGGGCGCCCCTCGCGCTCGACCACGGTGAGCGGGGGCCCGCCCGCAGGGGCGTTCCCGCGCCGGCCCAGCAGGGCCCGCCCGGAGGTCCACACCCCCTCGCGGCCGGGGCCGCAGGGCGACAGCGCGGCGGTCATCGACCGGACCACCGGCCACTGGCGCCGCAGGTCCCGCCCGTGGTCCACCCAACCCGTCATCCCGGACATGATGCTCTCCTCTCAGTTGGCACTCTCGACGGGGGCCGCCGCCGCGCTCCCGGCGGACAGGCGTGTCTCCAGGCCGCGGCGGGCCATGGCCAGGGCCAGGGCGACGACCAGTCCGGCCGCGCCCAGCCCCAGGTAGTAGAAGGTCTCGCCCACGACCGAGGACAGGCGGGCGAACTGCCCGCCCAGGGCCGCCCCGGTCGCGGCGAACAGCCAGAAGGCGCCCAGGACCTGGCCGTCCAGGCCGCGCGGCGCCACCTGGGAGGCCAGGCTCAGGCCCACCGGCGCGACCGCCAGCTCGCCCACGACCAGCAGCAGGTAGACGGCCAGCAGCCACCACGGGGAGACGGGGGCGGACTCGGCGCCCAGGGCGGCCCGGGCCATCAGCGCGAAGGCCGCCCCGCCGAACAGCAGGCCCACGGCGAACTTGGCGGCCGGGCCCACCCGGGCGCCCATCCGGATCCACAGCGCCGCGAACAGCGGGGCCAGCAGCAGCAGGAACAGCGGCTGGGCCGACTGGAACCAGCTGGCGGGGACCTCGAACCCGCCGACCGAGCGGTCCACCGACTCCAGGGCGAACAGGTTGAGCAGCGCCGGGCCCTGGGCGAAGAGCATCCAGAAGACCGCGGACGCCACCAGCATCCACACGAAGGCGCCCAGGCGGACGCGCTCCCCGCCCTCGCGCCGTCCGCGGATCAGCCGCGTGCAGTACACCACGGGGACCACCAGCACCCCTACGCCCACGAGCATCAGGACGTGGCGCGCCGACAGGACACCGGTCGCGGTCAGTGCGGCGAGCACGGCCAGGGGCGCGCCGCCCCACAGCAGCACCCGCCCGGCCACGGCGCGGCCCCGGCCGGGCGGCAGCGGGTCTCCGGGGCGGGCCCCGACATCGCCCAGGCCGCGCAGGCCCACCACGTAGTGGACCAGGCCCACCGCCATGCCCACGGCCGCCAGCCCGAACCCCAGGTGCCAGTCGATGCGCTCGGCGGCGTACCCGGTGACCAGCGGGGCGAACAGGGCGCTCACCTGGATGCTCACGTAGAACACCGAGAACGCCGCCTCGCGCCGCTCGGGCCGGCCCTCGAACATCCGCCCCACCATGGCGGCCATGCTGGGCTTGACCAGGCCGGTCCCGACCACCACCAGGCCCAGGCCGGGGTAGAGCGACAGGTCCCAGGGCACGGCCAGCACGGTGTGCCCGCAGGCGATGGCCGCGCCGCCCCACAGGGTGGCCCGGCGGGGACCCAGGATCCGGTCCGAGACCCAGCCGCCCGGCAGGGAGGCCATGAACACCAGGGCCATGTAGATGCCGAGCAGGGCGGCCGCGTCCTGGGCGCCCATGCCCAGGCCGCCCTCGGCGGGGGCGGCGACCAGGTACAGGTAGAGGATGGCGAGCAGGCCGTAGAAGCTGAACCGCTCCCACATGTCGACGACGAACAGGGTGCCGAACCAGCGCGGGTAGCCGAAGAACGTCTTCGCGGGGGCGCTCACCGCTCCTCCCCGGCGGCGGGGGTGCGCAGCAGCTCGACCACGGCGGCCGACCAGGTGAACCCGGCGCCGACCCCGACCAGCAGGCAGCGCTGCCCGGGGGCCAGGCCGCCGGTGGTCACCAGGTGGTGCAGCCCCGCGCACTGGTCCCCGGCGCCCAGGTGGCCCACGCCGCGCCCCCACTCCCAGGTGGAGGCCTGCGGGGCGATGCCGAAGCGGTCGAAGAAGTGCGCCCGCATCCGGGCCCTGCCCAGGTGGGGCAGCACGAACCGGTCCAGGTCGCCGAGCTTGAGCCCGGCCTCCTCCAGCACGAGGTCCACGACCCGGTCCTGTCCGGCGTCGATGCGCTCCAGGACGCCGTCCAGGCCGTGCTCGGACACGAACGCGCGGCGCGCCGACTCCACGTCGACGGGGGAGCCGTGCTCCAGGGGGGCGGCGCCGAAGGGGCGGCGCCCGCGCTGCATGCCCTCCAGGCCGGGGTCGGAGACGGTGGCCGCGGCCAGGACGCGGGCGAACCCGTCCCGGGTGGAGAGCACCAGGGCGGTGCCCCCGTCGGCGTACAGGGTCCCGGGGTCGGTGGTCCACCGGTCGAACCCGGGCGGGCAGAACCGGTCGCCGGTGGTGACCAGTGCGGTCGTGCGGGCGGGGTCGGCCAGCAGGTGGCCGGCGGCCAGCTCCAGGGCGGCCATCCCGCCGTTGGACATCTGGCGCACCTCGAACGCCGGGCCGCTCCCGGCGCCCAGGGCGACCCGCTGGACGTAGGAGGCGGGGGCCCACATGTCGTGGCCCTGGTGGTAGGTGGACGCGTGCAGGGTCAGGTCGGCGCGGGAGGCCCCGGCCATGCGCAGGGCCCCGCGCGCCGCCTCGGCGGCCATCTCGGGCCCCGACGCGCCCTGGGACACGCGCACCGCCTCGATGCCGGTGCGCCACACGGCGGTGCTGGCGCACAGGCCGCGGGCCACCGCCTCCTCGACCCGCAGCGGCGGTGCCAGCCGGTGGCCGGTCCCGGCCACGAACAGTCCCGTGAAGAGCACGGGGGCACTCCTTTCACTTTTTCGTGCCGCCCGGTCAGGGCAGCAGGCCGTCCAGCAGCGACGTGTCGTGCGAGGCGGACGCGAAACGGGGGTCGGCCAGGACCTCGCGGAGCACGCCCACGGTGGTGCGCACGCCCGGGCCGCCGACGCGGAACTCGCTCAGTGCCCGGTCCATGCGGGCGATCGCCCCTGCCCGGTCGGGCGCCCACACCACGACCTTGGCCAGCAGCGAGTCGTAGTCGGGGGTGACGGTCCACCCCGGCCGGGCGTGGGTGTCGACCCGGGTGAACGGGCCGCCGGGCGGCTCGAACTCGGTGAGCGTGCCGGGGGTGGGGGCGAAGCCGCGGCGGGGGTCCTCGGCGTTGACCCGGCACTCCAGGGCGGCCCCCCGCATCCGCACCGGGGCGGTGTCCAGGGGCAGGCCGGCGGCGACGTTGATCTGCTCGCGCACCAGGTCGACGCCGGTGACCATCTCGGTGACGGGGTGCTCCACCTGGATGCGGCAGTTGATCTCGATGAAGAAGAACTCGTCGCCGCTGACCAGGAACTCGAACGTGCCGGCGCCGGTGAAGCCGACCGCCAGGGCGCCGCGCACCGCCGCCTCGCACATGCGCTCCACGAGCGGCGCGGGCAGCCCGGGCGGGGGCGTCTCCTCGACGAGCTTCTGGTGGCGCCGCTGCACGGAGCAGTCGCGGGCGCCCAGGTGGACGCCACCGCCGTGCCGGTCGCACAGCACCTGCACCTCCACGTGGCGGGCCGGCTCCACGAACCGCTCCAGGTAGACGCGGCCGTCGCCGAAGACCGCCCGGGCCGAGGCCACGCACTCGCGGAAGGCGTCGGCGAGGTCCTCGGGGGCGTGCACGACCCGCATGCCCCGGCCGCCGCCGCCCGCCACGGCCTTGACGATCACCGGGTACCCCACGGCGGCGGCCACCTCGCGGGCGGTCGCCTCGTCGGGGACGGCTCCGGTGCTGCCCGGGACGGTGGGCAGCCCGGCGGCGGCCATGATGGTGCGGGTCCCCGCCTTGTCGCCCAGGCGGGTCATCACCTCGGCGGGCGGGCCGACGAAGGTCAGGCCGTGGGCCTGGCAGACCTCGGCGAAGTCGGGGTCCTCCGACAGGAACCCGTACCCGGGGTGGACCCCCTCGGCGCCGCTCATCAGGGCGGCCTCGATGACGGCGGGGATGTTGAGGTAGCTGCGGCGCGGGGCGGCGGGGCCGATGACGACGGTCTCGTCGGCGAACCGGGCCACCGCCGAGTCGCGGTCGGCGCTGGAGCAGGCGGCGACGGTGCGGATGCCCATCTCGCGGCAGGTGCGGGCCACGCGCAGGGCGATCTCGCCCCGGTTGGCGATGAGGATGCTCTTGAGCACGTCTTCTCCTCGCCGCTCAGGGGTTCTCGGGCAGGACCGCGACGAGGGGGCGCCCGTAGTCGACGGACTCGCCGTCGGAGACGAGGATCTCCACGACCCGGCCGCGCACGTCCGACTCGACGGGGTTCATGAGCTTCATGGCTTCGAGGATCCCGATCCGGGCGCCCTTCTCCACGAGGTCGCCGGGGACGACGAAGGGGGCCGCCCCGGGCTCGGGCGCGTGGTAGAAGGTGCCGACCATGGGGGAGGCGACGTGGTGGGCCCCGGGGTGCTCCAGGGCGGCGGGGGCCGCGGCCGGGGCGTCGTGGGCGGGCGGGGCGGCCGGGGCGGGCGGGGCCCACTCCAGCTCGACCTCGGTGTCGCCGGAGACCACCCGCAGCCGGGCCAGCCGGCCCCCGGCGGCGCCCAGCAGGGCCGCCGCCTCCTCGCACATGCGCGCCACCGCGGTCCCGGTGTCCTCGTGTCCGCGTTCGGTCATCGCGCCGACCTCCTGATCTGGTTGTGTCCGATGTCGCGGAAGCGCCGTCTGCGGCGTTCCAGGAGTTCCGACGGGGTGGACCCGGCCAGTTCGGCCAGGGCCGCCCGCAGGGCGCCGTGCAGGGCCCGGGCCGCGGCGGCCGGGTCGGTGTGGGCGCCCGCGCCGGGTTCGGGGACGACCGCGTCCACCGCGCCCATGCGCAGGAGCTCGCGGGCGTCCAGGCGCAGGGCGGAGGCGGCCTGGCGGGCCATGGCCCCGTCCCGCCACAGGATCGCGGCGCACCCCTCGGGGCTGATCACGGAGTAGACGGCCGAGGACAGGCACAGCACCCGGTCGGCGACGCCCAGGGCCAGGGCGCCGCCGCTGCCGCCCTCGCCGGTCACGACGCTGACGGTGGGGACGGGCAGCTGGGACATCAGCCGGATGCTCTCGGCGATGGCCACGGCCTGGCCGCGCTCCTCCGCCTCGGGGCCGGGGTAGGCGCCGGGGGTGTCGACGAGGGTGAGGACCGGGATGCCCAGCTTGGCGGCGAGCCGCATCAGCCGGGCGGCCTTGCGGTAGCCGTCGGGGGTGGGCATCCCGAAGTTGCGGGCGACGCGCTCGCGGGTGGTGTGGCCCTTCTGGTGGCCGATCACCATGACGGTGCGCCCGTCCAGCGAGCCCATGCCGCCGACGATGGCCGGGCAGTCCCCGGCGATGCGGTCGCCGTGCAGCTCGTGGAACCCGTCGAGGACGCGGTGGACGTAGTCCAGGGTGGTGGGGCGGTCCTCGTGGCGGGCGATGCCCACCGACTCCCAGGCGTCGCGCTCGGGCAGCCCGGCCGGGTCGCGCAGCAGCGGGGCGGGGCCGTCCGGGGGCGGCGGCGCGGGCTCGCCGCCGCCCAGCAGCCCGGCCAGGACCGCGCGCAGCTCCGAGCGGGGGCGCACGTCGTCCACCATCCCCTTGGACAGCAGGAACTCGGCGGTCTGGAAGCCCTCGGGCAGCTCGCGCCCCAGGGTCTGGGCGATCACCCGGGGGCCGGCGAAGCCCATGCGGGCCCCGGGCTCGGCGACGATGACGTCGGCCAGGGTCGCGAACGACGCCGCCACCCCGCCGAAGGTGGGGTCGGTGACCAGCGACACGGTGAGCACCCCGGCCCGGTCCAGCGCGGCCAGGGCCTGGGCGGTCTTGGCCATCTGGAGCAGGGAGAGGATGCCCTCCTGCATCCGGGCGCCCCCGGAGGCGGTGACCAGGACCAGGGGCGTGCGGGTCTCCAGCGCCAGGTCGGCGGCGCGGGCGATGCCCTCGCCCATCGCGGTGCCCAGGCTGCCGCCCATGAAGGAGAAGTCCAGGACGCACAGGACGACGGGCCGGCCCCGGACGGTGCCGGTCGACAGCAGCAGGGCGTCCTCCATGCCGGTGCTGCGGCGCGCCTCCCGCAGCCGCTCGGCGTAGGGGCGCAGGTCGGTGAACTCCAGCGGGTCCTCCGGCGGCGAGGGCAGGTCGACGGGGACCCGCGACCCCTCGTCGAGCAGCTGGGCCGTCCGCTCGGCGGCCCCCACACGGGAGTGGTGCCCGCACTCGGGGCAGACCCCCAGCGCGCGCCGGAACCTCTTGCGGTACACCAGGGCCGTGCAGCCGGGGCACGCCAGCCAGTCGGTGGTGGTGGGTGCGGTCACGGTCACGTCCGCTCCTCCTCGCACTGTTCGTCGGGTTCCACGTCCGGTCCAGGCGGGCGCGGGCCCCGTTCCGGTCCCGCCGCCGGGGGGACGGGGAAGTACAGCCGGCCGTAGGCGGCCAGGGACCGGCCGAGCCGGTCCAGGGCCGCCCGCGCCCACCGGGGGACGGGCCGCCGGCGGGCGCGGGCGTCGGGGGACCTCACGCCGACCACCCCTAGAAGGCCGCTTCGACCCGGTAGACCTCGAAGAAGCGGTCGCGTCCGCGGTCCTGGAAGGGCCGCAGGGGCGAGGTGGCGGAGCGGTGGCCGGAGCCGCCCTCCCACGCCCGGAAGGCGTCGAGGCTCTCCCACTCGCTCATCACGAGCAGGCTCCCCTCGTCGGTGAGCGAGGCCAGCAGCTCGTTGCCGAGCAGCCCGGGGGTGCCCGCCAGGTCCCCGCTGATGGACCGGTAGGCCTCGGCGACCGCGCCGGGCCCCTCGGCGGGGGCCCGGTGCCAGATCAGGACCCGGGCCCGGCCGCTCACCGGGACGTCCCGGCGAGCTCGTGGACGACCGTCATGGTGTGCATCGCCCCGCCCCTGCGGAAGGGGTGCAGCTTGGTGCGGTGCTCCACGTGGGCGTCGCTGTGCTCGAACTCGCGGAACCGCTCCTCGTCCACCCAGTCGCTGACGACGTAGTAGACGCTCTCCTCGGCGGAGTCGCGCAGCAGCCACTGGCCCAGGTTGGCGGGGTGGTCGGTGATCACGCGCCCGATGGACAGCCAGGTGTCCTCGAACCCCTTCTCCATGCCGGGGTTGAGCTCGAAACGCAGGAGTACGCGGAACACGTCGCGTCCTTTCTCTCGGTGGGGTGCCATGTCAGATGCCGCCGTCGACGGGGATCGAGGCCCCGGTGACGTAGCGGGAGAGGTCGCTCGCCAGGAACAGGACGACGTCGGCGACCTCGTCGGGCTCGCCCAGGCGCCCCAGCGAGGTCAGCTCCTCGTAGCGCTCGCGCAGCCGCGCGTAGCGCTCGGGGGGCATCGCCGAGGCCGCCTCGGTCTCGATGACGCCGGGGTCCACGACGTTGACGCGCACGCCCCGGCCGCCCAGCTCCTTGCACAGGGAGCGGGAGAAGCCCGTCAGCCCGGCCTTGGCGGCCGTGTAGTGGGAGCGGGTGGGGATGCCGACCATGGCGGCGCGCGAGCCGATGTTGACCACCGAGGAGCCCGGGCCCAGCAGCGGCAGGGCGAGCTGCGTGACCAGGAAGGCCCCGGTGAGGTGGGTGTCGATGATGCGGTGCCACTCGTCCTCGCCGAGGTCGCCGAAGGGGACGTGGCTGATGACGCCCGCGTTGTTGACGACGACGTCGAGGCCGCCGCGGGTGCGGCAGTCCTCGACCAGCTCCCGCACCTGGTCCCGGTCGCGGACGTCGACGCGGACGACGCGGTGGTCGCCGGGGACGTCCTTGAGCTCCCGGGCCAGGGTGAGGGCGGCCTCGTTCTCGGTCAGGTGGCAGACGGTCACGTCGGCGCCGGCGCGGGCCAGGGTGAGGGCGACGGCGCGGCCGATGCCGCGGGAGCCGCCGGTCACCAGGGCCTTCTTGCCGGACAGGGATGCGTTCATGGGTTCCTCGTCGTGGTCGCGGGTTCGGGGGGTCACAGGGCGGCCAGGGCCGCGGACAGGGCCAGGGAGTTGACGAGCAGTGCGGCGGCGGCCAGGCCGGTGCGCACCGCGTTCCAGTCCCGCCACCGGCGCCGGGGGTCGACCGACTCCCAGTCCGGGGGCAGGTCGTCGGGGTCCAGGGCGGCCACCCAGCGGTTGATGGGGACGTTCTTGGTCAGGGAGACGGCGATGGCGGCGACGAGCAGGGCGGCGGCGGTGCCGGCCAGGGCGCGCACGGGCGCCTCCGGCGCGGTGGCGACCAGCGCCAGGTCCGCGATCAGGGCGGTGATGAGGCAGACGGGCATGAACGGGTCGAACCTGGAGACCAGGAAGCGGTGCACCGGCACGTACTGCTCCTTGGGCAGGCGCAGCAGCAGGGGGGCGCCGCCCAGGAAGGCGATCATCATGCCCCCGGCCACCAGGCCGTTGCCCGCCAGGGCGATCGGCAGAAGAATCCAGGACATGCTCAACTCCAGTCGGAGCCGGCGGAGGCCGTCCCGGGGCCGGTCGGCCCGGCCCCGGGACGGTGCTCACGACGGCGTGTTCGCGCGCCGGGCGGCCTGCTCGACCCGTTCCTTGATGTGGGGCATCTGCTCGGAGGTGTTCTTGGCGATGTGCGCGGCCATGGCCTCGTCGTCGAAGGGCATCTCGTCCTTGACGTGGAACTCCTGGACCCAGCGCATCTCCACGCCGCCCTCCACGGGCGTGTACTCCCAGAAGATGTGCATGAACTCGAAGGGCCCGGTCTCGACGCGGCGCGCCCGGACCGTGCGCGAGGCGCGGTCGGGGGTGCGCTCCGAGACCCAGCTCCAGACCTTGCCCGACTCGTCGGGGTGCAGGGCCAGCCGGAACCGGACGGTGTCGCCGTCGCGTTCGAGGACCTCCGCCTCGGCGTACTCGGTGAACAGCTCCGTCCAGGACCCGACGTCGTTGGTCATGTCCCAGACCAGGTCCAGGGGCGCGTCGATGACCACGGAGGCCTCGGTGCGGGCGCTCACGGCGCCACCCCGATCCGCCCGTTGACGTAGTCGATGAAGGCGCGGGGGGTGTCCAGCTCGCCCACCTTGTCCTCGGGCAGGCCCACGTCGAACTCCTTCTCGACCTTGTTGGCGATCTCCAGCACGGCCAGGGAGTCGTAGCCCAGGTCGGTGAAGGGGGTGTCGAGGATGTCGCCGTCCAGGTCCACCCCGTCGTCGACCCCCACGGACGCCCGTGTGACCCGACGGAAGGCGTCGGCGTCGAAAAGTGCCATCGTTAACCTCCTGAGACGCTGCTGCGGGCCGGGTCCCGGGGTCCGCGGACCACGAGGGCGGAGTTGAAGCCCCCGTGGCCGCGGCCCAGCACCACGGCGATGCGCGGGTCCGCCGCGCGCGGTTCTCCCGTGACCAGGTCGATCTCACAGCCCCGGGCGAGTTCGGTGACGTTGGGCGTGGCCGGGATGACCCGGTCGCGGCAGGCCAGCAGGGCGGTGACGGCGTCCAGCGGGCCCGCGCCCGCCGAGAGCCGCCCCACCAGGGCCTTGGGCGCGGTGACGGGGACCCCGCGGGGGCCGAACACCGCGGTGATGGCGCGGGCCTCCTCCAGGTCGGGCCCGGGCAGCCCGGCGGCGTCGGCGAAGACCGCGCCCACCTCGCCGGGGGCGACCCCGGCGTCGTCCAGGGCCGCCCGCAGTGCCTGTTCGAGGGCGGGCGGGCGCCCGCTCCCGGGCCGGGGGTCGAAGGTCGAGGCGTGGCCGATGACCGCGCCGTGGTCCTGGGCGGCGCCGCGCCCGCGGGCGTGTCCTGGGCTCTCCAGGACGAGGATGGCCCCGCCCTCGCCGGTGACGGCCCCCGTGGCGTTGGCGTCGAAGGGCAGGAACGCCCGGTCGGGGTCGCTGCGGGTGCTCAGGCGGCCGGTGGGGATCTGGGAGACCAGGCCGGCCGGGGACATGGGCGACTCGGTGCCGCCGACCAGGACCAGGCCCTGGTCCCCGGACAGGGCGCGGCGGCCCTGGCCGATGGCGTCGAGGCCGCCGGCCTGGTCGGCCACCACCACCCCGCAGTGGCCGCGCAGCTTGTGCCGGATGGAGAGCTGGCCGCTGGTCGCCGCGTAGAACCACGCGATCGACATGTAGGCGCTCATGTGCTCGGGGCCGTTGCTCCAGAGGTTCTCCAGCTCGCGCTGGCCGAACTCCACGCCGCCGGTGCTGTTGGCGGTGATGACGCCGAGCCCGTACTCGTCCAGCGCCGCCGTGTCGGCGCCCGCGTCGGCCAGCGCCTCGGCGGCGGCGGCGAACGCCAGGTGGCTCATGGTGGAGGTCTCCACCAGAAGCCGGCTGGAGACGTGCTCGGCGGGCTCGAAGCCGTCGACCTCGCCGGCCAGGGTCACGGGGTAGGGGGTGTGGTCGAAGCGGCCGATGCGGCCGATGCCGCCGCGCCCCTCCAGGACCGCCTCCCAGTAGGACTTGGTGCCGATGCCGTTGGGGGCGACGACCCCCATGCCGGTCACGCGCGCCTCGTTCACGCGGCACCTCCCCGGGGGGCGGTCACGACGATGGCGCTCTGGAACCCGCCGAACCCGCTGCCCACCGACAGGGCGACGTCGGTGCGGTGCTCGCGGGCGGTCAGGGGCACGTAGTCCAGGTCGCACTCGGGGTCGGGGGTGTGCAGGTTGGCGGTGGGCGGGACGACGTCGTTGTCGATCGCGAGCGCGCACGCGGCGATCTCGATGGAGCCGATGGCGCCCAGGGAGTGGCCGACCATGGACTTGATCCCGCTCATGGGGGTGCGCCGGGCGTGCTCGCCCAGGCTGGCCTTGACGGCGGCGGTCTCGTGCCGGTCGTTCTGCCGGGTGCCCGAGCCGTGGGCGTTGACGTAGTCCACGTCCTGGGGGGCCACGCGGGCGCGGTCCAGGGCGACCCGGATGGCCTCGGCCATCTCGCGGCCGTCGGGCTTGAGGCCGGTCATGTGGAAGGCGTTGGCGCGGGTGGCGTAGCCGCCGATCTCGCAGTAGACGCGGGCGCCGCGCCGCCGGGCGGCCGAGGCCTCCTCCAGGACGAACATCGCCGCGCCCTCGCCCAGGACCAGGCCGTTGCGGTCGTTGTCGAAGGGGCGGCAGGCCTGCGCCGGGTCGTCGTTGGTGGTGGAGGTGGCGCGGATCGCGTCGAAGCAGGCGACGGTGATGGGGGAGATGGGGGCCTCGGTGGACCCGGCCATCACCACGTCGGCGCGCCCGTCGAGGATCTGCTCGGCCGCGTAGCCCAGGGCGTCGATGCCCGAGGTGCAGCCGGAGGAGACGACCGCGGCGGGGCCCTCGGCGCCGGTGGCCCAGGCGACCTCGCGGGCCATGGAGGAGGGGGTGAAGTAGTCGTAGATGTGCGGGACGGCGTACTCGTGGTCGACGAGCCACTTGCGGCCGCCGTCGCTGACCACGGTGTACTCCCGCTCCAGGCCCATGGTGCACCCGACGGCGTTGCCGACGGTGACGGCGGTGCGCTCGGGGCGCAGGTCGGCGGGGGACAGGCCGCTGTCGCGCAGGGCCTCCCCGGCGGTGACCACCCCGAACTGGGTGGCCCGGTCCATGCGCCGGACCTCCTGGGGGGTGAGCCCGGCGGCCACGGGGTCGAAGTCGGCCTCGGCGGCGATGCGGCAGCGGAAGCCGTCGGTGTCGAAGAAGGTGATGGCGCGGGTGGCGGTGCGGCCCGCGGTGATGCACTCCCAGAAGGCGTCGCGGCCGACCCCGCCCGGGGCGATGACCCCGATGCCGGTGACGGCGACGCGGCGCCCGCTCATCGGGCTCCCCCCACCCGGGAGGCCGGGCCCGTGCCGGGCGCCGGGAGCTCTTCGAGGTCCACGTGGCCCAGCTCGGGGCGCGGGGCCAGCGGGCCCAGGTGGAACACGGCGCGCGCGGGGCCGGACCCGGGGTTGCGGATGCGGTGGCGCTCGCCGACGGGGACGACGGCCGCGTCGCCGGCGGCCATCTCCACCTCCTCGTCGCCGATGCGCAGGACCACGGCGCCGCTCACCACGTACACGAACTCCTCGGAGTAGGGGTGGGTGTGCTCGCACACGTACTCCTGCGGGTCCAGGACCAGGGTCCCCCCGAAGCCGGAGGTGGATCCGACCGTTCTGGGGCTGAGCAGGACCCGGACCTCGCCACCGCGTCTGCGGTCGGCCGGGACGTCCCTCTCGGAGACCTTCACCACCGGGGCGGCGGTCATGGGCACCTCCTTGTTTCTGTGCTCTGGCTTGTCGTCGAATGCCTGGTGCGGCCGGGACGGGGGCGCGGGGCCCCGCCGCCTACCGGCCGTCGGGGGTCCACGAGTAGAAGACCTCGGCCATGGCGTCCTTGGGCTCGCTCCAGGCCGGGTCGTAGGGGCTGATGTACTGCGCCAGCCGCCGGTGGACGTCCTCGTAGAGGGGGTGGGACCGGGCCCGGTAGAGGTTGCCGGTGATGTTCTCGTCGGCTTCCACCAGGTGGAAGTAGAGGTCGTGGAACCGCAGCAGGGTGCGCCGGTCCACGCCGATGAGGTGGGGCAGGTCGGTCGCGTCCGAGTCGGCGAAGACCCGGGCGACGTTGTCGGCGTCGGAGGGGTCCATCCGGGCGACGATGAGTGTTCGGTGCATGTCCTCGCCTCTTGCGCGGAGGTCTACGGGGTCGCGACCACCGGAGCAGGGGCGGTCCCGATGAGGCTCGCAGAGCCGGGTCGAATCCTCTTAAATGCACGCAAGACGGGGCACGAGGGATCCTCGACACCCGCCCCAGGGGCGGTCGAAGGGCGCATGGGTTAGTGGTCTGCGCAAGGCAACCACCGAAGGGGGCGGGCCCATGCTCGTACTAGTCCCGGGAACCGTCGCCGTGATCGGCAGCGGTCTCGTCGCCGGGGTGTTCTTCGCCGTCTCGGCCAGCGTCCTGCCCGCGGTCGGGGCGCTGCGCACACCCGACTACATCCGCCTGCACCGCAGGCTCGGCGAGGGGTACCACCCGGTGATGCCGCTGGTCGTCACCGCCGCGGCGGCCGCCAACCTCGCCATGGTCGTGCTGGCCCCCGACACGCTCGCCCGGGTGCTCTTCGGGACCGCCCTGGCCGGGCTCGTGGGGGTGCAGCTCATCTCCCAGTTCGGGAACGTGCCCCTCAACCGCCGGGTCAACGCGGTCGACCCCGACGCCCTGCCGCCGGACTGGGCGGACCCCCGCGAGCCCTGGCGCGCGTGGCACACCCGGCGCACGCTGTGCGCGTTCGCCGCGCTCCTGGCCGACGCCGCCGCCGTGGCCCTGGTCCCGGTGCCGTGAGCACCGCGGTCGCGGCCGGGCCGCGCACCGGGCCGGTCCTGGCCACCGTCCTGACCGCCGCGTTCCTCACCCAGGCCGGGGTGACCGCGGTCAACGTCGCGGTCCCCGCCATCCAGCGCGGGTTCGACGCCGGCCCCGCCCTGGCCCAGTGGATCCTCGCCGGGTACACGCTGCCCTTCGCGCTGCTGCTCATCACCGGGGGCCGCCTGGGCGACCTGCTGGGGCGGCGCCGCGTGTTCCTGGCGGGCGCCGCCGGGTTCGCCGCCGCCTCCCTGCTGGCCGCGCTCGCGCCCGGCCCCGGCGTGCTGGTCGCCGCCCGGGTCCTCCAGGGGGCGTCCGCCGCCGTCGTGGGCCCCCAGGTCCTGGCGGTGATGCGCGCGGTGGTGCCCGACGGGCGCCGGGGCGCCGCGCTGGGCGCCTACTCCGCGGTGATCGGCCTGGCCACCGTGGGCGGCCCCGTCCTGGGCGGGGTCCTGGTCCAGTTCACCCCCCTCGACGCGGGGTGGCGGGCCATCCCCGCCGCCCAGGCCCTGCTGGGCCTGGCCGTCCTGGCCGGCGGCACGCTCCTGCCGGACCGGCGCGAGCGCACCGGGGGCGGCCTCGACCCGCTCGGGCTGCTGCTGGCCACCGCCTGCCTGCTCCTGCTGCTCCACCCGCTCCTGGGCGGGGCCGAGAACGGCTGGCCGTGGCACTCCTGGGCGGCGCTGGCCGCCGCGCCGGCCGCCGCCGCCCTCTTCGCCGCCGCCGAGCGGCGGCGCGAGCGCCGGGGCGGGCTCCCCCTGGTCCCGGTGGCGCTGTTCGCCGACCGGGTCTTCACCACCGGGCTGCTGGTGACCGTGGTGACGGCCGCCCTGGTCGGCGGCTTCTTCCTCGTCTTCGTCCTGCACCTGCAGAACGGGGCGGGGATGTCCCCGGCGCTGACCGGCCTGGTCGTCTCGCCGTGGGCCCTGGGCACCGCGGCGGCCTCCCGCCCCGCCATCGCGTGGGCGCGCCGCCGGGGCCGCCGCGTCCTCATGGCGGGCGGCGTCCTGATGGCCGCGGGGCTGGCGGCCCTGGCCGCGCTCACCGCGGCCCTGCCCGCCCCGCCGCCGCTGCCCACCATGGCGCTGCTGGCACTGGTGGGGGTGGGGATGGGCCTGGTGAGCGCCCCCGTCCTGGACCTGGTCCTGGCCGCCCTGCCCGAAGCCGACTCCGGCGCCGCCGCCGGGGTCTTCACCACGTTCAAGCAGGTCGGGGCGGCGCTGGGCGTCGCCGTCCTGGGCGGGCTCTACTTCGCCGCGCTCGGCGCGGCGCCCTCCCGGGAGGCCGCCGCGGCCGTCACCGCCTGCGGGGCCGCCGCCTGCCTGCTGCTGTGGCCCCTGCTCCTGCTGATGCCGTCCCGTACCGACGACCGAGGAGGTGACCGGCGATGACCCGGTCCGTTGCCCTGATGTTCCCCGGCCAGGGGGCCCAGCACGTGGCCATGGCCGCCGGGCTCTACGGCCGCGACGCGGCCTTCACCGCGACCATGGACGAGGTGTTCGCGCGCCTGGGCCCCCGGGGCAGGGAACTGCGCTCGGACTGGCTGGGCCGCGGCGGCGCCGCCGACGCCCGCTTCGACGACGTCACCCGGGCCCAGCCCCTGCTCTACGCGGTGGGCTGCGCCCTGGGCCGCTCCCTGCTGGAGCTGGGCGTGCGCCCCGGCGCCCTCATCGGGCACAGCGTGGGCGAGATGGTCGCCGCCACCCTGGCCGGGGTCCTCGACCTCGCCGACGGCGTGGAGCTCATGCTCGACCGGATGGACACCCTGGCGGCCAGCCCCGCCGGGTCGATGCTCGCCGTGGCGGCCTCGGCCGCCGAACTGGAGCCCTACCTGCGCGGCGAGGTCGTCGTGGGGGCGGTCAACGCCCCCCGCCAGACACTGCTGGCCGGGCCCGCCGCGGAGCTGGCCCGGGTGCGGGCCGACCTGGCCGGCGCCGGGATCACCTGCCGGGAGGCCCGCTCCCGCCAGGCCTTCCACAGCCCCGTCATGGCGCCCTTCGTCGCCGAGGCCCACCGCGCGTGGGAGGGCGTGCCCCTGCGGGCCCCGCGCATCCCCGTCTACTCCGCGCGCCTGGGCGCGCCCCTGACCGCCGGCCACGCCCGCGACCCCCGGTTCTGGGCCGCCCAGCCCGCCGAGCCGGTGCTGTTCTGGCCCGCCCTGGACCGCCTTCTCGCCGACCGGGACGCCCTCCTGGTGGAGGCCGGTCCGGGGCAGGGGCTGAGCACCCTCGCCCGCCGCCACCCGGCGGTGCTCGCGGGGCGCGCCGCCGTCCTGCCGCTGCTCCCCGCCCGCCGCCGGGGGCCCGGCGACGACCGGGAGGCCTTCGACCGCGCCGTCCTGCGGCTGCGGGAGGAGGGGCACGCCCCTCATGCTCCCGATGTAGTGGGCGCCGCCCCCGTACACCCGGGGTCGCAGGGCCGCTGACGACCCGGGTGCGACGCCCCGGGCGGTGCCGCCTCCCTACCCTCACCCGTAAGCGCGCCGCCCACCCCCGGCCGCGCGACCCGACACAGCGAGGAAGTGAGCATGGGCATCACCCGACGCGACACCCTGCGACTGGCGGCCGGGGCGGTGGCCGCCCCGCTCCTGGCGGGCGCGGCGTCCTCCTGCTCCGGGAACGGGGGAGGCGGCGACGGCGGCGACAACCAGACCGAGGGGAGCACCGGCCGCCTGCTGACCAGCACGGCCGAGCTGCCCGAGCCCGGCACGGTCCCGCTCCCGGTGCCGCCGGTGCTGGAGCCGCGGTCCACCGACGGCGGCGAGGACTACTACGTCATCACCCAGCGGCCCGGGAAGATGGAGATCCTCCCCGGCCTGACCAGCGACGTGTGGGGGTACGAGGGCGTCTTCCCGGGGCCGACCATCGTCTCGCGCACCGGCCGCCGGACCGTCGTCGAGCACCGCAACGAGCTGCCCGTCCCCGTCGCGGTGCACCTGCACGGCGCCAAGACCGCGCCCCAGCACGACGGGTACCCCACCGACCTGGTGCTGCCCGCGGCGGGCTGGGACGGCGGGCTCCCCGGGGGCGACGTCAGCGAGGGGTCGCGCGTCTACGAGTACCCGATGGACCAGCCCGCGGCGACCCTGTGGTACCACGACCACCGCATGGACTTCACCGGGCCGCAGGTCTACCGCGGCCTGGCCGGCTTCCACATCGTCCACGACGACGAGGAGGAGGCCCTGCCGCTGCCCCGGGGCGAGCGCGACGTCCCGCTGATGATCTGCGACCGCGCCTTCGGGGAGAACGGCGAACTCCTCTACCCGGCCCTGTCCTCCGACCTGGCCGGGGAGCCCGGGGTCGAGAACCGGTACATGTCCGGGGTGCTGGGCGACGCGATCCTGGTCAACGGCGCGCCCTGGCCCTACATGGAGGTCGCCGCCGTCCGGTACCGCCTGCGCCTGCTCAACGCCTCCAACGCCCGCCGCTACGACCTGGCGCTGGACCCGCCGCCCGCCCGGGGGGACGCCTTCACCCAGGTGGGCAGCGACGGCGGTCTGCTGGGGGCGCCGCTGGGCCACGAGCACATCGAGATCGCCCCGGCCGAGCGCTTCGACGTCGTCGTCGACTTCTCCGGCTACGGCGCCGGCGACGAGGTCGTCCTGGCCAACCGGTTCGGCGAGGGCGGCACCGCCGAGGTGATGCGCTTCCGCGTCACCGGGCCCGCCGAGGACGACTCGGAGATCCCGCCGACCCTGTCCGACTTCCGGCCGCTCACCCGCGGCGAGGCCGGGCGGACCCAGCGCGTCCGCTTCGCCCGGGAGGCCCGCAACCCCCACGGCGCCGGCCCCAACATGTGGACCATCAACGGGGAGGTGTTCGACCCCGAGTCGGACGGCATCGAGGTGCCCGAGGGCTCCACCGAGATCTGGCGCGTCACCACCAACGTCCACCACCCGGTCCACCTCCACCTGGTCCGCTTCCAGGTGCTGTCCCGCAACGGCGGCGACCCCGGCCCCTACGACGCGGGCTGGAAGGACACCGTCGACCTGGGGTCGGAGGAGGAGGCCGAGATCATCGCGACCTTCAGCGGAGAGCCCGGCAAGTACGTCTATCACTGCCACAACCTCGAACACGAGGACATGATGATGATGGCGAACTTCCGGGTGGTCTGACCCGCGCCCGGCCGCCC
Organism: Nocardiopsis flavescens; assembly: GCF_900141985.1. GTDB lineage: Bacteria > Actinomycetota > Actinomycetes > Streptosporangiales > Streptosporangiaceae > Nocardiopsis > Nocardiopsis flavescens. The sequence goes on along the minus strand of NZ_FQZK01000001.1, from coordinate 428,992 downwards.
GGCCGGCGCGCCACCACCACAGAAGCGAGGACGCCCCCGTGAGAGCCGTCGCCTTCCCCCGCACCGGTCCCCCCGAGGTCCTGGAGTCCGTCGACCTGCCCGACCCCGAGCCCGGACCCGGGCAGGTCCGGGTCCGGGTGCGGGCGGCCGGGGTCCAGCCGGTCGACACCGCCCTGCGCCGGGGCGCCCCCATCGGGCCGCCCGCGCCCCTGCCCCGCGTCCCGGGCAACGACTTCGCCGGCACCGTCGACCGCCTGGGCGCGGGGGTCGCCTCCCCGGCGGTCGGGGACGCCGTCCTGGGCTGGGCCTGGACCTCCTGCTACGCCGAGTACGTGGTGGTCGGCGCCGACCACTGCGCCGCCCGGCCCGCGGGCATGCCCTGGGAGGAGGCCGGGGTCCTGGCCTCCTCCGCGCAGACCGCGCACACCGCCCTGGAGGACCTGCGGGTGGGGCCGGGCGAGACCCTGCTCGTCCACGCCGCCGCCGGGGGAGTGGGCACCTTCGCCGTGCAGCTGGCCCGGGTGCTGGGCGCCCGCGTCCTGGGCACCTGCGGGCCCGGCAACGAGGAGCACGTCGCCTCGCTGGGCGCCGTCCCCGTCCGGCACGGCGAGGGCCTGGCCGGGCGGGTGCGGGCGCTGGCCCCGGAGGGGGTGGACGCCGCCCTGGACATGGTCGGCGGCGACACCCTGCGCCTGTCGGTCGCGCTGGTCGGCGACCCCGCCCGGGTGGGGACCCTGGTCGACCACGCCGCCGCGGAGCGGGCCGGTGCGCTGGGCCTGCGCTCCCGGCCCGGCGCCGACCGCCTGGGCGCGATCGTGGACCTGTACGCCGCGGGGGAGCTGCGGGTGCACGTGTCGCACGCCCTGCCCCTGCACGAGGCGGCGCGGGCGCACCGGCTCTCCGAGACCCGGCGCACCCGCGGCAAGATCGCGCTGCTGGTGTGAGCCCTCACGGGGCCCGGCGCGCGCGCCGGGTCCCGGCGGCCCACCGCACGGCGGCGGCGACCGCGGCCACCAGGCCGCCGCCGATCACGGCCATCCACAGCACCTCGGGGACCATGTCGACCACGAACATGGGGGTCAGCAGGGCCAGCACCAGGGCCGCGGCCCCGGTGAGGCGGTCGCGCCGGCGGCGCGCCTCCCAGGCCAGCAGGGCGGCCGGCGCCAGCAGGACCCACGCCAGGGCGCCGGGCAGGCGCATCGCCTCGCCCGCGCCCTCGGGCAGGAAGGGCATGAACGCCACGTAGTCCACCAGCCAGAAGGCGACGAACACGAACGCGGTGGCCAGGGCCGCCGGGACCCGGGCCCACCGCAGGGCGCCGTCCCGGTCCCCGGTCCGGCGGGCCAGCGCCGTCTCGGCCAGGTCCACCGCGTTGAAGGGGGAGTAGATCGCGTACCGGCGCCGCCACACCAGGCTCGGCAGGGCCGCCACCTCCAGGCCGGCGTACCCGATGGCCGCGTTCAGCAGCAGCGACCCGGCCGTGTACGCGGCCAGGGCGTCGTGCAGGGGGCCCGAGCCCAGCCCGAAGGGGTAGATCAGCACCGGCGCCTGGAGCACCCCGGCCGGTATCCACGGGCCCAGCCCCCGCGAGAGCGGGCCCCGGGCCAGCCCGAACACGCCGACGTAGGCCGCCGCGATCAGCACCAGGTACAGCGACGCCATGCCCAGGTGGGCGCCGGGGTCCCCGTCCCAGGGGATGCGAAAGCCCAGCAGGAGCAGGCCGCACACGCCCGCCACGATCCGGAAGGCGCGCCCCAGCGGGGGCAGGTCCCTCCCGATCACCGGGGCGCCGGCGGTTCCCGCGGCGGTGCTCGTCGTTGCGTCCGTGCGCGTCATGTCCACTCCTCAGCGTCGACCGCACCGAGGGTCCCACCCCCCGCTGAAGGAACGATCGATGCCCGCTCGGAGGCCGGTCGGAGCAGTCCGGACACCCCGTGTACCTCTCAAGGGTGACTGCGGGTGTCCACCGTGGACGGACGACGGGCCGCTCGACCACTCCCTAGGCTGCGGATTCACCGTGATAGAAGTTGATCCGAAAGGGACGAGAACAATGGGCAACGGGCTGAAGATCCTGGGCGCCTCCGTGCTGGGGCTCCTCGCGGGCATCGTGGTGGGCTTCATCGTGTCGGAGCTGATCGGCGTCGCCCTGCTGCTGGGCGGCGGCGAACTGCCCTCCTGGGCCTCCTCGGTGCGGTTCGTCATCGTCCTCTTCGCCGCCATCGGCCTGGTCGGCGGCCCCATGCTGGTGACGCGAAAGGGACGGTAGCCGCAGGTGTCCTCGGGAAAACCCGGCGAGAGCGGGAGCGCCGGCCGGCGCCCCGAACCGGAGGAGCCGGGGCCGGGCGGGCGCGCGGAGACGGTCACCAACGCCGCCATCGCGGTGGTGACCGCGGCGGCCCTGGTCATCGCGGAGGTGGTGTTCGCCTTCGACCGCGGGGTCAGTCCCGAACCGCACAGCCTGCTGATCCTGCTGGCGGGCTCGGCCTCGATCGCGCTGATCGGGAGGTGGCCGATGGCCACCGCCGTCACCGTCGGGCTGTGCCTGCCCCTGTACTACGTGACCGGGACCGACGACACGTGGGTCGCGTGGCTGATGCTGTTCGTCGCGGTCATGCGGTCGGCGGCCAACGGCCGCCGGGCGGCGCCCGTGGCCACGGTGGTCATCGCCCTGGGGTTCTTCACCATCGGCGAGATCACCGCCTTCGACCCGTGGCGGGCCGCGGCCATCCTGGCGTGGATGGCGGTCATCGTCGCCGCCGCGGAGCTGATCCGCAACCGCGCCGCCTACCTCCAGGCGGTCGAGCAGCGCGCGGCCGAGGCCGAGCGCACCCGGGAGGAGGAGGCGCTGCGCCGTGCCACCGAGGAGCGGCTGCACATCGCCCGCGAGCTGCACGACGTCATCGCGCACAACATCTCCCTGATCAACGTGCAGGCCTCCTCGGCCGTGCACCGCAGGGACCCCGAGCGCGCGTTCGAGGCGCTGGAGGCGATCAAGACCGCCAGCAAGGACACGCTGCGCGAGCTGCGCACGACCCTGGGCGTCCTGCGCCAGGTGGACGAGCAGGACGGGGAGCGGGCCCCGGTGCCCGGCGCGGGCCGCCTGCCCGAGCTGGTGCGCGGCGCGCGCCACGACGGGCTGGAGGCCGTGCTCACCGTGGACGGGGAGCCCGCCGACGCGCTCGGCGGCCCCGAGCCGCCGGCCCCCGTCGGGGCGGCGGCCTACCGCATCGTCCAGGAGGCGCTGACCAACGTGCGCCGCCACTCCGCGGCCGACCGCGTCGAGGTGGCCGTCGCGCACGGGCCGGGCTCCTTCTCGGTGCGCGTCACCGACAACGGGTCCGGGGGCGCCCCGGGCGGGCGCACGCCCGGCAACGGGCTGCGGGGCATGCGCGAGCGGATCCTCGCGCTGGGCGGTGAATTCTCGGCGGATTTCCGTCCCGAGGGCGGTTTCCAGGTGTACGCCCGGTTCCCCGTGGAATGACGGTGGGGGTTCCTCCGGCCGGGTGGGGTGTTTTCGATGCGAACCAGCGCTGTGCGCGAGGGAAGGCGAGATGTGGTCAACGTTCTGATCGCCGACGACCAGACCCTGGTCCGGGCGGGCTTTCGGTCCATACTCGACGGCGAGGACGACATCTCCGTCATCGCCGAGGCGGGTGACGGGCTGGAGGCGGTGGAGATCGCCCTCCGGGAGCGGCCCGACGTGGTCCTGATGGACATCCGGATGCCCGGGGTCGACGGGCTGGAGGCGACCCGCCGGATCGTGGCGGACCCCCGGTCGGAGGGGGTGCGCATCGTCATCCTCACGACGTTCGACCTGGACGAGTACGTGTACTCGGCGCTGCGCTCGGGGGCCAGCGGGTTCCTGGTCAAGGACACCGAGCCCATGGAGCTGATCCACTGCGTGCGGGTGGCCGCGCGCGGGGACTCCCTGCTGTCGCCGGGGGTCACCCGGCGCCTGATCGCCGAGTTCGTCGACCGGATCAAGGAGCCGCCGCCCGCCACGCGGCTCAACAGCCTGACCGAGCGCGAGCGCGAGGTGCTGGCGGGGATCGCGGAGGGCCTGAGCAACGACGAGCTGGCCCGCAGGCTGGTCGTCTCCACGGCCACCGCCAAGACGCACGTCAGCCGGGTGCTGGCCAAGCTGGGGGCCCGCGACCGGGCGCAGCTGGTGGTCATCGCCTACGAGAGCGGCGTGGTGCGGCCCGGCTGGCTCTCCTGAGGACGCCCCGCACGCGGGAGCCGGTGGGGGATCGTCCGGGAGGGGTGGGAAGGCCCGGCCGGGCGTCCCCCGCGCGCGGGGGCGGCGTGACCGCCCGAGAGCGCCCGGAACGCGTGATCGGGCGTCCCGCACACGCGCGGGTGGCGGGAAACCGCCGGGGAGGGGCGGACCCTCCTGACGGCGGCCCGCAGGTGAGTGGTGGCGGGCAAGCCCTCCGGGAGTGGCGGGGACCGGGTGCCCGGGTGCCCCGCAGGGGAGGGGGCGGCGGCCGGACGACCGGCCGCCGCCCCCTCGCGGTTCAGCGCCCGGCCGGGACCGGCGGCGGGGTGACGAAGAACCCGTGGTCGGGTGCGGGGCGGCGCAGCATGCGGTAGAGCGCCACCTGGCCCACCACCATCAGCGGCAGGAGCGGGACGACGGCCGCCCCGACCAGGACGAGCGTCCCCGGCGGGGCCGGGTCCAGGGGCAGGACCAGGGCGGTGCCCACCAGCACGGGCACCGCGCCCAGGGCCAGGGCGGAGGTGTGCCGGGACAGGTGGGGGCCCGACACCCCGCTGGTCGCGCCCACCGCGGCCAGGACCGCCGCCGCGGCGGCCAGCGCGAACCAGGGCCGCCCCAGGTCGGCGCCGGTGAAGGGCACCGCGGCGAGCACGGCGGCCAGGAGGCCGGCGCCCAGGGCGGTCCGCGCCAGCAGCCGGGTGAGCCGCGCGGCCTCGTCGGCGCCGGCCGCCGATGCCGAGGGGCCGGCCGGGACCAGGCGCTCGGCGCCGAAGGCCGCCCCCCGCAGCAGGAACAGGGCGACCACCGCGGCGGCGCAGGCGAGCGCGAAGGGCGTCAGGGGGCGCCCGCCGGAGAGCAGGCCGCCCACCGCCAGGCCCCAGCACACCGCCAGCGTCCAGCTGCCGCCCACCAGGGCGGCGTCGCAGGCCGAGCGCCAGCGGTCGGTGTCGACCCGGGCGCGCGCCCACAGGCCCGCGTCGCGCATGATCCACCCGAACGCCAGGACGGTGAACACGGCCCACATGCCGCCGCCGCCGAACAGGACGCCCTTGAGTGCGGGGAAGAGCCCGGCGACGACGCCGATCGCGGCCACCAGCCACACCTCGGTGCCCAGGAAGTAGGGGGCGATCGCCGACACCAGCCGGCGCCGCTCCGCGGGGGTGCGGGCGAGCCGGGGCGCGGCCATGCCCAGCCCGATGTCGCAGCCGGCGAGGACGAAGTAGCCGACGATCAGAACGGTCAACAGGAGTACGGGAAGAAGGTCCATACGGGTGTGTCCCTAGGGTCGTGGGTGTCCGGGGGGACGCGGTCTCACAGGGGCGTCACCGGGTCCCGCCGCTCGTCGCCGTCGGCCTCGGGGGCGCGCAGCGGTCCCGCGTCGGGGCCCAGGCGGGCGAACCGCACGAGCAGCCATGCGGTGGTGATCCCCAGGACGGCGAAGGCGGCCGTGAAGAGGGTGAACGAGGCCCCCGCCGCCAGCGGCGACATCTCGGTCAGGGCGTCGGCGGTGGTCAGGTGGTGGCGCACGGTCCAGGGCTGGCGCTCGGTCTCGCGGAAGACCCACCCGCCCACGCTGGCCGCGTAGGGGAAGAGCGGCATGACCGCCGCCACGCGCAGGTGCCAGCGCCAGCGGCCCAGCCCGCCGGCCATCCACACCAGGGCGGTGACCAGGCCCAGGAGGGCCATGACGGCCCAGGACAGCATCATCAGCAGGTCCCCGGAGATGCCGATCAGGTGCGCGGTGCTCGTGTCCCCGTAGGCCGACTCGATCCCCTCGATCTCGGCCGGGGTGTAGCTCTGCCCGCTGGTGGGGGGCTCCTGCCCGTACATGACGAACTGGGTCCCGCCGGTGACCACCGTGGGGACCAGCCCGACGAGCACCAGGACGGTGCCGGTCCGCAGCGCCCGTGCGAAGAGCCCGTCGGGGTCGCGCCGCCGGCGCAGGTGGTAGGCGGACACGGCCATGACGACGGCGCCGCCCATGAGCAGGGCCGACACGCAGATGTGCGCGAAGGCCAGGGTCGCCGACGGGTTGGCCATCAGGGCCGCGGGGTCGTCGAGCACGGCGGCGCCGTCGCGGACCGAGAAGCCGGCGGGCCACTTCAGCAGGCCGTTGGAGACCATCACCCAGTACGCGGACAGGTAGGCGGTGAGGGTGACGACCAGGAAGCAGGACCAGTGCGCCCACCGGCCCATCCGGTCCCAGCCGAAGATCCACAGGCCCAGGAAGGTCGACTCCACGAAGAACGCGGCCATCGTCTCGATCGCCAGCGGGGCGCCGAAGGCGTAGCCGAACATGTCGTGCAGCCCGGACCAGTTGAGCGTCAGCTGGAGTTCCATGACCAGGCCGGACAGGATGCCCATCGCGTAGTTGACCAGGTACAGGCCGCCCCAGAACCGCACGGCGCGCATCCCGGTGGAGTCCACGCGCAGGAGCGCTCTGAGCTGGCCGAACAGCACGTACGGGGCCATGCCCAGGGTGAAGGCCACGAACATGTAGTGGGTCGCCGCGGTCAGCGCGAACTGCACCCTCGCCAGCAGCAGGGGGTCTTCGAACATCGGTGGGCCTCACGCCTAGGGAACGCTCGTCGCCGCCATGGTCATCGGCGGGTCGGGGGCCGTGCATCCCCCCGGAGGCTGCACCCGGTGTACAGCTTCGGAGTGGTACACCAGAAACCTTCGTACGTCCTCGGATGTACGACAAACACGCAGAGGTTGACGTACCGTTTCCGAACGATGGCTTTCGGTTGGGACCTTCGACCTACGGGTAACCAGCCAGATGTGCGGTCCGCCCCTGCCCCCCGGCGCCCACTGCGGAGACGCGGTCGTTCGGCCGCCGGCGGAGAGGGGGAGTGGCGCGGAACGGAGTCCCAAAAATAGCCGGGGACCGGGACTAGAATTCCTCAAGCGGTCTGTTCGATACTTTGTACCGTGTCCGACTTTTCACATGATGTCGGGTTGATATCTTCGATGCTTTCCCGGGCGTGCGCCTGAGTGTGCGCCCTGGTCTGCTTTTCTCTTTTTGCGCCGGGGGATCGACCGGAAGGGGGTAGTCGACACTTTTTTCTTGCCTATGTGAGTTCTTAACGATCAGAAGGTGGGCATGTCTCGTCCAGCTCAGTACAGAGACTCGGCAATCCTGGACAACCCGCGCGGCGAGACCCGCCGCGACGAAGACCCCCCTGGTCCCCGCACCCCCACTCACATCGAGTTCCGGCTGCTGGGACCCCTGGAGATCCACGTGGACGGCCATGAGGTGACGCCCAGCGCACCCAAGCTCCGTCAAGTACTCGCGCTCCTGCTCCTGCGGCGCGAATCCCTCGTCCAGACATCGGAACTCATCGACGAATTGTGGCACGGCGCGCCCCCGCCGAGCGCTATCCCCACCCTCCAGACCTACGTTTACAAGCTGCGGAAGATTCTCGGTTCCGTCGGCGCGAACGTCGATATTCGCACCCGCACCTCGGGTTACGTCGTCCATGCCCCCGACGCCGTCGTCGACGTATCCCGATTCGAGATCTGCGTCGACCGGGGAATCCGGGAATTCACCTCCGGAGAGCTGGAGTGCTCCGTCTCCCGCCTCGGCGAGGGCCTGTCCGTGTGGCGCGGCCCCGCCCTGGCCGACGTGGAGCGGGGGGAGATCCTGGCCCCCCTGGTCGCGCGCCTGGAGGAGGAGAGGATGCGCGCCCTGGAGATGCGCATCGAGGGGGAGATCCGGCTGGGCCGCTGCGAGGCCCTGGTGGGGGAGCTGCGCTCGCTCACCGTCGACCACCCCCTCCACGAGGGCCTGCACGCCAAGCTCATGCTCGCCCTCAGCGGGGCGGGGCGGCGCTACGAGGCCCTGGACGTGTACCGGTCCCTGCGCGACACCCTCGTGCGGGAGCTGGGCGTGGAGCCCTCCACCGAGATCCGCGCCATCCACCAGGGGCTGCTCATGAGCGGGCCCGACGAGGCCGAGCCGGCCCCGGCCGCGCCGCGCCGCGGCTACGGCTCCCCGGTCCGGACCCCGGCCCAGATCCCGCCGGACGCCCCGCACTTCCAGGGCTACGGCGGCGAACTCCGCACGGTCGAGGGCTGTTTCCCCGGGAAGGGCGCGGACACCGCCATCCGCGTCGTCTCGATCACGGGGATGCCCGGGGTGGGCAAGACCGCCTTGGCCGTGCACGCCGCGCACCGCCTCCGCGGGCGGTTCGAGGACGGGCAGCTCTTCGCCCGGCTGGGCGGGGACCGGGCCGACCCCGTGGACCCCGGGTCGGTCCTGCGGGGGTTCCTGGTCTCGCTGGGCGTGGCCGCGGAGCAGATCCCCGACGGGCTGGAGGAGCGGGCGAAGCTCTTCCGCACCTGTACGTCCGGCCAGCGCGTCCTCATCGTGCTGGACAACGCCGCCTCCGCGGACCAGGTCGAGCACCTCGTCCCCGGCGGCCCCCAGTGCGGGGTCATCGTCACCAGCAGGCCGCACATCCTGCACGACTCTTGCGTGGTGTCCCTGCACGGGCTCGACCGGTCCGACGCCATCGAGCTGTTCAAGGGGATCGTCGGCGAGCGCAGGGTCGCCCGCGAGGCCCGGGAGGCCGAGCAGATCGTCCGCTCCTGCGGCGGGCTGCCGCTGGCCATCAAGGTCGTGGGGGCGCGGCTGGCCGCCGTCCCCGGACTGCCCCTGGCCAGCATCTCCCGCGAGCTGTGCAACGCCGACCGGCGCCTGGACGCCCTGCGCTTCCAGGGGCTGGACCTGCGGGCCCGCTACCACAGCAGCTACATGCACCTGCATGTGCAGGAGGCCGGACTCCTGCGGCTGCTGAGCATCCTGCCGGAGAACGTCTTCACGGCGGAGCGCGCGGCCAGGCTGCTGAACTGCTCGGTGGAGGAGGTCGAACCGCTCCTGTCCTCGCTGGTCGAGAATCGGTTCCTCCAGGTCTGGGAGAAGGCCGGCGGTTCGGAGGTGCTGTACTACTTCCACGAGCTCATCCGGCTCTACGCGCGCGAGCGGATGAAGAGGGAGAACGGGGGACGGGCGGCGGGGACACCGCGCTGACCGGACGATCCGCCCGTCCCGCCCCCCTGACCGGGCCGGACCGCTGACGCGGTCCGGCCCGGCCGCATTTCTCCCTGTCCGGTGCGGTCGCTGCCGACATTACGGGACGAAGGCCACCCGGGTCCTCCGTCTCAAGACCCATCCTCCGTGCGACTCCATGGGTACGGAAGGTCATCGCCCCTCCTCCGCGAGGTGTACACACCGCGGTCCCCGGTGCCCCAGAACCTCTTCAGGCGGCTTCGATCCTCCTACGATGCGCCGTTGCCACCCTGGTCCGGACAGTGCGAGGTGCGCCGCTCCGGGCGCACCCGGCCGTGCGAGGGAACCGAGGGATGGTGACGCGATGTCAGGCGTCGTGGGCGTGATCGACTACGAACGGGACTTGGAACGGGACCGGCCGCTCCTGCTCTCCCTGACCGCCACGCTCGCGCACCGGGGACCCGACGGGGAGGGCCTGTGGCTGTCCCCGCGGGCGATGTTCGGCCACCGGGCCCTGGGCGCGGACGCCGACACCGCCGACCAGCCGTTCGCCCTGCGGGCCGGCGGCGCCGACGTGGTCTGCTGCGTCACCGGCAACCCCACCGGGGTCGACACCCTGGCCCGCCGCCTGCGGGCCAGCCGCGTCGGGCTGGCCCCGGGCGCCGGCACCGCCGAGGTCGTCGCCCGCGCCTACCTGGAGTGGGGCCAGGACATCGTGCCCGGCCTGGGCGGCTCCTTCGCCATCGCCCTGTGGGACGGGCGCGAGGAGCAGCTGGTCCTGGCCCGGGACCGGATGGGCGGGCAGACCCTGTACCACGCGCGCACCCGGACCGGCCTGGTGTTCGCCTCCGAGCGCAAGACCCTGCTCGCCCACCCCGACATCGAGCCCCGCGTGGGCGTGGAGGGGCTGCGCGAGGTCGTCGCCCACGCCCTGCCCCCGGGTCCGGTCTTCGAGGGCCTGGGCCAGATCGAGTCCGCCGAGGTCGCGCGCTACGGCCGCGACGGGTGGCGGCGCAGCCTCTACTGGGCGCTGGAGCCCCGCCCGCACACCGACGGCGTCGACGCCACCGTCGACCGCGTCCGCGAGATCCTCCGGGAGAGCGTGCGCCTGAGCGTGCCCGCCGACTCCTCGGGGCTGGTGGGCACCCTGTCCGGCGGCATCGACTCCTCGGCGGTGGCGGCCCTGGTCGCCGCCGAGCTGCGCTCCCGGGGCGAGCGCGACCTGCACACCTTCACCCTGGACTTCACCGACGACGACTTCCAGCGCGACGCCGTCCACGACACCCGCGACGCGCCCTTCGCCCGGTCGGTCGCCGACCACATCGGCTCCTGGCACGAGGTGGTCGAACTCGACGCGTACGGGATCCTGGACCCCGACGTGCGCCTGGGGCTGCTGCGGGCCAAGGACCTGCCCACCCGCATCTACGACATGGACGCCTCCCAGTACGTGTTCCTCCAGCACGTCGCTGCGGCCGGGGGGCGCACCGCGTTCACCGGCGGCATGGGGGACCAGCTCTTCCACGGGGCCAGGTGGTCGACCGACACCGCCCTGGTGGACTCGGGCACCTTCCCCTGGATCGCGCTGGCCCAGCGGCACGGCGCCGCCAACGGGTTCGGGACGCGGCTGCTCGACGAGGGCGTGCTGCGGCTGATGGAACTGCCCGACTACTACCGCGACTCCTACGCCGAGAGCGTCGCCGAGGTCGAGTTCCTCCCCGAGGACGACGAGGACCAGCGCCGGATCCGGCGGCTGTCGTACCTGCTGCTCACCCGGTTCCGCACCGACGCCGGGCTGTTCTCCTCGGTGGGCCTGCGCATGCGGGCGCCCATCAACAGCGTCGACCTCATCGAGTACGCGTACAACATCCCCGCCCGGATGCAGCGCCACGGGGACATCGAGAAGGGGCTGCTGCGGGCCGCCGTCGCGGACCTGCTCCCCCCGGACGTGGTGCGCCGCCCCCAGAGCGCCACGCCCGTCGGCAGGAACCCCGACTACGCCCGCAGGCTCCAGGAGCTCTTCACCGAGATCCTCGCCGACCCGGCCTCCCCGGTGCTGCCGCTCATCGACCTCCAGGCCGCCGCCCGGCTGGCCGACTCCCCCGACGAACTCATCAAGAACCGGCTGAGCAGGGCCGACGTCGACCTCGTCCTCCAGCTCAACCTGTGGCTCGACCACCACCGGGTCCGGCTGTCCCTGTGACCCGGCCACCCGCCGCACCCGCGGCGCAGACACGAAGGCGACTCGACTCCCCTGGGGGTTCCGCATGATTCACGACAGCGTCCTGGAGACGGTCGGGCGCACCCCGGTCGTCCGCCTGAACAGGCTGACCATGGGCAACGGCTCGGAGATCCTCGTCAAGATGGAGGGCTTCAACCCGGCCGGCAGCATCAAGGACCGCACCGCCCTGGGCATGGTGACCCGGGCCGAGTCCGACGGCCGGCTCAAACCCGACGGCACGATCGTGGAGTCCACCTCCGGGAACATGGGCAAGGCCCTGGCCATGATCGGCGCGGCCCGCGGCTACCGGGTCGTCCTGGTGACCGACCCCAAGGCCCCGCGGTCCATGATCGAGTTCGTCTCCGCCCTGGGGGCCGAGCTGGAGATCGTGCGCACCCCCGACGAGAACGGCGGCTACCAGGAGCCCCGCAGGCGGCGGGTGCGCCGGCTCATGGAGGAGATCCCCGACTCCTTCTGGCCCGACCAGTACAACAACCCCGACAACGCCTCGACCCACGCCGAGATCACCGCGCGCGAGCTCCTGGACGAGGTCCCCGAGTTCGACGTGCTGGTCGCGGCGGTCGGGACCGGCGGCCACATCAGCGGTCTGTCCCGCACCCTCAAGCGCGAGCGGCCCGGCGTGGTCACCGTCGGCGTCGACGCCGACGGGTCGGCGGCCTTCGGCTACCCGGTGGGCCACTGGGCCATGCGGGGGCTGGGCATCGCCTGGCCCCCGGGCAACCTCAGCCCCGAGTACGTCGACCGCGTCCACCTGGTCCGCGACCACGAGGGGATGGGCACCGGCCGCATGCTGGCCCGCAGCGAGGGCCTGCTCGTGGGGGAGTCCGCCGGGGCGGCCGTCTTCGGCGCCCTGCACCACGCCCACCTCGCCCCGGGCGCCCGGATCGTCGTCGTGGCCCCCGACGCGGGGGTCAACTACCTCGGGGAGTCCTTCGACGACGCCTGGCTGCGCGAACGCGGCATCGCCCAGCGCATCGAGGCCGCCGGGCTGGACACCCCCCGGGGCCTGCTGGCCGCCGCGCGCCGCCCCTCGCGGCGGGCCGAGCCCACGCCCCGCCCGGCCGGCGCGGCTCGTCCGTGACCGACGCACCCCCGGAGAGGACACCCGTGGCACCGAACACCGACAGGCTGATCCGCCGCATGGACGCACTGGGCGCGGACGCCCTGGTGGCGACGACCCTGGAGAACGTCCGCTACCTGACCGGCGTCTCCAGCGTCTCCCTGGAGATCTTCCCGCACACCGGCGAGTGCGCCGCGGTCGTCTCGCGCGAGCGCCCCGACCGGCCCTACCTCGTCTCCTCGCGCTGCGACCTGGACCAGGCGCTGGACGCCGAAGCCGACCTGGCCGGAGCGGTCGGCTTCGGCACCTTCCACCGCGAGGCCGCCGGGCGGGAGGGCCCGGACCCGCGCCAGGTCGAGCTGGGCCGCCTGTGGCGGACCGGGCCGGTCCCGGCCACCGCCGCCGAAGCGCTGGCCGGCGTCCTGCGCGGCGCCGGGCTGGACACGGCCCGCATCTGCCTGGACACCGGCGCCCTGCGCCCCGGCGCGCTCGACACCCTGGCCGACGCCCTGCCCGGCGCCCGGCTGCGCACCGACGGCGCCGACCTGCTGCGCTGGACCCGCAAGGTCAAGACGGCGCCGGAGGAGCGCCTGCTGGCCGCCGCCGCGGCCGTCGCCGAGGAGGGCATCCGGGCGGTCGCCGCGATCGCCGCCCCCGGGGTCACCGAACGCGACCTGGTGCGCGAGTTCGAGCGCACCGTCGCCGGGGCGGGCGGGCGCCCCCGCTTCACCCACATCAAGGTCGGCGCCGGGGCCGTGCTCGGGCAGACCCGTCCCACCGACACCCCGCTGCGCCGCGGCGACGCCGTGTGGTTCGACGTCGGCTGCGTCCTGGACGGCTACTGGGCCGACATCGCCCGGGTCCTGACCCTGGGCGAGCCCGACGCCCGGGTCCGCGCCTACTACGACGCGATGCTGGCCGGGACCGACCGGGCGCTGGCCGCCGCCGCGCCCGGCATGACCGGCAAGGAGCTGTTCGACATCACCGTCGAGGCGGTCCGCGAGGCGGGCGTGCCCCACTACCGGCGCAACCACGTCGGCCACGGGATCGGGGTGGAGGTCTACGACCGGGTCCTCATCGGCCCCGACGAGGAGGACGTCATCGAGGAGGGGACCGTGGTCAACATCGAGACCCCCTACTACGAGTTCGGCTTCGGGGCCGTGCAGGTCGAGGACCCCTTCGTGGTCCGCTCCGCCGGCAACGAGCTGCTCACCACCCTGGACCGCGGGCTGGGGGTGCTCGCGTGAGCACCGCCGCCGCGCCGGCACCGCCCGGCGACCCCGCGCTCCTCACCGGGGCCGGGGCGCGCGCCCTTTTCCGGGCGGGCCTGGACACCGACACCGTCGGCTGGGCCGCCGCCAGCGCCCAGGCCAACCTCATCGCCGTCCCCCGGGCCGACGCCTACGACCTGCTGCTGTTCGCCCAGCGCAACCCGCAGGCCTGCCCCCTGCTGGACGTCACCGACGCCGGCTCGCCCGCCACCGCCCTGGCCGCCGGCGCCGACCTGCGCACCGACCTGCCCGCGTACCGGATCTGGCGCGACGGGGAGGTGGTCGAGGAGGTCGCCGACGCCACCCCGTACTGGCGCTCCGACATGGTCGCCTTCCTCATCGGGTGCAGCCTCACCTTCGAGACGGCCCTGCTGGAGGCGGGGGTGCCCGTCCGCCACCTGGAGGAGGGGGTCATCGACCCCATGTACGTCACCGACCGGCCCACCCGGGGCGCGGGGGCGCTGTCCGGGCCGCTCGTGGTGTCGATGCGGCCCGTCCCCGCCCACCAGGTGGCCGAGGCCGTGCGCATCACCGACCGCTACCCCGACGTGCACGGCGCCCCCGTCCACGTCGGCGACCCCGCCGGGCTGGGCATCGCCGACCTGGGCCGCCCGGACTTCGGCGACGCCGTGACCGTCGGCGGCGACGTGCCCGTCTTCTGGGCCTGCGGGGTCACCACCCAGGCCGTGGTCGCGGCCTCCCGCCTGGAGCTGGCGATCACCCACGTCCCCGGGCGCATGTTCATCACCGACGTCCCGCACACCGCCTACCGCCGCTGAGGCGGGGCGGCGCGGAAGGAGAGGAGAAGGCCTTGCACGTCATCGGAGCGGGGTTCGGCCGGACCGGGACCATGTCCCTCAAGGTCGCCCTGGAAAGGCTCGGGCTCGGCCCCTGCTACCACATGCGGGAGGCGATCCGCGCCCCCGGCCACAAGGCCCTGTGGCTCGACGCCGCCCAGGGCGCGCCGGTCGAGTGGGACCGGGTCTTCGACGGGTACGCGTCCACCGTGGACTGGCCTGCCTGCCACTTCTGGCGCGAGCTGACCGCGGTCTACCCCGAGGCCAGGGTGGTGCTCACCGTCCGCGACCCCGAGCCCTGGTACCGCAGCACCCGGGAGACCATCTACGTCCTGTCGACCTGGGTCGCCCGGGTGGCGGCGCCGTTCTTCCCGACCGCGCGCGGCATGGCGGCCATGACCCGCGCCGTCATCTGGGACGGCACGTTCGGCGGCCGGTTCGAGGACCGCGACCACGCCCTCGCCGTGTTCCGCGACCACGTGGAGGAGGTCCGCGCGGCCGTGCCGCACGACCGCCTCCTGGTCTACGACGTGAAGGAGGGCTGGGAGCCGCTGTGCCGGTTCCTGGGGGTGCCCGTCCCCGACGAGCCGTTCCCGCACGTCAACGACCGCGACCACCAGAAGGGCAAGATCCGCCGGGCCCGCGTCCTGGTGGGCGCCCTGGGCGCCGCCTCGGCCCTGGCCGCCCTCACCGGCGCCGCGCTGTGGCGGCGCACGCGCGCCTGAGCCGGCGCACCGACACGTGTCCCGAACAGGAGTGACCTTGAGCGAGCAGGAAGTCCACCCCCGTGCCCACCCGGAGCCCATCGCGATCGTGGGCCTGTCCTGCCGGCTGCCGGGCGCCCCCGATCCCGGGGCGCTGTGGCGGCTGCTCGCGGAGGGCCGCGAGGCGGTGGCCGAGCCCCCCGCGCACCGGGGGCTGGCGAGCCTGCCCCGCGCCGGGCTGCTGGACGAGGTCGACCGCTTCGACACCGGCCTGTTCGGCCTGTCCCCCCGCGAGGCCGCCGCCGCCGACCCCCAGCAGCTGCTGACGGCGGAACTGGGCTGGGAGGCCCTGGAGGACGCGGGGATCGCCCCCGACCGGCTGCGCGGCGCCCCCGTCGGCGTTTTCGTGGGCGGCATGGCCGACGACCACGCCCTGCGCCGCCACCGCTCCGGAGACCCGGCCGGGGCGCACACCATGGCCGGGTCCCAGCGCTCGATGATCGCCAACCGGCTCTCCCACCTGCTCGGGCTGCGCGGGGACAGCGTGGTCGTCGACACCGGGCAGTCCTCCTCGCTGGTGTCGGTGGCGCTGGCCTGCGAGAGCCTGCGCGCGGGGCGGGTGCGCACCGCCATCGCGGCGGGGGTCGGGCTGATCCTGGACGACGCGTCCTCGGAGGCCCCCCGCGCCCTGGGCGCGCTCTCCCCGACGGGCCGGTGCCGCACCTTCGACGCCGCGGCCGACGGCTACGCCCGGGGCGAGGGCGGGGCGGCCGTCGTGCTGCGCCCCCTGGCCGACGCCCTGGCCGCGGGGGACCGCGTCCACGCGGTGGTCCGCGGCGCGGCGGTCGGGCACACCGGCGGGGCCGCCGCGCTCACCGCCCCCGACGCGGACGGCCAGGCCGACCTGCTGCGCCGGGCCTGCGCCGACGCCGGGGTCGACCCCCGCACCGTGTGGTTCGTGGAGCTGCACGGCACCGGCACGCCCGCGGGGGACCCGGTGGAGGCCCGCGCCCTGGGCGCGGTGCACGGCGCGGGCCGTCCCGCGCACGCCCCGCTGCTGGTGGGCTCGGTCAAGACCAACATCGGGCACCTGGAGGGCGCGGCCGGGATCGCGGGCCTGCTCAAGGCGGTGCTGAGCCTGCGCGAGCGGGCGCTGCCGCCCGGCCTGAACTTCACCCGGCCCCACCCCGGCATCCCCCTGGAGGAGCTGGGGCTGCGGGTCCACACCGGGGGCCCGGCCCCCGCGCCCGACCGCGCCCCGCTGACCGCCGGGGTCAGCTCCTTCGGGCTGGGCGGCACCGGCTGCCACCTGGTCCTGGAGGGGCCGCCCGCCGCGGAGCCCGCGCCCGGGCCCGCCCCGGACGGGCGGTCGGCGCCCCTGGTGCTGTCCGCCGCCGACCCCGAAGCGCTGCGCGGGCAGGCCGCGCGGCTGCGCGACCACCTCGCCCGCCGGCCCGCGGCGCCGCTGGACACGGCCTTCACCCTGGCCGCGGGCCGCGCCGCCCTGCCCCACCGGATCGCCCTGCCCGGGGACGCCCCGCGGGAGACCCTGGAGCGCCTGGACCGGGCCGCCGCCGGGGAGGTGCCCGCGGGGGCGCGCGCCGGACGGGCGCGCGAGGGCGCCGCCACGGCGTTCGTGTTCACCGGGACCCCGCCCGCCCCCGGCGCGGCGGACCGCCTGTACGCCGCAGAACCCGCGTTCGCGCGGGCCGTGGACCTGGTGCGCGACGCCGTCGCCGCACACGGCGGAGCCCCGGAGGGCGCGGACCCGGTGGCCGGCGGTGTGCCGGAGGGCGCGGGCCCGCCGGTGGCCGGCGGCGCCTCGAAGGGCCCGGACCCGGTGTCCGGGAGTGTGTCGGAGGGTGCGGTTCCGACGGCCGGTGAGGCACCGGCAGGTACCGACCCGACGGTCGGGGGTGTGCCGGAGGACGCCGACTCCGCGCTCGGCGGGACCGCCGCCGCACTCGCGGCGCTGGCCTGGGAGACGGCCCTGTACCGGCTCCTGCTCGCCCGGGGGGCGGTCTTCGACGCCGTGGGCCACCGGCCCGGAGGGGGCGCGGGGGCCGCGCTCGCCGCCGGCCGGCTCGACCCCGCCGGCGCCGTCCGCGCCCTGCTCGCGGGGGAGGACCCCGGCGCGGCCGACAAGGAGGACGCGCCCGCCGGCGTGGCCGTCACGGCGGGGCCCCGCGGCCCGCTGGTCGACGGTGAGGCCCCCCTCGCCTGCGACGACGCGGTCCTGGGAACGCTGGCCGCCGCCTTCGCCGCCGGCTCCCGGGTCGACTGGGAGAAGGCCTACGCCGGGACCGGGGCCGTCCGCACCGCCCTGCCCACCTACGCCTTCCGGCGCCGCCCCCTGCGCGACCGGGCGCAGGCGCGCCCCGCCCCCGCGCCAGGCGGGGCGCCCGCCCCGGGCACCGCGACCCCCGCCGGGGCACCCGCTCCGGGCGACCGGGCCCGCGCCCTGCGCACCGTCGCCGACGCGGCGCGCGCCGTCCTGGGCGGCGACGCCCTGCTCCTGCCCGACGCGGCCTTTCGCACCCAGGGGTTCGACTCCGTCGCCTCCCTGGAACTGCGCAACGTCCTGGTGGAGGAGACCGGCCTGGACCTGCCGCCCACCCTGGTCTACGACCTGCCCACCCCGCGCGCCGTCGCCGACCGGCTGGCCGCCCTGTCCGGGGACCGCGCCGCCGGGCCGGACGGGGAGCGGGCCGCGCCCGGCCCGGCCGCCACCGGCCCCGACGGGGACGACCCCGTCGTGGTGGTCGGCATGGGCTGCCGCTACCCGGGCGGCGTCCGCACCCCCGAGGACCTGTGGCTCCTGGTCTCCAGCGGGGCCGACGCCATCACCCCCTTCCCCGACGACCGGGGATGGGACGCCGACTCCCTGTACGACCCCGAGCCCGGGACCCCCGGCCGGTCCGCCACCCGCCACGGCGGGTTCCTGCACGACGCGGCGGAGTTCGACGCGGACTTCTTCGGGATCAGCCCCCGGGAGGCCGCCGCCATGGACCCCCAGCAGCGCGTCCTGCTGGAGGTCGCCTGGGAGGCCCTGGAGCGCGCCGGGACCCCGCCCGAGCGCCTGCGCGGCGACCGCGTCGGCGTGTTCGTGGGCGCGATGGCCCAGGAGTACGGACCGCCCCTGCACCGGACCCCGCCCGGCCACGGCGGCCACATGCTCACCGGCGGCTCCGTCAGCGTCGCCTCCGGCCGCCTGTCCTACGTCTTCGGGTTCCGCGGCCCCTCCCTCACCGTGGACACCGCCTGCTCCTCCTCCCTGGTGGCCCTGCACCAGGCGGTCCGCTCGCTGCGCCAGGGCGAGTGCGACGCGGCCCTGGCCGCGGGCGTGGCCGTGATGTCCTCGCCCGGGATGTTCGTCGAGTTCAGCATGCAGCGGGGCCTGGCCCCCGACGGGCGCTGCAAGCCCTTCTCCGCCGCCGCCGACGGCACCGCCTGGGGCGAGGGCGCCGGGGTCCTGGTGCTGGAGCGCCTCTCCCGCGCCCGCGCGCTGGGCCACCGGGTGCTCGCCGTAGTGCGCGGCAGCGCCGTCAACTCCGACGGCGACTCCAACGGCCTGACCGCGCCCAGCGGGCCCGCGCAGGAGGAGGTCGTGGCCGCCGCCCTGGCCGACGCCGGGCTGGAGCCGCGCGACGTCCAGGCGGTCGAGGCGCACGGCACCGGCACCGTCCTGGGCGACCCCGTCGAGGCCCGCGCCCTCCAGGCGGCCTACGGCGCCGACGCGGACGCGGGCCCCCTGTGGCTGGGGTCGGTCAAGGCGAACCTGGGGCACACCCAGGCCGCGGCGGGCATGGCCGGGGTGATCAAGACGGTGCAGGCGCTGCACCACGGCGTCCTGCCGCGCTCCCTGCACGCCGACACCCCCAGCCCGCACGTGGACTGGTCGGCCGGGCGGGTGCGCCTGCTCTCCTCCTCCGTGCCCTGGCGGCCCGGCGGCGGGGTCCGGCGGGCCGGGGTGTCCTCCTTCGGGATCAGCGGGACCAACGCCCACGTCATCGTCGAGCAGCCCCCCGCGCCGGACGCCGCCCCCGGGGACGGGACCACCACCGTGTGGTCCCTGTCCGCGCGCGACGCCGGGGCGCTGCGCGCCCAGGCCGCCCGCCTGCGCGACCACGTCGCCGACCGCCCCGGCATCGCCCCCGCCGCCCTCGGGCGCGCCCTGGAGCGCACCCGGTCCCGGTTCGCGCACCGGGCCGCGGTCGTGGGCGCGGACCGCGCCGCGCTGCTGGAGGGGCTCGCCGCCCTGGCCGAGGGGCGGCCCTCGCCGCACACCGTCCAGGGCCGCGCCCTGGAGGACGCGCCGGTGGTGTTCGTCTTCCCCGGCCAGGGGTCGCAGTGGCCCGGCATGGCCGCCGGGCTGCTGGAGGAGTCGGAGGTCTTCCGCACGGCCATGCGCGCGTGCGCCGACGCGCTGGCCCCGCACACCGACTGGTCCCTGACCGACGTCGTCCGGGGCCTGCCCGGCGCCCCGGGCCTGGACCGCGTCGACGTCGTCCAGCCCGCGCTGTGGGCCGTCATGGTGTCCCTGGCGCGCGTGTGGCGCGAGGCGGGCGTCGAACCCGCCGCCGTCGTGGGCCACTCCCAGGGCGAGATCGCCGCCGCCTGCGCCGCCGGCATCCTGGACCTGTCCGACGCCGCCAAGGTGGTGGCCCTGCGCAGCCGCGCCATCGCCGAGATCGCCGGCGGCGGGGGCATGGCCTCGGTCCCGCTCTCGGAGGAGCGCACGCGCGAGCGCCTGGCCGCCTCCCCCCTGCTCCACGTGGCCGCCCTCAACGGGCCCGCGTCCACGGTGGTGGCGGGCGACGCCGACGCCCTGGACGCGTTCGTGGCGGCGTGCCGCCGCGACCGGGTGCACGCCCGCCGGGTCGACGTGGACTACGCCTCCCACACCCCGGCCATGGAGTCCCTGCACGAACGGCTGCTGGACCTGCTGGGTGAGCTGGAGCCCCGCACCGGCGGCGTGCCCCTGTACTCCACCGTCTCGGAGGGGCCGGTCGACCCCCTGGGCCTGGACGCCGACTACTGGTACTGCAACCTCCGCAACACGGTGCGCTTCGAGCCGACCGTGCGCCGCCTCATCGAGGACGGGCACGGCGTGTTCATCGAGATGAGCCCGCACCCGGTGCTCACCGGGCCGGTGGACGACACCATCGCCGCGTCGGGGCGCCCCGGCCGCGCCCTGGGCACCCTGCGTCGGGAGGAGGGCGGAGCGCACCGCCTGGCCGCGGCGTTCGCCGAGGCCCGCGTCGCGGGGGTGGCGGTGGAGTGGGACCGCGGACCGGACACCGGGCCGCTGCCCGAGCTGCCCACCTACGCGTTCCAGCGGTCCCGCCACTGGCTGGACCCCGCCCCGGACCCCGGGGCCCCCGCCCGGGACGGGCACCCGCTGCTGGACGGCCCCGTCGAGGTCGCCGGGACCGGGCGGACCGTGTTCACCGCCAGGGTCGACCCGGCCCGGCACCGGTGGGCGGCCGACCACGTGATCGGCGGCGAGCCCCTGCTGCCCGGCGCCGCGACCGCGGACCTGGCCGCGGCGGCGGGCGCCGCCCTGGGCCTGCCGCTGGTCGCCGAGCTGGTCCTGCACGCCCCCGTCCGCCTGGACGGGCCGACCGAGGTGCAGGTCGGGGTCGACCCCGCCGGCGCCGACGGCTCGCGGCCCCTGACCGTGCACGCCCGCCCCGCCGGCGGCGCGTGGCTGCGCGCCGCGACCGGGACCCTGGCCCGCGACACCGCCGCCCCCGACACGACGGCCCCGCTCGCCTGGCCGCCGCCCGGACGCCGCGCGGACCCCGACGAGGCCTACGCCGCCCTGGCCGAACGGGGCTACGGCTACGGGCCCGCCCTGCGCGGGGTCCGGGAGCTGTGGCTCTCCGCCACCGCCCTGCACGCCCGGGTGCGCCTGCCCGCCGGGGGAGCGGACGGCCACCTCCTGCACCCGGCCCTGCTCGACGCCGCCCTGCACCCCCTGCTCATGGCCGAGGAGCACGGCGCCCCCGCCGGGCTGCCCTTCCTGTGGTCCGGCGTGCGGGCGCCCGCGCGGTGCCCGCGGGAGCTGCTGGTGCGCGTCGAGCCCCTCGGCCCGGGCGAGGCCCGGGTGACCCTGGCCGGGACGGACGGCGCCCCCGTCGCCCGGATCGACCGCGTCGCCCTGCGCCCGGCCGCCGCCGCGTCCGGCGGCGGGGACCTCCACCACGTGGTGTGGGAGCCCCCGGAACCGCCGCGTGAACCGTCCGGGCCGCCGCGCTGCGCGGTGGTGGGCCCCGGGGACCTGGGCCTGGCCGGGGCCGAGCGCCACCCCGACCTGGACGCCCTCCTGGACCGGGACCCGCGCGTCCCCCTGCCCGAACGCGTCGTGCTGGACCTGCGCGTTCCCCGGGACGCGGACCGGGAGCCCCTCCCGGCCGCCGCGCTGGCCCGCACCAACGAGGCGCTGGCCCTGCTCCAGCGCTGGCTCGGCGACGAGCGCACCGAGCGCTCCCGCCTGGTCGCGGTCACCGCGGGCGCCGCCCCGGCCGGAACCGCGCCCCCGGACCCCGCCGCCGCCGCGCTGTGGGGCCTGCTCCGCTGCGCCCGCGCCGAACACCCCGGCCGGTGGGCGGCCGTCGACCTGGAGCCCGGCCGCGACGTGCTCCCCGCCGCGGCGCTGGACACCGCCGAACCCGAGGTCGCCGTGCGCGGCGGCGGCCTCCTCGTCCCCCGCCTGGCCGCCCCGGCCGCGGGGCGGCTCACCCCGCCCGGGGAGGGGGAGTGGCACCTGGAGACCGACGGCCGCGGCGGCGCCGAGGGGCTGTCCGCCGCCGCCCACACCCCGGTTCCGCCGCCCCCGGGCCACGTCCGGGTCCGGGTGCGGGCCGCCGGGCTGAACTTCCGCGACGTGCTGATCGGGCTGGGGGTCTACCCCGACCCCGCCGACATCGGCACCGAGGCCGCGGGCGTGGTGGCCGAGGCCGCCCCCGGAACCGGCCTGGCCCCGGGCGACCGGGTCATGGGGGTCTTCCCCGGCGGGGCCCTGGGCACCGAGGCCGTCACCGACCACCGGCTGCTGGCCCCGGTCCCGCCGGGGTGGTCCGACGCCGACGCGGCGGCGGTCCCCATCGCCTACCTGACCGCGCGCCACGCCCTGGTGGACCTGGCCGGGCTCAGGGCGGGGGAGAAGGTCCTGGTGCACGCCGCCGCCGGGGGAGTGGGCACCGCCGCCGTCCGGCTGGCCCGCCACCTGGGCGCGGAGGTGTTCGCCACCGCGGGCCCGGAGAAGTGGGGGGCGCTGCACCGGCTGGGCCTGGACGACCGGCACGTCGCGGGCTCGCGCACCCTCGACTTCGAGGACGCGTTCTGCGACGCCACCGGGGGCGAGGGGGTCGACGTCGTGCTCAACTCCCTGGCCGGGGAGTTCACCGACGCCTCGCTGCGGCTGCTGGCCGAGGGCGGCCGGTTCGTCGAGATGGGCAAGACCGACCTGCGCGACGCCGAGAGCACCGGGGTGGAGTACCACGCCTTCGACCTGCTGGCCCTGGACCCCGACCGCATCGCCGCCGCGCTGGCGGAGCTGGGGCCGCTGCTGGCCGACGGGACGCTGGCGCCGCCGCCGGTCACCGTGTTCCCGCTGCACCGGGCGCCCGAGGCGTTCCGGCTCATGCAGGGCGGCGGGCACACCGGCAAGCTGGTGCTGACCCCGCCGCCGGCCCCCGACCCGCGGGGCACCGTCCTGGTCACGGGGGGCACCGGCACGCTCGGCGGGCTCGTGGCCCGGCGGCTCGTCGAACGGCACGGGGTGCGCAGGCTGCTGCTCGTGGGCCGCCGGGGCGCGGACGCCGAGGGCGCGGCGGAGCTGCGCCGGGAGCTGGCCGGCCTGGGCGCCCACGTGGACATCGCGGCCTGCGACGCCGCGGACCGCGCGGCCCTGGCCCGGGTCGTCGGGGGGATCCCCGGCGCGCACCCGCTGACGGCGGTCGTCCACGCGGCGGGCGTCCTGGACGACGCCGGGCTGGCCCGGCTCACGCCGGAGCAGGTGGGCCGGGTCTTCCGGGCCAAGGCCGACGCCGCGTGGAACCTGCACGAGCTGACGCGCGGCCTGCCGCTGACGGCGTTCGTGCTGTTCTCGTCGGTGGCCGGGGTGGTGGGCACCGCCGGGCAGGCGGGGTACGGGGCGGCCAACGCCTTCCTGGACTCCCTGGCGCGGACGCGGCGGGGGCTGGGGCTGCCGGCCTCCGCCCTGGCCTGGGGGCTGTGGGAGCGGTCCAGCGGGATGACCGGGCACATGGGCCGGGCGGACGTGGCGCGGCTGGCGCGGCGCGGCATCGCGCCGGTCTCCACGGAGGAGGGCCTGGAGCTGTTCGACCGGGCGTGGGCGCTGGACGAGCCGCACCTGGTCCCGGCCCGGATCACGGACGCGGCCGTGCGCACCTCCCCGGGCGGCCCTCCCGCGATCCTGCGCGGGCTGCTGGGCGGGGCGGCGGCGCCCCCGCCGGCGCCGCGGGACCCGGAACCGGCCGCGCCGGCGGCGGCACCGCCGGGGCCGGGCGCCGCGGCGGGCGGCCCCGGGCCGGAGCGGTCGCGGCTGGGCGGCCTGGTGCTGACGCACGTGGCCACCGTCCTGGGCCACGACTCGCCGGACCGGGTGGACCCCGAGCGGACCTTCGAGGAGCTGGGGTTCGACTCGCTCACCTCCGTGGAGCTGCGCAACCGGCTGCGCTCGGAGACCGGGATCGGCCTGCCGGCCACCGTGGCGTTCGACTACCCCACGGTCCGCGAGCTCACGGACCGGCTGCTGGCCGGCGACGCGGGCTGACCGCCCCGGCCGGCGCACGGGCCCCCGCCGCGAGGCGGGGGCCCGTCGCCCGTGCCGCACCCGAGTGGGCGTGTGCCGGGGGCCGGTGGCGTCCGCCATGTGTGCGGGGGCCACCGTGGTCTCCCACGGGGGAGGGGCGGCCCGTGTACCTCTCCCCGGGCGTGCGCGCCGTCGGCGTACCGCCGCATGCGGCGGCACGTCCGCCCCGGTCCACGGACCACCGGTACGCGGCGCCCCTCCGGCTCCGGACAACGATCGCGATGACCTGCAAGGGCACGGTCGTGGGAAGGCCACACCACTCCCGGGGCGCGGCCGTCGCCCCTTCCGGGACAGAGTGGAGCGGCCGTGTGTGCGGGGCGCCGCCGCGTCCGCGCCCCCCGGTGCCCCGTCCGGGGACGCGGCCCGCGCCGCGCCCTGCCCTCCCCGGGGCCGCCGCGCACCGGGCCCCGGCGTCCGCGCCGCGTACCCCCGCCCGGACGGCGCCCGGCCGCGTGGTGTCTTTTGCGGCCCCGTCCCGGCGCGTCGGCCGGGAGGGGGCCGACCGGCCCGGTTCCGCGCGCCGCGCCCTTCCGGACAGAGGCCCGCCTCCCGGTGTCTCGCGCCCGCCGCCGGGGTCCGGGCCCCGCACGCCGGACGGGGCCCCGCCCCGCGGCGGGACCCCGTCCGGCGCCCCCGCCCCCGCCGCGCTGCGGGGGCGGTCAGAAGCGCACCGGCTCCCGGCCCTCCTCCGCGGGCGGGCCCTGGTCGGGCTCGCGCAGCGGACCGCGCCCCACCCCCAGCCGGGCCACCCGGACCAGCCACCACGCCGTGGCCCCGGCCAGCAGCGCGTACGCCGACACGAAAACGCACAGCGACACCACGGCCGCCCCCGCCGACATCGGGGTCACCGCCTCCGCCGTGGTCAGGTGGTGGGTGACCGTCCACGGCTGGCGGCCCAGCTCGCGGTACACCCACCCGCCCACGCTCGCCGCCCACGGCAGCACCGGCGAGAACACCAGCACCCACAGGAACCACCGCCACCGGTCGAGCCGGCGCGCGATCCACGCCACCGCCCCCACCAGGCACAGCAGGACCACCAGCTCCCACACCACCGTCATCGTGCCGCCGGCCACGTCCCAGATCCACCCGTAGGAGGGCTCCCAGGCCGCCTCGACCGCGGCGATGCCCGCCTCGTCATAGGTCAGCCCGGTCGTGGGCGTGGGCCCCTCGGTGAACCGGAACTGGGTCCCCCCGGTGACCGCGACCGGCGCGACCGCCGCCATCACCAGCACCAGGCCCGTGCGCACCCCCCGGCGGAACACCCCGTCCGCGTCGGTGCCGCGCAGCACGTGGCGGGCGCTCACCGCCGCCACGAACAGCCCGCCCACGAACAGAGCCGTCACCGCCGTGTGCGCGAAGCCCAGCAGCCCCGACGGGTTGAACGCCACCGCCAGCGGGTCGGTCAGCACCGCCTCACCGCCGCGCATCTCGAACCCCACCGGGTTGCGCAGCAGCCCGTTGGCCGCCATCACCCAGAACGCGGACAGGTAGGCGGTCCCGGTGACCACCGCGAAGCAGCCCAGGTGCGCCCACCGCCCCATCCGGTCCCAGCCGAACACCCACAGCCCCAGGAACGCCGACTCGACGAAGAACGCCGCCGCCGTCTCGATCGCCAGCGGCGCGGCGACCACCGAGCCGAACACGCGGTTCAGCCCCGACCAGTTCAGGGCCAGCTGCGTCTCCATCACCAGGCCGGAGAGCACCCCCGTGCCGTACCCGATGACGTACAGGCCGCCCCAGAAGCGCACCGCCCGCATCCGGGCGGCGTCGCCGGTCCACACCGCGCGGGCCTGCACGCACAGCACGAAGGGCGCCAACCCCAGGGTCAGCGCGACGAAGAGGTAGTGGATCCCGGCGGTCAGCGCGAACTGCAGCCGCAGCAGGTCCAGGGACGCGTCGGACACGGCGCACCCCTCACAGCCCGGTCGGCACGTCGACGGGCACCCGGCGCAGCATCCGGGCCAGGGCCCCGGCCACCGCCGAGTCCGCGAGCCCGCCCGCGGGGGAGCGGTGCGACACGAACCCGTCCGGCCGCACCAGCGACATCCCCTGCGGGCCGATCCCGAACGCCGCGTGCGGGTCGGCCCCGTCCTGCGCGAGGACGTCCCGCCCGAGCACGTACACGTCCAGCGGCACCCCCAGCCGCTCCGCCAGCGCCCGCAGGTCCCCGGCCCGCTCCACCCCCGCCGACCCGGCCAGCAGCACCGGGCGCGGGCCGAACAGGTCCAGGGTCGACACCCGGGCCCCGTCCACCCGCACCCACAGGTGCGGCGCCCGCGTCCCCGGGCGCCCCGACAGCAGCGCGGGGTGCACGAACCCGTCCGCCCCCTCCCCGCCGTCCCCGTGGGCGGGGCCGTCCCCGTCCCGCACGGTCGAGGACCGGTAGCGGTAGCCGAAGGTCACCGCCAGCGGCTCGGCGAGGTCCGGGCCCGCGGGTCGCCGCCCCGAGCGCACCGCCAGCCGGGCCACCGCCTGGCGTACGGTCGCCTCGGCGACCGGGCGGCGCTCCTCGTCGTAGGTGTCCAGCAGTTCCGGGGGAGCGGTGCCCTCCGTCACCGCCTCCAGTTTCCACGCCAGGTCGTAGGCGTCCTGGACGCCGCAGTTGGCGCCGTAGCCGCCCACCGGCGGCATGAGGTGCGCGGCGTCCCCGGCCAGGAACACCCGCCCCCACCGGAACCGCTCGGCGGTCAGCGCCGCCATCTCCCAGGGCAGGATCTGGCGCACCCCCACCCGCGCGTCCGGCACGCCCAGCGCCGCCCGCACCAGCCCGGCGCACCGCTCCTCGGTGAAGTCCCCCGGGGACTCGCCCCGCTCGGGCCGGTAGGTGACGATGAGGGTGCCCCGGGTCAGGCTGTCGTCGTGCCCCAGCACCCCCTCCACCCGGTCGTTGGCCACCTGGCAGACGGCGAACCGGCGCCCGCGCAGCGGCCCGGCCAGGTCGGCGTCGAACAGCACGCTCATCTGGTGGCGCAGCACCCCCCGGCCCCGCCGCCCGATCCCGGCCCGCTCCCGGGTCGCGCCGTGCGCCCCGTCGGCCGCGATCACATACCCGGCGCGCAGGACGGACTCCCGCCCCGTGGCGCGGTCCCGCACCCGGACGGCGACCCCGTCCTCCCCCGGGTCCAGGTCCAGGACCTCGGTGCCGAACCGCACGTCGGCCCCCCGGCGGCGCGCCCGCTCCAGCAGGATCGGCTCCACCCGGTCCTGGCTCAGAGACACGATCCGCTCGACCGGGCTGATCGCCCCGACGTCGTCCGGCTCGGGGATGCGCCCCACCGCGATCTCCGCCCCGGCCAGGGACTCCACCCGGCCGTTGAGCACGTGCCCGGCGAACCCCGCGCTCTCGGCCATGACCTCCTTCTCCACCCCCGCCGCGCGCAGCAGTTCGAGCGTGCGGGGGTAGAGCCCCCAGGCCCGCGGGTGGACCGACGTGCCGGGGTGGCGCTCCACCAGGACGGAGGGCACCCCCCGCCAGGACAGGAACAGCGACGCGGACAGGCCCACGAGCCCGCCGCCGATGATGAGGACCGGTGTCGACTCCTCGTACACGGGCGCACCCCTTCCGATGGTGGTATCCGGCCCAGGCTCGCAACCGCCGCTGTAGTGCCCTTCGAGGAACGCTCAAGGTTCCGTCGTCGCGCCGGGCGGCACCAGCCGGAGTCGATCGGGCGACGACCGGGGTCTGCGACGGTTCGTCCGTGCCCCGCGCCCCCCGTGCGGGGCGGCGCCCAGCGACAGAAGGAGCCGAGAGCATGGGCATGACCGTCGACGACACGACCGGCACGGCCGGGATCATGGAGCTCGCCCAGGGGTTCTGGGCGTCCCGGGCCCTGCTGAGCGCGGTCGAACTGGACCTGTTCGCGACCCTGGCCGAGGGGCCGCTCACCGGGGAGGCCCTGCGGGACCGGCTCGGCCTGCACCCCCGCGCCGCCGCGGACTTCCTCGACTCCCTGGTGGGCCTGGGCCTGCTCCGGCGGGACGGGGACGAGTACCGCAACGGCGGGGCCGCCGCCCGCCACCTGGCCGCCGACGGGCCGGGCTCCCTCACCGGGCGGCTGCGCCTGCTGGCCTGGCGCTACCGGATCTGGGGCGACCTCACCTCCCTGCTGCGCACCGGGGACCAGCAGGCGCACAGGGGCGGCCAGGACTTCCAGCGCTTCTACGGCGACCAGGACGCCCTGCGCCGGTTCATGGCGGCCATGGACGCCAACAACGCCGAGATCGGCCCCGCCCTGGCCGACGCCCTCGACTGGTCCGGGCACACCTCGTTCGTCGACGTCGGCGGCGCGCGCGGCAACCTGGCCGCCGACCTGGT
Organism: Nocardiopsis flavescens; assembly: GCF_900141985.1. GTDB lineage: Bacteria > Actinomycetota > Actinomycetes > Streptosporangiales > Streptosporangiaceae > Nocardiopsis > Nocardiopsis flavescens. Next base: position 400,534 of record NZ_FQZK01000001.1, on the reverse strand, counting down.
CCGGGCCCACCCGCACCTGCGGGCCGGGTGCCTGGACCTGCCACCGGTCCAGCCCCTCTTCGACGAGCACATGGAGCGCCTGGGGCTGACCGGCAAGGTCGACTTCCACCCGGCGGACTTCTTCGCCGACCCGCTGCCCGAGACCGAGGTGATGGTGTTCGGGCACGTCCTGCACGACTGGGACGACGAGGCCCGGGTCCGCCTGCTGCGCCGCGCGCACGACGCGCTCCCGGAGGGCGGGCGCGTCGTCGTCTACGACGCGCTGGTGGGCGACGGCCGCGACGAGCCGGCCAACCTGCTGCGCAGCCTCAACATGCGGCTGGTCACGCCGGGCGGCTCGGAGTACACGCCCCGGGAGTGCCGCGCCTGGCTCGCCGCGGCCGGGTTCGAGGACGTGACCGTCGCGCCGCTGGTGGGCGTGGACTCGGTCGTGGTGGCGCGCAAGGCGAAGGGGTGAGGGGCGTGTTCGCACAGGACGGGACGGAGGGCGCCGCGGACGCGGGGGACCGCGGCCCCACCCGGCGGCGGGTGCTCGCCGGGGCGGCGCTGGCCGGCGCCGCGGTGCTGCTGCCGGGCGGGTCCGCGGCGTTCGCCGGGGAGGCCGCGGCCGGGCCGATCGAGGTGGTCCTGGAACCCGACACCCTCGACGTGCCCGAGCGCGTCCCCTGCGGGGCCGTCACGTTCCACGTGACCACCCCCGCCGAGGAGGGCCGCTCGCTGCTGCTGGTGCGCCTGGCCGAGGGCGTCGGCGTCGACGAGTACCTGGCGCTCCTGGCCGGCACCGGCGCCCAGGACCCGCAGGAGCGGGCCGCCGCGGCCCGCGCGGTCTCCGCGGCGGCGGACAACCTGGGCGGGGCCGTGGTGTCGGCCGCGACGGGGGCCGGGTTCACCCAGGTCCTCACTCCGGGTGAGTACGTGCTGGTCAACTACGGCTACGCCAGCCCGGGACCGCCCGTGGTGCGCACCGTCCGGGCCGTGCGCGGCGCCGTCGCGGGCCGCCCCTGGGCGCCCGCGGCGATCGTCCACCACGACGGGGCGGGCGGCAAGGAGTTCGCGGTCGCCGGGTCGCCGCCCGCGGGCGGGGCCCTCACCGTCGTCAACACCACCGCCACCCCGCAGGAGGCGATGCTCGTCCCGGTGGTCCCGGGGACGACGGAGGAGGACGTGCGCGCCTACTTCGAGGCCCTGCGCGACGGGCGCGAGCCGCCCGTGCAGCCGATGCTCGGCCGGCCGGTGGGCATGGCGCCGCTCGGCGCGGGGCGGCGGGCCGTGCTGCACACGGAGTTCGCCCCGGGCCCGCACGCGCTGTTCTCGTTCACCGTCGACCACGAGACGGGGATCAACCACGCCCTCCAGGGCATGTCCCGCCTGGTCGGCCTGGCCTGAGGCCGCGGCCCCGCGCCCGGTCCGCCGACCGGGCGCGGGGCCGCGGTGTTCCGGGCGGAGGTCGCGCGGCCCGCGGTCGGCGGCGGTCTTCCACCGCCCGGCGCAGGGGGCCGTACCGCGCCGGTGGTGGGCCCGGGTGCCGGCGGTGTCCTGGGAGGGAGTCGCCCGGCCTGCGGCGGTCTCCTGCCGCACGACCGCGCCGGTGCCGCGGCACCCCCGGGGGCGCTGGCAGGATGGGGCCCCAGCCGGACACCGCCACGGAAGGGGACACGAACCCATGAGCGTCGACCTGCACCACGTCGAGAGCGGACCCCCCGACGCGCCCCCGCTGCTGCTCGGCGGCTCCCTGGGCACCACCACCGCCATGTGGGAGCCGCAGGTCGCGGCGCTGTCCACCGCGTTCCGCGTGATCCGCTTCGACCACCGCGGCCACGGCGGCTCCCCGGTCCCGCCCGGCCCCTACACCATGGCCGACCTGGCCGGTGACGTGGTGGCCCTGCTGGACCGCCTGGGGCTGGCCCGCGCCCACTACGCGGGCCTGTCCATCGGCGGGATGGTGGGCCAGTGGCTGGCGGTCCACCACCCCGACCGCCTCGACCGGCTGGCCCTGCTGGCCACCTCGCCCCACACCGGCCCGGCCGGGCCCTGGCTGGAGCGGGCGGCCCTGGTGCGCGCCGAGGGCACCGCCGCCGTCGCCGACGCCGTGGTGGGCCGCTGGTTCACCCCGGAGTTCGCCCGGGACCGCCCCGGGGACGTCGCCGTCCTGCGCGCGCAGGTCGCCGCCACCGACCCCGAGGGGTACGCGGGCTGCTGCGAGGCCGTGGCCGGGTACGACGTGCGCGGGGGCCTGCCCGGCGTCACCGCGCCCACCCTGCTGGTGGCCGGGGCCGAGGACCCCTCCACCCCGCCCGCGCAGCACGCCGACGTGATCGCCCGGCTGCTGCCCGACGCCGCCTACACCACCCTGCCCGACACCGCCCACCTGGTGTCGTGGCAGCGCCCGGACGAGGTGAACGCGCTGCTCCTGCGGCACCTGCGCGCGGGGGAGTGAGGGGACCGGCCCCTCACCGGCCCCGCCGGAGCCGTCCGGCGGGGCCCGCCGTTCACGGCTTGACCGCGACCCCCGAGTACTCCCACAGCTTCACCGTCAGGTCGCCCGGCCGGGTCCGCGGGGCGATCTCGGGGTGGCGCCAGCTGGCGCAGTCCACCGCCCGCGGCTCCTCGGAGCGGCCGTCGGACCAGGCGCTCACCTTCTCCAGCCCCTCGAAGGCGACCGCCGCCTCCTGCGGGGAGCGCACCCGCCCCCACGGGGTGCCGAACGAGAGCATCTTGTCGGTGACCCACCGGGCGGTCTCGGGGTCGTCGGACACGATGTGCGAGTAGATCAGGACGGACCCCGGGGCCGCGTGCTCCATCAGCCGGGACACCATCCCGAACGGGTCGGCGGCGTCGGGGATGCAGTGCAGCATCGACACCAGCATCACGCCCATCGGGCGGTCGGTGTCCAGCAGGCCGCCGGCGCGGGCGTCGGCCAGCACCGGCTCCACGCCCTGCGAGATGTCGGCCATGAGGAAGTCCGCGCCTCGGCCGCCCGCCAGCAGCGCCCTGCCGTGCGCGATGACGATCGGGTCGTTGTCCACGTACAGCACCCGGGCGCCCGGTGAGGCGCGCTGGGCGACCTGGTGGGTGTTGTCCGCCGTGGGCAGGCCGGCCCCCAGGTCGAGGAACTGGTCGATGCCCCGGGAGGCGGCGTACTCCACGGCCCGGGTCAGGAAGGCCCGGTTCTGGTGGGACAGGGACAGGAACTCCGGCAGCTGGGCCAGGAGGACGTCGCAGGCCTTGCGGTCCACCTCGAAGTTGTCCTTGCCGCCGAGCAGGTAGTCGTACATCCGGGCGACGCTGGGGGTCTCCATGTCGATGTCGGGCGGGAAGCGGTCGGCCATGAGCGGTCCGGGGCGTCGCCCGGCGGCCTCCGCCGGGCGGAGGGCGCCCCTGCCTCCTTCTGGGTGTGGGTGCGGTCGTCGCGGACGGGGACGGTGTCACGGGTGAGAGGGCCCGGACGGAAGGGGCGGAGGCCGCGCGCTGCGGGGCTGCGGACCGGCATCGTCGACCTCCTGTTGCTCGGGCGGCGCGGCGGCGTCCGCGCCGGAAGCGGTCCCCGTTTTCCTCCGCGGGAATCCGTCACGCCGTGCGACGTGATGTTCTGCCGAATCGTAACCGCCCGCGTCCCTTCCCACCGGTGTTTTCCTGAGGAAATCCGAAATCGCGTATTCGATCGTCCCGTTTTCACGTTCCCGGGCGCGGGAATGGCGGGAGTTCGTCGGCGAGCGCCCCCGGAGCCGCTGCCCTGACGCGATCCCCGGCTCCCGAGGGTATATCCACGGGGGGCGGCGGGGAAGGCGCGGACCAGAACGCCGCTGCGGAGTCGGGGGAGTGGCCGGTGGGGAGGCCGGGGTCCCCGATTATCGCCTCAGAGGCATTATCCCGGGGTGTCTCGTGTGCTGTCGAAGGTCCTTTTATGCCGCCCGCCGCCATGACCCGGGTGCGCAGCTCCGCCTTGTCCGGCCCCGCCCACCGGGTGAGCGAGAAGGGGTCCCGGTCGGCCTGCGCGCCCAGGGCCGCGGCCGCCGTGCGCAGGTGCGCGCACACCCCGTCCCAGCGGTCGCAGGAGCAGGTCGCCACCAGGGCCTCCCACCCCCGCGGCACCAGGTCGACCCCGAACATCGCGCACACCCGCTCCACCGGCACCGGCAGCTCCCCGGCCAGCACCCGCGCCCGGAACACCTCCTGGGAGGCCAGGGCCGCGCACACCCGGTCCCACAGGGCGTCGTCGGGCACCGAGCGGATCAGGCTCACCTCGAACCCGCCGACCCGGGCGGTCACCTCGCCCGGGCGCACCGCCAGCCGCTCCACCGGCCCGGGCAGCACGGGCCCCAGCCACCGCTCCACCTCCGCCGACCAGCTCACGCCACCGCCTCCGGCGCCAGGCGCACCACCTCGCGCAGGTCGTCCACCGACAACCCGGCCAGCCACGCCTCGCCGGTCGCCACCGCGCCCCGGGCCAGGGCGCTCTTGCGCTCGATCATCTCGTCCACCCGCTCCTCCACGGTGCCCACGCACACCATCTTGCGGACCTGCACGTCGCGCCGCTGCCCGATCCGGAACGCGCGGTCGGTGGCCTGGTCCTCCACGGCCGGGTTCCACCAGCGGTCCACGTGCACCACGTGGTTGGCGGCGGTGAGGTTGAGGCCGGTGCCCGCCGCCTTGAGCGAGAGCAGGAACACGGCCGGGCCGTCCATGGACTGGAAGCGGGCGGTCATCTCCTCGCGCTCGGCGCGCGGGGTGCCGCCGTGCAGCCACAGCACCGGTACCCCCAGCCGCGCGCGCAGGTAGGGGGCCAGCCGGTCGCCGAACCTCGCGTACTGGGTGAAGCACAGGGCCTTGTCGCCCTCGGCCGCCGCCTCGCCCAGGATCGACTCCAGCCGGTCCAGCTTGCCCGAGCGGCCCGCCAGCGCCGACCCGTCCCCCAGGAACTGGGCGGGGTGGTTGCAGACCTGCTTGAGCCGGGTCATGGTCGCCAGCACCAGGCCCTTGCGCTCGCGCTCGTCGGCCTCGCGCAGCCGCTCCGTCATCTCCTCCACCACGGCCTTGTACAGCGACGCCTGCTCGGGGGTGAGGGTGCACCAGGTGCGCATCTCCACCTTCTCGGGCAGGTCGGCGATGATCGACCGGTCGGTCTTGAGGCGGCGCAGCACGAACGGGCCGGTCATCCGCCGCACCCGCGCGGTGTCGGGCCCGTCCTCCCCGGCCACGGCCTCGCGGAACGCCGCCGCCGAGCCGAGCAGGCCCGGGTTGGCGAAGTCCAGGATCGACCACAGCTCCTCCAGGTCGTTCTCGACCGGGGTGCCGGTGAGCGCGATGCGCGTGCGGGCGGGCAGGGAGCGCACCGCCTTGGCCTGGAGGGTGTCGTGGTTCTTCAGGGCCTGGGCCTCGTCGCACACCAGGCGCTGCCAGGGCAGGCCCGCCAGCTCTTCGGTGTCGCGGGAGACCACGCCGTAGGTGGTGACGACCAGGTCGCAGGAGCCCACCAGGCGGGCCAGGGCGTTGCCGTGCGGGCGGTCGGGGCCGTGCTGGACGTGCACGCGCAGCCCGGGGGCGAACCGCTCGGCCTCGCGCCGCCAGTTGCCGACCAGGGACACCGGGCAGACCAGCAGGGTGGGCCCGGTGTCCGCGGGGCGGGCGTCGGTGAGCAGGGCCAGCAGCTGGACGGTCTTGCCCAGGCCCATGTCGTCGGCCAGGACCGCGCCCAGGCCCAGTTCTCCCAGGAACCGCAGCCAGGAGGCGCCGCGGTCCTGGTAGGGGCGCAGCCGCGCCCCGAACCCGTCGGGGGTGCCCAGCGGGCGCAGGTCGGCGGCGGCCGAGCCGTCGAACAGGGCGCCCAGGGGGCCGGGGGCCACCACCTCCTCGACCGGGAGCGGCGGCGCCCCGTCCGCGCCGACGGCGGCGCGCACCGCCTCGTCGGGGCGCATCCGGCGCCCGCGGGAGGAGATCCACTCCAGGGCGGCCCCCAGGCGCTCGGGGTCCAGCTGGGTCCACCGGCCGCGCACCCGCACCAGGGAGCGCTTGAGGCGGGCGAGTTCGGCCAGCTCGGCCAGCTCCTCCTCGGTGAGGGGCTCGGACGTGCCGTCGGGGCCGCCGCGCAGGACCGCCTCGAAGGAGACGCCGACGATGTCGGAGGGGCCGATGCCGCCGGTGCCCTTGCGGCCCCTGACGGGCTCGGCCGTCATGCGCAGGGCCACGCGGGGCCCCTTGCGGAGTTCGGGCAGGACCACCCCGAACCCGGCGGCGGCCAGCGCGGGCGCGGCCTCGGCGACGAACCGCTGGGCGTCCTCCACGCTCAGCAGCAGGCGGGAGGGGGCCAGGTCGCGCAGCGCCCGGCCGAGCAGGGGGTGGTGGCGGGCGGCGCGGCGCAGGTCGGCCAGGGCGGTGACGGACACGTCGGCGGGCAGCCAGGCGGCGCCCTCGCCCGACCACACCTCCTCCAGGGGCAGGCGCAGCCCGGGGTCGGCCACCGACCGCACCCAGAACTCCACGGTCCAGGGGGTGGCGCGGTCGGGCTCGCGCAGCAGGAACACCAGCCCGGCGCGGCCCGCGCCGCGCACCCGGGAGCGCCACTCCTTGAGCGCGGGGCGCAGGCGGTCGGCCGTGGCCGGGTCCAGGGCCGCGTCCGCCCCGGTCAGGGCCGCGGCCAGCCGCTCCCCGGGGCCGGGCTCCGGGTGGGGGGTTTGCGGCCGGGGGCCTCCGTTGGGGGTGGTGGAGGGTGACGGGTGGGGGGTTTGCGGCCGGGGGCCTCCGTTGGGGGTGGTGGAGGGTGACGGGTGGGGGGTTTGCGGCCGGAGGCCTCCGTTGAGGGTGGTGGAGGGCGACGGGCGGGCGGTGCGCCGCGCCACCGCGTCGGTGAGCAGCTCCAGGGGGGCCAGCACGCAGGAGCGGGCGGCGGCGTCGGCGGAGGCCCCGGGCAGGTGGGCCCGCGCGGAGGCGGGCAGCGCCGCGGTGAGCGCCGCCAGGTGCTCCTCGGCCCAGGAGGCGGGGACGGGGCGCCAGCGGGCCCGGGGCGGGGAGCCGACCAGGTCGGGAAGCACGCATCCGGCGTCCACCAGGGCGCGGGCGAAGGCGTGCACCGCGGCCAGGTGCCGCAGGGAGGGCCCCGCCCCGGCGGGCAGGGCGCCGAGCAGCCGGTCGGCGGCCCCGGGGTCCAGCCGCACGGCGGGCACGGTCCAGGTGTGGAAGGCGGCGGGCTCGCCGGACGCGCCGGCGGACCGGTCCGGTGCGGCGGTCGTGCCGGGCAGCCGCAGCTCCAGCACGGCGGTTCGGCCCCCGCCGGGAACGAGCGCCGCCAGCGCCCGGTGCCCGAGCGCGAAGGGGTGCGGCCGCTCCCCGGCCGCCTCCCCGGTGTCCCGCTCCCCGGCCTCGCCCCACACCACCAGCGCGTCCCGGTCCCACACGCCGTGCAGCACCCGCATCCGTCCCCCCGTTCGCGTCGCGCCCCCCAGTATCGCGGCCCCCTGAGACACCCCGCCCGCCGCGGGCGCGCAAGAGGGCCCCGGCGGTGCCGGGGCCCTCGGGTGCGCACGGGGGTGTCAGAGGCGCTCGGGGACCTCGTTGCCCGCGTCGATGATGCCCTGGCGCATCCGCGTGCGCCACAGCAGGACGCCGCCGACGATGAAGAACACGATCAGTGACAGCACCGCCACCCGGTAGCCGCCGGTCAGCGACACCGCGACGGTCACCGCCAGCGACCCCAGGAACGTCGACCCCTTGTCGGAGATCTGGTACAGGCTGAAGTACTCCGCCTCCCGGCCCTTGGGGATGAGCTGGGAGAACAGCGACCGCGCCAGCGACTGCGTGCCGCCCAGCACCAGGCCGATGCCCACGCCCAGCGTCATGAACAGCGGCACGTTGCCCGCGGGCAGGAAGTACGCCGCCGCCACCAGGCCGCCCCAGACCACCAGCGTCGCCAGGACCGTGTTCTTGGGCCCCAGGGTCCGGGAGACCCGGCCGGTGGCGAAGGCGCCGGCGAAGGCCACGAACTGGATGATGAGGATCGTCACGATCAGCGTGTCCTGGTCCAGGCCCAGGTCCTGGGTGGCGAAGGGGGCGGCGTAGCGGATGGCCGCCTGCACCCCGTCGTTGAAGAAAATAAAGGCCAGCAGGAACAGCACGGTGTTGGGGTACTTGCGCATGTCCTTGAGCGTGCGCCCGAACTGCCGCAGGGACGCGCCCATCCGGGGCGGACCGCCGGTGGCCAGCGCGCCGTAGCGGTTGCGCAGCGGCCGCAGCGACAGGACCGTGAAGCCCACCCACCAGAGGCCGCAGGACGCGAACGCGATCCGGGCGGCGTCCGCGGCGCCCAGTCCCAGCGCCTCGGCGTTGACCACCAGCAGCAGGTGCGCGACCAGCAGCACCGCCCCGCCCAGGTAGCCGATGCCCCAGCCGGCCACCGACACCCGGTCGCGCTCGTCTGCGGTGGAGATCTCCGGGAGGAACGCGTGGTAGACGACGATCGAGAAGCCGTACAGCAGGTTGGCCAGCAGGAACAGCACCGAGGCGGCCAGGTAGCCGTCGGTGGCGAAGTACAGGCCGAGCGTCGCCGAGGACCCCGCGAACGCGGTCCAGAACAGCCACCGCTTCTTGTGCCGCGAGTGGTCGACCATCGCGCCGAACAGCGGCAGCAGCAGGATCTGGATGAGGATGGCGGCCGTGGTCAGCGCCGGGTACAGCGCGTTGGGGTGCAGTCCGAACAGCCCCAGGGACAGGCCGGGGTCCAGACAGGCCGCCGCGGTGTCGGCGCCCACCGAGGAGCAGGCCAGGCCGCTCAGGTAGGGGCCGATGAGCACGGTCACCACCGAGGTGATGAACACCGAGTTCGCCCAGTCGTACAGGTACCAGCCGCGCTGCTCGCGCCTGCGCCGGGCGGGGTCGGGGGAGGGGCCGGAGTGCGCGGCGGCCTCCGGGGAGGGTCCGGTCATGGTGGGGGCTTTCCTATCCGTTGTGCGCTCTGGCCCGGCCGCCGGTCCAGCGGCCGCGGCGGATCAGCACCTCCCGCAGCGCGGTGGTGTTGTCGGTGACGATCCCGTCGACGCCCGCGTCGAGCAGGCGGTCCATCACCTCCGGTTCGTTGACGGTCCACACGTGGACCTGGATCCCGAGCCGGTGGGCGGTCCGGATGAGGTCGCGGCTCAGCACCGGGAACGAGCCGTGGCGCAGCGGGATCTGCGCGCACTGCGGGGCGCCCGGGGCGAGCGGGCGCAGCACGGGGACCAGGGAGGCCGCGCGCAGCCGGGCCACGTCCACCGGGCCGCAGGAGGTGGCGACGGGCCGCGGGAAGAGGGCGCGGGCCCGGTCCAGGCGGCGCTGGTCGAAGGAGCCCACGCACACCCGGTCCCAGGCGCCGGTGCGGCGCAGCACGTCGATGAGGGGCGCCACGGCCCCGTCGGCCTTGAGGTCGATGTTGAACCGCGCCCCCGGCCAGCTCCCGAGCAGGTCCTCCAGCAGCGGCACGGGCTCGCTCCCGCCCACACGGGCGCGCGCGACCTCGCGGTAGGGCAGGTCGGCGATGGCGCCGGACCCGTCGGTGGCGCGGTCCAGGGTGGCGTCGTGGAACGCGGTGAGCACGCCGTCGGCGGTGGCGTGCACGTCCGTCTCCAGGTACGTGTAGCCCAGGTCCACGGCGTGCTGGAAGGCGGCCGCGGTGTTCTCCAGCTCGGTGCGGCGCACCCCCCGGTCGTCGGTGATCCACCCGCCCCGGTGGGCGAGGGCTACGGGGACGGGGGAGGAAAGGTACGCGTGAGTCACGTTAGGAAGTATGCCGCCTGGGGCGGGCGCCCGTCGGCGGGCGGCGGGCCGGGGGGACGCGGACCGGAAACCTGGTACGCCAGGTGGGGCGGGCGTGCGCGCGGGTGCTCTGTGGCCGGGTGAGACCCGCTGTCGTCCCCAGGGCAGGAGAACGTTCATGTCCCACTCGTCCGACCGTCACCGCTGCCCGCGCCGGATCTGCGCGGGCGACCGGGCGCCGCACGCCCGCCGCTCCGCCGCGCACGCACCCCACCGGCCCGCGGCGACCCCGGCGCGCACCCCGCCGCGCCGGGTGCCCCCGGGCCGCCGCCACGCCCCGCTGGAGGGGCACCGCACCCCCGGAGAGGTCCACCTGCTGGCGCAGCAGGTGGCGGAGGTGCTGGTGGGCAGGCGCACCCCCGAGGCCCTGCGGGGCCGGGTGGCCGTCGCGGTGCGCGAACAGCTGCGGCGGCTGCGCGGCGCGCTGCCGTGCGGGTCGGCGCCCCGGCTGGAGCGGGTGTTCCACCAGCGGTCGGGCGACGGCCTGGAGGCCAGCGCCGTGATCGCCTGCGACCTGCGGGCCCGGGTCTTCGCGTTCCGCGCGCGCCGCCGGGACGGGGTGTGGGTGTGCACCGACCTGGAGACCGACGGACTCCTGTGACGTCCCGCGTCCGCAATGCCCTGGATATTCACCTGAGGGCGCGGATAGTGTCCCCGGGGGGCGGGATCCGCCCCCGACGGACACGGCCGGCCGTACCCCCGCGGCCGTGCCGGGTACGCGGCGGGGCCGAACGGCGGCCCGCCGCCCGAGGAGCGAGGAGGGGCGCCCCGCGCCGGGGCGCCGACATGTATGAAGCCGACTGACATCGTTCACCTGCACACCGTCGGGGCCCCGGCCCTGTCCCCCGACGGCGCGCGCGCCGTGTTCTCCGTGGTCCGCCCCGACCTGGAGGAGGACGCCTACCTCGGGTCCCTGTGGTCGGTGCCCACCGACGGCTCGGCGGCGCCGGCCCGGCTGACCCGCGGCGACCGGGACCGCTCGCCCGCGTTCTCCCCCGACGGCCGCTGGATCGCGTTCCTGCGCCCGGACGGCGACAAGCGACCGCAGATCCACGTCCTGCCCGCCTCCGGCGGGGAGGCGTGGGCGGTCACCGCGCACCCGCTGGGCGCGGGGAGCCCCGTGTGGAGCCCGGACTCGACCCGCCTGGCGTACACGGCGCGGGTGCCGGAGGAGGACCGGTACGTGGACGTGGAGCCGGGCAAGGAGCCGCCGCGCCGGATCACCCGCCTCAAGCACAGGGTCGACGGCCTGGGCTACTTCACCGACCGGCCCTCCCACGTGTTCGTGTCCGCGCCGGTGGACCCGTCCGGGGACGCCGGCGAGCCGGTGCGGGTCACCGACGGGCCCCTGGACCACGAGGGCCCCGTGGCCTGGCGCCCGGACGGCGGCGAGCTGGTGTTCGCCGCCTCCCTGCACGCCTCCCACGACACCGACCTGGTGTGCGACCTGTGGGCGGCGGCGCCCGAGGCCGGCGCGAAGCCGCGCCGGGTGACCGACGGGACCCTGAGCGCCGGGGCGCCCGCCTACTCCGCGGACGGCTCCACCGTGTACTTCCTCGGCGACCGGCTGGGCGAGGACCTGCGGGACTTCGTGGGCCGGACCACGGCGGTGTGGTCGGTGCCCGCGGACGGGTCCGCGGCGCCGGCCCGCCTCACCCCGGAGGAGGACCCGCGCTTCGTCGGCTCCCTGGAGGTGACCCCGGAGGGCGTGCTGGCCACCGCCGAGCGGCGCGGTGCGGTCGACCTGCTCCGGGTGCCGTTCGCGGGCGGGGAGCCCGCCGAGGTGCTCGCCGGCAAGGTGCAGGTGCAGGCGTTCGCCTCGGCGGCCGGGGTGACCGTGGCCGCGGTGGCGGACGGGCGCAGCAGCGGCGAGCTGGTGGCGGTGTCTGAGCGGGGCGCGCGCCCGCTGACGGCGCTGGCCGCCGGGGTGGACCCGCTGCCGCTCCAGGAGCTGGTGGCGCACGCCGCGGACGGGTACCCGGTGCACGGCTGGCTGGCGGTCCCCGAGGGCGAGGGCCCGCACCCGGTGCTGCTGATGATCCACGGCGGCCCCTTCGCGCCCTACGGGCACCAGCTGTTCGACGAGGCGCAGGTGTACGCGTCGGCCGGATACGCGGTGGCCATGTGCAACCCGCGCGGCTCCTCGGGCTACGGCCAGGAGCACGGCCGGGCGATCATCGGCGCGGTGGGCGAGGTCAGCGCCACCGACCTGCTGGCGTTCCTGGACGGGGCGCTGGAGGACGACCGGCTGGACCCCTCCCGGGTGGGCGTCCTGGGAGGCTCGCACGGCGGGTTCATGACGACGTGGATCGCCGGCAACCACGGCGACCGCTTCCGGGCGGCGATCAGCGAGCGCGCGGTCAACGCCATCGACAGCTTCAGCGGCTCCTCCGACATCGGCTCGCTGTTCCCCCGGCCGCTGTACGGGCCGCCGCAGACGTGGGCGGAGCAGAGCCCGCTCACCTACGCGGACCGGATCGACATCCCGGTGCTGATCATCCACTCCGAGGAGGACTGGCGGTGCCCGGTGGAGCAGGCCCAGCGCCTGTTCGCGGCGCTCAAGGGCCGCGGGGCCGAGACGGAGATGCTGCTGTTCCCGGGTGAGGGCCACGAGCTGTCCCGGTCGGGCCTGCCCAGCCACCGGGTGGCGCGTTTCGACGCGATCCTGGACTGGTGGTCGCGCCACCTGTGACGGTCGGGGCGGGGGGGTCCGCCTCCCCCGCCCGCGGTTCGCATGATGCACGTCACATTTTCAGGTGATTTGACCTTGTTTTGGTGGGCCCTGGCCGGGCAGGGAAGGAAGCCGTTCCCCCGCGCCGGCGGGCGTTGCCGCCCCGGGGGAGCAACCCCGCAGGTCGGAAGGTTGCCCAAGGGAAAGTAACGAAAGGGTCGCGTCCGGTCCGGGTGGTCGATTACTGTTCCCTCAGACCGGGTCGCCCCCATGAGTCGCCACCAGGGCGACGGCACCCGGCGCCGCCGCACTCCGCCCGCTCCCGACTCCTTTTTCCCACGGGCGGAGGCCGCCGCAGAACGCCCGGCCTCTCCATCGCCGGGACCCCCTCGCTCCCGCATCCCCTGTGCGCCCGCGCGGCGCTCCTTCGGGATGCCCTGCGCCGGTAGGCGGGTGTGGGAGGAAGGCAGTCGGTCTTGACCCGCAACCCTGACCCCGTCGCCGCCCGCCGCCGCTTCGCGACGGTCGGCTTCGCCGCGCTGGGCGCGGTCGTGCTCTCGTCCGGTGTCGCCGTCGCGGAGCCCACCCCCGAGGAGGCCCGGGAGAGGTACGAGGCGCTCCAGGAGGAGCTGTCCGGGCTCAACGAGACCTTCAACCGGGCCGAGGAGGACCACGAGGCGGCCCTGGCCGAGCTGGAGGAGCTGGAGGAGCGGCTGGCCGGTGCCGAGGAGACGCTGGAGGAGATGTCCGGCAAGGTCGCCGGCATCGCCCAGGTCGCCTACACCGAGTCGCCCTACAGCACCTTCACGGTCCTGTTCGGGGGAGCGCCCGACGCCGCGCTCCAGAACGTCGCCGACCTGGACTACCTCTCCGACGGCCAGCAGGACGTGCTGTCGGGCTACATCGAGGAGGTCGAGCACGCCGAGCGCCTGCACGCCGACGCCGCCGAGACCGAGGAGGAGGCCGCCGGCGCGCTGGAGGAGGCCGAGGCCGCCCAGGAGCGCGGCGAGGAGGCCCTGGAGGAGCAGGCCGAGGTGCTGGAGGCCCTGGGCGGTGTCGACCCCACGTCCGGGGGGACCGCCGGGGCGGGCGCCTCGGACGGCGGCGCCGTGGCCGCCTCCGGGGACGTCCAGGCGGTGCTGGACTTCGCCCGCGCCCAGATCGGCAAGCCGTACGTGTGGGGCGGCACCGGCCCGGACGGCTACGACTGCTCCGGCCTGGTGCAGGCGGCCTGGGCCCAGGCGGGCGTGAGCCTGCCGCGCACCACCTACGACCAGGTCAACGCCGGGACGCGGATCTCCCGCGACCAGGTGCAGCCGGGCGACCTGCTGTTCTTCTACAGCGAGTCGGCGCCGAGCCACGTGGGCATCTACTCCGGCAACGGGATGATGATCCACGGCTCCAACCCGTCCAAGCCGCTGGAGGAGGTGGCCCTGGCCGCCTACTGGGACGGCGTGTTCACGGGCGCCGTACGCGTCGGCTGACCCGGCGCGTATCCTTTCGGCCCATGGGACGACTCCTGCTCAAGGTCGCCGCCGGCGTCGCGGCCGCACTGGTGCTGCTGTGGGTGCTGTCGGTGCTGGTGGGCCTGCTGGTCTGGCTCCTGGTCACCGCCCTGGTGGTCGGCCTGGCCCTGCTGGGCGCGGCGATGCTCCGCGGGCAGCGGCGCCCCTGAGGCCCCGCGCCCCGGCCCCGAACGCGCACGGGCGTCCCGCGGTCCCCGGACCGCGGGACGCCTTCCGTGTGTTCGCGGGCGGTTCCGTGGCGATCCGGGGAGGGCGGAACGGACGGGGGACACCGGGGCAAGGCTCCCCACCGTGACGCGAAACAGGGCTATAGTGACTCTGTGTCACTGAATAAACACGTAGGGTCTCATGTCGACGGGGTCTCGCACCGCGGGCGGGTCGAGCGTGTCCTCACCCGTGTCTTCCGCAACGACTGGAGCGCGCTGACACCCCCCGGCATCGGCACGTGGACACCCGACCTGAGCGTCAGCGTCGTCATCCCGGCGCGCGGCGGGCAGGGCCGCCTCGACCTCACCCTGGCCGCCCTGGCCGGGCAGACCTACCCCGACCACCTCGTCGAGGTGCTGGTCGTGGACGACCACTCCCGGCCGCCGCTGCGCCTGCCCGAGCTGCGCCCCCGCCGGTGCCGCGTCCTCACCCTGCCCGAAGGCGCCTGGGGCGCCGGATACGCCCGCGCCTACGGCGCCCACGCCGGGACCGGCGACATCCTGGTCTGGCTGGACGCCGACGTCGTCGTGGGCCGGGAGTTCCTGGAGGCCCAGGCGCGCTGGCACCACGTGCACGCCGAGGCCGTCACCCTGGGGCGGGTCGCCTTCGCCGACTCCTTTCCCGAGGACCCGGCCGAGCTGCTCGCCCGGGTGCGCGCCGGCACCCTGCACGAGGAGCTGGCCCCCGGGCGCCGCCACGCCTGGATCGAACGCGTCCTGGCCGACAGCGACGACCTGCGCGACGCCGACCACCTGGGTTTCCACGCCTACCTCGGGTCCGCCGCCGCGGTGCGGCGCAGCCTCTACGAGGCGGCCGGCGGCGTGGACCCCGACCTCGGCCTGGGCCAGGACACCGAGTTCGGCTACCGGCTGTGGCAGGCGGGCGCCGTCCTGATCCCCGAACCCGGCGCCGCCGCCTGGCACGTGGGCCCCGCGGGCACCGCCCGCACCCGGCTGCCCTCCCAGCGGTTCCGCACCGAGGTGCTGGCCGAGCTGATGCCCCACCCGCACGCCTACCGCGAACGCGTCCCGGCCCACCGGCGCCGCGTCCCGCTCGTCCACGCCGTCGTCGACGTGTCCGGGGCGCCCTACGACCTGGTCCGCGGCTGCGTGGACCGGCTGCTCGACAGCGCCGAGACCGACCTGGCGCTCACCCTGGTCGCCGACTGGGACGGCGCGGGGGCGACCCCGGGCACCTCCGCCGGACCGCACCTGGACCTGCGCCTGATCCAGGCCAACTACCTGCGCGACCCGCGGGTCTCCTTCGCCTCCCGGGCCCCGCGCACCGGCTTCCCCTCGCCGTTCCTGCTCCAGGTCCCCGTCGCCTGGGGGCTGGGCCAGGTGGCCCTGTCGCGCCTGCTCGCCGGGGCCGAGCGCGCCCGCGCCGGGCTCACCGAGCTGTACCCGGCGGCCTCGCCCACCCGCGACGCCGGGGTGCGCCTGTGGCGGACCCGCGCCCTGGCCCGCGCCCTGCGGGTGCGGCGGCGCGACGAGGACCTGGGGGACGTGGTGGCCGAGCTGCACGGCCGCTACCGCATCCACGCCGGGGAGGACACGCTCACCGACCTGTCGCTGTACCGGTCGGTCCCCCCGCCGCGCCCGGCGCCCCGGGCCGAGCCGGACGGGGCCGCGCAGGTCCCGGCGCGGGACTCCGGTCCGGGCCGGGACACCGGGGACGGGGAGGACGTGCGGGAGCACGGGCGGCGCGCCCGCGGGCCGCTCGCCCGCTGGCGCGACCGCCTGGTCGCGGCGGCGCGGCGCAGGCGCCGGGGGTAGCCCGGAGGGCCGGCCGCGGCCGGGCAGATGGGGGAAGACACCGACCCGAGGGCGGCCGGATCCCTCCGGGGGGCGGCACACCGACCTCGGTCGCCTCACCGGTTGCGACAGTGCCAGTACGTAAGGTACCCGATGCGGCGCACACGGGGGGCGCGCCGCCGGTGCGGCGCGCCCGGGGACCCGCGGGGGTCAGGACACCGCGTCGATGGACGCCAGCAGCTGCTCGCGCAGGGTGTCGTTGATGGGGGTGGACCCGGTCTCGGCCGAGGCGGCCTCCTGCCCCTCGGTGCTGACGATGTAGCGCAGGAACGCCTTGACGCGCTCGGCCTCGCCGTCGTCGGGGTAGTCCAGGCACACGGCCTCGTAGCTGACCAGCACCAGCGGGTAGGCGCCCTCGGCGGTGGTGCCGTAGTCCAGGTCCAGGGCCAGGTCGTACTCGCCGGTGGCGTCCGCGCTGCGCGGGGAGTCGGCCACGACCTGCGCGGCGGCCTCGGGGGAGATCTCCACGAAGGAGTCGCCCACGCCCACCGCCACGGTGGACATGCCGTGCACGTGGGACATCTCCACGTAGCCGATGGAGCCCTCGGCGCGCTTGACGGTGTCGGCGATGCCGCTGTTGCCCTGCGCGGACTCGCGCGGGGTGATCGGCCACTGCCCGCCGGCCTCGTGCCCCCACGCGTTCGGGGCGGCCTTCTCCAGGTACCGGGTGAAGTTCTCCGTGGTGCCCGAGTCGTCCGCGCGGTTGACCGGGGTGATCTCCAGGTCCGGCAGGTCGGCGCCGGGGTTGTCCTCGGCGATCTCCGGGTCGTCCCACCGGGTGATGCGCTGGTCGAAGATCTTCGCGATGGTGTCCGGGCGCAGGTTCAGGGAGTCCACGCCCTCCAGGTTGAACACCACCGCGATCGCCACCGCGTAGGCCGGCAGGTTGACGGTGTCCGACCCGCCGCACCGCTCACGGGCGTCGGCGTTCTCCTCCGGGTCCACCGCCGCGTCGGTGCCCGCGAAGGTCACCGCGCCGTCGATGAACTGGTTGCGGCCGCCGCCCGAGCCGATCGAGTCGTAGTAGATGCGGGCGCCGTCGCACGCCGACTGGTACCCGGCGATCCAGGTCGTCATCGCGTTCTCCTGGGCGCTGGACCCCGCCCCGGACAGGCTTCCGGAGAAGCACTCCAGGTCGTCGGGGACGGCCGGGGCCGCGGAGTCGCGCACGGCGTCGTCGCTGCCGCAGGCGGTGGTCGCCAGGAGCAGCCCCGCGAGGGCGGCTCCGGCCGCGGCGTGGGTCCGGGAGCGCTTGTTGGACGGGAGCACGACTTGCTTCTCACCCTTTCATCGGTGTCGGTGACCCCCAGGGCGTGCACCGACGCGTCGCCCGCCGTGGGCGCGTTGTGGCAGGTGTACGGAACACCGCCGAAGAATTTAACCATTGCGCCCGCGCGCCCGCGCACCGCCCCCGACCGGTCCGGTGACCGCGCCGCCGGCGTGCATGACACGCGGGGGAGCAGGGCAAGGGTAGGGGCGTGATGAGCACGCACCGCACCCCGACCGTCCCCGTGACGTCAACCTACCGCCTCCAGCTGCGCCCGGAGTTCACCCTCCTGGACGCCGCCGCGGTGGTGGACCGGCTGGCCCGCACCGGGGCGGGCGCCCTGTACCTGTCGCCGATCCTCCAGGCCGCCCCCGGGTCGGCGCACGGCTACGACGTGGTCGATCCCACACGCATCTCCGCCGAACTGGGCGGGGAGGAGGCGTTCGCCGCGCTGGCCGCCAAGGCCCACGAGGCGGGGCTGGCCGTGGTGGTCGACATCGTCCCCAACCACATGTCCGTGGCCCGCGCCGACGCCAACCCCTGGTGGTGGGACGTGCTGGAGCGGGGGAGGGGGTCGGCGTACGCGCGGTGCTTCGACATCGACTTCGACGCCGGGCCCGTCACCGTCCCCGTCCTGGCCGACGACGGCGACGGCGGCCGGGCGGCCCTGGCCGACCTGCGCGTCGTCGACGGCTGCCTGGCCTACCACGACAAGCGCTACCCCCTCGCCCCGGGCACGCACACCCCGGGCGGGGACCCGGCCGCCGCCCTCGAACGCCAGCACTACCGCCTGGTGTCCTGGCGGCGCGGCGACTCCGAGCTGACCTACCGCCGCTTCTTCGACGTCAGCGACCTGGCCGCGGTCCGGGTGGAGGACCCGGCCGTGTTCGACGCCGTGCACGCCGAGATCCTGCGCCAGGCCGACCTGGGCCGCATCGACGGCCTGCGCGTGGACCACGTGGACGGGCTCACCGACCCCGGCGGGTACCTGCGGACCCTGGCCGCCCGCTTCCCCGGCTGGATCGCGGTGGAGAAGATCCTCGCCCCCGGCGAGGACCTGCCCCGCTCCTGGCCGGTCGCGGGCACCACCGGCTACGACGCCCTGCGGGTGACCGGCGGCGTGTTCGTCTCCCCCTCCGGCGAGGCCGACTTCACCACCCTGGCCGCCGACCAGGGCGTGGAGGTGGACACGGCCGCCGCCGACGTCCGCGCCCGCCGCGCCGCCGCCACCGACCTGCTCGCCGCCGAGGTGCGCCGCATCGCCGCCCTGGTGCCGCCCCGCCCGCCCCGCGACGGGCGCCCCCTGGACGCCGTGGCCCGGGAGCGGCGCGCCGACGCGGTGGCCGAGCTGCTCACCGCGTTCGACGTCTACCGCTCCTACCTGCCCGAGGGGGAGGACGCCTGGGCGCGCGCCGTCGAGACCGCCGCCCGCCGCCGCCCCGACCTGGAGCCGCACCTGGAGGTGATCGACGACCGGGTGCGCGCCGACCCGCGCGGCCCGCTCGCCCGGCGCGTCCAGCAGACCAGCGGCATGGTCGTGGCGATGGGCACCGAGAACACCGCCTTCTACCGGACCACCCGGTTCGCCGCGCTCAACGAGGTCGGCGGCGACCCCGCGGACTTCGCGGTCGCGCCGGGGGAGTTTCACGACGACGCGGCCCGGCGCGAGGCCGCCCGCCCGCACACCATGACGGCCCTGTCCACCCACGACACCAAGCGGTCGGAGGACGTGCGCGCCCGCCTGGCGGCGCTGGCCGAGGTGTCGGAGGGCTTCACCGCCGCCGTGCGCCGCTGGACGGACCGGTGCGCCCTGCCCGAGCCGTCGCTGAACCTCCTGGGCTGGCAGACCCTGGTGGGGGCCTGGCCCATCGACGCCGACCGGCTCGCCGCCTACCTGCTCAAGGCCGCCCGGGAGGCCCGGCTGGGCACCTCCTGGACCGATGCCGACCCCGACTTCGAGGACCGGGTCCGCGCCTGGCCCGCCCGGGTCCTGGACGACCCCGCCCTGCTCGGCGAGGTGCTGTCGGTGGTGGAGTCGGTGCGCGGTGCCGGGTGGTCCAACGCCCTGGGCCAGAAGGCCGTGCAGCTCCTGGGCCCCGGGGTGCCCGACGTCTACCAGGGCACCGAGCTGTGGGACCTGTCCCTGGTGGACCCCGACAACCGCCGCCCGGTCGACCACCCGCTGCGCGAGCGGCTGCTGGCCCACCTGGAGGAGGGGTGGCTGCCCCCGGTGGACGACACCGGCGCCGCCAAGCTCCACCTGGTGCGCACCTGCCTGCGCGCCCGCCGCGACCTGGAGCCGCACGGGTACCTGCCGCTGGAGGCCGCCGGCCCCGCGGCCCGGCACGCCCTGGCCTTCGCCCGCACCTCGCGCGGCGCCGCCCGCCCGGACCTGGCCGCCGTGGCGACCCGGCTGCCGCTCACCCTGGAGGACGCCGGCGGCTGGGACGGCACGGTGCTGCCGCTCCCCTCGGGGCCGGGGGTGTGGCGCGACCTGCTCACCGGGCGCGAGATCGCCCCCACCGGCCCCGACGGGTTCACCGGCCCGCCGCTCGCCGAGCTGCTGGACCGCTACCCGGTGGCGGTGCTGCACCGCTCCTGACCGGGTCCGGCCCGGGCCGCCGGTAGGCTGACGGGCGATCATGAGCACCCACACCTCCGGCGGCCCGCGGCCGCGCATGCCCGAGACCGCGTTCACCGCCCTGGCCTGCCCGGCCTGCGGGCAGGACCTCGCCGCCACCGGCCGGGGGGTGGAGTGCGGGTCCGGGCACGTGTTCAACGTGGCCCGCGAGGGGTACGTGAGCCTGCTCACCGGCGCCACCCCGCCCGGGACCGGCGACGACAGGGCCATGGTCGCCGACCGGCTGAGGTTCCAGCAGGCCGGGCACTACGCGCCCATCGGCGCCGCCCTGGCCCGGACCGCGGCCCGGGAGGCGGGGGAGGCGCCCTTCGTCGTGGACGTGGGCGGCGGCACCGGCCACTACCTGGCACACGTGCTGGAGGAGGTCCCCGACGCCGTCGGGCTGACCGTGGACGCGTCCAAGTTCGCCGCCCGCCGCGCCGCCAGGGCCCACCCGCGGGCCGGGGCGGTCACCGCCGACGCCTGGCGCGGCCTGCCGCTGCGCGCGGGCGCCGCCGACGCCCTGCTCAACGTGTTCGCCCCGCGCAACGCCGCCGAGTTCGCCCGCGTCCTGGCACCCGGAGGATTCCTGCTGGTGGTCGTGCCCGAGGACGGCCACCTGGCGGAACTGCGCGCCCCGCTGGGCCTGCTCTCGGTGGACCCGCGCAAGGACGAGCGCCTGGAGAAGGGCCTGCACGGGCACTTCGCCCCCGCCGGGGTGGAACGGCTCCGGTTCACCATGGACCTCGCCCGTGAGGACGCGGCCACCGTCGTGGGCATGGGCCCCAGCGCCCGCCACCTCGACCCCGCCGAACTCGCCGACCGGATCGCCGCCCTGCCCGAGCCGGTCGCGGTGACCGCCTCGGTGCGCCTGCACCTGTACCGCCCGCTGCCCGCCTGACCGGACCCGGGCCCGGTTCCGGTCGCGGTCCGGGCCGCCTTTCGGGCCCGGTCCCGTGTGTCGCGCGGGTGGCCCGCGCCGCGTTCGGGTAGGCACGTGCCTGTGAGCGAATCGGAGATGACCGGCGGGTCCCCCCTGCCCGGCAGGGGTGTGGACGGCGACTTCGCGGTGTGGGCGCCGCACCGCGACCGGGTGCGGCTGCGCCTGGGGACGGCCGCGGACCCGGAGCCCCGGGTGGCGGACATGGAGCGCGGCGCCGACGGCTGGTGGCGCACCCGGGTCGACGGCGCCGGACCCGGCACCGCCTACGCGTACCTGCTGGACGAGGACCCCCTCCCGCTGCCGGACCCGCGCTCGCGGCACCAGCCGGACGGCGTCCACGCCCCGGGCCGGGTCTACGACCACGCCGCGTTCGCCTGGACCGACGCCGCCTGGACGGGACGGCCCCTGGAGGGCGCCGTCGTGTACGAGATGCACGTCGGCACCTTCACCCCCGGGGGCACCCTGGAGTCGGCCCTGGAGCGGCTGGACCACCTGGTCGACCTGGGGGTCACCCACGTGGAGGTGATGCCGGTCAACGCGTTCGACGGCACCCACGGCTGGGGCTACGACGGGGTGCTCTGGTACGCGGTGCACGAGCCCTACGGCGGCCCCGACGCCCTCAAGGGGTTCGTGGACGCCTGCCACGGGCGCGGGCTGGCCGTGCTGCTGGACGTGGTCCACAACCACCTGGGGCCCTCGGGCGCCTACCTGCCCCGGTTCGGCCCCTACTTCTCCGGCGAGAACGCCTGGGGCCCCTCCCTCAACCTCGACGGCCCCGACTCCGACCCGGTGCGCCGCCTCGTGCTCGACAACGCCCTGGAGTGGCTGCGCGAGTACCACCTGGACGGCCTGCGGCTGGACGCCGTGCACGCCCTGCGCGACGACCGCGCGGTGCCGGTCCTGGAGGAGCTGTCCGCGGAGGTGGAGACCCTGGCCGCGGGCCTGGGGAGGCCGCTGTCGCTGGTCGCCGAGTCCGACCGCAACGACCCGCGCACCGTCCTGCCCCGGGAGGGCGGCGGGACCGGGATGACCGCCCAGTGGTCGGACGACCTGCACCACGCGCTGCACGTGGCGCTCACCGGGGAGACGCACGGGTACTACGCCGACTTCGCCGGCCCCGGGGTGCTGCCCGCCGTGCTGACCCGGGTGTTCCGGCACGCGGGGACGTACTCGTCGTTCCGCCGCCGCACCCACGGGCGGCCGGTGGACACCGCGCGGGTGCCCGGCTCCCGGTTCCTGGGCTACCTGTCCACGCACGACCAGATCGGCAACCGGGCGCGCGGCGACCGCATGGGCGAGCACGTCTCCCCGGGGCTGCTGGTGTGCGGCGCGGCGCTGCTGCTGTGCTCGCCCTACACGCCGATGGTCTTCATGGGCGAGGAGTGGGCGGCCACCACCCCCTGGCCGTTCTTCGCGTCGTTCACCGACCCCGACCTGGTGGAGGGGGTGCGCAACGGGCGGCGGCGGGAGTTCGCCGCGCTGGGGTGGGACACCGCGGAGATCCCCGACCCCATGGACCCGGCCACCCGGGACGCGGCGGTGCTGGACTGGTCCCAGCCGGGGCGGGAGCCGCACGCCCCGGTCCTGGAGGCCTACCGGGCGCTCATCGCGCTGCGCCGGGCCGAGCCGGAGCTGTCGGACCCGCGGCTGGACCGGTTCGCGGTGGCGGCCTCCGAGGACGGGCGCCGGCTGGTGCTGGTGCGCGGCTCGCTGCGGGTGGTGTGCAACCTGTCCGGCGAACCCGCCCCGGTGGAGCTGGACGCCGCCCCGCGGGAGGTGCTGCTCGCCAGCGGCGCCCCGGAGACCGACGGGACGCGCGTGCGGGTGCCGGGCGAGTGCTTCGCGGTCCTGCGCGTGTGAGGTCAGGGCTCGTCGGCCGCCGCGGCCCGGTCGGCGCGGGTTCGCGGTCCTGCGCGTGCGGGGACCGGGAGCACCGGGCCGCGCGCCGCGGGGCCCGGCGGTGCGGGGGAGGTCCCGCCCGGGTTCCGCCCGGGCGGAACCCGGGCGGGACCTCCCCCGTGGCACCGTCAGCCGCGCAGGTGCCGGTACACCGTCACCCACCGGTCGGGGGAGACGAACCCGACCGCGGTGTCGCCGCGCACCCCGGCGGCCTCCAGCGCCCGGTCCACCCGGCGGGCCGGGTGGGCGCGGCGCAGGGAGGCCCGCAGCGAGCCGCCCAGCCCGGAGAACCCCAGCTCCACCAGGCGGCGGTAGCCCTCGGCGTCGTCCGGGTCGAGCAGCGGTGCGGTGCGGCGGCGCAGCAGCAGGATCCCGGCGTCCACCCGCGGCACCGGGTGGAACCGGTGGCGGGGGATGCGGCCCGCCGCCTCCCACGACCAGCGCGGCCACGTGAGCACGGTCAGGCGGCTCCAGCGGCCGTGGCCTCCGGTCCGCTTGGCCGCGTACTCCCACTGGGTGATCAGGGTCGCCCCGGTCAGCGCCGGCGCCGCCAGGCACCAGCGCACGATGTCGGCGGTCCGGGAGTAGGGGATGTTCCCCACCACGGAGAACGGCTCGCGCGGGGGGCGGGCCCGGGTGAAGTCGGCCCGGACCACGCGCACGCCCGGGTGGCGGCGGGAGATCCGCCCGGCGAGGCGGGGGTCGATCTCATAGGCGGTCAGGCGCCCCGCGGCCGGGGCGAGGAAGCGGGTGAGGGCGCCGTCGCCGGGGCCCACCTCCAGCACGAGGCCGCCGGGGTCCACCCCGGCCAGCCGCACCACGCGGCGGGCGGTCGCGGGGTCGGTGAGGAAGTTCTGGGACAGGCGCCGGCGGGTGTTGCCGGAGCGTTCGGTGCGCACCACGAGAGGTCCTTGCCGGCCGCCCTGGAGGGCGGCGTCGGGGGACGGGCGGCACGGCGGAGCGGCGGCCCGCGGACAGGCGGGCACACGGAGGCGGAGGCCGGACGACCCGTCCCGGAAAGAGAGGGGACACGGTCGGGCCCGGACCGGGGCGCGTTCACAGCGGTGACGACGGGGGACGGCCCCCTGGCACCGCCGACGTCGCACCGGGGAAGGTGCGGGAACGGCGGTGCTCTCGGAGGGGTCCCGTTACCGGCCCGAGCCGCTGGGGCGGGGCCGGAGGTCGAAGGCGTGGGCGTGCGCGGACCGGGCCGGGGCACGGTCGGTCACGCCGAAGAAGGCTGCCATGGGCCCACCGTAGAGCGGCGGCCCCGCGGCGGGCAACGCATTTATTAATCGCTCGCGCACGCGGGAGCGGACCGGCGATACTCGGCCCCATGCTCGACTTCTCCGCCTACGACACCCGCCACTACCGCACCGTCGACGTCGCCACCGGCTACGACGGCTGGTCGGCCACCTACGAGGACTCGGTGCTCGACGCCATGGACCTGGGGCTGCTGGAGCGGCTGCCCCCGCCCGACTGGCCGCGGGTGCGCCGCGTCGCCGACCTGGGCTGCGGGACCGGGCGCACCGCCGCCTGGCTGCGCGGCAAGGGCGTGGCGGGCGACATCGACGGCGTGGACCTGAGCCCGGGCATGCTGGCGGGGGCCCGCGGGCGCGGCGCCCACACCTGCCTGGTGGAGGGCGATGTGCGCGACACCGGGCTGGCGGGCGGCGCCTACGACCTGGTCGTGTCCTCGCTCATCGACGAGCACCTGCCCGACCTGGCGCCGTTCTACGCCGAGGCGCGCCGCCTGGTCCGCCCCGGCGGCGTGTTCCTGCTGGCGTCGTACCACCCGCAGTTCGCCATGGTGTCGGGGATGCCCACGCACTACACCGACGCCTCGGGGGAGCCGGTGGCCATCGCCACCCACGTGCACCTGGTCAGCGGGCAGCTACGTGCCGCCCTGGACGCCGGGTGGACCCCGGTGGACATGGTCGAGGGGGTGGTGGACGACGCCTGGGTGGCGGCCAAGCCGAAGTGGGAGAGGTACCGCGGCCACCCGGTCTCGGCGGCCTACGCCTGGCGCGCCGTGTAGGGCCCCTTCCCCGGAGCCGCGGACCGTCGCTCCACGGCCGTGCCCGCCCGGGCACGCGGTGTTCCGCCGGCGCCGCCCGGTGCGGGGGAGGCCCCGACTCGGGCCCTAGCGGAGCAGGGCCGCCCGCCACCGGTCGCGGTGGCGTGCGACGTAGTCCGCCGCCGGGCCCCAGTGGTCGGCGTGGCCCTGCGCGTACAGGCCGGCCCAGGGGGCGCGGCCGGTGCGCCCGCCCTCCACCAGCAGGTCGTACATGCCGCGCACCCGGTGCAGGACCGCGTCGGGCAGCTCCTCCCGCTGGGCGCGGTCGCAGCCGTAGCCGTCGGCCAGCGCGCACAGCCGTGCCCCGTCCGCGTCCGGGTTGCCGCCCGCGTGCAGGGGCACGAACCCGTGCGCGGCGTAGCCGAGGTCGCCCGTGCGGGTGCCCGGCCCGGCCCCGTCCCAGTCGATGAACACCCAGCGGTCGCCGTCGCGCACCAGGTTCCACGGGGCCAGATCGTTGTGGCAGACCACCTCCTCGCGCGGATCCGGGATCGCCACGTCCCACACCGCCTGCTGCGGGTGGCGCGGCCCGTGCCCGGCGGTGAGGTCGTGCAGCCGCCGGACCAGACCGCCCAGCCGGTGCAGCTCGTCGGCGGTCAGCGGCGGACCCTGGTCGGCCAGGGTCCCGGGCACGTACTCCAGCAGCTGGTCCCCGGTCAGGGAGCGCCCGTAGGAGCGCGGCGCCGCCTCATACCCGTTCTTCTCCAGGTGGCGCAGCAGGTGGACGACCGACGGCGCGGCCCGGTGCCACCGCTTGCGGACGGTGCCGCCCACGCGCAGGACGGGGCCGGAGGTGTTGCCGCCGTGCAGGACCTCCGTGTCGGGGCCGGGGCGCTCGGGGCGAGGGGTCGGTGCCATGGGGCCATGGTGGTGGAGCGGCGGACGGCGGTCCAGCGCTTTTCACCGCGTGCCCGCGGCCTCGGCCCGGTCCATGTCGGCGTCGCCGATGAACAGCAGCCACACCGGGATCACCGCCGTCAGGACGGCCATGGACACGAACACCCAGGTCAGCCCGGCGAACTGGGCGACGGCCCCGCCCGCGGCGGCGCCCAGGGGCATGGTGCCCCAGGCCAGCAGCCGGTAGCCGCTGTTGAGCCGGCCGAGCATGCGGTCGGGCGTGATCCGCTGGCGCAGCGACACCGTGATCACGTTCCATACGGCGATGCCGACCCCGCCGGCGAAGAACCCGGCGCCGATGACGTAGGGGTTCGCGGTCAGTGCGGGCACCCCCACCAGCGCCACGAAGGCCACCGAGGAGGCGCGCAGCGCCCACGACCGGCGCAGCAGGCGTACCGCGCCCGCGGCGGCGAGGGAGCCCAGGATGATCCCCAGGGCGGTGGTGGTGAGCAGCAGGCCGTAGGCGGGCTCGCTCAGTCCCATGGGGGAGTCCGGGCCCACCGCGTAGAGCACGAACACGGCGAAGACCGCGCTGGTCCCGAAGTTGCTGAGCCCGACCATCGCGGCGAACGCCCGCAGCAGCCGGTGCCGCCACAGGTAGCGCAGCCCCTCGGCGATGTCGGCGCGCAGGGTGGTGGGCCGCTCGCGTTCGACCCGGAACCGGCCCCGGACCAGGAGCAGCGCACCCACCGCGACCAGCCACAGCGCAGCCGGGGCGGCCAGGGACAGGGCCAGCCCGGCCGCCACCAAAAAGCCGCCCAGGGGAGGGCCGACGAACTGGTTCATGGCCATCTCGGTGGCGTGCAGCCTCCCGTTGGCGTGGTCGAGCCGCTCGCGGGGGACCAGCTGGGGCAGGATCGACTGGGCCGAGGTGTCGTAGAGGGTCTCGGTGACGCCCACGCACAGGGCGGCGGCGTACAGCGCCCAGATCCCGCCCAGCCCGGTGAGCAGCGACAGCGCCAGCAGGGCGGCCAGCACGGCCCGGACGGTGTTGGCGGCGAGCATCACCCGGCGCCGGTCCAGCCGGTCGGCCAGGGCCCCGGCGGGCAGGGCGAACAGCAGCCAGGGCAGGGTCAGGGCCAGGCTGACGCCGGCGATGAGGAGCGGCGCGTCGGTGAAGCGCAGGGCGGCCAGCGGGAGGGCGACCTTGAGGACGCCGTCCGCCAGGTTGGACAGGGACGAGGAGGACCACAGGCTCCAGAACGGGCGTCCCAGGCCCGTGGAGCGGGGGGTGGAGGTCATGGCCCGATCCTGGCAGGGTGATCGAGAAAACTCAATCGATTCTATGAAACTCGATCGTTGTTACCCTGGGGCCATGGCAGATGCAGAGCAGGCCGCCCCCGAACCCGGCGTCCCCGTGCGCGCGCGGCGGCCCGCCACCCCCGAGGAGACCAGGGCCCTGGGCCACCCGCTGCGGGTCCGCATCCTGCGCCTGTGCCTGGAGGAGCTCACCAACAAGGAGCTGGCCGAACGCCTCGGCGTCAGTCCCGGCACCGTGCTGTACCACGTGCGGCGCCTGGTCGCCGTGGGCTTCCTCGTCCCGGGTACCCCGCGCACCGGCCCCAGCGGCGCCCTGGAGAAGCCCTACCGGTCCACGGGGGAGACCTGGTGGCTGGAGAGCCCGCTCCAGGACGCCGGCGCCCCCGCCGCGCACGCCCCCGTCCAGGCCTTCCGCCGCGAGCTGGACGAGGCCGGGCCCGAGTCGGTGCGCACGTTCTCCCGGTTCTCCCTGCACCTGTCCGACGAGGACGTGGCCGAACTCGACCGCCGCATCGTCGCCGTCCTGGACGAGTTCGTCGCCACCGACGACGGCAGGCGGGAGCACCCCCGTTACAGCGGCATGTTCCTGCTGCACCGGCCCCCGGGCCCGCAGGCCCGGGACTGACCCGTGGCGGGAGCGGCGCGGGGACCGCGCGGGGCGGGCCCGTCCGGCCCCGTGGCCCGAGGCCCGGGCCCCGATCCGCGGCGGCGCGCCATGGCGGCTGCGGGGCGGCCGTACGCCGGGTGACCCGTGCCGGTGCGCGGGCCCGGAACGGTGCGGGACGGCCTTCCCCGGCCCTGGACGTGGAACGGTGCGGGACGGCCTCTCCCGCCCCCGGACCCGGACGTGGAACGGGGCGCCGACGCCCGTCGCGCCGACGCCCCGTGGCCGGGACGGCCCCCGTCAGCCCCCGTACTGCACGAACAGGAACACCGCCAGGGCGATGACCAGGAGCGCGGCCAGCACCGCCGCCGTGATCTTGGCGGCCGAGTACGGGCGCTCGCCCTGGACCTCGCCGGTGCACCCGTTGACCACGATCTGCCAGGTCTTCCCGCCGTGCAGGTAGGCCCCCGCCCACACCGGGACCAGCAGCAGCTTGCCGGTGACCCGCGAGTAGGCGGTGTCCACCGACGTCACCCGCTGCTCGTCGCCGCCGATGTCGCGCTTGCAGTCCTGGTGGATGGTCCCGGCCATGACCTGCTTGGCCGCCTCCAGGCCCTGTTCGGGCTCCACGTCGTAGCGCAGCGCCTCGTGCCCCGCCAGGAACTCGTGCGCGTAGGGCCGCGCCTTGTCCAGCGGCCACGGCTTGAGCGCGTCCACCTTCTCCGGCGACACCTGGGTGGTGCCGTTGACCAGCACGTCGTCGAAGAAGCGCGACACCCGGCCCCGGGCCGGGTACCAGCGGGTCTTGCGGACCTGCCGGGTCTTCGTGACCGACTTGCCGTTCTCCGTGGTCGTGTAGGTCTCGGTCACCCAGTAGTACTCGCCGCGCTGGCCCCGGTAGTCCGACTCCGTCTGGGCGTCGAAGGTCCAGTGCGGCAGGTACGTGCTCTTGAAGCGCTCGGCCTCGCTGACCCTCTTGAGGCTGTTGGGCGCGAACCAGCGGCTGTTCGTCCACCCCGACAGCGCGTCGTGGGCCGCCCGCCGCTCCACGGTGAACGGCAGCACCGCCTCCGGCGGCACCTGGACGTCCGCGGAGTCGTCGGTGACCAGCGGGGCGGTGCAGAACTGGCAGGTCTGGGCGAGGTGGTCGCCCTGGATGTGGGCCCCGCACCCCTGGCAGACGAACCGGTGCTCCGCCACCCGCTCCGCCGGCCTGCGGGCGAAGAGGGTCTCCACGGCGTGCTCGCGCACCGTGCGGGTGGCCTCGGGGATCTTCTCCTCGCTGCCGCAGTACGGGCAGCGCATCTGACGCGCGCCGGCGGAGTACTCCAGCCGGGCCCCGCAGGCACCACAGGGGAACTCGCGGGGGGAGGTCGGCGGCGGTGGGACGGCGGTATCGGACATGTCGGCCTTCTGGGGTCGGGGGAGGGGAGGGGCGCGGTCAGGCGGGCGGCATGGGCGGCGGGGTGGCCGCGAACAGCCCCGACAGCTCGGGCACCTGCCCGGCCGCGGTCCACTGCGCCATGCCCGCCTTCCAGACCAGGGTGTCGCGGGTCAGCCGGCCGCCGCCGACCTGCTGCGCCAGCGCGTTGGCGTCGAAGGGCCCGGTCTGCTGCCCGTCCGCGCCCACGAACCACTCGGCCTGCGGCAGCGGCGGCGGGGCGGCGGCGGGCTGCGCCTGGGGCGCCTGCGCCTGCTGGGGCTGCTGGGGCTGCGTCTGGGGGTTCATGTTCTGCGCCATCTGCTGGGCCGCGGCCAGTCCCATGCCCATGCCCATGGCCTCGCCCATGCCGCTGCCCGGGGTCTTGGCGGCGTCGCCGATCGCGGTCGCCGTCTGGAACTTGGAGTACTGGTCCAGGTCGCCCAGCAGCCCCATCTGGGACCGCTTGTCCAGCGCCTTCTCGACCTCCGGCGGCAGGCTGATGCTCTCGACGTTGAAGTCCGGCACCTCCAGGCCCACCGACGCCATGTCCTGGGTGAGCGCCGCGGACATGCGCTGGCCCAGGTCGTGCTGGTGGATCGCCAGCTCCAGCACCGGGACGTCGCGGGCGGCGGTGGCCAGGGCGCTGCCCAGGCGGCTGACGATCATCTGCCGCAGGTAGCCCTCCACCTCCTCGGTCCGGAACTGCGGGTCGGTCCCGACCAGCTCGGCGATGAACCGCGGCGGGTCGACCACCCGCACCGAGTAGCCGCCGAAGGCGCGCAGCCGCACCGGGCCGAACTCGGGGTCGCGGACCATGACCGGGTTCTGGGTGCCCCACTTGAAGTCGCTGAACCGGCGGGTGTTGACGAAGTACACCTCGGCCTTGAACGGCGAGTCGAAACCGTGCTTCCAGCCCTTGAGCGTGCTGAGGACGGGGACGTTGCGGGTCTCCAGCGTGTACATGCCGGGCGCGAACACGTCGGCGACCCGGCCCTCGTTGACGAACACCGCGATCTGGGACTCGCGGACGGTGAGCCGCGCGCCCATCTTGATCTCGTTGTCGTGCCGCGGGAAGCGCCAGACGATGGTGTCGCGACTGTCGTCGGTCCACTCGATGATGTCGATGAATTCGCCACGGATGGCGTCGAACAGGCCCACGTGTGCCCTCCCTGAGACTTCCCTTGTCACCGGGTTCTGACGCCCCGGTGCGCCGAGAGGTTCCCAGCTTAGGCGCGTGGATCGGGCCGTTCGCGGGCCGCGGCGGGCACCCGTCGCGTTCGGTCGCGGCCCCGTCACCCCGCGCGGGCGCCGAACCCGCGCCGCGGGGCGTCCGCCGGTCGCCCCCGGTCCGGCGGCGCGGTGTGCTTCGTGTCGGGTCCGTGCCGGTTCGGGTCCGTGCCGGTCCTGCGGTGCCGCACCCCCCGCGGTGCTCGGCCACCGGGCCGGGAGCCCCGGCGGCTCGTGGTCGGGCGGGGCCGACGGGCCGCGACCGCGGTGCGGGAGCCCGGCGGCCCCGGGGGCGGGCGCGCCGCTCGCGGCGTACCGACGCACCCCGCCCGGTCCGGTCGCCGGCCGGTGCCGGGCGGCGCCGGCGGCGCGGGCCTCAGGGGCGCTGGATCCGGCGGCCGGTGACGCGTCCGGGCACGACGCGCAGGATCTGGTCCCGCGGCCCCTCCGCCCAGGGCACCGGCAGCCTCCCCTGCGGGATGCGGGACAGCTCCCCCTCGTCGCGCACCCACCGGCAGCGCCCCGTGAACAGCGCGCTCCAGCCCTCGCGGCGCTCGTCGTCGAAGTGGTCCACCTGGAAGGACGCGTAGCCGCGGGCGTAGCGCATCACCGTCCCGGCCAGGGTGGTGCGCAGCACGATCGTGTCGTCGACCAGCGCGTAGTTGACCGGCAGCACGGTCGGGGCGGAGTCGCCGTCGATGGTGAAGGCGATCCGCCCGATATCCCTGGTCCCGGCCAGGTTGAAGCAGGTCTGGCGCTCCAGGACGGTGAGCGTCGCCCCGGCCTCGCCCTCCGCGAGATCGGCGCCCATGAGCATCTCGGTGTCCTCGTCGAGCCGTCCGGTCCCGGACAGCGGGTCCTCGTCGGCGGTACGGCCCCGGGGCACCGCCGCCCTTTCCCGTGCGGTTCCGGCAGCGCTTTCTCGAACCATGGCGACCCCCCTGGGATCGGCTTTCCCGTATTTCTCGATCTCCGCCATCATCCCTGATCAGAGCGGCTCCGGACGGTGCCCGACGGTCCTCGAACCCGGGGCGGAGGTCCCGAGGGAGCGCCTACCCCGAAGGCCCTATGCCCCAAACAAAAAAGGACGTTGTACCCATAAGGCGACAATGACCGCTGCTTAAGCTGGGGAACGGGCCCCGCGGTACCGGTGAGGCCGCCGTTCGGACGGTGCGCACCCGCGGCGCGGTGCCCCACAATGGGGCACGTCGGCCCGGGACCGGGGCGGCCCGCGAAGGAGATTGAGGTGCGCACCTGATGGACGGCGACGACACGATCCGGGTGTTCCTGGTGGACGACCACGAGATCGTCCGCCGGGGCGTGGGCTCCCTGCTGGACGACGAGGACGGCGTCGAGGTGGTCGGCGAGGCCGGCACCGCGGCCCAGGCGCTGGCCCGGGTGCCCGCCCTGACCCCCGACGTGGTGGTGCTCGACGTGCGCCTGCCCGACGGCGACGGCGTCACCGTCTGCCGGGAGATCCGCTCCCTGCTCCCCGGCACGCGCATCCTCATGCTCACCTCCTACTCCGACGACGAGGCCCTGTACGGCGCCGTCATGGCCGGGGCGTCCGGGTACATCCTCAAGCAGATCCACGGCACCGACCTGGTCGGCGCCGTGCGCACGGTCGCCGCGGGCCGCTCGCTCCTGGACCCGGAGTCCACCACGCGCATGCTGGATCGCCTGCGCGAGGAGGCGGGGCGCAAGGACCCGCTGAGCGAGCTCACCGACCAGGAGCGCCGGGTGCTGGAACTCATCGGCGAGGGCCTGACCAACCGCGAGATCGGCGCCCGCATGTACCTGGCGGAGAAGACCGTCAAGAACTACGTCTCGCGTGTGCTGGCCAAGCTCGGCATGGCCCGCCGGACCCAGGCGGCGGCCTACGCCGTCCGCCTGTCCCTGGAGGGCTCCTGACCTGACGGGGCGCCCGCCCGCCAGGGGAGGCCGCCCGGTCCGCGCCCGCCGCCGGCGCGGCCGGGCGGTGCCGCCGCCGGGGCGGCGCGCTCAGGCCGGGACGCGGGCCGGGACCGACCAGCGCACCGAGGTCCCCCCGCCCGGGGCCGACACGACCTCCACCGTCCCGCCCAGCTCCTCGGCGCGGGAGGCGATGTTGCGCAGCCCGCTGCGGTGCGTCCCCTCGGGGATGCCCGCCCCGTCGTCGGAGACCCGCAGCACCACCCCGCCGTCGGCCACCGACACCTCCACGTCCACCGACGTGGCGTGCGCGTGCCGGGCGGCGTTGGAGAGCAGCTCGCGCAGCACCGCCACCAGGTGGGCGCCGGTGGTCTCGTCCACGGTGGTGTCCACCGGCCCCTGGGTGAGCAGCCGGGGCGCGAACCCCAGCGACTCGGTGGCCCCGTTGACCAGGTCCAGCACCTGCGAGCGCAGCCGGGCGGCCTCGTCGCCCGAGCTCTGCAGGGCGAAGATCGTCGAGCGGATCTGCCGGATGGTGTCGTCCAGGTCGGTCACCGCGTTCTGCACCCGCTGGGACGAGGTCTCGTCGTCGATCCGCCGCACCGTGCCCATCAGGGTGATGGCGGTGGCGTACAGGCGCTGGATGACGGTGTCGTGCAGGTCGCGGGCGATGCGGTCGCGGTCCTCCAGCACGCTGAGCCGCTCGGAGTCCAGCCGGGCCTCCGCCAGCTCCAGGGCCACCGCCGCCTGGTCGGCGAAGGAGGCCAGCATGCTCATCCACGCGATCGGGAACTCCTCCCGGCCCGCGGTGCGCGCCAGCAGCAGCACGCCCCGTGCCCCGTCCGGCGGGCCGAACGGCAGCACCAGGATCGGCCCCAGCCCCAGCCGGGCCAGGAACTCGATGTCGGGGTCGCAGTGCTCGGAGATGTCCGTGCAGATAGGGCGCCCGCTCAGGTAGACCCGGCCCAGCAGGGTCTCCGGGGCGCAGGTCAGGGCGGCCCCGCGCACCCCGGCCGCCAGCGACGCGCTGCGGCGCCCGCGTACCGCCGACTCGGGGGAGTCGCCGTCCTCCTCGGGGGCGTCCCACACCCGCACGGTGAGGGTCGAGGGCTCCTCGCCCGGCATCGCGATGACGGAGATGTCGGCGTGCGCCATCACCCGCGCCCGCCGGGCCACCAGGCGCAGCACCTCCTCGGGCGGGGCCCCGGACAGCAGCCGCGTGGTGATCTGCCCCGAGGCGTCCAGCCAGGTCTCCCGGCTCTGGGTCTCGGAGAACAGCTGGGCGTTCTCGATGGCGGTGCCCGCCGCCGTGGCCAGGGCGCGCAGCAGCAGCTCGTCGTCGCCGGTGAAGTGCCCGCCGTCGCGCTTGTCGGTCATGTACAGGTTGCCGAACACCCGGTCGCGGATGCGGATGGGCACCCCGAGGAAGGTGCGCATCACGGGGTGGCCCCGGGGGAAGCCCACGGACTCGGGGTGGTCGGAGACGTCGCCCAGGCGCAGGGGCTCGGGCTCCTTGATGAGCAGGCCCAGGATGCCCTCGCCGCGCGGCCAGTGCTCGATGGAGGAGATCTCGTCCGGGCGCAGGCCCACGGGGATGAACCGGCTCATCTCCCCGTCGGGGCCGATCACGCCCAGCGCACCGTAGCGGGCGTCGACCAGGCTGCTCGCTGTCTCGGTGATGCGCAGCAGCAGGGGGTCCAGCTCCAGGCCCTCCCCGATGGAGACGACCGCCTCCAGCAGGGTGCGGATGCGCTCCTGGGTCGTGGAGATCTCGCCGAGCCGCGACCGGACCTCGTCGAGGAGGTCGTCCAGCCGGACCTCGGGGAGGGACAGCCGTTCCTGGCCGGGGGCGGGGGCTTCGCCGTCACTCATGAGAGCTCTTCTCACCGTTTCTCCGAGGGTCTGCTCCGAGTCTAGAGGCGTTTTTCCGCCGCCCGTATCCGGTATGTCGAACTTCCCGTGCCGACGGTCACATCCCCTGCGGCACAGGGCTTACGGGATTTCCGGTTACCCGGAGACGACATGGCGAAGCCTTTCTCGGACGGGTGCGGGACTTTTTCCTCTTGTTCTCTTATCCCCGGCCGCGGGGCCGTCGCACGGCACTTCTCCCGGACCACCGCCGCCGTGGCGGTGCGGCCGGTGATCGGGCCGCCGGTCCGGATCCCGCGCGCGGGCCCGGCCGCGCCGGGTTCGAGTGCGGCGTCGTACACGGGGCCTCCCGGGGTGTCGGGGCGGACGGCGGTGGCGCGGGAACGCGGCCTTCCTTGAAGGGTAGGCCGGTCCGACCCCCTCCGGCGGGTTGTCCACAGGCCCGATTTCTCGCCGGTTCCTCCGGTTCCGGGTGCGCGGATCGCCGCCATCGGGTAGGGCTTGAAGGAGCCGCCCCACCGATCCCGAGGAGCCCTCCCTTGCCCGAGACCGCATCCGGAGCCGTCCTTTTCGACCTGTTCGGCGTGATCGCCCGCCACCAGTCCGAGGAGGGCAAGCGCCTCCTGACCGAGACCATGGGCGCGGCCGACCCCGCCGCGTTCTGGGAGGCCTACTGGGACCTGCGCCTGTCCTACGACCGCGGCGACCTGGACGGACTCGCCTACTGGCGGGCGGTGGGGGAGCGGCTGGGCCGCGAGGTGGACCCGGCGCTGGCGGCGGCGCTCATCTCCGCCGACATCGACAGCTGGCGGGCCGTGGACCCCGCGATGGTCTCCCTGGTGGAGCGGCTCGCCTCGGGCGGCCGGACGGTGGGGCTGCTGTCCAACATCCCGGCCGACCTCGCGGACCGCTTCGAGAAGGAGAACCCGTGGCTGGCGGCGTTCTCGGTGCGCGCCTTCTCCGGCCGCCTGGGGGTGGCCAAGCCCGAGCCGGAGGTCTACCTGTGGTGCCTGGAGCGCATGGCGGTCTCCCCGGGGGAGACGCTGTTCGTGGACGACCGCAGTGAGAACGTCGCCGCGGCCGAGGCGCTGGGCATGTCCGGGCACCTGTTCACCGACCGCACGGCCCTCGAAGCGCGTCTCTGAGGCGCCGGAGAACCGGTGCTCCCCCGCCGCACGGGCCGGACGCGGGGCGGCGCCCCGGGTGCGGCAGGGGCGGGGCGGCTCAGTCCCCCCGGGACCCGGGTGCGGGCCTCCGTTCCGGTGCGTCACCGTCCGGGGCGGGAACCCGTCGTGCCCCGCGCACGCCGCCCAAGGTGCGGGGCGCACACCGGGGCGCGTGTCCGCCGGGGCGGGCGCCCCGGTGTCCGGGGACGCGGGGCGGGGCGCCGGGCCCGGGGAGCGCGGTGACCGTGCCCCCCGGCCCCGGCGCGGCTCAGCGCCGCCGGGCGGTGACGCCGACCGGGGTGTCGTCCAGGGAGTCGTCCTTGGTCTCCCGGGTCAGCAGCAGGGCGACCAGGGTGACCACGCTGACCAGCACCAGGTAGCCGCCCACCCAGGCGATCCCGAACGTGCCCGCCAGCCAGGTCGCGATGTAGGGGGCGAAGGACGCGCCCAGCAGCCCGGCCAGGTTGTAGGCGGCCGAGGCCCCGGTGTAGCGCACCCTCGTCGGGAACAGCTCGGGCAGCACCGCCGCCATCGGGCCGAACGTCAGGCCCATGAGCGACAGGCCGATGACCAGGAAGGCCAGCACACCGACGGTCCCCGAGCCCAGCAGCGGGCCCATGGCGAACCCGAACACGATGATCGCCGCGGTCACCGCCACCAGGACCGGCTTGCGGCCGAACCGGTCCGCCAGCACGCCGGCGACCGGAGTGAAGATCCCGAAGAACACCACGCCCACCAGCAGGAACACCAGGAACTGCGAGCGGTCGTACCCCAGCCCGGTCTCCGCGTCGGTGCCGAAGCCCAGCGAGAACACCGTCATCAGGTAGAAGAGCACGTACGTGGCGACCATCACCAGGGTGCCCAGGACCAGTGCCGCCAGGTTGCGGCGGAACACCTCGACGATGGGCGTGCGCACCTGGTCGCCCGCGGCCAGCACCTTCGCGAACGCGGGGGTCTCGTGCAGGCTCAGGCGCACCCACAGCCCCAGGACGATGAGGATCGCCGACAGCAGGAACGGCACCCGCCAGCCCCACGCCAGGAACGCCTCCTCGCTCATGGCCTGGCTCAGGACCAGGAACACGCCGTTGGCGAGGAAGAACCCGATCGGTGCGCCCAGCTGCGGGAACGTCCCGTAGAAGCCGCGCTTGCCCGCGGGCGCGTTCTCGGTGGCCAGCAGGGCCGCGCCGCCCCACTCCCCGCCCAGCCCCAGGCCCTGTCCGAACCGGCACAGCGCCAGCAGCAGCGGGGCGGCGACCCCGACCTGCGCGTAGGTGGGCAGGACGCCGATGCCCACGGTGGCGATGCCCATGGTCAGCAGCGAGGCGACCAGGGTGGCCTTGCGGCCGACGCGGTCGCCGAAGTGGCCGAACACCCAGGAGCCGATGGGGCGGGCCACGAACGCGATGGCGAAGGTGGCCAGCGACTGGAGCCGGGCGGCCATCATGTCGCCCTCGGGGAAGAACAGCGCCGGGAAGACCAGGACGGCCGCGGTCGCGTAGATGTAGAAGTCGTAGAACTCGACGGACGTCCCCACGAGGCTGGCGGTGAGCACCCTGCGCCGGGGGTTGGTCGGCGGGTCCGCCGGGGCGGGGGTGCCGCGCTCCGGTGCGGGTTGCTGTTCGGCGACGTCCGTCATGGGACTTCTTTCCAGGTCGGAGTGGGAGAATCCGGCGGGGGGATGCACGGATCGTAGTCCCGGATGACACTATGTGGGACATTTGTCTCGGTATGTGGACGTCTGAGTCGTTTCTGTCCGACTGTCGGAATCGCTCGGGGGAGCGGAAACCCCGGAGCCCGGGGCCCTGTGAGCATACGTATGCACTCGGTCACATTCGGCCGCTCCGCGGTCCGGCGTGTCACGCCCGGGCGGTGCCGCCCCGTCCAGGGAGAGGACGGAACACACCACCGGGAGGCAGCCATGACCCACGAACTCCTCGTCCTGGGCGGCGGGTACGCCGGACTCGCCGCGGCCAGGCGCGCCGCCCACCACGCCCGCGGGGGCGCGGCGCTGCGCGTCACCCTGGTCAACGCCGCCGACACCTTCGTCGAGCGCGTCCGCCTGCACGAGGTCGCCGCGGGGCGCGGGGTGGGCGTCCACCCGCTCTCCGCCTCGCTCGACCCCTCCGTCGACCTCGTCGTCGGCCGGGTCGAGTCCGTCGACGCCGACGCGCGCACCGTCGACGTCCGCGCCGGGGACCGGGTCCGCACCCTGCGCTACGACACCCTGGTGTACGCCCTGGGCAGCACCGGAGCGGCGGACGCCGTCCCGGGGGCCGCCGAGCATGCGGCCACCCTGGCCGGGCTCGACGG
Organism: Nocardiopsis flavescens; assembly: GCF_900141985.1. GTDB lineage: Bacteria > Actinomycetota > Actinomycetes > Streptosporangiales > Streptosporangiaceae > Nocardiopsis > Nocardiopsis flavescens. The sequence continues at coordinate 363,063 of NZ_FQZK01000001.1, read as the reverse complement.
CGCCCGCGCCCTGGCGCTCCGCATCGCGCGGGAACGGCCGAGGACCGTCACCGTCGTCGGCGGCGGCCTCACCGGGCTGGAGGCCGTCACCGAGATCGCCGAGGCCCACGCGGGCATGGACGTGAAGCTGGTCACCTCCGGCCCCGTCGCGGCCGGGCTCGACCGGCGCGGGCGCGCCCACGTCCTGCGCGTCCTGGCGCGTCTGGACGTGACCGTGCACGAGCACACCCGGGTCGCCGCCGTCGAGGCCGACCACGTCAAACTGGAGGACGGGAGCCTCCTGGACAGCGACGTCACCGTGTGGAACGCCGGGTTCGCCGTCTCCCCGATGGCCGCCGGGGCCGGGCTGACGGTCGACGGCCACGGCCGCGCGCTGGTCGACGGCTCCCAGCGCTCGCTCTCCCACCCCGACGTGTACGTGGTGGGCGACGCCGCCCACGCCGACGCGGTGGACGGGCGGGAGCTGCGGATGTCCTGCGCGATGGGCCTGCCCATGGGGTGGGCCGCCGCCGACGCCGTCGCCGCCCGGCTGGCCGGGCGCGAACCGGACACCACCCCGTTCGGCTACATGAACCAGTGCGTGAGCCTGGGGAGGCGCGACGGGCTGATCCAGTTCGTGCGCCCCGACGACTCCCCGCGCCGCCTCGTCCTGACCGGGCGCCCCGCCGCCTGGTACAAGGAGGCCGTCGTGTCCTCGGCCTACGGCGGGCTCAAGGGCAGGGGCGAGACCGTGTCGGGGCCGTACCTGGCGCTGGTGCGCGGGCTGGCCCGCCGGTTCCTGCGCCGGGCGGCCTGACCGGCCGTGCCGCCCGCGCCCGCGGGGCCGGCGGCGCGGTACGGGCAGCGCTCAGCGGTCGGCCCCCGCAGCGTCCGCGCCCGCGGGACCGGTGACGCGGACCGCGGGGGCCGCCCCGCCCGTGCGGACGCGGGGCGGCCGGCGCGGGGCATCGGGGGCCGGGTGCCCGCCGCGATCCCCCCGGCCACCGCGGCCCGCCTCGGGGAAGAGCGCCGCTGCCGGTACAGGCGCCCGCCGCGCCCGCCGGGCGGCTCAGCCGTCCGCGGTCTCCGCGGCGCCGCGGCCCTCCCGGGGCACCGCGCCGGTGGGCACGATCCGGGTGCAGTTCCCCCGGAACCGCTTGACGAGTTCCCCGTTGGCGCGGTCGCTGCGCTCCACCCACTCCCGGGCGGCGGCCTCGTCCCGGCCGCCCGCCCGCTGGCGGCGCAGCAGGCGCTCCTCGCGCAGCGCGTCGTCGGCCTCCACGTACCAGAGCCCGGCGAACAGCGGGCGCAGCCCGGCCCAGGGCTCGGTGTCCCCGGCCAGGTAGTTGCCCTCGGTGACGACCAGCCGGGTGCCCGGCGCGATCACGTGGCGGGCCGCCACGGGCTCGTGCAGCCCCCGGTCGTAGTCGGGCACGTAGACGGGGTGGCCGGTCTCGGCGAGCAGCCGCCGTACCAGGGCCGCGTACCCGTGCGCGTCGAAGGTGTCGGGGGCGCCCTTGCGGTCCAGCCGCCCCAGCCGCTCCAGCTGCGCGTTGGACAGGTGGAACCCGTCCATGGGCAGGTACCCGGCGGTGCCCGCGCCGGCCCGGGCGCCGACCTCGGCGACCAGCCGCCGCGCCAGGGTGGACTTGCCGGCGCCGGGAGGCCCGGTCAGGCCGAGCAGGGCGCGCTCCCCGGGGCGGAGCAGGGCCAGGGCGTCGTCGACGAGGGGGGCGAGGGCGTCGGGCATGGGACCGAGCCTATGCCCCGGACGCGTCCGGCGCCCGGGGCGCTCCCGGCCTCCGCCGCGCCGCCGGGCGGAACCCGCACGAGCGCGCCCCCGTCCCCGGGCGGGCGGAGCCGGGCCCCGCGGCGCCGCCGCGGGGCCCGCGCGGGTCAGGGGGCGTGCCCCACGTGGGCCAGCGCCTGGCGCACCAGCACGTCCTGGCCGTCGTTCATCTCCGCCCCCACCACCGGGTCGGCGGCCTCCTCCGGGGTGAGCCACACCAGGTCCAGCGCGTCCTGGCGGGGCTGGCAGTCGCCCGCCACCGGGACGATGTAGGCCAGCGCCACCGCGTGCTGGCGCGGGTCGTGGAACGGCGTCACCCCCGGGGTGGGGAAGTACTCGGCGACGGTGAAGGGCTGCGGGGACGCGGGCACGCGCGGCAGCGCCACCGGGCCCAGGTCCTTCTCCAGGTGGCGCAGCAGCGCGTCGCGGACCCTCTCGTGGTACAGGACGCGGCCCGAGACCACCGACCGGTGGAAGCGGCCGTCGGCCGTCGCCCGCATCAGCAGTCCGACGCGGGTGACCTCGCCCACCTCGTCCACCCGCACCGGGACGGCCTGCACGTACATCACGGGCATGCGGCCGCGGATGCTCTCCAGTTCCCGGTCGGAGAACCAGCCGGGTCGGGTCTCGGCGGTTTCGGTCATGGGGTGCGCGGCGCGGTCCCGCCCCGGAGGGCGGGAGTGGAGCGCCGCTCCCTCCCTTCTGTGCGCTGTGCGTCGGCCCGGCCCCGGGAGGACCCGGGGCTCCAGGTGTCCCTACCGCTTCTACCGCACCTTGTACCGCACCGGGGGCCGCGGGGGCACGGTGCGGCTCGTGCCCGGAGTGTCCGAGAGAGGTTCCCATGACCGCCGGGCGGCCGGGTGGGCCGGTCCGGAAGGTCGGATGATGCCGTCCCCGCAGCCACATAGCTGAGATTTCGGGGGTTTTTCTCGGAAAAGGCCTCCCGGAACCTCTCTGTAGAGGTTACGATCTCGTACGCGGTTGCGTAGTGGAAAGATTACGTCCGGTGAGAGGTGGCCTCTAGTGGCACGGGATGTCCGGTTCCAGGATTGTCTCCCGCACACCGGTGTGGCGGTGGTCCCCGTCGAGGGCGAGATCGACCTGGCCACCGTTCCGGGACTGCGCGCCCGGCTGGCGGTCGCGGTCGGCGACCAGGCCTGCGAGTGCCTGGTCGTGGACCTGGACGGCGTCGGGTTCCTGGACGCGAGCGGGGTGGGCGCCCTGGTGGCGGCCCACCACGCCATGGCGGCCCGCGGCGGTCGCGTGGTGCTGGCCCGCCCGCGCCCGCCCGTGGCCCGGGTGCTGGAGATCCTGGGCATGGAACGGCTCTTCGACATCGTGCGCGCCCCGGCCGTGCGCTGACGGCCGGGGCGGGCGCCCCCGGTGCCCGCCCGCGCGGGCGGGCACCCCGTCGGCCCCCGGTCCGCCCGGCGCCTCCCGCGGGTGCGCCGGGGCGGGGCTCAGGCGGCGGGCCCGGGCCGGTCCGGCGACCGGTCGTCCCGCTCCAGGAACTGCGACAGCAGCTCCGGGACCGCCATGTCCGCCCAGGCCAGCCCCTGGGACAGCCCCACGTCGGACGCGGTGTACATGCCCGCGCCCGAGGCCGTGGTGGCCGACACGTGCGCCAGCCCGGCCCGGCGCTGGAACGGCGTGCGGGTGATCCGCCAGCCGATCACCGCCGCCCGCTCCAGGGTCACCGTGTCGCGCACCGCCATGCCCCGGCGCACCACCAGATAGCGCGGGTGCAGGCCGTGGCCCAGCGCCCGGTGGGAGCCGACCGCGTACCAGAACGCCACCGCGGCGAACGCCGCGCCCAGCAGCCACCAGCCCCAGGTCGGGGTGGCCTCCACCAGGTGCGTGGCGACCGGCAGCGGATTGAGCCGCTCCTCGATCTCGTGGGCGGTCTCCCACCAGGCCGCGGCGGCCAGCGAGTGCAGCCACGCCAGCGCCCCGGCCACGGCGAAGCCCCCCAGCGCGGCCCACCCGGCGCGCACCAGCCTGCGGCGCAGCGCCGCCCGCGGGTGCGCGGACAGCGGCATGTCCAGCGGCGACTCGGGGGTGCGCATCAGGTCGGCGGCCAGCTCCCGGGCGCGGGCCCGGGGCATCGGCGGGGACAGCCGGCTCTTGGCCTGCGTCTTCTCGTCGTCGGCGGCGCCCAGGCCGGTGGCGACGGCACGCACGTCCGCGCCGCGCACCGAGCGCAGCACCAGCGGCTCGTGCAGGGTGACGCCGTTGAGGCGGCGCCCCTCGACGGTCAGCGACTGGCTGTTGAGCAGGCCGCGGCGCATGACCACGGTGCCGTCGGCCTCCCGGACCAGCCGGTAGTTCCACCAGGTCTCCACCGCCACGGCCAGCAGCACGGCCGTCCCCGACAGCAGCAGGACGAGCAGGGACACCGGGAGCACGACCAGCAGCCGGCCCATCACGAACGCGCCGATCTCCGCGGTGCTGGGCAGCCCGGCCCACTCGGAGACCCACCGGTAGATCCAGCCCTCGGACTGGGCGTTGGCGCCGATCAGGGCGGCCAGGGCGCCGATCCCGATGCCCAGGGTGGCGGTGGTGGCGGGCGCGTAGGCGAACCAGCGCGGGTCCAGCCGGGCCAGCTCCAGGCCCTCGGCGTCCGGAGCCCCCTCGGCTCCCTCCGCGGCGGCGGGCGCCCCGCGGTACAGCAGCTCGCGGCGCAGCCGCTCGCCCTGGGCGGCGGTGACGTACTGGAGCTTGACCTGGTCGGATCCGGCGTCCACCTGCTCCCCGGTACCGACGGTGACCACGCACAGGCCGAAGGGGCGGGCGTAGATCGGCGCGGCCACGTCCACGCTGCGCACGCGCTCGCGCGGCACCGAGCGGTAGGCCTTGGAGAGCACGCCCGAGCGCATCTCCATGCGCTCGCCGGTGACGCGGTAGGAGACCGCCCTGAGGAACACCATGTCGAGCACGGTGAGCCCGGCGATCAGGGCCAGCGCGCCGGGCAGCGGGGCCGCCGCCCACCAGGCCAGGTCCAGTAGGACGAGGACCACGGTGCCGACGACGGCGGCGGGGACGATGAACAGGGCGCCGGCGGCGGTGTTGGCCCACACGCTGAGCGGGCTCAGTCCCTGCCAGTCGCCGGACGGACGGTCGGCCGGGCGGTCGGCCGGCCCGGTCGGGGGTCGCTGGTCCGTGCTCATGTCGCGTCTCCGGGAACGGCCTGGGTGGTCTCGGTGAGCTGGTCGGCGACCCGGGTCGCCAGGGCGTGGTCCAGGCCCGCGATCTCGATGGGCCCGGCGGCCGAGGCGGTCGTGACGGTGACGCTGGACAGCCCGAACGCCCGCTGGAGCGGGCCGCGCGCGGTGTCCACCGTCTGGATGCGCGACATGGGGGCCACCCGCCACTCCTGCCAGAACCAGCCGCTGGAGGCGTAGACGGCGGTGTCGGTGACCTCCCAGCGGTGGACCCGGTAGCGCCACCGCGGCATCACGAGGGTGATCACCAGGCCCGGGACGACGATCACGGCTGCCGCGACGAGGAACCAGAAGCGGACGGGCTCCCAGATCAGGGCGGGCACCACGGGGATGGCGGTCAGGACGACGGTCACGGCCAGCGAGCGGGTGGTCCACCAGCGGACGGCGCGGGGGTCCACCCGGTGGTGCGGCGGGCGCAGGCGCGGTGTGTCGGTGGTCATCGCGTCCACGTCTCCTTTCGGTCTCCGGGGCCCTGTCGGCCCTGCTCCTATAAAAAGTGATATCACAATGCTATGCTCACGTCATCACTTGAGAGGAAGGGAACCCCGATGTCCGAACCGATCGCCCCGGCCGCCCCCGCCTACCGCGAGGCCCCGCAGTACCGGGAGACCACCGCCAAGAGCCGCGACGGCATCGCCGTGCTGCTGGCCGCCCTGCTGGTGGTCCTCGTCGGCGGCGCCGTCGCGGCGGCGCCCCTGCTCCTGGACGCCGTCCCGCTCGTGGCCGGGCTCGTGCTCGGCGGCGTCATCGCCGTCGTCGGCCTGTTCCTCATGCTGGGGCTGACCATGGTCGCCCCCAACGAGGCCCGCGTCGTCCAGCTCTTCGGCCGCTACGTCGGCAGCGTGCGCACCGACGGCCTGCGCTGGGTCAACCCGCTGACCGAGCGCAACGCCGTCTCCACGCGCATCCGCAACCACGAGACCTCCGTCATGAAGGTCAACGACGCCTCCGGCAGCCCCATCGAGATCGCCGCCGTCGTCGTGTGGCAGGTGGAGGACACCGCGCGCGCCACCTTCGAGGTCGACGACTTCGTGGAGTTCGTGTCCATCCAGACCGAGGCGGCCGTGCGCCACATCGCCGGCCACTACCCGTACGACTCCTACGAGGCCCCGGGCGGCGCCCTGTCGCTGCGCGACAACGCCGACACCATCACCGAGCGCCTGTCGGAGGAGGTCGGCCAGCGGGTCGACGCCGCGGGCGTGCGCATCGTGGAGTCCCGCTTCACGCACCTGGCCTACGCGCCGGAGATCGCCCAGGCCATGCTCCAGCGCCAGCAGGCGGGAGCCCTGATCGCCGCCCGCGCCGAGATCGTCGAGGGCGCCGTGGGCATGGTCGACCGCGCGCTGGCGCGCCTGTCCGAGGAGCACGTGGTCGAACTCGACGAGGAGCGCAAGGCCACCATGGTCAGCAACCTGCTGGTCGTGCTGTGCTCGGACCGCCCGGCCAGCCCGGTCGTGAACACGGGGACGCTGTACCAGTAACGGGGGTGGCCGTGCCGGAGCGCAAGAAGGTGCTGCTGAGGCTCGACCCCGCCGTCCACGACGCCCTGGCGCGGTGGGCGGGACAGGAGTTGCGCAGCACCAACGCCCAGATCGAGTTCCTCCTGAGGCGCGCCCTGAACGACGCCGGACGCATGCCGACGGAGGCCGAGGACATCCCCCGACGCGGACGCCCCCGCAAGCAGGGGCCACCGGAGGACTCGCGAGGTTGACGCCCCCCGCACCACACGCCGCGCCGGGCACCCGCACGGGTGCCCGGCGCCCGGCGTCGTGAGGCCCTGCGGGCCGGCGGGGCCGAACGGGTCCGGGACCGTGCCTTCGGGGCCCTTCCGCGCCGCGGGCGGGCCGATGGGGGTGCGGGTGCCCGGCGCTCGCGTCGTGGGGCCCTGCGGACCGTCGGAGTCCGGCCGGAGCCATGCCCCCGGGGGTTCTTCCGCGCCGGGCTCCGCCCGTCCCGCTCCCGCCCCGGGGGTCGGGGCGGGAGCGGGGGCTCAGGGGGTCACAGCGCCGCCGCGGCGGCCCGCCCGGCGGTACGGCCGGAGAAGAGGCAGCCGCCCAGGAAGGTGCCCTCCAGCGCGCGGTAGCCGTGCACGCCCCCGCCGCCGAACCCGGCGACCTCGCCCGCCGCGTACACGCCCGGCAGCGGGGTGCCGTCGGCGCGCAGCACGCGGGCGTCCAGGTCGGTGTGCAGGCCGCCCAGCGTCTTGCGGGTGAGGATGCGCAGGCGCACCGCGATCAGCGGCCCCGCCTTGGGGTCCAGGACCTGGTGCGGGGAGGCCACCCGGATCAGCCGGTCGCCCCGGTAGTTGCGGGCGCCGCGGATCGCCGTCACCTGGAGGTCCTTGGTGAAGGTGTTGACCATCTCGCGGTCGCGGGCCACCACCTCGCGGGTGACGGTGTCGGCGTCCAGCGCCCCGTCGCCCGCGATCTCCCGCATCCTGGCGATGAGCGCGGGCAGCCGGTCGGCGACGGCGAAGTCCACCCCGTTCTCCTTGAACGCCTCCACCGGGCCGGGCGCCCCCGGCAGCACCCGCTTGAGGAGCAGCCTGACGTCCTTGCCGGTCAGGTCGGGGTTCTGCTCCGAGCCCGAGAGCGCGAACTCCTTCTCGATGATCTTCTGGGAGAGGACGAACCACGTGTAGTCGTGGCCGCTCTTCATGATGTGGTCCAGCGTGCCCAGGGTGTCGAAGCCGGGGAAGTACGGGGCGGGCAGCCGCTTGCCGGTGGCGTCCAGCCACAGCGACGAGGGCCCGGGCAGGATGCGGATGCCGTGGCGCGACCAGATCGGGTCCCAGTTCTGGATGCCCTCGGTGTAGTGCCACATGCGGTCGGGGTTGATGATCCGCCCGCCCGCCCGCTCGGTGATGCCGAGCATGCGCCCGTCCACGTGCTCGGGCACGCCGGACAGCATGTGCGCGGGCGGGGTGCCCAGCCGCTCGGGCCAGTTCCGGCGTACCAGGTCGTGGTCGGCGCCGATGCCGCCGGAGGTCACGACGACCGCCTGCGCGGACAGCTCGAACTCCCCGGCCGCCTCGCGGCCGCTCGCCCGGCCGCGCTCGACGCCGCTGGGGGCCAGCAGCGTGCCGCGCACCCCCGTCACGGCGCCGCCGGTCACGACCAGCTCGTCGACCCGGTGGCGGAACCGCAGGGAGACCAGGCCGCGGTCGGCGGCGGCGCGCACCCGGCGCTCGAAGGGGGCGAGCACGCCCGGCCCGGTGCCCCAGGTGATGTGGAAGCGGGGGACGGAGTTGCCGTGGCCGTCGGCGAGGTAGCCGCCGCGCTCGGCCCAGCCCACGACGGGGAACAGCCGCAGGCCCATCCGCCGCAGCCAGGAGTACTTCTCCCCGGCGGCGAAGTCCACGTACGCCTCGGCCCACCGGCGCGGCCACGCGTCCTCGGGCCGGTCGAACCCGGCGGTGCCCATCCAGTCCTGGAGCGCCAGCTCCCGGGAGTCGCGCACGCCCATGCGGCGCTGCTCGGGGGAGTCCACGAAGAACAGGCCGCCGAAGGACCAGAACGCCTGGCCGCCCAGGGACTGCTCGGGCTCCTGGTCGAGCAGGACGACGTGCTTGCCCGCGTCGGCGAGTTCGGCCGCCGCCGCCAGTCCCGCCAGGCCCGCGCCGACGACGATCACGTCGGCCTGCTCCGCTGCGCTGCTCATGGGGGTGTGTCTCCTCGGCTCGGTCGGCCGTGCCCGGGGCACGGTGTGCGCGGTGGTGACGACTGTGCTCCTTCGCCGGGCGAAGGGCAAGGGCGGTGTGTGCCCCACGCCACAGCTTTTGTCAGACGGTGACAAACCCGCCGGTATCCGGCATGGCCGCCCGGCCCGCGTGCGGGCCCCCGGGCCGTACCCGTGTGCGCGGCCGTTCGGCCCCGCGGGTCCGTTCCCGCCGCCCGCCGCCCGCCGCCCGCCGTCCCGGGCGGGACGGCGGAGGTCGCGGTGTCGGCTGGGGGCGGGAGCCGGGTACGGCGGGAGGGCCGACGGGGGCTCTTCCACGCTCCCGTGCGGAGGCCGGCGGTGGAGGTCGCGGTGTCGGGTGCGGGCCGGTGCGGAGGAGGGGGGACCCTTCCCACTCCGTCCCGCGCTTCCGGGCGGGGCGGGCGGGGGCACCGCGGCGCCCCCGCCCGCTCAGGCGCCGAAGCGGACCAGCGAGCGTCCGCCCTCGCCACGGCGCATGCGCTCGAAGGCCGCGGGGAGGTCCGCCAGCGCGATCTCGTCGGTGACCACCGCCGCCGGGCGCAGGGCGCCCGAGCGCACGCTCTCGGCGATGAGGGGGATGTCGCGGGCCGGGTCGGCGGACCCGTACACGCAGCCGCGCAGCGTCCGGGCCTGGTGGAACAGCTCCAGCGCGCTGAACGACACCGGGTCGTCGGCCGCGCCCACGCCCACCACGGTCACCGTTCCGCCGCGCCGGGCGGCGTTCCAGGCGCTGCGCACCACCCGGGCCGAGCCCACCACCTCGAACGCGTGGTCGGCGCCGCGCCCGCCGGTGAGCGCCCGCACCGCCCCGGTCAGGTGCTCGTCGGCGAGCAGGAACTCCGTGGCGCCCAGCGACCGGGCCAGCTCCTCCTTGGCGGGGGAGACGTCGACGGCCACCACCGGGTCGGCCCCGGCCAGGCGGGCCGCCTGGAGCACCGACAGCCCCACCCCGCCCAGGCCCAGGACCACGGCCGACTGCCCCGGCCGCACACGCGCCGAGTTGTTGACGGCGCCCCAGCCGGTGAGCACCGCGCACCCCAGCACGGCGGCGGTCACCGGGTCCACGCCGTCGGGCAGCGGCACCAGGGCGTCGGCGCCCACCACGGTCGCCTCGGCGAACGCCCCGCAGCCCAGGCCGGGGTGCACGGGTGTGCCGTCGGCGAGCCGGGCGTAGGGCACCGAGGCCCGGTCCAGGGCGTGCTCGCACAGGTGCGGCTCCCCGTTGCGGCAGTACCAGCAGGCGCGGCAGGCCGGGGCCCAGTTGAGGATGACGTGCTGGCCGGGGCTGACCGAGGTGACGCCCTCGCCCACGGCCTCCACGCTCCCGGTGCCCTCGTGGCCCAGCACGGCGGGCCACTTCTGCGGCAGGGTCCCGTCGGACAGGGACAGGTCGGAGTGGCACACCCCGGCGGCGGCGATGCGCACCCGCACCCGGCCGGGCCCGGGGTCGGGCAGCACCACGTCGCGGATCTCGGGGGGCGTGCCCGGTGAGGAGAAGACGGCGGCCTTGACGGTCGTACTCATGGGAGGAACTCCAATCGCGGACTGCCGCGATCCTAGCGATACCGACCGGTCGGTAGAAGAACGGGGTTCGGTTGTCCCTGTAATCACCTGACGCGTTTTTTATTCTTTTTGACCGGTGTTTTGTCCGCCCCCGGTGATCATGGGATCAGGGAGGCACCATGGTCAATCCTGTCTGGGTGGGCACCCTCATGTTCGGCGAAGTGCCGATCGGGGTGCGCCTCTACAGCGCCCGCGAGCGCCGCGGCCCGGTCCTGCACCAGTTCGAGCGCGGCACCGCCGACCGCATCCGCTACGTCCGCGTCAACGAGCGCACCGGCGAGGAGGTCCCCGCCGAGAAGATCGTGCGCGGCGCCCGCACCGCCCTGGAGGACGAGTACGTCGTCCTGGAGCCGGAGGAGCTGGAGGCCCTCCTCCCGCACGGGTCGCGCACCATGCGCATCGAGGGGTTCGTCTCCGAGGGCTCGGTGGGGCCCCTGTGGTACGCCTCCACCTACTACATGGCCCCGCGCGACCCCGCCGACGCCCGGCCCTACCGGCTGCTCCACTCCGCCCTGGACCGGAGCCGCCGGGCGGGCACCGCCACCGTCGTCCTGCGCGACCGCGAGTCGCCGGTCCTCATCGAGCCGACCCGGGGCGTGCTGGCGGCCTCCACCCTGTGGTGGCCCGACGAGGTGCGCGCGCCCGACGACGTCATGCCGCCGGTGCCCTACACCGCGCTGGGCAGGGAGGAGCTGGCGCTGGCCTCCGAACTGGTCGCCTCGCTGTCCGCCGACTGGGACCCCGCGCGCTACGAGGACAGCTACGGGCGCCGCCTCACCGAACTGGTCCGGGCCAAGGCCGAGGAGGAGACCATCGTCCACCGGCCCGGCGAGCCCGAGCGCCCGCACCGCGCCGGGGACGCCGCGGACGGCGCCCTCCAGGAGGCGCTGCGCCGCAGCCTGCCGCACGGGCGGGCCCCCGGCCCGCGTCAGCCGTCGCGGGGGCAGGGGCGGCGCACCAAGCGCGAGCTGCTCCGGCGCGCCTCGGAGCTGGAGGTGCCGGGCCGCTCCAAGATGAACCGCGAGGAGCTGGAGGAGGCGGTCGCCCGGGCGGGCGGGCGCTGACCGCGCGAGGCCCCGCCCCGGCGGGGCCGCCGTGTTTACCGGACCGTGCCCCTTGGCCCGGCCCCCGCGCGGGTATCCCCTCTTCGAACGGGCGAACCCCGAGGTGGCGCACGGTGGTCAAAACCTGTACCACCGCGGGTGCCCGTCCACTCAACGGTCTCACTGGGAGGTTCGATGAAGAACCCGGCCGGTCCGGTGGCGGTTCGACGGCACTACCTGATGTGCCGCCCCACCTACTTCGCGGTCGACTACGCGATCAACCCCTGGATGGACCCCGCCGCCGGGGTCGACCGGGACAGGGCGATCCGCCAATGGGAGGCGCTGCGCGACCTCTACCTGGACCTGGGGCACGAGGTCCACGAGATCGCCCCCATCGAGGGCCTGCCCGACATGGTGTTCGCCGCCAACGGCGCCCTGGTGGTGGACGGAAGGGTCTACGGCGCCCGCTTCGCCAGCGCGGAGCGCACCCCCGAGGGCCCCGCCTACCTGGAGTGGTTCCGGGCCCACGGGTACACCGAGACCCGCGAGCCCAAGAGCGTCAACGAGGGTGAGGGCGACTTCATCACCCTGGACGAGGTCGTCCTGGCCGGCACGGGGTTCCGCACCGAGGCGGCCGCGCACCAGGAGGCCGAGCGCTTCCTGGGCCGCCCCGTGGTGACGCTGCAACTGGCGGACCCGCGCTTCTACCACCTGGACACGGCCCTGTTCGCGCTGTCGGGCGACCGCGTCGCCTACTACCCGGGCGCGTTCTCCGCGGGCAGCCGCAAGGTCCTGGAGGCCCTGTTCCCCGACGCGCTCCTGGCCACCGAGGAGGACGCGGCCGTCCTGGGCCTCAACGCGGTCTGCGACGGCCGCAACGTGGTCGTGGCCGCCGAGGCGACCGCCCTGGCCGCCCGGCTGCGCGCCGAGGGCCTGGCCGTGCACCCGGTGGAGATGGACGAGCTGCGCAGGGCCGGCGGCGGCGCCAAGTGCTGCACGCTGGAGCTGCGCCCCCCGCGGGAGTAGGGACGCCGGCGGGTCCGCGCCGGCGGCGCTCCACGGTGCCGCCGGCGGGCCGGGACCGGCCGGGGGACACGGGCGGGGGCCGCGCGGGCGCGCGGTCCGCGCCCGGCCCGAACCCCCGGCGGAACGTGGGATGCGTCACGCCGTCCGGGAGGGGCCCGACCGTCGCCACAGGTCACCCGGCCGCCGCCGATCCCGGGGGCGCGGACCCCCGCCGGCGGGGGTCCGCCGGCCCTGGCACGGGCCGCGCGGATCACTAGGGTTCGGCAGGGTGAAGACCGAACAGCGCAGGCTCCCGCGCGGGATCCGCGAACAGCTGATGATCGACGCCGCCGTCGCGGCTTTCTCCCGGGGCGACTACCACACGGTGCGCGTCGAGGAGATCGCCGAGGCCGCGGGCACCTCCAAGCCGACGATGTACCACTACCTGGGCTCCAAGGAGGGGATCTTCAACGCCTGCGTGCGCCGCGAGTCGGAGCGCCTCGTCGAGGTCCTGCGCGCCGCCGTCCACGACCCCGGGGCCCCGGGCGGAGACGACCCCCTGCGCCGCGGGTTCCGCGCCTTCTTCGGGTTCGTGGTCGCCCACCGCGGGAGCTGGACCGTGCTGTACCGCCGGGCCGCCGCCGGCCCGGCCGCCGCGGCGGTGGGCGGGGCCCGCGAACGCGTGCTGGCCGAGGTCACCGAACTCATCACCACCTGCGGGGAGCTGCCCGAGGGCACCCGCGAGCGCGACGCCGCGCTGCTGGCGCGGATCGCGGTGAGCACCGCCGACGCCTTCGCCGACTGGCTGCTGGACCACCCCGAGGAGAGCCCCGACACCCTGGCCGACCACGTCGCGGCGCTGACCTGGGCCCACCTGGAGATGCGGGGCGCCCCGGCCGGGGCGTGAGCCCAGTGCTCCGCCCCGGGCGCCGGAACGCCCCGCGGACCCCCGCCCGGTGCGCCCGTCCAGCGCACGGGGCCGGGGCCGACCGCCCCCCGTTCCCCGGCGTACCCGCGCCGCCCCCGGGTCAGCCCCGGCGGCCGTGGTTCAGCGCCAGGACGCCGACCAGGTCGTAGGCGACGTGGGAGGCCGCGGTCGAGGTGATCTGGGCGTGGTCGTAGGCCGGCGCGACCTCCACCACGTCCGCGCCCACCAGGTTGCAGGCCGACAGCCCGCGCAGGATCTCCAGCAGCTCGCGGCTGGTCAGCCCGCCCGCCTCGGGGGTGCCGGTGCCGGGAGCGTGCGCCGGGTCCAGGACGTCGATGTCCACCGACATGTACAGCGGACGGTCGCCGATCCGCCCGCGCAGCGCGTCGGCGACCTCGTCCACCCCCCGGCGCATGACGTCGGCCGAGGTGACGATCCCGAAGCCGAAGCGGCGGTCCTCCTCCAGGTCCCTCTTGCCGTACAGCGGGCCCCGGGTGCCCACGTGGCTGATCGCCTCCGTGTCGAGGATGCCCTCCTCCACGGCCCGGCGGAAGGGGGTGCCGTGGGTGTAGGGCTCGCCGAAGTAGGTGTCCCAGGTGTCCAGGTGGGCGTCGAAGTGCAGCATCGCGATCGGCCCGTGCTCGCGGTGCAGCGCGCGCAGCAGCGGCAGCGCGATGGTGTGGTCGCCGCCCAGGGTGACCAGGCGGGTGCCCGCCCGCGCGAACGCGGTGGCCGCCTCGTCGACGGTCTCCACGGCGTCGCCGATGGAGAAGGGGTTGACCGCGATGTCGCCGCCGTCGACCACCTGGGCGGCGGCGAACGGGGACACGTCCAGGCCCGGGTTGTAGGGGCGCAGCAGCCGGCTGGCCTCGCGGATCGCGGAGGGGCCGAACCGGGCGCCGGGGCGGTAGGAGACGCCGCTGTCGAAGGGGACGCCGACCACGGCGATGTCGGCGCGCTCGACCTGGTCGATGCGGGGCAGCCGGGCGAACGTCGCCGGTCCGGCGAAACGCGGGACCAGGCTGGAGTCGGTGGGTCCGATCGGTGCGCTCATCGGGCGTCGGTGCCCCTCTCGTGGTCGGTGCGGTCGCGCGGGGTGCTCGGAGCGGCCGGCGGGGCCGCGGGCCGCACGCGCTCCGGCCAGGGTAGGCGGGAAGCCGGGGCCCATCCAGTGGACGGAACGTACAATCCGTAGTGCCCCGTCGGACGGAACATCCAAGGCGGGCGGCCCGGGCCGCCCTCGGCCGCCGGAGGCGCGGGGGAGGGGGCGCGGTGGAGGGCGAGCACGGAGAGGTCCGCGGCGTCGCGCTGGGCGCGGTGCTGGCCCGCCGCGACCTGGAGCTGCGGGTCCTGGTCCCGGGCGACCCGGAGGTGTCCTGGGCGGTGTCCAGCGAGCTGGCCGACCCCACCCCCTACCTGCGCGGCGGCGAACTGCTGCTGACGGCGGGCAGCTCCCTGCCCGCGGACGCCGCGGGGACGGGCGCCCGCGTCCGCGCCCTGGCCGGCGCCGGTGTCGCGGCCCTCGGCTTCGGCCTCACCCCGGTCCACGACGCCGTCCCCGCCGCCCTGGCCGAGCAGTGCCGCCTGCTCGGGCTGCCCCTGTTCGAGGTGCCCCGCACCACACCGTTCGCCGCCGTGGTCCGCGCCGTCGCCGAGGCCCTGGAGGAGGGGCGCTCGCGGGACCTGCGCCGCCTGGGGGAGGCCCACCGCGACATGGCGCGCGCCGTCTCCGGACCCGACCCGGCCGGGCGCGTCCTGCGCGAGCTGGCCGCGGCCCTGGACGCCTGGGCGCTGCTGGCGCGGCCCGACGGGACGGTGGCGCACGCGGCCGGCGGCGCTCCCGCCGGCCCGGGCCCGGAGGCCGCCGAGCTGCTGGGCCGCCTCACCGCCCCGGCCGGGCCGCGCAGCGCCAAGACCCGGCTGGCGGACGACGAGTTGTTCTGGCACACCGTCGGCGCGCCGCCCCGCGGCCCCGGGGTGCTGCTGGTGGGCCGCCCCGCGCCGCTGGGCGCCACCGACCGCGCCGTGCTGCGCACCGCCACCGCCCTGCTCGACCTGGTCGCCCGCCCGGTCCCCGCGCCGCCCCCGGTGCCCGGAGCGCTGGTCGCCGCGCTGCTGCTGGAGGGCGACCCCGCGGGGGCCGCGGCCCGGCTCCTGGCCGGACCGGCCGGGGACCCGGCGGCGACCCGCTTCCGGGTCCTGCGCGCCGTCCCCGCGGACCGCGGGGACGGCGGAGCCCCGCCGCCGCTGCCCACCGCCGTGGCCGGGCTGCTGCCGGACGGGACCCTGCGCGCGGTTCTGGCCGACCGGGGCGCCGACGCCCACCGGGCCGACCTGGACGGGCTCGCCCGGCACGGGTGGACCGGGGCGGTCGGCGACCCGGTGGCGCCCCCGGGCCTGCCCGCGGCCGACCGCCGGGCCGCCGCCCTGCTGGCCCGGGCCCGCTCCGCGGGGGCCCCGCTGCTGTGGGAGGAGGACGGCGACCCCTTCGCGGAACTGCTCGACGCGGGGGCGGCCGACGCCCTGGCCCGCCGGGTGCTGGGCCCGCTCGCGGGGGACGGCGCCGACGCCCGCGAGCTGCGCGCCACCCTGCGCGCCTGGCTGGCCCGGCACGGCGGCTGGGACCGGGCGGCGGCCGACCTGGGCGTGCACCGCAACAGCGTCCGCTACCGGATCGGCCGGATCGAGCGCGCGCTGGGCGCGGACCTGGGGGACCCGGAGCAGCGGATGCGGCTGTGGTTCGCGCTCACCCGCCTGCCCGGGGACTGAGCCGCGGGTCCGCGCGTCCAGGGCCCGGCCCCGCCGCGGACCCCGTCCGGGGCGCCCTTCCGGCACGGCCCGGCGCTTCCTCGCACCACGGCGCACGGGCCCGCGGCGCCGGCGGGTCCCCGTGCGCGCCGGCGCGGAGCGGCCGCCGGCCGCCGCGGCCCGCGCCGAGGGGATCGTCGGCCGACCGGTTCCGCCGACCCGCCCTGGCCGTATCCGGCCAATTGCGCGGGATCCCTTGCATAACGGCTGTTCTCGAAACTCCCGATGGTGGAAGCTGAGGGGCCACTCTGCGGCACTCCGGGTAGGAAACGGAGGCGCAGAGGGGGTTCGGCTTCCGAAACGCGCGTCTGTCGCGGTTCACTCGGCGACGCCGAATCCGAAGCAGGAGACTGGACGGACGCCACCGCGAACACGAGGCCAGGGAGCCCCATGTCGTTTCCCCCGTTGGACACGGCCCTGCCCGCAGGGGTCGACGCCCGCGAGCACGCCCTCATGCTGCGCCGGATGCACGACGCGTCCGTCAGCGGGCGGCCCGTGCCCGGCGCCCGCCTGCGTCCGGTCATCGAGGACTCCTGGAACCGGATGCGGCGCTTCGGCATCGACCCCGACGCCGGGCCGCCGACCCGGGTGATCTCGCCCGACGAGCTGCACCGCCGCCGCCAGGAGTCCCCCATCGCCGAGGTGCTGCCGCTCATCCGCCGGTCCCTGGTGTCGGTGGCCGACGAGGCCGACCACATCATGCTGGTCACCGACGCCTCGGGCCAGGTGCTCTGGCGGGACGGCTCGCACCGCATCCGCACCATCGGCGACCGCGTCGGCCTCGTCGAGGGCGCCTACTGGAACGAGGGCAGCACCGGCACCAACGCCATCGGCACCGCCCTGGTGGTGGGCAGGCCGGTGCAGGTGTACTCGGCCGAGCACTTCGTGCGCAGCCTGCACTCGCTCACCTGCGCCTGCGCCCCCGTCCACGACCCGCGCGACGGGCGGCTGCTGGGAGCCGTCGACGTCACCGGCCCGGTGGCCACCGTGCACCCCTCCACCCTGGCCCTGGTCAGCGCCGTCGCCCAGCTGGCCGAGGCCCACCTGCAGAGCATCCACCACACCCACCTGGAACGGCTGCGGGCGGTGTCCGCGCCGCTGCTGGCCGGCGTTCGGGAACGGGCCCTGGTGGTCGACGAGACCGGCTGGACCGCGGCGGTCGCCAACATGGAGCCGGTCCGCCGCGTCCTGCTGCCCAAGCACCGCGAGAGCGGCACCGCCTGGCTGCCCGCCCTGGGGGAGTGCTCCCTGGAGCCGCTGCCCGGCGGCTGGCTCGTGCGCCCCCGCTCCGGCGAGGACGCCGCGCCCTCCACGGTCACCCTGGACCTGTCCGGGCCCGCCCCGGCGGTCACGGTCGAGGGCAGCAGCGGCAGCTGGGCGCACCGGCCCACCCCGCGCCACGCCGAGCTGCTGCTGTTGCTGGCGGTGAACCGCTCCGGGCGCACCGCGGCCCAGCTGTCCCACGACGTGTTCGGCGCGGTGGGCCACGTGGTGACGGTCCGCGCCGAGCTGTCCCGGCTCCGCCGCCACCTGGGCGGACTCGTGGAGAGCCGCCCCTACCGGTTCAGCGAGGACGTCGTGGTGCGCATCGTGCTGCCGGAGTTCCCCCCGGACGTGCTGCCCGGGTCCGACGCGCCGGGCGTGCGCGAACTCCGGTCCCGGATGGGCTCCAGTGACCGCCTGATTCCCCTGGGTGTCGAGTTCGCAACCTAGTGCAACCGTTGCGCGAGGGGGCCGGGACGCGTTTCATGGGGTGTGCGCGGCCCCTGCCGGGGCGGTCGTCGGGCAAGAGAGGGCGCGACGGCCGCCGCAACCGGGAGCGGTACCGACGTCCGCCGTCTCCGGGGCCTTGAGGGGGGCCCTTGGGGAACGGCGGACGCGTCCACAGGCCGGAGGTGGGCCCGGGACCTCGGGGGAGTCCCCGGGCCGTCCGCGCATCGGCGGTGCCCCGGTACGGTCTCTCCGGGGCGCCGCCGCTCTTCGTCCCCGTCCGGCTCAGTCCCCGGTCCGCGCCGGGGCCGAGCCCCGCCGCTCCGCCTCCTGCGCCGCCGGCACGCACTGGAGGCAGTCCATCCGGAAGACCTCCTCGCCGTCGACGGTGCCCACGAACGTGCCCGGCAGCCCGTCGTCCCCGGCCGGGCGGGCGACCAGCGCCTCGCGCGACAGCTCACCCTGGAACCGGACCGGGACACCCTCCTCGGTCTCCCCGGTGCAGTGCACGACGGTCGCCCCGCCGCGCTCGGCGGCCCCGGCCTGCGGGGAGGGCGAGGCGCCGGCGGGCGGGGTCGCCGAGCATTCCAGGCCCCCGGCGAGCGGGTGGCCCTCGCGGGCGAAGGCGCGCTCGGCCCCCGGGCGCAGCACGGTCACCGCCAGCGCCTCGGCGGTCCGGCGCAGCTCCACGGCGACGGGGTCGGCCTCCGTCGCGGGCGAGCACGAGACGACGGCCCAGGCCGCGCCCGCCAGCAGGACCGCCAGCGGCGCACGGACCGCGGTCGAGCGGACTCCCATGGCTTCCCCCTCCTCGGGTCGGCCCACCGCGGCGGTGGGTCCGCCCCCACGGTCGCCGAGGGCCGCGCGGGCGCACCGCTCCGACACGGTCACCGACAGTGAAATATCCTCCATGAATCGGTTATGGCCGGGTGCGTCGCGGCCCCGGCGCGGGTACCCCCGCACCGACGGCCCGTACCGGCCGCGCCCACCGGGGGAGGCGTGATGAACAGCACGAGTCGCCTCCCCGCCGGGCGGCCGGACGGGGCCCTGGGCTACACTCGGTGCATTTACCGAACCGTGTCCGCACACGGCTCACCCGTACCGGCCGCCGCACCGGCACCGCTCCCGGCGCCGCCGGGGCGCGGGAGCCGTGTGAACCGCCGGACCGCCGCGGGCGTCGAAACCAGGACCGGAGACGGCCCCGGCCACGGCACCGCGCCGGCAACACCCGACCGTCCTTCCCAACGGAGGTGGATCGTGTCCACTGACCCCCGAGAGCAACAGCCCGACCGCCAGGGCTCGCGCATCGACCCGCACGTCGGCCGCTACGCACGCCGAGCACAGGGCATGGTCGCATCGGAGGTCCGGGCACTCTTCGCCGTCGCATCCCGCCCGGAGGTCGTCTCCCTGGCCGGGGGCATGCCCAACGTGGCCGCCCTGCCGCTGGAGCCGTTCGGCGAGCTGGTCAAGGACGTCGTCGCCGAGGAGGGCGCGGCCGCGCTCCAGTACGGCTCCGCCCAGGGCGACCCCGTCCTGCGCGAGCAGCTGTGCGAGTACATGAAGCTGGAGGGCATCGACGCCGCCCCCGACGACGTCATCGTCACCGTCGGCTCCCAGCAGGCCCTGGACCTCATCACCCGGGTCTTCGTCGACCCCGGCGACGTGGTCCTCACCGAGGCCCCCACCTACGTCACCGCCATCAACACCTTCGCCGCCTTCCAGGCCGACATCCGCCACGTGGGCATGGACGAGCAGGGAGTCGTCCCCGAGGAGCTGGAGGAGGCGCTGGTCCGGGCCGAGCTGGACGGGCGGCCGGTCAAGTTCTTCTACACGATCCCCAACTTCCAGAACCCGGCCGGGATCACCATGAGCGCCGCGCGCCGGGCCGCCGTGAGCGAGACCTGCCGCCGCCACGGCGTGCTCATCGTCGAGGACAACCCCTACGGCCTGCTCCGCTACGACGGGGAGCCGCAGCCCACCCTCTACTCCCAGGGCGAGGGGAACGTCGTCTACCTGGGCTCGCTGTCCAAGACCCTCTCGCCGGGCCTGCGCATCGGCTGGGCCCTGGCCCCGGCCGCGGTCCGCGCCAAGCTCGTGCTGGCCGCCGAGTCCGCGATGCTCAGCCACTCCACCTTCAACCAGCTGGTGGTGCGCCGCTACTTCCGCAAGTTCCCGTGGAAGGAGCAGATCAAGGCGTTCAACGGCATGTACAGCGAGCGCCGCGACGCCCTGCTCGCCGCACTCGGCGCGATGATGCCGCAGGGCTGCACCTGGACGCGCCCCGAGGGCGGGTTCTTCGTCTGGGCGACCCTGCCCGAGGGCATCGACGCCAAGGCCATGCTGCCCCGCGCCGTCACCGAGCGCGTCGCCTACGTGCCGGGCACCGGCTTCTACGCCGACGGCCGCGGCCGGCAGAGCATGCGCCTCAGCTTCTGCTACCCCACCCCGGAGCAGATCCGGGAGGGCGTGCGGCGCCTGGTCGGCGCCATCGAGGGGGAGGTGGACCTGCGTGATACGTTCGGCACCACCCTCGCCCCGCCCGGCGAGGGCGACCAGGCACCCGCACCCGACACGCCCTGACCCCGAGGGGCCGACGAGCACCATGACAGCACAGAAGGAGGTCAGCGCCGTGGCCGACCTTGACCGCGTTCTCGTTCTCGCCGGGGGCCTGTCCCCCGAACACGAGGTGAGCGTCCACTCCGGGCGCAGCGTGTCGGAGGCGCTGCGCCGCCTGGACGTGGAGGTCCAGGTCGCCGACGTCGACGCCACCCTCCTGGACCGGCTCACCGCGGACCCGCCCCAGGTGGTCTTCCCCGTGCTGCACGGCTCGGCCGGCGAGGACGGCACCCTGCGCGAGGTCCTGGAGCTGGTCGGCCTCCCGTACGTGGGGGCCGACCCCGCCGCCTGCCGGCTGGCCTACGCCAAGCCGACCGCCAAGGCGCTCATGGCCGCCCGCGGCGTGCGGGTGCCGCGCGGGGTCGTCCTGCCCAAGTCCGCCTTCCACGACCTGGGCGCGCCGGCGCTGCTGGAGCGGCTGGCCGACCGGCTGGGCCCGACCCTGTTCGTCAAGCCCGACCGGGGCGGGTCGGCGTTCGGCGCCACCCCGGTCACCGGGGTGCAGGACCTGTCCGCCGCCCTGGTGTCGTGCTTCGCCTACAGCGACTCCGCGCTGGTGGAGGAGCGGGTCCAGGGCACCGAGCTGGCCGTGGGCGTGCTCGACACCGGGGACGGGCCCACCGCCCTGCCCCCGGTGGAGATCGTGCCCGACGGCGGCGTGTACGACTACGCCGCCCGCTACACCGCCGGGCGCACCGAGTTCTTCTGCCCGGCCCGGCTGCCGGAGGAGACCCTGGACCGGGCCCGCGAGGCGGCGCTCACCGCGCACCGCGCCCTGGGGCTGCGGGACCTGTCCCGCACCGACCTCATCGTCACCGAGGGGGGAGAGGTCGTCTTCCTGGAGGCCAACGTCGCCCCCGGGCTGACCGAGACCTCCACGTTCCCGATGGCCGCCGCCGCGGCGGGCCTGGATTTCGCTGTGGTGTGCCGGGAGCTGGCGCACCGGGCGCTGTTGCGCGGCTGACGCCGTCCCCGTGAGGGGGCGCAGTGGGCCGTGTCCGGGGTGGTCGGGGCCCGGGTTTCGCGGTGGTGCGCCGGGAGCCGGCGCACCGGGCGCTGTTGCGCGGCCGACCCCGCCCCGTCAGGGGGAGCGCCCCGCCCCCTCCCGCGCCCGACGGCCGCGTGAGGGGGCGCGGCCGAGGCCGCCCCGGGAGCGCCCCGGCCTCAGCGGGCCGGCGCCAGCTCCTCGGGAACGGCCACCACGTCCACCAGCGCGCCCTTGCGCAGCACCGTGACGGGCATGCGCGCGCCGATCGCCGTGCCCAGCATCAGCCGCTGCAACCCCTGGCCGTCCTGGACCGGGTGTCCCGCGGCGTGCAGCACCACGTCGCCCAGGTGGATCCCGGCGACCCCGGCGGGGCTGCCCGGCACCACCTCGACCACGCGCAGGCCGCGCTCGCGGCCGGTGCGGGCGGCCACCTCCGGTGGCAGCGGCGCCGGGACGCCGGCCACTCCCAGCCAGGCGCGGCGCACCCGGCCCCGGGAGACCAGGTCGGCGATGATGCCCCGGGTGGTGGAGTTGACCGGCACCGCCAGCCCGAGCCCGTAGCCGGCGACGGCGGTGTTGACGCCCACCACCCGCCCCCGGGAGTCGGCCAGCGCGCCCCCGGAGTTGCCCGGGTTCAGGGCGGCGTCGGTCTGGATGACGTCGTCGATGAGCCGCACGTGCCGCCCCTCGCGGGCGGGCAGCGACCGGCCCAGCCCGGAGACGATCCCGGCGGTGACCGAGCCCGACAGCCCGAACGGGTTGCCGACCGCCACCACCAGGCGCCCCACGGTCAGGGTGTCGGCGTCGCCCAGGGTCACGGGCGGGGCGAGGTCGCGCTCGGTGCGCAGCACCGCCAGGTCCGAGAGGGGGTCGGCGCCGACCACGGTGAACGCGGCCTCGGAGCCGTCGCCGAACACCGCCCGGCCCCGGTCGGCGCCGTCGACGACGTGCGCGCTGGTGAGCAGGAGGCCGTCGGGCGTGAAGACCACGCCCGAGCCGGATCCGGAGCCGCGGGGGCCGCGCAGGGTCAGTGCGGCGACACCGGGCAGGACCGTCTCGGCGACGGCCGTGACGGTGGCACTGTAGGAGTCGAGGATGTCCTGGTCCGAGGACCGCGCCGTGTTCTTCTCAGCGTCCATGTGCATCCCAACGCGGCCCCGGCCCCGCCGATGCCCCGCGCGTGTGCGCCCACGGCGAACGCGCGGCCCCCGCCGCCGGCCCGGCCCCGGCGGCGCCGCGCCGCCGGGGGGACCGGGATCACGGCGACCGTTCGTCCCGCGCCTGCTCCAGGTGCCGCCAGCGCACCGGGTCGCCCGCGTGGGCCCCGCCCCGGGCGGCGGGCAGGCGGCCCGCGCCGCGGTCCAGGACCAGCATCTTGTGCGCGCCGCGCTGGAACCGGTAGTCCACCGGCACCAGCCGGGACGCGACGCCGTGCCGCGCCGCCCAGGCCCGCAGCCGGTCCAGCCCGGGGTAGGGGACGTCCTCGGTGTGCGACACCAGCGGGTACAGCCTGACCTGGCGTGACACCCGCACCAGCTCCGCCAGCGCCGCGCGGTGGAAGTCCTCGTCCAGCCGCGCCCCGTAGGAGAAGAGCAGGTGGGAGGAGAGCGCCAGGTCGAAGGCGCCGTCGCGGAACGGCAGGTGCGGCAGGGCCGCCGCGACGTAACGGCCCGGCCGCCGCGCGGCGTCGGCGGCGAACCGCCGGGCCGCCCGGGACCGCAGCAGCCGGTGGTCGCCGGGCCCGCCCAGCCAGGACCACTCGAAGTCCGCGGCCCGCTCCACCAGCGCGGCGTGTTTGTGCCCGGTCTCCGCCAGCACGAGGTCGGCCAGCCTCCCCGGGCCCCGGGCGTACTCGGGGTCGGCCGCCACCGCCCGGCAGCCGTGCCCGGCGGCCTCGGCGGTGAACGAGGCCGCCCCGCCGGGGCAGTCGAGGACCCGGGACCGCAGGTCCGCGTCGGAGAGGCCGAACATCGCTCGGTACTCGCCGAAGGTCCGGGAGCTCACCAGGATCGGGATCAGCCCCTTCCCGTGTAGGGCATGGCCGTGGGCAGCACGGTGAGCGCCTGGACGTTCGCCCCCGGCGGCATCGACGCCATGAGCAGCAGCGCCTCGGTGAACCGCTCCACGGGGATCACCGGCTCCACCGCCGTCGAGCCGTCCGCCTGCACCGAGGGGGGCTGGGGGCGCCCGCCCTCCGGGGCGACGTTGCCGACGTCGATCTGCCCGCAGGCGATGCCGTGGGCGCGGCCGTCCAGGGACAGGGACCGGGTGATGCCCAGGACGGCGTGCTTGGCCGCGGTGTAGGCGATGGCGTGCGGCCGGGGCACGTGGGCCGAGGGCGCGCCGTTGTTGATGATCCGGCCGCCGGGCGGGTCCTGGTCGCGCATCACCCGGAACGCCTCCCGCGAGCACAGGAAGGTCCCCGTGGCCACGGTGTCCAGCACCGTGCGCCAGTCGGCGAGGTCGACCTCGGCCACCGGGACCCGGGGCACGGCCGCGCCCGCGTTGTTGAACAGCAGGTCCACCCGGCCCCGCCACCGGACGGCGGTGGCGAACAGCGACCGGACCTGCTCGGCGTCGCGGATGTCGGCGGGCACGGCCAGGGCCCGCCCGGAGGCGTCCCCGGCCAGCCGCAGCGTCTCCTCCAGCGCCGGCGCGCGCCGGCCGGCCACCACCACCCGCCAGCCGTCCGCCAGGAGTGCGAGGGCGGCGGCCCGCCCCAGGCCGCTGCCGCCGCCCGTGACGACGGCGACGCCCCGCCCCGCCGCGCTCACAGGCCCTCCGCGCTCATCCAGGCGCGCAGGATCCGCCGGGCCCGCGGCCCGGGCTCGTCCGTGTACGCGGTGCGCGCGTGCAGGACCCGGCTGTTGCGGAGCAGGAGCAGGTCGCCCGCCTCCAGGCCGACGGTGAAGGCCACCTCCGGGCGGTACAGCACGCGGTCCAGGGTCTCCAGCGCCCGCCACTGGCCCTCGGTCAGGGCGGGGCCGCCCCGCTCCGGGGAGGTGCGCACGGTGCGCGGCTGGTAGTAGCAGTTCGACGTCCCGTCCGGGCCGGTGAAGAGGATGGGGGTGACCACGACCTGCTGCCCGGCCCGGCCGGTGCGGTCGAACGTCCAGTCCGCCTCCAGGTCGGCCAGGGCGTCCGGGTACTCGCGGCGGATGATCTCGCGGGCGGTGCGGGCGCTGGCCAGGCGCGTGTGCCCCCCGCCGTCGGCGGCCGGCTGCAGGCACAGCAGGACCAGCACGTCGCAGGTGTCGCAGTGGAACGCGAGTTCGGTGGCCCCGTCGCCCTCGTCGCGCAGCACGCGGGTCAGGGCCCCCTCCGCGTTCTGGGGGACCACCTCGCCCAGGGCGCCCAGGAGGAACAGCAGCCCCGAGGCGAGTTCGGACTCGGGCCGGGAGGGCACCGCCGTGTTGGACACGTGCGCGAACCCGACCGCCCCCAGCCCCTGGGACACGAAGCCGCGCAGGCGGTCGCGCACCGGAGCGGCGCCGTTCCACGCCCCCGCCGCCGCGTCGGCCCACAGGGCGTCGCGCTCCCCGTCGCTCAGGCGGGCCGACCACAGGGAGGGCCGGTTCTTCAGGTCGTCGGTGGTCCAGCCGAGTTCGGACGTGCTGCGGTCGGTCAAGGCTCTCTCCTGGTTCGTGGGAAGGTGTGGCCGCTGTTCACCGGGTGACGCTGTGCCGGGGCGCGGGCGCCGGGGGCAGGAACCCGGCGTCGGACCCCCAGGCCATCGCCGCCGCCCACCAGCGCCGGGTGGGCGGTGCGAAGACGACGCCGTGCCGGGCCAGCACGGACACCGTGTAGGAGGAGTCCACGGCGACGTTGCGCTCCCCGAGCCGCGCCCAGGCCGCGGCCAGCCCGATCTCGGTCGGGTGCAGCGGCTCGGCCCGCTCCAGGGCCGCCGCGAAGGCGGCGTCGTCCCCCAGGGCGACGGGGCGGCCGGACGCCGCGATCCAGCGCACGAGGTCGTCGTGGGCGACGGTGTGCGGGTTCTCCACGTGGTACACGCCGGGGGCGGTGTGGGGGTGCAGCGCCAGCGCCGCGACGGCGGACGCCACCGTGTCCACGTAGGAGAAGGCGAAGGAGGCGCCCGGCCGCCGGGGCGCCGCCCCCGCCAGGACGTAGCCCCGCACCAGCTGGTAGACGCGGTTGTCGGCGATGTTGGCCTGGAAGGCCCCCGTGCCGCTGTGGGCGGCGACGTGGCCGCTGCGGTGCACGTGGCAGGGGCGGCCCGAGGCGGCCCAGGAGCGGAGCACCTCCTCGGCGGCGAACTTGGCCCGCTCGTAGGGGGTGCGGAACTCCTGGCCGATCCACAGGTCGGCCTCCCCGAAGGGGCGGGGCCCGCCCGCCACGGTCCCCGAGACCGCGAGCGTGGACAGGTGGTGCAGCCGCGCGCCCGGGGCGTGCCGGTCCATCCAGTCGACCAGCCGCCGCACCGCCGCCGTGTTGGCGTTCTCCAGCTCGGCCGGGGGCGCGACCAGGCGCACGTCCGCCGCCGCGTGCACGACGGCGTGCACGCCCCCGGCCCGGCGCGCCGCCCGCTCGTCCATCCCCAGCCCCTCGCGGGTGATGTCCCCCCGCACGGCCTCGACCGCGCCGGTGCCGGCGCCCACCCGGCGGGCCGCCTCGGCCTCGTCGGCGGCCCGGACCAGGCAGGTGACCCGGGCGCCCCGGCCCAGGAGTTCGGTGAGCAGGTGCCCGCCGATGTACCCGGTCGCGCCGGTGAGCAGCACCCGTGCGGGTTCGCGGACGGTGTGCGGCCGGGGCGGGGGCGGCGCCCCGGGCAGCAGCGGCTGGCCGGAGGTGGAGGACGGGGAGCGCACCGCGGGGGCCGGGGCGGTCCCCGCGTCCGCGGCGACCCGCGCGCCGAAGCGGGCCATGATCCCCTCCGCCTCGGCGTCGGCGACCCGGGGGTGCGCGTACACCAGGTCCGCGACCAGCCGGCCCTCCACCACCCGCGCCGTCAGGCGCAGGCCCTGGAGCGTGTCGCCGTCGGCGCACCGCGCCACCCCCGGCTGCTCGGGCGCCACAGACCAGCGCAGGGACGGCTCCTCGGGCGGCCGGAAGGCCCCCAGGAAGTTGAAGCCGGTGTCGGGCCGCTCGCCGGGCGCGTCCAGGGGGACCTCCGGGGCGGACTCCAGCGCGCGCTCCACGTCCCGGGGCCCGGCCCCGTCCGCCACCCGCACCCGCCGCACGGCGGTGAACCAGCCGACGGTGTCGAGGAAGGCGTCGCCCGCGCCGCTCGTGTCCCGGCCGTGGGTCTCCACCTCCACGCGGACCCCGTCCGCGCCGCCGCGGTGTCCCACGGCCGCCGCGAAGGCGGCGAGCAGGCGGGCCTCCAGCCGCCGGCCGCCCGCCCCCGCCAGCGCCGCGGTGGCGTGCGGCGGCAGGGACCAGACCAGGGCGCGCGGGCGGTCGCCGCCGCCCCGCGGCACGGCGGGGACGGCGGGGGCGGTCCCGGGCTCCGGGCGCGCGGCCCCCGCGGCCCAGCGGTAGAAGTCCCCGGCGGGCCCGGGACCGGCCTCCCCGGCCAGGGCGCGGCGGTAGGCGTGGGCCAGGTCGTCCAGCAGGATGCGCCAGGACACCCCGTCCACGACCAGGTGGTGGACGACCACCGCCAGGCGGTCGTCCGTGCCGGGGCCGCCGCGGAAGAGGTGGACCCGCACCAGGCGCCCCGCCCCGGGGTCCAGGGAGCGGTGGAGCTCGGTGCACGTCCCGTGGATCACCGCGGCGAGGTCCTCCGGGTCCGCGGGCGGCGAGAAGCCCACCGTCCCGGGGCCGTCGGCGGCGCGCGGCGCCCCCGGCCCGGCGGGTCCGACGGGGCGGCGCAGCGCCCCGTGCCTGCGCAGGACCGACTCCACGGCCCGGGTGAGCGCCTCGGGGACGACCCGCGCGCCGCAGCGCAGCAGCACGGACTGGTTCCAGTGCCGCGGGTCGCTCAGGGGGGTCCCCAGCAGCCAGCGCTGGGCCGGGGCGGGCGGCCCCGCCCGCTCCCCGGGGGCGGTCCCCCTCTTGTCGCGCCCTCCGCCGGGGGCGGGCGGGTCCGCGGTCCCGCAGGCCCGGGCCAGCCCCGCGGGGGTGGGGTGGCGGTAGAAGTCCTCGAACCGGGCCCGCCGACCCAGCCGGCGCAGCAGGGAGACCGTGCGCATCGCCAGGATGGAGTCCCCGCCCAGGGCGATGACGTCGGCGTCGGGGGCCACGGAGGGAACGCCCAGCGCGGCGGCCCACAGCCCGGCGATCGCGTCGGCGGTCCCGTCCGCGCGCGGGCCCCGCCCCCGCTCTCCCGGAGCGGGTCCCCGCCCGTCCGCCTCCCGCGCCCGGGAGGCCAGCACGCGGTCGATCTCCGCGGCGACCGCGTCCCGGTCGAGTTTGCCGTTGGGGGTGGTCGCCAGCGCCGGCAGCGCCACCAGCGGCACCGGGACGGCGTAGTCGGGCAGCCGCTCGCGCAGCAGGGCGCGCAGCGCGGACAGGTCCCCGTCCGGGGCCAGCCTGACCGCGGCGGCCAGCCGCGGGCCGTCGGGGGTGGCCCGGACCACCACCGCGCAGCGCGCCACCCCGGGGCACTCCTGTGCCACCCGCTCGACCCCGTCGGGGTCCACCCGGAACCCGCGCACCTTCACCTGCCGGTCGGTGCGGCCGACGAAGACGAGGTCGCCGTCGGCGCGGCGGCGGCACACGTCGCCGGTGCGGTACATCCGCCTCCCGCCGACGCGCACGAAGCGCGCGGCCGTCTCCTCGGGGCGGCCCGGGTACCCCGCGGTGACGCCGGCGCCCCCGATCAGCAGCTCGCCCTCCCCGGCCCCCGCGACCTCCTCCCCGTCCGGGCCGACCAGGCGCAGCGCGGCGCCGCCCAGGGGCGTGCCGATGGGGACGGCGGCCTCGTCGGCGGGCAGCTCGCCGGCCTTGCGGGCGGTGAAGCAGACCGCGCCGACGGTGGTCTCGGTCGGGCCGTAGTGGTTGACCACCCGGCGGGCCACGCCCCGTTCCAGCACGTCCCGGGCCAGGGACCGGGGCAGCGCCTCGCCGCCCAGGATCAGCGTTTCCAGGGGCGGCGCGTCGGCGGGGCGCCCCTCCAGCAGGACCGCGAGGTGGGAGGGGGTGGTCTTGAGCCACCGCGTCCCGTGGCGGGCCAGGCACGGCCAGAAGGCCCGCGGGTCCCGGGCCAGGGCGTCGGGGACCACGTGGACCGAGCCCCCGGTCACCAGCGCCAGCAGCCAGCTGGTGTGCCCCAGGTCGGCGGCCAGGGTGGTGACGTGGCCCAGCCGCGGCGCGTCGGCGCGGGTCAGGCCCAGCCGGCGCCGCAGGGAGCGCGCGTAGTGCACCGCGTTGGCGTGGGTGACCGCCACCGGCTTGGGCTCCCCGCCGGACCCGGAGGTGAAGGAGAGGTAGGCGGTGCCGCCCGCCGGCGCGGCGGGCCCGGAGCGGCGGACCGGCCCGGGGGCGGGGGCGCAGGGGTCCAGGGCCTGGACCCGGCGGGCCCCGGGGACCTCGACGTCCTCCCCGGTGGTGAGCGCGTGCCCGGCGCCGACCGCGTCCAGCCTGCGGGCCAGGTCGGGGCCGCTCCAGCGCGGGTCGACGAGCACCGCCGCGGCGCCCGCCCACAGGGCCCCGTGCAGCAGGGCGAGGAGCCGCGCGTCGCGCGGCCCCGCCAGGGCGACCCGGTCGCCCGGCCGCACCCCCGTCCGCTCCAGGGCCGCCGCGGTGCGCAGAGCGGCCTCGCGGAGCCCGCGGTGGTCGAGCGAGCGGTCGCCGTCGGTCAGGGCCGGGCGCCGGGGGTGGCGCCGGGCGGCCAGGTCGAGGAGGGCGGGCAGGGAGAGGGCGGGGCGGTGGGGCGTGGTCATGTTCTCCGTTCCGCGTTCGGTGTTCCCGGGCGCGATCGCGGGGCGGCGCCGGGGAGCCCGGCGACGTAGGCGGTCAGCCCCGCCCCCGGGCCCAGCCGTCCGGCCAGGTGCCAGGCGATCAGGCGGTGCAGCCCGTCCAGGTGGATCAGCCCGGAGCGCACCCGCAGGTCCGCGTAGTCGTCGTGCTCCACCGGCCGGGTGCTGAGGTAGACGGGGGTCAGGGGCGCCCGCGCCAGCAGGGCCAGCTTGGCCGCGCACACCGGGTTGGCCCTGTCCAGCTCCGGCCCCTCCCGGCGCAGGAGCCGGGCGGCCCCGGCCACGGTCAGGCCCGTGCGTGGGACCAGTTCCCGGGCCCCGCCCTCGGCCAGGTGCCAGGGCAGGACGACGCCGAGGGCGTCCGGGCCGGCCAGCCGGACCCGGGACCAGGTGCCGAGCAGCCGCTCGGCGCGTTCCAGGTTCTCCTCGCCCTCCCCGTTGGAGTTGGCCTCGTGCGGCCGGTCACGCGGGTGGTCGCCGCGGTAGGCGGCCAGGACCTCGCGGAAGGGGACCTCTCCGAGCCGCTGCACCGGGCGCTCAGCCCGCCCGGTACTCGGTGAAGTGGCGCTCGTCGAACAGGTCCGGCCAGCGGTCGCCCCCCAGTCCGAGCCGCCGGGCCCGGCGCAGCGTGTCGCGCCAGTGCGGCTTGGCGGGCCGCCACCTGCCCCCGACCTGGCAGTAGGAGGCGTCGATGAAGTACCGGTCGCGCCCGGCGCCGCGGTGGGGCACGGCCCGGCGCGCGTGGAACAGGGCGGAGTCCAGCAGCACCGTCGAGCCGGGGGGCAGGTCCGCGATGACGGTCTCGCCCGGCAGGACGGAGGTCCCCAGGTGGGCGCGGGCGGTCTTGCCGGCGCGCTCGCGGTGCGAGCCCGGCAGGACGGCCAGGTGCCCCATGGTCGCGTCCAGGCCCGCGGGGTAGTGCAGGGCGTGGACCATCAGCAGGTCGGCGTGGTCCCCGTCGTGCGGCTCGCGGTCGTGGTGCCAGGGCTTGCCCTCGGTGTCGGGGCCCTGCCGGACGCTGTGCAGGTGGTGGTGGACGAAGGGGCCGCCCATGAGCGCCGCGATCCTCTCCAGCAGCGGGGCGAAGGTGAGGAGTTCGGCGTGGGCCGGCATCTCCAGCTCCACGAGCGGGGGCGGGCCGTGCCGGTCCGGGGCCAGGGAGGAGGCGATCGAGCGCTCGCGCAGCCCCCGGTCGACCCAGTGGTCGACCTCGGGCAGCAGGCGCCGGAGCAGGTCGTCGGGGAGGAGGCCGGGGAGGACGAGGTGGCCGGTCTCGGTGAACCGTCTTGTGGGGCCGTCCGCGTCGTCGCGCACGGGAGGGGTGAGGGTCAAAGTACCACCCGGATTCGCACGTCGGTTATCGGTTCCAGGGGAATTGCGCATGCGTGGAGAGCCGGTCGGTGCCACGGGCCGGTCCCTTGTGCCGGGAGAACAACGGCGGGTTTCCACGGGGGATCCGTTCCTCCTATTTCCCGGGATCAATTCTCCATCCGGGAACGGGCCTGTCAAGGCTTTCCCCGTAATCGACCCATGACCTCGGGTTATTCCTCTGGGGTGCGGAGGATTTCTGAAAAACACCAGTTCAGGGCGTTTTTTCCTGATGGCGACCGATAAAAGGAAATGCGGGTGTGACCTGTGGGTCGCCCGGGGAGGATGAATTCCGAAAGGATCTTTTGTGATCGCCCGCCGCGGCTCATGTCCCCCGGCGCGGTGTGACTTCGTTCGACCCTGGCGTCACGGGGGCGAGGGCCCGCCGATCGGCGGGCGGCCCCCGTTCGTACGGTCCGGCGCTTTCCCGCCACTCGGCGGGGCGGTATCCCGCCGCGGGGCCGGGTGGCGCCGGGGCGCCGCCGGGCGGGTCGCTCCCCGCCCGGCGGCGCCCCGCCCCGGGTTCGGTTCCTCCGGCGCGGTCAGTGCCGCAGCGCGCGTTCGACGGTGTCCAGCAGGGTCGCCCGCAGCAGCTCCGCCTTGTAGCGGGTTCCGGGCAGCGGGGAGGTGCGGGCGGCCACCGCCTCCAGCGCCGCCGCCACCCGCGGTCCGGGCCCGGTGTCCAGGGCGGCGCCGGCCAGGGCCTCCTCCACCTCCGGCAGCCGCAGGGGGACCCGGGCCACCGAGCCCGCCGCCACCGCCGCGCGCCCCACCGTCCCGCCGGGGCCCGGGAGGAGCCGGACCACGGCCTCCACCAGCGGCCACTCCGCCCGCGCCCGTCCGGCGGCCCGCCGGTGCGCGGCCCGCTCCCCGGGCACCGGTGCGGGCAGCAGCACCGCCGTGAGCACCTCGTCGGGGGAGAGGAGGTGGTCGCCGAGGGGGTCCCCGGTCCCGTACAGCTCGGCGAGGGGGAAGGTGCGCGTCCCGTCCGGGCCCGCGGCCTCCACCTCCGCGTCGTGCGCCAGCAGGGCGACGGCCAGCGAGGACGGGTGGGGGGAGGCGCACCCGCCGGTGTCGAACACGACCCCGTGCAGGTGGTCGCCCTCCCGGGAGGGGCAGTCCCGCCCGGGGGTGTGCGCGGCCGGGAACGCCGGGTGGCCCAGGTAGGCGCAGCGGCTGCGCTGGAGCAGGTTGCCGCCGACCGTGGCGGTGCCCCGCACCTGCGGGGTGGCCAGCGCCCCGGCGGTCAGGGACAGCGCCGGGTACCCGTCCAGGCGGGCCAGCGCGGCGACCGTGGTCAGCGCGCCCACCCGGGTGCCCCCGTCCCCGCTCCGGGCGGTGCCGTGCAGGCCGGCGATGCCGGTCAGGTCCACCACCGGGGCGGCCCCGGCGGGTTCCAGGCCCCCGGCGCGGGGGCGGCCCCCGGCCGCCAGGGCGGCCAGCGCCCCCTCCAGGGAGTCGGGTCGGACGACGGTGCTCATCGGATCCCCTCGATCACTCGGTCCGGGCGCAGCGGCAGGTCCCGGGGGCGCCACCCGGTGGCGTCGAAGACGGCGTTGCCCAGGGCGGCGGCCACGCCGACCGCGGACACCTCGCCCAGGCCGACCCCGCCGCCGGGCACGTGCTCGAACCCCTCCTGGTGGAAGTACACCTCGGTCTCGGGCACGTCCCCCATGCCCGGGAGGCGGTAGTCCTCCAGGTCGTCGCTGAGCACCGCCCCGGTGCGCGGGTCGTGGCGGCGCTCCTCGAACAGGGCGTAGCCCACGCCCTGCACCACGGCGCCCTCGCACTGGTTGCGGGCCGTGCGCTCGGAGTAGATCCGCCCGGCGGCGATCCCGGCCCAGCAGCGGGTGGGCCGCACCCGGCCCAGCAGGGTGTCGACCTCCACCTCCATGAGGTGCACGGCGCCGCTCATGCCGCGGCCCACGCCCAGGTCGTCGGGGGTGTCGGGGAACGGCGGCCCCCACCGGTCGCGGACGCGGCCCCCCACCACGCTCAGCCCCTCGGAGGTGGAGAGCACCTCCTTGAGCACGTGCTCGTCCACGGGCCCCCGCTCGGGCACCCGGGGGTCGCGCCCGCGCAGCGCGGCGCGCATCCGGTCCGCGGCGTCCGCGGCGGCCGGGCCCATCGACGGGGTGGTGCGGCTGCCGTAGGAGCCGGTGCCGAACACCGCGCCGGAGTCGCCGATCTCCACGCGCACCCCGCCGGGCAGGCCCAGCCGGTCCGCCACGGTCCCGGAGAGCACCGTGCGGATGCCGGTGCCCAGGTCCTGGGTGGCCGTGCGCACCACCAGCTCCCCGCCCTCGACCACCAGCTCCACCCGGGCCCGGGGGCCGAACAGGTACAGCCAGTTGGAGGCCGCGGCGCCCACCCCGCGCCGGAAGCGGCCGGTGCGCGGTCCGCGGGGGCGCCCCCGCCACAGGGCGGTGCGGGCGGCCCGCTCGTACAGCGCGCGGCGCTTGGGGTTGCCGTCCCAGCGCAGGCGCAGGGCGAGGGGGTCCTCGCCGAGACGGCAGGCCATCTCGTCCACGGCCTGCTCCAGCGCCCAGGCCATCGGCGGCCCGCCGGGCGCCCGCATGGGCATGCCGGGCGGCCGGTGCGTGACCACGTCGTAGTCGCGGACCCGGCGGGGCGCGCGCCCGTACATGAGCAGGGCCATGGTCGCGGTGGTGGAGCCCACCGAGACGCCGCCGTCGCCGTAGGAGTCCACGCTCATCGCCGCCAGGTCCCCGTCGCCGTCGGCCAGCAGCGCGACGCGGGTCCGGGTGCCGGGGCGGTGCCCGGCGTCGGTGAGCTCCTCGGCCCGGGTGAAGGACACCCGGACCGGGGCCCCGGCCAGCCGGGACAGGTCGACGGCGGCGCGGATGTCGGTGGAGATCCCGTTCTTGGCACCGAAGGCGCCGCCGACGTGCTCGGCCACGACGCGCACCCGGTCGCGGTCCAGCTCCCAGCGCTCGGCGACCCGGTCGGCGAGCCCGGAGACCGACTGGGTGGAGGCGAACAGGTCCAGGCCCCCGCCGTGCCAGTGCGCGACGCACACGTGGGGTTCCAGGGGGCTGTGCAGCTGGGCGGCGGTGGTGTACTCCTGCGCCACCAGCAGCGGGTTCCCGGACGCGGCGGCGGCGCGCAGGCGGCGCACGGCGGTGGGGCCGCGCCAGGTCACCGTGCCGGGCCCGCGCACGTTGCCGTCCCAGCGGGCCGGGGGAGAGGGGGCCTCGCCGTAGGAGGGGGCGCCGGCGCGCTCGTCCGTGGTGGCGTGGACCAGGGGCGCGCCGGGGGCGCGGGCGGTGGCGACCTCGGCCACGGCGGGGCGCAGGTCGTAGTCGACGGCCACGGCCTCGGCCGCCGCCCGGGCCCGCCCGGGGGTGGGCGCGGCGACGGCGGCGATCGGCTGGCCGACGTAGCGGACGGTGCGGTCCGCGGGGAGCAGGTCGACCAGCGGGGTGTCCGCGTCGGCGGCCCGCACGGAGCGGATCCGCGCGTGGGGGTGCACCGAGCGCACGACCACGCCCTCCCAGGTCCCGGGCGGGGCCTGGTCGGCGCTGTAGCGGGCGCGGCCGGTGACCTTGTCGACGGCGTCCACCCGGGGCGGGTCCCGGTCGGGCAGGGTGTCGAACTCCCCGGCGCAGGCGGCGGCGACGGCGGAGAAGATGCCCTCGTAGGCCCCGCAGCGGCACAGGTGCCCGGCC
This sequence comes from Nocardiopsis flavescens, assembly GCF_900141985.1. Lineage (GTDB taxonomy): Bacteria > Actinomycetota > Actinomycetes > Streptosporangiales > Streptosporangiaceae > Nocardiopsis > Nocardiopsis flavescens. Next base: position 328,777 of record NZ_FQZK01000001.1, on the reverse strand, counting down.
AGGGCGTCGGCGATCTCCTCCCGTCCGGGCGGGGTGTCGCCGTGCTCGGCCCGCCAGCCGTCGACGAACACCGAGGCCTCGACGACGAACCCGGGCGTGCAGTAGCCGCACTGGAGCCCGTCGTGGGCGGCGAAGGCGCGCTGGACGGGGTGTTCGCCGCCCAGGCCCTCCACGGTCGTGACGCTGCGTCCGGCGAGCCGGTCGGCGGGCAGCAGGCAGGAGGCGGCGGGGGAGCCGTCGACCAGGACGGTGCAGGCGCCGCACACGCCGGTGCCGCAGGCGACCTTGGTCCCGGTCAGGCCCAGGCCGTCGCGGAGGTGGGCGGCGGCGCTGGTGGCGGGGGAGTCGGGTACGGGTACGGGGGAGCCGTTGACGTGGGCTTCCATGGGCTGGTGCGCTCTTCCCGAAGGCAATGTTGTCAGTGACAACGTAGGGGCGGCTCCGGGGGCTGTCAACGGATTCCCGGTGCCATGCAAGGGATGTCCTGTTTTGATCTACATCATCAAGGTGGCGGATTCGGACATTCCACACCGTAAAGCGTCACGGAGCCTCCGCGTCCGCGCCCACGCCTTCCTCCGCCCCTTCGGTACCGGTGCCGTCTCCGACGCCGTCCTCCCCCTCGCCGGGCTCCGGCTCCGGGCAGGCCCCGGGGTCGGCCTCGCAGCCGCCCGGGTCGACGGCGGCGCAGTCCGGGTGGTGCGGGTCGGCGTGGCAGTCGGGCTCCGTGCCGCCCCCGGCGGGCCCGGTCTCCTGTGCGGGCGGGGTCCACCCCCCGGTCTCCCCGCCGGTGTCCGGCCCGGCCGGCGGCGCCTCCGGCGCAGAGGGGTCCTCCACCACCGCCTCGGAGGAGGGGGCGGTGCCGGCGGGCTCCACGGGCGGGGGCGTGCTCTGCGCGTAGGCCCACAGCAGCAGGCCGCCCAGGACGGCGAGCACCGCCAGCGCCCCGGCCGTCGCCCATCCGGCCCCGGGGCGCCCGCGGGACCGGCCGGACCGGCGGACGGGCGCGGGGGGAGCGCCCCCGCCGGTGCCGGGGGCGGGAGGCCCTTCGGGGCGTGGCGGGGTCCGCGGGACGCCGCGGGTGCGGCCGGGGCCCCCGCCGGGCGCGCCGGTTCCGGTGCTCCGGCGGGCGGGGGCGCCCGCTCCGTCCGGATCCACCGCGGCCAGGGTGCCGGTGGCCGGACCGCTGTCGGGCAGCGGGTGCCGGGGCGGGGCGGGCTCCGGCGGTACGGCGCGGATGCGCGCGGTGTCGGAGACGACCGCGGTGGCGGTCCGCTCCAGCAGCAGGGTGGCGGCGACCGCTCCGGGGAGCGGCCCGCCGCCGATGAGCGCGCCCAGCACCTCCAGGGCCGGCGGCCGCCGTTCGGGGTCCTTGTCCAGGCAGCGCTCCAGGACGGGGCGCAGGCGCGCGGGGACCCCGTCCAGGTCGGGCGGGGAGCCGAGCACGCGGTCGACGGTGGCCAGGGTCGTCCCGCCGGGGAAGGCGCGGTGGCCGGTGGCGGCGTAGACCATCACCGACGCCCAGGAGAACACGTCGGCGGCCGGGCCGCAGGGGCGTCCGCGGATCTGCTCGGGGGACATGTAGGCGGGCGTCCCGGCGACGGTGGTGGTCTGGCGGGTGGCGTCGACGACGCGGGCGATCCCGAAGTCGATGACGCGCGGCCCGTCGGGGCCCAGGATGACGTTGCCGGGCTTGAGGTCGCGGTGCACGACCCCGGCCCCGTGGACCGCGGCCAGGGCGGTGACCGTGGCGATGGCCAGCCGGTCGAGGTCGGGGCCGGTGCGCGGGCCGCCCTCCTCGACGGCGGAGCGCAGGGTGGGGCCGGGGACGTACTCGCTCGCGATGTAGGGCGGCTCGGCGTCCATGTCGGCGTCCAGGACGGCCGCCGTGCAGAAGGGGGAGACGCGGCGGGCGGCGTCCAGCTCCCGGGCGAAGCGCTCCCGCTGGCGGGAGTCTCCCTCCCAGGTGCCGCCCAGGACCTTGACCGCCGCCTCGGTGCCGTCGGCGGCCCGCGCGAGGTAGACGGTGCCCTGCCCGCCGCTGTCGATGCGGGCCAGGACGGTGTAGGGGCCGATGCTGGCCGGGTCGGTGGAAAGGAGCGGTGTGGTCATGGGGCGCGCCCTGTCGCAGGGGGGCCGCCCGCTGCGGCCTCCATCACCCACTGTGACGTGGTCCGCGGGGGGCGCGGGCCTTGCCCGGAGGTGATAGTCGCCTTCCTTTTTCCGGACGCGGGGGGAGACCGGCCCGCAAACCTCGCGAACCGGTCTCCTGGCATCCCGGCCGGATCAGAGGCCGAGGGCGTGCATGGAGAAGTCGAAGACGAAGACGGCGGTGAGGACCCACATGAGCCATCCGACGTCGCGGACGCGCCCCTGCGCGGTGCGCAGGACGGTGTGCGCGATGATCCCGATCCCGATCCCGCTCGCGATGTCGAACGCGAAGGGCATCATCGCGATGGTGAGGAAGGCGGGGACCGCCACGCCCGGGTCGGTCCAGTCGATGTCGGCGATGTGGGTCATCATCAGCGCCCCCACCAGGACCATGGCGACCGAGGCCGCCTGGGCGGGCACGATGGAGAAGACCGGGGCGAAGACGATCGCGGTCAGGAACAGGGCCCCGGTGACGACGCTGGACAGCCCGGTCCGGGCGCCCTCGCCGACCCCGGCGGTGGACTCGACGAAGACGAGGGTGGCCGAGGAGCTGGTCAGGCCCCCGACGACGGCGCCGGTGCCGTCGGTGACGAGGATCTGGTTGACGCGGGGCATGGCGCCGCGCTCGTCGGTGATGCCGGCCTTGGCGCCGATGGCCAGGATGGTGCCCACGGCGTCGAAGAACCCGGCCAGGACGAGGGTGAAGAGGATGACGCCGGCGGTGGTGGGGCCGGCGGTGGTCCAGGCGCCCAGGAGGTCGACCTGGAAGAGGAGGCCGAAGTCGGGGGCGGCGATCGGCGAGGCCGGCAGCTCGGGTGCGCTGCCGCCCCACTGCGCGGCGTCGAGCCCGAAGGCGTAGTGGACGGCGACGGCCAGGGCGGTGGCGCCGACGATGCCGTAGAAGATGGCGCCGGGGACGCCGCGGACCAGCAGGATCGAGGCGAGGGTGAGGCCGATGACGAAGATCAGCACGGGCCAGCCCAGCAGGTGTCCGCCGTCGGCCTCGGCCCCCATCTGCAGGAGGCTGCCGCCCTCGCCCCGGCTGACGAACCCGGCGTTCTTGAGGCCGATGAGGGTGACGAACAGGCCGATGCCGACGCCGATGGCGACCTTCAGGTCGCGGGGCAGGGCGTTCATGACGGCGGTGCGGACGCCGGTGAGGACCATGGCGATGATGACGACGCCCTGCCAGACCACCAGGCCCATGGCCTCGGGCCAGGTCATGGCGGGCGCGGCCTGGTAGGCGACGACCGCCATCACCCCGAGGGCGGCGGCGCAGGCGATGGGGGCGCGTCCGACCACGCCCATCATGACGGTGACCAGCCCGGCGGACAGGGCGGTCATGGTGGTGAGCTGGGCGGGGTCGAGGTGGTCGCCGTTGATGTCGGTGGCGCCGCCCAGGATGACGGGGTTGAGGACGATGATGTAGGCCATCGCCATGAAGGTGGTGAGTCCGCCGCGGAGTTCGCGGCCGGGGGTGGAGCCCCGGTGGGTGATGGAGAAGTAGCGGTCGAGCCAGGATCGACCTTCGCGGGGGGTGGACTGCGGGCGCTGGGCGCTGTCGCGTGGGGTCATGTCCCCTCCTGGAGGGAAACGGGGCGGCCGTGGGTCGCCTGTCGTGTTCGGAGTGTCACTCTGGGTGACTCTCCGTGGGCGTGCGGGGCCGTCGGCGGTCCCGCGGCCCGGGGCGGTGGCGCGCGCGTGCGCGGATGGGCGCGTGCGCCGGGGCCGCTCACCGGGTGGGTGAGGGAGGGGGGCGGTGCGGCGGGGTCGCCGCCGCACCGCCTGCGGGCTTACAGGGGGATGCCGACGATGTCCTCGGGGCGCACGGGCGCGTGGGTGAGCGCCCGGCCGGTGGCGGCGCGGACGGCGGCCACGACGGCGGGCGTGGAGGACAGCGTGGGCGGCTCCCCGGCGCCGCGCACGCCGTAGGGCGCGTGCGGGTCGGGGTGTTCGAGGACCTCGATCCGCATGGGCGGGGTGTCGAGGATGGTGGGGATGAGGTAGTCGGTGAAGGACGGGTTGCGGATCTGCCCCTCGCCGACCTGGACCTCCTCCATCAGGGCCAGGCCCAGGCCCTGGGTGGAGCCGCCCTGGATCTGGCCGATGAGCTGGAGCGGGTGCATGATCTTGCCGACGTCCTGGACCGCGTCCAGGGCGATGACCTTGACCAGGCCCAGGTCCACGTCCACGTCCACGACGGCGCGGTGGACGCACATCCCGAACTGGGTGTGGGAGGAGCCCTGCCCCAGGGTGGGGTCGAGCATCTCGGTGGGGCGGTGGTGGTACTCGCGGGTCTGCTCCACGACGGTGCCGTCGGCGAGCAGGTCGGCGAGGGAGACCAGGGCGCCCAGGGTGCGCGCGACGACCTTGCCCCCGGTGAGGGACAGCTCCTCGTCGCCCACGGAGTCGGGGACGTGGCCGCGCTCGCGGGCCAGGGCGAAGACCTCCCCGCGCACCGCCAGGCAGGCGGCGCGCACGGCGCCGCCGGTCATGTAGGTCTGGCGGGAGGCGGAGGAGGACCCGGCCGAGCCGACGCTGGTGTCGGCGGGGGCGATGACGACCTTCTCCACGCCCAGCTCGGTGCGGGCGATCTGGCCCTTGACGGTGACCAGGCCCTGGCCGACCTCTGCGGCGGCGGTGTGGACGAGGGCGACGGGCTCGCCGCCCGCCGACTCCAGGCGCACGCGCGCGGTCGAGTAGTCGTCGAAGCCCTCCGAGAAGCAGAGGTTCTTCAGGCCCACCCCGTAGCCGACGCCGCGGACGACGCCCTCGCCGTGGGTGGTCCCGGCGACGCCGCCGGGCAGGGTGCGCAGGTCCGCCGGGTCGGGCAGGGCCGCGCGCTCGGGGGGCATGGGCAGGTCGCGGGCGCGGGCGAGCATGTCGGCCATGGGCAGGGGCATGTCGACCTCCTGCCCGGTGATGACGCGTGACCCCTGGCTCATGGCGTTCCTGATGCGCAGCTCGACGGGGTGCATGTCCAGCTCCTGCGCCAGCCGGTCCATCTGGGACTCGTAGGCGAAGCAGGCCTGGACCGCGCCGAAGCCGCGCATGGCGCCGCAGGGCGGGTTGTTGGTGTAGACGCCGTAGGCGTCGACGCGGGCGTGGGGGATCTCGTAGGGGCCCAGGCCCAGGGAGGAGGCGACGCCGACCACGGCCGGGGTGGCCGAGGCATAGGCGCCGCCGTCGACGATGACCTCGGCGGTGGCGTAGAGCAGGGTGCCGTCGGCCAGGGCGCCGTGCTCGTAGCGCATCCTGGCGGGGTGGCGGTGGACGTGCCCGTAGAAGGACTCCTCGCGGTTGTAGACGAACTTGACGGGCTTGCGGGTGTGCAGGGCGAGCATGCAGGCGTGGATCTGCATGGACAGGTCCTCGCGGGCGCCGAAGGCGCCGCCGACGCCGGCCAGGGTGACGCGGACCTTCTCCTGGGGCAGGCCCAGGGCCGGGGCGATCTGGCGCTGGTCGACGTGGATCCACTGGGTGGCGACGTAGAGGTCGACGCCGCCGTCCTCGGCCGGGACGGCCATGCCGGACTCGGGGCCGAGGAAGGCCTGGTCCTGCATGCCGACCTCGTACTCGTCGGCGACGATCACGTCGGCGCGGGCGCGCAGGGCCTCCAGGGCCGCGTCGGCGTCGGGCCCGGTGAAGTCGCCGGTGCGGATGGGCTGGTGGCGCAGGCGGTTGCCGCGCTGGTTGTACTCGGGGTGGTCGGGGATCGACCCGGCCTCGTGGACCAGGGGGCAGTGCGGGTCCATGGCGGCCCGGCGCGGGTCGGTGACCGGCTCCAGGACCCGGTAGTCGACCCGGATGCGCTCCATGGCGCGGCGGGCGGTCTCGGGGTGGTCGGCGGCCACGACGGCGACGGGCTCGCCCTTGTAGCGGACCTTGCCGTAGGCGAGGACGGGCTGGTCCTCGAACTCCAGGCCGTATCGCTTGGCGCCGGGCACGTCCTCGTGGGTGAGGACGGCCTCGACGCCGGGAACCTTGAGGGCCCCGGTGATGTCGACGGAGAGGATCTCCGCGTGCGGGTGGGGGCTGCGCAGGGTGGCGCCCCAGAGCATGCCCTCCATCCACATGTCGGAGGAGTAGGCGAATTCGCCGGTGACCTTGAGTGTGCCGTCGGGGCGGAGCGGGCTGGCGCCGATGCCGTCCCTGGTGGTGCTGGTGAGGTCGGTGACGGTGGTCGCTGCCATCAGCGGTTCGCCTCCTGGATCAGTCGCGCGTGGGCGTTGCGGCCGCGGGCCGCGGCGGCCTCGCGGGTGACGGTGGTGAGTTCCCCGCCGCTGACGACGGGGCGGGCGCCGACCCACAGGCCGGCCAGCGGCGGGGTGGGGCCGAAGACGGCGGCGACGACGGGGTCGGCGATGACGTCGTAGCCGGGGCCGTCGACGCGCCACAGGGCGATGTCGGCCTGCTTGCCGACGGTCAGGGAGCCGAGTTCGGCGTCGCGGCCCAGGACGCGGGCGCCGCCCAGGGTGGCCATGTGCAGGGCCTGGCGGGCGCTGAGAGCCTGGGGGCCCCTGCGGGCGCGGGCCATGAGCAGCGCCTGGTGCATCTCCCCGGCCAGCGGGGTGAGCTCGCTGGAGGCGGGGCCGTCCACGCCCAGGCCCACGGGGACCCCGGCGGCCAGGAGTTCGGTGGTGCGGCAGATGCCGGCGCCCAGGCGGGCGTTGGAGGTGGGGCAGTGGGCGACGCCGGTGCCGGTCGCGGCCATCCGGGCGATGGCGTCGTCGGACAGGTGGACGGCGTGGGCGAACCAGACGTCGGGGCCGAGCCAGCCGAGCTTCTCCGCGTACTCGACGGGGGTGCAGCCGAACTCGGCGCGGCACTGCTCCTCCTCGTCGAGGGTCTCGGCGAGGTGGGTGTGCAGGCGCACCCCCCGGTCGCGGGCCAGGCGCGCGGACTCGACCATGAGGTCGCGGCTGACGGAGAAGGGGGAGCAGGGGGCGACCGCGACGCGCGTCATGGACGCGGGGGAGGGGTCGTGGTGGGCGTCGACGGCCTCGGCGGTGCCCGCCAGGGCCCCGTCGAGGGTCTCCACGACGCTGTCCGGGGGCAGGCCGCCCTGGCTGTGGCCGCGGTCCATGGAGCCGCGGGCCAGGTCCAGGCGCAGGCCCACCTCCAGGGCCGCGCCGACCTGGGCGTCGACGATGTCGCCGCGCCCGGCGGGGTGGATGTAGTGGTGGTCCGAGGCGGTGGTGCAGCCGGACAGGGCCAGGTGGGCGAGCCCGGCGGTGGTGGTGTCGGCGACGACCCGGGCGTCGAGGCGGTGCCAGATCTCGTAGGAGCCGACGAGCCATTCGAAGAGGGTGCCGTCGGTGAACAGCCCCTGGGTGGCCCACTGGTACAGGTGGTTGTGGGTGTTGACCAGGCCCGGGGTGGCGAGGTGGCCGCGGCCGTCGACGCGGGTCGCGTCGTCGGGGACCAGGTGGGCGGGGGCGGGGCCGGGGCCGACGGCGGTGATGGCCCCCGCGCGGGCGACGATGTGCCCGTCGGGGTGTTCGGCGCCGTCGACGGTGGCGACGTGGGCGCCCTCGATGACGAGGCTGCGGTGGTCGGTCACGCGTTGCTCCCCGCGTTGTCGGTGTCGGCGAGGCGGTCGGCGGCCAGGCGGACGGCGTCGAGGATCTTCTCGTAGCCGGTGCAGCGGCAGAGGTTGCCGGCCAGGGCCTCGCGGATCTCGGGGTCGGTGGGGGCGGGCAGCCCGGCGCCGACGGTCCGGTCGAGCAGGTCGTCGGTCTGCACGAGCAGGCCCGGGGTGCAGAAGCCGCACTGGACGGCTCCGGCGTCCAGGAAGGCCTGCTGCACGCTGTTCAGGGGGCGGTCGCCGCCCTTGCCCGCGCCCTGGGCCAGGCCCTCGACGGTGCGCACGGAGCGGCCCTCGGCCTGGCCCGCGGCCACCATGCACGAGCACACGGTGACGTCGTCGAGGTAGACGGTGCAGGAGCCGCACTCGCCCTGTTCGCAGGCGTTCTTGCTGCCGGGCAGGCCCAGGCGCTCGCGCAGGACGTAGAGCAGGCTCTCGCCGGCCCAGACGTCGTCGGCGGTGACGTTCTGGCCGTTGACGTTGATGTTCACGCGCATGCGGCTTCCTTGCGGTAGTCGGTGATGGACCAGGTCAGGGTGCGGCGGGCCATGACGGACAGGGCGTGGCGCCGGTAGGCGGCGCTGCCGCGCTGGTCGTCGATGGGGCGGGCCGCCGCGGCGACGAGCTCGCCGAAGCGGCGGACGGCGGCCTCGGGCAGCGGGGCGGGGGAGTCCCAGTCGATCTCCCCGGCGAGGAAGTCCTCGGCGGCCTCGGCGCGCAGCGGGGTGGGGCCGGCCGAGCCGATGCCGGTGCCGACGGTGCGGCCGCGGGTGTCCAGGGCCAGCGCGAAGGAGGTGACGGCGATGACCATGGCGTTGCGGGTGCCGATCTTGGCGAAGTGCTGGGGGCCGGCGGGCGCGGGCAGCACGACCGCGGTGATCAGCTCGTCGTCCCGGCGGGCGGTGGTGCGGAACGACAGGAAGTAGTCGCGGGCCCGGACGGTGCGGGTGCCCCGGACGGAGGCGAGTTCGACGAGGGCGTCGGTGGCCAGCAGCGGCGGGAGGGCGTCCCCGGCGGGGGAGGCGCCCCCGAGGTTGCCTCCGACGGTGCCGCGGTTGCGGATCTGCGGGGAGGCGACGGTCCGGGAGGCCTTGGCCAGGCCGGGCGCCAGGGCGGGCAGTTCGGCGATGATGCGGCTGTAGGGCACGGCGGCGCCCAGGCGCGTGCGGCCCTCGCCGTCGGCCTCCCAGCGGCCGAGTTCGGCGACGCGGGTGAGGTCGAGCAGGAGGTCGGGCCGGCGCTTGTCGAAGTTCAGCTCGACCATGACGTCGGTGCCGCCGGTGATCGGGACGGCTCCGGGGTGCTCGGCCTTGGCCTCAAGCGCCTCCTGCAGGGTGGAGGGGCTCAGGAATCGCATGTGAAGGGATCCTCGTGTGTCGTGTGCCCTGATGGTGATGTGAAGTACACCACTGGGGTGTCGTCGGTTCCAGGCGGCGATGACATGAAGTGGCGGCGGAACGAACGGTTCCCGTTGGTCGTTTCCTACAAGCGGGGTGCGCGGGTGCGTTCGTACGTCCCCACCATCGAAGTCCCGTATCGTCTCGGGCACCACCATCGACACTCGGACTCGGGGGACGTTCATGCGCCTTGGCGACTTGATCGCGGTCGAGCGGCTGCACCTGCGCTTCCTGGCGGGGGCCGAGCACGCCGACCGCGAGGTGGGGTGGGCCTACACCACCGACCTGCTCGAACCGGAGCGGTACCTGCGCGGGGGCGAGCTGGTGCTGACGGGGATGATGTGGCACGAGGGGCCGCAGGACTCGGACCGGTTCGTGGCCTCGGTGCAGGCGGCCGGCGCCGTGGCGGTCGCCGCGGGGACGGCGCTGGGCTCGGTGCCGGACGACCTGGTGCAGGCGTGCGCGCGGCGGGGCGTGCCGCTGGTGGAGGTTCCGGCGGAGACGTCGTTCGGCGCGGTGACCGAGGAGGTGCTGGGGTCGCACACCCGGCGCAGGTTCGCCGGGCTGGCGCGCCACCGGGACCGCCTGCGCCAGGCGGTGGCGGAGGTGGCCGCGGGCGCGGACTTCGCCGAGGTCTTCGCGCGGGCGTCGGCCCAGGTGGGGGTGCGCGCGTGGGTGGTCTCCCCGACGGGCCGGCTGGTCGCCGGGGACGGGGCGGGCCTGGGCCGGGCCGAGCGCGAGTGGCTGGCCGCCCGAACGCTGTCGTGGCCGCTGCTGCCGCACACCACCCGTCTCGCCGGCGCCGGCGAGGCGGTGGTGACGGTGCGGGAGGCGGCCACGTCCCGGTCGCACCCGCTGTCGCGGTGGCTGCTGGTGTGCGCCGGCGACGAGGCGGTGTGGTCGGAGGAGGAGCGCGAGACGGTCGCGGAGCTGGCGTCGGTGGCCGTGCTGGCCCGGGGCCGGCTGGAGGAGAGGTGGAGCACCGAGGCCCGGCACCTGGAGGGGGTGGCCCGGCTGCTGGCCGCGCAGCGGTTCGACGAGGTGTCGGCGCTGCTGCGGGGCACCCCGCAGGGCGGGGGCGAGGACCACGTGGTGGTCAGCGCCGTGATGCTGCCCGCGCCGCGTTCGGGCGAGCTGGCCCGGCACGTGGTGGCGGAGCTGGTGGCGGACCTGCCCGGCGCGGTGGTGACCGGTGACGGGGACGGCGACACGCTGGCGCTGGTCCCGGTGGCCGCCGGCGGAGACCCCCGGGAGGCGGCCGAGCGGGTGCGCACGGTGCTGGTGGCCGGGGCGCGGGTGCTGGAGGGGGGCCTGCTGGACCACCGGCTGGCGCTGGGGTCGTCCTCGGCCGCGCGCGGCGTCCCGGAGCTGCGGGGCGCGGCGGTGGAGGCCCGGCACGCCCGGCGGCTGGCCGAGCTGCGCGGCGGCCGGTGGCGGGTGATCGCGGGGGCGGAGATCGACTCCCACGAGCTGCTGCTGGCCTCGGTCCCGGAGGAGGTGCAGAGCTCCTACCGGGAGCGGCTGCTGGGGCCGCTGGTGGCCTACGACCGGGACCACCGGTCGGAGCTGGTCGAGACGCTGGAGCGGTTCCTGGAGCACTCGGGGTCCTGGCAGCGCTGCGCGGCCTCGATGCACGTCCACGTGAACACGCTGCGGTACCGGATCGGCCGGGTGGAGGAGCTGACCGGACGCGACCTGAGCAGCCTGGAGCACCGGGTGGACCTGTTCCTGGCGCTGAAGCTGCGCGACTGACGCGCTCGGGCCGCCGTGTGTCGGCGGGGCGCGGTAGGGTGCGCGCCCATGGGCACGGATGTTTCTGGGAAGTCGTTGCAGGGCGCGGATCTGGCGGGGGCCGATCTGCGGGAGGAGTGGGCGAGCGCGCAGGGCGCTCCCCGCGAGCTGGCGGGGTGCGACCTGACCGGGGCCGACCTGCGCGGGGTGGACCTGGCCGAGGCGCGGCTGCGGGACTGCCGGCTGGACGGGGCGCGCCTGGACGGCGCGGAGCTGGAGGGGACGCACTTCCTCGGCGGGAGCGCGGCGGGCGCGTCGTTCGGCGGGGCCGAGTGCGCCGAGGCGCGGTTCGAGCGGGTGGACCTGGCCAACACCCGGTGGCAGCGGGCGCTGCTGACCGACGCGGTGTTCTCCGGGTGCCGCATGACGGGGGCGGGGCTGACGTCCCTGCGCGGGGTGGGGTACTCCTTCGACCACTGCAACCTCATGCTGGCCCGCTGCAAGGGCATCGACCTGCGCGGCCGGGTCCTGGAGGGGCTGCGGCTGGACGAGGCCGACCTCTCGGCGGCGGACCTGCGCGAGACGGTGTGGGTGGAGTCGCGGCTGCGCGGCGCCTCGCTGGTGGGGGTGAGGCTCGCGGGGGCCGACCTGCGCGGTGCCGACCTGGGCGAGCCCTCCCTGGAGCAGGCGCAGTACCTGCGCGGGGCCACGATCGGACCCGCGCAGGCGCGGCTGCTGCTGGGCGCGCTGGGGATCACCCTGGCCGACTGAGGCCGCGGGTCCTCACCCGCCCAGGGTCCGGCGCAGCCAGGGCAGGCGCACGGCCGCCGCCCGGCGGGACAGGTCGGCTTCCGGGACGAGCGTGTCGAACCCGTGGTAGGCGCCGGGCCACACGTGCAGCTCCGCCTCGCCGCCCGCCCGCCAGATGCGGGCGGCGTAGTCGACCACCTCGTCGCGGAACGTCTCGGCCGAGCCCACGTCCAGGAACGCCGGGGGCAACCCGGACAGGTCCGCGGCGCGGGCGGGCGCGGCGTAGGGGGAGACGTCGGGGCCGCCCGCGTCCGCGCCCAGCAGGGCGCCCCACCCGGTGGCGTTGGAGGTGCGGTCCCACACGCCCAGGCCCGCCATCTGGTGGGCGGACCCGGAGTCGTTGCGGTCGTCCAGCATGGGGTAGAGGAGCAGCTGCGCGGCGGTCCGGGGCCCGCCGCGGTCGCGGGCCAGCAGGGTGGTGGCGGCGGCGAGCCCGCCGCCGGCGCTGGCGCCGCCCACCACGACGCGGGAGGCGTCCAGGCCGTGCCCGGCCGCGCCGGCGACCAGGTGGGCCAGCCCGGTGTAGCAGTCCTCCACCGGCGCGGGGTGCGGGTGCTCGGGGGCGAGCCGGTAGCCGACGGAGGCCACCGCCAGGCCCAGCTCGCGGGCCAGGGCCAGCAGGCCGGGGACCTCCCGGCCGCGGTGGGTGCCCACGATCATGCCGCCGCCGTGGATCCAGTACAGCAGCCCGGCGGGCGCCCCGGAGCCGACCGGCCGCCACAGCAGCAGCGGCACCCCGGTGCCGTCGCCGCGGGGCGCGCTGAGGGCGTGCTCGGTGAAGGCGCCGCCGCAGGTGAAGTCGCCCCCGATCGGCAGGGCGGCGCGGGCGGCGCGGACCTCCTGGATGCGGTCGGGCGTGATGGACGGGGTGACCCGGTCGCCGAGCCGCTCCAGGGCGGCGGCGAGTTCGGGGTCGAAGGGCGGCGGTGCGGTCACCGGTGTCTCCCGTCGGTTCGGTGGTGGCCCCAGTGTGCGCCCCGCTCCCCGGGGCGGTCCGCGGCGGGGCCGCCCTGGGGAGCGCGGGGCCGGCTCAGGAGCCCAGGGCACGGGCGATGGCGAGCATCTCCCCGGTGCGCGCGGGGTCCCCCTCCTCCAGCGACCAGACCGTGTTCTCCAGGACCCGGACCAGGGTCCAGGAGCGGGCCCGGTCGCGGTCCAGTCCCGCGGCGTCGGTGAGCAGGTCGAAGCGGCGGCGCAGCAGGCGCGCGGCCCCGGGGCCGCGGGGCGCGCGGTTCCACAGGGCGGGCAGCAGCTCGTACCCCGGGTCGCCGGCCAGGGGCTTGGGGTCGATGGCCAGCCAGGGGCCGCGCCCGGCGCCCGGGAGCGGGGCCAGCACGTTCTGGTAGTGCAGGTCCCAGTGGAGCAGGCGGTCCCCGGGCTCGGCGGCCACGTCGGCGGCGACGCCCGCCCAGCGGTCCAGGGCGGCGGCGGTGCCGGCGGGCGGGCCGGCGGCCTCCAGCGCCCGGGCGCGCTCGACCAGGCGCAGGGTCATGGGGCCCAGGCGGCGCAGCCCGGCCGGGCCGGGAACGGCGTTGAGGCAGGCCAGGAGTCCGCCGACGACCTCCGCCGCCCGGTCGATGCCGTGGGTCCCGACGGTGGAGTCCAGGTCGCGGGTGTGGTCCAGGGCCTCCAGGAGCAGGGCGCCCGAGGCGGGGTCGCGGTCGAGCAGGAGGACCGCGCCGCGGCCGTCCCAGGCGCGCAGGGCGTCGGGCTCGCCGCGGGTCTCCTCGTCGACGGGCTGGAGCTTGAGCACGGCCGGGCGGCCGTCGGAGCGGGTGACCGGCAGGACGAGGGCGACGACGCCGTGCATCGCCGCGCCGGCGGGGGTCAGGTTCCAGGCGTCCAGCCGCTCCGCGGCCCGGCGGGGCAGGTCCGCGACCCACGCGGGTCCGCAGGAGCGGGCCAGGGCGGCGGCGACCCGGTCGGGGACGAGGGCGCTCACGGGGCGGCCCCGGGCGGGCGGGGGCGGGCGCCGCGGGCGGGGCCGGGCCGCCGCCCGCGGCGGGAGAGCGCGTCGACCATGCCCGAGAGCGCGGGCTTGGGCCGGTAGGCGGTGTCGAAGGGCAGGGCGGCGTCGGTGCCGGGGAACCACTCGGGGATCCAGGAGTGGGCGTCGGTGACGCCCCAGACGGTGACGTTGACGCAGCCCTCGACCTCCAGGCAGGCGGCCAGGACGTCGTGGTACTCCTGGCGCTGTTCGCGCAGGTCCTCGTCGGTGACGGGCGCGTCGACGCGCACGTCCAGTTCGCTGACGGCCACCTCCAGGCCCAGGTCGGTGTAGCGGCGCATCTGCTCGGCGAGGTCGTCGGGGACGTTGCCGTGCACGAAGTGGGACTGGAAGCCGACGCCGTGCACGGGCACCCCGCGCTCGACCAGGCCGGCGACCAGGTCGTAGAGGGCGTCGGCCTTGGGGCCGGCGCTCTCGATGCCGAACTCGTTGATGTAGAGCGCGGCGTCGGGGTCGGCGGCGTGGGCGCTGTAGAGGGTCCGGGCGATGTAGTCGGGCCCCAGGACCTCGTACCAGAGGTTGCGGCGCATCTGCGGTCCGCCGTCCTCCAGGGGCTCGTTGATGACGTCCCAGGCGCCGATCCGGCCGCGGTAGCGCTCCATAACGGTGGTGACGTGCTCGTGGACGACCGCGCTGAGCTCCTCGGCGTCCCAGTCGCCCTCGGCGAGCCAGGCGGGCTGCTGGTTGTGCCAGAGCATGGTGTGGCCGCGCACGCCGAGGCCGTTGTCGGCGGCGAAGTCGACGACGGCGTCGGGGCCGCTCCAGTCGTACTCGCCCCGCTCGGGCTGGACGTGCTCCCACTTCATGGTGTTCTCGGCGGTCACGGAGGTGTAGTGGTCCTCGACGAGGCCGCGGTAGCGCCGGTCGCGGTCGAGGGGGTCCACGGCCACGGCGACGCCCAGGTCGATGCCGTGGGACCGGGCGAGCGCGGGCAGGCGGTGGCCCTCCTGCTCGGGCTCGGGCAGGACGGCGACCAGGACGCCGGTGACGGTGAGGATCACCGCGCACAGGGCGGCGGCCAGGAGCACCCCCTTGCCGTTGACGGGCCCGGTCCCCCCGCCGCCGGCGGTGCGCTGCGCGGCCACCCCTCACCCCTCTCCCGTGGTGACGGGGAAGGAGGCCAGGCCGCGCAGGGTCGTGGTGGGCCGGTGGGTCGGTGCCCCGGCGGGGCGCAGCCCCGGCGCCCGCTCGGCCAGCGCGCGCAGGGCGATCCGGCCCTCCAGCCGGGCCAGCGGCGCGCCCAGGCAGTAGTGGACGCCGCCGGAGAAGGCGAGGTGGTCGGAGGCGTCGGCGCGCGTGATGTCGAAGCGGTCCGGGTCGGTGAAGCGGTCGGGATCGCGTCCGGCGGACGCGATCGAGCACAGGAGGTAGCCGCCCCGCTGTAGCCCGTGTCCCATGACGGTCGTGTCCCCGTTCACCCAGCGGGAGGTCATCTGCACCGGCGGGTCGTAGCGCAGGACCTCCTCCACCGCGTTCTCCGCCCGGCCGGGGTCGGCGGTGAGCAGGTCCCACTGGTCGCGGTGGCGCAGCAGGGCGGCGGTGCCGTTGCCGATGAGGTTGACGGTGGTCTCGAACCCCGCCACGAGCAGCAGGCGGCACATCGCGGACATCTCGGCCGGGGTGAGGCCGCCCCCGTCGACGGCGGCGGTCAGGTCGGAGACGACGTCGTCGCGCGGGTCGGCGCGGCGCAGCCGCATCAGGCGGTCGAACAGGTCGTCCAGCCGCGCGGAGGCCTCCCGGATGCGCCGCAGGTGGCGTCCGGAGCGGGCGCCGTCCAGCGAGGAGCCGATGGCGGCGCCGATCTCCACGAACGCGGCGCGGTCGTCGTCGGGGACGCCCAGCAGCCGGGTGATGACCGCGATGGGCAGGGGGTGGGCGAAGTCGGCCATGAGGTCGAAGCGGCCCCGGGCCAGGGCGCGGTCGAGCAGGTCGTGGGCGATCTTCTCGATCTCGACCGCGTACCGCTCCAGGTGGCGCGGGCTGAACGCGGGCCGGGCCAGGGCGCGCAGCCGGGTGTGCTCGGGCGGGTTGCGGGTGAGGAAGGAGAGGTCGATGAGGTCGATCTCGGCCGGGACGGAGCCCGGATCCTCCGGACGCACCCCCAGGGCGCGCTCGCGCAGGACCTGCTGGACGAGGGCGTGGGTGGTGGCGGTGCGGAACCCGAAGCGGCCGGTGACGAGGTCGCCCTGGGCGCGCAGGCGGCGGTGGGTGGGGTAGGGGTTCGCCCGCCACGGGTGGTGCAGCAGCCGGGAGACGTGGTCCCCCCGTTGGGCGGCCACCCAGGTCATCGCCTGGAAGGCGCGCAGGCGGGCGTCGGTCCGCAGGGAGCTCAGGACCTGCATGGGCACTCCTCTCGACTGTCTACGACCCTAGGCGGACCGGGGCCGCGGCGCGGGCGGTACGGGGAGTTGGCCGATCCAGGACAGGGGGGAACTTCGGGCGGCGGCGGGGCGTTGCCCGCGCACCGCGGGCCGGGCGGGCGGTGCGGCGCGGCGAACGGGCCGGGGCGCGACGGGTCCGCCGTACCCGCGGGGTTGGCTACGATCGCTGGGGTCTGGTGCACGTGTGGTGTGCGAGGCCCTGTCAGGCTCGGCGAATGCGGAAGGACTGAGGACGTTGGGTCCCCTTGAGAGCACCGATCCCGATCGCATCGGCCGGTACCGGCTGATCGGACGCCTGGGGGCGGGCGGTATGGGCCAGGTGTTCTTCGGCCGCTCCGCGGGCGGGCGCGCCGTGGCGGTCAAGCGGATCCACCCGCACATGGCGACCGACCCGGCCTTTCGCGAGCGGTTCGCGCGGGAGGTGGCCGCGGCCCGCCAGGTGAGCGGCGCGTTCACGGCGCCGGTGATCGACGCGGGCCCCGACGACGAGGTCCCGTGGCTGGTGACCTCCTACGTGCCCTCGCTGCCGCTGGACGAGGCGGTGGCGGCCCACGGGCCGCTGCCGGAGGCGACCGTCCGGGTGCTGGCGGCCGGGCTCGCCGAGGCCCTGGGCGAGATCCACCGGGTGGGGCTGATCCACCGCGACCTCAAGCCGGGCAACGTGCTGCTGGCCGAGGACGGGCCGCGGGTGATCGACTTCGGCATCGCGCGGGCCACGGACGGCACGGCGGCGACGCAGTCGGTGATCGGCACGCCCGGGTTCATGAGCCCGGAGCAGGTGCAGGGGGAGGCGCTCGCCCCGGCCTCGGACCTGTTCGCCTACGGCGCGGTGCTCGCGTACGCGTCCGGGGGGACGGGGCCCTTCGGCGAGGGGTCGATGCCGACCATGGTCATGCGGATCATCAGCCGCGAGCCGGACCTGTCGCGGGTGCCCGAGTCGCTGCGCCACCTCGTCGCGGCGTGCCTGAGCAAGGACGCGCGCGGGCGCCCCACCCCGGGCGAGATCCTGGACTACCTGGGCGACGTGCACGCGGGCGCGACGTGGCTGCCGCCCGCGGTCATGACGGGCGTGCAGGAGCAGGTCGCCAAGGTGAACCGGGCGCTGGCCGCCTCGGCGGAGCAGACCGGCACCCACGCGCGCGGCGAGGGCGGCCAGGACCCGACGCGGGTGTGGGGCGCGGCGGCGGCCGGGGGCGCTGCCGGGGCGGCGGCGGGGGCCGCCGCGGGCGCCTGGGGCGACGACCAGGCCACCCGGACCACTCCGCCCCAGGGCACGGACCAGGGGGCGACCTCGGTGCTGGGCCAGGGGCAGGCGCCGGGGCAGGGCCACGCGCCCACGCAGCGGTTCGACGCGGGACGGCAGGGGCAGCCCGGGTACGACGCCACGCGGCAGTTCGGGGCGGCGCAGGGCCAGGGCCAGGGGTACGACTCCACCCGGGGGATCCCCGCCGCCGGGCAGGGCCGGGACCAGGGCGGGGACGACCCCTACGCCGACCTGTACGGCGGGCGGCGCGGGGAGCCCGCGGCCGACGCCGACGAGCTGCGCCGGCGCGAGTACGACCGGCACCAGGAGCAGCTGCGCGTCCAGCAGGAGCGCCAGGAGCAGGAGCGCCGCCGCCAGGAGGAGTACGCCGCCCAGCAGCGCCGCCGCCACGACGAGCAGGTGGAGCGCCAGCGCCGCCAGGAGGCCGACCGCGCCCACCGCGAGCGGGTGCGCGCCGAGCAGGACGCGGCCCGGCGGGCCCAGGCCGAGGCCCGCGAGGCGGGTCGGCCGAGCCTGTGGAGCTTCGCCAAGCTGCTGCCGCTGCTCGTCCTGCCGTTCATCCAGATCCCGCTGGGGTACGGCGCCGCGCTGGCGTGGGCGTGGTTCACGACCGAGACGGACGTGTGGACCGGTGCGGGCTTCGCGTTCGAGCCGCTGACGATGGACGGGTTCTGGCACGCCACGATGCTGGGCTACTTCCTGCTCAACAACCTGGTCTCGCTGGAGTTCCTGGTGCGGTCGCTGCGCACCTCGTTCGTGACCGGAGCGGTGCTGGCGCTGGGCGTGATCGCGGCGACGAACTTCCTGCTGTACGGCTTCGGCTTCTGGGGCTGAGGCGGACCGGCGTCGGCGCCGCGGCCCCGGCGCGCGCGGCAGGGGCGGGCGCGACCGCCGCGTCGTGGTCACCCCCACCGGCGTCCCCGCCGAGCGCGCCGCCGAGGTGTTCACCCCTCCTGCGCGAGCCGGGCGGGGTCCACGCCGACCACGGCGCGGACCGGCCCGCCCTCCTCGCCGGGTGCCCGGTCCGCGCCGCGCCCGCGCCGGACGCCTCAGGCCGGTAGCGTGCCGCGCTCGCGCAGCAGCGCGTGGGCGCGGCCGATCGCCTGCGGGGTGGTGTCCAGCACCAGCCCGCGGGCGTACAGGCCCTCGATCGCGGACCGGGAGCGCAGCGCCCGCTCGTGGTCGGGGCGCACCCCCGACAGCAGCACGGTGATGCCGCGCCGCTCCAGGCGGCGCACGGCGTCGTCCAGCACCATCGCGCCGGTGGCGTCCACGGTGCTCAGGTGGGACATGCGCAGGACCACCGCCGAGACGTCGGCGACCTCGGTCAGCTCTAGCAGGAACCGGTGGGCGGCGGCGAAGAACAGCGGGCCGTCCAGCCGGTAGGCGACGATGTGCTCGTCGAGCAGGGCGCGCTCCTGGGCCCCGTGGTCGCCGTGCAGGCCCTCGGCGAGTTCCACGCGGTCCAGGCGGGCGCCGCGCGCCACCGCGCGCAGGGCCAGCAGCGCGGTGACGGCCATGCCGACCAGGACCGCCGTGACCAGGTCCAGGGCCACGGTGGCCACCGCGGTCAGCACCAGGACGGCGGCGTCGCCGCGGGTGGAGCGCATCAGGACGCGCACCGAGCCGACCTCGACCATGCGCACGGCGGTGGCCAGCAGGACGCCGCCCAGGGCGGCCAGCGGCACCAGGGAGACCAGCGGCGCGAGGGCCAGGACCACCGCGGCCAGGACCACGGCGTGGGTCATCGCCGCCAGGCGGCTCACCGCGCCGGAGCGCACGTTGACCGCGGTGCGGGCGATGGCGGCAGTGGCGGGCACGCCCCCGAAGAACGGCACGACGAGGTTGGCCACGCCCTGCCCGAACAGCTCGCGGTCGGGGTCGTGGCGCTCGTCCACCCGCATGCCGTCGGCGACGGTGGCCGACAGCAGCGACTCCAGCGCCGCGAGAGCGGCCACGGCGACCGCCGCGCCCAGCAGCGGACCCGCCGCGGCCGGGTCGAGGAAGCCCGCCGACGGGGCGGGCAGGCCCGCGGGCAGCGCGCCGATGGCGGGCGCCGAGAGCGGGGTGAGGTGCACCAGGGCGGTCGCGGCGGCCACCGCCGGCAGGGAGAACGGGACGGCCGGCTTCCAGCGGGCGCCCAGGAGCATGGCCGCCGCCGTGCCCAGCGCGATCGCCGGGGGCGTCCAGTCGGGGTCGGCGGCGAAGTCGCGGACCAGCCGCCAGGCGCCCGCA
The DNA here is from genome assembly GCF_900141985.1 of Nocardiopsis flavescens. GTDB lineage: Bacteria > Actinomycetota > Actinomycetes > Streptosporangiales > Streptosporangiaceae > Nocardiopsis > Nocardiopsis flavescens. The sequence continues at coordinate 309,216 of NZ_FQZK01000001.1, read as the reverse complement.
GCCACGTTGTGGCCCCCGTCCTGGGGCAGGCCCAGCACGAAGGGCAGCTGCTGGAGGGCGATGACCGCGGCGATGCCCAGGGTGAAGCCCTCGATGACGGGGGCGGGCACGTAGCGCATGGCGCGCCCGCCGCGCGCCCAGGCCAGGGCCAGCAGGATCAGCCCGGCCATGAGGCCGACCATCAGGACGCCCGAGGGGCCGTGGGCGGCGACGATGGGGACCAGGACCACGGTCATGGCGCCGGTGGGGCCCGACACCTGGAGGTTGGAGCCGCCGAAGAGGGCGGCCAGGAACCCGGCGACGATCGCGGTGGCGATGCCGGCCTGGGCCCCCAGCCCCGAGGAGATGCCGAAGCCCAGGGCCAGGGGCAGGGCGACGAGGGCGACGGTGACCCCGGCGAGGAGGTCGCGGCCGGGGGCGCGGCGCATCGCGGCCAGGTCGGTGCGCCCGGGGAGCGGGGAGGGGAGGCGGAACGGGGGGCGCGTGCGCCCGGGGCGGCTCATCGCGCGGTGCCCCCCTCGTCGCCTCCGGTCAGCAGGTGGGCGCGCTCGTCGTTGAGGTCGGTGAGGATGCGCCGGGCGGTGCGCAGCAGGTCGGCGACGTCGGGGCCGGCCAGGGCGTATACGACTCCCGAGCCCTCGCGGCGGGAGGTGACGATGCCCGAGCGGCGCAGCACCGCGAGCTGCTGGGAGAGGTTGGAGGGCTCGACCTCGGTGTCGGCGAGCAGGTCCCGCACGGGGCGCGGGCCGTCCTGGAGGAGCTCCAGGACGCGGATGCGCACGGGGTGGCCGAGCATCCGGAAGAACTCGGCCTTGGCCTGGTACAGGGGACGGTGCACGGGCTGTCCTCGGGTGGGGTTCGGGATCGCCTTCAGCTTATGCCCATATGAAGAATTCTTCACATCATCATCCGGAGGCGCCGACCGGGCACGGGGAGCCCCCGGTCGGCGGGGGCCGCCGACCGGGGGAGCGCGGGCCCCGGGTTCAGACGCGGACGGGCAGGCCCTCGATCTCGGTGACCCGGTGGTGGACGGGGCGGCTGGGCTCCAGCGCCGAGCAGGTGGCGGGGCAGGCGTCCCCCTCCTCGCGGGCCACGGAGACGGTGTACAGGCCCCGGTCGTGGCCCAGGGTGACGCGGACGCCCTCGGGGGTGTCCTCCTCGCCCAGGTGGGTGACCTCGTCGGTGCCCACGGCGCCCAGGCGGGCGCGCAGCGCCGCCTCGGCGGCCTGGACGGCGGAGGAGTCGCTGCACCGGCCGCGGAAGTTGCCGGGCACGATGCGGCCGCGCTCGAACGCGGTGACGGTGTCCACCGCCGAGTCCGGGTCCAGGCGGCCGAAGTAGGCCCCCTGGGGCAAGGCGACGAGGTTGGCGGCGAACCGGTCGCCGCCCACGTGCGTGGTCTCCCACACCTCGGCCTCGCTGCCGGCCAGGGCGGCGGCCACCGGGCGGCCCAGGACGGCGCAGCAGGGGTCCTTCTTGGCGTGGGTGCACACCAGGTACAGCGTGTGGTCCACCGGGACGCCGAAGTCCGGCGGCTCGGGGCGCTCGGCGGCGGTGACGTCGATGCCGGCCAGCTCGGCCTGGTCGGTGAAGTCGATGCGGCGCACCCAGGGGGAGGTGCGGCTGACGTGGGCCAGGTAGGCGCGGCGCGGCCCGTCGCCGCCCCGCTGGGCGCCGGGGCGCTTGATCAGCTGGGGCCGCACGTCGTGGCCGGTGATCCGGGCGGCCAGGGCGGAGACGACGTCGCGGTCCAGGCCGGGGCTGGAGAAGGCGGGGTGGCGCCAGGGCCCGGGGTGCTCGATGAGCAGCCATCCGACGGTGCGTCCGGCCGTCCCGGCGATCTGCTCGCCGGTGTAGCGGGCCAGGGCCGAGCAGCCCCGGCTGCCGTCCGGGGCGGTGGGTAGGCGCACGGGTCGGTCCAATCGAGGGCGGGGAAGGCGAACGGGCGCGCGGGGGTCCGGTACGTACCCGGACGCGCTCACGCGACGAAGTTAGGTTAGCCTATCCAAGTCACTGCTGTTGTCATTGTGAACCGTGTCGAGTGCTGTGATCAGAGAGTCGCGTGAGGCGGCCACGTGCGCCTCGGCGTGGCGGGCGGCGCCCTCCGCGTCCCCCCGCGCCAACAGGTCCACCAGAGCCCGGTGCTCCGCCAGCGAGGCGCGCCGGTAGTACGGGCGGTGGCGCGCCCGGGCGAGCCGGAACAGCTGGACCGGGGAGCGCAGCCCCTCCCAGGCCCGCACCAGCCGGGCGTTGGCCGCCATCTCGTAGACCAGGTCGTGGAAGCCCAGGTCCAGGCGGAGCAGTTCGGCGGGGTCGGCGCCCCCGTCCAGCGCCCGCTCCAGGGCGTCGGCCAGGTCCGCCAGCGCGGCCAGCTGCGCCTCCGTGGCCCGGGTGGCGGCGCGGTGGGCGGCCAGCCGCTCCAGCGCGCCGCGCACGGTGTAGACCTCGTCGGCGTCCTCGGGGGTGAGCCCGATGACGCGGGCCCCGCGGTGCCACTCGCTGACCACCAGGCCGTCGCGCTCCAGCAGGGCCAGCCCCTCGCGGACGGACCCGCGGCTGACGTCCAGCAGCGCGGCCAGCTCGACCTCGCGCAGGGGCGAGCCCGGGGGCGGGGTGCCCTGGAGGATGGACTCGCGGATGCGGTCGGCCGCCTCGTGGGCGAGACCGCGCCGCCGGGCCCTGCGCATGCGTCTCCTCGGGTGGCGGGGTGCGGGGTGCTGGGAAAGTGTAGGGCGCACACAGTGGAAAGTCGGACCCGTTCGGGTCTCGGTCCGGTTGCGGGGGGTGGCGGCGTGCCCCCGTTTTGTTGACATTCGGACAAGTTCCGGCCGACTATGGGGCGCGCGGCCGTCGCGGTCCGGATACCGTCCTGATCCGGAACGCGGCGGTCGCGCCGCGCTCAGGACGGGGCCGAGATCCCGCCGTCGCTGCTCAGCAGGCGGCCGTTGATCCACCCCCCGCGCGGCGAGCACAGGAACTCGACCAGGTCGGCGGTGTCCTGCGGGGTCCCGAGGCGGCCCAGCGGGGTGTACCCGGCCGTCTCCTCGCGCACCTCGGGTGTCATCCAGCCGGTGTCGACCGGCCCGGGGTTCACCGCGTTGGCGCTCACGCCCAGGTGCGCCAGCTCGCGGGCCGCGGCGAGGACGATCCGGTCCAGCGCCCCCTTGCTGGCTCCATAGGGCAGGTTGCCCGCGGTGTGGTCGCTGGTCAGCGCGACGATCCTGCCCGCCCCGCGGGGGCCCTCGAACGCGCGGGCGAAGGCGCGCACCAGCAGCCAGGAGGCCCGGGCGTTGACCGCGAAGTGGCGGTCGAAGGACTCCACGCCGGTGTCCAGCAGCGAGGTGGCCACCGACTCGCAGTGGCACAGCACCAGGGCGGTGGGCGGTCCCATCTCGGCCGCGACCCGCTCCACGACCCGGTCGGGGACCGCGGGGTCGGCGAAGTCGGCCTCCAGTGCGAGGTGCGCGGCCCCGTGCCCGGCGAGGCCGTCGGCGACCGCGGCGGCGGCCCCGGGCTCGGCGCCCCAGGGCATGCGCGCGTCGTAGGGCGTCCAGTGGGTGAAGGCGATGTCCCACCCGGCCGCGGCCAGGCGCAGGGCGACGGCGGCGCCGATGCCGCGGGTGCGGCCCACCCCGGTCACCAGGGCCACGGGGCGGGCGGAGCGTTCGGCCTGTAGGCCGTGGTCTCGTGTCATGGGGGCCATGGTGGCGGCGGGCGGGCCCGCCCCGCAAAGGGTTTCCCGCTCAGCCGGTCAGGTCGGGGATCAGCCGCGGCCCGTGGCGGCGCACGTGCTCCAGGAACGTCGCCACGGCCGGCGGCGTGTACCCGCCGCCGGACCCCCGGGCCGGGTGGACCACGCCGATGGGGCGCACCGCGCCGGGGTCGGACAGGGCCAGCTCCACGGTGCCCGGCAGCGGTCCGCGCGGACGCGCGGGCAGCACCGTCACCCCCAGCCCGGCGCCGGCCAGCCCGCGCGCCGTCGCGATGTCGTCGGCCTCGAAGGCGACCTTCGGGGTCAGGGCGGCCCGGTCGGTGATCAGGTCCGTCAGGTGGCGCACCCCGCGCCCCGGCTTGAGGAGCACGAACTCCTCCCCGGCGACCTCGGCCAGGGCGACCGCGCGGCCGGCGGCGGCCAGCCGGTGGTGCTCGGGCACCACCAGGCGCAGCGCCTGGGTGTGCAGCACGGTGGACTCCAGGAGCGGGTCGGCGGGCAGCGGCGAGGTGAGCGCCAGGTCGGCGCCGCCCGCGGCCAGCCGGCGCAGGGAGTCAGCCCAGGGCTCCTGCACCAGGGTGAAGCGCACGTCGGGGCGGGCGCGGCGGAAGTCCCGCAGCAGGGCGGGCACCACCTCCACGCCCAGGGTGGGCAGGAAGGTCAGGCCGACGCGGCCGCGGTCGGCGTCGGTGAGCTCCCCCACACCGCGGGCGAGGTCGGCCAGGGCCCGCTCCACGTGCGGCAGCAGCAGGCGGCCCGCACGCGTCAGCCGCACCCCGCGCCCGGTGCGCTCGACCAGGGTGAGCCCGGTGTCCTCCTGGAGGCGGGCGATCGCCCTGCTCAGCGTGGGCTGGGGCATGCCCAGCACCTCGGCGGCGCGGGTGACGTGCTCGGTCCGCGCCAGGGCGGCCAGCATGTGCAGGCGGGGGGCGAGCAGGCGGGTGACGCGGTCGGCGTCCTCGGATTCCATGCGATCCAGTATGGGTCAGAGCGTGTTCATGCATTGGACGTATGGGTCCGCGGGTTCCTAGCGTGGGCGCATGGAGACGGCGCACCCCTTCGACGACCGGCCGCGGGCCGGGTCGCCCGAGTACCGGCGGACCGTGGTGGCCATGGTGGCCGTGGCGGTGGCGACCTTCGCCCAGCTCTGGTCCGTGCAGCCGGTCCTGCCGGAGATGGCCGCGGACCTGGGGGAGTCGGCCGCGCGCGTGTCCCTGACGGTGTCGGCGGCCACCGGCGCGCTGGCCGGGTTCGCCCTGGTGTGGAGCGGCCTGGGCGACCGGTTCGGCCGCACGCGCGTCATCGGGGCCTCCCTGGCGGTGGCCACCCTGGTCGGGTGCGCCGCGCCCTTCGCCGGTGACCTGTGGCTGCTCGTGGCCCTGCGCGCGGTGCAGGGGGCCGCCCTGGGCGGGGTGCCCGCGGCGGCGGTGGCCCACCTGTCCGAGGTGCTGCACCCGGCCGACGCCGCCCGGGCGATCGGCGTGTACATCGCCGGGAACCCGCTGGGCGGCATGGGCGGGCGCCTGGTCTCGGGGTGGGCGGCCGCCGCGGGCGGCTGGCAGTGGGGGGTGGCGGCGACCACGGCGGTGGGGGCGGCGGCCTGGCTGGTGTTCGTGTGCGCGCTGCCCCGCCGGTCCCGCGGCGCGCCCGCCGCCCGCTCCGGCGGTGGCGGCGGCCGGGCCCGGTGGCGGGCGGCGCTGGCCACTCCGGGCATGGCCGCGCTGTACGCCCAGGCGCTGCTGCTCATGGGGGCCTTCATGACGGTCTACAACCTGCTGGGCTTCCGGCTCACGGGGGAGCCCTTCGGCCTGTCGCAGGCGGTGGCGTCGTCGCTGTTCGTCGCCTACACCGCCGGGATGGCCGGGTCGGCGTGGTCGGGGCGGGCCGGGGCCCGGTGGGGCCCCTACCGGGTGCTGGCGGCCTCGGCCGCGGTGATGGGCGCCGCGGCGGCGGTGCTGGCCGCGCCCTGGCTGCCGGTGGTCGCGGCGGGCCTGGTGGTGTTCACGTTCGTGTTCTTCTGCGCGCACGCCACCGCCTCGGCCTGGGCGGCCCGCCGGGCCGGGAGCGGCCGGGCGCAGGCCTCGTCGGTGTACACGCTGGCCTACTACGTCGGGGCGAGCCTGCTGGGCTGGGTCGGCGGGGTGTTCTACGACCACTGGGGGTGGGGGGCGGCGCTGGCGTTCGCCGCGGCCCTGTGCGCGGCGGCGCCGCTGGCGGGGCTGGGCCTGCGCTCCCGGGGGCGCGCCCCGGCGACCGGTCCCGGGGGCTCCCCGGCCGCGCCGCGGGACGGCGCGGCGGCGCGGGAGGGGGAGAAGCCGCCCAAAGTGGTTTAAGATTCAACCACCTGGTCGCGAGAGAGGTGCCGAATGGACGTACGCCCGGCGGGGATCCACCATGTGACCGCCATCGCCACGGACCCGGCGGCCAACGCCGCCTTCTACCGCAACGTCCTGGGGATGCGCCTGGTCAAGCGCACCGTCAACTTCGACGACCCCACCACCTACCACCTCTACTACGGCGACCGGGCGGGCAGCCCTGGCACCATCATGACGTTCTTCCCCTGGCCCGGGGCCCCGCGCGGGCGCCTGGGCGCCGGGCAGGCCACCGTCACGACCTTCTCGGTGCCCGAGGGGTCCCTGGGCTGGTGGGCCGAGCACCTGAGGTCCCTGGACGTCGACTTCACCCGGCCCGCCGAGCGCGGCGCCGAGGACGTGCTCTCCCTGCGCGACCCCGACGGCCTGGTCATCGAGCTGGCCGCCTCCACCGACCACCACGACACCGACCCCTGGGACGGCGGCGGCATCCCCGCCGACCGCGCCGTGCGCGGCATCCGCGCGGTCACCTTCACCGAGAACCGGCTGGACGACACCGCCGCCCTGCTCGTCGACCGGCTGGGCTTCCGTCTGGAGGAGGAGACCGCCGACCGCGCGCGCTTTCGCACCGCCGCCGCGGGCGAGGCGGTCGGCACCATCGTCGACGTGGTCGCCCGCCCCGCGGCCGAGCGCGGCCACGTGGCCGCCGGGACCGTCCACCACGTCGCCTACCGCGCCCCCGACGGCCCCTCCCAGGCCGCCTGGCGCGAGGACCTCATCGCCCAAGGCGTGGGTGTGACCGAGGTCCGCGACCGCAACTACTTCACCTCCATCTACTTCCGCGAGCCCGGCGGCGTGCTGCTGGAGATCGCCACCGACGGGCCCGGGTTCGACTACGACGAGCCCCTGCTCGAACTGGGCCGCTCCCTGCGGCTCCCGCCGTGGCTGGAGCCCGACCGCGAGGCCATCGCCGCCGCCCTGCCGCCCCTGGAGGGGGACCGGTGAGCGGGGCCGCCGACTTCGTCCACCTCGTCGAGCCGGCCCGCCGGCCCCAGGCGCCCACCCTGCTGCTGCTCCACGGCACCGGCGCCGACGAGCACGACCTGCTCCCGCTGGGCCGCGTCCTGGCACCGGGCGCCGCCCTGCTCTCGCCGCGCGGCAAGGTGGACGAGAACGGGATGAACCGCTGGTTCCGGCGGCTGCGCGAGGGCGTCTTCGACGTCGACGACGTCGTCGCCCGCGCCGCCGAGCTGGCCGAGTGGCTGCCCGCGGCCCTGGAGCACCACGGCCTGGACGCCCCCGTCGTCGCGGCGGGCTTCTCCAACGGCGCCAACATCGCCGCCGCCCTGATGTTCCTGCACCCGGGCCTGCTGGACGGGGCGGTGCTGCTGGGCGCCGGGTACCCGCTCCAGGGGCGCGGACCCGGCGGGGCCGACCTGTCGGGCACGGCGGCGTTCCTGGGCGCGGGGGCGGCCGACCCGGTCAGCACCCCCGACCAGGCCCGGCTGCTGGCCGACCACCTGGCCGGCCGGGGCGCGCGGGTGGAGTTCCTGGAGCACCCCGGCGGCCACGGGGTGCCGCCCCGGGTGGTCGAGGGGGCCCGCGCCTGGTTCGACGGGCGCTACGGCTCCCCCTGAGACGTGGCGGCGCCCCCGGACCCGGGCGTCGCCGACGGGCGGGGTGCGGTGCGTCTGCTGACGCCCGCACCCCGCTACACTTCGTGGCGCATCCCCCTTTTCGCGTGTTTCCTCCTCTTCGTCCCGCCGCTGGGAAAGAACCCATGATCATCCCTCTCCTGCGGGGGCGGTGACCCGTGGACCCCGAGATCCTCGGCCTGCTGCTCCTGGCCGGCGTCGCCGCCGGATGGGTCGACGCCGTCGTCGGCGGCGGAGGTCTGCTCCTGCTGCCCGCCCTGCTGGTCGCCGCGCCCACCACGCCGCTGGCCACCCTGCTGGGCACCAACAAGCTCGGGGCGATCTTCGGCACCGCCTCCGCCGCGGTCGCCTACGCCCGCCGGGTGCCCGTGGACCGCGCCGTGGTGGTGCCCACCGCGGCCCTGGCCCTGCTGGGCGCCGGCGGCGGCGCCGCCCTGGCCACCGCGCTCACCACCGACGTCCTCAAACCCGTCATCATGGTCGTCCTGGCCGGAGTGGCGCTGCTGGTGTACCTGCGCCCGGCCATGGGGGCGGCGGCCGACCCCTCCCGGCGCACCCGCAACCGGATGCTGGCCGCCGTCGCGCTGGCCGGCCTGGGCGTGGGCTTCTACGACGGGCTCATCGGACCGGGCACCGGCGTCTTCCTCATCATCTCCCTCACCGCCGTGCTGGGCATGGACTTCGTCTCCGCCTCGGCCGCCGCCAAGATCGTCAACGTGTGCACCAACCTGGGCGCCCTCGCCGTGTTCTCCCTCGGCGGGCACGTGGACTGGCTGCTGGGCCTGGGGCTGGGGGTGTGCACCGTCATCGGCGCCCAGGTGGGGGCGCGCATGGCGCTGCGCCGCGGCTCGGGGTTCGTCCGGGCGGTGCTCCTGGTGGTCGTCGCCGCCCTGCTGCTGCGCATGGCCTGGGACATCTTCCTGTGACCGCCGCCGGCCGCAGGGCGCGTGCCCCGGCCGGGCGTCCGAGAGGTGAGGAGGAATCCCCCTCTTGAGACGGACGGTGTGCTCATGCCCTCACCCCGGACCCCCCTGACGAACCCCCGCCGGCCCCGCCGCCGGACCGCGGCGGCCCTGGCCGCCGCCGCGCTGGCGCTGACCGCCTGCTCGGCCAACGCCGGACCCGACCAGGCGGGCCTGGAGTACAACGCCGGGCCCTTCTCCTCCACGACCTTCGACACCTGCATCCAGCCGGGCAACCGCGAGTACCACGGCCCCGGCGACGAGGCCTACCTCTACCCCGCCGGACAGCGGACCTTCGAGTTCTCCGGCGCCGAGGCGGCCGAGATGGGCGCCTCCACGGTCGTGTCCGAGGACGACCTCGAACTCACCGTCACCGGGCTGGTGACGTTCAGCCTCAACATCGACTGCGACCAGCTCCGGGAGTTCCACGAGCGGCTGGGCCTGAAGTACACCGCCTACGAGGACGGCGGCTGGGTGGACCTGCTGCGCGACTACATCGGCCAGCCCCTCAACCGGGCCCTGGACGACGCCACCAAGGAGTACGCCTGGCGCGACCTGTACACCAGCGCCGAGGCCAAGGCCGAGTGGGAGCAGAAGGTCGGCGACCTGACCGCGGCCTACATCGACGAGCAGGGCGGCGGCGAGTTCTTCTGCTCGCCCGTCTACACCGGCGGCGAGGACGCCTGCGGGACCCCGCAGCTGACCATCCAGCAGCCCACCCCGCCCGAGGAGGTCCGCAACGCGCTCACCCTGGCCCAGGAGGCGGTGGAGATGACCACCGCCCAGGAGCAGGAGAACGAGCGGGTCGACAAGGAGCTGGAGGCGATCGAGGCGCTGGTCGAGGTGCTCGGCCCCGACGGCTACATCCTCTACCAGGCGCTCAAGGACGGGAAGGTCGACTTCCTGCCGATCCCCTACGGCAGCGGCGTCAACGTCAACCCGAGCCCGCGCGGCGGCAACTGACGCGACCGAATCTGGGACCCGCCTTGGCCGTGCGCGGACCCGCCGGCGGGAACACCCTTCCGATGACCCGGTCGCCGACGGAGGGGGAAGCGATGACCGAGCCGACGGCGGTGGAGGACAAGCGCGGGCCGCTGGCCTCGCCGAAGCTGTGGGTGGCCCTCGTCCTGCTGGTCGGGGTGATCGTGTTCATCGTCCAGAACCGCGAGCCCACCGATATCAACCTGCTGCTCATCACCGTGACCGCCCCGCTGTGGGCGACGCTGACGGCGGCCGTGGTGGCGGGCGGCGCCATCGGCTGGCTGCTGCGCCCCTCGGGGAGCACCCGCACCGGACGGGCCTCCCGCAAGGTCCGCTGACCGCCGCCGAACGCGTGGGCCCCGGGGGGATCCCCCCGGGGCCCACGCGGTTCCTACAGGGCTGGTTCGGCCTGCCCGGTCAGCGCCTCGGCCGCCTCCTCCACGACCCGGTGGGCGGCGTGCAGGTTGGCCGCGCCCCACACGTCGTGGTCGGCCCGGTAGACCCGCCCGGCGCGCACCGCGTCCAGGTCGGCCCACACCCCGTCGGAGAACGTGTCCGGGGCGTCGGGGAACCCGGACCCGGCCAGCACGAAGAGCACGTCGCCGTCGCCGCGGTCCAGGTTCTCGTACGACAGCGGGATGAAGTCGGTGTCGCCCTCGGGCTCCTCCTGCCCCTCGGGGCGGGCCAGCCCCAGGTCGGCGATCACCTGCCCCGGGAAGGACGCCGCCGTCTCCAGGCGGATCTCGGTGCCGCTCTGGAGCCGCACCAGGGACACCTCGGTGCCCGGGTCCACCCCGGCCTCCCCGATCGCCTCCGCGGCCCGGGCCACCGCCGCGTCGTACCCGGCGTCGGCCCGCTCGGCCTCGGCCTCCCGCCCCAGGACCGCGGCCACGTCGTGCAGGTGGGTGCGCCAGGAGCCGGTGCCCTCCCACTCCAGCAGGACGGTGGGCGCGATCGCCGACAGCTCGGCCGCGATCGCGTCCTGCGCCCCCGCGGGGGTGGACACCCCCAGGATGAGGTCGGGCTCGGCCAGGGCCAGCGCCTCCAGGTTGACGTCGTCCTCGGCGGGGGAGTTGGTGACCACGTTCAGCAGGGCGCCGTCGGCGTCCCCGGGCAGGAACGGCTCCAGCCCCTGCCCCGGCGCGCCGGGGGTGCCCATGGTGGCGACCGGGTGGTGGCCGAGCAGGGTCACGGCGGCCAGTGTCGGACGCCACAGGACGGCGATCCGCTCCGGCTCGGCGGGCACCTCCACGCTCCCGCCGACCCCCTCCACCGTCCGTGTCGCGGCCCCCTCGGGGGCCGGGGCGGGCCCGGAGGAGGCGCAACCGGCCACCCCCAGGGCGAGGACCAGCGCCGATGCCGTTAGGGTGACCGTTGCGCCGGGCACGCGCGCCCGGGTCGGACGCCGGTCGTGCCGGGGGCGGCGGGTGAGGAACATGAGGGACCCTTCCGTGCGAAGACGACCTAGGTAAGGCTAACCTGTCCTGGTCGCCCCGCGGTGGCGGGAACGGTCCCCACCGGCCCGGACACCCGGGCGACGCCCACGACCGCCTACACCACGAACGGGGAAGCCGTGGCCCTGCGCGCGCCCGCCCTCGCACCCCCCGGCCCCGCCCGGCGCATCGTCCGGCCCCTCGGCCTGCTCGCCGCGCTGGGCGCCCTGGGGGTGTGCGTCCTGCTCAGCATCACCGTCGGCGCCAAGCCCATCCCCGCCGCCGACGTCTGGGCGGCCCTGGTCCACTACGACGGGACCTACGACCACAACGTCATCCGCACCCTGCGCGTCCCGCGCACGGTCATCGGGGTGTTCGTCGGCGCGGCGCTGGGCCTGGCCGGCGCCCTCATGCAGGCGCTCACCCGCAACCCCCTGGCCGAGCCGGGCATCCTGGGGGTCAACTCCGGCGCCGCCGCCGCGGTCGTCGTCGCGGTGTTCGCGCTCGGCGCCTCCGGGTCGGCGCTCATCTGGCCCGCCTTCCTGGGCGCCGCGCTGGCCTCCGTCGCCGTGTACATGCTGGGCTCGCGCGGGCCCGCCAGCGCCACCCCGGTGCGCCTGGCGCTGGCCGGCACCGCCGTCGCCGCCGTCCTCCAGGGCCTGATCTTCGGCGTGATCGTCCTCAACGACTTCGTGTTCGACCGCATCCGGTTCTGGCAGGTCGGCTCCCTGGTCGGCCGCGACCTGGACATCTTCTGGCAGGTCGCCCCGTTCCTGGTCGGCGGCGTCGTGCTCACCCTCTTCCTGGGCCCCTCGCTCAACGCCGTCGCCCTGGGCGACGACCTGGCGGCCTCCCTGGGCGCGCGCATCCCGACCATCCGCACCCTGACCGCGATCGCGGTGATCCTGCTGTGCGGGTCGGCGACCGCCTCGGCCGGCCCCATCTGGTTCGTGGGGCTGATCATCCCGCACGTGGCCCGCCTGGTCACCGGCCCCGACCAGCGGTGGCTGCTGCCCTACTCCGCGGTGTTCGGCGCGATCCTGCTCACCGCCGCGGACACCGCGGGCCGGGTCGTGGTCCCCGGCGCCGAACTGGAGGTCGGCATCATCACCGCGTTCGTCGGCGCCCCCCTGTTCATCGCCCTGGTCCGCAGCAGAAAGATGGCCGCCCTGTGAGCACCCTGACCCCGCCGCGCCCCCGCACCGGGGGCCGGTCCACCCCGCGCGGCTCCTTCGTGCTGCGCCTGGGCGAGCGCTACTCGCTCCTGGTCCGCCCGCGCACGCTCCTCGTGGCGCTGGTGCTGCTCGTCGTCTCCGCCGCCGCCCTGGTCGTGTCGGTGTCGGTGGGCGACTACGAGATCCCCCTGGCCGCGGTGCCTGCCGCCATCGCCGGGGTCGGCGAGCGCCTCGACGTGTTCTTCGTCCAGGGCGTGCGCCTGCCGCGGGCGCTGACGGCCCTGGGGGTGGGCGCCGCCCTGGGCCTGGCCGGGGCGGTCTTCCAGAGCCTGTCCCGCAACGCCCTGGGCAGCCCCGACATCATCGGGTTCACCAGCGGCGCGGCCACCGGCGCCGTCGCGGTCATCCTGCTGGTGGGCGGCGGCCGGCTCATGGTGTCCCTGGGCGCCGTCGCGGGCGGCCTGCTCACCGCCGGCGTCGTCTACCTCCTCGCCATGAAGAACGGCGTCCACGGGTACCGGCTGGTCCTGGTCGGCATCGGCATCTCCGCGATGCTCACCGCCGTCCGCGACTACCTGCTGACCCGCGCCGACCTCACCGACGCCATGGGCGCCCAGATCTGGATGATCGGCAGCCTCAACGCCCGCGGCTGGCCCGAGGTGGTCGCGGTCGGGGTGTCCCTGGCCCTGCTGGGGCCCGTCCTGCTGTACCTGGGCGCGCGGCTCCGCTTCATGGAGCTGGGCGACGACACCGCCCGCGCCCTGGGCGTGGACACCCAGGCCGTCCAGGTGGGGGCGCTGGCCGCCGCCAGCGCCCTGACCGGCGCCGCGATCGCGGTCTCGGGCCCCATCGGGTTCGTCGCGCTGGCCGCCCCGCAGCTGGCCCGGCGCCTCACCCGCACCGGCGGCACCACCTTCGTCGGCGCGGCGCTCATGGGCGCGGCGCTGCTGGCGGTGGCCGACCTCGTGGCGCTGCGCGCCCTGGCCCCCACCCAGCTCCCCGTCGGCGTCGTCACCGCCGTCATCGGCGGCAGCTACCTCATCTGGCTCCTGTACACCGAGTGGCGGCGCGGCCGGGCCTGAGCCCGCCCGACCCGCGCACCATCCTCCGAGGAAGAACATGACCGTCCACCGCACCGACCGCCTCAGCGGACAGGAGCTGACGCTCGCCTACGAGCAGCGCGTCATCTCCCGCGACCTCGCCGTCGCCATCCCCGACAACTCGTTCACCGTCATCGTGGGGCCCAACGCCTGCGGCAAGTCCACGCTGCTGCGCGCCCTGTCGCGGACCCTCAAGCCCGCCGGGGGGCGGGTGCTGCTCGACGGCCAGGTGATCTCCTCCTACCCGGCCAAGGAGGTGGCGCGGCGGCTGGGCCTGCTGCCCCAGACCTCCATCGCCCCCGACGGGATCGGCGTGGCCGACCTGGTGGCCCGCGGGCGCTTCCCCCACCAGGGGTTCCTGCGCCAGTGGTCCAGGGACGACGAGCGGGTGGTGGCCGAGGCGATGGAGTCCACCGGCGTCGCCGAGCTGGCCGACCGGTCCGTGGACGAGCTGTCGGGCGGCCAGCGCCAGCGGGTCTGGCTGGCGATGGTGCTGGCCCAGCAGACGCCGCTGCTGCTCCTGGACGAGCCCACGACCTACCTGGACATCGCCCACCAGATGGACATGCTGGACCTGTGCGCGCAGCTGCACGACCGGGGAGGGCACACCCTGGTCGCGGTGCTGCACGACCTCAACCACGCCTGCCGCTACGCCTCCCACCTGATCGTGATGAAGGAGGGGGCGATCGTCGCCGAGGGCGAGCCCGCCGAGATCGTCACCGCCGAGCTGGTGGAGCACGTGTTCGGGCTGCCCGTGCGGATCATCCCCGACCCCGAGACGCACACGCCCCTGATCGTGCCGGTGGACCGGCGCCGTACCGGGTCCTGACCCCGGTCGGGGGCGCCTTGCGGAGCGCCCCCGACCGGCCGTTCAGGCGCCCGACAGCTCCAGGCGCAGCACCAGCTCGACCAGCTCCACCACGACCTCCTTGACGGAGTCGCGGTCGCGGGCGTCGCACAGCAGGACCGGGACCGGGTCGGCCACGTCCAGCGCCACCCGCACGTCCTCCGCGCGGTGGGAGCGGTGCCCGTCGAAGCAGTTCACCGCCACCACGAACGGCACCCGCCGCGCCTCGAAGAAGTCGATGACGTCGAAGCAGTCGGTGAGGCGGCGCGTGTCGGCCAGCACCACCGCGCCCAGCGCCCCCTCCACCAGCTCCTCCCACATGTGGGAGAAGCGCCGCTGCCCCGGGGTTCCGAAGAGGTACACCACCGTGGTGGGGTCCAGGGTGATGCGCCCGAAGTCCAGGGCGACCGTGGTGGTGGTCTTGCCCTCCACGCCCTCCAGATGGTCCACGCCGGTCCCGGCGATGGTCATCTCCTCCTCGGTGTGCAGCGCCTCGACCTCGCTCAGCGCCGACACCAGGGTGGTCTTGCCGGCGCCGAATCCCCCGGCCACCACGATCTTGAGCGTGTCGGGCGCAGGCCCGAACACTCCCGGTCCGTCCATCGTCGTCGTTCCGTTCACAGGGCCTCAAAGTTCCTTGACGCGCGCCAGCACGGCGCGCAGCGTCGCCTCGTCGGGACGGTCCCGCCTCCGCTCGGGAGTGCGGGTCAGCACGTGTCCGCGGTCCACCAGATCCGCCAGCAGGACCCGGACCACCCCCAGGGGCAGTCCCGACCGGGAGGCCACCTCGGCCACCGTCACCGGTCGGGCGCACAGGGCGTGGATCTCCAGGGCCTCCGGGTCCTCGTCGACCACCCCGGCCACCGCCACCACGGAGGTGGTCAGCGTCAGGTCCGACCGGGAGGGGCGGGTGCGGCCCCCGGTCAGCGCGTAGGGCCGGATCAGGTCCGGGTCCCCGGCGTGGCCGTGCGGGATCACCCGCGTCCGCCCCGGCGCGGCAGCGCGGCCAGGTGGGGGCCGACCCGGCGGACCAGCCGGTTGATCTCGAAGGCGGCCTGGCCCATGTCGCACTCGGTCCCGGCGGCCAGCGCCAGGGAGGCGCCCTGGCCGGCGTCGACCACGAAGAAGAACACGGTGTCCAGCTCGACCACCGTCTGGTGCACCCTGGAGGCGCCCAGCGGCGCGCGGGCGCCCCGGGCCAGGGAGGCGAACCCCGAGGCGATGGCGGCCAGCCGCTCGCCCTGCTCGCGGTCCACCCCGGGGGAGGCCGCCAGCGGCAGCCCGTCGGCGGACAGCAGCAGTGCGCTGCGGGCGTGCGCGATCTTCTCGACCAGGTCGGCCAGCAGCCAGTCCAGGGTGCCGGTCTCGTTCTCCTCGGCCTGCGCGGACATCGTCGTCATCCTTCCTCGGGGTCGCCGTCCGGTTCCGGACCGTCCGCGCGGGCGCGCAGGGTTCCGGACTGGAAGGCGCTCATCATCGAACGGATCCGTTCGGGGGAGCGGTGGTCCTCCTCGGTGGAGGCGGGACCGGGTGCCGGGTCGACGGCGCGCCGCCGGCGGCGGGGGAGTCCCATGTAGTGGTCGGCGTCGGTGTCCGGTCCGGGACCGGCGGCGACCGCGGCGGGGACGGGGGGAGCGGTGGCCGCGGGGAGGCTCACAGCCGGCACGGGAGTCGGCACGGGAGCGGGGAGGGCCGCTGCCGGCGGGGGAGCGGGGGCGGGCTCGGGGTCGGCCAGGGCGTCGGCGGGCACGCGCACCGCGGCGAGCACACCGCCGCCGGGGCCCGCGGACAGCTCCACCGCCAGCCCGTGGCGGGCGGCCAGCGTGGCGACCACGAACAGGCCCAGGGGGGAGTCCTCCACCAGCCCGCCCACGTCGAACCGGGGCGGGTCGGCCAGCAGTGCGTTGGCCTCCTCCAGGGCGGCCTCCCCCATGCCCAGGCCCAGGTCGGCGACCTCGATGCGGCAGCCCCCGCCGTCCGCGAAGGCCCGGACCGCGACCTCGGTGGTGGGCGGGGAGAACGCGGTGGCGTTCTCCAGCAGCTCGGCCAGCAGCCGGGCGGTGTCGGCGGCGACGTCGCCGCGCAGCGCCACCGCGGGCAGGTCGCGCGGCTGGACGCGGGTGTAGTCCTCGATCTCCCCGGCGGCGGCCCGGACCACCTCGTGCAGCCTCATGGGGGAGCGGGGGTACCGCGCCGGGGCGCCGCCGCTGAGCAGCATGAGGTTCTCGGCGTTGCGGCGCAGCCGGGCGCTGAAGTGGTCCACACGGAACAGCGAGGCCAGGGTGTCGGGGTCGGTCTCGTCGCGCTCCAGCCGGTCCAGGACGGCCAGCTGGCGGTGGACCAGGGACTGGGTGCGGCGGGCGATGGTGCCGAACATGGCGCGCACCCCGGCGCGCAGCCGCGCCTCCTGGACCGCCGCCGCCACGGCGGCGCGGCGGGCGTCGTCGAAGGCGTCGGCGACGTCGGTGATCTCGTCGCCGCCGGTGCGGGGCAGCGGCTCCGGCTCGGGCTCGACCTCCTCCCCGGCGCGCAGCCGGGCGGTGAGGCGGGGGAGGTGGACCCGGGCGTGCTCCAGGGTGGTGGTGCGCAGCAGGTGCAGGCGGCGGCCCATGCGGACGGCGCCGGCGATCGCGACCGCCGCGGAGGCCAGGGCGATGGCCAGGACGGGCAGGCTCGTCAGCAGGGCGGTGCGGGCCAGGTCGGCGGCGCGGGTGTCGCCGTAGGAGGCCAGCAGGCCGAGCTGCTCGTGCTCCACGGCGCGCATGCGCTGGTCGGAGGCCTCGGCGGCGCCCTGCCAGGCGGTGGTGTTGACCGGGGGGCGGGTGTGCTGGGGCGCGGCGATGACCTCGTCCTGGAGGTCGTGCACGCGCTGGAGGGAGTCGTAGGACTCCAGCAGGCGGTAGGTGCGGGCGTCCTCGGGGGCGAGTTCGGCGCCGATGCGGTCCCAGGCGTGCCGGTGGGCGCCGGCGGCGGCCACGAACTCGGTGTGGGCCGCGGGGGTGAAGGTGTCGGTGGCCACCGCGTGGGTGAAGACGGTGTTCTGCAGGGCCAGGAGCTCGCGGACGCGCATGAGGGAGGTCAGCGAGCGCAGGCGGGGGATCTGGGCGGGGTCGGCGTGCTCGACGCGGGCGTCCCAGAAGCGCAGGCCCTGCTCGACCATCTCGTCGTAGGCGGCGGTGGTCTGCTCCAGCTCGCGCCGGTGCGGCGGCAGGGCGTCGACGATGTCGCGGTGGTGGGCCAGTCCCTCGACGCCGCGCCGCAGGTCCAGGGCCTGGACGGGCAGGGCGTCGGGGTCGAAGCCGTCCAGGGCCTCGCCCAGGTCGGCGACGGCGGTCCCGGTGGCCTCACGGGCCCCCGCCAGGGCGCGCTCGGAGCTCTCGGCGCCGCCCGCGGACTCGGCGGTGGCCAGGCGCTCGCGCTGGAGGGAGTAGATGACCTGGGACACGGCCATGCCGACCTCGCGGCCCAGGTCGGCCTCGGTGCGCAGCTCGCGGATGTCGCCCACCAGGGGAGCGGTGAACAGCGACCACACCAGGAGCAGGACGCTACTGGGCAGGAGCACCAGGGTGATCATGCGGGCGCGGAGCGAACGGCGCTTCACAGGGGGCATGGGCTCGCTTCCGGGGCCGGTGGCAGGGGGATGGGTGCCGGATTCCCTGAGTGAAGCCGGTCGCCGGGGGAGAGTGCAAGGGGCGGGCGGCGGGATCAGGGCCGGGGAGGGGTGTCATGGCTGGTCAGGGGCAGGGGCTCAGGTTGGTAACAGAAGTGGGGGTTCTCGTGGCGCGTGCTCTCATAATCACGCAAAGTACAATAAATCTACGTCGTCAAGGTGGCGGTCTCGGATAAGAAAGACATCACAACACAATCCCAAAACACGAAGGAGTGCGGCTCCGCCGCACACTCATCACCTGGTTCCACCGGTCTTCCCCCGGGGTTCGGTGCGGTCCGCGCCGGGTAGGGGCGGCGTGCACCGCAGGACACGACCGTGGGAGAGACCGTGAAGCTCACCGAGGAACAGATCCGTGACGGCCTGACCCGCCTGGACGGGTGGGAACTGGACCCGGAGGGGCCCGTGCTGCGGCGCACCCTGCGCCTGGTCGGCTTCCCGGAGGCCGTCTCCCTGGTGAACACCGTCGCCCAGGCGGCGGAGCAGGCGGGGCACCACCCCGACATCGACATCCGCTACGACACCGTGCACCTGGCCCTGGCCACGCACTCCGAGGGCGCGGTGACGGAGAAGGACATGGCACTGGCGGCGCGGATCGACGAGCTGGTGCCGCAGGGCTGAGCGCGGGCCGGGGCCCGGGCGCCGGGAGCGCCCGGGCGGGTCAGCGCAGGCGCGAGCGGCGCATTTTGCCCGAGGCGGTGCGGGGCAGCTCGGCCACGAAGTCCACCACGTCGGGGGAGGCGTGGGTGGCGAACCGGGTGGCCACCCACTCCTTGAGCTCCGCGGCCAGGGCATCGGAGGCCTCGGTGCCGGGGGCGGGTACGACGCGGGCGCCGATCAGCTGTCCGGCGAGCTCGTCGGGGATGGAGTACACGCCGCACTCGTCCACCGCGGGGTGCTCGTTGAGGACGGCCTCGACCTCGGTGGGGCCGATCCGGTAGCCGCGGCTGAGGATGGCGGCGTCGTCGCGGGTGGAGAAGTAGAGCCGCTCGCCGCGGTCCAGGATGCCGGTGTCGCCGGTGAGGTAGAAGGCCTTGTCGGGGGTGAAGCGGACCTGGGAGGCGGAGTCGTCGTCGAGGTAGCCGGTGAACCAGGCCAGGGGGCTGTGGGCGAGGTCGACGGCGATGCGGCCGTAGGCGCCCAGCGGGGCGGGTTCGTCGGAGACGGCCTCCAGGACGGCGACCTTCCAGCCGGGCAGGGCGGGGCCGATGGAGCCGGGGGCGGGGTCGCCGGGGTCGGTGCCGGTGTCGCCGTTGGGGACGCCCACGCACCAGCCGAGTTCGGTCTGGCCGAAGTGGTCGCGGACGGGGACGCCGAAGACGTCGGTGACCCAGTCGATGACGTCGGGGGCGAGGGGTTCGCCGAAGCTGGTGAGGCGCTGGACGACGACCTCGGGGGGCAGGGTCTTGGTGGCGGCGCGCAGGGTGCGGTAGGTGGTGGGGTCGGCGGCGAGGTTGGTGACCTCGTACATGCCCAGGACGTCGAGGGTGAGTTCGGGGTCGAAGAACCCGGCGCGCAGGGCGAGGGAGGTGTGTCCGGCGAGCAGGGGTGAGATGAGGCCGTGGTAGAGGCCGAAGGCGGAGCCGGGGTCGGCGGTGTTCCAGTAGGTGTCGTCGTCTTCGACGCCCAGGCCGTAGTGGTGGTAGGCGTGCATGGCGGCGAGGGCGCGGACGGGGACGGGGACGCCGCGCGGGGGGCCGACGAGGCCGGAGACGTAGACGATGGCGAGGAGGCCGTCGCCGCCGGCGGGGGTCTGGGGGGCGGGGGGTGTGTCGGCGGCGGCGAGGGCGGTGAGGGTGGTGTCGTTCTCGCGCAGGGGGTGGGTGCCGGTGGTGGCGACGGTCCAGGGGGGTGTGTCGTCGGTGTCGAGTTTGGTGCGGTTGTGGTCGTCGACGACGACGAGTCGGGCGTGGGAGGAGGTGAGGCGTTCGCGGATGGCGGAGGGGGCGTAGGAGGAGAAGAGGGGGACGAGGACGGCGCCCAGGCGCCAGGCGGCGAGGGCGGTGACGGCGAGGTCGGTGCCCTTGGGGATGAGGGTGGCGATGCGGTCGCCGGGGCGGATGCCGTGGGCGGCGAGTCCGGCGGCGAGGGCGGTGGAGCGTTCGCGGAGTTCGCCGTAGGTGAGGGTGGTGGGGGCGAGGTCGGGGCCGATCTGGGTGATGGCGGTGCGGTCGGGGTGGTGTCGGTCGCACAGCACGTGGGGCACCGACGTGGTCGGGGAGTCGTAGGCGGTGAGCCACTCACGTACGCGGTGCGCCGGTTCGGGCATCGGTGGTCGTCCTCGTCTCGGTCGGGGCGGTGCTGGGCGGGACATGTCAAGACTATGCCCACTGTCCAGGCTTTCTTCGGGTGCTGGAGGGGGTTTTCCGGGTTTGGGATGCGTGGTGCGGGGGGCGTGGTTCCGTTGTGTTGCTTTTGTTCACGGTGGGGTGGTTCGGGCACTCGCGCGGGGGTGCCGGGTTCGGACATGATGTTCTGATGAACGCTGACATGGTGGCGGACCGGTTGGGTCTGGCGGAGGAAGACCGTCGTTGGTTGATCGCGGCCCGGGGGCTGCCGGCGCCGTTGGAGCCGTTGCGGGTGCCGCAGGGTGCGGACGCGGAGCGGGTGTGGGACGAGTTCGGGTTGGCGCCGCAGGACCGTGCGGAGGTGGCGGCGGTGTGGCCGGGGCCGGTGGGTGAGGGGTGGCCGGCGGAGGCGTGGTCGCTGGTGGAGGGGATGTACCGGCGTCTGGCGGCGGATGCGGGTCTGCCGGCGGGGACGTGGGTGGACTGGCCGTCGTTGGTGGCGTACGGGGATGTGCGGGTGCGGGTGGCGTCGTTGGTGGCGTTCGCGGCGCGGGTTCCGGCGCAGTATGCGGCGCACGGTGCGCTGGGGGTCGATCCGGCGGTGACGCGGGCGACGCTGGCGGATGTGGGTGTGCAGGTGGGGCGTTCGCGGCGGTTGTTCGGCCGGGTGGGGGTGGAGACGGCGTCGTGGGTGGCGGCGCAGTTCCGGGGCCGGTTGTTCTGGGTGGGCGGGTTGCAGTTGGAGCCGGGGGTGTTGGGTCCCCAGGGCGGGGTGGAGTGGTATCCGCGGGAGGAGGCGGCGCGGTTGGGTCCGGGTCTGGCGGCGGGTGATCCGGTGTTGCGGCTGCATATTCCGACGGGTGGGTTGGATCCGGTGTCGGTGTCGGATGCGTTGGGGCGGGCGCGGCCTTTCGCGCGGGCGCATCTGGGGATGGATCCGGTGGTGGCGACGTGTACGTCGTGGTTGTTGGATCCGGTGTGGGACGGGGTGTTGGGTGAGGGGTCCAACATCGTGGGGTTCCAGCGGCGGTTCACGTTGGTGGGTGAGGGTGTGCCGGGGGAGTCGGATGTGTTCCGGTTCGTGTTCGGGATGCCGGAGGTGGATGTGGCGGGGGCGCCGCGGGGGACGCGTTTGGAGCGTGCGGTGGTGGAGCGTTTGGAGGCCGGTGGGGGGTGGCAGGTGCGGACGGGGTGGTTGCGGTTGGAGGGGTGAGGTGTGGGGGCGCTGGTCGTGGGTGGTCGGCGCCCCTCGGGGGGTCAGGTGGGGAGGGGGGTTTCGGGGGGTTCTGAGCGGTTGGTGGAGTTTTGGGTGATGTGGCCGTTGGCGTCGCAGTCGGTGCAGGGGTGGGAGAGGAGGACCTGGGTGATGGTGTCGTCGTCTTCGAGGCGCGCGGTGACGACGGCGCGGTGGCCGGTGCCCAGGCAGGTGCGGCACAGGATGCGGATGTGCATGTGCGCAGGATAGGTTCCCGGTCCCGGTGCGGTCCGGGATGACACGGGATCTTTGCCCCCATGTCGGATATGGGGGCTTTCTGTTGTCCGCGGGGGTGCGGGGCGGGGCGGAATAGGGGCGGGGGGCGGACGGTTCCCACGGACGTCTGTCGAGAGAACGATTTGTCGGGCAACTCATCCGGGGTTGCGCTCGTCTTGGGAGGTTCGGTCATGCCCGACTACGGTCACGAACCCGTCTTCGGTTCCTTCATCACGCCCGCGGCAGCGGACCCGGCGGCCACGGTGGAGCTGGCCCGCGTCTCGGAGCGGGCGGGGCTGGACCTGGTCACGTTCCAGGACCACCCGTACCAGACCGCGTTCCTGGACACCTGGACGCTGCTGTCCTACGTGGCGGCCCGCACCGAGCGGGTGTCCCTGTCGGCCAACGTCATGAACCTGCCGCTGCGCACGCCGGCGGTGCTGGCGCGCGCCACCGCGTCCCTGGACCGCCTGAGCGGGGGCCGGTTCGAGCTGGGGCTGGGCGCGGGGGGCTTCTGGGACGCGATCGAGGCGATGGGCGGGCGGCGGCTGTCGCCGGGGCAGGCGGTGGACGCGCTGTCGGAGGGGATCGACGTGATCCGGGCGCTGTGGGACACCTCGGAGCGGGCGCGGCTGCGCTACGAGGGGGAGTACTACCGGCTGGCGGGTGCCAAGCGCGGGCCGGAGCCGGCGCACGGGATCGGGATCTGGCTGGGGGCGTACAAGCCGCGGATGCTGGGGCTGGTGGGGGAGAAGGCGGACGGGTGGCTGCCGTCGCTGGCGTACTTCTCCGACCCGGCGCAGCTGGGCGAGGGCAACGCCCGCATCGACGAGGCCGCCCGCGCCGCCGGGCGCGACCCCGGGCAGGTGCGCCGCCTGCTCAACGTGGGGCTGGGCGGGCGTGAGGGGCCGCTGGCCGGGCCGCTGGGGGACTGGCCCGAGCAGGTGGCCGCGCTGGCCCTGGAGCACGGCTTCTCCACGTTCATCCTGGCCTCGGACGACCCCGACCTGCTGCGTGTGTTCGGTGCCGAGGTGGCCCCGGCGGTGCGGGAGCTGATCGCCGCCGAACGCTCCTGACCGGTGGGAGGGAACCCGGGGGGATCCCCCGTGTCCATCGCGACCGCGGTCGCCTCCGTGCTCATCGGCGGTGTCCGGGGCGTCGTGGCGCCGGTCCTCCCGCCGGTGCCGTCGGCGCCGCGCCCGCTCACCGCCTGAGCGGCGGCCGTGAAGGCCCCGCCGTCCCTCTGTCCGGGGCGGCGGGGCCTTTTTCGGTGTGCCGGTCGTCGACGGGCGGGCGGGGCGGGTGTCAGGCGGGGTCGATGAGGTCAAGGGGTTTCGGGGAAGAGGGGGACGCCGTCGCGGACCAGGCGCCAGGTGACGGTGTGGAAGTCGGCGGGATCGATGGTCCGGGCACGGGTGGCGTGGTCGATGAGGGCCTGGCGGATCTCGGGCTGGGCGTTGTGGACGACGGGGGCGTCGGCGATGTGGGGGAAGGCGCCGCCGCCGGCCTGGCGGTGGTTGTTGACGGCGACGGCGAACCGCTGGTCGTCGGTGACCTCGGTGCCGTTGAGGGTCAGGGTGGTCAGGCGCCGCCCGGCGGGGCGGGCGAGGTCCAGGGTGTAGTCGACTCCGGCGATCTGGTCGCAGTTGTAGTCGGGGGTGCCCTCGGCGTTGGTGAGGTCGGCGGGGTCGACGGGGCCGGTGGCGGGGGCCTGTGCGTAATAGCGGGCGGAGTGTTCGAGGTAGTCGCGGAGCTGGGCGCCGGTGAGGACGGAGCCGATGAGGGTGTTGTCGTAGAGGTAGAGGGCGGCGATGTCGCGGATGCTGAGGTCGCCGGCGGGGAAGGCGGCGGAGCGGTTGAAGGGGGCGGCGATGGAGAGCACCGGCAGGTCGGCGCGGGGGGTGTGGGCGAGGGCGGCGGTCAGGGTGTCGGTCTGGACGCGGTGGACGAAGTCGACGATGGGGGTGTCGGTCCAGCAGGCGGTGGCGGCGCTGAGTTCGGTGGTGACGGTGGCGACGACCTGGTTGACGTAGTCGACGGTGGTGGCGTGCTGGTCGGCGACCAGGGCGCGGATGCGGGGGTGTTCTTCGACGGTGTTGGTGTTGAGGGTGAGGGCGTTCTTGGCGAGGACATGCCAGCGGCCGTGTTCGTGGCGCAGGGCCAGGTCGATGACGGACAGGCGGCGTCCCCAGTAGGAGGGCATGGTCATGAGGACCTGTTCGCCGGTCTGTTCGTTGGTGACGAGGCGTTCGGGGACTTCGCGGTGGGCGTGGCCGAAGAGGATGGCGTCGATGCCGGGGACGTGGCGGGCGACGAGGGCGGAGGCGTTCTCGACGGGGAGGTCGCCCCGGTAGGAGGAGGTGCCGTTGTCGCCGGCGTGGGCGCTGACGATGACGATGTCGGCGCCGTCGGCGCGCATGCGGGGTACCCAGCGGCGGGCGGTGGTGACGAGGTCGAGGAAGTCGAGGCGGCCCTGGACGTGGTGGCGGTCCCAGACGGCGGAGCCGGGGTTGGTCAGGCCCAGGATGCCGACGGTGAGGGGGCGGGTGCCGGGGCCGGTGGTGGTGACCTTGAGGCGTTTGAGGGTGTAGGGCGGGTAGGCGGGGTCGGTGGTGCCGTGGTGGACGGCGTTGGCGGCCAGGGCGGGCGCGTGCATCTGGGAGATCCAGGTGTGGAGGTGGTCCAGGCCGTAGTTGAACTCGTGGTTGCCCAGGGTGACGGCGTCGTAGTCGAGGGCGTTCATGGCGCGGGCCATGGGGTGGGTGGTGCCGGTTTCGGTGATGGGTTCGACGACGCTGTAGTAGGTGGCCAGGGGGGTGCCCTGGATGGTGTCGCCGGAGTCCAGGAGCAGGGTGTTGCCGCGGCCGCGTTCGGTGCGGATGCGTTCGATGAGGGCGGCGGCCTTGGCGATGCCGATGTGGTCGGCGCGGGTGTCGGTATAGGGGGTGTCCTTGTAGTAGTCCCAGTTGAGGCAGTTGCCGTGGAGGTCGGAGGTGCCCATCACGGTGATGAGGGCGTCGCGTGCGGGGGTGGCGGCGGCGGGGGTGGGCCAGCCGGCCTGGGCCAGGGCGCGGTCGGGGGTGTGGTCGTCCTGGGCCGTGCGTCGCGTGGTGGGCTCCTGGGGCATGGGGTGTGTTCTCCCGGGGGTGTGCGGGCGGGGCGGGGTCGCTCACGGTGGCGGTGGGGGCCGGTGGGGGCGGTCGGTGGAAACGATAAGAGACGGCGGGTGGCGGGGAGGAGGGCGGGGTCACAGGGTGCGGCGGTAGAGGAGGGCGGGTCGGCCGGTGGAGGCGAAGCGGCTCTCGCCGGCGGGGTGCCATCCGGTGGCCTCGTAGAGGGCGCGGGCGGCGGTGTTGGCGTGCAGGACCTGGAGGGTGACGGTGTCGGCGGTGCCGGTGAGGTGTTCCAGGGTGGTGTCCATGAGGCAGCGTCCCCAGCCGGTGCCCTGGAGGGCGGGGGTGACGGCGATGTGGGTGAGGTGGGCGGTGCGGGGGCCGTGGGCGGGCAGGCGGGTGAGGGTGTAGCCGTCCGGTGGGTGGCCGGGGGTGCGCAGGGTGAGCAGGAGGCGGGGGGTGTGGCGGAGTTCGCGGTGGGCGCGTGCGCGGACGGCGGGGTCGGGTGCGGTGCCGTCGCGGCGGGCCACGGCGGTGGTCCACAGGTCGGCGCAGGCGTCGTGGTCGGCGGTGGTGCCGGGGGTGATGGTGCGCGGTGTCATGGCAGCGGGACCGGTTCGGGGCTCAGCCGTCCCTCCTGGGCGAGTCGGCGGTCGAGCGCGTCGGCGAGGTCCGCGAGGAATTCCAGGGCTTCTTGTGGGTCGGCGTCCTCGGGGAGCGGCCGGCCGATCCAGACGTGGACGTTGGCTGAAGTGAAGGCGGCTTCGGCGCGGGGCGGGCCCTGGGGGGCGGGGTACACGGCGGCGTGGCCGCCGTCGGCGGTGGTCAGGTCGCGTCGGGCGGTGGCGCCGGTGTGCCCGGGTGCGGGGTCGGCGGTCCGGGCGTGCATGTGCTCGCGCAGGGCGCGGATGTCGGCGGCGGGGTCGCCGGTGTCGTTGAGTGCGGCTTGGACGCGGAGGAGGGGTGTGCCGTCGGTGTCGTGGACCGTGCAGTCCAGGAGTGCGGTGAACCCGGGGGGCCGGCCCAGGTGGCGGGGTTCGGTCTCGGTCGGTGCGGGTTCGTCGCCGTCGACGGTGTGGAGGGTGCCGTGGGTGCGGGGCCGGTCGGCGCGGGGGAGGGTGCGGGTGAGTTCGGTGGGCAGGAGTTCGTCGCAGTAGGGCAGGGAGGCGTAGGGGCGGACCTGGGACGCGGACAGGGCCGCCAGTCCTGCCGTGCCGGCCGCGAGCAGGGCGGCCAGGGCGGTGGCGGGCAGGAGTCTTCGGAGTCTTCGGGGTCGGGGGTGCGGGGGCATGGGTGTGGCGGCGCGTGTCCCGCGGGGGTGGCGCCGCTCCTCCTTCGGGGTGGTCGGGGCGGGTCAGGTGCGGGGGGTGGTGACGGCGTCGGCCAGGCGGGTGAGGCAGGCCAGGGCGGCGGTGACGGCGGGGTGGGTGCGTGAGCCCTGGCGGGTGCAGGTGAGGATCTTGCGGGCGGGGGCGGGTGTGCCCTGGAGGGGGATGCGGACGATGGGCAGGGCGGGCAGGTCGGCCAGGCGGGGGATGAGGGCGATGCCGAGTCCGTGGGCGACCAGGGCGGCGACGGCGGTCCATTCGCGGGCCTGGTGGGGGCCGTGGGGGGTGAATCCGGCGGCGCCGCAGGCGGAGAGGGTGTGGGCGCGGCAGGTGGTGTCGGGGGGTGGCAGGACCCAGGTCTGGTCGGCGGCGCGGGCGAGGGGGATCTCGGTGTGCGCGGCCAGGGGGTGGCCGGTGGGGACGACGAGGTCCAGGACGTCGTCGAGCAGGGGTGTCTGGTCGAAGCGGGTGTCGGTGGGGGGCGGTACTCCGGGGGAGGCTTCGATGACGGCGAGTTCGACCTCGCCCTGGAAGAGGAGGTCGAGGGCGTGTCCGGGTTCGGCTTCGGTGAGGCGTACGTCCAGGCGGGGGTGGGCGGCGGTGAGTTCGGCGGCCATGGGGGCGAGCAGGCGGGACAGGACAACGGGGAAGCAGGCGATGCGCAGGAGTCCGGCGGGTTCGGTGCCCAGGCCGCGGATCTGGATCTCGGCCTGTTCCCAGCGGGCGGTGATGTCGTCGGCGTGGGTGAGGAGTCCGTGGGCGGCGGGGGTGAGGCGGACGCCGCGGCCGCGGGGTTCCAGGAGGGGGATGCCGAGTTCGGCGGACAGCAGGCGGACCTGCTGGGAGGCGGCGGAGGTGGTCATGTGCAGGGCGTGGGCGGCGGCGGTGACGGTTCCGTAGTGGGCGACGGCGCGCAGGACGCGCAGTCGGCGCAGGTCGATCATGTAGTCCATGCTTCATGGTCTTGTCCAGGAATTCAACGTGGACATTGACGGTCGGCGGGTGGAGGCTGGGGGTGTCCGGTGCTGGAGGCGGGGAGTGGAGGGTGATGATGACGAGCATGTGCCCGCATTGCGGTTGGCCTGACGCGCAGCCGGTCCGGGTGGTGTCGCGGCATGCGACGGCGGCGGGGCTGACGGTGTGGGTGCGGTGTGCGTGCGGTTCGCTCCAGGTGCGGGAGGTGGGTGCGTCGGGGGTGCGGGTGGTGTCGCGGGGGCGTCCCGGCCTGGTGGCGGGCGGGGGCGCGCTTTGAGGGGTGCGGTGCGGTGTCGCCGCGGGGGCCGGGGGTGTGGCCCGCCGGGTTCCCCGTGCGGGGGCCGGCGGTCCGCGGCTGGAGGCGCCGGGGGAGCCGGCCTGGTTCGCCGCCGGGGGGCCGGAGGGGTCGGCCGTCCGGGTTTTCGTCCCGGGTCGGCCGCAGGGCGGTGCGCGCCCCGCCGGGGGCGGGGGCGGTCCCGGGACCCGGGGGTGGTGGGGGCGGTGCGGAAATCGTGGCGCGGGGGTGGTCCGCGATACGGTTACGCACATGAGTGACACCCCGACACGACCGTCCACGTCGGTTGAGGACTATGTGAAGGTCATCTACGACCTCCAGGAGCGCGGGACCGGTCCGGTGACGATCACCGGGATGGCCGAGCGCCTGTCGGTGTCCACCTCGTCGGTGTCGGGGATGCTGCGCAAGCTGGGCGACCTGGGTCTGGTGGAGCACCGCCGGTACGGGTCGGTGCGGTTGACCGAGCAGGGCGCCAAGGCGGCCCTGTCGGTGCTGCGCCGGCACCGGCTGCTGGAGACGTACCTGGTGGCGGCGCTGGAGTACTCGTGGGACGAGGTCCACGACGAGGCGGAAATCCTGGAGCACGTGGTCTCGGACAAGTTCGTCGACCGGATCGCGGCGTACCTGGGCGATCCGGTGGTGGATCCGCACGGGGACCCGATCCCGACGTCGGACGGGCGGATGGTGGAGCGCCCCTCGGTGCTTTTGTCGGAGGCCGAGGAGGGCGTGGTGGGCACGATCGTGCGGGTCAACGACACCGATCCGGACCTGTTGCGGTACCTGGCCGACGTCGAGATCGGTATCGGCATGTCGGTGCGGGTGGTGGAGCGCCAGCCGTTCGCGGGGTCGCTGCGCATCGCGGTGCGGGCCGAGCGCGAGGAGCGGGCGCGGGACCGGTCGCTGGGGCTGGTGGCGGCCGAGGCCCTGTGGATCTCCCCCGACGGTTCCTGAGCGGCCCGCCCCCGGTGCGGGTACGTCCCCCGGTGGGTTCGCCGGGAGGGGGCGGGGATGGGCGCGGTGAGACGGGTCGGCCTGGGCCGGGTGGAGACGACGCTGCTGTGGCCGCTGCACCACAAGGTCTTGGACTTTCGCAACCGGGAGCCGGTGCTGGGGGACGTGTGGGCGGTGGATGTCCTGGACCACCTGGAGGTGGACCGGCGCGATGTGCGGGGGACGTCCGGTGACCGGTACCTGACCCTGTTGCGGGCGGCGTGGATCGACGCGCGGGTGCGGGCGTGGGTGGCGGCGCACCCGGAGGGGACGGTGGTGCACCCGGGGTGCGGTCTGGACGCGCGTGCGCTGCGGGTGGGGGTGCCCGGGCGGGGGTTGTGGGTGGACCTGGACCTGCCGGAGGTGGTGGCGCTGCGGCGGGGCCTGCTGCCCGAGCCGCGGGGGTACCGGCTGGTGGCGGGGTCGGTGACCGATCCGGCGTGGTGGGGGCGGGTGCCCGCCGGGGCGCCGGTGCTGGTGGTGGCGGAGGGGTTGTTCGAGTACCTGGGCGCGGCGGGGGTGCGGGGGGTGCTGGAGCGGGTGGCGTCGCGTTTCACCGGGGGCGGCGAGGTGGTGTTCGACGTGGTGGCGCCGTGGGTGGGGCGTGCGGGGCGGGCGGCGGGGTGGCCGATGCACGGCCTGGGGGATGTGCGGCTGCCGGAGCGGTGGTGTCCGGGGCTGGAGCTGGTCGAGGCGTACTCGGTGGTGGGGGATTTCGGGTCGGTGCCGGAGCGGCCATTGCGGGTGCTGTACCGGGTGCTGTCGGTGTGGCCGGGCGGGCGCGATGCGATGCGGGTGCTGCGGTTCCGGTTGCGCGGGCGTGCGGGGGCCGGCCCGGGCGGGTGAGCGCCCCCCCCGGGGGCGCTGGCCGGTTGTGGCCGTTCGCCCGCCCCTGGGGCCGCGACGGTCCGGGCCGCGCGGCCCGGACCGTCGCGGCGGGTTGGCCTGGAGCGGGGCGCCGGGGCCGGTGCGTGCGCGGCGGGGGTGCCCGCCGGGCGCCCGGAGCAGGGCGTACGGGTGTGGCCGGGAGCGTGTCCGGGGCCGGCCGGCCCCGGTGCGAGGGGTGTTCGGAGTCCCCGGGGCTCGGGCGGCGGGGGTGCCCGCCGGGCCCTGCGGTGCGGGGCCGTGCGGCGTATGCTGGTGCCATGCGCAAGCGACATTAAGTCCTACGACGGTCTTCGGTCCGTGCCCGGGCCCCGCCCGGTGGCACCGCTTTCCGGTGTCCCTGCACGTTCGACCGAAAGACTTCCATGTTCTCTCTTTTCACGCGCGCCCGGCGGGCGCGCCTGGGGCGGCTGACCGGGCCGCTGTACGTGTACGCGGTGGCGGAGGAGTTCGTCCTGCTGTACGCGGTGTACGCGCTGCTGTTCGCCGACCACGGGTTGTCGGTGGCGCAGATCGCGTCCCTTTTCATGCTCTGGTCCGGGGTGGGCCTGGTGGTGTCGGTTCCGGCGGGGGCGCTGGCCGACGTGGTGCCGCGCCGGTACCTGCTGGCGGCGGCGCCGGTGTTCGCGGGGGCGGCGTTCTCCCTGTGGCTGCTGTTCCCGGGGTACGCGGTGTTCGCGCTGGGGTTCGTGCTGTGGGGTGCGGGCGGGGCGCTGTCCTCGGGTGCCCTGGAGGCGCTGGTGCACGACGACCTGTCGTGGCGGGGCGCGGCGGAGCGGTACGCGCGGGTGATGGGTGTGACCCGGGCGCTGGGTGTGGCCGCGGTGGGTGCGGCGACGCTGGCGGCGGTGCCGGTGATGGCCTGGGGCGGGTACGCGGCGGTGGGCGTTGTCAGCGTGGCGGTGTGCGGGGTGTGCGCGCTGGCGGGGCTGGCCCTGCCGGAGAACCGGCCGCCGGCTCCCGGGGCGGGGGCCGAGGCGTCCGGTGGTGCGGTGCCCGCGGGTGCGCACCGGCCGCACCACCCCTCGGCGCCGGGGGAGGCGGGCGCCGATCCCGAGGAGGAGCCGGCCACGCCCGCGGAGTACGTGGCGGCGCTGCGCGCGGGGGTGCGTGAGGCGCGGCGGGACCGGCGGGTGCGGGGTGCCATCGTGCTGCTGGTGGTGGTGACCTCGTTCTGGGGGATGCTGGACGAGTACGTGCCGCTGCTGGTGTCGGGCCACGGGGTGTCGGCGGCGGGGGTGCCGGCGGTGCTGGCGGTGGTGTGGGCGGGGGTGACGCTGGGCGGTCTGTCGGCGGGGGTGCTGGCGCGGTTGCCGGTGCGGGTGTTCGCGGTGCTGCTGGGTGCGGCGGGGGTGGCCGTGGCGGCCGGGGCGGTGCTGGGCGGTGTGCCGGGGTGGGTGCTGCTGGGTGCGGGGTTCGGGGTGTGCCAGGCGGCGTCCGTGGTGGCCGATGCCCGGTTGCAGGAGCGGATCACGGGGCGGAGCCGGGCGACGGTGACGTCGGTGGCGGGGCTGGGGACGGACCTGGTGACGACGGCGGCCTATCCGCTGTACGCGGTGGTGTTCGCGGTGAGCGGGCACGGGTGGGCGTTCGCGGTGTTCGCGGTGCCTTATCTGGTGGCGGCGTGCGTGGTGGGGCGCGGGGGGCGCCGGTCGGTGGCGGTGCCGGGGTAGGGGTGTGCCTTCCCGCGCCCCTGGGGGCGCGGGAAGGGGCGTGGCGGGGTGGCCGGGTCCGGGGGGTGTCCTTGCCGGTGTGCCGGGGTCCGGTCGGGGTGCGGTGGTGTTCGCCACGCGGGTGCGGTGCGCGGGGGGCGGGGTGCGGGGGTCTGCGGCGGTGGGTGCGGGGGTGTGGGCGGTACCCCGTGGATCGATGCTCTTGCGCAGGTGAATAGCATCGTTTCTTGTGGCACTTCAGACGAATCCGGAGAACGGTGACGGAACGGGCACTGCCCGCGTGCGCGGCATAGATGTCCACTATGTGGACCGCGGCGTGGGCTATCCGCTGCTGTTCGTGCACGGGCACCCCTTCGACCACACTCTGTGGGAGCCGCAGGTCCGGGCGCTGGCCGGGCGCGGCTTCCGGGTGATCGCCCCGGACCTGCGCGGCTACGGCCGCAGCTCGGTCGTGCCCGGTGCCACCACCATGGACGACTTCGCCCGCGACCAGGCGGCGCTGCTGGAGTACCTGGGGCTGGACGCGGTGGGCCTGGTGGGGGCGTCGCTGGGCGGCCAGGTCGCCCTGGAGCTGTGCCGCCTGTTCCCCGACCGGGTGGACTCGCTGATCCTGTCCGCGACCGACCCCCACGCCGAGACCGAGCAGGGGCGGGCCTCGCGGCGGGCGGTGGCCGCGCGGCTGTGCGCGCAGGGGATGCGCTCCTACGCCGACGAGATGCTGGTGGGCATGATGACGGCGGCCAACGTGCGGGCGCTGCCCGCGGTGGCCGACCACGTGCGCGCGATGATGTACGCGGCCCCGCCGGAGGGGGCGGCGGCGGCGCTGCGGGGCCGCGCCGAGCGGTTGGACCAGCTGCCGCTGCTGCGGCGGATCTCGGCGCCGACGCTGCTGGTGGCGGGGCGCGAGGACGTGTTCACCCCGCCGGGGCTGGCCGAGGCGATGCACGTGCGCATCCCCGACTCGACGGTGGAGATCGTGGAGGGGGCCGGGCACCTGCCCAACCTGGAGCGGCCCGAGCGGTTCAACGAGGTGCTGCGCCGGTTCCTGGAGCGTTCGCGTACGCGGCTGAGCCGCACCGGGACCTGAGGCCCCCGCCCGGCCCGCCCCGCGCTGGGGCGGGGCCCGCGCGTGCCCGGGGTGCCGCGGGGGCGGGGCGGGCGGGTCAGTGGTGCTGGGTGCGCAGGTCCAGGTCGCGCGGGACCAGGGCGAAGACGACCGCGGCGGCGGTGAGCATGACCAGGGCGCCGATGAGGCCGGTCCGGGTGAGGGAGTCGGTGAAGGCGGCTCCCGCGCGGGCGGCGAGCGCGGGGGCGTCGGTGCGTCCGGCGACCTCCAGGGCGGCTCCCAGGGACTGGCGGGCGGCGTCCAGGTCGGCGGTGGAGGGGCCGGTGATGCCGGTGGTGTCCAGGCGGGTGCGGTAGAGGACGGCGGCGACGGAGCCCAGGACGGCCACGCCCAGGACGTTGCCCAGGTCGTAGGCGGTCTCCTCGATGGCGGCGGCGTTGCCGGCCTTGGCCGCGGGGCTGCCGGACATGATGATGGCCGAGGCGATGGTGAGGGAGCCCGCGCCGCAGCCCAGCAGGAACAGGGCGGTCAGGACGACGGGGACGGCGGGCGGGGCGGCGTAGAGCAGGGCGAACCCGGAGCCGGCCACGGCCAGTCCGCCGGCCAGGGCGGCGCGTGCGCCGATGCGGTCGGCCAGCCAGGGGGCCAGGGGTGAGGCCAGGACGGCGCCGGCGGCCATGGGGGTGAGGTGGACGCCCGCCATGAACGGGGAGAGCATCAGGACGAGCTGGAGCCACTGGGCGACCAGGAGCAGCAGGGCGGCCATGGCGAGCATGGAGGTGAGTGCGGCCAGGACGCCGGCGGTGAAGGGGCGGCGGGCGAACAGGCGCACGTCCAGCAGCGGGTCGGGGCGGTGCAGGCAGCGCAGCACGAACCAGGTGAGGACGGCCAGCGAGGCGGCGAGCGCGATCCAGGCGGCGGGGTCGGCGGGGCCGTGCTTGGCGAAGTGCTTGACGGACCAGACCAGGCCGACCATGCCGGCGACGGCCTGGACGGTGGCCAGCGCGTCCCAGCGGCCGGGGGCGGGGTCGCGGACCTCGGGGAGCAGGAGCAGGCCGGCGGCCAGGGCGGCGGCCATGATGGGGACGTTGACCAGGAACGCGGCGTGCCAGGTGAAGTGCTCCAGGAGCAGGCCGCCCAGGATGGGGCCGATCGCCATGCCCAGGGAGGAGGTGGCGGCCCACACGCCCAGGGCGGTGGCGCGCTCGCGCGGGTCGGGGAAGAGGCTGCGGATCATGGACAGGGTGGTGGGCATGATCATGGCGCCGCCGGCGCCGAGCAGGGCGCGGACGGCGATGACGGCGGCGGGGGTGTCGGCGAGCAGGACCAGCAGGGAGGCGCCGCCGAAGACGGTGAAGCCGGCGAGCAGGACCAGGCGGCGGCCCCACCGGTCGGCCAGGGCGCTCATGGGGACCAGCAGGCCGGCCAGGACCAGGGAGTAGACGTCGATGATCCACAGCTGCTGGGCGGCGGTGGGGCGCAGGTGTGCGGCCAGGTCGGGCAGGGCGACGTTGAGGACGGTCATGTCCATGGCCACGACCAGGAGGCTGGCGGACAGGACGGCGAGTCCGGCCCAGCGGCGTCCGCGGGTCAGGGCGGGCGCGGTGGCGGGGTGGGGGGCGGTCATGCGGTTCTCCCGTGGGCCGGGCTCAGGAGCGCGGTGATGGAGCGGTACAGGGCGTGGGTGTCCAGGGGTGTGTCGTGCAGGAGGGCGTGCAGGAGGGCGCCGTCGGTGAACACGGCGACGGCGCGGGCGGTGTCGGGGTCGGTGTGGGCGCTCAGGGCGTCGGTGAGGCCGTCGGTCCAGGCCAGGGCGAGGGGGCGCAGGGTGGGGTCCTCGGCCGCGGCGGCGGTGAGGGCGAAGTCGGTGGCGACCTGGTCGCGGTCGGCGAGGTAGGCGGCCATGAGGTCGCACAGGCCGCGGGGGTCGCCGTGGTGTTGGGCCAGGGCGGTGCGTACGCGGTCGAGCCAGAGGGCGTTCTGGCGGGTGAGGTGGTGCAGGGCGGCGGTGGTGAGTTCGGCCAGGGAGGAGAAGTAGTAGGTGGTGGAGCCCAGGGGGACCCGGGCTCGGGTGGCGACCTTGCGGTGGGTGAGGTGGGCGGCGCCTTCGGTGACGATGAGGTGGGCGGCGGCCTCGATGATGGCCCGGCGGCGGCCCTGGGGGTCGCGGGGGCGGGGGGTGCCGGGGGCGGCCGGTTCCATGGGTGCACCTCGCGGGGTCGGAGGACGAACGTAGGTGTACAACTGTACATGTACGTTTGTTCGGTTTCGCCCGTCCTGCTGTGCGGGGGCGGTCCTCTGCCGTCCGCAGAAAGGCTCCCTGCGGGGCGGGGGCCCGTGCCACGATGGCGCCGACCCCCTCTTTCCCCGGACGGCGAGGACCCCCGTGGACGCACCCCGTACCGCTCCCCCTGCCCTGGGCCCGGGCTACGCCCGCCTGCTGGGCGCCGGGCTGCTGGGCAACCTGGGCGACGGCATCGCCCTGGTGGCCCTGCCCTGGTACACCGCCACCCTGACCGGCGACCCGGTGGCGGTGGCGGTGGTCGCCGCCGCCGGGCGGCTGCCCTGGCTGGGGGCGCTGGTGGCCGGGGCGGTGGGCGACCGCGTGGACCGGCGCCGGCTGATGGTCGCGGCCGGGACCGGCAAGGCCGCGGTGCTGCTGGCGCTGACCGCGCTGGTGGCCGCGGGGGCGGCGACGGTGCCGGTGGTGGTGGCCGCGGCGCTGCTGGTGGGGGCGTGCGAGGTGTTCTTCGACAACACCGCGCAGGCGGTGATGCCGATGGTGGTGCCGCGCGAGCGGTTGGAGCGCGCCAACGGGGTGCTGTGGAGCGTGGAGGAGATCGCCAACCGGTTCGTGGGCGCCCCGGTGGCCGGGGTGCTGCTGGCGGCGGGGGCGGCGGCCGCGTTCGGGGCCCAGGCGCTGCTGGCGGCGGGGGCGGTGGGGGTGCTGCTCGCCCTGCGCGGCGACTTCGCCCCCGCTCCCGCGCCCGGGCCCGCGCCGTCGCTGTGGTCGGGGGTGGGCGAGGGGCTGCGGTGGCTGTGGCGGCACCGGGTGCTGCGCACCCTGGCGGTGCTGCTGGCGCTGTCCAACTTCGCGGCGGCGATGAACCTCGCGGTGCTGGTGCTGTTCGCCCGCGACGTGCTGGGGGTGGGCGCGGCCGGGTACGGGCTGCTGATGACGGCGGTGTCGGCGGGGATGGTCCTGGGCGCCCAAGTGGTGCACCGGCTGGTGGCCCTGGTGCCGCCGGGGGCGGC
This sequence comes from Nocardiopsis flavescens, assembly GCF_900141985.1. Taxonomy (GTDB): domain Bacteria; phylum Actinomycetota; class Actinomycetes; order Streptosporangiales; family Streptosporangiaceae; genus Nocardiopsis; species Nocardiopsis flavescens. Next base: position 274,033 of record NZ_FQZK01000001.1, on the reverse strand, counting down.
GCTGGCCGCCGCGCTGGCGGTGCAGGGCGGCGGGTACCTGCTGGTGGGCCTGGCGCAGCAGGTGTGGGTGTTCGCGGTGTGCTTCGTGGCGGTGGGGTTCTTCACGATGTGGTGGAACGTGCTGACGGTGTCGCTGCGCCAGCGCATCGTCCCGGACCGGCTGCTGTCGCGGGTGCTGGCCGCCTACCGGACGGTGGGCTGGGGCACCGTCCCGGTGGGGGCGCTGGCGGCCGGGGCCCTGGCGGCGGGCCTGGAGCCGGCGGTGGGGCGGGTGTGGGCCCTGTCGGCTCCGCTGCTGGCGGCCGGGGCGCTGAGCCTGGTGCTGGCGGCGGCCTCGGCGGCCGTGCTGACCACGCGGGCGGTGCGTGCCGCCGAGGCCGCCGCGCCCGGTCAGAGGCGTTCGACGGGCAGCCACAGCTCCCCGGAGGCCGTGGACCCGTCCTCGTCGTAGTCGACGGTGAGCAGTTCGGGGCCCGGGGCGCTGCGGTGGGTGGGGTGGGAGGGGAACCACTGGCCGAAGGCGTCGGCCCACACCCGCTGGATCCCCTCGGGGAAGGAGGCCCCGGTGAAGGGGAACACCGCCCAGGTGCGGGCGGCGACCTCCAGTACGTCGGTGCCCGGGGGCGCGGGGGCGGTGGTCACGGCCGCCTGGTAGTAGTCCAGCAGGCTGCCCTCCTCCCGTTCGGGCTCGATGGCGTCGACCACCGAGACCACCCCGCCGGGCTCGCCGTCGGACAGGGCGGCCAGCAGTCCCCAGTGGTCCTCGCCCAGGCCGCGCACGAACGCGTCCATCTGCGGGTTGTGGCCCTCGTACACCAGAGGTACGCGGGCCCGGTACCCCACGAGCCGGAACGGCTCCTTGTCGACGATGCGGTACCGCACGGCGGTACCCCCTTCCACGGTCAGGCGGAACGTCATCCGCGGCTGGGAGGTCAGGACGGCGCCGGTGCGCCGGGCGTGGCCGGGGCCCACCCCGTGCTGGGCGCGAAAGGCCCGGGCGAAGGCCTCGGCGGAGGTGTAGCCGTGGCGGACGGCGATGTCGAGCAGGGTGGCGTCGCCGTCGACGACCTCCACCGCGGCCAGGGTGAGGCGGCGCCGCCGCACGTACTCCGACAGGGGCATGCCCGCCAGGGCGGTGAACAGCCGCCGCAGGTGGTACTCCGAGGTGAGCGCCAGGCGCGCCATCCGGGCGGTGTCCACCGGGTGCGCGGTGTCCTCCTCGACCAGCTCCAGGGCCCGGTTCAGTGCCTCCAGCACGGTCCCCTCCTCTCGTTCGCCCCCGACGTTACGGGCCGGCGCGGGGCGTGCGCCCGACAGCGCGGGTGCGGGTGGTGTCGGGTCCGCCCGGCTTCGGGCAAGGGCGGGGCATCGTTGGGCAAGGACTTGCGTGACCCCCGACGTGGGCGGTTACGGTGGCATCACCGTCCCTTGAGGATGGCCGCGACAGGCCGACCACGAGAAGGAGGTGGGCGGGGCGGGGGCCCGACCCGCGTCCCGCGGATACATGGACCTTGGTTTTCTGCGACCGCTGTACGACAACGACGCCCCGGTGGCCTCGGTGCACCTGGACACCAGCCGCGACACCACCGACGCCGACAAGAAGACCGAGCTGCGCTGGCGCCACCTGCGCGAGCGGCTGAGCGGTCAGGGGGCCGACGAGGCCACCCTGGACGTGCTGGAGGAGGCGGTCGGGGAGGGTGCCTCGCGGGCCTTCGGCGACCACGGCCAGGCGCTCTTCGCCTCGCAGGGCAGGCTCCTGGGGGAGTACACGCTGGGTGATCCGCCGCTGCGCGACAGCGCGCTGTGGTCGCCGGTGCCGGACGTGCTGCCGGTGGTGGTGGACCGGGGCCGGCACCTGCCGTACGTGCTGGTGGCCCTGGACCGGGTCAAGGCCAAGGTGTTCGCCTACGGGGGCGACCCCGACCCGCGGCCGGTGTCGGAGCGCGACTTCGTCGGCGCCGACCTGCACGACATCGACACGATGGGGCGCGGCGGGCCCGGGAGCCTGGGCGGCTACAACGGCGACTACGTCCGCAAGCAGTACCCGCTGGAGACGTGGCGGGAGAACACGGCGCGGCTGGCGGACATCGTGCGCGAGGCGGTGGCCGAGGTCGGGGCGAGCATCATCATCGTGGGCGGGGACGACGAGGCGATCTCCTACCTGCGCGACAACATCGGTGAGCGCCGCCTGTCGCTGCCCATCCAGGTGGTGTCGGGCGGGCGCGGGGGCCGTGACGCCCAGGAGCGGCTGCACCGCGAGGCCGCCCGGGCGCTGCGCGAGTTCGTGTTGAACGCGCAGGTGGAGGCGGTGGAGGAGTTCGAGGAGCGGCTGGGCCGGGACCAGGCGGTGAGCGGGACCGGGCAGACGCTGCCGATGCTGTCGGAGGCGCGGGTGCGCACGCTGCTGCTGGGCGCCGAGCGCGAGGGGGAGGGCGACCTGTGGGGGTCGCTCACCGAGCCGGTGCTGGTGGCGGCCAAGCCGCGGGCGCTGGGGGATGAGCAGGCGGCGTTCCAGGCCCCGGCCAGCGCGCTGATGCTGCGCTCGGCGGTGATGTCCGACGCCGGGTTCGCGGAGGTGCTGAAGGAGGGGGAGCCCTCGGCGGGCAGCGGGGCGATCCTGCGTTTTCCCCGCCAGCGCTCGGAGCGGTGAGCGGGCGGCCGGCCCGGGGCGGGCCGGCGCGCGCGAAGGGGGGGTCGTCCGCGGTGCGGGCGGCCCCCTTCCGCTGTTCTTCGGTGTCCGGTCGGGGCGGGGTCAGGAGCCGGTGGTCATGCCCAGCTGGAGGAGCAGGTCGGCCTCGGTGAGGAAGGCGATGCGCTGGCCGCGTTCGGCGTAGGTCTGGGCCTGGCGGTGCTTGGAGGTCATGCCGGGGCCGTCGTGGGCGCCGGTCACCAGGACGTCGGTCTTCTTGGTGACGTTCTTGGCGGGGGTGGCGCCGGCCTCGGCGATGCGCCGCCACACCTCGGGCTTGTCCATGGACTCCAAATCGCCCGAGACGCACACGACCTTGCCGTACAGGGGGCCGGAGGGGTCGGCGTCGGGTGCGGGCTCGGGCAGGGCGGCCTGGGCGTCGCGCTGCCAGCGGGCGAAGCGGTCCTGGCCGGGCGCCTCCCGCACGGGGGCGGGCAGGGGGACGGCGGGGGCCGCGGCGGCGGCCAGGCGGCGCAGCCCGCTGCCGGCGGAGCGGGCCAGGTCGGCCAGGGAGGTGGTGCCGTGGCGGGCCATGGCGGCGATGGCGATGCGGGCGGCGGCCTCGGCGTCGGCGTCGGCCCGGTGGTGGCGGGTGAGGAGGTGGCCGATGTGGGCGCTGACGGTGGGCAGGCGGTGGTCCGACAGCTCGGTCCAGGTGCGCCGGGACAGCGCCAGGGTGCAGGCGTAGGCCCAGGCGGGGCTGGCCAGGCCGGTGCGGGCGCAGGCCTGGGTGAGCACGCCCATGTCGAAGGGGGCGTTGTGGGCGACCAGGGGGCCGCCGTCGGCGAACTCCACGATGCGGGCGTGCACGGCCTCCCAGGAGGGGGCGTCGGCGACGTCGTCGGGGGTGATGCCGTGGACGGCGATGTTGTGGCGGGAGAAGAAGTCCAGGCCCGCGGGCGGGCGGATCAGTGTGGTGTGGCGGTCCTCGATCACGCCGTCGCGCACCTTGACCAGGCCGACGGCGCACGCGCTGCCCCGGTCCTGGTTGGCGGTCTCGAAGTCGATCGCGGTCCAGCTGTCCGACACCCTTGTCCCCTCCCCGCACACGTGTGACGCGTCGAGGCTACCGGTGTATTCCGCCGCCGGGGACCGAACGGGCCCGTCCCCGGCGGCGGGTTCTCTCAGGCGTCCCAGAGGGCGGTGGTGTGCCGGGCGGCCAGGGCGGCGGCCCGGTCGCAGAACTCCTTCACCGGCAGGGGCGGCAGGCGGCGGCCGTCGCGCAGGCGCACCGCCACGGTGCCCTCGGCGGCCTCGCGGGCGCCGACGACCAGCTGGTAGGGGACCAGGCGGTGTTCGCGGATCCGGGCTCCCAGGGGGCCGCGGTGGGCGGGGGCGGTGTCGGCGCGCAGGCCGCGCCGACGGGCCAGGCCGGCCAGGTCGGCGGCGGCCCGCTCCTGGTCGGGGGAGACCGGCAGGACGACCGCCTGGAGGGGGGCCAGCCAGGCGGGGAAGGCGCCGCGGTGCACCTCGACGAGGTGGGCGACGGCGCGCTCGACGCTGCCGATGAGGCTGCGGTGCACCATGACGGGCCGGTGGCGGGCCCCGTCGGGGCCGGTGTAGTGCAGGTCGAAGCGTTCGGGCTGGTGGAGGTCGACCTGGACGGTGGACAGGGTGGACTCGCGTCCGGCCGGGTCGGTGATCTGCACGTCGATCTTGGGCCCGTAGAACGCGGCCTCGCCGGGCGCCTCCTCCCAGTCCTGTCCGGTGTGTTCCAGGGCGGCGGTGAGCAGGGCGGTGGCCCGCTCCCACCGGGCGGTGTCGCCCGCGTACTTTCCGCCCGGCCCGGGCAGGGAGAGCCGGTGGCGGGCGGGGGTGATGCCCAGGGCGCGGTGGGCGCGGGCGATGAGGTCCAGGGCGGCGGCGGTCTCGGTGACGACCTGGTCGGGGGTGCAGAAGACGTGGGCGTCGTTGAGGCGGATGGCGCGCACGCGGGTGAGCCCGCCCAGGGACCCGGAGGGCTCCTGGCGGTACATGTCGCCGATCTCGGCCACGCGCAGGGGCAGCTCCCGGTGGCTGCGGGACCGGGACCGGTAGAGGAGGGCGTGGTGCGGGCACAGGCTGGGGCGCAGCACGAGCGGGTCGGCGCCGTCCTCCAGGGGCGCGAACATCGCCTCGCGGTAGTGGGACCAGTGCCCGGAGGCCTCGTAGAGGGCGAGTTTGCCCAGGGCCGGGGTGTACACGTGCACGTGGCCGGCGTCGCGTTCCAGGCCGCGCACGTACTCCTCCAGGGTGTGGCGGACGGTGGCGCCGTCGGGGAGCCAGAAGGGCAGTCCGGCGCCGATGAGCGGGTCGGTGCCGAACAGGTGCAGGTCGCGGCCCAGGCGGCGGTGGTCGACGGTGGTCACGGGTTCCTCCCGAGGGTGCGGGGGCGGAACACCGGATGCGCGAAGCCCCGGGGCGGTCCGCCCCGGGGCTTCGTTGGGTACACGAGTCAGCGCGCCGGTGGCATCTCCGGCGTCGTCGTGCTGTGGGCGCGCTGCGTCATGCCGCGACCGTAGCAGAGGGGTGCGGGTCCTGTCCCGCGCAAAACCGCGCCCCCGGTCCGATGGGGCGGGCACCGGGCGGGAGCGCCCGTGCGGGTGCGGCCGGGGTTCAGCCGTCGAGGGCGATGCGGAGGGTGGTGTGCCCGGGGCGGGTGTCCAGGGTCCAGGCCGCACCGGAGGCCACCACCACGACCAGGCTGCCGGGGGCGGCGACCAGAGCCGCCACCGGGCCGGGGCCGGTCCCGGCAGGGCCCGCGGTGCGCACCTGCACCGGAACCGGTGCGCTGATCACCACCGCCGCTCCCTCCTGCCCGGGGTCCGGTGCCGCACCCCCTCCCGGGGGCGGGGCGGTCCCGGGCGAGGGCGGGTCGGTGGCAGACCTTTCCGGGAGCGGTGGCGCGGTGTCCCACCACATCCGGGGGGCTCCCAGGTTGGCCAGGCTCTGGCGGATCAGCGCCAGGGAGGTCAGGCAGGTCAGGCCGCGCAGCTCCCTGCCGATCGTGGTCTGGCCCCGCCCGGTGAGGCGGGCCAGGGTGCGCTGGGACAGGTACCACGGCGGGCCGTACAGGGCGGTGAGGACGCCGCGCAGGTCACCGGCCTGCGCCAGGGCCCGCAGCCGCGGATCGTCCCAGAACCCCTCGGGAATGCAGGAGCACCGGGAACGGGCACTGCGGTGCCGGCGCGAACGCCCGCAGGCCGGGCACACGGTCACCTCGCCGGGCAGGGGGCGTCCGTGCGGGTCCGGTCGGGACTCAGTGCTCAAGAGTGCTCCAGACCGTGTCCATGCCGGAAGGGGCGCCGGTGGTCCGCGCGGCGTCCGGTTCCCCGACCGGTGTCGCGGTCGCGTCGCGGGGCGTGTGGGCGGCGTGCCCGGGTCCAGGGTGCGGCGGGTCTAGCGCTGTCGCCGCGGTGCCGACGGTTTCGGGGACCAGGTACGCCTCCACTTCGGCGCGCAGGAAGCGGCGGTGCCCGCCCGGGGTGCGAAAGGAGGTGAGTCTGCCCGTGTCGGCCCAGCGGGCGACGGTCACCGCGGTGACGCGCAGCATCTGTGCGACCTCGCCGGAGGTGAGGACCTCGGGCGGTCCGGGCCGGGTCACGGGGTGGACCCGCTCTGGTGCAGGAGGCGGTCGATGTCGTGGCGGCGGAACCGGTGGTGGCCGCTGGGGGTGCGTACGCCGGGGAGCCTGCCCGACAGGGCCCACCGGGTCACGGTCTTGGCGTCCACGCCGAACAGCGCGGCGACCTCGCCCGGGGTGACCAGCTCCGGCAGGGGCGGGAACGGCGGCTCGGGTTCAGGGGTGTGCATCGGGTGTCCTTTCCCGCAGTCGGGAGCGTCGGAAGGGCGGAGGGTCAGGGGACGTTCAGGGTCACGCCGCACCGGCGACAGCGCTGGGTACGCGCACCCGTCGCCCGCTGCCAGTCATGCGGAGGACAGGCAGGCAAGGCCGCGTTGCGGCGAGGAAGCGCAGGCCGCTCCGCCGACCGGGGCGCAGGGACCGGGCGGCGCCGGGGCCGCGTCAGCCTGGCGAACTCGGCGAAGGAAAGGCCTTCCGGGGCGCTCACAGGTACCCCATGAGTTCGTCGGTGAGGTGGCGGGCGATGACGTCCTCGGCCCCGCGGGCGCCCATGTTCACGGCGGTACCGGTCTGGTCGGGGGCGGGGCGGTACCAGCGGTGGGCCATGAGGCGCAGGGTGACCACGCGGGAGTGGTGCGAGACGACGACTCCGCCGGTGATCGCGGGGTCTGGTTCGGCTTTCAGCCCCCGGCGGCGGCACGCGGAGAGCAGGGCCATGAGAGAGGTCTCGGCATCAGAGGCAACGGGAGTACGTGTGGTCTGACTCATGTCCCCAGCGTGAGCACGCGCGGCCGACTTTCCCAGTGTTCAGGAAATTCAGGGAATAGCGGTGCGTCCACGGAACGCTTCAGGCATCCTGTGCACATGCCGCTAAACCCCTTCGCGGAGGCCCTCGTTGAATACCGCGAGCTTGCAGGGCTCACGCAAACACAGCTGGCCAAGCGCGTCGGCGTGTCCGTTTCCTCCGTGAACCGCTGGGAGCACGGACATTCGCCACCCAAGCGCGACAATGTGGAAAAACTTGATGATTCATGCAATGCAGGCGGAAAAATCGTCACTGCGTGGCAAGCTCACACGTCTCGATCTGGACTGCCGGAGTGGGCACGAGACCTCGCAGCGATCGAACCAGCCTCTCGGCACGCAACGTTGATCACCGCTGCTGGCGTACCGGGGTTGCTGCAGTGCGAAAGCTACGCCCTTGCCGTGTTTCGCTCTGCAAGGCCCACAGCGAAGCCGGAAGATCTTGCAGACCTGATCGCCCTGCGCACGGGCAGGCTGGCCTCGCTGCCAGACCTCACCGTCACGGCCGTGTTCCCGGCAATGGCTGTGGGAGGGCTGCCGACCGCCCTCTGCCGCGACCAGGCGAAGCACCTCCTGACATGGGCGGAATCCGGCCGGGTAACCATATGTCTGACGCCCCCGACAGCCACAATGCTCGTCCCGCCTGCCCCCGTCATGATCTACAGCATGCGGTCAGGAGAACGCATTTTCCTCAGTGACCACGCGGACGGTACGGTGTTGCTGCACGCTGAATCGGCAGGTCGGATGGACGCCATGACCACCGCCGTCCTCATGGAAGCGCTGCCCGCCGCGTCGTCCCTGGAATACCTGGAGAGTCTCGTATGAGCACCCCCGCCGAGTGGCACAAATCCAGCTATAGCGCCAACGGGCCCAACTGCGTCGAGGCGCGAGAGGGCGCCCACGGTGCGGACGTGCGAGACACGCAGAACCGCGAGGCCGGACACCTCAGCTTCAGCCGCACGGAGTGGCTTGCCGCCCTCGCCGCGACCGTCACCAAGTAGGACCCACGACGCGGGCCCCGGGGAGCCCCGGGGCCCTTCGCATGCACAAGACCACTGTCCCTCCCTTCGTTGGCGACCCGTACCGGTCCGAGGCTGGAAACCGGGGTGAGCAGCCCCGATGGCCTTGCTGATGTTCCGCCTGCGTGACGGCTCCACGCTGGCGTCCAGCGATCACGCGAACGGCGATTTCGTGTATCGCGAGGCAGGGGATGGAACGATTGACGGAACCAGGGAAGCGGTTCGTGCAACCCGCACTCCCCGACCGGGAACCTCACGAAGCTCTGGAGGAACTACGTTGAGCGACTGGCACAAGTCCAGCTACAGCAGCACTAGTGGGCAGTGCGTCGAGGCGCGCGAGGGCGTCCACGGCGCGGACGTGCGGGACACGCAGAACCGCGAGGCCGGACACCTCAGCTTCAGCCGCACGGAGTGGCTTGCCGCCCTCGCCGCCACCCTCACCAAGTAGGACCCACGACCCGGGCCCCGGGGTTCCCCCGGGGCCCTTCGCATGTCCACGACCACAGCCCGTGCCTTCGTCCGAGGCCGGGAACCGGGCTGAGCAGACCCGATGGCCTTGCCCGACCGTCACATACGGGGGCCGCTGCGGCGCCCGTACGACCGGACGGAGACGCCGCCGGTGGCGGCAACGGTGTTCGTGGCGCCGGTCCGGTGACGGTGCCGGCGGGGGTCGGCCCCTGCCGGGCGGGCGTGGTACTGCTGTGCTGGTCGGCGGTGGCGCCGACAGCAGTGGGCACCGGTGTTCTCGCACCGGGACGCCTGAGAAGCGGAGGGCAGCGGTGGCGGGTGGTGGGCGGGGGCCGGTCGCGGCGGCGGCCCGGCGGTGCGTGCGCTCGGTGGCGGGCGCCCTGGCCGGGCAGGTGACGGCGGCGGCCTCACTACTGTGGCTGCTGGCGTCGCCGGTGGCGCTGTGGGCACCGCTGCGGCCGGTGTGGACGGGGTGGGGGGTACGGCTCTCCGACGCCGATCTGCGGCGCCTGGCGCGCTTCCACGGCGGGGCGGTACGCCCGGACCCGGGGGCGCGCCCCCGGGTGCTGTACCTGCTGGCGCGGCTGCCGGTGGCCGCGGCGGCGGGCGTGTGGATGTTCGTGCTGGGCGGGCTGGCGGTGCTGTTCGCGGTGGGCCTGGTGTGGGACGCCCTGACCGGGGGCGCCTCGGTGGTGCACATCCGGATGACGGGGGTCAGCCTGAGCGTGTCCTCGCTGTCGCTGGGCGCGCTGTTCGGGGTGGGCACGGGGCTGCTGCTGTGGGCGGGCACCGAGGCGGCGGGCGCCGCGGAGGGGGCGCTGGCGCGCCGCCTGGTGGGGCCCAGCACCCGGGACCTGATGGTGCGGCGCATCGACGAGCTGACCCGGACGCGCTCGGAGGTGGTGCGGGCGGTGGACGAGGAGCGGCGGCGCATCGAGCGGGACCTGCACGACGGGGTGCAGCAGCGGGTGGTGGCGCTGTCCATGCTGCTGGGCCGGGCCCGCCGGGGGCGGGACGCGGAGCGGGCGGCGGGGCTGGTGCGCGACGCGCACACCGAGGCGCTGGTGCTGCTGGAGGAGCTGCGGGAGGTGGCCTGGCGGGTCTACCCCAACGCGCTGGACACCCTGGGGCTGGAGGCGGCGCTGACCGAGGTGGCCGACCGGTGCCCGCTGCCCGTGGAGGTGCGGGTGGAGGCCGACCCGGTACCGGCCGGGGTGCCGGCCACGGCACTGTACTTCGTGGCGCGGGAGGCGATCACCAACGCGGTCAAGCACGCGGGGGCGGGGCGGGTGGCGGTGCACCTGGGGGGCGGCCCCGGGCAGTGGGAGCTGGTGGTGCGGGACGACGGGCGGGGCGGCGCGGACCCGGCGGGGGGCGGGCTGACCGGGCTGGCGCGGCGGATCGCGGCGCTGGACGGCACACTGTCGGTGGACAGTCCCGCGGGCGGGCCCACGACGGTGCGCGCGGTCGTTGCGGGGTGAGATGAGGGGTGGAGGGCTCGTGCGGTTGGTGATCGCCGATGACTCGGTGCTGCTGCGGGAGGGGCTGGTGCGGCTGCTGGAGGAGGAGGGGCACGAGGTCGTGGCGGCGGTGGGGGACGCCGCGGCGCTGGTGGAGGAGGTGGGCCGGCACGCCCCGGACGCGGCGGTGGTGGACGTGCGGATGCCGCCCACGCACACCGACGAGGGGCTGCGGGCGGCGCTGGAGATCCGCGCCGCCCACCCGCGGGTGGCGGTGCTGGTGCTGTCGCAGTACGTGGAGCGCCGCTACGCGACCGAGCTGTTGACGGGTTCGCCGGGCGGGGTGGGGTACCTGCTCAAGGACCGGGTGTCGCAGGTGGGGGAGTTCCTGGAGGCGCTGGAGCGGGTGGCGGCGGGCGGGGCGGCGTTCGACCCGGAGGTGGTGCGGCGGCTGCTGGCCCACGCCGGCGCGGACCCGCTGGGGCGGTTGACGCCGCGCGAGCGGGAGGTGCTGGAGCAGATGGCGCAGGGGTGGAACAACCCGTCGATCGCCGGGCGGCTGCACGTGTCGCTGAGCGCGGTGGAGAAGCACGTCAACGCGATCTTCGACAAGCTGGACCTGGACCACGCCACCGGGCACAGCCGGCGGGTGCGGGCGGTGCTGCGCTACCTGGGGGCGTGAGCGGGCGGCGGTTCAGTCGCGGGGGCGGGCGCGGCGCGGCGGGCGCTCCTCCAGCCGGTCGGTGTCCAGGGCGGGGTCGCAGAAGGAGCCGCCGAGCAGGTGGTGGGGCGGGCGGTGCGGGTCGGGTTCGCCGCCCTCGCGGGCCACGATGGCGGGGGCGAACACCTCGGAGTCGTCGGCGGGCGCGTATCCCAGGGCGCGGGCCTCGGTGAGGGACCACCAGCGGCGGGTGTTGTCGGAGACCCCCCACAGGACGCGAAAGCCCGGGGAGGGTGCGGCCAGCAGCGCCTCGACGAGGCGGGCGCAGTCGTCGGGGGACAGCCAGGAGGCGAGCATCCGGGAGTCGCGCGGTTCGGGGAAGCAGGAGCCGATGCGCACGCACAGCACGTCCATGCCGTACCGGTCGTGGTAGAGGGAGCCCAGCGCCTCGGCGGCGGCCTTGCCCACCCCGTAGTGGGTGTCGGGGCGGGGGAAGAGGTAGTCGCCGGGGTCGCCGTCGGCGCGGGGGTGAAAGCCTACGGCGTGGTTGGAGCCGGCCAGGACGACCCGGTGGGCGCCGGCGCGGCGGGCGGCCTCCAGGACCTGGCGGGTGCCGTGGATGTTGACCTCCAGGATGTCCTCCCACCGTTCCTCCAGGCTGAACCCGGCCAGGTGCAGGACGGCGTCGGCGCCGGTGAAGGCGGCCTGCATGGCGGCCAGGTCGGTGATGTCGCCGTGCAGGACGCGGACGGCCTCGCCGGGGGCGGCGGGGGCCTGGGGGGCGGTGTCGATGAGGCGCAGGTGGCGGCCGGGGCGGGCCAGGCGGGGGCGCAGCAGGGTGCCGATGTTCCCGGCGGCCCCGGTGAGGGCGATGGTCTGGGTCATGTGGGCGGCTCCGCTCCGGGTGGGACCAGGCCCCTGGGCCGGGGTGCGGTGCGATGCTGGCAGGTGCGGTGCCCGCGCGCAAGCACCCGGCCCGCGCGGTGGCGCGGGGCAGGGGCGTGGTCGGAGCGGCGCCCCCGGGGGGCGGGGCGGGTGCTCCGGCGCCCGGTGCGCCCGCCCGGGGGCGGTGACGGCGGCGGGGCCGCACCCCGGTGAGGGTGCGGCCCCGCGTGCTCAGGACCGGCGCGGGCGGGCCCGGTGCCGGCCGTCCGTCACTGGGTGCCGGTGGCGGACTCGACCTCGGAGATCCACTGCTGGGCGGCCTCCTCGGGGGTGAGGTCGCCGAAGGCCATCGCGTCGGTGACCCGCTTGGTGATCTCCACGACCTGGCCGGCGCCGATGGGCGGCGGCGGGTTGCCGTCGACGATGTCGCCCTCGATCTCGGACAGGAACACGGCGCTGCGCTCGTCGGCCGGGGGCAGCGAGCTGAGGATGTGGCCGCGCACGTCCACGTTGGCGGGCAGGCCCAGGTCCGACAGGATCAGCTCGGCGGCGTCGGTGCCGTTGAGCATGAAGTCGACGAAGCGGGCCGCCTCCTCCGGGTGGTCGGAGCCGGCCGAGACGGAGTAGAACATGGCGGGCTTGAAGTACATGCCGGTGCGGTCGCCCGTGCTCTCCCCCGGGTAGCGCAGCAGCTCGATCTCGCTGCCGGAGGACTCGGTGATGCCGCCCAGCTGGTTGGTCCAGAAGTGCGCCATGGCGCCGGTGCCGGCGGAGATCACCGACTGGTCGGGGCCGCCCGCCTCGATCTCCACGCTCTGGGAGGCCTCGGGCTGGCCGCCGTTGTCCAGCAGTTCCTGGGTCATCTCGAACCAGGCGGTGAGGGTCTCCTCGGAGAAGCCCAGGCTGCCGTCCTCGGCGTAGAGGTTCTCCCCGTGCTGGCGGGCGAAGATCTGGAAGCCGGACTCGTTGTAGGCCATGCTCTGGGTGCCCACGATGTCGCCGCCGCTGGCCTCGGTGATCTCCGCGGACAGGGCGATGTAGTCCTCCCACGTCCAGGTGGTGTCGTCGGGCAGCTCCACCCCGGCGGCCTCGAACGCGGCCGGGTCGGCCAGGATCGCGTAGGCGTTCACGCCGCTGGCGATGCCGTAGGTGACCCCGTCCAGGTCGCCGCTCTCGGCGACCAGCGGGTCCACCTTGGACAGGTCCAGGCCCTCCAGCTCCGACAGGTCGGCCAGGGCGCCGCGGTCGCCGTACTCCCGCAGGTAGCGCTCCTCCTGCATCATGATGTCGGGGGCGTCGCCGGCCGCGGTGGAGGTGGCGAGCTTGTCCCAGTAGGAGCCCCAGTCGGTGTAGTCCCCGACGATCCGGATGTCGGGGTTCTGGGCCTCGAAGATGTCGATGACCTGCTGGAGCGTGGAGTGGCGGTCGTCGGCGCCCCACCAGGAGTAGCGGAGTTCGACGACGCCGTCCTCGGAGTCGGAGCCGCCGCCCGCGCAGGCGGTGGAGGCCAGGGCCAGGGCGAGGGCGGTCGCGGCGAGCGCCAGGGGGCGGCGCGGTTTCACGGGGGACATGGGGGGTGGGTCCTCTCGATCTCTACTTGATGCCGGTGGTCGCGATGCCCTTGACGAGGTAGCGCTGGCCGGCGAGGAAGAATCCGAACACGGGTCCCAGGGCCACGACCGACATGGCGAACAGGGGGCCCCAGGAGGTCTGGGAACTGGAGTCGACGAAGGTGCGCAGCGCCACCGGGACCGTGTACATGTCGGGCCGGGTGAGGAAGATGAGCTGGCTGAAGAAGTCGTTCCAGGTCCAGATGAAGGTGAAGATCGCCGTGGTGGCCAGGGCGGGCATCGACAGCGGCAGGATGATGCGCAGGAAGATCCGCACGTGGCCGCAGCCGTCGATGCGGGCGGCCTCGTCCAGGTCGCGGGGCAGTCCGCGGATGAACTGCACCATGAGGAAGATGAAGAAGCCGTCGGTGGCCAGGAGCTTGGGCACGATCAGCGGGTAGAAGGTGTTGATCCAGTCCAGCTGCGCGAACAGGATGTACTGCGGCACGATCACGACGTGGATCGGCAGCATGATGGTGGCCAGCATGACCGCGAACAGCAGCCGCTTGCCGCGGAACTCCAGGCGGGCGAAGGCGTAGGCGGCCATGGAGCAGCCGATGAGGTTGCCCACGATCGAGCCGCCCACCACCATCGCGGAGTTGAGCAGGTAGTGGTGGAAGGGGTATTCGAGTGCGGTCCACCCCTCGGAGTAGTTCTCCGGGGTGAAGTTCCAGGGGATGAGCCCGGGTTCGCGGAAGATCTCCGAGGTGGGCTTGAAGGAGCTGGAGACCATCCACAGCAGCGGGTAGAGCATCACCAGGCCGAAGGCGATGAGGCCGATGTGGGTCAGGAGCCGTCGTTTGCGGTCGCTGCGCTCGCGGGGGGCGCGGGCGGGGGCAGTGGTGTCAGTCGCCATAGAAGACCCAGAACTTGGAGGCGAGGAAGTTCACCGCGGTGAATCCCCCGATGATCATGAGCAGGAGCCAGGCCATCGCCGAGGCGTAGCCCATGTGGAACGCGCCGAACCCCTCCTGGTAGAGGTAGAGCGTGTAGAAGAGGGTGGAGTCGGAGGGGCCGCCGGTGCCGCCGCTGACGATGAACGCCTGGGTGAAGGTCTGGAAGGCGTTGATGATCTGGAGCACCAGGTTGAAGAAGATGATGGGCGTGAGCATGGGCAGGGTGATGTGCACGAAGCGGTGCACCGGGCCCGCCCCGTCCACGGCCGCGGCCTCGTAGTACATGGCGGGGACCTGGCGCAGCCCGGCCAGGAAGATGACCATGGGCGCGCCGAAGGTCCACACGTTGAGCACGATCAGGGTGCTCAGGGCGTGGTCGGGGTGGGAGACCCAGCCCGGCCCCTGGACGCCGAAGAGCGCCAGGACCTGGTTGACCAGCCCCTCGGCTCCGAAGACCTGCCGCCACAGGATGGCGATGGCCACGCTGCCGCCCAGCAGGGAGGGCAGGTAGTACACCGACCGGTACAGGGCCAGTCCCCGCACGCCCCGGTCCAGGACCATCGCCAGGGCCAGGGCCAGGGCCAGCTGGAGCGGCACCGACACGAACACGTAGACGAAGGTGACGCGCAGGGCGCTGTGCAGGCGGGCGTCGTCGAGCATGCGCTCGTAGTTGGCCCAGCCGATGACCTCGTGGTCGCCGATGAGGTTGTAGTCGGTGAAGGAGAAGTACAGCGAGGCCAGCAGGGGGCCGGCGGTGATGAGCGCCAGTCCCAGGAACCAGGGGGCCAGGAAGCCGTAGGCGGCCAGGGACTCGCGCTTGCGGCGGCCGGTGCCGCGCGCCGCGGTGCGCCGGCGGCCCGCGGCCGGCGCCGCGGGGGAGGCCGGGCGGGTGCCGCGCTGCAGGAGCGCGCTCACAGGGATCCGCCCCCTGTCGGGGCGGGCTCCGACCGTGAGGTGGAGACACGTGTACCGGGGTGCATGGTCACGGACCGCCAATCTGATCGGGAAGGGGGGTGGAACGGGGCCGTTGGCCCTGTGTCCGAGAACACTGCGGAAAGGCGCAGGTTATGGGTTGGTAAGCGCTATCCAGCTACTAGGATGTTCAGTTTCTAGCACCGGGTTACAAGGGTGTCAACGCCCGGTTTCCCCTTGGCGGGCAAGCGCCGCCCGGATCGTTACCTTCCCGGACCCCGGCGGACGCGGGGTTTTCGCCCCTCCGCCCTGTCCTCTTGCGGTGCTTTCGTCCCCTTGTTCACCCCGTGCGCCCCACCCGTCTCGGCACCGTGTTCGCCCCCGGGCATTGTGGTCGACGTAGGAAAGCGTTTACCATCCTGGTGTGAACCACACCACGCAACGCAGGTACGCGATCGTCGGCACCGGTTCCCGGGCCCGGATGTACACCCGCGCCCTCACCGGCGCACACCGCCGCCACGGGGTGCTGGTCGCCCTGTGCGACACCAACGCCACCCGCATGGCCGTCCACAACCGGATCGTCGCCGAGGCCGGCCTGGACCCCGTGCCCGCCTACCCCGCCGACGCCTTCGCCCGCATGCTCACCGAGCAGGCCGTGGACGAGGTGATCGTGTGCACCGTCGACCACACCCACGCCGACTACATCGTCGCCGCCCTGGAGCACGGGGCCGACGTCGTCACCGAGAAGCCCATGACCACCGACCTGGACGGGCTGGGCCGCATCGAGCGGGCCCGCGAACGCACCGGCGGCCGGGTCACCGTCGGCTTCAACTACCGCTACAACCCCGTCCACCGCCGGGTGCGCGAGCTCATCGCCCAGGGCGCGGTGGGCGAGGTGGGCTCGGTCCACTTCGAGTGGATGCTGGACCTGCGCCACGGCGCCGACTACTTCCGCCGCTGGCACCGCGACAAGGCCAACTCCGGGGGCCTGCTCGTGCACAAGGCCAGCCACCACTTCGACCTGGTCAACTGGTGGATCGGCGCCCGCCCCGAGGAGGTCTACGCCTCGGGCCGGCTGTTCTTCTACGGCGAGGAGAACGGGCGCCGCCACGGCGTGGCCGCCGACTACGAGCGCGGCCACGGCGCGGCGGCGGCCGACGCCGACCCCTTCGCGCTGCACCTGGCCGACAGCCCCGACCTGAGCGCCCTGTACCTGGAGGCCGAGCACGAGGACGGCTACCGCCGCGACCTCAACGTGTTCGGCCCCGGCATCACCATCGAGGACGACATGTCAGTGCTGGTGCGCTACGACACCGGGGCGCGCCTGAGCTACCACCTCACCGCCTACGCCCCCTGGGAGGGGTACCGGCTGGCCGTCACCGGCAGCCGCGGCCGGCTGGAGCTGGACATGGTGGAGTTCGACCGCACCGTGGCGGGCCCCACCGAGGAGAACCCGGTGCGCGGCATGCCCGCCCCCAAGGAGGACACCACCTCCCGGCTGGTGCTGCGCCGCCACTGGAGCGCCCCCGAGGAGATCGAGGTGGAGGTCGGCGGGGGCGGCCACGGCGGCGGCGACACCGCCATGCTCGACGCCCTGCTGGGGCGGCTGGACGACGGCATCCGCCCCGACCACGCCGACGGCGGCAACGCCCTGCTCACCGGGCTGGCCGCCAACGCCTCGATGGCCTCGGGGGCGCCGGTGCGCGTCGCCGACCTGCTCGCGGGGAAGGGGGCGTGAGCGCCGGCGGCCCGGTGCCGGTGCTGCTGGTGGGGCTGCACGGACACGGGCGCTCGCAGCTGCGGTCGCTGCTGCCGCTGGCCAGGGCCGGGACGGTGCGGCTGGCGGGGGTGTGCGACCGGGTGCCGCCCGCCCCGGGCGACGACCTGGAGGGGCACGGGCCGGTCCCGTTCTTCGAGGACCTGCCCACCGCGCTCAGGCGGACGGGGGCGCGGGTGACCGTGCTGGTGACGCCCATCCACACCCACCTGCCGCTGACGCTGACCGCCCTGGAGCACGGCTCGCACGTGCTGTTGGAGAAGCCCACCACCGCGACGCTGGCCGAGC
Source organism: Nocardiopsis flavescens (assembly GCF_900141985.1). Taxonomy (GTDB): domain Bacteria; phylum Actinomycetota; class Actinomycetes; order Streptosporangiales; family Streptosporangiaceae; genus Nocardiopsis; species Nocardiopsis flavescens. The sequence continues at coordinate 257,005 of NZ_FQZK01000001.1, read as the reverse complement.
TGGACCGGCTGGTGGAGGCGGTGGACGCCTCGGGGCTGGCCTGCCAGATCGGGTTCCAGAGCCTGGGGTCGGCGGCGGTGGACGCCGTGCGCGCCCTGGTCGCCGAGGGCGCGGTGGGGGCGGTGCGCGGTATCGGCGGGTCGGGGGTGTGGGTGCGCACCTCGGCGTACTACGCCCGCGCCCCCTGGGCGGGGCGCCGGCGCCTGGAGGGGCGCGACGTGGTGGACGGGGCGATCACCAACCCGTTCGCGCACGCCACGGCGACGGCGCTGGCCCTGACCGGGGACGGCGGGCAGCCGCCGGTGGGCATCGAGCTGGACCTGTACCGGGCCCACCCCATCGAGAGCGACGACACCTCGGCGCTGCGCCTGCGCACCGCGCAGGGGACGCCGGTGGTGCTGGCCACGACGCTGTGCGGGCCGCAGGAGTCGCCGCCGCGGCTGGTGGTGCACGGGGTGCGGGGCCGGATCGAGCTGGAGTACACCCTGGACCGGGTGACGGTGCACCGGCCGGGGCGGGCGCCCCGGACGGCCGTCCACCCGCGCCGCAATCTGGTGGCGGACCTGGTGGACCACGTGCGCCACGGGACGCCGCTGCTGGTGCCGCCGGCGGCCACGCGGGGGTTCATGCACGTGCTGGAGGCGGTGCGCACCGGCCCCGACCCGCGGCCGATCGGCCTGGAGCACCAGCGGGTCTGGGAGCAGGACGGGGCCGTGCACCGCACCGTGGACGGTGTCGCCGAGCTGGTGGGGCGCGCCGCCGAGTCCCTGTCGCTGTTCCGTGAGCTGGGTGCCCCCTGGGCCCGTGCCGTGCCGGAGGTTCGACCGTGAACGTGGAGATCGAGGGCGTCGAGGTGGCGGTGTGGAACGACGGCGCGGGCGTGGAGCCGGTGCTGTCCCCGCGGCCGTACCTGCACCCGGTGCGGACGCTGGGCGGGGCGGTGGTGACCGAGGAGGTGCCCGCCGACCACCGCCACCACCTGGGGGTAGGGGTGGCGGTGCCCGACGTGTCGGGTGCGTCGTTCTGGGGCGGGCGGACATTCACCCCCGACCGCGGCTCGGTGCTGCTGGACAACCACGGCCGCCAGCGGTCGGGCGGTCTGCGCCCCGGGCCGGAGGGTGAGGACCTGGTGGAGGAGGTGGTGTGGGAGGGCCCGGACGGGCGGGAGCTGCTGCGCGAGGAGCGCCGGTGGCGGGCGCGGCGCCTGGACGGGAGCGGCTGGGCGCTGGACCTGGAGTGCGCGGTGCGCAACACCTCCGGGCGGGACCTGTCGGTGGGCAGCCCGGCCACCAACGGGCGCGCGGGGGCCGGGTACGGGGGGCTGTTCTGGCGGGCGCCGATCGGTGCGCGGGCGCCGCTGGTGCTGGGGCCGGGCGGTGCGCGCGGCGAGGGGGACCTGCACGGGTCGCGGGCGGCGTGGGTGGCGCTGTGCGGCGGGGACGCGGCGGCGCCGTGGACGCTGGTGTTCCACCAGCCCGGTGGCCGCACGGACCCGTGGTTCGTGCGCGCGCGGGAGTACCCGGGGGTCGGTCCGGCCCTGGCGTGGGAGGAGCGGCTGGCGCTGCCCGCGGGACGGGTCCTGGTGCGCGCGCTGCGCACGGCGGTCCTGGACGGCCGGGTGGAGGACCCCGGGGTGCTGGCGGCGGCCGTGGCCGCGCCGGCCTGACGCCGGCCGGTGTCGATGTCGGTGTTCGAGAGCGAGAGAGAGGGAGTGCGCCGCATGCGCGTGCTGGTCACCGGAGGTTCGGGGCGGCTGGGCCGCAGTGTCGTGGCGGCCCTGGCGGCCCGGGGGCACGGGGTGGTCTCGGTGGATGTGGCCGGGGCCGGGCACCCGCCCGGGGTGGAGGGGGTGGTCGCGGACCTGTCGGACGCGGGCCGGCGCGGGGAGGTGTTCGCGGCGGCGCGTCCCGAGGCGGTGGTGCACCTGGCGGGGATCGCGGTGCCCTTCGCCCGTCCCGACGTGGAGACCTTGCAGGTCAACGCGGGGTTGGCGTGGGGGGTGCTGGGCGCGGCGGTGGAGCACGGGGCGCGGGTGGCGGTGGCGGCCTCCAGTCCGACGGTGTACGGGTACAACACGCCCGGGTGGCGGCCGCGGTACCTGCCGCTGGACGAGGAGCACCCGGTGGCGCCCTGGCACGCCTACGGGTTGAGCAAGCTGGTGGTGGAGGAGGCGGTGCGGGCGCTGGCGCGGACCTCTGGGGGGTGTGTGCTGTGCGCGGTGCGTCCGGGGTACGTGGTGGCGCCGGCGGAGTGGGCGGGTGCGCCCACGCAGCAGGGGCACACGATGGCGGAGCGGGTGGCCGATCCGGAGCTGGCGGGGGCGTCGCTGTTCAACTACGTGGACGCGGGTGACGCGGCGGACCTGTTCGCGCGGATCGTGGAGGAGCCGGGGCGGGCCGAGCACGGCGGGGTGTACAACGCGGTGGCGCCGGACCCGTTGGCGCCGGGGCCGGTGGACGCCCTGATGGCGCGGCTGCACCCGGGTTCGGCGCCGGTGGCGGGGGCGCTGGCGGACGGGCGGGCGGTGTTCTCCTCGGACAAGGCGCGCCGGGACCTGGGGTGGGAGCCGGCCGCGTCCTGGCGCGGGCTGCTGCGTGCCGAACGGGCGGGGTGAGTCGGTGCAGGATCGGGGCGCCGGCCGCTCGGCTACTCTGGGAAAGAGTTTTCCGGGACGTGGGACGAGAAGGGCCAGGGGCGTGGACTCCGGTTACGTAACGCTGGAACAGGTGGCCGAGCACGCCGGGGTCTCTTTGGCGACCGCCTCACGGGTGATCAACGGCAGTACCCGGCAGGTCAGCCAGCGGCTGCGGGACCGGGTGACGGCGAGCGCGCAGGAGCTGGGGTATCTGGCGAACGCGTCGGCGCAGACGCTGGCGCGCAACAGCAGTTCGCTGGTGGGGCTGCTGGTGCACGATATCGCCGACCCCTACTTCTCCTCGATCGCGGCCGGGGTGACCCGGTGCGCGGAGGAGCAGGGGCTGGTGCTGGTGCTGGGCAGTACGGGCAGGTCGGCGCAGAAGGAGGGCCGGGTGCTGGCGGCGCTGCGCTCGCACCGGGCCAAGGCGGTGATCCTGGTGGGGTCGCGGTCCACGGACGAGGAGAGCAACGCCCGTCTGGCGCGGGAGATCGAGGCGTTTCGCCGTCAGGGCGGGCGGGTGGCGTGCGTGTCGCAGCCGGGGTTGCCGGCGGACACGGTGAGCCCGGACAACGCGTCGGGGGCGGCGGCGCTGGCGCGGCACCTGATGGGGCTGGGGCACCGGCGGTTCGCGATCTTGGCGGGGCCCTCGGACCTGCGCACCGCGCGGGAGCGGTTGGACGGGTTCCACGGGGCGCTGTCGGCGGCGGGGCTGGAGCTGGACCACAACAACGTGATGCACGGGGCGTTCACGCGTGACGGCGGCTACGAGTCGACGCGTCGGCTGATGACGCTGGGCACCGACGCGACGTGCATGTTCGCGGTCAACGACGTGATGGCGACGGGGGCGATGGCGGCGCTGCGGGACCTGGGGATGAAGGTGCCCGAGGACCTGTCGGTGGCGGGGTTCGACGACATTCCGACGCTGCGGGACCTGACGCCGGCGCTGACGACGGTGCGGTTGCCGTTGGAGGAGATGGGGGAGCAGGCCGCGGGGCTGGCGCTGGACGCCGACCACGAGGGCGACTTCCGGGTGGTGACGGTGCCGGGTGAGGTGGTGGCGCGGGAGAGTACGGCGCCGCCCACGGTGCGCTAGGGGTTCTCGCCGGCCGGTCCGCGGTCGGGTCGTGGCGGGCCTGTTCGCGGGCCGGTGTGTCCTGGGCGCTGCGGCGGACCCCTCGGGGGGTCCGCCGCAGCGCTTTCCCGTCCGGTGCTAGGGGAGGGGGGTGAGCGTGTCGGCGAACACCAGGCCGTGGCCGGGTGCGGTGTGGGCCGTCAGCGCTCCGCGCTCCACCCGTACGCCGCTGGGGGCGGCCAATGCCCCCAGGGCGGCGAGGGAGGCGCGGTCGATGTCCTCGACCATGGAGGGCCGGGACAGGCACAGGGCCAGCTGTCCGGAGAGTTCGGGCAGCAGGTGGGGGGCGACGGGCACGCCGCGGCGGGCGGCGGTCTGGGCGATGCGCAGGAACGGGGTGATGCCGCCCACGCGTACCGCGTTGGGCTGGGCGATGTCGCACACCCCGGCGTCGATGTAGCGCTCGAACTCCTCGACGGTGCGCAGGTTCTCGCCCAGGGCGAAGGGGACGGCGGTGCGCGGGCGCAGGCGTTCGTGGGAGCGCAGGTCGTCGGCGGGCAGGGGCTCCTCGATGAAGTGGGGGCGGTGTTCGGCGAGGGCGTCCAGGGCGCGGGCGGCGGCGGGGACGTCCCAGCGCTGGTTGGCGTCGACCATGAGGAGCCCGTCGGGGCCCAGCAGGGTGCGGACGGCCCGTGCGCGGTCGGTGTCGCGGGCGGGGTCGGGGGAGCCGACCTTGATCTTGGCGGCGCGGTGGCCGGCGTCGATCCAGCCCTTGACCTGGTCTTGGAGGTCGGGGAGGGGGTAGTCGAGGTTGACGCCGCTGCCGTAGGCGGGGACGGTGTCGCGGCGCCGCCCCAGGTGGTCGACCAGGGGCAGGCCGGCGGCTTTGGCGGTCAGGTCCCACAGGGCGATGTCGACGGCGGCCAGGGCCATGAGGGTCAGGCCGCTGGTGCCGGCCTCGCGCAGGTGCAGGCGGAGTTCGTCCCAGCGGGCGGGGTGGGCGGGCCCGCCCAGGAGGGCGGGCCGCAGGTCGTCGTGCAGGAGCGCGAGCACCGCGCGGGCGCCGATGAGCGGGGTCCAGGAGAAGCCGGTGCCGGTGAGGCCGGTGTCGGTGTCCACTTCGACCACGACGATGTCGTTGCGGTCCACGCCGCCGTCCCAGGCGCGGTGCAGGGGCAGGCGGTGGGCGCGGGCGCGCAGTGCGGTGACGCGCACGGGTTCAGCCCCTCCCGGCCGGGGCGGTGGCCGCCGCGCCGCCGTGGCGGTGGCCGGGGCCCGGGGGTGTCAGGGGCGGGGGCGGGGTTCCGTCGGCGTGCACGGCTCTCCTCCTCGGGGCGGTGGTGCGGGGGGTGTCACAGGACGTGTTCGACGTGGCGGCGGGCGGCGGTGGCGATGACGTCGTCGGGGTCGGCGGCCCAGATGTCGGCGTTGAAGATCTCGACCTCGATGTCGCCGGTGTGGCCGGCGGCCTCCACGGCCTCGCGCAGGGAGCGCACGTCGATGTGGCCGTCGCCGACCATGCCCCGGCCCAGGAGGGCGTCGGAGGGCAGGGGCAGGACCCAGTCGCAGACCTGGAACAGGGCGATGCGCCCGCCGCGGCCGGCGCGGGCGATCTGCATCTCCACCTCGGGGTCCCACCACACGTGGTAGGTGTCGATGGTGACGCCGACGGCGTGGGCGGGGAACTCCTCGGCCAGGTCCAGGGCCTGGCCCAGGGTGGACAGGACCGCCCGGTCGGCGCAGAACATGGGGTGCAGGGGTTCCAGGCCCAGGCGTACGCCGCGTTCGGCGGCGTAGGGGGCCAGGACGGCCAGGGCGTCGGTGACGCGGTCGCGGGCGCCGGGCAGGTCGCGGTCGCCGGGGGGCAGGCCGCCCACGACCATGACCAGGACGGGGGCGCCCAGGGCGGCGGCCTCGTCGATGGCGCGGCGGTTGTCGTCCAGGGCGGGGGCGGGATCGTGTCCGGTGAGGAAGCCGCCGCGGCAGTAGGAGGTGACGCGCAGCCCGGAGCGGCGTACCAGGGCGGCGGCCTTGTCCAGGCCCAGGTCGGCGACGTGTTCGCGCCACAGGCCCAGGGCGGGGACGCCGGCGCGCAGGCAGCCGTCGACGGCCTGGAGGAGGGTGCTGGGGCGCACGGTGGCCTGGTTGAGGGCGAAGCGGGCCAGGCGGGGGTCGCCGGGCCGGGGGGTGGGGACGGTGGCGGCGCGCCCGGTGGGCACGTCCACGGGTGCGGGGACGGGGGTGTTCACCGGTCCACCCCCGCCACGCGCAGCAGGGACCGGGTGCGTTCGAGGGCCAGGTCGGGGTCGGTGAGGACTCCGGCGGCGTCGGCCAGGCGCAGGGTGCGGGCCAGGTGGGGCAGGTCGCGGGCGGCCTGCATGCCGCCGACCATGTGGAACCCGTTCTGGTGGCCGTTGAGCCAGGCCAGGAAGGCGATGCCGGTCTTGTAGTGGGGGGTGGGGGCGGAGAAGAGGTGGCGGGCCAGGGGCACGGTGGGCTCCAGCAGGGCCCGGTAGCGGTCGGTGTCGCCGGCGTCCAGGGCGGCCAGGGCGCGGGCGGCGGCGGGGGCGATGGCGGCGAAGACGCCGAGCAGGGCGTCGGAGTGGCCGTGTTCGTCGCCCAGGATGAGGTCGGGGTAGTGGAAGTCGTCGCCGGTGTAGAGGCGCACGCCGGGGGGCAGCAGGCGGCGCAGGCGCACTTCCAGGGAGGCGTCGAGCAGGGACACCTTGATGCCGTCGACGCGGTCGGCGTGGTCGGCGATGAGGGCGGCCACGGGTTCGATGGCGTCGGCGGGGTCGGTGTACCCCCAGTATCCGGCGAGGGCGGGGTCGAAGACGGCGCCCAGCCAGTGCAGGATCACCGGGCCCTGGGCGCGGTGGAGCAGGCGGGAGTAGACGCGGGTGTAGTCGTCGGGTCCGGCGGCCAGGGCGGCCAGGGCGCGCGAGGCCATCAGGACGGGGGCGGCGCCGGCCTTGTGGACGAGGTCGAGTTGGTCGCCGTAGGCGGTGACAACGCTTTCCAGATCGGCGTGGGCGGGCTCCAGCGCGTCGGTGCCCACCCCGCAGGCCAGGGCGGCGCCGCGGGAGGCGGCCTCGGCGCCGGAGCGGCGCACGAGTTCGGCGACGGTGGCGGGGTCCAGGCCCATGCCGCGCTGGGCGGTGTCCATGGCGTCGGCCACGCCCAGGCCCTGGTCCCACAGGTGGTGGCGGAAGGCCAGGGTGGCGTCCCAGTCCAGGTGGGCGGGGGCGCCGGGGGCGTTGGGCCGCAGCGGGTCGGCGACCACGTGGGCGGCGGCGTAGGCGGTGCGGGTGCGGGCGGGGGGCAGGGGGGAGGCGTCGGCGGGGGCGCCGGAGGGGGTGAAGGGGGCGAGGGAGCCGTCGCCCTCGGGCAGCAGCAGGGTGTTCATCGGATGGAGACCTCGCCGAGTTCGACGGTGCGGCCGGTGCGGGCCGACTCCAGGCCGGCCTCGGCCATCTGGAGTCCGCGGGCGCCCGAGAGCAGGTCGTGGGGGAAGGGGGAGCCGGTGGCGACGTGGCGCAGGAAGTCCTCCCACTGGGAGCGGAACCCGTTGGGGAAGTCGGTGTTGTCGGGGACGGTCTCCCACTGGTCGCGGTAGGGGACGGCGTCGGCGGCGTCGGGGTCCCAGGCGGCGCGGGGGGTGACGGTGCGGTGCTGGACGCGGCAGGAGCGCAGGCCCGCGACGGCGCTGCCGTGGGTGCCGTCGACCTGGAACTCCACGAGTTCGTCGCGGTCCACGCGCACGGCCCAGGAGGAGTTGATCTGGGCGACGGCGCCGTTGTCCAGTTCGAAGATGCCGTAGGCGGCGTCGTCGGCGGTGGCGTCGTAGGGGGCGCCGTCCTCGTCCCAGCGCCGGGGGACGTGGGTGGCGGTGCGGGCGGTGACGGTGCGCACCGGGCCGAAGAGGTGCTCCAGGATGTAGTGCCAGTGGGGGAACATGTCCAGGACGATGCCGCCGCCCTCCTCGGCGCGGTAGTTCCAGCTGGGGCGCTGGGCGTCCTGCCAGTCGCCCTCGAAGACCCAGTAGCCGAACTCCCCGCGCACGGACAGGATGCGGCCGAAGAAGCCGGAGTCCACGAGGCGGCGGAGTTTGAGCAGGCCGGGGAGGAAGAGCTTGTCCTGGACGACGCCGTTGCGCACACCGGCGCGTTCGGCGAGCTTGGCCAGCTCCAGGGCGGCGTCCAGGGTGGCGGCCGTGGGCTTCTCCACGTAGACGTGCTTGCCCGCGGCGATGGCCGAGCGTACGGCGGCCTCGCGGGCGTGGGTGATCTGGGCGTCGAAGTAGACGGAGATCTCGGGGTCGGACAGGACGGCGTCCAGGTCGGTGGACCACCGGGTCAGGCCGTGCCGGTCGGCGATCTCGCGCAGTTTGCGCTCGGAGCGGCCGACCAGGACCGGTTCGGGCAGGAGCCGGGTGCCGTCGGGCAGGGTGATGCCGCCGTCGTCGCGGATGGCCAGGATGGACCTGGTCAGGTGCTGGCGGTATCCCATGCGTCCGGTGACGCCGTTCATGGCGATACCCAGTACGCGCTCGCTCATCGGTTGTGACCACCTCTCTTGTGAAAGCGCTTTCCACCTTAGAGCAAAGAACGGGAACGCACCAGGGGCGGACGGCGGCACCGGTGGTGGGGGCGGTGGGCGGCGCGGTCGCGGGGGGCCGGGCCTGCCTTCCCCCGGGCCGGCCCGGGGGAGCGGCGCGGCGGGAAAGGGCGGGCTTTTCGGGGGGTGGCGCGCGGGCGGTCCGCCCTTCTTTCCCGGTTTTCCCGCGGCGCCCCCGAGCTGCGCGGACATCCGCCGGGGGCGCCCCCGGGACGCGGGCGCGGGGCCGTTCCCCGAGAGGGCGGGGGTGCGCTCTCGGCTTCCCCCCGTCGCCCACCGGATTCGGAAAGCGCTTTCACTGCCCGGGCGGTCCCGCCGCCCCGGGGGCCGGGGCGGCGGGGGCTCAGGCGAAGAAGCCGCTGACCAGGGCCTCCACCCGCTCGGGGCGGTGGCGGCTGATCCAGTGCCCGCCGCCCTCGATCAGCTCCAGCCGCGCGTCCGGCACGGCGGCCGCCGCCGCGGCGGTGTGCGCGGGCTTGACGCCGACGTCGGCGGAGCCCTGGATGAACAGCGCCGGGCAGGAGATCTCGCCCAGGCGCGGGCGCAGGTCCACGTTCATGCGGGTGAAGCCGATGGAGGCGTTCTGCCAGTCGGAGGAGCCGGCCCCGTGGTCCCGGGCCTCGGCGAAGACCTCGTCGACGATGGAGTCGAAGTCCTCCACCGGCCCGGGGACCAGGGCCGCGCGCACGAACTTCTCCACCCCCGCGCGGGTGCGCATCATCATCCCCGGCACGGTCGAGTTGAGGAAGCGGCTGCGCGCGGTGAGCCACAGCGCCTGGTGCACCACGGGCGGGAAGGAGATCGTGCCCGCGGGGCACATCGCGACCAGGCGCTCCACCCGCTCGGGGCGCTCGATGGCGTAGGCCAGGGTCATGGCGCCGCCCTGGGAGAGGCCGGCCAGGCGGACCCGGTCCAGGGAGAAGTGGTCCAGGACGGTGTCGATGACGCCGAGCAGGGCGGCGTGGTCGGCGGTGCCGTTCCAGGGGCGGCTGCGCCCCTGCTTGGGCCAGTCGGGGGCGAACACGCGGTGGTCCCGGGCCAGGGCGGGCAGCAGGTGGCGCCAGCTCAGCAGGGCGTTGTCCTGGCCGGCGCCGCTGAGCAGGACGACGGGGGTGCCCCGGTCGCCCGCGACGGCGACGCTCAAGGGGCCCTCGGGGCGGGTGATGACGGTGCGGGTGAAGGGGTCGTTGGTCATGGTGAGGGGTCCTTTCCCCGGGTGCGCTGCCAGCGCTGGAAGAGGGCGGGCAGCTCCGCTTCCAGGAAGCGGTAGAGGTCGTTGACGTTGGCCAGGCGCTCGCGGCGCTGGTCGGAGGCCTCGCCCAGGACGCGCAGTCCCAGTTCGGTGACCTCGCGGAACCCCGCGGCGTGGGCGTAGCGGCGCTCTAGCATGCGGCTCCACCCGTCGGCGGAGATGCGCAGGTAGGCGTTGCGGTCGCCGGGGCGGCGCACGGTCTCGACCAGGCCGCTGGGGGTGAGCAGGCGGGCGGCGGTGCTCAGGGAGCTGCGGCTGACCTGGAGGGCCTCGGCGATCTGGGCGGGGCTCTGCTCGGGCGGGTCGCAGATCAGCAGCCAGCCGACCACCCGTCCGGAGATCAGCGGCAGGCCCTCGCGGGCGAAGAACTCCGCGACCCGGTCCACGAAGGCCGCTTCGTCGTCGGTGGGTGTGCTCATGCCCCCACGTTACCCTTGTTGCAGTCATGACTGCAACAAGAGGAATGAAGGCCGCCCCGGGTGCGGTCGCCCGGGGCGGTCGGACACGGGCCGCTCAGGCGGGGGCGAAGCCCTCCAGTGCGGCGTTGCGCATGTCCTCGTGGCCGGCCCAGGGGCCCGCGGGGGAGGCCCAGGCCACGGTGTAGTACTCGCCGGGGGAGACCGCGATGTTGCGGGCCAGCATCCGGCGGTCCTCCCCCGGGGCGCCCCAGGTGAACTCCCAGTCCGCGGCCGACAGGAAGGGGGTGGCGTCGGTGACGTCCTCGATCCGCACCCGCTCGTACCCCTCCAGGCGCACGGCGGTCGCCTCCTCCTGTCCCAGGACGTGGCCGTACTCGTCGTCGGTGGGGTGCGGTGTCCGGTCGACCTGGAGGTAGGCGGCCGAGTCGGGGGCGTCGTAGAAGACGCTGGCCTGCGAGACGCGCCGGATCCACCCCTGCGGCACCAGGATCGCGAACCCCTCGGGCTCCTGCGTCCAGACCATGCCGGCCTGCTCGGGCGCCTGCTGCGGCCCGGGCGACTCCTGCGGCGCGCCGTCCTCGGCGGGCTCCCCGGTCGCGGGCTCCTCGGGGGCGGCCGACCCCGCGTCGGAGGGGCGGGCCCCGGCGCCCTCGCCCCAGGGGTCCAGCACGACCACGGCCCCCACCCCGGCCACCGCCAGGGCCAGGCCCAGCGCCAGGACCGCCACCGGCCAGGACGGGCGCCCGCCGCGCCGGGCGGGCCGCGGCGCGGGATCGCCCGGTCCCTCCCGCCCCTCCGGGGCGGGGCGCGGCGGGAACGACGCGCCGGTCGGTACCGCCCGCCGGGTGGCGCCGGTGCCGGCGGGCCCGGTGCCGCCCGGGGGCGCGGCTGTGGCCGGACCCGGGGGGAGCGCCGCCGCGGTCCGGGCACCGGGCGCCGCGGGGTCCGCGGCCCGCGCCAGCAGGGCCCGGCCGCGCCCGGCGTCCAGGCGCCGCGCGGGGTCCTTGGCCAGCAGCCCGTGGACCGCGTCGCGCAGCGGCCCCGGGGCCAGCCGGTCCGCCGGCTCCTGGTTGAGGATGGCGTTGAGGGTGGCCGGGACCCCCTCCCGGCGGAAGGGGGAGATCCCGGTGGCCGCGTGGTAGAGGGTCGCGCCCAGCGACCACAGGTCGCCCGCGGGGGTGGCCGGGCCGTTGGAGAGCCGCTCGGGGGCCAGGTAGGCGGGGGAGCCCATGATGGCGGCGGTCTGGGTGACCGCGGAGGTGTCGGCGATGGTGGCGATGCCGAAGTCGGTGAGCACCACCCGCCCGCCGTCGGTGACCATGACGTTCTCGGGCTTGACGTCGCGGTGGGTGATGCCCTGGCGGTGGGCGGTGTCCAGGGCGTCGACCAGGGCCAGGCCCCAGCGGGCGACCTCCCCTGGCGGGCGCACGCCCCGGGTGCGGACCAGGTCGAACAGGGAGCACCCGGTGAGGAACTCCATGACGATCCAGGGGCGGCCGTCCTCCTCGAAGATGTCGTGGACGGTGACGATGTTGGGGTGCGCGCCCATCGCGGCGGCCTGGGCCTCGCGCCGGGCCCGGGCGGCGGCGCGGACCCGCCCCTCCTCGTCCAGGCCGGGGCCGAACAGGATCTCCTTGATGGCGACGGCGCGGTTGAGGTTCTCGTCGTGGGCCTTCCAGACCCGCCCCATGCCGCCGCGCCCGAGCTCCGAGGTGAGGCGGTAGCGCTCGCGCAGCAGGCGCTCGGATTCGGTTTCGGACCCCATGGGGCTCCTTCTCAAGGTGCGGACCGCTGTGGGCGGCGGCACGCGCGGGGGGCGGCCAGGCCACGATTGTAGTGAGACGCGGCCCCGTCCCGGACCCTGGCCGGGCGCGGGGCGGCGGCGGTGGGGAGGCGACTCCCGGCACGCATAGTTCGGCACGTACGTGGTAAAAAGTTAGGTGTGCCGAACTTCAAAGATCGGGCCCCTTTCCACCGCTGGTCCGCAGCCCCGCTCGTCCTGGCCCTGGCCCTGGCCGCCTGCACCCCCGCCGGGGACCCCTCCGGCGACGGGGACGACGGGCGCCCCCTGGTCCTGACCACGTTCACCGTCCTGGCCGACATGGTCGCCAACGTCGCCGGCGACCGGGTCCGGGTCGCCTCCCTCACCCGCGCCGGCGCCGAGATCCACGGCTACGAGCCCGTCCCCGACGACCTCGTCCGCGGGCAGGACGCCGACCTCATCCTGGAGAACGGCCTGGGGCTGGAGGCCTGGTTCGCGCAGTTCACCGAACGCGTGGACGCCCCCACCGCCGTGCTCTCGGAGGGGGTGCGGACCCTGCCCATCTCCTCGGGCGACTACGAGGGCGAGCCCAACCCCCACGCCTGGATGTCCCCCGACAACGCCCTGGTCTACGTCGACAACATCCGCGACGCCCTGACCGGCCTGGACCCCGCGGGCGAGGCCGACTACGCCGCCGCGGCCGACGCCTACAAGGCCGAGATCACCGAGGTCGGCGACTACCTGGAGGAGGAGCTGGCCGCCGTCCCCGAGCCCGCCCGCGCCCTGGTCACCTGCGAGGGCGCCTTCTCCTACCTGGCCCGCGACGCCGGGCTCACCGAGATGTACCTGTGGCCGGTCAACGCCGAGAGCCAGGCCACCCCGCGGCGCATCGCCGAGGTCACCCGGTTCGTCGAGGACAACGGGGTGCCCGCCGTGTTCTGCGAGAGCACCGTCAACGACGGCACCCAGCGCTCGGTCGCCCGCTCCACCGGCGCCGAGCTGGCCGGGCCCCTGTACGTCGACTCCCTGTCGGAGGCGGACGGGCCGGTGCCCACCTACCTCGACCTGTTGCGCCACGACGCCGAGACCATCGTGGCCGGGCTCTCCGGGGCGCGGCCGTGAGCGCCGCCGCGCCGCCGGGGGCGCCCGCCATCGAGGTCGTGGACGCCACGGTCCACTACGGCGACGTGCTCGCCCTGGACGGGGTGTCGCTGTCCGTGGAGCCGGGCCGCATCTGCGGGCTGCTGGGCACCAACGGCTCGGGCAAGTCGACCCTGTTCAAGGCGATTCTGGGGCTGGTGCGCACCGACCGGGGCCGGGTGCGGCTGCTGGGCCTGGAGGGCGCCGCCGCCCGCCGCCGGGGGCTGGTCGGGTACGTGCCCCAGGCCGAGCAGGTCGACTGGGACTTCCCGGTGAGCGTGCGCGACGTGGTGATGATGGGCCGCTACGGGCACATGGGACCGCGCCGGCGCCCCCGCGCCGCCGACCGCGAGGCCGTGGAGCGGGCGCTGGAGCGCACCGACCTGGCCGGACTGGCCGGGCGCCGCATCGGCGCCCTCTCGGGCGGCCAGCGCAAGCGCGCCTTCGTGGCCCGGGCGCTGGCCCAGGGGCCGGACGTGCTGCTGCTGGACGAGCCCTTCGCGGGGGTGGACCAGGGGTCGGAGGCCACCATCACGGCGCTGCTGCGCCGGCTGCGCGGGGAGGGCCGCACCCTGCTGCTGTCCACGCACGACCTGGCCCGGGTGCCGGAGCTGTGCGACGAGGCGGTGCTGCTCCAGCGGCGCGTGGTCGCCCGGGGGGCGCCCGAGGAGGTCCTGCGCCCGGAGACCGTCCTGGAGGCCTTCGGCGTCCCGGTGCGGGGGGAGGGGGAGCGGTGGAGTTCCTGACCGCGGCCGTCGACTGGTTCGCCGTGCCGATGCAGTTCGACTTCGTCCGCCGGGCGCTGCTGGTCGCCGTGGCGGCCGGGGCGGTGTGCGCGGTGCTCTCGTGCTGGATGACCCTGGTGGGCTGGTCGCTCATGGGCGACGCCGTGTCCCACGCGGTGCTGCCCGGTGTGGTGCTGTCGTACATGTTCGGGCTGCCGTTCGCGCTGGGCGCCCTGGTGTTCGGCACCGGGTCGGTGGCGCTGATCGGGGTGGTCAACCGGACCTCCCGGGTCAAGGAGGACGCGGTCATCGGGGTGGTGTTCACCGCGATGTTCGCGCTGGGGCTGGTGCTGGTGTCCGCGGTGCCCAGCCAGACGGACCTGGGGCACATCCTGTTCGGGAACGTGCTGGGGGTGTCCGACGCCGACATCGTCCAGATCCTGGTGCTGGCGGCGGTGGTGCTGGCGGTGGTGTGGTTCAAGCACCGCGACCTGACCCTGTACGCGTTCGACCGGGTGCACGCCCACGCGATCGGGATCGACCCGCGCCTGCTGGAGACGCTGCTGCTGGGGCTGCTCGCGGTGACCGTGGTGGTGGCCCTCCAGGCGGTGGGGATCATCCTGGTGGTGGCGATGGTGATCATCCCGGGGGCGACCGCCTACCTGCTCACCGACCGGTTCGAGCGGATGCTGGCGATCTCGGTGGGGGTCGCCGTGGCGGCGGCGGTGGCGGGGGTGTTCGCCAGCTACCACCTGAACGTGTCGACCGGCGGGTGCGTGGTGCTGGCGCAGGCGTCGGCGTTCACGCTGGCCTACCTGTTCTCGCCGCTGCACGGGGTGCTGGGCCGGCGCCGCCGGCGGCGCCGGGCACGCCCGGCCGCGGACCGGGGCGCCCCGCGCGGGTAGGGGCGGCGGCCCGGCCGCCGCCCGTGGCACCGCCCGGAGCGGCGGACCGCGCCCGTGCGGCGGTGCGCCTGCGGCCGGTCCCCGCATCGCCGACCGGTGGACGGGGGAGTCACCCCGCCCACCGGTCGGGGCCGGTGGGCGGTGCCGCCGGGCGCGACCCGCGCCCGGCCCCCGCACGGCCCGGTCGGCCCGGCCGCATCGGGGACCGGCTTCCTGCGGGAGCACGGCGCCCCGGACGCCGCCCGTGGCGGGGCGGTCGCGGCGCCGGTCCGCCGAGCCGTCACAGAGCCGCCGCGGCCCGGTGTCCCGGGGGCCGGGCGCCGCTCAGGTGCGGGCGGCGGCGTGGCGGCGGTAGTGGCGAGCGGCCCTGGCCCGGTTGCCGCAGGCGGTGCCGCACCACTGCTGGCGGCCGTGCGCCTGGACGAAGTAGCGCGCGCAGCTCGGGGCGGTACAGGCGCGCAGGCGGTCGCGCTCGGGGCCGTCCAGGAACACGATGGCGGCGCGGGCCAGGGCCGCGACCGCGTCGGGGCAGCCGCCGCCGGGCGCGTACTCCACGCTGGGCACGTCCGGTCCCTCCCAGCGCAGCCGCGGGACCACCGGCTGGCGGGCCGCCGCCGCGTTGAGCAGGGACAGCGCCTCGTCGGCGGGGGGCTGGAGGTGGGTGTCGGCGGGGCTGGGCGGGCCGGGGGCGACGGCGCGGGCGAACAGCGCGCGCACCGCCCCGCGCAGGGTGACCACCTGGGCGTGGATCTCCTCGTCGACCCGTGCGGGCGCCCCGTCCGGCAGCAGGGCGGCGACGGAGGCCAGCCAGCGGGCGGTGCCCCCGGCGCCGTCGAGGTCGTCGGCGACCCGGCCGGAGCCGTCGTGACGGATCGTCCCGGCCAGTTCGAGCGCCAGTCGGCCGTCCATGATCCCCCGCTCGTCCACCGGTTCCCCCACTTGCCCGCATCCTTCCCCACGGGCTAGCGTTCTAACGGTTAACAGTAACTTATCCGTTAGAACCTCGTCTCCGGTGAATCCGGAAGGGACCCCGATGACTCTTCTTCTCGCGCACATCAGCGACCTGCACCTGGACGGCTCGGAGCGCGCCACCGAGCGTGCCGGCCGCACGGTGGCCTACCTGCGCGACCTGCCGCAGGCCCCGGACGCCCTGCTGGTCAGCGGGGACATCGCCGACACCCCCTCGCGCGAGGAGTACGAGGAGGCGGCCGGGCTGCTGGACCTGCCGTTCCCGGTGATCGTGTGCCCGGGCAACCACGACGACCGCGAGGGACTGCGCACCCGCCTGCTGGGGGAGCCGGCCTCGGCGGAGCCGTTCAACCGGGTCCACCGTGTGGCGGGGGCGGCGGTGCTGGCCTGCGACTCCACGATCCCGGGCGAGGACGGCGGGCGGCTGGAGCCCTCCACCCTGATGTGGATCAACGACACCCTCAACGACCTGCCCGCCGGCACCCCGGCGCTGCTGGCCTTCCACCACCCGCCGGTGCGGGTGCACCACCCGCTGCCGGACTCGATGCGGCTGGGCAACTCCGACGACCTGGCGGGGCTGCTGCACGCGCACCCGGGGGTGGCGGGGATCCTGGTGGGCCACGCGCACACCGGCGGGGCGACCACGTTCGCGGGCCGGCCGCTGCTGCTGGCGCCGGGGGTGACGTGGACGCTGCGCATGCCCTGGGAGGGGGAGCCGGTGGCCGACCGCGAGCAGCCCCCGGGGGTGGCCTTCCACATCCTGGACGAGCACCAGCGGCTCACCACGCACTTCCGCGCGGTGATGCGCGCCGGCGCGGAGGTCTGAGCGGGCGGGGCCGGCGCCGTCCCGGCGGCCGGTGCCCGTGCGGCGCGAACGCGCGTTTCCCACAGCGGTACCGGCTGCGGGGCTCCCGGTACCGGACACCGAAGAGGGTGCCGCCGAGCCGCCCGGGCACGGGCCCGCGCGCTGCCGCGAACGCGTGGTTCCTCCTACGGGCCCGGGCACGGGGCCCGCGTCACCGGCCGCCGGAGACGGTGTGGTCGCGGTGGCCGGGCACGGGCGGGCAGGCCACCCGCCGCGATCGCGCGGTCGGCGCCCCCGCGGCCGGTGTGCGTCCCCGCGGACCCGGTGCGGGCCCGGGGGCGGTCGCCGGCCGGGACATACCTCGGGGCCGCCACGAGTCGGTGGCGGCCCCGGTGAGCGGGAGGCCCCCGACCGAACCGGTGGCCGCGCGGACGCGGCCGGGTCGGGTCTCCTCCCGGTCCGGCGGGCCCGCGCAGGTCGGGCCGGGCGCCGTCGGACCCGTTGGGATTCTAGGCGAGCCGGGGGACCCGCCGGGACCGGTCGGGCGAAGCCGCCGGTCAGAGGAGCATGGCGAGCTGGCGGCACTGGGCGACCAGGGTGCCGGCGGAGTCCCAGATCTCCATGTCCTCCTCGTGCAGGCCTCCCGCGACGTGTTTGGTGAAGACCCGGCAGGCCAGCCAGCCGGGGGCGGGGCGGGCGCGCACGTGGACGGTCAGCTCGACCGTGATCGTCGTGAACTCGCCGATCTCCAGGACGGCGGGCGGGGCGAAGTCGACCATGGAGGGCAGGGCGTGCACGTCGGGTTCGCGGCCGTCGGCGAACCGCATCCAGAACTCGGCGCGGGGGCTGCCGTCCTTCTTCCCGTCGAGCCAGCCGGGCCGGGCGGGGTAGCGGTACTCGACGCTGTCGGCGATGCTCAGCCCCTGCGGGCCGGAGGCGAACTCGGCGGGGACGGGGCAGTCCTCGGGTGCGGGCAGGTCGGGCGGGGTGTCCAGGGTGAGCACGCGGGCCGCCGGGTCGGGGGCGAGGTCGCCGTAGGTGGCGGTGGCGCGCAGCACCTCCTTGCCGTTCTGCTCCAGGACCACCTGGCCGGTGGCGGTGCGCCGGCCCTCGCGGACCACCTCGGTGCGGGCGGTGACCGGGCCCGGCGCGGCGGGGCGCAGGAAGAACGCGGAGACCGCAAGCGGGTCGGGCTGTCCCAGGCCCTGGCGCAGCGCGTTGAGGGCGGTGCCCAGGACGTACCCGCCGTTGGGGTGCGAGGTGAAGGTGGTCCAGGCGTCGGTCAGGGCGGCTGCGAACTCGCCGTCGGCCAGCTTCTCGACGCGGGTGTCGCGGTCGAACCGGTACCGCTCGGTCGTGGGGTCAGGACTCATGCCCCGATGTTACCCGCCGGTAGGTTCGGGTGCGCCGCACGGACACGCGAAAAACCGGCTTGACCCTGACGCGACGTGAGCCCCTACCGTCGAAGACACCGGGGAGATCCCCCGCCACCTGCACGGACACGGGGAGGACCGATGGGCCGCACCGTGGGCGAGGTCGCCCGCCTGAGCGGACAGACCGTGCGCACCCTGCACCACTACGACCACATCGGACTGCTCGTCCCGGCGGAGCGCACCCCCGCCGGCCACCGCAGCTACGCGGACGGGGACCTGGAGCGGCTGCGCCGCATCCTCACCTACCGGGAACTGGGCTTCGGCCTGGAGGAGATCGCCGCGATCATCGACGACCCCGGTTCCGACACCCGCGCCCACCTGCTGCGCCAGCACCGGCTGGTGACCGAACGCATCGAACGCCTGCGCACTCTGGCGCACGGCCTGGAACGCCTTCTGGAGGCCGACACCATGCAACTGAACCTCACCCCCGAGGAACGCCTCGAACTCTTCGGCGACTTCGACGTGGACGCCCACGCCGCCGAGGCCGAGCAGCGCTGGGGCGCCTGCGACTTCTACCCCAAGGCCCAGCGCGACGTGAAGAACTACACCAAGGAGGACTGGAAGCGCAACCAGGCCGAGGCCGCCGAGATCTACCGGGCCCTGGCCGCGGCGATGGCCGAGGGCGCGCCCGCCGACGGCGAGCGCGCCACCGACCTGGCCGAGCGCCACCGCGACCACATCACCCGCTGGTTCTACGACTGCACCACACAGGCCCACCGCGGCCTGGGCGCCCTGTACGTCGACGACGAGCGGTTCACCGCCACCGTCGACTCCCACGGCAGCGGGCTGAGCGCCTACCTGCGCGACGCCTTCGCCGCCAACGCCGACCGCCGCGAGCGCGGCTGAGGACCCCGGGGCGGGGGCGCGGCGTCCGCGCCCCCGCCCCGGGCCGCGCCACCGGCCCACCGGTCCGGGGTCAGGGGATGAGGACGATCTTGCCCGACCCCCGCGCCTCCAGCTCGGCGTGCGCCTGCGCGGCGTTGGCCAGGCTCATCAGCCGCGGGTCGGGCAGGACCAGCCGCCCCTCGGCCTGCGCCCGGAACAGGGTGCGCAGCACCTGCGTGCTCCGCCCGCCGCCGGAGGAGAACCGCACCCCCAACTCCTGGGCGGCCCCGTCCACCAGGGTCAGCACCCGCTCGGCGGTGCCGCCGCGCAGCTCGACCGCCTGCGGCAGGATCCCGTGCCCGGCGGCGTCCAGCACCGCGTCCACGCCCCTCGGGGCGGCTGCGCGCACCCGGTCGGCCCACCCGGGGCCGTAGGCGACCGGGACCGCGCCCAGCCCCCGCACCCGCTCCAGGTTCGCCGGCCCGGCGGTGCCGACGACGCCCACCCCCGCGGCCACCGCGAACTGCACCGCCACCGCGCCGACCGTCCCCGACGCCCCGTGCACCAGCAGCGTCTCCCCGGCGTGCGGGGCCAGCTCCTCCAGCGCGCGCAGCGCGGCCTCCCCGGCCACCGGCAGCGCCGCGGCCTGCGCCCAGTCCAGTTCCTCGGGCTTGGGCGCGTAGGTCTCCAGCAGCGCGTACTCGGCGTAGCCGCCGGTCGCCGCCCAGCCCGCCACCGCCGCGCCCACCGCGGTGTCCGAGACGCCCTCACCCAGGGCGTCCACCGTTCCGGCCACCTCCGCGCCCGGGACGCGCGGCAGGGTCCCGAACCGCATCGCGCCAGAGCGCACCTTGAGGTCGAACGGGTTGACCCCGGCCGCCTTGACCGCCACCCGCACCTGCCCCGGGCCCGGTTCGGGCCGGTCGGCCTCCACCACGGTCAGCACGGAAGGGGGGCCGTACTCGGCGAAACGGACAGCGTGCATCAGGTCGTTCCTCTCGTCCCACGGGTCGCCTAGCCTAATCTGCCCGACCCGACCCGTCCCGAACGAGGAGACATGCCCGGACCCCTGGCCGCCGTCCACCGGTTCAACGACGCCCACCCCTGGGACCACAACGCCCACTACCACCGCCTGCTCCTGGACCGGGTCCCCGCGCGGGTCGGCCGCGCGCTGGACGTGGGCTGCGGCACCGGCGAGCTGGTGCGCGCCCTGGCCGACCGGGCCGGGGAGGTGGTCGGCGTCGACGCCGACCCGCGCGTGGTGGACCTGGCCCGCGCGGCGACGGGGGAGCGCCCGGGCGTCTCCTTCCTGGTGGGCGACGCCGGCCGGGAGCTGCCCGCGGGCCCCTTCGACGTGATCGCCTGCGTGGCGGTGCTGCACCACCTGCCGTTCGCGCCGACCCTGGAGCGGCTGCGCGGCCGGCTCGCGCCGGGCGGGACCCTGCTGGTGCTGGGCGTGCACCGGTCGTCCCGGTTCACCGACCACCTGGTGGATGCGGCCGCCGTCCCGGCCAACCTGGCCGTGGGCTGGGCGCGCGGGCGCCGGGCGCGGCCGGAGTCGATGACGGCGCCCACGGCCCCGGCGGCGATGACGCTGCCGGAGATCGCCCGCGAGGCGGGGCGGGTGCTGCCGGGGGTGCGGCTGCGACGCCACCTGTTCTGGCGGCACTCCCTGGTGTGGCGGGCGCCGGGGTGAGGAGCCCCGCGCCGTCCGGGAGGCCGGGCACCCCGGCGGGCGCACCGGCGGCGCGCGGGGCGGGTCCGACCGGTCGCCGCACCTCCTCGGCTCCGCGGGTGCCCGGGAGCGGGCCGCACGGCCGGACCGGACGGCCGGCGGGCCCCTCGCCTCCTCCACCGCCGCCGAGGGGACCACTCCCCGCGCCGGGAGGTGCGGCGCCGGTTCCGGCACCTCATCGCCCGGGGCGCGGCCGGCGGGAACACCGCCGCCGTCAGCGCCCCGCCGTACCCGTTGCCCGGCGTCCGGGGGTCAGTCCCACCAGAAGGACCAGGTCTCGTCGCCGACCAGCGAATCGGCGTAGGAGTCCAGGCTGCCCGTGCCCTGCCAGACGTTGTCGGGGCACAGCGCGAAGTGCTCGGCGGCCACCCGCGCCGCCTGCTCCCGGTCGGCGACGACCGAGGCCGTGCTCAGCGCCAGGGTGTCGAAACCGACCATGACCAGGCGTGTCCCGAACCGCTCCTCCCAGTCCGCCAGGACCGCGGAGAGCACCGTGACGTCGAGGCCGTGGTTGACCGCCCCCTGCCAGCCGATCACGCTCAGGGCCTCGGCGCCCGAGGCCGCCCGGACCAGGCCCAGGCGCGGGTTGGGCCGCCGGGCCAGCCACGCGGCGCTGCGGTCGGCGGCCTCGCCGGGGTCGGCGGTGAGAGGGGTGCGCGGGGCCAGGCCGGGCCACTCCACGCCGTGGGGGGCGGTCACGGCGAGCCGCTGCTCGGGGACGAGGTCGCGGTACTCCTCGTCGACCTGGGTGGAGTCGCGCCAGGCCTTGGCCAGGACCTCCGCCACGTCGTGGTCGCGCGCCGCCTCCGGGGCGGGTGGGGAGAGTTCCCCGCTCTCCCAGGGGCGGTCGCCGTCCTCGCCGGCCATGGAGGTCAGCAGCAGCGGCCACCAGCCGGACTCGGGGTGGGCGGCGCGCAGCCGCGCCCACAGCCCCTCCGGGGCGGGGCCGTCGCTGATCCACAGCACGGGGGAGCCGTCGTGGGCGGTGGCGGGCTTGCCCGGGGGCAGCGCGACGGAGAGGTCGGCCTGCGGTTCCATGGGGGGTCCTTCGCTTTGCTGAAGAGAAGATCGCCAGGGCAGGTTACCGACTTCCGGCGCCCGGCGCCCGCTCCGGCCACCGGCCCGGACCCGCCGCCGTGCATGAAAACCCGCGGAACGGTCAGTGGCCGCACCAGGACCGCGACGACGGCGACGACCGGGAGGTCACGATGGCCGAGGACGACAAGGGACCGAACAAGTTCGACGAGGTCCGGGGCAAGGCCAAGGAGCGGCTGGGCGAGGCCACCGGCAACCGCGAGCAGGCGGCCGAGGGCCGGACCGAGAAGAAGAAGGCGAAGGTCAAGCAGGCGGGGGAGAAGGTCAAGGACGCCCTCACCTCCGACCGCGAGCGCCCCTGAGCGCCTCGCCCCGGGAGCATCCCGCTCCGGTGCCCGTGCGGTGCCGTCCGGCCCCGGCCGGACGGCACCGCACCGCCGTTCGGGGCCCGGGTCGCGCCCGGCGGGCCCGGCCGGTCCGCGGGCTCAGGGGCGCAGGTCGTCCTCGACCAGGAGCCGCTCGGCGGTCCGGCGGTAGCCCAGCAGCCGGTTGACCTCCAGCATCGCGGTGTTCTCCCGGTTCAGGGTGACCGCCACCGCCTCCACGTGCGGGAAGTTCTCGTGCACCCGCAGGGTCTGGGTGGCCTTGACCCGGCTGGCCAGCCCCCGGCGCCGGTGGGCGGGGAGCACGGCGGTGTCGTGCTGGTCGGCCACCGGCCCGCGCGTGACGGTGCACACCGTCGCCGCCACCACCTCGTCGGAGGTGCGGTCCACCGCCGCCCCCACCAGCAGCCGCGAGCCGTCGTCGGTCATCCGGCGCTCCCAGCCGCGCACGTCCTCGGGCCCCCAGCGGCGCGGCTCCTCCTGGAAAGCGGCGCCGGGCGCGTCCAGCAGGTGGTTCATCACCCGCCCGAACGACGCCAGCAGCGGTGCGGGCGCCGCCCCCACCCAGTGGGTGAACCGGTACCCGCGCTTGGGCGCGGAGGCCAGCCGCCAGCAGCGGCCCAGCGTCTCCTCGTCGAAGGACTGCACCTGGAGTTCGAGGTGCAGCAGGGTGCGCAGGTGGGGGCTGGTGCGGGCGAAGGACTCCCCGGCCCGCCCGGCCAGGACGGTGCTCTGCAGGCGGGCCATGCCCTCGGCACGCGCCCGGTCCGCGGCGGCGGCGCGCAGCCGGGTGCCCAGGCCCCGGCGCCGTGCGGGCGCGTCCACGAACAGCCGCAGGAACCCGATCCCCCCGTCGTGGGGCTGGCGCCGCAGCTCCGCGGTGCCCAGGACCGGTCCCCCCTCGTGCACCCGGCCCGCCCAGCGCCAGCCGGGGCCGCCGTATCCGCGCCGCAGGCGCTCGGCCAGCTCCCCGGCCTCCGGGGAGCCGCCGGACAGCTCGCGCCTGCCCGCCGCGTGGACCGCGCTCCAGGCCGCCAGGTCGGCGGGGGCGGCCGCGCGGGGATCGAAGACCTCCACCACAGGACTCACCCGTCCACCGTTTCACACCCGTCCCGCTCCTGTCCCGGACACGGCCGGGCCGGGCGCGACGGCGTGCGCGCCCGGTGCGCGGGAACCGCACGGCGACCGGGCACGTCCAAGGACCGGACAGCACCGCACCCCCGGGAGCCCGCATGAAAAGCAAGAGCGCCGCCTTCTCCATCCCGATGGCGATCGTCTTCACCATCGTGTTCTGGATGCTCTTCGACAACCTCGCCCTGGGGATCGGCGTCGGCGTGGCCATGGGCCTGGCCATGGGCGCCGCCGCGGGTACCGGCGGCTCCTCCTCAGACCGCGGATCCGCCGGATAGCACCCCCGCGACCCCGGAGTGGCCAAGGCCACACCCGGCGCCGCCGGGCCCCGCGCACCCCCGCGACCAGCTGCTGCGACGGTGTTCTCACCACCGCCCCCGCCTCCGGGTGAGGCCACTGTTTCCCCCGTGTTACGGACCGACACCTCCAGGCAACGCCCCGTTCCTACCTTCGGTAACGTCAGCCGACACCGAATAGGAAGGGCCGGCCGTGACCTCCGATACGGGCCGCCGCGCACCGCGCACGGGCAAGAGCTGGATCTCCCGCTGGGACCCCGAGGACCCCGCGTTCTGGAACGGCGGGGGGCGCGCCGTCGCCCGCCGCAACCTGTGGGCCTCCATCGCCTCCGAGCACATCGGGTTCTCCGTCTGGAGCATCTGGTCGGTGCTCGTGCTCTTCATGGTCCCGGAGAACGGGTTCGCCTCCACCCCGGAGCAGAAGTTCCTGCTGCTGTCGGTGGTGACCCTGGTCGGCGCCGTCCTGCGGGTGCCCTACACCCTGGCGGTCCCCCTCCTGGGCGGGCGCAACTGGACCCTGGCCGCCACCGCGCTGCTGCTGGTGCCCACCGGCGCGGCGTTCTTCCTCATCCAGAACCCCGACACCCCGTTCTGGCTGCTCATGGTGCTGGCCGCCACCGCCGGCCTGGGCGGCGGCAACTTCTCCTCCTCCATGGCCAACATCAACGCCTACTTCCCCGAGAAGGAGAAGGGGTGGGCACTGGGCCTCAACGCCGGGGGCGGCAACATCGGGGTGGCCACCGTCCAGCTCGTGGGCCTGGGCGTCATCGCGGTGTTCACCACCGCCGCCGGGTACCTGGTGCCGCTGTTCTACCTGCCGCTGATCCTGCTGGCCCTGGTGTGGTCGTGGCGGTCCATGAACAACCTCACCCACGTGCGCAGCGACGTGCGGGCGCAGCTGGCCGCCACCGGCGACCGCCACTTCTGGATCATGTCGCTGCTGTACATCGGCACGTTCGGGTCGTTCATCGGGACCGGGTTCGCGTTCGGGCTGCTGCTGCAGTCCCAGTTCGGGCTGGCCCCGGTGCAGGCCGCGGGCGTGGCGGTGCTGGGCCCGGTCGTGGGCTCGCTGGTGCGCCCGGTGGGCGGGCGCCTGGCCGACACCCTGGGCGGGGCGCGCGTCACCCTGTGGGTGTTCTGCGCGATGGCGGTGTGCGCCGGGGTGCTGGTGCTGGCCGTGCAGGCCTCCCAGCTGGGCCTGTTCATCGGCGCGTTCGCGGTGATGTTCACCCTCACCGGCCTGGGCAACGGCTCCACCTACAAGATGATCCCCTCCATCTACGCGGCCAAGGCGGAGGACGCCATCGCCGCTGGGGAGCCGCGCGAGCGGGCGCTGGCCCGCACCAAGCGCGTGTCCTCCTCCATGCTGGGCCTGATCGGGGCGGTGGGCGCCCTGGGCGGGGTGGGCATCAACGTCGCCTTCCGCGAGTCGTTCGCGGCCTTCGGCACCACCGCCCACGCGTTCGCCGCGTTCGGCGTGTTCTACCTGCTGTGCGCGGCCGTCACCCGGGTCGTCTACCTGCGCCGCCCCCGCACCGCGGCCCCCGGCGGCGCGGACCGCGCCGCCGGCACGGCGGAGCCCGTCCAGCGATGACCGCCACCCACTGCCCCTACTGCGCGCTCCAGTGCGCCATGCACCTGGAGGCGGGCCCGGACGGCCGCCCCGCCGTCCGGCCCGCCCCCTTCCCCACCAACCGCGGCGGCCTGTGCCGCAAGGGGTGGACCTCCGCCGAGGTGCTGGGCGTCCCCGACCGGCTCACCCGGCCCCTGCTGCGCAAGGACCGCGCCGGGGAGTTCGCCGAGGCCGACTGGGACACCGCCCTGGACCACGTCGCCGAACGCCTGCTGGCGCTGCGCGCCGCCCGCGGCCCCGACTCCGTCGCGGTGTTCGGCGGCGGCGGGCTGACCAACGAGAAGTCCTACACCCTGGGCAAGTTCGCCCGCCTGGCCCTGGGCACCTCCCAGATCGACTACAACGGCCGGTTCTGCATGTCCTCGGCCGCCGCGGCGGGCAACCGGGCGTTCGGCCTGGACCGCGGGATGCCCTTCCCCCTGACCGACGTCGGCGCCGCCGGGGTCGTGCTGCTGGCCGGCGCCAACCCGGCGGAGACCATGCCGCCGATGATGGGCCACCTGTCGGCGCCGCGGCTGATCGTCGTGGACCCGCGCCTGTCGGCCACCGCCCGGGCGGCCCTGGACGGCGGCGGCCTGCACCTGGCGCCGCGGCCCGGCACCGACCTGGCACTGGCCCTGGGGCTGCTGCACCTGGCCGGGTCCCGGGGCTGGGTCGACCACGGCTACCTGGAGGCGCGCACCACCGGGTTCGACGCCGCGTGGGCGCACGCCGCCGCCTGGTGGCCCGAGCGCACCGAGCAGGTCACCGGGGTGCCCGCCGCCCGCCTGCGCGAGGCCGCCGACGTGCTGGGCGCCGCCGCCCGCGCCCGCTCGGCGTACATCCTCACCGGGCGGGGCAGCGAGCAGCACGCCAAGGGCACCGACACGGTCACCGCCTGGATCAACCTGGCGCTGGCCCTGGGGCTGCCCGGGCGCGAGGGCTCCGGGTACGGGTGCATCACCGGCCAGGGCAACGGCCAGGGCGGGCGCGAGCACGGGCAGAAGGCCGACCAGCTGCCCGGCTACCGGCGTATCGACGACCCCGCGGCCCGCGCCGACGTGGCCGCCGTGTGGGGGGTGGACCCCGGGTCCCTGCCGGGCCCGGGGCGCTCCGCGTTCGAGCTGCTGGACTCCCTGGGGGAGGGCGGCGGGGCCCGGGCGCTGCTGCTGTTCGGCTCCAACCCGGTGGTGTCGGCCCCCGACGCTTCCCGGGTGCGCTCCCGGCTGGAGTCGCTGGACCTGCTGGTCACCGCCGACTTCGTGCTGTCGGAGACCGCGGCCCTGGGCGATGTGGTGCTGCCCGTCGCCCAGTGGGCGGAGGAGTCGGGCACCATGACCAACCTGGAGGGCCGGGTGCTGCGCCGCACCCGCGCCTTCGACCCGCCCGAGGGGGTGCGCACCGACCTGGAGGTGCTGGCGGGGCTGGCGGTGCGGCTGGGCCAGCCCGCGGACCGCTTCCCCGCCGACCCCGACACCGTCCTGGCCGAGCTGGGCCGGGCCACCGCCGGGGCCCCGGCCGACTACTCCGGGGTCACCCCGGGGCGGCTGGCCGCGGGGGAGGCGCTGTACTGGCCGGTGCGGGCCGGGGACGCGCCCACCCCGCGCCTGTTCCTGGACTCCTTCGCCCACCCCGACGGGCGGGCCCGGCTGGTCCCGGTCGCGCACCGCCCGCCGGCCGAGACCGCCGACGCGGCCTACCCGCTCATCGCCACGACCGGCCGGATCATGGGCCACTACCAGTCGGGCGCCCAGACCCGGCGGGTCCCGGAGCTGGCCGGGGCCGAGCCCGGGGTGTTCGTGGAGGTGCACCCCGACACCGCGGCCCGCTGCGGGCTGGGCGAGGGGGACGCCGCCCTGGTCACCTCCCGGCGCGGGACCACCCGCGCCCGGGTGCGGCTGGAGCCGGGCGCCCGCCGGGACACGGTGTTCCTGCCCTTCCACTACGCCGGGGAGCAGGCCGCCAACAACCTCACCAACGCGGCGCTGGACCCGGTCAGCCGCATGCCCGAGTTCAAGGTGAGCGGCGTGCGCCTGGAACCGGCGCCGCCGGAGGCGGGACCGTGACCCCCGCGCACCGCACCCGCCCGTCCGGTGCCGTCCGGCCCCGCACCCCATCCCCAGGAGGCACCAGTTGAACACCGTGCACGGCGCGCGCCGGATCGTGGTCGTGGGCAACGGCATGGTCGGCGCCCGCTTCGCCGAGGAGGCCGCCCGCCTGGACCCGGCGGGCGAGCGCGTCCGCGTGAGCGTGGTGGGCGCCGAGCACCACCCCGCCTACAACCGGGTCCTGCTGTCGGGCCTGGTGGCGGGCGACTACACCGCCGAGCAGATCCGGCTGCCCGTCCCGGACTCCCCGGGGGTGGTGGTGCGCACCGGTGTGGCCGCCCTGGCCCTGGACACCGCCGCGCGGACCGTGGCGCTGGACGACGGCACCCGCCTGGACTACGACGAGCTGGTCCTGGCCACCGGCGCCCGCGCCGCGTTCCCGCCCGTCACGGGGGTCTCGGCCGCCGACGGCGCCCCGGGGGAGGGGGTGTGCGCGCTGCGCGACCTGGACGACTGCCGCCGCCTGCTGGCGCTGGTGCGCCCGGGAGCGCCGGTGGTGGTGCTGGGCGGCGGGGTCCTGGGCCTGGAGGCCGCGCGCGGCCTCCAGAGCCGCGGCGCCCGGGTGTCGGTGGTGGAGTCCTCGCCGTGGATCATGCGCCGCCAGATCGACCGGGCCGCCGCCGACATCCTGCGCCGGCGCTACGACGCCCTGGGGGTGCGGGTGCACTCCTGGCGGGTGGCCTCGCGGTGGATCCCCGGGACCGGCCTGGAGCTGGACGACGGGCGGGTGCTGGCGGGCGACGCCCTGGTGGTGACGGCCGGGGTGCGCGGCAACGTGGAGCTGGCCCGGGACGCCGGGATCGAGGTGGAGCACGGCATCCTGGTGGACGACACCCTGGCCACCTCCGACGCGCGCGTGCACGCCCTGGGCGACTGCGCCCAGCACCCCGGCGGCGGGGCGGGCCTGGTGCAGCCCGGGTGGGAGCAGGCGGCGGTGCTGGCCCGGCGGCTGACCGGGGCCGAGCCGCAGGCCCGCTACACCGGGTCGCGGCCGGTGACCCGGCTCAAGGCCGAGGGGATCGAGCTGACCGCGTTCGGGGAGGTGCACACCGACGACGCCCCGGAGGACGGGGGCCCGGAGACGCTCACCGTCAGCGACCCGCACGGGGGCCGCTACGCCAAGCTGGTGGTGCGCGCCGACCGGCTGGTGGGGTCGGTGCTGCTGGGGTTCCCCGAGGCCGCCGCGGTGCTGTCGCAGCTGCACGACTCGGGCGACCCGCTGCCCGCCGACCGGCTGGCCCTGCTCCAGGGCACCGCCCCCGCGCCGCCCGCCGGCGGGGCGGGGGAGCAGCGGGCCCCGCTGGTGTGCCGGTGCAACGCGGTGGGCCGCGACGAGCTGGAGCAGGCGTGGCTGGACGGGGCGCGCTCGCGGGAGTCGATCGCCGCCGCCACCCGGGCGACCACCGGCTGCGGCGGGTGCGTGCGCGACGTCGACGCGCTGCTGTCGGGGTGGGACACCCGCTCCCCGGTGGGCTGAGGCCGTGCCCGCCGCCCCGCCGACGGGGCGGCGGGGCGGCGGGCATGCGGAGTTCCCCGGCCGGCGCGGCACCGCCGCCCGCGGTGACCGCCCGGCGGCCCGCGCGGTGGCCCGGTGCGGGCCTTCGGACCGCCGCGCCGGGCGGGGTGCGCGCGGGCCCGGCGGAGGAGGGCGGGAAGGGGGCGGGGGCGCTCCCGGTCAGCCCGCGGTCACGGCCAGGGCGGTGCACAGCAGGGCGCCCGCCGAGGCCAGGGTGCGCAGGTGGTTCCAGCGCACCCACACCGGTTCGAAGCCCGCGCGCACGGCCGCGGGGTCCGCCAGCCGCGACGCCGTCCCGGCGCCGTCCAGGGTGTTGTTGCGTGGCACGTTGACCGCGAACGTCACGGCCAGCACCAGGACCAGCAGCACCAGGCCCGTGCCCGCCCACCAGGCCGCCGTCGTGCGCCCCACCGCCCAGTGCAGCAGCGTCTGCCCCAGCAGCACCACCGGCGCGCCGATGAACACCACCGCGAAGAACGGGTTGAGGATGGCGACGTTGATGCGCTGCATCGCCTCGATCATGACCCGGTCCCCGGTCCGGCCCAGCCCCGGCATCACCGCGATGGAGAAAGCGAAGAACAGCCCGGCGAACAATCCCGTCAACACCACGGACAGCACCGGCACCACCGCGTACACCATGTCCGCCATCTACCGGCCACCTCATGCTCTTTTTCCGTGGGTCCGCACCGCCTGGGCGGATTGTACGCCCGCGGCCACCGCCCCGGCCATGGCCTCAGGACCGGTGAGGATCCGCGAAATACCTCCGAGAAAGGTACGCATTTCTCAGCTTTCACGCGAATGCGACCACGGAATGTCACCGCCCTCCCCCCTTTTCCGGAACGCCGGGCCGCTATACCTTCGGGTGATGTGCTCCTCCCCGCTCGTGGGGCGCGAGCGGGAACGCAGGCTCCTGCGCGAGGCGGCCGCCCCCGGGACCCTCACCCTCCTGGCGGGGGCCGCCGGGACCGGCAAGACCCGCCTGGCCGGGGAGCTGCACGACCCGCCCCGGACCACGGTCCTGACCGGCCACTGCCCGCCGGGCGCCGAACCGTTCCCCTTCGCGCCCCTGGTCGAAGCCCTGCGCCGCGCCCCCGTCCCCGCGGGGCTCAGCCCCCTGTGCGGCGCCCTGCGCACCCTGCTGCCCGAGCACGCCGACCGCCTGCCCGCGGCGCCCGAGACGGCCGCCCACCCGGCCGTCGCTGACCACCGCCTCTACCGCGCCCTCACCGAACTCCTCGACGCCCTGCCCCCGGCCGTGCTGGTCCTGGAGGACGTGCACTGGGCGGACCCGGCCACCCGGGGCCTGCTCGCCTACCTCGCCCCCCGGCTGCCCGCCCGCCTGGCACTGGTCCTGACCTACCGGCCCGAGGACCTGCCCCGCACCTTCCCGGTCGCCGCCCTGGCCGCCCGCACGCCCCCCGGCACCGGCCACCGCGCCCTCACCCTGGGCCCCCTGGACCCCGACGACCTGCTGGACCTGGCCCGGCACGCCCTGCCCGGCGCCGCGCCCACCGCGGAGGACGCCCGCCGCCTGCACGCCTGGACCGGCGGCCTGCCCCTGGCCGCCGCCGAGACCCTGCGCCACCTGGCCGCCCGGAGCCGGGGCCCCGCCCCGGTCCCCGCGGTCCCCGACCGGCCGCCCGTCCCGCCGGCCCTGCGCGACTGGATCCTGCACCGCCTGCACGGCCTGGACCGCGACACCCGGCGCCTGGTCCGCGCCGCCTGCGTCCTGGACGGACCCGCCCCCGAGGCCCTGCTCGCCCGCGTCGCCGACCTGGGCCCCGCACGCACCGACAGGGCCCTGTCCCGCGCCTGCCGCAGCGGGCTGCTCACCCCCGCCGGCCCGGCCGACCTGGCCCCCGCCACCCCGCTCGTCGCCCACGTCTGCCGCGCCGCGCTGCCCCACGGCAAGCGCCGCCGCCTCAACCGCGCCGCCCTGGAGGCCCTGGCCGCACGGCCCGACCCGCCCCACGCCCGGCTCGCCCGCCACGCACGCGAGGCCGGGATGGCGCAGGAGTGGACCGACCACGCCGAGCGCGCCGCCGCCCGCGCCCTGGAACAGGGCGAGGACGCCGCCGCCGTCGCCCTGCTGCGCGACGCCCTGACCCGCCCCGACCTCGCCCCCCGGCGCCGCCGCGACCTGGCACTGTCCCTGGGCCGGGCCGCCCTCACCGGCGTCTCCGCCGAACACGCCGTCGCGCACCTGCGCGAGGTCCTGTCCGCGCCCGGCCTGCCCGCCGCCGAACGCGGCGAGCCGCGCATGGAACTGGGCCTGCTCCTGCTCAACCAGGCCTCCCAGAACCGCACCGCCCGCGGAGAGCTGGTCCGCGCCGCGGCCGAGCTGGCCGAGCGCCCCGACCTGGCCGCCCGCGCCATGTGCGCGCTGGCCGTGCCCCGCAGCACCCCCGACTCCGTCGACACCCACCGCCGCTGGATGGAGCAGGCCCTGGCCGCCGCCCACCGCAGCCGCGACGCCGCCGTCGCCCGCACGGTCGCCGTCAACCACGCCACCCTGCTCGCCCAGATCGGCGACCCGGCCGCCTGGGAGGCGCAGCCGCCCGCACCGGGGACCCGGACCGGCCCCGACTCCCTGGCCGACCGCCGCGAGTTCGCCCGCGGCTCGCTCAACCTGGCCGACGCCGCCGTCATGCTCGGCCACTACGAGCGGGCCGACCGCCACCTGGATGCCGCGGCCGCCTGGTCCGGCGCCGACGACACCCCCTACATCCACGAGAGCGTGCGCGCCCTGCGCCTGACCCTGGACTGGGCGCGCGGGCGCTGGCAGGGCCTGGCGCAGGAGGCCGACCGCCGGCGGGAGGCGCCCCGCCTGGCCCACCTGCACCCGGTCACCGCCGAACTCGGGCTGCTGCGCGCCGCCCTGGCCCAGGCCCAGGGGGACCCGGCGCTGGCCCGCGCCCTGCTGGTCCGCATCCGCCCCGAGTGCCCCGACGCGCCGCACGGCGACCCCGGACCCCGGCCCCGGGGCGCCGCGGACCGGGACGGGGAGCCCCGCCCCGACCACACCGTGCCGGTGCGGGCCTTCGCCGCCGGGCTGCTGGCCCGCGCCGCCACCGCCCGGGGGGAGCCCGCCCGCGCCTGGGAGCACGTGGAGGACCTGGTCTCCCTCATCGCCGCCAAGGGCATCTGGGTGTGGGCCGCCGACCTGGTCCCGGGGATGGAGGCGCTGCTGGAGTGCGGGCGCGGCGCCGTCGCCCGCGACCTGTGCACCCGCCTGCGCGCGGGGCTGCGCGGCACCGACGCCCCGGCCGCCGCTACCGCCCTGCTGCGCCTGGAGGCCGCCCTGGCCCGCCACCACGAGCGGTACGACCGGGCCCTGCTGCTGTACGCCGAGGCCGAGGACGCCTACCGCGCCATGCCCCGCCCCTACGACGCCGCCCAGGTCCGCGAGGCCTGCGCCCGCGTCCACTTCGCGCGCCCGCACGGCGAGGGGGCCGGGGCCGGCGTCACCGCCCTGCGCGCCGCCCTGGAGGGGTACGGCGAACTGGGCGCCACCTGGGACGCGGCCCGGGTGCGCCGCCTGCTGCGGGCCCGCGGGGTCTCCACGGCCGCCGTACCCGGCCGGCCCCACCGCGACCGCAGGCTCTCCCCGCGCGAGGGGGAGATCACCGACCTGGCCGCGCGCGGGCGCACCAACCGGGAGATCGCCGAACTGCTGCACCTGTCGCCGCGTACTGTGGAGACCCACGTGGCCAACGCCCTGTCCAAGCTCGGACTCCGCTCGCGCCGCGACCTGACCCCTCCCCCCGACTGACCGCCCCGCACCGCCCGCGGCCCTCCCGCCCCCGGACCGCGCGCCCCGGGCGCGGCGGCGCCGCGCCCCCGAGGAGACCGCGCCCGATGACCGCACGCGTGCCCGCGACGACCTGTGCCGCCGCGGCGCTGAGCCTGCTGCTGACCTCCTGCGGGATCATCCCCGGCCCGGGCGGCGACGGCGGCGGGCCCGACCCGTCCCCCTCGCCCGGCGGCGCCGCCCCGGCCCACCGGGAGCTGCCGCTGACCCGGCAGGGCCGCATGTCCGTCGACGGCGGCGGCGACCCCCTCCTGGAGGTCACCTTCCGCAGGCTCCAGGACGACGGCGAGTACCTCATGCTGGAGGTCGACCACGACCTCCTGGAGCCCCCGCGCACCGGCGGCACCGTCACCGACCGCACCGCCCCCGTCCGCCTGCTCGACCCGGTCTCCGGCGAGGTGCTGCGCGCCATCGAGGACCCCGCGAGCGGGGTGTCCCTGGGCACCTACTTCACCGAGGGCTCCGACATCACCCCCCTGCACCCGGGCGTGCCCCTCACCTTCCGCCGGTACTTCCCCTCGCCCGCCCACGGCGCCGAGCGGCTCACCTTCACCGGGGCCGGCCTGGGGCACGTGCCGGGCCTGCCGGTGGAGCGCGTGGACGCGTTCACCCCGGCCCCCGAGCCCGACGTCCACGACTACTTCAACGAGTACGCCGAGCGGACCGCCGACGAGCTGCCCGAGGAGCTGCACTACCCCGAGCAGGTCCCCGAGCCGGGGCTGGACGTGTCCGCGTTCCGCCAGGGCCTGGAGGGCTTCGTGGACACCCCGGAGTCGTCCACCGCCCGCTCCGGGGACACCGAGACGATCTCCCTGAGCGCCGACCCGATGTTCGAGGGGCGGACCGCCGAACCCACGCGGGAGGGGCTGCGGACCCTGCGCCGCGCCGCCCTGACCCTGCGGGAGGGCCCCAGGGAGGTCGCCGTGGTCGGCCACACCGACGACAGCGGCGCTCCGTCGGGCGACGACGACCTGTCGCTGCGCCGCGCCGAGGCCGTCCGCGACGCGCTGGCCGGGGAGCTGGGCGAGGGGTTCGCCCTCACCGCCGAGGGGCGCGGCTCCCGCGAGCCGGTCGCCGAGCAGGGCGGCGCGGACGACGAACAGGCGCGCGGGCGCAACCGGCGGGTGGACCTGGTGCGCACCGTGCCGGACCCCGACGCCGCCGCCCCGGCCGGGGGGCTGGACTCCGCGGCCCGGCACACGGCCGGCCCGGCGGTGTTCTCCGGGGACCCCGAACCCGTGGGGACCCTCGCCCACGGGGACGCCGAGCTGCACGTGTACCCGCTGGTGCGCGACGGCGCGTACCTGTTCCAGACGCTGGGCTTCGCCAACTCCACCCTCGCCGACCTGGAACCCGGCACGGGCGCCGGGGAGGGCGGGCCGGGCCTGCCGGACCGGGTGGGCGGGGGGTCCCTGGCGGGCCTCCGGCTCCGGGGGCCGGACGGGCCGGACCGGTACGCGGTGCGCCTGCTGACCGGCCAGGGCCGCGAGGACTTCACCGACGCGGTCCCCGTCCTGTCGCCGGGGGACGAGTACCCGGCCCTGGCGGTGTTCCCGGCACCGGGGGAGGACGTCTCCTCGATGACCCTGCACGCGGGAGTGTTCGGGGAGATCCCCGACGTCCCCATCCGATGACGGAGACCCGATGACCGCGAACCGCGCCCTGCTGCCCTACGACCTGTCCTGGGCGGAGGTCGACCCGGCCCGGCACCCCTTCGACCCGGCCGCGGCCCCGGCGGCGGTGCGCGGGCTGGAACCGGCCGCCCGCACGCCCGCCCGGCCTCCGGGACCGGTCGTGGACCCGGCCTTCGCCGCGTGGTCCTTCGACGTGGCCCGGGTGTGGATCGACGACCTGACCGCGGCCCTGGTGGAGCGGTACGGCCGCTGGGCGACGGGGTGGAGGTGGGGCACCGACGAGGCGGACGTGGGCGGCGGCCCGGTCCGGGCCTGGTGCTGCCCGGCCGACTCGGTCCACACGCCGCCGCAGACCCTGGAGCGGGCCGCGGCGGCGCTGTGCGAGTGGCGGGCCTGGCTGGAGGAGCTGGCGGAGCGGTTCGACCGGTACCCG
Source organism: Nocardiopsis flavescens (assembly GCF_900141985.1). GTDB lineage: Bacteria > Actinomycetota > Actinomycetes > Streptosporangiales > Streptosporangiaceae > Nocardiopsis > Nocardiopsis flavescens. The sequence continues at coordinate 222,749 of NZ_FQZK01000001.1, read as the reverse complement.
CTGGACGCGCCCCGCGCCCGGGACCGGCGGCACGTGCGCGAGCGCGCCGTCGGGCACCTGGTGAACGCCGTGGTGGAGCGCACGGGGGCGGACGACGCCTGGTACGGGCACTGCTCGGTGGTGCTCACCTGGTACCTGACCCGGTGGGGGGAGGATCCCGGGACCGCGTCGGTCCGGGTGCGGGAGGCGATCGGCGGCCGGTTCGAGAGCTGGATCGGGCCCGCCCCCGGGCAGGTGGACGACCTCGCCCGGCGGCTCGGGGGCGGTGACGGGTCCGGTGGACCGCGGGTCTGACGCCCTGCGCACCTGGACAGGGGTGCGGGAGGCGGTCCCCTGGGACACGGCGCGGCCGGTGCGGGGGCCGCTGGTCCCCGTGCGGGACGGGGCGGTCCACGACGTCCTCGGCTTCGACCGGGAGCGCTCGCGCACACGGGCGGCGGGGATGCTCGCCGCCCTGGAGCGGGTGCGCGCGGACGCGGCGGCCGGGCTCCCGCTGTCGTTCGGCCTCCTCCAGGGGTGGCAGCGGCACGTGCTGGGCGGCCCCGCGCCGCTGCGCACCGGCACCGCCCACGCCAAGGCGGGCCGCGAGCGGTACGGGAGGCCGCCGGACCTGGCCCGGACGCTGGAGGCGTTCCTGGCCCAGGCCGGCGGGCCGGGGCCGCCGCTCAACGCCAGGGCGGCGCGGGCCTACCTGGACGTGTGCTTCCTGCACCCCTTCGAGGACGGCAACGGGCGGGCGGCGTTCCTGGCCCTGGTGTTCCTGCTGGCGCGGGAGGACGTGGCGCTGGACCAGGTCGGCCCGGTGCGGAGGATGGAACGCCACGCCCACGACGCGGAGGGGGCCCTGGGGCTGGCGGAGCTGCTGGCGGTCCTGGCCGACGCGGCCCGCCGCCGGGCGGCCCGGCGCTGAGGGGACGTGCGCGTCAGCGCTCCAGGACCTCGGCGCCCCGCTCGCGCAGGACCTCCAGGGCGGCGTCCGCCAGGCCCGGGAGCGAGCGCCGGGACTCCTCCAGGTGCTCCCAGACCAGGGTGAACGGGGGCGCGGGGCCGAACCCGCCGCGCAGGCAGTCGTCCAGGGCGTCCAGGTTCCACCCGTAGTAGCGCCCCGGTCCCGCGACGGCCTCGGACAGGGCGCAGTACAGGCCGGGCTCGTCGGTGGCCGCGCGCCCGTCCACCCGGAAGGGGCCCGCACGGCGGCCGGGAGGGGGCGTCCGGTTCGCCATGGCCAGGCGCAGCCACTCCCGCCGGGCCGGTGCGGGCAGCGCCCGCCACAGGCCCGCCTCCCGCGGGACCCCGCGGTGCCACAGCTCCCACACCGGCCGGGCCGAGGGGTCGGGGCGGTCGTCGGCCCCGTCCTCCAGGACGATGTCCAGGAGGGTCCCGCCCAGGACGGAGGGGCCCGTCCGGACGGTCTCGGATTCCAGGTCGACGTCGCGCAGGACCCGGCCGTCCCGGTCCAGGGCGCGCAGCCACCCGCGGAAGCCGCGCATGCGCCGGGGCCGGCGCAGCGCTTCGCGCAGCTCCGCCGTGGACGCGCAGCCCAGCAGCCGCAGCGGGGGCGCCGGCGGGGGGTCGTAGGTGTACAGGCCGTCCACCCGGCGGCAGGGGGTCCGCGACCCGTCGTCCCGCCCGTGGCGGGGGTGGACCGCGAACCGGGCGCCGGGGCCGGGCGGGTGGCGCGGCGGCCGGTCGCAGCCGACCACGTCGGCCTCCAGGAACACCTCCCACAGGTGCGGTTCGGCGGGGTCGGGGCGGCGTCCCAGCAGTCGGACACCGTCCAGCAGGACCCAGTGGGGGTCCTCCCCCCACCCGCCGTCGACCTCCACCGACAGGTCGCCCACCGGGTGCGGGCCGGCGGGGTCCAGGGCCTCGCGCAGCCGCCCGCGCGGATCGCAGCCCAGCAGCCGCACCAGGTCGCGCGGCGTGCGCGGGGGCGCGAACAGGCCCTGGGCCATCGCGCACCGCGCCCACACCACCTCCTCGCCGTCGGGGCCCTCGTGCAGCAGCAGGTATCCGGTCGGCAGGTCCCGCCCCGCGGGGCCCTCGTGCGCGTTCACGCGCCGCACCCTACCCGGGGCGCGGTCAGCGCGGGTCGGGGACCCGGGCCCGCCAGGAGGCCTCCTCCCGGGTGAGCAGGACCGCCACCAGCACCCCGAACACGAACGGCAGGGCGAAGGGGAGCAGCGCCGCGTCCGCGCCGCCGCCCACGGCGAACAGCTGTCCGCCCATCAGCGCCTGGGCCGCGGTCTGGAAGACCAGGTGGAAGCCCACGCACGCCCACAGGCTCCCGGTGACCACACGCAGGCAGCCCAGCACGATCCCCATTCCGGCGAAGAGCGGCGCCCGCTCGCCCAGCACCTCCCAGCCGTGGGTGATCACCCACAGCGCGGTCCCCCAGAGGCAGAACAGCGCGGCCTGGACCAGCACCGCCGCCAGCGCGGACATCGAGGCGTTGAGGTTGCGGAACAGGTGGCCGCGGAAGATCAGCTCCTCGGGCAGCGCCTCGAACAGGAACACCAGGCAGGCCAGCATGAGCACCGAGACCACGAGTTCGCCGGCCGGCAGCAGCGGCACGATCTCCATCCGGCCCAGGGCCCAGGCCCCCGCGATCCCCGCGAATCCCGGCAGCGCCCAGGCCAGCGCGCCGACCAGGAAGGGCCGCACGGACCCGCCCGGCCCCGCCGTCCACAGCCCGCGCCAGGGGCGGCGGTCCAGGTAGCGGCGCGCCGCCCAGACCAGGGGCACCGCCAGCGCGGTCACCATCACGGCGGTGGCCCAGCGGGAGGGGCCCACCTGGGAGCCCTGGGGGAGCAGGCCGGACACCCACGGCAGCAGGAGCCACCAGAGCGCGGTGGCGCCCAGCACGACGACGAGGATCCGCAGGGCCAGGGGAGGGCGGCGCCCGGCGTCGGGGACGGGGGCGCGCAGGGGGGTGTGGTCGTCCATACCCCGACCCTGGCACCCGGGGACCCCGCCCGGCCATCGGGGATCTCCCTGTCACCCCCCTGTCACCGCCCTGAGAAAGGGCCCCGCGGGGACGTCCCCGGGCGAGGGGAGCGCGGCGGCCGGGGCGGCGCGGGTGGCCGCGAAGGCGGGGAGGCCGCGTTCGGGGACCGCCGGTGCGGGACCGGTGCCGTAGCGCATGCGGTGACGGTGGCGCAGGCCCGCCGCGCACCAGGCCCGCGGGTGCCGGCGCCGCGGGGCCGTCCGGCCGTTCGGGTCCCGGTTCAGCCCCCGGCCCCGTCGAAGCGGTCGCGGGCCCGCTCGACGGCGGGCGTGTGCTCGCGGATCCAGTCCAGCAGCGCGTCGACCGGTGCGCGCATCGACTTGCCCAGCGGGGTGATCCGGTACTCGACGGCGACGGGGCGGGTGGCGACCACCTCCCGCTCCACGATGCCGTTGCGCTCCAGGCGGCGCAGGGTGGCGGTGAGCGACTTCTGCGTCACCGCCGGGATCGCGCGGCGCAGCCCGTTGAACCGGGAGGGGCCCTCGCACAGTACGGCCAGCACGTCCAGCGACCACTTGTCCAGGACCTGGTCCAGGAGTTCGCGGTGGGGTGCGGTGATCTCCAGGGCGTCGTGGGCCCTGGGGGAGGTATCCGGCATGACACCTGGTCTCGTTGAAGTTTCTTTCGGCTACCAGGTACCAAGGGTAAACCAGTTCGCCGCCCCTTTCCGAGGAGATCTCCGTGGCCGTCCACCGCTTCACCCCCGAGGGCATGATGCAGCCCGCCCCCTACCACCACGTCGCCGTCGGGACCGGCACCCGGCACGTGCACGTCAGCGGGCAGGTCGCCCGCACCGCCGACGGCGCCCCGCTCGCGCCTGGCGACCTCGCCGGGCAGGTCGCGCACGTGCTGCGCAACACCGCCACCGGGCTCGCCGGGGCCGGGGCGACCTTCGCCGACGTCCTGCGGCTGACCTTCTACGTCACCGACTGGGAGCCCGGGAAGATCGGGGCGTTCCTGGAGGGCGTGGAGCGGGTGGCCGGCGAGCTGGACCTGCCCCGTCCGCTGCCCCCGGCCTCGCTCATCGGGGTGTCCTCCCTCTTCGAGCCCGACGTGCTCGTGGAGGCCGAGGCCACGGCCCTGCTGGACTGAGGGGGCCCGCGGTGCGCGGGCGCCTCAGTCCAGGCGGTCCGCCCGGTCGAGCAGGTACCCCTCCTCGACCGGGTTGGCGGCCAGGGCCGCCGCCCGGCGGTAGGCCGCGGCGGCCGCGCCCGTCTCCCCGGTCTCCTCCAGCAGGTGGGCCAGGACGGCGGGGTGGCGGCGCCGCGTCAGCGGGTCCTGTGCCAGGCCGTGGCGCCGGTCGAGGTCGGCGAGCAGGGCCAGCCCGCGCCCGGCGCCGTACGCGCGGGAGACCGCCGCCACCCGGGCCAGCCGCACCGGCGCGCTCGGCGACAGCCGCTCCAGCCACAGGTACAGGACCGCGATCCGCGTCCAGTCGGTGTCCCGCGGGGACGGCGCCGCGGCGTGCACGGCCGCGACCGCGGCCTGCAACCGGTACGGCCCCGCCTCCCGCGGGTCCCAGGCCGCGTCGAGCAGCGCCGTCCCCTCGCGGATCAGGGCGCGGTCCCACCGGCTCCGGTCCTGGTGGTCCAGCGTCAGCAGTTCGTCGCCGCTCCCGGTGCGGGCGGGCCCCCGCGCCTCGGTGAGCAGCATCAGGGCCAGGAGCCCGGCCGCCTCGCCGTCGTGGGGCCGCAGCTCCCCGAGCATGCGGGCCAGCCGGATCGCCTCGCCGGACAGGTCCGTGCGGGACAGCGACGCCCCGGACGTGGCGGTGTACCCCTCGTTGAAGACCAGGTAGAGCACCTGCATCACGGACGCCAGCCGCTGTTCCAGGTCGTCGCCGACCGGCGGGGTGAACCGGGCCCCGGCGCTGGCCAACCGCCTCTTGGCCCGGCCGATGCGCGTTCCCATGGCGGCCTCGGTGGTGCCGTAGGCGCGCGCGATCTCGGCCGTGGTCAGGCCGCCCACGGCCCGCAGGGTCAACGCCGCCCGGGACGCGGGCCCCAGCGCCGGGTGGCAGCACAGCAGGAGCAGGGTGAGGCTGTCGTCGGCCTCCGGGGCCGGGGGCGCCGACCGGCCCGGGTGGAGCAGGGCCGCCTCGGCCGCGCCGGCCCTCTCCTCGCGCAGGCGCCGGGACCGGTCCGAGCGCAGGAGGTCGACCATGCGGCGGTAGCCCACCCGGATGAGCCAGGAGCGCGGCTCCCGGGGCACGCCCTCCCGCGGCCAGGACCGCGCGGCGGCCAGCAGCGCCTCCTGCACCGCGTCCTCGGCGAGGTCGAAGCGGCCCAGGCGCCGCACCAGGGCGCCCAGGACCTGCGGCGCCTCCGCGCGCAGCAGGTCCTCGATCTCGGGGCTCACGCCGCGAAGTCCTCGCCCATGATCGGCCGGACCTCCACGGGCTCGCCCAGCGCCTCCACGATCCGCGCGGCGATCTCGACCGCCCGCTCGTGGCCGGACACGTCGAGCACGGCGAAGCTGGCCAGCACCTCCTTGAGCTCGGCGAAGGGCCCGTCCGTGGCGACCACCCCCTCGGGGGTGCGGCGCAGGGTGGTGCCGACGGCGGGGTGCCCCAGCCCCTCGGTGGCGACGAGTTCGCCGCTGTCGAGCAGCTCCTCCTCCAGCCTCCGGTAGGCGGCGAACGCGGCGAGCGCGTCCTCGGACGGGGTGTCGGCGGTCTCGGGGTCCCAGGCGTGGGCCGGGGTGTACCCCAGGAGCAGGTATTTCACGGTGTCCTCGTTCTCCGGTCGCGGTGTGGGCACGGTAGCCGGTCAGGCGGCGCGGCGCAGCCACAGCGCCACGGCGGTCGCCCAGGTGAAGGCGACCAGGCCGTTGACGGCGATCTGGACGCTCATGTGGTCGGGCGACATCGGCAGGAACAGCACGAGCGCCGCGGCCCCGCCCAGCACGGCGGGCGGGACCGCCCGCCGCCGGGCGTGGCGCACGGCCAGCACCGCGGCGGCCAGGGCCAGCGCGGTGAAGGCGACGGCGGCGGAGGCCGAGTGGGCGATGCCGTGCCAGGACATCTGCGCCACGGGGCCTTCGGGGGTGCCGGCCGGGAAGCCGTGCTCGGGGTCCATGGTGAACACCCCGGCCGCGACCAGGCCGGCCCCGAAAACCGCGGTCAGCACCGGCAGCGCCCGCCGTCCGAGGCCCTCGGTGAGGGTGCGCGCGATGCCTGCCGCCAGGGCCAGGGCGCCCAGGCCCGCGGTGACGAAGGTGGCGATCTGGATCCAGCCCAGGTCTCCGGTGGCCAGCTGGCTGATGGGGTGCCGGGTGATGTCGAAGCCCTCGCGGGTGAGCATCTGGGCCAGGGCCGAGGTGAAGAAGACCGGCCCGGCCAGGGCTCCGGCGGCCAGCAGGCGGCGGGACGTGCGGCGCCCGGCGGCGGGGGCGGTGTCGGTATCGGCGGTGGTGCTCACGGGGCCTCCTCGGTGGGTTCTCACCGCCACCTCGGGGCCGCCGCCGGGATTCCGACACCCTGGACATGTGACGTGTACCACATTGGCGGGGTGTCGGGATGCGGGCCCCGGCCCCGAGGTGTCCGTGCAACCCCCGAACGAGGAGGACGACATGGACGAGGACATCCGGCCGAGTGCGGCGGTCACGGCCCTGGGACGGCTGGTCGGCACCTGGGAGGTGACCGGCGGCGCCGCCGGCACCGTGCGGTACGAGTGGATGGAGGGCGGGTTCTTCCTGCTCCAGCACGTGGAGCTGGAGCAGTTCGGCGCGCCGGTCACCGGCCTGGAGGTCATCGGGAACCTGCACCCGTTCGGCGAGCCGGTCGGCACGGACGTGGCGTCCCGCTTCTACGACGCCCGGGGCAACACCTTCGACTACGTCTACGAGCTGGTCGGCGACACCCTGACCATCTGGGCGGGGGCGCGCGGCGGGCCGGCCTACTTCGAGGGCGTCTTCTCCGCGGACGGCTCCACCGTGGCCGGCGCCTGGGTCTACCCCGGCGGGGGCGGCTACGAGTCCACCATGACCCGGGTCTGATCCGGGCGCCCCTCCCGGGCCCGCGCACGCGGGCCCGGGAGGGACCTCAGCGCAGGCGGTCGTAGACCAGGGCGAGCGCCCCGTCCCCGCCCGCGGCGTGTGAGGCCAGGGACCACCGGTGCGCGGGCAGTCCGTCCTCGAACAGGCGCGGGCCGCCGCCGACGAACTCGGGGACGACCATCAGCGCCAGCCGGTCGACCCGGTCGGCGGCGAGCAGCGGCCGGATGAGGCTGGCGCTGCACGGCACCAGGATGTCCCCGCCCTCCCGCGCCCTCAGGGCGTCGACCACCGCGGCGGCGGGCGCGTTCTCGACCCGTACGCCCTCCCACGGGGAGGCGGTCAGGGTGCGGGACAGGACCACCTTCTCGGTCCGGGCGAGCCAGTCGCCGAACCCCCGGTCGCGGGGGTCAGCCCCCTCGTCGCGGGCGACCGGCGGCCAGTACCCCAGGAAGCCCTCGGCGTTGACCCGCCCCATGAGCGCGGTGGTGGCGGTCCGCCACAGGTCCGTGAGGTGGTCGCGGGCCAGGTCGGTGACGGCGTAGGGCACCACCCAGGCGTGGTCCTGCGGGCCGGCGGGCCCGCAGTAGCGCCCGTCGAGGGTGAGGTTGAGGTTGGCGACGACCCTGCGGCCGGTGTGCTCGCTCATGTGCTGCTCCGTGAGGTGTCGGTCGGTGTCGCCCCGTGCGGGGCGCCGTCGGCCAGGGACGCGGCGAACCGGTCCAGGGACTGCTCCCAGCCCGCCCCGATCCCCGCGACGAAGTCGGCGGAGGCCACGGTGGTGTCGGTGATCCGCAGCCGCACGCCGAGCCGGGTCCCGCCGCCGGCGTCGGCGAGCACGAACGTGTAGTGGCCGGTGAAGGCGGCGCCGCCGCCGGGCAGCAGCGGGGAGAGGCGGAAGTCGAGGCGCTCACCCTCGGCCGCCGCGTCCACCGTCCCCTCGGCGCGGCCCACGACGCCGTCCGCCCCGGTGGCGTCGGCCGCGTCGCGGTAGGCCAGCACCGCCCGGCCACCGGGCCGGGGCTCCAGGGCGGCCTCGGTGACGGCCAGGTCGTCCGGCGCCCACCAGCGGGCCAGCAGGACCGGCTCGGTGAGGTGGCGCCACACGGCCGCGCGCGGCGCGGGCAGCACCCGCTCGAAGGCGAAGGCCCGCTCGTCGGCCCAGCGCTCGCGGTCGGCGGCGCGCGTCTCGGCGGCCACCGCGGCGGCGTGGGCGTCGAAGGCGCCGCGGTGCTCCCGCGCCCGCTCGGCGAGGCCGCCCAGCAGGCCGCCGAGCTCTCCCAGCGGCCCGGGCTCCAGCGCGTAGATGCGCCGGTTGCCGACCCGGTACGAGGACACCAGGCCGACCCGTTCCAGGCGTTGCAGGTGCTTGGTGGCCTGCGGCTGGCGCAGGCCGGTCCGCTCGGCGACCACCCCCACCGACAGCGGACGCTCCGCCAGGGCCCGGGCGATGCGCAGCCGGGCGGGTTCGCCCAGCGCCTCCAGTCGTTCGTGCATGACCCGAGTATTCCCCGATGGGAATATTCCAGTCAAGGCATATTCGAGGATCGTTCTCGGAACAGAAGGAGACCATGCATATAGAGGACCATGCACATATGTGCGCTAGCATCTATCCATGTCTCTGCGGCACGCCATCCTCGGGATCCTGTCCGTCAAGCCCATGAGCGGCTACGAGCTGAAGAAGGTGGTCGACGGCAGCGTCGGCCACTTCTGGACCGCCGACCGGTCGCAGATCTACCGCACCCTGTCCGCCCTGGTGGAGGAGGGCCTGGCCTCCCGCGGGACCGTCGTGCAGGAGGGGCGCCCCACCCTGCACCCCCACACCGTCACCGACGCCGGCCTGGCCGAACTCGACCGCTGGCTCGCCTCGCCCCTCCAGGCCCCGCCCACCCGCGACGCCTTCCTGGCCCGGCTGTTCTTCGCCGACCGCCTGCCGCCCGAGCGCGTCCGCGCACTCCTCGACGCCCGCCACCGGGAGGTCGCCGAGGAGCTGGCCGAGCTGGAGGCGATCGAATTCCCGCCCCGCGATGCCCTCCCCGAAGGCGTCACCGAGCTCGGCTACGCGCTGCGCGAGGCCGCCCGCGACCACGGCCTCGCCCACGCCCGCGCCGAACTCGCCTGGATCGACGCCACCCGACGACGCCTGGAACGGATCACCCCATGAGCACGCCCCTCGCGGCCCACCTGCACCGGACCGCCGCCCGCTACGCCGCCCGGCCCGACGTCACGGCGTTCAGCGCCGCGATCGAGCAGCCCTCCACCGGGTTCTCCTGGAGCCACGGCGACACCGACCGCCCCTACTTCATCGCCAGCATCACCAAGCTGTACACGGCCGCCGTGGTCATGCAGCTGCGCGCGGAGGGGGCGCTCACCCTGGACACCCCCGCCGCCGACATCGTCGGCGCCCGGGTGATGAGCGGGCTCAACACCCACGGGGGCCGAGACCACGGCCCCCGGATCACCGTGCGCGAACTCCTGTCGCAGACCTCCGGCATCCCCGACTACTTCGAGCAGCGGCGCCCCGGCGGCGGCACCTTCCTGGACGACATGCTCCGCGCCGACGGCTCCTGGACCTCCGACGAGCTCATCGGCATGGCCCGGGGCCTGCCCGCCCCGTTCGCCCCCTCCGCCCCGGGCCGGGCGTTCTACAGCGACACCAACTGGCAGCTGGTGGGGCGCGTGGTCGAGACGGTCACCGGGGGGAGCCAGGAGGCCGCCCTGCGCACCCGCATCACCGGACCGCTGGGCCTGCACGACACCTGGATGCTCACACCGGACTCGCTGGACCGCTACGGCGAGGTCGCCCCCGTCCTGCACGGGCGGCGGGCCCTGCACCTGCCCCGGGCCATCGCCTCCTTCCCGCCCGACGGCGCGATCGTCTCGACCGCCGCCGACCAGGTGCGGTTCCTGCGGGCGTTCTTCGCCGGGGAGCTGTTCCCCGGGCACTACCTGGCGGAGATGACGGCCCGCTGGAACGGGGTCTTCTCCCGCCTGGCGCCCATGGACTACGGGATGGGCGTCATGCGTTACCGGGTGCCGCGCCTGGTGTCGCCGTTCACGCCGGTCCCGGCCATGGTCGGCCACTCCGGCGCCTTCGGCAACGCGCTGTACCACGTCCCGGAGCGGGACCTGTACGTGTCCGCCACCGTCAACCAGATGGTCCGGCGCTCCCTGGTGCACGAGCTGGTGGCCCGGCTCGCGGCCCGCTTCTGAGGGCCGCCCGGCTGAGCCCGGCCCGCGCGGGCCGGGCTCAGCCGGGCGCGTCCATGCGCTGGGTCCCCACCACCGAGAGCAGCCGCAGCGCGCTCTCGGCGGGGGACCCGGGCTCGGGCGTGTAGATGACCACCCGCTGGTCGCGGTCGGCGACGTCCAGGACGTCGCAGTCCAGGGTGACCGGCCCGACCAGCGGGTGCAGGACGGTTTTGCGCAGGTCGGCCGCGGGGTCCACGTCGTTGGCCGCCCACAGCTGGACGAACTCCTCGCTGCCCGAGAGCAGGTCGCCCACCAGGGACGCCACCCCGGGATCGTCGGGGTAGCGGGCGGCGGCGGCCCGCAGGTCCTGGACCGCGGCCCGGGAGAACGCCGCCATGTCCGACATCCGGTACCGCCGCTCCGCCCCCGGCGGTGCCAGGAAGACCTGGCGCACGAAGTTGCGCTCGCGCGGGGGCACGGCGGAGAAGTCCCCCAGCAGGGCCGCCGCCAGGTCGTTCCAGGCGATCACGTCGTAGGTCGCCGTCAGCACGACCCCGGCGGATCCGGGCAGCTTGCGCAGCAGCCGCAGGATGCTGGGCCGGACCTCGCGGGAGGGCCCGGGCGGCGGGCCGGGCGGTGTGCCGGCCAGGTGGTGGAGGTGGTCGCGCTCGGCGTCCGACAGCCGCAGGGCCCGTGCCAGCCCGGCGAGCACCTCCCGCGAGGGGCGGGGACCGCGGGCCTGCTCCAGCCGCGTGTAGTACTCCGTCGAGATGAACGCCAGCTGCGCCACCTCCTCGCGGCGCAGCCCCGGGGTGCGGCGCCGCGTCCCCGCGGGCAGCCCCACGTCGGCGGGGGCGATGCGCTCGCGCCTGCCGCGCAGGAAGCCGGCCATCTCTCCTCTGTCCATGCCCCCAGTGTGCCCGGGGCCGCACGGCCCATCCAGGTACCGCGGGTGCCTGGATACGTCCCGGCGACGGCAGGAGGCTGACCGGTATGAACGACACCGCACGCAACCTCACCGCCACCACCGACACGCGGGGCCTGCTGGAGGGCAGGACCGTCCTGGTCACCGGGGCCGCCCGCGGCATCGGTGCCGCCGCGGCGCGCCTGTTCGCCGCGGAGGGCGCCCGCGTGATGCTCGCCTCCCGCACCGAGGAACGGCTCAGGGAGGTCGCCGAGGAGATCCGCGGGGCCGGCGGCACCGCCGACCACACGGTCTGCGACCTGGGCGACCCGGACGGCGTCCGCGCCGCGGTCGAGCGCACCGTCCAGGTGTACGGCCGCCTCGACGGAGCCTTCAACAACGGCGCGACCATTGTGCCGCCGGGGCCGGCGGACCTGGTCCCCGAGGCCGACCTCGACCACGTCTACACGGTCAACTTCAAGGGCACCTGGGTGGCCCTGGCCGCGCAGGTCGCCGCGATCCGGGCGACCGCGGGCACGGGCGCCATCGTCAACAACTCCTCCGTCGGGAGCCTGCGGGGCAACCCGACCCTGCCCGCCTACGGGGCGATGAAGCGGGCGCTCAACAGCCTCACCGAGTCGGCGGCGGTCACTTACGGCCCGGAGGGCATCCGGGTCAACGCCGTCGCCCCCGGTACCACCCTCACCGACATGGTGGGCGCCTGGGAGGAGGCGGTGCCCGGCATCATCGACGTCCTCAACGAGCGGACCCCGCTGGGCCGGGCCGCCGCGCCCGGAGAGATCGCCCAGGCCGCCGCCTGGCTGCTCAGCGACCGCGCCTCCTACGTGAGCGGGGTGGTGCTGTCGGTGGACGGGGGCGCGGGGGTGATGTGACCGGGTCCCGCGCGCCGGTCCGCGCGCCACGGCGCGGACCGGCGCGCGGGACCCGGATTGACAGGCAAGTAGATACTTGCCTATTGTGCGGGTGTGGGAGACGAACTGTTCAAAGCCCTGGCCGACCCGACCCGCCGCACCATCCTCGACGAGCTCGCCGAGCGGTCCGGGCAGACCCTCTTCGAGATCTGCACGCGGCTGAACATGAAACACGGCATCGGCATGTCGCGCCAGGCGGTCTCCCAGCACCTGGCCATGCTGGAGGCCGCGGGTCTGGTCAGGACCCGCCGCGAGGGGCGCTACAAATTCCACGACCTGGACACCACGCCGCTGCGCCGCATCCACGAGCGCTGGCCCGGGTCCCAGACATCGGAGAAGGACTCATGAGGATCCACGTGACCAGCGTCTTCGTCGACGACCAGGAGCAGGCCCTGCGCTTCTACACCGAGACACTGGGCTTCGTGAAGAAGCACGACGTCCCGCTGGGGGAGGCCCGGTGGCTGACCGTGGTCTCCGCGGAGGAGCCCGAGGGGATCGAACTCCTCCTGGAGCCCTCCGGCCACCCGGCGGTGGGCCCCTACAAGCGGGCGCTGGTCGCGGACGGCATCCCGGCCGCCTCCTTCGCCGTGGACGACGTCCGGGCCGAGCACGACAGGCTCACCGCCCTGGGGGTGCGCTTCACCCAGGAGCCGCTGGAGACGGGCGGGGTCACCACCGCCGTGCTGGACGACACCTGCGGCAACCTGATCCAGATCGTGCGGGCCGCCTGACCCGGCCCCCGGGGTGCGAAACCGCCGGGCCCGGAGCGGATCCCCGGTCGTCCGCGCAGTTCAGGAGGCCCCGCGAAAAGTGATGTCCGGACCGGATGTTTACCTACGGATGAACGGGTAGATGTCCTGACACGTACTCGCGAGCCACGCGGGCCACGGGGGGCGGCCTTCCCGGCCGCCGAGCCCGCGGCGGCGTCGAACGGGTACCGGGTCGCAGCCTTCGGGGGAGGGCACGGCCCGCGCCGACCCTCCGTTTCGGGGGATCCGGGGGTCCGGCGACATCGCGGAGGCCCCCGCGCGGTACCACCGCGCGGGGGCCTTTCCGCGTGCGGGGGCGGGCCGGCGGCCCGGCCTCCTTGACCCACCCGCGGCGCGGGCGCCGCACCACACGGCGGCATCCGCCGGACACGCCCTATGCTCGGTCCCGTGAGCGGACCGGGCGGGGACGAGGAAGCGGAGCGGCGGTTCTTCGCGGGCCTGCCCGCGACCCGGGGCGCCGCCGGGGCACTGGTGCTGTCCCCGGCCGGGGAGGTGCTGCTGGTGGAGCGCCCCTACCGGCCCGACAGCCCCTGGGGCCTGCCGGGCGGCATCATCGAACGCGACGAGTCCCCGCTGGCGGCCTGCCGCCGCGAACTGGCGGAGGAGCTCGGGGTCCAGGCCCGCCTGGGGCGGCTGGTCGCCGTCGACTGGGTCCCGGGCGAGGGCGTGCGCACCACCGCCCTGCACTGGCTGTTCACCGCCGGCCTGCCCGCGGGCGCCGAGCCGCGCCTGCCCCCCGGGGAGCTGTCGGGGTGGACCTGGGCGGCCCCCGCCCGCGCCGCCGTCCTGCTCTCGCCCGGCACCGCCCGCCGGGTCGCGGCCGGACTGGCCGCCGCCGCAGCGGGGGAGACCGTCTACCTGGAGGACGGCCGCCCGCCCCTGGACCGCTGACCCCGCGCTGTCGCCCCCTGGAGGCGGGGACGCCGCGCACCTTCTTTTTATAACGAGTGTTATATTCGGTCGGTCCCTCCCCGCCCACCCCTGACGAGGCCGCCGTGACCCCTGCCCCCGCCCCCGACGACACCGTGCGGGAGCTGCTCTTTCGCCGCTCCGGACTCCTGGAGTGGGGCGAGCGCCCCGCCCCCGCACTGCGGGAGGGGACCGACGCGATCGTGCGCCCCTTCCTGGCCGGGCGCTGCGACGGCGACACCCTGCCGATCCACCGCCCCGTCTCGCGCGCCATGCAGGCCGGGATGGCCCTGGGCGCGGTGGACCCGGTGGTGGGGAGCATCTGCGGCCGGGTCCCCTTCCGGGGACCCTTCGCGATCGGCCACGAGTGCGTCGCCGAGGTCCTGCGGGTGGGCGCGGACGTGCGCGGGCTCGCCCCGGGCGACCGCGTCGTGGTCCCCTGGTCGGTCTCCTGCGGTACCTGCGCGCGCTGCCGCCGCGGCCTGACCTCCAAGTGCTCCACCACCGCCCGCTCCACCCTGGCCGCCTACGGGTTCGGGCCCGCCAGCGGCGACTGGGGCGGCATGGTGACCGACGCCCTGCGGGTCCCCTTCGCCGACCACATGCTCGTCCCCGTCCCCGACGGCGTCCCCTCCGAGCGGGTGGCCGCCGCGAGCGACAACCTCGCCGACGCCTGGCGCACCGTGGCCGGCCCCCTGGCCGAGCGGCCCGGGGGCACCGTGCTGGTCCTGGGCGGGGGAGCCAGGAGCATCGGGCTGTACGCGGCCGGGCTCGCCGTGGCCCTGGGCGCCCGCGAGGTCGACTACTTCGACGACGCCCCCTCCCGGCGGGCGATCGCCGAGGCGTTCGGCGCCCGCGCCCGGCCGATGGAGGGCGCCCGGCCCCGGCGCGGCGGCTACGACGTGGCGGTGGAGGCCACCTCCGGCACCCGCGGCCTCCATCGGGCGGTGCGCGCCTTGGCCCCGGGCGGGGTGTGCACCGCGGTCGGCTACTACGTGGCCCCCGCGACCCGGGTGCCGCTCATGCACATGTACGCCACCGACGCCACCCTGCGCCTGGGGGTGTCCCACCCGCGCGCGGTGCTGGAGAAGCTGCTGGCCTTCGTGGCGCGCACCGGGTTCGAGGCCGAGCGCGTCACCACGGTGACCGCCGACTGGGAGCAGGCCGCCCGGGCCTACGCCCGGCGCGCCACCAAGGTCGTGCTCCGGCGCGCCCCGCTCCTGGCCGCCGAGCCCGCACCGGCGGGGGACACGGCCGTCCCGGTGCCCGCGGCACACGGCACCGCGGCCCCGGAGCAGGGGCGGACCTAGACTCTGACGACCGCCGCCGACACGGGCGACCGCGGCGAACACGGAGCGGGGGAGACCGGTGTGAGCGACAAGGGGGACGACGCGCGGCGGCGCATCGTGGCCGGGGCCGCCGACCTGCTGGGCCGCCGCGGGCCGGGCGCCACCAGCATCCGGGAGACCGCCAGGCACGCCGGCGCACCGCTCGGCTCGACCTACCACTACTTCCCCGGCGGCAAGGACGAGCTGCTCGCCGAGGCCGTGCGCCACGCGGGCGCCACCGTCGCCGCGGGGCTGCGCCGCGCCCTGCGCGAGGGGCCGGAGCAGGGCCTGCGCTCCTACCTCGCCCTGTGGCGCTCACTCCTGGTGGAGGGCGACTTCCGGGCGGGCTGCCCCGTCCTGGCCGTCGCCGTGCAGGAGCCGGGACGGGAGGGGCCGTCCCCGGCCCTGGAGGCCGCGGCCGAGGCCTTCGACACCTGGCAGGGCCTGCTGGAGGGGTCGCTGCGCGAGCACGGTGTCCCGGACGGGGAGGCGGGCGAGGTCGCCGCGCTGGCCGTGGCCGCGGCCGAGGGCGCCGTCGCTCTGTGCCGCGCCCGGCGCACCACGGACGCCCTCGACGCCGTCGAGGCGCGGCTGGGCGCCCTCATCCGCGCCGCCACGGCCGGCCGGCCCTGAGGTCCCGGCGCCCGCGTCAGTCCCACACCACGGACCACACCGCCATGCCCTCCGGCACCGGAGGGACCTCCCGGTAGTCGTCCACCAGGCCGGCGACCACGCCGTCCGACTCCAGCCCCTCCACCCACGCGGCGCACTCCCGCTCGCCGGCGGCGGTGCACACGGCCACGGCCTCCCCCGAGAGCCGTTCCGCCTCGACCGTCTCGGGGTGGGGCTGGACCCGCACCCACGCCACGTCGGCGCGGCGCTCGATCCCGCGCAGCCGCCCGGCCAGCACCGACAGCGGCGGGCGGCCGTACCCCCACCGGTTGGGGGCGATGCACTCCTCGTCGTCGTTGCCGTCGAAGAACTCGGCGAGCGTGAGCAGGGGCATGGCGCCCGCCTCGGAGGTGCGGGCGATCACCCGCGAAACGGAGATCATGGGACGATCCTCGCACGGTCCCCCGTCCCGCCCCGGTACCCGGCACGGCCCGGCGGCGCACCAGTGACACCGCGTCACGGGGAAGTGGTGATACCGCCGCACTGCACCGGCCCCCCGCCCGCGGGAGACGGTGGGGGCATGTCCTCCAGCACCGAGAGCCCGCCCGCCGCACCCGAGACCGCGGCCCCGGGCCGCTCCACCCCGGTCTCCGAACGCATCCTCGCGCCCGACCTCGCCCGCGGCATGATGCTGCTGCTCATCGCCCTGGCCCACGTCCCGTGGTTCATCTACGACGCACCCGGCGGCACCGCGCTGCTGCACCCCACCGAGGGGAACCTCGCGGACCGCATCGCCCAGGCGCTCACGATCATCGTCGTGGACGCCCGGACCCACACCATGTTCGCCTTCCTCTTCGCCTACGGCATCGGCCAGATGTACACGCGCCAGCGCGCCCGCGGCACGGGGGACCGCGAGGCCCGCACGATCCTGCGGCGGCGGCACCTGTGGCTGCTCGCCTTCGGCGCCGTGCACGCCGCCCTGCTGTGGCAGGGCGACATCCTGGGCACCTACGGCCTGATCGGCCTGGTCATGCTCCCGCTGTTCCTCCACCGCAGCGACCGCACCCTCAAGGTCTGGGTGGTCGTGCTGCTGGTCCTGGGCGCGCTGTTCAGCCTGCTCAGCGTGGCCGGCGCCCTGCTCGCCGACCCGGACGCCGCCACCCTCAACGCCGCCGACATGCAGCGGATCAGCATCGCCGAGCCCGGCTACCTCCTGTCCGCCGCGGTCCGCCTGCCGACCTGGGTCTTCGGGCTGTTCTCCGGGGTGTTCACCCTCGCCCTGCCCACGGCCTTCCTGCTCGGCCTGCTCGCCTCCCGGAACCGCCTCCTGGAGGAGCCCGCCCGCCACCTGCCGCTGCTGCGCCGGGTCGCGTTCTGGGGCATCGCCGCCGGGTGGACCGCCGGCGCGGTGCTCGCCCTCCAGCACGTGGGCGTGCTCGGCCAGGGCTACATGGCGGCGACCTCCGGCGTGCACTTCTACACCGGGATCTTCACGGGCGTGGGCTACGCCGCGCTCTTCGGCCTCATCGCCCACCGCATCGCCGCCCGCGGAACCCGGGACCGGCTGCCGGTGCGGGCCCTGGTGGCCCTGGGCCGCCGCTCCCTGAGCGGCTACCTCGCCCAGTCGCTGGTGTTCGCACCGTTCCTCGCCGCCTGGGGCCTGGGCCTGGGGCTGTACCTGTCCAGCTGGTCGGCGGTGCTCGTGGCCGTGGGCACCTGGGCGGCCACCGTGGCGATCGCGTTCCTGATGGACCGCGCCGGGGTGCGCGGCCCGGCCGAGACCGTGCTGCGCAGGCTGTCCTACCCGCGCGTCCGCGAGGACGCCTGAGGGGCCCGCGCGCCCCGGGGCGCGCGGGGAGGGAGGGGGACCCGGGCCGACCGGGTCCCCCTCCCGCGTGCCCGGCGCGCCCCGCCCCCCGCGGTTCGGCCGGAGCGGGCCGGTCCCCCGCCGACACACCGTTTCCCACCCCTGAAACGCTACGTTGCGTTCACGTGTGCGACAACGACTCATGCCCACCCGATAACAGCAGAATCGGGGAAGTGAGCCGGGATCGACGATGCAACGGTGCCCGCCACCACCGTTGCAATGGCCCTTGTGCGAACGCTAGGCTGGGCCGCCCCGGACCCGACCGCACGAGGAGGACGCGATGCCCGGTGGCAGGCTCACCCAGCAGGAGCGCCGACGGATCGAACAGGGGCTGGCCGAGGGCCTGGCCTACGCGGAGATCGCCCGGGGCCTGGACCGCCCGACCTCGACGGTCACCCGCGAGGTCACGCGCAACGGCGGCCCCTCCTCCTACCGCGGCGACCTCGCCCACCGCGCCGCCGGGCAGCGCGCCCGCCGCCGCGGGAAGGCCGCGCCCCGGACCGCGGAGCCGGCCCCGGCCGGGCACGGGCGCGACCCCGGGCGGGTGCGCGAGTACGAGGAGGCCTTCGCCGCCGTCTTCACCCACCAGGGCCTGCCCCGGACCGCCTCCCGGGTGCTGGTGAGCCTGTACACCACCGACGCCGGGAGCATCACCGCCGCAGAACTCGCCGGGCGGCTCCAGGTCAGCCCGGCGTCGGTCTCCAAGGCGGTCTCCTTCCTGGAGGAGCAGGGCCTCATCCGCCGCGAGCGCGACGGGCGCCGCCGCGACCGCTACGTCGTCGACGACGACGTCTGGTACCAGTCGATGCTGGCCAACGCCCGGGCCGAGGCGCGCCTGGTGGAGACCGCGCGCCGGGGCGTGCACGTCCTGGGCGCGGGGACCCCGGCCGCCGTCCGGCTGGAGAACATCGCGCGCTTCGTCGAGTTCGTCTCCGAGAGCATCGTGCGCGCGGCCGAACAGGCCCGCGAGGTCCTGTACACCGCACCGCGCGATCCCGGCCCGGACCGGACCCCGGACGGCCCCGGGGCGGAGGCGGCCCGGCCCCCGGCGTGAGGGCCCGCGCCCCGGCCCCCGCGCTTTCCGCGCAAAGCCCCTTGGAACCCTCGAAGGCGGCGTCGATGCCGGGGGCGCCGGCACCGCGCCCGCCCCGCCGGGCGGACCCGCGGAAAAAGGGGTGGACCCGGCGCAGGGCGGCCCCCTACCCTCGGCCCCCTACCCCCTCCCCGACAGTGAGGACCCGGCGCACATGACGCCCCCCGCTCTCTAGACCCGACATCCCCGGGCACCGGACGCCGACGGACGCCGTCGGCCCCCTTCCGCGTGCTCTCCGTCAGGTCTTGAAGAGAGATCGGGTCTTGTCCTCACATCCTCATACCGTGCTGTCCTGGGCCGTGCGGCGCACCCGCCTGCCCCTGCTCGTCCTGCCGTGCGCGGACTGCGCCCGCGAGCGCGCCACCACCGGGCGCGGCAGGTTCCGCGTGAACGCCAACGGCAAACTGCTCCAGGTCTGGCTGCTGGTCGGCTGCACCGGCTGCGACCGGACCGGCAGGCTCACCGTCCACGAGCGGGTCCCGGTCCGCTCGCTGCCGGCCGACCTGCTGGCCGGGTACACCGCCAACGCGCCGTCCCTGGTCGCGTCCGTCCTGCTCGACCCGGCGACCGCGCGCCGCAACCGGTTCTCGCTCGACTGGGAGGGGTGCTGGGAGCTGGACGCGCCCCCGGTCCCCCAGGGCCCCCGGCCCGTGCGGGTCGACGTCGCCTTCGAGGACCCCGTGCCGGTCCGGCCCGAACGGCTCATCGCCCGCGCGCTGGGCATCAGCCGCGCCGAGACCGCCCGCCGGGTCGAGGCGGACCTGCCGCTCGAACGAAGGAGGGCGAGGGACTTCTCCTTCCTGCTGCTGTGACCCGCCCCGCCGGGTCCCGGCCGGGACCCGGCCGGGACCCGGCGGTGGTAGGTTCGCCCCAACGACCTACCTGATCCGCAGGGGAGTCCGCGCCGCGCCGCGGCGTGCCCTGAACCGGAAGGCCGGTCCGTTGCACTCCTCCCCGAAGGTGACCGCCCCCCTGCCCCTGTGGGACATGCTGGAGGGCACCGCCCCCCGCGGCCTGCTGGGCCTGAGCGACCCGAACGTGCACCGCGTCGGCGACCGCTGGTCCCTGTTCGTCGGCGGCTTCTCCACCTCCTTCCGCAACCGCCTGTACCGGGCCGACCTGCCCGCCGGCGAGGACGTGCGCCTCACCGGATGGCGGCTGCGGACCACGGCGGGCGGACGCCCCGTACCCCTGGTGCCCGACCCGCCGCGCGGCTCCTGGGACGCCGGGGGCATGCACACCCCCTGCTACGTGCCGCCGCACCGCGGGGCGCCCGCGCGCGTCTACTACGCCGGACGGCGCGGGAGGCGGCACTACGGTCCCGGCAGCGCCTACGCGGTCGGCGTGCTCGAACAGCGCCCCGACGGCTCCTGGTCCCGCGCGGCGCACCCGGTGGCGACCGGCACCCCCGACCGGCCCAGCGCCCTGGAGCCCGCCGTCGTCCCCGTCGCGGACGGCTACCGGATGTGGTTCCTGTCCGCCCCCCACGAGGTCGGCCCGGGAGAACAGCCCGACTTCGAGCTGCGCGCCTCCGACAGCCCGGACGGGATCGTCTGGTCCCGGCCGCGGACGTTCGCCTCCCGCCGGGAGGGGTTCTTCGACACCGCCCTGTACCACGGCCCCGACGGGTGGACGATGCTGCTGGCGCGGGGCACCGACCTGCACGGCACCTCGCCCTTCCCGGAGCAGGGGCTGTGGGCGATGCGCGCCGACACCCCCTCGGCGGACCGGGCCGACTGGTCGCCGCCGGTGCGGGTGCTGGACACCGGGGCCCCTGCCACGCCCCGCTGGATGGGGCGCGGCGTGTGCGGGCCCTCCGTCGCCCGCACGGCGGACGGGGGCCTGCTGGTCTTCTTCACCGGGACCCACGACTCCCGGAGCTGGTGGCGGGAGGCGGCGGCCCGGATCGCCGCCCTGCGCCGGCCGCCCGTGCCGGCCCCCTATTTCCTCGCCACCGGCGGTGCCCGGCTGGAGCCCGCGGGGCGCGCAGGCCGGTGAGCAGGGCCCGGTCCGCCGTCCGCCCCGGCCGCGCGCACGGCGGCGGGGACGGCCGCTCGGCTCCTGGAGGAGGCCGATCCGGCCCAGGTGTGTGCGCGGCGGCCCCGCCCGGGGGCCGGGGAGGGGAATCCGCCCTCCCCGCCCCCGCGGGGGGTGCGGACGGGTACGGGTCGCACCGGACGTGAGGAGTGCGCGTTCGCGGGTACGCTGGCCGCCGATCGCACCCGCGGCCCCTCCCCCCCCCGAGAACCATGAGGTCGGACCGCGGACGGGCGGCAGGACGGCCCCGACCGCAACGGCGCGGCGGGGTCCGCGCGGACCCCGCCGGCCCCTCCCCGGGGGCGCGGTGCCCGCACGCCCGCCCCCGGGCCCCGTACACAGAGGAAGGCGACACGATGACGGAGACGGACAGGTTCCCCGCGGCGCCGCCGCGCCGGATCCCCGCCCCCACCCGCTTGACCGCCGCCGTGGCCGCGGCCCTGCTGCTCGTCGGCGGGGTCGTCGTCCACGACCGGTACCAGTACGCGTCCGGACACGACTACGGCACGGAGCGGGACGTCCTGCGGGTGCACGTCTTCGACGGCGACCGCCCCGGGGGCGACGTCTCCGCCCACGTGGGCCCCGCGGAGCAGGAGTGCGCCGAGCACGGCGCCGACGACGGCGAGGGCACGGGGTCCCCCCGGTGGCTCCAGGGGTGCGTGGACGCCGTCCTGGGCCGCTGACGGCGGGAGCCCGCCCGCGCCCCGCCCGGGTCAGGGGTGGCGGCCCGCCAGGACACAGAACTCGTTGCCCTCCGGGTCGGCCAGCACGACCCAGGTGACGTCCTCGCCCTGGCCGACGTCGACGCGGCGGGCGCCCAGGTCGAGCAGGCGCCGCACCTCCTCCGCCTGGTCCCTGTCGGTGGGGTTGACGTCGACGTGCAGCCGGTTCTTGCCGCTCTTGCCCTGCGGCACCCGCGCGAACGTCAGCGCCGGCGGCACCGGCCCGACCCGCTCCCGGCCCTCGGGCACGGCGGGCGATCCGATGGAGATGAAGTCGTCCTCCTCGCTCTGCACCTCGTACTCCAGTACCGCGCACCAGAAGCGGGCGAGCGCGGAGGGGTCCGCGCAGTCGAACGCGAGCTCGGTGAACTTGGCGGCCATGTCTTCTCCCGTTTTCGGCGGTGGTCCCGGCCCTCCCACTCTGCCGGATCACGGGTGTCGGCGCCCGGGTTTCCCGCGGCCCGGCGAAGCCCTTCCGGCCGGCGCCCGGTTCCGCCGTCCGTCCACGGTGTCGGGTCCGGTAGGTTCGCGTCCGTGACCCTTCCGCGGACGCACGGCCTCACTCCGGTGGGCGACGGCGCCCGGCTGCACTGGACGGCGCTCGGCCACGCCCGCGGCCGCCCTCCCGTGGTGCTCCTGCACGGCGGCCCAGGCCTGCCCGACTACCTGGGCGACCTGGCCCCCATGGTCGCCGACCTCACCCGGGTGCACCGCTACGACCAGCGCGGCACCGGCCGCTCGCCCTGGCGGGGCCGCCACACCCTCGCCCGGCACGCCGACGACCTCGCCGCGCTGCTCGACGCCTGGGACGCGCCCTCCGCGGTCCTGGTCGGTCACTCCTACGGCGCCGACCTGGCCGCCCGGTTCTGTCTGCGCCACCCCGGCAGGGCCGCCGCGGTGCAGTTCGTGTGCGGCCCCTTCACCGGGGACTGGCGCGCCGGGTACCGGGCCGAGCGCGCCCGCCGCATGTCCCCGCGGGAGCGGGAACGCCTGGTCGCCCTGGAGGGGATGCATCGCACGGGGGAGCAGGAGGTGGAACTGCTCACCCTGGCCTGGTCCACCGACCACGCCGACCCGGAGCGGGGCAGGTCCCGTGCGGCGCGAGCCGCCCGGCTGCGCCGCCCGGTCAACTGGGCCATGAACGCGGAGCTGGGGGAGCAGGCGCGCCGGGACCCGCTCGACGCCCGCCTGGACGAACTGGGACGGTGCCTGCCGGCACGGGCCGCGATCCTGGCCGGCGCCCGGGACCCCCGCCCGGTGTCCGCGCTGGAGGCGCTCGCGCGCCGGCTCTCGCTGCCCCTGGTCCAGGTGGGGGACGCCGGGCACGAGCCCTGGCTGGAGCGGCCGGAGGCGGTGCGCGCCCACCTGAGGGGGTTCGTGCGGGACGCGGTCACCGCATGAGCCGGGCGGGCCCTGCAACGCACGGCCCGTTCAGCCTCCCCACGGCGGCTGAAACCTGAGGATGAGCCCCGAAAACAGTGCAATGTGACCCGAATCTCCGCGCCACAGGTCCCGAACCCCCGCGAACCCGGCACCCGTGGCGTGTCGTACTCGCCTCGGCGGACCACAGCCGATAGGCAGGACACCATGAACAAGAGCGAACTCATCGACACCATCGCGGAAACCGCCGACCTGCCCAAGGCGCAGGCGGCCAAGGCCCTGGACGCCACCATCGCGGCCATCACCGGCGCCCTGAAGCAGGGCGACGACGTCACGCTGGTCGGTTTCGGCACCTTCGAGGTCCGGGACCGGGCCGCGCGCACGGGCCGCAACCCCCAGACCGGCGCGGAGATCAAGATCGCCGCCGCCCGGGTGCCCGCCTTCAAGGCGGGCAAGGGCCTCAAGGACGCGGTGAACTGACCCCTTCCCGGGCCCCGGCCCGGCCGTGACCCGCCCCCGCGCACCCGTGCGCGGGGGCGTTCGTGTGTCGGGCCCCGGCGGCACCCCGCCCGCTCAGCCGCGCCGCGGGGCGAAGGCGTCCGCGTGCTCGCGGACCCACCGCTCGAACGGGGTCACGTCCAGCCCCAGCCTCCGGGCGTCGGCGGGGCGCCCCGGCTGGGGGACCGCGTTCAGCCAGTCGTGGCCGACGGCCGTCGGGTGCAGCCCGGCGGCGAGCGCCTGCTCCAGCGTCATGTCCGGGGCCTGCAGGTCCAGGCCCAGCACCCGCGACAGGGTCGCCGCGATCTCGGCCATCGACAGGTGGTCGCCGGCCAGGTCCAGCTCCACGCCGTGGAACCGCTCCGGATCGGCGACGGCGGCGGCCACGGCCGCGCCGATGTCCTCGACCGCCACGAGCGCCAGGCGGGTGCCCGGCCTGATGACGGAGACGAGGCCCTCCCCGACGCCGCGCGGGAACATGAACTCCTCCTCGGGCAGGAAGTTCCCCATGAAGGTGCCGGGGCGGATGATCGTCCACCGCGGGAAGCCCGCCGCGCGGAGCCGGTCCTGGAGCGCCGCCTTGGTGGAGTACACCGGCTCCATCGCCGCCCACCGCCCCTCGGCCCACCCGGGGGCCCCGGTGTGGGAGCCGGCGCTGGAGACCGAGGTGTAGACGAACTGCGGGACGCCGGCCTCCAGCGCCGCCCCGATGAGGTTGGTGCCCTGTTCCAGCTCGCCCTCGAACCCGCCGGTGGCCGGGTCGGGCATCTGCACCGAGAACACGGCCCGGGCGCCGCGGGCGGCCCGTACCAGGGAGCCGCGGTCGGCGAGGTCTCCGGTGACGGTCTCGGCGCCCAGGGCCGCCACCGCCCGCGCCCGCGCCGTCCCGGGGTCGCGGACCAGGGCCCGTACGGGCGTGCCCGCCGCGAGCAGGGCGCGGGCCGCGGCGCCGCCCTGGCGGCCGGTCGCCCCGGTGACCAGGACGGGGCGGCCGTCGGCGGCGGCGTCGGCCGGACGGGGCCCGGGTGTGTCGGACATGGTGCCTCCAGGGTGGGAGCGATAAACGGCGGGGCCCGCCGTTTGGAGTCGCTAACATAACGGAGGGCCCCGCCGTTTGGCAACGCGCACGGACCGCACCGGGCCCGGCGGAGGAGCGGAGAGGAGACGACATGGCGGTGGTCAAACGGGCCGACGCCCGGCGCAACCACGCGCGCATCCTGGAGGTGGCCGAGGCGGAGGTCGCGGCGCACGGGGCCGACGCCTCGCTGGAGAAGATCGCCCGGGTGGCCGGGGTGGGGTCGGCCACCGTGCGCCGGCACTTCCCCGGGCGCCGGGAACTGCTCCAGGCGGTGTTCGCGCAGCGGATCGGGGCGCTGGCGGAGTACGCCGTGGAACTGGCCGCGGACCCGGACCCGCGCCGGGCCCTGGTGCTGTGGCTGGAGGCGTTCACCGACTACGGGACCTCCTCGCGGGGGATGGCCGGGGCCCTGGTCGCGGAGGGGCTCGTGGAGGACGGCGACGACGAGGGCTGCACGGTCCGGCTCTCGGCCGCCGCCGCTCCGCTGCTGGAGCGCGCCGCGCGGGCCGGCGCGGTGGCGCCGGGGGTGACGACGGAGGACCTGCTGGCCCTGGTCACCGGCATCTCGCTGGCGACCGAGGGCCGCCCCGACCCCGCGGAACAGGGGCGGCGGCTGCTGCGGCTGACCCTGGAGGGGGTGCTGGCCCCCCGCTGAGCCCGGCCCGGGGGGAACACCGGAGCGCCCCGGGGCCGCCGCCCGGCGCGCGGTCCCGGGCGGTCGTGCTCCGGAGCGCCGGCGGCCTCCCGCGGCGGAGGCGTCCCGTGCGCACGCCGCGGCCCCGCCCGGAAGGCGGACCATGTGCGCCGACCCCTGGTCGCGCCGTGGAACGGGGACCGCGCCGGAGGTGTCCGGCCCTGGTCTGCGACGCGGTCCTGGAGGGGCCCGGTCCGCCGCCCGCGGGCGGCGGACCGGGCCCCTCCAGGAGTGACTCAGGGCACCCGGGTCACCGGGACGCCCGGGAGTAGGTGAGGCGGCGCAGCGCCACCTCCGCCGGGCCCCGCGTGCCGCGGCGGCGCATGAGGTCGGCGGCCACCGCGCTGCACACCCACACCGCCACCGCGATCCCCACGCCCTCCGGCGGGGACACGTGCAGGTGCAGCGTGTAGGAGGCGAACAGCACCGTCCACACCACCGACTGCGCCAGGTAGAACGTCAGCGACCGCTGCCCCAGAGCCGACAGCGCCGTCACCACCGGCCCCCGCCGGTCCGCCGCGCGCACCGCGAACAGGGCGATGAGCGCCGCGTACCCGAGGCCGCCCGCGTAGCCGGTCACCTGGTGCGCGCCGACGGACAGCAGCGCCTGGAGGTCCGTGGGGTCCGTCCACACCCCCACCTTGGCCAGCGCCATGGGCAGGCCGCCCAGTACCGCCAGCGGGATGCCGGCGAACGCGGCCGACCGCAGCAGCCGCAGGTGCCGGTGCGGCTCGTCCAGCAGCCGGTGCCGGGCGGCCAGGACGCCGATCACGAAGGGCACCACGGTGCTCGCGAACATCAGCACCGAGATGAACGGGAACACCATGAGGCGGTGGACCATCTCGTTCAGCACCCCGGGCTCCGCGGGCGGCAGGTAGCTGGCGCCGGAGGTGAACCGGGAGTACCCCTCCAGGGCGCTCGCCACCAGCGGCAGCGGCAGCCACAGCACCGCCAGCGTCACCAGGGAGCGGTCCCTCCAGTACAGCACCCCGGCGAAGACCAGCGCGATCGTCCCGTAGACGGCCAGGATGTCGCCGAGGAACAGCAGGGCGGCGTGCGCGACGCCGAACACCACCATCCACGCCCCGCGGCGGCGCACCAGCGCGCTCACCCGGGGCCGGGGCAGGCCCTGGGCGGTGCGGCGCGCGTGGATCTGCGCCAGGCCGTAGCCGAACAGCGCGGCGAACATCGGGTACGAGCGGAAGTCCACGAGCATGATCGTGGCCGCCGTGACGACCTGGTCGGCGACGGTGTCGCGGGCGCTGTTCTCACCGCCCACGAACAGGCTGAAGATGTGCACGTGGGCCAGGGCGATGAACAGGAGCATCACCCCCCGCGCCAGGTCGGGCGCGAGCAGGCGGCGCGAGACCGGGACAGGGCTCGCGCTCCCGCTCCCGTCCGCGGCGGCGGGCCCCGGGGCGGCGGGGTCGTGGACGGGCGTGCCGGTCATGGCGGTCTCCTGGAGGGTCGGGCGTCGGCCGGGGCCGGTGGTGTCGAGACGATGTACGCGCCCACGGGCCCCTCGCGGGGCACCAGGGCCGAACACCTGATGCGTACACTATAAACACATGATCGGCGGATCGGTTAACCCTGAACAGTAGGGTTTTTCGAGATCAGAGCACTAGTGCGCCACTAGTGCACCGACGTGATCGGAGTACCGGCAACCGGGGACCCGTCGCCGAGCAGCGGGGGAGTGCGGGGCACGGTGCACTAGTACACTGGCCGCGCGGGTCCGGACCCTCCGGAGAAAAAAGAAACCGACACGGGAGCCGCCGATGACCGAGCAGCCGCAGCGCGACCCCTCGCCCTACGAACGGGTCGTCGCCGACATCCGGGCGCGCATCGACTCCGGCGCGCTCGCCCCGGGCGAGCGCGTCCCCTCCACCCGCGAGATCACCCGCGAGTGGGGCGTGGCCATGGCCACCGCCACCAAGGCGCTCACCGCCCTGCGCGCCCAGGGGCTGGTCGAGGCGGTGCGCGGGATCGGCACCGTCGTGCGCGACCCCGCCGGCACCGCACCGTCCGACGCCCCCGCGCGCCCCGCCGCGCCCCGGCCACGGGCACGGCGCCCGCAACTGCCCGC
Source organism: Nocardiopsis flavescens (assembly GCF_900141985.1). Taxonomy (GTDB): domain Bacteria; phylum Actinomycetota; class Actinomycetes; order Streptosporangiales; family Streptosporangiaceae; genus Nocardiopsis; species Nocardiopsis flavescens. Next base: position 195,650 of record NZ_FQZK01000001.1, on the reverse strand, counting down.
CGTCCGCCGCCGTCCCCCCGACCCCGGGCTCACCAGGGAGGCCATCGTCGACACCGCGATCGCCGTCGCCGACGCCGAGGGCGTCCAGGCCCTGTCCATGCGCCGGGTGGCCACCGACCTGGGCGTGAGCACCATGGCCCTGTACCGCCACGTCGCCAGCAAGAAGGAGCTCGTGGCCGCCATGATCGACCGGGTCTACCGGGGGCTGGACCTGCCCGACCCGGCCCCCGAGCCCTGGCGCGCCGCCCTGGAGCTGTTCGCGACCCGGGAGTGGGCGCTGTACCGCGCGCACCCGTGGGCGGTTCCACTGACCACGGTGGGCGGCCCGGTCTTCGCCCCCGCGATCCTGGCCAGCGTCGAGTGGGGCATGCGGGTCCTCGTCGCCCAGGGCCGTTCCCCCGACGCCGCCCTGGACATCATCGCGATCCTGTCGGCCTACACCTCGGGCATGGCGCTCCAGGCCACACAGGCGGTGGTGGAGGAGGACGAGCTGGGCGTGGGCGTCGAGGACTGGTGGCAGGCCCGGGTCCCCGAACTCCTGGAGTACGAGGCCGAGGGCGACTACCCGCTGGTGTACAGCGTGACCGCCCCCACCCACGTCGACGGGATCTTCGCCTGGGGCCTGGAGCGCCTGGTCGACGGCCTCGCCCCGCTCGTCGAGCACGGGGCCTGACCTCCCCGCCGTGTCCCCGGCGCCCGCTAGCGTGCACGCATGAGTTACTCGCTGACGACCTACGTGGTCGACCTCGACGTCCTGCGCGCCTCCGTGGGCTCGCGGGACGACAAGCTGCGCCGCATGATCGGCGGCCGGTTCAAGCGGCGGCTGGAGGACTTCGACGACCAGGTCGGCGGGGACGGCGGGCCCTCCGTCCGCGACGCGATCCGCGCGGTCGTCGAGGGCGGGCCCTTCGAGGCGGGGCACGGCGCCGTGTACGGCTACGCCTACAAGTGGATCTGCGAGTTCCACGGGCGGTACCTGAACAACAACGAGTTTTCCCCGATGCGGTCCGGCTGGCCGGAGACGGTCGACGAGGGGCTGCGCGCGCTCGGCGTGACCGCGGTGGGCGTCGCCGACTTCCAGTTCGGCCGCGCGCCCGATCCGGTCCCGGCCCCCGACCTCCTGCCCGGCTACGGGGAGTGGAGCACGGCCCAGTGCCGCGCGGCGCTGGAGCAGTGGGCCGCGGTCTCCGACGCCGACAGGGCCGGGATCGACCCCCGGGTGCTGCGGGCCGCCGAGTCGTGCATGGACTGGTGCCGGGCCGCGGACGCGGCCGGCCGGGGCGTGGCGGGCTTCTTCAGCTGAACACCCCGCGGCCCCGGACCCCCGTCCACGGGGTCCGGGGCCGCGGGGCACGGGCGCCCGCGCTCAGGCGGCGGCGCGCAGGTCGTGCGGCTCGGCCTCGGGCAGGCCCCTGCCGCACACGGAGCACGCGCCGCGGCGGCGCACCGCGTAGGCCGCCACCGCCACCGCCAGCGCCGCACCCCACACCGCCATGCCCAGGAACACCCAGGTGTGCAGGTCCGACGAGGACGTCATGCCCTGCTGGCCCAGGGCGAGCTGCACGATGATGCTGCGCCCCATCGCCACCAGCGCGACCGCCACCGCGGTCGCCGGGACCACGGCCAGCGCCACCGGCACCCGGCGCCCCGCCAGGCCCACCGCCCAGAACGGGAACCGCACGCCCCAGCGCAGCACCAGCCCCGTCGTCAGGACGGTGCCCGCCACCGCCGCCGAGCCCAGGCCGACCCCCAGGAGCAGGGTCCCGGGCTCGGCCCGCAGCACCCCGGCGAAGTCGTCGCCCATGCCGGGGGTCAGGCCCAGCAGCCAGGGGAAGCGCAGCGCCGGGTACGCCAGCGAGCTCAGGCAGGCGACCGCCACCGCGATCCGGCCCACCCGCAGCGCCCGCACCCGGGTCGCGTGCTCGGCGCCCGGGGTCCAGCCGTGGTCCCGGCCGCAGTCCGGGCAGGCGCCGCGGGCCGCCCGCAGGGCCGACAGTCCGGCCACCGCCCACAGACCGGCGCCCGCGGCGAAGAAGAACAGGCCCAGGTTCTCGGGGTCGAGCACCTGCTCCACCCACATCCCGGGCAGCCCCGGCACGAACCAGCCCACCACGGGCATGATCATCGAATAGCCCAGGAACGCCAGCAGGCTCCCGGTGACGAACAGGACCACCACCGCCGCCGACAGCCCCCAGGCGGCGCAGGCCGTGGCACGGCCGCCCCGGCCCGGACGCATCATCACCACCGCGCACACCGCCCCGGCGGCGCCCAGGGCCAGCGTGATCCAGGCGGCGGCCCCGGTGCCCCAGGCCCGGTAGAGGGAGCCGAACCCGTCGTCGGCGGGGACCCCGGGCGGCAGCAGGCCGGCGGCCCAGCCCAGGCCCAGGGCGAGGGCCACCGCCGACCAGGCCAGCACCGCCCAGGCGACCGGTGCGGCCCGCGGCGGTGCCGCGGCCTCTGTCGTGCGGATCTCGGGGGGTGCCGGACTGTCCACGGCGGGCTCCTCACAGGCTCTCGGTGTCTTCTCTCCGAGCCTGTCGCGGCGCGCCCGCCCCCGCCTCACCTCGGCGGGGGAACCGCCTCCCCCGGCCGGGGGAGGCGGGAACGCCGTCGGCCCCGCACCCGGGGGAGTCCCGGGCGCGGGGCCGACGGTGCCGGGAGGGGTCTCAGCCCCGGGCGGCCTGGTGGGCCTTCTCCAGGGCGGAGGCGAACACCTCGACCGGCTGCGCGCCGGACACCCCGAAGGCGCGGTCCATCACGAAGAACGGCACCCCCGTCGCACCCAGTTGCCGGGCCGTGTCGATGTCGGCCTCGACCTCGGCGGTGAACGCGTCCCCGGCCAGCACCTCGCGGACCTCCCCCTCCTCCAGCCCGATCTCCACCGCGACGGCGACCAGGTTCTCGGGGTCGGACAGGTCCCTGGCCTGCACCAGCTGGGCGTCCATGAACCGCTCGTGGGCGGCGTCGCCCAGGCCGCGGCTCTGGGCCAGGTGCACCAGGCGGTGGGCGTCGAAGGTGTTGACCATGACGCCGGAGGCGAAGTCGTACTCCAGGCCCTCCTGCGCGGCCACCTGCGTGACCTGCTCGGTCATGGCGCGCACCTGCTCGCGCGGGGCGCCCATCTTGGCGGACAGCGCGTCGTAGACCGGGACGCCCTCACCCCGGGGGAAGCCCGGGTCGAGCTGGAAGCTGCGCCAGGTGACCTCGACCTCGTCGGCGTGCTCGAACGACTCCAGCGCCTTCTCGAAGCGGCGCTTGCCGATGTAGCACCACGGGCAGACGATGTCGGACCAGATCTCTACCTGCACGGAACGAACTCCCCACTCACAAGCACACGCCGTCCGAGCACGCGGGCGCGTCCCCGGTCCCCACGGTCACCAGGCCGGCGACCGCGGCCAGGGGTGCGGCCGGCGCCGGGTCCGGTGCGGACGTGTCCTCGCGCTGGTCGGCGGTGCCGGTGGCCTCCTGCGACGCGGTCTGCTCTCCCACGACGCCCCCTTACTTACATATTGTGCGTAACCACATTATCAGTGAGTATGGAGGAGCCACAGGCCGCGGGACAAGGAGGCACAGAGATGTCCGGAACGCACACCCGTGTTCCCACGGGCCTGGGGGCCGGCCCCGTGAACCCCGAGGACTGCCCGGTGCGCGAGGTCCTGGACCGCATCGGCGACAAGTGGAGCGTGCTCGTTATCGTGCTGCTGGGGCGGCGCACCCACCGCTACGGCGAACTGCACCGCACCATCGACGGCATCAGCCAGCGCATGCTCACCCTCACCCTGCGCGCCCTGGTCCGCGACGGCCTGGTGGAGCGCACCGCCCACGCGACCGTCCCCCCGAGGGTGGAGTACTCCCTCACCGGGCTCGGCCGCACCCTGCTCGAACCGCTGACCGCGCTGGACCGGTGGGCCGTCGAGCACCGCGACGACATCCGTGGCGCCCGTGAGCGCCACGACCGCGAGCAGGCCCGGACCTGAGGCTCAGCCGCGGCCGGCCCGCCGGGCGCTGCGGGCCGCGTCGCGGTCCCGGGCCGCGGACAGCAGCCCGCGCAGCCGGGCCGAGGTCGCCTCGCCGGGGCAGACCACCGCCACCCAGGCCTGGGCGGCGTAGAGGGGGTGGGCCATGATCCGGTCCGCCTCCGCCGGGTCCACACCGCCGGCATGGGCGGCATGGGCGGCGGGGGAGTGGCCCACCAGCTCCTCGAACAGCTCCTTCCCCACGCAGACGTTGACCCGGAACACCCCGGGGCGGTCCAGCCGCGAGTCGGTGTCGAAGCCGGGGTAGTCCTTGACCACCACGGTCGCGAAGGGCATGGACCTGCGCCGCGCGGGGTCGCCGTCCGGCTCGTGGAAAAAGAACACGTCCCCCCAGGCCGCCTCGGGCGCCCCGTTCTCCGGTCCGGCCCGCAGCACGCCGACCTCCGGCAGCGCGGCGGTGAACTCGATGATCTCGTCCTGGGTCGTCATCACCAGGGCCTCCCTTTCGGCTCCGGGGCCCCGCACGGGGCCCTGCCTTCCATCGTGGCCTTGAACTCCTTTCGGAACCCTGATGCCGGAAAACCCGGAGTGACACCCACCGGCAGAGCGAAAACCCTCCAAACGCACACCAAGGCGGGCCGCGACCTCCGCCACGGGGTTCTCCACCCGACCGCGGCGCTGGGGCGCAGTCGTCGAGGTGACCGGGGGGTGTGCCGTGGTGGTTGTTCACCCGGCCGGGGTGCCCGGGCACTGGCGGAGGGCGTCACGCCGACCCTGGCGGCAGGGGGTGAGGGCCGTGCGTGCCTGCGTGCTCGCGGCCTCGGTGCGTCGTGGTGCGGGAGGGCGCTTGGGTGCTGGTTACTGCGTCTGGGGTTGGTGTTCCAAGCGAGGTCGGGAGCGACCGCGCGGCCCCGGTCGGACCTTTCCTCCCTTTCCGCGTGGTCGGGCGGGGCAGGCCTCGCCCGGACCCGCCCCCGGACAGCACACCCCCACCACCCGGGACGTGCACCCAACGCTTCTGCCTGGTGGTCTGCCGTCCGTTGCATCGTGGGGGCGGATCCGGCTCCGCCGGTCTGTACCTTCCCAAGCGGCGGGCGTCCTGGAAACCAAAGGTTCTGGTCGGGCGCGACCACAGACCGCCGTTCCCACGGGGTGACCGTCCTGGAGACCTCCAAGTCCGCCTCACCCCCTCGGGTGGAGGTTCCGGGAGCGTGCCCCGAAACCCCCTGCGGCGGACCGGGCGAGTACCCGCGGCCCTACCCCGCGCGACCCGGCGTGGAAGGGATGCCCTCCGGCTACGGCTGAGGGCTCCAGGCGGGTGGACACCCCCCACCGGCGCGGCGGGCAGATACACCGCGGCCCTCACCCCCGTGGGTCCGCGGAGCCGAGTACGCCCTCCCCGAATCCCTGGAGCCGGGGTGCCGATCCATGCTCACCGGCTGTGCCCGGGGCCCGGGGCCCGGAGACAGCGCACGCTTCACCACCCACGGCGTTAAAGCGGCTGAACAACCCCACGCGCCCCAGCGCAGGAGCGCCACCCTCCGGCTGGGGCTGAGCGCTCCCAGTGGGCGGACAACCCCCGTGGCGCGGCGGGCAGGTACGCGCGGCCTTCACCCCTGTGAGTCCGGAAATCCCGGGGCGCCCCACAGCGGCGAAGCCCGTGACCCGCCCGCATCTGCGCCCCCGTAGACCGGACCCCCCGACCCGGGGCAGGATGGCGAACGATGACTTCCTCCTCTCCCGACCCCGCATCCGCCGCCGGCCGGCGCGCCCTGTCCAGCCTGTCCGCCCTCGCCGTCGGCGACGCCTTCGGCTCCCAGTTCTTCGTCCCCGACAACCGCTTCCGCCACCGTGCCCGGGAGCTGCCGCCGGGCCCGTGGGAGTGGACCGACGACACCGAGATGGCCGCGTCGGTGTACCGGGAGGTCGTCCTGCACGCAGACGTGGACCCGGACCGGCTGGCGGCGTCCTTCGCCGCCCACCACGACTTCGACCGCGGGTACGGTCCGTCCACGGGGCGCCTGCTGCGGCTGGTGCGCGAGGGGGCCGACCACCGGGGAGCGGCGGCGGAGCTGTTCGACGGGGCCGGGTCGTGGGGCAACGGCGCGGCGATGCGCGTGGCACCGCTGGGCGCGTTCTTCGCCGACGACATGGCCGCGGTGACCCGCCTGGCCGCGGTGAGCGCGCGTGTCACCCATGTCCACCCCGAAGCGGTCGATGGAGCCGTCGCGGTGGCGGTGGCCGCCGCCCTGGTGGCGCGCGGTGGAGCCGTCGCGCCCGGGACGTTCCTTCAGGAGGTGGCCGCCCGGCTGCCCCCGGGGGCGCTGCGCGACGGGCTCCGCGCCGCCCGTGCTCTGCTGATCGTCCCGGAACCGGTGGGGGCGGCGCACCGGCTCGGCAACGGGTCCCGGGTGCGGGCCCTGGACACGGTCCCCTTCGCCCTGTGGGTCGTGGCCAAGCACCTGCGGGGGTCCCTGGAGTCCGCGCTGTGGGCCGCCGTGGCGCCGGGCGGGGACATGGACACCGTGGCCGCGATCGTGGGCGGAATCCTGGGCTCGGGGTCCGCCGGAGCGGTGGACCCGGAGTGGGCGGGGCGCACGGAGGCGCTGCCGGGGTGGGCGCTGGGGTGACGGCGGGGTAGGTGCGCGTGGGCTTACCCCGCTGTGGCCCGGGGCGGCGCGACACCCTCCGGTTGGGGTCGGGGGCTCCGGGCGGGCGGACAACCCCACTGGCTGGGCGGGGTAGGTACGCGCGGGCTTCACCCCCGTGTGTCTGGGGAGCCGAGTACTCCCTCGTCAACCCCCTGGGGGCGGGGTATGGATCAACGCTGACCGGCTGTGCCTTGGGCCCCAAGACAGCGCACGCTTCACCCCCTACGGCATTGGGAGGGCATGGGTGGGCTCTACGTACGGGCCGCTCCTCGCGCCCACCGCCCTTTGCAGGGGGCATTCCTCCCGCCGCTGGGTCTGAGCTGGGATCGCCTCGCTCGACCCAGCCCCGGAACACACCCCCACCACTGACGACGTGCGCCCAACGCGCAGCACTGAAAATCTGCCGCCCGCCGACTGCGCCGGGGCCAGGTCCACGCTCCGCTGGCCGCCCTCTCCAAGCGGCCGGGCTTTTGGAAAACTCCGGTCGAGCTCTCATCCCCGCGACCTGAACTGGGAGCGACACCCTCCCGCTGGGGCTGAGCGCCCCGGTCAGGGGAAAGCCACGTGGCACAGGCCGCGGTCCGCCGACCGGCGGGGGCCGGGCGCTCCGGTTCGGAGAACAACCACCACGGCACACCCCCCGGTCACCTGCCCTGTACCGATCCGGGCGACCGACCACCCCCTTTCCAACACACTGTATTGGAACCCGTGCTACAGTCGGCCACCTCGGCAACACACTGTATTGCCGCGTGTCGGGAAGCCCGTCCGGAGAACACTGAAGGAGATGCCCGTGACCACCGCACCCGCCCGCCCCTGGCTGCTCAGGCCCGTGGACACCGCGCACCGACCCCCGCGGGTCCCCGCGGGGGTGGAGTACCACCGCGTGCTCGCCGGGCCCCGGCGGCGCATCCTCCGCGGGGTCCTGGCCATCTTCCTGGTCCTGCTGGGCCTGGTGGTCTTCTCGGTCGCCATGAACGCGCTCAGCGCGAGGGCCGACGCGATGCTCGGCAACGACCCGACCGCGTACACCCCGCTGCGGCACGCGGGCGCCATGGTCGGCCTGGCGCTGCTCACCCCGTGGAGCATGCTCGTCCAACGGGTCCTCTACGGACTTCCGGCCGCGTCGCTGCACTCGGTGGTCTCGCTCTTCCGGTTCGACGTCATGGGCAAGGCCCTGATCGTCTTCGGCCCCCTGTTCCTGGCCGCGAACACGGCCTCCTACCTGCTCCCGGTCGAGAGCGTCCCGTGGTCCCAGGCCGAACTGGTGGCCATGTTCCTGGCCACCCTGCTGCTGACCCCGCTGCAGGCGGCCGGGGAGGAGTACGGCGTCCGGGGCCTGGCGTTCCGCGTTCTCGGAAGCTGGACCCGCAGCCCCACGGCAGGGCTGGTCCTCGCGATCGCGGTCACCAGCGTCGGCTTCACCTTCATGCACGGATCCATGGACCCCTACATCATCGTCTGGTACATGACGCTGTGGACCTCGCTCGGCATCATCACCTGGCGCACCGGAGGCCTTGAGGTCGCCATCGTCCTGCACGCGGTCCTCAACACCTTCAACTTCGCCGCGGCCTTCCTGCTGCACATCGACTTCGGCAGCGCCATCCAGGGCCGGGCCGAGGTCACCGGCGCGGATTTCCTGCTGTTCCCCGCCGGGGTCGTCGCCGCCATCGCGGTGGCCATCTGGTGGCACACCCGCACCAGCGGCCCCGCCCGCACCCCGGCCGACACCTGACCGCGACGGTTCCCACCGCTCGGCCGCCGCCTGGGGAGCGGGCCCCGTCCCCGGAGGTCTCCCCCCGGGGACGGGGGAGGGGTCAGACTCCGAACGCGGCGGGGTAGCCGATGGTGCCGGTCGGAACGGCGCGGTCACCGTCCAGGGCCAGGGCCATCATGGCCTCGTCGGGCACGTCGAAGGGCGGTCGGATACCGAAGCGGGACGCCGGGACGAAGCCGAACCGCGGATAGTAGTCGGCGTGGCCCAGGACGAGGACGAGGTTCTCGCCCCGGGCCCGTGCGGCCTCCAGCGCCGCGCGGATCGCGGCCGAACCGGCCCCGGTGCGCTGGGCGCAGGGCAGCACCGCGCACGGGGCCAGGGCCAGTGCGGGCGCGCCGTCGACACGGCAGCGGCTGAGCAGCGCGTACCCGACCGGGTCGCCCTCCGGGGTGGCGGCGACCATCGACAGGTCCCCGATCCACGCCCCGGGGTCGGCGCGCAGGGCGTCGACGATGTCGGCCTCGGCTCCGGTGGGGAAGGCGGCCAGGAGGATGTCGCGGATGGCCGGGATGTCGTCGGTGGTCTCGGTGCGGACGTTCCAGGTGGTCATGGTTCCGTTCTCGGTGGTGTCGTCGGGGTGGGGCGGGTGGGCGGTGTGGTCCCCGCCGTCTCGGCGTCGCGCGCCGCTCTCCTGCCGGTGCGCGTCCCGCCGGTCGCTTTCGGGCCGTGGGACGGCGGCCCCGGGCCCGCGGCGCGCGGTGGCGTCCGCCGGGGCCTCGCCGGCACCCGGGCGGGTGGTGTCGGTGTCCTTCACCGCTGACGCCCCCGGAACCGGTAGGTGGCACGCAGGTGCCGTGTGATGTCCTTCCTGGTGGTCTCGCGGTCGGCGCGCAGCCGCTCGTCGGTGCGGGAGGCGGCGTGGTCGTTCTCCCGGAGCAGCCGGCGGTAGCCGTCCAGCCTGCGCTGGGGCAGCCGCCCCTGCCCGACGGCGGCCAGCACCGCGCAGCCGGGTTCGCCCGCGTGGGCGCAGTCGGTGAACCGGCAGTCCTGCGCGAGGTGCTCGATCTCGGCGAAGACCTGCTCCAGGCCGTTCCGGGCGTCGTGCAGGCCGATCGCCCGCAGGCCGGGGGTGTCCAGCAGGACGCCTCCGCCGGGCAGCGGGAGCAGTTCCCGGCTGGAGGTGGTGTGGCGCCCCTTGCCGTCCGCCTCGCGCACGGCGCCGGTGGCCAGCCGGTCCTGGCCCAGCAGCCGGTTGCCCAGGGTGGACTTGCCCGCCCCGGAGGGGCCCAGGAGCACGATGGTGCCGTGCAGCGCTGCGGACAGGGTGTCCAGGCCCTGCCCGGTCCCGGCGCTGGTGACCAGCACGTCCACCCCGGCGGCGACCTGCGAGACCTGCGCCTGCGCCGCGACCGGGTCCGCGCACAGGTCGGCCTTGGTCAGGACCACGACCGGTCGGGCGCCGCTCTCCCATGCCAGGGCGAGCATGCGCTCGGTGCGGCCGTCCTTGAGGGGTGCGGCCAGGGACACCGCCACCACGACGGTGTCGACGTTGGCGGCCAGGGTCTGGCCGTGCGAGGTCCGCGAGGCCGAGGCGCGCACCAGGGCGGTGCGCCGTTCCAGTAGGGCGTGCAGGACCGGTGCGGCTCCGGCGACGGGGCGCAGGGCCGCCCAGTCACCGGTGCACGGCGCCGCCTGCGGATCGCCGTGGTCCGCGTTACCGGGGAGGTCCGCACGGACCGTCCCGGTGTCGGTGACGGCTTCGCACGAGCCGCGGTCGGCCCGGACGATACGGGCCGGGACCAGCCCGTCGGCGCGGTGAGGGGCGAAGGCGCGTTCGTACGCCCCGTCCCAGCCGTAGTCCGCGAGGGAGTACGGCTGAGCATGATGTGGATGTGAAGAGTGGGACAACGTAGAGACCCTTGAGAAAAGGGGCCCCGATGAGTACGGAGATCCGCCTCCTGTGGGCCGTCACGGCTCCGACAGGGGATCGGTGTCAGGTCAGACCGGGGCCCGGGACGTGAGGATGGTCCGACGGGCGCTGCACAGGGCAGCGGCCTTCACCGCAGACATCAACTCACCTCCCACTTCTGGTCCCGCAGTCGACCGGGTCGTCTCTGCTCCGCGGATTCTAGCATGCAGGTGCCGGGCGGTGGGTCCTTCCGGCGGTGCCCTTCCCGGCCTCGCCGCCCCCTGCTCCGGGCGGTCTCGGCGGGCGCACCGGTTCCGGCGGCCCGGGGTCAGTCGGCCCGCGGGGCGGCCCGGTCGACGCGCTCGACGCGGAAGGCGTCCACGACCGCGTCGGCGATCAGGGCGGGCATCTCGCCGACCGGGCGCTCCACCCCGAGCCGCGCCTCGATCTCCCGCGCGATCACGGCGGCGAGTTCGCGGGCGGTCCCGCGCCCGTCCGCCGCGCCGGGGGCACCGTCCCGCCCTGTGCCGTGCGGCGTGGCGGACCGGAAGGGGCCCGGGTCGACGGCGGCGTAGGCGCGGTCGAGCGCGGCCTGGTAGCCGGCGGTGCCCAGGCCCGGGATGAGCGGCGCGAGCGCCTGCTGTACGTCGGACAGCACCTTCTGCTCGACCGGGCGCTCCGGTGCGATCTCGGTCAGGTCGTGGGCGAACTCCGCGAAGGCGATCAGCTCGTGCAGCACGGTCGCCTCGGCCCGGGACATGCCCAGGCTCACGGACCCGTCGGGGGCGTCGGTCGCGCGCATCGCACCGCTCCTGTTCAGACGTGTCGATCGTCTCGGAGGTCGACGGCGTCGCCGTCGGCCGCCGCGTACCCGGGCGGTCCGAAGGGTATCCCCGGCCGGGGGTGAGGGCCCTCACCCGGGAAGCGCCGGGGACGCGCCCGCCGGTCGGAGAAGGCGGACCACGGCGCGAAGTGCCGGCTGCGGCACGGCCCCCGGCCGGGGGCCGTGCGCGCCTTCAGCCGGAGCCGGGCGCCCGTACGTGCGCGCACCGGCCCGTGTCCGTGTCCACCCGCCACCCGGCGGCGCGCAGCGCGTCCGCGTAGGCGCGGACCTGCGCGGTGAACCACCCCCCGTCCTCCCGCTGCGAGCGCAGGCCCTCACCGTGGTAGACGTACAGGAGCGGCCCGCGCTGCTCCACGTAGAAGCCCCGGGGTCCCCCCACCGCCGTCCAGTCCATGGGCGCGTGCCCGGCCGCCCGCAGCACGGCCACCGCCCCGAGCACCTCGGGCGGGGAGCCCTCCCACGCCGGTGTCCCCTGCCCGGCCCACCACTCGATGCCCGCCGCCTCCACGGGCGCGGCCTCGCCCCTGGCGCGCCGCGCCAGGGCCGCGTCCAGCCCGGCACGGGAGGCCAGGACCCCGCGCTGGATGCCGTACTCGTTCCCGGAGCGGTGCGCAAGCCCCTGGGACTCGCGCTCCTCCAGGAAGTCCAGGTGCTCGCGCAGGGCGGCCAGACCCGCCTCCGTGATGCGGAAGGCGTAGCCGCGGTCGAGGGGGTCGCACGCGGCGAGGAGCCCGGCGTCGATCAGCCACTCCCGGCGCCGCCGGTCGCCGACGGAGGCGCGGTAGGGGAGGAGGTGCGGTCTGGCGCCCAGGTCGTAGAGGTCGACGAAGCGGGCCGGGGTGAGGTGGCCGGGCATGGGGGGTCTCCCTCGTGTCGGGGTGTGGTGGGGCGTCCGCCCGGGGGCGGCGAGGACGGCCACCGCCACCTTGGCGGGTCCCTCCGACGTTCCGCACCCCTCCCGGGGCGGCGCGGGCTCCCGGCCATGGTGGCAGGGTTCCCCGCCGGCCGCTCCCCGGGAGGGCCGCAACGCCCCCGCCACAGGGGTCTTCCACGGCCGCGGGGGGCGGCGGGCCCGATCTCCGGTGGTCCCGGACGGTAGGCGGCGGGCGGACCCCGCGCCCGCCCGCGGGCGTGGAAGGACAAGGGGGCGGGGCTGCCCGCCGCCTACCGGGCCCGCGTGCGGGCGCCGAGCTGCTCGGCCAGCCGCGCGAGTTCGGCCGCCTCCGAGGGCGAGGTGTTGCTGAGGCCGCTGTGCACGGCCGTCCGGCTCCGCAGGAAGCGCCGCAGCACGCCCACGAGCAGGCCCTCCGGCAGGGTGTGCAGCGCGGCGAGCCCGCGGGGCACCGGCGGCGCGGGCAGGTCGGCCAGGCTCCGCCGCATGAGGCGCACCATGGCGCGGACCGCGTCCGGGTCCCGGGACAGCGCCACCGGGCCGCCCGCCGCGTGCACCGCCTGCCCGAGCGGCACCGCGAACGCGGCGTGCGACGTGAGCCAGGCGTCCATCCTCGGCTCGATCCTGGTGTTGACCCCGGCGGCGCGGAGCGTCCGCGCGATGCGCTCCAGCCGCGGGGTGGTCCGGCCGTCGGGCTCGCCGATCGGCATCGCGACCCGGCGGGTGAGGAGACCGGGGGCGCGGTGGCGGACCACGTCGCCGTCCATCGTGCCGCCGGCGGTGCCGAAGCCGAGCAGCACCCGCTCGTGTCCGATCACCGCGCCCAGCGCCTCCGGGCCGCCCGCCCAGTGGTGCAGGAACAGCACGTCGCCGTCGAGGCCGGCGAGCGACTCCAGCACCGCGTCCGCCTGGTGGGCCCGGACCAGGACCGCGGTCAGGTCGTACCCGCCGTCCGGGTGCTCGACCACCGGGACCGGTACCCGCCGGACGGCCGGGCCGTCCTCCTGGGCGAGCTGCACGCCGTGCCGGCGCAGGGCGGCCAGGCGGGCGCCCCGGGCGAGGAGGGCGACGTCGTGCCCGGCCTCGTGCAGGCGGGCGGCGAACACGCTGCCGAGGACCCCGGCACCGTAGACGAGTATTCTCATGGCCACCTTTTTCGTACGTTCGTTTAAATCATACGTTCGTTTGAATCAAACGTCTGTAGTGTACGCAGGCATGGCACCACCTGACACCCGCACCCAGATCCTCGACGCGGCCGAGCACCTCTTCGCCGAGCGCGGCTACCGCGGCACCTCGGTCCGCGCGATCACCGACCGCGCCGGGGCGAACCTGGCCGCCGTCGGTTACCACTTCGGGTCGAAGGCGGAACTCATGTCCGCGGTCGCCCGGCGGGTGGTCGAGCCCATCATCGCCGCCCAGTCCGCCGGGCTCGACCGGCTGCTGGCCGGGACCGCGGAGCCCGGGGTCGCCGAGCTGGTGGAGGCGTTCGCGGGGCCGCTGTTCGACGGGATGCCCGCCGGCGACGAGGGCGGCGCCCGCAGGTCCCGGCTGATCGTGATGATCCTCAGCGACCCGGCCGAGGAGGTGCGCGGCTGGGCCGGTGCGGACCAGGACGCGGTTCGCGAGCGCTACCTGGCCGCCTTCGCGCGCGCACTGCCCGCCCTCTCGCCGGAGGAGCTGTGGTTCCGGATCCGGGGGGTGCTCGCCGTGACGGCCGTGGACCGCGTCGAGGTCCACCAGCGGCCCGCCCCGGACTGCCCGTCCCCGGACACGGGCGAGGCGGCCCGGCACTGGGCGGTCACGTTCCTGGCCGCGGCGATGAGCGCGCCGCCCACGCGGACCTGACGGACCGGTGCCGCCGGCCGCGGCCCGCGGGACGGTGTTCGGGAGGGCCCCGAACCGGGAGCGCGGCCCCTTCCGCCGGCCGGGGAGCGCGGGACCGCGCGCACGGGTCCGTCGAGCCCGTCGACAGGGGCGGCGTTCGGGGGTCCCGGCCCGGGGCGGGGGCCGTACTCACGGAGCGGCGGCTCCGCGCCCGGCCGGCCCTCCGGGGCCGTGCGCTCCCGGGGGCGGCGGGGCGGGGACCCGCCACCCGTGTGCCGCGAGCCGGCGGAGACCGCCCCCGGCGCGCCGGAAGGACGGGGACCTGGCGGCGGTTCAGGCGGTCAGATGCTCCGGCTCCCGGGCCGCGGCCCGCTCCCCGGCGCGGAACTTCGCGGGGGAGACCCCGACCACGCGGCGGAACGCCGTGCTGAACGCGCTCTCGGACCCGTACCCGGTCGCCGAGGCCAGCTCGGAGATCGACAGCGTCCCGTGGCGCAGCGCGTCGCGGGCCAGGCCCATGCGCCACTGGACCAGGTACTCCAGCGGCGGCATCCCGACCCGGGACCGGAAGGCCTGGGCGAACGCCGAGCGCGACATGTGGGCGGTGTCGGCCAGCTCCCTGAGCGTCCAGGGGCGCGCCACGTCCGCGTGCAGGGCGCGCAGGGCCGCGCCGACGGCGTCGTCGGTGAGCGCGCAGAGCCAGCCGGCGGTGGTGTCGTCGCGGTCCGCGTGGGCGCGGAGCATGTGGACGAGCATGATCTGCCCCAGGTGGTTGAGGACCAGCGGGCCGCCCACCGCCGCGGCGTCCAGCTCGCCGACCAGCAGTTCGCTCACGAGCGCCAGGTGCCTGCCGCGCCGGTCGTCGGCGCGGATGACCACCAGATCGGGCAGGACGTCGGTCAGGACCGAGGCGTTGGCGTCCTCGAAGGTGAACCGCCCGTCGCACACGTAGGTGTCGTCCTCGGCCTCGGGGCCCAGGCGCGCTACCCCGTCCACGGCGCTCTCCCGCACCGGCACCGCCGTGCCCGGGTCCGCGCCGGGCGAGCCGGACAGCACGTACGGCCCGGGGGCGCCCAGCAGGTAGTAGTCGCCCTTCTCCAGCGGCACGGGCTCGCGCCCCCGGAGGGTCAGCCAGCACGATCCGCGCACGACGAGGCCGATCTTGACGTGCGCGCACCCGTCGAAGCGGGCCGCCCACTCCCCGGTCGCCCGCACGCTCGGCCCGATCGTCGTGCGGGGCCGGAGCAGGCCGATCGCGTCGGCGACGGGATCACGGAAACCCAGCACCACATCCTCCTGGACTCTCGATAAAGAATCGTGGATCTTGCGTTATGGATAGTACTCGCTCGCCGCAGCATGATCGGGGGTGGAGCGGGCCGGTACGGACCGGCGCGCACGAGTACGGAGGCACTCCCATGGGACGGCTCGACGACAGGACAGCGGTGGTCACCGGCGGCAGCACCGGCATCGGCCTGGCCACCGCCGTACGGCTGGCGGACGAGGGCGCGTACGTCTTCATCACCGGGCGGCGCAGACCGGAGCTGGAGGCGGCCGTGGAGGCCGTCGGGCCGGACCGGGTCACGGCCGTGGCCGGCGACATCGCCGTCCCGGCCGACCTGGACCGGCTCTACGACGCGGTCCGGGCGCGGGGGAGGGGGCTGGACGTCCTCGTCGCCAACGCGGCGATCGGTGCGTTCGCGACCCTGGAGCAGACCACCGAGGAGCACTTCGACGCGACCTTCGCGGTCAACGTCCGCGGCACGCTGTTCACCGTGCAGAAGGCGCTCCCGCTGCTCAACAACGGGGCCTCGGTCGTCCTGACCGGTTCCACGGCCGCCGACCGCGGCCTGGACGCGTTCGGCGCCTACGCCGCGTCCAAGGCGGCCGTCCGGTCGTTCGCGCGGACCTGGTCCACCGAGCTCAAGGGCCGCGGCATCCGGGTCAACGTGGTCTCGCCGGGCATGATCGACACCCCCGGGAACACCGCCGTCCTGGGCGGCGAGGAGAACATGCGGGCCGCCAAGGAGAACGCCGCCGCCATCGTGGTCAAGGGCCGCATGGGGGAGTCCGAGGAGGTCGCCGCGGCGGTGGCGTTCCTCGCCTCGCCGGAGAGCGGCTACGTCGTGGGGTCCAACGTCTACGTCGACGGCGGTGTGAACCAGGTCTGAGCGGGCCCGCGGGCCGCTGTCCGCCCGCGTCCGGGCCCACGTCAGGCGCTCCGGCCCGCCGGGCGTTCGATCCGCGGGCGCTCCGGCCCGGGGCCCCTCGCGGGCATGCACCGCTCCGGCCACCGCCGTCCACCCCCCCGGGCGGGCCGCCCGGGGGGGGTGGACGGCGGTGGCCGGAGGGGGTGGCGGGCGCGCACCGCCCCGGGCCGCGCCGGGGTTCAGAACACGTCGCCCAGGGTCTCCAGGAGGCGGGCGATGTTAGCCTCGTCGCGGCGGTAGTAGGTCCACTTGCCCCGCCGGGTGGCGACGACGAGTCCCGCCCGCCGCAGCATGGCCAGGTACTGCGAGGTGGTCGACTGCCCCAGGCCCGCGCGCCGCTGGATGTCGGTCACGCAGACGCCGATCTCGACGTCGCCGGGCTCCTGTCCGGGGAAGCCCATCGGCTCCTTGAGCCACACCAGCATCTGGCGGCGGGCCGGGTTGGACAGGGCCCGGAACACCGTCAGCAACTCCGCCTCCGAGAACATGGGGTGATCGTAACGCACGATCATATTGACGATTCGGGATATGACGATCTAAGGTCGGCGCATGCCTACTTCGATGCGTGCGGTGGAACTCGTCCGCTTCGGTGACGCGGACACCGCGTTCGCCACCCGGGAGCTGCCGGTGCCCGAACCCGGACCCGGCCAGGTTCTGGTGCGCGTGCTGGCCACGTCCGTGAACCCCCTCGACCTCCAGACCCGGCGCGGCGACTACCGGGACCAGGTGGCACTGCCCTCGGTGATCGGCAACGACGTGTCCGGGGTGGTGGTCGCCACCGGCCCCGGCGCGGACGACTTCCGGCCGGGGGACGAGGTCTGGTACCTGGCGCCGGTCTTCGCCGGGCAGGGGACCTACGCCGAGTTCCACGTGGTCGACCAGGCGCTGGCCGCCCGCAAGCCCGCGCGGCTGTCCCACGTCGAGGCGGCCGGGCTCGCGCTCGTGGGCGTGACCGTGTGGGAGGCGCTGGTCGAACGCGCCGGGGTGCGGCCCGGGGAGCGGGTCCTGGTGCACGGCGGAGCGGGCGGGGTCGGCTCGGCCGCCGTCCAGCTCGCCAGAGCGCTGGGCGCCGAGGTGGTGACCACCGCGCGGGCGAGGGACCACGCGTTCGTCACCGGGCTGGGAGCCGACACCGCGATCGACTTCTCGGCCGGAGACCACGTGCCGCGGGTCCGCGCGCTGGGCGGGGTGGACGTCGTGCTGGACACGGTGGGCGGGGACACCCTCTCCCGCAGCCCGGAGGTCCTCGCCGACCGGGGCCGCGTGGTGTCCATCGTGGACACCCCCGAACCCCAGAACCTGCTCGCCGCGTGGGGCGTGAACGCGACCTACCACTTCCTCTTCGTCAGCCCCGGCAGAGCAAAGCTCGAAGCCCTCGGCCGACTGGTCGACCGGGGGGAGCTGCGGCCGGTGATCGGCGCCGTGCTGCCGCTCGCCGACGTCGCCCGGGCGCACGCGCTCCTGGAGGGCGGCTCCTCCGGCGGGCGCCCGCGCGGCAAGATCGCCGTCGCCGTGCACCCCGAGGCGGACGGCCGGTCGACGCCCGCGCCGTGAGCGGCGCGGGCGTCCCGGACCGGGGCGGCCCCGGCCGCCGGGGCCGGACGGGCCGCGCCCGCGCGCGGGACCCCTCCGAACGCGCACGGGTTCAGGAGGGGGCGGGCCCCGGCGGCGGGCACCCCCAGGGCATGCACCGGGTCCCGCCCAGGCACCCCCACAGGTGGATGTGCAGGTGGAACACGGTCTGGCCCGCGGCGGCGCCGGTGTTGACCCCCACGTGCGCGCCGGGGACGAGGAGTTCGGCGGCCCGCCGCATGGCGGCGGCCGTGACGCCGGGGTCCCGGGCGGCGTCGACGACGTGGACCCGGGGGATGACGAGCACGTGGTCGTCGGCCACCGGGCGCCGGGGGCGGATCGCCAGCGCGTCCGGCCAGTCGCGCACCACCGTGGCGGGGGCGCGACCGGCGACGACCTCGCAGAACGGGCAGGGCGCGCTCACCGGCCCGCCGCCGGGCGGGGTGTCGGCGCCGGTGTCCGGCCGCTTCTCGGGGTGTTCGGGGACACGGCGGGCCGGGGTCGGGTGCCGCACGGGGACCTCCTCCGGGAGTACGGGGCGACCCTCGGAAGGTAGGGGATCCCGGGCGCGGGAACCGGGGCGGGGAGGTGGCCGCTTCCGGACAGTTTCCCGGTGTATCTGGTGATTCATGACCTTCGCCCGTGTCGTCGGCCGTGACGGGTGCGTACGGTGGCCGGGCCGATGCACGCCCCGGCGTCGCCCCCGCGGCCCCGGCCGGAGAAGCAAAGGAACACCCCCCGTGCGCACAGCACCCCTGCTCACCACCGCGGGCGCCCTGGCGCTCGCCCTGGCGACGTCTCTGGCGGCGGCCCCGGCCGCCGCAGACGACCCCCTCCGTGAATTCCACGAGCAGGAGGTCGTCTGGGCCCCCTGCGAGGAGCACCTCCTGCGCGAGGTGGAGTGCGCCTGGATCGAGGTCCCCCTCGACTACGCCGCCCCCGGAGGCGAGCGCGCCTCCATCGCGATCAGCCGCAACCGCGCCACCGACCCCGACCGGCGCCGCGGCATCCTGCTCACCAACCCCGGCGGCCCCGGCGGCACCGGCCGCCAGATGGCCGTCGGCGACCGCCCCGACCACGACTTCTCCTCCCTGGGCGCCCAACGGGTCGCCGAGGTGTACGACATCATCGGCATGGACCCCCGCGGCGGCGGCGCCTCCACCCCCTACCTGGACTGCGGGACGCACTATCCGTTCCCGTGGTCCCGGCCCACCGACGAGGCGCTCTCCGGCCACACCCGCGCGGTGATCGCCACGCAGCGGGCCTGCGAGAGCGCCCACGGCGACCTGATCCCGCACATGACCACCGCGAACACCGCCCGGGACATGGACGTGGTCCGCGCCGCCCTGGGCGAGGACGAGATCTCCTACCTCGGCCGCTCCTACGGCACCTACCTCGGCGCCGTGTACGGCAGCCTGTTCCCCCAGCGCCTGGATCGCAGCGTCCTGGACGCCGCCGTCCCGCCCGAGGGCATGTGGCGCGACGTGTTCACGCAGCAGAGCGAGGGCTACCGCGCCAACATGGAGCGCTACACCGCCTGGGTGGCCGAGCACGACGACGTCTACGGCCTGGGGGACACGCCCGAGGAGGTGGTGGCCACCTTCGAACGGACCCGGGCGCGGCTGGTGGAGCACCCCCGCTACGAGTACTGGCCGGGCGACCCGGAGCCGTTCGTGTACACGGCGGACCTCTTCGACTACGCGGTCGGCGTCGCGGCGCGTTTCCAGAACGAGTGGGCCTACCCGACCGCCGATTTCTGGTACATCGTCAACGACCTGCCCTACCCCGAGGCCGAAGTACCCGAGGAGCCCGGGTTCCCCGACGAGGAGGAGTGGCCGGAGCCCGGGATCGAGCCCGACAACCCCTCCCTGATGATGGCGGTGCTGTGCGAGGCGCCGTGGCCCACGCGCCTGTCGGACTACTACGCCGACGTCCGCGAGGTCCGCGAGTACAGCCCCTACGGCGTCGGGGCCGGGTGGCACGCGCCCCAGCCCTGCACGTTCGCCTCGCACACCCCCGACCCGCTGGTGGAACCGGAACGCGACGGCTACCCGCGCGGCCTGGTCATCGGGGGCGAGTACGACGCCAACACCCTCTACGAGGCGTCCGTGCGGATGGCCGGCCGGCTGGACCACGCGCTCGTCACCGTCGCCGACGAGGGGGACCACACCTTCTACGGCCGCGAGGGGATGGACTGCGTGACGGCGGCGGTGGACGCCTACCTGGTGGACGGCGCCGCGCCGCGGGACGCCCTGTGCGCCGGGCGCCCGCGCTCGGTTGACCCCCTCCCCCCGGAGGAGGAGATGGGGGGAGCGGCCCGGGCCCCGGACGCCGGACCGCTCCACGGCCCGGTACGCGAGGGTCCCCCCGTCCAGGAGTGGCCGCGGAGCTGACCGCGGCGCACGGGGACGGCCCGCACCGCGGGTGCGCCGCGCCCCGGAGCCGGAACGGGTCCTTCCCGGTCCGGCTCCGGGGCGCACGCCCGTGCGGGGGCGCAGGGCCCCGCCCACCGCGGGTGCCGCTCCGGGGCCCGGCCCGCAGCCGAGGCCGGGTCGCGGTGCCGGGCCCGGCCCGCGACACCACGAACGGCACCCACCACACCCCGGGTTTCCAGCACACTGCCCACAGCAGCCGTCTCATCGCCCGAGTCGGACAAGCCTCCCGGACCGGCGTCCGGCAGTGACGCCACCGCGCCTGGCGGCACCGTGCATCACCGCCGTGACGGATACGGCGACCGATCCGCGGGCACGGGCGGCCGACATAGGTTCGGACCCGCTGAAGGGTTTCCGGGGCCCGCCCCAGACCGGGTACCACGCGTACACCGTGCCGGGATCGATCCGCCTCGAACGGCTCCGGCCCGACCATCGCCTGCGGGGCGAGAATCCTCCGGTCTTCCCGACCCGACACCGTTCTGAACGGTGCGAGCGAACGACCCTTGTATAGGAGTAGGGATCATCATGAAAGCCGCCGTCATCACCTCGTTCGGCGAACCCTCGGTGTTGCGGGTCGCGGAGGTTCCGCGACCGGTGCCGGGTCCGGGCCAGGTACTGGTGCGGGTTCACGCAGCCGGGGTGAACCCGGCGGAGATCCTGGCACGCTCCGGAGCGTTCCGCCTGCCTGCTCCCGCCATCATCGGATTCGAGTTCGCCGGCGTCGTCGAGGCGGTCGGCCCGGGCGTCGACCAGGGCGTGGTCGGCGACCGCGTCGCCGGGTGGCCGGACTCCGCCACCCAGGGCTCCTACGCCGAGTACACGGTCAGCGGCAAGTTCGCGACGATCCCCGACGGCGTTTCCTTCGAGGAGGCCGCGGCTACCGTCATCGGCGCCGACAACGCGGCGAGGGCTCTCGGGCTTTTGGACATTCGCCCGGGTAACACGCTCGTGGTCACCGGCGCGAGCGGTGCTCTGGGCGGCGCCGCCGTGCAGTTCGCGCGACAGCGCGGTGTGACGGTGATCGGCGTCGCCGGGACCGCCAACGCCGACTTCGTCAGGGGTCTCGGAGCGACCCCTGTCGCCCACGGCCCGGGCCTGGTCGATCGCATCCGTGCCGCCGCTCCGGGCGGGGTCGACGCCGCGCTCGACACCGCCGGCAAGGGGCTCCTCCCCGCCCTCGTCGAGCTTCTCGGCGGCCCCGACCGAATCGTGACGCTCGCCGACCGCGACGCCGCACGATACGGCGTCGCGTTCAGCCCCGGGGGCAGTGGGAACCGCGACCGCGGCCCTGTCCAGGAAGCCCTGGATCTGATCGCCGCCGGCGCATGGACCGCGCGCATCGGCCGGACCTTCCCGCTCGACGAGGCCGCGGACGCCCATCGCCTCGTCGCCACGGGCCACACCCACGGCAAAGTCATCCTCCTTCCCTGACCCGGCCGACCGGCCGTCCAACCACGACAACAGACAATCGGAGAATTCGAAATGCCCGCAGTCCTCGTCCATGGTGTACCTGACACCCACCGGCTTTGGGACACCGTCCGTTCCCATCTTCAACGCGAAGATATTGTGACGATCGATCTCCCCGGGTTCGGCGTACCCCTGCCGGAGGGATTCACGTCGACGAAAGAAGAGTATCTCGAATGGCTTATCGAGAGGGTCGAAGAAATCGGCGAACCCGTCGACCTGGTCGGCCATGATTGGGGGTCTCTGCTCACGGGCCGTCTCGCGTCCGTCCGACCGGATCTGGTGCGGACATGGACGGGCATCAGCGGACCGATCGATCCGGAGTACCCGTGGCACTATCTTGCCAAGATCTGGCAGACGCCGGGCGAGGGCGAGCAGTGGATGGCGGACCTCGACCTCGAAGCGTTCGCGGCAAGCCTCAACGAGGCGCAGATGCCGCGCGACGCGGCGAACGAATCGGTCCGGCATATCGATACCACTATGAGAGCAAGCATTCTCGCCCTGTACCGTTCGGCGATCGAGGTCGGGGCGGAGTGGAAACCGGGTTTGAGCGACGTGACCGCACCGGCATTGGTGATCTGGGGCCTGGACGATCCGTTTCTTCCTCACCGCTTCGCCGACGAGCTCGGTAATGCCACACGCGCACGTGCCGTCTTCAAGCTGCGCAGCTCGCACTGGCCGATGATAGAGCGCCCGGCCGATGTCGCGCGCGAACTCGAAGCCCACTGGGCCCACGTGTAGAACCCGCGCTCGGGTCACTCGGGCTCCAACCCCGCGGCCGTTACGCGAACGGCGATCATCGCCCGCTCGCCATGGTGGGCCCGAGTGCCCGCGCATTGTCCCGGAAACGAATCATCGCGACGAAGCCCGGAGAGCGTTGCCGGGGCTGCGCACGGCAGGAGCATCCTGATGAAGAATTCAGCGGATAACCGGATCGGCGTCGGCCTCATCGGGGCCAGTGCCGATCGGGGTTGGGGCGGAATCGCTCACGTCCCGGCGCTGCAGGCGCTCGACGCGTTCCGGATCCGCGCCGTCAGTACGACTCGTATGGAGAGCGCGAACGCGACCGCCCGTCGGCTGGGCGCCGATCTCGCCTTCGACACGCATGAGGCCCTGGTCGTGCGACCAGAGGTCGACCTGGTGGTGGTCGCGGTCAAGGTGCCCGAGCACGGGCGGATCGTTTCCGACGCGCTGGCCGCCGGCAAGATGGTGTATTGCGAATGGCCGCTCGCGAGAAACCTGTCGGAGGCCGAAGCGCTGGAGGGGTTCGCCCGCGAGCGACGGCTGCGGACGGTCGTCGGATTGCAGGGCGGCCTGCACCCGCCGGTCCTCTTCCTTCGCGACCTCATCGCGCAAGGCGTGATCGGCAAGCCGCTCAACACGAGCATCCGAGCGCATCTGGCCGACGACATGTGGGTCGGCCGCTATGACCCGCCGGTCGAGTACATGGCTCGCGCGCAGCACGGCGCCACGCTTTTGAGCATCATGCTCGGCCACGGGCTCGAACCGCTTGCGCGCGTGCTCGGCACGTTCGAGAGCCTGTCCGCCGTCGTCGCCAATCAGCGCGGTGACGGCGTCCGCCTCTCCGACGGCGCGCCGCTGCCGAAGGACGCGCCGGACGAGATCGTCGTCGCCGGCGTTCTCGAAGGCGGGATCGCCACTTCGCTGCACTACAGTGCCGGGCGGTCCGCCGGCCCGGCGATGGTATGGGAGATCCAGGGCACCGAGGGCGGTGTGCGTGTGGAGTCGGCGGCGGGCTACCTCCATTTCACCGATTTCACCATCACGCTGCGCCGCGGCGACGAGCCCGTCCAGGTGCTGCGGGTCCCGCCCGCCTATGCGGCTCCCGACCTGCAACTGGACGCACCCGCAGCCGGGGTCGCCCGCCTCTACGCCCGGTTCGCCGCCGACCTGCGCGACGGAACCGCCGATGCGCCGGATTTCGCGGTCGCACTCGATCGCCACCGGGTACTGGACGCGATCACACGGGCCGCTGAAACAGGTCATCGGCAGCATCTGTCCCGGCCCGACCGAAGGAACTCCTGTCTTTGAACCCGGGAGGGGCACCGCCGCAGGACCCGGCTCCCACCGGCCACGACAAGCGGGTGGAGCTGCTGCGCCGGGCCGGCCGAGGACGGGGGTCTGGACGCCGCGGAGGATATCGAGTCACATGAGACGTCGACCTGGTCGAACACTCTGTGGCGAGGGGGCTGAACGGCGGGCCGGATCGTTGATCCACACCGTCTCGGGCAGCCCGGGTGGTTCCGGCCGTGCCGCGGGGCCGTCTGTCGGAGCGGCCGGGGATGCTCGGTGCATGGAGATGACCCTGCAACTGACGATCGACTGCGCTGACCCCCGGGTGATGGTGGACTTCTGGTCCCAGGCCCTGGGCTACGTTCCCGAGCCCCCGCCGGAGGGGCACGCCACGTGGCGTGCCTACTGGGAGGCCTCCGGGGTGCCCGGGGAGGAGCTGCCGCCCGGCGCCGGGGACGCCCCGGAGTCGATCGTCGACCCCGCGGGGCGGGGACCGAGGGTGTGGTTCCAGCAGGTTCCCGAGCCCAAGGCCGGCAAGAACCGCTGGCACTTCGACCTGAAGGTGGGCGGGGGCTCCGGTGTGCCCCGCGACGTCCGGGTGCGCCGGGTCGACGCCACGGTGGAGCGGCTGGTCGGGGCCGGCGCCACCGTGCTGCGGACCGGCGGCGACCCCGGCACGGGTTTCTACGCCGTGGCCATGCGCGACCCCGAGGGCAACGAGTTCGACGTCGTCTGAGGGTCGGCGCCGCGGGGCCCGGCACGGCTCCCGGACGGGGCTTCCGGGAGCGGCGGCCCCCGCCGGCGGTGCGGCGCGGAGGAAGCCGGTGTTCCCCGCCACCCTCGCCGGCCGGGAACCGGGTTCAGCGCGGCAGGGGTCCCGGCGGGGTGCCGGGCGTTCCGGGGACCTGTGCGCCGGGACCTCCCGTCGGGAAGCGGGTCGCGGCCTCCGGGGAGGCGCGCCACCCCGGGTCCGCGAGGCGGGCCCGGTCGAGGTCCCCCCGCGGGGACCGGGGCAGGGCGGGCGGAAAGTGGACCCGGACGACGGCCGGGCACGATCCCCGGGCCAGGACCCTGCGGACCTGCGCGGCGGCCTCCAGCCGGGCCGCCGGACCCGGGACGACCACGAACACCTCCAGGCCCTCCTCCCCGTCCTCCCCCTCACCGGGGGAGACGGCCGCTTCGAGCACGCCGGGGACGGCCGCCGCCAGGGCCTCCGCCCGGACGTGCTCCTCGGGTATTTCGCCGGGACCCATCGCACACTCCTCGACCGGCGGGCCTTCCGGCCGCCTCGACCTCCGGGACGGCCCCCAGCCTGCCACCGGACCCGCCCCCGCGGCCACACCCGCACCGTCACATTCCGGGGCCGGTGGTCTTCGCGCCGCCGCCGCCGGGGTGCCCCGGCGGGGAGGGCACGGCGGTGCCCGGCGGACCGCCGCCGGATCGGCCGGACGCGGGCGTCCATACCGGCCGAGAGCGGGTCCGGCCCTTGCGGCGGCCCGATACCCGTGTGCCCGGTCCCGCCGTCCGCGCGGCCCCCTCCACCCGGGCCGCCCGTCCGATTTGCACCTCACATCAATGTGAGGTCCTAGCGTGGTCGCGGCACCGGCGGGCGCCGGTCGCTCCCCGCACCGATCGCACGAACGGCCTGCTCAGGCCGCTCGGAAAGGCAGAACGTCATGCGTGCAGTCCGCTATCACGAGTACGGCGGCGTGGAGACCCTCGTGGTCGAGAAGGCGCCGGACCCGCGTCCCGGCCCCGGCGAGGTCCGCGTCCGCGTCGCGGCGGCCGGGGTCAACCCCATCGACTGGAAGGCGCGCTCGGGGGCGTTGCGCGACCTCCTCCCCGTGGAGCTGCCGGCGATCCCCGGGCGCGACGCCGTCGGCACCGTCGACGGGATCGGCGAGGGCGTGCGGGGGGTGGACCCGGGGGACCGCGTCTTCGGGCTGGGCGGCGTCACCGGCGCGACGGCGGAGCTGGCCGTGCTCTCCGCCTGGGCCCACGCGCCCGAGGCCTGGACCGACGCGGAGGCCGCCGGGGCGGGCCTGGCCTCGGTGACCGCGCTGGGCGGGCTGAACGCGCTCGGCCCGCTGCGGGGTCGCACCCTGCTCGTCGAGGGCGCCGCCGGGGGCGTGGGCAGTGCGGCGGTGGAGATCGCGCTGGCCCGCGGCGCCACCGTGGTCGGGACGGCGAGCGGGCGCAACCACGGGTTCCTCTCCTCGCTGGGAGCCGTCCCCACCACCTACGGCCCCGGCCTGGCCGAGCGCCTGGCGGCCCTGGCCCCGGGCGGTGTCGACGCGGTGCTGGACACCGCGGCCTCGGGCTCCCTGGCCGGCCTCGTC
Organism: Nocardiopsis flavescens; assembly: GCF_900141985.1. Classification (GTDB taxonomy): domain Bacteria; phylum Actinomycetota; class Actinomycetes; order Streptosporangiales; family Streptosporangiaceae; genus Nocardiopsis; species Nocardiopsis flavescens. Next base: position 169,791 of record NZ_FQZK01000001.1, on the reverse strand, counting down.
GCGATCGCGGGCGGCCCCGACCGCGTGGTGACGGTCGCCGACCACGCCAACGCGCCCGCCCTGGGCGTGCGCGTGGCCGACGCGGTGAACGACCCCGCGCTCCTGGCCGAGGCCGCCGACCTCGGGCGGCGGGGCCGGTACACCCCGCGCGTGGAGCGGACCTACCCGCTGGAGCGGATCGCGGACGCGCACGCCCACTCCGCGGGAGGACGCACGCGGGGCAAGGTCGTGGTCCTGCTCTGATCCCGGCCCGCCGGCGCGCGGGGCGCCCTCCCACCGGCCCCTCGCGGCCCCGTCCCGTCCGCCCCCGGCGGGGGTGTTCCGCGGGCCGAGCCGCGGCTCCCCGCTCCGGACAGGGCCGGGCCCGCGGCGCGGCCGGAGGGGAGCCCCGGCCCACGGCACAGCGGTGCCCCTCCCCCGTCCCGGGAGGGGCACCGTGCGTTCTCTTACGCCCAGATGTTGGCGTCCTGCGTGACGACGCCGCCGGCGAAGTGGTCGCCCGCGTGCGCGGGGGCTCCCAGGGCGAGGGCGGCGAAGGCGGCCAGGGCCGCGGTGGCGAGCAGTCGGCGGATCATGTCCTGTGTCTCCCGGGGTAGACCGTCAGTGCTCTTCGAGCATCGCAGGATCCCGTGGAGCCGTCCTTGACCCCGCGTCGCCACCTCCTTGATCCTGCCTGCACCGCCGCCCCGGACGGGCCGCCCGGTGACCGCGGCGGCCCTCAGACGTCTCCGCGGAGGTAGACCTCGAAGCACAGGTTGATCCCGGCGACGACGAGCCCTGCCAGCAGCGCCCACGGGCCCACCGTGAGCGCACCCTCGATCCCGTCCAGGACCAGCCCCGCCAGGACGCCCAGGAGGGTCAGCGCGAATATGCCCCACACCCAGAACACGATCCTGCGCCGCAGCAGCCGGCGGCGCTCCTCACGCAGCCGGGCGTCGATCTCCGCACCGGCGGCGCGGGCACGGCGGTCGCGTTCCCCGTCCATCTCGCGGTCTCCTCGCAGGGGTGCGCCCCCGCACCGCGGGGGCGGCGGGTCCGGCCGGAAGGTCACTATCGCGCGCGGGGCACGGCCGCACAAGCCACCCGGGGAAGCCGCTCCCCGTGCCCGGGGCGGCGCGGGACGGCGTCCCGCCGCCCGGTCCCCGGCCCCCGGGCCGCCGGGCGGTCCTCACCCGCGGCACAGGACGGTGCCGCGGGGGATGACGAACACGGCGTCGGGGTCCCGGCTCCAGGCCGCCCAGCCGGCCGAGATCCGCTCCAGGTCGGCCCGGGTGGCGTGCCCCTCCTCCACCGCCTGGCGGGCCAGGTCCGACTCCAGGACGCGCCGCGACCACATGCCGCCCCACCAGGCGCGGCGCTCGGGGGAGGAGTGGTCCCACACCTCGGCGGCGTAGGAGACCTCGGTGAACCCGGCGGCGCGCGCCCAGGCCGACATCCGCCGCCCCGCGTCGGGCTCCCCGCCGTTGCGGCGGGCCACCCGCTGGTACAGGTCCATCCACGCGTCCAGCTCCGGAAGGCGCGGGTACCAGTACATCCCGGAGTAGTCGCTGTCGCAGGCCGCCACCACGCCGCCGGGGGCGGTCACGCGCCGCATCTCGGCCAGCGCCCGCACCGGGTCGGCCACGTGCTGGAGCACCTGGTGGGCGTGGACCACGTCGAAGGAGGCGTCGGGCAGGTCCAGGGCGTGGACGTCGCCCACGCGGAACTCGATGCCGCCGACCCCCGCCTCCTCCGCGGTGGCGCGGGCCAGCTCCACCGCCTCGGGGGAGGAGTCCAGCGCCACCACCCGGCCCGGCGCCACACGGGCGGCCAGGTCGACGGTGATGGTGCCCGGACCGCAGCCGATGTCCAGCAGGGACCGGCCGGGGGTCATCTCGGCCAGCGCGTACCCTGCCGAGTTGGCGGCGTCGCGCCAGCGGTAGGAGTCGGTGACCGTGGGGTGCTGGCCGTGGGTGTAGCGCGTCATCTTCGTCTCTCCGTGGGCGTCCGAGGCGTCGGCGGTGCCCCGACCCTACACCCGACATCTCTTTCAGTGAGATGATCATCCCGGAATGTGAGACGACGGGTCAGTCGGAGGCGGCCATCTCCACCAGCTCCAGCAGGGCCGCCGTCCCCGCCGCGTCCCCCAGGATCACCAGCCGCAGGCTGTGCGCCGCCGCGTCGTGCACCGCCTGGACGTGCACCGGGGGGCGCCCCCGGCCCGGCGTGGCCGCGGCGGCGGTGACCAGCGTCGTCACCCGGTCGACGCGGTTGCGGTCCACCCCCTCCAGGCGCACCACCGTGGAGACCTCCACCGCCACCGGTCCCGAGGGCGCGCGCTCCTCCACCGGACCGCCGCTGAGCGCCTCCAGGTCCTCGCGCCGGATCCGGTACTGCTTGCCGATGCGCGTCGCCGCCAGCCGCCCGTCGCGGATGTAGCCGCGCACGGTCTTCACGTGCAGCCCCAACAGCTCCGCCACCTGGTCCACCGAGTAGTACCGCTGCTCCACGAAACTCCCCTCCACCACCGGATATCCCCTGATCATAGGACGCCGCAGTGGAGGATGGGGGAGCTTGGCGAAGGCGGAGCAGCACCCGAGAGAACCGCGTCGACCGCGATGAGTCCGCACCGGACCGCGGGTCGGTACAGGTGACGGAACACCGCGCCCCGAAGGGACCAGGACCATGACCGAGCTCAACAAGATCGTCCCCTGCCTGTGGTTCGACACGCAGGCCGAGGAGGCGGCGAACTTCTACGTCGGCGTGTTCGACGACGCGCGCATCCTCAAGGTCACCCCGTACGGGCCCGGTCTGCACCGCCCCGCCGACGCGGTGCTCACCGTCGACTTCGAGGTGCAGGGCCAGCAGCTTACCGCCCTCAACGGCGGGCCGGAGTTCACCTTCAGCGAGGCGTTCTCCCTCCAGGTGCTGTGCGACGACCAGGCCGAGTCCGACCGCTACTGGTACGCCCTCACCGAGGACGGCGGCCGGGAGAGCCGGTGCGGCTGGCTCAAGGACCGGTACGGATTCTCCTGGCAGGTCTTCCCGCGCGAGCTCAACGACCTGGTCGGCGACCCCGACCCGGCGCGCGCCGAGCGGGCCGTCAAGGCCATGCTCGCCATGGGCCGCATCGACCTCGCGCAGGTGCGCCGCGCCGCCGACGCGGGCTGAGGGCGCCGACGGGCGGGCCGCCGTGTGCGGCCCGCCCCGCCGCTCACACCCGCACCAGGGTCAGGTAGGCCATCCCCATGACCTCGCGCCAGCCGTCCACGCGGGCGACGCGGTGCCGGTCCGCGCGGGCGCGGACCTCCTCGGCGTCCGGGGAGCCGGGGTTGGCCGCCAGCCAGTCCTCCCAGCCCCGGGCGTGCCGGTTCTCGAAGTCGTCCCACTCCTGCGGGGAGGCCTGCGATAGCTCCCGCAGCCGGAACCCGTACGACAGGGCCATGTCCACCAGGGCGCGCATCGTCCGGTACTGCTCGCGGGGGGTGTCGTACATGGCGGCCAGCTCGGCGCCGGTGGGCTCGCGCAGCCAGAAGCACTCCCCGAACAGCAGCCGCCCGCCCGGCCGCAGCAGGCCCGACAGGGCCTCCAGGGCGTTGGCCGTGTGCTCCACCGGCTCACCGCCCCAGGCGTGGGTGGAGCCGATGTTGAACACGACGTCGGCAGCGGTCCCGGACCCGGCCCGCGTCCACTCCCCGGCGTCGCCCTCGACCAGTTCCACCCGGTCGGCCAGCCCGCGCGCGGCGGCGCCGGCGCGGCCGTGGGCGAGGGCCTCCCCGCCCAGGTCGATACCGAACCCGGTGGCGGTCGGCGCGCGCTCCAGGGTGCGCAGCAGCAGCTCGGCCCACCCGCACCCCACGTCCACCACGTGCGCGCCGTCGAGCGGGCCCAGGCCGTCGATGAGCCGTGCCGCGCGGGCGTCCGAGAGCGGCCCGTTGAAGTCGCAGTCGCGGTACAGGGGGGAAAGAGCGGGAGTGACCATCCGGGCAGGGTGCCACGGCGGCCCCCCGCTGTCACCCCGTTTTCCCGGCGCGGCGCCGCCTCGGGCGGGCCGCGCACCCCCGGGCCCCGGCGCTCAGGCGCCGGGCCCGCGCCCCGGGGCGGTCAGCGCGCAGTCGCCGCAGTACCCCGAGCCGGGCACCCGGTAGTACAGGCAGCAGGTGGTGCGCCGGAACACCGCTGCCCCGCCGGCGTCGCGACCGGTGTAGGAGCCGGTCCCGGCCAGCGGCGGCGCCGAGGTCAGCAGGCGCACCACCTCCCGGGCCCGCTCCCGCACCGCGGGCCGGTCCGCGCCCAGCGAGCGCGCCGCCCCCGCCAGGGCCGAGGCGGTGTTGCCGCGCAGCAGCCCCGGGGCCACCCGGCCCCGCGCCCCCGCCGCCCGCAGTGCGGCCGCGACCGGCTCCAGCACCCCGGCCAGCACGGACTCCGCCAGGTGGGCGGCCACCGCCGCGGGCTCGCGGCAGACCGGGGTGGCCCACCGCTGGGAGGTGCGCAGCACCGGCGCGCCGGCGGCCCCCGGGTCCCGGTGGAAGTCCCGCGCGCGCAGCGCCGCCCCGTGGCACAGCGCGGCGGCCAGCACCGGCGACAGCAGCCGGGTGGCCAGCCCCTGCTGGAACAGCGACGCCGCCACCCGCCACTCCACCGCCCCCGCGGGGACGGCGGCGAACCCCGCCAGGCGCTCGCGCACCCGCTCCACCTCGGCCGCGGCCTCTTTGGGCCCGGCACCGGACAGTGCCCGCCACCCCGGGCCCGGCGGCCCCGCCTCCAGGGCGAACAGCATGTTGACGCGGCCGATGTCGGCCAGCACCGGGGCCACCTCGACCCGCTCCCCGACCACACGGTCCCCTTCCCTCGACGCCCGCCCGCGGGCGGGTAGTGCCACCACCACCCGGTGTCCACGTGCTGAGGGGATCGTGTCCCGACCCGCCCCGAACCTAGATTGGGGTACGTGAGCGGTCGCAGTCCATCCATCGCACGGCCCGGCGACCCGCCCGGGCCCTCCCAGGGGTCCGTCCGCGACGCCGTCGCCACGGCCCGCCGGACGCCCTGGCGTGCCCGCGCGGTCGAGGTCGCCCACCTGATGACCTCGTTCGCCCTGTCGCTGTTCTACCTGCTCCCCGCGATCACACTGGTCGCCGCCGCCTCCTGGGCGGGGTTCACCTTCGCCCCGGGCGGGGGCGACCCCTGGGACGGCGGGCTCGCCGACCTCGCCGGGGACGTGCTCGGCATGCTGGTCGTACTGCCCGCCGTCGCCGTCCTGCTGGCCCGGCTGGCCTGCCGGGTGCAGCGGCACCGGCTGGGCACGGTGTTCGGGATCGTGGAGACCGCGCCGCCCGACCCGCTGGCCCCCGACGGGCGCTGGCCGAGGCTGTGGCGCTTCCTGTTCGGCCGCGAGGCCTGGTCCATGGTCGTCTACACCACCGCCGCCGGGCTGCACGGGCTGCTGTTCGGCGGGGTCGCGGTGGTCCTGGTGGTGTCCGGGACGGCGATGGCCATCGGCGCGCTGTTCGGCACCGTGTTCATCCTCGCCCAGGGCCAGCCCTCGGACCTGGCCGGCCCGCTGGCCCAGGTGGTGCTGGGGCCGCTGGTCGCCCTGGTGGGGCTGAAGCTGGCCCCCTACGCGGTCACCACCGAGGTGGCGCTGCACCGCGCCCTGCTGTTCGACGCGCCCGAGGTGCGGATGCGCCGCCGCCTCTCCCACGTCCAGGACAGCCGGCTGCGCATGGTGGACGCCGCCGAGGCCGAGCGGCGCCGCATCGAGCGCGACCTCCACGACGGCGCCCAGCAGCGGCTGCTCGCGCTGACCCTGACGCTCACCCGGGCCCGCGCCCGCGTGGGCAGCGACCCCGGCGCCGCCCTGGAGCTGATCACCGAGGCCCAGCGCGAGTCCCGCGAGGTCATGGAGGACCTGCGCGAGGTCGCCCGCGGCCTGCACCCCCGGGTGCTCACCGACCGCGGCCTGCCCGCCGCCCTGCCGGTGGCCGCCGGGCGCTCGCCCGTCCCGGCCAAGGTGGAGGTGGACCTGGACGGGCGGCCCTCGGCCCGCGCCGAGGGCGTGGCCTACTACGTGGTGTGCGAGGCGCTCACCAACGCGGCCAAGCACTCCGGCGCCGGGCGGGTCACCGTGTCCGCGCGGCGCGTGGGCGCCGGCCGCGGCGGCGACCTGCTGCGGGTCGCCGTCACCGACGACGGCGCCGGCGGCGCCGACCCCGAGTCCGGCAGCGGCCTGTACGGCCTGTGGGACCGGGTGGACGCCGTGGACGGCGTCCTGACCGTGCACAGTCCGGCGGGGGAGGGCACCGTCCTGACCGCCGACATCCCCTGGGAGGCATGAGAACCGTGTTCCACGGACACGACGCGCGACCGGCCCCGGCCCGGCCCGCGCAGCAGGGCGGGGTCCCCGGGGCGGGGCCGCGGGTGGTCATCGCGGAGGACTCGGTGCTGCTGCGCAGCGGCATGGCCCGGCTGCTGGAGGACGCCGGGGTGGAGGTGCTCGCCGAGGTCGGCGACGCCGACGCGCTCATGGGCGCCATCGCCGCCCACCCGGAGGTGGACCTGTGCCTGGTGGACATCCGGATGCCGCCCACCTACTCCGAGGAGGGCATCCGGGCGGGCATCCGCATCCGCGAGGAGCACCCGGAGGTGGCGGTGCTGCTGCTGTCCCAGCACGTGGTGGGACGCTACGCCGCCGAGCTGTTCGGAGGGCGCGACATGTCCCGGGTCGGCTACCTGCTCAAGGACCGGGTCGCCGACATCGACGAGTTCCTCACCGTGCTGCGCCGGGTGGCCGGCGGCGGCGCGGCGATCGACCCCGAGGTGGTGTCCCAGCTGCTCAGCGGACACCGGGGCAGCGCCCTGGACCGGCTCACCCCGCGGGAGACCGAGGTGCTGGAGGTGATGGCCCAGGGCCTCAACAACGCCGGGATCGCCTCCCGGCTGACCGTCACCGAGCGAGCGGTGGAGAAGCACATCCGGTCGATCTTCACCAAGCTCGACCTGGGCCAGGACGACCACGACCACCGCAGGGTGCAGGCGGTCCTGCACTACCTGCGCGACCACGACCGGGACTGACCGGCACCGCGGCACGACGGGGCAGGGGCCCCGGACGGAGAGGAAGAAAGTGACATTCAAGGCACGGGGGCTGTACGCCTCGTCGAGCAAGGAGCCCCGGAGCGGGTTCCGCGCCGGACCGTGGCTGGTGCTGGGCGGCGTCCTGGTGGCGGTCCTGATCGCGGTGACCGCGGTCTCGGTGCTGGGCAGCGTGGGCGTGGACCGGGGCGGCAGGGAGGACTCCTTCGCCTCCCCTGAGCGCCTGGTCGTGGAGAACGAGACCCGCGGGCGGGTCACCCTCACCGGCACCGACGGCGACCGGGTCCTGGTGGACCGGGAGATGCGCGGCACCCCGCTCTCGGAGCCCGACGAGGACATCGAGACCGAGGACGGCCACCTGCGCATCGAGACCGAGTGCTCGGGCATCTGGTTCGTGGGCGGCTGCGCGGTCGACTACGCCATCGCCGTCCCGGCCGGTGTGTCGGTGCAGGTGGAGACCATCGGCGGCGGGGTCAGCGCCACCGGCCTGGACGCCGGGGTGCAGGTGGACACCGTCAGCGGGGCGGTGGACCTCTCCGACGTCTCCGGCGAGGTGCGGGTGGAGACCACCAGCGGCCGCATCGACGCCGCCGGCGTGGCGGGCTCGGCCGACCTGGAGACCACCAGCGGCGCCATCACCGCCTCCGGTGAGGGCGAGCGCCTGTACGCCTCCAGCACCTCCGGGGCGGTCGACGTCGGCGGGTTCTCCGCCGCGGCGGTGGAGGCCGAGTCCACCAGCGGCCGGGTCTCGGTCGGCGGCGGGTTCGACACCGCCGAGGTCTCCTCGGTCTCGGGGGCCGTGGAGGTCCTCACCGACGAGCCCTTCCAGACGCTGGCGGTGGAGACCACCAGCGGCTCGGTGGACGTGGGCGTCCCCGCGGGCGCCTACGACGTGACCGGCGAGTCGGTCTCCGGCGGGCGCGAGATCGGGGTGGACACCTCCGCCTCGGGGCCGCGCGTGCAGGTGGACACGGTCAGCGGGAGCGTCCAGGTCCGCGAGCGCTGAGGTTCAGGCGCGGGTGAAGCGCAGCGCCGTCCAGTCGGAGTCGATCTCCTCCTGGGCGGCGGGGCGCCACCCGTCGTCGACCAGGACGTCCCACCCCTTGTCGGGGCCCAGGTCGGTGATGATGGTGCCGCCGCGCCGGGGGTAGCACACCCAGACCGCCGCGGCCGGGGACAGGGTCTTCAGGAGCGGGTGCAGCTCGCGGTCCACCGTCCCGCGGTCCAGGGCGAACAGGTGCGCGGAGTCGTACTCGGCCCCCTCGATGGGGCCCAGGTCGATGTGCACGTCGGGCGGCGGCTCCAGCAGCCTCAGGTACCGCTCGGGCGCGTTGAGGACGAGCAGCCTGTCCCCGGGGCGCACCCCGAGCCTGTGGGCGAGCGTCTGCGCCATGTCCCCCTCCGATGTCCGCCGGACCGGCTCCGTGCCGTCCTGGGGCCACCGTACGGCCCCCGCGCCCGGAAACCGAGGACCTTCCCCCGCCCGGACCCCGGGATGGCCGTGTTTTTAGGATGCATCCATGACAGATGAGAACGGCGTACTGCGCTGGGGCGTGCTCGGCACGGGCGGGATCGCCCACTCCTTCATGGAGGGCCTGCGGGCCACCCCCACGGCGAGGGTCACCGCGGTCGGCTCGCGCACCCCGGAGCGGTCCCGGGAGTTCGCCTCGACCTGGGGCGTCGCCCGCGCCCACGGGTCCTACGAGGACCTGGCCGCCGACCCCGACGTGGACGCGGTCTACGTCGCCACCCCCCACCCCTGGCACCACCCGCACACCCTGCTGTGCCTGAACGCGGGCAAGCACGTGCTGGTGGAGAAGCCGATGGCGATGAACGCGCTCCAGGCGGCGGAGATGACCGCGGCCGCCGGGGCCAACGGCGTCTTCCTCATGGAGGCGATGTGGACGCGCTTCCTCCCCGTACACCGCCTGGTCCGCGAGCTGGTCGCCGACGGGGCGATCGGCGAGCTGCGCCAGATCTCCGCCGAGTTCGGCGTCAGCGCCCCCTACGACCCCGACCACCGGCTGTTCAACGCCGACCTGGGCGGCGGCGCCCTGCTGGACCTGGGCGTGTACCCGCTGATGCTGGCCTCGTGGTACCTGGGGGAGCTGACCGTGGTGGGGGCCACCCGCCGGCTGTCGCCGGACCACATGGTGGACACCCACACCACGGTGCTGGTGCGCGGGGAGCACGGCGCGACGGCCACCCTGTCGTGCGCCTCGCTCACCGCCCTGCCCAACCGGGCGGTGCTGGCCGGGACGCGGGGGCGGGTGGAGCTGCCGCTGTTCTGGGCGGCGACCGAGGCGGTCCTGTACCGGGAGGGCGCCGAACCGGAGGTCCTGGAGCGGCCCTTCCGCGCCAACGGCTACGAGTACGAGGCCGAGGAGGTCGCCCGGTGTGTGGCGGCCGGGCTCTCCCAGAGCCCGGACATGACCTGGGACGAGAGCCTGCGCCTGGCCGCGCTCACCGACAGGGTGCGCGACATGGGCGGGCTGGTCTACACCGCGCCCACGGTCAAGGCCGTGCCGCTGTGAGCAGCCCGACGGTGTCGGGGTGGACCGGCGCGGCGGCGCGTCCGCCGCGCCGGGGCCGCCCGCCCAGGGAGGGCATGCGGCGCACCCGCGAGCGGGCGGCGCGGGCCAGGGCGCAGCGGGCGAGCGCGGCGGCGTCCATGTGCGCCACCACCATGAGGGCGTCCTTGGGTCCGACGGTGCGGGCGAAGAGGTCGTCGATGTCGCTGTGGCCGCTGCGCGGGCGCACCCCGTAGACGTCGCCGTCGAACACGCGGTAGGCGTCGCGCACCACGAGGGTGTCGGGGTCCAGGCCGGGGCCGTCGCCGAGCCAGTCGGCGGCGTCGGCGGCCACGCGCCGGACCCGAGCGGGGAGGGGCCGGCGCGTGTTGGGGAAGACCCGCTGGGGGCCCAGGTTGTGCAGCCACCCGGCGTAGACGGCCGGGTGGCGGGTGCGCATGACCACGTCCATGCCGCGCAGCGGCCGGGTGCGGATCTCGCGGGTCAGGAAGTGCGTCATCAGCGCCGAGGTGATGCCGCTGCGGCGGTGGGCGGGCACCACGCCGGTGGCGTCCAGGTACAGGGCGGGCCGCCCGGCCAGGTGCAGCCGGTGGTAGCCGCCCCAGCCGACGGGGACGCCCGTGCGGTCCATGACCAGGGCCAGGGCGGTGACCCGGTCGAAGAACCCGCCCTCGACGCGGGCGTGCCAGTAGGCCGAGTGGTCGGCTCCGAAGGCGCGGGCGGCCAGGCCGCGCAGCAGCGCGTGCAGGCGGGCGCGGCGGTCGGCCGTCAGGGCGGCGGGGGAGTCCCAGCGGGCGATCCGGTAGCCGGGGCACAGGTCGCGCACGGTCGGCAGGAGGTGGCGGTCGGACGTCGGGCTGAGGGCGCGGTCGAGCACGCTGATCCCACTTTCATCACTCTGGGAAATCGTGTAGCTGCTCACAGTAGTTGCTTTGGGGTGTCCCCGTGGGGAGTTCCCCGGCGAAGGACGGCCCGGCCGACTACGATCGATCTCAATGACCTTTGTGGGCCTCAAGTGTCCTCCAAGGACACTTTTCGACGATCGTTAGGTGGGGACATGTGCGCGCAGCCGGTGCCCGACTGGCTCATCCCTCCGCCCGGGGGCTTCAGAGCCGAGGACCTCGACAGACTGCCTGAGCTGCCCCCCCACACCGAACTGATCGACGGGAGCCTCGTTCTCGTGAGTCCTCAGAAGGGCTTTCACAGCGTTTTCCTGGACATCTTGGTCCAGCGGTTGCGCTCGTGCGCTCCCCCGGAATACCGGGTCCGGCGCGAGATGACGGTCACGCTCGGTCCTCGTCAACGCCCTGAACCCGATCTGTTGGTGGTTGACGCCTCCGCAGTGGACGAGGAGCAGACGAGTTTCGCACCTGCCTCGGTCACGTTGGTGGGTGAGGTCGTCTCCCCCGAGTCGGTCGATCGGGACCGGGTGCGCAAACCCCAGCTCTATGCAGAAGCGGGAATCCCTCACTTCTGGCGGATCGAGAAGAAGAACGGCGACCCTGTGGTGTACGTGTACGAACTCGACCCTGCCACGAACCGCTACATTCCTTCTGGCCTGCACCGTAATCGCTTGAAGGTCGACCTGCCCTACTCCGTCGACATCGACCTCACCGAGTACCGGCGCCTCTGAGGGTCAGCCCGCGGCGCGGCGCAGGCGCTCGGACAGCGCCGCCATCTCGGCGCGCAGCTCCCCGGGCTCCTCCACACGCATCTCCACGTCCAGCATGGCCAGGTAGCAGGCCATCATCCGCAGCGAGTCGCCCGCGACCTCCAGCACACAGGAGTCCGCGTCCGCCGGCTCCAGCCGCCCGTACGCGCCGATGCCGCGCCGCTCCGCCTCCTCGGCGTCCACGAACAGCCGCACCCTGGCCCGGTGCGGCCACATGTGGAAGTTCATCCGCTCGGCCAGGTAGGCGGCCACCCCCTGCGCGGGCGGGTCGCGCGGGGGCACCCGCGGCCCGGTCGGGGTGAGCGGGCGCATCCGGTCCACCCGGAAGGTCCGCCAGTCGTCGCGCTCGTTGTCCCAGGCCACCAGGTACCACAGCCGCCCCCGCGAGACCAGGCGGTGCGGCTCGGTGACGCGCCGGGCGACGGTGCCGTCGTGGCGCTCGTAGTCGAAGCGCAGCCGCTCCCCGTCCCGGCACACGCCCGCCACCAGCGCCAGCACGTCGGCGTCCACGACGGGGCCGCCGCCCGGCACGGGCACGGTGAAGCCGCCCAGGGCCTCCACCCGGCGGCGCAGCCGGGAGGGCAGCACCATGAGGAGCTTGGCCAGGGCGCGCACCGAGGTCTCCTCGATGCCGCGCACCCCGCCCTGCGCGGCGGTGCGCAGCCCCACCGCGACGGCGACGGCCTCCTCGTCGTCCAGCAGCAGCGGGGGCAGCGCGGCGCCCACGCCCAGCTGGTAGCCGCCGCCGGTGCCCATGGTGGCCCGGATCGGGTAGCCCAGCTCGCGCAGCCGGTCCACATCGCGGCGCACGGTGCGGGCGCTCACCTCCAGGCGCTCGGCCAGCTCCCCGCCGGGCCAGTCCTTGCGGGTCTGGAGCAGGGAGAGCAGGCGCAGCAGGCGTGAGGACGTGGTGGTCGACATACCCGCAGTCTGCCAGCAGTGCAGGCCAGGACGTGTCCGCTACCGGCGGGGGGCCAGCGCCGCGACCGCGTGCAGCAGCGCCGCCGCGACCAGGCACGCCGGGACCGAGGACTGCGCCAGCGGCCCGGCCGGCGGCGCACCCGCGGCGAACGCCGAGATCTTCAGGCTCGCCCCGGTGGTGAAGACCCGCGCCCGCAGGGGTTCGGGCGCCTCGCGGTGGCGGATCGCGAACAGGGCGGCCAGCTGGGGCCCCTCGGCCGCGCCCACCAGCGCCACCGCGGCCACCAGCGCCGGCGTGCAGGACGCCGACGCCGCCCACGCCGCCCCCGCGGTACCGGCGGCCTGCACGGCCACGCACACCCGCAGCAGGGCGTCGGGGGAGACCGCGCCGGGCCGGCGAGCCATCACCAGGTTGGCGGCCAGCGAGCACACCGCCATCCCGGCCAGCAGCAGCGCCCCCTGCTCGGCGCCGCCCATCAGGCGCATCCCCAGCAGCGGCGCGCACACCACGAGCATCCCGGTCCCGGCGACGGACAGCGCGCTGACCGCGGTCGCCCACCGCAGCGCCCCCGGGGCCAGCACCGCCCGCACCCCCTCCCACAGCCGGGGGAGCACCCGGCCCGCGGGCCGGGCGGCGGGGGCGCCGGGCAGCGCCAGCGCGGCCGGGACCGCCAGGGCGATGAGCGCGGCGGCGCAGGCCAGCGCCGCACCCGCCCCGGCCAGGACGGCGACGGCGCCCGCCAGCGCCGGTCCCAGCAGGGAGGCGGCGCCGAAGGTCATCGCGTCCCAGGCGTCAACCCGCCCGCGCGGGGCGGAGGGCACCGCCCGGGGCAGCTGCGCGGTCCACCCGCCCGAGAGCGCCGGGCCCAGCAGCCCCACCGCCGCCGCGGCGCCGACCGCCAGGGGCAGGGGCACCCGGCCCACCGCCAGGGCCAGCGCCACCAGCCCCGCCGCGTAGGCGCACAGCGCCCACGCCAACAGCCGCCCGGGCCGGGCGGAGCGGTCCAGCAGGGCGCCCACCAGCGGGCCTCCCACGGCCGCCGCCCCGGTCAGCCCGGCCAGCAGCGCCGAACCCGCCACGGCCTCGCCCGTCAGCGCCATCCCCAGCAGCAGCAGCGCCGGCCCCGACATCTCATCGCCCGTCCGGGCCGCGGTCGCACCGCCCAGGTACCTCGTCACGTCGCGCACGGCCCGGACGCTACGGGGTAACGCCACAAACCAGAAGAGGCGTTACAGTGGCCGCATGCCCACCCCGACCGCCCTCACCGGCCGCTCGGTGCGCGCGGTCGCCGCCCGCACCGCCGACCTCGTCAACGCCCTGGCCCGGCCGGACACCGGTCCCGGGCGGGTGCGGGAGGTGCTGCGCGCCCACGGCGAGACCGACCCGGTCGCCGGCGCCGACGTCGAAGCCATGCGCGGGGCGGCCGGGCGGATCCGCGCCGTCCTGGCCGCGGACACCGCCGCGGCGGCGGCAGCCGCGGTCAACGCCCTGCTGGCCGGGGCGCACCGGCCCCGGCTCACCGACCACGGCGGCACCTCGCACTGGCACGTGCACACCGACTCCTGCGACGACGCGCCGCTGGCGGAGTGGTTCGCCGCCTCGGCAGGCCTGGTGCTGGCGCTGCTGCTGACCGACCGCCAGCGCCCGCCGGGCGGGGTGTGCGCGGCCCACGGCTGCGACCTGGTCTTCATCGACACCGGCAGCGGCAGCACGCGCCGGTTCTGCTCCAAGCGGTGCGCCACCCGCGCCCGGGTGCGCGCGCACCGCGCCCGCGCCTGAGCGGGCGCACCGGGCGGGAAGGGGCGCGGCCCCCGGCGCGGGACCGCCCGTGCGGGGGTGCGGCGCACCCCGGAGAGGCGCGGCCTTCCTCCCGCTGCCCGCCCCGGCCAGGGTGGGGGCCATGAGCACACACGGAACGGGCACAGCGGCACAGAAGGTCGTCCTGGTGACGGGGGCGGGCAGCGGGATCGGCGAGGCGGTGGCCCGGCGCCTGGCCGCGCAGGGGCACACGGTCGTCCTCACCGGGCGGCGGGCCGAGCGCCTGCGCGCCGTCGCCGACGACCTCACCGCGGCCGGGCACACCGCGCGGGCGCACCCCCTGGACGTGACCGACCGCGCCGCCTTCGCCGCCCTGGCCGCACAGGCGGCGGCCGAGCACGGGCGCCTGGACGTCCTGGTCGCGAACGCGGGCGTGATGCTGCTGTCGCGCCTGGAGTCGCTGCTCGTCGACGAGTGGGACCGGATGTTCGACGTCAACGTCAAGGGTCTCTACAACGGGGTCGCCGCGGTGCTGCCGCACTTTCGCGCCCAGGGGTCGGGCCACGTGGTGACCGTCGCCTCGGTGGGCGCCTACGAGGTGCCGCCCACCTCGGCGGTCTACTCGGCCACCAAGTTCGCGGCCCGGGCGCTGACCGAGGGGCTGCGCGTGGAGTCCGACCCCTCGGTCCGGGTGACCACCGTCTCCCCGGGGGTGACGGAGTCGGAGCTGGCCGAGCACATCACCGACCCCTACGCCGCGGACTTCATGGTGGAGTACCGCAGGCGGAGCATCCCGGCCGACGCGGTCGCCCGCGCCGTGGCCTTCGCCCTGGACCAGCCCGCGGACGTGGACGTCAACGAGATCATCGTGCGCCCCGCCGCCCAGCGCTGAACCGCCGGGGCGGGGACGGTGCGCACCGTCCCCGCCCCGGCGGGCGGCTCAGGCCGCCGCCACGGCGACGGCCTCCACCTCCACGAGCTGGTCGTCGTAGCCCAGGGCCGCCACCCCGAGCAGGGTGGAGGGTGCGTCGTGGTCGCCCATGTGGGCGCGCACCACGTCCCAGGCGGCCACCAGGTCCTCCTGGCGGGGGGAGGCGACGTAGACGGTGGTCTTGACGACGTCGGTGAGCGAGGCCCCGGCGTCGGCCAGGGCGGTGCGCAGATTGCGCATGACCTGCTCGGCCTGGCCGGCGACGTCGCCGACGGCCACGGTGGCCCCCTTCTCGTCCAGGGGGCAGGCCCCGGCGGTCCACACCGCCCGCAGGGGTCCGGTGGCGGTGGCCGCGTAGGCGTAGTCGACGTCCGGTGTGAGGGTGGCGCTGCGGACGAGGCGGACGGCGGTCATGGGTCTCCCGTGTTCGGTGGTGCTGTCCCCCTGTCCAACGCCGCAGCGCCCGCCCCGGTGCCCGTCCCGTTTCCGCCGACGGCAGAGCGTCAACCCTTCTTGACACTCTTAGGGCGTCAAGATAAATTGACACCATGCATGGGGGAACGCCGCCGACCGACCCGGCCACCGGCCTGACCGCCGTGGCCGCGCTGCGCAAACTCGCCGACCACCTGGAGGCCCTGCACGTGCGCGCCGCCCGCGAACAGGGCCGGTCCTGGCAGGAGATCGCCGACCACCTGGGCGTCACCCGCCAGGCCGTCCACCAGAAGCACGCCCACCGGGAGTGACACCGTGTTCGAACGCTTCAGCCGCACCGCCCGCGCCGTCGTCTCCGACGCCGTCGCCACCGCAGCCGAGCAGGGCGACGCCAAGGTCGGTCCCGCCCACCTGCTCCTCACCCTGGCCCGCTCCGAGGGGGCCGGCGCCCGCATCCTGGCCGACGCCGGGATCACCCCCGCCATGCTCGCCGACCCGCCCGCCGGACCCGCCGGGCTCAACGACCGCGAGCTGCACGCCCTGCGCGCCGTGGGCATCGACACCGACGCCCTGTTCCGCCGCCTGGAGGAGGCCTTCGGCCCCCAGGGGCTGGCCCCGCCCGAGCGGCCGGCACCGGTGCGCCGGCGCGGGCGCCTGGGCAGTCCCTTCGACGCCAGGGCCAAGAAGGTCCTGGAGCTGTCCCTGCGCGAGACCATCGCCGCCGGGCACGACGCCATTGACTCCGCCCACCTGCTGCTGGCCCTGCTCCGCCAGGGCCTGCCCGAGCCCGCGGCCTCGGTGCTGGCCTCGCGCGGCCTCACCCACGCCGAGGTCCTGCGCCGCACCCGCGCGCTCCTGGACCGGGCGGCGTGAGGGCGCGGCGACCCGCCGCGGGTGCCCCGGCCCCCGTGCCGGGGCACCCGGCCGGTCAGGTCAGGACGGCCACGCCCAGGGACACCAGGACGCCGACCCCCACGCCCCACAGCACGATCGCGACCGCGTGCCAGAACACCACCGCGCCGCGGGTCGCGCCGAAGGAGACGGTCGCCGCCGCCGTGATCTGGCTGGGCAGCGCCAGCGGGCCCAGCAGGGCCACCCCGGCCACGCCGTAGCGGTCGAACCGCTCCTTCAGCTTGGCCCGGCGCGGCGACGGCTCGCTCGCGTCGCCGCCGCGGCCGGCCAGCACCCTCTCCCGCACCCGGGAGGAGACCGCCACCACGGCCATCATGGACACGAGGTTGCCGGCCACCGCGGCCGGGACCGCCACGAAGACGGGCAGACCCGCCACCACGCCCAGCGCCGAACCGTTGTAGGACTCCACGAAGGGGACCATGCCGAGCAGGATCACCACGATCCATTGCAGGGCCTGGGGCACCTGGGAGGTGAAGTCCTGGAGGTACTCGATCATCGTGGAACCCTTCGTCGGTGGGGAATCGCGTTCCCCCCAACAGTCGCCCGCCGACCCCCTCCCGCGGCAGTGCGACCGCGTCACCGGCCGACCGTGACATTCACCCGCCCCGACCGTGACGCCGTGTCACTGGTGGGGCCCGCCCGGACCCGGCCAGACTGGGGGCGCGCCGCGCCCGCCGGGGGCCCGCGCCGCGGACCGGGAGAGGGAGGCGCATGGCGTCCGAGCAGACCGAGGAAACACAGGGACGGCTGCGCCGGCTCAACCTGGACATCGTGTCGGGGTCGATCGCGGCCGTGGGCGCGCTGCTGATCGCCACCGACGCCGAGGCCTGGTGGGACGCGCTCCTCATGGGCCTGGGGCTGTCCCTGACGATGATCACCGTCAACCTGTGGACCGCGGGCCGGCGCCCCCTGCTCATGCTCCCCGGCGCCCTCGTCGTCACCGCCGTGTGGGTCGCCGGGGTCCTGTGGCTGGACGGCGCCACCACGGTCTACGGCTTCGCGGTCGTGGCCACCATCCTGGTCTCCGAGCTGCGCCGCCACCGCAGGGCGGCCGCCGCCGGGGTCGTGGCCCTGGCCGCGGTCCTGATCGGGGTGCGGGCGGCCCTGGGGCCGGAGGGCCCCCTGGAGATCCTGTTCCGCTACGGCGTGACCTCGGCCGCCGTCGGCCTGGGCGGGTTCGTCCTGGTCTCGCTGGTCTTCGCCGTCCACGACGTCATCGGCGAGCTGGAGCGCGCCCGCGAGCGCGAGGCCGAGATGGCCGTCATGCGCGAGCGCGTGCGCTTCGCCGGCGACCTGCACGACATCCAGGGGCACACCCTGCACGTGGTCAAGCTCAAGGTCGCCCTGGCCCGCAAGCTCCTGGGCGCCGACACCGTCCGCGCCGAGAAGGAGCTGGGCGAGGTGTACGAGCTGGTCGGCGACACCATCTCCCGCACCCGCGAGCTGGCCTACGCCCAGCGCAGGCTCAACCTGTCCGCGGAGCTGGAGAACGCCAAGAACCTCTTCGAGGCCGCCGGCATCCGGGTGGAGGTCGACCGCGAGGGCGAGGTGGACGAGCGGGCGGGGGTCCTGCTCGGCCAGGTGCTGCGCGAGACCACCACCAACATCCTGCGCCACGCGCAGGCGTCGAGGGTGCGGATCACCCTCGCCGAGACGGGCATCATCATCACCAACGACGGCGCCGGACAGGGGCCCACCCCCGCGCTGCGGGGACTGGCCGCCCTGGGGGAGCGGGTGGCCGGCGCCGGTGGCGAGCTGACGGCGCGGCGCGAGGACGACCGGTTCCTGACGGCCGCCTCGTTCCCGGCCCCCCGGCCGGCCGCCGCGCGCTGACGATCACGAGAGGACACAGATGACCATCACCGTGGTGCTCGCCGACGACGAGGCCCTGCTGCGGTCGGCACTGGCGGCGCTGCTGCCCCTGGAGGGGGACATCTCCGTGCTCGCCGAGGCGGCCGAGGGCGCGGCGGCCGTGGAGGCCGTGCTGCGGCACCGGCCCGACGTGCTCGTCATCGACCTGGAGATGCCCGGCACCGACGGGCTGGAGGCCGTGGCCCGGCTGCGCCGGGAGCTGCCCGGCCAGGCGGTGCTGATGCTCACCCGCCACGCCCGCCCCGGGGTGCTGCGCCGGGCGCTCAAGCTCGGGGTCCAGGGGTTCGTGAGCAAGTCGGCCGAGCCCGCGCACATCGCCGAGGTCGTGGCCACCCTGCACGGCGGCAAGCGGTGGATCGACCCGGACGTGTCGGCGCTGGCCGTCATCGACGACTCCCCGCTCACCGACCGCGAGGTGGACGTGCTGCGCGAGACCCGGGAGGGCTACTCGGTGGCCGAGATCGCCGGGCGCCTGCACCTGGCCGAGGGGACGGTGCGCAACTACCTGTCCAACGCGATGCAGAAGACCCAGACGCGCACCCGGCACGAGGCCGCCCGCTACGCCCGCGAGCACGACTGGCTGTGAACCGGCGCGGTCCCGGGGGCTTCGGGCTCCCCGGGACCGCGCCGCGCGTGCGCTCAGGCGCGGCGGCGGGCCCGCAGCACCGCGTCGTGCAGGACGGAGCGGTGCCCGCCCCGCTCCACCTCGCGGCTGCGCGACTCGCTCACCAGCACCTCCCACGCGCCGGGGTCGAGCACGGCGGCCACCTCGGCCGCCCCCACCCGCGCGTGCTCCAGCGACCCGTCGTGGCCGTGGGACCCCGCGTGGCCGTGGGGCCCGGTGTGGTCGTGCCCGACGACGA
Organism: Nocardiopsis flavescens; assembly: GCF_900141985.1. Lineage (GTDB taxonomy): Bacteria > Actinomycetota > Actinomycetes > Streptosporangiales > Streptosporangiaceae > Nocardiopsis > Nocardiopsis flavescens. The sequence goes on along the minus strand of NZ_FQZK01000001.1, from coordinate 150,830 downwards.
ACAGCGTGCCGCCCGGCGCCACCGCCGACGCCAGCAGGCCGAAGAACGCCGCGTACCCGCCGGTGGGATGCGCGTAGTGGCTGCACACCAGGTCGTAGCCGCCCCCGCCGGGGATCCCCTCGGTCAGGTCCGCGCGCACCCACGCGATGCGCCCGGCCGCCTGCGGGTCCAGGTCCGCGGTGCGCTCGCGGGCGGCGTCCAGGGCGGCCTGGGAGATGTCCGCAGCCGTCACCCGCCATCCCCGCCCGGCCAGCCACCGGGCCTCGGCCCCGGTGCCCGCCCCGGCGTCCAGCGCCCGGCCGGGCTCCAGGTCCGAGGCCTCGGCGACCAGGTGCGGGTTGGGCGGGACGCCGTGCCCGCCCGCGTGGCCGCGGTAGCGGTCCTCCCAGTAGTCCCGGTCGAAGTCCTGCGCCATGTGCTCCCCCTCGTCGCGCTCGCGTGTCACAGTCCGTGGCGCTCCGGCCCCGCCACCGCCTCGTGCGCCCGGGCCTCCGCCCGGGCCGAGAACGGCAGCCCGGCGCGCATCCGCGCGACCGCGCGGTCGGCCTCCTCCATGACCAGGTCCGCGTTGATCTGCGCCCCGGCCATCGTGCCCGCCGCGGCGGCCGCGCCCACCTGGGCGGTCAGGTCGGTGACGTTGCCCGCCGCCCACACGCCCGCCACCTCCGTGCGCCCGCCGAACTCCGCCTCCACGTGCTCGCCGACCCCCATGGGGTGCTCGCGCAGGGGCAGGCCCAGCTCCGCCAGGAAGCCGGCGCGCGCCACCATGCGGGTGGCCACCGCCAGGGCGTCGCGCTCCACCACCCGCCCGTCTCCCAGGCGCACCCCGCTCAGGCGGTCGCCGGCGGTCTCCACCGCGGCGACCGCGCCCTGGACGACCTCGATGCCCAGGGCCCGCATCCGCTCGCGGTCCTCGGCGCCCACCGGGTCGGCGGTGTGGGCGAAGAACACGACGTCCTCGCTCAGCTGGCGCATGAGCAGCGCCTGGTGCACCGACATCGGTCCGCTGGAGAGCACGCCGATCCGCTGCCCCCGCACCTCCCAGCCGTGGCAGTAGGGGCAGTGGATCACGTCCCGCCCCCACCGGTCGCCCAGGCCCGCCACGTCCGGCAGCTCGTCCGCCAGGCCGGTGGCCACCAGCAGGCGGCGCGAGCGCAGGGTGCGCCCGTCGGACAGGCGCACCGCGAACCCCCCGTCCTCGCGGGCGGCGCCCACGACCCGGCCGCCGACCACCTCGCCGCCGTAGCCGCGCAGCTCCTCGCGCCCCCGGGCCAGCAGGTCCAGGGGGTCGACGCCCTCCCGGCCCAGCAGCACGTGCACCCCCTCGGCGGGGGCGTTGCGGGGCTCGCCCGCGTCCACCACCGCCACCGAGCGGCGCGAGCGGGCCAGGGACACCGCCCCGCTCAGCCCGGCCGCACCGCCGCCGATCACCACCACGTCGTAGTCGCGGGTGCCGTCTCGATCCGTCACCTCGATCACCTCCGCGACCAGGATGCGGCCCGTCGGGCGTCCAGCACAAAAAACTTTGCCGTAATGGCAAAACGGGGGGCGGCGGGGTCAGGTCACCGGCCGGGGAGCAGCACGCTCAGGCAGGTCACGCACGCCTCCAGCTTCTCGAACTCGGAGATGTCCACCGGCAGCACCCGCCACCCCCGCCCGGACAGCTCGTGGACGGTCTCGTGCGCCGCGGCGCTGATGAGCACGTCCCGGCCGCCCAGCGGCAGCACGTGCGCGCCGGGCTCCTCCCGCGGGCGCAGCAGCGGCGGCAGCGCCGCGGCGTCCACCAGCTCCTCCAGGCCCACCAGGGTGCCGTCGCCCAGCGCCGTGACCGCCGACTTCAGGTGCAGCGCCGCCCCCAGCGCCACCCGGCGCACCTCCCGGCCCATCGGCTTGAGCAGCCGCTCCAGCTGGGCCGCGCCCGCCTCGTCGGTGCGCCCGCCCACCCCCACGTACACGGTGGCCCCCACCTGGAGGACGTCGCCCCCGTCCAGGGTCCCCGGCGCCTCGATCCGCGCCACCCGCAGCCCCAGGCCGCGCACGGCCGCCTCCACGCCCTCGACCTCCCCGCGCCGCTCCGGCGCCCCGGAGCGGGTCAGCACCGCGAGGTCGCCGCAGACCACCACGGGGTCCTCCACGAACACCGAGTCGGGGTGCTCGGGCGCCGGGTCCACCTCGTACACCCGCCACCCCGCCGAGGCCAGCGCCTCCTGGTAGATGGTGTACTGGCGGGCCGCCAGGACCGGGTCGACCTCCACCCGGTCGATGTGGGTGACGATGCCCCGCGCCAGGTTCGGCCCGGGGCGGCGCATCAGGGCGACGCCGTGGTAGGTGCTCACGTGTTGACTGCCTTCCAGGGGATGGGTGCGCTCCTCGTTGACCGCACAACCTATCGCCGCTGCCTACCCCGGTCCCGGATGCGGCACGCGGGTCTTTCGGCTTGTTCACGGGAGCGTCACAGGCCGCGGCGACCGGGCATTCCACCGCTTTCCACCGCCAAGGGCGCACATCACAGAGCGGGCCGCCCCGGTGACGCGCGCCCCGGCTCCGGGAACAGTGCCCGCCCGGCGGCCGGCAGGGGTCGCGCCCCCGGGAGGCCGGGGCGCCGCGACTACCGCGGGAACCCGCCGGTACGGGGGCGCTGGAAGACCCCGGGCCGGGCCGCGTACGGTGGACCGGCCGCCCGACCACCCCGCCGGGGCCCGCCCCGGCACCCCCGACCGGAGGATGCCATGGACGTGATCGTGGTCGGCGGCGGCATCGTCGGCGCCAGTGCGGCGCTCCACCTCACCGCCAAGGGCGCCTCCACCGCCCTGGTCGAGGACTCCCGCGCCGGCGGGGCCACCGCCGCCGGACAGGGCGTCGTCTTCCCCTGGCCCCTGCCCGGGGAGGACCCCGCCCTCCAGGCCCTCAAACGGGGCGCCGCAGCCCACCTGCCCGGACTCCTGGACCTGCTCGCCGACGACGGCCGGGCCACCGGCCACGAGCGGGTCGGCGGCATCCGCCTGGACCCCGAGGGAGACGACACCGGGTACGACCTGCTCCGCGCCCTGGCCGCCGAACCCGGCCACGAGGGCATGGGCCGGGTGGAGCGCCTGGCCCCGGGCGAGCCGCGCGAGCACGTCCCGCTGCTCTCCGAGGCCCACCGCGGCGTGTACGTCGAGGGCATCGCGCGCGTGCGCGGCGCCGTCCTGCGCGACGCCCTGTTCCAGTCCGCCCAGGAGCGCGGCCTGCACCACCGCAGGGGCGAGGCGCACCTGCTGTGGGACGGCGGCCGGGTGAGCGGGGTGCGCGTGGGCGGCGAGGACCTGCGGGCGCCCACGGTGGTCGTGGCGGCCGGGGCCTGGTCCGGCCGCCTCCTAGAGCCGGCCGGGACGGACCTGCCGGTGGTCCCGGTGCGCGGCCAGGTCACCCACTTCGCGCTGCCCGGGACCGACACCCGCTCCTGGCCGGTCCTGCGCTGGGGCGGGCACGGGGGCCACGCCGTGGCCTTCGGCCCCGACCGCGTCGTCACCGGCGGCACCCGCGAGCCCGAGGCCGGGTTCGACCACCGCGTCACCGCCCGCAGCACCGCCGAGAACCTGTCCCGGGCCCTGGAGGACCTGCCCGGCCTGGCCGGGGCCACCGTGGTCGGCTCCCTGGCGGGCCTGCGCCCGGCCACCCGCGACGGGCTCCCGCTGCTGGGCGCCCACGCACGGATCCCCGGCGTCGTCGTGGCCACCGGCCTGGGCGGGGAGGGCCTGTCCCTGGGCGCCTACCAGGGGGCGCTCGCCGCCCGCCTGGCCCTGGGGGAGCCCGGCCCGCAGGACCTGTCCGCACTGCGCCCGGACCGGCCCGCGCCCCCGCGACCCGCCGGACCGGACGCGGGGTGAGTAGGCGTACTCAGGCGCCCCGGACCGGCCCCGTCCACCATGGGCGTATGAACCCCTTCGCCCCCGCCCCCCGGTCCAGCCCCCAGTTCTACCTCCAGTCCATGATCTCCTTCGCCGCCGCCTCCGTCGGCCTGGGCGTGGGCGTGGTCTTCCTCCCCGTCGACCTGTGGATCCGCGCCTTCCTGGGCATGGGCCTGCTCTACGTCATCACCGCCACCTTCACCCTCGCCAAGTGCGTGCGCGACCGCCAGGAGGACCAGGCCGCGGCCGAGGCCGCCCAGCAGTACCAGCAGTGGAACGGCGTCGAGCAGGTCCCCCAGCAGCGCTGACCCGCCGCACCCCCGACACGCCCCCGCCCCCGCACCCGGACTCACGGCGCGTACCGCGCATGTGACATACCGTGCCCATCCGGGTAGTCCTGGGAGAACCGGACATCGGAGGGGGAGAACGTGGCAAGTGCCAGCAAAGGGACGGGCGAGGACGCCGACATCGTCCGCGTCACCATGATCGCCGCCGCGGCGGCGATGGGCGGGTTCCTGTTCGGCTACGACAGCGCCGTCATCAACGGCGCCGTCGACGCCATCCAGACCAGGTTCGAGGTCGGCGCGGGGGTCCTGGGGTTCACCATCGCCTCCGCGCTGCTGGGCTGCGTCCTGGGCGCGGCCACCGCGGGCTGGCTGGCCGACCGCCACGGGCGCATCCGCGTCATGCAGGTCGCCGGCGTGCTGTTCGCCGTCAGCGCCATCGGATCGGCCCTGCCCTTCGGCGTGTGGGACCTGACCGCCTGGCGCGTCCTGGGCGGCGTCGCCATCGGCATGGCCTCCGTCATCGCCCCCACCTACATCGCCGAGGTCGCCCCGGCCGCCTACCGCGGACGCCTGGGCTCCCTCCAGCAGCTCGCCATCGTCCTGGGCATCGCCTGCTCGCAGCTGGTCAACTACGGCATCGCCCAGATCGCCGACGGCAGCGCCTCCAACACGATCGGCCCCCTCCAGGCCTGGCAGTGGATGCTCGGCGTGGAGGTCCTGCCCGCCCTGGTCTACCTGCTGCTCAGCCTGCTCATCCCCGAGTCGCCCCGCTACCTGGTGCGCGTGGGCGAGCACGACCGGGCCCGCACCGTCCTGGGCGAGGTGGAGGGCGGCGGCCCCGAACGGGTCGAGCGCCGCATCGGCGAGATCCGCCGCGCCCTGGGCTCGGAGGTGCGGCCCCGCCTGCGCGACCTGCGCGGCCCCCACCTGCTGCTGCCCATCGTCTGGACCGGCGTGGCCCTGTCCGCGTTCCAGCAGCTGGTGGGCATCAACGTCATCTTCTACTACTCCTCCTCGCTGTGGCAGTCGGTGGGCATCGCCGAGTCCGACTCCCTGCTGCTGAGCCTGTTCACCTCCATCGTCAACATCGTCGGCACGGTCATCGCGATCCTCCTGGTCGACCGGATCGGCCGCCGCCCCCTGCTGCTGGTGGGCTCGGCCGGCATGACCGTCGCCCTGGCCACCGCCGCCTACGCCTTCGGGCACGCCACCGCCTCCGGCGAGGAGGTGACCCTGCCGTTCGTGTGGGCCGCCGTGGCCCTGGCCGCCGCCAGCTCCTTCGTGCTGTTCTTCGCCCTGTCCTGGGGCGTGGTCGTCTGGGTGCTGCTGGGCGAGATGTTCCCGCTGCGCATCCGCGCCGCCGCCATGGGCGTGGCCACCGCCGTCCAGTGGCTGGCCAACTGGGCCGTCACCGTCAGCTTCCCGAGCCTGCGCGACTGGAGCCTGAGCGGCTCCTACCTCATCTACGCGGCGTTCGCCCTGCTCTCCCTGCTCTTCGTCCTGAGGTTCGTCAAGGAGACCAAGGGCAAGACCCTGGAGGAGATGACCGGCTGACCCCGGCACCGCGGGCCCCGGGCCAAGTCCCGGACATGATTCACCCCGGGTTCCACCGACCCGGGGTGTCGTGCGCCCGCCCCCGCGAGCCCCGGCACCGACCCTGGCGGAGGTCGGCGACGCGCGTCGCCGCGGAAGGGAGCGGGTGTGACCGGGAAAGGCAGCGCGGGGGCGTCCCAGGACCTCTCGGAAGGCGGCGGGGACCTCGGCAAGGTCACCATGATCGCCGCCGCGGCGGCGATGGGCGGGTTCCTGTTCGGCTACGACAGCGCCGTCATCAACGGCGCCGTCGACGCCATCCAGGCCAGGTTCCAGGTCAGCTCGGCGACCCTGGGGTTCACCGTCGCCTCGGCCCTGCTGGGCTCGGCGGTGGGCGCCGCCGTCACCGGCTCGCTGGCCGACCGCTACGGGCGCATCCGCACCATGCGCATCGCCGGCGTGCTGTTCGCCGTCAGCGCCGTGGGCATGGCCCTGCCCTTCGCCATCTGGGACCTCATCCTGTGGCGGGTCCTGAGCGGCATCGCCATCGGCATGGCCTCCGTCATCGCCCCCACCTACATCGCCGAGATCGCCCCGGCCGCCCACCGCGGACGCCTGGGCTCCCTCCAACAGCTGGCCATCGTCCTGGGCATCGCCGTCTCCCAGCTCGCCGACTACCTCATCGCCCTGGCCGCCGGCGGCAGCGCCTCCAACATGCTCGGCCCCCTCCAGGCCTGGCAGTGGATGCTGGGCGCCGAACTGGTGCCCGCCGCCATCTACCTGCTGCTCACCCTCGTCATCCCCGAGTCCCCCCGCTACCTGGTGCGCGTGGGCGAGGACGACCAGGCCAAGGAGATCCTCGCCGAGGTCGAGGGCGGCGGCCCCGCCCGCCTGGACCGCCGCGTCACCGACATCAGGAAGGCCCTGGGCTCGGAGGAGCGCCCCCGCCTGCGCGACCTGCGCGGCCGGCTCGGACTGCTCCCCATCGTCTGGATCGGCATGGCCCTGTCCGCGTTCCAGCAGCTCGTGGGCATCAACGTCATCTTCTACTACTCCTCCTCGCTGTGGCAGTCCGTGGGCGTGCCCGAGTCCGACTCCCTGCTGCTGAGCCTGTTCACCTCGGTCATCAACATCGTCGGCACCGTCGTCGCGATCTTCCTCGTCGACCGGGTCGGCCGCCGCCCCCTGCTGCTGGTGGGCTCGGCCGGCATGGCGCTGGCACTGGCGGTGGCCGCCTACGCCTTCGGCCACGCCACCGCCGTCGGCGAGGAGGTGAGCCTGGACTTCGCCTGGGGCGTGGTCGCCCTGGTCGCCGCCAGCTCCTTCGTGCTGTTCTTCGCCCTGTCCTGGGGCGCCGTGGTGTGGGTGCTGCTGGGAGAGATGTTCCCGCTGCGCATCCGCGCCGCCGCCATGGGCGTGGCCACCGCCACCCAGTGGATCGCCAACTGGGCCGTCACCGTCACCTTCCCCAGCATGCGCGACTGGAGCCTGAGCGGCTCCTACCTCGTCTACACCGGCTTCGCCGTGCTCTCCCTGCTGTTCGTGTGGAAGTTCGTCAAGGAGACCAAGGGCAAGACCCTGGAGGAGATGACCGGTTGACCCGCACGGGCCCGCTCTGGCAGCGTCGGAGTATGGACGAGCCGGAGCGGGCCTGGGAGTTCGCCGCCGCCCCCGCCCGGACCGCCCCCGGGGTCGTGTCGATGACCGGCTACCGGGCACTGGCGGTACCCGAGTCGGTCCACCTGGGCCTGCCCTCGGCGTCGGTCACCTTCATCGTCGGCCTCGACGAGGGCGTGCGCGCCGCACCCGACGCCGCATCCCTGCCCGCCGCCCGCCCCGCCCCCCTGCTGCTGGGCGGCCTGCACCTGCACGCCTCCCACGTGCACCAGCGCACCGGCCACGCCGGAATCCAGCTGGCCCTGCACCCCCTGGCCGTGCGCTCCCTGTTCGGGGTGCCCTGCGCCGAGCTCGGCGTCGACGACTACGACGGCCTGCCCCTGGCCGGCCCCGCGGGCCGCGCACTCTACGAGCGCCTGGACCCCGCCACCCCCTGGGAGGACGCCTTCGCACTCGTCGCCGCCCACCTGCGCGACCGGTACCGCCCACACGGCCCCCGCCCCGAACTCGCCGGCGCCTGGCACCTGCTCGCGGCCTCCGGCGGCCGGGCCCGGATCGGCGACGTGGCCGACCGGGTCGGCCTGACCCCCCGCCACCTGGGCACCCTCTTCCACCGCGAGGTCGGCCGCTCGCCCAAGACCGTGGCCGCACTCATGCGCTTCGACCACGCCCGCCGCCGCATCACCCGCAGCCTGCACCGGACCGGGCGCACCGACCTGGCGGGGGCCGCCGCCGCGGCCGGGTACACCGACCAGGCCCACCTGAGCCGCGCCTTCACCCGCTTCACCGGCCTGCCGCCCGCGGCCTGGGCCGCCCGGGAGTTCCGGAACGTACAAGACGACACCCCCTCCCGCCCACCAGCCTGGGAACCATGAGCACACCGCACACCGACACCACCGTCCGGCCCCGCCTGTGGGGCACCCTCCAGGCGCACGACGCCGCCGCACTCATCGACTTCTACACCGGGGCCTTCGGCTTCACCGCCACCGCCCGCCACCACGACGCCGACGGCCGCGTGGCCCACGCCGAACTCCTGTGGCCCCAGGGGGCGGGCGGGATCATGCTCGGCGACCACGCCCCGGGCCGCGCCTGGTCGCGCGAGCCCGGAACGGCCGGGTTCTACGTCGTCACCGCCGACCCCGACGCCCTGCACGCGCGCGCCGCCGATCACGGCGCCCAGGTGGTGAGCCCGCCGCACACCACCGGCCACGGGTCCCGGGAGTTCACCGTCCGCGACCCCGAGGGCAACCTGTGGGCCTTCGGCGACTACCCGGGGGCCTGAAGAAACCCGCCGGTGCCCCGCCGCGTCCGCGGCGGGGCACCGGCCCTCACCCCGGGGACCCCCCGGCCAGCAGGGCGCGCACCCCCTCCCCGGTGGTCTCCACCAGGCCCTCGCCCGCGAACAGCCACCGGGTGACACCGACCGACTCCAGGAACGGCAGGTCGTGGCTGGCCACCACCAGCGCCCCCTCGTAGGCCTCCAGGGCCCCGGTCAGCTGCCGGACGCCGGACACGTCCAGGTTGTTGGTGGGCTCGTCCAGCAGCAGCAGCTGCGGCGCGGGGGAGGCCAGCATCAGGGCCGCCAGCGCCGCCCGGAACCGCTCCCCGCCCGACAGCGTCCCGGCGACCTGCGCCGAGCGCGCCCCCCGGAACAGGAACCGGGCCAGCTGCGCCCGGACGCGCTGCTCCTCCACCCCCGGCGCCAGCCGCTCCACGTTCTCGGCCACCGTCAGGGCGTCGTCCAGCACGTCCAGCCGCTGGGGCAGGAACCGCGAGGGCACGAACACCCGCGCCGTCCCCTCCCGGGGCTCCAGCTCGCCGAGCAGGGTGCGCAGCAGGGTGGTCTTGCCCGCCCCGTTGCGCCCCACCAGCGCGATCCGCTCCGGGCCGCGCACCAGCAGGTCCACCCCCGACAGCGTCCCGTGCACCGGGGTCAGCCCCCGCACCGCCAGCACCTCACGCCCCGCGGGCACGGCGGTCTCGGGCAGCTCCACCCGGATCTCGGCGTCGGCGCGCACCGCCTCGGCGGCCTCCTCCCGCCTCTCGCGCGCCTCCTGGATGCGGTCCTCGTGCACCCCCTTGAGCTTGGCCGCCGACCCCTCGGCCTTGTTCTTCATCGTGTTGGCGAAGATCTTGGGCATGCCGCCCTGGGCGTCGAGCCGGCGGCTCTGCTTCTGGCGGCGGGCCAGCTTGACCCGGGTCTCCTCCATCTCGCGCTTTTGCCGTTTGAGGTCGGAGTCGGCGGCGCGCAGGGTCCGCTCGGCGGCCTCCTGCTGCACCGCCAGCGCCTGCCGGTAGTCCGACCAGCCGCCCCCGTACCAGGTGACCGAGCCCTGGCGCAGCTCGGCGATACGGTCCACGCGCTCCAGCAGGTCGGTGTCGTGGCTGACCACGATCAGGGTGCCGGTGCGCCAGGAGTCCACGGCGTCGTAGAGCCTCCTGCGGGCGAACAGGTCGAGGTTGTTGGTGGGCTCGTCCAGCAGCAGGACGTCGGGGCGCTCCAGGAGCAGGGCGGCCAGGCGCAGCAGGACGGCCTCGCCGCCGGAGACCTCACCGACGGTGCGGTCCAGGCCGAGGCCCTCCAGGCCCAGGCCCCCCAGGGCGGCCAGGGCCCGCTCCTCGACGTCCCAGTCGTCGCCGACCTCCTCGAAGTACTGCTCGGACACGTCGCCGGACTCGATGGCGGCCAGCGCGGCGCGGGTGCCGGCGATGCCCAGGGCCTGGTCCACGCGCAGGCCGGTGTCCAGGGTGATGTTCTGCGGCAGGTACGCCAGGCGCCCGTGGACGGTGACCGACCCCGAGGCGGGGCGCAGCAGCCCGGCCAGCAGCCGGAGCAGGGTGGACTTGCCCGCACCGTTGGCGCCGACCAGCCCGATACGGCCGCGGCCGGCCGCCAGGGACAGGTCCTCGAAGACGGCCGTGCCGTCGGCCCAGGAGAAGTCCAGGGCGGAGACGGCCACGGAGGCACCGGTGACAGCGGGATGAGACATGGTTCTCTCGCAATACGGAAGCGAAGTGACAGGGGCTTCGTATGCGAGCACCACGCGGCCGGGGCCGACAGGAGGGGTGCGAGGGGTCCCGTTGGAGGACGGCTCGTGCACCGAGGTTCCATCCACGCACTGGCGCCGACGGCCCGGGGGCCGTGGCGTGCGGCCTCAAAGGCCGTGCCGCGTGGTGATCGCGAACCTCAGATGCGCAACGTCCACCTCATTCGTCGACAACAGGACGGCCGCCACTGTACACGCCCCGCCGCCCGCTGCCAACGGCACAATCGCACATCCGCCCCGGGAATCCCGCCGCCCCCGCGGGACGGCGCGGCGGTGCACGGCGAACGGGGGAGGGGGAGGGGCGGCGACCCGGCCGGAGGGCGCGCGGCCCCCGAAGCGACCGCCCGGGGGAGGGGCACGGACACCGCGGACCCCGCCCCCCGGCGGAGCCGCGGGTGCGCGGGCGGTGCGCGCCGCCGCGGGGGCCGTCCGCCACCACGGCTCCGGCCCCGGACACCGTCCGGCCCGGCCGAGGGGCCCCGTCGACCCGGAGCCGACGGAGGCCGGACCCCCTGGGGCACACCGGGGAACCGGGGGAGCGCACCACCCGGAGCCGGTCCCACCGGCACCGGGCCGACCGAGGCAATGCCCTGCGGGGTCATTGCCGGCCCCACCGGCACCCGTGCGCCCGCCGGGGCGGGCCGCGGGGTCATTCGAGGTCGATCCTGCGCTGGAGGTACTCCTCGCGGTCGATCTCCCCGCGCGCGTATCTCAGGCGCAGCTCCTCCTGGGCCCGGTCGACCTGGGGACGCCCGGGCGCGGGGGCGGCACCGCGCCCGCCCGAGGCGCCCGAGACCGCGACCACGAGGTAGACGCCCAGCACCGCCAGGACCAGGATCACGGCCCAGGCCAGGAAAGCGGTCACCGCGGACTCCCTTCTGCACGAGGGGGAAGAAGCCCTCACCCTCCTGTCTACCCGGGCCGCCCCCGCCGCACCAGGTCCCCGGGCCGCCTGTGGACGACCGCGCGGTCCCAGACCGGTTCCGGCCGCCGTATCCTCTGATGTCGACATCCACAGGGGAAGGGGCGGGATGCGCGTTCTGCTCGTGGACAACCACGACTCCTACACCTACAACCTCTTCCAGCTGATCGCCCGGGTCTGCGGGACCGAGCCCGCCGTGCTCGCCAACGACGACCCCGCCTGGGACCGGTTCGACTTCGCCGGACTGGACGCCGTCGTCGTCTCACCCGGCCCGGGCCGCCCCCAGCACCCCCGCGACCTGGGCCGCGTCCCCGAACTCCTGGCCGGCGCCCCGCACCTGCCGGTGCTGGGCGTGTGCCTGGGCCACCAGGCCATCGCCCACCTGGCCGGGGCCGACGTCGTCTCCGCCCCCCAGCCCCGCCACGGCCACCTCACCCGGATCCGCCACACCGGCACCGGCCTGTTCGCCGGCCTGCCCCAGGACTTCACCGCCGTGCGCTACCACTCGCTGGCCGTCCCCGAGCCCCTGCCCGCCGCCCTGGCCGTCACCGCCCGCGCCGAGGACGGCGTGGTCATGGCCCTGGAGCACCGGCACCTGCCCCGCTGGGGCGTGCAGTTCCACCCCGAGTCCGTCGCCGGGGAGCACGGCGCCGCCCTCCTCGCCAACTTCCTGGACCCGGCCCGCCCCCGCAGCCCGGCCCCCGCCCGGCGCACCGCCGCGCGCCCTGAGCCGACCCCCGCCCCCACCCCCACACCCACACCGGCGCCGGCTCCGCGCACCCGCACCCTGGACACCGCCGTCGACACCGAGGCCGCCTTCGCCCGCCTGTACGGCGACGCCGAGTACGCGTTCTGGCTCGACAGCTCCCGCCCCCAGGGCCCCGCCCGGTTCTCCTTCCTGGGCGCGGCCACCGGCGAGGTCCTCACCTACCGCGTCGGCGGCCCCGTCCGCGTCCGCCGCCCCGACGGCACCGCCACCGACGAGCCCGGCACCGTCTTCGACGCCCTGGAACGCCGCCAGGGACCGCGCACCCCCTCCCCGCTGCCCTTCGACTTCACCGGCGGCTACGTCGGCTACCTCGGCTACGAGCTCAAGGCCGACACCGGCGGCGCCGCCGCGCACACCGCCCCCACCCCCGACGCCGTGTGGATGCGCTGCGACCGGTTCGTCGCCGTGGACCACCACATGGGCCGCACCCACCTGGTGTGCGCCGACACCGCACCCGACGGCGACACCTGGCTGGCGGACACCGCCGCGACCCTGGCCGACCTGCGCCCGCTGCCCGCACCGCCCCCGCCCGCCGCCCCCCTGGACCCCGCCGCCCTGCTGGAGCACCCCGGCGGGGACTACGTCGCCGACGTCAAGCAGTGCCTGGCCCTGCTGGCCCAGGGCGAGAGCTACGAGATCTGCCTGACCAACCGCCTGCACGCCCCCTACACCGGCACCGACCTGGACTTCCACCGCCGCCTGCGGGCCGCCTCACCGGCCCCCTACGCCGCCCTGCTGCGCCTGGGGGACACCAGCGTGCTGAGCGCCTCCCCCGAGCGCTTCCTGCGCGTGGACGGCGCCGGCGGCGCCGAGAGCCGCCCCATTAAGGGCACCGCACCCCGCCACCCCGACCCCGACACCGACGCCCGCGCGGCACAGGAGCTGCGCACCGGAGCCAAGACCCGCGCCGAGAACCTCATGATCGTCGACCTGCTCCGCAACGACCTGGGCCGCGTGTGCGAGGTCGGCACCGTGGAGGTCCCGGCGTTCATGTACACCGAGACCTACGCCACCGTCCACCAGCTGGTGTCCACCGTCCGCGGACGGCTGCGCCCGGAGGTCTCCACCGTGGCCGCGGTCCGCGCCTGCTTCCCCGGCGGCTCCATGACCGGCGCCCCCAAACGGCGCACCATGGAGATCATCGACGCCCTGGAGCGGTCCGCCCGCGGCGTCTACTCCGGCGCCCTGGGCTACCTGTCCCACACCGGCGCCGCCGACCTGAGCATCGTCATCCGCACCGCCGTGCGCCGGGGCGGGGAGCTGGCCATCGGCGCGGGCGGCGCCGTCGTCCTGGACTCCGACCCCCGGGACGAGTACGCCGAGATGCTCCTCAAGGCCGCCGTCCCCCTGCACGGGCGCTGACCCGCCCGAAAACCGGTTGCGGGCCCGGCCGTACGGCGGCCAGGGTGAACGCCGTGCACACCCCGACCCCCCGCCACCAAATCCGCGCCCGCCACACCGACACCACGGTCACCGTCTACCAGGCCTACGCGCCGCGCCTGGGCCTGCCCGCCGCCCGCGCCGGCCGCTTCCCCGCCGACTGGAAGCGCGGCCGCATGACGTGGATCAAACCGTCCTTCCTGTGGACGATGTACCGCTGCGGGTGGGTGCTCAAGGCCGACCAGGAGACCGTCCTGGCCGTGGAGATCACCCGCGAGGGGTTCGAGTGGGCGCTGCGCAACGCGTGCCTGTCGCACTACGACCGGAGCGTGCACGCCGACCGCGACGCCTGGCGGCGCGAGCTGGCGGCGGCCCCGGCCCGGGTGCAGTGGGACCCCGAACGCGACCTGCGCCTGCGGCCCCTGGAGCACCGCTCCCTCCAGCTCGGCCTGGCGGGGGAGGCCTCCACCCGCTACGCCGACACCTGGATCACCGCCATCGACGACGTCACCCCCACCGCCCGCCGCGTCCACGACCTGGTACGCCGGGGCGACCTGGCCGGGGCGCGGGAGCTGCTGCCCCGCGAACGCCCCTACCCCCGGGTCCCCGGCCTGCTGGACCGGCTGGCGCCCGCGGAGGCCGCCCGGCACTGACGGCGACCGCGCGCCCCGGAACCCCGCCCCGGCCGGCCCCGGTCAGCCCCGCGCCACCAGGTGCTCACCGAAGAACGGCGCCGCCTCCGACACCGCCCGCTCCACGTACTCGGGCACGTCGTAGAAGTCCGTGTGCGTCGCCCCGCCCACCACCACCAGCCTCTTGGGGCCCCGCGCCCGGCCGTGCAGCTCCGTGGAGTGCCACAGCGACCCCGCCGCGCTCCCCGCCACGATCAGCAGCGGCTGCGTCAGCAGCTCCTCCACCAGGTGGAACGCGTCGAACGCCAGCATCCGCCACAGGCTCTGCGCGAACAGCTTGCGGTTCGGCGCGTGGGGATGGCGCCCCCGGTCCGTCATCAGGTACTCACTCGCCAGCACCAGGTCCCGCGGCGTGTTCTCGTCCGGCTCCACCGGCACGTAGGGCATCGTCGCCACCTCCGCCCCCCGCGTCACCTCGTCCGTGCGCTGGCGCGCCACCTCCTCCAGCGTGGCCACCGCCGCCGAGTCCGGATCGGTCCCGAACCAGCCCCGCCGGTACGTCGTCCCCACGTTCAGCGCGCTCACCGTCGCCACCGCCCCCACCCGGTGGTCGGTCATCGCCGCGCTCACCCCGTAGGCCCCGCCCGCGCACACCCCCAGCACGCCCACCCGCCCGGCGTCCACGAAGTCCAGCCCCTGGAGCAGGTCCACCGCGGCCCGCACGTCCTGGACCCGGGCCGCCGGATCCTCCAGGAAACGCGGCTCCCCGCCGCTCTCACCCTGGTGCGAGGCGTCGAACGCCAGCGCCACGAACCCCCGCCCGGCCATCGCCGCCGCGTACAGCCGGGCCGCCTGCTCCTTCACACCGCCGCCGGGATGGACCACCGCCAACCCGGCGTAGGAGCCCCCGGGATCGAACCCCTCGGGCAGGTGCAGGTCACCGGCCATGGTGACCGGGCCGTTGGGAAAGGTCACGGCTTCCATCGCGTCGTCCTCGTTCCACATCGGTCTCACACGGGCCAGGGAGCCCCGCGCACCCGCGCGGGCCCGGATCCGGCGTCCCCCGCATGCTCTCAGAGGCGCCGCCCCGCCGTCCGCGGAGTCCGGGAAATCCCCCCGGCCCGCCCCCTCACCCGCCCGCGTACTCCGCCAGGTGCTCGCCCGTCAGCGTCGAGCGCGCCGCCACCAGCTCCCGCGGCGTCCCCTCGAACACCACCCGGCCGCCGTCGCGGCCAGCCCCCGGCCCCAGGTCGATGATGTGGTCGGCGTGCGCCATCACCGCCCGGTGGTGCTCGACCACCACCACCGATGTCCCCGCGTCCACCATCCGGTCCAGCAGCCCCAGCAGCCGCTCCACGTCCGCCAGGTGCAGCCCGCCCGTCGGCTCGTCCAGCACGAACACACCGCCCTCCCCGCCCAGGTGCACCGCCAGCTTCAACCGCTGGCGCTCACCGCCCGACAGCGCCGTCAGCGGCTGCCCCAGCGCCAGGTACCCCAGCCCCACGTCCCGCAGCCGGCCCAGGATCCGCAGCGCCGCCGGCACGCGCGCCCCCTCCCCGGAGAAGAACACCTCCGCCTCGTCCACCGACATCGCCAGCACCTCGGCGATGTCGCGCCCGCCCAGCCGGTACTCCAGCACCGACGCCTGGAACCGGCGCCCCCCGCACTCCTCGCACACCGAGGACACCCCGGCCATCATCCCCAGGTCCAGGTACACCACCCCGGCCCCCCGGCACTCCGGGCACGCCCCCTCGGAGTTGGCGCTGAACAGCGCCGGCCGGACCCCGTTCGCCTTGGCGAACGCCTTGCGGACCGGCTCCAGCAGCCCCGTGTACGTCGCCGGATTGGACCGCCGCGACCCCTTGACCGGCGACTGGTCGACCACCACCACACCCTCGCGCCCGGCCAGCGAGCCCCGGACCAGCGAACTCTTTCCCGACCCCGCCACCCCGGTCACCACCGTCAGCACCCCCAGCGGGATGTCCACGTCCACGTCCCGCAGGTTGTGCGTGTGCGCCCCCCGCACCCGCAGCACCCCCGACGGCGAGCGCACCCCCTCCTTCAACGGGGTCCGGTCGTCCAGGTGGCGCCCGGTCACCGTCCCCGCGGCGCGCAGCCCCGCCACCGTGCCCTCGAAGCACACCGAGCCGCCTTCGGACCCCGCGCCCGGCCCCAGGTCCACCACGTGGTCGGCGATCCCGATCACCTCGGGCTCGTGCTCCACCACCAGCACCGTGTTGCCCTTGTCACGCAACCGCAGCAGCAGCCCGTTCATCCGCCGCACGTCGTGCGGGTGCAGCCCCGCCGTCGGCTCGTCGAACACGTACGTCACGTCCGTCAGCGACGACCCCAGGTGCCGGATCATCTTCACCCGCTGCGCCTCGCCGCCCGACAGCGTCCCCGCCGACCGCTCCAGCGACAGGTACCCCAGCCCGGTCTCCACGAACGAGTCCAGCGTCCCCGACAGGGCCTCCAGCAGCGGCCCCGCCGACGGCTCCCGCAGCTCCCGCACCCACCGCGCCAGGTCGGTGATCTGCATCGCGCACAGCTCCGCCAGCCCCGCCCCCGCCACCCGCACCGAGCGCGCCTGCCCGCTCAGCCGGCTGCCGCCGCACCCGGGGCACTCCTTGAAGGTCACCGCCCGGTCCACGAACGCCCGGACGTGCGGCTGCATCGCCTCCCGGTCCTTGGCCAGGAACGACTTGCGGATCTTGGGGACCAGCCCCTCATAGGTGAGGTTGACACCCTCCACCTTCACCTTCGTCGGCTCCTTGTACAGGAAGTCCTCCCGCTCCCGCGCCGAGAACTCCCGGATCGGCTTGTCCGGGTCCAAGAACCCCGACTCCGCGTACAGCCGCACCGTCCACCAGCTGTCCGACTTCCACCCCGGGATCGTGAACGCGCCCTCGGAGATCGACTTGGAGTCGTCGTACAGCTGCGCCAGGTCGATGTCGGACACCGCCCCCCGGCCCTCGCACTCCGGGCACATCCCGCCCAGCCGGCTGAACGTCGCCCTGACCGCCTTCTTGGCGCCCCGCTCCACCGTGATCGCCCCGCTGGCCCGCACCGAGGGCACGTTGAACGCGAACGCCCCCGGCCCCCCGATGTGCGGCGCACCCAGCCGGCTGAACAGGATCCGCAGCATCGCGTGCGCGTCCGTCACCGTCCCCACCGTCGACCGCGGATCCGCCCCCAGCCGCCGCTGGTCCACGATGATCGCCGTCGTCAGCCCCTCCAGCACGTCCACCTCCGGACGCGGCAGCGACGGCATGAACCCCTGCACGAACGCGCTGTACGTCTCGTTGACCAACCGCTGCGACTCCGCCGCCACCGTCCCGAACACCAGCGAGCTCTTCCCCGAACCCGACACCCCCGTGAACACCGTCAGCCGCCGCTTGGGCAGCTCCACGTCCACCCCGCGCAGATTGTTCTCCCGCGCCCCGAACACCCGGATCACGTCGTGCCCGTCCGCCACAGCACCCATCCCCGGCCCCCTTCGCCCCACCGGGCGCCGGCCCCTGCCGCCGCCCCTGCCACCACGGTAAAGACCCCGGCCCGCCCCGCGCTTCTTCGAAACAGACGGATCCGCGCACCCCCGTCGCACCCCCGTGCGACACTGCCAGGGTGAAAAGGCCCGACCTCGACGACCTGGTCCGACTCCGCCGCGCCCGCGACCGCATGGACCGCGACTACGACCAGCCCCTGGACGTCGCCGCCCTGGCGCGCGACGCCCACATGTCCCCGGGCCACTTCTCCCGCAGCTTCCGCGCCGCCTACGGCGAGACCCCCTACGGCCACCTCATGACCCGCCGCATCGAACGCGCCAAGGCACTCCTGCGCGCCGGCCGCCTCACCGTCACCGAGGTCTGCATGGCCGTCGGCTGCACCTCCCTGGGCTCCTTCAGCAGCAGCTTCACCCGCCTGGTCGGCCAGACCCCCAGCGCCTACCGCGCCCGCGACCACTCCGGCTCCGCCGCCGTCCCCGCCTGCGTCGCCAAGATCCACACCCGCCCCGCGAGGGTCCGCCGAGCGCCCGCCCCGCGGCCCTAGCATCGACCCATGGCCCTCACACTCGCCCAGTGCTTCATCGCCGTCCACGACCACGACGCCGCCCTGGCCTTCTACCGCGACGCCCTGGGCCTGGAGGTCCGCGACGACGTCTCCTACGAGGGCATGCGCTGGGTCACCGTCGGTTCCCCCGACCAGCCCGACGTCTCCCTCGTCCTGGAGCCGCCCAGCGCCGACCCCGGCACCTCACCGCAGGACCGCCGCGCCCTGGACGAACTCATGGCCAAGGGCCTGCTCCGCGGCGCCATCTTCACCACCGACGACTGCGACGCCACCTTCGAGCGCCTGCGCGCGGCCGGAGCCGACGTCGTCCAGGAGCCCACCGACCAGTACTACGGCGTCCGCGACTGCGCCTTCCGCGACCCCTCCGGCAACATGCTCCGCTTCACCCAGCCCCTCTAGACCGCGCCGGTCCGGTCCGAAGCGGTGGGGGAGCGGCGCCAGAGCCCACCGTCCCCCTGCGCCGGCCCAGGCACCGCACCCGGAGCGGCAGCCGCGTCCGCCGCGTGGACTCGAAGGCCCGGGAAGAGGCGCGGGCGCCCGCCGGTGCGAGGAGGCGGTCCGCCGGGGGAGTGCGCCCCCTGCGGCAGTGACCGGCACGGACGCCGCCGGGCGTTTACAGTGCGGGGTGCGGCACTGTGGCGACCGGACCGACCCGGGGCCGCGCGGGCGGCGGTCAGTCGTGCTGGACGGCGAAGCACACGGCGAGCAGGAAGGTGAGCCCCAGCCCGCCGACCATGAGCGGCGAGCCGTCTGGAAGCGCGACGCGCTCACCGGCCCAGGCCAGGGGTCCCCACTCGACGCCCCAGAACAGCCGGGTGAGCGCCGCCCCGTACCCCTGGACGAGGAGCAGGGACCCGACGACCAGCGCCAGTCCGTAGATCCGCGCCTCCACGAACATGAGGCGCAGTGTTCCCGACATACTCGACCCTTCTTTTTGCAATGCGCTTGCATTGTAACCATGGTGCGAGGAGCGCCGCGCCGTGCGATGCTTCGGACCATCGCTGCGTGAGAGCACCCGGACGAACCTTTCCGGACACAGCACTGGCCGAAGCCCAGCCTTGAGCAGGGCTTCGGCCATATGCGCAGCCGTGTCCTCGGCCGTGTTCTCGACGCCCGGCCCGCGCTCATCCAGGAGGTGGCCGCACAGGGAAGGCACTGAACCTCTGGCGAGGCCCCAACCCGTGGTCAGGGCCCCGCCGGGGATGATCGGTCGGTCGATGTGGGGGACCCGGGCCAGGTGTCAGGCGATCAGCACCGCGCACTCGCAGGAAGGTCGGCTTTGTAGTCGCCCTGGAGGGCGACAACCGGAATCCAGCCGATCGAACCATAGTCCAGGCGGATCCGGACCCACACATTGCCGGTGTAACCGCCGAAGGTGATGGACTGGTAGCGCCCCCAGCACTCGGCCTGAGCGGTGTCCGGCCACACGAGGTGGTCGCGCCGGGGGGAGCGGGGACTGGTCCCGTCGAGTATGGGCACCGTCATGCCCACCCGCGGGACCACGGTGTACGTGGCCGCGTGCTCCACCTCCGCCGAGGCCGGGACGGGCGCCGCGAGCGGGCCGACCGCCACGAAGGCGAGCAGGGCCGCGACCAAGACGCTCCTCATCCGGGCGGCAGGGCCCCTCGTTGCGCGGCTCAGCACCGTGCACCCGCAGGCAGGTTGGCCTTGTAGTCGCCGCTGAGGGCGATCGCGGTGACCCAGCCGACGCCGCCGGAGTTCAGGCGCAGCCGGACCCACACGTTGCTGGTGTAGCCGAGATAGGTGATGGTCTGGTAGCGCCCCCAGCACTCGGCGTTGTAGGAGTGCGGGGCCACCACATGACTGAGCTGGCGGCTGTTGTTGTTGGGCTCGGCACGCACCGGGGTGGGCCCGTTGTTCCAGGCGGTGACGCGGTAGGCCTGGGCCGACACCTCGTCGGCCGGGGCCGCGGAGGGTCCGGTGGCGGCGGAGGCGGGAGCGGTGCTCGCGAACAGTCCGACCGCCATAAGGGCGACCAGGAGGGGGGAGAAGAGGGTCTTCATGCGCAAGGGGGTTCTCCGGTTCAGAGAAGGCGGGTGTATGCGCGCCGAGGTCTTTCGGTGACGCACAGCATCCAAAGTAGTAGCAATGCAACTGCATTGCAATGCGTTCGCATTGCAACTTTGGCGCCAGGAGCGCCGCGCCGTGCGATGCTTCAGACCGACGAGGGGGAAGCGATGCCCAGACAGGTGGACCACCGGCAGCGACGTGCCCAGATCGCGGACGCGGTCTGCGCACTGGTCTCCGCGCGCGGACTGGAGGCCGTCAGCCTGCGCGACGTGGCGGCCCAGGCCGGCATCTCCATGGGCCGGGTGCAGCACTACTTCCGGACCAAGGACGAGATGCTGCTCTTCGCCCTGGAACACGTGGCCCAACGGGACGTCGCCGCGACACTGGAGCGCCTGGAGGAGGCGCCGGAGCCGTCCTGCCCGCGGACCCTCGTCCGCACCGTCCTGGGCGGCCTGCTCGACGACGGCCCCCGCGCACAGGAGGCCCAGCGCGTCAACGCCGCCTTCACCGCCCGCGCCGTGGTCGAGCCGCCCCTGGCGGCCTTCCTGCTCCGCGGCTACGCCGACCTCCAGCAACTCCTGGAACAGGCGGTGCGCCGGGGCATCGACGAGGGCACCGTCGACACCGGGACCGACCCCGCCCTGGCCGCCGCCGAGGCCCTCGCCCTGGCCGACGGACTCAGGATGCAGGCCCTCCTGGGCCACACGACCAGGGACCGCGCCCGGGAGGTCCTGACCGCCCACCTGGACCGGCTGTTCACCGGCTGACCGCCACCCCGGACCCACGCGTCGGCGCCGGACGCACGGTGGCGATCGCCGCCCCGCACCGCCCCCGGCCCCGGTCTCTTCCGATGCGGCGCCCGACCGCGCCGAGGAGCCGCGCGACGCGTCTTCGCGCCACCTGTCGGCCGACCCCCGCCGCAACCCGTCCGGCACGGCGGAGAGCCGCCAGGGGGCGGGGGAGCGCGCGGCCCCTCAGCGCCCGGCTGGAGTCTCCGAGCGGTGGGACCACCCCAGCTCGCCCCCGAGACCGAAGTAGTGCCGAAAGCTGTACACCAGCGGCCGCCAGCGCCCGGGATCCACGTGGTCAGTACCGGGCACCACCACGTCCTGCGCCGCATGGACGCGCACCACCTCGGCCTCCACCACGACGTGGGCTCCCGAACCGTCCGCCCGCACCCCGCGCACACGCGCCTCCAACTGCAACGGGCACTCGCCCACACGCGGCGGGCCCACGAGATCCGAACCCAGCTCCGTCAGCCCCGCCGCACCGAACTTGTCCGCCTCGAACCGGCACCCCGGCGGCTTCCCCCCGGGCACCGGGCTGCGCCCGGTCAGCGGCGCCAACCGCTCCACCCGCTCCCACAGGTCCTCCGAAGGCAGGTTGACCACCAGCTCGGGGCGCTCCCGCAGGTTGAGCGCCGTCTGCCCCGTGGCGCCCAGGCCCAGCACCACCGTCATCCCCAACGCCCACACCGAGGACACCGGTGCCAGGTTGGGCGTCCCGTCGCCGTTGAGCGTCGAGAGCAGGGCCACCGGGGTCCCGAAGTACAGGATGCGGGGTTCGATCCGGACGTGCCCTCCGGCACCGGCCGACGGCCGTACGTGTCTGTCAGAACTCATGGAAGGCGACCCTAGGCAGGGGAGGCTTCGACGCACGGCGAACCGTCGACGGGGGAGGTGCCGCACCGGTGGGGGATCACTGCGCGACGGCCGCGGAAAGGCCCCAGACCATGAGGACGGGAAGCACCAGGAAGAAGCACAGAATGAACTTCCCGAGAGCTTTCGAGAACGCCACCTCAAGGGCGAACCACTGCAAGAGGAAACCGAGGGCGAACGCCACCGAGGAAAGGAGCACGGTGTCCGCCGAGACACCCCAGCTCAGCACAAGGGACGCCGGCAGGGCCGCGTACAGCAGCGCCACCAAAACAGAGGAGGCCCGAACAGGAGCCCGCGGGGCGCCCCGGCCGTCCGGGGATTCCTTTCCCCTGGAAAAGGCGAGTGCCACGGCTCCCACTGAGGCGTTCAGAAAGACGAACACCAGGTAGGCCAGACAGAAGGCGGCGAAGACGCGCAACGGCGCCAGATCGCCGTGGACACCGGCGGGGAAGAGGAGCATGACACACGCGTGCAGACCGCTGCCCGCGGATACTCTGAGGATCTTCTCGGCAACGGTCATGCGCGCCTCGCAGGTTCACGGTCGAGCGGCAACCGGGGAGGGTGGGACGCCGTTTCCAGGGCTGCCACAGCCCACGGCGATCGGCGGTAATTCCATGCCGGAGAACCCGGCATCGGCTTTTCAGAAAAGCAGGGGAAACGGGGTTCCGTGTACTGTCGGACAACCGGATGATCGCCGGGAGCGGGAGAACTCGGAATGCGGTGCATCGCGATGCTAACACCGTGATCCGGAACGCCGGATCCGCCCTCCGGAACGGTCCCACGACCCGCCACCGCACGGAATTCGGCCGAAGCGCGCCATCCGCTCCGGCCGCCCTCCCGCGCCCGCCGGCCCGGCGGGAGAAGACCCGGCCCACGCACCGGACCGCGTGTTCCCCCCACGACCAGAAGGACCGCGCCCGACCGCCCGACCGGGCACACCGCCGGCCTACACGCGGAACTCTCTCAGGTCCCCGCCCAGCACCCGGTCGAGCGCCGCCCGCCCAGCCGGGCCCCACGCCGGCTTGCCGCCGGGCAGGCCGAGCTCCCCGTTCCGGCCCATCAGCATCAGGAACAGGCTCTTCAGCACGGCCAGCCCGCGGGCCCGCCGGACCGTCGCCCCGTCTGCCGCCCCGTACGCCGAGAAGAAACGCGCGGCCGAACCCGCCGGCAGCAGCACCCAGGCGGCGGCCAGGTCCACCGCCGGATCCCCGGCGAACAGGTCGCCGAAGTCGACGACACCCGCCAGCGTCCCGTCCGCGACGACCACGTTCGCGGGATGCAGGTCCCCGTGCACCCACACCGGCGGTCCCTCCCACGCGGGGGCCGCGACGGCGTCCTCCCACACGGCCCGCACCTCGGCTTCGTCGGCTCCGACCGCACCGGCGCCGACGGAGCCGAGGAACCGCTCGAAGCCGTCCGTACAGTCCCGGGGGTGCGCCCCCCGGCCCTCGTCGACCGGCGCGTCGACGGGCGCCGACACGTGCAGCGCCCGGAGGAACGCCGCCAGGGTATCGGCCGCGTGCCCGCCACGGGTGATCTCCCCGCGGTCCAGCGGCAGGCCCGGCACCCACGTCATGACCGTCCACATCTTGGGAAAGCGCGCGGAGGGCGCACCGTCGCGCACCGGCACGGGGATCGGCAGCGGCAGGCGCGGGGCCAGTACCGGAAGCCACCGGCGCTCCTTGAGCTGGGGACCGGGACCGGTGTCCATGCGCTGGATCCGCACGGCCAACCCGTCACCCAGGCGCCACATCTGATTGCCCCAGCCGCCCTCCACCTCGCGCAGGGGCAGCCCGGCCAGATCCGGGTACCGGTCCCGCAGCAGCTCGCGGACGAGCCCCGCGGTGATCTCGACGTCGGTCATGCGGAGCAACCCTACGGGTTCCGTCCACGACCGCGCCCCCGACCGCTTCGACGTCCCCCGCCGACGAAGCCGCGGACACACCGGCCACGGGACCTCCCGGCCGAGATCCGGGACCGCACCCGGGACGGGGAAGGAAGGCCGCGGCGGACGGTGCGGCGCAGGCGGGGGAGAGGGCCACGAAGCCCCCGCGCGACACGAGTGCCGTGCGGGGGCCTTCGCGGTTGCGCCGACCTCGGATCCCCCGACCGAGGCCCCGGCGCGGCCACGCGCGTCACCCCCGATCGGCGCGCGGCCCGCACTCGCGCTCGTCCGCCCCGGGACTTCGAGAGCCCGCACGGGGCAGGGCTGCGAGTGCACCCTCCCACTACCCGATCGCGCGGTGACAAACGGTGATCGAATGTGACGGCTATCACCGAAAACCCGTCCGAACGCCCTTCCGGCCCAGCCGACGCGGACAGCGCGGGGGAGCGGCACGGTGATCACGGAGAGTGACGAACGGCGTCCGGGCTGCGGGGGAGAGGCACCACTTCAAGCGTGCGGCCCCACCCTGACCTCGACGAACACCAACCGAGGCACGCCGCCGATCCGCGCCACCTGCTCCGCCACCCTCGCACGCCGCGCACCCGACAGCGGCACCAGCGCCTCCACCGTCACCTCCGGCCGACGCCCCGAACGCCGCTGACGCCACGCACCCGTCACCACGCCGTCCACGTACAGCACCGGACGGTTGCCCGCCGGCGCGGCAACGTGCCCTGGAAGGCGTCCATGACGCGGTCGGCGACCCAAGGGTCCGCGCGTTCGGCCAGGGGCGCGGTGGGCTCGTCGACGGTCGGCACCGGCCGGGCGCAGTCCCACGGACGGCTCCGTCGCGGACATCACCTGGGCGTGCGCGCCGCACATGGCCGAGACCGTGTCGGCTACGCCGTCGAAGGGGACGGCGGACCCGTGCGCCGCCATAGGCGTCGCGCCGCCGTGTCCTGCCAGGTGACGGGGGTGCCCCTCGTGATCCTCGGAGTCGGGTCCGCGTCCGGGCCCTCACTGCGGGGAGAGTGGAGGTCGGGAACGGTCCTTCCGTGCCTCCTGGGCGCACATCGCCTGTGGGGAGGGCCTTCCGGAGGTTTACTTGACATAATGTGCATTATCGGCGGTGGACTGAAAGTGTCCGAGAGGGGCTGGAACGCCTGTGCGGCAGGCGATCTGCGCATCCGCACCGTCTCGGTGCCGACCGCGGACCCCGGCCCGGCAGGTCGCATACGGCTCCGCCGGTGCCGTCGACGACACCGAGACGGTGCGGAGCGCCCCCGGAAACGCCCCGGGCGCCCTGGTGACTGCGGGTGACCATCGACTCCGAAGCGTCATGGCGGGTGAAGCGTTTCGAGGATTCGCGCGCCGGAGAACGGGATCCCCGCACGCCTCCGGACACCTCGGCGGCGTTCGGTGGCCACCGACTCCGGAGCGTCACGGCGAAGGAAGCACCCGGACCGCCCGCCGCGGGATTCCCACGCACCCCCGCGCGAAGCGCCCCCACCCGCCCCGGCCCGTGGAGCCCACCCCCGTCCCCCGCTCGCCCCTCCTCCCGCGCCTCAGGAGTTTTGCTGCATAACATGCTTTATGCATCATTTGCGTGTCTTTGAGAGCTTTCATGCCATCTGATCTCTATAAGCACATCTGACTGTTTCAGGCCGTCCCCTCCCACCCCTCCCCAAAGGTCACCGAACCGGCTCGGCGTCTGGAGTTCCCCGATCCCCGGCGGTTACCGTGGCCCTGATCGACGGGCCCTCCCCCGTACCAGTGGTGCCCGCCGGTCCCGCACTCCCCCGACCGCACATCCAGGGAGGAAACGCATGGGACTCGGCCAGGACGAAATCCAACGCATCGACGCCTACTGGCGCGCCGCCAACTACCTCTCCGTCGGCCAGATCTACCTGCTCGACAACCCCCTCCTGCGGGAGGAGCTGCGCCCCGAGCACATCAAGCCCCGCCTGCTGGGGCACTGGGGCACCACGCCCGGCCTCAACTTCTGCTACGCCCACCTGAACCGGGTCATCAAGGCCCGCGACCTCGACATGATCTACATCATGGGCCCCGGCCACGGCGGCCCCGCCGCCGTCGCCAACGCCTGGCTGGAGGGCGGCTACAGCGAGGTCTACCGGGACGTCACCCGCGACGAGCCGGGCATGCGGCGCCTCTTCCGCCAGTTCTCCTTCCCCGGCGGCATCCCCAGCCACGTCGCCCCGGAGACCCCCGGGTCCATCCACGAGGGCGGCGAGCTGGGCTACTCGCTGGCGCACGCGTTCGGCGCCGCGTTCGACAACCCGGACCTGGTGGTCGCCTGCATCGTGGGCGACGGCGAGGCCGAGACCGGGCCGCTGGCGGGCAGCTGGGACTCCAACAAGTTCCTGGACCCGGTGGGCGACGGGGCGGTGCTGCCGATCCTGCACCTGAACGGCTACAAGATCGCCGGGCCCACCGTGTCGGCGCGCATCCCCGAGGAGGAGCTGCTCCAGCGGTTCGAGGGCCACGGCTACCACCCGATCGTGGTGAGCGGCGACGACCCGGAGTACATGCACGGGCGGATGGCGCAGGCCCTGGACGAGGCGCTGGACATGATCGCCGACATCCAGCGCAGGGCGCGCACGTCGGGGCTGGAGGGGCGGCCGGTGTGGCCGGCGATCGTCCTGCGCTCGCCCAAGGGGTGGACGGGGCCGAGCGAGGTGGACGGGGTGCCGGTGGAGGGCACCTGGCGGTCCCACCAGGTGCCGCTGGCGCAGGTGCGCTCCAACGAGGAGCACCGGCGGATGCTGCGGGAGTGGATGCTGTCGTACCGGCCCGGTGAGCTGTTCGACGGGGAGGGCGCCCCGGTGGAGGCGCTGCGCTCGCTGCCGCCGGAGGGCGGGCGGCGGATGAGCGCGAACCCGCACGCCAACGGGGGGCTGCTGCTCCAGGACCTGCGGCTGCCGGACTTTCGGGACTACGGGCTGGAGTTCGAGGGGCACGGGACGCACATCGGGGAGGCGACCCGGGTGCTGGGGCACTTCCTGCGCGACGTGATCCGCGCCAACCCGGAGACGTTCCGCCTGGTGGGTCCGGACGAGACGGCGTCCAACCGGCTGTCGGCGGTGTACGAGGCCACGGACAAGGTGTGGGGCGCGGAGCTGCTGCCGGTGGACGAGCACCTGGCCCGGCGGGGGCGGGTGATGGAGGTGCTGAGCGAGCACCTGTGCCAGGGGTGGCTGGAGGGCTACCTGCTGACGGGGCGGCACGGGCTGTTCAGCTGCTACGAGGCGTTCGTGCACATCGTCGACGCGATGTTCAACCAGCACGCGAAGTGGTTGAAGGTGACGCGGGGGCTGGCGTGGCGGCGGCCGATCGCGTCGTTGAACTACCTGTTGACGTCGCACGTGTGGCGCCAGGACCACAACGGGTTCACGCACCAGGACCCGGGGTTCCTGGACGTGGTGCTGAACAAGCCGGCGTCGGTGGTGCGGGTGTACCTGCCGCCGGACGCGAACACGCTGCTGTCGGTGGCGGACCACTGCCTGCGGTCCAGGGACTACATCAACGTGGTGGTGGCGGGGAAGCAGCCGGCGCTGAGCTACCTGTCGGTGGAGGAGGCGATCCTGCACTGCACGCGCGGGATCGGGATCTGGGAGTGGGCGAGCACGGACGGGGGCGGTGACCCGGACGTGGTGCTGGCGTGTGCGGGGGACGTGCCGACCCTGGAGACGCTGGCCGCCGCGGACCTGCTGCGGCGGCTGTTCCCGGAGTTGCGGGTGCGGGTGGTGAACGTGGTGGACCTGATGCGGTTGCAGCCGGCGGGCGAGCATCCGCACGGGATGTCGGACGCGGAGTACGAGGCGCTGTTCACGTCGGACCGTCCGGTGATCTTCGCGTTCCACGGGTACCCGTGGCTGGTGCACCGGCTGGCGTACCGGCGGCGCAACCACGCGAACCTGCACGTGCGGGGGTACAAGGAGGAGGGCACCACGACGACGCCGTTCGACATGGTGATGCTGAACGACCTGGACCGGTTCCACCTGGTGATCGATGTGATCGACCGGGTGCCGGGGCTGGGTGAGCGTGCGGCGCACATCCGTCAGAGGATGGTGGACGAGCGGTTGCGGCACCGGGCCCACACCAGGGAGCACGGTGAGGACCCGGCGGATATCAGGGATTGGGTGTGGCCTTACTGATGCGAGTGCTGGTGGTCAACGCGGGGTCGTCGACGCTGAAGCTGAGCATGCTGGACTCCGACGACGCGGAGCTGGGGTCGGAGACCATCGAGCTGGTGGAGGGCGGGTGGGACCCGGTGGCGGTGCGGGGGTTCCTGGAGGGGCTGCCCTCCCCCGACGTGGTGGGCCACCGGGTGGTGCACGGGGGGCGGGAGTTCACGGCTCCGGTGCTGCTGGACGCGGGGGTGGTCGGGCGGTTGGAGGCGCTGTCGCCGTTGGCGCCGCTGCACCAGCCCAAGGCGCTGGCGGGGATCGGGGCGATCTCGGAGGTGCTGCCGCGGGTGGCGCAGGTGGCGTGTTTCGACACGGCGTTCCACGCGACGCTGGGGGCGGAGGCGTTCACGTACGCGGTGCCGTCGGCGTGGCGGGAGCGGTTCGGGGTGCGGCGGTACGGGTTCCACGGGTTGTCGCACGAGTACGTGTCGGGGGTGGCGGCGCGGCGGACGGGCGGGCGGCGGATCGTGACGGCGCACCTGGGTGCGGGGGCGTCGCTGGCGGCGGTGCTGGACGGGCGGTGCGTGGACACGACGATGGGGTTCACGCCGCTGGAGGGGCTGGTGATGGCGACGCGTTCGGGGGACGTGGACCCGGGGATGGTGCTGTGGTTGCAGCGTGAGGGCGGGTTGGGCGCGGACGAGGTCGCGGAGGGGTTGGAGCGGGGAGGCGGGCTGACGGCTCTGGCGGGGACGGCGGACATGCGGGAGGTGCTGGCGGGGGTCGGTCGGGGCGAGGAGCGGGCGGTGCTGGCGTTCGGGGTGTACGTGCACCGGTTGCGGGCGGCGGTGGCGGCGATGGCGGCTGCGCTGGGCGGGTTGGACGTGCTGGTGTTCACGGCGGGTGTGGGTGAGCGGTCGGCGCCGGTGCGGCGTGCGGTGGCGGAGGGGTTGGGTTTTCTGGGGGTGGTGGTGGACCCGGTGGCCGATGAGGGGGTGTCCGGGGAGGCGGACGTCTCGGGGGCGGGGGCGTCGGTGCGGACGCTGGTGGTGCCCACGCGGGAGGACGTGCAGATCGCGCGGGGGGCGCGGGGGGTGGTGGGGGGCTGAGGGGTCCCTCTTCCCCGGGCCGGTGGCGGCCGTGGCGGGCGCGGGCCCCGGGGGTCCGCGCCCGCCGGTGTGCGCGGGGTCGGTCCGGGGGCGTGCGCCTCTCCCCCGCTCCCCCGGGCGGTCCACACCGGCGCGCCCCTGCGCCTGGCCCTGACCGGTGGCCCCCGCACCGTCCCCGCCCTGCTCTCCCGCGAGGCCTACCGCATCGCCCGGCAGGCCCTCACCCACGCACCCGGCCACCCCCTCGGCCTCACCCTGCGCAGTTCCGGTCGGCGGTCCGTTTTCGTGCGGGTTCAGGGGCGGGGCGGTGGTGCGAGCGCGGTCGCGCGGGCCAGGTGCGGGCGGGTGAGGACGTCGGTGCTGTCGACGTACTGGTCGACGGCGCCGGCCTCGGGGAGCTCGCGCAGGGCGGGGTCGGTGATCCGGGAGCGCAGCGCCGCGGCGAGGCGGTCGGCGCCCAGGACGCGGAAGGGCCGGTTATGGAAGGGGCGGGTGGAGGGGTCGACGGGGTCGGTGAGGCCGAGCCGGTTGTGCTCCCGCGCGGTGCGTTCGTAGGCGAGGCAGAGGTGGTGTTCGCGGGTGGGGTGGTCGGTGGCGGTGAGGGCGGCCTTCAGGTGCGGGGTGAGCCCTGCCGCTGCGGGGGTGCGGGTGAAGGCGGTGCCGAGCCATTTGGAGTAGGGCGGGTAGCGGCGGTGCATGAGCAGGTGCAGGCGCATGAGGTCGCGGACCAGGCGGGCGGTGACCACGGTGGCGCCGAGGTCGTCGCCGACCTCGGCGCAGCGGCCGACGAAGGCCTCCTCCTGGGCGAGGCGTCGCCACTGGCAGGCCAGGACGTGGAGCCACAGGTCGCGGGGGTACCAGCGGAGCCGGAGCCGTGCGGGGGCGAGGCGGTGGAGGCCGTCGTGGAAGACGGCGCCCGCGGTGGCCTGGGCGAGGAGCTGGGTGGGGGTGGCCAGCCAGTCGGCGGGGGTGACGCCGGTCGTGGGGTCCAGGCCCAGGTGGGCGGTGAACCAGGCGGTGGGGTCGGTGATCTCGACGTGGTGGCGGGTGTCGGTGTGCGGGTCCTGTCCGGTGGGGGCGAAGCGGACGGGGTGGCCGAGGAAGTCGGCGGGCAGGTTCTGTGCGAGGTGGTGGTGGAGCCGTGGTCCGTGGCGGTCGGTGTCGCGGGGGGTGAGGAAGATCTGCAGGCGCGGGCCCCAGTCGTGGTCGCGGGAGCGGGGGGTGTCGAATCCGAGCACCTCGGAGCCGGGGCCCAGGAGGGCGGCGGAGTGGGGTGTGGCGGGTGCGGCTTCCTCCAGGAGCGGGCGGACCGCCTCGTGGTAGAAGCGGTGGGCCAGTTCCAGGCCGGGGAGGAAGGCGGGTGTGCTCATGCGGCCCACCGTGCCGGATGTCCCGGGGAGGGGCGAGTGGTTTTCCGCGGGGCCGGAGGGCTGGGGGCGCCTCTCCCCCGGTGGCGGGGCTGTCGCGGGCGGGGTGGGAGGATGACGCAATGGCGGATTATGTGACGGAGGGTGACGTGGCGCGGCGTTCGGCGGCCGCGGTGGACGCGGCGGTCGGTGCTGGGCGGGCTCTGGGTGTGGAGGTGGCGCAGGCGCGGGTGCTGCACGACCTGTTCTCGGTGGTGGTGCACCTGGCGCCGTCGCCGGTGGTGGCGCGGGTGCCGACGGTGCTGCCGGGGTCCACGGGTCCGGAGGAGTTGGGGCGGCGCCAGCGTGCGGAGCTGGATGTGGCGGCGTGGCTGGCGGGGCGGGGTGTGCCGGTGGTGGATCCGAGTCCGCTGGTGCCGCGGGAGCCGGTGCTGCGGGACGGGTTCTCGATGACGTTCTGGCGGTTCTGGGAGGAGGACCGGGGGCGCGGGCCCGACTACGCGGCGCAGGCGCGGGAGACGGCGGTGCTGCACGCAGCGCTGGAGGGGTATCCGGGGCGGTTGCCGTTCCTGGGGGCGGTGGGTCCGGGGGCGGTGGAGGAGGCTTTCGGGGTGCTGGAGGGGTGTCCGGAGCTGTTGGGGGCGACGGATCTGGAGCGGGCGCGGCGGGAGTGGGCGGTGCTGGGGCCGGTGGTGCGCTCGCGGGCGGTGTTCGAGGAGGTGTTCCCGGGGGTGCGGGTGCGTCCGGTGCACGGTGACTCTCCCCCGGCGAACGTGTTCCGGGGGGTGGGGGGCGACCGGTTCGCGGATTTCGAGCTGGTGTCGCTGGGTCCGGTGGAGTGGGATCTGGCGGGGTTGGATCCGGAGCTGGTGGCGGCCTATGACGGCGGTGCGCGGCGGGAGGGGCTGCGGGTGCTGGACGGGCGGGTGCTGGGGTTCGTGAACGCGGTGGGGATGCTGTGCGTGCTGTCGGCGCTGGCGCTGGTGCCGCGGATGCCGTCGTTGGGGCGGTACCTGGTGCCGGCGGTGCGGGGGTGGCGGGAGTCGCCGTTCGCGGGCGGGGTGGACCTGGGGCGGTGAGGGGTCGTCCCCTTGTCGGTGTCCGGGGGCGGGGGTATCGTCCGGGGTCCATGTGCGTGCGGCGGGGGGTGAGGGGCGTGAGGCGGAGGATCCGGCCGTCCGTCCGGAGGGTCCGGGGTGCGGGCGGCGGGTTCCGAGAGGAACGAGATGTCCCGTACGGACAGCACCAAGCCGCTGTGGGTGCGCCATGTCGAGCACGGTCCGGGTGTCGTTCACGATCACCGGTTCGGTCCGTGCGACCTGCCGGAGCGGTTCTTCCCTGAGCGGGGTGGGACGCGGTGCGGTTGGGAGGACCCCGGTGTGATGCTGGGGCGGTCCTGCTGCGCGGGGTGCAACAGGCGTTCGTGCACGGCTGAGTGGCAGGGGATGGTGCGGGCGGCCAACCGCAGGGAGCGTTATGCGGGTCGGCGCCTGGTGCGCCGCTATCTGGCGGGTCTGGAGGCGTTGTAGCGGGTTCCGTCCCCTGTGGGGCGGTGTGGGGCCTTCGCGGCGGGTGCCGCGGGGGCCCTTTCCCGTGTCCGGGGAACGTGTGTTCCCTCCGGCGGCCGTGCTGGGTGGGCGGCGGGGGCCGGGATCGGGAATGCTGGGGGGATGAGCGAGCGTCTGGTGGATGCGGTGGAGGAGTATCTGGTGGCGCGGCGGGCGGCCAAGCCGTCGGAGCACACGGTGGCGGCGTACCGGCGGGACCTGCTGGGGGTGCTGGTGTGCGCGGCGCGGGTGCGGGGGGTGGAGCCGGAGGGGCTGCGGTGGGTGGACCTGGACGTGGCGGTGCTGCGGGGGGCGTTCGCGGAGTTCGCGGCGACGCGGGCGGCGTCCAGTGTGCTGCGGGCGTGGTCGACGTGGAACGGGTTCTTCGGGTTCTGGGTGTCGGAGCGGGTGGTCGCGGGCAATCCGATGTCGGCGGTGCCGCGTCCGCGGGTGCGGCCGTCGGGGCCCAAGCCGTTGCGGGGCGAGGATACTCCGGAGCGGTTGTTGGAGGCGCTGGCGCGGGGGGCGCGCAAGGCGCGTGATCCGTGGCCGGAGCGGGACCTGGCGGTGTTGGCGCTGGCGCTGCTGACGGGGATGCGGTCGGCGGAGATGCTGGGGCTGCGGGTGGACTCGGTGTCGGGGCGCTCGGGTGAGATGCGGGTGCGGGTGGTGGGCAAGGGCGGTGGTGAGCGGGTGCTGCCGATCGAGCTGCCGTTGGAGGCGTTGCTGGAGGCGTACCTGGCCTCGCGGCGGGAGCGGTTCGGGTCGGTGGCGGGGGCGGATCCGCTGCTGGTGGACAACCGGGGCGAGGGGTTGCGCCGGGGCGGGCTGCAGTACCTGGTGCGGCAGTGCTACCGGCACGCGGGGGTCAACGACCGGGTGGCGCGGGGGACGCTGGTGCACGCGCTGCGGCACACGTTCGCGACGCGGTTGGCGGAGGACGGTGCGTCGGTCACGGAGATCATGCACCTGCTGGGGCACGCGTCGGTGGCGTCGTCGCAGGCCTATATCGAGGTGACGGCGCGGGCGACGCGGGATGCGGCGTCCTCGAACCGGACGTACGGGGTGGTGCGGCGCCTGGTGGCCGGGGGTGAGCGCGGCGAGGCGGTGGGCGGTGCTGGCTAGGCTGTGTTCGTGCAGCAGACGATGGTGATCTCGACGGTGAACGTGAACGGGTTGCGGGCCGCGGCGAAGAAGTCGCCGGGGTTCTCGGACTGGTTGTCGGCCTCGGCGGCCGATGTGGTGTGTTTGCAGGAGGTGCGGGCGGAGGAGTCGCAGCTGCCCGCGGAGGTGGCCTCTCCCCCGGGGTGGCACGCGGTGTTCGCTCCGGCGGCGGCCAAGGGGCGGGCCGGGGTGGCGGTGTACTCGCGGGTGGAGCCGGACGCGGTGCGGGTGGGGTTCGGCGAGGCGGAGTTCGAGGGGTCGGGCCGGTACCTGGAGGCGGATTTCGGGCGGGTGTCGGTGGCGAGCCTGTACCTGCCCTCGGGTGAGGTGGGGACCGAGCGCCAGGACGAGAAGGAGCGGTTCATGAAGACGTTCCTGCCCTACCTGGTCGAGCGCCGCAAGGAGCTGGAGGCGCGGGGGCGGGATCTGGTGGTGTGCGGGGACTGGAACATCGCGCACCGGGAGGCCGACCTGAAGAACTGGCGCGGGAACGTGAAGAATTCGGGGTTCCTGCCCGAGGAGCGGGCGTGGATGGACCGGGTGTTCGGTGAGGCGGGGTACGTGGACGTGGTGCGGGGGCTGTTCCCGGACCAGGAGGGCCCGTACTCGTGGTGGTCCTACCGTGGGCGTGCCTTCGACAACGACACGGGGTGGCGCATCGACTACCAGGTGGCCACGCCGGGGTTGGCGGGGCGGGTGGTGGAGGGCCGTGTGGAGCGGTATCCCGACCGTGCGGGGCGTTGGTCCGATCATGCGCCGGTGACGGTGCGCTACCAGGTGTGAGGGGTGGGGGCATGAGCGTTCCGGTGGACGTTCCGATCGTTCTGGTGCACGGTCTGCGGGTGTCGGGGAGCATGTGGCGTCCGCAGGTGGACCTGCTGACGGAGCAGGGGCGGCGGGTGGTGGCGCCGGATCTTCCGGGGCACGGGTCGCGGCGGGGTGAGGACTTCTCGCTGGGGCGCGCGGTGGACGCGGTGGTGGAGGCGATCGACGGTGTGGGCGGCCGTGCGCTGGTGGTGGGGTTGAGCCTGGGCGGGTTCGTGTCGATCGCGACGGCCGCGGCGGCGCCGGGGAAGGTGTCGGGCCTGGTGGCGGCGAGTTGTACGGCCAAGCCGGCGCAGGCGCTGGCGCAGGTGTACCGGATCCCGTCGGTGCTGATGGAGCGGTTGCCGGACAAGGGGGCGACGCTCAACGAGCGGTTCCACCGGTTGACGCTGCGGGACACGGCGGCGGACGCGGTGCTGGACGGCGGGTTGGCGGTGGAGGCGGCGACGGCGGTGATCGACGCGGTCTCGGACATGGACGCGCTGTCGGCGCTGGAGAGCTACCGGGGTCCGGTGTGGTTGGTGAACGGGGCCCGGGACCACTTCCGGATCCATGAGCGGCAGTTCTTCGACGCGTGTGCGGAGGGGCGGTTGCTGAACGTGCCGCGTGCGGGTCACATGGTGAGTCTGGACCAGCCGGTGGACTTCGCGCGGATCGTGTCGGACGCGGCGGACGTGGTGTGGGTGCGTGAGAGCGCGGCGGCGCGTGAGGGGCGTTCGCTGGGGTCGGACGGGGTGTAGCCGCAGGGCGGGTGCGGGGGGTGGCCGTGGGCCGCCCCCCGTTCTTCGTGTGCGGGGTCAGGGGGTGGCGTGGGCGCGGGGGCGTGTGGTGGCGGGTGAGGCGGGGTGGGGGCGGGTGGGCAGGTGGAAGAAGATCGCGGGATCGGTGCGGGCGGGGTGGGGGGTGTGCAGGCCGAGTTCGGTCCTGAGGTCGGTGAGGGTGCGGTGGGCGTGGGGGGCGCGGGCGGCGGAGGCGGTGAAGTAGCCGGTGGTGTTGTTGGCGAGCCAGGACAGGACGAGGGCGCCTTCGGTGAAGGGCGGGGTGTGGGGGTGGTGGAAGACGCCGTGGACGGCGATGGGGGTGTCGGGGGCCAGGGTGGGCAGGAGGTGGTGCAGGTACCAGCGGGCGAACCAGCCGCCCTGGGTGCTGTCGAGGGCGAGCAGGCCGGTGTGGCGGGGCAGGTGGGAGAGTTTGGCGCGGACGTCGCCCTTGGTGTGTTTCCAGCGTTGGGGGTCCATGCCGGGCGGGAGGTGGTGGGGGTGGGTGTCGTTGGTGTCGAAGGTGTGAAGGTCGCCGGTGCCGTTGTGGTCCAGGGCGGCCAGGGTCCAGGCGGTGGCGGTGCCGTGGGCAGTGCCGATGCGTACGACGTGGTCGGGGGTGTGGTGGCGGATGAGGAGGTAGGTGATCTCGGCTTCGATGTCGTCGGATTCGGGGGCGGGCGGCAGGGTGGGGGTCAGGGTGCGGATGTGGGCGCGGGCGCGGGCGAGGCCGTCGCGGTGGGTGCGGTAGAGGGTGCTGAGGTGGTCGAGGTCGATGGTCGGCACGGTGCTGCTCCCAGTGGTGCGACGGCGTGTGATTGCCGAAAGTAGCAGCGTCGTCACCGTGTGTCGGGTTCGTGGTGGGCGTGTCGCGGTGCCGGGTGCGGTGGCGGGGTGGGTTCGTCGGGGTTCGCCCCGCTCCCCCGGTGCGGGTCAGCCGCGGGCCCGGACGAGTCCGGAGTCGTAGGCGGCGATGACGGCCTGGGTGCGGTCGCGGGCGCCGAGCTTGGTGAGGATGTTGGAGACGTGGGTCTTGACGGTCTCCGTGCCCAGGTGCAGGCGGTGGGCGATCTCGGTGTTGGTCAGGCCCTGGGCGATGAGGGTGAGGGTCTGGGACTCGCGGGGGGTGAGGGCGGCCACGGCGCGGGCGGCGGGGGTGGGCCGGGCGGGTCGGGTGGCGGCCAGGGCGCGCAGGGCGGTGGGGAAGAGCAGGGTGTCCCCGCGGTGGGCGATGCGGATGGCGGAGAGGATGTCCTCGGGCGGGGTGCGCTTGAGCAGGAATCCGGTGGCGCCGGCGCGCAGGGCGTCCCAGACGTGGGCGTCGTTGTCGAAGGTGGTCAGGACCAGGACGCGGGGTGCGCCGGGGCGGGCGGTGAGGGTGCGGGTGGCCTGGATGCCGTCCAGGCGGGGCATGCGCACGTCCATGAGGACCAGGTCGGGGCGGGTGCGGGTGATGAGGTCGGGGACGCCGGCGCCGTCGTCGGTCTGGCCGGCGACCTCCATGTCGGGTTCGGCGCCGATGAGGGCGGCCAGGCCGGCGCGGATGAGGGCTTCGTCGTCGACCAGGGCGATCCGGATCATGGGGTGTCGGTGTCTTTCCAGTTCAGGGTGAGGTCCAGGGTCCAGTGCGGGGGGTCGGCGCCGGGGTCGGGTCCGGCGGTGAGGGTGCCGCCGAGCAGGTGGGCGCGTTCCTGCATGCCGGTGATGCCGCGGCCGCCGGTGCGGCGGCGGGTGAGGGGGGTGCGGCGCGGGAGGGGGTTGCGGGCGTTCAGGCGCAGGTGGCGGGGGGTGATGTGCAGGGTGAGGTCGAGGGGGTGGCCGGGTGCGTGGGTGAGGGCGTTGGTGAGGGCCTGCTGGGCGATGCGGTAGGTCTCGCGGGAGAGCAGGGCGGGGACGGTGCGGGGGTCGCCGTTCAGGGTCAGGTGCAGGGGTGTGCCGGTGTGGTCGGCGGTGGCGGCCAGGTGGTCCAGGTCGGTGAGGTCGGGCGGGGGCGCGGTGGGGGCGGGGGTGTCCTCGCGCAGGATGCCCAGGGCGTGGTCGAGGTCGGCGGTGGCGGTGCGGGCCTGGTCGGCGATGTGGGTGAGGGCCTGGCGGGCGAACTCGGGGTCGCTGTCCAGCAGGCGGGCGGCGGTGGCGGCCTGGAGGGTGACCACGGACAGGGCGTGGCCCAGGGAGTCGTGGAGTTCGCGGGCCAGGCGGTTGCGTTCGGCCAGGGTGCGGGCGCGGGCTTGGGCGTCGGCGAGCAGTCGGGCGGGCGAGGGGCCCAGCAGGCGGGGTGCGGGCAGGGAGAGCAGGTGGCCGGTGAGGGCGACGGCGGCGGTGAGGGCGGCGAGCAGGGCCAGGCCCAGGAGGGGGCCGGCCAGGCGCTGGGCGGGGGTGAGGGGTCCGTGGCCCAGGAGGGTGAAGGGGCCCTGGGAGACGGTGTAGGGGTCGCCGACCAGGGGGGCGACGGCCAGGAGGGCGGATTCGGTGAGGCCGGTCATGGTGATGAGGCAGACGGCCATGCCGGTGAGGGTGTGCAGGCACAGCCACAGGGCGGCGCGGGCCCCGGGGGTGGGGGGTGTGTCGGGGAGGCGGTCCAGGGGGCCGCGCAGGAGGGCGCGGGCGAGCTGGTGCTGGGCGGTGGCGACGCCGGGGATGCGGGCGGTGGCCGCCAGGGCGGCCAGGGTGAGGGCCAGGGCCAGGAGCCAGCCGGCGGGGCCGGGCGGGTTCTGGGCGGTGCCGGTGCCGGTGACGAGGGTGGCCAGGACGAGTGCGGCGGTGGCGAAGGGGGTCAGGAGTGCGCCGCCGATGACGAGGTAGGCCCAGCGCCGGTAGGTGTGGGGGCTGGTGAAGGGGCGTGCCGCGGTGGTGAGCGGGCGGATGAGGTGGCGCACAGGGGTGATGGTGGCACAGGGCGGCGGGGGTGCGCCTCCCCCGTGGTGGGGAGGGCGTGGCGCGGGGCGGGGCCGCCTCCCGGAGGGGTGTGATGTGTCCCCCAATGGGGACTTATAGGGCGTTCTGGGAGGGTTTGGTGCGTCCCGGGGTGGGGGTGTGCTCTTAGTGTTGGTGGGGTGACGAGCAGTGCGACGCCGCCCGATCCCGAGGCGCACACCCCGAAGAAGCCCGCCGCCGCCGGCCTGGCCCACACCCTGCGCCGCCGCCACATGGCGCTCATCGCCATCGGCGGCTCGGTGGGGGCGGGCCTGTTCATCGGCTCCGGAGCGGTCGTGCAGGCGGCCGGGCCCGCCGCCGTGGTTTCCTACGCCCTGGCCGGGGCGCTGGTCTTCGTGACCCTGCGCGCCCTGGGCGAGATGGTCGTGTCCGTGCCGGCCGGCGGCTCCTTCTCCGACTACGCCCGCCTGGCCTTCGGCCCGCGCGCGGGCTTCACCATCGGCTGGGTGTACTGGTGGATGTACGCGGTGCTGGTGGCCGCGGAGTCCGTGGCCGGCGCGACCATCCTGTCGGGGTGGGTCCCGGGTGTGCCGGCCTGGGTGCTGGCGCTGGCGGTGCTGCTGTCGATGACGGCGGCCAACCTGGTCTCGGTGCGGGTCTTCGCCGAGACGGAGTCGCTCTTCTCCGCGGTCAAGGTGGCCGCCATCGTGGCGTTCCTGTTCATCGGCGGCGCCTGGGCGCTGGGGCTGTGGCAGGGCGCGGACGGGAACTCGCTGGCCAACCTGTGGCAGCACGGCGGGTTCGCGCCCCGGGGGTGGACGGCCGTACTGGGGGCGACCGTGGTGGTGCTGTTCGCCTTCGGCGGGGTGGAGATCATCACCGTGGCCGCCGGGGAGAGCGCCGAGCCCGAGCGCGGGGTGGCCTCGGCGGTCACCAGCGTCCTATGGCGGATCGGCCTGTTCTACGTGGCCTCGATCGCGGTCGTGGTGCTGGTGCTGCCCTGGAACACGGTGGAGCCGGGGGTGAGCCCGTTCGTGGCGGCCATGGAGCACGTGGGGGTCCCGGGTGCCGCCGCGGTCATGGAGGCGGTGGTGTTCGTCGCGGTGCTGAGCGTGCTCAACGCCGCCATGTACACCTCCTCGCGGATGCTGTTCACGCTGACCCGGCAGGGGGACGCCCCGCGGGTGCTGAGCGGGGCCAACGGCCGCGGCGTGCCGGTGCGGGCGATCCTGCTGGGCACGGTGGTGGGGTACGTGGCGGCGGTGGCCGAGTACCTGTTCCCCGGGCACGTGTTCCCGTTCCTGGTGGCCTCGATCGGCGCGATCCTGCTGGTGCTGTTCGTGACGATCTGCGCCTCGCAGCTGGTGGTGGGGCGGCGGGTGCGCACGCGCGAGCCGGAGCGGCTGGGGTTCGCGGTGCGGCCGTTCCCGTACCTGACGTGGGCGGCGCTGGCCGGCCTGGTGGTGGTGGGCGCGGCGATGCTGGTGATCCCCGAGCAGCGTCCGGCGCTGCTGGCGTCGCTGGGCGCGGTGGCGGTGGCCCTGGCGGCCTACGAGGTGCGGCGCCGGCAGGGCCGGCCGCCCTCGGACCGCGTCCTGGAGCTGGAGGGGCGCCCGGGGGCGGACGGGCTGCGCCGGGACCCGGGGGCGCCCTGACCCCTCGTCCGGGGCGCCGCTCCCCCGCCGGGGTGCGGCGCCCCCTGGCGTGCGGGGGCGGGGGAACGGCCGTCCGAGGAGTCCGCTTGGTGGGGCTTCGCGTGCCGGAGGACGGTTTTGTCGCTAAGGTGTCGCGCAACCTCTGAGAGGAGCACCCCCGTGCGACATGTCGTCGGCTTCCTGTCCGGTCTGGTCCTTGCCCCCGTCCTGGTGCTGGCCTGTGGTTGGGCCTTCTCCCACCTGCGCGCCCTGCACGCCGTGGAGCGCGGTGTGCTGGAGGGGTCCGGCCCGCTGGTCCTGGCCGGCCTGGTGGGGGTGGGGATCATGGTGGCCCTGCTGGCGGTCCCCCCGCGGCTGACCCCGATGCTGCCGCTGTCGGTGGCCCTGGTGCTGGGCTCGGCGACCGGGGTGGCGCTGCTGCGCGGCCACCTGCTCCAGCGGCTGCCGGACGTGCCGGGCCTGGACGGCGCGCTGGACCTGCTGCCGCTGGGCGTGTTCGTGCCGCTGGCGGTGGTGCTGGCGGCCACGGTGTTCGTGGGCGGGCGGTGGCGGCGCCGCGACGAGCACGAGGTGACCGAGGAGGAGTACTTCGAGGGCCTGCACGACGAGGCCCCCGGGTCCGGGGCGCGCTCGGAGCCCGCGGCCCAGCACGTGCCGCGCCACCGCGCCTGAAGGCCCCGCACGGCGGCGGGCCCGCACCCCCTCTCCTGCGAGGGGTGCGGGCCCGCGGCGTGTACGGCCTCAGCGCCAGGTGGGGCCCCAGGCCGAGCTGTTGGAGACCCCGGGGGGCAGCGGCGGCAGGCCGGTGCCGGCGGGCGGGTCGGCCGCGGGCGGGGGCCCGGGGGCCGGACGGGGCGGTTCGGGGCGGGGCTCCGGCTCCGGTGCGGGGGGCGGCGGGGCGGGCGCCCGTTCCGGTTCGGGCCGCCGCGCGCGCGGGTCGGGCACCGGGTCGGGTTCGGGGGGCAGGAAGCCGCGGACGCGCTCGGCGCCGGCGCCGTCCTGGGCCAGGACCGGCTCGGGGATGGGGGTGGAGTCGTCGGTGGGGTCGGGGATGGCCGGCTCGGCCGGGGCCACCCGCTTCCACCACAGGTCGACCTCCTGCGGGGACAGCTCGTCCTCCACCTCCAGCCAGCCGGCGACCTCCGGGTGGCGGCGGCGGGCGTTCCAGGAGCGGGGGTAGGGCTGCTCGTCCAGGACCAGGACGTGTTCGCCGTCCAGGGTGGGGATCTCGGCGGGCACGCCCTCGTTCCACACCCAGGTGCCGTCGTGGGCGACCAGGTTCCACCAGCCGCGCACGGTGCGGGCGGCCGGGTCGGGGTCGTGGTCGCGGAAGGCGCGCACCCAGCGCGGGTCCGGGGGTTCCCCGGCCAGGCCCCGGCCCCCGGGGCCCACCAGGGCGTCGGCGAGCAGGGTGTGGAGCTGGAAGTTGTCGCCGATGCCGTCGAACAGGACGCGGAAGCCGCGGCCGGAGGCGCGGTCCAGGACCAGGGCCGAGCCGGCCTCGGCCATGCGCAGCAGGGCGCGGACCTGCTGGAGGTCGGGCAGGTGGTCGCCGAGCTGGTTGGCCACGGCGACGAGTTCGGCGTGCAGGGTGGGGTCGCGGCGCACGTGGGAGCGGACGGTGGAGCGCGCGAGCATGGTCTTGGCGGCCACGG
This sequence comes from Nocardiopsis flavescens, assembly GCF_900141985.1. GTDB lineage: Bacteria > Actinomycetota > Actinomycetes > Streptosporangiales > Streptosporangiaceae > Nocardiopsis > Nocardiopsis flavescens. The sequence goes on along the minus strand of NZ_FQZK01000001.1, from coordinate 110,009 downwards.
AGTGGCGGCCCACGGTCCACCAGCACATGGTGGCGCCGGGGGCGTCGGCGCCCAGGTCGGTGGCGACGCGGTTCTCGTCGGCGGCGGTGACGGAGTCGGGCTCGGGGGGCTCGCCGCCGCCGGTGCGCTGCCAGGCGCGGGCGAAGACGATGGCGCCGCGGCCGATGGCGCGCAGGCGGCGCAGGACCTCGTGGCCGGCGGGTCCGGGGTCGGTGCCCATCTCGACCAGGGCTCCGGCCACCACGCACAGGTCGGCGGTGATGCCGGGGGCGGCGTGGTCGCCGGTGAGCAGGGGGGCCAGGGCCTCCAGGGCGAGTTCGCGCTCGGAGACGGGGATGTGGTCGGCCAGGACCAGGACCTGGTGGACCGCGGGCGGGAACTGACGGGGGTCGGCGGACACCGACGCGTCGATCAGCTGCTGGAACGCCGCGCGGAATTCATCGACCATGGGTCCGTCCCCTTTCTCCCGCAACCAACCTAATGTGTCGCGAGTGAAGGATCGCACGGTAAGTGGAGTTTTCCGTGCTCAGTGGCGGGTTTGTTGACGATTCGAGACGGGGCGTGCGCACGGCGGCGCCTCACAGCCCCAGACGGGTGACGGCGTTGTCGTCCAACGGGTCCGCGCTGCGGATGTAGTCGTGCACCGTGCGCGGGTTGGTCCACCGCCCCTGCCGCATGATCTCACGGTCGGCGGCACCGCCCAGCGCCGCCTGGGTGGCGAACCCGGCGCGCAGCGAGTGCCCGCCGAACGCGTCGGGGTCCAGCCCCGCGCGGGCGGCGTACTTCTTGACGACCTCCCCCACCGACTGCCCGGTCATCGCCTTGGCGCCCAGGGCGCCGTGGCGCGAGACGGGGACCAGCAGCGGGCGGCCGGAGCCGTCGGCCAGCGGAGCCAGGTCGGCCTGGGACAGCGCCCCGCAGCGGTGGGCGGCGGCGGGCGGTTCGTCGGCGGCCCCGGCCAGCAGGGCGCGCACCGCCCCGGCGCCGCCCTCCAGGTGCGCGGTGCGCAGCTGCGCCCAGTCGGCCAGCGCGCACACCGGGCAGGTGTGGCGGTGGCGGCCCCGGGGCAGCGCCACGACGTGGCCGCGCCGCCCCTCCTGGTCGGTCTTGGTGGCGCCCAGCGCCACCAGCAGGGTGGTGGCCCCGCCCGCGGGGTCGGTGCGCACCGTGATGTCGTCGAAGGTGATCCCGGCCAGCTCCGAGCGGCGCAGCGCCCCCGCGAACCCGGTCAGCAGCAGCACCGTGTCGCGGCGGCGGGTGGCGCCGCCGGGGTGCCCGGGTCCGGGGCGCCGGGCCAGCAGCGCCTCCAGGGTCGCCAGCACCACCGGGTCCTTGCGGCGGGGGCGGGCCCGGCGAGTGCGGCGGATGCCGCGCAGGGTCAGGCGCACCACCTCGGCGCGGGTGGGCGACTCCAGCCCGTGGGCGCCGTGGACGGCGGCCACGGCCGCGGCCCGGCGCTCGATGCTGGCCGGGGCCAGCGCCAGGCGCCCGTCGGGGGTGCGGGCCTCGGCGCAGGCGGCCAGGTAGACGGCGACGTCGACCGGGTCGGCCGGCAGCGAGGTGCGCCCCTCGGCCAGGCACCAGGCGGTGAAGGCGCTCCAGTCGGTGCGGTAGGCGCGCAGGGTGTTGGGCGACTGGGCGTTGGCCAGGAACCGGCCCAGGGCGCGGGCCTGGTCGTCGTCGAAGCGGTCGCGGACCCGCTCCAGGGCGCGGGCGTCGACCAGGACGCTGTGGGTGACCGCGGCCAGGCGGGTGCGCACGGCCTCGGGCAGGGCCACGGCGCGGTCGGGGGCGTCCACGGGCTCCTCCTCCTCGGGGGTCAGCCTGTCAGGTGGGCGCGCAGGGCGTCCCACAGCTCGGCCGGGGGCATCGCCCAGAACACCAGGGCGGCCGAGACGGCCAGGGCGGCGGTGAAGCCGATGGCGGCGATCTTGCGGCGCAGGACCACGGCGGCGACCGCGGACAGCGCGGGCACGGCCAGGGCCAGGACCAGCAGCCAGATCAGCGAGGTGCCGATGGCGTCCACCGCGCGGGCGGCCCCCCGGGGGTCGCCCGGGTCGACGGCGGCGGCGTCCAGGGTGGTGAACAGCAGCACGGCCAGCGCCAGCGGCGAGCCCAGGCCCCAGAGCAGGCCCAGGACCACCCACAGGGCGGTGACGCGCCGGTCGGGCGGGTCGTGCACGACCACGGGGGTGCGCGAGACCCTGCCCGGGGCGCCCGCTCCGGGGTCCGGGCCGGGCGGGGCGCCCGCCCGGCCCGCGTGCTCGGGGGCGGGTCCGCGGCCGCTCTCCCGGCCCCGTCTGCGCTGCCTGCGTTTCTTGGGTGACACGCCCGGGAGCCTACCCGCCCAGGGGGGTGAAGTGGATCAGGGACACGAACACCAGCGGCCAGGCCAGCAGCACCAGCGATCCCAGTGCGGCCCTGCGGTCCCCGGCGACGGTGGCCACGGCGGCGGCCAGCAGGGGGATGCCCACGAACGCGCCGAAGGAGAGGGTGAACCACTCCGCGGCCGATCCGGCGTGGGACTGCGCGTTGGTGCCCATGAGGTACCCGGCGGGTCCCAGGACGAGGGCCATCAGGGCCAGGACGAGGACGACGACGCGGATTCCGGTGGGGTGGCGGGTGTTGCGGCCACCGCCGGAGGCGGAGGGACTGTCGGACACGGGGGCCGGGGTGCCTTTCGGGAACGGGGCGGGGTGGGCCGTCGCGCACGCACGGCGCACGGCCCCGCGAGGGTGCGCGGAGCGGCCGTGGCAGGGGGCGTGCCTGTAAAACGTACTCCACCCGGCGGGTGCCCGAAACCGGTGCGGGCGTGTCGTCACCGGAGGTCGGGCCAGGGGCGGGCGGCGCCGGACAGGCGGGTGAAGGAGGCCAGCAGGCGCAGCTCCTCGATGCTGCGCGGGGCGGTGGTCGCCAGGTGCGGGGAGTGGACCAGCACGGCGATCAGCTGGGCCCGGGACAGGGCCACGTTGAGGCGGTTGCGGTCCAGGACGAACGCGGTGCCGCGGCTGGTCTCGGCGGCGTCGGAGGTGGTCATGGAGCAGATGACGGCCGGGGCCTCCTGGCCCTGGAAGCGGTCGACGGTGCCCACGCGCACGCCCTCCAGGGCGGGGTCGGCCTCGGCGGCGCGGGCCAGGGCGCGGCGCAGGGCCCGCACCTGGAGGTTGTAGGGGGCCACGACGAGGATGTCGTGGCCGGTCAGCGGCCGGGGCGGGGCGCCCGGGTCGGTGGTGACCTTGTCGGCGACCAGCGCCAGGGCCGTGGCCACGACGGCCTCGACCTCCTCGGGGCTGTGGGTGGTGCGGCCCCGGTGCTCCACGACGCGGGAGTACAGGCCGGGCTCGCGTACGGCCAGGCCGCGCCGGGCGGTGGTGGGGTGGGCGTGCAGGCGGCCCTGGTAGGACAGGTCCGAGACGGGGGCGCACACGGCGGGGTGCATGCGGCGGGTCTGGTCCAGGAAGTAGCCGCGGGCGGGGTCGATGATCTGGCGGCCGCCCATGAGGTGCTGGAGGGCGGAGGCGTCGGCGCCCTCGCCGTGGGTGCCCTGGACGACCTGGGGCAGCTGCTGGGGGTCGCCCAGCAGGACCAGGTCGCGGGCGGAGGCGGACACCGCCAGGGTGTCGGCCAGGGCGAACTGCCCGGCCTCGTCGATGATGAGGACGTCCAGGGGGTCGGCGACCATGGAGGCGTTGGCCATGGCCCAGGCGGTGCCGCCGATGAGGACGGGGCGGCCCTGGGCGGTGTGCTCGGTGCGCCACCCGGCCAGGGCCTGGGGGCTGGTGGGCTGGTCCCAGGGCAGGTCGGGGTCGGCGTCCTTCTTGGACTTGGCGCGCTTGGCGGCCGGCAGGTCCACGCCCGCCTCCTCGGCGGCGCGCAGCGCGGCGGCCATGACGTTCTCCACGGCCTTGTGGCTGGTGGAGCACACGCCCACGCTCTTGCCCTGGCGGGCCAGGTGGGTGATCAGGCGCCCGGCCAGGTAGGTCTTGCCGGCGCCGGGCGGGCCCTGGACGGCGAGGTAGGAGTGGTCCAGGCGGTCGACGGCGGCGACGGTCGCCGCGATGAGGTCGCCTCCGTGCCCGGCGGGGTCGGGCAGGGGGCCGGCGGGGGACAGCCGCGGGGGGATGCGGCGCAGCAGGTCCAGTCCGGCGTGGCGGGGCCACTCGGGCAGGTCCTCCAGGGCGCTGCCGGCGACGATCTCCAGGGCGCCGTCCTTGGGGGCGGGGTTGACCGGGGAGCCGGGCAGGACGGCGACGGGGTTGCGAAAGTGCAGGGCGTCGGCGTCGCAGGTCTCGACGATGGTGAGGCTGTCGGGGCGGGCCTCGGTGACCGAGGCGGTGGCGGCCAGGGCGGGCTGCCCGGGGGCGCCGGGGTAGAGCAGGTGGATGTCCTGGCCTGCGGTGAAGGGGTGGGGGTGGGAGGTGTCCAGGCGCATGAGGATCTCGCGGCGCGCCTTGCGCTGGCGCCCGGTGGGCTCGATCCACTCCCCCGCCCGGACCTGCCAGGGGACGGCGCAGTCGGTGTCGGTCTCCAGGTCGGTCAGGGGGGCGTTGGTGCGGCGGTAGTGCTCGCGCCAGGGCGGGAGGTTCTCGCGCTGGTAGTAGCCGACCAGGGCGGCCAGGGAGGCGCGGGCGGCGTCCTCCTCGGTGCGTTCGGCCGGGTCCTCGGGTACCTGGGACAGGAGGGGTTCGGTGAGGGCGGCCTGGCGGGCCAGGCGCTCGGCGCGCTTGCGGGCGCGCTCGGCCTCGTCCTCGGTGAGTTCGAGCTGGACCAGGGGGCGGTCGGTGATGCCCTGGAGGGTGCGGTGCTCCTCCAGCCAGTCGCGCAGGCGGGCGGTGGAGTGGCAGTCGTCGCGGTTGTAGGCGGCGATGTCGGCCAGGACCTGGGCGGCGCGGTCGCCGTCCCCCGCCTCGCCGGCGGCGAGGTAGGCGGCGTAGGCGTCGATGCTGGAGGTGGCGGTGGTGACGCCGCCGGAGCGGGCGTCGGGCAGGTAGAGGGGCTCCAGGTACTTGATGGAGTAGGAGCGCTGGGACACGCGCAGGCTCTTGCGGACCACGGTGTAGAGGTCGACGAGGCGGTGCTCGCGCAGGAGGCGGTTGACCTCCTCCTCGCGGGTGGCGAACTCGGAGCTGAGGTGCTTGAGGCGGTCGACCTCGTAGGAGGCGTAGTGGTAGATGTGCGCGTCGGGGTCGGCCTCGATGCGGGCGCAGGCGAAGTCGACGAAGTCCTCCAGGGCCTTCTTCTCCTGGATGCGGTCGTGGGCCCAGTAGGTGTGGAAGGTCTCGGTGCCGTTCTCGTCCTCGGTGGTGGCGCCGAAGAGGTACTCCAGGCCGCGTCCGCCCTCGCGCGAGTGGTAGGGGTAGCCCTCCATGTCGAAGAAGACGTCGCCGGCGGCCGGGGCGGGCAGGGAGGCCAGGCCGTCGGGGGCGAAGACCTCGGCGGTGACGGTGCCCTGGGGGTTGTCGGGGGTGCGGGTGGTGTCCTGGCGGACCTGGAGGGATGCCTGGGCGCGCAGCTGTTCGAAGGAGCGGCGGGGCAGGGAGGCCGGGCGGGCCGCGTCGTCGGCGCGGGCCAGGTCGTCGATGGTGTGGATGCCGGCGTCGATGAGCTTGGCGGCCTGGTCGGTGCGCAGGCCCGCGACCAGGGACAGGTGGCGGGCGGCGGTGCGCCCGGAGGAGCACCAGGAGGAGTAGCCGCAGCCGTCGCAGGAGGGGCGGGGGGCGCCCCAGGTGGGCGCGGGCAGGGCGGGGTCGGTGGCCAGGGAGTCCAGCAGCCGGTCGGTGACGGTGCCCAGGATGGGGGTGAAGTCGGTGGTGTCCAGGCTGTGGGTGTGGCCGTCGCCGGTGAGCAGGTGCATGCGGCGGGGGGTGCGGCCGGTGGCCACGGCGACGGCCTGGGCGTAGGCGGCGAGCTGGACGACGGCGCCGGGGCCGGGGCGGCGGGCGAGCTTGGTGTCCCAGGGTTCGTAGGTCCAGGGCTCGTCGGGGTCGGCGTCGGGGCGGGTGCCGCCGGTGGCGGGGTCCAGGTCGGCGCGGATGAGGAAGTCGGAGCGGCCGTGGAAGGAGACGGGGACGCGCCCGCGGGGGGTGAGGGGGTGGTGGAAGGAGCCCTGGTAGATGACGGGGGCGCCCTCGGCCATGGCGCGGGCGGTGGCGGCGGCGGCCTCGGACAGGGACGCGTCGTCGGGGTGGGGGTCGGGGATGTGGACGACGCGGCCGAACAGGGCGGTCAGGCGTTCGAGTTCGGCCTGTTCGTGCAGGTGGCCGTGGTGGGCGACGAGGGGGTCGACGGGTTCGGGCGCGGGTGCGCCCTCCACCCGGGCGGCCAGGGCGGCCTTGAGGGCGCTGCGGTGGTCGCATTCGAGGGTGTCGACGAGGTCGGTGGGTGAGACGACCCAGCCGGTGGTGGTGCGGAACAACGCCCCTGCTCCCTCGCGTGTCGGTGGTGATCGTGCGAATGACGGGGATTGTGCCACGGGGTGGGGACGTGCGGGGCATCACACGCGCGGCCGGGAGTGCCGGGAACGCCGGGCGCCCCGCGCCCCGGTCGGGGGTACGGGGCGCCGCGGGGGTGCGCTGGGCCTAGGAGACGACCTGCCACTGCACCTGGCCGACGCCGGCTCCGGTGCCGATGATCTGGTCGAACGCGGCGGTGGACAGGTCCAGGCAGCGTCCGGCGATGAAGGGTCCGCGGTCGTTGATGCGCACGGTCACGGACTGGCCGTTGTTGGGGTTGGTGACCTGGACCATGGTGCCGAAGGGCAGGGTCTTGTGCGCGGCGGTCATCGCGGAGGGGTCGAAGGTCTCGCCGTTGGCGGTGGTGCGTCCGGCGAAGTCGGCCCCGTAGAAGGACGCCTCGCAGGTGCCCCCCTCGCCGGTGGGCTCCCCGCCGCCTCCGCCGTCCGAGCCGCCTGCGGTGGAGGCCTCCTCCTCGGGTTCGGGCTCGGGCGCCTCCTCGATGTCGGAGGCGTCGGCGCTGGTGGTCTGGGTGGCCCCGGCGACGGCGTCCTCGGCTCCCTGGGCGGCGCCCTCGTCCGGGTCGCCCTGGCCCTGGGCGGGGACGAGGGGGTCGGCGTCGGCCTCGGGGACAACGGTGGCGCTGGTGGCCGACCCGGGGTCGCCCCCGGTGGCCACGACGGCGGCGGTGGCGGTGCCGCCCACGATCAGGGCCAGGCCCGCGGCGCCGGCGATGAGGAGGGTGCGCTTGCGCCGGGCGCGCTTGGCGGCGACCCGCGGTCCCACGGGCGCGGGCCCGGGGGTGGTGTCGACGAAGGTGGCCCCCTCGTCGTCAGGTTCGGTCTGGGGCTGGTGTTCGCCCACGTCGGAGTCCTTTGAACGGGAACAGGGCTGTGCGGGCCGCGGGTCGGCCCGCGCGCGGCACCGCCCTGCGAGCGGGAGGGCGGGGGGTGGGTGCCGGGTGCGCGGTCCCGTCGGGTGCCGGGCCGTACCGGGGCCCGGTCGCGGGGCCGGAGGGACCGCCGTGCGGTCTCGCGCGGGGTCTGAGCGCAGAGCATAAGGGGTAACGCGGGGGTAACGGTACCGGAAAGCGACGGTTTGTGGAACTTCTCACCGCGCGGTGGCGGACGGTCCCGGGTCAGCCGGTGATGCGGGGGTCGGGCAGGTCGGCGCGGCGGGGCGGGGTGCCGCCGGGGAACAGGGCGGCGGCCGGGTCGGCGAGGTCCTGGCCGCTGAGCCGGGCGACGGCGCGGGCCAGCGAGGGGTTGTCCAGGTGGCCGCCCACGGTGCGGATGAGCAGGGTCAGGGAGGGCAGGACCGGGGCGCCCAGCCCGGCGGCGGCGTAGCGGGCGGCCACGGCGGGGGTGCGCGAGGCCCCGGCCCAGCAGTGCAGCAGGACGCGCTTGCCCTCGGCGCGCAGGGCGGCGACCGCGGCGGCGGCCTCGTCCAGGGCGAAGTGGAGGTTGGGGTTGCGGCCGGGGTCGTCGTGCAGCCAGACCCGCACCCAGTCGGCCCGGGGCAGGCCGGGGGCGTCGGTGGGGTGGGTGCGGCACAGCGACACCGCGGCGTCGAAGGTCTCGGGGCGGGCGCGCAGGTGGTCGATGTTGCCGAGCAGGACGTCGGGGTCCAGCGGGTGGGGGACGGCGAAGGGCGGCAGGCGGCGGGGCTCGTCGGCGAGCACCGTGGCGTGCGGCCACCGGTCGGGGCGGTGGCCGCGGACCAGGGCGAAGGTCGCGGCGAGCAGGGCGTGGGGGTCGGCGGTCCCGGCCATGGCGCGCTGGGCCTGCAGGGGGACGGCGGACAGGCCCCAGCGGGCGCCGGCCAGCGCGCCCGTGTACATGGCGGCCAGGTCCCCCGCGGAGGTGTAGGAGGTCCAGACGGCGTCGACGAGGTGGGCGCAGGCGAACGCGCCGCGGTCGGGCGCGTGGCGGGGCACGGGGGTGCGGGTCAGGGCCCGCCAGGAGACCCCGCGGGGGTCGTCGGCGGGCGCGTGCTCCAGGTCCGGGGAGCGCTCGGGCGGGGCGCCGGTGCGCACCAGGGTGCGCACGGCCCCGACCCAGGCGCGGTCCAGGGGGTCCCCGCCGGGTGGCGGGCGGTGGTCCAGGGCGGCGCCCGCCAGAGCGGCCAGGCGGGCGGGCGGCGAGGGGGCCGGGTCCAGGAACCGGGCGGCCAGGGAGGCGTCGGCGCCGACCAGGGCGGTCGCGGCTGTGGCGCCGGTGAGGACTCCCAGGGCGCGGTCCCAGGAGGGGTCGCGCAGGTCGTCGGCGGGCGGCGGTGCGGGGGCGGGCATGGCGGGCCTCTCGTGGACGGGGGCGGGTCCACCGGAGTGTCTTCCCCGCCGGGGGGCGGGCGTGCACCCCGTTGCCGCAACCGGCCACGCCCTCACACCGGGAGCGGCACGGCGGCCTCCCGGTAGCGGGCGGCCACGGCGCGGGCCGGGGCCGGGTCCGGGCACAGCGGGTCGGCGACCACGTCGGCCCCGGACGCGGCCAGGCGCCGCTGGAACAGTCCCGGGGCCAGCAGCCAGGACGCCACCGCGACCCGGCGGTGGCCCGCGGCGCGCAGCTCGGCGACGCGGTCGGCCACCGAGGGCCCGCACGTGGACGCGAACGCCGGGTGGACGGGGGTGTCCAGGCGGGCGGCCAGGGCGTCGGCGGCGCGGTGCAGGTCTGCCAGGGCGCGGGGGTCGGAGGTGCCGGCGCAGCCCAGGACGACGGCGTCGCCGGGCCGGTACCCGGCCCGGCGCAGGCGCCGCACCGCGGTGTCGCGCACGGCCGGGTGGCCGCCCAGGGCGGGGGTCAGGACGGCGTCGGTGCGCCCGGCCCGGACGAGGGCGTCGGGGATGTCGGTGCGCACGTGGTAGCCGGCGGCCAGGAACGCGGGGACGACCACCAGGGGGCCGGGGTGGGCGGCGGCGACCCGCCCCACGGAGGGTTCGCGCACGTCGGCGAAGGCCAGCAGGGTGGGGACCCGGACGAGTTCGGCCGTGCGCAGGGCCAGGGAGTGGGCGACGGCGGTGCCGCGGGGGTCGCGGGTGCCGTGCACGGCCAGCAGCAGGGCGGGGCGGCGCTGCACGGGCCTCACCCGCACCCGGGGGTGTCCAGGGCCAGCCGGTAGCCGCGTTTGACGACCGTCTGGATGAGGGCGGGGTCGCCCAGGGCGGTGCGCAGGCGCGCCACGGCGGTCTCCACGGCGTGGGCGTCGGCGTCCTCCCCCAGGCAGGTGAGCAGGCGGGCGCGGTCCAGGACCTGGCCGGGCCGGCGGGCCAGGGCGCGCACGAGCCGCATGAGGGTGGGCGAGAGGGTGTGGACGGTGCCGTCGACCAGGACGGCGTGGCCGCGCAGGCGCAGCCGGTGCCCGGCCACCGACAGGGCGGGGAAGCGGGCGGGCAGCTCCTGGGCCAGGGCGCGCACCTGGGAGCCGATGCGGGCGCGCTCGGGCCAGGTGGTGGGGATGTCGTGGGCCATGAGGGGGCGGGCGGTCACCGGCCCCACGCACATGCACAGCACGTCCGAGCGCAGGGCGCGCACGAGGGCGTCGGTGCGGCCGGTGGCGCCGGCGCGGGCGAGCAGCCCGGCGGCGGCCGGGGCGCTGGTGAAGGTGACGGCGTCCACTCCCCCGCAGGTCAGGGCGTCGATGAGCCGGTCCAGGGGTGCGGTCTGCTCGGGCTGGGTCCACCGGTAGACGGGGATCTCCACGACCTCGGCCCCGGCCAGGCGCAGGGCGGCGGTGAAGTCGGGCAGCGGCTCCCCGTGCAGCTGGACGGCCACCCGCAGCCCCTGGACGCCGCGGGCCAGGAGGTGGTCCAGGACCTCGGCGGAGGACTCCGAGGGCGGGGACCACTCCTCGGTGAGCCCGGCGGCGCGGATGGCTCCCCGGGCCTTGGGGCCGCGGGCCAGCAGGCGGGAGGAGCGCAGGGAGTCCAGGAGCCCGTCGACGGTGCCCCAGGTCTCGCAGGCCTCCACCCAGCCGCGGAAGCCGATGCCGGTGGTGGCGACGACGACGTCGGCGGGGCGGCGGACGAGGTCGTCGGAGACCGCGGCCAGGCGCTGGTCGTCGCTCAGGGGGACGATGCGCAGGGCGGGCGCGGCGATGACCTGGGCGCCCTTGCGGCGCAGCAGGGCGGAGAGCTCGTCGGCGCGGCGCGCCGCGGTGACGGCGACGGTGAACCCGGCCAGCGGCGCGGTGGTGGGCGGGGCCGCGGCCGGTGCCGCGGTCACGGCGTCCCCTCGGTGCCGATGCGCACGGTGGTGCCGTCGTCGTGGACGGGCCAGGTGTCCAGGCGCACCGCGGGGTCGTCCAGGCTGAGCCCGGTGCGCAGCGAGAAGACGTTCTTGAGCAGGGGCGAGGCGACGGTGGGCTCGCCGGCGCGGTCGCCGACGATGCCGCGGGAGAGCACGGCCGCCCCGGTGAAGGGGTCGATGTTGTCGACGGCGTACAGCCCGGTGCGGGTGCGGAACAGGGCGGCCTGGCGGCCCCCGGGCAGCAGCACGGCGACCCCGTCGTCGGGGCGCAGGCGGGCGCTGGGGCAGGCGGCGGTCCAGGCGGTGGGTGCCTCGGTGGCGTAGGCGGTCATCGTGCGTCCTCCCGGGTGCGCAGGGACGGCATGCCCAGTCCGACGGGGACGGGCTGGTCGCGGGTGGTGGTGAAGGCGATGGTGGGGTCGGGGGTGTCGGGGGCGTTGGCGAAGGACTGGAAGCGGGCGAGCTTGTCGGGGTCGGCCAGGACGGCCGCCCACTCGTCGGTGTAGGTGGCGACGTGGCGGTCCATGGCGGCCTCCAGGTCGGCGGCGATGCCCAGGGAGTCCTCCACGACGACCTCGCGCAGGTGGTCCAGCCCGCCGTCCATGGCCTCGATCCAGGCGGCGGTGCGCTGGAGGCGGTCGGCGGTGCGGATGTAGAACATGAGGAAGCGGTCGATGCAGCGGATGAGGGCGGCCTCGTCCAGGTCCGAGGCCAGCAGGTCGGCGTGGCGGGGGGTGAAGCCGCCGTTGCCGCCGACGTAGAGGTTCCAGCCGTGGTCGGTGGCGATGATGCCGAAGTCCTTGCTGCGGGCCTCGGCGCACTCGCGGGCGCAGCCCGAGACCGCGGACTTGAGCTTGTGGGGCGAGCGCAGGCCGCGGTAGCGCTCCTCCAGGCGGATGGCCAGCCCCACCGAGTCCTGGACGCCGTAGCGGCACCAGGTGGTGCCCACGCACGACTTGACGGTGCGCAGGGACTTGCCGTAGGCGTGCCCGGACTCGAACCCGGCCTCGACCAGGCGGGTCCAGATGGCGGGCAGCTGCTCCAGGCGGGCGCCGAACAGGTCGATGCGCTGGCCGCCGGTGATCTTGGTGTAGAGGCCGAAGTCGCGGGCGACCTCGCCGATGACGATGAGCCGGTCGGGGGTGATCTCGCCGCCGGGGATGCGCGGGACGACGGAGTAGGTGCCGTTGCGCTGCATGTTGGCCAGGTGGCGGTCGTTGGTGTCCTGGAGGGTGGCCTGCTCGCCCTCCAGGATGTGGCCGTTGCCCAGGGAGGCCAGGATGGAGGCGACCGCGGGCTTGCACAGGTCGCAGCCGGTGCCGGTGCCGTGCGCGTCGATGAGGGCGGAGAACGTGGTGGTGCCGGTGGCGCGGACGATCTCCAGAAGTTCGGCCCGGGAGTGGGTGAAGTGCTCGCACAGGGCCTTGGACTGGGCGATGCCCTCCTTGTCCAGGAGCCGCTTGAGGACGGGCACGCACGACCCGCAGCTGGTGCCGGCCCGGGTGCAGGCCTTCAGCGCGGGCACGTCGTGGCAGCCCTCGCCGATGGCCCGGACCAGGTCGCCCTTGGTGACGGCGTTGCACGAGCACACCTGGGCGGTGTCGGGCAGGGCGTCGGCGCCGACGGGCTCTCCCTGGGGGGCGATGAGCGCGAGCGGGTGGCCCGGGATCGGGGAGCCCACCAGGGGGCGCAGCGAGGCGTAGGCGGCGGCGTCGCCGACCAGCACGCCGCCCAGCAGGGTGGAGGCGTCGTCGGAGAGCACGAGTTTGGCGTAGCGGCCGGTGGCGGCGTCGTTGACGACCACGTCCAGGCAGCGGGGGGTGCGCCCGTGGGCGTCGCCGAAGCTGGCCACGTCCACGCCCAGGAGTTTGAGCTTGGTGGAGGTGTCGGCGCCGGTGAAGGTCGCCCGCCCGCCCAGGAGGCGGTCGGCCAGCACCTCGGCCATGGCGTTGCCGGGGGCGATGAGCCCGTAGACGGTGCCGCGGTGGCAGGCGACCTCGCCGACGGCGTGGATACGGGGGTCGGAGGTGGTGCAGGTGTCGTCGACGACGACGCCGCCGCGCTCGCCCACGGCGATCCCGGCCGCGCGGGCGAGTTCGTCGCGGGGGCGGATGCCCACGGAGAAGACCACCAGGTCGGTGTCCAGGTGGGTGCCGTCGGCCAGGCGCAGCCGGGCGGCGCGGCCGTCGGGCCCGGCCTCGACGGCGGTGGAGGCGGCCCCGGTGTGCACCTGCACGCCCAGGTCGCGCACGAGCCCGGCCAGCAGGGCGCCGCCGCCCTCGTCGACCTGGGCGGGCATCAGGTGCGGCGCGAGTTCCACGACGTGCGCGCGGAGCCCGAGCAGGCGCAGCGCGTTGGCGGCCTCCAGGCCCAGCAGCCCGCCGCCGACGACGACCCCGGTGCGCGCTCCGGCCCGGGCCGCCGCGGTGATGGCGTCCAGGTCCTCGATGGTGCGGTAGACGTGGCAGCCGGGCAGGTCGTGGCCGGGCACGGGCGGCACGAAGGGGGCGGAGCCGGTGGCCAGGACCAGCCGGTCGTAGGAGAGGGTGCCGCCGGTGGTGGTGACGGTGCGGGCGCCGCGGTCCAGGGAGGTGGCCCGCTCGCCCACCCGGACCCGCACCCCGGGCCCGGCCAGGTCGCCCAGGGAGAGGTCCTGGGCGGTGGCGCCGTCGAAGTACGAGGACAGGGCGACCCGGTCGTAGGCGGAGCGGGGCTCCTCCCCCACGACGGTCACCCGCCAGCGCCCGTCCCCGCCGCGGTCGCGCAGGGCCTCGACCAGCCGGTGCCCGACCATGCCGTTGCCGATGACGACGAGTTCTTCCATGGGGTCCCTCCCGGTGCGGTTGCGTTTCAGGCAACCGCCGGGGTGTTACCCGGGCGTTGGGCGACGGTGTCGGGCGTGTTTCTTTGTCCTGTCACCCCAGGTGGAACGGGAGTGATCCGGCACGGGCCGCGGCGCGGGGGCCCGCCACCTGCCACGACACCGGACCGGACCGCGGACGGCCCGCCGCAGACCCCGGCCACAGGGGGGGCGGTGTGGTTCCTCACCCGACCGGGGCGCTGGGTCATGGTCGTTGAAATGACCGGGGTGCCCGGCCCCAGCCGGTCGGCTGGCCGCGACCTCGCCACATACCTTCCGGCCCGACCGGGGCTCTTGGTCGCAGTCGTCGAGGTGCCGGGGTGTGCGCCGTGGTGGTTGTTCTCTGAACAGGGGCGACCGGCCCCAGCCGTCGAGGTGACCGGGGCATGCGCCGTGGTGGTTGTTCTCCGCACCGGGCCACCCGGCCACTACCGGTCGGCGGACCGTGGCCTCCACCACGTGGTTTTCCACCCGATCGGGGCGCCCGGCCACAGCCGTAGAGCGTTGCTCCCCGCTCAGGTTGTGGGGGTGAGAGCTCGACCGGAGTTCTCCGAAAGCTCAGCCGCTTGGGAAGGGCGGCCAGCGGAGCGTGGACCTGGCCCCGGCGCAGTCGGCGGACGGCAGACCTCCCATGCTGTGCGTTGGGCGCACGTCCGTGGTGGTGGGGGTGTCATCCGGGGCTGGGTCGAGCGAGGCGATCCCAGCTCAGCCGCCTGGGGCGGGAGGAATGCCCCCTGCAAAGGCTGGTGGGCGCGACAAGCGGCCCGTACGTAGAGCACACCCATGCCCTCCCAACGCCGTAGGGGGTGAAACGTGCGCTGTCTCTGGGCCCTGGACACAGCCCGTGGGCGTTGATCGCCACCCCGACCCCAGCGGGTTTCGGTAGGGCGTACCTCCCTCCCCAGACACACGGGGGTGAAGGCCGCGCGTACCTGCCCCGCCCCGCCCCCGGGGGTTGTCCACCCGCCCGGAGCCCCCGACCCCAGCCAGAGGGTGTCCCGCTGTCTCAGGTCGCGCGTGGTCAAGGCCGCGAGCACCTTCGCGTCGCACCCCCCGGGGGTTGTAGGAGGAAGAACCGCGCCCCGGGCCCCGGGGTCGTCCACCCGCCCAGCACCCCACGCCGTGCGGGGGCGGGAGCTGTGTGTGCTCGCGGCCTCGGTGCGTCGTGGTGCGGGAGGGCGCTTGGGTGCGGGTTACTACGTCTGGTGCTGGTGTTCCAAGCGAGGTCGGGAGCGACCGCGCGGCCCCGGTCGGACCTTTCCTCCGTTTCCACGTGGTGGGGCGGGGCAGGCCTCGCCCGGACCCGCCCCCGGACAGCACACCCCCACCACCCCGGACGCGCACCCCACGCACCCGCCCGGCCGTCTGCCGCCCGTTGCATCGTGGGGGCGGATCCGGCTCCGCCGGTCTGTACCTTCCCAAGCGGTGACCGTTCTGGAAACCAAAGGTTCTGGTCGGGCGCTACCACAGACCGCCGTTTCCACGGGGTGACCGTTCTGGAGACCTCCAAGTCCCTCTCACCCCCTCGGGCGGAGCATGCGGGAGCGTGTCCGGAAACCCCTGCGGCCGGGCCGGGCAGGTACCCGCGGCCCTACCCCGCGCGACCCGGCGTGGGAGCGATGCCCTCCGGCCGTGGCTGGGCGCTCCAGGCGGGAGGACAACCCCCGGGGGCGCGGCGGGCAGGTACCCGCGGCCCTACCCCGCACAACCTGCCGTGGGAGCGACACCCTCCGGCTACGGCCGAGCACTCCAGGCGGGTGGACAACCCCCACTGGCGGGCCGGGCAGGTACCTGCGGCCTTCACCCCCATGGGTCCGCGGAGCCGAGTACGCCCTCCCCCGACCCCCTGGAGCCGGGGTGCCGATCCATGCTCACCGGCCGTGCCCAGGACCTCAAGACAGCGCACGCTCCACCCCCCCACGACGTTGGAAGAGTGAGGCAGGTACCCCCGCCCCACCCCGCGCGACCTGTGGCAGGAGCGACGGCCTCCGGCCAGGGCCGCGCGGGCAGGTGGCCCGCGGTACCGGGGGCGGCTTGGCGGGGGTCAGGCTTCGTCCTCCCCGCCCTCGTCGTCATCGTCCTCGACCTCGCCGACCGGGCGCAGCGGCATGGCGGTCTCGATGCCCTCCGCGTGCAGAAGGTGGCGGGTCTCCCCCAGGGCCGCGAAGTACCCCTCCGGGGGCTGGTGGGCGACCAGCTGCACCCCTGCCATGGAGTACTTGGCCGCCGTGTGCCGCCCGGGCATCCGCACCGACACCTCCTCGCGCGCCGCGAACTCCTGCACGTCGACCTTCTCCGCCAGGGCCGCCCGCACCTCGGCGTCGGCGACGACCGGGAGCTTGACCAGCCAGTGCGGGCCCTCCGGGTCCGAGAACCGCTCCTTCTGCTCGGGGGTCTCCAGGGCCATCGTGAACCACGGGGTGCCCGCCACCGCGGCACCGTGCTCCCGGGCCAGGGCGCGCAGCTCCCCGGCGGTGGCCTCCGCCACGACGGCGACCTCGGTCCAGTCGTAGCGGTCCGGCTGCCCTGGCCGCCTCTCCACGGGGACCGCGGGGGCGAACGCCGACAGTACGGTCTCCCCCGGCACCTTCTTGTGCTCGACCTCGGGCCAGGAGGCGAGCAGGTCGCGGGCGGTGGCCATCGCCTCGTCCTCGGCCGCGCGCCTGCGGCGCTGCGTCTCGGCGTGGGCACGGAGCAGGTCGGCGGCGCTGTCGGGCTCGTCCAGGGCCCGGCGCACGTCCCTGACGCTCAGCCCGGCCTCGCGCAGGGCGCTGACCAGCAGGGCCGTCTCGACCTGGTCCATCTCGTAGTAGCGGTAGCCGGTCGCCTCGTCGACCTCGGCCGGGACCAGCAGTCCCTCGGAGTGGTAGAAGCGCAACGTCTGCGGGGAGAGGTCGCTGATCTCGCTGAAATCCTTGATGAACAGGCTCATGGTTGGAGTGTCGGGCTTGCGGTAACCGCAAGGTCAAGTCCGCGCCCCGGGGGCGGGCGGATAGGGTCGGGTCCGCCCCTGTGACCACGCACGCCCCGGCACGGGGCGCCGAGGAGCCGTCGATGCGCCCCTGCGATTCCCGATACGACGCGCGCCTGGCCGCCCACCGGACCGTGGGGACCCGCCTCGCGCTGCTGGGCGACCGGCGGCTGGGCGAGGTCGTGGCGTCCGCCGCCCCGGCCGGGTCCGGGATCGGCGGCCGGTCGGCCGAGCTGGACGTGGACGGGACGCGGGTGTTCGTCAAGCGGGTGCCGCTGACCGACGTGGAGGTCCGCCCGGAGAACGTCCGGTCCACGGCCGACCCCTTCGGCCTGCCCGTGTTCTACCAGTACGGCCTGGGCTCGGCCGGGTTCGGCGCCTGGCGGGAACTGGCGGCCCATATCCTGACGAGCCACTGGGTCCTGGGCGGGGAGTACACGGGCTTCCCCCTGCTCCACCACTGGCGCGTGCTGCCCGACTCCCCGCCCGAGGGCTTCGCGGACGAGTTCGGCGGGATCGACGGGGCGGTCGCCCACTGGGACGGGTCGGCGGCCGTACGCGAGCGGCTGGAGGCCATCGGCCGGTCCTCCGCGAGCCTGGTGCTCTTCCTGGAGCACGTGCCGCGGACGCTGGGCGCGTGGCTGGGCGAGCGGCACCGCGACACGGCGGCCGGCGCCGCCCACCCGTGGGTGGAGGACGCCCTGGTGCGGGGGGCGGAGTTCATGGCCTCCCGCGGGTTCGTGCACTGCGACGCCCACTTCGACAACCTCCTGACCGACGGCCGCCAGGTCTTCTTCGCGGACTTCGGGCTGGCGCTGAGCCGGGACTTCGAGCTGTCGCGGGAGCAGGGGCGGTTCCTGGCCGACCACCTCTCCTACGACCGCCACTACACGGCGAGCCACCTGCTCCACCACCTCACCGCACCACTGCGGGGCGGGACGGGGACGGAGGTGTTCCTGCGGGAGTGGATCGCGGGCCGCCGACCCGGCGGTGTGCCGCCCGAGACCGCGGCGGTCATCGAGCGCCACGCCCGGACCGCCGTGGTGCTGGGCGGCTTCCACCGGCGGCTGCTCACGCGGGACAAGCGGACCCCCTTCCCGGCGGCCGAACTCGACCGCGCCGCGGAGGCGGGAGGGGGTCCTCGGACATAGCCGGGGGCCGCGGGGCCGGAACGTCACCGACCCGCCCGACCCGTCCTTCGCCAGGGCGGCGCGCCGGAACCGCCCGCGAACGGACCGGGCGCGGCAGGCGCTGCCGCGCCCGGGAGCGGTTCCCAGGACCGGTTTCCGGGAGCCGGACGGCGGACTCGGCTCGGCGGCCCCGCCCTCACCCCCGGGGCACGGGCCCCGGGCGCGGCGCGGGCGCCCGCACCAGCTGGGCGAGCAGGGCCAGCACCGGCAGCTCCACCAGCGGGCCCACGACCAGGGCGACCGCGATCAGCGGGCGGTCGGGGAAGGCCGCCACCGCGATCGCCAGCGCGATGGGCGAGTTGCGGGCGGTGACCGCCATGGTCAGCGTGACCTTCTGGTCGTCGGGCAGCCGCAGCAGGCGGGACAGGCCGACCGCCGCCAGCGGCAGCACCACGAAGAAGGCCGCCAGGGGGAGCAGCAGCGCGAGCAGGTCGCCCAGGTGGGCCAGGACGGTGCGGGCCTGCCAGGCGAACATCGCCAGCACCGCCGTGTACAGCAGCGGCAGCACCAGGCGCGAGGCCGCGCCGTCCACGTACCGCTCGCGCAGGCGCGCGCCCATGAACCGGTTCGAGGCCCACCGCAGCACCAGGGCCAGGACCAGCGGCACCACGAGGACCAGCAGGACCGACTCGGCCAGGGTGGCGCCGTCGACCATCGCGGCCCGGCCGCCCAGCAGCAGCACGTACACCGGCAGCAGCAGGAGCTGGAGGATCAGGTTGACCGGCAGCAGCGCGGCGGCGATGCCCGTGTGGCCGCGGGCCATGGCGGTGAAGACCAGGTACCAGTCCGTGCAGGGGGTGACCAGCAACAGCAGCAGGCCGATGCGCAGGTCGGGCTCGCCTCCGAGCAGCCCCGCGCCCAGGGCCCAGGCCAGGGCCGGGGTGAACACGAAGTTGAGGGCGAGGCTGACGGCGACCAGGGTCTTGGCGCGGCGCACCTCGCCGACGCGGGCGGTGTCCATCTGCACGAACACGGCGGTGAGCATCAGCAGCAGGGCGGGCAGCACCACGTGTTCGGCAGCCGGGCCCACGGGCAGCAGCAGCCCCGCGGCCAGGCCCGCCAGGGCGGCCAGGGCCACGAACAGGCTCTGGAGGCGTTCTGCCAGGGGCATCGGGTCAGTCCTCCTCGACGGGTTCGGGGCCCGGGGCGCCGAGCGGGCGCGCGGAGCCGTACCCCGCCGGGGAGCGCCGCGCGGGGAGCGCCCCGCGCTCCCCGTGGTAGCGCAGGGCGGTGGCCGCGACGCCCGAGCGTTCGGCCGGTTCGGAGACCCGCATCAGTGCCATGCGGCCACGGTAGGCCTTCGAGTCGGCCGGCAGGTCGAGGCGGTCCGTGCCGCACGGCCGCGGGGCGGGCGGGGACCCCCGTGCCGTGGGCGTGCCCGGTGCTCCCCCGGCGGGCGCGGACCGCCGGGGCGGGGCCGCGGTGGCGGCCGGGGCCCCGCCCGGGCCGGCGGGGCGCGCACGGCTCGGACCGCGAAGGGTCATACCCGGCGTTTTCGCAGGCCAGCACTGGTTATGGAAGGGTAAGGACACGCCGACGGTTCCCGGACACGCCGCCCGCATATCGCGACGCCGGGTCACGATGTGCTTACGGTGAGCGGGCCTGAGCCGTTCCGGGTGCGTGCGGGACCCCGCAGGGGGTCCGGGCCCGCGCGTCCAGCGATCGCGCGCGCCCGGCCGGGACGATCACGGGGTGCCGCCGCGTTCGGGTGACGAACCGCACGTTGCGCGCCGCATCCCCCGGATGCGGGGGTGTTTCCGGGATCGCGGCGCCCGCGATCGAATCCTTAACCAGACAAATATTGTCGCACGACAAGAAATGTGTCGCCATGGCGCTTTAGGGGGGTTTTCCCGGGCATGGCCACGTGTGCCGGATCCCCCCTAGGCCTCATGTGTCACACGGGTGACGGGTGTCGGCCGGAGGGAGACCGGACGACAGCCTGCACCAGCAGGAACGAGCTTCACGCAGGCCAGAGCACCGGGGGTTTTCTTGTTCCCGTCCGCAGCACAGGACACCTCACCCGCTTCATCCGCCTCACCCGAGGCCGGTCGGGGGCTCATCCCCCGCCCGCGCCGGCCCTCGGAGTTCACCGCGTTCGAGAAGGACTCCGCGGAGGACCTCCTCATCCGGCTCCGCGCGCTGGAGGAGGACGATCCGCGCGCCCGGCACATCTGGGAGCAGATCGTGGAGGAGTTCGGGCCGCTGGTGTCCCGGATCGCCCGCGACTACCGCGACAAGGGGGAGCCGCTGGAGGACGTCACCCAGGCCGCGATGGTCGGCCTGGTCAAGGCCGTCCGCGGCTTCGACCCCTCCCGTGGCATCCCCTTCATGGCGTACCTGCGGCCCACCGTCACCGGGGAGATCAAGCGCCACTTCCGGGACCACACCTGGGCGGTCCACGTGTCCCGGTTCCACCAGGAGAACCGGATCCGCCTGCGCCGGGTCCTGGCCGACTACGAGCAGCGCCACGCGCGCCGTCCCACCACGCCCGAACTGGCCCGGCTCATGAAGCTGAGCGAGCGGCAGGCGGGGGAACTGCTCCAGGCCTCCGAGGCCTACCGGTGCCTGTCCCTGGACCGGCCCGAGGCCGACGACGAGAGCGACGACTCCGGGTCCCGCCTGGAGGACCGCCTGGGGGCGGAGGAAACGGGCTTCGAGCAGGTGCTGGAGCGCGAGAGCCTCAAGCCTGCGCTGGCCGAGCTGGACGAGCGGGCGCGCACCATCCTGCGGCTGCGGTTCTTCGGCGACCACACCCAGGCCGAGATCGGCGAACACCTGGGCTGCTCCCAGATGCACGTCTCCCGGCTCCTGAAGGAGGTCCTGGACAAGCTGCGCGACCGGGTCGACCGCCCGGACCGGCTCTCCGGCCTGTAGCGGCCCTCCGGGGCCGCGCCCCGTCCCAGGGGGCGGCCCGACACCGGGGGCACGGCCCGCGAACGCGGCGGCCCCCGGGCGAAGCGGCGACGACCCCGACGGCACCGCCAAGGGCCCCGGCGCCGGGTCCTCTCCGATGCCTCCGGTGGGACCGGGGACGGGGCGGGCCCCGCAGGGGCCCGACCCCTACCCCCGGGACGGGGGCCGACCCGGGCACGCCGCCCCGCCGCCCGCCCCGGCGGCCGACACGGTCACAGGGCGTGCCCGCCCGCGACCTGGAGGACCTGGCCGGTGATCCACCGGGCCTGGTGGGACGCCAGGTAGACCACCGCGTCGGCGATGTCCTCCGGATCGCCGACCCTGCCCATCGGCACGATCTCCCGCGCCCGGGCCAGGACGTCCTCATCCATCCAGCCGGTCTGGACGGGGCCCGGGGCGACCGCGTTCACGCGGACGCCCCGGGCGGCCAGGTCCAGCGCGTTGGACCTGGTGAGCGCCTCCAGTGCCGCCTTGGACGTCCCGTAGCCGGTCTGGCCGGGAAAGGCCCGCGCGGCGTCGGTGCTGATGTTGACGACGCACAGCGGGTCGTCCCCGCGGCGCAGCCGGACCGCCTCGGCGGTCAGGAGCGCGGGGGCGACGGCGTTGACCCGGTAGTGCCGGTCCAGCGACGCGTGGGTCAGGGTGTCGACGGTGTCCGGCGTCTCGCAGTGGGCGGCGTTGTTGACCAGGACGTTGACCGCGCCGGCCCGGGCCGCGACCGCGCGCAGCAGCCGTGCGGCCCCGTCCGGTTCGGACAGGTCGGCGCTGACGGCGAAGGAGCCGTTGCCGAGTTCCTCCGCGAGCCGGTGCGCCTCCCGGGCGGCGGGGGTGGCGTGCGCCCACGCGGTGTCCGCCGGGGCGGGGGGATCCTGGGCGAGGTGGTGCACCGCCACGCGTGCCCCCTGCGCCGCGAAAGCGCGGGCGATCGCCGCGCCGATGTTGCCTGCGCCTCCGGTGACCAGGACGTTCTGTCCGGCAAGGCGGGTGTCGATCATCGTGTCTCCTTCCATGAATTCCCCTGTCGTCCGGTGCCGGACGACGACTGCGCGTTTTCCGGGCGCGGGAGGGGGTCCGCGGGCGGGCGCGCGGCGCGGACGGGGAGAACGGGGGCGGGGAGGGGGCACGGGCGTCCTGGTCCTGGGCAGGGTTCGTCCCGCGGGGCTGTACGCCGCGCACACGGGGACCGGCACTCTCAGGAACGCATGTGCGCATGGTACACAAGCCGCCGCCTGGCGGGCGGCCATCGGGGACATCGGCCGCGAGGGGCCGCCCGCCCCGCTCGCCCCGGCCGGCCGGGGCGAGCCACCGGGACCGCTGGACGCCGGCACGGGGCGAAAGGCCGGGAGGGCGGCGGTCCGGCTCCCCGCCGGTCCCGTACCCGGCACGGGACCGGGCGGCCCGGCTCAGGCGGGGGCCTTGACGGCCCCGGCGTGGACGGCCCAGTTGGACCCCACGGCGCTGGGCATCTCCGGAGAGGCCAGGAGCACCACGGCCCGGGCGATCTCGGCGGGGTCGACCAGCCGGCCGGTGACCATGCCGCTCCGCTCCGCGAAGCCCGCCACGACGGCGTCGCGGTCCGCCCCGGTGGCGGCGGCGACCTTGGCCGCCATGCCGTCCTCGCCCGTGATGAGGGGCGTGCGCGTCGAGGACGGCGTGACGACGTTGACCCGTACACCCGCACCGCCGACGTGCTCGGCCAGGCCCCGGGAGAACGCGTGGAGCGCGGCCTTGGCCGCCGCGTAGGACAGCGGGACGGTGTGCGGCTTCAGGGCCGAGTCCGACCCCACGGTCACGACCGCGCCCCGGGCCTCGGCCAGCGCGGGAAGGGCCGCACGGGTGGTCCGCACGGCGGCGAAGAGGTTCAGTGCCAGCGCCTGCTCCCAGTCCTCGTCGCGGCCCCCGAACGGGTCGGCGAGCACCCCGTCGGGCACCACCCCGCCGCCCGCGTTGTTGACCAGCACGTCCAGGCGCCCGTCGGCGGCGAGCGCCGCCCCGACCATGCGCTCGGGGCCGTGCGGCGTGGCCAGGTCCGCGGAGACGAAGGCCGCGCCGGTGGCCTCCAGTTCGGGCGTCATCGTGCGGGAGGCGGCGGTGACCTCGGCGCCCTCGGCGAGGAACGCCCGGACCGTGGCGAGCCCGATCCCCCTGCTCGCTCCGGTCACCAGGACGCGCTTGCCTGCCAGTCCGAGTTCCATGCGGTGGTCCTCCAGTCGTGGGGATGTGGTCCGACACCGCAAATAAAACACCGGAGTCTCAGTCATGTCAATAAGTGAATCATTGATGTCTCACTTGGCGCCGCTGTGGAGACGCATGTGACTCGGCTACGATGAGGGCGTGAGGCGACGCGGATGACCGAAGACACCAGGACCCGGCAGGTGCGCGCGGACGCGCGGCAGAGCATCACCCGGATCCTCGACGCGGCGAACCGGGTGCTCGCCCAGGACCCCCAGGCGTCACTGGAGCAGGTGGCCGAGGCCGCCGGGGTGAGCCGGGCGACCGTGCACCGCCACTTCTCCTCGCGCCGGGCGCTGCTGGACGCGCTGGTGGAGGACCTCAACAGCCGCTACCGGGAGGCGTTCCGGCAGGCCCGGGTGGAGTCGGTGCCGCCGATGGTCGCGCTGTACCGGCTCACCGAGGGGGCCTTCGAGCTCAAGACCGCCCACCCCTTCGTCATCGGCCTCACCCCGGCCGGCGGCCCCGGCTCCGCGGAGTCGGACCCGGTGCTCCGGGAGGGGCTGGAACGGCTCTTCGCCAGGCTGTGCGCGGACGGGGAGATCACCGCGCGGGACCCGTCCTGGTGCCGCCGGGTCTACCTGGCGCTCCTGCACGAGGTCTACGAGCTGGACGCCGGCTCCCCCGCGCTGGCGGCCGGGGGCTCCGCACCCGCCGACGACGTGGGCGCCCGGGTCCGGCTCCTGGTCTCCACCCTGGTCGGAGCGCTGGGCGGCCCCCCGGCGGCGGCCGGGGGCGGGGACGGGTGACCCGAGGACGCGCCGCGGGCCCGGGGCCGCACGCGGGGGGTGCGCGGCCCCGGGCCCGCGGAGGGGGCCCCTCGCGGGGTCAGAAGGCGTAGGGTCCCAGGCGGCCCCAGGCCACCAGTGCGGCCAGGGCCAGCAGTACCGCGTTGACGGCGATCAGCGGGACCTCCGAGCGGCGCGCGTGCACCACGATCGCGCCCGCCATCATCAGGACCAGGCCGACGGCGGCGGCCCCCGCCAGCACCGGGGCGACGCCCACCAGCGGCGGTACCACCAGGCCCACGGCGGCCAGTACCTCCAGGGCGCCGATGGCCTTGACCGGGCCGGTGCCGAAGTCGCGGGCCCACCCCAGGCCGGCCTCGGCCAGCTGCTCGGGGGTGCGCGCCAGCTTCATCGCCCCGGCGGCGGCGAACACCAGGGCCAGCAGTCCCGCGACGACCCACAACACGATGCCCATATCGTTCCCTCATCCCAGCGTTTGACTTCAAGCTTGTAGTGAACATACAGCCTGTTGACTTCAAGCGTGAAGTCGAGCCGAAAAACGTGACTTCACCGTTGAACTAGATTGGGAGCATGGAGGAAACACAGGAGGACCGGGGGACCCGCTGGCTGGACGATCAGGAGCAGGAGAACTGGCACGCCTTCGCCTACCTGCTGTCCCAGCTCCCCGCGGCGCTGGAGGCGCAGATGCAGCGCGACGCGGGGTTCGGGCACTTCGAGTACCTGGTGCTGTCGGCCCTGTCCGGGGCGCCCGGGGGGACCCTGCGCATGAGCGAGGTGGCCCACTACACCGGCAGCACGCTCTCGCGCCTGTCCAACCTCGTCTCCCGGCTGGAGAAGCGCGGCTGGGTCACCCGCCGGCCCGACCCGGACGACGGCCGCTACACCCTGGCCTCGCTCACCGGGGACGGCCGGCGGGCCACCGCCGCGGCGGCGCCCGCGCACGTGGCGGAGGTGCGCCGCCTGGTCCTGGACCCGCTGACCAGGGCCCAGCAGCGCCAGCTCGGCGCCGCCGCCCAGCGCATCCTCACCGCGCTCCAGGCGCCCTGCCCCCCGGCGGTCACCCACCGTGCCGCACCCCCGTGCCCGCCGCCGTCGGCGGAGCGGGGGGCGGACCCGGCCTGAGGGCCGCCGGGGCATCCGGCTTCCGGGCCCCGGCGCCGCGCGGCGGCCGGGACGCGCAGGCCGCCCGCCCTCTGGGGAGGCCGCGCCGACGCCCGCCCGGGGATGTGTCCGGCGCCGCCGTGGTGCCGGAGGAGCACCGCGCCCCGGGAGGGCCGGGGCATCGGCGTCCGTGCCGGCGCCCTCGCTGCCAGAATCCCCCCATGGCAAAGATCTACGAGTCCATCACCGACCGCCTGGCCCGCTTCCTGCTCGACCAGCCCGTGTTCTTCGTGGGCACCGCGCCCCTGTCCGGGGACGGCCACGTCAACGTCTCCCCCAAGGGCATGTCCGGCACCTTCGCGGTCCTGGACGAGCACCGCGTCGCCTACCTGGACTACACGGCCTCCGGCGTCGAGACCATCTCCCACCTGCGGGAGAACGGCCGCATCGTGCTGATGTTCTGCTCCTTCGACGGCCCGCCCGCCATCGTGCGCCTGCACGGCACCGGGCGCTTCGTCACCCCCGGCGAGCCGGAGTTCGCGCGGCTGCGCGCCCGCTTCTCCAAGGAGCGCACCCTGGGCCAGCGCGCCGTCATCGTCGTGGACGTGCACCGCGTCTCCGACTCCTGCGGGTACTCCCTGCCCCTGATGGACCTGCGCGGGGACCGCGACCTGCTGGACCGCCACCACGGGCGCCGCGACCCGGAGTACTTCGACGAGTACCGGCGCACCCGCAACGCCACCGGTATCGACGGCCTGCCCGCCCTGCCCCGGTAGAACCGCCCGCCCCGGGGGCACGCAACGGACGGACCGGTCGGGACCGCCGTGCCCCCGACCTGCCTCCGGCCGGCGTGAGGCTCCGTCCGCGCGGCGGGCCGCGCCGCCGCCGGTGTCGCCGGGGAGAGCGGTTACGCCGACCAGGCCCACCTCCACCGCGAGGTCAGGTCGTTCACCGGGCGTACCCCCACGGCCGTGGCGCTCGCCCCGTGGCTCGCGATCGACGACGTGGCGTGGCCCGGACGGCCTCCGGGGAGGACCGGTCCGGGCGGTCGCGCTCCCGGTGACGTGAGCGGGTGAGCGCGCACCCCCGCGGATGTCCGGCCGACGACCGCCGTCCTGACACCCGCGGGGCGCGGCGCACCCGCTCCTCCATGGGAAGCCCTCCCCCGCCTCAGGCCGCCGCCGGCTCGGGCCGCAGCGCCGGGCCCAGCAGCAGGCCGCCGTCCAGGACGAACTCCGACCCCGTGGCGAAGGAGGCGTCGTCGGAGGTGACGAACAGCAGGAGCCGTGTGACGTCCTCCGGCTCTCCGAGCCGGGGGATCGCGAAGGGCTCGGGCGAGTAGAGGTCGGAGAGGGGGACGGCTCCCGGTGCGCTGGGCTCGTGGACCAGCGGCGTGGACACGACGCCGGGGTGGAGGGAGTTGACCCTGATGCCGTCGCGCCCCAGTTCCAGGGCCGCGCTGCGGGTGAGGCCGCGCACCGCCCACTTGCTGGCCACGTAGGGCGCGTACATCGCGGTTCCGCCGTTGGCCATGGTCGAGGCGATATTGACGATCACCCCCGCGCCGGCGCGGCGCAGGGAGGGGACCGCGGCCCTGATGCCCAGGAACTGGCCGGTGACGTTGATGCCCAGGGTGCGCTCCCAGACGGCGGGCGCGGTGTCCTCGATCAGGGCCGGCGCGTGCTGGACGCCCGCGTTGTTGACCAGGACCGAGAGCGGGCCGAAGCGGTCCTCGGCCCGCCGGACGGCGCTGTCCCACTCGTCCGCGCGGGTGACGTCCAGGCGGACGAAGAGCGCGCGCTCTCCGAGTTCCCCGGCGAGCGCGTGCCCGGCCTCGTGCGCGATGTCGGCGATGACCACGCGGGCGCCCTCGCGGTGGTAGGCCCGCACGTGGCTCGCCCCCATGCCGCCGGTTCCCCCGGTGACCAGGACGGTGCGGTTGTCGAAGCGTCCCATGACGCTGTCCCCCTTGGTGTACGTAAGGCGAGGCGAGTCACTTGACTCACCTCGAAGGGTAGGCCCGCACGAGTAGTGAGTCAAGTGACTCGCCTCGCCTGAAGGCTAGACTCGCGCCATGACCACGGAGCCTTCGAGGTACCACCGGCGGGTGGCCGAGGAGAAGAGGACGGCCATCATCGAGGCCGCCACCGGCCTGTTCCTGGAGAAGGGGTACGGCGGCGCGTCCCTGGCGCGGATCGCCGAGTCCGCCGGGGTGTCCAAGGCCACCCTCTTCAAGCGGTTCCCCACCAAGGCCGCGCTCTTCGACGCCATCGTCACCGAGTACTGGCGCCCGGGAGGGGGCGAGCGCCCCGAACCCGACCCCGGGGACCTGCGGGCCGGGCTCACCGGCATCGGCAACGGCTACGCCGACCTGCTCACCCGGCCCGGCATGGTGTCCCTGTACCGCATCGTCATCGCCGAGGCCCCGCGCTTCCCCGAACTGGGCCGCGCCCAGTTCGACCTCGGCAAGATGCCCTACTTCACCTCGGTGCGCCGCTACCTGGAGGCCGCGCGCGACACGGGGACGGCCCGGTTCGAGGACGCCGACACCGCGGCCACGCAGTTCCTCGGGATGATCGCCGACTACGTCCTGTGGCCGCGTATGCTCCTCGTGGACTGGTCCCCCTCCTCCGGTGCGGTCCAACGCGCGGTGGCCGAGGCGGTGGCCACGATGGAGGCCAGGTACGGGGTGCGCGACGCCGGCCGGGAGGACGCCGCCCGGCGGTGAGGCGCCGCCGCCCCGCACGGCGCGGGTGTCAGGCGCCCCCGGAGGTCCGTCCGCCCAGGTGCCGGGCCAGGAACCGCTCCAGCCTCCCGTACAGCTCGATGTTGCTCTCCGGGTTGAGGAACCAGTGCCCCTCGTTCTCGTTCAGCAGGTACTCCACCTCGGCGCCGCGCGAGCGCAGCGCCTCGGCCACCCGGTCGGAGTTGCGGCGGTGCACGCGCACGTCGTTGGCGCCGTGGATCAGCATCACCGGAGCCGTGATGTCGTCGACCCGGCTGATCGGCGAGCGGGCGAGCATGTCGGCCTCCTGCTCCGGGACGTCCGGGTCGCCGATGTAGCGCAGGTAGCTGTTGGCGACCATGCGGCGGGCGAACGGGACGACCGACCGGACCAGGTCGGTGAGGTCGGACATCCCCGTGTAGCTGACCGCCGCGGCGAACCGGTCCGGGGTGAACGCGGCCCCCACCAGCGCGGCGTAGCCGCCGTAGGAGGTCCCGTAGACCGCGACCCGGTCGGGGTCGGTGAACCCCTGGTCCACCGCCCAGTCCAGGGCGTCGAGGAGGTCGTCGTGCATGCGTCCGGCGAACTGGCCGATCGCGGCCTGGGTGTGCGCCTTGCCGTAGCCGGTGGACCCCCGGAAGTTCACCTGGAGCACCGCGTAGCCGCGGTCGGCCAGCAGCTGCACCTCGGGGTCGTAGCTCCAGCTGTCGCGGTACCACGGGCCGCCGTGCACCAGCAGCACGGTGGGCAGGCCGCGCGGGTCCGCGCCCACCGGCAGGGTGAGGTGGCAGGGCAGGGACAGCCCGTCGCGGGCGGTCAGGGTGACGGGCGTGACCGGGGACAGCCGGGCCGGGTCCAGGTGCGGGAAGGGCCGGAACAGGCGGCGCGCCCGCCCCGTGCCGTGGTCGTAGAACCAGGTGACGCCGGGGTCGCGGTCGTGGGTGAAGTCCACCACCCAGCGCATGGCCCCGGTGTCGCAGGAGACGTGGGCCAGGTCGCCGTCGGACAGCTCGGCCAGCCGGGGCAGCACCTCGGCGAAGTGCGGGTCGAGCGCGTGGATCTCCTGGCGGGCGCCGAGGTAGCGGGCCCCCAGCAGCTCGCCGGTCACCGGGTGCAGGATCAGCGAGGACGGGAAGCGCGTGTCGGCCTCGGGGCGGGGCGTGTCCAGGTCGAACACGGGGTGGCTGTCGACCCCGGCCTCCTCGCCGGTCTCTAGGTCGACCCGGACCAGGCGGGTGCGGTCGGACCCGCGCGGGGAGCCGATCCACAGCCCGTTCCCGTCCGGGGTGGGCACGGCCGGGGTGAGGCCGAAGGGGAAGTCGGAGCCGGAGAACCGGGCGATGGTGCGCAACCCCCCGTGCGCCCACTCCGAGAGCACGTGCTCGCCGTCCTCCTCCAGGGTGAACGCCAGCAGCCGCCCGGAGGCGTGCAACCAGGTCAGGACGTCGCCGGGGTTCTCCGCGGCCGTGGTCAGGCGGCCGGTCTCCAGGTCGAGCTCGAACAGGTCGATCAGGTCCGGGCGGCGCTTGTTGAGCTGCACGAACGCCGTGCCCGGCCGGTCGGCGGGAAGCTGGGTGCCCAGCAGCCGCACGCCCTCGTAGGGCGTCAGGTCGACGGCGGGCTCTCCGGGCCGGTCCGGGTCGGCGCGGTACAGGTGCCAGTTCTCGTCGCCGTCGTCGTCCTGCTGGAACAGCAGGTGGCGGCCGTCGACGCTCCAGAAGAACAGGTCGATGTTGCGCCGGGTCTGGGAGGTGACGCGCCGGGCGCCGGAGCCCTCGGCGTCGTCGGGGGCGGCCCAGTCCGAGTCCACCTCGCGCAGGAAGACGTTGAGCCGCCCCCGCCAGGGGGCGAGGTAGGCGACCCGGGTGCCGTCCGGGGACAGCACGGCGCGGCTGCGGGTCGGCGGTGAGAAGAACTCTTCGACGGTGATCGGTGCGTACGGTGCGGTCATGGCGGGTCCTCGGTGTCGTGGGTCGTGTACGGCTTCGAGTCCACTCCCCGACGTCGCGTCGGACTCAAGGCCGCGCGGGGTGTTCCGGGTCACACGCGGCCCGGGGCCGGCCCCCGGGCGCGCTCAGGCGTCCCCGGTCCCGACCAGCCGCTGCTGGACACGGCGTATGACGCGGTGCTGGACGGGGCGCAGGGTCTGCTCGTTGAGCTGGTCCATCAGCGCCGCGCCCCGCTCGTCCAGCGGCGCGGCGTCGGCCAGGTGCGCCACCACGGGTTCGAGGTGGGAGACCAGCGCGTCGACCAGCGCCTCCACCTCCTGCTCCGGGGTGTGGGGGCCCAGGTCGTAGAAGCGCGTGGTGAGCGGCGCCGCGGCCGCCAGGGCCTCCTGCGCCCCGTCGAACAGCGCGGCGAACTCCTGCGCCCCGCCCTCGCCGAGCAGGTGGCCGATCAGGACCAGCAGGTGGTGCTCGTAGCGCGCCATGTCCTCGGGCATCTCCGTCTCGGGTGCCGTGCGCCAGGACGACATCTCCGGCGCCAGGTCGGGAGGGGTGCCGCTGCGGCGCAGCGCGGCGATGCCCGCCCTGCGGGCGAGGAGGCGCTCGACCTCGGCGGCGGCCTGGCGGTCCAGCTCGTCGAGCAGCGCCTCCGCGGCGGCCGGGTCGTCCAGCACCTCGGGCAGCGCGGACAGCGGCACGCCCAGGGCGGCCATGCGCGTGATGCGCAGCAGCCGGACCAGGTGGCCCACGTCGTAGCGCCGGTACCCGCCGGCCGAGCGCGGCGGCTCGGGCAGCAGCCCGATCTGGTGGTAGTGGCGCAGCGTGCGGACGGTGACGCCGGCCAGGGCGGCGAGCTCACTGCTGAGCATGGGACGGCTCCTTCGGTTCCGGTGCGCGCGGCTCCAGGCCGCGCAGGGCGCGCGAGGCGATCACGGCGGGCAGGACGAGGACCCACACCCCGGCGACGGCGAGCCCGGCCAGTATCGGGGAACCGTACTCGGCCACCAGGCCGGCCAGGCCGATCCCCGCCGGTGCGGCGACCATGAGCAGGGCGGTCTTGACGCTGAGCACCCGGCCCAGCGCCGCGGCGGAGGTGCGCTCGATCTGGAGCACCCCGATGACCGCGCCGACCACGGCGTTGCCCACGCCGAGCGCGGCGGCTCCGGCGAACACCGCGGCCGGGGAGAGCAGGGAGGCCATCAGCAGGAACCCCGCGGTGGTCGTGACGAACCCGGCCGTGAGCCAGACCCGCACCGAGAGGCGCCGGCCGACGCCGCTGTAGAGCGCCGCACCGGCCAGCATGCCCGCGGCCAGGGCGGTCAGCACCAGGCCGAGCAGGTCGGGGCGGTCGATGAGGTCGAAGTACAGCGGCATCACCAGGCCCTGGAGGCCGCCCAGGGCCACGGCCAGGCCGATGAGCAGCACCGACGTGCCGAGCAGGAACCTGCTGCGCGCCACCACCGCCACGCCCTCCCCTAGTTCGCGCAGGACCGGCCGGCGGGGCGGCCGCTCCCCCTCGACCTCGCCGAGCGTGCGCGGCAGCGTCCGGGTGAGCAGGGCCGCGGCGGCCGAGGTCGCCGCGGTGATCCACAGTACGGAGGCGGCGTCGAAGGCGGCGAGCAGCACGCCGGCCAGCGCCGGGCCCACCACCAGGGCGGCGGAGGTGAGGGTCTGGCGCAGGCCGACCACCCGGGTCAGGTCCAGGCCCGTGTGCCGGGCCACCATCGGGGCCAGCACCTCGCGGGCCGTCATCCCGGGCACGTCGCCGAACGAGCCCGCGATGCCCAGCACGATGAACCAGGTCAGGTTCAGGCCCCACACCATGTCGACCAGCGGCAGCGCGGCGACCGAGGCGGCGGAGATGACGTCGGAGACGACCGAGGCGGTCCGGCGGTTGATCCGGTCGATCACCACACCGCTGAGCAGGCCGACCAGGACGGCGGGGACCGCCGTGGCGGTCGCCAGCGCGGCGGTGCCCAGCGGGCTGCCGGTGGTCTGGAGCACGATCAGCGGCAGGGCGACCGCGGCGATGCCGTTGCCGAGCAGGCTGAGCAGGTGGGAGGAGAGGTAGGCGGAGACGACCAGGGTCTTCTTGAGCGGCATGGGACCAGGAAAGACCCCGACGTTGCGTCGGGGTCAAGCGCGGAGCCGGGCCGCGGGGCCGGTTCCGGGGGTGATCCCGGACACCGGGGCGCCGGCCCCGACACACGGGCCGGGTGTTTTCCCGGGGCCGGTCCCGCTGTTTGACTGGGGCCATGCCTCTGCACGGTGAATACGAACCCAGCACCTCCACCCGGGCCCGCGAGCAGGCGGAGCTCTACGAGTCCTCCGGCGGCACCGAGGGCACCACGTTGAACGGCATGCCGGTCGTGGTGCTGACCTCCGTCGGCGCCAAGTCCGGGAAACTGCGCAAAACGCCGCTGATGAGGGTCGAGCACGAGGGCCGCTACGCGGTCGTCGCCTCGCTCGGCGGCGCCCCGCAGCACCCCGTCTGGTACTTCAACCTCAAGGCCGACCCGCGCGTGGAACTCCAGGACGGGCCCGCCCGCTCCGACATGGCCGCGCGCGAGGTCACCGGCGAGGAGCGGGACCAGTGGTGGGAGCGCGCGGTCGCGGCGTTCCCCCCGTACGCGGACTACCAGGCCAAGACCGAGCGGCACATCCCGGTCTTCGTGCTGGAGCCCGCCCGGCACGGCTGACCCCGCTCCCGCGCCCCGCGCGGTGCGACGCCCGGTCCCAGGCAGGGGCCGGGCGTCCGTGTTGCGGGGCCCGTGCCGGGGCGCGCGACCTGCGCTGGAGGGCTCCGGCCCCGGGCGGCCCGGCGATCCGCCCCACCCCCTGCGCGGAGCGGGGAAGCCGCGCGCCCGTGGCGCGCGGAACCGGCGCCGGGGACCCCTGTCCGGGCGCCGCCCGGACCGATCTTGTCAAGCTCTCCTTGCGCATGACCCGCTTGTGAAGCTAACCTTTACACGTGCAAGGAAAATTGACGGATGCGCTGCGGGCGTTGAAAACCCACCTGGACGCGTTCCTCGCGGCACGCGTCCTGGGGCGGGACGACGACTGGACCGGCTCGATCGCGCGCGCCGTGGACATGCAGGCCGCCGCCGACGACGTCGTGCGCGCCGTCGTGCAGCAGGCGCGGCGGAACGGAGTCACGTGGCAGGTGATCGGGGACGCGCTCGGCGTGACCCGCCAGGCCGCGTTCCAGCGCTACGGCAAGCCGATCGACCCCAGAACGGGAGAACCCATGAACACCACGCCACTCACCGGCGCGGCCGACCTGGCCGCCTCGGTGATCGAGGACCTCACGGCCGGGCGCTGGTCGCGCGTCACCGGGAAGTTCGACCCCGCCATGCGCGACGGCCTGTCCGAGGACGCGCTCTCCGCCGCCTGGGCCCAGATCGTGGGCCTGTCGGGTGCCTTCGAGGGGCACGGGGAACCCGAGGTCGCCCGGGCCGGGGACGTGACGGTGACGAACACGCCGCTCTCGCTGGAGGCGGGCGACTACACGGCGCGGATCGCGTTCCGCGACGACGGCACCATCGCCGGCCTGCACATCCTGGAGCGGGGGCGGGAGTCGTGACCGGCGCACCCGCGGGCGCACCGGACGCGCCCACCACCCCGGGCGGGCCCCGCATGAGCGCCCGCGACCTGCGCTCCGTCGGCCTGTTCACCGTCCTGGCGTTCGCGCTGGCCTGGCTCGTCGCGCTTCCGCTCTGGCTCGGCGACGGCCTGGCCAGCCCCTGGTTCCCGGTCGTGGCCGTCGCCATGATGGCGACCCCGGCGATCGCCGCCCTCGTCGTCGTGTTCTTCGTGGAGCGGCCGCGGCACCGGGCGCGGGTGCTCGGCCTGCGGCCGCTCAAGCCGCTCCCGCGGCTGGTGGGCTACGCCGCGCTGGGGATCGCCGTCCCCATCGCGCTGGCCCTGGCGGCGCTCCCGGTCGGCGCGCTGCTGGGGGTCTACCCGGCGGACTTCACCGGGCTCTCCGCTTTCCGGGAGATGCTCGACGGGCAGACGGGGGGCGCCGAGATCCCGATGCCGATCGGCGTGCTCGTGATCCTCCAGCTCGCCGCACTCCCCACGGCCGCATTCATCAACCTCCTCCCGGCGCTGGGGGAGGAACTCGGCTGGCGCGGCTGGCTGCTGCCGAAGCTGATGCCGCTCGGCACGATCCCGGCCCTGCTCGTCTCGGGCGTGATCTGGGGCGCCTGGCACGCCCCGCTCATCCTGCTCGGCTACAACTACCCGGACGCTCCGGGCTGGCTGGCCATGAGCGCGATGATCCTCATGTGCATCCTGGTCGGGGCGGTCTTCAGCTGGCTGCGGCTCCGGTCCGGCTCGGTGTGGCCCGCCGCGCTCGCGCACGCGGCGTTCAACGGGGCGGCCGGCAGCTACCTCGTCTTCGCCCGGGCCGGGGAGCACGTCGACACCACCCAGGCGACGGTCCTGGGCTGGAGCGGGTGGATCGTGCCGCTCGTGCTCGTCGTGGTCCTGCTCGCCACCAAGCAGTTCGCCCCCTTCCCGGTCCCGCCGCCGGAGGGCTCCCCCGACTCCCCCGGGAGCCCGGCGGCGGAGCCGACCGCCCGCGGGTAGCCGCGCCGCCCCCGCGGCCCGGGAATACGGCCTCCCGGCGGTGATCCGCGCCCCGCGGTCCACCGGGGCGCGTCCGCACCGGGCAGCGGACCACCGTGGAGGGCGCCGCCGGGACGTTCACCCCCGGGGGAGCCCGACCTGCGGGGCCACCGCGCCCCGGGCGGCCGGTCCGGCGGTGGCGGGTCCGCGCGGTGCCGCCACCGGACACCGCGCGCGGAGGCGGCCCCGCGTCACGGGCGCGCGGCTCAGTCCGTGTCGTAGACGGTGACGGCGACGCCGCGGGCGCACAGGGCCTCGCGCACCAGCGGCTCCACCCGCTCCCACCTGCCGCCCGCCAGGCCGCAGCCGATGCGCGGCATGTGCACGGTGGCGCCCAGCTCCAGGGCGTGGCCGGCCACCGTGCGCAGGCCCGCGGCGATGGCCTCGTAGCGCACCGGGGGGCCGCCGCTGCCGCGCCGGGTGCCGTGCTGGCCGACCATGTTGGCCACCCACGTGTCGGGCAGGACCCGGACCAGGCGCACCGCGCCCAGGGCGAAGCCGTTGCGGGCCCGGTCGCGGTGCCAGGCGCGGTAGTCGCGCTCGGGTTCGGGCCAGCGCCGCGACAGGGCCAGCACGAACCCCCGGCCCCACCCCCCGCGGTCGTTGCACACGTGGGCGATGATCTTGGGCCCGGCGGCCCGGGGAGCGGTGGCGTCGCCGCGCAGGACGCGCAGCGGGGCGGGTGCGTCGGACATGCCGGGCACGTTAGCGGGCGGGTAGGACACATGGCGGGGGAAGACACCGCCACGCTGAAGATGTATCTTTCGCGGTGTCGATAGTACGCAGAGGTCTCCAGGGGGAGAGAACATGTCGGACCTGCCCATCGGCTACTGGCTCAAGCACCTGGACCGGCTCATCGAGAACGACTTCGACCGGACGGTGGCCTCGGAGGGGCTGGGTCGCCGCCACTGGCAGGTGCTGCACTCCCTGCACCAGGAGCCCGGCACCCTGGCCGACCTGGACCGCAGGCTCGCCGCGTTCCTGGACGAGAGCGAGGTCAGCGTCGCCCCGGCCGTGGAGGAGCTGCGCCGGCGCGGCTGGGTCCAGGGCCTGGTGGCCCTGGAGACGACCCCCGCGGGCCGCCGGGCGCACGACGACCTCTTCGCCCGGGTGCAGGCCACCCGCGAGCGCCTCACCCACGGGATCGGCGACCGGGAGTACCGGGACGCGGTCGACGTCCTCGAACGGATGTCGGCCAACCTGGAGGCCCCGCCCGAGGGGGACTGACCCCGCTCAGGCGGGCAGTTCGCGGGTCAGCTCCACGAACGCCAGGTCGTCGCGGCGGGGCAGCCCGAAGGCCTCGTCGCCGTAGGGGAAGGGCTCGGTGCGCCCGGTGTTGGTGTAGCCGCGCCGCTCGTACCAGGCGATCAGCTCCGGGCGCTGCTTGAGGACCTTCATGCGCATGAGGCGGCAGCCCCACTCCCGGGCGGCGGTGCGCTCGGCCTCGGCCAGGACCCGCCGCCCCAGGCCGCCGCCCTGGATGTCGGGCCGCACCGAGAACATCCCGAAGTAGGCGCCGTTGACGCCGCGCCGGAGCTCGCAGCACGCCACCAGGGCGTCCCCGGACTCGGCGAGCAGGACCAGGGTGTCGGTGCGCTCCAGCAGCACGGCCATCGACGCGGCGTCCACGCGCCGGCCGTCCAGCAGGTCGGCCTCGGTGGTCCAGCCCTGGCGGGAGGGGGCGCCCCGGTAGCACGAGTTGACCAGGTCGACCAGGGCCGGTATGTCGGCCCGCCCGGCGCGGCGGTAGGTCGGGTCCGGGCCGGTGGTCTCCTCCGTGCCGTCCGTCGTCACCCGTGCCTCCCCCGGTGGTGGTCTCGTCGGGCACACCCTAACGGCCCGCCTCCGGCGCCCCGGAACCGGACCCCCGTCACACCGGGGCCCAAAGGCCCCGTCCGGCCGGCTAGCGGGCGCGGTGGTCGTCGAAGGCGGCGAGGAAGCGGGCCAGGAGGGCGGAGTCCCCCTCGACGCGTGCGTCGCCGCTGCGGAGGGCGTCGTCCAGGGGCCTGCGGTCGAAGACGAGGTCCTGGACCGTGCGCACGGAGGAGCTGAGCACCGCGTCGGCCCGCCCGGTCCCCCGTTCGGCCTTCAGGTGCCCGTCGCGGACCGTGAGGAGGAACGCGTCGCCGGGGAGTTCGAGCCGGACCGTCCCGTCCGCCCCCGCGGCCGCCTCCGGGACGAAGGTCGTGCGCAGCGCGACCACCAGGGCGTCCGGGCCGAGTTCGTCGGCCGATTCCGGCCCGGGGCTCAGCGCGCCGCCCCAGCGACCCAGCGCGAGCAGGACCGGTTCGAGGTCCCGGCCGCGCCCGGTCAGCTCGTACACCAGGCCGGCGGCCGGCGGCAGGGCGCGCCGCCGGGCCAGCACGCCGGCCCCCTCCAGGTCCCGCAGCCGCTGGGTCAGCACGTTCTGGCTCAGGCCCGGCAGCCCGCGGTGCAGGTCGGCGAACCGCTTGGGCCCGAACACCAGCTCCCGCACCACCAGCAGCGCCCAGCGCTCCCCGACCACGTCGAGGGCCCGGGCGATCCCGCACAGGTCGCGATAGGTACGCACCGGAACAGTCTACTTCTGTTTTGACACTGGTGACTCCTAGAGTAGGAGCAAAAGACGAAGGAGCGGACCATGCCCCACGTGACATCGGCCGACGGCACCGCCATCGGGTACGACCGGCTCGGCGGCGAGGACCCCGCGGTGGTGCTCGTCGGCGGCGGGCTGGACGACGGCACCGAGAACCTCCCCCTGGGGCGGCACCTGGCGGAGTCGTTCGCCGTCGTCTCCTACCGGCGGCGCGGGCGGGGCGACAGCGGCGACACCGGGCCGTACGCGGTGCAACGCGAGGTCGAGGACCTCGCCGCGGTCATCGACGCGGCCGGCGGGCGCGCGCACCTGTTCGGCGCCTCCTCCGGCGGAGCGCTCGCCCTGGAAGCGGCAGCGGCCGGGCTGCCGGTCGACCGGATCGCCGTCCACGAGGTCCCGTACCTGCTCGGGGACCACATGCTCGCCGCCTGGCGCGCCTACAAGGCCGACCTCGCCGCAGCGCTCGACGCAGGCGACCGGGACGGGGCGCTGCGGCTGTTCATGCGCCTGGCCGGCTCGACCGACGACGACATCGCCGCCGCCGGGGCCGCGCCGGTCTGGCCGGCGTTGCGGGCGCTCGCGCCGACGCTGCGCTACGACGCCGCCTGCCTGGGCGAGGGCCCGCCCCCCACCGCACGGCTGGCCGCCGTGACCCGGCCGGTGCTCCTGACCACCGGCGTGACCGCCGACGCCCGCTCCGCGGGCCTGCCCGCCGGCTTCTTCGCCGCCGCGGCCGACGCCGCGGCCCACGCCCTTCCCCACGGGCGGCGGGCGACGCTCGACGTCGCCGGGCACGTCCCCGACCCCGCCGCGCTCGGCTCCCTGCTCACCGGGTTCTACACCGGCTGAGGGCGGGCCTGCCGCCTCCGCTCTCCCGGAGCACACGGGCGCGGAGCGCCCGGGCACCGGTCCGCCACGCGGCGGGCCCCGGAGCCGCAGGGCCGCACGGGGCCCGCCGAGGGCTCCCAAGGCGCGGGGCCGTCCGGCCCCGCGGAGAGGGGGAGGGCGGCCCCGCGCTCACCCGCTCCCGGCGCCCGGCGGCCGGGCGCCGTCGCGGTAGGAGGCCGCCTCGGCCACCCGGGCCAGAAAGGCGCGCAGCATGCGGCGGCAGTCCTCGGGGTCGGTCGAGTCGGGGGTGACCATCAGCTGCAGGGCCAGGCCGTCCACGATCGAGTGCAGGTGGGCCGACCACTCCTCCACCCAGGGGTCGGGGTGGGGTCGCTCGGGCTCCTCGCCCACGTCGACCCCGGCCAGGGCCGCGACCAGGCGGCGGTAGAGGCCGAGCTGCTGCTGCCAGCGGCGGTCGCGGTCGCGGTCCTGCTCCTTGAGGATCCCCGCCGACTCCCAGGCGCGGTACTCGGCCCGGCGCTCGTCGTCCAGCGGCAGCAGCTGCTCGGCGTAGCGGGCCGCCCGCTCCAACAGCGGCAGGTCCGGGGCCAGGTGCTCGTGCAGGCGGGAGATACGCTCCACGGCCCGCTGCTCGGACAGGTCCATCGCGAACAGCAGCAGCTCCTCGCGGGTGGGCAGGTAGTGGCGCAGCGCCCCCGGGGACCAGCCCGCCTCGGCGGCGACGGAGCGGATGGAGACCCCGGCCGGGCCCTGGGAGGTGACGACCCGCCACAGGGCGTCGGCGAGCGCGCGGCGCCGCTCCTCGTGGTCGACGATCTTGGGCATGCCCCCTTTCTAGCACATCTGTGTTATTTTATTTAACACAGCCGTGAGAAATAAGAGGAGGACCCCGTGTTACCCCTGGACGTCCTGGTCCCGGTCGCCGGACTGGCCCTGCTGGACACCCTCAGCCCCGCCGTCATCGGCGTCTCCCTGTACGTGCTCCTGAGCGGGTCGCGCTCGGTGGCCCGCCCGCTGCTGGCCTACCTGGGCACCGTCGCGGCCTTCTACCTCGCCCTGGGCTGCGCGCTCATGCTCGGCCTCGGGTTCGCCCTGGACCGGCTCGGCGGCCTGCTCGACGACACCGCCCTGGGCTGGGTCCTCACCGTCGCCGGCGGCGGCGCCCTGGTGTTCTCCTTCTTCATGTCCACCGGGCCGCGCCCCCGCCGCCCGGCCTCCCTGCGCACCGGCGCCATGGTCGCCCTGGGCCTGGGGACCGGGGTCCTGGAGGGCGCCACCGCGCTGCCCTACTTCGGCGCGATCGCGCTCCTGACCGCCGCGGACCCCTCCCCCCTGGTCTGGCTTCCGGTGCTGGCCGCCTACAACCTCGTCATGGTCCTGCCGGGCGTGCTCCTCTACCTGGGCCTGCGGGCCCTGGGCGAGCGGGCCCGCCCCCGCCTGGAGCGGTGGCGGGCCAAGGTGGAGTCCGGCGGGCGCGGGGCGCTGCCCTGGATCGTGGGCATCGCCGGCTTCCTGCTCCTGCGCCAGGGCCTGTGGCTCACCGGCGCCCTGGAGGGGCTGGGCGCCACCGTCGGCTGAGCGGCGCGCCCGGATTGACCTCAACATTGGTTGAGGTCATAGCGTTCCCGGTGTCCGCCCACCACGAACGGAACCGGTGACCCCGCCATGAGCATGGAGATGGCCGCGTGGAACTCGATCTACCACGCCATGCACGCCCGAGAGGACCGGCACCCCTTCTCCCTCCCGGTCCTGCGGCGCATCGCCGCCTTCGCCCGCCCGCACTCCCGCGTCCTGGCCTGGTTCCTCGCGCTGAGCGTGGCCGTCGCCGTCCTGGCGGTGGCCGCGCCGCTGCTGGCCGGCCGGGTCGTGGACACCATCGTCGGCGGCGGCGCCCCGCGCACCGTCCTGCTGCTGGCCGGGCTCATCGCCGCCGTCGCCCTGCTGGAGGCCGCCCTGGGCCTCGTCGTGCGGCGCCTGTCCGCCGGGCTCGGCGAGAGCCTCATCCTGGACCTGCGCACCACCGTCTACGACCACGTCCAGCGCATGCCGGTCGCGTTCTTCACCCGCACCCGCACCGGCGCCCTGGTCAGCCGCCTCAACAACGACGTCATCGGCGCCCAGCGCGCCTTCAGCAGCGTCCTGTCCGGCGTGGTCAGCAACCTCGTCACCCTGGTCCTGGCCCTGGCCGTGATGCTCACCCTGTCCTGGTGGATCACCCTGGCCGCCCTGGTGATGCTGCCCGTGTTCGTCTACCCCGCCCGCCGCATGGGCGCCCGCCTGGCCCGCATCGAGCGCGAGCGCACCGTGCACAACTCCGCCATGAGCACCCAGATGACCGAGCGCTTCTCCGCGCCCGGCGCCACCCTGGTCAAGCTCTTCGGCTCCCCCGAGCGCGAGTCCGCCGAGTTCTCCCGCCGGGCCGGGCGGGTCCGCGACATCGGCGTGCGCACCGCCATGGTCCAGGAGGTGTTCTTCACCGCCCTGACCCTGGTCTCGGCGCTGGCTCTGGCGCTGGTCTACGGGCTGGGCGGCCACCACGCCCTGGCCGGGAACCTCGACGCCGGGACCGTCGTGGCCATGGGCATGCTCCTGACCCGCCTGTACGCGCCCCTGACCGCCCTGGCCGGGGCCCGCGTGGAGGTCATGAGCGCCCTGGTGGCCTTCAGCAGGGTCTTCGAGGTCCTGGACCTGGAACCGCTGGTACGCGAGGCCCCCGGCGCCGCCGACCTGCCGCCCGGGCCGACCTCCCTGGAGTTCGACCGGGTCTCGTTCACCTACCCCGCCGCCGACCGGGTGTCCCTGGCCTCCCTGGAGGAGGTCTCCGCCCTGGACCCGTCCCCGGGCCGGGAGGTGCTGCACGAGGTGTCCTTCACCGTCGAGCCCGGCACCACCGTGGCCCTGGTCGGCTCCTCCGGCGCCGGCAAGTCCACCATCGCCCAGCTCGCGCCCCGCCTGTACGACCCCGACTCCGGCACCGTGCGCCTGGGCGGGCGGGACGTGCGCGGGCTGTCGTTCGCCTCCGTCCGCGGCGCCCTGGGCATGGTCACCCAGGACGGCCACCTCTTCCACGAGAGCATCCGAGCCAACCTCACCCTGGGCCGCCCCGGAGCGACCGACGCCGAGGTCTGGGACGCCCTGCGCCGCGCCCGCCTGGAGGACCTGGTGGCGTCCCTGCCCGACGGGCTGGACACCGTCGTGGGCGAGCGCGGCTACCGCTTCTCCGGCGGGGAGCGCCAGCGCCTGACCATCGCCCGGCTGCTGGTCGGCGACCCCGAGGTCGTCATCCTGGACGAGGCCACCTCCGCGCTGGACTCCACCTCCGAGGCCGCCGTCCAGGCCGCCCTGTCCGAGGCGCTCCGGGGGCGCACCGCGCTGGTCATCGCCCACCGCCTGGCCACGGTCCGCGCCGCCGACACCATCCTCGTCGTGGAGGACGGGCGCATCGCCGAGCGCGGCGACCACGCCGCGCTCCTGGCGCTGGGCGGGCGCTACGCACAGCTGTACCGCACCCAGTTCGCCACCGGCGAACCCTCCCCCGCGGCCCCCTGACCCGGGATCCCCGACCCCGTCCCCCGGTGGCGCCACACCGGGGGACGGCCCCCGCCCGCGGCTCCGGGGCCGGCCGGCGCCGTCCGGCCCCGGCCGTGCTCAGGAGTCGGGGTCGATCTCGCGGATCACCCGCGCGGGGTTGCCCACCGCCACCACGTTCGCGGGCAGGTCGCGGCTGACCACGGCGCCCGCGCCCACCACCGTGTTCTCGCCGATGCTCACCCCCGGGCAGACGATGACGCCGCCGCCCAGCCACACGTTGTCGCCGATGGTGATGGGCTCGGCCGCCTCCCACTTGTCGCGGCGCGGCCCCGGCTCGACGGGGTGCGTGGGGGTGAGCAGCTGGACGTTCGGGCCGATCTGCACGTCCGCGCCGATCCGGATCGGCGCCACGTCCAGCATCACCGCGCCGAAGTTGGCGAACGAGCGCGGCCCGAAGGTGATGTTGGTGCCGTAGTCCACCCGCAGCGGGGGCCGGATCCAGGCGTCCTCGCCCAGCTCGCCCAGCAGCGCGGCCAGGGCCTCGCGGCGGGAGGGGTCGTCCACCGGGGCGTTGTTGAAGCGCTCCATCAGGCGCTCGGCCCGCAGGACGTCGGCCTGGATCTCGGGGTCGTCGGCCTGGTAGAGCTCGCCGGCGAGCATGCGTTCCTTCTGGGTGGCCACGCGGGTCCTTTCCGAGGGGGTATCGACCCCCGCACCCTAGCGGCCGGCGCCCCGCCGGACACGGCGAAGGGGCCGCCCCGGACGGAACGGCCCCCTCACCCCGGGCTCACAGCACGCGCCGCGCCCCCGGGAGCGCGCGGACCGCAGCGGCCAGCGCCCAGCAGGCCGGGACCGCCAGGGCGGACAGGCCCAGGAACTTGAGCACCGCGGGCGCCTCCCACCCGGCCAGCAGCACCCCGCCGCCGACCAGCACCAGCGGGTGCAGGACGTACACCGCGAAGGCGTTCTGCGACAGGAACCGGGAGAGGCGCCCGCCCCCGGTGGCGAACCGGCGGAAGAACACCAGCAGCGCCAGCATCGTCCCCACCGACAGGACGGTCTCCAGCACCAGCAGGACCAGCGCCTGCGGGGTGCCCGGCAGCGCGAGCGGACCGCCCAGCGCCCCCTGGGCCACGAAGTACGCGGCCAGGCCCGCCAGGGCGGTGGCCGCCCCGTACCACCCGGCCGCGCCGGGCAGGCGGGTGAACCAGTTGCGGCGGAACGCCAGGATCCCGACGGCGAACAGGGCGAGGTACTGGGGCAGGTAGTCGGGGCTGGGCAGGCCCAGGACGGGCCAGTACGGGGCCGGGTTGACCCACCGCCACAGGAACGACACCGCGGCCAGGGCCAGGGTGAACCCCGCCACCGGCCACAGCCAGCGCAGCGGCGCGGAGTCGGCGGGGCGGGGCACGGCGGTCGCCGCGCGGTCCCGGCGCAGACGCCGGACCAGCGCGTAGGCCAGCGCGAAGACCAGCAGCACCTCCACGAACCACATGGGGCCCGGGTCGTAGGCCACGATCGCGAACAGCCAGAACGGCAGGTCTGCGGCCAGGCCCTCGGCCACCGCGCCCTGGTAGGACGGGATCATCAGCACCGGCCGCACCAGCAGCACGAACAGCAGGAAGGGCACCCCCAGGCGGACCAGGCGCTCGCGCACGAACCCGCGCCCGCCCCTGCGGTCCGCGGCCCCGGGCGTGAAGTAGCCCGACAGCAGGAAGAACAGGCCCATGAAGTAGGTCTGGTTCAGGACGATGAAGACGTCCAGCAGGCCGGCCGTGGCGTCCCCCGCCGGCTCCAGGTAGAACCAGACCGGGATGTTGCTGTACGTCAGGGCCGCGTGGTGGAGCACGACCAGGACGGTCAGCGCCACCCGCAGGTTGTCGATGTAGTGCAGGCGCGTGCGGGGCGCCCCCGCGGGTTCGGCGGCCGGGGCCGGCGGGGCGTGCTGTGACATGGGCTGTCCTCGGTGTGGGGGGCGCGGCTCAGTCGGGCCGTACCGCGCGTACGAAAAGGTCGGCGAGCTCACGGGCGTGGGCGAGCAGGTCGGTGTCGGGGCGCGCCATCCAGTAGCCGAACATCGCGTCGATGCCCGCCTGCTGGGTGACCGCCATGACGCGGGGGTCGAAGGCGCGCAGCTCCCCGCTCGCCTGGCCCTCCCGGTAGAGGGTTTCCAGGGACTCGTAGAGCGGTTCGGCGGCCAGGGCCCCGTAGCGGGGGACGCCCTCGGCGTCGCGGTCGTGCACGAAGATCTCGGTGATCGTGCGCATCCGCTCCGGGTTGGCCAGGGCGTACTCGGCCACGCCCATCACGTGGGCGCGGACGATGTCGGTGGCGGTGTCCTTCTCCGCGAGCCGGGGCAGCAGGTGCTCGGCGATGTCGGTGTACACCGTGACGACCACCTGGTCCATCAGCTCGTCCTTTCCCGCGAAGTGGTAGGAGATGACG
Organism: Nocardiopsis flavescens; assembly: GCF_900141985.1. Classification (GTDB taxonomy): domain Bacteria; phylum Actinomycetota; class Actinomycetes; order Streptosporangiales; family Streptosporangiaceae; genus Nocardiopsis; species Nocardiopsis flavescens. Next base: position 66,594 of record NZ_FQZK01000001.1, on the reverse strand, counting down.
CCCTTGCTGATCCCCGCCGTGGCGGCGATCCGCGCCAGGGACGCCTTGGGGAAGCCCACCGAGGCGATGGTCTGGACCGCCGCCGCGATGATCTGCGCCCTGCGGGCCTCCTCGATGAAGGACCGCTTCTGACCGTCTGGCTCATTTTTTGACTGCATGGCCAGAATCTAACACGGGCGGTCGGAAATCCATGGGGGATGACCCTGAGCCTCCCCCGGCCCCACCCCGGCCCCGGGGGAGGTGCACCCCCGGCCCGCCTAGGCCGCCCGGCCAGGGGCGGGCGGGCGCCTGCGCCCGGCGGCCCCTGGCCGCGGGTGTGGCGGTGGCCGGTCCGGCCGCCGGGGCCCGGGCGGCGCCTCCCCGGTGCCCGCGGCCGTCCACCCGAGTGCGGTCGTCCACAGGGGCGGCCGGGGCCTGGAGGAACGCCCGGGACAGGGGTATCCTGGGGGTCGGCGCCGTCCCGCGCCCAACCCCCGGTTCCGGCGCCCACGCCGCCGGCTGAGAGGGGGCAAAGGGGACCTCGGGTCCCCGGGACGCCGGTCTGATGCGCCCTGCCGGCGGGGCGGACGAGCGTGGGTCGGCCGCTGTCGCCGAGGAGCCGTCATGACCAGGAACAAGTCCTTCAAGCAGCGGGTCCGCTCCCGCATGGCCAAGACCGGGGAGCGCTACACCGCGGCCCGCGCCCACCTGGTCCCCGAGGGGGAGCGCCCCGGTGCGGGACCCGCCGCGGCGGCCGACGCCCACGGGGCCTCCCCCGCCGCGCCCACCGCCCCCATGCGGGCGCGGGTGTCCTCCGACGCCGTGCGCGAGCGCACCGGACACGGCTACGACACGTGGTTCGCCCGGCTGGACGCCTGGGGCGCCACCGCCCGCTCCCACCGGGAGATCGCCGCCCACCTCGTACAGGAGCACGGCGTGGGCGGCTGGTGGGCGCAGTCGCTGACGGTCGCCTACGAGCAGGAGCGCGGCATGCGCGTCCCCGGCCGGCGCGCGGACGGGTACACCGCGAGCGCCTCCAAGACCGTGCGCGCGCCGCTGGAGGACGTCTTCGCGGCGCTGGTGCACGATCAGGTCCGCGAGCGCTGGCTCCAGGGCACGGATCTGGCGGTGCTCTCCCACACCCCGCCCCGCAGGGTCACCGCCGACCCGGGCGACGGGACCCGCGTCGTCCTCTACCTCACCGACCGGGGCGGCGACCGGGTGTCGGTGGCGGTGGAGCAGTCCCGGCTGGCCGACGCGGCGTCGGCCGCCCGCGCCAAGGAGTCCTGGCGCGAGCACCTGGGCCGCCTCAAGTCCCTGGTCGAACCGGCCCCCTGACCCGGCCCCCGCGCCCCCGGTGCGCGCCGCCCCCGCCGGGCGGCGCGCACCGGGGCACCCGGCCCGGCGCCGCCCGCCACCTTCCGGCGTCGTCCCTGCCCATGCCTGGCGTGCGCCGGATATTACCTTCGCGCGGTAAATCCCCCTGTTTCGATTGTCACATTCGGACGCCGCGGAGGCACAACGCCCCGAACTCCGGTTTCTCCACGCGTAACCCGCACACGCGCCCCGGGAAGAGTTGACTTCCCCCGCGCAGGCCCGACAGGATGCGAACGCCGCGGCGCCCACAGGCGCAACGGAAGCAGTGCACGACGCGCCTTTTCCGCGGAAAAGGCGAGAACGGGGACCTCCCGCCGCAGGAAAAAGGACGAAGGAAAACCGGGGGCGGCCGTGAAAAGGAGAATGCGGTCCGACGGCCGGACGCGTTTCCGGCGGTTCCCGGCCACGGGCCCGAGCGGGTGGGGGCCACCGCACGGGGGCCCGGCACGACGCCCGGACCCGACGACCCCCGCGCAGCATCATCCGATCATCGGCCCTGTGGCCACGGGTCCCGCACCGGAGGTCCCCCTCGACCCGGCTCCCGCAACCCAGAGGAGACACATGACGTCCATCGCCCGCACGAACACCGGACGCGGCACCGCCGCGGCGCTCACCGCCCTGCTCGCCGGCGGTCTGGCCGTCGCCCTGCCCCCGGCGGCCTCCGCCGACACCGCGGACGCCCCCGTCTGCACCTCCGACACCCGCCCCGAGCTGGCCGCGCAGCTCCAGGAGGGCATCCTGGAGGCCGTGGACGCCCGCGAGGGCACCATCGCCGTGGGCGTCTCCGCCTTCGACGGCGACCTGGTCTGCGAGCTCGGCGCCGACACCGACTTCGACGCCGCCAGCGTCGGCAAGGTCATCGTCCTGGGAGCGCTCCTGCGCAGCGCCATGGACGAGGACCGCGACCTCACCGACCGGGAGAGGGAGCTGGCCACCGACATGATCACGGTGTCGGGCAACGACTCCGCGGTCGAGCTGCGCAACCAGCTGGGTCCCGCCCGCATCCAGCACTTCCTCGACCTGGCCGGCATGGACGGCACCGTCCTGCACCCCGAGGGGTACGTGGGCCTGATGAAGATCAACGTCCACGACCAGCTCACCCTGCTGGAGCTGCTGCGCACCGACAACGACGTCCTGGGCGAGGCCGAGCGCGACTACGCCCGCGGCCTCATGGGCGACGTCGTCGACTCCCAGCGCTGGGGCGTGCCCGCCGGGGCCCCCGCCGACGCGCGGGTCCACGTCAAGAACGGCTGGCTCCCCTACGACAACACCGACACCTGGCGCATCAACAGCATCGGCGGGTTCGCCGGCACCCCGGCCGGCGACTACGACGTGGTCGTGCTCACCGACGGCAACGACGGCATGCAGTACGGCGTGGACAGCATCGAGTCCGTGGCCGCCGGCGTGCACACCGCCCTGAACGGCGAGAGCCCGCGCACCCTGTCGCAGACCACCCCCGCCCCCGAGGCCGTCTCCGACGGCTCCGACAGGGCCTGACCCCCGCGCCGGGGCCGCGTGGACGGCGCGGCCCCGGCGCGAGACCCCGTGTCCGGGGCGGCCGGGCCGCACGCCCCGTGACCGGTCTCGGCCGCCGGGGCCGGACGGCGACCGCCGCGGGCGGGGCCGACCGGGAACGGGTGCGCCGCGCACCCGCGCAAGAGCCCCGGTGCACGGGAACAGGACAGGCGGCCCGTCGACCGGGGTGGAGCACCCGTAGGAGCCGCTCGGGGAACCGCGCCCCGATCCGGACCCCGTCGGGCCGGGCACCGAGCGCCCCGAGGGCATCCCCGCCGCACCGCTCCGCCCGGGTCGGGCGGAGCGGTGCGGCGCCCCGACCACGGCGCCCGCGGGCTAGCGGGAGGCCGGGGGGAGGGACAGGTCCAGCGGGTCGGGCGCCAGCGCCGCGAGGAAGTCCGCGGCGTCGAAGGCCTCCCCCGGGGCCAGCGCCCCCGCCGCGCGGGCGCGCCCGTCCAGCAGGCGCACCACCGCCTCGGCCAGCAGCGGCGCGGTCACCGCGTAGATGTCCCGGCCCGAGACCGAGGCCCACCGCCGCTCCCCGCCCGCGGACACACGCACCTGCACCGCGAACCGCTGCGCGGACCGCCCCGTACCGTCGGCCGCCTCGGGCCCGGGGGTGGCGGGGTCGCGCAGCTCGGCCAGCGGGCCCTCGTTGAGGTAGGAGCGGATCCGGTCCGCCCCCAGGTGGCGGTGGAGCAGCACCACCTCGGAGAAGGGCAGCGGAACCACCATCTGCCGCCCCAGCGGTTCGGGGAAGTCCCAGGCGCGCCCGCCGGGCCCGACCGAATCCAGCGGCACCAGCGCGCCGCCCTCGACCACCAGCCGGGGCGCGGTGTTGCGCTCGCCGGTGATGCGCGTGCCCGCCGTGGGGCGCCACCCGTCCAGGCCCACCGCCACGGTCACCTCCTCCACCGGACCGCCGCCCGCCGCCGCGGTGGCCAGCAGGTCGGCCAGCCCGCCGTAGAACGCCATCGCCGGCAGCACCGCCACCCCGGCCCGGGCCGCGGCGGCACCGTACCCGGCGAGCACGGCCGCCGCCGCGGGCTGCTCGGCGCTCACGTCCAGGTAGTGCGCCCCGGCCGCCACGGCGGCCGCCGCCACCGGCTCCGCCGTCTCCAGGAACGGCCCGGCGGTGTTGACCACCGCCGCCGTGCCCCGCACCGCGCGGGCCAGCGCCGCGGCGTCCGGCGCCGGGCGCACCTCCAGCCCGGGGTGGCTCCGGGCGAGGCCGGCCAGGCGCTCCGCGCTGCGCCCGGACAGGACCGGCTCCAGCCCGCGCCGCGCCAGCTCGGCCACCGCGAACCGCCCGGTGTGCCCGTAGGCCCCGTACACCAGCACCTTTCCGCCCGGGGGCGGTGTCTTGGAGGAGTTCATGCCCCCATCCTCGGCCCCCCGACGACGGCGGACCAGTGTCCGATCCGACGCCCTGCGTACACTTTCGGACATGCACACCGTCGGGATCGCCCTGCACGAGCACACCATGCCCTACGAGACGGCGATCGCCGCCGAGGTCTTCGGGGTGGACCGCTCCGACCTGTCCCCCGGCGGCGGCTGATACCGGCTGAGCGCGCACACCCCCGACGGGGCCGCCGCGCCGCTGCTGCCGGGGGTGCCCGCACTGCGCTGGGAGGACCTGGCCGGGGTGGACACCGTGGTCGTCACCGCCTCCCACCGGCCCCTGGAGGCCCCCGACCCCCGGTTCCTGGAGGCGCTGCGCGCCGCCCACGGGGCCGGGCGGCGGATCGTGTCGCTGTGCACGGGGGCCTTCGTGCTGGCCGCCGCCGGACTGCTCGACGGGCGACCCGCCACCACGCACTGGATGCACGCCGACGAGCTGGCCCGGCGCCATCCGCGCGTGGACGTGCGCGCCGACGTCCTGTACACCGACGGCGGCCGGGTGCTGACGGCGGCGGGCAAGACCGCCGCGCTGGACCTGTGCCTGCACCTGGTGCGTACCGACCACGGCACCGCGGCGGCCAACGGGCTGGCCCGCCGCCTGGTCGCCCCCGCCCACCGGCCCGGCGGACAGGCCCAGTTCATCGCGCCGCCCGCGGTGCCGCGCACCCGCGACGGCCTGGGCGAGGCACTGGAGTGGGCGCGTACCCGCCTGGACCGGCCGCTGACCGTGGCGGACCTGGCCCACCGGGCGGGCCTGAGCCCCCGCCACCTGGCCAGGCGCATGAACGCCGAGACCGGTACCGGCCCCCTGGAGTGGCTGCACCGCCAGCGGGTGGGCCTGGCCCGGGAGCTGCTGGAGGGCACCGACGCCACCGTGGAGCAGGTGGCCGCCCGCTGCGGCATGGGCACCGCGACCACGCTGCGCCGCCACTTCCAACGCGCCGTCGGGGTGAGCCCCCTCGCCTACCGGGCCTCCTTCCGGGCCGTCCGCCCCGCCGACCCCCGCCCGGCGCACCGGCCGGGCGGGCAGCCGGCGCCCGCCCCGTCCGACACGGGCCGATGACACGGGTGGACCGGCTGTCCGCACCGGCCGCCGGGAGGCCCCCACGCCCCGCGTAGGGCCCCGCCCGCGCTCTTCGCCCAGGCCCCGGTCCGCCGGTCGGGGCGCCCCCGGCCCCGGCCCCGGCGGACCGGCCGTCCGCACCGGCCGCCGGGAGGTCGCCGCACCCCGCGCAGGTCCGCCCGTGTGCCACCGGACCGGCGGCGGCGCGCACCGCCGCCGGCCCGGACGGGTTCAGCGGCCCAGGTAGGTGCGCAGGTGGCGGGCGGTGAGGGTGTCCGACCCCTGGACCAGCTCGGCCGGGGAGCCCTCGAACACCACCCGGCCGCCCTCGTGCCCGGCGCCCGGGCCCAGGTCGATGATGTGGTCGGCGTGCGCCATCACCGCCTGGTGGTGCTCGATGACGATCACCGTGTTGCCGTCGTCCACCAGCCGGTCCAGCAGCGCCAGCAGCCGGTCCACGTCGGCCAGGTGCAGGCCGGTGGTGGGCTCGTCCATCACGTACACCGCGCCCTGGCGGGCCATGGAGATGGCCAGCTTCAGCCGCTGGCGCTCGCCGCCCGACAGGGTGGTCAGCGGCTGGCCCAGCCCCAGGTACCCCAGGCCCACGTCGTGCAGCCGGTCCAGGATGACGCGGGCGTTGCCCGAGGCGAAGAACTCCCGGGCCTCCACCACCGACATCGCCAGCACCTCGCTGATGTTCTTGCCGCGCAGGGTGTGCACGAGCACCTCGGGGCGAAAGCGCCTGCCCCCGCACTGCTCGCACGGGGTGGCCACCCCGGCCATCATCGCCAGGTCGGTGTAGATGACCCCGGCGCCCTTGCACTCGGGGCAGGCGCCCTCGGAGTTGGCGCTGAACAGCGACGCCTTGACCCCGTTGGCCTTGGCGAACGCGGTGCGGACCGGGTCCAGCAGCCCGGTGTAGGTGGCGGGGTTGGAGCGCCGCGACCCCTTGATGGCCGACTGGTCGACCACCACCACGCCCTCGCGGCCGGGCAGCGCCCCGTGGATCAGGGAGCTCTTGCCCGAGCCCGCCACCCCGGTGACCACCGTCAGCGCGCCCAGCGGGACGTCCACGCTGACGTCCTTGAGGTTGTGGGAGGAGGCGCCGGTGATCTGGAGCGCCCCGCGGGCGGTGCGCACCTTCTCCCGCAGCCGCGCCCGGTGGTCCAGGTGGTCGCCGGTGAGGGTGCCCGAGGCGCGCAGCCCCGCGACGTCGCCGGTGTAGGTGACGCGCCCGCCGGCCGGGCCCGCCCCCGGGCCCAGGTCCACCACGTGGTCGGCCAGGGCGATGGTCTCGGGCTTGTGCTCGACCACCAGCACCGTGTTGCCCTTGTCGCGCAGGTCCAGCAGGAGGTTGTTCATCCGCTCGATGTCGTGCGGGTGCAGGCCCACGGTGGGCTCGTCGAACACGTAGGTGACGTCGCTGAGGCTGGAGCCCAGGTGGCGGACCATCTTGACCCGCTGGGACTCCCCGCCCGACAGGGTGCCCGACTCCCGGTCCAGGCTGAGGTAGCCCAGGCCCACCTGCACCAGGGACTCCAGGGTGTGGCCCAGGGTGTCCAGCAGCGGTTTGACGGTCGGCTCGTCCAGGGTGCGCACGAACGCGGCCAGCTCGTCGATCTGCAGCGCCGAGCACTCGGTGATGGTGCGCCCGGCGACCCGCACTGACCGGGCGGCGGCGTTGAGGCGGGTGCCCGCGCACTCGGGGCAGGTGGAGAAGGTGACGGCGCGGTCGACGAACGCGCGCAGCCCCGCCTGCATCTTGTCGCGGTCCTTGGACAGGTAGGTGCGCCGGATCTTGGGGACCAGGCCCTCGTAGCTGATGTTGTTGGTGCCGATGCTGACCTTGGTGACCGGGCTGTACAGGAGGGTCTGCCGCTCCCGCTCGTCGTAGTCGCCGATCCTCTTGTCGGGGTCCAGCAGCCCGGAGGACGCGTAGACCTGCCAGTACCAGGTGCCCACGCCGTAGCCGGGGACGGTGATGGCGCCCTCGTTCAGGGACAGGCCGGGGTCCAGCAGCTCGTCCAGGTCCAGGGCGTTGACCCGGCCCAGGCCCTCGCACTCGGGGCACATGCCCTCGGCGTTGTTGAAGCTGAAGGCGCTGGAGGGCTCCAGCCGCGGGGTGCCCACCCGGCTGAAGACAACACGCAGCATCGCGGCGGCGTCGGTGGCGGTGCCCACGGTGGAGCGGGAGTTGGCGCCCATCCGCTCCTGGTCGACGATGATCGCCGCGCTGAGGTTGCGCAGCCCGTCCACCTCGGGGCGGCCGACGCTGGGCATGAACGACTGCACGAACGTCGTGTAGGTCTCGTTGATCAGCCGCTGGGACTCGGCCGCGATGGTGCCGAAGACCAGGGAGGACTTGCCCGACCCGGACAGGCCGGTGAAGACGGTCAGGCGGCGTTTGGGGATGTCCACGTCGACCCCGGCCAGGTTGTTCTCCCTGGCGCCGCGGACCTGGATGGTGTCGTGGCCGTCGGCCGGGTGCTCGGTTCGCACGCTGTACTCCAGGTTTCCTTATGCGATAAACTTCCAGACCGATGGAGTTTATGCCATAAGGAGGACAATCGTGGTCGTCTACCCCGGACGAGGTGACGCACGGCGGGCGATGACCCTGCTGTGGCGCGCCCCGGGCGGGACCCCCCGCGCCGCCGCCGGCCGCAGGCCCGAGCTGACCGTGGACCTGGTGGTGGAGACCGCGGTGGCGGTGGCCGACGCCGAGGGCATGGAGGCGCTGTCCATGCGGGCCGTCGGCGAGCGCCTGGGCCGCACCGCCATGTCCCTGTACACGTACGTGGCCAGCAAGAACGAACTCGTCGAGCTGATGTACGACCACGTCTTCGGCGAGCCCGCCGACGCCGCCGAGGCCGACGGCTCCCCCCACTGGCGCACGGCGGCGCAGGCCTGGGCCGAGCGGCTGTGGGACTTCTACCTGCGCCACCCCTGGACCCTGGAGGTCTCCACCGCCCGGCCGGTGCTGGGGCCCAACGAGTACCGGCTGTTCGAGGCGCTGGCGGCGGTGCTGTACCGGGCGGGCCTGCCCCCGGCGCGCATCCGCACCACCTACGGGACCCTGTTCAACCTGGTGCGCGGCCAGGTGCAGGTGGCCGCCGAGTCCCGCCGCGCCGAGGCGGTCACCGGGATCCCCGAGGACGAGTGGTGGTACGGGCGGTCTGCCCTGCTGGAGGAGGTGGCACCCGACTTCGGCGCGCGCTTTCCCACCCTGACCGCCATGGAGCGGGCGGGCGCGTTCGCCAACGAGAGCGAGTCCGAGCCCTACCTGGAGCAGGAGGCCCGCGAGACGTTCCGCTCGGGGCTGGCCTCGGTGCTGGACGCGCTGGAGGCGCGCCTGCCCGGGCCCGCCGGGGCGGGGGGCTCCGCCGGCGGTCCGTGAGCCGGCGCCGCGCGCCCGCCCGGGGTCAGGCGCGCAGGAAGTCCAGCACCGCGGGTCCGTGGCCGAGGAGGGCATGGCCCTCGCCGGGCAGCACGGTGACGTCCGCGTGCGGGACGTGGGCGCGCAGCCGCCGGGCGGTACCGGCGGAGTCGAGCATCACGTCCCGGTCCCCCACCAGGGCCATCACCGGCATGTCCAGGCCCCGCAGGTCGGCGTCGGAGAACACCGGCAGGGTCTCGGTGCGCGGACGGAACTCCCCGAAGACCGCGGCCACCTCCTCCACGATCGGCGCGTGTTCGGGGGCGTGCAGCCCCAGGACGGCCCGGACCGACCGGCGCCGCCCCAGCAGGCCCCGGGCCATGGCCCCGGCCAGGCGCAGCGGGGTCTGGCGGCCGATGCCGCCGGGGCACAGCAGGGCCAGCCGCTCCACCCGGCCGGGCCGGCGCACCGCGTGGTCCAGGGCGGTCCACCCGCCCAGGGACATGCCGACGAAGGCGGCCCGCTCCAGCCCGAGCCCCTCCATGACGTCGTCCAGCCACAGGGCGACGTCTTCGGAGTCCAGGGCGGGGCGCGAGGGGGCGCTCAGCCCGGGCTCGCCGACCATGTCCACGGCGTGCACCCGCAGGTGGCGCGACCAGGAGGCGGCGTCGCCCGCCCACACCGACGAGTTGGCGCCCGAGCCGTGCAGCAGCACCACGGGCGGGGCCTGCCCGGGTCCGCCCACCAGGACGAACGTCTCGCCCTGGCGGGTGGGGAGCCGCACCCGGTCGGCGGGGGCCGGCCAGGCGTCCAGTGCCCGCCGGTACCGCTCCAGGCTCTTGCGCTCCCCGGCCGGCGACCGGTAGATCGCGTTCATGGGCGTCTCCCCTCTCCATGCGCACCACGGCGCATCACTCCCCATTTGGTCGTGTTATTGTACCTTAAACTTCCCTATTGTGCGGAGTCAAAGGGAATGTCGGGGCGCGCCGCCCACCGGTGTCGCACCCCTGCCCCATACTCGTCACCATGGCGATCACGGCATGGGACGAGCGCGGACGGAAGGTCTTCGACCCCACCCCGCGGGACGTGGACACGATGGTGGCGAACCTGGGGGCGGCAACCGCTTCCTCATCGTCGACCGCGACGGCGACCACTACGTGCAGGTGTGGCGGTTCGACGGGGGCGGCTACGAGCTCGAATACCGCGACGGCGGCCCCCACTCCCACCACCGTGCCTTCAGCGACTCCTCCGTCGAGGTCGCCACCGCGATGTCGGGCTGGCTCACCGCGGCCCGGGACTGGCGCGAACCCCTCACCTGGGAGGACATCTCCCACCGGTTCACCGGCGACGCGGGCTGACCCCGCCCCGCTCCGGGAGGGCCCCGGGGTGTGGGCGGCCCCGGAACGGGGGACGACCCCAACGACCGCCTCCCCGGGGACGGGGCGGCCGCCCGTGCCGCCCCCGGCGGCGGACGGGTGCCGAACACGCGCACACGGGCTCCGACCCGGCCCCGCGTCCGGCCGGCGCGGACACCGGATCCCGGTGGTCCCGCCGCCGCACGCGCGCGAAGCCGAGGCGAAGGACTGGTGCAAAGATGAAACCGCACTGCGGCATCGAGACCGCCGTGGCGTCCATGGCACGGGACGGCCACCTGCGGTCCTTCACCGAGCTCCCCGCCATGGTCGCCCGCCAGGCGGCCCGCGCCGGTCTGGCGGATGTCCTCATCTACCTGGCCGACCGCCAGCAGCGCGTCCTGCGCGAGGCCACCGGCCGGGGCGAGGACGGCCACCGCCGGGGACGGGAGGTGCGGGTGGACGGCACCGTGGCGGGCCTGGCCTACATCCGGGGCGTCCCGGTGCGCATCGGCGCCGAGGACCGCTACTGGCTCCCGCTCCTGGACGGCACCGAGCGCCTGGGCGTCCTGCACGTCGCCTTCCCCGACGGGGCCGACCTGGACGCCGCGCGCACCCTGGCCTCGATGGTGGGGCTGCTCATCGTCGACAAGCGCTCCAACAGCGACGCCTACGCTCGGCTGATCCGTACCCGGCCCATGTCGGTGGCCTCGGAGATGCAGTGGACGCTGATGCCGCCCAGCACCTTCTCCAACGAGAGGGTGACCATCTCGGCGGTCACCGAACCCGCCTACGACAACGCCGGCGACTCCTTCGACTACGCCCTGGGCGGCGAGGGCATCAGCCTGGCGATCTTCGACGCCATGGGCCACGACAACGCCGCCGGCCTGCTCGCGAACCTGGCGGTGGGCGCCTACCGCAACCAGCGGCGGAGGGGCACCGACCTGGAGACGATGCCCCGGGCGGTCGAGGCCATCCTCACCGAGGAGTGGGTGCGCTCGCGCTTCACCACGGCCCTGATGTGCGAGCTCGACACGCGCACCGGCGTCCTGTCCTGGGTCGACTGCGGCCACCTGCCGCCCGTGCTCATCCGCGGCGGCAGGGCCAGGGAGCTGCCCTGCGACCCCTCCCACCCGCTGGGGATGGACCTGGGGCTGCCCGTCACGGTGTGCCGGGAGCCGCTGGAGCCCGGCGACCGGGTCCTGCTGTACACCGACGGGATCACCGAGGCCCGGGACGCGCGGGGACGGGAGTTCGGGCTGGAGCGGTTCGCGGACTTCATCCTGCGCGGCGAGACCTCCCGCCTGCCCGTGCCCGAGACCCTGCGGCGGCTGACGCAGGCCGTGCTCGCCCACCACCACGGAAGGCTCACCGACGACGCCACCGTCATGGTGTGCGAGTGGCACGGCTGAGGGGCCGCCCCGGGGCGCGGCGCGTGTGAGGGCTCCCGGCGGCGGTCGGCCGGCGCCCACCCGGTGCGGGCGGACCCGCGGGAGCACGCCGACGCGGCCCGCGACCCCGGCCGTCCGCCGACGGCCGCCGTGACCGGCGCCTCACCCCCCACGGGCATATCCCCTTTGCCTAAAGCCTTTAGGGAGAAGTAGATTCCCTGAAGGTGAAAGGGGAGAAGATGATGGCACGCGCGGGGCTCAGCCCCGAACTCCTGGTCCGGGCGGGCGCCGACCTGGCCGACGAGGCCGGCTTCGAGCACGTCACCCTCTCCGAGGTCGCCCGGCGGTGCGGCGTCAAGGTCGCGAGCCTGTACTCGCATCTGAAGAACTCCCACGACCTCAAGACCCGCATCGCCCTGCTGGCCCTGGAGGAACTCGCCGACCGGGCCGCCGACGCCCTGGCCGGACGCTCGGGCAAGGAGGCCCTGACCGCCCTGGCCGACACCTACCGCGACTACGCGCGCGTCCACCCCGGCCGCTACACCGCCGCGCGGTTCCGGCTCGACCCGGCCACCGCCGCCGACAGCGCCGGACCCCGGCACGCCCGGATGACCCGCGCCGTCCTGCGCGGCTACGACCTGCCCGAGGGCGAGGAGACCGCCGCCGTGCGGCTGCTCGGCGCGGCCCTGCACGGCTACGTGAGCCTGGAGGCGGGCGGCGGCTTCGACCACAGCGCCCCCGACACCCAGGCCACCTGGGAGCGCACCCTGGACGCCCTCGACTCCCTGCTGCGGAACTGGCCCGCACCCGACCACACCTAGGAACACCGCCATGGACCTCACCACCACCCCGGTCACCGCCGACCTGCTGCGCGGGGCCGTCGAACTGCGCCCCACCGAACACGGGCTCCGGCCCCTGCGCCTGCCCGCACGGGCCCTGGCCCAGGCGCCCGACCCGCTCCTGGACGACATCGCCGCCCAGACCTCGGGCGTGCGGCTGGCCCTGCGCACCCGCGCCACCGTCGTCGAACTGGACGCCCTGGCCACCAAGCGCTCCTACGCCGGCGCCCCGCCGCGCCCGGCCGGGGTCTACGACCTGCTCGTCGACGGGCGCCTCACCGCCCAGGGCACCGTGGACGGCGGCGAGGCCCTCCTCATCGACCTCGCCTCCCAGAGCGTGGAGCGCCGCCCCGGCCCCGTGGGGACCGTGCGCTTCACCGGCCTGCCCGACCGCGACAAGGACGTCGAGATCTGGCTGCCGCACAACGAGGCCACCGTCCCGGTCTCCCTGCGCACCGACGCCCCCGTCCTCGCCGCGCCCGACCGCGGCCGGCGGGTGTGGCTGCACCACGGCAGCTCCGTCAGCCACGGGTCGGACGCGGCGAGCCCCACCGGCACCTGGCCCGCGGTCGCCGCGCTGCGGGCCGGGGTCGACCTGGTCAACACCGGCCTGAGCGGGAACGCCATGGTGGACCCGTTCACCGCCCGCGCCCTGCGCGGGATCCCGGCGGACGCCATCAGCGTCAAGTTCGGCATCAACGTCGTCAACGCGGACGCCATGCGGCTGCGGGCCTTCGGCCCGGCCGTGCACGGGTTCCTGGACACCGTGCGCGAGGGCCACCCGGACACGCCGCTGCTGGTGGTCTCCGCGATCCACTGCGCCCTGCACGAGGAGGTGCCCGGGCCCACGGCGATGGACACCGGGGCCCTGGCGCAGGGGCGGCTGTCCTACCTGGCCACGGGCGACGCGGCCGACCGCGCGGCCGGGCGGCTCGCACTCGCCGACATCCGCCGCGAGCTGGCCCGCATCGTCGCCGAGCGGGCGCCGCAGGACCCGCACCTGCATTACCTGGACGGCCTGGAGCTGTACGGGGAGGCGGACGCGGCCGAGCTGCCGCTGCCCGACGGCCTGCACCCGGGCCCCGAGGCCCACCGGCGCATCGGCGAGCGGTTCGCCGACCTGGCCCTGGCCGGCGGCGGCCCCCTGGCCGCCGCGGACCGCTAGGAGCCGCGCCCCGGGGCGGGCGCGGCGGGCAGGGCGGGCGGCCCGGCTAGAGGGCGGGGGCGCGCCCGGCGCGGTCGGCGCTCACGACGGCGTCCAGCACGCCGGGGAAGGCGGCCTCGACCTCCGCGCGGCGCAGGGCGTTCATCCGCGAGGTGCCCTCGTAGTACTGGCGGATGAGCCCGGCCTCGCGCAGGACGCGGAAGTGGTGGGTGGCGGTGGACTTGCCCACCGGCAGGTCGAACCCGCCGCAGGCCACCGCGGCGGGGGCGTCGTAGAGCTGCTCGACGATACTGCGGCGCACCGGGTCCACCAGCGCCTCCAGCAGGCGCTGGAGCGTGAGGGCTCCGACGTCGGGGTGCCGGGGGATGCGCTCGGTGTCCATGCGGTCATCTTACGAGCGGCGGCCCGGGCCCGGGCCGCCCCGCGCCTCACACCCGGGCGTACTCGGTGACGCTCACCCCGTTGTCGAACACCTGCCGGTCCCGGACCTCGAACAGCCCGGGGTCGAACCCGCCCTCCACCAGGGGCACGCCCGTGCCGGCCAGCACCGGGTAGGCCTTGAGCACCAGGCGGTCGATCTCGGGCAGCAGGGCCCCGGCGAGCCGGCCGCCCCCGCACAGCCAGATGTCCAGGCCGGAGTCCTGCGCCTTGAGCCCGCGCACCAGCCCCACCGGGTCGCCGCCGACCACGGTCACCTCCGGGGCGGAGACCGGCCCCAGGGTCGTGGACACCACGTACTGGCGCAGGTGGGCGTAGGGGCTCTCGATGCCGTGGTCGTAGGCGGCCCGGTAGGTGCCCAGCCCCATGACCACGGTGTCGAAGCGGGCGTTGGGGACGTCCTGGAGCCCGGCCGCGGCGCGGCCCGCGGTGGGCGTGGCCTCGGGGAAGCGGGCGTCCACCCAGGCGTTGTAGGCGGCCGAGCGCTCCTCGTCGGCCAGCGGGGCGAAGAAGAAGTCGAACTCCCCGCCGGGCCCGGCGATGCGCCCGTCCAGGGAGACGGCGGCGTAGTAGACGAGTTCACGCATGAAACCACTCCATTCAAAGTACTCCACTTGAAGTGGTCATGACTGTAGCAGGGAACCCGCCCCCGCGGCGCACCCGGGCCACCCCGCCCTCGCGGTGCCGGCCGCCCCCCACGGCGCGCACCGGGCCGGCACCGCCGTGGCCGGGCCCGCCCCCCGCGGAGCCCGCCGGCCCCGCCCCCCTACATGCGGGTGCGGGTGTGCACGTACAGCGCCTCGCGCACGAACTCCGCGACCTCGGCGTCCCGGAAGATGTGGGCGTACGCCGGATCCTTCGCGTAGGCGTCGGCCAGGCACTCCACCATCTCGACCGAGCGCTCCCGCTCCCCCGCGTGCAGCGGCGTCCCCGGGACCGCCAGCCACTCCACGTGCCGGACCGCCAGGTCGCGGGCACGCGCGGAGCCGGGGGCGGCGCCCTCGCGGTGGGCCGCCGCCCAGTCGGCCACCAGGGCCTGGGCCCGGCGCTTCCACTCCTGCTGTCCGGCCAGGCCCTTGCCGTGCCACCAGTCGTTGGCCGCCCGGAACGCCTCCTCGCCCCAGCGCCGCACGACCTCCTCCTCGTAGCGGTCGTTGAAGCCCTCCAGCATCACGTCCGGGCTGGGGTCCACCCCCGCCTCCCGCGCCCGCAGGGTGTGCCGCACCGCCCGCAGCCGCCGGTCGACGCGCTCGCGCTCCTCCTCCAGCGCCGCCACGTGCGCCCGCAGCCCCTCGACCTCGTCCAGCTCCTCCGACAGCACCCGGCCGATGTCGGCCAGCCCCATCCCGGTGCGGCGCAGCAGCAGGATCCGCTGGAGGCGGGCCACCTCGCCGGGGCCGTAGTGGCGCAGCCCGCCCGGCCCCGTGCGGGAGGGGGGCAGCAGCCCCACCAGGTCGTAGTGGCGCAGCGTACGGCTGCTGACGCCCGCCCGGGCGGCCAGCTCCCCGATCGTCCACTCCACCGCGGTCCCCCCGCCCTCCGTCACCGGGCCGTGCGGCCCAGCGCGGTATCGATGATCAGCGCGTGGTCGTCGCGCAGCGCCTGCGCGGCGGTGCGCCCGGTCGCCGCCAGGTAGGCGTCGACCAGCCGGGTCCCGGCCGCGTACCCCGCCCCCGCCGGCAGCCCCACCGGGGCGGTGCCGAAGCGCCGGGCGCTCTCGTCGCCGTGCACCCAGGCCGTGAAGTTCTCCATGCCGGTCACCTCCAGCCCCGTGACCACCTTGGCGAACACCGCATCGTCGTGCAGGTGCGGCACACCGATGCGGGTGTGCCCCAGGCGGTCACCGTACAGCTGCCGGGCGAACGCGTCGGCCAGCCCCTCGCCGACGATGTGCTCGCCCACCGTCACCGTCGCCGGGTTCCACACCACCCCGCCCGGGGCCCAGCGCAGGTTGTGGTGCAGCTCGTGCACGGCGGTGCTCTCCAGCCGCTCCAGGTTCTCCGGGGACGGCCACAGCGTGATGGCGACGTACCCGGGGATGCCCCCGAAGCCCGTCACCCCCAGGGCCGTGTCCGTGAAGTGGGCATCGCCCGGGTCGCCCAGGGTGAGCAGCACGGTGATGTCGTGCACCTCCAGGCCCGGCACCGCGCCGGCCAGCTCGGCGGCGGCGCCCTCCATCGCGGCCCCGATCCGGTTCCACGCGTCGGCCCGGGCCAGCTCCCCGACGGCGGCCAGGCACCGCTCCCCGTCGCGGTCCAGCGGGAACCCCATCCCCCGCAGGTGCACGTCGGCGAGGTCGACCTCGCCGGGGTGGTAGCGGTACATCCCCCGCGAGGGTTCGAGCATCTCCTCCAGCAGGGCGCGGCGGTCGGCGGCCGGGGCGCGCAGCACGCCCTCCATGCCGGTACGGGTGTCGACAACGGTGATCGTCATGGCCCCGACCGTAGGGGTTGACGCTGCGGCAACCGCAAATCCGCGCCCGCCCGGGCCCGCACCGCGGAAACACCCCCGTGACCCGGCCCGCCTAGGCTGTCGTGATGCGCGTGCGCAACCGTTGGGTCATCCTGTCCTTCGCCATGGTGGCCCAGATCGCCGGGGTGACCGCCGTGTTCGGCGTCCCCGCGGTCCTGCCCCAGCTGGGCGAGGCCCTGGGCACGGGCACCGCGCAGGCCGGAGCGGTGGCGGGCCTGCCCTCCCTCGGGCTCCTGCTCACCCTGCTGCTGTGGGGCGTGGTCATCGACCGGGCCGGCGAGCGGGCCACCATCGTCCTCAGCCTCCTGCTCACCGCCGCCGCCCTGGCGGCGCTGCGGGCCGCCGACGGACTGTGGGGGGTGTCCGCCGTCATGCTGGCCGTGGGGGCGGCGGCCGGCCCCGTCAACGCCGCCAGCGGACGGCTCGTCCTGACCTGGTTCTCCGCCGCCGAACGCGGATTCGCCATGGGCGTGCGCCAGTCCGCCCTGCCCCTGGGCGTGGCGCTGGCCGCGCTCGTCCTGCCCGGGGCGGCCGAGCGGTGGGGGTTCGCGCCGGCGATGACCCTGCCCGCCGCCCTGGCGCTGGCCGCCGTCCCCCTGGTCCTGCTCACCGCGGCCCCGCCCCCCGCGCGGCCCGGCGCCGGCGGCTCCCCCGGGGGCACCGCCGCCAACCCCTACCGGGGCCCGGCCCTGTGGCGGGTCCACGGGGTCAGCATGCTCCTGGGGGTTCCGCAGGTCACGCTCATGGTCTACGCCCTGGTGTACCTGGTGCAGGAACAGGGGTGGGAGGCCCCCGCTGCGGGTGCCGCGGTGGCCGCCGCCCAGCTTCCGGGTGCCGTCGGGCGGCTGCTGCTGGGGGTGTGGTCGGACCGCACCGGCGACCGGATGCGGCCGGTGCGGTGGCTGGCCGCCGCCACCGCGCCCGCCCTGCTCCTGCTCACCCTCCTGCCGCCGCTGTGGAACGGGGCCGCGGTGCCCCTGCTCCTGGTGTGCCTGGTGTCCACCATGTGGCACAACGGGCTGACCTTCACCGCCGTGGCCGAACTCGCCGGGACGGCGTGGGCGGGGCGGGCGCTGGCGGCCCAGAACTGGCTCCAGGCCGTCAGTACCACCCTGACCCCGCTGCTGATGGCGGCGGTCATCACCCTGTGGGGGCTGCCCGCGGTGTTCGCGGTCGCCGCCGTGTTCGCCGCGGCGGCCGTGGCCGCGGTCCCCGCGCTGCGCGGCGCCCGCGCCGGCGCGCACCGCTAGGTGTACCGGCCCCGGAGGCCGGTGGCACCCGCCCCGCCCGGCAGGGGCGGCGAGACTCTGCGGTGCCGGTGGGGCTCGCGGCGCCACCCCGGCCGCCGGGCCGCCCGCACCGCCCGCGCCCGCCTCACGACCCCCGGCCACCTCGCGTCGGCCCGCCGTGCCGCGGACGGCCGGTGGCCGGGCGGCACCGCCGGGCACCGCCCGGCAGGGGCGCCTTCACGCGCCGTCCGGTGGGCGAGCGCCCGGAAACCGCCTCCGCGCTCGGGCCCCGGTCCGCGCGCTGCGCGCCGGGCGCGCATCCGGGCCCCGCCGGGACCCGGCCACCGTCAGTGGGCGGGCACCGACACGCAGACCACGGTGGTGTCCTCCAGCGCCTCCACCGTCCCGGGGGAGTTTTCGGGCACGTGGACGTGGTCGCCCGAGCGCACCGTGGCGGCGCCGGCCCCCTCGCCCACGCGCAGCGCTCCGGCGAGCACCACCCAGACCTCCGTGTAGGGGGCCGGCAGGTCGGCGCGCGCCCCGGCCGCGAAGAACGCCGTGTAGGTGCTCAGCGGTCCGCCCTCGGCGGCCTCCACGCCCGGAGCGATGCGGATGCCTGCGCCGAAGCGGACGGCGTCCCCGCCCGTTCCCGGGCCGAACCCCCGCACCCGCGGTGGTGTGTCCACGGCGTCCTCCCCGGTCTCGGTGACGGTCAGGCGTCGAAGTCGGTGACGCGCACCGGCGGCCCGGAAGGCCTCCGGGGGCCGGTCGGGGCCGGCGACCCGGGCGACGGTGACGGCCATGGCCTGCTCCCCGGGGCCGCGGGCGGTGTCCTGCCGGTCGGCCACCACCGTAGAACCTCGACTCCGCTTGAGGTCAAGGGCCCCGGTGCCGTGGCCCCGAGGCCGGAGGGAACCCAACGCGCGCGGCCCGGTTCCCGCCTCCCGTCCGCACCGGCGGTCCGCCGGGCCTGCGCAAACCGGTCGGGGCCTGCTTCCCGGGGCCGCGGACGGCGGCCCGCCCTCCGGCCACCGGAGGGCGGGCCGCGCCGCGCGGGCCCGCGCCCGAACCCCTAGACCAGGCCCTGGGCCACCATCGCGTCGGCCACCCGCTCGAACCCGGCGGCGTTGGCCCCCAGCACGTAGTCGCCCGGGGAGCCGTGCCGCTCGGCCGCCTCCTCGCACCGGTCGTGCACGTCCGCCATGATCGCGGCCAGCTC
This sequence comes from Nocardiopsis flavescens, assembly GCF_900141985.1. GTDB lineage: Bacteria > Actinomycetota > Actinomycetes > Streptosporangiales > Streptosporangiaceae > Nocardiopsis > Nocardiopsis flavescens. Next base: position 47,781 of record NZ_FQZK01000001.1, on the reverse strand, counting down.
GCCCTCGGTGTACTCGAACGACCACGACTCGCGCCGCGCGTTCTGGCGCATCTCCAGCACGCTGGTGGCCACACCGCCCGCGTTGGCCGCCTTGCCGGGGCCGAACAGCACCCCGGCCTCGCGCAGCACCCGCACCGCGTCGGGGGTGGTGGGCATGTTCGCGCCCTCCACGACCGCCTGCACGTCGTTGGACACCAGGGTCCGGGCGTCGTCGGCGCCCAGCTCGTTCTGGGTGGCCGAGGGGATCGCCACCGCGCACGGCACGTCCCACACGCTGCCGCCCGCCACGTACCGGGAGTCCCCGCCGCGCCGCGCCGGGTACTCGGCGATCCGGCCCCGCTCCACCTCCTTGATCTGCTTCAGCAGCTCCAGGTCCAGGCCCTTCTCGTCGACCACGTAGCCGCCGGAGTCGGAGCAGGCCACCACCACGGCGCCCAGCCCCTGCGCCTTCTCCACCGCGTACAGCGCCACGTTGCCCGACCCCGACACCACCACGCGTGCGCCCTCCAGCGAACGGCCCCGGCGCTCCAGCATCCGCTGCGCGAACATCACGGCCCCGTACCCGGTGGCCTCGGTGCGCACCCGCGAGCCGCCCCACTCCAGGCCCTTGCCGGTCAGCACCCCCGCCTCCCAGCGGTTGGCCAGGCGCCGGTACTGGCCGAACAGGTAGCCGATCTCGCGCCCGCCCACACCGATGTCGCCGGCCGGGACGTCGGTGTGCTCGCCCAGGTGGCGGTACAGCTCGGTCATGAACGACTGGCAGAACCGCTCCACCTCGGCGTCCGAGCGGCCCTTGGGGTCGAAGTCCGAGCCGCCCTTGCCGCCGCCGATGCTCATCCCCGTCAGGGCGTTCTTGAAGATCTGCTCGAAGCCCAGGAACTTCACCACGCCCAGGTCCACGCTCGGGTGGAAGCGCAGACCGCCCTTGTAGGGGCCCAGCGCCCCGTTGAACTCGACCCGGAACCCCCGGTTGACGTGCACCCGGCCGCGGTCGTCGCGCCAGGGGACGCGGAACGCGATCTGGCGCTCGGGCTCGCACAGCCGCTCCAGGATGCCGGCGTCGACGTACTCGGGGTGCTGCACCAGCACCGGCGAGAGCGTCTCCAGGACCTCCAGGACCGCCTGGCGGAACTCCGGCTGGTCGGGGTCGCGGCGCACCACCCGCTCATAGGCGGCGCGCACGGCGGGGTGGTGGTCGGCCAGGCCGGTGGGGTGAACGTCGGACATGCGCAACGCGGTCCTCTCGGTGGCGGCGGCCCCGACGCCGGCGGGGCCGCCGCGGCAGGGTGATGTCGTGGCTGTTTCGGTGGCGTGCCATCGACGTTACACACGCCCCGACCACCGCCTTCGAACGCGGGGTACCTCCCCGCGCCGCCCGGACCGGCGCCACCCCCCGGGTGTGATCTGATATGGACACCGGACCCAGGGGTCACACCAGACCCGCACCCCGCAGAGGACGCCCATGACCGACCCCGCCCGCACCCCGCTGCCCGACCTGGTCCGCCGCTGGCAGAGGGGCTGGGGGACCGCCCGCTCCCTGCCCGAACCCCTGGAGCGGGACGGGGCGCTGCGCGTGCACTTCGGGTTCGAGCACCGCCACGACGAGTACGTGCTCACCGACGCCGACGGCGACCCGGACTCGATCGCGGCCGTCGCCCGGCGCGTCCTGGCCTCCTCCCGCACCGACTGGGTGACCTCCCCCACAGCCGCCCCCGACAAGACCGCGCTGCTCCTGCGGGAGGCGGGCCTGGAGGTCGACCCGGGCACCGAGACGCTCATGGGCGCCGACCTGGACGAGCACCCCCTCCTGGACCCGCCGCGCCCCTACCGCGTCACCACCGGGCGGGCGCGCGGGGTGCTGCGCGCACGGGTCTCCACCGCCCTGGGAGAGGAGGCGGCCAGCGGCGCCATGGGGCTGTCCGACGGCGACGCCGTGGCCGACGCCATCACCACCGAGCCCGCGCACCGGCGCCGCGGCCTGGGCGGGGCGCTCATGTCCTCCCTGGTCGGGCACGCCCGGCGGGCGGGGGCCGAACACGGGCTGCTGGTGGCCTCCGCCGAGGGGCGCCACCTGTACACCTCGCTGGGCTGGACCCCGCTGGCCACGGTCCTCATCGCCCGCGCCCCGGCCGGAAAATAACGCGCGCCCGGGCCCGCGCCCCGCCATCATGGGCCCCATGGAAGACCCGACCCGGGCCGCCGGGCCCCCTGCCGACCGCGCCGCCGCCCGCGACACCGCGCCTGCCGCACCCGCCGACCCCGGCGCGCCGCCCGCGCGGCGCGTGAGGATGGGGGTGGTGGGCCTCGTCCAGGGGCTGCACCTGGCCCGGTGGGCGCGACGGGTCGGCATCGACGTGGTCGCCGCCTGCGACACCGACCCGGCCGCCCGCGCCAGGGCGGGCGCCGCCCTGCCCGGGGTCCCCCTGGGCGGGCACTGGCGCGACCTGCTCGGCGCCGACCTGGACGCGGTCCTGCTGGCCGACGACTTCGACACCCACGCCGCCCCGGCCGAGGCCTTCCTCGGACGCGGCGTCCACGTCCTGTCCGAGACCGCCGCCTGCGCCGACGCCGACCAGGGGCGGGCGCTGGTGGAGGCCGCCCGGGCCTCCGCCGCCACCTACTCCTTCGCCGAGAACTACGTCCTGCACCCCCACGTGCGGCTGCTGCGCGCCGCCGTGGCCGCCGGGGAGCTGGGCCGGGTCTCCCTCATCGAGGCCGACTACCTGCACGGCATGTCCCCCGGGGCCGTGCGCGCCCTCACCGGGGACCCCGCGCACTGGCGGGGCCGCATCGCCCCCACCGCCTACTGCACCCACGCGCTGTCGCCGATCCTGGCGGTCACCGGCGCGACGCCCGTGGAGGTCACCGCGTTCCCCGTCGACACCGCCGACCCGCGCGGGGCGAGCGTGATGGCGGTGCGCCTGTCCACCGGCGCCCTGGCCCTGACCCGCAACGGCTTCCTCCAGGGCGAGTCCGACGCCCACTGGAGCCGGATGTCGGTGCACGGCACCCTGGCCGCCGCCGAGTCGGTCCGCGCCGCCGGGGAGCGCGCCTGGTCGGTGCGGGTGCGCCACGAGGCGTGGACCCGCCCGGACGGCGCCGCGCACGAGGAGGAGCGCACCGCGCCGCCGGTGCTCCTGGACGGGGAGCCCGTGGAGCGCGGTCAGGAGGGGACGGTGCTGGTGCTGCGCGGCCTGCGCGACACCGTGCTGCACGGGGCGCCGCCGCCGGTGGGGGTGCGCGAGGCGGTGGCGGCCTCGCTGGTCGGGGTCGCCGGGGCCCGCTCCCTGGCCGAGGGATCGCGGCCGGTCCCGGTCCCCCTGCCCTGAGCCGCCCGCTCCGCCGGGCGGCGGGCTCCCGCGGTCCCCTCGGGGCGGCCCTGCGCGGAGGGCCCCCGGTCGTGCGGCTGCGCCCCGCGCCGGTCCCCCGAGCCCGTGTCGGATTGCCCCCTCAGGGGGCGCGGCGGGTGACGGCCACCAGGTAGCGGCACTCCCGCCCGCCCGGGTTGTGGAACTCGCAGGGGGCGGGCGGCCCCGTCTGGAGGCAGTCGCCCGCCCCCAGCCCGTGCACCGTCTCCCCCTCCCGGAACTCCAGGTCCCCCTCCAGCACCCAGATCTGGTGGTGGGTGAAGGCGTAGGCCTCGGCGGGGAAGGACACCCGGGCCCCCGGGGGCAGGTGCACCTCCACCAGCTCCAGGCGGCCCCCCGAGGCGGGCGAGACGGCCCGGCGGGTGTACCCGGTGCCGGGGTCGGTCCACACCGGCTGCTCGGCGCGGCGGACCAGGCGGCGCTCGCCGCGCTCGGCGCTGGCGATCAGCTCCGACAGGGTGATGCCCAGCGCCGCCGACAGCCGTCCCAGCAGGGACGCGGTGGGCTGGACGTCGCCGCTCTCGATCCGGCTGACCATGGACCGGGAGACCCCGGAGCGGTCGGCCAGGGCGGCGCCGGACAGGCCCCGGTCGGCGCGCAGGCGCTGGAGGGTGGTGGCGAGGGCCACAGAGAGGTCGTCGCTCATGGCGTTCATCATAGTGGACAGATGCGTTTACCATCCTCACTATGAACGCGATGCCCGCACTCCACACCGTCCGCGACGCCACAGCGGCCGACGCCGCCGCCTGCGCCGACATCTACGCGCCCTACGTCACCGACACCGCCGCCACCTTCGAACTCCAGGCCCCCACCGCCGAGGAGATGGCCGTCCGCATCGCCGCCGCCCGCAGCCGCCACGCCTGGCTCGTCCTGGAGGACGCCGGGGGCACCGTCGCCGGCTACGCCTACGGCGGCGCCTTCCGCGCCCGCGCCGCCTACGACCGGTGCTGCGAGGTCAGCGTGTACCTGCGCCGCGGACTGCGCCGCACCGGCGCCGGACGCACCCTCTACACCGCACTCCTGCCCCGGCTGGCCGAACGCGGCATGACCCGCGCCATCGCCTGCATGACCCTGCCCAACGACGCCAGCCTGGGCCTGCACCGCGCCCTGGGCTTCACCGACGTCGGCGTCATGCACAAGGTCGGCTTCAAGCACGGCGCCTGGCACGACGTGGCCTGGGCCGAACTCGACCTCACCGCCCCGCCGGCCTGACCCCCGCCGCCCGCGCCCGAGGGCACCGGGCGCGCACCGGCACGAAGGCCCGGGCCGGCACCGGCCCCCGGCCGGACCACCCGGGGAGGACGCCCCGCCCCGCCCGCCCCTATCCTCGAAAGATCCCACCTTTTCCGCCGCGTCCCCCGGGAGAGACCGTGCCCGCAGCGCCCGCCCGCCACCGCCCCACCGGCCTGGCCTTCGCCCTCGCCTCGGCCCTGGCCTTCGGCGGCTCGGGCGTCTTCGCCCGGCCCCTCCTGGACGCCGGCATGGACTCGGTCCACGTCACCTGGCTGCGCCTGGCCGGGGCCGCCCTCCTGCTGCTGCCCGTCGCCGTGCGCCACCGCCGCCTGCTCACCCGCCGCCCGCTGCTCATCCTCGCCTACGGCGTCTTCCCCATGGCCGGCGTCCAGGCCCTGTACTTCGCCGCCATCGCCCGCATCCCCGTGGGCATCGCCCTGCTCATCGAGTTCCTGGGCCCCGTCCTGGTCCTGCTCTGGCTGCGCGCGGTCCGCCGCACCAAGGTCCCCCCGGCCGCCGTCGTCGGCGTCATCATGGCCCTGACCGGCCTCGTCCTGCTGCTGGAGGTGTGGGCGGGCATGCGCCTGGACGCCCTGGGCGTGGGCCTGGCCCTGGGCGCCGCCGCGGCCCAGGCCGCCTACTTCCTGCTGTCGGACCGCACCGGCGAGGACGCCGAACCCCTGGCCGTCATCGCCTTCGGCGCCCTCACCGCCACCCTCCTGCTGCTGCCCCTGGCCCGCCCCTGGAACCTCGACTGGGGCCTGCTCGCCACCACCACCGCCCTGGGGCCGCTGCCCCTGCCCGGCTGGGCGCTCGCCCTGTGGCTGGGCCTGGTCTCCACCGTCATCGCCTACTTCACCGGCATCGCCGCCGTGCGCCGCCTGTCCCCGCAGATCGCCGGGGGTGTCGCCTACCTGGAGGTCGTCACGGCGATCGTCCTGGCCTGGGTCCTGCTGGGCGAGGCCCTGACCCCCGTGCAGATCCTGGGCGCCGCGGTCATCGTCGCCGGGGCGTTCATCGCCCAGACCGCCGTCCCGGCCGCCCCGCACCCCCCGGCCCCAGCGCCCGCGGACCCCGGCGACCCGGCCGGCCCCGACCGGCCCGCCGCGCTGGCCTGAACCCCGCACCGCTCACCCGCGCGCGCCCACCGACGGGAGCCCGGCGCCGCCGGCCGCGCGGCGGCCCCGCCACAGCCACCACGCGCCCGCCCACGAGCACGCCACCACCGCCGCGATCACGTACCGCGACGTCATCAGGTGCTCGCGCGGGTACAGGGTGCCGGTCAGGTAGTGGTCGATGAACCCGAACTCCATCTCCGGCCGCCCCGTCGCCGCCCGCGACCAGTTCTCGATCTCGGTCAGGAAGCACGGCCAGTCCACGATGACGATCCCCAGCGCGTAGGCGGCCACCCCCAGGTGCACCCAGAACATCCGGGGGCGGCGCCAGGCGGTGAACCCGCCCAGGACCACGAAGGCGAAGAACACGAAGTGCAGGGCGGCGGCCGCGTACCCGGCCGCCAGAACGAGGGAGGTCATACCCCGACGCTACGAGGGCGCCCCGCCCCTCCGCATCGGTACGCGTACTCATTCCCTCCGGGCCCCGCACCCGCCCCGGCGGCCTCCCGCAGCGCCCGGGCGCCCACCGGTAGCGTGGCCCCATGAGCACCGTTCTCGTGCTGGGCGCCGGCGGCCACCTGGGCGGGGAGGTCGTCCGCCTGGCCCTGGCCGCGGGCCACCGGGTGGCCGGGACCTGGGCCACCCGCACCCCCCACGCCCCGCCGGGCACGGCCCTGCACCGGCTGGACCTGCGCGAGCGCCGCGCCGTCGCCGACCTGGTGCGGCGGGTGCGCCCCGACGCCGTCGTCAACGCCGCCTACCGCCAGGACGACTGGCCGGTCACCGCCGACGGGGCCGCCCACGCCGCGCTGGCCGCCGCCGCGGCCGGGGCCCGCCTGGTCCACGTCTCCAGCGACGCCGTGTTCTCCGGCGCCGCCCCCTCCTACCCCGAGACCGCGCACCCGGACCCCCGCACCCCCTACGGCGCCGCCAAGGCCGCCGCCGAGACGGCGGTCGCCGCCGTACACCCCAACGCGGTCATCGCCCGCACCTCCCTGATCATCGGCGGCGGCGCCTCCGCCCACGAACGCCGGGTCCACGCCCTGGCCGCGGGCGCACCCGGCGCCCTGTTCACCGACGACGTCCGCTGCCCGGTCCACGCCGGCGACCTGGCCCGGGCCCTGCTGGAGCTGGCCGCCACCGACCGCTCGGGCGTGCACCACCTCGCCGGGCCCCACGCCCTGAGCCGCCACGAGCTGGGCGTCCTCATCGCCCGCCGCGACGGGCTGGACCCCGGCCTGCTGCCCCGGGGGCGGCGCGCCGAGTCCGGACCTCCCGGGCCCCTGGAGGTGCGCCTGGACTGCACCGCCACCCGCGCCGCCCTGGACACCGAACTGCGCGGGGCCCGGGCCTTCCTGGCCCGGACCCCGCGCTGACCGCCCCCGGCGTCAGCTCCCGGGGAGCAGGGCGCGCAGCCGCGCCGCCTGCCCGTGCAGCACCTCCCGGTCGGCCTCCTCCCACAGCGCGTGAAGGGAGAAGGGGTCCCCCGCGAACCGGGGGAAGACGTGCAGGTGCACGTGGAAGATCTCCTGCCCGGCGGCCTCGCCGTCGGCCAGGAAGAGGTTGACCCCCTCGCAGCGCACCGCGCCGCCGCGCAGGGCGGTGCCGATCCGGCGGGCCGCGCTCCACAGCCTCGCGCCCAGGGCGTCGTCCAGGTCGCCCAGCCCGGCCACGTGGGCGCGGGGCACCACCAGCACGTGCCCGGGCGTCACCGGGTACAGGTCCATGAACGCCACGACCAGGTCGTCCTCGTAGACCGGGCTGGACACCAGCCGGCCGGCGACGATGCCGCAGAACGCGCACTCCTCGTCCACGAAGGGACCTCCTCACCCGTCCGGGGCCGCGGCGGGGGTGGCCGCGAACCCCACCGTCGCACGCCGCACCGCCGTGCCGCCACCGATTTCGGACCGGCCGGGCCCGCCCCCGGAGCGCGCCCCCGTGCGCCGCAGCCACCCGGGAACGCGGCGCTGGACGTTCGATCACCAGGGACTTTCCGGAGAAGACGAACATACGACACCAGGTCCCGGAACATGCCCCTTCGTCCAAATCCTGCTACCGTGCGGGGCGCGCAACGACGGTATGTGACGGAGGAGACCTCACCATGGCCCAACAGGCCCAACAGCCCCGCGAGCAGTGGGGGTCGCGCGCGGGCTTCCTGATGGCGGCGATCGGCTCCGCCGTCGGCCTCGGCAACATCTGGCGCTTCCCCTACATCGCCTACGAGAACGGCGGCGGGGCGTTCATGGTGCCCTACCTGGTCGCCCTGCTGACCGCGGGCATCCCGCTGCTGATCCTGGAGTACTCGATCGGCCACAGGTACCGGTCCTCCGCCCCGCTCTCCTACCGGCGCATCTCCCGGCCGGCCGAGGCGATCGGCTGGTGGCAGGTGGCGATCTGCTTCGTCATCGCCGTCTACTACGGAGCGATCATCGCCTGGAGCGCCTCCTACGTGTGGTTCTCCCTCACCGGGGCCTGGGGCGAGGACCCCGACGGGTTCTTCTTCGGGGAGTTCCTCCAGGCCAGCGAGGCACCCGGCGCCATCACCGGCTACGTGCCCGCCGTCGCCTGGCCGCTCCTCGCCGTGTGGGTCGTCGTCCTGGCCATCCTGGCCCTGGGTATCCGCAACGGCATCCAGAAGGCCAACATGGTCTTCATCCCGCTGCTGGTGGTGCTGTTCCTCGTCCTGGTCGTCCAGGCGGTCACCCTGGAGGGCGCCGCCGCCGGCCTGGACGCCCTGTTCAGCCCGGACTGGAGCGCCATGGCCGACGGGAGCGTGTGGGTGGCGGCCTACGGGCAGATCTTCTTCTCCCTGTCCATCGGCTTCGGCATCATGGTCACCTACGCCTCCTACCTCAAGCGCAAGGCCGACCTGACCGGCTCGGCCATGGTCGCGGGCTTCGCCAACAGCTCGTTCGAGCTGCTGGCGGGCATCGGCGTGTTCGCCGCCCTGGGGTTCATGGCCACCGCCGCCGGGACCGCCGTCGACGAGGTCGCCACCTCCGGGATCGGGCTGGCCTTCATCGCCTTCCCGCAGATCATCTCCACCCTGCCCCTGGGCGGGTCGGTGTTCGGCGTGCTGTTCTTCGCGTCGCTGGTCATCGCCGGGCTCACCTCGCTGATCAGCATCGTCGAGGTCGTCGTCTCCGCGGTCCGGGACCGCGTCGGCCTGGGCCGCCTCCAGGCGGTCCTGCTGGTCGGCGGGGTCATCGCCCTGGTGTCGGTCCTGATCTTCCCCACCCACCAGGGCGTGCACTACCTCGACGTGTTCGACCACTTCATCAACCAGTACGGCATCGCCCTGGCCGCCCTGGTGATGCTCATCGTGTTCGGCTGGGTCCTGCGCCGCCTGCCGGCCCTGCAGGCCCACGCCGACAGCGTGTCCTCGGTCCGCCTGGGCCGGTGGTGGCGGATCACCCTGAGCGTGGTGACGCCCGTCCTGCTGGGCTTCATGATGTGGGACGGCCTGCGCAGCGAACTGGCCGAGAACTACGCGGGGTACCCGACCGGGTTCCTGCTCGCGGCCGGGTGGGGCGTGGCCATCGGGGCCGTCGTCGTCGGCGTCGTCATCGCCCTGGTGCCCTGGAGGCGCGCCGACCGGATGGCCGCCCACGAGCGCGCGGACGGTGAAGGGGACGAGCAGGACCGGAAGAAGGAGGACCGCTGATGTCGATGGGCGCTATCACCATGATGGTCGTCTCCATGGTGCTGCTGTGGGGCGGTCTGGTCGCCGCCGTCGTCCACCTGCGGCGCCACCCCGAGGCGCCCGAGGACGACTGACCCCGGGCGCGCACGCGCACGCACGGAGAGGGGGCGGGGCCGGTCGGCCCCGCCCCCTCTCCGTGCCGCTCCCGGTGGTCGGGAGCACGGGGGCGGACCCGCGGGTCCGCCCCCGCAACCTCGCGGCCCGGCCCCGGCGCCCGCCGGACCGCTCCGCTCAGGACCGGGACAGCTCCTCCACGATCCGCGCGCAGAACGCCGGCAGGTCGTTCGGGTCGCGGCTGGTGGTGATCCCCCGGTCCGTCACCACCTCGGCCTCCACCACCTCGCCCCCGGCGTTGCGCACGTCGGTGCGGATGCTCGGGTACGACGTCACCGAGCGCCCCCGCACCAGGTCGGCCTCCACCAGCATCCACGGGCCGTGGCAGATCGCCGCGATGGGCCGCCCCTGCGCGGCGAACTCGCGCACGAACCGCACCGCGTCGGCGTCCGCGCGCAGGTTGTCGGGGTTCACCGTGCCGCCGGGGATCACCAGCCCGTCGTAGTCGCCCACCGACGCCCGGGACACCCGCCGGTCCACGGGGAACCGGTCGGCGGGCTCGATGTCGCCGTTCATCGCCTGGATCTCGCCGTCTTCGAGCGAGAGCAGCTCGGTGTCGGCCCCCGCCTCGCGCAGCACCCGCCACGGCTCCCGCAGCTCGACCTGCTCCACACCGTCCGCCGCCAGGAACGCCACCCGGCGCCCGTTCAGCTCGCCTGTCATCGTCGCTTCCCCCTCGTCGACTCATCGGACGGGGCCGCCACTACCCACAGGGCGGGCGCGCCCAAACACCCCCCTCGCGCGCCCGCCCCCGGGCCGTTCAGCCCGCCCGCCAGGTGGCGTCCTCCAGCGCCCCCGCGGCCTGGGGGCCCATCAGAGAGAGTCCGCCGTCCACGAAAAGCGACGCCCCCGTCACGTACGAGGACCCCGGCCCCGCCAGGAAGGCCACCGCCTCGGCCACCTCGAAGGCGTGCCCCGGACGCGCCAGCGGGTACCCCGCCCGCGAGTCCAGCCGCGGCTCCTCCTCGTGCTGTCCCGTCATCGGCGTGGCGATCTCCCCGGGCGCCACCGCGTTCGCCGTGATCCCGTACAGCCCCAGCTCCAGGGCCAGCACCCGGGTCAGCATCCGCAGCCCGCCCTTGGCCACGCAGTACGGGCCCGCCGTCACCCGCGGGTACTCCTCGTGGACGCTGGTGACGTTGACGATGCGCCCGCCGCGGCCCGCGTCGCGCATGTGCGCGGCCGCGACCCGCGCGCACAGGAACGGCGCGTCCAGGTCCACCGCCAGCACCTCGCGCCAGCGCTCGTAGCCGGTGTCCAGCAGGTGGGCGTCCGAGCCGGTGCCCGCGTTGTTGACCAGCACACCCACCCCGCCCAGCTCCTCCACCAGGTCGGCGACCGCCTGCGAGCCCAGCTCCGGGTCGGCCAGGTCGTGCCGGCGCACCGCCGCCCGGCGCCCCTGGTCGCGGACCTCCCGCGCGGTGCGGGCCACCCCCTCCTCGTCGCTGTGGTAGGTGATGCCGATGTCGAAGCCCTCCCGGGCCAGCCGGACCGCGGTGGCCCGGCCGATCCCGCTGTCGGCCCCCGTCACCACGGCCACCCGGTCGTAGTCGTCGAAAGCGCCCGCACCCGCGACGCGGTCGTCGTCCGCCATGATCCCCCCTCGCCTGCGCCGCGACCGGCGCACACGGGGGCGGCTACCCGCCGCGGCCCCCGGTACACCCGCGCGGTGCGGCGCCGGGAGCGGGCTCAGCCCACCGCGTCGCGCTGGTCGCCCCACACCGCGGCGGGCACCCGCTCCAGCAGCTCCACCAGGGCCTGGGCCGCCTGCGCCGCCGCACCGGGGTCCATCGCCCGGTCCTGCCACGTCAGCAGGTGGGTGCTGGCGAACCGGAACGGCACCGGCACGGCGCCGCCGGCCCGCACCAGGTGGGCGCGCACCCCCTCGTCCAGCACGCGCCGCGCGAAGCCCTCGTCGGCCGCGGCCACCGTGAACGCCGCGTCGAAGGCGGCGTCGCCCACCGCCGCCTCGCGCACCCCCGCCGCCGGCGGCTGCGGGCCCGCGGCGCCGCGGGCCCGCACCTCCACCGCCGGGACCGGCACCGGCAGCGCCACCGCGACCACGGTGTGCACGTGCCCGGTGGTGACGGTGTCCCGGCCGTCGTGGCGGGAGGTGGCGTAGGAGTACTCGTAGGCGGTCACCGCCCGCCCGCCCGGCCGCGCGCACAGCACGTGCCGGGCGCGGGCGTTGGAGCGCCGCTCCACGAACGGGTCCCCCTCGAACCGGTCCACCAGCTCCGGGCGCTCCCGGTCGTAGCTCCACCCGTGCTCGCGCGCCCACGCCGCCAGCCGCTCGCAGTGCTTGCGCTCGGGCACCGCCCCCACCACCCGGGAGGCCACGACGGCGACGGCGACGAGCACCAGCACCCCCAGGACCACGGCCTCCACGACGACGATATCCATGGGGTTCTTTCCTTCCGGCGAACGGCTCTTACCGTTGAGACGCCCCTCACCGCCCCTGCGGTTCCCGATCCGCCGCGCGTCCGTCCCCGCCGGGGCGGACCCGCACGTGGGCGCGCTCCCCCTGCGGGCCGAACAGCCCCAGGTAGGACGCCGGGCCCGGCCCCGGGTTGTAGAACCCGTGGGGGATGCGGGTGTCGAACTCGGCGACCTCCCCCTGTTTGAGCACCATGTCGTGCGGCCCCAGCAGCAGCCGCAGCCGCCCCTCCAGCACGTACACCCAGTCGTGTCCCTCGTGGCTGCGCTGCTCGGTCTCCACGTGCCCGCGGGGCGGCGGGATGGTGATCCGGAACGCCTGGATGCCGCCCGGGGTGCGCGAGAGCGGCAGGTACTCCACCCCGTCGCGGGTGAAGGGCCGCAGCCGCACCCGGGGGTCGGCCGTGGCCGACTCCACCAGCTCGTCCAGGGCCACCCCGTGCACCCGGGCCAGCGGCAGCAGCAGCTCCAGGGTGGGGCGGCGCCGCCCCGACTCCAGCCGGGACAGGGTGCTCACCGAGATCCCGGTGGACTCCGACAGGCGTGCCAGGGTGATGCCGCGGTCGCGGCGCAGCTCGCGCAGGCGCGGGCCCACCGCGTCCAGCACCGGGTCGAGTTCGTCGTCCATGGCGGCCAATCTGCCACAGCCCGGACCGCCGGAGAAGAAAGGACCCCCACCGGGGGGAGCAAGGGGTCGGATCCGGTCCCAGTGGGGGTGGGGAAGGGATCACACCCTACCCCGACTCCGGGGCGCCCCCGCCGGTCGGCCCGGGGCCGGGGCGGTTCTCGCGGCCCCGGCCGGTGCGGCTTCGTCCGGCCCTGGCGCTACCGGGGCGAGGGCCCACCGATCAACGGGTCGCCCCCGGTGCGAACGGTCCGGCGCCTGCACACCACGCGGCGCGACGCCGCACTCACCCCCGGGCGCCGCCCGCCGCGTCCACGTAGTCCTGCAACCGCGCCACCCCCGCCGCCAGGGCGCGCGAGCGCCCGGCCAGCTCCTCCTCCCGGCGGCGCAGCACGCCCTGGAGCGCGTCCCCGCCCCCGCCGCCCGAGGCGCGCAGCTCCTCCATCACCGGGGCGATGCGCTCCAGCCCGTACCCGCCCCGGCGCAGCTCGCACACCACCCGCACGTCGCGCACCTGCTCGGGCCCGTACACCCGGTACCCCGTGGCCGCATCGCGCCCGGGCCGCACCAGGCCGGCCCGCTCCCACACCCGCAGCGCCGAGGCCCGCACCCCCACCAGGCGCGCCACCGCGCCGATCCGCAGCGGCCCCTCCCGGCCCGGGGCCCCCACCCCGGCCAGCACCCGGGGCGGTCCGGGCGCGGCCGCCGCGCGGGCCACCGCCGCCAGCGCCCCGGCGGCCTCGCGCACCGCGGCCCGCTCCCGGTGGGCCCGCGCGAAGGCCGCCTCCACCAGTTCCAGCGCCGCGTCCACCCCGTCGGTGTGCAGGGTGCGCAGCACCTCCCCGGCCGCGGCCACCCCCATCCCCGGGGCCAGGGCCCGGTAGGCCACCAGCGCCGCCAGGTGGCGGCCGGTGAACCTGCGCTGGCCCGAGGCGGTGCGCCGCGCCGGCGGCAGCACCCCCGAGGCCTCGCAGTCGCGCACCGTCTGCGCCGAGACGCCCACCGCCCGGGCCAGGTCCACCGGGCGCAGCCCCTCTCCCCCACCGGTCACCGCGACCTCCCCCTCCACGCTCCCCGGTGCGCCGCGCACGGCGCACCGGACGACGGTACCGGGACGGCGCGGGCGGGGCCCGCCGGGGCCGCGCCCGGCGCGCGGGCCCGACCGCACCCGCCGTTCGGACGGGGCCCGGTCCGCGCGCACCTGCGGCCGACCGCGCGCGGTCGGCGCTCACGCCGTGGCGAACACCTTGCCCGGGTTGAAGATCCCCGCCGGGTCCAGCGCCCCCTTGACCGCGCGGTGCATGGCCACCACCTCGGGCCCCATCTCCCGGGCGGCCCCGCGCATCTTCAGCAGGCCCACCCCGTGCTCCCCGGTCACCGTGCCGCCCAGCGCCAGCGCCTCGTCCACGATCACCTCGAACGCCTCCTTGGCCCGCTTCTTCGCCTGCTCGTCCCCGGCCGGCACGATGAAGAGGGGGTGCAGGTTGCCGTCCCCCGCGTGGGCGATGTTGCCGATGTGGGTGTCGAACCGGCGGGCCGCCTCCTCGATGCGCTCCAGCATGTGCGGCACCCGCGCCTTGGGCACGCACACGTCCTCGGTCAGCAGCGGGCCCAGCCGCTCCAGCGCCGGGTAGGCCAGCCGCCGCGCGGCGAACAGCGCCTCGGCCTCCTCGGCGTCGGTGGAGCGCACCGCGTACACCGACCCCTGGGACTCGAAGCAGCCCAGGATGGTGTCGGCCTCCTGCTCCCCGGCCGCCCCGGGCTGGTCGCTGCGCGCCAGCAGCAGCACCTCGCCCTCCGCCGACAGGCCCATGTTCTTCCACTCGTCCACGGCCTGAAGGCAGAACCGGTCGATGAGCTCCAGCGCCGAGGGCACCACCCCCGAGGCCGCCACCGCCGCCACCGCCCGCCCGGCGTCGGTGAGGGAGTCGAAGTAGCCCACCACCGTGTGCTCCACGCCCGTGCGCAGCGGCCGCATCCGCAGCGTCACCTCGGTGACCAGGCCCAGTGTGCCCTCCGAGCCGACCATGAGCCCGGCCAGGTCGTACCCGGTCACCCCCTTGGCGGTGGAGCGGCCCAGCCGCACCACCTGCCCGGTGCCCACCACCGCCTCCATCCCCAGCACGTAGTCGCGGGTCACCCCGTACTTGACGCAGCACAGCCCGCCCGCGTTGGTGGCGACGTTGCCGCCGATCGTGGACCAGGGCGCCGAGGCCGGGTCCGGCGGGTACCACAGCCCGTCCCGCGCCACCCGCTCGCGCAGCCGGTCGTTGACCACGCCGGGCTGGACCACCGCGCTCTGCTGGACCGGGTCCACCGCCAGCACCCGGTCCATGCGCTCGAAGGACACCACGACCCAGCCGTCCACGGCGTTGGCCGCGCCCGAGAGCCCGGTGCCGGCGCCGCGCCCCACCAGCGGCACGCCCTCGCTCGCGCACAGGGCCACCACCGCCGCCACCTCGGAGGTCTCGCGCGGGCGCACCACCGCCGCGGGCCGGCCGTAGGGCGCCCACTCGGCCTCGTCGTGGGCGTAGCCCCGCATGATCTCGGGGTCGGTGACGACCTGGTCGGCGCCGATCGCGTCGGCCAGCCTGCGGGCGAGGGACATCGCTCCTCCTCGGTGCGGGGTCGCCGGTCCCGGGTCGGGCGGCGCTGACCAGCACACTAGCGACCCGGTGCGGGGGCCGCTCCCGCGCGGTGCCCCGCCGCGGAGCCGGCGCGGTGCTAGCGTCGCCAGCGTTCGCGCGGGCGGCGGGGAAGGGGCGGCGGATGACACGGATCCTGGTCACCGGGGGCACCGGGACGCTGGGGCGGCCGGTGGTGGAGGGGCTGCGCAGGACGGGGGCGCGGGTGCGCTCGCTGAGCAGGCACCCCCGCGACGGGGACCCCGACTCCTTCGCGGTGGACCTGCGCCGCGGGACCGGGCTGGACCGGGCCCTGGAGGGGGTGGACACGGTGGTGCACTGCGCGAGCAGCCCGGCGGGCGGGGACCTGCGGGCCGCCGCCCGCCTGATCCGCGCGGCCCGCCAGGCGGGGGCGGGGCACCTGGTCTACATCTCGATCGTGGGCGTGGACCGGATCCCGCTGGGCTACTACCGCGACAAGTACACGGTGGAGCGGGCGCTGGCTGCCTCGGGCCTGGGGTGGACGGTGCTGCGCGCCACCCAGTTCCACGACCTGGTGGCGGCGGTGTGCGCGGGTGCCGCCCGCCTGCCCGCGGTGCCCGTCCCTCGGATGGCGGTGCAGCCGGTCGCCGTGCGGGAGGTGGCCTCCCGGCTGGTGCTGCTGGCCCGGGGGGAGCCGCGCGGGCGGGTGCCCGACATGGGCGGCCCGGCGGTGGAGTCCTTCGCCGGCCTGATGGACGCCTACCTGCGCCACCGCGGGCTGAGCAGGCGCACGGTGGCGGTGCACCCGCCGGGGCGGGTGTTCGCGGCGCTGCGCCGGGGGGAGAACCTGGTCCCGGAGCGGGCGGTGGGGACGGTGTCGTTCGCGGACCACCTAGCCCGGCTTTGAACAATATGTTGAAAACACCACGTTGACAACCGGGGGTTGTCGGGGTGATGCTGGGCCCATGACCACATCCGGCCTCACCCCGCCCGACCCCGAGAAGGCCCGCAAACAGCGCGCCTACCCCGCCCTGGCCCGCCTCACCGAACGCCACGCCACCGACGCCGACCGGCTCCGCTGGGAGGGCGACCAGCGTCCGATGGCGCCCCTGGACGCCGTGCGCCGCACCGCCGACCTCGCCGCCGGCAGCGCCGAACCCGACACCGGGCACCCCGGCGTCGACCGCGAGGACCTGCTGGCCGCCCTCACCCTGCTGCCCCTGGCCCGCGCCGAGTTCGACCGCCTCGAACAGGGCCTGCTCGACATGGCCAAGGGCCGCGGCATGACCTGGCAGGAGATCGCCTTCGGCCTGGGCCTGGGCTCCGCCCAGGCCGCCCGCCAGCGCCACGAACGCCTGGCCCGCCGCACCGACTGACACCCGCCGGGGTCCCGCAGAGCCGCGGGACCCCCGCCCGGGTCAGCCCGGCACCGGGTGCGCGGCCCGCACCACACCACGCGGGTCCCGCTCCCGCTTGATCCGCCCCAACCTCTCCAGCACCGCGGGCGGGAACACCCGCCCGAGCGGCTCCCCGCCCGTCAGCGCCGTCAGCGGCTTGCGCCCGCTCACCGCCACCCCCGCGAACAGCCGCTCCCACCGCTCCCGCACCGCCCGGCCCCCTCGGGGCACCGAACGCGTAGGCGTAGAACGGCTCGGACAACGGCCCGAACGGCGTCCCCGACGGCCCCGCCAGCGCCCCGCCCAGATGACGCACCTGCACCCCGGACAACGGGCCCAGCGGCTCCGCCGCCAGCCCGCGCTCACCCGCCCACCGCACCACCGCGGCCACGTCCTCGGCGTCGGCGGCCTCCACCACCGCCACCGGATCCTGCGCCACCGCCAGGTTCCACGGCCGCGACGCCGCCGCGAACCCCGCGGCCCCGCCCACCAGCACCCGGCCGCGCACCACCGCGTCCAGACCCCGCACACCCATCTCGACCCTCTTCCCTCGGTCACACCACCGGGACCCCGTACGTCATCCCGATGAGCCGTCGCACCCCTGACGGACCCCGCCGCGAGAATGTGACCGATGCACGAGAAGAACGCCGAAGAAGAACGCGCCGCCCTGTTCCAGGCGCACCGACCGCTGCTGCTGTCCGTCGCCCACCGCATGCTCGGCTCCCACGCCGAGGCCGAGGACGCCGTCCAGGAGGCCTGGCTCCGCCTGGCCCGCACCACCGGGGAGATCGACAACCCCGCCGGGTGGCTCACCACCGTCACCGGCCGCATCTGCCTGGACCTGCTGCGCTCGCGCACCGCACGCCGCGAGGAACCCGCCGACCGCCCCGGCACCGAACCCGCCGACCCCGCACCCGGCCCCGAACACCACGCGCTGACCGCCGACGCCGTCGGCGTCGCCCTGCTGGTGGTCCTGGACGCGCTCACCCCCGCCGAGCGCCTGGCGTTCGTCCTGCACGACGTGTTCGCCGTGCCCTTCGAGGACATCGCCCCCATCGTCGAGCGCACCCCCGCCGCGGCCCGCCAGCTCGCCAGCCGCGCCCGCCGCCGGATCCGCGGCGCCCCCGCCCGCACCACCGCGGTCGTCCCCGGCCACCGCGACGAGGTGGTGGACGCCTTCCTGGCCGCCGCCCGCGGCGGCGACCTCACCGGCCTGCTCGCCGTCCTGGACCCCGGCGTCACCGCACGCGGCGACGTCTTCGCCCGCCTGCACGGGATCCCCGCGCGGACCCACGGCGCCGACGCGGTGGCCGCCCAGGCCCTCGCCTTCTCCCGCCTGGCCCGCAGCGCGCGCCCCGTCCTGGTCGAGGGCCGGCCCGGGTTCGCGTCCCTGTCCGCCGACGGCCCCACCGCGGTGCTGCTGCTCACCGTCGCCGAGGGCCGCATCACCGGCATCGACATCAGCTGCGACCCCGACCTGCTCGCCGCCCTGTCCTGAACACACCGGCGGCCCCGCACCCCTGTCACCAGGGGGCGCGGGGCCGCGGGCGCTCGACCTCAGACGCGTTCCAGCGCCAGGTGCGGACCCTGCGGGAGCAGCACGTCCACCGCCATCCCCGGCTCCACGGCGCCGCCCTCCAGCACCACCCCCATCACCCCGGCCAGCCGCTCCACGGCACCGTCCCGGCCGCGCCGCACCAGCCGCTTGAGCAGCCCCGGCGCGAACGCCTCGATCTGCGCGCACGGGTTGCGCAGCCCCGTCACCTCCACCCGGGCGTCCGGCCCCAGGCACAGCACCGCGCCCCGCGGCAGGCCCAGCAGGTCCACCCCCCGCGTGGTCACGTTCTCCCCCAGCTCCCCGGGCCCCACCGCGAACCCCTCCGCCGCCAGCTCCTCCAGCAGCTCGGCGTGGATCAGGTGCACCTGCCGCAGGTTGGGCTGGGTGGGGTCCACCGCCACCCGCGACCGGTGCTTGACCGTCACCCCCAGGTGCGCGTCACCCTCCACCCCCAGCCCCGCCAGCAACCGGATGCCCTCCCGCACCGGCTTGCCGAACGTGTGCCCCGCACTGCTGGCCACCGCCTCCACGACCGCGCCCACCGCCACCGCCCCTTCTCACGCGAACAGGTCCGACCCGCCACCCTAGCGCCCGCCCGGCGGGCGTTCCGGGCCCACCGCCGGCTTCACCGCCCCGCCCGGACGGCGACCGGGACCCGCGCACCCGCACCCGGGACCGCGCCCCCCGGGTGGCGGGCCCCGCACCCGCCACCCGGGAAAACCCCTGGACCGGCCCCGTGCCCCGCGCCTACCCTGGGCACCGTGCAGTACCTCTACTTCCTGTGAGCAGGACACCGCCCGCCCGTCCCCGCGCCCACGCGCGGCCACGGGCGCCGCGCGCGTACCCCGACCCCGCACCCCGGGGTCCCTGCCACCGGAACCGGGGGCCCGCCCGCACGGGCCCGGCCCCCAGAGGAGAAGCATGCCCACCCTGGACCCCGCCGCCGCGCCCGCGGGCGAGCGCGCCCAGCTCACCGCCGCCGGCCTGCACGTCAGCCGCGGCGCGACACCCGTCCTGACCGGCCTCGACATGACCGTCACCCCCCGCTCCCGCTGGGGCGTGGTCGGAGAGAACGGACGCGGCAAGACCACCCTGCTCCACGTCCTGGCCGGCGCCCTGGCACCCGACCGCGGCACCGTCCGCCGCACCGGCACCCTGGGCCTGGCCGAACAGGAGCTGCCCGCCCGCGACGGCCGCACCGTCGGCGACCTGGTGGACGCCGAGCTGGCCGAGGCCCGCACCGCCCTGGCGGCCCTGGACGCCTCCGCCGAGGCCCTGGCCGCGGGCCGGCCCGGCGCGGACGCCGACTACGCCGCCGCCCTGGCCGCCGCCCAGACCCTGGACGCCTGGGACGCCGACCGGCGCGTGGACCTGGCCCTGGAGAACCTGGGAGCGGACACCGACCGCACCCGCCCCTTGGAGGAGATGTCGGTGGGCCGGCGCCACCGGGTGCGCCTGGCCGCCCTGCTCGGCGCCGGGCACGACTTCCTGCTCCTGGACGAGCCCACCAACCACCTCGACGCCCACGGCCTGGACTTCCTCACCGCGTGCCTGCGCGAGCACCGCGGCGGCGTGGTCCTGGTCAGCCACGACCGCGCCCTGCTGTCGGACGCGGCCACCACGGTCCTGGACCTGGACCCCAGCCGCGACGGCCGCCCCCGCACCTACGGCGGCGGCCTGGCCGGGTACCGGCGGGGCCGCCGCGCCGAACGCGACCGCTGGGAGCAGGAGTACGAGCGGCAGCAGGCGGAGCACACCCGCCTGGCCCGGGACCTGTCCCAGGCGCGGAACCGGCTCGTCGACGGCTGGCGCCCCGACAAGGGGACCGGCAAACACGCGCGCGCCACCCGCGCCGGGGCCCTGGTGCGCGCCGTCCGCCGCCGCCGGGCCGACCTGGAGGCGCACGCCCTGCCCGTGCCCCCGCCGCCGGTGCGGCTGCGCATGCCCGACCTGCCCGCCCGGCCCGGCACCACCCTGGTGGACGCCGTGCGGGTGAGCGTGGCCGGGCGCCTGGACCGCCCCGTGGACGTGCGCCTGGAGTCGGGGGACCGCCTGGTGGCCACCGGCCCCAACGGGGCGGGCAAGTCCACCCTGCTCGCGGTGCTGGCCGCAGAGCTGGAGCCCACCGCGGGCACGGTGCGCACCGCGCCGGCGGCGCGGGTGCGGCTGCTGTCCCAGGAGTCGCCGCCCCTCTCGGGGCTGCGGGCCCGCGAGGTGTTCGCGGCCCGGATGGAGTCCCTGGTCAGCCGGGGCGTCCTCGCCGAGCCGGTGCCGCTGGCGTCCCTGGGGCTGCTGTCGGCGGCCGACGCCTCGCGGCCGGTGGGCGAGCTGTCCACGGGCCGGCGCCGCCGCCTGGACCTGGCGATGGCGCTGGCCGAGCGGCCGCACGTGCTGCTGCTGGACGAGCCCACCAACCACCTGTCCGTCCCCCTGGTGGAGGAGCTCACAGAGGCGTTGGGCGCCACCGCCGCCGCGGTGGTCGTGGCCACCCACGACCGGTGGCTGCTGCGCGAGACGGCGTCCTGGCCCCGCCTGGCCCTGGGGGCGGGTGCCCGCGCCTAGCGCGCCCGTGTGCGGGGCCGCCCGGCCGGGCGGCCCCGCACACGGGCCTGGCGGGCGGCGGCGGGCCGGGGCGCGCACCGCCGTCACCGGCGGGTACCCGCGGCCCCGGCCCCTCCCGCGCATCCCGGCGGCCTGCCGGGGCCTCAGGCGGGGGCCACGGGCTGGCGCAGGAGGGTGCGGCGCTTGTCGGGTGCGGTGCGGCGGAAGTCGCCGAGGTAGACCTCGTGGTGGCGCCCGCGCAGGCGCAGGCCCTGGGCGGGGATGAACTCGCCGTGCATGCGCTCCAGCACCGGGGCCTCGTCGTCGAAGGTCCCCACGTGCAGGGTCTGGACGCACCGGCCCTCGCTCAGCCGCTCCAGGCGCACGTCCCCCAGCCGGGCGGGGGCGTCCTTGGCGCCGGCCGCCGCGACGGCGGCGGCGACCATCTCCGGCGAGGTCCAGTCCGGGACCATGATCATCAGCGTCCAGTCCCAGCGGGTCTTGTCGCGTGCGGCGGTGAAGGCGTCCATGGAGTCGGACCACCACAGGCCCTCCAGGGGCATGACCGCGTAGTCGCGGCCCAGCTCCTTCTTGGAGGCGAACTTGAGCTTGTAGGCCACCGGGTACAGGGCCTGGACGGCCTCGGCGAAGGCGGGGCCGTTGGGGTCGCCGTGGCCGTCGACCATGAGGTAGTCCAGGTCGGGCACGTCCACGATCCGGAACCGGCCGCTGCGGGCGGTGTAGGAGTCCAGGGTCTTCTTGAAGTCGGTCTTATCGGCCATGGTCGTCTCGGGCCCGCCGGGCGAGCCACGTCCTTTCCGCCTCCAGGAGGCTGATCGAGTAGGAGAACACCTCGTGCGCGGCGTGCGGCAGGGGTTCCTGGGCGTCCTGCGCGGCCCGGACGGAGGCCAGGGCCTCCTCCACCCGGGCGAGCCGGGCGGCCAGGGCCCGCGGGTACTCCCCGGGGGCGAGCAGGTCGAGGTTGGCCACGCCCACCAGCAGCGGGTGGGTCACGCCGGCGGGGTCGCGCAGCAGGGCGAGCACGCCCTCGCGGGCGGCCCGGCGGCCCTCGTCGGTGGCGTGGAAGACGCGGCGGGAGCGGGCCGCGGCCGGGGCGTCGGGGACGTGGACCAGGCCCCGCCCCTCCAGTTTGGCGAGCAGGTAGTAGATCGAGGAGAACCCGATGTCCGCCCACCGGCGGACGCCGCGCTCCTCGATGACGCGTTCCAGGTCGTAGCCGTGGCGGGGCCGTTCGACCACCAGTCCCAGGACGGTGAGTTCGGCGGGTGTCGTCTTCACCCTCGTATTCTAGTACTGGAATAGACGGGGTGGGAACCCCCGCGGTGTCGTCCCCGCCGCGGCGGGGACGACACCGGCCCCCTACTTCAGGTGGCGGGTGAAGAAGCGGTTCCCGGCCTCGTTCTCGAAGGCGGGGACGCCGGCGTGCCCCCCGGTGTTGGCGTGCAGGGTCTTCTCCGCCGACCCCAGGGCGTCGAACAGGTCCAGGGCGGCCCGGCGGTCGTTGCCCTCGTCGTCCCACTGGAGCAGGACCTGGAGGGGGATGGTGATCTCGCGGGCCCGGGCGAGCATCGCGCGGGGCACGCGGGTCCCGGCGAACAGCAGGGCAGCGCGGCTCGGCCAGGGCCAGCCCCAGGCCGACCGAGACCACCCCGCCCGAGTACCCGGCCGGGCCCCGGACGCCGGGCAGGTCCAGCAGGGCGTCCAGGGCGGTGCGCAGCTCGGGGACGGCCCGCTCGACCAGCGCAGGGACGAGCCGCTCGACGATGCCCTGGACCGGTGCGCCCCGGTCCAGGGCGCGGCGCAGGTCGGCACGGGCCCGGTCCAGCTCGGGCAGGGGGTCGCGCCCACCGGCGCCGGGGAGTTCCAGGGCGGCGGCGGTGAAGCCCGCCGCCACGCTCGCCCGGGCGCGCCGGGCCAGGCGGGGGCCCATCCGGTCCAGTCCGCCGGGGTGGCCGACCAGGATCAGCGGGGCCGCCGGGGCGTCCGGTCCGGGCGTCCACAGCAGGCCGGGGACGCCGTCGAGGGTGAACGTGCTCTCCAGGACGCCGTCGTCCAGGCGTCGCTGCGAGGTGAGGTGCATGGTGGTGCCTTTCGGGAGTGCGCTGTGCCGGCGCTCCCGGGCCGCCTACCGCCCGGCCGTGACCCGCGAGGGGAGCGCCCGTCTCACTGCTGTGTGCACGGGTACCACCTCCTCGGTCTCTGGCACGGCCTGTGGGGGAACGTAGCAGGGCGCCCCGGCGCCGGCCAACGGGTTTTCCCCGGCCGGGGCGCCGCCGGGGTGCACCTCCGGCCCCTTCCAAATAACGTTTCGTTGGTAACGTAACTAATAAAACGTAAGTGATTGCGTTGGCTTCCGAGCCCTCCGGAAACCCCGGAATCCTGACTCACGATAAGTGGGCCTTATAATGATGTACATCTTGTGTTGCTACATAGGTGGGACAAAGCCGCCGCATAACGTTGGCACCCCCGCCCGCCCCCTCTCCCGGGCGCGCGAAAACGCGATGGGTACAGCCACCGCTGAACCGAGGGTGCGGTTAGCGTGAACCCATGACGGAGCGCCCCCGCACCCCCCGCCACGCCGACCCCCGCTGGACCGCCCCCGCCGCCCTGGCCCTGGCGGCCCCCGCCCTGGCCGGCACCCACCCCGCCGTGGTCGCCCTCGCCGCCGCCACCGGCGCCGCCGCGGCCCTGGCCCACCCCTGCACGCCCCGCACCGCGCTCGCCCTGGCCGCCACCGCCACCACCGCCGCACCCCTGCTCGGCATCCTCACCTGCCTGCTCGCCTACCGCGGCGGACGCACCGCCACCCCCCTGCGCCCACCGCACCTGGTCGCCGCCGCCGCGCTCACCGCCGCCCTGGCCGCGCTCGCCCTGACCGGACCCCTGCCCCTGAGCGCCGACGCCGTCGCCGCCCTGCCCCTCTACGTCGCCCTGCCCTGGGCCGCGGGCGCCCACCGCCGCGCCCTGGCCCTGGCGGCCCGCACCCGCGACCGGGAACGCCGCCACCGGGCCCGGCTGCGCGAGCGCGCCCGCATCGCCCACGACATGCACGACTCCCTGGGCCACGAACTCGGCCTGCTCGCGGTACGCGCCGCCGCCCTGGAGGTCGCCCCCCACCTCACCCCCCGCGACGCCCGCGCCGCCGCGGCCGACCTGCGCCGCGGCGCCGCCCGGGCCACCGAGAGCCTGCACCGGGTGATCGGCGTCCTGCACCCCGGCACCCCCGAGGCCGACCCGCCCGCCGACCTGCCCGACCTGCTGCACCGGGCCCGCGCCGCCGGCATGGACCTCACCGCCGACCTGGACACCGCCCCCGCCCCCGATGCGGTGGCACGGGCCCTGCACCGCATCGTGCAGGAGGCCCTGACCAACGCCGCCCGCCACGCACCCCGCGCCCCCGTCACCGTGCGGGTGCGCACCGGCCCCCACACCACCGACGTCACCGTCGCCAACGACCCGGCCGGCCCCCACCCGCCCCCGGCTCCCGCGCCGGGCACCGGGGTGGGGCTGGTCGGCGCCCGCGAACGCGCCCGCGCCCTGGGCGGAACCCTGGACGCCGCCCCCGACGGGGACGGGTTCACCGTCCGCGCCCGCCTGCCGCACACCGGCCCCGCCGCCCCGCCCGAGCCGGACGGGGCGCCCCCGCACGCCGACCCGCGCCACCCGCACCGGGACCTGGCCCTGGCGGGCGCCCTGGCCCTGGCGCTGACCTGCACCGCCACCCTCGCCCTGGCCCTCTACGCCTGAGGGCCGCCCGCCCCGGAACGCGCCCGCCAGCGCACCGCGGCCACCACCGCCCCGCACACCGCCGCCACCGCCAGCCACACCATCGCCCCGGCGGGCACCATGCCCCCCGACAGCACCGCCCACACCGTGCGCGGATGCGCACCCGAGGCCGCCCCCGTACCCGCCAGCCACACCACCACCGCCCCCGGCACCAGCACCGGGACCAGCGCCGCCCCGGCCCGCCACCGCGGACGCCCCGCCCACCGCGCGCCCCACGCACCCGCACGGCGCAACCGCACCGCCCCCGCCACCGCCGACGAGGCCGCCCCCGCACCCAGCACCGCGTCCAGGAACAGGTTCGCGGGAGCGCCCGGACCGGGCTCGGCGCCCCGAGCCGCCGCCAGCACCCCGGCCGCCAGCGGATAGGCGGTGTCCAGGTAGGAGAACGTGTCGTCCAGCACCGCCACCCCCCACCGCCCGTCCGCCGACAGCAGCTGCTGGGCCAGGTGGGAGTACTCGGTGCCGCCGTGCCCCCACCCGCCCCCGTCCAGGCGCCGCCACCCCAGCCCGTAATCGCCGCCGGCCCCGCCGGCCCCGCCGGGCCCCAACGCCTCCCGCACCGCCGCCGCGGACAGGAACTCCTCCCCTCCCGGACCGCGCCCCCCGGCGGTGAAGGGGACCAGCCACCGGCCCAGGTCGCCGGCGGTGGAGACCACCTCCCCCGACCCCGTCGACAGGTCCGGCGGCAGCGCCCGCACCACCCGCACCCCCAGCACCCGCAGGTGCCCCGGGGCCATCCCCTCCACCGGCGCGCCCGCCGGGACGCTGGCGCTGTCCCCCATCCCCAGGGGCTCGAACACCCGCCCCCGCACCACCTCGGCGAACGGCTCCCCCGCCACCTCCTGCACCAGGGCCGCAGCCAGCCAGTAGTTGCCGTTGAAGTAGCGGTGCACCGTGCCGGGCTCCGACACCGGACCCATCCCCGACAGCACCCGCACCGCCTCCTCCAGGGACTCCTTGTGCGCCCGGTCCGGGGACAGCAGCCCCTGCGAGGCGAGCCCCGAGGTCTGCTCCAGCAGGTGGCGCACGGTGATGCGGCGCCCCCGCGGATCGGCCGGAGCGAACGCCGGCAGGTGCTCGACCACCGGGTCGTCCAACCCCAGCCGCCCCTCCCGCACCAGGCGCAGCACCGCCGCGGCGGTCATCGACTTGGACAGCGACGCCACCGGCATCACGCTGTCGGCGCCCACCGGCCGCCCCAGCGCGTCGTGCCCGTACCCGGCCGCGTGCACCACCCGCCCCCGGTGCACCACCGCCACCGCCACCCCGCCCAGCCCGTTGCGCTCCCGGTACCCCTCCACGAAAGCGTCGACCCGCTCCGACCGCGAACCCCCTCCCTGCGCACCGGCCCCCGCCGGGCACACCAGCACCACCGACACCGCGACCGCCACCGCCATCCGCGAAACCGCACCGATACCCATGCGCCCGAACCTAAGAGCCCGGCCGGGGCCGGCGCCTGGGCCGCCGGGCAGCGGGCACCCCCTACTTTCGGGGGAGGCGCCCGGGCCCGCGCTACCCTTCCCCGCAGAAGGGGAAGAGGGGGTGAGAATGAGCGAGATCCGCCTGCTGCTGGCCGACGACGACGCCCTCATGCGCGCCGGCGTGCGCGCCATCCTGGCCGCCGACCCGCACCTGCGCGTGGTCGCCGAGGCCGCCGACGGCGACCAGGCCGTGGAGCGGGCCCTGCACCACCGCCCCGACCTGGCCCTGCTGGACGTGCGCATGCCCGGCACCGACGGCCTCACCGCAGCCCGCCGCATCCGCTCCCTGCTCCCGGCCACCGCGATCGTCGTGCTCACCCTGTTCGGACAGGACGAGAACATCGACGCCGCCCTGGACATCGGCGTGGACGGGTTCGTCCTCAAGACCGGCGACCCCGCCGACCTGCTCACCGGACTGCGCGCCGCCGCCGCGGGCGCCGCCTTCCTGTCCCCGCCCGTGGTCCGCCGCATCCTGGCCCGCCACTACGGGCCCCGCACCCGCCGGCGCGACCTGGACCGCGAACGGGCCGCGGCGCTGACCCCGCGCGAGCGCCAGGTCCTGGCCCTGCTGGGCCGGGGCGAGACCGACCGCGACATCGCCCGCCTGCTCGGCGTGGCCCCCAGCACCGTCAAGACCCACCTGGACTCCCTGCGCACCCGCCTGGGCGTGCACGGCCGGGTCCACCTGGCCCTGCTGGCCCACCGCGCCGGCCTGACCGACCACCCCCCGGCCCCGTGAAACGCCGCCGCCCGGCGGCTACCGTGAGGGCATGACACGACCCCGGGTCGAACTCGTGCGCCCCTGGCGGGGAATGACACCCGAGCAGCGCCAGCGGGACCGGCGCCGCCGCCTGCTGGACGCCGCCCTGGAGGAGTTCGGCACCGCCGGCTTTCGCGCCACCACCGTCGGCGCGCTCTGCGCCCGCGCCCACCTCACCAACCGCTACTTCTACGAGCACTTCGCCGACCGCGAGGCCGCCCTGCGCGCCCTGTACGACGAACTCCTGGGCCGGGCCCTCCAGGAGATGGCCGCCGCACTGGAGGGCGCCGACACCTTCGAGGACCAGGTGATGGCCGCCCTGGACGCCTACCTGGACTTCGCCATGGCCGACCCGCGCCGCCCCCGGGTGGTCTCGGTGGAGAGCGTGGGGGTGAGCCCGGCCATGGAGGAGCGCCGCCGCGCCGCCCGCCACACCATCGCCGGCCTCATCGACGCCGCCTACGCCCGCGGCGTGGAGTCCGGGCACCTGGTGGACCGGCCCTTCGGCAAACAGGCGCTGGCCCTGGTGGGCGCGGCCAACGAGCTGGTCGTCGACTGGGTCCTGGGCGACCGCTCCCAGGACGCCGCCCGGGTGGGCGACGACATCGCCCAGGTGTACCTGCCGCTGCTGCGCTCGCGCCGCACCCGCCCCTGACCGCCCCGCGCCGGGGATCCGCCGCCCGCACTCTTGACACATCCGCATGTCAACTCGCAGGCTGTGAACCACACCACACCCCCCGACCCGGCGGAGACCACCATGCACCCCGGCGACTACCAGCTGGAGATCTACCTCAACGGCCTCACCGGCACCGTCCCCGACCACCCCATGACCTTCACCGAACTGGCCGAACGCGCCCAGCGCGCCCTGCCCCCCGGCCTGTGGTCCTACGTCGCCGGAGGCGCCGGCGACGAGCACACCCAGGACGCCAACGCCGCCGCCTTCACCGACTGGGGCCTGTACCCGCGCATGTTCGTCGGCGCCGACCGCCGCGACCTGTCGGTGGACCTGTGCGGCATCCCCCTGCCCTCACCCCTGCTCATGGCCCCCGTCGGCGTCATCGGCCTGTGCTCCCAGGACCGCCGCGGCGACATCGCCACCGCCCGGGCCGCCGCCGCCACCGGCGTGCCCATGGTCGCCTCCACCCTCACCCAGGACCCCATGGAGGACGTCGCCCCCCACCTGGGCGACACCCCCGGCCTGTTCCAGCTCTACACCCCCACCGACCGCGACCTGGCCGCCAGCCTGGTGCGCCGCGCCGAACAGGCCGGGTTCCGGGCCCTGGTCGTCACCCTGGACACCTGGATCACCGGCTGGCGCCCCCGCGACCTGGCCACCGCCAACTTCCCCCAGCTGCGCGGCCACTGCCTGGCCAACTACACCTCCGACCCCGTCTTCCAGGAACTCGTGGGCCCCGACCCCACCCCCGACCAGGTGGTCGCCACCTGGGCCGGACTCTTCGGCAACCCCCTCACCTGGGACGACCTGCCCTGGCTGCGCTCCCTCACCGACCTGCCCCTCATCGTCAAGGGCATCTGCCACCCCGACGACGCCCGCCGCGCCGCCGACGGGGGAGTGGACGCCCTGTACTGCTCCAACCACGGCGGCCGCCAGGCCAACGGCGGCATCCCCGCCCTGGAATGCCTGCCCGAGGTCGCCGCCGCCACCGACCTGCCCGTCATCTTCGACTCCGGGATCCGCTCGGGCACCGACATCGTCAAGGCCCTGGCCCTGGGCGCCACCGCGGTCGCGGTGGGCCGCCCCTACGCCTACGCCCTGGCGGTGGGCGGCCTCCCCGGCCTGGTGCACACCCTGCGGGCGCTGCTGGCCGAGGCCGACCTGCTCATGGCGGTCAACGGCTACCCGACCCCGGCCGACCTCACCCCCGCCGCCCTCAAGCGCCTGCGCTGAGCGGCGGCCCGGCCCGGGACCTGCACACCCGGGCCCGGGACCGCCGACAGTGGTCGCGGCCCTCCGGCCGCACCGCCATCCGCTCCAGCCGGGCGGCGACCGAGGCGGCCGGCCGAAATCCCGGCCCCCCGGGGGCGTCCCGCGACGCCGGGCCCGCACCGGTGCGGACACGAGGGCCCGGCCGCCTCCCGCCCGGCCCTGGACCGCCCCCACCCCGCGGAAAAACACGCGCCCCGCCGCCCGGACGCGTGACAGGATGCACCCCATGTCCGCACGCGAGCTCACCGTCCTGGGCACCTCCAGCGCCGTCCCCACCCCCCGCCGCAACCACAACGGCTACTTCCTGCGCTGGGACGGCCACGGCATCCTCTTCGACCCCGGCGAGGGCACCCAACGCCAGATGCGCGCGGCCGGACTGTCCGCCCACGACATCACCCGCATCTGCATCACCCACTTCCACGGCGACCACAGCCTGGGCCTGCCCGGCACCATCCAGCGCATCTCCCGCGACGGCGTCCCCCACCGGGTCCCCGTCGCCCACCCCGCCCAGGGCGCGGCGTACTTCGAGCGGCTGCGCCACGCCACCGCCTTCCACGACACCGCGCGCATCGTCCCCCAACCCGTCGCCGGGGACGGCGCCTGCCCGCTGGGCGAGACCGACCTGCGCATCACCGCCCTGCCCCTGGAACACTCCCTGCCCTGCTACGGGTACCGCATCGCCGAACCCGACGGGTGGCGCATGCTCCCCGACCGGCTCACAGCCCACGGCGTCACCGGCCCCCTCATCTCCCTCCTGCAACGCCAGGGGTGGGTGGACGCACCCGACGGCCACCGCGTGGCGCTCGCCGACTGCGCCCAGCCCCGCCCCGGCCAGGTGATGGCGTTCGTCATGGACACCGCCGACTGCCCCGGCGCCGTCGAACTCGCCCGCGGCGCCGACCTGCTCGTCATCGAGTCCACCTACCTGGACTCCGAGGAACACCTGGCCGCCTCCCACGGCCACCTCACCGCACGCCAGGCCGGGCGCGTCGCCGCCCGCGCCGGAGCCCGCTCGGTCGTGCTCACCCACATCTCCGAACGCTACGGCGCCGAACACGACCCGCTCTTCCTGGAACAGGCCGCCCAAGAATTCGACGGCACCCTCACCCTCGCCCAGGACCTGGACCGCGTCCCGGTACCCGCCCGCACCGGCTGACCACCCCCGCGCACACCCCGTCACCGAACACCGGCGGGCCCCTCACTCCGCGTTCACCGGCCGTTACCGTACGGCGGCCACCGTCACCGACACCCGCGGACACCCCCGCCCGCGGCCCCCGCGGGCGGGATCAGCCCACCAGCGCGGCCGCCGCCCGGTCGGCGTCCTCCACCGTGTTGTACAGGTGGAACGCCACCCGGGTACGGCCCCCGCGCACCGTGCTCACCACCCCCGCCCGCGCCAGCAGCCCGTGCGCCCCGGGCACCTCCACCGACGCGATCGCCGACCCGCCCGGCCCCAGCCCCAACCGCGCCCGGAACCGGTCGGCCAGCCCCGTGTCGTGCGCGTACACCCGCTCCACCCCCACCCCCAGCAGCACGTCCAGCGACGCCACCGCCGCCGCGTGCGCCATCCAATTGGGGGAGGTGTCGAACCTGCGCGCCCCGGGGGCGGGCACGAACCGGTCGGCGAACAGCGCCCCCGGATCCGCCGACGCGGCCGGCCCCGCACCGGGGGAGCCCATCCGCTCCCCCAGCGCGGGCGCCACATAGGCGTAGGCCAGCCCGCGGGGGGTCATCAGCCACTTGTAGGTGGTCCCCACCAGCACGTCGAACCCGGTCGCCGCCAACGGCAGCCACCCCGCCGCCTGCGTGGCGTCCCCCACCACCAGCGCCCCGCACCCGCGCGCCGCCGCCACGATGTCGCCCACCGGCGCCACCGCCCCGGTCGCCGCGTGCACCACACTGAACGCCACCGCGTCGCACCCCGACCCCACGGCGTCGGCGAGCCGCTCCAGCGGCGCGGTGCGCACCCGCACCCCCCGCTCCAGGAAGGGGAACAGCACCGACGCGAACTCGCCCTCGGGCACCAGCACCGTCGCCGTCCGCGGCAGCGACGCCGCCACCGTCCCCAACATCTGGGAAGTGGCCGCACCCAGGGCGATGTCCCCGGCGGGCACCCCCAGCAGGGAGCCCAGCCGCTCACGGGCCAGCCCCGTCCCGCGCCACCAGTGGGCCGGGTCGGCGGTGGCCGCCGCCCAGGAGTCCAGATGGGCGTCCAAAGCGGCCCGCACCGTGGCCGGCGGGATGCCGTACTGGGCGGTGTTGAGCCAGACGGTCTCGGTGTTCCACAGGTGGCGCAGCTCGTCCATCCCCCTGTCCTACCAGCCCGCCCGCCCCGGCCCCGGGGCCAGGGCCCGCCCCAGGGCGTACTCGGCGATCCGCGCCATCTCCTCGCGCCCGCGCACCGCCGGCCCGCGCAGGTACCGCAGCGGCCCCGCCACCAGGCTCAGGTCCAGGGCCAGGGCGTACAGGTCCATCCGGCAGGGGTCCAGGTCCGCGACGGCCAGCCGCGGGTACAGGTCGCCGAACCGCAGCCGCAGGAACACGTGCTCCCACTCCGCGTCGAAGTACATCAGGCCCTCGATGTCGATGAGCACCGCCTGCCCGCCGGGCGCGGCCAGGACGTGGTCGGGCCCCAGCTCGCCGTGGACCAGCGCGTACCCTCCGCCGCGGGGGCGCACCCGCGCCGCCCGCGCGTGCAGCTCCTCCTCCAGCCGGGGGCGCGCCGCCGCGGCGCGCGCGTCCAGGCCGGCGGCCTCCTCCAGGTCGGCCAGCGCCCGCTCCAGGACGACGCCGTGGCAGGAGCCGCCGACGGCCGGGCGGGTCAGCCCGCCGAACCCGGCCCGGGTGCGCGCGTGCAGGGCCCGCACCCCGCCGGCCAGGTGCTCCAGGACCGGTGCGGCCCCGGCCGGGTCGGCCGCCAGCAGGTGTTCGAGGGTGGGCCCGGCGTCCTCCACCACCGCCAGCGTCCCCGGCCCGGAACCGTCCAGGGCGTACAGGTCGGGGACCCGCACCCCCGCCTCCACGAGGTGGGCGCGGGCGGCGGCGAACAGCTCGGGGCCGCTCGCATGGGAGAACGGGTCGGCCGGGTCGGCGGGCGCGGACCCGGCGGGCCACCCGTCGTGGTCGGGGTGCCAGAGGTAGGCCACGACGGTGGAGCCGCCGGCCAGGGTCAGGCGCCACACGCCCTTCTTGGTGCCGCCGCGCAGCTCGCGCACGTCCAGGGCCGGGTCCGGGTCGCCCAGCAGGGCGGGAACACGGGTGAGCAGGGATCGCACGGGGCCTCTTCCTGTGGTGGGGGGCACATCCTCCCACGGCCCCGGGGACGCTCCCCGGCCGCGCAGGCACCGCGGCGGCCCCGCCACCACGTCCGGGGCCGGGGCGCACAGGCCCGGCCGCCGATGGCGCCCCAACGCGGGGTGTGCAAGCGCCGGACCGCTCGAACGGAAGCGACCCGTCGACCAGCGGGCCCTCGCCCCTGCAACGCCACGGCCCGACGAAGCCGCACCACACCGGGGCGCACAGGCCCGGCCGTCCCGGGCCCGGGACGGCCGTCCGCGTCAGCCCCGCACCGCCACCCCCGGCCGCGACGGCCCGCCCACCGGGCCCCGCCGCGACAGCGCCACCCCCACCAGGCACAGCACGCCCCCCGCCAGCGCCCCCACCGCGGGCACCTCGCCCAGCACCGCCCACGACACCACCACGACCAGCGCCGGCACCAGGTACGTCACCGCCCCCAACCGCGACGCGCTCATGTACGACAACGCGTACCCCCACGTCGTGAACGCCACCGCCGTCGGGAACACCCCCAGATACAGCACGTTCGCACTCGCCCACCACGGCGCCGCCGCCACCTCGGCCACCAGCGTCGGAGCGAACGGCAGGCACGCCAGCGCCCCCACCACACACCCCCACCCCGACACCTGCAACGGACTCGCGTGCGCCAGCGCCGGCTTCTGCGCCACCACCCCCACCGCGTACGACACCGCCGCCACCAGGCACAGCATCACCCCCGTCCACGTCACGTGCCCCGGCCCGGCCGTGGTCACCCCCACCACCACCGCACCCGCGAACGCCACCAGCCCGCCCGCCACCAGCCACCCCGTCAACCGCTCACCCAGCCACGCCACCCCCAGCAACGCGATCACCACCGGCCCGATGTTCACCAACAGCGCCGCCGTCCCCGCGTCCACCTCCCGCTCACCCCAGTTCAACGCCACCATGTACACCCCGAACCACAGCAGCCCCGCACCCGCGATCCCCGGCCACGCCGCCCGCGGCGGCCACCCCGACCGGGTCACCGCCAACAGCGCCACCAGCACCACCGCACCCGACACCAGCCGGCCCAGCGCCAGCGCCCCGGGCGAGTAGAACTCACCGGCCACCCGGATCGACACGAACGCCGACGCCCACAACACAACCGTCACCCCGGCCGCGACCACGGCCCCCGGGGGAGTAGGAGAAGTCATGCGGCCGACCCTAGACAGCGGACGCTTCGCCCCCCGACGAAACGTCCACGCCCCCCAGCGCCTCCCCCAGCCCCGCCCGACCCGCCGCCGTCAACCGCACCGCCCGCGAGGACCCCACCCGCTCACACCAGCCCACCGCGAACACGTGCGCGCACAGCACCGCACCCGCCGCCCCCGCCAGGTGCCGGCGCCGCTCCGTCCAGTCCAGGCACCCCCGCGCCAACGGCCGCCGCCCCCGCTCCGGCAGCGGCGCCCCCAGCTCCGCGAACCACGCCCGCCCCTCCTCCCCCACCCCCAGGTCGGCGGTGAGCAGCCCACGCCGCACCATCGCCTCCGCCACCGCGCACCCCAGCGCCCCGGCCAGGTGGTCGTAACACGTCCTCCCCCGGGCCAGCGCGTCCTGCGCCCGGTGGGCGCGCAGCGTCGGCGCCACCGCCGCACCCGGCGCCGCCCGGGCCGCCAGCGCCTCCACCAGCCCGGCGATCTCCGGATCGGCCAGGGCCACGTACCGGTGCCGGCCCTGGCGGCGCTCCACCAGCACCCCGCCGCCGACCAGCCGCCCCAGATGGGCGCTCATCGTGGACGCCCCCACCCCGGTGTGCCGGCACAGCTCGGTGGCCGTCCACGCCCGCCCGTCCGCCAACGCCAGGCACACCCCCGCCCGGGTCGGGTCCGCCAGCAGGGCCGCCAGCGCGGCCGTCGTATCAGCATGCGTCGCCATGGCGCCCAGCATGCCACCGCCACACTTCGCCGGCCGGCGAACCGTCACCGCGGGAGCGAACACCCCGCGGGCACCTACCCGCAGGTCCGCACCGGCGCCGCCCCCGCCCCAGGGCCTGGCACCCCGCGGAGCGGGAGCACCCCGAACACGCCCGCCGCGGGGGGCCGCCCGCGAAAAAACCGGTGCGCACCCCACCCTGCCCTGGACATACTCGGCGGATGCACAACCCCTACGACGACCCCGCCGTCGCCTCCCTCTACGACGTCTTCAACCCCTGGGCGCCCTGCGACGACTTCTACCTCGGCCTGGTCATGGACGCCCCCGCGGCCCTGGACGCGGGCTGCGGCACCGGCCTGCTCCTGCGCACCGCCCGCCGGCGGGGTCACACCGGCCGCCTGGTGGGCCTGGACCCCGCCGTCGCCATGCTGGAGGTCGCCCGCTCCCACACCCGCGACGTCGACTGGGCCTGCGGCGACCTGTCCACCCACACCCGGGAAGGCGGGTTCGACCTGGTCACCATGACCGGCCACGCCTTCCAGGAACTCCTCACCGACACCGCCGCCCTCGACGCGCTCACCGCCATGCGCACCGCCCTGAACCCCGGCGGGCTGGTCGCGTTCGAGACCCGCAACCCCGGCGCCCGCGCCTGGGAGCGGTGGACCCCCGACCACCCCCGGGCCGCGACCCTGCCCGACGGCCGGCCCCTCACCCTCACCCACGACGCCCGCCCCCTCACCCCCGAAGGGCTGGTGACGTTCACCTCCACCGCCGCCGACGCCGACGGCCGGGAGCTGTCGGCCACGGTGAGCACCCTGCGGTTCGTCACCGCCCCCCACCTGGACACCCTGCTCGCCGCCGCCGGGCTGCGCGTCACGCACCGCTACGGCGACTGGGACCGCACCCCCCTGACCCCGGCCTCGCCGGAGGTCATCACCCTGGCCCGCCCCGCCTGAGCGGACGGCGCCCCCGACCACCCGCCCCGCCCGTTCCGCACCGCACGGGACCGTTCACCCCCCTCGCGGGCGTCCCCGCCGGCCTCGGGCACGGTCCACCCGCACCGGGCCGCCCTCTCACACCCGGCCCCGATCCGGGCCACCGGAACCCGGCCCGGCCCCGCCTCAGGCGGGGCCGGCCACAGTGATGATCTCCGTACTGGTGGCGGTCGGCGGGGTGCGGTCCCAGTCGCCGTACCGCTCCTGCACGGCGAGCCCGGCCCCGGCCAGGAACCCGTCCAGGGCCGCGGCGTCCAGGAACCGCAGGGTGCTGCGGCTGACCACCGGCTCCGCCCACCCCTCCAGCACATAATCGCTGGTGAAGGTCACCAGGTCCCCGCGCACCTCCCGCAGCCGGTGCACCGACGTGGCCCGCCGCCCGCCCGGCCCCCGCACGGTCCGCACCCGCTCGGGGTCCCACGCCCGCCACCCCCGCGCCGCCGGGTCGCGGGTCTCGAACACGAACCGGCCCCCCGGCGCCAGCGCCCGCCGCACCGCGGCCAGGACCGCCCGCAGCTCCTCGTCGGAGGTGAACACCTGGAAGGCGTGCCCGGACATCATCACCAGGTCGAACCCGCCGGCGAACGGGCCGCGGCCGGGCTCGTCGTAGGGGCCGCGGAGCAGGTCGCCGCGGACCCACGCGATGTCCCCGCGGTCCCGGCGGCCCACCGCCAGCATCGCCCCGGCCGGGTCCAGGCCCACCAGGCGCCCGGTGTGCCCCCGCTCGCGGGCGGTGCGCAGGATCAGGCCGGTGCCGCAGCCCACGTCCAGCACGGCGGGGGAGCCCAGGACCAGGTCGAGGTAGAAGTCGTTCTGGGGCGAGGAGTCCCAGGGGTGGAAGTAGTCGTACAGATCGGCCAGGTCCGGCTCGAAGAAGTGTCGATCGACCATCCGGGCATCATCGGCCCGCCCGGGCCCGCGGGTCCAGCGGTTTTCCGCCGACCCGCCGCCCCACCGCGGTGCCCGGGGGACCGCACACCCCGCCCCACCGCCCGCACCCCGCCGCTACTGCGGGCGGACGTTGCCCAGCACCCGCTCCACCGCGATCTCGATGACCACCCGCCCCGGGTTCACCCGCGGCTCCCGGTACCGCTCCCCGTACCGGCGCACCGCCTCGGCCACCCGCTCCGGATCGTCGGAGACCACCGCCGGCCCCTCCACCGTGCACCAGCGCCGCCCCTCCACCTGCGACACCGACACCCGCACCCCCGGATGCGCCGCCAGGTTCCGGGCCTTGAAACTGCCCCCGTCCGAGATCACCCGCACCACACCCGCGTCCGCGTCGTAGGTCGCCCCCACCGGCACCTGGTGGATCGACCCGTCCGGCCGGGGCGAGGCCAGCGTGCACAGCCGCCGCTCACCCCAGAACTCCACGAAACCGCTCTCCCCCACAACGACCCCCTCCACACGACCCGGGCGTTCAGCATCGCACGCCCCCGCGCCGCCCCCCGTCCAGGTCCACCCAACCGCGAAACCCCGACGGCGAGGCGCACCACACCCGCCCCCGCGGCCTCCACCGCTCCCACAGCCCCGCGATCCGCTCCTCGTCCTCGTCCGCCAGCGCCGCCGCCATCACATCGGTGCGCGCCTGCTCCGCCCAGGGCCCCATCCCCTCCCACGCATCCCACAACAGCGCCTCGAACCCGCACCGGTGCGCCGCCTCCAACCACACGTAGTCCCCGACCAGCCACCCGCCCCGCAGAGCAGACCCCGCGGCCACACCGAACCGGTCCCCGTCCAGCTCCCCCGACCGCACCCCCCGCCACACCCGTGCCGCCGAGGCGAACACCCCCGGATCGTCCACCGGCAGGTCCCCCAGATCCACCCCGCCCGCCGACCCCGGCGCCAACTGGGTGTCCACCCGCACCCACCGCGCCCCGTCGTGGTACTCCGCCACCACGTGATCGGCACCGAACCCCTCCTCCAGGTACCCGGCGAACCCCACCCGGGTCCGGGCCGCCACCCCCTGCGCACGCAGCGCCGCCACCGTCACCAGCGCGAAATCCCGACAGCACCCCACCACCGGGCCCCGCCCCGACGCCCCCAGGATCGCCTCCACCCACCGCAGGTCCACCTGCGCGTGGGCCGCCGCCCACCCGCCGCCCGCCCGGTAGTGCACCAGCATCTCCCGCACCCGCACCCCCACCCGGGCCGCACCCCCCGCCGGCAACCGGTCGGCGTAGCCGCCCGGATCGCTGAAAAGACCGTGCTCCACCCACCGCCCCACCCCGCTCACAGCACTCCCCCCACCGGGCGGCCCACCCGCGCCACCACCGCGTCCCGGGCACCCTCCCAGGCACCCGTGTACACCTCACAGCCCACCCCGCCGGCCCCGGCCGCCGCCGCGACCGCCCGGTGGGCGCCCATGATCCGCGGCTGGAAGCAGTCCCGGCGCACCACCTCGCACACCGCCCACCGGCCCCCGCCCACCACCCGCACCACCGCGTCGGCCATCGGGTCCGCACCGCCCGCGCAGGGCACCGCCACCTCGATCTCACCCACCGTCTCCACCCCCACCACACCCGGGTAGAACACCCACGTCTCCTCCCCCGGGGCCGCACCCTGGTCGACCAGCAGCCGCCGCAGGTACGCGGCCCGCTCCCGGAACGTCTCCACCAACCGCACCTGGTCGGTGCGCGCCCGCACCGCCAGCGCCCGCACCGGCTCCCACACCCGCTCCTGCACCCGCCAGTCGACCTCCTCCTGCGCGCCCCCGCCGTCCAGGCGCCGGTCCAGCTCGGCCAGCACCCGGCGCTGGGCCGCCACCGTCTCCTCCCGGCCCGCCCACCACGCCCCCACCCGCTCCCGGGCCGCCTCCGCCGACAGCTCCAGCACCTGGCCGATCAGCGCCAGCGGCATCCCCGCCTGGCGCAGCAACCGGATCCGCACCGCCCGCTCCACCTGCCCCGACCCGTACCACCGGTACCCGCCGCCCGCCCCCACCCGCACCGGCGGCAACAGCCCCGACCTCTCGTACACGCGCAACGCCTTGACCGTCAGCCCGCTGCGGCGGGCGAACTCCCCACGGGTCCACTCCACATCCATGCGCCCAGTGCACACCGCGCCCCAGGGGCGCGGTCAACCCCGCACCGCACACAAAAAAGCGGGGGCGGGCCGCCCCGGACCCGCCCTCGCCCCCCGCGGCTCCCCCTCACCCCAGGGCGCCCGCCGCGCCGCCGGATCCCACCCCTGCACCACCGACACCACCTCCGCCACCTGCACCAGCGCCCGCACCGCGCCCTCCACCACCAGGCGCGCCAGCGCCGCCGCGTCCACGAACTCCTCCACCGGGGTCCCCGCCAGCACCCCCCGCACCACCACCGGATTCGTCTCACCCGACTACGCCACGGCCCGCACCGCCTCCCCCAGCGTCCGCGCCTGCCTCCACCCGCCCCCCGCAGGAACGGTGACACGGACCCCGCGCCCGCCCCCACTCCTCTCCAACACCGCTAAAATCGCCCCTCGCCCCACCACGAAAGGCCGCCATGACCGCACCGCGCACCCAGGGCCTGCTGCCCGTCACCGATCACAACACCCTCCACTGGGAAGAACACGGCACCCCCGACGGCACCCCCTGCCTGGTCCTGCACGGCGGCCCCGGCTCTGGCGCCCACCCCGGCTTCGTGAACTTCTTCGACCCCCACCGCCACCGCATCGTCCTGTTCGACCAGCGCGGTGCCGGCCGCTCCACCCCCGACGCCGGCCTGCCCACCACCGACCTGACCACCAACACCACCGCCCACCTCATCGACGACATCGAGGCCCTGCGCACCGCCCGCGGCATCGACTCCTGGGTGGTCCTGGGCACCTCCTGGGGCTCCACCCTGGGCCTGGCCTACGCCCAGGCCCACCCCAACCGGGTCCGCGCCCTGGTCCTGGTCGCCGTCACCACCACCTCCGCCACCGAGGTGCACTGGCTCACCCACGCCATGGGCCGCGTCTTCCCCGAACAGTGGCAGGCCTTCCGCGACGCCGCCGGCCCCGACGCCGACCCCCACCGCCTGCCCGCCGCCTACGCCCGCCTGCTCGCCGACCCCGACCCCCGCGTCCGCGAGAGCGCCGCCCGCGCCTGGTGCCGGTGGGAGGACACCCACATGGCCACCACCGCCGACTCCACACCCTCCCTGTCCACCCGCCCCCTGGACTTCCAGCTCCGCTTCGCCCGTCTGGTCACCCACTACTGGGCCCACCACGCCTTCCTCCCCCACGACCACCTCCTGGACACCATGCACCGCATCGCCCACCTGCCCGGCGCCCTCGTCCACGGCCGCCTCGACATCAGCGGCCCCGCCGACACCGCCTGGCACCTGTCCCGGCGCTGGCCCGCCGCCACCCTGCACATCATCGAAGGCGCCGGACACACCAAGGGCCTGCACGCCACCGCCGTACAGGCCCTGGACCGCCTCACCCGCTGACCTACCGCACCAGACCCGCCCGGAACGCGAACACCACCAACTGCGCCCGGTCCCGCGCCCCCAGCTTCACCATCGCCCGCGACACATGGGTGCGCGCCGTCGCCGGCGAGACCACCAACCGCGCCCCGATCTCCTCATTGGACAACCCCTCACCCACCAACCCCACCACCTCCCGCTCCCGCTCGGTCAACACCCCCACGTCCACCACCGGACCCACCGCCGGCCGCGACGACGTGAACGCCGCCACCACCCGCCGCGTCACCGACGGCGACAACAACGCCTCACCCCGCGCCGCCACCCGGACCGCCTCCAACAGCTCCCCCGGATCGGCGTCCTTGACCACGAACCCCGCCGCCCCCGCACGCAACGCCTCGAACACGTACTCGTCCAGCTCGAACGTC
Organism: Nocardiopsis flavescens; assembly: GCF_900141985.1. Taxonomy (GTDB): domain Bacteria; phylum Actinomycetota; class Actinomycetes; order Streptosporangiales; family Streptosporangiaceae; genus Nocardiopsis; species Nocardiopsis flavescens. The sequence goes on along the minus strand of NZ_FQZK01000001.1, from coordinate 8,094 downwards.
GTCAGCACCACCACCCGCACCCCCGCCAGCGCCGCGTCCGCACTGATCTCGCGCAGCGCCGCCAACCCGTCCATCACCGGCATCCGCACGTCCATCAGCACCACGTCGGGCACCGCCTCACGCACCAGGGCCAGCGCCGCCGCCCCGTCGGCCGCCTCACCCACCAGCTCCAGGTCCTCCTCCGCCTCGATCAGCACCCCCAACCCCATCCGCACCAGCGCCTGGTCATCGGCCACCACCACCCGCACCGCCATCACACGCCCCCCTCCACCGGAACCCGCACCTCCACCACGAAACCGCCCCCCGCACCCGGGCCGGCCTCCAACTCCCCGCCCACACCCGCGGCCCGCTCACGCATCCCCGCGATCCCCGCACCCTCACGCCACCCCGCCCCCGGACCCGCACCGGTGTCGGACACCGCAAGGCGCACCAGCCCGGCACCGAACACCACCTCCACCCTCGCCGCCGCACCGGCCCCGGCGTGGCGCAGCACGTTCGTCAACCCCTCCTGGGCGATCCGCAGCAGCGCGTGGTCCACCGCCCCCGGCAACGCCACCTCCCGCCCCGACCGCTCCACCCGCACCACCAACCCCGCACGCCCCATCTCCCGCACCACACCCTCCAACCGGTCCAGCCCCGCCACCGGCTCCAGCGCCGCGCCTTCCTCGCCCCGGAACACCGCCAGCGTGCGCCGCAGCTCCTCCAGCGCCGACCGGCTGCTGTCCCGGATCGCCGACAGCGCCACCGCCGCCTGCTCCGGGCGCCGGTCCACCACGTGCAACGCCACCCCCGCCTGCATACTGATCACCGACAGGCTGTGCCCCACCAGATCGTGCACCTCCCGGGCGATCCGCAACCGCTCCTCGTACCGGTGCCGGGCCACCTCCGCCTCACGCTCACGGCGCCGCCCCTCCCGGCGCGCCCGCACGAACACCCCGCCCCCGGCCCAGGGCGCCATCACCCCCACCGCCACCGCCACCGCGGCCCACACCGACCCGTCGGCCAGCCCCCACCACGGCTCACCCGCCCGCGAGAGCACCCCCGCACCCACCACCGGGGGCAGCGCCCAGCACAGGAACCGGACCGGCTCCATCCGCGCCGCCGCCGAGAACACCACCAGGGCGCCCATCACCACCACGACCGGGGACAGGGACCCCCCGCCCAGCAGGAACACCGCCGCCCCCGCACCCGCCGCCACCAGCGCCGCCGGCGGACGCACCCGCCGCACCGCCACCGCCGCCACCAGCAGCGCCACCCCGGCCCACACCCCCGGGGGCACCTGCCCCCACTCCGGACCCGCCCCGCCCGCCCACGGCGGCCCCTGGCCGCCCCGCCACGGACCCCCCGACCCCTGCCACGCCGCCTGAGCGCGCACCGCCACCACGGCCGCCGCGCCCAGCACCGACCCCAGCACCGCGTCCACCGCGACCGCCCGCACTCTCCTCATCCCACCGACCCTAGGCTCCCCGCCCGCCCCGCGCATCGCCCGCGCGGCGCAGCCGGTCCTACGCCCGCCGACGTAGGCGCGGAGCCGCCCCCGGGGCGACGCGCGCGACCCCCCGCACCGCCCACAGTGGAACCCATGGACACCGCAGCCCTGATCACCGACCTGGCCGGCCGCCCCCCGTGGGGCGACGGACCGCCGCCCTTCGCACCCCTGGGAGCACTCATGTTCTGCCTGCTGCTCATCGCCGCGGCAGCCGCCGCGTTCGTCCTCATCCGCCGCCGCGGCGGCGGCCCGCCCCCCTGGGTGAGCGGACCCCGGCCCGCCCCGCCCGAGTACGAGGCCCGCCGCACCCTCGCCGACCGGTTCGCCCGCGGCGACATCACCGTCGAGGAGTTCATGGAGCGCGCCAGCGCCCTGAACTGGAACCCCGGGCACAACGACGGCAGGAAGTAGCCGAACGCACCGGAGCCCGCGGCCCCCCGGGCCGCGGGCGCCGCCGTACGCCCGCACCCGGGCGGGCCGCCGCCGAAGGCGGCCCCGCCACGAGCGGCGCGGGATCCCCTCCCGTGTCGGGAGAACGGGGCCTGCCCGCGCGGGGTGACGGCGGCACGCCGGACACCCCCCGCGCCGTCCTCGCCGGGCCGACCGGCAGGACCCGCACGGGACGGTCGGCACGCCCGGCACCTTCCAGGCCGACCGCCCCGCCCGCGTGCCCGGGGGCGCGCTGCCCCGGGTTCCGTCCCGGCCACCGGGGCCCGGCCGAGGCGGGACCGAGGCCGCGCGGGACGGCACCGCCCGGGGTGCGGGTGGGGCCGCTCTCAGGGGTTCCCCGTGTCGGCCGACCGGCCGCGCACACCGTCCTCGCCCCTCTGCTCGCCCGTGTCCTCCACCCACCGCCGACCAGCCCACCGCCGCTTTCCGGCATACGCGCTCCGCCCCTCCTCGAACACCGGCCCGGCGCGCGGCCCCCGCCCCCGCAACGCCACCGGTCCCAGAAGCCGGCCACGCCGTGGGAGGCTTTCGCAATGCCCCTGAAATCCTCCACAACACGACTTGCACGGACACGGACACCCGCAGGCGTCGGCCGGGCCCTCCTGCACAGCGCGGCGCTGCTCGCAGCCTCGACGGCGGTGGTGTGGACGCTCACGGTGTTCTCACCCGTCGCGGCCGGGGCCGCGGCGGCCGGAGCACTCGCCCTGATCACGTGCCAGATCCCCCGACGTGACGGCACACCCCTGGTCCGCGTACCGGGACTCCTGCCGGTCCTCGGAGAGATCGTGCTCTTCGGCGCCGGGGTCTGGGCCGGCTGGGCCGGCTGGCCGGTACCGGCAGCGCTCGGCGCCACCGTGCTCATCGCGGCCGCCGCCACCGCCCGGGTGCCGACCTGGATCAGGCTGACGGACGGCGACCCGGGACGACCCGGGAGAACGGCCGCCCGGGCCCTGGCGGCCGCGACGGCGACGATGGCCGCCGCCGCGGCCCTGTCGCCCTGGTACTGGTCCCCGGCGGCCGGGGCCGCCCTGTGCGCGCGTCCCACGGTGCAGCAGGGAGCCGACGCCACCTGGCCCGACGCGCGTGCACTGGACCAGCGCGATGCCAACGCCGAGAACTCCCCCCTGCTGGACGCGGCCAGGGCCTTCGAAGGCAACGCGGCCTTCGGAACAGCCGCCTGGTCGGTACCCGTGGGCGGGGCGGCCACCGGCAACTCCACATCGGTGGTCCTGACGGGCGTGGACGGCCTCGGCGTCTACGACGCCGCCGAGGGCCGGGTGAAGTGGACGCTCGACAGCCGCACCACGGGTGCGTTCGGATGGGGCGGCGACGACAACACGGAAATGAACCACGGCGGCCGTGTGCACGCCCTCGCCGACACGCTCATCGTCCACCTCAGCCCCGGTGAGGGCCCCACCGGCCGTGCGCGCGACGCACTCCTGGGATTCGATATCGAGACCGGGGAACGGCTCTGGTGCGTTCCGGGTTTCACACACCTGCGGGTCGACCCCCACACCCCCGACCGCGTCGCGGTCTTCGACGGCTCCTGGAGCCTCCTGGACACCGTCCACGGACGCACGGTGGCCGCCCTCGACATCGGTCCGACCCCACTGGCCGAGGTGACACCGGAAGAGCCCGTGAGACCGATGCTGTCCCCCGACCACAGGACCAGCGAGCAGGCCATGCTGGGAGGCGGCCGACTGGTGCTGACCAGGGGACCGGCCATCGCCGTCTACGACTCCGCCGACGGAAGCCTCCTTTTCGACGCGACGCTGCCCGCCCCGCGCCCCGTCTCCAGCGAGTACGCCATCGAGGAGGGGCACGCGGTGTACAACGTCGTCGCCGACGCAACGGCCGTGGTGGTGGAGGTCGCCGCCAACGAAGGCGATTTCGGTTCCCGCAACGTGAGGGGTACCGAACTGTTCGCGTTCGGCCCCGACGGCGAGGAACTGTGGCACCGCCAGGCCCCGGGCCCGGACCAGGAGAGGGCGCTCGCACTGGCGAACTACGACCTGTCCGGGCCCGTCCGGGCGGACGACGGGATCTTCGTGACCGGTGACAGGGCGATTCGGGTCAGCGACGGAACCGACGTGTGGGAGGCGGGGACCCAGGTCCGCATGGACCGTGACCGGGGCCACTACCTGCGTCACGGATTCTTCTACGGCCACACCGGGGAGGACCCGGCGCCGGCCGCGGTCGACACCCGCGACGGCAGCCCCGTCCCCGTTCCCGTGGACGCGGACCGGCTCGACCAGGGATCCGCCGCCTTCTTCCTGAGTCACACGGCCCTGCCGACCGGGAACGTTTTCGCCCGGTCCACCTCGGCCGGTTCTTCGGAAACGGTGATGTTCGGCCTTCCCGCACCCCTGGAATGAACCACTCTCCGGGCGTGAACAGGGCCCGAAGGGCTCCCGGCCCCCTTCGGGCCGCTCCGCCGATCTGAACACCACCCGCCGCGACGCCCTACCGGGCGGGGCCCACAGGGCCCCGCGCCGCAGGCGCCTCACCACCGGCCGGTGAGCCCGCGGGCGGTCGCGCCCCCTCCCGGGCATCGGGGGGCGGGTGCCGCACCCCGCGGATGGGCGCACCGAGCGCCTGCCTCAGCACAGCAGGCGACCATGCGCCGACCCAAGGGCGGCCCCGCTGTCGGCGGCCGTGAGTACGCCCCCCGGACCCGGAGCGGGACAGCCCGGGACCGAGCACACGCCCGGCTCAGGCGGCGCCGCGGCCACGACGGCCCCCGAACGACCGGCCGGCGCGCAGGATACTCCCCGGCCCCACCGGGAAACAGGAGACGGACCCGCCCCCTCGGGGGGCGGCGCGCCCCGCACCGCCCCCGCCGATCAGGCCCAGACCAGGGACTGGCCGTGCTCCCCCGCCCAGCCCACCACCCGCTCGTCCACCGCCACCGTCAGATGCGTCGGCTCGGCCGGGCGCGCCCCCTCCAGCCACGGCAGCACCCGCCACCCCTCCAGCGACACCCAGTGCCCGGGCAGCCCCCGCACCACCCGCGCGAACCGCTCCCGCTCGGCCAGGGGCAGGTAGGTCAGCACCGCCCCGCCGAACACCACCGGCGTCACCCCCGACGGAACCCGCCCCACCAGCTCCGCCACCGTCTCCACCAGGTCACCGGCCACCACCGGCGCCGGCCCCTGCGCCGCGACCAGCGACGCCGCCGCCCGCAGCCGCTCGCGCCGCTCCCGCTCGTGGGCACCGGGCCAGACCAGCGCCTCCAGCCACCGAACGTCCCCCTCGTCGGCGGCGTCCAGCGGGTTCAGGTCCACCCCCGCCCGCCAGGCCACCTCCACCACCCGCCCCGGCAGCGGCACCCCGCCCGAGGTCGCGCACTCCAGCACCAGCGGGGAGTCGCCGACCGGCGCCCCGCCGTCGTAGGAGTACGCGTACCGGTCCGGGTACAGGCACAGCCCCGCCGAGGACCCCACCTCCACCAGCCCCAGCGGCCCCTCCAACGTGGCCAGCACCGGCATCAGCGCCGCACACCGGCGCACCTCGTTGGTCTGGGTCATCCGCTCCAGCACCACCGCGCGCACCGCCGCCCAGTGCTCCACCGTCCACGCCCGAAACGCCGCCCACTCCCGCACCGGCCCGCCCAGGAACCGCACCGCCCCCAGCAGCAGGTTGGGCTGGCGCTTGTTGCCCCCGGGCAGGGTCAGCACCAGCCCCACCAGCTCCTCGTCGCCCGCCACCGCGCGGGCGATCCGCGCGTAGGAGTCCGCGCCCCCCGCCTCGTAGTGGTCCGCGAACCGCGTATACCACGACCGCACCGCACCGGCCTCGTCCCGCTCGCTCACCGCGGCCTCATCTCATCAAGGGGAAAGGGGTAACCATCCCATACCCATGACAGACCCCGGGGCCACCATGACCCCCCTCACGCCCAGTCCGGCCGGTCCCGCTCCCACAAAAGGAAACTCCGGCTCTCCCGCGCCAGCCCCACCACCTCCGGCGGCGCCTTCTCCGGCGACCCCGCGTCGAACGGCGGCGCCGGATCGTACTCCAGCGCCAACTGCGCCATCTGCGCCCCGAAGTCCCCCATCAGCTCCCCCGCCAGCGCCAACCCCATGTCGATCCCCGCACTCACCCCCGCCGCCGTCACGTACTTGCCGTCGAACACCACCCGCTCCCCCGCCGCGTGCACCACGCCCAACCGCTCCAGCTCCCCGCCCGCCAACCAGTGCGTGGCCGCACGCCGCCCCGCCAGCACCCCCGACGCCGCCAGGATCAACGACCCCGTGCACACCGACGCCGTCCACCGCGACCCCGCGTCCACCTGGCGGACCCACTCCACCAGCGCACCCCCCATCTGCTGCGCCTGCCCCGGCCCGCCCGGCACCACCACCAGATCGGCCGCGTCCACCTCACCGAACGCCGCGTCCACCACCAGCCCCACCCCGCCCGCCGACGCCCGCACCGGCCCCGCCCGCTCACCCACGAACACCGTCTCCACCCCCGGCAGCGACCCCAGCACCTCATAGGGGCCGATCGCGTCCAACGCCGTCACACCCTCGAACAACACGACCGCCAACCGCACCGCTCACACACCTCCACCGTGGAACCTGCTCCGATACCCCGCCGGAGAACACCCCAGCGACCTCACGAACACCCGCCGCATCACCTCCGCCGACCCGAACCCGCACCGGCGCGCCACCGCCTCCACCCCCGCCTCGGACTCCTCCAACCACCGCCGCGCCGCCTCCACCCGCACCCGCTCCACATACCGGCCCGGCGTACACCCCACCTGCCGGGCGAACACCCGCGCGAACTGGCGCACCGACAACCCCACCCGCCCCGCCAGCGCCTGCACCGACAGGTCCGCCCCCGGATGCTCCACGATCCAGTGCTGCACCTCCCGCACCGCCGGACGCTGCGCCCACTGCTGCGCCAACGGAGCCGAGAACTGCGCCTGCCCGCCCGGCCTGCGCAGGAACACCACCAGGTGCCGCGCCACCGCCAGCGCCACCCGCCGCCCCAGGTCCTCCTCCACCAGCGCCAAAGACAGGTCCACCCCCGCGCTCACCCCCGCCGACGTCACCACCCGCCCCTGCCGCACGAAGATCGGATCCGCCACCACCTCCACCCCCGGGAACCGCCGCGCCAACTCCTCGCAGTACGCCCAGTGCGTCGTGACCCGCAACCCCTCCAACACCCCCGCCCGAGCCAGCAGGAACGCCCCCGTGCACACCGACGCCACCCGCCCCGCCCGCCCGCACGCACCCGCCAACCACGCCACCAGCGCCGGATCCGCCTCCCCCCGCGCCCCCTCACCCCCCGCCACCACCAGGGTGTCGATCCGCCCCACCTCCTCCAACGCCACCGACGGCACCAGCCCCAGCCCGCTCGACGAGGCCACCGCGCCCCCGCCCAGCGACGCCACCCGCACCCGGTACCGCCCGCCCGGCGCCCGCGCCGCCCCGGCGAACACCTCCAACGGCCCCGACACGTCCAGGCTCTGCACCCCGTCGAAGACCACGATCACCACCTCGTGCTCCATACAGGCCACCCCACCACCGCCCACCCGCGGCCGCAAGGTCGCACACCCCACGCAAAAGGACACCCCCGCCCGTGGGTAGGACCCCCACCATGAGAAGAAAGACACGAACAGATAACGAGAACTCTCACGCGCCCCGGGCGATCACAGCCCCATGACACCCCACCACCACGAACGGACACCCGTGAGGCTCACCGACCGCGACCGCATGCACCGCAGCCGCGCCACCCACGCACCCGGCGCACGCCCCCTCGTCGAGTTCCACGACGTGTCCCACACCCCCCTGCTCTCCCACCTGGACCTGACCGTCCACCCCGGCGAACACGTCGCCCTCATCGGCCTGCCCGCCGACCACACCGCCACCCTCACCGACCTGCTCACCGGGCACACCGCCCCCGCCCACGGCCGCATCACCACCCACACCACCCCCCACCTGCACACCGCCACCCCCACCACCACCCTCGCCCACACCGTCACCGGCCACCCCCGCCCCGCCGACGACGACCCCCACCTGCACACCGCCCTCACCGAGGCCGGCCTGCCCGCCACCCCCGCCGCGCCCCTGGCCGACCTACCCCCCCATCTCGCCCCCCGCCTGCACACCGCCCGCACCCGCTACGCCCACCTCACCGACGCCCACCTGCTCGTC
>NZ_FQZK01000002.1 GCF_900141985.1 Nocardiopsis flavescens | reverse complement strand
GCAGCGATCTGGACGGTGGCCTCGTAGCGAAGGGCGAGCTTGTCATAGCGCGTGGCCACCGCCCGGTTGCGTTTGAGCCGGTTGATCCCGCACTCCACCGCGTGCCGGGCCCGATAATCGGCCTTGTCCAAGCCCGGCGGGCGCCCCCCGCGCCGCCCCTTGCGTTTGCGGTTGCGCACCCGGTCCCGAGGCTCGGGAATCGTCGCTTTGATCTTGCGTCTGCGCAGGTAGGAACGGATCCCCTTCGAGCTGTAGGCCTTATCGGCGCGCACCCGCACCGGGCGGGTGCGCGCCGGCCCCGACCGGCCCCGCCCCGCGACGCGGACGCGGTCCATGACCGGTTCGAACTGCGGGGCGTCCCCCCGCTGCCCGGCGGTGATCACTACTGCCAGGGGCTTTTGACCCTGCTCGCAGGCCAGGTGGATCTTGGTGGTCCACCCACCGCGTGAGCGCCCCAGGGCGTGGTCGGCGGGCTCGTCCGTTTCGTGATCTTGCCCTTCCCCTTTTTCAGGGCCCCGGCGGCGTGCTGGTGGGCGCGCACGATGGTGGAGTCGACGTTGACCTGCCAGGGGATCAGGCCCGCCGCGTCGGCGATCGACTGCAAAGAGGCCAGGATCTGCGCCCAGGTGCCGTCCAGGCTCCAGCGGCGGAACAGGGCGTAGACCGTCTGCCAGGGGCCGTAGCGTTCGGGCAGGTCGCGCCAGGGAGCGCCGGCCCGCACCCGCCAGCGGATGCCGTTGACCAGAGTGCGTTTGCAGCGCAGGGGCGGGCGCCCTCTCGCCGGGGCCGGCAGCAACGGTTGGAGCAGGGCCCACTGGGCGTCGGTGAGGTCACCGCGCCCGGAGCCGGGTAGGGTCGGCACGAAGCCTCCGGCGGACTTGTCTTCTTGGTCGTTGACCCGTCTACCGGAGGCTTCGCTCATGTGCTGGGCGACATGCCCGCTGTTACTGCTTTGGTGCTTTCATCCGCTTACACGAAGATTCCCAAACAGGCCCTAGTAGTCCACCGCGTACGCCCCCAGCAGGCTCTTCATCTCGCCGTTGAACTCCGGGGAGATCCGCACCGAGTAGCGGTCCACCGCGAAGACCTTGGAGCGGACCGGGTTGTCCACCCGGATGCGCACCGGAGTGTCTCCCTTGTGGGAGCTCAGCACCTGGCGCAGCTCCTCGACCAGCTCACGGGTGAGCCGCTGCTCGTCGACGGTGAGCAGGACCGGCGGTTCGCCCTCGGTGATGTGGGAGATGTCCAGAATCGACATGTCCGAGGCGAACATCGACCAGGTGCCGTCCCGGTCGTTGAGGCGGCCCTTGACCGTGACCGCGGTGTCCTCGATGAGGGCGTCCACGTACAGCGGGAACGTCTTGGGGAAGAACAGCACCTCCATGGAGGCGTCCAGGTCCTCCACGGTGGCGATCGCCCACTGGTTTCCCGCCTTGTTCACCCGCTTCTCCACTTTGGAGATCAGTCCCGCGATGCGCAGCTCGTTGCGCTCGCGGCCCATCTCGCCGGCCACGATCTGGGCGATGGAGGTGTCCCGGGAGCGGGCCAGAACCCGCTCGGCCCCGGCGAGCGGGTGGCTGGACACGTAGAGGCCCAGCATCTCGCGCTCGAAGGCCAGCTTGGTCTTGCGGTCCCACTCCTCGTCGCCCCAGTTGATGTTGAGGCCGATGGGGGTGGAGTCGCCCCCCTCGTCCGCCCCGCCGAACAGGTCGAACTGGCCGTGCGCCTCCTGCTTCTTGGAGCTGATCATGCCGTCGACGGCGATCTCGTGGTGACGGTACAGCTCGCGACGGGGCTGGCCCAGCGAGTCGAAGGCACCCGACTTGACCAGGGACTCGATGACCCGCTTGTTACAGGCGGCCAGTTCGATTTTGGACAAGAAGTCCGTGAAGGAGGTGTAGTTTCCCTTCTCGGTACGGCTCTTGATGATCGAATTGACGACGTTGGCACCGACGTTGCGGACCGCGCCCATGCCGAAGCGGATGTCCTTGCCGACGGGGGTGAAGCGCAGACCGGACTCGTTGACGTCGGGCGGCAGGACCTTGATGCCCTGGGAGCGGCACTCGGCCAGGTAGACCGCCATCTTGTCCTTGTCATCACTGACCGAGGTCAGCAGCGCGGCCATGTACGCGGCGGGGTGGTTGGCCTTGAGGTAGGCGGTCCAGTAGGAGACCAGCGCGTACCCGGCGGCGTGCGACTTGTTGAACGCGTAGCCGGAGAACGGGAGCATGACGTCCCACAGCGTCCGGATGGCCTCCTCCGAGAAGCCGCGCTCCATCGCACCGGGGAAGAACTTGGCCTCCTCCGCCTCCAGGGCCTCCTTCTTCTTCTTGCCCATCGCGCGGCGCATCAGGTCCGCGCCGCCCAGGGTGTACCCGGCGAGCTGCTGGGCGATCGCCATGATCTGCTCCTGGTACACGATCAGGTGGAAGGTCTCCCCCAGGATCGGGTCCAGAGCGTCCTTGAGCTCCGGGTGGATAGCGGTGATGTCCTGGCGCCCGTTCGACCGGTCGGCGTAGTCGTTGTGCGCGTTGGCGGCCATGGGGCCGGGGCGGTACAGGGCGTTGACCGCTGCGATGTCGCCGAACTTCTTCGGCTGCATCCGCTTGAGGAGGTTGCGCATGGCACCGCCGTCCAGCTGGAACACGCCCAGGGTGTCGCCGCGCTGGAGCAGTTGGTACGTCTTCTTGTCGTCGAGGGGGAGCTTGGAGAGGTCGATGTCGATCCCCTCCGCCTCCTTGATGGACTTGACCGCGTCGTCCATGATCGTGAGGTTGCGCAGGCCGAGGAAGTCCATCTTGAGCAGCCCCATCTCCTCGCACTGAGGGTAGGGGAAGCCGGTGATGATGGCCCCGTCGGCGTCGCGCATGTGCAGCGGAATGACGTCGAGCAGGGGTTCCTTGGACAGGATGACGCCGGCGGCGTGCACACCGGTACCTCGGGTCAGACCCTCGATACCGCGAGCGGTCTCCATGACTTTGGCGACCTGGGGATCGTTGTCGACCAGGTTGCGCAGCTCGGTGGTCTCGGCGTAGCGCTCGTGCTCGGTGTTGAACACGGCGTCCAGCGGGATCTCCTTGCCGCCGACTGCGGCCGGGAACGCCTTGGTGATCTGGTCGCCCACCGAGTAGGGCATGCCCAGGATGCGGGTGGAGTCCTTCACCGCGGCCTTGGCCTTGATGGTGCCGAAGGTGAGGATCTGGGCGACACGCTCGGATCCGTACAGTCGGGTGACGTACTCGATCATCTCACCGCGGCGGCGCTCGTCGAAGTCGAGGTCGACATCGGGCATGGACACGCGCTCGGGGTTGAGGAATCGCTCGAAGAGCAGTCCGTGCTCCAGGGGGTCGAGGTCGGTGATTCCCAGGACGTAGGCGATCATCGACCCCGCGGCGGAACCGCGCCCCGGGCCCAGGGCGATTCCGGTCTTGCGCGCGTACTGGCAGATGTCGGCGACCACGAGGAAGTAGGCGGGGAAGCCCATCGTGTTGATGATGCCGAGCTCGAACTCGACTCGCTCCCGGACGTCGGCGCCGGCGCCGTTCGGGTAGCGGGTGGGGAGCAGCCGCTCGACCTCCTTGGCGAGCCAGGAGGACTGGGTCTCCCCTTCCGGGACCGGGAAGACCGGCATGAGGTCGCGGTGGGCGAAGACCTCGTCGTAAGCACCGGGCTCGACCCGCTCGGCGATCAGGAGGGTGTTCTTGCAGCCCTCCTCCCACTGGTCGAAGGTGAGCAGTCCGCGCATCTCGTCGGCGGTCTTGAGGTAGTAACCGGAGCCGTTGAACCTGAAGCGGGTGGGGTCGTCCAGGTTCTTGCCCACACCGACGGCGAGGAGGGCGTCGTGGGCGTCGGCCTGGGACTCGTACACGTAGTGGGAGTCGTTGGTGACCAGCGGCGGGATCTTGAGTTCCCGGCCGACCTTGAGCAGGCCGTCCCGGACCTCCTTCTCGATGGGCACGCCGTGGTCCATCAGCTCCAGGAAGACGTTCTCCTTGCCGAAGATGTCCTGGAGCCCGGCGGCGTACTCGATCGCCTCCTTCTCCTGGCCTAGGCGCAGGCGGGTCTGCACACCGCCGGAGGGGCAGCCGGTGGAGACGATGATGCCCTCGCTGTTCTCGGACATCAGGTCCAGGTCCATGCGGGGCTTCATGTAGTAGCCCTCGACGGAGGCCAGCGAGGACATCTTGAAGAGGTTGCGCAAACCGGTGGCGTTGCGCGCCAGCATGGTCATGTGCAGGTAGCGGCCGCCACCGGAGATGTCCTTGCCACCCTCGGCGGAGGCGTCGTCGGATCCGCTGGCCCGCCCCCAGAACACCCGCTTCTTGTGGAAGCGCGACTCTGGCGCGACGTAGGCCTCGATGCCGATGATCGGCGTGACGCCCGACCCCTTGGACTGCTGATAGAACTCGTACGCCCCGAACATGTTGCCGTGGTCGGTCATGGCGACCGCAGGCATGCCCAGTCTCCCCGCTTCTTTGAAGAGGGGCTTGAGCTTGGCCGCACCGTCGAGCATCGAGTACTCGGTGTGGACATGCAGGTGGACGAAGGAGTCGGCCATGACGCAGGTGCCCCCAGGCGGGTAGGCGGACGGGTGGTGACTCCTGAGCCTACGCTTTTCCCACGACGATCGGGGCCCGCACGGTCGTGCTGTGGACGGGCCGCCGCGGCCGGGAACGGGATCAGGAGAAGGCGTCCTCGGAGCGCTCGGGTGCGGCGGGCGGGACCGGTTCCGGGCCGCGCGTGTTCCGGTGCGCGGGTGAGGTGCGCCCGGCCCAGTACCTGTGCCGGTCGCGTGCCAGCGCCCTGCGGTGCTTGAGCCGGTTGTGCATGGAGCAGAGCGGTTGCAGGTTGTCCGCACGGGTGGGTCCGCCCTGGAAGAACTCCACGATGTGGTCGGCCTGGCATGAGCGCAGGGGTCGGTCGCAACCCCCTTTCCAGGCGCATCCGCTGTGGCCCTTGAACGCTGCCGCGCGCAGCGCGGAGGAGGCCAGGCGGCGGCGCTCTCCGACGTGCGCGACGACACCGTCCTCGTTGACGAAGAGGGGGCGGATCGCGGACCGGGTGAGCCATTCGCGCAGGACGGAGACGGGAAGTACGCGGCCGGTATCGGTGACGGCGGCCCCGGCGGTGGTGTTCCCGGCGAGGACGGTGTCGGGGACCAGGACGTCCAGGTGCACGACAGGGGTATCGATTCCGGCACAGGTGTGGTGGGAGTGGGCGACGCCCATCGCGGTGGCGAACGCCTCATAGGTGCGCTCGGCCTTGGTGTCGCCGGGAACCGCGGCGTCAGCGGACGGGGGCGGCGTGTAGGAGTCCAGGCAGGCGAGGAGCCGGGAGGCGTCGGCGACGGGCCCCCAGGCTTCGAAATGGAAGGTGCCGGCGTCACGGGTGGTGAGGCGTGCACCGCGGCCGGCCTGCGCCCACGCGTGGTCGTTCTCGAGGTGGTCGGGGGTGAGGGAGGCGAGGATCCGGCCGCCGAGCCGGTGGATGCGGGCCACGGAGATGACCCCGCTGTCGGCCTTGGCTCGGAGGATGGCGGCCTCCACAGTCGCGCATATGTCGTTTCGGGTGGTCGTGTCGTCGTCACCGGCATCGTGGCGGGGGTGTTCCGCGTGGGTGGCCGCGGCCTTGTCGGCCTGCTTGGCGATGGCGATGGCCTCGCCCAGGGAGAGTTCTCCGTCGGTCAGGGACCGTGCGGTCTGCGGTAGCCGCCGATGGTGGAGTTGTTCGGCGAGGAGTTCCATGTCCTTGGCACGGCGGGCGGGGATGCCGTAGGCGTGGGTCATCCAGGCGGCCATGGTGCGCTGGCCGCCGATGTCCAGGAGGTTGCCGTTGGCGTGCACCCTCGCCAGGGCGGTGAGCGCCCGGTGCTGGAGGGCGTCCACATGCCGGTGGACGAGGGTGAGGGCGTCCAGGACCGCGGCGTCGTCCCCGGGGCGTCGCAGGGCGTGTTCGACGGCGTCGACGGCGTCGCGCAGTGCGGTGCCGAGCGGGGTTCGCCCGTCCGGCGGGAGGGTCTTCTCCTCGTGATCCGTCATGTTTTCACGGTAGTTTTCCCGGCCCTGCTTTTTCGGTTTTCCACAGCCCCTGTTTTCCGTGGGCTCGGGTCGGCTGCTCGGGGTGCGTCCCCCTGTGTTCCGCCGGACGGGGTCAGGGGCGGATGTCGTGGGCGAGGGTGCGCAGCCAGGGGTCGCGGAAGGCGGGTTCGGCGGTGAGGGCCGTGTGGAAGGCGGCGCGGACGCGGGGGGTGCGGCCCTGTTCGTAGAGGGCCCGTGCCAGGGAGAGGGCGGCACGGGTGCGGTCGTCGCGGCGGGGGCGGGTCACCTCGGGGTCGGCCCAGCGGTCGCGGCGAAACGACGGCTCCGTCTTGGGCTGGTGGTCGCCCAGCAGGCTCCACAGCCATCCGGGTACCGACACGTTGCGCACCGCGCGCGGCGACAGGTCCCCGACCCAGGGGGCGTGCTGCTGCCAGCGCCAGGTGTTGGGGCTGGTCTTGCCGCGCGCGACGATCCCCAGGTAGCGGAGCCGTGCGCGGACGCGGTTCCAGTCGGTGCGGTCGTCCGCGCTCCAGGCGCGGAGTTCGCGGTGCAGGTTCTCGAAGGTGGAGCCCGCGGCGACGAGGTCGCAGAAGACGGCGGCCCGGCCGCCGCCGGCGATCCGGGCGGGGGTGATGCCCTGGGCGGTGAGGTTGGCGCGCAACTGGGCGCGTTCGGCGGCGGTGAGGGCGTCGCCGTCCCTGCCGAACAGGGACAGCGGGAGCCGGTGGAGGCGGTCGCGGTGCGGGGTGTCGGCCAGGATGCCGCGGAGCAGGTCGTGCACGCTGTCGGGGGACCTGCCGACGAAGTAGAGGTCGCGGTCGCCGCCGCGGGCCAGGACCTTGGCGGCGCATGCGGTGAGGTCGTCCACGTGGGACCGGTCCGGGTCCGCGTGTTCTGTGAGGGTGCCGAGGCGGTCGTTCTCGACGTCCCAGCGGAAGGGCAGGTTGGGTTCGGGCATGCCTTTCAGGAAAGCGAAGGCGGGTACCCGCCGCAAGGGTTTTACCGGCGGGCGCGATCATGGGCCGGTGACCTCACCGCTTCCGGCCTCGACGGCCACCCTGGTCCTGGCCGCCGAGGACGCGCGGGCGGTGCCGCCCGCCGTGGCGGTGTCGCCGTCCGTGCCGCCGCCGGTCCCGGAAGGCTCGGTGCGGTTCGCGACCTTCAACACGGCCCTGTCGCGGCGGCGGCCGGGGGCGATGCTGTCGGCGCTGGCGTCCGGGGGGTGGGATAAGGCGCGCGCGGTGGCGGAGACGGTGCAGCGGGTGCGGCCGGACGTGCTGCTGGTGAACGAGTTCGACCACGACCCGTCGGGCCGCGCGGCGGAGCTGTTCGCCCGCGGGTACCTGGGGCGCGGGTGGAACGGGGCGCGGGGGCTGGAGTTCCCGTACGTGTTCTCGGCGCCGGTGAACACGGGTGTGGCGTCGGGGGAGGACCTGAACGGCGACGGCCGGGTGGTGTCCGAGCCGGGGAGCGACGCCTACGCGGGGGACGCGTTCGGGTTCGGGCAGTTCCCCGGCCAGTACGGGATGGCGGTGTTCTCCCGGTACCCGCTGGACGCGGTACGGGCGCGCACGTTCCGGCTGCTGCGGCGGTCGGCGATGCCGGGTGCGCTGGAGCCCGTGGACCCGGGGAGCGGGGAGCCGTTCCTGTCGCCGCGGGCGCGGGCGGCGGCGCGGCTGTCGTCCAAGAGCCACTGGGACGTGCCGGTGGACACGGGGTGGGGGCGGCCGGTGCACCTGCTGGCGTCGCATCCGACACCGCCGGCGTTCGACGGCCCCGAGGGCCGCAACGTGCTGCGCAACCATGACGAGATCCGGTTCTGGGCGGACTACCTGACGCCGGGTGCGGACGGCTACATCCGGGACGACGCCGGGGTGGCGGGCGGGCTGGCGGAGGGGGTGCCGTTCGTGGTGGCCGGAGACCTCAACGCGGACCGGCGGCGGGGGGCGTCGCTGCCGGGCGCGGTGGAGCGCCTGCTGGACCACCCGCGGGTGGTGGACCCGCTCCCCCACTCCCAGGGCGGGCGGGGCCGTGCCGGGAGCGCGGTGGGCGCCCCCGGGCACGGGGAGGGGTTCGTGGAGGACACCCCGCCGGGGCACCTGCGGGTGGACTACGTGCTGCCGTCGCGGGACCTGGCGGTGGGCGGGCGGGGGGTGTTCTGGCCCGCTCCGGACGATCCGCTGGTGCGGCTCACCGGCGGGGGCCGTCCGTTCCCCGCGTCCGACCACCGCCTGGTGTGGGTGGACGTGTCCTCCTGACGGGGGTCACCGGCCGCGGTCGGCCTCCTCCCGGGCGGCGGACAGGCCCGCGGTGATGACGCGGTCCATGATGGCGGCGAGCCGGTCGGCGCCCAGGCGGGGCGCGTGTTCGGCCATGCGCCGGACGAGGCCGTGTTCGCGGTCGGCGTCGCGTCCGGCGAAGTAGCCGACGGGCTTGAGGCGCTGGACGCGGGCGGCGAGCAGGGCGCGCTGTTCGAGGAGTTCGGCCAGGCGGGTGTCGACGGCGTCGATGCGTTCGCGCAGGCGGGCGATCTCGGCGGTGGTGGTCGGGTCGTGCACGGTGGCCTCCGGTCGCGGTGGGTGCGGCCGTACGGGTCCCGTGCGGGGGCGTCGGCCGCCTGGAAAGCGAAAGAGCACCGGGGCCGCGAGGCCCGAGTGCTCTGTTGCCGACGTTCCCGTTCTCCGCCTACGCGTGGGCGGCCGACGGGGGCGTCGGCTCGCTGAACGCGTGATGGCGGTGGGTCATGCGCCCGATCGTAGCGCGTGCGGCGGGGCGCACGCGCCGCCCCCTACTCGGGGAAGGGGACGCGCACCATGAGGGCGCGGGCCTGGGCGGTGATCTCGCCGTTGACCCGGATGCGGCCGTTGACGTAGACCTTGCGGCGCTCGGTGCGCTCGACCTCGGCGGTGATCTCCAGCGGGTTGAAGAGCGGCGTGGGGCTGCGGTAGTCGATTTCGAGCCTGGCGGTGAGGCCGGGCGAGGTGGCCAGGGAGGAGGCGGTGCCGACGGCCTGGTCGAGGAGGGCGGCGATCCAGCCGCCGTGGACCAGTCCGGGCGGGCCCTGGTAGACGGTGTCGAGGGTGACCTCGCCGCGCACGCCCTCGGCGGTGGGGACCAGGGACAGGGGCGGGGCGGCGGGGTTGGTGTCCCCGGCGACGATGTTGCTGATGGTGCCGAATTCGCTGGCGCCGCCGGGGAGATCGCGGCGGACCATGGTGCCGATCTGGCGGCGGGGGGCGCGGCCCAGGCGTTCGGTGACCCCTTCGACGGCCGCGGCGGCCTCGGCGAGGGTGCGGGGGTCGGTCTCGGTGGTGTTGGCGACGGCGCCGATGAGGTCGTGGACGCGGCCGACGAGGGCGCGCAGTTCGGCGGGGATGTCGTCCTGTTCGACCACGGGGAGCCCGAAGGCCCGGGGGTCGGGGCGTTCGGTGGCCGGCTGCGTGTTGACCGTCATGTGTTCCTCGTCGGATCGGTGTGTGCGCTGGTGGTGGGGCGTCAACCGAAACCGAATCCTACTCGGTGGTGTTCCGGAGGCCGGGCGGCCGGGCGTGCGCTCCCCGTCACACCGAAGGGAGACGGGGAGCACCCGCGGGGGTGTCAGCGCAGGTCGCGGACCATGTGCCGGTGCGGGATGCCGGCGTCGAGGAACTCCTCCCCGTGCGCGGTGTAGCCGAGCCGCTCGTAGAAGCCCAGGGCGTGGGTCTGGGCGTGCAGTTCCATCGAGGTGAGGCCGCGCTCGCGCGCGAGGCCCTCGGCGGCCCGCACCAGGGCGGCGCCCAGGCCGGTGCCGCGGCGCTCGGGCAGCACGGCCATGCGGCCGAGCAGCCCCGAGCCCCCGTCCTGCTCGACCACGCGGACGGTGCCCGCGGGGACGTCGTCGACGAGGGCGATGAGCTGGAGGGCGTCGGGGTCGCGCCCGTCCCACTCCTCGTCGACGGGCACCTTCTGCTCGGCGACGAAGACGGCGCCGCGGATGACGAACACTGCGGCGCGGTCCTGGTCGCCGCGCGCCTGCCTGATCTCGGTCGTGGTCATGCCCGCAGGGTATTACCGAACGGGCGTGCGGGTGGAACCGACGTTAACCTGGGCGTATGGGCATGCCCGCCGCGGTCCACCCCGCCGTCGACGACCCGCGCACCGAACGTGCGCGCTACTGGCGTTTCTCCGGGCTGCCGGACACCGAGATGCTCACCGCGCGGTTCGTCACCACGCACTTCACCCGGCACACGCATCCCACGTACACGTTCGGGATCATCACGGGCGGGGTCGAGGAGTACGCGCATCCGGGCGGCACCTCCCGGGTGGGTCCGGGCGGGTTGGCGGTGGTCGGCCCGGACGAGGTGCACACCGGGCACGCGGGGGTCCCCGAGGGCTGGACGTACCGGGTGTTCTACCCGGAGCCGGAGCGGGTGGCCGGGATCGCCCGGGAGCTGGGGCTGCGGGGTACCCCGGCGTTCACGGAGTCGGGCATCCACGCCCCCGAGGCGTCCCGGCTGCTGCACGCGGCGCACGTGGCGGCCGAGCGGGGCGACCCGCTGGGGTCGTCGTCGCTGGTGCGGCGGGGCATCGCGGCGCTGCTGCGCACGCACGGCCGGGAGCGCCCGCCGCAGGCGCGCGCGGCGGCGGCGCGCCCGCAGGCGGCCCTGGCCCGGGAGGTGCTGGCGTCCCGGCTGGCCGGACCTCCGACGCTGGAGGAGCTGGCGGAGGCGGTGGGACTGGGGCCCTTCGCGCTGTCGCGGGCGTTCTCGGCGGCCTACGGGTTGCCGCCGCACGCGTACCTCAACCAGTTGCGGGTGGACCGCGCCCGGGGGCTGCTGGCGGCCGGGCGGGCGCCCGCGGAGGTGGCCGCGGAGGTGGGGTTCACCGACCAGGCGCACCTGAGCCGGCACTTCCGCCGCCACCTGGGGGTGCCGCCGGGGGCCTACCGCAGGGCGCTGGCCGGGGGCTGAGGCGGGCGCAAGAACGTACAAGACGGGTGGCGGCCGGGGCTCCTAGCGTGGGTGGACGTGAAAGCCATATCCCTTCTCCGTTCTTCCGCGGTGCGTGACAGCCTCGGGATCGGCGTCGCCGTGGGCGCCGCCGGCCTGGCGTTCGGCACCGCCGCCGTGGCCGCCGGCCTGTCGCCGGCCCAGGCCGTGTTCACCAGCGCGTTCATGTTCACCGGCGCGTCCCAGTTCGCGCTGATCGGCGTGGTCGCCGGCGGCGGCAGCCTCGTCGCGGGGGCGCTGGGGGCGCTGCTGCTGGGAGCCCGCAACACCTTGTACGGCCTGCGGCTCGCCGACGTGCTGGGCTGGCGGGGCGGGCTCCGGCGGGCCGTGGCCGCGCACGGGGTCATCGACGAGACGACGGCGGTGGCGCTGGCCCAGCCGGACCGCCCGTCGGCCCGGCTGGCGTTCACGACGACCTACGCGGTGCTGGGGTCGTCGTGGGTGCTGACGACGCTGGTGGGGGCGCTGGCCACCGAGCGGGTGAGCGACATCGGGGCGCTGGGGCTGGACTCGGTGGGCCCGGCGATCTTCCTGGCGCTGCTGTGGCCGCGGCTGCGCGAGGGCGGTGCCCGCACCTGGCTGATCGCGGGGCTGGGGGCGGGGCTGGCACTGGCGGCCACGCCGCTGCTGCCGCCGGGCGTCCCGGTGCTGCTGGCGGCCTCGGCGGCGCTGATCGCCCTGGTGGGGCCGGAGATGCCGGTGCGGGGTCCGGCGCGGGACGCCTCCGGGGACGGCGCGTCCGCCGAGGCGGACGGCGAGGGGGTGCGCTCGTGACGCTGTGGATCGTGCTGGTCGCCACGGCGGCCGGGTGCTACCTGCTCAAGTTCGCCGGGCTGGCGGCGCCGCGGCGCCTGCTGGACAACGTGTGGCTGCGGCGGTTCGCGACGGCGGTGCCGCTGGCGCTGCTGGCGGCGCTGATCGCGGTGGAGGCGCTGCGGGGCGAGGGCCAGGCGCTGGCCTGGGACACCGCGCGGATGGGCGGGGTGGCCGCGGCGGTGGCGGCGCTGGTGCTGCGCGCCCCGTTCCTGGTCGTGGTGGTCGCCGCGGCGGCGGTGACCGCGGGGCTGCGGGCGCTGGGGCTGTGAGCGCGGTGCGGGGGCGGCCTCGGGGCCGCCCCCGCGCCGGTGTCACCCCCCGGTGACGACGCCGTAGAGCTCGTAGCCGCACAGCACCAGGAACAGGCCGCCGGCGATGGCCAGGCCGGTGTTGGAGATCCACCCGTTGCGCCACTCGGCCGGGGTGCGGGAGGAGTTGAGCAGCCACATCAGGGTGAAGGCGAGGAACGGCATGAAGAAGGAGCCGAGGACGCCGTAGGCGATGATGAGCTGCACGGGGCGGCCCAGCAGCAGGAGCAGCATGGGCGGGAAGGTGAGCCACAGCATGTACGCCCGGAAGGGCAGGCTCTTCTCGGTGGCCGCGGGGTCCGTGCCGGTCCGGCCGCGCACGTGGTCGACGAAGTCGGCGAAGAGCAGGCTGACGCCGTGCCAGACGCCGATGATCGAGGAGTAGGCGGCGCAGAAGAACCCGACGAGGAAGAGCGTGGCGACGAAGCCGCCGAAGCGCTCGCGCAGGACGTCGCCGAGGTCGAGCAGCCCCTGGTCTCCGGAGGACAGCGCGATGCCGGAGTTGTAGAGGAGTTCGGCGCCGACGATGAGCATGGCGATGACGAAGATGCCGGTGGTGATGTACGCGACGCGGTTGTCGACGCGCATCATGCGCATCCAGCCGGAGTCGCGCCAGCCCTTGGCGTTGACCCAGTACCCGTAGGCGGCCATGGTGATGGTGCCGCCGACGCCGCCGATGAGGCCCAGCGTGTAGAAGAGGGAGCCGGCGGGCAGCAGCGGCACCAGGCCGGCGAGGGCCTCGCCGATGTTGGGTGCGACGTAGACGGCCAGGCCCACGACGATGACGAACATGACGCCGATGAAGACCATCATGATCTTCTCGAAGACGGCGTACCGGTTGAACCAGACGATGGCCAGGCCGGAGAGGCCCGCGAGGATCGCCCAGGCGTTGAAGGGGACCTGCGGGAAGAGGGCGGCCAGGGGCAGGGCGGAGGCGGACATGGCGCTGGCGCCGTAGACGAAGCCCCAGATGACGACGTAGATGCCGAAGTACGCCCAGGTCCAGCGGCCCAGGCTGGTCCAGCCGTCGAAGATGGTGCGGCCGGTGGCCAGGTGCCAGCGGCCGGTGGCCTCGGCCAGGGAGATCTTGACGATGCAGCCCACGATGGTGGCCCACAGCAGGGTGTAGCCGAAGAGGTTGCCCGCGATCAGGGTGGCCACCAGGTCTCCGGCGCCGACGCCGGTGGCCGCGACGACGATGCCGGGCCCGATCTGCTTCCATGTCGCCTTGCGTTGTTCGGTGGCGGCCACCTGGGTCCCTTCCGATGGAGTCGGTGAATCCGCCGAACTCTAGAACCGGACAGACCGTCCGTGAAGACGACAATGCCTTCTGTGATCGTTCCGTAGCGCAATCTCTATGACCCGGATCACAGGGGCGGTTCGGGGCCGGTTGTCCACAGGCGCGCGGGGTGCTCCTTGACCCGGCTTCGCGGGTCCTGGAAAGGTCGGTGGAGGGTGCCCGGCCGATCCCGGGCGCACCGCGTGGACCTTGCGACGATGGAAGGGACCCCACCCCCATGGCCACAGCCGACCAGCGCACCGCTCCCCCCGACCGCACCGCCGCCCGGGCGGTGGTCGACGTCCTGGCCGCCGCGGGCGTCCGCCGCTGCTACACCGTGCCCGGGGAGAGCTTCCTGGAGCTCGCCGACGAGATCGACCGCCATCCGGCGCTGCGCCTGGTCTCCACCCGGCACGAGGGCGGGGCGGGGTTCATGGCCGAGGCCGACGCCAAGCTCACCGGCGTCCCGGCGGTGGCGGCGGCCACCCGCGGCCCGGGCGCGGCCAACCTGGCGGTGGCGGTGCACACCGCGCACCAGGACTCCACCCCGATGGTCGTGTTCCTGGGCCAGGCCGAGACCGAGCGGATGGGCCGGGAGGCGTTCCAGGAGGTCGACCTCACGGCGTTCTACGCGCCCATCACCAAGTGGTCCACCACCGTGCACCGGGCCGACCGGCTGGCCGAGGTGACCGCGGAGGCGCTGCGGGTGGCCTGTTCGGGGCGCCCGGGCCCGGTGTCCGTCGCGGTGCCGGGCGACCTCTTCGGGGAGCCGGTGGGGCTCTCGGGGACCCCGCGGGTCGCGGCGCCGCCGCGTCCGCCGCTGGGCGGGGCCGAGCGGGACCGGCTGGCGGCATGGCTGACCCGGGCGGTGCGCCCGGTGGTCATCGCGGGCGGGGGCGCCCGGGGGGCGCGTGAGGACCTGGTGCGGGTGGCCGAGCGGTTCGGCGCCGGGGTGTACGCCTCCTGGCGTCGGCAGGACGTGTTCCCCAACGACCACCCGTTGTACCTGGGCCACCTGGGGCTGGGGGCGCCGCCCTCGACCCTGGCGGCGCTGGCGGAGGCGGACGCGGTGCTGGTGGTGGGGTGCCGGCTGAGCGAGACCACCACGCAGGGGTACCGGCTGCCGGACACGGAGCGGGCCAGGGTGGCGCGGATCGACATCGACCCGGGGAGGCCGGGGTCGCACCTGGACCTGTGGGCGTCGGTGGTGGCGGACGCCGGCGAGGCGCTGCGCGAGCTGGCCGGGGCGCCGTTCCAGGCTCCCTACCGGGACTGGAGCGCGGCCCGTCGGGCGTGGGTGGAGTCGGCGACGGTGCCGCTGGAGTCGCAGGGGCACGTGGGGCCGGGGATGCACCCGTGGCAGGTGGTGGCGGGGATGCGGGAGGCGCTGCCCGAGGACGCGGTGGTCACCAACGACGCGGGGAACTTCGCCTCGTTCCTGCACCGGGGGTGGTGGTTCCGCCATCCGCGCACCCAGCTGGCGCCGACCAGCGGGGCGATGGGGTACGCGGTCCCGGCGGCGGTGGGCGCCAAACTGGCCGACCCCGGGCGCACGGTGGTGGCGGTGGCGGGCGACGGCGGCGCGCTCATGACGGGGCAGGAGCTGGAGACGGCGGTGCGCGAGGACGCGCCGGTGACGGTGGTGGTGTTCCAGAACGGGCTGTACGGCACGATCGCCATGCACCAGGCCCGCGAGCTGGGGCGGCTGGCGGGGACCCGGATCGGCGGCCCGCTGGACCTTGCGGGGTACGCCCGCTCGCTGGGGGCGCGCGGGGCGACCGTGCACACCCGGGAGGAGCTGGTCAAGGCATTGGGCGAGGCGGTGGCGGCGGACCTGCCGACGCTGGTGGACGTGCGCACGGACCCGGAGGTGATCAGTCCGGCCGCGACGCTGTCGGAGCTGCTGGGGGCGCCGCGCTGAGCCGGGCGGTCCCGCCGCCCGGCGCCCGGGGCGTCGGGGCGGGGGCGCCGGTCGGCGGGCCCGGGCACCGGGGGCGGGAGGGGGAACACCGGGCGGGAGGGGCGCCGGGCCGGGCCGCTCAGGCGGGGACCGGCCGGGTGTCGTAGGCGGACGCGGCCTCGCGCAGGGCGCGGACGCTGGCCCGGATGGCGGGGCGGCGCGAGGCGTCGGTGTGCCAGAACGCGTACACCTGGCGGACCAGGGCGGGCTGCACCGGCACCACCCGCACCCCGTCGGGGAGGGGGCCGCGGCCCAGCCGGGGCATCACGGCGGCGCCGATCCCGGCGGCGATGAGCGCCAGCTTGGTCTGGTGCTCCTCGACGTTGTGGACGACGTTGGGCTCTCCGCCGCGGGAGCGGATCATGTCGTACAGCCAGTCGTTGCAGATGGACCCGCGCGACCAGCTGATCCAGGGCAGTTCGAGGATCTCGTCGATGGCGAGGATCTCGCGGTGGGCGAGCGGATGGTCGGCGGGCAGGGCGATGTCGCCGATGTCCTCCATGAGCGGGGCGCGGCTCATGCCCTCGGGCAGGGTGAGCGGGGAGCCCATCCAGTCGATGACCATGCACAGGTCCACCTCGCCGCGGGCCATGGACTGCAGGCTCTCGTGGGGCTCCTCCTCGAAGAGTTCGACCCGCAGCCGGGGGTGGGCCTCGCGCAGGGAGTTGAGCGCCTGGGGCAGGATGCCGCGCACGGCGGTGGGGGTGGCGGACAGGCGCAGGTGCCCGGTGACGTGGTCGCGGTGGGCCTCCAGGTCGGCTTCGGCGCGCCGGACCAGGGAGAGGATGCGGGCGGCGTGCTCGACGAGGAGCTCGGCGGCGTCGGTGAGGCGGACTCCGCGCCCGTTGCGCTCCACGAGGGTCTGGCCGACCTCGCGTTCGAGTTTGGCGAGCTGCTGGGAGACGGCGGAGTTGGTGACGTGGAGGGCCTCGGCTGCCGCGCTGAGGGAGCCGTGTGCCGCGATGGCGTGGAGGACGCGGAGGCGGTCGACGCTGAGCATGTAAGGAACACTAACCCACGCGTTTAGAAATACGAAGTAGACCTAACACGTCGGTGCGCGGTACAAACGTCCCATGTCCGTGCTCTCCCCGTCTCCGGCGGCGTCCGCCGGTGTCCGCCGCGCGTCCTGCGACTGGCGGCTCAAGTTCGCACTCCTGGCCCTGATCTGGGGCATGAGCTTCGTGTTCATCAAGGTCGCCGCCCAGTCCCTGGAGCCGATGCAGCTCTCCCTGGGCCGGATCGCCGCCGGGGCGCTGCCGCTGCTGGCGGTGGTGCTGCTGCGCGGCGGCCGACTGCCGGCCTCGCCGCGGCTGCTGGCCCACATGTTCGTGGCGGCGCTGCTGCTCAACACGGTCCCGTTCACCCTGTTCGGGTACGCGGCCCAGCTCATCCCCTCTGCGGTGATGGGCATCGTCAACGCCGCGACGCCGCTGTTCGGGGTGGTGTTCTCGATGATGCTGCTGGCCGACGAGCGCCGTCCCGACCGCGACCGGGTGCTCGGGCTGGCCGTGGGCTTCGTGGGGGTTCTCGTGGTGTTCGGCGTGTGGAACTCCCTGGGCGAGGTGAGCGTGAGCGACCGGGACGCCATGGTCGGCATGGGGTTCGTGGTGGCGGCGACCGCCTGCTACGGGATCGGCACCCCGTACCTGCGCCGGTTCGTGGCGGGCAGCTCCCACGGGGCGCTGGAGCTGTCGGCGCTGCAGCTGCTGCTGGCCGCGGTGCCCCTGGTGGTGCTGGTGCCGGTGGCCACCGACGCGCCCACCGGGGTGACGTGGCAGGTGGTGGCCTCGGTCCTGGTGCTGGGGGTGCTGGGCACGGGCGTGGCCTACGTGCTCCAGTACGCGGTGCTGCGGGAGGCGGGGGCGACCGTGGCCACCACGGTCACCTATGTGGCACCGGTGGTGTCGATCGCGGCGGGGATCGTCCTCATGGGTGAGACCCTGGTGTGGAACCAGCCGCTGGGGGCGCTGGTGATCATCGTCGGCGCGGCCCTGTGCCAGGGGCTACTGCGCACCCGGCCCGTGGCCCCGCCCTCCCGGGGCTGAGCCCGCCCGAACGCGGAAGGGGCCGCCGGACGCGTGTCCGGCGGCCCCTTCCGCTGTCGCGGGGTGTGCGCGGGGCCGGTCCCCTAGTCCTCGCGCAGGACCTCCATGGCCTGTTCCAGGTCCTGGGGGTAGGGGCTGGAGAACTCCACCGGCCGGTGCTCGGCGGGGTGGTCGAACCCGAGCCGGACGGCGTGCAGCCACTGGCGGCGCACGCCCAGGCGCTCGGCGAGCGTGGGGTCGGCGCCGTAGAGGACGTCGCCCACGCAGGGGTGGCGCAGTGCCGCCATGTGCACCCGGATCTGGTGGGTGCGCCCGGTCTCCAGCTTGATCTCCAGCAGGCTGGCGGCCCGGAACGCCTCCTGGGTGTCGTAGTGGGTGACCGAGGGGCGCCCGCCCGCGACCACGGCCCAGCGGCCGTCTCCGGCCGGGTGGCGGTCGATGGGCGCGTCGACGGTGCCGCGCAGCGGGTCGGGGTGGCCCTGGACGAGGGTGTGGTACCGCTTGTCCACCGTGCGCTCCTTGAAGGCGCGCTTGAGGACGCTGTAGGCGGTCTCGCTCTTGGCGACCACCATGAGCCCGGTGGTGTTGGCGTCGAGGCGGTGCACGATGCCCTGGCGCTCGGCGGCGCCGCTGGTGGCCACCTGCACCCCGGCGGCCAGCAGGCCCTCCAGGACGCTGGGGCCGGTCCAGCCGACGGTGGGGTGGGCGACGACGCCGACGGGCTTGTCGACCACGATGATGTCGGCGTCCTCGTGCACGATCCGCATGCCCGGGACGGGCTCGGGCCGGGGCACGGGGGCGGTGGGGGGCGGCGGGAGGGTGATCTCCAGCCAGGCTCCGGCGCGGACGCGGTCGGACTTGCCCGCCTCGGCGCCGTCGACCAGGACGCTGCCGTCGACGATGAGTTCGGCCGCGCGGGTGCGGGACAGCCCGAAGAGGCGGGCGATCGCCGCGTCGAGCCGGTCGCCCTCCAGGCCGTCGGGCACGGGCAGGCTGCGGGTGTCGCTCACTGGCCCTTCCCTTCGGTGGTGGTGTCGTCGGGGCCGGTGTCGTCCCCGGGCCGGTCGGCGGTGGCGGGGCCGGTGTCCGCGGCGGTGGCGCCCCCGGGTGCGACGGCGTCCGGCTCGGCACCGGCCTGCGGGCCGGTGCCGGGCTCGGCGGCGTCCGCCGTGTCGGCGCCGCCCTTGCCGTCGGCGGCCTCGGAGACGAGGCTGCCGTCCAGTTCCAGGCCCTTGAAGGTGAGGGCGACGACCAGGCAGGCGCCGACCACCACGCAGGAGTCGGCGATGTTGAACACCGGGAAGTCCATCACCTTGATGAAGTCGACGACGGCGCCGTGGAAGGGCTCGGGCTCGCGGAAGATGCGGTCCACGAGGTTTCCGGCGGCGCCGCCCATCATGAGTCCCAGGGTGACCGCCCACCAGGCGCTGCGCACGCGCAGGCCGATGTAGGCGATGACGCACACGACGATGGTGGCGATGGTGGAGAAGACCCAGGTGTAGTCGGTGCCCATGGAGAACGCGGCGCCGGTGTTGAAGACCAGGGTGAACTGGACGATCTCGCCGATGACGTCGAGCCGCTCGCCCTCGCGGAAGGTCGCCAGGACCCATTCCTTGGTGAGCAGGTCCAGGCCGACGGCGGTGAGCGCGACGAGCACCAGCAGCAGGTAGCGCTGCCGGCGGGGCCCCGGTGTGCGGGCGGTGGTCATGTTGCTGTCCCCGGAGGGCTCTACCTCAGTCAGCGACGCTCCTCGCGCTGTTTGCAGGTGACGCACAGGGTGGCCCGCGGGAACGCCTCCAGGCGCGCCTTCGCGATGGGCCGGCCGCACGCGTCGCAGACCCCGAAGGTCCCCGCGTCCATCCGTTCGATCGCCCGCTCGCTCGCGGCGAGCAGGTCACGAGTATTGTAGGCCAACGCCAGCTCCTGTTCGCGTTCGAAGGCCTTGGCCCCGGAGTCGGCCGTATCGTCCCCCGCCCCCTCGACCGGGTCCTCCAGCCGTTCGGCGGCGTGTTCCCGGACCTGGCGTATCTCCGCGCGCGCGGCGGCGGCGTCGTCCCGCAGCCGCGCGCGGACCCGGGCGAGCTCCCGCTCGGTCCACGGCTCCTCGCCGGGCGGCACCGGCGGACCCGCGGCGTCGGTGTCGGTGGCCTTCATCGCGGTCTCCTCCCGACCGTGCGGCCCGCCCGTACCCCGCCGAGCTGCGGAATCTCCCCGTGGAACGGAGCCGCGAGTGGTGCCGGGAAGCCTAGGCGAGCCCCCGCCCCCTGGGCAACGGCCCGGCGCCGCCCGCTCCCGCCGGGGCCGCCCGCCGCGGGCGGGCTACTCGGCGGCGGCGAAGCCGTCGTAGTCCTGGGCCAGCGCCGCCAGGTGGGGCTCGTCGAACACCGCGGGCCCGCCGTGGGGCCCGGTGCGCACCTCGATCACCCAGTCGGCGTCCTCGGCGTCGTCCTCCCCCGCCAGCATGACCCGGTGCACCAGGCACGGTTCGTAGCCCTGCTCCAGGAGCTGTTCGGCCAGCTCCTGCGCGTCCTCCCGGTCCGCGAGCGTCACCAGGACACCGCCCCGCACGTTCTCCGCCACCCGCGTCCGCGCTCCTCCGTGGAAAAAGCGCGGGGACCCGCCCCGCGCTGCGTTATCCTGTGCCCAGGTGTGGATGGGGACGAGTAGTGCCGGCCCCGACCGGACGGACCCAGTTTAGAAGCGGTCGACGCGTCCGAGCGACCCGGGGGCGGTGGGAGCCCGGGGGCACGACCGGCACGAAGATCACCCCGGAGCCGCCGGAGGAACAGGGCCGCGCGCCCCCAGTAGAGCCGGCAGACGTGAACGAAGTGGGAGCCGTCCCGGCCGCCGTCGCGCGGTCCGGCACTGGTGTCCAAGGAGGGTGGTACCGCGGGGCCCCGTGCCTCGTCCCTCCGTCAGGAACGACCCTGATGGAAAGGTACGACGGTGGCCAACGAGTCCCGGCCGAGCGCGTCCCGCGCACTCCCCCAGCTGCCCGCGCAGATCGACCTGCCCGCGATGGAGCGCGAGATCCTCGACCGCTGGTCGAAGGAGAACGTCTTCCAGCGCTCCCTCGACCAGACCCGCGGCGGCCCGAACTGGGTGTTCTACGAGGGCCCCCCGACCGCCAACGGCCAGCCCGGCGTGCACCACGTTGAGGCCCGGGCGTTCAAGGACGTCTTCCCGCGCTTTCGCACCATGCGCGGCTTCCACGTGGACCGCAAGGCCGGGTGGGACTGCCACGGGCTGCCGGTCGAGGTGGCGGTGGAGAAGGAGCTGGGCCTGTCGGGGAAGAAGGACATCGAGTCCTTCGGTATCGCCGAGTTCAACGCCCGCTGCCGCGAGTCGGTGCTGCGCAACGTCGACGCGTTCACCGCGATGACCGAGCGCATGGGCTACTGGGTGAACATGGACGACGCCTACCGCACCATGGACCCCCGGTACGTGGAGTCGGTGTGGTGGGCGCTCAAGCAGATCTGGGAGAAGGACCTGCTGGTCCGCGACTTCCGGATCAGCCCCTACTGCCCGCGCTGCGGCACCACCCTGTCCGACCACGAGCTGGCCCAGGGGTACGAGACGGTCACCGACCCGTCGGTGTACGTCCGCTTCCCGGTGACGTCGGGGCCGCTGGCCTCGCCCGAGCACCCCACGTCCCTGTTGGTGTGGACGACCACGCCGTGGACCCTGGTGTCCAACACGGCGATCGCGGTCAACCCCGACGTGGAGTACGTGGTGGCCACGGACGGCGACGAGCGCCTGGTGGTGGCGCGACCGCTGTTCGACAAGGTCCTGGGCGAGGGCTGGGAGCTGACGGGTGAGTCCTTCGAGGGCGACGAGATGGAGCGCTGGACCTACCAGCGGCCCTTCGACCTGGTGGCGTTCGACGAGCCCGCCCACTACGTGGTGCTCGCCGACTACGTGACCGTCGAGGACGGTACCGGCCTGGTGCACCAGTCGCCCGCGTTCGGCGCCGACGACATGGCGGTGTGCCGCGCCTACGGGCTGCCGCTGGTCAACCCGGTGCGCCCCGACGGCACCTTCGAGGCCGACCTGGACCTGGTCGGCGGGGTGTTCTTCAAGGACGCCGACAAGATCCTGGTGCGGGACCTCAAGGACCGGGGCCTGATGTTCCGGCACGTGGCCTACGAGCACTCCTACCCGCACTGCTGGCGCTGCCACACGGCGCTGCTGTACTACGCGGTGCCGTCCTGGTACATCCGCACCACCGCGGTCAAGGACGAGCTGCTGGCGCAGAACCGGCAGACCAACTGGGTGCCGGAGAACGTCAAGGAGGGCCGCTTCGGCGAGTGGCTGCGCAACAACGTCGACTGGGCTCTGTCGCGCAACCGCTACTGGGGCACCCCGCTGCCGATCTGGGAGTTCCCCGACGGGCGGCGGATCTGCGTGGGCTCCCTGGAGGAGCTGGGCCGCCTCAGCGGGCAGGACCTGTCGAACCTGGACCCGCACCGGCCCTACGTCGACGACATCGTCATCCCCGACCCGGACGCGGACCCGTCGCTGCCCGAGGAGGAGCGGGTGGCGCGGCGCGTACCCGAGGTGATCGACGCCTGGTTCGACTCGGGGTCGATGCCGTTCGCCCAGTGGGGCGCGCCGCACGTGGACGAGGAGGTGTTCCGGGCGAACTTCCCCGCGCAGTACATCTCCGAGGCGATCGACCAGACCCGCGGCTGGTTCTACTCGCTGCTGGCGGTCAACACGCTGGTGCACGGGCGCAACTCGTTCGAGAACGTGGTCGTGCTCGGCCACATCCTCGCCGAGGACGGCCGCAAGATGAGCAAGCACCTGGGCAACGTCATGGAGCCGATCCCGGTGATGGACCGGCACGGCGCCGACGCGCTGCGGTGGTTCATGCTGGCGAGCGGTTCGCCGTGGACGGCCCGCCGGGTGGGGCACGCGGCGCTGGAGGAGATCGTCCGCAAGGTGCTGCTGACCTACCACAGCACCGTGTCGTTCTTCACCCTGTACGCCAACGCGGGGTCGGGCTGGGACCACTCCCGGCTGGCCGACGCGCCGGCGCCGCAGGACCGGCCGCTGCTGGACCGGTGGCTGCTGTCGGAGCTGAACGAGGTGGTGCGCGACGTCACCGCGGCCCTGGACGCGTTCGACACGACCGCGGCGGGCCGCCGGCTGACGGCGTTCGTCGACGACGTCTCGAACTGGTACGTGCGCCGGTCGCGCCGCCGGTTCTGGGGCGGTGCCGACACCCCCGAGGGGGCGGCGGCGTTCGCGACGCTGTTCGAGGCGCTGGAGACGGTGACGCTGCTGATGGCGCCGATCGTGCCGTTCCTGACCGACCACGTGTGGTCGGCGCTGCGGCGGCCGGACGCCCCGGAGTCGGTGCACCTGGCCTCGTGGCCGCTGGTGCGCGAGGACCTGGTCGACACGGAGCTGTCGGCGCATATGGCGCTGACCCGCCGCCTGGTGGAGCTGGGCCGGTCGGCGCGGGTGGACTCGGCGGTGCGCACCCGCCAGCCGCTGGCGCGGGCACTGGTGGGCGCGTCCGGGTTCGCCGACCTGCCCGAGCAGCTGCGGGCCCAGGTCGCCGACGAGCTGAACGTGGCGTCGCTGGAGTCGCTGTCGACGGTGGGCGGCGACCTGGTGGACTACCTGGTCAAGCCGAACTTCCGGGCGCTGGGCAAGCGGTTCGCCAAGCGGACCCCGCTGGTGGCCAGGGCCATCGAGGCGGCGGACCCGGCGGAGCTGGTGGGCCGGGTGCGGGAGACCGGGTGGGCGCAGGTCCGGGTCGAGGACGAGCCGGTGGAGGTCAGCGCCGACGAGGTGCTGGTCACCGAGCAGCCGCGCGAGGGCTGGGCGGTGGCCTCGGAGTCGGGCGAGACCGTGGCGCTGGACCTGGAGCTGACGCCGGAGCTGCGCCGGGCGGGCCTGGCCCGGGAGATGGTGCGGATGCTCCAGGAGGCCCGCAAGCAGAGCGGCCTGGACGTGTCGGACCGCATCCGCGTGTGGTGGGCGGCGACCGACGAGGCGTCCGCGCGGGCGCTGGACGAGCACGGCGCGGCCATCGCCGGCGAGGTGCTGGCCGATGCCTTCGCCGCGGGCGAGGTCGACGCGCAGGGCCTGCACCGCGCGGAGTCGGAGGAGTTCGGGGTCGTGTTCGGCTTCCGCCGGGCCTGACCGGGAACACGACGGGCGCCGCCCCCTCGGGGGCGGCGCCCGTCGCCGTCGCGGCGCCCTTGGCGGGCGGGGGGGTCAGCCGCGGCTGAACACGGCGGTGGAGTCCGGGTCCTCGTCGTCCCCGGGCTCGCGGTAGGAGAACGCGGCCGTGCCGTCGGTGTCCTCCTTGCGCCGGGGGATGCTGTAGGAGAAGGCGGTCCGGTCCCCGTCGGCGTCCCGCGGGGCGGCGTCCGGTTCCGGTGCGGCGGGGCTGTCCCCGTCCGCGCCGAGGTCCGCGTCCGCGGCGCCGTCCCCGGGGGTGTCCGCGCCGTCGGGCGCGCCGTCGTCCCGCGGCCGTGCGGCGAGGGCGGTCCGGTCGGCGCCGTCCGGCTGCGCGCGGTCGTCCGCGCCCTCCCCCGCGTCCCCGGCGTTCTCTGTGTCCTCGGTGTCCTCTGCGTTCTCTGTGTTCTCGGTGTCGACCGCCGTGTCCGGCTCGGCGGTGTCGGCGGTGTCGCGACCGGAGAACCAGGTGGACCAGGAGGCGTCGCCGTCCGGGTGGCCCCGCACCTCGTCCCCGGTGCCGGCGTCGTCCTCGCGGGGACCGGTGTCTCCGGACCGGGCTTCGTCGGTCCCCTCGCCGGGTGCGCCGTCCTCTGGCACGGCGGCGGTGTCCGTGTCCCGGCGGGTGTCCTCGGGCGGCTCCGGCGCGGTGTCCGCCTCGCCGTCCCCGTCTCCGTCCGGGTCCCGGAAGGCGGCGTCGGCACCGCCGTCGTGGTCGTCGGCCGCGGTTCCGGGGACGTCGGCCTGGGGGGCGTCCCGCACGGTGCCGTCGGGGTCCCCGTCCCGGTCGGCCCGGGTCCGCTCGCCGGACTCAGCGCCGTCGTCGGCCTCGTCGGCATCGGCCAAGGACGGTGAATCCTCGTCCCCGTGCACGTCCGCGGCCGGAAGGTCGTCCTCGGGGCGGTCGGAGCGGGAGGGCCCGTCGTCGTCGCCGGTGGCGGCGGCCCGGTCCCCCGCGTCGTCGTCCGCGGCGTCCTCGGCAGCGGCGGTGTCGGCCCGGTCGGCCTCCGTCGCGCCGGTGCCGTGCTCCGTCTCCGTCTCCCCGGCGTCGTCGGTGCCGGTCCCCTCGGTGCGCGCGAACCACGAGAGCGCGGAGTCCTCGTGGGGCCGGTCGTCGGCCGTCTCGGTGCGCGCGAACCAGGAGAGCGCCGCGTCGTCGTCGGCGGGGGCCCCGGCGGGCTCGTCGGCGCGGGAGTCCTGTCCGGTGTGCGTCGCGGGGGCGGGGTCCGCGGTGTCGGTGTCCGGTGCCGGCCCGGCCGGCTCGCGGATCTCCGGGGCGGGGGCGGGCAGGGGTGCCTCATCATCGCGGGAGCCGGGCTCGACCGCGGGCGAGGGCGGGGCGGGGTCAGGCGCCACCGTGTCCGCTTCCGGCCACTCTCGGGCCGTGGGTGTCTGCCAGCGGGGCATGTCGTACTCCGGTTCCCCCGTGCCGGAGTCCTCGTTCCAGGCGCGGGGTTCCCGCACCGGCTCGTGAGCCGGTGCGGGTACGCGCCCGGAGTGCTCCGGCGCCGTGTAGGCGGCCGCGGGAACGGACGACTTCCCCAAACCGTCCGTTCGGTCCGCTCCGGTCCTCCCCTGGACGAGCGCTCCCACCAGGAGCAGGACACTCGCGCCGGCCAGTCCCAAGGCGATGAACACCAGGGTGGTCTCGGCGAGAACCAGGGCTGCCACGATGACGGCGATGGCCGCCAGCACCGCGACGGTTGCGAGGACGCTGAGGATCACGGGTCGACCAGGACCTTTACACGTTGCCGGAGTCTTCAGTTGTGGAGCCTACCGCCGACCGGGGTCAGCGGCGCTCGTGCGGGGCGTCGCCCGGGTGGAAGCCGCCGTGCTGGACGGGCTCGGGCTGGCCGAACGGGTTGCCGCCGCCGGGTCCGTGCTGCAGCGCCGGGGCCGGACCGGTCGGCGGGGCCATCGTCTGGAAGCCGCCCGTGGTGTTGGGGTTGGGCTGCTCGATGCCGGCGCCCTCCTCCAGCTCGCGCAGCTGGCGCTCGAAGTAGTCCTTCAGGCGGCTGCGGTACTCGCGCTCGAAGTCCTTGAGCACGTTGACCTTGTGCTCCAGCTCCTCGCGCTGCTGGACGAGGCTGCCCATGACCTGGCGGTGGCGCTCCTGGGCGTCGCGGTCCAGGTTCTCCGAGCGGACGCGGGCCTCGCCGATGATCTGCTCCGCCTGGCGGCGGGCCTTGCCGAGGATGTCCTCGGACTCGTGGCGGGCGCGGCCCAGGGTCTCGTCGGCCTCACGGCGGGCGTCGGAGATGGCCTGGTCGGCGGTCTGCTGGGCGAGGGCCAGGACGCGGGCGGCCGTGTCCATGTTCTCCTCGCCGCCCATGCCCATGTGCATGGGGGCGGGCGCCTGGGGCTGGGGCTGGGGCTCGACGACGGCCTGAGGCGGCTGGACGGGCTCGGGGCGGGGCGGCTCGGGCTGCTCCTGGGGCTGCTGGAAGTCCTGCATCCCGGCGTTGGGCACCTTGCCGCGCAGGCACTCGGCGAGCTTGCCGCGCAGTTCCTCGTTCTCCTGGATCAGTCGGTCGAGCTCGGACTCGACCTCGTCGAGAAAGGCATCGACCTCTTCTTCGTCGTACCCCGGCCGGAGCCGGGTCGTACTGAACTGCTTGTTCCGCACATCAGCGGGTGTCAGCGGCATGTTCGTCTCCTTGGCGCGCTTGGAGTCCATCCGTAGGGACGCTACCTGATCGTGACCTTACGGCAATCCGGATCATGACCAAGACCACATAACGGAATCGGGGGCGATTTTTTTCGCCCCGATCCCGTGGCTATGCGACCGAGAACGCCAGGCCCCGCAGGAGGCTCGAAGCGACCGACAGGCCCAGGAACAGCACCAGGACGCTCAGGTCGAGCGCGATGCTGCCGAGCCGGACGGGCTTGATGAACCTCCGCAGGAACCGCAGCGGCGGGTCGGTGAGCGTGTACACGATCTCGGCGATCACGAGAAGGAACCCCGAGGGGCGCCAGTCCCTGGAGAAGGACTGCACCATCTCCAGCACGACACGTACCAGCAGCACGATCACGTACAGCTGGAGTACGAGTGCCAGCAGGGACAGGACGGTACTCACGGTCTAATCGACCCAATCTCTGGACAAATGTGATGGTCTAGCTCTGATTGAAGAACCCTCGCTCAGCGATCCGCGCCTTGTCTTCCGCGGTCACCTCGACGTTGGCCGGGGACAGTAGGAACACCTTGTTGGT
Source organism: Nocardiopsis flavescens (assembly GCF_900141985.1). Classification (GTDB taxonomy): domain Bacteria; phylum Actinomycetota; class Actinomycetes; order Streptosporangiales; family Streptosporangiaceae; genus Nocardiopsis; species Nocardiopsis flavescens. The sequence goes on along the minus strand of NZ_FQZK01000002.1, from coordinate 511,338 downwards.
CACGCGTTCGATACTGCCATGCAGACCGAAGATCAGACCAGCCGCGAAGTCGACGAGACGCTTGGCGTCGCTGTCGACCATCTCGGTCAGGTTCATGATCACCGGTGTGCCCTCCCGGAAGTGTTCTCCGATCGTACGCGCCTCGTTGTAGGTGCGCGGATGGAGCGTGGTGATCCTGGCGAGGTCGGCGGTGGAAGCGGATGTCGTGGTCGTGCCACCGCGTCGCTCACCCGTACCCGAGTGGTCGCCGGTGTCGTTCACGTCCTCGCTCCGTGTTCCCTCGCCGCGCGGGGAGTCCGCACCGCGTTCGCGGTGCTCCTCCACGCCCTCGTCGAAATCGTCGAACTCATCATATTCGTCCGCATAGCGGTGATCGTAACGGTCGTCCTCCACGAGGCCGAGGTAGACCGCCATCTTGCGCATCGCGCCGGCCATCTCATGTCCTCCGTCGTCCCCGCGGCCTTCACCGCAGCCGACTCCTCCGTACGTCCCCGTCTTCCCTAGTACGACGGGGTGTGGCGCCCTTTCGGGCGAACTCCACAGACGGGTTCCAAGGTCTATGTGGGGACATTACCCCACGATCGGTCCGCGATCGCCGAGCAACGCCGCACCGAGCCGAAGGTGTGTCGCGCCACGTTCGATCGCGGCTTCCAGGTCTGAGCTCATACCCGCGGAGATCGCCGTCGCCCGGGGATGGCGGTCACGGATGAGACACGACACCTCATAGAGACGTCCGAAAGCGGGATAAGGGTCTCCCTCACGGGGCGCCACCGCCATCACACCGCCGAGTTCGAGCGCCTCGTGCTCCGCGATCCGGTCGGCCAGTTCCGGGGCGTCGGCCGGGTCGACCCCGCCGCGGGGGCCCAGCACGCCGGCCCGCGAGTCGCCGTCGAGGTTCACCTGCACCAGGCAGGTGAGGCGGCGCCCGGCGGCCTCGGCCCGGTCGCCGAGCGCGCGGGCGAGTCTGGCCCGGTCCACCGAGTGGACGACGTCGGCGTAGGAGGCCACCGACCTCGCCTTGTTGGTCTGCAGCTGGCCGATGAAGTGCCAGGTGAGGTCGAGGTCCGCGGTCGCGGCGGCCTTGGGGGCGGCCTCCTGGTCGCGGTTCTCCCCGACGTCGGTGAGGCCGAGGGAGGCGAGGATGCGCACGTCCTCGGCGGGACGGGTCTTGGTGACCGCGATCAGGGACACCCCGGCGGGGTCCCGGTCGGCCTTGGCGCAGGCCGCGTCGATGCGCGCGCGGGCCTGCGCGAGGTTCTCCTTGATCCGCTCGACGCGGGCCGGGTCGTGTGGCACGTGGTCCTCATCTTCCGAGTCTTGCGGGTGTCGGCCGGTGTCGGTGCGGGTCCGCGGCGCCGTCGGCCGGCGTCCGCGGTCCGTACCGGTTCACTCCCGTGCGCGCCAGACGAACGACGCGAACCTGCCGGTGGGGGCGCCGCCCCGGTGGGAGAAGAGCTCGGGGCTCTCCAGGGTGCAGCGGCCGTCGGCGCGGATGTCGGTGACCCCGGCGCGGCGGAGCTGGGCGGTGACGGCGGCGACCATGTCGACCCCGGGGGTGCCCCGCCGGGTGGTGCAGGCCGCCTCGGGGGTGTCGCGGGCGGTCTCGGCCTGGAGCGCGGGCGGCACTTCGTAGCACTTGCCGCAGATGGCGGGGCCCAGCAGGACGGTGGTGCTCCCGGGGCGGGCGCCGCGCTCGGCCATGGACGCGATGAGCCGGGCGGCCACCCCGTGGGCGGTGCCCAGGCGGCCGGAGTGGGCCGCGCCCAGGACCCCGCGCGCACCGTCGGCGGCCAGGACGGGGAGGCAGTCGGCGGCCAGCGAGGCCAGGACCAGGTCGGGGCGGGTGGTGACGACGCCGTCGCAGGTGCCGACGCCGCCGGGGGCGTCGGCGGCCAGGACGTCGGCGCTGTGCACCTGGTTCATCCAGACGACGCGGTCGGCGTCGAACCCGAGGTTCTCCGCGGCGGTGCGCCGGTTGGCCAGGACCGTGTCGCGGTCGTCCCCGGTCCCCAGGCCCATGTTGAGGGAGTCGTAGGGCGGGGCGCTGACCCCGCCGCGGCGTTCGGTGACGGCGGCACGGACCCCGTGCCCGAGGTCGACGATGTTCCCCATCCCTGTGCCCGCTGTCCTTCCTTCGGCCGGGGCGGGCGGCGCGGTGGGCGCCGGGTCCCCGGAGCGGCGACGGCCCCGCCCGCTCGGGTCGGGGCCGCTGACACGTCGATGGTATCGGGGTGTTGGTCCGCGCTACTTCAGGAAGTCGGGGATGTCCAGGTCGTCGGGCTCTTCGAAAACGACCCTGCGCCGGGGCGTGGGGACGTCGGCGCGCCGCTCGGCGGCCGGCTCGGAGAGGACGTGGACGGGCCGGGGCTCCTCGGCCTCGGGCTCCTCGTGGACCGGGGCCGGCTCCGGCTCGGCCGGGGCCGCCTCGGCGTACTCCTCGTAGGCCGGGGCCTCGGGCTCGGCCTCCGCGACGGGCTCGGGCTCCTCGTGCACCGGGGCCGGCTCCCGGTGGGCGGGCGGCTGGGCGAGCGGCGGGGTCTGCTGCGTACGGGCCGGTTCGGCGGTGTGGCGGCCGCCGAGCCACGGCAGTTTCTCGGCCGACGCCCCGTCCGCGGCGGCGGCGGGGGTCGTGGACGCCCCCCGTCCGCCGGGCGCGGAGCCCGCCGTGGGGGCGACGGCCTTAGGAGGGTCCGCCGGCTCGCGCCGGTGCAGCGTGGGCCCGGTGACCTCCGGCTCGTCGAAGCCCGCGGCGATGACGGTCACGCGGACCTCGTCGCCCAGGGCGTCGTCGATGACGGCGCCGAAGATGATGTTGGCCTCGGGGGCCGCCGAGTTGGAGACGAGCTGTGCCGCCTCGTTGATCTCGAACAGTCCCAGGTCGGACCCGCCCTGGATGGACAGCAGGACGCCGTGGGCGCCGTCGATGCTGGCTTCCAGCAGGGGGGACGATATCGCCATCTCGGCGGCCGCGACCGCCCGGTCGTCCCCGCGTGCGGAGCCGATGCCCATGAGCGCGGACCCGGCCCCGGACATGACCGACTTGACGTCGGCGAAGTCCAGGTTGATGAGGCCGGGGGTGGTGATCAGGTCCGTGATGCCCTGGACACCGGAGAGGAGGACCTGGTCGGCCGCCTTGAAGGCGTCCAGGACGCTGACCTGCCGGTCCGAGATGGACAGCAGCCGGTCGTTGGGGATCACGATGAGCGTATCGACCTCCTCGCGGAGCATCGCGATCCCGGACTCGGCCTGGGTGGCGCGCCGCTTGCCCTCGAATCCGAAGGGGCGGGTGACGACGCCGATGGTGAGCGCGCCCAGGGACCGGGCGATGTTGGCGACGACGGGGGCGCCGCCGGTGCCGGTGCCGCCGCCCTCCCCGGCGGTGACGAAGACCATGTCGGCCCCCTTGAGGACCTCCTCGATCTCCTCCCGGTGGTCTTCGGCGGCCTTGCGGCCGACGTCGGGGTTGGCTCCGGCTCCGAGGCCGCGCGTGAGTTCACGGCCGACGTCCAGTTTGACGTCGGCGTCACTCATCAGCAGCGCCTGGGCGTCGGTATTGATCGCGATGAACTCGACGCCCTTGAGCCCCTCTTCGATCATTCGGTTGACGGCGTTGACACCGCCGCCGCCGATACCGACGACTTTGATGACCGCGAGGTAGTTCTGCGGTGCTGCCACGACGAGGGGCCTTTCCGCTCGCATGCGCCGTCCCCGTCCGTCCGGCGGCGGTCGCCGCCGGGCCGGTGGGGCCGGCATCCGGTTCTACAAGTGTGCGTTTCGGGTTCTCCGACGAGGCGCTCTGTGACGCCGTGGCGGGGACCCGGGGCCGGGTGAGCCGTGGAGTGCCGGTCCGGGGAGGACCGACGCCTCCCTGTGGTTCGGCGGGAGAAATACGGTTCCCACGTACCCCGAAAAGCGTGTTCTGTACTTTGTTGACGGTGTTCGTGACTCTCGACAGTAAGCCGACAGTCCACCACCGGCAACCGATGACGGCTTCAGCCTAACGTCGTATAACACGAGGAAGCGATGTGCTGACTCGGCGCGTCGCGCCTGGAATGTCCCCGCACCGTGCCCGCGACCCCCCTTCCGGGGCCCGCGGAGGGCCTGGGGGAGGGTGCGGGTCCGGCTTCGTCCGCCTTTGCCTCCCTTTCCGACAACCTGACCGGCCGTTCACCGGACGATGGCCAGGTCGGGGGTGGAGAGGTCGTAGACGGCCCCGTCCGCGGGCGGGTGCTCGCGCAGGAGGACGCGGAGGATGTCGCTCTTGTCACCGGTGGCCTCGGCGGTCCCCCACTCGATGACGGCCCCCTCGGTGATCTCGATCCGGATGGCGTCGGTGTCGGTGGCGTCGATGAGGCCGATGCGGGCGAGCAGGGAATCGGGGGCGGACTCCACGATCTCCGCTGCGGCGCGGACCGCGTCGTTGCCCTCGACCTCGCCGGTGACCCGGACCAGCGGGTGGGTGCCGGGCCGGGTCGCGGAGTCCTCGATGCGCACGCCGTCGCGGTCGACCAGCCGGTACTCCTCCCCCACCCGGACCGCGAGCAGGGGGCGGCGTTCGACCACCTCCACCCGCAGGGTGGCGGGCCAGCCGCGGCTGACCGTGGCGGACTCGACCAGGGAGAGGCCGCCGACGCGGTCGGCGCCCGCCTCCAGGTCCACGCGGATGAGCGGGGTGCCGGTGGGGACGTCGACGGCGTTCACGACCTCCTGGCGGCCGACCCGGTCCAGGCCGGTGACGGCGACGTCGCGCACGACGAGCAGGCGCGAGCCCAGGAGGATCCAGGTGACGACGCAGACGAGGGCGACCACCAGCAGGGCCACGAAGGCCACCTTCCAGGGGTCGGAGCGCTCACGCGCGGCGGCGGGGCGCTCCCCGGCCCCGGCCCCCTCCTCGGTCCCGGCGTCGCGGTCCGCTCCGTCGTGGTCTGCCCTCACCCGTGTCCTCCGGCGTCAGTCGTGGTCCCGCCCGCCGCCGCGGCCCAGCGTGCGGGCCACCTCCTCCACCTCGGCGGCCTCGGCGAGCCGGTCCACGATGAGCGGGCCCAGCTCGGTGACGTCGCCGGCGCCCATCGTCAGGACGATGTCGCCCGGGCGCGCCAGCTCGGCGGCCAGGCGGACGGCGTCGCCGCGGTCGGGCACGTGGTGCACCCGGTCGTGGCCCACCTCGGAGGTGATCAGTTCGGCGGTGACCCCGGGTTCGGGGTCCTCCCGGGCTGCGTAGATCTCCAGCACCACGACCTCGTCGGCCAGGGTGAGGGCGGCCCCGAACTCCCGGGCGAAGATGCGGGTGCGGCTGAACAGGTGGGGCTGGAAGACGGCGATGACGCGGCCGGGCGCCTGCTCCCGACCGGCCTCGCGCGCCTGCTCGGCGAACGACTCCAGGGCGCCGCGGGTGGCGCGCAGGTCGGCTTCGAGCTCGGTGGGGTGGTGGGCGTAGCTGTCGTAGACGCCCACTCCCCCGGCGGCGCCCTTGGGCTCGAACCGGCGGGCGGCGCCGCCGAAGTCGGCGATGCCCTCGACGGCGACCTCCAGGTCGTGGCCGAGCTCGTCGGCGACGGCGACCGCGGCGGCGGCGTTGAGCACGTTGTGGCGTCCGGGGACGGCGACGGTGCCCTCGATCTCGCCGGCGGCGGTGGCGAGGGTGAACTCGGTGGTGAACCCGCGGGGGCGGATGCGGGTGATCCGGTAGTCGGCCCCGGGAGCCTCGCCGTAGGTGAGGACCTTCTTGCCGCGGGCGCGCGCGGTCTCGGCGACGCGCCGGGCGCCCTCGTCGTCGACGCCGATGATGAGGGTGCGCTCGACGCGGTCGACGAACGCGTCGAAGTTGGCGTGGATCTCCTCGATACCGCTGTAGTTGTCGAGGTGGTCGGCCTCGACGTTGGTGACGACGGCGATCTTCGGGGAGAGCATGAGGAAGGAGCCGTCGCTCTCGTCGGCCTCGACGGCGATGGGGCCGCCGATGCCGGCGTCGGCGCCCAGGCCGGTGGTGACGAGCTTGCCGCCGATGACGTAGCCGGGGTCGGTGCCCAGGTGCTGGAGCACGACGGTGACCATGGAGGTCGTGGTGGTCTTGCCGTGGGTCCCGGCGATGGCGACGCCCTCGCGGCCCAGCAGCAGGGCGCCCAGGGCGGCGGCCCGCGGCAGGATGCGCAGGCCGCGGCGGCGGGCCTCGGCGAGTTCGGGGTTGCTCTCGCGGACGGCGGAGGAGACGACCACCGTCTCGGCGTCGCCGAGGTGGCCGGCGGCGTGGCCGACGTGGACGCGGGCGCCCATCTCCTCCAGCTCGCGCAGGGTGTCGCTGTCGCGGGCGTCGCTGCCGGAGACCTCGACGCCCGACTGCAGCAGCACGCGGGCGATGCCGGACATGCCGGAGCCGCCCAGTCCGATGAAGTGGGTGCGCCCCAGTTTGTCGACGGGGACCGGGTCGGTCGGTCGCACCAGGCTCATCGGGCGTCCTTCCCGTCGTCGTAGTAGGCCTCGTCGGCGTCGTCGTCGGAGACGGGCAGCTCCGGGGTGGCCCGGTCGCCGCGGGCGATGGCCATGACCTCGCGGGCGAGTTCCATGTCGGCGTCGCGGCGGCCCATGCGGGCGGCGGCCTCGGACATGCCGACGACGCGGTCGGTGTCGGTGAGCAGGGGGATGAGGGTGCGGGTGATCCACTCGACGGAGATGTCGCCGTTGCCCACCATGAGGCCGCCGCCCGCCTGGACGATGGGCTCGGCGTTGAGGGCCTGCTCGCCGTTGCCGATGGCCAGGGGCACGAACGCGCCGGGCAGGCCGACGGCCGTGAGCTCGGCGCAGGTCATCGCGCCGGAGCGGCACATGGCGACGTCGGCGGCGGCGTAGGCCATGTCCATGCGGTCGACGTAGGGGACGGCGACGTAGGGGATGCCGTCCCGGGTGAGGTCCTGGGGCTCCTCGGCGTTCTTGGGGCCGACGACGTGCAGCACCTGGACGCCGTGGTCGCGGAAGGCGTCGCGGGAGGCGAAGGCGGTCTCGTTGATGCGCTGGGCGCCCTGGGAGCCGCCGAAGATGAGCAGGGTGGGCAGGTCGGGGCGCAGGCCGAAGTAGGTGCGCGCCTTGTCGCCCATGGCCAGCCGGTCCAGGGTGGTGATCTGCTGGCGCAGGGGGATGCCGACGAACCGGCCGTTGCGGATCTGGGTGTGCGGGTGCCCGGTGAAGACGTGGGGGGTCATCCGGGCGCCCAGGCGGTTGGCCAGTCCGGGCAGGGGGTTGGCCTCGTGGACGACGATGGGGACGCGCCGGCGGCGGGCCGCGAGGTAGCCGGGGGTGGCGACGTAGCCGCCGAACCCGACGATGACGTCGGCCTGGAGCCGGTCCAGGTGGTCGCCCGCGGCGCTGAGGGCCCCGGCGAGCTTGCCGGGGACGCTGAGCAGCTGCGGGGTGAGCCTGCGGGGCAGGGGCACCGCCGGGATCAGGCCCAGCTCGTATCCGCGCATGGGCACGAGGCGGGTCTCCAGTCCCCGCTCGGTGCCCAGGCAGAGGATCTCCGTGCTGGGGTCGATGCGCCGGAGCGCGTCCGCAAGGGAGAGCGCGGGCTCGATGTGCCCGGCCGTGCCGCCTCCGGCGAGGGCTACCCTCATCGTCGCCGATTCCTCCTCGACCGGTCCCCGGCGGGGATCGGTCCGCTGTCGTAGGTGGCCTTGGTCCTGCCGCGCCTGCGGCCCGCGGTGCGCGGTGCCCGCGGGGTCGCGGCGCGCCCGGTGGACGGGGTGCCGCCGCGGCCGGTGGCCGGGGCGGTGCCGTTCTCCAGGCCCAGCCAGCTTAGAGCCCTTTGCACCCGTCCGGGACCCCGGGCCGCCAGGGTCCGCTGCGCCTGGGGCTCGGTCTTGGCCAGGGACAGCAGGACTCCCAGGGCCACCATGGTGGTGATCAGGGACGAACCCCCGTACGAGACCAGCGGCAGCGGGACGCCGGTGACGGGGAGCAGTCCGATCACGGCGCCGATGTTGATCATGGTCTGGCCCATGATCCAGGTCACGATGGCGAAGGCGGCCAGCCGGGGGAAGGGCTCCTTCACCCGCGAGGCCACGCGCAGGCCGGCGTAGCCCAGGACGCCGAAGAGGGCGAGGACCAGGACGGTGCCGATCAGGCCGAACTCCTCGCCGATGATGGCGAACACGAAGTCGGACTCGGCGAAGGGCAGGAAGCCCCACTTCTCCCGGCTGGCGCCGATGCCGACGCCGAGGATGCCGCCGGTGCCCAGGGCGTAGAGGCCGTGCAGCGACTGCATGTTGTCGCCGAGCGGGTCGGCGGTGGGGTCGAACAGGGCGGTGACGCGGGCCATGCGGTAGGGCTCGATGGCGATGGCGATGACCGCCAGGCCCAGGACGAGGCCGAACATGGCGACGAAGAGCTTGCCGGGTGCGCCGATCACCCACAGCAGCCCGAGGAAGGTGACGAGGAACACCAGGGCGGTGGACAGGTTGGAGCCCAGCAGCACGAGCAGCACGAGCAGGCCGCAGCCGGGGAGCAGCGGGAAGAGCAGGTGGCGCCACTCGGTGAGCTCTTTGAGCTCGTCCTTGCGGGCCAGGATGTGGGCGCCCCACAGGACGAAGGCGAGCTTGGCGGGCTCGGAGGGCTGCACGACGAGGCCGCCGATGTCGAGCCAGCGGGTGGCGCCGTTGACCTCCACGCCCTGGAAGACGGTGAGGAGCAGCAGCGCCGCCGACACGATCATGGCCGGGTAGCCGATGAGCCGGAACACCTGCTGGGGCATGTGCGAGGCGAGGATCATCAGCGGCAGGCCGACCGCGGCCGACACCAGCTGCTTCTGGAAGAGGGAGAAGGAGGAGCCGGTCTCGTTGATGGACTTGACCATGGTGGAGGAGAGCACCATGACCAGGCCCAGGGCGATGAGCAGCACCGCCGTGCCCAGGATCAGGTAGTAGGAGGTGAGGGGCCGGTCCAGGGCCCCCACCCATTCCCTCCACAGGGCGCGCTCACGCCCCGTGCCCACCGTCGTCCCCCGTGTCCGGGCCACTCCGGGGATCGTCGTCGTCGCCATCCGCACCACCCTCCGCACCTGCGCGCCTCAATAGTGGCGAAAGGCGGGGCGGGAACCGTGGACATTTCCCGCGTGTTGGCCATCTTCGACGTGGAAAGGAGTGTCGCGGCGCACAACGATCACCGCCCGTGCGCACGTGATCACGCAGGGCGGCGACCGGGGTGGTTCAGTCCAGCCGGTGGACCGCTTCGGCGAAGAGGCGTCCCCGCTCGGGGTAGTTGGCGAACATGTCCATCGACGCCGCGGCCGGGGCCAGCAGGACGGTGTCGCCCTCCCGGGCCAGGTCCGCGGCGGCGGCGACCACGGCGTCCATGACGGTGTGGCCCTCGGGCGCGCCGGCGGCGGGTCCCTCGACCTCCACGACCGGCACGCCGGGGGCGTGCTCGGCCAGGGCGTCGCGCAGGCGGGCGCGGTCGGCGCCGATGAGCACCGCGCCGCGCAGCCGGGCGGCGGCCGAGGCGACGAGGCCGTCGACGTCGGCGCCCTTGAGCAGGCCGCCGGCGATCCACACCACCGGCTCGTAGGCGCCCAGGGACGCCGCGGCGGCGTGCGGGTTGGTGGCTTTGGAGTCGTCGACGTAGTCGACGCCCGCCACCGAGGCCACGTACGCGATGCGGTGCGGTTCGGGGGCGAACGCCGCCAGCCCCGCCCTGACCGAGGCCGGGGCGACCCCGATGGAGCGGGCCAGCGCGGCGGCGGCCAGGGCGTTGGCGACGTTGTGCGGCGCGGGGGGCCGCACGTCGGCCAGGGTGGCGAGCTCCTCGGCTCCGGAGGCGGGGTCCTCGGTGAACGCCCGGTCCACCAGCAGGTCCTCGACCACGCCGAGCTCCCCCGGGCGGGGGGTCCGCAGGCCGAAGCCGACCAGCGGGGTGTGCGGGTCGCCGTCCTCCTCCGCCAGGCGTACCGACCAGGGGTCGGCGAGGTTGACGATCCGGACGGTGCCGGGGGCGAACACCGTGCCCTTGGCGCGGGCGTAGGGCTCCAGGCCGCCGTGCCAGTCCAGGTGGTCGGGCGCGATGTTGAGGACGGCGGCGGCGTGCGGGCGCAGGCTGGAGGACCAGTGCAGCTGGAAGCTGGACAGCTCCACGGCCAGCACCCGGGGGTGGCGGCCGTCCGCGTCGGGGCGGACGGCGTCGATCACGGGGGTGCCGACGTTGCCGACGGCGAGCGCGTCGCGCCCGTCGGCGCGCAGCATCGCCTCCAGCATGCGCACGGTGGTGGTCTTGCCGTTGGTGCCGGTGACCGCCAGCCACAGCTGGTCGGCGGGTTTGACCCGCCAGGCGAGTTCGACGTCGCCGATGACCTCGGTGCCCGCCTCGGCGGCGGCGACGAGCAGCGGAGAGTCGGGGCGCCAGCCGGGCGAGGTGACGACGAGGTCGCACGCGTCGGGCAGCGGGGTGGCGCCCAGGACGACCTCGGCCCCGGCCGCGGCGAGTTCCGCGGCGACCGGCCGGACGGTGTCGTCGTCGCGCCCGTCGACCACGGTGACGCGGGCCCCGTGCTCCAGCAGGAGCCGGACCACGGGGGGGCCGGAGACGCCGAGACCGGCGACGCAGACCCGCAGGCCTGTGAAGGGGGTGGAGGTGGTGGAGTGGTGCGGCATCGGGGTTACCTCGGCATCCATTCGAGGTAGAACAGGCCGATGGCGACCGCCACGAACAGTCCCTGGATGATCCAGAAGCGGATGACGATGGTGGGTTCGGCCCAGCCCTTGAGCTCGAAGTGGTGCTGGAGCGGGGCCATGCGGAACACGCGTTTGCCGGTCAGGCGGAACGACGTGATCTGGATCATCACGGACATGGTGATGATGACGAACAGGCCGCCGATGAGGAGCAGCAGGAGCTGGGTGCGGGTGGTGATGGCCAGGCCCACGATGAGGCCGCCCAGCGCCAGGGAGCCGGTGTCGCCCATGAAGACCTTGGCGGGCGGGGCGTTGAACCACAGGAAGGCGATGCAGGAGCCGAGGACGGCGGAGGCGACGACGGCCAGGTCCAGGGGGTCGCGGACCGTGTAGCAGTTGGTCGACAGGTAGGACACGCAGGACTGGCGCAGCTGCCAGTTGCCGATGATCACGTAGGCGACCAGCGACAGGATGGTGGCTCCGGTGGCGAGGCCGTCGAGGCCGTCGGTGAGGTTGACGGCGTTGGAGAACCCGACGATGAGGAACAGCGCCCAGATGATGAACACGACGAGCATCAGCGGGGGGCCGAAGTCCCGGAGGAAGGACAGGCTGGGCGCGGCGGGGGTGTAGCCGTACCCGTTGGGGAACATGGTGACGCCGTAGGCGAACCCGACGCCGACCACGGCCTGGCCGACCATCTTGGCGCCGCTGCGCAGGCCCAGGCTGCGGCGCTTGTAGATCTTGATGAAGTCGTCCAGGAAGCCGACGCAGCCCATGCCCACGAACAGGAACATGACCAGCAGGCCGGAGGCGGTGGGCCCGGTGGCGGAGGGCTGGACCAGGGCCAGCACCAGGTGGGAGCCGAAGTAGCCGATCACCGCGCCGAGGATGATGACGATGCCGCCCATGGTGGGCGTGCCCTGCTTGGTCTTGTGGCCCTCGGGGCCGTCGTCGCGGACCTCCTGGCCGAACTTGAACCGGTACAGCAGGTTGATCAGCGGCGGCATCAGCGCCATGGAGACGATCAGCGACAGCGCCGCCGCGATGGAGATGCCGATCACCGGACATCACCTTCGGCGATGAGGTCGATAACCCGTTCGAGTGCTGCCACCCGTGATCCCTTCACAATGACGACGTCTCCCGCGCGCATCCGTGCGCGCAGGGCCGCGGCGGCCGCCGCGGCGTCCGCGACCCGGACGGTCTCACCCGACCAGTGGCCTTCGCGGCCGGTGCGCTCGGCTCCGGCGGCGATGCCCTCGGCCTGGTCTCCGACCACGATCAGGTGGGCTGCTCCGGTGCGGGCGGCGAGTTCGCCGATCTTCTCGTGTTCGATGCGCTCCTGCGCGCCCAGTTCGGCCATGTGGCCCAGGACGGCGATGGGGCGGCGGCCCCGGGCGAGTGCGCCCAGGGTGGTCAGTGCGGCCCGCATGGACTCGGGGTTGGCGTTGTAGGCGTCGTTGACGAGGGTGGCACCGTCGTGCTCGGTGACCTCCATCCGCCAGCGGCTGACCGGGGTGGCCGCGCCCAGGGCGGCGGCGGTCCCGGCGGCGTCCATGCCGAGTTCGCGGGCGACGGCGGCGGCGGCGAGCGCGTTGTGGACCTGGTGGGCGCCGACGAGGGCGAGTTCCACCGGGGCCGTGCCGCCGTCCAGGTGCAGGGTGAAGGCGGCGGTGCCGTCCTCGCGCAGGACGACGCCGGTGGCGCGCACGTCGGCGTCCTCGCCGGTCCCGTAGAACACGGTGCGCGCGTCGGTGCGGTCGGCCATGGCCCTGACGGCGGGGTCGTCGGCGTTGAGGACGGCGACGCCGCCGCGGCCGGGGGCGTCCGCGCCCGGGGGCAGGGACTCGACGAGTTCGCCCTTGGCCTTGGCGATGGCGTCGCGGTCGCCGAACTCGCCCATGTGGGCGCTGCCGACGTTGAGGACCACGCCGATGCGGGGCGGGGCGACGCGGCACAGGTGGGCGATGTGGCCGATGCCGCGGGCGGCGACCTCCAGCACCAGGTGGCGGGTGCCGGTGTCGGCGCGCAGGACGGTGAGGGGGTGGCCGATCTCGTTGTTGAACGAGCCCGCCGGGGCGACGGTGGCGCCGCGGCCGGCGATGACCTGGGCGATGAGGTCCTTGGTGGTGGTCTTGCCGGAGGAGCCGGTGACCCCGATGATCTCGGCGGCGTCGGCGCCGCGGGCGGGGTCGGCGAGGGTGTCGGCGGTGTACCGGGCGAGTCGGGCCAGGGCCTCGACGACGCCGTCGTCACCGCCCCGGGCCAGCAGGTGGGGGGCGTCGACGGGGCGGGAGGCCAGGACGGCGACCGCCCCCGCCTCGACCGCGGCACGCGCGTAGTCGTGGCCGTCGACCCGCTCGCCGCCCAGGGCGGCGAACAGGGAGCCTGGCCCCACCAGACGCGAGTCGACGACGACGGGGCCGCCGACCGGGGCGTCGGGGCGCGCGGATCCGCCGAGGGCGGTTCCGGTGATCTCGGCGATCCGATCGAGCGTGAGCGCGATCAAATCCACTCCTCAGGTCAGGCCCGACCCGCGGCGACCACGGGATGACGGGAGGCCACCCGGTCAAAGGACTCGGGTCGGGGGATGGCGCCGCGGGCGGGCGCGCACAAGGTGCCGCGCCGTGTTCCACCGCGGTGGTGACGGGGGCGGCCACATCCAGGGCGCCACCGGTGGGCGGCGGGTTCTCGGGCTGCGATTGCCGCACCCACCTTAGAACATGTTGGGGCGTCCGGGGTCCCGGCAGGGCCCGGGGGCGGCAATATCCGCCACTTCGTGACCGTCGGCCGCGCCCCGTGCGCGGAACGCACGGGGCGGGCGGTTCGGGGCGGTGGGCGACGGGTGTGCCGCCGGTGCCCGATCAGCCTCCGGCGGGCCGGTGGACGTCCAGCAGGGCCACGCCCAGGCGTTCGCGGACGTCCGCGGACAGGTGCTCCTCGATGGCGGTGCGCAGCACCTCGCGGTCGTCGAAGGGCAGGACCTCTCCCTTGACGTACTGGCCGGTCTCGTGGCCCTTGCCCGCGACGACGATCACGTCGCCGGCCCGGGCGCGGGCGACGGCCAGGCGGATGGCGTCGGCCCGGTCGAGTTCGACGGTGACCCGGGCGCGCGCGTTCTCGGGGACGCGGGTGACGCCCTCCAGCATCGCGGCGGCGATGGCGACGGGGTCCTCCGAGCGCGGGTTGTCGTTGGTGATGACGACCTGGTCGGCGAGTCGGGCGGCGGCTTCCCCCATGAGGGGGCGCTTGGCGCGGTCGCGGTCGCCGCCGCAGCCCAGGACGACGGTGACGCCGCCCTCGGCGATGGAGCGCACCGAGGACAGGACGGCCTCGACGGCGCCGGGTTTGTGGGAGTAGTCGACCAGGGCGGTGAAGTCCTGGGCGGGTGCGGAGCTGGTGAGGACCTTCTCCATGCGCCCGGGGACGCCGGGCGCGTCGGCGACGCCCTCGATCGCGGTCTCCAGGGGCAGCCCGGCCTCGACGAGGCCGATGATGGCGGCCATGGCGTTGGACACGTTGAAGGGTCCGGGCAGGCCCACGGAGGCCCGGGCCTCCATCCCGCCGGGGCCGACGATGCGGAAGGTACTGCCCGCGGCGCCCAGGCGCACGTCGACGGCGCTCCAGTCGGGGACCAGAGCGGTCTCGGGGTCGGCGTCGGAGAAGCCCTGCACGCCGAAGGTGGTGACGGGCACCTTGCCCAGCGCCTGGACCATGTCGACCAGGGCGCGGCCGAACCGGTCGTCGGCGTTGACGACGGCGATGTCGCAGTACTCCGGGGTGAACAGGCGCGCCTTGGTCTCGAAGTAGTCGCGCAGGTCGCTGTGGAAGTCCAGGTGGTCCTGGGACAGGTTGGTGAAGACCGCGACGTCGTAGCGGGTGCCGCCGACCCGGCCCAGGGCCAGGGCGTGGCTGGAGACTTCCATGGCGGCGGCGGTGACGCCGCGCTCGCGCATGAGGGCGAACAGGCCGTGCAGGTCGGTGGCCTCGGGCGTGGTGAGGGAGGAGGAGACGCGCTCGTCGCCCACCCGCATCTCGACGGTGCCGATGAGGCCGGTGCCCATCCCGGCGCGGCGCAGCCCGGCCTCCACGAGGTAGGAGACGGTGGTCTTGCCGCTGGTCCCGGTGGTGCCGATGAGCAGCAGGTCGCCGGAGGGGTCCTTGAAGACCCACGAGGCGACGGTGCCCAGGACGGCGCGCACGTCGGGGACGACGAGGGTGGGCAGGCCAGTGGCCGCCGCGCGGTCGGCGCCCTCGGGGTCGGTGAGGACCGCGGCGGCGCCGGCGAGGGCGACCTGCTCGGCGAACTCGGCGCCGTGGACGCGGGTCCCGGGCAGGGCCGCGTACAGGTCTCCCGGGCCCGCCTTGCGGGAGTCGTGGGTGATGCCGCGCACCTGGACCTCGCGGGCCGGGACCGGGTGGTCCGGGGCCAGGTCCGGGCGCAGCAGTCGGGCGTCCGGGCCGAGCAGCGGCACGAGGTCGGACAGGGGACGCAGGGGCGTGTGTTCAGGTCGCATTACCGGTGGCACGTGTGGAGGGTAACCGTTGGAGTCGACCGGCCGGTAATTTCCACGCTGGTGGGAGGCAGATCCGGGACGGGATCACCGGCGCCCGAATACCGTGGTGGGCGGGGGTGGTGCCGGTGGACCGGGTGGCGGAGGCGGTGTCCGGGGGGCGGCCGGTGGTGCTGGACGGCGGGCTGGCGACCCGGTTGGAGGCGTACGGCCACGACCTGTCGGGCGGGCTGTGGTCGGCGCGGCTGCTGGACCGGGACCCGGACGCGATCCGCCGGGTGCACCGCGACTACCTCGAGGCGGGCGCGGAGGTGGTGACGGCCGCGGGCTACCAGGCGGGGGTGGCGGCGCTGGTGGCGCGGGGGTGGTCGCGGCCGGAGGCGCTGGGGCTGGTGCGCCGGTCGGTGGAGCTGGCCCGGGCGGAGCGGGACGCGTTCGGCGCGGGGCTGGTCGCGGCCGGGGTGGGTCCCTACGGCGCGGTGCTGGCGGACGGGTCGGAGTACACGGGCGCCTACGACCTGGACGAGGACGGGCTGTACGCCTGGCACCGGGAGCGGTGGCTGGTGCTGGCCGGCGCCGGGGCGGACCTGGTGGCCTGCGAGACGGTGCCGTCGGCGGCGGAGGCGCGGGCGCTGGCGCGGCTGGTCGCCGGGACCCCGGGGGTGCGGGCGTGGCTGAGCCTGTCGTGCCGGGACGGGGAGCGGCTGGGCGACGGCACCCCGCTGCGGGAGGTGGTCGCGGAGCTGGCGGCGTCGGAGGCGGCGGGGTCGCTGGTGGCGGTGGGGGTGAACTGCACGGCGCCGCGGTTCGTCCCGGAGCTGGTGCGGACGGTGGCGGCCGCCGGGTTCCCCGCGGTGGCCTACCCGAACTCGGGCGAGGTGTGGGACGCCCGGGCACGGCACTGGACGGGGGTGCCGGATCCGGAGGGGTTCGGTGCGGCGGCGGTGGCCTGGCACCGGGCGGGGGCGGTGCTGGTGGGCGGGTGCTGCCGTACCGGGCCGGAGCACGTCCGGTCGGTGCGCCGGCACCTGCACGGCGACGCGCCCCCGTGACCCCCGCTCCGCTGCGGCCCGCGGGAGGCCGCAAGGGAGGGTCCCCTCCGGGCCCCGGGGAGCGTCAGCCGCCGTCCTCCTCCTCGAAGAGGCGGATGGCGGGCGGGTCGGTGTCGGTCGGCGGGACCTTGAGGGTCTTGAGCGCGAACGACATGATGTCGTTGAAGGCCGGGCCGGCGGCCTCGCCGCCGTAGTAGGTGCCCTGCGGGTTGTGCAGGACGACCTGGACGACGACCTCGGGCGCGTCGGCGGGGGCGAACCCGGCGAAGGTCGAGGTGTAGCCGCCGCCGTCGTAGGAGCCCGTCTCGGGGTTGACCCGGTTGGCGGTGCCGGTCTTGCCCGCCACCCGGTAGCCGTCGATGCGGGCCTGGGGCGCGGTGCCCTCGTCGCTGGTGACGGCCTCCAGCATGAGCGCGAGGCTGGCCGCGGTCTCCTCGCTGACCACCCGGGTGCGCGGGGCGTCCTCGGCGGGGCTGAACTCGCCCTCGGTGTCGACGGTGCCGGCGACGACG
The DNA here is from genome assembly GCF_900141985.1 of Nocardiopsis flavescens. Lineage (GTDB taxonomy): Bacteria > Actinomycetota > Actinomycetes > Streptosporangiales > Streptosporangiaceae > Nocardiopsis > Nocardiopsis flavescens. Next base: position 494,614 of record NZ_FQZK01000002.1, on the reverse strand, counting down.
CGCGGCTCCACCCGGACGCCGCCGTTGGCGACGGTGGCGTAGACCGACGCCATCTGGGCGGCGTTGACGGTGACGCTGTGGCCGATGGACACCGACGGCAGCTGGGTGCCCCACCAGTCCTCGGGGTCGCTGAGGACGCCGGTCTCCTCGCCGGGTAGGGCCAGGCCGGTGGGCTGGCCGAGCCCGAACTCGGTCATGTACCGGTGCAGGACCCCGGCGCCGACCTGGTCGGCGACCTTGATGGTGCCGACGTTGCTGGACTGGGCCATGATGCCGTTGACGGTGAGCCGTTGGGTGCCGGTGTTGCTGGAGTTGCGGAAGGTCTGGTCGTAGTAGTCCAGGGCGTAGGGGACGGTGTAGACGGTCTCGGGGGTGGTGAGCCCCTCTTCCAGGGCGGCGCCGACGGTGATGACCTTGTTGGTGCTGCCGGGTTCGAAGGTCTCGGCGACCGCGCCGTTGGACCACTGCTCGGGCCCGCTGGAGGAGATGTCGGAGGGCGAGTAGGTGGGGTAGTCGGCCATGGCGATGATCTCGCCGGTGTCGGGGACCATGACGATGGCGCTGCCGCCGTCGGCCTCCAGTTCCTCCACGCGGGAGGCGAGGGTCTGGGCGACGTACCACTGCACGTCCCGGTCCAGGGTCAGGCGCACGTCCTGCCCGGGGACGGGGTCCTTGACCAGGCCGCCCGCCATGGGGATCTGGGTGCCGTCGACGCCGACCTCGACCTGGCGCTTGCCGGCCTCGCCGGCCAGCGTGGTGTTCATGTAGGCCTCCAGCCCCTCCAGGCCGTGTCCCTCGTTGCCGACGAAGCCGACCAGGTCGGCTGCGCCGGTCTCCTCGGGGTAGACGCGCTCGTAGCCGACGTCGGCGCCCACGCCGCGCAGTTCCAGGTCGCGCAGCTCCTGCCAGTCGCCGGGCGCCACCCCGCGGGCGACGACCTGGTAGCGGCTGGGGCGGGCGTCGACCTGGGCGGCGACCTCCTCCTCGTCGAGGTCGAAGCGGGTGACGAGTTCGTCGACGAGTTCGTCGCGCTGGTCCTCGCGCACCTCCTCGGGGTCGACGAAGACCGTGCGCACCTCCATGGACAGCGCGAAGGGGTCGCCGTCGGAGTCGGTGATGGCGCCGCGCAGGGTGGGGATGTCGATGGTCTGCAGGCGCAGCTCGGAGGCGGCCTCGGCGTACTGTTCGGCCTCCACGCCCTGGATCTGGACCAGGCGGCCGGCGAACAGGACGAGGACGGCCAGGATGAGCGCGCCGCCGAACCGGATGCGCTTGCCCGGGGCGCCGCGCTGGAAGGTGCGGCGCAGCAGGGGCGGTGGCGGCGGGGGCGGCGCGGGGGCGCGGCGCCTGCGCTCGGTGGGCGCGGTGCGGGCCTCGCGCGGCGAGCGGCGCTCACCGCCGGAGCGGGCGCCGCCGCGCGGGGCGGCGCCCTGGGCCGGGGTGCGGGCGGGACGGGAGCCGGACTTGCCGGTGCCGCCGGGTCTGCGGGGGTCGCGGGGGCGTCGGGGCGTGCTCAATCCTCGCTCCCGCCGTCCGCGGCGTCCTGGGCCCCTCCGGTGACCCGGCCGCTGCCGGGGTCGATGAACAGGGGCGCGTCGCCCTGTTCCATGCCCAGCGCCTCGGCCTCGTCGGAGATGCGCCCGGAGGTCTCCAGGTGGGCGACCGAGCCGCGCAGGCGCTGCTCGTCGTAGGAGAGCTCACGGTTCTCGGTCTGGAGGTTGGAGATGGCGAACGCCTCCTGGGCGATGACGCCGCGCAGGACGAGGAGGCCGACCAGGGCGCCGCCGAGCAGGCACAGGACGAGCAGCACGAAGGGGATCCGGGGCGCGCGCGAGCGTGCCGCGGCGGCCGCCCGGCTCCGCGCGGACGCGCGTGCGGGGCCGGTGGGCGGGCGCGCGGCGGTGCGCCGGGGCGAGGCCGCCTTGCGCTTGTCGGCGCGGCGGGTGTCCGTCCTGGTCGTGCTCATGTGTTCTCCCTACTGCCGCGCGGGCCGCACCCGCTCGGCCGCGCGCAGGCGGGCCGACTGGGCGCGGGGGTTGCGTTCGTTCTCTTCGTCCGTGGGGAGTTCGGCCCCCCGGGTGAGGAGCCGGAGTTCGGGCTGCCGGTCCGGGAGGGGCACGGGCAGGTCCGGTGGCGTGGTGTCGGTGGCCAGGGCGGCGAACGCCTTCTTGGTGAGGCGGTCCTCCAGGGAGTGGTAGGACAGCACGGCGATGCGCCCTCCGACGGCCAGGCGGGAGAGGGCGGCGGGCAGGGCGCGTTCGAGGATGGAGAGTTCGGCGTTGACCTCGATGCGCAGTCCCTGGAAGGTGCGCTTGGCGGGGTGCCCTCCGGTGCGGCGGGTGGCCGCGGGGATGGCGTCGCGGACGAGTTCGGCGAGTTCGCGGGTGGAGTCCAGGGGGCCCTGGGCGCGGCGGCGCTCGATGGCGCGGGCGACGCGGGAGGCGAACCGCTCCTCGCCGTAGGTGCGCAGGACGCGGGTGAGTTCGGACACCGGGTAGGTGTTGACGATCTCGGCGGCGGTGAGCGCCTGGGTGCGGTCCATGCGCATGTCGAGCGGGGCGTCGTGGGCGTAGGCGAAGCCGCGGTCGGTCTCGTCGAGCTGGGGGGAGGACACGCCGAGGTCGAGCAGGACGGCGTCGGCGCGGTCGGCCCCGGCCTCGTCGAGGGCGCGGGGGATCTCGGAGTAGAGCGCGTGGACGAGGTGGACGCGGTCGGCGTGGGGGGCCAGGCGGGCGGCGCTGCGCTCCAGGGCGGTGGTGTCGCGGTCAACGCCGACCAGGCGTGCCCGAGGGCGGGCGCGCAGGAGGGCCTCGGAGTGGCCGCCCAGGCCCAGGGTGCCGTCGACGACGACGGCGCCGGGCCTGTCCAGGGCCGGCGCGAGTACTTCCACGATGCGGTCGAGCATGACCGGGACGTGCAGGGGGTCGGCCCCCGTGCGGGCGGCCGCGACGCGGCCGTCGGCGGTGCCCTCGTTCCCGTCCCCCCGGGTGTCACCCATGCGGTGCCGTTCCTCCACGCTGTCGCGCTCCCCCTCGTCTGGCCGCGGTCGCGCCCGTCCCTGCGGTGCGCTCCGCGGTGCGGCGTGGCCTCACCGGGTTCCGGCGGGCCTCCGGACACGGCCGCTATTGTCCACCTTTCAGCGGACCCGCGTTGACGGTCTGGCACCGGGGAAGTCGCGCCAGCTCGTGCTCGCCGCGCCCGGAGGCCGTCGCCGGCCCCCGGCTTCGAGGGTGTGGACTCGCTGGTGCCGCGGGTACCGGAGGGTGTCCGGACTCACAGCACTCCGGGCAGCACCTCCTCGGACAGGTCCGCGAACTCGCGTTCGCGTTCCGCCTCGTACTCGGACCAGGCGCGGGCCTCCCAGATCTCCAGCCGGGTGTTGGCCCCGATGACGGCGCAGTCGCGGGTGAGCCCGGCGTAGGCGCGCAGCGGGGCCGGGACGGTGACCCGCCCCTGGGCGTCGCAGTTCTGGTCGGAGGCGCCGGCGAAGAGGATGCGGCCGTAGTCGCGGACCGCGCGGTCGGTGACCGGGGCACGGGCCAGGGAGTCGGTGAGGCGCACGAACTCCTTGACCGGGAAGACGTAGAGACAGCGTTCCTGGCCCTTCGTGATCACCACACCCCCCGACAGCTCGTCGCGGTACTTCGCGGGAAGGAACAGCCGCCCCTTCTGGTCCAGACGGGGCGTGTGAGTGCCGAGGAACACACTCCCGACCTCCTCCCCCGAAGTGGAGAATTCGCTCTCTCCACGCTGCTCCACCTTACTCCACTCTTCCCCACCGTCAACAGCTCCGATGCGGCCACAACGGCGGATTGTGCGATGAATTCCCAGGTCAACACGGTGGTGTGCGGGTGGGGGGCGTGACGGCCCCCCGGGCGTGCCGCGGGACCGGGCCCGCACCAGGGGACCGGGGGTCCGGGCGGGAAAGCCGCGCCGGGCGCTTTGCACCTCTTATTCACAACCGCCCCGTTCGTCTTCCCCGGCGTTCCACGAATGATCAGATGTTGAATTCCCACCCATTAGCGCACTTCCGCCGCGCGGACGCGCATTCGACGACCGATTCCGGCACTTTGGTTTGCAATCGCTCTGATTGGGCCTAGCCTCGGTTCCGAACACCGACACACGGAGCGGGAGGGGTCTCGTGTCACTCGGCACACACCACGGCGGCCGCGGGGGCGGCGTCCAGGCGGACGTGGGAGAGGTCGTCGCCGTGGCCGACCGCATCCGCGGAGCCATAGAGACGGTCATCGAGGGCAAGCCGGAGGTGCTGCGCGTCGCGCTGACCGTCCTGCTGTCGGAGGGCCACCTGCTCATCGAGGACGTCCCCGGCGTCGGCAAGACCATGCTGGCCAAGGCGCTGGGGCGGGCGGTGGACTGCTCCGTGCGGCGCGTCCAGTTCACCCCGGACCTGCTGCCCGGCGACATCACCGGGGTCAGCGTCTACCACCAGGAGCGGCGCGAGTTCGAGTTCGACCCGGGGCCGATCTTCGCCAACATCGTCCTGGGCGACGAGATCAACCGCGCCTCGCCCAAGACCCAGGCCGCCCTGCTGGAGTGCATGGAGGAGCGGCAGGTCAGCGTGGACGGCCGCACCCGCCCCCTGGAGCGGCCCTTCATGGTCGTGGCCACCCAGAACCCGGCGGACATGGAGGGCACCTACGCCCTGCCCGAGGCCCAGCGCGACCGGTTCATGGCGCGCGTCTCCGTCGGCTACCCCTCACCCCAGGCCGAGCTGGACATGATCGACTCCCACGGCTCCCACTCCCCCCTGGAGGGGCTGGCACCCGTCACCGACGCGGGAACGGTGCGCCACCTGGCCGACCTGGTCCGCGGGGTGCACGTGGCACCCGGCATGCGCCGCTACATCGTCGACCTGGTCAACTCCACCCGGACCAGCCCCGAACTGGACCTGGGCGCCTCGCCGCGGGCCACCCTGCACCTGGTGCGGGCCTCCCGCGCGCACGCCGCCCTGGAGGGCCGCCACTACGTCGTCCCCGACGACGTCCAGAACCTGGCCGTGCCCGTCCTGGCCCACCGCCTGCTGCCCGGCCCCCAGGCGCAGATGGAGCGCATGACCGCCGAGCAGATCGTCGCCAAGCTGGTCGCCCGGTTGCCCGTTCCCGCCCCCCGTTGAACCCCCGCCACGAGAGAGGGCCCATGCGCCCGCGACGAACCCTCACCGCACGAGGCGTGTGCATGCTGATCCTGGGCGCGGCCGCACTCGTGGCCGGGTTCGTCGTCGGCCAGCGCGAACTGGTGGTCCTGGGCGTGCTCGCCACGGCGCTGCCGCCGCTGGCGGCGCTGAGCCTGCTGGGCGCCGCCGGACGGGTGGTGCACAGCCGCGGCGTCACCCCCTCCCGGGTGCGGGCCGGGCACGACGCCCGCATCATGGTCAGGATCGGCAACTCCTCGCACACCTGGCCGGTGACGGCGGTGTCCGTCAGCGACACCCTGCCCACCCCGCTGGGCCACGAGCCCCGCTACTCCATCGGCTTCCTGGGCCCCCGGGCCGTCCGCGACCTCGCGTACCTGGTCCGCCCCGCCGTGCGCGGCGACTACCCGCTGGGGCCGCTGTGGGTCGCGGTCACCGACCCGCTGGGGCTGGTGCGGGTCGAGCAGCGGCCCGGCTCCCCCGAGCACCTGCTCGTCACCCCCGCCACGGTGCCCCTGGACGCGGTCGGCACCTCCGACGGCTCCCAGGGCGACGACTCCCCGCGCCGGTCCCTGAGCGGGGCAGGCGAGCAGGACCCGGTCCCCCGCGAGTACCGGCACGGCGACGAGCTGCGCCGGGTCCACTGGCGGTCCACCGCCAGGCGCGGCGAGCTGATGGTGCGCCGCGACGAGCAGCACCGGCGCGAGTACGGCACCGTCCTGCTCGACGCGCGCCGGGCCGCGCACGCCGGGGACGGCCCCGGCGACTCCCTGGAGACGGCGGTGGGCGCGGCGGCCTCCGTCGCCCTGCACCTGCTCGACCGCGGGCACGAGGTGCGCCTGCACACCGACCGGGGCCGGATGCCCGCGCCGGCGCCCGCCGCCGTGCTGGACGGGCTGGCCGTCCTGGAGGCCTCCGGCTCCACCGCCCCGCCCGCCGTCTCCGCCGCCGGGTCGTCCCTGACCGTGGCGGTGCTGGGAGCGCTCACCGCCGAGGAGGCGGCGGCCCTGGCCGCGAGCGGCGGCGGGCACCGGGTCGCCGTGCTGTGCGCGCGGGCCGCCTGGCCCTCCGAGCGGGCGCGCACCGGGGCGGGCGAGATGCTGGCCTCCGCCGGGTGGCGGGTCGTGCACCTGTCCACCCTCTCCGAACTGCCCCCGCTGTGGCGCGACGCCGCACCCCTCGGGAAGGTCCCGCGTTGAAAGCCCTGATGCCCCTGGCCACGCTGGTCTGCCTGCTGTGCGCCCTCCCCCTCCTGTCCCCCCTGGTCCGCGGCGAGGACTGGTGGCTGCCCGCGGTCCTGATGATGGGGGCGGCCACCGCGGTGTCCGTCCTGTACCGGACCCTGGCCGGCTGGGCCGGCCCGGTCGTGCCCGTGCTCCAGCTGGCCGTGGTCGCGCTGCTCGTGGTGCCGCTGTTCGCGGGGCACCTGGCGCCCCTGGGCGTGGTGCCCACCGGGGCGGCCGTGGAGCAGGTCGCCACGGTGTTCTCCCAGGGGCTGGGGACCATCGACACCAACACGCCGCCGGTGACGGCGACCGCCGGGGTGATGCTGATCATCGCCGTGGCGTTCGCGGTGTTCCTCGTCGCCGCCGACTTCCTGGCGGTCACCGCCCGCTGCCCGGGCATGGTCGGCGGGCTGCTGCTGGCCCTGGCCGTGGTGCCGCTGGTGGTCGAGGAGTCCGGGATCGGCGCCGGGGCGCTCGTCGCGTGCGTGTTCGGGTTCCTCCAGCTGCTGGCCGTGGACATGTGGGTGCGCGGGCGCGAGTGGGGGGTGGCGGTGCCCACCCCGCCGCTGGGCGCCCTCCAGCACGGGTTCACCGCGGCCCTGGCCGCCGCCGCGGCCGTCGCGCTGGCGCTGGCCCTGCCCGCGGCGGTGCCGGGCCTGCGCACCGACGCCTTCCACGCCCTGGCGGAGGGCACCTACGTGGGCCGCGGGAACGACATCATCACCACCACGCACCCGCTGGTGTCGATGCGCCGCGACCTGCTGTCGGACTCCGACCGCACGGTGCTGACCTACCGCACCGACGCCGAGGAGCCCGGGTACCTGCGCCGGTACGTGCTCGACGAGTTCGACGGCGTCAACTGGACGATGAGCCCGGTGGACGCCTCCGGCGACACCCGGATCCAGAGCGAGCTGCCGCTGCCCACCGGGTGGCCCTCCACGGCGCCGCCGCAGGACACCGTGACGACCCGGGTGTCCCTGGACTCCGACGTCGCGGGCATGGACTTCCTTCCGCTGCCGTACTGGGCGCGGTCGGTCGACGTCTCCGGCGACTGGTACGTGCACCCGGACAGCCTCATGGTGTTCACGACCGAGGGCCCGCCCACGGGGCTGAGCTTCACCGTGGAGACCGCCGAGCGGGAGGTGACCGCGCGGGAGCTGGCCGCCGCGCCCCGGGCCCCGCGGTCGCTGCCGGGCGACTTCCGCACCGTGCCCGCGGAGCTGGGCGGCGAGGTCCGGGAGCTGACCGAGGAGCTGACCGGCCACATCGACGCGCCCTACCTGAGGGCGGTGGCGCTCCAGGAGTTCTTCACCTCGGGGGACTTCTCCTACAGCCTGCGCCCGCCGGAGGTGCCCGCCGGAGCCGATCCGCTGGTGCACTTCCTGACCGTGGACCGGACCGGCTACTGCCAGCAGTTCGCCGGGGCGATGGCCGTGATGGCCCGCCAGGCCGGCATCCCCGCCCGTGTCGCGGTCGGCTACACCGCGGGCGAGCGGGTGGGGGACGGCCGCTGGTCGGTGGGCACCGGCGACGCGCACGCCTGGCCGGAGCTGTACTTCGAGGGCGCGGGGTGGGTGCGGTTCGAGCCGACGCCCTCGGGTGCGGGCGGCCAGGGCTCGGCGACCGAGCCCGAGTACACCTCGGGGGCCACCGCCCCCGAACCGGCCGGCCCCGAGCCCTCGCCCGAGGACCCGGACGAGGAGCCGTCCGCGTCGCCCGAACCCGAGGAGTCGCCCTCCCCGTCCGCGCCGCCCGCCGAGGAGGAGTCCCCGGAGGAGGTCGGGGCCGCCCCGGCGGGCGGCGGGCGGGCCCCGGACCTGTCGTGGCTGCCCGCGGCGGCGGCCGTGGCCGGCGCCCTGCTGGTGCCGTTCCTGCCGGCCGGGCTGCGCCTGGCCGTGCGGCACTCCCGGCTGGGGCGCCCGGGTGCGGCCTGGCGGGAGCTGCGCGACACCTGTGTGGACCTGGGCCTGGGGTGGGACCTGGCGGAGAGCCCCCGCGGGACGGCGGCACGGCTGGCCGCCCTGCGGGACGCGCAGCGGGTGCCGCTGCCCGAGCAGGTGCGCGCGGCCCTGCACCGCCTGGCCCTGGCCGAGGAGCGCGACCGGTACGCCCCGGCGGCCTCCTGGGGCGAGGAGGCGGGCGCGGACCTGCGCACCATCGTGGGGGGCCTGCCGGCGGTCCGGCCGCGGGGGGTGCGCCTGCGCGCGGTGCTGCTCCCCCGCTCGCTGTGGGACCGCCCGCGCCGCCCCGTCGCGGACCCCACCCCGCAGAGCGCCTGAGCGGGGCCCGTCCCGGGTTGCCGGGCGGGCCCTCTCCACGGCCTCCGGCGGGCGACGCCACCCGGCGCACCGGTCCGAAACCCCGCGGCCCCGGGCCCGGCCGGGGCGGCCGACGGCAGCGGCCCCGGGCCGGGACGCGACGAGGGCCCCGCACCGGTGTGCGGGGCCCTCGGTCGTGGTCAGGCCGGTCGGGAGCGCGGGGTCACTCGTCGCCCTGCTGGCGGCGGCGCCAGCGCTCCTCGAAGCGGTTCATCATGCCCGGGCGGTCGCCCTTGCGGCGCTTGGGCTCGTCCGGAACGGCCTCGGTGCCGCCGATCCCGGCCCGGCGCCAGGCGTTGAGCCCCCACAGCAGGCAGGTCAGCATCACGAGGAAGCCGCCCACGCTGACGGTGACGCCCACGGCCATGTTGGTGCTGCTGCCGAGCAGCAGACCCGTCAGCATCAGCACGAGGCCGAGGACGAACCCCAGCCCGGCTTTGATGATCCGGCGCTTGTGATGGACCACGGGGTTCGTCTGCCGAACGGTGTTGGCGAACTTCGGGTCCTCGGCATACAGCGCCTGCTCGATCTGGTCGAGCATGCGCTGCTCGTGTTCAGAGAGCGGCACGGCGCCTCCCTACAACAGTCCCCGGGTGGGGTGACGGGTACTGATCAATGGTCTCTTGGTCAGTGGTATGCCCAGAATACGGTGCGCTAGCGCACCGTGGAAGGAAAAGCTGCGTGCGGACCTGACCGACCAAGGCCACGATACCCCCGCGCTGTATCGGAAACACCGGCTTCCATGCCTCTCTGTCTACCCTGACTCCGGGCCTACCCCGTACAACGCGGGGAGGGGCCCGGAAGTTGCGGCATCATACGTCGTTTTCGTCACGCTTGGCCAATACCGCCGACTGTATCGCGCCTGGACCGAATCGTTCCGCCACCCGGTCCATGACGCGTTCGACGTCGCGCCACCCCGTGTCCTGCTCGTCCAGGGCCAGCTGCCGGTGAACCCCCGCGGCGGGAACGATCCCTTCCATACGAACGCCGACCAGGCGCAGCGGGGTTCCCGCCAGACCGGATTCGGCGTAAAGGTCCCGGGCGACGGCGTTGATCTCCCGGCCGACGTCGGTGGCGTCGGGCAGGGTGCGGGCCCGGGTGATGGTCGAGAAATCGCCCCGGCGGAGCTTGACGCTCACCGTGCGCCCCATCCGCCCCGAGGCGCGCAGGCGCCTCGCCACCTTCTCGGACAGCCGCAGCAGCTCCCGCCGCACCGTCGCGGGCTCGGCCACGTCGACGTCGAAGGTCTCCTCGGCGCCGATGCTCTTGTCCTCGCTCTCGGACTCCACGGGGCTGTCGTCGATGCCGTGGGCGAGGTCGGCCAGCCGGGTGCCGTGCTTGTCGCCCAGCTCCATGCGCAGCAGGTCGCGGTCGTACCGGGCCAGGGCCCCCACGGTGCGCACCCCCATCCGGGCCAGCGCCTGCTCGGTCCGGTCCCCCACGCCGGGCAGGGCCCCCACGGGGAGCGGGTCCAGGAAGGCGCGGACCCCGGCGGTGGGCACCAGGAGCAGGCCGTCGGGTTTGCAGTGGGTGGAGCCGAGCTTGGCCGTGAACCGGGTGGCGGCCACCCCCACCGAGCAGGTCAGCCCCTGCTCGCGGCGGACCCGGTCGCGGATCATCGCGGCGATCCGCACCGGCCCGCCCAGGCGGCGGCGCGCCCCGGACACGTCCAGGAACGCCTCGTCCAGGGACAGGGGCTGCACCAGCGGGGTGACCGACCGCAGGATCTCCATGACCGCCCGGGAGACCTCGCGGTAGGCGCCGCCCCGGGGAGAGCGCACGGCGGCGTCGGGGCACAGCCGCAGGGCGCGTGCCATGGGCATCGCGGAGTGGACGCCGCGGGCGCGGGCCAGGTAGTCGGCCGAGGAGACGACGCCGCGCGGACCGGTGCCGCCGACGATGACGGGGGTGTCCGCCAGGCCGGGGTCGCGCAGCCGCTCCACGCTGGCGAAGAACGCGTCCATGTCCAGGTGGAGGATGGAGCAGTCGGAGTCGGGTCCCGACCCGTCCGGCGGGAAGTCCGCGCCCAGCGGGACGATGCCCCGCGGGGAGACCATGCCGCGCAGGGCGGTCCCGCGCTCCAGTTGACGTCGGCTCATACGGCCAGGCTACGCGCCGCGGGGGACCGTCTCAGGGCCGGTGGGCGGTGACGTGCAGCTGGGTGGCGATGCCCAGCAGCTCGGGGTGTTCGGCGGCGGCCTTCTCCAGCTCCACCAGGTGGCGCCCGGCGTGGGCGTCGCCCTCCCAGGCGTGGCCGGGGACCAGGTCCGCGAAGACGCGGACGCCGCGGACCCGCTCGCCGGTGAGGCCGGCGGCGCCGATCAGCTCCAGGACGCCGGGGCGGGTGAACCGCCGGGGCACGGGGTCGCCGGGGCCCCAGCGGCCGCGGTCGTCCTCCAGGAGGGTGCGCGCCTCGGTGAGGTGGCCGGCCAGGGCGCGGTGCAGGGTCCCGGCGACGGCGTTGGTGACCAGGAGGCTGACCGCGCCGCCGGGCCGGGTGATGCCGGCGACCTCGCGCAGGGCGGCGAGGGGGTCCTCGACGTACTCCAGGACGTTGTGGACCAGGACCAGGTCGGTGCCGCCCTCGGGGAAGAGCGAGGTCAGGTCGCCGGCCTCGCCCTGCACGCCGCGCACCCGGACTCCGCGCTCGGCGGCGCGGCGCTCCAGGGCGGCCAGCGAGTCGGGGCTGGGCTCGACGACGGTGACGCGGTGGCCGAGCTCGGCGAGCGGGACGGCGGCCCCGCCGGTGCCGCCCCCCGCGTCGACGATGTCCAGGGGCGCGCCGCCGCCGAGGCGGTCCAGCAGCCCGGCCAGGGCCTCCCACACGACCGCGGTCCGCGCGGCGTTGGCCGCCCGGCCCGGGCCGGTGGCCCCGCCCTCTCCCGATCCGCCCGCGGCCGCGCCGGTCGTCCTGTCACCCACCTGGTCCCCCACAGTGTCCGTCCCCACCCGGTGCCGGTCCCGGCGGCCGTCGCCGTTCCGGTCGCGGCACCCGTCGCAACCCGGGCCCGCCTACAGGGCGAGCTTCGCCTTGTTCTCCATGAGCCTGGACAGCAGTCCGTTGACGAAGTTGGGAGACTCGTCGGTGGACAGCTCCTTGGCCACCCCCACGGCCTCGGCGATCGCCACCGCGTCGGGGATGTCCTCGGCCCACAGCAGCTCGTAGGCGCCCATCCGCAGGATGTTGCGGTCCACGACCGGCATCCGCTCCAGGGTCCAGCCGATGGCGTAGGTGTCGAGGAGGTCGTCGATGCGGCGGCGGTGCTCGTCGATGGAGCGGGCCAGCTGCTCGGTGAACTCGTTGATCGGCGGTTCGGGCTGGGCCCGGCGGCGCCCGATGACCTCTTCCACCGAGATGTTGCGCACCTCGGCCTCGTAGAGGACCTCGACCGCGCGCCGCCGGGCCTTGCGCCGTGCTCCGCTCATCAGTTGACTCGCCCGAGGTAGTCGCCCGTGCGGGTGTCGACCTTGACGCGCTCTCCCTGGGAGATGAACAGGGGCACCTGGATGGTGGCGCCGGTCTGGACGGTGGCGGGCTTGGTGCCGCCGGTGGAGCGGTCGCCCTGGACGCCGGGGTCGGTCTGGGTGATCTCCAGCTCGACGGCGGCGGGCAGCTCGATGTAGAGCGGGTTGCCCTCGTTGGTGGCGACCGTGACCTTGGTGTTCTCCAGCAGGAAGTTGCTGTCGTCGCCGACGACGGCCTCGGGGACCTGGATCTGGTCGTAGGTCTGGGAGTCCATGAAGACGTAGCCGTCGCCGTCGTGGTACAGGTACTCCATGTCGCGGCGGTCGACGTTGGCGAACTCGACCTTGGCGCCGGCGTTGAAGGTCCGGTCCACGATCTTGCCGGTGAGGACGTTCTTCAGCTTGGTACGGACGAACGCGCCGCCCTTGCCCGGCTTGACGTGCTGGAATTCGAGGACGTTCCACAGGACGCCGTCGATCCGCAGGGTCGTGCCGTTCTTGATGTCGTTCGTCGTCGCCACTTCGGTCGTCTCTCCCAGGGGTCTGGCACGTCGGGGACCGGGCCCGCGGCCCGGTCGGATGCTTCGGTGGGGCCGGCCGCGGGCGCCCCGGGAGCCGTCCCGGGCGCGCCGATGCCGCAGGCCGCCTGGCTGCCAGTCTAGTGGCTTCCCGGAACCGGGGCGTCGCCGGCGACCGCGGCGTAGGCGGCGTCCAGGAGCCCGGGGGCGGGTCCGGCCAGGATGGACGGCTCGGCGAGGCCGTCCAGGACCACGAACCTCAGCGTGGACCCGCGGGCCTTCTTGTCCACGCTCATGGCCTCGCGCAGCTGCGGCCAGGCCGCGGCCCCGTAGGCGACGGGCAGTCCGACGGAGGTGAGCAGGGAGCGGTGGCGGGCGACCAGGCCGGCGTCGATGCGGCCGTCGAGGCGGGCGAGCTCGGCGGCGAAGACCATGCCGATGGAGACGGCGTACCCGTGCCGGAACGTGTAGTTCTCGGCGCGTTCGACGGCGTGTCCCAGGGTGTGGCCGTAGTTGAGGATCTCGCGGCGGCCGCTCTCCCGCAGGTCGCCCGAGACGACGTCGGCCTTGACCCGGATGGCGCGCTCGATGAGCTCGCGGGTGTGGCGGCCCTCGGGCAGGGCGGCCCCCTCGGGGTCGTCCTCGACGAGGTCGCAGATGGCGGGGTCGGCGATGAGCCCGGCCTTGATGATCTCGGCGAGCCCGCCGATGTAGTCGGCCCGGGGCAGGGTGGGCAGGGTGGCCAGGTCGCACAGGACCCCGGCCGGGGGGTGGAAGGCGCCGACGAGGTTCTTGCCCTCGGGGGTGTTGATGCCGGTCTTGCCGCCGACGGCGGCGTCCACCATGCCGAGCAGGGTGGTGGGGACCAGGACGGCGCGCACGCCGCGCAGCCAGGTGGCGGCGACGAACCCGGCCAGGTCGGTGGCGGCGCCGCCGCCCACGCCCACGACGGTGTCGCTGCGGGTGAACCCGTGTGCGCCCAGCCGGGACCAGAGGTCGACGGCGACGGCGGAGTTCTTGGCGGCCTCGCCGTCGGGGACGGCCATGGGGTGGACGGTGTAGCCGGCGGACTCCAGGGCGCGGGCGACCGGGCGGGCGACGGCGTCCAGGCCCCGGGGGTGGATGACGGCGACGCGGGAGGCGTCCCCGACCAGGGAGGGGAGTTCGGCGAGCACGCCGCTGCCGACGACGACGTCGTAGCGCCCGGCGGCGTCGCCGACGCGGATGCGGGTGGCGCTCACGTGGCGGTCCTCCCGGCGTCCAGGGAGGGCAGGACGGCGTCGACGATCTCCTCGGGGTGGTACCCGGTGGTGGGGACCGTCACCGTGGCCAGGGACTCGTAGACGGGCAGCCGCTCGTCCAGGAGTCTGCGCAGGCGGGAGCGGGGGTTGCCGGCCAGCAGGGGGCGGGCGGCGTCCATGCCCACGCGCTTGGCGGCCTCGGCGAACTCCACCTGGAGGTAGACCACGTGGTGGTCGGCGAGGTCGCGGCGGGTGTCCTCGTCCAGGACGGCGCCGCCGCCGACGGCGATCACGCCCTCCCAGGTGCGCAGCGCCTCGGCGACGATCTCGCGCTCCAGGGCGCGGAAGTGCTCCTCGCCGTCCTCCAGGAAGATGTCGCCGACGGGTTTGCCGGCCCGCTTCTCGATCTCGGTGTCGGTGCACAGCAGGTCGGCGCCCAGGCGCCGGGCCAGGGCCTCGCCGACCGTGGACTTGCCCGACCCGGGCGACCCGATCAGGACCGCGATCGCTCGTGCCACGTTCTTCCCACCTTCGTCTCGGTCCCGCCGGACCGCCCCCGGTCGGGGCGGGCCGGACGGGTCAGCGGATCTCCAGGGAGTCCAGGTAGCCCCGGAGGTTGCGGGCGGTCTCCCCGACGGAGTCGCCGCCGAACTTCTCGACGGCGGCCTCGGCGATGACGAGGGCGACCATCGCCTCGGCGACGACCCCGGCGGCCGGGACCGCGGTGACGTCGCTGCGCTGGTGGTGGGCCTGCGCGGGCTCGCCGGTGCCGGTGTCGATGGTGTCCAGGGCCCGCGGCACGGTGGCGATGGGCTTCATGGCGGCGCGAACCCGCAGCGGGCCGCCGGTGCTCATGCCGCCCTCGACCCCCCCGGCGCGGTTGGTGCGGCGGCGCACCCCGTCGGGTCCGGGCTCGATCTCGTCGTGGGCCAGGGAGCCGCGGCGGGCCGCGGTGCGGAACCCGTCGCCGACCTCGACGCCCTTGATGGCCTGGATGCCCATGAGGGCGGCGGCCAGGCGGGCGTCCAGGCGCCGGTCCCAGTGGACGTGGGTGCCCAGGCCCGGGGGCAGCCCGTAGGCGAGCACCTCGACGACGCCGCCGAGGGTGTCCCCGGACTTCTTGGTGTCGTCGACCTCGGCGACCATGCGGGCGCTGGTCTGCGGGTCGAAGCAGCGCAGCGGGTCGGCGTCGATCGCGGCGAGGTCCCGCGGCAGCGGTTCGGGCGCGTCGTCGGGGACGGCGACCGGGCCCATGGAGACGACGTGGCTGAAGACCTCCACGCCCAGGGCCTGGCGGCAGAACGCCCTGGCGACCTCGCCGATGGCGACGCGGGCCGCGGTCTCCCGGGCGCTGGCGCGCTCCAGGACGGGCCGGGCCTCGGTGTGGCCGTACTTCTGCATGCCGACGAGGTCGGCGTGGCCGGGCCGGGGCCGGGTGAGCGGCGCGTTGCGGGCGATGCCGTCCAGGACCTCGGCGGGCACCGGGTCGGGGGACATCACCTGCTCCCATTTGGGCCACTCGGTGTTCCCGACCTCGATCGCGACCGGCCCCCCGAGGGTGCGGCCGTGCCGGATGCCTCCGATGACGGAGACCTGGTCCTGTTCGAACTTCATCCGGGCACCACGGCCGTACCCGGCGCGGCGGCGGAGCAGCGCGGCGGCGATGTCGTCAGAGGTGACGGACACGCCGGCCGGGAGGCCCTCCAGAATCGCGACGAGTGCAGGCCCGTGGGATTCCCCAGCGGTCAGCCAACGCAACATGGGAGCGATCTTTTCACGGATCGGTCCGAGGGGTGGCATCCGGTCTCAGAGTTCGGGCAGCAGGGGCCGTGCGGCCAGGACGGTGGCCAGGGTCCCGGCGAGCATGAACGGTCCCAGGGGGAAGGCGGAGCCGGGGGTGGCGCGGCGCAGCGCCATGAGGGCCAGGCCCACCGCGGAGAAGGCCGCGAACGCCCAGAACACGGCGGTCAGGGCGCCCAGCGGCCCGGCCGCCCATCCGGCGTACAGGCCGGTCAGGCCGGACAGGCGCACGTCGCCCAGGCCCATGCCGCGGGGGTGGACGCGCCACAGCACCCAGTACAGGACCGTGACGAGGACCATGCCCAGGACGGCGTCCAGGAGGCGTCCGGGGGCCGGGCCGCCGGGCGGGGTCAGGGCGGCGAGGGCGATGAGGGCCGCGGCCACGGGGTAGGCGGGCCGGACCAGGGCGTCGGGCAGGCGCTGCACGCGCAGGTCGATGACGGACAGGGGGGCGCCCACGGCCACCAGCCACAGGACGGCGGGCAGCCACAGGGGCGTCCAGTCCGGGTGCAGGACGGCGGCGGCGCCGGCCAGGGCGGCGGCCGGCGCGGCCAGCAGGAGGGCCCCCGGGTGGGGGCGCACGACCTGTTCGCAGTGCGGGCAGCTGCCGCGCCCGCGGAAGGCGCGGTCGGACACCAGGGGGAACCAGCGCCAGAAGCGGAGCTCGGCCCGGCAGTGCGGGCAGCGCGGGGGCGGCGGCCCCTCCTCGCCGGGGGCGGTGTCGGGCTGCGGCGCGCCTGCGGTCCCGGTGCCGCCGGGCGTGGCATCGTCCCTGGCGGCGGCCGCGTCGACGGGGGCCGGGGTGCGGGGGCGCGCCGGGCCGAACAGGGGTACCAGGCGGCCGCCGAGGTGTCCGGCGAGCAGTCCGGCCAGGGCCGTGGCCGCGATGACGGCGACCGCCCAGGGGTCGGCGAGCGGCGCGAGTGCCGAGGGGGTGGGCATGATGCGAAGCTACCCGGCCGCGGGCCGCGCCGACAGGGCCGGGCCGCGCCTGGGGAAAAGTCCGGGGGTGTGGGGGCCGGCGGCGGTGCCGGGGGCGCGCGGCGCGGGCGCCGGGGGCTCAGTCACGGTCGCGGCGGGCGCGCACCACCGCGCTGAGCTCGATCCCGCCGGGCAGGACGTGGCGCAGCTCCGCGGTCAGGCGCTCGGCGACGCGGCGCAGGGACTCGTCGTCGCGCTCCTCCATCTCCAGGCGGATGCCGAGGTCGGCGCGCTGGGAGGGGTGGATGCGCACGCGCTCGATGCCGAACTCGGTGTGGGTGACCCGGTAGACCAGGGCGAGCACCTGGGGGTCGTCCTTGGGCTCGGGGACGGCGCCGCGTTCGGCGAGCATGGTGAGGAAGCGGCCCTGGACGGTGTAGGGCACGGGTCCGGACACGTCCACGACCAGGGCGTCGGCGCCCTCCTCCACGGCGGCCTGGCAGGCGTCGCGGGTGGAGAAGGGGACGGGGCGGGCGTCGGAGCGCCAGCGGCGGACGGCGTCGACCGAGGTGAAGGCGAGCACGCCCCGGCGGCCGTCCTTGCCGGTCATGACGGGGACGGCGACCTCGCTGTTCTTGTCCTTGGTGAGCCCGCCGGCGCCCTGTTCGGTCTCGGTGGCCACGGCCACGACGGGGATGAGGACGCGGGAGGCGCTCAGGGCCGCCAGCACCTGCCGGTCGCCGGTCTCGCCCGCGGCGTGGGCGCGCAGGCGGGACTCGACCTCGGGGTCGGGGCTCCCGTCGTCGTCACGGAAGTCCTGGGCGCCGATGATCGTTGGTCTGCTCACGACCCTCGACTCTACCCGGGGAGGGGTCCGCGCGGGTCCGGGCCGTGCTCAGTCGGCGTCGGCCGCCGCGCGTTCGCCACCGGCCGGTCGCCCGCCGGCCGCCGGGGCGTCGCCGTCCGCCTCCAGGGCGGTGAGGACGTCCTCCAGGGCGGCGGTGCGCCGGGGCCCCAGGCGGTCGAAGAGGAGGGCGCGGACGCGGGCGGCGTGGCCGGGGGCGACCCGGTCGAGCAGGAGGGAGCCCTCGTCGGTGAGGACGGCCCACAGTCCGCGCCGGTCGTCGGTGCACTCCTCCTTGCGGACGAGTCCGCCGCGTTCCAGGCGGGCGATCTGGTGGGAGAGGCGGCTCTTGGAGACGATGACGCTGTCGGCGAGGGCGCGCATGCGCATGCGCCGGCCGGGCGCCTCGGACAGGTGCACGAGGATGCCGTACTCGATGAGGCCGAGGCCGCCGCGTTCGCGCAGGTCGTGTTCGAGCTCGTCGTAGATCCAGGCGTTGACGCGCAGGAAGCCCCGCCAGACCCGCTGTTCGTCGGCGCCGAGCCATGCCGGGTTCTCCATGGGGTCGATCCTAGGCGGCGGCGGTTGCGGACGGGGCGGCGAACATCTAAGCTTCTTCCAAGGAAGATATTTCTAAGGTACTTTGTTCCTTGGCAAATAGATGGGCCCGAGTCCCCGGGTCCCCGACCCGCAACAGGGAGATGTAGGCAGATGGCAGCGCAGGAACTCAAGGCCGGCACCTGGAAGATCGACGCGTCCCACAGCACCGTCGGGTTCTCCGTCCGCCACATGATGGTGAGCAAGGTCCGCGGCCGGTTCGACAAGTTCGACGCCACCCTGACCGTGCCCGAGGACGCCACGCAGTCCTCCGTCGAGGCCACGATCGACGCCTCCTCGATCAACACCGACAACGCCGACCGCGACAACCACATCCGCTCGGCCGACTTCTTCCACGTGGAGAACAACCCCGAGTTCTCCTTCCGCTCGACCGGCCTGGCCGCCGACGGCGAGGACTTCGTCCTCAAGGGCGACCTGACCATCAAGGGCAACACCCACCCCGTCGACCTGAAGCTGGAGTTCAACGGCTCCACCGTCGACCCCTACGGCCTGGACCGCTCCGGGTTCTCCGCCACCACCACGATCAGCCGCAAGGAGTTCGGCGTCGACATCGAGATGCCGATGGACGGCGGCGGCGTGGTCGTCGGCGACAAGATCAGCATCACCATCGACGCCGAGTTCACCCGCCAGGCCTGACCGGCACGGCGCGCCCCCGGCCGCGGGGGCCGGCGCCCCTCCCGACGGGCCCGCCGGCCGGCCGGGAGGGGCGCCGCGTCCGCTCCCCCCGCCCCCCGGGGGCGGGGCGGGAGGGGCGGACCGGCAGGGCGCCCGCGGGACGCATCGCGTTCCGCGGGCGCCCTTTTTGACGACACCCCGTCATCACCCGCGGGCGGGCTCGGCTATCGTCGGCGGGGGCGGGGCACCGGCCCCGCCGCGCGCACCCGCACCCTTCTGGAGGACCCCTTGGCCGGCCCCTTCTCCCCCGAGGTCGTCACCGCCGTCACCGCCCACATGAACGGCGACCACCCCGAGGACACCCTGGTCATCTGCCGCGGGCTGGGCGGCGTCCCCGACGCCACCGGCGCCCGCATGACCGGCCTGGACGGCGAGGCCGGGGAGTACGCCGTCACCGTCGGCGGCACCGAGCGCTCCGTGCGCATCCCCTGGTCGGAGCCGCTCACCGAGCGCGCCCAGATCCGCAGGGAGGTCGTGCGCCTGTACCGGGAGTCCTGCACCGCCCTGGGCCTCACCCCGCGCGGCCACTGACCCCCCGCACCCGTCCCGCGGGAACCCGGAGCCCGCGACCGGAGTCCTACAGGGTGTAAGGACGGGGAGAGGCGCCGCATCCGTCGACGGGGGTCGACCGGGCGCACGGTCCACACCGGCCGCCGCGGGGAGTCTAGTCTGGAAGCGGTCCGCCGATCCCACGGACGTCACGACACCCACGAGACCGAAGGACGGCACCGACCTCCATGGTCACGCCCCACACCGGTGACGACAACGCGCCGACGCAACGGATCGAACCCACCGCTCCCACCGCGCAGGAGGGTCCCGCCCGGGGGTCCACCCGGTGGGTCACCCGTGTCCTGCGGCCGGGCTCCGGCCGCGACGCGGCCCCGCCCACCCGGGTCCGGGGCCCCGCGGCGGCCGCCCCGCCCACGCGGGTCGACCGGCCCGCCGCGACGGCGGCCCCGGCCGCCCCCGGCGGCGACGGGCGCACCGCCTGGTGGCGCACCCTGCTGGGCCCCCTCCTGGACTGGCTGGCCCGCCTCACCTCCCGGGTCGTCGTCGGCCCGGCCAGCGACCTGGACTACGCCGTCCCCGCCGAGCTGCGCCGCCGCTACCAGGTGCTGGACCGGATCGGGGCGGGCGGCGAGGCCGTCGTCTACCTCGTCGAGCCCGCCGACTCCCCCGGCCGCCGCCTGGCCCTGAAGGTGTACCGGCCCGGCCACGACATCAACCGCGAGCTCCTGGACCGGCTGCGCGCCCGCGGCACCGCCTCCCCGCACACCCCGGCCGTCCAGGGCTACGGCCACGCCACCAGTGCTTGGGAGGAGGACCTCGCCTGGGAGGCCCAGGAGTACTTCGAGCACGGCTCCCTGCGCGCCGTCATCGACAAGGCGCCCCTGGACGACGCCCGCGCCCGCGCCGTCGTCTCCGCCGTCGCCGAGTGCCTGCGCCACTGGCAGGACGACCTCCAGCACAACCACACCGACGTCAAGCCCGAGAACCTGCTGGTCCGCTCCCTGGACCCGCCGGTCCTGGCGCTCACCGACTTCGGCGGCGCCGTCCGCGCCACCATGAGCCGCGTCTACGGCGGCCTGGCCATCACCGAGGACTACGCGGCCCCCGAGGTCGTCGAGGGCCGCCGCGAGGCCCCGGCCGCCTGGTGGTCCCTGGGCGTGATGGCGCACGAGCTGGTCGCCGGCCGCCGGCCCGACCGCGGCGGCAACTGGCTCACCGCCCGCAACACCGAGGTGGACATCTCCGCCGTCACCGACGAGCACTGGCGGCTCCTGGTGCGCGGCCTGCTCGCCCCCTCCCCCGGCGCCCGCTGGGGGTACGACGAGGTCGCCCAGTGGCTCGCCGGGGAGCGGCCCGCCTTGCGCACCGCCCGGCGGCTGCGCCCCCTGGTGTTCGCCGGGGCCTCCCACGAGGACCCGCCCAGCCTGGCCTTCGACCTGCTGGACCGCTCCGAGACCGGCGCCCTGTGGCTGCGCACCCACTGGTCGGAGCTGCGCACCTGGCTGGACCGCGAGGTCAAGGACCACACCTTCGACCGCGCCTACCTCACCGGCCTGGAGGGCCACCCCGAGCGCGCCCACATCGCCATCAGCGCCCTGGCCGCCCGCTACGTGCCGGGCATGCCGCCGCGCTACCGCGGCCACGAGATCAGCGCCGACGGGCTGCTGGAGCTGGCCACCGGCGAGGCCAGCAGGCACGCCGTGGTCCGCGAGGCCCTGGAGTCCGGGGCGGTGGGCCTGGCCGCACAGCACTGGTGCCCCCACCCGGGCTGCCGCAGCGACGGCTCGGGCCGCTGCGTCCTGCTCGAACGCGTCCAGCACGAGGTGCCCCTGATCATGGGCCGGGTCGCCGAGACCCTGGACCGCGTCACCGGCCCCGGGCAGGACCGGCCCGACCGGCCCGCGGCGCACGAGACGGACACCACCTGGGCGCGCGCCGTCGAACTGGTCCTGGTGCCCGAGGCCGCCTCACGGCACCGGGCCCTGCTGCGCCGCCAGTCCTGGCACCCGGCCCAGCGCAGCCCTGCCCCGCACGCGCCCTGGTGGACCGAGCAGCGCCGCGTCGGCCTGCGCGACGGCGGCGGCGACCCGCTCGCCCCGCGCGCCGCCCTGCTCGCCGCCGTGCTCCTGCTCCCGGAGGCGGTCCGCGTCGGCGGGTCCATCGCCGCCCGCGAGCGCGCCGACGGCCGGGTCCGCCGCCAGGACCGGTGGGCCGCGCTGACCGGGTCGGCCCGGGCCCGCTGGGACGAGACCCGCACCCGGGTCGCCGACGCCCGCCGCCGCCGCGGCGAGGCCGCCACCGGCGACACCCCGGCGGCCGGCGGCACCGCGCCGCAGGACCCCGCCCGCCCCCGCTGGGACCGGTGGGGCGGCGCGCAGCGGACCCCCGAGCAGGACCCGCAGGCCACTCGCAAGCAGCAGGAGCGCGCCTCCCGGCGCGTCCAGCGGACCATGAACCAGATCCAGAAGGCGATGACCGCGGGCAGGTGCCGCCGCTTCGCCTACCCCGCCGCGCTGCTGGGCCTGGTCGACGGCCTGGGCCGGGCCCTGCGCCCGCAGGACGGCTTCTACCCCGAGAGCGCGTTCGTGGCCGACTCCTACAGCGGCCTGCTGGAGGCCTCCCGGGGACCGCTGCTGGGGTCGCTGGCCGACGTCACCGGCGCCCTCACCGGGCTGCTGCCCGGGGACATCGGCGCCTCCTGGTGGCTGCCGGTGCTGCTGTCGGTCGCGCTCATCGCGATGGGGCGCACCGCCGCGAGCAAGAAGGACTCCTCCCGGGCCCGCCGCCGCCTGGCCGCGTTCCGCATGGCCGCGGTCGGCTCGGTGCTCATGGTGGCGGTGCTGCTGTCCACCGGCCTGCTCGCCCTGGGCTCGGGGGTGCTCATCCCGCTGGACGGCCTGCTGGGCTGAGCCCGCCGCGGCGCCGCGGCCCCGTCCGCCCTGCGCGGGGCGGGGCCGGTCGGCTAGGATCTCCCGGTTCGGCAAGCGGCCGGACCGTGGCGGGAGACCGGGCACGAGGGAAGGGCGGCACGTGGGAGAGACCATCGAACTGCGCTCGGGCGACTTCGGGGCGCGCGTGGCTACCGAGGGGGCGGCGCTCCAGGCGCTCACCTGGCGGGGCGCCGACCTGGTGTGGCCCTACACCGGTGCGCCCACCGCGTTCCAGGGGCAGGTGCTGGCCCCCTGGCCCAACCGGATCGGCGACGGCCGCTACCGGTTCGCGGGGCGGGAGTACCGGGTCGGCGTCAACGACCCCGTCACCCGGTCGGCCATCCACGGCCTGGTCCACGACCGGCACTGGACGCCGGTGCGGGTCGGCGCGGACGAGGCGGCGCTGCACCTGGACCTGCCCGCCGGGGCGGGCTACCCCTTCCCCCTGGCGCTGGACCTGTCCTACCGGCTCGACGGGGACGGCCTCACCGTCACCACCGCCGTCCGCTCCACCGGCGGGGAGCCGGCACCGTTCGGCCTGGGCTTCCACCCCTACCTGGACCTGGGCGAGCCGGTGCGGGACCTGGCCGCGCGGGGGGCGCTGACGGTGAGCGCGCCGGTGGCGCGGCGCCTGCCCGTCGACGAGCGGCTGCTGCCGGTGGGCGGCACCGTCCCCGTGGAGGGCACCGACCTGGACCTGCGCCCGCCGGGCCGCGCGCTCGGCGACACCGTCCTGGACACCGCCTTCACCATCGGCCCGCGCGACGCGCGGGGCCGGGCCTGGACCCACGTGGACGGGCCCCGCCACCGGGTGTCGGTGTGGTGCGACGAGAGCTTCCCCTACCTCCAGGTGTTCAGCTCCGACACCCTCACCGGCGACGACCACCGCGCCTACCTGGCCGTGGAGCCGATGACCTGCCCGGCCGACGCGTTCAACAACGGCGAGGGCCTCATCGTGCTGGAGCCCGGCGCGACCACCCGGCACGTCTTCGGCATCACCGCCGCCCCCGCCCCCGCCTGACCCGCGGGGTGCCCCGCGCCGTCCCGTGCGGCGGCGCCGGGGCGGCCCTCAGCCGCCGATGAGGCCGCTCAGGCGCAGCAGGTCCTCCTCGGTGTCGATGTCCTCGGGGCTGGCGACACCGTCGCAGGCCACCGGGGTGACCACGTGGGAGTAGGCGCGCAGGAACGGGCGCGCCCCCACGTCGTCCACCGCCATGGCGTGCACCGTCGACCAGTGCTCGCGGCCGATGAGCACGGGGTTGCGCTGGTTGCCGCGGTAGGTGGCCACCGCCGCGCGGGCGCCCTCGGCGTGCGCGGCCACCAGGCGCGCCACCGCCTCGGGGGTGACCAGCGGCTGGTCGGCCAGGGAGATCAGCACCGCGTCGACGCCGTCGGGCAGGGCGTCGATCCCGGCCCGCACCGAGGAGCCCATCCCCGAGGCCCAGTCCGGGTTGAGCACGGTCCAGGCGTCGGGCACCGCCGTGTCCGCGGCGCCCAGCACCACGACGACGGGGGCGCAGCCCCCGGCGCGCAGGGTGCGCACCCCGCGGTCGACCAGGCGTTCGCCGCCGATCTCGACCAGGGCCTTGGGCCGTCCCAGCCTGCTCCCCGACCCGGCCGCGAGCAGCATGCCCGCCACCCGGCCGCGTTCCCCGTCACGGCTTCCCATGGGCCGATGATGCCACGCGCGCGGTCCGCGCACCGGGCGGCCGCGGAACCCCGTCCCGGAAGTTTTCCGGACGGTACCCGGTGCCCCGACCCGACCTGCGGTTTCCCTCGCACCCGGGTTTCGGTTCACCTGTCGGCGTGACCGAATCCGGCCGGAACAAAGGGTTCCACGGGAGCGTCCCGGTGGATCCGCCCGGTGGTCTCGCTCAGCGCCCGGCCGCTGCCGCCCCACCGGTCGCGCACCAGCTCCGCGGCGATCGAGACCGCCGTCTCCTCCGGGGTCCGCGCCCCCAGGTCCAGGCCGATCGGCGAGTGCAGCCGCGCCAGGTCCTCCTCGGACACACCCGCCTCGCGCAGCCGGGCCATCCGGTCGTCGTGGGTGCGCCGCGACCCCATCGCCCCGATGTACCCGGCCCGGGTGCGCAGCGCCGCCGCCAGCACCGGGACGTCGAACTTGGGGTCGTGGGTGAGCACGCAGACCGCCGTGCGCTCGTCGATGAGGTCGGCCACCTCGTCCAGGTACACGTGCGGCCACTTGACCACCACCTCCTCGGCGGCGGGGAACCGCTTGGCGGTGGCGAACACCGGGCGGGCGTCGCACACCGTCACCCGGTAGCCCAGGAACGCGCCCGTCCGGGCGACGGCCGCCGCGAAGTCGATCGCGCCGAACACCAGCATCCGCGGCGGCGGCGCGAACGCCTGCACGAACACCTCCAGCTCGTCGCCGCGGCGCTGCCCGTCGGCGCCGTAGCGCAGCAGGCCCGTGCTGCCCTGCGCCAGCATGCCGCGCACGTCGTCGTCCAGGGCGTCGGTGAGCCGGTCGCCCCCCACGTCGCCCTCGGCGTGCCCGGGCCACACGGTCCGGCGCATCCCGGTCCGGCCCCCGCCGCGGGGGTCCGACACCACCGTGGCCACCGCCACCGGCCGGTGCTCCTCGATCGCGCCCAGCACCGGGCCCAGCGACGGGTACCGGTCGCGGTCCACCGGCTCCACGAACACGTGCAGGGTCCCCCCGCACGTCAGGCCCACGCTGAAGGCGTCCTCATCGGCCACCCCGTAGGTCCGGCGCACCGGCACGCCGGTGCGGATCGCCTCCAGCGCCTCCTCGTAGACCGCGCCCTCGACGCAGCCGCCCGACAGGCTCCCGAAGACCTCGCCCGAGGCGCTCACCGCCATCGCCGCCCCCGCGGGGCGCGGAGCGCTCTTGAAGGTGTCGATCACCGTCGCGACGGCGAACCTCTCCCCCGAGGCGTACAGCCCCGCAACGGCTTCTCGGATATCGCGCACGCGGCACCCCGTTCCCGGTCGGCTCCCACACCCTGTGGCCCACACCACCAAACTATGCGCTCCGCCGGGCACGGCGGGAGCCTCCGTTCCCTCAAGAAACGGAGGCTCCCGTTAGACGTTCGCACAAGGCCCGCGCGGGGTCCGGGGCCCGCGGGGTCAGCCCCGGTCCGGCTCCGGCGCCTCGCCGTGGCGGCGCACCAGCTCGCGGAACTCCTCCAGCGCGGCCCGAGCCCGGTCGCCGTCGGCGCTCTGGATGCCCATCACGGCCAGGGTCGTCCCGTCGGACAGGTCCACCGACGGCCACGGCTCGCCCTCGGGCATCCGCACGTCCACGATCTCCGCCCACGACAGCACGTGGGTGCGGATGCCGTTGACCACCGTCACGCCATCCGGCCCCGCCACCAGCCGGGGCCGGGCCAGCAGGTGCAGGACCGCGGCGATCGCCGCGCCCAGGCCCACCAGCAGGACCCGGTCCATGAACCGCCAGTCGCCCGGCAGCAGCGCCGCCAGGACCACCATCGTGGCCACGATCAGCAGCCCCAGCCCGTACGCGACCATCCGCACCGCCCGCGGTCGCCAGACCCGCGGTGCCTCCGGCCGCCGCGACGCCTCGTCCACGGCCCGTTCCCTCGCCTGCACCCGTACTCCCACTCCCCCGGCGGCCGACCCGCGGCCCCGGTCAGCTCCGCAGTCCCCGCAGGACCGCGGCCGCCTCCAGCGCGGCCAGGGCCGCCTCGGCGCCCTTGTCCTCCACGCTGCCGGGCAGCCCGGCGCGGTCCCGCGCCTGTTCCAGGGTGTCACAGGTCAGCACGCCGTTGCCCACGGGGGTGGACTGGCGCAGCGCCACGTCGGTGAGCCCCTGGGTCACCGACTGGCACACGTACTCGAAGTGCGGGGTGCCGCCCCGGATGACCGCGCCCAGCGCGATCACCGCGTCGTGGCGGCGGGCCAGCTCCTGGGCCACCACGGGGATCTCCACCGCCCCGGCCACCCGGACCACCACCGGCTCGGCGGCGCCCGACTCCTCGACCACGGCCAGCGCGTTGGCCAGCATCGGCTCGACGACCTCCGCGTTCCACCGGGTCACCACGATGCCCACCGACATCCCCGAGGCGTCGACCGCCCCGCTGCGCGGGCGTCCTTCTCCACTCATCGCTCTTGTTCCTCCCCGTCGTCTCGTGGTCGTGGATCAGCCGGTGACGCCGGACAGGTCGTGGCCCATCCGGTCGCGCTTGGTCCGCAGGTAGTCGGCGTTGTCGTCGGTGAGGAACGCGGGCGTGGGCACCCGCTCCAGGACCCGGACGCCGTGGTGCTCCAGGCCCAGGGCCTTGTCCGGGTTGTTGGACAGCAGCCGCACCGAGGAGACACCCAGGTCCGTGAGGATCTGCGCCCCGGCGCCGAACTCGCGGGCGTCCGCGGGCAGCCCCAGCCGCAGGTTGGCCTCGACGGTGTCCGCGCCCTCG
Organism: Nocardiopsis flavescens; assembly: GCF_900141985.1. Taxonomy (GTDB): domain Bacteria; phylum Actinomycetota; class Actinomycetes; order Streptosporangiales; family Streptosporangiaceae; genus Nocardiopsis; species Nocardiopsis flavescens. Next base: position 467,978 of record NZ_FQZK01000002.1, on the reverse strand, counting down.
TCCTGGAGCGCGTAGGCGCGCAGCTTGTGCAGCAGCCCGATGCCGCGGCCCTCGTGGCCGCCCAGGTAGACCAGGACGCCGCGGCCCTCGCGGGCGATGTCGGCCATGGCCGCGTCCAGCTGCGGGCCGCAGTCGCAGCGGTGCGAGCCGAACGCGTCTCCGGTCAGGCACTCCGAGTGCAGCCGGACCAGCACGTCCGCGCCCTCGCCCAGGTCGCCCATGACCAGGGCGACGTGCTCGGCCCCGTCGGCGGTGCCCTTGAAGCCCACGGCGCGCCACTGCCCGTACCGGTTGGGCATGCGCGTCTCGACCGTGCGGGTGACCAGCGGCGGGTGGGCGTCCTCCTCGGCGAGGGTCTCGCCGCGCGCCAGCCGGTAGGCGGCCAGCTGCTCCACCGACACCAGCGTGAGGCCGTGCTCGTCGGCGAACTCGCGCAGCCGCGGCAGCCGGGCCATGGCGCCGTCGTCCTGGACCACCTCGGCCAGCACCCCGGCGGGGCGCAGACCGGCGAGCCGGGCGAAGTCCACCGACGCCTCGGTGTGGCCGCGCCGGGCCAGCACGCCGCCCGGGCGGGCCCGCAGCGGCAGCACGTGCCCGGGGCGCACGAAGTCGGCGGGGCGGCTCGCGCCGGAGGCCAGCAGGCGGATGGTGCGGGCCCGGTCGGCGGCGGAGATGCCCGTGCTGACGCCCTCGCGGGCGTCCACCGTGACGGTGTAGGCGGTGCGCAGGCTCTCCTCGTTGCGGGCGGTCATCAGCGGCAGGTCGAGCCGGTCCAGGTCCGGCCCCTCCATGGGCACGCAGACCACGCCGGAGGTGTGGCGGATCATGAAGGCCAGCAGCTCGGGGGTGGCGAGTTCGGCCGCGAAGATGATGTCGCCCTCGTTCTCGCGGTCCTCGTCGTCCACCACCACGATGGCGCGTCCGGCGGCGAAATCGGCGATGGCGTCCTCGATGGGGTCCAGGACCGCGGGCGGCTCGGCGGCGGCCGGGGCCGGGGTGGTGTCGGTGACGGTCATTCCCGCTCCAGGTGTCGGTGGGTGAGGTGGACCGGCGGCGGCCCGCGGGGGTCCGCTCCGGGAAGGTCGCGTGCGGGCTCAGCCCCGGGCGGCGGCCACGGCGGTGATGCGCTCGACGTACTTGGCGACCACGTCGACCTCCAGGTTGACGGCGGCGCCCGCGGCCAGGGCGCCCAGGGTGGTGGCGCGCAGGGTCTCGGGGATGAGGCTCACCTCGAAGAACTCCTCGGCGGCCCCCGGGTCGCTGACCGCCGACACGGTCAGGCTGGTGCCGTCGACGGTGATCGACCCCTTCTCGACCACGTACCGGGACAGCGCGCCGGGCAGCTCGAACCGTAGAACGTCCCAGTTGTCGCCCGGATTCCGGGAGAGGAGGCGGGCGGTGCCGTCCACGTGGCCCTGCACGATGTGCCCGCCCAGGCGGGAGTCGACGCGGGCGGCGCGTTCGAGGTTGACCGGGGAGCCGGGGACCAGGGAGCCGAGGGAGGAGCGGTCCAGGGACTCCTTCATGACGTCGGCGGTGAAGGCGCCCTCGCCGCGGTCGACGACGGTCAGGCACACGCCGTTGACGGAGATGGAGTCGCCGTGGCCGGCGTCGGAGGAGACCAGGGGGCCGCGCACGGTGAGCAGTACGGCCTCGCCGGAGGACCCCGCGGGGGTGAGGGAAACGACCTCGCCGAGCTCTTCCACGATTCCTGTGAACACGCCCTTGCCTTCCTTCGCCTGATGGGGCTCCGGGGCGTGTGCGGAACGTGCGTCCGCGGCGGGTCGGCGAAGGGCCGCGTGCACGGGGGCACCACGGCGCGCAGACCGTCCCGACGCGTGCTGCCTCCCATCCGGACTTTCACCGTCGGTACCGGAATTCCACCGGTTCAACCGGCCGATGGACTCGGCCGGGTCGCGGACTGTCACCGCCGGTTCGGACTTTCACCGACCCCGGAGCACGCATTCTCAACTGATGTCTGAGACGCCACCGATCTTAACTCCGCGGTAGCCGGGACGCATAGTCCGTGTGAGCGGGATCATGGACCGGACGCGCCGCCGGGCCGCCCGGGCGCGTGTTCCCCCTGGTCCGCACCGGTCCGGGCCCGCTCGGCCAGCCCGGTCCGCAGGAAGAGCTCGGGTGCGCCGAAGGTGATCCAGAACAGGACCGCGCCGGAGGCGGCGAAGGAGGCGACGGCGTCGGCCGCCCCGGTCAGCGGGCCGGACAGCAGCCGGAAGGGCACCTCGATGCACAGGACCACGGCCAGTCCCAGGACGAACCGTGCGACGCGCGCGCCGGCCCGGCCCCGGGCCGAGTACCAGCCGCGGCGGTCCAGCAGCGTGAGCCCGACGAGGACGGCGAGCAGCGCGCCCGACGTGGAGTAGACCCCGGAGAAGGTGTGGCCGGCCGGGTCGGGCGGGACGGCGCCGATCCACGCGGCGGGGACGGTCCAGTCGCCCCGGACCGGGTAGCGCCACAGGGCGGCCAGGGCGCAGGGCACCAGCGCCGCGGCGACCGCGTAGGAGGCCCAGCGCGCCGTCGGCAGGCCGCGCCACCAGGCCAGGACCCGGTCCTCCCAGCGCAGGAACGCCCACAGGACCAGGGCGCCCAGCGCGATGCCGGCCACGACGTCGCTGATGAAGTGCGCCCCCAGGTAGACGCGGGAGAAACAGATGAGGGCGGCCAGGGCGAGCGCGGCCCACAGCGCGCCGCGGCGGCCGGACCGGATGCCCGCGTAGCCCAGGACCACGGTGGCGCCCTGGGCGTGTCCCGAGGGCATGCCGAAGCTCGACTCGTTCGCGTGCTGGGCGATCTGCGCGCTGTACCAGGAGGGGCGCGCCCCGTGGACGAGGAGCTTGAGCAGGTGGTTGAGGACCGACGAGGAGACGGCCAGGACCAGCAGCCGCCCGCCCAGCCCGGGGCTGACGCACCAGAAGACCAGCGCCAGCAGGGGGACGACGACCGCCTGGGAGCCGAGCCCGCTCACGGCGGCCAGGGGCGCGACGGGCCAGTCCGCCAGTCCCTGGAGGCCTCGGATGGGCGCGGTCTCCGCGTCCCACAGCACGTCCATGATCACAGCGCGCACCCCACGTGTCCGCGCTCGGCCGCGTGCCCGTGCCGCGCCGCCCGCCGGTCCGCGCCGGCGCGGGGGGAGGGCGGAGCCGCGGCCGAGCTGGTTCGACGACTCCGGGGCGCCAGCCTAGGGGGCGGGGCGGCGGGTCGCCACCGGGGCCGCGCGGTGCGCCGGCCCCTCAGCCGAGCCCGGCGGCCGCGGCGGCCCGGGCCCGCAGGGAGTCGACGGCCTTGGAGGGGTCCTGGGCGCCGTAGACGGCGGACCCCGCGACGAAGACGTCGGCGCCGGCCTCGGCGGCGCGCTCGATCGTGTCGTCGCCGACGCCGCCGTCGACCTGGAGCCACACGGAGGCCTCGCGGCCGTCGAGGATCTCGCGGGCGCGGCGGATCTTGGGCAGGACCAGGTCGAGGAACCTCTGGCCGCCGAAGCCGGGCTCGACGGTCATGAGCAGGAGCATGTCCATCTCGCCGACGAGGTCGGCGTAGGGCTCGACGGGCTCGGCGGGGTTGAGGGCGAGCCCGGCGCGGGCGCCCAGCCGGCGGATCTCGCGCAGGGTGCGCACGGGGGCGCGCGCGGCCTTGGCGTGGACGGTGACGCTGCCCGCCCCGGCCTCGGCGTAGGCGGGGGCCCACCGGTCGGGGTCCTCGATCATGAGGTGGCAGTCCAGGGGCGTGTCGGTCGCCCTGGCCAGGGACTCCACGACGGGCAGGCCGAGCGTGAGGTTGGGGACGAAGTGCCCGTCCATCACGTCGACGTGCAGCCAGTCGGCGTTGGGGACGGCGGCGGCCTCGTCGGCCAGGCGCGCGAAGTCGGCGCTGAGGATGCTGGGTGAGATCTGGATTGCCACGCCTGGCAGTGTAGCCAGCGGGGCCGCGGGCCGGGGCGCGCGGTCGCCCCGGCGGGCGGTCCGGTCGGGCGTTCCGCTGGAAAGCTCCAACTTGACGATGTAGATCACATTATGTCCGCTTTAGCCGGATCCGCCCGCGCCGCCGGGACGCCGCGGGCGGCCGGTCCGCTCAGCCGCGGCGCAGCAGGGCGAGGAACATGGCGTCGGTCCCGTGCCGGTGCGGCCAGAACTGGACGTAGCGGCCCTCCTCGCCCGCGGCCAGGCCGGGCACCTCGTCCAGCAGGTCCGCGGCGCGCAGCAGGGTGAGGTCCCCGCGGTCGGCCAGCACCCCCCGCACGACGGCGTCGGTCTCGTCCAGGTGGGGCGAGCACGTCACGTACGCGACCACGCCGCCCGGGCGCACCGACTCCACGGCGTTGCGCAGCAGGTCGCGCTGGAGCGGGGCGAGTTCGGCGGCGGAGCCCTCGGTGCGCCGCCAGCGGGCCTCGGGGCGGCGGCGCAGCGCGCCCAGGCCGGTGCAGGGCACGTCCACCAGGACGCGGTCGAAGGTCCCGGGGCGCCAGGCCGGCCGGGTGCCGTCGGCGGCGACCGCCCGGCCCGCGTCGCGCGGGGCGCGGCGCACCGCGCCGGCGACCAGGCCCGCGCGGGCGGGCTGGACCTCCGACGCGACCAGGCGCGCGTCGCCCCGGCCGGCCAGCGAGGCGAGCAGCCCCGCCTTGCCGCCGGGGCCCGCGCACATGTCCAGCCACAGCCCGTCGCCGCCCGGGACCTCGACCCGGGTCAGGGCGAGCGCCACGAGCTGGCTGGCCTCGTCCTGGACCGCGGCGCGGCCCTGGCGGACCTCGCGGATCGCCGCCGGGTCCCCCTCGGGCAGCCGCGCGCCGAAGGGCGAGTACGGGGTGGGCTCGGCCCCGGCGGCCACCAGGTCCTCGACGGTGGCGCGGCCCGGCTTGGCCACCAGGGTCACCTTGGGGCGCTCGTTGTGGGCGGCGAGCAGCCGCTCGGTCTCGACCAGGCCGGTTCTGGACCGCTCGCCCAGGGCGCGGGCCAGCTCCTTGACGATCCAGCGGGGGTGGCTGTGCACCACCGACAGGTACCCGCTGGGGTCGACGGCGCGGTCCGGGGCGACGACCCCGATCCAGGCGTCCAGGTCGCGGGCGGACACCTTGCGCAGGATCGCGTTGGCGAACCGGGCCCGGTGCTGGCCCACCACCCGGCGGGCCAGGTCGACCGTGGCGCTGACGGCGGCGTGCGGCGGGATCTTGGTGGACAGCAGCTGGTGGGCGCCCAGGCGCAGCAGCGGCAGCACCTCGGCGTCCACGGAGGCCAGCGTGCGGTCCACGCAGGTCTCCATGACGGCGTCGTAGGTGCCCTGGAGGCGCAGCGTGCCGTAGGTGAGCTCGGTGGCCAGGGCCGCGTCGCGGCCGGAGATGCCGCGCTCGTTGAGCAGGGAGGGCAGCAGCAGGTTGGCGTAGGCGTCCCGCTGGTCGACCGCGCGCAGGACGTCGTAGGCGACCCGGCGGGCCGGGTCGCGGGGCGCTCCGCGCTCGGCGGCGGCGCCCGCGCCGCCCCCGCCGCCCCGGGCGGGGCCGGGCCCCCGGCGCTGACGGCGGTACGGGGATCGGGACTGCTCGCTCAACGTGGACTGCTCCTGGGACCGGAAGGACGTGACCTGGGTGGGGCCGGGCCCCACCCGGTCGAGCCTACGGCAGCTCAGTCACCCAGCCGGTCGTCTCCGGTGGGGCGGACGCCGCGGGCCCAGTCGACGGCGTCCATGGCGCGCTTGCCCTGGGGCTGCACCTCGCCCAGCTCCACCGGGTGGGTGGCGGTGCCCACGAGGACCCGCTTCTTGTCGGCGTGCACGCGGCCCGGGTCCAGGGCCGGGGTGTCGGCGCCGGTGACGGGGGCGACCGGGCCCAGCTTGAGCCGGGCGCCGCGGAAGGTCGTCCAGGCTCCGGGGGCGGGCGTGCAGGCGCGCACCAGCCGGTCCACGCGCCGGGCCGGGGCGGTGAAGTCGACCTCGGCGTCGGCCGGCTCCAGCTTGGAGGCGTAGGAGACGTCGGCGTCGGGCTGGGGGACGGGGGACAGCTCGCCCGAGGCGATGCCGTCGACCGTGCGGACCAGCAGCCCCGCGCCCGAGACGGCCAGGCGGTCCAGGAGCGCACCGCTGGTGTCGTCGGGCCGAACGGTCTCGGCCAGGGTGCCGAAGACGGGTCCGGCGTCCAGTTCCTTGACGATCCGGAAGGTGGAGGCCCCGGTGACGTCGTCGCCGTGCAGGACGGCGTGCTGGACGGGGGCCGCGCCGCGCCAGGCGGGCAGCAGGGAGAAGTGCAGGTTGACCCAGCCGTGGCGGGGGATGTCCAGCGCGGACTGGGGCAACAGGGCGCCGTAGGCGACCACCGGGCAGCAGTCGGGGGCGATCTCGGCCAGGCGGGCCAGGAAGTCGGGGTCGCCGGCCCTGGCGGGCTTGAGGACCTCGATGCCCCGCTGCTCCGCGAGTTCGGCGACCGGGCTCGCCGCCACCTTGCGCCCGCGTCCGGAGCGGGCGTCGGGTCGGGTGACGACCGCGGCGACCTCGTGTCCGGAGTCGATCAGCGCCTGGAGGGAGGGAACCGCCACCTGCGGTGTTCCGGCGAAGACGAGTTTCATGCGGGCCCCCTGGCTGTGCGTCCGCGGCCCACCGCCGCGGTTTCCCAGTTCTACCAGCAGCCGCGGGCGCCCCCGGGGCGCTGTCGCCGGATTCTGGTACACCAGTGGTGATGACATCCCAGTCCAGCGGCCCCGACGGGGTCCTCTTCGAGCTCCCGGCCGCGCCCGCGGCCGGGGGGAAGCCGGAGAAGAAGAAGCGCTCCGCCCGCCCGGCCCCCCGCGCGCCCGCCGAGCGGCTCCCGGTCGCGCGCGTGGTGGTGGACACCCCGCTGCCGCACCTGGACCGGTACTTCGACTACCGCGTGCCCGCCGACATGGACGAGGCCGCGGTGCCCGGGTGCCGGGTGCGGGTGCGGTTCAACAACCGCAGGCTCGCCGGGTTCCTGGCCGAGCGGGTGGAGGAGTCGGAGTTCGCCGGGCGGCTGGCCTACCTCGACTCGGTGGTCTCCCCCGAGCCGGTGCTCACCCCCGAGGTCCTGGGGCTGTCCCGGGCGGTCGCCGACCGGTACGCGGGCACCCTGAGCGACGTGTTGCGCCTGGCCGTGCCGCCCCGGCACGCCCGCGCCGAGAAGGAGGAGCCGGCCGGGGGCGCCGGGGGGGAGTTCGCGGCGCCCGGGCCGGGCCCGTGGGCCGACTACCCCGACGGCCCGGCGTTCCTGGAGGAGCTGGCCGCGGGGCGGGCCCCCCGCGCGGTGTGGAGCGCGCTGCCGGGGCCTGACTGGCCCGAGGCGATCGCCGTGGCGGCGGCCACCGCGCTGGCCGCCGGGCGGGGCACCGTGGTCGTGGTGCCCGACGGGCGCGACGTGGAGCGGGTGGACGCGGCGCTGGCCTCGGTGCTGGGCCCGGACCGGCACGTGGCGCTGACCGCCGGGCTGGGGCCGGCGGAGCGGTACCGGCGGTGGCTGGCGGTGCTGCGCGACCGGGTGCGGGTGGTGGTCGGCACGCGGGCGGCGGCGTTCGCCCCGGTGCGGGACACGGGTCTGGTGGTGCTGTGGGACGACGGCGACGACGTGCACGCCGACCCGCACGCCCCCTACCCGCACGCGCGCACGGTGCTGTCCATGCGCGCCCACCGGGCGGGCGCCGGGGCGCTGATCGGCGGGCACACCCGGACCACCGACGCCCAGATGCTGGTGGAGTCGGGCTGGGCGGGGCGGCTGGCCGCCGACCGGGCGACGCTGCGGCGGCGCGCGCCGGTGGTGCGGGCCGCGGGGGACGACCGCGAGCTGGAGCGGGACGGGGCGGCGCGCTCGGCGCGGCTGCCCGGGCTGGCGCTGCGGGTGGCGCGGGAGGCGTCCCGGGAGGGGGCGGTGCTGTTCCAGGTCCCCCGGCGCGGCTACCTGGCGACGCTGGCCTGCGCGGGCTGTCGCGAGCCGGCCCGCTGCGACGCCTGCCGCGGTCCGCTGGCGGTGCGCGGTTCGCACGCGATGCCCTCCTGCGGCTGGTGCGGCCGGGTGGCGGGCGCGTGGTCGTGCCCCGAGTGCGGGGTGAACCGGATGCGGGCGGTGGTGGTGGGCGACCGGCGCACGGCCGAGGAGCTGGGCCGGGCGTTCCCGTCGGTGGCGGTGCGCACCTCCGGCCGGGACGAGGTGCTGTCCCGGGTGCCGGGGTCGCCGTCGCTGGTGGTGGCCACCCCGGGGGCCGAGCCGGCGGCCGAGGGCGGGTACGCGGCGGCGGTGCTGCTGGACGGGTGGGCGCTGCTCAACCGCTTGGACCTGCGGGCGACCGAGGAGACGCTGCGGCGCTGGCTGAGCGCCGCGGCGCTGGTGCGCCCGGGCGGCACGGTGGTGGTGTGCGCCGAGGCGTCGTCGCCGGTGGTGCAGTCGCTGGTGCGCTGGGACCCGGAGGGGTTCGCCGAGCGCGAGCTGGCCGACCGCCGTGAGCTGGGGTTCCCCCCGGCGGTGTCGATGGCGTCGGTGACCGGCGGGCCCGAGCACGTGCGGGAGCTGCTGGACCGGGTGGAGCTGCCCGAGGGGGTGGAGCTGCTGGGTCCGGTGCCGGTGGGACCGGAGCGGGCGGAGGGCCCGTCCGGGCCGGGCGGGACGAACACCGCCGAGCGGGCGCTGCTGCGGGTTCCGCGGGCGGGGGTGGGCGATCTGGCCCGCGCGCTGAAGGCGGCGGCCGCGGCGCGCAGCGCCCGCCGCGAGGAGCACCAGGCGCAGATCCGGGTGGACCCCCTCCAGGTGGTCTAGGCGCACCGGCCGCAGGGGCGGGCGGCACCCGTCCCTCCCGGGTACGTGCGCGGGGCCCGGCGTCGCGGCCGGGTGTTCGCGGAGCGGGGACCGGCGCTCACGTCCGCGGCGCGTCCGGGGGGCGGGGGGAGGCGGCGCGGGCGAGTTCGGGGGCCAGGCGGCGGGCGAGCGCGGGGTCCACGGCGGCGATCTCGGCGCGGAGCAGGTCGGTCAGCGCGGCCAGGGACCGCACCAGGGCCTGCCGGGAGGTGTCGGCGGGCAGGGTCGCGGCCAGCGCGTCGAGCGTCGGCGGCGGCAGCAGGTGGGCGCCCCGGGCGTGGGAGGAGGGCAGCCCCCGGGCGGCGCAGGCCAGGGTGAGGACGCGGGCGCGGAGTTCGCCGATCCAGTGCACGGCCTGCCAGGTGCGGCCGCGCTCGACACAGGTGCGGGCGTGCAGGGCGTGGTGCCAGGACAGGCCGATGAGGGTGTCGGGGTCGGGGTCGGGGTCGGGGAACGGCGGCAGGGTCCGCCCCTCGCCGAAGAGCGTCCGCCACTGCGGCCCCAGGGCCCCGAACCCCTCCTCGGGGACGACGGTGAGGTCGACCTCGGGCCCGCCCGGGAGCAGGAACACCCGGACCGTGCCGGGCCGGGCGACCGGCAGGTCCCAGTGGTGGACCGCGGCGTGCCGCCCGGTGAGCAGCTCCGTCAGGTCCGCCAGGACCGCCTCGTGCGGCCCGGCGGCGCCCACGACGAGGTCGATGTCCGACCAGGGGTCGGCGCCGCCGTCGGCCAGAGACCCGGTCAGCGCGGCGCCGGTGACGGCGGGGTCGGCGCGGGCGTGCTCCAGCAGGTCGGCGAGGACCCGGTCGCGGCGCTCGGCGGGGCTCACTCCGGCCGGGCGCGGTAGAGGTCGCGCAGCAGGGAGACCTCGGCGCTATGGTGGATGACCTCGCGCTGGACGTGCAGGACCAGGGCGACCATGGGGAAGTCCGCCCACTCGGGCGCCTCGGTGCCGCCGACCGGGGCGGCCAGGCCCTCCTCGTCCAGCGAGCGGACGTGGTCGGACCAGGAGAGGTAGGCCAGGCGCAGCCGTTCGCGGGCGGTGTCGGCGGTGCCGGGCCAGGCGACGCCGTGCAGGGCGCCGTGGCCGAAGTGGCGGTCGTCGCGCAGTTCCAGCACCTCGACGACGATGTGGCCGAGCCGCCAGGCGATGGTGGTGACCGGCGGCGGGTCGGGCTCGGGGGCGGCGCGGTCCGGGCGGGGACGGCCGTCGGGCCCCGGGTGCACGCCCCAGGCGCCGGGGACGGGCTCCCAGTGGAACTCGGCGTCGGTGAGCCCCTCCAGCCGGGGCCACAGCGAGTAGTCCCAGTAGAACTGGAGTTGGGCCAGGATCTCCCCGGTCCAGTTCAGCGTCGCCATCTGCGCCCTCCCCCCTGCTGTGCGGGCGCGCGGCCGAGCGCGCCCAGTACACCGGTGCCGCGGGCCGCCACGTCCTCGTCGGGGTAGGGCCACCAGGCGAGGTCGGCGGCCCCGGGCTCGACGGGGTGGAAGGGGGCCAGGGCGCGGAGCAGGACGGGGCGGGGGGCCGCGGACGCCAGGGCGAGGTAGCCGCCCCCGCGCAGCAGGCCGTGCAGCGCGGCGATGCCCCCGGGCGGGGCGTCGGCGGTGAAGGAGCGGGTCATGAGAACGGCGACGGGCTCGTCGAGGTCGACGAGCCCGGAGGTGGCGAGGCGGTGCAGGACGGCGGAGGGTCCTCCGTCCCCGGAGACGGCGGCGCCGTCGGAGGCGGTCAGGGTCCCCGCGACGCCGGGCGGGGAGACGTGGACGAGGCGGGCGCCGGGGCGGTGGGCGCGGACGATGCCGTCGATGCCGGGCACCGGGCAGCCCCAGTCGACGAACTGGCCGATCCGGGCGTCGGCGCACAGGTAGGCGGTGACGCGTTCCAGGAAGGCGGCGTGGCGGCGGACGGCCTCGTCGGGTTCCGGCGCGGGGCGCGGGGCCCTGCCGGCCAGGTCGACGACGCGGGAGCGGCGTCCGCTCCGGCGCACCGTGTCCCGGTGGGCGCCCGTGAGCGGTCCCGCCTCGTTGCCTCGGACGTCCGTCACGATCACGCTCCCCCAGCCGGTCCGCTCGTGGGAGGCAGGGCGCGCCGCCGTCAGGACCGGTCGGGTCCGCGGCACCGCGCCATGCCATCAGGGCCTGATGCTACCCCTTGGAAAAGTGATTCCCGGCACACATCAGTGTGTTATGCGCCCTATGTCGTCTTTTGTCGTGTCTTGTGTACCCAAGGTTTCCCGGGCGTACGTCCCGAAACGCACATCGGGGGCACCGCTCCGCGAGCGGTGCCCCCGTGGGGCCTCCCGCCGCAGGGGCCCGGCGGGGTGACGGTCAGCGGGGGTCGGGCACCGGGACCAGGCGGCCGTCGGCCTCGGCGTACTCCCAGCGCGGGCCGCGCGCGACCAGGTCGGCGACCGCGCCGACGAGGCGGTCCACGTGCTCCTGCGTGGTACCGATGCCCAGGCTGGCCCGGACCGCCTGGCCGTGCCCCCGCGGCAGCAGGTGGCGGGTGAGCGGGTGGGCGCAGAACAGGCCGTCCCTGACCCCGATCCCGTACTCGGCCGACAGCGCCGCCGCCAGCAGGTCGGCGGGCAGCCCGTCCACGACGAACGACAGGATCCCCACCCGCGGGTGGTCCTCGTCCCACAGGGACAGCTCGTGCACGCCCTCCACGGCGGCCAGTCCGGCGCGCAGCCGCTCCACCAGGGCCGACTCACGGATGTGCAGCAGTTCCTGCACCCGCGGGGTCAGCGTGTCGCAGGCCGCGGCCAGGGCGACCGCGCCCAGCACGTTGGGGCTGCCCGCCTCGTGCCGGGCCGGCAGGTCGTTCCACACCACGTCGTGCTCGGTGACCAGGCGGGTGGCGCCGCCGCCGGACAGGTAGGGCGCGGCCTCGCGCAGCCAGTCGGCGCGCCCGGCCAGCACGCCCGAGCCGAACGGGGCGTACAGCTTGTGGGCGGACAGGGCGACGTAGTCGGCGCCGGTGGCGGACAGGCTGAACGGCAGGTGCGGGGCGTACTGGGCGGCGTCCACCACCACCCGGGCGCCCTCGGCGTGGGCGGCGGCCACCAGCTCCTCCACCGGCCAGATCTCGCCGGTGACGTTGGAGGCCGCGGTGACGCAGAGCAGCCGCGGCCCCTCGGGAGCGGCGGCCAGTGCCGCGCGGGCGGCCCCGACCGCCGCCGCCGGGGACTCCGGCAGCGGCAGGCGCACGACCGACCCGGCGCGGGAGTCCGGGTGCTCCCAGGGCAGCAGGCTCGCGTGGTGCTCGGACTCGAACACCACCACCGAGCACCCCGCCGGGACCGCGCGGGCCAGCAGGTTGAGGGCGTCGGTGGTGCCGCGCACGAACACCACGGCGTCGGCGGGCTCGGCGCGCACGCCCAGGAAGCGGGCCACCGAGCGGCGGGCGCGCTCGTAGGCGTCGGTGCTGACCTGGGAGTGGTGCCCGGCGCCGCGGTGCACGCTGGCGTAGTAGGGCAGGGCCGCCGCCAGGGCGTCGGCGACCGGGGTCAGACAGGGGGCGCTGGCCGCGTAGTCCAGGTTGGCGTACTCGACGCTCCCGCCGGTGACCAGGGGGACGCCCTCCGCCGCGGTGACGACGGTGCACCGGTCCGTGTCGGGCTGGGCGGAGCGGGCGGAGCCGATGGGAGTGACGACGGTCATGGCACACCTGTTCTGTGGGTCGTGGGACCCACGGGTGCCGTCAGGGGCAGCGCCAAGGGTCCGCGCTTGTCCGACACGGTCGTGTCGGGACCTGGTCCTCACCCGGGGCACCCCACCGCGGAAGGAGGGTTGCCGACCAGCGAGCCGGGGCTTCGCGCTGGTACTCGTGACCTGCGACGCAGATTAACACAGTGCTCCCGGGGCGCGACAGGCCGACCCGGGTGTGGTGCGGGACACGCTTCGCGCCGCCCGCGCTCGACAGCCGGGGAGCGGGGACGCCATACTTGTCCCGCCTGCCCTCACGTCGCGGGTGTCCGGTTCCCCCCGGCCGCCCACCAGGCGCGAGACTCCAGAGCGTTGGAGTTTCCGCATGCCCGCGATCGAAGAGGTGACGCACGTGCACGACCGCATGCAGCAGGTCTTCCGCAACCCCCGGGTGGTCCTGATCTCCGGCTACGCCCGGCTGCCCGACTCCGTGGCGAGCCACTCCCAGTACCAGCGCCTGGGCGTCGTCCTGGCGGTGGACCGCGCCGACGGCCGGATCGTGGCCGCCGACACCACCCTCCTCACCGACCTGGCCCGGGACTTCTTCCGCGCCCTGGTCGAGGGGTCCTCGGTCACCGCGGACCCGGCCGAGCTGGTGGGCAGGGTGCAGACCCGCTACGCGGGGCAGTCGGGCGCCGCCCTCACCACCGCGCTGCGCCGCTGCCTGGAGAGCTACCACCAGCTCGGGGACGACCACCGGCCGCCGAACGGCGAGGAGTGAGACCGTGTCCGAACCCCTGCCCCTGACCGGGGTCCGCGTCGCCGACCTGTCCCGGGTCCTGGCCGGGCCCTACGCCACCATGCTCCTGGCCGACCTGGGCGCGGAGGTGATCAAGGTGGAGGAGCCCTCCCGCGGCGACGACACCCGCTCCTGGGGCCCGCCCTGGGCGGGCGGGGAGGCCGCCTACTTCCTGTCGGTGAACCGCAACAAGCGCAGCCTGGCCGTGGACCTGAAGGACCCCGACGGGCTGGAGGCCGTCCGGGAGCTGTGCGCGGGCGCAGACGTGGTGGTGCAGAACTTCCGGCCCGGGGTGATCGACCGGCTCGGCCTGGGGTACGCCGCCGTCAGCGCCCGCAACCCGGCGGTCGTGTACTGCTCGGTGAGCGGTTTCGGCCCCGGGCACGAGCCCGCGGGGCGCCCGGGCTTCGACATCGTGGTGCAGGCCGAGAGCGGCCTGATGGGCGCCACCGGGCCCGTCGGGGGCCCGGCCAGCAAGGTCGGGGTGGCCCTGACCGACGTGCTCACCGGGCTCAACGCGGCCGTGGGGGTCCTGGGCGCGCTGATGCGGGCCCGCGCCACCGGCCGCGGCGAGGAGGTGGCCGTGTCCCTGGTCAACTCGGCCCTGTCCGGCCTGGTCAACCTCACCCAGCAGGCGCTGGTCACCGGCGCCGAGCCCGCCCGGGCGGGCAACGCCCACACCACGATCGTGCCCTACCAGGCGTTCCCCACCGCCGACGCCGACCTGGTGATCGCGGCCGGGAACGACTCCCTCTACCGGCGGATGTGCGCGGCGCTGGACCGCCCCGACCTGGCGGCGGACCCGCGCTACGCCACCAACCCGGACCGGGTGGCGCACCGGGAGGAGCTGGTCGGGGAGATCACCGCCACCCTCGCGGCCCGGCCCGCCGACCACTGGGCCGAGCGCCTCCTGGAGGCCGGCGTGCCGGTGGGCCGGGTGCGGGGTGTGCTGGACGCGCTGCGCACCGCCGACGCCCGCGGCGACGACGTCCTGCGCACCGTCGACCACCCCACGGCCGGCCTCCTGGAGCAGGTCCGCGCCGGGTTCCGGCTGGAGAACACCCCTCCCCCGCTGGCCCCGCCTCCCCTGCTGGGCCAGCACTCCCGGGAGATCCTCACCGAACTGGGCCTGGCCGCCGACCGGATCGACGCGATGGTCGACCGCGGCGCCGTCCGACAGCACCCGAAAGGAAACCGATGAGCGAGCACAGGGCACCCGCACCGGACCCCCGCGACTTCCTGTCCGTGGACGCCGACCTGGACGAGACCGAGCGCGACGTGCGCGACGCGGTCCGGGCGTTCGCCGCCCGCGAGCTGGCGCCGCACGTGGCGGACTGGTTCGAGGCGGGGACCCTGCCCGACCCGCGCGGGCTGGCCGAGGCGTTCGGCGCGCTGGGCGTGCTGGGCATGCACCTGGAGGGGTACGGCTGCGGGGGCTCCAACGCCGTCGCCTACGGCGTGGCCTGCCGTGAGCTGGAGGCGGTGGACTCGGGGCTGCGCAGCTTCGTCTCCGTGCAGGGCTCGCTGGCGATGGCCGCGATCCACAAGTACGGCTCCGAGGAGCAGAAGCAGGAGTGGCTGCCGCCGATGGCCGCGGGCCGGGCCATCGGCTGCTTCGGCCTCACCGAGCCCGACTCCGGCTCCGACCCGGGCTCGATGCGCAGCCGCGCCCGCCGGGACGGCTCCGACTGGGTGCTGGACGGCACCAAGATGTGGATCACCAACGGGTCCGTCGCCGACGTCGCGGTGGTGTGGGCCGCCACCGACGAGGGCATCCGGGGTTTCGCGGTGCCCGCGGACACCCCCGGGTTCACCGCCAACGTCGTCCACCGCAAGCTGTCGCTGCGCGCGTCCATCACCTCCGAGCTGGTGCTGGAGGGGGTCCGGCTGCCCGCCGACGCGGTCCTGCCGGGCTCGCGCGGCCTGGGGTCGCCGCTGTCGTGCCTGAACGAGGCACGCTACGGGATCGTGTGGGGCGCGGCCGGGGCGGCCCGCGCCTGCTACGAGGCGGCGCTGGAGTACGCGGGCACCCGCGAGCAGTTCGGGCGGCCCCTGGCCGGGTTCCAGCTGACCCAGCGGAAACTGGCCGACATGGTCGTGGACGTCAACCACGCCGGGCTGACCGCGCTGCGGATCGGACGGCTCAAGGACCGGGGGCTGGCGCACCACAACCACGTCAGCTTCGGCAAGTTCGCCAACGTCGCCGCCGCCCAGCGGGTGGCCGCCGCCTCCCGGTCGGTGCACGGGGCCAACGGCATCACACTGGAGTACCCGGTGATGCGGCACATGGTGAACCTGGAGACGGTGGCCACCTACGAGGGGACCGAGGAGATCCACGCGCTGAGCATCGGACAGGCGGTGACCGGCGTCTCCGCGTTCCGGTGACCTCCGGCCTGACGTCCCCCCGCGGCAACCACCACAATGGGGGGCAAGCGATCGAGGGAGTTGTCAGATGGTGGACGAACCGGCGAAGCGGTTCGAGATGACGCGGGCCCGACGGGTGCTCAATGCGACGCTCGGCGGCTTCGTCAAGTACGGGCTGTGCCCGCCCGACACGTACCTGCTCACGACGCGGGGGCGCAAGACGGGCTTCCTGCGCACCGTCCCGGTCAACCTCGTGGACAACGACGAGGGCCGGTTCCTGGTCGCCCCGTACGGGGAGGTGGGCTGGGTCCGCAACCTCCGTGCGGACGGGTTCGCGACGCTGCGCAGGGGCGGCTGGATCGAGCTGGTGAGCGTGCGCGAGCTGGACGCCGCCGAGGCGGCGCCGGTGCTGCGCGAGTACGTGGACCACCCGCGCTCGGTGGTGGTGGCGCCGTACTTCGACGCCCCGCCGGACGCCCCGGCCGAGGCCTTCGAGGCCGAGGCGCACCGGCACCCGGTGTTCGTGATCGTGCGGACCACGACGATCCGCATCTGAGCGCGCGGCCCCGGTCCCGGCCGGACCGGGGCCGCCGCCCTGCGCCGGCGGGTTGACAGGAAGCCGCATTGAGTGTGTACTCACTTACATGAGCACCACCGAAGCAGGCCGCTCCACGGCCGAGGCCCGCAAGGCGGCGATCCTGGGCAAGGCGGTCCCCGTCTTCGCCCTGAAGGGCTACCACGCCACTCCGGTGACCGAGATCGCCGACGCCGCCGGGATCTCCCAGGCCTACGTCTTCCGGCTGTTCGGCAGCAAGCTGGGCCTGTTCACGGCCACCCTGGAACGCTGCTTCGGGCTCATCGAGCAGGCGCTGCGCGAGGGCGCAGAGAAGGCCCCCGGCGCCCCCTCGGCGCAGGTCCTGGCGGCGATGGGCGACGCCTACGCCGCGCTGGTGGCCGACCGCGACCTGCTCATGCTCCAGGTGCACGCCCAGAGCGCGACCGACGTCCCCGAGATCAGGGACTGCATGCGGCGCGGCTACGCCGCGTCCGTGACCCTGGTGCACGAACTCTCCGGGGGCACCCGGGACCAGGTCCAGTACTTCATGGCCATGGGCCTGATGTGCCACCTGATCACCGCCCTGGAGCTGGACGGGGTCGACGACCCCTGGGCGCTGACGCTGGTCAACGGCATGACCGTCCACGGACGGCGCGCCGAGTAGCGGCCGGGGACCCGCCCGCCGGAAGGCGGGCGTTTTTTCGGCCCCGATAAGTGAGTGACTGATCAATAACAACCCCCCGACACCGGAAGGCCCGACCATGACCGAGATCCGCGACACCCCCGCCGCGACCGACCGGCCACGGCCGCCCGCCGCGGCCCGGACCGCGGCCGCGGCGGCCCTGGCCGCCGCCGTCCTGCTCTCCACCCTCGTGACGGGCGGCGCCCCGGACCCCGCCACGGCGTCGGTCGCGCTGCTGCCGCTGATCGCCGCCGCCGGGTACCTGCGCTCCGCCCGCTGGGCCGCGGTCCCCGCCGTCCTGGGCGTCCTCACCCTGCTCTCCCTGCGCGCGACCGACCTGTCCCACGACCTGGTCCGGCCGGGCGAGCCCCTGCCGTTCCTGGTCGCCGCGGCCGCCGTCCTGGCCTCGGGCGTCCTCCTGGCCGGGGCCCTGCCCGGCACGGCCGCCCGCGGCCGGGCCGCGCTCGTCGGACTCCCGCTGGGCGCGGTGCTCGGCCTGGTCCTGGTGCTCGCCCTGCCGCAGGCCGACGACACCGGGGGCCTGAGCGGCGAGCAGGTCGCCGCCCTGCCCACCGTCTCCATGGTGGACTTCGCGTTCGAGCCCGGACAGCTCACCGTCGCCGAGGGACAGCCCGTGGCGTTCCGCTTCTCCAACGACGGCGAGGGCGCGCACAGCTTCGCCGTCGAGTCCCTGGGCATCGACGTCACCGTCCCCGCCGGGCGGACCCGCACGGTCGTCGTGGACCTGGAACCCGGCACCTACCCCTTCGTCTGCTCCGTGGGCGACCACGAGGAGAAGGGCATGGCGGGGCGCCTGACCGTGCTGGGCGAAGGCGGCGGGGACGGGCACGCCGCCGGGACCGGAGCCGGGGCCGACGCCGGGACCGGGGGCGCCGTCCATGACCACTGAGGCCCCGCACCGGTCGCCGCTGAAGCGGCGCGCCTTCCTGGCCGCGGCCGGCGCCGCACTCGCCGCCGCGGCGGCCGTCCCCGCCGTCCGCGCCCTCACCGCGCCGGACCTGCCCACGGGCCGGCCCCGCCTGCCCGAACTCCCGGAACTGGCGACCACCGACGCCGGCGGCGTGCGGGTCGCCGCGCTGACCGCCGCCGCCTCGGGACCCGGGCTGGCCTACAACGGCACGAGTCCCGGTCCGCTGCTGCGCCTGCGCGAGGGCGACCGGGTGCGGGTCGACTTCACCAACGCGACCGGCGCCCCCAGCAGCCTGCACCTGCACGGGCTGCCGCTGACCCCCGACGTCGACCGGCCGCTGGAGCACGTGATGCCGGGCGGGTCGTCCTCGCAGGAGTTCACGGTGACCCCGGGCTGCGCGGGCACCTACTGGTACCACCCGCACGCGCACGGCGACGTGGAGCGCCAACTCCTGGCCGGGCTGGCCGGGCCGATCGTCGTGGCGGGCCCGGCCGACGAGGAGCCGGGCCTGCGCGAGGCCGACGACCGGCTGCTGATGTTCACCCGCCCGGGCCGGGACCTGCTGGTCAACGGGGTGTCGCGGCCCGGGGCGACCGTCCGGGGCGGACTCGTCCGGCTGCGGCTGCTCAACGCCACCGCGGGTGACCACCTGCTGCTGGGGTGCGTGCGCCGGGACCGGAGCCGGCCGCCGCTGCACCTGGTGGCCACCGACGCCGGACCGGTCGGGCGCCCCCGCGAGATCCCGGAGGTCCTGCTCGCCCCGGGCGAGCGCGCCGAGGTCCTGGTGGAAACGACGGCGGCCGGGCCGCTGGGCCTGGTCCGGCTCCCCTACTCGGTCCACGGCCCGGACGGCGAGGCCGGTGCCGAGGAGACCGTGCTCGTCCTGGACGTCCCCGAGGACTTCGCGGCGGTGCCCCTGCCCGCGGGGGCGGGTCCGGTCGAGGAGCCGGACCCCGCCGACGCGGTCCGCACCCGGCGCGTGGTGTTCGGCGCCGCCGACGGCGCCTTCACGATCGACGGCCGGGTGTTCGACATGGACCGGGTGGACGCCCGCGCCGACCTGGACACGCTGGAGATCTGGGAGATCGCCAACGACCACGCGGCCGACCACCCGTTCCACCTGCACAGCTATCCGGTCCAGGTGCTCGACCGCGACGGGGTCCCCGAGCCCTTCCGGGCCTGGCGCGACACCGTCAACGTGCCCGCCGGGTCGACGGTGCGCCTGCTGGTGCCCTTCCGCCACGGCGGCGGCCGGACGGTGTACCACTGCCACATCCTGAACCACGAGGACCTGGGCATGATGGGCGTCCTGGAGGTGGCGGAGTGAGCGCCGCGCGCGGGACGGGGCGCGGCCCGCCCGCGCACGCGGCGCGGGAGCGCCGGCGGACCGGCGCCGCGGGCGCCGTATCAGGGCCGGTGGCGGCCCCGGCCGGCCGGTCCGGTCAGTTGCGGACCCGGTACACGTCGTACACGCCGTCCACGCCGCGCACCGCCCGCAGCACGCTGCCCAGGTGGGCCGGGTCGGCCATCTCGAACGTGAACCGGCTCTGGGCCACCCGGTCCCGGCTGGTCTGCACCGTCGCCGACAGGATGTTGACGTGCTGGTCCGACAGCACCCGGGTGATGTCCGACAGCAGCCGGGAGCGGTCCAGCGCCTCCACCTGGAGCGCCACGAGGAACAGCGAGTCCTCCGTCGGCGACCACTCCACCCGCACCTTGCGCTCGGGGTCGAGGGTGGCGGCGTTCACGCAGTCGGCGCGGTGCACCGACACCCCGTTGCCGCGGGTCACGAAGCCCACGATGTCGTCCCCGGGCACCGGCGTACAGCACTTGGACAGGCGCGCCCACACGTCGGCGTCGCCCTCCACGACCACGCCCGGGTTCCCGGGCTGGCGCTGGCGGGGCGCCGCGGCCGGCAGCGCCGTCTCGGCGATGTCCTCGGTGTGGTCGTCGGTGCCGCCCATGGAATCGACCAGTTTGGAGACCACGTTCTGGGCGCTGACCTGCCGCTCCCCCACCGCCGCGTACAGGGCGTCCACGTCGGGGTAGCGCAGCTCGTCGGCCAGGGCGACGATGGCCTCCCCGCTGAACAGGCGCTTGACCGGGAGCTCCTGCTTGCGCATGACCTTCGCGATCTCCTCCTTGCCCTGCTCGATCGCGGCCTCGCGGCGCTCCTTGGTGAACCAGTGCCGGATCTTGTTGCGGGCGCGGGCGCTCTTGACGAACTCCAGCCAGTCCCGGTTGGGCCCGGCCTCGGGGTCCTTGGAGGTGATGATCTCGACGGTCTCGCCGTTGTGCAGCTCGGTCTCCAGCGACACCAGGCGGCCGTTGACCCGGGCGCCCACCGTGCGGTGGCCGACCTCGGTGTGCACGGCGTAGGCGAAGTCGACGGCGGTGGCGCCCTGCGGCAGCGAGATGACGTCGCCCTGCGGGGTGAAGACGAACACCTCCTGGACCGACAGGTCGAAGCGCAGGGACTCCAGGAACTCGCCCGGGTCCTTGGTCTCCTGCTGCCAGTCGATGAGCTGGCGCAGCCACGCCATGTCGGAGCCGCCCTTGGGCTCGGCGGGGGCGCCGCCGCTGTTGCGGTCCTCCTTGTACTTCCAGTGGGCGGCGATGCCGTACTCGGCGCGCCGGTGCATGGCGCGGGTGCGGATCTGGAGCTCGACCGGGTTGCCCGAGGGCCCGATGACCGTCGTGTGCAGCGACTGGTACATGTTGAACTTGGGCATGGCGATGTAGTCCTTGAACCGCCCGGGCACGGGGTTCCACCTGGCGTGGATGGTCCCCAGTGCCGCGTAGCAGTCGCGGACGCTGTCCACCAGGACCCGCACGGCGATGAGGTCGTAGATCTCGTCGAAGCCGACGTTGCGGGCGATCATCTTCTGGTAGATCGAGTAGTAGTGCTTGGGGCGGCCCTTGACGGTGGCCTTGATCTTGGCCTCGCGCAGGTCGCCGGAGACCGCCTCGATGACCTCCTGGAGGTACACGTCGCGGCGGGGGGCGCGCTCGGACACCAGGCGGGCGATCTCGTCGAACCGCTTGGGGTAGAGGGTGGCGAAGGCCAGGTCCTCCAGCTCCCACTTGATGGTGTTCATGCCCAGGCGGTGGGCGAGCGGCGCGAAGATCTCCAGGGTCTCGCGGGCCTTCTTCTCCCGCTTGGCGACCGAGGGCAGGTAGCGCAGGGTGCGCATGTTGTGCAGCCGGTCGCAGAGCTTGATGACCAGGACGCGGATGTCGCGGGCCATGGCCACGACCATCTTGCGCACGGTCTCGGCCTGGGTGGCCTCGCCGTACTTGACCTTGTCGAGCTTGGTGACGCCGTCGACCAGCTCGGCGATCTCGTCGCCGAAGTCGGACCGGAGCTCGCCGAGCGTGTACTCGGTGTCCTCGACGGTGTCGTGCAGCAGGGCGGCGGCCAGGGTGGCCTCCTGCATGCCGAGCTCGGCGAGGATGGTGGCGACGGCGAGCGGGTGGGTGATGTAGGGGTCGCCGCTCTTGCGCTTCTGGTCCCGGTGGTGGTGGGCGGCCACTTCGTAGGCGCGCTCGATGAGCCGCACGTCCACCTTGGGGTGGGTGGCGCGCACGGTCTTGACGAGTGGTTCCAGGACCGGGTTCATCGTCACTCCCCGCTGGGCCCCGAGCCGGGCGAGCCTTCGGCGGACTCGCACGGTGGAGGGTGCGGATGCGGAGGAGGGCGCCGCCGCGGCGGCGCCCTCCGGGCGGTCGTCGTCGGTGGGGCGGTCGCGGCCCGCGGGGGCGCTCCCGGCCGCCCCGGGGCGGTCGGCGTCCTCGGGGGTCCCGTGCCCGGACACGGGCCCGGTCGAGACCACTTCGCCTGGCATGCCTACCTCCCGCGGTTCCGCCCGGATCGTACGGGCGGTCAGCGTCGCCCGACTCCACCGGTGCACGTGCGTGTCTTGTGGGCCGATCGCGGCCGCGGTGCCGTGCCCGCGGTCAGTCTAGTGGCCCCCGTCCGCGTCCCACCGGCGCTGACGCGCCCTCGCGCGGCGCCGGCCGCCCCCGGTGCTCCGGTACCGCGTCAACGGCGCCGGCCCCCGGGGGATTCCCGGTACGCGGAGCGCCGGGACGGCGGGGTGCGCGGGATGCGGGAGGGTCTCTCAGACCGCGAGGAGGGCGTGCGGCTCCACGTCGGACAGCTTCTCGCGCCCGGGGAGAGCCGTGAGCTCCATCAGGACGGAGAATCCCACGACCGTACCACCCGCCTTGCGGACCAGGTCCACCGCGGCCCGCCCGGTGCCCCCGGTGGCCAGCACGTCGTCGACGATGAGCACCCGCGAGCCCGGGGAGACCGCGTCGGCGTGGATCTCCACGGTCGCGGTCCCGTACTCCAGATCATAGGGCTGCCCGATCACGGACGCGGGCAGTTTCCCGGCTTTGCGCGCGGGGACGAACCCGGCCCCGAGCTCCAGCGCCACGGGGGCGCCGAAGATGAAGCCGCGCGCCTCCAGCCCCACCACGTGGTCCACCCCGGCACCCCGGAAGGGGGCGGCCAGCCCGGCGACGGCCGCGGCCAGCGCCGCGGGGTCGTTGAGCAGCGGGGTGATGTCCTTGAACAGGACGCCGGGCCGGGGGAAGTCGGGGATGTCGCGGATGCGGCCCAGGAGGAGGTCCGGGGCGGCGGCGGTGTCCGCGGGTGCGTTGTCGTGGGCCATGGTGCGGTGGGGACCTTACTGGTGTTGCGGGGCGACTGTTCCGGCCGGGCGGCGGGGCGCCCGACGCGGCGGTACCGGCCCCGAGGGGGCCGGTACCGGCGGATCCGTGCGTCGGCGCGCGTGACCGCCCGCCCCGGGGCGGTGTTCACCACGGGGTGCGGGCGGCGGCGACCGTCAGTTGTTGGGCTTGGGGTCGTCGTCGCCGAAGTCGGGGCGGTCCTCGACCGGGGTGTCGTCGGTCTGCGGCGTGATGATCTCGCCGATGCCCGGCTTGAGCATGCGGATGCGGGTGCCGGGCGAGATCTCGAGGATCACGTCGTTGTCCTGGACCTCCACGACGGTGCCGTAGATACCCGCCTTGGTCATGACCTCGACCCCCGGGACGAGGGCGGTCTGCATCTGCATCTCCTGCTGGCGCCGCTTCTGGTTGGGCCGCCAGATCAGCAGCCAGAACACCAGGAGGATGAGGGCGATCATGGGGAGCGAGGAGAGGAGTCCTCCGCCTGCGGGGGCTGCTCCGTCGGCGAGTTGGTAAAGGCCCTGCACGGGGCGTCCTTCCTGAAGTCTTCGTCTGTGGCCGACGGGTCGGTCGACGACCACCTTGCCGGTGCCGTCCGGACCGGTCGGTCCGCTCGGCACCCGGTCACTACAACGTTCCGGGCGGCCGAGGCGTTCCTTCGGTGTCGAACGACACTCCCGGCGGGGCTGTCCCCCCGCTCTCGGTCGGTTCGCACCAGCTTACGTGGCGGCGGTCACCGTTCTTCAACCGGTGAAGATCGGAGTGTTAACGGTCGCGGCGGCCCGGGTCGGCAACGGGGCGCTCAGGGGGTCGCGGGGGCGCCGCCGGACGTGCCGTTGCCGGGGGTCCCGCTCTGGGCGGCCGCGGCCGCGGCTCCGAAGGCGGCGTCGGGCGGGGGCGCGATCCCCAGGTGCGACCAGGCGAGCGGGGTGGCGACCCGGCCGCGGGGGGTGCGGGCCAGGAACCCGGAGCGGACCAGGAACGGCTCGGCGACCACCTCGACGGTCTCGGCCTCCTCCCCCACCGAGACGGCGAGGGTGGACAGGCCCACCGGGCCGCCGCGGAAGCGCTTGAGCAGCACGTCGAGGATGGCGCGGTCGAGGCGGTCCAAGCCCAGGGCGTCCACCTCGTACAGCTCCAGGGTGGCGCGGGCGGTCTCCAGGGACATGACGCCGTCGCCGCGCACCTCGGCGTAGTCGCGGACCCGGCGCAGCAGCCGGTTGGCGATGCGGGGCGTGCCGCGCGAGCGCCCGGCGATCTCGCGGGCGGCGTCCTCGGCCAGCGGGACGCCGAGCAGTCCGGCGGAGCGGTGCAGGATGCGCTCCAGCTCCTGGGCCGTGTAGAAGTCCATGTGGGCGGTGAACCCGAACCGGTCGCGCAGCGGGGCGGGCAGCATCCCCGCCCGGGTGGTGGCGCCGACCAGGGTGAACGGGGCGATCTCCAGGGGGATGGCGGTGGCGCCGGGGCCCTTGCCCACGACCACGTCGACCCGGAAGTCCTCCATGGCGACGTAGAGCATCTCCTCGGCGGGGCGGGCCATGCGGTGGATCTCGTCCAGGAACAGCACCTCGCCCTCCTGGAGTGTGGACAGCACGGCCGCCAGGTCCCCGGAGCGCTCGATGGCGGGGCCGGAGGTGATGCGCAGGGGCGCGCCCAGTTCGGCGGCGATGATCATGGCCAGGGTGGTCTTGCCCAGGCCGGGGCCGCCGGACATGAGGACGTGGTCGGGGGCGCGGTTGCGCTTGCGGGCGCTGTCCAGGACCAGGGAGAGCTGGTCGCGCACCCGCTCCTGGCCGACGAAGTCGTCGAGGGAGCGGGGGCGCAGCGCGCCCTCCAGCTGGTGCTCGTCGGCTCCGGCCTCGGGTGAGACCGCCTCGCGGGTGTAGGGGTCGACGGGTCCCGTCGGCCGGTCGTCGTGGTCGTGCACGGTGGGCCCTCCCAGGATGTGTCCGGTGGATGCTTTCGTGTGGTTCGGCGCTTGCGCCGAAGCGCGGCCCGGAATGATCCGCCGAACAGGCCCTAGGCGCGGCTGAGGGTGCGCAGGGCGCTGCGCAGCAGGACGGCGACGTCGGCGGTCTCCTCGGCCTCGGACGCCACGGCGGCGGCCGCGGCCTCGGCGTCCTTGGCGGACCAGCCGAGGTTGACCAGGCCGGAGACGACCTGGGTGCGCCAGGCGCCGTGGGCCCCGGTCCCGGCCGCGGCCGGGACGGGCGCCAGGGTGCCGTCGGTGAAGACGGGCGGGTCGATCTTGCCGCGCAGCTCCAGGACGATGCGCTGGGCGCCCTTCTTGCCGATGCCGGGGACCCGGGTGAGGGCGGCGGTGTCCTCGGCGGCGACGGCCTGGCGCAGGGCGTCGGGGCTGTGCACCGACAGCATGGCCAGGGCCAGCCGGGGTCCGACCCCGGACGCGGTCTGCACCTGCTCGAACAGGTGCTTCTCGTCGTCGTCGGCGAACCCGAAGAGGGTCAGGGACTCCTCGCGCACGACGAGGCTGGTGGCGACGGTGCCGGTCTCGCCGACGTGCAGGCGGGACAGGGCGCTGGGCGTGCACTGCACGGACATGCCGACCCCGCCGACGTCGATGACGGCGCTGCCCGCGCCGCGTGCGGCCACCCGGCCGGTGAGGAACGCGATCATGTCATGGGGGGCACCGGGTGCCCTTCTCCTTCCCTAGGGGCGGGCGCCGCGGGCGCGGCGGGCCAGTTCGACCTTGCGGGCGAAGTCCTGCTGGGCCTGGGCCACGCGGGCCTGGGCGCCGCCGCGCCAGATGTGGCAGATGGCCAGGGCGACGGCGTCGGCCGCGTCCGCGGGGCGGGGCGGGCCGTCGAGTCCGAGGATACGCGCGACCATGGTGCCGACCTGCGCCTTGTCGGCGCGGCCGTTGCCGGTGATGGCGGCCTTGGCCTCGCTGGGGGTGTGCAGGGCGACGGGCAGTCCGCGGCGGGCGGCGCAGACCAGGGCGATGCCGCTGGCCTGGGCGGTGCCCATGACGGTGCTGAGGTTGTGCTGGGCGAAGACCCGCTCGACGGCGACGGCGTCGGGGCGGATCTCGTCGAGCCAGCGCTCGATGCCGCGCTCGACGCCCAGCAGCCGCTGGGGCAGGTCCTCGTCGGGGCTGGTGCGGATCGCGTCGGCGCCGACCAGGCTCAGCGGGCGGCCGATGGCGCCCTCGACGGCGCCGACGCCGCACCGGGTGAGCCCCGGGTCGATCCCCAACACGCGCACGCGCCCCCGCCTTCCTCGAACGTCCGTTCGCACCATGCTAGTGCCGCGGGACGACACGCGTCCCGTGCGCGGCCCGGCGTGTCGCCGGGGCGTGCCGGTCGAGCGTACCGGTGCGCGGGGCCGGGGCGCGTTCAGGCGCCCGCGGGGCCCCACAGGTCGGCCAGGGCGGCGCGGCGCTCGGCGCGGGACAGGCCGCGCAGGTCGGCGGCGCCGCGCTCGGTGACCACGACCTCCACGTCCTGGGAGGGGGTGGTCACCGGCCGGGAGAGGCGTTCGACCAGGGTGGGCCGGCCGCGGTGGCGGGTGGGGACGGCGATGACGCTGAGGCCGCCGACGGAGCGGGTGGCCGCCGCCGCGTAGTCGGCGTGCCCGCCGATGCCGCCGAGCACGCCCCGGGCGGTGCCCTCGACGTTGACCTGGCCGTCGCGGTCGATCTCCACGGCGGTGTTGACGGCGACGAAGGGGCCGGCGGACAGGCGGCCGGGGTCCAGGACGTGCTCGACGGGGTGGAGCAGGGGGCGGCCGTCGGCCCAGGCGTGCAGGCGGGGGCCGCCGACGAGGTACATGCCGACGGGGTCGCCGAGCAGCAGTCCGCGCTCGTCGAGGTCGACGACGGCCTCGGGCAGGGGGCCGGAGTCGATGCGCACGGGGACGCGGAGCTCGGCGGCCAGGGCGGAGGGCACGGGGCCGAAGCCGAGCTGGAGCCGGGCGCCCTCGGGGACCAGGGGCGCCAGGTGGCGGGCGATGGCGGCCTGGTCCGGGCCGCTGAGCGAGGGGCGCAGGGTCCCGGCGGGGCGGTCGCTCCCGCCGACGATGACGACCCGGTCGGCGGGCAGCGGGGGGCCGGCGTCGGCGCGGGGCAGCTTCGGGGAGACCACTCCGGCGACGAGGGCGCCGGCGTCGACGGCGGTGCGCATCCAGCCGACCTCGCTGCCGAAGGCGTACCCGCCGGGGACGGGGACCAGCGAGGCGACGAGCAGGTCGGGGCGCCAGGGCCCGTGCAGCAGGGCGGGGACGGCGGACATGCGCACCGGCGGGTGGGCGATGAGGCCGCGGTCGACGTGGTCGCGCAGGCCCCAGCCGGGCATGACGGTGCGGGCGTCCGCGAAGGCGGCGGGGTCCAGGCCGGGGTCGGCCTCGGGGACCCACCCCAGGACGAGGCGCACCCCGCCGGCCCGCGCGGCGGCCGCGCACAGGTCGGCGGTGAGGCCGCGCGGTGCGCCGAAGCCGTCGCCCAGGGCGACGGTCGCGCCGGGTCCCACCAGGTCCGTCAGGCTCTGCACGCCGTGTCCCCTCTCGCCGGACCGACCGTACCGGAGGCGGGGGGTGGACTCCGGGGCGGGCCCGTGCTAAGTTCTCCTCAGATCGAGAAAAACTCACTCTGAGAAGAACTGGACGGGCCATGGTGGACGACGGAACGCGGGGCGAGGCGGACGAGCGGGAGTTCCTCGCCGCCTACGACCCGCACGCCTACGCCCCCGCGGCGGTCACCGTCGACGTCGTGGCGATGACGATCCGCGCCGGGGAGCCCCTGGTGCTGATGGTCCGCCGCGGCGCCAGCCCGCAGCGGGGCCGGTGGGCGCTGCCCGGCGGCTTCGTCCGGGCCCAGGACGGGCCCGGCGGGCCGGCCGACCCCGACCTGCCCGACGCGGCGCTGCGCGTCCTGGCCGAGAAGACCGCGCTGCCCGCGACCCTGCACCTGGAGCAGCTGGGCACCTACGGCGCCCGCGACCGCGACCCCCGCATGCGGGTGTTCTCCGTGGCGTACATGCTCCTGGCCCCCGACCTGCCCGACCCCGGGCCGGGGCGCGACACCGCGGAGGTCGCCTGGGTCCCCTGGCGCGACCTGGGCCACGGCGGCACCGCGCGGCACGAGCCCGCCTTCGACCACGCGGGCATCGTCGCCGACGCCGTCGAGCGGGCCCGCGCCAAGCTGGAGTACACCTCCCTGGCCACCGCGTTCCTGCCGCCCGTCTTCACCATCACCGACCTGCGCGCGGTCTACGAGGCGGTGTGGGACCGGCCCCTGCACGCCGCCAACTTCCACCGCAAGATCCTGGCCGCCCCCGGGTTCGTCGAGGACACCGGCGGGCTCGCCGACCGCGGCGGCTCCGGCGGCGGCCGCCGCCCGCGCCTGTACCGGGCGGGCGGCAGCGCCGCCCTGCACCCGCCGCTGCTGAGGAGCGCCCAGTGAACCCCGTCAAGGTCCCGGTGACCGCCGAGGAGGCGGCCCGCGCCGTCCTGACCGCCCGCGACCCCTCCGACCTGTTCGGCCCGCTCCCCGCCGACGGCACCGCCGTCCCGGCGGCGGCCACCGCGGCCCACCGCGGGCTCGCCCGGCTGCTGCACCCCGACACACCCGCCGGCGACGCCGGCCTGTTCACCCGGCTCACCGGGATGTGGACGCGGTACCGGGAGGCCGTCCAGGGCCGGATCGGGTTCGACGACCACGTGGTGGTCACGTCCTCCCGGAGCTACCACGTGGGGCCCTCGCCCCTGGCCTCGGGCAACGTCGCCGACCTGTACCCCGTCCGCTACCGGGACGGCGACTGGCGCGACGCCGTGCTCAAGGTGCCCCGGGCCCCGCGCGACAACGACCTCATGCAGGCCGAGGCCACCGCCCTGGGGCGGATCCGCGAGAAGGGGCCGCGCGAGGCGCGGGCGTTCTTCCCCCGGCTGCTGGAGTCGATCCGCCACCGCGACGCCGCGACCGGGGTCGAGCGCCGGGCCAACGCCCTGGACCGGCTGGAGGGCTTCCACAGCCTGGCCGACGTGCGCCGCGCCTACCCGGACGGCATCGACCCGCGCGACGCCGCGTGGATGTGGCGCCGCCTGCTGGTCGCGCTCGACGCGGCCTCCCGGGCCGGGGTGGTGCACGGGGCGGTGGTGCCCGAACACGTGCTGATCCACCCCGGGGAGCACGGCCTGGTCCTGGTCGACTGGTGCTACTCGGTCACGGCGCACGCCGCGCGCACCGCACCGCACATCCCCGCGATGGTCCCCCACCGCAAGGACTTCTACCCGCCCGAGGTGGCCGAGCGCCGCCCGGCCTCCGTGCGGACCGACATCTACATGGCGACCCGGTGCGTCGAGTACGTCACCGCCGGGCGCCTGCCCCGGGAACTGCGCTCGTTCGCCCGCGGCTGCACCCTGCCCGCGGCCAACCAGCGCCCCTCCGACGGGTTCACCCTGCTGATCGAACTCGACGAGGCCCTGGAGCGGCTCTACGGGCCGCGCCGGTTCCGCCCCTTCACCATGCCGGCCTGACACCCCGCCGGGACCCGGCCCCCGCGAAACCCCGACCCCCGCGAAACCGAGGAGAGAAGACAATGGGAAGCAGCCACTGGTCCACCGACGCCTACCACGCGCGCAAGGCCTACAACGCGTCCGCCGGCCGCAGCGACTTCGGCTACACCGACGACGTGCTCTCGTCCGTCCCCCGCTCCCAGTGGAAGGTCCACGAGAAGCTCGACCCCAAGGGCGTCGCCGCCCGCGAGAGCCGCGACTCCGACGAGCACCCCGAGTCCCTGGCGATCTCGGTGCTGTTCGACGTCACCGGCTCGATGGGCCGCGTCCCCCGCGTCCTGCAGACCAAGCTGCCCTCGCTGTTCGGCCTGCTGCTGCGCAAGGGCTACGTCGAGCACCCGCAGATCCTGTTCGGCGGCATCGGCGACGCCACCTGCGACCGGGCCCCGCTCCAGGTCGGCCAGTTCGAGTCCGGCAACGAGCTGGAGGAGGACCTCGACAAGATCCTGCTGGAGGGCGGGGGCGGCGGCCAGGTCACCGAGTCCTACGAGCTGGCCATGTACTTCATGGCCCGGCACACCGCCATGGACTGCCTGGACAAGCGGGGCCGCAAGGGCTACCTGTTCCTCATCGGCGACGAGCGGGCCTACGGCAAGGTCAAGGCCCGCGAGGTGCGCGAGGTGATCGGCGACGACCTCACGGAGGACATCCCCTTCCCGCAGATCCTCGCCGAGCTGCGGAGCAGGTTCGAGGTGTACTTCATCATGCCGAGCGGCAGCAGCCACTTCACCAACGACACCGTGCGGTCCTTCTGGGACGGCCACATGGGCCAGAACGTCATCTACCTGGACGACCTGGCCGCGGTGTCGGAGACCATCGCGGTGACCGTCGGCCTGGCCGAGGAGGCGGTCGGCCTGGAGGAGGGGCTCTCCGACCTCGCCGAGGCCGGGTCCGACGCGGCCGACGTGGTCGGCAGGGCGCTCGCCCCGCTGGCCGGGCCGCGCGGCTCGGTCGTGCGCTCGGGCGGGCTGCCCGGCGCCGACGCCGCCGCCCCGGGGACGGACCGGCTGTGAGCGGCCTCCCCTGGGCCGACACCTCCGCCGTCGTCGTCGACCTCGGGTTCGGCGACGCCGGCAAGGGGGTCACGGTCGACCTGCTGTGCGCACGCCGGCGCTACGGCGCCGTCGTGCGCGCCAACGGGGGCGCCCAGGCCGCCCACAACGTGGTGGCGCCGGACGGGCGCCACCACACGTTCTCCCAGTTCGGCGCGGGGACGCTGGCCCCGGGCGGCCCGGTGCCCACGCACCTGTCCCGGCTGATGGTGGTGGACCCCTTCGCCCTGGCCGCCGAGGGCGCCCACCTGGAGTCCCTCGGGGTGGCGGACCCGTTCGCCCTGGTCACCGCGGACGCGCGGGCGCTCATCGCCACCCCCTGGCACCAGGAGGCCAACCGCGTCCGCGAGACGGCCCGGGGCCGCGACCGCCACGGGTCGTGCGGGATGGGCGTGGGCGAGGCGACGGCCTACGCCCTGGCCCGCCCCGGTGACGCGCCGACGGTCGGCGACTGCCTGCGGCCGGCGGTGCTGCGCCGCAAGCTGCACCGGCTGGCCGACCACCTGGAGGCCCTGTGCCGGGAGCTGGGCGCGGACGCCGGCGGCGGACCGGACGTGGAGGAGTGCGCGGCGGCCTACGGTGCGTTCGCCCGGCGCATCGGCATCGTGGACGAGGCGTACCTGCCCGGCCTGCTGTCCCGCTCCCCCGTCGTGTTCGAGGGCGCCCAGGGGGTGCTGCTGGACGAGTGGCACGGCTTCCACCCGCACACCACCTGGTCCACCACGACCACCGCGAACCCGCTGGCGCTGCTGGCCGAGGCGGGTGCCGGCGCCCGCCGGATCGGGGTGGTGCGCACCTACACCACCCGGCACGGGGCGGGGCCCCTGCCCACCGAGGACCCGGGGCTGGCGGCCGTGCTGCCCGAGCGGCACAACGGGACCCACCCCTGGCAGGGGGCGTTCCGCACCGGCCACCTGGACCTGGCCGCCCACCGGTACGCGCTGGCCGCCACCGGCGGGGTGGACTCCCTGGTGGTGACCCACGCCGACACCGCCGCCGCGGCGGGCGGGCGGCTGCGCCGGTGCACGGGGTACACCGACCCCGCGGGGCGCCCGCTGGAGATCGCCCCGGGCGACGCCCCCGCGCCGAGCCACCCGCTCCACCCCTCGCCCGCCCCGCTCGACGCGCGGGCCCAGGCCCACCTGCGCCGCCAGGCCGCGCTGGCGGACGCCCTGGCGACCGCCCGGCCCGTCCTCGCCGACGGCCCCACCCCGCCCGAGGCGATCGCCGAGGCCCTGGGAACCCCGCTGGAGGCGGTGTTCTCCGGCCCCACCCGGGCCGACGCGCGGATCACCGCCCCGGCCTGATTGTCCGGAGCGGACAGAACGGCCACCATGGATTGGCGGGTACGGACAAGGCCTCCGGTCCGGACAGGGGCCATGGTGGGGGCCGACGACGGTCGGGAAGGGGTCGGGGGCAGATGGCGGACACGGGGCGCGCGGTCGAGCACGTGCTGGTGGTGGGGGCCGGGGTGGTGGGGCTCTCCACCGCCTGGTTCCTCCAGGAGCGCGGCGTGCGGGTCACGGTCGTGGACCGGGAGGGGCCCGGCGCCGGCGCCTCGTGGGGCAACGCCGGATGGGTCTCCCCCGGCCTGGCGATCCCGCTGAACGAACCCGGCGTGCTGCTCCAGGGACCGCGCTCCCTGGTGGACCCGGACGCCCCGCTGTCGATCCCCCCGTCGGCCTCCCCCGCCCTGTGGGCGTTCCTGGCCCGGTTCGCGGCGCACTGCCGGTGGCCCTCCTGGGAGCGGGCCGTCGGCGCGAACCTGCCGCTGAACACCGCGTGCCTGGAGGCGTTCGACGAGCTGGAGCGGGCCGGCGTGGCCACGACGGCCGCCGCCGCACCGGTCACGGCCCTGTTCCGCTCCCCGCGGGCGGCCGTCGCCCTGCTGGGCGAACTCGACCGGATCGGGCGCCTGGGCCTGGAGGTGGAGCACACCGCGCTGTCCGGGGAGGACGCGCGCGCCCTCGTGCCGCAGGCGGCCGGGACGATCCGCGCCGCGGTGCGGATGGCCGGGCAGCGCCACGTCGACCCCGGCGCCCTGGTCGCGGGGCTGGCCGCGTCGGTGCGCGAGCGCGGGGGCGCGGTCCGCGGCGGCTTCGAGGCCGCCTCCGTGCACCGCTCCGGCTCCACGGTCACGGTGGTCTCCACCGACGACGAGCCCATGCGCGCGGACGCCGCCGTGGTGTGCGCCGGCGCCTGGTCCGACCGGCTGCTGCGGCCCCTTGGCGTGCGGGTCCCGGTGCGGGCGGGCCGCGGGTACTCCTTCACCGTGCCCGTCGACGCGCCGGTGGCCGGGCCGGTCTACCTGCCCGAGGCCCGGGTGGCGTGCACGCCCTACCGGGGCGCGCTGCGGGTGGCCGGGACCATGGAGTTCCGGGAGCCCGACGACGCGCCGCGGCCCCGGCGGATCGAGGCGATCGTGCGCTCGGCCCGCCCGTACCTGAGCGGGGTGCGCTGGTCGGAGCGGACCGGGGCGTGGGTGGGGCCGCGCCCGGTCAGCCCGGACGGGATGCCGCTGGTGGGGGCCACCCGCCTGCCGGGCGTGTACGCCGCCGGGGGCCACGGCATGTGGGGGCTGACCCACGGCCCCGTCACCGGCCGCCTGCTGGCCGAGCGGATCGTCACGGGGAGGACCCCGGCCGCGCTGGCGGCCCTCGACCCGCTGCGCTGAGAAGACCCTGGTCCGGGGCCGGGACGCCGTTGGTCGGCGTCCCGGTCCCGTCCGTATGCGCGGGGCCGCGCCACGCGCCCCGCACGAGTCCGAGGAATCCGAGGGAAAGTCATGAGTGCGCTGTCGGCGCCGCCGGTGCTCCCGGCCAGGCCGGTCCACCGTTCGGCGGCCGGGGAGATCGCCGTGCGCGCGTGGTGCGCGGCCGCCCTGGAACGGGAGCCCCTGCTCCGCTCGTCCCGGGTGTCGGCCGCGGGCCGGGCCACCGGGGTCCACGTGCTGCCGGGCGGTCCGGGGACGCCGGTCCTGCTGCTGTCCGGGGAGCTGCTGGGGACCGCCAACCTGGTCGCCGCGGCGCGCGTGCTGGGCGGGGACCGGCGGGTGCTCTCGGCCGACCTGCCGGGGCTGCCGGGCACCAGTGACGCGGCGCGCGTCCCGCGCCCGGGCGCCCTGGGCGCCTGGCTGGACGACCTGTTACCCCGGGTGAGCGATACCCCGGTGATCGTGCTGGGCCACGGGACGGGCGCGCTCGCCGCGCTGACGGCGGCGCCCTCCCCGCTGGTGGCCGCCCTGGTCCTGGTCGGGCCGGCGGGCCTGGCCGCCCCCGTGCCCGACCTCGGGCGGACCCGCGCCTCCTGGGCCTGGCGGCTGTCCCCCGGCGCTCGGAACGCCGCCCGCCTGCTGGACTCCCTGGGCGTGCCGCCGGAGCGGGCCGGGCACCACCCGCTGGCGGTGTGGACGGCCCTGGTCGGACGGCACTGCCGCGCCGAGCCCGTGTCCGGGCTGCTGCGCGGCGAGGAGTTCCGGGACTGGTCGGGGACCCCGGTGGCCGTGGCGGCCGGGGAGCACGACCGGGTGTTCACCCCGGCGCTGCTGAGCGGCCCGGCGCGCCGCCTGCTGGGGACCGGGGTGCGCGTCCTGCCGGGCGCCGGGCACCTCGCGCTCCACGACGCCCCCGGGGCGGTCCGCGACCTGCTGCGGGAGGTCGACCCGCGCCGTTGACGGGCGGGAGCGGGTCCGGAGTCTAGGGTGGCGTCGTGACGACTTCACTCACCGATCCCCGCGTCCGCGACTTCCTGGGCACCGGCACCCGCACCGGCAAGCTGGCCTACACCGCCTCCGACGGCAGGCCGCTGGTGGTGCCGGTGTGGTTCATCGTCGAGGAGGGGGAGATCGTGTTCAACACCGGCGCCTCCACGGCCAAGGGCCGCGCGCTGGACCGCGACCCCCGGGTGTCGCTCTGCGTGGACCTGGAGGAGCCCCCGTACGGGTTCGTGCAGGTCCAGGGCGAGGCCGTGGTCTCGCAGGACCCCGGCGAGCTGCTGCGCACCGCGACCGCGATCGCCGCCCGCTACGTGGGCCCGGACCGGGCACAGGAGTACGGCCGCCGCAACGGCGTGCCCGGGGAGCTGGTGGTGCGCGTCCGCCCGACCAGGGTCATCGCCGGGTTCGACATGACCGGCTGACCGGCCCCGGGCCGCCGCGCGGGTCAGACTCCCCGGGCGCGGCGCAGGGCGGACAGGTCGTCGCCGATGCGGAACACCACGATGAGGAGTTCCAGCACTACCCGGGTGACCAGCACCGCGGCGGCGCCGCCGACGAGGGTCCCGAAGAGGCCCAGCACGCCGGCGAGGGCGCTGTGGGTCATGGTGCTGAACGCGCCGATGATCCCGGTCAGCGTCGAGATGCCGATGAACACCAGCCACAGGATGTAGAGGACCTTGACCATCCGGGAGGTGAGGAACTCCCGGAAGGTGAAGTCGAAGAGGATCCCGAAGAACCCGGGGGCGGCCGGGGCCGCGGGTGGCGGCGCCTGGTACCCGGGCGGGACCTGGCCCCCGGTCGGGTACTGCTGCTGGGCGTAGGGCTGCTGGGCCTGCTGCTGCCCGTACTGGGAGGGGTCCGCCCCGTACTGCTGGGACGGGTCCCCGTACTGCGAGGCCTCGCCGCCGTACTGCTGGGACGGATCGCCGTACTGCGGGGCCTCGCCGCCGTACGGGCGGGAGGGGTCGCCGCCGTACTGCGACGGGTCGTAGGGCTGCTCCGGAGGAGTGGTCATCAGGGGTCCTCACTAGGGGGTGGCGGATCGGCCCGGCGCGCTCGGCGGCGCGGCGGGCACTGCGTACTGTACCGAGCGCGGCCCCCGCGCCGGGGGTGCGCCGGGACACGTCCCCGTGAACGCCGGTGGCCGCACTCCCGGGCGGGGGTGCGGCCACCGGCGTTGCGACGGTCCGTCTCAGCCGAGGTCGGCCATGACCTCGTCGGGGATGTCGGCGTTGGTGAACACGTTCTGCACGTCGTCGGAGTCCTCCAGGACGTCCACCACGCGCAGGACCTTCTTGGCGGTCTCGGCGTCCACCGGGACCTCCATGGTCGGCAGGAAGCTGGACTCGGCCGACTCGTAGTCGATGCCCGCCTCCTGGAGCGCGGTGCGCACCGGGACGAGGTCGGTGGCCTCACAGACGATCTCGAAGGCCTCCCCGAGGTCCTCGACCTCCTCGGCCCCGGCGTCCAGGACCGCGAGGGTGACGTCGTCCTCGGTGGTGCCGTCCTTGGGCACGATCACGACGCCCTTGCGGTTGAACAGGTACGACACCGATCCGGCGTCGGCCATGTTGCCGCCGTTGCGGGTGACCGCCACGCGCACCTCGGAGGCGGCGCGGTTGCGGTTGTCGGTGAGGCACTCCACGAGCAGGGCGACACCGCCGGGGGCGTAGCCCTCGTACATGATGGTCTGCCACTCGGCGCCGCCGGCCTCCTCGCCGGAGCCGCGCTTGCGGGCGCGCTCGATGTTGTCGAGCGGGACCGAGTTCTTGCGGGCCTTCTGGATGGCGTCGTAGAGCGTGGGGTTCCCGTCGGGGTCACCGCCACCGGTCCGCGCGGCCACCTCGATGTTCTTGATCAGCTTGGCGAAGAGCTTGCCGCGCTTGGCATCGATGACGGCTTTCTTGTGCTTGGTCGTGGCCCACTTGGAGTGGCCGCTCATGCGTGTCCTTTCACGATGTCGACGAAGAGGCGGTGGACGCGCACGTCGCCGGTGAGTTCTGGGTGGAAGGACGTGGCCATCAGGACGCCCTGTCGTACGGCGACGATCCTACCGGCCTCACCGGGGCGGGAGACGGTACCGAGGACCGTGACGCCGGGTCCGACGTCCTCCACCCACGGCGCCCGGATGAACACGGCGTCGAAGGGCCTGCCGTCCAGGCCGTCGAGGCGCACGTCCGCCTCGAACGACTCCGTCTGGCGGCCGAAGGCGTTGCGGCGCACCGTCATGTCGATCCCGCCGATCGTCTCCTGGTCGGCGGTGCCCCCCAGGATACGGTCGGCCAGCATGATCATCCCCGCGCACGTGCCGTAGGCGGGCATCCCCGCGCGGACGCGCTTGCGCAGCGGTTCCAGCAGCCCGTACCGGGCGGCCAGCTTGGACATGGTGGTGGACTCGCCGCCGGGGACCACCAGGGCGTCGACGGTGTCGAGCCGGTCGGGCGAGAGGACCTCGACGGTGCGGACGCCGAGGGCGTCGAGGACGCGCCGGTGCTCGGCGACGTCCCCCTGCAGGGCCAGGACGCCGATGGCGGGGCTTGGGGTCACGTGCGGCCTCACTCTGTGCTTGCGGTCTTGTCCCCGACGTGGTGCGACTTCGCCCGACCCTGGTCCTCACAGGGGCGGCGACCCGCTGATCAGCGGGTTCCCCCCGTTCGAACGATCCGGCGCTTTCACACCACTCGGCGGGACACCCCCGTGCTCGCCGGCGGCCCGGGGCGTCGGTGCCGTCCGGGCCGGGGCGGGGCGGACCCGGGCGGCCGCGCCGTCCGGGTCCGGGTCCGCCCGGGTGCGGGGCGGCTACCAGCCGCGCCCGGCGTAGCGCTGGGAGTCGGAGAGGTCCTCCAGGTTGATGCCGACCATGGCCTCGCCCAGGCCCCGCGAGACGCGGGCGATGACGGCCGGGTCCTCGTAGTGGAGGGTGGCCTGCACGATGGCGTCGGCGCGCTTGGCCGGGTCCCCGGACTTGAAGATGCCCGAGCCGACGAACACGCTCTCCGCGCCGAGCTGGCGCATGAGCGCGGCGTCGGCGGGGGTGGCCACGCCGCCCGCGGAGAACAGCGGGACGGGCAGCCTGCCCAGGCCGGCGACCTCCTTGACGACGTCGTAGGGGGCGCGCAGCTCCTTGGCGGCACCGAACAGCTCGGCCTCGTCCAGGGTGCCCAGGCGCTTGATCGCCGAGCGGATGGAGCGCATGTGGCGGGTGGCCTCGACGACGTTCCCGGTCCCGGCCTCGCCCTTGGAGCGGATCATGGCCGCGCCCTCGGCGATGCGGCGCAGGGCCTCGCCGAGCTCGGTGGCGCCGCAGACGAACGGCACCGTGAAGGCCCACTTGTCGATGTGGTGGGCCTCGTCGGCGGGGGTGAGGACCTCGGACTCGTCGATGAAGTCGACGCCCAGGCTCTGGAGGACCTGCGCCTCGACGAAGTGCCCGATCCGGACCTTGGCCATGACCGGGATCGAGACGGCCCCGATGATCCCGTCGATCATGTCGGGGTCGGACATGCGGGCCACCCCGCCGTCCCTGCGGATGTCGGCGGGGACGCGCTCCAGCGCCATGACCGCGACGGCGCCGGCGTCCTCGGCGATCTTGGCCTGCTCGGGCGTGACGACGTCCATGATGACGCCGTTCTTGAGCTGCTCGGCCATGCCGCGCTTGACGCGCTGGGTACCGACCGCGTTGTCGGGGGTGGATGCGTTGTCAGCCACGGTGGTGGACTCCCGTCCCATCAGGTGTTTCCAGGGGATTGGTCGGGCCCGGTACGGCGGCCGGCGCTCGCGCGCGGGGGCGCTGACGCCTCGGCGCCGCGCACCCCGGGTCTCCCGGGCCACCATGGTAGTTCCTCCCCCTCCGGGGGGCTTTGGCCAGATAGGCGTTATCCGGGGCCGGTGTCTTACATGGTGTCGGGTGCGGGCACCGGGGCCGGCCGTTCCGGGGGGAGGTCGTCGATCTCGAAGAACTCGGGCAGCGGCGCCCCGCCGGACAGGCGGAACAGCCGGACGACCCGGGAGCGGCGGGCCCGGCGGGTGTCGGAGACGGCGTCGTTGTAGAACACGCGGGCGAGGTGGACGCCCCGGGCGGCGGAGGCCGCGGCGGGCAGCAGCCCGGCGGCGCCGGCCGCGCGCAGCGCGGCGGGGTCGGCCAGGGCCCGGCGCAGGGCGCGGGACAGGGCGCTCTCCGCCGTCTCGCCCCCGAGTCCGTCGGGTCCGGCGGGCCCGGCCGCCGCGGCGGCCGCGGCCAGCGCCCGGCCGTGCCCGCCCCCCAGGGCGCGGGACAGGCGGACAGCGGTCTCCCGGCGCCGGTCCAGGGCGGTGCGCAGCCCGGCCCGGGACCGGTCCACCCGCTGGTGGAGCCGGTGCAGCCGGGAGGCGCGCCAGGAGAGGTACAGGCCGCAGGCGAGCGCGGCGGCGAGCGCCCCGACCACCACGAGAACCGCCAGGACCTGCTCGTTCACCGTCCGCACCCCCCGGTCACCAGGCTACGGACCGCACGCGTTTCAGCGGGTGCGGACACGCGTCCCGGCCCCGTGGAGGACCGTCTCGTAGACGTGCACGATGTCGGCGGCCACGGTGTCCCAGTCGTAGGCGAGCACGGCCCGGCGGGCGGCCCGGGACAGGGCGGCCCGGCGGGCGGGGTCGTCGAGCAGCGCGGCGGCGCGGCGGGCCAGGTCGGCGGCGTCCCCGGTGGTGAACAGCTCCCCCGCGGCGCCGCCGCCCAGGACGGCGGAGAACGCGGGGATGTCGCTGGCCAGGATCGCGGCGCCGGCCGCCATGGCCTCGGTCAGGACGATGCCGAAGCTCTCCCCTCCCAGGTTGGGGGCGCAGAAGAGGTCGGCGGAGTGGTAGGCGCGGACCTTGTCGGCGTCGTCGAGGCGGCCGGTGAGGACGACGCGCCCGCGCAGGCCGGCGGGGAGCGCGGCCAGGGCGGGGCCGGGGTCGCCGGGCCCGGCGACCAGCAGGCGCAGTCCGGGCCGGTGCGGGGCGAGCAGGGCGAACGCCTCCAGCAGCACGGCCAGCCCCTTGCGGGGTTCGTCCAGGCGCCCGAGGAACCCGAGGGACCCGCCCCCGCCGGGGAACCCGGGCAGCGGCGGCGCCGCGGCGAACCGGCGGACGGCGACCCCGTTGGGGATGAGCACGGCGTCGCCGCCGACGTGCTCGACCAGGGTGCGGCGGGCCGCCTCGGAGACGGCGATGCGGGCGTGGACCTTCTCCAGGGCCGAGCGCAGCGCGTGCGATCCGGCGGCCATCGCCCGCGAGCGCGGGTTGGCGGTGTGGAAGGTCCCCACCAGCGGCCCCTCCGCGGCCCAGCAGGCGAGCAGGGAGACGCTGGGGGCGGCGGGCTCGTGGATGTGCAGGACGTCGAAGTCGCCGCGGGCGATCCACCGGCGCACCCGGGCGGCCGTGCGCGGCCCGAAGCTGAGGCGTGCCACGGACCCGTTGTAGGGCACGGGCACGGGGCGCCCGGCGGGGACCAGGTGGTCGGGCAGGTCGGCGGTCCCGTCCCCGACCGGGGCGAGGACGGAGACCTCGTGGCCGCGCGCGATGAGGGCGTCGGCGAGGTCGCCGACGTGCTGCTGCACCCCGCCGGGGACGTCCCAGGAGTAGGGGCAGACCAGGCCGATCCGCATACCCATGTCCTACCCGGCCCGCACGCCGGCGCGGTCCGCGGTGCCGAGGGCCTCCAGGGCGGCGGCGGTCTCGCGCCGGGCGCGGCGGGCGCGGTCCTCCTCGAAGTCGCGCTCGAAGAACGGCTGGAGCATGTGCCAGTCCTCGGGGTGCTCGGCGATGGCGCCCTCGAAGACCCGGACCAGGTCCTGGGTGGTGCGCCGGATCCGCTCGGAGCGCCGGGCGCCGTCGGCGACGGGGACCTCGTCGTGGATGCGGATGTTCCAGCGGGGGCCGTCGTACCAGAGGGAGACGGGCAGCAGGGCGGCGCCGGTGTTCATCGCCAGGGCGGCCGGCCCGGTGGGGACGCGGGCGGTCTCCCCGAACAGCTCGACCTCCACCCCGGTGCCGTTGATGTCGCGGTCGGCGAGCAGGCACACCAGCCCTCCGCCGCGCAGGCGGCGGGCCAGGGCGGCGACGGTGTTGGCCGACCCCCCGGTCAGCGGCAGCACCTCCATGCC
Organism: Nocardiopsis flavescens; assembly: GCF_900141985.1. Classification (GTDB taxonomy): domain Bacteria; phylum Actinomycetota; class Actinomycetes; order Streptosporangiales; family Streptosporangiaceae; genus Nocardiopsis; species Nocardiopsis flavescens. The sequence continues at coordinate 428,080 of NZ_FQZK01000002.1, read as the reverse complement.
CAGGGACTCGCGGTGGGCGGTGAAGCGCCGGTACAGGCTCTCCGGGCGCACCCGCTGGGCGACGGTGGTGAGGGGGATGCCGCGCAGGGTGATCCACGCCCCGGCGTGGTCCCAGTTGCCCATGTGGGGCAGGGCCACGACGGCCCCGCGCCCGTCGGCGATGGCCTTCTCCAGGGTCTCGGTGCCGCTCGCGCGGGTGTCGCCCAGGATGCGCTCGGGCGGCATGGCCGACAGCCGGAACATCTCGTAGAAGTAGCGCATGTAGGAGCGCATCCCGGCGCGGGACAAAGCGCGCAGCTGGGCGTCGGTGGCCTGCGGGCCGACCAGGCGCCGCAGGTTGCGCTCCAGGCCGCGGGTGCCCTCGTCGCGGGTCCGCCAGGAGCGGTCGGCGAGCCGGCGGAAGACCGCCCGCCCCGCGCCCTCGGGGGCGCGGCCCACGGCCGCCCATGCCGCCGCGTAGGCCGCCGCGGCCACCCGTTCGTCCACGTCGTGCCCTCTTCTTCCGGATGTCTAGCGCTGGTTGCCGGGGGCGGGTTCGGCGCTGCCGCCGGGGTCGTCGGAGTACCCCTGTCCGGGGTCCCCGTCCCCGGCCGGCTCCCGGCCCTGCTCCCGCTTCTGAGCGTAGTCGGCCTCGTTGAGCCGGGCACGGGTCTCCAGCAGGCGTTGGAGGATGGTGATCAGGCTCATCCCCGCCAGCACCCACAGGCCGCCGGCCAGGACGTAGGGGACGCCGAACTCGCCGAGGGCCACCGACACCAGGATGACGATGAGGCGTTCGGTGCGCTCGGCCACGCCGACGTCGCAGTTGACCCCGAGCCCCTCGGCGCGGGCCTTGATGTAGGACACCATGAACCCGCTGATGAGGCAGAACAGGGTGAGCCCGGCGAGCAGCGGGTCGTCGCCGCCGTCGATGAACCACCACAGCAGGCCCGCCAGGATGGCCGCGTCCGCGATGCGGTCGAGGGTGGAGTCGAGGAAGGCCCCGAAGGCGGTCTCGGCTCCCTGGGCCCGGGCGACGGCGCCGTCGAGCATGTCGAAGAGCACGAAGACCGTGATGACGACGGAGCCCGCGTACAGCTCGCCGCGCGGATAGAAGTAGAGGGCACCGGCCACGACGCCGACGGCGCCGATGAGGGTGACGATGTTGGGTGTCAGGCCGATCCGGGCCAGGCTGCGGCCGAGCGGAGCGGTGATCCTGGAGACCAAGGGGCGAAGGATTCTCAGCATGTCGTCTAGTGCACCTCCCCCGGCGGACGCCGCGGGATTTCCTGGCGCACGCGACCGCCCCGCCGGCCGACGGGCCCGCGGTCCGTGCGCGATCGGCGCCAGCCGGGTCGGCACCGGCCCGGATGTCTGGGGTTCTGGGAGGTACCGCGCGTGCGCGCACGGGGCGCGCCACGGCCTTGATCCTAACAGTCGGGTGCGGCGATCCGCCGCCGTCCGCGCGGTGCCGCAAGGGTCGAACGCTCGGGGGCCGGCCGGGGTTCCCGCCCGGGGCCGGACCCGCCCGGCGGGCCGCCGGTCAGTCGGCGGGCCAGTGCCGGGCGAGCGCGTCCCGGGTCTGCTCCAGCATCTCGGGGAGCACCTTCGTGTGCCCGATGACCGGCATGAAGTTGGTGTCGCCGCCCCAGCGGGGGACGATGTGCTGGTGCAGGTGGGCGGCGATGCCCGCCCCGGCGGCGGCGCCCAGGTTCATGCCCACGTTGAACGCCTGGGGGCGGGAGGCGGCGGTGAGCGCCCGGATGCCCGCCTGGGTGAGGGCGGCGACCTCCGCGGTCTCGCGCAGGTTGAGGGCGGTGTACTCCGACACGTGGCGGTAGGGGCACACCAGCAGGTGCCCGGAGTTGTAGGGGTACAGGTTGAGGACCGCGTAGGCGGTCTCGCCGCGGTGCACGACCAGGCCTTGCGCGTCGTCCAGGCCGGGGGCGCGGCAGAAGGGGCAGCCGTCCTCGGGGCGCGAGCCGGTGGGCTTGTTCTCGCCCTGGATGTAGGCCATCCGGTGCGGGGTCCACAGCCTGTCCCAGCCGTCGGGCTCCCCGGTGCCCGCACCGGGGGCGCCGCCCCGCTCCTCGTCTCCGCCGGCCTGCGTCATCGCCGCCCTCTCCGCTCCGTCGTGCCCTGTCGCGGCTCCAGCATAGGAGCGCCGGGCGGCCCCGCCGCCCAGGTCCGCCCCCGGGGCGCGGCGGGCCGCGGGCGGGAGCGGCCCTTCAGAGGCCGAGCAGGGTGCGCAGGTGGCGGGGCGGCGGGGAGCCGTGCGCCAGCATCGCGTCGTGGCGCTCGCGCTCGGACAGGCCCGGGCGGGCGGCGGCCAGGTCGCGGGCGATGTCGGAGACCTCGGCGCTCCCCACGTAGTAGGTGGACAGCTGGGCGCTGGTGAGCAGGGCCCGGCGCCACTTCCCGGCGGCCTCGCCCTCCTCCTGGTGACCGCGCCCGACGAGCAGCGCCATCGCCTCGGCCTCGGTGAGGTCGCCGGTGTGCAGGCGCACGTCCAGGATGGCGTTGAGGATCATCCGCAGCCGCATCTTGAGCCGCACCAGCCGCAGCACCGCGTTGTCGCCGGGGTCCTCGGACCAGCCGCGGCGGGCCAGCAGCTCCTCGGCGTAGACCGCCCAGCCCTCGACGAAGGGGCCGCTCCACAGCACCCGGCCCACCCGGGTGCCGCCCCGGTGGCGGGCGGCGTGGGCGAGCTGGAGGGCGTGGCCGGGCACGGCCTCGTGGACCATGAGGTCGCGCAGCATCCCGGCGTTGTACTCGCGGAAGAACGACCGCCTGCGCTCCGCGGGCCACTGCTCCGGCGGCGGGGACACCGCGACGAGGGTGGGGCCGTGCTCCGCTCGGGGGTCGAGCGGGCCGGGCGGCTCGCAGTAGGCGACGGCGATCCCGCGCCGCGACTCCGGCATGGGGATGACCCGGACCGGGTCGTCGTACACGGTGACCAGGTCGAGTTCGCGGACCCGGCGGTCCAGGTGCGCCAGCGCCTCCTCGCACAGGGGCCGCACGGTGTCGGGGCCGGTGGCGTTCTCCTCGGCCACGCGCGCCAGCGCCTGGGCGGCGAGTCCGGGGGCCGCCGGGCGGCCGAGGTAGGCGGCGGACTCCTCGGCCAGGGCCTCCTCGGTGGCGATGAGGTCGCTCTCGGCGCGCACCAGCAGCGCCTCGGGGGACAGCTCGGAGTCGAGGGTGTACCACAGGCGCGCGGCGAAGACCCGCTCGCCCAGGCGCGGGTCGGCGGTGGCGCCCTCCAGCCGGCCGCCGAGCCACTCCCCGTACTCCTCCACGGCCGACAGGGCGGCCTCCAGGGCGTTCTCCAGGTCGGCCGGGGCCGCCTCGGGGTCCCGGGCGGCCAGGGCGGGCACGTCGTCGGAGAGCAGGGTGCGGGCGCCCTCCAGCCGGGCCAGGGCGGTCTCCACGTGCACCCGGGACATGCCGGGGCCCGACCCGAGCCGCTCGCGGGCCACCGCCAGGTACCCGGGCAGGGCGGAGCAGCGGGCGGCCAGCGCGGCCAGCCGGTCGGGGACGGGGAGCAGGTCGTGCTCCACCAGCGGGTACACGGCGTCGCCCGGGGAGTACTCCAGGGGGTCGTGGGAGAGGGGGCGCAGCTCGGCGGTGTGCCACAGCTCGGAGCCGACCCGGGCGCGCAGGACCTCCAGGTCCACCCGGTCGCCCGGGGGCAGCAGTTCGTCGTCGATGTCGTCGAGCGAGCCCAGGGCGTCGGTGAGCAGGCGGGCGCGGCGCGCGTCGGCCTCCTCCGAGCGGTCGGTGAGGCGGTCCGCTCCGCGCGGATCGCCCAGGTCCAGGGCCCACTCCGGGTCCTCGTCGAGGAGGGCGTCGAGCACGCGCTCGGCGACCCCGCGGAAACGGCCGGTCATCTCGTTCGGCTCGGGGTGGGAGGAAGAACTCATCCGGCCATGATGCCAGGCAGCACGGAAGCCCGGTTCCCGTATGACGGGAACCGGGCCGTGCACTGTGCGGGACCCCGGCCCGAGTCGGCCTCCGCTAGCGCCAGGAGTTCTGGCCGCCGGTGGAGGTGGGCTGTCCTGCGGCGCCCTCGGGGTCCCCCACCGTGATGGCGTGCTCGACGAGGGTGATGAGCGTCGACTTGGTGGAGGCCCTGTCGCGGGCGTCCACCTGGACGATCGGGATCTCCGGGCTGAGCGTGAGCGCGTCCCGGACCTCGTCCGCGGCGTGGGGGTAGTACCCGTCGAACCCGTTGATCGCCACGATGAAGGGCAGTCGCGCCTCTTCGAAGTAGTCGATCGCGGGGAAGCAGTCCGCGAGGCGGCGGGTGTCCACCAGGACCACGGCGCCGATGGCGCCCTTGACCAGGTCGTCCCACATGAACCAGAACCGGTGCTGTCCGGGCGTGCCGAACAGGTACAGGATCAGGTCCGAGTCGAGCGAGACACGGCCGAAGTCCATGGCGACGGTCGTGGTCTGCTTGTCCGGCGTCTTTGCGAGGTCGTCGACCCCGACGCTGGCGCTGGTCATGACCGCTTCGGTGGTCAGCGGCACGATTTCGGAGACGGAGCCCACGAATGTCGTCTTCCCGACACCGAAGCCCCCGGCGACGACGATCTTGACCGACGTCATCGCGTTCCCCCCAGCACCGCCTTCCTCGGCCGGGCTAGAGCTTGCGAAGTCCACTGAGCACCCTTTCAAGCAGGTTGGTGTTCGGGCGGGCGTCGTTGTTGAGCGAAGACCTGATCTGGACCAGTCCCTGCTCGGACATGTCCGCCACAAGCACCCGCGCCACTCCGAGGGGCATCCGTAGAAGCGCGGAGATCTCCGCCACGGAACGCCACTCCCGGCACAGGTCGCTGATCGCCTGCCATTCGGGCGTCAGCGTGCCTGACTCGTTGCGGGCCGTCGTCGTCGTCGAGATCAGAGCTTCGAGGGGAAGCTGCGACTTCGGCTTGGTACGGCCCTTGGTCACCGCGTAGGGGCGGACCAGAGAACTGGGCGCGCTTCCCGCGGCGGATCGTTGATCGTACGGTTGTTGGATAGGTCGGGGAACATCTCCGCCGCCCGGAACGGCCGGGATCCCCCCTGTGGGGGGACCGCCCGGCTGTTGTCCGAACCACGAGGCGCTCCCGGCATCTCTACTGTGAGGTGCCACCACTTCCTCCTGTCGGTGGTGGATCAGTGGATTCCCGAGGTGCGCGCCGCTGGTGTCAGCGCCCGCCCCGCCCGCTCGACGAGCAGGGTCATCTCGTACGCGACCAGACCGAGGTCGCTCTCCGCGGAGGCCAGGACCGCGAGGCAGGAGCCGTCGCTGATGGCCATGATGAGCATCAGCCCCCGCTCCATCTCCACGACGGTCTGGGCGACCGCTCCACCCTCGAACACCCGGGCCGCGCCCTGGGTCAGGCTGGACAGGCCGGAGGCGATCGCCGCCAGCTGGTCGGCCCGGTCGGCCGGGAAACCCGCGGACGACGCCAGCGGCAGACCGTCGGACGAGACGACGATCGCGTGGGCGACATCGGGTACCCGGTCGGCAAAGTCAGTGATCAACCAGTTGAGTTCATTCACCTGTCGACTCATCTGATCTCCTGTCCAATTTCGCCGGCTGGTCTCTTCGGCACTGCTACCGCCGGCGCGGCATGTGACAGCACTGCCTCTGCAACTGCCCGGACCCTCCCGTGGGGGTGGTCGGGAGCCTGGTGTTCGATTCTCTGAGAGCGACGGGTGCGCGTCCGAGAAGCTCGGTAGATGTTATTGCATTCGGCTTCCCCGAATAAGGGGGACCCCGTCCCGCCGTCGTCCACTCCGGTCACCCCTCCGACTGCCCGTCGCCCAGGCGGTTGCGGCCGTCGCGGACGCCCTTCTGGAACCCCGAGAACCGGTTACGGACGCGATCCGCGCTGCGGGTCGGCATCTGCTTGAAGTTCTCCGGCTTGGGTGCCGTCCCAGGGACAAGGTTTGCCTTGGGAACCCGTTTTGGCAACCCCGAGGTGGTCAGCCCTCCCGCGATCGGCTCGGCGGCCGACCGCGCGGCCTTCCAGCCGCGGTCCGCGGCGGAGTTCCACTCCTGCTCGGAGCGGGTCTCCGGCTCGGGCTCGCGCGCGGGCCGGCGCTCCGGGGCCGCGGGGGCGGCCGGCGCGGCCGGGGCCGCGGGAGCCGCCTGGGCCGCCGGGGCGGCGGGCGCCTCCGGGACCTGGCGCATGGGGCCGGTCTCGGTGGTGTCGACCGTGGGCCCGCCGGAGCGGCGGCGGAACCAGTTGGACTCGATGGCGTCGAAGATCGGCAGCGAGTCGTTCTCCTCGCCGCCCGGGGACGGCGGGACGACCGTGTTCCCGGCCGGGCCCTGGGCCGCGCCGTAGCGGCGGGACAGGTAGGCCGTGGAGCCGTAGCCCTCCCGGCCCTCCCCGGCGCCGTTGCCCGCGCGCCAGGAGCCGGTGTCGTTGGCCGCCGGGGGCCGCTGGCCGCCGCTCCAGTCCGCGGAGGACGGGGACGCGGGGGCCGCCGGGGCGGCCGACGAGGCGGAGACCGCCGGGAACGTCTCGGTGTCGGGCTCCTCGCGGCGGACGTCGCGGCGGTCGCCGGCCTCGCCCCGGGAGCCGGTGAACGCGTCGGACGCGGGGCGCTCGGAGCGCCCGCCGCCGAAGGCGTCGTAGCTCTCGGGCTCGGGGCGCCGGAACGCGCCGGTGTCGGACGGGCGGCGGAACGCGCCGGTGTCCGCGGGCCGGTCGAACAGGCTGCCCTCGGAGGGCCGGTCGAACGACCCGGTCTCCACCGGGCGGTCGAAGGCGCCGCCGTCCACGGGCCGGCTGAAGGAGCCGGTGTCCGTGGCGCGGTCCACGGGGCGCTCGAAGAGCGATCCGCCGCTCTCCTCGCGCGGGGCCGGGTCGAAGAGGCTGTGGCCGGTGCTCTCGGGCGCCGGGGCGGCCTCCTCCCGGGACTCGTACGGGTCCACGACCCGGCGGTGGGAGCCGGTCTCGCCGGGCAGCGCGCCGGAGCCGGAGGCGGTGCCCCACACGGAGTCGGACTCGGCGGGGTCGGCGTTGCCGCCGCTGTTCCACAGGTCCTGGCCGCTGGGCGGGTGCTCGTCGGGGCGCGAGGAGGAGATCCCGGGCTGGCGCTTGGGCAGGCCGGCGCCGAGGTCGGCCGGGCCGTCCTGGCCCTGCCAGGCGTCGGTCGGCTCGGGCGCGGCCGGGCCGGAGGCGAAGGCCGCCTCGGCGTCGGCGTAGGTGTTCGGCGTGCCGGAGGAGAGCTCCAGGCGGCTGTCGGCGCCGCCCAGGGCGTGCTGGCCCTCGACCGGGGTGATGAGCAGGTCCGGCGGGAGGACGACGACCGCGGTGGTGCCGCCGCCGTGCGCCTCCTTGAGGTTCATGCGGATGCCGTGGCGGTGGGCCAGGCGCGAGACCACGAACAGGCCCATGCGGCGCGAGACCGCGACGTCGATGACCGGCGGGGAGGCCAGGCGGGCGTTGATCGCCGCCAGGTCCTCGGCCGCCATGCCGATGCCGCTGTCGGTGACGTCGACCTGCACGGCGCCGCTGTCGAGGTTCTTGGCGCTGACCAGGACCTCGGTGTCGTGCGGGGAGAACGAGGTGGCGTTCTCCACCAGCTCGGCGACGAGGTGGATGACGTCGTTGACCGGGCGGCCCAGCACCGAGATGTGGGAGGGGGCCCGGACGTTGACGCGCTCGTACTGCTCGACCTCGGAGACCGCGCCGCGCAGCACGTCGACCAGCGGGACCGGCTGGGCCCACTTGCGGGTGTTGTCCTGCCCGGAGAGGACCAGGAGGTTCTCGTTGTTGCGGCGCATGCGCGTCGCGAGGTGGTCGAGCTGGAAGAGGTCGGACAGGCGGTCGGAGTCCTGCTCCGACTGCTCCAGGCCGTCGATGAGGCGCAGCTGCCGTTCCACCAGGGTCTGGCTGCGGCGGGAGAGGTTGACGAACATCGCGTTGACGTTGCTGCGCAGGGCGGCCTCGTCGGAGGCCAGTGTCAGGGCCACGCGGTGGACGTCGTCGAAGGCGCGGGCCACCTCGCCGATCTCGTCGTGGGTGTCGACCTCGATCTGGGTGACCTTGACGTTCTCGGGGACCGCCCCGGCCTCCTGCATCCGGTTGATCGCGTCCGGCAGGTCGCGCTCGGCGACCCGGCGGGCGCCGTCCTCCAGGGTGCGCAGCGGGCGCACCAGGGAGCGGACCACCAGGGAGGTGAGGATGAAGACGGCCAGGAGCACGCCGGCGACGACCACGAGGTCGATGAGGGCGCGGGTGAGCGCCTCGCCGCGCAGCTCGGCGGCGTCGTTCTGGATGCCCCGGGCGACCTCGTCCTCGACGTCCTGGAGCTTGCTCAGCGCGACCCCGGCGATCTCGATGTAGTCGGCGGGGCCGTCGTTGGAGGTGACGCCGCTCAGGGCCGCGTCGCGCTCGGCGCGGTACATGACGCGCATGCGCATCGTCGAGACCTGGCTGACCTGGAGGCCGGTGAAGTTCTCGTCGAAGACGTCGCGCTGGGAGGGCGAGGCCGCCTGGATGAAGTTGGAGATCTCGTTGTCGTAGCGCGCGCGGCTGGAGTCGATCGCCTCGGCGATGCCGCCGGTCATCGAGTTGCGGAAGAGCGAGTGGCTCATCAGCGCGGTCTCGTAGGACAGCTGGTCGCGGGCGTTGGACAGGGCCGTCAGCGTGCGCACGCTCTCACGCAGGTCGGTGTCGCCGGTCTCGTCCGCGATCGTCTGGTTGAACTCGGTGAGGGACCGGGTGATGGTGCGGTACTTGGTGACGACGGGGAGCACCGTGATGCGGGTGTCGTCGACCTCGTCGCGCAGCGAGTCCAGCGTGGTGAGCTGGGTCCGCATGTTGTTGAGGCGGTTGTTGGCGAGGCTGCCGTCGACCTCGCCGATGTCCTCCAGCCGCACCGTGAGGCTCTGCTGGAGGTCGCGGGTGGCCGCGCGCTCCTCCTCCAGGTCCTGCCGCTTCTCGTCGGACCGCCGCGCGGGGTCGGGGTCGTCCGAGATGTAGACCGCGCTGGCGCTGCGCTCGCGGCCCAGCTGGTTGGCCAGCTCCACGATCAGGACGCCGACCTCGGCGCGGTCCTCGATGTGGGCGTGGGTGACCGTTGAGACCGCGGCCTCATAGACCCGCAGACCACCGAGGGCGAGAGCCACGGCGGTGGGGATGACGATGAGGGCCACCAGGCGGGAACGCACCCGCCAGTTACGTGGCCTCCACCAATCGGGTCTGCGCTGGGGCGCGGCATCGGCTCGTTCGGCCTGCGCTGCCTCGCTTTGCGCGCTGGCCCCGTTTTTCGTCGCTCGTGTCGACACGGACCCTCGCAACCTTTCGTGTCACCGCCGTGAACGGCTGTCGGTACCCAGGGCCGACCGCTCCGGCCCGAAGATGACTCGGGCACATCGGCATGGACCACGGGTGGCCACCGAACCGGTAAGCGGTGGGGAATGTGGGGAGATGTGAAGACTGTCCGCCGGACTCGCCTGGGAGGAGAGGAGCCGCCCACCCGACCAAAGAGTTCCAGTGGGTGCGCGTGCGGTGGATAGCGTATCAATGGGGGCGAAGGGATCGCTGCGGTCGTTCACGCCCTACAGGGCAAGATCATCCGCGCCCACCAGACCCCATAATGCCGTCATTGTCGGCATTATTACCAATCTGCCTGGTCAGCACCAGGGACCGAAACCCGACCAAGTGGTCGGGTAACTTTTTGGACACACCATCAGCTTCCCCTCCAAGGCCACCTCGACATGACATCGTGACAATACGTACACGCAGGTCCGGGGGAGGAAGCGGGCATGTGCGCCGTATTGCGCCCGCCGTTGAACACGGTGAGTAATGACCGAAAAGCGGAACGTTCGAGCAGCGCAGCAAGGGCGGGTGACTTCGGTCGCCTATTTTCGGTCAGGTCCGCACTTCCGTGGGGTCTCGCCGTGCTGATGGCGTTCTCCTGTCCCTCCCCCGCCGCCGCGCAACCGGGCGACCCCCGGGTCGAGCTGGCCGCGCTGCGCGCGGAGCTGGAGGTGCTGCGCGCCGACGCCGGGGAGCGGATCGAGGAGTACCTCGCCGAGCGCGCGCTCCTGGAGGAGCTGGCCGGGGAGCGCAGGGCCGCCGAGGGCCTGGCCGAGGAGGCCCGGGGGCGCGGGGAGGCCTCCCGGCTGGCCGTGGCCCGCCAGGCCGCCGCCGTCTACAAGGGCGCCGACCTGTCCCCCGTGCGCACCCTGCTCGGCTCCGGGGGGCCGGCGGGGATGCTGGACCTGGCCGCCGACCTGGACCTGCTGGGCGACCACCGCTCCGCGGAGCTGGGCCGGGCCCGGGCCGCCGGGGTGGCCGCCGACACCCTCTCGGAGTCGGCGCGCGGGGCCGAGCGGGAGCAGCGCGCGGCCACCGAGCGGGCCGGGGAGGCCCGGGAGGAGGCCGAGGAGGCGATCCTGGTCCAGGAGGAGGCCCTGACCGGCCTGATCGCCGAGCAGACCCGGCTGGAGGCCCTCCAGGAGGGGCCGGGGGGCGCCGGCGGGGGCGGCACGCCCCGCGAGGCCCGCGGCGCGGCGGGCGGGGACTCCCCGGACGCCGGGCGGGGCGGGGCGGGCGGGGGAGCCTGCACCGGGGACGGCGCGGCCCCGCACCCCAACGGACGCATCCCCGAGTCCGGGCTGTGCCCCCTCCCCCAGCCCGGGGAGCGGCTGCGCGCGGACGCCGCGGCGGCGTTCGTCGAGCTGGACGCCGCCTACCGGGAGGAGTTCGGCCGCGCGATGTGCGTGACCGACTCCTACCGCCCGTACCACGAGCAGGTGGCGCTGTTCGAGCAGATGCTGCCGGGCATGGCGGCCCGGCCCGGGACCAGCACGCACGGGAGGGGGCTCGCCGTCGACCTGTGCGGGGGCGTGAACGTCCTGGACAGCGCGGAGCACGCGTGGATGCTCTCCCACGCCCCCGCGTTCGGCTGGGACAACCCGTCCTGGGCGCGCGGCGGCTTCGAGCCGTGGCACTGGGAGTACGCGCCCTGACCCCGGGGCGCGGCCGGGCCGGTCAGACCCGGGAGCCGACCCGGACCTCGTAGGAGCCCAGCTCGCCCAGGTCCACGAACACCTCGTCGCCCTCGGCCAGCGGACCGGAGTCCACCGGCAGCAGGGCGTTGATCCGCCCCGCGGCACGGGACAGCCGGGGGTCGTCCGGGTCCAGCGCGGCGCGCCCGCGCTCGGTACCGTCGACCTCCACCGCCGCCTCCCAGGAGGAGATCGGCTCGTCGGAGGTGACCAGGACCGGGCCCAGGCCGAACAGGACGGGCTCCCCCGCGGCGTCCAGCCACAGGCAGGCGGGTGTGCGGGCGTCCACCCGCCCCGGTGCGCCGGCGACCGCCGCCAGCCCCACACGGGCGCTGTGGGCGGTCGCGGGGACGGGGTCGTCGACCGCGCCGACCAGGTGCGGGGGGACCTCCCAGACGTCGGTGCCCGAGCCGACCGCCACCGGCGCGGCCGGGGAGAGCGGGGCGCACATGCGCGCCTCCCACTCGACGATGATCTCGATCGGTGCCCGGCGGGCGCTCTCCAGCACCCCTGCCAGGGCCGGCACGCCGTCGGCCAGCAGCTCGTCGAGGCCGCGCGGGTCGGGAACGCCGAGCACGTCGCCGTCGTCCAGCGCGCCCACGCGCTCGCCACCGCCGCTCGGCGACAGGTAGGTCACCCAGCGCACAGCATCCTCCTCAGGTTCCCCCGCACCGTCCGCACCGCGGCGGCGGGACCCTCAGATCGCCACGGTCGGGCTGTGCTCCTTGCCGGTGCCCGCGCATCCGCGGCACGGCTCGTCGACCCGGAGCCAGACGATGATCCCACTCGCGTCCCGGTGCGGCCTCTCGGGCCGCCACCAGCCGGTGCCCGAGCAGAACCTGCAGTCCAGGCCGTCCCGGTCGCACCATCCGCACGAAGAGATCGCACACCGGGTGTGCGTCGGTTCCCGCATCGGGTTCATGCGCCCCCACCGTCTCGCGCGAAGTCGCGACCAGCCTTGCACATGCATCTGCACACGTCCACCCGTAGGGGCGGTCCGGCGGCCCTCCGGCGGGGTCCCCCGGAGCGGTGTCCTGGCCGGTCAGGCCGACTCCCGGACCACCAGGCGGGTGTCGAGCATGACGGTCTCGGACTCGGCTGCACGCGGAATCGCGACGTCCACGAGCAGGCGCGCCATCTCCTGGCCCATCTGGACGGAGGGCTGGTGGACGGTGGTGAGCGCGGGGTCGCTGTAGTGGGCCATGAGGGTGTCGTCGTGGCCGACCACCGCGATGTCGTCGGGCACCCGCAGCCCGCGGGCGCGCAGGACCCGCAGCCCGCCGATGGCCATCATGTCCGAGGCGATGAAGACCGCCTCGGGCGCGGGTCCGCCGTCGAGCAGCCGCTCCATGGCCTCGGCCCCGCCCTCGACGCTGAAGTCGCCCTGGACGACGAACCCGTCCTCGATCGCGATGCCCGCCTCGGCCATGACCCGCTGGTACCCGCGCAGGCGCTCCACGCCCGCGTACATGTCCAGGGGCCCGGTCACGGTGGCGACCCGGCGGTAGCCCTTCTCCACGAGGTAGCGGACCGCCTTCTCGGCGCTGCCGACGTTGTCGATGTCGACCCAGAAGGGGGAGGGGACCTCGGCGAGCGGCCGGCCGCCGTGCACGACCGGCACACCGGCCGCGGCCAGGCGCCGGGGCAGGGGGTCGTCGCGGTGCAGGGACACCAGCAGCGCCCCGTCCACGTGGAAGCCGCTGAGGTAGTCGCCGACCCGCTTGTGCTCGGCCTCGCTGCGGGCGGTGGTGAGCATCAGCTGGAGGTCGCGCTCGTGCAGGACCGAGCTGACGCCGCGGACGATGTCGGCGAAGAAGGGGTCGGAGAAGAGCCGGTCGCGGAGTTCGGAGACGACCAGGGCGATCGTGTCCGTGCGCCGGGTGACCAGGGTGCGCGCGGCCTGGTTGGGGCTGTAGCCGAGCTCGGCGATCGCGTTGTGGACCGCCTCCCGGGTACGCGGGCTCACCTGCGCCGACCCGTTGATCACCCGGGAGACGGTCCCGCGGCCCACGCCGGCCCGCTCCGCCACCATCTCCAGGGTCGGACGCCGCCGCCCGCCACCGTCAACGCTCTTGGCCACTTCGCGTGCTCCCTCTGGGAAAATCGTGCGCCGCCGCGGCCGGTGGTACCGGCCGCGGCGGCCTCGGATGTCCGCCCCGTCCCGGGGCGGCCTGCCTTTTCTAGCGCTCCGGGAACCGTCCCGTGGCCGCCAGGCGGGAGTACCACTCGCCGCTGTCCTTGACCGTGCGCACCTGCGTGTCGTAGTCGACGTGCACGATCCCGAAACGGCGGGAGTATCCCCACGCCCACTCGAAATTATCCAGAAGCGACCAGGCGAAGTAGCCGCGCAGGGGCACCCCGGCGTGGATCGCCTCCTTGGCGGCCCGGAGGTGGCCCTCGTAGTAGGCGAGCCGGTCGGTGTCGTGGACCGCGCCGTCCTCGGTGACGGTGTCCTCGAAGGCGCAGCCGTTCTCGGTGACGTAGAGGTCGATGCCGCCGGCCTCACCGCCCAGGCGGAGCAGCACGTCGTACAGCCCGGTGGGGTCGATCTCCCAGCCCATGTGGGTGACGGGCAGCCCCTGGGAGACGTGCACCTCCTCGGGCTCGGCGCCGAGCCAGGCCCCGCCCTCGCCGCTGACCAGCGCCGGGTCCAGGCCCTTGGCGGAGGCGGCGACGAACTCGGGCGAGTAGTAGTTGATCCCGAGGAAGTCCAGCGGCGCCGAGGTGATCTCCAGGTCGCCGTCGGCGATGAAGGAGAAGTCGCTGACGGAGGCGAGGTCCTCCAGCACGTCGGCGGGGTAGCTGCCCTTGAGCAGGGGGTCGGTGAAGATGCGGTTGCGCACGCCGTCGGCCCGGCGGGCGGAGCGGGCGTCGGCCGCGCTGGGGCCGTGGGGCCGGATGACCGCCTGGTTGTGGGCCAGGCCCACCCGGGAGGGGTGGCCGGTGGAGCGGATGGCCTCGGCGGCCAGCCCGTGCCCGAGCAGCAGGTGGTGCGAGGCGGCCAGGGCGGCGGCGGGGTCGCGGTGGCCGGGCGCGTGGTGGCCGTTCTCGTAGCCGAGGAAGGCCGAGCACCAGGGCTCGTTGATCGTCATCCAGTTGGTGACGCGGTCGCCGAGCGAGTCCGCCACGACCTGCGCGTAGTCGCGGAACCGGTACGCGGTCTCGCGCGCGGGCCAGCCGCCGGCGTCCTCCAGGGTCTGGGGCAGGTCCCAGTGGTAGAGGGTGGCCCAGGGCTGGATCCCGGCCTCCAGCAGGGTGTCGACCAGGCGGTTGTAGAAGTCGAGGCCGGCCTGGTTGACCTCGCCGCTCCCCTGGGGGAGGATGCGCGGCCAGGCGATGGAGAACCGGTAGGCGCCCAGGTTGAGCCGGCTCATGAGCGCGACGTCCTCGGCGTAGCGGTGGTAGTGGTCGTCGGCGGGGTCGCCGGTGTCGCCGCCCAGGACCTTGCCGGGGGTCTCGGCGAAGGTGTCCCAGATGCTGCGGCCGCGGCCGTCGGCGGTGGTGGCGCCTTCGATCTGGAACGAGGCGGTGGCCGCCCCCCAGAGGAAGCCCTCAGGGAAATCGCTGTGATTGCTCACTTGTCAGGTACGCACCTTCCATGACGAGGGGACATCGCGTATGGGAGCGCTCCCACAAAACAAGCAGACCGGACACCTTGTGTCAATCGACGAAAGTCACCCCGAAACAGAACCGTTACGCGGGCGGGGACGCAGGTGGCGCCCGCCTCCCCGCCCGCCGCGGCGGCCTAGTCGGACGGACCGGAGGCCGGCGGCGAGGCCTCCCCGCCGACCGGGATGACGATGCCCTGCCAGCGCTCCTCCATGAAGTCGCGGACCCGCGGGCTGTGCAGCAGCTCGTCCAGCCGCACGATGTCCTCGGCGCCGGCGTCCTCGGAGCGCACCACCAGCCCGTTGGCGTACGGGTTGTTCTCGGTGCCCTCCCAGGCCAGCGCGTTGGCCGTCTCCGGCAGGTCCGCCTCCAGGGCGTAGTTGCCGTTGACCACGGCCGCGTCCAGGTCCTGGAGCGAGCGCGGCAGCTGCGCCGCCTCCACCGGGGTGATCTCGACGCCGAGCGGGCCGTCCTCCACGTCGTCCAGCGCGGGCGAGCCCCCGGCGCCCTCGGCGCCCTCGGCCAGGGAGATGACGCCGGAGTCGGCCAGCAGGCGCAGCGCTCGTCCCAGGTTCGAGGTGTCGTTGGGCACCCCGATCTCGGCGCCCCGGGGCAGGTCCTCCAGGTCGGCGGCGTCCTCGGAGTAGACCCCGAACGCCTCCAGGTGCACGTCGGAGACGTAGGAGAGGTCGGCGTCGGTGTTGCCCGCCAGGTACTCCTCCAGGAAGGGCACCGTCTGGTAGTAGTTGGCGTCCAGCTCGCCCTCGGCGAGGGCGGCGTTGGGCTGGTTGTAGTCGGTGTACTCGACGATCTCCAGGCGCAGACCCGCGTCCGCGGCCAGGTTCTCCTCGACGAACCGCAGGATCTCGGCGTGCGGGGTGGGGGTGGCGCCCACGCGCAGGGCGGTGAGCCCCTCGTCGTCGGTCCCCTCCCCCGCGCGCTCGCTCGGACTGCCGCAGGCCGCCAGCACGGCCGCGGCGAGCGCCGCCGCCCCTGCCCCGCGCAGCGCGCGCCCCCACGGCGCCCCTGCCCTGTCTCCGGTCATCGCTTCTCCACTCCAGACGGGTCGGACAACTTCCGGGGGGCGGGGGCCGGGGGGCGCCGGGTCAGCGGCGGGTGAGCCTGCGCACCAGCAGGTCGCCCAGGCTCTGGGCGGCCTGCACGATGACGATGAGCAGGATGACGGTGGCCCACAGGTAGTGGTCGTTGAAGCGCTGGTAGCCCTCGCGGATGGCCAGGTCGCCCAGGCCGCCGCCGCCGATCGCCCCGGCCATCGCCGAGTACGAGATGAGGGCGACCACGGTCATCACCAGGCCCGCGATGAGGCCGGGCAGCGCCTCGGGGAGCATCACCTTGCCGACGATCGTGATCCTGCGGGTGCCCATGGCGTGCGCGGCCTCGACGACCCCCCGGTCCACCTCGCGCAGGGAGGTCTCCACCAGCCGGGCGAAGAAGGGGATCGCGCCGATGCTCAGGGGGACGATCGCCGCCGTCGGGCCCAGGGTGGTCCCGACCAGGAAGCGGGTGAGGGAGAGCACCGCCACCATCAGGACGATGAACGGCAGCGAGCGGCCGATGTTGACGACGGCGCTGAGGACGGCGCGCACCGCGGGCGCGGGCGTGAGGCCGCCCCGGTCGGTGGTGATGAGCAGCACGCCCAGGGGCAGGCCGACCAGCACGCTGAAGACCGTCGCCCACAGCACCATGTAGACGGTGTCCTGGGTGGCCAGCCACAGGCTGGGCCACATGTTCGGCCAGTCCCGGACGAAGGCGGCCACGGCCTCCCAGGGCCCGGCGGCCTCGGCGCTCGCGGCCAGGAGCAGGACGTCGGCGGGGTTGGCGATCACTTTCCGGCCTCCTCGACCAGCAGGCCGTGCTCGGACAGGTACGTCAGGGCCTCGGCCCGGCGGGCGCCGCGGACGTCCACGCCCAGGCGCCCCACGGACTGGCCCGCGACCCGCTCCACGCCGCCGCCGAGGATGTTGACGTCCACGTCGAAGCGGCGGGTGAGCTCGGACATCAGGGGCTCGTCGAACGAGCGGGGGTAGGTCACGACGACCGTGTCGGGGCCCGCCAGGTCGGGCAGCGGGAAGAGGGAGCGGGCCAGCAGCGACCCGGGCGTGCCGATGAGGTCGAGCACCCGGCCCGCCTCGCGGAACTCCCCGTCCTCCATGATCGCGGCGGAGTCGCAGATCTTCTTGATCACGTCCATCTCGTGGGTGATCAGCAGGATGGTCAGCCCCAGCTCGTCGCGCAGGCTGCGCAGCAGCCCGAGGATCGACTCGGTGGTGGCCGGGTCCAGGGCGGAGGTGGCCTCGTCGCTCAGCAGCACCCGGGGGCGCGAGGCCAGCGCGCGGGCGATGCCCACGCGCTGCTTCTGCCCGCCGGAGAGCTGGGAGGGGTAGGCGCGGGCCTTGTCGCCCAGGCCGACCAGTTCGAGGAGTTCGCCCACGCGGGTGCGGCGCTCGGCGCGGCCGACCCCGGCGACCTCCAGGGGGAAGCCGACGTTGCCCGCGACGGTGCGCGAGGAGAGCAGGGCGAAGTGCTGGTGGACCATGCCGATGCCGCGGCGGGCGGTGCGCAGCCGCGCCCCGCTCAGGGAGGTGAGCTCCTCCCCGCCGACCGTGACGGTCCCGGCGTCGGGCCGCTCCAGGAGGTTGACGGAGCGGAGCAGGGTGCTCTTGCCCGCGCCGCTCTGCCCCACGACACCGAAGATCTCGCCGGACTCCACGTGCAGGTCGACGCCGTTCAAGGCGGTCACCCGGTGTTTCTTCAACCTGTAGACCTTGTGCAGGCCCACTGCGTCAATCACGGTCTTCCCATCGACGTTGGCCAGGGCGCCCGGTGCCGGCGGACGGGCGCGGAGAGTCTCGACGTGGGATCGACGCCCACGTCAGAGCGTACGGAGCGGTCCCGGACCGGGTGGGGGCGACGCGCCGGAGCGGTGCGTGCGGCGGTCGGGGCACGGAAATCCTCGCAAATTACCGGGCGGCCGGTACCGGTCGCCCGCGCAGGTGGAGGAGGCGGGGTCAGGCGGACGTGCGACAACAGCACCCGCGGCACCGCTTCCGGGTGTCATCGCAGGTGGCGGGGGGTTTCGCCGGGGTACGTCCAGGAGCCTTCACATTCCCTACTCAACCACGGGGGAACGGGTCTGTTCACCGAAATCACACCCCGGAACCGGGTTATCTGTGCCACATCACCCCCGTTTGTCGCATACGAAATCATCCGATCACTCCCGTACGGCTTCGGGAGTGCCTACACTCATGACCGTCCCGTTACCATCGCCCAGCGCCGAGAACCGCGCGCGGTGGACCGGGCCTCCCGGTCCCCGGCGACACTCCGTCGTCCCCCTCTTCCCCGCACGCGGGGGGCGGGCCCGTCCGGGAAATCGACGAGAAGCAGTGCCCGCCCCACCCCGTGTCCGGGTGCGCGCGGGCCCGAGGAGCGACCACACCGTGCACCCCGATCACCCGAGCCGAGTGGACGAGTTCGCCGACTTCTGGGCTCCCGACCCCGCTGCCGCGACCTGGCGCGAGGCGCTGTCCGACCTGGTGTCCGCACTCCCCCGGCGCCGCGGCGCCGGCCGGACGCGCGCCGCCGCCCTCGCCGTCGCCCTGGGGGCGTCGCTCGTCGCGCTCCCCCAGGCCCCGGCCCTGGCACTGCCGCGGGAGCCGGAGGACATGCAGACGCTGCGCGACCGCGCCGAGGAGCTCGGCGAGGAGTACAACGGCGAGCTGCGCGACATGGAGGGCGTCATCCAGGAGGCCGAGCGCGCGACGAACCGGGCCGAGGACACCGCCGAGGAGGCCCAGGCCTCCAAGGAGCAGGTCCGCGCCCTGGCGTACGCCTCCTACACCGGCAACGGCATCGACCCGGCCATGTCGCTGTTCGTCGACGCCGACCCCGACCAGATCATCGACCGCGCCGTCGCGATCGACTACCTGGCCACGAGCAACCAGGACAAGATCGCCGAGCTGGAGCAGGCCCTGGAGCGCGACGAGAAGGCCCAGGAGGCGGCGCAGACGACCCTGGCCGAGGCCGAGGCCGACCTGGAGTCGCTGGAGGAGCGCCGGGGGGAGGTCCAGGAGATGATCGCGGACCACCCCAACCAGCCCATGGGCGGCCAATACAACATCACACCGCGCACCGAGCAGATGCGCGAGCTGGTCATCGAGGAGTTCGGCGAGGGCCGCGACGTCGGCGGCGTCGGCTGCTACCGGGCGGTCGGCGGCTGGGTCGTGGGCGAGCACCCCAAGGGCCGCGCCTGCGACTTCATGGTGGACGGCAACGGGCAGATGCCTGGTCAGGAGCAGATCGACCGCGGCTGGGCGATCGCCGAGTGGGGCCGCGAGAACGCCGACCGCCTCGGGATCATGTACATCATCTACCGCCAGCAGATCTGGGACGTCCGGCGCGGCGACACCGGCTGGCGCGCGATGGCCGACCGCGGCAGCATCACCGAGAACCACTTCGACCACGTGCACATCTCCATGTTCTGAGCCGGGCCCGCGCCCGCCCCGGGGGGGGGACGTTCCGAGGGCGGGGGCCCGGGGGCGAACAGTGCACGCGACCGACACGAAACAGTGACGATTCACGCACGGACCCCCACCCCGACCTGCCGCTCCGCCGGGTGCGCGGATTAGGATGCTCACGTCCCGGCCTGCGGAAGACCCGCCGGCCGCCCCCGGCCCGAGGGCCCGGGGCCACCCGGAGACACCAGGGTCCGCCCCGCCCCCGCTTCCCCCGTTCTCGCCCGCGGTCAGGTGGCCACGGGGGGTGCGCCCTGCCCGTGTGAACGCTCCCGGCGTCCCTGACGACCCGACTTCGGAAAGTCACACGAACCCACCGGCGCCGACACGCGTCCCAGACAACACGTCAACACATCATCCGGGCGAGGGGAGCCATGAGCGAAAACGGACCTTACAACCAGCCACCGCAGAATCCGTACGGCGGTGACGGCACGGGGGGCCAGCCTCCCTACGGCCCGCCGCCGGGCGGCCCCTACGGCGACCCCCACACCGGCGGCCAGCCGGGGTACGCCCAGCAGGGCGCGTACACGGGCGGACAGCCCGCCTACGGTCCCCCCGGCGGCTACCCGCCGCCGCAGCAGCCCAAGAGCGGCGGCAAGGCCGCGCTGTGGGTGGTCATCGGCGGCGGTGCGGTCATCGCCGTCCTGGTGGTCGCGCTGATCGTCATGCTCGCCACCAACGGCCGGGACCCGGGCGGCACCGTCGCCGCGCCGGAGCCCACCACGGAGGTCTCCGAGCCGGCGGAGGAGCCTGCGGAAGAGCCCGCCGAGGAGCCCGCGGGCGGCGGCGGTCCGGCGGGCGAGCCCCCGTACGCCCTGCCCATCGAGCCCTGCGAGGCGCTGACCGACCGGGTGGCCGAGGGCCTGCTCCTGGGCCAGGACGGCTCCAAGAGCAACAGCGACAACCGGTCCTCCTGCTCCGACATCAGCGGTTCCGCGCCGGAGGGCAACCCGAGCACCATGTTCGGCACCTACGACGTGCTGTACCAGACCCCCTACGCGGGCTCGGACTCCATCGAGGGCGCCAAGTCCGAGTACCAGGACGCGGTGGCCAACTTCCGCGGCGAGGGCTCGTACTCCCTGTACGACTCCGAGCACCTGGACCAGGACACGGAGGTCGCGCTGGGCGACGAGGCCGTCTTCATCACCACGAAGTACGACTTCCTCGGCCAGATCGTCCCCAAGGCCGCCGTGCTGATCCGTTCGGGCAACGTCAACATCGAGGTCACGTACACGATGAGCCCGTCGTTCGACGCCTCGGACTCCGACGTCGAGAAGTTCACGCTCCCCGACGACATCGAGGAGACGATGACCATGGCGGGCGAGGACGCGCTGGCGCTGCTCGGCGCCGCCTGACCCGGTCCC
This sequence comes from Nocardiopsis flavescens, assembly GCF_900141985.1. Lineage (GTDB taxonomy): Bacteria > Actinomycetota > Actinomycetes > Streptosporangiales > Streptosporangiaceae > Nocardiopsis > Nocardiopsis flavescens. The sequence goes on along the minus strand of NZ_FQZK01000002.1, from coordinate 407,576 downwards.
CTCGGGCACCCCGGGCACCACGGGGGGCCGCGGCCGTCGCGCCGCGGCCCCCCGTTCCCGTACTCCGGCCCCGCGGCCGGACCCCGGCCCCTACAGGTCGGCGCGGACCCTGCGGGCGGCCTCGACCATGTTGCGCAGGGCCTGCTCGGCCTCCTCGTAGCCGCGGGTCTTCAGGCCGCAGTCGGGGTTGACCCACAGCCCCCCGGCGTCGATGTGCGACACCGCCAGGCGCAGGGACGCCTCGACCTCCTCCACCGAGGGCACCCGCGGGGAGTGGATGTCGTACACGCCGGGGCCGATGCCCCGCCGGTAGCCGCGGCGGCCCAGGTCCTCCACCAGCTCCATGCGCGAGCGGGCCGCCTCGACGCTGGTCACGTCGGCGTCCAGCGCCTCGATGCCGTCGACGATCAGGCCGAACTCGGAGTAGCACATGTGGGTGTGCACGGTCGTGGTCGGCGAGACGCCCGAGGTGGCCAGGCGGAAGGAGCCCACGGCCCAGTCCAGGTACTCCGCGCGCTTCTCCTCGCGCAGCGGCAGCAGCTCGCGCAGCGCCGCCTCGTCCACCTGGATGTGCCGGATCCCGGCCCGCTCCAGGTCGGCGACCTCGTCGCGCAGGGCCAGGGCCACCTGGCGGGCGGTCTCCCCCAGCGGCTGGTCGGTGCGCACGAACGACCAGGCGAGCATGGTGACCGGACCGGTCAGCATGCCCTTGACCGGCTTCTGCGTGCGCGACTGGGCGTAGGTGATCCACTCCACCGTCATCGGCTCGGGACGCGAGACGTCCCCGAAGAGGATCGGCGGGCGCACGCAGCGGGAGCCGTAGGACTGCACCCAGCCGTTCTCCGTGGTGGCGTACCCCCGGAGCAACTCGGCGAAGTACTGGACCATGTCGTTGCGCTCGGGCTCGCCGTGGACGAGCACGTCCAGGCCGATGTCCTCCTGGAGGGCGATGACCCGGTCGATCTCGGCGCGCAGCACCTCCTTGTACTCCTGCTCCCCCAGCTCGCCGCGGCGGTGCGCGGCGCGGGCCCGGCGCAGCTCCGCGGTCTGCGGGAACGACCCGATCGTGGTCGTGGTCAGCGCCAGGCCGCTGGGGGCGCCGCGCTCCTGCGGGCGCTCGTAGGCGTCCGGGCCCAGCGCCTCCAGGCGGGCGCGCACGCGGGAGTCCACGAACGCCGCCCCGGCGGGGGCCGGCCCGGTGTCGCGGCCGTCGGCGGTGCCCGCGGACAGCACCCGGCCCAGCAGGGCGACCTCGCGGGTCTTCTGCTCGGCGAAGGCCAGCGCGGCGCGCAGCTCGGGGGCCAGGGACGTCTCGGCGTCCAGGTCGATGGGCACGTGCAGCAGCGAGCAGGAGGTGCTCACGGCGATCTCGTCGGCCAGGCCCAGCAGGGTGCCCAGGGTGGCCACGGCCGCCGGGACGTCCGTGCGCCAGACGTTGCGGCCCTCGACCACGCCCGCGACCAGCCGGGTGGAGCCCAGCCCGGACACGGCGGTCAGGTCGGCGACGCCCTCGTCGTCGGTGACCAGGTCCAGGCCCACCGCCTCGACCGGGGACTCCTTGAGGACGCGCAGGGCGTCCGCGCCGATGGAGCCGAAGTAGGTGGAGACCAGGAGCCGCGGCCGGTCGGCCAGCCCGCCCAGCACGGTGTAGGAGCGCTCCAGGTGCGCGAGCGCGGCCCGGCCCTCGTCGGTAGCCAGCACCGGCTCGTCCAGCTGGACCTCCTCGGCCCCGGCGGCCCGCAGGTCGGCCAGCACGGAGGCGTAGGCGTCCAGGAGGTCGTCGAGCAGGGCGAGGGGCGACCAGCCGCGCGGCGCGTCGTCGGCGGCCTTGGACAGCAGCAGGAAGGTGAGCGGGCCGACCAGCACCGGGCGGGTGCGGTACCCGGCCTCCAATGCCTCGCGGAACTCGGCGACGGGCTTGTCGCCGGCGGCGCGCGGCCGCACGTCCGGGGAGAGCTCGGGGACCAGGTAGTGGTAGTTGGTGTCGAACCACTTGGTCATCTCCAGGGGCGGGGCGCCCTGGACGCCGCGGGCCAGCGCGAAGTAGCGGCCCAGCCGGCCGTCGGCGCCGGAGGCCGCGGTCGGGTCCTCGAACCGGGCCGGGACGAGGCCGAACAGGACGGCGGTGTCCAGCACCTGGTCGTAGTAGGAGAACGTGTTGGAGGGGATGTCGTCGATCCCGGCGGCGCGCAGCCGGGCGTAGGTGTCCAGTCGCAGGTCCGCGGCGACCCGCTCCAGCTCGGCCGCGGTGGTGGCGCCCCTCCAGTAGGACTCCTCGGCGCGCTTGAGCTCGCGGTCGGGTCCGATGCGCGGGTAGCCGTGCACCGTGGAGCGCACGGTGGGCGCGGGGGTGGTGTTCATGACAGCTTCTCTCCCTCGTCGAAGGCCCGGTACCGGCCGCGGGGTCGACGAGGGGCACACCGGAGGGACGCCGTGTGAAGGGCGCGCCGGGTACCGACCTCGGCCCTCCCTCGGGGCGCGGGACCACCGGCGGCACGGGTGCGCCGCCGGGTGGAGGCAGGTATTCGGACTCACGGGCGCGACCGGTCGTGACACCGGTCTCCTAGTGTCCGCCGCTTCCCGGCGCCCGGATCTTGCGATCGGGCCACCAGTGCTTCATGGCGGGGGTCGTTCCCGTACACCGCTGCGGGGCAGTCCCGGACTCGCACCGGGTTCCCTCTTGCGACGCGCGCCGCCGCTCCGGGGGCTCCCCGGCGCGGGAATGGCGCGCGTACCTTCCACGGCTGCAAGTATAGGGAGATCCCCCTTCGCCCCTGACCCCCGGCATACCCCCCTTGTGCCCCTCGCCGCCCCGGAGTACGAACCCTCCGCCCGTGGGCGGCGTCACACCCGATGAAGACGTCGCGCGGTGGCGTCCCCGCCCGGCCCCGCGCACGTTCGTCTGCGAGATGGACGCGGAGAACCCCTGGTGAACAAGCTGTCCCGAACCACCATGACACCCGATCACCCCGTGATCACCGTGGGAGTCTCCCTGGTCGTGCTGGCGGGCATGGTGCTGTTGTCGGTGCGACCACCGGAGTCATTGGGGGCGGGCCCGGCCGGCGGCGTCGCGCACGGGATCGCCGACGCCGTGGAGCAGCGGCTCCCGGCCTCGGGCGAGCCCGACGCGCTGACCGTGGTCGACCCCGCCGCCCTGACCGGGCTGGAGGAGGAGGCCCTGGAGTACGACGGGGTCCCCGCCGAGGTGTCCTTCCCGGTCCTGCCCAACGCCGAGCCGCTCACCGCGTTCCTGCGCGAGCGGCTGGCCGCCGAGGTGCGGGCGTTCGACACCGCCAGCCCGGGGGCCGAGTCCTACCGGGCGGGGTGGAGCGTCACCGCCGCCTCCGACGGCCTCATCGGCGTGCGCATGGCCAACGCGGAGACCGACTCCGAGGGCGAGAAGGAGACCCGCGCCACCTACTGGTACGACACCGGCGACGGAACCACCCGCGGGTCGCAGTCGCTGCTGGACGGACAGAGCGGGCTGGCCGCCCTCAACGCGCTGGTGCGCGACCGGCTCGGCGACTCCGCCGACGCGGGCGCGGTGCTGCCGGTGGCCTCGCTGTACGACTCGGTCGGGTTCAACCCGGACGGCGACCTGGTGGTGGAGTTCGACGCGGGCCAGGTCGCCGCGCCCGGTGCCGGACCGCTGACGGCGGTCGTGGAGCGGGCCGAGGCCGAGCCGCTGCTGTCGGGCTTCGGACGGCGGGCGCAGCGCGCGGCCACCACCGGGGTCGAGGAGTTCTCCGTCTCCGCGGCGCCGCAGGGGGACGGCGGGCCCGCCGACGAGCCGGTCCCGGGCGTCCTGCCCCCGGTCGACGACGCGGTGGACTGCGCCGACCCCGAGGTGAAGTGCGTGGCCCTGACCTACGACGACGGCCCCGGCGGGGGCACCCCCGAACTGCTGGACCTGCTCGCCGAGTACGACGCCCGGGCGTCCTTCTTCGTCACCGGGCTGCCGGTGATGGAGCACCCGCGCACGGTGCGGCGCGCCTACGCCGAGGGGCACGAGATCGCCAACCACACCCTGAACCACCCCGACCTGGCCGGGATGGGGGCCGACGGGGTGCACGCCGACCTGGACACGGTGCAGGCCCTGGTGTACCGGGAGACCGGCTACACCATGGACCTCATGCGCCCCCCGTACGGGTCGACGAACGACAACGTCGGCTCGGTGACCCGGGACATGGGCCTGGCCCAGGTCCTGTGGAGCATCGACACCAACGACTGGAAGGACCGCGACCCCTCGGTGGTCGCGGACCGCGCGATCGACGGGGCCTCGGACGGCGCGATCATCCTCATGCACGACATCCACCCCAGCACCATCGCCGCCTCCCACAAGATCGTGCGGGAGCTGGACGCGCAGGGCTACCGGATGGTGACCGTGTCGCAGCTGCTGGGGGACACCGAGCCCGGCGAGCGGTACGTGGACGGCGTGCCCGACGAGCCGCCCGCGGACGCGCCCTCCGACGGCGCCCAGGAGCGGTCGCACCGGCCCGGGGACTAGGGGCGGGATCGACGGCACCGGAGCCGCTGACCACATGTGGTCAGCGTCACGGCGAGGCCGCCGGGTTCCCCTATGTTGCACCCATCAGCCCCGGTGCACACGTTCTGGATGAGGGAGTCCGGTGTTCTCGTCGACCCGCACGCGTCCGAAGCAGGCCCTCCCCCGCGGGGGGAGGCACGCGCGCCTGCTGCCGTGGGCGGCGGGGGCCGCCGTCGCGGTGGCGCTGCCGCTGGCGGGCTGCGAGAACCAGCCCGCGGCGGCCCCCGCCGACGCCGACCCGGAGGCCGTGACCGTGCTCGTCGACGGGCCCGGGGACCCGGTGACCGAGTGGAACGGCGGCGGTGACGACTTCCCCGGCCACCCCTACGTCCCCGAGGACGTGGAGGTCTCCGTCGCCCACCCGGAGTTCCCGGGCGCGGAGGCGTTCTCCGAGGCGCTGCGCGAGCGGATCGACCGGGAGGTCATGGACTTCCGCGGCGCCAGCCGGGACCCGGTGTCCCTGGACATCGCCTGGCAGGTCGTCGCCGCCGGGGAGGGCGTCCTGGGCGTGCGGCTGGTGAACACCGAGGAGGACCTGCACGGCATCCGCCGGGCGTACGCGACGCACTGGTACGACGTGGCCACCGGACACACCGGGTACGCCACGGAGCTGCTGGCCGACGACGCGGCCCTGGCCGAGCTGAACGGCCTGGTCGGCGCGGCCCTGGAGGACCACCCCGACGTGGACCGCCGGGGACTGCTGCCGGTCATGCGCACCTACGACTCGATGGGCTTCAACGCCGACGGCGACCTGGTGGTGGAGTTCGACGACGGCCACCTGTCGCCCGTCGTGGAGGGCCACCCTCCCGACGCCTCCCCGGGCCGGATCGCGACCGTCGTCGCCGCCGAACGGGCCGAGCCGCTGCTGTCGGACCTGGGCGCGCGCGCCCGGCGGGCCTCGCTCACCGCGGAGCCGGTGCTGTCGGTGCCGGACCCCGGCACCGGGCCGGAGACCGCCCCGGTGCCCCCGGGGGTGGTCACCGGGCGCGGACCGGACGTGGACTGCGCGGACGCGGGGGTCAAGTGCGTGGCCCTGACCTTCGACGACGGCCCCGTCGACCCGACCGCGCACGTGCTGGACATCCTCGCCGAGGAGGAGGTGACGGCATCGTTCTTCCTCAACGGCGACCCCCTGCTGACCCGGCCCTGGCTGGCCCGGCGGATCTACGCGGAGGGACACGAGCCGGCCAACCACGGCGACCTGCACGAGAGCCTCACCGAGCACTTCGAGCCGGAGGAGCTGCCCGCCCAGGTGGCGATGGTGAGCGCGGCGGTGCGCCGCCAGACCGGGTACACCGTGGAGCTGTTCCGCCCGCCGTTCGGGGCGACCGACGACGCGGTCAAGGCCGAGGTGGCCCGGCAGGGCATGGCCGAGGTGATGTGGACGCTCGACAGCGAGGACTGGACCGGGTCCGACCGCGACGCGATCGCCGACCGCGTGGTGGGGCAGGTGGAGCCGGGCTCGGTGGTCCTGCTGCACGACCCCCAGCCCCCGACGGTGGCGGCGCTGCCGGAGATCATCGAGCGGCTGCGCGCGGACGGCTACACGTTCGTGACCGCGACACAGGCGTTCGACCCCGAGCCGGGCGGGACCTATCCGCCCGACTGGGACGGCAGCTGGTAACACGCACGACGGCCCGGTACGGGGGCGTGTCCCCCGCGCCGGGCCGTCGGCGGTGCGGTCAGGCGGTGGCGGCCTCGGGGGCGCCGGCGGCCGGGGCCGCGTCCGGGGCGTCGGCGCCGACGGCCTCGGCGACCGAGGCGTACCCGGCGGCGCGGACCAGGCGGGCCAGGCCGCGGTTGATGCGGCGGGGCCACAGCGGGCCGCCGTAGATGAGGCCGGTGTAGCCCTGGACGAGGGTGGCCCCCGCGCGGATGCGGGCCCAGGCGTCCTCGGGGGTGTCGATGCCGCCCACCGCGACCAGCGTGACCCGGTCGCCCACCCGGGCGCGCAGGCGGCGCAGCACCGCCAGGGAGCGGTCCTTGAGGGGCGCGCCGGACAGGCCGCCGCCCCCGGCCGCCTCGACCTCCTCGGCGGTGGCGGCGAGCCCCTCGCGGGAGATGGTGGTGTTGGTGGCGATCACGCCGTCCAGGCCCAGCTCCAAGGCCAGGTCGGCGACCGCGTCGACGTCCTCGTCGGCCAGGTCCGGGGCGATCTTGACCAGCAGCGGCAGCTCCGGGCGCCCGGCCTCGGCCAGCGCCGCGCGCACGGCGGACAGGATCGGCCGCAGCCGCTCCACGCTCTGGAGGCTGCGCAGGCCCGGGGTGTTGGGCGAGCTGACGTTGACGACCATGTAGTCGGCGTAGGGGGCCAGGCGCCGGGCGCTGACGGCGTAGTCGCCCTCGGCCTCGTCCTCCGGCGTGACCTTGGTCTTGCCGATGTTGATCCCCAGGACCGGGCCGGGCTCGCCCCGCCGGTGGTGCAGGCGCTCGGCGACCAGCGCCGACCCCTCGTTGTTGAAGCCCATCCGGTTGACGATGGCCCGGTCCGCCACCAGGCGGGCCAGGCGCGGACGGGGGTTGCCCGGCTGCGGCTGGGCGGTGACCGTGCCGATCTCGACGAACCCGAAGCCGAGGGCGCCCAGGGCCCGGGGGCCCTCGGCGTTCTTGTCGAACCCGGCCGCCAGCCCCAGCGGGCCGGGGAACTCGCGGCCGAACGCGTGCACGGTCAGCTCGGGCTCGCGCGGGCCCAGGACCCGTTCGGCGGCGGCAACCGCGCCGGGCACCGCGGCGGCGCAGCGCAGGGCGCCGAAGCTCACCCGGTGGATCGTCTCGGCGTCCAGGTGGCGCAGCACCGAGCTGAAGAGGATCTGGTAGAACACGTGTTTATTTAACCGTTTCCATCGCTCTCGCGCTCGGCGAGAAAGCGTTCGAGTTCCGCGCCGAGCTCGTCGGCGGTGGGCAGGGCGGTCTCGTCGTCGGCCAGCGGGAGCACCTGGCGGTCCTCCGGGTCGGTCCGCGCGGACATGATGTCGTCGTACTGGCGCTCCAGGTTGACGACGATGCGCTGGACCTCCTCCGAGGCGCTCACCTGCTCGGCGATCTCCACGTCCGTGGCCTGGGCGACCTCCTCCAGGGCCGCGGCGGGCAGGGACAGCCCGGTGGCGTCGGCGACGTAGCGCAGGGCGGCCAGCGCCGCACGGGGGTAGGTGGACTGGGCCAGGTAGCTGGGCACGTGGACGGCGTAGCCGAGGAAGTCGTGCCCGGCCTCGCCGAGCCGGAACTCCAGCAGCGACACCGCGCTGCCGGGCACCTCCACCTGTCCGATCCAGGGGGTGTGCCCCTCGACGAGTTCGGCGCGGGTGGCGTGCGGGGTCACCGTGACCGGCCGGGTGTGCGGCACCGCCATGGGGATGCCGTGCACGCTCAGGGACAGCGACACCGAGAAGCGCTCCACCAGGCCGACGACGGCGGCGGCGAAGGCCTCCCACGCGCGGTCCGGCTCCGGGCCGTGCAGGACCAGGAACGGGTTGCCCTCGGCGTCGTGCATGCGGTACAGGGCGAGCTTGGGCGCGCGGTAGTCCGTCCAGGTGTTCTCGACGAACGTCATGGGCGGGCGGCGGGCCCGGTAGTCGACGAGGTCGTCGGCGTCGAAGACGGCGATCTCCTCGGCCTCGTAGCGCTCGAACAGCTCCTCGACCGCCTGCTTTCCCGTGTTGCCCGCGTCGACGAAGCCGTCCAGGCAGACCAGCATCGCCAGGCCGGCGACGTCGTCGAAGCCGGGTCGGAGTTCGTACAGATCTGCTGGATTGCGCACCGGGTTCTCGTTTCCAGGTAGCTCGGGGTTTCAGGGGCCGCGTGGCAGTCCAACACCGACCGGGGCCGCCGTGTTCCCGGTCGCCCCGGCGGACCGTTCGCCCTGCTATCCCACAATACCGACCCGTTTTCACCGTCGATGTTCGAGGACCCGCAGGGAGCGCAGCCGGTTGAGGACCGCGGCGACCTCCTGCCGGCGGGGCAGGACGTAGTCCCCGCCGAAGTCGCCGCCCAGCCGGGTGACCCCGTGCTCGGCCAGTTCGGCGTCCAGGGCGTCCAGCGCCTCGGCGAGCGTGCGGCCGCGCAGGGCCAGAGCGCGCAGGGCCAGCCCGGCGCCGGTGATCTGGCCGGGGTCCACGAACTGCTCGACCGAGCGCACGTCGACGTCGTCGTCGCCGAACACCAGGACGTCCATGTCGCGGCGCTTGATCCGGGACCGGCCGCGCGCGTCGGAGGGGTCGACCGACCGCGGGTCGACCAGGCGGTGGCGCGGGGCGGCGAAGACCGCGTCGGTCCGCTCCCGGGCCAGCCCCCGGGCGCGCTCGGAGACGTCGTGGGGGTGGTAGGCGTCCATCATGACCACGGGGTCGGCGACGTCGAAGTAGTCGCCGCTGCCGCCCATGACCAGGACGGTGGAGACCCCGTGGTCGCGGTGGAGCGGGCGGACCAGGTCGACGAACGGGACGAGGGGCTCGCGGTCGCCGTGCACCAGGGCCTGCATGCGCTCGTCGCGGATCATCAGGTTGGTGGCGGTGGAGTCCTCGTCCACCAGCAGGGTGCGCGACCCGGCCTCCAGGGCCTCGCAGATGTTGGCGGCCTGGGAGGTGGAGCCCGAGGCGTTGTCGGTGGAGAAGTCCGCGGTGTCCGCGCCGGTGGGCAGGTTGCGCACGAAGGAGCCCACGTCGACCCGCTCCACCCGGCGGCCCTCCTCGGCGCGGATCTTGACCGCGTCGGCGCGGGTGACCACGAGTTCGCGGCCATCGCCCGGGACGTGGTCGTAGACGCCGCGCTCCAGGGCGTGCAGGAGGGTGGACTTGCCGTGGAAGCCGCCGCCCACGATGAGGACGACGCCCTCGGGGACGCCCATGCCGGCGACGGTGCCGCGGTGCGGCAGGTCCACCGTCACGCGCAGGGTCTCCGGGGAGGAGAACGGCACCGCGCCCTCGGTGAGGGGTTCGTCGCTGACGCCGCTGCGGCGCGGCAGGACCGCGCCGTCGGCGACGAAGGCGACCAGGCCCAGGCCGTCCAGCCGGGAGCGCAGGGCGACGGTGTCGGCCACGCTGTCGGCGAACGCGCGCGCGGCGTCCCGGTCGACGGCCTCCCAGTAGAGGTCGTCGACCACGCCGGGCAGGGTGTCGCAGAACTCGCGCTCGGCGGCCCGGCCGTCGATGCGCCGGCCGCGGCCGGGCAGGTCGATGCCGATGCGCAGCTCCAGGCCGCCGCCGGCGGTGACCCGGCAGGAGGAGCGCTCGATGACCTCCTGGCCGCCGGTGTCGATGCGCAGCAGCGACCTGCGCAGCAGCCGTCCGGCGCGTCGGCCCAGGAAGTCGGCGGTGGCCCGGCGGCGCACCGGGTCCAGGCGGGCCTCCTCGGGGATGCCCGCGTCGGGCAGCGCGACCAGGATCCGCGAGGGCGGGGCGAAGGGGTCGGCCTGCACCCGCTGCACGGTCAGGGTGAAGTCGCCGAAGTCCCAGTCGCCCTTGAGGGACTTGTACCGCCCGTAGGAGTCGCCGTCCATCCGGAGCAGCTCCTTGGAAAGCCGCTCGTCGTCGCGCACCCCGGTGAGGGGCTCCGGCTCGGGCCTCCCGGCCCCGCCGCCGCGCCCGCCGCCCCCGTGGCCGCCGCGCCCCCCGTGGCCGCCCCTGCCGCCGTGGCCTCCCCCGTACCGCCCCGCCATCGTTCGTTCCCCCCGTGCTCGCCGGTCCTGTGTCCCCGCCAGGGTAGAGCTTTGCGCCCGCCCCCGCCCCGGCCCTGTGGACGACCCCGGGGGGTGTCGTGCGGCGCGGCCCCCGCGGTACCCGGGAGCGGTTCACGTGAAAGGGCCGGGTCCGGTGCGACTGCCGGACCCGGCCCTTCGTGGGACACGGCGCCCGGCGCCAAGGGGGTGCACCGGGACCGTACGGACACCTCCCCGGGAGGGGTGGGGAGGTGCCACAGCTTCTGTTTTACCGGAACTCGATCTCCCGCGCGGGGGAAATCCCGATTCCCGCGGCCTCCAGCCCCCGCTCGACGTCCGCCGCCCGCTCCGCCGCGGTGGCGCCGCCCTCCGGGTAGGTGCCGTGCGCCCCCCGGGCCAGGACCACGTCGTAGCCCTCGCCGAGGGCTCGGCGGGCCGTCGCCGAAATGCAGAACTCGCTCTGGAAGCCCGCCAGGACCAGCCCGCGGGCGCCGGTGAGGGCCAGCGCCCCGGCCAGGCCCGGGGAGGTGAAGGCGTCCGGCTCGGTCTTGCGGAACACCGGCTCCTCCTCCCGCGCCGGGAAGACCGGCTGCCATCCCGGGGTGAACGGCTCGTCGGGCTCCCCCGTGCCGCCGTCGTTGAGGACGTGCACGACCGGGGTGCCCGTCGCCCTCGCCCGGTCCAGCAGGGCCGCCAGCTCGCCGCGCAGGGGCGCGGCGTCCGGGACCGCCCCGCTCCCGTCGAGGAAGTTCTCCTGCACGTCTACGAACACCAGTACGAATGACATGCCCCCATGGTGGCACAGCCCACCCGCGCCCGCCCCCTCCCGCGCCGCCCGGCGGGAGGCGCGGTCGCGGTCGTCCACCGGCGGCCGGGTCGCGCACGAACACCGCGACCAGGCGGTCCGCCTCGCGCAGCCCGTCCAGCAGGTCGCGCCGGGCGAACAGGTCGGGGTGGTCGAACACGGTGCACGCCCGCGCCGGGGCGAGCGCCCGCTCGGCCGCGCGCGGCGCCCCGGGCGCGAGGTCGTACACGGCGGTGCCGCGGGCCCGCCCCAGGACCACCGCGGGCGGCCCGTGCATCGCCCCGGGCACGTTGACCACGGGGAACCACAGCCCCCGTCGCGCTCGCGGCCCACGCCGAAGGCGGCCGGCCGCTCCCAGCCCGGATGGCCCTCCTCCAGCCGGGCCCGCGCGGCGCGGACGTCCTCTTCGGTGACCCACTGCTCCACGGGTGCTCCCCGTGTCGGGGGGAGCGGGGGTACGAGAGCGGGAGGGGTACGCGCCCACCGCACACCCCTCCCGCACCGTCCACGTTAGAGGTTCAGCTCCCCCCGGGCCACCGACACCGCGTGACCCCCGATGAGCACCCGGTCGCCCCGGTACTCCAGCAGCAGGTCACCGCCGCGGGCGGAGGCCTGGTGCGCGGACAATTCGTCGCGGCCCAGCCGCCGCGCCCAGTACGGGGCGAGCACGGTGTGGGCGCGTCCGGTGACCGGGTCCTCGGGGACGCCCACCCGCGGGGCGAACACGCGGGACACGAAGTCGGCCTCCCCGTCCGCCCGGGCGGTGGGGATCACCAGGTGGTAGGGCAGCCGGGCGATCGCCGCGGTGTCGGGGGCCAGCCCGCGCACGGCCGCCTCGTCCGCGACCTCGACCAGCAGGTCGTCGGCACCGCCCACGCCGACCCACAGCGGTTCCGCGCCCAGCGCATCCGCCAGCCCCTCGGGGGCCGCCACGGCCACAGGGGGCTTGGCGGGGAAGTCCATCCACAGGCGCCCCTCGCGCTCGGCGACCGTGAGCACCCCGCTGCGGGTGGAGAACCGGTACGGCCCCGGGACGCCGAGTTCGACCAGGGCGTGGGCGGTGGCCAGGGTGGCGTGCCCGCAGAGGTCGATCTCGACGGTGGGGGTGAACCAGCGCAGCTCGTAGTCGGTGCCGGGGCCTTCGCCCGCCCCGCCGACGGGGCGGGCGAAGGCCGTCTCCGAGAGGTTGAACTCGGCGGCGACCCCCTGCGCCCAGGCGTCGTCGTAGGCGTCCTCCAGGATGAGGACGGCGGCGGGGTTCCCGGCCAGCGGCCGGTCGGTGAAGGCGTCGATCACGCGGTAGTCGGGCATGGGCCCATCCTGCGCGGGCGGCCTCCCGGGGGAAAGGGCCACTCGCGGGGGCAATGGCCCCTCACAGGGGCGGCTCGTCCAGGATGAACATGGTCTGGGTGCTCTTGACCTCGGGGATGCGCTGGAGCCGCTCCAGGACGAAGGTGCGCAGGGCCGCGGCGTCGGCCACCCGCACCAGGAGCAGCAGGTCGACGTCGCCGGAGACGAGGGCGGCGTGGTCGACCTCGGGGATGTCGCGCAGGTACTCGCGGAACCTCTCCCAGGAGTGCTGCTCGATGCGCACCGACACGTACGCCGACAGGCCGATGCCGTACTTCTCCGGGTCGATGACGGCGGTGAACCCGCGGATGACCCCCTCGGTGCGCAGGCGCTCCAGGCGGGAGTAGGCGTTGGCCCGGGAGATGTGGGCCTGCTCGGCCACGGCCCGGATGGACATGCGCCCGTCCTCGCGGAGCAGGGCGATGATGCGGCGGTCGGTGTCGTCCAGCGGCACGGCCATGTGTCTTACCTCATACCGCTCAGGTCGCGGACCCGGGGGATCTCGGGGGCCACTCGACGGCACTACTGAGCAGTTCGTCCAGTATCGGCGTGGGGGCATCGACAATATGGGGTGATTCGCTTCATATTCAAGACACGGAGTACACCGATCCGAGAACGTCTCCGGAGACCGCCGACGGCGATGGCGCCGCCGGGACACACGGTCCCGGGCGCGGGCGGGCCGGTGGGCGCCCGGTCGACGGCGACCGGCGCGCCCCGGACACACCGAAGGGCCGTGGTCTCGAAGACCACGGCCCTTCGCGGACCCGGCGGGTCGCCTGCCCCGGGGAGTCCCTGTCCGTGGGACACCTGGCTTCTCGGGCTCCCCGTGATCACGGGGACCCTGCCGGGCCCGGGACGGGAGCCTAGTCCCGTCGGCCGCGCAGGCGGTCGATCAGGGAGCCCAGGCTGTGGCTGCCGCCGCTGCGGGCGGTCAGGCCGCGGCCCTCGCCCTCGGCGCCGGCGTGGGCGCCCGCGGGGCGGCGGGTCCAGGCGAAGAACAGGGCGATGAGGACGGCCGGCACGATGGCCAGGGCCAGCAGGCCGGTCCCGCCCAGGACGCCGTCGCCGGCACCGGTGAGCTGGACGCCGGAGAGGTCGTTGGCGGCCGTCTCGGCGGTCACCCCGGAGTCGTCGGAGCCGTCGGAGTCGTCAGCGGCGGCGGCCTGCTCCTCGGCCTCCTTCTTCTCCGCCTCCTCCTTCTTCTGCTCCTCGGCCTTCTGGTCGGCCTTCTCCTGCTCCTTCTTCTCCTCTTCCTTCTTCTTCTCCTCGTCGTCCTTCTTCTGGGAGACCTCCTCGGGGACCGGCTCGACAGCGCCCTCGCACTTGTTGTCCGGCTGCTGGAAGGGGTGCGGGGCACCCTCGGTGCCGTTGCCGTCGCCCCACTCGGTGATGAAGTACTCGACGTCGTAGAGGTGGCCGTTGCCGCCGCTCACGGTGAGGCTGGAGTCGTTCCAGGACTCGCCGGTCAGTTCGGCGAAGGTCTGGCCGTCCATGTCCAGCAGGACGTCGCAGTCGTTGGAGGGAACGCCGGGGCCTCGGTCGCCGATGAAGAATTCGGCCTTCTTGCCCTCGTAAACGACGTAGCCCTCGGTACCCAGCGGCCAGCTCGGGCTGGAGAAAAGGCCCTTCTGCATGGGCTCGCCGCTTGCGGGCGCACCCGTGTCACCGTTGATGCCGGAACCATCGTCCCAGAAGTAAGTCGCGGTGACCTTGCCGTACTGGATGGGAGTGTCGTTGCTCATGAAGTATCTGCCAGGTAGACAACGGGGGCCGAGAAGACCTCGGGCACGTCGCAGCAGCTCACAGGGTGTGCTCGGGCACACCCCGAAAGGGCGTTGTGTCAGGGTTCTCCCGCCGTGGAAATCAGCGGGCGGGAATCGGAAAGCGCCGATGGACTTCGGCGGTCCTCGGGGCCGGCTCATGGATGCGGGCGGCCCGGATTCCCGGAAAGGGTCTCGATTCCCCTGCGGCTCACAGGCCGGTCAAGGGCTCGGCATCACTTCGCAGAAGACTCATAACGAAGCGATCACGAGGACACTAACCCACGTTTAAGCAAAGTGCGCAAGGAAGTCGGGTAAAATGACGTTGCGTGTTCGGGCAAGCACGATATGGGGCGGCGTTCGAATACCCGCCGCACGCCCGCGACCCCTGTCACACCAGGGGTTGCGGCCCTGCCCGGGGCCCGCTGGCCGGCCCTCGCGGTGGCCCGCGTCACGGATTCGCCCGGCGGCCCGCGCAGGCGGGCGGACCCCCGGTGGGAACGGGTGTGCGCACCCGCGGGCCACGGCCCGCGGAGCCCCCGCGGCCCGGCCCGGCGCACCGGCCCGTGTGGTCAAGGCCGCACCATCGCCCCCCTCCGGCACGGTCACCGCGGCGGCACCCTCCCCCCGGGAAACGCAAAGGTCCCCGGGGGGCCGCGCCCCCGGGGACCGCCTCCGGCCTCAGGTCACCTGGTCCCGGCGGGCAAAGCGCTCGTCACGCCACTCCCCCGTGCGCACCACCTCGTGCAGGGCCTCGGTCGCGTCCCACACGTCCGTGTGGCGCAGGTACAGCGGGGTGAACCCGAACCGCATCACGTCGGGGGCGCGGAAGTCGCCGATCACCCCGCGCGCGATGAGCGCCCGGACGATCGCGTACCCGGCGCCCTCCTCCGGCTCGATCAGGGCGACCTGGCTGCCGCGGCGGGCGTGCTCGGCCGGGGTCACCGAGGTGATCCCCACCTCGGCCGCGCGGGCCAGGAACAGGTCCGTCATGGCCAGGCTCTTGGCCCGCACCAGCGCCAGGTCGGCCTTGGCCCACACGTCCAGGCTCGCCTCCAGCGCGGCGTCGGCGACCAGGGGCTGGGAGCCGCTGAGGAAGCGCGAGATCCCGGGTGCGGGCTCGTACTCACCGGTGAAGTCGAAGGGGCGGGCGTGCCCGTGCCAGCCGCTGAGGGGCTGGGAGGCGGAGGCGTGGTGGCGGCGGGCCGCGTACAGGAACGCGGGGGCGCCCGGACCGGCGTTGAGGTACTTGTAGGTGCAGCCGACCGCGAAGTCGGCCCCGGAGGCGGACAGCTCCACCGGCACCGCTCCGACGCTGTGGCACAGGTCCCAGACCACCAGGGTCCCGTGCTCGTGGGCCAGCCGGGTGATGCCGGGCATGTCCCGCAGGGTGCCGGTGCGGTAGTCCACGTGGCTGAGCAGCAGCACCGCCGCGTCGCCCGCGGCCAGCTCGCGCTCCAGCCCCGGGCCGTCGGGGTCCACCCGGCGCTGGACGGCCCCCGCCAGGGAGGCCGCGCCCTCGGCGACGTAGAGGTCGGTGGGGAAGTTGCCCGCCTCGCCCAGGACGACCGAGCGGTCCGACAGGCCCAGCGCGGCGACGATGCACTTGAACAGGTTGGCGGAGGTGCCGTCCCCGACCACCACCTCGTCGGGACCGGCGCCCACCAGCGGGGCGACCTTGGCGCCCAGGGTGCGGGGCTTGTCCCACCACCCGGCGTCGTTCCAGCTGCGGATGAGGTCCTGGCCCCACTCCCGCTCGATCATGTCGGCGACCCGGCCCGGGGTGCTGCGGGGCAGCGCGCCCAGGGAGTTGCCGTCCAGGTAGACCACCCCCGCGGGGAGCACGAACTCGTCGCGCAGCGGGGCCAGGGGGTCGGCCGCGTCGAGCGCGGCGCACTCCTGCCGGGTGGTGGGCGTCATCGGTGTCCTGCTTCCTGGGGTCCGGCCCGCGGCGGGCCGGGGCGGCGGGTGCGGTCGGTTCGGGTCAGAGGGCGCTGCGCAGCGACCACAGCTCGGGGAAGACGTCCTTCTCGACGTTGCGGGCGAGCCAGGTGAGGCCGTTGGAGCCGCCGCTGCCGGGCTTGCCGCCCATGGCGCGCTTGACCGCCATGAGGTGCAGGTGGCGCCAGCGCGTCACCCGCTCGGCGACGTCCATCAGGGCCTCGGCGAGCAGGTACAGGTCGTTGCCGGGGCGGTCGTCGGCGTAGACCAGGCCCCAGGCCGCCTCGACGCCCGGGTCGGGCGTGTACTCCAGGGTCCAGTCGCGGTCCACGGCCGCGCCGGGCAGCGGCAGGCCGCGCCGGTGCAGCAGGCGCAGCGCGGCGTCGTACAGGCTCGGCCGCTCCAGGAGCGCGCGCAGGTCGTCGGCGACCCCGGCCATGCCCTTGTGCGGGCGGATCATGGGGGCGGACTTGTTCCCGAGCACGAATTCGAGTTTGCGGTAGCCGAAGGACTGGAAGCCCGACGCCTCGCCGAAGGAGTCGCGGAAGCGGTTGAACTCGGTGGGGCCCATGTCCCCGAGGAGCTTCCAGGAGTCGTTGAGGACGTCCTGGGCGGCGGCGGCGCGGCGCAGCCAGGCCAGGGCTCCGGGGACGTCGTCGTCCTCCAGGGCGTCGCGGGCGATCTCCCAGCGCTCCTGGATGAGGACGAACAGCAGCTCCATGACCTGGGTGCCGATGATGAACGCCGTCTCGGCGGGCTCCCCGGTGCGCGGGTTCTGCAGGCGCAGCAGCGTGTCGATCCCGGCGTAGTCGACGTAGGGGGTGTTGCGGTCGAAGGCCAGGGTGGGCTGTCCCGCGTTGTCCCGGGCCCGCCGGGCCCGGTCCCGCTCGTCGGTGGCCCCGACGTCGGCGGGGGTGTACGGGCACTGCTGTGCGGACGTCGTGGTGAGCATCGGGACAACCCCTCGTGTACTGCGCGGAACGAGCCGGCGGCGTGTGTGCGGTGCCGTCGGCGAAGCCCCCGTCACGGCACCGTGTACGTCAGCACACATGATCGAGCAGATCACGGGGAAAAGGAATGGACGGTGCATCCCCAAGTAAGACATCGACCTGGTATCCATAACATGTCAGGCAAATCTACTTTGGGATTGCAAAGTATGACTTCACAAGCGGCGACCGCGCTGGACGGCGTCGACCAGCGGATACTCTCCGAGCTCCAGCGGGACGGACGGCTGTCCTTCAACGAGCTGTCCCGGCGGGTCAACCTGTCGGCGCCCGCGGTGGCCGAACGGGTGCGGCGGCTCACCGACCGCGGGGTGATCACGGGCTACCATGCGCACGTGGACCCGGCCGCGGCCGGCCTGCCGGTGACCGCCCTGGTGCGCATGCAGTGCTTCGGGGCGCACTGCCTGCTGCGCGAGCCCGGCTCGCTGGAGCTCCCCGAGATCCTCCAGGCGCACCGGGTCACCGGCGACGACTGCTGCGTCCTGCTCATCGCGGTCCGCTCCATGGAGCACTTCGAGGAGGTCATCGACAGCCTCGCCGCGCACGGCCGCCCCTCCAGCACGATGATCCTGTCCAGCCCGGTGCCCTGGCGCCCGGTCACCTCCCCGAGGACCCCATGAGCGTGCTCATCGACACCCCCGTCTGGCCCGGCCCCCGCGGATGGCTGTTCGCGCACCTGGTCAGCGACAGCTCCTACGCGGAGCTGCACGACTTCGCCCGGGAGCTGGGCGTGCCCGGCCGCGCCTTCGACCGCGACCACTACGACATCCCCGAGCACCTGCACGCGCGGGCCCTGGCGCTGGGCGCCGAGCACGTGAGCGGCCGGGAGCTGGTGACCCGGCTGCGGGCCTCCGGCCTGCGCCGTCCCAAGTTCGGCCCCGCCGCCCCGGCCCCGTCCGGGGAGGGCTCCGCCGTGCCGTAGGGACCGGCGGCGAGGAGGGGCCGCCGCCCCCGCGCGCCCGGTCACCGCGCACCGGGACACCGTCCGCCCGGGAGCCGGGACGGGCCGTCGAGCGGTCGGGGCGTCGGGCGGGCGGTCGGGCGGCGCACCGGAGCACGTCGGGACGGTATGCCTAGGGGAGGTCGGCCGGGGCGCCGGCGGCCAGCCGGTCCAGCTCGGCGAGCATGTTGGACCGGGCCCGGGGCTCCCAGTGGACGCGGCCGAACTCGGTGCGGAACAGGCCCGGGGCGCGCAGCAGGGCGTTCAGCACCCGGGAGCGGCCCGCCCGGAAGTCCGCGTCGGACACCCGGCGGTACTCGGCGCGCACCGCCGCCGTGTAGGCCAGGTACTCGTCCGGGGAACCCGCCAGGACGGACAGGTCGGCGTCGGAGAGCACCTGCCCGTCGGGGTCGTCCGGACCGGGGGCGTGCTCCTTGGTCACCAGGACCAGGCGGGCCACCTCCTCGGTCCGCTCCGGGGCCATGCCCGTCATGGGGAGGAGCTCGCGGGCCAGCACGGCGCTGCGGTCCTCGTCGAGCCCGGGCTCGGTCTCGTACACGGCGTCGTGGAACCAGACCGCGTAGCGGACCAGGTCGGGCGAGGCCGCCTCGTGGGCCAGCACGTCCACCGCCCGCAGCGTCGCCCACAGGTGGGTGAGGGTGTGGTACCGCCGGTGGGGCTCGCTCCAGCGCAGGAGCAGCTCGCGCCCCACGGCCCGCGCCTCGGGGGAGTCCCCGGCCAGCCGCCGCCACGAGGCGTCGAGCAGGACGCCTTCCTCCTCTTCGAGCATCCCGTGCCCTCCCCGCCGTCCGCCGGCGCGCCCCGCGGGCGCCCGCTCCCGTTCCCCTACCCGCGCGCCGGGGATTCGAGTCCCCCGGCCCCGCCCGCTCAGCCGTCCGAGGCCAGGCCCGCCTCGTAGGCGAGGATGGCCGCCTGCACCCGGTTGCGCAGGCCCAGGCGGTTGAGGATGGTGCTGACGTAGCTCTTGACGGTGCCCTCCACCAGGAACAGGCGGTCGGCGATGTCGGCGTTGGACAGGCCCGTGCCGACCAGCGCCAGCACCTCCCGCTCCCGCTGGGTCAGCTGCTCGACCCGGGTCCTGGCCGCGGCCTCGCGGGCCGGGCGCCCGCCCCCGAAGCGGTCGATCACCCGCCGGGCCACCTGCGGGGACAGGTACGCCCCGCCCTCGGCGACCGCGTGCACGCCGGTGATCAGCTCGCGCGGGTCGCCCGCCTTGAGCAGGAACCCCGCGGCCCCCTCTCCCAGGGCCCGGGAGATGTAGGCGTCCTCGCCGAAGGTGGTGAGGACGACCACCGCCGTGGCCGGGACCAGCCGCCGCATCTCCGCGGCGGCGGCGAGGCCGTCCATGCGGGGCATGCGGATGTCGACCAGGGCGACGTCGGGCCGGTGGGAGAGCGCCAGGTCCACCGCCTCCCGGCCGTCGGCGGCCTCGGCCACCACCTCGATGCCCGGGTCGCTCTGCACGATGGCCCGTACCCCGGCGCGGATCATCGCCTCGTCGTCGGCGATCAGCACCCTGATCACGTGCGTGGTCTCCTCGTGGTTCGTCGTGGGACGCGGGGGCGCGCTCACCGTATCGGTGCCTCGCCCTTGCCGGAGAGCCGGCCGTCGGAGAAGCAGAGCTGGTAGAACGTCGCCTCCGCGTCGAACAGGTCGGCGCTGCTCCGGTAGTAGCTGCACACCGCCCCCTCGGGGACCGCGCCCTCGGCCAGCTCCCTGGCGTCGAACGGCACCGAGAGCGGCGGGAGGACCTCCTCGACCTCGCTCTGGGGTGTGCCCGGCCGCAGCCGCTCGAACTCCTCCGGTTCCAGGGTGGTGCTGCGTATGCCGGTGGAGGCCGCCAGGAGCAGCAGGGCGGCCAGCCCCGCCAGCGCCGCCACCGGGACCGCGACCAGGGCCACCGACCAGCCCCGGATCCTGCGCCGGGCGGCCCGCTGGAGCCGGTCGATGGCGGTGTCCTCGTCCTCGTCGGCGGCCTCGCCCGGCGGGGCGGACCCGCCCGCCAGCGGCAGGACGGCGCACACCTCCCAGGCCCCGTCCCCGGTGGGGCCCGCCGCGAACGCCCCGCCCGCCAGGCGGACCCGCTCGCGCAGGCCGATGAGGCCGCGCCCGCCGCCGACGCCGTGCGGCACGCCCTCGGCGCCCTCCGGGACGGGGTTGACCGCGCGCACCTCCAGGCGCTCCCCGTCGCCGGCGATCGAGACCGCGACCTCGGTGCCCGGGGCGTAGCGGGTGGCGTTGGTCAGCGACTCCTGGACGACCCGGTGCACCGCCCGGCCGACCATGGGCGGCAGGGCCGCGGTGTCGACGTCGTGGACCAGCGCGATCCGCATGCCGGAGTCGCGGGCGCGCTCGACGAGGTCGGCCACGCCCTCCCCCGCGGGGGTGACGGGGTCGGGCCCGGCGTCGGTGCGCAGCACCCCGATGACCTCGCGCAGGTGCTCGGTCGCGGTGACCGCGGTGGCGCGCAGGTCGGCGGCGGCCTCGCGGTGCGGGCCGCCCAGGCCGGGGTCGACCTCCAGGGCGCCGGCGCGCAGCGCGATGAGGCTGAGTTCGTGGCCCAGGGAGTCGTGCATGTCCTGGGCGATCCGCGAGCGCTCCCGGCTGCGGGCGTGCTCGGCCACCAGGCGGTGCTCGCGGCGCAGCTGGCGGGCGTGCTCCCAGCCCGCCGCGGTCAGCGCGGCGTGCTGGCGGCGGTAGGCGCCCACGAGCCAGGCCGGGCCGGCGTTGAGCAGCAGGGTGAGGGCCGCCATGGCCGACTCGGCCGGCGGGGCCGGGCCCGCGAGCAGCGACACCGTCCCGAACAGCAGGACCACGGCGGCCAGGACCAGGACGGGGCGGGCGTCGGGCGAGCGGCGGCCGGCGAGGTAGGCGACGCACAGCAGGAGCAGCCCGCCGGGGAGGAACCAGAGCGAGGCCAGCGACGCCACGACCACGGCCGCCGGGGGGTGGCGGCGGGCGAGCACGGCCGCCGCGGCGGCCAGCGCCACCCCGAGCCCGCCGCGCAGGAGGGCCTGCCCGGCGTCGTACTGCCCGGTCAGGGCGGAGTACAGCGGTGCCGAGAGCAGCAGCAGCGCCCCGAACACGCCCAGGGCCGTGTCCGCGAGCACGGCCGCCCGGGTGGGCGGTCCGGGCAGCGGCCGCAGCGCGCGCACCAGGGCGCGGCGGGCGCGGGTTCCCCGGGCGACGACGGGTTCTTCCATGCGGCCGACGCTACCGACCGGGGCGCGGGGGCCGGTACCCACGAAAGTCAGAGCACCGGCGCCGAGGCCGCCTATCATGGGATGAATTGCGGTCCCCTTCCGTGGTCTCCCCTCGTCGCGTCGTGCCGGAACCCGGAAAGCGCCCAGGACGAGCGCGCGGGACGGGAACCACGAAAGGGGCGGACGCATGTCGCCGCTGGAGACGCTGCGCCGAATGCACGACCTGGCCGGATGGCCGCTGCTCGCGGCGACCTTCATGGCCCGCCTGCCGGTCTCGATGTCCCTCATCGGCCTGCTCACCCTGGTCACCGGGACGACCGGCAGCGTGGCCGCGGCCGGGGCGGTGAGCGGCGCCTTCGCCCTGGGGGAGGCCGTCGGCGGGCCCGTCATCGCCCGCTACGCCGACCGCCACGGCCAGCGCCTGCCGGTGCTGGTGATGTCGCTGGTCGACGGCGTCCTGATCGCCCTGCTCGTGGCGGCCGTCCTGGCCGGGTACGACCTGCCCGTCCTGGCCGGGCTGGCCGCGCTGGCGGGCCTGTGCCTGCCCCAGATCGCGCCCATGGCGCGCACCCGCTGGGTGGTGCTCATCCGGGCCCGAGGAGACCGGGGTGCCGAGCGGGAGCGCTCGCTGGCCGCGGCCATGTCGGTGGAGGGGGTGCTCGACGAGGCCGCCTTCGTGCTGGGTCCGGCCCTGGTGGGCGTCCTCACGGTGCTGGTCTCCCCCACCGCCAGCGTGCTGGGCGCCGCCGTGCTGGTGTGCGTGTTCGGGACGGTGTTCGCGCTGCACCCCACGGCCCCGTCCGGGTCCGCGCCGGTACCCGGCCGCGGCGGCCGGATCGCCGTGCCCGCCCTGCTGGTGTTGACGGTGCCCATGTTCTGCCAGGGCCTGTTCTTCGGCGGGATGTCCACCGGGGTCACCGCGTTCGCCGCCGGGTCGGGGTACGGCGACCTGTCGGGGCTGATGTACGCGGTGATGGGGGCCAGCAGCGCCGTCGCCGGGCTGCTGATGGCCTCCCTGCCGGCCGGGTTCGCGCTCACCGCCCGGGCCCGGGCCGCCGCCGCGGGGCTGTTCCTGCTCTCCCTGCCGCTGTACCTGCCGCACGGCGCCCTCACCCTGGCCCTGGCGGTGTTCGCGCTGGGCGCGGCCATCGGGCCGCACCTGGTCACCCTGTTCGCACTGGTGGAGCGGGCCGCGCCGGCCAGCCGCCTGTCGCAGTCGATGGCGGTCGTGCTGAGCAGCCTCATCCTGGGCCAGGCGCTGGGGTCGGCGGCGGCCGGCTCCCTGGCCGACGCCCACGGCCACCAGGGGGCGTTCGCCCTGGCCACGCTGGGCGGGCTGGTGTCCCTGGCGGTGACGGTGCTGGCCATGCGGACCCGCTGGTACGACCGCGCCCCCGGTGCCGGGGAGGACTCCCCCGGGGGTCCCGCCGGGGACGGCCCGGTGCCCGGAGGTGATGCCGGGAACATCCGGCGCTAAACACGCGTTAAAACCCGGTCCGCGGAAGTCTCCCACCCTTAGGCTCGTACACCGTGCTCGGACTCATGACCATCCTCGACACCCGCCGTTCGAAAGAGGGCGACGTGCCCCAGCTCACCGGCCTGGCCCGCATCACCCTCTCGGTGCGCGACCGCGACGAGAGCGTGGACTTCTACCGCGACGTGCTCGGATTCAAGGTCCGCCGCCGCCGCGACCACGAAGGAACGCTGCGGACCGAGTGCCTGCACCCCGCCTCGGGCCTGCTGCTGGCGCTGATCCAGCACCGGGACAACTTCAAGAACCGCTTCGACCGCAGGCACTGCGGCCTGGACCGGCTCACCCTCGGCGTCGCCAACCTCGGCGAGCTGGAGGCGTGGGAGGAGCGGTTCGCCGACCGGGACGTGGACCACCTGCCGATCGTGCACGGCGAGGACGGCTCCACCCTGCTCTTCTACGACCCCGACGGCACCGAGCTGGCGCTGTTCACCCCGGCCGACCCGGAGGAGGACGAGGGCTGACCGGCGCGGGCCGGGGTCAGCGCTCGCACTCCACCAGCTTCAGGCGCAGGTCGCGCTCGGCCAGCTCGTCCACCGCCGAGCGCGGCAGCCGGTCGTCGGTGATGATGAGGTCGAACTCCTCCAGGCTCGCCACCCGGAAGGTGCCGAACTTCCCGTACTTGGTGCTGTCCACCGTGAGCACGCTCTTGGAGGCGATGCGCAGCAGCTGCTGCTTGGCGATCACCTTGGCCTCCGACGGGGTCGTCGAGCCGCGCTCGGCGTCCCAGGAGCTGCTGGCGATGAACGCCAGGTCCACGTTGACCTGCTTGAGGAACTCGGCGGTGAACCGGCCCACCGAGGAGTGGTCGGAGTGCGACACCACGCCGCCGGTGTGGATGAGTTCGATGCCCGGGTACTCCATCAGGTGCCCGACGACGTTGAAGTCGCTGGTGATGACGGTGAGCCCGACCTTGTCGGTGAGCATCGGGACCATCTGGAGCGTGGTCGTGCCCGCGTCGAGGTAGATGGTGAAGTTCTCGCGCACCAGGTCGGCCGCGGCCCGCGCGATGGACCGCTTGGCGGGCACCTCCAGCTGGGCCTTGGCCAGGTAGGACGGCTCGCTCTTGAGCCGCGCCGCGAGGCGCACCCCTCCGGTGACCGACAGGACCTTGCCGTCGTTCTCCAGTGCCTGGATGTCGCGGCGCACGGTCATGTGGGACACGGACAGCATCGACGTGAGCTCGTTGATACTCAGCACGTGGCGCTCCTGGAGGAGCTTGAGGATGTGCTCTCGCCGCTGGTCCGGAATCATCGTTCGCCTCACAGTAGGGGGCCTGGCCGCTGCGCCGTGCGGTCACGACGCCGTGTAACAAAGTTTCCCAGTTCGCGGCACCCGGGACGGTTATCCCACGACGTGAGTCCGCTCGCAATCACGTGGGAACACCCCGGATACGCCGCCGTTCGCGCCGCGGTACCGCGCCCGCCGGGGCCGGTTCCGGCGTTTTTCCTGTTTGCCCCACGTGCGCCGGTGGTCTTTGCCACCCTTGACGGCATGACGTTGTCCATCGCACTACGCGGAGACACCGCACGTTTCCCCGGGAACACGCTCCCGGCCCTGCGCTCAGCCTGGCGCGCCGGGGCCGACCTGGTCAAGATCGACGTCCACCTGACCTCGGACGGGTACCCCGTCCTGGTCGACGAACGCACCGTGGCGACCCCGGGGTCCCCACCGCGGCCGGTGGCCGACCTGACCCTCGCCGAACTCGCCGGAGCCCGCGACGACGTGGAGCGGCGCATCCCGACCCTGATGGAGGTCGTCGCGGAGTTCCGCGACGAGGAGGGCCCGCCCCTGCTGGTCGACTCCGCCTCCCCGGAGGCCGCGCTGGCCGCCGACGCCCTGCTGCGCGACCGGCCCTGCGCCCGCGTCCTGCACACCGGATCCAC
The DNA here is from genome assembly GCF_900141985.1 of Nocardiopsis flavescens. Classification (GTDB taxonomy): domain Bacteria; phylum Actinomycetota; class Actinomycetes; order Streptosporangiales; family Streptosporangiaceae; genus Nocardiopsis; species Nocardiopsis flavescens. The sequence continues at coordinate 382,936 of NZ_FQZK01000002.1, read as the reverse complement.
CGAGACCCTGGCCGCCCTGCGCGCCCAGAGCCCCGAGGCCCGCCTCATGATCGCCTGGGACCAGCCGACCCCGCCCGCGGAGTCGGCCCTGCGCGGCCTGCGGCCGGCGTTCCTGGGAACGCACCACACGCTGATCACGCGGGATTCGATCGGAGAAATGCACCGTTTCGGATATTCGATCGCCGCGTGGACCGTCAACGATTTCACGGAGATGGCGCGTCTGATCGGAATGGGCGTCGACGCCATCGCCACCGAGCGGGTGGACGACCTCGTCCCCCTCACCACCGGCCGCGCCCAGGGGGGAGTGCAGGCGACGGGGCAGGTCTGAGCCGCCGCCGCGGCCACGTGCGCACCGTGGCGCCCCTGGGGAGGAGGCGCCACGGACGGCATTTCACACGACATCGTGCGCACAGTGCGCAGGTGTCCCGAAAACCCGCCATCAGCCGCCGAGTTCCGCGGTTCCACCCGTTTCTCCGCGTGATCGCGGATATCCTCGAAAACGATTCACGCAAGGAACCCTCACGCGCTCCGCCGCCCTCCCGACGGTGCGCCCCCGAGCGATGAGACACCGAGACATGACGGCCGACCTCTCCCCGCACGCGCTCCGCGCCACGGCCCCCGTGCTGGACTGTGCCGCCCGGCTGTTCGCCGAGCACGGCTCCCGCGCCCTGCCCGTGTCCGACCTCACCCGCCGCATCGCGGCGCAGACCGGAACCGACGCCGCCTCCCTGCGGCGCGCCTTCCCCACCCGCTTCGACCTGGTCTACGCGGTCGTGCTGCGCTCGACCCGGGAGCGGGTGGAGCGCCAGCTGGCCGCCGACGACCCGGGCGCGTGCCCCGTCGACCGGATGTCCGGCCTGGTCGTGCGACACGTGGAGACGGGGTGGCGGCACCGGGAGGCCGCCGCGCTGGCGCACGAGATCCTGCCGGAGCTGCGCGCCGTCCACCCGCTCCGGCACCGGGAGATCGGCGCGCTGGCCCGCACCTACCGCGAGCACATCCGCGGGATCATCGTCGACGGCGTGCTGGCGGACGCCTTCCACGTCGAAGAGCCCGGCAGGGCCGCGGACGAGGTGCTGGACACCCTCGACTCCCTGCTGCACTGGTACCGGCCCGAGGGCGGGCTGAGCCTGGACGACCTGGGGTCCGTCTACGTGGACCTGGTCATCCACCACCACCTGGGGTGTCCCCGCTGACACCGCCCTCGGCGGCGCCGCCGGCGCGGGGGCGCCCCATCAGGGCGTCCAGGTCCACCGACTCCGCCAGCGCGCGCAGGCCCGCGTCGCCCGGGTGGATGTGGTCGCCGGAGTCGTAGGCCGGCAGCAGCCGGGCCGGGTGCTGCGGGTCGCGCAGCACCGCGTCGAAGTCCCACACGGCGTCGAACGGGGAGGAGGGATCCCCGGCCCGCGAGCGCAGGTGGGCGTTGACCGTCTGGCGGGCGGCCTCCACCTCCGCGGTGCAGCGCACCTCGCCCGCGCACGGGCCCAGGGTGGCGGCGAACACCCGCATCCCCCGCTCCCCCGCCTGCTCGGCCAGGTCCTCCAGGCCCGCGACCACCTGCTCGGGCGGGGTGCCCCAGCGCAGGTCGTTGATCCCGGCGAACAGGACGAGGGCGCTCGCCCCGTGCTGGCCGAACACGTCGCGGGGCGCGCGGTGGAGCAGGGAGACCCCGGAGGCGTTCACCGACACCCCCTCCCCCGGGTAGGCGTCGCTGACCACGTGGTTGCCCGCGACGCCGAGGTTGAGGACGCCCGGGTGCGGGAGGTCGGCGCGGGCGTGCAGGCGGGCGCTGAGCACGTCGGGCCAGCGCGCGTGCCCGTCCCGGGTGGAGCGGGCGCCGTCGGTGATGGAGTCGCCGAACGCCACGATGGCGCCGGGCGCGTCCATGACCTCCACCCCGGTGAGGAACGGCCACTGGTAGAGGCGGCCGGTGAACGGCGCCCCGGTGGTGTCCAGGGTCAGGTCCCCGCCGCCGGGTTCCCCGAGGAAGCCGGTGTCCCCGGCCGCGTAGTGCAGCGGCGCCGCGTACACCGGGTCCGGCAGGTACAGGCTGACCAGGGCGTCGGTCTGCGGCGGCAGCAGCAGGTCGACGGGGTCGCTGTACACCTGGCCGCCGGCGGGGATGGAGACGTCGGACCGGCCGCCGAAGGTGAGCGGGACGGCCGAGCCGCGGGTGGCGGCGCCCGTCCCGCGCAGGGCCACGGAGGCGGCGCCGACGGTGACGGGCCCGGCCGCGAAGGTGTTGTCCAGGCGGATGCGCACCCGGTGGCCGCCCGCGGTGGAGCGCACCGGCAGGCGCAGCGTCTGGTCCTGCCAGGGGCCGACCTCCATGTAGGCGGACGTGGCGCGGGCCCAGGTCCCGGTCCACCCGTGGTCGGCCGGGCGGGTCCCCAGGGAGAAGAGGTGCAGGCTCCCCGCGCCGGCGTCGGGGAGCACGACGTGCGAGACCTCCCGGCCGGGGTCGGCGGGCACCGAGCGCGCGTACAGGCGCACCGACCCCGTGGCGCTGCCGGGCCCCCTGCGGTCGGCGGTGTTGGCGTAGGGCAGGACCAGGGCGGCGTCGCCCGCCGGGCCGCCGGCCCAGTCCGGGACGGTGAGGGTGAAGGGCTGCGTGCCGCCGTCGGTGTAGACGATCCGGCCGGTGCCCGCGACCGGCGCACCGGCCGCGCCGGTGGCCGTGACCAGGAACGTCAGCGACTCGTGGCGGCCGTGCAGGCGCACCTCCTGGCCGTCGGCGACGAGGTGGTCGGGGCGCCCGGGGGCGTAGTCGGGCACCTCCAGGGCGGTGCCCAGCAGGGTGACCTCGCGTCCCGGCGTCCAGCCGGCGGCGGCCAGCGCCTGGGCGGAGAGGCTGTTGCCCGCGCCGTCCAGGTCGACCTCGGCCGTCGAGGTGTCCCGGGAGATGCCGGTGCCGTCGAGGAGGCTGTCGAAGGGGCGCCCGGGGGGCGCGGCGGGCTCCTGGGGCACCGGCTCGGTGGGGCGTGCGTCCACGTCGCGGGAGGTGGTGGCGTGCAGGACGGTCACGAGGGCGACCCCCACCAGGACCGCGGAGACGGCACGCGCCCACCACCGCCCCCGGGGGTCGGGGTCGCGCCGCCGGGTCCCCGGGCGCGCCCTGCGCCGCCCCCGCCTCTCCTCCACCACACGCCTCTCCCGGTACGTCGGACACACACGTACTTACGATCCGTCCGACGGCGCCGGGTTCATGGTGGTTGTGAGACGTGGGACACCGAGGGGGGATGACCGGGGTCGGCTCCGGACCGGAGGCCGAGTCTAGACGAGGCCGGGCCTGCGGCAGGGCCGATCCCGGCCGGTCGCCGCCCGGGTCCGCGGGCCCGGGGAACTTCACCGTGTATTCAACGTGGCCACCCGGACCGGGCCGTAGGGGTCCGTGGTCGACCGTGGAGACAGCGAAAGCGCCTCCTGCCTGTTGGCCCAGGTGGGAGGCGCTTCTTGTGTTCTCAGGGAGGGTAGGCCGGGCAGGACTCGAACCCGCGACCCAGGGATTATGAGTCCCCTGCTCTAACCAGCTGAGCTACCGGCCCGCCGTCGTCGACGCACGTCATCCTAACAGGGTGAGTCCGGCGTTTCCGAGTCGTGGATGCGCTGCCGCGCAAGGGATGCCGGGGCCGCCGCGGCGGCGGCCCCGGGTGTTGGGCGCACCTGGGTCACGGGCGGCGACGGGGGGCGCACTAGTGTGTTGTGGTGCGGCGCGCGCCCGGACGACCCCGGAGCCAGGCACCGGCGCCGCCACTTACCCGTTGGTAACATCGCGGGGCGCACATCGTCGTCAGGAGAGTTCACGCCATGTCCAAAGCACCCGTCAACGTCACCGTCACCGGCGCCGCCGGCCAGATCGGCTACGCGCTGCTGTTCCGGATCGCCTCCGGCCAGCTGCTCGGCGCCGACACCCCGGTGAAGCTGCGCCTGCTGGAGATCCCCCAGGCCGTCAAGGCGGCCGAGGGCACCGCGATGGAGCTGGACGACTGCGCCTTCCCGCTGCTCCAGGGCATCGACATCTTCGACGACGCGGGCCAGGCCTTCGCGGGCGCCAACGTCGCCCTGCTCGTGGGCGCGCGCCCCCGCGGCCCGGGCATGGAGCGCGGCGACCTCCTGGAGGCCAACGGCGGGATCTTCAAGCCGCAGGGCGAGGCCATCAACGCCGGCGCCGCCGACGACATCCGCGTCCTGGTGGTGGGCAACCCCGCCAACACCAACGCCCTCATCGCCCAGAGCCACGCCCCGGACGTCCCGGCCGAGCGCTTCACCGCGATGACCCGCCTGGACCACAACCGCGCGCTCACCCAGCTCGCCAAGAAGCTCGGCGTGTCGATCAACGACATCAAGAAGCTCACGATCTGGGGCAACCACTCCGCGACCCAGTACCCGGACCTGTTCCGCGCCGAGGTGAACGGGGCCAACGCCGCCGCGGCCGTCGACGACCAGAAGTGGCTGGAGGACACCTTCATCCCGACCGTCGCCAAGCGCGGCGCCGCGATCATCGACGCCCGGGGCGCCTCCTCGGCGGCCTCCGCCGCCAACGCCGCCGTCGACCACGTCCACGACTGGGTCAACGGCACCCCCGAGGGCGACTGGACCTCCGCCGCCATCCCCTCCGACGGCTCCTACGGCGTGCCCGAGGGCCTCATCTCCTCCTTCCCCGTGGTGTCCCGCGGCGGCCGGTGGGAGATCGTGCAGGGCCTGGAGATCGACGAGTTCTCCCGCGGCCGCATCGACGCCTCCGTACAGGAGCTCGTCGAGGAGCGCGACACCGTGCGCAAGCTCGGCCTGGTCTGACACCGCTTCCGACCCCGCGACGGCGGGCGCGCCCGGCGGGCGCGCCCGCCGTCGCCGTGTCCTGCGGCGTCGTCCGGGAGCGGGCAGTGGACGGGACCGGGCAGTATAGAGACCGTGAGTCTCATTGATGCGCTTCCGGCCGAACCCGAACCCGATGCCCTCTACGAGGCGTTCGCCGCCTGGACCCAGGAGCGGGGCCTCACCCTCTACCCGCACCAGGAGGAGGCGCTCATCGAGGTCGTCTCCGGCTCGAACGTCATCCTCAACACCCCGACCGGCTCCGGCAAGAGCCTGGTCGCCACCGGCGCGCTCTTCGCCGCGCTGGCCCGGGACGAGTGCGCGTTCTACACCGCGCCCATCAAGGCCCTGGTGTCGGAGAAGTTCTTCGACCTGTGCAAGGTCTTCGGCACCGAGAACGTCGGCATGATGACCGGCGACGCCAGTGTCAACGCCGACGCCCCCATCGTGTGCTGCACCGCCGAGGTGCTCGCCCAGATCGCCCTGGCCGAGGGGGCCCGGGCCGACATCAACACGGTCGTCATGGACGAGTTCCACTTCTACGCCGAGCCCGACCGCGGCTGGGCCTGGCAGGTGCCGCTGCTGGAGATGCCGCAGGCGCAGTTCCTGCTCATGTCGGCGACCCTGGGCGACGTCAGCCGCTTCGAGGAGGACCTGGAGAAGCGCACCGGGCGCTCCACCGCCGTGGTCGCGTCCGCGGAGCGCCCCGTCCCCCTCTACTACGACTACCGGGTCACCCCGCTGCACGAGACCCTGGAGGAGCTGCTCCAGGGCGGCGACGCGCCCGTCTACATCGTCCACTTCACGCAGGCGCAGGCGATCGAGCGGGCCCAGTCGCTCACCAGCATCAACATGTGCACCAAGCAGGAGAAGGCGGCGATCGCGGACGAGATCGGCGACTTCCGCTTCACCACCCGGTTCGGCCGCAACCTGTCCCGGTACGTGCGCCACGGCATCGGCGTGCACCACGCCGGGATGCTGCCCAAGTACCGCCGGCTGGTCGAGCGGCTGGCCCAGCGCGGGCTGCTCAAGGTCATCTGCGGCACCGACACCCTGGGCGTGGGCGTCAACGTGCCCATCCGCACCGTGATGTTCACGGCGCTGAGCAAGTACGACGGCGTGCGGGTGCGCCGGCTGCGCGCCCGGGAGTTCCACCAGATCGCCGGGCGCGCGGGCCGGGCCGGGTTCGACACCGTCGGCAACGTGGTGGCGCTGGCCCCCGAGCACGTCATCGAGAACGAGAAGGCGCTGGCCAAGGTCGGCGAGGACCCCAAGAAGCGGCGCAAGGTGGTGCGCAAGAAGGCTCCCGAGGGCTTCGTGTCGTGGGACAAGGCCACGTTCGAGAAGCTCATCGACGCCGAGCCCGAGCCGCTGACCTCGCGGTTCCGGGTGAGCAACGCGATGCTGCTGAGCGTCATCGCCCGCCCCGGCAACTGCTTCGCCGCGATGAAGCACCTGCTCACGGAGAACCACGACGACCGCAGGACCCAGCGCAGGCACATCCGCGAGGCGATCGCCATCTACCGGTCGCTGCTGGACGGCGGCATCGTGGAGACGCTGCCCGAGCCGGACGAGCAGGGCCGCACCGCCCGGCTCACCGTGGACCTGCAGGCCGACTTCGCGCTCAACCAGCCGCTCTCCACGTTCGCGCTGGCGGCGCTGGACCTGCTGGACCGCGAGTCGCCGTCCTACGCCCTGGACGTGCTGAGCGTGGTGGAGTCCACCCTGGACGACCCCCGGCAGATCCTGGGCGCCCAGCTCAACAAGGCGCGCGGCGAGGCCGTGCAGCGGATGAAGGAGGACGGCGTCGAGTACGAGGAGCGCATGGAGCTCCTGGAGGACGTCGACCACCCCAAGCCGCTGGAGGACCTGCTCTCCCACGCCTACGACGCCTACCGGCGCGGGCACCCGTGGGTGGGAGACCACCCGCTGCGGCCCAAGAGCGTGGCCCGCGACATGTACGAGCGGGCGATGACCTTCGTGGAGTACGTGGGGCACTACGAGCTGGCGCGCTCGGAGGGCCTGGTGCTGCGGTACCTGGCGGGCGCCTACAAGGCGCTGGACCAGACGGTCCCCGACGACGCCAAGACCGAGGAGCTGCACGACATCATCGCGTGGATGGGGGAGCTGGTCCGGCAGGTGGACTCCAGCCTCCTGGACGAGTGGGAGCAGCTGACCAACCCGCGGGAGGACGGGCCGCAGGAGCAGGCGCCCGAGGAGCGGGTCCGCCCGGTCACCGCCAACCCGCGCGCCTTCCGGGTCCTGGTCCGCAACGAGCTGTTCCGCCGGGTGGAGCTGGCCGCCCGCCACCGCTACCGGGACCTGGGCGCCCTGGAGGACGCGGGCGAGTGGGACGCCGAGGCCTGGGAGGAGGCGCTGGAGGAGTACGGCGCCGACCACGACTCCATCGGCACCGGCCCGGACGCGCGCGGCCCCAAGATGCTCCTCATCGAGGAGGAGGACGGCCTGTGGCGGGTGCGGCAGATCCTCGCCGACCCGGCCGGGGACCACGACTGGGGCATCTCCGCCGAGGTGGACCTGGCGGCCTCGGACGCCGAGGGGCGCGCCGTCGTCCGCGTGGTGGACGTGAACCGGTTCTGACGCCGCGGCCGGGCCCGCCCGCGCGGGCCCGGCGGGGTTCAGCCGAGCAGGTGCGCGTTGACCTCCCGGACCCCGGCGGCGAGGTCGGGGCGCTCCACCACCGCGCGCCCGGCGGCGCGCAGCCGCTCGGCGCCCACGCAGTCCACGAATACCGAGGGCTCGCGCCAGGCGAACACCACCCGCGGCACCGGGGTGGCCAGGATCAGCGACGAGCAGGGCAGCGGGCGCGAGGAGCGGGAGCTGCACGGCTCCAGCGACGAGTACAGGGTGGCCCCGGCCAGCCGGGGGTCCCCGGGGTCGACCCCGCGCAGGGCGGCCTCCTCGGCGTGGTCGCGGGGGTCGTCGCGGCGCGAGTGGCCCTCGGCGAGCACCGTGCCGTCCGCGGCCACCACCGCGCAGCCGACGGAGAACGCGGTGTCGGAGGGCGGGCACAGCCGGGACAGCTCGACGGTGCGGCGCAGCCAGTGGGCGTCGGCCGCGCCCTCGGCGGGGGCGGGTCCGGCGCTCACGCGGGACCGTCCGCGTCCAGGCGGTAGCGCAGGACCGCCATGTCGCCGATCGCGCGGGTCTCCACCAGGCGCATCGGCGCGTCCGGGCCGGCCGGGAAGTCCCCGGGGTGGACGAACCGGGGCGCGTCGGCCCGGCCCACGAAGAACGGGGCGACCGCCAGGCGCAGCTCGTCCACGAGTCCGGCGGTGAGGAACAGGGTGTGGACGTGTCCGCCGCCCTCCACCAGGAGCCGGCGCACGCCGCGGGCCGCCAGGTCGGCCTGGACCGCCCGGACCGCGGGCGGGTCGCCGGCGTCCACGACGTCGACCGGGGGCCCGGCGGCCGGGGCGTCCGCGAACCTCGCGCGGGCCCGGGCCGTGCCCTCCCCGCCGGTGTAGACGACCGCCCCGGCGTCCCCCGTGGTGAAGAAGCGGGCCCCGGGGTCGAGGTCGCCGGTGCGGGTGAGGACGGCCTTGAGCAGGTTCTCGGTCCGGCCCTCCTCCCGGCGGCGGGCGCGCAGCCGCTCGGAGCGGACCAGCAGCCGGGGGTCGTCGCCGCGCAGGGTGCCCGCGCCGACGAGGATGGCGTCGCACCGGGCGCGCAGCTCGTCGACCTCGGCGAAGTCGGCCTCGTTGGACAGGCGCAGCCGGTCGGGACCGGTGTCGTCGATGCGCCCGTCGACCGACACGGCGCAGCTGAGGATGGTGTAGGGGCGGTCCATGACCCCAGGCTAGCGGCGCGGGGGCGGGGTTCCGCGCGGGCGGCGCGGGGCATTTCCCGGTGCCCGGGCCTTTGTGCCATTTCCGCGACGGCGGCCGATTGTCGCAGGCAGCGGCGGCGCACTCGCATTTCTCTCCGTGCCGCCGGGGATATGGGGCACGGTCCTATTTCCGTGTTCGCCCGGCGGCCGGGATCCGGGGGGAAGCCGTCGCGGGGCGGTTCCCCCAGGGGTCACTCCGGTACCACGCGGCGGGTCCGGCGCTGGAAGACGCTTCCTGGTAAGGCTTCCCGTTCGCCGACCCGAGAGGCCGATTCCTCTCATAATTGGACATCTGGCATATAAGTACTACCAACCCCAGAGCGGACCCAACCCACCCCTGTGACCACGACAAGGACGCGATCTCCGATGTTTTTCACGACCGGTCTCCCCGACTCGGTTAACAACCCCGCCAATGATGAATAGAATCCTTCTGTCGGCCACACTTCCCCACCTCAGACAAGAGGACGGCGATGTCGCGATTCACCTCCCCCGATTTCCTGAGGCAGGCGGGGACCCGGCAGGAGCACTTCAACCCCCCGCCCGCCGTCGACCTGACCCGACCGAGCCTGGCCCGACTGCACTCCTTCCACCTCAAGGGCAAGGACCACTTCGAGGTGGACCGCGACCTCGCCGTGGCCGCCGAACAGGTCGCCCCCGGCTTCCAGGACCTGGTCCTGGGAGAGCGGGCGTTCCTCCAGCGCGCGGTGCGCCACCTGTACGAGGAGGAGGGCGTCGACCAGTTCGTGCAGCTCGGAGCCGGGCTGCCCGCCCCCGGCGACCCGCACGAGATCGCCCCGCGCGCCCGGGTCGCCTACGTCACCGACGACCTCATGGTGCTGGCCCACCACCGGGCCCTGGTCAGCGAGCACCGCACCACCGCCGTGCAGGGGCGCCTGACCCGCCCCGCCGACCTCTTCGCCTCCCCCGCCCTGCGCGCGCTCATCGACCTCGACCGGCCGGTGGGGCTGCTGCTGCCCGGGACCCTCTCGCACGTCGCCGACATCGACACCCCGGCCGCGCACATGGCGGCCCTGCGCACCCTGCTGCCCGCCGGCAGCCACCTGGTGATGAGCCACCACCACAGGCCCGACCCCGCGGTCTTCCCCAAGGACGCCCACCGGGCCGAACAGCTCCAGAACGTCTTCCGCCGCCACCTCAACTCCGGTTACTGGCGCACGCGCGAGGAGATCCAATCCCTGCTCGAAGGCTGGAACGTCCTCAGCCCGGGGCTGATGGAGGTCCAGCGCTGGCGGACCCTGCCGGTGGCCCCGCCCGTGCCGGGCAGCTACCAGATGCCCCAGCGCAACCGCCGCCTCCTCCTGGGCGCCACCGCCCGCACCTGAGCCGCCGCCGGCTGCGCGCGCCCGCGCGCGGTCGGCGCGCCCCCGTCGCGGCACCTCCGCGGCGCAGCGCCGTGTCCCCGCCGCGCCGTCCGGACCCGGCCGGGTCCGCGGAAGGCGTGCGCCCCGCGGCCCGCGGCGCCCTGAACGGGACGCGCCCCGGCCGTGCGCCGCGCCCCGGAAACACACCGTGCCCCGGACAACACGAAAGGCCCCGCTCCGTGAGGAGAAGGGCCCTGGTCGGTGGGCTCCCGCGATTGGACTCGAACCAATAACCTGCCGGTTAACAGCCGGCTGCTCTGCCAATTGAGCTACGCGGGATCGCGTGTCGGGAACAGCGTAGCGCCCCCGCCGTGCGGTGCGCGAACGTTTTCCCCTGCTCCCGCGATTGGACTCGAACCAATAACCTGCCGGTTAACAGCCGGCTGCTCTGCCAATTGAGCTACGCGGGACCGCGTCCGCCGACGGCCCCGCGGGCCGTGGCGACACCAATAGACTAGCGCTCTTCCGGAGCACTCGTGACCGGTGTCGGCCCGTGTGGCCGCCACCACGACAAGGTAACGTGCGAGACACGGAACACCACGACCGACTCCGAGGCATGAAGAGGGTACCCATGCGCTACCGGATCACTTTCGCCGCCGGATTGGCAATCGGCTACGTCCTGGGCACCAAGGCGGGCCGCACCCGCTACGAGCAGATCGTCCGCGGTGCCCGCAAGGTGGCGGACAGCCCCGTCGTCCAGGAGGTGGCCGGCCTGGTCGGCGCCCAGGTGAGCAGCGCGGGCCGCACCGTGTACGACAAGACCGTGTCCAAGATGCCGATCACGTCGGTGCGCGACTTCCTCGCCCGGCCCACCGACGAGGAGATCGAGCTCATCGAGTGGGAGACCGTCAACGGCGACACCCCCCGGCGCAACGGCGCCGGCGGGCGCACCGGCCCCGCGGAGGACTAGGTGGGCCTGCTCGGCCGGGGCGTCCCGGCCTCCGTGCGCTCCCGGCTGGAGCGGGGCGAGCGCGTCCTCGCGCACGCGCCCGCCGCCGGGGGCGGGGCGGTCCTGGCCGCCACCACCCGCGCCCTGCACCTGCCGGACGGGCGCACCGTGCCGTGGGAGGACATCGACCGGGCCCGCTGGTCCCGCGAGGAACTGGCCTTCATCGAGGAGGGCAGCGGAGAGCACGCGGTCCCCCTGCGCGAGGGGGTCGACTACCGCTCCGTCGCCGAGGCGGTCGCCGAGCGGGTCACCTCCACCATCCTGGTGAACCGGTTCGTCCCCTTCCCCCGCCCCGACTCCTCCACCGGCTTCCGCCTGGTGGCCCGCCGCAGCCCCGGCGGCACCGAGGCCTCCTGGCGCATCCACCTCGGCGAGGGCCTCGACGAGAAGGACCCCCGCCTGCCGGACGCGGTCTCCCGAGCCCTGGACCTGCTCCACGACCAGATGGGCGTCTAGGTGTGCTGACCGTGGAGGTGGGTCGCACCCGCCCCGCCTGACACACGCGAAGAGGGCCTCCGGCAGCGGTGCGGACCACGGCATCCGCCACCGGACCGGAAGGCCCTCGAAGCCCCGCCCCGCCCCCGCCTCACACCCGCGGGCCGCCAGGGCCCACGTCAGTGCTCCCGGCGGCCGTCCGCGTCCAGCCCCCGGGCGAGCAGCTCGGCCAGGTGCAGCGGGCGGCGGCCCGCGCCCTGGAGGATCTGGGTGCGGCAGCTGTACCCGTCGGCGAGGACGAGGGTGTCGGCGTCCGCCGCGCGCACCCGCGGCAGCAGCTCGCGCTCGCCGATCGCGGCCGAGACCTCGTAGTGGCCCTCCGTGAATCCGAAGTCCCCCGCCAGCCCGCAGCACCCCGCGTCCAGCACCTCCCCCGCCACGCCCGCCCGGGCGATCAGCTCCCGGTCGGCGTCGAAGCCCAGCACCGCGTGCTGGTGGCAGTGCACCTGAGCCAGGGCGTCGGCGGGGATCCGCGGCGGGCTCCAGTGCGGGGCGTGCTCGGCCAGGAACCCGGCCAGGGTGTGCACCGCCGCGGCGACCCGCTCGCTCCGCGCACCGGGCAGCAGCTCCACCAGGTCGTGGCGGAGCGCCGCGGTGCAGCTGGGCTCCAGCCCGACCACCGGCAGCCCCTCCTCCACCAGCGGCTCCAGGGCGCGCAGGGCGCGGCGCATCACGGCGCGGGCCGTCCCGAGCTGGCCGGTGGACACCCAGGTCAGCCCGCAGCACACCGGCCCCCGGGGCAGGACCACGGTGAACCCGGCGTCCTCCAGCACCCGGACCGCCGCCGCCGGGATGTGCGGGTCCATGTGCTCGCCGAAGGTGTCGGGCCACAGCACCACGCGCGGCCCGCCGGTGCGCGCCCGCCCGCGGGCGGCGCGCCGCCGGAACGCCCGGGTGAAGGTGGTGCGCGCGAACCCCGGCAGGTCGCGTTCGGCGGCCACCCCCGCCAGCCGCTTGGCCAGCCGGGAGACGCCCGGCAGACGCAGCGTCCGGTCCACCTCGGCCGGGGCCAGCCGCGCCAGCCGCGCCCAGACGGGCAGCCAGCCCATCGAGTAGTGGGCCGCCGGGCGCACCCGCCCCCGGTAGTGGCGGTCCAGGAACTCCGCCTTGTAGGAGGCCATGTCCACGTTGACCGGGCAGTCGCTCAGGCAGCCCTTGCACGACAGGCACAGGTCCAGGCTCTCGCGCACCTCCTCCGAGTCCCAGCCGTCGGTGACGACCTCCCCCGCGGCCATCTCGAACAGCAGGTGGGCCCGTCCCCGGGTGGAGTGCCGCTCCTCGCCGGTGACCTGGTAGCTGGGGCACATCACCCCCGGGCCGTCGTGCCGGCGGCACTTGCCCACCCCCGAGCAGCGGCGCAGCGCCCGCGCGGGGTCGCCCCGGTCGTCGCGGTAGGCCAGGACCGCGTCGTCGAGCAGGGGCAGGTGGCGCACGGCCAGGCGGACGTCGGCGTCCACCGGGGCCGGGTCGACGATGACGCCGGGGTTCATGATCCCGTCGGGGTCGAAGAGCCGCTTGAAGTCGGCGAAGGCCCGCAGCAGCCCCGGCGGGTACATCCGGGAGAGCAGCCCCGAGCGGGCCCGGCCGTCCCCGTGCTCCCCCGACAGCGAGCCGCCGTGCTCCACGACCAGGTCGGCGGCCTCCTCCAGGAAGGCCCGGTAGGACGCGCGCCCCCGCTCGGTGGTCAGCTCGAAGTCGATGCGCACGTGCAGGCAGCCGTCGCCGAAGTGCCCGTAGACCACGCCGAACCGGCCGTGCCGCTCCATGAGGGCGTCGAACCCGCGCAGGTAGGCGCCCAGGTTCTCCGGGGGCACGGCCGCGTCCTCCCACCCCGACCAGGCGTCCTCGCCCTCGGGCGTGCGCTGGACGAGCCCGGCGCCCTCCTCCCGGATCCGCCACAGCGCCCGGCGGTGGGCCGGGTCGGACACCACGGCGGAGTCGGACGGCCGGGACGCGGCGGGCAGCGCGTCGACCATGGCGCGGGCCGCCCGCTCGGCGCCGGCGGGGTCCTCCCCGGCGATCTCCACCAGCAGCCAGGCCCCGCCCCCGGGCAGCGCGACCCGCGTGGTGCCGGGCCGCCCGTCCAGGGCCGCGACCATGCGGTCGTTGACGCCCTCGACGGTGAGCGGAGCGTGCCCCAGCAGGTCGGGAACGGCGTCGGCGGCGGCCGGGGCGTCCGGGTAGCCCAGGACGGCCAGCGCCCGGGCCCGGGGCGTCTCGACCAGGCGGACGGTGGCACGCAGCACGAACACGCAGGTGCCCTCGGTGCCGACCAGCGCGGCGGCGACGTTGCGCCCCTTCTCGGGCAGCAGCCGGTCCAGGGAGTAGCCCGAGACCCGGCGGCGGAACTCCGGCATGGCGGTGCGCAGCTCGCCGCGGTGCTCGCCGACGAGCAGGTCCAGCCCGCGGTACACCGCGCCCTCCCGTCCGGGCAGGCGGGTCAGCGCCTCGAACTCCTCGGCGGTGTGGTGCGAGCCGACGGTCATCCGGGTGCCGTCGGGGAGCAGCACCTCCAGGGAGACGACGTTGTCGGCGGTGGTGCCCCAGGCCACCGAGTGGGAGCCGCAGGCGTTGTTGCCGACCATGCCGCCGACGGTGCAGCGGCTGTGGGTGGAGGGGTCGGGGGCGAAGGTCAGCCCGTGCACGGCGGTGGCCGCCCGGAGCGCGTCCAGCACCACGCCGGGCTGGACGGTGGCGGTGCGGGCGACCGGGTCGATGTCCTCGATGGCGGTGAGGTGGCGGGAGGTGTCGATCACCACGCCCGGCCCGATGGCGTTGCCCGCGATGGAGGTGCCGCCCCCGCGCGGTGTGGCGGAAACGCCGTGGGCGGCGCAGACCCGCAGGGCGGACACGCAGTCCTCGACCGTGGCGGGCAGGACCACCCCCAGGGGGACCACCCGGTAGTTGGAGGCGTCGGAGGTGTACAGGGCGCGGGTGCCGGGGTCGAAGGCGACCGTGCCCCCGACGGCGTCCTCCAGGTCACGGCGCAGGGCCTCGGTGTCGGCGGGCGGTGCGGGGCGCGGGGTGCGCTGCGGGTCGGCCATGGCGCCCAGAGTGGACCCGGCACCGGCGGGGGCGCAACCGCGCCGCGCGGGCGGTCAGCCCAGCGACTCGTCCATGGCGCGCACGAGGTCGCCGGTGGGGTCCATGTCAAGGTTCCACACCATGAGGCCGCCCAGCCCCCGTCCCAGCACGTAGTCGCCCTTGATCGCGATGACGCCGGGATCGTCGTAGGTCCACCACTGGTCGCCGACGCGCACGGAGAACGCGCCCGCCTCCTCGTCCAGGTAGCGCTCCCCGTCCATCTCCTCCAGGTCGGAGAACGCCATGGTCGGCCCGTCGTAGGCGTCGTCGGCGGGCACGGCCGGGCGGCCCAGGCCGTGGTCGGCGCCGTCCACGCCCTGCCAGCCGCGGCCGAAGGCGGGGATGCCCAGCACCAGCTTCTCCGGCGGCGCCCCGCGGTCGACGAACCGGGTCACCGCCGCGTCGGCGCTGTTGGCGCCGGGGGCCGAGGCGGGCGGGTAGAGGTTGGAGTGGTAGGCGGTGGCCTCGCTCCAGGGACCGGAGAAGTCGTAGCCCTGCACCGTGGCGAAGTCCAGGTGGTCGAAGATCTCCGGGTCGTAGGCGTCGGCCTGGCCGGGCGCGCCCGACAGCGACGCCGACAGGGTGTAGTCCCGGCCGGTCTCCCGCGCCAGGGCGTCGAGCTGGCGGCGGAACTCGGCGACCAGCAGGGTGAAGTTGGCCGCGTCCGCGGGGTCCTCGACGTTGTGGGGGTTGCCGGAGCCGCCCGGCCACTCCCAGTCCAGGTCGATGCCGTCGAAGATCCCGGCCGCCGCGCCCTCCCCGCCCTGGGGCTCGCCCTCGCGCACCGGCAGGTCCCCGCGCAGCCACAGGTCCACGCAGGAGGCGACGAACGCCCGGCGGGACTCCTCGGTGCGCACCGCGGTGGAGAAGTACCGCGACCAGTTCCAGCCGCCCAGGGAGAGGCTGGCCCGCAGGTCGGGGTACTCGGCCTGGAGCAGGCGGAGCTGGTAGAGGCTGCCGGCCAGCTCCTGCTCGTACTCGTCGGCCTCGCCGTCCACGCTCTCGTCGGCGGAGTAGCGGCGCTGGTAGAGCTCCCAGGACTGGTCGTGCCCGCCGGGGACGTGGCACAGGCCGTCCTCGGAGACGTCGCCGAACGCCCACATGAGGCGGTCCAGGCGGGCGGGGGCCCCGCTGTGGGCGAGGTCGGCGACGGTGAAGTCGCGGTTGGCCACGTTCCAGTCCGCGAAGTAGCCGATGCGCTGGGGCCTGCTGTCGCCGGCGATGACGAAGACCCCCGTGATCAGGAGCGCGGCGGCGGCCGCCGCGCCCAGGGCGAGCAGGTGCCGCCGCCGCGGGCGCGCGGCGCGGTGGCTCCGTGGCGGTGTGGCGTTCACCCTTCCGACCGTAGGGGCAGCGGGTCACGAATCCCGCCCGTTCCGCCGCCATCGGCCACATCAGGCCGTCCGGGCGCCCGCGGGAACCCCGAGGGCATCCCGCCCGTTGTAGGCGAGGGCGTCGGAGGGGCCCGCCGCCCCGGCTAGAGGAAGTCGCGCAGGGTGCCCGCCCGGGAGGGGTGGCGGAGCTTGGCCAGGGTCTTGGCCTCGATCTGCCGGATGCGCTCGCGGGTCACCCCGAACTCGCGGCCCACCTCCTCCAGCGTGCGGGGGTGGCCGTCGGCCATGCCGAACCGCAGGCGCAGGATGCGCTGCTCGCGGTCGGAGAGCCCGCCCAGGATCTCGGTCAGGTGCTGCTGGAGCAGGGTGAACGCCGCGGCCTCGACCGGGACGACGGCGTCGGAGTCCTCGATGAAGTCGCCGAAGTCGGACTCCTCCTCGCCGATGGGCGCCTGGAGCGAGACCGGCTCGCGGGCGATCCGCTGGATCTCCATGACCCGCGCCCCGCCGAATCCGGCGGCATGGGAGATCTCCTCGACGTTGGGCTCCCGGCCCAGTTGCTGGTGCAGTTGGTGCTGCACCCGGACGAGTTTGTTGATGGTCTCGACCATGTGCACCGGAATACGGATCGTGCGGGCCTGGTCGGCGATCGCCCGGGTGATGGCCTGGCGAATCCACCAGGTCGCGTAGGTGGAGAATTTGAAGCCTTTGGTGTAATCGAACTTCTCCACGGCGCGAATGAGCCCGAGGTTGCCCTCCTGGATGAGGTCGAGGAAAAGCAGGCCCCGTCCCATATAGCGTTTGGCGATCGACACGACCAGTCGGAGATTTGCCTCTATGAGTGCCCGCTTGGCCTTTTTGCCCTCTTCTATGAGCGCTTCGAGCTCCCCGTCCGAGCACCCGGCACTGCCCGCCCCGCGCCACTGGGCGCACAGGCCCGCCTCGATCGCCTTGGCCAGGTCCACCTCCTCCTCCGCGGTGAGCAGCGGCACGCGGCCGATCTCGCGGAGGTACAGGCGGACCAGGTCCGATCCGGAACGCCGCCCCGGGTCGGGGACGAAGGGCGCCTCCTCGGGGTCGGCCACCTCCACGCCGATCCGGGCGAGCAGGGCCACCGCCTCGTCCAGGGAGTCGGGGGGCGCGTCCAGGCGTTCCAGGGCCGACGCGACCTCGCCGCGGCTGACCGTTCCCCGACCGGCATCGGGGAGCAGCCGCACCACCTGACGAATGGGCGGAATTTCATTGGTCACAACCGTGGGAGCCACCACACCATTGTGCACGCCCGCCCGCCGCCGACGGGAGGATCATTATTGTCACCTTTGTGCTACATACCCCCGGCGAGCTCCTCCTGAAGGGCACGTTTCTGCTGCTGGAGAGCCATGAGCTCGGTCAGCAGGCGCTGCTGTTCCTCGACTCCCCCGCCACCGCCCAGGCGCGACAACTCCGACTTCAGGTTTGACTCGCGGCGGTTGATGGAATGAGTTCTTACTGTGCCCAGGATTTGCCGGGCGGAATGCTCTTCGAGTTCTCCGTACAACTCCAGTTGTTCCACCGCCAAACGCGTGAGGAAATCGCGCTGGGCCTCGGTGGGCGCGGACTCGCGCAGGCGGGCCGCCCAGGACGCGGGGTCCCCGGCGGCGGCCACCCCGCCCAGCTTCGCGATGAGCCCCTGGATCGCCCGGTGCTGGGAGACGGTGAAGTCGTCCTCCGTGAACGCGTCGAACCCGCTCCCGGCGGCCAGGCCGGGGAACTGCACCGCGATCTTGAGCGCCTGGCGCTCCCGCTGCAGGGACGGGTCTCCGAGGTCGTAGGGCGCCTCCCGGGCGTCCGGGGTGGGCGCCGGGGGCGGCTCGGCGCGGCCGCCCCGGGCGGTGGCCCGGCGGATGTGCTGGTTGACCCGGTTGAGCACGAACGACTCGTCCAGGGTGCCCAGCCAGCGGTCCAGGTTCTTGCCGTAGAACCGGCGCACCCCGTGGTCGCGGATGCTCGCCACCACGGGGGCGGCGGCGTCCAGGGCGGCGATGCGCCCCTCGGGGTTGGAGAGGTCGTAGTCCTCGATGACCTTGCGGACCATGAACTCGTACAGCGGGAGCGGGTGGTCGACCAGGTCGGCCACGGCCTGGTCTCCGTGGCGCAGGCGCAGGTCGCAGGGGTCCAGGCCGTCGGGCTGGACCGCCACGAAGGTCTCGGAGGCGAACCCGTGCTCCTCGGCGAAGGCGCGCACGGCGGCCTTCTGCCCGGCGGCGTCGCCGTCGAAGGTGAACACGACCCGGCCGCCCTGGTTGGTGCGGCCCAGCAGCATCCGGCGCAGGATCTTGAGGTGGTCCTCGCCGAACGAGGTGC
The DNA here is from genome assembly GCF_900141985.1 of Nocardiopsis flavescens. GTDB lineage: Bacteria > Actinomycetota > Actinomycetes > Streptosporangiales > Streptosporangiaceae > Nocardiopsis > Nocardiopsis flavescens. Next base: position 364,684 of record NZ_FQZK01000002.1, on the reverse strand, counting down.
CGCAGGTGGCCACGGCGGTGGTCACACCGGCCAGGTGGCAGGCCATGACGTCGGTGTAGCCCTCGACGATGACCGCCTGGCCGCGCGAGGAGATGTCCCGCTTGGCCAGGTCCAGGCCGTACAGCAGCCGGCTCTTGTGGAAGACCGGGCTCTCGGGCGAGTTGAGGTACTTGGGGCCGTCCTCGGCGGGGTCCAGCTTGCGGGCGCCGAACCCGACGACCTCGCCGGTCACCTCCCGCACCGGCCACAGGAGCCGGTTGCGGAACCGGTCGTAGGCGCCGCGCCGGCCCTGGGCGGCCAGCCCCCCGGAGATCAGCTCGGCGTCGGTGAACCCCTGGGAGCGCAGGTGGGAGGTGAGGTTCTCCCACCCGGCGGGGGCGTAGCCCAGCCCGAAGTGCTCGGCGTGCGCCCGGTTGAACCCGCGCTCGCTCAGGAAGCGCCGCGCCTCCACCGCGCCGGGCGACATCAGGTTCTCGGCGTAGAACACGGCGGCGGCCCGGTGCGCGTCCAGGAGGCGCTGCCTCTTGCCCTCGTCGCGCCGGGTCGAGCGGCCGCCGCTCTCCTCGTAGCGCAGCGTCACGCCGATCTGCCGGGCCAGCGACTCGACCGCCTCCGCGAACGCCAGGCCCTCGATCTTCTGCACGAACGAGATGGCGTCCCCGCCCTCCCCGCAGCCAAAACAGTAGAAAAGGTTTTTCGAGGGGGTGACGTTGAAAGACGGGGACTTCTCGTCGTGGAAGGGGCACAGGCCCTTCAGCGAGCCGCCGCCCGCGTTGCGGAGCTGAAGGTACTCGCCGATCACGTCGGCGATGGGGGTGCGCTCGCGCACCAGGGCGATGTCTTCGTCTTTGATCCGGCCTGCCACGCCTCTCAGCGTAGTTCGCCCCGCGGACGGTCCGGTCGGCGGCCGACGGGGCCGGGCTTCGCGCGCGGGCCACCGGGCGTCCACCGGGCGGTCGGGCGGGGGACGCCCGCGGGGGGCACAGTGAAGGACCCCATCTTTCTCCGCACACCAGGAGGAACCCCCGGTGAGCCCTCTCCACCTCCCGCCCGGCTGGCGCGCACGGGCGCTGCTCGGGGCGGCCGCCGCGGTCGTGGTGGCGCTGGTCGTCGCCATCGGGGCGGTGCTCGCCGACCGCTGGTCGGGCGGGACCACCGTGGTCGAGGGCGTCGTCGGGTCCGAGAAGGTCGACTTCTTCCGGGACGAGCGGGTCGTGGCCCGGCTGGCGGAACTGGGCTACGAGGTGCGGGTGCGCCCCCGGGGCTCGCGGCTGATGGCCCGGGACGCCGACGGCGCGGACTTCGTCTCCCCCGGTTCGGACACCGCCGCCGACCACATCCGGCGGGACAACGGGGCCTCCACCGAGTACCGGCTGTTCAGCACCCCGATGGTGGTCCTCTCCTACGAGCCGCTCGCGGAGTCGCTGCGCGAGGCCGGGGTGGCCCGCCGTGCGGAGGAGGACGGCACCTGGTCCTTCGACGTGGCGGCCTACCTGGAGCTGACCGCCGAGCGGACCCGCTGGCGGGACCTGCCCGGGGACTCGGTGGGCTCGGACAACCGCAACGAGGTGCTGGTGCGCACCACCGACCCGCGCACCTCGAACTCGGCCGGCATGTACGCCGCGGTGCTCTCCTACCTGCTCAACGACGAGGAGGTCGTGCCGCCCGGCGGTCCGGACCCGGAGATCACCGACCGCCTCTCCGGGCTGTTCCTGGCCCAGGGCCAGCCGCCGGAGTCCTCCCAGCAGCCGTTCGAGCAGTTCCGGGACCTGGGCCCGGGGCACACCCCGCTGCTGTGGGCCTATGAGGCGCAGTACGTGCACGCCATGGTGAACGGCCCCGCGCTGCCCCAGGACGCGGTGCTGATGTACCCGGAGCCCACCGTGTACTCGGTGCACACCCTGGTCCCGCTGACCGAGGCGGGCGACCGGGTGGGCGCGCTGCTGGCCGACGACCCCGAACTGCGGGCGCTGGCGACCCGGCACGGGTTCCGCGCGGAGGGCGGCGACGCCTTCGCGGACCTGGTCGCCGAGCACGGCCTGCCGGTGCGCACCCGGGTCGACGACGTGGTCAACACCCCCACCTACGAGGCCTTGGAGGCTCTGCTGAGCGGGATCGAGGACGCCTACGACGACAGCGGGATGAGCCCGCCCGCCCCCGAGGAGCGGCGCCCGGCCGGCGGCCGGGACCGGGGTGAGGGCGCATGAGGCGCGCGGCGTGCGCCGCGGCGCTGGCGGTGGCGGTGGCGGCGTCGGGCTGTGCCGCCGGCGGGCCCGGGGGCTTCGCGGGTCCCGCGGGCGGGGCGACCACCCTGCGCGTCCTGGCCGGCAGCGAGCTGGCCGACATGGAGCCGCTGCTGGAGGAGGCCGCGGAGCGGACCGGGGTGACGGTGGAGCTGGAGTACACCGGGACCCTGGAGGGGCTGGCCCGGGTGGCGGCGGGGGACGCGCAGGACTACGACGCGGTGTGGTTCGCCTCCAACCGGTACCTGCACCTGTACGAGGGCGGCCGCGACCGGGTGCGCGAGGAGACGCCGGTCATGCTCTCCCCGGTGGTGCTGGGCGTGCGCGAGTCCCGCGCCGACGACCTGGGGTGGACCGAGGGGGCCGAGGTGACCTGGTCCGACGTCAGCGACGCGGTGCGCGACGCGGAGTTCACGTACGGGATGACCAACCCGGGTGCCTCCAACTCGGGCTTCTCGGCGCTGATCGGGGTGGCGTCGGCGCTGGCCGACAGCGGGAGCGCGCTGACCGCGCAGGACGTGGAGCGGGTCGCCCCCGAGCTGGCGGCGTTCTTCAAGGGCCAGGAGCTGACCGCGGGCTCCTCGGGGTGGCTGGCGCAGGCGTTCACCGAGCGGGCCGGCAACGGGGTCCCGGTGGACGCGCTCATCAACTACGAGTCGGTGCTGCTCTCGCTCGACCGCGACGGCGCCGGGCTGCGGCCGGTGTACCCCTCGGACGGGGTGATCACCGCCGACTACCCGCTGACGCTGCTGGCCGGCCCCGGCGAGGAGGCCGAGCGCGGGTACGGCCTCCTGGTGGAGGACCTGCTGTCGCGGGACGTGCAGGCCGACATCGCGGAGCGGACGCTGCGCCGCCCGGTGGCCGGCGGGGCGTCCGGGCCGGACTTCCCGCCGCTGGTGGAACTGCCGTTCCCCGCCCACCGCGAGGTGGTGGACGGGCTGGTCGCGGACTACTTCAGCGACCTGCGCCGCCCGGCGCGCACGGTGTACGTGCTGGACGTCTCCGGGTCGATGAAGGGCGGGCGGCTGACGGAGCTGCAGGAGTCCCTGGGCGCGCTGACCGGGGTGGCCGGGGAGTCGCTGGAGCAGCGGGTGCAGGCGTTCCAGGAGCGCGAGGAGATCACGCTGCTGCCGTTCTCCACCGAGCCGCACGAGCCGCGGACGTTCGTGGTGGAGCCCGGCGGGTCCGAGGCCTCCCTGGACGAGGTGTCGGAGGCCATCGGGGCCCTGGAGGCCCAGGGGGACACCGCGACCTACGACGCGGTCCGGGAGGCCTACGCGCTGGTCGAGGACGCTCCGGAGGACGACCACCTGACGTCGATCGTGCTGATGACCGACGGAGAGGTGAACTGGGGGACGGGGCCGGCGCCGTTCGAGCGGGAGCTGCGGGGGCTGTCGCCGCGGGCCGCGCGGGTGCCGGTGTTCACCGTGCTGTTCGGCGACGCGGGCGAGGACGAGATGGCCGACCTGGCGGAGATGACCGGGGGCCGGGTGTTCGACGCGCGCGAGCAGAGCCTGGAGGAGGTGTTCCGGGAGATCCGCGGCTACCAGTGACCGGTGCTGGCGCGCGGGCGCAGGGCCGCGGCGGGAACGTCCCCGGGGGCGCCGTCGCGGCCCTCGACCCGTTCCAGCAGGATCCGGACGGCGCGTTCCCCGGCCGCGCGGGGCGCGGTGTCGGCGGTGGTGAGCGCGGGGACGAGGTGGGCGGCCTCGGGGCGGTCGCCGATCCCGGCGACGTGGACGCGGCCGGGGACGGGCAGCCCGGCGTCGGCGCAGGCCCGCAGCAGGCCCAGGGCGAGGGTGTCGTCGGCGGCCAGCACGGCGGTGACGTCCTCCCCCGCGGTCCTGCGGGCGGCGAGGAGGCGTCCGGCGGCGCGGCCCGCGGCGGGCCCGGTGCCGCCGGGGACGGGGACGGGTGCGGCGGCGCCCGCCTCGGCCAGGGCGGCGCGCCAGCCCGCCTCCCGTTCCGCGGCGCCGTGGGTGCCGGGGATCCCGGCGACGTGGTGCACGGTGCGGTGGCCCAGGCCGAGCAGGTGGCGGGTGAGGGCGCGGGCGGCGCCGCGGTGGTCGGGGCCCACCGCGGGCCCCAGCGGGGTGGCGGGGCCGTCGACGACGACGGTGGGCGGCGGGTCGGCGAGCGCGCCCAGGGCCGCGAGCAGGGCGGGTCCGGGGGCGACCGCGAGGTGGCCGTCGGCGCCCCGGTCGAGGAGGCGGTCCGCGGCCCGGGGGTCGCCGGGGGCCGCGGTGGCGACCAGGAGGGTGCGGTCGGCGGCGCGCACGGCGGCCTCGATGCCGGCGACCAGGAGGTCGGTGTCGGGCCCGGGGACAACGAGGGCGCCGATGAGCCCGCTGCGCCGGGTGACCAGGGCGCGGGCGGTGGCGTTGGGCCGGTAGCCGAGGCTGGCGATGGCGGCGCGGACGCGTTCGGCGGTCTCGGGGCGCACGCCGGGGTGCCCGTTGACCACGCGTGAGACGGTCTGGTGGGAGACGCCGGCCAGGCGCGCGACGTCGACCATGCCGGGGATGCCGCTCCGTACGGGCAAGGGGGTGCGCCCTCTCCGGTCGGGGCCGCGTCGGGGCGTGCCGGGAGGGCGCCGGCGGCCTGTCGTGCAGAGCAGTGTGCGCGGGGCGCGGCGTCCGCGTCAAGGGGGGTCCGGGCCGCCGTCCGGGGGGCGCGGGTCCGCTCAGGAGGCCAGTCGGGCGTGCAGGGCGATGGCGGAGGTGTCGGTGAGGGAGGCCACCTGGTCGATGACGGCGCGCAGGGCCGCGGACTCGTCGGGGGCGGCGTTGAAGGCGGCGCGGAACTGCGGGTCCAGGGCCTGGGGCGCGTTCTTCCACAGGGCGTCGACGAGTTCGGTGATGAGCAGGCGCTCGCGGGCCTGGTAGGCGAGGGCCTCCTCGCGGGCCATGACGAAGTGGGCGGCGACGGCCTTGAGGAGCGCGCATTCGAGGAGGGCCCGGCGGGGCACGATGAGGGTGGCGCCGTAGCGGGTGAGGCGGCCGGGGCCGTGGGCCCGGCGGGTGGCCTGTTCTGCGGCCCGGCAGAACCGGCCGATGAGCTCGCTGGTGAGGTTCTTGAGCCCGGCCAGGGAGACGAGGTCGCCGGTGAACTCGGCGGGCCACACGGGGGCGGCGAGGAGGCCGGTGAGGACCTCGTCGAGTTCGGCCGGGTCCGCGGGGTCGGCGGGGTCGCAGTAGCGGTCGGCGGCGATGCGCACGACCTCGGCGCGCTCGGCGGGGCTGTGCAGGGCGGCCATGGAGACCAGTCCGGCGTGCAGGGCGTCCTCGACGTCGTGGACGGAGTAGGCGACGTCGTCGGCCCAGTCCATCACCTGCGCCTCGAAGCAGGTGCGCCCGTCGGGGGCGCCCTCGCGCAGCCAGGAGAAGACCGCGGTGTCGTCGGGGTAGCAGTTGAACTTGTGGGTGTCGCCGCCCCCGCCGCGGTGCCAGGGGTACTTGACGGTGGCGTCGAGGGTGGCGCGGGTGAGGTTGAGCCCGGCGCTCTCGCCCGCGGGGTCGATGACCTTGCCCTCCAGGCGCACCAGCAGGCGCAGGCTCTGGGCGTTGCCCTCGAACCCGCCGCAGTCGGCGGCGGCCTCGTCCAGGGCGCGCTCGCCGTTGTGGCCGAAGGGCGGGTGGCCCAGGTCGTGGGAGAGGCAGGCGGCCTCGACGAGGTCGGGGTCGCAGCCCAGGGAGTTGCCGAGTTCGCGGCCGATCTGGGCGCACTCCAGGGAGTGGGTGAGGCGGGTGCGCGGGAAGTCGCTCACGCCGGGGCGCACCACCTGGGTCTTGGCGGCCAGGCGGCGCAGCGCGGAGCTGTGCAGGACCCGGGCCCGGTCGCGCTCGAAGGGGCCGCGGGCGCGGTTCTTGCGTTGTTCACGGGTCCGGCGCTCGGTGTCGGACCCGGTGTAGCCGGTGACGGCGCCCTCGGCGCCCGCGGTGGTGTGCATAGGTCTGCGAGCCTACTTCCCGACAGGGACGAAACGCGGCATCGACCCTGTTCAGGCCGCGTTGACGCGGATGTCGCTGCTGTCGTTGAAGATCCAGTAGTACCAGAGTGAGGCGGTCTCCCTGGTGATGTACCAGAGCTGGGTGCGCCGCTCGATGACGGCCGGCCCCGAACGCGAGGGCGAGGTGCCCGAGTCGATGCCGTGGTCGGAGGCCATGACCTTGGAGCGCAGGCTGTGCCAGGGGTCGGAGACGAGGGTGGCCTCGTCCCAGGCGTTGTCGGCGAAGACGGTGGAGACGGCCCGGACGCTCTGGAGGGTGTCGCTGCCCTCCTCCACCGCGATGATCCGGTCGGAGGGGATGCCGACCTCGATGAGCCAGTTGCGGCCCGCCGCCGCCTCGGTGAAGTTGTCGCCGGGCTGCTTGCCGCCGACGGTGACGATGACGGGCGCCACGCCGTCGAGGTAGAGGACCTGGGCGTGGCGCAGGCGGGCCTCGAAGACGGGCGAGGGGACGCCGTTGTACTGGCTGGCGCCCAGGACGACGATGGCGTCGGTGGCGGCGCGGTCGTCCTGGCGCGCGGTGTACCAGACCCAGCCCCAGGTGGCGGGGGGCAGGGCCAGTGCGGTGAGCAGGAGCGCGGTGACGATCCAGCGCAGTCGCAGGCGGCGCCCGCGCGGTCGCGGGGCGGGCCGGGTGCGGCGCCGGCGCGGGGGGTCCTGCGGCGGCGGGGCGGAGCGGCTGCGCGGCGGGGTGTCCGGGCGGGCGGTGTCGGCGCCGGCGGTGTCCGGGCCGCGGCCCCCGGGCCGCTCGCGGACGAAGCGGCGGGTGAAGGCGGCCTCCCTGGCGCCCTCCGGGGCGGGGGCCGCCCCGCCGCGGGCGAAAGCGCGGGTGGCGGAGGCCTCGTCCTCCCCGTCGGCGGTGAGGGGGGTGGTGCGCGGTGCGCTGTCGGGCCCCTGCGCGGCGAAGGGGGCGGTGAGGGCGTCGCGGGAGAACACCGCGGTCTCGTCGGCGCCGCCCGTCGCGCCGGCGGGATCGGCCGTGCCTCCCGCGGGGCCGGCGTGCTCGGCGGGGAAGGCGGGCAGGTCGCTCCGGGAGATGACCCGGGTCGCATCGTCATCGGGCGCCGTGGAGGACGCGGGGGCGGGGTCCTCCCACGTCTCGTCACCACGTCCGTCGTTCGCCGTTCGCACCGGCGTACCTCCGCACTCGCTCTTCGGGCCGGGGTCGATCACCCCTCTTGGGACGGCGCCGGGGCACCGCCGGTTCTCGGCGGGGGTTCCCGGGCCGTCGTGAAGGGGTGAAGGAGGGGTGAGGGGATCATCACCGGCGATCAAGAATCTATCACGAAACGGTCACGGAAGTTTCTCGTGACGGTCTCCGTCCCAGGGCAAGAGTGTAAGAGGCGCGCGGGGGTGCCGCCGCCCGTTCCCGAGGACGGCGGCACGGCCGGTTCAGCCGGCCCTGTTCGCGGCGGCGCGCCCGGCCTCCAGGCGCGCGACCGGGACGCGGAACGGCGAGCAGGACACGTAGTCCAGGCCGGCGGCGTGGAAGAAGTGCACCGACGCCGGGTCGCCGCCGTGTTCGCCGCACACGCCCAGCTTGATGCCGGGCCGGGCGGCCCGGCCCTCCTGCGCGGCGATCCGGATGAGGCGGCCCACGCCGTCCACGTCCAGGGACTCGAAGGGCGAGACCCCGAACACGCCCTTCTCCAGGTAGGCGGAGAAGAAGGAGGCCTCCACGTCGTCGCGCGAGAAACCCCACACCGTCTGGGTGAGGTCGTTGGTGCCGAAGGAGAAGAACGCGGCGTGCTCGGCGATCCGGCCGGCGGTCAGCGCGGCGCGCGGCAGCTCGATCATGGTGCCGACCGGGAAGTCCAGCTCCACGCCGTTCTCCTCGCCGACCTCGCGCAGCACCCGCAGCGCGTCGTCGCGGATGATCTCCAGCTCCTGGACGGTGCCCACCAGCGGGATCATGATCTCCGGGCGGGGGCGCCCGCCCGCGCGGGCCCGGTCGACGGCGGCCTGGGCGATGGCCCGCACCTGCATGGTGAACAGGCCGGGGACGACCAGGCCCAGGCGCACGCCGCGCAGGCCCAGCATGGGGTTCTGCTCGTGCAGCCGGTGCACGGCCTGGAGGACGCGCAGGTCGTTCTCGTGGCTCTCCCCGCGCGCCTCGGCCACCGCCACGCGCACCGACAGCTCGGTGATGTCGGGGAGGAACTCGTGCAGCGGCGGGTCGAGCAGGCGCACGGTGACGGGCAGGCCGTCCATGGCCTCCAGGATGCCGTTGAAGTCGGCGCGCTGGAGCGGCAGCAGGGCGCGCAGGGCCTCGGCCTGCTCGTCCTCGGTGTCGGCCAGGATGAGGCGCTCGACCAGCTGGCGGCGGTCGCCCAGGAACATGTGCTCGGTGCGGCACAGGCCGATGCCCTGGGCGCCCATGCGGCGGGCGCGGGCGGCGTCCTCGGCGGTGTCGGCGTTGGCGCGCACCCGCATGCGGCGGGCGGCGTCCACGTAGTGCATGAGCCGGTCCACGGCCCGGACCAGGTCGTCGGCCTGGTCGGAGGCGGGGTCGACCTCGCCCTCGAAGTAGCGGACCACCGGGGAGTCCACGACGGGCACCTCGCCGAGGAACACCTCGCCGCTGGTGCCGTCGATGGAGATGACGTCCCCCTCCTCGACCACCTCGCCCCCGGGGGCGGTCAGCCGCCGGTTCTTGGTGTCGACGTCGAGGTCCTCGGCACCGCAGACGCAGGTCTTGCCCATGCCGCGGGCGACCACGGCGGCGTGCGAGGTCTTGCCGCCGCGGCTGGTGAGGATGCCCTCGGCGGCGATCATGCCCTCCAGGTCGTCGGGGTTGGTCTCGCGGCGGCACAGGATGACCCGCTCGCCGCTGCGCGACCACTTGACGGCGGTGTAGGAGTCGAAGACGGCCTTGCCGACGGCCGCGCCCGGGGAGGCGTTCATGCCGCGGCCGAGCCGGTGGGCGCCGCCGGAGGCGACGGCGGCCTCGTCGAAGCGGGGGAACATCAGCTGGGCGAGCTGGTCGCCGGTGACCCGCTGGGCGGCCTCCTCCAGGGTGATCACGCCCTGGTCGACGAGCTGGTCGGCGATGCGGAACGCGGCGGCCGCGGTGCGCTTGCCCACCCGGGTCTGGAGCATCCACAGCCTGCCGCGCTCGATCGTGAACTCGATGTCGCACAGGTCGCGGTAGTGGTTCTCCAGGGTCTCCATGACCCCCATCAGCTCCGCGTGGCTGCGGGGGTCGATGGCCTCCAGGTCGGCGAGGGGGACGGTGTTGCGGATGCCGGCGACGACGTCCTCGCCCTGGGCGTTCTGGAGGTAGTCGCCGTAGACGCCCTGTCGGCCGGAGGCGGGGTCGCGGGTGAAGGCGACCCCGGTGCCGGAGTCCATGCCGAGGTTGCCGAAGACCATGGAGCAGACGTTGACGGCGGTGCCCAGGTCGGCGGGGATGCGCTCCTGGCGGCGGTAGAGGACGGCGCGGGGGGCGTTCCAGGAGTCGAAGACCGCACGGACGGCGAGGATCATCTGCTCGCGGGGGTCGGCGGGGAAGGGCGCGCCGGTGCTCTCCAGGACGACGGCCTTGAAGCGGTCCACCAGCGCGCGGAGGTCGTCGGCGTCCAGGTGGAGGTCGTCGGCGGTGCCCTTGGCGGCCTTGGCCGCGTCGATGGCGTCCTCGAACAGCTCGCCGCCGATGCCCAGGACCGTCCTGCCGAACATCTGGACGAGGCGCCGGTAGGAGTCCCAGGCGAAGCGCTCGTCCCCGCCCCGGCGGGCCAGGCCGAGGACGGACTCGTCGTTGAGCCCGACGTTGAGGACGGTCTCCATCATGCCGGGCATGGAGAACCTGGCGCCCGAGCGGACGCTGACCAGGAGGGGGTCGTCGGGCTGGCCGAGGCGGCGGCCCATGGCCTTCTCCAGGTGCTCCAGGTTCTCCTCGATCTCGGCCTCCAGGCCGGCGGGGAGGTCTCCGCCGCCGAGGTAGTGGCGGCAGGCCTCGGTGGAGACGGTGAAGCCCGGGGGGACGGGGAGGCCGAGGTTGGTCATCTCGGCGAGGTTGGCGCCCTTACCGCCGAGGAGGTCCTTGAGGTCCTTGTTTCCCTCGGTGAACTTGTAGACGTACTTGGCCACGGGGGTTCTCCCTCGTTCGCTCGGCGACACCCCTGCGGGGTCGACGCTGGTGCCCGATGGGCGCGACTCTATCCACTGCCCGCCGACCAACCCCTTCATGAACCACCTTTTTGCGACATCTTCGCAGCTCATAGCGCCTCAAAAGGCCTAGACCAATGGTCCAAAGGAGACGGATGCCCCCTACGGCCACACGCGACGCACGGGCGAACAGAAGCGGGGGAAGCCGCTGGTCAAGGCACCCTTCCGAGCGGTCCGCGCGTTCCGGCCGACCGGCACGCGGGCGCTCCCCCGGAGTCGACCACTCGCGCGGGCGGACCCGCCGCCCGGGGCGCACTGTGCCGCTCGACACACCACTACCTTCAAGTAACCTACGGTCCCGTAAGTTAGGCTTCGAACGTAGGCGATCAGGACCGCGCCGAAGGCACCGTTCAGGGTGGTGGAGGGCGGCGGTCGTGAGAGAGCCGCGCCGAAGGCGCCCTTTGAGGGTGGTGGAGGGCGACGGTTGGAAGAGAACTGCGCCGAAGGCGCCCTTTGAGGGTGGTGGAGGGCGACGGTTGGAAGAGAACTGCGCCGAAGGCGCCCTTTGAGGGTGGTGGAGGGCGACGGTTGGAAGAGAACTGCGCCGAAGGCGCCCTTTGAGGGTGGTGGAGGGCGACGGGCGGGCGAGGAGTGGAACGTGTCCAGGGACAAGGCGCGGGGAACCGGATTCGCGCAGCCGCAGGAGGGGAGCCTCCCCGAGCGGGCCGTCGCCGCGGCCGAAGGCCTGGTGGAGGCGGTCAAACCGCGTCTGCGCGGCTGGCTGCACCTGGGTACCGCCCCCCTCGCGCTGGCGGCGGGGATCGTCCTGGTGGTCCTCTCCCCCACCGCGCCCGCCATGGCGGCCAGCGCCGTGTACGCGCTCAGCTCGGTCCTGCTCTTCAGCACCTCGGCGATCTACCACGTGGGGCGCTGGTCGCCCCGGGCGCAGAAGGTACTGCGCCGCATGGACCACTCCAACATCTACCTCATCATCGCGGGCACCTACACGCCGTTCATCATGCTGGTGCTGGAGGGGACCCTGCGCACGGCGATGCTCTCCCTGGTCTGGGGCGGGGCGATCGCGGGGGTGGGGTTCAAGCTGCTGTGGCTGAACTCCCCGCGCTGGCTCTCCACGGCCCTGTACCTGGCCATCGGCTGGGTGGCCGTGCTGTTCATCCCCGAACTGGTCCAGGGCACCCACCCCGCGACGTGGATCCTCATCCTGGTCGGCGGGCTGCTCTACAGCGTCGGCGCGGTGGTCTACGGCCTCAAGCGGCCGGACCCGGCGCCCCGGTGGTTCGGGTTCCACGAGATCTTCCACTCGCTGACCATCGCCGCGTTCGTCTGCCACTACATCGCGGTCTCGTTCGTGGTCTACACCGCGGCCTGAGCGGCCGGGCCCGGACCGGGCCCGGCCACTGCCGTCAGGCGAAGCCGAACACCGGCGGGAAGACCAGCACGACCACCGCGGCCCACAGCGCGTAGACCGGCAGGTACGCCGTCTGCCACCGCTCGACCGCCGCGAACGGGCGCCCGCCCCGCACGAAGCCGGCGAGCAGCCGCGCGGACCACGCCAGGTGCACCAGCAGGACGAGGTTGAGCCCCAGGGCCGCGGTCTTGTTGGCGGTGAACCCGAACTCGGCGATGCGGCCCAGCATCGCCGTCAGGGCCACGGTGTCGACCGCGAGCGCCGCCCCCACCAGGGCGAGCTGGATCCGGTCGAAGACCCCCGGCGGGGCCAGCGGGTCGCGCGCGGAGACCGAGTACAGCAGCAGGAACAGCACCAGTACCAGCACGGCGTCCATGAGGATGAGCAGGTCGCGGTCGACCGCGGTGAGCGGTCCGTTGACCAGGAGCACCACCAGGTCGGCGACCAGCATCACGAGCGCCAGCGGGGTGAAGACGCGGGTCAGGACCGGTGCGATGTTCTCCACCACGCTCTTCTTGGCCTCCACCAGCCACGCGGCCACCAGCAGGGCGCCGGGCAGGCCGAACGGCAGCAGCCAGTCCTCCAGGACCGGTTCGAGGTCGACGCCGACCAGGGAGAGCACCCCGGCGGTCAGGCCGAGCAGGACCAGGGCCCCCAGCTGGAGGAGCACCAGGTACATCGCCAGCTCGCCCGTGAACCGCACGAAGTCCATGCGCCGGTCGTGGGACCGCCAGTGCCCGCCGGTGTGCAGGACCCCCGCGAGCAGCCAGAGCAGGACCGGGGCGTGGGTGAACGCGAGCACGGCGGTCATCCCGGGGGACGGGAACGGTCCGGGCGCCTCCTGGAAGGGGTACAGGTTGACGGCCAGGAACGGCACCGCGGCCAGGGCCGCCGCGGCGGCGCACACGCCCCAGGGGGTGCGGCGCTTCCAGGCGAACCAGCCCGCGAGGAACGGCAGGACCACGAAGGGCAGGTTGCGGATCTGCTCGAACTCCCCGTCGACCGCCGCGAAGAGGAGCTTGACCGCCACGCCCGCGCCGAGCGCGAACGCGAGCAGGACGCCCGGCTCGCGCCAGCGCCCCGGGCCCGCGGCGTCGGCCTCCGGGACCAGGACGAGCTGCTTCCAGAGCCGGTCGGAGTGCTCGCGCGCGAACTCGCGGGAGACCTCGTCCAGGTTCCCCATGCGCCTGACCGCGACGAGGAAGGCCTCCTCGCCGTCGAGGCCGCCCGCCTCCAGGTCGGCGATCTGCTCGCGCAGGTGGTCCTCCATCTCCTCGACGTCCGCCCCGGAGATGGCGCCGCGGCGGCGCACGAAGCCGCGCCACTGGTCGATCTGGTCCTCCACGCCGCCCATCAGGCGATCCCCCCGGCGGGTGCGGGGCCCGGGAACGGGGGGTGCGCGGCGGTCTCCCACACCTGCCGGAGCGCGTCGGCGACGACGCTCCACTGCGCGCGCCGGTCGGCCAGGGCCTGGAGCCCCGACTCCGTGATGGCGTAGTGCTTGCGGCGGCGGCCCGCCTCGGAGGTGCCCCAGGAGGCCCGGACGTGGCCGTTGCGCTCCAGGCGGTGCAGCAGGGGGTAGAGCATCCCGTCCGTCCACTGCATGCGCCCGCCGGACAGCTCGTTGACGCGTTTGACGATGGCGTAGCCGTAGGACTCGCCCTCGGCCAGGATTCCCAGGACCAGCGGCGTGGCCGAGGCCGCGACGAGGTCCTTGTCGATGTGCATGCGCGTTTCCCCTACCTAGATCCGCCAGGGGCACTTACCCTAGCAGTCCTAGGCATAGCGGTTCTAGGCATAGCGGCTCCAGGGGCCCATCGTCGTCACGATTCGCTTACGTGGTAGGGCAAACCCGACAAAAAACCGCTTACCCCCGCACACGACCGCTAGGTTGAGCACAGGTTCCGCCGGTCGTGTGCGATCGGGGGGACCCATGAGGCGGCCGGAGACCAATCCCCCCGGGTCCGGCCGTCTCGCCGTGCACGGCGATGCCGCCCGCGCCCCGGTGGGGCTCGGGCGGCATCGTGCTCTCCCCGCGGGGCGTGCTCCGCCGAGCGGGCCCGCCGGGAAAGGCCGTCGCCCGCCACCACCCCGGGGGCGGTGGCGGGCGACGGGCGGCGGCGGAACGGCCGGCGCGGGTCCCCGCGGGGGACGGGTCAGCAGCCGGGCAGGCGCTCGAACAGGTAGGTCTCCACCCGGTCCAGGGACACCCGCTCCTGGGACATGGTGTCGCGCTCGCGCACGGTCACCGCGTCGTCCTCCAGGGTGTCGAAGTCGACCGTGACGCAGAACGGGGTACCGATCTCGTCCTGGCGGCGGTAGCGGCGGCCGATCGCGCCGGCGTCGTCGAACTCCACGTTCCACCGGCGGCGCAGGCGCGCGGCCAGGTCCCGGGCCTTGGGCGACAGGTCGGTGTTGCGCGACAGCGGCAGCACCGCGGCCTTGACCGGGGCCAGGCGCGGGTCCAGGCGCATGACGGCGCGCTTCTCCAGCTTGCCCTTGGCGTTGGGGGCCTCGTCGACGTTGTAGGCGTCGAGCATGAACGTCAGCACCGCCCGGTCGACACCGGCCGCGGGCTCGATGACGAACGGGGTGTAGCGCTCGTTGTTCTCCTGGTCGAAGTACGACAGGTCGACGCCGGAGGCCTCGGAGTGCGTCTTGAGGTCGTAGTCGGTGCGGTTGGCCACGCCCTCCAGCTCGCCCCACTCGCCGCCGGTGAAGTTGAACCGGTACTCGATGTCCACGGTCCGCTTGGAGTAGTGGGACAGCTTGTCCTGCGGGTGCTCGTACAGGCGCAGGTTGTCCTTGGCGATGCCCAGGTCGACGTACCACTGCAGGCGGGTGTCGATCCAGTACTGGTGCCACTCCTCGTCCGAGCCCGGCTTGCAGAAGAACTCCATCTCCATCTGCTCGAACTCGCGGGTCCGGAAGATGAAGTTGCCGGGGGTGATCTCGTTGCGGAACGACTTGCCGATCTGGCCGATGCCGAAGGGGACCTTGCGGCGGGCGCTCTGCTCGACGTTCTTGTAGTTGATGAAGATGCCCTGGGCGGTCTCCGGGCGGAGGTAGGCCAGGCCCTTCTCGTCCTGGACCGGGCCCAGGTAGGTGCGGAGCAGGCCGTTGAACATCCGCGGCTCGGTGAAGGAGTTCTTGGCGCCGCAGTTGGGGCAGGCGATCGCGGCCAGGCCGTCCTCGGGCGCGTGGCCGTGCTTCTCCTCGTAGGCCTCGATGAGGTGGTCGGCGCGGAACCGCTTGTGGCAGGACTGGCACTCGGTGAGCGGGTCGACGAACTCGCGCACGTGGCCGGAGGCCTCCCAGACCTCGCGGGCGAGGATGACGCTGGAGTCCAGGCCGACGATGTCGTCGCGCTCCTGGACCATCGTCCGCCACCACTGGCGCTTGACGTTGTTCTTGAGCTCCACGCCCAGGGGCCCGTAGTCCCAGGCGGCGCGCAGGCCACCGTAGATCTCGCTGGAGGGGTACACCAGACCCCGTCGCTTGGCGAGGTTGACCAGTGCGTCCATTGCCTCTGACTTTGCGGCCATGGGGTGACTCTCCATCCGGCTGGCGGTCGGTGGATCGCAGTGCGCGATACATCGGTGCTGTCGTGGGAAAAGGGTCGCCCACCGGGACCGGGAGTGGCCACGGTGCGTGCCCGTCCACCCAGGCTAGAGCACCCGTGGTGCCCGCGCGCACGGAATAAAAGGTCAGGAAACCGGGGAATCCGGGCCCTGCGCGTCCATGATCTCGAACGCCGTCGGCTCGTCCAGAGCCCGGGAGAGCAGGGGGACGGCGTTGACCTTGACGTCGAAGTCCGAGAGCGCCCGGCGGTAGAAGCCGGCGCCGTCCCACTCGGTGACCACCGTCCACAGCGTGGGGTCGTCGGCGGCGCGCCCCAGGCGGTGGCCCCGGTAGCCGGGGCGGCGGGAGAGCACCTCGACCGCCGCGGCGGCGTCGGTTCGGAAGGCCTCGACATCGGCCTCGGACACGGAGTAGCGGGTGATGACGATCACGGACCCATTCTGGCGCACATCCGGCGGTGCGCCGCCGTCCACAGGGGCGGCCGGGGGCTTTCGCCCGCGGGGGCGGGCGCGGGATCCTGAGAAAGGGGGGCCGCGCTCCCCTTCCCCTCGCCGTGCCCGCGTCCCGCCGGGGGCCCGCACAGGCGCCCCCTGAGCACCTCTGGCACCACGGGCGCCACAGGCGGTGGGCGGACGGCGCGCGGACACCACGGGTACCGCGCGGGCACCGCGCACGGCTCGGAGCCCCGGGCACCGCGGGGGCGGCGGGTGTGCGCCCGCCGCCCCCGGCCGGCCCGCCCGGCCGGCCGGTCTTCGGTCAGCCGGTCTGCCGGGCGGCCCCCCGGTCAGTCGGTGCCGAAGACCCGGTCGACGACCCGGCGGGCGGCGCCGCCGTCGTCCAGCGGGCAGAACTGCTCCACGAACGCCCGGTAGGCGGCCCCGCTGTCGCGGGCCACGTCGTCGATCCCGCGCAGGGCCTCGACGACCTGGTCGGACTCGCTCAGCAGCGGCCCCGGCGCGGTCGACTCGAAGTCGAAGTAGAACCCGCGCAGGTTGTCCCGGTACCCCTCCAGGTCGTACGTGAAGAAGAGCATCGGGCGCCCGGTGTTGGCGAAGTCGAACATCATCGACGAGTAGTCGGTGATGAGGACGTCGGTGACCAGGAACAGCTCCATGATCTCCGGGTACAGCGACACGTCGTACACGAAGTCGCGGCCCACGACGGGCACGCTGTCCACCACCCGCGGGTGGCGGCGCACCAGGAGCACGTGGTCCTTGCCCAGCTCGTCGTACATGCGCTGGAGGTCCAGGTGCAGGTCCAGCTTGTGCTTGCCGCGCGTGTAGTACTTGTCGTCGCGCCAGGTGGGCGCGTACAGCACCACCTTCTTGTCCTCGGGCAGGCCGAGGCGGGCGCGGGTGCGCGCGGCGATCCGCTCCCGGTCGGGCGAGAAGAACACGTCGTTGCGCGGGTACCCGGTCTCCAGGATCTCGCCCTCGAACCGGAAGGCGCTGCGCAGGATGGGCGTCGCCCACGGGCTCGGGGACACCAGGTAGTCCCACTGCCGCGTCTCCCACGCCAGCTTGTCGAAGTAGTCCCGGGACTTGCCGCGGATGTTCTCCACGTCGAAGCCGATGCGCTTGAGCATCGACCCGTGCCAGGTCTGGACGACGGTCTGGTCGGGGTGGCGGTGGAACCACGCCGGCTGGCGGGAGTTGGTGACCAGGTACCGGGTGCGGGCCAGGCCCTCGTAGTACTCCCGGCCCCGGTGGCGCACGCCGGTGAGGTCCTCGGGCAGGCTCACCTGCCCGTCCGCGACCAGCCACGACATGGGGCGGTCGGCCCAGCTCCCGCGGCGGCGCAGCTCCGCGTAGACGCTCTGCGGGCTGTCGGAGTACTGGCGGCCGGTGTAGGTGTCGAAGAGGACGCCGTCGACCACCGGCTCCAGGCGCTGTGCCGGGTAGAAGGTCTCACGCAGCTCGCGCTGGGCGAAGGTGCCCTGCTCGGCGGGGCGCAGGTCGCTGCCGACCTGGAGGACGGGGATGCCGCGCCCCTGGTAGGAGAGGGTGTAGCCGCGTTCGGCGGTCTGCATCTCCAGCGGCAGGGACGCGAGCAGGTCATCGGCGAACTCCACGCCGACGTCGGCGCCGTGCTCCCCGGGGGCGTCCTCGGCGCCGCCGACCCGGCCCCGGAGCTGGTAGCCGCCGGCGGGCAGGGACAGGGTGCCGGAGAGGGTGGGGACGTCCGCCGGGGAGAACCGGGCGGTGAACCTGTCCCCGGAGCGCTCCACCTCCAGCGCGTGCTCCTCGTCGCGCCCCTGCGCCCTGGCCACCAGGCCCAGGGCGGCGGCGGCACGGAAGGCGCCGGACAGCACCAGGGTGCGGCCCTCCCAGCGGGCCTCCTCCACCGAGGGCCGGGCGTGGCCCGCGCGCAGGCGCAGGTGGCCGGTGGCCGAGCGCAGCACGGACAGCTCCCGGCGGCCGTCGCCGTCGGCGTAGGCGGCGGGGGCGACCTCGTCGGGCAGCACCAGGTGGACGGCGCGCCGGTCGGCGGTGACCAGGTGGGCGTCCCAGTCCTCCTGGCGGATGACTCCGCCGCACTCGTCGACCGTGCGGTCGAACAGGTCGCGGGCCCGGACGCGGGCCTCGAAGCGCCCGCCCTCGAACGCCACCGGCACGGTGACCGTCGCCGTGCCCGGGCGCCGGGTCAGGCGCAGCTCCACGGCCTCGGCGGCGGGGGTGGCGACCGGCTCGCCGCGCAGCTCCAGCACTCCGGCGGACGCGTCGTAGAGGTGCCCGGTGACACGGGCGAGGCAGGGCTCGACGCTGACGACGAGCTGCTGCTCGCGGTTCCAGTGCGGGCGGACCCACACCTCCTCGTCGACCTTGCGGTAGCCGGGGCGCTTGGCGGGGCCGGGGACCGGGTTGGTGAGGGTCCGGCGGCGGGTGATGCCCCGGTTGAGGACGACCAGCTCGATCTTCCAGTCGGAGGCCTCCCAGCGGCCGGAGCCGCGCAGCCGGCGGGGGTCGACGACCACGGTGAACCCGCCGAAGTCGTGGCGGGCGGCGTCGAGCACGTCGGGCAGCCGGTACTCGGCGGCGCGGCGGACGCGCACGGGGAGGCGGACCCGGCGGCTGTCGTCGGAGCGCACCGCGTAGGCGGTGACGTGCTGCTGCCAGCGCCGGTGCGCGCGCAGGTTGCGGATGCCCAGGCGGCCGCGGATGTGCAGCCGCCCGTCCTCCCAGGAGATCTCCTCGGTCTTCTGGCGGACCTTGATGTCCCCGTCGATCCGGTAGACCTCGCGGGGCACGGCCCTGGCGGGGTCCCCGGCCTCGAAGAAGGGGTAGCGGATGTAGTAGCCGAACCCGCGCCGGACCAGCCCGGCCTTCTTGATCTCGACGCTCTTGGCGAAGGTGGCCACCTCCAGCACGTCCTCCACGCGGTGTTTGCGCACCAGGTGGTAGAGCAGGCGGTCCAGGACTCCGAGCCCGTCGAGCAGCGGGGCGGGCACGTGGTCGAGGTAGGCGTTGACCAGGGCGACGGCGATCCCGCGGGCCTCCTCGTCGGCGTCGTCGAGCCGCATGAGGAGGCGGTGGAGCTCGCCCTGGAGGAGGATGCGGTCCCACAGGTCCCGGTCGTGGGTGGCCAGGTCCGCGGCGAGCCGGGTCATGGCCCCCAGCCTGCGGGTGAGGGTCTCCTCGTCCAGGGGGAGCACCTCGCGGTCGCGGCGGCGTCTGAGCAGCGCGGGACCGGGCAGGACGTCCACGGTGCGGGCCGCCAGGACCGCGCGGCGCAGGCCCAGGTCGGCGTCCTCGGGGTGCAGGCCGTGGTCGGTGAGGGAGTTCCAGAACCCGGCCCGCCAGAGCTTGTTGCCGGTGTCCCCGTCGGCGGCCAGGCCGGGGATGTTCCGGGGGTCCTCGGCCAGGCGCGCGCGGTTGCAGTGGCGGCGGTGGCGCTTGGAGGGGGCGGCGCCGAGCTCGTCGAAGGTGTGGACGTTGGCGACGACCAGGTCGGAGCGGGTGTCCAGGGCGGTGCCCAGCATGTAGGAGAGCGCGTAGCCGGTGAGGGCGTCGGAGCCCTCCAGGAACAGCAGGTGTCCGCCGCGGGCCGCGGCGGCGCCGCGGGCACGGGCGGCGGGCAGGTGGGGCGCGGGGTCGTCGGCCAGGAGCACGGCGGTGACCCCGGCGGGGGGCTCCGCGGCGAACGCGGCGGCGACGGCCAGCGCGTCCTGGGCCTGGTCGACGGCCTCGTCCCCCTGTTCGCTCTCCTCGCCGGGGGCGGCGGGGCCGTCCTGCTCGCCCTCGCCGTCGCCGTCGCCCTCCTCCTCCAGGGAGGCGTCGGGCTCCGGGACGGTGCCGGGCTGGGCGGTCGGACCGCCGCGGGGGGCGGTCTCGGGGCGGACGGGGACGAGGACGACCTCGATCCCCTCGTCCGCGGCGGACGCGGGGTCCCCCGCTCCCGGGGGGCCGCTCTGGCGGGCCAGGGAGTCGAGGCAGTACTGGAGATGGGGCTCGGTGACGTCGAACGTCACGATGACAGTCGGTTCGGGCACGGAAGTTGACACCCTCCGGAGGGTTCGCTGCCGCGGGCAGCGTGCGGGACCCGGCAGATGCGGCTCGCGCGTGGACGGGAACGGCCTTGAGCGCTTTTCGTGGTTCTCATTTCACCCTGAGTGAGACGCCCCCCGGCGAAGGCGCCCTCGCCGAGGGGTGGGGGAGGCGGTGCGGGGCCGGTCGGGGATCGACGCAGGCGGCGCACCGAGGCACTGCACTAGGGTTTCGGTACAAGTATCACAGGAGTGGGAATCGGTCGCTCCGCACGGGTATCGGTCCTGTGACGATGGCGGGCGGGACGCCCGCGTTCCGGTCCGCGGCCGGGGCGGCGGTCCCGGGCCGATGCGACCCCCAGACCGGACAGGACGCCCATGACCCCTCCCGAGCACGGTGACGAGAAGCAGGCGCGCGACGGCGGGCGCCCCCTCCCCCGGGGGGAGTCCCTGTACACCCCGGACGCGGGTCCGGTGCGGCGGGCGGTGGAGCGGCGCAGCGCGGTGCCGCTGGTGTGGCTGCACCGGTCGCCGCGGTGGCTCTCCCCGGTGCTGCTGGGGGTGCTGTTCGTGGCGGGGCTGCTGGCCCCGGGGCCGGTCGGCGGGCTGTGCCTGCTGGCGGTGGCGCTGTTCCTGGGCTGGCTGGCGTATCTGACCTGGCCCTCGCTGGACCCGCGCCAGCGGTCGCCGCGGGTGCTGGTCGTGGGGGTGATCGGCGTGCTGGCCGTGGCGAGGTTCCTGGGCTTTTGAACCGTTATCACCCTGATCCCGGGTGTTTTGACAATCATTTTCGTTTTCGTGATAATGGGTCGGTGTCAGCCCAGATCAGGGACGCATCCGTCCCACCCGCCTTCGAGGCCCTCGACGCCCGTGTCGCCTACGACGGGGTCCCCGTCCTGGACGGGGTGAACGTCGCGATACCCGCGGGCGGGACGGTGGCCGTGCTGGGCCCCAACGGGTCGGGCAAGTCCACCCTCATGCGCGCGATGCTCGGCATCGTGCCCCTCACCTCCGGCGGCATCCGCGTGCACGGCGCGCCGCTGCCCCGGTTCCGGGACTGGCGCCGGATCGGGTACGTGCCCCAGCGCCTCACCGCGGGCGGCGCCGTGCCCGCCACGGTGCGCGAGATCGTCGCCTCCGGGCAGGTCGCGGCGCGCCGGCGGCTCTCCCTGCCCACCCGCGCCGACCGGGCCGCGGTGGACGAGGCCCTGGACGCGGTCGGCCTGACCGGCCTGGCCCGCGCCTCCGTGCGCGAGCTCTCCGGGGGCCAGCAGCAGCGCGTGCTCATCGCGCGCGCCCTGGCCGGGCGCCCCGACACCTTCGTCATGGACGAGCCGATGGCCGGGGTGGACGCCGAGAACCAGCGGGCGCTCGCCCGCACCATCGCGCGGCTGCGCGAGGGGGGAGCCACCGTGGTCCTGGTCCTGCACGAGCTGGGACCGCTGGAGGACGTCATCGAGCGCGCCGTGGTGCTGGACTCGGGCCGGATCGTGCACGACGGCGCCCCGCCCGCGCCGACCGGCGAGTGCGCCCGCCCCGGCCACGAGCACCAGCACCCCCACCCCGACCCCAACGACCCCGACCCGCGGGCGGCCGAGCCGGCCTCCCCCGCGGACCTGATGCGACTAGAGGTGCCCGGCCGTGATTGACCTCCTCCAGTACGAGTTCATGCGGCGCGCGCTCATCGCCGCGGTGCTGGTCGGCCTGATCACCCCGGTCATCGGCACCTACCTGGTCCAGCGGCGGCTGGCGCTGCTGGGCGACGGGATCGGGCACGTGGCCCTGACCGGGGTCGCCCTGGGCCTGCTCACCGGCACCTCGCCCGTGCTCACCGCCGCCCTCGTGTCGATGGTCGGCGCGGTCCTCATCGAGGTGGTGCGGGTGCGCACCCGCACCAGCGGCGACGTGGCGCTGGCCCTGCTGTTCTACGGGGGCATCGCGGGCGGCGTGCTCCTCATCGGCCTGACCCCGGGGGCGGGCAACGCCACCCTGACGGGGTTCCTGTTCGGCTCGGTGAGCACCGTGAGCGAGGAGGACCTGTGGGTCGTCGCGGTGCTCGCGCTGGGCGTGGCCGCCGTGGTGGCGGTGTTCGGCCGCGAGCTGTTCGTGCTGTGCCAGGACGAGGAGGTGGCGCGGGCGCACGGGCTCCCCGTGCGCTTCCTGAGCGTGCTGCTGGCGGTCACCGCCGCGCTGACCGTGGTGATCGCGATGCGGGTGGTGGGCCTGCTCATGGTGAGCGCCCTGATGATCGTGCCGGTGGTCGCCGCCCAGCAGCTCACCCGGAGCTTCCGGGTGACGATGTCCCTGGCGGTGGTGATCGGCCTGCTGTCCTCGCTCGGCGGGCTGGGCACCGCGTTCTACGCCGACCTGGCCCCGGGCGCCACGATCGTGCTGCTGGCACTGGGCGTGTTCGTGGTGGCCGTGGTCGTGGGCGGGGTGCTGCGCAGGGCCTCCGGGCGGCGCGGCGCCGTCGCCCGGACGCCGGTGGTCGCCGCGGCGGCCGGTACGATGCCCGAGAGCGATCCGGGGAGGGTGAACCGTTGAGTACGACGACACGACGCGAGGCGGTCCGACAGGCGCTGGACGCGTCCGCCGGTTTCCGCAGCGCGCAGGACCTGTACGCGGCCCTGCGCGCCGAGGGCTCCAAGATCGGCCTGACCACGGTCTACCGGGCGCTCCAGGCGCTGAGCGACTCCGGTGAGATCGACGTGCTGCGCACCGACGACGGCGAGGCCGTCTACCGGGCCTGCGGCAGCGAGAGCCACCACCACCACCTGGTGTGCCGGGTGTGCTCCACCGCGGTCGAGGTGGAGGGGCCCGCCGTGGAGCGCTGGGCCGCCGAGATGGGCGAGGCGCACGGGTTCACCGGCGTCACGCACAGCGTGGAGATCTTCGGGACCTGCGGGCCCTGCTCGCGCCGGGCCTGAGGCGGCCCCCCGCGGTCCGCCGCGGGGGCGCCTCCGTCCGAGAGACGGGTCCATGGACGACCACCCGCTGCTGGGGCCCGTGATCGACGTCCGCTCCCGGTTCACCGCCGAGCGGGCCGCTCTGCTGTCCCTGCTGCACTCCCTGGAGCCCGGGGACTGGGAGGCCCCCGCCGTTCCCGGCTGGAGCGTGCGGGACCTGGCCGCCCATTTGCTGGGCGACGACTACGGCAGGCTGGCCGGGCGCCGCGACGGCCACCGTCCCGGGCCGGGACCGGAGCCGGGCGCGACGGTCGCGCAGACCGTGCACCGGGAGAACGCCCGCTGGGTGGACGGGACGCGCAGGATCAGCCCCGCCGCCCTCACCGGCACCCTGGAGCTGACCGGCCGGTGGGTCGCGGACCTGTGGCGCGACACGGACTTGCACGCCCCCTCGCTCGGGGTGCCCTGGGCCGGGGTGGACCCGGCGCCGGCCTGGTTCGACTGTGCCCGCGAGCTCACCGAGTACTGGACCCACCGCCAGCAGATCCGCCTGGCCGCGGGGCTGCCCGCCGACCTGTCGCCGGAGGCGGCGGGGCCGGTGCTGGACACCTTCCTGCGCGCCCTGCCGTACACTCTGCGGGATACCGCGGCCGTGCCCGGGACCCGGGCGCGCGTGGTCGTGGACGGCCCCGCGGGCGGGGTGTGGACGGTGGTGCGCGCCGGCGGGGGCTGGGCGCACGACCGGGCCGCGGCGGCGGAGGCGGCCGCGACGGTGCGCATGGACGCCGAAACCGCGTGGCTGCTGTGCACCCGGGGGATCGGTCCCGGTGAGGCCGCCGGGCGGAGCGTCCTCACCGGTGACCGGGCGCTGGCGGCCGCCTGCCGCCGGATCGTGTCGATCCTGCGCTGAGGGGCGGCGCAGCGGGTCAGCGCTCCCGGCGCAGCGGCTCCAGGCCCGGGCGCTTGGCGGTGACGTCGTCGCCGGAGGAGCGCCCGGTCAGCCGCCGGTGGATCCACGGCACCAGGAACTCGCGGGCCCAGTGCAGGTCCTCCTGGCGGGCGGCCCGCCAGTCGCGGGGCTCGGCGGGCGGCCACGGCTCGTTCCAGTCGCCGTCGGCGGGGACGCCCAGGACCTCGCACACGCGCAGTGCGAGGCGGCGGTGGCCCTCCGGGGACAGGTGGAGGCGGTCCCAGTTCCAGGCCCGCGCGTCGTCGAGGGCCCGCATGCTCCACACGTCCACCACGTCGCAGCCGTAGCGGTCGGCGATGGCGCGCAGGTGCATGTTGTAGGTGGCGATCCTGCCGCGCATGTGGCGCATGACCGGCTGCCAGTTGGTGTCGAAGCCGGTGAAGACCACGATGCGCGCCCCGGTGCGGGACAGCTCGGCCACGGCCTCGGCGAACACGGCCGCGACGGCGTCGGGGTCCGCGCCGGGGCGGATGATGTCGTTGCCGCCGGCGCAGAGGGTGATGAGGTCGGGGGAGAGTTCGACCGCGCGGGGCAGCTGCTCGTCGACGATCTGGCGGATCAGCCTGCCGCGCACCGCGAGGTTGGCGTAGCGGACCTCGCCGACGGCGTCGGCGAGGTGCTCGGCCACCCGGTCCGCCCAGCCGCGGTAGCGGCCGTTGGGCACGCTGTCGCTGTCCGGGTAGGGGTCGCTCATGCCCTCGGTGAAGCTGTCACCGAGGGCGACGTAGGACAGGATGTCCTTGCTGGTGAGGTCGTTCGTCCCAAAGCCGCTCATAGTAAGCGATGATGCAGCTCCGCACCATGGTTACGCGACAGTAGGTTCTGGGATTCCCGGGTTTTGAGCGTGACGTCACACCGTTCCGGGCCTCCCGGGGCGCAGCGCGGCGGTGCGCCCCGGGGCGGGGTCAGCGGTCCTTGGTGAGGCGCGTCAGCTCCGGGCGCTTGGCGGTCACGGTGTCGCCGGAGGAGCGCCCGGTCAGGCGGCGGCCGATCCAGGGGCCCAGGGAGTCCCTGACCCAGGTGAGGTCCTCCCGGAGCGCCTCGGCGCGGCCCACCCGCCCCGCCTCGGGCCAGGGCTCGTCCCAGTGCCCGGTGACCGGGACGCCCAGCACCTCCGCCACCCGCAGCGCGAGGCGGCGGTGGCCCTCCGGGGACATGTGCAGCCGGTCGGCGTCCCAGGCGCGGGGGTCGGTCAGCACCTGCATCGACCACTGGTCGACCAGCAGGCAGTCGTGGCGGTCGGCGATGGCGCGGACGTTCATGTAGTAGCGGGCGAACAGGCCGATGGTGCCGCGCATGTACCCGGAGGCGATGTTGACGCCGGTGAACAGGACGACCCGGGACCCGTTGGCGCGCAGCCGGGACACCGTGTTCTCCAGGACGCGGGCCATCCGCTCCGGGTCTCCGGCCGGGCGCAGCAGGTCGTTGCCGCCCGCGCAGAGGGTGACCAGGTCGGGGGCCATCTCCAGGACCGGGGGCAGCTGGTCGGTGACGATCTGGCGCATCAGCTTGCCGCGCACGGCGAGGTTGGCGTACCGGATCTCCCCCAGGTGGTCGGCGAGGTGCTCGGCCGTGCGGTCGGCCCAGCCGCGAAAGCCCGAGCCGTCCGGGTAGGGGTCGCCCACGCCCTCGGTGAAGCTGTCCCCGATCGAGACCAGGGACAGGCCGGGGCGCAGCGGTGTGTCGTCGGCCGTCACTTCTCCTCCTTCTGTGCGGCGCCGGCCACCGGGTTGGGCTCGGCTCCGCCGTAGCGGCGGTCACGGCTGGCGTAGATCTCGCAGGCCCGCCACAGGTCGCGGCGGTCGAAGTCGGGCCAGAGCGTGTCCAGGAAGACGAACTCGGCGTAGGCGGACTGCCACAGGAGGAAGTTGGACAGCCGCTGCTCCCCCGAGGAGCGCAGGAACAGGTCGACCGGGGGGACCTCGGGCGAGTACAGGTGCCGGGAGAGGGTGTCCTCGGTGATCTTGTCCGGGGAGATCTCCCCGGCCGCGGCCCTGCGGGCCAGGGTGCGCACGGCGTCGACGATCTCGGCCTGGCCGCCGTAGTTGACGCAGAACTGGAGGGTGAGCGCGGTGTTGTCGCGGGTCATCTCCTCGGCGTCGCGCAGCTCCTTGATGACGCTCTTCCAGAGCATGCCGGAGCGGCCCGCCCAGGTGACGCGCACCCCGCGGGCGTGCAGCTCGTCGCGGCGGCGGCGGATGACGTCGCGGTTGAAGCCCATGAGGAAGCGGACCTCCTCCGGGGAGCGCTTCCAGTTCTCCGTGGAGAAGGCGTACGCCGAGAGGTTGGGCACGCCCAGCTCCAGGGCGCCCTCGATGACGTCGAAGAGGGACGACTCACCGGCCTTGTGCCCCTCGGTGCGCGGCAGGCCGCGCTGCTTGGCCCAGCGGCCGTTGCCGTCCATGACCACGGCGACGTGCCGGGGCACCAGGTCGGCGGGGAGCTCGGGTGGGCGCGCCCCGCTCTCGTGCGGGACGGGCACGGTGTACTCCCGCCGGTTACCGGTGTCGAAGCTGAACAGACTCAAGAACGCTCCACATGGCGCAGTGATCGGATTCCGTTTTCCAGATGCCACTGTAGGTACGCCGCGACCAGGCCGCTGCACTCGGAGCGGTGCCGGGGGTCGCTGGCGTCCGCCGCCGCCCAGTCGCCCCCGAGCAGGGAGGACATGAGGCGGACGGTGTCGGGCGAGGGGTGGACGCTGCCGTGCGGGCGGCACACCGTGCACACCGTGCCCCCCGCGTGGATCGCGAAGGAGCGGTGCTCCCCGCGGTCGCCGCAGCGGGCGCACTCGGACAGGGCCGGGGCGTACCCGGCCACGGCCAGGGAGCGCAGCAGGTAGGCGTCCAGGACCAGCCGGGCCTCGTGCACGCCCTCTCCCAGGGTGCGCAGCGCGCCGAGGAGCAGGAGGAACTGGCGCAGGGCCGGGTCCTTCTCGACGGCGACGACCTTCTCCGCGGTCTCCAGCATCGCCGTGGCGGCGGTGTAGCGGGAGTAGTCGTTGACCACCGCCTCGCCGTAGGAGCGGACCGTCTCGGCCTGGGTGACGACGTCCAGGGTCCTGCCGGTGTGCAGCTGGAGGTCGACGTGGGTGCAGGGCTCCAGCCGGGCGCCGAACCGCGACCGGGTGCGCCGCACCCCCTTGCCCACCGCCCGGACCAGTCCGTGGCGCCGGGTCAGCAGGGTGATGATGCGGTCGGCCTCGCCCAGCTTCTGGTTGCGCAGGACGACACCCTCGTCACGGTAGAGGCTCACTCCCCCATTGTCGCGGATACCGGTGACCGTCCTTGCGCCGGGATGGATCACATATGCCGGACGCACACCGTCTTGACCAGGTTGATCACGTTTTGGATTCCCTTTTCAAGATATTTGGTCTACTCTCACGCGCTAGATGTCACTCGTCGGGCCCGCCGCCCTTCCCCCGCGGCCTCCCCGGCGCCGCCGCGCGCAGGCGCGGCACGTCTGACACCGGGTCACGCAGAACGCACGTGGCCATGGGCGAACAGAGAGTCACCCGAGGGTACAAAACCCCCTTCAGGCAGCTGGACCGCCTGAATCCCGCACATACCGGAGGAGAGCGAACATGGCGCGTGGTCGTCGAGGAAAACGACGGGCCAGCCCCCGGCGCTCCCAGCGCAGGAGACCGGTCCCCCTGTTCGTCGCCCTGGCGGCGGTGCCCGTGGGGCTGACCCTGGCCGGAGCGCTGCTGGTCACGGGGGCCGGTGACGAACTGAACCCGTTCCGGACCACGGCCGACGGGTCGGCGCTGCCCGACGGCTCCGCCTCGTCCGTCAGCACCGCGCCGCCGCAGGTGCCGGACGCCTCCGAGGACCCGGACTTCTTCGTGTCCCCGGACGCGCCGGCGTCGGAGCGCACCCCGGCCGGCGACAGCGAGCCGCAGAGCGCCGACGTCACCGCCTCGTCCTCTCCGGAGGACTCCGAGAGCGAGGACGACGACGGGGACCGCGGCCAGGGCGCGGGCGGGTCCAACGGTGGCGGTGGCTCGGGCGGCTCCAACGGCGGCGGTGGCGGCGGTGGCGGTGGTGGCGGTGGCGGCACGGGGTCCTCCTCGGCCGTCACCGATGAGGTCGTGCGCCTGGTCAACGCCGAGCGCGCCGGCGCCGGCTGCGACGCGCTCCGCGTGGACTCGCGGCTCACCGCCGCGGCACAGGAGCACAGCGAGGATATGGACCGGCGCGACTACATGAGCCACGAGAACCCCGAGGGCGAGGGTCCCGGAGAGCGGGCCAGCCGCCACGGGTACAACGCCTGGGGCGCCGAGAACGTCGCCAAGGGGCAGACCAGCGCGGCCCAGGTGATGGACGCCTGGATGAACAGCGACGGCCACCGCAGGAACATCCTGAACTGCGGGCTGGAGGCGATCGGCGTCGGCGAGTCCGGCAACGCCTGGACGCAGAAGTTCGGCTGGGAATAGGCGCCGGCGAAGCCACGGGGCGGCCCGCGCGGGAATCCGCGCGGGCCGCCCCGTCCCCGTGAGGGGCCCCGGAGGGTGCGGCTGCTGAGTCCGAGAATGAGAAGGAAGCCCGCCCGTCGCCCTCCACCACCCTCAAAGGACGCCTTCGGCGACAGACCACTACCGCGGTGCCGGGAAGCCTGGAACGCGGTGCCGGGTGAGGAGGGTGGGAGGGCTGGACCATTAGCAGTGGAGCCCTCCGGAGAGGGTTGAGACGGATGCCCGCCCGTCGCCCTCCACCACCCTCAAAGGACGCCTTCGGCGACAGACCCATACAAGCCCGTCGCCCTCCACCACCCTCAAAGGACGCCTTCGGCGACGGACTTCTCCCGGTGCCTCGGGCACCGCGCCGGTGAGGTGGGAGGACCTGCTGGGCGTTCCCCTCGCGGGGTAACGAGAAGGAAGCGGGACCGGTGCCTCACCGCCGGGCCCGTGGGCCCGGAGTACGGGGCGGAGAGTGGTCCGGCTGCGTTTCTAAAGAGGAAATGAGGAGAAGGAAGCCGGTCCGGTGCCGCCCCGCCCGCAACGTTAGCGGGCGGGGCGTTCGCGTGCCACCGGGTTTCCACCGCGGCCCTCAGCCGACCGGCCCCGGCTCGGGACCGGTGTCGGGGAGCAGCGAGGCCAGCGTCGGCAGGGTGATCGACTCCACCCCCTCCGGCAGCCCCTCCGGGCGTTCGGTGCCCAGGTGGCCGACCCGCAGCTCCCCCCTCTCCAGCCCCTCGGCCTCCTCCTCCGTGAGCGGTCCCGCCTCGCGCACCCGCGTCCCGCGTTCGACCATCATGCCGACGAGGTCGCCGACGGTCAGGTACCGGCGCGTCAGCACCCCGCGGGCCAGCAGGGCGCCCGGGACCCCGGTGTCCTCGACCCGGTTGAACTGTTCGTCCGCCGCCAGGAACAGGTGCAGCCAGCGTGCCGACCAGGTACCGTCCGCGCCCCTGGCGAAGGCCAGCGGTACCAGCACCCGGGACTCGCCCTCCAGGTCGGAGCGGACCCGGACGGCGCGCGGCTCGAACGGCATCCCCCGCTGCGCGGCGTCCAGCGCCATGTAGCCGAAGAACGCCTCGGGCAGGTAGGTGAACCGGTCGCCGCTGTACACCAGCACCTGGGGCACCACGTACCGCACCTGCGGCCCCAGGGCGCCCAGTTCGATGTCGATCATCTCGGTGGCCCCGCCGGGAGCCGGGGCCTCCACCAGGTCTCCGGAGTGCACGACCCCGTCGGCCTTGAGGTTGGTCCAGGAGACCTGCCCCACGGGGGAGAAGTCCTCGCCGAGCATCATCACCGACAGGTCCAGGTCGGTGGTGGTGCCCTGGCCCTCGACCCAGTGCACGAAGAAGCGCAGGCGCTCCCCCTCCACCGCCGTGACGCTGCCGCGCGGCAGCACGCCCAGGCCCCCGGAGGTGCCGCGGCCCGAGCGCGGGACGGCCACGTCGCGCACGGCCGGGTCGACCAGCAGCAGGTCGAAACCGGGCAGCCGGCGGGCGATCAGGGCGTCCAGCGCGGCCGTCACGGCGGCCGTGCCGGCCTCGGGCAGCGGCGTCCGGGTGTCCCGGGCCGTCCAGCCCCGGGCGCTCTCGTTGGCGAACAGCCGCACCGAACCGGGCAGGCTCCGGTTGGCGAGCTGCTCGCGGGCCGAGGCCAGCACGCGGCCCGACACCCGGTGGCCGACCGCCTCCAGCCGCTCCACCAGCAGGCCGGTGGCGGCGGGGCCGCCCGCGACCATGATCCGGTCCAGGGACCGCACCAGGGTCCCGGGCGCGGCGGACAGCAGGTCGACGGCGGCGGGCACGTCCCCGGCCCGGAACGCGGTCTCCACCCGGGCCGCCAGGGTGCGCACGCGCTTGTCGCCCCGGGCCACCGCGAACACGTCGCGGGCGTGGGCCAGCGCGGGGTACTCGTGCGGGTGCAGTCCCTCCCCCAGCCGCTTCCAGCCCTGGACGCGGCGGCCGACGTCGGCGAGCCGGCCCGGGTCGGCGGCGACGATCCCGTCCAGGGCGGTGAGCAGCAGGCGGCGCTCACGGCGGGTGAAGGAGCGCAGGCGCGCGGGCCGCACCAGGGTGGGGTCGCCGTCGGACAGTGCCTGGGCCAGGCGCAGCACGTCGGTGACGGTGTCGAGGAGGGGCGGGTGCCCGGCGCGCACGCGGGCGGCGTTGACCACGGCCCGGTTCTCCCGGACCGGGACGGCGGGCGGCTCGTGGTCGGGGCAGGCGGCGGCCAGGCGGCCCAGCAGGTCGCGGTCGGCTCCGGAGAGCGGCACCGTCGACCCGGCCAGGTCCGTGTAGTGCAGGCGCGCCTCCTCCTCGGGGGTTCCGCCGGGGTGCAGCAGGGTCCAGCGGTCCTTGCTCCCGGCGACGAAGGCGTCGCGGACGGCCGCCAGTTCGGCGTAGGTGTGCCGGTGGCGGCCGTAGGCGGGCAGGGAGAGCAGGTCGAGCCCGCCGGGCCCCAGGTCCACCCGGTCCCGGTGCGCCGGGTCGGTGAGCGCGCCGACCAGGCACTCCAGCCAGAAATCCACGGTGTCGGGGACGTTCTCGGGGAAGTCCGCGAAGTACACGTTGTGCTCGGCGCCGGCGCCGGCGAGCTCGCGGACGGCGGCGAGCAGGGGCAGGGCGGTGCGCAGCACGGCGTCGGGCGCCAGGGCCTCCAGGCGGGCCCGCAGGCCCCCGGTGAGGGCGAACCCGAGGGGCAGCAGCGCGGCGTCGAGCCGCCGCACCGCGGCGGCGCCGTCGCCGCTCCCGGACGCGGGCAGGGGGACCCGCAGGGTCCGCTGGATGATCTCGCTGTGCACCATGCCCGGAATGCTCCCACCGCCCGAACCCCCGCCGCCAGGGGTTTTCGGCCTGCCGAGCGGGGTGTCACGGGGCGGTACTAGGGTGATCGGCACCGGAGTGAGAGGCGTTCGCCGCGGGCGGGAGGGAACGAGTGCGCGAGCTCAGTGAGCTGATCGAGGTGGACCGGCCCGGGTGGCCGGAGGTACGGGGGCACCTGGAGCGGTCCCGGGTCCCGGTGCGGGCGCTGCCCGGGGACCCGGCCCAGGGGCGCACCTGCCTGCACCGGCTCCAGGTGACCGCCCGGTCGTTCCTGGGCGCGCTGGCGCTGGAGAGCGGCGGCCTGCTCGTGGACGACGGGTGGCTGCGGGTGCACGGGGGCGGCGGTGCCGGGCTGGCGGGGCTGGGCGAGGTCAACGACCTCAGCGCCGCCGTGGTGCACGGCCCCCCGGTGCGGCTGGTGGTGGGGCACGACGTGCTGGGCGGGGTGTTCGCGCTCAACGGCCCGGCCTGCGAGGACGACCGGTATCCGGGGCGCCCCGGCGAGATGGTCTACTTCGCCCCCGACTCCCTGAGGTGGGAGCCGCTGGAGGCCACCTACGCCTCCTGGCTGCTGTGGATGCTCCAGGAGCAGAACCTGGAGAACTTCTACGCCGACCTGCGCTGGCCGGGGTGGCGCGGGGAGGTCGGCGGGCTGGCGCCGGACCGGGGCCTGGCCGCGACGCCGTTCCTGTGGACGCGGGAGGCGGCGCGGGATCCGGCCGCGGTGCGGCGGGCCCCGGTGCCCGTGGCCGAGCTGGTGGGGATGAACCGGGAGTTCGCGGAACTGGCGGGCGGCCCGGACCCGGGGCCGTTCGGCACGCTCTGACGCTCCGGCCCCGGAACGGGCGAGGGGCCCGCGGTACCGCTCGGGTCCGAGCGGTACCGCGGGCCCCCGCCCGCGTGCTCGCGGTCAGGCGCGGCCGATGGCGCTGCACAGGGCGCGCAGCGACGCGGTGGTGATGCTGCTGTGGATGCCCACGCCCCACACCACGCGGCCCTCGATCTCGGCCTCGACGTAGGCGGCGGCGCGGGCGTCGCCGTCACCGCCCATGGAGTGCTCCACGTAGTCCATGACCCGCACCTTGACGTCGACGCCGGTCAGGGCGTCGCAGAACGCGGAGATGGGGCCGTTGCCGGTGCCGGACAGCTCGCGGATCTCGCCGCTGACGCGGGCGTCGGCCTCGATCCGGTAGATGCCGTCGGCGTCGGTGGTGGAGCGGTGCGCCAGGACGGCGACCGGGCCGTCCTCGCGCAGGTAGGTGTCGGAGAAGATCTCCCAGATGCGCCCGCCGGAGAACTCGCCGCCCTCGGTGTCGGTGAACTTCTGGATGACCTGGGAGAACTCGATCTGCAGGCGGCGCGGCAGGTCCAGCGAGTGGTCGCGCTGCATGATGTAGGAGACGCCGCCCTTGCCGGACTGGCTGTTGACCCGGATGACGGCCTCGTAGTTGCGGCCGACGTCCTTGGGGTCGATGGGCAGGTAGGGGACGTCCCAGCCGTACTCCTCCACGGGGACGCCGGCGGCCTCGGCGTCGGCCCGCAGCGCGGTGAAGCCCTTCTTGATGGCGTCCTGGTGGGAGCCGGAGAAGGCGGTGTACACCAGGTCGCCGCCGTAGGGGTGGCGCGGGGCGACGGGCAGCTGGGTGCAGTGCTCGACGGTGCGGCGGATCTCGTCGATGTCGGAGAAGTCGATCTTCGGGTCGACGCCCTGGCTGAACAGGTTCAGGCCCAGGGTGACCAGGCAGACGTTGCCGGTGCGCTCGCCGTGGCCGAACAGGCAGCCCTCGACGCGGTCGGCGCCGGCCATGACGGCCAGTTCGGCGGAGGCCACCCCGGTGCCGCGGTCGTTGTGGGGGTGCACGGACACGACCACGTGCTCGCGCCGCGACAGGTTGCGGCTCATCCACTCGATCTGGTCGGCGTAGACGTTGGGGGTGGAGCGCTCGACGGTGGCGGGCAGGTTCAGGATGATCTCGCGGCCGGGGCCCGGGCGCCAGACGTCCATGACGGCCTCGCAGACCTCCAGGGCGAAGTCGATCTCGGTGTCGATGAAGATCTCGGGCGAGTACTCGTAGCCGAAGTACTCGGTCTCGCCCAGGTACTGCTCCGCGAAGCGGATGACGTGCCGGGTGCCCTCGACGGCGATGGCCTTGCAGGCCTCGCGGTCCACCTTGAAGACGACGCGGCGGAAGGTAGGCGCGGTGGCGTTGTACAGGTGCACGGTGGCGCGCCGGGCGCCGACCAGGCTCTGCACCGTGCGCTCGATCAGGTCCTCGCGGGCCTGGGTCAGGACCGAGATCTGGACGTCGTCGGGGATCCGGTCGCCCTCGATCAGGGAGCGCACGAAGTCGAAGTCGGTCTGGCTCGCCGCGGGGAAGCCGACCTCGATCTCCTTGTAGCCCATCTTGACCAGCAGGTCGAACATCTCGCGCTTGCGGTCGGGGTCCATGGGCTCGATCAGGGCCTGGTTGCCGTCGCGCAGGTCGGTGGACAGCCAGCGGGGGGCCTCGGTGATGGTCTTCGCGGGCCAGGTGCGGTCCGGCAGGTCCACCGGAGCGAAGGGCTCGTAACGGTGGAACGGCATGGGACTGGTCTTCTGCTGCGGCACCATGACGGTGACTCCTCGGGAAAGTGTGGCGCGTGATGTCGTGGTCGACACGGCAAGCCGAAGTCCCGCGGCGAGGGGGTCGACCTTTTAACGATCCCCGCCGCGGCCACTAAGAAGGAGGAGCTCGCGCAGCATAACGATCTTCACGCTAGCAGACCGGCGACGGAATCCGGTACCCGTCGTCCACATGGTGGGACGACCCCTCGCTGATCTGGGATGATTCGTACGGTTCCCGCAGGCTTTGGATGATCGCTCAAAACAGGTACCTCGACTTCAAGATACAGCCGCGCGCGGGTTACCCTGGGGGAGAACCCTTCAGTGCTAGGGGGGTCATGCGGATTCCGTCGGCGGGACCCAGGGTGCGGCCAACACCCGGGGCCCGGGGGGACAGGTGAGCCCTGTCGCCGCCGGGCCGGTACCGCCGGCGGACATCCCCGCGGCGACGGCGTCACCGGGAGGGCGGGTCGAGGTCGAACTCGGCCCACACGAGGTACGTCCACTCCTCCTCCCTGGCCCCGATCCGCCGGCTCCCCCAGCGGTCGGCGAAGTGCGAGATGAGGGTCAGCCCCGCCCCCTCGGTCTGCTCCACGCCGTCCCGGACCGGCGGGACCGGCAGCGCCTCCGCGGACTCCCGCTCGCCCACGGACAGGCGTAAGACGCGCTGGGACAGCCCTCTTCGGCGCAGGGACAGGCTCCGGAACACGATGATCCCGCGGCCGGCCCAGGAGGCGCGGGCCAGGGCGCCGGTGAACATCTCGCTGAGGCACAGGGTGAGGGAGTCCTCGATGTCCTCGCCCACGCCGGGGAGGAAGGAGAGGTCCTGCCGCAGGTCGCCGCGGGCGGCGGAGATGCGGCCGGGGTCGCCCGGATACCAGCGGGACTTCCAGCGGCGCTCGGTGCAGGCGCCGTTCAGGTGGACGCGGGTTCGGCTCATGGCTCTACTCCTCGGGGTGGTGGGGAAACGTGAAGCACCGTCGACTCGTCGTCGAGCCAGGCGGTCTGCCGGTCGGCCGTCACCGTGAGGCCGAACCGGTCGGGGGCCGGGCGGCCGGCCTCCCGCCAGAGCCCGTGGGCCCGTTCGAGTTCGTCGGCCAGGTACCGGGGGCCCTTCTGGCGCACCTCGGACCCCTCGCCCCCGGGCTCGACCGGCGCGCGCACGAGCGCCCAGGAGCCCGTGTCCGCGTCCACGAGGCACAGGTACAGGACGGGGCCGGACCCGTGGCGCACCGCTCGGCCCACCCCGGGCAGGAGGAGCCCCGCGGCGAACGCCGCGGAGGCGTCGAGCAGCTCGGCGCGGCCCAGCTCCGATCCGCGGACGGGCAGGTCGGCCTCGGGGCGCAGGCTCCGTGAGAGCCGGCGCCAGTGCCCCGCCCCGTCGTGGCGGCCGCCGTTCCCCCGCAGCCGCGAGAACCGGCCCCGCGCCGTACCGTCCGCGCCCACGCCCAGGTCGGCCAGGGCGTACTGGCCGGAGACGTCCCCCCAGGGCACCAGGATCCGGCCGCCGGGCTGGCACCGGCGTATCCAGGCGCAGGGGATCCGGTCGACGGGGGCGAAGCTCAGCACGCGGTCGCGGGGTGCCTGCTCCGACCACCCCGGTCCCGTGACCACCCGCGGCTCCAGCCCGGTGGAGGCCAGGCGCACCCGTACGCGCTCGGACTGTGCGGCGCCGCGTTCCACGACCGTGACGGCGTCCTCGCCGAGCCTCCTCGCGAGCAGTCCCGCGCAGTAGCCGCTTCCGGAGCCGACCTCCAGGACCTGCATGCCCTGTGTGGCACGGGCGGCGGTCAGGAGCTCGGCCGCCAGCGACGGGGAGCACAGCCAGGAGCGGGGCCCGCCGGCGTCCTCCTCCCCCGGCCCCGGCGGTTCGAGGACCGGGGAGTCGGCGTAGGCCGCGCGGAGCCACCCGTCCTCGTCCCCGTCCCTGTCCTGGAGCGCTCCCCCGCCCCCCTCGAACCGGTCGGGGACGAAGAGGTGGCGCGGCACGGACTCGAAGGCGGGCCGCCACTGCGCCGGCAGCAGGCCCCGGGCCAGGAGCCCCCCGACGAGGTCGTCGCTGAGGGAGGTCACCGGGACCACCGGTCCGCCGGGTGGAGTTCTGTTCCTCGTGCGGGGCCGTTCCGCCGCTGCGCTCCGCACCGTGTCGGGAATTTCAAGGTGCACGGACTCCGTCCGCCGCGGTCCGGACCCGATCAGGGTCTTGAGTCCATTACACGGCCGTTCGTTCTGGGTAAGGATGAACAGGGACATGGGAACCCGCTCACCCTTCCTCTAGGAATCCCGCACGGATATACAACGGTGGTATGAATGCCAAAACACCTGGCCCACGCGTCGCTGAGACCACCGCTGCCTTTCTGGAACCGCCGGGACGTCCGCCGGTCCCTCACCGAGCGGGACGCGGGGACCCTCTTCGGCCTTCTCCGGCAGCACACCGGTGCGAGTCAGCAGGTCATCGGATCCGCGGTGGACATGGCCCAGCCCCACGTGAGCGCGATCATGTCCGGGCGCAGGTCCGTGACCGCGCTCGACACATGGATGCGTGTCGCGGACGGCCTGGAGATGCCCACCCAGGCCCGGCGCGCCCTCGGCCTCGCCGATGGTCCGGAAAAGCATGATCCTGTGGATTTTTGGACAGAACCGTCTCTACAGCACGGCGAATTGTCTCCCTCCACCACAACGGCGGGTGAGATCGCCGAGATCACGTTGAGGGACCTGATGAAACGCAGAGACGCTTTCGCGGTCGGCGGCGGTTTGATCGCCGGTGCCGCCCTGACGGAGCTGGTCGAACACTGGTTGGCACCGAGGCCCACAAGACCGGTCAACGGCAGGAATTCGATCGGGGAACTGGAACTCGAGAGAATTGAGGCCGCCACGGTCTGCCTGCGCCACTGGAGCGAGCGGTGGCGAATGGGGACGCGGAGGAAGGCGGTGATCGGCCAGCTCTCCGAGGTCTCCGAACTCGTGGAGTACCCGCAGGGGGCGCAGGTCCAGTCGCGGCTCTTCGCCGTGATGGCGGAGCTCGCCAAGATCGTGGCGTCGATGTCCTTCGACTCCGGGGACCACGCCACCGCGCAGCGCTACTACGGGATCTCCCTCAGGGCTCTGCAGCAGGCCGGGCCCGAGCACCGTGCCTACGGCGTCGGCGTCCTGGCCGACATGGCGCGCCAGATGCTCGACCTGCACCACCCCGAGGACGCCCTCGACATCACCCGGCTGGCCCTGGACAAGGCCGACTCCCTGGGCCTGCCGCCGGTCGCCCGGTCCCTGCTGCGCACACGGGAGGCGTGGTCGTACGCGCACATGGGCCGGGCCGAGGCCTTCCGCCGCTCCGTCCGCCAGGCCGAGGACCTGTTCGACCGGGGAGGGGAGCAGCCGCCCCTGTGGGCGAGGAGCTTCGACCGCGCGGAGCTGTCGGGGGTGATCGGCGCCCGCTACCGGGACCTGGGGCGCAGCCAGAGCGAGCCCGGGGAGAGGCGGCGGTACGCGGAGCGGTCGGCGGAGTACATCCTGCGGGCGCTGGAGTCGCGGGGCGACCACCAGGAGAAGGGGCGCGCGTTCGACCGGATCGGGCTGGGCCGGACCTACCTGGTCCTGGGCGAGCCCGGCGCCTCCGCGGCCTCCGTGCGCGGCGTGTCGGCCTCCCGCTCCGCCCTGGGCTCGGGCCGGGTGCGCAGACGGTTGGAGGACTGGCACACCGAGGCCGCAAGCGCGCACAGACACCCGGACGTGGCGGAGTTGCGCGAAGAGCTCTCCCTTACCCTTCTTCCACTCCCCCGTACATGAAAGGGATGCTGTGACACGGATAGGTATCACCGGACATTCGAACCTGACCGGAGAGAACGCCCAGGTCGTCAGAGGCGCACTCGCCGAAGCCCTCGCGCCCTACCGGGACGGCGACCTGGTGGGCATCTCGTGCCTGGCACGCGGCGCGGACCAGCTCTTCGCCTCGGCCGTCCTGGAGGCGGGCGGCCGTGTCGAGGTCGTCCTGCCGTCGGCCGACTACCGTGAGAACAAGGTCAAACCGCACGAGCGGGACTCCTTCGACGACCTGCTCATCCGCGCGGCCTCGGTCCGCTACATGCCGCACCGCCGTGCGGGCCGGGAGGCCTACGAGGAGGCGAACCAGACGCTCCTCTCCCGGGCGGAGCGGCTCTTCGCCGTCTGGGACGGCCAGCCGGCCGACGGCC
Organism: Nocardiopsis flavescens; assembly: GCF_900141985.1. Taxonomy (GTDB): domain Bacteria; phylum Actinomycetota; class Actinomycetes; order Streptosporangiales; family Streptosporangiaceae; genus Nocardiopsis; species Nocardiopsis flavescens. The sequence continues at coordinate 326,882 of NZ_FQZK01000002.1, read as the reverse complement.
GCGGCGGGACCGGGGACGCCGTGGAGACCGCCCGTCAGCAGGGGCTGCCGGTCGAGGTGATCTGGCCGGACGGGGTGAGCCGCGGCTGAGGACCGCGAGGGCCTCCCCCACCTGATCACCGCGGACCGGTCGTTGCACGGTCCGTGCCGCGCGTGCGGAGGGAACGGGGCCGAGCCCTGCGGACCGGTCGGCGGACGCGGTGGCCGCGGCGCGGGGGTCCCCCGACCGTGTTCCCACTCTAGTCCCCGGCCACCGCCCGTGTCCGGGTTTTCCCGTGATCGCCCGGGGTCGTCGGCGCCTGTGCGCGGACGGCCCCGCGGGCCCGTCCGCGTGCGCGTGCGCCCGGGCGCACGGCCCCGGGGCCTCAGCCCCGGTAGACCTCACGCCGGTGCTTCACGTGCAGCACCAGAACGACGACCACGTCGTCCCGGACATCGGCGATGATGCGGTAATCCCCTACGCGGTAGCGCCACAGGTCGCCGAGTCGGTTGCCCTTCAGCGCCTCACCGAGTTCGCGCGGGTCCGAGGACCCCTCGATCCGCTCACCGAGGAACCGAAGGATGCGCCGTACAGCCTGGGGATCGAGTTTGCGCAGCTCGCGTTGAGCGTCATCGTGGAGTTCAACCCTCCAGGTCATGCTCCGCCATCACTTCCGAGAGGGGAACGGAGCCGCTGCGGCCCGCCCGGAGGTCTTCCAGACGGCGCTCCGCCAGGTAGACCTCTTCGAGTTCGTCCAGATGAGCGACGATCGCCTCGCGGGCGTAGAAGCTCTTGGACCGACCGGTCTCCTTGGCCAGCGCTTCGAGTCTTTCCTCGATCTCCGCCGGAAGCCTGAGTGCCAGCATGCGCCACCTCCCTGGTTGCTATACAAGTATAGCATTCTGCTTCCGGTGCTCTCGGAGACGCGTGCGCCCGGGCGCACGGCTCCGGGGCACCCGGCCCGGGGCCGGGCGGCCGGGCGCCGGGGACGCGGCGGCCCCTCCCCCGTGGCCGGGGGAAGGGGCCGCCGCCGCGCGGGCGGGCCGGGTCAGGCGCCGGGGACCGGCTCGAACTCCTTGACCGCGTCGATCGCCGGGCCGTGCGGGGTGTTGGCCTCGCGCTCGATCATGATCTCCACGAGCACCGGCCGGGAGGTCGACCTGGCCTCCTTGCGGGCCCACTCCAGGGCGTCGCGGACCTCGCCCGGCTCCAGGACCCGGCGGCCCGAGCAGCCGTACGCCTCCATGATCTTGACGTTGTCCGTGCCGTACTCGTCGTAGTGGATGTCCACCTGGTAGTTCATGTCGAAGGGGATGGACGCCTGGCGGATCAGGCCCAGGTACTCGTTGTTGAGCATGATGATCACGTACGGGACGTTGTACTGGGCGGCGACGGCCAGCTCCTCGACCATGTACTGGAACCCGTAGTCGCCGACGATCCCGACGACCTCGGCGTCCGGCTCGGTCGCCTTCAGCGCCTTCTTGACGCCGATGGCCGCGGGGATCTCCCAGCCCAGCGGGCCCGCCTGGCCGCAGATCTGGTAGCGGCGCGGCTTGTACGCCTTCTGGTGCTGGCCGCCCCAGATCTGGTAGAGGCCGATGGCGGTGACGAAGTAGGTGTCCTCGTCGAAGACCTCGTTGATCTCCTTGTAGACGCGCGGCGCCTTGACCGGGACGCTGTCGAAGTCCTCGCGCCGGGTCAGGGTGGCCTTGAGCTCGCCGACCCGGTCCACCCAGGCCTGGACGGCGGCCCGGGCGCCGCGCCTCTTCGCCGCGGCCAGCAGTTCGCGCAGGAAGAGGCGGGCGTCGGAGACCACGCCCAGGTCGGGCTCGAAGACCCGGCCGATCTGGGTGGCCTCGATGTCGACGTGGATGAACGTGCGCTCGCCCCGGTAGACGTCGATCCGGCCGGTGTGCCGGTCGGCGAAGCGGGCGCCCACCGCCAGGACCAGGTCGGACTCCAGGAACGAGGCGTTGCCGTAGCGCTGGGAGGTCTGCACGCCGGTCATGCCCGCGTACAGCGGGGAGTCCTCGTCGAAGGAGCCCTTGCCCATGAGGGTGACCTGGACCGGGACGCGCAGGTACTCGGCGAGTGCGCGCAGGTCGTCGGAGGCCTCGGCGAGGATGACGCCGCCGCCGGCCAGCAGCAGGGGGCGCTCGGCGGCCAGCAGCAGGTCCAGGGCCCGCTCGACCCGGGGCATGTGGGGCTCGACGGTGTTCACCTTGAGCGGGGCGTCCAGGGCCGGGTCGTACTCGATGACCTGCTGGGCGATGTCCACGGGGATGTCGATGAGGACCGGACCGGGCCGCCCCTCGCGGGCGATCCGGAACGCCTCGCGGAAGATCCACGGGGCGGTCGCCGCCTCCTTGACCTGCACCGCCCACTTGGTGACGGGCTTGGCGATCTCGACGATGTCGACGGCCTGGAAGCCCTCCTTGTCCAGCAGGTCGGTGCGCTGCTGGCCGGTGATGCAGACGATGGGGATGGAGTCGGCGATCGCGGTGTACAGGCCGGTGATCATGTTGGTCCCGGCGGGGCCGGAGGTGCCGATCGCGACGCCGACCCGGCCGGTGGTGCGCGACCAGCCGTCGGCCATGTGGGTGGCGCCCTCCTCGTGGCGGACGACGAGGTGCTCGATCCCGCCGACGTCCTCCAGCGCCTTGTAGAGGGGCAGGATGGCGGCGCCGGGGCAGCCGAAGGCGGTGTCGACGCCCTCGTCCTTCAAGACCTCGACGACCGCGTTCATCACGGGCATCTGTGCCATGGCTGTTCCTTCAGTGCTAGGGGTGGGTACCGGGGGCCGTCCCCGGCGGGTCACGCGGTGCGGCCACACGCGCGGACACCGGGGCGACCCGGATGTCGGGGACCGGCTACCGGCCGGAGAGCTGCTCGACGATCTTGAGCAGGGCGGAGTGGTCGAGCCCGTCGTGGCCCTGCCGCTTGAGGGCGGCGACGTACTGGGCGACCTGGGCGCCCAGCGGGATGGCGACCCCGGCGGCGTGCGCGGAGTCGGTGACGATGCGCATGTCCTTGTCGTGCAGGGCGATCCGGAAGCCGGGGGTGAAGTCGCGCTCGCGCATGGCGCGGCCCTTGCGCTGGAGCACGGTGCTGCCGGCGAGCCCGCCGCCCAGGACCTCCAGCCCGGCCTCGGTGTCCACGCCGTGGGCCTCCAGGAAGACCAGGGCCTCGGCCAGGAGCTGGATGTTGCCGGCCACGATGAGCTGGTTGGCGGCCTTGACGGTCTGCCCGGCTCCGCTGGGGCCGACCAGGACCGGGGTGGTGCCCAGGACGTCGAAGAGCGGGCGGGCCGCGTCGAAGTCCTCGCGGGCGCCGCCGACCATGATGGACAGCTTCGCCTCGACGGCCCCGGCCTCGCCGCCGCTGACCGGCGCGTCCAGGACCCGGAAGCCGCGCTCGGCCCCGGCGGCGGCCACGGCGCGGGAGGTGTCGGGGCGGATGGTGCTCATGTCGATGACGAGGGTCCCGGGCTTGGCGTGCTCGAACACGCCGTCCCCGCCGAGCAGGAGCGCCTCGACGTCCGGGGAGTCGGGGACCATCGTGATGACGGCGTCGGCGTCGGCGACCGCCCCGGCGACCCCGCCGCCGCGCAGCCCGCCCTCGGAGACGAGGGCGTCGACGCGGTCGGGGGTCAGGTTGTGGCCGGTGACGGTGTACCCGGCGCGGACGAGGTTGACGGCCATGGGCAGGCCCATGATGCCGAGTCCGATGAAGGCGACCTTGCGGATGGACACGGGGTGCCCCTTCCTGTTCGTGGCTGTGGCCGGGGGTTCAGCGCAGGCGGCCGAAGCTCTGCGCGGTGGGGACGGTGGGCTTGTACTCCAGGCCCACCAGCCCCTGGTATCCGCCCTTCTGCGCGGCGGTGAGGAGGTCGTCGAGGGGGAGTTCCCCGGTGCCCGGCTCGCCGCGGCCGGGGGCGTCGGCGATCTGGACGTGGCCGAACTCCGCGGCGTGGTCGCGGACGACGGCGGCGACGTCGTCGCCGTTGACGGCCAGGTGGTACAGGTCGGCGAGCAGGGCGACGTTGGCCGCGCCCGCCTCCCGGGCCCGCGCCACGAAGTCGAGTCCCTGGCGGGCGGTCTTGAGCGGGTAGTCCGCGGCGCCGCTGATCGGCTCGACGAGGACGGTGCCGCCGACCCGGGCGACCGCCGCCGCGGCGGCGACGGTGTTCTCCAGGGCCACACGGTCCTGCTCGGCGGGGTCCGTCCCGGCCTGGCGCAGGCCGTAGAGGGCGTTGAACCCGGTGGTGCCGGTGCGCTCGGCGATCGCGGTGACGACGTCGAGGTTGGCGCGGAACTCGGCGGCCCGGGCGGGCTGGGACAGCACGCCCCGGTCGGGCCCGGGCAGCGCACCGGCGAAGAAGTTGAGGCCGGTCAGGCGTACGCCCGCGGCGGCGACGGCGTCGACGAAGGCGTCGACCTGCGCGGGGGGCGGGGTGGCGCCCTCGAACGGCCACCAGAACTCGACGGCGTCGAACCCGGCGTCGCGGGCGGCCCGGGGCCGCTCGGTGAGGGGCAGCTCGGTGAAGAGCATGGAGCAGTTCACCGTGTACCCGAGGGTGTGGCTCATGCACTGCCTCCGGCTTGATTTCCGCTATGCGGAATTAGCTTTTCACTTTGAGGAATGATCCGAGTGTGAGCCCGGCCGCCCGGGTTGTCAACACCCCCTTTTCCGCACGCCCCGATACCGCGGCCCCGCGCCGCGGCGGCGCGACCCCGTCCGCCCCGGCGGCCACCCGGGTCCCGCACTTCACGGCACGCCCGGGGTTTTCCGTGGGTACGTGAGAGAGAGGCACGTTTTCCACCGAAAGGTCCGCGCGAGTGTTGACAAGGTCACACCGGGATCAACTAGAGTCCGTCCAATCCGTAATACGGAATCGCATGTCTGCACTACGAAAGCCCGGCCCCGGCCGGGTCACGGGAGACCCCATGCCCGAGAGCACCTCGGCGGAGCCGGACACCCGGCCCGACCAGGGCCTGGAACGGCTCAACGCCCTGTCGGAGGAAGAACTGCGCACCGAGCTGGCGCAGTGCCTGGACATCGAACGCTGGGTGCGGGCCGTCGCGGCCGCCGCCCCCTACGCCGACCGCTCCGCGCTCCTGGACACGGCCGACGCCCACGCCCGCCTCATCACCGCCGACGAGACCGCCTCCGCGCTGGCCCGGCACCCGCGCATCGGGGAGAAGGCGGCGGGGGCCGACACCGAGGCGGCCTGGTCGCGCGGCGAGCAGTCCGCCTTCGCCTCCGGGACCGACGACGCCGCGGTCCGCGTCCAGCGGATCTTCCGGTACGCCCAGCGGGAGTACGAGGAGCGGTTCGGCCAGATCTACCTGGTCTGCGCCAGCGGCCGCGGCCCCGCCGACCTGCTGGCCGACCTCGTCGGACGGCTCGCCAACGACCGCGGCGCCGAACTGGCCGCCGTCGGCCGGGAACTGCGCGGGATCGCCGCCCTGCGCCTGGTCAAACTCCTGGAGGCCACCGCATGAGCCACGTCACCACGCACGTCCTGGACGCCGCGCTCGGCCGCCCCGCCGCCGGGGTGCCCGTCCGGCTGGAGGCCGCGGCGGACGCCGGCCGCACCGCCTGGCGGACCGTGGCCGAGGGCACGACCGACGGCGACGGCCGGATCGGCGACCTGGGGCCCGAGCGGCTCGCCGCCGGACACCACCGGATCACCTTCGACACCGCCTCCTACTTCGGTTCCACCGGCCAGCGGGGCTTCTACCCCGAGGTGTCCATCGTGTTCGACCTCGCCGAGGAGGACGCGCACTACCACGTGCCGCTCCTGCTCAGCCCGTTCGCCTACTCGACCTACCGGGGCTCCTAGCCGGGCTCGCCGGGCACGCCCCCGGCGACCGGTACCGGAGCGCAACAGAAAGGACATGCCCCAGGAGACGGCACCACGCAGGATCTCGGATTCAGGGTGCGTGATAGGTCCTTCCGCATGACCACAGCGGTCCTCCCTCGTACGCACGGCGTTCACACGCGACGAAGACTTATCCACACGGATGGAGTTCACCCTGATGGGCATCAGACTCGGAGACAACCAGTACGGCAAGGCGGAGGTCCGCCTCGTCCACATCGACCGCCGGACCGACGTCCACCGCATCAAGGACGTCAACGTCACCTCCCAGCTGCGCGGCGACCTGGAAGAGGTCCACACCGTCGGCGACAACGGCACCTGCCTGCCGACCGACACCCAGAAGAACACGGTCTACGCCAAGGCCCGCGAGTGGGGCGGCGTCGGCGCCGTCGAGGACTTCGCGCTGCGCCTGGCCCGCCACTTCGTGGACGAGCACGACTACGTGAGCGGTGCCCGCCAGGAGATCGAGGAGTACTCCTGGGACCGCATCGCCACCTCCGAGGGCCCCCACGACCACTCCTTCGTGCGCAGCGGCGCCGAGACCCGCACCACCGTCGTCACCAAGGAGGGCGGGCGCGAGTGGGTCGTGTCCGGCTTCACCGGCCTGACCGTCCTGAAGTCCACCGGCTCGGAGTTCCACGGGTACCCCAAGACCCGCTACACCACGCTCCAGGAGACCACGGACCGCATCCTGGCCACCGACGTCACCGCGCGCTGGCGCTACGCCGGCACCTCCCACGACTTCGACAAGGCCTACGCGTCCATCCGCGCGCTGTGCCTGGAGGCCTTCGCGAACACGCACAGCCTCGCCCTCCAGCAGACCCTCTTCCAGATGGGCACCGCCGTCCTGGAGGCGCACCCCGAGGTCGCCGAGATCCGCTTCTCGATGCCCAACAAGCACCACTTCCTCGTGGACCTGTCGCCCTTCGGGCTGGACAACCCCAACGAGGTGTTCTTCGCCGCCGACCGCCCCTACGGCAGGATCGAGGCGGTCGTCGAACGCGACGACGCCCCCGAGCCGGGCGACGCGTGGAAGTCCGTCCCCGCCTTCCTCTGAGGCCCTCCTCCCCGACCCCGGGGCCCGACGTGCGGCCGGGCCCCGGCCCCCTCCCCCGGTCCGAGGTGTCCCCTCGCCTGCCCGCCGCGACGCGGGCCGCCCGCCTCCGCCGTGCCCGCGAACGGGCCGCGGACGGCGCGATCCGCCGGGCGCACGCGCCCGGGAGACCGACCACCCCCCGTGTGGTCACCTGAACGAAGGCTGGAAACTGGCCATGTCGAACAGTCCGTCCGCGAAGGACTCGGCCACAACGAACGCCGCCCCCCGCCCCCGTCCCGAGGACGAGAGGCTGCCGCTGCGGCTGCTCCTCGTCTACGGCATGCAGCACATCCTCACGATGTACGCCGGCGCGGTCGCGCCGGCCCTCGTCATCGGCGCCGCCGCCGGACTCGCGAACGACCCCGCCTCCATGGGGATACTCGTCAGCGGCGCGCTGCTGGTGGCGGGGATCGCCACCCTCCTGCAGACCGTCGGCCACCGCAGGATCGGCGCCCAGATGCCGATCGTGGTCGCCGCCTCCTTCGTCCCCGTCAGCGCCGTGACCGCCCTGGCCGCGGGCCAGAACGGCGAGAACCTGCCCGTGGCCTTCGGCGCCTCCCTGGCGGCCGGGGTGTTCGCCCTGTGCCTGACCCCGTTCTTCGGACAGCTCATCCGCTTCTTCCCGCCGATCGTCACCGGCACGATCATCACCGTCATCGGGATCAGCCTCATGCCGGTGGCCGCCCGGTGGATCATGGACGGTGCCGTCCACACCGGCGTGGACGGCACCGCCGTCCCCGCCGCCCCCGTGGCCAACCTGGCCCTGGCGGGGGTCACGCTCGCCGTCATCCTCCTGGGGTCCCGGGTGCTGCCCGGCATCTGGGGCCGGCTGTCCATCCTGCTCGGGATGGTGGTGGGCACCCTGGTGGCGCTGCCGCTGGGCATGGCCGACTTCAGCCGGATCGGCGAGGTCGACATCGTGTTCGACCCGACCTCGCTGTTCTACTTCGGGCCCCCGCGCTTCGAGCCCGCGGCGATCATCACCATGTGCGTGATCATGCTGGTGGTGCTCACCGAGGGCGCCTCGCACATCATCGCCGTCGGTGAGATCACCGGGTCGAAGGTGGACGCCCGGCGCATCTCGGCGGGCCTGCGGGCCGACGTCAGCGGGTCGATCATCGGCCCGATCCTCAACTCCACCCCCACCAGCTCCTTCGCCCAGAACATCGGCCTGCTGGCGCTGACCGGCATCCGCAGCCGCTACGTGGTGGCGGTGGGCGCGGGCATCCTCATCCTGCTGGGCCTGTTCCCGGTCCTGGGCGGGGTGATGGCCGCCCTGCCCACGCCGGTGCTGGGCGGGGCCGGGCTGGTGCTGTTCGGCAGCGTGGCCGCCAGCGGCGTCAAGACGCTGGCCAAGGTGGACTTCACCCGCAACCTCGACCTGGTGCTGGTGGCCGCCGCCTTCGGGGTGGCGGTCATCCCGCTGGCCTACCCGACGTTCTACTCGTTCCTGCCCGAGTCCGTGGAGATGATCGCCCACTCCGGCATCATCGGCGCCGCGGTGACGGCGATCCTGCTGAACATCTGCTTCAACGTCGTGGGCGGCGGGGGCCGCCGCGCCCCGGCGGAGAGCAGCGCCCGGGAGCCCGGTCCGACCGGGCCCGCCGACCCGGAGGGGGCCGCCCACCGCGAGGGGGACCCCGGCCGGCCCTGACCCGCTCGCCCGCAGGGGCGGGTGCGCCGTCTCGGGCGCACCCGTCCCTCACTTCTGTTCACCGGATCCGAATGGTATGTCTGGGACCATGACCGACTGGGACCTGCGCAAACTGCGCGTTCTGCGCACCCTCGACCGGGTCGGGACGGTGCGCGCCACCGCCGAGGCCCTGTGCACGACCCCCTCCGCCGTCTCCCAGCAGCTGTCCGCCCTGTCCCGCCAGGTGGGGGTGGAGCTGCTGGAGCCGCACGGGCGCCGGGTGCGGCTGACCGACGCCGCCCGGGTGCTGCTGCGCCACACCGACATCGTGCTGGCCCAGCTGGAGAGGGCCGAGGCGGAGCTGGACGGGTTCGCCCGGGGCGGCGCCGGGACGGTGCGGGTGGGCGCCTTCGCCACGGCCGTCCCGGGCCTGGTGGTGCCCGCGCTGAGCGCGGTGCGCGAGGCCCATCCGGGGCTGAACGTGCGGGTGCACCAGGCCGAGGCGGCGGAGGTGTACGAGCTGCTGGCCGCCGGGGAGATCGACGTCGGCCTGTCCCTGGCCGCCCAGGCCCCCACCGGCCGGGACGACCGCTTCGAGCGCGCCGGGCTCCTCACCGACCCCATGGACGCGGCCCTGCCCGCCCGCCACCGGCTGGCCGGGGCGCCGGCGCTGCGCCTGCGCGACCTGGCCGGGGAGCCGTGGATCTACGGCGCGGACGGCCCCTGGCGGGACATCACCGTGGCGGCCTGCGCCCAGGCGGGATTCGCGCCCGAGCAGGCGCACGTGGCCTCGGACTGGCGGGCCATCCTCGACATGGTCGCCGCCGGCCTGGGGGTGGCGCTGGTGCCCCGGCTGGCGGCCGCCGGCGACGCGCCCGGGGTGGCGCTGCGGGTGCTGCACGAGGACCGTCCCCGCCGCCACGTGGTGTGGGCGGTGCGCGCCGGGTCGCGGGAGCGGCCGCAGATCGCGGTGGCGCTGCGCGCCCTGGTGGACCGGGCTGCCGCCCTGGCCACCGCGAACGTTCAGTTCGACTGAACATGATGATCTAAAAGTTTCGCTGGATATGACCGTTTCCTGCTGCCAGTCTGAAGGTGTCCGCATCACCCCCGCACGGCAGGAGGACCATGAGCACCACCCCCGGCTTCGATCCGCGCGCCTACAACGCCCGCCCCTACTCCGGCGGCGACCCCTACGCCGACTACCGGCCCGCCGACCTCGACCTCGACGGCCTGGTGGACCTCGCGGACCGCAGGCTCGGGGGCGCCGTGGTCGCCGCCAACGACGAGTTCTTCGCCCACCGCGAGAACATGCTGCTGCCCGGCCCGGCCGTGTTCGACCCGCACGCCTTCGGGCACAAGGGCAAGGTCATGGACGGCTGGGAGACCCGGCGCCGGCGCGGCCCGTCCGCCCTGGACCCCCACCCGGCGGCCGACGACCACGACTGGGCCCTGGTCCGGCTCGCCCTGCCCGGCACGGTCCGCGCCCTGGTCGTGGACACCGCGCACTTCCGCGGCAACCACCCCACCGAGGTGGCCGTGGAGGGCACCCACCTGGAGGGCTCCCCCGCCACCGGGGAGCTGCTCGCCGCCGAGTGGACCCCGCTCGTGGCGCGCACCCCCGTGTACGGGCACGCCGCCAACGGGTTCGAGGTCGCCGACGGCCGCCGCTGGACCCACCTGCGCGTGCGGCAGTTCCCCGACGGCGGCATCGCCCGCCTGCGCGTGTACGGCGAGCCCGTCGCCGACCCGGCGTGGCTGGCCGCCCTGGGCTCCTTCGACCTGGCCGCGCTGCTCAACGGCGGCGCGGTCGAGGACGCCTCGGACCGCTTCTACTCCCCGCCCGGCAACATCATCGCCCCGGGCCGCTCCCAGAAGATGGACGACGGCTGGGAGAACCGGCGCCGCCGCGACACCGGGCACGACTGGGTGCGCTTCCGGCTGGCCGCCCAGGGCGAGGTGCGCGCCCTGGTGCTGGACACCTCCTACCTCAAGGGCAACTCCGCCGGCTGGGTGAGGGTGCTGGTCCGCGACGCGCAGGGGCCCGACCCCGAGGCGTGGTCGGAGATCCTGGGCCGCACCCGGCTGGAGCCGGACGGCATCCACCGGTTCGTGCTCCCGGCACCGGTCACCGCCACGCACGTGCGCACCGACGTCTACCCCGACGGCGGCCTCGCCCGCCTGCACGTGTACGGGTCGCTGACCGCGGCCGGGACCGCCACGCTGGAGCAGCGGTGGTCGCGGGCCCGCGGCTGACCCGGGGCCGGGGGCTCCCGCCCGGCGCCGCGGAGCGGCGGGCGGGGGCGGCCCCCACCGGGGACGGGGGGCGGGGCACGGGCGCCCCGCCCCCCGCCGGCGCCTCAGCGGCGCTCGACCATCCGGCCCGCCGCGGAGCCCTCCACGACCTCAGCCCCGCGCAGCAGGGTGCGCCGGACCCTCCCGGTGAGCACCGCCCCGTCGTAGGCGCTGACCGGGTTGCGGTGGGCCAGCTCCCGCGCGTCCACGCGCACCTCCTCGTCCGGGGCGAACAGCACCAGGTCGGCGTCGGCCCCGACCGCGACGGCGCCCTTGCCCGACACCCCGGCCACCCGGGCGGGGGCGGCCGACATCCACTCCACGACCTCGGCCAGCGGGACCCCGCGCCGCCGCGCCTCGGTCCACACCGCAGCCAGCCCCACCTGGAGCCCGGAGATCCCGCCCCACGCGGTGCCGAAGTCGCCGGTGTCCAGGTCCTTGAGGTCGGGGGTGCTCGGCGAGTGGTCGCTGACGACGCAGTCGACCAGGCCCTCGCGCAGCGCCCGCCACAGCAGGTCGCGGTTGCCCTCCCCGCGGATCGGCGGGCAGCACTTGTAGCCGGTGGCACCGGCCGGGACGGCCTCGGCGGCCAGGGTGAGGTAGTGCGGACAGGTCTCCACCGTCAGGCGCACCCCCTCCTCCCGCGCCCGCGCGATGAGCGGCAGCGCGGCGGCGCTGGACAGGTGCAGGACGTGCGCCCGCACCCCGGTGCGCCGCGCGGCCGCGATCACCCGGGCGATCGCCCGGGTCTCGGCGTCGTCGGGCCGCGAGGCCAGGAACGACGCGTAGTCGCGCCCGGCGGCGGCCGGTGCCGCCGCCAGCACGTCGGGGTCCTCGGCGTGCACGATGAGCAGCCCGTCGAACGCGGCGATCGCCTCGGCCGCGGTCTCCAGCTCCGCGGCGGACAGGTGCCCGAACTCCTCGACCCCCGAGGGCGACAGGAACGCCTTGAACCCGAACACCCCGCGCTCCCACAGCCGCGCCAGCGCGCCGGTGGCGCCGGGGCCGCTGTTCTCGGGTACCGCGCCGCCCCAGAAGCCCACGTCGACGGCGAGCACCCCCTCGGCCGCCGCCCGCTTGGCGTCGAGCCCGGCGACGGTGGTCGTGGGCGGCACGCTGTTGAGGGGCATGTCGACCAGCGTGGTCACCCCGCCCAGGGCCGCGGCCCGGGTGGCGGAGGCGAAGCCCTCCCACTCGGTGCGGCCGGGCTCGTTGACGTGCACGTGGCTGTCCACCAGTCCGGGCAGCAGCACCTCGTCGGCGGCGGCGCGCAGCTCGCGCTCCCCCGCCAGGGGCGCGTCCGCGCCGTCCAGGACCTCGACCACCGCGCCCTCGCGCACGCCGACGGTCACCGGCCGCTCCCCCTCGGGGGTGAGCGCGCGCTCGGCGCGCACGACCAGGTCGAGACGGTCCATCTCCTGCCTTCCTCTCACGGGGGCACCCCCCTCCACGGCGGCGCCCGGACCCCGGACGGGGACCGGGCGCCGCACCGTCGACCGCGGGCGGGCGCCCGCGGTCCGCACCGGTCACCCCACCCGACGTGCGGCCAGGGCCAGGAGGGCGTCGGCCCCGGTGCCGGCCGCACCGGCGACCTCCTCCTCGTCCAGGGCGCCGCAGCGCAGCCCCTGGGCCAGGACCGCGGCGAGCGCCTGGGCGGTGGCCGGCTCGTCCGCGACACCGCCGCCCTCCACCGACCCCAGGTAGGCGCGCAGCCGCGCCGCGGCCGGCGCGAACGCCTCACGGTAGAACACGAATCCGGCCAGGTGGCGCATCGGCAGCTGGAGGGGGTGCAGGTCCCAGCCCTGGTAGAAGCCGCGCTCCAGCGAGCGCCGGACCAGCCCGGCGTGCAGCCGCCAGGCGGCGCGGACCTCGTCGGCGGAGCCCACCGGCAGGATGTTGCTGCCGCCGTCGGAGAGCCACACCCCGGTCCCGGCCGCGGCCACCTGCATGACGGACTTGGCGTGGTCGGCCGCAGGGTGGGCCAGGGTCTGGTGGGCGGCGGTGATCCCGCAGGCGGCGCTGTAGTCGTAGGTGCCGTAGTGCAGGGCGGTGACCCGCCCCTGCCCCGCGGCGATCATCCGGGGGATCGCGACGGTGCCGTCTGCGAGCACGACCGACTGCGGCGTCTCGATCTGGAGCTCGAAGCGCAGCCGCCCCTCCTCCAGGCCGTACCGCCCCTCCAGCCTCCCGGCCAGCCAGGCCATCGCCTCCACCTGCTCCACGGAGGTGATCTTGGGCAGGGTGAGCACGAGCCCTGCGGGCAGGGACCCGTGGGCCTCCAGGAGGGTGCGCAGGAAGAGGTCGAGGGTGCGCACGCCGCGGTGGCGCCCGGCGGCCTCCATCCCCTTCATCCGGATGCCGAAGTACGGGGTGGCCGTCCCCGCGGCCAGGTCGGCGGCGAACGCCCCGGCGACGGCGCGGGCGTGGGCGTCCTCGGCCTCGTCCCCGGGGGTCCCGTAGCCGTCCTCGAAGTCGGCGCGCAGGTCCTCGACCGGCTCGGCGGCGAGTTTGGCGCGCACCCGGGGCAGGGCGTCGGCGACGGCCGCCCCGTCCAGGCCGGTGACGCGGGCCAGGTCGGCGGGGTCGGGGGCGTACTCGTCGAGGGCGGCCAGCGCCCGCGCCCCCCAGTCGGCGGCCAGGCCGGGGCCGACCCGGTCGGCGGGCACGTACACGCTGTGCACCGGCTGGCGCTCCCCGCGCGCGCCGGGGTACTCCCGGCCCAGGCGGGCGTCGGCGTCGGCGAGCCGGTCGTCGAGTCCGGTGACCAGGTCCGCAAGATCCCGGGGGCTGTCGTGGGCCACGTCCGATGTCCTCCTCCGTGGTCGTCCGTGCAACACACACGAATTCCTTTATGCGGATACTAACTTCTGCTATCCGGAAGAACAAGGGCCCCACGTGACCCGGAACACCGGCCCCGGGAGTTCTCCCGGAAAGCAAGAGCGAAAAACCTCTTTCGTATTGCAAAATAAGGAGGGTGACCGCAGCGGCCCACGACAGGGGAGCACGATCCTTGGCAGCCTCACAGACACCCGGCGCGGACCTGGCCCGCCCCGACGACACGGTCCGGCGCACCGGGGGCGTGCAGTCGCTCGACCGCGCGTTCGCGCTGCTGGAGATCATGGCCGACGCCGGAGGGGAGGCCTCCCTCAGCCAGCTCGCCGACGCCTCCGGGCTGCCCCTGCCCACCATCCACCGCATCATCCGCACCCTCGTCGGCAACGGATACGTACGCCAGCTCCCCTCCCGCCGCTACGCCCTGGGCCCCCGCCTCATCGGCCTGGGGGACAAGGCCGCCAGGATGCTCGGCACCTGGGCCCGCCCCCACCTGGCCCAGCTCGTGGAGGAGCTCGGCGAGACCGCCAACCTCGCCATGCTCGACGGCGACAAGGCCATCTACGTCGCCCAGGTGCCCTCTCCGCACGCCATGCGCATGTTCACCGAGGTCGGCCGCCGCGTCCTGCCCCACTCCTCCGGCGTCGGCAAGGCCCTGCTCTCCCAGCTCGGCGACGACGAGGCCCTGGCCACCGTCCGCCGCACCGGAATGCCCGCCGCCACCAACCGCACCATCACCGACACGGAGCGGTTCCTCGCCGAACTGCACACCATCCGCCACAACGGCTACGCCATCGACGACGGCGAACAGGAGATCGGCGTGCGCTGCGTCGCCGTCCCCGTCACCGGCGCCCCCTCCGGCATGGCCGTGTCGATCTCCGGCCCCGAGGCCCGCGTGAGCTGGGACTTCGTCAACCGCGCCGCTCCCATCGTCCAGCGGTGCGCGGCCACCCTCGCCGGCGACCTCAACAACCAGAACCAGCGCGACTGAACCCGCGCACCGCCCCCGCACGCACGAGGGCCCCGGAGCATCCGCTCCGGGGCCCCGCACACCCTCCGCTACGTCTGCTGGTCGAAGCCCAGCTTGCGCAGCTGCTTGGGATCGCGCTGCCAGTCCTTGGCCACCCGCACCCGCAGGTCCAGGAACACCCGCTGCCCCAGCAGCCCCTCGATCTGCTTGCGGGCCCGCGACCCCACGTCGCGCAGGCGCGCGCCCTTGGTGCCGATCACGATCGCCTTCTGGCTGGGCCGCTCCACGTACAGCGAGGCGTAGATGTCCACCAGCTCCTTGCCGGGCCTGGTGTTCTCCCGCTCCCCCATCTCGTCGACGACCACCGCGATCGAGTGCGGCAGCTCGTCGCGCACCCCCTCCAGTGACGCCTCCCGGATCAGCTCCGCCACCAGCATCTCGTCCGGCTCGTCCGTGAGGTCGCCGTCCGGGTACAGCGGCGGCCCCTTCGGCAGGTGCGAGCACAGCACGTCGGTGACGGTGTCCAGCTGGTAGGAGGCCTGCGCCGACACCGGGACGATGTCCGCCCAGTCCCCCAGCGCGTTCACCGCCATCAGCTGCTCGCCCACCTGCCCCTTGTCGGCCAGGTCCGTCTTGGTCACCAGCGCGACCACCGGGGTGTTCGTCTGCTCCGCCAGCTCCTTGGCGATGTAGGTGTCACCGCGCCCGATCGGCTCGTTCGCGGGCAGGCAGAACGCGATGACGTCCACCTCGACCAGCGTGGACCGCACCAGCGAGTCCAACCGCTCCCCCAGCAGGGTGCGCGGCTTGTGCAGTCCGGGCGTGTCCACGATGATCAACTGCGCGTCGGGCCGGTGCACGATCCCGCGCACCGTGCGCCGCGTCGTCTGCGGCCGGTTGCTGGTGATCGCCACCTTCTGGCCGACCAGGGCGTTCATCAGCGTGGACTTGCCCACGTTCGGGCGGCCGACGAAGCACGCGAACCCGCTGCGGAAACCCTCCGGGTGGGAGGGCATCGGCAGCGGAACCCGCAGCTTCTCCAGGTCGAGGTCGTTCATATGTCCTTCTTCAGCGGCGGACGATGCTCGCCGGCACCCCGTCGGGGGCGGCGATCACCACCGTCGCGGTCTTGAGGTCGTCCAGCACGGCGCGATCGGTCCCGTCGAGCTCGGGCGCCGCGGTGACCACCACCGCGGCCTCCAGCGCGGTCGCCTCACCGGAGACCGCGGCGGCCACGGCCGCCTGGAGTGCGCTGAGCTTCAGCGAGGGCAGGGACACCGTCGTGGCCACATAGGTGCGGCCGGTCTCGTCGCGCACCGCGGCGCCCTCGGCCGCGGAGTTGCGGGCCCGCGAGGCGCGCGCGAGAGTGACGAGCTTGGTGTCCTCGGCGCCCAGGGTCGTGTCGCTCACTGTTCCGTGCTCCTTGTGTTCTCGTTCCCGTCCACGTCGCCCCCGTCCCGCTCCGCGGGAAGGCGTTCCACGAGAACGGTCGTCATGCGGTTGCGGCGGCTGCTCTTCCCCTCCAGGGTGAGCCGCAGCCCAGCGTATTGCGCCTGGGCCCCGCCCGCGGGGACCCGGCCCAGAACGAACGCGACGAGCCCGCCCACCGTCTCGACGTCGTCGACGTCCAGGTCCTCGTCGGGGAACAGCTCGGCCAGCTCGCCCAGCGGCAGCCGCGCCGTCACCCGGACCCGGTCCTCGTCCAGCCACTGCACCGGGGGGATCTCGTGGTCGTACTCGTCGGTGATCTCACCGACGATCTCCTCCACGATGTCCTCCAGGGTCACCAGGCCGGCGGTGCCGCCGTACTCGTCGATGGCCACCGCGACGTGGTTGCGCTGCTTCTGCATCTCGCGGAGCAGCTCGTCGATGGGCTTGGTGTCGGGCACGTAGGTCGCCGGGCGCATGACGTCGCCCGCCGTCAGCGGGACCTCGCCGTCAGGGTTGCCCGCGGCGGCGGCCCAGCGGTCGCGCAGCCGGTCCACCAGGTCCTTGAGGTAGACGATGCCGACCACGTCGTCCTCGTCCTCCCCGGTGACGGGGATGCGCGAGTACCCGCTGGCCAGGGCCAGGGTCAGCACCGCGTCGGCGTCGGCCTCCCGGCCGGTGAACACGATGTCGGGGCGGGGCACCATGACCTCGCGCACCGACGTGTCGTCGAGCTTGAAGACCGAGTGGATCATCTGGCGCTCCTCGGGGTCGATGACCTCCCCCTGCTCGGCCAGGTCCACCAGCTGGCGGAACTCCACCTCGGTGCTGAAGGGGCCCTCCCGGTCGCCCTTGGCCCGCGGGGTGAGCGCCCGCCCGGCGCCGACCAGCAGCTGCGCCAGCGGGCCCACCACGACCTGGACCGGGTGGACGACCGCCGCGGAGGCGCGGGCCAGCCGGCCGGAGAACTGGCGGCCCAGGATGCGCGGGGTGACGGAGATGAGCACCGACTCGACCACGACCATCGCCACGGCCGTCAGGACCAGGGCGGGCCAGCCCAGGCCCAGCAGGAACACCATGCCGACGGCGGCGGCGATGACCGCGCACACCTCGCACACCACGCGCAGGAACAGCAGCACGTTCAGGTGGCGGGTGGGGTCGGCGCTCACCCGCGCCCAGCCGCGGCCCCGGCCCTCGGCCTCGCCGGACAGGCCCACCGACACCACGCGGGTGACGGCGACCTCGGCGGCCACCAGGAAGCCGGCCGCCGCGGTCAGGACCAGGGCGACGGCGAAGGAGGTGATCCACTCGACCGGGTCGCCGGTGGTCAGGGCGGCGACATCGGGCCACACCGACGGTCTCATCAGGCGGTCTCGTTCCCCTCGGCGGCCCGGGCCGACTCACCCTCGCGCCAGGCGGCGAGGATCTCGCCCTGGAGGCCGAACATCTCCTTGTGCTCGTCCGGCTCGGCGTGGTCGTAGCCGAGCAGGTGCAGGATGCCGTGGGTGCACAGCAGGTCGATCTCGGCCTCGGTGGGGTGCCCGGCCTTCTCCGCCTGGCGCTCGGCCACCTGCGGGCAGATGATCACGTCGCCGAGGACGCCGGGCTCGCTCGTGCGCCCGGGGCCGCCGGGACGCAGCTCGTCCATGGGGAACGAGAGCACGTCCGTGGGACCGGGCTCGTCCATCCAGCGGACGTGCAGGTCGGCCATGGGGCCCTCGTCGACCAGGACCACGGACAGCTCGGCCAGGGGGTGGACCCGCATGGCGTCCAGGACGAACCGGGCCAGCCGGGAGAGCCGCTCCTCGTCCACGGTGCTGACGCCGGACTCGTTGGCGACGTCGATACTCATCTGATGCGCATGCCTCACTCGGTCGTTGCGGTCGGGCGCCGCAGGACCGGCACCCCTCGGACAGCGGAAGCGGCGGGCCCGCGCACACCGCGCACCCACCGGCTCCGTCGCCGTACCCGCCCTAGTCTGCCCGCTGTCGCGGGTGGGCGCTGCCGCTCCCGGCGCCGTCCGGGGTGTCGGCGGCCTCGCGCCGGGGCGACAGGCCCCGGCCACGGCCGCCGCGGCGGTCCTCGCGCCCCTCCCCGGAGCGGTCCTGGCGGGCGGCGTCGTAGCGACCGTAGGCGTCGACGATCCTCCCCACCAGCTTGTGCCGGACCACGTCCTCGCTGCTCAGCCGACAGAAGGCGATGTCGTCGATATCACGCAGGATCGACTCGATGGTGCGCAGCCCGCTCGCCTGCCCGGAGGGCAGGTCCACCTGGGTGACGTCGCCGGTGACCACGATCTTGGACCCGAACCCCAGCCGTGTCAGGAACATCTTCATCTGCTCCGGCGAGGTGTTCTGCGCCTCGTCCAGGATGATGAAGGAGTCGTTAAGAGTCCTACCCCTCATGTACGCCAGGGGGGCGACCTCGATGGTCCCGGCGGCCATCAGCTTGGGGATGGACTCCGGGTCCAGCATGTCGTGCAGCGCGTCGTACAGCGGCCGCAGGTAGGGGTCGATCTTGTCGTAGAGGGTTCCGGGCAGGAAGCCCAGCCGCTCCCCCGCCTCGACCGCGGGCCGGGTGAGGATGATGCGGTTGACCTCTTTGTCCTGGAGCGCCTTGACCGCCTTGGCCATGGCCAGGTACGTCTTGCCGGTACCGGCCGGACCGATCCCGAAGACGACCGTGTGCCGGTCGATGGTGTCGACGTAGCGCTTCTGGTTGACCGTCTTGGGCCGGATGGTCTTGCCGCGGTTGGACAGGATGTTGGTGGTGAGGACGTCCGCCGGGCGCTCGGCCCCCGGGGAGCGCAGCATGTGCACCATGCGGTCGATGGTGTCGGGGGTGACGTGGGTGCCGCTCTTGGCCAGCTCGATGAGCTCTTCGACCAGGCGGACCACGACGGTGGTCTCCTCCGGGGAGCCGCTGATGGTGAACTCGTTGCCGCGGACGTGGATGTCGCTGTCGAACGCCCGCTCCAGGGCCCTGAGGAGCTCGTCCCCCGAGCCGAGCAGGCTGATCATCGTGTGCTCGTCGGGCACCACGACCTTGACCTGGGCGTCCCGTCGCGGATGCGTGTGCGTTGTCTCGGCCATGGTGTGGCCTTGCGGCCGCTGTCCCTGCCCTTCGGGTCGGGCGCCCGTCGGCGGGCGGTGCGCCTCAGTGTGACGTTCCGGACCGCCTGTGCCGCGGCGCCGGCCAGGGCCCCGGCGGGGGGTCCGCACGACCCCTCCGGCCTCTTCCGGCCCACGTTCTGGAGTCTACCAAGGCGCCCCGCACCCGCTCGATCGGTTATTTCCGGGTCATCCGGGCGGCCATTCGAGGCCGCGGCCGCCCAGGAGGTGGGCGTGGAGGTGGAACACGGTCTGCCCCGCGCCGCTGCCGGTGTTGAACACCAGCCGGTAGCCGGTCCCGGCGATGCCCTCGGCCTCGGCGACCGCGCGGGCGTCGCGGACCAGGGCGTCCAGCAGACCCGTGTCGGCCTCGGCCGCGGCCCCGGCGTCCGGGTGGTGCTCGCGGGGGATGACCAGGACGTGGGTGGGCGCCTGCGGGTTGATGTCGCGGAACGCGACGGTCCGCTCCCCCTGGCGGACGATGTCGGCGGGCACCTCCCCCCGCACGATCTTGCAGAACAGGCAGTCGGCATGGGTCGGCATCGGCGGCCTCCGTCTCGTCGGGTCGCCACCATGATGCCGCAGGCGGGGCCCCGGCCCGCCCCGTCCCTTGCGCCCGGAAAGCAACGGTTCACCGTCGTGCCCCGCCGGAAGCGCGATACGCTGTGCCCCCGTGCGCGTCGGCGGATCGAGTACCTCCACTCTCGGCCGCGTCCGGGCGTGTTCGGGCCGAATCGCGCTCCTACCTGGAAAAGATGAGGTATGCCCTTTCGTAAACCCCGCGAGAAGGGTGTGCGTCGAACGGATGTGACGACAGAAACCATGGTGGCCGGAGCCACCACGGCGCCCCTCGCCGTGGAGTGGGATGCAGACCATGCGGTGACGGAGCTCTACCGGGAGCACTACCGTCCGCTCGTCCGCCTCGCCTCCCTGCTGGTACGCGACCACGCCACCGCCGAAGAGGTCGTTCAGGACTCGTTCGTGGCCATGCACGGCGCCTGGCGGCGGCTGCGGGACCCCAACAAGGCCCTGTCCTACCTCCGCCAGGCGGTGGTGAACAAGGCCCGGTCCGTGCTGCGTCACCGGGCCGTCGTGGAGAAGCACGCCCCCAAGGCGCTGCCCGACGCACCCAGCGCCGAACACGGCGCACTGAACCTGTTGGAACGCGAGGCCGTGATCCGCGCCCTGCGCAAGCTACCCACCCGTCAGCGAGAGGCCATCGTGCTCCGGTACTACGGCGACCTGTCCGAGGCGCAGATCGCGGACGCCATGGGGATCAGCCGGGGTGCGGTCAAGAGCCACACCTCCCGTGGCATCTCCGCTCTCCGCTCTGTCCTGGAGCAGACGACATGACGAGCCCCACAGATCCCGAGAACGACGACTTCGAGGCACGGCTGCGGCAGGTGCTGCGGGCCGAGGCCGACACCGTCGCGCCCTCACCCGAGGCGCTCGACCTCATCCGGGGCCGGACCGCCGGCCGCGGTGTGGGCGCCTGGTTCGGGCTCCCGTGGCTGCGCCCGGTGCTGGCCGTGGCCGGTGCCGTGCTCATCGCGGCGTCCGTGGTCATGTCCACGCCCCAGGTCCGCGAGCAGGTGCTGGAGATGGTGCCCGCCGGCGCCGACCGGCAGAGCACCCCGCCGGGGCAGGACGGCGGCGACGTGGCCGCGCCCTCCCTGGAGGACGAGGCCCCCGAGCACCCGCCCCGGATACCCGAGCCGCGGCCCTCGCCGGAGCCCTCCGACGACCCGAGCGAGCCCGTCGAGGACGAGGAGGAGGGCGGCGCGGGCGGCCCCGCGGTGACCGCCGAGTGCCCGACGCCCTCGCCGTCCGCGGGCGTCGCGTCCAAGGACGACAAGGACGACGGCGAACCGGACGAGGAGTGCGAGCCGTCCGAGGAGCCCTCGCCGGGCGGCGGCACCGACCCCGGCACCGAACCGGGTGGCGGCGGCGGAACCGACCCCGGCACCGGGGGCGGCGGCGACACCGGCAACGGCGGCGGCTCCACCGGCGGGACCGAGGGCGGCACCGATCAGCAGTCCTCGACCGCCGACTAGGGCCGGTCCGGGAATCCAGCGCGGCCGCGCGCCGTGCGGGCGTGGAGCACGACGGAGGGGCCGTCCCCGCGGGGACGGCCCCTCCGTCGTGTCCGGTGTCCTTCTCTTCTCCTCCTGCGCCGGGCGGGCGCTACCAGCGCCCGGTGCGCGCTTGGAGGACGGCCAGCGCCGCCACCCCGGCGGTGGAGGTGCGCAGCACGCTGTCCCCCAGCAGGGCGCGGACGGCGCCCGCGGCGTCGAAGGCGTCGAGTTCGGCGTCGGAGAACCCGCCCTCGGGGCCCACGACCAGGACCACGCCCGCCCCGTCGGCGCCGGCGGGCACCTCGGTCTCGGAGAGGCGCAGGGCGGCGTCCTCGTGCAGGACGACGCCGAGGTCGGCGGCGGCCAGCAGGGCCGCGACGGCCTCCCGGTCGGCGGGTTCGGCGATCTCGGGCAGCCGGGCCCGGCGCGCCTGTTTGGCGGCCTCGCGGGCGGTGGCCCGCCACTTGGCCAGGGACTTGGCCGCCCGGTCGCCCTTCCAGCGGGTGATGCTGCGCTCGGCCGTCCAGGGGACGACGGCGTCGACCCCCGCCTCGGTCATCATCTCCACGGCGGCCTCCCCGCGGTCGCCCTTGGCCAGGGCCTGGACCACGGTCAGCCGGGGGCGCGGGGCGGGTTCCTCGATCCGCTCCAGGACCCGGCAGACGATGTGGTCGGCTCCGGCGGCGACGACCGAGCAGCGCAGGCGCAGCCCGCGGCCGTCGGAGAGGTCGACGGCCTCGCCGGGCCGGATGCGGCGCACCGCCGCGGCGTGGCGCCCCTCCGGTCCGGCGAGGGTGACGGTGTCGGCCGCCAGGTCGGCCGTGTCGGCCAGGAAGACCGGCGGTGTCACTTGCCCGCGCCGAAGGCGTCGCGGAGCTTGGAGAACAGCCCGCCGTGGCCGGGGCTGAACCGGCCGGGGGCGCGGTCCTCCCCGCGCAGCTCGGCGAGCTTGCGCAGCAGCGCCTCCTGCTCCTCGTCGAGCTTGCTCGGGGTCTCCACGTCGACGCGGATGCGCAGGTCGCCCCGGCCGCCGCCGTCGAGGTGGGTGACGCCCTTGCCGGGCAGGGTGATGACGTGGCCGGAGTTGGTGCCCGGGCGCAGGTCGATGTTCTCGGTGCCGTCGAGGGTCTCGAAGGCGAAGGAGGCACCCAGCGCGGCGGCCGTCATGGGGACGGTGACCGTGCAGTGCAGGTCGTCGCCGCGCCGTTCGAAGGTGGGGTGCGCGCGCTGGACGATCTCCAGGATGATGTCGCCGCGCGGGCCGCCGTTGGGGCCGACCTCGCCCTCGCCCGCGAGCTGGATGCGGGTGCCGTCGTCGACGCCCGCGGGGATCTTGACGCTGCGGGTGACCTTCTCGCGTACCCGTCCCTCGCCCGCGCAGTCGGGGCAGGGGTCGGGGATGACCGAGCCCTGGCCGCCGCACTGGGGGCAGGGGCGGGAGGTCATGACCTGCCCGAGGAAGGAGCGGGTGACCTGGGAGACCTCGCCCTGCCCGTGGCACATCTCACAGGTGGTGCGGTGGGTGCCGGCGGCCGTCCCCTCGCCCTGGCAGGTGGCGCACAGGATCGCGGTGGGGAAGGTGATCTCCTTGGTCACGCCGAACGCGGTCTCGGCGAGGTCCAGCTCGACGCGGATCTTGATGCTGCGCCCGCGCCGGACCCGCTCGCGCGGCCCGCGACCGCCCGCCTGGGCGCCGCCGAAGAAGGCGTTCATGATGTCGTCGAACGGGAATCCGGCCGCGCCGCCGAAGCCGCCCGCGCCACCACCGCCGCCGCCCGGGGCGAAGGGGTCCTGGCCCATGTCGAACATCCGGCGCTTGTTCTCGTCGGAGAGGACCTCGTAGGCCTGGGTCACCTCCTTGAAGCGGTCCTGGGTGGCGGGGTCCGGATTGATGTCCGGGTGCAGCTCGCGCGCGAGCCTGCGGTACGCCTTCTTGATCTCGTCCTTGGAAGCGTCACGACGCACACCGAGGACCTGGTAATAGTCTCTGGCCACTGGGTTACTGTCCTGCCAAAATCTGTCCGACATACCGAGCCACGGCGCGTACCGCCCCCATCGTCCCTGGGTAGTCCATCCGGGTGGGGCCCACGACACCGATCTTGGCGAGCGACTGGTTTCCCACACCGTAGTCGGCCGACACGATCGAGGTGGACCGCAGTCCCTCGTGGAAGTTCTCCGCGCCGATGCGCACCGTGAGCATCGACGGGTCCTTCGCCTCACCCAGCAAACGGATGAGGACCATGTTCTCTTCCAGCGCCTCCAGCACGTCCCTCAGGCTGGCGGCGAAGTCGACGGCCGCGAGGTTGGCCGTGCCGGCGAGGACGATCTTCTCCTCGTGGCGCTCCACGAGGCTCTCCAGCAGGACGGAGAGGACCGAGATCGCCATGGCGCGGTTCTCCGGCGGGATCTGCTGGGGCAGGTCCTCGACCGCGTCGGGCACCGCGCCCAGGTGCAGGCCGGCGGTGGCGCGGTTGAGCATGGCGCGCAGGTCGGCCACCGCGTCGGCGTCGATCGCGCCCAGGCCGTCGATGACGCGCTGCTCGACCCGGCCGGTGTCGGTGATGACCACCAGCATGAGCCGCTGGCCCGCCAGCGGCACCAGCTCGACGTGCTGGACCGAGGAGCGTGTCAGCGACGGGTACTGGACGATGGCCACCTGCCGGGTGAGCTGCGAGAGCAGCCGTACGGTGCGGGCGACGATCTCGTCGAGGTCCACGGCGCCGCTGAGGAACGACTCGATGGCGCGGCGCTCGGCCGCCGAGAGCGGCTTGACCGAGGACAGCCGGTCGACGAAGAGCCGGTACCCCTTGTCGGTGGGCACGCGGCCGGCGCTGGTGTGGGGCTGGGCTATGTAGCCGTCCTCCTCCAGCGCGACCATGTCGTTGCGGATGGTGGCCGGGGAGACGCCGAGGCGGTGGCGGTCGGCCAGGGCCTTGGACCCCACGGGCTCGTTGGTGTTGACGAAGTCCTCGACCACGGCACGCAGGACCGCGAGCTTGCGCTCATCCAGCAACTCGCCACCTCCTGGCACTCCACGGTCGTCAGTGCCAATTCTATGCCCGTGCGCAAACCGCGCCCGTTCCCCCGGCCGGGCGGATGTCGCGCGGGTCCTCGCCCTCCCCGGCGCACGGGGCTCCGTCTGTAGACTGCACCACCGTGGCTACCAAGGGAACCGGCCGGTACGGCCGCGATGTGCTGGCCCAGGCGCGCAACCGCCCCGAGCGGAGGATCCGGGAGGTCCCGCTCGACCGCGACCTCGTGGTGGAGGACGCCGGCGAGGCCTTCTGCGGCGCGGTGGTCGGCTGGGACAAGGCGACGGTGACCCTGGAGGACCGGCACGGGCGCCGCCGGGTGTTCGCGCTGGAACCGGGGGCCTTCCTGGTGGACGGCGAGCCGGTGACCCTGGTGCGGCCGTCCGCCGCTCCCCGGGGCCCGCTGCGCAGCGCCTCCGGCTCGGTCGCGGTGCGGGGCCTGAAGGCGCGCACCGCCCGGGAGGGGCGGATCTACGTCGAGGGCGCCCACGACGCGGAGCTGGTGGAGAAGGTGTGGGGGCACGACCTGCGCGTGGAGGGGGTGGCCGTCGAGTTCCTGGAGGGGGTCGACGACCTGCCCGCGATCGTGGCGGAGTTCGCCCCCGGCCCGGGCCGCCGGCTGGGGGTCCTGGTGGACCACCTGGTCCCGGGGTCGAAGGAGTCGCGGATCGCGGAGCGGGTACGGGGCGGCGACGTCCTGGTGGCGGGGCACCCGTACGTGGACGTGTGGCAGGCGGTGCGCCCGTCGGCCGTGGGGATCCGCGCCTGGCCGGAGGTCCCCCGGGGCGTCCCCTGGAAGGAGGGCGTGCTGGAGGCGCTGGACTGGCGGATGGACACGGGCGAGGCGTGGCGCCGGATCCTCGGGTCGGTGCGTACCTATGCTGACCTGGAACCGGCCCTGTCGGGCCGGGTGGAGGAACTGATCGACTTCGTCACCGGCCCGCACGGTCCCTGACCCGCTGCGCCTAGGATTTGAACCGGACACGAGGCCCGGTTTCTGCCTCCGGTCGTCGGTACGGCCCGGTGGACACGAGATAGCGCCCCTCATCAGCGGAGCCGAGGAAGAGCATGAGCGAGACCCCGACGAACCCCCCGTCCCCGGAAGACCCGGACCAGGGATACCGGTCCGGCGAGCAGCAGGGCCACGAACAGGCACGGTACGGGGAGCAGCAGCAGCCGCAGGCCCCGTCCCCCTACTCCCCGGAGTACGGGCAGGCGCAGCCGCCCTCCGGCGCACAACAGGCCTACGCACAGCAGCAGTACGGCGAACAGCCGGGCCACGAGCAGGCCTACGCACAGCCGTCCGGCGCCCAGCCGGGCTACGAGCAGCAGGCCCACGGACAGGCGCAGCCGCCCTCCGGCGGCCAGCAGGCCTACGGACAGCCCGCCTACGGACAGGCGCAGCCGCCCTCCGGCGCACAGCCCGCCCACGGACAGCAGCAGTACGGCGAACAGCCGGGCCACGAGCAGGCGCAGCCGCCGTCGGGCGGGCAGCCGGGCTACGAGCAGCAGGCCTACGGACAGGCGCAGCCGCCCTCCGGCGCCCAGCCGTCCTACGGGCAACCCGCCTACGGACAGGCGCAACCGCCCTCCGGAGCACACCAGGCCTACGGACAGCAGCAGTACGGCGCCCCGCAGGGGCAGCCGCAGTACGGACAGCCCCAGCAGCCCCAGTACGGCGAGCAGCCCCCCGTGCAGCCGCAGCAGCCCCAGTACGGCCAGGGCCAGCCCGGCTTCGCGCCGGCGCCCGGAGCCCCGCCCTACGGCCAGCAGGCGCAGCAGGCGCCGTACGGCGTCCAGCCGCAGGGCCAGCAGCCCCCGCAGGGGCAGCCGCAGTACGGACAGCCCCAGCAGCCCCAGTACGGCGTCCCACAGGGTCCGCCGCAGGCGCAGCAGCAGTACGCGCAGCCCGGCGCGCCGGTTGGGAACGGCGACAACGACGTCCTGGTGGCGATGCTCGCCCACCTGTCCGGCTTCATCGTCGCCTGCCTGGGCTGGATCCCCCCGCTGGCGATCTACTTCGCCAAGCGGAACACCTCGCCGTACGTGCGCCACCACGCCTCGGAGGCGGCGAACTTCCAGATCACCCTGCTGATCCCGTACATCTTCGCCGGGGTGGTCTTCATCGGGCTGGGTATCTTCTTCCCGAGCCTGTCGTGGATCGGTTCCCTCCTGATCGCCCTGATCTGGATCGTTTCGATCGTGTTCGGCGTCCTAGGAGCGAACGGAGCCAACAAGGGGGCGTGGTTCCGCTACCCGGTCAGCATCCGTCTGCTCAAGTGAACCACCGCACGTACGAACGCACCCTTCCCTAAGGAACCCGACATGTCCTATCCCAATACTCCACCGGACGATCCGTACGGCCAGAACCCGCAGCAGGGCGGCCAGGGCCAGTCGGGCGGCCACCCCGCTCCCGGGCAGCACGACCCGTACGGCGGATACCCGGCCCCCGGCCAGCAGGGGCACTCCGGCGGGTACCCGGCCCCCGGGCACCAGGACCCCTCGGGGGGCTACCCCCCGCCCGGGTACCAGGACCAGTCCGGCGGATACCCGGCCCCCGGCCGGCAGAACCCCTCCGGCGGCTACCCGCCGCCCGGGTACCAGGACCCCTCGGGGGGCTACCCGCCGCCCGGCGCCCCCGGCGGCTACCCGCCCCCGGGCGGCTACCAGGACCAGACCGGCGGCTACCAGGCGGCCGGGTACCAGCAGGGCGGCTATGGCCCGCAGCCGGGCGGCTACGGTCCGCAGCCGGGCTCGGCGACGGGGGCGCCGCCCTCGGGGGACGAGCGGCAGATGGCGCTCTTCGCCCACCTGGGCGGCGGCATCCTGGGCTTCCTCGTTCCGCTGATCATCTACCTGATCAAGCGCGACGAGTCGCCCTTCATCCGCGACCAGTCCGCCCAGGCGCTCAACTTCCAGCTGCTGATCCTCATCGGCTACGTGGTGTCGAGCATCCTCAGCATCATCGTCATCGGCGGGATCCTCGGGTTCGTGTGCTGGGTCGCCTCGGTCGTCTTCGGCATCCTGGGCGGCGTGGCCGCCAACAAGGGCGAGTGGTACCGCTACCCGTTCAACGTCTCCTGGGTCAAGTAGCACCCGGCCCGCGGACGCCGCGAGGGGCCCGGTCCCGCGGACCGGGCCCCTCGCCGTGCGCGGGGGCGCGCGCGGTCAGGTGAGGTCGCGGACCACGGCGTCGGCGAGCAGCCGCCCCCGGCGGGTGAGCACGGCACGGCCCGCGCGGTGGGCGTCCGCGTCCAGCAGGCCGTCGGCGACGGCGCGGGCGGCGGCCTCCCGGCCAGCGGGTTCGAGCAGGTCCAGGGGACAGCCCTGTTCGACCCGCAG
Organism: Nocardiopsis flavescens; assembly: GCF_900141985.1. Taxonomy (GTDB): domain Bacteria; phylum Actinomycetota; class Actinomycetes; order Streptosporangiales; family Streptosporangiaceae; genus Nocardiopsis; species Nocardiopsis flavescens. Next base: position 299,212 of record NZ_FQZK01000002.1, on the reverse strand, counting down.
CTCCAGCAGCACCCGCTCGAAGCGGCGCTCCCCGTCGGTGAGCACCTCGCGGGCCTGCGCGGGGCTGGAGTCCTCGGCCAGGCGGGAGGCGTAGGCGGCCGGGTGCTTGACGTTCCACCAGCGGGTGCCGCCGACGTGGCCGTGCGCGCCGGGCCCGACGCCCCACCAGTGGGCACCGGTCCAGTAGAGCATGTTGTGCCTGCTGCGCCCCTGGGGCGTGCGCGCCCAGTTGGACACCTCGTACGGCGTGAACCCGGCCGCGCCGAGCACCGTGTCGGCCGTCAGGTAGCGGTCGGCCATGGTGTCGTCGTCGGGCTCGGCCAGCTCGCCGCGGCGCACCCGGGCGGCCAGGCGGGTGCCCTCCTCCACGATGAGGGAGTAGGCGGAGACGTGGTCGGGGCCGGCGGCCACGGCGGCGTCCAGCGAGGCCCTCCAGTCATCGTCCCCCTCCCCCGGCGTGCCGTAGATGAGGTCGAGGTTGACGTGCTCGAACCCGGCCTCCCGGGCCCAGGCGACGCACTGCTCGGGGCGGCCGGGGGTGTGGCCGCGCTCCAGGACGCGCAGGACGTGGGCGCGGGCGCTCTGCATGCCGAAGGACACCCGGGTGAACCCGGCCTCGCGCAGGCGCGCGAGGTAGGCGGGGGTGACGGTCTCGGGGTTGGCCTCGGTGGTGACCTCCGCGCCGGGTTCGAGGCCGAACCGGTCGGCGATGGCGGCGAGGATGCGGCCCAGGTCCTCGGCGGGCAGCAGGGTGGGCGTGCCGCCGCCGACGAACACGGTGCTCACCGGCGGGCGCCCGCCCCGCAGGACCCGGTCGGCGAGGGCGATCTCGGCGATGGCCTGGTCGGCGTAGGTGTCACGGGAGGCGACGGCCGTTCCGTCGCGGGAGACGAGCTCCTGCGCGGTGTAGGTGTTGAAGTCGCAGTAGCCGCAGCGGGTGACGCAGAAGGGCACGTGGACGTAGAACCCGAGCGGCCGGTCGCCGAGTTCGGCGAGGGAGGCCTCCGGCAGGTCGCCGGTGCGCGGTACGGGTTCGCCGTCGAGGGCAACGGAAGGCATGTACCCAGTGTCACCGACACGCCGGTGTGCCCGGTCCGCGCCGTCCGGGGCGGGAGATCCCGCTCACGCGGGGCGCGGCCGGGACCGCCGCCCGGGGCCGGGGCCCGGGGGCCGGCCGAAGGTCCCGGGCCGCGGGGGGGCGGACGGCCGCGGGCACGGTACGGGGGACCCTCGGCACGGCCGGGCGCAGGGGGTTGTCTGGGTGGTGCAGAGGCAACGAAGACCCGAGCACGACCGGCCCCCGGTGAAAGGACACACGATGTCCGACGCAACCCTGTCCCGTACCGCATCCGAGAACGACACGTCCCCCATCGGCTCCCCCGCGGCCCGGTACGTGTTCGCGCTGGCCCGGCTGGCGATCGGCTGGACCTTTCTGTGGGCCTTCGTCGACAAGCTCCTCGGCCTGGGGTTCTCGACCCCCGCGGAGGGCGCATGGATCGCCGGGGGCAGCCCCACGGCGGGCTTCCTGGGCAACGCCGTCAGCGGCCCGCTCTCCGGGGTGTTCGCCTCCATGGCGGGCGCGGTGTGGGCCGACGTCCTGTTCATGGCGGGCCTGGGCGCGATCGGCGCGGCGCTGCTGCTGGGCGTGGGCGAGCGGGTGGCCGCGGCCTGCGGCGCGCTGCTGCTGGTGCTGATGTGGGCGGCGGTGCTGCCGCCGGCCAACAACCCGTTCATGGACGACCACATCGTGCTGGCCCTGGTCCTGGTCGGGCTGGCGCTGGTCCGGTCGGCGGACACGCTGGGGCTGGGCCGGTGGTGGGGCGCCACCGCGCTGGTCCGGCGGTTCCCCGTGCTGCGCTGACCGCGGCCCGCCCGGGCCGCCCCGAACGGGCCCCTCCCCACCGCCCGGGGAGGGGTCTTTCCCGTGCGGGCACCGCGGGGCGCGGGGCCGGGTGTCAGAGCGCGGAGCCCTGGACGGCGGCGCCGTCGGGGGTCCGGGCCGCGCCGGCGCCGAGTCCGGGGGCGATCCCGGTGGAGCCGCGCACGACCAGCTCGGGGCCGAACACGAACTCGGTGTGCGAGACGGGGTGTCCGGCGATCTCGTCGCACAGGGCGCGGGCGGCGGCCAGCGCCATGGCGTGCACCGGCTGGCGCACGGTGGTCAGGGGCGGGTCGGTGAAGGCGATGAGCTGGGAGTCGTCGTAGCCCACCACGGAGAAGTCGCCGGGGACGCGCAGGCCGCGCTGGCGGGCCGCCCGGATGGCGCCCAGGGCCATCATGTCGGAGCCGCAGACCATGGCGGTGACGCCGCGGTCGATGAGCCGGTTGGCGGCGGCGTGGCCGCCCTCGACGCCGAACAGCGACAGCTCGACCAGGTCGTCGCCGTCGAGGCCGTGGTCGCGCAGGGCCGCGTGGTAGCCCTCCAGCTTGCGGCGGACGGGGACGTAGCGCTCGGGCCCGCTGGTGAAGCCGATGCGGGTGTGGCCCAGGGCGACCAGGTGGTCGACGGCCAGGCGCCCGGCCTCGCGGTCGTCGCAGGAGATGAACGCCGCCGGGATCTCCGGGGCGAACCCGTTGACCAGGACGATGGGCAGCCGCCGGGAGACGAGGGAGCGGTAGCGCTCGTGGGAGGCGGTGGTGTCGGCGTGCTTGCCCGAGACGAAGAGGATGCCCGAGACGTTGCGCTCCAGGAGCAGCTCGACGTACTCGTCCTCCGTTATCCCGCCGGGGGTCTGCGTGCACAGGACGGGTGTGTAGCCGCGCTGGGCGAGCGCCCCCTCCGCCGCCTGGGCGAACATCGGGAAGACGGGGTTGTCCAGCTCCGGGATGACCATGCCCACGAGGCCGGCGGAGCGCTGGCGCAGCCGGGCGGGGCGTTCGTAGCCGAGGACGTCCAGCGCGGTCAGGACGGCCTTACGGGTTTCGCTGCCAACGCCGGGCTTGTCGTTGAGCACCCGCGAGACCGTCGCCTCGCTGACACCTGCGTGCCGCGCGATGTCGGCAAGTCGTGGACCCATGGCGCAACTCTAGTCGAGATGGCCGTCACATGGTTGAAAGTTGGCGGTAACCTTGCGCAAGAACTTGCAGCCACCGACCGGGAAGGACCCCCACGATGACCCTTGAGTCGCACTGGTGGCGCGACGCGGCCATCTACCAGATCTACGTGCGCAGCTTCGCCGACTCCAACGGGGACGGCGAGGGCGACCTCGCCGGCATCCGCGAGCGCCTGCCGCACCTGTCCGAGCTGGGCGTGGACGCGATCTGGCTGACCCCCTTCTACGTGTCCCCGCTGGCCGACGGGGGCTACGACGTGGCGGACTACCGCGACGTCGACCCGCGCTTCGGCACCCTGGCCGACTTCGACGCCCTGCTGGAGGCCGCCCACGGACTGGGAATCCGTGTGATCATCGACGTGGTCCCCAACCACACGTCCTCCGCGCACCGCTGGTTCCGGGAGGCCGTGGCCGCCGGCCCCGGCGACCCCGCGCGCTCGCGGTACATCTTCCGGGACGGCAGGGGCCCCGACGGGGAGCAGCCGCCCAACAACTGGAAGTCGATCTTCGGCGGGGCGGCCTGGACCCGGCTCAAGCGCCCGGACGGCACCCCCGAGCAGTGGTACCTGCACCTGTTCGACCCCGAGCAGCCCGACCTGGACTGGACGGACCAGGAGGTGCACGACGAGTTCGACGACGTGCTGCGCTTCTGGCTGGACCGGGGCGTGGACGGGTTCCGCATCGACGTCGCGCACGGCATGGTCAAGGACCCGGCGCTGCCCGACATCGCCGAGGGCGCCAAGGCGGACCTGCTCGACGGCAGTACGTCGCTGCCGTACTTCGACCAGGACGGCGTGCACGACATCTACCGGCGCTGGTCGGCGATCGCCGCGTCCTACCCGGGCGAGCGCACGATGGTCGCCGAGGCGTGGGTGGAGGACGCCGACCGGATCGCGCGGTACCTGCGCCCCGACGAGCTGCACCAGGCGTTCAACTTCGAGTACCTGACCGCCCCCTGGGACGCGGCGCGGCTGCGCGAGGTGATCGACGGCTCGCTGGCGGCCAACGGGGCGGTGGGGGCGACCACCACGTGGGTGCTGTCCAACCACGACGTGACCCGCCACGTCACCCGGTTCGGCGGCGGTGAGCAGGGGCTGCGCCGGGCGCGGGCGGCCACGCTGCTGATGCTGGCGCTGCCCGGGTCGGTGTACCTGTACCAGGGCGAGGAACTGGGCCTGCCGGAGGTCACCGACCTGCCGGAGGACGCGCTCCAGGACCCGACCTGGGAGCGGTCGGGCCGCACCGAGCGGGGCCGCGACGGCTGCCGGGTGCCGCTGCCGTGGGAGGCGGGCGAGGCGCCGTTCGGGTTCGGACCCGCGGGTTCGGAGCCGTGGCTGCCGGTGCCGCAGGGCTGGGGCGCGCTGGCGCGCGACGCCCAGCGCGGGGTGGAGGGCTCCACCCTGGAGCTGTACACCCGGGCGCTGGGGCTGCGCCGCGGGCTGGACGCGCTCGGCGACGGGGCGATGTCCTGGCTGGACGCCCCCGGGGACGTGCTGTTCTTCGAGCGCGAGCCGGGTGTGCGGGTGGCCGTCAACCTCGGCGCGGAGCCGGCGGAGGTCGCCACGGGCGGAGAGGTGCTGCTGTCCAGCGGCCCGGTGGCGGCACCGGAGCAGGGCGTGCTGTCCCTGCCCGGCGAGACGGCGGTGTGGCTGCGCGTGTGAGCGGGGCGGGGCGGTGCCGGCGGTGCGCCGGCGCCGCCCCGGCGACGGCCGGGTGTCCTGGGCGCCCGGCCGTCGCCGTGTCCGGGGGCGTTTCGGGTCCCTCCGGGCGGTTGCGGCAAGGGGGGCCGGGGTTGCGCGGGGTTCTTGCGACCGGGCCGGCAATGGTGTGACCAAATGGTGGACGGTCACAGATATCATCACCCGGGAGTGACGCCGTGGCGACGCACGGGATCGGGTCACACCTCCGTTTCCATGGTGTTTCCACATCTTTATCCCGAGCGCCTGCAAAGTCTTTCAAAGCCTGCAAGTTATTGCTAACGTCACATCACCATGCAGGGCGGCGGCAGGCTCCGGGACCCCCGGCGGACCGCACGCACGACCTCCTCAGTCCGTCCTCCCGGAAGGAAGACACCATGAGATTGCGCAGCGCACCGGCTGTCGCGGCCCTCGCCGCGACCGCCCTGATGGCGACCGCCTGCGGAGGCGGCGGCGAGGACGCCCAGGAGTCCGCCGACACCACCCTCGTCATCTGGTCCGACCCCGAGCGGGCCGCGGCCATCGAGGCCGCCGCGCAGAACTTCGCCGACACCAACGGCGTCAAGGTCGACGTGCAGCAGCTCGCCTTCGGCGACATCCAGGGCGACCTGCTCAACGCCCACCAGGCCGGGAACGCCCCCGACGTCTTCATCGGCGCCCACGACTGGACCGGCAACCTGGTCCGCAACGGCGCCGTGCAGCCCGTCGAGCTCCCCGAGAACCGCGCCGAGACGCTCGACGAGACCTCGGTGCAGGCGCTCACCTACGACGGTCAGCTCTTCGGCGTGCCGTACTCGCAGGAGAACATCTTCCTCATGCGCAACACCGCGCTGGCTCCGGAGGCCCCGGAGACCTTCGAGGACCTCGTCGAGACGGGCACCGCCCTGAAGGACGACGGCGAGACCAGCGAGGTGCTGTCCATGGCCGTGGGCCAGGAGGGCGACCCCTACCGGATGAACGCCCTGTTCACCTCCGCCGGCGGCTACCTCTTCGGCCAGGACGACGAGGGCAACTGGGACCCGGCCGACCTGGGCCTGGACAGCGACGCGTCCATCGCCGCCATGGAGCGGATCGCCGAGTACGGCGAGTCCGGCCAGGGCGTGCTGCGCCGCTCCATCGACACCCAGAACGACGCCGCCCTGTTCTTCGACGGCGAGGCCCCGTTCTTCATCGCCGGCCCGTGGAACATCGGCGACGCCGACGCCGCCGACCTGGAGTACGCCATCAGCCCGATCCCGGGCTTCGAGGGCGAGGGCCCGGCCCGCCCCTACATCGGCTACCAGGCCTTCTTCGTCACCGAGGGCAGCGCCAACAGCGCCCTGGCCCAGGAGTTCCTGGCCAACCACGTGACCGACCCCGAGTTCATCCTCGGCCTCTACGGGTCCGACCCGCGCACCCCGGTCCAGCTGGAGGCCCTGGAGCAGGTCTCCGCCGACGACCCCAACATCGCCGCCGTCGCCGAGGCCGGCGCCGAGGGCATGCCCATGCCGTCCATCCCCGAGATGGGCGAGACCTGGGAGCCGCTCGGCAAGGCCGAGGCGGCGATCATCGGTGGGGCCGACGTGCGCGAGACCATGGAGAGCACCCACGAAACGATCGCCGAGAAGATCGGCGGATAGGGGTGCCCTCCAGCAGCAGCGCGGGCGCCCCCTCCCCGGGGGCGCCCGCCCGCACGCCACTGCCCGGCGGGCGCTTCGCCGGCTCCGGCTCCCTCTGGGGCCAGGTCGCCAAGATCGCCCTCCTGGGCCTGTTCACCGCCCTGGGCGTGTGGGCGGCCCTGCCGCTCTACGTCGGCGCCAACTGGTGGGGCATCGCGGTCGTCGCCGCGGTGCTCGCCCTCGTGTACTGGGTGTACCTGTCCAAGCGGACGGTCCCGCTCAAGTACCTGCTGCCCGGTGTGCTGTTCCTGGCCGCGTTCCAGATCCTGCCGGTGCTCTACACCATGAGCACCTCGGTCACGAACTTCAGCGACGGGCACCGCGGCGACAAGGACCAGGCGATCGCCGCCATCGAGGCGTACTCGGTGACCCGCGCGGAGCAGGGCCGCGAGTTCGGCCTGACCGTCGCGACCACGGGCGACCCCGAGAGCGGTGAGCTGGCCTTCCTCCTCACCGACCCCGGGGGCGCGCCCTACGTCGGCGACGCCGGGGGGCTGCGCCCCCTGGACGACGCCACCGTCGACCCCGCCTCCGGCCGGATCACCGCGGCCTTCGGCTACACCGTCCTGACCCCCGCGCAGGTCAACGCGCGCAGCAAGGAGCTGGAGGAGTTCGCGGTCCCCGTCGGCGACGGCACCGGCATCCGCTCCAACAGCCTCTCCACCGCCTACGAGGGCCGGGCCACCCGGGTCTACGACGCCGGGTGCGACTGCGTGACCGACACCGAGACCGGCGTCGTCTACACCGCGGACGACGAGCGCGGAGCCTTCGTCTCCGAGGACGGGCAGCGCCTCCCCCAGGGCTGGCAGGTCGACGTCGGCCTCGACAACTTCTCCCGGTTCCTGTTCAACCCGACCTTCGCCTCCTCGTTCTTCTCCATCCTGGTGTGGAACCTCGTCTTCGCCGTCGCCGTCACCTCGCTGGTGTTCGTCGTGGGCCTGGCCGTCGCGCTCACCCTGCACGTGCCCCGGCTGCGGGGGAAGAAGGCGTACCGGATCCTGGTCGTCCTGCCGTACGCGATGAGCTCGCTGGCCATGTACCTGCTGTGGCGGGACATGTTCAACACCGACTTCGGCCTGTTCAACCAGCTGCTGGGGACGGACATCGACTGGCTGGGCGACGCCTGGACCGCCCGGATCGCGGTGATCATCGCCAACGTGTGGCTCGGCTACCCGTACATGTTCCTGGTCGCCACCGGCGCCCTCCAGGCCATTCCGCGGGAGCTGACCCAGGCGGCGCGGATCGACGGCGCCGGGGCCTGGCAGGCCTTCCGGCACGTGACGCTGCCGATGCTCATGGTCGCGATGACACCGATCCTGATCTCGACGTTCGCGTTCAACTTCAACAACTTCAACGCGGTGTGGCTGATCACCAAGGGCGGGCCCTTCCCGCCGGACGACCCGTCCGCCGGCGCCACCGACCTGCTCATCACGTACACGTACCGGATGGCGTTCAGCCAGGCCACCGCGGAGTACGGGTACGCGGCGGCGCTGTCCGTGATGATCTTCGTGATCGTCTCGGTGATGTCGGTGATCAGCCTCAGCCGCAGCAAGGCCCTGCAGGAGGTGGACCGATGACCGCGACGACCGGGGGCTACCGGCGCAGCACCGGCGCGTCCGTCGCGCTGTGGGCGGCGCGGTTCGGCTGGCGGCACCTCGTGATGGCCGTGGTCGCGGCGTTCGCCCTGTTCCCGGTGCTGTTCGTGGTGTCGGCGGCGGTCAACCCCGTCGGCACGCTCAGCAGCGCCCGGCTGTGGCCGACCGGGGCCGGGTTCGACAACGCCGTGGACCTGTTCCGGAACACGCCGTTCACCACCTGGTACGCCAACTCGCTGTTCTTCGCGGTCACCAACGCCGCGGTGACGGTGCTGCTGTCGGCGCTGGCCGCGTACGCGTTCAGCCGCATGCGGTTCCGGGGGCGCCGGGTGGGGATGATCGGCCTGCTGATCATCCAGATGTTCCCGCAGTTCCTGGCGATCGTCGCCATCTACCTGATGTTCAGCACCGTCGGCGAGTACCGTCCCGAGGTAGGGTTCGACACCCGGTGGGGGCTGCTGCTGGTGTACCTGGGCGGGGCGCTGAGCATCAACACGTGGCTGATGAAGGGCTTCTTCGACACGGTGCCCCGGGAGCTGGACGAGTCCGCCCAGATGGACGGGGCCACGCACGCGCAGGTGTTCTTCCGGATCATGCTGCCGCTGGTGACGCCGGTGCTGGCGATCGTGGGGCTGCTGGTGTTCATCTCCACCATCAACGAGTTCCTGATGGCGAGCGTGTTCCTGCGCGACACCGACGCCAAGACGCTGGGGCTGGGTCTCTACCAGCTGGTGGAGTCGCAGCGCAACGCCAACTTCGGGATGTTCTCGGTGGGGGCGATCCTGCTGTCCCTGCCGACCCTGGCCGTGTTCTGGTTCCTCCAGAAGTACATCACCGAGGGCCTGACCTCGGGGGCGGTCAAGGGCTGACCGGCCGCGGCCCGCACGCGCGAGGGGCGCCTCCCCGGCGGGGGCGCCCCTTCGGCGTACCGGGCCGGGGAGACGCGTCGGGGGTGCCCGCGGGCACCCCCTGTCCGCTCCCGGCCCGGGAGGACTACTTCTTCTTCTTGTCCTCGCCGCCGCCGTCCGTGGACAGCGCGGAGATGAAGGCCTCCTGGGGCACCTCGACCCGGCCCACCATCTTCATGCGCTTCTTGCCCTCCTTCTGCTTCTCCAGCAGCTTGCGCTTGCGGCTGATGTCGCCGCCGTAGCACTTGGCGAGCACGTCCTTGCGGATGGCGCGGATGTTCTCACGGGCGATCACCCGGGCGCCGACGGCGGCCTGGATGGGCACCTCGAACTGCTGGCGCGGGATGAGCTCGCGCAGCTTCTTGGTCATCTCCACGCCGTAGGTGTAGGCCTTGTCCTTGTGGACGATCGCCGAGAAGGCGTCCACGGCCTCGCCCTGGAGCAGGATGTCGACCTTGACGAGGTCGGCCTGCTGCTCGCCGGTGGGCTCGTAGTCCAGGGAGGCATAGCCCTTGGTGCGGGACTTGAGGTGGTCGAAGAAGTCGAACACGATCTCCGCCATCGGCAGGATGTAGCGCATCTCGACGCGGTCCTCGGACAGGTAGTCCATGCCCTGCAGGTCGCCGCGCCGCTCCTGGCACAGCTCCATGATCTGGCCGATGTAGTCCGAGGGGCTGAGCACCGTGGCCTTGACCATCGGCTCGTAGATCGCGGCGATCTTGCCCGCCGGGAACTCGCTCGGGTTGGTCACCACGTGCTCGGTGGCGTCCTCCATCTCCACCCGGTAGACCACGTTGGGCGCGGTGGAGATGAGGTCGAGGTTGAACTCGCGCTCCAGCCGGGCGCGGGTGATCTCCAGGTGCAGCAGGCCCAGGAAGCCGCAGCGGAAGCCGAAGCCCAGCGCGGCCGAGGTCTCCGGCTCGAACACCAGGGCGGCGTCGTTGAGCTGGAGCTTCTCCAGGGCGTCGCGCAGCACCGGGTAGTCGGTGCCCTCGATCGGGTACAGGCCCGAGAACACCATGGGCTTGGGCTCCTGGTAGCCCGAGAGCATGCCGGTGGCGGGCCGGTTGAGGGAGGTGATGGTGTCACCGACCTTGGACTGGCGCACGTCCTTCACACCGGTGATGATGTAGCCGACCTCGCCCACCCCCAGACCGTCGCACTTGGTGGGCTCGGGCGAGCTGACGCCGATCTCCAGGATCTCGTGGGAGGCCCGTGTGGACATCATCTGGATGCGCTCGCGGGGGCTGAGGCGGCCGTCCACCACACGGACGTAGGTGACGACGCCGCGGTAGGTGTCGTAGACCGAGTCGAAGATCATCGCGCGGGCGGGGGCCTCCGCCTCGCCGACCGGCTGCGGGATCTGCCGGACGATCTCGTTGAGGAGCTCCTCGACGCCCTCGCCGGTCTTGGCGCTGACCCTGAGCACGTCGGAGGGCTCGCAGCCGATGATCCCGGCCAGCTCCTCGGCGTACTTCTCCGGCTGGGCGGCCGGGAGGTCGATCTTGTTGAGCACCGGGATGATCGTCAGATCGTTCTCCAGCGCCATGTACAGGTTGGCCAGGGTCTGGGCCTCGATGCCCTGGGCCGCGTCCACCAGCAGGACCGCGCCCTCGCAGGCGGCCAGCGAGCGGGACACCTCGTAGGTGAAGTCGACGTGCCCGGGGGTGTCGATGAGGTCCAGGGTGTACGTGTTGTCGTCCAGCGCCGTGAAGGGGATGCGCACGGCCTGCGACTTGATGGTGATGCCGCGCTCGCGCTCGATGTCCATGCGGTCCAGGTACTGGGCCCGCATCTGACGGTCCTCGACGACGCCGGTGATCTGGAGCATCCGGTCGGCCAGCGTCGACTTGCCATGGTCGATGTGCGCGATGATGCAGAAGTTGCGGATCAGCGCGGGATCGGTCCAGTTCGGCTGTGCCACCGTGCTCCGTTCGACAAGGGTTCGGGGTGTGCGGCCCGCGGGGCCGTCGTCCATCATCCCACGGCGGGGTCGCGCCCTCCCCTTGGGCGGGCGCCGGACGGTGCGACAGTATGGTCGCGCACGCGGGTACGTCCGGTGTCCAGATTATGCGACCTCCGAGCCGCTCGGGGCGCACGAACGGTGGGGGTGGCGCCGGTGAGGTGGTTTCTGACACGGCTGCTGGCGGGTGTGGCGGCGATCGCGGTCGTCCTGGCCGGGGTGGGCGTGCTGCTGGCCGCGCAGTACTCGGGCACCCCGGCCGCGTGGGCGGTCTCCCAGGGGAACGACGCCGTGTGGGTGGACTCCGCCGAGGACGCGGGCGACCTGCGCGCGCTGCTGGACACGGGCTCGGTGGACACCGTGTACCTGCTGGCCGGGCGGATCGGCGAGGACGGGGGCGTCACCGCCGCCGAGGACCTGCGCCCCCTCCTGGAGGGGTATCCGGACGTGCGGGCGCTGGCCTGGCTGCGGCACGCCGCCGAGGGGTCGTCCCTGCTGAACGACCGGTTCGACCGGCGGGCGCGGGAGGCGCTGGCCCCGGCCGCGGCGGAGGCCGCGCGGGGGTACGCGGGGGTGCACCTGGAGGTCCGGCCGGTGACCGTGAACGACCCGTCGCTGCCGACGCTGGTGGAGATGGTGCGCGGGGAGCTGGAGGAGGACGCGGTGCTGTCGGTGCAGGCGCACCACGTGGAGCTGGCCCCCGGCGGCCGGATCCCGTCGTTCGTCGTCAACGGCGAGGAGAAGTACTGGTCCAAGGGGTACCTGGCGCGGGTGGCCGAGCACGCCGACGAGGTGGTGCTGCCGGGGACCGACCCGGGGATGCCCGCGGCGGCGCTCCAGGGCGGGTTCACGGTGCGCCAGGTGGCGGAGTCGGTCGCGGCGCTGCGCACCCGCGACGAGGCGGTCATCCGCTTCGGGGTGCCCGCCGGGGAGCAGGCGGAAACGGCGCTGGCGGCCGTGCGCATCGGGGTGACCGACGCGCGGGCGCCCGAGCACGTCCGCCTGGGGGTGAGCCTCTCCGACCCGGCGGACCTGCGGGCCTACACCGAGGGGTGGCTGGGCTGAGCACTGGGCGCGGTACGGCATACTGGAAGTCCGTGTCTCGGACTTCCACGTTCTTTCGAGCCCTGTGGAACACACACCCGGCGTCGGCGCCCGTGCCGGCCGCTCACGGAACGGCTGCCCGTGAGCAGAGCCCGCGGACCGAACGACGCACAAGCACAGATCAACTGGAGCACGTTTTCGCATGGCGAACATCAAGTCGCAGAAGAAGCGCATTCGGCAGAACGAGAAGGCCCGCGTCCGCAACCAGGCGGTGCGCTCTTCGCTGAAGACCGCCGTCCGCAAGTTCCGTGAGGCCGCCGAGACCGGGAACGTCGAGCAGGCCACCGTGGCGCAGCGCTCCGCCGCCCGCGCCCTGGACAAGGCCGTGACCAAGGGCGTCATCCACAAGAACCAGGCCGCGAACCGCAAGAGCGCGATCGCCAAGCGCCTGCACGAGGTGCAGGGCGCCTAGAGCCTCTCCTCGAAGGCCCGGTCCCCCGCGGGGGACCGGGCCTTCGAGTTATCCACAGGCCGTGCACCGCCCCTGGCGCTCCGTGACCGGTCTTCCTACCTTGGGTGCATGACCCCTCGACACGACCAGCAGGAACGCCTGCGCGCCCTGGGCCTGGACGCGTCGCCGGCGGCCCGCCGGCTGCGCGCCCGCATCCCCCGGCCCGTCCCCGAGCCCGCGGAGGGCATCCCGAGCGCCCCGTACTCGGTGGACGACTGGCCCGAGCGCGACCCGTACGACCGCGCCCCGACGCCCCCGGAGCCGGACTCCACCCGCACGGTGCGCACCCCGCCCCCGCGCGACCCGCCCCCGTGGTCCGGCGCCCGCGTCCCCCCTCCCCCGCCGTACGCGCCGCCGCGGCCCGCCCCGGCGGAGCAGGCGCCGGCGAGCAGCGACGGCACCACCGAACGCCTCCGCCCGCGGGGTGGCCGGCGGGCCGGCACCGGCGGACCGCCCGGCCGCAACCCCGCAGCGGTCGCGGACCCCGCGTCCCGGCGCCGGGACGCGGGGTCCGGCCCGGCGGACGGCGGCGGATGGAAGGGCGGGCGCTCCCCCGCCGAGACGGGCGGATCCGCCGCCCGGGGCACGGCCGACACCACCGAGAACACCGAACGTCGCTCCCTCCCGGACGGCGGCGGATGGAACGGCGGGCGCTCCTTCATCGACACGGGCGGATCCGCCGTTCCCCCTGTCGGCCGCCCCTCCGGATCGCCCCGCGCCCACGGTGCGGGAGGGGCCGCTCCGGACGGGGACGGGTGGAACGACGGCCACTCCCCCACGGACACGGGCGATCCCACCGGCCGGGAAGCGGCGGACGCCGCGGGAGCGGGGCGGGATCGGCGGGCACGCGCGGCAGGGCGGCCAGTGCGGGGGGCCGGAGGCGAAGTGGCGGGGACGTCGCCGGCGTGGGAAGGACGCGGGCACGGGTCGTCCGGGCGCGGGCGCTCCCGCGGACCGGAGCCGGACGGGGACCCCGCCGACGGCGCGCCGCCTTTCGCGGGGGCGGAGCGGGGCGGGCGGGCGCGTGCGGAGGGACACCGGGGGCGTCCCGGGCAGGGGCCGGACGGCGCGGACCTGGACGGCGGGGCGGGGGTGCCCCGGGTGCCGAGCGGCTACACCGAGTTCCTCCCGCGGCGGGACGGGGGCCTCCTGGAGCGGCTGGCGCGGCGGTGGCCGCCGGAGGCGACCATGTCCCGGCGGGCCGTGGCCGCCCTGCTCGTCGTGGCGCTGCTGGCGGTCGCCGCCGTGCTGTTCCTGCGCGAGCGGCCCGAGGCCGTGGCGCCCGAGACCGTCGCCCACACCATCCCCGCCGAGGAGGCGGTGCCCAGTGCCGCCGGCGCCGACCCCGAGGCCGACCTCGTGGTGCACGTGGGCGGAGAGGTCGAGGACCCCGGGCTGTACACGCTGCCACCCGGCTCCCGGGTGGCGGACGCGGTGGAGTCGGCCGGGGGACCGCTGCCCGACGCCGACCTGGACCTGCTCAACCTGGCCCGCTCGCTGGTGGACGGCGAGCAGATCCTCGTGGGCCTGCCACAGCCGGGGGCGGCGGCACCCGTGCCGGGCACCGCCCAGGGCCCGCTCGTCGACATCAACCGGGCCGACGAGGCGGAGCTGGAGGCGCTGCCCCGGGTGGGCGAGGTCACCGCGCGCAACATCGTCTCCTACCGCGAGGCCAACGGACCGTTCACCAGCGTGGACGACCTCATCAACGTCGACCGCATCGGCGCCCGGACCCTGGAGGAGATCCGCCCGCATGCGACCGTCGGCTGAGCCCGTCCCGGGCAGCCGCGTGGACGTCCCCGGCCCTCGTCGACGGCGCCGGAGCCGCCTCCGGCGGCGGGCACGGGCACCGGCGGGAGAGGAGGCGGGCGCACGGGCGGGAGGAGGGGACGGGCCCCTACGCGGTGGGAGGTCGGGAGGCGCGCGCACGGGTGGGAGAGGACTCGGGCACGGGCGGGGACCCGGGCGGAGGCGGGGCGGGGAGACGGGTCCGGGCACGGGCGGAGAGAGGAGGCGGTGCCCGTGGTGACGTGGCTGGGATCGGACGGGTACGGGGTGGGCCGGCCGGTGGACCTGCGGTCGGTGGCGCCCGCCGGCGCCGCGTGGGCCGCCGCGCTGGCCGCGCCGCTGCTGCCGCCGTGGGCGGCCTGGTCGCTCGGCGCGCTCGCCGGTTCGGCCGCGGTGCTGGTGTTCCTGCTGGCGCGGGCGCCGACCGAGGCGTTGGCGCTGACCGCCGCCGCGGCGCTGGCCTGCGCGGGCACCGTCGCGGTGGTCGCCGGGGTCCAGGTGCACCGGGTGGCGGACGGAGCAGCGAGGGCCGCCGTGGAGGCGGGCGAGGTGGAGTTCACCGCCGTGGTCTCCGGCGACCCGCGGGCCCGCGCCGGGGTACCGCGCCCGGGCCGGGCGGAGTGGGTGATCCGGGCGCGCGCCACCCGGGTGGACGGGCGCGCCGCGGCGGACCCCGTGGTGCTGCTCGCCTCCGGCGACGACTGGGCCGGGCTGCTTCCCGGCCAGTCCCTGACCGCCCGCGGCGGGTTCACGGCAGCCGAGGACGACCCCTTCCTCGGCGCCCTGGTCCTGGTGCGCGGTCCGCCCCGGGAGGTGGCGCCGCCCGACCGGTGGCAGGGGTTCGCGGGCGGCGTACGGGCCGGGCTGCGCGAGGCCGCCGCCGGGCTGACCGAACCCGAGCGCGGCCTGCTGCCCGCCCTCATCGTCGGCGACACCTCCGGGGTGGACGCGCGGGTGGCCGAGGACTTCCGGGCCACGGGCATGACGCACCTGTTGACGGTCTCCGGCGCCAACCTCGCCATCCTGACCGGGGTGGTGGTCGCGCTGGGCCGCCTGGTCCGCGCGCCGCCGTGGTGGACGGTGGCGGGCGGGGCGGTCATGATCTGGCTGTTCGTCCTGGTGTGCCGCCCCGAGCCGAGTGTGGTGCGGGCCGCGTTCATGGGCTCCCTCGCCCTGCTGGCGCTGGCCACGGGCCGCGCCCACATGGCGCTGGGGGCGCTGGGCGTGACCGTGGTCGGGGTGCTGTTCGCCGCCCCCGCCCTGGCGTCCTCCTACGGTTTCGCGCTGTCGGTGCTGGCCACCGCGGGCATCGTGCTGCTGGTACCGCGCTGGACCCGGGAGTGGTCGGCGTCGCTTCCCGCGGTGGTCGCCGAGGCCCTGGCCGTTGCGGTGGCCGCGCACCTGGCCGTCTCGCCGGTGGTGGTGACCCTGTCGGGCGAGGTGTCGTGGGTGGCGGTCCCCGCCAACGTGCTGGCCGCCCCGGTGGTGGCGGCGGTGACGGTGCTGGGCTCGGCGGTCACCGCCCTGGCCGCGGTGGCGCCCGGGGCGGCGGCCGTGCTGGCGGTGGTGCCCGGCTGGGGCGTGGCGTGGATCGCCGCGGTCGCCGGGGCGGGGGCCCGCGTCCCGTACGGGGCGCTGCCGTGGCGGCCGGACCTGGCGGGCGCGCTGTTGCTGGCCGCCCTGGCGGTGGCGCTGGTGGTGTCCCGGGGCCGGGCCAGGCGGCTGCTCGCCGCGGGGGCGGTGGCGGTGCTGGTGCTGGCCGCCGCGGCGCGCTGCCTGCCCGGCGGGTGGCCGCCGCGGGACTGGGCGGTGGCGGCCTGCGACGTGGGCCAGGGCAGCGCCTTCGTGCTGTCGGTGGCCCCGGGGTCGGCGGTGGTCGCCGACGCGGGGCAGCACCCGGAGGCGGTCGACGCCTGCCTGGAGCGCCTGGGGGTGCGGGAGGTCCCGCTGCTGGTGCTGAGCCACGACCACGCCGACCACGTGGACGGCGTGCCGGGGGTGCTGCGGCACCGGCGGGTGGACCGGGCGCTGGTCCCGCCGGGGTTCGACGCCGCCCCGGTCGGCGGGCTGCTCGCCGGGGCGGGCGTGGAGCGGCTGGGCGCCGAACGCGGCGCGGCGCTGCGGGTGGGCCCCTGGACTCTGCGCGTGCTGTGGCCGCCGCCCGGGTACCGGGGCTCGGTCAACGACGGCTCGGTGGTGGTGCGCGCCGACTCCCCGCACCTGTCCGTGCTGCTGCCGGGCGACGTCGAGGAGGAGGCCCAGCGCGGGATGCTGGCGCTGGGGGAACCGCTGGCGGCGGCGGTGCTGGCGGTGCCCCACCACGGCTCCGCGGCACAGGTACCGGAGTTCCTGGAGGCGACGGGGGCGCGGATCGCCCTGACCTCGGTGGGCGCCGACAACCCCTACGGGCACCCCGCGCCGTTCACGCAGAGCGTGCTGCGCCGCATGGGCGCCCTGGACCTGCGCACCGATCTGGCGGGGGACATCGCCGTAGTGGGCTCCGGGGAGGGCCCGACGGCGCTGGTGCGGGGGCCGGACCGCGCCGGGGCGCGCCGGAGGTCGGTGGGGCGTGGCATGCTCGTGGTATGCCTGCACCCGCCCCGATCACGATCATCGTCGGCGACGAGGAGCTCCTCGTCGACCGGGCCGTCGCCTCCATCGTGGCGGCCGTCCGCGCCGAGGACCCGGAGGTGGACGTGCACGACCTCGTCCCCGCCCAGGTGGGTCCGCACACCCTGGTGGAGGTCACCTCCCCGTCGCTGTTCGGCGACCGCCGGGTGGTCGTGCTGCGCTCCTCCCAGGACCTGGTCAAGGACCTGGCCGAGACGGTGACGGCCTACCTCAAGGACCCGGCCGACGACGTCACCCTGGTGCTGGCGCACGCGGGCGGCAACAAGGGCAAGGCCCTGCTCCAGGCCGCGGTCAAGGCGGGGGCCGCCCGCGTGGACTGCAAGGGCCCGACCAAGGGGCCCGAGCGGGTGGCGTTCGTCAAGGCCGAGTTCGCGGCGGCGGGGCGGCAGATCGCCCCGGACGCCGCCCAGGCACTGCTGGACGCGGTCGGCAGCGAGCTGCGCGAGATCGCGGCGGCCTGCACCCAGCTGATCGCCGACACCGAGGGCCGGGTGGACGCCGCCGCCGTGGCCCGGTACCACTCGGGCCGGGCGGAGGCGTCGGGGTTCACCGTCGCCGACCGCGCGGTCGAGGGCCGCCTGCCCGAGGCCCTGGAGCAGCTGCGCTGGTCGCTGGCGGTGGGCACCGCGCCGGTGCTCATCAACAGCGCGCTGGCGGGCGCGGTGCGCGGCATCGCGGTGGTGGCGGGGCCCTCGCGGGGCGGCTCGGACGCCGACCTGGCCAAGAGCGCCAAGGTGCCGCCGTGGAAGCTGCGGACGCTGCGCCAGCAGGCGCGCGGCTGGTCGCCGGCGGGGATCGGCCGGGCGATGTCGGTGGTCGCCGAGACGGACGCGCTGATCAAGGGCGCGGGCCGCGACCCGGAGTACGCGCTGGAGCGCGCCGTCATCGAGATCGCCCGTGCCCGGGGCCGCCGCTAGGGCCCGTTCGCCGGATCGTCGCGGGTCACGGGGACCGGACCCGCCTCCCGCCGCGCGGCACGCGCGGTACGGGGCCGGACGGAGCCGGCGGTCAGTGGATGGTGCGGCCGCCCTGCCAGACGTGGAGGGCCTTGAGGCCCATCGACCAGGCGAACGCGCCCTCGTGGTCGGCGTCCCACTGGACCAGGTCGGCGAGGTTGCCGGGGGTGAGCATGCCGCGGTCGGCGAGGCCGAGCGCGCGGGCGCCGCCGACGGTGGCGGCGTGCAGCGCCTCCTGGACCGTCATCTGGAACATGGCGACCGCCAGGGAGATGATGAGCGGCATCGACGTGGCCCCGCTCTGCCCGGGGTTGTGGTCGGTGCCCAGCCCGACGGGGACGCCGTGGTCGAGCAGGGACCGCACCGGCGGGTGGCGGCGCTCGTGCATCGACGTGGTGGGGCAGGCGACCACGGGGGTGCGGGTGGCGGCCAGCGCCAGGATGTCATCGTCGTCGGTCTCGTGCAGCAGGTCCACGGAGGTGCAACCCAGCTCGGCGGCCATGCGCACGGCGCCGTGGCGGGGGCGCGAGCAGGCGTGCAGGGTGGTGCGCAGCCCCACGGACTGGCCCACGGACAGGAGCATCCGCGCGTCGTCGGTGGTGAACTGCCGGTTGTCGCAGTAGACGTCCACCCCGTCGGCGCCCACCTGCGCGGCGTCGGCGAGCCAGGAGGCGGCGGTGGCGACGTACTCGGCGGGGCGGCCGAAGAACTCGGGCGGCACCCCGTGTGCGGGGAAGAACGTGATGTGCAGGCGCGGCATCCCCGGCTCCTCCTCCAGGGAGCGCAGCAGGCGCACGTCGGCCAGCTCGCCGTCGCGGGTGAGGTGGTACCCGGTCTTGGCCTCGACGGTGGTGGTGCCGGTGATGACCCAGTGCCGCAGCCGCTCCCGCACCGCGTTGCACAGGGTCCAGGGGTCGGTCCCGCGCGTGATGGTGACGGTGGTGGACACGCCGCCGCCCGCCGCGAAGATGTCCCCCTGGGAGGCGCCCTTGGCCCACATGCTGACCTCGGCGTAGCGGTCGCCCGCGTAGACGGGGTGGCAGTGGGCGTCGACGAGTCCGGGCGTGATGAGCCCGCCGCCGATGTTGATGATGTCGTCGACGTCGGTGAGGTCCTCGTAGACCCCGGGCAGCCGCTGCGGGAGCTCGGCGGCGGGGCCGACCCAGGCCACCCGCTCGTCGTCGATCAGGAGCGCCGCCTTGGTCAGCATCTCGTTGCCGGTCCACAGCCGACCGATGTTGCTGAGGAGTACGACAGCCATGGTCGGCCGCCGGTCAGTTCCGCCGTGTGGAATGGAGGGAGGGGTCGTGCAGGGAACGGGCGGACATGGCGACCTCGTATCTGGAACGATCCGACAGGGCCGGTGGGAGCGGCCGGGGGCACCGCCGCGCGGGTCGGGGGCTCAGGCGCGCCGGGCGCGCCGAGTCCGCCGGTCGATGGGGCTGCGGCCGGTGCTCCAAAACCGTAGTCCATTCCCGGACTCCGTGTACACCTCTCCACAGGGACGAATGCGAGTGTTCCGGCCCAGAATTCGCGAGAGCGCGACGTGACGTACCCCATGCGCGGTTCCGGGGCCGGTGGAACGCCGGGTCCCGGCGCCCGCACCGGCCGCCGGGACGCCGACGGGCCCGGCCGCGTCGGCGGCCGGGCCCGTGCGGGACCGGTGTCAGGCGGTGCTGAGGGCGAAGCCCTCCAGCTTGCCCGACAGGGCCTGCGAGACGAAGGCGTGCAGCTCGGTGCCCTCCGCGGTGTGCTCCTCGGACAGGACGCGCCCCTCCTCGTGCACCTTGGCGACCAGGTCGCCGCGCGAGTAGGGCACCCGGACCCGCACCTCGTACGCGAGCTCGGGCAGGGCCCCGGCCAGCGCGGTGACCAGGGCGGGCACTCCGGCCCCGGTCCGGGCGGAGACCTCGACCATGTCGGGGTAGCGGGTGCGCAGCGCCTTGAGCACGTCCGGGTCGGCCGCGTCGACCTTGTTGACCACGATCAGCTCGGGCACCTCGGTGGCGTCGATGTCGGCGAACACCTCGCGGACCGCGGCGATCTGGCTCTCCGGGTCGGGGTGCGACCCGTCGACCACGTGCAGGACGAGGTCGGAGTCGGCGACCTCCTCCAGGGTGGACCGGAACGCCTCGACCAGCTGGTGCGGCAGGTGCCGGACGAACCCGACGGTGTCGCTGAGCGTGAACGCCCGGCCGTCGGGCGTGCGCGCCTGGCGGACCGTGGGGTCCAGGGTGGCGAACAGGGCGTTCTCCACCAGGACCCCGGCGCCGGTCAGCCGGTTGAGCAGGCTGGACTTGCCGGCGTTGGTGTAGCCGGCGATGGCCACCGAGGGCACGTGCCGGGTGCGGCGGACGTCGCGCTTGACGTCGCGGGCGATGCGCATGTGGGCGAGCTGCCTGCGCAGCTTGGCCATCTTGTCGTTGATGCGCCGCCGGTCGGTCTCGATCTTGGTCTCACCGGGTCCGCGCAGGCCCACGCCGCCTCCGGCGCCGCCGCCGGAGCCGCCCGCCTGCCGGGACAGGCTGTCGCCCCAGCCGCGCAGGCGCGGGAGCAGGTAGCTGAGCTGGGCCAGTTCGACCTGGGCCTTGCCCTCGCTGCTGCGCGCGTGCTGGGCGAAGATGTCCAGGATGAGCGCGGTGCGGTCGACGACCTTGACCTTGACCACGTCCTCCAGCTGGCGCAGCTGGCCGGGGGTGAGCTCGCCGTCGCAGATGACGGTGTCGGCCCCGGTGGACTCGACGATGTCGCGGAGCTCGGCGGCCTTGCCCTTGCCGACGTAGGTGGCGGGGTCGGGCTTGGACCGGCGCTGGGTGAGGCCCTCCAGGACCATGGCACCGGCGGTCTCGGACAGGGCGGCCAGCTCGGTGAGCGAGTTGTCCGCGTCGGCCTGGGTGCCGCTGGTCCACACGCCGATCAGGACGACGCGCTCCAGCCGCAGCGACCGGTACTCGACCTCGGTGACGTCGGTGAGTTCGGTGGACAGCCCCTGGACGCGGCGCAGTGCGTGCCGGTCCGCGAGTTCCATCTCGCCCTGGTCGGGGGTGTCACCGTACACGTGGCGGTCGCCGCCGTTGTCGCGGCGGGACCCCTCACCGGTGTCGGTCCCGTCCTGGGCGGCGAACGTGTCGTGGAGCCTCTCCTCGTCGGCGGCCTCGAAGGCCTCGCGGGCGCTTCCACGGGTTTCAGCAGTATTCATATCCCTCCAGGTGGGTCAACGCGGTCACCGGGGTGATTCTTCCCGGCCCGCGCCGTGCGGGCCGCCCCGTCGATGGTGACACGCGCTTCCCGCCGGGGCACCTGAATTATCGCAGGCCACGTGGCGGAAGACACGCCGCCACCGACGCGTCCGCAAATCCCCTGGCCAGAGCCCGATGACAAGAACCGCGGAAGTTGACGGAGAATTTTCGGCAAGCTTGACCCCGTGCGAAAATCCGTTGTCATGCACGGCGGGGCCGCCGTTGACCCCGCCTCACCAGCACCGGTAGCGTTTTCCACATCCCAGAAGCGTTTTTCGTATTGCGGAAGGTTTGCCATGGGCGCCACCAACGGGGTCGAGATCACCGGCCCCCTCCACGACCGGTTCGACGAGATCCTCACCGACGGGGCGCTGTCCCTCGTCGCCGAACTGCACCGCGCCTTCGACGGGCGGCGCCGCGAACTCCTGGCCGCGCGCAAGGTCCGCGAGGAACAGGTCGCCTCCGGCGTCGACCTCGACTTCCTGCCCGAGACCGAGCACATCCGCAAGGACGACTCCTGGCGGGTCGCCCCGCCCGCGCCCGGCATCACCGACCGCCGCGTCGAGATCACCGGGCCGACCGACCGCAAGATGACCGTCAACGCGCTCAACTCCGGCGCCAAGGTGTGGCTGGCCGACTTCGAGGACGCCAACACCCCGCTGTGGGAGAACATGGTCCAGGGGCAGCTCAACCTGCGCGACGCCCTGGACCGCACCATCGACTTCACCTCCCCCCAGGGCAAGTCCTACGCCCTGCGGGACGACGCGGAGCTGGCGACCGTCGTGGTCCGCCCCCGCGGGTGGCACCTGGACGAGAAGCACATCCTGGTCGACGGCGCCCGCGTCAGCGGCGGCATCGTCGACTTCGCCCTCTACTTCTTCCACTGCGCGCAGCGCCAGCTGGACAAGGGCAGGGGGCCGTACTTCTACCTGCCGAAGATGCAGGGCCACCTGGAGGCCCGCCTCTGGAACGACGTCTTCGTCCTAGCCCAGGAGCGCCTGGGCATCCCCCGCGGGACCGTCCGCGCCACCTGCCTCATCGAGACCATCCCGGCCGCGTTCGAGATGGAGGAGATCCTCTACGAGCTGCGCGAGCACTCCGCGGGCCTGAACGCGGGCCGCTGGGACTACCTGTTCAGCATCATCAAGACCCACCGCACCCGCGGCCGCGACTTCGTGCTGCCCGAGCGCAACGCCGTCACCATGACCGCCCCGATGATGCGCGCCTACACCGAGCTGCTGGTCAAGACCTGCCACAAGCGCGGCGCCCACGCCATCGGCGGCATGGCCGCGTTCATCCCGTCCCGCCGGGACGAGGAGGTCAACAGGACCGCCTTCGCCAAGGTCCGGGACGACAAGTCCCGCGAGTCCGGCGACGGCTTCGACGGCTCCTGGGTCGCCCACCCCGACCTGGTGCCGATCGCCATGGAGGTCTTCGACGGCGTCCTGGGCGAGCGGCCCCACCAGATCGACAGGCAGCGCCCCGAGGTCGAGGTCTCCGCGGCCGACCTGCTGGCCGTCGACCGCACCCCGGGCGGGGTCACCCTGGCGGGCCTGCGCGGCAACGTCAACGTCGCCCTCCAGTACCTGGCGGCCTGGATGGGCGGCAACGGCGCGGTGGCGATCCACAACCTGATGGAGGACGCCGCCACCGCCGAGATCTCGCGCTCCCAGATCTGGCAGTGGCTGCACAACGGCATCACCCTCGACGACGGCCCCGAGGTCACCGCCGAGCTGGTCTCCGGGATCATCGACGAGGAGCTGGAGGCGATCCGCCGGGCCCAGGGGGAGGCCTTCGACGAGGGCCTCTACACGCAGGCCAAGGAGCTCTTCTCCGAGGTCGCGCTGGCCGACGAGTACGTCGACTTCCTGACCCTGCCCGCCTACGAGCGGATGCCGTAGCGGGCGGCGGGCCCCGGCGCGGGGGGCGGCGGTCCGGCTGGACCGCCGCCCCCCGCGTCCGTCGGGGCGGGCGGGGGAGGAACTCCCGCAGGTCCCCTTGTGCCCTGACCCGCACGGCCGTACCTTTCCAGTGCAGGGACGTCCACATAGAGGTCTGACCACACCCGCGACGACGGCCGGGAGGCGCCGTGCCCGAGACCGCCCACCCGATCCCGGCCGCCGTGGCCGCGCTGGTCCCCCGCCTGCGCGAGATCTGCGGCGGGGACGGGGTGCTGACCGACGCCTCCCGCCGCCGCGTCTACGACACCGACGGCATCACCCACCACCGCGAGGTCCCCGGCGTGGTGGTGCTGCCCACCACCGCCGCGCAGGTCGCCGCCGTGGTGGGGCTGTGCGCCGGGAGCGGGGTGCCCTTCGTCCCCCGCGGCGCGGGCACCGGCCTGTCCGGCGGCGCCCTGCCCCACCCCGAGGGCGTGCTGCTGGCCACCTCGCGCATGCGCCGGATCGTCGAGGTCGACCCGGACAACGAGTGCGCCGTGGTCGAGCCCGGGGTCACCAACCTCGACGTCAGCCGGGCCGCGGCGCCGTACGGCTACTACTACGCGCCCGACCCCTCCAGCCAGCAGGTGTGCTCGGTGGGCGGCAACGTCGCCGAGAACTCGGGCGGAGCCCACTGCCTCAAGTACGGGTTCACCGTCAACCACGTGCGCGGGCTCGACGTGGTCACCCCCGACGGCGTCCTGACGCGGCTGGGCGGCAAGGCCCCCGATTCCCCCGGCCACGACCTCATCGGCGCGTTCATCGGCTCCGAGGGGACCCTCGGCATCGCCACCCGGGTCACCGTGGGCCTGACCCGGCTGCCGGAGCGGACCGTCACCCTGCTGTCGGCGTTCACGTCCATGGACGCCGGCGGGCGCGCGGTGAGCGACGTCATCGCCGCCGGGGTGCTGCCCTCGGCGATCGAGATGATGGACGCCCTGGCGATCGAGGCCGCCGAGGCGGCGGTGGCCTGCGACTACCCGGCGGGCGCCGCCGCGGTGCTCATCGTGGAGCTGGACGGGCCGGCCGCCGAGGTGCGGTCCCAGGTCGCGGAGGTCACCCGGCTGTGCGCCGCCGCCGGGGCGTTCGAGACCCGCACCGCCGCGGACGCCGACGAGCGGTCCCGGATCTGGAAGGGCCGCAAGTCGGCGTTCGCCGCCGTGGGCCGGATCAGCCCCTCCTACATCGTCCAGGACGGGGTGGTGCCGCGCACCGCCCTGCCCGAGGTGCTGCGCCGCATCGACGAGCTGTCGCGGGAGAGCGGCATCCGGGTCGCCAACGTGTTCCACGCCGGGGACGGCAACCTCCACCCGCTGGTGCTGTTCGACGACGGCGAGCCCGGCGCGGGCGAGCGGGCGGAGGCGGTGTCGGGGGCGATCCTCGACCTGTGCGTGGAGCACGGCGGGTCCCTCACCGGCGAGCACGGGGTGGGCGTGGACAAGGCGTGCAAGATGCCGCGCATGTACTCCCCCGACGACCTGGCGACCTTCGACCTCTTCCGGGGCGCCCTGGACCCGCGGGGGATCGCCAACCCGTACAAGCTGCTGCCCACCCCGCGCCTGTGCGGGGAGGTGCCGGGGGTGCGCACGGGCGTGCACCCGCTGGTGGAGTCGGGCGAGGCGGAACAGTTCTGAGCGAGGGGGCCGGTGTGGGACGGCAGGGGACCGAGGGGGTCCGCGCGGGCGGGCCGCGGGACGCCGTGTGCGGTGTCGTCCCGGCGCGGACGGCGCGCCCGCGGGACACGGAGGAGCTGGCGGGCCTGCTCGCGGAGGCGGACCGCCGCGGGTGGTCGGTGGCCGCCCGGGGCGGCGGCACCGGCCTGGACTGGGGCGGGCGCCCGCCCGCGGTGGACCTGCTGGTGGACACCCGCGGGCTGGTCCGGATCGACCACGACGCGGGCGACCTGGTGGCGGAGGTCGGCGCGGGGACCCCGGTGTCCGAGCTGACCGCCGTGCTCGCCGCCGCCGGCCAGCGCCTGTCCGCGGACCCGGTCCGGGCCGGGGGGACCGTGGGCGGCATGCTCGCCACCGGACTCTCGGGGCCGCGGCGGCTGCTCACCGGTGCGCTGCGCGACCTGGTCATCGGCATGACGGTGGTGCGCCCGGACGGGGTGGCGGCGCGCAGCGGCGGCCGGGTGGTCAAGAACGTCGCCGGGTACGACCTGGCCAAACTGCACGTCGGCGGCTACGGCGCCCTGGGCGTCATCGCCTCCGCCGCCTTCCGCCTGCACCCCCTGCCCCCGGCCCTGCGGCTGGTGGAGCTGCCGCTGCCCTCCCTCGCCCACGCCGAGCGGCGGCTCGCGCTGCTGCGGGCGGGCGGCGCCGTGCCCGCCGCGGTGGACCTGGACTGGCCGGCGCGGGGGCGGTCGCGCCTGCGCGTGGTGCTGGAGGGCACGCCCGCGGGGGTCGACGCCCGCGCCGCCGAGGTGGTCGCCTCCCTGGGCGGCGGCCTGCCCGCCGAAGAGGTGCGGGTGTCCGGGGAACTGCCCCCGGACTGGGGTCTGCTCCCCGCCGGGGGGACCCTGGTCCGGCTGTCCGTGCCCCCGGCGGACGCGCCCGCGGCGGCCGCCCTGGCCGCCGAGCTGGGCGGGGCCGCGGGCACCGGTGCCCGCACCACGGGTTCCGCCCGGGCGGGCGCCCTGGTCACCGCGTTCCCGCCGGGGGCCGACGCCGGCGCCGTGTCCGCCGTCCTGGAGGGGCTGCGCTCGCGCCCGGGGTGGTCGGCGACGGTGCTGCGCGCGGAGCCGCACCTGCACGACGCCGGGATCGACCTGTGGGGCGAGGTGCCCGGCCTGGAGATGATGCGCGCGGTCAAGCGCGCCATGGACCCCGGCCACCGCATGGCGCCCGGGCGCTTCGTGACCGACACCCCGCACACCCGCCGGGAGGAACGACCGTGACCGACCTGCCCGACCCCGCGGCCGAGCGCTCCTTCGGGGACCTGCTGGGCGACTGCGTGCACTGCGGCTTCTGCCTGCCCACCTGCCCCACCCACGTGCTGTGGGGGCAGGAGGCGGACTCCCCGCGCGGGCGCATCCACCTGATGGCGCAGGCCCACGAGGACGTGCTGACCGAGGCCGCCGTCGGCCACTTCGACAACTGCCTGGGCTGTCTGGCCTGCGTGACGTCCTGCCCGTCGGGGGTGGCCTACGACGCCCTCATCGAGCGCACCCGGGTGCGGGTGGAGGAGGAGCACCGGCGGCCGGCGCCCGAGCGGGCGCTGCGCGGCGCGGTGTTCGCGCTCTTCCCGCACCGGCGGCGGCTGCGCCTGCTGCGCGGACCGCTGCGGGCCTACCGGGCGTCGGGGGCGTCCTCGCTGGTGCGCCGTTCCG
Organism: Nocardiopsis flavescens; assembly: GCF_900141985.1. Classification (GTDB taxonomy): domain Bacteria; phylum Actinomycetota; class Actinomycetes; order Streptosporangiales; family Streptosporangiaceae; genus Nocardiopsis; species Nocardiopsis flavescens. Next base: position 272,898 of record NZ_FQZK01000002.1, on the reverse strand, counting down.
GGCTGCTGGACCGGCTCTCGCCGGCGCTGGCCGCGATGGAGCGCATCGCGCCGCCGGCGGCGGCCCGCCCCGCCGAGGTCCCCGGGCTCGTCCCGGCGGCGGGCCGCAGGCGGGCCCGGGTGGGGATGCTGCTGGGGTGCGTGCAGGACGCGTTCTTCCCGGACGTGAACACCGCGACGGCGCGGGTGCTGGCGCTGGAGGGCTGCGAGGTCGTGGTCCCCCGGGACCAGGGCTGCTGCGGCGCGCTCTCGGGGCACGCCGGCCGGGGCGCCGAGGCGGCGGGGTTCCTGGAGGACCTGATCGGCGTCTTCGAGCGCGCCGGCGTCGACCGGATCGTGGTGAACTCGGCGGGCTGCGGCTCGGGGATGCGCCACGCCGGACGGGTGCTGGCCGGGGCCGGGGCCGACGAGGCGCTGGTGCGGCGGGGCCGGGCGTTCGCCGCCAAGGTCGTGGACCTCACCGAGTTCCTGGTGGACCTGGGACCGGTGGCCGAACGCCACCCGCTGCCGCTGCACGCCGTCTACCAGGACGCCTGCCACCTGTCCCACGGCCAGGGGGTGACCCGCCAGCCGCGCGCCCTGCTGGCGGGCATCCCGGAGCTGACCGTGTCGGAGCTGCCGGACAGGGAGGTCTGCTGCGGCTCGGCGGGCGTCTACAACCTGTTCAACCCCGTCCCCGCCCGGGAGCTGGGCGACCGCAAGGCCGCCGGCGCCGCCTCGACCGGGGCCCGGCTGCTGGTGTCGGGCAACCCGGGCTGCTCGCTCCAGATCGCCTCGGCGCTGGAGCGGGCGGGCACGCCGATGGCGGTGGCGCACACCGCCCGGGTCCTGGACGCCTCCCTGCGCGGGCTGCCGGCGGAGAGCCTGCTGAACGGCTGAGGCGTGCCGGGTCGGCCGGACGGGTCAGACGAGGGAGGTCTCGCCCTCGGCGACGATGGCGGCGGGCCCGCGCAGGCGGGCGCCGTCGGCGTCGAGGAACACGGTGCACTCGCCGCCCGGGACCCGCACCCGCCAGGTGGCGCCCTCGCCGGGCGGGGTCGCCGCCGCGGCGGCGGCGACGATCCCGGTGCCGCAGGAGCGGGTCTCCCCCGCGCCGCGCTCGTACACGCGCATCTCCAGGACCCCCGGGCCGACCTCGTTGTACACCTCGACGTTGGCCCCCGCGGGGAACGCCTCGGGGTCCAGCACCGGCAGGGTGCGCAGGTCCACCCCGGCGACCGGCACGGAGATCTCGCAGGCCAGGTGGGGGTTGCCCACGGAGATGCGGACGCCGTCCACCGTGCGGTCGGCCAGCTTCGCGGAGGAGGAGCCCAGCCGCTCCACCCGGCCCATGTCCACCGTGATGTCGCCGTCGGCCTCGACGGTGACCTCCTTGGCCCCATCGCGGGTGCCGACCTCGAACCGGTCGGCTCCGACCAGCCCGGCGTGCAGCAGGTAGCGGGCGAACACCCGCACCCCGTTGCCGCACATCTCGGCGACGCCGCCGTCGGCGTTGCGGTAGTCCATGAACCACTCGGTGCGCTCGGCGGTCCGGGCGGAGGGGGCGAGCGCCTCGCCCAGGGCCCGGGTGCGCACCACGCGCAGGATGCCGTCGCCGCCGATCCCGGCCCGCCGGTCGCAGAGCAGGCGGACATCGGCCTCCGTGAGGCCGAGCCCCCCGTCCGGGTCGGGGAGGATCACGAAGTCGTTCTCGGTGCCGTGGCCCTTGGCGAATCGCATGCGCCAAGAATAGTGACCCCGCAGGTCTGCTCGGGCCCGCGGAGGAGGCCCCGGGGGTCCGCTCTGGCCCCGGGAGGGTGTGCGGGGAACAGGCCCTAGGCTGGAGGAATGATCAAGGTGATCGCGGTCGTGGGTCCGACCGCCGTGGGCAAGTCCGATCTGGCCGTGGAGATGGCGCTGCGCCTCGAAGAGCGCACCGGCCGCCGCGGCGAGGTGATCAACGCCGACTCCATGCAGCTGTACCGCGGCATGGACATCGGCACCGCCAAGCTCCCGTTCGGGGAGCGGCGCGGTGTGCCCCACCACCTGCTGGACATCTGGGACGTCACCGAGCCCGCGGACGCCGCCAGCTACCAGGCGCTGGCGCGCGAGCGCGTGGAGGACTGCGCCGACCGGGACGTCCTGCCCATCCTGGTGGGCGGCTCCGGGCTGTACGTGCGGTCGGTCCTGGACCACCTGGAGTTCCCGGGGACCGACCCGCAGGTGCGCGCCCGGCTGGAGGCGGAGCTGGCCGAGGTGGGCCCGGGGGTGCTGCACGCACGGCTGGCCGAGGCGGACCCGGCGGCGGCGCGGGCGATCCTGACGGGCAACGGGCGCCGGATCGTGCGGGCGCTGGAGGTCATCGAGCTGACCGGCCGGCCCTTCACGGCGACCCTGCCCGACCACACGTCGTTCTACCCGTGCACGCAGATCGGGCTGACCGCCCCGCGCGAGGAGCTGGACGCGCGCATCGACCTGCGGGTGGACCGCATGTGGGAGCAGGGCCTGGTCGAGGAGGTGCGCGGGCTGGACGGCCGCGGGCTGCGGGAGGGGCGCACGGCGTCCAGGGCGCTGGGGTACGCCCAGGCGCTGTCGCAGCTGGACGGGGAGCTGTCGCCGGAGGAGGCCCGGGCGGCGACCGCCCAGGCCACCCGCCGGTTCGCCCGCCGCCAGGAGTCGTGGTTCCGCCGCGACCCGCGGGTGCGCTGGCTGCCCTACGACTCCCCGGACCTGGTGGAGCGGGCGCTGCACCAGGTGGACACGGCGCTGTCGGTCTCCCGCGACGAGCCCGGCGAGGCGCTGGTGGACATCGCGACGATGGTGCCGCACAACATGTGAGCGCGAACGGAGAGGGGGCGTGCCCGCGGGCACGCCCCCTCTTCTCTTTCCCTCTTCCTCCTCGTCTTTCCCTTGGGCCCCCTGGGCCCCTGCCGCCCCACCGGGGGCTTGTCAGGGGCAGGGCAACGGCCTATTTTTGACCACGTGACCGGTTTTGAAATCTGGTCACACAGTCACGGATCGGGGTGGGGGAACATGAGGGCACGGGCCGACCGGCCTCCCCGGAACCCTCGATCCACAGGAGCGACAGTGGCGAAGACCGCAGATTCCCCCCGCGACACCGAACGCGCCCGCCGGGCGGTGCGCATCCTGGACGCCGCGGCGGAACTCCTCGTCTCGCTGGGCTACGGCAAGGTCACCATCGAGGACGTCGCCCGCCGGGCGGGCGTCGGCAAGGGCACCGTCTACCTGCACTTCCCCACCAAGGAAGTGCTGTTCGGACTGGTCGTGGTCCGGGTCCAGATGGAGGTCGGCACGGCCCTCATCGCACGCATGAAGGCCGACCCGGCCGTGATCCTGCCGGGCGAGACCGCCCGGTGGCTCTACCTCACGCAGTACGAGAAGCCCCTGGTCAACGCCCTCCTGGCCCGCAGCACCGAGACCCTGGGCGGCATCGTCGAGACGGTCGGCGCCACCCAGAGCGGACTGACCGGCCTGCGGGCCCGCGTGATGCAGGACTACTTCACGGTCCTGGGCGGGCACGGGCTGCTGGGCTCGGACCGGCCGGTGGAGGAGCAGAACTACCTGTTCGTCTCGGCCGTCATGGGGGCCCTGGTCTCACCGCCGCTCCTGGCCAGGCAGTCCTACCCGGTCCCCGAACCGCACGTGCGCGCCGAGATCCTCGGCGAGTCCGTGCGCCGGAGCCTGGAGGAGACCGCCGATCCCGAGGCGCTGCTCGCCGCCCGCCCCGAGGTACTCGCGCTGTTCGAGGGGCTCATGGGGTGGGCGCGCAGAGCGCTGGAGGAGTACCTCCCATCCACCGAGTGAACGCCCGGGAGGGCACATGAGCACTCAGACCCTGTTCGAACTGACCGCACCGCCGCCCGACCTGGACCACGTCGCCCTGCTGGAGCGCATCCGCGCGGCCGGGGCGGCGGCCCGCGCCACCGTCGGCGGCATGGAGGTGCGCCTGGTCGTGGACGACGCCGACGCCCGCACGGTCCTGAGCGACCGCCGGTTCGTCGTGGACTCCGCGAACCTGCCCGGGGAGCGGACCGCGCCGACCCGCGCCGAACTGCTGGCGGGCATGGGCATGCGGCCCGAGCTGATCGCCCACGTCACCGAGGGCCTGCTGGACAAGGACGGGATCGACCACCTCCGCCTGCGCAAGCTGGTCACGCGCACCTTCACCGTGCGCCGGGTCCAAGCGCTGCGCCCGCGGATCCGGGCCATCGCCGAGGGGCTGCTCGCCGACCTGCCCGGGCACGCGCGGGAGGGGTCGGTGGACCTGATCGACCACTTCACCTACCCCCTGCCGATCGCGGTCATCTGCGAGCTCCTCGGGGTGCCCGAGGAGGACCGCGCCCCCTGGCGGGAGTGGGGCCACCGCATCACCACGTTCGACCTCACCCGGATCGACGAGGTGAACGGGATCATCGGGGAGATCGTGCAGGGCTGCCGGGACGTCATCGCCCTGCACCGCGCGCAGGAGCACGACGACCTGCTCGGCGACCTGGTCCGGGCCCGCGACGAGGACGGCGACCGGCTCTCGGAGGAGGAACTGGTCACCATGATCATCACCCTGGTGATCGCCGGCCACGAGACCACCGCCAACCTCATCGCCAACGGCACGCACGCCCTGCTCACCCACCCGGAGCAGCTGGCGATGCTGCGGCGGGACCCGGAGCTGATGCAGCCGGCGGTGCACGAGATGCTGCGCTGGTGCGGCCCGGTGTTCCAGACCCGGCCGCGGTTCGCCCTGGAGGACGTGGAGCTGAACACCACGACGATCCCGGCGGGCACCCCCGTGATCGCCATGGCCGCGGGGGCCAACCGGGACCCGGCGGCGCACCCCGACCCGGAGCGGTTCGACATCACCCGGCACCGGGGGCGGCCGGGCGAGGCGCACCTGGCGTTCGGGCACGGCCTGCACTACTGCCTGGGCGCGGCCCTGGCCCGGGCCGAGGGGCACGAGGCGTTCACCGCGCTGCTGGCCGCCTTCCCCGGCCTGGCCCTGGACCCGGAGCACCCGGCGGTGCGCCAGCCCAACCTGGCGTTCGTCCGCTTCGAACAGCTGCGCGTGCGCCTGTAGGGCGCCCGGTCCGGGGCGGCGCCACGCCCCGGACCACGGCGACGGCCCCGGCGCTCGCGCACCGGGGCCGTTCACGGCGGGTCAGAGGTCGCAGCCCCCGACGGGGGCGGGCTGCTCCGCGGGCCTGCCCACGCCCGGCATGCCCAGCAGGACCCCGGGGCCCTTCTCCGGGACGGGGGCGCCGTTGCGGGCGGCCCAGGCGTCCCCGGCCCGGGTGCGGCGCAGGTCCCGCACCCCGGAGTCGGCCACCAGGTGGTGCGGGGCCGCGTAGGTGATCCCGACGGTCACCACGTCGCCGGGACGGGGCTCCTCGGCGTCGCCGACGGCGAAGTGCACCAGGCGGTTGTCGCGGGCGCGGCCGGAGAGGCGGCGGTGCTCGCCGTCCTTGCGGCCCTCGCCGTCGGCGACCAGCAGCTCCACCTCGGTGCCGACCAGCTTCTTGTTCTCCTCCCAGGAGATCCGCTCCTGGAGGTCGACCAGGCGCTGGTAGCGCTCCTTGACGACCTCCGGCGGCACCTGGTCGTCCATGGTGGCGGCGGGGGTTCCGGGGCGCTTGGAGTACTGGAACGTGAACGCGGCGGAGAACCTGGCCTCGCGGACCACGTGCAGCGTCTCCTCGAAGTCCTCCTCGGTCTCGCCGGGGAAGCCCACGATGATGTCGGTGGTGATGGCGGCGTGCGGCATGGCCTCGCGCACCTTCTCCACGATGCCCAGGAAGCGCTCCTGCCGGTAGGACCGGCGCATCGCCTTGAGGACGCGGCTGGAGCCGGACTGCAGGGGCATGTGCAGCTGCGGCATCACGTTGGGCGTCCGGGCCATGGCCTCGATGACGTCGTCGGTGAAGTCGCGCGGGTGCGGTGAGGTGAAGCGGACCCGCTCCAGGCCCTCGACCTCGCCGCAGGCGCGCAGCAGCTTGGAGAACGCCTGCCGGTCGCCGAAGCCGCTGCCGTAGGCGTTGACGTTCTGGCCCAGCAGCGTGATCTCGCTGACGCCCTCCGCGACCAGGGCCCGCACCTCGGCCAGGATGTCGCCGGGGCGGCGGTCCTGCTCCTTGCCGCGCAGGGCGGGGACGATGCAGAAGGTGCAGGTGTTGTTGCACCCGACCGAGATCGACACCCACGCGGCGTACGCCGACTCGCGGCGGCTGGGGAGCGTGGAGGGGAAGTGCTCCAGCGACTCGGCGATCTCTACCTGTGCCTCGCGCTGGACGCGGGAGCGCTCCAGCAGGGCCGGCAGGGAGCCGATGTTGTGGGTGCCGAACACGACGTCGACCCAGGGGGCGCGCCGCACGATCTCACCCCGGTCCTTCTGCGCCAGGCAGCCGCCCACGGCGATCTGCATGCCGGGGTTGGCGTCCTTGACCGGGCGCAGGTGCCCGAGGTTGCCGTACAGGCGGTTGTCCGCGTTCTCCCGGACGGCACAGGTGTTGAAGACGACGATGTCCGCGGTGGTGTCCTCGGCCGCCCGCGCGTACCCAGCGTCCTCCAGCAGACCGGAGAGCCGCTCGGAGTCGTGGACGTTCATCTGGCAGCCGTAGGTCCGCACTTCATAGGTACGACTCTGGCTCACCACCCCAGGCTATCCGGTGCCGCGGACCGCGGAACGCCGCGCAGGGGGAGGGGGTCACTCTCCGCTCCCCGCGGGCGGGGCCGGTTTAGTGACGCCCGGCCTGATATCGGACAGGTGAACTGGGGGAAAGTGACGGTCTTCTGGTGATGGGGCAGCGTGTGCCCCGAAACCGCTGGAAACGATTCCAGTACACTGGGTGACGAAACGGGTACCAATGCTCTGTTCGCATAACGGTTTCATCGATCACGCAGTAACAAGTCAGCCACTCCGCTTGCGGCCGTCGTTTTTAGTGATGACAGCGCAACATCGACCCACTAGGTTCCGACCATGACTTCAACTCCTCTCGTCGTGCTGGAGAACGTCAACAAGCACTTCGGCGACCTGCACGTGCTCCGCGACATCAACCTGACGGTCAACTCCGGCGAGGTGGTAGTCGTCATCGGGCCGTCCGGGTCCGGCAAATCGACGCTGTGCCGCACGATCAACCGCCTGGAGACGATCGACTCCGGCGAGATCAGGCTCGACGACCAGCCGCTCCCGGCCGAGGGGCGCGCGCTCGCCCGCCTGCGCAGCGATGTGGGCATGGTCTTCCAGTCGTTCAACCTGTTCGCGCACAAGACCGTGTTGCAGAACGTGACGCTGGGGCCCATGAAGGTCCTGCGCAAGCCCCGCGGCGAGGCCGAGGCCCACGCCATGGAACTGCTGGACCGGGTCCGTATCGGCAACCAGGCCCAGAAGTACCCGGCCCAGCTCTCCGGCGGCCAGCAGCAGCGCGTGGCCATCGCCCGCGCCCTGGCGATGAGCCCCAAGGTCATCCTCTTCGACGAGCCGACCTCGGCCCTGGACCCCGAGATGGTCCAGGAGGTGCTCGACGTCATGACCGACCTCGCCAAGGACGGTATGACCATGGTCGTGGTCACCCACGAGATGGGGTTCGCCCGTCGCGCCGCCAACCGCGTCGTGTTCATGGCCGACGGAGAGATCGTCGAGGAGAACACCCCGGACGAGTTCTTCACCAACCCCCGGTCGGAGCGGGCCCAGGACTTCCTCTCCAAGATCCTGACCCACTAACCGGTTCCCCACGGCCCCACAAGGGCCGAGTGAGCTTCGCACGAACCCTAAGGAAGAGGTAACCCCAATGCGAGTCCGTCGCATCAGCACCGCCCTGGGCAGCGCCGCGGCCCTGGCCCTCGCCCTGTCCGCCTGTGGCACCGCCGAGGTCGGCGGAGACGGCGGCGAGGGTGGCGGCGAGGGCAACGGCGGTGGCGACACCATCACCATCGGCGTCAAGTACGACCAGCCGGGCCTGGGCCTGGACGAGGGCGGCACCCCCGTCGGCTTCGACGTGGACGTCGCCACCTACATCGCGGGCGAGCTCGGCTACACCCCCGAGCAGATCGAGTGGACCGAGGCCGCCTCCGCCAACCGCGAGTCGTTCCTCCAGCAGGGCACCGTCGACATGATCGTGGCGACCTACTCGATCACCGACGAGCGCCGCCAGGTCGTGGACTTCGCCGGCCCGTACTACGTCGCCCAGCAGGACATCCTGACCCAGGCCGACGACTCCGAGATCAACGGCCCCGAGGACCTCGCCGGCAAGACCCTGTGCTCGGCCTCCGGCTCCCGCTCCGCGAACAACATCGTGGACTCCGAGGAGGACGGCGGCCTGGGCGTCGACGCGCAGCTGCGCGAGGCCGGCAACTACTCCGAGTGCCTGGAGCTGCTCGGCAACGGCACCGTGGACGCGGTGACCACCGACAACACCATCCTCGCGGGCTTCGCCGCGCAGAACCCGGGCCAGTACCGGGTCGTCAACAACCCGTTCGGCGAGGAGAAGTACGGCGTGGGCCTGCCCGCCGGCTCCACCGAGCGCTGCGAGGAGATCAACGCGGCCATCACCAAGATGTGGGACGAGGGCCAGGCCGCCGAGTACCTGGAGGCCGCCTTCGGCGAGACCGACTTCGCCTACGAGGAGTCCGTCCCCGAGCTCGACGCCTGCGCCTGATAACCGCCAACCAACCCCGTCCGGGAGGTGGGGCCGGGCCCGGCCCGGCCCCACCTCCCGGCCCTTGACCGGCTGGGACCCATGGAAGCCTTTCTCAGCAATATCGACAGGGTTGTCGACGGTTTCTCATGGACCGTCCGGCTCACCCTCCTCAGTGCACTGTTCTCCTTCATCCTGGGCATCCTGCTCACCGCCATGCGGGTCTCCCCCGTCCCGCTGCTACGCGGTCTGTCCACCGCCTACGTCGAAGGCATCCGGAACACGCCGCTGACCCTGGTGCTGCTGTTCTGCGGGCTGGGCCTCAACAGCGCCCTGGGCCTGAGCTTCGCCGACACCGTCGCCACGGACGTCTTCTGGTGGGCGGTCATCGGACTGTCGGCCTACACGTCCTGCTTCGTCTCCGAGTCGCTGCGGTCGGGCATCAACACGATCCCGCTCGGACAGGTCGAGGCGGCCCGCTCCCTGGGGCTGACCTTCACCCAGAACCTGCGCATGATCGTCATCCCCCAGGCGCTGCGCACCGTCGTGGGCCCGCTGGGCAGTGTGCTCATCGCGCTCACCAAGAACACCACCGTCGCCTCCGTCGCGGGGCTGGGCGTCCAGGAGGCGTCCCGCCAGATGAAGCTCATGTTCGACCAGGGCATCGCACCGGTCCTGCCGACCTTCGTCGGATTCGCGATCGGCTTCCTGATCCTGACCCTGCCGATGGGTTACTTCTTCGGCTGGCTGTCCAAGCGCGTGGCGGTGGTCCGATGAGCGCCCAGAACTCGGTCCTCTTCGACGCACCGGGCCCCCGCGCCCGGCAGCGCAACATCGTCTACACCGTCTTCACCGTGCTCCTGGCGGTGGTCGGCCTCGCCGTCCTGTACCTGGGGTTCAACCGGACCCTGGCCGACCGCGAGGGGCCGCTGTTCTCGGCGGCCACGTGGGCGGTCAACCCGGACGGCCAGTGGGCGGCCGAGAAGTGGGAGCCGTTCCTGCGGCCGGACACGTGGACCGGGTACGTCATCCCCGGTCTGCAGAACACGCTGACGGCGGCGCTGACCGCCTCGGTGCTGGCCGTGCTGTTCGGTCTCGTCTTCGGCATCGGCCGGATGTCCGAGCGCTGGTGGATCCGCGTCCCGGCGGGGGCCGTGGTGGAGTTCTTCCGCGGCATCCCGCTGCTGATGCTCATCTTCTTCACCATGGCGCTGCCGATCGTCGCCTGGCAGGCGTTCGACATCCCGACCGGCACCTTCCAGGTGACCGCGCTGGCCGCGGTCGTCACCGGCCTGACCCTGTACAACGGGTCGGTGCTGGCGGAGGTGTTCCGCGCGGGCATCCTGGCGGTGCCCAAGGGCCAGGCCGAGGCCGCCCAGGCCGTCGGCATGACCCGGACGCAGACGATGTGGCAGATCCTGATCCCGCAGGCGATCACGGCGATGATGCCCGCGATCGTCGCCCAGCTGGTGGTCCTGCTCAAGGACTCCGCGCTCGGCTACATCGTGGCCTTCCCGGAGCTGCTGCGCAGCTTCACGCTGCTGGCGACCCGCGAGAGCAACGTGATCCCGGCGGCGATCATCTGCGCGGTCATCTACATCGTCATCAACCTCGCCCTGAGCCGGGTGGCGATCTGGCTGGAGCGGCGCAACGCCCGGCGCGGCCGCTCCTCGGCCAGGCCGACCGCCGTCGGCGGCGCCCCGGTCGGGGTCGACGCGACCGGCACGGCCGACGGGGCCGCCGCCGCGGAGGCACCCCCCGAGGAGCCCGACGGGGGCGGGGGGCGCAAGCAGCCCTGATCCGCGACCGCGCGGAGCGGGCCGCACCCCCGGTGCCCGACCGAAGGCCCCGTCCGCGGACGGGGCCTTCGGCGTTCCCGCACGCCGGCGGCCGGAGGCCCCGCACCCGGCGGATCGGGGGCCGCATGGGACTGCACACGCGGGCCCGCGAGGACTAAGGTCGACATGTCATCCGATCCACCCCACGACCCATCCTGAGCGGGACATGTCTGAACTGTCGAGCCACGGCTCCTGGCCATCGCCCATCAGCGCCGACGACGTCGCCCGGGGGGTGCGCGCCCTCGCCTTCCCCTCCGTGGTGGGGGACGAGGTCTGGTGGGAGGAGAGCCGACCGGAGGAAGGCCGCCGGACCATCATGCGGCGCGGCGCCGACGGCACCGCCGTCGAACTGCTCGCCGCCCCGTGGAGCGTGGGCAGCCGCGTGCACGAGTACGGGGGCCGGTCCTACCGCCCCGTGCCCCGCCGCGACGACAAGGCCCTGGTCCGCATGGGCGTCGTCTTCGCCAACCACCCCGACCAGCGCCTCTACCTGCTGGAGCAGGGCGCGGCGGAGCCGGTCCCGCTCACCCCCGAACCGGACGCGCCCGCGGCGCTGCGCTACGCCGACCCGGTCCCCGGGCCCGACGGCCGCAGCGTCCTGTGCGTGCGCGAGCAGCACGCCGGGGGCACGGTGCGCCGGTCGATCGTGTCGGTGCCGCTGTCGGGCCGGGGGGCACAGGACCCGTCGGCGGTGCGCGAGATCGTGTCGGGCGCCGACTTCTACGCCTCCCCCGCCCCCTCCCCCGACGGCACCCGGCTGGCGTACGTGCGGTGGAACCACCCCAAGATGCCCTGGGACGGCACCGAGCTGCGGATGGGCCTGTTCGACGGGAACGGGCTGACCGGCGAGTACACCATCAAGGGCTCCTCGGAGGAGTCGGTGGTCTCCCCGGTCTGGATCGACGACTCCTCCCTGTACGCGGCCTCCGACTGGCCCGGGTTCTGGAACCTCTACCAGGTGGGGCTCACCGGCCCGGCGATCGCGCTGTACCCGGCCGAGGAGGAGTTCCACACCCCGCCCGGACGGCTGGGCGACCGGTCGTTCTGCGTCCTGGACTCGGGCCGGGTGGTGGCGCTGCACGGCGACGCCGACATGGCGCCGGGCGTGTACGACCCCGACACCCTGGACCTGGCACCGGTGGACACGGACCTCACGTCGTGGGCGATGCTCGACACCGACGGGCGCACCGTGGTGGGTGTGGCGGCCTCCCCGACCGTCCCCTGGTCGCTGGTCCGACTGGACCCGGAGAGCGGCGGGGTGGAGGTGCTGCGCCGGTCGATGGAGTCGGTCCCCGACCCGGCCTACCTGCCGGTCCCCCGCAAGGCCACCTTCCCGGGCCGCTACGGCGCCCCGGTGCACGCCCACGTCTACCCGCCGACCCACCCGGAGCACTCCGGGACGGGCCCCGCCCCGTACGCGGTGTGGGTGCACGGCGGGCCGGTGTCGCACGCCACGACCGCGTTCGACCCGATCAGGGCGTACTTCACCAGCCGGGGCATCGGCGTGGTGGACGTCAACTACGGCGGGTCCACCGGCTACGGGCGCTCCTACCGCAAGCGCCTGCACAAGGAGTGGGGCGTGGTGGACGTCGAGGACATCACGGCGGTGGCCCGCGCCCTGGTCGAGCGGGGCGAGGCCGACCCGGCGCGCCTGGCGGTGCGCGGCCCGAGCGCCGGCGGGTACACGGCGCTGGCCGCGGTCACGGGGGACGTGTTCGCCTGCGGGGTGTCCTACTTCGGGGTGGCCGACCTGCTGGGGCTGGTGCGGACCACGCACGACTTCGAGTCGCGGTTCCTGGACACGCTGGTGGGCCTGCTGCCCGGGTTCGTGGAACGGTACCGGGAGCGGTCGCCGATCAACCGGACGGCGGAGATCGACGTGCCGGTGCTGCTGCTCCAGGGCCTGGAGGACCCGGTGGTGACGCCGGACCAGGCGTTCACCATGGCGACGGCGCTGGGCGGGCGCGGGGTGCCGTACGCGCTGGTGGAGTTCGAGGGCGAGGCGCACGGGTTCACCGGGGAGAAGGCGCGCCGGGAGTCGCTGGAGGCCGAGCTGGGGCTGTACGCCCGGGTGTTCGGGTTCGAGGCGGACGTGCCGCCGCTGGAGCTGGCCACCGAGCCGCCCGCACCGCGGGCCGAGCCCGAGGCCGCGGACGGGGCGGAGCCGCTGGAGACGCCGCCGGGCGGCGTGTCGGCGGCCTCGGCCGCGGAGGGTTCCGAGGCGGAGCCGGGGCCCTTCGGCGCGGGGTCCGGCGGTGCCGTACCGGTCGCCGGGCGGCCCGGTCCGGTGACCGGGGGCTGAGCGGTCAGGGATCGGGGGTCGGGGGTGGGCCGACCGGCTCCCCGACCCGGATCCGGTTGCCGTCGGGGTCGCGCAGCGCCAGCTCCCGGCCCCACGGCTCCTCCCCCACGGGGACGCCGAACTCCGCGGCGACGGCGTCGATGCCGTTCAGCCGCAGGTAGAGGAGGGTGTCGGGGCGGGCGTCGCCGGCGTGCTCGGACAGGAACAGCCGCACCCGCCCGCGGTGCACCTCGACGAAGGCCGGCAGCCCCGGCTCGAACCGGTGCTCCCATGCCACGGCGAACCCGAGCCGGGCGTACCAGCGCGCCGACGCCGCCGCGTCCGCCACCCGCAGAATCGGAACGGCCTCCTCGGTCGTGCCGTCCCCTCGCGTCACGGTGTGCTCCCGTCCCGGCCCCGCCCCGCGGCGGTGCCCGTCCCGTTCCCGGTCGTGGTCGCGTGCGCCCCGTGCGCCGGGGCGGGACTCACTCCGGTGGCTCCGGGGCGATGTCGGCGCCCTCGGACTCCAGCTCCTCCCGGACGATCCGGTAGGACACACCCCCGCCGTAGCCCTTGCGGGCCAGCACGCCCAGAGCCCGGCGCATGCGGGTGTCGCGTTCCCGGCCGCGGCTGGCGGAGAGGCTGCGCCGGGCCAGGGCGCGGGCTGCGGCCGCCTCGTCCTCGTCGCCGAGTTCGGCGACCGCGTCGCGCACGGTCTCCTCGTCCACGCCGCGGGTGCGCAGCTCACGGGTGAGCGCGGCGCGGGACAGCCCCCGGCCGTGGTGGCGCGAGCTCACCCAGGCGCGGGAGAAGACGGCGTCGTCCACCAGCCCGGCCTGCGTGCACTCGTCCAGCACCGCGGCCACGACCTCCTCCTCGTGGCCGCGCCGGAGCAGCCCCGCCTCCAGTTGCGCGGCGGTGCGCGGCTTGTGCCCGAGCATCCGCAGGGCCAGCCCGCGGGCCCGGTTCAGTGCCTTCTCCCCGCCGGATGCGGGCGCGGCACCGGTGCCGTCGCCGTCCGGCGGGGTGTCCGGCTCACACATCCGTCGTGGGCGCCTTGACGGTGGTCTTGGCCGGGGCCTTCTTGACCGGGGCCTTGGCCTCGGCGGCCACCGGGGCCTTGTCGGCGGCCTTGTCCGGGGCCGGCGCTGCCGGGGCCTGCGGGCCGGTGGCGCTGTCGTCGCCGGTGGAGACGCCCAGCTTCTCCTTGATCTTCTTCTCGACCTCGTTGGCGAGGTCGGAGTTCTCGCGCAGGAAGTTGCGCGCGTTCTCCTTGCCCTGGCCGAGCTGGGTGCCGTCGTAGGTGTACCAGGCGCCCGACTTGCGGACGATGCCGTTCTCCACGCCCAGGTCGATGAGGCTGCCCTCACGGGAGACGCCCACCCCGTAGAGGATGTCGAACTCGGCCTGCTTGAAGGGCGGCGCCACCTTGTTCTTGACGACCTTGACGCGGGTGCGGTTGCCGACCGCGTCGGTGCCGTCCTTGAGGGTCTCGATGCGGCGCACGTCCAGGCGCACCGACGAGTAGAACTTCAGCGCCCGGCCACCGCTGGTGGTCTCCGGGGAGCCGAACATCACGCCGACCTTCTCGCGGAGCTGGTTGATGAAGATCGCGGTGGTGCCGGTCTGGTTGAGCGCGCCGGCGATCTTGCGCAGCGCCTGCGACATGAGCCGGGCCTGGAGGCCGACGTGGCTGTCGCCCATCTCGCCCTCGATCTCGGCGCGGGGCACCAGGGCCGCCACGGAGTCGATGACGATGATGGAGACGGCGCCGGAGCGGATCAGCATGTCGACGATCTCCAGCGCCTGCTCGCCGGTGTCCGGCTGGGACAGCAGCAGGTTGTCGGTGTCGACGCCGATCTTCTTGGCGTACTCGGGGTCGAGCGCGTGCTCGGCGTCGACGAACGCGGCGATGCCGCCGAGCCGCTGGGCATTGGCCACCGCGTGCAGCGCGACGGTCGTCTTACCGCTGGACTCCGGCCCGTAGACCTCGACGATCCGGCCGCGCGGAATGCCGCCGATGCCCAGGGCCACGTCGAGGGCGATCGCCCCGGTGGGGATGGCCTCGATGGGCGGGCGGTCGTCGTCGCCCAGGCGCATGACGGAGCCCTTGCCGAACTGCCGCTCGATCTGCGCGAGGGCGGTTTCGAGAGCCTTCTCTCGATCTCCAGATGCCACGGGATACCCCTGTTGGGTCGATGCCTTCTTCTTCATGATGCGCACGACGCTACGCGGTCGGTCGGACAATCGCGATGTTCCGGCGTCGGCCTGTGGACAACCCCAGCCTACCCGAACCCCTGTTCGATTTCCGGTCGAACACGAAAAGCGCCGCCCCCCTTTCTCTACGGGCCGGCCACGCCCCCGCGGGTCAGCGCGCCGCCGCCGGGAGGTCGAACGCGTCGCAGACGGCGCGCCAGACCTCCTTGGCGGAGGCGCCGTCGGCGAGCGCGCCCTCGACGGTGCGCGACCCCAGCCCCTCGATCACGTAGTCCTTGGCCAGGCTCTGCGCGTACGCCTCGCCGAACTGCTCGTACATCCTCTGCCAAAACACGGTGAGTCTCATCGGCCCCAGTATCGTCGATCCCCGCGACCCGCGTCGGCCGTCCTCCACAGCCCCGGCTACCGGGATTCGTCACCCCCGCGGGGCAGACTGGGCGGATGACACCGTCCTCCTTCGGGCCCGCCACCCGGGCCTGGTTCGAACACGCCTTCCCCGACGGCCCGACCCCGGCGCAGGAGGGGGCGTGGGCATCGGTCGCCGGCGGCCGCGACACCCTGGTCGTGGCCCCGACCGGGTCGGGAAAGACACTGGCGGCGTTCCTGTGGTCCCTGGACCGGCTGCTCTCCTCCCCGGCGCCGCAGGACCCGGCGCGGCGCTGCCGGGTCCTGTACGTCTCGCCCCTCAAGGCGCTGGCCGCGGACGTGGAGCGCAACCTGCGCGCCCCGCTGGCGGGGATCACGGCGGCCGCGCGGGAGCTGGGCGCGCCGGTCTCCCCAGTGACGGTGGGCGTGCGCACCGGCGACACCCCGGCGGACGAGCGGCGGCGGATGGCGACCCGGCCGCCGGACATCCTCATCACCACCCCCGAGTCCCTGTTCCTGGTCCTCACCTCGCGGGCCCGCGAGGGGCTGGCCGGGGTGGAGACGGTGATCGTGGACGAGGTGCACGCCCTGGCGGGCACCAAGCGCGGCTCCCACCTGGCCCTGAGCCTGGAGAGGCTGGAGGAGCTGGTGGAGCGGCGCACCCGGCGGATCGGCCTGTCGGCGACGGTGCGCCCGGCGGAGGCGGTCGCGGAGTTCCTGGGCGGCGCCGACATCGTGGCCCCGCCGGACACCCCGCACCTGGACCTGGGCGTGGCGGTGCCGGTGTTCGACATGGAGGAGCCCGACCTGCCCGCCCCGCCGCCCCTCCCGGGCCCCGAGGACGCGCAGGAGACGGGCGCGCGGGTGGCGGCCCCCGACTCCCCGCGGCCCCCGGCCCGCCCGTCCGCGGGAGCGCCGGCCGGCCCGCCGACGGGGGGCGGCTCGCTGTGGCCGCACCTGGAGCGGCGGGTGCTGGACCTGGTGGAGGAGCACCGGTCCACCATCGTGTTCACCAACGGCAGGCGCACCGCCGAGCGGCTGTGCGCCCGCGTCAACGACCTGTACGCGGAGCGGCACGGCGCGGACCCGCCGCCCGAGGAGGTCCCGGCGCTCGTCATCGCGCAGTCCGGGAGCAGCCGGGGGGCCGCGCCGGTGATCGCCCGCGCCCACCACGGGTCCATGTCCAAGGCCGAGCGCGCGGTGGTCGAGGAGGACCTCAAGGCGGGGCGGCTGCGGTGCGTGGTGGCCACCTCCAGCCTGGAGCTGGGCGTGGACATGGGCGCGGTGGACCTGGTGGTGCAGGTGGCGGCGCCCCCGTCGGTGGCCTCCGGCCTCCAGCGGGTGGGCCGGGCCGGGCACCGGGTGGGCGGCACCTCGCGGGGGGTGTTCCTCCCGGCCTTCCGGGGCGACCTGCTCACCACTGCGGTGGTGGTGGAGCGGATGCGCGCGGGCGAGATCGAGCCGCTGCGCGTCCCCCGGTCGCCGCTGGACGTGCTGGCCCAGCAGATCGTCGCGATGGTCGCGATGGACGAGTGGCCGGTGGCCGAGCTGGCCGCGGTGGTGCGGCGGGCGGCGCCGTTCTCCGGCCTGGGGGACGCGGTGCTGGAGTCGGTGCTGGACATGCTGTCCGGCCGCTACCCCTCCGACGAGTTCGCCGAGCTGCGGCCCCGCCTGGTGTGGGACCGCCGGGCCGGGGTGCTGCGGGCCCGGCCGGACTCCCAGCGGCTGGCGGTGGTCGCCGGGGGCACCATCCCCGACCGGGGCATGTACACCGTGCACCTGGCCGGCGCGGCGGAGGACGCCGCCGGAGGGGCCGCGCCGGAGGCGTCCGCCGAGGGCGGCGGCGGGCGACGGAGGGCCCCGACCCGGGTCGGGGAGCTGGACGAGGAGATGGTGTACGAGTCCAGGGTGGGCGACGTGTTCGTCCTGGGCTCCAGCTCGTGGCGGATCGACGCCATCACCGCCGACCGGGTGCTGGTGACCCCGGCCCCGGGCCGGCCGGGGCGGATGCCGTTCTGGAAGGCCGACGCCCAGGGCCGCCCGGTGGAGCTGGGCCGGGCCGTGGGCGCGGCGATCCGGCGGCTGGGCGAGGC
Organism: Nocardiopsis flavescens; assembly: GCF_900141985.1. Lineage (GTDB taxonomy): Bacteria > Actinomycetota > Actinomycetes > Streptosporangiales > Streptosporangiaceae > Nocardiopsis > Nocardiopsis flavescens. The sequence goes on along the minus strand of NZ_FQZK01000002.1, from coordinate 255,483 downwards.
CCCGGAGGAGGCCGCGGCGGGGTTCGCGGGGCTGGACCCGTGGGCGGCCCGCAACCTGGCGGCCTACGTCGCCGAGCAGCGGGAGGCCGTCGGACAGGTGCCCGACGACCGCACGGTCGTGGTCGAGCGGTTCCGCGACCAGGTGGGCGAGCGCCGGGTGGTGGTCCACTCGCCGCTGGGCGACCGGGTGCACGCGCCGTGGGCGCTGGCCCTGGCCGCGCGGATCCGGGAGCGGTTCGGGGTGGAGAGCCGGGTCCTGCACGGGGACGACGGGATCGTGCTGAACCTGCCCGAGACCGCGGGGGCGCTGGACGAGCCCGGCGTGCTGGCCGGGCTGGTGGCGGTGGACCCCGAGACGGTGGAGGCGGTCGTCACCGACGAGCTGACCGGCACGGCGCTGTTCGCGTCGCGGTTCCGCGAGTGCGCGGCCCGCGCCCTGCTGCTGCCCCGCCAGCGCCCGGACCGCCGGATGCCGCTGTGGCAGCAGCGGCTGCGGGCCTCGCACCTGCTGTCCGTGGCGGGCCGCTACGGGTCGTTCCCGATCGTGCTGGAGGCCGCGCGCGAGTGCCTCCAGGACCTGTTCGACGTGCCCGCGCTGGTGGAGGTGCTGCGCGGGGTGCGCTCGCGCGAGGTGCGGGTGGTGGAGGTGGAGACCGACCGCGCCTCGCCCTTCGCCCGGTCGCTGCTGATGGAGTACACGGCGGCGTTCCTGTACGAGGGCGACGTCCCGGCGGCGGAGGCGCGCGCCGGGGCGCTGTCCATGGACCCGTCGCTGCTGTCGGACCTGCTCGGGCGCACCGATCTGCGGGACCTGCTGGACCCGGGGGTGGTCGGGGAGGTCGACGCCCTGCTCCAGCGCACCGCGGCGCCGGTGCGCGACGAGGAGGGCGCGGCCGACCTGCTGCGCGAGGTGGGCCCGCTGACCGGGTGGGAGGCGGCTGCCCGGGGCGTGCGCCCGGAGTGGCTGCACGCCCTGGAGGAGGCGGGCCGCGCCGTGCGGATGGCCCTGCCCGGAACCGTGGAGCCGCCCGGCGACGGGTCGCCGGCGCCCGGGGCCGCCGCCGGCCCGGTGGAGCGGTGGTGCGCGGTGGAGGACGTCGCCCGGCTGCGGGACGCGCTGGGCGCGCGACCGCCCTCCGGCGTCCCGGAGGTACTCCTGGAGCCGGTCGGCGACCCGCTGCGCGACCTGGTCTCCCGGTACGCGCGCACGCACGGGCCGTTCACCGCGGCCGGGGCCGCCGCCCGGCTGGGCCTGGGCGAGGACGCCGTCACCGGGGTACTGCGGGCGCTGGCCCGGGAGGGCCGGGTCTCGCGGGGCGGGTTCCGCCCCGGGGGCTCGGGGACGGAGTGGTGCGACGCCGAGGTGCTGCGCCGCCTGCGGCGGGGCTCGATCGCCCGGCTGCGGGCGGAGGTGGAGCCGGTCGAGCCGGTGGCGCTGGCCCGGTTCTCCCCGCTGTGGCAGCGCGCGGTGCCCGGCGAGCGGCGGCGGGGGCCGGACGCGGTGTTCGAGGCGGTGGAGTCGCTGCGCGGCGCCCCCGTCCCGGCGTCGGCGCTGGAGTCGCTGGTGCTGCCCGCCCGGGTGGAGGGCTACGAACCGCGGATGCTGGACGAGCTCACCCAGGCGGGCGAGGTGGTGTGGGCGGGCGCCGGACCACTGCCCGGCGGGGACGGCAGGGTCGTCCTGCTCCCCGCGGACGAGGCGCGGGAGCTGGCCCCGGACCCGGTACCGCCCGCGCCGGGAACGGTGGAGCACGCGGTGCTGGAGGCGCTGCGCGGGGGCGGTGCGCTGTTCTTCCGCGACATCGCCGACCGGGTGACCCGCGACGGCGGTGCGGGGGCTCCCGCCGACGCCGACCTGGTGGCGGCGCTGTGGGCCCTGGTCTGGGACGGCGTGGTCGCCAACGACACGCTGGCGCCGGTGCGGGCCCTGCTGGGGACGGGCGGCGCGGCGCGCCCCCGCCCGCCGCGCCCCGGCCGGGCCCGGCGGGCGGTGCTGCCCACCCGGTCGGGGCCGCCGACGGCGGCGGGCCGGTGGTGGGTGCTCCCCGAGCGCGAGCCCGACCCCACCCGCCGGGTGCTGGCGTCGGTGCAGGCCCGGCTGGAGCGGCAGGGGGTGCTGGTCAAGGGCTGGCAGGGCGGCGGCATCTCCCCCGAGGAGTACCGGGTGCTGCGGTCGATGGAGGAGGCCGGGAGGGTGCGCCGCGGGTACTTCGTGGCGGGGCTGGGCGGCGCCCAGTTCGCCCTGCCCGGGGCGGTGGACCGGCTGCGGTCCCTGGCCGGGGGGAGCCGGGACGGGGCGGTGGCGCCCGTCGTGCTGGCCGCCGACGACCCCGCCAACCCGTTCGGCCGGGACCTGCCCTGGCCGGAGGGGGAGGCGGGCGGCCGGCCGGCCCGGGCGGCGGGCGCCGTGGTCGTGGTCGACGACGGGCGGCCCACCCTGTACGCGGGCCGGGGCGGGCGCTCGGCCCTCACCCTGGGCGCCTCCCCGCACGAGCTGTCCCGGGCGGCCGCGGCCCTGGCCGGGGCGGTGCGCGCCGGGGCGCTGGACGCGGTGACGGTGGAGCGGGCCGACGGGGCCGAGGTGTTCGGGACCCCCCTGGACGCGGCCCTGGTCTCGGCCGGTTTCCACGTGACCCCGCGGGGGCTGCGGCTGCGCCCGTGAAAACCCGTGGTGGCGCGGGTCCGCGCCGGGCAGGATGGCGGGTGTTGCGAGAGGGGACCGCGATGGAGATCAGGCCGATGGAGCCCGGGGACGAGGCGGGCGCGGTGGCGGCGTCGCTGTCCGCGGACACGCTGTTCGCCCGGGCGGGGGTGGTGCTGCCGCCGGACGACCCGCGCGAGCTGTTCGACCACGCCGCGGTGCTGGTGGCGGTGGAGGACGGCGCGGTGCGGGGGCTGGCGGCCACCGTGGCGCTGGACGGGGGCGTGCACCTGGAGCAGCTGGCGGTGCACGCCGACCACGGGCGGCGCGGGATCGGCTCGGCCCTGACGGAGGCGGTGTGCGCCGGGGCGTGGGCCGCCGGACGGCCGCGCGTGACGCTGACGACCTTCCGCGACCTGCCCTGGAACGGCCCCTGGTACGCGGCCCGCGGGTTCGCGGAGCTGCCGCGGGCGGAGTGGGGCGCGGGGCTGCGGGAGCTGTGGGAGCGGGAGGAGCCGATCCGGGTGCGGCCGCGGACGGCCATGGTCCGCCTGCCGGGCGCCCCGGTCTGAGGCGCCGGCCACCGGGCTCCGTGCGCGCGGCCGGGGCGGGCCCCTCCCCCGCGGGCGCGGGGGAGGGCGCGGCCGGCCGCTCAGACGGTGGAGGAGAACACCTCGTCGCGGGCGTGCTCCAGCGCGTGCAGCAGGGCGCCGCGCACGACGGGGCCGCCCTCGACGGAGCCCAGCGCGATCTCGGTGGCGTTGGGGGCGATCCTGGCGGTCGCCTGCTGCACCCGCTCCACGAGCTTGGCGCCGCCCGCCCGGGCGACGTCGCCGCCCAGGACGACCAGGCCGGGGTCGAGGATGACGCTGACCGCGGCCACGCCGCGGGCGAGCCGCTCGGCGAAGGCGTCCAGGAAGGCGTCGGCCTCGGGGGTGTCCGAGGCCGCGGCGCTGCGCACGACCTCGACGACGTCCCCGCCCTCCACTCCGTGCTCGGCTGCCAGGCCGACGACCCGGCCCGACTTGACCAGGGCCTGGAAGCCGTGCGGCAGGTCCTGGTCCACCCCGCCGCGCAGGGACTCGTAGTCGCCGGACAGGCCCAGGTCGCCGGGCATGGGGGCGCCGGGGACGGGCAGGTAGCCGATCTCCCCCGCGCCGCCGGAGCGGCCCCGGTGGATGCGGCCGCCGATCATGGTGGACATGCCGACGCCGCCCGCGGCGCTGAGCCAGATGAGCACGAACTCCGGCACCCCGGCGGCGGCGCCCTCGGCGTGCTCGGCCAGGGCGGCCAGGTTCACGTCGTTCTCGATCATCACCGACCGCTTCAGGTCGGTGCGCAGCGCTTCGAGGATGCCCTCGTGCCACGAGATGAGGTCGAAGGAGAACCGGATGTCACCGGTCCGCGGGTCGACCACGCCGGGGGTGCCGATGACGCAGGCCCGGAGCCTGTCCAGCGGCACCTCCGCCGTTTCGACCAGGCGCATCACGGCCGTGTGGACCAGGGCGACGGGGTCGTCGGAGGAGCTGGGGTCGACGGAGACGTCGCCGACGATCCGGCCGGTGATGTCGGCGATCGTGGCGGTCACGCAGCGGGCGCTGACGTCCAGGGCCGCGACGTAGGCGCTCTCCGGGACCACCGCGTACAGGGCCGCGTTGGGGCCCCGCCCGCCGGCCTGGCTGCCCACGACGCGTACCAGGTCGCGCTCCTCCAACCGGGCGAGGAGCTGCGACGCGGTTACCTTGGAAAGACCGGTCCTCGTACCCAGCTGCGTCCTCGTCAACGGGCCCGCGGACAGCAGAAGTTCCAGCGCCGCACGGTCGTTGAGCTGGCGTAGCAGCCGGGGAGTCCCCGGACGTTGAGACATAACCGTGACACCTCACCCTGTTTTTATTAGGAAAGTTTCCTGTTAATTTAGCTCACAACCTCACAGGAGGTCACGTCCTGGCAGGTCCGAGTTCATCTCGGATCCTCCGGTACCCGCGCCGGCGGGACGGCAACGTGCTATCCCAGCACCCCCCACAGAGACGTCGAACCGGGGGATGACGTTCCATCATCCCAGCCCGGTTCGAGCACAGGCGCCGGTCACCGGCGCGTCGTGCGAAGGGAGATAGGTTGATCATGAGGTTCCCCAAGATCGCCGCGGCCGCGTCCGTGGTCCTGCTCGCCGCAGCCTGCGGCGGCGGTGCCGATTCCGATGGCGGCGGTGACGCCGACAGCCTGACCGTGTGGGTCATGGGCACCTCGCAGCCGCCCCTCGTCGAGTACTTCGAGGGCGCCGAGGCCCGGTTCCAGGAGAACAACCCGGACGTCGACGTCAACGTCGAGTTCATCCCCTGGCCGGACGCCCAGGAGTCGATCACCAACGCCCTCGCGGGCGGCGACGCCCCCGACGTCATCGAGATCGGCAACGACCAGGTGGCCGGCTGGGCCTCCCAGGGCGCCCTGCTCGACATCACCGAGCAGGTCGGCGGCTGGGACGCGTCCGGCGACATCGACCCGAACGCCCTGGAGTACGGCACCTACGACGGCGTGCAGTACGGCGTCCCGTGGTTCTCCGGCGTGCGCACCCTGTACTACCGCGCCGACTGGCTCCAGGAGCTCGGCCACGAGCCCCCCGCCACCTGGGACGACCTGCTGACCGTCGCCGAGGACATCCGGGAGGAGTACGACGTCCCCGGCTTCGCCGCGCCGACCGACTTCACCAACGGCATCGCCTCCTTCATCTGGAGCAACGGCGGCGAGATCGCCACCCAGAACGCCGAGGGCGAGTGGGAGGGCAACCTCACCGACCCCGCCACCGTCGAGGCCGTCGAGTTCTACGCGGACCTGACCAACGACGGTGTCTCCCCGCAGGGCTACGTCGGCGAGAACGAGCTGGTGCCCCTCGCCGACATGGCCAACGGCCAGGTCGGCATGTACATCGACGGCGGCTGGGCGCTGACCGCCATGGAGGAGCAGGCCGAGGACCCGGCCGTCCTGGAGGAGATCGTCGCCGCCCCGATCCCGGGTGCCGACGGCATCGCGCCGGCCTTCGCCGGCGGCTCCGCCCTCTCCGTGTTCTCCACCACCCAGCAGCCCGAGCTCGCGTTCGAGCTGCTGACCGTCCTGGGCGACCAGGAGGGCGGCAAGGGCTACGCGGACGCCGCGGGCTTCTTCCCGGCGTACCCGGACCTGCTGGCCGACGACGAGTACCAGAAGGACCCGGCCCGCGTCGCCGCCGCCACCCAGATGCAGAACACCGCGTTCTTCCCGAGCACCCCGCGCTGGACCGCCGCCGACCAGGACAGCAAGATCCTGCCGGGCGCCGTTCTGGAGATCGTCAACGGCGGTGACCCCGAGGAGGTCCTCGCCGCCGCCAACGAGCAGCTGACCACCATCCTCAACGAGCCGGTCGAGTAGCCAGCTCCTCTTCCACAGCGCAGAGCCGCGTGCGGGCGGGGTCCCACGGACCCCGCCCGCCCCCGGCAGGACCCCGCCTCGATTGAGAAGACCATGGCACACACCGTCGAACGAGCGGCCGACCGGGAGACAGAGGGCACCGACCGGGTGACCGCAGCCTCCGCGCCCAAGCGCCGCCGCAAGATTCCCACCCCGTACCTGCTCATCACCCCGGCACTGATCCTGCTCGCGGTCGTGCTGCTCTGGCCGATCGTGCAGATGGTGTGGTACTCGCTCACCAGCTTCACCACGCGCAACCTCCTGCCCAACCAGCCCGGGCCGGAGTGGAACGACTTCGCGCACTACCGGCGCCTGCTGACCGACCCCGAGTTCTGGACGATCCTGCGCAACACCGTGGTCGTCTGCGTGCTGATGGTCGGCATCACGATGGTGCTGGGCACCCTGGTCGGCCTCCTGCTGCACAGGCTGCCCAAGTGGTTCGCCGGATTCGTCTCCATCGGCATGATGCTCGCCTGGGCCACCCCGGCGCTGAGCGCCTCCCTGGTCTTCCGCTGGCTGTTCCTGCCCGAGCGGGGACTGGTCAACGTCGCCCTGGACCGGCTGCCCGACTGGCTCGTCGGCAGCGGGTGGCTGGAGTACAACTGGTTCCTCCAGCCGGGGTCGCTGTTCACGATCCTCGTCACCGTCATCGTCTGGCAGTCGTTCCCGTTCGTGGCCGTCTCGGTCCTCGCCGGCCTCAAGAGCATCCCGAGCGAGCTGTACGAGGCCGCCAAGATGGACGGCGCCTCCGGGTGGAAGTCCTTCTGGAACGTCACGTTCCCGATGCTGCGGCCGCTGTTCGCCCTGCTGCTGGTCCTGCAGATCATCTGGGACCTGCGGGTGTTCACACAGCTGTACATCCTGGCGAACAGCTTCCAGAACAAGGACGTCTACCTGCTCTCGTACTACATCTACCAGCAGGGCTTCAGCGCGAGCCCGGCCAACTACGGCATGGGCTCGGCGATCGCGGTCGTGATGACCGTGATGATCCTCGCCGTCACCGCGTACTACCTGCGCATCATGATCCGCCAGGGGGAGACCCGATGAGCGCGCCCAGCACCACCGCCCCGCCCCGCGGGGGCTACCGCCGCAGCCCCCTGCGCCGGCTGCGCTCCCTGCCCCTGTACCTCGCGGGCCTCGCGGTGTTCGTGTTCTCCGTCTTCCCCGTCTACTGGATGGTCGCCACGGCGTTCAAGCCGGTGGGCGAGATCTTCACCCGGGACCAGACGTTCTTCCCGCAGGCCCCGACCCTGGCGCACTTCGACCGGGTCCTCAACGGGCAGCTCATCCCGGGCGTCGACTTCTGGCAGTTCCTGGGCAACAGCCTCATCGTCACCCTCGGGGCCGTCGGGATGGGCGCGTTCCTGTCCCTGCTGGCCGCGATGGCGGTGGCCCGGTTCCGCTTCAAGCTGCGGACGGCGTTCATCATCCTGCTGATCGTCATCCAGATGGTGCCGATGGAAGCGATGATCATCTCGATCTTCATCAACTTCCGCCAGCTGTCCGACGCCGCCGGCACCCAGCTGCTCGGCAACCTGTCCGGCCTGCTCATCGTGTACACGGCGGTGTCCCTGCCGATCACGATCCTCATGCTGCGCGGCTTCGTCGCCGCCGTGCCCAAGGAGCTGGAGGAGGCCGCGGCCATCGACGGCGCGAGCGGCTGGACGATCTTCTGGCGCATCCTCATGCCGCTGGTGGCGCCCGGCCTGGTCGCGGCGAGCATCTTCGCCTTCATCACCGCCTGGAACGAGTTCATCGTCGCACTCACGTTCCTGGGCCGCAGCACGGACAGCTACACGCTCCCGCTGACCCTGTCCTACTACTTCGGCCGCTTCGGCACCGAGTGGGGCCCCATCATGGCGGCCTCCACCCTGCTGACCATCCCGGTGATGATCTTCTTCCTGTTCGTCCAGCGGCGGATGGTCTCCGGCCTGACCATGGGCGCCGTCAAGGGCTGACCGCCCGGCTCGCGAGGCGGGTCCACGAGGGCGCCGTGGACCCGCCTCCGGTGTGCCCGCGCCCCACCACCCCTGCACGCCCTTCGTCTGCCCTCACCCTGGGCACCCGTGTTCACCGAACGGAGTCCGTCATGTCGCTCGACCCGACCCTGGCGCGCCTGGCCAACGCCACTCTGCTGGTGCCCTTCGAGTCCCACCACGCCCCGCGCTGGATTCTGGAGGGCCTGGCGGACGGCATCTCCGGCGTCTGCCTCTTCCACAACAACCTCGACACGCCCGAACAGATCACGGCGCTGAACGCGGAGCTGGCGCGGGCCGCGGACACCCCGCTGATCTCCCTCGACGAGGAGGGCGGCGACGTCACCCGCATCGGGCAGGAGCACGGCAGCGACTACCCCGGCAACGCCGCCCTGGGCGCCGTGGACGACCCGGAGCTGACCCGGGCCACCCTGCGCTCGCTCGGCGGCAGGCTCGCCCAGCTGGGCTTCAACATGGACCTGGCCCCGTCGGTGGACGTCAACGTCGCCGACGACAACCCGGTGATCGGCACCCGCTCCTTCGGCTCTGACGCGGCCCTGGTGGCCCGGCACGGCGCCGCCGCCGTGGCGGGGCTCCAGGAGGCCGGGATCGTCGCCTGCGCCAAGCACTTCCCCGGGCACGGCGCCACCTCGCAGGACTCCCACCACACGCTCCCCCGGGTGGAGGCGGACGCGGAGGTGCTGCACCGGCGCGAGCTGGCCCCCTTCCGGGCCGCGATCGACGCCGGGGCGCTGTCCGTCCTGACCGCGCACATCGAGATGTCCGGCCTCGGCATGACGGGCCCGGCCACGCTGGCCCCCAAGGTCCTCAACGACCTGCTCCGCGGGGAGCTGGGCTTCGAGGGGGTCATCGTCAGCGACGCCATGGACATGCACGGCGTCAGCGGACGGATCGGCGTCCCCGAGGCCAGCGTGCTCGCGGTGGCCGCCGGGTGCGACCTGCTGTGCCTGGGCCGGTTCGTCTACGCCGACCAGGTGGCGGCGATCCGCGCCGCGCTGGTGGAGGCGGTGCGCGACGGGCGGCTGCCGGGCGAGCGGCTGGAGGAGGCCGCCGACCGCAACCTGCGCCTGCGCTCCTGGATCCGCGACGCCGCGCCGCGGCGCACCGCGGCCGCCGAGTCCGCCGGTGTGGGCCTGTCCGGGGCCCGCCGGGCGCTGCGGGTGGCGGGCGAGCTGCCCGCGCTGGAGTCCCCGTACGTGGTCGAGGTCGACGCGCCCTCGGGCATGGCCGTCGGCGACGTGCACTGGGGCCTGTCCTCGTGGTTCCCCGACACCGTGCGGGTCGCCCCCGACGCCGCCCTCGCCGAGCGGATCATCGCCGCCGCGCAGGGCCGCGACCTGGTCGTGGTGGTCCGCGACGCGCACCGCTACCCCGAGGCCCGCGCGCTCGTCGAACGCCTCCTGGGCGCCTTCCCGGACGCGGTGGTGGTCGAGATGGGGCTGCCCATCTGGCGGCCCTCCTGCGGCGCCCACGTGAGCACCTACGGCGCCGCGCACGTCAACGGCCTCAGTGCCGCGGAGCTGCTGGGCGGCGCCGCCGCCCCCGCCGCCCACCCCGCCTGACCGCCACGCCCCCGCGCGGCGCGGCGCCCGAAGGGGCCCGACGAGGCACGATGACCCGGACCGGCGCCGCCGGCCCGGGTCGCGGCCGTTGACGGGAGCCCCCGCAGGGGGCACCCTGAGATACGCCCACCGGGCGGATCGTCACCGATGTCCCCGAAACCCGGTAGGAGAAGTACTCTTGATCACGCAGCACCCCGGAACGTCGGCACACCCGCGGACGGCCGGTGCCCCATTCGCCCTTCTAACCACGGCATAATCACAGCATGCGCCTTTCAGCCCGGGTCGATTACGCGCTGCGCGCCGCAGCGGAACTCGCTGTCGCCAGCGAAGGGCCGGTGACGGCCGAACAGCTCGCGCGAGCGCAGGCCATCCCCGGAAAATTCCTCGAGAACATCCTCACCCAGCTACGCAGGGCCGGACTGGTGCGCAGCCAACGCGGCCCGGTGGGCGGTTACTGGCTGGCCCGCCCGGCCGCGGAGATCTCGCTCGCCGACATCATCCGCGCGGTCGACGGACCGCTGGCCAACGTGCGCGGGGAACGCCCCGAGCACGTCGACTACGACGGTGCGGCCCGCAGCCTCCAGCAGGTGTGGATCGCCCTGCGCGCCAGCGAGCGCGCCATCCTGGAGGGGGTCAACCTCCAGCACCTCGCCACCAACGAGCTGCCGGAACAGGTGCGCACCCTGGCGGAGGACCCGGAGTCCTGGGTCAACCACACCCACCGGTAGCCGCCGCGCCGCCGCCCCGGGTGAGGGCCGTACAGACGGAGAGAGGAGCCGACCGCCGGTCGGCTCCTCTTGTGAATCCGGTGTCCCCCGTGGAGGGGACGGTGCGGTTGTCCGTGGACCGGGCGTCGGGTGCGGGCCGTCAGACCCCCACCATGTCGGGAACCTGGGGAACGCGATCCGGAACCGGTCCGATGCCGAGGTCCTGTGCCGGGACGGGGTCGGTCGTGACCGCGTCCTCCAGCAGCGCCGCTTCTTGCAGCTCGACCAGCGCGAGCTGGTCGGAGACCTCTCTCAGTACCTGCGAGAGCGGGACCCCCAGGGCCCCGCAGATCGACGAGAGCAGCTCGGAAGAGGCTTCCTTCTGCCCGCGCTCGACCTCCGACAGGTAGCCGAGGGAGACGCGTGCATCGGCCGACACCTCGCGGAGGGTGCGGCCCTGGCGCTGTCGCAGCCGCCTGAGCACGTCACCAAGTAGGTGACGAAGCAGGACCATCATTCGCGCTCCCTCCCACCGGTAGCGACCTTCATATACAACACCGTACCTGCCCCACGCCCGATTCGGGCACCTCTTGTCGGCCTGTTCGCTGGAGGGGGAAACGCCTCTTGACAGGGTTTCGTTCCCCCGCACGAGGAGAAGGAACCGGCCGGAGGGGTCAGAGCCGGGTGTTCCCCGCCACGCCCTCGCGAACAGCGGAGTCCAGGAGCTCCAGTGCGCCTTCGACCGTGCGGTATCGGATACCCGAACGGTCACCCGTGAAACGGAAAAGCAGGGCCCGCGCATTCCCGCCCGGTCCGGCCAGGCCCGCGTACACGGTGCCGGCGGGCTTTCCGTCCTGCGGTCCGGGCCCGGCGACGCCGGTCACCGCCAGCCCGAAGTCGGCGGCCAGCAGGCGCCGCACGCCCGCGGCCATGGCCTCGGCCACGCCGGGGTGGACCGGCCCCTCGGCGGCCAGCAGGTCCTCGGGCACGCCCAGCAGGGACGCCTTGGTGTCGGTGGCGTACGTCACCACCCCGCCCCGGTAGGTGGCCGAGACCCCGGGGACCGAGGTCAGGTGGGCGCCGATGAGGCCGCCGGTCAGCGACTCGGCGGTGGCACAGGTCATCCCGCGCTCCAGCAGGGCGCGGTGGACCCGGGCGGCCAGCGCCGCCGCCGCGGGCTCGGCGGGGTTCACCCCGCGTTCTCCCGGCGCCCGGCGCGCACCGCCCGGACGGCGTCCACGACGTAGGTGGCACCGGTCCACAGCGTGACCGCCAGGGCGGCGGCCATCACCACGTGCGCGGTCCAGGTGAACACGAAGCTGAAGGGCAGGACGGCCAGCGGGAACAGGTAGATGCTGATGGCGACGATCTGCAGGACCGTCTTGAGCTTGCCGCCCTTGCTCGCGGGCATGACGACGTAGCGCAGCACCGCGAAGCGGAGCAGGGTGATGCCCCACTCGCGGGCCAGGATGGCGATGGTCACCCACCACCACAGGTCGCCCTGGATCGACAGCACCACCAGGGCGGCGCCGGTGAGGGCCTTGTCCGCGATGGGGTCGACGATCTTGCCGAAGTCGGTGACCAGGCCGCGGCGGCGGGCCAGCTCGCCGTCGATGCGGTCGGTGACCGCGGCGATCACGAAGACGGCGAAGGCGGCCAGGCGCCACCAGGTGCCGTCCAGGAACATGAACCACACGAAGACCGGGACCATGACCAGCCGGCTCATGGTGAGGATGTTCGCGATGTTCCACAGCGGAACGTGGGGGGCGGGCGTCGCCGCGTCGTGGGTGCTCATCTGTCTCCGGCTTCCCCGGGCTCCTCGTCGTGCTCCGCGACCAGGTCGGCGCCGACGGCCTGGACCACGGTGGCGCGGACGAGGTCGCCCACGGCCAGGTCCTCACCGTAGAGGATGGTGCTGCCGTCGACCTCGGGGGCCTGGTGCTCGGAGCGGCCCTCGTAGGCGCCGTCTTCGAGCACCGTCTCCACCAGGACGGTGACCTCCTCGCCCAGGCGCTCCTCGGCGCGCTGGGCCATGAGCTCCTCGGAGAGGCGGTTGAGGCGGTCCACGCGCTCGGCGACGACCTCCTCGGGCACCTTGTCCCCGTGGTCCCTGGCCTCGGTGCCTTCCTCGTCGGAGTAGCCGAAGACGCCGATGGCGTCCAGGCGGGCCGCCTCCAGGAAGGCCACCAGGTCCTCGAACTCGGCTTCGGTCTCCCCGGGGAACCCGGCGATGAAGTTGGAGCGGGCGCCCGCCTCGGGGACCCGGGACCGCACGGTGTCCAGCAGCTCCAGGAAGCGCTCGCGGTCGCCGAAGCGGCGCATGCGGCGCAGCAGGGTGCCGCTGGCGTGCTGGAACGACAGGTCGAAGTAGGGCACCACGCCGGGGGTCCCGGTGAGCACGTCCACCAGCCCGGGGCGGACCTCGGCGGGCTGGAGGTAGCTGACGCGGACCCGGTCCAGGCCCTCGACGGCGGCCAGGCGCGGCAGCAGCTTCTCCAGGGCGCGCACGTCCCCCAGGTCCTTGCCGTAGGAGGTGGAGTTCTCGCTGACCAGGAAGACCTCGCGCACGCCCTCGGAGGCCAGCCACTCGGCCTCGCGCACGATCTCGTCCGGGCGGCGGGAGATGTAGGCGCCGCGGAAGGTGGGGATGGCGCAGAAGGTGCAGCGGCGGTCGCAGCCGGAGGCGATCTTGAGGTTGGCCACCGGGCCGCCGGTGAGGCGGCGGCGCGGGATCGCGGCGCGGTAGGGCAGCGCGGTGCCGTCGGCGCCCGCGGACTCGGCGAACGCCCCGTGGCCGGGGACGTGCACCTGGGACGCGTCGCGCTCGGCCGGGCTGATCGGCAGCAGGGTGCGCCGGTCGCGGGGGCTGTGCGGGGCCAGCGGGCGCCCCTGGAGGACGTCGTCGAGGCGGTCGGTGATGGCCGCGTAGTCGTCGAATCCGATGACCTGGGCCTCGGGGAGCGCGTCGGCGAGTTCGGAGCCGTAGCGCTCGGCCATGCACCCGGCGGCGACGACGCGGCCGCCGTTCTCGGAGGCCTCCAGCAGGGTCTCGATGGAGTCCTGCTTGGCGGCGTCGATGAACCCGCAGGTGTTGACGAGGGTGACGTCGGCCTTGGCGTCGCCGTCGACGAGTTCCCAGCCGCCCGCGGACAGGCGCCCGGCCAGCTCTTCGGAGTCGACCTCGTTACGCGCACACCCCAGGGTGACCAGTGAGACAGTACGGCGCGGTGACATGGCTTCCAAGCGTGTGGGAGAGCGTTTCGAGTGGTGGCGGTGGCCGTCCGGTGGTCCCGGACCCCCGCCGCGCGGTCCGGCGAACGCCGCCCGCGGCACTCCACATTACCCGTACCGGCCCACCCGCCCGTACCCCGGCCGGGGTCTCCCCCGGCCGGGGCGGTGCGGTGGTCAGTCGTCGAAGCCGTCGGCCCCGACGACCACCTCCCTGACCTCTCCGCTGCGCCCGGCGGAGCCGATGTCCTCGCCGTCGACGGAGACGTCGACCCCTCCGGCGTTGCCCAGCCACAGGGTGAGGGTGTCCTCGGTCACGTATTCCTGCGACTCGCCCTCGGCGAGGACCCCGGTGAACAGGTCCTCGCCCCGGGCGCCGGTGACCTTGACCCAGGTGCGCGCCGAGGCGGTGAGCCCGACGCTGACCTCCTCGGGGCCGGGCTGCTTCTCGCCGCGGGCGGCCTCGTCCACGGCCTTCGCCCCGGCCGGCCCGTCCGCCTCCTCCGGCGTTCCGGGCAGGACCGCCGAGTCGACGGTCTCCGTCCCGGTCCCGTCGAAGGCCGTGCGCAGCGGGTTGTCGCCGTTCCAGTCCTGCCAGGTCCGCACGCCCACGACGATGCTCAGGACGACCAGGAGGGCGACCAGCGCCCAGGGCCAGTGCCTGCGCACCGCCTCGGCCCGCCGGCTGCGGGTGCGGGTGACGGCCGCGCGCGGTGCGCGGCGGGCCTGCGGCTCCGGCCTGTTGAGGCTCTCCGGCGGCCCGGCCCCCCCGTGCCGGGGCGCGGGCACCGCACCCTTGGCGGAGGCCGCGCGCCTGCGCGGGGGCCTGCCGCCGCGCACCCTGCGGGGCAGCCGGTCGTCCCGCTCGAAGTGGCCCCAGCGCTCGGTTCCGGCACCGGGCTCGGTGTCCTCCCCGATGACGCGCGGACCGGCGGTCGGCGCCTCTCCGGCCCCGTCCTCCCCCCGCTCCCCCGGCCCCGCCGCGTCCTCGGCACGCGCCGCGGCCGCGGCGCGTGCCGCGACCGGCACGGCGGCCGGGTGGCGGGGCGGGGGGACGAACACCGATCCGCGGCGTCCGGCGTGTTCGCTCTCGAACTCCTCCAGGAGCGGCGCCGGATCCAGGCGCAGCGCCCGGCACAGGCCCCTGATGTGCCCGCGCGCGTAGAAGTCCCCGCCGCACGGGACGAAGTCCTCCTCCTCGATCGCCCGGAGCACCGGTTCCCGGATGCGTGTACGGGCGCTGAGGTCGGCGACCGTGAATCCCGCCGCGACGCGGGCGGCGGACAGGGTGTGTCCTATCGTCGCCATGCGCACTCCCCTCGCGACTGTATGTACATGACGAGGTCCACTCTGCCCCCATAGGAGGGACACGCGCAGGTCACCACACCCCATGAAGGCCTCAAGATCCCGCCAAAGAGGGCGGGGCCACGGCCGGATTCTTCGACCGGATACGGTCAGCCCCTTGTTTCGGGGCCCGTGTCTGCGATGATCTTGGACCGCCACCGCCCCCTTCCTCCCCCCGAAGCAGACGATGCCCCAGCACTTCTCCGACCCGGGCCCCGACGGCGACGCACCGGTCGCCGCGGCCCGCGAAGCCCTCGACGCCTTCCGCTCCTGGAGCGGCTCCCACGCCGACGACATCGCCGCACACGTGTACCGGTGGTCCTCCCACCTGCCCGAGGTCCTCGAACGGCGCCCCCTGGCGAACCTGCTCCGCCTGGGGCCGGCGGCCGAGGCCGCGCGGACCGCCGGGCGGGCGGAGCTGCGGCGGCGCGCCCTGCGCCGCCACGCCCTCTCCCTGGGAGAGGTCCCCTCCCCCGGCGTCCTGGACCTGCTGACCGCGGACCCGCGCCGCCTGCCCCGGCCCGCCGTCCCCGCGCCCGCCGACGGCGTCGGCCTCGCGCTGGACCGGATCCGGTACAGCGCCTCCCTCCAGCGCGTCCCCGGCCTGGGGACCCTGCGCGAGCGGATGGCCCGGCTGTACGCCGCGCTGCCCGCGCAGGCCGTCGCCGCCGGGGCCATGGACCGGGCGGCCCGGACCATCGGCGGGGTGCTGGCCGTCGCCTCCCACGACACCGTCGGCGAGGACGCCGAGACGACCGCCGCGCACCTGCGCCGCGTCGTCCCCGGCGCGTACGCCCTGGCCGTGGCCCAGGCCGTGGTCGACCTGCCCGCGCACTCCCGGCACCACGCCCACCACCGGCTGCTGCCGCACCTGCTCACCGAGTCGGAGCCCGCCGCGGGCGTGCCCGACGACCCGCTCTCCGAGGAGCTGCACACCGCGCACGTCCTGCTGCTGGAGGGCTTCCCCTTCGCCGGGCACCGGGCCCTGTACCGGGCCACCGAGACCATGTACCGGGCCCGTGCCCGGGCGGAGCGGCGCACCCGCGAGGACGCGGTGCGCGACGGCGGGGACGCGCTGCTCGCCGACGCGGTGCTGGAGACCGCGGCGGGCGCGGTGGCCGCCACCCTGCTGGGCCGCCGCGAACCCCCGGCCGACCCGCTCCGCACGCACCTGGCCGCGGCGCTGGCCACCCGGTTCCGGCACGACCTGCTGGACCGGGCACGGGACGCGGTGAACGGCCGCCTCACCCCGTTCACCCTGGCCCCGCGGGACCTGGACGGGGATCCGCTGCACGACCTCTTCGCCGCCGAGGCCCACCTGGTCGCGACGGTGTTCGGCGGGGACCCGGCGGTGGCCGACGCCCTGGCCCGGCACGGCGCCGCCCGGCTGGCCGGCCACCTGGCCCGGCAGGACGACCGGGTGGAGCGGCTGCTGGAGGCGCACCGGGTGACGCCGGAGATCGAGGCCCTGCTGCGCGCCGCGGCCCGGCCTCCCCGCTGGGGCGTGCCGCCCCCCGCGGCCCCGGCGGGGAGCGCGGGGCCCCGGCCGCCCGCGGCCACCGACCCGCGCACCTTCGCCGCCGACAGGTCCGCGTTCGTCGACGCCGCCCTGGCCCCGCACACCGTGCGCGGGGTACCGCCCCGCTCCCCCGGCGGCCCGCAGGGGCCGCTGCGCCCGGCGCTGGCCCTGATGCTGGCCGAGGGCGCCGCCCTGGACCCCGAGCCGCTGGGACCGCTGGTGGCCGCGGTGGAGCTGTTCCACACCGGCAGCCTGGCCTTCGACGAGCGCGCCTCGCACCTGGCCGGGATCGCGCTGGTCTCGGGCGGGTACGCGCTGATGGCGCGGCTGGCCTCGACGCACCCGCCGGAGCGGGTGGTGCGGGCCGTGGCCCGGATGAGCGCCCTGCTGGGCCCGGAGCGCCTGTCCCGGGGCCGCTACCTGGACCGGCTGCTGGACCGGGGCGAGGCGCCCGCCGACGCGGCCGGGTTCCTGGAGGTGTACGCGCTGACCGCCGCGACGGAGATCGAGGCGGCCCTGGTCCCCGCCGCGATCCTGCTCGGCCTGCCGGAGCACGAGCTGGACCTGCTGACCGCCTACTCCCACCACGCCGGCATCGTGCTGCGGGTCCGCGCGGACCTGGTGGCCGGCCCCGGGTCGGAGCGGCCCACGCTCGCGGGCGCGCACGGACGGGCCGCGGCCGCGCGCCTGCTCGCCGGGCACCGCGACCGGGCCGAGGCCGCCCTGGACGGGCTGGCCCTGGACACCGACCTGCTGCGCGCCGTCCTGGACCACTTCGCCACCCGCGGCGGGTAGGCGGGCGCGGTCCCCGCGGGGGCCTCAGCCCCCGCGGATGTCGGTGAGGACCGCGGGCAGGTCCTCGGGGGTGACGAGCACGTCGCGGGCCTTGGACCCCTCGCTGGGGCCGACGACGTCGCGGCTCTCCATGAGGTCCATCAGGCGGCCCGCCTTGGCGAAGCCCACCCGCAGCTTGCGCTGGAGCATCGAGGTCGACCCGAACTGGGTGGTGACCACCAGCTCGACGGCCTGGAGCAGCAGGTCCAGGTCGTCGCCGATCTCCTCGTCGATCTCCTTCTTCCTGGTGTCGGCGACCGCCACGTCCTCGCGGTAGCTCGGCTCGGCCTGCTTCTTGCAGTGGTCGACGATCGCCCGGATCTCCTTCTCGGAGACCCAGGCGTTCTGGAGCCGGATGGGCTTGCCCGCGCCCATCGGCAGGAACAGCGCGTCGCCCTTGCCCACCAGCTTCTCCGCGCCGGGCTGGTCCAGGATCACGCGGCTGTCGGCGAGGCTGGAGGTCGCGAACGCCAGCCGGGAGGGCACGTTCGCCTTGATCAGGCCGGTGACCACGTCGACGCTGGGCCGCTGGGTCGCCAGCACCAGGTGGATGCCCGCCGCCCGGGCCAGCTGGGTGATGCGCACGACCGAGTCCTCCACGTCGCGCGGGGCGACCATCATGAGGTCGGCCAGCTCGTCCACGATCACCAGCAGGTAGGGGTAGGGCTCGTACACCCGCTCGCTGCCCGGGGGCGTGGTGAGCTCGCCGGTGCGCACGGCGGCGTTGAAGTCGTCGATGTGCCGGTAGCCGGAGGCGGCCAGGTCGTCGTAGCGGCGGTCCATCTCCCCCACCACCCACTGGAGGGCCTCGGCGGCCCGCTTGGGGTTGGTGATGATGGGCGTGATCAGGTGCGGGATGCCCTCGTACATGGTCAGCTCGACCCGTTTGGGGTCGACCAGGATCATCCGCACCTCGTCGGGGGCGGCCCGCATCATCAGCGAGGTGATGAGCCCGTTGATGCAGGTGGACTTGCCCGCGCCGGTGGCGCCGGCGACCAGGATGTGCGGCATCTTCGCCAGGTTGGCGACGACGTTGGTGCCCTCCACGTCCTTGCCCAGGCCCACCAGCATGGGGTGGTCGTCGGAGGTGGCCACCGTGGATCCGAGCACGTCGCCCAGGCTGACGATGTCCTTGTCGGTGTTGGGGATCTCCACGCCGATCGCGGACTTGCCGGGGATCGGCGACTGGATGCGCACGTCGGCGCTCTTGACGGCCAGGGAGATGTTCTTGGTGAGGGCGGTGACCTTCTCGACCTTGACGGCCGGGCCCAGCTCGATCTCGTAGCGGGTGACCGTGGGCCCCCGGGTGAAACCGGTGACCTCGGCGTCGATGCCGAACTGGGTCAGCACCCCGGTGAGCGCCTCCACCACGTCGTCGTTGGCCTTGGTGCGCGGCTTCACCGGGCTGCCGGGCTTGAGCAGGGCGGGGACGGGCAGCTCGTAGTCGCCCTCCACCACGCGGGAGGGGATGGACAGCTGCTCGGCGACGGCGGGGGGCGGGGTGGGGTCGGGGACGGTGAGCTTCTTGCGCCCCTTCTTCCCGTCCTCGGCCGCGCCGGCCCGCGCCTGCGCCTCCTCCTCGTCGGTGAGGGCCGGGACGAGGGATTCCTCCGGCAGCACCGGGCTGTCGTAGGGGCGCTCGCGGTCGCCCGCGACGGTCTCGGCGGAGGCCGCCTCCGCCGCCGCCTTCTTCGGGGCGCGGCGCCTGCGGGCGGGCTTCTTCTCGGGTTCGGCGCCCAGGATGCCGATGCCCGAGTCGGGGCCGGCGTCGCGTTCCATGAGCGCACCGAAGAGCGTGTGCAGCCGCTCGGGGATGCGCCGGATGGGGGTGGAGGTGACCACGAGGATGCCGAACACCAGCACCAGGGCCAGCAGCACCCCGGTGAGCCAGGGGGTGATGACCGCGCTGAGCGGCCCGGAGGCGACGAACCCGATGAGGCCGCCCGCCCGCTGGAGCGCCTCCAGCCCTTCGGAGGGCTGAGGGATGCCGTTGGCGATGTGGATGAGGCCGAGCAGGCCCAGCAGGATGGCGCTGGTCCCGATGAACAGGCGTCCGGCGTCGCCCTCCCTGGACGCCCCGGGGGTGCGCATCAGGCGGATGGCCAGCGGCAGGAACAGCAGCGGCAGGATCGGCGAGAACGTCCCGAACCCGCCCACCACGACCAGGCGGGTGTACTCCGGCAGCGGCCCGTCGCTCTCCCACCACACGGCCGCGGCGACCAGGACGCCGGTCGCCAGCAGCAGCAGGCCCGCGCCGTCGCGGCGCAGGTCGGGGTCCAGGTCGCGGGCGCTGCGGCCCACCGCGCGGGCGGCCCCTCCGACGGTGTGCGCGACGAGCTTCCACAGCACCAGCAGGAACTGGCCGAACATGGTGACCGCGAACGCGATGGGCCCGTCGGGCATCCTCTTGGCCGCGGGTCTGCGGGCGGCGGGCTTCTTTCGTGCGGATCCGCCTGAGGAGGCGCGCGGGGACATCGGGGTCACCTCCGTACGGGGGGAGCGGTCACGTCCGGCGGGCGCGGGTCCCGCCACGGCGGGCAGCCTATCGAGTCGTCCACCCCGGAACCCGTCTCACGCGCGGCGTGTCGCGTGAAGCGCGGAACGGCCCGGGTCGATCCGCTGGATCTCCCCGGGCCGTTCCGCGCCGGTCCCCGGTCCGGTCAGACCTCGACCAGCACCGGGATGATCATCGGGCGGCGGCGGTAGGTGTCGTTGACCCACCGGCCGGTGCTGCGCCGGATGAGCTGGCGCAGCTGGTGGGGGTCGTTGACCCCGTCCCGGGCCGCCTTGTCCAGGGCGTCCTGGATCTTGTCGATGACGTCGTCGTAGGCGTCGGCGCCGATGCCCGCGCCCCGGGTGTGGATCTCGGGGTCGCCCAGGATCTTGCCGCTGCCGGAGTCCACGGCCACGACGACGGAGATGAAGCCCTCCTCGCCCAGGATGCGGCGGTCCTTGAGCGCGGCGTCGGTGACGTCGCCGACGGAGGAGCCGTCCACGTACACGTACCCGGCCTGCACCGCGCCGACGATCTTGGCCCGGTTCTTGTACAGGTCGACGACCACGCCGTCCTCGGCGATGACGATCCGGTCGGAGGGGACGCCCGTCAGCTTGGCCAGGTCGGCGTGGGCGCGCATGTGCCGCCACTCGCCGTGCACCGGCATGAAGTTGCGCGGGCGCACCATGTTGAGCACGTACAGCAGCTCGCCGGCGGGCGCGTGCCCGGACACGTGCACCAGGGCGTTGCCCTTGTGCACGACCTTGGCGCCCCAGCGGGTCAGGCCGTTGATGACCCGGTTGACCGAGTTCTCGTTGCCGGGGATGAGCGAGGAGGCCAGGAGGACGGTGTCGCCCTCCTCGATGCGGATCTGGTGGTCCCGGTTGGCCATCCGGCTCAGCGCCGACATCGGCTCGCCCTGGGACCCGGTGCAGATCAGCACGGCCTTGTCCGGCGACAGGTCGTCGAGCTGGCGCACGTCGATGATGGTGTCGCCGGGGATGCTCAGGTAGCCCAGGTCGCGGGCGATGTTCATGTTGCGGACCATCGACCGGCCCACGAACGCGACCTTGCGGCCGTGCTTGGTCGCGGAGTCGATGACCTGCTGCACCCGGTGGACGTGCGACGCGAAGCAGGCCACCACGATGCGCTTGTCGGCCTGGCGGAACACCTTGTCGATGGCCTCGGTCAGGTTGCGCTCGTTGATGATGAAGCCGGGCTGCTCGGCGTTGGTGGAGTCCGACAGCAGCAGGTCCACGCCCTCGTCGCCGAACCGGGCGAACCCGGCCAGGTCGGTGAGGCGGCCGTCCAGCGGCAGCTGGTCCATCTTGAAGTCGCCGGTGTGCAGCACCGACCCGCCGGGGGTGCGGATGCCGACGGCCAGCGCGTCGGGGATGGAGTGGTTGACCGCGAAGAACTCCAGGTCGAAGGGGCCGAAGTCGTGGCGCTCGCCCTCCTCCACCTGGACCGTGACGGGCTTGATGCGGTGCTCGCCGAGCTTGGCGGAGATGAGCGCCAGGGTGAGCCGGGAGCCGACGATCGGGATGTCGGGGCGCTCGCGCAGCAGGAACGGGACGCCGCCGATGTGGTCCTCGTGGCCGTGCGTGAGGACGACCGCCTCGATGTCGTCCAGGCGGTCCCGGATGTAGTCGAAGTCGGGCAGGATCAGGTCGACGCCGGGCTGCTCCTCCTCGGGGAACAGCACGCCGCAGTCGACGATGAGGATCCGGCCGCCGAACTCGAAGACCGTCATGTTGCGGCCGATCTCGCCCAGGCCGCCCAGCGGGACGACGCGCAGGACGCCGTCGCCCTGGGGCGGGGGGGAGGACAGCTCGGGGTGCGGGTGGCTCATACGGACCCCTCCGTGAGGCGCTCGACGGGGATGGCACTGGCCGGGACGGCCTGGTGCGGGGCGAGGCCGATGGGCCCCTTGACGCCCGCGGCGGCGAGGTCCTCGCGCAGCAGGGTCTGCAGCTCCACCGACGCGTCGGTGAGCGGTGCCCGGACCGGTCCGGCGGGCAGGCCGAACAGGTTGAGGATCGCCTTGGTGGTGATGACGCCCTGGGTGCGGAACATGCCGGTGTAGACGGGGGTCAGGCGGCGGTGGATGGCCAGCGCCTGGGTGACCTCGCCCGCCTCGTAGGCGTCGATCAGGTCGTGCAGGTCGGCGCCGACGATGTGGCCGACGACGCTGACGAAGCCGGAGGCGCCCACGGACAGCAGCGGCAGGTTGAGCATGTCGCTGCCGCAGTAGTAGGCCAGGTCCGTGCGCTCCATGACCCAGGAGCTCGCGCCGAGGTCGTCCTTGGCGTCCTTGTTGGCGACGATGCGCGGGTGCTCGGCCAGCCGGACCAGGGTCTCGGAGGCGATGGGCACGCCGGTGCGGCCGGGGATGTCGTAGAGCATGACCGGCAGGCCGGTGGCGTCGGCGATCGCCGTGAAGTGCCGGATCAGGCCCTCCTGCGGCGGCTTGTTGTAGTACGGGGTGACCGTGAGCAGGCCGTGCGCCCCGGCGCTCTCGGCCGCCTTGGCCAGCTCGATGCTGTGGCCGGTGTCGTTGGTGCCCACGCCCGCGACCACGCGGGCGCGGTCGCCGACGGCCTCCACGATCGTGCGGAGCAGGCGGTCCTTCTCCGCGTCGCTGGTGGTGGGCGACTCGCCGGTGGTGCCGCTGACGATCAGGCCGTCGTTGCGCTGCTCGTCGACCAGGTACGTCGCCAGCCGGGCGGCGCCCTCGTAGTCGATGTCCCCGTTTTCCAGCATGGGTGTGACCATTGCGGTCAACATCGCGCCGAAGGGGCGGTTCTTCGTGTCCATCATCGTGTGCGAAAGGCATGCGGACCGCCGCCGTGGGGCGGTGGGGTCCATGGTTGCCCCTCCTCCTCTCGGTGTGTGCGGCGCCGCCGCGCGGGGCGGCACCGTTGCTGTGGCGTACGGATGGAAAGGTGCGGAGCCGTTGTCCGCGTCCGTGACCGGGGCCGGGTCGGACCGTTGCGGGGTCCGACGGGGGCGGTCGCGGAGAAGCCTGTGCCGGTCGTGTCCGGACCGCGTCCGCCCGGACGCCGGTGCCGGGACCGGGATCGGCCCCGTCCTCGTGGGTCGAGGGAGGGGCTCGCATGTGAACCTACCCGCACCGTGTCCCGGCCGTCGGGCCGGGACACGGACGGGAACCCGCGGATTCGGGGCGGGAGGGTCGGTTCGGGAGGCCGCAGCCGGTCAGTCGTCCTTGCCGTCCGGCAGGAACAGGCTGACCAGCCAGCTGGCGATCGCGACGATGATCGCGCCCCAGAAGGCGGACCAGAAGCCGTCGATCTGGAAGGGCAGGCCGAAGAGCCCGGCGATCCACTCGGTGAGCAGGAACAGCAGCGCGTTCACGACGAGGCCGATGAGCCCGAGCGTCAACGCGTAGAAGAGGCAGCCGACGGTCTTGACGATCGGTTTGATGATCGCGTTGACCACACCGAAGATCAGGCCCAGCCCCAGGAAGACGAGGATGGTCTCCGTCGTGTCCGAGGTGGTCACCTCGATGCCGCTGACCAGGTAGGCCGCCAGCCACAGGGCGAGCGCGTTCACGATGACTCTGATAATGAAGCTCACAACGTAGATGTTCCCACGCCGTGGCAAGGTCCGGAAACTCCGGCGTGGGCCCACTCGTGTCGATGACTCCCCCAGGAGGCCTGATCGTGTCCGGTGCCCAGTTCGTCCGTCCCGCCCGCCCCGCCGACGTCGACGTCGTCGTGGACGTCCAGGTGGCCTCCTGGAAGGAGGTGTACGGGGCCCTGCTGCCCGAGGAGGTGGTCGCCGAGATCGGCGGCGGGGAGGCCCGCAAGGGCTTCCACGCCCAGTGGTCGGCCGCCCTGGAGTCGCCGCCCACCTCCCGGCACCGCCTGGTGGTCGCCACCGACGAGAACGACGGGGTGCGCACGGTGGTGGGTTTCGCCGCGTTCGGCCCGGCGGGCGACCCCGACCTGTGGCCCGCCACCGACGCCGAGGTGTTCGCCCTGCACGTGGACCCGTCCCTGGCCCGGCGCGGCCACGGCGGGCGCCTGCTCAACGCGACCGTGGACCACCTGGTGGAGGACGGGTTCACCACCGTGCACGTGTGGGTGCCCGAGGCCGGCAACGCCCTGCGGTCGTTCTACGAGTCCTCCGGGTGGGCCCCCGACGGCGCCCGGCGGGAGATCGACCTGGGGTCGGCGCTGCCGATGGTGCGCCTGCACGCCGGCATCGGCTAGGGGCGCGGGCCCGGGCCCGGGGAGCAGGCACTACCGTGGGGAGGTCGTAGCGGCGCGGTGCGCGCCGGCCGTCGAGCGGTGGAGGGACCCGGCAGTGGCCACGGTCAGCGAATGGATCTCGGGGATGCGTCCCCGGACGCTTCCGAACTCGATCGTCCCGGTGGCGGTCGGCACCGCGCTGGCCTTCGCCCTGGACGGCTTCGTGTGGTGGAAGGCGCTGCTGGCGCTCGTGGTGTCCATGGCGCTCCAGGTCGGGGTGAACTTCGCCAACGACTACAGCGACGGCGTCAAGGGCACCGACACGGCGGAGCGGACCGGGCCGACCCGGCTGACCGCGACCGGGCTGGCCGCGCCGGGGCGGGTGCTGGCCGCCGCGCTGGGGAGCTTCGCGTTCGCCGGGCTGGTGGGCCTGGTGCTGGTCGCCACGACGTCGTGGTGGCTGCTCCTGGTGGGCGCGGTGGCGATCGCCGCCGCCTGGTACTACACCGGCGGACGCACGCCCTACGGGTACCGGGGGCTGGGCGAGGTGTCCGTGTTCGTGTTCTTCGGCGTGGTGGCCGTGGTGGGCACCGTGTTCGTGCAGCTGGAGGCGGCGCCCTGGCAGGCGTGGACGGCGTCGGTCCCGGTGGGCCTGCTGTCCTGCGCGGTGCTGGTGATCAACAACCTGCGGGACATCCCCACCGACCGGGAGACCGGCAAGATCACCCTGGCGGTGCGGCTGGGCGAGGCCGGGACGCGGCGGCTGTACGCGGCGATGCTCGTGGCGGCGTTCGCCGTCGCCCTGGCGCTGGTCGCGGTGTCCTGGTGGGTGCCGCTGGTGCTGCTCGCCGCCCCGCTGGCGGTGCCTCCGCTGCGGCGGGTCCTGGGCGGGCAGACCGGCCGCGACCTCGTGCTGGGGCTGGGCGAGACCGGGCGCCTGCAGATGGCGTTCGGCGCGCTGTTCTCGCTGGGCCTGCTCCTGGGCTGACCCGGTGGCCGGGCACGGCCGCGGGTGGCCCGCAGGCGGGGCGCGACCGGGCGGAGACCGCCCCCGCCCCGGACACCGGGTCCCGGGCGCGCCGCCGCCCCGGCCGCGCGTCGCGGACCGGGGCGGCGGGACACGGGTCAGCGCAGGTCGAGCAGGGGCTCCAGGCCCACCGTCAGCGGGTCGGGCAGGTCCGCGACCCGGCGCACGCCCAGCAGCACGCCGGGCATGAACGAGGCCCGGTTCATGGAGTCGTGGCGGATCGTCAGGGTCTCCCCGTCGGTGCCGAACACGACCTCCTGGTGCGCGATCAGGCCCTGGATGCGCAGCGCGTGCACCCGCACCCCGTCCACGTTCGCGCCGCGGGCACCGGGGATCTCGGCGGTGGTGGCGTCGGGCATCGGCGCGGCCCCGGCCGCGCGGCGGGCCCGGGCGACCAGCTCGGCGGTGTGGTGGGCGGTGCCGCTGGGGGCGTCCGCCTTGTTGGGGTGGTGCAGCTCGATGATCTCGGTCGACTCGAAGTACGGGGCGGCCTTGGCCGCGAAGTGCATCATCAGCACGGCGGCGACGCCGAAGTTGGGCGCGACGAGCACGCGGGAACCGGGGCGGTCGGCCAGCAGCCCGCGCACCCGGTCCAGCTTCTCCTCGTCGAAGCCGCTGGTACCGACGACGGCGTGGACGCCGTGGCCGATCAGCCACTCCAGGTTGTCCATGACGACGTCGGGATGGGTGAAGTCGACGACGCAGTCGGCCCCCAGCACCCGTTCCCGGTCGTCGGCGGCGTCGGCGCCCCCGACGAACTCCATGTCGTCGGCCCCCCGGACCGCGTTGACGACCTCTGACCCCATGCGCCCATCGGCGCCGAAAACTCCTACCTTGAACACGGCACGAGCGTAGCGGATCGCCGCGGTCCGGCGCGGTGCCGCCGGGGCCGGGACCGGCGGCCCGCGGCGGACGGACACGGACGCCGTCCGGGGCCGCCGGGCGTGCGCGCCCCGCGGCCCCGGGCGGGGCGGCCCCGTCAGGACGCGCGGGCCGTGGACAGGCTCAGGGAGAAGTCCCCGTCCGGGTCGGTCCACCAGTGCGCCGGGTCGAACCCGGCGGCGGCCAGCTCCCGCTCCAGGCCCTCGCGGCGGAACTTGGCGGAGATCTCGGTGCGCATCTCCTCGCCCGCGGCGAAGCCGACCTCCAGGTCCAGGGCGTCCACGCGCACGCGCTGGTCCACCCGCGAGCGCAGCCGCATCTCGACCCACTCCTCCTTCTCGTTCCAGCGGGCCACGTGCTCGAACTCCGCGGTGTCGAAGTCGGCCCCCAGCTCGCGGTTGATGACGTTGAGGACGTTGCGGTCGAACTCCGCGGTCACCCCCCGCTCGTCGTCGTAGGCGGCGACCAGCCGGTCGGGGTCCTTGACCAGGTCGGCGCCGAGCAGGAAGGTGTCGCCCGGGCGCAGCACCGACCGGATGTCGCCCAGGAAGGCCGCCCGGGGCCCGGGCTCCTGGTTGCCGATGGTCGAGCCCAGCACGGCGAGGGTCCGGGGCCCGGCGTCCTCGCGCACCGGCAGCAGGCCCAGGTGGTGCTCGAAGTCGCCGACGACGGCGTGCACGTCCAGCCCGGGGTAGTCGTCGGCGACCTTGCGGGCGGAGGCGGCCAGGAAGTCGCCGCTGACGTCGACGGGGACGAACCGGGCCAGGGTGCCGTGGCGGCGCATGGCGTCCAGCAGCAGCCGGGTCTTGACGCCCGATCCCGAGCCCAGCTCGATGAGGGCCCCGGTGCCGGCGGCCCGGGCGATCTCGTCGGAGCGCTCCTCCAGGATCGCCCGCTCGGCGCGGGTGGGGTAGTACTCGGGGAGTCCGGTGATGTCCTCGAACAGGGCGCTGCCGCGCTCGTCGTAGAACCACTTGGGCGGCAGCCGCTTGGGCGCGGCCGTGAGGCCTTCGGCGACGTCCCGGCGCAGGGCCTTGTCGAGGTCGTCGGCGGTGAGGTTGCGGTCGATGCGGAACACTGCGGCTCCTCCGTCAGACGATGGGGTGGATCTCGGTGCGCTCCGCCGACGCCACGGCCACGGAGCCCTCGGGCACCTCCCGCCAGCCGGGCGAGTCGTCGTGGGGCTCGGAGGCCATCAGGACCCCTCCCCCGGGCTCCCTGAGGGTGAACAGCGTGTCCCCGGCGGCGGTGCCCACGAGGGTCTCGCCGTCGGTCGCCAGCAGGTTGTAGCGCCCCTCGGAGTGCTCGCGGGCGTGGCGGACCACCGAGGCCAGGGCGCCGGGCAGGTCCCCGGAGGCCCGCCACAGGCGGACCGCGTGCCCGAACAGGGGCGCGGAGTCCACCGGGGCGCGGGCGTCGAGCACCCCCGGCGGCGGCGGGAGCGCCGCCACCAGCGCGTCGTCGTCCTTGACCGCGCCGTTGTGGCTGAACAGCAGCCGCCCCGCACGGAAGGGCTGGGCGCTCGCCTCGTCGGTGCCGAACCCGAGGGTGGCGTCGCGCACCGCCGCCAGCACGCACCCCGAAACCAGGCCCCGGGCGGCCTCGGCGAAGGAGGCGTCGCCCCACATGGGCAGGGCGCGCCGGTAGCGCAGGGGCTCGGGGGTGTCGTCGGGGTACCAGCCCACCCCGAACCCGTCGGCGTTCACGGTGCCGTGCCTCTGCATCCGCGGTGCCCAGGACTGGACGTGGAGCGCGTGGGGCGCCGCGTACAGCAGGTCGTACACCGTACGCGGCGGCCCCAGGTAGGCGGTGTGGCGGCACATCAGGCGGGCTCCGCGTCGCGGGCGCAGCGGAACCCGCTGAAGATCTGCCGCCGGACGGGCAGGTCCCAGTTGCGGAACGTGGACCGCACGGCCGTGGGGTGGGTGGCCCACGACCCGCCGCGCAGCACCTTGTACCCCGCGTCGAAGAACACCTCCGAGTACTCGCGGTACGGGAAGGGGCGAAAGCCCGGGTAGCCGTGGAAGGTGGTGGAGGTCCACTCCCACACGTCGCCGACGAGCTGGTGCACGCCCAGCGGGGAGGCCCCGTCGGGGTGGCGGCCCACCGCGGCCGGGCCGAGCCTGCGCTGGCCCAGGTTGGCGTGGCGGGCGGCGGGCTCGGCGTCCCCCCAGGGGTGGCGCCGGGAGCGGCCGTCGGCCGGGTCGTAGCGCGCCGCCTTCTCCCACTCGGCCTCGGTGGGCAGGCGCCTGCCCGCCCACGAGGCGTAGGCCTGCGCCTCGTGGAAGCAGACGTGCTGCACGGGCTCGGCGGGCGGCACCAGCTCCCTGCGGCCGAAGCGGCGGCGGGACCAGCCCTCGCCCTCGCGCTCCCAGAACGCGGGGGACCGCGCCCCGCGCTTCTCCTTCCACTCCCAGCCGTCCCTGCTCCACCACCGGCGGGTCTGGTAGCCGCCGTCGTCCATGAACTCCTGGTACGCGGCGTTGGTGACGGGCGCGGTGTCGATGAAGTAGGCCGGCAGGTCGACGGTGAAGGCGGGCTTCTCGTTGTCGTAGGCCCAGGGGTCGTCGTCGGTGCCCATGGTGAAGGGCCCGGCGGGGACCAGGGCCTCGGCACGCGCCGGCGGGCGCAGGGGGGAGACGGCGGGCGTCTCCTCCAGCAGCACGGGGACGCCGCGGCGCAGCTGGTGGGTGGCGAGCATGGTCTCGTCGTGCTGGTGCTCGTGCTGGATGACCATGTGGTAGACGAACCCGGCGTCCAGCAGGCCGGGCGGGTCGTCGGGGCCGCGCGGGGCCGGGACGGAGAGGTCGACGCCGTCCAGGGCGTCCAGGACCTCCCGGCGGACCCGCTCGTTGTACTCGCGCGCCTCGCCCGGCCGCAGCAGCGGCAGGCTGGTGCGCTCGGCCCGGGGGTTCTCGAAGGCGTCGTAGAGGTGGTCGATGTCGGGGCGCAGGGCCTCGCGGCCGGCGGCGGCCCGCAGCAGCCACTGCTCCTCGTAGTTGCCGATGTGCGCCAGGTCCCAGACCAGCGGCGACATCAGCGGGGAGTGCTGGGCGAGGAGCCCGTCCTCGTCGAGCGCGTCCAGCGTCAGGCCGATGCTGCGCCGCCGGCTCCGGTCGAGCTCCGCGGCGATGCGCTCCTTGGAGATGTCGTGTCCGTTGTTCACCGAACTCCTCCACCGTTCCTGGAGTGGTGGTCCGCCGCGCCCGCGTGGGCGGGACGCGGCTCCGGCACGCTCGGCCGCGCGTCGGCGGGGCTGAGCCCGCGCCGGGTGTGGCGGTCGGCGTAGTCGTCGACGAGGCGGGCCAGGGGCGCCGCCCCCATGCGCGGCAGCGCCTCGACGGCGGCGTCGAGGCACCGGAGCGCGCAGGCGGCGATCGCGGGGTCCGCCGTGCCGTCGCGGGCCGCGCGCAGCCACAGCCCCCGCCCGGGCGCGGCGCCGCCGCAGAGCCGCTCCGTGGCCTCCTCGGCCGCGGCGCGGGCCCGGGGGTCGTCGAAGAGCGCGGCGGCGACCGCGACGGGGACCGGCCACCAGCGCAGGGGGAGGGTGTCGATCATGCGCAGCTCCCACCAGCCGCGGGGGCGCACGGGCGGGAAGAGGGTGCTCAGGTGCAGTTCGAGGTCGGCGGGGGTGGCGGGGCGCGGCCCGTGCCCGTCGATCCACTCCGCGAAGGTGATGCCGGGGTCGGGCAGCCAGGCACCGCCGCCCCCGGGGATCTCGGAGACCGCCATGACGGAGGCGCCGAGGGCGTACGCGGCCCAGGCCAGGGCCGGGTCGCCGGGGCCCCCGGGCTCCAGGACGGGCGCGGTGCGGTCGGCGTCCATGCCGGCCCAGATGGCCCAGCGGGTGGACTTCCAGCCGGTGGGACGGCCGCGCCACAGCGGCGAGTTGGCGAACGCGGCGACCAGGACGGGGCCGAGCCGGTGCGCCAGCTCCCAGCGGGCGCGCAGGTCGGCTGCGTCGGCGCCGGCGTCCAGGCACACCTGGAGCGAGGCGGTCGAGCACATCATGGTGTGCCCGCCGCGGGTGCGGCGCCCGGTGAAGAACCGCTCCATGGCGTTGTACCGGGGCAGCCGGAGCTGGCGCACGGGCTCCCGTACGGGGTCCAGCGCGGACTCGACCAGGGACAGGCCGTCCTGGGCGAGGGTCTTGCCGAGGTGCTCCAGGTCCGCGGCGAGCGCTTCGTGCGCGCGGGCCGGGCCGGGCAGGGCGGGCGAGCTGAGCTCGATCTGTCCGCCGGGTTCGAAGGTGACGCGGCTTCCCGCGGGCGGGGGGCCGGAGCCCTCCAGCAGCGCCGCGAGGCGGTCGATGGTGACGGTGGATTCGGGTGCGGCGGTGTCGGCGACCAGCCACTCGGTCTCGGCCCCGACCTTTCCGGGGGGCCCGGTCTTGAAGCAGACGCCGTTGATGTACTCGTGGGCGTCGTCCGTGGTCATGTGCGCCATGGGGTGCTCTCCCTCAGGACGTCGCCGCCCCCGCTCGGGGCGGCGCCTCCCCAGTCCTCCCCCGGTCTTCGTCACGACGAACGTGCCTAATGGTCGGAAACATGAGCGGATACTTACATGAGTCGCATTGAAGACTTACCGTCGCATCACGACATCCCCGATGACTTCGCCCTTCCCGGCGGGCGGGGGCACCCCCGCCCGCCGGGAAAGTGACCCAGATCACATATTGAGGAATGCGGACACCCTGCGCACCACGATCTCCTGTTCCCGTGCGTCCAGACCGATGCCGAAGACCCCGTCCAGCACCCCCGGCACCTCCTCCGCCGCCAGCTCGCGCCGCTCCGCGGTCCCGTCCGTCCGGTCGGTGACCAGCGTGGCGTCCGCCAGCCGGTGCCGCACCCCCGGGCCGATGCGCTGCGCGGTCAGCCGCCCCCGGAACGGCGAGCGCGGGTGCGAGGCCAGGTAGTGGCTGAAGATCGCGTAGTCCGCCCGGGCCTGGCCCGCCGTCGTGAAGGCGTACTGCGGCTCCCACTCCCCGTCCGTGAAGGAGCGCAGCAGCCACTCCGGGCCGCCCAGCCCCGGCGCCCGGTCCAGCCGCACGCCCCAGCCGCCCTGGACCTCCTGGCGCCCGTCCTCGAACGGGATCGGCTCCAGGAGCCCGCCACCGCCGAAGCCCACGTCGGCGAGGTGGGGGCCCTGCTCGGTCTCCACCCGCAGCAGGGCGTGCGTCGCGGGTCTGAGGTGGCCCTGCGCGCCCACCAGCACGCGCGCGGCGAGCCCGGTCACGGAGAAGCCCAGCCGGGACAGGACCGCGGCCAGCAGCAGGTTCTGCTCGTAGCAGTAGCCGCCGCGGCGACGGCGGACCATCTTGTCCACCAGCGCGGGCACGTCCAGGGGCAGGGGCCGCTCCAGGACGAGTTCGACGTTCTCGAAGGGGATGGCGGCCAGGTGCGCGCGCTGGACGGCGCGCAGCGTCGGCGCGGTGGGCGGCAGGTCCCCGGCCAGGCCGGTGCGGGCCAGGTAGGCGTCCAGGTCCAGCTCCGCCGCCGACCAGGGGTCGGCCTCGGTGAACAGGGGGCCCGGTGCCGCGGCGGCGGGGAGGGCGTGCGTCTCGAAGGTCATGTACCCGACAACGGCCGCGGTCCCCGCCCTGTTTCGCCCGGGGCCGTCCGCTTCTGGACGGCCCCGGGCGTTTCCTCAGGCCGTCCCGGGAGACGTCCCCTCCCGGGCGCGCGCCCAGTGGCAGGCGGTGGTGTGCGCTCCCGCGCCGCCGGGCAGGACCCCCGGGTCCTCGGTGCGGCAGCGGTCGGCCACGCCCGCCCGCCCGGCCTCCCCCGAGGCCAGGACCGGGCAGCGCGGATGGAACCGGCAGCCCCCCGGCACCTTCTTGGGGTCGGGCGGCTCCCCCGCCAGGACCACCGGGTCGCCCCCGGCCTCGGGCAGCACCGACAGCAGCGCCCGGGTGTACGGGTGCCGGGGCTCCGACAGGACCTCCTCCACCGTCCCCAGCTCCACCACCCGGCCCAGGTACATCACGGCGACCCGGTCGGCGATGTTCCACGCCAGCCCCAGGTCGTGGGTGGCGATGAGGGCCGACAGCCCCAGCTCGTCGCGCAGCTCCAGCAGCAGGCGCAGGATCTCGCCGCGCACCGAGGCGTCCAGGGACGCCACCGGCTCGTCGGCCACCAGCACCTCCGGCTCCAGCACCAGCGCCCCGGCGATCACCACGCGCTGGCGCTGGCCGCCCGAGAGCTCGTACGGGTACCGGGACAGGAACCGCTCCGGCGGCCGCAGGCCGGCCCGGGACAGCGCCCGGGTCACCCGCTCGGCCTCGTCGGCGGTGGTCCCCCCGTGGATGCGCAGCCCTTCGGCGACCGACTCGTAGACGGTGCGCCGGGGGTTGAGCGAGCCCGTCGGGTCCTGCTGGACCAGCTGCACACGGCGCCGGTAGGCGCGCAGGTCGCGGGAGGAGTACCCCAGCGGGTCCCCCTCGAAC
Source organism: Nocardiopsis flavescens (assembly GCF_900141985.1). Taxonomy (GTDB): domain Bacteria; phylum Actinomycetota; class Actinomycetes; order Streptosporangiales; family Streptosporangiaceae; genus Nocardiopsis; species Nocardiopsis flavescens. The sequence goes on along the minus strand of NZ_FQZK01000002.1, from coordinate 223,151 downwards.
TCCACCGTCCCGGAGGTCGGGCGCTCCAGCCCCAGCAGCACCCGGCCCAGGGTCGTCTTGCCGCAGCCGGACTCCCCCACCAGGGCGACGATCTCCCCCGGGGCCACGTCCAGGTCCACGCCGTCCACGGCGCGCGCGGCGGCCCTGCCGCCGCCGAACCCGGAGGTGAACACGACCCGCACGCCCCGGGCGCGCAGGACCGGGGTGCCGTCGCCGCCCCCGGGCGCGGGCGCCTCGGCGCCGGTCTCCACGGTGCTCATCGGACCCCCTCCCCGACCGGCCCCACGTGGACGCAGGCGGCGCGCCGCGGGGACCGCCCGCCGGCGTCCGGCGCGACCGGCCACAGCGGCGGGTCGACCGTCGCGCACACCTCCTCGGCCACCGGGCAGCGCGGCCGGAACACGCAGCCCGGGGGCGGGTCGGCGGGATCGGGGGGGTCTCCGGGCAGGCCGCGCGGGGCCCGCCGGGACGCCGGGTCCCCGATCCTGGGGAACGCCGCGCCCAGCGCCGCCGCGTAGGGGTGCGCGGGCGCGCCCATCACCTCGCGGGCCGGGCCCTCCTCCACGACCCGTCCCGCGTACATCACCGCGACCCGGTCGCAGGTGTCGGCGAGCACGGACAGGTCGTGGCTGATCATCAGCATGCCGATGCCGTGCTCGGCGACCAGGCGCTTGAGCAGGGCGAGGATCTGCGCCTGGATCATCACGTCCAGGGCGGTCGTCGCCTCGTCGGCCACGATGAGCCGCGGCTCGCAGGCCAGGGCCATCGCGATCATGACCCGCTGGCGCTGCCCGCCGGACAGCTGGTGGGGGTGGTCCGCGGCCCGGGAGGCGGGCAGGCCCACCTGTTCCAGGAGTTCGGCGACGCGGTCGCCGACCCGCTCCCGCGGGACCGTCCGGTGGATCAGCAGCGGCTCGGCGATCTGCTCGCCGACCCGGCGCACCGGGTTCAGCGAGTGCATGGCGCCCTGGAACACGATGGCCGCCTCCGACCACCGGACCGCGCGCAGCCGCCCCCACCGCATGGTGAGGACGTCCTCGCCGGCCAGCTCCACGGCCCCGGTGACCCGGGCCGTCTCGGGCAGCAGCCGCAGCAGCGCCAGGGCCACCGTGGACTTGCCGCTGCCGGACTCGCCGGCCAGGCCGAGCGTCCCGCCCGGGTCCAGGGACAGGTCCACACCGCGTACGGCGGGGACTTCGCCGCCGCCGGACCGGTACGTCACGTGCAGGTCGCGCACGTCGAGAAGGGAGGTCAACGCTGCTCCCTCAGTCGGGGGTCGATGACGGCCTCCAGGGCTCGGCCGCACAGGGTGAACGCGAGGGCGACCAGGGCGATCGCCAGTCCGGGCGGGATCATGTACCACCAGATCCCGGAGCTGATCGCGCCCGCGTTGCGGGCGCTCTCCAGGATCCCGCCCCAGGAGATGGTGGTGGGGTCGCCCACGCCCAGGAAGGCCAGGGTGGACTCGGCGATGATGGAGGTCGCCACCAGCAGGGTGGTCTGGGCCAGCACGACCGGGAGCACGTTGGGCAGCACGTGCCAGGCCATGACGTGCAGGTGGCCGCCGCCCAGGGCGCGGGCCCGCTCCACGTAGGGCCGGGCCTCCACCGCCAGGGTCTGCGCGCGCACCAGGCGCGCGGTGGCGGGCCACACCGTCAGGCCGATGGCCAGGATGATCGTGCCCGTGCCGCGCGGCAGCACCGCGGCCAGGGCCACGGCCAGGACCAGCGTGGGCAGCACCAGGAACCAGTCGGTGAGCCGCATCAGGACCGACGACAGCAGGCGCCCGGCGGCGCCCCCGCCCGCCCCGAAGTGGCCCGCGGTGATCCCGACCAGGGTCCCCAGCGACACCGAGACCACGGTGGCCAGGAAACCCACGGCCAGCGAGACCCGGGACCCCCAGATGATGAGGTCGAGGATGGACCGGCCGTAGTCGTCGGTGCCCAGCGGGAACCGGGCGCTGGGCGGCTCGAACGCGGCACCGGGCGCCCGGGTGACGGTGAGGTCGCCCGGGTCCACCAGCAGCGGGGCCGCCAGGGCGAGCACGACCAGGGCGAGCAGGCCGGCCAGGCCGACCATGCCGGCGCGGCGGCGCGCGTACTCGCGGGCGAACGAGCGCAGGGCCTCGCGGCGCCTGCGGCGGGCAAGGGCCCGCGGGGAGGGCGGCGGGGCCGCGGCGGTGTTCATGGGCGCACCCTGGGGTCGAGCAGCGGGTAGACCAGGTCGGCGACGAGGTTCATGACGATCACCGAGGCCGCGAAGACCACGAACAGGCCCTGGACCAGGCCCAGGTCGGGCACGCTCAGGCCGGAGTAGAACAGGCGCCCCAGCCCGGGCCACGAGAAGACGGTCTCGACGAGGATGACGCCGGAGACCACCTGCCCCAGGTTGAGGAAAATCAGGGTGACGGTGGGCAGCAGGGCGTTGGGCACGGCGTGCCTGCGGCGCACCAGGGTGTCGCGCAGGCCCTTGGCCCGCGCCGTGGTCAGGTAGTCGGCGCCCTTCTCGTCCATGAGGGAGGAGCGCATGATCATCAGGTACTGCGCGTAGATGACCGCGACCATGGTGGTGACCGGCAGGACCATGTGCCAGGCGGTGTCGAGGGCCACGTCCCAGGCCCCGGTGACGCCGGGGGTGGTCATACCGCCGGTCGGGAACAGCCCGGGCAGCGGGTCGCGGCCGGAGGCGAACAGCACGATGAGGAGCAGGCCCAGCCAGAACGTCGGCACCGACCAGAAGAACAGGGCGACGGTCGTGTTCACCCGGTCGGCCGCTCCCCCGGGCCGCCACCCCGAGCGCACGCCCAGGAGCAGGCCGAGCAGGGCGGCGATGACGGTGCCGGTCCCGGCGAGCAGGACCGTGGGGCCCAGCGCGTCCAGGATCAGCTCGGCCACCGGCCTGCGGTACTGGAACGAGGTGCCCAGGTCCATCCGGAACAGGCCCAGGGCGTAGTCGAGGAACTGCTGCCACAGCGGCTGGTCCAGCCCGAACTGGCGGCGCAGCTCCTCGCGCTGCTCCGCGGTGACCTCGCGGCCCTCGGTCATGGCGCGGACGGGGTCGCCGGGCAGGATGCGGAACAGGAAGAACCCCGCGACGACCACCCCGGCCAGGGAGAGCGCCGCGGTGAGCAGCCGGCCGCCGATGTAGCGGAGCACGCGGCCCGCGCGGCCTCGGGCGGCGGCCGCCGCCGGGGCGGAGGAGGGGTTCTCCTGCGCCCCGGGCGGGGCCGCGACGGGGGAGCCGGTCACTCGCGGTCCTCCGCTGTGGCCCGGCGGCGGAAGACGAGGAACGCGCCCCCGGCCACGAGCACCAGGGCGGCCGCGCCGATGCCGATCCAGACACCGGTGGACGGGCCGCCCCCGCCCGGGCCGGACCCGGCCTCGGCGGGCTGCGCCGCCCAGAACGCCCAGTACCCGTCCTGGCCCCAGATGTTGCCGCCCTCGGCGGGCTGGGTGAGGAGGGTGCCCTCCTCGATGTGGTCGGTCCGGTAGGCCTCCCGGATGTCCGGGTAGGTCAGGACGTTGACGACGGCCTCCTCGTAGAGGATGCGCTGGAGGTCGTGGATGACCTCCGCGCGCGCGGCCCGGTCGTACTCCCGCAGCTGGTCCGCGTAGAGCCCGTCGTACTCCTCGTTGCAGAAGTAGGCGTCGCCCTGCATGGTGCCGGGCTCGGTGGGCAGCGCGTCGCAGGTGTGGATGCCGAACACGTAGTCGGGGTCGGGGTTGACCGTCCACCCGGTGAAGATCAGGTCGTACTCGGCGGCGTAGAGGGCGTCGCTGAGCACGCCGGGGTCGACGGTGAGGTTCTCAACCTCGACGCCGATGTCGGCCAGGCGCTCCACGATGACCTTGCCGGCGCTGACGTTGTCGGGCCGGTCCTGGTGGACGTGCATGCGCAGTTCGAGGCGGTCGCCGTCGGGCGAAACGCGCACGCCGTCGTCGCCGGTCTCGTAGCCCGCCTCGTCGAGCATGGCGTTGGCGGCGTCGGGGTCGAAGCCGAGGACGGCCTCATCCCCCTCCGGCGACCAGTGGAAGTCGGTGTAGCGGGAGGGGATGTAGCCGCCGGCCGCGGTGGCGCGTCCGCCGTGGGCCTTGTCCACGATCTCCTGGTTGTCGATCGCCATCACGATGGCCTGGCGCAGCGTGCGGTCCCGGAGGGCGGGGTGCCCGTCGCCGAACTCGTCGCCGTCCTGGGTGCGGGCGCCCGGGTTGACGGTGAACGCCTGGAACCGCTTGCCGTCGGCGAAGTTGACCGCGATGTCGGATGCCTCGGACAGGGCGTCGGCCTGGGCGGCGGTCAGCTCGTAGACGAAGGAGACCTCGCCGCTGCGCAGGGCCTCGACTGCGGCGTCCTTCTCCGCGTAGTAGCGGAAGACGAGGTTGTCGAACCCGGGGGCGCCGTTCCAGTGGTCGGGGGCGGCCTCCAGGGTGATGCTCTGGCCGCGGTCGTGCGCGGTGAGGACGAACGGCCCGCTGCCGACGCTGGGCAGGTCCTCGCCCGTGTACTCGGCGAAGGCGTCGCCCTCGGCCTCGACGATCGGCTCCCACACGTGCCGGGGCACGATGGGGATCGTCAGCGACTCCATGGTGGCCTGCGGCTCGGAGAGCTCGACGACGACGGTGTGGTCGTCGGGCGCGGTGACCTCCTCGAACGCGGTGACGTAGCTGCCGTTGGCGATGGCGGCCGCCTCGTTCTCCATGATCGTGGTGAACGTCCAGGCCACGTCGTCGGAGGTGAGCGGCTCGCCGTCGGAGAAGGCGACGTCGTCGCGCAGGTGGAAGGTCCAGGTCAGACCGTCGTCACTGGTGTCCCAGCTCTCCGCCAGGGCCGGGGCGGGGTTGCTCGTCTCCTGGTCGTTGGAGACCAGCGGGTCGTACACGTGGGACAGGATGTTGGTCGTGACGGCGAGCTGCGCGGTGAACGGGTTGAAGGAGTCCACCTGCTGGGCGACCGCCACGGTCAGGGTGCTCCCCGCGGGGGAGGCCGCGTCGGCCGCCGCCGGGGCGGCGGCGGTGCCGACGACCAGCAGCGGCACGGTCGCCGCGGTCGCCGCCCTGCGGAGCGCGGACACGGTCGGAGGATGGTGAGAGTGCATCTCGGCCCCTGTCAGGATCGTGGGGTGGTGGCCTGGGCCACCCGGGGGTTGTTGGTTGTCTACCAACGGACCGAGACGAGCGTCAATGATCTCCAAGGTGCGCCGTGACATCGCAATACATTCGCGGCCGAGCGACGACACAGCGGGGTTTCCCGGGTGTTAAGTGGCAAATGAGGCGACCGTAATGGCTCCGCCTTGGCACTGTTCGGCATACTCCGCTACGGTTCCCGCCATGATGGGGCACTCTCACGCACTGAGCGGCGTGGTCGGCTGGATGGCGGTCGTTCCGCTCGTCCAGGGGACGCAATTCCTGGGCCTGGACTTCAACCTCGGCCCGAGCGAGATCATCGCGGGCTCTCTGGTGTGCGCGGGGGCGGCCCTGCTCCCCGACGTGGACCACAAGAGCGCGACGGTCACCAAGACCTACGGCAAGGTCACCGAGATGCTGAGCGACATGCTGTCGTTCCTCTTCGGCGGCCACCGGATGGGCACCCACTCCTTCTTCTTCGCCGTCCTCATGGGCGTGCTCGTGCAACTGCTGGCCCTGTGGTCGGAGCTGGCGGTGCAGATCTTCGTGTTCCTGCTGATCGGCATCGCGCTCCAGGGCCTGGGTTTCGGGCTGGACAAGAACCGGACCGCGTCGGGGATCATCAACGCGCTGGCCACCGCGGCCATCACCCTGGCCCTGTACTCGGCGGGGACCAACTACACGTGGCTGGGCCTGGCGGTCGCCTTCGGCGTGGTCCTGCACTTCTTCGGCGACATGGTCACCAAGATGGGCGTCCCGATCTTCTGGCCCTTCTGGAAGAAGCGCATCGGCCAGAACAAGGGCTTCAAGACCGACGGCCCGGTCGAGCAGAAGGTGGTCACCCCCCTGCTCACCGTCGGCATCATCGTCGGCTCCATCTACCTCTTCGACTGGCCGGCCCTGCTCCCCGACGGGCGCTGACCTCCCCTCCCCCACCCCGCCCGCCCCGTCCGACCCCCGTCGGCGGGGCCCTTTCCTTTCCTCCCCCTCACCTCTCCGTTCCGCCTCCGCGGCACTCCCGCGGCGGCTAAGGTCGTGCCCGACGGGCGAACACACTCCGTGTTCGCGCTTTCACGCACAATACGGAACAAGGTGGCCCCTCCATGCCCTCGATCGACCGCCTGCTCGACGAAGCCGCCGCGGGCGCCCCGAACGCGGCCCCGGTCGCCGCCGACCCCCGGTTCGACCCGGCCCTGGCGACCGCCGTGGTGACCTGTATGGACGCCCGGATCGACGTCTTCGCACTGCTGGGCCTGCGGATCGGGGACGCGCACGTCCTGCGCAACGCCGGCGGCGTCATCACCCAGGACACGCTGCGCGGACTGGTGATCAGCCAGCGCCTCATGGGCACCCGCACCATCGTGGTCGTCCACCACACCGGCTGCGGGATGACCAACCGGACCGAGGACGTGTTCCGCGAGGAGGTACGGCGGGACACCGGCATGCGGCCGCAGTGGGCCGGGGAGTTCATGGCCCGGGACCGGGAGGTGGAGGAACTGCGCCAGTGCTTCCGCCGCCTGCGGGCGGAGCCGCTGCTGCCCCACGGGGACGACGTGCGCGGCTACCTCTACGACATGGAGGCCTGCGAGCTCGTCCGCGTCCGCCCCGAGTGACACGGTGCCCCGCGGCCTCCCGGACCGGGGACCGCGGGGCTAGGGTGGGCGCCGTGACACGAACCACAGAGAGCCTCACGCCGGAACTGTACGAATACCTCGTCGCGCAGGGCGCCCCGCTCGACGACGTGCTGGCCGACCTGGTCGAGGAGACCGCGCGCCTGTTCCCCGCGAGCAAGGGGATGCAGATCGGCCCGGAGCAGGGCACGTTCACCACCCTGCTCACCCGGATCTCCGGCGCCCGCAGCGCCGTGGAGATCGGCACCTTCACCGGCTACTCGTCGATCTGCCTGGCCCGCGGCCTGCCCGAGGACGGCACCCTGTTGGCCCTGGACGTCAGCGACGAGTGGACGTCGGTCGCCCGCAGGTACTGGGAGCGGGCGGGGGTCTCCGACAAGGTGGAGCTCCGGCTGGGCCCGGCGCTGGAGTCCCTGCGCGCCCTGCCCGCGGAGCCCCGGTTCGACCTGGCCTTCATCGACGCCGACAAGGAGGGCTACATCGGCTACTGGGAGGAGCTCGTCCCGCGCATGCGCCCCGGGGGGATCCTGCTGGCCGACAACACGCTCTCGCACGGCCGGGTGGTCGACGCGTCGGAGACGTCGGACCACGTCCAGGGCATCCGCGACTTCAACGCGCACCTGGTGGCCGACGACCGGGTCACCCAGGTCCTGCTGCCCATCGGCGACGGCCTGACCCTGGCCCGCAAGAAGTAGCGGCCCGCGCGGGCCGGCCGGGGCACCCCGCGCCCGGCCGCGGGTCCGCGGGCGCGGACCCGGGGCGGGGCCGCCCCGCACCGCGGCCGGTGCACGGAACCGGCCGGCGGCACCCGCGCCGCGCGGTGCGGCATTGTCCACAGGGCGGCGGATTCCCACCCGGAACCCCCGCCCCTTCGATAGTGTCCGGTTCCATGCGGTTGCTGCACACCTCCGACTGGCACCTGGGCCGCTCCTTCCACCGGGAGAACCTCCTCGACGCCCAGGCCTCCTTCCTCGACCACCTCGTCGACACCGTCCGCGAACGGGAGGTCGACGTCGTGCTCGTGGCGGGCGACCTGTACGACCGCGCCCTGCCCCCGGTGGACGCCGTGCGCCTGTTCGACCGGGCGCTGGGGCGCATCCGGGACACCGGGGCGCGGGCCGTGCTCATCGCGGGCAACCACGACTCCATGGCCCGCCTCTCGTTCGCCTCCGACCTCATCGACGCCGCCGGCGTCCACCTGCGCAGTGCCCTGGACGGCATCGGGGAGCCGGTGCTCATCGACGACGACCACGGCCCCGTCGCGTTCTACGGCATCCCCTACCTGGAGCCGGAGATCGCCCGCCACCACTGGGGCCTGGCCGAGCGCGGCCACCCCGCGGCCCTGGCGCACGCCATGGACCTGGTCCGCGCGGACCTGGCCCGGCGGCCCGGCACCCGCTCGGTGGTGCTCTCCCACGCCTTCGTCGCGGGCGGCGAGCCCTCCGACAGCGAACGCGACATCTCCGTGGGCGGCGCCTCGCACGTGCCCGCGTCCGTCTACGCCGGGGTCGACTACACCGCCCTGGGCCACCTGCACGGGCGCCAGACCCTCACCCCCGCGGTCCGCTACTCGGGCACCCCGCTGGCCTACTCCTTCTCCGAGGAGCACCACCGCAAGGGGTGCTGGCTGGTGGAGCTGGACGCCCGCGGGCTGGGCGGGGCCGAGTTCGTCGACGCCCCCGTGCCCCGCCCGCTGGCGCGGATCCGCGGACGCCTGGACGACCTGCTCGGCGACGCCCGGTGGGAGCGGTACACCGGCCATTGGCTCCAGGTCACGCTCACCGACGCACGCCGCCCGGCCCAGCCCATGGACCGGCTGCGCGAGCGCTTCCCGCACACGCTGGTGCTGGAGTTCGCCCCCGAGGGCGGCACCCCCGCCACCCGGCCGGTGGCCGCGCCGGTGGCAGGCCGGGCCGAGCGCGCCGTGGTCGGCGACTTCGTGGAGTGGGCGCGCGGCGTCCCCGCCACCGCCGAGGAGAGGGCCCTGGTCGAGGCCGCCGTCGAAGAGGTCCGTCTCCGGGAAGGACTGCGCTGATGCGCCTGCACACCCTGACCGTCCGGGCCTTCGGCCCGTTCGCCGGTACCGAGACCGTCGACTTCGACCGGCTCGGCTCGGGCGGGCTGTTCCTGATCCACGGGCCCACCGGGGCGGGCAAGACCTCGGTGCTGGACGCCGTCTGCTTCGCCCTGTACGGGTCCCTGCCCGGGGCCCGGGGCAAGGACGACTCCTACAAGAGCCACCACGCGCCGCTGGACCGCCGCCCCGAGGTGCACCTGGAGTGCACCGTGCGGGGACGGCGCATCCGCGTCGAGCGCCGCCCCCGCTGGGAGCGGCCCAAGAAGCGGGGCTCGGGCACCCTGGTCGAGAACCAGAAGGTCACCGTCCAGGAGCTCTCCGGCGACCGCTGGGAGGGGGTCACCACCCGCCCGGACGAGGCCGGGCAGTTCATCGGCGACCTGGTGGGGCTCACCCTGGACCAGTTCTGCCAGATCGTACTGCTCCCCCAGGGCGAGTTCTCCCGCTTCCTGCGCGCCTCCGCCAAGGACCGGCGCGCCTCGCTGGAGCGGATCTTCAACACGGGCGTGTTCCGGGAGCTGGAGGACTGGTTCGCCGAGCACGCCGGCGGGCTGCGCCGCGAGGTGGAGTCGGCCGACCGGCGGATCCGGGAGACGGCGGGGCGGATCGCCGAGACCGGGCGGTCCGCCGCGCCGGAGGACACCGACGAGCTGTGGGCCTGGGCGAGCGAGCTGACCGCGATGACCGCGGCGGTGGCCGGCGAGGTCGCGCCGGTGGTCGACTCCGTGGTGGCCGACCGCGAGGCCGCCGCCCTGGCGCTGTCCGAGGCGCAGGCCCTGGACCGCAGGCGCACCCGGCTGGCCCGGGCGCGGGCCCGGCACGGGGAGCTGATGGAGCAGTCGGAGTGGCGGGCCAGGGTCGACTCCGGTCTGGCCGCCGCCGAGCGGGCGGCCTCGGTGCTCCCGGTGCTCGCCGAGCGCGACGCCCGCCGCACCGCCCTGGCCAAGGCCGTGCTGGAGCGGGACCAGGCGCTCGCCCTGCTGCCCGCCGCGTTCGCCCCCGACGCGACGGCGGAGCGGCTCCGCGCCGCCGAGCGGGAGCGGCTGGACGAGCTGGCCCGGGCCGAGCGCCTGCGCGACGACGCGCGGCGGCTGGCCGGCAGACGCGAGGCGATCACCCGCTTCGACCGGCACCTCGCCAGGATCGACGACACCCTGGAACGGGTGCGCGGGCACCTCGCCGACCTGCCCGTGCGCATCGGTGACCTGCGCGGACGCCTGGGCGCGGCACAGGAGAGGGCCGGTCGGGCCGAGGCGGTCGAGGCCGCCCTGGCGGCCGCCGTCCAGCGCCGCGACGCCGTCGCCGAGCACGGGCGCCTGGCCGGCGAGCTGGAACGGGCCGAGGCGGCGCACCGCGACGCGGTGGACGCCGCCCAGAGCGCCCGGGAGGACATGCTGGCGCTGCGGGAGCGGCGCATCACCCACATGGCCGCCGAGCTGGCCCTGGGGCTGGCGGAGGGCGAGCCGTGCGCCGTGTGCGGCTCCCCGGAGCACCCGTCCCCGGCGCGGGAGGCGACCGAGGGCCTGGTCACCGCGGAGGCCGAGCGCGCGGCCCAGACCGCGGCCGACGTGGCCGCGCAGCGGCGGTCCTCGGCTCAGGAGCGGGTGGCCGCGCTGCGCGAGCGGGCGGCCGGCGCGCTGGAACGGGCCGAGGGGCGCGACTCCGCCGCGGCCGACGAGGAGGTCGCCGAGCTGACCCGGAGCCGCGACGGCGCCCGCACCGCCGTCGAGGAGGCGCACCGCCTGGAAGCGGAGCTGGAGGGCCTCGCCGACCGCCTGGAGCGGACCCGGGCCCACGAGGCGGACCAGGTCCGGCAGCGGTCGGAGACCGCCGCCCACCGCGCCGGCGCGGCCGAGGAGCGCGACCGGCTGGCCGCCTCCCTGGAGGGGGCCTCCGGCGGAGAGGCCGACCTCGACGCCCGGGTGCGGAGCCTGCGCACCGACGCCGGGCTGCTGGCTGCGGCCGCGGAGGCCGTGGAGGAGCACGGACGGGCCGAGCGGGAGCGGGACGCCGCGGCGGCCTCCCTCGCCGAGGCCCTGGCCGCGGCCGGGTTCACCGACGGGGCGCAGGCGCGGGCGGCCTCCCTGGACGAACGCGGGCGCCGCGAGCTGAAGGCCCAGGCGCGGGTCCACGACGACGCGCTGGCGGCCGTGCGGGCGGCCCTGGAGGACCCCGAGCTGGTCGCCGCCGCCGACCTGGCGCCCCCGGACCTGTCCGCGCTCAAGTCCGCCGCCGACGAGGCCTCCCTGGCGGCCGAGCGGGCGGTGGCCCTGCGCGGGCTGTGGCGGGAGCGGGCGGGCCGGCTCGCCGCGCTGCGGGGGGAGCTGCGCGAGCGGACCGACGCCTGCGGCCCGGTGCTGCGCCGGTACCGGATCGCCGAGGGCATGCGGGCGCTGACCGCGGGGACGGCCAAGGACAACACCGACGGCGTGCGGCTGTCGGCGTACGTGCTGGCGGCCCGCCTGGAGCAGGTGGTGGCGGCGGCCAACGACCGGCTGTTCACCATGTCCGACGGGCGCTACGAGCTGCGCTACACCGTGGACAAGACGGTGAGCGACGGCCGGGCCCAGAAGGCGGGCGGCCTGGGCATCCGGGTGGTGGACGCCTGGACCGGCGCCGAGCGCGACCCGGCGACGCTGTCGGGCGGCGAGACGTTCTTCAGCTCCCTGGCGCTGGCCCTGGGGCTGGGCGACGTGGCGGGCGCGGAGGCGGGCGGCGCCGACATCGACACCCTGTTCGTCGACGAGGGGTTCGGCACCCTGGACGAGGACACCCTGGAGGAGGTGCTGGACGTGCTGGACCGGCTGCGCGACGGCGGCCGGGCGGTGGGCGTGGTCAGCCACGTCGCCGACCTGCGCCACCGCATCACCGGGCAGCTGAAGGTGGTCAAGACCGCGGCCGGATCGCACATCCGCCACATCGGCTGACCCGGGAGCGGGGGCCGGCGGACCGGTGGGACAATGACCGGGTGAATTCGCTGGTGGACATCGCTGTGTTCGGAATCGTGGGCGCCATCATGATGGCGGCCCTGGTCGGTCTGCTCCTGGTGGCCTCGGGCCGCGCGGGCGGGATCTCGCCCGGGGTCCAGAGGGTCTTCGCGGCCGCCGCCCTGGCGCTGCTGGTGGCGGTGCCGACGCTGGCCGCGATCAACGTGCTCTCGTCCGGGGCGGGCTTCTGGACGGGGTTCGCGGTGGCCTCCTGTGTGGCCGCGGTCGCCGCCGCCGTCAACGTCGGCCTGTCCCCGCTGGTGGCCGGGCGGCGGGGCGGCAACGCGACGGTGCTGCGGCCCTCGCTGCCGGTGTTCGCGGTGGGCCTGGTGCTGTGCCTGGCCCTGGGCCTGCTGACGGCCGGCCTGGCCGCCCTGTTCGTCTGACGCCGGAGACCACGGGGGCCCGCGGACCGGTGGTCCGCGGGCCCCCTCCGTCTTCCCGGCTCAGTCGTCGCCGGCCTTCTCCCCGGCGGCCTTCTCCTGTGCCGTCTTCTCCTCGGCGGCCGGCGCCTCCGCGCCCGAGATCGCCTTGTTGCGGCGGTCGAGTTCGGCCAGGTAGGCGTTGTAGGCGTCCAGGTCGGCGTCGTCGGAGCCGTCGCGGCGGGCGTGCCGCTCCCGGCGGCGCTCCTGCTTCTCGTCGTCGCGGGACCACTGCACCACCAGGGCCAGCATGACCAGCAGCGTCGGGATCTCGCCCAGCGCCCAGGCGACGCCGCCGCCCGCGTACTGGTCCTCGGCCAGGCCGTCGAGCCAGGGGACGTCGAACTGGCCGTAGTAGTCCATGGCGATGGGCGCCGACTGCATCATGATCGAGATGCCGAAGAACGCGTGGAAGCCCATGGCCAGCAGCAGGAGCAGGATGCGCAGCAGGTAGGGCATCTTGCGGGGCGCCGGGTCGATCCCGACGATCACCCAGTAGAAGAGGAACCCGGTGACCAGGAAGTGCACGCCCATGAACAGGTGGCCGAGGTGGTCGTTCATGAGCGTCGGGAACAGCGGGGTGAAGTACAGGGCGTAGGGGCTGAGGATGAACAGCGGCGTCGCCACCGCCGGGTGCGTCACCAGCTTGGAGTACCGGCTGTTCAGGAACAGGTTGAGCCACTCGCGCGGCCCGCGGTCGCCGCGCCGCTTCACCGGGTGCAGCGCCCGCAGCGCCAGGGTGACGGGCGCGCCCAGCACCAGCAGGATCGGGGTGAGCATCGACAGCACCATGTGCTGGATCATGTGGGTCGAGAACAGCACCATGGCGTAGGTGGCGAACCCGCTGAGCTGCACGGCCACGATGGTGAGCAGGCCCGCCGTGAAGGCGACCGCGCGCCCGGCCGGCCAGGAGTCGCCGCGGCGCACCAGGCGGACGACCCCGGCGGCGTACAGGCCCCCGGCGACGACCACGAGCATGATGAAGAACAGGTCGGGCCGCCACAGCGTGAGCAGGTTGGCCGCGTCCATGGGGGGCGGGACGGGGAAGCCGAGGATGAGCGCGGCCGGGTCCACCCGGCTGTCCAGCGGCGGGGGCGGCGCGGTGCGGCCCAGGCCCACGGAGACGCCGATGACGAGGGCCATGACGAGCACCTCGACGGCGGCGATGCGCAGGAAGAGCAGGCGGCGCCGGGCGGGCCATCCGGGTGCCTTGGCCGCGCCGTCCAGCCCCTTGAGGGCGAACTCGCGGTGCAGGTACCCGAAGGCGCCCAGGACGGCGAACAGCACGACCTTGACGAGGATGATCAGCCCGTACTCGGTGCGCAGCAGGGCGTCGAGCGACTCGATCCGGGCGAGGGCGCTGGCCAGGCCGCTGATCGCGACGCCGACGTAGGCCCACAGGGCGAGGCGGCTGAACCGGGCGGCGGCGGTCTCCACGGCGTCGCCCCTCGCGCGCATCGCGTGGAAGGTGAGCAGGGCCAGGCCACCGGTCCAGACACTGATGGTGATGACGTGCAGGGCCAGGCCGGTGACCGCCAGCTCGTGGGCGCCGGCGGAGGCGGAGTGGCCGGTGAGCGCGGGCGGGGTGGTGGCGGCCAAGGCCAGGACGAGCAGCCACAGGGCGCCGGTCGCACCGGTGACGGTGCGGCCGAACAGCAGGATGCCGGTGGTGAGCAGGATGACGAACATCAGCGCGATGCCGCCGGAGACCGATCCGGCGTAGGCGGTGACCTCGTCGACGCTGACCCGGCCCAGCGGCCGGGCGAGGAACTCCGACGCCTGGAAGTAGAGGGTGCCCACGGCGCCCGCCGCCCAGGCGAGCGCGCTCCAGGTGGCGGCGTGGACGTAGCCGACGGCCTGGCGGGACAGGCGGCCCTTGTCGGAGGGCAGCAGAACGACGGCGAGCAGCAGCGCGCCGATGGTGAGCACGCCCGCGGTCTCCATGACCGCCTTGGACAGGGGCAGCCCCCAGCGGACGGCGTCGCCCGCGTCGGGCAGGCCGGGGATGACCTCGGGGAAGGCGGCGCCGCCCAGGACCAGGGTGAGGCCCAGTCCGGCCAGGCACAGGACGGCGGCGACCGCCGCCAGGACCGGCGCGGCGGACGCGCGGGGCGCCCCGGCGCGGTCCGGGGTCGGGGTGATCTTTGCGGGAGGAGCCACGTGCCACTTCCGTCGTCGAGGTCGTTCAAGGCGGGGGATGCCGTCAAGGGGCGGCTCGGCGCACTCCAGCGTAAACCGTCCGTTACACGCCGCCGGTCGGGGGTGGTATGAGAACGCCGGCGGCGCGGGGGCCGCGGCGGGAAGTGGCGTTCGCCCCTCCCTTGCGTGTTCTTCGCGATACTCTCGGTGCTCTCAGCCGGGGTCCCCGCCCCGCGCCTCCCCCGCCGCCCCCCGTGCGGGCCCCTCGCCATGCTCCTCTCCATGGCCTTCCGCTGTACGCCCGACCGCCGCAGTCGCCCGAACGCGCACACACCCGAAGGGGAAGAGGAGATGACCGATTTCGACACGGTGATCCGGTCCGGGAGGACGGTCACCCCGGACGGGGTGGTCCCGGCCGCCGTCGGCATCCGGGACGGCCGGATCGAGGCGGTGGCCGGCCCGGGGGTCCGCTGGTCGGCCCGCGAGGAGGTCGACCTGGGCGGTACCGCCCTGCTGCCGGGGGCCGTGGACCTGGGCACCGGTGTGCACGACCCGGACGCCGGGCTCGGGGACTCCTACCGGGCGGCGGGCGCCGCGGCGCTGCGCGGCGGGGTCACGACGCTGGTCGTCTCCCCCGCACCCGCGCGGCCCGTGGTGGTCCGCGCCGACGACCTCCAGGCGCACCGCCGGGCGGCGGCCGGGGCGCGGGTGTCGCTGTACTTCCTGGGCGGGGTCGCACCGGGCAGCGGCCCGCTGGACCTGGCGGACCTGCGGGCGGCGGGAGCGGTGGCGTTCCAGTGCTCGCTGTCGGACGGGGGCGCCCCGGACATGGCGGCGCTGGACGACTCCCGACTGCGCAAGGCCATGGCGGAGCTGGCGGCACTGGACGCGGTCCTGCTGGTGCACGCGGAGGACGCCCGGGAGCTGGGCGCGCCCGCGGTGTCGGCGGAGCAGCGGCCGCCGCGGGCCGAGCGGCGGGGGCTGGAGCGGGTGATCTCCGCGGCGAGGTCGGTGGGCACGCGCACGCACGTGGCGCCGTTCACCGCGGCCGAGTGCGCGGCGCTGCTGTCGGCGGCCGGGTCGATCGGGGTGGGGCTGAGCGCGCAGACCTGTCCGCACTACCTGTGCCTGCCCGCGGAGCTGCTGGACCCGCGCTCGCCCGCGCACGCCTGCCGCCCGCCGGTGCGCACCGACGCCAACCGCAAGGCGCTGTGGAGCGCCCTGCTGGAACCGGGCTCGGCCATCACCTCCGTGTCCTCGGGGCACCTGCCCGCGCACGGGCTGCACACCCTGGAGTGGAGCCTGCCCGCGCTGTGGACGGCGGCCCGGCGCCGCGGGGCGGACCTGGACCTGCTGTCGCGGTGGACGGCCCGGGCCCCCGCCGAGCTGCTGGGGCTGGCGGGCAAGGGGCGCATCGCGCCGGGGTGCGACGCCGACCTGGTGGCCTTCTCCCCGGAGCGGCCGGTACCGGTCCCGCGCGTGGATCCCAGCCCCTACGCGGGTAGGGCTCTGGTCGGAGAGGTCGGCACGGTCTGGGTCTCCGGGATGCCCGCGTCGTCGGGCGTACGTGTCCCGCCCCACGGCCGGGCCTGACACCCTGTCAACAAGATCGCCGACACGCTGCCAGGTTGGCGATGGTGTCGCTGTGCCTTCACCGGTGACAGTGGGGGTATCAACGGAGATATCCAGGAGGAAACGTGCACGTCGCCGTGCCCCGTGAGATCAAGAACCACGAGTACCGTGTGGCCGTCACCCCGGCCGGAGTCCACGAGCTGACCCGCCGCGGACACGAGGTGTCCGTCGAACGGGACGCGGGCCTGGGCTCCTCCATCACGAACGAGGAGTACGAGGCGGCGGGCGCCCGCATCCTCGACACGGCGGACGAGGTGTGGGCCGCGGGCGAGCTGGTCCTGAAGGTGAAGGAACCCGTCGAGGCCGAGTACCACCGGATGCGCAAGGGCCAGACCCTCTTCACCTACCTGCACCTGGCGGCCTCGCGCCCCTGCACCGACGCCCTGCTGGACCGCGGCGTCACCGGCATCGCCTACGAGACCGTGCAGCTGCCGGACGGCTCCCTGCCGCTGCTGGCCCCCATGTCGGAGGTCGCGGGCCGACTGGCCCCGCAGGTCGGCTCGGTCACCCTCCAGCGGCCCAACGGCGGCCGGGGCGTGCTCATGGGCGGGGTGCCGGGCGTGCGCCCGGCCCGGGTCACGGTGATCGGCGCGGGCGTGTCCGGCCTCAACGCCGTCCAGATCGCGGCGGGCATGGGGGCCGACGTCACGGTGCTGGACCTCAACGTCGACAAGCTGCGCCACGTGGACGCGCTGTACCGCGGCCGGGTCAGGACGGTGGCGTCCAACTCCTTCGAGCTGGAGCTGTCGGTGCTGGAGTCGGACCTGGTCATCGGCGCGGTGCTGGTGCCGGGCGCCAGGGCCCCCAAGCTGGTCTCCAACGAGCTGGTGTCGCGCATGCGCCCCGGCTCGGTGCTGGTGGACATCGCCGTCGACCAGGGCGGCTGCTTCGAGGACTCGCGCCCCACCACCCACGACGACCCCACCTTCCGGGTGCACGACACGGTCTTCTACTGCGTGGCGAACATGCCGGGCGCGGTGCCCAACACCTCGACGCACGCTCTGACCAAGGACACGCTCCGGTACGTGACGGCCCTGGCCGACAAGGGCTGGCGCCGGGCCCTGGCCGAGGACGCGGCGCTGGCCGGCGGGCTCAACACGCACGCGGGCTCGGTCGTCTCCGCGCCGGTCGCCCAGGCCCACGGCCTCGATCACCTCCCGCTGGCGGAGGCCCTGGCCTAGCGTCCCGCCGGGCGCGCGCTCCAGGGCGGCGGGGCTCCCGGAGGTCCCCGCTGCCCGGGACGTTCGGGCAGGTCCGCGCGGCTCGGGGTGGTCGGCGGGGGCGGGCACGGGTACCGTCGTGGAGGAACGGAGCCCGTGTCCGGCCGCGGGCCGGAGGACCGAGACGGGCCCACGAGGACCGAGGTGGGACAGCGTGGGACACACCGGCTCGACGACCGCGACCCGGATCGTCGAACTCGAACTGATCCGGTTGCGGCCTCCGGGCCGGGCGCGCCGCGGGGCCGGGGAGGGCCCCGTCCTGGTGAGGATCGGCGACGGCGAGGGCGTCAGCGGCTGGGGCGAGGTGCCCTGGGCGACCCCGGGGCAGTGGGCGGAGCTGCGTTCGGCGTACGCCCCGGCCCTGCTGGACCACGCGTGGGCGCGTCCCACGGAGGCGGGTGCGGCCTGGGCCGCCCTGCCCTGGGACCCGGCGCTGGCCGCCGCGCTGGACACGGCCTGCTGGGACCTGTGGAGCCGCCAGCGCGGCACCCCGCTGGCGCACGCCCTGGGCGGGGAGCGCACGGCGCTGACGGCGGGGGTGACGGTGCCCCGGACGGTGAGCGTCGAGACGCTGATCATCGAGGTCAACCGGCAGGTGGGGGCGGGTTTCCGGCGCGTCCGGCTGGAGATCGCGCCGGGCTGGGACACCGAGGTGGTGCACGCGGTGCGGTCCCGGTTCCCGTTCCTCGTGCTCCAGGCCGACGCGGGCGGGCGCTACCTGGAGTCGCAGGAGCGGCACCTGGAGGCGCTGGTGGCGCTGGACGGGCTGGGCCTGCTCGCGGTGGAGGACCCCTTCGCCCCCGGCGACCTGGGGGCGTACGCGCGGCTGGCGGCCGAGCTGCGCACGCCGGTGGCGGTGGGCCGACCGCTGAACTCCCTGGAGGACCTGGGGCGGGCGGTGGAGGCCGAGGCGGGGAGCGCGGTGAACGTGGACGTGTCGCGGCTGGGCGGGCTCACCCCGGCCCGGCGGGCGGTGGACCTGGCGGTGGACGCCGGGTGGAAGGTGTGGTGCGGCTCGTCGGCCGCGACCGGGGTGGGGCGGGCCGCGACGGTGGCGCTGGCCGCGCTGTCGGGGGCGTCGCTGCCGGTGGAGATGCCCGGTGCCGGCAACCGGGGGCGCGACGGGCTGGTGGCGCCGCCGGTGCGCGCGCACGAGGGCGTGGTGCCGATCCCGCTCGCGGAGAGCGGCCTGGGGCACGGGGTGGACCGGGCGGCCGTGGCGGAGCGGACCGAGGAGGCCCTGCTGGTGGACTCCTCCGGGACCCGGGAGGCGGCCCGGGACCGTTGACCCCTCCCCTAACCGAACACCGTTAGGTAGAGTTGCCGCACCATTCGACCGACCCAGGACCGTGGAGGCGTGGTGCGCGTTTTCGCCGATATCGACGAGGTGGTCGCCGCCCAGGGCGAGCACCTGGGCTACACCGACTGGATCACCGTCGACCAGGAGCGGATCACCGGGTTCGCCGACGCGACCGAGGACCACCAGTGGATCCACGTGGACGGGGAGCGGGCCGCGGCCGGGCCCTTCGGCCGCACGATCGCGCACGGCTTCCTCAGCCTGTCCCTGCTCGCCCACTTCTCCCAGGCGATCATCCGCGTCGAGAGGAAGCCGTCGATGTCCATCAACTACGGCCTCGACAAGGTGCGCTTCCTCCAGCCCGTGACCGTCGGCTCGCGGCTGCGCGACGGGGTGGAGCTCACCTCGGTGCGCAAGGGGCCCAAGGGGTACCTGGTGTCCACCCGGCACACGGTGGAGATCGAGGGGCAGGAGCGGCCGGCCCTGGTGGCCGAGTCCCTGGGCCTCTGGGTGCCCTGACCCCGGGCCGCCCCGGCGCGACGGCGCGGGGGCGCCGGGAGATCCCCCGGCGCCCCCGCGTCCCCGCCGGCCTCAGCGCGCGATGCGGCGCAGCAGGCGGCGGCCCAGCCCCGGCGTGAACCAGCGCAGCTTGCGCTCGGTGCGCTCCGCCCGGCGGCGCAGCCGGTCGATCTCCCGCCGGGCCCTGCGCAGTTCCGCGCGCAGCTCCACCGGCGTCTGCTCGTGGACGTCCTCCGCCGCCGGCTCCCGCCGCTCCGTGCCCCAGGTGCCCCCGGCCCCCTCGGGGACCTCCGTGAACCGGTTCGCGGTCGTCCAGTGCAGGCCGCCCGTCTCCTCCACCACCCGGTCCAGGTCAGCACCCCGGGCCTTCGGGGACAGGTGCCGGGCGCGGGCGAACGCGGCGGCGCGCTCCAGGCGCAGCACCCCGTCCCCGGCCCGCAGCGCCCCGGGGACCGGAGCGCACACCAGCCCGGCGGACTTGCGGTCGGCCAGCCGCACCAGGTCGGCGACCGCGCCCGGCAGCGGGCGCACCCCGACCGGCAGGTGGAGCCGGAAGGGCACCCGGCCGTCGGGCTCGGGCACCTCCTCCACGCACCGCACCCGCAGGTCCCCCCGGTAGGTCTCGCGGACCAGCCGCAGGTCCAGCAGCTCCTCGGCCAGCGGTGAACGGCGCCCCTCGGACAGCTCCTCCCACGGGCCCGCCAGCCACACGCGCACGTCGGGTGCGGTCCCGGACAGCAGCGGGGCGACCGTGGCGTCGACCTCCTCCAGGGTGCGGCCGGACACGTCCAGCACCACCTCCGCCCGGGGCACCTCCCAGACCCGGGCGGGACCCTTGGACCGCAGGTGGAAGTCGGGCACCCGGTTGGCCACGTAGGGCGCCCGGAAGCGCATGCCCGCGCTGCGGCTGTCCTGCATCTGGGACCGGCCCAGGTGCCAGGAGTCGGACGCGCGGTCGGGGACGAAGAGCGCCCCCCGCTCGGCCAGCCGGTGGCCGAACTCGCTGTCGCCGCCCAGCACCAGGTCGGGGTCCATGCCCCCGGCCTCCTCGAACAGGCCGCGGGACAGCGATCCGGTGGCGCCGACGTACACCTTGAAGGCCCCGAACCCGGCGGTGCGCAGACCCTCGGTGCGGTCGACGACCTCCTCGATCCAGTGGGGGTCCGCGCCCTCCCGGTCGAACAGGCCCCCGGCCCGGCCGGCGGCCACCTCCTCCGCGACCCGCTCCGGGGCGAGGCCCGCGCCGAGCGCGGAGGGGTCGAAGTCCACGAACAGCTTGTGGCCCAGGACCACGGCGTAGTCGACCAGGTGGTGCCAGCGCATCTGCGCCTCGACGTGCTCGCGGTACACCAGCATGTCGGCGTCCAGGCGCAGCACCACCTGCCCGGAGGAGGCCGCCACACCGGTGTTGACGGCGTGGCCGGACCCCCACGCCCCGGCGGCCGCGGTGATCAGCCGGGTGTTCTCCGGCCGCACCGGGCCCAGCGCGAGCGGCTCGGGGGAGCCGTCGTCCACCACGACCACCTCCATGAGGTGGGCGGGGTAGCTCTGCCCGGCCAGCGACGCCAGCACCAGGGCCAGCTTCTCCGGCTGCCCGTGCGCGGGCACCACCACCGACACCGACAGGCTCGGCTCCCACTCCCCCGGGGCGGGCGGGTCGAGGAGCCCGTACTCGTTGCGGCGCACCCGCGGCTGGTCCGCGAAGTCCACCACCGGCCGCGGTCCGGGCCGGCGCGGGATGCTCTCAGAAGTGCTCAACGTGTCCCCCCGTGTGCTGCTCGGTGTGGCGGTCGTCGCCGAACGGGGCGGGCGCCCCCTCCAGCAGGGCGCTGGGGCGCCAGCCGATCCACTGTTCGGTGTGGTTGCGCAGGAAGTAGCCCAGGTCGACGTTCCAGGTGTGGCCGCCGCCCGCCCGGCGCAGCAGGTAGCCGAACCCGTGGGTGCGGTAGACCCGGCACCCGGCGCGGTTCACGGCGAGCAGGAACTGGCTGTCGATGGCGCGGGGCCGGGGGCGGAACCCGCCGACGTCCTCCAGGACGACCCGGTCGGCGAGGATGGTGCTGCCGACGATCGCGGGGCTGGGCACCTCGGACCGGTACCCGCGCCACACGGTGAGGTCCAGCTCCTCCAGGTAGGTGAAGTTCTGGCTGATGCCGACCACGTCCGCGCCCGAGTAGGAGCGGGCCAGCATGAGGTCCGCCAGGTGCTCGGGGCCGTACCAGTCGTCGTCGTCCCACTTGGCGATGACGGTCCCCGAGGCGCGGTCGACGGCCTCGTTCATGACGGCGCCGAACACCAGGTCCCGGTCCGCCTCGTGGACGACCAGCGGGATCCCGCAGGCCCGGAACCGGGCGATCTCGGCGGTCACCAGGGAGGCGGGGAAGCCGTGCAGGGCCAGCACCGCCTCGAAGCGGACGTGGCGCTGGCGGGCGATCTGGGCCAGGGCGAACCCCACGAGTTCGGGGCGGCGGGTGCACAGCACCACCGACACCCGGGTCTCCGGCGGGAGGGGCAGCCCGGCCTCGGCCGCCAGGGACCGCCACCGGGTGCGCACGCCGTGGGTGCGCAGGGCGGCGCGGCGCAGCCGGATGCTGTGCTCCTCGCGGCGCATCGCGTCGGTGAGGACCTCCTCCCCGACGGAGGGGATGAGGTCGATCAGGTCGGCACCGAGCCCGGCCGCCCAGGCGGGGGCGGGGCCGCCGACGAGCGGGACCCCTCCGGCCGCCAGCGAGGCGAGGGCGCGCACCGCGGAGGCGTCGCCGCGGTCGGGCCACTCCACCCGGACGCCGCGCAGGTGGCGCAGGCGTTCGAGGTCGTTCTCGGTGACGGTGCCGTCCAGGGCCGGGCGCACCAGGACGCCCGTGTCGTCGTGCACCCCCAGGCGGCCGTCGGCCTCGGCGAACCTGCCCAGCGGGCCCTTGGTCTTCTTGGTGAACCCGCTCGGGTTGACGAACCGGTCGTCGACGGGCGCGACGCGGGCGACCGGGTCGCCCGCGTACACGCGGGCCCCGGGAACGGCGGCCACGGGGGCGGGGCGGTCCACGACGGGGACCTCCACGTCCTCCCAGAACGGCAGGCCCTCCCCGTCGTCCAGGCGCAGGACCACGTCGGAGACGGGGGTGACCCGGTCGATCGCCACCGGCCCCGAGGCGCCCACGCCCCGGGCCGCCACGTCGCCGGGGCGCCACAGGGCGGCGTCGGTGCCGTGCAGCCCGCCCAGGATCCCGATGCCGGGACCGCGCCTGCGGCCGCGCGAGCCGTGGACGACGGCGGACAGCGCCTCGGCGACGGAGACCCCGCCGGGGAAGCACAGCTCGCAGGCCCAGCCGCGGTTCTCGAAGCGGCGGACCCGCATCTCGTGCAGGTCGTTCCACTCGTCGATGGTGGGCGGCGCGGGCACCAGCGGCCCCAGGTGGGCCGGGACGTGCCGGACCACGACGAGCAGGTGGGCGGTGGGCGGCAGCTGGGTGGAGACGGTGACGGCCCGGCGCAGGTCGGTGAGCCCGCCCGCCACGACGACGGTGAGCCCGGTCGCGGCGGGTTCGTCCTCCCCGCCCACGCCCGGGACCTCGACGGGGCGGCCCATCCCGTGCGCGTCGAGGTCGATCCGCAGATCGGCGGCGCGCAGGCGCAGGGCGGCGAGTTCGGCCCGGTCGGGGCCCAGGTCCCCGGTGAGGCAGAGTACGGCCGGCTCCTCGCCTCGGGTGCGCAGAGCCTGGCGGACGGCGGAGGTGATCATCGGGCGACCTCGATCGTCTCGGCGACACGGGTGGGCGCTTACCGACCACGAGGCCCCATGATAGACACGATCATCACTTTTAGTGCTTTACCGTGCGCGTGTTGTCATATCCACTGCTCAGGGCTTACCCGAAACGCCGAAAAGGACCGCCCGGAAAGGCGTCTCCGGGGGTACGGCCCACCCCGGCCGCAGACGCGCACCCGCACCGCGCATCCGGCGCAAGCCCCGGCGGCACGGCGCGGAGGCCGGCCCGGGTCGACCGAAGGGACCGTTCCGAAAGACCGGCCCGGGGTACGGCGCGTCCGTCAGGGAGGGCCGCCCCGAAGGCCGCCCTCCCGGTACCGCCTACGGCTCAGCGCACGATCTTGCGCAGGACCCGGCGGCCCACCCCCGGCGTGAACCAGCGCAGCTTGCGCTCGGCGCGGCGCGCCCGGGCCCGCTGCTTCTCCACCTCGGCGAGCGCCTGGTCCAGCTTGCGGCGCAGCGACTCCGAGCTCTCGTTCCTGCGCACCGGGGCACCCTCCTCGGGCTCGGGGACCGTGAAAACCTCCCCCGTCACCCAGTGCGCCCCGTACAGCTCCTCCACCGCGCGGTCCGCCTCGGCACCCGCCGCCCCCGGCGACAGGCGGCCGACCCGGGCGAACGCCGCACGGCGCTCCAGGCGCAGCACGCCGTCCGCGGCACGCGAGGCACCCGGCGGCGGAGCGCACAGCAGGCCCGCCCGCTCCTTGTTCGCCGCCTCCGCCATGTCCGCCACCGCCGTCGGCGTCAGCTTCGTCCCCGCCGGGGCGTGGAGCACGAAGGTCACCCGCGGGTCCGGCTCGGGGGGCGCCTCGACCAGGCGCACCCGCGGGTCGCCGCGGAAGGACTCCCCGATCAGCCGCAGGTCCAGCAGCTCCTCGTCGAGCGGCGACCGGCGCCCCCCGGACAGCTCGCCCCACGGGCCCACCAGCCACAGGCGCAGGTCGGGCGTGCTGCCCTGGAGCAGGGCGGAGGCGGTGACCTCGACCTCCTCCAGGGTGCGCCCGGCGGCGTCGATCACGGCGTCGACGTAGGGGACCTCCCACGAGCGGTCCGGGCTCTTGCGGCGCAGCCGGAAGTCGGGGACCCGGTTGGACACGTACGGGGTGCGGTAGCGCATGCCCGCGTCGCGGCGCGTCTGCATCTGGGAGCGGCCCAGGTGCCAGCTGCTGGTCTCCAGGTCGGGGATGAACACGGCGCCCTGCTGCGACACCCGGTAGGCGAACTCGGTGTCGCCGCCCAGCACCATGGCGGCGTCCATGCCGCCCGCCGCCTCGTACAGGCCCCGGTGCAGCGAGCCGGTCGCCCCGGTGAACACCCGGTACGCCTGGTGGGCGGCGGTGCGCAGCCCGGTGCTGCCGTCGATGATCTTCTCGACCCAGTGCTTGTCCGCGCCCGCGCGGTCGAACAGCAGCTCCGCCCGGCCGGCCGCGACCTCGTCGCGGACGTGCCCGGGGGTCATGGCGTCGGGGTCGAAGTCCACGAACAGCTTGTGCCCCAGGGCCACCCCGTAGTCCACGAGGTGGTGCCAGCGCATCTGGGACTCGACGTGCTCGCGGTAGACGAGCATGTCGGCGTCCAGGCGCAGCACGACCTGCCCGGAGGAGGCCGCCACACCGGTGTGGAAGGCGTGGGCCGACCCCCAGCCGCCGGGGGCGGAGGGGATCAGCCGGGTGTTCTCCGGCCGCACCGGGCCCAGCGCGAGCGGCTCCGGAGAGCCGTCGTCCACCACGACCACCTCCATGAGGTGCGCCGGGTAGCTCTGGCCCGCCAGGGCGGCCAGCACGAACGCCAGCTTCTCGGGGTGGCCGTGCGAGGGGATGACGACGCTGACCGACAGGGTCGGCTCCCACGCGCCCAGGGGCGCCGGGGTGAGCGGCGCGAAGTCGTTGCGCACCAGGCGCGGCTGGCCGGAGAAGTCCGCCTCCCCCCGCGGCAGGGTTGCCGGAACAGGTTCGGCGACCGGCTCCCGGCCGGTTTCCAGAGTGGTCAACGGAGTTCCCCCGTGTACTCGGTGACGGGCCGGCCGAAGGGCGCGGGCTCTCCCTCCAGGAGGGCGCTCGGACGCCAGCCGAACCACTGTTGGATGCGATTGCGCAGGAAGAAGGCCATGTCCTCGGACCAGGTGTGGCCGCCGCCGGTGCGGCGCAGCACATAGCCCAGTCCGTGGCCCCGGTAGATGCGGCCGCCGCCGCGCATGACGGCGATGAGGAGCTGGGTGTCGATGGAGCGGGGCACCGGCCGGAAGCCGCCGGTCTCCTCCAGCACCGCCCGGTCGGTGAGGATGGTGCCCCCGGCGATGAACCGGCTGGAGGACTCGGACCTGCCCTCCCGCCAGAGGGTCAGGTCGACCTCCTGGAGGTAGACGAAGTCCTGGCCGACGCCGAGCAGCTCCGCACCGGAGTAGGTGCGGGCCTGGACGAGGTCGGCGAGGTGGTCGGGGCCGTACCAGTCGTCGTCGTCCCACTTGGAGACGAGGTCCCCGGACGTGCTGGCGACGGCGTCGTTGAGCACCGAGCCGAAGATGCGGTCGGCGGGCGCCTCGCGCAGGACCAGCGGCCGCCCGGTCGCCCGGTACTCGGCGATGGCCGCGTCCACCTCCGGCAGCGAGGCGGGGAAGCCGTGCAGGGTGAGGACGAGTTCCACGTCGACCCCGCGCTGGCGGGCGATCTGGGCGAGCGCGAAGCCGACCATGTCGGGGCGGCGGGTGCACAGGATGACCGACACCGTGGGGGCGGGGGGCACCGGCACCCCGGCCAGGGCGCCCAGCTCGCGCCAGCGCGAGCGCGAGCCGTGCAGGCGCAGGGCGGTGCGGCGCAGGCGGACGCTGTACTCCTCGCGCCGCAGCGGGTCGGCCAGCCCTTCCGCGTCGGCGGCGGTGATGAGGTCGGCCAGCGGCGCGCCGAGCCCGGTCGCCCAGGCGGGGAGCGGGCCGCCGACCAGGGGGACCCCTCCGGCCGCCAGCGAGGCGACCGCGCGGACGGCCGCGGTGGGGCCGGTGTGCCCGGACCAGTCCACGCGGACGCAGCGCAGGTGGCGCATCCGGGACAGGTCCACGTCGGTGACCGAGCCGTCCGGGGCGATCACGGCCAGGTCCTTCTTCCCCTGGCGCACGACGGCGCGGTCGCCGTGGACGGTGAGGTCGCCCATGGGGCCGCTCGCGTCCTTGGAGAACCCGACGGGGTTGACGGTCAGCTCGTCGACGGGCGCGATGTCCGACGGGCCGGCGTTCTCCCGCACCTCCGCGCCGCCGGGGGCGGCGATCCGCTCCCAGGCGTCGACGCCGGTGGTGCGCCGGTCCAGCGCCGGGACCGCCTCGTCGGTCCACTCCGGCGGGGTGCCCTCCCCCACCCGCAGCGCCATGTCCCCCACCGGGGTGACCCGGCGCAGCGGCACGGGCCCGGCCGCCCCGATCCCGCGGGCGCCGGTGTCGCCGGGACGCCACAGCGCGGCCTCGGGCCCCGAGAGCGCGGCCAGGGGCGCCAGCGCGGGCCCCCGCCGCCGTCCGCGGGTCCCGAACCACACCGCGTCCAGGACCTGCGGGGTCTCGACGCCGTTGGGGAAGAACAGCTCGCAGAGCCAGCCGCCGCGGCCCGCCCGGCGCACCCGCATCTCCTGGAGTTCGCGCCACTGGCCCATGGCGGGGGCCGAGGGCAGCGGCGGCTCCTGGTGGCCGGGGGTGTCCACGACCGCCACCACCACCTGGACGGCGCGCGGCAGGTCCGCCGCGGCGGCCAGGCAGCGGTGCAGGTCGGCGGGGGTGGCGGCGACGACCGCCACCAGACCCGCCTCCGGCCCGCTGTCGCGCTCCCACAGGTCGCGCAGCTCCAGGGGCTCGCCCAGGACGCGGGCGTCCAGGTCCACCACCGCGTCCGACGGGGCGAGCGGGAGTCCGTCCAGGTGGGCGCGGGCCCCGGCGCCCGTGTGGCACAGCAGGGCGGTCTCGGTGCCGCGGGCGCGCAGGGCGTCCCGCAGGGCGGTGGTGATCATCCAGACCTCGTGGGTGTGTCGGTGCGGTGGTGCGAGCGGTGCGGGGAGGGTCAGATCCCCTTGCGGCCGAACACGTGCGCCCCCTTCTCCGCCTGCTCCTCGGTGCGGTGGAACTCCGGGTGGGCGGCCAGCCAGCGGTCGCCGACGGCGCGCTCCTCCGGGCGGTCGGCGTCGTCCAGGACGAACACGGCGTCCTCGGTGCAGTGCGGCAGCAGCAGCGGCAGCGCCGGGTGGCGGACCTGGAGCCCGGTGGCCTGCGGCGGGCCGTCGACGAACACCAGGCCCACCCCGGCCAGGCCGGCCAGGGCGGCGCGGTCGTACCAGCGGTCGGCGGTGGTGCGCTCCTCGCCGTCGACGGAGACGGTGTCCGTCCCGATCGGGGTGAAGGGGGCGTGGCGGACCTCGACGATGTCGTCGAGCCCGTGCGAGGCGACCAGGGCGCGGCTCAGCTCGGCGTAGCGGGCGTCGTGCTCCAGGGCCACGAGACGGCCGCGGCCGGCCCGGCGCAGCGCGTAGCCCAGCCAGACGCTGGAGGCCCCGCTCCCGCACTCCACGACGGTCTCCGGACGCAGCCGCTCGATGTGGCGGACCAGGACGCGCAGCACGTCGGGCGAGGCGGCCCAGCCGCGCAGCGGCGGCATGAACGCGGCGGTGTCGAGGTGGTCGCGCAGCTCGGCCCACGCGACCTGCTGCTCGTAGTCGGCGCGGCCCTGGACCTCGACGGCGCGCCGCAGCTCGCGGGAGGCCTTGGGCAGCGCCTGGTCGGAGATGCGCGAGACGCGCTCGCGCAGGTCCTTGAGGGAGCGGCGCGTCTCCAGCCGGTCCTCCCCCAGGGCCTGGGAGACGGTGCGGGCGTGCTCGCGCACCGACTCCTCCAGGGCGCGCACGGAGCGGCGCACCAGGACCAGGCCCAGGCCGAGTCCGCAGGCCAGTGCGGCGAGCAGGGCCAGGGCGACCAGGGTGCCCGCCTCCACCCAGGTGACCAGGCCCAGGCCCGCCGCGACGGCGAGTGCGACGGAGGCGAGGACCCCGGCCACGAGGGCGGCGGCCAGGAGGGGGCGCAGCAGGCGGCGCAGCGAACGCATGGCGGGCATCTCCAGGGGGGATGGTGGGCTGGCGAGGGACGAAGGGTGGAATCCCCGGGCGCGCCCGACCGGACGGAAGGGGTGGGGCGTCGGCGACGCGAACGCCCCTCGCGACCAAGAGACCACCTCGCGCGGATCGTCGAAACCCGCGTGCAGAGCAATTCTCCCGTTGTTCACCGGAAGATCACCGCCGACGGGCCGTGTCGCCCTCAAGAGTTCTCTGTCGCGGTGCCCCTGCCGGTGGCCTCCAGCAGGGCCTCCTCCACCGCCGGGACGAGCGTCAGGGCGTAGGTGGCGGTCATGTGGGAGTGGTCCCAGTACACGAGCACGTTGCCGATGACCGCGTCGCACCTGTCACCGGGGCACACGTGCCCGGTCAGGTCCACCGTGGACACGTTGGCGGGCAGTCGTCCGTCCCCGGCGAGCGCGGCGGCGGGATCGCGCTCGGCGAGGGAGTAGCCGATCGGGTCGGTGCAGTCCCCGGCCCGCCCGGCCGCCACGCACTCGGCACCGGCGTAGGAGTGCCGGGGCAGGTCGCGCATCCCGATGACGTCGATGCCCAGGGCGTCCAGCTCCCGCCAGCGCTCCACGAACCCCGGCGGGACGGCCTCCCCCTCGGCGCTGGCGCGGGTGGAGGAGGTGAACACGGCGTCGGGGCGCAGCCGCTCCAGCTCCTCCATGGCCCGGGCGTCCCACTCCTGGCACTCGGTGAAGACCCGGCCCTGTGTGTAGGGGACCTCCGCGCTGAACTGGCACCCGCTCTTGGTGAACGACACCAGGCGCCACCCGTGCCGCAGGGCGACCTGTTCCAGAGCCGGGTACCAGTGGGCGGTGCGCGAGGCCCCGACCATGGCGACGGTGTACCCGGCGTCCTCGGGACCGGTCCGGCACAGGACGGGCTCGGTCGCGGACAGGGGGACGTGGCAGCCCCGGAGGTGGTGCCCGGACAGGTCGTCGCGGGCGTCGAGGGGGTCGGGGACGACCGGCAGGTCGGGCAGGACCGCGGCCAGCTCGGGGCGGGCCACCAGGGCGGCCCCCGGGTAGTCGACGGGCTCGACGACGCGCTCGGCCCGCTCCCGCTGCTCCCGGACCAGCCGGTCCGACCACTGGGAGCCGATCACCAGGGCGGGGGCCAGCAGCAGGACCGCGGTCGCCGCCGACCAGGCCGGCAGCCAGGGGCGGGGCACCCGCCGGCCCAGGCGCTCGGCACCGCCCTCGACGACCCGGGCGGTGGTCCAGGCCAGCCCCAGGGAGAGGGCCAGCACGGCCGCGCCGCCCAGCGGAGAGGCCAGGGTCCGCCCGGTGAGCTCCAGGTACACCACCAGGACGGGCCAGTGCCAGAGGTAGAGCGTGTAGGACAGGCCGCCCAGCGCCATGAGCGGGCGCAGGGTGAGCACCCGGTGGACGCCGAACCGGCCTCCCCCGCCGCCGGCCACGACGACGGCGGCCGCGGCGAGGGTGGGCCACAGGGCCGCGTAGCCGGGGAACAGCGTCGACACCGGGAACAGCACCCCGCACAGGACCAGGGCGGCCAGGCCGCCCCAGCCCAGGAGGAACCGCGCCGCCGTGGGCGGGCTGAGCCGGTGGACGACCAGGGCCAGCACCCCGCCCAGGGCGAGCTCCCACAGGCGGGCGCCGGTGTCGAAGTAGGCCCAGGGCTGGTCGGCGGCGGTGATCCACACCGAGTACGCCAGGGACAGGGCCAGCACCGCGCCGACCGCGGCCAGCGAGGCCCGCCGCATCCGCTCCCGTCCCGCGACCAGCAGCACCGCGCCCAGCAGCAGGGGCCACAGCAGGTAGAACTGGCCCTGGATGGACAGGGACCAGAAGTGCTGCACCGGGCTGGGCGCCTCCTCGCGGGCGAGGTAGTCGACGGCCGCCGCCGCCAGCGCCCAGTTCTCGTAGTACAGCGCGGACGCGTACACCTCGGCGATGACTCCGGGCCAGCGCGACGGCGGCAGCCACAGGTACGCCATGGCCGGCACCGCCGCCAGGACGACGCCGGCGGCCGGGGTCAGCCGCCGCAGCAGCCGGCCCCAGAACGCGAACGGGGCGAGTCGGCCCTCGCGCTCGGCCGAGCGCACCAGGGATCCGGTGATGAGGAACCCGGTGAGGAAGAGGAAGACGTCCACTCCGCCGGAGACCCGGCCGAACCAGATGTGGTAGACGGCGACCAGGAGCACCGCGACCGCGCGCAGCCCCTCGATCTCCGGGCGGAAACCTCCGCGCGGGGCGGACCCGCGCTCGGTGGCGTGGCGTTCGGAAGCGGACATGGACGTGCCTCGGGAGTCGTGCGGGAGGAAGGGGTGGCGTCGGATCCTCGCCCATGCCGGGGAACGAGCGGTGAACCGGCCGCCAACCCGCGGCGACCTGCGCCCGGCGACATCGGCCGAATCTCCGAAACGGCGCGGGTTCTCCCCTTCGGGCACGTTCCCACCGTACGAACACGGTTCCCCACGGAAAGTACGCGGTCACGGAGGGTCGCCGCCGGTTTATTCCCCGCCCCGGGTGTCGCCGGTCCGACACCGGGGGCGTCGCCGAACGGCTGATAGCTTGCTGCTTAGCGATCCCATCGCTGGTAAGTGACGACGAACCGCCTCATCGGAAAGGTGCGTCAGAGATGTCTGCGCCATACACGCTCCCCGAGCTGCCCTACGACTACGCGGCCCTGGAGCCGTGGATCTCCGGTCAGATCATGGAGCTGCACCACGACAAGCACCACGCCGCCTACGTCGCCGGTGCCAACTCCGCGCTGGAGCAGCTGGCCGAGGCCCGCGACAAGGGCGACTTCGGCTCCGTGACCATGCTGGAGAAGAACCTCGCGTTCCACCTCGGCGGCCACGTCAACCACAGCGTCTTCTGGAAGAACCTGTCCGCCGAGGGCGGCGACAAGCCCGAGGGCGAGCTCGGTGCCGCCATCGACGACCAGTTCGGGTCCTTCGACGCCTTCCGCGCCCACTTCAACGCGGCCGCGGCGAGCCTCCAGGGCTCCGGGTGGGCGTTCCTGGCCTGGGACGCCCTGGGCCAGCGCCTGATCATCGAGCAGCTCTACGACCAGCAGGGCAACGCCGCGCTCAGCTCGGTCCCGCTGCTCATGCTGGACATGTGGGAGCACGCGTTCTACCTCCAGTACAAGAACGTGAAGGCCGACTACATCAAGGCGTTCTGGAACGTGGTCAACTGGGCCGACGTCCAGGAGCGCTTCGAGTCCGCGCGCACGGTGCGGATCGGCTAGCCGACCGCCCGGGAACACCGCGGGGGCGGTGCCGTCGCCAGGACGGCACCGCCCCCGCGCGTCGCGGGTCAGACCACCAGCGGGACCGGCGCGTCGACCGGGCCGTGGCGGTCCAGCTCGCGCCAGGCGCGCGAGAGCCGCCAGACGACCTCCTCGCGGCCGGCGGCGTCGGCGGGGACGGGCAGCCGGAAGTAGCGGTCGTGCGCGTCGGTGGGGGACGCCGACATCAGCGTCCCGGGCACCAGTTCGAGGCCGTGGCAGAGCGCCACCTGGGCGTAGGCGCGCGAACCCGCCCCGGGCAGCTCGATCCACAGGGCCGCACCGCCGTCGGGGCGCCGCCACCGCCAGTCGGGCAGGTCCCGGCGCAGCAGCTCCTCCAGGTGGTCCAGGGCGGCCTCCAGGTGGTCCGACCGCTGCCGGGCGAGCCGGTCGTAGTCGGCCAGCAGGCGCACGGCGACGACCTGGTCCAGCAGGGGCCCCGCCAGGTCGGCCAGGACCTTGCGGCGGCTGAGCCGCACCGCCATCTCCACCGGGGCGCGCAGCCATCCGACGCGCAGCCCCGCCCAGGCCACCTTGGACAGCGAGTCCACGCTGATGACCTCCGCTCCCCGGGGCGCGTACGCCGCCAGCGGCGGCGGCTCCTGCGGGTGGCGGACACCGGTGTAGGCGGCGTCCTCCAGGATCGGCACGCCCGTGCGGGCCGCCAGCTCCCCCAGCTCGCGGCGGCGCGCGACGGACATCATCGTGCCGGTCGGGTTGTGGTACGAGGGCATGACGTAGAGCAGGTGCGGCGCGTGCTCCTGGACGGCCCGGCGCACCCCGTTGATGTCGATGCCCTGGTCGTCGAGCGGCACCGGCACGAATCTCGCCCCGCGGTCGCTCATGAGGTCGAGGCATCCGGCGAAGCCGGGGTCCTCCACCACCACGGGCGACCCCTTGCGCAGGTAGAGCTGGGACACCAGGGAGATCGCCTGGTGGGCGCCGGTGGTGACGACGATCTGGTCGGCGGTGGTGGGCAGGCCCCGGTCGGTGTGGAAGCCGGCGATGGCCTCGCGCAGCGCCGGGAGCCCGCGCGGGTGGTAGGTGCCCTCGGCCAGCAGCGGGCCCAGGTCGTCCAGGCTCCGCCGGATGACCTCCTCGACCCCGGGCAGGGCCGGGGTGCTCATGCAGGACAGGGAGACGAGGTCGGCGTCCTGCTGGATGAGGTTGCGGTACATGTACTGGCCGGCGCCGTTGGGCGCCCAGCCGTCGGCGCGGACCGGCGCCACCGTGCTGCTGACCCGGGTGCCGCTGCCCTGGCGGCTGTCGAAGACCCCCTCGGAGCGCAGGAGGTCGTAGGCGGAGACGACCGTGGTCCGGCTGACCCGCAGCGCGGTCGCCAGGACGCGCTCGGAGGGCAGGCGCGCGCCGGGGGCGAGGCTGCCCTCGTCGATGAGGGCGTGCAGGGAGTCGGCGAGCCTGCGGTAGAGCGCGCCGTCCCCGGAGGACCAGGCCCCGAGGAGTCCGACGAGTTCGTCCACCGTCCGAGAAGAGTCCATTCTCGCCTCCATTGGCCCTGTGCTCCGCTTCTCTTCGTGTCCATACTGACAGAAATGGACCCCTAAAAGGAGTCATTATGGCAGACCAATCCTTGTTCCTGGCCGAATCCCGGGTCATCCGCGGCGACCGGCTGGAGCCGCTGGTAGCGGCGGTACGCGCACGGGCCCGGTCCACCGGGGGCCACATCGGCGAAGTGGACTTCTCCAGGACCGGGGACGGGGTCCGCATCGTCTCCCTGTGGCGGGATCCCGCGGCGCTGCGGTCCTTCGTGGAGCGCACGCACGCGCTCCTGGTGGCGCACCGCGACCGCACCGGCGCGTTCCCCCGGGTGGAGCGCACCCTGTGGTGGTCCGCGCGCGGGCCCGGGGCGGAGGAGGTCCGCGGGCGCGAGGAGCACCTGCGCACCCGCGGCCCGGGGCCCGCGGCGTTCACCCTCGCGTCCCCGGTGCCGGCCGCGGCGTCCGCGCGCCGGGCCGCCCCGGCGCCGTCCCCGCGGCCGGAGCGCCGCCCGGCCCCGGCGGGCCGCCGGGGCCGTACCCCGGCCGCGGGCCGGGCGCGGCCCGCGGCGGCCCGCTGACCGCCCCGGTCGGAGCCGGTGTCCGGCGGTCGGCCGGGGTCGGCGGCACCGGCCGCCCCGGGTAGTCTTCGAGGTCGAGACAGACCGTCGGCGACAGGGGAGGCGGTGGCGGCGGTGCCCAGCGGTGACGAGGTGTCCGGACCCCCCGAGGAGACCCCGGACCCGGCCCCCGGGCGGGAGCCCGGGACACAGGACGCCGCCGGGACCGCGCGGGACGCCGCCGGGGAACCGGAGGACGGCACCGGCGAGCCGGGCGGCGACGGCGCGTCGGCGGACACCCCGGCCCCCCGCTCCCGGCTGCGCACCCGGATCGCCGTCGGCGTCTCCCTCCTGCTGATCCTCTCGCTCGTCGTCACGCTCACCGTCCCCGCCGGGCGCGACTCGCTGCGCTCCCTGTGGTGCGGGCTCACCGGCGGCGTGTGCCCGGCCGAGGACCTGCCCCCGATCACCGAGGACGAGGAGACCGACTGGCGGACCCGGATGGGACCGGAGGAGGCGGCCCTGTGGGGCAACTACGTCGCCCTGGGCGACTCCTACTCCTCCGGGGACGGCGCGGGCGACTACGCGCCCGAGACCGCGGCGGCCGGGGGCTGCTGGCGGTCGGCCAACGCCTACGCCCACCTCATCGACGACGAGTTCGACTTCGCCGGGTCCCTCGCCTTCTACGCGTGCAGCAGCCACCGGGGCAAGGAGATGGTCGACGAGCTGGGCACCCCCGACTCCCAGATCGAGCGGGTCACCGAGCACACCTCCCTGGTGACCCTGGGGATCGGCGGCAACGACCTGGGGTTCATCCCGGTCCTGCGCACCTGCATCGTGCGGATGCCCCTGCTGGAGAGCAGCGTCTGCACCGAGCAGGAGGAGGACGTCGACAAGCGGATGAGGCACTTCGAGGAGACCCTGGCGACCGTCATCGCGGAGATCCGCGACCGCGCCCCCGACGCGCGCGTCCTGGTGCTGGGCTACCCGCGGCTGTTCCCGGAGGAGCCGCCGGGGATGTACTACACGCTGACCACCAAGAACCAGCTGTGGCTCAACGGCGTCGCCGAGCGGTTCAACGAGCGCATCCGGGACGTGGCCTACCGGGCCGACGGCGACGTCTACGGCTCCCGGCAGACGGGCAGCGTGGAGTACGTCAACACCTTCTCGGCGCTCACCGGCCACGAGGTCAGCGCCGAGGACGCCTGGCTGAACGGGATCGTGCTGGGCCGGTTCGGCGAGGGCCTGAAGGTGGACCGGGCGACCTTCCACCCCACCGCCCAGGGGCAGATGTCGATCGCCGAGCGGGTGCGGCTCCAGATCCTCGAAGGCCCCGAGAGGGTGCTGTACGTGTCCCGGGAGACCCTGGAGCGGGTGGACGAGTCGCTGCTGCACACCGAGCTGGGCGGACCGCTGGACCCGGCGCACCCGCCCTCGGACGCGCCGTCGGAGTCCCCGCGGGAGGAGGACCCCGTCAACGAGGCGGACGGCTGACCCGTCCCCGCCGCCCCGTGCCGTACGCGCGGCCGGGCCCGCCCCGTCGGCCGGCACCCGCGACGGGTCGTCCTCGAAGGGACGCGCAGGACTGTTCGGAGAAACCACCGCACGCGACCGGACGGGCGACCGTGCCCCCACGGGAGCATCCCTTCCCGTGCCGTGCGCGCGGCCGGGCCCGCCCCCGGAGCGGGGGCGGGCCCGGCGCGTTCACGGGGCGGTCAGCGCCCGGCCCGCAGGTCCTCCAGCACCTCGGCGAACCGGTCCAGACCCCAGTTGAGGTCCTCCTCGCCGATCACCAGCGGCGGGGACATGCGCACCGTCGAGCCGTGGGTGTCCTTGACCAGGACGCCGTTCTCGGCGAGCCGCCGGCACATCTCCTTGCCCGAGGCCAGCTCCGGGTCCACGTCCACACCGGCCCAGAGGCCGATGCTGCGCACGGAGACCACCCCCCGGCCCACGAACTCCTCCAGGCGGCGTCCGAAGAGGTCGCCCAGCTTGCGGGCGTTCTCCAGGTAGGGGCCCTCCGTCAGCATCCGGACGACCGTGGACCCCACCGCCCCGGCGAGGGGGTTGCCGCCGAAGGTGCTGCCGTGCTGGCCCGGCTGGATGACGCCGAGCACGTCCTCGTTCGCGACCATCGCCGACACCGGCAGGATGCCGCCGCCCAGCGCCTTGCCGAACAGGTAGGCGTCGGGGACGACGCCGGTGTGCTCGCAGGCGCGGATCGTGCCGGTGCGCCCCAGGCCCGACTGGACCTCGTCGGCGATGAACAGCACCCGGTTGGCGTCGCAGACCTCCCGCACCCGCGGCAGGTAGTCCGGCGGCGGGACGATGACGCCCGCCTCGCCCTGGACCGGCTCGATGAGGACGGCGACGGTGGTGTCGTCGATGGCCGCCTCGATGGCGGCGGCGTCGCCGTAGGGCACCGAGCGGAAGCCCGGCGTGTACGGGCCGAAGCCGGTGCGGGCCTCGGGGTCGGAGGAGAACGAGATGATCGTGGTGGTGCGCCCGTGGAAGTTGGCCCCGGCCACGACGATGGTGGCCTGGTTCTCGGGCACGCCCTTGACCTCGTAGCCCCACTTGCGGGCGACCTTGATGCCGGTCTCCACCGCCTCCGCGCCGGTGTTCATCGGCAGGACCTTCTCCTTGCCGACCATCCGGGCCAGGGAGTCCACCCAGGGCCCGAAGCGGTCGTTGTAGAAGGCGCGGCTGGTGAGTGTCACCCGGTCGAGCTGGCGGTGGGCCGCGTCCAGCAGGTCGGGGTTGTGGTGTCCGAAGTTCATGGCCGAGTACCCGGCCAGGCAGTCGAGGTAGCGCTTGCCCTCCACGTCGGTCACCCAGGCCCCGCGGCCCTCGGCGATGACGACGGGCAGGGGTGCGTAGTTGTGCGCGGAGTGCTCTTGCGCGAGGGCGATGTGGTCCGCGCTGGAGAGCGCGGGTGCGTCCTGTTCCGGAAGTGTCGCGCCGAGGTCTCCGGCGCCGTCCTGCTGCCCCAGGTTCTGGGTGTTGCTCATCCAACCGCTCCGATCACCATTGACCGATGTCAGACAGTAGATACCCACCGGGGCGCCCGGTAGAGCCCCCGGCGGCGGGTCTCCACGAGTTGAGCAGATGATCCGGTGAGCCCACAAGGGGTGAGGTCGGTCACAAGTGGACGGCCGGGCCCGAAACCCGGGCTCCGCGCACACCCCGGAACACCCCCGGAACAGGGCCGTCCGAACGCTGTGACCGGGCCCGTGAGGTGGGGTGATGCGGTCCACACCCCCGGTGGCGGTGGGCCGGGCCCCCGCCGGGTACGGTCGGCACACAAGCCACCGACACGTCGACCGTTTCCGGTCGGCGCCGGTGTTCCGCCGCGAGCCAGGGGCCGTGGACGGGGCACCGCATCCGCCGCAGAGGGAGGCCGCCCGTGCGCCCATCGACCAGGGGCCCCGCCGCGCCGCAGAGCGCGCAGGCCCCCGCAGCGGCCGACCCCGAGGCGGAGTTCTCGCTGACCCGGCTGTTCGACGCCGTCGCCGACGCGGTGCCCGGGCGGACCGCCCTGGTCGCCGGGGGCCGCGTGGTCTCCTACGCCGGGCTGCGCGCCCGCTCGGACCGGCTGGCCCGGCACCTGGCCGCGTCGGGCGTGCGCCGCGGCGAGCACGTGGCGATCCTGTCCTTCAACCGGGCCGAGTGGGTGGAGTCCTTCCTGGGCGTGCTGCGCGCGGGCGCGGTCCCGGTGAACGTCAACTACCGGTACGTGGCGGGCGAGCTGCGCCACGTCCTGGCCGACTCCCACGCGGTCGCGCTGATCGCCGAGGAGTCCCTGGCCGCGACCGTGGCCCGCGTCCGCCCCGACCTGCCCCGGCTGCGCCACGCGGTGCTGCTGGAGGACGGCGCGGACCCGGGGGCGCGCGAGGCCGTGCGCGCCGCCTTCCCCGGGGCCGCGGCCTACGAGGACGCCCTGGCCGGCGCCCCGGAGGGCGAGCCGCTGCCGGCCACCTCGGGCGCGGACCACTACCTGCTCTACACCGGCGGCACCACCGGCTACCCCAAGGGCGTGCTGTGGCGCCAGGCCGACATCTTCCGGGCGGCGGTCGAGCGCCGCTCCCCCGGCACCCCGCGCGCCCGCTCCCCCCGCGACGTGGCGGAGCGCGCCCTGGCCTGCTTCCCCCAGCGCATGCTGGTCCTGGGGCCGCTGATGCACGCCGCGGGGCAGTGGAACGCGCTGAGCATGCTGCTGTGCGGCAAGCGGGTGGTCCTGTCCACCGACCGGAGCCTTCGCGCGGAGCGGGTGATCGCGCTGGCCCACCGGGAGGGCGTGCACACGATCCAGGTGGTGGGCGACGCGATGGCCCGCCCGCTGGCCCGGCACCTGCTCACCGAGCCCGGCCTGTGCCCGGAGCTGTCGGCGGTGCGCTCGGGCGGTACGCCGCTGACCCCGCCGGTGCGCGGGCTGTGGCGGGCCTGGCGCGAGGACATCACCCTGGCCGACGCCTACGGGGGCTCGGAGACGGGCGTGTGCGGCTCGGCGACCGGCGGGGACGCCGGGGGCGAGCCGGAGCCGCTGACCGGCTCCCCGGACGGGCGCAGCTTCACCGTGGGCGGCAGCATCTCCGTCCTGGACGACCGGCTGGCCCCGCTGCCGCCGGGGTCCCCGGTGATCGGCCGGATCGCGCGGACCGGGCGCATCCCGCTGGGCTACTACAACGACCCGATCGCCACGGCGCGCACCTTCCCCACGGACCCGCGGGGGCGGCGCTGGGCGCTGTCGGGCGACTTCGGCACCCGCGCCTCGGACGGCGCGGTCGTACTGCTGGGGCGCGGCAGCGTGGTGATCAACACGGCGGGCGAGAAGGTGTACCCCGAGGAGGTCGAGGCGGCCCTGAAGGCGCACCCCTCCGTGGAGGACGCCATCGTGGTGCCCGCCCCCGACGAGCGGCTGGGCCAGCGGGTCACCGCGCTGGTCTCCCTGGCCCCGGGGCAGGCACCGGACGAGCCCGGCCTGCTGGCGTTCTGCCGGGTGCGGCTGGCCGGGTTCAAGGTGCCCCGGACCGTGCACTTCGTGGACCGGGTGCGGCGCACCGCGGTCGGCAAGCAGGACTACCGGTGGGCGTCCTCGGTGGTCCGCAGCGGCGCCTGAGGCGGCCGGAGGCGGCCCTGTGGAGTCCCGCGGTGCGTCACTGCGGGACTCCTCCTTTTTCGGTTCCTGTACGGGCGGGATCTCTGCGCAACCGAAAAAAGGAACATTGACGTATAAAACGCCTGTTCATCTCACCCTTTCCCTCCCCCCGCACCCCCCGTGGCACGGGGTGGGGTGATCCGCACCCCTCCCCCGCCGCCGCGCACGGCGACCGTTTCCGCTTGTACCTTAGAAGAAGCCCGGTCGAGGACCTCCCCCGGTGCGGGGAGACCCGTCCCACCGCGGCCGTACGAGCAGTCGAAGGACCCCGCGACGGACCGGGCGCCTCCGGGCCGCGCGACGAGCGGTCCGCGCCCCTCCCCCGAACCGGCGGCGTCCCTTTCCCCGGACACGCCCGCAGAGAATGAAGAGGAACCCGGATGCCAGCGAATCTCTGGACGATGGCCCTGGCCATGGACACAGCGGTCGAGGAGGAGATCGTCCACGAGTACGAGGGGTTCATCGGGTGGGTCCTGAACCTCATGGTGACGCTGGGCGAGCCCGGCGTGGGCGTCGCCCTGTTCATCGAGACCTTCTTCCCCCCGATGCCCAGTGAGGCCGTCCTGCCCGGTGCGGGCTTCCTCGCCTACGACGGCC
Organism: Nocardiopsis flavescens; assembly: GCF_900141985.1. Classification (GTDB taxonomy): domain Bacteria; phylum Actinomycetota; class Actinomycetes; order Streptosporangiales; family Streptosporangiaceae; genus Nocardiopsis; species Nocardiopsis flavescens. The sequence continues at coordinate 184,184 of NZ_FQZK01000002.1, read as the reverse complement.
AGATGAACGTCTGGCTCGCCATCATGTGGGCCACCATCGGCTGCCTCGTCGGCGCCTGGGGCTTCTACGCGATCGGCGCCCTGCTCGGCCGCGAGCGCACCATGTGGCTGGTCGAGAAGACCCCGCTGCTGGAGATCAACGACTTCTACAAGGCCGAGCGCTTCTTCGAGCGCTTCGGCGGCATGGCCGTCCTCCTGGGCCGGTGCGTGCCCCTGGTCCGCAGCTTCATCTCCGTGCCCGCGGGCATCGAGCGCATGCCGCTGCTGAAGTTCTCCGTCTACACCGTCATCGGCTCGGCCGTGTGGAACACCATCTGGATCGGCCTGGGCTTCGTCTTCGGCCCGGCCATCAAGCCGATCCTGGTCCAGTGGAGCGGCCTGATCAGCAACATCGTGCTGGTGGTCATCGCCCTGCTGTTCCTGTGGTTCGTGGTGGTCCGGGTGCGCAAGATCCTCAAGGCGCGCGCCGAGAGCACCCCCTCCGCCTGACCGCCGGGACCGCGGTCCCGGACCGACCGAAGGGCCCCTCGCGGGGTCCGCACGGCGCGGGGTGCCGGGGCGCGACCGACCGGTCGCGCCCCGGCTGAGAGCACACCCGTCGAACCTGCCCTAGTTAGCACTAGCGAAGGAACGCCATGAGCGCGTACAACATCGTGTCCATCGCCGGCAGCGACCCCAGCGGGGGCGCCGGCATCCAGGCCGACCTCAAGGCCTTCTCCGCCCACCGGACGTTCGGGATGAGCGTGGTCACCGCCCTGACCGCCCAGTCCACCCGCGGCGTCACCGGCGTCCACACCGTGCCCGCCGACTTCGTCGTCCACCAGATGGACACCCTCTTCTCCGACGCGACCGTGCACGCCGTCAAGATCGGCATGCTCGGCACCGCCGAGGTCACCGCGGCCGTCGCCGACGCGATCGGGCGGCACGGGCTGCGCGGCGTGGTCGTGGACCCGGTGATGGTGGCCAAGAGCGGGGACCGGCTGCTGGAGGCCTCCGCCGTCAAGGCGCTGCGCACCGAGCTGCTGCCCCGGGCGGACCTGCTCACCCCCAACCTGCCCGAGGCCGCCGACCTGCTGGACGAGGCCGAGGCGACGGACCTGGAGGGGATGCGCGCCCAGGCGCACCGCCTGCTGGAGCTGGGCCCGCGCCGGGTGCTCCTCAAGGGCGGACACCTGGAGGGCGGGGAGAGCGTGGACGTCCTGGTGTCCCGGGAGGGACCCGACCGCGAGTTCTCCGCCCCGCGGGTGCCCACCCGCAACACCCACGGCACCGGCTGCACCCTGTCCTCGTCCATCGCGGCGCTGCTGCCGCAGCGGCCGGACACGGCCGCCGCCGTGGCCGACGCCAAGGCCTACCTGACCGAGGCCCTGCGCCGCGCCGGCGAGATCGACGCGGGCGGCGGCCAGGGCCCCGTGCACCACTTCCACGCCTGGTGGTGAGGGGCCCGGACACGGGAGGGGGGACCGGCCCGGGCCGGTCCCCCCTCGTGCGCTCGGCTCGCGGAACCGCCCGCGCGCCCTACTTCCTCTCCACGCCGTCCACTCCGTCGACGCCGGGCCCCCTGTCGAGGTCGTCCATGACGACGTCGGGGTCGCGCCAGTCGGGGTGGGCGAAGAACCTGCGCGTCTCGGCGACGACGACCGGCGACAGCAGCAGCAGGCCGATGAGGTTGGGCAGCGCCATCAGCCCGTTGGCGATGTCGCTGAACAGCCACACGGCGTCCAGGCTGGCGGTGGCGCCCACGAACACCACCAGGACGAACACGACGCGGTACGGCAGCACCAGCTTGCGCCCGGCCAGGTAGACCACGCAGCGTTCGCCGTAGTAGGACCAGCCCAGGATGGTGGTGTAGGCGAAGACCGCCACCGCGATCGCGACGAAGACCGGCGCGAACGCGCCCAGCAGCGGGCTGATGCTCCCCAGACCGGTCTCCATGGCGCCGGTGGTGAGCAGGACGCCCTTGGCGCTGCCCTCCGCGCCCGCGGCCTCGTCGGAGTACCAGACGCCCGTGGTGATGATCATCATCGCGGTCAGCGTCAGCATGATGATCGTGTCGATGAACGTCTGGGTCATCGACACCAGCGCCTGGCGGACCGGCTGGTTGGTCTTGGCGGCGGCGGCCGCGATGGCACCGGTGCCCAGGCCGGACTCGTTGGAGAAGATGCCGCGCGAGACGCCCTGGCGGATCATGAACATCAGGCCGGCGCCGGCGAAGCCGCCGATCGCGGAGGTGCCGGTGAAGGCGCTCTGGAAGACCAGGCCGAAGGACGGCAGGATCCGGTCGTGGTTGGCGGCCAGCACGAGCAGGTTCATGATGATGAACCCGAGGATCATGACCGGGACGACGGCGGCGGCGACCCGGCCGATGCCCTTGATGCCGCCGATGAGCACGACCGCCGTGAGCACCATCAGGACGGCGCCGATGATCCACTGGTCGATGCCGGTGACGTTGTTGATGGAGTCGGCGACGGCGTTGGCCTGCGTGCCGTTGCCGATACCGAAGGCCGCGATGGCGCCGAAGACCGCGAAGGCGCCGCCGAGGAACATCCCCAGGCGGCCGGGCAGGCCGCGGCGCAGGTAGAACATCGGGCCGCCGGCCTGCTCGCCCTTCTCGTCCCTGGTCCGGTACTTCACGCCGAGCAGGGCCTCGCTGTACTTGGTGGCCATGCCGAAGACGCCGGTGACCCACATCCAGAACAGCGCGCCGGGGCCGCCGACGCCGATCGCCAGGCCGACGCCGGCGATGTTGCCGACGCCGATCGTGGCCGCCAGCGCGGTGCTGAGCGCCTGGTAGTGCGAGATGTCGCCCTCGGAGCCCTCGGCCGTCTCCTTGCGGCGGACGAACGCGAGCCACAGGGCGTGGCCGAGCTTGGTGAACTGCAGGAGCTGCAACCGGACCGTCAGGTAGACGCCGGTGATCAGGAGCAGGGGGATGAGTACGAACGGGCCCCAGACGACGCCGTTCAGTACCCCTGCCATTTCCAGGAGCTGGTCCACGGGGCATCTCTCTATCGGTGGGTGGGTGGGGGCGCGGAGGCGGCCGGCGCCGCCGCGGGGTCTGCGGTGTCCGCGCGCTCGCACCGGCGCCGACGGGCGCTCCGCGGTATCGGCAAAGAATTACAGCGGCGCGTCACGAAACCGTCACGCCTTTTCGACATATCTCCTGCGCGTTCGCCTCGTGCGCGGCGGCCCGCGCCGCGGGGGATGCGCCCCGTCGCGGCGCCCGCGGGCCGGCCGCCGGGGGTCAGGCGGGGTCCCCGTCACCGCCCGTGGCCCGGCTGCGGGCGAGTTCGGCGAGCATCCGCGCCGTCTCCTCGGGGTCCGCGCCGCGCCCCACCGCGATGCCGAGCAGGTAGGCGGTGAGCGGCGCCGCGGGGCGGGCGACGGAGTGCGCGGCGTCCTTGGCGAGGTCGAGGATCAGGTCGACGTCCTTCCGGTCCAGGGCCTCGGTGTCGGGCAGCCCCAGCGCCTCGCGGACCTCCTCGGCCCATTCCACGAGAGTCATCGTTCCACTCCTCAGAGCCATCGTTCGATCACGTGATGCGATCTTAGCCACCGCCGCGCCACCTGCGGGACACCCCGGAACGGGGGCGGCGTCCGCGGCCCGTCACCGTGCGCTCGGTGAGCCCACGCCCGCGCGACGCGTCCGGTTCCCTCCGCGCCCCATCCGGGTTCACCGGGCGCGCCTAGCGTCGGAGGCACGTCCCCCCGGCGTTGGGAGCCGCACGCATGTCCCCCCTCGATACCCTCCGCGACCCGATCCCCGCCCGCGACGACGGGCAGCGCCCGCTGCGCGTCGCGATCGTGACCGAGTCCTTCCTGCCCCAGGTGAACGGGGTGACCAACTCCGTGTGCCGGGTCGCCGACCTGCTGGCCTCCCGGGGCCACCAGGCGCTGATCCTGGCCCCCGGGCACCGGGGCCCCACCCGCCACGCGGGCTTCCCGGTGGTGCGCACGCCCTCGGTCCCGCTGCCCGTGTACCGCGACTTCTCGCTGGGCCTGCCCGCCCGGCGCACCCTGACCACGGCCATCCGGTCGTTCTCCCCGGACCTGGTCCACCTGGCCTCGCCCGCGCTGATGGGCCTGGCCACCGTGGAGGCGGCCCGCCGCTGGGCGCTGCCGACGGTGGCGGTGTTCCAGACCGACCTGCCGGGTTTCGCCCGCCGCTACGGACTGCCGGGGCACGAGCACCTGTGGTCGGTGCTGCGCCGCGTCCACGCGGCCGCGGACCGCACCCTGGTGCCGTCCTCCGCGACGATGGAGGCCCTGTCCTCGCGCGGCTTCCCGCGCATGGCGCTGTGGCGGCGCGGGGTGGACGTGCGGCGCTTCCACCCGGGCCACCGCGACGAGGAGCTGCGCCGCGCCCTGGCCCCGAACGGCGAGACGATCATCGGCTACGTCGGGCGGCTGGCCAAGGACAAGCGGGTCGACCTGCTGGAGCACGTGCTGAAGCTGCGCGGGGTCAGGGTGGTCGTGGTCGGGGACGGCCCGGAGCTGCCCCGGCTGCGGCGGCGGCTGCGCGGCGCGGTCTTCACCGGCCAGCGCACCAGCGGCGAGCTGTCCCGGCTGTACGCCTCCCTGGACCTGTTCGTGCACACCGGGGCCGACGAGACCTTCTGCCAGACGGTCCAGGAGGCGCTGGCCTCGGGGGTGCCGGTGGCGGCCCCGGCCGCCGGCGGTCCGCTGGACCTGGTGGAGGACGGTGTCAACGGACTGCTGTACGCGCCGGACTCGGTGCGCGAGCTGCGGGTGGCCGTGGGCCGCCTGGCCCACAACCGGACGCTGCGCGCGGAGCTGGCGGGGCGGGCCCGGTCCTCCGTGGAGCACCGCACCTGGGACGCGGTGGGCGACGAGCTGCTGGCGCACTACCGGTCGGTGCTGGCCTCCAGCCGCGAGCTCGCGGCCGGGGGGCGGCCGGTCCTGCCGTCCCGCTGAGCCCCCCACCGACGAGGGGCCCCGCCCGGGCGCGTACCCGGGCGGGGCCCCGTCCCCCGATGCCCGCGCGGGCCCGGCCGGCCGGGCCCGCCGCGCGGACCTGGCCCGCAGGGCTAGTGCACGGGCTCGGCCACCGTCCTCGGGGCGGGCGGCTCGACCCCGGCCGCCGGAGCGGTCAGCAGCAGGTCCAGCACCTCCGACAGCCGGTCCACGTGGGCGCGGATCCACGGCAGCGCCAGCGGGTCGGTGGCGGCCAGCGCGGCGTAGCGGCGCTCCTCGGTGTCGCCGTACAGCAGGCTGGTGGCGACCCGCATGCGCAGGGCGCCGGGCCCCTCGCCGAACTCGACGGCGGGCAGCACGCCCGTGCCGAACCGCTCCAGCAGCAGGCCGGTGAGCGCGGGCCCGGTGGTGACGCCGTGCAGCCCGGCCAGCCGCTCGCGCAGCGGCTCGAAGTCCGGGTAGAGGTAGAACGCGGCGCGCGGCGGGGCGACGGTCGCCCCCGCCCCCGTGAACACGTCGGCGACGGCGCGGGCGACGATGCCGTGCAGGCGGCGGCTGCGGTCGATGTGGTCCGCCAGTTCGGCGGGCTCGGTGAAGGCGTGCGCGGCGGCCTGCTGGACGGGGGCCGCCGGGCTGGACCAGATCTCGCTGGCCACGCCGAGGAGCCCGCCGCGCAGCCGGCGCCCGATCTCGGAGTCGGGCAGGCGCAGGACGCCGATCCGCCAGCCGCCCAGGGCGAGGTTCTTGCTGAGGCCGGTGGAGATGACGGTGCGCTCGGGCGCGAACTCGGCGGGGCTGTGCACCCGGGCGGGCTGTCCGTCCGGACCGGCCGGGTGGACGAGGTCGCGGTAGATCTCGTCGGAGATGATCACCAGGTCCAGCTCGCGGGCGACCTCGGCCAGGCGGCGCACGGTGTCGCGGCTCGCCACCGTGCCGGTGGGGTTGTCGGGCAGGGTCGCGATGACCGCGTTGACGGTGCGCCCCTCCTCGCGGGCGGCGGTGACGGCCGCGTGCAGGAGGTCGGGCTGGGGGACTCCGCCCTCGCCGCCGCCCGCGGTGGGGACCAGCAGCGGGCACGCGCCCACCAGGCGGCTCTGCGCGGCGTAGCTGACCCAGCTGGGCGCCGCGATGGCGGTGTCGCCGCCCAGTTCCAGCAGGAGGCCGTAGAGCAGCGGCTTGCTGCCCGGACCGGCGATGACCAGGTCCGGGTCGGTGGGCAGTCCGCGGCGCCCCCAGTAGCCAGCGGCGGCCTCGCGCAGGGCGGCGACGCCGGCGACGGGGCCGTAGGCGTTGGCGCCGTTGCCCGCGGTGAGGCGGTCGCGCATGACCGGGTGGACCGGCAGGCCCGCCTCGCCGAACCCCAGTGGAAGTACGCGCACCCCCTGGCGGCGCTTCTCGGCGAGGGCTTCGTTGACGGCGAGGGTCGCGGAAACAGTGACGGCCATGTGATGACTCATCTCCGGCTCAAGGTCGGTCGTGCGGCCGCCCGGTGGCCGGGCGGCCTCTCACCCTCACCCTGCCCACCTGGGCACTTCAGTACAAGCGACTCTTTTCGATGGTGAGCATAAGCTGTCCTTATGCTCGACCTCCGACGCCTCCAGATCCTGCGCGAGTTCTCCGTCCGCGGCACCATCGCGGCCACCGCGACGGCCCTGGGGTACACGCCCTCCGCCATCTCCCAGCAGCTGTCCGCCCTGGAGCGGGAGACGGGGGTGGCCCTGCTGGACCGCACCCCGCGCGGCGCGGAGCTGACCGACGCCGGCCGACTGCTGGTGGTCCAGGCCGAGGACATCCTGGCCCTGGTGGAGGCCACGGAGTCGATCCTGGCCGAACAGGCCGACGTCGCCCTCGGCGTGGTGACGGTGACGGCGTTCCCCACCGCGGCCGTGGCGTTCGCGCCGCTGCTGGCGCCGCCGCTGCGGCGGCACGAGGGGATGCAGCTGGTGCTGCGCCAGACGCTGCTGTCGACGGGGACGGAGAAGGTGCGCTCGCGCGAGGTCGACATCGCCCTGGTCGACGACTGGAGCGGCCAGCACCCGGGGCGGGGCGCGGACAGCGGGCTGCGCCACGTCCACCTGCTGCGCGACCCGATGGTGCTGGCCGTCCCACAGGGGCACCGGCTGGCCGACCCGCGCCGGCCGGTGGTGCTGGAGCGGCTGCTGGGCGAGTCGTGGATCGTGGCTCCCGAGGGCGAGCGCTCGCGCCACGGGACGGACGCGCTGCTGGCGGGGGTGGGCGGACTGCCGTCGGCGGCCTGGGAGTTCGAGGGGCTGGGGACGGTGTTGAGCCTGGTCTCGCGCGGGATCGGGATCGCGGCCGTGCCGTCGCTGGCGATGGTGGGCGCCCCGGCGGGGCTGGTCCACCGCACCCTGCCCGGCCGGGTCCCGGCCCGGCACGTGTACGCGGTGGTGCGCCCGGCGTCGCTGCGCCGCCCCGCAGTCCAGGTCACCCTCCAGGCGCTGCGGACGGCGGCCCGGACGGTGGACGAGGAGCTGGCGGAGCTGACCGACCGGCCCCTCTGACCGGCCGCGGCGGCCCGTCCGCCGCCCGCGCCGCCGGGCGGACGGCCCCGGACACGACGGTGGCCCGGCCTCCGGCCGGGCCACCGCGGCACATCGCCGCGCCGGTGTCCTTCATCCCTCTTCTTCGCCGCCCCTGCGCCGCGCCCGGTCGACGCGGCGGCGGAGCTTGCGGCAGACGTGGAGGGCGCGGTCCCGGTCGTCCCGGGCGTTCCACCACCGGGCGTAGGCCTCCAGCCTCCGTTGTCGCAGTGCCTCCAGTTCGGCCTCCATACGGTTCACCCGGTGTTCCAGGTCGATGCGCTCGCGTTCGAACGCGGACATGTCGCGTTCGTGGAATCCCGCGTCGCGCTCGGCGTTGAACAGCCGGTCGTCGATGGCCTCGTTCCCGTCACCGCCGCGGGTGATCCTGCCGAGGCCGCTGCCGCGTCCACTGATGCCTTCGAACCACACACCCCAATGTGTTTCCCGAGCCGGGGGGATATCACCGTCAGCCACGCAAAGAATGCGGAAAGTGGCAAAAAGCCAATTCCTCACAATCCAGACAAAGCAGACAAAATACCCTGCGAGTCCCTGGGGGACCCTTGACCGCCCTCAGGCGGCCAGCCGCTCCAGGCGGGCGGGCCGCGGCGCGGCCGGCAGCAACCGCCGGTAAACCTCCTCGAACCGGTCCAGGGAGCGGTGGTGGTCGTGCCGGGCCGCCAGCTCCCGGCTGGCCTCCCCCATCGCCCCGCGGGCCCTCCCCGAGCCCAGCACCGCGAGCAGCCGGTCGGCCAGCGCCGCCGCGTCGCCGGGCGGGAACAGGAACCCGTTGCGCCCCTCCTCCACCAGGTGGGGCAGGGCCATCGCGTCGGCGACCACCACCGGCAGCCCCGTGGACATCGCCTCCAGCGTGGCGATGCTCTGCAGCTCCGCCACGCCCGCGATGGCGAACACGTCGGCCGCCGCGTACACCAGGGGCAGCCGCGCGTCCGGCACGAAGCCCAGGAGGAACACCCGGTCGGCGACGCCCAGTTCGGCCGCCAGCGCCCGCAGGCCGGCCTCGCAGCCGCCCTGGCCCGCCACCGCCAGCTGGACGTCCCTCTCCCGGGAGACCCGGGCCAGCGCCCGGACCGTGTCGGCGATCCGCTTCTCCTCGTCCAGCCGCCCCACGAACACGACGGTCTCCCGGTCCGGGAGGCCGAATTCCTCCCGCAGCGCCGACCGCTCCGCCGGGCGCGGGTGGAAGCGGCCCAGGTCGATGCCGCACGAGATCGGCTCGACCTCACCGCCGAACCCCTTCTCCCGCAGCAGTTCGGCGGCCCGCGGGGTCGGCGTCGTCACGTGGTCGGCGGCTCCCGCCACCCGCACCATGTCCCGCCACGCCAACCCGCCCGCCGCGGCTCGCAGCGCCGCGGGGATCCGCGCGTGGGCGTACAGGTTGTCCGGCATGAAGTGGTTGGTCAGCACCACGGGGATGCCCGCCGCGCGACCCCGGCGCATCGCCGCCCGGCTGAGCGGGAAGTGGCTCTGCGCGTGGACGACGTCGGGGTCCAGGCGCTGCACCAGGCGGGCGATGTGGCCGCCCATGCCCAGCGGCACGGCGGCGCGCATGTCGGTCTTCTGCACGGGGATCGTCGCCGACCTGAGCCGGTGCTCCATCACGAGCCCCCTGCGGCGCACGTAGGGTTCGCCCTCCTCGGAGGGGCAGACCACGTGCACCCGGTGCCCGCGGTCCGCGAGGCCCTCGGCCAGCCGTCGGGTGAAGTACCCGGCGCCGTTGACGTCGGGCGGGTAGGTGTCGGAGGCGATGAGGACGCGCAGCGCTCTGGGCCGGGCCATGGGTGGGACTCCTTCGTTCAGCGGTCGCGGGTACGGGTCGTGCTCGTGTGCGCGGCTGCCCCCTTCGCCTCGGGGTTGCGGTGGCGGGTGCGGGCCAGCGCGATGGTCCCCGCCATCGCCAGGGCGGCGAAGGCGAACGCGCCCACCTGGTCCGCGGGCGTCTCCGGGGCCCCCTCCCCCAGCAGGATCGCGCCGATCCCCACACTGACCACGGGGTCGGTGATGAGGAGGGTCGCATAGGCCGCCGCGAAGTGGCCGGTGCGGTAGGCGTTCTGCATGAGCAGGCCGCCGAAGGCCGCCAGCACGACGGCGAGCAGGGTGAGCCAGCCCACGACCGTGGTCCAGTCGGCGACGGCGTTGGCGGTGATCACCCGGGCCAGGCCCGAGGTGGCGCCCATCGCGGTGCCGCCCGCCAGCGCGAGCGCGATCGCGCGGGCGCCGCTGGGCATCCAGTGCGCCGTGAGGTAGACGGCCAGGCCCGCGGAGAGGGTGGCCCCGGTCAGGACCAGGGCGACCCCGGTGGGCATGACGGGCAGCTCCGAGCCGTGCGGGAACGTGAGCAGCACGCCGATGAGGCCCGCCATGACGGCGACCCCCGCGATGATCTGCGAGGGCCGTACGCGCTGGTGGTTGAACAGCGCCGACAGGACGATGGCGAACAGCAGGCCCGTGACGCCGATCGGCTGGATGACGGTGAGCGGCGCACCGCTCAGGGCCAGCAGGTGCAGGCAGACGCCCGCCCCGGCGGCGAGGGTGCCCAGCAGCCAGCGCGGCTGGCGCAGCAGGTGCAGCAGGAACCCGGCGCGGGCCACCTGGCCGCCGGGGGCGCGCACGGCGTCGCGCTCCTGCAGGGCCGAGCCGAGGGCGAGCGCGAAGGCGCCCGCGACGGCGAGGAGGACGGACCAGACCACCGTCACCACCGCCGGGGTACGGACCGCTCCGGTCCCATCGTCGTCGCCTCCACCACTCTCGTCGTCTCCTCCCGCTACCCGCACGGGCGCGGGTGCACACGGCAACGCTACGGGCGGGGTCCGTGACGGGGCGAGGACGCCAGCGCCCCTCCCGGGGGTGGTCCTCACCCCACCCCCGCCCGGGGGTCCTCCCCCAGCATCCACCGGAGCGGGCCGCCGCACGCCTTCCAGCGGCTCGGACACGCCGGACCGATGTCGGGATGCCCGCCGCGGAAGGGGCGGTGCCGGGGCCGGGGGCGGCCGGACGCGCGAGCCGGTTCCGGCCATCGGCAGGGCGCTGCTGCGCCGGAGGGGGTCGCCATGGCACCATGTCCCCTATTGGTCTAGACCGGATAGGAGCGCCCTCCGTGCCTGATATCTCCCCCTCACTCCTCGCCTCCCGCCCCGTGGTCCCGCGGCCCGCCCAGGTGGTCCCCGGCGAGGAGGGCGGACTCACGCTGACCGCCGCGACCAGGGTCTCCGCCGACCCCGAAGCCCGGGGCACCCTCGTGTGGCTCCAGCGTGAACTCGGCGCGGCGACCGGGTTGCCGCTGGCCACGGGCGCGGAGGACAGCGAGATCCGCCTCAGTGTGGACCCCGGCGCCGGGCTCGGCCGCGAGGGCTACCGGCTGATCGTCGACGACGAGGGCGCCATCATCATCGGCAACGACCCGGCCGGGGTCTTCTACGGGGCCCAGACCCTGCGCCAGCTGCTGCCCGCCGCGGCGCACCGGGACGCCCCGCTGGGCGACACCGCCTGGACGCTGCCGGCGGTGCGGGTCACCGACGCCCCCCGGTTCGCCTGGCGCGGCCTGATGCTGGACACCGCCCGGCACTTCATCCCCAAGCGGGAGGTGCTGCGCTACATCGACCTGCTCGCCCTGCACAAGATGAACGTCCTGCACCTGCACCTGAGCGACGACCAGGGCTGGCGGGTCGAGATCCGGCGCTATCCGGAGCTCACCCGGAAGGGGTCCTGGCGCACCCGCAGCCAGGTGGGCGTCCCGCGACCGGGCGAGGAGCCGGAGTTCGAGGAGCGCCCGCACGGGGGCTTCTACACCCAGGACGACATCCGCGAGATCGTCGCGTACGCCAGCGCCCGGCACATCGGCGTCGTCCCGGAGATCGACGTCCCCGGCCACTCGCAGGCGGCCATCCACGCCTACCCCGAGCTGGGCGAGGCCGGAGAGATCCCCGTGGGGCAGCGCTGGGGCATCTTCGAGGAGGTGCTGGCGGTCACCGACGGGGTCGTCGAGTTCTACAAGAACGTCATCGACGAGCTGCTGGAGCTGTTCCCCGGCACGTACTTCCACGTGGGCGGCGACGAGTGCCCCAAGACCCAGTGGAAGGGCAGCGAGACCGCCCGCGAGCGCATCCGCGCCGAGGGGCTGGCCGACGAGGACGAGCTGCAGAGCTGGTTCATCCGGCAGCTGGACGACCACCTCACCGCACGCGGGCGCCGCCTGGTGGGCTGGGACGAGATCCTGGAGGGCGGGCTGGCTCCCGGCGCCACGGTGGTGTCCTGGCGCGGCGAGGAGGGCGGCATCGCGGCCGCGCGGGCCGGCCACGACGTGGTCATGTCCCCCACCGCCACCTCGTACCTGGACTACAAGCAGTCGGAGTCCGAGGACGAGCCGGTCAGGGTCGGCACGCTGCTGCGGACGGAGGACGTCTACCTGGCCGAGCCCGTCCCGGCGGAGCTGACCGCGGAGGAGGCCCGGCACGTCCTGGGCGCCCAGGTCAACGTGTGGACCGAGCACATCGACACGCCGCGGCGGCTGGACTACATGGTGTTCCCGCGGCTCTCGGCGTTCGCCGAGAAGGTGTGGTCCGCCCACGAGCGCGACTACGCCGAGTTCGAGCCGCGCCTGCTGCACCACCTGACGCGCCTGGACGCGGCGGGCGTGGAGTACCGCCCGGTGGACGGGCCGCGGCCCTGGCACACCCGCCCCGGCGTGCACGGCTGGGGCTGACCCGCACCGCCGGGGGCCGCGCCGCGCGGTGCGGCCCCCGGCGGCGTGTCAGAAGTACGTGGCGACGACGTCGACGACCGTGTCGGCGTCGTCGACCACGGGGATGCTGCGCCACTTGTCGAACGTGGTGCAGGGGTGCGAGACCCCGAACGACATCAGGTCGCCCGGGCGCACGCCCAGCTCCGGCGGGACGTCCAGGTAGGCGTGCTGGTCGTCGAACTTGCGCACCTCCACGCCCGCGGCGGCGACCGCGGACCCGTCCGCCCGGCGCAGCACGCGCGGAACCGGCAGGTCCTGGTCGTACCCGGCGTCGCGGCGGCCCATCCCGGCGATCGCCAGCCCCTCCTCCGGCGCGGACACGATGCGGGCCCACAGCTCCAGGGCGCCGGTGAGCGCCTCACCGCCCTCGGGCAGCCGGTTGAACGGCGTGACGCGGCGGTACAGGCCGTCGTCGTGGGTGATGTAGGCGCCGCTGCGCAGGACCGGGACCGCCTCGGCCATGCCGCCCAGCTCCTCGGCCACCAGGTCGAACCAGGCGCTCCCGCCCACCGACACGTACGGCCGTCCGCCTCCGGGGAACAACCCGGCCTCCACCAGGGCGGCGGCGTCGCCGCGCAGGTCCCGCAGGAACCCGCGGACCTCCTCGGCCCCGGACAGCGGCCCCTCGTACCCGGCCACGCCGGACAGGACGCCCCCCGGGACCCGCGCGAGGGCACGGGCCAGCTCCAGCACCCGGGCGCGGGTGCGCGCCCCGGTGCGTCCGCCCGGGACGCCGCGCTCGACCAGCACGCCGGGCGGCCGTCCGCCCCCGTACCCCTCCAGGCCACGGGCCAGGGCGGCGACCCCCTCGGCGGAGTCGACGTAGAACAGGAACTCGAAGCCCGGGTCGGCGGCACCCTCGTCCGCGGCCCAGCGGATCACCTCGGGTTCGAGCAGCTCGTTGGCCAGCAGGATCCGCCGCACCCCGAACCGGCGCACGGCCAGGGCCTGGTTGGCGGTGGCGACGGTGATGCCCCAGGCCCCCGCCTCCAGCTGGCGCTCCAGCAGGGCGGGGGCCATCGAGGTCTTGCCGTGCGGGGCGAACAGCAGCCCGTGGCGCCGGGTGAACCCGGCCAGTGCCGCGGTGTTGCGGGCGAGCGCGGACTCGCGCAGGACCAGCAGGGGCCACGTGAACGGTCCGTCGAACAACCGGTCGCGGCGGGCGGCCAGGTCGGCGGCGGCGACCGGCTCGCCCGGCCACCACACCCCCTTGGTCCGCCAGTCGACGGGTTCTGCGATGTCCGCCCGGTCGCTCACGTGGCTCCGCCTCTCCTGTGGGTGTCCCCGCAATCTAGTGCCGCAGCGGAACGGGCACCAGGGGCACGATGGACGGCACCGCCGCCACCTGCTCCGGCGTGTCCGCGCCGTAGGACTTCCTCGCGAGGAAGTCCCGGATGGCGCGCAGCCCCGCGTCCGGGTAGTCGGTGATGAAGCCGTCGGCGCCGCTGCGCAGGACGGTGTCCATGGCGGCCCGCGTGTTGAGCGTGTACGGCATGGTCTCGTACCCGTGCTCGTGCAGCAGGTCGATGTAGGCGGCGTCGACGGTGGTGTGGTTGGGGTTGATCATCTGCGCCCAGGTGAACTCCGCCAGCCGGTCCTCGGGCACCCTGCCGAGAAGGCCGTGCGGGACCGAGGGCAGCACGCGCTTGGAGGAGCGCACGACCTCCCAGTCGAAGCTCTGCACCACCAGGCGGCGCGGCTCCGAGGCGGGACCCTCCCGCAGCCAGGCGGGACGGCCGCGCAGCTCCCGCGCGACGTCCTCCTCGATGCCCGGGTGGCGGGCGGGCTCCTTGATCTCCAGGAAGAGGTTGAGCCCCAGCGTCTCCAGGCGGTCGAGCGCCTGGCCCAGGGTGGGCACCCGCTCGCCCCGGAACGCCGAGGAGAACCAGGAACCGGCGTCGAGGCGGCGCACCTCCGCCAGGGTGTAGTCGGCGACCAGGCGCGAGGAGCGGTTCGGGAACACCTCCTCGACGTCGGTCGTGCGGGCCAGGCCAGCGTCGTGCAGGAGGACGAGCGCGCCGTCCTTCGTCCGCTGCACGTCGATCTCGACCGTGCGGGCTCCCAGGCGCCGCGCGGCGTCGAGCCCGGCGAGCGTGTTCTCCGGGGCGTGTCCGGCGGCCCCCCGGTGGGAGACGGCGATGAGCGGGCGCTGCGGCGCGGCCTGCCGCACGGTGGCGGCCGCCTCCGCGGCGGTGCCCGGCGGGCCGGCCACGGGGGCCGGGGCCGCCGACGCTGCGAAGGGGGCGCTGACGGCGAGGACGAGTGAGACGACTCCGACGACGATGCCGATGCGGTGCACCGGACCTCCCAGGTACGCGTGGACGAACGTGTCGATGGGCTCCCGACACCGAAGCCTGAACGCTTTCGGTGACCACCCGGTGACGCGACGCGGAGCACGCGGGAACGACCCGCGGTCATGTTGTCCGCGTCTCACCTGATATCACGGTATGCATTCGCTTGATGACTTCATGTCACATTTTTGGCCTTCGAGACCCTCGATAATTACGCAGAGCCCTGCAACCATCACTATTAGTAGTCGATGGAAAGGAACACTCATGCGCAAGCACCGCACCAGGTGGGTCGCGATACTCGGCGTCTCGGCCCTGTCCGTCGCCGGGCCGGCCGGACTCGCCGGGTCCGCCCTCGCCGACGAGGAGGACGCGCGGGAGCTGAGCTGGCCGGTCGTCCGCCAGAGCGAGTCCTCGTACAGCCTCGACGGGTACGAGATCGGTTACCTGCCCCCCGGCCTGGAGAGGTACGGCATCAACGCCACCTCCACCAGCGACCGCCAGGGCGGGCGCCAGTCGCAGCTCTCCTGGGTCCAGGGACCCGACCAGCTCTACGGCCGGGTGTCCGTGATCCGGTCCCAGAACCTCCGGGAACTGGACGACCTGCGGGAGAGCCGGTACAGCCACATCCCCGACCGGGAGCTGGAGCTCGTGGAGGGCGACGCCGCCTTCGAAAACGGGGCCTACCTGTCCGAGGAGACCGGGGACCTCTTCTGGCTGGACAGGCCCGGCGTCGCGGTGGCCGCCCACCTCCAGCCGGACCGCTGGGAGGCCAAGGAGCTGCGCCGGATGGCCGAGGAGGTGACCGGAGAGGGCGGGGCCGCCGTCCAGGAGCCCGCGCAGGAGCCCGTCGAGGAACCCGCTCAGGAACCGGCGGAGGAGCCCGCCGAGGAGCCCGTGCAGGAGCCGGCGGAGGAACCCGCGCAGGAGCCGGCGCAGGAGCCCGCCGGGGAGGCCCCGGTCGACACCGCCCCGGACGCCGCCGAGGAGGCCCCGGCAGCGGAGGACCTGGTCGACGAGGTCGTCGACGAGGCGCCGCAGGTCCCGGCGGAGGAGGCCCCGGAGACGCCGGGCACCCCGGTCGGCAAGCCCGAGACCCCGGTCGACCCGGCGCCCGAGGCGTCGGAGGCCCCTGCGCTCCCGGAAGCCCCCGAGGCCCCGGTGGACGCGGCCCCCGAGGCTCCGGCCGGCGAACTGCCCGAGACCCCGGCGGACGACGTGGCCGGACAGGCTCCCGAAGCGCAGGCACCGGAGGTCCCCGAGACCCCCGCCGAGGTGCCCGGGGCGACCGACGGCGAGCTGCCCCCGACCCCGGTGGACGACGCCGTCACCCTGCCCGGCGTGGACTCCCGCGCGGTCAAGGGGTGCCTGCTGGACAACTTCGTGGACTTCGAGACCGGTGACAGCGGCCTGGACGAGTCCCAGCTGACCAAGGACAGCGGCGAGTTCGTCGAGCGGGCGCTGAGCCAGGAGGACCTGGACGACGCCGAGCGCGACCGCCTGCTCGCCACCGTCTGGTACTACGGCGACGAGGGCGACAAGAACGCCGCCCTGGACACCTGCGCCCAGGAGAACGACATCGAGCGCGCCCAGGTGGAAGAGGTCCTGGACGAGGTCGCCGACCTCATCGCCGAGCTGGTCGCCGAGGCCGACGCCGCGGCCTCCGGTACGGAGGAGGCCGGCGCCGACGTCGACGCCGCCGCCGCGGGGCTCGACACGGTCGACGACGCGGAGTGGCGCCAGCTGTGGGACTCCCTGCCGTGGAGCGTCCCGACCCGGCCGTAACCGGAGCCGCGACACCCCGTGAACGACGCCGGGGGCCCTCAGGCCCCCGGCGTCCGCGCGTCCGGACCTCCTCCCATCCCATGACCCCCTCCCCCGCCTGCGGGGGGTGCGGTAGCGTCGCCGTGCGCGGACCGGCATCCCGGACCGCGAGCGGCGTGCTTCCCCTACCACCCCTGGAGGCCCCTCCGATGCCCCGATTCACCACCCGTCCCCAGCTCAGAGGCGACTTCGGCATGGTCGCGTCCACCCACTGGCTGGCCAGTGCCACCGGCATGTCGGTCCTCGAACGCGGGGGCAACGCCTTCGACGCCGTGGTCGCCGCGGGCTTCACCCTCCAGGTCGTCGAGCCGCACCTCAACGGCCCCGGCGGCGAGGTCCCGGCGATCTTCCAGACCGCGGGCGGACCGGTGCGGGTGCTGTGCGGCCAGGGGGTGGCGCCCGCCGCCGCCACGATCGAGGCGTTCGCCGGGATGGACCGCATCCCCGGCAGCGGAGTGCTGGCGGCCTCCGTCCCCGGGTCCTTCGACGCGTGGATGCTGCTGCTGCGCGACCACGGAACGCTGACCGTGCGCGACGTCCTGGACCACGCCGTCGGCCTGGCCGAGCGCGGCTACCCGGTGTTGGACCGGGTCTCCGCGGTGATCGCGACCCTGGAGCCCGTCTTCTCACGGCACTGGACCGGGTCGGCCGGGGTCTACCTGCCGCACGGACGGGTCCCGGCCGCCGGGACCCGGCTGCGCAACCCGGCCCTGGCCGCCGTCTACCGGCGGATCATCACCGAGGCCGAGGCCGCCGGGGGCGACCGCGAGGCGCAGATCGAGGCGGCCCGCCGCAGCTGGTCGCAGGGGTTCGTGGCCGAGGCCGTCGCCGCGTTCCTGGCCGTCCCGGTGCCCTCCTCCACCGGCGAGCCGCAGCGCGGCCTGCTCACCTCCCAGGACATGGCCGGGTGGAGCGCCTCCTACGAGGAGGCGGTGAGCGTGTCCTACGGCGCGCACACCGTGCACAAGACCGGGCCCTGGGGCCAGGGGCCCACCATGCTCCAGCAGCTGCGCCTGGCCGAGGCGCTGGGCACCCGCGGCGAGGGGGCCGACTTCGTGCACCGGGTGACCGAGGCGGCCAAGCTCGCCTTCGCCGACCGCGAGGCCTGGTACGGCGACCCCGGGTTCACCGACGTCCCGCTCAAGGAGCTGCTGTCCACCGGCTACGCCGCCGAGCGCGCCGCGCTGGTGGACGACGGGCGCGCCTCCCTGGAGCTGCGCCCCGGCCGTGTGGCCGGGCGCACGCCCTTCACCCCGCCGCTGCACCTGGCGCAGGAGGCCCCCGCGGACCGCACCGTGGGCGAGCCCACCGTGCAGCGCGGCGACACCTGCCACGTCGACGTGGTGGACGCGC
Organism: Nocardiopsis flavescens; assembly: GCF_900141985.1. Classification (GTDB taxonomy): domain Bacteria; phylum Actinomycetota; class Actinomycetes; order Streptosporangiales; family Streptosporangiaceae; genus Nocardiopsis; species Nocardiopsis flavescens. The sequence continues at coordinate 166,483 of NZ_FQZK01000002.1, read as the reverse complement.
ACGGCAACATGGTCTCGGCGACCCCCAGCGGCGGCTGGCTCGCGGGATCCCCGGTGATCCCGGCGCTCGGGTTCCCGCTGGGCACCCGGACCCAGATGTTCTGGCTCGACCCGGACTCGCCCAACGCGCTGGCCCCGGGGCGGCGGCCGCGCACGACGCTGTCACCGACCCTGGTCACCCGGGAGGACGGGCAGGCGGTCCTGGCGATCGGCACGCCGGGCGGCGACCAGCAGGACCAGTGGACGTTCACGGCGCTGCTGCGCATCCTCAACGGGGTGGACGACCTCCAGGAGGCACTGGACGCCCCGATGTTCCACACCAACGCCTTCCCCAGCTCGTTCCACCCGCGGGAGACCGTCCCGGGCGACCTGGTGGTGGAGCCGGGCCTGGGCGAGGACGTCATCGCGGAGCTGCGCCGCCGGGGGCACCGGGTGCAGGTGGCGGCCCCGTGGTCGCTGGGGCGCCTGGCGGCGGTGGCCCGCGATCCGGAGACCGGGGAGCTGCGCGCCGCGGCCGACGCCCGGGGCTCCCAGGGGTATGCGGCGGGGCGGTAAGACGAACGGAAACGAAACGGACATAAAGATCACCGTTTTGCACGTTTAGCCGGGATTGGGACTACTTGCCTGCCTTGATCGTCCCTCTTGCCAAATCGCCCGCTCGCTGCTTATGTAGTCCTTGTGCGACGGACCGACGTCGCCGCACCACAGACCATCACGACAGGTGGCACGCTGTCTCCCCCTCCCTCAGCGGCCCCCTGTCGACCCCCTCCTGACCGAGGCCTGCCCTCCCCTCCCGGCCGGGCCCTTCGGACAAGGAGACCGTGGGCCGTGGTGCCGCCGAACCGGCGGCACCACGGCCCGCCGCCTTTTCCGGGCTCCCCGCTCCACGGCATGCGGGGGCCCCGGCCGATTCTCCGGCCGGGGCCCCGACCGCAGGTCAGGTGTGCACGCGCACGGTGCCCGCGTAGCCAGCCGTCCGCACGGGGGTGACCCGCACGTCCAGGCCGGTGCGCGGTGCCTCCAGCATCATCCCGTCGCCGAGGTAGAGGGCCACGTGCGAGATGTAGTCGGGCGCGGTGGGGTCCGAACGCCAGAAGATGAGGTCTCCCCGCTCCATGTCCTCGAACCCGACGCGCTCGCCCGCGTTCCACTGGTCGTGGGTGACGCGCGGGATGTCCACGCCCGCCTCGCGGAAGGCCCACTGGAGCAGGCCCGAGCAGTCGAACCCGACACCCGGGGTCGTCCCGCCCCAGACGTAGGGCACGCCCAGCTGGGACTCGGCGTGGGCGATGACCCGCTCGATCACCGTCGGAGGCACGGCGTCGCCGTCCCCCGGGGCCTCGGGGGCGTCGGCGACCAGCTGGACGGAGACGTCCTCGCCCAGGACCTCGCCGAGGTCGTCGTACAGCTCCCACAGGTCGGTGCCGGGGGCGGAGACGACCAGGGCGTTGCCCTCGGGCATGCCCAGCTCCGCCGCGGTCTCCCGGGAGACCAGGGCGTCGATCCCGGCGATGCCGGAGGTGGCGTGCGTCCACACCTCCAGGGGTACGTCGCCCCGGCCGCCGGTCACGGTGACGTCGCCGCCGACCTCCAGCCCGCGCTCGGTGCCGACGTCCTTGGACAGCGCGATGCGGCCCTCGGCCACCCCCTGCCAGATGTCGTCGGACTCCGCGGAGGGCTCGGGGGCGTGGTTGCGGAAGGCCGAGGGGTCCACGCCCAGCACGGACGTGGCCTGCTCCTCGACGAGCACCCGCGCGGCGTCCACGGTGAGGACGTGCTCCACCCCGCCGATCCCGCGGACCGCGTCCACGGCCTCGGCGGGCAGGGTCTCCTGCGCGACCACGAAGTACTCGATGCTGCGCGCCTCGCGGAAGGGGGCCACGTAGGAGGTGTGGCGCAGGCCGTCGGGGTCGGCGACCTCGGGGGAGGCGGCGGCGTCCGGCCCGCCGCGGGGGTCGGAACCGCTGGGGGAGCCCGGTCCGACCTGTTCGCTGACGGGGGGCCTGTCCTCGACGACCGGGTCGGCCCAGGCCGGGGCCGAGCCGAACGCGGTGAAGGCGGCCACGAGGACCGCCGCGGTACAAGCAGTTCTACGGCTCCGCACGGGGATGTCTCACCCTTTCTCTGAACCACCCGGGGTGTGGGGGACCCCTACGGCGCGCGCCTTACCGATGACGTTCCGGATCCAAGAATGGGTGCGCGCGGGCGCCTTGGCAAGAAGCCCACGCCGTCCGGTACCGGACGTCCGGGGAGGACCCGAGGGGGGTCATCGGGGTCGGGGGGTGCCTTCGTAGTCTTCGGTGACGGTCACGGCCAGGGGGAATCGTACCGGAGTGTCCCCGAAGAGGACAGTGCGCGCACGCTCCCGGGCGGCGTCGATCGCGTGAACGGCCTCCCGCGCGCGCTCCCGGGGCACGTGCAGCAGCACCTCGTCGTGCACGAAGAACACGACGGCCCCCGGCATGAGCAGGCGCAACGACGCCAGCAGCACCAATGCCCACTCCGCGGCCCCGGCCTGCACCACGAAGTTGCGGGTGAACCGGCCGTGCGCCCGCCGCCGGCGGTCCCCGTCCGGCCCGGACACGTGCCGCTCCCATCCGGCCGGCGCGGGCGAGGTCCGCCCCAGCCAGGACCGGACGACCCCGCCCCGCTCCCCGGTCCGGGCGGCGGAGTCCACGTACTCCAGGGCCCGCGGGTAGTGCCGGCGCAGCAGCGCCAGCAGGGGGGCGGCGTCGCCGCCGGTCTGGCCGTACATGGCGGAGATGAGGCCGAGCTTGGCGCGGGCGCGGTCGTCCCCGGTGTGCACCGCCAGACGGGCGTACAGGTCGTCCTCGGCGGCGGCCGCGGCGAGCCCGGCGTCCTCGGAGACGGCCGCGAGGATGCGCGGCTCCAGCTGCCCGGCGTCGGCGCGCAGCAGCACCCACCCCGGGTCGGCGCGCACGGCGCCGCGGACCGCCTTGGGGATCTGCAGGGCGCCGCCGCCCCGGGTGGCCCAGCGGCCGGACACGACCCCGCCCACGACGTAGTCGGGGCGGAACCGGCCCAGGCGCTCCCCGCCGGGTCCCCTGCGCTCGTCCACCCAGGCCTCCCGCCAGGCCCAGCCGTTGGCCGAGTGCAGGCGCGACAGCTCCTTGTAGCGCAGCAGCAGCGGGACGACGGGGTGTTCGACCCGCTCCAGCTCGCGCGCCCGGGTCGTGGCGACGGGGTGGCCGATCCACGCCATGGCCCTGAGCACCTGCGCCGGGGAGTCGGGGTTGACCTCGCGGCCGACGGCCTCGCCGATGCGGGCGGCCAGGTCGGCCAGCACGGGGGGCCGCCGCCCCGGCGACGGGCGGGCCCCCAGCAGGTCGGTGAGGATGCGGTCGTGCAGGTCGGGCCGCCACGGCAGGCCCTCGTGGGCCATCTCGGCGGCGGCCAGGGCCCCGGCGGACTCCAGGGCGGCCAGCAGGTCCATCCCCGGCGGCAGCGCGGCCAGGCGGCGGCGCTGGTCGGCGTGGACCTCGGCCAGGGCGTCGAGGCGGTCGGTGCCGGGCGGCAGGGTGGAGCGGTCGGCCTCGAACAGCGCGGGCTGGGCGGCCGTCCCCTCCCCCGCGGGTTCGTGGGGGTCGGCGGGCGCCGGGCGCCCGTGCAGGCGGGACCAGGCCGCGCCCAGAGAGCGGGGCTCGCCGTGGCGGCCCTCGTGGCCCAGGAGCAGCGACTCGACGAGGGCCGCGTCGTGGCAGCGCTCCACGCGCACTCCGGCGCGGACGAGTTCGGGGTAGGTGTCGCGGGTGTCGGCCCACACCCAGCGGGGCCGGTCGGCCTCGGCGGAGCGGACGGCCGCGGCGAGGTCGGGCACGCGCCGCTCCGGGCCGTCCCCGTCCAGCGGCCGCAGCCGCCCGCCGCCCTCGCCGTCGGCGACCACCGCGATCCTCATGGACCCATTCTGGTCTCCGGTACCGACGATCGGCGGCGGGCCGCGCCCCGGGCGCCGCGGCCCCTACCCGCGCCCGGGCCGGACCACGTTCTCCAGCGGCTCGCCGGACGCCCAGCGGGCGAGCTGGGAGTCCATGAACGCGCGGGCCCGCGGGTAGAACGCGGTGGACCCGCCCGCCACGTGCGGGGTGACGAAGACGCCGGGCGCGTCCCACAGCGGGTGCTCCGCCGACAGCGGCTCGGGGTCGGTGACGTCGAGCGAGGCGCGCACCCGCCCCTTCTCGGCCAGCAGCGCGCCGGTGTCCAGGACCGGCCCGCGGCCGACGTTGACCACGAGGGCGTCGTCGGGCAGCAGGGCCAGCTCGGCGGCGCCGAACAGCCCGCGGGTGTGCTCGTTCAGCGGGGTGACCAGCACGACGATGTCGGCGTGGGGCAGCAGGGCGGGGAGCTCGTCCACGCCGTGCACGTCCTCCTCCGGCCGGGCCCGGCTCGCCACCCGCACGACCTCGGTCTCGAACGGCAGCAGGCGGCGCTCGATCGCCCGGCCGATGCTGCCGTGGCCGACGATGACCACGCGCCGGTCGGCCAGGGAGCGCAGCGGCGCCGGGCTCCAGCGGTGCCCGCGCTGGTCGAGCGCCCAGCGGGGCAGGTCGCGCTGGGCGGCGAGGATGAGGCCGAGCGCGTGCTCGGCGGTGCTGGCGTCGTGCAGGCCCCGGCCGTTGCACAGGGTGACGTGGTCGGGCAGCAGCTCCAGCACGTGCTCGAACCCGGCCGAGGTCAGCTGGAGGACCTCCAGCGAGGGCATGCGGCCGATGATGTCCAGGCGCTCGTCGACGCCCTGGGTGGAGGGGGCGTAGGGGACCTGGTAGAAGGCGACGCCGTCGAGGCCGTCGGGCGCCGGCCCCCCGGTGTAGATGTCCACCGTGAGGGACTCCGGCGCGTTGCGACGGTTCTCCTCCCACTGCACGAGTGCCCGACCTGCCATGGCCCCTCCTTCTGCTCCGCGGGTGTCCGCCGACACGCCGGTCCGCCGAAACCCTATCCGGGCGGGTCAGCCCCCGGTCCCACCGCGGTGCACGAGTCCGCCGCCGCGCAGGGACAGCTCGTAGCAGGCGACCGCGGCAGCGGCGGTCACGTTGAGGGAGTCGACGTCGCGGTCCGACATGGGGATGTGGGCGCGGGCGTCGGCCCGCTCCAGCCAGCGGGCGGACAGGCCGTCGCCCTCGGTGCCGAGCAGCAGGCCCACCCCGCGGTCGGGCCCCGCCCCGGCGAGCGCCTCCCGCAGCGGCAGCGAGCCCGCGCCGGGGGTGAGGGCCAGCAGGTGGAACCCGGCCCCGCGCAGCTCGTCCAGGCCGCCGTACCAGTCGTCGAGCCGGGTGTAGGGGAGGGTGAACACGGCGCCCATGGACACCTTGACCGCCCGCCGGTACAGCGGGTCGGCGCAGCGCGGGGCCAGTACCACGGCGTCCACCCCCAGGCCCGCGGCGCTACGGAAGATCGCGCCGACGTTGGTGTGGTCCACCAGGTCCTCCAGGACGACGATGCCGCGCGCGCCGGCCAGGACCTGCGCCAGGGAGGGCAGGGGCCTGCGGTGGAAGGCGGCCAGGGCGCCGCGGTGCAGGTCGAACCCGACCAGGCGCTCGGCGGTCTCCTCCGGCACCAGGTACAGCGGGGCGTCGGCCACCAGGCCGGACAGGGCCTCGGCGCGGCGCCGGGTGAGCAGGAAGCTGCGCGGCGCGTACCCGGCGTCCGCGGCCCGGCGGATGACCTTCTCCCCCTCGGCCATGAAGAGCCCGTGCTCGGCCTCCAGGTGGCGGCGCAGGTTCACGTCCCGCAGCCGGGTGTAGTCGGCGAGGCGCGGGTCGGCGGGGTCGTCGATCTCGATGACGTGCATGGAGGACGATTATCCCCGGCCGCCCGGGCCGGTCGTCCGGTGACCGGGCGACCGGGGCGGGAGCGGTGCGGGGTCCGCGGGGCGGCGCAGGGCCGCCCGGGGGCTACATGATCTGGTCGGTGAGGGGGCGCAGCCGCTGCCAGCGGGCCTCCTCGCAGGAGCCCTTGCGGGTGAGGGTGGTCTCGACCTCGTGGCCCTCCCAGACGCCCACGACGGTCGCCTCCTGGGGGCCGTACAGCTTGTCGGTGCAGACGGTGCCCTCGCTGACCTCGGTGAACAGCGACTCGCTGCCGGGCAGCGCGGCGGTGGTGGGCTCGACCGGGACCCCCTCCACCACCTCGGAGTCGGCCTCCTCCTCGGTGGCCTCGGCCTCCTCGCCGGAGCTGGGGTGCTCGGCGCTGCCCGCGGGCTCGCCGTGGAACTCGGCGGCGACGGCGGCCAGGTCGGCGCAGACCGCCGAGTCCTCCTCGTCGTCCCCGGTGCACTCCAGGGTCTGCACCCAGGCGCGGTCCCGGTCGCTGACGTGGATCTCCAGCGTGCCGATCGGCCCGCGCGGCGCGTTCGCCTCGTCGCCGTCGGGCTCGGGTTCGAGGCCGGCCAGGTCGGGGCTGAGCGCGGTGGCGGTCTGCACGTCCGGCTGCGGCGGCAGCATCGACGGGCCGACGATCACCCCGTAGGCGACCGCGCCCGCGCAGCAGGCGCCGGCGAGCAGAGCGGTACCGAGTGTTCCTCGGGGCCGGTGATCACGATCAAGGGACATGCGAAAACCCTCGGGGGTCGTCGGTCTCGGGAGGTTCCGCGCGGTGCGCCGGCGGCCGTGGGGGCGGGTGCCGGGGCGGACTCCGGTGGCGGGGCCTAAGCCTAACGGGAACACCGGTGTGCTCCCCGGTGGGCACGGTAACAAAGAGATCACCCCACTCGGGACGGCAGGCCCACCCGCGGGTCGCGCGGGCCGCGGGTCCGGCCGGGGGTCGTCCCGTCCGGTACCGCCGCCTCTTCCGTTCCCGCATTACCAACGAGTAGGGTCCTGGTGACGATGGCGGAGAGTGGCTCAGGTCATAGAAGGTCGTCGGGCGGCGCACCCCTTTCACCCCCTGGGACGCCCCAGGGCGCACGGTGGTTCGCCCCCGCCCGTCCGGGGTGTCCGGCGCCGCACCCCGTGTCCCTGTCCCCTGTCCGCGCCGACTCCCCGCACGCTCCGCCCGTGCCCGCGCGGGGATACGGCCGCAGCAACGCCCCGGAGTGCCCGTGTCCAGTGGACGCCACCGACTTCCCTCGCCGACCGCCGCGACCACCCGCAGGCTGGTGCTGTCGCCCCTGGGGATCAGCGCCGTCGTCGTCGCGCTCGTCGTGGCCGCGGCGATCGCCGTCCCCCTGGGGATCGGCGCGCTGGGCTGCGGGGATACCCGCTACCTGCGGGTGTCGGCCACCCAGAGCGTGGCCCCGGTTCTGCGCGAGGCCGCGACCGAGTTCAACGCCGAGCGGCCCTCCTACGGCGGCGACTGCGTGTACGCCCAGGTGGACGAGATCGCCCCGCACCGGATCATGACCGCCCTGGCCGGGGACGACACGGACTCCGGCATCGCCCCGCACGTGTGGGTGCCCGAGTCCTCCGCCTGGGTGGAGCTGGCCCGCATGTCGGCCGGCGGCACCCGCGGCATCGAGACCGACCCGCCCTCGCTGGCCTCCTCCCCCGTGGTGATGGCCGCCCCGGAGGGCACCGAGGGCATGCCCGACCCCGACGCGACGGACTGGACCCTGGTGCTGCCCGGGGAGCGCGACCCCGAGCGCCCGCTGGTCATGGTGGACCCCAACCGGGGGGCCGACGGCATGGCGGTGATGCACGCGGTCAGGCGCCACCTGGGCGGCGGGGACGCCGCGGACACCGCGATGACCGACTTCGTGCGCGACGTGCAGACCGACAGCGCGTTCGGCGAGATCGACCTGTCCGCCTTCTTCACCGGGGCGCACCGCGACGGGGCGCGGCCCGCCCCGGTGATCGTGGTCCCCGAGCAGTCGGTGGTGTCCTACAACGCGAACCGCCCCGGGGCCGCGCCGCCGCTGCTGGCGCACTACCCGCGCGAGGGCACGGTCTCCCTCGACTACCCCTACGTGACCACCACCGACACCCCCTCCCTGCGCTCGGCCGCGGCCGACCTGTACGAGGTGCTGCGCGCCGGCCCCCACCGCGACCGGCTGCGGGAGCTGGGGTTCCGGGACCCGGGCGGCGAGGCCTCCGCCGCGCTGGCCGACCGGCCCGGCATCATCGCGGAGCCGCCCCCGGTGCACGGCGACCTCACCGGCGACGCCCTGCTGGCCTCGGTCACCGACTGGAACCGGCTGTCCATGCCCAGCCGCACGCTGGTCCTGGCCGACGTCTCCGCGAACATGGCCGAGGACCTCAACGGCGGCGGCGGGGAGAGCCGGATGGAGGCGGCCAGGCAGGCCGCGCTGCTGGGCCTGGGCCTGTTCCCCGACGCCACGGACATGGGCCTGTGGCTGATGTCGGAGGAGTACGGGGAGGCCGGCCGCGAGGAGGCCGCGGGCATGCACCGCCTGGGCGACGCCGAGGAGGGGCGGGAGGCCACCCGGCGCCAGGAGCTCGTCGAGACCGCCGAGACCATCGACGTGCAGGGCGGCGGCTCCCGGCTGTACGACAACATCCTCAACGCCTACGACGAGGTCCAGTCCGCCTACGACGAGGAGAAGATCAACAGCGTCATCCTGCTGACCGCCGGACAGGACGAGGGGTCCAGCGACCTCTCCCACGCCGAACTGGTGGCGGCCCTGGAGGACCGGTTCGACCCGCGGCGGCCGGTGAGCCTGTTCATCATCGCCTTCGGCGGGCAGGCCGACCGCGAGGAGCTGCGCGGCGTCGCCGCGGCCACCAGCGGCTCGCTGTTCGTCACCGACGACCCGGACGAGATCGGGGACATCTTCCTCAGCTCGATCTCCCGGCGGCTGTGCGTGCCCGACTGCGACAACTGAGGGCGCGCGGGGGCACCGCGCCGGCGGCGGCCCGGGGGGCGGGTCGGTGCCGCCGGGGCCGCGGGCCGCGAGAGGGCGCGGGTACGGACCGGTGGCGCCGTCGGAGATAGGGTTCGCCCGAAACGGTCTCGATTCGGTATCGGAATGGCATTTCGGTCGAACCGTTCCCGCGGACGGCGGGCACGCGACCCGGCGCGGATCCTCCAAGGTGACGGGGTCTGCACGGGAACGCGGCGCGGATCACACCCCCATCCGACCGGAATCCACCGGTACATGCGGTCTCCACCCGCTCCGTAACGTTGAGTACCTTTCCCACCAGTAACACCCTCGGCGGTCGGGCCGCCTCCCTCCCGGCACGGGCCGCCGATCCACCCGTTCGGGCACCCGCCCGCCGCGAGACCGGCGGGCCGCTCCGGACAACGGCACCATCCCCCCGGACGACACCTCGTCCGTACACACCACCCCGTGAGGAAAGCCTGTGGGACGTCACCGCGGAAGATACGCAGAAGAGCCCTCCGGCCGGTCCAGGCGCCGCCGTGGACGCGGCGGGGCCTTCGCCGCCCTGGCCGCGGCCCTCGTGATCGTCGTGGGCCTGGCGGGGGCCGGCGTGTACATGTTCGGCAACTCCGGCGGGTGCGGCGGCTCCGACCTGCGGCTGGACGTGGCCGTCAGCCCCGAGCTGGCGCCCGCGGTGGACGCGATCGCCCGCGACTTCAACCTCACCGAGACCACCGTCGACGGGCAGTGCGTACACGCCGAGGTCCGCCAGGTCGACTCGGCCAACGTGGCGTACGGCATCACCGGCTCCGGCGCCACCATGGGCGACACCGAGTCCGACGTGTGGATCCCGGACTCCTCGGTGTGGCCGCGCATCGTCCAGAACCACTCCGGCGACGCCGTCCTGACCGAGACCGGCACCTCCGTGGCCCGCAGCCCGCTGGTGCTGACCGGGCTCGCCGCGTACGCCGGCGACGAGCCCGCCGCGTGGGAGGACGTCATCCCCACCGCCGCCCCCGGCGAGCAGCCCGGGCACACCGTCCGCGTCGTCGACCCCGGCCGCAGCGCCACCGGACTGAGCACGCTCTCCCTGCTGCACGGCACCCTGGAGCAGGCCAGCCCGGACGGCGACACCTTCAACGCGGCCATGACCGCCGCCCTGCAGGCGCTGCACCGCGGCGCCTCCGCCGACGAGGAGGCCGCCTTCCTGGCGCTCAGCGGCGGCGGCGAGGAGGCCCCGCCCGCCATGGTCATGTCGGAGCAGGCCGCCTGGCGCTACAACTCCTCCTACGACGAGAACACCGTCCGCGTCGACTACCTCGAAGGCGGCACCTACTACCTCGACTACCCCTACCTCGTCCGCACCGAGGACAGCGGCCTCACCCGGGCGGCGGAGGAGTTCCGCACCGCGATCCGCGGGGAGTCCGCGCGCGGGCACATCCTCGCCGAGGGCTTCCGCGGCCCCGAGGGGGAGGTGGACCCGGCCGTCCTGAGCGGCGACCACGGGTTCTCGGAGCAGGCGCCCGAGGAGCTGCCGACCCCGTCCGAGGGCTCGATCGGCGACCTCACCCGCACCTGGAACCAGATGAAGATGGACTCGCGTGTGCTCGCGATCGTCGACATCTCCGGATCGATGCTGGCCGAGGTCCCCGGTACGGGGATGACCCGCATGCAGGTGACCGGCGCCGCCGCGACCCAGGGCCTGGAGATGTTCTCCCCGACCTCCGAGCTGGGGCTGTGGGAGTTCTCCACCAACGTCAACAACAACCTGCACTACCAGGAGATCGCGCCGGTCCGCGAGCTCCAGGCGGAGGAGGACGGCACCGAGCACCGGGCCGTGCTCTCCCAGGCGCTGGCCTCCCTGCGGCCGATGCCCCGGGGCGACACGGCGCTGTACGAGACCTACCTCGCCGCCTACCAGGAGATGTCGCGGACCTACCGGCCCGACCGCAACAACGTCATCCTCATGCTGACCGACGGCGACAACGACAACCCCGGCGGCCTGGAGCTGGCCGAACTGCTGTCGCAGATCGACTCCATCGCCAGCCCGTCCCGGCCGATCCCGATCATCACCATCGCGTTCGGCCCGGACGTGCAGAACCTGGAGCCGCTCCAGGAGATCGCGGCGGCCACCGGCGGCGCCGCGTACATGACCGAGGACCCGACGGAGATCGGCGAGATCTTCATCAACGCGTTCTCGCTGCGCATCGCCGACACGGACGACTGACGGGGTCGTCGGGCGGGACCAGGGCGTTCGGGGGAGCGCCCCACGGGGGTGGTGTCCGACCGCGGCCGCCGCCCCCGTCCGCGTCCGGCGGCGCGGACGCGACCGGGGCGGGAGCGCGCCCGGGCCGGGGGAGGGTGCTTCGGCCACGACCGGATTCCCGGGGCGACCGGCCCCGGACCAGGGCTTCTGGACACCGCGCGCCTGCCCGCCGCGTTCGAGGACGGGGCGCCCCCGCGACCACGGCGGGCACCTTCGGTGACCGACCGGGCACCCGTTGCGATCGCCGGCGGCGGGAGGGTCACGGGAAAGCGGTGAAACGGGATCCACTGGTCGAGCAGAGTTCCGAAACCCCTTAGTCTGACCCCCATGGGTGGATCTATCGAGCCGGGTTGGTACGCGGACCCGCAGGGCGACGCGCAGACGCTCAGATGGTGGAACGGCGACGAGTGGACGCGGCACACCCGCTCCCTCGGTGAACTCCAGGGTGGCGGCGGGGCCGACGAAGAGGCCGCCACCACCTACCTCGGCGGGCCCGGGGGCCGTCCGTCCGAGGACGAACCCGGCACCGTGCGCCTGGGCCCCTCCCCCAGGGCCGCCGACGACGACCTCGGCACCATGCGCATCGACCCCTCCTGGGCCCGGGGCGCGCAGCCCGCCGACGACGAACCCGGCACCGTCCGCCTGGGCCCCTCCACCCCCGCCGGCCCCCCGCCGGGCGCCCCCGTGGACGACGATCCCGGCACCGTGCGCATCAACCCCTCCCGCCCCTCCACCCCCGACGAGGAACCCACCGCGGACCTGGGCGGCGGCGCCACCGTGCGCGTCGACCCCGGCTCCTCCCCCCGGCCCGGCGCGGACGTCAACGACGGCTCCACCCTGCGGGTGTCCCCCGGCGACCTGCCCGGACGCGACGAGGAACCCACCGCCGACCTGAGCGACGACCTGCCCACCGCCGACCTCACCGGTTCCTCGGACCTGGGCCGGCCCGACACCGGCGCGGACGCACCGGGCGGCACCCAGGTGTTCCAGCCCGGCGAGGCCCCGGGCACCCGGGTCTTCGAGCCGGGCGAGTCCGGCGGTCCCGCCGGGACCAGGGTGTTCACCCCTGGCGGCACGGGCGGTGCGGGTGGCGACGCCGGCGGCACGGCCGTGTTCGACCCCGACGACCCCGTGTTCTCGGGGGGCGCCCCCGACGATTCCGAGGAGGGCCGCAAGGGCGGCCGCTTCAACAAGCTGCTGGGAAGCCTCAAGGAGGGCTGGTCCGACCTCTCCGAGGAGCGCAAGGAGCAGCGCCGCGTCGCGGAGGCCGAGGCCGCCAAGCGCCGCGAGGAAGAGGCCGAGCGCCAGGCCCAGGAGGCCGCCCGGCGCGCGGAGGAGGACCGCAAGCGCGCCGAGGAGGAGACGGCCCGCCAGGCCCAGGAGGCCGAGCGCCGCGCCGAGGAGGAGCGCAACCGCCCCGCCGAGGCCGCACCGGGTGCCCCCGGTACTCCCGCCCCGGGCGACCCCGCGGCGGGGACCCCGGCCGCGGGCGCCTCCGTGCCCGGCGCGCCCGCCCACCCGGCCGCCCCCGCCGCACCCCAGGCCCCGCCCGCCCCGGCCGAGGGCACCCCGTGGACGCCCGGACGCCCGGACGCCGCCCGCCAGGCCCCCCCGCCCCACGCCGCACCGCCGTCCGGCCCCCAGCCCGGCTACCCGCCCACCGGCGGCCAGCAGGGGTACCCGCCGCACTCGGGCGCCCAGCAGGGCTACCGTCCGCCGTCGGGCCCCCAGCCCGGCTACCCCCGGCCCCCGCAGCCGCCGCCGGGCGGCTACGCGCCGCAGTACCCGCCGCCCCCGCAGATGAACCGGCCCCCGGCCCACCCGCCGCAGGGCCCGCCGCCGCACATGAACCACCCGGGGCAGCCCCCGATGAACCGGCCCGGCCCGCCCCCGGGCTACCCGCCCGCGGGTCCGCACGCCGGCGTTCCGGGCGGCCCGCCCGCCCCCCACGGCGGCCACCGGCCCCCCTGGGGCCCGCCCCACCCGGGCGCCCCCGGTGCCCCGGGGCACCGGCCCTACCAGCAGCAGCCCCCGCAGAAAAAGAAGAAGGGCGGCTGCGGGTGCGGCTGCTTCACCTTCCTGCTGGTCCTCCTGGTGATCGTCGGCCTGGTCGTCGCCCAGTTCTGGGGCTACTGGGACTGGCTCTACCTCATCGGCGTCGGCGAGGCCCCGGGCATCTCCGACCCCTTCGTCTGGGACTGACGCGTCCCGCCGCGGGGCGGCCCCCAGGGGCCGCCCCGCGGCGTGTCCGGGCCCTCTCCCCCGAACCCCTAAGCTGGCCGTATGAACGACAGTTTGGTGTGGATCGACTGCGAGATGACGGGCCTGGACTTCGCGAACGACGCGCTGATCGAGGTGGCCTGTCTGATCACCGACGGAGAGCTCAACATCCTCGACGAGGGCATCGACGTCGTGATCAAACCACCGCAGGCCGCACTGGACGCGATGGGCGACTTCGTCCGCGACATGCACACCACCTCCGGCCTGCTCACCGAACTCGACAAGGGCGTGACCCTCCAGGAGGCCGAGGACGCCGTCCTGGAGCACATCCGCCGCTACGTCACCGAGCCGGGCAAGGCCCCGCTGTGCGGCAACTCCATCGCCACCGACCGCACCTTCCTCGCCCGCGACATGAAGCGCATCGACGAGTACCTCCACTACCGGATGGTCGACGTCTCCTCCATCAAGGAGCTGCTGCGCCGCTGGTACCCGCGCGTCTACTACGCGAGCCCGGACAAGAACGGCGGCCACCGCGCCCTCGCCGACATCACCGAGAGCATCCGTGAGATGCGCTACTACCGTGCCGCGGCCTTCGTCGCCGAACCCGGCCCCAACTCCGCCACGGCCCGCGCCATCGCCGCCGACGTGGTCGCGGGCGGTACCGGCCGCGTCGAGCCCCGCGAGGACTCACCGGAAAACTGATCGAAGCACTCCCGGACGTCCGCTAAGATTTCATACGTACGCAGGGCCGTGAGACCCGGCGCACGTGGTGGGTGTAGCTCAGCCGGTAGAGCACTTGGTTGTGGTCCAAGAAGTCGCGGGTTCAAGTCCCGTCACTCACCCCAGAGGCTTAAGCCCCTGACCAGCGGAAACGCAATGTGGTCAGGGGCTTTCGCGTTCCCGGGGGTGCACCGGCGGGTGCACGGGGCCCGCGACCCGGGCCGGTGCGTGCGCACCGGCACCGCCCAGGGACGGCGGATACCCCTTCGGCCCGTCACCAATCCCGTACCGCCGTGACGCCCCCGCACGTTCCGCGGACGGCCGTCCTGCGGGAAGCGCGCGGACCGGCAGCGGTCCCGGCGCTGCGGCCCTGTCTCGGAGCCTCCGGCGCCCTCCCCCTACAATCGCGGCACGGATGTTCGACGGGAGGTCGGGGATGAAGCGGCGCGGGCTGCTCGTGGGCGCGTGCGCCGTGGCGGTCGTGCTGGTGGCCTCGCTGGCGTGGTGGCGGGCCGCCCGCCCCCTGCCGTCGGAGCCCGTACCCAGCGCGACCCTCACCGGGATCCTGCACGAGGAGACCGAGAGGTACGTCTTCCCCGCCTGGTGGAGCGACGGCTCCACCCCCGTGCGCCTGACCGCGGACGGCGGCGGGCTGCTGATCGATGCGCCCGGACCCGGCTCCGACCCGGTGCGGGGCGCGCGCGTCGACGTCTCCCTTCCGGCCCCGCCGACGGCGGATCCCGCGGCGGTCGCCTCCCTCCCCGGCGGCGACGGCGCCCCCTGGGTGGCGGTGGCCTTCGAGTCCAAGCCGACCGAGGCGGACGACAAGGACACCACCGAGAAGCCTCTGACCTGGACGGGCACCGACCTCACAGCGGATGACCGCCTCGACGGCGCGGAGCCCGCCACACTGCCGGTCCGGCTCCGCAGCAACGAGATCAGCCCCGCGGAGGGCCCCAGCGCGATCATGACGGCGGACGCCGCCGTCGCCCGCCTCGGCGGGACCGACACCGTCCTGGTCACGACCTCGCAGCTGGGTGAGTCCTCCCTGCACCGTTGCGATCCGGCGGCCTGCGTCTGGGAGGAGGCGCCCGCGCCCGAGGAAGGCCTCCCCTTCTCGGTCGCCTCGACGGGCGGGGGCCTGGTCGCCCTCACCGGCACCCCCGCCGAAGGACACACGGTCTGGTTCGCCGACGACGCCGGTCTCGGCTGGCGCCCGCTGGGTGGGATACCGGTCGGTGAGAGCGTGGAGGCCCTGCAGGACGGTGCGGGCGGTGTCGCGGTGCTGAGCAGGAGCGGCGGCGACTCCGAACGGGTGTACCGGATCCGCACGGCCGGCGCCTCGGGCCTCGACGAGGTGGTGGGCCCCGCCCCCCTCCCGGGCCCCGGCACCGTGTCGGCCGCCGCCGAGGCCGGCGGCCGGTGGTACCTCGCCGGAGACCGTCCGGGCACCGCACGTGTCGACCTGGGTGCGGACCCCCTCGCCCCCGCGCTGTGGGTCCTGGGCGAGGACTCCTGGGAGCCGGTCCGGGACGATCTGCTGGGCCACCAGCCGGACCAGTCGATCCGTCTCCTGTACACGAACGGCGAGGGCCGCCTCGCCGCCGTGAGCAGCTCCCCGGCGCAGCGCATCACCATGACCTGGAGATTCGACACCGCCGACACCTGAGCGCGCGTTCCGGATACCGCCGCACCGCCCGGACGGCCCCCTTCCGGGGGTTCACCCGCGCGAGTGAACCTCCGGGGCGAAGGTCAGCGGACGGCCTGTTCGACCAGTCGGGCGACAGCCTTCTCGGCCTCGGGGCCGAGGCCGGAGACGGCGAACGAGGTGGCCCACAGGCCGCCGGCGTCGTCGAGTGCCGCCTCGGGGGTGAAACCGAAGGTGGAGTAGCGCTCCTTGTCCACGCCGCCGCTGCGGAAGAAGCACACGACCTTGCCCTTGCGGGCGTAGGCGGGCTGCCCGTACCAGAGCTTGGGCTCCAGCTCCGGCGCGGTCGCGGTCACGATGGCGTGGATGCGCCCGGCCACCGCGCGGTCGGCGTCGTCCATCTCCCCGATCTTCTCCAGGACCTGGAGTTCGCGTTCGGCACGCTTGCCGCCGCGGCCCTGCCCGGCCTCCTGCCTCAGCTCGGCGGCGCGCGCCTTCATCGCGGCCTTCTCCTGGTCGGAGAACCCTCCCGGCCCAGCGCTCCGCCCGTCGGCCTTCCCGGTCATCGGCGACTCCCCCTTCTCTCCCCGCCCTGCGCGGGGTCCTCCCCCCACTGTGGCCGGTCCGGGCCCCGGGACGCTTCTCCAGTCCTGACCGATACGGCGCGCCGCGTCCGGGAGGGGCGGAACCGCGCTCCGGCCCGCCGGCCGGCCGCCCGTCCCCTCACCCGTCGCCGGGCGGGTCGCGCTCCACGTCAGGGGCGGCGTCGGCGCGGCTCACGAGCCGGTAGTCCACGCGTACGTCCCGGTAGACCGTGCCGGCCTCGACCCCGTACGGCAGACCCGAGCGTTCGCTGCCCGAGGCGCCCTCCCCGTCCGGCTCGGCACGGGTCCGGGGGGCGACCTCGGGGACCTCGCGGAACACCAGCTCGTCCGCGGTGATCCCCGCCGCGATCTCCACGTCGAGGTCGGGCCCGGTGTCCCCGCGCTCCGCGCTCACGACTTCTTCCCTCCCCCGGCCCGGCCCTTGCCCGACCGGCCGCCGGACCCGCCCGAGGCACCGTTCTCGGACGCGGATCCGCCGCCCTTCGCCGCGCCGCCGGCGGCCCGGCCGGCGCCCTTCGCCGCACCACCCGTCTCCTTCGCGGCACCTCCGGCGGCCTCGCCCGCGCCCTTCGCGGCGCTTCCGGCCGCATCGCCCGCGCCCTTCGCCGCGGTCCCCGCTGCCTCGCCCGCGCCCTTGAGGACCTCACCGGCCTCGCCCACGTCCTCCACCGCCTTCCCGGCACCGCGCCCCACGTCCCGGACGGCGCCGCCGGCGTCGCGGCCGACCTCCTCCACCGCGCCCCCGGCTCCGTGGCCGACCTCCCGCACCGCGCTCCCGGCCCCCTGGCCGACCGCGCCCACGGCCTCCCCGGCACCGCCCGCCACCTGTTCGAGGGAGGACGCCACGCCCCTGGTCACCTGCTCCAGGATCTGCGGGTTGGCGTCGATGGTCTCCAGGACGCGCGTGATGATGTCGCGGACGTTGTCCAGCCGGACCTTGAGCAGGGCCTGGGCCTCGACGCCCTTGATGTTCAGGTGCACGCGGCCGAGCCCGACGTCCGCCCCCACCTTGAGCTTGAGCAGGTCCAGCACCTCGGCCTGGAGGGACACCGAGGCCAGGAGGTTCTCCACCTCCAGGTCGATCTCGTCGACCTTCACGACCGGGACGTCGAGGAGCACGTCCGTGTCCCCGGTGCCGTGGCCGGCGCCCGGGTCGTCCCGGAGGTCGTCCGCGCGGTCCGCGTCCTTCTCCGCCGCGGACGCCGCCCCGCCCGTGGAACCCCCGCCGCGACCGCTCCCCCGTGCCGTCTTCCCGCTCCCCTGAGAACTCCGGTTCACCATTTCCACACCCCCGACAGTGCATGCTTTTTGTCGCTTTTGCGAACTTTGTCGATATGGCCTCCCCTACCCCCGGGCCTCCTCCCGGAAAACAGATCCACAGGTCGGAACGGGTGCCGCGACGAAAGCAGGATGTTCCACCCGCGAACGGGCGGATCCGCACCCGAGGACGGCACCCCGGGGGCGCCTCCCACCGGGACACCGACCGCCCCCGCGGACACCAGCCGGGCGCCGCCGCCCCCGCCGGCGCCCCGCGCCCGCCCTCCCACCCCGCCCCGCCCCGCCCCGGGGAGGATTCGGAACCCACGTGCGCGAACATGAAGGAACCTCGCAACAGCGAAGTTCCCGCATATCAAGGAACCGGGTGGCCCGCTTCCAGATTCGGGGCACGAGGAAATCGAGAATCTTCCGCAGACGCGGACGAGACCCCAGCCGCCCCGCCACCATCGGACGCCACCGCCGACACACCGCCCTGACCTGCGTCTTTGCGTTCGAACGGCAAAGGAGGCCGGATCGTCGAGCGCTCAAGGCCGACTCCGGACAGGGCCTCTGACCGGCGGATTGGAACTTTGCGTGCCCGTACCCTTACAGAATGTCGTGCCCCTCGGGCATACTCCTTACCGTCGGGTCCCCCGTACGAACGACTCTCTCCCTCTGAAAGGGTCATGTGACTTCCACGAGCGACCTCCCCTCACCCGCCGCCTCCGCCGAGTTCGTCGCCTCCCTCGACCGCGAGATCCGGAGGGCTCTCCTGGCTCGTGCGACCAGCGAGGAGGAGCTCCCGCTCCAGGGCGGACGGCGCGTCCGTTCCGGCGGGGACGGCCCGCACGAATACGTGTTCTCCTGTCACCGGTGGTGGGACTCCCCCGGCTCCCCCGGCTCCGCCGGCTTCCTCGTCCGGCCGCCCGGCTCCCGAGGGCCCTGGCACTCGGCCGAGGCGCTGCCGGCGCTCGGCGGAAAGGTGCACGTCACCACCGACGCCGACCTGGGTCCGGCACCGGGCGACCTGCTGCTGCGCGCGGCCACCCTCCCCGGCTCCCGGGACGGGCAGGCCGACGTGCGGATCGAGGTGTCCTCCCTCCACGAGCGCTTCGGGACGGTGGTCCCGCCGGAGGTGATCGCCGAGCGGCTCGGCGCCGGGGTGCGCGCCCGGGCCACCGAGCTGTTCGCGCTGCTGGAGGCGGCGCGCACGCAGGTCGCCCTCCACGACCGCCTGGGCCGCACCCAGGTCGCCGTGGACCGGGCCCGCTTCCGGGAGGACCGGGTCTCGGCCGAGACGGCGCTGCGGGAGTCGGAGGCGCGCAGGGCCCGCAGGGCGCTCGAACGCGCGGAGAGGGGGCTGCGCAGGGTGCGCGCCCCCTTCGGCCCGTTCGCGGCCCGCCGTGCGGCCCGGATCGGCCGGGCCGCGGCACGGGTGCAGGAGCTGCGGTCGGCCCTGGTCACCGCGCTGCGGGAGCGCGCGGTCGCCGCGGAGCGCCTCGCCGACGCGTCCGGGGCGGTGGCCTTCCGCGTCCGGGAGCGGGACCACGCCCTGGAGGCGACCCGCGGACTGCCCGCCGCACGGGATTTGGCCGAGCGGATCGACCGGATGGAGCGCGAACTCGACCGGCTCCGGCTCCTGGATTCGCCGCCCGCCCCGCCGCGGCCCCGTCCTCCCCTGGAGGACGCCCCGCACCGGCCCGCGGTGCCCGCCCCCGGTGACCCGAGGGAGGACGCCGTTCCGGACCGGTACCGGGCGGGGGGCCGTGCCCCGGAGTACCTGGAGCGGCCGGACACCGCGCGTACGGCCGGGTCCGTGCCGAACCCGCCCGGCTCCGCCCCCGGCACCGGGGAGGCCGGGGCGGACCCGGCGGCCGCGGCCTGACACCCCGGAGCGGAGCCCACTCCGTTCTCCGCGCCCGTCCCGGCCCGCGCCGGGTGTCAAACCAGTGACACCGTGAACCCGGTGTCCGTGCCGGGCGACCACAGCGCCGAGACCGGCCGCCCGGTGAGCGGCACGAGCCCGGCCGCGCCCAGCAGGTCCCCCTCGTAGCGCAGGAACTCCGCCCGGTGCAGGGGCCAGGGCCGGTGGTCGGCACGCAGCCACCAGGTGCGGCCCAGGTGGCGGGTGTGCAGGCCCCAGCGCGCGGTCAGGAAGTGCTCCAGCGGTCCGGGGCGCTCCAGCGGCTCCCCCGCGCGGACGGCCCAGCGGCCGGCGGCCCGGCCGGGTGCGCGCCGCCGGACCGCGCCGGCGCGCAGGCCGTCCCGACCCCGCGCCAGGGAGATGTCGGACCACAGGTAGGGGAGGCCGGTGAGCAGGCGGGCCGCCGCCACCGCGTGCGCGGCGCCGGCGTCCATGCTGAGGAACACCACCCCGCGGCGGCCGTGCCGGTCCACCGAGTACACACGCACGTTGACCTCGTCGAACCCCCCGACGGGCAGGCGGCCCGCCACGGAGTTGACGGGCATCCGGAAGGCGACCAGGCCCGCGTACGCGACCCCCTCGAACAGGTCCGGCCGGGTGCCGGGGGGCAGCAGCGGAGCGACCCGGGCGGGGTCCACCGGCCAGTGCAGGAAGACGACGTCGCTCCAGCGCTGGCGCAGCAGCGCGGGCCCGGGCGGGGCGGGCGGCGACTCCGGCGGCAGCCGCGGGACGCGGGTCCGCGGTACTCCTCCGTCACCTGCGCTCACCGGGCCTCCCCGCCTCGTCCGCCCGGGACTGCCCCGGCGCGCCTCCAGTGTGGCCCCTCCCCGGCCCGGCGGAACACGCGGCCCCCGGCGCGGGCCGCGGACCGGGACGGGACGGGACGACGGGCCGCGGCACCGGCCCCGGGACGGCCGGCCGCCGCGCCGCGTGCGGCGCCGGGGAACAGGGGGCGCATTCGCGGACACCGCGACCAGAAAGAAGAAAGTGAACGATGTCCGATTTCGTGTGCACTCCTTCTCCAGAGAAATCAATGGACCGCCTTACCGGAAGCGCTCCCACCGGACCCGAAAATAACACTCCCGACATATCGGTATCACCTTGAGTGATTGCCCGCGGTCCGGGGGTATTAATTTGTCAGCAATCGTCCCCGAAGCGAAAATCGGAAAGGAGGTGGCGCGCGGGCCGCCCGACCGCGGCCCGAACACGCAGGAGGGCCGCCCCGGCGGACCCCGCGAACCTCTGCCTGGCAGCGAAGGGTGTCGCGGAGACCCGCAGCGAAGCGGCCCCACCGGACCGGTGAGGGTCCGGATTCTCACAGGTTCCCCGGTCACGGACCGTCTGACAAGGGTGAGGACCGTTCCGCGCGAGCGCATCGGCCGACCGTCGAGGACACCCCCGTGCATTTCCGTGCCTCAAGAGACCGGCCCCGTCCCATCGGTCCCCCGCCTCCCGTCGGGACCGGGGACCGTTATCCGTCCCGAACCGACCACGGAGCGCACCCCTGTCCACCCGAGCAGTCCGAAAGGGGCGCCCATGACCGCATCGCCGCCCGCCCGACCCCCGGAGCGGCCCGAACGACCCGGCTCCGACGGCCGGATCAGCCTCCGCGTCGCCGTCATCGCGACGCTGGGGGCCCTCTCCGGAGCCGTGGCCGGGCTCCTGACCTGGCTCGCCCACGACAACGCCGCCAACGCCGTCCTCGTCGGCCTGGGCACCGTCGCGGCCGCGTACGTGTTCTTCCAGCGGATCATCCGCTGAGGGGACCCCGCGCGGGGAGCCGGGCCCCGGTACGGACCGCCTTTCCGTACCGGGGTCCTCGCGTGTGCGCCCCCGGACCGGCACCGGCCCTCAGGGGTCCCCTGGGTCCGGGTGGCCGGCGCGGATGCGGCGGGCCACCCCGTCGAAGCCCCCGCGCTCCAGGACCGCCACCTGGTCGCGGACGAAGGCGTCGCGCCCGTCACCGGGGGCGAGGGCGTCGATCATGCCGCGCAGAATGGCCACCTGGACGTCCTCTTCCGAGCCCTCGCGGTCGCCGTCCTCCTCGGCCGGCCACCAGTAGCTCTCGTACCCCTCCACGTCGACGTCGCTGCCCGGGCCCGCGGGCACCGGAGCGTGCTCCCCCGGCGCGTCCGGGCCGTCGAACCCCTCGAACCCGTCGAGGCCGCCGGCGTCGGGGCGGCCCGCCGGGTCGGCGGGCACGGGCAGGAGCGCGCCGTCGTCGGGCGCCCGGCGCAGCCGGGCGGCGGGCAGCGGCGCGAGGTCGTCCTCGGCCACCCGGGCGGCCTCCCGCACCACCCGGTCCTTGCGCAGGTCGGCCATCCGGCGCAACCGCTCGGCGTCGGCCTCCGACGA
This sequence comes from Nocardiopsis flavescens, assembly GCF_900141985.1. Classification (GTDB taxonomy): domain Bacteria; phylum Actinomycetota; class Actinomycetes; order Streptosporangiales; family Streptosporangiaceae; genus Nocardiopsis; species Nocardiopsis flavescens. The sequence goes on along the minus strand of NZ_FQZK01000002.1, from coordinate 144,695 downwards.
CCGCAGGGACACCTCCTCGGCCCAGACCGCGATCCCGCTGCCGATGACCGCGTGCTCCACCGCGAGGCGGGCGGCCAGCTCGCACTCGGTCATGCCCTCGTCGGCGGGGTCGGTCTCGCGGACCAGTTCGGCGGCCCGCGTGACGACGGACAGGACCGCCGGTCCCAGGGGGTTGCGCAGCCGCAGGTCGACGGTGTTGGACCAGCGCCAGTGGACCACCGCCGAGAAGTACAGGTCGTAGTCGTCGGCGGCGCTGGGCAGGGCGACCGGGCGGATGCGCCGCCCGTCCCGGGCGCGGTCGGAGCCGGCGGCGGACGCGGGCCGCGGACCCGTCCGCGCGTCGTCCGGGGAACCGTCGGCGGACGGCGCGGCCGGAACCGCGGGGGCACGGCTCCGCTCGCGCAGGACGAGGGCCGCGGCGGCGGCCAGGGCCGCCGGGACCCAGAGCAGGGACCAGGGGCCGGCCAGGGGGTACAGCGCCGCCGGAACGAGCACCACCACGAGGGCGAGCGCGATGAGACGGGCGCGGATGACAGGGGTTACGGTGGGCCTCCTCTCGCACACGGCCGCGGGGAGCGGGACGCTGGCCCGGGGGCGGGGCCGGTGGCAGGGACGCGGAACGACGGCCCGGGGCCGTGCGCGCCGCCGACCGGGGACGTTTCCGTATCGGACAGTCTGCCGGAGATCCGGAGCGCGTGCGCCGCCCTCGGGCGTTCCGGCGGGGGTGTGGCGAACATCCGGTCACGGAAGGGTGTCGCCCCGACCGACATCGGGAGAACAAGAGGGCACGTGTCGGCCTTCTGCGGTCCCGGTACCGGCGTGACATAACAGAATGCGGACACACATCCCCTGAAAACGTCCCCCGCACCGACCCTGATCCCGCTCCCGGGGAGTCCCGCGATGCCCTCCGCTCCCACCACGGCCGCCGTGGAACGCCGCTTCCGCCCGGAGGTCCAGGGCCTGCGCGCCGTCGCCGTCGTGCTCGTCCTCGTCTACCACCTGGAACCGTCGCTGCTGCCGGGCGGCTACGTGGGCGTGGACGTGTTCTTCGTGATCTCCGGCTTCCTCATCACGTCCCTGCTGTACCGGGAGGCGTCCGGGCAGGGCCGGATCTCGGTGGCCCGGTTCTACGCGCGCCGGGTGCGGCGGCTGCTGCCCGCGGCCACGGTGGTGCTGCTGGCGACGGGCGCGGCCTCGTACTTCCTGCTGCCGGTCACCCGGCTCACCGACACGATGTGGCAGCTGATCGCCTCCGCCGCGTACGTGGAGAACCTGTACCTGGCGCGGCAGGCGGTGGACTACCTGGCGGCGGAGACGGCGCCCTCCCCGGTGCAGCACTTCTGGTCGCTGTCGGTGGAGGAGCAGTTCTACCTGGTGTGGCCGCTGCTGTTCATCGTGTGGGCGGCGCTGCGCCGCCGGGGCGCGGGCACCCGGACGCTCGTGGCGCTGCTGGGGTCGCTGCTGGCGGTGTCACTGCTGTGGTCGGTGGTGGCGACCGGAGGGGAGCCCTCGGCGTACTTCCTGCCGACCACCCGCGCCTGGGAGCTGGCGGTGGGCGGCCTGCTCGCGATCGGCCTGGCGCACGGCCGCCTCCCCGAGCGGGTGCGGCTGCCGCTGGGCTGGGCGGGCCTGGCCGCCATCGTCGCGTCGGCCGTGCTGTACGACGCCTCCACGCCGTTCCCGGGGTGGGCGGCGCTGCTGCCGGTGCTGGGGTCCGCGGCGGTCATCGCCGCCGAGCACGTCCCGGGGCCGCTGTCGGCGTCGGCACCGCTGAGCACCGCCCCGGCGCGCTGGATCGGCGACCTGTCGTACTCGCTGTACCTGTGGCACTGGCCGCTGATCGTCCTGGTCCTGGCGGTGACCGGCGGGGACGGGCTGGGCCTGCCCCTGGCCGCGGCCGTGGGGACGGCGTCCGTGCTGCTGGCCTGGGCGACCAAGGTGTGGGTGGAGGACCCGGTGCGCGACCACCGCCTGGTCCGCGGCGGCCGCGGCGCCCTGGCCGCGGCGGTGTCGGGGGTGCTGGTGGTGGCCGCGGTCGGCGCCGCGCTGTACGTGCGGGTGGACCGCGTCGAGTCGGTGGAGTTCGATCCGAGCGTGCACGTGGGGCCGCAGGCCCTGGGGCAGGCGCCCACGGGGGACCCGGTCTACCCGTCGCCGGTGCGGGCCGAGGAGGACCTCCCGGTGCTGTACGACGACGACTGCCAGGCCTCCCAGGAGGCGAGCGCGCCGGAGGACCCGTGCGTGTACGGCCCGGAGGGCGCCGAGCGCACCGTGGCGGTGGTGGGGGACTCCCACAGCGCCCAGTGGGTGCCCGCGCTGATGGAGCTGGGCGAGGAGCGGGGCTGGCGGCTCGTGCTCTACACCAAGTCCTCGTGCGCGTTCACCGACACCATGACCAGGGGCCCCGAGGGCGGCCCGTACGAGTCGTGCCGGGCGTGGAACCGGGCGGTGGTCGGGGAGCTGGCCGAGCTGGAGCCCGACCTCGTGGTGGCCAGCTCCTCGACCTCGGCGGTCCCGCTGGAGGGCGGCGAGGACGACCGGGTGCCGATGCTGGCCGAGGGCATGACCCGGCTGTGGGACGAGATCGGCGAGGCGTCGGGGCCGATCGTGGCGGTGCGCGACACGCCGCGCCAGCGCCGCGACGTGGTGGAGTGCGTGGCCGGCAACGCCGACGACCTGGACGCGTGCGCCATCCCGCTGGAGGAGGCGCTGGAGCGGGACGACCCCCAGGAGGAGGCGGTCGGGGCCATGGCCGACGGGGCGGCGCTGGTGGACATGAGCGACCTGTTCTGCGCTGACGGCGCGTGCCCGGCCGTCATCGGGAACGTGATGGTCTACCGCGACTCGGGGCACATCACCAGCACCTACATCTCCCTTCTCGCCGACCACCTCGGCGAGCGCATCGACGAGGCCCTCGCCTGACGCCGGTCCCGCGCGGGCCGACCGCGCGGGACCCCGGGGATGACACGAGGTATCGGATGCCCCCGTGGCATCTCGAAGGACATCCGGAAACCGATTAGGCACTCCTTGTGCGCATTTCGGTCTCATTCCTTAAAAGTTCTCCAGAGAACAAAAGGAGACCAATGTGACCTGGGACGCCACACTCTCCACCGGTTGACGTGTTTCCCTTTTTCCGCCACCGCCGCCGGAGTATCCTCGTAAAAGGAAACCGGTAACGCCACTGAGGAAATCGGCGGTGAAAGGCGGCCCGATGACGGTGTCCGACGACGCGGCGACCCCCGACTCCCCCCATCCCCTGGAACGGGTCCTGTCCTCCCTCGACGACCGGCTGGCCGCCCTCGACGAGCGCGCCCGGCACCGGGAGGCGGTCATCGACCGCCTGCACTCCGAGAACCGTGAACTGCGCGCGGCGCAGGACCGCACCCTCTTCGACCCCGTCGTCGCCGACCTCATCCGGATGCACGACCAGCTCGCCCGCGAGGCCGGCGGCCTGCGCGGGCGGGGCGAGGAGCGGCTGGCCGAGCTGATGGCCGGGTTCGCCGACGACGCCCTGCTCGCCCTGGAGCGGCTGGGCGTCGAACCCGTCGGGGCCGGTGTCGGCGACCCCTTCCGCGCCGACCTGCACCTGCCGCTGTCCACCGTCGACGACCCCGATCCGGCGAGGGACGGCACCGTCGCCGAGGTCGCCGCCCCGGGGTTCCGCGACGCCGTCACCGGGCGGGTCCGGCGCCGGGTCCACGCCCGCTTCTTCCGCCACGTCGGCCCGGCGGACCCCGCGGGGTCCGCCCCACCTGGGAAAGGCACATGACCACCTACGGAATCGACCTGGGCACCACCTACTCCTGCACGGCCTTCGTGGACGGGACCGGACGGGCCGCCGTCACCAAGAACGCCGTGGGCAACGACACCACCCCCTCCGTCGTGTACTTCGAGTCCGCCCACAACGTCGTGGTCGGCGAGGAGGCCAAGAACACCGCCCTGCTCTACCCCGACATGGTCGTCTCCCTGGTCAAACGGCAGATGGGCACCGACGCCCGCTACGAGTTCCACGGCCGGGTCCACGACCCGGAGTCGGTCTCCGCGCTGATCCTGCGCGAGCTGGCCCGGGCCGCCGGGGAACACGCCCGGGACAAGGTCGAGGACGTGGTCGTCACCGTGCCCGCCTACTTCGGTGTGCACGAGAAGGAGGCCACCCGCCGGGCCGGGCTCATCGCCGGCCTCAACGTGCTGGACGTGGTGCCCGAGCCGGTGGCGGCGGCCCTGCACTACCAGAGCCTGGACGCCGTCTCGGGCGTGCGCCACCTCCTGGTGTACGACCTGGGCGGCGGCACCTTCGACACCACGGTCATCCGGGTGGAGGAGGACGACGTCCGCGTGGTGTGCACCGACGGCGACCACCGGCTGGGCGGGGCGGACTGGGACCACAAGCTCGCCGACCTGCTGCTGGAGGTGTTCACCGAGCACCACCCGGACCCCGACCCGTCCGGGGACGAGCAGTTCCTCCAGGACGTGGCCGCGGCGGCCGAGCAGATCAAGCGCTCCCTGAGCACCCGCGAGCGCGCCCGGCACAACCTGCGCTTCGCCGGGTCGACGGTGCGGATGGAACTCGCCCGCGGCGACCTGGAGGCGCTCACCTCCGACCTGATGGAGCGCACCCTCACCATCACCGCGCGCACCCTGGCGGCGGCCCGCGAGCGGGGGGTGGACTCCTTCGACGACGTGCTGCTGGTGGGCGGGATGACCCGTATGCCGGTGGTGGCGCGGTCCCTGCGCGAGCGCTTCGGGTTCGAGCCGCACCTGCACGAGCCCGACCTCGCGGTGGCCAAGGGCGCGGCGCTGTTCGCGCTGGTCCGCCAGGTCAAGAACGTCATGGAGGAGCCCGGCCGCGACCCGGCCGAGCGCGCCCGCCGCGCCGAGGAGGTGGGCGCGGCCCTGGGCATCACCCGGGAGGAGGTCGAGCGGATGGCCCGCAAGACCGTCACGGGGGTGTCACCGCGCGCCTTCGGGGTCAAGGCCACCGACGGCACCGACCCGGTGTTCGCCACCGACCCGGGGCGGGCCCGCCAGTACATCAGCCACCTGATCAGGGCCAACACCCCGCTTCCGGTGACGGTCGAGGACGGGTTCGCCACCGTGTGGCCCGACCAGGAGCAGGTCGAGATCGACGTGTGGGAGCAGGCCGGCTCGGTGGCCTCGGAGGAGCTGGAGCACAACGTGCGGATCGGGGACGCCCTGCTCACCGGGCTGCCCAAGGGTCCGGCCGGGACCCCGTTCCGGATCGAGTTCAGCCTGGGCGCCACCGGGATGCTGGCGGTGCGCGGCTGGGACCCGGCCGGCGGCGGCGAGATCCGGTTCGACATCCGTATCGGCGGCATGGGCGAGGAGGAGGTGCGCCGGGCCCGGGACGCCATCGCGTCGATCCGCACCTCGGGGTGACGGGGCGGCCCGCCGGGCGCGGGCACGGTGGCGGCGTGGGGCGGACTCTGGCGAGGGAGCGGGCGGCTGTGCCCTGGGACGTGCGGGAACGGCGGCGGTACGAGGACGAGGTGCTGGCGGCGGCGCGCACCGGCGGGCCGCCCGCCGACCTGTTCGTCCGCTACGGGATGGGGGCGGACAGGGAGCGGCGGCTGTCCGCCGACCCGGAGGCGTTCGCCGCGCACGTGGCGGCGGTGTGCACCTACTGGCGGGGGCTCCAGGCGCGCCGCCGCACCCTGCGCCGGGTGCTGGTGGACCTGGTGGCGGCGCACGAGCGGCTGGACCGGGAGGGGGCGCTCACCCACGGGCACTTCTCCCGGGTGCGGGCCGAGGCGGCGGCGCGGGCGCTGGCGGAGTGGTCCGACATCGCCGACGGCCTCTCCACCTCCCTGGTGGACCGCTGGGCGCTGCGTGCCATGGCGGGTTCGGTGGGCATGCCCGAGGGCGAGGCCGAGCGCCTGCTGCGGGAGCGGGGCGTGCGGGTGGTGGAGCAGCTGCCCGAGCTGCCCGTGCAGCCGCCGGTGCGGACCTTCCGGAGCCTGCGCGACAACCTGCGCACCCGCGGCGCGGTGTTCTCCCCGGAGGTGGTGTTCGGGGCGGGGCGGCTGGCGGGCGGGTTCACGGTGGTGGACGGGTTCCGGCTGGTGGACGGCGGCGTCCTGGACGACGCGGCGCTGGACGGGGCGGTGGCACGGGTGCAGGTGGAGCCGCTGACCGAGGGCAAGGCCGCGGCGGAGAACGTGCTGGGTGTGCTGCGCTCCTGTGCCACGCGCGCGGAGCGCGACGCGGTGGTGCTGTGGGAGGTGGCCGAGGAGCTGCGGGCGCGCCCGGCCGAGGTGGGCGAGGCGGCGCTGGCCCGCCCCTGGGCGCGCCGGGGGCTGGCGGAGGCGGAGGCGGCGCTGCTGGCGGCGGCGGTGCGCCGCCGCCCGGCGGGTTCGGACCGCGTCGCCCGGGCCGAGCGGGAGGTGCGGGACCTGCTCGCCGACGACCAGCTGCGCCAGGCGCAGGCCGCGGCGGCGGACCTGCCCGCCGACCACGGTGCGGCCGCCCAGGTGCGGGAGCGCGCGGTCCGGGTGGAGGAGCTGTCGGCGCGGGCGGAGGAGGAGCTGCGCGAGGGCCGGGACGAGGAGGCGGCGCGGGCGCTGGCGGCGGCCTGCGCCCTGGCCGCCGACGACGACGGGCTGCGGGCGCGGCTGGGCGAGGTGCCGCCGCTGCCGCCGCGCGAGGTGCGCGCCCGGGTGGAGGGGCGCGGCGCCGTGGTGGTGTGGCGGCCCAGCCCGAGCCTGGTGGGGCGGATCGGCTACCGGGTGCTGCGCCGGGTGGGCCGCGGTGCCCGGGAGGCGCTGGCCGGGGAGGTGTCCGGGACGGAGTTCATCGACCCGGGGCTGCCGGTGGGCACGGAGGTGCGGTACGCGGTGGCGGCGGTGCGCGAGGGGCGGGGTACCTCGGAGCCGGGGGTGACCGACCCGGTGCTGCTCGCCCCGGAGGTCGGGGACCTGTCCGTGCACGCCGGCGAGGAGGAGGTGACGGGGGCGTGGCGGGTGCCGCCGGAGGCGGTGCGGGTGGAGGTGGTGCGCGGCGAGGGGGCCCCGCCGCGGGGCGGCGACGGGGTCCGGGTGGCGACCGACGGGATGGGGTTCCGCGACCGCGGGGTGCGCCCGGACGTGGAGTACTACTACCGGGTGCGGGCGGTGTACCTGACCTCGGGGGGTTCGGCCCGCGGCTCGGAGGGGCTGGTGCGGCGGGTGGTGCCGGGTCCTCCCCCGCCGCCGGTGGAGGACCTGCTGGTGGTCCCGGACGGGGAGGGCGGGTTCACGGCGTCGTGGACGCCGCCGGCCCGCGGCCGGGTGTCGCTGCGGACGGCGGGTGCCCGGCCGCCCTGGCCGCCGGGCACCCGCGTCCCCCCGGCCGAGGTCGCCGCCCACGGCGCCCCGGTCCCCGCGGTCTCCCCTCCCGGCTCCCCGGTCCCCTCGGGGCCGTACGGCGGACGGCCGGCGGACGCCCCGCCGGTGTCCGCAACCGTGACGGGCGCGAAGCCCGCGCCCGCTGGGGCCGGTGGGACGGCCGGTGGGACGGCCGGTGCGGTCGAGGCGGCGCCCGCCCCTGGAGCGCGCGGAGCCGACGGGGCCTCCCGGGACGGCGCGGCGGAAGGAGCCCTCGGAGCGGACGGGACCGCGGCGGTGCCCGCCCGCAACCGCAACGGGGCGCCCGGGACGGCACGTGCGGGCGGGAAGGACCGGGCGGACGGAATCGGGGATGTGTTCCCCCCGAGCGGGAGCGCCGGTGCACTCCCGGGGGAGGGGGCGGCCGAGCCGGGTGGAGCACACGGGGCGCGCGGGACGTGCGCCGCGGACCGGGCGGAGAACGCCCCCGGCGGGGACCGCAATACCCCGACGGGCCAGGACGAACGCACGGACAGGGCACCCCGCGAGGACCGCGCCCCCGCCCCGGACGAAACGCCCGGCACCAACGGGGCGGCCTCCTCAGGCGAGACACAGCGGACACGTGAGGCACCCCGAGCGGACCGGCCGGGGCGGGCCCCCGGCGGGGCACCCGCCTCAGGCGAGACGGTCGGGATCGACGAGGCGGGCGGGACGGCCGGGGCCGGACGGGCGGCCCTGGGACCGCCGGAGCGGGAGAGGGTACGGGTGGAGCTGGGTCCCGGAACGCACCACGTGGTGGCCGTGACCTCCTGCGGCGACCAGGCCGTGGTGGGGGCGTCGGTGCGGGTGGTGGCCGTTCCGGCGGTGGCGGGGCTGCACGCGCGGCGGTTCGGCGACCTGGTGCGCCTGGGCTGGACCTGGCCCGAGGGGGCGTCCGCCGCCGCGGTGACCTGGCGTCCGGCGGACCCCGACGACACGTCCGGGCCTTCGCGGGACGGCGGGGAGGCGCTCTGCGAGCGCCCCCGGTACGAGGCCGGGGGCGGGTTCGAGGCCCCCATGGGCCCCGGGACGGCACGGGTGGCCGTGCGCGCCGTCGTCGGCGGCACCCCCGGGCCGCCCGCCGTCCTCACCGTCCCGGGCGGGGGCGTGCTCGACTACCGCGTCGCCCCCGCGGGGCTGCTGCGCCGCGACCGGCGGGTCACCGTGGCCGCCGGGACCGCCTGCACCTGCCCCCGCATCGCCGTGGTCTACGCCGAGGGCGGGTTCCCGCCGGACCGCGTCGACCAGGGCCTGGTGCTGGCCGTGTTCCCGTCCCGGCGGCTGGCGGCCGGCCAGCGGCTGTCCCTGCGGGTCCGCCCGCCCCGGACCGCCCGGCCGGCCTGGCTGGTGTGCCTGCCCCTGGGCGACGTCCCGGACGGCACCCGGCTGTGCCAGCCCTCGGTGAAGGAGCTCCGCCTGTGATCGCGCTCGACCGGCTGGGCGCCCCCGACCGCCCGGTGTGCCCCTACTGCTACACCCGTCTGACGCGGCGCCTCATCCTGTTCCGCTGCGGCGGCCGCCCCGGACCCGACGGCCGCCGGTGCGACCCGTCCGAGGACGCGGAGCTGCGCGCCCACCTGGGCCGCCGCGAGCACCTGCCACCGGTGTTCGCGGCCGACGGCCGCCGCCCCCGCGCGGCGTGCCCCCACTGCGGCGCATCCACCGGCACCCGGGTCTGCGCCACCTGCCACGCCCGGCTGCCGGTGAACTTCGGCCGCATCCCCGGCCGCCTCATCGCCCTGGTCGGCGCGCGCGAGTCCGGCAAGACGGTGTTCATGACCGTGCTCATCCACGAGCTGATGCACCGGGTGGGCGCGCGCTTCGAGGCCTCGGTGGGCGGTTCCGACGACCACACCCGGCACCGCTTCCGCACCGACTACGAGGGGCCGCTATACGACGACGCCCGGCTGCTGGCCGCCACCCGGCGCACCGGGGCGGCACGCGAGCCGCTGGTCTTCCGGTTCACGACCCGCCCGCGCGGCCCGTGGGGGCGCCGCCCCCGGCACACGCTGCTGTCGTTCTTCGACACGGCCGGCGAGGACCTCACCACCGAGGAGAGCGTGGAGACCAACCTGCGCTACCTGGAGAACGCCGACGGGGTCATCCTGCTGCTGGACCCGCTGCGGATGCCCGGGGCACGCGCCGAGGCCGCGCCGGGCACGCCGCTGCCGCCGCCCGAGCGCGCCGAGCACCCGCCGCTGGACATGCTGGGCCGGGTCACGGACCTGCTGCTGCGCCGGACGGGGTCGCCCTCGCGGCCCATCCCCGTACCGATGGCGGTGTGCCTGACCAAGCTCGACGTGTTCCACGACGCGCTCGACCCCGGGTCGCCGCTGCGCCGCCCCCAGCCGGACGCCCCCTACTTCGACGGCTCCGACAGCCGCGACGTGCACGCCCAGATCCGGCGGCTGCTGCACCGGTGGGACGGCGGCCGCATCGACGCGCACATCACCAACCACTACGCCGACGCCCGGTACTTCGGGGTGTCGGCGCTCGGGCACGCGCCCGACGCCGAGCAGCGCCTGCGGGGCGGGGTGCGCCCCTACCGGGTCGCCGACCCCTTCCTGTGGATGCTCGGCGGTTTCGGTGTCGTCCCGTCCCGGGAGGGGCGGTCCTGAACCGTGGCGGTCACCGTCCCGGACGAGAGGAGGTCCCGCCGATGGGTTTCGCGCAGCTCTACTACACCTCGTGCGAGCACGGGCTCTCGGGGTACGCGGGCTACCAGTTCAACGCGGCGACGCCGGGTGTGGACCAGCGGGTCCTGGCGGAGGTGGAGCGGTACACCGTGTACGAGCCGCCCCCGGGCCGGGCGGACGAGCATCCGGTGAACCTGTGCTACTCCCCCGACCTGGGCGGATACCCGGTCGTCAGCCGGATCGTCTCGTGCGGGCCGGACCCCTCGGGGCGGCCCGGCAACTACTTCGCGCACAGCCTGGTGGGGGCGGGCGGGCCGCTGGCGGCCGAGCTGTGGGACGCCGCCTTCTGGGCGTCGGTGCCGGTGCGGGACCCCGACCTGCCGGTGCTGGAGGTGCCCGGCGGGCCGCTGGGACGTGTCAGGACCGACGCGTGGGTCCGGGGGCACCCGCCCGAGCTGGTGGTGCGGCTGCTGTCCGCGGTGGACGCCGCCGTCGGCGGGGACCGGCCCGTGGTCCTGGTGGCCGACAGCGCGACGGTGGCGCACTGGGTGGCGGCGCTGGCGCACCTGCTGCCTCCGGAGCGGGCCCGCGGCATGGCGTTCGCGACCTACAGCGCCAGCCCGCAGGAGACGTTCGCCCACGTGGTGGGGGTGCCGCCCGGCGGCGACCTGGGGCCGCTGCGGGGCCGGTTCACGGTGGTGGACCCGGTGGTGGGCACGCTCGACTCGCTGCCCGACCCGCCACCCGCGACACGTGCGGCGGCCGGCCGGGCCGTGGCCGCGGGCACCGCGGGGGCCGAGGGGATGTGGCGCGGGGCCGGCGGGTGTGCGGGCGGCCGGGAGGCGTCGCTGGCGGACTGGCACCCGGTGCTGGCCGCCGCCGACCTGCTCCGCGGCCCCGGCCGCGGGGTGTCGGCGGCGGAGCTGCGGGCCGTGCGGGGCTGGCTCCCGGCGGCGGTGGAGTGGCTGCCCGCGGCGGACTCCTCGGCGCTGGCGGGCCGGGTCGTGGACGGCGGCGCCGCGGACGACCGCTCCCTCGCGGACCTGCAACGGGTGGCGCACCGCACGGGGTCGCCCGAGCTGATCGGACGGATGGACCGGCTGCTGGTCCACCGCTGCCTGGACGGGATCGTGGCCGGGGCCGCGGCGCCGGCGGCGCTGCCCATGCGCTCCGCGCCGGTGCGGGAGGCGGCCCGCGGGCGGATCACCGCCCTGCTGTCGGTGCCGCTCCCCTCCGCCGGCCCCTCCGGCCCCGACGGGTCCGGGGGGTGGACACCGCCGGAGCGGGCGGTGGAGCTGCTGCGCTGGGCCCGGGCCTGCGGGCTGGTGCCCTCGGCCCTGTCCCTGGAGCGGTACGGGAGCGGGGTGGTGGGCCCGCTGCTGGCACAGGCCCCGCCGAAGGGCGTTCCGGAACCGGCCGTGGCGGCCCTGCTCGCCGCCCACCCGGAGGTGCGGCGCGGGGCGGCGGCCCGGCTGGCGGGGCTGCCCCGGGCCCGGCTCGGCGTGCTGGCCGCCGGACCCGTGGGAGCGCTGTTCACCGGGGACCGCGACGGCGGCGCTCTGCTGCGCGAGCTGCGGCGGCTGGGCCTGGACGGGCGGGAGGACCCGGCTCGGCTGCTGGCGGACGTGGCGGAGATCCGCGCCGGGGGCAGGGCCGCGGGCGCCCCCGGGGCGGCGGAGCACGACGTGGACGCGTCGCTGCTGACGGAGGTCTGGGGGCGCGGGCACGGTCCGCGGGCCGCGCTGCGCACGCTGCGTGTCCTGGTGCCGGGGGTGCGGACCGCCCCGGACGTGGCGGGCTGGGTGTGCGCGCCGCTGGTGGCCGCTCCCCCGGTGGGCGCCGAGACCGCCTGGCACGCCCTGGCCGAGGAGGTGGCCGCACACCCGCTGCGCACCCGGATCCCGGCGGAGGCGGCGCGGGCGCTCCACGACCGGGAGGCCCTGGACGGGGTGCTGTCCGCATGGTCGCGCACGGTCGTGTCGGACGCGGGCGTCGGGGGGGCCGGACCGGACCCGGGTCCGTGGTCCCTGCTGGACCGGGCGCACCCCGCGCCCGCCGACGTCTGCCTGCGGTCGGTGGCCGCCGTGCTGCTGGACCGGGCTGCGCCGCGGACGGCGGCCCGCGTTCTCGGCGCGTGCCCGGCGGAGGTGTTCGTCGCCTACCGGGAGGCCGCGGTCCAGCGCTTGTGCGACGACCCGCCGGACGCGGACACCGCCGCCCGCGTGTACCTCACGTGGCTGGGGCCCGGGCTGGGGCCGGAGCGGGCGGCGACCGTGGAGCGGGAGGTGCTGGCCACGGCCCTGGAGGGCTGGAGCCGGCGGCACGCGGGGCGGGTGCGGCGGCGGCTGCCGGGCGAGGAGGCGGCCGGGTTCGACCTGTGGGTGCGGGGGCACCGGTCCCGGCGGGGCCTGTTCCGGATGCGGGGAGGCGACCGGCGATGAGCGGTCCCGGCGAACGCGACGACGGCGCGGCCCGGCCCGGGGCCGTCCTCCTGGGGGTCGTGCCGCTGGTGGCGGCGGGCGCCGTCGCGGTGGTGTTCCGCTGGTGGGTCCTGGCGGCGGCGGTGAGCCTGCTGGTCGGCGTGGGCGTGCTCGCCGCGGTGGCGGGCCTGTGCGTGCTCACCTGGCTGTACCTGCGCGAGGTGCACCGGACCATGGCGGGCGGCGGCGGTGCCGCCGGCCCCGGACCCGACGTGCACGGGGAGCCCGCCCACCGCGGCTACCACGGCGGTCCGGCCTGGTGGGACCTGTGCTCCGCGGTGCGGCGCACCTGGCGGGCGTCCGCGCTGTGGGGGGTGCTGCTGCTCCCGCACGTGGCCGCGCACGCGCTGGTGGTGGGCGGCTACCTGGCGGCGGCCTGGTCACTGGCGGGGGCGCTGCGGGTGGTGGACACGGGGCTGCGGGTGGTGCGCCGGATCCGGATGGTGTGCCCGGAGTGCTACCGGAGGCTGCCCTACCCGGCCTACCTGTGCGGCCGCTGCGGGCGGCGGCACGACACGGTCCGCCCGGGGGCGCACGGCCTGCTGCGGCGGCGCTGCCGCTGCGACCGCACCCTGCCGACGCTGATCCTGCTGGGCGCGGCCGACCTGGAGACGCTGTGCCCGCACTGCGACAGGCCGCTGGAACACCGGCCGGGGGAGGCGCGCGAGTTCCTGCTGCCGCTGTTCGGCGGCACGGGCGCGGGCAAGACCCGGTTGGCGGCGGGTCTGCACCTGGCCCTGGCCCAGGCGGCGCGGCAGGGCCCCGACTCCTATCTGGAGCCGTTCGGCGAGGAGGCGGCCCGGCTCTCCCGGGAGGGCGCGCGGGCGCTGGCCCCCGGGCACCGGACCCGCCCCACCCCGCCGGGCCGGAAGGTGCGCGCGGCGACGGTGCGGCTGGGTGCGGGGCGGCGGGCCCTGGTCCTCCAGCTGTTCGACGCCGCCGGGGAGCGGTTCAACCGCACCGCCACCACCGAGGAGCTGGAGTACCTGGGCGAGGCGTCCACGTTCGTCCTGGTGGTGGACCCGCTGGGGATACCCGCCGTGTGGCGCTGCCTGACGGCCCCCGAGCGCGACCGGCTGGCCGGGGAGCGCTCGCACACCCGCGACCCGGAGCTGGCCTACGGGGCGGTGCGCGACGAGGTCGAGCGGCACCGGCGGGTGCCGGGGGGCCGGCCGCAGGGCCGCCTGGCGGTGGTCGTCACCCGTGGCGACCTGGTGCGGGGCACCTCCGTGGACCCGGGCGGCACCCCGGCCCGGGAGTGGGCCGGGCAGGTCCTGGGGCTGGGCAACCTGCTCGCCCGGGCGGAGGCGGACTTCGGTGCGGTGCGGGTGTTCCCGACCTCGGCGGTGGCGGGTCCGGACGGGCTGGCCGACCCGAGCCTGCACGTGCTCGCGGCCTGGCTGCTGCGCCCGCAGGGTCGGGCGTTCGCCGACCTGGCGGCGGGGCCGGCGACCGCCGCCGCGGGGGGTGCCCGGTGAGCCCGCCGGCGGTCCCGTACGGCCACCGGAGGGCGCGCCGGGCCATCGCCGCCGCCGTGTACGTGCTGGTGGTCGGGGTCACCCTGGCCCTGGCCGCGGTCCTGCTCCACGAGGGCACCGAGATGATCCTCCTCGCCTGGGAGTACGCGGCGCGCCGCTCCCCCTGAGCCGGGACCGCGCCCCGGCCGCGCACGGGACCCGGCTGCGCGGGGTGCGGGCCGGTCGGGGATCATGGGGCGGTACCGGACCGCAGCCACCAGGAGGAACGCCCCATGGCCGTCTTCGCCGTCACCTACACCTACGCCGAGAACAGCGACGCCGCCCGCGACGAGCACCGCCCCGCGCACCGCGAGTACCTGGGCGGGCTCTCCGAGCAGGGGGCCAACCTGGTCTCGGGCCCGTTCGGCCCCCAGGACGCCCCGGGCGCCCTGCTGCTGTTCCGCGGCGGTTCCGCCGGGGAGGTCCGGGCCCTGCTGGAGAAGGACCCCTTCGTCCTGGAGGGCCTGGTGGCGGACGTCCAGGTGCGCGAGTGGAGTGCCGTCCTGGGCCCGCTGGCCGAGCACCTGCGCCCGTAGGCCCCGCCGGGGGCGGCGGCCGGCCCCGCACGCCGCCGCCCCGCGGCCCGCGTCAGAGCAGTCCCTGCTCCTGCTGGTAGCGCCGTGCCCCCGGGTGGAGGGCGTCCGGGTCGACGGTGGCCGGCGCGTTCTCCGCGCGCACCCACTCCCCGTGCGTCGCCTCGCCCAGGCCCGCGTACATGCCCTCCACCACCGGGCCGGCGCGCCGCGCCGCCGCCCTCCGGCCCGGGGCTCCCCGCCGCACCGGGCCTCACACGAGCGCCCCGCCCCGGGCCCGGCCGCGCGGGGTCATGCGGGGAGGAGGCCGTTGTCCTCCATCCACCGCCGGTCGGGCTCGACCCGCTGGAGGATCTCCACGAACAGGCCCTGCGGACCGGCGATCTGGAAGCGGTACTGCCCCCAGGGCTCCCGGACCAGGGGCAGGACGACCTCCACCCCGGCCGCGCGCAGGCGCTTCTCCTCCGCCTCGACGTCGGGGACCAGGAAGGCCACCAGCGTCCCGGCCACCGCGCGGCCGCGCAGGCCCTCCGGCGAGGAGCCGTGCTCGCGGGAGACGAAGTCCAGGGAGAAGTTCCCGTGCTGCGGGTGCTGGGTGTTGACGTACCAGCCGATGTCCACGTTGAGGTCGAAACCGAGGTGTTCGACGAACCAGTCGGCGGCGGCGCGGGGCTCGTCGCACAGGAGGGCGGTACCGATGAGGTCCACATGCATGGCTGCTCCTTGAGGTAGGCTTTTGACCACTTCATTCAAAGTACTACAGACGAAGTTGTCAGAGCAACACCCGTCTCCCCCGGAGCCGGGGAGCGCTCCTTCCGACGAGAGAAAAAGGAGGTAGGAGATGGTCCGCAGGAACCCCGAACGCCGCCGCGCCCTACTGGACGCGGCCATCGACGTGCTCGCGCAGGAGGGCGCGCGCGGGCTGACCTTCCGCGCCGTGGACGCTCGGGCGGGCGTCCCGACCGGGACCGCGTCCAACTACTTCGCCGACCGCGCCCAGCTGCTGCTGCAGGCGGGCGCCCACGTCCACGTGCGGCTGACCCCCGCCGAGGAGTTCATGGCGTCCTTCTCCACGGCCGCGCCGAGCCGCGAGCAGACCCGAGTGGGCATGCACGACCTGCTGCGCCGGATCCGGGCCGACCGCAACGGCTACCTGGCCCTGCTGGAACTGCGCCTGGAGGCCAACCGCCACCCCGGCATCCGCGCGGAGCTCACCCGCACCATCCGCGACACCCTGGAGGACAACGTGCGCCTCCACCTGGAGGGCGGCTTCCCCGGCGACCGCTCCACCGTGGTCACGCTCTACCTGGCGATGACCGGCCTCTTCCTGGAGGCCCTGACCCTGCCCGACGTGCTGGGCGACGACGACGCCGGGGCACTGGTGGACCGGATGGTCGACACCATCGTCCCCCCGGCCTGACCGGCCCCGGACGCGCCGAAGGCGGGCCGCGGCCCGCCTTCGGTGTACGTCGCGGGGGCCGGCGCGCGCCGGTCCCGGCCTCCGGGTGTCCCCGGACGGTGCGGCGCCCGCGCCGGGCGGGCGCGGGCGGCCGTGCGCGCTAGCGGCGGCGCCGGGCGTCGGACTCCGCCCCCGGGGCGTCCCGCCCGGGCTCGGACCCCTGCGGCGGAACGCCCTGGCCCGGGCCGCCGCGGCCGGAGGCGTCCCCTCCCGAGGCGTTGGCCTGGGAGAAGGCCTGCCGGGCCTGCTCGTCGCGCTCCCTGCGGACGAAGCGCTCGCTCTCGCCCAGCAGCATCGTGGTGAGCCACACGGCGGCACCGACGTCGTCGGTGAGGCCGAGCAGCGGCACGAAGAGTTCGGGGATGAAATCGATCGGCGAGAGGATGTACAGCGCCAGGGCGACCATCCCCAGCAGCTTGCCGCCGCCCATCTCGGGGTAGCGGCCGCGGACCTTGGCCCACAGCATGCGCGGGACGGCACCGACCCTCTGCCACACGGAGATGCCGCTGTCCGTGTTCTGGATGACCTGCCAGGCGGCGGCGCCCGCCGCGGCGCGGTTTTCCTTGCGCATCGTTACGTCTCCTCTGGGGGGCGCTTGACTTCTCACGATATGACGCGAAGTCAGCCCTGATCGTTCCCGGAGGCACGGCGGTCAACCCCGAAGAGACCAAGACGACACCGGTGCGCGCGCCGCGGGTTCACACCGTTCCCTGCCACATCAACCACCACCTCCGTCACTCCGGGCGGGAAAAACCGGGGTGCGGTCGTCCACAACCGGACCCCGGTCTCTGGTGACGAGAGGAAAAGGAGGGCATTCTAGGGGGGTCGCCAGAACGGCGCACGCGCACGAACGGAGTACCGGAAAAGCAGACAGGAAACCAAGAAGGGGAGGGAAAAGACACCAGACCTCGGCGACACCGACCGGAACGGTGACCCGTCGGGCCACTATGGCCGCATACGGTCACCGGCGTCCCCCGCCTCCCGCGCGGAACGAGGGCGGTCGGGGCCGGCCGGATCCTCCTTCCCGCCCCGCCCGGCGACCCGCGGGCCGCACACCGTTCGACCCCGGGACCGAGATCACCGCCCTTCCCCCGGCGATCTCGGAAAACGCGAGACCTCCCACACCCTGGCACACATTCGTTACGATGCGACCGAGTGGGGCATTTCCGAGCGGGAGGCCATCCGGCACATCCCACCCCAGCGCGCAGAACCGATGGAGCTTGCCCAGTGTCCACAGCCCTACCTCGGTCGGCGACGGCCGTCGCCCTGTTGGCGGACATCCCCAGCACGGGCCATGTGGGCGAGGTCCGCGCGCAGCGCTTCTCGATGCACGGCGACGGCATCGGCGAACGCAGCGCCGCGTTCGTCGCCTTCGCCCGCCGGCAGACCGCCGCGGGCCTCAAGGTCGTCGCGCTGTACCCGTCCTGGCGGGCGGACGACGCCCGCCGGGCCGTGAACTTCGCCCGCGGAGCCCTGCACACCGACCACATCGCCGGCGTCCCGGTGGACCTGGCGCCGCTGGCCCTGTCCCTGGTGGCCGACCAGCTCGCCTACCTGGCCCCGTACCTGCCGCCGGGCATGGTGGCCGCGCTCTCCTCCGAGCTGCCCCGCCACCTGCTCGCGGGCGCCTGGCTCAAGACCGTGTCGGGCCTGGAGGCCATCCCCACCTCGGTGCGCCAGCACATGGGGTCGTACGCGCCCACGGTGTCCTTCCTGGCGTACAGCGCGCCCACCCAGCGGGTGGAGCGGCTGCGCCCCGCGGAGGTGGCCCGGCGGCTGCCCTTCCGGCCGGTGCAGCCCGTGCAGCTGCTGTGCTCGGTGCCGGACCCGACCATCACGGGCGCGTTCGACGACAACCTCCCGCAGGCGATCCAGCCGGTCGCGACCCGCACTCTGCCCGCACAGCCGCTGGGACCCGAGTACTGGGGCACCGCCAAGTACGTGGAGTTCGTGGCCCTGAGCGCGCACCCGCAGGCGCTCGCCTACGCGGCCGGGGCCCTGCGCGCCTCGGCCTGCTCCTGGTGCGGCGAGCCCATGACGGCGACGCCCTGCCCGTTCTGCTCCTCGGGTTCGGCCCGCAGCCCGCTGCGGGCGCGGCAGACCCCGCCGCCCGACGAGACCGCACGGGTGAGCGACACCGGCACCTGGACCCGTCCGGCCCCGCGGACGTCCCCGCCCGCCGCCCCGGCGCCGCCAGAGGAGGACACCGGCGGCCGGTACGCCGCCGGGACGCACACCGGGGCGCCGACGCGGTCCGCTCCCCCCGTGCACGGCCCCGCCCCGGACACGGCCTTTCGCGACGCGGGCGGCCCGCCCCTCACCGGCACCGCCGCCGCTTGGGCCGCGAGGGCGGCCAACGGCCACCGCCCGGACTCCGCCGACCGCCCCGGGGCCGCCCCGACCGGTGGGAGCGGCCCGCCCCCCGCGTCCGCGTACCCGGGTCCGGCCGCCGACGCGCCGCCCCGCGCCGCTCCCCCCGAGGACCGGTCGGACGAGGGCGGTACCGGCGGACGGCCCCCCGCCGCCCCGCGCACGGGCCCGGCCGGCGGCTCCCCCCTGTGGCCCGCCCCGGCGCCGCCGGCCCTGCCTCCGGGCGCCCCGGCCGCCGCCGGAGGCGACCGCCCGGCGCACCGCGACACCGGCGGGTGGCCGAGCGCGACCGGCGACCGGTCGGGGAGCCCCGTCCCCGGCGACACCGCCGCGGCATGGGCCGCCCGCGTCCACGGGCCCGCACGGAGTCCGCACACGGGCCCGCCGGCCGGGCCGCCCCCGGCCGTTCCCCCGGGTCCGCCCCCGGGGTACGGGCCGCCGGGTCACGGCGATCGGTACCCTCCCCTGGAGGCCGAGGCCCTGCCGCCGATCACCGTCGACGAGGACGCCTGGCACTCCACCGTCGACGGGCTCCCCCACGGCGCGCCCGACCGCGCCGTCCACCGACCACCCGCGGCCCCCGGCACGGGGGACCGCGCGGAGCCCCCGCCCACCGACCCGCGGGCCGCACAAGGTCCCGGCCCCCGCCCGCCCGCCCCCGACCCGCCCGAGGACCCGCAGCCCGCGGAACGCGCGCCGCGCCCCGAGAACCCCCGAACCTACTCCCGGTAGGACCCCGGCCCGAACGGGTCGCCCGCAACGAGCCTGGAAACGGAAACAGACCTCCCATGAACCCCCGCCAGCGACGCGGCGTCCTCCTCATGGTCGTGGCCGCCCTCGGAGCCGTCGCCGTGTTCTTCTCCGTGTTCACCTACCTCGGATCCAAGGAGGAGCAGCTCGGCGAGTTCGCGACGGTGCTGCGCCTGACCGACGACGTCGACGCCTACCAGCCCCTGGGGCCGGACTCGGTGGAGACCGTCCGGGTGCCCAGCCTGTACTTCGACCCCGAGGTGTTCCTCTCCGACCTGTCCGAGGTCGAGACCCCCGCCGACCAGGAGCTCGTCGCCGCCTCCCACCTGCAGGCCGGCGTCTACCTCCAGCGCGGCATGGTGCAGCCGCAGCCCACCCTGACCACCGGCGAGCGCGAGATCGCGATCATGGTGGACGCCGAGACCGGCGTGGCCGGCAAGGTGCAGCGCGGGTCGTTCGTCGACATCTACGCCACCTTCCAGCCGCGCGACCACGGCCAGTCCTGCGCGGTGCGGGTCCTCACCGAGGTCGAGGTCCTCGACATCGGCGAGCTGCGCACCCAGGAGACCGACACCGGCGGCGTCGCCGGCGTCGTCCCCGTGACGTTCCGGCTGGATCCGGAGGCGGCGCTGCGCCTGGCCTACGCCGAGGACTTCTCCACCAAGATGCGGCTGGCCCTGGTGAGCGCGTCCGGAGGGGGCTCCCCCGGCGGGGCCGAGTTCTGCAGCGAGGACATGGACGGGCTGGCCGGTCAGGGCTCGCCCGACGAGGGCAGCGGGACCGGCGGGGATACCCGCCGCGCGCCGGGGGGTGAGCGGTGAACTTCCGGATCCTGGCGGGCATGCCCACCTCCGAGACGGAGATGGTGCTGGCCGCGCGCTTCGACGAGCTGGCCTCCGCCGACCTGGTCGCCGTGCGCTCCACCACCGCGGCGCTGATCGACGCCGCGGGCGAGTTCCCCGAGCTCGACGTCGTCCTGGTCCACCAGGACCTGGGACCGGCCCCGGTGTTCGACGCGGTCCGCGACCTGTCGCACCGGCACCCGCAGCTGGCGATCCTTCTGGTGTCCTCCAGCATGGACGCCGAGACCGTCACCGGCGCCATGGAGGCGGGGGCCCGCGGCGTGCTCGCCGCCGACTCCGGCATCGCCGAGCTGGAGAACCGGATCGCCCGGGCCGCGGACTGGTCGCGCACCCTGCGCCGCCACCTGGAGTCGGCCTCTCTCGACCTGCCCGCCTCGGGCGTGCGCGGCCGGGTGCTGGCGGTCAGCGGGGCCAAGGGCGGGGTGGGGACCACCACCTGCGCCGTGCACCTGGCGTACACGGCCGCCGCCGCCGGACGGGTGGTGTGCCTGGTCGACCTCGACCTGCAGACCGGCGACCTGCCCGCGTTCCTCAACCTGCGCCACCGCCGCTCCATCGGCGACCTGGTGGGGACGGGCGACGAGATCACCCCGGGCATGCTGTCGGAGACCCTGTACGTGGACCCGCGCGGTCCGCACGTCCTGCTCGCCCCCGAGCACGGCGAACGCGGGGAGGACGTGTCCGCCCGGGTGGCCCGCCGGGTGCTGACCGCCCTGCGCTCCCGCTACGAGCTGGTGGTGGTGGACTGCGGATCGACCATGAACGAGGCCACCGCCATGGCGGTGGAGCTGGCCGACCGCGCCGTCGTCGCCGTCACCCCCGACGTGCCCGCCCTGCGCGGCGCCCAGCGGCTGATGGGGATGTGGGAGCGCCTCCAGGTCCGGGCCCAGCAGGACGTCTACGCGCTGGTCACCCGGCACAGCCGCAAGAACGAGATCCAGCCGGACTTCCTGCGCCACCTGCTGAACGCCAAGGTGCTGCGCACCCCGGTCCCCGCGTCCTACCGGGGCCTGGAGCCGGGCGAGAACAACGGCGACCCGACCCGGGTCACGGACGAGGGCCTGCGCAAGGCGTTCTCGCGGCTGGCCGCCGAGCTGGACCTGCTGAGCCCGCCCGCCCAGCCGGGCAACGGCAAGGGCGGGACGCCCACCCCTCCCGGCGGCCTGTCCGCCCTGCGCGCGGGGATGGAGGGGGGCCTGTCCACCCGGGACGTGTCGGGGTTCGTGCACGCCTCGCAGGAGCCCGGCCGCCCGGGGGCCACGGGCGGCTCCCAGCGCGACCCGGGAGGGCGCGGTGGGTTCGGTGGCTGACCGGGGGCCGGGCCCCCGGAGGGGACCCCGGCGCCGTGCGCGCCCGGTGCGGTCGCGCCGCGGCCCGCACGCGGACCGGGGCGGGGTGATCGTGGAGTTCGCCGCGGTGGTGCCGTTCCTCATGCTGGCGCTGGCGCTGGTGTGGCAGGTGCTGCTGCTCGGCATCACCTCCATGTACGCCTCACACGGCGCCGCGGAGGCGGCCCGGCAGGCCTCGGTCACCCCCGACGACCCGGCCCGCATCGACGAGGAGGCCCGCAAGCGGGTCCGCGCCCCCTGGGACGGGGAGGACGTGATGACCGTGAGCATCGTCGACCGCGACGGCGTCCGCCACGCCCGGGTCACCCTGGCGATGCCGATCTTCCTCCCGGGGGCGACCGGCCCCTGGGACATCAGCGCCGAGTCGCGGGTCGTCACCGAGGTGGCCCCGCGCGGCGGGGTGGGCGACCCGGTCGCCCCGCAGGACCCGGAGGAGGTGGGGACGGAGTGAGCGCCCGCGCGCGTCCGCGCCGCCGCTCCGGCCGGGGGCGCGGCGACGACCGGGGCGGGCCGCTGCTGGAGTTCGCCATGGTGTTCCCGGTGCTGCTGCTCACCGCGGTCGTCGCCATCGAGGCGTTCCTGGCCTTCGTGGCCGCCGAGCGCCTGGAGTCGGCCGCCCGCGCCGGGGCCCGGGTCGCCGGCGTCCAGGGCCTGGAGGGCGCCGAGGCCACCGCGCGCGAGTCGCTGCCGTCCTGGCTCGACGACGCGACGGTCACCGGCGGCGCCAACGACCGCGCGGGCTTCTACGTGGAGGTGGCCCACCCGCTGCCGGTGGTGTTCTCGTCCGCCGGGTTCGGGATCACCGTGACACGACGGGTGGACATGCCCGATGTCTGAGACGGCGGGCGGCGCGGGCGCGCACGCGACGTGGCGAGGGGCCGCAGGGGCGGCCGGGGGAACCGGGGGAAGGAGTCGGCGATGGGACTGAAGGACCGGCTGGAGGAGGACCGCGCCACCGAGGCGCGCACCGACCGCGGCAGTGTCACGCACTGGCGGCGGCGGCTGCTGGAGGAGATCAACCTGGAGGACCTGACCCGGCTCACCCTGGCCCAGCGCCGGGTGCGGCTGGAGAAGGTCGTGGGGCACATCCTCACCCGCGAGGGGCCGGTGCTGTCGGACCGGGAGCGCTCGGTGCTCATCCGCAGGGTGGTCGACGAGGCGCTGGGGCTGGGCGTGCTCGAACCCCTGCTCGCCGACGAGAGCATCACCGAGATCATGGTGAACGGCCCCGACAACGTGTTCATCGAACGCGGCGGGCGGATGCAGCGCATCGACGCCTCGTTCAACGGCGAGGAGCAGCTCTACCAGACCATCGACCGGATCGTGTCCCTGGTCAACCGGCGGGTGGACGAGTCCTCGCCCATGGTGGACGCCCGCCTGCCCACGGGCGAGCGGGTCAACGTCATCATCCCGCCGCTGTCGCTGTCGGGCCCGGTGCTCACCATCCGGCGGTTCCCCAAGCCCTACCCCATCGACGAGCTCGTGCGGATGGGCAGCCTGGACCAGGCCACCGGGGTGCTGCTGTCGGCGATGGTGCGCTCCCGGTTCAACCTGGTGGTGTCCGGGGGTACCGGCACCGGCAAGACCACGTTCCTCAACGCCCTGTCGGCGTTCGTGCCGCCCACCGAACGCATCGTCACCATCGAGGACTCGGCCGAGCTCCAGCTCATGCAGGAGCACGTGGTGCGGCTGGAGTCCCGGCCGCCCAACATCGAGGGCCGGGGCGCGGTGGCCATCCGCGACCTGGTGCGCAACGCACTGCGGATGCGGCCGGACCGGATCATCGTCGGCGAGGTCCGCGGCGAGGAGACCATCGACATGCTCCAGGCGATGAACACCGGCCACGACGGGTCGCTGGTGACGGTGCACGCCAACTCGGCCGACGACGCCATCCACCGCATCCAGACGCTGGCGACCATGGGCGACGGGCGCATCCCCTACGAGGCGATCCGCGACCAGATCAACAACGCCGTCGACGCCATCGTGCACCTGGGCCGCTGGCCGGACGGGTCGCGGCGGGTCAACGAGATCTGCGTGGTCTCGTCCAAGCGCCGCGAGGAGTTCCGGCTGGAGCCGGTGCTGCGGTTCGAGGCGCTACCGCTGGGGGCCAACCGGGCGGTGGAGGGGCGCTACCGGCACCTGCCGCTGCCCCGGCACGTCGCCGAACGGGTCTACCACATGGGCGAGACCGTGCCGGCGGTGTTCGGCGTGGCGCCCGCCGAGGAACGGAACGAGTGGTGAGGGCGGCCCCCGCGGCGCGGACGGCCCCCGGGACACGAAAGGAACCGCGGTGAACTGGCAGATGGCGGCGATCCTCGCCGGCCTGGCGGCGGTGCTGCTCGTCGCGCTGGCAGCGCTGTGGCAGTTCGTCACCAGCGCCGAACAGCGGCGGCTCATCGCCGCGCGCAGCGCCCTGGACCAGGCCGAGTACGCGGCGTCCACCCCCATGGCGCGGCTGGAGCGGGCCCTGCACCGCACCCAGTGGGGCGCGCGGCTGTCCCGCCGGATCGCCCGCTCGGGCACGGACCTGCGGGTGTCCACGTTCGTGGTCGCCCTGGTCGGCGGCTCGCTGCTGGCGGTGGTCGTGGTGTGGCAGGTGCTGGCCCCGTTCTTCGGCCTGCTGGCCGCGGCGGGCGTGGCGTTCCTGTTCTTCTCCTACCTGAACCGGGCCGAGGGCAAGCGCCGCGAGGAGTTCACCGGGCAGCTCCCCGACCTGGCCCGGGTGCTGGGCAACGCCACCTCGGCGGGGCTGGCGCTGCCGACGGCGGTGGCGATCGCCGCCGACGAGCTGGACGGCCCGGCCGGCGAGGAGCTGCGGCGGATGACCGAGTCCATGAAGCTCGGCGCGTCCTTCGAGGAGGCCGTGGCCGAGCTGCGCGAGCGCATGCCCTCGCGGGAGCTGGGGGTGCTGCTGTCGACGCTGCTGGTGGCCTCCCGCTCCGGGGGATCGCTGGTGACGGCGCTGCGGAACATCTCCACCACGCTGGAGAACCGCAAGGAGACCCGGCGCGAGGTGCAGACGATCCTCAGCGAGACCACCAGCACCGTGTGGGCGCTGGGGTTCATGTCGGCGGGGGCGCTGTTCCTCATCAACGCCATCGAGCCGGGCATCCTGCGCACCATGACCACGTCCGCGGCCGGCATCGGCGTGCTGCTGGTGGTGGCGGCGCTGTTCGTCACCGGCTTCACCCTGGTGTCCCGCATCACCAAGTTCGACCTGTAGGAGCCTGTCCGATGAGCTTTTCCTGGGTCGTCCCCGTGCTGCTGTCGGCGGCGGCCGCCCTGGTCGTCCTGACCGCCGCGTACGGCGTGTTCCTGATGATGTCGCAGACCCGGGTGCGGGTGGACGAGCGGACCGCGCCGCCGCCCCGCACCCGGGAGGAGCGGATGTTCGTCCTGCACCGGATCACCGAGGCCCTGGGACGGCCGTTCTCGGGGCTGGTGCTGGAGTCGCTGGGCGAGTCGCGGCGGCGGTCCGTCACCCGGCGCATCGAGGCAGCGGGGCGGCCCGACGGGCTCACCCTGGAGCGGTACCTGCGGCGCAAGATCGGTGAGATCGCACTGTACGGGTCGCTGGGGACGCTGATGTTCCTCACCGGCAACCCCCTGCTGGGGGTCATCGTCCTGGCGTTCGCGGGACTCACCGACCTGAACCTGTACGTCCAGTCGCAGGAGCGTGCCGACCGGGTGCAGTCCCAGCTGCCGGACTTCCTGGACGTGCTCGCGGTGACGGTCAGCGCGGGGCTCTCGTTCCGCGCCGCGGTGGGCCGGGTGGCGGAGTCGATGCCGGGGGTCCTGGCCGACGAGTTCACGCTGGCTTTGCGCCAGATGGAGCTGGGGACCTCCCGCCGGGAGGCTTTCGAGACGCTGCGCCGCCGCAACCGCAACGACTCCCTGAGCAAGTTCGTGACCGCCATCCAGCAGGCGGAGGAGCTGGGCGCGCCGCTGAGCGACACCCTCGTGAACATCAGCCAGGACATGCGCCGCGCCGACGCCCAGTACATGCGTCGCAAGGCGCAGCGGATGAACCCCCGCGTCACCATGGTCACCGCGGTCACGCTGCTCCCGGGCCTGCTGCTGCTCATCGTCGGCTCGATGTTCCTGGGGACCGAGGTCGACCTGGGCACCATCCTCGGCGGCTGAGCCGCCGGGCCCGGCTCAGAGCACGCCCGTCCGGAACAGCATCACCAGCAGCACCGCGAGCAGGACCGCGCCCGCCATGACCGCGTTGGCCAGGAGCGCGGCGCGGCGGTCCGCCGACGGCTCGCGCTCCAGGGTGGCGGTGTCGCCGGAGGGGTCCGGCCGGTGGCCCCACCCGGGTGCGGGCTCGGAGAAGGCCGGGGCGGTGAAGATGCCGCGGCCCGCGGCCGGGGCGGGCACGGCGGGCGCGGGGGCGAAGGCCGAGCCCTCCGGCGTCACCGGGTCCGTGTAGATCCCGAACCCCGGCGCGCCCCCGGCCGGGGTGTCCCGCGGGGCGTCGGCGGGCCCGGGGACGGCCGCGGGCAGGGGGGCCTGCACGGCGCCGGGCGCGGAAGGGGCGTGGACGGGCCCGGCGCCGACCGGCCCGGGGGCCGGGGGCGCCGGGGCGGTCGCGGGGACCGTGTCCGCCACGGAGGCCGTCCCGGGCACGACCGCCGCGGAGGCGGTCGCGGCCCCGGTCTGCGCCACAGGCGGGCGGTCCGGGACGGGGGTGGCGGCGGGCGGGGCCGCGGGGGCCTCCGCCGCCGCCCCGGCTTCCGTACCGTCCGCCTCCGGGGACTCCCCGCCTCCGGCCGGGAGCACGGCGCGCAGGCGCGCCGCCGTGGGATCGGCGTCGCGGCCGTCCAGGTGGCGCAGGGCCGTGGCCAGGGCCTCCCCGGCCGGGGGCCGCTCTCCCGGCTCCGGCGACAGCGCGCGGGCGACCACCGCCCGGAAGCCCTCCGGCACTCCCTCCAGGTCCACGGCGTCCTGCCGGGCCCGCCGCTCCATCTCCACCAGCGCGGCCCGGCGGCCCAGGCGGGTCGCGGGGGATGCACCGAACGGCTCCCGGCCGGTGACGGCCAGCACCACCAGGCACGCCCATCCGAAGACATCCGCGGCCCCGGTCGGGCGTCCGTCCTCGTACACCTCCGGGGCCACCCACCCCGGCATCCCCCGCAGTCCCGGTGCCCTCGGGGCGGCGGCGCGCCGTCCCAGGCCCGTGTCGAGCAGGCGCGGTCCCGCGCCGGTGAGCACCGGCGCGTCCGGCCCGACCTCCCCGTGCACGGTCCCCTCGGCGTGCAGCACCGCCAGTGCCTCGGCCACCGCGGCCGCCAGCACCACCGCGTCCCCCACGGGCAGCGCTCCGCGCGAGGCCACCCGCCCGCGCAGGGTCGGCCCCGGCTGGTCGGGCAGCACCGCCCACGGGCGCCCGTCCCAGGCACCCGAGTCGACCGGAGCGACCGCGCACACGCCCCGGTCCCTCGGTTCGGGGAGCGCCTCGGCGGCCTCGGTCCCCGCGGCCAGGCCGAGCAGCACCGGCTCCCCGCCGTTGCGGCGCGCCGCGTACAGGACGCCGCCGCCCAGGTCGGCCACCCTTCCCTGGATCCGGTACCCGCCGACCTCGCGGGGGTCATCGGACATGAGGGGTTCGGTGCGCGCGCTGAGGCTCTGCGAGGGGTGCGACGTCATGAGGGGTATGCCTCCGTTGTCCTTTTCCGGTACGGGACATCGTCGCGCCTGGCGCGGTCCCCGGCAAACCCGGTGCCCTTCCACGGCGGCGCCCGCGCCGCGGGCCGTCCCGCCCGTGGACGCGGCCCCTCCCCGGGGGATCGGGGAGGGGCCGCTCCGGGGATGGGCGAGGGGCGGGGGATGTGGAAGGGTGGCCACCCGGAACCAAGCATCCGCCACGGAGGGCGGCCCCGGCCATACGTGTTCGCCACGTAACTTCGACCGCCTCCGGGGGCGTACCCAGGGCCCGTCCGACCACTACCTACCCCGGTGGCCGCCGGGGCACGGCCACCGCACCGCCCCGGTCTCAGCCCGGCAGGGGGATGCCCGCGAGCACGGGCAGCAGGTTCTCCTCCTCGTGGTCGAGGTGGGCCTCCAGTTCCCGGCTCATCCGCTCCAGGTCCGCGCGGAAGGCGGCCGGGTCGGCGGTGGAGACCTCCGACAGCAGCTCCTGGATGGCACCGCGGATGCGGTCCACCTCCCGGTGCTGCTCCGACAGCAGCGCCAGGGTGCCGGCCAGGTGCGGGTGGTGCTCCGCCAGGACGGGGAACATGTGCTCCTCCCCCTCGTGGTGGAAGCGCAGCGTCTCGCAGAACGCCAGGCAGTGCTGGCGCAGCTGGAGGCTGAGACCCGGAGCGGGCACCGCGCCCTCCCGGGCGGCGCGCCCGTCGCGGTCGGCGAGGTAGGCGTCGGCCTCCTCCCGTACCCGGCGCAGCCGGCCGCGCAGCCACCGGTGGACCTCGACCAGCTTCCCGGCGAGGTCGGTGGCCGCCTCCCCGCCCCCGTCCCCCTCGGCCGCCGGTTCCAGCACCACCACGGGCAGGACCCGGTCGGTCCCGGCCTGGTAGTCGCCGTATCCGGGCGCGACCCGCACGGCCTCGGCGAACAGGCGCTCGCGGTCGCCGCCCTCTGCGGGCACGGCGACCGCCTCGAACTCCTCGGTGCCCAGCTCGACCCGGACCAGGGGGTGGGCGAGCAGGTTGTGGTACCAGGCGGGGTGGTGGTCGGCGCCCCCCGCGGAGGCGATGACGAACAGCCGCCCCCACGCGCGGACGCAGCCGAGCGGGCTGGTGGTCTCGCGGCCGCTGCGCGCGCCGACGGTGGTGAGCAGCAGCAGGTCGCCGCCCTCGAACATGCCGCCGACCCGGCCGCCGTTGGCGCGGAACTCCTCGACCACGGGCCGGTTGAAGTCGCTGACGTGCGGCCCGGCCGGGGCGGACGGCCCGGGGCCGCCGGGTGCGGCGGCGTCGCCGCGGGTGTCGTCGGTGTCATGGGTGTACTGCACAGGGGTCTCCTCCCGGTGGAACGGTGCGGGTGGGCGGCCGCCCGAGAGGACCGTGCGCACGGGCGCCACGGACACGGGTTCACAGGAAGCGCACCGACGTCCGCGGACACGCGGGGGCGCGAACGGGGTCGGGGTGCGGGGATCGGGGGCCGCCGGCATCGGGTGCGGCTCGGGGCCGCACCGGAACGCGGATCAGGCGTGCTGGGTGCTCATGGTCGGCTCTCCCCGGACATCGTGTGCTCGCCCGTCGACCCGACCGGCCCACTGCTCGTGGTCGGGGACACGTGGCACGGGCGAAACCGTACGCGACGCCGCGCGAGGCGTCAACCGGCGGACAGGTCCGCGGTAGGGCCCTCCCCACCGCGGATCGAGGGGGCCGCCCCAGCGACCGCGGGGCCCCTTCTCCGTAGTTTCAGAAGCCTCAGAACCTCGACAGGGCAGGAGCTTCCGATGGTTTCAGAGGCCGAGGGGCGGGCCCAGGGCCCCGGGGCGGGCAGGCCGGGACGGCGGTCGCTCGCCCCGGACCTGGCCCGGGGGTTCATGCTGCTGTTCATCGCCCTGGTGAACGCGGGGTTCTTCCTCACCGGGCCGGACGCGGTCCGCGACCTGGCCGACCGGCTCGTGGTGTTCGTGCAGCTCACCCTGGTGACAGGGCGGGCGGTTCCGCTCTTCGCGCTGCTGTTCGGCTACGGAGCGGTGATGATCGCCCGCCGGGTCCGGGCGTCCGGCGGGGGATGGGTGCAGACCCGCATCCTGCTGCGGCGGCGCGGGTGGGTGCTGCTGGCGCTGGGGGGCGTGCACGGCGTCCTGCTGCTGCCGGTGGACATCCTGGGCGCGTACGGCCTGGCCCTGCTGGTGTTCGTGGGGCTGGTGCGGGCGCGGGACGTGACCCTGTGGTGGACGGCGGGGGTGCTGGCGGCGGTGTCGGCCGCGGTCCACGCGGCGTCGGTCCCGGCGGCCCCGGCGGACGGCGGGGGCGGGGCGGCCGTCCCCTCCCTGGTGGAGCCCTCCTTCGCCGCGGCGACCGTCGAGCGGTTCCACGAGTGGATCCTCTACACGCCGGTCACGATGCTGCTCGTGGCGATGCCGGTGATCGCCGTGGGGATCTGGGCGGGGCACCGCCGTCTCCTGGAGGAGCCGGCCGTGCACCGGCCGCTGCTGCGGGCGGCGGCGGGCTGGGGGCTGGGCGGCGGCGTGCTGTCCGGGCTGCCGGACGCCCTGGCGACGGCGGGGGCGTTCGCCGCGGGGCCGCGGCTGGGCGGCGCGCTGGCGGTACTGCACGACCTGGGCGGCTGGGCGGGCGGTATCGGCTGGGCCGCCGTGCTCGCCCTGTTCGCGGCCCGCTGGGAACGGGGGAGCACGACGGCGGCCCCCGCGGAGCGCGCGCCCCGCATCGCCCGGACCGCGGTGACCGCCGTCGCGGCCGTGGGAGAGCGTTCGCTGAGCTGCTACCTGTGGCAGTCGCTGGTGTTCACCGCCGTCTTCGCGCCCTACGGCCTGGGGCTGGGCGCCTCGCTGGGGGCCGCGGAGGCGGCGGCCGTGGCGGTGGGGACCTGGCTCGCGTCGGTGGCGGCGGCCGAGGCCCTGCGCCGGGCGGGCCGCCGCGGACCCGCCGAGGTGCTGGTGCGCCGCCTGGTGCGGCCGCGTGAGCCCCTGGTCCAACCCTGCTGACCTCGACGTCCTCACCCCCGGGAGGGGCGGAGCCGCCGTTCCGGGGCAAGCGGGTGGACGCGCCCGGTCCCGCCACCGGTGCTCCGCCTCCGGGCCGACGCCGTCCGCTAGCGCTGGACCTCCTCCGGAGCCGGGACGCCCACGTCCAGGTCGGCGTCCAGGCCCGCGAACGTGTACCGGGTGTACCAGGTGGCGGGCGCCGGGACCGGCTCCGCGAAGGCCGCCGGCACGGTCTGCGCCACCGGCCGACCGTTGAGCACACCGCCGGCCTGGGGCGCGCCCTCGGTGGCGAACGCCAGGGGCTCGCCGTCCTCCGTCGCCACCAGCGTGAACGTCGACTCCTGCGCCGCCCCCGCCGAGGGCGTGAACGTCCCCTCGACCAGCACCACCGGGGCACCGTCCGGCGGCTCCTCCCCGGCCAGGTGCCCGTAGGCGTCCTCGGTCGGTCCGGGCGCGGTGAACACCGCCTCCTCCTCGGAGGTGACGGTGCCGGTCTCCACCACCCGGGCCAGCGGCTCCAGGATCCGCCCGACCTCGAACGCCTCCGCGGACGCGCCCGGTTCGGCGGAGGCCGCCGGACGCCACACGGCGGGCCCGTTCCAGGCGGTGCTGTCGCTCTGCAGCAGCTCCCCGTCCACCAGCAGGAGGTCGCTGGCCCGGGCTCCGCTGACGGTGCTGGTCCAGCGCACGGCCTCGGGGTCGGACCGGTACAGCACCCGGTCGAACAGGGTGGGTGCGGCGGCGGTGTCGACGGGAGGCGGCTGGCCGTACCCCTCGCCGTTCCCGGCGTGGGTGAGGATGGTCATCTCCAGGCTGCGCGCCGCCGTCAACCGCTCCAGGGAGGCCGACACCAGGTCCATACCGGTGGGCACGGCGCCCTCCCGGGCACCGTCCGGCTCCTCGCCGGGTGTCTCGGAGACGGGTTCGGCGTCCTGGGCGAGGGCGTCGAACAGCGCGTAGCCGCCGCCCCCGGCCACCGCCAGGACGAAGCAGCAGGCGGCCCCGACGGCGAACACGCGCCCGGCACCGCCGCGGCGCTCCCGGCGGCGGAGCCGGGACCGCCCTCCGCCCGCGCCGCTCCTGCGGTCCGGGCGGTCCCCTGGACCGCTCCGCGCCTCCTGCCGGGCTTCGGAGCCCTCGTCGGGCGCGGGCACCATGATCAGCTCGCCGGTGATGGGGTCGCGGGTGCTCACCAGCCGCCGCGCGTCGCGCACCCTGGTGCCCGGCTTCCAGGTGCGCCGCCCCGAGGCCGCCGCCTCCTCGTCCAGGCCCTGGGCGGCCCGTGTCCACCGCTCGGGGCGGTGCCAGGCCGTGTCCACGTACGGCCAGTGCGTGCGCACGAACCCGCGGAGCCGGTCGCCCCACTCCTCGCGGACGGTGTCTTCGGGGACCCCCAGCAGGGACAGGCACTCCAGGTGGGCCTCCTCGGCGGAGGGCCGCCGCGCCGGGTCCGGATCCAGCGCCCGCTCCAGGACGCGCGCCACCCCGGGCCGGAGGGCGGAGAGGTCCACGGGGCCGCGCACCAGGGCGGCCGCGCGGGCATGGGTGCCGACGGTGCCGAACGGCGGCAGGCCGGTGCCCGCGAAGAGGACGGTGCACGCCCACGAGAACACGTCGGAGGCCTCGTCGGGCCGGCTGCCGGCGTAGCGCTCCGGGGCCAGCCAGCCGGGGCCGCCGGTGGAGGCGAGGGTGTCCCCGTCGTCGACCTGGCGGGCGAGGCCGAAGTCGATCAGCCGGGGACCGGTGGCCGTGACCAGGACGTTCCCGGGTTTGACGTCGCCGTGCGGGACACGGCTGTCGTGCACGTCCGCGAGCGCCCCCGCGATACCGGCCGCCAGCACCAGCAGCGCCGCCCCGCCCATCGGGCCGCGCACCCCCGTGTGGCGCGCGAGGTCGAGGGCGGGCAGGTACTCGACGGCGGCCCAGGGGCGGTTGCGGTGGACGCCGCTGTCCAGCACCCCGAGCACACAGGATCCGGGAAGCCGGCGCACGTGGACGACCTTGCCGGAGGGGTCGGTCGCGGACACCCACTCCTCGCCCATGGCCTTGAGCGCTAGCGGGTGCCCCTCGGGGGTGAGGGCCGCGTAGACGGCGCCCAGCGCGGAGTCGCCCAGGCGCCCGATCAGACGGTGGGCACCCACCCAGGACGGGTCGTCGGGCACGAGGGGCCGGACGTTCGGTGGTAAGACGACTGTCGGTGCCATGGGGGGTTCGCTTTCCACTCTCCCGCATGCGGGGGTCGGGGCCCCGGGCGCCCGCGCCCGGTGGACACCGCGCTTCCGTTTCCCGCGCCCGGGCCGACGGGCCGTACGGGGCCGGTTCTCGTACCGCGGTGAGAACCCCGGCGGGGCCCGGAGGCTCACTTCATGGCCGAATACCGACCGACCTTTGTACAAAAAAGGATATGTGTACCAGCGGTCCCGCACACCCCGGCCACGATCCTGTGCGTGGCCGATGACGGCCACGGGCGGCGGGCGGGCCGCGGCGGCACGAAAGGGGACCATGACCCGTTCCGCACCGTTTTCTCATTGATCACACTGATAAACCTGAAAAGACACAGAAAAGCCTTCTCCGTCCGATCGGGGCGGACCTCCGGACCCGGTCGGCCCGGCGGCGGCCGGCGGCGGCCTCCACCCGTACCGTCCCCGCGGATCCGCGGCGCCCGGCCGGGAGGGCGCGGGCACGGCCCGCACCCCTGCGCCACGCTCCCGCCGAGAGCCCCCGGCCGGGTCGGACCGGCGGCGGCCGGCGGAGACTGGGCGGGAGGGGTGCGGGGCCGGGACCGGATCCACCGCGGAGAGCAGGGGACGAAAGGCGGGAGGAAGCCCGGAACAGCGGACCGGACGACAAAAAGGAGAACCCGCACGGAAGGAATTTCACAACCGCGGAGAATGACAGGGGAAACCACGGATGATCGCGTGTGATGTGCGACACCGCCCCCCGGATCCGGCACTTCGGGCCGGCCGAACGCCCGCCGGCCGCACTCGAACACCGACTCCCGGACCCGCCGCGGCGAGAACCCGCGTCCACAGCACCCTTTTCGCCGTATAACGCGCCGATCCGCACGGACATCTTCGCCGAAACACCTCCGCGGACGGACGTACTCGTGCATACTCAGAGCAGCGGCTCCGGGAACGGCACCCCCGGCGGGGCGGGCGCGCGGGCGCGCACGCACACCCGTCACCGGAACGAGCCGCGGGCACCGCGTTCGAACACCTCATTTGCACAGGGTTCACATGAAGGTATAGAACTTGGTCAGGGGCCGAGGAAAGAAACCGTGTTTTCAGAACCCGGCCCCGGCATGCCGCAATGCAACGGGGGATGGCAGGTGGATCCGAAAACCGGGGGGTGAAACGGATCCACCTGCCACTTGTCGTGTCCGGCCACATATTTTCGAGAACGCGTCCGAGCCTTCGCCTTTTCCTCTAAAATGGGTTTCCGGGGCCGCCGGACGGCCCCGGGGCGGGCGGCACCCCGCACTCCCGTTCACTCCTACTCCCGGGGGTACGGGGTTCCGCCCGCCTCTCTGCGCGGACCGGGTCCGCCGACGGACTCCCGCGCCGCCACGCCCCGGCGGAGTGCGGCTAGGGCAGCGGCCGACCGCCGACCGCGGATACCCCTCCCCCGTCCGCGGGCACCCCCGCCCCGCAGGACGTCGCACCGCCCCCGCACGAGAGCACCGTCTCCAGCAGCCCAGGGAACCGCTCCGAGACGTCCCCCTCACGCAGCGAGATGAAGCAGCGGGTACCCTCCGTACGGCTCTGCACCAGGCCCGCGTTGCGCAGGATCTTCAGGTGGTGGCTCAGCGTCGACTGCGCGATCGGCAGGTCGATGTCCTTCCAGGCGCGCTCGCCGTCCCGGGCCGCGAGCATCCGCACGATCTTCAACCGCGTGGGTTCGGCCAGCGCGGCCAGCACCGTCACCAGCTCGACCCCGTCGAGCGGCGGATGGTGTTGCTCCCTCGCCCCCACGCGAACCTCCTCACACCGAATGGTCGCACCAGCATAGTGGGGCGGGTGTATCTTCGATATTCGACGATCATCGAACACCCGGGGGACAAGCATGCCCATCACCCTGTCCGTGCTCGACCATGCGAGCATCACCGAGGGATCCACCCCGGGACAGGCCCTGCGCGACGCCCGCGACCTGGCCCGGCACGCCGAATCGCTCGGCTACCGCCGCTTCTGGCTGTCCGAGCACCACAACATGCAGGCGATCGCCAGCGCCGCCACCTCCGTCTCGCTCGGCTTCATCGCCGAGGGCACCTCGACGATCCGCGTCGGCGCGGGCGGCGTCATGCTGCCCAACCACTCGCCGCTGATCATCGCGGAGCAGTTCGGGACCCTGGAGTCCCTCTACCCGGGCAGGGTGGACCTGGGCCTGGGCCGGGCGCCCGGCACCGACCCGCGCACCATGATGGCGCTGCGCCGCGACCACACCGCGGCCTCCGCGTTCCCGCACGACGTCCAGGAGCTCCAGTCCTACTTCGAGCCCGCCGAACCGGGCCAGCCGGTGCGCGCCGTGCCCGGTGAGGGACTGCGGGTGCCGCTGTGGATCCTGGGGTCGAGCCTGTTCGGCGCCCAGCTCGCCGCGCAGCTCGGCCTGCCGTACGCGTTCGCCTCGCACTTCGCGCCCGACGCCCTGTACGAGGCGCTGAAGGCCTACCGGGAGAACTTCACGCCTTCCGAGCAGCAGGAGACCCCGTACGCGATGGCGGGGGTGAACGCCTTCGTCGCCGACACCGACGAGGAGGCGAAACGCCTGTTCACCACCATGCAGCAGGCCTTCCTCGGCACGGTGCGCGGAGCGCGCGGCCTGCTGCGCCCGCCGGTCGACTCGCTCGACACCCTCTGGCGCCCGGGGGAACGGGAACGCCTGGACCACATGCTTCGTTACTCGTTCGTGGGCTCCCCGGAAACGGTGCGCCGCAAGCTCGAGCTGTTCGTCACCGACACCGGTGTGGACGAGCTGATGGTGTCGTCGATGATCTACGACAAGCAGGCCCGTCTGCGCTCTTTCGAGCTGTTGGCGGACGTCGCCGATCCGGGCTGAGTCCCGCCCCCGCCCCGGAGGGGACACCGGACAAGGGTGGCGGCCGATGGGCGCTGTTGGCAGGCGGCGCCGGCCGCCCCCTCCGGGAGGGGAGCACGGTGGGCCGGGCACCCCGGGTAGGGGGTGCCCGGCCCTTCCGCATCCGGTCGGAGCGCGGGCGAAACCCACGTGAACGACAGGTGAGGGGAGGCCGGGGGCGACGCGAAGAGCGGGCGCCCCGGTGGTCCGTGCGCGCCCCGGACCACGAGCGTCCCCGCCGGCCACCGGGCTGCGGCCCTCGCATCGCCCTCCTGGTGATGACTTCTCCTGGGGAGGCTGGGATGATGGTGACCCGTCGAGCACCGACCGTTATACGACCTTCTGCGCGCCCTGACTGAATGCGGTTCCGCACCGGGGAAGGGGCGAGGCACCGAAGCGGGTATCCCCACCTGCGCTTTCCCCGGTTGCGGGAACGTGCCTGTGGACAAGGTGTGGTGGCCGGGGCCGACGGGCATCGTGAAGAAGGATGGCCGCTTCCGGCCAGATCAGGGCATAGGCCCGGGATCGGTGCCGGATAGTGGGAATCCCGGGGCGTCTGCGCACGCAGGAGCCCCGCCGTGACCGAGTCCGCTGACAACGGTGGATCCCCGCCCCCGACCCACCCTGACAACGGCCCCCAGGCCGCAGAGGCGCACGGCCGCCAGACCACGGAACAGTGGCCTGCGGCCCGCGTCTCCTCCCCCAAGGAGCTGACCCCTTGTGAACGAGACAATGAGCAGGTTGTGGGCGACCCTGAGCGCCCTGATCGCCCCCCCGCCCAGGCAGAACGACGACGGCGCGACCATCATCGAGTACGCGGCGATACTCCTTCT
The DNA here is from genome assembly GCF_900141985.1 of Nocardiopsis flavescens. Taxonomy (GTDB): domain Bacteria; phylum Actinomycetota; class Actinomycetes; order Streptosporangiales; family Streptosporangiaceae; genus Nocardiopsis; species Nocardiopsis flavescens. The sequence goes on along the minus strand of NZ_FQZK01000002.1, from coordinate 108,833 downwards.
CGTCGCCGCCGCCGCAACCCTCATCTGGGGCCTGGGGATTCCCGAGGACATCAGCGGATCGATCGGTACCGCCGTCTCAGACATTCTCAGCGGCCCCTGACTAGAAGCTCGAAGACGACCGTCAAGCCAATTGCCGACAGAAATGTAATGAATACTCCCAAAAGAGAGAAACCAGCCCGCCGAAAGCCAACCAAAAAAAGAAGAAAAAATACCACCCGCGGGATGTCTTCGCTGAGCGTGGCCACGCTCGTCATGCTTGCGTCCGGGTGCGTCATCTCTCCCGAGGACAGCGGATCCCAGAACACCCCCGAACCGGCACCCGAAGCCGCCCCCGGGCAAGAACCAGATCAGCCAGCAGGCGTCATCGCCGAAACCGTGACCACGACGACAGATCTGGGAAGCGACCTCAAAATCGAGGTCCTCGCCCTGGAGAACCTAGCAAACAACATCCTCCGCCTCAGAATCAGGATAAGAAACGACTCCCCAGAATCCTTCTCTCTCTCGAACGCGCTTTCCGAGGAGCGGGACAGAAATACAGCCAGCAGCATCACCCTCATAGACGCCGTCAATCAAAAAAGGTACCTCAGCTACGACTTGAGCAACGGCACATGCTTCTGCTCAAAGCCGCTCGAAGGCCCCATCGCAAGTGGATCAAGCGAAGAACTATGGATCGCCTACCCGGGGCCGGCGGATGAAATAGAGTCCATGACGATCGTCACACCCTTGACTCCGCCGATGTTGGACATCCCCGTCACGGAATCTACTGAAAGCATTGAGAACGAATCCCTGGGACCCGATCAGATACTCGATCTGACCCTGATATCAGACGGCCTCGAAGATCAAACAGGCCGGACCGAGAGCGGGGACGAAGTCAGCATCATTCTCTCTTCGGACGTTCTGTTCGAAACCGACAGCGCAGAACTGAGCCCTGAAGCCCGAGAGATACTCGAGCAGGTGGCACAAGAAATTGATGACGCAACCTCATCGGTAGTCAATATCGACGGACATGCCGACAACACCGGCAACGATGCCACCAATATACCCCTCTCCGAAAGCCGAGCATCGGCGGTCGAAGGAATACTCTCAGAACTCGTCACACGGGAGGGCTTGACGTTCGAATCCGCCGGGCACGGGTCAAGCCAACCCATCGCGGAAAACAGCACCGAAGAAGGTCGCGAGAGAAACAGGCGCGTCAGTGTCACCTTTGAAAAGTAGGGGACATGAAAAATAAATCAACCCGACGAATAGGGCTTTTCTCTGCAACCGTGGGGCTCTCAATAATTTTCTCCATGGGAGTCGTCTCCGCCGCCCCCGCAACCAGGTCCGGCGATCTGGAAACCCTCGGATCATCCCAGGGCAACGACGAACAATCAGCCAACCTCACAGCAGAAGCAAACCAGGCAAGTCGCAACACGGAAGGAAATATCCTCTCCATTACATGGAGCATAAAAAATGAAGGAAACGAGCGAGTAGTACTGACTTGGCTTGCCGGACGCTCTTATTTGTACACAGGAGGGAACTACGCAGGGGTCACCATTGTCGACTCCAACGGGGCTTCCAGATATCACCCCATCATGGACAATCTGGGATCCTGCTTGTGCTCCGGGAGTTCATCTTCAACTTTCAAAAAGAGGATAGAACCCGGAGAGCAGGTCGCCTACTGGTCCATGTACTCCGTACCCGAAAACGTGGACAGCGTGACTTTGGAGATACCCGGGTTCGAGCCGATCGAGGACGTTCCGATCTCCTGAACCGCATCCCTCAACCACCCCTGGAGACTTTTTTGTTCGCCTCCCGACACACGCGTTCAGGAGAGCCCCGGAGGCCGTCGCCTTCGCGGCCGTCCGGGCGCGCGGGGGAACGTGGTGGACCCCCGCGGATCCGGCGTCGGCCGTGGCCCGCGGATTCCCGTGACGGGGACCGGGGCGCCGCGCTCACCGAGACCGCGGCCGTGCTGATCCTGGTGGCCGCCGTCATGGTCGCGGTGTACCAGCTGGAGCTGAGCAGGACCTTCAACGAAGGCGTGCGGCAGATGGTGTGCCTGGTGCGCGGCCCCTCCTGCGGGGAGACGTGGACCGAGGCCGACCGGCCGGAGGAGCCGGAGCAGTACGAGTGGGGCGGGGGCAACCCGAACAGGCTCGACAACCAGAACATCGCCCGGAACCTCGCCGAGGGCTACGACTGGCGCGACACCGAATGGCAGTGCCTGGACAACCTCTGGGGAGCGATGTCCCACTGGGACCACACGGTCACCGACCCGGACTCCGGGGCCGTCGGCATCCCGGGGTTCGTCCCGGGAGCGCACGGCAGCCTGCCCACGGGTTTCCGGGACAGCGCGCAGGCGCAGATCGAGTGGGGCCTGCAGCACATCAGCGAGGCCCACGGGACCCCGTGCGCGGCCTGGTCGTACTGGCAGGGCAGCGGCTCCTACTGAGCGCCCGCCGGGGCCGCGCACCCCGCCTCGAACCGCCTTCGCGCGTACCGGCCCGCGCCCCCGCCGCAGCCGGCCGGACCACCCGGCCCCGGTCCCCCGTGTTCGCGGGCACCGTCCCGCCACCGGCCGGACGCACCGGACGAGGAGCCCCTCCCGTATGTCCCAGGGGAGCCGCGCTGAGAGCCCGGGAAGGGCCGAGGATCGGCCGTCCGGTGCCCTGCACGGGACACCGAGGCCCCGGTGCCAGGGGTGGTGGCGACCGGGCTCGGGGCCGCGCCGATACGGCCCGTCGGTACGACCGCCCGTCGGTACGACCGCCCGCCGCCGTCGGCCCGCGGACCACGCCGCAGGCCCCGCCTGGGCCGTCCAGGGCAGGGCCCCCGCCCGCGCCGCCGGGCCCGGTTCGGGCTCCGTACACCGGGAACGGCGGGCAAAACACCGACATGGCGCGGCAAACGTTGCGGCAGGAATCCACATAAGGGCACTTATGGGTTGATCGGCGCTTTTAGCCTGATCATTCCTGCTACCGCTCCCGCCGCCCCGGCGGTGGGGGCGTCCGGTGCGGGGAGGAGACACCCGGGGCCGATCCGTGCGGGGGCGCGGACCGGCCCCGAGAACACGGGGGCCCGGTGAAGATCGCCTATCTGATCAACGACATGTACGGCATCGGGGGCACCATCCGCACCGTCGCCAACCAGGCGGCCGCCCTGGCGTCCCGGCACGACGTGGAGGTCGTCTCGGTGTTCCGCCACCGGGACGAGCCCGCCCTGCCCATGCCCCCCGGGGTCGGCCTGCGCCCGCTCGTCGACGTGCGCGAGCACGACGGCTCCACGGGGGTCGGCGGCCGGCCGCTGTACGAGGGATCGGAGCGGGCCGGTCTGCCCCCCGTGCTCTTCCCGCCGGAGGACTCCAGGGGCTCCACCCACAGCAGGCTCACCGACGACCGGTTGGAGGAGTACCTGACCACCACGGACGCCGATGTCGTCGTCGGCACCCGGCCCGGGCTCAACATCGCCGTGGCCCGGTGCGCGCCCGGGAACGTGGTCAAGGTGGGCCAGGAGCACCTCACCTACGAGCAGCACTCCGAGGCTCTGCGGCGGGTGATGGCGCGGGAGTACGCGGGCCTGGACGCCTTCGTCACCGTCACCGAGGCCGACGCCCGCACCTATTCCCGGAACATGCCGCTGCCGGGGGTTCGGGTGCTGTCCATCCCCAACTCGGTCCCCGCGCCGCCGTTCACCGCCAACGGGCACAACAGCCGCACCATCGTCTCCGCCGGCCGGCTGGCGCCCAGCAAGCGGCACGACCTGCTGGTGAAGGCGTTCGCGTCACTGGCCGAGGAGTACCCCGAATGGACGCTGCGCATCTACGGGCGGGGCGGGCGCCGCGGGGCCCTGGCCAAACTGGTGGGGTCTCTGGGGCTACAGGATCGGGTGTGGCTGATGGGGCCGCACACCCATGTGGAGGAGGCCTGGGCGCAGGGGGCGTTCGCGGCGGTGACCTCCAGCGAGGAGCCGTTCGGGATGACCATCGTGGAGGCCATGCGCTCCGGTCTGCCGGTCGTGAGCACGGACTGCCCGCACGGGCCAGCGTCCATCATCCGCGACGAGGAGGACGGCTTCCTGGTGCCCAACAGGTCCGTGAGCGGCATCGCCGAGGGCATGGCCCGGCTCATGGCCGACGACCCGCTGCGGCGCCGCATGTCGGCGGCGGCGCTGGCCGACTCCGAGCGGTTCGACCCGGCGAACGTGGTGCGCCTGCACGAGGGCCTGTTCTCCGAGCTGGCCGGAACGCCGCTGACGGCCTCCGACGCCGCTCCCCCCGTCCCCGCGCCGCGCGCCGAGCCCCCCGTGGCCTGCCGGGTGCGGGCGGGCGGCGACGGGCTGGTGACGCTGACCTTCACGGACCCGCCCGACCTGATCGAGCTGGTGCGCGCGGGGCAGCGCGTCACCCTGGCCCCCGACTGGCGCGGTCAGGTGGTGGTCGACCCGGCCCGGGAGCGGCTGGCCGCCGACACCTGGGAGGTGACCCGGGTGGACGGGGACTCCGTCGCCCCGGTACGGGACGTGGAGATCCACCAGCAGGGCTACCCGCTGCAGGCGCGGCGGACCCCGGAGCTGTCCCTGGTGGTCCCGACCCGCTCGGCCAAGGGCGGCCTGCTGCTGCACGTGCGCCGGTCGGCCCACCACGCCGAGGTCGGGCACGTGGAGGTCGCCGAGGGGCTCATCACCGTCCAGGGGCGGGTGCTGGGGCGCGAGGAGGCCGACGCCCGCGCCCGGATGGTGGTGCGGCTGCGGACCACCCGCCGGACCCTGCGGGAGTTCTCCTCCCCGGTGGCGTTCGGCGGGCTGTTCACCGCCGTGATCGACCCGGAGGCGGTGGTGCGCGGGCGTCACGGCGACTCCGAGGCGTGGGAGATGCGCCTGGTGCTGTCCGACGGCACCGAGTGCACCGTGGGCCGCCACCTGTCGGGGGTCGTCGGGTACAAGAAGATCATCGAGTACCCCGCCCAGGACGTGCGGCCCGCCCGCGGGCCCGGGTCCCGGGTGCGGCCCTACTACACGGTCAACGACCGGCTGGGGCTGAAGACCTCGGCGCTGGCGCCCACCGTGGAGGTCGAGGAGGTCCGGGTGCGCGCGGCCGGGGGCGGCGACCGCCTGCGCTTCGCGTTCCGGCTCACCGACACCCTGCCGGAGGGGGTGGAGGCGGCGGTGGAGGTCGTGCGGGGCACCGACGCCGGGCAGCGGTACCCGCTGGAGGTCGAGGGCCGCCTGCTCACCGGGGCCCCGCCGCTGCCCGCGCACCCCGACCACGCCGGCGTCGAAGGCCTGCGGGCCTCCTGGCAGGTGCGGCTGCTGGCGGGCCCGGCGGGGGCGCTGAGCCGGATCGGCGCCGGGAGCGTGCCGGGGCACACCGCCCGGCGCTGGAACCACGGCCCCTACGTGCGGTCGGTGACGGCGTCACCGCTGGCCAACGGCGACCTGAAGGTCACCGTGGCCGACGTGCACATGTGGTCGGCGCTCAACCGGCGGCTCCGGTGAACGGGTCGCGGCCGCCGTGCTCGGCGCGGAGCATGCGCTGGGCGCGGCCGAGCCGTTCCAGCAGCCAGTCGGGCATGTGGTCGGCGCTGCGCGGGAAGCGCACCGCGTCGCGGTAGAAGTCCCGGGGGTCGGGTTCGGCGTCGAACTCCGGCGGGTTGCCGTGGTCGAAGTGGATGCCGATCTCGCGGGACTCCTTGACGGTGAGCCGGGCGGTGAACCAGGTGCCCTTGCCGCGCTGGTACATGCCGGTGCGCAGCCGGTCGAGCAGGCGGGACGCCTCCGGCGGCAGCAGTTCCCACTCGCTGCCGCCCTCCCGGGCGACCGCGACGCGGGTGGAGGCCACGCCGACCAGGGCCTTGTGGTCGATGACGATCTCCCGCCACTCGTCCCAGACGGCCGCCATCGTGCGGTCGGCGATCTCCTGGACGGTGTCCATCATCTCCTCGGGGGTCATGTCCCCGGGGTCGATCCGGGACTCGCGCGAGGCGCCCGGGGCGGCCAGCGCCATCCACGGGGACACCGACTCGGGGACCAGGTCCCCCTCCAGCCGCTCCAGCAGCCAGTCCGGCATGTGGGCCCGGTCCCGGGGGAAGTGCTCCAGGTCCCTCAGGTAGCTGTCGTTGTCGCGGGGCTCGTCGAAGTGGGGCTCGTTCTCGTGGTCGTAGCGGACCCGGTAGCGCGCCGGGCGCTCCAGGTCGTAGTAGACCGTGTACCAGGTGCCGGTGCCGGGCCTGGACATGCCCGCGCGCAACTGCCGGAACTCGTGGAGCAGCGCCAGGGGCGGTACGCAGCCGACGCCGCTGCCGTCGGGGCGCAGCGCCTCCAGGTGGACCGACTCGCAGTCGACCAGCCCCGAGTACACCAGGCGGAGCTTGGTCCAGTCCTCAGGGGCGGCGTCCAGTAGCGCCGTCCCGATCCGACGGAGGGACCGGTCCTGTTCTACCGCTGTCATCGGAGTACGGGGATTCATACTCTCGCCTTCTGGTCAACGGACCACCGCCGATCGGGCGGTGGATCTACTGATACGGAATGTGTCGGACAGCGTCCATCCTCTCCGTTGGAGTCGGTTTTTGTCGGACACACGCGCTGAAAAGCGGGGTGTGTCACGCAACCGATGCCGAACACCCCCTCCCCCGTTCCGGGCCGCGCGCACCGTCCGCGACCGCACCCGGCCACGGTCCGCCCGTCCACAGGGACCGGGGTTCCCCTACCCATCATGGTGGCCTCGGGGTAGGCTGCGCCCGGTGGCCCCGCCGTGGTCGGGCGCTCACCCCGCGCCATCGCACACGCCTCCCCTCCCACCCCTGCACCCCCGGGACGCCAGCATGGGACCCCTGCCCCCCGCACCCCGACGACGCCACCTGCTCTGCCGCCGCGACGACGGGCAGGCCAACATCCTGCTCCTGTTCGGGCTGACCCTGGCCCTGCTGGCGCTGACGCTGCTGTTCGTGCGCGTGGGCGCCGCCGGCGACCAGCGCTCGCGGGTGCAGACGGCGGCGGACTCCGCCGCCCTGGCCGCGGTGAGCGCCCTACAGGAGTCGGCGGCGCAGGACCTGGTGGAGGGGCGGTTCCCCATGCCGCTGTTCGACGAGGACGTCGCCCGCGACCGCGCCGACGAGTACGCGCGGGCCAACGACGCCGTGGTGACCGACATCCGTGCCAGTGACAACGTGATGGGGCGCAACGGCAACATCGTGCGGGTCGAGGTGCGCGGGGCGATCTGCCAGAAGGAGCTGGAGGAGGACGGCTCCCGGCACTGGGGCGACGTCACCTGTGACGGCGAGGAGGACGGGAACACCCAGGTGGGGACGGCGGCGGCGATCGCGATCGCGGAGTTCCCCGAGTGCGGGCGCAACGCCGGGGGCATCTACTGCGCCGGCGCCGACATCACGAGCCTGGACCAGGCGCGCCGGGTGGTGGACGTGCACCTGGTGGACGCCGAGGGGCGCTACAGGTTCGACCCGAGCCGGGTGGTGTTCGGCGGCGGGGCGATCGTGGACTGCGCCTCGCTGGGCCAGCTGCACCCGGTCATGTGCCAGGTGCACGAGACGCTCCAGACGGAGTTCCCCGGGTTCTACATCAGCGCGGGCGGCTACCGCTACGAGCCCACCAGCGACCACGGCTACGGAATGGCCGTGGACTACATGATGGCGCCGCTGGGCGGGGTCCCCTCACCGGAGATGCACCAGACGGCGATCGGCGTGATCGACTGGACCATCCAGAACGCCCACCGGCTGGGCGTCAAGGGGGTCATCTACGACTACAGCATCTGGAACGCGGCCTTCGACCGGGTGGGACCCTGGACGGAGGTCAAGCGGGGCCTGTCCGATCGGGGCAGCAACACCCAGAACCACGTGGACCACATCCACCTGGCCGCCGGGCCGGGCGACATGCGCTGACCGGACGGGTTCTCCACAGGTCCGGAGAAGGGGTTGTCCCGGACGCGGCGCCCGCCGACCCTGGATCCATGACCCCTGGTAACCCCCTGGAATCCGAGCGTGGCACCGCGCCCGCGCACACGCACCTGCCCGACCGGGACCTGCTGCTGCGGACCCTGCGGCCGATCGTCCCCGTCCTGTCCCCGGACGCCGTGGTGCGGGACGTGACCGCCGCCTACCTGTGGGGGGTGGACCTGGTCTCCCCCGGGGAGCGCATCACCCGGCTGCCGCCACGGGTGGCGCTACCGGCCGGCAGGGCGCTGCGGGGCATGCCGGTCGCGGTGCGCCGGGAGTGCGTGCCGTCCGCCGACCGGGTGGCGGTGGAGGGGATCCCCGTCACTTCCGCGGAGCGCACCGCGGCGGAGGTGGCGGCGCTGGCCCCGTCGGTCCCGGTGGCCACCGCGCGGCTGGACGCCTTCCTCGCCCGCGGGCTGGTCGATCCGCGGCGGCTGGCGGAGCACCGCGCGCCGTTCACCCGGGCCCAGTACGCGCGGTTGTGCACGGCGGCGGGCTACGCGTCGCCGCTGAGCCAGTCCCCGGCCGAGTCGTGGCTGCGGGCCGTCGTCCTCCAGGCGGGGCTGCCCCCGCCGGTGGTGCAGTGCCCCGTGGCGGTGCACCGCCGGGTGCTCCACGCCGACCTGGGGTGGCCCGAGTACCGGGTGGCGGTGGAGTACGACAGCCTGCTGCACCACTCCGGGCGCCGGCGGGAGTACCGCGACCGGGCCCGGTACGCACTGATGCGCGCGGCGGAGTGGGAGGTCGTCCCGGTGACGGTCTACGCGCTGCGGCTCCACCCGGTGGAACTCCTCCTGCGGATCCGCGACGTGCTGGAGTCCCGGGGCTGGAGCTGCCCCCCGCAACGGCGGGAGCGGATCCGCCGCGACATCCGGAGCCTGCGGCGCAGGCCGCCCCGGCTGCGGTGAGGGGGCGGACATGGATCGCGGACACGCGCTGATCGAGTACGCGGCGGTGCTGACGCTGGTGGCGGTGCTGGTCGCCGCGGTGCTCCCCGCCCGGCCGGGATGGGAGGGCGTGGAGCGCGCCCTGGACCGGGTGACGCGGGGCCCCGGCCCGTCCCCGGACCGGACACCGGACCCGGCCGCCGCCGCCGAGGCCCTGCTGCGGTGCGGCCGCGGGCTGCCGGGACCGGACCCGGTGGGCCGGGTGGACTGCGCGCTGGCCGTGCTGGCCCTGCTGGACTCGGACGTGCTGGAGGCGACGGTCCTGCGGCTGGAGGCGGACGAGCTGTACGAGCTCTTCTCCAGCCGCTCCTTCTCCGACGGCCCGGCCGCCCGGATCGTCGTCCGGTGGCTGTGGGAGCACGCCTCGGAGGAGGTGCTGCGCCGCCTGTCCCGGACCGCCACGTTCGGGTTCCTGGAACAGGCCCTGGACTCCCCCGCGGGAGACTGGGTCCTGGGGTTCGCGAGCACGGGTGGTGACCACTTGTACGCGATCATCGAACGGAACACCGCTCCGCCGCGTCGTACCGGGCGCACGCACAACACCGCGATGTCGTCCGGGTACTCCGGGCGACGACCCCCACCCCCCGCGGTCCGCGCACGCACGCGCGCACCGCAGAATCGAGGTCGAGGCCGTGTCGTCGATGTCGTCGTTGCCCGACACCGCGTCCGAGAACGAACCGCCGGTCCCCGGCGGACGCCCGGGGTGGCCGATGACCCTGGCCATCCTCGCCGTGTGCCTGGCCGTGGTGGCCAGCGGCTGGTGGGTGGCCCAGGTGGTCTTCAAGGAACCCGCCACCGCGCGGCCCGATCCCGAGGACGCGGCGGCGTTCGTGCTGGACGCCGCCGACCGGATGGACCTGGCCGACTCCTACGCGCTGTCCTTCACGCGGCTCCTGGACGGGACCGCCGTGGGCGAGGGCGCCGCCGCCTACGAGGTGTCCGGGAACCCGCGGTTCGAGCTGTCGTTCGCCTACACGGACGGCCCGGAGGTGTACCACTACGACCTGGGGGACGGTGTCCCCATCACGACGGCGGGACACGGGCTGCTGATCCCGGAGGAGCCGTCCGAGGCGGACCGGTACCTGTGCTCGGCGGAGTTCGGCTCCGCCAAGCTGCACGAGATCGCCGGTACGTCGACCGACCTGGGCCTGACCGCCCGGGAGGAGCTGGACACGGAGGAGGGCGGGCGCAACGCCCTGCGCTACGAGGGGACGTTCACCGCGCGGGTCGGCGGCTACGACGCCGAGGAGGGGGCGAACACCCTGGAGTCGGTGGCCGGGGCGGCGTTCACCCTGTGGCTGTCCCCCGACGGGCACCCGCTGCGGCTCGCCTACGGCACCCCGGACGGCCTGGAGGAGATCTACGAGTACGCGGCCCCATGAGACCCGCGCCCGCCCGGTCCCCGCGGCCGCGGCCGGAGGGCGGAGCGGCCGGGGCGCCGGGGGCCTTCCGGGGAGGGCGGACGTCCCCCGGTCCGGCGGCGACGGCGGCGCGCAACCCACAGGAGAGGCGGACGCCCCGGTCCGCGGTCGACCATGACGCGGGACCCCGGGGAGAGCGGACGTCCCCTGTCGGGCGGCGCGCACACGCGCCGCCCGCGGAAGTGGCGGCCGGGGCGCACGGCGCCGGTCGGACCGCCGGGAGGCTACCGGGGTACCGGGCCGGGTGACGCGGGAGGGGCCGCGGGCCCGGGCGGGGCCGCTGGCGCAGGTACGGGAACGGGGTCAGGAGGCTCCGGCGGTGGCGGAGACGATGTCGGGGACGTCGGCGGTGTCGTCGAGCTCGTAGGCGTAGGGGGGGTCGTCGACGGTGCCGAACAGCTCGGGCTGGGCGGTGTCCACCAGGAGGTTGTCGCGGGTGACCGTGGCCCCGGGGGCCTCGGCGTCCACGCGGACGGAGAGGCCGTAGCCGTCGAAGTAGTTGCCCTCCACGAGCACCGCCGCCCCGTGCCCGGACTCCACACCGTACTCGGCCGCGCCCCGGTAGAGGTTGTTGAACACGTGCACCTCTCCGCCGCGGACCCGGGGGCTGCGGGTGTCGGTCCCGTCGAAGAGGTTGTGGTGGACGCTCACGCGCAGCGCGCCCGGAGCCTCCTCCTCGCCGCCGATGCTCAGCGCCGCGTCGGCGTCGCGGAAGTGGTTGCGGGAGACCGTCACGTGGTCGGCGCCGTCGGTGACGCCGACCAGCGGGTCGCCGCCGCCGTCGCGCAGGGTGTTGCCGTCGATCCACACGTGGTGGGCGCCGCCGCGCACGACCACCGCCGTGCCGTCGGTCTCCAGCGCCAGGCCGCGGACGACGACGTTGGCCGCCCCGTCCACGACCAGGTGCCCGCCGGTGAGTTCGGCGGCCTCCTCGGGCGCGGCCACCAGGGTCTTGTCGGAGCCGATCTCCACGGCTCCGTCCAGGTCGATCTCCCCGGCCACCTCGACCACGAGGGGCTCCTCGGCGGCCAGGTGCCGGGCGAGCTCGTCGGCGTCGGCCGCGGTCACGGTCTCGCCGGCGGACCCGCCGGTGACCGCCGGGTACTCCTCGCCGTCCAGGTCCAGGGGCTGGGCCGCCCAGCCGAGGGCGGTGTCCGGGGCGCCGTCGCCGGGAGCGGGGCCCGAGGGGCTCGCACTCTCGTCACCGGTGTCGGGGGCGGGGGTCTCGACGCCGGCCTGGGCGGGTTCGGAGGCGGGGGCGGGAGCGGGGTCCTCCCCACCGGAGCAGGCGGCCAGGGCGGCGCCGAGCGCCAGGGCCGTCGCGACGGTGAGGAGCGAGCGTGCGGTCATGGGGAGCTTTCCAGCGAGCGGGGCGGTCCGGGGGTACCGAGGGGGTCGAGCCACACCTTGCCACAGCCCGGGCCGCGGTCCCAACCCGGCCCTGAGACGACGGGAGGGCGCCGCCCCGGTGAGGGGCGGCGCCCGAAAGGACGTCCGCCTGCGGCGCGGAGCCGCCGGCGGGCGCGTGGCGCGACCGGGAGGCTACTCCGCGGCCCAGCCGATGTTCTCGTAGACGTAGTCGCCGGTGAGGCCGTACTCACCCCAGTTGTGCAGGTTGTCCTTGAGGACGTACTGGCCGGGGCGCTCGAACATGGGGATGGTCAGGACCTCTTCCCACAGGGCGGCGTCGATCTGGTTGGCGATCTCGGCGTACCGGTCGGGGTCGGTCTCCTGGGACAGCTCCTCGAAGAGGTCGTTGATCTCCTCGGTGGAGTGGAAGCTGGTGTTGTTGCCCCAGTCGGTGCCCTCGTCGTTGTACGGGCCGCCGTAGTTGCCGGCGCTGTCGGTCGGGTACGGGTTGCTGCCGGTCAGCACGAACGCGGCCAGCTCGTAGTTGCCCGGGACGATGTAGTCCGAGAACAGGGCGTTGCCCGGCACGTGCTGGACGTCGACCTCGATGCCGATCTCCGCGAGCATCTCGCGGGTGATGTCGGCCTCGTCCTTGGCCAGCTGCATGTCGTCGGAGGCGACGTAGCTGAGGGTCAGGGTGTCGCCGTCGGCGTTGGTGCGGAAGTCGGCGCCCTCTTCGAGGGTCCAGCCGGCCTCGTCGAGGAGCTCGCCGGCCCGCTCCGGGTTGTAGTCGCCGATGTCGCCGCTGTTGTCCTGGTAGCCGTGCTGGCTGGAGCGCAGGAGGCGGTTGACATCGCCGGTGATGGGCCAGTCGACGGGGCTAAGGGCGACCTCGGCCAGGGTGTCGCGGTTGATGCCCATGGAGAGCGCGTGGCGGACGTTCTTGTCCTGGAGGATCTCGCTGCCGGCGTTCACCGAGACGAAGCGGTGGCCGTTGTTGACGGCGCGGGTGAAGTAGGAGCCCTCCTTGCCCTCGAGGAGCTGGTACCCGGCGGCGTCGTAGCCGAGGTAGAAGCCGTCGATCTCACCGTTGTTGAACGCGGTGGCCTGGCCGTCGATCGCCACGTTCACGAAGATGATCTCGTCGAGCAGGGCGAGGTCGCCCCACCAGTCCTCGTTGCGGGTGACGGTGATGCGCTGGGTGACCTCGTCGAACTGCGGGTCCGCGAACGGGCCGGCGGTGACGAACTCCTCGCCCTCGGTGTAGCCGTCGGCGAACAGCTCCTCGTCCTCCATGTACTCCTTGGGGTACACGATGTCGAAGAGCGCGGGCCAGTCGGCGTAGGGCTGGGAGAACTCCAGGCTGAAGGAGAACTCGTCCTCGCCCTCGACGACCTCCTCGATGTACTTGTAGCCGTCGTCGCCCCGGATCTCGAACTCGCCGTCGGTCTCGCCCTTGATGACGTCGACCATGGCGGCGTAGTCCTCCCAGGTCACCGGCTCGCCGGTGGACCAGGTGGCCTCGGGGTTGAGGGTGAAGTCGACCGTGAGGCCGTCATCGCTCACCCCGTAGTCGAGCACGAACTCCTCGCGCGGCTCGTAGGTGCCGTCGGGCTGGAAGCGCGTGATGGAGGGCATCAGGGCGGCCATGACGCGGCGGACGTCGCCCTTGTTGCCCTGGATGTGGACCATGTTGTACTGGTCCTCGTACTCGCTGAGGGCCCAGATGAACTGGCCGCCCTCCTGCAGGTCCTCGCGCGCGGCCGGGTTGAGGTCGGTCGCCTCCAGGGACGCGACCTCCTCCGAGGCCTCGTCGGGCGACTGCTCGTCGTTGCTGCACGCGCTGGCCGCGACGACCAGTGCGGCGACGGGGGCGAGATAACGCGCCTTCCCGATTCGCATGGGGATTCCTCCTATGGGGATGAGAAGGCCGACGCGCGGGGCGGCGCCGGCCCGTGCCGTACCGGACCGTCCGGGTTCAGAGGACCGTCTGCCGCTCCGCGAAGTGGCAGGCGGCCGCCTGGTCGCCACCGTTGGTGGCTTCGAGCGCCGGTTCGATGCTCATGCACCTCTCCTGTTCGGGTTCGGAGAGGGTGATGAACTTCTGGCACCTGGTGCGGAACCTGCAACCCGACGGCGGGTTGGCGGGGCTGGGCAGGTCGCCGTCCAAGACGATGTGCGTGCGGGCGCGCTCCTTCTCCGGGTCGGGGATGGGGATCGCGGACAGCAGCGCCTGGGTGTAGGGGTGGGCGGGGCGGGTGTACACCGCATCGGTGTCGCCGATCTCGACGATCTTGCCCAGGTACATCACGGCCACGCGGTCGGCGATGTGCCGGACCACGGACAGGTCGTGCGCGACGAAGAGGTACGACAGGCCCAGGCGGGCCTGGAGTTCCTCCAGGAGGTTGACCACGCCCGCCTGGATGGACACGTCCAGGGCGGACACGGGCTCGTCCAGCACGAGGAGCCTGGGCTCCAGGGCCAGGGCGCGGGCGATGCCGATGCGCTGGCGCTGTCCGCCGGAGAACTCCGCCGGGTAGCGGGTGGCGTGCTCGGTGTTGAGCCCGACCAGGTCCAGGAGCTCGTAGACGCGGGCGGTGGTCTCGGCCGCGGGGCGGCGGTGGGTGCGCAGCGGCTCCGCGATGATGTCGAAGACCGGCATGCGCGGGTCCAGCGAGCTCATCGGGTCCTGGAAGACGATCTGCATGTCGCGGCGGAGCGCGAACCGGTCCGCGCCGCCGAGGCCGGAGGTGTCGCGCCCCATGACGCTGACGCTGCCGCCCTGCGGCTTCTCCAGCCCCATGATCTCCATCAGGGTGGTGGACTTGCCGCAGCCGGACTCGCCGACCAGCGCCAGGGTCTCGCCCTCCCGGATGTCGAAGTCGATGCCGTCGACCGCGTAGACGGTCCCGACCCGGCGCTTGAACACCGCGCCCTTGGTCAGCGCGTGGTGCTTGATCAGCGACTCCACCCGCAGCATCTCGGGGCGGTCCTCGCGGCGCGTCTTCGCGGCGGGGACCTCGGGGATCTCCGGGATGGGGTAGATGTCCTGGGCGGTCCAGGCGTTGTCGGCGATCTCCCCGGAGCGGATGCACGCCACCCGCTGGACCCCGGTGTCGCTGACGCCGGCGGCCTCGGCGGGGGCGCCCGCCTCCCGGGCGGCCCGGATCTGCGCCTCGGAGGGCTGCTCGCCCACCGGGAGCAGGTCGGGCTCGGCCAGCGAGCACTCGGGCCGGACGATGGGGCAGCGCGGCGCGAAGGGGCAGCCGGGCGGCAGAGCGCTCAGCGAGGGCGGGGTGCCCTTGATGGGGACGAGGGCGCCCTGGCGCTCCAGGTCCATCCGGGGCACGGCGCCGAGCAGGCCCATGGTGTAGGGCATGCGGCTGCCGTAGTAGATCTCGTCGACGGTGCCCATCTCGACGGGGCGGCCCGCGTACATGACGAGCATCCGGTCGACGAACCCGGCGACGACGCCGAGGTCGTGGGTGATCATCACGATCGCCGCGCCGGTCTCCTCGCGGGCGGTGCGCAGCAGGTCCAGGATCTGCGCCTGGATGGTGACGTCCAGCGCGGTGGTGGGCTCGTCGCAGATGATGACGTCGGGGTCGTTGGCCATCGCCATGGCGATCATGACGCGCTGGCGCATGCCGCCGGAGAACTCGTGCGGGAACGACCGGTAGCGGCCCTCGGGGTTGGGGATGCCCACCAGGTCGAGCAGGCGGACGGCGCGCTCGCGCGCCTGCGCCTTGCCGGCCCCGGGGTTGTGCACCAGGACGGCCTCGGCCAGCTGGTCCCCCACGGTGTACACGGGGGTCAGGCCCGACAGCGGGTCCTGGAACACCATGGAGATGACCTTGCCGCGGCGGGTGGCCATCTCGCGGTCGTCCAGGCCCAGCAGCTCCTCGCCGTGCAGTTTGACCGAGCCGGTGATGACGGCGTGGTCGGGCAGCAGGCCCATGGCGGCCATGGACGAGACGGACTTGCCCGAGCCGGACTCGCCGACGATGCCGAGCACCTCGCCGCGGTGGACCGAGTAGCTGACGCCCCGCACGGCGTTCACGTCGGCGTTGCCGCCGAGCCCGCGGAAGGTGACGTGGAGGTCCCTGACCTCCAGCACCGGGGTCTCGTCGCCGGATCGCCCCGAGGCGGCCTCGGTGTTCTCGATGGTCTGTGCGCTCATGTGTGCTTCCCCCCTAGGACCGGCGCGACTTGGACTGCGGGTCCAGGGCGTCACGCAGCCCGTCCCCGATCATGTTCACCGCGAGCACCAGGATCACCAGGAGCAGCGTGGGGAACGCGAAGATCCACCAGCTGCTGTTGGCGAACTTGGACCCGTCCGCGATCACCACGCCCAGGCTGATGTCGGGCGGCTGGACGCCGAAGCCGAAGTAGCTCAGCGAGGTCTCGCCGATGATCGCGGTGCTCACCGCGATGGTGGCGTCCGCGATGAGCAGGGACGACATGTTGGGCAGGATGTGCCGGAGGATGATCTTGTGCGAGGGGACGCCCATGAACCGGGCGGCGTGGATGTACTCGCGCTCGCGCAGCGAGATGGTCATGCCGCGGATCATCTTGGACGTGACCATCCAGCTGAACGCCGCCAGGAGGATCACCAGGACGAACCAGCCGCCGTCGCCGAAGTGCTTGGACAGGATGGCCAGGATGACGAAGCTGGGCAGGACCAGGGCCAGGTCGGCGATCCACATCAGGGCCCGGTCGGTGATGCTGCCGAAGTAGCCGGCGAACGCGCCGACCAGGGCCGCGATCCCGGTGGAGAGCAGGGCCACCAGCAGTCCGATGAGCAGCGACTTCTGCAGGCCGGCGGTGGCCTGGGTGAAGACGTCCTGGCCGGTCTTGTTGGTGCCCATCCAGTGCTCGGGCGAGGGCTCGTCCAGGAGGGCGGTGAAGTCGCGCTCACCGACCTCCCAGCCGGTCATGAGCGGGCCGGTGAAGGCGAAGACGGCGAGCAGGGCCAGCAGGGCCAGCCCGATGATCACCCGGGGGGTGCCCAGGAGCTGGCGGACGATGGTCTTGACCCGGTTGGGCGCCGGCGGCACGGCGGGTGCCTTGGCTGCCTCCGTGCTCGTTTCGGTCGTGCTCATGACTGGCTCTCCAGCTCGACTGCGGCGGGAACGTACTGGCGGGGCGGGGTGTGCGCGGACGCGCGGTTCCGTGTCACGGTCACACCCGCACCCTCGGGTCGAGCCAGGCGTAGAGGATGTCCGAGAGGAAGGACGCCACCATGATGGTCACGGCCATGAAGCAGGAGGCAGCGGCCACGACGTGGACGTCCTGCTGGAAGATCGCGTCGATGAGCCAGGCGCCCATGCCGTGCCAGCCGTAGATCTTCTCGGTGAAGGTCGCGCCGGAGACCATCACTCCGAAGGTGAAGGTGAAGTACGTGATCGTGGGGATCAGGGCGGTGCGCAGGGCGTGCTTGAACAGCGCCTTGCGGCGGGTGAGGCCCTTGGCCATGGCCGTGCGCACGAAGTCGGACCCGAGCACGTCCAGCATCATGTTGCGCTGGTAGCGGGCGAAGGCCGCGAAGAGCGCGACGGCGAGCACGAACGTCGGCAGGATGGCATGGTGGACCCGGTTGAGCAGGAGCTCCCACCACTCCCCCCGGAAACCCGCCGAATACTCCCCGGAGAACAGGAAGAGCTGGAAGCCGGCCACCCCGTTGATCGCGGTGGCGCCCACCTGGACGCTGAGCGCGATGACCACGGTGGGGATGGCGAGCACGACGAACGAGGCCACGGTGGCGGCCTTGTCGAACATCCGGTACTGGCGCACCGCCGCGTAGGCGCCGATGGCGATGCCCAGGGCGCTGCCCAGGATGGTGGCGACGGTGATGAG
Source organism: Nocardiopsis flavescens (assembly GCF_900141985.1). Classification (GTDB taxonomy): domain Bacteria; phylum Actinomycetota; class Actinomycetes; order Streptosporangiales; family Streptosporangiaceae; genus Nocardiopsis; species Nocardiopsis flavescens. Next base: position 91,331 of record NZ_FQZK01000002.1, on the reverse strand, counting down.
CCGCAGGGTGACCCCGGCCTTGAGCCAGATCTGCGGGGTGACCTCGCGTCCCTGGATGGTCTGTCCGAAGTCGCCCTGGACCACGCCGCCGAGCCAGGTGACGTACCGCTGCGCCAGCGGCGTCTGGTCGTTCAGGTTCAGGGTGTCGAGCTGTGTGTTGATCGCCTCGGGGGTCGGCGGGGGCTGCATCTGCTCGAAGTAGCCGCGCGGGTACAGGTTGGTGGCGGCGAGCAGGTACGCGAAACTCGTCGCGAGGAAGATCAGGACGACGTAGTTCAACAGTCGCCTGACCAGGAACTTACCCAAAACTCTCTCCGAACCTCACTGCCGAGCCCGGCGCGGTGGTCTGCTGACAGGGGCGGTCTTTCGCCGAGGGCACTGGTGGTGAGCGGTTCGGAGCCGGTGCGGCGGGCGGCCGGTCGAGCGTCCGTGGTCCCGCTACCACCGGTGGGGGTCACTCCCGGTGACTGCCGAAACACTATTGCGTCCGATTCACGATCCGTGACCGGAATGTCAAGAGTCTGGGGCATCGCTGGACACTCGACGGTAACCAGTGCATCAAGAAAAGACAACGGAGCCGCTTTTCCCTACCAACAGATGGCGATTTGTCAAGCTTTACACATAAAGCAACGAGTGCATCACATATAGCAATAAAAGCCCGTTGAGCTGCACGGATGCCCGTACCGCCCCACACACTACGTCATCAGTGTTTACACCAAACCCGACAAAACCGGCAACCCTCCCACCAAGAGACGACAAGCCTTCGTCCGCCGGAAACCGTCCTCCGAAGTCCGCCGGGTCCGCGACAGCGTGTCCGGCGAACGCCCGCCCGCGGAAAGCCCCGAAGGCCTCCGGAGTGGATATCACCCAGCGTGAGTCCGCTCAACCCGGCCTCACGAGGACGCGTGAGGCCCCCTCGGCGCCGCCGATCACCGCGGCGACACGACCGGAGAGGGCCGGCCGGGGGAGCAGCGGGACCGTGCTGCGCCACCGTGCCATCCCCCGCCAGGCGCCCGGGCCGCGGGAGGCGTCGCCCGCGATGCCCGGCACGGTCCGGGCCGGCGGGTCGACGGGGGCCGTTCCACGTGAGGTGGGCCGGGCCGCCGGGTGCGGCGCCACCAGCGCGGCCGGGGGCCACCGGGCTCCCCGCGCCGCCCGCGACACGGCCGGGGCCCGGCGCGCGGATCCGGCCGCGACCGCCGGGATCGCACGGCCCGGGGGCGCGCCCGCGGCGATCAGCACCGCCGCCGGCCAGGGCCGACCCCGGGCGGCCGACCGACAGCGCGGTCGGGGCCGCCGCACCGGCCGGGGAGAGGTCGCCGCCGACGAGAACGTGCCCTTCGTCGGCGATACGGACGGCGGGGTCGGGTCGGAAGCCGAGGCCGGGCGGCAGCGGGGAGCGGGAGGCCATGCCCCTTACCTTGACGGGTCGCCGACGGGGTGCGCAAGACCCCGCGGAGGACGAAGAACCCCAGGGCGTTATCGCATCGTTACTCATTCCCCTGCGTCCCACCAGTCACGGATTCCCGCCCTTGACCGGTGGCATACCCTGGCCGAACACCCTCTTTATCCAGGTCAAGAGGGGTTGTTCTGACCCGGCCAGGTCGGCCGGGTCCCCGGGAGAGCACGGAGCGTATGCTATGCGCGAATACGCCCTTCAGTGTCGTGGGGCACATCCGCTACCGGACGGGGCCGACCGCCCCGGCCCGGCCCCCGTATTCCGACCGTCGCCGCCCTCCGGCCGTGCGCCCCGCCGCGCGGCGCCGCGCCCCTCCCTGCACCCGGGGGCCTCGACCAGTGTGTCCACCCAGCGCCGTGACCCCTCGGGGCATGGACGCGACACCGAGGGACAGGCGCCACCGCGCCCTGTCCGCCGAGAACACACCGGGGAGTGAACCGCCCGTGACCGCAGCAGCACCCCATGACCCCCTCGTCCACCCCGGTGCGAGCGGTGCGCGCCCGCCGGGGCGGCCCGGGGCACCCGACCCTTCCTCCGCGCACCGGCCCACCATGGAAGAACAGCGCAGATCCACCCGTCGCCGCTTTCCCGGCATGCCGAGCCAGATCGCCTACGCGCGCAGGTTCGTCGCCAGGCAGCTGGCCGACTGCCCCGACCCCACCACCGCCACGCTGCTGACCAGCGAGCTGGCGACCAACGCCATCACGCACAGCGGCTCGGGGGACTCCACCGGCAAGTTCGAGGTGTGCGTCCACCGCGCTCCGGGCTGGGCCCGGGTGGAGGTCCGCGACCTGGGCAACATGAACGAGACGCCCCGGCCCCAGCACCGGGACCCCTACGACACGGCCGAGCACGGCCGTGGCCTGGACCTGGTCGAGGCGCTCTCCAGCAAGTGGGGCAGCGAGCCCCGCGGCGACGGTATGGGCCGCCAGGTGTGGTTCGAGCTGGTGTGGGACGAGGCCGAAGAGGAGGCGTGACCCCGGGTCACTCCCCCGCCGCGGCGTCCTCCCCCGCGGTCCCGGGCGCCTCCGGCAGCCGGTAGCGCTCGTACAGCAGGCGCGCGTAGTCCTTCGCCTCCTGGGAGGGTTCGGCGCCCAGTTCCTCGCGAACGAGATCGTCGAGTGACTTCTTCTGCGTTTCCGTCATGTGTCGCAGCCTGCCGTTTCTGCGGCGATGACACAAATCAACGCTCCGGTCACAGGATGCCACTTGCGCCCCGGGAAAGGCGCGGGGCGCCCCGTGCCGCAGCACGGGACGCCCTCTGCCTCGGAAGGTTCGGCGCTAGCCGACGGTCTCCTTGGCGCGCTCCGCGTCGACCGCGGCGCGCTTGGACCGGCGCAGCTCCTCGCGGGAGGCCCGGCGGGCCGCCCGGCGCTGCTTGCCCCACTCCACCAGCTGGTAGAGGACCGGGACCAGGACCAGCGTCAGCAGGGTGGAGGTCACCAGGCCGCCGATCACCACCATCGCCAGCGGAGCGGAGATGAACGCGCCGCCGCCGGTGATCCCCAGGGCCATCGGGGTCAGCGCCGCGATGGTGGCCAGGGCCGTCATGAGGATCGGGCGCAGACGGTGCCGGGCACCCTCCACGATCGCCTCCGTGAGCGGCATCCCCCGGTTCTGGTTCTGGTTGATCAGGTCCATCAGGACGATGGCGTTGGTGATGACCACGCCGATGAGCATCAGCATGCCGACCAGGCCCGCGATGCCCAGCGCCGTGCCGGTGATCAGCAGCAGCGCCAGCGAGCCGGTGATCGCGAACGGGATCGAGATCAGCAGCATGAACGGCTGGAGCAGGCTCTTGAAGGTCGCCACCATGATGAGGTAGCAGATGACCACGGCGGCCAGCATGGCCAGCGCCATCTGCATGAAGCCCTCGCTCTGCTCCTGGCTGACGCCGCCCAGCGTGGCGGTGGCGCCCTGGGGCAGGTCCAGCGTGTCGAGCGCCGCGGTGATCTCGGTGCTGACGGCGCCGAGGTCGGAGGCGGTGACACTGGCCTCGACGGTGGTACTGGTGATGCCGTCGATGCGGGTGAGCTGCGGCGGCTGTTCCACCTCCACCACGTCGGCGACCTCGGACAGCTCCACCGGTCCGGAGACCGGCGACATGACGACCAGTTCCTCCAGGTCCCCGACCCCGGTGGGCGCCTCGACGGCGCGGACCACGATGTCGCGGCGGCTGTCGTCGACGGTGACGGTCCCGGCGGTCTGCCCGTTGAAGGCGGCGCTCACCTGGCCGCCGACGGCGGCCTCGGTCAGGCCCAGCTCGGCGGCCTTCTCCGCGTCGACGCGGACCTCCATCGCGGGCTGGGAGGCGGAGATGCCGTTGGTGACGTCGGCGGCGCCGTCGATCCCCTTCAGCTCCTCCTCCACCAGGCCGGCGGCCTCGGCCAGGACCTCCTGGTCGTCGGCGGTGACCCGGACCTCGATGCCCGAGCCCGCGCCCATCGCGCCCATGGCGCTCATGGTCGGCTCGTACTCGGTCTCCAGGTCGGCCAGGGAGTCGCGCAGCACGCCGCGGTTGCGCTCCTGGTCGGTGTCGGCGTCCGCGGTGATCGTGTAGTCGATCTGGGAGGCGCCGCCGCCGCCGAACGGGCCGGCCATGGCGCTGCCGCCGACGTTGGTCTGGTAGGACTCCACCCACGCGAACCCGGCGAGCATCTCCTCGACCTTGACGGCCTCGGCGTCGGCCTCCTCCAGCGAGGTGCCCGGGGGCAGCTCCTGGACGAGGGCGTAGGTGTTCTCCTCCGACTGGCCCATCCAGTCGGTCTCCAGCTGCCCGGCCATGTAGACCGTGCCGCCGAAGATGACCGCGGAGGCGGCCAGGGTGACGATCGTGGCCTGCCTGCGCTTGGTGGTGATCCAGCGGATGACCGGCAGGTAGGCGCGCTGCAGGGGGCTGCGGAGCTCGCGCTCGGTCTCCTCGCGCTCGACCTCCTCCTGGGTGGCGTCACCGATGTCGCGCGGCTTGAGGAACCAGTAGCAGAGCACCGGGATGATCGTGATCGACACGATCAGCGAGGCCAGCAGCGCCAGGCTGGCGGTGACCGCGAACGGCATGAACAGCTCGCCGACCATGCCGCCGACGAAGGCCAGCGGCAGGAAGACCGCCACGGTGGCGAGGGTGGAGGAGACCACCGCGCCCGCGACCTCGCGGACACCGGTCTTGACCGCCTCCAGCTTCTCCTTGCCGTAGTCCAGGTGCCTGCGGATGTTCTCCAGGACCACGATGGAGTCGTCGACGACGCGGCCGATGGAGATCGTGATGGCCGCGAGGGTGAGCATGTTCAGGGAGAACCCGAACACCTGCATGCCCAGGAAGGCGATCAGCACCGACACCGGGATGGACACCGCGGTGACCAGGGTGGAGCGGATCGACAGCAGGAAGACCAGGATGACCACCACAGCGGCGATCAGGCCCATGCCGCCCTCTTCGAGCATCGCGAGGATGGACTCGTTGATGTAGGGCGCCTGGTCGAAGACCACGGTGATGTCGATGTCGTCGCCGAGGACGTCGGCCTGCTCGTCGAGGACGCGCTCGACGCCCTCGGAGACCTCGACGGTGTTGCCGTCGGGGGTCTTCATGATCATGACGCCGACGCTCGGGTCGCCGTTGACGCGGGCCAGGGTGGTGGCGTCGTCGCGGACCAGCTCGACGTCGGCGACCTCGGAGAGGCGGACCGGCTCGGGCTGGGCGGCCGGGGGCGCGCCGGGCATCGCCGAGGTGGCGCCGGCCTCCGGGGCGGCCGGTCGGATCCAGATGTCCTCGACCTGCTCGACCGAGGTGAACTGGGAGCCGGTGGTGACGTTGAGGGTGCGGCCGTCGGAGTCGATGTCCCCGCCGGGCATGAGCTGCCCGCTGCCCTGGAGGGCCTCGGTGATGTCCTGGGCGGTGACGCCCGCGTCGGCCAGCTCGTCCTCGTCCGGGGTGATGACCAGGTCGGAGGAGATCGCGCCGGTGACCATCGCCGACCGGACGCCCTCGACGGACTCCAGCTCGGGGATGAGGTGGGTCTCCAGCGGCTCGATCATGGCCTGGTCGTCGCCGTCCCCGGCGCCCGCGGCGAGCATGACGACGGGCATCATGTCGAGGCTGAAGGAGGTGACACTGGTCTCCACGCCGTCGGGCAGCATGCCCGCGACCTGGTCGACCGCGATCTGGGTCTGGCGGACCAGGTCGTCCTGGTCGGAGCCGTAGTCGAACTCGACCGTGACCTGGGCCGACCCGCCGCTGGAGGTCGAGGTGACCGAGGTGGCCCCCGCGACGCCCTGCACGGCCTGCTCCAGCGGCACGGTGACCTGGTTCTCCACGACCTGCGGGGAGGCTCCCTGGTAGGTGCCGGAGACCATCACCATCGGCAGGGACATCTGCGGGAAGAGCTCCCGCTTGGCGGCCCCCGCGGCGAGCACCCCGAAGAAGAGCACGGCCAGGGTGATGAGCAGTACCAGCGCCCGGTTCTTGAGGGACATGACCGCTAGACGGTTCATCCGGTCACCCCTTCCGGGCGGGCGGAGCCCGCGGGCGGGGTCCTGAAAGCCGATCTGGACATGAGAGGTTCTCGCTCCTACTCGCTGCGGACGTCGGACCGGTCGGTGCCGTGCGCACCGGTCGTCGCCGCGGGGCGGCGGTCCGGTCCTCAAGACGTGGGGTGGGGATGCCGTGCCCGTCCGGACGGAATCCGGTCGCGGGACCGTCCCGTCCCGCGGGGTGTTCCGCCGGGCACCGCATCCGCCGGGCGCATCCCCACAATACGTCGCGTTATATCTGGACTTCTCGTCCTCGGACCTTGTTCGGGGGCCTTTCAGGGGCGCGTCAGTCTTCTGTCAGGGTCCGGCCCTGACCAAAGTTAGGGACACGCGACAGAAGTCGGAGATCCACCGCCCGGACATGGGTGTTCGCTACGTTCAGCGACCCCTTCGCGCCTGTAACGGGCATCACAGTGCCAGGTTCCGGACATCCGCAACGGCGGCCACAGGAGCACGGGAAGGGAAAGAGGAGTGCGGGGTGGGGCCGGGGGGCAGGGAGGGGATCAGCCGGCCCGGAGCCCGGGCCCGTCGGCCTCCCCGGATCCTCCGGCGGGGGCCTCGTGCGGGCGCCCGGTGCCCCAGACGACGCGGAGCAGGTCCTCCAGGGCGTGGGCGAGCGAGGCGTCGACGAGTTCGTAGGCGACCCGGCGCCCGTGGGCGTGGGTGCGCACCAGTCCGCAGTCCCGCAGGCAGGACAGGTGGTTCGAGACGTTCTGCCGGGTCAGGCCGAGGCGTTCGGCCAGTTCGGCGGGGTAGCCGGGGCCTTCGAGGAGCGCCAGCAGGAGCCGGCAGCGGGTCGGGTCGGACAGGGCGCGGCCGAGCCGCTGGACGGCGGAGAGGCGCTGCTCGGAGGTCAACATGAAAATCATTATACATGGTTTGCTGTATAGACAGCCCAGGCTGTATAAACGGTGGTGACCGGACAGACGTGCGCACGCACAGGAGGAGGGGACCCATGGGCGCCGGACACGGGCACGGGCACGGACACGGGCACACGGCGGGGGCCGCCCACCGGGGCCGGCTCGCACTCGTGCTCGCGCTCATGCTCTGCGTTGCGGTGGTCCAGGTCGCGGGCGCGGCGTTCAGCGGCAGCCTCGCCCTGCTCGCCGACGCGGGGCACACCGTCACGGACTCCTTCGGGGTGGCCCTGGCCCTGGTCGCCGTGTGGATCGCCGCCCGCCCGGCCCGGGGCCGCAGCACCTTCGGGCACCAGCGGGCCGAGATCCTGGCCGCCGCCGCCAACGCCCTGGTGCTGTTCGCCCTGTGCGGGTTCATCGTGGTGGAGGCCGTGGACCGGCTCCGCTCCCCCGCCGAGGTGTCCGGTCCGGGCATGGTCGCCGTCGCCGCCGTGGGCCTGGTCGCCAACATCGTGGGAGCCCTGGTCCTGCGCTCGGGCGCCCGGGAGAGCCTCAACGTCAAGGGCGCCTACCTGGAGGTCGTCAGCGACGCCCTGGCCTCGGTGGGCGTCATCATCGGAGGCCTCGTCGTCTGGCTCACCGGCTGGACCCAGGCCGACACCGTCGTCTCCCTCGTCATCGCCGCGATCATCGTGCCCCGCGCCTGGTCCCTGCTGCGGGAGGCCGTGCACATCCTGCTGGAGTCCGCGCCCCGCGGCATGGACCTGGACGAGGTGCGCCGCCACCTGCTCGACCACCCGGCCGTGGTGGACGTCCACGACCTGCACATCTGGACCATCACCTCGGGGGTGCCGGTGATGTCGGCGCACGTGGTCGTCCCGCCGGAGCGGCTGCTCGACTCCGGGCGCACCCTGGACGAGTTGCACGCCTGCCTGGCCGGGCACTTCGACGTCGAGCACTCCACCCTCCAGCTGGAGCCCCCCGGGCACACCGACCACGAGGGCGCGCGGCACGTCTGAGCAGGGCGCGCCCCGGCCGGTATCGGACGGTCGCCGTGCCCGTTGCGCAGAGGTTTGGCAGAATCGTTCGCGATCGGAAGAACGAGGAGCCGCAGCCGTGTCGAGTGAACCCGCCGCAGGGTCGTCCGCCTTCACCGCACGGGCGGCGGTCCGGTGACCCGACCGGACGGCCGGGGGCCGCGGGACCGCCCGCCGGAGCGGCGCCGGGGCCCCTTCGCGGCCCTGTCCGGGGCGGTGCGGACGATGCGGGCCAAGGCCCGGCAGGAGCCCAACCCGCACCCGTGGGGAAAACCCGCCCAGCTGTTCCTTCTGGTGTTCGTCACGGTGGACCTGATCGGCACCGGCCTGCTCATGACCCCGGTGACCACCAACGACCTGCACGGCCTGGGCTTCGTCGACGCCCTGTTCACCGCCACCTCGGCCCTCTCGGTCTGTGGCCTGACGGTCCTCACCCTGGGCGAGGAGCTGAACATCGTCGGGCAGCTGATCGTCCTGTTCCTCATGCAGGTCGGGGGCATCGGCATCATGACCCTGGCGTCCCTGCTCGGCGTCGCGGTCATCCACAAGTTCGGCCTGCGGATGCAGCTGGCGGTGCGCGCCGAGCTGCCCACCGTCGCGGCCGGGGACGTGAGCGGCGTGGTCAGCCGGGTCGCGAAGATCTGCCTGATCGTCGAGGGGCTGGTGTTCCTGTGCATCACCCCGCGCCTGTGGCTCGGCTACGACATGTCGCTGGGCGAGGCCGCCTACTCGGGCCTGTTCCACTCGGTGTCGGCGTTCACCAACGCGGGCCTGGCCCTGTACTCCGACAGCTTCATGCGCTTCTCGGGGGACCCGTTCATCCTGGTCCCCTGCGCCGTCGCGATCATCCTGGGGGCGTTCGGGTTCCCCGTGCTGGTCGAGATCCGCCGGCGCCTGCGCACGCCCCGGCGGTGGTCGCTGCACACCAAGCTCACCCTGACGACCACCGTGGTGCTGTACGCGGCGGGCATCGTGCTGGTCACGGCCATGGAGTGGAGCAACCCGGCCACCCTGGGCGCGATGCCGTGGTACGCGCGGTTCACCGACGGCTTCTTCCACGGGGTGGTCCCCCGCAGCGGCGGCTTCAACTCCCTGGCGACCGGGGAGATGCGGGACTCGACCCTGCTGCTGACGATCATGCTGATGTTCGTGGGCGGGGGGAGCGGCGGCACCGCGGGGGGCATCAAGGTCGCCACCCTGGCGGTGATCGTCCTGGTGATCCTCGCCGAGGTGCGCGGCCACAGCACGGTCCACGTGTTCGACCGCCAGCTGCCCAACGAGGTGATCAGGCAGGCGCTGAGCCTCATCTTCCTGTCCGCGACGGTGATCGCCGTGTGCACGATCATCCTGTTGGAGGGCACGCGGTTCCACCTGCTCCCGGTGCTGTTCGAGGTGGTGTCGGCCTTCGGCGTGGTGGGCATGTCGACGGGTATCACCGCGGACCTGCCCGGCTGGGGCCAGTGCATGCTCACCCTCCTCATGGTGGCCGGGCGGATCGGGCCCATCACCTTCGTGACCGCGCTGGCCTTCCGGGACCGCCGCCGCCGCTACTCCCTGGCCGAGTCCCGGCCGATCATCGGCTGACCGCCGCAGCAACGAAAAGAGGTCTCCCCGTGCCGCAGCACAGGCGTCCCGACGACAAGCGCGTCCTGGTCATCGGGCTGGGAAGGTTCGGCAGCTCGCTGGCGCTGGAGCTGGTGGACCGGGGGTGGGAGGTGCTGGGAGTGGACTCCAACGCGCGCCTGGTGCAGACCTTCGCCGACGCCCTGACCCACACGGTGATCGCGGACAGCACCGACGAGGAGGCGCTGCGCCAGATCGGCGCCCCCGAGTTCACCCGGGCGGTGGTGGCGATCGGCACGCACCTGGAGGAGAGCATCCTCACCACGTCCCTCCTGGTCGACATGGGGGTGTCGACGATCTGGGCGAAGGCGACCAGCCGCCGGCACGGGAGGATCCTGGAGCAGGTCGGGGCCCACCACGTGGTCCAGCCCGAGCACGACATGGGCGAGCGGGTGGCCCACCTGCTGTCCGGCCGGATGCTCGACTACGTGGAGCTGGAGGAGGGCTTCTCCCTGGGCAAGACCAAGGCGCCCAAGGAGCTGATCGGCAAGCCCCTGCGCGAGACGAAGGTCCGCCAGAAGTACGGGATCACGGTGGTGTCGGTGAAGCGGATCAACTCGCCCTTCACCTACGCCACCGAGGAGACCGTGCTGCAGAAGGGCGACGTGATCGTGGTGGCGGGCCGGACGGACGACGTGGAGCGGTTCTCCGAGGTCATCTGAGGACCGCGGAGCGCGGATCACCGCATTCGGGGAGATCAGCGGTCAAATTGACAACCGTTTTCATTTTCCCGATCATGGTCCCCATGCGTACGATCCTGCGAACCGCCGCGCTGACCGCGGTGGCACTGATGACGGCCACCGCCTGCGGCGGCGGCGAGGGTTCCACGGCCGGCGGGGAGGGTCCCGCCCCCGCCGACGCCGACCTCACCGTGGTCACCGGCGTCTACCCCCTGGAGTGGCTGGCCCAGGAGGTCGGCGGCGAGGGAGTGGCCGTGCTCCAGCTGACCGAGCCGGGCATGGAGCCCCACGACCTGGAGCTGACGGGCCGCCAGATCGGCGAGCTCACCGAGGCCGACCTCGCGTTCTACGTGTCCGGCCTCCAGCCCGCCGTGGACGAGGCCGTCGAGCAGGAGGCCTCCGACCGGGCGCTGGACGTGGCCGACGTCGTGGAGCTGCACCCCGTCGGGGAGGGCGGCCACGACCACGGGGACGACGACGGCCACGGACACGAGGACGAGCACGGGCACGACGAGGACGGGCACGGCCACGAGGACGAGGACGGGCACGCCGAGGAGGAGGCGCAGGGCGACGGCCACGACCACGGCGACTTCGACCCCCACTTCTGGCTCGACGTCGACCTCATGGCCACGACCGCCCAGGCCCTGGGCGAGCGGCTGGGCGAGCTGAACCCGGACGCCGCCGACGAGTACACCGCCAACGCCGAGGCGGTCTCCGCCGACCTGGAGGCGATCGGCCGGGAGTACGAGGAGGGCCTGGCCTCCTGCGAGCGCAACGAGGTCGTGGTGGGCCACACCGCCTTCTCCTACCTGACCGAGCACTACGGCCTGGAGCAGGTGGGCGTCTCGGGCGTGGACCCCGACAGCGAGCCCTCCCCCACCCAGATCGCGGACATCGCCGACTTCGTCCGCGAGCACGGCGTCACCACGATCTTCACCGAGCCGCTCATGCCCGAGGCGACCGCGCAGACCATCGCCGCGGAGACCGGCGCCTCGGTGGAGGTCCTCGACCCGCTGGAGGGCGTCACCGACGACTCCCCGGGCGACGACTACCCGTCGATCATGCGCGGGAACCTGGAGGCGCTGCGGACCGCGCTGTCCTGCTCCTGACTCCCCCCGGGCCCCGCCGGACGCCGCGAGAGGCGACCGGCGGGGCTCCGTCGTGCGCGGGGGCCGGAGCCGCGGCTTCGGGTGCGCGTTTCGCCCCGAGATGCCCTTCCTGCGGAAGCACCCCGTCCTAGCACGTGCGACTGATGGGCGCGAATCCCGGACAAGTGGCGAGCGTCACGCTATCCTGGGGAACGTGCCAATGCGACTGCACGTGCATTTGGCAGTGCAGACGCACGGCACTTCCCCTCGTTTGACTCCAAAGGAGAACTTCGGCATGACCCCGTACAACGGCATCAACGCGACCGACCTGACCGAGGCCGCCTGGCAGAAGTCCCAGCGCAGCAACTCCCAGGGCGCCTGCGTCGAGATGGCGCGCCTGACCGACGGCTCCATCGCCGTCCGCAACTCCCGGTTCCCGTCCGGACCCGCCCTGGTCTACACCCAGGAGGAGATCGACTGCCTCATCCTGGGCGCCAAGGACGGGGACTTCGACAACCTGCTGGGCTGAGCGGGCCATCGCGCCGGCTTCCCCGCGGAACCCGGTCGGGGGGTCGCACCCGAGGGGTGGGACCCCCCGCACGCGTCGGCCCGGCGGGGCACCGCGGGCAGCGGGACGGCCGCCCCCGCGGCGGGTCCCGCGCACGCCCTCCGGGGGAGGGGGCGGGGGCGCACTCCCCCGGAACCGGGCGCGGGCCGGCGGGGACTCCGGCGGCACGGACGCCCCGGACACCGGCGGCACCGCGGAGAACGACGAAGGACCCCGTCGGGGGACGGGGTCCTTCTGTCGTCGTCGGCCGACCGGCTCAGTCCCGGTCCGCCGCGTCCTCGTCGGGTTCCCCGTCCGGGCCGCCGGAGAAGTCCTTGAGGATGGACCGCAGCATCTCCAGGCTCTCGTCGGGGGTCGCGGCGGAGACGCTCAGCCGGGTCATCGCCTTGGTGTAGGCCTCGACCACGCCCGGGCGGTCGTTCAGCTCCCCGTCGTGGAGCTGCTCCAGGTACACCATGTCGGCGAGCTCGTAGTCGGAGTAGCGCAGCAGGGTGAACGAGCCCGCCTCGGCGGCGTGCGCGCCGACCGAGAAGGGGATGATCTGGATGGTGATGTTGTCCTTCTCCGTGCTGAGCCGGACCAGGTGCTCGATCTGGCGGCGCATCACGCCCAGGCCCTTGGTGGTCACGCCGATGGGGCGGCGGACCGCGGCCTCGTCGAGGATGACCCACATGCGCATCTTGGCGTCGGTCTCGACGCGCTTCTGTCTCTTCAGCCGCGCCGCGAGCCGCTGCTCGGCGACCGTGTCGGCGGCGTCGACGCCGCTGAAGATGATCTCGCGGGCGTACTCCTCCGTCTGGAGCAGACCCGGGATGAACTGCGACTCGTAGATGCGGATCTGGTCGGCGGCCTCCTCGAACCCGATGTAATGGGTCAGCCACTTGTGGAGGGACTCGCCGAACTCCTTCCACCAACCGGGCTTGTTGGATTCCTTCGCGACTTCGAGCATTTCCTTGATCGTGCGGCGGTCGGTGCCGTACAACTTCAGGAGGTCCTCGATATCGCGCAGCTTGAAACCGACCCTGCCGAGTTCCATACGGCTGATCTTGGATGCCGAAGCGCGAATCCGCGCACCCGCGTCCTCCCGGCTGATACCACGCTGTTCGCGTCGGCTGCGCAGTTCGTGGCCGAGCAGCATGCGACGCACGGTGGGGCCACTCCCCTTGCGCAATCGAGCGATATCCACGTTCGCCGCCTCCCTGTCATTCCCGCACCGGGCGTCCGCACGCGCGGGACACCCGAGTACACGATATAGCCGATGTGATCGCGGTACCGGGGCCGGTCGCCTCCGGTCCCCTCCACTCCGCGGATCCGTGTCCGCAGGGGGCGGTGCGGAGGACGCCGTCCCGGCTCCGCCGGTTCACACGAATTGCGCCCAAACGAACTTTCCTCCGGGAGGAGTGGGAATCACACCCCACTCTCGCGCGAAGGCGCTCACCAAGGCAAGTCCCCGGCCGCCCTCCATGGTCGGGTCGGACCTCCTTCTGCGCGGCAGGCGATCTCCTCCGTCACGAACCGCGCAGATGAATTCGCCCCCGCTTCTCATGAGGGAGAGTTGAATACTCCCACCGCCCGGCCCCGCCGACACCAGCGGCCCGCCGTGGCGGACGGCATTGGTGACCAATTCCGAAACGACGACGGCGACATCGGGGGACAAGTGGTCCATCGCCCATTCCCTGAGCAGGGCTTCGGAAATCTCCCGTGCGGCCGACACGGAGTGGGCGCGGGGGGCGAAGGTCCACGTGACGGCGTCGTGCCGGTCGCCGCACAGGGGCGTGTTCCAGCGGCGGGAGCCGTGGGTGAGGACCCTGAGCCACCAGCCCCCGGTGGGCTCCATGACCGTCTCCGCACACTCCATGCCTTCCACTCCTCCCCGAACCGGTCGGGCGCGTGCTGCTGCACGGATCGAATGCACGTGCATCTTGGTCTTGCCAGACATCGTAGGCCACCCGGGGACGGCGTGCAGGAAAACCGGGGGACCGGATCCGGCGCTCGTCCGCACCCGGGGAGACCGCCCAGGTGGCGCCGCGTGCGTCCGGGCCGGGGGGCTTTCCGGATAACACCCCCGCGCACTTACCGACCGGTAGGAATGTCGATAGGATTCCTCCGCGCCCACCCCGAGAATTCTGGAGGTAACCCATGTCCGCAACGCCCCGAGTGGCCATTGTGACCGGAGCGGCCCGTGGTATCGGTGCCGCCACGGCGGAGCGCCTGGCGGCCGAGGGCCGGGCGGTCGCCGTCCTGGACCTGGAGGAGTCCGACGCGCAGCAGGTCGTGGACCGGATCACCGCGGCCGGGGGGACCGCGCTGGCGGTGGGCTGCGACGTCGCCGACGAGGACCGGGTGGCCGCCGCGGTCGACACCGTCGCCGAGCGCCTGGGGGCTCCCTCGATCCTGGTGAACAACGCCGGCGTGCTGCGCGACAACCTGCTGTTCAAGATGTCCGCCTCGGACTGGGACACCGTCATGAACGTGCACCTGCGCGGCTCCTTCCTCATGAGCCGGGCGGCCCAGGCGCACATGACCCCGCAGAACTGGGGCCGGATCGTCAACCTGTCCAGCTCCTCGGCGCTGGGCAACCGGGGCCAGGCCAACTACTCCGCCGCCAAGGCGGGGCTCCAGGGGTTCACCAAGACGCTGGCGATCGAGCTGGGCAGGTTCGGGGTCACCGTCAACGCCGTCGCTCCGGGCTTCGTGGAGACCGCGATGACCCGCGCCACCGCCGAGCGCATCGGCGTCTCCTACGACGACATGAAGAAGTTCAAGGAGGCGGAGATCCCGGTCCGCCGGGTGGGCCTGCCCGAGGACATCGCCAACGCGGTGGCCTTCTTCACCGCCGAGGCCTCCGGGTTCGTCTCCGGCCAGGTGCTGTACGTGGCCGGCGGCCCCCTGGACTAGGGCCGGGCGCTAGCGGCTCAGGTGGCCCGCCGGGTGGCCGACCGGCGGGTCCTCCAGGGTGGCGGCGACCTCCGCGACCAGCTCCTCGACCAGGGCGACCCCCGTGTCGTAGCCCGCGTTGCCCTCGGACATGACCGCGACCAGGTACTGGCGGTGGGGGCCGTCCACGTAGCCGACGCTGTTGACCGCCCAGCGGCCGCCGTCGGACTCCCGGGGCGTCCACCCGTTCTTCAGCCCCACGGTGTCCCGGGGCCCGGCCGCGGCGGACACGCCCCAGGCCTGCTCGGGGGCGACCGACTCCATGAGGCCGCGGACCAGCGCCCGCTGGTCGGCGGTGAGCGGCCCCTCCTCCGTGTACAGGGCCCGCAGCAGCCGGACCTGGTCGGCGGGCGTGGTCACGACGGCGCCCCACACCCCGTGCGGGTGCGGCTCCGTCCCGGTGAGCCCGAGCCGGGCGGCCCCCTCGGAGAAGCCCGGGTTGTAGCCGATCCGCGCGTAGAGCCCGTTGGTGACCTCGTTGTCGCTGTAGCGGATCATGTCCTCGGCCAGGCCGCGCTCGGCCGCGGTCAGGTCCCGGCCCTCGTCTCCCGCGCGCAGCACCAGCAGGGTGAGGATCATCAGCTTGGACACGCTGGCCGTGGGGAAGCCCTCCTGGGCGCCGTGGCTGAACGTCGCCCCGGTGCGCAGGTCCTGCACCGCGATCCCCGCGCGGGCCCCGCTGTCGCCGATGATCCCCTCCACCCGGGCCGCCAGGCCGTCGTACTGGCCCGCGGTGAGGACGGGCCCGCCGGCGGCGGGGGCGGTCACGGGGGCGAAGGGGACCGGCGGCAGCGCGCTCTCGGTCAGCATGGCGCGCACCAGCGCGGGATCGGCCCCGGGCAGGGCGACGGAGGAGGCCTGCGGGGACACGACCAGCAGCAGGACGAGGGCCGCCACCAGGAGGGCGCGCAGGCCGCGCGGGGCACGGGGGAGGCCGGCGGAGGGACACCGGGGCACACGATCACCGGTTCATGGACACGTTGTTCAGTGGCTTGGCTTGTCCATTATCCCGCCCGAATCCCGCACTTTCAGGGGTCGATACGGAATCGGTACGGAGGCGGCACGAAGGCGGGACGGCGTTTCGTGGGTGCGGCGCCCGTTTCAGACGTGGCCGTCCTCGTCGATCCCGCGGGCCACCAGGGCCTCCCCCGTCGCCTCGGCCATCCGGAACAACTGGACGATCAGCGGGGTCACCAGCAGGTACGGGCGCCCCGACAGGCCCCGGGCGCGGTAGCCCTCGACGGCGGAGCGCCAGGCGGCGGCGACCATGGGGATGGAGCGGACCGTCAGCGCCAGGACGAGCGCGACCCGGTCCGGCGAGACCCCGAACCGGGCCAGCGGCCGGGCCAGGTGCTCGAACAGGTCCAGCATCTCGCCGACCCGGGTGGTGAGGGTGACCGCGTTGGCCAGCAGCACCAGTGCCAGCAGCTGGGAGCACAGCCGCACCGCGGCCGAGGGATCGCCGAAGACCGCCTGGAAGAACCCGATGGCCAGCAGGAAGGGCCACAGCCCCCGCAGGATCGCCAGGACGCGCCTGAGCGGCAGCCCCGCCGCGGGGTACAGCAGGACGGCCGCGGCCAGCAGCCCCGCCGACACCCACGGGCTCCCCAGGGCGATGACCGCGACGCAGAGGAGGAGCAGGCCCGCGAGCTTGGCGCCCGCGGTCAGCCGGTACAGCACCCCCTCGCCGGGGACGTAGAGGCCGAGGGTGTTCACCGGCCGTCCATGAGCTTCACGTAGTGGTCGACGGCGTCGGCGGGACGGCCGTCGTAGGCGATCCGGCCGTCGTCGACCACCAGCACCCGGTCGAAGGAGGAGAGCAGGTCGAGGTCGTGGGTGAACAGGACGACCTGCTGCTCCAGGGAGTCGACCACCCGGTGGACCATGCGGGTGTTGGCCAGGTCGAGCAGGGTGGTGGGCTCGTCGCAGACGAGGACCTCCGGCTCGGTGGCCAGCACCGAGGCCAGGGCCAGCAGCTGCTTCTGCCCGCCGGAGAGCAGGTGTCCGGGGTGGTCGCGGTGGTCGGCCAGGCCGTAGCGCTCCAGCAGGGCGTCGACCCGCCGGGCCGTCTCCTGCCGACCCAGTTTGCGGGAGCGCAGGCCGATCTCCACGTCCTCGGCGACCGTGGGCATGATGATCTGGTTGGCGGCGTCGGAGAAGACGAACCCGACCCGGCGGCGGATGTGCCTGGCGTGGCGCCGGGTGTCCCACTCCCCCAGCGTCACCCGGCCGGCGTCGGGGACGACGAGGCCGTTGAGGGTGCGGGCGAGCGTGGACTTGCCCGATCCGTTCGCCCCGATCACGCCGATGCGGTGCTCGGCGAGGTCCAGGGTGATGTCGCGCAGCACCGGCCGCGCCTCGTAGGAGTGGGAGACACCCTCCAGTCGGAGCATCAGGCGTCCTCGCCCGTGGCCGCGGCGTCCTCCTCGATCACCGGTCGGCCGGCGGGCGGGACCGGGTAGGCGCGGTACACGGCGGCGGCGATCAGCGCGGCGGCCACGGCCTTGGCCAGGTCGCCCGGCAGGTAGACGGCCATGGCGGTGAACAGGCCGAGGAGGCCGTCGCCCATGGCGACGCCCATCCAGGGGACGCCGACGGCGTAGACGACGAGGATGCCGCCGACGATGTTGACCCCCAGCCCCGCCCAGAAGCGGTAGCGCCCGCCGCGGGTCAGCAGGTCGGTGAGCAGGCCGATGACCAGGGCCGCGGGGATCCAGCTGACGATGAACCCGGCCGAGGGCCCGGCCAGGACGGCCAGCCCGCCCACCCCGCCCGCGAAGAGCGGCAGCCCCGCCAGGCCCAGGGCGAGGAAGACGGCGACGGCGAGGGCCCCGCGCTTCCACCCCAGCAGGGCGGGGGCGAGCATGATGCCCAGCGTCTGGAGGGTGATCGGCACCGGGGACAGCGGCACGGCGATCTGGCCGGAGACGCTGAGCACGGCGATGAGCGCGGCGAACACGGCGATGAGCGCCAGGTCGCGCGCGGTGAGGCCGCGGTAGCGGACTCCGGGCATCCGGGTCGTGGGCATGCGTTTCCCCTCGGGAGGCGAACGGGAGTGGAACAGCACCCATTGTCCGTTACGGCGGCCCGTCGGCGGGAGGGCGGGGTTGTACAGAACCCGCCCGCCGGGCCTTGTCGACCTTCGCCTGTGTCACGCGTCACGACGGTGTCCGCGCCGGGCGGCCCCGGCCGTACCCGCACCGGTCGGCCGTACCCGGGTACCGGGGACGCCCGCGGGGCCTGTCCGGAGGGCGCCGGGGAGGCCGCCGTACACCGGTTCCGGGCCGGGGACGGCCGGGACGGTGCCCGCCACGGCTCCGGCGGGCTGCGGCTGCTCGTGGACGACGGCCGCGTCCCTGCGCGCCGGGCGGCCCGGTGCGGCCGGCGGGAGGACCCGGGTTCCGTCTCGTTGGCGGAGGAGGCCGCCGGGTCCCCCGGCCACGGCCGGCGCCCCGGCGAGGAGCCGGTGGACGTGCGGGGCACCGCGGCCGGCGAGGGGCCTGCGGCTCTCCCGAAAGGGCCGGCGGGCGCCGGTCGGCCGTGCGGCGACCGACACCCGCACGGACCCGGAGACGGTGCCTTCCCGGGTCGGGGACGACGGCCGACACCGGCCCCTCAGGGGCGGTCGCAGGTGCGGCGGATGCGGTTGATGGGGACCGGAAGGACGCAGACCGGGACGGGGATCTGGAGGCGGTGGCCGGTGTCCGCGGGGATCCCGGTGTCGGGGTCGATGCGCAACGAGCGCAGCTCGTCGCCGTTCTGGGCGGCCACGACGAGGTGGTCGGGCTCCTCGCGGTGGCCGCGGATGACGGCGAAGTGGCGGGGCCAGTCCCCGACGGGGGTGTCGGCCAGGTGCTCCAGGCGGGCGCCCTCGTCGCGGACCGCGAAGGTCGAGACGACGTTCGCGCCCCGGTTGGACACGTACACCCGCCCCTCGTAGGTGGTGGTGATCGGCAGGGCGTCGCCCTCGGCGATGTCGCGGCCCTCGACCTTGAGGCGGTGCAGGGCGATCTCCGCGGGGAAGTTGGCGTCGTGCAGGCCGCCGAGGGAGGGGACCGAGCCCAGGTGCTCGCCGCTGCCGCGGCGCGGGTTCCAGCGGACCACGTGGACGCGGGAGTCGAGCTCTCCGGCGACGTAGACGTGGTCGCCGTTGACGGCCATGTGGCGGGGACCGGTCCCGGCGGGCAGCGCCACCGTGCCGAACAGGCCCTCCTGCGGGTGGGCCGGCTCCTCGTCCTGGACCGGCACCGCGTACTGGTAGACGCGCAGCTCGTCGGTGCCCAGGTCGGCGGTGAGCAGGTAGCGCAGGCGGCGCTCGTGGGAGTTCATGGCCACGGCGGTGCTGTGCGCGTGCGGGCCCTCCTGGCGGTCGGAGACCGGTCCGCCGCCGCGGTGGGAGAGCTCGCGGCCGGCCGGGGACGGAGCCCCGTCGGGGCCGGTGGGCACGAAGGCCACCACGCCGTCGGCGTAGTTGGCCACGGCCACCTGCTCGGGGCCCAGGTAGCGGACGTGGCAGGGCGAGCCGCCCCCGGTGGGGACCCCGCCGAGTTCGGCGAGGTCGGCGTTCCCGTCGACGCGGAAGGCCGTCAGGGTGCCCTCGGCCCGCTCGTTGACCGCGTAGACCGTCGGCGGTTCGGGGCGGTAGGCCAGGAACGAGGGACCGGTGGTGTCCGCCGCGACGCCCTGGTCGAAGAGCTCCCCCGTCACCGGGTCGAAGCCGACCCGGTGGATGCCCCGGCCCCCGCCCGGCGGATCGGAGTCCGGGGTGTAGGTGCCCACGAGCAGGAGTCGTCGTCCGCTTGCCCAGTCGCCCAACGGGGACCTCGTTTCCTCACGTGCCTGCGCCCGGCTGTGGTCTGCGCCACCGCCGCATGCTACCGCTCAGCGGCCGGAGCGGGGGAATCGGTGCGGGGCACCGTGCCGCGGGGCGGCCGGGCCGCGGACAGCGACGGCGCGAACACGCTCCTGCCCGTAGCAGATCTGTTACAGTCCTCCCGAAAAGGCCACAAAAGCAACAAAGAACAACCGACACACCACGCGTACGTTCGTCTCCCCCGCGTCCCGGACCGAATACCGGCGGGCGCGCGAACGCACGTGAGGCCTAGGGCTCCCGCGCGCGCGACCCGCGCCGGACCCGGCGGGGGGCTCCGCGGTGCGGGCCCCTCCGGCCCGGTGGCAGTGGGCGCGCCCCGCCTCGCGCACTCACCCATCGTGGTTCCCCGCTCACCCGACCCTTGGACCGTCCTTGACCATCCGCCGTATATCCGAAGTTCCGCTCCCCGACCGGGAGATCATCGAACTGGTGCGCCACTCCTGCGTCGACGTCCCCGAGGGCTCGGTACGCCTGGCCAGGTCCTTCTACGACAACCTCTTCGAGATGGTCCCCTCCGTGCGGGACATGTTCTCCGCCGACATCAGGCCCCAGCAGCAGCGCATGGCCGACGCCCTGCTGTCGGTGGTCCGCCACCTCGACGACCCCGACGAGGTCGCCCTCCAGCTCCGCCGGCTGGGCCGCCAGCACCAGCGCGACCTGGGGGTCAAACCCGAGCACTACCCCTACGTGGGGCGTGCGCTGGTCCGCGCCGTCAGCGAGGTCTCGCCCACGTGGTCCTCCTCCATGAGCTCGGCCTGGGTGCTGGTCTACCAGTGGGTGACCGCCCACATGCTCGCCGGCGCCGAGGAGGCCGCCGCGCCGCCCCCGCCCGCGCGGAGCCGGTCGCAGGACCCGGTCGCGGCGCAGGACCCGGCACCCGCCCGCCACCGCTCCCCGGGCCGGTCCGGGGAGCGGGACCCGTACCGGGAGCCCGGCCCGGAGCAGGGCCACTACCAGGACCCCTACCGGGACCGCGGCCCCTCCAGGTACCAGGACCCGGGCCGGGGGCCGGAGCGCCCGCAGGAGCGGGCCCGGTACCAGGACCCGGACTTCGCGCAGGCCCGGCCGGCGGGCCGGGGTCCGCGCTGAGGGGTACTCCCCCGCGGCCCCTGCCCTCACGCACGCACACCGTCGAAAGACCCGACTCATGACACAGACCAGCCACACCCCCGCGACCGGTACCGAGGGCGAACGGTACGTCCAGCAGGTCATGGGGACGTCCGACCGCGCTGCGCGCTTCTACAACGACCAGATGCTGGACCACCTCAACATCGACATGCGGGCGTTCATCGCCCGCCAGGAGATGCTCTTCATCGCCACGGCCGACGACCGGGGCGAGTGCGACTCCAGCTTCCGCGCCGGACCCCCCGGGTTCGTCCACGTCATCGACGAGCGGACCCTGGCCTTTCCCGAGTACCGCGGCAACGGCGTCTTCGCCAGCGCGGGCAACGTCACCCAGAACCCGCACATCGGGCTGATGTTCCTCGACTTCCAGCGCGACCGCATCGGCCTGCACGTGAACGGCCGGGTGAAGATCATGGAGGACGACCGGCTGCGGTCGTACGTGCGGGACCTGCCGTTTCCGGAGGTCCCCGGGCAGCGGGCGCAGATGTGGATGCTGGTGCACGTCGAGGAGGCCTACATCCACTGCCGCAAGCACATCCCCCACCTGCGCAAGGTCGGGCCCGAGGAGGACTGGGGCACCGACGACGCGCGGCGCAAGGGCGGAGACTTCTTCGGCGCCAAGCAGCGCGGCGAGGCCCGGCGGCACGGCGGTGCGGGCGCACACGGGTACTGAGACCGCCGCACGGCGCCCGCCGCACCCTCCCCGGGGACCCTCTCGCCCCGCGGCTCCGCGGCCCCCGTGCACGACCTCCGGCCCGCGTTCGTGTGCCCGCCCGTGACGGGCGGGCACACGGGCGCGGGCCTTCGCCATACCGCACGGCGGCCGAAGCGGCGGAGACCCGCGCAAGAGCCCCTCCCGGCCCTCCCGGACACCGATCCCGGCGACGGGCGGGCACGCGGGCGCGGGCCCTCGCGTACCGCACGGAAGCCGAAGCGGCGGGGACCCGCGCTAGAACCCCTCCCGGCCCTCCCCGGACACCGGTCCCGGCGGTCCGCGCCCGTGCCCTCGGGCCGCCCCGGGGCCGGCGGACCTAGCGGCCCGCGGCGCGCAGCGCCTCGACGGCCTTGGCGATCCGCTTGTCGGACACCGGGTAGGCCGTGCGGATCGCCCCCTGGGCGAACAGGCTGACCCGGTACTCCTCCAGCATCCAGCGCAGCTCGACGGCGTCGGGGTCGGCGGACCTGCCCGGCTTGAGGCCGCCGACGGCCTTGGCCACGACCTGGCGCATCTGCTCCACCCTGGACATGTCCACCTGGTCCCGGCGCGGGTTCTCCGGCAGCTTCTGCAACCGGTACTCGATACCGCGCAGGTAGCGGTGCAGGTCGTCGAGGCGGCCCACACCGGCCGCGGAGACGAACCCATCCCCGACGAGCGAGGCCAGCTGGCCCTGGACGTCGTTGAGCGAGGGCAGCACCGCCAGGGACGTGGTGCCCTTCACCTTCTTGGTCACCTTGCGCCACAGCGCCAGCACCCGCGCGGCGGCGGGCAGGACCGCGGCGACCGTGTCGCCCAGGTCGGTGCGCACGCGCTCGGTCAGGGCCGCGAAGTCCGCGGGGTTCCACACCGGCCCGCCCGCGCGGTCGAGCAGGTGGTCGACGGCGGCGGCCTCGGCATCGGCCAGGAGCTTCTTGACCGACCCGTAGGGGCTGTCGGCCAGGGCCAGCTTGTCCGGGTTGTTGAGGCCCTTGCTGACGACGGCCGCCGGCGAGGGCAGGTTGAGCAGCAGGAGCCGGCGGGTGCCCAGCCGCATGGCGGCGCGCTGCTCGGCCTCGGTGTCGAAGATGCGCACGGCGACGCTGTCGCCCTCGTCGACCAGGGCCGGGTACCCCTTGACCCGCGGACCCAGCGCCTTGCGCTCCAGGGTGCGCTCCAGGGGCCCGAAGTCCCAGGCGGTGATCCCCTTCTTCTCCACCCCCTTGGCCTCGGCGGAGATGGCCTCGCGCAGGCGGGGCTTGAGCTTGGCGCGGAGCCGCTCCAGGTCCTTGTCCTCGGCCAGCGTGCGCCCACGGTCGTCCACCGCGCGGAACGTGATGCGCAGGTGGTCGGGCACCCGGGACAGGTCGAAGGCGTCGGCCGGGACGCGGTCCCCCGCCATGGCGGTCAGCTCGGCGGCCAGCGCCGCGGTGAGCGGCCCGCCGTAGGGGGTGAGCCCGCCCAGCGCGCGGTCGGCGTTGTCGGGGACGGGGACGAAGTTGCGGCGCAGCGGCTTGGGCAGCGAGCGGATGAGGGCGGTGACCAGCTCGGCCCGCAGGCCCGGGATCTGCCAGTCGAAGCCGTCGGCCTCCACCTGGTTGAGGACCTTGAGCGGGATGTGCGCGGTGACCCCGTCGGAGTCGCTGCCCGGCTCGAACTGGTAGGTGAGCGGGAAGACCAGGGCCCCCTGCCGCCAGGTGTCGGGGTAGTCGTCCTCGCTGACGGTCTCGACGCCGTCGTTGATGAGGTCCTCGCGGGTGAAGTCCAGGAGCTCGGGCCGCTCCTGCCGGGCCTTCTTCCACCAGGCGTCGAAGTGGGCGGCCGAGACGACGTCCTCGGGGACGCGCGCGTCGTAGAACCGGAACAGGGTCTCGTCGTCCACGACGATGTCGCGGCGCCGGGCCCGGTTCTCCAGGTCCTCCACCTCGTCCAGCAGGGCGCGGTTGTCGCGGAAGAAGTGGTGCCGGGTCTCCCAGTCGCCCTCGACCAGGGCGCGGCGGATGAACAGGTCCCGGGACATCTCCGGGTCGATCGACCCGTAGGACACCTTGCGCTGGACGACGATGGGCACCCCGTAGAGGGTGACCCGCTCGTAGGCGGTGACGGCGCCGCGCTTGCGCTCCCAGTGCGGTTCGCTGTAGCTGCGCTTGACGATGTCCCCGGCCAGCTCCTCGGCCCACTCCGGCTCGATGCGGGCGACCATGCGCCCCCACAGCTTGGAGGTCTCCACGAGTTCGCCGGCCATGACGAAGCGGGGCTGCTTCTTGAACAGCGCCGAGCCCGGGAAGATCGCGAACCGGGCGCCGCGGCCGCCCAGGTACTCGTGCTTCTCGGGGTCCTTGAGCCCCACGTGGGACAGCAGCCCGGACAGCAGCGACATGTGGACGGAGCGCGGGTCGGCGGCCTCGGGGCGCAGCGGCGGCACCTCGACGTCCATCTGCCGCAGCACCTGCTTGAGCTGGCCGTGGATGTCCTGCCACTCGCGCACGCGCAGGTAGTTGAGGAACTCGTCGCGGCACATGCGGCGGAACTGGTTGCCCGACAGCTCCTTCTGCTTGTCGCGCAGGTGGTTCCACAGGTTCAGGTAAGCGAGGAAGTCCGATTCCTTGTCGGTGAACCGGGCGTGCGCCTGCTGGGCCTGCTGCTGCTTGTCCTGGGGCCGCTCGCGCGGGTCCTGGATGGACAGCGCAGAGGTGATGACCAGGACCTCGGCCAGGCAGTCGCGCTTCTCGGCCTCCAGGACCATGCGGCCCAGGCGCGGGTCGACGGGCAGCTGCGCCAGGCGCCGGCCCAGCGGGGTGAGGCGGCGCTTGGCCCCGGAGGGGTCCGGGTGCAGGGCTCCCAGCTCGGTGAGGAGGTTGACGCCGTCCTTGATCTGGCGGTGGTCGGGGCCGTCCACGAACGGGAAGGCGGCGACGTCGCCCAGCCCCAGCGCGGCCATCTGGAGGATGACCGAGGCGAGGTTGGTGCGCAGGATCTCGGGGTCGGTGTACTCGGGGCGGGACAGGAAGTCCTCTTCGGAGTACAGCCGGATGCAGATGCCCTCGGAGACGCGGCCGGAGCGGCCCTTGCGCTGGTTGGCGGAGGCCTGGGAGACCGCCTCGATGGGCAGGCGCTGGACCTTGGTGCGGTGGGAGTAGCGCGAGATGCGCGCGGTGCCCGGGTCGATGACGTACTTGATGCCGGGGACCGTCAGGGAGGTCTCGGCGACGTTGGTGGCCAGGACGACGCGGCGGCCCGAATGGGAGGTCCACACGCGTCTCTGCTCCGCGACCGAGAGCCGGGCGTACAGCGGCAGGATCTCGGTGCCGCGGAGCCTGCGCTTCTCCAGGGCCTCGGCGGTGTCGCGGATCTCGCGCTCGCCGCTGAGGAAGACCAGGACGTCGCCGGGCTCCTCGTGCGAGAGCTCGTCGACGGCGTCGAGGATGGCCTGCGTCTGGTCGCGGTCCGTCCTTCCGTCCGGGTTCTTCTCCTCGGGGTCGAGGATCTCCTCCGAGATCGGCCGGTAGCGGACCTCGACCGGGTACGTGCGGCCGGACACCTCGACGATGGGGGCGTCGTCGAAGTGGCGGGAGAACCGCTCGGGGTCGATGGTCGCCGAGGTGATGACGACCTTCAGGTCGGGGCGCTTGGGCAGCAGCTGTTTGAGGTAGCCCAGCAGGAAGTCGACGTTGAGGCTGCGCTCGTGCGCCTCGTCGATGATGAGCGTGTCGTAGGCCCGCAGCATCCGGTCGTGCTGGATCTCGGCCAGCAGGATGCCGTCGGTCATCAGCTTGACGAGGGTGTCGTCGCCGGAGGTGTCGGTGAAGCGCACCTTGTAGCCGACGGTGGCGCCCAGGGGCGTGCCCACCTCCTCGGCGATGCGCTCGGCGACGGTGCGCGCGGCCAGCCTGCGGGGCTGGGTGTGGCCGATGGTGCCCATGACGCCGCGGCCCAGCTCCAGGCAGATCTTGGGCAGCTGGGTGGTCTTGCCCGAGCCGGTCTCGCCGGCGACGATGACGACCTGGTTGTCGCGGATGGCCTCGGCGATGTCGTCCCGGCGCGCGCTGACCGGCAGCACCTCGGGGTAGGTCAGCTCGGGGACGGACTCGCGGCGCAGGTCGACGCGCAGGCGGGCCTCGTCGACGTCCTTGGCGAGCTGCGCGAGGACGGAGGCGCGGCGGCGCTCGTCGCGCATCTTGGCGAGGCCGTCGATGCGGCGGCGCAGCCGGTGCCGGTCCACGGGCATGAGGTCGCGGAGCCGGGCGCGGAGGTGGTCCGCGGTGGGTGCGGGCGTGGTGGTGCTCATCAATAGTCAAGGGTAGGAGGAGCGGCAACCGGTTTTCGCGGCGGCCGCGCGGGAACGGGTGCGCACGAAGGTCCTCGGCGACCCACCGGCTCAACGCCGGGGCGGCCTCCTTTGTTCCGGTCCGCGTCGGCCGACGGTCCCGGACCGTACCGGCTCTGGCCCTAGCATGGGGGAATGCCCCACGACACACGTACCGTGCTGTTGGCCTCGGCCACCGCCCTGCTGGACGGCGGCGGAGTCGAGGCGGTGACACTCCGGGAGGTCGGCCGTCTGAGCGGGGTGTCCCACATGGCCCCCTACAAGCACTTCCAGGACAAGGAATCCCTGCTGGCGGTGATCGCCACCCGGGAGATGGAGCGCCTGGCCGACATGGTCGGCCACGCCGCGGGGACCCCCCACGACCCCGGCGGAACGCTCCGGTCCGTCCTGCACGCCTACGTCTCGTGGGCGCTGGAGCACCCGGTGCGGTTCCGGCTGATCTACGGCGGCCCCTGGACCTGTCCGCGGCCCGAGCTGGAGCGGGCGGCCGAGCGCACGGCCGGGGTGATGGCGGACGTGGTGCGCCTGTGCCAGAGCAGCGGGGAGATGCCCGACCGCGACCCGGAGCGGTGCACCTGCCTGCTGCTGGCGGCGGTGCACGGCGCCGTCCAGCTGGAGCTGGCCGGGCACCTCACCTCCGGGACCGACCCGGACGCCGTCGTCGACGACCTGCTGGACCTGCTGCGCTCCACCCGCTAGGGAGCGCAGCGGACCGGCCCCCTCCGGAAGCAGGCCCCCGCCGGGAACGCCGCGGCGTTCCCGGCGGGGGCCTTCGCGTGCGCGGTGCCCGGCCGCCCCGGGGCCCGGCGCCGGCGGACCCGCGCGCTCACAGGCCGCGGTCGGCGAGCCACGCGTGGAAGAGCGCGCCGACCACGTCGACGTGGCCCTCCAGCATGGTGAAGTGGTCGCCGGGGACCCGCAGCACCTCGTGCCCGACCGTCCAGGTGAACGGTGCGAGCTCCCGGCCGTCGCGGTCGACGGTGGGCTGCTCGGGGCGGACCTGGAGCACCGGGGTGGACACCGGCGCGGGCCGCCAGTCGCGGAACAGCCCCAGGTAGGCGCCCATCGCGGTGAGGCGGACGCCGTCCATGATGCCGATCATCTCGGCGCGTTCGACCACCCCGGTCTCGATGGTGGGCAGGCCCGACACGTCCAGGTCGGCGGGGTCGGGGGTGTCCATCAGCGCGGTGAGGACCGGGGCCCGGCCGCTCCCCCGCCGCTGGAGGTCCTCCAGCCGGCGCAGGACCTCGTGCGCGACCCAGCCGCCGGAGGACCGGCTGACCAGGACGTAGGGGTCGTCCCCGGCGCAGGCGGCGACCGCCTCGGCCAGGACCTCGGCGACGGCGCCGATGTCGGCCGGCAGGGGTTCGCCGTCGCCGAACCCGGGCTGGGCGATGACGTCCACCTTGCGGTGGCCGCGGATGCGCCCCGCGAACCTGGCGAACTCCTGGACCCCGGAGACCATGAGGATGGACGGCAGGCAGATGAGGCGGGTCGCCTCGCCCTCCCGGGACAGCCGGACCGGGACGCGGGGCGGGCCGGCGTCGGCGGACCCGGTGAAGGTGGGGCGCATCCGGGAGGCCGACCACAGCAGGTCGAGCCCGTCCGCGATGCGCCGGCGGCGGCAGGCGTCCACGAACAGCTCGACCAGGCCGTCGGAGGGCGACGGCGTCCGGACCGGCCCGGGCCCCTCGGCTCCCCCGGGACGCTCGTCCACGGCGGTCCGGGCCGCCAGGTGGGCGGCGAGCGCGCGCGGTGTCGGATGGGCGAAGGCCAGTCCGGCGGGCAGCCGCAGCCCGGTGGCCGCGGCGAGCCGGTTGCGCAGTTCCACGGCGGTGAGCGAGTCGAAGCCCATCTCCAGGAAGGGGTCGTCGGCCCCGATCTCCGCGGCGCCGCCGTGGCCGAGCACCTCCGCGGTGGCGGACAGCACGTGGGCCAGCGCGGCCCCGGGGCGCCGGTCGGCGGGGGTGCGGGCCAGGGTGGCGCGCAGGTCGTCGGCGGCGGGCCCGGAGGTCCCCGCACGGCGGCGGGGCGGGCGCACCAGGCCGGAGAGCATGGCGGAGACCGTCCCGGTGCGGGCGGCCCGGGCGCGGGCGCCGGCCAGGTCCATCGGGACGGGCAGCAGGTGCGGGCGGCCGGCGGCCAGGGCGTCGTCGAACAGGGCCAGCCCGTGCCGGGTGTCCATCGGCCCGGCCAGGCCGAGCCGGGCGTAGCGGCCGATGTCGCTGTCGTCCAGGCGCGCGGTGCCGGAGCCGCGGCGGGCCCACATGCCCCAGGACAGGGAGACCGCGTGCAGGCCGCGGGCCCGCCGGTGGTGGGCGAGCATGTCGGTGTAGGCGTTGGCGGCGCTGTAGTGGGCCTGTCCGGGGCTGCCCAGGGTTCCGGCCGCGGAGGAGAACAGCACGAACGCCGCGGCGTCGGGGACCAGGTCGTCCAGGTGGCGCACGGCGTCGACCTTGGGCCGCAGCACCCGGTCGACGGCCTCGGGGGTGATGGAGGAGAACAGGGCGTCGTCCAGGTCGGCGGCGACGTGCACGACCCCGGTCACCCGGTACCCGGCCAGCAGCGCGGCCAGGGCGTCGCGGTCGGCCGTGTCGCAGGCGGCCAGGGAGGTGCGGGCGCCGCGTCCGGACAGGTCGGCCTCCAGCTCGGCGGCGCCCTTGGCGTCGGGGCCGCTGCGGCTGACCAGGAGCAGGTCGCGCACGCCGTGGCGGTCCACCAGGTGGCGGGCGACCTCTCCGCCCAGGGTGCCGGTGGCGCCGGTGACCAGGACGGTGCCGTCCCCGAAGGAGAGGGGGCCGCCGGTGCGCTCGGTGCGGACCAGGCGGGGCGAGAGCGCGGCGCCGGAGCGGATCGCGGTCTGTTCGGCACCGCCGGTCAGGGCGGCGACCAGGACGGGGGCGCAGCGCCCGGGGTCGTCGGTGTCGACCGCGGCGAAGCGGCCGGGGTGCTCCTGGACGGCGGCGCGCACCAGCCCCCACAGCGGGGCGTGGACGAGGTCGGGGACGTCCTCGCCCTCTGCGGCGGCGACCGCGCCCCGGGTGAGGACGACCTGGCGGGCGTCCCCGGTGCGGGCGTCGGCGAGCAGGCGCTGCATGGCGGCCAGGGTGTCCTTCACGGCGGCGCGCACGTCGGCCGGACCGGGGGCGACCGGGGCGATCAGCCGGGGCAGCAGGACGTGGCCGGGGACGGGCGCGCCCTCGTCGAGGGCGGCCAGCAGGGCGTCGGCGTGGGGGTGGGCGCGGACGGTGTGCCCGGCCGCGGTGAGCGCCGAGGCCGCGTCGAGGAGGTCCTCGCCGACCACGGCCCAGTGCTGGTGCCCCGGCGCGGCCGGGTCGGCGGCCGGCTCCCACGCGATGTGGAAGAGGTCGTCGGAGGGGGGCCGCGGGGCCGGGGCTGCCGCCGCGGCGCGCAGGGTGAGGGATTCGACGGTGGCGACGGGGGCTCCGTCTGCGTCGGCCAGCAGCATCGACACCTCGTCGGCGCCGGTGGGCCGCACGTGGACGCGCAGCCGGGTGGCGCCCGCGGCGTGCAGGGTGACGCCGCTCCAGGCGAAGGGCAGCCGGACCCCGTCGCGGGGCATCCAGGGGGCGCAGCCGACGGCGTGCTGGGCGGCGTCGGCGAGGGCGGGGTGCAGGCCGAACCGGGAGGCCTCGGCGTGCCGGTCGGCGGGCAGCTCGACCTCGGCCCACACCTCGTCGCCGCGGGTCCAGGCGGCGGTGAGCCCGCGGAAGGCGGGCCCGTAGGAGTACCCGATCTCCTCCAGGCCGGAGTAGAGGCCTCCGGTGTCGACCGGGGAGGCGCCGTCCGGCGGCCAGGCGGCGAGGTCGCGCGGCGGGGCGGCGGGGTCGGGGGCCAGGACGCCGGCGGCGTGCCGGGTCCAGGGGCGCCCGCCGAGGTCGGGGGCCCCGGCCCCGCCCGCGGGGCGGGCGTGCACGGTGAGGGCGCGGCGCCCGTCCCGGTCGGCGGCCTCGACGACGACCTGGAGCTGGACGGCGCCCCGCTCGGGCAGCACCAGGGGGGCCTGCACGATCAGCTCGGCGGCGTGGGGCGTCCCGAGGCGCTCGCCGGCGGCGAGGGCCAGTTCGAGGAAGGCGGTGCCGGGCAGCAGCGCGGTGTCGCCGGCGGCGTGGTCCGCCAGCCAGGGGTGGGAGCCGCGGGAGAGGCGCCCGGTGAACACGACCGCGCCGGTGCCGGCCAGCGGCAGGGCGGCGCCCAGCAGCGGGTGCTCCTCGGTCTCCAGCCCGGCTGAGGCGACGTCGCCCCGGGCCGCGTCGGCGGCGAGCCACAGGCGCCGCCGCTGGAAGGCGTAGGTGGGCAGGTCGACGAACCGGGTGTCCCCGCCGAACACCGTGGACCAGTCGGGTGCGGCGCCGTGCGCGAAGGCCTCGGCCAGTGCGGTGCGCAGGCGCTCGGTGCCGCCCTCGCCGCGGCGCAGGGTGGCGACGGCGGCGGCGCCCGTACCCGCCTCGGCGATCGTCTCGGTGACGGGGACGGTGAGCACGGGGTGGGCGCTGACCTCGATGAACCGGGTGTGGCCCGCGGCGAGGAGGTTCTCGGTGGCGCGCTGGAAGAGCACCGGGCCGCTGAGCCCCGCGTACCAGTGTCCGGCGTCGGCGGGCCGGTCCAGCGGGCCGCCGGTGACCGGGGTGTACAGCGGGATGCGCGGGGCGGCGGGGGCCAGGTGCGCCAGGTCCGCGAGGAGTCCGTCGCGGACCGCCTCGGCGTGGGGCGTGTGGGAGATGAGGGAGTCGGCGAACAGCCGCGCCTGGACGCCCCGGGCGGCGCAGTCCTCCAGGAGCCGGCCGATCGCGGCGCGGTCGCCGCCGACGACGGTGGTGCCCGGGCTGTTGACCACGGCGACGTGCAGGTCGCCGAGCTCCGGCAGGCGCGGCGCGAGCGCGGCGGCGCCCTGCGAGACCACGGCCATGGCGACGTCCCCGCGGAGCCGCTCCAGCGCGCGGCTGCGCACGGCGATGACCTCGGCGGACTGTTCGAGGGTGAGGGCGCCGGCGATGTGCGCGGCGGCGACCTCGCCCTGGGAGTGGCCCACGACCGCGTCGGGGTGGACACCGTGGGAGCGCCACACGGCGGTGAGGCCGATCATGACCGCCCACAGCAGCTGGGGGACGATGTCGGCGCGGTCGGCGGCGGGGGCGCCGGGGCGGCCCAGGAGGACGTCGGTGAGCAGCCAGTCGTTGTGGGGGGCCAGGGCCCGCTCGCAGTCGGCGATGGTCCCGGCGAACACGGGCGACTCGGCGAGCAGCCCGCGGGCCATGCCCTCCCATTGGGAGCCCTGGCCGGGGTAGACGAAGACGGTCCGGCCCTCGCGGGCGCGGCCCCGGGCGATGCCGGGTTCGCGCACGGCGCCGGCGGCGAGGGCGTCCAGGCGCTCCAGGAGGGTGGCGCGGTCGGCTCCGACGACGGCGGCGCGGTGGGCGAGCGGGGTGCGGGACGAGGCCAGGGCGGCGCCGACGTCGGCCGGGTCGAGGCCGGGGTCGGCGGCGACCCGGTCGCGCAGGCGCAGGACCTGGTCGGTGAGCGCTTCGGGGGTGTGTCCGGAGAGCACCCACGGCACCGGGGCCGGGGCGCCGCCCGGGGTGAGGACGGCGCGCTCGCGGGCGGGGGCGGGCTCCGGCTCGGGGGCCTGTTCGAGGACGACGTGCACGTTGGTGCCGCTGGCGCCGAACGCGGAGACGCCGGCGCGGCGCGGCCTCCCGGTGGCGGGCCAGGGGCGGGCCTCGGTGAGGGGTGCGACACCCGCCGACGCCCAGTCCACGTGCGGGGTGGGCGCGGACACGTGCAGGGTGGGCGGCAGCGTCCCGTGGCGCAGCGCCTGGACGGTCTTGATGACGCCCGCGACCCCGGCCGCCGCGCCGGTGTGCCCGACGTTGGACTTGAGCGAGCCCAGCCACAGGGGCTCGCCGGCGCGGTCGCGCCCGTAGACGGCGGTGAGCGCGTTCGCCTCGATGGGGTCGCCCAGGCGGGTGCCGGTGCCGTGCGCCTCGACGGCGTCGACGTCGGCGGGGGTGAGGCGGGCGTCGGCCAGGGCGGCGCGGATGACCCGCTCCTGGGCGGGGCCGCTGGGCGCGGTGAGCCCGCTGGAGGCGCCGTCCTGGTTGAGGGCGGCGCCCCGCAGCAGGGCCAGGACGCGTCGGCCGTTGCGCCGGGCGTCGGAGAGGCGTTCGAGGACGACCATGCCCGCGGCCTCGCCCCACCCGGTGCCGTCGGCGTCGGCGGAGAAGGCCTTGCAGCGCCCGTCCGGGGACAGGACGCCGTGCCCGCCGAAGGAGACCCAGGGGGACACGTCGGTGTAGACGCCCGCGCCCCCGGCCAGGGCCAGGGACGACTCCCCGGCGCGCAGGGAGCGCACGGCCAGGGAGATGGCGGTCAGGGACGAGGAGCAGGCGGTGTCGACGGTGACGGCGGGCCCCTCCAGGCCCAGGGTGTAGGAGACCCGCCCGGCGGCGACGGCGGGCATCGCGCCGAGCATCCGGTAGCCGACGAGTTCGGGCGGCGAGTCCTGCACGGGCGGCCCGTAGGTCTGCCCGACCGTTCCCACGAACACCCCGGCGGGGGTGGCGCGCAGGGAGTCGGGGACGATCCCGGCGTGTTCGAGGGCCTCCCAGGCGGTCTCCAGGACCAGCCGGTGCTGGGGGTCCATGGCCAGCGCCTCGCGGGGGTTGATCCCGAAGAACGCCGGGTCGAAGTCCCCGGCGTCGGCGAGGAAGGACGCGGAGCGGACGTAGGTCGCCCCGGGGGCGTCCGGGTCCGGGGACAGCAGCCGGTCCAGGTCCCAGCCCCGGTCCCCGGGGAAGGGGCCCTGGGTCTCGCGGCCCTCCGCGACGAGGTCCCACAGGCCGTCGGGGCCGGAGATCCCGGGGAAGCGGCACCCGATGCCGACGATGGCGATCGGCTCGTGCCCGCGCTCCTCCAGCTCCTCGACCCGGGCCCTGGACCGGCGCAGGTCGACGGCCATCTTCTTGACCAGCTCGCGGAACTTGTCCTCGTTCGTCATTTGCGTCATAGGTGCGCTCTCACAACCGTGGTCGTCGGGTATCCGGGGTTCAGGAGATCCCGAACTCCCGGTCGATGAGGTCCAGGAGCTGGTCGTCGGTGGCCCCGTCCAGGTCGGGGCCGCCCGTCCCGGGCCCGGCCTCGACGCGGCGCAGCAGGCCGCGCAGCCGCTCGGAGAGCTCCCGGCGGACGTCGCCGGGGACGGGTCCGCCGGACTGGGCCGCGGAGACCGCGGTCTCCAGCCGGGCGAGTTCGTCCAGGACCGGCGGCCGGGGCGGCGTGTCGCGCGCGTCGAGCAGGCCGAGCAGGTGGTCGGCCAGGGCGGCCGGGGTGGACCGGTCCAGGACCACCGTCACCGGCAGGTCGATCCCGGTCAGCTCGACGAGGCGGTTGCGCAGGCGGACCGCGCCCAGCGAGCTGCCGCCCGCGTCGAGGAAGCCGCGCAGGGGTTCGACGGCGCCCGGCCCGTCGTGGCCCAAGATGGCGGCGGCCTCGGCCCGCACCAGGTCGAGGACGGCGCGGGAGCGCTCGGCCGGGGCCGCCCCCCGGGGCGGGGCCCAGGCCTCCTCCGCGGGCCCGGCGGCGGACGCGGGCTCGGCCGCGGCGGTCACGGGTGCGGCCGCGGCGGTGCGGGCGCGCCAGTAGCGGCGGCGCTGGAAGGCGTAGGTGGGCAGGTCGACCAGGCGCGCGCCGTCGCCGAACACCGCGGACCAGTCGGGCGCCGCGCCGTACGCGAACGCCTCGGCCAGGGCGAGCCGGAACCGGTCGGTGCCGCCCTCGTCCCGGCGCAGGGTGGAGACCACGGCGGTGTCGCGGACCCCCTGGGCCTCGGCGGTCTCCGCGAGGGCGGAGCCGAGCAGCGGGTGCGGGCCGACCTCGATGAACAGGTCGTGCCCGGTGGCGATGAGGGCCTTGGCGGTGTCGTGGAAGCGGACGGGCTCGGCGAGGTTGCGGTACCAGTAGTCGGCGTCCAGCTCCCCCTCCCCCGCGGGGGCGCCGGTGAGGCAGGAGTAGAAGGGGACCTCGCCCGCCCGGGAGGAGACCCCGGCCAGGTCCGCGCGGACGCGTTCGCGCAGCCGGGCCACGTGCGGGGTGTGCGAGGCGTAGTCCACCGCGATGCGGCGGGCCCGCACGCCCCGCTCCTCGTACTCCTTGACCAGGCACGCGACGTCCTCGGGCTGCCCGGCGACGACGGTGGAGGCGGGGCCGTTGACGACGGCGACGTGCAGGTCGGCCCCGCGCCCGGCCAGGTCGGCGCGGACCCGGTCCTCCGGCAGGGCGACCGAGGCCATGGCTCCGGTGCCGGACAGGTCCAGGACCGCGCGGCTGCGCAGCGCCACCACGGCGGCGCCGTCCTCCAGGGACAGCAGGCCGGCCGCGCAGGCGGCGGCGACCTCGCCCTGGGAGTGGCCCACGACCGCGTCGGGGCGGACGCCGTGGGCGCTCCACATCCCGGCGAGCGCGACCATGACCGCCCACAGCACGGGCTGGACGACGTCGACCCGCTCCAGGGAGGGCGCTCCGGGCTCGCGGCGCAGCACCGCGGTCAGCGACCAGTCGGTGTGGGGCGCCAGGGCCCGCTCGCAGTCGGCGATGGTCCCGGCGAACACCGGGGACGCGGTGAGCAGGTCCGCGGCCATGTCGGCCCACTGCCCGCCCTGTCCGGGGAACACCCAGACGACGCGGCGGTCGGGGCGGGCCCGGCCGGTGACGGCGGCGGGGTCGGGCCGGCGCTCCGCCAGGGCCGACAGCGACGCGGCCAGGGAGTCGCGGTCGTGGCCGGTGGCGACCGCGCGGTGGTCGAAGGCGGTGCGCGAGACCGCCAGGCTCCAGCCGACGTCGACCGGGTCGGCGGCGGGGTCGGCGGTGATCCGGTCGTGCAGCCGGGCGGCCTGCTCGGCGAGGGCGGCGGGGCCGCGGGCCGACAGCGGCCACAGGACCAGGCCGGGGCCGGCCTCCCGCCCGCCGGTCGGCGCGTCCGCCTCCGCCTCCGCCGGCGCCTGCTCGACGACTACGTGGGCGTTGGTGCCGCTCATCCCGAAGGAGGACACGGCGGCGCGGCGCGGCGCTTCCCCGGCCGGCCAGGACCGGGAGCGGTCCACCAGGCGCACGGTGCCCGCGGACCAGTCCACGTGCGAGGTGGGCTCGTCCGCGTGCAGGGTGCGCGGCAGCACGCCGTGGCGCAGGGCCAGGACCAGTTTGATGAGGCCGGAGATCCCGGCGGCGGCCTGCGCGTGCCCCAGGTTGGACTTGAGCGAGCCCAGCCAGAGCGGGCGGTCGGGGGTGTGCGCCCGCCCGTAGGCGGCGATGAGCGCCTGGGCCTCGATGGGGTCCCCCAGAGCGGTGCCGGTGCCGTGCGCCTCGACGAGGTCGATGTCGGCGGGGGTGAGGCGGGCGTCGGCCAGGGCGGCGCGGATGACCCGCTCCTGGGCGGGTCCGTTGGGGGCGGTGAGCCCGTTGGAGGCCCCGTCCTGGTTGACGGCGCTGCCCCGGATCACGGCGAGCACGGGGTGCCCGGCGCGGCGCGCGTCGGAGAGCCGCTCCAGGACGACCATCCCGGCGCCCTCGGAGAACCCGGCGCCGTCGGCCCCGGCGCCGAACGCCTTGCAGCGGCCGTCGGAGGCCAGCCCGCGCAGGTGCGTGAACTCGGTGAGGATGCCGGGCCGGGCCATGACGGTGGCCCCGCCCGCGAGTGCAAGGGAACACTCGCCCGCACGCAGCGCCCGCACGGCCAGATGCACGGCCACCAGAGAGGACGAGCAGGCGGTGTCGATCGTGACCGCAGGGCCGGTCAGGCCCAGGGTGTAGGACAGGCGGCCGGAGGCGACGCTGGTGGTGGTCCCGCTGACCGCGAACCCGTCGTCGGGCGCCTCGGCCAGGGAGGGGCCGTACTCCTGGGCGATGGCGCCCACGTAGACGCCCGCGTCCGTGCCGGAGAGGGAGCCCGGGGGGATCCCGGCGCGCTCCAGGGACTCCCACGCGACCTCCAGCAGCAGCCGCTGCTGCGGTTCCATCGCCTCCGCCTCGCGGGGGGAGATCCCGAAGAAGGCCGGGTCGAAGTCCGCCGCGTCGTCGAGGAACGCCCCCTGGGACATGGCCGACCGGGGGCCGCCCGCGTCGCCGCCGAGCAGGGAGTCCAGGTCCCAGCCGCGGTCGGCGGGCAGGGGGCCCAGCACCTCGTCCCCGCGTTCGAGCAGCTCCCACAGGGCGCCGGGGGTGTCGATGCCGCCGGGCAGCCGGCAGCCCAGGCCGACCACGGCGACGGGCTCGGGCGCCCGGTTCAGCTGCTCCTGGAGTCGCTCGTTCTTCTTCAGCGCCGAGCGCAGGGCCGCGACGAGTTTGGCGTTCTGCTCGCTATCGGTGGCCATCAGCGGTCTCCTGTTCGCCTTCGGTGGGGGACCCGTCGTCGTCCTCGCCCAGGGCGAGGTCCAGGAGTCCCTCCACGTCCAGGCCGTCGATACGGCTGTCCTCGACGGCGTCGTCGTCAGAGGTCTCGGTGGGCGGCGCGTGGTCGTCCGGCGCCTCGGGCCAGAGCGCGGCGGCGACGTGTCGGGCCAGGGCGCGGGGGGTGGGGTGGTCGAACACCACGGTGGCGGGCAGCCGCAGCCCGCAGGCGGCGCCCACGCGGTTGCGCAGCTCGACCCCGGTCAGGGAGTCCAGTCCCAGCTCCCGGAAGGGGCTGTCCGCGGGCACCCGTGCGGCCTCCTCGACGCCCCGGCCGAGCACGACCGCGGTGTGCTCGCGCACCGCCGCGAGGAGGACGCGCTCGCGTTCGGCCCCGGGGAGCCCGGCCAGGCGGTCCGCGGCCAGCGGGGGCCCGGCGGCCTCCGGTCCCGTCCCCGCCCCGTCGCGGGGGCCGGCCAGCCCGCTCAGGATCGGCAGGTCGGGCCCGTGGACGAGGTCGAGCAGGGCGGGCGCGAGCACGGCCCGGTCCAGGTAGAGGGCGGCGTCCATCCGGGCGAGGGCGCGGTCGGTGGCCATGGGCAGCAGCCCGCCCCGGCTCAGCGCGTCCAGGTCGCCGTCGCCGAGGTGGCCGGTCATCCCGCTGCTCTCGCCCCACAGGCCCCAGGCCAGGGACAGGGCGGGCAGGCCGCGCTGGCGGCGGTGGTGGGCGAGCGCGTCGCAGAACACGTTGGCCGCCGCGTAGTTGGCCTGGCCCGGGGAGCCCAGGGTCCCGGTGATCGAGGAGAACAGCAGGAACGTCCCCAGGTCGTGTCCGGCGGTCAGCTCGTGCAGGTTCCAGGCGGCGTCGGCCTTGGGGCGCAGGACCGCCTCCACCTTGGCGGGGTCCAGGGAGAGCACGGTGGCGTCGTCCAAAACCCCGGCGGTGTGCACCACGGCGCCGAGCGGCCGGTCCAGCGACCCGAGCAGGCGGGCCAGCGAGGCGCGGTCGGCGGCGTCGCAGGCGTGCACTTCGACCCGGGCGCCCAGGGCGCGCAGCTCCTCGGTCCGGGCGTCCTGGCCCCGGGCCCCGGCGCCGCTGCGGCTGAGCAGGACCAGGTCGCGCACCCCGTACCAGGTGGCGAGGTGCCGGGCCACCCGGTGGCCCAGGGTGCCGGTGCCCCCCGTGATGAGGACGGCGGCGCCCTCGGGGAAGGGCGCGGGCACGCGGAGCACCGTCTTGCCGGTGGTCTCGCCGCGCTGGAGCGCGCGGAAGGCCTCGCGGGCGTCGCGGATGTCGTGGACGCCCACCGGCAGGGGGCGCAGGGCCCCGGACGCGAAGAGCTCCATGATCCGGTCGAGCATCTGCCCGATCCGCTCCGGGGCCACCTCGGGCAGGACGAACGACTGGTAGCCGCGGCCGGGGTGGGCCGCGGCGACCTCGGACTCCTCGCGGACGTCGGTGCGCCCCATCTCCACGAACCGGCCGCCGGCGCCCGCGCCGTCGCCGGGCGCGCGCAGCAGGCGCAGGGAGGCGTCCACGAACTCCCCGCTGAGGGAGTTGAGGACGACGTCGAAGCCGCGGCCCCCGTTGGCGGCGCGCAGGGACGCCTCGAAGTCCAGGGTGCGGGAGGAGGACAGGTGGTCCCCGGGGACCCCGTACTCGACGGCCACCTTCCACTTGTGCGGGCTGGCGGTGCCGAACACCTTGGCGCCCATGTGGCGGGCGAGCTGGACGGCGGCCAGTCCCACCCCGCCCGCGGCGGCGTGGACCAGGACGCTCTCCCCCGGCCGGACCGCGGCGATGTCGACCAGGGCGTGGTAGGCGGTGAGGAAGACGACGGGGACGGCGGCGGCCTCCTCGAAGGTCCACCCCTCGGGGATGCGGGCGATCCGCCTGCGGTCGGCGACGGCCACCGGTCCGAAGGCCGACCGGAACATGCCGGCGACCCGGTCGCCGGGGGCCAGGTCGGTGACCCCGGGCCCGACCTCCAGGACGGTCCCGGCGCCCTCCAGGCCGATGCCGTGCTCGTCGGGGACCATGCCGAGGGTGACCACGACGTCGCGGAAGTTGACCCCGGCGGCGCGGACGGCGACCCGGACCTGGTGCTCGCCCAGCGGCGAGGCAGCCTCGGGGGCGGGCAGCGGGGTGAGCGCGTCCACGGAGCCCGGGGAGGGCGCGGCGAGCCGCCACAGCGGACCGGGCGGGACGAGCGCGCCCTCGTCGGCGGCGGACACCAGGCGGGGCACCAGGACCCGGCCCGAGCGCAGCGCGATCCGGGGCTCGCCCAGTTCCGCGACGCGGGAGAGGACCCGGTGGGACTCCTCCGAGCCGTCGGAGTCCACGATCACGAGCCGGTCCGGGTGCTCGCGCTGGGCCGAGCTCAGCAGGCCCCACACGGAGGAGGCGGCCAGTCCGCTGAGGCGGTCGTCGGGTCGGGTGACCACCGACCGCCAGGTGACCAGGACCAGGCGGGCCCCCGCGGTGCGGCCGTCGGAGAGCCAGGTGCGGAGCGAGGCCAGGGCCGACTCCAGCCCATCGCGGACGGCGGCGGGCACCGACCCCTGCTCGGCGTAGACGGCGCGGGCGGGCAGTTCGGCGTAGACGACGTCGGGGACCGGGCCCTGGGCCGGCAGCCCGTCCAGGGACGGCAGGTCCGTGGGGACCGCGCCGTCCGTCCCGGGGCCGTCGATCTCCTGCCAGTCCACCCGGTACAGGTCGGGCTCCTCGTCGGGTTCGCCGGGCAGCGCGGCGAGGTCCACGGGGCGCAGGACCAGCTCGTCGACGGTCAGCACCGGGGCGCCGGTGCCGTCTGCGGCGGTGAGCCGGTAGCGGTCGCCGTCCACGTGCTCCAGGAGGGTGCGCAGCACGCGGGCCGGCCGCTGCGCCGGGGTCGCGCGGACCCCGCTCCACGCGAACGGGACCAGCGGGGCTCCGCCGTGGGAGCCGTGGAGCAGCACCGCGTGCA
Organism: Nocardiopsis flavescens; assembly: GCF_900141985.1. Classification (GTDB taxonomy): domain Bacteria; phylum Actinomycetota; class Actinomycetes; order Streptosporangiales; family Streptosporangiaceae; genus Nocardiopsis; species Nocardiopsis flavescens. Next base: position 52,172 of record NZ_FQZK01000002.1, on the reverse strand, counting down.
GGGCGGCGTCGAACAGGGCCGGATGCGGCCCGGTGAAGGGCCCGGCGCCGGGGCCGTCGGGCAGGGCGGTCTCGGCGAGCAGGGCGCCGTCGACCCGGCGCCACACCCGGCGCAGGCCGCGAAAGACCGGGCCGTAGGCGTAGCCGCGGCGCAGCAGCCCGGCGTAGGCCTCCCCCTCGTCGAACCCGGCGTCCACGACGCCCTCCCCCGGCCAGTCGGCGGGGACGGTGGCGGGGATCTCCCGCTCCGGCGCGCCGCGGCCCGCGGGGGGCGCGTCCGGGAGGGCCGCGGCCAGGGCCCCCGAGGCGTGGCGGACCCATGGCCCGCCGGAGGCGCGGGCGTGGACCGTGAGCGGCCGGTGGCCGTCGGCGTCCGGGGCGGAGACCGTGACCTGGAGGTCGACGGTGCCCGCCCGCGGGAGCAGGATCGGGCTCTCCAGGGTGAGGTCGGCGATCCGGGGGGCCCCGGTGCGGGCTCCGGCGTGCAGGGCCAGCTCCACCAGGGCGGTGCCGGGCAGCAGGACCCGGTCGAGCAGCCGGTGGTCGGCGGTCCAGGCCTGTGCGCCGACGCCGACCGAACCGGTGAACACGGTGTCGCCGCCGACCAGTTCCAGGCCCGCGTCCAGCAGCGGGGCTCCGGCCGGTGCGGCGGCCCCGGACGCGGGAGCGGGCTCCACCCAGTGGCGGCGCCGCTGGAAGGGCCGGTCCGGCAGGCGCACCGGGGCGCCCTCGTCGGCGACGCCCTCCAGGATCAGGTGGGCGTTGGTGCCGCTGATGCCGAACGAGGACACCGCGGCGCGGCGGGGGCGGCCGGTGTCGGGCCAGGGCTCGTTCGCGGTGAGCAGCCGCACGCCGCTCCCCTCCCACTCCACGGCCGGGGTGGGGGTGTCGGCGTGCAGGGTGCGGGGCAGCCGGCCGTGGCGCAGTGCCTGGACGGTCTTGATCACCCCGGCCACGCCGGCGGCGGCCTGGGAGTGGCCGATGTTGGACTTGAGCGATCCCAGCCGCAGCGGTTCGTCGCGGTCGGGGCCGTAGACGGAGATGAGGGCGCCCGCCTCGATCGGGTCGCCCAGGCGGGTCCCGGTGCCGTGCGCCTCCACGGCGTCCACCTCGCCCGGCCGGAGCCCGGCGGTGGCCAGGGCCTGGCGCAGGACGCGCTCCTGGGCGACGGGGTTGGGGGCGGTGAGCCCGTTGGAGGCCCCGTCGGAGTTGACCGCGCCTCCCCGGAGCAGCGCCAGGACGGGGCGCCCGGCGCGGCGGGCGCAGGAGAGGCGCTCCAGGAGGAGCACGCCGGCCCCCTCGGCCCAGGCGGTGCCGTCGGCGCCCGCGCCGAACGCGCGGCAGCGGCCGTCGGCGGACAGCCCGCGCTGGGCGGAGAACTCCAGGAACATGCCCGGGGTGGCCATGACGGTGACGCCCCCGGCCAGCGCCATGGCGCATTCGTTGCGGCGCAGCGACTCGGCGGCCTGGTGGATCGCCACGAGGGACGAGGAGCAGGCGGTGTCGACGGTCAGCGCCGGTCCGTGCAGGCCCAGCACGTAGGAGATGCGGCCGGAGGCGACGCCGGCGGTGGAGCCGGTGAGGCGGTATCCGCCGTCGCCGTCCCGGGCCGGGTCGGCGAGCCGGGGGCCGTAGTCGGAGGCCATGGCGCCCACGAACACACCCACGGAGGAGCCCCGCAGGTCGTCGGCGGTGAGGCCGGCCCGGTGCACGGCCTCCCAGGAGGTCTCCAGCAGCAGGCGCTGCTGGGGGTCCATCGCGTCGGCCTCGCGGCGGGAGATCCCGAAGAAGTCGGCGTCGAAGAGGTCGGCGTCGTAGAGGAACCCGCCCCGCCGGGTGTAGGTGCGCCCGGGGGTGCCGGGCTCGGGGTGGTAGAGCGCGTCGGTGTCCCAGAAGCGGTTGTCGGGGAAGTCGCCGGTGGCGTCCGTCCCCTCCTCCACCAGGCGCCACAGCTCCTCGGGGGAGTCCGCCCCGCCGGGCAGCCGGCAGGCCATCGCGGTGATGGCGATCGGGTCGTCCTCGACCGCGGCGGGACGGGCCGCGGGAGGCTCCGGCACGGGTTCGGGGACCGGCCGGGGGGCGGCGGCCGGGGCGGTGCCCCCGCCCACGGTGACCTCGTCCCGGCCCAGCTCGCCGGCGAGGAACCGGGCCAGCGCCGCCGGGGTGGGCAGCTCGAACAGGGCGGTGTCGCCCAGGCGCACCCCCGTGGCCCGGTCCAGGGCGTCGCGCAGCTCCAGCATCATGATCGAGTCGAAGCCCAGGTCGCGGAACGCGCGCCGCTCCTCACCCGGCGCCAGGGCCCCGCGGGACAGCACCCGGGCGGCCTTCTCCGACACCAGTTCCAGCACCGGTGCCGTGCGCTCGGGCGACGCCCGCACCTCCTCCGGGGCGGCCGACCAGTCGACGGCCGCGCCGGTGCGGGCGCCGGTGGCGTTGTCGGGCCAGAACCGGCGGCGCTGGAACCGGTAGGAGGGCAGGTCGGTGCGGCGCGCCCCGGTGCCCTCGAACAGGCGCGGCCAGTCGACGTCCACCCCGGCGGTGAAGGCGCGCGCCGCCGAGTTCAGCAGCTGCGCCTGGTCGCCCTCGCCGCGGCGCAGGGTCTTGAGGACGTGCCCGGACACCCCCGCCCGGTCCAGCGACCCGCGCAGGCCGTGCGCGAGCACCGGGTGCGGGCCGACCTCCAGGAACACCCGGTGGCCGTCGCCGACCAGGGCGTCGACGGCGTCGGAGAACCGCACGGGGTTGCGCAGTCCGGCGTACCAGTAGTCGGCGTCCAGCGCCAGGTCGCCGAGTTCGGCCCCGGTGAGCGTGGAGTAGAAGGGGACGTCGGGGACGCGCCACCGGACCCGGCCCAGCGCCCGGGCGACGCGGTCGCGGATGCGCTCCACGTGCGGGGAGTGCGAGGCGTAGTCCACGTCGACGAGCGCGGCGTGCACCCCCCGGTCCGCGCAGTGCTCGACGGCGTCGCGCACGGCGCGCGGGGAGCCCGACACCACGACGGAGTCGGGTCCGTTGACGACGGCGACGTGCAGGTCGGGAAGGGTGCGGGCGAGTTCCACGGCCTCCTCGACAGGGATGCCCAGGGAGGCCATGCCGCCGCTGCCCGCGAGCCCGGTCAGGGCCTGGCTGCGCAGCGCCACGATCCGGGCGGCCTCGTCGACGGTCAGGGCGCCGGCCACGCAGGCCGCGGCCAGTTCGCCCTGGGAGTGGCCGATGACCGCCGCCGGGCGCACGCCCAGCGCGCCCCACACCTGGGCGAGGGAGACCATGACGGCCCACAGCACCGGCTGGATGACGTCGGCCCGCGCCCGGGGGCCGGTGACCGCGGGGGCCTGGGGCTCCCCGCGCAGCACCGAGGACAGGGACCAGTCGATGTAGGGTCCGAGCGCGCGCTCGCACTCTCCGACCCGGGCGGCGAACACCTCGGCCAGGGCTCCGTCGGAGTCCAGCAGGTCGCGGCCCATGCCGATCCACTGGCCGCCCTGTCCGGGGAAGACCAGGACCGGCCCGGGGTCGCCCGCGGAGGCGGCGCCCTCGGGACGGACCGACTCCAGTTCGCGGGCGCCGCCGTCGCCGGGGGCGAACACCACCGCGCGGTGCTCGAACACGTCGCGGGTGGTGGCCAGGGAGAAGCCGATGTCGCGGGCGGTGAGGCCGGGGTGGGCGCTCACGTGCGCGTGCAGGGCGGAGGCCTGGTCGCGCAGGGCCTCCTCCGAGCGCGCCGACAGGACCCACGGCACGGGGTCGAGGGCGCGCGCGGCCGTCGCCTCCGCGGCCCGGCGCCCGGCGGGCGCGGGCCCCAGCACGAGGTGGCAGTTGGTGCCGCCCATGCCGAAGGAGGAGACCCCGGCCAGCGGCGCGCGGCCGGGCCAGGGTTCACGGCGGGTCTGCACGGCCAGGCCCAGGGCGTCCAGGTCGATGCCGGGCGCGGGTTCGGTGAAGTTCAGGGTGGGCGGGATCTGCTGGTGCTCCAGGGCGAGGACGGTCTTGACCAGGCCGACGATCCCCGCGGCGCCCTCCAGGTGCCCCACGTTGGTCTTGGCCGACCCGACGCGCAGCGGCTCCCGCCGGCCGGCCGCGAAGACCTCGCCCAGGGCTGCCGCCTCCACCGGGTCGCCGGTGGGGGTGCCGGTGCCGTGCAGCTCGACGTAGCCGACCCGGTCGGAGCGCTTGCCCGCGTCGGCGTGCGCGGCGCGGATGACCTCGGCCTGTCCCCGGACGGTGGGCCGGGTGAGGAAGGAGTCGCCGCCGACGTGGTTGACGGCGCCCCCGTGGACGACGGCGTGGATCCGGTCCCCGTCGTCCAGGGCCCGGCCGAGCGGCTTGAGGAGGACGACGGCGCCGCCCTCGCCGCGCACGTACCCGTTGGCCCCGGCGTCGAAGGTGCGGATCCGGGCGTCGGGCGACAGACCGCCGAAGCGGGCGACCTGTTCGGTGCTCTCGGGGACGAGGATGAGGTTGACCCCGCCGGCCAGGGCGATCTCGCTCTCGCCCCGGCGCAGGCTCTCCATCGCCAGGTGCACGCCGACCAGGGCGGAGGACTGGCCCGAGTCCACGGTGAGGCTGGGGCCGCGCACCCCCAGGAAGTGGGAGACCCGGTTGGCGATCATGCCCCGGTGGGTGCCGGTGAGGGTGTGGTGGGTGATCGCCCCGGCACCGCCCCGGTCGTGCAGGAGGGCGTAGTCGGAGCCGATGGCGGCGAGGAAGACGCCCACGCGCGCGTCGCGCAGGGCGCCGGGGGCCGTGCGGGAGTTCTCGATCGCCTCGCGGCCGAGTTCGAGCATGAGCCGCTGCTGGGGGTCCATCGCCAGCGCCTCGCGCGGGGAGATCCCGAAGAAGTCGGCGTCGAAGTACTCTGCGTCGTGGAGGTACCCGCCCCAGCGGGGACCGCGCTCGGGGGAGCCGCCGCCGAGGCGCTCGGGCGGGGCGGCGATGGCCTCGCGGCCCTCGCCGAGCAGCCGCCAGAAGGCGTCGGGGGTGCCCGCCCCGGGAAGCCGGCAGGAGATGCCGACGACCGCGATGGGCTCCCGGGGGCCGGGGGCAGGGGTTCCGGTCGGTCCGCCGTGCATCGTCGCCCTTCCCTTTCGACTGCCCTAGCCTGACCCGAGCATGCCCCCGTCCTGGGACGTTGCCCGTGCATGTGCACGAGAACGCCGATATGGGCGTGACGAAATTCGGACATTGGGCAACACCAGAACCCACAGTCTCAGAGATTCACGGCAACTACCCCACGGAACAGCATTCAGGGTCAAACAGGAACCAACCTGAAGGAGGGTAACGCTTGCTCACGAGCACTGACAACAGTGGGGGCTTTTTCGGACAAGGGAACTCGGCCCCTGGCGTGCGGAGTTAATGAGGGCCTCCCTTTTTCGGCCATGGGAGAAACTCAATGCCCGGGTTTTCGGACAAGGGAAAAGGCCCGGTGCCCGGAGGGCACCGGGCTCTTCCCGTCCCGCTCAGGCGCCGTGGCGCGCCTGGACCTCGGTGACGTAGCGCTGGGCGGCCACCGGGTCGAACATCCAGGTCTTGTAATCGGACGGGGAGTCCCATCCCTGGATCCAGCGGTCGGCGACCTCTTCGTACTGGACCGCGGCGGCCAGCATGTTCATGATGTGCTCGGGCAGCGACTGCTCGACCATGGTGGACGCGAACTCCGCCCAGGCCTGGTTGTCCTGTCCGAATTCCCAGAACCGGTCGAAGATCCGGACCATGAACTCCTGGTCGAACGGCTTGTCGCCGTGCTCGATGATGCCCTCCAGGTACGCCTGGGCGCACCGGGTGGAGTTGTTCCAGCTCTGCCCCACGAACGGGTCCATGGTGACCACCACGTCGGCCATGCCGATGGCCAGCCCTCCGGAGGGGAGCCGGCCCACGGGGTTGCGCACCTGCGGCGTCAGGTCCTCGACGATGGTGCTGCGGCCGTCGACCAGCACCGCGTCCTTGGACCGCTCGAAGAACTCGGGCGCGTACTTGCGCATCAGGTCCTTCATCCGGCGCAGCTGCTCCTCCGGACCCGGCCGGTCCGGCCAGGCGTCCATCGGGCCGCCCTTCTTGTCGACCAGCAGCAGGTTGTGGGCGGGGCCCTCCTGGGTGAGGATCGGGACGAGCATGATGTTGCCCGCCTCCTCCGTCACCCCGAACCAGCCGATGTTCTCCGACTCCCCCGGGTTGGGCGGCCACAGGTCGTAGACGTAGGCCTGGGCCAGTGCCCGGGGACGGGTCCCGCTGAACCTGCTGGTGTCGTGGTCGAAGAGCTGGCCCAGCTCCCCGTGGCCGACCGCGACGATGATCAGGTCGAACATCCGGGAGAAGTAGTCGAGGTCGGTCACCGTGACCCCGTGGATCACCACCTTCCCACCCCGGTCCTCGAAGGACTCCAGCCAGTCGGCCATCTTGACCCGGCGGTCGACCGCCACCGAGTAGCCGTTCCCCGGGTGGGAGCGGCCCTTGATCGCCGTGACGGGGTCCCCCTCGCGGAACACCGCCAACTTCTGCTCGCGGATCTGCGGGGAGAGCGCGCTCCAGAAGTCGAGGTCGAACTTGCGCTCGTACTCCAGGGCAGTGGGGAAGGTGAACTGGGAGATCGAGGGCCGACCGGTACGGATCTCCAGCGATGACTGCCCCGTGATCACCGTGACGTCGTAGCCGTGGGTCAGGAGCCCGTGGGCCAGGTGCAGGCCGGCGTGGCCCGCGCCGACGATGAGGATCTTGCGCATGTGTCGCTTACTTTCCTGGGGAATCTACGGGACGACCAGGGGGAGCGTGCCGGGGGCGCCTCCCCGCCCGTCAGGCGACGGGCTCGCTGGCGCGGTTGTGCTCCAGGGCGTACCGGAGCAGGGCCTTGAGGACCTCTCCCCCGGACTGCCGCTGGCGCGCGTCGAAGTCGATGATGGGGACCTCCGGGCTGACCTCCAGGGCCTCGCGCACCTGCTCCGCCGTGTAGTCCAACTGCCCCTCGAAACGGTTCAGCGCAACGATGTAGGGGATGCGCTTGTTCGTCTCGAAGTAGTCGACGGCGTCGAAGGAGTCCGCCAGGCGGCGGCAGTCGACCACGACGACGGCACCGACGGCGCCCCGGACGAGGTCGTCCCACATGAACCAGAACCGCGCCTGGCCCGGTGTGCCGAACATGTACATGACGAGTTCGTCGTCGATGGTGATGCGGCCGAAGTCCATCGCGACGGTGGTGGTCGTCTTGTCGGGGTGATCGAGGTGTCGTCGTGACCGATACTCGCTTCGGTCATGATCGCCTCGGTGGTGACGGGCGGGATCTCGGACACCGAGCGCACCAGAGTCGTCTTGCCGGCGCCGAAGCCTCCGGCGATGACGATCTTGCTCGACATCTTCTTGCGATTGGACCGCTTGTCACTGGAAAAGTCGTTCGAGACCACGAAGAGCCCTCTCCAGAACCTGGTTTTCCGATGGACTGCTGCCGGTGATGGTCGGGTGGATGTACACCAGGTCCTGTTCGGCCAGGTCGCTGACCAGAACCTGGGTGACACCCAGGGGGATGTTCAATTCGGCCGAGATCTCGGCCAACGACCGGGTCTCCCGGCACAGCTTGTAAATACTGATCGACTCCGGCATGAGGGTGCCAGGGGGCTCCTGCCCGGGCTCGGAAGTCGAGACCAGGGTCTGCACCATCAGCGGATGCCGTGACCGCGTCCGCCCACCGGTGAAGGTGAACGGGCGAACGCGGTTACTCCTTCGCCTGCGGAAGCTCATTGACGTGGCAACCTCATTCCTGCCGAACCGTAACGGGTCACCGTCGTCAGTTCTGGATGACTTCGCGCAGCTGCGAGCGCAGCTGCGGCGTGAGCACGTGGGCGACGTTCTCGACGAGCTTGGCCATCTGGAAGCCCACGATCTTCAACTCGGTCCCGGGAGCGGTCAGCACCGCCATGCAGGAGCCGTCGCTGATCGCCATGATGAACAGGTGTCCGTGGTTGAAGCGCACGAGCAGCTGCTCGCACTCCCCGCGCTGGAACAGGCTCGCCCCGCCCACGGCCAGGCTGTGCAGGCCGCTGGCGATGGCGGCGAGCTGCTCGGCGTGCTCCTCCGGGAAGTCGCTGGAGTGGGTGAGGACCAGGCCGTCGGAGGAGACCACGACGGCGTGCTCGACACCGCGCACGTCGCGCACGAACCGGTCGATGAGCCACGAGAAGTTCTCAACACTGTCGTTCACGGGTTCAGTCATGCTCTACCTGCCTCGGCCGAGTGTCTTAGGGGTTCGGGGGATCTGCGCGCGCACCGGGGTGCGCACACCGGGGGCTCGGCCGCTCATTCCTCGGCCTTCCCGCCCGTGTCGTCCGTGGAGCCGTCCAGTTCCTCGCCCTCGAGGGCGGCGCGCTCGCCTTCGAGGAAGTCTCCCAGTTCGTCCCGGATCTGTTCGGCCCGGGCCTCTCCGGTGAGCTTGGGGGGCGTGTCCGTGCGCGACGAGGAGGACCCTTTGGAGTCGGGGCGCGGCATCATGCGCAGCGGGGAGCCGTGCGGGGTGGCACTGCGCCGGGGGAGCCCGGCGGAGGTCACCGAGGAGGTGCCCTTGCCCGGAGCGGTCGAGCCGGCCTGGGGGGAGCCGTTGGCCGGCGCGGTGGCCGGGGGGGCGGGGGCCGGGCGCACGGCGGCGGCGGGGACCGAGGAGGTCGGGACCGTGGACGTGCGCGTCTGCCCCGGGGTCCGCGGCGTGGCCACACGCAACAGCTCCTTGGGGACGATCACGTAGGCGCTCACCCCGCGGAAGGCGCGGGATTCGAGCTTGGCCGCCAGGCCGTGCTTCTTGGCGATCCGGCTGGCCACGTAGAGGCCCATGTGCCGGGGCGCCTCCTCGTCGAGCAGCGGCTCGCCGGAGAGCCGCTCGTTGAGCTCCACCAGCTGCTTGTCGGGGATGCCCACGCCCTCGTCCTCGACGACGATCATGAGGTTCCCGTCGTCCAGGCTCTGGCCGCTGATGACCACCTGGGAGTGCTCGGGCGAGTTGGCGGTGGCGTTGTCCAGCAGCTCGGCCAGCAGGTGGCTGATGTCGTCGGCGGCCATACCGGTGATGGACGTCTGCGGGAGCTTGCCCAGCTTGACCCTGGGGTAGTCCTTGATCTCGGAGACCGCGGCGCGGGCCACGTCGAGCAGCGGGACGATCTCGTCGTGGGCGTCGGACTCGCCGCCGTCGTGTCCGGTGAGCACCAGGAAGTTCTCCCCGTTGCGCCGCATCCGGGTCGCGAAGTTGTCGATCTGGAAGAGCTTGTCGAGCAGGTCGGGGTCCTGTGCGTCGGACTCCAGCTCCTCGACCATCTCCAGCAGGGCGTCGACGAGGGAGAGGTCGCGCATGGCCAGGCCCGCGAGCGCCTCGTTGAGCAGGCCCTTGCCGTCCTCGCGCACCGGCGGGACGATCGGGGCCGGCGGGGGCGCCGCCTCCGGCTCGGCCGGAGCCGCGACCGCCTCGGGCGCCGGGGCGGCCTCGGCCTCGGCGACGGTCTCCGCCTCGGCGGCGTCCTCCTCCGCGGCGGGCGCCTCCTCCTGCGGCTCGGCCCGGGTCAGCGCCTTGCCGTCCTCGCGGACCTCGGTGGCCGACGCCTGCTCCGCGAACAGGGTGGCGGCGGCGTCCGCCGCGACGACCTGCGGGGGCTGTCCGGCGGTGAACACGATGACGTGCTGGACCGGCTGGCCGTAGGGGTTCGCCTGGCCCGGGTAAAACACCGGCTGGCCCTGCACCACGTAGCCGGGCGGCTGGAAGGGCGCCGGGTAGACGTTGGGGTAGGGCATCGGCTGCGGCATTGGTGCCGGGTACACGGGGTACGGGTAGGCCATCGGCGGCTGCGGCTGCGGGTAGGGGTAGTCGGCCCGCGGCGGCGCGGGCGGCGGCGTCCGGTAGTCCTCCGGCATCGGGGCGCGCGGGTCCTGGCCGTAGGCGCCCGGGTGGCCGCGGTCGGCGTAGGGGTCGCGGTGGTCCGCCCGCGGGTCGCGCGGCGGGTACGGGTCCCGGTAGTGGTCCTCCCGGGGGGCGGGGTCGCGGCGCGGGACGTCGTAGCGGTGCCCGTCGGAGCGCCGGCCGTACTCGGGCGCGGGGCCCCGGTCGGCGTACCCGTTGTCGTAGGGCCCCCGGCGCTGCGCGGAGGCCTCGTACCGGTCGGCCCGGTCGGCCCGGTCGGCCTCGGCCCGCTGGGCGCGCCAGGCCTCCTGGCGGTGGCGTCCGTCGGCGGACGCCGGGTCGGCCGGCGGGCGCTGGTCGCGGTAGGAGGGGGCTCCCTCCGGAAGGCGGCCGCGGCGGTCGCCGCGCGCGGGCTCGGGCAGCGGGGACTCCGGCGTTGCGGATGTCGGGGTGTGTGACACAGGGGCCTCGAATCGCTCCGTCTGGGGGGGCTCCGGCGCTCCACCGCCGGGGGGCGGTGCCGGTTCCTCGGACGCGGGCGGGGTCTGGTGCACCGGGGCCTCCTCCTCGGACGCGGTGTGCTCTGTCGGAGCGGTGACTTCGGGCGTGCTGCGCGGCTCGGGCTCGTCGAGGCCGGCGCCGCGCCATTGACCGACGGGGGTGGCGTCGGGGGCGACCTCGTCGACCTCGACGCGTCGGACCGTGGTGTAGGGATTGGGGGCACCGGTACGGAGGGTCGGCCGGTAACCGTTCTCGGCGGAGCCGGAGAAGGGGCCGACGGGCCGTTCCACCGAGGGGACGTCCGCGGGGGCGCTCTCGCCTCCGCCCGCCGTCGTCTCCCCGTTCACGGGGGAGGCGGTGTGCCGACCGCCGTCCCGGTCCGCGGGGCGGCCGGGTTCCTGCGAGTGCGGATGCACGGGCTGATGCACGGGATTTCCTTGCTCGGTCTCCATGGAGCGGGTTTCCTGGATACGAACCATACGATAGATGGCCCTACGGAAACGCCCCTCACGCCTGACTGCGGGCTCCTCCTCCGTCGACGCCTTCGCCCCGTCCGCGGGGGATCGGGGAACGGAGCCGTCTGCCGGCGGCGGCGCCTCTGCCACTGTGTCGTCTCCTCGCCTCGGGTGGGCGGTCCGGCCCCGCACGGGCGGGGCGGGGATGGCGCCCCATTCCGGAGACAAGCACCCACGGCCCGCACAATTCCTGCACTTCCACCGGTAATCGTCGTTCGGTTCGCCAGACTAACAAAGGTGGACCCGGTTGGCAGAAGAATCAGAGAAGCACCGAAAAAGGATCCCGAACGCCCCCTATGACCAGCGCCGACCAGGGATCGGACCGTCCTCGGGAAACGAAAAGTTGCTTGGATTTATTGTGATTTGCCCACCTTGGGACCATAGTCGCTTTCCGGCCAGTGTCCCCACGAAACACAGGCCCCGCAGGGCCCGGGTTCACGTACCCGCGGCATTGACGAGAGCCACACGGTTCCCCCAGGGCTGAACATTCTCATACACCTCCTGATGGGCCTCCCCTATCCTGTCGAACCCCACCACCGAGGTCACGCACGGGTCCAGCAGTCCGCCCTGTACCAGGCCGATCACGGCGCGGCAGTCCGCGGTCGAGGCGAAGTGGGACCCCTGGAGCCTCTTGAGGCGCATCCACAGGAAGCGCAGGTCGATCTCGGAGCGGTACCCCGAGGTCGCGCCGCAGGTCACGACCATCCCCTCGTTGTCGCAGAGGTAGAGGGAGGTGGGCAGGGTGTCGGCGCCGCTGTGCTCGAAGACGATCCGGGGGTTGCGCCGCTCCCCCAGGACCTCCCAGAAACGGCGCCCGAAGGCGCGCACCCCGGAGAGCCAGGAGGCGTGGGCCACCGGGTCCTCCTCGTCCGGCATCCTCCCCCAGTGGTCGAAATCCGTGCGCAGGATCACTCCGGCGGCCCCCAGTTCGCGGCACACCCGCGCCCTCTCCTCGCTGGAGACCACCGCCACGGCACGGCCGCCGGCGTTGCGGACCAGTTGGACCGCGAAGGCGCCCAGGCCCCCCGCCCCGCCCCAGACGAGGACCGGGTCTCCGGGGCGGACGGTGTGGGGGTGCCAGCCGAAAAGCTGGCGGTGGGCCGTGGCCGCGGTCGCCAGGAAGCCCCCGGCGACCTCCCAGGACATGTCCGGCGGCTTGGGGTGGCACTGCACGTCCCGCACCAGGCAGAACTGGCCGAAGGAACCGTGGTTGGACTCGTAGCCCCAGGCCCGCATGCTCTGCGAGGCGGCCGGGTCCCGGCCGGTGCGGATGTCGTCCGCGCGCTCGTCCCAGTCCCCCGGGGAGAGGATGACGTGGTCTCCCACCTCCACCCCGCGCACCCCCGGTCCCACCGCCCAGACGATGCCGGCGCCGTCGGAGCCGCCGACGTGGTAGTCCTCGGCCTCCCCGGCCTTGCGGCGCAGGGCGACGACGTCGGCCGGCCTGCCCAGCGAGGCCCACACGTTGTTGTAGTTGATGCCCGCGGTCATCGTGTAGACGAGGACGCGGCCGGGTCCGACGCGGGGCACCGGGACGATCTCGCGGGCGAAGGCCCCGCGGGGCTCCCCGTAGCGCTCGGGGCGGATGGCCATGGCGTGCATGCGGGCCGGCACGTGCCCCTGCGGCGGGAGCTCGCCGAGGTCGTAGAGGTCCTTGAGCTCTCTGGGCATGGCGGGGGAGGCCTTCCACATTCGGGACCAGGGATGCGGAACCGGAGCGGCGGCGCCGGCGCGGGGCGGCGAGCCCTCGGCGCCCACCGAGAGTATCCCCGAAATACGCGCCTTCGGGCTCCAGGCCCCTTTCGTGACCAACGTCGGGACTTTGGTCCCGGTGTTCCGTGTGAACCGAAACGGGGCGGACCCGGTGAGGGGTCCGCCCCGGGTGCCCCGGAGGCCACTCCCGCCTCCGGCGACCCCGCTACTCCACCGGCCTCAGGTCACCCTGGATGAGGGACAGCATGACGTGGTTGTCCATGTAGATCTGGTTCTGCGCCGCCGGGTGGTCGTCGTCGAACCCGGCCACCCGGACGCCCTCCAGCGCGGGGGCGAGGTATTTGTATGTCCAGATCGGGATGCGCGGCAGCAGCTCGTTGAAGACGATCGCCATCGTCTTGAGCGCCTCGGTCTGCTCCTCCTCGGTGGGCGCGGTCTTGGCGACCTCCACCAGCGCCTCCAGGTCCACCTCGCCCTGGCTGGGGCTGTCGACCACCAGGTCGAAGGCCTGTCCCGGGGTCTCGCCGGTGCGCGCGTTCTCCACCAGGAAGTTCATCTGGAAGGCGCCCCAGTAGGACGGGATCTCGGGGTTGCCCCAGTGGCGGACGGCGACCTCGAAGTCGCCTGCCGACCAGATGCCCCACGGGTTGTCCGCGGGGACGTTGGAGGCCGTGGTCCTGATGCCGAAGTCGTTCCAGGCCTCCTCGACCTGGGTGGCGGTGAGCTCGAAGTCGCCCCAGCCGACGACGCCGATGACCTCGAAACCCGCCTCCGTGCCGTCGGGCAGCCGCCAGGTGCCGTCCTGCTTGGTCCACCCGGCCTCCTCCAGCAGCTCGGCCGCCCGGTCGTGGTCCAGGTCGTAGGTCTCGAACTCCGCCAGCTCCTGGGCGGTGAAGACCTGTTCGGCCTGGAGGTCCACCAGGCCCGCGTAGTACTCGACGCCGCTGTAGGCCTCGCCGCGCGCGACCCGGCCGATCTGGTCGCCGTCCAGCAGGTGGGCCAGCGCCTTGCGGACGCGCACGTCCTTCAGCTCCGGCTTCCTCTGGTAGTTGAACATCAGGCCGCAGCCGTCGTAGCCGGGGTGCTCGACCGAGCGCAGGCCCTCCACGCCCTCGAACGCCTGCTGGTCGGCGGCCGAGGTGGCCAGTGTGGAGTAGTCGATCTCGCCCTGCTGGATGAGCAGGGAGGCCTGCCGGTTGTCCCCCTTGTGGATGACGACCTCGTCGAAGCCGACCTCGGTGCCCTGGTACCCCTCCTCGTTGCGGACCAGGGTGATGCGCGCGTCGGCGATCTGGGCGGGGTCGAACCTGTACGGGCCGCTGCAGACGATCTCGTCGGGGTTGAAGGCGATGAACTCGGAGTTGAACTCCGTGTGTCCCTCGTCGCCCTGGCGGATCCCGTCGGCGACCATCGCGACGGCGCGCTCGCCGAAGTCGCCGTAGGTGGACTTGGAGAAGATGCGGTGCTTGACGACCTGGAGCTCGATGCCGGGGAAGGGGTTGTCGAAGCGGGCCCGGACTCCGAGGCCGTCCACTTTCTCCAGTTCGGTGATCTGCGGGAACCCGATGGACCAGGACGGCGCCTCCAGGACCCGGATGGCGAAGTTCTGGAGCAGGTCGTCGGCGTCGAGGCCGGTACCGTCGCTCCACTTCAGGCCGGGGCGCAGGCTGACGATGAGGTCGTCGCCCTCCCAGGCCGCGTTCTCCACGAGCAGGTAGTCCCACTCGTGGGTCTCCCAGTTGTAGAACGCTCCCGAGGGCAGGAACAGGTCCGCGTACACGGAGTTCATGAGCAGCGCGCCGTCCTCCACGGCCACGTTGCGGGTCTGGGCGTCGATGTCGAAGTCGTAGACGCCGGTGAAGCGGCCGGCGTCGGCGTCGGCGGCGTTGTCGCCGCCGGCGCAGGCCGCCAGGACGTTGGCGCCCGCGACGCCGACCGCGCCGAAGCCGACGGCCTTGAGCAGGCGCCTGCGGTCCAGGTCGCGGAGGAGGGGGGTGCGGGGGGTGGTGGTCATTCCCGGTGCTTCCTTTCGATGAGGACGGCGAGCAGTCCGAGGGAGAGCACGGCCAGGCCGATCACGACGGTGACGGCGCTGATCACGAACTCGGCTGTGCCGGGGGGGTTCAGCAGGGCGGTGAGGCCGGCGGTCAGGGCGAGGAAGGCCCCGGTGAGGAGCCCGAAGCGGCCGATGAGGAGCATCCGCTCACCCCCGGCCGACCACGTGGCAGGCGAGCAGCCGGTCGTGGCCGCGCACCAGCGGCGGGCGCAGGGTGTCGCACGCGCCCGGGGCGTAGAGGGGGCAGCGCGGGTGGAAGTCGCAGCCGGGGGGCAGGTCGGTCAGGTCGGGGATGTCCGCGCTGCGCAGCCGGACGCGCTCCTTGGTCCGGGCCAGGTCGGGATCGGGCTCGCAGACGGCCGAGACGAGCGCGCGCGTGTAGGGGTGCGCGGGGTCGTTGACCACCCGGGGCGTGCGGCCGTGCTCGACGACCTTGCCCAGGTACATGACGGCGATCTCGCCCTCCCAGGCGAAGTACTTGGCCACCGCCAGGTCGTGGGTGATGAACAGGAAGCCGACGCCCAGCTCGTCGCGCAGGCGCCCCAGGGTGTTGAGCAGGCTGACCCGGATGGAGACGTCGAGCATGGAGGTGGACTCGTCGGCGATGATCACCTCGGGGTTCATCGCCAGGGCCCGGGCGATGGCGACCCGCTGGCGCTGGCCGCCGGACATCTGGTGCGGGTACTTGTCGAGGAAGTCCCCGGCCGGGGTGAGGTCGACCCGCTCCAGGAGCCCGGCGGTGACCCGGCGCGCCTCCCGGCCGTCGGCGACCATGCGGTGGCGGCGCAGTCCGGCCGAGACCGTGGAGTAGACGGTGCGGACCGGGTTGAGGGAGGCGTAGGGGTCCTGGTGGATGTACTGGACCGCGCGCCGGAACACCGAGCGCTCCTTCCGGTCCATGGCGGCGATGTCCCGGCCGCGGAACAGCACCGACCCCGAGGTGGGCTCGGCCAGCCCGGCGGCCATCCGGGCGGTGGTGGTCTTGCCGCAGCCGGACTCCCCCACCAGGCACAGCGCCGTGCCCGGGCGGATCTCCAGGTCGACCCCGGCCACGGCCGGAACGTCGCCGCGCGCGCCGGGGAACACCTGGTGCACGCCGTTCAGGCTCAGGACGGGGGCGGGGTCGGGCCCGGGGGCGTCCGGTGGGAGGGCCGGGGCGGGCGCGGGTGCGGAGCGGTCAATCACGGGTGGCCCCCTCGGCGGCGAGTTCACGGGAACGCAGGCAGGCGGCGGCGTGGCTGAGGCCGTCGCCGCGGGTGTGCAGGACCTCCAGCTCCGGGCGCCGCTCTCCGCACACCTGCCGGGCGTGCCTGCAGCGGGGCGCGAAGGAGCAGCCCGGGGGCAGGGAGGCCAGCCCGGGCGGGCCGCCGGGCAGGGACTCGGGGACGACCAGGCCGCCGCTGACCGGCGGCACGGAGTCGATGAGCGCGGCGGTGTAGGGGTGGCGCGGCCGGTAGAAGATGTCGCGTGTGGTGCCGGTCTCGATGAGGCGGCCCGCGTACATCGTCCCGACCCGGTCGGCGAGTTCCGCGGCCAGGCCGAGGTCGTGGGTGATGAAGACCATCGAGAAGCGCAGTTCCTCGCGCAGTTCGGACAGGCGCTCGACGATGGCGCGCTGGGTGAGCAGGTCCAGGGCCGTGGTGGGCTCGTCCAGGATGAGCAGCTGCGGGCCCAACGCCAGGGCCAGGGCGATGAGGGCGCGCTGGCGCATGCCGCCGGAGAGTTCGTGGGGGTGGGCGTCCAGGACCCGGGCCGGGTCCAGGCGGACCATCTCCAGCAGGTGGGCGGACTCCTCGCGGATCTCGGCGCGGCGGCGGGGGCGGCCGGTCTCGTGGGCGCGGAAGGTGTCGAGGAAGTGGTCCTCGATCCGCAGCACCGGGTTGAAGGCGTTCATGGCGCCCTGGAAGACCATGGCGGCCTCGCTCCAGCGGAACCGGCGCAGTTCCTCCGCGCCCAGGGAGCGGATGTCGGCGGTGCTCCCGTCCTTGCGGCGGAAGAGGATCTCCCCGGCCGGGACGAGGCCGTTGCGCGGCAGCAGCCGCAGCAGGCCCAGGCCCAGGGTGGTCTTGCCGCAGCCGGACTCCCCCACCAGGGCCATGGACTGGCCGGGGTGGAGGTCGAAGGAGACGCCGTGCACGGCGGTGACACGGGAGCGGCGGCCGGTGCGGTAGGCGATGTCGACGCCGCGGACGGAGAGCAGGGGGCCCGGGTCCGCGGAGGGTTCGGTACGGGGGTCGGTCACGCGGCTCACCTGTCCCGGAGTCGTGGGTTGAGGGCCTGCTCCAGGGAGCGCGTCATGGTGACCAGGCCGATCTGGAAGAGCATGATCATCGTCATCGGGGCGACCAGGAACGGCACCGCGCTGGGGACCAGGAAGGCGTTGTTGTCCCAGGCCTGCTGGATCATCAGGCCCCAGTTGGCCGCGGTGCTGGGCAGCAGGCCCAGCAGGTACATGCCGACGACGGCGTAGATCGCGTTGGTGATCGCGATGATGAAGTTGATGAAGATGTAGCCGGCCATGTTGGGCAGCACCTCGGTGAAGAGGATGCGCGCGGTGCCCAGGTCCTGGAGCCGGGCGGCCTCGACGAACTCGCGCTCGCGCAGGGTGAGCACCTGGGCCCGGATGGAGCGCATGAGGTAGGGCCAGGTGACCAGGCCGATGATGAAGGCGACGACCATCGGCGAGGCGGTGCGGTAGAAGGAGGCCACCACCAGCATCAGGACGATGAACGGGATGGTCATCGTGATGTCGGTGAGCTGGAGCAGGAAGTGGTCGATCCGGCCCCGCGCGTATCCGGCGATCCCGCCCAGGGCGACGGCGATGGCCACGGTGATCAGCGCGGCGACGATACCGACCCAGATCGGCTCGCGTCCGCCCAGGACCAGCTGGACGAAGGTGTCCTTGCCCTCGTGGTTGGTGCCGAGCCAGTGCTCGGACGTGGCCGGTCCCCAGATCTTGGTGACGTCGGTGGGGTTGCGGGTGTCGATGAAGAGTGGCCCGGCGAAGGCGAAGAGGAGGACGCCCGCGACGATGCACAGGCCGATGAACCCGCTGGTGCTGCGGGTGATCCCGTGCCAGATGGCGCCCCAGACCCCGGTCGCCCCCGGGGAAACGGTGCTGACTGTCATGGTCCCCTACTTCCGGATACGCGGGTCGAGCCTGCTGTAGAGCAGGTCGGCGACGAGGTTGGCCGCCACCACACAGGTGGTGAGGACGACGAGGAGGCCCTGGAGGAGCGGGTAGTCGCGGTAGTTGACCGCGTCCAGCAGCAGGCCGCCGACACCCTTGTAGACCAGGACCTGCTCGACGAAGATCGCGCCGCCGACGAGGGTCCCGAAGCTGATGGCGATCTGCGCGACCAGCGGCAGGATGGCGTTGCGGCCCACGTAGGAGACCGCGATGCGGCGGTCGCGCAGGCCCCGGGCCCGGGCGACGGTCACGTAGTCCTCGCTCAGGACCTCGGTGGTGGAGGCCTTCATGATGAGCATCCAGGTGCCGATGATGGCCAGCACGTAGGTGAAGATCGGCAGTCCGGCGTGGTACAGGGCGTCGCCGAGGAACTCGGCGTTGAACCCGGCCTCGACCCCCGGGCTGAGCGTGCCGCGCAGCGCGATGGGGTCGAACCAACTGAGGTACATCCCGCCGCCGACGACCAGGAGCATCGCGATGAGGTAGTTGGGGATCGCCCCCAGGACCGAGGCGACGACGCTGAGGACGTGGTCGAGGACGCGGTTGCGGCGGTAGGCCATCGCCATGCCCAGGCCCAGGCCCAGGGTGACGGCGATGACGGTGCCGACGCCGATGCTGAACAGGGTCCAGGGCAGGTAGGCGGCGATGGAGTCGGCGACGGTGAACCCGGGCCGGTTGATGGTCATGCCCATGTCGAAGGTGGCCAGGCCGACGATGAAGTCCCACCACTGCTGCCACAGGGGGGCACCGGGGTCGTAGGCGAGGGAGTTCGCCGCGATGATCCGCGCCTCCTCCAGGCTCATCCCGCCCTGGGTGAGGCGTCCGGCCATGACGTCGATCGGGTCGCCGGGCATGGCGCGGCCGAGGAAGAAGGTCACGTTGGCAACCACGAAGACGACGACGAGGGCCTTGCGGACCTTGACCAGGGCGTAGTGGCGCCAGACGCGCAGGTGCGGGGGGAGGGGGGCGCCGTCGCGGGACGGCGCCGCGGTCCCGGTGTCCGGCGGCGGGGGCGATGCCGCGATTTCGGTGGCCACGGGTCTCCTTCGAGCGGGGAGGAGGGCGGTCGGAGGGGGCGGGGTCGGGGGCGGGGGCTGGGCGCGGTCGGGGCGCGGTCGGGGACCGGCGGCGGGCACCGATCCTTTCTATTAGGAAACTTTCCTAATAGAACGACAAAGTAACCCGATGAATGTGGCGCCCGCCACCTTCGTGACCAAACGGCGTCCTTGGCGCGACGCGATCGGCATGGCAAATGTCACTAAAAGTACATACCGCCACATAGCTCCGTTCACTTATATGGCCGGATCGCGCCAAAGCCGCCCTACCTGACTTTCGTGGGTGTCCCTCTCGAAACGGATGAACATACGGTTATCGGGCCGATACAGGACTCCCCGGCGCCGCCCCCGCGGCCCGGGCCGGAGCAGCGAAGGACCCCCCGTGCGCAGAGCACACGTACCGATCGTCGCGGGCGCCCTCGTGTCCGCCCTGACCCTCTCTCTCGCGGCCACCGCCCCCGCCGCCGCCGAGCCCGCCGACCCCCTGTCCGCCTTCCACGGTCAGGAGGTCGCCTGGGCCCCCTGCGAGGAGAGGCTCCTCGAAGGACTGGAGTGCGCCTGGATCGAGGTGCCCCTGGACTACGGGGACCCCGGAGGCGAGCGGGCCTCGGTCGCGATCAGCCGGCACACCGCCACCGATCCCGGGCGGCGGCGCGGCATCCTCCTGACCAACCCCGGCGGCCCCGGAGGGGCGGGCCGCTACATGGCCATCGAACCCCGGCCCGACCTCGGGATCGACTACGGGCTGGGCGCCCAGCGCGTCGCCGAGGTGTACGACGTCATCGGGATGGACCCGCGCGGCGGCGGCGCCTCCACCCCCTACCTCGACTGCGGCGCGGACCTGCCCCTGCCGCCCCCGCGCCCCGACGACGGCGAGTTCTCGGCCGTCACCCGGACGGCCATCGCCGTCCAGCGGTCCTGCGAGCGGGCCCACGGCGACCTCATCCCGCACATGACCACGGCGAACACCGCGCGGGACATGGACGTGGTCCGCGCCGCGCTGGGCGAGGAGCGGATCTCCTACTACGGGGCGTCCTACGGGACCTACCTGGGAGCGGTCTACGGGAGCCTGTTCCCCGAGCGGCTGGACCGCAGCGTCCTGGACTCCGCCGTCCTGCCCGACGGCATGTGGCGGGACCTCTTCCGCACCCAGAAGGAGGGCTACACGGCCAACGTGGACCGGTACACGGAGTGGGTCGCCGAACGCCACGGCTCCTACGGCTTGGGGTCCACCCCGGAGGAGGTGCTGGCCACCGTCGAGGAGACCCGCGCCCGGCTGGAGGAGGAGCCCCGGTACGACGTGCCCGGGCTGCCCGAGGGCACGCCCTTCACCGCGGACGACTTCGACATGTACGTCGGCATGATGTCCCGGAACCAGGGCATCTGGGACCTGGTCTCCCTCGAACTCGGGTACTTCGTCGACGGGAGGCCCTTCCCGGAGTTCGAGGCCCCCGAGTTCCCCGACCCGGAGGTGGAGCTCTCCAACGAATCCCTGCTCATGGCGGTGCTCTGCGAGGCCGAGTGGCCCTCGCGCCCGTCGGGCTACTACGCGGACATGCGGGAGGCGCGCGAGCACCACCCGTACGGCGTCGGGGCGTTCTGGGACTCCCCGCAGCCCTGCTCGTTCGCCTCGCGGGCCCCGGCGGAGCCGCTGGTGGAGCTGGAGCGCGACGGCTACGCGCCCGGCCTGGTGATCGCGGCGGAGTACGACGCCAACACCGTCTACGAGGGCGGGCCGCTCATGGCCGAGCGGCTGGACAACCCGCTGCTCACCATCACCGACGAGGGCGGCCACGGGTTCTACGGGTTCTCCGGCCACGACTGCGCGACCGCGGCCGTGGACGCCTACCTGGTGGACGGAGCGGCCCCCGGGGACGCGACCTGCGCGGGGATCCCCCGGCCGCGGGACGCCGCCCCCTCCGCACAGGCGCGGAGCGCGGTCGGCGAGGCCGTCGCCGGGTTCGTGGACGGGCGCGGGGACCCGCTCCCGCCCGTGGGCGCGCGGATCGGCTGACCCCGCACGGGAACGGCCCGCACCGCCGGTGGGCGGTGCGGGCCGTCGCGGCGGGAGGCGTCCTAGCGGTTGCTGCCGGCCAGGGTCCCGCTGGTGTCGGTGTCCGGCTCGTAGATGAGGCAGAGGACCTCGCGGTCGCCCGCGTCCCAGCCGGCCGCGGTCGGGAAGAGGGGCAGGATGTACAGCGCGGAGGAGTAGTAGTCGACGCCGACGAAGTTCTCGAACTCCGCCTCGCACAGCTCCTGGGACGACGTGGACACGGAGTCCTGGCCGGGGTAGTCGCCCGACTCGTCGATGTTCTCCACGTGGTAGACCTCGTAGACGTGCGGCTCCGCGCAGTCGATCTTGGGCACCGAGGAGATCTCGTCCTCGTTCTCACCGAACTCGGTCAGGCAGTCCCCGAGGAAGATGTCGAAGACGTCGGTGTCCTCGGGGTCCATCGGGACGGGGGACTCGACAGGGGTCTCCTCGGGGGTCTGCGCGGGCGTCTCGACCACATCGGGGGACGGGGCCACCTCGGCGCCCGGGCGCAGCGCGGGGGGCAGCAGCATCTCGGGGCTGCACGCCGTCAGCGACAGGGCCGCACCGACGACCACGGGGCCGAGCACGAGGCGCCCGTAGGGCGAACGGCGCAATTCCGACAACATGGCAACTCCACAGGGGTTCTTTTCAGGTGCCGCCGACGGACCCGGCGACATCTATCCAGATGCGCCACGGGCGGGCGTGGTTCCCGGTCGGACCGTAAAAATCCCGGTCCGCCCCTCTTGAGCGGACCGGGCGGGGCCTAGCGGGCGGCGCCGGCGAGGCTGCCGGTGACCGTCTCGCCGTCGGTGACGAGGTAGCAGACGATCTCGCGGTCGTCGAAGCTGTTCCAGCCCTCTTCGATCGGGGTGAGGTAGCTGAGGTAGATCTCCGACTCGGCGTAGGAGATGCCGACGAACTCCTCGAACTTGGTCTGGCAGACCTCCTCGGCGGAGGTGTTCAACGACTCGGCGCCCGGGTAGTCGCCCTCGGGCAGGACCTCGATGTGGTAGACCTCCGAGTCGTGCTCCTCGGCGCAGTCCACGGTCGGCACTTCGCTGACCTCCTCACCGCTGAGGGAGGCCTCCATCTCGGTACCGGTGAAGCAGTCGCCGACCTCCAGCTGGAAGACGTCGTCCTGGCCGGCGGCGGCGCCCAGCAGGCCGGTCAGCGCGCCGCAGCCGGTGAGGGACACGGCGGCGCCGCAGGCAGCTGCGGACAGGGCGAGGGCACGGAAGGGGGAAGGGGACATGGGGATACTCCGGAAGGTGATATCAGGGGAAGAACCGGCCCGAAACGGCGGCGAGACAACATTTCACCAGGTGAGGGCCGGTGTCAATCCATTTGTGAGGTACGCCCGGAAAACGGGGAGCCCGGTGCGAGGGTGCTCGGACCGTTTTCTTCGGGCCCGCAGGGGATGCGGTACAGCACAGCACGGGGCCACGACATTTCCCGTGCCCCCCGGAGCGGGGTCCGGGACCCCGGGGACGCGGAAGGCCCCCGGTCCGTGACCGGGGGCCCTCCCGCAGTGTGCGTCATCAGGGACTCGAACCCCGAACCCGCTGATTAAGAGTCAGCTGCTCTGCCAATTGAGCTAATGACGCCCGTTCGTCGCGCGCCGTGTACCGCGCTGCGACCTCGTCGATCCTACCGGACCCGCCGGGCGACGTCGCACCGCTCGGCCCGTGATCCGGACCACCCGAAAGGCCTCCGACGTGACCGGCCCCAGTGGAGGGCCGAGCCTTCCACCGGGGCCGTTCGCCGTGCGTCATCAGGGACTCGAACCCCGAACCCGCTGATTAAGAGTCAGCTGCTCTGCCAATTGAGCTAATGACGCCCGTCGTTTCCGAGGGGACCGGCCCCGTGGGCCGTACCCCTCTGCGACGTCGTTAACTCTAGCAGGACTCGCGGAGTGGTCGCGAACCGTTTGTCCGGTCGTCGGGGCGGGTCAGGAGAAGGCCAGGACCAGCGCGACGACGACCGCGACGGCCGCGACCACGCCGACGCCCGCGAGGACGATCGGCAGGACCGGGCGGCGCTCGGGCGCCTCCGGCTCGGGGTTGTCGTCGACGAAGCGCTGGAAGTGCTGTGTGGCCCCGGCGGGGTCCACATTGGGATCGTTGTTCTGTGTCATAGGGTCGACACTAGCGACTCGTGTGACCCGACCGCACCGTTGCCAACGAATTCGGTCGATATGACAAGACCCCACCACCGTTCACCCCGGTGAAAGGCGAACGTAAGAGGCCGCGGCCAGACTCATCACCGGCGGGCCCGAGCGACCGGTACTTCCCCGCGGCCGCGACGGCCCTCCCGGGCCCGGCGCGCGAGCACGCGGTGACACCGCGCACGGACCGTGTGCCGGGTCCGCCCGCGAAGCCCCCGCCCGCGCCGCACCCGACCCCGGCGCCTCCTCCCACCTCAGAGGGCGGACACGGGGCCCGCGACCGCCGGCACTTGCCGCGGAGCCGACCGCTTGGAATCCTGGAATCTCCCGCTTTTTCCCTTCCGCGCGTTGACTCTGCACCAAGACCGAAAGAAACTTTCCTCCATGGCGCACATTCCGAAGCCCACGGAAGGCCGCGTGGAATCGGGGATTCCACAGGTCCCCACCACCGTGCTCCGTATCCGTTCGCTGCTGCCCTCGCTGGCACCGGCCGAACGCCGGGTCGCCCAGCGCATCATCGACGACCCTGAGAGGGCCGCGGCCTCCTCCATCACACAGCTCGCCAAGGACTGCGCCACCTCCGAGGCCACCGTCATCCGCTTCTGCCGGACCATCGACTTCAGCGGGTACCGGGAGCTGCGCCTGGCCCTGGCCACCGAGGCCGGGCAGGCCCGCGGGGCCCGGACCACCGGCGGCCCCGAGCCCGACGGCGACATCAACCCCGACGACACCCTGGTGACGGTGGTCCAGAAGATCGCCTACACCGACGCCCGCGCGGTCGAGGAGACCGGGGCGGCCCTAGACGTCGACGTGCTCCGCACCGTCATCGACACGATGGCGGCTGCCCGCCGAATCGACGTCTACGGCGTGGGGGCCAGCGCGTTCGTCGGCGCCGACCTCCAGCAGAAGCTGCACCGGATCGGGCTCACCTCGTTCGCCTGGTCCGACGCACACGTGATGCTCACCAGCGCGGCCCTGCTGGACGGGCGCGACGTGGCCATCGGCATCTCCCACAGCGGTGCCACGATCGACACCGTGCAGGCGCTCACCGAGGCGGGGCGCCGGGGCGCCCGGACCGTGGCCATCACCAACTTCCCGCGCTCCCCCATCGGGTTCGCCGACCACGTGCTGACCACCGCGGCCCGGGAGACCACCTTCCGGTCCGGGGCGACCGCCAGCAGGCTGGCCCAGCTGACCGTGGTGGACTGCCTGTTCGTGGGGCTGGCCCAGAGCCGCTACGCCGACAGCAGGACGGCCCTGGAGACCACCGCCGACGCGGTGCGGGGGCTGCGCATCAACGACGACCGCAAACGTCGCCGGGGACGTCCCGACGACAAGACCAACGACGACTGACCCGGTCCCCCGGCGGCGGGCCGGGGCCCGGACGGGAAGGAACGGCAGCGGGTGCGGACCGAACAGGAGAGCGCTGTGGAGCACGACGGCGGGGACCGGCCCACGGGCGAGGCGGTGATCGTGCGCGCCCCCACGGAGGCGCGCAACCCGCGCACCCTGGACATCGACCGGGTGTCCGCCCTGGAGGTGCTGCGCAGGATCAACGCCGAGGACGCCACCGTTCCCGCCGCGGTGGAGGCCGCCCTGCCGGACCTGGCGCGGGCCGTCGAGCTGGGGGTGGCCGCCCTGGAGGGCGGGGCGGCCATCCACTACTTCGGCGCGGGCACCTCCGGGCGCATCGCCTCCCAGGACGCCGCGGAGCTGCCGCCCACCTACGGGGTGCCCCCCGAGTGGGTGAGGGCCCACCACGCGGGCGGCGGCACGGCGCTGATCCGCGCCGTCGAGGGCATCGAGGACGACTGGGAGTCGGGCCGCGCGGACGCCGCGGGGATCACCCCCGGCTCGCTGGCGGTCGGCCTGGCCGCCAGCGGGCGCACCCCGTACGTGGGCGGCGCGCTGGAGGCGGCGCGGGAGCGGTCCGCCGCCACCGTGCTCATCAGCGCCAACCCCGGGGCCCCGCTGGCGGACCGGGTGGACGTGCACGTGGGCATGGACACCGGCGCCGAGGTGATCGCCGGGTCGACCCGGATGAAGGCGGGGACCGCCCAGAAGCTGGCGCTGAACGCCTTCTCCACCGCCGTCATGGTGCGGATGGGGCTCACGTACTCCAACCTCATGGTGGGCGTGGACGCCACCAACGGGAAGCTGCGCGGCAGGGTCGTCACCATCCTGGCCGAGGCCGCCGACGCCGACGAGGAGGCCTGCGCGCGGGCGCTGACCGCGGCCGGCGGCGACACCCGCACGGCCCTGGTGTCGCTGCTGGCGGGGGTGGGCGCCGCCGAGGCCGGGGCCGCGCTGGCCGACGCCCGCGGGCGGGTCCGCGACGCCCTGGCGGCGCTCTCCTGAGCGGCGGCGCGGGCCCCGGGACGCCGTAGGCCCCACCGGGGCCCGCGCCCGGGGCGCGCCGCGGGCGGCCCCTCAGTCCCCGTCCTCGCGGGCGGCGGCCAGGGCGTCGTCGACGGCGGTCTCGTAGCGGCCCAGGAAGGTGGGGTCGGGGCGGGTGAGCGCGGTGCCCAGGGCGGCCACGGCCGCGGGCACCTCGCGCACCCAGCCGTACCGGGTGGAGAAGGCCCGTTCCTCCCCGGCGGCGTCGGCGACGCCGACCGCGTCGATGCCCGCCGCCCGGCACAGGCTCACCGCGCGGGGCAGGTGGAAGTCCTGGGTGACCACCGTCGCCCCGCTCACCCCGAACACCTCGCGGGCGCGCACGCACGACTCCCAGGTGGAGAACCCGGCGTAGTCGCCGACGATCCGCTCGGCGGGGACTCCGGCGGCCACGAGGTGGTCGCGCATGGTGTCGGTCTCGTTGTAGTGCTCCACGCTGTTGTCGCCGCTCACCAGCACCACCTCGACCCTGTCCGTGAAGTACAGGTCGGCGGCCAGTTCCAGTCTCCGCGCCAGCAGGCGGGTGGGCCGGCCGTCGTCGCGCACCCCGGCGCCCAGGACCAGGGCGACGGGTCGCTCGGGCGCGTCGGCGGCGGTGGCGTGGCGGTGCTCGGCGGTGCCGGCGACCACCCACGCGAACGGGGCGAACGCCGCCACCAGGGCGAGGGCGAGCAGGAGGAGCAGCAGGGGCCCGCGGCGGCGGCGCCGGGGGCGCTCCGGCGCGGTCCCGTCGGGGCTCTCGGCGGAGGCTTCTTCGGAGGTCGTCACATCCGGGGAGACGAGCGGGGGCGCCCCGGGGTTCCGCACCGCGCGCATCCGCCGGCACCCGCGTGCGCCCGGTGGCGGCGCTCACTAGGGTCGGGGGCATGTCACACCCCGAGAACCACGAACTCCCCGCGCGGCTGAGAGCCCTGGCCGACCTCGCGCCCGGGTCCATGCGCGAGGGCGCGGGCATGCACGAGTACGACGGCCGGATCGCCGACCTCTCCCCCGGGGGCGTGGCGGCCGCCCTGGCGGGCCTGGGCGGCGCCCCGCTGGAGGACCCCCACGACGAGGCGCACCTGGCCGCGTTCGAGGCCGAGGCCCGGTACGCGCTGGGCGAGGCCCTGCTGCACCGCTCCAACCCCCTGTACCACCTGGGCGAGCTCGACGTCTCCAACTACGACCGCGCCTACGCCCCGGAGGCCGCGCGCAGGGCCGCCCGCGACGCCCACCTGGCGCTGTGGCCGCGCGGGGTGGACAACGCGATCGCCTCCCTGGACCGGATCCCCGCGCCGGTGGCGCGCTCCCTCATCGGGGCGGTCCGGGGGCTGGCCGAGGGGCTGCCGCGGGACGTCCCCGCCGACCTGCGCGCGACCGCGCTGGCCGCGCACGCCCGCCTGGTGGCCCACGTGGAGCGGGCCGCCCTGGAGGGGCCCGAGGACGCCTCCCTGGGCGCCGGGGGGCTGGCCCGGCTGATGGGCGCGGGCGAGGCCCTGGCGGTCGACCCCGCCGAGCTGGCCGGGCGGGCGCGGGCCGAGCGCGACCGGCTGCGGGCACGGCTGGCCGAGGCGGTGGCCCGGGTCGCGCCCGGGGAGGAGCCCATGGCGGCGGTCCGGAAGCTGACCGCGCGGGGCCCGGACGGCGACGGGGTGCTCGACGCCGCCCGCCGGTGGACGGAGCTGGCGCTGGAGTTCACCGCCGAGCGGGGGCTGGTGCCCTACGGCGACGGCGAGTGCCGCGTGGACCTGTCGCCGCCCGCCCACCGCTGGGCCACCGCGATGATGTCCTGGTCCGGCCCGTGGGAGGCGGACACCCCGTCGTTCTACTACATCACCCCGCCCGACCCGGCCTGGGACGGGGCGGAGACGGCCGAGTGGCTGGAGATGTTCAGCGACACCACGCTGCCGGCGGTGAGCGTGCACGAGGTGGCCCCGGGGCACTTCTCGCACGGGCGGGCGCTGCGGCGGGCCCCCGGCCCGGTGCGGCGGGCGCTGCACTCGATGGCGTTCGCCGAAGGCTGGGCGCACTACGCCGAGGAGATGATGCTGGAGGAGGGCTTCGGGGCCTACGCCGCGGAGCGCTCGGGGGTCCCGGGGTGGACCGCCGACCACTACGAGATCGGGGTGTGGGTGGAGGCCCTGATCCGGGTGACCCGGCTGTCGGTGGCCCTCGGCATGCACACCGGGACGATGACGGTGGAGGAGGCGGCGGCGCTGTTCTCCGCGGACACCCCGCTCCAGGGTCCGGCGGCGCTGTCGGAGGCGCGGCGGGCCACGTTCGACCCCACCTACGGCCGGTACACGTGGGGCAAGCTGGAGATTTTGCGGCTGCGCGGGCAGGCGCGCGAGCGCTGGGGGGCGGGGTTCTCCCTCGCCAGGTTCCACCGGGCCCTGCTGGACCTGGGCTCCCCGCCGCTGGGGCTGATCGGCACCGCCCTCGACCGGGGCTGAGCCCGGGCCGGCCGCCGCGGTGACGGCGCCGGGCCCCCGGGGCGGCGCTCCCCGGGGGCCGGGACGCGGCGGGGGCCGCCGCGTCCGCGGCGGGTCAGCGGCCGCCGCCGAACAGGCGGCCGAAGAGCCCGCCCTGCGCCTGGGGCGGCTCGGGCCGCGCGGCGGGGGCGGGCGGCTCCACCACCTCGGGCTCGGTCTCCACGCCCACCGAGGCGCGGAACTCCTCCGGGTCCTCGGGCAGCCCCCAGGCCGCCAGGACCTCGCGCAGCTCCGGGTCCTCCCAGGCCCGGGCGGGCAGTTCCGCGATCGTCCACAGGACCTTGAGGGTCTCCTCGTCGTAGTCGGCGCTGAGGTGGTCCTCCTGGGTGGCCCCGCGGGTGCGCGGGCCCAGGACCAGCTCCAGGCCCGCCGCGGTGACCAGGGCGCGCGAGTCCTCCTCGCCCTTGATCAGCCCGGGCAGGATGTCCAGGCGCAGGCGGCGGGCGCGGTCGCCGGCGCGGCCCAGCGCGAGGAAGCCCAGGACCTGTGGCGAGCGCTCGCCACAGTGCGGCCACGACTCGTTGAACAGCCCCTCGTAGCCGCTGCCGGTCCCGCCGCCGCGCCCGATCCGGCGCAGGGCCTCGCGGGGCGTGTTGGAACCGTGGATCATCACCAGCGCCACCGAGGCGGCGAAGGAGTTGTACAGGTTGCCCCCGGCCATCTGGTGGGTGAGGGCGACGGTGAGGTCGATGTCGTCCGGTCCGGCCAGGGCGCCGAGGGCGAACAGCTCCGCGGGCAGCGGCTCGGCGCCGCCCTCCAGGGCCTGGTCCATCATGTCGCGCAGGCTGGAGGCCGCCTGGCGGGAGGGGCGCAGGTCCTTGGCGAGCAGGACCTGGGAGGCGCCGGTGATGCCGGCGACGATCCGCTCGGCGTCGGGGGTGAGGAAGGCCAGCAGGTAGGAGACCCACTCCCCCGCGCGGTCCATGCCGCCGCGGTTGCCCGCGCCCTTGAGGAGTTCGAGCAGGTCGGGAACGCGGGCGCGGAGGGCTTCGAAGGTGTCCAGCTCGGCCTGGAGGGCGGCCGCGCCGTACGGCAGCTCCAGGACCGCGAGGCGGTTGGCCATCCGGCGCCGCTGCTGCTCGTCGGGCGCCTCCTCCGCCCAGGTCCGGTACTGCGCGAGGACCTTCTCGGTGTCGGTGGACACGATCCAGGCCACCTCGTCGCGCCACTGCGCGAGGTCGCGCGGCTCGGGGAACAGGTCCTCGGCGTGCGAGGAGACCAGTTCGAGCAGCAGGCTCAGGGGGCGCCAGCGGTCGGTGGCGGGGGTCTGCCCGGAGCAGGCGGCGTCGACGAGGAAGTCCACCGCCCGGGGGGCCGCCGTGTGGCCGGGGGCGGGGAAGGCGATGATGTCGTGCAGCTCGGAGAGGGCGGTGTCGCTCCGGGTGACCTCCCCGAGCAGGGAGGCGATGCGCTCGCCGCCCTCCGGGGCCAGGGCCGCCCAGTCCACGCTCGCGGGGTCGTCGTGTGCGTCGTTCGGGGTCGCGTTCATGACCCCAGTATCGCCGTGTTCAGGGGCCGGTCCGGGCGGGGGCGGGCCGCAGGACGGCGTCGCGCAGGGCCTTGACGGCGGCGCCGGCCTCGCGCGCGTACCCGATGACGGTGGATCTGCGGCGGGCGCCCATGCTGGCGTCCCCCACGCCCACGGCGTCGATCCCCGCGGCCCGGGCCAGGGCGACGGTGCGGGGCAGGTGGAAGGACTGGGTGACCATGGTGGCGGAGCGGACGCCGAACAGGTCGCGGACCCGGACGCAGGTGTCCCAGGTGCGGTACCCGTGGGGGTCGGCGTCGATCCGGTCCCCGGGCACCCCGCGGGAGACGAGGTAGGCGGCCATGGTGTCGGTCTCGTGCCGCGAGACCTCGCGGTTGTCCCCCGAGACGATGACGCGCTCCACCCGGCCGTCGAGGAACAGGCGCACGGCCAGGTCGAGGCGGCGGGCCAGCAGCGGCGACGGGCCGTGCTCCCAGGCCGCCGCGCCCAGGACGACGGCGACCGGCCGGTGCGGGACGGTCTCGACCCGCCGCAGGCGGCCGGCGGAGGCGGCCAGGAGCCAGATGTAGGGGCTCAACGCCGCCGCGCAGGCCCCGGCCGCCACGATCCACACCGCCACCGCTGGTCCCCCGTCCGTTCAGGCGCCCGGCGTCCGCGGGCGCACCCCATGATCGCAGTCCCGGTGCGGACGCGGCACGGTCAGGCGCCGAAGAGCGCGGACCAGGAGAAGGGCTTGCGGTGCCCGACCTGGAGGGCGGCGCCGTGCGAGGTGCCCGTGACCACGAAGTGGGGGGCGGGCGGCTTGGGGATCGCGTCGGCGTCCACCTTCAGGCTCCCCAGCCAGGAGGTGTCGACGGAGACGTCGGCGGTGGCGTGCTCGGGCAGGATGATGTCGGCGCTGCCCCAGGAGACCTCCAGGTGGATCTCGACGCGGCCGTGCGGGATGTCCGCCTCGCGGAAGTCGAGCTTGGTCTCGCCGTACTTGTTGCGCACCTCGATGCGCCGGGGCACCTGCCAGCGGCCCTTGCGGACAATGCTGTCGCCGCTGGACCGGATGACCGTGAGGTCCTCGGGGCGCAGGTGCTCAGGAGAGCGGTCGGCGACGGGCGCGGGGGCGGGTACGCCCGGGGCGCCCGGGGAGCCGGGCAGGTCGGCGACGATGGGTTCGAGGTCGGCGTAGGTCTTGGCGCCGAAGGCGGCCTCCAGCCGCTCGTCGAGTTCGTCGAGGGTGATACGCCCCTCGGCCGCGGCATCCCTGAGCACCTCCGCCACCTGGTGGCGTTCGGCGTCGGAGATCCGCATACGGCCCTTGTCCTGGGAGACCACGAGCGCACCGTTCCCTTTCGTCGTCCTGGTGCTCACCACGGTAGGGCACGACCGCCGGGGGTGGGGAATGAGATTGTCCGTCCCTGGGCGCTTTGGTGCGGTCGGAGCGGGGGTACCGACTCCTCTGGGGCGCGTGCCGGAGCCGCCGCCCGCCGCGGGCGGGGCAGGGCACCGGGCCCCGGGCCGCCGGGCCTCCCCGGCGACGGACGCCGGCACGGCGCGGCGCACGCCCTCGGGTGGTCAGGACTCTGCCGGGGTAGGACGGACCCCGGCAGAGTCCTGGACCACACGGATGGCACTCGGCCGCCTCCCCTGTGCGTTACACGATCTCGTGCCCGGAACGGATCTGCACAGCACGTGTCCGAAACCGGCCACTGCGTTAAATGTCCTCGAAAATCCCGTATCTCCTCGGTGCTCACCGGTGCCCGTTCTTCTTGCGGGATTTCGGTCCGACGACCCCCAGCGGCACATCCCGCACCTGGGTTCCCAGTCTCCCCGCGCGGATCAGGCATTGTCGCCGTGCGTCACCGTGTTTCGGACAGCCACTAACACCGTTTTGGGACATTGGCCGTCGCCGGAGAACCGCAGGTCGGCGGAGGCGCGCGCCCGCCCCCGGGAAAAGTTCCGCGAAACCATCGAACGGGCTTTCGCAGAACCCCCTCCCACCTGCACCGGAGCGGCCCGCGGAAAACCCCGCGCGCCTGACGGGAATCCGCCTGCGAGCGGCGTTTGCCGGAATTCCCCGACGAGCATGTTCACAGGTGAGAGGGGGCGCAGGCCCGGCCCCCGCGCCCCGGCGCCGCCCGCTCCGAACACCTCGGACCCCGAGCCGCCATTCGGCCGAAGACCGGAGGAGACCCACGACGTGTCCGCCCTTGCGATCGCCCCGACCTTCCTCAGCGACTTCACCCGCCTCACGCCCGACGTCCAGCTCAGCACCCTGGCCGTGATGCGCGCCTACCAGGCCGGGGAGCGCCCCGTCCTGGAGACCGTCGCGGACGCGGCCGACCCGCGGGTCCGGATCGTCGGCATCGCCCCCGACTGGTCCGGCGTCATCGTGCCGGCCCCGGCCGGCGGCGAGCCCGACGACGGCCCCGGCGACGACACCGACCCGGACGGCCGCTACCGCCTGCTCACCGTGCTGCCGCGCGAGGAGGCGCTCCGCTTCGCCCGCCGCCTGCTCCCGGCGTCCCCGGAGATCGTCCCGCTCGGCCCCGGCGCCCCCGCCGACCCGCTCCCCAGCGGCCCGCCCGAACTCGCCGGAGCCCTGCGCGCGCCGTTCCGGCAGTGGCAGGTCACGCTCCACCCGGACCAGCACCGGATCACCGAGGCCCACCACAACGGGGCCGTGCAGATCACCGGCGGCCCCGGGACCGGCAAGACCGTCATCGCGCTGCACCGGGCCGCCCGCCTGGCCGAGCGCGACGCCGCCGCCCACCCCGGGGACCACCGCGAGTCCGTCCTGCTGACCACCTACAACCGGGCCCTGGCCCAGTCCCTGTCCGACCGCCTCGACCAGCTGCTGCCCGACCCCGGCGTGCGCGCACGGGTCCGGGTGGCGACCATCGACAGCCTCGCCCGCTCCGTGGTGCAGGCCAACGGCGGCATCCCGCCGCGCCTCATCGGCAAGGACGACCTGGCGCGCCGCTGGCGCGCGGTCGCGCTGGCCGACGGCCTCCCCTTCTCCGGCCGCTTCCTGGTCGACGAGTGGGAGCAGGTCATCCTCGCCAAGGGGCTGGAGCTGCTGCCCGACTACATCCGCTGCGAGCGCAGCGGCCGGGTGCAGCACCTGGCGCCCGAGCACCGGCGCCAGGTGTGGGAGACCGTGCGCCGCTACGTGGGCGCCATGCGGGTCGAGGGGCTGTGGTCCTACCCGCAGCTCGCCGCGGAGGCCGCCCGCGTCCTGGGCCGCGGCGGGCCGCTGTTCCGCCACGCGGTGGTCGACGAGGCGCAGGACCTGCACCCGGCCCAGTGGCGGATGGTGCGCGCCGCCGTCCCCGAGGGCCCCGACGACCTGTTCATCGTGGGCGACCCGCACCAGCGGGTGTCCGACAACCGGGTCTCGCTGGCCTCGCTCGGGATCAACGTGCGCGGGCGCGGCCAACGGCTCCGGGTGAGCTACCGGATCACCCAGGAGATCCTCGACTGGAGCATGCCGATCCTGGGCCGCCGCGCGGCGCTGGGCATGGACGACGACGCCGACACGCTGGCCGGGTACCGCTCGCTGCTGCGCGGCACGGCTCCGGTGGTGCGCGGCTGCGCCGACCGGGCCGAGGAGCTCGCGGCCCTGGGCGACTGGGTGCGGGTGTGGCTGGAGGCCGGGGTCGACCCGGCCGAGATCGCGGTGGCCGGGCGCAACCACTGGGTGGTGCGCGGGATCGCCAAGGAGCTGGCGGCGCGCGGCGTGCCCACGGCTCCGCTGGAGGAGACCGCGGTCCCGGGGGCGGTGCGCGTGGGCACGCTGCACCGGCTCAAGGGCCAGGAGTTCCGCTGCGTCGCGCTGGTGGGCGTCAGCGACCACCTGCTGCCGCCCAAGGCCGCCATCGAGTCCGCGGACGGCGACCAGGTGGCGCTGGAGCACGCCTTCCAGCAGGAGCGGACGCTGCTGTTCACCGCCTGCACGCGGGCCCGTGACGCCCTGTACGTGTCGCACGTGGGACGGGCGAGCCGGCTGGTCACCGAGGGCCGCTGACCCGGACCGGGGGCGCCGCGCGGACCGCGCGGCGCCCCGCCGTCCGCGGACGGTCAGCCGTCGAACCGGCCGTTCAGGTCGGTGATGTTCATCCTGTCGGTGCCCGCCATGGGGCTGGAGACGTCGACCTCGGTCACGAACATGTACGGGAGCAGCAGCGGCGGCGGGAAGTCCGGGGTGAACGTGACCGGCAGCGGGATGCCGAAGATCTCGATCCTCATCCGGGTGACGTGCAGGACGACGTCGCCGTCCAGGGTCATGGACGGCAGTCCCAGGCTCATCCGGGTCCCGTGCTCCTCGAACCACAGGTCGCCGCCGGTCACCTCCGCCCGGTTCATGGTGAGCCGGAGGTAGCGCCGGGGCCCGTCGGCGGTCGGGCACTCCACGACGCCGTCGTAGCGGGCACCGCTCATGGTCAGGACGTCGGCGGTCAGTCCGGAGGTGCGGACCGAGCCCTGGAAGCAGTCGCGGCCCCCGTCGACGGCGACCGCGGGCAGCTCGCCGGCCTCCCGGGCGGCCCGGCAGGCCAGGACCGCGTCGGCGAACTCCTGCTCGCTCCCGGCCAGGGCGCCCTCCCCGGTGCGGAACTCGCAGTCGGCCGGGTCGGCCTCCGGGACGTCGGTGTCCCCTCCGGCCCCGTCCTCCTCTTCTCCCTCCTGTTCCTCCTGCCCCTCCTCCGCTCCGGGCCCCTCCGGCGGGTCCTCCCCGCCCGGGTCCCCGGGCGAGGGGGAGGGAGAGGGGGACGGCGACGGCGGGGGGTCCTCCGGGGACTGCTCGTGGCCGCCTCCCGGGAAGAGCCAGTCCCACGGCCAGCCGAGGGCGGGAGCGGGGGCGGAGGCCAGCAGGAGCGCCGCCGCCAGGGGCAGGGCGAGGGCGGCCGCGGGACGGGTTCCGCCGCCGGCGCCCCCGGGGTCGGGGACCTCGTCGGGCCCGGGTCCCTGCGGGGCACGTGCCCGGCGGCGCCCGCCCGGCCGCCGACGGGCCTTGGGGCCCCAGGCGAACACGAGAGAACCGCCGACGATGCCGAGCAGCATCCCGATGACGAACCCGCCGAAGTTGGAGGTCACGAAGGTCACCAGGGCGAGCAGTACCCCGACCACGCCGAAGAACGTGTGCTGGGCGGGCTGGAACCAGCTCAGCGCGCCGAGCACGATCATGAGCGCCGCGATGAGGGTGCCGGAGACGCCGGCGACGCCGGCGTAGACGATCAGGTCGATCGGCAGGACGAGGGTCTGCGCGGCCGGGGCGACGAGCAGCTCGACTCCGGCCGCGACGAGGACGGCGCCGCCCCAGAACGGGCGGGCGCGCCGCCAGGAGCGGAACCGCCCCCACCCCGAGCGCAGGAGGGCCAGTGCACGGGTCATGGGATCAGAAGCACTCGTGGTCGCCGGGCTTGACCGCCAGCCCCAGGCCGGACAGGCGCAGGGAGCCCGAGGTCACGGCCCAGGTGGTCATCCTCATGTCCGAGACCGTGATGGTGTCGGCCTGGAGCCCGAAGCCGCCGGCGGGGCCCTGGCCGCCCTCGGCCCGGTCGAGGGTGCTGGCGTCCCGGCCGATCTCGATCTCGCCGAACTCGGCGTCGCCCCGGAGCTGCTCGATGTCGATGACGAGGTTCGTGCCCTCGACGGGGGTGCCCTCCCCGGCGGTGATGACCAGGGTGGCCCGGCCGATCGGCAGGTCCCAGAGCGAGGACATGCAGAGGTTGGCGAGTTCCGCGGTGTCGACCGTGGAGAGGCCGACCGGGCGTCCGGTGCCGTCGACGGAGGTGGCGACGTCGCCGTACTGGGTGAAGCCTTCACCGACGAGGCTGTCGGCGGACATCTTGAAGCTGTCGCCGGAGACGGCGAACGAGGCGGCGAGCAGGCCCTGCGTGGTCATGCCGCCGAGCACGGCGGCCGCGGCGAAGCCGGGCACGGCCACGAGGGCGAAGCGGCGCCAGCGGGTGCCGCGGACGCCTTCGTGCTGCTCAGGCGCGTCCTGGGACACCGCGGGCGTCTCCTCGGAAGCGTTGGGCATGGAAACCTCCAGTGATCCACCGCCCTCCGGGGAGGGGCGGCGAGGGGGAGAGGAACTTGCGCCGATGCACGCCTCGCGTGTTACATGGAACACACCTTACTCGGCGGTAGTGACGAACATTACAATAGTTATTGTCACGATTCCAGATGACACAAAGAATGTTGCGGACCCGTATCCGGCGCACTACGGGAGCCCGCGGCCTACCCGATAGCGAGATCAGTACGTGCACCGAGAGCGCAACGCGGACTCCCCCGCGACCCCCGGCAAGGCGACCGGAACGAACGAGGACGACCGCTTCGACCACGACGTCGTGGTCATCGGATCGGGCTTCGGCGGAGCGGTCAGCGCCCTCCGCCTCACCGAGAAGGGTTACCGTGTCGGCGTCCTGGAGGCGGGGCGGCGTTTCACACCCGAGACCCTGCCGTCATCGTCCTGGGACCTGAGGAACTTCCTCTGGGCCCCCGCGGCCGGGCTGTACGGCATCCAGCGGATCCACCTGCTGCGCGACGTGATGATCCTGGCCGGCGCCGGGGTCGGCGGCGGCTCCCTCAACTACGCCAACACGCTCTACCACCCGATGGACCCGTTCTTCGAGGACCCGCAGTGGCGCCACATCACCGACTGGAAGTCGGAGCTGGCGCCCTTCTACGACCAGGCCCGGCGCATGCTGGGCGTGCGCACCAACCCCACCGTCACCGCGTCCGACCGCCACCTCAAGGCGGTCGCCGACGAGATCGGCGCGGGCCACACCTTCCGGCTCACCCCGGTCGGCGTCTGCTTCGGCGACGGCGGGGACGGGGACGGGAGCCGCGCCGCCCCCGGCGCGTCCGTCGGCGACCCCTACTTCGGCGGTGCCGGACCGGACCGCAGGGCCTGCCGGGAGTGCGGCGAGTGCATGACCGGCTGCCGGCACGGCGCCAAGAACACCCTGACCGAGAACTACCTGTACTTCGCGGAGCGCGGCGGCGCCCGGGTGCACCCCCTGACCACGGTGGAGCGCGTCCGCCCCCTCCCCGACGGCGGGTACGCCGTCGACACCGTCCGCACCGACGCTCCCCGGCGCCGCGAGAACGCCCGCACGTTCACCGCCCGCCAGGTCGTGATCGCGGCCGGGACCTACAACACCCAGACCCTGCTGCACCGGATGAAGGACACGGGCCTGCTGCCCCGGCTGTCGGACCGGCTGGGCACGCTCACCCGGACCAACTCCGAGGCCCTGGTCGGCGCGATGAGCCGCCGCGTCCCGTGGACGGAGGACCTGACCCGCGGCGTGGCCATCACGTCCTCCATCCACCCCGACGAGAACACCCACATCGAACCGGTCCGCTACGGCAGGGGGTCCAACGCGATGGGCCTGCTCACCGCCATCCAGGTACCGGGCGGCGGCGCCGTTCCGCGCTGGCTGCGGTTCCTGGGCCTGGCCGCGCGGCACCCGGTCACCTTCGCCCGCAGCCTCTCCAACCGCCGCTGGTCGGAGCGGACCATCATCGGCCTGGTGATGCAGTCGCTGGACAACTCGCTGACCACGTCGCTCCGCGCGGGCCTGCTCGGCGGGCGCAGGCTCACCTCCCGGCAGGGGCACGGCGAGCCCAACCCCACCTGGATCCCGGCGGGCCAGGACGTGGCCACCCGCCTGGCCGGGCGGATCGACGGACACCCCGGCGGCACCGTCGGCGACCTGTTCGACATCCCGATGACGGCGCACTTCCTGGGCGGCTGCCCGATCGGCGACAGCGCCGGCACCGGTGTGATCGACCCCTACCACCGCCTGTACGGGTACCCGGACCTGCACGTGGTGGACGGGTCGGCGGTCACCGCGAACCTGGGGGTGAACCCGTCCCTGACGATCACCGCCCAGGCCGAGCGCGCGCTGGCGATGTGGCCCAACAAGGGCGGCGAGGACCCCCGCCCGGAGCAGGGCGGGGCCTACCGGCGGGTGCGCCCGGTGTTCCCCGACTCGCCGGCGGTGCCCCGCGGTGCCTTCGCCGAGCTACGGTTCACCGCCCCGCTGCCGCTGTCGGTCGCCGAGCCGGCGCCCGCGCCGCCGCCCGCCGGGGGTGCCGGGGCCGCCGGCTCCTGAGGGCCGCCCCCGGGGCCGCGGGGCGTCAGGTCCGCGCTCCGGGGGCGGGGGGCGGGGCGGGGACCCGGTCGCGCTCGCGGTCGAGGAGTTCCATGGCGTCGGCGAAGTGCTCGCCCATGACATGCGTGAGCTGGTTCGCCATCTCCTGGGCCAGGACCGCGTCGACGGCCTGCTGGGCGAGGGGACGGACCTTGCGGATCACCTCGGCGACCTCGGCCGGGTCCTCGGTGCGCAGCACCGTGCCGGGGGCGTACTCGGCGATGATGTGGTCGGCGACCAGGCGCGTCATGTGCTCGGCGACGTGGCCGACCTTGTCGCGCAGGTTCTCGGCGATGTCCAGGACGGAGCCCACCGTCATGCCCATGCGCACCAGTTCGACGCCGGCGTGCAGCAGGCGGGGGCTGGGGACCCGGAAGCGCAGGCCGTCGCGCTCGATCACGCCCAGGTCCAGTGCGCGCTTCACCGTCCTGGGGTTGACCCCCTTGCCGAAGAGTTCGCGCAGGTCCCCGAGGGTGAGGTAGTCGGCGATCTCATCGCTCCAGGCGTCCCCGATCGCCGACTCGAAGCCGAGGATGTCGGAGAGGTCCCCACCGCGCTCCCAGACCTGGAACATCTCGCCGATGTTGGCGAAGGTGTACCCGCGGCGCAGCAGCTGGCCGATCAGCCGCAGACGCGCCAGGTGCGCCTCGGAGTAGATGCCCACGCGGCCCTCACGGCGGGGCGGGGCGAGCAGTCCCCGGTCCTGGTACACCCGGACGTTGCGCACCGTCGTATCGGCCAGCCGGGCGAGTTCGTCAATGCGGTATTCGGCCATGGGTCCAGCCTAGAGACACCCTCGAACAGTACTTGTCAGTATCTTCCTGGTGCGGGCGCTTTCGACCATGACAATAGACGTTGTCATGTTTGCGACAGGAGTGCGCCAACCCGCACATACCCGCCCATGAGGCACGACCTGCCGGAGCCCCCCTCCACGCCTCCACAACAGAGAGCCCCCGGGCGCCCGCACCGGGACTTCCCGAAATCCACTTCCCGGCGGCCCGAAAACCGGGAACCGCCGCCGCCTCCCCTCGGTCGGAAACCCCGGGGCGCCCGCGCGACGCCGCGCATCCCGGCGAACACGGAGCGCGAACCTACCGGCGAGTAAATTTCCAGCGATGCCCCATTGCATTGTGACAATGCTCGTTGTAACGTTCCGGCAATGACCGTGGAGGAGATCACATGACGCCCCCCGTGCCGCGCCACCTGCGCAGGCTGCCCGGCCTGAACGCCGTCGTCACCGGCGCCTCCGGGGCCTTCGGCGGCGCCACGTCGGCCGTCCTGCGGCACCTGGGCGTCGACGTCGTCGGGATCGACCGCGAGGCCGCCCCCGGCGTCATCGGCTGCGACGTCACCGACGACGGGCAGGTGCGCCGGGGCGTGGCCGAGGCCGTCGAGCGGCT
Source organism: Nocardiopsis flavescens (assembly GCF_900141985.1). Taxonomy (GTDB): domain Bacteria; phylum Actinomycetota; class Actinomycetes; order Streptosporangiales; family Streptosporangiaceae; genus Nocardiopsis; species Nocardiopsis flavescens. Next base: position 13,172 of record NZ_FQZK01000002.1, on the reverse strand, counting down.
CGGCGGCCGTCTGGACCTGCTCGTCCACTACGCGGGCGTGGGCCCGGCCGTCGACATCGGGCGGGCACCGGACGTCCACGTCCACCAGGCCCTGGAGGTGAACCTGCTCGGCACCTGGCGGGTGACCGCCGCCGCGATGCCGGCCCTCCTGCGGAGCCGGGGGCGCGTGATCGTCACCGCCTCCCTGCTCGCCGGCCTCCCGCTGCCGTTCGCCGGCGCCTACACGGTGTCCAAGCGGGCCGTGACCGCCTACGCGGACTGCCTCCGCGCCGAGTACGGCACCCACATCGGGGTCACCACCGTCCACCCCGGCTACGTGGACACCCCGATCCACAGCAGCTCCCGCGCCACCGGCGTCGCGCTGGACGGCCTCGTCCCCGCCGAGACCGGGCGCGACACCGTCATGGCCGTGGTCCGGGCGGCCGGGGCCCGGCACGCGCCGCGCGACGTGGCCTCCACCGCGCTGGGAACCGCCGGCCTGCACCTGTTCCGGCACCTCCCCGGCACGACCGAGCAGATCGTGTCCCTGAAGATCGGGCTTCTCCTCGCCGACGGCGCCTTCGCCGAAGCCGAGATCGCCCAGGGGCTCCACACACGCCACGGCAGCCCCGAACCCCGGCCGACGGCGTCCCGAGGAGGACGAGAATGACCGCAGAGACCAGCGCCAAGCCCAAGCTCACCGACCGGGAGGACATCGCCAAGCGGCTCCTGCGCGGCTCGGCCAAGGCCTCCTTCGACCCGCTCGTCGAGATCGACTGGGACGCCCCCGTCGACCCGGACATGTGGGCCATCCGACCCGAGCGGATCTCCCTCTACGGCACCCCGCTGTGGGACTCCCTCAGCGAGGAGAAGCGCAAGGAGCTCAGCCGGCTGGAGGTCGCCAGCGTCGCGACCATCGGCATCTGGTTCGAGACCATCCTCATGCAGATGCTGGTGCGCCACGCCTACCGCAACGACCCCACCACGCTGCACGTCCAGTACGCCTACACCGAGATCGCCGACGAGTGCCGCCACACGGTGATGTTCGCCAAGATGGTGGAGCGGCTCGGCTGGCACACCCGCCGGCTCGACCCGGTGGCCTACCACCTGGGGCGCCTTTTCAAGGCCATCGCGCACGGGCCGCTGATCTTCGCGGGCGCCCTGTTCGTCGAGGAGCTCCTGGACCAGCTCCAGCGCGAGGCCGTCCCCGACGAGCGGATCCTGCCCCTGGTCCGCTCGGTCGCGCGCATCCACGTCACCGAGGAGGCGCGGCACATGCGCTACGCCCGCGAGGAGTTCCAGCGGGACTGGGCACAGCGCGGCGCCCTCAACAGGGCCTACAGCAGCCTCGTGCTGGGCCTGGTCACGTACTACTCGGCGACCCGCCTGATCAACCCCGAGGTCTACGCACAGGTCGGCCTCGACCCCCGCGAGGCCCACCGCGCCGCCCGGGCCAACCCCTACTGGACGGACACCAAGACCTGGGCCGCCCGCAAGGTGGTCGGCACGCTCGGCACCGCCGGGGCGATCACCGGCCTGGGCCGCCACTTCTGGAAGAAGGCGGGCCTGCTCGGCCGCTGATTCCGGCCCCACCGACCCGCGGTGGCGTCCCGTCCGGGGCGCCACCGCGACAGACCCCACCGCCGGAGGGCGCGACGCGCCACGCCCTCCGGCGGTGGACCCGGCCTCCCGGGGGCGTACGCGCCACGCCCCCGGGGGGACACACCGCCCGGACCGCCGCGGACCCCGCACGGGCCGACCGCACGAAGGGATCGACAGTGACCGAAGCACCACCGCACTTCCGGGTGGCCATCATCGGGTCCGGGTTCGCCGGGATCGGCATGGCGGTCCGGCTCAGGCAGGCCGGCCTGCGGGACCCGAGGGACTTCGTGATCCTGGAGCGGGCCGACGACGTCGGCGGCACCTGGCGGGACAACACCTACCCGGGCGCGGCCTGCGACGTCCCCTCGCACCTGTACTCCTTCTCCTTCGCGCTCAACCCCTCCTGGAGCCGGACCTTCTCCCCCCAGCCCGAGATCTTCGCCTACATCAAGCGGGTGGCCGGGGAGTACGGGATCCCGCGGCACGTGCGGTACGGGCACGAGGTGCTGTCCGCCCGCTGGGAGCCGGCGGACAACCGCTGGCGCGTCGAGACCTCCCGGGGAACGGTCACCGCGCAGTTCCTGGTCAGCGCGGCCGGACCCCTGGCCGATCCCTCGCTCCCCGACATCAAGGGGATCGACACCTTCGAGGGGCGGATGTTCCACTCGGCGCGCTGGGACCACGACCACGACCTCACCGGGCGGCGGGTCGCGGTGATCGGCACCGGCGCCTCCGCCATCCAGTTCGTGCCGCGGATCCAGCCCCGGGTCGGCAGGCTGTCGCTGTTCCAGCGCACCGCGCCCTGGGTGATGTTCCGCCACGACCGCGACATCACCCGGACCGAGGGCTGGCTGTACCGCAACCTCCCCCTGGCCCGGCAGATCGCCCGCAAGAGCATCTACTGGGGGCGGGAGACCTACGTCCTCGGCTTCGCGAAGGACCCCCGGCTGCTCTCCGTCGTGGAGCGGCTGGGCCGGGCCAACATCGCCCGCAGCATCACGGACCCCGCGCTGCGCGCCAAGGTGACCCCGGACTTCCGCGCCGGGTGCAAGCGCGTCCTGATGTCCAACGACTACTATCCGGCGCTGGCCGAGCCCAACGTCGACGTGGTCACCGACGGCATCGTCGAGATCCGCCCGCACGCGGTCGTCACCCGCGACGCGCGGGGGCGCGAGACCGAGCACGAGGTCGACACGATCATCCTGGGCACCGGGTTCCACGTGTCCGACCCGCCGGTCGCGCGGCGCGTGTTCGACGCCGCGGGCCGCTCCCTGTCCGAGAGCTGGGGCGCGAGCGTCCAGGCCTTCCGAGGCACCACCGTGGCCGGGTTCCCCAACGCCTTCGTCCTGGCCGGACCCAACACGGGGCTGGGGCACACCTCGCAGGTCTTCATGATCGAGGCCCAGATCCGGTACACGGTGGAGGCCCTCAAGTACCTGTGCAGGCAGGGGCTGGACCGGCTGGAGGTGCGGCCTCGGGCGCAGCGCTCCTACAACGAGATGATCGCCCGGAGCATGGAGGGCACCGTCTGGGTGACCGGCGGCTGCGACAGCTGGTACCTCGACGAGGAGGGCCGCAACACCACCCTGTGGCCCACCTTCACCTGGAACTTCGCCCTGCGCACCCGCTGGTTCGACCCGCACAACTACGATCTGCGGATCGACAGCGCCCGCCGCCGCACCGCGCGGGAGCGCGCCGCGGCCTGAGGCGGCACCCACGGCCCCAGCGAAGGAGGACGCGATGAGCGGTTTCGACGACGACGAGGAGGAGTACCGGGGAGAGGTCGCCCTGACCCCCCTCGGGGCGGACGGGGAGCCCGTGGCGGAGCCGGTCGCCGCCCGGTGCCACGTGGCGGGGCACTTCTCCCCGCTGACCGGCGACTACCGGTGGTCGGGGCGACTGTCGGCCTCCCCCGGGGTCACCGCCGCCTACGAGGACGGTGTGCGCACCGTCCTGATCCGCACCCCCGGCGGCGACGAGGGCGTCGCGACCCTGGCCGGGCCCGACCTGTGGGGCGGGCACCCGGTCTCCGGCGTGGGCACCCCGCCCTACCCGGTGCCGAGGATCGACCTGGGCGACCTGCTCGACTGACCCCCGAACGAGAGGTATCCCCATGGCGATCCGACACCTGGGCGCGGCCCGGAAGATACCCGTGGCCTCCGCCGACGGCACCGAACTGCACGTGGAGGTGCGCGGCCCGGAGAGCGGGCCGACCGTGGTGCTGTCCCACTGCTGGGCGACGTCGCTGGCCTCGTGGGGGCCGGTGGTCCGGCTGCTCGACGGGAACCTGCGCGTGGTGCTCTACGACCAGCGCGGCCACGGCCGCACCCCGGTGCCCCTGACCCCCGCCGGGTACGGGCCGGAGAAGTTGGCCGACGACCTGTGCGCGGTCCTGGAGGCCACCGTCCCGGCCGGCGAGCGCGCCGTGGTCGCCGGGCACAGCATGGGCGGGATGACGATCATGGCCGCCGGGGACCGGGAGGTGTTCCGGGACCGGGCGGCGGCGGTGGTGCTCACCAACACCGGGTGCACGCAGCTGGCCGGCCGGAGCACGGCGTTCCCGGTGCCCGCGGCGGCGGTCCGCTCCGCCGCGTCCGCACTGACGCTGCGCGCCCCGCTGCCGCTGGGCCCGCGCAACCGGCTCACGGCGCAGGCGCTGAAGTTCATCGCGATGAGCCCGGGCGCCGACCCGCGGATGGTGCGGCTGTGCGCGCGCATGGTGCACGCCTGCGACCCGGTGGCGCGCGGGCGCTGGGGCGACATGATCACCCGGCTGGACCTGGACGCGACGGTCCGCGCGATCTCCGCCCCGACCGTGGTCCTGGTGGGGACCGCCGACCGGATGACCCCGCCCTGGCACGCCCGCCACGTGGCCTCGCTGGTACGGGACTGCACGGAGGTCGTGGAGGTGCCCGGGGCCGGGCACATGGGGCCGCTGGAGTTCCCCGACGTGCTGGCCGACCGGATCGGGAAGCTGGCCGCGGACCACCTGGGCGCCGTCCTGTCGGAGTGAGGCGTGCCGCGGCGGACGCCCCGGGAGCCGCCCCCGGGGCGTCCGCCGTCAGGCCGGGTCGCGGACGAGGGTCGGCACCACGTGCTCGGAGACCTCCGAGTGGACCTGGTGCAGGCGGGCCTGGACGGCGCGGCGGAGCTTGGCCAGGCACTCGACCAGGGTGATGTCGTCGCCCACCAGGCCGCCCTTGGCGACCACCGGGGTCCCGTCCAGCGGGCCGCCGCCGATGTGGCCGTGGACGGCCAGCGGGACCACCTCGCCGCCGACCTCGAACGCGTGCACGTCCAGCTCGTCGAAGAGCCCGGAGACCAGGTCCCCGCCGGTCAGGTACAGCCCGCTGGGCAGGGCGTGCGCCCCCGTGCCCTCGGCGATCTCGTGGACGGTGTCGGCCACCAGGCGGGCGATGCGCCCCGGCAGCTCCGCCCGGACCCGCCCGGGCAGGGCCCGCACCCCCTCCGAGGTGGTGACCACCCGCAGCACGCACAGGTCGGGGAACCCCGCGGAGAGGAGCTTGTCCGCCAGTTCCCGCGCGACCTCGTCGGCGTGCTCGCTCCCGGGGTCGGTGAACGCGACCGCGTCCAGGTCCACGAACCGCACCGCGCCGGTGCGCGCCACCGTCGCCAGCTGGCGACGGGTCAGGTCCGTGGTGCTGGCGACGACCCCCAGCAGCGGGCCGCGGGTCCCGGCCTGGCCCCGCAGCCGGAGGGCGTAGGCCAGCAGCGCCCCGGTGGGCCCGGCGTCCACCGACACCCACACGGTCCCGTCGTCGTGGTGGGCGGCCGCGGCGGCCTCGGCGATGTCGGTGAGGCGGCGCTCGGTGGTGGCGTCGCACAGCACCACCGGCTCGTCCCCCGCCAGCAGTTCGGCGGTGAGCATGTCCTGTGTGACCGGGCGGACCGGAACGTGGCGCACCGCCAGGCCGGACTGGGCGGCGACGATGTCGGCCACGACCCCGGTCGTCATCGGGTGCAGCGGGTCGCGGGCGAGTTCGGTGTCCTGGAGCGGCACCCCGTTGAGCAGCTGGACGCCGTTCTCGGTGGTGCGCCCGCTCCCGGGGAAGGCCGGGGTGAGCAGCACCCGCACCCGTGTGCCGGCGGGGACCCGCTCGCGGACCTCCCGGTAGACCGCCTCCAGCTCGGCGCCGACGTTGCCGCGCAGGGTGGAGTCGGTGCGCTTGACCACCAGTCCCACCGGCCACACCGCCTCGACGACGTCGGCGATGAGGTCGACCGCCTGCTCCGCGGGGACGTGCCGGCTGTCGAGGTTGGCCACCACCACGTCGTGGTCGGCCGCGACCCGGCTGACGTGCTCGGGGGTCACGGTGGTCACCCGCATCCCCGTCCGGGCGAACCGTGCCCCGGTCGCGTTGGCACCGGTGAGGTCGTCTGCGACCACGAGGACCTGTGCCACGGCAGTCTCCTTCGGCGAAACGCTCGGGTAACCTCCCTCCAACATAGGCCCGGCCGGGCACGGCCGGGGCCGAACGGGCACGGCCGCGGGCGAGGTGTGGGCGAACCGTGTCCGATCCGCCGCGCCCGCGGGCGCCGCCGGGCTCAGCGCCCGGGCAGCGCGACGACCGTGCCCGTGCGGGCGCTGCGCCGGGCCGCCTCGATGACCTCCAGCCCGTGGATCACCTCGTGCGGGTCCACCGGCAGCGGCTCGCCCTCGCCCACCGCGTCGCGCACCCCCGCGTAGAACTCGGTGTAGGCGCCCCGCGCCGAGGGCACCCGGCGGGTGGCCCCGTCCGCCCCCAGCAGCCCCCACGCGGACTCCGGCAGCCCGCCCCAGTCCGCCGCGGCCGGGCTCTCCCCCGCGAGCAGCCGCGCCTCCTGCCCGTCCATCCCGTAGCTGGTGAAGGCCGCCGCGTCCCCCAGCACGCGAAAGCGGGGGCCGCCCTGCGCGGCGAGCGCGCTCATCCACAGCTGGGAGCGGGTCCCCCGGGCGTGGCGCAGCGACAGGAACACGTCGTCGTCGGCCTGCACGCCCTCGCGCAGGGAGTCCACCTCGGCGTAGACCGAGGCGACCGGGCCGAACAGGTTGACCGCCTGGTCGATCAGGTGCGGCCCCAGGTCGTAGAGCAGCCCGGCGCCGTTCTCCACCGCCCCGCTCTCGCGCCAGGTCCCCTTGGGCAGCGGCCGCCAGCGCTCGAACCGGGACTCGAACCGGTGGACCCGGCCCAGCGCGCCCTCCTCCACCAGGTTCCACAGGGTCAGGAAGTCGGCGTCCCACCGGCGGTTCTGGTACACGGTCAGCACCCGGCCCAGCTTGTCGGCCAGGTCGGTGAGCTCCCGCGCCTGCGCCGCGGTGAGCGCGAACGGCTTGTCCACCACCACGGACACGCCCGCCTCCAGGGCGGCCCGGGCCAGCGGCGCGTGGGTGTCGTTGGGCGTGGTGACGACGGCGATCTCGTAGCGCCCGACGTCGGCCCACAGGTCGGCGACGGTCGGGTACACCGTCGCGCCCGGGTGGCGCTCGCGGACCGTGCGGGCGCGCTCGGGGTTCCCGGTCACCACGGCGGACAGGCGCAGTCCGGGGACCGCCTCGATCACCGGGGCGTGGAAGACCTCGCCCCCCTTGCCGTAGCCGATCAGGGCGACGTGCAACTCGGGGCCGTCGTGGTCGGGGACCTGCGGTGCGTTGGACATGCCCCCAATCTACGGCTCGGGGTCCCGCGCGCCGCGGCGCGCGGACACGGTGCGCCGCGGTTCCGTCCCGTCACCGGGTCATGGGCGGTGACCAGCGCGTTTCGGCATCGTTACGAAAGGTTTTGCGAATTTTGTAGACATTTTCATGCGTTGCGGCTTCGATCGTGTTCCAGCGTGCCCCGAATCACATGTCCCCTCGCACAAGGGAGAGCCATGCCGAGAACAGATCCCAGGAACCGCCGCCCGTTGGCGCTGGCCGCAGCGGCGGGGAGCGTCGTCCTCCTCGCCTCCGGCTGCGGGTACCTCAGCGGGGAGGGCGGTGGGGGCGGCGGCGGAGACGCCTCCGACGTCGACTGCGCGCCCTTCGAGGCGTGGGCGGAGGTGGAGGGGACCGTCAGCATCTACTCCTCCATCCGCGACGAGGAGGCCGAGCGGATGGACCGCTCCTGGGCCGACTTCGAGGCGTGCACGGGCATCGACATCCAGCACGAGGGCAGCGGCGAGTTCGAGGCCCAGCTGCCCATCCGCCTGGAGGGCGGCAACGCCCCCGACCTGGCCCTGATCCCCCAGCCGGGCCTGCTCCAGCGGGTCGTCGACGACGGCTACGCGGTGCCCGTCGCCGACGGGGTGGCCGCCAACGCGGAGGAGGGCTGGGGCGAGGACTGGCTCGGCTACGCCACCTTCGACGGCGAGCTGTACGGCACCCCCTACGGCGCCAACATGAAGTCGATGGTCTGGTACTCCCCGGCCTACTTCTCCGAGAACGGCTACGAGGTCCCGCAGAGCTGGGACGAGATGACCGAGCTCAGCGACACCATCGCCGAGGACGGCACCAAGCCCTGGTGCGTGGGCTTCGAGTCCGGCGACGGCACCGGCTGGCCCGGCACCGACTGGATCGAGAACGCGCTGCTGCGCACCGCCGGGACCGACGTGTACAACCAGTGGGTCTCCCACGAGATCCCCTTCGACGACCCCCAGGTCGCCGAGGCGTTCGAGCTGGCCGGCGGCATCGTCCGCAACCCCGACTACGTCAACGGCACCTTCGGCGACGTCGAGAGCATCGCCGTGACCTCCTTCCAGGAGGCCGGCCTGCCGCTGCTCGACGGCGGCTGCGCCATGTACCTGATGGGGTCCTTCTACTCCGCGCAGTTCGAGGAGGGCGTCACCGTCGCCGAGGACGGCGACGTGTACGGCTTCGTCCTGCCGCCGCTGGAGGCGGGCGCCGAGGTCCCGGTCATGGGCGGCGGCGAGTTCGCCGTGCCGTTCGCGGACCGGCCGGAGGTCGCCGCGGTCCACGAGTACCTGTCCACGCCCGAGTACGCGAACAGCCGCGCCTCGCAGGGCGCCTGGGTGTCGGCCAACCAGAACATGGACCCGGCCGTGATCGAGGACCCGGCCTCGCAGTTCGCCGCCGAGGTCCTGCTCTCGCCCGACACCGTGTTCCACTTCGACGGCAGCGACGCGATGCCCTCCTCGGTCGGCACCAACGTGTTCTGGAACGGCATGATCGACTGGGTCACCGGCACCTCCACGGAGGACGTCCTGGAGACCATCGAGTCCGCCTGGCCGTAGCGGCCCGGGGACGGCGCCCCCGCCCGCCGTCCCCCGCCCGTCCCCTCCCCCACCTCCCGGTACTCACAAGGGGCCCCACCCATGGAGTTCTCGTTCCTGGACGAGCTTCCCAAGATCGTGTGGATGCTCATCGGGATCGCCGCCTTCCTCGGCGTCATCGGCCTGCTGCTGGTCGTCATCGACATGCCCCGCACCCGGCGCGACCGCTGGCAGGCGTTCCTGTTCCTCGCCCCCGCCCTGCTCCTGCTCGTGGGCGGGCTCATCTACCCCGTGCTGCGCACGACCTACCTGTCCTTCCACGACCGCTCCGGCGACGCGTTCGTGGGGCTGGCCAACTACCTCTGGATGTTCCAGCGGCCCGAGATCCTGCTGGTGCTGCGCAACACCCTGCTGTGGGTGCTGTTCGCGCCGGTGCTGTCCACCGCGATCGGCCTGGTCTACGCGGTGCTGGTCGACCGGTCCCGCTTCGAGTCGGTCGCCAAGTCCCTGGTGTTCATGCCGATGGCGATCTCGTTCGTCGGCGCGAGCATCATCTGGCGGTTCGTGTTCGCCTACCGGCCCGCCGACCAGGAGCAGTACGGACTGTTCAACCAGATCGTCGTGTGGTTCGGCGGCGAACCCCGGCTGTGGCTGCTGGAGCAGCCGCTCAACACGTTCCTGCTGATCATGGTGCTCATCTGGGTGCAGGCGGGCTTCGCGATGGTCGTGCTGTCGGCGGCCATCAAGGCCATCCCCGCCGAGATCGTCGAGGCGGCGCGCATCGACGGCGCGGGGGCCTTCCAGCTGTTCCGGAGCATCACCCTGCCGTCGGTGTGGCCGACCGTGCTGGTCGTCCTCATCACCATCACCGTGCAGACCCTGAAGGTGTTCGACATCGTCCGCACGATGACCGGCGGCAACTACGGCACCAGCGTGATCGCCAACGAGATGTACAGCCAGGCGTTCTCCCAGGGCCAGACCGGCCAGGGGTCGGCCCTGGCGGTGTTCCTGTTCGTCCTGGTCATCCCGCTGGTGGTGCTGCAGATCCGGCGTACCCGCAAGGCGAGGGAGCTGTCGTGAACCCCACCCCCACCATCACCGACGTCCGCGACGCGGGCCCGGCCTCCCGGGTGCGGCGCAGGCTGAGCGGGTCGGCGGCGAGCCTGGCGGCCCTCGTCATCGCCGTGCTGTGGACGGTGCCCACCGCGGGGCTGTTCATCTCCTCGTTCCGGCCCGCCGACGAGATCCGCACCACCGGGTGGTGGATGTTCTTCGCCTCCCCCGAGGTGACCCTGGACAACTACCGGGACGTGCTCTTCGGCAGTGCCAGCGACGGGCGCCTGGCCAGCCACTTCATCAACTCCTTCGTGATCACCCTGCCCGCGACGGTGTTCGTGCTGGGCCTGGCCGCGCTGGCCGCCTACGCGCTGGCGTGGATCGACTTCCGCGGCCGCGACTGGGTCTTCCTGGGGATCTTCGCCCTCCAGATCGTGCCGCTGCAGATGGCCCTGGTGCCGCTGCTGCGCTTCTTCTCCCAGGGGGTGACCGTCGGCGGGGCGCAGATCCTCCCGGCCTGGGAGCTGACCGGGGCGATGGCGTTCACCAACGTGTGGGTGGCGCACACGATCTTCGGGCTCCCGCTGGGCGTGTTCCTGCTGCACAACTTCATCTCGCAGCTGCCCCGGACCCTGTTCGAGGCGGCGCGGGTGGACGGCGCGGGGCACGGCCGCATCTTCCTGCGGATCGTGCTGCCCCTCATCACGCCGGCCCTGGTGTCGCTGGGCATCTTCCAGTTCCTGTGGACCTGGAACGACCTGCTGGTGGCGCTGATCTTCACCGGCGGCGACACCGCCACGGCCCCGCTGACCGTGCGGCTGGCCGAGCTGGCGGGCACCCGCGGCGAGGCCTGGCACCGGCTGACGGCGGGCGCGTTCGTGTCCATGATCGTGCCGCTGACGGTGTTCTTCCTGCTCCAGCGCCACTTCGTCCGCGGCCTGCTGGCGGGCAGCGTCAAGGGCTGAGGGGCACCGGCCGCGGAGGTCGGTGACGCCCACCGCGCCTGACACACGCGGGGAGGGCCTCCGGTAGCGGTGTGGACCGCGACGTCCACCGGCCGCCGGGGGCCCGCGGGCGCCCCGCCCACGCCGACGCCCGCCCCGCCCCGCGGGCGCCCCGCGCCGGCCCGCCGCGTCGTGCGCGACGGGTGGCCGCCGGGCCGCGCCGTTCCGGGAGGGGCGGCCGGACCCGCCTCAGCCCCGCAGGGCGGCGCGGGCCGCCTCCAGGGCCGTCGTCCGGTAGGCGGCGCCGAACAGGCACACGTGGACCAGCAGCGGGTACAGCTGGTGCAGGGCCACCCTGGACCGCCAACCCGCGGCCAGCGGCGCCATCTCGTTGTAGGCGTCGCGCACCCGCTCCAGGTGGGGCAGCCCGAACAGGGTGAGCATCGCCAGGTCGGCCTCCCGGTGTCCCCCGTGGGCGGCCGGGTCGACGAGCACCGCGTCCTTGCCGCGCCAGAGCACGTTGCCGTTCCACAGGTCGCCGTGGATGCGGGCGGGGGGTTCGGGCTCCCCCGCCAGCTGGGCGACCCGGTCCACCACCTTCTCCACGGTCCGGCCGTCGACGGGCGTCAGCCCGCCCTGGTCCACGGCCCGGCGCAGGCACGGGCGCAGCCGCTGCTCCGCGTAGAACACCGGCCAGGTCCGGGAGGGCGTGTTGTCCGCGGGCAGCGGACCCACGAATCCGGGCCAGGGGGCGCCGAAGTGGTCCGCCCCGGTCAGGTGCAGCCCCGCGAGCCGGCGGCCCAGCCGCTCGGCGGCGTGCGGGGAGGGGTCCCGCTCCTCCACCCACGGCAGCACCAGGATACGGTCGTCCCAGGCCAGCGGTTCGAGCACCGGCGACCCGAAGGCGTGCCCGAGCCACTCCAGCCCGCGCGCCTCGGAGGTGAGCACGGCGCTGGGCCCGGCGTTGCGCGGCAGCGACTTCACGAACAGGCGGGTGCCGTCCTCGGCCTCCGCGTAGGAGATGTCCCAGTCGTGGCTGCGCTGGGCCCGCACCGCCCGGCGCACCCGGCGGCCCAGCAGAACCGTCAGCCGCTCGGCCATGGTCCCCTTGACCGGGTCCCGACGCCGCCCCTCACCGCCGTCCGCGGCGCACACCGCCCCCTCCTCCACCCGGCCCCCGCTAGCGCCGCTTGAGCAGCGCGGCGAGTTCCCCGGTCAGGCCCTTGGCCGCGGCCTCCACCATGTTCAGGACGGCGGTGAAGCCGTCGTCGCCGCCGTAGTAGGGGTCGGGCACCTCGGGGTTGGGGCCGACCCCCGGGGCGAAGGAGCGGAACAGCCGCAGCCGGGCCGGGTCGAAGCCGTGCCCGGCCCCGTACCGGTCGGCCATGCGCCGCAGGTCGTCGAGGTTGTCCAGATCCATGGCCAGCAGCAGGTCGTAGCGGGCCAGGTCGTCCGGGTCGAACCGCCGGGCGGTGTGGTCGGTGAGGTACCCGTGCACGCGCAGCGTGGAGGAGGCCCGGGGGTCCATCTCCCCGCCCACGTGCCAGTCGCCGGTACCGGAGCTGTCCACCTCGACGAGGTCGCCCAGCCCGGCCCGTTCGAGGTCGGCGGCCAGCACCTTGGCGGCCATGGGAGAGCGGCAGATGTTGCCCAGGCACACCACGCCGACGCGGTAGGGGCCGTCGGGGTCGCGAGGTTCCGGCAAGCTCATACCCCTTACCGTAACGAAAAACCGCCGCTGCCACCCGCTTAGCGGCGGGCGCGTTCGCCGCGGTCCGGTAACGGCGCCGGGGGCTTCGCCCCGGCGGGACCCCCGCGCGCGGGCCGCGGAGGCGGCCCGCCGCGCGCCCCTAGGCGTGTTCGGCGGATGCTTTCGTTCGGTTCGGCGCTTGCGCCGAGTGAGGGGAGCGGCCTCCGGGCGATCTCTCGCGAGACGCCGAGCGCAGGTCGGCCCGGGTCGGCCGTCCGAGCGCAGGCGGCGCGGCGAGAGGCCGCCCGGTGGTCGCGAGCCGGAATGATCCGCCGAACACGCCCTAGCTTGGCGTTTAACCTGGAGCCCGTGACCGGATACCGGCCTGGTCACGGGCTTCGTCGTTTCCCGTACACAACAACGGTCTTCGCGTGATCATGTGCTTCAACCACGAACACACCTGATCACAACGAAGACCGTCACCATGAGTCTGCTGCACCACCACGCCCCTGTCGAGCCACTGCCGGAATTGTCCCGCTTCCGAGCGCAGTTCCACGCCTGCCTGACCACACGCGCTGATGCCCTCTTCGAGGTCTGCGAAGCCCTGGTCAGCACCCCGACCCCCGTGCGCCACCTGGCCCAACTCTCGTTGGAGCCCGAACACCACCGCGGTCACGGCTCGGCCTACGCCG
>NZ_FQZK01000011.1 GCF_900141985.1 Nocardiopsis flavescens | reverse complement strand
CCCACGAGCGCCGCTCCGCGGCCAACACCGCCAGCAGCTGCGCCGCGGCCGGGGTATCGGCCACCCGGTGCGCGGCCACCGACGGCTCGCCCGCGTCCCCCACCCGCACCCCCGCGTCCGCGCCCGACAGGTGCAGGAACACCGGCTCCTCGCCGTCCCCGCCGCCCATGTACAGCACCGCGGTCGCCTCGACCCGCCCGCGCAGCACCTCCAACGCCTCGGCCTTGCCGTGCGCGGAGGGGTCGGTGCTCACATCGGTGTCGAACTCGGTGCCGTGCGCGCCCACCAGCCGCACCTCCCCGGGCAGCCGCGACAGCGCGGCCAGGTCCCGGACCGGGCGGGCCGAGATCACCGCGCACACCGTGCCCGGCAACTCCGCCAACTCACGCAGGGCGCGCACCGCTTCGGGCAGGGGGCGGCGGTCCGGGTGGACGTCGGAGTCCACCGGGGCGAGGGCGCCGTCGTAGTCGACGGCCACCAGCAGGCGTGAGGTCCGCGCCAGGGCGGACACCCGGCGCCGCACATCGATGGACAAGGGGTCGGGGGTCGCTCTCATGGGCTCCTCCGGCATTCCCGGGACCGCGTCCACCGCCTGGGTGAGCGTCACTGTGCCTCCTCCACTGGTCCACGCAACGACCTGGGGAAATGGGTGATGTGTATGACTCCGCGCGCTTACATCCGGTTCACACTTGACTCGTGTGGAAAACGTAGACCCGGGGCTTGTGGCACGGGTGGGACTTCAGGGGACTTGAAGCAGATCTCAGGAACTTTTAACGCGGATGTGGATGAAAGGGATCGCGCGTAGCGTCAAGATCCGGCCCTCAAGAAGTCAACGCGAGACTACCTTCGGTCTGTTGCCCCTGAGACCCATGGGAAGCGTGATGGAGATCACTCTAGGGGTGTTTCCGGTGGATGGCGAGGGTCTGCCCGGGGTGGAAGGAATTCACCCGATCCCTTGACCGCCAGGGGAATGCGGCGGTTCGCCCCGGGTGATCCGGTGGCGCCCGCGGACGGCGGGCGTGATCTGCGCCCCCCGCCCGCGCCGCGGCGCGGGCGCCGGGACGGGCGCGGGCGACCGCCGCCTCCGCGCCGTCCCGGCCGTGTGAACTGCGGGAGGGGCCCGGGCGTCCCCCTCCGGAAGAGGGCCCGGTCAGCGGGCCGTCCTGGAGGACCGGGAGCCGTCGGCCCCGCCCGACACCGCGATCGCCCGCATCAGGGAACCCCCTGCCACGGAGAAGAAGAACGAACGTGACCGAACACATCCCCGGTCTGGACGAGGTGCCCTGGGGCGACCTCGAAGACGTCCACGGCAGCGCCGCGGACGTCCCCGAGCTGCTGGCCACCGCGTTCACCGGTGAGGAGGCGAAGGCGCGGTCGGCCGTCGACGAGCTGAACGTGAACGTTTACCACCAGGGCGGCCTGATCTGCTCGGCCGCGCCCGCGCTGCTCCCGTTCCTGCTCCGGCTGGCCGCGGACCGGACGCGGCCCGTCTCCGTGAGGTTCGACGCCCTGGAGCTGGTGGCCGACCTGGGGAGCAGCGGGTTCCACGCCGCCCCGCGCTTCGTGGACCCCGGCTGGGGGGCGGCCTGGCGGGCCGCCGTCCCGGAGGCCGCGGACCTCGTGGACGACCCCGAGGCCGCGGTGCGCGTCGCGGCCGCCGCGGTGCTGTCCTGGGAGCGGGAGAGGGGCCGGGAGATGCTCGCGGTGCTGCGCCGCCGCTGGGAGGCCGAGCCCGACGAGGTGACCCGGCTGGGGCTGTTGCGGGCCGCCGCCGCGGTGGTGGGCCGCCATCCGGACGGGGCGGCACTGGTGAAGGCCGCCGAGGGGGATGTGCGGTGGCTGCTGGACCTGCGCGACCACGGGGACACGGACACGAGGATGACCGTCGGCTTCCGGGACCCGCTGCTCTTGCCCGGGGACCCCGTCGGCCTGGCCGTCGCGGCGGTGGAGGAGGCCGGTCCGCGCCCGGCGTGGCTGCGCTCCCTGTACGGCGACCGCTTCGACGCCGAACGCGCGATGAGCGGGGCGCTGGTCCACCGGGTGGCCGTGACGCTCGCGGACCGGCCCGGCGACCGCGCCGACCTGGCGGGCCGGCTGGCGGGGTCCCCGCACGCCGGGGCGCGGCTCGGAGCCGTGGAGGTCATCGCCGGCCTGGTCGGGGAGTTCCGGGGGGCCGAGGAGGAGTGGGCCGACACCGTCGGACCGATGCTGGAGGAGCCCTGGTCCAAGCGCCGGACCCGGGCGGTCCAGATCCTCTCGGTGGCCGGGCGGGCGGCCCGGCGGTGGGCCGACCCGCTCGCAGCGCGGGCCGCCGCCACCCGGGACCCCGAGGAGCGGTCCGCCGCCCTGTTCGGGCTGGCCCGGCTGCGGGACCCGCGGACGGTGCCGCTGCTGGCCGAGCGCGCGGGGGAGCCGTGTTTCGGGCTCCCCGCCGCGGCCTCCCACGGGGCCGGCTGGCTCTTCTCCCCGGCGGTGCCCGACGTGCTGGGACCGCTCGCGCACGAGGCCGGGGCGCTGGTGCCCGCGCTGGAGGCGATGCTGCGCGGCCGGCGGGACTCCGTGCTCCCCGCCCTGGCCACCGCCGGGGAGTGGGGGCCGGCGGCGGCGCCCCTCGCGGACGGGGTGGCGGCGCTGCTGGAGGACTCCGAACACCCCGCGCGCGAGCTGGCCGTGCTCGCCGGGATCGGTCCGGCGGCGGCCCGGCACGCGCCCCTGGTCCGGCGGTTCGCGGAGGCGGGCGACGACGGATCGGCCGCGCTCGCGTTCTGGCGGATCACCGGGGACGCCGAGGCGGCCCTGGAGCTGGCCCGGCAGGCGGGTCCCCGGCGCTGGAACGCGTACTGGACCCTGCTCGCCGAACTCGGCGCGTCGGCCGCGCCCCTGCTGGACGCGGTGCGCGGCGAGGCGGAGCGGGGCAACCCCCTGGCGGCGCTGGCGCTCTGGCGGACCACCGGGGACGCCGAGGCCGTGCTGCGGTCCCTCCTCGACGGCGCGGACGCCCCGCTGGGCGGGGGCGTGCACTCCTGGGCCGGCCCGGTGGCGGTGCGGGCGGTGCGGGAGATGGGCGGGGCGGCGGCGCCCGCGCTGCCCCGGCTGCGGGAGCTGCGGGACGCCCGGCGCCGACCGGGCGCGGGCAGGACGGGAAGCGGCTCCGGCTGGCGCGACGTCGCCCGGGACCGGGAGCTGCTGGCCCTGCTCGACACCGCGCTCGCGCGGATCGGCGGCTGACCCGCGGGGCACGCGAAAGGGCTTGCCCCGGGAGCCGGGTGTGCGGTTCCGTGGCCGCATGATCGCGGACGCCCGCCTGCGCGGGCTGGACGAGGTGCCCTGGGACGCGCTGGAGGGCTGCCGGGGGGAGCGCGGCGCCGACGTGCGCGAGGACCTCGCCGCGGCGCTCACCGGGACCCCCGCGGAGGCCGTGGACGCACTCCAGGACCTGGACGACGCCCTGGCCGACAGGGGGTGCGGGGACCGGCTCCCCTCGGCCGTGCCCGCGGCGCTGCCGTTCCTGGTGCGGGTCGCCGCCGACGCAGACCGGCCCCGCCGGGTCCGGACCGGGGCCCTGGACCTGGTCGGGGACGTGTGCTCGGCGTGGGACGGCGCCCCCGGGCCGCAGGCCGCCCGGGACGCGCTCCTGGCCGGGCTGCCGCCCCTGCTCACCGACCCCGGGCCCGGGGTGCGCACCCGGGCCGCGCAGGCCCTGGCCTGGACCGGGGACACCGCCGCCCTGGAGACCCTGCGCGAACGCTGGGAGGACGAGGCCGACCCCGGGGTCCGGCTCCGGCTGCTGGCCGCCGCCGTCCGGCTCGCCGGGCGGGTCGGGGCCACCGCGGGGCCGGCGCCGCGGTGGCCGGCCGCGCCGGCGGGGGAGGGCGACCCGGAGGAGCGGATGCTGGTCGCGTTCGGCTCGGCCGCCGCGGCCCCCGCCGATCCGGTCCCGCCGGCCCGGGCCGCCATGGACGACCTCGTCCTGCGGGCGCATCCGCCGTGGTTCCGGGCCGCCGGGCTGGGCGCCGACGGCCGGGACGCCGAACGCTTCCGCTACGCGCAGGTCTGGATCCACCGGGCCCTGGGGCGCGCGGGGCGGGGCCGGGTGACCTCGGCCCTGCTCGGCCACCCCGACGCACGGGTGCGCGCGGCGGCCGTGCGGGCGGCCGTGGACCTGGTGGGGGAGTTCCGCTCGGAGGCCGGGCGGTGGGACCGCGGTGCCGGGGCGCTGCTGGAGGACCCCGACGCGGGGGTGCGCCGGTGGGCGCTGCGGCTGCTCTCGACCTCCGGGGAGGGGGCGCGGCCGTGGGCGGACCGGCTGGCCGCCCGCGCGGTGGAGCCCGGCGGCGACGCCGCCACGGCACTGCTCACCCTGGCCCGGCTCGGCGATCCGCGCGCGCTCCCGCTGCTCCTGGGCCGCGCCCGCCTTCCGCTGTTCGGGTTCGGCCCGGTGCCCTCCCGGGACCCCTGGGGCTGGGGCCCGACGTTCGAGGAGGTCCTGGAGGCGTTCGCGCCCCGGGCCGGCGCACTGCTGCCGCACCTGGAGGAGCGGATGGCGGGGGACCCCTGGGAGGCCCGGTGGATCCCGCCCTCCCTGGCCGGGTGGGGGCCCCGGGCCGCACCGCTGGCCGACGCCGTCGCCGGGCTCCTCGCCGACCACGACCGGGTCCCGGAACTGCTGGAGGTGCTGGCCGCGATCGGCCCCGCCGCCGCGCGGCACGCCCCCGCGGTGCGGGGGGCGGCCTCCCGGAGCCGGTGGCGGGCGGCCCGCGCCCACCTGCGGCTCACCGGGGACGCGGGCGCGTCGCTGGACCTGCTCGGCCCGTTCTCCGACGGGTGGCGCGAGGGCGCGTGGGGGCTGCTCGCCGACGCCGGTCCCGCGGCGGTCCGGTACGAGGCCGGCCTGCGGCGGTACACGGATCTGCGGGGACCGCACGACGCGGCGGCGCTGCGCGCCCTGTGGCACATCACCGGTGACACGGACACGGTGCTCGCCGCGCTGCTGGACACGGAGCACCCCTACCTGGGCGCCCGGGTGCTCACCGGGACGGGCCTGGCCGCCGTGCGGCTGCTCGGGGAGGTCGGGCCGCCCGCCCGGGGCGCGCTGCCGCGCCTGCGGGCACTGCGCGACGCGGACCGCACGGCGCACGCGGCGCCGTCGGCTCAGGGCCCGCGCGGCATCGCCCGGGACCGGGAGCTGGTCGCCCTGCTGCGCCGGGCGGTGGCGCGGATCGGCGGGGGGTGAGGGGCCCGTCCCCGGACGGGCCCCGGCGGTCACGCGGTCTTGTCGGGCTTGCGCAGGTGGTGGACGAACGCGGGCGGGATGTTGGCCAGCACCTTGTCCGACCGGACGCCGTACCGGTCGATCCACTCCTGGACCACCCAGCTGGTGCGCGCCTGGCGCAGGTAGTCCTCGCGGCGGGCGATGACCGCCTTCACCTCCTTGGTGTACAGGTAGCCGTAGAAGGAGAGGTGGCCGCCCGGGCGCAGCACCTCGAAGTAGTACTCCAGGATCTCGCGGACGGCGTCGGCGGTGAAGTTCGCGAACGGCAGGCCCGACAGGATCACGTCGTAGGTGCGGTCGGTGCCCATGTCGCCGACCAGCTTGGCGTGCACCGTCGCCTGCGGGGCGATCGGCGACAGCACGGGGTCGCTCTCCAGCAGGCCTTCCAGGTACGCCGCGAACTCGGGGTTGGCCTCCACCAGGTCGGCGGTGTCCCCCGGGACCATCGCGGGGGCGATCCCGCGGGTGATCGCCCCCGTGCCCGCGCCCACCTCCATGATCCGCAGCGGCTCGTCGGGTACCGGACGGGCTCGGACGTGTTCGGCCATCGCCCGGGCCAGCGCGGGGCTGCTGGGGACGATGGAGCCGGTGGCGTGGAACGTCCGCAGCGCCTGTGTGAAGAACAGCCTGGTGTCACGCAGGCGTTCGTCGAGGGCGGCGAGGGGTCCGGTGGTGCTCTTTGTCTCGGACATATCCGAACGCTAGCCCCTGGCGGCCCCGGATGGGAGACGCGGGTGATGCCGTGCCGTGAATTGACGGTGTGGACCATCCCACGGGAGGGCCGGGAACTCCGGGGCCGGCGGTTCCGGGCCGCACGGCGGCCCGGCGGGGGCGCGCCGGGGGGCCTGGTCCTAAGCTGGCCCCATGAGCGAAGCGGACCAGGACACCGGGGCCGAGCACACCCGGACCGCGCTGGTGACCGGGGCCTCCTCCGGTATCGGCGAGGAGTACGCGCGCCGCCTGGCCCAGCGCGGCTACGGCCTGGTGCTGGTGGCCAGGCGCCGGGAGGTGCTGGAGTCGCTGGCCGAGGAGATCCGCGACCTCTACTCCACCCCCGTCGAGGTGCTCCCGGCCGACCTGGGCTCGCGCGCCGGGGTGGCCGCGGTCGCCGCCCGCCTCACCGCCGACGGCACCGGTGACGCGGGAGCGGTCGACCTGCTCGTCAACAACGCCGGGCGCGGCGACGGCGGCGCGTTCACCGAGCAGGACCCCGCCGGGATCGACGCCATGCTCGACCTCAACGTGCGCGCCGTCCTGCACCTCACCCGCGCCGTCCTGCCCGTGCAGATCGCCCGCCGGGCGGCGGGGGAGAAGGAGCGGCTGGGCGTCATCACCGTGTCCTCGCTGGCCGGGGAGCCCGCCGTCAACCCCGGCGGCTCGGTGTACGGGGCGGGCAAGAAGTTCCTCACCCTGTGGAGCGAGAGCGTCTCCGCCGAGGTGCGGGCCAAGGGCGTGTCCGTCACCGTGGTCCTGCCCGGCTTCGTGCGCACCGATATGACCCTGGGCGTGCAGGAGAGGGGGCTGCCCGAGTTCGCGTTCACGCCCAAGGAGCACATCGTCCGCGACTCGCTGCGTGCCTGGGCCGCGGGGCGGTCCCACGTGGTCTCCGGACCCCAGTACCAGATCGCCGACGGGCTGCTGCGGATCCTGCCGCGCGCCGTGGTGCGGCTGGTGGCCCGCCGCATGGTGTGACACGTTCCCCTGCCCGCATGCTGAGACTTCCCACCGCGGGTGCCACACGCGGTGGCCGCAGCGCCTAGGCTTGTCAGTGCACTGTCGGTCGAGGAAAGACACCATGAAGACCTTCGAAGAGCTGTTCGCCGAGCTGTCCGAGAAGGCGCGCTCCCGACCCGAGGGGTCCGGGACCGTCGCCCAGCTCGACGCCGGCGTGCACGCCATCGGAAAGAAGGTCGTCGAGGAGGCCGCAGAGGTCTGGATGGCCGCCGAGTACGAGTCGGACGAGCAGGCCGCCGAAGAGATCTCGCAGCTCCTCTACCACCTCCAGGTCCTGATGCTGGCCCGTGGCCTGCGGCTGGAAGACGTCTACAGGCATCTGTAGGTCGGCGCGCCCCGACCACACGGCGCGTACGGCCGTTCGACGTCTTCGCACACGCAGAGCCAACACGAAAGCCAGCCACATGCCCGACATGCTGAGAATCGCCGTGCCCAACAAGGGCCAGTTGTCCGAGCCCGCCGTCGAGATGCTGCGCGAGGCCGGGTACCGCCAGCGCAAGAGCAGCCGCGACCTGGTGATGGTGGACCCCGACAACGACACCGAGTTCTTCTTCCTGCGCCCCAAGGACATCGCCGTGTACGTCGGCGAGGGCATCCTCCAGGCCGGGATCACCGGCCGCGACATGCTGCTGGACTCCGGCGCGCCCGTGGACGAGGTGCTGCAGCTGGGGTTCGGCGGGTCCACGTTCCGGTTCGCCGCGCCCAACGGCGCGGGCATGGAGGTCGCCGACCTCTCCGGCAAGCGCATCGCCACGTCGTTCGACGGCCTGCTCGGCAGGTACCTGGAGCAGCAGGGGATCGACGCGCGCGTCATCCACCTGGACGGGGCGGTGGAGAGCTCCGTGCAGCTGGGGGTGGCCGACGCCGTCGCCGACGTGGTGTCGACCGGCACCACCCTGCGCCAGGCCGGGCTGGAGACCTTCGGGGAGCCGATCCTGGTGTCGGAGGCGGTGGTGATCCGCCCGGTGGACGCCGAGCCCGACGCCAAGTTCGACACCCTGCTGCGGCGGCTGCACGGCGTCCTGGTCGCCCGCGACTACGTGATGATGGACTACGACGTGCACGCCGAGCGCCTGGAGGCGGCGGTGGCGCTGACGCCCGGGATGGAGGGGCCGACGGTGTCGCCCCTGCACCGGGAGGGCTGGGTGGCGGTGCGCTCGATGGTGCCGCGCCGCGACGCCCAGCGGATCATGGACGACCTGTGGCAGCTGGGCGCCCGGGCGATCCTGGTGACGGACATCTACGCCTGCCGCCTCTAGGGACGGCAGGTGTGCGAGGGGCCCGCGGTACGCCGCGGGCCCCTTGCCGTGCCCGGGTCGGGTGCGGGGCGGCGGCCGGGTGGCCGGGGCCCGGAGGAGGTGCCGGCCGGGCGTGACGCGGCCGGCGGGGCCGCCGGGCCGCCTCCCGGACGCGCCGGAGGTCCCGGCGGTGGTCCGGTGCCGGGCCCGCGCCCCCGGGCGACCCCTCCCCGGGGGGCGTGGGAGACGTACGTCACCCTCCCGGGGAACGTGTGTCCTCGGGCGGGCGCCGCGGTGGCGGGTCCGCCACCGCGCGGGGCGGGCGGGCCCGCCCGCCCCCTCCGGCGGGTGGCGCCCCGTCGCCGGTCCGCGGGAGGTCCTGCGGGGCGGACGGCCGCCGTCGTCCCTGGTCGCGGCGGGGCCGGGGACGACGGCGCGGTGCGGTGGGCGGTCGGCCGCCGTGGGAGGCGCCGTCCCGGCGCCCGCATCGGGAGAGGTGGTGTCGCGGCCGGTGCCGGGACCGTTCGCCGGTCCCGTTCCGGGGCCCGTTCCCGGGCACCCGCCGCGGAGGCGGGCCGCGGTCCCGCCGGGTGCTAGCCCGGGGTCCGGGCGCCGGGCCCCGGCGTCCTGTGGGGTTCGACACGGGCCCGGACCTGCGGTCCCGCCCGGTGCGGCGCCCGCCCCGGGAGACCGCCGTGGTCCGCAGACCCCGGTGGGCCGGGGTTTCGGTCGACCCCGAACCCGTTATCCACCGGTTCGGTGGTGTTCACACACCGTTCGCCCCCGGTGATGCCCCGTGGCCGAAGGTGGTCGATTTCGGGGGAGGACTCCGGCACTGACCGAGGACTGTGTCACGATGCCCGAATGATCGAAGACTTCCGCCGCTCCGTCGCCGACGTCGTCGAGGCCGCGCAGTCGCGGCCCCACGAGGTTCTACCGCTCGCCGGGACACTGTTCCAGCTGGCCGGGCACGTGCCCGTCGGGGAGCGGGTCGCGGCGCTCGCCGCCATCGCCGAACGTCTGCGGGCGCCGGAGCGGATCGCCCTGGGGGCGGTCGCCGATCTGGCGGTGCTGTGCGGCGCCCTCGTCGAGGTGGGGACCCCCGCCGGGGCCGCGGGGGTCGAGATCACCCGCCGCGCCCGCGAGGTCGGCGGGCAGGCGCTGCGGTTCGCGGACGCCTGGGAGGGCACCGGCGAGGACGCGCCGCCCCACCCGAGGGAGACCGGGGAGTCGCACCGGGCGCGGGTGGCCCCGGTGCTCGGCGACGGCGCCATGTACGCGCTCGCCTCCTGGGCGACCATGCAGCCGTACGGGATCGCCGTCCGCGCCGTGCTGGGCGACGCCGAGGTGCGCGCCGCGCTGCGCGAGGACCCGCGGGGCCTGTCCGAGCTGCTGGTGCTGTCCTCCCGGATGAGCCGCCACGTCGAGGAGTTCGGCGAGGTGCACGAACTGCTGCTGCTGGCCGAGACGGACCGGATGCTCGTCCTGGACCGCGCGTCCGGGCGCGCCTTCCGGGTGCGCTTCGACGGGGTCGGGGACAACTTCCAGCTGCACACGCTGCTGGCCGACGCGCTCATCGGCCCTGAGGGCCGGGGCGTGCCCGGGCAGCGGCCGATGCCGGACTGGGTGGCCTCCGCCACCGACCTGCGCGACGACCCCCGGCTGTCGATCGTCGAGGGCGAGTGGGACCTGGTGGGCGGCGACGGCACGTGGGTGGGGAACGAGCAGACCCCGGGCTCGGTGCCGCTGGTGGACGGCGAGCGGGTGCTGGTCCTGGAGCAGATCTCCCTCAAGCACACCTGGCGCACCGGCCGCCGCCACCCGCACATCACCGGGTGGCTGCGGGTCGAGGAGGAGCTGGGCCGCGACGAGGCCGCCGCCTGGTGGGGCCGGATGCACCCGGCGGGCGTCGTCGTGCACCCGCTGGTGCAGAGCCAGGAGGAGACGTCCCCCGTGGTGGACGTGCCGCCGGAGGAGCTGTCGGGCGCGTGGGACCCCGCCGGGCCGCCCCCGGCTCCGGGGGTTCCCGACGGCCGGGGCGGCACGGACCCCTGGACGCCGCAGGCCCCGGCCGACCCCGGCTCGGACGACGCTTCCTGGGGTGCCGTCCGCGCCTCGGGCCCCTCCGACGCCTCGGGCGGGTGGCCTTCTGCTGACGTGGGTGGTGGTGCCCCCGGTGCTCCCGGGCACGGTGGGCCTGTGGGTGCGCCTTCGGGCGGGTGGTCGTCGGCCGATGCGGGCGGCGGTTCCGGCGTGCCGGGTGCCGCCTCGGGCGGATGGCCTGCTGCCGGTGCGGGTGGTGGCGCCCCCGGCGCCTCCGGGCATGGTGGCTCGGCGGGTACGGGTGCGCCTTCGGGCGGTTGGCCGTCGGCCGATGCGGGCGGTGGTGCTCCCGGGTACGGGGGTTCCGCCGCCGGGCAGGGCGAGCCTTCGGGCGGGTGGCCGGCCGCCGGTGCGGGCGGTGGCGGCTCTGGTGCCGCCGGTGCCTCCGGGCACGGTGGGTCCACGGGAGCGGGCCTGTCCTCGGGCGGTTGGCCTGCGGCCGATGCGGGCGGTGGTGCGCCTGGTGTTCCCGGGCACGGTGGGCCGGCGGGTGCGGGCGAGCCTTCGGGCGGTTGGCCTGCGGCCGGTGCGGGCGGTGGTGCCCCCGGGTACGGGGGTTCCGCCGCCGGGCAGGGTGCGGCGTCAGGAGGGTGGCCGGCCGCCGGTACGGGTGGTGGCCCTGGTGCCGCCGGTGCCTCTGCTGCTCCTGGGCATGGTGGGTCGGCGGGTGCTGGTGCAGCTTCGGGCGGCTGGCCTTCCGCCGGTACGGGTGGTGTCCCTGATGCCGCCGGTGCTTCTGAGCATGGTGGGTCGGCGGGTCCGGGTTCGTCCTCGGGCGGCCGGCCTTCCGCCGATGTCGGCGGAGGCACCCCCGGTGCGCGCCCCGACACGGGCGGGTGGCAGCCCGCCGACACGGGCGCCGGCCACGGCGGGCCGACCGGGGCGCAGCGGGCCTACGGGAACGAGACCGCCGCCGGCGCGCACGGCGCCCCAGCGGGGGCCCCGGCCGCGCAGGGCTCCTGGGACGCCTTCGGCGGCGGCGCGCAGGCCGCGCCCCCCGGGGCCTCGCTGGTGCCGCCGCCCCCGGCGGACCGCTGGGAGGTCGAGGCGGAGCCCTCGATCGCCGAGGGCCCGGGGACGGACCGCGAGCCGCCGGGCGCCGGCCTGCTGGAGCCGATGCCGGAGGGCGTCTCCGACAGCAGCGGCTGGGGTCCTTCCTGGAAGTCCTGACCCCGGCGCGCCCTCCCGGTCAGTCCTGCGCGGGGCGGGACTGCAGGGCGGCCCAGATGAGGGGCACCTGGAGGGGCACGCGCCCCCAGGCGAGGAGGCGGTTGTCGGCCGGGCCCGGCAGGTGGCCCGAGCCCGAGTCCAGCGCCATGCGCACGTTGGCCGGCCAGACCGCCAGCAGCAGGCCCGCACCGGCCGGGCCCGCCCAGCGGCGGCGGGTCAGCAGCCCCAGGCCGCAGGCGATCTCGGCGGCGCCGCTGCCGTACACCCACGCCCGCGGCGCGGGCAGGGAGCGCGGCATGATCGCCTGGAACGGCTTCGGGGCGGCGAAGTGCAGCACGCCCGAGGCCAGGAACAGGCCGCCGAGCGCGAAGGGGGCGACGGTGCGCAGTCTCTTCATCACACCCCCAAGTTACCCGCGGGTCACAAAACGCGGAAGGGCCCCGGAGGAACTCCGGGGCCCCGCCACCTAGCAGCAGCGCGACCCGGGATCCGTGTCGCCCCTGTCCGTATGGTGGCGCCAGAAGACGCGCTCTCCCATGGGCTCCACCCCCGGGTGCTCCCGGGCGTGGTGCTCCAGATAGATCTCGTACGCCCGCTCGCCCGCGATCCCGCGGGCGATCTGCCACGCCTCCCGCAGTCCGCGCAGCAGCCTCGGACCGAGTTCCGAGCCCGTCGCCATCGTCCGCTACTCCTTCTTCTCCTCGGCGCCCACGCCTTCCAGGCTCCGTGCGTACTCGCGCTCCTCCCGGGTCGGGATGAGCCCGTCCGGAGCCCAGCTCCGGGACTTCTCGTACGGGACCTCCGTCAGCGGCAGCGACCCCGCCGGGGCGCGCAGCGCCTGGATCCACACCCGGACCGAGTCGACCAGGATGATGACCACCAGCAGCGCGAACAGCACCGAGAGGGTGCCCTGGACGGTCGTGTTCACGACCACCTGGCGCATGGCCTCCTCGCCCTGCACCGCGCCCACCCCGGGCTCGCCGTTGGCGAGGGCCTCGGAGAACTGGCTGCGCTGGGCGAAGAACCCGATCTTCGGGTCGGGCGAGAACACCTTCTGGTAGCTCGCGGTCAGCGTGACCACGGCGTCCCAGGCCAGGGGCACCAGGGTGACCCAGGCGTATTTGGCCTTGCCCGCCTTGATGATCAGCGTGGTGCACACCGCCAGCGCGATCGCCGCCAGCAGCTGGTTGGCGATGCCGAACAGCGGGAACAGCTGGTTGATGCCGCCCAGCGGGTCGTTCACGCCCGCCCACAGGAAGTAGCCCCAGCCGCCGACGATCAGCGCGCTGCAGATCCACGCCCCGGGCCGCCAGCTCGGGTTGCGCATCGGCTTGTACACGTTGCCCAGGGTGTCCTGGAGCATGAACCGGCCGACGCGCGTGCCGGCGTCGACGGTGGTGAGGATGAACAGCGCCTCGAACATGACGGCGAAGTGGTACCAGAACGCCATCATGGCCTGGCCGCCGAACACGCTGGAGAAGATCGTCGCCGCGCCCAGGGCGAACGTGGGCGCACCGCCGGTGCGGGCGATGATCTCGTTCTCGCCGATGTCCCGCGCGATCTGCTGGAGGGTCGCGGCGTCCACCGTGAAGCCGAGCTGGCTGACGGTGGCCGCGGCGGACTCCACGCTGCCGCCCAGGGCGTTCATCGGCATGTTCATCGCGAAGTACACGCCGGGGTCGATGATGCACGCGGTGATCAGGGCCATGACCGCCACGAACGACTCGGTGAGCATGGACCCGTATCCGATCATCCGGACCTGGGTCTCCTTCTCGATGAGCTTGGGCGTGGTGCCCGAGGAGATCAGTGCGTGGAACCCCGACAGGGCGCCGCAGGCGATCGTGATGAACACGAACGGGAACAGCGGCCCGGCCACCACCGGGCCCTGGCCGTTGAAGGCGAACTCGGTGAACCGCGGCAGTTGCAGCGACGGCATCGCGATGAGGATCGACACCGCGAGAAGCACGACCACGCCGACCTTCATGAAGGTCGACAGGTAGTCGCGCGGGGCCAGCAGCAGCCACACCGGCAGGACCGAGGCGATGAAGCCGTAGGCGATCAGGCCGATGGTCAGCTCGTTCTTGGTGAAGAGGAAGACCTCGCTCAGGACCGCGTGCTCGGCCACCCAGCCGCCGCCGACGATGGACAGCAGCAGCAGGACGACGCCGATGGCGGAGGTCTCCATGACCTTGCCCGGCCTGACGAACCGCAGGTACACGCCCATGAACAGGGCGATGGGGATCGTCATGATCAGGGAGAACGCGCCCCACGGCGACTCGGCCAGCGCGTTCACGACCACCATGGCCAGCACGGCCAGCAGGATGATCATGATGGACAGCACGGCGATGAGCGCCGCGATGCCGCCGACCGGGCCGATCTCCTCGCGCGCCATCTGGCCGAGCGAGCGGCCGTTGCGGCGGGTGGAGAAGAACAGCACGACCATGTCCTGCACGGCACCCGCGAAGATCACACCCAGGATGATCCAGATGGTGCCGGGCAGGAAGCCCATCTGCGCGGCGAGGACCGGGCCGACGAGCGGGCCGGCGCCGGCGATGGCGGCGAAGTGGTGGCCGTAGAGCACCCGGCGGTCGGTCGGGTGGAAGTCGGCGCCGTTGTCGAGGCGCTCGGCCGGGGTGGCGCGTGTCGCGTCGGCCACCAGCACCTTGTACTGGATGAACCGTGCGTAGAAGCGGTAGGCGATGGCGTAGGACGCGAGCGCGGCGAAGATCAGCCAGGCGGCCGACACCTCTTCGCCCCGGCCGATGGCGATCACGCCCCACGAGACGGCACCCACCAGAGCGACGCCGGCCCAGACGGCGATGCTCTTGGGCGTCCATTTCGGTTTGCCCGGCGCGGGCGGTGGAGCCGCCCGGCCGTTGACCGGAACAGATGACATCTGATCCTTCTCTCTAACCTGTCGGGCCCCCGGGGAGGAATCCGGGGGCCGTATCGCGACAATCGTGCAGGACCTACCCCTGTTACGGGCGTCACAAAGGGACCGGTTGTATCACAGATTCAACACTTCGGGAACTTTCCAGAAACGGTCTGCTAGGTGCACGAACGCGCGAAGCGCTGTGCCCCGGGCCCTCCCGGACGGCACAATGGCGGGATGGACACACGGCAGGTGGCGGAGGAGACGGAGACGCTCGCCCGGGTCAAGGGCGAGACGGGCGGCGACCTGGTGCTGCGCCGGGTGGGCGCGCACTACGAGATCTACAGCAACGGGGTGTTCCTCATGGACACCCGCGACGGGACCTCGGAGCGGGAGATGGTCCGGGCCAGCCTGGCGGCGCTGCCGCGGGGGCGCTCACGGGCCCGCGTGCTCATCGGCGGCCTGGGGGTGGGCTTCTCGGCCCGGGAGGCGCTGGACGACCCCCGGGTATCCCTGGTGGAGGTCGTCGAACTGGAGCCGCACGTCATCGCCTGGCACGACGGGGAGCTGGGCGAGGCCGCGGGGTACGTGCACCGGGAGCCCCGCTGCCGGGTGCACAACGACGACATCGTCGCCTGGACGCAGGCGGCCGCCGGGCGCTCCCAGCGCTACGACGCGATCTGCCTGGACACCGACAACGGTCCGGACTGGACGGTGACCGAGGCCAACGACCGGCTGTACCGGCCGGCCGGGCTGGACCTGCTCGGGGGCCTGCTGGCGCCCGGCGGGGTGCTGGCGTTCTGGAGCGCCAACGCGGTGGACTCCTTCGAGGAGCTGCTGCGGGAGCGCTTCGCCCGGGTGGACGTGATCGAGGTGACGGTGGCGCGCGGCGTCCCGGACACCGTCTACCTGGCCCGGGAGCCCTGACCCGCCGACCCGTCCGGAGCCCGGCGGCGGACGCCGTCCGGCCCTGCGTCACGGGCGGGGCCCGCCTCGGCCGGGATGTCGCCGACGCGCGGCACCCGGCCGCCCCGGCCCGCCGGGCGGCGTCGCCCACCGCGCCGGTGGCCGCGGGCCCCGGCGGCCGGTGCCACCGGCGGTCCCGGCCGCGGTGCCCCCGGAGGGCCCGGGGAGAGGCTCGGGGAGGGCACGGTGTCCCGCGTCCGCAGCCGCGGGACACCGTCCACGTCGCACGGGACCGCGGTCCGGGGGCGGTCCCGGCCGCGGGCGTCAGTTCCGGGAGGACATGAACCGGGCGAACTCCTCCAGGGAGATGCGCGAGTCGCCGTTGGAGTCCATGGCGCGCACCGTCTCGGCGGCCTGCTCGTGGGTGCACGCGTCGCCCAGGTTGCGCATCAGGGCCACCAGCTCGTCGGCGGAGATGCGGCCGTCGCCGTCGGCGTCGACGAGGGCGAACGTGGCGGCGTACTCGGAGGTCTCGGGCATTGTCTCTCCCAGTCGGGGGTCCGTTGGTGCGGAAAAGGCTACAGGTAGGACGAAGGGCCGCGCCGGGCGGTTCTCGCACCGGGGCGGCCCTTGCGGGGACTCACGCGTTCACTTGCCGACGGACGCCCGGGAGCCGATCCAGCGGGCGATCACCGTGAACAGCAGCACCAGGAGGAACAGGCACAGCGCCGCGCCCCACGCGCGGTCGATGCCCGCCTCGAACGGCTGGGCCGCGCCCCGGTACAGCTGCATCGGCACGGCGCCCTGGGGGGAGCCCTGGAACGCGGTGACGATGATGCCGGTGCCGAAGGCCGTCAGCAGCAGCGGCGCGGTCTCGCCGATACCGCGGGCGACCGCCAGCATCGAACCGGTGGTCAGGCCGGGGGCGGCGGCGGGCAGCACCGTGTGGACGATGGTCTGCCACTTGCGCGCGCCCAGGCCGTAGCTGGCGTTGCGCATCTCGTTCGGCACCAGGCGCAGCATCTCCTCCGCCGAGCGCGTGACGATCGGCAGCATCATCACCGCGATCGCCACGGCGCCCACGAACGTGCCGAAGCCCATCCCACCCCAGCCGATCACCAGCAGGCCGTAGACGAACAGGCCCACGAAGATCGAGGGGATGCCGGTCATCACGTCGGTGAAGAAGCGGATCGCGCCGGTCAGGCGGTTGGGGCCGTACTCCACGATGTACACGGCGGTGGCGATGCCGAACGGGATCGACATCGCGACGGCCAGCACCATGATGTACAGCGTGCCGAAGAAGCCGGCCGCGTAGCCGCCGCCCTCGCGCCGGGGCGGGGGCTCGGTGGCCGTGAAGAACTCCAGGTTCACCACGCCGATGCCGCGCCGGGTGACCTCGAAGATGATGAGGAACAGCGGGATCATCGCGAGGATCATCGCGCCGGTCAGGATGACCGTGGCCGAGCGGTTCTTGAACCGCCGGAAGCCGGAGCCGGGCGGGCGCACGCTCAGCGGGACGTGCTGCGCCGGGGTCGGGGGTGTCGTGGTCGCGGTGCTCATACTGCGGCGTCTCCCGTGAACTGCCCCAGGCGCCACACGACGACGCGGGCCAGGACGTTGATGATCATCGTGACCAGGAACAGGGCGACACCGATCGCCATGAGCCCGGTCCGGGTCTCCGGCGAGGACTCGCCGAAGGTCGCGGCGATGTGCGAGGCCATGCTGCTGCCGGTGCCGAAGAGGCTGGCGCCCCAGGACTGGGAGCCGCCGATCAGCATCAGGACCGCGATGGTCTCGCCCAGGGCGCGGCCCAGGCCCAGCATGGTCGCGGCGACGATGCCGGAGAAGCTGGAGGGCAGCACCACCTTGGTGATGACCTCCCACCGGGTGGAGCCCAGCGCGTAGCCGGCCATCTGCTGCTCCAGCGGCTGCACCGCGATGACCTCGCGGATGATGGCGGTCATGATCGGCAGGATCATGATCGCCAGCACGATGCCCGCGGGGAAGTAGCCGACGCCGCGCACCGGGCCCTCGAAGAGGAAGAACCAGCCCAGGGTGGACTCGACCAGCTCGAAGAAGGGGCGCATCACGTTCGGCAGGAACCAGTGCAGGCCCCAGAGGCCGAAGATGACGCTGGGCACCGCGGCCAGCAGCTCCACTGTGTAGGAGAGCGGCTTGGCGATACGGCGCGGGGCCATGTGGGTGAGGTAGACGGCGACCATGATCGCCAGGGGCAGCGCGATGATGATCGCGATGGTCGCGGTCACCAGGGTGCCGTAGATGAACGGCCAGGCGCCGTACGTGCCCGTGATCTCGGTACGGGAGCCGCCGGCCGTCCAGTCCTGCCCGAAGAGGAACCCGAAGAAGCCCTCCTTGGCGAACACCGGCCACGCCTCGGTGGTGGTCCGGATGACCATCAGCGCCAGGATGACCAGCACGATGGTCCCGGAGGCGGCGACGGTCCACTTGAAGATCGGGTCGGCCATCCGCCCTCTGCCGGACGCCAGGGTCCTCCGTGGGGAGTCCTCGGGGGCCTGCGGGGCCTCGGGGGCCTCGGTGGGCATGTGCTTCTCCTCTGTGGCTTTCGTGGGGAGTGGAGAGCGGTCCCGCCCCGGCACCACGGGGCGGAGGAGGGGGTAAGGGGGCGGCGGCCGGGCCGGGGGCCCGGCCGCCGCGGGCGGTCTCCGGAGGGTGAGGGGGTGCCTCGCGCCTCGGGGAGGGGTCCGCTAGTTGGCGGAGTTGGTCTTCTCCAGCTCGGCGATCACGCGGTCGGTCAGGGCGTCGCCCAGGGGGGCGTAGCCCAGCTCGCCGGCCAGGTCGCGGGCGCCTTCGTCGGTGAGGGCCCAGGTCCAGAAGTCGATGATCGCGTCGGCGTTGGCCTGCTCGTAGCCGCAGGTGTAGGTGAAGATCCAGTTGGTGCCGGCGATCGGGTAGCCCTCGCCGCCGACGTTGTCGATCGCGAACTGGAAGTTGTCCGGGACCTCGACCTCCTCGGAGGCGGCGATGGTCGCCTCCAGGGTGGGCTCGATCGGGGTGCCGTCCTCGTTCACGATGTGGGCGACGGACAGCCCGGCCTCCTGGGCGAAGGACTGGTTGACGTAGCCGAGGCCGCCGGGGTTCTGGGTGATGCCCTGGGCGACGCCGTCGTTCTGCTGGCCGCCGACCAGGCCGTCGGCCCAGTCCAGCTCCTTGCCCTCGCCGTACTTGTCGGCCCACCAGTCCACCTCGGTGGTGAGGTAGTGGCTGAACACGTACGTGGTTCCGGAGCTGTCGGAGCGGTGGACCGGGATGATCTCGTCGCCCGGCAGGTCCAGGTCGGGGTTGAGCTCGGCGATGGCCGGGTCGTCGAAGGTGGTGATCTGGCCGTCGTAGATCTGGGCGACGGTCTCGGCGTCCAGGACCAGGCCGTCCAGGGCCTCGTTGTTGAACGCGATGACGACGGCGCCGAAGACCACCGGGAACTGCACCGCGGCGCAGCTGCGGGCCTCCTCGGCGGCGGCCAGGTCCTCTTCGTCCAGGAACTCCTCGGAGGAGCCGAAGTCGACCGTCTGCTCCAGGAACTGCTCGACGCCGGCACCGGAGCCGACGCTCTGGTAGTTGATCTGGACGCCGGGCTGCACGTCGCTGTTGTAGGTGTAGATCAGGTCCTGGAAGAGCGGGTCCGGGAAGCTGGCGCCCGCACCGGTCAGCGAAGCGCTGAGCTGCTCGGCTGCGGCGTCGCCGCTGGTGTCGCCACCGGTGTCGCCTCCACCGCCGCACGCAGTGGCGAGCAGGGGGATGGCCGCCAGGACGGCGAGCTTGGAACGCCCGTTGCGCATGTCGAAGTTCTCCTCGTTGAATCACCGCTGTCGGGGCTGACGTAAAACGACGTTAAACGCGAAGAAAGTCGCGTCGTCATCGAAATGGCGGCCAGGTGGTGGAAGTCGGGTGAATGGGGGGTGAATGGTGGTCACATTCAGGTAACGAGCCGTGTGCGACCGCGAGGTGGCCGGAGAGTCGCCGTGACGCATCCCACCGTGATGACCTGTGGGTATGCCAAGGGGAGGCGGGGGGTGCGCGGTCATCGCGCCGATATTCGTATTTCTTCGTCATTCACTTTCGCGTGTGTCTTCCGGGGAAGTGACGCGAACATGAACAAGGGGCCGCCCCGGGTGATCCGGGGGACCCTTGGAGTACTGCTCAGACCATGCCTATCCGCCGTTCGCCGTGTCCAATCGATATCCGATCCCGCGCACCGTGTGGATGAATCTCGGGCGGGCCTCGGAATCACCGAGCTTGTGGCGCAGCCTGCGGATGTGCACGGCGATGGTGTTGTTGACCGGGGGCAGCGGCTTGCGCCAGACCTCGGTCCACAGCTCCTCGCGGCTGACCACGCGGCCGTGGTGGCGCAGGAGGAAGTCCATGATCCCGAACTCCCGCAGCGCCAGGTCCACCGGGTGTCCGTCCACGAACAACCGGTGGCCCAGGGCGTCCAGCTCCAGCGCGCCCGAGCGCAGCGAGGCGCCCGGCGCGGCGACCTGCTCCAGGTGGCCGCCCCCGTCCATGCCCGGCAGCGAACCGCGCAGCAGCGCGGCCAGCTCCGGGATGCGGTACGGGCGGCTGACACAGGCGGTGGCCCCGGCGGCCAGCGCGCGCAGCGCGCGCTGGGAGTCGCCGGGGCCCACCCCGATGAGGATCGGTATGTCGGTCGCCCGCCGGGTCACCCGCACCAGCGTCTCCAGGTCCACCTCGGGAGGGGCGGCACTGGTCACGATCGTGTCCGGGCGGATCAGCCCCACCCGCAGCAGCGCCTCCGCCCCGTCGACGCACACCGTGATGTCCACGTCGTGGCCGCTGAGCGAGAGCACCAGCTGGTGCGACTGCTCGGACTCGGGCTCCACCAGCAGAACGCGGAGCGGACCCTCGGCGCGCTCCACCACGTCGTCCGGGGCGCCCGAGGGGTGGGGCACGGACGTGGAGGGGGAGAGCGCGGTCATGGTCATGGTTCCACTTCGTCGGAGGGGCGTGTCGAAGGGGCCGGGGGCGCGGGCTCCGATCAGCCGAAGCGGCCGGAGATGTAGTCCTCGGTGCGCTGGTCGGCGGGCTTGCTGAAGATCGTCGCCGTCTCGTCGAACTCCACCAGGCTGCCGTAGCGCTCGCCCTCCTCGTCGACGCCCGCGGTGAAGAAGGCGGTGCGGTCGGAGACGCGCGCGGCCTGCTGCATGTTGTGGGTGACGATGACGATGGTGTACTCGGCCGCCAGCTCGTACATCAGGTCCTCGATCTTGAGCGTGGCGATCGGGTCCAGTGCGGAGCAGGGCTCGTCCATGAGGATGACCTCGGGGTTCACCGCGATCGTCCGGGCGATGCACAGGCGCTGCTGCTGGCCGCCGGAGAGGGCGAAGGCGCTCTCCTTGAGCTTGTCCTTGACCTCGTCCCACAGGGCGGCCTTGGTGAGGGTCTCCTCGACCAGGTCGTCCATGTTGGCGCGCACGCCGTTGATGCGCGGGCCGTAGGCGACGTTGTCGTAGATCGACTTGGGGAACGGGTTGGGCTTCTGGAAGACCATCCCGATGCGGCGGCGCACCTCGATGGGGTCCACGTGCTGGGCGTACAGGTCCTCGCCGTGGTATTCGACCTTGCCCTCGATACGGGCGCCGGGGATGAGGTCGTTCATCCGGTTGAGCGTGCGCAGCACCGTGCTCTTGCCGCAGCCGGACGGGCCGATCATCGCGGTGATCTGGCGCGGGCCGACCTTGAGGTCGACGTCGCGCACGGCCTTGTTGGAGCCGTAGTAGATGGAGAGGCCGGAGACGTCGAAGACGGGGTCGCCCAGTCCGGGCACCTCGCGGTTGTACCGGATGGTGTCGGGGGCGACTCCGCGACCGGAGTCGGTGGCACGAGCGGACGCGGTGTTGCTGATGGACATGGGGCCACTTCCGGGTCGGACGGTGCTTGCGGGCTCAGGGAGTAAACCGGCGGAGCGCGGTCGAACCCATGCAAATATGCCCGCGTGAAGCTGCGGTGAACGATCCCCGTGGCCAAGATGAACGTGGGCGGTGGAGTCGGAGGTGCGATGACGCGGAACGTTGCCCTTCCGTCACCGAAACGGTCGGTTCGGCTCCGCCGGGCCGTGTCCGGCCAGGTGGGAGCCCCGCGCGGCGGGTCCGGACCCGGACACGGCGGTGCCCCGGCCTCGGGGCCGGGGCACCGGTGTCCGCCGCGCGTGCGCGAGCGCCCCGTCAGGCGCCCGCTTCGCCGGACTGCTCGGCGATCTTCTGCTTGACCTCGTCCATGTCCAGCTCGCGGGCCTGGCTGATCAGGCTCTCCAGGGCCTCGGAGGGCAGTGCGCCCGGCTCGCTGTAGATCACGGTCTGGTCCCGCACGATCATCAGGGTCGGGATGGACTGGATCTTGAACTCGAAGGCGAGCTCGCGCTCGGCCTCGGTGTCCACCTTGGCGTGCACGATGTCGGCGTTCTTCACCGAGGACTGCTCGAAGACCGGGGCGAACTGGCGGCAGGGGCCGCACCAGTCGGCCCAGAAGTCGATGAGGACGAACTCGTTGTTCTGCAACGTGTCCGCGAAGTTGTCCTTGGTGAGTTCGAGGGTGGCCACGGGTTCTCCTGCATCTGTCGGTGTCGGCCGGTCGGACACGCGGTCCGGCCGCCTTCCTCTTCGGTGGACTACAGCGATCGTGCCCACTCGTTTGTTCCACATGCCCGGACGGCGCGACCGGAGCGCTCCGCCGGGCCGGAATTCTCCTACCCAACACGTGATGCATACCTGTTTGGGCGGAAAGTGAAGATGCGGCTACCGTCGGAGGCGGGACGGAAGAGAAGAGGGGGATCGGATGGGCGCCGACACGGCCGAAGGGGACACCGGAACGGGCGGCGACACCGTCGACTACCGCTTCACCCTGGCCAACGAACGCACCTTCCTGGCCTGGGTGCGCACGGCGCTCGCCCTGCTGGCCGGGGCGGTGGCCGTCCTGCACCTGCTCCCCCTGGGCTGGGCCGAGGGGCCCCGCACGGTGGTCGGCCTGACGCTGGCGGCCCTGGCCGCCGTCATCACCGTCCACGCCCCGCTGCGCTGGTACCGGGTCCAGCGGATCATGCGCGACGGCGGCACCCTCAAGATGAGCCCGCTGCCGCTGCTGACCACGATCGCCGTGGGCCTGGTGTGCCTGGTCGTGGTGCTGGGGCACCTGCTGTGAGGAGCCCCGCCGACCGCGGGGACCCGGGCCTGCAACCCGAGCGCACCCTGCTGGCCTGGCAGCGCACCCTGATCCTGCTGGTGGCGGTGGGCCTGCTCTTCCTGCGCGGCGAGCTGGCGCCGGGGACGACGGCGGTCCCCCAGGCGCCGCCCGCGCTGCGGATGGCGCTGATGGCGGCGTTCCTGCTCGTGGCGGGGGTTCTGGGCCTGCACCTGTGGCTGCGGTGGCGCCGCAGCCGCGAAGGGCTGCGCGATCCCCGCACCGGCGCTCCGCCGGGCGCGGTGTCCGCGCCCTGGGCCATGCTCCTGCTGTGCGGGTCGGTGCTGGTCCTGAGCGCGGTCCAGGTGTTCACCGTGCTGGCGGGGTGAGACCGGCCCGGGCCGTGTCCGGAGGTGCCCCGGCCGGGCCGGTGGCCGGGTGCGGCTGCCGGGGTGACGGTCTTCGTCCTCCCCGGGTGGGGCCGGGGCACGCGGCCGTGTCGGCGGTCCGCCGGACCGGTGGCCGGGTGCGGTGCCGGTGCGCGGACCGGACGGGGTCCCGGACGGGCGGGGCCCTCGCCGCGGCCCGTCCGCGCCGCCCCGCCGGGGGCGGGATCCGTGCGTGCGGGCGGACGCCGGTGCCCGCGGCCGTGCGCGGGCGGTCTCCCCGGGGCAGGGGGGAGGCCGGCCCCCTTCCAGGGGGCGGGGTCTCCATGAGCGGGGATGGAGCGGGATGCCCTGGACGGGCGTGGGAAGGGCGGGCACGCGCTCCTGCCCTGTGGCGGGTGGGGAGCGGCCGTGCCGGTTCTCAGGCGGGCTGCGGGACCGTGGCGGTCTCCTGCGCCCGGCGGTGCTCCACGATCGAGGTGATGATGTCGTTGAGGTCGCGCGCGGGCTCGTACCCCACCAGGCCTCTGGCCAGTGATGTGTCCGGGTAGCGGCGCTGCATGTCCTCGTAGCCCTCGCCGTAGGCCTGGTCGTAGTCGATGTAGACGATCTCGCTGTCCGACCCGGTCAGCTCCACCACGCGGTCGGCCAGGCCCTTGATGGACACCTCCTCGTGCCCGCCGAGGTTGACCGCGCGGTTGTAGGCCGCCGGGGTGTCCATCAGCCGCAGCAGGCCGGGCACCACGTCGTACACCGAGCCGAAGCAGCGGCGCTGCGTCCCGGTGCCGTACACGGTGACGGGCAGGCCCGCCAGCGCCTGGTCCACGAACCGCGGCACGACCATGCCGTAGCGCCCGGTCTGGCGGGGCCCCACGACGTTGAAGAAGCGGGTGATCACGCACGGGACCCCGGACTCGGAGCCGTGCACGTAGGCGACCAGCTCGTCCAGGCCCTTGGCGGCGGCGTAGGACCAGCGGCTCTTGGTCGGCGAGCCGTAGATCCGGTCGTCGTCCTCCCGCAGCCCGTCCGCGTCGTTCTTGCCGTAGACCTCGCTGGTGGACGCGACCATGTAGGGCACCCGGTGGGCGACCGCGGCCTCCACCACGTTCTCCGTGCCGTGCAGGTTGATCCGCAGGGACCGCAGCGGGTTGTCCACGATGTTGTAGACGCCCACCGCCGCGGCCAGGTGGAACACGGTGTCCGCCTCCGCGACCAGGTCGTGGACCAGGTCCCGGTCCAGGACGTCCCCTTGCACGAGGCGGAACCCGGGCGCGCTCTCCAGTTGGACCAGATTCTCCGGCGACCCGGTCGACAGGTCGTCCAGGACGACCACCTCGTGCCCCTGTGCGACGAGGTGGTCGCACAGGTGGGAGCCGATGAACCCGGCTCCTCCGGTGACTACAGCCTTCATGGTTTCCCCTCCACTTACAGGCGTTGGATTCTCTTCTTCACAGGGGTGGTGGCGCGAAATGGGACGGGTGGGGGAGTCCGGGTGCCGGGGCGGGGTCCGGCGCCGTTCAAGCCAGGCAGCGCAGGACGTGGAACCCCTCGCCGAGGGCGACGCCGGCCTGCATGCCCCGCAGGACGGCCAGGCTGCGCAGGGTCAGGTCCGAGCGGGTGTGCGGGTGCCGGTGGCTCTGCGACCCGTACAGCTCCATGCCGAGGAGCTTGTCCCCCATCTCCTTCTCGGACAGCTCGACGATGAGGTTGGGGGAGGGCGCGTGCTCCAGCCGCCACTGGTCCGCGGCCTCCTCGTAGGCCAGCACCAGGCGCGGGTGGTGGCGCAGCGCCCTGTCGGAGGGGCGCAGGGCGGTGTGCACCGCCTCGGCCGTCACCTGGTGGTCCTGGTTGTAGCTGGTCCGGTGGGGCGCGATGACCGTGGTGGGCCGCAGCCGCGCCACGGACAGCGGGCTGGTGGCCTCGATGATCCGGGTGAGGTCCACGCGGGGCACCGCGTCCAGCCGCAGGTGGTACTCGTCGCCGGGCAGGGCCATGTGCCAGTCGTCCCAGCGGAAGTGGTCGGCGACCTTCTTGATCTCGGCGTAGCGCTCCTCCGCGGTGGAGAAGCCCTTCGGCGACTGGTCGGCCGTGTCCCCGACGGTCATGAACTGCACGAAGACCTCGGCGCCGGCGGCCTTGGCCTTGCTCATGAGGCCGCCGCAGCCGAGCGTCTCGTCGTCGGGGTGGGGTGCGAGGACCAGGATGCGCTCCTGGGACCAGTCCGTCGTCATGCTGCCTTCCCGTCCTTTACCTACCGGGTGGGGGCGCGCGCCCGCGCGGCGCGGGGCACCCCGGGTGACACGGCGGCCGCGGTGCCGCCACGGTGAGATCGGCTCCTCGTGGAGATCAGCCCCGTGTTCGCGCCCCACGGAGGATCTCCAGGGCGCCGGGACCCGCGTTGAGCAGCAGGTCGAGCGCCGACAGGCGGGGGGCGAAGTCGTCGGCCTCCCGCTGGTGCTGGCGGTACACCGGGTGCCGGAACCCCTGCCACTCGACGTCGATCCCGTAACGCATCAGGACCCGCGGGTCGAGGTAGTCCCGGGCACCGTCGCCGGACAGCAGCACGTCCGCTCCGGTCTTGGTGCAGATCTGGGCCAGCAGCTCGCTCTTGTGGCCGGGGAAGTCGCCGATCTCGCTGGCGCGCAGGACCGGGGTGTCGATGCCGAAGCCGCGCATCACCATCCGCGTGGTCGCGATGGCCAGGCCCGCGAGGTCGTCCCACTCGGTTTCGTACAGGCGGGCGATTTCTTCCTTGTAATCGTTCCAGTAGGGCGTCTTGGGGTAACAGTGTTCTGCCAGTGCCTTGAAGTGCTTGCTCCTCCATTTCTGGCTGTTGTCAATGGCTTTGTCCAGAATCAGGTCCTCCCGACTGCCCTGGGCGACGGGAACTGTCAATAGCACGGGACGTCCACGTCCGGCCACATAGTTGCGGTTTTGCCAGCCGCGTCGTTCGAACTGGACCGTATCGAGGACGACGAAGCGGTCACAACGGTCGAGTTTGTCGACCATTCCCAGCCACGGGAGGTAGTGCGGCTGGTGGATCGCCACCCGGACCCGTCGCTCCGGCGAGGTGTCCCCGCCGGTCACGGAGTCGGCGGCGGGGTCTCGGCCCGAGTCGGTCGGAGCGGGTCCGGGTGCTGGGGGAACCGGTTCACCGATCACGCCGTGCACTCTCCTTGTCTCCGTCCGTCCCAGAACATGATGAAGGGGCGAGATGTCAGGGACGTCCGGTTATAAACCGGTGGCGCGTGCGCCTCCGGCCCCCGATCTCAAATATCTTCTAATGGGTACCACTTCGCACAAGCCCGTGTATACGATTTCCGTGGCCTACATAGGACGCGAACTCGGGTGAACCCCTCCAGGTGGCAGGGCGTCAACCTAACGCCGACTTAGCGGGTTAATGTCGGTCCGAAACCGCTGACTTTCGGGAGGGGTCCCAAGGCTGTGCGTATCGTGCGCTTCGTCGGCGGCCTGCTGGTCGGGCTGATCGCCCTGGTACTGGCCGCCGCACTCTTCGTTCTCTGGTTCGACTTCGCGACCGACATGGCCGCCGCAGCCGGACTCGGCCCCGTGGGGTACGTGTTCCTGTGGCTCGCCTTCGGCGCCAACCTCCTGCTCTGGACCGTCGTCGGGGCGCTGCGCCTGGGCGACGACTCCGTCCGCGCCGTGCTGCGGCGCGACACCACGGCCGGCGACCGCCGCGCCGTCCGCTCCCGCGAACGCGTCCTCGTCGGCTCCGGCGGCTCCGCCGTCGCGTCCGCCGACTCCGACGGCACCGAGGACGCCGTGGCGGCCCGGGGCGGGGAGGAGCCCCGGAACGCCACCATCGCCGTGATCATCCCCGCCCACAACGAGGAGCCGGTCATCGGAGGGGCCATCTCCTCGGCGCTGGGCCTGTTCCCCCGGTGGGACATCTACGTCGTGTCGGACTCCTCCCGGGACTCCACCGCGGAGATCGCCGCCAAGACCGGGGTCAACGTCCTGGAACTGCTGACCAACCGCGGCAAGGCCGGGGCCATCGAGGCCGTCATCGAGGAGTTCGCGCTCACCGAGAACTACGACGGCGTGCTCATCCTCGACGCCGACACCGAGCTCGACCAGGGGTACGTCGACGGGGTGCGGCGCCAGCTGCGCGACCCCAAGGTGGCCGCCGTCGCCGGGTTCGTGGTGTCGGAGTGGAAGCCCGGGGAGCGCACCTTCGTCGGCCGGACGATCTCCGCCTACCGCGACCGCCTGTACTTCATGCTCCAGTACTTCATGAGGTTCGGGCAGACCTGGCGGGGGACCAACGCGTCGTTCATCGTCCCCGGCTTCGCCAGCGTCTACCGCAGCGAGGCGCTGCGGGAGATCGAGGTCAACCCCAAGGGGCTGGTCATCGAGGACTTCAACATGACGTTCGAGGTGCAGCACAAGCGCCTGGGACGGATCTCGATGCGGCCGGACACCAAGGCCTACAGCCAGGACCCGTTCACCTTCTCCGACTACCGCAAGCAGGTCGGGCGGTGGACGCTGGGGTTCTGGCAGACGGTGCGGCGCCACGGTATCTGGCCCAGCACGTTCTGGCTGTTCCTGGGGCTGTACATCTTCGAGGTCGTGGTGGTGTCGGCCATCCTGCTGCTGACCACGCTCGTCGCCGGGTTCGTCCTGGTCGGCACGCTCGCCGGGGAGGCGTTCGTGTCGGTGCCGCTGGTGGGGACGTCCTTCACCGCGGTCACCGCGTTCCTGCCCCTGACCGCGCTGGCGATGGGCCTGCTCATCCCCGACTACATGCTGACCTGCGTCATGACCGCGATCCGGCGGCGGCCGTCGTACCTGCTGTACGGGCTGCTCTTCTTCCCGATCCGGGTCGTGGACGCGTTCATCACGCTCAGGATGATCCCGAAGGCCTGGACCGCGCAGTCCGACGGCCGGTGGTCCAGCCCTGACCGCGTCGCCAAGAGGTGACCCGGGCGCGGGCCCGCCGGGTCCGCGCCGCGGGGGCGGGGGTGGGGAACGGCACGCGCCACCCCGGCGACGGCCGGTTCCGGACAGCGTTTAGCCTCGGGAAAGGGACCCCGACCCTCCTCGGGGAGCGAGCCGTCTGAGTGGGTGTGGAGTAGCGGTGGACAAGAGCCGTGTGTCGTTGGCGTTGTACCGGGTGCTGGCCTATGTGACCGGTGTCTTCCTGCTGGGCCTGACCTTCGCGGCCATGCCCGCCAAGTACCTGATCGGGGAGACCGCGCGGTTCTCCCTCGTGGCGGCGCCGGCCGGTCTGGAGAGGTGGTTCGGCCCCGAGTCGCCGCTGATGCTGTTCATCGCCATGCCGCACGGCTACATCTACATGGTGTACGTGCTGGTGGTGCTGTGGGTCGCCCTGGACCGCCGCTGGAGCGCGCCCAAGACGCTCGGGGTGGTCCTGGCGGGGACCATCCCGGTCCTGGGCTTCGTGGTCGAGCACCGCGTGGTCAGGACGGAGAAGGCGCGGGAGGCGGGGGCCTCCCCGGCTCAGGAGCCGGCGCCCGCGGGCTGATCCTCGGACTCCGGGGCCTCCTCCGAACCGGGGGCGGCCCCTTCGGCGTTCCGGGCCCGGCGCGCGTCCGCCAGCTCCCGCCGCATCAGCAGGACCCAGAACACCAGCGCGGAGGCGCCGAACATCGCCCACTGGACGGTGTAGCTCAGGCTCCGCCAGTTGACCGTGAACCCGGTGGGCGGCTCTGGCGGCGGCACCGGCGTCAGGCCCTCGGCCGCGGGGTCGCCCTCGGGCAGGATGACGTAGCCCTCGTAGAGGGGGTGGTCCCACTCGTTGACGAGCAGCGAGGTGGCGATCCGCTCCACCGTCCCCTCCCGGGTGGCGACGGGGGTGAACCCGCCGTCCGAGACCGGCGGCAGCAGCCAGCCGGAGACGGTGACCTCGTCGGCGGTGACCTCGGGGACCGCACCGTCCTCGGGGACCCAGCCGCGGTCGACGGTGACGGCGGCGCCGTCGTCGGTGACCAGCGGCAGGATGACGTCGTGGCCCGGGACGCCGTCCTCCGTGCGCGGCACCAGAAGCGTGTCCCGCGGGGCGTAGCGGCCGGTGACGGTGACCGCCGTGTTGGCGAAGGTCTCCGGGTGCATGTACTCGCCGGGTTCGAGCAGCCCGTCGAGCGGTACGGCGTCGGCGAGGTCCTCCACCGGGTTGGTGATGACCTCGCGGTCCGGCTCGAAGGCGCGGACGAACTGCCAGGAGGTTCCGGCGGTGCACACCGCGGCGACCAGGAGGATGCCGAGGTGGACGCCGATCCATCGGGGACTGAGCAGCGGTGATCTCACCCGACCAGGCTATGTGCGCCTTCGGGGGAGTCGATCATGACCCCGGGTTGACACTGCCCGCGGCGACTTGGGCCGGTATCGACGGAGGAATGGTGATCACTTTAAGTTATTCCTCGTGACTTAGGGTTGTCTATCGAGGTCGGGGTGGGTAGTGTCTCTATCAACACGGAACGACAACGTCGCTCCGGGGCCCGGGGTCCCGAGTGCAGCGGGTCGGCCGTGTGCGGACCTTCCAGGCCGCGACTCCAGGGGGGAGGAGTCGCAGGCCGTTTCCCAGGCGAGGGGCGCTTCCGTACTTTGAGGGGGGATGCGGAAGCGGCCCTCGCCGCCTTTTCACGACGGGGTGCGCCTTCGGGCGCACCCCGTCGTCGTGTGCGGGGCCCGGGCACCGGGTCAGCCCATCGTCTTCTGGCCGTCGAGGGACTCGCGGATGACGTCGGCGTGGCCGCAGTGCTGGGCGGTCTCGCGGAGGATGTGCAGCAGGACGTCGCGGACCGACCAGGAGGCGCCCTCCTCGAACCACGGCGCGGCCGGGAGCGGGTGGCTCCGCTCCAGGTCGGGCAGGGAGAGCACGTACTCCTCCGTCCGGGCCCCGACCCGCTGGTACCCGGCCAGCACGCCCTCCAGGGTCTCGCCCTCCAGCAGGCGGAAGCTGTCGACCTGCTCCTGCCAGGTCCCCGGGTCCTCGTAGTCGACCGGCTCGGCGGCGGGCCCCTCCTGGGCGAACCGGATCCAGTTCCGCTCCGCCTCGGACACGTGCTTGACCAGTCCCACGAGGGTCAGCTCGCTGGCGGTGGTGCGCCGGGAGGCCTGCTCCCCGTCGACGCCCTTGAGCGTGTACCGCAGGAAGTCCCGCTGGTCGGCGAGCATCTTGAGCAGGGACGTGCGCTCGGTGTCCGTCGTCATGGTGAACCGCCTTCTCTGTCGCCGTCTCGGTGCTCCCCACCCTAGAAACGGTGCAGGTCAGGTTCTGTCCTCCATGCGGGTCGAAAGTGGGGGGCGCCGCGGTGCTTGCGGATACCCTGGCGTTCTGGCGACTCGGAGGCCTCATGACCATTCCGCTCCAGTACCGGATCGACGGACCGCGGCACGCCCCGGTCGTGCTGCTCGTCCCGCCGTTCGGCACCACCCTGTCGGTGTGGGAGCCGCAGATGCCCGAGCTGACCCGCAACCGCCGGGTCCTGCGGATCAACCACCGCGGCCACGGCACCTCGCCGGCCGGCGACGGGCCGTGCGGTTTGGAGGACCTCGCCCTGGACGTGCTGGCGCTGCTGGAGCGGCTTCAGATGACGCGGGTGTCGGCGGTGGGAGCCGGGTTCGCCGCCTCGCTGGTGGTGTGGATCGCCGCCAACTCCCCGCGCACCCTGGAGCGGATCGCCCTGCTGGCCGCCGCGCCGCGCACGCCCCCCGCGCACCGGTGGGGCCTGCTGGCGGACCGGGTGCGCGAGGCCGGGATGGAGTCGGTGCTCGCCGATGTGTCGCTGCCCTGGTTCACCCCCGACATGGGCGAGCTGCGCCCCGACGTGGTCGACCGGTTCACCGGGGAGCTGGGCCGGATCGACCCCGGGGCGTTCGCCGCGGTGTGCGACGCGGTGCACACGATGGACCAGCGCCACCTGGTCGCGGGGGTGCGGGTGCCCTCCCTGGTGGTGTCGGCCGCGCACGACCCGATGCTGCCGCCCGGGCACGGGCGCAGGCTCGCCGACGGCATCGCCGACGCCCGGTTCGAGGTCGTCCCGGGCGCCGCCCACCTGCTCGGGGTGGAGCGGGCGGACCGGGTCAACGAGCTGCTGGTGGAGCACGTGGCCCCGTGATTCACAGGAGCGGGCTGCTGATCTCCAGCAGGTAGCCGTCCGGGTCGCGGAAGTGGGCGGCCCGGGTCCCCCACGCCGTCCAGTCGCGCGGCGCCATCACCTGGCGCGCCCCGTCGGAGACCAGCCGGGCGGCGGTCGCGTCCACGTCGTCCACCTCGAACACCACGGCCATGCGGTCCTGGTGGGGGAGCTCGGGGTCGGCGGTGTCCGTCTCCAGCGCCTCGGCCATGACCTCGCGCTGGTTCAGCGCGAGGCGGGTGGTGGAGTCCACGTCGAACTCGGCGTAGCGGCTGTGCTCGTCGCCGCGCAGCACGGGGAACTTGAGCACGTCGGAGTAGAACCTGAAGCAGGCCTCGTAGTCGTTGACGAGGAGCCGGATGTAGCTGCAGCGCATCTTGGGGCCTTCCAGCGGGGTCTGC
This sequence comes from Nocardiopsis flavescens, assembly GCF_900141985.1. Taxonomy (GTDB): domain Bacteria; phylum Actinomycetota; class Actinomycetes; order Streptosporangiales; family Streptosporangiaceae; genus Nocardiopsis; species Nocardiopsis flavescens. The sequence goes on along the minus strand of NZ_FQZK01000011.1, from coordinate 214,178 downwards.
GGTCGTCGGCACCAGTGTGGCGTGTCGGGGGGACTCCCCTCTTGAGTATCCGTACCCGGTTTCGGGGTCCAGGGGGGTTCCGACACGGCCGCCGACGGATTTCGTGCGGTCGGCCGGACGCGGCCGGGTGGCCGCGCTGAGCTGCGCCTTCACCCCCGATAGTCCACCTGCGTCAAGCCGTATCGCCTCTGCATCCAGATGTAGTCCTTGTTCTTCTGGATGTAGTACATGTACTATCAATCGCAATAGAAGGACGACGAGGGAGGTGCGGCCATGGCGGATGCCAGAGCACGATCGGTGGCCCGGGAGGTGGCGCACGGGGTGCCGGCCGAGGCGGCGATCACCGTGCGCGGCCTGCGGATGAACTACGGGACGACCGAGGTCCTGCGCGGTGTCGACCTGACCGCCCGCCGCGGCGAGGTCGTCGCCCTGCTGGGTCCCAACGGTGCGGGCAAGACCACCACCGTGGAGATCCTGGAGGGCTTCCGGGCCCGCTCCGCGGGCGAGGTCGACGTGCTGGGCACCGACCCCGCGCGGGGCGACGAGCGCTGGCGGTCCCGGATCGGCGTGGTCATGCAGTCCTGGCGCGACCACGCCGCCTGGAAGGTGCGCGACCTCGTGGACCACTTCGGCCGCTTCCACGCCCCCTACGCGGAGCCCGGCCGCCCCCGCCCCTACGACACCGACGAGCTGCTGGCGTCGCTGGGCCTGGAGGAGCAGTCCCACAAGCGGCTGCGCACGCTCTCCGGCGGGCAGCGCCGCCGGGTCGACGTCGCCCTGGGCCTGGTCGGCCGCCCCGAGCTGCTCTTCCTCGATGAGCCCACCACCGGCCTGGACCCCCAGGCCCGCCGCGACTTCCACGAGCTGGTCCACCGGCTCACCGACGAGGACGACACCACCGTCCTGCTCACCACCCACGACCTGGCCGAGGCGGAGAAGCTCGCCGACCGCGTCCTCATCCTCGCCGGCGGGCGCATCGTCGCCGACGGCAGCGCGGACCGGCTCTCCTCCCTGGTCGGCATGCAGAGCGAGGTCACCTGGTCCGTCGGGGGCGTCCGCCACGTGCACGCCACCGACAACCCGGCCCGGTACGTCGCCGGGCTGTACCGGGAGCACGGCGACGCCGTCACCGACCTCAAGGTCCTGCGCCCCTCGCTGGAGGAGGTCTACCTCGACCTGGTCCAGCGCTCCGAGTCCGGCGACGCCGACCGGGCCGCCGCCGAGTTCGCCGAGGAGATCCGATGAACCCCGCCCTCAACGCCGTCCGCGTCGGCCTCTCGCGCGGCTGGATCGAGTTCAAGAACACGTTCGGCAACTTCGGCGAGGTGATCGGCGGCTACCTGCTCACCCCCGCCCTCTTCCTGGCCATCGCCCTGTTCACCGCGGACTCCACGGTGGAGGGCGGGGGGACGCCCCTGGGCGCGTTCCTCATGGCCTCCGGCGTGACCATGCTGCTCCTGCTGCTCGGCACCATCACCATCGCCCAGGTCGTCGGCAGCGAACGCGAGGACGGCACCCTGCTGCGCTCCCGGGTCGTCCCCGACGGGATGGTCGGCTACGCGGTGGGCAAGACCTGGTACCTCGTCACCATGTCGGCCCTGTCCCTGGCCCTGATGCTGGTGCCCGGGATCATCCTCATCGACGGGTTCGCCGTCCAGGGGGTCGCCGGGGCGGTCACCCTGGCGTGGGTCTGCGTGCTGTCCCTGCTCGCCATCGCCCCGATCGGCGCCGTGGTCGGCTCCCTGCTCAGCAACCCGCGCACCGGCGTCGGCCTGCTCATGCTCCCCGTCATGGGGCTGACCGGGGTCTCGGGCGTGCTCCTGCCCATCGCCGTGATGCCGGGGTGGCTCCAGACCGTCGCCCAGGTCTTCCCCGTGTACTGGGTCGGCCTGGGCGTGCGCGCCGCGGTCCTGCCCGGGTCCCACGCCGCCGCCGAGCTCACGGGCACCTGGCAGCTGCCGCAGGTCGCCGCGGTCCTGGCGCTGTGGGCCGTGGGCGGGTTCGCCGTCGCCCAGTGGGTGCTGCGCCGGATGGCCCGCAAGACGTCGGGGTCGAGGGTCCAGCAGGCCCGGGAGCAGGCGATGCAGCGTGGCTACTGAGGAGAAGAAGGGCGGGAACGGCCGCCGCGGCAAGGCGGCGGCCGGGAACGCCGAGGTCATCTACAACCGGATCGCCATGCTGCGGGCGGAGCGGGAGGTCTCCCGCCGCCAGCTCGCCGAGGCGCTCGGGGTGCACTACCAGACCGTCGGCTACCTGGAGCGGGGCGAGTACAGCCCCAGCCTCCACCTGGCCCTGCGGATCGCCCGCTACTTCGAGGTCTCCGTGGAGGTCGTGTTCTCCACCGAGCCCTTCCCCCGCATCGGCGGCTGACCGCCGCGCCCGTACCCGGACAACGAGAACGAGAGCGAGACGAGGTACCACCATGATCGGCCGTATCGTCGACGAGTTCCGCCCCTCCCGCGTGATCGAGGACAACGACCGCGCCGCCTATCTGAGCACCGAGAACCCGCGGTTCCGCCGGGCCTGGGCCTCCCGCGCCCGGCGCCGCCGCCTCGCGGCGCTGTCCGCCGCGGTGTCCGCGGCCTCGGTCCCGCTGCTCGCCGCCGCGGTGGCCCTGCCCTCGCAGGTGTCGCTGCTCTTCGCCCTGGCGTTCGCCGTGGCGGCGTTCGCCTCGGCGGTGCTCGCGACCCGGCTCAACAAGGCGACCCGGATGTCCCTGCCCTACCGCCTGCTCGACGAGCGCCAGCGGGCGGAGCGGGACCGCTCCGTCCGGTTCGGGCACCGGGGCACCACGGCCCTGCTGTTCGCCGGGTTGATCGCCGCGGGGGCGCCCTCGTTCCTGCCCGGGGAGCCGGTGTTCCCCGCCGTGCTGGCGCTGCCGCTGCTGTGGACGCTCATCATCGTGCACACGTCGCTGCCCGCGCTGCACGCGGCCTGGACCCAGCCCGACGAGGTCGTCGACGACCCCGACGCCTAGGACCCCGGCCGCCGGACCGGCCGACAGCACCCTCCCGGGCCACGCCCGACCGCACCACAGCGAAGGATCACCATGTTCATCGGACAGCCCGACGACCGGACCCAGGAGCGCATGCGCGCCCTGATCGAGAACCCGCGCCGCCGGGCCTTCTGGGCGGCCCGCCCGCGCCGCCGCGCCGCCGTCGCCGTCTTCCTTGCCACCACCCTCGGGGCGGCGGCCGTCCTCGTCCTGCCCCTGGCCGCCGACGCGTCGTGGTCGCTCGCCGGGGTCGCCGGGTTCGTCGTCCTGCTGGTCACGAGCGCGGTGATCTCGACCCACATCAACATCGCCGCCCGGTGGGTGGCGGGCTACCGGGGCCTGGACGAGTTCCAGCGGGCGGAGATGGACCGGGCCACCCGCCTCGGGCACCACGTGACGGCCGCCCTGGCCACCCTCCTCGTCGGGGTGACGGCCGGGTTCGCCGCGGCGGCGCCCGGAACCGACATGGGCGCGGCGGTCCCCCTGGTCGTCCTGGCACCGCTGGTGGTGGTCACCGCCATGACCCACGCCGCGTTCCCGGCCTGCTACCTGGCCTGGACCCGGCCCGACGAGCTCTCCGACGACGAGGAGGGCGACGACGGGGAGGACGCCTGACGCGGGGCCGCGGCGCCCCCTCCGGGGGCGGGCGGGGGGCCGGTCACCAGATGTCGGGTCCGGCCCAGCCGTAGGAGTCGCGGTGCGCGACGGCGGCGAGCTCGTCCTCGGACAGGACGCGGGGGTGGCCGACCATCCGGGCGCGCAGGTAGGCGGCGCACAGCCAGTCGAGCAGGCGCAGGTTCTCCAGGGCGTGCTCCAGGCCCCGGCCCAGGGCGACCCCGCCGTGGTCGGCCAGCAGGGCGGCGTCGCGGCCCTTGAGCGCCTTGACCGCCTGGTCGGCGATGTCGCCGGTGCCGTAGGTGGCGTACGGGGTGACCGCGATCGCCCCGCCCAGGGCGGCGGCGCGGTGGTGGATCGGGGGCAGCTCGACCAGGACCGAGGAGGCCGCCACGGTGTCGGCGGTGAACGCGTTGACCACGGCGCCGACCTCGCGCCCGTGGCCGGCGGACCGCCGGTGGACCGCCATGTGCAGGGTGGTCTCGGCCGCCGGGTCGCGGCGGCCCTCCAGCATCCGGTCGTCCAGGGACATCACCGGGCAGTCGGCGGGCTGGATCTGGTCCAGCGGGATGCCGTGCGGGGTGACGACGACCAGGTCGCCGCGGCGCACGCTGAGGGTGGCGGATTCACCGGGCGCGACGCCGGGGGCGGCGGCGAGGGTGCGGGCGGCGAGGCAGACGTCCCGTCGTTCCTGCTCCAACAACATCTGGTGCTTTCCTCGAAGGTGCGCGGTCGGGACCCGGTCGGGGCCGTCGGTGCCGGACGCCCACGGACCGGGCGGAGCACGGAGGTACACCTCAATGTACGTCAAAGCCTCCTCCCCGTATTCCCCGGGTTCCGGGGAGGGGCCGGCCGCGCCCGCCCGCCGGGCCGCCGCACGGCGTTGTTTGCGCCGGGCGGACGGGGGCAGACCGGGCCCGTGAACGAACGCCATGACACCCTCCCGGAGGCGCCCTACCTGGCCCCTGCGGGCTCGGTCCGCGCCACCAGCATCCACGTCGACGGGGAGTGGAGGGCGGCCCGGGACGGCCGGGTCCGGGAGATCGTCGACCCCGCCGACGCCTCCGTGCTGACCGTGGTCAGCGAGGGCGGCCCGGACGACGCCGGGGACGCGGTCGCCGCCGCCCGGCGGGCCTTCTCCGGCCCCTGGCGGAGCACCCCGGCGGGGGAGCGGGGCCTGCTGCTGGAACGCGTCGCCGGCCTCCTGCGGCGGGACCGCGCGGAGATCGCCCTGGCCGAGTCCCTCGACACCGGCAAGACCGTGGAGGAGGGCGGCATCGACGTCGACGACGTCACCGCCGTCTTCCGCTACTACGCGGGCCTGGCCGACAAGGACGCCGGGCGCCTGGTGTCCGCGCCCGAGGGCGTCCAGAGCCGGATCGTGTACGAGCCGGTCGGCGTCTGCGCCCTCATCACCCCGTGGAACTACCCGCTGCTCCAGCTCTCCTGGAAGCTCGCCCCGGCGCTGGCCGCGGGGAACACCTGCGTGGTCAAGCCCACCGAGGTCACCCCGGTCACCACCCTCAAGCTCATGGAGCTGCTGGTCGAGGCGGGCGTCCCCGCCGGCGTCGTCAACGTGGTCACCGGCAGCGGCCCTGGTCCGGGCGCGGCCCTGGCCGCGCACCCCGGCGTGGACCTGGTGTCCTTCACCGGCGGCCTGGACACCGGGCGGCGGATCATGGCCGCCGCCGCTCCCACGGTCAAGAGGATCGCCCTGGAGCTGGGCGGCAAGAACCCCAACATCGTCTTCCCGGACGTGGACCTGGACACCGCCGTCGACCACGCCCTCAGCGCCGCGTTCTTCCACTCCGGGCAGGTGTGCTCGGCCGGGGCCCGGCTCATCGTCCACGAGGACGTCCACGACGCCTTCACCGCCGAGCTGGCCCGCCGCGCCGACGCGATCCGCCTGGGCCGCGGCCAGGACCGGGGGGTGCGCTGCGGCCCGCTGGTGTCGGAGCACCACCGCGCCAAGGTGGAGGCCGCCGTCGCCCGCGGCGTCGAGGAGGGCGCCCGGATCATCGCCGGGGGCGGGCGCCCCGCGGAGCCCGAACTCCGGGACGGCTACTTCCACCGCCCCACGGTGTTCGTCGACTGCGACCGCTCCATGGACATCGTCCGCACCGAGGTGTTCGGCCCCGTCGTCACCGTCGAGCGCTTCCGCACGGAGGAGGAGGCGATCGCCCTGGGCAACGACACCGACTACGGGCTCTCCGGCGGGGTCTGGACCGGCGACACCGCGCGCGGCGAGCGGGTGGCCGCGGCGCTGCGCCACGGCACCGTCTGGATCAACGACTACGGCCCCTACTTCCCCGGCGCCGAGTGGGGCGGGTTCGGCCGCAGCGGCATCGGCCGCGAACTCGGGCCGTCCGGCCTCGCCGAGTACCGCGAGGCCAAGCACATCTACCGGAACCTGTCCCCCGAGCCGCAGCGCTGGTTCGGCTGACCGCCCGGCCCGCGGCGCGGCGCCGCCGCGCCCCGGGTCGGCCCCTCCCCCCGTCAGGACCACGAGAGGAATCAGCGCGTGTCCCAGCACACCTACGACTACGTGATCGTCGGCGGCGGCACCGCGGGCTCGGTGCTCGCCGACCGGCTCACCGAGGACCCCGGGACCACCGTCTGCCTGATCGAGGGCGGGCCCGACGACCGGGACCTGGAGCACGTGCTCCGCCTGCGCGACTGGCTGGGCGTCCTCGACGGCGACCTCGACCTGAAGTACACGACCACCGAGCAGCCCCGCGGCAACTCCCACATCCTGCACTCCCGGGCCCGCGTGCTCGGCGGCTGCTCCTCCCACAACACGCTCATCAGCTTCCGGCCCTTCGCCCGGGACCTCGACGACTGGGTGGCCGCCGGCGCCGAGGGCTGGGACAACGCCACCGTCCAGTCCTACGCCGACCGGATCAAGTGCAACATCGTCCCGGTCGCCGAGAAGGACCGCAACGCCATGGTCCGCGACTGGGTGGACGCGGCGGCGGAGGCGGCGGGCGTCCCCGTGGTCGAGGACTTCAACGCCCTGACCTCGCACGGGGGCGGGTTCGCCGACGGCGCCGGGTTCCTGTCCGTCGCCTACGACCCCTACACCGGGTACCGGTCCTCCGCGTCGGTCGCCTACCTGCACCCGGTCATGGACGTGCGCGACAACCTCACCGTGCTGCTGGAGACCTGGGTGGACCGGGTCGTCCTGGACGGCGACCGCGCCACCGGGGTGGAGGCCGCGGACCGGGAGGGGGCGCGCCTGTCGGTGTCGGCGCGGCGCGAGGTGATCCTGTGCGCGGGCGCCGTCGACACGCCCCGGCTGCTGCTGCTCTCGGGGATCGGCGCCGCCGGGCACCTGCGCGAGGTGGGGGTGGAGCCCCGCCACGACCTGCCGGGCGTGGGGGAGAACCTGCTCGACCACCCCGAGTCGATCATCATGTGGCGGACGAGCAGGCCGGTGCCGCAGAACACGGTGATGCACTCCGACGCCGCGCTGTTCGTCCGGCGGGACGGCTCCGACCCCCGCCCGGACCTGATGTTCCACATCTACCAGGTCCCCTTCGACGACAACACGAAGCGGCTGGGCTACGCCTCCCCTCCCGAGGGCCACGCGGTCTGCATGACGCCCAACATCCCGCGCTCGCGCTCGCGCGGCAGGCTCTACCTCACCAGCGCCGACCCCCGGGACAAGCCCGCCCTGGACTTCCGGTACTTCACCGACCCCGACGGCTACGACGAGCGGACCGTCGTCGACGGCCTCAAGATCGCCCGCGAGGTCGCGGCGACCGAGCCGTTCCGCTCCTGGATCGAGGAGGAGGTCGCCCCCGGCCCCGGGGTGCGGACCGACGAGGAGCTGTCGGAGTACGGGCGCCGCGCCGCCCACACCGTCTACCACCCGGCGGGTACCTGCCGGATGGGCGCCGCGGACGACCCGATGGCCGTGGTCGACCCGCGGCTGCGGGTCCGGGGGCTGCGCGGGCTGCGGATCGCGGACGCGTCCGTTTTCCCGACCCTGCCCACGCCCAACCCGATGGTCATGGTCCTGGCGCTGGGCGAGCGCGCCGCCGACCTGGTGCGCGAGGACGGCCGCGGACGGGGGTGAGCGGCAGGGAGGGGACCGGCCCGGCGCGGCCGGGTGCCGGGCCGCCGGGCCGGGCGCCGGCGCGGAAAGGTCACGGCCGGGGCCGCGGCCGGTCGCTTTTGCGACGCTCATGGGGAGCCGCCCGCATAGTGGGATGACTTCGGGGAATCGGGGGATGCGTGCCCCTTGTACGCGCGCGAGCAGGACATGAGGATCATTCATGTCCACCGCTGCGGGCGACGACCCCTGGAGGACCATGCGCTGGGACCGATTCGCCGTCGCGGTGGGAACCGTGCTGTTCCTGGACGCCCTGCGGGTGTTCCTGCCCTCGCTCACCACCCTCTTCGGGCGGGCGGGGGAGACCCCGGCGGAGCTGATGGGCCTCTACGCCCTCGCCTGGTTCCTCGCCCCCGTCCCCTTCGTCGCCGCCGCCCGCCGCCTGGAGCCCGCCCGCACCGCGCTGGCCGCGGGCGCCGTGCTCGCGGTCGGGCGCCTGGCCCTCCAGGCCACCGACGGCGGCGCTCCGCAGCTGTACCTGGCGTCGTTCCTGGTCGGGGCGGGGACCGTGTGGCTGACCGCCTCCGCCATGGCCACCGTCGACCACCCGCGGGCCACCGGGCACGGGGTGATGGTCGGGGTCGTCACCGGCGTCGCCGCCACCGCCGTGGTCCACACCCTCCTCAACACCGTCGACCTCGTGTGGCGGGACGGGCCTCTGGCCTGGGCCGGGGCGGTCGCCGAGGTCGCCCTGTTCGCCTGGGCCGCCGCCGGGGCGTACCGGCACGGGCCGGGGGGCGGTGAGCCCCGGGCCGTCCCCGCCCGGGCCTGGCTCGCCCTGGGCCCGCTGCTGTTCCTCTCCGGGCTGTACACGGCCAACCCGGCGGTGGGCGAGGCCATCGGGGAGACGCCCGTGGCCGCCGCGCTGGTGGCCACCGCCGCCGTGCTGTCCGTGATGGTCGCGGCCGACCCGCGCTGGTCCACCGGGCACCCGGCGGCCGCGTTCGCCGTCCTGGCGGCGGCGCTCGCCGTGCTGTGGGCGGCGCCCTCGGACGCCGGCGGCGTCCCCGGGGTCTGGCCCGCCTGGGCCCTGGCCGCCCTGCCGGCCGGCCAGCTCGCCCTGGCGGGCTGCGCCGGGTGGGCGGTGCACCGGACGGGCCGGCCGGGGCGCGCCGCCACCGGGTGGGCGGCGTTCGGCGGGCTGTTCCTGCTGGCGGTCCTGGTCTTCGGGTTCTACGCCGCCTACGACCTGTACTACGGCAACGCGCTGGTGCCGTTCCTGGCCCTGGTACCCCTCGCGGCGGCGATGACCGGCCGCGGCCCGGTCCCGGCCCGCTCCGGGCGGCCCTGGCTGACCGCCGGGGCCGCCGCGCTGGCGCTGGTGCTCACGGTGGCCGCGCCGACCTGGCACACCTCGTTCCGCACCGGGGCGGAGCAGGCCCACGAACCCTCCTCGGGGCTGCGGGTGGCCGCCTACAACGTGCGCATGGGGTTCGGCATGGACGGGCGCTACGCGCTCCACGAGCAGATCGCGCTGCTCGGCGGTGGCCTGCCCGACATCGTCGTCCTCAGCGAGGTCGACCGCGGATGGATGCTCAACGGCGGCCACGACGCCCTCTCCCTCACCGCCGAGCAGCTCGGCATGCGGGCCTACTGGGCCCCGGCCGACGGGCCCCTGTGGGGCGACGCCCTGCTCACCTCGCAGGAGGTCACCGCGGTGCGCGGGCACACGCTCACCCCCAGCGGACCGACCGGCGCCCAGGCCCTGGAGGCCGTCGTGCGCTGGGACGGCGGCACCGAGGTCAGCGTCATCGCCACCCACGTACAGCCGCGGACCTACGACTTCACCGCCGAGAGCGCCCGGGCCCAGCTGCGGGACCTGGCGGACCTCGTCGAGGGGGCCAGGTCCCAGGGGCGGCCGGTGGTCCTGGCCGGGGACCTCAACATCGAGCCCGGGAACCCGGCGTGGTCGATCCTCACCGACGCCGGCCTGCACGACCCCTTCGAGCGGCCCTTCAACACGATTCCCAGCCTGGCCGGGCCGCCGCAGGAGATCGACCACATCCTCGTCACCGAGGAGTTCACCGCCCAGAACCCGGACAACCCGGACGTGCCGCACTCCGACCACCGGATGGTCTCGGTCGACCTCGACCTCGACGGCGAACCCGGCTCGGAGTGATCAGCATCCCGGGCGCTCGTAGCGCAGCCTCCGGGCCACCCAGTAGACGTTCACGCACGACGCCGCGAACCCGGCCCCCAGCAGCACCACCAGCCACAGCGGGGCCTGCGCCACCACCGACACCACCGTGCCCGCCGCCAGTACCAGGCAGCCGAACACCGCCAGCACCAGCCGGAACCCCAGCGCGCTCGCCGGGCGCTCCGGGCTGCCCAGCGGCCCCTTCAACCGTCCACGCCGCAGTTTCTCGCGACCCATCGCGACCACCTCCGGTCCCTCCCTCTACCCCTACCCCCGCCGGCCCCCTCCCCGACCCCGCCCCATGCGGAGCAGGGATGTCCGGCGAACCGGGTGTCCGCCCGGCGACGGGGGTGTCCGTAGCCCGTGTCCCGCGGATCGAGGGGGGCGGCCTCTCCACCCGGGACGTCCTCGACCGGTACGTGTCCGCTCCCGGCGGCACACCGGTCGTCGTCGCCGGCGTCGGCGACGAGTAGGGGAAGGCCGGGTGGGGAACGCCGCGGGGGCGGGGCGCCGACGGCGCCCCGCCCCCGCGGCGGAGCGGTGCTACAGGTCGCCCAGCAGGGTGGGCAGCGCGGACTCGTAGGCCTCGCGCAGCTCGGCCAGCGGGACCTCCACGGCCCCGCCGCCGTGCGACACCACCAGGGCGTCCCCGCCCACGGTGCCGATCTGCTCCACCGGCACGCCGTGGCGGGCCGCCAGCGCCACGAGCCCCTCTTCGCCGCCCGGGGCCACCGCGACGATCGCGCGGGCGCCGGACTCGCTGAACAGGGCGGTGAACACGTCCGCGGACACCGTCACCCGCACACCCGTCCCGCCGCGCAGCGCCGACTCGGCCAGGGCCACGCCCAGGCCGCCGTCGGACAGGTCGTGGGCCGCCGCGGCCAGACCGCTCTCGGCGGCCTCCGCCAGCACCTCGCCCAGCGCCGCCTCCGCCGTCAGGTCCACCCGCGGCGGCAGTCCGCCCAGGTGGCCGTGGACGGTGTCGGCCCACGCCGAGCCCCCGAACTCCGGCCGGGTCTCGCCCAGCAGGAAGACCCGGGCGCCCTCCTCGGAGAACGCCGTCTTGAGGCGGGTGCGCACGTCGTCGATGACGCCCAGCACGCCGATCACCGGGGTCGGGTTGATCGCGACGTCGCCGGTCTGGTTGTAGAAGCTCACGTTGCCGCCGGTCACCGGGGTGCCCAGCGCCTTGCAGGCGTCGGCCAGGCCCCGGGTGGACTCGGCGAACTGCCACATCACGCCCGGGTCCTCGGGGGAGCCGAAGTTGAGGCAGTTGGTGACCGCCAGCGGCCGGGCGCCGGTCGCCGCCACGTTGCGGTACGCCTCGGCGTACGCGAGCTGGGTGCCCGCGTAGGGGTCCAGGCGCGTGTAGCGGCCGTTGCCGTCGGTGGACAGCGCGACGCCCCGGTGGGAGTCGTCGGCGATGCGGATCATCCCGGCGTCGTGCGGGTTGGACACCACGGTGTCGCCGCGCACGTAGCTGTCGTACTGCTGCGTCACCCAGGTCGGGTCGCCCACGCCCGGCGCGCCCAGCACCCGCAGCAGCTGCCCGCGCAGCTCCGCGTCGGTCGCGGGCCGGGGCAGGTCGGCGGCGTCGTCGGCCTGGAGGGCGTCCTGCGACTCCGGGCGGGCGTAGGGGCGCTCGTAGACCGGGCCCTCATCGGAGGCGGTCCGCGGCGGCATGTCCACCACGGTCTCCCCGTGCCAGGTCATGACCAGGCGCCCGCCGCGCTCGGCCTCCTCGGGGGTGACGTCGGTGACCTCGCCGATCTCCGTGGCCAGGATCTGCCACTTCTCGCAGATGGCCAGGAACTCGTCCATCTTGGCGGGCTCCACGATCGCCATCATGCGCTCCTGCGACTCGCTCATGAGGATCTCCTCGGGAGTGAGCCGCGGGTCGCGCAGCGGCACCCGGTCCAGCCGGATGTCCATGCCGCCGGTGCCGCCCGCCGCCAGCTCGGTGGTGGCGCAGGAGACGCCCGCCGCGCCCAGGTCCTGGATGCCCACGACCAGGTCCTTGGCGAACAGCTCCAGGCTGCACTCGATGAGCAGCTTCTCCATGAACGGGTCGCCGACCTGGACGCTGGGCCGCTTGGCGTGCGACTCGTCGTCGAAGGTCGCGCTGGCCAGCACCGAGGCGCCGCCGATGCCGTCGGGGCCGGTGGTGGAGCCGAACAGCACCACCTTGTTGCCCGGGCCGGGCGCCTGCGCCAGCTTGATGTCCTCGTGCTTCATCACGCCCACGCACAGCGCGTTGACCAGCGGGTTGCCCAGGTAGCCGGTGCCGAAGCCGATCTCGCCGCCGATGTTGGGCAGGCCCAGGCAGTTGCCGTAGAAGGAGATGCCCGAGACCACGCCCGGCAGCACCCGCTTGGTGTCGTCCGCGTCGGCCGGACCGAACCGCAGCGCGTCCATGACCGCCACCGGGCGGGCGCCCATGGTGAGGATGTCGCGGACGATGCCGCCGACGCCGGTGGCCGCGCCCTGGTGCGGCTCCACGTAGGAGGGGTGGTTGTGCGACTCGATCTTGAAGGTCACCGCGCGGCCGTCGCCGACGTCCACCACACCCGCGTTCTCGCCCATGCCGACCAGCAGGGCGTCGCTGTGGGGGGCCTTCTCGCCGAACTGGCGCAGGTGCACCTTGGACGACTTGTACGAGCAGTGCTCGCTCCACATGACCGAGTAGATGGCCAGCTCGGCGGAGGTGGGGCGGCGGCCCAGGATCTCGCGGACCCGCTCGTACTCATCCTTCGCCATGCCCAGTTCGGCGTACGGCTGAGGCGTGTCCGGGCTGTTCTGCGCCACGGCGACGGTGTCGAGACGAGGTACTTCAGACATGCGTGGTTCCGTTCGGGGTGTGCGGTTGTGGGCCGGGCCGCGGCGTCCGCCGACCGGCGCGGAGGGTCGTGGGCGGGGTCAGCGGGTGAGGTCCGCGTAGCGGACCATCAGCACCGCGGGCTCCCCGGCGCCGCCCGTGGAGGTGTCGGCGATCATGACGGTGTCGTCGGTCAGCACGGTCTGCTCCGGCGGCACGTCCTCGGGCGACTCCGCGCCCTCGGGGAGCATGATCTTCCAGCCCCGGTCCAGCAGGTGGTCGTAGACCTCCTGGACGGTGGCGCGGGCGTCCCCGGTGACCTCGCCGTCCTCGGTGAGGACGGTGACGAGCCGGGCGCACCCCTCCTGCCGGCAGTACACGTCGGCGTCCGGGTCGGAGGAGTAGGACAGCCCGGGCGGCACGGAGCCCAGGGAGGAGACGTCGGGCACGTCGGCCTCTTGTGCGGGCGGCGTCCCGCTCTCCTGGCCCGCCCGGGGGGATCCGGCCGTTGCGGCGCCCAGGGAGTTGAACAGCCCGACGGCGGCCGACACCACCAGGCCCACGACGACGATGCCGACGAGTACGTACATCGTGGTCCGGGAGCGCAGGAGCGCCATCATCGCGAGGATCGTCCCCTTGTCGGTGTGCGGCGGGGCCGGGTCGGTCTCAGACTCCGGCCGGGGTCTTGTCGCCCAGGCGGGCGAGGATCGAGGTGAAGAAGCCCAGGCCCTCGGTGGAGGGGCCGGTCAGCGCCTCGACGGCGTGCTCGGGGTGCGGCATGAGGCCGACCACGTTGCCGTGCTCGTTGGTGATCCCGGCGATCCCGCGGCGCGAGCCGTTGGGGTCGGAGTCCAGGTACCTGACCACGACCCGGTTCTGCGCCTCCAGGGCGTCGAGGGTGGCCTCGTCGGCGACGTAGCTGCCCTCCCCGCTCTTGAGGACGACCAGGATCTCCTGGCCCTCGGTGTAGTCGCGGGTCCAGGCGGTGGCGGTGGTCTCCACGCGCAGCCGCTGCTCGCGGTTGACGAACCGCAGGCTGGAGTTGCGGGTGAGCGCCCCCGGCAGCAGGTGGCTCTCGCACAGGATCTGGAAGCCGTTGCAGATGCCCAGGACGGGCAGCGCCCCGGAACGGGCGGCGGGGACGAGCTCCGACATCAGCGGCGCGAAGCTGGCGATGGCGCCGCAGCGCAGGTAGTCGCCGTAGGAGAAGCCGCCGGGCAGGACGACCGCGTCGACGCCCCTGAGGTCGGCGTCCCCGTGCCACAGGGAGACGGGTTCGGCACCGGCCAGCGCGACGGCGCGCGCGGCGTCCTTGTCGTCGAGGGAACCGGGGAAGGTGACGACGCCCACACGGGCTGTCATGAGCACACTCCGAGTCGTTGGTCGGGTCCCTCCCCGCGGGTGCGGGGAGTTGTCGGCGAGGAGGAAGTCGGCGTCCGTCCGACCCCGAGGGGGGTATCGCGTCCGCACTTGGCAGCGTACCCGCTCACCTGTGCGGGGGTACGACGCTCACCCCCGTTCCGGGGTCCGCTTTCGTAGGAATCTCCTGATTCCCACGGTTCGCGGGCGCCCGCGGGTGTACGACCCGACAGACGGCGTGGTGTGCGACACGTGGTGCGCGCCACTCCCGGCGGCGGGGGGCCGACGCCCCCCGGTCTCAGACCCGGTCCAGCAGGAGGGCGTCGGCCGGGGCCGGGACCCGCCCGGCCGCGCTCCCGGGGTCCTCGTCGCAGGAGGTCCGGCGCTTGCGCAGCAGTACGGTGACCCTCGGCTCCCCCTCGAACGACACCTCGTCCATGAGGCGGCGCATCAACAGAATGCCCCTGCCCGATTCTGAGTCCAGTCCGGGGAGGGGCGGGGGTCGTTCCGAGGTGAAACGCGCGGCTAGCGCCTCGGTGTCGGGCGCTCTTCCCGTATGGGAGATGCGCACTTCACACCAGTGCTCGTCGATCTCGGCGTCCACCCGGTAGTCGGACACGGGTCCGCCGTGTTCGACGGCGTTGGCGCACGCCTCGGAGGCGGCCAGGAGGAAGTCGTCGACGCAGTCCCGGCACAGTCCCGCGCGGTGCAGGAGTGTTCCGAGCATGTCGCGTGCGACGGCGACCGTGTACGCCCGCCGCGGGAGGGAGATCGAGAAGGCAACGTCCATGAAATAACTCCTCTCGTGCTCCGTCGTCGGTCATGGGCCCGGCACGTCAAGGAACCTTCCCGAGGGGGATGGACGTAAAACGACCGGCGGTGCCCTCATGGGGCTCCGCCGGTCGTTCCATTGCACATCAGACGCCGCGGACACTCCTCGCGCTTTTCGGCAAATGCCGTAAATCCGGCGACGGTGTCCGCTGTGCCGGGCCGCGCGGCGGCCCGGGGGCTCAGGAGTCCACGCGGACGCTGAAGTCCTCGATGACGGTGTTGGCGAGCACGGTCTCGGCCAGACGGCGGACGCCGGCCAGCGCGGCCTCGTCGACCTCGCCCTCGACCTCGACCTCGAAGCGCTTGCCCTGCCGGACCTGTTCGATCCCCTCGAAGCCCAGGCGCGAGCAGGCCCCGGCGATGGCCTGGCCCTGCGGGTCCAGGATCTCGGGCTTGAGCATGACGTCAACAACGACGCGGGCCACAGGGTCCTCCACAAGAGAAATGGGTGTGCCGCCCTCCCGTCCCCTCCCGGCTCCCCGGCCGGGCGGACGCCTCTCCGTACTGCTCGGAGCGGGCGACGCCAGAGTACGGCACCGGCGGGGGGCGCGGTGCGGCCGAGACCCGTCTCACCCCGGTGCGGCCGCGTGGGCGCGGTCCGCCGGGGAATATCCCCGACGCCTTGCGGGGTAGGGGGAGAGCGGGGTTTTTACCGCATCCTGAACCCCGCAAGCGAGTGTTTCGGTACGTTCGTGACTCGGATCACCTTGATTGATGTCATCATTGAGAGCACGAGATGGCGTCTAACAGGGTGGAAGTGATCGTCCGGTCGTCCTGAGGGGGAATCTTGACGACTATCGAAATGGAAGCGATCGCCGCGCGCAACAGTGACGGGCGGGAGCCTGAAGAGGCGTTGGACTTCGCCACCGCCGTCACGCCGTTCGCGGACCAGCTCTATCCCACGGCCCTGCGGATGACCCGCAATCCGGCCGACGCGGAGGACCTCGTCCAAGAAACGTTCGCCAAGGCGTTCGCCAATTTCCACCAGTTCCGCGCCGGCACCAATCTGCGTGCCTGGCTCTACCGCATCTTGACCAACACCTTCATCAACACCTACCGCAAGAAGCAGCGCGAACCGCGGCAGGAGACCACCGACGAGATCAAGGACTGGCAGCTCGCCGCCGCCGAGGCGCACACCTCCTCGGGCATGCGGTCGGCCGAGAACGAGGTCCTGGACCACCTGCCCGACTCCGACATCAAGCAGGCGCTCGCGCGGCTGCCCGAGGAGTTCCAGGAGGTCATCTACCTCGTCGACATCGAGGGCTACGCCTACAAGGAGGTGGCCGAGCGCATGGGCACCCCGCTGGGGACCGTGATGTCGCGGCTGCACCGCGCCCGCCGCCAGCTCCGCGAGATGCTCACCGACTACGCCCGCGACCGCGGCATGCGCGTGCCCGCCGCCCGCTAGCGGGGCCCCGCCGACCCCGCCTCCCCGCGCGGCCCGCGCCCCCGACGGACGGGGACGGGTCCGGGGACCCCGAGGCCCCTCCGGCAGGAGACCCCCGTGCCGGGGCGCCTCCTCACGCCGGGCGGCCCCGGCGCCGGTGCCCGGCGCGACCCCCGGCGACCTGGGGAAGGGCCCTGCGGCGGCACGCGCCGCGGGTCCGCGCACCCGGCCCCCGCGCAAGCCCGCCGAACGCGGGCGCCGACCCGCGCAGGGGCCGCGACCCCGCTCCCGCCCCGTATCGGGGGCCGGAACCGAGGGGTTTTCGGACCGGACCCCCGCCACGCTCCGTGGCCGGACCCGGCCGCCGCCGCTCCGCGGCCGCACGCTCCGCCACTCCCCGACAAAGTTGTCGGAAGACCTTGTACATGCTAGGAAGCCCTGCTAATCGGGCTGGTCCGGCATCGGGGAACATGTACTCGCGGCGTAAAAGGTGTCGGCCGGGTCTTGCGCTCTCCACGGTGAGTTCTGTCACCATATGGTGAGGTCCGCCGTACATCCATCACCCCGGGTGTACGTGCGGCGATCCGGCCGGCCAGCGTTCACCCGCGCGAAACCGGCCCCGAGTACCCGAGGAGCGACGTGTCGGACACCACCGCGCACGAGGAACCGGAGCTCATCCAGCTCCTGACACCGGAAGGGGAACTGACGGGCCACCCCGACTACCCCCTGGAGATCACCGCGGACGAGGTCCGCGACCTGTACCGGGACCTGGTCCTGGTGCGCCGCTTCGACGGTGAGGCCGTCTCCCTCCAGCGCCAGGGCGAGCTGGGCCTGTGGGCCTCGCTGCTGGGCCAGGAGGCCGCGCAGATCGGCTCCGGCCGCGCCCTGCGCGGGCACGACATGGCCTTCCCCTCCTACCGCGAGCACGGCGTCGCCTGGTGCCGCGGCATCGAGCCCGAAGAGCTCCTCGGCATGTTCCGGGGCGTCACCAACGGCGGCTGGGACCCCCACGAGCACGGGTTCCACCTCTACACGATCGTCATCGGCAGCCAGGCCCTGCACGCCACCGGCTACGCCATGGGCGTGCAGCGCGACGGCGCCCTCGGCGAGGACGGCACCGCCGTCATCACCTACTTCGGCGACGGGGCCACCAGCCAGGGCGACACCAACGAGGCGTTCAACTTCGCCTCGGTGAACAACGCCCCCGTGGTCTTCTTCTGCCAGAACAACCAGTGGGCCATCTCCGAGCCGCTGGAGCGCCAGGCCCGCGTGCCCATCTACAAGCGCGCCTCCGGCTTCGGCTTCCCCGGCGTCCGGGTGGACGGCAACGACGTGCTGGCGGTCCTGGCCGTCACCCGCGCCGCCCTCGACAACGCCCGCGAGGGCAACGGCCCCACCCTGGTCGAGGCGTTCACCTACCGGATGGGCGCCCACACCACCAACGACGACCCCACCCGGTACCGCAACGCGGCCGAGCTGGAGGAGTGGAAGGCCAAGGACCCGATCCTGCGGGTGCGCCGGTACCTGGAGCACAACGGGCTGGCCGACGACGCCTTCTTCGCCGGGGTCGACGCCGAGGCCGACGCGCTGGGCGAGAAGGTCCGCACCCAGTGCCGGAGCCTGCCCGACCCCGAGCCGCTGGACATCTTCCACGAGGTGTACGCCGAACCCAACGTCCACATCGACCGCCAGCGCGCGGAGTTCGCCGAGTACCTGGCCTCCTTCGAGGCGGAAGGGGTCCGATAGGCCATGTCCAACCTCACGATCGGCAAGGCCGTCAACGCCGGCCTGCGCGCCGCGATGGAACACGACCCCAAGGTCCTCGTCATGGGCGAGGACGTCGGCAGGCTCGGCGGTGTCTTCCGGGTCACCGACGGGCTGCACAAGGACTTCGGCGCGGACCGGGTCATCGACACCCCGCTGGCCGAGTCCGGCATCGTCGGCACCGCCATCGGCATGGCGATGCGCGGCTACCGCCCCGTGGTGGAGATCCAGTTCGACGGGTTCTTCTTCCCCGCGGCCAACCAGACCTTCACCCAGCTCGCCAAGATGCGCCGCCGCTCCGCGGGCAAGCTCAGCGTGCCCGTCGTCATGCGCATCCCCTACGGCGGCGGCATCGGCGCCGTGGAGCACCACAGCGAGTCCCCCGAGTCGTACTTCCTGCACACCGCGGGCCTGCGCGTGGTCAGCGTCGCCAACGCGGTGGACGCCTACTGGATGATCCAGCAGGCGATCCGCAGCGACGACCCGGTGATCTTCCTGGAGCCCAAGCGGCGCTACTACGAGAAGGCCGAGGTGGACACCGAGGCGCCCTTCGCCGAGGCGGTCCCGATGGGCGCCGCCCGCGTCGCCCGCCCCGGCACCGACGTCACGCTGCTCGCCTACGGGCCCATGGTCAAGACCGCCCTCCAGGCGGCCGAGGCCGACACCGACCACTCCATCGAGGTCATCGACCTGCGGTCGCTGTCCCCGGTGGACTACCCGACCGTCGTGGAGTCCGTGAAGCGGACGGGCCGCCTGGTGGTCACCCACGAGGCCACGCTCACCGGCGGGCCGGGCGCCGAGATCGCCGCCCGGATCACGGAGGAGTGCTTCTACCACCTGGAGTCCCCGGTCATCCGGGTCGCCGCCTTCGACACCCCCTACCCGCAGTCCCGGCTGGAGGAGCACTACCTCCCGGACCTGGACCGGGTCCTGGACGGGGTCGACCGGGCGTTCGCGTACTAGGGGAACAGGAACACATGGCGATTCAGAAGAACGCCCCCGCGGTGGGCGGCGTGCACTCGTTCAAGCTGCCCGACGTGGGCGAAGGCCTCGTCGACGCGGAGATCCTCACCTGGTTCGTGAAACCGGGCGACGAGATCGCGGTCAACCAGATGATCTGCGAGATCGAGACCGCCAAGGCGGTCGTCGAGCTGCCGAGCCCGTTCGCGGGCACGGTCAAGGAACTGCTGGTCGAGGAGGGGCGGACGGTGGACGTCGGCACGGTGATCATCACCGTGGACGACGGCACCGGCGGTGACGGCGCCGCCGCCCCCGCCGAGGAGGAGCGGGAGAAGCCGCTGGTGGGCTACGGCGAGAAGGCCGGCGCCACCCAGCGCCGCACCCGCCGCCGCCCCGAGCCCGCCGGCCCGGTGTCCCCGGCCCCGGCCGCCAGGCCGGCCCCCGCCCCGGCGCCTCCGGTGGCGGTCGCCCCGGCCCCCGTGGCCTCCCAGGGCCGCCCGCTGGCCAAGCCGCCGGTGCGCAAGCTCGCCAAGGACCTCGGGGTCAACCTCGCGACGGTCGCCCCCAGCGGCTCGGGCGGGATCATCACCCGCGACGACGTGCACGCGGCGGCCCAGGGCGCACCGGCCGACCCGGAGCCGGCCGCCGTGTCCGGGGAGCGGGCCCCCGCGGCCCCCGCGGCCGCGGACCGGTCGGCGCGGGAGCGGCGGGTGCCTGTCAAGGGCGTCCGCAAGGCGACCGCGGCGGCGATGGTGGGCAGCGCATTCACGGCCCCGCACGTCACCGAGTTCCTCCAGGTGGACGTCACCCGCACCATGAAGGCGGTCGCGCGGCTGCGCGAGCACCCCGACTTCGCGGGTGTGCGGGTGTCGCCGCTGCTCATGGTCGCCAAGGCGCTGCTGCTGGCGGTCAGGCGCAACCCGGAGGTCAACTCGTCCTGGGACGAGGACGCCCAGGAGATCGTGTTCAAGGACTACGTGAACCTGGGTATCGCGGCCGCCACCGAGCGCGGCCTGGTGGTGCCCAACATCAAGGACGCCGGGGCCAAGCCCTTGCCGCAGCTGGCGGCGGCGCTCAAGGAGCTCACCGACACCGCCCGCGCGGGCAAGGTGACCCCGGCGGACATGTCCGGCGGCACGATCACGATCACCAACGTGGGCGTGTTCGGCGTGGACGCGGGGACGCCCATCCTGAACCCCGGCGAGGCGGCGATCCTGGCCTTCGGGCAGATCCGCGACATGCCGTGGGTGCACAAGGGCAAGCTGAAGATCCGCAAGGTCACGACGCTGTCGCTGTCCTTCGACCACCGCCTGGTCGACGGGGAGCTCGGCTCGAAGGTGCTGCGCGACGTCGGCGCGGCGCTGGAGGACCCGGAGCTGACCTCGCTCGCCTGGGGGTAGTCTCCTGTGAACCGCGCCGTCGGGGCTGACGGTGCGACCGCGGCCCCCGGGGGAGACCCCGGGGGCCGCACGCGTGCTCAGGGGTCGGCCTGTGCCCGGGGCGGGGGCCCGAACCGTTCGAGGGCGTCGCGCAGGACGGAGGCGGGCGCGGGGCCGCCGGGGGTCCGCGGGCGGACGGGCACCAGGGCGACGGTGAGGACGCCGGGGCCGTCGGGATGGGGGCGGAAGCCGTGCCACCGGAGCCAGAAGGGGTGGCGCTCGCGTCCGCGCCGGTAGACCACGGTGAAGGCGTGGGCGGGTTCCACCGGGTGCGTGGACACGCGGGTCCGGTCCACCTCGTCCCACCCGATGAAGAACGACCGGTCGTCGGGGAAGCGGATCCACCGCCGGTCGACGGCGCTGACGCCGTGGGAGTCGATGACCAGCAGGTCGGGGTCGGAGTACCAGTCCTCGTTCCACAGCAGCCACGCACCCGCCGCGACCGACACGGCGGCCGTTCCGACGACCCAGGGCAGCAGGTCCCGGTAGGCGGTGAGGAAGCCCCCCGTATAGGGGTGCCCCTCGTCCAGCAGGCCGGTCATGCCCCCGGAGGAGACGAGGTCCCACGTGTAGGGCACCCAGGGGACGAGGAACGCCGCGACGACCGGGAAGAGCAGGTACGCCACCACCGAGTACGCCTGCTCGAACCG
The DNA here is from genome assembly GCF_900141985.1 of Nocardiopsis flavescens. Taxonomy (GTDB): domain Bacteria; phylum Actinomycetota; class Actinomycetes; order Streptosporangiales; family Streptosporangiaceae; genus Nocardiopsis; species Nocardiopsis flavescens. The sequence continues at coordinate 193,112 of NZ_FQZK01000011.1, read as the reverse complement.
CGTCCACGGGGTGCTCACGGGGATGTGGAACGGGGCGTCGCGGTCCGGCGTCCCCGGCGGGGCGGGCGCGGCCGGCGGCGGGGCGGGGGGCAGGAGCAGGGCGCTCGCCCACAGGGTGATGAGGAAGACGGCGGCGACCGCCGCCACCGAGAGGAGCGCCCAGAGCGCGACGTCGGCCGCGGGTCCGCCCGGGGCGACCCGCGCGCCGAAGACGTTGCCGCCCAGGGTCAGCACCCCCACGGCTACGGAGAGCCCGGCTGCGGCGAGCAGGCGCAGGCGGGTGCGGGACCGGGGAGAGGGGGGAGGCATGGGGGCTCTCCTTGCACTCGGTTCTGTGAACCCCGTCCCCCGGTTGGACGCCCGCGCGGGCCGTGGAGTTGCCCGTCCGGCCGCCCCGGGGTCCGGGAGCCGCCGCCGGGGGCCGCGCCACGGGGACGGAAAATCTCTCGCACGGGGATGTCGAGAATCCCCCGGCGGCTCCGTCCCCGGGGAGAAGGCGGCCAGAATGGGTCGCACTCGCACCGAGGAGAGATCACGATGGCCAAGTACCTGCTGCTCAAGCACTACCGCGGAGCCCCCGCGGCGGTCAACGACGTGCCCATGGACCGGTGGACCCCGGAGGAGATCTCGGCCCACGTGCGGTACATGAACGACTTCGCGGCCCGCCTGGAGGAGAGCGGGGAGTACGTGGACTCCCAGGCGCTCTCCCCGGAGGGGATGTTCGTCCGGTACGACGGCGAGGGCCGTCCGCCGGTCACCGACGGGCCGTTCCCCGAGACCAAGGACGTCATCGCGGGATGGATGGTGATCGACGTCGACAGCGAGGAACGCGCCGTCGAGCTGGCCGGGGAGCTGTCGGCCGCCCCCGGCGCGGGCGGCCGGCCCATCCACGAGTGGCTGGAGCTGCGCCCGTTCCTGGGCGCGCACCCCACCGTCGAGGAGTGACCCGCGAGGTGGACGAGACCCTGCTCCGGAACCTCACGCCGGGCGTGCTGGGCATCCTGGTCCGCCGCGGAGCCGACTTCGCGGCGGCGGAGGACGCCGTCCAGGACGCCCTGGTCGAGGCCGTGCGCACCTGGCCGTCCGACCCGCCGCGGGACCCCAGGGGCTGGCTGGTCACGGTGGCCTGGCGGCGGTTCCTCGACGCGGCCCGGTCGGACACGGCCCGCCGACGGCGCGAGGACCTCGTCGACGGGGAGCCGGAGCCGGGGCCCGCGGCGGCGGTGGACGACACGCTGCGGCTCTACTTCCTGTGCGCCCACCCGTCGCTGACGCCCGCGTCGGCGGTGGCGCTGACGCTGCGGGCGGTCGGCGGGCTGACCACCCGCCAGATCGCGCGGGCCTACCTGGTGCCCGAGGCGACGATGGCGCAGCGCATCAGCCGGGCCAAGCGCACCGTCGCCGACGCGCGGTTCGACCGCCCCGGCGACGTCGCCACCGTGCTGCGGGTCCTGTACCTGGTCTTCAACGAGGGCTACTCGGGGGACGTCGACCTCGCCGCCGAGGCCCTCCGGCTCACCCGCGGCCTCGCGGCGGCGGTCGACCACCCCGAGGCGGCCGGGCTGCTGGCCCTCATGCTCATCCACCACGCCAGACGCGCGGCCCGGACCGCGCCCGACGGCGCCCTGGTCCCGCTCGCGGAGCAGGACCGCTCCCTCTGGGACACCCGGGCGATCGCCGAGGGCGTGGGGATCCTCCAGGGGGCCCTGGCCCGCGACCGCCCGGGAGAGTTCCAGGTCCAGGCCGCCATCGCGGCGCTGCACGCCGACGCGCCCACCGCCGGGGAGACCGACTGGGTGCAGATCGTCGAGTGGTACGACGAACTCGTGCGCCTCACCGGCAGCCCGGTCGTCCGCCTCAACCGGGCGGTGGCCGTCGGCGAGGCCGACGGGCCGCGCGCCGGGCTGGCGGCGCTCGCCGAACTGGACGCGGCGCTGCCCCGGTACACCGCCGTGGCGGCCTACCTCCACGAGCGCGACGGCCGGGAGGAGGAGGCGGCCCGGCTGTACGCCGAGGCCGCGCGCGGGGCCGCAGACCTGGCCGAGCGCGACCACCTGACGCGTCGGGCGGCGCGGATCAACGCCCGGCTGCGCGGGTGAGGTGGCGGGGCCGACCGCGGGCCGGGCGGGCGCGGGGGCCGCTCCCGCCCCGGGGGTGGCGGGGCGGTGCGCGGGGGGCGTGGGCCGGCGGGGCCGTCTGACGTGTGGGGCGGTGCGGATCGACGCCGGTCCGCGATGGGGACGGGGCCGGGTGACCGCCGCCGCGCCCCCGCCGGGGCGGTGGCCCTGTTCGCGAGGGGGCCGCTCCGGTCCCGCGGTGCCCGTGTGCCGGGGGCGGGAGCGGGCGGCGGCTCCGGAGCCCCCCGCCGGGTCGCGCGCACCGGCCCGGGGCACGGGGAGGAGCCCGTCCCCCAAGGGGGAGGAGGACGGGCCCGTACCCCTGTTGTTCCCCGGCGTGTCGCCCCGGACACCTGCCGGCGCCGGGTGCCGGCGCCGGGTGTCAGAACGGCAGGGGGACCATCCCGTACACCGCCCCGACCGCGGCCAGTACCAGCCCCGCCAGCGCGGCCAGCGGCAGGTGCACCCGGGAGAAGGGCCGCAGCAGCCCGCGCGCCAGGCAGACCCCGACGAGCGCCGCGGACACCGCGGCCAGGACGCCCGTCACCGTCATCGGGACGGTGAGCGCCGCGGACCCCTCGACCAGCCATACCTGCGCCACCGCGAGGTCGGTCGCCGCGTAGACCAGCAGGCCCACCGCCGCGACCGCCGCCAGCGCCGTCCCGGTCAGCGCCAGCCGGGTCGCCAGGGTGAACCCGGTGCCCGACCGCTGCACCGGGACCAGCACGGTGAGCAGCACCAGCAGCGCCGCCCCCGCGGCCACCAGGTGCAGGGAGGGTGAGGCCAGGGCGCCGGTACGGGTGTACACGGAGGTCGGGTTCATGTCGGTGGCGATCGCGGCCACCGCGCCGTCCCGCTCGACGAACGCCAGGAGGTCCGCGCCGTTCTCCGCGACGAACACCCCCTCCTCCACCGGCAGCCAGCGGTCGTCCGAGGCCAGCGCCCCGCGTACCGACAGCGTTCCGTCGCCCGCGTCCCGGACCGTCACGTTGTCGAACAGGGCCACCAGCCGCGCCGGGCCCGACGCCGCGCGCCGGGAGGTCACGTAGGAGCCCTCGTAGGCGCCCAGGTCGGCGTCCGGGTCGGCCGCGCCGGCGGGGTACCCCTGCGGCGCGAACGTGTCGACGAACGCGTCGAGCACCGCCAGGCGCAGGTCCACCATGGGGTTCGCCCCCGCCGCGTCGTCCCCGTTGACGGCGACGAACACGCCCGCGTCGATCTCCGGCACCACCGCGTATCCCGTGTGCAGCCCGGTCAGGTCGCCGCCGTGGCCGATGACGGGGGACTCCCCGGCCCGCCGCTGGTAGGTGCCGTACCCCAGGCCGGTCGTCGCCGGATGCGCCCCCGATCGCCGCTCCACCAGGGCCTCGGCCACCCCCGGGGCGAGCGCCTGCTCGCCGTCGACGCGCCCGCCGTCCAGCAGCGCCTCCATGAAGAGGGCCATGTCCCCGACGGTGGTCACCGCCGTGCCCGCCGGGACGTTCCCGATGTGCGGGTCCTCCACGGCGGTCCCGTCGGCCAGGTGCGAGGTGACCAGGGGCCGGTCGGCGCGCACGTCGGCGAGCTGCGCGAACTCCGTGTCGTCCATGCCCAGCGGGGCGAACACGTTTTCCCGGGCGTACTCCTCGAACGGGGTCCCCGACACCTCCTCCACGACGTATCCCGCCAGCGCCACCCCGTAGTTGGAGTAGGCGGTGTACTCGCCCGGCTCGAACAGCCGCTCCGGGGCGGTGGCGCGCAGGGTTTCGCCGAGGGTGGCGGGGGCCTGCTCCTCCACCGCCTCGGCGAACCCCGCCGTGTGGGTGAGCAGGTCGTGCAGGGTGACCGGCGGGCCGGGGAGCCGGTCGCCCTCGGACAGGTAGGTGTCGACGTCCTCGCCGAGGTCCAGCCGGCCCTCCCCGGCCAGGGTGAGGACGGCGGCGGCCGTGAACGACTTGGCCACGGACGCCGTGGGGAACAAGTGCTCCTCGGCGTCCAGGGGCGTTCCCTCCGCCAGGTCGGCGTACCCGTGGGCGGCGGTGGCGACCCGCTCGCCGCCGAGGACGACGGTCACGGCCGCCCCGGGAGCGCCGTACTCCTCCAGGAGCGCGGCCACCCGGTCGTCGGTGAAGGCGCGGGCGCTCTCCGGGGTCAGGGACACCGCCTCGCGTGGTGCGGGGGCGGTGGGCGCCGCGGGCGCCGCCGCGGTGACAGCGGGCGCCGTGGTCAGGAGTACCGCCGCGCACAGGGCGGCGGCGCGTCGGCCGGGCATGCGGTGACCTCTCGTCGGGGGGTTCGCTCTCCCTCCCGAACCTAGGTTCCGGACCCCGCGGGCACACGGGGCCCGGCCACCGGAAGCGGGGTGGAGTCCGCTCCACCCCGCTTCCGGTGGCACGGGCCCGGCCGCGCCGTTCGGCGGGCACATGGCGGGGCCGGCGCCCGCCCCGGCGACCGGGGCGGGGCCGGCCCGCGCCGTGCGCGGCCCCCGGCGCTACGGGCGCTCGCCGACCTCCCCGACCCAGCCCGACCACACGTAGGCGACCTGCGCGGCGGTCAGCGGGTAGGACAGGCCGTAGTCCTCGGCGGACCCGTACTCGGGGTCCTCCGACAGGAGGGTGGAGTCGCGGTACAGCAGCGTCCCGTCGCCGGCGTCGAAGAGGAAGCGGAACTCCGTCACGGCCGCCTCGTCCTCCACCTCGACGGAGAACAGCTCGCCCTCCCGGCCCAGCGGGTCGGCGGCGGTGCCCAGGTACTCCAAGCCGTCGAGCCCGGCGAGCACGCGCTGCACGGCGGCCTCCTCGGGGCCGGCCAGCGGGCGCGTCCCGTACAGGAACTCCACCGCGTTCACGATCCCGGCCGGGGAGCGGTCCTCGGGGCCCTCGCCCAGGCCGGCGAGCACCTCCTCCAGGCCCTCGGGGTCGGCGGGCAGCTCCTCGGGCCACACCAGGGCCGGGTGCAGGGTGTCCTCGAAGGACTCCGAGCCCCGCTCCAGGAACGCCTCGTGGTCCGCCTCCTCGCCGCCCTTGTCCAGCGGCGGCAGCGGGTGGTCGTCGGAGCGGTGCTCGCCGCCCGGGCCCGTCCACTCGTTCCACTCGTAGGGCACGTAGCGGTAGCCGTGGGTCTCGTCGGGGTCGTCGTCCCCGGCGTTGGCGGTGAGCCGGACCAGCTCGGTCCCCGACGTGGAGACGAAGCCGACGCGGCCCCGGCCCGGGGCCGGACCGCGGTCCTCGGTGACCCCGGCCAGCGCCAGCAGGCCGTCGGTCCCGTCCACCGGGTCGCCGCCGACGACCTCGATCGGCTCGGGCGGGGCGGCGTAGGCGGACGGGATGCCGCCGGGCTCGTCGGCGGGCGGCAGCAGGGCCGCGGCGCCCACGGCCAGGGCCGCGGCGGCGGCTCCGCCGACCAGGAAGGGGATGCGTCTCCACAGGGGGCGGGACATGGCGGGGGACTCCTCCAGTCGTGCGATGGCGTCGGTGCGGGCCCGGTGGCGGGCCTCGGGGGCGGGCGCGGCGCCCGCGGCGGGGTCGGCGCCGTTCAGGGCGTTGCGCAGCGCGGTCAGGTCGTCCATGCCGCCTCCTTCGGGGCGTGGTCCGGGGTCGACTCGTTCATGTGGGCGTTGAGCCTCTTGCGGGCCCGGTGCAGCCGGGCGCGGGCGGTGACGTGGGTGCAGCCGACGACCCGGGCCGCCTGCCGGCAGTCGAGCCCCTCCCAGGTCACGAGCATCACGAGCTCGCGCTCCTGTTCGGTGAGCCGGGCGAGGGCGGCCAGGGCCCCGGCCCGTTCGACCACCCGGTCGGCGTCGTCCGCGTGGACCGCCGCCCCCGGCCGCCTGCTCAGCGACTCGGCGATCAGGTCCTGCCGCTGGTCCCTGCGCAGGTGGGCCAGGGTGATCCGGCGTGCGCAGGCGTACAGCCAGGGCAGTTCGCGGCCCGGCGGCATGCGCTCCGCGCGCCGCCAGGCCACGACGAAGGCCTCGGATGCGACGTCGTCGGCGTGGTCGGGGCCCACCCGGCGCCGCGCGTAGCGGTGAACGGCGTCGTAGTGCTCCTCGAACAGGGCGTTGAAGTCACGCTGGCCGGAGTATGCGTCCCCGGCCGTGCCGCGTCTCATCGGCGTACCTCCCGTCCTCTCACCTGTATGTGTCGGGGGAGGGGGGAGTGTGAGGCCGGCGGCGGGCTTTTCCCGGTCAGCCCAGCAGGAAGGTGACCGCGAAGAGCACCGGGACCGTCGTGAACGTGGAGATGAGCACGGTCTCGCGCACCGTGTCGACGTCCACGCCGAAGCGCAGCGAGTAGGTGAAGACGTTCTGGGCCGTGGGCAGCGCCGCCAGCACGACCACCGCGAACAGGTCCGGGCCCGACAGGTGGAACACCAGGGCGCCCAGCGCCCACGCCGACAGCGGCTGCACGACCGACTTCAGCGCCACCGCGAACAGCACCGCCCCGCGCTGGGGGCCGCGTCCGGGCATCCCCGACCCGTGCATCGAGATGCCGAACGCCAGCAGCATCGCGGGGACCGCCATCGCGCCGATCAGCTCGAACGGCTCCAGCAGCGGGGCGGGCGGCGTCCACCCCGACGCCGACACCGTCACACCGGCCAGGGACGCCAGCAGCAGCGGGTTGCGCACGGGGGTGCCGAGGGCGCGGCGCAGCACCGGGCCCGCGCCGCGGACCTCGCCGCCCGCCAGGTCCAGCACGGTCACGGCGATCGGGGCCATCACCAGCATCTGGGTCAGCAGGATCGGCGCCACCAGGGAGGCGTCGCCCAGGACGTAGGAGGCGATGGGCAGGCCCAGGTTGCCCGCGTTCACGTACGAGGAGGTCAGCGCCGACATGGTGGTGCGGGAGACGCCCCAGCGGCGCAGGAGCCCCGTCGCCACCACGACGACCACCACCACCGCCACACTCAGGGCGCTCACCACGACCTTGCCCGACAGCAGCACCGACAGGTCGGTGTCGAGGAGGATCGTGAACATCAGCGCGGGGCCCGCCACGTAGAAGGCCAGGGCGCTGAGCACGTCGCGGGCTCCGTTGCCCAGCAGCGAGAGGCGGCCCAGCATGTAGCCGATGACGACGACGGTGGTGATGACGCCGAAGCCGGTGACCACGCCGGACACGGGGACCTCCTGGGTAGTGGGGAACCCTCGGAATCTACTCCGGGGTCCGGGGCCGCCGCCAGGAGCGGGATCACACCCGCTAGTCGCGGGGGGCCGGGGAGGGCGACGGGTCGGCCTCCGCTTCCTCCTCCTCCGCGGCCTCCTCCTCGGCTTCGCGCTCGGCCTCCTCCTCCGCCTCGCGGGCGGCGTCCCGGGCCGCGCCGCGGGCGGTGCACACCTCGGCGGCGGGGGCGGACGAACCGTCCACGGCGATGACGGTGAAGCAGTACTCCATCACCGTGTTCTCGGTGATGACCTGGGCGGACACCACCCCGGGGCCGGTCCGCGCGAGGGTCGCCGGGTCGTGGCCGAGGGGACCGCCGAGCACGAAGAAGGAAGCGGTGCCGCCGCTGTTGTCGGTCCAGCTGAGCATCACGTTGCCGAGGTTGTCCTGGAGGGCCACCGCGGAGGGGGCGGCCACCTCGGGCGGGGCCTCGGGGGAGACGACCTCGTCGGCGGGCCCGGAGGGCGAGGGCTCGGGTGAGGGCTCCACGGCGGCGGCCGTCTCGGCGACGGGCGGCGGCGACGTGGACGCGAACACGCCGGAGACGGCGGTGACCAGCAGGATGCCGCAGACGGAGACGGCGATGTGCAGGTGGCGGCGCCAGCGGGCGGGCGCTCCGCCGGGGACGGCGGGGGACCGGGAGTCGGCGGTCTCCTTCTCCTGCTCGATCTCGTCGATGGGCAGGAACGAGGACCGGCCGTCGCCGCTCCACCCCTCCAGCCGGGACCAGGCGCGCAGCGCCGAGATCTCCTCGCCGCGCAGCTTGGCCATCATGATCTCGGCGGTACCGCCGGCGTCGACGACGGGCGCGCGGTCTCCGGGCGGGGGGACGGGCACGGGGCCGTGCGGGGGGCCGCCGGGGGCGGGCGGACCGGGGGGCGGGTACCCGAACGGCGCAGCGCCGGGCGCCGCGGGGGCGGCGGGCTGTGCCGGGGCGGGACGCGCCCGCGGGGGCCACGCGGTCGCCGGGGGCTGCGCCCCGGAGGGGAGGGTGTGGGCGGGCCGGGCTCCGGAGGGGGCGGTGCCGTGGCCCGGCTGCGCGCCGGAGGGGAGGGTGTACGCGGGGTGCGCACCGGAGGGCGCCGACCCCGGGTCGGGCCGCGTGCCGGGGGGCCACGCGGTGGCCGGGGGCTGTGCCCCGGGGGGTGCGCCGGGAGGCCGAGCGGTGGCGGGCTGCTGTGCTCCGGAGGGGAGGGTGTGGGCGGGGTGGGCTCCGGAGGGCGCTGTGCCGGCGTTCGGCTGTGCGGGGGGCATCGGAGGACGTCCCGCACCGGGCGCACCAGGGGCTGCCGGCGGAGCCTCGGGCGCCCGGTCGGCCGCCGGGGTGTGGGCGCCGGGGGGCACGGGGGTCGTGCCCGGGGCGCCGGGCGGCTGTTCAGGGTGGTGCGGCTGCGGTGCGGGCCGTGCCCGGGAGGGCGTTTCCGGGGTCCATGCGGTGGCCGGGGGGTGCGCGCCGGAGGGGGCGTCGGGGGTCCATGCGGCTGCTGGGGTTTGGGTGCCGGAGGGGGCGTCGGGGGTCCAGCCGGCCGTCGGGGGCCGCACCCCCGAGGGGGGCGTGTGGGCGTTCGCGTCGCCGGAGTCCGCGGCCGGGCGGGTGATGCGCGCCTGCTCGAAGGCGTTGGCGAAGGCCGCGGCGCTCGTGTACCGCTCGCCCGGCTCCTTGGCCATCGCCCGGGTGAGCACCCCGCGCAGCTTGCGCGACACGTCGGAGCGCGGCACCGGCCGCACCTCGCGGGTGAGCGCCCGCTCCGCGTAGGAACGCGGCTCGAAGTCCCCCTCGGCGAACGGCGGCCGTCCCACCAGCAGCGTCCAGACCGTCGACGCCAGCTGGTAGACGTCCGACGCCGCGGTGCGCGGTTCTCCGCGCAGTGCCTCCGGCGCCGCGTGCTGGAACGACTCCGAGCGCGGATCGGGCGGCGGCGCGGACTCGCCCGCCCGGTGCACCGCGCCGAACCCCGTCAGCACCGGGGTGCGCCCCGCGCGCAGCACGTTCCCCGGGCACACGTCCCCGTGCAGCATCCCGCGCTGGTGCATCGCCTCCAGGGCCCCCGCGACGCTGCGTGCGACCGCCGCGGCCTCCTGCACCGGCGCCGGTCCCTTGTTCGCCAGCAGTTCCGCGAACGACCCGTCCGGGTAGAACGGCAGCGCCACGAACATGCCGCCGTCCGCGGTGCTCCCCGCGTCCAGCAGCGGAACCACGCCCGGCACGCCGCTGAGGTCGCGCAGCCGCTCCAGCTCTGCCCGCCCCCGGTTCGGCGGCAGCACCTTGAGCACGACGTCGGCCCCGCTGGCCGACCGGGTCGCGCGCACGATGCGGGCCCGGCGCCCCTGCGTCAAGGGGACCGGCGTCCCGTACCCGGGCGCCCATGAGGACATGAGAGAAAGGACTCCCTAGGTGTGGTGGTGGCGGCGGGTCAGGGCCGCGCGGACGTCTCCTGGGCGTTCACGCCCCACCCGCGTTCGGAGTTGACCTCCTGCTGTCGGCCGAAGGCCCCCACCAGGGCGATGACCCCGCAGATCAGTGCGACGAGGATCAGTCCGCCGATCACCGCGGGCCACACCTGCTGGCGTCGGCGCCAGTAGCGGCTGGACCCGTACAGCAGCGCGGACCGCAGCTGGCGGTGGCGCAGGGCGTCCGCCTGGAGGACGTACTTCTCCTCGTCGGGCGTGTAGTGGAACGCCTCGGGAAGCTGCGGCTCCGGGTCGGCCGGGGGTGGGGTGGACATCGTCGCAGAGCCTACTAGAACAGACCGTCCAGGTACCGGGTGAGCTTGCTGTAGTTGTCGGCGGTGTCGCCGGTGGCGGCGATCAGCGTCACGAACGCCGAGTTGACCTCGGAGAAGTGGGTGTCGAACTCCTGCGCCTTGCTCTGGAACTGCGCGCTGCCCGACCCCTCCCACTTGCTCACGGTGGACTCGGACTGCTCGTGGATCTGGCTCATGATCGCGGTGAAGCGGCCCAGGTGCGCCTGCTGGTCCTCGGCCAGGCCCTGGATGCCGGCGACGTCGCCGTAGACGTCGTAGTTGGAGGCTCCCACGGGGGTACGCCCTTTCTTCGTTCGGAGGGGTCGGGGTCAGGCGTTGATCGGCCGGGAAAGACCGCCCAGGTCACTGACGGACTGCCCGAGGACGTCACTGGATTCCTGGTCGGTGAGGTTGAACTGGCCCTGTCCCTCGTTCAACTTGATGCCGTTCTGGCCGCACCAGGTCATGAGCTCTTCGAAGCGCTCGGAGAGGGCCTGCTTGGCGTCGTTGAAGTCCGCGAGGGCCTGGCCCTGGAGGACGTTGGCGTCCTGGCTCATGTCATCGATGAGCTGGGACATCTGACCGCGGAGATTGTCGGATTCCTGGCCGAGCTGTTCTCCACCGGTGGAGAGGGCGTCATGGTTCTCAATACCGACGTGCGACATCTGAGCCTTTCCGGTCGTTCGGTTGCGAGGGCTCCTCCGAGTGGCTTTTCGGCCACGGTGATAAAGGAGGGGATATCACGGACGATAGTAACGTCCGAGTCCGTGGGTCAACGCGGGAACTCCGCCTGGAACGTCTCATTCCTGCGGGCTCTCCTCGGCGGTGACGGGGGTGCGCACCCAGCGCACGGCAAGCGGCCATCCGTCCATGGACGCGTCGTGGAACCGGGGGAACAGCTCCTCGGTCCCGGCGACCGCGCCGCCCTCGTTCAGGTCGACCCGGAACCATGCCGTGGGCGTCTGCGCCAGGACGGCGTCGCGTTCGGCGGGCAGCGCGTACTGCTCGACGGGGCCCTGGGCGTCCTCCAGGAGCCGGGCGGCGGTGTGCCCCTGGCCGTCGACGGACACCAGGTAGGCGCCCGCCGGGGAGCCGTCGCCGGTGTCGGCGGACCGCAGCAGGGCGGTGCCCGCGCCCCAGACGGGCGCGTCGTCGAAGCTCTGCCACTGGCCGCCGTCGATGGTCAGGGTGGCGTTGACGACGCTGTCGCCGGTCTCGCGCACCACCAGGTTCCCGGCGCCGCCGACCTGCCGGGTCTGCACGCTGTTGCGGATGTGCAGGGCGCCGTCCGGGGTGAGCGACCAGTCGCTGGGGCTCTGGTTCTCGCCCAGGGGGAGGGTGCCCTCCTGGTTGGGCGTGCCGGCGGGTGCGTCCAGGGGCACCGACATCACCCGGGGCGGGTTGGCGTCCGCGGGGGCGTCGGAGACGAACCACAGGCGGTCGCCGTGCACGGCCGGGGCGGACAGCACCTCCCCCGCGGGCGGGGTGACGCTCTCCACCGGCAGGTAGAAGAATGCCGAGGGCTCCTCGCCCTCGGACGGCTCGGCGGTGGGCGGGGTCTCCTCGGCGTCCGTGAGCACGGCGACGTGGACGGCGTTGGGCTCGCGGGTGGCGTACACGTAGTACGTCCAGTCCTCGGAGAAGCGGGCGTGCACCGGGGGTGCGGCGGCCATGGGGTCGACGGAGCCGTCGGGCAGGTCGAACCGGTGCAGCGGCTCCCCGGTTCCGGCGTCGTGGAACACCAGGGCCTGGTCGGTCTCCGGATCGCCGCCCCCGTAGCCGCGGTGTACCAGCGCCAGGCCCGCGGGCCCCTCCTCGGTGAGTTCCCCGACGGTCGCGGGGTCGTCCCCGCCGGGCTCGTCGGCGGCCGTGCCGGTGCAGGCGGTGAGCGCGAGCAGGCACACGGTGAGAGCGAAGGTGCGCCGCATGGGGGACTCTGCCTTTCAGGGGAGAACGGTGCCTGCTTCCGGTGTGTGCGGGAGGTGGGATGCCCCAGGGAAGATTACGGTTCGCATGGTCACAGAACATGCACCGGGGCGGCCGAAAAGGAACGCGGTACCGGTGCACCCGAGGTGGCGGGCCCGGTCCGGTCCGCCACGGTGTCCGGTTCCGGCCATCGGTCCGGGTGCGGGCCGCTGCGCGCACCCGTATGCCGTCCAGGCCCGGTGCGTGTACGTCGGAAACGGCGACGGGGGATCACGGTTCCGCGGTGGCCAGAGCTTCCGTGAGGTGGTTGAGACCGACGTCGCCGAAGAACTGGACCGGGTCCATCGAGGTGTGGAGGCGCGGCTCCCCTGCCTCCTCGGTGTAGGCGGCTTCGTCAAGGTCGTCGAAGGAAAGGACACCGTCCTCGATGAGGAGGGCGACACCCGCGTGGGCGGCGGAGGCCCTCATATGTGTGTCCGTCCCTACCAGGAGCATCCGGGGTGGTGAGTCCGTGTCCTCCGCCGGGACGGTGAGGTTCTCGGTGACGGAGGCGGCGGACAGGACCTCCGGGGTGCGGAACGTGCCGTCGTCTCCGTTCACATACAGGTGATCGGCGCCGAACTCCCCGCGCAGTGCCCGCTGTACGACATCGCTCGCGCCACCGCCCGAACTCCCGGAGTCCACTACGAGGATGTCCGGCGCCTGGTCCGGCCTCCCGGCGAAGGCGGTGTCCCAGGTGGTCTCACCCGTTCCCATCGAGAGTGCGACCAGGTGTCCCTCGTCCGTCCCCCGGCACTGGAGTGAAAGGTAGACGCTTTCGGCCTCGGAAGCCGTTCTCAGGTCGGCGATCGTGCCTCCGGAGGCCTCGCATCGGTCGGCGGCCTCGACACTCCAGACCTCTTCGGTCCCCCGGCTCCGATCCTGGGCGCTCACCCGGCCGTCCCCGTCGATGAGGATCCTGGTCCGTTCGGTCCCCAGGCCGTGAGCGACGGGGGCGTCGGCGTGCAGTTCCGCGGAACTGAGGATCTCGCCGGTGCCGGGGTCCAGGACGACTTCGACGAGAGGGGACGAGGGGCTTTCCGAAAGCGGATGGGTGACCACGAGGGCATCGGTTCCGGAGGGCAGGTCCACCGATACCTCCGTCTCCCCGTGTACGAGGTAGCGCCAGCGTTCTCCGCCATCGGGATGGCCGACCCCGACGACGCCGTGCGGCGTCACGGCGACGGCCCTGTCGCTGCGGCGGGCCATGGACGCGTCTCCGAGCCCGTCGGCGGGTTCGAGTTCTTCGAACTCCCGCAGCGTCGTGAAGTTCCCTTCGCCCCGGACACCGGCCTCCTCGGCGGTGATGTGGTCGACGGCGACCGGTTCGCCCGCGGTCCGTTCGCTCGTGCACGCCGAAGCCGTGAGTACGAGGGCGGAAGCCGTTATGAGGATTTTCTTTCTCATGGATATTTCTTCTTCTCCGGTGCCTCCGATGTATTCTTTATTAGATGCACCTCGGCTTCATGCTCTCCTGGTATCCGGTGGTGTAGGTTTCCACCACCGCTCGTATGTCGATATTCGGATGCGTTTCGCCGAGTGCGTTTTCGATCTCTGTCATGAGGGTTTCGCCCTTGTTCGAGTGCCCGGTCACCCAGTTGTTCGGCGAGAGGGGGAGGTCGAGGGCTCGTCCGCGCCAGCGTTGGGCAGGGGCCGCTCCCGCCGGCCCGGGAGCCGCCCGGGAACCGGTTGTGCGGGTGCCCGGATACGGGGGACCACCGTGGCGTTTCCGGAGCGGACCGAAGGGCGCAACCGGTGTGCTCACGTGGTCCGGGAACCCGCTGCCGCAAACCCGGGCATGCGGTGGCGATCGCCGGTGGCCGGATCCGGTGCACGGTCCCGGAGCACGGCATTCGGGCGCGGACCTCAGTGCAGCCCGACCAGTGCGGCCGTGGTTCCGTCGCTGGAGTGTTCTCGGAGGATGACGGCTCCGGGGACCGCCTCGAACGCTCCGGGCCCCAGCACCCGATCGACCTCCCTGAGCGACAGGGTCTCAGGAGCGACGACCTCGAACGGGACGGTGATCCTCTCACCGCCGTGTTCGGTCCCCCATCCGTGGACGACCGGTTGGAGGACGTCGTTCCCCTCCCCTGTCGGGCTGAGTTTCACAAGGGCCCCGGAAAGGGGAAGGTAGCCGGTGATCGCGCTTCCGGCTTCTTCCCTATCGACGAGGGTGCGCTCGATGACCTTCCCCGAGAACTCGCGCAGCTCGTACGAAAGGTTTCCGTCCCGGTCCTCCCGAACGGCGAGGTAACCGTCGGGCAGCACACGCAGCAGGTCGTTGTCCAGTGAGTCTTCGAGGTCGTCGGCGATGACCTCGCCGGTGGAGGCGTCCACGATGAGGGTGCCTCTGAGTGTCGAGATGTCCTGGTGGACCAGTACCTCTCCCGTGCCGGCGAGGTCGAGGTCGGTGGAGACTCCGAGGTCCTCGTCACGGGAACTGCGCCAGAGCTCCTCGCCCGATTCCGGAGAGAAGGAGACGACCTCCTGATCGCCGTCGGCACAGTCCTGAACGACGATGAACGCGGTGGGTGTGGTCAGGGCTTGCCGGACCTCCCCGGCCGGCCCGCCGTCGGAGCAGGAGGCCTCTGCTTCCCATGGTTCGCCGGAGCCTTCCCAGGGATCCATCGTCAGAAGGCCCTGGCCGTTCTCTTCGCTCATGGAGACCAAACCGGAGTTCAAAGGGATGCCGAGGCTTTCCAGGGACAGCTCATATTCCTCTCTTTTTTCATGTTCTTCGACTATTATTTTCCCTGAGGCGGCGTCCAGGACCGCAATTCCCTGCTCGCTCGATACGACCACTCGGGAACCGTCGGGTGTCGGCTCGACATCGTCCGTGGACTCGGAGAATCCATAGCTCCACAGTGTTTCCCCGGTCAGCGTGTCGATGGCGAAAGCCCCGCTGGACGTATGTGCGACGGCGCCGGTGGGTACGGGTATCACCTCGAATACGGGATCCTCCTCCGGGGAATTCCATTTCCATGCGACCTCGCTGACGGACACGGGGACGGGGGTCCCGTGCCGTGCGCTTCCGAAAACCTCATGAATTCCTTGGCGCTCGGACGCCTCATCGGTCGTCTGGCAAGCTGAGCAGGTGATGATCGCACAGGCCGAGGCGATCGCCCCGATTTTTCCTCTTCTTTTCTTCGATGGCATATCAGATCTTTTCTCGGGCGTTGTCGTAGGCTTGGGTGTAGGTTTCGAGTGCAGAGTCGGGAGAGATTCCATTTTCGAGCTCGGCATTGTCCTGTACGTATTGCCAGGCGTCCCTGAAGGAGTCATTCCTGGTGGCATCGTTCTCGAAACCGTCAAGGGATATGTAGTATGCTCCGTTCGAGTCCTGTGATACGAGGCCGGGGGCAAGGCTTTCCAGGTCTCTTCCTGTATTCGGGTCGTTTTCTACTATTTCTTGGAGTATTCGTGCCTGGGTGGTCTCGATGATGTGCCAGGGTTCGTACTCCTCGACGAGTCTGGGGGTCATCGGGTGGTCTTCGATATTAAAATGTTCCTTCGTGAAAATTTTGAAACCCTCTGCGACGACTCCGCTTCCGGGGAAGTTCATCTCTGAGAAAACGGACCCGGCCATATCGATGCCGTATCCTGTGACCTTGTTTATATGGGCGTTCGCCTGGGTGCTGTTGGTGGTCCGTGTCGCCGCCTCGTCGATGAGGGCCGCATCCACGAGTCCGCGGAGGATCCCCGCCTGGGCGGCGTCTCCAGTTGAAATTATTCCCAGTCCGCTATCGTCTCTATAGTCGGGGAAATCGTTGAGTGACTCGTTTCCGAAGCGAACCATATTCGCATAGATGTGTGCCGCCGAATTTTCATCTCCCATGGCCTGCTCAAGGAATGCGGAGCGCGAATCAGTCATCAGCACCACGCCGGTGCCGGGGTGGTATCCCGACTCGTCAAATGTGCTTACTTCGTCCCCCAAAGGGGTTCCGTTCTCGCTCGCGAAGGCGTCTATGTAGGTTGTGAAAAGCTCGGACCAGGCCCAGGCCAGGTTGGGGTTCAATTGGCCTGCGGATACATCGTTCCAGACCACGTCGACTTCTTTTCCATTTTTGTTCAGAGTCGTCCCTTCCATGCTGTGCCCTGTTCCTGAAATCGCACTGCCGAACTCCGGGTCCGAGAAGAGGTCCACGAATTCCACCAGTGCCTCCCCTCTCATCTCCTCGTTTTCGTCTCCTGCCTGCTCCCATATCCAGTCCGTCATCGCCCCGACGGCGGAGCCGTCATCCGGCCAGTCTTGGCGGTACAGGCCTCTGAAGGTCATCTCCGGATCGAGCCCGTAAAGGGGGTGCGCGTAGTCGCCCTCGCCGGTGATGATGGCGTGGTTGGCATTTTCATTCCTGGAGGAAACCTGTATCAGGTGCTGTGCGTCCACCAGATCGATGGTGAGGGGTTTGTTGATGCCTTCCGGGTCGTCATTCTCGGTGTCCCAGTCGTCGAGTTGCCCGGCGATCGTCTGTGTGAGGTTCACTGAGAATTGCTCGCCCCCTCGGAGGCCGGAGTCGGAGAAGTTCATCATCTCCGAGAAGATGCTTATGTGGGGTTGCCAGTCGAACAGGTCATAGTGTTCCTCGATTCCGGGACCCTCGACGGCGGCGATCACGCTTTCCGGAAGGCTGTGATAGCTGCCTCCGATCGATTCGTCGGATAGGACGAGAAGACCATTCCCCAGTGTGCCGAGCAGATTTTCCTTCAGGTCTTCTGGGATGTCTGTGCCATGCGAGGCCTGGATGGCTACCCCGAGAACCCCGGGATACTCCATGTTGGTCCCGTTCTGCTCCAGGTGGTCATAGAAATCGGAAAGGAATTCCAGGTGTTCTCTTTCCATGTTCCCGCCGCTCTGCTGCTTGGCCGCGGCAACCAGGGCGAGATTATTGATGATCGCGGTGACCTCTGTGACGTCCCCTTCGTACCCCCGGGGGGCATCTATGAAATCAGAGAAGTCTTCCGCTGCCTCTTCGGGCGAGATATCGATGGGGGCGGCTTCGACGTCCCCGCCGAGGTTGAAGTACGACCAGGTGATGTAGCCGTTCTCGATGAGGCGCTGGACCGCTGCGGGGGTGGGACCGTTCCTGAGGTCCTGGAGGAGGTCGACGGAGACGGAGTCCAGATTCGCGTAGGCGATGGCCTCCTCCCCCTCCAGCTCGTCGGCCAGGGCGCGGAGTGCGGCTCCGGCCTTCTGCGCGGGCGTTTCCTGCCCGACGAAGCGGAAGGCGGCCTCGGTCTTCTCCAGGTCCGCCTCATGGGCGGGCGCCTCTGCGTTCCACCGGTCGACGACCCTGCGCCGCTCGCGCTTGTACCCGCTGACGGCGTCGGCCCACTCCTCGGTGACCGCCGAGCAGAAGCGGAGGTTGGAAGCCACCTCCATCCAGACGGCCAGGTCCTCCGCGCTCAGAGCCGAGATGTCCCACTTGACGATTTCGGTGAACTCTTTCGCGGCACCGTCGAAGTCCTCGTTCAGGCCGTCGGCGCGGCCCAGGATCCGTCTCTCCAGCATGTTCACGTCTTCGGCCCCGGCGCGGATCTCGGAGACCTTCATGGGCGGGTCGTAGTGCATTTCCAGGGTGTACGTGCCCACCATCACGGCCTCGACGGTCTCGCCGTTGTAGGTCACGTCTCGCTGCGACATCGGTGTCGTCCTCCGCTGGGGGATCGGGGGTCAGAAGAGTTCGGCGCCCTCGGGCCGGTCGGGCCTGAAGTTGACGTCGGGCATCTCGGCCCAGGCCTCGGAGAACCGGTCCCCGGCCTCGTAGTCGTTCAGGGCGATCTCCGAGGCGCCCGCCTGGATGCCGTTGGCGAGCGAGATCCCGTTCTGCTGGACCTTGTGCACCTCGGGTTGGAGGTCGTCCCGTACGGCCACGTAGCCGGAGGAGATCCACCCCGTGTAGCCGGCCAGGTCGTCCATGAGCATGGTGAAGGTCTCCTCCAGGCCGACCATGGCCTCCGCCATGGCCTCGGCCTGGACGGCTTTTTCGGCCGCGGCCCAGGTATTGGCGCCGACTTCTTCCGAGCTCATCGGGTCGTTCCTCTCCGAACGGTTCGGGGTCCGGGAACCCTTCGGTCCCGGGTTCCGGCCGGCAGGGCGTACGTAGGCCCGCCAGAGGACATTGAACAGGGTCGATATCACTCCGGGTGTGCGGGCGTGTGCCCGTGTGGAGTGATCGCGCAGGTCGTGCGGGGATGGCCGGTTCCGGCCACCGGCCGTGACGGCGCCCCGCGGGAGGGCGCGGCTTTTCCGGCCCTGCCCCGGCGGACGCGCCCGAGGAGGGCGGGCCCTGCGGCGCCGTACCGCCGCGGGCGGCGGCCCCTCCGCCCCGGTCGACGGCGCGCTGGCGGCGGCCCGGTGCCGGCCGGCCGCCGCGGTGACCTGCACGGTCACGGGCGCGAGCGGGCTCCGCCACGCCCGGGCACACGGCCCCGGGAGCGCGCGGGAGGGACCGGGAGCGGGGAGGCCCCGCCCGCTCCCGGCGGCGGTCAGGCGGGGGGCTCGCTCCAGCCGACCTGGAGGACGTCCGGGCGCTGGCCGCGCCGGGCCAGCAGGGCGCGGCCCTGGGGGAGCTGGCGGGAGGCGGTGCCGTTGGAGAGGCGGCCCTCCATGCGGTCGCCGGAGAACAGCACGCCCGGGGTGGCCATGTCGTTGAGCGACTGGAGCACCGGTTCGAACATGGCGCGGGCGGCGCCGCCGGTGCGGCGGGCCGCGATCACGTGCAGGCCCAGGTCGGCGCCCTGCGGGATGAACGGGGCGAGCGGCGCCAGCGGGTTGGCGCGCGAGCCCGTCATGTCCATGTCGTCCACGACGACGTACAGGTCCAGGCCCTTCCACCAGCTGCGCTCGCGCAGCTGCTTGGGGGTGACGTCCGGGCCGGGCTGGCGCTCCTTGAGCGACCCGGCCAGGTTGCGGGCGACCGCGCCGGTCTGGTCGGCACTGGTGCAGTACGCCAGCAGGTACTCCTCCGGGACCAGCTCCAGGTGGCTCCGCCGGAAGTCCACCATGACGATGCCGATCTCGGACGAGGGCCGCCGCATGATCTGCTTGACCAGCCCGCGCAGCAGGGCGCTCTTGCCGCTCTGCGGGTCGCCGAACACCACCAGGTGGGGGTCGCGGGCGAGGTCGGTGGTGGCCGGGGCCAGGGTGCTCTCGGCCAGGCCCAGGACCAGTTCCAGGCGGCGGCCGCGGGGAGCGCGGCGGCCCTTGAGCAGCTCGTCCAGCTCCACGCGCGCGGGCAGGGTCTTGACGCCCTGCACCGCTCCCTGGGGCCAGCGCTCGCCGATGCGGGCGACCAGGTCGTCCAGCCCCTCGGTCAGGTCGGCGTCGGTCGCCGAGCCGTCCACCCGGGGCAGCGCCACGTGCGTGTGGTGCTCGCTCGCGGTCAGACCGCGGCCCGGGGTGTCCTTGGGGACCTCGTCGGCGACCTTGCGGCCGATCCCGGAGTCCATGGGGTCGCTGAGCCGCAGCTCGAACCGTCCGCCGAACAGGGCCTGGAGCCGGGACCGCACCTGGGAGGAGGCCGCGCCGGTGAGGACCGTGTGCACGCCCAGGGAGGGACCGCGGGTGGCGATGTCCATGAGGAACTCGTCGGCCTCGTCGAAGGTGTCCCGCACCGACGACCAGCCGTCGATCAGCAGGAACACGTCGCCCGCGACGCTCTCGGGCACCTTGCCCTCGGCGCGCGCCCGGCGCAGCGCCGCCGGGGAGTCCAGCTTGTACTTGCGGAACGCCCGCTGGCGCCGGTCGAGCTGGGCGCGCACGTCCACCAGGACCCGCTGCACCTTCTCGGGGTCGGACCGCCCGGCCACCCCGGCCACGTGCGCCAGCCCGTCCAGGGACTGGAGCCCGCCGCCGCCGAAGTCGACGGCGTACACGACGACCCGGCCGGGCGGGTACCGCCAGGCGAGGGAGGCCACCAGGGTGCGCAGCAGCGTCGACTTGCCGGACTGGGGCCCGCCCAGGACCACCACGTTGCCCTCGCCGCCGGTGAAGTCCAGCTCGGCGGGCACGGTGCGCTGCTCGCGCGGGATGTCGGTGAGCCCGAACACGGCCCGCATCTCCTCGGCCGGCGGTTCGACCCCTGGGCCCTTGGGCGCGCCCTCCCCCTCCGTGCCGCCCTCGCCCAGCTCCGCGAGCACGGTGTCGAGGGTGAGCAGCTCGGGCAGCGGGGGCAGCCACACCGGGCGCACCGGTGCCGCCCCGGAGGCGACCAGCCGGTCCACGATGACCTGGAGGATGGTCCGCTTCTCCTCGCGGGGAGCCTCCTGGCGGCCCTTGAGCGAGCCGATCAGCGAGTCCACGAGGGACCCGGCGCCGGTGACCTTGTCCAGGCCGTTGTAGGACAGCAGCGGGAGCACCGGCTCGTGCTCCTGCTTCTCCTCCCGCGTCGGCGGCTCGTAGGGCCCCGACACCATGGCGGCCTTGAACCGCTCGAACACGGAGGTGTCCACCTTCAGGTACCCGGAGCCGGGCTCGGGCGGCAGGTGGTAGGCGTCGCCCACGCCGATCGCCTCGCGGCTCTCCGCCTCGGAGAAGGTCCGCAGGCCGATCCGGTAGGACAGGTGCGACTCCAGGCCCTTGATCTTGCCGGACTCCAGGCGCTGGGTGGCCAGCAGCAGGTGCACGCCGATGGACCGGCCGATGCGCCCGATCGCCACGAACAGCTCGGCGAAGTCGGGGTGGGCGGTGAGCAGCTCGGAGAACTCGTCGATGATGATGAGCAGGTGCGGCAGGGGCTCCAGGCCCGGGTCGTTCTCCCGCGCCGCCTCGTAGGCGTGCAGGTTGGGCAGGTTCCCCGCGTCCTTGAGGATCTGCTGGCGGCGCACCAGCTCGCCGAAGGTGGCCTCGCGGAACCGGGCCACCAGGGAGTCGTCGTCGGCGAGGTTGGTGATGAGCCCGGAGCTGTGCGGCAGCCGGTCGGTGTCGGCGAAGGTCGCGCCGCCCTTGAAGTCCACCAGGACGAAGTTCAGGGTCTCCGGGGAGTGGGTCAGGGCCAGGGAGAGGACCAGGGTGCGCAGCAGCTCGCTCTTGCCCGAGCCGGTCGCGCCGATCAGCATGCCGTGCGGGCCCATGCCGCCCAGCGCCGACTCCTTGAGGTCCAGCAGCACCGTGTTGCCGCCCGGGCCGATCCCGATGGGGACCCGCAGGTAGTCGCCGGTGCTGCGGCGCACCCAGGTGCGGCGGGTGTCGAGGTGGGCGACGTCGGGCACGCCGAGGATCTCGGGCAGGCCGACGGTGGAGTGCATGGCGTCGTCGCCGTCGGAGGCCGCGATGCCGTAGGGCGCCAGGATACGGGCCAGGGTGGTGAGCCGGGCGACGTCGGCCCGGTCCGCCCGGCCGTCCAGCGGCGGGTGGACGGGCTCCCCGTCCTCCCCGGCGCGCGGGTCGCCGTCCTGGGTCAGGACCCCGTCGGCGTCGACGCGCAGCCGCAGGTCGACGGCCTCGGGCTCCTCGCGCTTGTCGGAGACCAGGGCGATGACGTGGATGCCCAGGTCGGCGAGGGACGCCACGGGCGGCTCGGCGGCCAGTCCGGACAGGGTGGACTGGTGCTCGCCGTCGAGGACCACCACGAGCCGCTGCGTGCCCGGGCCCGGCGGACGGCCGCGCCGCCGCTGCAGGTCCACGGTGCGGCGCTCGATCTCGTCGGCGAGGAGCTCGGCGGCCTGCACGGTGTTCCCGGCCACCAGCCGGGCGGGCATCGGCCCGTCCAGGGCGTCGTCGAACGTGTTGTGCGGCAGCCACTTGAGCCACTCCCACCGGTCGCGCAGCCGCTGGTCGCGGACCACGCCCACCCGCAGGTCGTGCGGTGAGTGGAACACGGCCAGCTGGGCGACGAGCGACCGGACCAGGGAGCGTCCCGCGGCCCGGTCGCCGACCACCGAGACCACGCCGTACTCGCGCAGCGGAAGCACCAGCGGCATCTCGGGCACGTCCGCGTACAGCTCGATGAGCTGGTCGGCGGCGCCCTGGCAGACGGGGTCGTAGACGATGAGCGGGGAGGAGGTGTCGACCTTCAGCCGGAGCCGCCGGGCCAGCGGCCGGGTGCCCGAGCCCAGGCGCGCGTCGAGGAAGTCCGGGTCGGTGGCGCGCCGCTCCCAGCGCCGGGCGCGCGACCGCGCCGGCTCGGTGAGCAGGTCGGGCGGGGGATGGCGGAACGCGTTGTCGGCGCGCTGGGTCGAGGCGACCTCGCGGACGATCTCGCGCAGCTGGTCCAGGTAGTCGAGGTAGCGCTCGCGCTGTTCGCGGATGCGCTTGCGGGGGCCGTTGTGCTGGGCGACGAACATGATGATGCCCACGACCACGCTGGCGAGCATGATCATCACCCCGGCGACGGCCATCAGCGGCCGGTGTCCCATGGTGATGGACATGAGCAGCGACCCCGAGCCGGTGATGATCGGCATGATGATCATGGCGCCCGAGCTCGACGCGGGCGCGTTCTCGGGCATCTGCGGCGGGGCCGCGATGACCAGGGGCGATGTCCCGGGGGCGGTGGGAACGCTGCGAGCAGGGCGGGGTACGGTCCTCGTCGTCACGGGCACCTCTCTTCCGTCCGCCTACGGATGGCTGGCGTCTGGGTGACTACGCTGGAACGTGTTCCGCGGAACACGCCGCCTCGCGGCCGCCGGGCCGCCCGCGCCGTCGGCACGGGCGCCGAACCGCACGAGGGCGTCCGCGGGCACGTCCTAGGCATGATCTCGCGAACGCCGCGAATCGCCTAATTTCGCTTCAGTCCCACCCCCGACCGGCCACGACGCCGCGATGGCGGCAGGCCGAGACGACGAAGGAACGATAGGTGTGAGTGGATACTGCCGCGTGACCGTCACCGGCCCGGAGCGCTGGGCGGACCTCGCCCTGCCGGGGACGGTGCCCGTGGCCGCGCTGATGCCGCGCATCGTTGAGGTCTGCGCCCCCGACACCGAGGCGCTGGAGCCCGCGGCCTGGACGCTCACCACGGTCGACGGCTCGCCCGTCCACCCGGACGAGCCGCTGGAGGGCGCCGGGGTGCACGACGGCGACGTCCTGCTGCTGGAGCGGCGCACCGCCCCCGGGCGCCCGGCGCACGTGGACGACGTGCGCGGCGCGGTCGAGGATCGCGTCGACGGGACCGCGAGGATCTGGAACCCCACCACGACCTTCGCCTTCGGCCTGCTGGCCGCAGTGATCGGGCCGCTGGCGGTGCTGGGGGTCGCGCTGCGCCTGCACCCGTCGTCCTGGCACCTGGCGGTGGCGGTGCTGGGCACGCTGTTCGCGGTCGCCGCGATGCTGGCCGCCGCCCGGCGGCCGCTGCCCGCGGTCGCGAACGTGCTGTTCGCCGCCGCGTGCGTGTGGGGGGCGGTGGCCGCGGCGGTCGCCGCGGGGCTGGTCACCCGCTCCGAACCGCTGGTGACGCTGGCGTTCGCCCTGGTCGGAGCGCTACTGGTGGCGGCGGTGGGCTGGGCGCTGCACGAGACCGGCCTGCCCTACATCGCCGGGCTGGGCGTGGTGGCGCTGGCGGCCGCCGTGCTGGTCGTGGTGGGCATCTTCGTGTCCCCCGTGTACGGGGCGCGGTCGATGGGCATCGCCCTGGCGCTGTGCGTGGGCGTACTGCCGCGGGTGGCGATGGTGATGGGCGGTCTGTCGGGCCTGGACTACGAGGTGGGCCGCTCCGGGCAGGTGGCCACCGAGCGGTTCGAGGACACCTTCACCAACAGCGACCGGCTGCTGCTGGGCATCGTGTCGGGTGCGGCGGTGACCGGGGGCGCGGTCGTGGTCCTGCTGGGGGCGATGGCCGCAGGGCTGCCCGACCTGCTGCTGTGCGGGCTGCTGTCGGCGCTGCTGGTGATGCGCTCGCGCCTGTTCGACCGGATCAGGCACGTGCTCCCGCTGCGCCTGGCGGGGCTGGTGGGCTTCGGCGCGACCGGGTTCGCGGTGGTCGGCGAGTACGGGTTCCTCGCCGCCTGGCTGCCCGTGGCGGCACTGCTCGCGGGCATCGTGCTGGCCTCGCTGAGCTGGGTGCGCCTGACCGACGTGCCGCGCGCGTCGCTGCGCCGCCTGCTGAACTGGACGGAGGTCCTGGTCGTCATCGCGATGTGCGGGGTTTTCGCCTGGGGGATGGGGCTGTTCGCCCTCGTCGCCCGCATGACCGGCTGACGTCCGGGCCCTCCGCGCGGGGCCGCCGACGGGTCCGCGGAGTGCGGGGGCGCCCGCACGGCCCGGCGTCCGCGCGGTCGCCGCGGGTGCGCGCCGGGGGCCGGAGGGCGGCCGTGCCCGCCGGAGGACGGAAGATGCGGGTGCGGTCCTCATGGGTGTGCGCCGTGGGCGGGCGCCGGGTGGTGGCCGCGCCGGGTGGGGCGCGGCAGGCAAGTGTGGTCGCCGTTCTTGCTGCGGGTACGTGCCGGAGGCGGTGCAGACCGGAGCGCGGTGGGCGAGCGCCGGGTGGCAGCCGTGTCCGCCGGAGGGCGGGAGACCGGGTGCGGTCGCCGTGGGCGGGCGCCGGGTGGTGGCCGGGCGGGGCGCGGGAGGCAGGTGTGGTCAGCTTTGTCGCCGCGGTCACGTTCCGGGGGCACCTCCGCGCCGTCCCGGGGTGCTCCGGAGCCACCTCCGCGCCGCCCGCGCTCCCGGACGGCGGGTCACTCCCGCGGGCGGGGCTCCGCGCACGGCTCCTGCGCCGCGGTCCCCATCGCGCTCGCGGCGACGGCGGCCCGGGCCGCGATGCGGCGCCGCCGCCGCACCTCGCGCAGGGACACCCCCACGATCCGGGTGGCCACCACCGCGCCGATCACCGCCAGCGGCAGCACCAGCGCCGTGGCCGGCTGCCGGATCGACTCGAAGCGGGCGCCGGAGCCGTCCAGCACCAGGAACCCGGCCGGGCGCGCCCGCAGCGCGCCCACCCCGCCCGCGCCGTCGCCGTCCGTGGCCAGGAAACGGCCCGAACCGCCCCCCATCAGGGTCAGCGCGGCCACCCGGGCCACCGGTACGACCGTCGTCGCCCCGTCGGAGACCGGCGTGCCGAACACCGTCCCGGCCCGCGCCGACCCGCCGGTGCGCTCGACCAGCTCGGACAGTGCGGCCACGGCCGGGTGGCGTGCGGCGCGGCGCGCCGCGGCGGATTCCGACATGTTCGTCCCCCTGACAGGTGAAGCGGACTTTCACGCTATAACGCCCGCCAGCGTGCGCAGGGGCGGTCGCCGTCCGCGGCGCGTTCCGGCCGCGCCCGGCGGGGCCGGTTCAGAAGAGCGGCTCCCCGGGTTCGAGGGTCCTCGGGTCCACCGGGACCACCCGATCGCCGGGGGTGAGGACCATCAGCACCTCCCCGCCCGGGTGCTCGGCCACACCCCGGAACCTGAGGGGGTCCTCCGCGCCGGCCAGCAGGTCCTCCCCGCTCCCGACGTCCCACACGTACGAGGTGTGCCGGGCGACCGCCTCCCCGCCGCCCTCCGGTTCCTCGAACACGTACCAGTCCGCGTACAGCCGCTCCCCGTCGCGGGACGGCTCCAGTTCCGCCAGGTGGGCCATCGGGTCGCTCCCGAACCCCTCCATGGGGAACGCCCGCACCTCCCGGCGCCGGACGTAGTCCCACCACACCACCCGGTCCCCGGAGACGTGGAGCACCTCGTCCGTGCCGGGCACCACCGCGAACCTCGGCGAGCCCAGGTCCCGCACGGTGTGCAGCTCCCCGCCGCCGCGAGCGTCCCACACCCGCAGGGTCGAGCCGTCCGCCGTGACGGCCCGGTCCCGGTCGGGCATGAGCACCGCCCCGGCCGAGCGGTCGACCAGTTCGGACACCTGCTCACCGGTGGCGGTGTCCACCAGGCCCACGTGGGGCGTGTCGACGTGGGAGTCGATGGCGAGCACCAGCAGCGAACCGTCGGGGCTGAACCCCACGTGCCGGGCCTGGTCCGGGTCGTCCACCCACAGCCGGTCGGGCCCGACCGGCCCCCGCTGGGGGCCCAGGTGCTCCACCGTCGTCCCCGAGGGCAGGTCGAACGTGGTCGCCATGGTCACCGGCGCCTCCATGCCCTCGAACTCCCGCTCCACCCCGGCCGCCAGAAGGCAGCCCGTCGGCGAGAACGCGGGTTCCAGCAGCGCGCCCGCCTCCGGCAGCCGGGCCACCTCCTCCCGGGCCCGCCAGTCCCAGACGCTCAGCCCCGCGGTGGTGGCCACCGCCAGCAGCTCCCCGCTCGGGTCGAACGCCAGGTGCAGGGCCCGGTCCTCCTCCCCGTCCAGCGCGTCCTCCGGGGCCGGGTAGGCGACCCCCTCCGAGCAGGGGGCGCCCCCGGTCACCGCCGGGCCCCCGGCGGTCTCCTCCCCCCGGCCGCCGTCCCGCCAGGCCCACACGCCCGCGGACGCGAGGGCGGCCAGCGCCACGGCGCCCGCCGTGAGCGCCGCGGCCCGCCGACGGCGGCCCCGAGGTTCCGCGACCGCGGCCGGTGCGTCCCCGGCGCCCCCGACCAGCTCCCGCTGCTCCCCGGCCCGGGCCCGTACGGCGGCCAGCACCTCCGGCGGCCAGGGGTCGGCCGCGCGCGGGCCGCCGAGCATCCGCACCAGGTCGGCGGCGCTGGGCCGCAGCACCGGGCTGTTGCGCAGGCAGGCGTCCACCAGGCCGCGCAGTTGCAGCGGCACCCGGGGCAGCCCCGCGGGCCCCTCCCGGCCGCTCGCGGCGTACGACACCGTGGCCGCCCACGCGAACACGTCGGCACCCGGCCCGCTGCCCCCCTCCGGGGCGGCGAACGACGGGTGCGGGGCCCGCAGCTCCGCCTCGGCGACCGCCCACTCCAGGCCGGGGTCGCACAGCAGCGCCCGCTCCGTGGTGACCAGGACGCCGTCCGGCCACAGGGACCCGTGCGCCCGGCCCGCGGCGTGCACGTCGTCGAGCGCCAGCGCCAGGTGCAGCGCCAGCGCGTGCAGGGCGTCCGTGGACAGCGGCCCCGTCCCGGCGACCAGGTCGGTGAGCCCCATGCCGTAGGGGCGCTCCACCGCCACCCACGGCACCGCGCCGCGCAGGTCGGCGGCGAGCACCGCGCACACCCGGTCGCTCTCCAGCCGGTACCCGGCCTCCACCAGCTCCGCGAACACCGACCGGAACCGGGCGTCGGTGGCGTGCTCGGAGCGCACCACGCGCACGGCGGCGGGCGGACCGCCCGCCGCGGAGGCGAGGTAGACGCGGGCGTAGGCGTCCTCGCCCAGGCGGCCGTGGAGCCGGTAGGGGCCGACGGAGGGCGGGTCGTGCGGGTGCAGGGGCTGCATGGTCCCTCAGGGTGTTCCGGGGGCGGTACGGGTGCGGGTCAGCCGATGCGGTCGATCAGCCGCATGCGGACGGGGTCGATGACCCAGACGGGCGCGTTGTCGATCGGGACGGCGGCGAGCACCTCGCCCCCGGGGTGGACGGCGAACCACTGGACGAACCCCTCGTCCCCCTCCTCGGTGACCTCCCGCCCGGTGGACAGCTCCCACACCTTGGTCCCGTACAGCGGCAGGTCCTCCTCGGTGATGACGAAGCCCGACCCCTTGTAGTTGGCGTACACGCGGTCCGCCGCCGTGTTCACGGCGATCTCCGACAGGGTGCCGCCCTCGGGGACCTCGGCGGTGAACTCCCCGACCGGCTCCCCGCCGGGCAGCGAGGTGCGCACGATCCGGCCGTCCTCCGCGACGTGGAACATCTCCGGTCCGGTGAGCGCCACGTTGGCGCCCATCGTGGAGTGCACGCCGTCCAGGGTCAGGACCTCCTCGCGGGTCCCCGCGTCCCAGACGGTCAGCACCCCCTCGAAGTCCAGGCCGACCACGTGGGCGCCGTCGGGGGTGGTCCGGAGCTCGTGGGCGGTCCCGTCCGCCCTGTAGACGCCCAGGACCTCGTCGGTCCGGGCGTCCACCTCGATCACCGAGGAGTCCGACCGCGGGTCCGAGTACAGAAGCGTCCGCCCGTCGGCGCCGAAGGCCACCGCCTGGACCTCGTTGCCCTCCTGGAGCACGCGGTGCTCCCCGGTCTCGACCGTGATCAGGTGGACGCCGTCGTCGTCGGCGTAGGCGATCCGGCACCCGTCGGCCGCCACCACGGGGTCCACGCCGAACCCCTCCGTCCCGATCTCGATGAGCCCCAGCTCGGTGCCCTCGCGCCAGTCCCACAGCGCGATGCCGCCGTCTCCGCCCGCCACCAGGACGTCCCCTTCCGGGGAGAACACCGGGGTGAGCACCTGGGAGGTGGGGGCCAGGGGCCGCTCCCGGGCGGCGGCGGCGTACTCGGGGGCGATGTGCTCGGACAGGTCGCACCGCGTGCGGGAGCCGGGCGCCTCCTGAGACTCCCCGCCCCCGGCCGAGGACACCGCGGCCCAGGTCCCGATCCCGCCCGCCAGCGCCAGCGCGGTGGCGGCGGCACCCGCGGCCAGCAGCCGACCGCGCCGCCTCCCGGCCCGCTCCCGCGCCGCCCGGTCCAGGGGGTGGGCGTACGCCGACGCCTCCACGGCCTCCCGGTACTCCCGCTCCGTCGCCGCCAGCAGCGCGGCGGCGGCGGGCGGCGGCCAGGCCGGGTCGGCCGCCCCGGCCCCGGTCGGGCCGCCCAGCGCCTCCAGCACCTCGCCGGTGGCGGGCCGCCGTGCCGGGTCCTTCTCCAGGCAGGCCGTCACCAGCGGGCGCAGGGAGTCGGGCACCCCGGTCAGGACCGGGTCGTGGTGGGTGATGCGGTACAGGACCGCCGACGGGTGGCCCTCGCCGAAGGGGCCGCTGCCGGTGAGCGCGTAGACCAGCACCCCGCCCAGCGCGAACACGTCGGACACGGCCCCGCCCGGCTCGCTGCGCACGTTCTCGGGGGCCATGTAGCCGGGGGTGCCGATGACCCGGCCGTCCTCGCCGTGGGCGTCCCCCAGGGCGCCCGCGATGCCGAAGTCGATCACCTGCGGGCCGGAGGCGTCGACCATCACGTTGCCGGGCTTGAGGTCGCGGTGCACCCGCCCGCCCGCGTGCACCCGGCCCAGCGCCTCGGCGATGCCCCGGCCCAGGAACCGGACGGCCTCCTCGTCCAGCGGGCCGGCGACCTGCACCAGGTCGTGCAGGGAGGGCCCCACCACGTACTCGGTGGCCATCCACGGGGTCTGGCCGGAGGGGTCGGCGTCCAGGACCCTGGGGGTGTGCGGGCCGTGCACCCGGCGGGCCAGGTCGAGTTCGCGGGCGAACCGGCCGCGGAAGTCGGGATCGTAGGCGTACTCGGCGCGCACCACCTTGACGGCGGCCACGGCGCCGTCCGGGCCGGTGCCCAGGTACACCCGGCCCATGCCGCCCGCGCCGAGCAGCGCCCGGATCCGGTACGGGCCGACGGTGCGCGGATCGGCGGAGGTGAGCGGTCGCACGGCGGTCGCCTCCTAGACCAGCTCGCCGACGACGGCGTAGTCGCCGTCGAGGATGAGGATCCGGCCCCCGCCGTCGGCGACGACCGCCAGGTGCTCGCCGTCCGGGTGGGCCGCCAGCGGCCCGTACACGGGCACGTCGGCGTCGCGCACCAGGGCGCCGGTGGCCGGGTCCCAGACGCTGCCCCGGTCCTCGGACCACCCGTAGGCGGCGCCGTAGAGCAGGTCACCGCCGGGGGAGTAGCCGAGTCCGGTGATCCGCTCGTGCGCGGCGTCGGGGGCGTCCATGGTGCGCAGCACCTCGCCGGTGGCGACGTCGACGACCCGCACCAGCCGGTCCCGGTTGTGGACGGCCATGGTCCGGCCGTCGGGGGAGAGCGCGGTGTAGCCCATCACCCCGGCCTCGCCCTCCAGCGTGTACACGGTCGCGCCGGTCCGCGCGTCCCAGACGGTCACGTCGGCGGGGTCCTCGCCCCAGTCCGACACGACGCCGACCAGGTAGGCGTCGCCGACCGCGAACTCCAGGTCGGCCAGGCCGCCGTCCACCGGGATCTCCACGCCGGCCGGCTCACCCGTCCCCGTGTCCCAGATCTGGAGGAGCCGGTCGCCCTCCGGGGTGCCGCCCTCGGCGGCGAGCACGGCCAGCCGGGACCCGTCGGAGGTGAAGGCGGGCATGTCGTAGAAGCCGAGGTCCCCGTTGTCGTAGCCGAGCCGGGTGACCTCCTCGCCGGTCACGGCGTCCCACAGCGCGACGTACCCGCTCTCCAGCCCGTAGCCGACGGCGGTCAGCCCGTCGGGGCGCAGGTCCGCCGCCTGGGGGGCGGGGGAGGCCAGGGACCGCACCAGCTCCCCGCCGCGCCAGTCCCAGGCCGACACCCCCGACATCCCGAAGACGTAGAGGGTCTCGCCGTCCTCGGAGAACACCACGTCGTAGATCCAGCCGGACAGGGGCGACCCCCCGTCCGCGGGCGGCGCGCCGGACGGGTCCCCCGACGGGCCGGCGGAGGCGGACTCCGGCGGCCCCGCCCCCGGGCCCGTGGCCCCGCGGTCGGGCAGGGCGAGCGCCAGGGCCGTGCCGCCCAGCAGGACCGCGGCCGCCGCCGCGGACACCGCGGTGACGCGGCGCCTCCGGCGCCGGCCGCCGCCCGGTGCCGGTCCGCCGTCCCCGGGCGCGGGGGCGTCCCCGGGCCCGGGGAGGGGCGCCGGGGGGCGCTCCATCGCCTCGGTGGTGCGCTCGGCCTCCTCCACCGACCGGGTGCGGCCCCGGTGGAGGTCGATCTGCTCGGTCACCGGGGAGGGCAGCCAGCCGTGCTCGGCCGAGGGCAGCGGCAGCGCCGACAGGGCGGCGAGGATGTCGGCGGTCTCCGGGCGGGCGGAGGGGTCCTTGGCCATGCAGCGCGCGAGGATGTCGCGCAGCGGACCGTCGGGGGCCGCCGTCAGGTAGGGCGCCTCGGACATCACCCGCCGCAGCACGTCGAAGGCCGGGCCGGGGCCGAAGGGCGGTTCGCCGGACGCCGCGAACAGCACCGTCCCGCCCAGGGAGAACACGTCGCTGCGGGGGGACACCCCCTCGCCCACCACCTGCTCGGGCGAGGTGTAGGCGGGGGTGCCCAGGGTCTGCCCGGTGCGGGTCAGCACGGTGCCCTCCACCGCGCGGGCGATGCCGAAGTCGATCACCTGCGGGCCGCGCGGGGACAGCAGCACGTTGCTCGGCTTGAGGTCGCGGTGTATCAGCCCGGCCCCGTGGATGGTCTCCAGCGCCCGTGTCAGGCCCAGGGTGAGGACCAGCAGCGAGTCCGGGGGGAACGGCGAGCCGGCCAGCACCGCCTGCTTGAGGGTGGGCCCCGGCACGTACTCGGTGGCCATCCACGGGACGTCCGCCCCGGTGTCGGCGTCCACCACCGCCGGGGTGAAGGGACCGCGCACCCGGCCTGCCACGCGGACCTCGCGGTCGAACCGGGCCCGGAACAGCCGGTCGTGGGCCAGGTCCTCGCGCACCGCCTTGAGCGCCGCCAGGTGCCCGCCCGGCGTCCGGGCGAGGTAGACCCGGCCCATGCCGCCCTCGCCCAGGCGGGCGAGGAGCCGGTGCGGTCCGACGCGCTGGGGGTCGGCGGGGGACAGAGGTCGCACGGCGGACACGTTCCTCACGGGTGCGGGGTACGAGGACGGGGAGGGTCCACCGCCAATGTAGCGGCCCCGTGATGAACCGTGTGCTACGTGGCCGGACCCGGACCCGGGGTGATCACCCGGTCAGCAGGCCCATGAGGGTCAGTTCCATGTCGTACACGGCGATCTCGCCCGTCTCCTGGCGCACGCCCGCCAGCCTCGACCCGTCGGGGGAGATCGCGATGGGGTACAGCGCGGGAGGGGTCCACCGGGTCTCCTCGGGGGCGCCGCTGCCGAAGTCCCACACCGCCAGCCCGGCCTCGGTGGTGCCCGGAGCCAGCAGCGCGGCCAGGACCAGGTCGCCGGAGGCGCTGTACACCACGTCGACGGGGACGGCGTTGCCCTCGGGGGGCACGAACTCCCGCACCTCCCGGTCCGTGGACGGGTCCACCAGCAGCACCCGGTCGCCCCGGGGGATCAGCACGCCCCCGGCGCCGGGGACCACGTCGTAGGCGCCCGCGCCCGCGCCGCTGCGGTCCCGGACCACCCCGATCCGGTGCAGGCCGTCGGCGCGCCAGGTGACGACCCCGCCGCCGGTCTCCCCGGCCGCGACCGTCTCCCCGTCGCCGGTGTAGCGCACGTCGCCCAGGCCGCCCGACCCGGGCAGCGTGCCGGCCGGCTCCCAGGTGGAGGTGTCGTACAGGTGCAGGTACCTGCCCTCGGGATCGCTGTCCGTGGCCAGCGCCAGCTCCCCGCCGCCGGGATCGAACGCGGCGCCCTGCACCACGGCGTCCGCGGCCACCGTCCGGCTCCTCCCGGTGGCCAGGTCGGTGACCACGGCCCCCTGCCGGGAGGGCTGGGCGACCAGGCAGCCGTCGGGGCCGAACGCCGTCGGCGCGGGCGGCAGGAGCGGGTGCTCGTTGGGCAGGTGGGCCACGGCGAGCGAGGACCGCCAGTCCCACAGGGTGACCCCGTCGCCGGTCGCCACGGCCAGGGTCGCCCCGTCCGGCGAGAACGACAGCTCCACCAGGGTGTCCGAGAAGACCGTCTGCGGGTCGGCCGGCGGCGGCAGCGCCTCGACGACGCCGCCGCGCGGCGGACAGGACGGGGCGGCGGGGCCGGACGCCTCCCGCGGGCCGGACAGCGCGTACACGCCGACCGCCGCGATCAGCAGCAGGACCGACACCAGGGCGCACAGCCGCAGCAGGGTGCGCCCGCGCGGGCGCGGCCCGGCGGCGGGGTTCGCGGGGGAGGGGTCCGGGCCGTGCTGCGGCAGCGGGCCCAGGGCGGGGGCCGCCACGGAGCGGTAGGACTCCTCGTTGCGGGCCACGGACGCGCGCGCACGGGGCGGCAGCCACTCCGGCGCCGGGGGCACCTCGGGCAGCGGCCCGCCCAGCTCGTCCAGCAGCCGCGCCGCCGTGGGCCGGTTCTCCGGGAGCTTGTCCAGGCAGGCGCCGACCAGGCCCCGCAGGTCCTCGGGGAGGCCGGCCAGGTCCGCGGGGTCGCGCAGCACGCGGCGGACCACCGCCGCCGGGGTGTCCGCCGCGGAGGGCGCCGCCGCGCCGAAGGGGTCCCGCCCCGTGGCCGCGAACAGCAGCACCGCGCCGAGCGAGAACAGGTCCCCGGCGGGGAGGACGGTGCGCCCCGCCAGATACTCGGGTGCGGTGTAGGCCGGGGGCCGGGCCGCCCGCCGCGCCGCCGAGTCCGCCAGCGCGCGGCCGATGCCCAGGCCGATGAGCCGCGGTCCCGCGGCGTCCACGAGCACCGTGGCCGGGGACAGGTCGCGGTGGACGCAGCCCCGGTCGTGCAGTCGCTCCAGGGCCTCGGCCAGCCCGCGGGCCAGCAGGAGCAGGGAGGACCCGGGCAGCGGTCCGGCGCCGCGGACCAGGTCGCGCAGGCAGGGGCCGGCGACGAACCCGGTGGCCACCCAGGGGCGCTCGGCGGACAGGTCGTGGCCCAGCAGGGGAGGGGTGAAGCGGCCGCGCGCCCTGGAGGCCCGGGCGGCGTCGCGGGCGAACCCGGTGCGAAAGCCGGGATCGGCGGCGAACTCCCCGCGCACGGCGCGCACCGCGGCGGGGCGGCCGGCGGAGTCGACACCCAGGTACACGGCGCCCAGATCGCCGGAGCCGAGGTGGGCGATCAGGCGGAAACCACCGAGACTGTCGGGCTCATCGGGGGTGAGGGGGCGCATGGGTCCTCTGGGGGGTCCAGGGGCGGATGAGGACGCGGTCGGGACGAGAGGGGTAGGGGACACCTTAGTCCGTCGACGGCGTCGTTAGGGAACGATTCGGGACCAAGGTCTTTCTCGGACCCGTTTATCTCGCCTGGATCGGGTATGCCGGTGATCGCCGATGATCTTCTGGGTTGGATGTGACGTAAGAGAAGAAAGTCCCCTCTTGGGGGGACTGTCCCGGTCATGGCCCGGGGCGGGCCTCCGGGGGCGGCCGGGCGTGGCGGCGCGCGGCGGTGCGCGGGGGCGGTGGGCCGGGACGCCGAACGGCCGACCCACCTGTCGGTGGATCGGCCGTGGAGGTTCTGTGGGCCCCGGGGGGCCGTGTCACCGCGCCCGCGGGCGCCGGGGCGCGGTGCGGGTCAGGCGGCGACCGGCTGGGAGCGGTAGGACGGCTCCGGCGGGAGGGCGACGGGGTTGAGCTTCTCCGCCGCGCCGACCGGATCGCTGGCCGGGTGCGACATGGTGCCGCCCTGGAAGAGGTCGTTCCAGAAGAAGCGGCCGTCGCGGCACCACACGTTGACGTCGTGCTTCACCGACATGACGGCCATGTCCGAGGACCCCGACCAGTAGAACTGGCGGGAGGTGGAGGCGGTGAGCTCGCCCAGCAGGGCGGTGATCGCGCGCTGGGCGCAGAACGCGTGCCGGGGCTTGTGCTTGACCCGTCTGGCAAGTGCCGACTTCACCCGGGAGACCCGGGGGTTGTTCAGTCGCCAGTGACTCAAGGTCGTCTCCAGTGTGTCTCGGTTGCCGCGGTCATGGCCGGTGTGGCGGTTGCGGCCACATTGCCGCGGTTCGAGGGCTTCCGTCGTCTCCCGGGGGTGTTGACGGCTTCCCTCCCCAAAGTTGGTGAGGTCCGGAGGTTGTCGTTACCTCGTAGTTATTCTTCGCGCTCCGGATGCTAGCAGCACCTGACCCGGGGTAGTCGAGACTTCTGAGAGTGGCCAATGTCACATTTAACAAAAGGGTCTCGACCGCGTGTTGTACTATATGTCCAGTTCAGGGCATGTTTTTCGAATACGGTTCCGGTTTTCGAATCGACGCGTACCGGCGAGTAATCCCCCTCTCCCTGTCGGAAGGCTCACCCGGTTTCGCAACTCCCGGCTCACTAAGTGTCGCGCTGCGTGACTTTGCGCAGCTTGTGAGTCCTTGACCCCGCCACCGCCCTTCCTTGCCCCCCGCGCGGTTCGCGGCCGCGCGCCCGGCGGCGTGGTGCTTTGCGCCCGTCCGCACCCCCGGTGTAAGGGCCGTGCTCGGAGCTGGAGGAAACTGGAGAGGTCGGACCTCTACGAGAGAAGTGCCCGTGACCCAGACTCAGACATCCGGTGACAGGACAACAGGGGGCGCCGACCCCCTGGACCCCGTGGGCGGCGCCCGGGCCTGGGTGGTCTGGGGCGTCGCCGTCATCGGCTACTTCATGGCGATGGTCCAGCGCAACGGCATGGGCGTCGCCGCACTGGAGGCCCAGGCGCGCTTCGACGTCGGTCCGGCGCTGCTCTCGCTGCTGCCGATGCTCCAGCTGCTGATCTACGTGCTCCTCCAGGTCCCCGCGGGCCTGCTCGCCGACCGCCTCGGCCCCCGCTACACCCTCGTCATCGGCATGGTCGCCATGGCGGGCGGCTCCGCGCTGTTCGCGCTCGCCCCCGGCATCGGGGCCGCCGTCGCCGGGCGCTTCCTGATCGGCCTGGGCGACGCCCTCGTCTTCCTCAACGTCATCCGCCTGGCCGCGCTGTGGTTCCCGCGCTCCCGCTACGCCCTCATCAGCGGGCTGACGGGCGTGGTCGGCGGCGTCGGCCAGGTGGCCAGCGCCGCGCCGCTGGCCTGGGCGCTGGACGGGGTGGGCTGGGTCGCGGCGTTCCTCGCCACCACGGGCCTCTCCCTGCTGGTCTCCGTGCTCGTCCTGCTGGTCGTGCGCGACCGCCCGGCGGGGGCCGCCGGGCACTCCACGGCCGTCGACCCCCTCTCCCTCTGGGCGGCGCTCAAGGAGGCGCTGGCGTCCCGTGGGACGCGCATCGGCATGGCGCACCACTCGGCCGTCATGGCGCCCTTCACGATGATGATGGTGCTGTGGGGCTACCCCTTCCTCGTCACCGGCCTCGGGCTGGCCGGGGACACCGCCGCCCTCACCCTCACCGTGCTGGCCGCCGGCGCGCTGTGGGTCGCCCCCGTCGTGGGCGCGCTCATCGGCCGCAACCCGGGGCTGCGCGGGGTGTTCGCCCTCTCCCTGGCCACCGTCATCGGCCTGGGGCTGGTGCTCCTGGTCGCCTGGCCCGGCGGCGTGCCGACCGCGGTGGGGCTGGTCGTCCTCGGCGTGTGCGCGGCCGGCCAGACGATGGCCCCCACCCTCTCCTTCGACTACGCGCGCGACGACATCCCCGCGTCGCGCACCGGGGTCTCCTCCGGGCTCGTCAACATGAGCGGGTTCACGACGGCCGTGGTGTGCACGGTCGCGGCCGGGGCGATCCTCCAGGCCGTGCCGGAGGGGCCGGACGCCTTCCGGCTGGCCTTCCTGCCGATCTGCGCCATGACGCTGCTGTCGGGCGCGGTGCTCGCCCTCCTCGTCCTGCGCCGACGCTGACCGGGTGCCGCGCGGTGCCCGCGACCGGGGATGATGGGCGGATGCTCGCCTTCTACGACGCGCACGTGCGCGGCCTGCCCGACCCCCTGCCCGAGGGCGTCACCGCCGAGCGCGACGGGCCGCTGGTACGGCTGGTCGGCGGCCACCGGGGGTTCGTGGCCGCGCTCGCCGACACCGGGGCCCGCGGCGCCGTCCTGGACCGGCTCATCGCCCGCCAGCGGGACCGCTTCGCCGCGCTCGGGCAGGCGGTGGAGTGGAAGACCTGCGGCCACGACCTGCCCGCCGACCTGCCGGCGCGGCTGCGCGCCGCCGGGTTCGAGGCCGAGGACGAGGAGGCGGTCCTGCTCGCCCCGGCGGCGGAGGTCGCCGCCGTGCCCGCCCCTCCGGAGGGGGTGGTGCTGCGCCGGGTGTCCGGCCGCGCCGACCTGGCCCGTATCGCCGCCTTCCAGTCCGCGGTGTGGGGACAGGACTGGGGGTGGCTGGCGGACGACCTGGCCGCGCGTATCTCCGCCGACCCCGAGGGGACGGCCGTACTGGTCGCCGAGGCCGCGGGAGAGGTCGTGTCCGCCGCCTGGCTGGTCGCCCGCCGCTCCCAGGGCTACGCGGGCCTGTGGGGCGGCTCCACGCTCCCCGCGTGGCGCGGCCGGGGCGTGTACCGGGCGATGGTCGCCGAGCGCGCCCGCCTGGCGGTCGGCCTGGGCGTCCGCCACCTCCAGGTGGACGCCTCCCCCGACAGCGCCCCCCTCCTGCGCCGCCTGGGCTTCACCGCCGTCACCACCACGACCCCCTACGTCTGGAGCCCCTGACCACGGCCGGGGCCCCGGACCGTCACCCACGGATGGGACGCTCGCTCTCCCCGGGACCGGGGCGCGCCCGGTGTTCCGGGCCGACGGCGCGGCGGTCCGGCGCGGGGGATGCGAACGTCGGTCGTCGGACGCAGGATGGGGGGATGACGTCACCACGGCACAACCGCATCGACTACATCGAGATCTCCGCCCCCGACCTGGAGGCGTCCAAGCGCTTCTACGGCGACGTGTTCGGCTGGGAGTTCAACGACTACGGGCCCGGCTACGCGGGCATCCGGGGCACCGGCGACCACGAGGTCGGCGGGCTCAACCCGCAGGGGCCGGAGCACCGGGGCGGCGGCGCGCTGGTCCTGCTGTTCTCCGACGACCTCGACGCCGCGGCGGTGGCGGTCGAGAGCGCGGGCGGCCGTGTGACCCAGGGCCCCTACGCCTTCCCCGGCGGCCGCAGGTTCCACTTCACCGACCCGGCGGGCAACGAGCTGGGCGTCTGGTCCGAGTCCTAGGACGGTTCCGGGGCCGGGTCCGTGCCGCCGGCCGGCACCGCCCGGCCCCGGGCCGGACACGGCGGAGGGGGCGGGGCCGCACACGGCCCCGCCCCCTCGCGGTTCGCTCCCGGGCCTAGAAGGCGGA
Organism: Nocardiopsis flavescens; assembly: GCF_900141985.1. GTDB lineage: Bacteria > Actinomycetota > Actinomycetes > Streptosporangiales > Streptosporangiaceae > Nocardiopsis > Nocardiopsis flavescens. The sequence goes on along the minus strand of NZ_FQZK01000011.1, from coordinate 155,482 downwards.
CTCGGGGACCTCCATGAGGTCGTTGGTGACGTTCTCCGCGATGCGGCGCTCGGCGCCGACGCGCGGCAGGAACTGGTCGGCGAAGAAGCGCGCGGCGGCGATCTTGCCGGTGTAGAAGTCCTTGTCGTCGCCCTGGGCGCCGTCGATCCTGCGGAGCGCCACCTCGGCCTGGCGCAGCAGCAGCCACCCCAGGACCACGTCGCCGAAGGCCATGAGCAGGCGGACCGAGTTGAGGCCCACCTTGTACAGCTCGGCCTTGTCCTCGGCGGAGGCCATCGCGTGGCCGACCATGACCTCGACGATCTTCTCGACGTCCGCGGTCGCCTCCAGGAGCAGCCGGCGCTCCTCCTTGAGCTGCCCGTTGCCGGCCTCGCTGTCGGCGAAGGCCTTGATCTCGCCCACGAGGGTGCCCAGCGCCTGGCCGCCGTTCTTCAGGATCTTGCGGAAGAAGAAGTCCTGGGCCTGGATGGCGGTGGTGCCCTCGTAGAGGGTGTCGATCTTGGCGTCCCGGATGTACTGCTCGATCGGGTACTCCTGGAGGAAGCCGGAGCCGCCCAGGGTCTGGAGCGACTCGGCCAGCAGCGCGTAGGAGCGCTCGGAGCCGACGCCCTTGACGATCGGGAGCAGGAGGTCGTTCACGGCCTCCAGCGCGGAGTGGTCCTCGCCGGCGGCCTTGGCGATCTGGATCGCGTCCTGCTGCGTGGCGGTCAGGGTGACCAGGGCGCGCAGGGCCTCCGCGTAGGACTTCTGCGTCATGAGGCTGCGACGCACGTCCGGGTGGTGGGTGATGGTGACCTTCGGGGAGTCCTTGGCGCCGGCCAGGTCGTTGCCCTGCACGCGCTCCTTGGCGTACTCCAGGGCGTTGAGGTAGCCGGTGGACAGGGTGGCGATCGCCTTCGTGCCGACCATCATGCGGGCGTACTCGATGACGAGGAACATCTGGCGGATGCCGTCGTGCTTGTCGCCGACGAGGTAGCCGACGGCGGGGTGCTTGTCGCCGAAGGTCAGCTCGCAGGTGGTGGAGGCCTTGAGGCCCATCTTGTGCTCGACGTTGGTCACGTAGGCGCCGTTGCGCTCGCCGAGGGAGCCGTCCTCGTTCACCAGGAACTTGGGGACCAGGTAGAGCGAGAGGCCCTTGGTGCCCGGTCCGGCGCCCTCGGGGCGCGCCAGCACCAGGTGGAAGATGTTCTCGCTCATGTCGTGCTCGGCCGAGGTGATGAAGCGCTTCACGCCCTCGATGTGCCAGGTGCCGTCGCCCTGGTCGACGGCTTTGGTGCGCCCGGCGCCGACGTCGGAGCCCGCGTCGGGCTCGGTCAGCACCATGGTGGCGCCCCAGCCGCGCTCGATGGCGAGCCTGGCGAACTCCTTCTGCTTCTCGTTGCCCTCGGCGTGGAGGATGCTCGCGAAGCCCGGTCCGGCGGAGTACATGTGGACGGAGGGGTTGGCGCCCAGGACCAGCTCGGCCGCCGCCCATACGAGGGAGCGGGGGGCGCCGAGGCCGTCGAGCTCCTGCGGGAGGTCGAGGTTGTACCAGCCGGCGTCCATGTAGGCCTGGTAGGACTTCTTCAGGCTCTCGGGCATCCGGACGGTGTTGGTCTTGGGGTCGAAGACCGGGGGGTTGCGGTCCGCGTCCTCGAACGACTCGGCGATGACGCCGGTCGCGAGGCGGTCGACCTCCTCCAGGATCGTCCGCGCGGTCTCCTCGTCCAGCTCCTCGAACGGGCCCTTGCCGAGGATGTCCTGGCGGTCGAACAGCTCGAAGAGGTTGAACTGGATGTCGCGCAGGTTGCTCTTGTAATGCGTCATGGACAGCTCCGCTGTGTCCCTGGCCGCGGTGTCTGTACACGCGGATCTACCGACTAGTAATAAGTCAATGTTACTACCGAGTAGGACTCGGCGCCAGTAGGGGGCAGGAACCTGTGTCGCGCGAGACAGGGCGGCGTGGCGAAGCCCCTGGTGGGCGGGGCGGGCACCCCGCCCCGCCCGGCGCGCCGTCAGGCGGCGCCCCCGCCCCCCACCGGCACCAGCGTGAGCACGATCCGGTCGATCCCGTCCAGGTGCAGCAGCGCGTGCGCCGCGTCGTCCGCGAACCCCGAGACCACCAGGCTGCGCAGTCCCAGGGCGGTCGCGCACAGGGTCACGTTCTGCGCGATGTGCCCCGCCTCCTGGAGCAGCAGCCGCAGGGCCCGCTGCCCGTACCCGGCCCGCAGCCTGCCCGCGTTCCCCACGAGGAACACGATCACCCCCGCGCTCGCCGTCACCGCGCCGGGCATCCCGTCCGCCGACGGGCGCAGGAACGGTGACAGCGCCGTCAGCCGCTCCACCGGTACCGGCCCGTCCGCCCGCACCAGGGCGTGCCCCCGCGGCCGGTACCGGTAGGTGCCCGGCTCCAGGCCCGCCACGTCCCGCACCACCGCCCACACCTCGGTCGCGTACGCCCCTCCCGGGCTGGGGTGGTTGCGCGGCGGCCGGTGCCGGCCCTCTTCCCCGGCGCGCTCCGCGCTGATCCCCGCCGCGTGCCCCAGCAGCGACGACAGCTCCGCCAGCGAGGGACCCGGCCCGTAGGCCCCGTGCGCGCTGGACCGCCGGGCCAGCACCTCGCCCAGCGGCGCGGTGAGCGGCAGCGGCGGCGGCAGCTCCGCCACCGGCGCCCCGAGCGCCTCGGAGGGGTCGGCCTCCACCGGGACCGGGCGGGGGAGCTGGGCGGCGGCGATGCCCTCGGTCCGGTACTTGGAGGCCTCCGCGTACACGCGGTCCGGCACCGCCGCACCGTCCGCGAAGTAGTCCTCCGGTGCCTCCCGGCGGGGGTAGGCCAGGGACACCAGCCAGGCGATCCGCCGCTCGTCGTCGATGTCCAGCCCCAGCCGGTTGTGGTGCATGTGCAGCAGCGACCACACGATCCGGGTGAGGTCGTTGGCGAGAGGCCGCTCGCCGTGCAGCTCCCGCAGCCGGTCCACCGCCCCGCCGAGCGCCCGCGTCCACAGGTGGTGGGTGCTCTCCCCCTCCCGGGCCACCAGCCTCTCCAGCAGGGACCGCCGCTGGAGCCACCGCGCGGGCGACGCGTGGAAGAGCCGCTCGGCCTCCACCCGGGGGCCGTCGCCGCCCCGGGCCACCTCCGCCGAGAAGTCCCAGGAGGCGTGGTAGCCCCGGGCCTGGCGCACCGCCTCCACGTCGCCCAGCCCCAGGACCCCGAACGCCAGGGACACGAGGTCGGCGGCCACGGCCTGGCGCTGCCCGGGCCGGGGCGCGGACCGCAGCACCGCCAGGGCGATGGCGGTGCTCGCACAGAAGAAGTCCTCGCACACCTCCAGCGCGCCCGGCCCGCCGTACCGCTCGGTCTCCGGTTTGTACACCGCGTCGGCGACCTCGCCGTCGGCGTGCCAGTGCGCGGGGTCCGCCTGCGGCAGCCCCCGGTAGTAGGTGTCCGGGGCCAGGTCCAGGGCGGCGCCGGAGGTGTCCCGGGCCGCCGCGCGCATCCGGTCGGCGAACCCCCGCACCGCGTCGGCGTCGGCCTCCAGGAACCGCACCCGCAGGTGGGGGCCGCCCGCCCAGTACCGGAGGAAGAACCAGGCCCGGGCACCCCCCTGTGCGACCACGGCCTCGGCCGCCGGGGCCAGGCGGTCGAGCAGGAACGCGTCGATGTCCTCGCGGCTGCGGTGGAGGTGGACGTACACGGCGGACCAGGTGCGGCTCACGGGGGGATCCTTCGGGCTCGCTCGGGCGGGGAGGGGAGGACGGGGTCAGGGCTGGACGCCGTCCACGGGCAGGTCCAGGTAGGCGCCGCGCTCGGCGCGCACCCACAGCTGGTAGGCGGGGGTTTCGTCGGGTTCCAGGCCGAGCACCGCCGCCCACTCCGGCTCCGAGTAGTTGCGCATGGGCCGGGCGCACAGCCCGCCGCCCGCGGCGGCCAGGCAGCCCCACTGGGCGATCCAGCCGAGCAGCGGGTGCAGCGCGGTCTGGGCGCGCCCGCCGAAGGCGCGCGCCCACGGCCCGAAATCCGCGGACAGGGTGAAGCCCAGGGAGGAGGACGCGCCGGTGTCCCCGGTGCGCGGCACCGGCCGGCCGGGCCCGGCGGCACCGCCGGGGAGCAGCCGCGAGGCGACCCGGTCGTCCACCCTGTCCCCGGCGAGCACGATCCGGTCCAGCCGCAGGGTGTCGGCGGGCACGGCCGGGACCGCTGCCGCCAGTGCCTCGGCCAGGGCGGAGGTGACGGCGTCGCCGTCCTCGGGGGACACGTACGCGCTGGTCACCAGGTTGGCGGTGGACACGCCGCTGGTGCGCGCGTCCAGCCAGTCCCGCAGCGCGGTCCCGGCGGCGGGGCGGGACGCCGCCGCGGCCGTCCGCGCCAGGGCCCCGGGACCGATCTCCACCGCGCCCGCGGCACCCGGGACGGGGGCGGGCGCCGCCCCGTCGGCCCCGTCGGCCCCGTCGGCCGCGGGGGAGGCGGTGAGCACGGCGCAGGGCGCGAACCCCTCCGGCACCGGGACCCCCTCGGGTGCGAACGCGGTGCGCGGGGCCAGCCCGGCGCGGAGCAGCGCCAGCCCCAGCGCGGCGGCCAGGTGGCCGCCCTCCAGCAGGGCCAGCGACGGGCGCAGCCTCCCGTATCCGGGCGGGTAGCGCCGGTGGTCCACCGCCACCGCGATCCGGGCCCCGCCCAGCGCCGCGTCCAGGTCGCCGGGCACGGGCGAGCCGCCCCAGGGGTGCAGGGCGCAGGTGCGCGGGTCCATCCTCAGGCACCACCGCCCGCCCTCGGCGGGCAGCAGGAAGAGGTCGGCGCCGAACAGCCCGCGCGGCGACGGGTAGGAGCGGTGCACGGGGTAGCGGTCGGCCGGGGAGACGCGGCGCACCCGCACCGCCTCCGCGCAGGCCGCCGCCAGCCGCGCCCCCGCGGGCCAGGGGCCCGCGGCGGCGGGGCCCGCCGCGTCCGCGCGGCGCAGCGCGGCCAGCGCGTCCCGCGCGGCCGGGGTGAGCGGGGCCCCGGAGCCCCGGGCAGCCCGCAGCGCGGGGTCGCCCAGCCCCGGGGCGTGGAACAGGGTCTCGACCGGCGCGACGTCCTTGCCGTGCGACTGCGCGTGGAACGCCGCGAGCGCCCGCGCCGCCGCCTCGGACGTCACGGGAACGGGTGCGGCACCGGGCACACCTCGCCGGGTCGCTTCCACGGGACACCTCCCTCGAACAGGTCGGACGCGCGCTCCAGCCGTTCCAGGCCGCGCGTCCTGCGGTGGGTGTGGCCGAACGTCATCGGCAGCGCCCCGGGCACGATCACCTTCACCGACCGCACCCCGGCGGCCTGCGCGTACGGTGCGCTGCTCTGGTCGACGACCACCGCGTCCAGGCCCAGGGCGTGCAGCGCCGCCAGGCGCCCGCGCAGCACCGCGCCCAGGTCGGCCCCGGCGAACGACGACGGCCCCCGGGCCGCGAACTCCCGAGCCGACACCGTCCCGGAGGGGTGCTCCAGGAACTCCCAGTGCGGGCGGGACTCCCAGAGCCCGTGCATGCCGGTGTGGTCCTCCAGGTTCCTGACCAGGGTGAAGTCGTCGAGCATGGGACGGCAGCGCTCCACGCCCACCGACTCCCGCATGCGCACCCACTTGGGGTACATGAGCGCGTTGGTGGCGGTCTCCTCCACCGCGGCCATCAGCGCGCGGAGCGGGTCGGGGTGGGTCCCGGTGGCCAGGCTCATCGCGGGGGCCAGCCCGGCGCGCACGGCCTCCTCGGGCGCGGTCACCGTCGCCAGGGCGGTGGGCACCCCCAGGTCGGAGGTGGCGTCCAGCAGCCGCAGCCGCAGCCCGCGCTCGGTGAGCAGGTCCACCAGGTGCACCAGCTCGGGCAGGTCCGCGGCCCCGATCTCGCGCAGCCGCGTCCGCGAGTACCAGGCGAGCAGGAACGCGTCGCGCTCGATCACCTCGAACAGCCCGTACAGGACGGCCTCGGCGAGGTCGCCGCCGACCGCGCAGCCGTTGGAGGACTCGTACAGGAAGCGGGTGTCGCCGGTGCCCGCGTGCCAGAACGCCACGTGCTCGGGCACCAGCACGGGCCGGCGCTCCAGGGTGGACCAGCCCCACACCCAGTGGGTGGGGGTCTGCGGCGTGTAGGGGACCAGGTCGAACGCGGGATGGCCGTGCCATTCGGGTTCGTGCAGCCCCAGGCGCGCGGGGTCGACGGCGTCGTCGGCCAGCGCGGCGTAGGAGCCCCACACGCGGGGCGCGCCGCTGTGGCGGTGGCCGCCCGTCACGCGCTCCACGCCCTCCAGCAGCGCGGGGACCTCGCTGTCGGCGAACCGGGCGGACCGGCCGTAGCCGCCCTCGCGCCGGGTGTGGCCGGGGGCGACGGTCTCGCAGGTGACCAGGGACAGCGGGGACTCCTCGTCCCGGTACAGGTGGGCGGCGGGGCCGAACCGGAAGTCCAGCAGCCGGTCGCGCAGGGCGGCGCGGTCCATCCGTCGCACCCGCAGCGCGTCCCCGGCGACCGGGCGCGGCGCGTCCAGGTCCAGCTCCGCGAGGGACTCGGACACGCCCAGGCCCTCCCCGCCGGGGAAGCAGCGGGCGCACCGCGGGTGGGGGACGAAGGTGTGCCGGGTGACCTCGCCGGTACGGCAGTCCAGCGCCCACAGCGCCAGCCGCAGGGCGCCGGGGTCCGCCGCCGCGGCCCGGACCAGGGCGGTCCAGGCGTCCTCCCACAGGGGGAGGAGGCCGGGCTCCCCGGCGTCGGGGCAGGAGTCGCCCTCCAGGTCGCGGCGCCACAGCCCCGCGCAGCGGGAGCACCCGGCGCCGTCGCCGGTCCACGGGCCGACCACCGCCAGGGCGCCGCTCATGCCCAGGTGCAGCACCCCGTCGCCGACGGGGAGGGTCGCGGGCTCCGCGAGCGTCGCCGCCGCCGGTGAGGGGACCCGGGCCTTCTCATGCCGTGCCGTGTCCACGCCCGCCCCCTTCGTCGTGTGCCCGCCGCGGTGCCGCGGCGGGTGTCCGCTCCCGGCGCGGCGCACCGGCGCCGTCCGGGGCGGTGGCGGTGCGCCGGAGGGGCACGGTGCTCACGTCCACTCGGCCACCGCCGCGTGGACGCCGTGGGCGGCCCAGGCGGCGGCGCCCGCGGGCGCCGCCACGCGGACCCGGCCGGTGGCGGCGGCCCAGGCCGCCAGGGAGGCGGCCGCGTCCGGTGTGCGGGCGGCGTGCGCCGCCAGCCCCGGCAGGTCCTCGCCCTGGACGGCGGCGACCGCGCGGAGCAGTGCCTCGCGCAGCGCCGCGTCCGGGTCGGCCGCCGCGCCCGAGGCGAGGACGGCCCCGCCGGGGCGGGCCGCCTCCCGGCCCGCGGCGCCGACCGGAGCCGCCTCCCCGCCGGGCCCGGTCCCGCCCGCGCGGCCCGCCGGCTCCCGGTCCGCGGCGCCGGGCGCCGCGCCCTCCGGCCCCAGCACCTCGGCCCGCCACAGGCCCGCGCCCTCCAGTTCGTGGAAGCGGACCGACGCGGCCACCCCCGACCGCAGCGTCAGCGCCGCCCACAGGCGGCGGGCCGCCGCCGACATCGGCCCCGGCGGGTCCACCTCCTTCCACGGCACCCCGGCGCGCAGCACCAGGTCGCCGACCGCGTCGCCCACCGCCTCGGCGCGCGTCGACCCCAGCCCGCGCCCGCCGGGCCCCGCGCCGGGCCCCCAGGCCGCGGCGTGCAGCGAGCCGACCAGCGCGTCCAGCCTCGCCTCCGCCGTGGTGACTCCGCACCCGCTCCCGCCGCTGCGGCCGGTACGGGCCAGCCCCACGGGCAGCTGGGGCAGGTCGCCCGGCACCGGCTCGCCGACCGGGCCGAACACCCGGTCCCACAGGGGCGCCAGCGCGTCCAGCCGGTCGGTGACCAGCGGCGCGGGCTCGAGGGCCCCGGGAAACGCCCCGGTGCGCCCCGCGTCCAGCTCCGGCAGCAGCGGCAGCCGGTGCGGCTCGGAGACCAGCTCGTCGGTGGTCACCATGAACTCCGGGCCCGCCTCCGCGGCCCCCGGGGCCGCGCCCCCGGTCGTCCTGGCCACGTGCGCCACCACGGCCAGCGCCAGCTGCGCCGCCACCAGGGTGCGCGCCGCCTCCGACTCCGGAGCCCCCGGGTCGGCCCCGGCGGGCTCGTCGAGCCCCCGGCACCAGGCGCGCAGCGCGTCGAGCGCGGCGGGGGAGGCCGCCGTGTCGCGCGGCCCGGCCGTCCACACGCCGCGCTCGGCGGCGACCACGTGCAGCGCCTCCGGGGAGCCCGGCACCGCCGACCGCGCGGTCGCCAGCATCCCCGGCTCCGGCGGACCGGTGTCGGCGGACACGTCGCGAAAGCCCGCCCGGCCCAGCGCGCGGCGCACCGCGGCCTCCACCGGGACCGACTCCGCCCGCACCCGCACCGGTGTGGCCGCCAGCGCCCGCAGCGCCGCGAACGGCCGGGTGGTCAGCGCCTCCAGGTGCGGGTAGGCGGCCGTCTCGGCCGTGTCGAGGTCGTGCTCCTCCTCGGCCTCGCGCAGGAAGCCGTGCTCCTCCAGCCGGTCGAGGATGCCGGTGAGCACCGCCCGCCCCCGCTCGGGGAACCCCTCCACCAGCGCTGTCCGGGTGAACCCCGCGCGCAGCGCCGGCTCCAGCGCCCGCCAGACCGCCTCCGCCGGGGCCCCGCGCAGCACCACCGCGGCCGCGCCCATGCTCACGGCCACGCCCTCGGCGGCCAGCGACCGGGCCCGCACCCCGCGCTTCAGCCGCAGCGCCCGGCCCGCCTCCGCCTCACTCATCGCCCGCACCGCCCCGCCAGGGCAGCGTCGGCCGCAGCCCCGGGTCGCCCTGCTGGTGCTCCACCACCCGGCGCACCGTCTCCTCCCAGGTCTCGCCCACCACCTCCTGGGCGGCCCCGGTGAACAGGTACGCGATCGAGTACCGCTGGATCGGGGCCACCCCCATCAGCGGCAGCAGGTCGAAGAAGCAGTTGATGACGAACCGGAACGCCGCGAACCCGTACCCGTCGCCGAGCCGGGTGAAGTCGAGCTTGCGGAACTCCCGGTGGAAGTCGCTGTAGGACCGCTCGTCCGACCCGCTCCACCGCACCCGCACGTCGTCGCCGAACCGCGCCGCCGCCGTCAGCCGGTCCCGGTGCGGGTAGGGCAGGATGTGGTCCCGCCGCGCCAGCTCCACCGCCTCGGGCAGCCACCTGCGCGTCCACTCCAGCCAGCCCAGTGCCGAGGGGTCGGCGGTGGTGCCCGCGTGCACGGGCGCGAGCAGCGCGACCAGGTCGCCGCGCTGGGACCGGTAGGACTCGGCCAGCCGCGCCTGTGCCGCCCCGTCCGGGTCCGACCAGTGGAAGTACTCCTTCCAGTGCGACAGGAACGCCTGGTAGCCCGACCGCAGCCCCCACTCCGGGTACTGCGAGGCGATCGCCGCCATGCCCGCGAACACGTGGGCGGTCGCCCCCGCGCCGTCCACCCGGTCGGCCACCAGCTCCAGCCCGTCGGTGAGCACCCGCCCCTTGAGGGCGGTCGCCTCCGGTCCGCGCAGGAACGTGTCCACCGGGTCGCCGGCCAGGCGCAGCACCGAGTTGTCCGGCTCCAGCGGCGCGTACGGGGGCTCCACCAGCTCCAGGCGGCCCATCCGTTCGGAGAACGCCGCGTACCGTCCCGGCTCCAGGTCCGCGGCCGAGGGCCGCCGCTCCAGGAACGCCCGTGCGGCCGACTCGGTGCCGGCCGCCGCGGCGGCCACCGCCGCGTCCTCGCCGTCCAGGTACAGCACGCAGTGCGGGCCCAGCCGCCAGTGCAGGTGCAGCCACGCGGCGGTGACCCCCGGCAGGGCCGCCGCGCGGCGGGCGGCCGGGACCAGGCACTCGCCCAGCAGCGCCGCCTTGTCGCTTTCGTAGTAGGTCACTCGGAGTCCGACGGTCACGGAGCCTGCCTCACTTCGCCTGGGGGAACGGCCGCCCGGGAGGCGGCCGGGACGACGGCCAGTTCGAGGAACACCTCGGCGGCGTGCCTGCCGCGCGGACCGCTCAGGCCCGCCTCGGCCGGGTCCGGGGACATCTCCTCCACGAGCAGCAGCGGCCCCAGGTGCGCGAGCCGCTTGGCGGCCGTCGCCGTGTGCAGCCTGCTCAGGAAGTCCAGGTGCTGGGGCTTGGGCGCCATCGCCCGCTCCATCGGCCCCAGCCGGGCGCCCTGGAGCGGGCGCGCGAACACCTGGTCGGGCACGCCCCGGGCCAGCCGTACCGCGTTGACCCGCCGGTGCAGCTCCGCCGCGGACTCGCCCGGGCGGGCCGCCAGCTCCGCGGTCTCCAGCGCCCACCGGCGGCGGAACAGGGTGACGGACCCGGCGCGCACGCGCGGCACCGCGCCCGTGAAGCCCTCCGCCTCGTGGCGGGCGTGCAGGTCCATCACGGTGTCGCTGAAGGAGAAGAACGGGGAGTCCGCGACCATCGCCACGAGCATCTCGTCGTAGGGCAGCGCGTGCGGGACCAGGAACCCCGTGTACACCGGGTCGATCTCGCCGTCGGTCCCCCCGGCGCCGCGCCGCACCAGCCGCAGCCCGTCCGGGGTGTGCACCAGCGACAGATCGGAGGTGGCGGGACCGGGCAGCGCCACGGGCTCGTCGCGCAGCGCCAGCTCCTCCCCGGCCAGCGGCGGCGTCAGGTTGGCGTTGAACCCGAGCGCCGACCGCATGTGGACGGTGGGGGTGCCGGGCGGGCCCGATCGCCGCACGTGCTCGGCGACCCGGTCGCGGACCCGCTCCGGCAGAGCGGACAGGAACCGGCTGAAGTACCGGGCCCGTCCGCCGTACAGGTGGTTGAGGACGAGCCGGTCGCCGTCCGGCTGGCCGAACACGGCCAGGGAGCGGTACGCCGCGAACTCGCGCTCGGGGAGGAGGCCGGCGATCTCGGCGACCGCCGAGGGGTCGACCTCGGCCTCTTCGCCGGTCCCGCGCGCCAGCTCGGCCAGGTGGCCCACGGCCCTGCGCCGGGCGGCCACCAGGCGGCGCAGGTCCCCACCCGCGCCGGCGAGGGCCCCGGGGTCGCCGGCCATCAGCCGCTGGGTCAGCGGGAACGCCGCCCGGGCGTGCGCCGCGAACGCGTCCAGGTCGTCGCAGCGCCCGCCGGCGCCGTAGCGCGACACGAACACGGTCTCCAGCGCGCCCGACAGCATCCGCTGGTCGTCCAGGGCGAGCAGTAGCGGCATGATCCGCCGCAGGTCGGCCGTCCACCCGTGGGTCCGCTCCCGCGGCACCGGGGCGCCCCGGGAGACGTGGCAGTCCTCCACCAGGGGGGCCGAGGCGGCCTCGGGCGGGACGGGCTCCGCCCCCGGCGGGGTGACCGCCGCCGACCACAGCCGCGCCAGGTGCGTCACCGCGCGGGCGCGCTCGGCGCCGCCCGCCTCCGCGAACCCGCGCAGCACCTCACTGGACGCGTCGAACGCCTCCGCCATCCGGGCCGCCGCCGGGCCCGGCAGGCCGCGGACCAGCTCGTGCCAGCGGCGGTCGTACTCCGGGTCCTGCTCGGCGGCCGGCGCCCAGGGCACCAGCACCCCGGCCTCGATGAGCTTGGCGAGCACGTCGCGCAGCGCCGCCGGGGGCTGTCCGAGGTCCGCGGCCAGCTCCTCGCACAGCACGCGCAGGACCACCGGCCGGGCGGCCCGCCGCTCCAGCGCGCAGAGCAGGGCGCCCCAGGCCCCGGCCAGGGGCAGGCGGACCTCCTCCTCGCCGAACGCCTCCGCGCGCGAGCCCGCCGCGGGCGGCGCCCAGCGGCGCCGGCGCACCAGCAGCCGGTCGCCCTCGCGGCGCGCGCCGCCGGTGAGCACCCACTCCAGCTCCGGGCGCGCCGCCGGGTCGGCGGCCAGGGCCCGCGCGGCCTGGCGCACCAGCAGCCGGCGCAGCCCGGTGACCGTGGTGAACCGCAGCGGCTCCCCGTCGCGGGAGGGGGAGGACGGGTGCTCCAGGTCGTCGAAGAACACGCCGGTGTACAGCGAGTACGGGCTCACCTTGACCGTGGACCGGGAGTGGTACCGCACCAGGGCCGGCTCCGCCTTGCGCATGCGCTTGTCCGGCTCGCGGTCGCCGGGGGCCGCCGCCCGCGCGGCCACGGCCCGGTGCAGGTCCGGGCTGGACAGGGCCGTGGCGCGGTCGGTGTCCGGGTCGCGCGCCCACGCGGCGAGCTCGGCGCGCTCCCGGGCCAGGGCGCCGGCGTGCGCCCCGTCCAGGGCGTCGGTGGCCGCGCGCGTGCGCTCCCAGCTGTCGGCCCACTCGCCCAGCGCCCCGATCCGCCACGCCAGCGGGTTCCCCACCAGGGGCGTGCGGGGCGGGCGGCGGTTGAACACGTCGCGCTTGACGGCCAGCGCGGTCCGCCGGTCGTCCTCGCCGTCCAGGGTCGGGGCGAGCAGGTGCAGGGCCTCCAGCAGGTGGTCGCGGATGTGCTCGCGGTGCGCCTCCTCGTCGGCGAGGGTGCGCAGCAGGTCGCGCTCCAGGTCGGCGCGGTCCGACCGCAGCGGCCGGCACGGGTACAGGTTCACGCGGGAGACCAGGTAGGGGCCCTCCACGTGGTCGAAGCGGTCGGCGGGGCCGGGTGTGCTCACTCGCCCACCGCGTCCGCGTCGGCTTCCTTGCGCCGGCCCGACCCGAAGCCGCGCGGCTCGCGCTCGGACGCCCACCGGAACCAGCGCAGCGCCACCACGGTGCCCAGCAGCGACCAGCCCAGCAGCAGCCACACCGACGGCCAGTCCCAGACCTGTCCGGACTCCGACAGCGCGCCGTGCAGCAGGACCGTCAGCGGGCGCCCCGGCAGCACGTCGACGATCGCGCTCAGGGTGTCGCCCAGCGGCAGGATGATGAACCCGCCCGCCAGGAAGGCGGTGGGGAAGAAGACGCCGTTGACCATCGGCACCGCCGCGTCGGCGCTGGGCGGCACCAGCGACGCCGCCGCGCCCAGCGGGGCCATGCACACGAACCCGAGCGCGACCGCGGCGAGCACGAGCGGGATGCGCTCCGGCGCGATCTCCACCCCCATGAACATCCCGATCACCGTGACCACCCCGAGCACGATGACCGTGGTCAGCAGGGTGTTGGCGAGGTAGGCGCCCATCACCGTGACCGGCCGGACCGGGGTGGTCCGGAAGCGCTTGAACAGCCCCTGGTGGCGGCGGATCGCCAGGCCGATCGCGACGTTCGCGAACGCCACCGACATGAGGGCGAACCCCAGGACGCCGCCGAAGCTCAGGTTGGCCTGGGTGATGGAGTACTCGCCCAGGTCCAGGACCGTGTCGCCCTGGGAGCGGAACGCGAACCCGAAGCCGACGTAGAACATCACCGGCATGAGGACGATGAACGCCAGGGTGATCGGGGAGCGCCAGAACTCCTTGAGCTCCCCGTCGACGTGCAGCAGGAAGGTGCGCAGCCCGTTGGCGCGGGCGGTCCGGGCGGCGGGCGCGGTGTCGGTGGTGCTCATTCGGCCTTCCCCGAGGTGGTCTTCTGCGCGCCCGCGTCGAGCATCGCCAGGTAGGCGTCGTCGAGGGTCGGCGGCACGATGGTCAGCCCGCTGATGGTCGCCTTCTCGCGCTCGGCCCAGGCCTGGACGTCGCGGACCACGGTGTCCTGGTCGTCGGTGTGGATGCGCACCCGGCCGTTGACCAGGTTCGCCCCGTCGGGGAGGCGGTCGGCGGCCACGCCGGGGTCGGCGAACTCCACGACGGTGAACGCCGACGAGGAGCGGACCAGCTCGTCGGGGGTGCCCGTGGCCAGGAAGGCGCCGTCGCGGATGACGTCCACGCGGTCGGCCAGCTCCTGCACCTCGGCGAGGTCGTGCGAGGTGAGGACCACGGTGGTGCCGCTGTCGCGCAGACCCGAGACCAGGGCGCGGATGCGGCGGCGCGACACCGGGTCCAGGCCGGTGGTGGGCTCGTCGAGGAAGAGCAGCTCGGGGCGGCCGGTCAGGGCCAGCGCCAGGTCCAGGCGGCGCAGCTGGCCGCCGGAGAGGGACTTGACCAGGGCGGAGCGCTTGGCGGTGAGGTCGACCTGGTCGAGGATCTCGTCCAGGCCCACCGGGTCGGGGTGGTAGGAGGCGTGGCGGCGCAGGATGTCGCGGACCGACAGGCCGGGTTCGAGCACGGTCTGCTGGAGGACGACGCTCATCCGGGTGCGCAGGCGGGCGAAGTCGCGGCGGTCGCCCGGGTCCAGCCCCAGGACGGAGAGCCGGCCGGAGGTGCGGCCGCGGTGCCCCTCCAGGATCTCGATGAGGGTGGTCTTCCCGGCGCCGTTGGGGCCGAGCAGGGCGGAGACCGTACCGGTGGGCACCCGGTAGTCGATGCCGTGGAGGACGTCGCCCTTGCCGTAGTCCTTGGTGATGCCGGACGCGTCGATGGCGTGGTCGGTGGAGGTCGCGGCGGACGCCGTGCCGCCGGGGCCTGCGGTGTCGCTGGGGTGCACGTGCTGCCCTCGGTGTTCTCGTGGGGGTCGCGGGGGTGGGGGCGGTCCCCCGACCGGTGGGGAACCGCCCTGGGCGCGGGCCTCGGGCCGGGATCCGGTCGCGGATCCCGGTCAGGTCCGGGTCAGGACCGGATCAGCCGCACGAGCCCGAGGAGCAGCAGCTGCTGGAGCCGCAGCAGGAGGTGGAGGTGCAGCTGCTGGAGCCGCTGGTCGCGCCGGTCTCGGGGACGGCGACGGCCTCGCGGACGCTCATGACCTCCATGTCGGAGAAGTCGAGGTCGGGCAGTTCGATGGACGGGGAGTCCTGCATGGGGGAGACCTTTCGCGGAGTGAAGAATACGAGAACACCAGTCGTTCGTTCACGCTTTGGCCGGATGCGCGGGCAGGGCTTTCCCCGGGCGGGCAGCGGTGATTTCCGCGCCCCTGAGATGTTTCGGGGACCGGTGTCGGCGCCAACGATCAACGGCTTTATCGATGACGCAGCGTGAAAAAAGAACGGGGGGTTTGAAAGTCGGGGGACGGGGGATGGGCAAAGGCCGCGCCGCACGCGGGGCGAACTTTTGCGGGGCATCCGGGACCCGGTCCCGGTCTGCCGTCGGTGGGCGGCGTCAGCCGCAGGAGCCGCCGGAGCAGCAGCTGCTGGAGCCGCAGCAGGAGGTGGAGGTGCAGCTGCTGGAGCCGCTGGTCGCGCCGGTCTCGGGGACGGCGACGGCCTCGCGGACGCTCATGACCTCCATGTCGTCGAAGTTCAACTCGGGCAGGTCGATGTCCAGAGCCGTGGTTTCGGGCATGGATCAGCCTCTTCGTTCGTTTCGTACACGGTCCCCCGGGCGGCACGAAAATAACATGCAAAGGGGCGGGTCGATAGAGGTTGTATCGACCATTCTCCGGAGCGTGTCCTCAGGTTCTCGGACTCGTAACAATGGAAACGGTCTGGACGAGGCGGTCGGGATGGGGTACCCGCTGGTCCGCAATTCCGGCGGCCGTTTTCGGCCGGGGCCTTCGCGTTTCGGGGGAGGACCGCGGCGCCCGGGGGGAGGGGGAGCCCCTCCCCCCCCGGGCGCCGCGCCGACGGCCGCCCCGTCCGGTCAGGCCCCCTGCCACTCGGGCGCCAGCACGGACCACACCTCGGTGTCGCGGCGCACGCCGCGGTACAGGAAGTCGCCGCGCAGCACGCCCTCCCGGGTCATGCCCAGGCGGCGCGCCACCGCGATGCTCGCGGTGTTCTCCGGGTCCACCCGCCACTCGACGCGGTGGACGCCGCGCTCCCGGACCGCCCAGTCGATGAGCACCCGGCAGGCACGGGTCACCAGGCCGCGCCCGGAGGCGGCGGGCTCCAGCCAGCAGCCCGCCTCGGCGGTGCCCTGGGCGGTGTCCAGCCGCGGCAGGAGCACGCCGCCGACCAGCTCGCCGTCCAGGCGGATCCCGCAGATGCGCCCGGTGTCCGCCGCCGCCCTGTCCGCGTAGCGCTGGAGGTGGGCGCGGCTCGACTCCAGGTCGGTGACCAGGTCGGGCAGGCCCACGTAGCGGCCGATGAACTCGCGGCCCCGGTCCATGTGGTCCAGGAACTCCCGGGCCTGCCAGGGTTCGAGCGGGCACAGTTCGGCCCCGTCTCCCAGCGCTGTCGCGTACATCCGGCTCCTCAGGGGATCAGCAGTCGCCCCGGCCGGTGGTGGTGTCGCACAGCCCGTCGCCGTCGGACCAGGTCAGCGAGGTGCGGGCGTCGGCTCCGAAGGGTCGGGTGACGGACACGTGCACACCGTGGCCGGAGTCCTGGGCCAACCATACGCGGACCTCCTGCGAGGCCCCGCCGGCCTCCGTGCGCAGCACGTAGAACGGGTGCGGGACCGGAGAACGGCCGCCGCCGGGGGCGGCCCACCAGGTGGCGCCCTGGGCGTCGGCGACGTCCACGAACAGGCAGTCGTACGTGGCGCCGCCGTAGGAGCACGTCCGCGGCCGTGCCCCGCCGTGGCGGTCCACGGACGGGTCGGCGCCGATGCCGTTGTTCACCGCCCGCCAGAAGGCGGTGTCGCAGTCGCCGTCGGCGCAGGCGTTCCAGTCGCGCCAGGCGGCGGCGCGCGCCGCGGGCGCCGCGGAGCCGCCGTTCAGGGCGGTGCAGTACCGGCCGACGATGTAGGGGACGACG
Source organism: Nocardiopsis flavescens (assembly GCF_900141985.1). Classification (GTDB taxonomy): domain Bacteria; phylum Actinomycetota; class Actinomycetes; order Streptosporangiales; family Streptosporangiaceae; genus Nocardiopsis; species Nocardiopsis flavescens. Next base: position 138,946 of record NZ_FQZK01000011.1, on the reverse strand, counting down.
GTCGCGGAGACCCACCGGGAGTCGATGGCCTCGCCCGCGGTGTTCCGGGAGCCCAGCCCGGCGGAGTCCATCTGCCACAGGCCCACGCCGGGGTTGAAGAACAGGCCCTCGCGCCCGGCGGGGTCGTACAGGCCGGGCTGGGTGTCGTAGCGGGACAGGGTCATGGGGGAGGGGGTGGCCATGGTGCCCGCGACGACCTCGGCCCACACGGGGGCCAGGGCCAGGGCGGTCGCCGTGTCGGCGGTGATGGCGCAGGACGCCCCGGCGGCGGCGCCGGCGGCGGCCTCGCGGGCGGAGGCCAGGGCCTCGGCGCCGAAGGTCAGCGGGCCGGAGGGGATGGCGGCGAGGGCGGGGTCGACCGGGGCGGACGGGGCGGCGGGTGCGGCGTGGGCCGCCGACACCGTTCCGAGGGCGAACAGGGCAGCGGCCGCGGCGGCCATGACGACGGAGACGTGCTTTCGCACCGTGGGCACCTCACTTCGAGCGGGGGTTCGAGGCGGTTGTCTTCGCCCGGGAGGGCGATCACGAAGGAAAGTTACGTGTCCGGGTGCGCCCGGACAAGCCCCCCACGCCGGATCGGGCCACATGCGCGGTGTGCGGCGTACGGGGCCCGCGGGACTCCTGTCCGGTGGTGCGCCGTGTCTCCCGCGCAGGCCGCCTTCCGGGCGGCCGGGGGTCGTCCACAGCCTGTGGACGGACCGACGCACCGGGGCCCGCCCGGTCCGGGTACGCGTAGCCGTTGCCCCTCCGCGGTCACGACCGGAGCCGGAGCCGCCGCAGGCCCCCTGGCCGGGTACGCCTCTCCCCGTGGTCGGGACCGGCTCCGGTCCAGGGCGGGGACACGCCGCCGGGCCGCCTCACCGGTCCGAGTGCCTGCCCCGCGTTCCGGGATCGCGCCGGACCTCCCACGGCACTCCGTTCGTCCGGTGGGAGTTGCTGACCACGGGGTGGTGGATCCTCAGCTTCCTCGTGACCCGTTTGAGCTTGTCCTGGAGACCGGCGAGCGGAGTCGCCACACCGATCAGCCTGCGTCCTCCGTCGGGCAGCTCCACCGCCAAGCAGACACGGGCTCGCCGGCAGGCCAGGGCTTTCAGGCTGTACTCCCGGTGACTGCCCTCACCCCAGCGGGCGACCACGTGCAGCAGGGCCAGAGAGTGGAAGAACTTGAGGCCGACCTTGTCCGTGAGGTCGTCGGGGACCCTGGCCCCCGGATAGGTGTAGTCCTTGGCCTCGATCAGCCACAGCTCCCCGTCCTTCAGGGCCACGAGGTCGCAGCCCTTGGAGTGGAACGGGGCCTGTGTGGCCAGTTTCTGCGCGGGCCACTCGTCCAGCTTCTCCAGCTCCCAGCCGTCGGAGAAGGTGAAGAACGACCCGTCCACCTGGACCTCCACCGGCATGCGGTCAGACCCCCAGGTACCGCAGACTCTGGGCCGACTCGGCCTCCAGGGCGGTGATCGCGGTCAGGTCGGCGGGATCCGCCGCCGTCTCGGCCCGGACCGCCCCGGCAAGGGAGCCCTCTTCGGCCTGGGCCTCCCGGTAGAGGCCGATGTATCGCGGCTCGTCCGGGCCCACCAGTGGATGCGTGTCGAGGAGCAGCGCGAGTTCCCGAAGGAGGAACACGCTGTGCGTCGCGACGAAGACCTGGGTCCCGCTCCGGGCGAGGGCGAGGATGGCCCGGGCCACCGCCCGTTGCGTCTTGGGGTTGAGGTTGGCCTCCGGTTCGTCCCAGAAGAGGTAGCCGCCCTCCAGCAGCACCCCGTTGGAGACGAGCCGGATGATCATCGCCAGCTTGCGGAAACCTTCGGACACCAGGTGGGCTTCGATCTTGCCCGCCCTGGCCGACCCGACGGGGAGGCGTACGTAGAAGCGCCCGTTCTCTTCCAGGACGGTGCCCTCGATCTCCTCCAGCAGGGGGGCCAGGAGGTCGTTGGCGGCGCGCACCCGGGGACCGCGCAGCGCGGCGCGTCCCAGGAGCAGCGCGGTGTCGCGCCAGGTCTCGTCGAACTCGACCTCCCGCGTCTCGAACAACGAGACCAGGCCGGGATAGAGGGAGAGCAGCTCGCGCGACGGCAGGAAGACCGGGGTGTCCACGATCGGGGCGCGCGGCACCGACCGGATCTGCACGTCCCTGCGGGCGTTGGAGGCGAAGTCGAAGGACAGCGGCTCGCGGATCCCCCCGTACTTCAGGCTCACCGAGGCGCGGCTCCGCCCCCGGACCCGGCGCACGAGGCGCCCCAGTTGTTCCGGGCGGAAGATGCCGGTGAGGGCGTCGGCGACACCGGAGGAGAGCGCGGTCTTGGTGAGCGCGGACTCGTCGGACAGGGTCCGGGTGCCCGCGTACATCAGCTTGAGCAACTGGGACTTCCCGGTGGCGTTGTCCCCGGTGACGATGTTCAGCGTCGGACTGAGCCGGATATCGACCCGGTCGAGCGGGCCGAAGCCGTCGGCCTCCAGCCGGGTGATCGGGTGCCTTGCCATGCAGGACACCCTAGGGCACACACCGTTGGAGACGCGGGATCCGGGGCGTTCCGCCGCTGCGGGAACGGCCGCGGGGCCGGGCGTGGGCCCGGCCGCAGGTATGCACCGGGGCGTTATCCGGGAGAGGACCGCCCGCCCTGTCCACGGGGGCGTCGCTGCTCTGGCGCGTCCGGTCGGCGTTCCTCTCGTCGCCGCAGGCGGGACGGGTGATTCCGCACAGGGTCGGACTGCTCATGGTCGCTCCAGGGGCCGGCGGTCCGCCTCGTCACTTCATCGCCGCGTACAGCCAGTCCAGCGACCCCTGTTCCAACACGGCATCTGCCAATGCCTTCCCCGACTCGGTCCTGATCCGCCCCAGGCTCCCGTCGATCCACCGCTGAGCCGCCGCGTGTCCCTGCGCCCGGTACTCGACTCCTTGCAGAAGGCACTCCAGTTTGTCGGCGTCCTTGGCACATCGGGCCTCCGGCGAGTCCTGATCCTCGTATGCGGCGACGGCGGAGCGCACCATCTCCCCCACCCGCATGGATAGCCCCTCCGTCTGGTCCGCGACGATGTCCCGGGGGTCCGGCTTGGACACCAGGTACTTCTGCCCCAGATGATGGACGTCCCCCGAACGGGTCTCCCCGGTGTCGTGCCACACCGCGATCAGCGCGGCCTTCGCCGGATCGGCACCCTCCATCGCGGCGATCACCGAAGCGATCAGTGCGGTTCGCCAGGAGTGTTCGGCCACGGACTCGGGGTCGCGCACTCCCGCCATCCACCAGCCGGTCCGGCGCTGATTCTTCAGGGTGCCCACCTCACGGAGAAGGTGCGCGGCCCGGGTGGTCTCGTCGCTCATGATCCTGTCCTTCTACGCCCTCGCGAGGCGAATCGCGTACCGGATGCCGTCCAACTCCCGGCGCGCCCGCGCCGAGGTACCGGAGTCATCCAACAACACCCCGACGGCGGTGGCCAGGTGTTCCGACGCACCGGGCTCGGATGTCAGCAGGCGAGGGCGTGCGGCCAGCAGAGACCACAGAGTATGCACGTACAAGTCCAGGTACCCGTGACCCGGAACGAGCCGGACCATCAGATGGCGCAGCAGGCGGCGGCCCGTCCAAGCGCCGGTCCGGCCTGACGCCATGAATCCATCAGAGAGTTCCAGATCCGTTTCGCCCACCCAGTACGCCCAGTAATCGAGGTTCGCGATCTCCCCCCGGTCGTCGCCGACCAGGGTGGAGCCGATGAAGTGGGCGAGCCGGTCCGTATCCCCGTAGCGGGTGGCGACGGACGCCACGGACCGAGAGGCGAGCCAGCGGGACAACCAATCGTCCGGAGCAGGGCGACGCTGCTGTTCTGCAAGCCAGGCAGTGGCATCGGGGCTGTGGTCGTACCCGACCAGGTAAAGGGCTTGTCGACGCAACAGAAAATCGTGATCGGTGGCGTTCTCGGCGGCACGACGCAGATTGGCGAACAGCCGTTCTCTGTCGGTTCGGGTCATCTCAGGCCCGGTTGGAACAGGCCCCCGGCGCGGTCGTCGTGGCGGGGGAATTCCACGCAGTGGTTCCGGCAGGGCCCCTGTGAGCGGCCAGGCGAGCACCTCTACAAGGTCGCGCCGCATCACCCATGCACCCAGAGGGGAACCGTCCGTGTTCCCATCGATGGCGCTGGTGAGGAGCACATCCGCTTCCATTGCTTTGTCCAGTGTGTCGACGAGGTCCGGCCGCGCACCCATGCGGCGTAGCCGGTGGCGTTGGACAAGCACCTGTCCTACGGGGACTGCGGTCAGCGCACGCCGACCGGTTTCCCACCCCGAGATGGTGTCGGCCGAAACAAGCAGATGCTCGGCCATCTCGTCCTGGGACAGGTTGAGTTGTTCACGAATGATCCGGAGGACGTACCCGGAGATGATGCCGCCTCTCGGCTTTCCCTGACCGGTGGTCGGGGTCCGAGCGGAGGATGTCGGCATCGGAGCCTCCTAGCGGGCGGAATACCCGTACTGGGGGTCACTACTGGCGCGCGATTGTGGTGCGTAGCGTCGTATCCACAGTACAGAAGGGGTTTCGTGGTGACGGGTGCAATTGACGGAATCGCAGGGGTCCGGCCCACCGCATGCCGCGTTGAAGACCGACTATCCCTTCAACCGGGTGTCCTCGATCAGCGGCACCACCGATCCCGCCGTCGACTCGGTCGCACTGCTCCACAAGGCCGACCGGGCCCTTGAACTCCTCCCCGCCCGCCTGCGTTGTGGCGACATGTTGCCGCAGCTCAGGCTCAACACACGTGCACCGACCGGTGCGCGGCAGCACCCCGCCGTTTCCCGAGCGGGGAGAAATCGAAGGAGGGCATCGCCCATGAATACCCAGACGAACGCTCCGAACACCACCGACCTCACCGAACTGGCGGTCGTGATGGCACGCACGCTGCCCCAGATCGGCATGGACCGCATGACCGTTCCGCAGGTCGAGGAGACCCTGTCCTGCTCCGCGCTCACCGCGCACTACTGAGCCGACGCACTGGACACGAACAGGAGCCACTGGAAATGAAGACGTGGGAACGGGTCACCGTGCTTTTCGCGAATGGCGCCCATCAGCTCTCGCCAGCGGACGAACTGTCCTTCGCCGACCTACTCCGGGCCAACCGCATGCCTCCCTCGATGTTTCAGGCGTACGAGGTCCCCGGAGACGGAAGCCTGCGGCCCGTTCCCATCACCCACACCCTCGCGCAGATCCCTGAGCAGAACACGGTGATCCTGCAATGCATGCGCAACACCGACGCTGAACTGCTGCCGCGCACCCTGAACGTCCAGGCGCACAGCCTCGATCCGGTCGCCGCCATGTACGATCTGCGGTACTCCGAGAAGAACCCGGAACACCGCGTTCATCTCCTGGACGACGAACAGCTCCGCGAGATCGTCTTCGCCAAGATCGCCGCCTTCCTGCGGGAGTACGGGGTGACACTCCCACTCGTCGCGGGAATCTCCGGAGGCGGTGACTCCAGCAGCATCGTGCGCGGCCTGGACAGGTTCGTTCGCACCAATGCGCTTCGACCGGATCAGGTCCTGTGCTTCACGGTGGTCCTGGACCCGCTGTGGCGAGGCAGCGCAGCCCACCGCGCCCGTGATCTCTGCGAGGGGTACGGGTTCGTTCACCGGGTGCTTTTCCCGGAGGACATCGCCTCCCTATTGGGCATGTCCGCCACCCCCGAGGCACTGTGGCGGCAGGTCCGCGACACTTACGGGGCCGATGCCAGTCACTTCTTTGGGACTTGGCTGCTCAATATGGTGGGGCGCGCACTCAATCGCGAAATCGGCGGCACCTCCCTACTCATGGGCTACAACCGCGAAGACGTGATGGCGGAGCTCCTGTTCTGCCTGATGAACGGACGACGCCCGCTGCCCTACCCCAAGCGCCGAACCGGTGACGTGGACTGCCTCATGCCCGTGTGGGACGTCCCCAAGGTGCTACTCGACTCCTGTTATCCCCGATTGAGCGAGGTCAACTACACCGAGCGAATCGACACCACCGCTCCGCGGCGGTCGTCGATCTACTACCAGGCGCACGCTCTGGACGCGATCGTCCCGCAGATGTCGGTGTCGCTGCTGACCGGAGTCCGCGACCTCATGGAATCTCTGAAGGGGTGGGAGGTACTGGAGGCGATCGACGGTACCCCGTTGCTGACGACCGGCCGGGGCGACCCGAAGGCTCTGAAAGCGCTGGTGAATCTGCTTGCCCGGTACTTCCCCGACTGGACGGCCGAGGAAGACCACCAGCAGTAGTCTGGCGCTGTCCACAAGCACGGCGGTACAGGAAGCGGCATCACCATGGGCAAGGTGCAGGCGCCTTCAGGAACGCGGGACTTCCTCGCGGACGACCTGAGGCGCAGGAGGACGGCCATCGCCAACGTCTCCGAGGTCTTCGAGCGCTATGGGTTCGATCCGTTGGAGACCCCGGCGTTCGAGCGGATCGAGGTGATCGCCGGCAAGTACGGCGAGGAGGCGTCCAAACTCCTGTTCAAGATCCTGCGCCGGGGAGCCCACGAATCCAGCGGACAGCCCGATCTCGCTCTGCGATACGACCACACGGTGCCGCTGGCCCGCGTTATCGGCACCCACGGCTCCAAACTCCCCTCACCCTTTAAGCGCTACGCCATCGGCCCGGTCTGGCGGGCCGACCGGCCTCAGGAGGGCCGCTTCCGCGAGTTCACCCAGTGCGACGTCGACACTGTCGGCTCCACGTCCCCGCTGGCCGACGCCGAGATCGTGCGTGCCATCGCCGACGGTCTCGGTGCCCTGGGTGTCGCGCGGTTCCGCTTTCTGGTGAACTCTCGTCAAGCCTTGCGGGGCCTGCTGGAGGTCTACCAAGTGGCTGAAGGACGCGGAGACGGTGTTCTCGCCACCCTGGACAAGCTCGACAAGATCGGTGTTCAGGCCGTTGCCAAGGAACTCGTGGACGAACGCGGCCTGGACGTGTCCACCGCAGAGCACCTGACCGAGGATGTGGCCGCCGACGACCCCGACCTCCTCCGAGTCAAACTTTCCGCCACCGAACGCGGGCAGCAGGGACTGGCAGAGATCGACAGCCTGTTGGAGTTGGCCGCCGATCTGGGGGGCCGTGTCGTCTTCGCCCCCCGTATGGTGCGCGGCCTGGACTACTACACAGGAGCGATCTGGGAGGTCGAGGCCGAGGGCTACCCCGGTGCGATCGCGGCAGGAGGTCGCTACGACGGACTCGTCGCCTCACTGGGCGGTCCCGACGCCCCGGCCTGCGGCGGCTCCATCGGGATTGAGAGAATCCTGGCGATGCAGGACGCCTGGGAATCCGAACCGCACGGCCTTGACGTCGCCCTGACCGTGCTCGGAGGCGAGGCTGACCTGATGCGTCTGGCGGGAGTCCTGCGCTCGAACGGCGCACGGGTCGGCATGTTCCTGGGGGCATCGCGCAAGCTCGGCAAGCAGCTCCAGTGGGCCAACGCCCAGCACGCGAGGTTCACCGTCCTCTATGGCCCGGAAGAACAAGACGCCGGTGAAGTGACCGTCCGCGACATGGAGTCGGGTGAGCAGACCCGCACCCCCCTTGGGAACGCCGCTTCCCACCTCCGGGAGCTGATCGACAGGTAGGTCCTATCAACCATGTCCCCTTTCTCCCGGCACGAGGGCGCGACCGGTGGTTGTTTCCTCAACGGGGCAGGTCTGCGGCACCCCGCCCTGGATATCGGCTCCAAGGCCGGCCGCCAGGCGCCGGGCCGTGATCTGCGCTTGATGCTGGAACCGCTCGGGGCCGAAGGGGGCGACGACGGGTGCGGAAGGCGCCGGCCTCGGACACGGAACGCAACGACTCCGGTCATGGTCGCGAACGCGGTGGCACCGGGCTCGGAGGGGGCGCCCCGGTTACGGGTTCGGGGGGGGAACGGCAGCGGGGCCGGGCGTGGGCCCGGCCCCGCTGCCGTCGGTGGAGTGTGCGCCGGTCAGTCCCGGCCCAGGGCGGTGCCGATCTCGCCCACGCGGTCGGCGAGCAGCCCGATCGCGCCGACGGCGCGGGTCACCGGATCGTCCTCGGCGCCGCCCAGGGCGCGGCTGCGGCGGAACGCCGCCTTGACCTGCTCCCACCGGGCCTCCTGCTCCGGGGTCAGGGTCCCGCGCAGCTCGGCCAGCTTGAGCAGGTTGGCCTCCGCGCCCGAGGTCAGCGTCTGCGCCTCGCCCAGGTAGTGGTCGTCGATGACGGCCTCCACCTCGGAGTCGTTCATGACCGGCACGATCTTCTCGGCCAGCCGGTTCATGTTCCGGTAGGAGCCCTGGAGGCGGAACGGCGGCTCGGTGCGCGCGTCCTCCGACTGCGCCGCCGAGGCGATGTAGGCCTGGTTGTTGGCCAGCACCACCTCCTGCACGCGCAGCATTTTGCGCAGCACCGACACGATCCGCTCGACCTCGACCGCCGAGTACGGGTGGCCCATCTGGTCGAGGGTCACCGAGTCGTCCCCCCGCGCCATCCGCACGAACCGGTAGACGTCGTCCCGCTCCCGGGTGGACAGCGGGGCCAGCGTCGGGTTGGAGGTGAGCGCGTTCTCGATGTAGCTCAGCGAGAACAGCTCCTCCTTCCCCGACAGCACGTCGCCCAGGTTGTACACGTCGGCGCGGTTGGCCAGCATGTCCGGGATGCGGAACCGCTTGCCCTGCTCGGTGTACGGGTTGCCCGCCATGCACACCGCGAACCGCTTGCCGCGCAGGTCGTAGGTGCGGGTGCGCCCGTTCCAGACGCCCTCCATCCTGCGCTGACCGTCGCACAGGGAGATGAACTTCTGGAGCAGCTCCGGGTCCGTGTGCTGGATGTCGTCCAGGTACAGCATCGTGTTGGTGCCCATCTCCAGGGCGAAGGAGATCTTCTCGACCTCCTGCCGGGAGGTGGCGTCGGGCGCCTCCGCCGGGTCCAGCGAGGTGACCCCGTGCCCCAGCGCGGGTCCGTTGACCTTGACGAACACCAGTCCCAGGCGGCTGGCCACGTACTCCATGAGCGTGGTCTTGCCGTAGCCCGGAGGGGAGATGAGCAGCAGCAGCCCGCTCTGGTCGGTGCGCTTGTCGTCGCCCGCGGCGCCGAGCTGCTTGGCGAGGTTGTCGCCGATGAGCGGCAGGTAGGACTCGTCCAGCAGCCGGTTGCGGACGAACCCGCTCATCACCTTGGGCCGGTACTCGTCCAGCCGCAGCCGCTCGCGCTCGGCGGCCACCAGGGCGTTGCGCCGCTTCTGGAAGTCCCGGTAGGCGGGCACCTCCTCCAGGCGGAACGCGCGGGTGCGCGGCAGGATCTCGTCGAGCCGCACCTCCAGGGACCGGTCCCGGATCCGGGGGTGCGAGCCGAGCAGGCCGGAGACGGTCTCCTGCACCGCCGCGGAGGACTCGTACCGGTCCACCTCGGCGAGCGCGATCGCCGCGGCCTCGGGCAGGTCGCCCGGGTCGACGTCGTCGCGGGTGGCCGCGAACGCTTCCAGCCAGGCGGTGGTGAGCTGGTGCCGGGCGGCCAGGTCGTCGCCGAGCCTGCGCAGGTCGTCCTCGAAGGACTTGCGCGTGGTCTCGCGGGTGCTGCCCAGAGCCCGCGAGAACCGGTCCAGCAGCGTCCGCGCGCCCGACCCGGACACGAACCCGCGCTCGGCGGGCCCGTCGCAGGCCAGCTCCTCGAACAGGTAGTCGGCGACCAGGCCCAGGTCGGCGTCCTGGTGGAGCCCCGTGTCGGTGAGGAACGCGTCCACGGCGCCGGCGACCTCGCCGCGCAGCGCGTCGATGGCGGGCGAGCGCCGCGCCCCGAACACCGCGCGGGCGCGGGCCAGCGACGCCGCCCGGGTGGACCAGGCGGTCCGCCGGCGCTCGTCGGCGCCGAAGGCCCAGAACAGCTGGGCGACCGCGCGCGTGCGCCCGGGGTAGCGCAGCAGCCCCGCCCCGGTGTGCAGGCGCAGCAGCGCCGACAGCAGCTTCGCGGCGTCGTGGTCGTGCACGCCCCGCTCGTAGCCCTCGTCGTAGCGGGACTCGGCGGCCTCGCGCACCAGCGCCTGGAGCGAGCCCCCGTTCTCGGAATGCAGCTCGGCCTCGTGCAGCCGCGCCAGGCCGTCCGGGCCCTCCTCGGCCTCGGCCAGCATCGACGTGGCCAGGTACTCGGACCGGTACACCTCGGGGCTCTCCGACACCAGCAGGCGGTCCCACAGGCGCCGGGTCCGCGCGAACTCCGCGTCGGCCACCGGCTCCCGGAAGTCGGTGCCGGTGATCGCCACCGCCATCTCCCCCTGGTAGGGGGTGAGGGTCAGGTCGACGGGCTGGGAGTTGATCGCGAACCGGTGCCTGCCCAGGCGGATGGTCTCGCCGTCGTACAGGTCGGTGCGGTCCTGGAGGGACCGCCCCGCCTCCTGGCGGGCGGCCAGGACGCGGCCCTGGAGCTCCTCGGCGCGCACGGTGTCGCCGAGTTCGCGCATCTCCTCGGCGGTGCGGCGCAGCCGCGCCACCATCGCGTCGGACGCGAAGTAGGTGTTGACGTCCTCCAGCGTGGCCAGCGACGCCACCCGCCGGTGCACGCCCTCCAGGACGCGCTCGGCGGACGCCGCCAGCCGGTCGGCGCGCCGGGCCCGCTCGTCCACCAGCGCCTGTTTGCGGGTGGAGAACGCCTCGTACACGTCCTCACGCTTGTCCGACAGCTCCCCCAGGAAGTCGTCGAACTCGGCGAACCGCGACTCCAGGTTCTCCAGCTGGAGCATGATCCGCCCCAGCTGCTCGTCGCAGCGCTCGGGGCTGTCGGCCGCCGCCAGCGCCCCGGTGACGGCCTGGCCGAGCAGCGCGAACTCGGCGGCGAACTCGGCCCGGCCCTCCAGGGCCAGCAGCTCCTTGCGCCGGGCCTGGAGGGTGGCGCGGGCCCGGTTGATCCCGCCCAGCACCTCGCTGATCCGCTCCAGGATGCGGGTGCGCACCTGGGCGTCGCCGATCTCCAGCGACCCGATGACCTCGGTGACCGTCTGGAGCCCCTCGGTCTGCGCGGCGATGCGCTCGCCGACGGCGGTGGCGGCGCTGACCGCCTCGATGGTCTCGGCCTCGTCGACCAGCCGCCGCACCTCGGAGTGGTAGCCGTCGAAGGCGTCCTCCTGCTCCAGGAACGCCACGGTGCGGCGGCCCACGGAGCCCGTCTCCTCCTCCAGGGACCGGTCCAGCTCCGCCAGCCGGTCGGTGTCCGCGTACCGCATCTCGGCCAGCGTGGCGGCCTGCCCCTGGGCGCGGCGCAGCTCGGTGAGCCGGGTGATCCAGCCCTCCGCGGACCGGGGGGTCTCCCCGCGGGAGGTGCGGATCAGCGCCGCGGCCCTCTCCTGCGCCGCGGCCAGCGCCTCGGCGGCCTGGGCGGTGAGGGCCTGGACGGTCTCGAACTCCTCCAGCACCCGCTCGGCGGTCGCGCGCACCTGGGAGAGGGGGTCGGCCAGGTCGCCCAGCTCCTCCTCGCCCAGCCAGTGGAACCGGTCCGACACCCGGCGGCAGGCGGCGATGAGCGCCTCGAACACCTCGGTGGAGGGCCGCATGTCCTGCGCCATCCGCGCCACCGACAGCGCGTCCGACACGCCCCGGACCAGCTCGGCGTTGCCGATCCGCTCCAGCGGGCCGCTGCCCACCGGCTGGGCCGCCGCGTACTCGTCGGACACGTACGGCGTCTGCCACACCTGCATGGGGTGGACCCGGGTGGGCTCGCCCGCCGTCTCCCGGAACACCGTCATGGTGCCGTCGTCGAACAGCGAGTACCCGTGGCAGACGATCGGGTTGGCGACCTCCTTGCGGATGGTGTTGTACGACAGCAGCAGGCTGCGCCCGTCGGCCCGCGAGTGGAAGACGTACAGGACGTCCTCGCCGTTGGGCGAGCGCACCACCCGCTCGAACTCCAGGTCGGTGACGTCGGTGTCGAACGTCCGGGCGACCCCGGTGGCCAGGTAGTAGCCGCCGGGGAAGATCAGGCCCTGGTCGTCGGGCAGCCGCTGGCAGGACTGCCCGATCCCGTCCAGCCTCAGGACGTCCTTGGTGTGCCGGTTGAAGACCAGGTGCCGCCACTCGGACTCGTTGTAGGGCAGCACCCGCAGTAGGACCAGCGGGCCGACCCCGGCGTAGGACACCGAGGCGTCGGCCAGGCTCTGCAGCGGCTCGTCGACGGGCTCGCTGTAGATGCCCTCGCCGACCTCGGTGTTGTTCTCGACCTTGATGGTGAGGTCGCCGCCGACCGTCTCCACGAACAGCTCGTCGAGGACGGAGATGTGCGGGTGGCGGCCCTGCACGTGGTCCTCGCGGGTGGTCTCCACCCACGAGAAGTCGTGCGAGGGCGGGTACACGTGGTCGCGCTCGCCGCGCTCGTCGAGGTAGGCGGTCTCGCCGGTGGGCGACACCGACCACCGCAACACCCGCACGTCCTCGGTCGTGGGCCCGATCTGGAAGACGGCCAGCAGCCGCTCCTCGACCTTGCGCAGCTGGAGGAGGCGGGCGTCGCGGTAGTAGCGGTAGAGCTGGCCGAAGTCCTGCCGGAACCGGGCGTCCTCCAGCAGGCCCGGGAGGTCTTCCCCGGGCACGGCGGTGAAGGAGAACCCGTCGCCGTCGTGCTCGTAGCGGTGCAGCGAGAACACGTCGGAGACGTGCGTCTCCCGCTGCATGCCGATGAACACGTTGTACCCGAACAGGATGGTGTCGCCACCGCCGCCGCCCCCGGGGGAGCCGCCCACGCTGACGATGTCCCGCGGGGTGCAGTTGTGCTCGGTGCGTATCCGCTCGGTGCCGAGCAGGGTCAGCTCGGTCCCGCCGAACACCTCCAGCCTGCGGGAGTTCAGTTCCTCGGTACGGCGGGCCAGCTCACCGGTCTGCTCGCGGAGCCGGGCGCGGAGCACCTCGTAGGTGCCCGCGTCCAGCGTCCGCTCGTCGACGGCGTCCGGCCCGGAGCCTGCGGTCTCCTGGGCCTCGGTCACGGAGGACTACCTCACTGCTTCACGGCGTGGGCGGGGGCGAGCGCGGTCACCGGCAGCTGGTCCAGGCCCATGGAGCGGGCCGTGGTCAGCAGGCCGTTGAGCCTGCCGCCGTCCGCCGGGTCGGCGCTGATGAGCTGGAGCAGCAGCGCGGACACGGTGAGGTTCTTGACGTCCTCGGTGTCCAGCGACGCCACGACCCCCTTGAGGTCGCGGACGAAGTCGCCCTCGCCGTTGAGCCAGCCGGCGCCCAGCGCCTGCACCGTCTCGGAGTTGCCGACGAAGCCGTCCACGGCCTTGCCCAGGCCGATGGAGTTGACCATGCGGTCGAAGAACATCCCGTCGCCGCCGACGATGTTGATGTCGGCGCTCTCCAGGCCGGTGGCCAGGACGGTCGCCTGGGCCTCGGCGACCTGGCGCTGGACGTCGATGCCGGCCAGCCGGACCTCCTTCTCGGCCTCCAGGCGCAGGCGGTACTCCTCGTGCTCGCGGCTGACCTGGTCCAGGGCGGCCATGGCCCCGGCCTTGTCGGTGAGGCCCGCGGCCTCGGCGCGCAGCTTGGCCTCGATGCCCTCGGCCTCGGCGAGCATCTTCGCCTGGACGGCCCTGGCGTCGGCCTCGGCCTTGAGGCGGGAGACCTCGGCCTCGGCGGTGCCGACCTTCTCGATGGCCGCGGCGTCCTGCTCGCGGACCTGGACGTCGGCCAGGCCCTGGGCGGCGGCCTCGGCCTGGACGCCCTCGGCCAGGCGGATCTTGGCCCGGGTGTCGAGCTCGGCGGCCTGCTGGCGCGCCTCGGCCAGGGTCAGCTCCTCGGCTGCCTTGTGCTTGGCCGCGGCCTCGGCGGCCTCGGCGGCCTTGATGTCCTTGACCAGGCGCTCCTGGGCCTCGGCCTCCGCGTGGATGATGATGGACTGGCGCTGGCGCTCGGCCTCCTCGACGGCGCGCAGGCGCTTGATGGCCTCCTCCTGCTCGGCCACGGTCCGGTCCACGGCGACCCGCTCGCGGACGACGTCGGCGACCTCGCGCTTCTCGGCCTCGACCTCCTTGTCCTTGGAGATCCGGCTCAGCTCGGTCTCGCGCTCGCGGCCGATGACCTCCAGCAGGCGGTCCTTCTCGATGCGCTCGGTCTCGATGGCGATGACGCGCTCGCGGTTCTTCTCCGCCACGGCGATCTCGCGCTGCTGGTTCTGGTGCTGGACGCCCAGCGCCTCGGAGGTGCGGATGTTGGCGGTCTCGGACTTGAGCCGCTCCTCGGCCTGCACGCGGGCCGTCTCGGCCTCCTCGCGGGCCCGGATGATCTCGATCTCGCGCTTGGCCTTGGCCGTCGCCTCCTCGCGCCGCTTCTCCAACTCGGCGAGGGTCTCGGCGGTCTCGGTGTCCTGGCGGTCGATCTCCTTCTTGCGGTCGTTCTCGAAGGCGTTGGTGCGCTTGTGCTCGGTGGCGGTGCGCTCGGTGATCTTCGAGATGCCCTGCGCGTCGAGGATGTTGTCGGAGTCGTGCTGGTGGAGCGGGGTCTGCTCCAGGTAGTCGATGGCGACGTCCTCCAGGACGTAGCCGTTCAGGTCCGAGCCGATGACCTCGACGATCTGCTGGCGGAACTCCTCGCGGTGGGTGAACAGCTCCTCGAAGTCGAAGCGCTTGCCGACCGTCTTGAGGGCCTCTGCGAACTTGGCGTTGAACAGCTCCTGGAGCGTGTCGGGGTTGCTGGCGCGCTCGGTGCCGATGGCCTTGGCGACCCGCTTGACGTCCTCCTCCGTCTCGTTGACCCGGATGAAGAACTTCACGCTGATGTCCGCGCGGATGTTGTCCTTGCAGGTCAGGCCGTCGCGACCGCGGCGGTCCAGGTCCAGCGTCTTGACCGAGATGTCCATGTACTCGGCTTTGTGGAGGATCGGCAGGATCACGGCACCCGTGAAGGTGACGTGCACGTCGCGCGTCTTGGAGATGATCAGCGCCTCGCCCTGCTTGACCTTCTTGAACATCTTCAGGATGGAGACGATCAGCAGGAGCAGGACGAGGAGGGCGACGGCCAGGGAGATGCCGATGGTCAGAAACGCCGCGTCGGCGGCCTCTCCGGTGGATGGGGCGCTCAGCAACACGTGTGGGGGCCTTTCTGCGAGTGACCGTGCGGGTCGAGTGGCCGCGCGGGGGAGGGTGCGGGGCCCGCGGTCGCTCCCGGAGGGGGAGTGGCTCGTGAAATGGGACGCGGAGGTCGGAGGATCGGTTCCACCTCCGACGGGATGACTTGTGCCCCAGGTGCTCGTGTGCGAGTCGGGGCGCGCGGGAGCCGGCCGGCACGGCGCCGGGGCGGGCCGCGCGGGGTCAGCCCTGGCCGGGGTCCAGGGCGGGGTCGAACCGGGTGACCAGGAACGCGTCCAGCTCGCCGCTGTGGTCGAAGATCAGGGCGGTGCTCCCCGGCGGCAGGACCTCCCCGCCGATGGTGCGCACCGGGATGGTGATGGAGGCGCCGCCCGCGGTGGTGATCTCCGCGTGGCCGAAGCCCTCGTGGGCTGCGCCGATCCGGATCACGCAGGTGCGGCCGACCAGCTCGTGCTTGGAGGACCCCTTGCGCCGGGGCAGGAACCGCTGCACGGCCAGGACCGCGCCACTGGTGAACGCCCACGCCGCGATCACCGCGATGACCAGGACGACGGCGCCCAGCGCCCAGGCCAGGGGGCTGCCGGGGGTGGTGAGAAGACTGGTCACGATCCCGCCCATCATGCTCACGAACCATGCGGAGAGCACCAGCGCGGTGATCTCCACGGTCACCGGGGCCCGGCCCAGCCCCACCCGCTCCAGGACGGCGCTCGCGCCGACCGGGTCGCCGTCGGCGTCGGTGGAGTCGAGCATCCCGGCGTCGGCCAGGCCGACCGCGACGACGATCCAGTAGACGACCGCCACGAGGAGCGCGGGTGTGAGCAGGACGGCCGGGAAGCCGAAGGCCGTGCTGAGGAACAGCTGCACTCGGGTCACGCTCCTTCGCGTCCGTCCCGGACCCCGGCGGCGCTCGGGGGAGGAGCGCCGTCACATCGGGAACCGTGCCCGGAACTCTACCGAACGTCCCACTTCGGCGCCGTCCAGGGGGTCCGCGGCAGTGGCCGGAACCGGCCACCGGGGGAGTGCGTTCCCTTCCGCCGCACCTATCCCCCGGGTTTACCGTGAAAATTGCCGCCCGATGAACATTGAGGTGGACAGGGCGGTTCGGCGGGGCCGGAGGCGCGGATCCGCAATTCGCCGGACCGCCTTTCGCCACACGTTCCTCACCGTCCGTGTCCGCGTGATTTTTCTTTGTGTTCGCGCTTTTCAGAAGGGGCGCAGGGGGTGTGGCACGTCGGAGGACCGCCCCTTAGGATCACAAGGATTGCAGAAGCCGACGACGGAGGTCTCGGATCAATCTCGTGAACGACGGAGGCGACTTCCCCCGCGTCTTCTTCCGCCTTCTGGGGCCTCCCCAGATCGAGGTGGATTCCGGGCAGGTCCGTATTCCTCCGGGCAGACAACAGGTCATTCTCGCCGCACTCCTCCTCGAAGCCGGCCGGATCGTCTCCACCGACCACCTCGTGGACGCGATCTGGGACGAGGACCCCCCCGAGACCGCCCGCACCCAGGTCCAGATCTGCGTGTCCCGGCTGCGCAAGAGCCTGGCCGCCACCGACGTCGCCCTCGTCACCTCGCCCCCGGGCTACCTCCTTCGGGCCGACCGGGAGAGCGTCGACGTCCACCTGTGCGACCTCCTCGTGAGCCGCGCCGACGAGGAGGCCCGGCAGGGCCGCGGCGCCGAGGCGGCGGCCCTGCTGCGCCAGGCCGCGGGGCTGTGGCGCGGCCCCGCCCTGAGCGGCGTCAACAGCCCGCTGCTCAGCCCCAAGGCCGCCCGCCTGGAGGAGAACCGGACCTCCCTCATCGAGTCGTACCTGGACCTGGAGCTGGGCCTGGGCCGCCACGACCGGCTCATCGGCGAGATCGACGACCTCGTGCGGCGCCACCCCCTCCGGGAGCGGCTGCGCGGGCAGCTCATGCTCGCCCTCTACCGCTCCGGCCGCCAGGCCGAGGCGCTGGACGCCTACCGGCGCGGCCGGGAGCTGCTCATCGAGGAACTCGGCCTGGAGCCCGGCAAGGAGCTGCGCGCGCTGGAGTCCGCGATCCTGGCCGGCGATCCGCTCTCCCCGCCCGAGAGCCGCGTGGAGGCCCGCTCCCCGGTCCGGCCCGCCGAGCCGCCCGCCCCCGAGCCCCCGGCGGCGGAGCCCGCCCGGCCCGCCGCGGCCGACCCCGAGCCCCGGGAGGCCCGGCCCCGGCAGCTGCCCGCCGACACCGCGGACTTCGTGGGCCGCGAGGAGTGGATCTCCTCCGTGGAGACCACCCTCACCCGGCCGGGCAACCAGGGGCGCGCCGTCGGCGTCGCCGTCATCGTCGGCCGCCCCGGGGTCGGCAAGAGCTCCCTGGCCACCCACATCGCCCACCGCCTGGCGGACGCGCACTTCCCCGACGGGCAGCTCTACTGCGACATGCGCGGCAGCCGCGACGACCCGCTGGAGAGCTCCGAGGTCCTCGCCCGCTTCCTGCGCGCCCTGGGCATCCCCGGCCAGACGATCCCCGAGCACCGCGACGAGCGCGCCGAGATGTACCGCAGCCTGCTCTCCGACCGGCGCGTCCTGGTCGTCCTCGACGACGCCGCCGGGGAGCGCCAGGTCACCGACCTCCTGCCCGGCGGGTCCGGCTGCGCGCTGGTCGTCACCAGCCGCTCGCGGCTGACCGGGGTGCCCGGCGCCAACCTCGTCGAGCTGGACGTGCTCCCCGAGGACGAGGCCCTGGACCTGCTGCACCGGGTGGTGGGCCCCGAGCGGATGGCCGCCGAGCCCGCGGCCGCCGCCGCGCTGCTGCGCACCGTGGGGCGGCTGCCCCTGGCCCTGCGGATCGTCGCCGCCCGCCTGGCGGCGCGCCGCCACTGGTCGCTGGCCTCCATGGTCAACCGGCTCGCCGACGAGCGCCACCGCCTCGACGAGCTGTCCCACGGCGACCTCACCATGCGCGCCAGCCTGTCGCTGAGCTACGACGGCATGGACGCCGACACCCGCCGGGCACTGCGGCTGTTCGCCCTGGCCGACGGCCCCAGCCAGCCGGGGTGGATCGCCGGGGCCCTGCTGGACGACCACCGGCGCTACCCCTCGGACCTGCTGGAGCCCCTGGTCGACGTGCAGATGCTCGACGTCACCGGGTTCGACGCCGGCGGCGAGCCGCGGTACCGCTTCCACGACGTCATCCGCCTGTTCGCCCGGGAGCGCCTCGCCGAGGAGGTGCCCCAGGCCGACCGGACGGCGGCGGCCGCCCGCCTGGTCGGCGGCTGGCTCGCCCTGGCGGACGACGCCAACCTGCGCATCCGGGGCGGGGACCACCTCTTCCACCACGGCACCGGCCCGCGCTGGCAGCCTCCCCGGGCGCTGGCCGAGGCGGCCCTGCGCGACCCCATGGGGTGGCTGGAGTCGGAGCAGGGCAACCTGTTCTCCGCCGTCTGCCTGGCCGCCGACCACGGCCTGGACGAGCTGTGCTGGAACCTGGCCCTGGCCCTGGTCCTGATGTACAACCGGCGCGGCTACTCCGAGGCCTGGGAGCGGACCAACGAGCGCGCCATGGCCGCGGTCCGCGCCGCGGACAACCGGCTGGGCATCGCCGCGATGACCTCCTCCTACGGCTTCCTCTACCTGGACCAGCGCCGGTTCGACGACGCCCGCCGCGCCATGCTGGACGGGCTGGCCGCGTTCGAGGAGCTGGACGACGTGCAGGGCCGCGCCCAGTGCACCCGGGAACTGGCCTACCTGGACCAGGCCGAGGGGGACTACGAGAGCGCGCTCACCCGGTGCGCACGCGCCTACCGCGACTTCGAGTCCATCGACGACCCGGTCGGGATGGGGCGCGCCCTCACCCTGAGCGGGCACATCCACACGGTCACCGGCTCCGTCGACGCCGGGGAGGCCGACCTGGCCCGCGCGCTGGTGCTCTACGAGCGCACCGGCGACCCCCGCAGCCGGGCGCAGGTGCTGCGCCGGATGGGCCAGGTGGCGCAGGTGCGCGGCGACGACCGCGGCGCGCTGCGCATCCTGACGGAGGCGTTCGAGCTGCTGCGGGACCTGGGAGACCCGATCGGCGAGGGCTACCTCCTGCACGACCTCGGCCGGGCGAACGTCCGGCTCGGCCGCCCCGAGGAGGCCCGCGGCCTGCTGGGCCGGGCGCTGGCCGTGCGCGAGCAGATCATGGACCGGCAGGGCGGCGCCCAGGTGAGCCTGGACCTGGCCCGCCTGCTGGCGGACCTGGGGGAGACCGAGCAGGCGGCCGAGCTGGAGGCGCGCGCGGCCCGCTTCACCCCCGGGCGCGGGGACGGCGGCACGGTGGCGGCCACGCGCTGAGCCGGCCCGCCGCACTCCCCGGACAAGCGGAACGGGGCCGCCTGCGGGCGGCCCCGTTGTTCCGTCCGGGCGGTCAGGCGTCCCAGGGGTCGCTGTTCGGGCAGCTCGCCTTCGGGTCCTGGCAGGTGGTGTCGGCGGCGGTGGCGCCGGCCTCGGCGGGGGAGCCGGTGAGGGCGATCGGGGCGAACACGGCGGTGGCGGCGAAGGCGATGGCGACCAGGTGCTTCAGGATGCTGTTCATCGGGGGGAGGCCTTTCCGGAGTTCCGTTGTTCCGATGAACCTCAAGTTAGAAACGCGCGGCATCCCCGCGGGACCGCTCCCGCTATCACGCCGCTATCGCCGCTCCCCGGGGCGGTTAGCCGCGAGGTGCGGCCGCGATAACGCCCGTCCCCACCATGGTGTTCACCGACAGCGGAGCACCACGGAGCG
Source organism: Nocardiopsis flavescens (assembly GCF_900141985.1). Lineage (GTDB taxonomy): Bacteria > Actinomycetota > Actinomycetes > Streptosporangiales > Streptosporangiaceae > Nocardiopsis > Nocardiopsis flavescens. The sequence goes on along the minus strand of NZ_FQZK01000011.1, from coordinate 119,206 downwards.
GAAGGGCAGCGCTGAACATGGAAGTCACGGAAGAGACCCGCGGTTTCGACCACCTGGTCCTGAGATACCGGACCAGGGCAGGACTGACACAGCAGGAACTGGCGGATTTCTCCACCATCAGCGTCCGCGCCATCCGCGACCTGGAGCACGGCCGCGCGCAGCGGCCCCGGCGGGACACGGTGCGCCTGCTCGCCGACGCCCTGCGGCTCAACGAGAGGGACCGCGCCCGCCTGGAGGCCGCCGCCGGCCGGACCGCCCGCACCGACCTGCGCGTGGGACCCTCCGGCGCCGCCGTCCCGCCCCCGACCGGGACCGTGCCGATCGGCCGGAGGGACGAGGCGGACGCCCTGACCACCGACCTGGGCGCCGCGGGCCGCCGGATCGTCACCCTGACCGGCGCCCCCGGCGCCGGCAAGACCACCCTGGCCATGGAGGTCGCCGGCCGCCTGCACCGGCGCTCGGACCTGCCCGTCCTGTGGGTCGACGCCTCCGGCGCCGAGGCGCACCCCGCGATCCTGGAGGCCCTGTACGGCTCCTGGGGAAGGGAGTCCCGGGAGCACCTGGGGGCCGTGACCGGCTCCATCGGCGAGGAGGAGGCGCTCCTGGTCCTGGACGCGCCCCGGTTCTCCGCGCCCGACGCCCGGGCCCTGGCCGAACTGCTCTCCGACTGCCCCGGCCTGCGCGTGCTGTCCACGGCGCACCGCCCGCACCGCGTCCCCGGGGAGCAGGTGTTCCTCCTCGACCCGCTCCGGCCGCAGGACGCCGTGGAACTGCTGCGCGCGCTCCTGGCCGCGGCGGGGGCCGACGTCCCCGACGGCGACCCCGCGGCGGCCGAGATCTGCGCCCTGCTCGACCACCTGCCCGGAGCCCTGCACGCGGTGTCGTCGTGGGCCGCCGTCTACGGGACCGCCACGCTGCTGGGGAGCCTGCGCGAGAACCCGGTGCCCCTGCTGGCCCCGCTGGACCTCGGCCGCGGCGGGGACCTCGCCGCCGCCGTCCGCTTCTCCCTCGCGGACCGCGACCCCCACGAGGAGGCGGTGCTGGAGGTCCTGTGCGCGGCCCCGGGAGGGGAACAGGCGGACGCGCTCGCGCGGCGCGCCGGACTCGGCCTCACCGACTGCGGGCGGGCCCTGATGTCCCTGGTGTCCGCGGGCCTGGTCCGCCGCCTGCCGCACGGGCCGTCGTCACGCTTCCACACCCTGCACCTGGTCCGCGCGGTGCGCGGTTCCCAGGGGCGTGCGGACGACCGACGGGAGATGGCCCTGTGAGCGGCACCGGACGCCTCACCCGGGGACTGCGCGCGGGCACCCGGAAGATGCTCTTCGAGAACGGCGCCGACGTGCGCGGCGACCTCCTCCTCATCAGCGAGGTCGACCTCGCGCACCTGGTGATGCTGGAGCGCACCGGCCTGGTCGGCCGCGCCCCCGCGGCGGCCCTGGCCGACCGGATCGGCGCGATGCGCGCGGACGGGTTCGCCGACCTCCTCGACGCACCCCGGCCGCGCGGCCTCTACCTGGCCTACGAGGAGCACCTCATCCGGGTGCTGGGGCCCGAGGTGGGCGGCGCCCTGCACACGGGCCGCTCCCGCAACGACCTCAACGCCACCACCACCGCCATGCGACTGCGCTCCCGCTGCGCCGCGCTGCTCTCCCAGGCCCTGCGGCTGAACGCCGTGCTCCTGGGCCGGGCCCGCGCCCACGCGGACGTCGTGATGCCCGTCCATACCCACTTCCAGCCGGCGGTGCCGATCACCTACGGCCACTACCTGCTCGGCATCGCGGAGGCGCTGGGGCGCGACATCGACGCCCTGGCGGAGGCGGCCCGCGGGCTGGACCGCTGCCCCCTGGGCGCGGGGGCCGTCGGCGGCACCGACCTGCCCATCGACCCGGCCCTCACCGCCGGCCTGCTGGGCTTCGACCGCCCGGTCCGGCACTCCATCGACGCGGTGGCCTCGCGCGACACCGTGCTGCGCGTCCTGGGGGCGGCGGCCTCCCTGGCCATCACCCTCAGCCGCCTGGGCACCGACCTCCAGGTGTGGAGCAGCGGCGAGTTCGGCTTCGTCCACATGCCCGACCACCTGGTCGGCGGCAGTTCGGCGATGCCCCAGAAGCGCAACGCCTTCCTCCTGGAGCACCTCAAGGCCAAGGCGGGCGCGGTCATCGGGGCGTGGACCGCCACCGCCTCCACGCTCTCCTCCACCCCGTTCACCAATTCCATCGAGGTGGGCACCGAGGCCGTCGCCGTCTCCCGGCCCGGCCTGGAGGCGACGGCCGACGCGATCCGCCTCGCCCAGGTGCTGGTGCTGGGCGCGGCCCCCGTGCCCGGTCGCATGGCGCGCGTCGCGGACGAGGGGTTCACCACCGCCACCGCGGTCGCCAACCACCTGGTCCGGGAGGGCACCGCCTTCCGCGCCGCCCACCACGCCGTCGGGTCGGCGGTCCGCGAGACCCTGGACCGCGGCGGCCTGCTGCTGGAACGGGTCACCGTCGACGGCGTCGAGCACCCCGTTCCGGCCCACCTGTCCGCACCGGCCGCGGCCGTGGCCGCCACCTCCTACGGCGGGGGGCCGGGCGCGCTCTCCCGCGTCCTGGACGCGGCGCGCGCCGAACTGCGCGACCGCGCCCGGGAGCACACCCGGGCGGCCGACCGCCTGGCCGCCGCCCGCACCCGACTCGACGGGGCGCTGCGCGCCCTGGGCGCCCCCGCACCCCCGGTCCCGGCCTGACCCGCACCCCTCCAGGAAGGCAGCACCACCATGCGCGGCATCCCTCACTCCGACCCCACCCGCCCCGGCACCCCCCACCTCGTCCTGGTCGAGAGCAACACCACCGGCTCCGGGCGCGCGTTCTGCGCCGCAGCCCGGGACCGCGGCGTCGACCCCGTCCTGCTCTCCCGCGACCCGGACCGCTACCCCTACGTCGCCCGCGACGGCATCGCGGCGGTCACCGTCGACACCGCCGACCGCGCGGAGGTCCTGCGCGCCTGCCGCGCCCTGCCCGGCCCCGTGGCCGGGGTGACCTCAAGTTCGGAGTACTTCGTCGCCTCGGCCGCCGCCGCGGCGCGCTCCCTCGGCCTGCCCGCCCCCGACCCCGGCGCCGTCGACCGCACCCGGGACAAGGCCCGCCAGCGCGCGGTGCTCGCCGCCGCCGGGGTCCCGGTCCCCGCCTTCCACGAGGTGGACTCGGTGCCCGCGGGCGTCGCGGCGGCCCGCGCCGTCATCGCCGCGGCCGGCCGCGCGGTGGTCAAGCCCGTGCTGGGCTCCGGCTCCGACGGCGTGCGCCTGTGCGCCTCCCCGGGCGAGGCCGAGACCGCGCTCCTGCCCCTGCTGGGCGGCCGGCCCGGCGCCCGCGCCCTGGTGGAGTCGTACCTGGAGGGGCCGGAGTACTCGGTGGAGACCTTCGACGACCGGGTCGTCGGCGTCACCGCCAAACACCTGGGCCCGCACCCCCTCTTCCTGGAGACCGGCCACGAGCACCCGGCACCGCTGCCCGCGGACCGCGAGCGGGCCCTGGCGGAGACCGCCCTGGCCGCACTGGCGGCGCTGGGGCTGGGCTGGGGCCCGGCCCACGTCGAGGTCCGCCTGACCGCGGCGGGCCCGGCGGTCGTGGAGGTCAACCCGCGGCTGGCCGGCGGCATGATCCCCGCCCTGGTCGCCGCCGCCACCGGGGTGGACCTGGTGGGCGCCACCGTCGACCGCGTGCTGGGCCGCGGCCCCGACCTCGCGCCGCACCGGGCGCGGGCGGCGGCCATCCGCTTCCTGTTCGCCACCGAACCCGGGACCGTGCTGGCCGCCTTCACCGGGGCCGCCGCCGACCTGCCCGGGGTCGTGTCCGCCGTGGTCACCGCCCGGGAGGGCGACCGGATCGAGGTCACCCGCAGCTTCCGCGACCGGATCGGGCACGTCATCGCGCTCGGGCGGGACGCCGCGGAGGCGGCCGACCGGGCACGGGAGGCCGCGGGAGCCCTGGCCGTGCTCACCGCCGGACCGGAGCCGGTGGCGGTGCCCGCCGACTGAGCCGGGCCCGGAACCGCCACGCAGGTGCCGCCGATCTTCCGCCCGACACTTCCGGCCCGCGACCCGGGCCGGACGTAGTTTTCCGACAGCCGTTGAGAACAATCCCCCCGACACCCCTGGCGGTACGTCATGAGATCCCTCATCACGGGAGACATCCCGGCACCCGAACGAGCGGAGATCCTGCTCTCGGGAACCTCGTCCGACGCGCACACGTGGAACCTCGTCTTCCTCCAGCTGCTGCTGGAGGAGGCGGGGCACCGCGTCGCCAACCTCGGCCCCTGCGTGCCCGCCCCGCTCCTCGTCGAGGAGGCCCTGGAGCTGGCGCCCCGGCTCATCGTCCTGGGCAGCGTCAACGGACACGGCCACCAGGACGGGCTCCAGGCCGTCAGGGCCCTGCGCGCCCGTCCGGAACTGGCCCTGGTCCCCGTGGTGATCGGGGGCAAGCTCGGGGTGAACGGACCCCTCACCGCGGACCGGGTCCGGGAGCTGACGGACGCCGGCTTCGACGAGGTCTTCGGCGACGCCGACATCGGCGCCTTCGTCTCCTACCTGTCCCGCTTCGAGCTCCGGGTCGCGTCGTGACCGCCTCCGCGCCCTTCGGCGCCCGCATCGCGTCCGCCCGCGCCGCCGGAGAGCTCGTGGTCCAGCCCCGCATGGGGTTCGGCGACCCCGGCCTGATGCGGCGGGGCCTGGAGGCCACCCGCGCGGCCCGCGCCGCAACGGTCGGCACGCTCACCCTGGACAGCTACACCCGTGTCGGCGACCACGCGTCCGCCCGGCGGGCCATCGCCGAGGGCGGCGGCGGCCTCAACGGGTACCCGATCGTGGCCCGCGACCGCGACGACACCCGCGCGCTGCTGGGCGGCCTGCACGCCCCGGACTTCCCCGTCCAGGTCAGGCACGGGTCCGCCGCCCCGCAGGACATCTTCCGCGCGCTCATCGAGGTCGGCCTGGACGCCACCGAGGGCGGCCCGGTCTCCTACTGCCTGCCCTACGGCCGGGTCCCGCTGGAGCGGTCCCTGGAGAACTGGCGGGAGAGCACAGAGATCCTCGCCTCCTGCGCCGGCCCCGGCCGCGTCCCGCACCTGGAGAGCTTCGGCGGGTGCATGCTGGGCCAGCTCTGCCCCCCGAGCATGCTCGTGGCCGTCTCCCTCCTGGAAGGGCTCTTCTTCGCCGCCCACGGCATCACCAGCCTGTCCCTGAGCTACGCCCAGCAGACCAGCGCCGAGCAGGACCGCGAAGCCGTCCGCGCGCTGCGCCTCCTGGCCGGCGAGCTGCTGCCCGGGGTGGACTGGCACGTCGTCCTCTACACCTACATGGGCGTGTTCCCCCGGACCGCCGCCGGGGCGTCCGCCCTGCTCGCCCGGTCCGCGCGCACCGCCGTCGCCGCCGGAGCCGAGCGGGTCATCGTCAAGACCGAGGCCGAGGCGCACCGGATCCCCACGATCGAGGAGAACGTGCGCGCCCTGGAGAACGCGGCCCGCGCGGCGCGGGACACCCGGCCGGAGCCGCCCGGAGACGGCGGGGAGACGTACCGCGAGGCGCGCGTCCTGGTCGAGGCGGTCCTGGAGCTGTCCGACGACGTGGGCACCGCCCTGCTCCGCGCCTTCCGCAGGGGCCTGCTGGACATCCCCTACTGCCTGCACCCCGACAACGCCGGGCGGGTCCGCTCCCACATCGACGACACGGGCCGGCTGCGCTGGTCGGACACCGGCTCCCTCCCGCTGCCCGCCGTCGGCGCACCCTCCCGGCGTTCCTCGGTGACCTCCGCGAACCTCCTGGAGACCCTGTCCTACGTCGAGCGCCGCTACGACTCCGCCGTCCGCTGACCCGGGGCCGGCCCACCGAGGCCGCCCGGCACCCACACGAGCACCCCCGACACGAGGAGACCCCGATGGGCCTCGGCGGCACCGCCTACGGAAACGCCTTCACCCCGCACATGGTCACCGCCCGCTGGACCCCCGAGACCGGGTGGACGGAACCCGGGCTCACCCCCTTCGCCCCCATCCCCATGCACCCCGCCATGGTCGGCCTCCACTACGGGCAGGTCGTCTTCGAGGGGCTCAAGGCCCACCGGATGCGGGACGGGTCGGTCGCGCTCTTCCGGCCCCGGGAGAACGCCCGCCGCTTCGGCCACTCGGCCGCCCGGCTGGCCATGCCCGCGCTCCCCGACGACCTCTTCCTGGCCGCCGCCGAGGCCCTGGTGGCCGCCGACGGCGCCCACGTGCCCGAGGACGGCGGCAGCCTCTACCTGAGGCCCCTGATGTTCGCCAGCGAACCCGACCTCATGCTGCGGCCCGCCCGCGAGTACACCTTCCTGCTCATGGCCTTCGCCACCGGCGGCCTGTTCGGCGACGCCGACTCGATCGGCGTGTGGGTCTGCCACGACCAGAGCCGGGCCGTGCCCGGCGGCACCGGCGCCGTCAAGTGCGCGGGCAACTACGCGCCGACTTACCAGGCCCAGCTCCGGGCCCGCGAGCACGGGTGCGACCAGGTGGTCTGGCTCGACCCGGTGGAGCGCCGCTGGGTGGAGGAGGCCGGGGCGATGAGCCTCTTCTTCGTGCGCGGCGGCCCCGGGGCCGCGCGGGTGGTGACCCCCGGGCTCACCGACACGATCCTGCCGTCCGTCACCCGGGCCAGCCTGCTCGACCTGGCCGGCGACCTGGGATACGAGCCCGTCGTGGAACGGGTGTCCCTGGAGCAGTGGCGGAAGGAGTGCGCGTCGGGCGAGATGACCGAGGCGTTCTCCTGCGGCACGGCGGCCGTCGTCACCCCGGTCACCCGGGTGTGCGACCGCGACGGCGACTGGGTGGTCGGCGACGGCACCCCCGGGCCGGTGACCCTGGCCCTGCGCGACGCCCTGCTGGGCGTCCAGACGGGGCGCGCCCCCGACCCCCGCGGATGGACCCGGCCGGTGCCCGCCGCCTGAGGGCCCTCCCCGGCGCCCGGGCACGGCCCGCCCGGCGCCCCCCGACGCACGACCCCGACGCACGACCCCCCAGAACCGGAGGACACCGCCATGACCGTGATCGACGAGACCCGTTCCGCCCACGCCGCCCCCGCCGACGTGCACGACCGCGTGCGCCAGGTCTACGCCCGCGTCGACGCGGGGGACGTCGAGGGCCTGCTCGACCTCTTCAGCGACGACGTCGTCTACGACCGCCCCGGTTACCCCTCCCTGGTGGGGCGGGACGCCTTCGAGCGCTTCTACCGCACCGCCCGGGTGATCAGGGAGGGCGTCCACGTCCCCGACTCGGTCGTGGTGGACGGTGACGGCCGGGTCGCCGTCCAGGGCCGCTTCACCGGCGTGCTCAAGGACGGCCGCGCCGTCGACCTGCGCTACGCGGACTTCTTCCGCGCCGGCGCCGACGGCCGCTTCGACCGGCGCGACACCTACTTCTTCTCGCCGATGGTCTGACCCCCGGGTTCCCCCCGAACTGCCGCCGGGCTGCCGCGACCGCGTGCCGGTCCGGCGGCCCGCGCGTTCCTAGGCTCTCCACGAACCCGTATGAGGTGACCCCCGATGGCGAGGAGCCGTGCGATGTCCCCCGACCGTGCCCAGACCTGGCCGCTGAGCGAATCACAGAAGGGGATCTGGTTCGCCCAGCAGGCGGACCCGCAGACCCCCATGTTCGTCAACGCCGAGTACTACGAGATCGACGGGCCGCTGGACGCCGCGCTCCTCGCCCGGACCGTCGACCGGGTCGTGGCGGAGGCGGACACCCTGCGCCTGCGGTTCACCGAGACCGGGGACGGGCCCGTGCAGCTCCCCGACCCCGCGGCCGGGCCCTCCCTGCGCCTCATCGACCTGCGCGGCGAGGACGACCCGCGCGCCGCGGCCCTGGAGTGGATGCGGCGGGACGTGGCCCGCGCCCCGGACCCGCGCTCCGACGCGCTGTGCGCCTTCGTCCTGTTCCGCACCGGCGAGGAGGGCCACCTCTGGTACACCCGGGCGCACCACCTCATCGTCGACGGCTACACCTTCATGCTCCTGGCCCGGCGGATCGCCGCCGTCTACACGGCGCTGGCGGCCGGGGAGGAGGCCGCCCCGGCCTTCGGCTCCCTGCGCGACCTGGTGGAGGAGGACGTGCGCTACCTGGAGGGCGGGGAGGCCGAGGCCGACCGCGCCCACTGGGCGGAGCGGCTGGCGGGGGCGCCCGCCTCCACCTCGCTGACCGGCCGCACGGCTCCGCCGTCCCACCGGCACCTGCGCTCCAGCTTCGTCGTCCCGCCGGAGGAGTTCGCCCGCATCGAGGCCGCCGCCGCGCGGATCGGCACCGGGTGGAAGCAGGTCCTCATGGCCGTGGCCGCGGTCTTCACCCGCCAGTGGTCCGGCGAGGACGACCTCCTGCTCAGCCTCCCGGTCGCGGCCCGCACCACCCCGCTGAGCCGCCGGACGCCCGGCATGCAGTCCAATGTGGTGCCGCTGCGCTGCCGGACCGCCCCCGACCTCGCCTTCTCCGAGCTGGCCCGGTCCGTGGCCGCCGAGCTGCGCGCCGCCCTGCCCCACCAGCGCCACCCGATCGCCTCGACCCTGCGCCTGCTCGGACAGACCGCGGACGCCCGCCACGAGTGCGGCCCGATCGTCAACATCATGGCGTTCGACGACGACCTCGCCTTCGCCGGGCTGCCGGCCCGGCACCACAACATCTTCCAGGGGCCGATCGAGGAACTGCGGATCGACGTCCTCCAGCGCGGGCGCGGGGGAGCCCTCACCGTCGACTTCGACGCCAACCCGGACGTCTACTCCGAGCGGGAGCTGGAGCGCCACCGCCGGAGCTTCCAGTCCCTGCTCGCCCTGCTGTGCGCCGAGCCCGACACGCTGCTGCGCGACGCCGACGGCATGGACCCGCGGGACCGCTTCCGCCAGATCACGGAGTTCAACGCCACCGGTCCGGGCGTGGTGGACCGGACGGTGGGGGAGGTGTTCGAGGAGCACGTGCGGCGCGACCCGGACGCGGTGGCGGTGGTGACCGGCGACGAGCGGCTGACCTACGCCGAACTGGACGCGCGCGCCAACCGGCTCGCCCACCACCTGGCCGGGGCGGGGGTGCGCCGGGGCGAGGCGGTCGGCGTGCTGCTGGAGCGCGGCGCGGAGCTGGCGGTGGCGGTGGTCGCGGCGGTCAAGGCCGGGTCGCCCTACCTGCTGCTGGACCCCGGTTCCCCGGACGAGCGGCTGCGCGCGCTGGCCGGGAGCGCCGGTGTGCGCACCGTGGTGACCCACGGCCCGTGGGCGGGGCGGGTGCCCGCGCCGGTGCCGCCGGTGCTGGTGGACGACCACGCCGGGGCGGTCGCGGAGCGGCCCGGCGCCGCGCCGCGCGCGGGCGTGGCGCCCGGGGACGGCATGTCCGTGATCTTCACGTCGGGGTCCACCGGCACCCCCAAGGGGGTGGTGGCCTCGCACCGCGCGGTGGTGGCGACGTTCCTGGGCCAGGACTACGCGGACTTCGGCCCCGACCACGTGTGGTTGCAGTGCGCGCCGGTGTCGTGGGACGGGTTCGTGCTGGAGTTCTGGGGCGCGCTGCTGTCCGGCGCCTCCTGCGTGCTCCAGCCGGAGCGCTCGCCCGAGCCGGACCGCATCGCCGAACTCGTGGCGCGCGAGTCCGTGACCACGCTGTGGCTCTCGGCGGGGCTGTTCAACCTGCTCCTGGACGAGCACCCCGGTGTCTACGCGTCGGTGCGCCAGGTCATGACCGGTGGCGAGGCCCCGTCGCCGGAGCACCTGCGCCGTTTCCGGAGCCGGTTCCCGCGGGTGCGGCTGGTCCACGGCTACGGTCCGGCCGAGGCCATGATTTTCACCAACGCCGTGACGGTGGACGGGGTCGGCGAGGGCCGCGTCCCGGTCGGCCCCCCCTTGGCGGGCAAGCGCGTCTACGTGCTGGACGACCTGCTGCGCCCCGTGCCGCCGGGTGTGGCGGGCGAGGTGTACGCGGCCGGGGCGGGGCTGGCCCAGGGGTACCTGGGGCTGCCCGGACTGACCGCGGAGCGGTTCCTGCCCGACCCGTTCGGCGCCGCGGGGGAGCGGATGTACCGGACCGGGGACCTGGCGCGGTGGACCGAGGACGGCGCGCTGGTGGTCGTGGGCCGCGCGGACGGCCAGGTGAAGGTCCGGGGTTTCCGGATCGAGCCCGGCGAGGTGGAGGCGGCCTTCACCGCCCTGCCGCAGGTGGCCGCCGCCGTGGCGGCGGCACGGGGCGCGAAGGTCGGGGAGGCGCTCCTGGTCGCCTACGTGGTCCCGGCCGCGGGCGCGGAGCCGGACCCGGCCGGGCTGCGCTCGGCGGTGGCCGCCGTCCTGCCGGACCACATGGTGCCCGCGGCGGTGGTGGTGCTGGACGCGCTGCCGCTGAACGCCAACGGCAAGGTGGACCGGCGGGCGCTGCCGGAGCCGGACTTCGGCGCGCTGTCGGCGGGGCGCGCCCCGCGCGACGCCCGCGAGGAGATCCTGTGCGGCCTGTTCGCTCAGGTGCTCGGGCTGGAGTCGGTCACCGTCGACGACTCGTTCTTCGACCTGGGCGGGCACTCCCTGCTCGCCGCCCGGCTGCTCGGCCGGATCGAGGCGGTCTTCGGCACCGGGCTCACCCTGCGCGACCTCTTCGCCCTGCCGACGGCGGCCCGGCTGGCCGACCGCCTGGCCGCCGGCGGCGGCACGGGCACGGCCGCGGTGCGCCCGGTCCGGGCGGTCGCGGAGCGCCCGGAGCGGGTACCCCTCTCCAACGCCCAGCGGGGGCTGTGGTTCCTGGACCGGTTGCAGGGCCCGAACACCGCCTACAACATCCCGCTCTCGGTCCGCCTGGACGCGGGGGTGGACGCCGACGCGCTGGCCGAGGCGCTCGCCGACGTGGTGGAACGGCACGAGGCGCTGCGGACGGTGTTCCCCGCCGAGGGCGGTGAGCCGTGGCAGTCGGTGGTGGACCCGGACCCGGCGCGGGCGGCGCTGGTGGTGGAGCGGGTGCGCGCGGGGCAGGGCGAGGGAGTCCCCCTGGCGGAGCACCGGTTCGACCTGACCCGGGAGCTGCCGGTGCGGGCCCGCCTGGTCCAGGACGCCTCCGGCGGCGGGACGCTGCACCTGGTGGTGCACCACATCGCGGGCGACGGGGCGTCGATGGCCCCGCTGCTGCGCGACCTCTCCGAGGCCTACGAGGCGCGGTCGGGCGGCCGGGCCCCCGGGTGGGCGCCCCTGGCGGTCCAGTACGCCGACCACACCCTGTGGCAGCGGGACCTGCTGGAGGGCGGGGACGGGGCGATCGCCCGGCAGGCCGCCTACTGGAGCGGGGCCCTGGCGGGGCTGCCCGACGAGCTGCCCCTGCCCTACGACCGCCTGCGGCCCGCGCGGCCGGACTCCGGCGGCGGGGCCGTCGAGCTGACGGTGGACGCCCCGACGCACGCGGCGCTCCTGGGGCTGGCCCGCGAACACCACGTCACCCTGTTCATGGTGCTCCAGGCCGCGCTGGCCGCGACGCTGACCCGGATGGGCGCGGGCACCGACATCCCGCTGGGCGCCCCCGTGTCCGGGCGCGGCGACGAGGTGCTGGAGGACCTGGTCGGGTTCTTCGTGAACACGCTGGTGATGCGCACCGACACCTCCGGCGACCCCACCTTCGCCGAGCTGCTGGCACGGGTGCGCGAACGCACCCTGACCGACCTCGAACACCGGGACGTCCCCTTCGACCACCTCGTCGAGGTGCTCAGGCCCGCCCGCGCCGCGGGCCGCAACCCCCTCTTCCAGGTGGTGCTCGGGCTGGAGCACGACCTCCTCCACGGGGCCGGGCGGTTCGGCGCCGGGGCGGGGACGGCGCTGGGGGCGGGCTTCGCGTCGGCCAAGTTCGACCTCGACGTGACGTTCGCGCGCCGCTCCGACGACGGGGACCTGCGCGGCCGCATCGGCTACGCCACCGCGCTCTTCGACGAGGAGACGGTGCGCGGCATCGGCGACGCCCTGCTCCGGGTGCTGCGGCGGATGGCCGCCGAGCCCCGGACGGCGCTCTCCGCCGTGGAACTGCTCGACGGGCGGGACCTGCGCCTGCAGGTCGAGGAGTGGAACGCGACCGACCGCGAGGTGCCCGACCTCACCGTCCCGGAGGCCTTCGCCGCCCACGCCGAGCGCGCCCCCGGCGCGGTGGCCGTGGTGTTCGGCGACGAACGGGTCACCTACGGGGAGCTGGAGGCGCGGGCCAACCGGCTGGCCCGGCACCTGGCGGCCTCGGGAGTGGCGCCCGGCGACGTCGTGGGCGTGCTGCTGGACCGGGGCGTGGAGCTGGCGGTGGCGGTGCTGGCCGTGGTGAAGGCCGGCTGCGCCCACCTGCTGCTGGACCCCGGATTCCCCGACGACCGGCTCGCCACCCTGGTGGGGGAGGCGTCCGCGGGCGCGCTGGTCACCACCGAGGACCGGGCGGACCGGATCGCGCTCGCCGGTCCCGTGGTGTGCGTGGACGCCGAGGCGGAGGACGTGGCGGCCCGGTCCGCCGCGCCCCCGGAGGTCGCGGTCGACCCGGGCGACGTGGCGTGCGTGATGTTCACGTCGGGGTCCACCGGCACCCCCAAGGGCGTGCTGGCCCCGCACCGCGCGGTGGTGGGGACCTTCCTGGGCCAGGACTACGTGGACCTGGGGCCGGACCACGTGTGGTTGCAGTGCGCGCCGGTGTCGTGGGACGGGTTCGTGCTGGAGTTCTGGGGGGCGCTGCTGTCCGGCGCGGCCTGCGTGCTCCAGCCGGAGCGCTCGCCCGAGCCCGCGCGCATCGCGGAGCTGGTGGCCGCGCAGGGGGTGACCACGCTGTGGCTCTCGGCCGGGCTGTTCAACTTCCTGGTGGACGAGCACCCCGGGGTGTTCACCGCGGTCCGCCAGGTGATGACGGGCGGCGAGGCCCCCTCGGTGGTGCACCTGGAGCGCTTCCGCGAGCGGTTCCCGCGGGTCCGGCTGGTACACGGGTACGGTCCGGCCGAGTCCATGATCTTCACCAACGCCCGGACCCTCGCCTCGGTCCCCGACGGCCGCATCCCGGTCGGCGGGCCCCTGGCCAACAAGCGCTGCTTCGTCCTGGACGAGCGGCTGCGCCCCGTGCCCGTGGGTATGAGCGGCGAACTGTACGTGGCCGGCGTGGGCCTGGGCCACGGCTACGCGGGCCGGCCGGGCGCCACGGCAGAGAGGTTCGTCGCGGGCCCCTTCGGCGGGCCGGGCGAGCGGATGTACCGGACCGGCGACCTGGCGCGGTGGACCCGCGACGGGGAGCTGGTGCTGGTCGGCCGGGCCGACGACCAGGTCAAGATCCGGGGGTTCCGGATCGAGCCGGGGGAGGTGGAGAAGGCGCTCACCCGGCTGCCGGAGGTCGCGGCCGGGACCGTCGCGGTCCGGGAGGACCGCCCCGGCGACCGGAGGCTGGTCGCCTACGCGGTCCCCGCCGGCGGGGAGCCGGCCGAGCCCGCCGTGCTGCGCGCGGCCCTGGCCGCCGTCCTGCCCGAGCACATGGTGCCGTCGGCGGTGGTGGTCATGGACGCTCTGCCGCTGAACGCCAACGGCAAGGTGGACCGGCGGGCGCTGCCGGAGCCGGACTTCGGCGCGCTGTCGGCGGGGCGCGCCCCGCGCGACGCCCGCGAGGAGACCCTGTGCGGCCTGTTCGCCGAGGTCCTGGGTCTGGAGTCGGTCACCGTCGACGACTCGTTCTTCGACCTGGGCGGGCACTCCCTGCTCGCCGCCCGGCTCACGGCGCGCGTCCGCACGGCGCTGGGGGTCGAGCCGACCCTCAAGGACCTGTTCCGCGCCCCCACCGTCGCGGAGCTGGCCCTCCTGGTCGCCGCCGCGGCGCCGGCCCGCCGGTCCCGGCCCAAGCTCGTCCGGCGGACCCGGGAGGGGACGCTGACCTGACCCCGTCCCCGCCCCGGACCCGGGCGCCCGCACCCCTGCCGGTGCGGGCGCCCTTCCGCGTCCGGACGGCTGCCGCCCAGGCCCGCGGAACTGCCGGAGAGGGTGCCGCTTCACCTGCCTTATGTCCGCTTTGACCGGCTCTAATGTCCTTCTTGACGGAGAAAAAGGACGGACGCCGAAGCGGCGGGATATCAGGTGAAACGGAAAATGATCCCCCTTTCTTACGCACAGCGGAGGTTGTGGTTCCTGGACCGCCTGGAGGGTCCCGGTGCCACCTACAACATCCCGGTGGCCCTGCGTCTGGAGGGCGGCCTGGACCCGGCCGCGCTGGAGTCCGCCCTGGGCGATGTCGTGGAGCGCCACGAGTCGCTGCGCACCGTCTTCCCGTCCGACGAGGGCGACCCGTACCAGCGGATCCTGCCGGCGGAGTCGGCCCGCCCGGTCCTGCGGGTGGAGGAGGTCGCCGGTGACGGCGTCGCCGACCGGGTGGACGGCCTGGCGCGGGAGGCCTTCGACCTGGAGTCGGAGATCCCGCTGCACGCCACCCTGCTGAGGCTGGGGCCGGACGAGCACGTGCTCGTACTGGTGGTCCACCACATCGCCGGCGACGGGTGGTCGATGGCGCCGCTGCTGCGCGACCTGTCCGAGGCCTACCGGGCCCGGCTGGACGGCGGGGCGCCGGGCTGGGAGCCGCTGGCGGTCCAGTACGCCGACTACGCGCTCTGGCAGCAGGACCTCCTCGACGGCGAGGAGGACGGCGAGAGCCTGGCGGCCGAACAGCTCGCCCACTGGAGCGGGGTGCTCGCCGGCCTCCCCGACGTGATCGAGCTGCCGGTCGACCGGGCTCGCCCGGCGCGGCCCTCGCACCGCGGCGGCATGGCGCCGATCTCCCTCCCGGCCGACCTGCACCGCGACCTGCTGGCGCTCGCCCAGGAGCACGACGCCACCCTGTTCATGGTCCTCCAGGCCGCGCTGGCGGCGACGCTGACCCGGATGGGCGCGGGCACCGACGTCCCGCTGGGCACCCCGGTGGCCGGGCGGGGGGACGAGGAGCTGGAGGACCTGGTCGGGTTCTTCGTGAACACGCTGGTGCTGCGCACCGACACCTCCGGCGACCCGACCTTCACGGAGCTGCTGGAGCGCGTCCGCGAGCGCACGCTCGCGGACCTGGAGCACCAGGACGTGCCCTTCGACCGCCTGGTGGAGGTGCTCAACCCGACCCGCTCCACCGCCCACCAGCCCCTGTTCCAGGTGATGGTGGCGCTCCAGAACAACGCCCGCGCCGACCTGGACCTGCCGGGGCTCACCGCCTCCGAGGTGCCCTTCTCCACCGGCACCGCCAAGTTCGACCTCACCTTCATCCTCACCGAGGACTACGGCCCCGACGGCGGGCCCGCGGGCCTGGGCGGCGCCCTGGAGTACGCCGCCGACCTGTTCGACGCCGAGACCGCCGCCGCCCTCGTGGAGCGGCTCGGCCGGGTGCTCACGGCGGTCGCGCACCGCCCCTCGACCCCCATCGGCGACATCGACCTCCTCTCGGAGCAGGAGCGGCACCGGGTCCTGGTGGAGTGGAACGACACCGCGGCGCCGCTGCCGGAGGGGTCGGTCGTGGACCTGTTCCTGGCACAGGCCGCGGCGGCCCCCGACGCCGTCGCGGTGGAGGGCGAGGCCGGATCGCTGACCTACGCGGAGCTGGAGCGCACCTCGGCGGCGGTCGCCGCCGCACTCGCCGACGCCGGGGTGCGCCCCGGCGACCCCGTCGCCCTGGCGATGGAGCGCTCGGTCGACCTGGTGTCGGTGACCCTGGGCGTGCTGCGCGCCGGTGCGCTCTACGCTCCGCTGCACGCCTCGCACCCGGCCGAGCGGCTGGCGCTCATCCTCGACGACTGCGGGGCGCGCGTTCTGGTCGCCGACGCCGCCATGGCCGGCGCCGTCGAGGCCGTCACGGCGGCGGGCGCGGACCTGCCGGTGCTGTGGGCGGCCGAGCTCGTCGCGGGGGACCGGACGGCCCCCGACACGGCCCCCGCGCCCCGGGACTCCGCCTACGTGATGTTCACGTCGGGGTCCACCGGCCGGCCCAAGGGCGTGGTGGTGGGCCACCGCGACGTGGTGGCGCTGGCAGCGGACCGCCGCTGGCGCGGTGGCGCGCACGAGCGGGTGCTCTTCCGCTCGCCGCACGCCTTCGACGCGGCCACCTATGAACTGTGGGTCCCGCTGCTCAACGGGGGCCGGGTGGTCGTGGCCCCCGGCGAGACCGACGTCGCGACGGTGCGGCGGGTGCTGGACCGCCACCGGGTCACGGCCGTGTTCCTGACGACGGCGCTGTTCAACCTGATCTCCGAGGAGGACCCCGCCCTCCTCGCCGGAGTGCGGGCGGTGCTGACCGGCGGCGAGTTCGTGTCGCCGGCCGCCGTGGCGCGGGTGGTCCGGGCCTGCCCGGACACGGCGGTCTCGCACGTCTACGGGCCGACCGAGACGACGACCTTCGCGACCGCCTTCGAGGTGCCCGCCGACCTCGCGGAGGAGGACCGGGTCCCCATCGGCCGCCCGCTGGACAACACGCGCGTCTACGTGCTGGACGAGCGCCTGCGGCCGGTGCCGGTCGGGGTGCCGGGCGAGCTGTACATCGCGGGCCGGGGTGTGGCGCGCGGCTACCTGGGCCGTCCCGACCTGACCGCGGAGCGGTTCCTGCCCGACCCGTTCGGCGCCGCGGGGGACCGGATGTACCGGACCGGCGACCTGGTCTCCTGGGACCGGCAGGGCCGGATCGTGTTCCAGGGCCGGGTGGACGACCAGGTCAAGGTCCGGGGCTTTCGCATCGAGCTCGGCGAGATCGAGGCCGTCACGGCGGCCGCGGACGAGGTCGCCCAGGCCGTCGTCCTCGTCCACCGGGACCCCGCGGGGGAACGCCGCCTGGTCGCCTACGCGGTCCCGGCCGCGGGCGCGGTGATCGACCCCCTCGCGCTGCGCGCCCGCCTGGGGGCGGTGCTGCCCGACTACATGGTGCCCGCGGCGGTGGTGGTGCTGGAGGCGCTGCCGCTGAACGCCAACGCGAAGGTGGACCGGCGGGCGCTGCCGGAGCCGGACTTCGGCGCGCTGTCGGCGGGGCGCGCCCCGCGCGACGCCCGCGAGGAGATCCTGTGCGGCCTGTTCGCTCAGGTGCTCGGGCTGGAGTCGGTCACCATCGACGACTCGTTCTTCGACCTGGGCGGGCACTCCCTGCTCGCCGCCCGGCTCACGGCGCGCGTCCGCACCGCGCTGGGGGCGGAGTTCACCCTCAAGGACCTGTTCCGCGCCCCCACCGTCGCCGAGGCGGCGGCCCTGCTCGCCGCGGCCGAGGGCACGAACGCCGCCGTGGTCCGCCCGCTCGCGGCGGTCGCGGAGCGGCCGGAGCGCGTCCCGCTGTCCTACGCGCAGCGCAGACTGTGGTTCCTGGACCGCCTGGAGGGCCCCGGCGCCACCTACAACATCCCGGTGGCCCTGCGCCTGGAGGGGGACCTGGACCCGGACGCGCTCCGGGCCGCGCTGGACGACGTGGTGGAGCGCCACGAGTCCCTGCGCACCGTCTTCGAGCAGGTCGACGGCGAACCGTATCAGCGGATCCTCCCCGCCCGGGAGTCCGCGGCGGTCCTGGAGACGGCCGCGGTGGACCCGGAGGGGTTCCCCGGTGCCCTGGACCGCGTCGTCACCCGCACCTTCGACCTGGAGTCGGAGCCCCCGCTGCACACGACCCTGCTGAGGCTGGGGCCGGACGAGCACGTGCTGGTCCTGGTCCTGCACCACATCGCCGGCGACGGCTGGTCGATGGCACCGCTGCTGCGCGACCTCTCCGAGGCCTACGCCGCCCGGCTGGGCGGCGGGGCGCCGCGGTGGAGCCCCCTGGCCGTCCAGTACGCCGACTACGCGCTCTGGCAGCGCGACCTCCTGGAGGACGAGCAGGGCCCGGCGGCGGCCCAGGCCGACCACTGGCGCACCTCCCTGGCCGGGATACCGGACGTGGTCGAACTCCCCGTGGACCGGGCGCGCCCGGCCCGGGCCTCGCACCGCGGCGGCATCGCCCCGGTGGAGCTGCCCGCCGGCCTGCACCGCGACCTGCTGGCACTGGCCCGGCGCCACCACGTCACCCTGTTCATGGTGGTGCAGGCGGCGCTGGCCGCCCTCCTGGACCGGATGGGCGCCGGAGACGACGTCCCGCTGGGCACCCCGGTGGCCGGCCGCGGCGACGAGGCGCTGGACGACCTGGTCGGCTTCTTCGTCAACACCCTCGTCCTGCGCACCGACACCTCCGGGGACCCGACCTTCGCCGAGCTGCTGGCGCGGGTCCGGGAGGCCGACCTGGCCGCGTTCGCGCACCAGGACCTGCCCTTCGACCGCCTGGTGGAGGTGCTGAACCCGGTCCGATCGACCGCGCACCAGCCCCTGTTCCAGGTCATGGTGGCACTCCAGAACAACGCCCGCGCCGACCTGGCACTACCCGGGCTGACCGCCTCCGAGGTGCCGTTCTCGACCGGAACGGCCAAGTTCGACCTCACCTTCGTCCTCGCGGAGGAGTACGGGCCCGGCGGAGAACCCGCGGGCCTGGGAGGCGGGCTGGAGTACGCCACCGACCTCTTCGACGCCGGGACCGCCGCCGCCCTGGTGGAGCGGCTCGGCCGGGTGCTGGCCGCCGCGGCGGCCGACCCCGACGCCCGTGTCCGGGACATCCCGCTGCTGTCGGACGACGAACGGGAGGACATCCGCGCCTACAACGACACCGCCTCGCCGCACCGGCCCGGGGCACTGGTCCACGAGCTGTTCGAGGAGCGCGTCCGGGAGACCCCCGACGCGGTCGCCCTGGTCGCCGGCGACGAACGGCTCACCTACGCCGAGCTGGACGGCCGGGCCGACCGGCTGGCCCGACACCTGGTCGCCGCCGGGGCCCTGCCGGAGTCCGCCGTCGCGGTCCTGGTGGACCGCTCCGTGCACCAGCTGGTCGCCACCCTCGCCGTGGTCAAGTGCGGCGCCGCCTACGTGCCCCTGGCCGGGTCGTTCCCGCCCGCCCGGGTGCGGACCATCATGGCCGAGACCGGGGCCGCCGTCCTGGTCACCGACACGGGCTGGAGCACCGGGGAGGTGGCCGCCGGGGAGGCGGCGCACGGCACCGCGGTCGTCGTCGCCGACGACCTGCCCGCCGACCCGCCCGACCACGTCCGCCCCCGCGGAGGGGTCGGGGACCTGGCCCTGCTGTACGTGATGTTCACGTCCGGCTCCACCGGCCGGCCCAAGGGGGTGGCGGTGGACCACCGCAACGTGGTCCACCTCGCCGCCGACCGCTGCTGGGACGGAGACCGCCACGACCGGGTCATGGTCCACTCCGCCTACGGGTTCGACGCCTCCACCTACGAGATCTGGGTGCCGCTGCTGCGCGGCCGCACCCTGGTCCTGGCCCCCAGGACCGACGGCGACGCCCGGGTGCTGGCCGACACCATCCGCGACCACGGCGTGACGGCGGCCTACTTCACCACCGGCCTGTTCAACGTCATGGCCGACGAGTGCGTCGAGGCGCTGGCCCTGCTCAAGGAGGTGTGGACCAGCGGTGACGTCGCCTCCCCGGCCGCGGTGGACCGGGTGCTGCGCCACTGCCCCGGCACCGCGGTCGTCCACGGCTACGGACCGACCGAGACGACCGTCTGGTCCAGCTACCAGACCTTCCCCGTCGTCCCGGGGGACCGGGGAGGCGCCCGCACCCTGGGCGACCTGACCCTGGGCGACCCCATGGACGACACCGCCATGTACGTCCTGGACGACCGGCTGCGGCCGGTCCCCCCGGGCGCCACCGGGGAGCTGTACGTGGGCGGATCCCACGTCGCCCGGGGATACGCGGGCCGCTCGGACCTGACCTCCGAGAGGTTCGTCGCCGACCCCTACGGAGCCGAGGGGAGCCGGATGTACCGCACCGGCGACCTGGTGAGGTGGACCCCCCACAAGGAGGTCCGCTTCCTCGGCCGGGTCGACGGCCAGCTGAAGATCCGGGGCTTTCGCATCGAGCCCGTCGAGGTCGAGGCGGCCCTGGCCGCCAGGCCCGGCATCGGCCGGTGCGCGGTCGTCGTCCGCGAGGACCGCCCCGGCGACAAGCGCCTGGTCGCCTACGTCGTCCCCGAACCCGGGCACGCGCCCGACCCGGCCGCCCTGCGCGAGTCCATGGCGGAGTCCCTGCCCGACTACATGATCCCCTCCCTGTTCGTCACCATGGACGACCTGCCCCTGACCGGCAACGGCAAGCTGGACCGCCGGGCCCTGCCGGCCCCCGACTACGGGGCGCTGGCCCGGAGCCGGGACGCGGTCACCCCGCGCGAGGAGCTCGTGTGCCGCGTCTTCGCCGAGGTGCTGGGACTGGAGCGGGTCGGGGTCGACGACTCCTTCTTCGACCTGGGCGGCCACTCGCTGCTCGCCACCCGCCTGATCGGGCGGATCAACGACGCCACCGGGATGGAGTTGCAGGTCAAGGACCTGTTCCGGGCGCCGACCGTGGCGGGCCTGCTCGGCGGGGAGAGCCGGGTCGGGGCCTGGGACCCGCTGCTGCCGATCCAGCCGGACGGGGACGCGCCGCCCCTGTTCTGCATTCACCCGGCCAGCGGCATGGCGTGGTCCTTCTCCGGACTGCCCCGCCTGCTGGGGCCCGGCCAGCCCGTCCACGGGATGCAGAGCCCCGTCCTGACCGGCGCCGAGCCCGCCGCCGACGTCGAGGCGCTGGCCGCCGACTACCTGGAGCGGATCAGGTCGGTGCGGCCCCGCGGGCCCTACCGGCTCCTGGGCTACTCCTTCGGCGGCATGGTCGCGCACGCCGTGGCGAGCCTGCTCCAGGAGGACGGTGAGGAGGTCGAGTTCCTGGCCCTGGTCGACTCCTACCCCGCCCAGGCGCTGGGACCGGTCACCGCGCCCGACCACGACCAGTTCATGGCGATGCTGCTCGGCCGGGTGCCCGACCCCGGCGCGCCGGGGACCGGCCGGCCGTTCGACCCCGCCGCGGCCGTCCGCGAGCTGCGCGCCGCCGACCCGGTCATGGCCGGGTTCGCCGAGGAGGAGGTCGCCGCCCTGGTGACCGCGGCCGTCGGCCACGTGGACATCGCACAACGCTTCGTCCCGCGCCGCCACGAAGGTGACGTCACCTTTTTCCAGGCGACGCTCGGACGTCCCGAGGGAGCGCCCGAACCGGGTGCGTGGAGCGCGCACGTGGGAGGTGACATCGACGTACACCGGATCGAGGCGACCCACGCCCAGATGACCGAGCCCGGGCCGATCGCGCTGATCGGCCGGGTCCTGGCAGAGAAGTTCGACACGACACGAGACGCCGCACGAGGCGCGATGAGGAGCGAACGATGACCAACCCCTTCGAAGACGACGGCGCCCGTTTCCAGGTCCTGGTCAACGCCGAGGGACAGCACTCCCTGTGGCCCGTCTTCGCCGCCGTTCCGGCGGGCTGGACGGTGGCCAAGGAGGAGGACTCCCGGCAGGCCTGCCTGGAGTACGTCGAGCGGAACTGGACCGACATCCGCCCGCTCAGCCTGGTGCGCTGACACCCGGCCGCTGAACACCGCCCCGGCCCGGCCACGAGCCGGCCCGGGGCAGGACCCGACACGAACGGGTCCGACGCACGACGCACCCGCCACGAGCGGCGGCGCCCCACGGGAACCCCGGCACCGGAGAAGATCCTCCCGGCCGGGGTTCCCGCGCGTGTGCGGGGCGGTTCCCGGACGGGGCCGTGTCCCCTGGCGCGGTACGGCCCCGCGCCCGTCTCCTCGCGGTGGTCGCCCGGCGCCGGGCGACCACCGCGCACCGGCGAGGCGCCGACCGGGATGGACGAGCCGTCGCATGCGGCGTTATGCCGACCCTGGGGATACCGCCGACGCGCACCCGCCAGGGCAGCGAGAGCCACACCACTCGGTGATGCGCCGCCCCGGCCGGCGCCGCCGGGCCCTGCCGTGCGCGCGGCTCCGGGCGGTCGCCCGGCCCTCTTGCATGTGCGGGGCGGTACCCGGGTTCCCGGACGGCTGCCCGGCCCTGCCGTGCGGCCGGTCGCCCGACCCCGATGCGCGCGGCCCAGGGCCCTCGGAACCGCCCACCGGCGGCCCCGGCCCCTCCCGTGCGCGCGGCTCCGGGACGGCCCTCACGACCCGCGCCCGGGCGCCGGGGTCCGCGCCCACCCGCGGGCACGGCCGGCCCGGAGACCGCCGCCGCGACTGCCGGAACGCTGCCGGTGGACCGCCCCCGGGACCGCCGGTGGGACGCCGGTGCCGACCACCGGGCGGCGGTGCCCGCGCTGCCTAGGCTCGGTTCCGTTCACATCCGCGAGGACCCGCCCACCGGGCCTCTGGAAGAGACGGGCAGTCAGATGCAGATGGCGGAAGCCGGCGGCGCCCCCCAGGGCGCACCGCTCCTCACGGACACCGGAGGCGCGGCCACCCTCGGGTTCGGGTCGTCCCGTGTCCACCACGGGGAGATCCTCCAGGGGGTGTTCGAGCACGAGGGCCGCCTGGTCCGCGGCCTCACGACGATGCCCTGCGACCTGTACCACGCCTACGCCGTCTTCGAGCCCTCGGCGATCCCGGTGCTCACCGTCGAGCCGCCGGGCAAGGCCAAGGCCTTCCGGGCCGCCTCGGCCACCCTGTCCGCGCTGGGCAGGTCCCACATCGGGGGACGGCTGTACGTCGTCTCCCAGGTGCCCCTGTCCCGCGGCTTCGGCTCCTCGACCAGCGACGTCATCGCCTCGGTCCTGGCGGTCCACGACGCCTGCGGGCAGCGGGTCGACAGCGGGCGGACCGCGCGCATCGCGGTCCGGGCCGAACAGGCCTCCGACTCCCTGATGTACGACGGCGACGCGGTGCTCTTCGCCCAGCGCGAGGGGAAGGTCATCGAGACGCTCCCCGGCGCGCTGCCGCCCCTGCGGGTGCTGGGCTTCGGCACCAGCCGGGACGGCGCGGGCGTGGAGACCCTGGACATGGGGCCCGCGGTCTACGGGCCCGGGGAGGTCGCCGAGTTCGCCGAGCTGCGGCTCATGCTCCGCGAGGCCGTGGCCGCCGCCGACCCCGGGCTCCTCGGCCGCGTCGCCTCGGCGAGCGCCCGGATCAACCAGCCCCACCTGCCGGTACCCGGCTTCGACGCCCTGGAGGCGCTGGTGCCCCGCTGCGGGGCGGCCGGGCTCCAGGTGGCCCACAGCGGCGACATCGCGGGCCTGGTCTTCGACGGCCGCGACCCCGACATCGACCGGCGCCTGGACCGGGCCCAGCGGGCCCTCGCGGACCTGGGCGTCACGGACTTCTGGCGGTTCTCCGCCGGAGAGCACGAGTGAGGACGACACACGCCATGACCCATCCCCCCGCATCCCCCGCGTCCCCCGCCGCCTTCGACGACATGACGGAGGCCATGGCGCTGCCCCGCGTCGTACGGGTCGGCGAGGGGCTCTACGCCGCCGTGTTCAACCTGATGAAGCTGCTGCCCGCCAAGCACATCATCGAGCGGGCCCGCCAGGGGGGCGCCCTCGCCCCCGGCGCGCCCGTCCTGGAGACCTCCTCCGGGACGTTCGCGCTCGGCCTGGCCCTGGTCTGCCGGCGGCTGGGCCACCCGCTGACCATCGTCGGGGACCCCGCCATCGACACCGACCTGCGCACCCGCCTGGAGATGCTGGGCACCCGGGTGGAGATCGTCGACGACTTCGACGCGCCCGGCGGCATCCAGGGCGCCCGCCTGGCCCGGCTGGAGCAGCTGCGCCGGGAGAGCCCCGAGTCGTTCGTGCCCGGCCAGTACGACAACCCGGGCAACCCCGCCGCCTACCTCCCCGTGGCCGAACTCCTGGCCGGGGCCCTGGGCCGGGTCGACCGCGTCGTCGGACCGGTCGGCTCGGGAGGGTCGACCGGCGGGATCGCCAGCGCGCTGCGCCTGTTCGGCGGGGAGGTCGAACTGGTGGCCGTGGACACGCCGGGAAGCGTCATCTTCGGCCTGGAGAACGGGCCCCGCCCCCTGCGCGGCCTGGGCAGCAGCATCCTGCCCGGCAACGTGGCCCACGAGGCCTACGACACCGTCCACTGGGTGAGCGCCGCCGCGGCCTTCGACGCCACCCGCCGCCTGTTCTCCGAGCACGGCGTCTTCGCCGGACCCACCAGCGGCGCGGCCCACCTCGCCGCGCGCTGGCACGCCGAGCGCGACCCGCACGGCACCACCGTGGTCGTCTTCCCCGACGACGGGTTCCGCTACCGCGACACCGTCTACTCGCGCCCCTGGCTGGAGGCGCAGGGCATGTGGGCACCCGAGCTGCCCGCCGCCCCCCGGCCGGTGGAGCCCCCGCACGGGCTGCACCCCCACTGGTCGGTCGCCTCCTGGGGCCGCCGCCCCAGCCCGGCCGCCGCCGTGCTCAGCGCCTGACCCCGCAGGACCCCGTGGCACCCCGCAGGACCCCGGCGGGCACGGAGCCCGGGGCCGGGGCTCCCCACCCGGAGCCCCGGCCCCGGGGGCCCGGCCCCGCCCCCCACACGTGCACAGCCCCCTGAACCGGAACCCTCCGCCCCGGCCTCCGACCCGGAGCCCCGGTCCGAACCACCCCCCCCACACACACAGCCCCCGACACAGAGAAGGAGAGCCGGGAGATGCGAACCGCCGCCCCCGTCCCCGCCACCGCCGACCTGATGGACACCGACTCCACCGCGGTCAGCGTGCACGCGCCCCTGCGCCACTACGGAGGGAGGACGTTCCTGCACGGCGCGGTGCGCACCGTCCTCTGCCACGAGGACAACGCCCTGGTCCGCTCCCTGGCCGCCGAGCCCGGCCACGGCCGCGTCCTGGTCGTCGACGGCGGCGGCTCCCCCCGGGCGGCGCTGGTCGGCGGCGAGGTGGCCCGCAACGCGGCCGCGAACGGCTGGTCGGGCATCGTGGTCAACGGAGCCGTCCGCGACGTCGCCGAACTGCGGCTCGTGGACCTGTGCGTCCTGGCGCTCACCACCAGCCCCCGCCGGGCCGAGCGCGCCGGCCGGGGCGAGGTGGACGTCCCCGTCGCGTTCGGCGGCGCCGTGATCGTCCCGGGCACGGAGATCGTCGGGGACGAGGACGGCCTCGTGCTGCGGCCGGGGGGAGGGGACCGATGAGCGCCTCCGGCAGGCCCGGCGGCCACTTCCCCCGCTTCCTGGCCGGGAGCCTGGCCAGCAACCTCGCCGACGGCATCATGTTCACGGCCCTGCCCCTGGTCGCGGCCGTGCTCACCAACGACCCCCTGCTGGTGTCCGGGCTGATCGTGGCCCGGTTCCTGCCCTGGCTGCTCTTCGGCCTGGTCGCGGGGGTCCTGGTGGACCGGCTCGACCGCGGCGTCCTCCTGGTCGGCGCCAACCTGGTCCGCGCCACCGCCCTGGTGGCCCTGGCCGCCCTCGTCGCCACCGGGCACGCCTCGATCCCGGTCCTGTACGCGGTGATGTTCACGGTGATGACCTGCGAGGTCTTCTACGACCTGGCGGGCCGGGCGATCCTGCCCCGCCTGGTCCCCGTCGAGGGGCTGGACCGCGCCAACGGGCGGATCGTGGGGGGCAAGACGGTCCTGGAGGACTTCGCCGGCGCGCCGCTGGCCGGCCTGCTGTTCGCGGTCGCGGCCTTCCTGCCGCTGGCGGTGAACGCCGGGGCCTACCTGCTGGGCGCGCTCGTCCTGCTCGGCCTGCCGCTGGCGGTGCGCCGCACGGCGCCCCCCGCGCCGCAGGACGACGCCCCGGCCCGTCCCTCCGTGCTCGCCGAGCTGCGCGCCGGGCTGGCGCTGGTGTTCGGCGACCGCGCCATGCGCTCCCCGGTCCTGCTCAACATCGCCGCGAACGCCGCGTTCATGGCGCAGGCCGGCGTCCTGGTCCTCATCGTGCGGGAGCACTTCGGGGTGCCCGAGGCGCTGTACGGGGTGTTCCTCGCCTCCTCCGCGGTCGGCGCGCTGGCCGGCGCCCTCCTCGCGGCCCGGGTCTCCTCCCTGCTGGGGCGGTTCGGGAGCGTGGCGTGGGGCTTCGCGGCGATGGGGCTGGCCTGTGCGGCCTTCGGACTGGCCCCCAACGCCTACCTGGCCGCGCTGGCCTGGTCCGTCCTGGGGGCGGCCATGTCCGTCTCCAACATCGTGATGATCGGCTGCGTCCAGACGATCGTCCCGGCCACCCACCTGGGCCGGGTGCTGTCCTGCGTCCAGGTGCTCGGGTTCGGACTCGCCCCGGTGGGCGCCGTGCTCGGCGGCCTGCTGGGCCGGGTCGAGCTGTTCTTCGTGCCGGTCGCGGCGGGCGCGGTGATCCTGCTCGCGCTGCTCTTCGCGGCCCCCGGCCTGCGGCGCCTGACGCGCCGCGCCGACGAGGCCGCGGCCCTCGTGCAGGGGGTGCCCGCCGGATGACGGCCGACGCGCGGCGGGGAGGGGGCGCACCCCCTGTCCCGCCGCTCACCCGTCGGCGTGGAACCTGCGCCACGTGAGCAGCAGCCCGTACACGCCGAGGGTGAAGACGTCGACGAACCCGCGCCGGCCGGACGCCGCCCCCTCGGCCCGGCCCGTCACCACGACCGTCGACTCCCGGGCGACGATGCGCTCCGGCCGGTGCGGGCCCTGCCCGTCCAGACAGGCGAAGACCAGGGCGGCCACCTCGTCCGGTCCGCGGGCGGTCCCGCCTGAGGGGTGGGTGAGGACGGCGTTCTCGTCCACCAGGGAGGCGTACCCGTCGGAGTCGCCCGCGTCCAGGTAGTGGTAGGCGAGGCGGACGTGGTCCACCCCGATCTGCGCGCCCGGGAGCGGAGCGCGCTCGACCGTTGTTCTCTCCGTGTTGCGGGGCATGGTCACCCTCCTCGGGTGTGATGGGGGCCGGCATCTTCCACCACCCTGCGACCGGGCGTCATCGCGGCCCTATCATCCGCCTATCGCGGACTCCCCGGGCCCCGGACGGGGTTTCCGGGGCCGGTCCGGAGAATTTCCGGAAAGAATCCCCGGCGCGGTGTCGATCCGGGGCGCCCCCGTTCGACGAAGTCATGAGAGCGGGGGGAAGGACCCCCACACCGCACGGAGGGTGAACACCATGCGCTACATGATGTCGATCATGTCCGACCCGCAGGCCGAGGCGGACACCGAGATGACCCCGGAGATCTTCGAGGCCATGGCCGCCTACAACGAGGAGCTGGTCAAGGCCGGCGTGCTGCTGGCCGGGGACGGCCTGGCGCCCTCCGCCGAGGCCGTCCGGGTGACCTTCTCCAACGGTGTGAGCCGGGTGACCGACGGCCCCTTCGCCGAGGCCAAGGAGTTCATCGCCGGGTACTGGATCATCGAGGTGTCCTCGCGGGAGGAGGCCGTGGAGTGGGCCAGGCGGGTCCCCCACCCGCCGGCGGGCGACACGTCCGAGATGAGCCTGGTCCTGCGCCGGATCATGGGCACCGACGACTTCGGCGACGAGATGCCCGCCGAGCTCAAGGAGCGCGAGCGCGAGCTGCGCGGGGGGAACGCCCACGAGGGCGGCCGGGGCTGACCCTGGCCGGGTTGCGGTGACGCGGCTCACGGTGCTCTCATAAGGCCCGTGAGCCACACCGATACCCGGCGCGCGGTGGAGGCGGTCTGGCGCATCGAATCGGCCCGCCTCGTCGCCGCGCTCACCCGCATGGTCGGCGACGTCGGCCTCGCCGAGGAGTTCGCCCAGGACGCGCTGGTCAGCGCCCTGGAGAAGTGGCCGGCGGAGGGGGTGCCCGACAGCCCCGGCGCCTGGCTGACCACCGTCGCCAAACGCCGCGTCGTCGACCGCTGGCGGCGCGACGAGCGCTTCCAGGACCGCATGGCCGAACTCGGCCGCCGCATCGCCGAGGACGACGGGCGGGACGGGTTCGACGCCGTCCTGGAGGAGGACTACGGCGACGACCTGCTCCGACTCATGTTCGTGTGCTGCCACCCGGTGCTGTCCACCCAGGCCCGGGTGGCCCTGACCCTGCGGATGCTGGGCGGGCTGGCCACCGACGAGATCGCCCGCGCGTTCCTGGTGCCCGAGTCCACCGTCGCCCAGCGCATCGTCCGCGCCAAGCGCACCCTGGCCGAGCGCAGGGTGCCGTTCGAGGTGCCGGCGGGGGAGGACCGCGACGCCCGGGTGGCCTCCGTGCTGGAGGTCGTCTACCTGGTCTTCAACGAGGGCTACACGGCGACCTCGGGCGACGACCTCATCCGGCCCGAGCTGTGCGAGGAGGCCGTGCGGCTGGGCCGGGTGCTCGCCGGGCTGCTCCCCGGGGAGCGCGAGGTGCACGGGCTGCTCGCGCTCATGGAGCTGCACGCCTCCCGGTTCCGCGCCCGGGTGGCCCCGGACGGGTCCGCGGTGCCGCTCGCCGAGCAGGACCGCTCCCGCTGGGACCGGATGCTCATCACCCGGGGCATGGCGTCGCTGCTGCGGTCCCTGCCGCCCGACCCGTCGCTGCCGCGCGGGCCCTACGCCCTCCAGGCGGCGATCGCGGCCGAGCACGCCCGGGCGCCGACCGCCGCGGACACCGACTGGACCGTCATCGCCGCCCTCTACCTGGCGCTGGTCCGGGAGACGGGCTCCCCGGTGGTGGAGCTCAACCGCGCGGTGGCGGTGTCGATGGCCGACGGGCCGGCGGCCGCCCTGGAGATCGTCGACTCCCTGAACGGGGCCCTGGACGGCTACCACCCGCTGCCCTCGGTCCGCGGCGACCTGCTGGAGCGCCTGGGGCGGGGCGAGGAGGCCGCGGCGGAGTTCCGCCGCGCCGCGGCCCTGACCCGCAACGGGCGCGAGCGCGCCCTGCTCCTGGACCGCGCCGCCCGCGCCGCCCCCTGACCCCGGCCGCACCTGCGCATCTTGATGCGGCCGGGACAGGATTCGCCGAGATGCGGGACGGGTTCGCGACCTGTCCGATCACGCAGGGCGGCCTTGCCCGGATGATGATCCGCCGGGGTGAGAGCGCCGACACGGTCCTCCGCGTGATCGCGGCCCTGGAAGCGGATTCCCGCCATGAGTTCCGGCCGGACGAGGTGTCTCACCCGGCCGCCGACTTCCACGGGGTCATCGGCCACCGGCAGGTGACCGACTCCTATCCGGCCCGGCTCGCCCGGGCCGACTGCGGACGGTCGGCCGCGTTCGACCAGGGACTCGCCGAGCTCCATGACGACGCCGCGGACCCGGTGGCGACCGCACCCCCGGCGTGAGCGGATTCTGCCGGTGGCAGTAGCCCCTGGCGCACCGCGGCCGTGCCGGGCCAGACTGCTGGGCATGAGACTTCTGGTGTTGGGCGGGACGGAGTTCGTCGGACGGACCGTCGTGGAGGACGCGCTGGAGCGCGGGTGGGACGTCACGGTGTTCCACCGCGGGACGCGGGACGCGCCGGCGGGGGCGGCCGTGCTGCACGGCGACCGGCTGGCCCCGGGCGGCCTGGAGGCGCTGGCGGAGGGCGGGTGGGACGCCGTCGTCGACACGTGGTCGGCGGCGCCCCGGGCGGTGGGGGAGGCCGCCCGCCTGCTGGCGGACCGGGTCGGCCGCTACGCCTACGTCTCCAGCTGTTCGGTGTACGCCTTCCCCTCGGCACCGGGCTCGGACGAGGACTGGCCGACGGTGGACGCCGATCCCGGGTCCGGGGGCACCGACTACGCGGCCGACAAGCGCGGCGGCGAGCTGGCCGGTGAGGCGGTCTTCGGCGACCGGTTCCTGTCCGTGCGGGCCGGGCTCATCCTCGGTCCCTACGAGAACATCGGCCGCCTGCCCTGGTGGCTGGGCCGGATCGCCCGCGGCGGACGCTTCCCCGCCCCCGGACCGGCCGACCTGCCGATCCAGTACGTGGACGCCCGCGACCTGGCCGCCTGGACCCTGGACGCCGTCGCGGCCGGGCTGTCCGGGCCGTTCAACCTGGTGAGCCCGCCCGGGCACGCCACCTTCGGCGCGCTGGTCGGGGCCTGCACCGCCGCCACCGGCTCCGGTGCCGAGCCCGTGTGGCTCACCCCCGAGCAGGTGGCGTCGGTCGGCGCGGAGCCGTGGTCGCAGCTGCCGGTGTGGATCCCGCCGGGCGAGCTGCACGCGTCCCTGCACGGCAACGACGTGTCCCGCGCGGTGGCCGCCGGGCTGCGCTGCCGCCCGGTCGCCGAGACCGTTGCCGACACCTGGGAGTGGCTGGTGTCCATCGGCGGCACCGCCCCCCTGCGCCCCGGCCGCCCCGCCGTCGGCCTGCCCGACGGCCTGGAGGAGCGCCTGCTCGCCGCCGCCGACCGCTGACGGCCCGGGGCCCCGCCGGTCACGGCGGCCGGGGGGCCGACACCGCTCCGCTCCCGCCCGGCGCTCCCCGTGGCGCCCATGTCAGGCGGGCTCGCCCCCCGGGAGCGGAGCGCCCCGCGGCTTCCACCGCCCCCGCGGCGGGTCGGGTTCCCGCAGGCGCGCGCACGGCCGGAACCCCCGCGGCCCCGCGGCGGCCTCGCCGCCACGGCCATGGCGCGCCCCCGGGGCCGAGGCGTCCGGCGTGGCGCGGTCGGCGCCGTCCCGCCCGTGGCCTACCTGGTTCCCGGCGTGCCCGCCTCCGCGGTCCGACCCCCCGCCCCCAGGCGGGCGGCGGTCAGGCACAGCGCCAGCGGCAGCCGCCCGCAGCCGTCGGCCAGGTCGGGTCCCGACACCGATGCCAGCGCGCGCGGACCGGCCACACGGAGCAGCAGTTCCAGCGACGACTCCTCCGACAGCACGTCCAGCGCCAGCCGGCGGGCGCCCCGCAGCGCCACCATCGGCACCAGCCCGCTGCGGCTGGTGACCACCACGGCGCTGCCCCGGCCGCCGGGCAGCAGCGGGGTCACCTGCTCGGCGCAGGCGGCGTCGTCGAACACGAACAGCAGCCTCAGGTCGGCGGTGATCGACCGGAACAGCTTGGCCGGGTCCGTCGCGCCCGCGGGCGGTCGCCGGGGGTCCACCCCCAGGCTGCGCAGCATCTGGCGGAGTGCCTCCCGGGGGTCCACCGGGCGTTCGGACCCGCCCAGGTCCATGTAGAGCTGGCCGTCGGGGAAGCGGTCGCGCACCGTGTGCGCCCAGTGCAGGGCCAGGGCGGTCTTGCCGACCCCGGAGACCCCGGTGATCAGCAGGAGCGCGTCGGGGGAGCGGTCCAGCAGCCCGTCCAACGTGCGCACCTCCCGCTCGCGGCCCACGAGTTCCCGCAGGCCGTGGGGCAGTTCGGCGGGGCGCACCGCGGGCCGGGGGGCGGGCCGCCCGGAGTCCGCGGGCACGGGCGCGCGGTCGGTGGTGAGCAGCTCCAGATGCAGGCGGCGCAGGCATTCCCCGGGTTCGATGCCCATGCGCTCGCGCAGCAGGGTCCGCAGCGCCTCGTACGCCTCCAGCGCCTCGCCGGTGCGGCCGGTGCCGTGCAGCGCCGACATCAGCAGCCCGGTGAAGCGCTCCCGGGTGGGGTGCGCGGCGCACAGGGTGCGCAGCTCGGGGAGGACGGCCCCGAACCGGCCGCACCGCAGCTCCGCGTCGTGCAGCTCCTCCAGGGCGCCCAGGCGGGCCTCCTCCAGCTCGGGGCGGGCCCGGTCGGCGAGGGCGGGTTCGACGCCGTTGAGGGCGGGCCCGGTCCACAGGGCCAGGGCGGTGCGCAGCGTCCGGACGACCGCGTCGGGTTCGCCCCGGTCGTGTTCGGCGCGGGCCCGGCGGCGCAGCGCGGCGAAGGCCCGTACGTCGGTCGCCCCGTCGGGCACCGCGGCACGGTAGCCGTGCCCGCAGCGGACGATGGTGCCGGCGCCCAACCGCTTGCGCAGCTCGTGCACGTGCCCCTGGAGCCGGGACCGCGCGTTGGCGGGCGGGTCCTCCCCCCACAGCAGGTCGACGAGGAGGTCGTCCGGCACGGAGGTGTTCTGCCGGAGCAGGAGCGCGGCCAGCACGGTGCGGCGCTTGGACCCCCCGAGGCCGACGCGCACGTTCCCGTGGTGGGCGTCGACGGAACCGAGCAACCGGTATCGCACCCGTGTCGTGTCGGTTTCCATCCTGCGGTCCCCTGTCCGCTAAAGAATCCTTCATAGGGCGACAGGCGGAGCGTAGAACAATCCGGTTCGGAGAGTCCACCGATATCGGGTACCGGAGAACGGCGGGGACCCGGAACCGCTGGTGTCGGATTTCGGGCGTGCCCTTTCCCGGTCCGGTGGTCTGCGCACAGCCGCGAGGGGCGGCACCGGGATCCCGGAACCGCCCCTCGCCGGGTGTCAGCCGCAGTTGGTCCCGCGGTCTCCGCCCTCGGTGCCGCTGATCCGGCCCATCCAGGAGACGCACCGGCCCGCCGCGTTCAGGTACACGGGCCCGGCGTAGCTGGTGAAGTAGTCGCCTTCGTACGCGTCCCAGTGGTTGCCCTCGGGGTAGATGCTCAGCCCCACCTCGATGAGCACGGCGGAGCCGGCGCTGTTGCGCTTGGCCACCGCACAGTTGTTGCCGTTGGAGTTGTTGTAGGTGAGGAACACCGTGCCCAGGCTCCCGATGGGGGCGGAGTTGACCACCCCGTAGCCGCTGCCGCACTCGCCCCCGTAGGTGGCCGCCGCGGCGGGGGCGGCGGTGCCGAGCACTCCGCCCGCCCCCAGGCCCAGGGCCAGGGCGATGGACGCGGCCTTCCTGCCGATCCTCATGAGTTCCCTTTCCTGTCGTCGCCCGCGGATCAGCCGCAGTTGGTCTCGTCCTCGGTGAGCGTGGCCGTGCCGATGGTGCCGCCCCAGTCCACGCACCGGCCCGCCGCGCTCAGGTACACGGGCCCGGCGTAGGTGGTGTAGTTCCCCGGGTCGTCCTCCCAGCCGGAGGTGCCCGTGATCCGGATGAACGCGTCCATCGGTGCGGCGGCGCCCGGGACGGTCCGGATGGTCACGACACAGTTGTTGCCGTTGGAGTTGTTGTAGGTGAGGAACGTGGTGCCCCGGTCGTTGGGAAAGCCGATCGAGTTGACCACCCCGTAGCCGCTGCCGCACTGGCCGCCGTAGACCGCGGCGGACGCGGGCGCGGCCAGGCCGGCGACGCAGACGCCGACGGCGGACGCCAGGACGGCGGCCCTCTTCAGGAACGTGTGCATGGTCCTCCTGCCGGTGCGGCGGTCAGCCGCAGTTGGTCTCGTTCCGGTTGGCGTTGGTCCCGTCGATGGAGCCGAACCAGTCGATGCACTGCCCGGCCGCGTGGAGGTAGACCGGCCCCGCGTACGAGTAGAAGAGGTCCTCCTCCTGCACGGCCTCGGAGGGCGCGTCGTTCGTCCGCTTGATGCCGACCGCGATCCAGACGCGGTCACCGCCTCCCGCTCGGACGGTGACGGCGCAGTTGTTGCCGTTGGCGTTGTTGTAGGTGACGTATACGGTGCCCTTGGTACCGACGTTCTCGAAGTTGACGACGCCGTAGCCGCTTCCGCAGACGCCGTTGTAGGCCACCACCGGGTCGTCGGCCGCCGCGGGGGACGCGAGTCCGATGGTCGTCATGGCGACGGCCGCGGCGATCAGCGCGGCCGGCCGGAACCTGTTGAACATGGGGTTTCCCCGTCCTGGGTCGGTGTGCCCGCACATGACGGACACCGTCGAGAATGCTCGCACCGACCGCTCAGAACCCGCTGGGAATCCGCTTGGTTCCGCCTCGCCCGCTCCCGGACGTGCGGTGGGGGGCCGCCGGCCTGTTCCGTCCGCGGGGCGCGGCGCCGGGTCCCGGACACGCGGAAGGGGCCGCCCACGGTGTGGGCGGCCCCTGCGCGTCATCCCGGTGCTAGCCGGCCGGGCTGCCGATCGGGCGGGCCGTCACGACCAGGCTGTCGGCGGCGTCGTTGACGTCCACCACGACCGTGTCCCCCTCGGCCAGCCGGCCCGACAGCAGCTCGCGGGCGAGCGGGTCGCCGATCGAGGACTGCACCAGGCGGCGCAGCGGCCGGGCACCGTAGTTGGGGTCGTAGCCGGTCATCGCCAGCCACTCCCGCGCCCCCGGGGTCACGTCCAGGTGCAGGCGCCGGTCGGCCAGCCGGCGGGCCAGCCTGTCCACCTGCAGGTCCACGATCCGCGTCAGGTCCTCGATGGACAGCGCGTCGAACATGATGACGTCGTCGAGCCGGTTGAGGAACTCGGGCTTGAACGTCGCCCGCACCACGTCCATCACCCGCTGCCCGCGGGTCGCCTCGTCCAGGGTCTGGTCCACCAGGAACTGCGAGCCCAGGTTGGAGGTGAGGATGAGGATCGTGTTGCGAAAGTCCACCACCCGCCCCTGGCCGTCGGTCAGCCGGCCGTCGTCCAGGACCTGGAGCAGGGTGTCGAACACCTCGATGTGGGCCTTCTCCACCTCGTCCAGCAGCACCACCGTGTACGGGCGGCGGCGCACCGCCTCGGTGAGCTGGCCGCCCTCCTCGTAGCCGACGTACCCGGGGGGCGCGCCGACCAGGCGGGACACCGAGTGCTTCTCGGAGTACTCGCTCATGTCGATCCGCACGATCGCCCGCTCGTCGTCGAACAGGAAGTCCGCCAGCGCCTTGGCCAGCTCGGTCTTGCCGACGCCGGTCGGCCCCAGGAACAGGAACGAGCCGGTCGGCCGGTCGGGGTCGGAGATGCCCGCGCGGGCCCGGCGCACCGCGTCCGCCACGGCCACCACCGCGTCGCGCTGGCCGATGAGCCGCCTGCCCAGCTCGTCCTCCATGCGCAGCAGCTTGGAGGTCTCGCCCTCCATCATCCGCCCCACGGGGATGCCGGTCCAGGACGACACCACCTCGGCGACCTCGTCGGCGCCCACCTCGTCCTTGACCATGGTGTCGGTCTCGGGGCCGGTGGACTCCTCGGCCTGGGCGGCCTCCTCCAGCTGCTTCTCCAGCTGCGGGATCTCCCCGTACATCAGCCGGGACGCCGTGGTGAAGTCGCCCTCGCGCTCGGCCAGCTCGGCCCGGGTGCGCAGCTCGTCCAGCCGGCCCTTGAGCTCGCCGACCCGGTTCAGGCCCGCCTTCTCCTGCTCCCAGCGGGCGACCAGGCCGTTGAGGCGCTCCTGGCGGTCGGCCAGGTCCGAGCGCAGCCGCTCCAGCCGCTGCCGGGACGCGGTGTCCGACTCCTTGTCGAGCGCCATCTCCTCCATCTTGAGGCGGTCGACGGTGCGGCGCAGCTCGTCGATCTCCACCGGGCTGGAGTCGATCTCCATGCGCAGCCGGGACGCGGCCTCGTCGATGAGGTCGATGGCCTTGTCCGGCAGGAAGCGCGCGGTGATGTACCGGTCGGACAGGGTCGCGGCGGCCACCAGGGCCGAGTCGGAGATCTGCACCTTGTGGTGCGCCTCGTAGCGCCCCTTGAGCCCGCGCAGGATCGCGATGGTGTCGGTGGCCGACGGCTCGCCCACGAACACCTGCTGGAACCGGCGCTCCAGCGCGGGGTCCTTCTCGATGCGCTCCCGGTACTCGTCCAGGGTGGTCGCGCCGACCATGCGCAGCTCGCCGCGGGCCAGCATCGGCTTCAGCATGTTCCCGGCGTCCATGGAGCCGTCCCCGGAGGCCCCGGCGCCGACCATGGTGTGCAGCTCGTCGATGAACGTGATGACCTGGCCGTCGGAGTCCTTGATCTCCTGGAGCACCGCCTTGAGGCGCTCCTCGAACTCGCCCCGGTACTTGGCGCCCGCCACCATCGCCGACAGGTCCAGGCTGATCAGCTTCTTGCCGAGCAGGGACTGCGGCACGTCGCCCGCGACGATCCGCTGGGCCAGGCCCTCCACCACGGCGGTTTTGCCGACGCCGGGCTCGCCGATGAGGACCGGGTTGTTCTTGGTGCGGCGGCTGAGCACCTGGATGACCCGCCGGATCTCCCCGTCGCGGCCGATCACCGGGTCCACCTTGCCCTCGCGGGCCCGCTCGGTCAGGTCGACGCCGTACTTCTCCAGCGCCTGGTAGGTCTCCTCGGGGTTCTCCGTGGTGATCCTCCCCTTGCCGCGCACCCGCTCGAACGCGTCGAGCAGCGCCTCGGGGGCGGCCCCGGCGTCCTTGAGCAGCCGGGCGGCCTCGCCGCCGTCGGCGGCCAGGCCCACCAGCAGGTGCTCGGTCGAGACGTACTCGTCCTCCATCTGCTTGGCGCGCTGGGCGGCGGTGTTGATGGAGACGATGAGCTGCCGGGAGGAGCTGGGCGACGCGGTCGTGGACCCGGACACCTTGGGCAGCGCGCCGATGGCGGCGTCCACCCTGTCCTTGAGGCGGTCGGGGTCGGCGCCGACCTCCTTGAGCAGCGGGCGGGTGATCCCCTCGGCCTGGTCCAGCAGCGCGGCCAGCAGGTGCACCGGCTCGGTCTGCGGGTTGCCGTCCGTGGTGGCCCGCCGGATGGCCACCGACAGGGCCTCCTGGCTCTTCTGCGTGAGCTTGTAGTTCATGTGCGGTGACTCCTTTCGCAAGTCTGGTGACGAAGAGTGGTGGTGTGCGGTCCGCGGGTCCCCCGTGCCGCCGTGCGGACCCCGGCGGGCCGTCAGGCCTCGTCGCCCGCGGCGCGGTCGGGGCCCTTCGGCCCGGGGTCCTTGCGCGGGCCGTCGTCCTCGGCGGTGTTGAAGATCGTCACGCGGGTGCGCCGGACCAGTTCGCCGCGTACCGCGGACCCGCTCTCGGTGTGGGGAGGGCGCGCCCGGCGCGCCACCGCCCGGCGCGCCGCCTCCAGCTCGTTCGCCAGGTGGAACACGTGCTCGCGCAGCTCCTCCACCTCGTGCTCCAGCTCCAGGATCCGCTTGATCCCGGCCAGGTTGATGCCCTCCTCCTGCGACAGCCGCTGCACCTCGCGCAGCGTTTGCACGTCGCGCATGGAGTAGCGCCTGCCGCGTCCGGAGGTCCGGCCCGGGGACACGATCCCCAGCCGGTCGTACTGCCGCAGCGTCTGCGGGTGCATGCCGGCCAGCTCGGCCGCCACGGATA
This sequence comes from Nocardiopsis flavescens, assembly GCF_900141985.1. Lineage (GTDB taxonomy): Bacteria > Actinomycetota > Actinomycetes > Streptosporangiales > Streptosporangiaceae > Nocardiopsis > Nocardiopsis flavescens. The sequence continues at coordinate 82,496 of NZ_FQZK01000011.1, read as the reverse complement.
TGACGTAGACCGGGGCGTCGACGCCGAAGGAGTCGCTCATCGGACTCACGCGCCCTTCGCCCGCGCTTCGAGGCCGTCGCGCGGGTCGAAGTCGGACGTCGCCGCGCGGAACTTCTCCAGGGCCTCGCGGGCGTCGCCGTTGAGATCCCGGGGCACGGAGACCTCCAGGGTGACGATCATGTCGCCGGCGGTGCCGTCCTTGCGGGTCGCCCCCTTGCCGCGCACCCGCAGCTTGTGGCCGTTCTGCGTGCCCGGCGGCACCTTCACGGTCACGGGGAAGCCGGTCAGCGTCGGGATGCGGACGTCGGCGCCGAGCACCGCCTCGGGGAAGGTGACCGGGACGGTGATCGTCACGTTGTCGCCGCTCCTGCCGAACACCGGGTGCTCCTTCACGTGGACGACGACGTACAGGTCACCCGCGGGGCCGCCGTTCTCTCCCGGCGCGCCCTTGCCCTTGATGCGGATGCGCTGGCCGTCGGCCACCCCGCCGGGGATGCGCGTCTGGATGGTGCGGGTGCTCTTGCCGCGCCCGCTGCCGTTGCAGGTGGCGCAGGGGTCGTCGACGACGAGGCCGCGCCCCTTGCACTCGCTGCACGGCTCCGACAGCGAGAAGCCGCCGAGGTTGGTGTTCTCGTGCCCGGTGCCCGAGCACTTGGGGCACATCCGCGGGGCGGTGCCCGCCTTGGCCCCGGTCCCCTTGCAGGTGGGACAGGGGGCGTCGCTGGCCAGCTGGAAGGAGCGGGTCGCCCCGTCCGCGGCCTCGCGGAAGGTCAGGGTGGTCTCGGTCTCCACGTCGGAGCCGCGTCTGCTGCGCGTCCCCGTGCCGCCGCGGCCCCGGCCGCCGAACAGGCCGCCGAACAGGTCGCTGAGGCGCTCGCCGCCGCCGGTGGTGCCGCCCGCCGTGCCGCCGCCCTGCCCGAACAGGTCGCTCATGTCGAACCCGCCGGGGCCGGTCCCGCCGCCGCCGGGCCGGTAGGAGCCGCCGAACAGGGACCGCGCGTCGTCGTACTCCTTGCGGCGTTTGTCGTCCGACAGGACGTTGTACGCCTCGGAGATCTCCTTGAAGCGGTCCTCCGCCTTGGGGTCGCCCGTGTTGGCGTCGGGGTGGTTCTCACGCGCCAGCTTGCGGTAGGACGACTTGATCTCGTCCTTGGAGGCGGTCTTTGAGACTCCGAGGACCTTGTAGTAGTCCTTCTCCAGGTAGTCCTTGGTGCTCATCGACTGGGTGCCTTCTCCCGCTGCTCAGATCGCGTCCGATGTTGCCAGGTCGTCCCGGGCCGCGCGGGCCCGGGGTCGGCCCCGGCCGCACCCGCGGGGGTGCGGCCGGGGCCCTGCGGGGTCGTCCCGCTACTTCTCGTCCGCGTCCCCGGTCTCGGTGTCCCCGGTCCCGGACGCCTCGCCGGCCCCGTCGACGGGGTCGCCGACGACCACGCGGGCCGGGCGCAGGACGCGCTCACCGATCCGGTACCCCGGCTGGAACACCTCCACCACCGTCTGGACGGTGATGTCGGGGACCGGGATCAGCGTCAGCGCCTCGTGCACGGTCGGGTCGAACGCGTCGCCCTTCTCCGCGAACCGCTCCAGGCCCAGCTTGGCGACCGCGCCCTCCAGGGACTCGCCCACCGCCTTGAACCCGCCGTTGAGCTCGTCGTGGTCGCGGGCCCGGCCGATGTCGTCCAGGATCGGCAGGAGTTCGCCGAGCACCTGGGCGGTGGCGACCTCGCGGACGGCCACCCGGTCCCGCTCGACGCGCTTGCGGTAGTTGGAGTACTCCGCCTGCACGCGCTTGATGTCGTTGGTGAGCTCCACGACCCGCTCGTCGGCGTTGATCGCCTCGGAGACCACCTGCTCGGGGGTGTCCGGGACCTCGAAGCCCTCGACACCCTCCTCGCCGGCGTCGTCGGCCGCGGTGTCCTCGACCGCCTCCTCCGCGTCCCCGGCGGTCTCCTCCGCCTGCGGCTCGCGGACCTCCCCGGTCTCCGGGTCGATGCGGCGGTTGTCGCGGATCACCGGACCCCGGCGCTCCTCACCGTCACCGGCGGTGCCGTTGGTGTTGTCAGACAGCGCCATCTGGGATACGCCCTCCTTCCTCTCGGCCGAAGCGGGTCAGGACCGGTCGTTCTTGTTGTCCTCGTCGACGATCTCGGCGTCCACGACGTCGGAGTCGTCGGCGGCGGAGTCCGCGGCGGGCTCGCCGTCGGCGGCGGCGCCGTCGGAGCTCTGCTGGCCCTGGCTGTAGATGGCCGAGCCGATCTTCTGGCTGGCGAGCGCGACCTTCTCGCTCGCGGTGCGGATCGTGTCGACGTCCGAGCCCTCCAGGGCGGTCTTCAGGTCGCCCAGGGCCGCCTCGGTCTCCGAGCGCACGTCCGCCGGGATCTTGTCCTCGTTGTCCTTGATGACCTTCTCGGTCTGGAACACGAGGGACTCGGCGTTGTTGCGGACCTCGGCGCTCTCGCGGCGCTTGCGGTCCTCCTCGGCGTACTGCTCGGCGTCGCGGACCATCTTGTCGATGTCGTCCTTGGACATCGCCGAGCCGCCCGAGATGGTGACCGACTGCTCGCGGCCGGTGCCCAGGTCCTTGGCGGTGACGTTGACGATGCCGTTGGCGTCGATGTCGAAGGCCACCTCGATCTGCGGGACGCCGCGCGGCGCCGGGGGCAGGCCGGTCAGGTCGAAGACGCCCAGCTTCTTGTTGTCGCGGGCCATCTCGCGCTCGCCCTGGTAGACCTGGATCTGCACGGACGGCTGGTTGTCGTCGGCCGTCGTGAAGATCTCGGAGCGCTTGGTCGGGATGGTGGTGTTGCGCTCGATGAGCTTGGTGAACACCCCGCCCTTGGTCTCGATGCCCAGCGACAGCGGGGTGACGTCCAGCAGCAGGACGTCCTTGACCTCGCCCTTGAGGACGCCGGCCTGGAGCGCGGCGCCGATGGCCACGACCTCGTCGGGGTTGACGCCCTTGTTGGGCTCCTTGCCCCCGGTCAGCTCCTTGACCAGCTCGACGATGGCGGGCATGCGGGTGGAGCCGCCGACCATCACCACGTGCTCGATCTCGCTGAGGCTGATCCCGGCGTCCTTGATGACCTGCTGGAACGGGATCTTGGTGCGCTCGACCAGGTCCGAGGTCAGGCGCTGGAACTCGGCGCGCGTGAGCTTCTCGTCCAGGTGCAGCGGGCCCTCCGCCGAAGCGGTGATGTAGGGCAGGTTGATCTGCGTTTCGCTGGAGGAGGACAGCTCGATCTTGGCCTTCTCCGCGGCCTCGCGCAGGCGCTGGAGCGCCATCTTGTCCTTGGCCAGGTCCACGCCGTTGGAGTTCTTGAACTTCTCCACCAGCCAGTCCACGACGGCCTGGTCCCAGTCGTCGCCGCCCAGGTGGTTGTCGCCGTTGGTGGCCTTGACCTCCACCACGCCGTCGCCGACCTCCAGCAGGGAGACGTCGAAGGTGCCGCCGCCGAGGTCGTAGACCAGGATGGTGGCCTCGTCCTCCTTCTCCAGGTGGTAGGCGAGGGCGGCCGAGGTGGGCTCGTTGATGATGCGCAGGACGTTGAGGCCCGCGATCGTGCCGGCCTCCTTGGTGGCCTGGCGCTGGGAGTCGCTGAAGTAGGCGGGGACGGTGATGACCGCGTCGGCCACGTCCTCGCCGAGGTAGGCCTCGGCGTCGCGCTTGAGCTTCTGCAGGATGAAGGCGCTGATCTGCTGGGGGTTGAAGGTCTTGTCGTCGATCTTCACCGACCAGTCGGTGCCGATGTGGCGCTTGACCGACCGGATGGTGCGGTCGACGTTGGTGACCGCCTGGCGCTTGGCGACCTCTCCGACGAGGACCTCGCCGTTCTTGGCGAAGGCGACCACGGACGGGGTGGTGCGCGACCCCTCGGCGTTGGTGATGACCGTGGGCTCGCCGCCCTCCAGGACCGCGACACAGGAGTTCGTCGTACCGAGGTCGATTCCGACCGCACGTGCCATGTTGCTTCCTCCGTCAAAGTTGAGTCGTTCGGGCGTAAGTTTGCTTCGTCCGGCGAGGGATGTCAAGTCAGTTGAGTCGACCCGACTCAAGTTACTTTCTACGACCTGACAACGAGCGACCCTGCGAGGTTGTTCCCGACTTCGGGGGTTTTCACGAGGAAGATGGCGCAACCCCGGGGGAACCCGGGGGGATCCTTGACCGGGCCTCGGGGTCGACCCCGACGAGAACGGGGGACGGGCCCGCGGGTGGTGCGCGCACCACCTCCGATACGGGGGGCGGCGGCCCCGGAGAGGGGTGCGCGCGGCCCCGACGGGACCGGGGCCGCGGGCCTACCGTCGGGGCATGGACGCACAGACCCTCCCCCGACTGACCTCCCGGCTCCTCGCCGACACCCGGTACGCGCTCCTCGGCCTGCCCCTCGCCGTGGTCTCCTTCTCGCTGGTCCTCACCGGGCTGGCCGCGGGCCTGGGCTCCGCGGTCGCCGGGGTGGGGCTGTTCCTGCTGGCGGGCACCCTGTACGCCGCCCGCGGGCTCGCGCACGCGGAGCGCGTCCGCCTCGCGGACCTGACCGGCGGACCCGTGTTGCGCGCCCCCTACCGGGCCCCCGCCCCCGGGGCCGGGCCGCTGCGCCGGGCGCTGGCCCCGCTCGGCTGCGGCCGCAGCCGGCTGGAGGCGCTGCACGCGGTGGTGCGCCTCCCGGTCTCGCTGGTCTCCTTCGTCTTCACGGCGGTGTGGTGGGCGGGGGCCCTGGCCGGACTGCTCTCCCCGCTCTGGGGCTGGTCGCTGTACACCGTTCCGGGCTACACCGACGCCGGCTCGCTGGTGTCGGCCGAGCACCCGCTGGTGGCCACCACCCTGCTGCACATGGCCGCGGGGGCGCTGTTCCTGGTGTCGCTGCCCCCGGTGGTGCACGCCTGCGCGCACGCCGAGGCCCTCCTCGGCCGGATGCTGCTGCTCGCGCCGCAGGACCCCCGGGTGCGCGTGTACACCGCCCCCGAGGCCCGCGTCCCCGCCGGGGTCTGAGCCCCCGCGCGCAGGCCCCGGGGGACCCCCGGCGGTGGAGGTCGAGCCCCCGGGTGCGCCGGCCCCGGGCGCCGCATCGGGCCCTCCCGGCGATCAGGCCGCCTGAGCCCCCGCGCGCGGCGGCCCGGCCCGGTCCGCTTCCTCTGTACCGCTCGGTCTGGAACACTCGGGAGGGCCCGCCGCACCGCGACCGAAAGAGGCGACACCGATGACGCTGCACGCCGGGGACATCTCGGAGAGGACCGGGGCGCCGCTCCTGGCCGAGGACGTCCTCCTCGTTCTGTTCCAGCCCGACTCGGGCACGATCGCGGGCGAGAACACGCTGTTCTACGTGCTCGGGGGAGCCGTGCTCACGGAGTTGGGCATCGAGGGCAACGTGGAGATCGGCGAGCACCGGCTCGGCGGCGCGCAGGTCCGGGCGGTGCAGGGCAACGCCCCGGACGACGAGCTCCTGCGGTCCGGCTGGGACTACGTCTCGGACAAGCCGCGCAACGCCCAGACGGTCCTGGCGGCCGTCGGTCCCGGGCTGCGCGGCCCCCTGCTGGACCGGCTCGTCGGGCGCGGTGACATCCGCCGCGAGAAGCGCAGGGCCCTCGGGTTGTTCACCACGACGGCCCTGGAGGACGGCAGTGGGCGCCGGGCGGGGCTGGTGGAGAGCGTCCGCGCCGTCCTGGAGGACGGGGAGCCGCCGGAGCCGCGGGTGGCCGCGCTCGCCGCGCTGGTCTCGGCCAGCGGCTCGCTGCCGCAGCTGCACAAGGAGATCCCCTGGAACTCGGACGTCATCACCCGCGCCAAGGCGCTCGAACAGGGTGACTGGGGAGCGGGGGCCGCCGCCGAGGCGGTCACGCGCACCACGACCGCGATCGTCGTCAACGCGACGGTCAGCGCCATGGTCGCCGCCAACGTGATCTCCCCCCAGGGCTGAGCCGCGCCCTCCCCGAAGACCCCGGGCCCGCCGCGACCGGGCCGCCGGCGCGCGGGGGCGCCCGCGGGCCCGGTTCCGCCCGTCGCGAGTCGACCCGGCTCGGGCGGGCGGTGCGCCGACGCTCCGCGCCCCGGCCGGGTCGCGGGGGAGGCGGCCCGTGTGCGCTCCGGCGGGGGCCGCGCCGTGACCCCCCGGCGCAGGAGCGGTGCGCGGGCCTGCGTCCGTGTTCCGGTCGGGTCGCGGAGGCGCCCGCGTGCGCGTCGGCGGGGGCCGCGCCGGCACCCCCGGTGCGGGCGGTGCGCCGGTGCGCCGGGCCCGCCGCCGGTGGGATGACCGATGCCGGGCGGCACGGGGGAGCGGTGGAATGGCGGGTGCGGGGCGCCCGCGGGTGCGCCGGGGCGGCGCGTGTCACGGGATGATCAGGGTGGGCCCCCGTGGTTTCGTTGCCGCAGGAGTCACTAGCGTTGCCCCTGCGCGGTCGCGGCTCCCCGCAGAGCCGGTGGCCACCGCATGATTACCCGCTAGTAACATAGTCTCGACCGCCGGTGTGTGGCGCACCGGCCGACGCAGCAGGATGGGAGGCCACGGGCGATGCTGTACCTCACACTGGGCATCATCACCTCGGTCCTCGCCGTGGTCGCCTTCACCATGTTCGGTCTGGCCATCCGCCAGATCGTGCGGACCGTGAACGTGGGCCGACCGGTGGAGGCAGAGCGCAAGGGACCGTTCGGGCAACGGCTGACCATGGCGGTCGTCGAGATCGTCGGCCACGGCCGGATGCTCAAGCGGCCGTGGGTGGGCGTGGCCCACTGGTTCGTGATGGTCTCCTTCCCCCTGCTCGTCTTCACCGTCATCGAGGCCCAGGGCGAGGTCTTCGACCCGCACTTCCACCTGCCGTTCATCCACGACTGGACGGTCTACGGGCTGGCCATCGAGTTCATCGCCGGGACCAGCCTCGTCGGCATCCTGGGGCTGACCGCGTACCGGCTGCTCAACAGCCCCGCGCGCAAGGGCCGCGCCTCGCGCTTCATGTACTCCAAGGCCTGGACCGCCTACTACGTCGAGGCGTACATCATCGGCCTGCTCTTCGCGATCTTCGCGATCCGCGGGTTCAAGGTCGCCTCCGACACCTTCCCCTTCCCGGTGTGGGCCACCCCGATCTCCCACGCGGTCGGCGCGGTCCTGCCCGGCGAGGCCGCGGTCGCCGACCCGGCCATCGCCCTGATCGCCGCGTTCAAGCTGGTCATCAGCTACGCGTTCTTCATCGTCCTGGCCAGGCAGCTGACCATGGGCGTGGGCTGGCACCGCTTCCTGGCCCCGGTCAACATCTACTTCAAGCGCAACGCCGACGGCGCCCCGACGCTGGGCGCCGCCAAGCAGATGATGGACAAGGACGGCAGCGCGCCCCTGGACTTCGAGGAGGCCGACCCCGACGAGGACCCGTTCGGCGCCGGCAAGATCGAGGACTTCACCTGGAAGGGCCTGCTCGACTTCTCCACCTGCACCGAGTGCGGCCGCTGCCAGTCCCAGTGCCCGGCCTGGAACACCGGCAAGCCCCTCTCGCCCAAGAAGGTCATCCTCGACCTCCAGCGGCACGCCTACGAGAAGGCCCCGTACCTGCTCCAGGGGATCAACGCCGAGACCCTCGCCGAGAAGCCCGACGACAGCCACGCCGGCGTCGACGTGCTGGCCCTCCTGGAGAAGCCGCTGGTCGGCACCGAGGAGGAGGGCGGGGTCATCCACCCCGACGAGCTGTGGGCCTGCACCAACTGCGGCGCCTGCGTCGAGCAGTGCCCGGTGGACATCGAGCACATCGACCACATCCTCGACATGCGCCGCTACCAGGTCATGGTCGAGTCCAACTTCCCGTCCGAGGCCAACACCCTCCTGAAGAACCTGGAGAACAAGGCCAACCCGTGGGGCATGTCCGAGGACAAGCGCATGGACTGGATCGAGGAGCTGGCCTCCCAGGAGAACCCGGTCGAGGTGCAGGTCGTCGACGACAAGCTCGACGCGGACACCGAGTACCTGTTCTGGGTGGGCTGCGCGGGCGCGCTGGAGGACCGGGCCAAGAAGACCACCAAGGCCATCGCCGAGCTGCTGGACATCGCGGGCGTCAAGTTCGCCGTCCTAGGCGGCATGGAGGCGTGCACCGGCGACCCGGCGCGCCGCCTGGGCATGGAGTACGTGTTCCAGATGCTGGCCCAGCAGAACGTCGAGACCCTCAACGAGGCCGGCGTCACCAAGATCGTCGCCAGCTGCCCGCACTGCTTCAACACGCTGGCCAACGAGTACCCGCAGCTGGGCGGCACCTACGAGGTCGTGCACCACAGCCAGCTGCTGGCCAAGCTGGTGGACGAGGGCAGGCTGACCCCCGTCGAGTCCATCGACGAGAACATCACCTACCACGACCCGTGCTTCCTGGGCCGCCACAACAAGGTGTACACGCCGCCGCGCGACATCATGGCCAAGGTGCCCGGCATCAAGACGCAGGAGATGCACCGCCACAAGGAGCGGGGCTTCTGCTGCGGCGCCGGCGGCGCCCGCATGTGGATGGAGGAGCGGATCGGCAAGCGCATCAACACCGAGCGGGTGGACGAGGCGCTGACGACGAACCCCGACACCGTGTCCACGGCGTGCCCGTTCTGCCAGGTCATGCTGGGCGACGCGATCAACGAGAAGAAGTCCCAGGGCGAGGCCAAGGAGACTCTGGAGGTCGTCGACGTCTCCCAGCTGCTGCTGCGCTCGGTCCGGGGCGCCGGTGCCGGGGAGGCGGCCGAGCCCGCCCAGGCGTGAGCCGGACCGCGGGGCGGCGGGCCCGGCCCGCCGCCCCGCGGACGGGGGCGGTCACCGTACGGTGGCCGCCCCCGCGGTCTTCTCGGAGCGGAGCAGGAGCAGGGCCAGCACGGTGGTCCAGGCGAACCCGGCCAGCAGCGCGGCCCGCTGGTAGAGGCCGCCCACGGCGACCAGCTCCGGGTTCTGCTGGAACCCCGCCCCCGCCCACAGGAAGCAGGCGAAGAACACCACGAGGGTGAGCACGGAGTACCCGGCCGGCACCCACGCGCGCCGCGCCAGGCAGCGCAGCGCGAAGACCGTGAAGGCCAGCGGCAGGCCGAAGAAGAACAGCAGGGACGCCGCGTCGTGCAGGGCCCCCAGCGGTGTGTAGACCAGCTCGTGGGGGGTGCCCGGCGGGTACCCGCTCACCGGGTCGGCGCGGAAGAGCCCGGCGCCGATCAGGCCGGCCCCGGCCAGGCCCAGCAGCCAGGGGAGGGGCCCCGGGCCGCCGCCGCGGCCCAGCTCCCGGTGCGCGCCGACCGCGAAGGCCGTCAGCAGGGCGCCGGCGACCAGGAAGTTCGCCACCTGGACACCGCCGGAGCCGGTGAGCGACAGCGAGCTGACCGGATGGCGGGCGAGGGAGTATTCGGGACGCAGGGCGCCCGCCAGGGTGGAAACCGCGAGGAAGAGGGGACCTGCGGCGACCCCGCACCACAGGAGTCCGCGGTTGGGTGACATGGACATCCTTCGTCGTTGGAGATGGGGACCACCTTAGGTTCAGTCCCGTTGGTCCGGAAAGTCCGGTGACGGCCGCCTTTCGGCGCGCACGGGGAACCGGGCTCCCGCGCGGGCCGCGCACCGGCCGCGCGTCGGCAGGGCCCGCCCGGAAGGGAACGGCCGTTTTCCGCCGCCGGTGCCCGAGGCCGGACGGGGCCGCGCCGCCCGGCGGGACGCCGTCCCCGCGCGGAGGGGGAGCGCCGGCGGGGCCGCCGGTCCGGACCGGGAACTCCAAATAACGGTCGGTTTACGTTGCGCCCCCGGCCGGGTCCGTATATGAGGAACTGCGGAAAGGCCCAAAAGGGCTCCGCGGACACCCCTGCGCCGTAGCTTTTGCTCTGTTGTGCACGGGTTTCCTGCTGTTCGTCCCGCCCCCTTCTCCCGGGGATATCACCCGTGGAATATTGCTTCCCGAGAAAGGATCGGGAGGGCTCCGAGAAGGAGGGAGAACGTCCCCCGCGGCCCCCGCTTTTCGTGTAGAACTCTTATCAACACCCCCCGGGGGCGCCGGGCGTCCTCCCGGGGTGTCGCCGCCCGCACGCGGTGAGGAAGGGGCGCGTGCGGGCGGCGCCTTCTCCCCGGCGGCCCGGCCCTGTGACATCTGTCATCGTCGGCCCCGGTGGATTCCCACATCCGATCGGTGACAACGGCGTCTGTGGCCCCGGTCCCGATTCCGGGAACCTGGACGCATGACGACGACGAGCACCGCATCCCTCCCCGACCGCACCGGCCCCGACGGCCCGGCGGTGGTCGTCCGCGATCTCCACCAGCACTACGGCTCCTTCGAGGCGGTCCGGGGGATCTCCTTCGAGGTCCGCCCCGGCGAGCTGTTCGCCCTGCTGGGCACCAACGGCGCGGGCAAGACCACCACCATCGAGACGCTGGAGGGCTTCCGCCGCCCCAGCTCCGGGACCCTGCGGGTGTTCGGCACCGACCCCTACGGCCAGCCCGCGGCCCTGCGCGGCCGCACCGGCGCCGTCCTCCAGGGCAACGGCCTCATGGAGGACCTGACGGTCCGCGAGTCCATCGTGCTCGCCCACGACCTGGTCTCCCTCGCCCGCGACGTCGACGAGCTGCTGGAGCTGGTCGACCTCTCGGACAAGGCCTCCGTCCCCGTCCGCCAGCTCTCCGGCGGCCAGAAGCGCCGCCTCATCCTCGCCCAGGCCCTGGTCGCCCGGCCCGAGGTCCTCTACCTCGACGAGCCCACCACCGGCATGGACCCCGAGGCCCGCCACACCACCTGGCGGATCATCTCCGACCTCAAGCGGCAGGGCGTCGCGGTCCTGCTCACCACCCACTACCTGGAGGAGGCCGAGCGCCTGGCGGACCGGCTCGCCATCATGCACCGCGGCGAGATCCGGGTCGAGGGGACGCTGGAGGGGGTCCTCGCCTCCTGGGGCGACCGCATCACCTTCCGGCTGCCCGAGGAGGTCGGCACCGACGACCTGCCGAAGCCGCCGGGGGCCGAGTCCGCGGTGCAGACCCGCGACGGCCGGCTCTGGGCCACCTACACCGTCACCGGCGCCGACGTCGAGTCCCGGGCGTACCGGGTGGTCGCCGCGCTCGTCTCCTGGGCCGCCGAGCGCGGGGTCGTCCTGCGCAACCTCCAGGTGCGCGGCGCCTCGCTGGAGGACGTCTTCCTCCAGGTGGCCGGCGCCACCGGACTCACCGGGGAGTGACCCCGGCCGCCGCACCGACCCTCCCAGCCGACCCACCCCTCCTGGAGCGCACACCATGACCACCACCGCCACCGAGGCGCCCGCCGTCGCCCGCCCGCCCGCCATGAGCCCGCTGCGCCAGACCCTGCGGCTGACGCGCACCGAGTTCACCCTGTTCGTCCGCTACAAGACCGCCTGGATGTTCCTCGCCCTGGCGCTGTTCATGTTCGTCATCCCGATGAACATGCCCAACGAACCCGTCGTGGGCGACGTCGGCAGCGCCGACCTCGCCATGATCGCGGCGATGGGCAGCATCGGGCTGATCATCGGCATCGGCCACCCCTCGAACGTGTTCACCGCGCGCCGCGAGTCCCTGGTCCTCAAGCAGATGCGGGTCAGCGGGGTCACCCAGGGCGCGCTGTTCGGCGCGGTCACCCTGCTGGTGGTCGTCATGTCCCTGCTCATCTCGGTGCTGGGCGTGGGCCTGATCTACGCCAACTCCGGAGCGCTGCCGGGGGACCCGGTCATGCTGGCGCTGGCGATCGCGCTGAGCGCCGTCTCCATGAGCTTCCTGGGCCTGTGCGTCTCGCCGATGGCGCGCACCGCCGAGTCCGCCCAGATGGCCGCGATGGTGCCGATGATGTTCCTGCTGTTCACGGGCGGCGGGGTCATCCCCACCGCCATGTTCCCGGACGCGTTCGTCGAGGTGCTGAGCTACCTGCCCTCCACCGCCGCGGGCCAGCTCGCCCAGGCCGCCTACACCGGCCACGACGTCTTCTCCGGCTACGAGAACGCCGCTCCGGCCGGTTTCCTGGAGCTGTGGGTCTCCGCCCTGCCCGCCATCGGGCTGCTGCTCCTGTGGACGCTCCTGTTCGCCGTACTGGCCCTGCGCATCTTCCGCTGGGACCCCCGCCAGCCCTGACGCCCGGCGTCCCGCGCGCCCGCCCCGGCCGGGGCGGGCGTTCGCCATGAGGGAGACTCGAACGATGGACCGGGACACTTCCGCCTTGACCGCCGCGCAGCGCCGCCACGTGCGGACCGCGCGCGCCATGACCGTGTACAGCGTGTGCGCGACGCCCGTGATCGTGGTCCTGTGGCCGCTGGCCGAGATGGCCCAGACACACGGCAACGGGAACCCGCTGTGGCCGCAGACCGTGTCCCTGGTGCTCCTCCTGGCCTCGTGCGCGTGCATGGGGCCGCTCATCGCCGCCCGTATGCGGGGCGAGGGTGTCCCGGACCCGCGCCTGTACGCCGCCTCCGTGCTCCTGGCCTGGACGGGTGCGCTGTTCCTGAGGGAGGAGACCTACATGGTCTGCGCCCTGGCCTCCTGGCTGTCGGTGATGACGCACCTGCACCGCGGCGCCCGGTATCCGGCGGTGCTGGGGGCGGCGACCGGACTCCTGCCGTGGATCGCCTGGCCGTTCCTCCACCCGGACTCACCCTTCGCGGCGCTGCTGTTCGTGTGGCTGGTCGGCGCCCTCCTGTGGGGCCTCTTCTACCTGGGGTGCGCCGTCTCCTTCCGGCTGTGGGACATCGTGCGCGAGGCCTTCTCCGCCCAGGAGGCCAAGGCCCGGCTCGCGGTCGCCGTGGAGCGGCTGCGGTTCACCCGCGACCTCCAGGACCTGTTGGGCCAGGACCTGAACGTGCTCGCGGTCCGGGCCGCCCGTGCCGGGCGCAACGTCTCCCGCGACCCGGAGCAGGCCCGCGCGGAGGCCGCCGAGGTCCACGCCCTGGCCCGCGACGCGCTGCGCCGGATCCGCACCGCGGTCAGCGGATACCGCGAGCTGGAACTCGCCGGGGAGGTGCGCTCGGTGACGGCGGTACTGGCGGCCGGCGGGGTGCGGACCTCCGTGGCGGGGCTGGCGGACCTGGACCCCTCCCCGGCGGAGGCGTCCCTCGCCGCGTGGACGGTGCGCGAGGGAGGTGCCCGCCTGCTGCGGCACGGCACCGCCGCGCACTGCCGGATCTCCTTCTCCCGGGACCCCGCGACGGGGCGGGCCGTGGTGGAGCTGTCCGGCGACCGGGCCCGGCCCGGCGCGGACCCCGAGCCCGGCGGGGCGGACGGGTTCGCCGACCGGGTGCGCCGGGAGGGCGGCGCGCTGACGGCCGGGCGCACACCGGAGGGCGGCCTCCTGCTCCGCGTCCGCCTGCCCCTCGACGGTTCCCCGTCGCCCGCCGGGGAGGCGCGCTGATGCCCGGTACCGACGAGGTCGAACGCACCATGCGCTTCGGGCGCCTGGTCATCATGGTCACGATGGGGATGCTGGCGGTGCTGCTGGCGGGCATCCCGGTCTTCGAGGTCGTCCTGAGCGGGCCCCGGGACGACGCCTGGCGCCCGCTCGCGGCCCTGGGCGCGTCGGTGCCCCTGGCGGTCCTGGTGCTGTTCCTGGTGCGCGACCGGATCGACGGCCGCCGGATCCCGGACCCCCGCTTCTACTGGGGGTCGCTCGCCCTGCTCGGCCTCACCGCCGCCCTGGTGCGGGACCCGGTGCTGACGATGGGCCTGTTCGCCACCTGGTGGTCCGCCGGGGTGTTCACCGCCCCGCGCCGGCGCGGGGCCGTCGTCACCCTGGTGCTGCTGGCGGCCCCGTGGCCGTTCGTCCTCGTCGGGGGCGGGGAGGTCCCGCTCCCCCTCCAGTTCGTGTTCTGGGTCGGGTCCATCCTGTGGGCGCTGGTGATGGCCTCCAGCACCGTGGCCACCATCTGGCTGTGGGACATCACCCGGCAGGCGGTCGAGGGCCAGCGGGCCCGGGCCCGGCTGGCGGTCACCGAGGAGCGGCTGCGGTTCTCCCGCGACATGCACGACCTGCTCGGGCACAGCCTGTCGGCGCTGGCGGTCAAGGCCGAGCTGGCGGGCCGGCTCGTCGACCGGGCGCCCGAGCGCGCGGAGAAGGAGCTGGGCGAGGTCCACGACCTGGCCCGGGAGGCCCTGGGTCAGGTGCGCGCGGCGGTCGGCGGCTACCGGGAGCCGGACCCGGCCGAGGAGGCCGCCGCGGTGCGCGGGGTCCTGGAAACGGTCGGGACGCGGGTCGAGATCACCGGGCTGGAGGGCCTGGACGTGCCCGCGCGCGTGTCCGGGACGGCCGCCTGGGTGGTGCGCGAGGGCGGGACCAACGTGCTGCGGCACAGCGAGGCCGCCCGCTGCCGGATCGACTTCTCCCTGGTGGAGGGGGAGGGCGGCCGGGCCCTGGTGGTGGAGGTGTCCAACGACGGCGTCCACGGGGAGGGCGGCGGGCGGGGCAACGGCCTGACCGGCCTGGCGGAGCGGGTGGCGGCGGCCGGCGGCGGGCTGACGGCGACGCGGACGCGCGGCGACGGGTTCCTGCTGCGCGCCGTGCTGCCCTTCTGAGCGGGTCGGCCGCGGCGCCCCGCCGGAACCGGCCCCCGGAACCCGCCCGCGCACGGACCCGCCGCACGGGGGCGGGCGGTCCGCCTTGCGGTCCGGGGCGCGGTCCCACCGGTCCTGTCCCGTCCGCGCGTGCACGCGCGCGGCGGACCCGGCCACGCGCTCCGGCCGGGGCGGGCGCGCCGCGGCGGCCGGCTGTGCCGTCCCCCGGGAGGGGGTCAGCCGGGTTCGGGCGCGGTGATCAGCCCCAGCACCCGGTCCAGCTCCTCCATGGCCAGGCGGCGGTCCGCGTGGGCGGCGGCGACGAGCACCTCCGCGTACAGCTCGATCTCGTCGAGGGCGACGTGGTCGTGCAGCGTGCCGGGCCGGTGCGGTCCGTATTCCACACGCGTTCACCCCCCGGGGAGTACAGGGCCGTCCTGGACGCGAGCGGTCCCCGGTGGAGCGGACGGGGGAGGGCGTGATGACCCGTCCGGAGGACCCGGAACCAGGTTACGCGGCGCCCTGCGGGGCCCGCATGACCCGTGAGGACCAGTACCGGTCTGACCCGGTCCGACCAGGTCGGTGCACCTCCCGGTCCACCCGTCACACCCTCACCACCGACCGCTCCCACCCCACGCCCGCCCCGCTCAGCGCCAGGTGACCCCGGAGTGCTCCCGGGCCAGCTCGGCGTAGTGGACGGAGGTGTACTCCAGGACGGCCCGGTCGTCGTCGTTGAGATCGCGCACGACCTTGCCGGGGACGCCCGCCCACAGGGTGTCCGGCGGCACCGTCTTGCCCGGGGGCACCAGCGCCCCCGCGGCCACGAACGCTCCCCTGCCCACCCGGGCCCCGCCCAGCACGATCGCGCCGATGCCGATCAGCGCGCCCTCCTCCACGACCGCCCCGTGCACCATCGCTTTGTGGCCCAGGCTGACGCCGTCGTGCAGCTCCACCGGCTGGCCGGGGTCGGCGTGCAGCCCGCACTGGTCCTGGATGTTCACGCGCTCGCCCACCGCGATGTCCTCCGTGTCGGCCCGCAGGACCGACCCGTACCAGACGCTGCTGTGCGCGCCCAGCCGGACGCGGCCGACCACGACGGCGCCCGGGGCGATCCAGGCGTCGGGGTGGATCTCCGGTGTGCCGAAGCCGGCCTCGCCGACCAGGGGCCGCCCGGCCCCCGTCCCGCGGCCTTCGATCCCACTGCCCATGTCGTGGTCCTCCCTCTCGGTGGGGTGTGCTCGCGCCGTCGCCCCCGCGGGGGAGGAGGGGAAGTTGACCGCTCCGCCCCCGCGCGGGGATGATCGCGCATACCTTAGTAAGAACGTGATCGGAGGCGGCACGCCGATGTCCCCCCGGCGGGACTCTTGACGGGACATCACGGCGTGTGCCTACCGTGGTCGTTCGGTCGTCCACTGCGTGACGCTCCGCGCCCGGTCGTTCCCCTCGTGCGATCGCGGATGCGGTGAAAAAGGACACCCGCCCACAGGCCATGCTTTACGAAGGCTTGCGGGTGTTCACCGGACAATTGGGTACGGGGCAACTCTCACCTGCTGCGATGTGCAGCCACTGACGGTGTACTTAGGACATGAAAGGCACATGAGCGATATGTTGCCGGGTAGCGGACTGCAACAGGACATGTTCCCGACGGTGCGCAAGGGCGGCTATGACAAGGCGTCGGTCGACGAGCGCTTCATCCGTCTGAACAACGACAACCAGAGCCTGCGCCAGCGCCTCAACCAGATGGACGACGAGCTGGAGCAGTACAAGCGCGATCTGGCGGTCGCCCGGGAGAAGGCCCAGACCAAGCCCGAGCACGAGCAGATCAGCGAGCGCATGGCCGAGATCCTCCGCATCGCGGAGGAGGAGGCCAGCGAGCGCCGCGGCAAGGTGGACGCCGAGGTCCAGGAGTCCAAGAAGCGCTCCCAGGAGGAGATCGCCAAGCTCCGCAAGGAGGCCGAGGACCACGCCGAGCGGATCATCTCCTCCGCGCGGTCGGAGGCCAACGAGATGGTCACCGGCGCGAAGAAGGAGTCGGAGCAGCTCCGCGAGCAGGCCAAGCAGGAGGGCGAGCGCCGCCTGGGCGAGGCCGAGGCGCGGGCCAAGAAGATCCACGACACCGCGGACCGCAGGCTCGCCACGCTGACCGCGACCCACTCCGAGGCACTGCGCCGCCTGCGCGACATGCACGGCACGCTGGCCGACCTGGTCTCGGCCGAGGACAAGGCGGGCGCGCTGGAGACCGGGCTCACCCGCGAGGAGACCGTCTCCGCGGAGCCGGCCCGGCCCGAGCCCGCGGCCAAGGCCCCGGTGCGGCCGGAGCCCAAGCCCCAGCCGGCCGCGGCGGCCAAGGCCCCGGAGCCGGTCAGGCCCGAGCCGGCCAAGCCGGAGCCGGCCAAGCCCGAGGCCGCCAAGGCCCCGGAGCCGGTGAAGCCGGAGTCCAAGCCCGAGCCCGCGGCTCCGGCCCCGGACGAGGCCACCATCCGGATCACCTCGCTGCCCGAGGCGCCGGACGAGTCCACGGTGCGGATCAAGCCCAACCCGAGGCCGCAGGGCCAGGGGTCGGGCCCGCAGGGTCCGGGCCCGCAGGCCGAGGCCGCGCGTCCGCCGCAGGGCGCCCGGTTCACCGGTCCCGCACCGGCGGGCCCGCAGGCGCCCCAGGGCACGGGTCCGCAGGCCCCGCACGGTACGGGTCCGCAGGCCCCGCACGGCCCCGGCCCCCGGCCCCCGCAAGGCACGGGGCCGCAGGCCCCGCACGGCACGGGACCGCAGGCGCCCCAGGGCGCCGGCCCCCAGGCCCCGCAGGGCACGGGTCCGCAGGCGTCCCAGGCTCCGGACGAGGCCGGCGGTGACCCCGGCATCACGGGGATCTACCGGCGTCCGGAGGGCGGCCGTCCGCCGTCGGGCGAGGAGGGCGTGCGGGTCATCCGCAAGCCGTAGCGTCGCTGTCGGACACGACGATTCCGGGGTGGGGACCGAGGTCCCCACCCCTGGTGTTTTATGTCCGGTTGTGGGGTGAAGTCCGCCTTGTCGCGGGAGGTCGGCTACGATTCCGGAAGCCATGATTATCCGCGCGGCCATCCGGTCCGACCTCGGTGCGATTCTGCGTCTCCTCCGCGAACTCGGCGATACGACCCACACGCAGAGCGCTCACGTCCGCATGTCCTCGGCCGCCGTGCGCGCCTGGACCCGGATGGAGAACGACCCCGACCGCACGGTCCTGGTGGCCGAGCAGCGGGGCCAGATCATCGGCACCCTCGACCTGCTGGTGGTCGCCAACCTCACCCACGACGCCCAGCCCTGGGCGGTGGCCGACAACCTCGTCGTCGACCCCGTCCTGCGCCGCCGCGGCATCGGCCGGGCCCTCATGGAGGACGCGCTGGACCGCGCCTCGCGGGCCGGGTGCTACAAGGTGGAGCTGCTCTCCCACGAGAGCAGGACCGGCGCCCACGAGTTCTACAAGGCGCTCGGCTTCTCCGACTCCGCCGAGGGCTTCCGCCGCTACCTCTAGCCCGCGCGCTCCCGGGACCTCCGCCGCGCTCGGGCCCGGGACCTCCCGCCGGCCGCCCGCGACGCTCACGCCATCGCCGGCCGCGGCCGTCCGCCCGTCACCGCCCCCGACGGACGGCCCGCGGACGCCTCCCCGGCTCACGGGCGGCCTGCGGCCGCGGGTCTGCCGGTGGCGGACGGCCCGCGGGCACGGTCCTCTCCGCGAAGACCCCTCCGCACGCGCCCCCGCGCCCCCGGCGGCCCGGGCGGGCGTTCACGGCCGGGACGGGTCCGCCACGGGTGCGGCGGGCCGGGGCTCGGGGCCGCCCCGCAGCGGGGCGGCCGGCATGAACGCCACCGCGACCAGCCCCAGCACGGCCACGGGGATGCCCACCAGGAACACGCCCTGCATCGCCTGGTCGAACGCCCCCACGATCACCTCGCGCACCGGGCCCGGCAGCGCGTGCACCACCTCGGGCGACCCCTGGGCCGCCCGGCCCGCGCCCGCCAGCGCCTCGGAGAGCGCCGCCGCCCCGGAGTCGGTCCCGGCCGCGGCGTCGGCCGCCGCCCGCTCCCGGGCCGCCGCCACCGCGGCCCCCAGCTCGGAGTTGAGGCGTCCCACCATCACCGCGCCGAACGCGGCCACGCCGGTGGCCCCGCCCAGGTTGCGGAAGAACACCACCGAGGCGGTGCCCGCCGCCATGTCCGCGGTGGGCAGCGAACTCTGCGTCGCCAGCAGCAGGAGCTGCATGTTCAGGCCGAAGCCCAGCCCCACCAGGGCCTGGCCGGCGACCACCGCGGTCAGCCCGGGGTCCAGGTGCGCCGCGGACAGCAGCACGAACCCGACCACGCACAGCACCATGCCCACGACCGGGTAGGCCTTCCACCGGCCGGTGCCGCTCACCGCGTACCCGGAGCCGATCGAGGTGACCAGGAACGACGCCACCAGCGGCAGCGTCATCATCCCCGACACCGTGGGGCTCATCCCGTGCACCATCTGGAGGTACTGCGGCATGTAGATGATGAGGCCGAACATCATCATGCCCACGCACACCGACGCCGCCGACGACATCACGAAGGTCCGGTCCCGGAACAGCCGCGCCGGGATGATGGCCTCGCGGGCCCGCCGCTCCACGACCACCGCGCCCGCCGTCAGCAGCACCGCGCCGACCCCCAGCCCGATCGCCAGGGGCGAGGACCAGGCGATCTGGGTGCCGCCCAGGCTGAGCAGCACGATCACGGTGCTGGCCGCCCCGAAGATCAGCGCCGCCCCGGTGCGGTCGACCGGGGCGTCCCGGCGGGGTGTGAACGGCATGGTGAACATGAACTGGATGACCACGAAGGCGAACACCGCCAGCGGCACCGTGATGAGGAAGCACCAGCGCCACCCCAGCGGGCTGTCCACCAGGAACCCGCCGACCAGCGGGCCCAGCACCGTGGACACGCCGAACACCATGCCGATCAGGCCGCTGTAGCGGCCGCGCTCGCGCGGGGACACCACGTCGCCCAGGATGATGTTGGGCAGCGTGGCGAGCCCGCCCACGCCCAGCCCCTGGAGGGCGCGGGCGGCGATGAGCCAGTTGATGTCCTGCGCCATCCCCGCCGCCAGCGACGCCACGATGAAGATGCCCAGGGAGATCTGGAACAGCGGCTTGCGGCCCCAGATGTCGGACAGCTTGCCCCACACGGGGGTCGAGGCGGTCATGGTGAGCAGGGCGGCGGTCGCCACCCAGGCCAGCCGGTCCTGCCCGCCCAGCTCGCCCATGATCGTCGGCAGCGCGGTGCCGACGATGGAGTTGGTGAGCATCGAGGTGAGCATCGCCAGGACGAGGCCGACCATGATGCGCCGGACCGCCCTGCGGGAGGGGAGGACCTGCGCGTGGGGGTCGGGGGGTTCGGAGGTACGGGTGACGGTCTTCCTGCGCACTGCCTGTTCCAACGAGATCCCTCATCCCGGACACACACGAAAGGCCCCGCGGCGCACTGCCGGGGGCGGGATGTCCTCCCCCTGGTATATGTAAACGCTGTTGACCTTGTCAAGTCGGTATCGCTGCGCCCGTTTCGGTAGGCGAACCGGCATCAGGGGTGCAAACCTGGAATCGGCATAGTCAGAGCAGGTCCGCCGAAAGGTGTGGAGATGGACGGTACGGACGGAACCGGAAGCGGTGCCGGGCCCGCCCGCGGCCGCGAGGCGACCAGGGCGCGCATCCTGGCCAGTGCTCGCGAGCTCTTCACCGAAGAGGGCTACGGGGCGGTGTCCTCGCGCAAGATCGCGGCCCACGCCGGGGTCAACGTCGCCCTGATCAACCGCTACTTCGGGGCCAAGCGCGGCCTGCTCACCGAGATCCTGCGCGAGGACGGCGTCTTCCCGGGCCTGATCGAGGGGGAGCGGGACACGCTCACCCGGCGGCTGGCCGAGCACGCGGTGAGCCGCCTGCACGGCGAGAGCAGCGCGCTCCAGCGCGCCCTGGACCACTCCGCGGGGGACCCGGACCTCCAGGCCGTCTACCAGGGCCGCATCACCAGCGCCCTGATCGACCCGCTGGAGGCCTACCTCGGCGGCGGCACCGACTCCCGCGCCCACGCCTCCCTGGTCACCGCGCTGATGCTCGGCCTCACCCGGGTCCGCCAGGTGGAGGGGGCCACGGCGCTGCGCGCCCAGGGGCGCGAGGACCTCACCCGCCGCATCGCGGCGCTGCTCGACCTGTGCCTGGCGGACTTCGGGGAGGACTGACCGCCGCCGACCGCCCCGCTTTTGCCGGAACGGCAAAGGAACTCGCCCCGGGGCGCGCCACCGGCGAGGCTGGTCGCGGAGGTGGTCCACGATGACCGATGAGCACTACCCGGACGCGCCCCCGCCGGAGATGTTCCGCGCGGAGTACTGGGACGAGCGCTTCTCCGCCCCGGAGCGCATCTGGAGCGGGAACCCCAACCTCGTGCTGGTGGCCGAGGTGCGGGGGCTGGCCCCGGGTCGGGCGCTGGAGGTCGGCAGCGGCGAGGGCGACGACGCCCGCTGGCTGGCCGAGCAGGGCTGGGAGGTGACCGCCACGGACATCTCCGCGGTGGCCCTGGAGAAGGCGGCCGCCCGGGTCGCCGAGCAGGCTCCCGGCGCCGCGGCGCGGATCACCTGGCGGCGGGCCGACAGCGACGGGTGGACCCCGCCGGAGGGCGCCTACGACCTGGTGACCTCGCACTACCTGCCGCTGCGCCCGGAGCGCCGGACGGCGGTGTTCTCCGGACTGGCCGCCGCGGTCGCGCCCGGCGGGACGCTGCTGCTGGTGTCCCACGCCCTGCGCGACCTGGAGGACGGGCTGCCGCGCCCGCCGTGGCCGGAGCTGTTCCCGACCCTGGAGGAGATGGCGGACCTGGTACCGGGACGGGACTGGGAGACGGCGGTGCTGGAGGAGCGGCCGCGCCCGGCCGTCTACGACGGGACCGAGTACACCATCCACGACGTGGTCCTGCGCGCCCGCCGCCGGGACTGAGCGCGGGGGAGCCCCCGGCCGCCGTTCGCGCGAACGGCGGCCGGGGGCTCCGCGGTCGTGCGGGGCCGTCAGTCGCGCAGCTTGGCGACGACGTCGATCTCCACCAGGATGTCGGCGAGGTCGGAACCCACGGTGGTGCGCACGGGGTAGGGGGCGGTGAAGTGCTGCTCGTACACCGCGTTGTACTCGGGGAAGTCGCTCTTGAGGTTCTCCAGGTGCACCGTCGCCTTGACGACGTCGTCCAGGGTCAGGCCGTGCTCGGCCAGCACCGCGGACACGTTGGCCAGGACCTGGCGGGTCTGCTCCCCGACGGTGGGGGCGACCTCGCCGGTCTCCGGGTCCTGCGGGCCGAAGCCCGCGGTGAACAGGAACCCGCCGGCCACGATCCCCTGGCTGTAGGCACCGGCCGGGGCGGGGGCGCCGTCCGTGCGGACCGCCTTCTTCGACATCCGTGATCTCCTTGTGGTCGGGTCTCGCGTGCAGGGCCCGCCTCGTCGATAATGCCTGTACCGGCGAGCATGCGGATGCACATGCCGATGCGCACACCGGTGCACATTCCGCACGGCGGGCGGCCTGGGTCACGCTTATTGGCAACAAAGTTATCAATTTTGTTCCCGGCAGCGTATCTTGGTCCGCACCGACACCCGGCCGACGACACACCCGGCCGGTCGGCCCCCTGAACGGAGGAACAGTGCAGTCCGAGACCGTATTGGCCGGGGGACGGGTGGTCGACGGCACCGGCGGACCCTCCAGACCCGCCGACGTCGTGCTGCGCGGTGACCGCATCGTCCACATCGTCCCACCCGGAGCGGGCCACCGGATGACCGGGATCGGCGGAGCCGGGCCCGCCGAGGTCGTCGACGTCTCCGGGCTCGTCCTCGCCCCCGGCTTCATCGACATGCACTCCCACTCCGACCTCGCCGTCCTGGCCGACCCCGGGCACGAGGCCAAGGTCCTCCAGGGCGTCACCCTGGAGGTCGTCGGGCAGGACGGCCTGGGCTACGCCCCCGTCACCGACGACACGGTCGAAGAGCTGCGCGCCCAGCTCGCGGGCTGGAACGGCACCCCCGACCTGGACCACGCCTGGCGCGGGATCGGCGGGTACCTCGACCGGGTCGACGCCGGGGCGCCCGTCAACGTCGCCCACCTGGTCCCGCAGGGCAACGTGCGCATGGCCGTCCTGGGCGGCGAGGACCGCGCCCCCACCGGCGCCGAACTCGACCGGATGCGGGCCATCGTCGCCCGCGGCATGGAGGACGGGGCGCACGGCCTCTCCGCCGGGCTCACCTACACCCCCGGCATGTACGCGACCGACGACGAGATCGTCGCTCTGCTGTCCCCCGTCCACGAGGCGGGCGGCTACTACTGCCCCCACCACCGCAACTACGGCTCCCGGGTCGTGGAGTCCTACCGGGAGTGCCTGGACGTCGCCCGGCGCGCCCAGGTGGCCCTGCACCTGGCGCACTGCCACGTCAACTTCCCGCGGAACCGGGGCCGGGCCCCCGAGGTGCTGGACGCCATCGACGAGGCCACCGTCCACCACGGCCTCGACGTCACCCTCGACTCCTACCCCTACGGGGCCAGCGCCACCTACCTCGGCGCACCGCTGCCGAGCTGGGCGCAGACCGGCGGTACCGCCGCCACCCTGGAGCGCCTGCGCGACCCCGGGACCCGCGCCCGCATCCTCCACGAGATCGAGGTGGAGGGCACCGACGGCAACCACGGCATCCCCATGGACTGGTCCGCCATCGTCGTCACCGGCACCGCCGATCCCGCACTGTCCTGGGCGGTCGGCGCGTCCGTCGCCGAACTCGCCGCCCGCCGCGGCCGGGAGCCGGGCGACCTGTACATGGAGCTGCTCATCGGGGACGAGCTGCGCAGCGGCTGCCTGCTCCAGGTCGGCAACGAGGAGAACATCCGCACCATCATGCGGCACAGCTCCCACACCGCGGGCAGCGACGGCATCCTCGTCGGCGCCAAGCCCCACCCCCGGGGCTGGGGCACCTTCCCCCGCTACCTCGGCCACTACGTGCGCGAACTCGGGGTGCTCAGCCTGGAGGAGTGCGTCCGCCACCTCACCTCGCGCCCCGCGCGCCGCCTCGGCCTGAGCGGGCGCGGCACGGTCCACCTCGGCGCGGTCGCGGACCTGGTGGTGTTCGACCCCGACACCGTCGACGCCCGCGCCACCTACGACGAGCCCCGGCTCACCCCGGTCGGCATCGAGCACGTGCTGGTCGCCGGGGAGTTCACCGTCCGGGACGGGCGCCGCACCGACCGCCTGCCCGGCCGCTCCGTCCGAAGGGAACGGCGATGAGCGACACCTCCCCCCGCCCGCCGCTCGACGCCGTCTGCGTCGGCGAGACCATGGCCGTGCTGCACAGCGCCGACCCGCTCGCCGCGGGCGCGAGCCTCACCCTGGGCACCGGCGGCGCGGAGTCCAACGTCGCCGTCGCCCTGGCCCGCCTGGGGCACACCGCGGCCTGGGTGAGCCGGGTGGGCGACGACCCCTTCGGCCGGATCGTCACCGACGCCGTGTCCCGGTGGGGCGTGGACGTGGAGGGCGTGGCCGTGGACCCCGACCGCCCCACCGGCATGTACGTCAAGGACACCGCCCCCGGCGGGGCCGGCGTCCTGTACTACCGCTCCGGCTCGGCCGCCTCGGCGCTGTCCGCCGCCGACGCCGAGCGGGTGTGGTCGCGCCGGGCCCGGCTGGTCCACCTGTCCGGGATCACCCCCGCGCTGTCCGCCCGCGCCGCGGCGCTGGTCGAGCACCTGCTGGCCGGGCGCGCCGACGGCGACGCACTGCGCTCCTTCGACGTCAACCACCGGCCCGCGCTCTGGCCCGCCCGGGTCGCCGCCCCGGTCCTGCTGGACCTGGCCCGGCGCGCCGACATCGTGTTCGTGGGCCGGGACGAGGCCGAGCGGCTGTGGGGCACGCCGACCGCCGAGGACGTGCGCGCGGTCCTGCCGGAGGTCGCGGCCCTGGTGGTCAAGGACGCCGAGCACGGGGCGACCTGCTTCTCCGGGGCGTCGGCGGTGTTCGAGCCCTCCCCCGGGGTGGAGGTGGTGGAGGCCGTCGGCGCGGGCGACGCGTTCGCCGCCGGGTTCCTGTCCGGGCTGCTGGACGGCCTGCCGGTGGGACGGCGGCTGCGCCTGGGCCACGCCGCGGCCGGGGCGGTGCTGCGCTCGCGCGGCGACACCCTGGAGACCCCGCCCGGTGACGTGGCGGAGATCCGTTCGGGCGGCCCCGTCAGCCGATGACGATGGCGCCGGCCAGGACGGGGTCGCCGAAGCTGACGCTGCCGTGCCCGGAGGCCAGGGCGCGGCTGCCCTGGCAGCTGGTCCCCGAGAAGAGCGCGAACTTGACCTTGGCCTCGGTGGAGATCGCGGTGACCCCGCCCTGGCCGGTCTTGAGCGCGCGGCAGCCGCCCTGCTCGACGGTCTGCCGGTAGCCGGACTCGAAGGTGATCTGCACCGGGGGAGCCTGGTCCTCCCGGCTGGACAGCCCGGCGATGGCTCCGGCGATGGTCGCGGACATGGTGGCGAGGTTCGCGGGGCGAATCGGCACGGGGTTCCCCTTCACGACCGGTCCCGCCCCGGCGCGCCGCCGGTCGGGTTCCTGATCACGCTCTGTCACGTGGCTACAGGGGTCATTTAGCTACACGCGCGCGGGGATCGAGCGGAGCGCCGCCGGAGTGTCGGCGGATTTCTCCTGATGGGGGCCTTTCCGTCGACGGACATGTCAGGTCCGGATAGGATTTGCCCGGACACCTTCCGTGTGGCACCGCAGGAGTGAGGAGGACGCCGTGGCCGGTGCGCTGCTGCTGTTCCTCGCCGAACTCCTCCTGGTCGGACCCTCCCCGGACGTCCTGCCCACCGCCCCCATGGCGCTGCTGTTCGTCGTGGTGGGCGCCGCCCTCGCCTGGTACACGGCGCACGGCGCCGCGGCGGTCCCGGCGGGCGACACCACGGCCGGGCGGACGGGCGCGATGCGCCGCCGCTCGGAGCGGTCCGCGGTCCCCGCCCTGTGCGACCCCGACGCGGCGGGCAGACCGCGTCCCAGGGCGCCCGGCGCGGCCCGGTAGCGGCCGCCCGACACCCGATCCCCGTCGTTCCCGAACGCCCCTTCGGCGTCCCGGGCGGCCCGACGTCCGTTCTTTTCCTCCTGGACGAAGGGTCCGTTCCACCGTGTACTCCGTGTGGCCGATCTCGGCCGTCATGTCCCTGCTCACCGCGGTCCTGACCGCGCTCACCGCCTTCTTCACGCCCCTGGCGGGCGAACCCGCCGCGGCGCTGGCCGTGGTGGGCCTGACCGTCGCGGTGCGCCTGCTGCTCGTACCCCTGGGGGTGATGCAGGTCCGCGCCGAGAAGGTCCGCCTGCTCCTCGCGCCGCGGATCGCCGAGATCACGGCCCGGCACCGCGACGACCCGCAGAAGATGGTCGCCGCCCAGCAGAAGGTGTACGCGGAGGCGGGCACCTCGCCGCTGGCGGGCTGCCTGCCCTCGCTGGCGCAGCTGCCCGTCGTCATCGCCCTGTACGGGGTGTTCATCGGCCAGGGCCCGGGCGGCGGCGGCCTGCTGGAGCACACCCTGGCCGGGGTGGCGCTGGGCGCCACCCCGCTGTCCGCCGGCGCGCCGGGTGTGCCGGTCTTCGGCCTGCTGCTGGTCCTGCTGGCGCTGGTGGCGTGGGGGTCGCGCCGCTTCCTGCCCATGCCCGCCACCACCCCCGAGGCCGAGCGCATGGCCCGCGGCCCGCTGTCCTACCTGCCGTTCATGACGGTGGTCGTCGCGGTGTTCGTGCCGCTGGCCGCGGGCCTGTACCTGCTGACGTCGGGGGCGTGGGCGCTCGGGGAGCGGCTGCTGCTGCGCCGGGTGCTCCCCGAGCCCGCCGTCCCCGCCGGTCGGTGACCGCGGCGCCGGACGGCGTCAGAACACGACGCTGACGCAGGCGAGGCGGTCGCCCGCGGTGCCCGCCTCGCCGTGCCCGGTCGCGGTGTGCTGCTCGTGCAGGACCAGGGAGTTGGCCTCGCCCTCGCGGAACTCCCAGGGCACGGTGGTGCTGACGGTGGCGGCGCCGGTCCCGTCGGCGGTGAAGTCCAGCCAGACCTCGTTCTCCGGGTTGGCGTAGGCCGGGTCGGTGGAGGGGGTCTCCGCGTCGGCGGCCGGGTCCTGCTCGTTCTGGTAGTGGGGCCCGGCGTCCTCGGGCTTCTCCCCGCACGGCCGCGTGTGCACGTGGGCGCCGAAGTCGCGGTCGGCCTCCAGCCCGGTCGCGGTGAACTGCACGGAGGTCGCGCCCTCCTGGGCGCGCACCTGCACGTCGGAGGTGGCCCCCTCGGGTACGGCGGTCTCGTCGTAGGTGATGGCGGCCCGGCTCTCCCCGGGGACCATGAAGATCCCGGCGGTGACGCTGGGGGAGGCGGTCGGCTGGACGCCGGCCGGGCTCTGCGGGGAGGCCGAGCCGTCCCCGTCCCCGCCCGCGTCCCCGGAGCACCCGGTGGCGAGCAACGCGGTCAGGGCCAGTGCGCCTACGGCGAACGGTGGCGTGCGCATGACGGAACTCCCGGTGGTTTCTCGACGGTCGTCCGCAAGGTTACCCAAAGCAATTCATTCATCGCTGTGAGTGCGGATTCAGGGTGTCGAGGGAGGAGGGGAATGCGTCCTGAGAGTGAAGGCCTCGGGGGAGGGGGCCGTGTTCGCGCCACAGGTCGAGACGCCTCCCGGCCTCCTCGACACTCGGGATGCTACCGCTCGCAACCCGCCACGGCACCAGAGGAGGCCGGGCGCACCGGTGCCGGCGTCGGCGCGGCGGTGCGGGCCGGCCACGCCGCCCGGCCCCGCCACGGGGCCCTGCGGCCTCCGCCGCGGTGCGGGAGCCGTCCGTGCTTTCGGTCCATGCCCGCGGCGGTGCGGGCCGGGAGCCGTCCATGTCTCCGCCCGCGTCGTCCTCGCCCGCGACGGGTGCGGCGGGCGCGGGGGCGGGTGGGACACTGGGGGCGCCCACCAGACCCCGTCCGAACAGGCGACATGCGAACGATCAGACGCGACGGCGAGCACGAGCTGGAGATCAGGCGCTCCCGCTTCCTCTGCGCCCTGGCCCGGGTGCCCGACGAGGAGGCGGCCCGGGAGTTCATCGCCCGGCGGCGCAAGGAGCACTGGAGCGCCACCCACAACTGCACCGCCTACATCCTGGGCGAGGACGGCGGGATCCAGCGCTCCAGCGACGACGGGGAGCCCGCCGGGACCGCCGGGGTGCCCATGCTCGAAGTGCTGCGCCACCGGGAGATGACCGACACCGTCGCCGTCGTCACCCGCTACTACGGGGGGACCAAGCTCGGCGCGGGCGGCCTCATCCGCGCCTACGGCGGGGCCGTGTCCGCCGCGGTCGACGCCCTCGGGGTGCTGGAGCGCCGCCGCCTGCTCGTGGTGGACGTGTTCGCCGACTACGTGATCGGCGGGCGCCTGGAGAGCGACCTGCGCGACTCCCGCTTCCAGGTCCGCGACGTCGGGTACGGGGACCGGGTCCGCGTCGAGGTGGCCCTGCCCGAGGAGGACCTCGCCGGGTTCGAGCTGCTCCTCGCCGAGCTCACCGGCGGGAGGGCGGGACTGGAGCGGCGCGGCACCACCGTCGTCGACGTGGAGCCCTGAGGCGCCCCGCGGTTCACGTCGTCGTAACGACCGGTGGCCGTGTGTATCGGCACGCCGATGACCGGCTTAGGATTTGCCGTAAACGTCATCGTTCGTGGGGAGAAACGGTTCATGCGCAGCTCACGGGTGCCCCAGGCCCTCACCTGCGGCCTCGCCGTGCTGCTGGTCGCCGCGTGCAGCGGAGACCCCGCACCCGACCCCGTCGAACCCGAGGCCGAGCCCGCGCCGGTCCCCACCGAGTTCGAGGGCCAGGCCCCGCCCGGCATCGAGGGCGAGGTGCTGCGGGTCCTGCACGGTGACGGCGCCGACGCCCACACCATCTTCGCCGACCCCTCGGGCGTGCGGATCAGCCCCGTCGGCGACGCCTTCCTCGTCAGCTCCGGGGGAGAGGACCGCCACCTGCTCCAGGACGCCGCCACCGGCGCCGACCTGTGGGAGGGCGAGGCGCGCTTCCGCGGCTTCGGCATCGACCTGGACGGCGCTCCGGTGCTGCTGATGTCCGACCCGGACGGGGCCCCCTTCGTCCTGGACGCGGCGGGGGACGCCCTGTGGGAGCCCGCCCGGGACGGCGACCTCTACCTGAACGGGGTGGGGGTGCGCCGGCCGGGGGACTGGTCCGAGGAGGAGCCGTACGGGGAGTACGCGGTCCTGGACGCCGACGGCGGGGAGCTGTGGGGGTACGAGTTCGCCGCGCCGCCGCAGGAGCCGTCCGGAGAGCCCTCGGACGCCGACGACCCCGACGCGGGGGAGCCCGGCGGGGAGGAGCCGGCGGCGCTCGGCGTCCCCGTCACCGCCTGGGACGGGGCGGTCCTGCTGGCCTCCGGCGACGGCGCCCTGCACGCCCGCTCCCTGGACCCCGGGGAGCCGGGCGCGGAGCTGTGGACCCTGGACGGCGGCGCCGACGAGGACCTGGGCATGACCGGCCTCGCCCCGCTGCCCGCCCCGCACGTGCTCGGCCTGTTCCCGCTGCCCTCCCCCGAGGAGCAGGAGACGCGGGCGGACGGGGACCCGGACGAGGAGGAGGACGGGGAGGCGCAGGAGCCCGGCGACGAGGGGGAAGAGGTCCTCCTGGTGCGCTGGAGCAGCGCCGAGTCCCCCTCCGTGCTCTCCGCCCACGACCCCGCCGACGGGGGCGTCCTGTGGACCCTGGAGGAGCCCGGCCCCAACCCGGTCGGCGGCGACTACGACCCGGCCGGGCCCGCGGGCGGCCTCTACGACGCCGCCACGGGCACCTTCCTGCTGCCCCAGGCCAGCGGGGCGGCGACCGCCGTCGCCGTCGACCTGGCCGCCGGGGAGGTGCTGTGGGGGCTGGAGGACGAGGACGGGGCGTTCTCCCCGGCCTTCACCCACGACGGCTTCATCTACGGCACCGACCGGGGCGGGGACTCCGACTCCCAGGTGGTGCTGGACGCCCGCGACATGGACGTGGTCGCCGACGACCTGTCCGCCCACGTCGAGGCGATCACCCAGGGCGGGCACGCCATGCTCGTCCAGGGGCGGCAGCGCTTCGTCTACGGGCCGCTCCCGGGGGAGGACGGGGCCGAGGAGGGCGGCGACCCGTCGGAGGGCCCCCCGGCGTCCCCCGGGGACGGCGCGAGCTGACCCGCGCCCGGGGTCAGGGCTCCCGGCGCTCGGGGTGGCGCACCACGACCTCCAGGCCCAGCGCGCCGGTGTCCACCGTGCCGTCGTCGCGCGCCCACCACTGGCGCCGCGCAGCCCGGGACTCGCCCATCGCCACCACCAGCAGGTTCGGCGGCAGGTCCAGCAGCACGTGCTCGTCGGCGGCGCTCAGCGGCCGGGGCACCACGACCGCCTCGAACGCGCCCGGCTCGGGCACCGTCCCCTGGATCGGGTCCGGCGCGGACACCACCGGGATCGTGTCCGCGACCAGCGAGTGCAGCGGGCGGTCCGGGCGCAGCACCCGCACCCGCACCCCGGCGGCGTGCAGGCCGTCGCCGACCACCCGCACCGTGTCCGCCGCCACGCCCGCGTCGCCGCCCACCGCCAGCAGGCCGCGCGTCCGCGTCAGGTCCAGGTGGACCAGCGCGTCGCCGCCCTCCTCCAGGCCCAGGCAGACCAGGACGCCGCGCACCGGCTCGCGCACCGCCGTCATCGCGGCCGTCGTGAAGTGGACCGGGGCCGTCGAGCGCCCGCTCCCGTACCGCCACGTGGTGGTGTCCACCACCCGCCACGACGACATCGGCGGGGTCGCCCCGGCCGGGACCACGGCGCTCACCCCCGCGTCCGAGGTCAGCAGCGCCACCGGCCGGGCCGGGACGTCCGCGGGGGAGGCCAGCAGCTCGGCGTGCGCGGCGGCGGCGCGGCGCCGGGCGTCGGGGTCGGCGGCCACCGCCTCGGTCGCGGCCCGCCTCCTCCTGGCGGCCACCCCCGGCCGGGTCGGCCTGCGCTTGGGGGCCCGCGCCGCCCGGGCCCGGGCGGCGGCCCGGAACGGCCAGGTGATCCCGCGCAGCACCGGCTCCCAGAACAGGGTGAGGAGCGTCAGCAGCACCAGGCCGACGGCCCCGCCCGCCAGCAGCCGCGGGTCGATCGAGGGCCTGGCGCCGTCCGGATCGAGGTCCACCACCTCGCCCTGCGCCGTGGGGGACGCCCCGTCCTCGGGCGGGGGCGTGTAGGCGGGCGGCGGCGGAGGCGGCGAGGGCGGCTCCTCGCCCACCGCCAGGGCGTTCTCCACCGCCACCACGCACAGCGGGTCGCTGCCCCGGTAGACGTTCTCGCCCCCGGCGTCGAACGGGACCACCAGGCGCCACTGCGCCAGCACCGCCCGGTCCTCGCCCAGCGCGTTGCCGTCGGCCTGGGTCCGCCCGGCGTTCAGCTCGTAGATCTCCGCGGCGCGCTCGGCGTCGTCCAGGATCAGGCCCGCGATCGAGTCCAGCCCCGGGGAGCCCTCGGGCACCACGTAGTAGTACACCTCGGGGCAGATCGCGTAGGGGTCGGCGGTGTCCGCGGCCACCGGCCCGGCCGGGGCCAGGGCGACCGCCGCGGCCAGCGCCGCCGTGGCCGCCGCCGCGCGCGCCGTCGCAAGACGTGTGGGGGTCACTCGCTCTACTCCTGTGGCTGTCCGTGGAGGTACGTGTGGGGGAGACGACGCATAGGACGTCCTGGTTCGCCCGAACCGGTCACGTCCCGGGAGCGTCTGTTCACTTGTGGGCGTGGCAGTCTATGATGACGGATTTGCGGAGACCCTCGTGACCCCGGGCCCCGACCCACCCCCTCCCGGCGGCTCTCACACGCGCCCGTGACCTCCCCGGGAACCAGGAAAGCGAGTACAGCGGAACGTGGCCCAGCAACCGCGCGAGTACCTCCGGTGGGACCTCCTCGACCGGGACAAGGACCCCATCCCGTGGGACCCGTCCGAGGCCCGGTCGCTCAGGGACTTCTACGAGAGGCTCGCCGACGCCGCCGAGACCGCGGGCCGCGAGGTCCGCAGGCTCGACCGCGGCTCCCTCGGCGAGGGCAGCACCGTCGAGGCGCTCCAGGAACTCGTGGAGGAGCTGCCCAAGTACCTCGACAAGGCGCACGACGCCTACGAGGCCGGGTACAGGGCCCTGGAGACCTGGGCCGAGGCGCTGGAGACCGCCCGCACGAACAGCGCCGCCGTCGCCCGGGTCGCCTCCACGGCCTACCACGGCCTGGAGGACACGGACGAGTGGTCCAAGGGCGACGACCCCCTGCGCCGGTCCCACATCGGCGACCTCGACGCCGTCCTCACCGAGATGGACCGGATCGCCGACGACACCAAGAGGGCGCTGGAGGACGCCAAGCAGGGCAGCCCGCGCAAGCTCTGGGGATGGCTCGACAAGATCGTCACGTGGATCGAGGAAAACCCCCTCATCTACGCGGTGGTCATGATCGTCGCCGGGCTGGCCGCCATCTTCATCCCCGGCCTGGGCATCGCCCTGGCCATCGCGGCGCTGTCCCTGGCCACCGCCAACCTCTACCGCGAGGGCAAGCTCGGCTTCAACCTGGAGACCGTCGCCACCCTGGGCATCGAGGCCCTGGCCCTGGTCCCCGGCGGCGCCCTGCTGCGCGGCGCCTCCGCCCTGGGCCGGGTGGCCCGGCCCGCCGGCGGCCTCATGGTCCGCGGCATCCGCAGCTCCGCCGCCGGGGTGCGCCTGGCCACCGGGGCCCAGCGGGTCGGCAGCCGGGTGGGCGGCATGCGCAGCGGCTACCAGGCCCTGCGCAGCAGCCGCACCTCGGTCAACGTCGCCCACTCCGTGGCCCGGGACACCACCTCCGGCATGGCCGCGTCCCTGGTCACCCAGATGGCCGCCGACCCCGAGAACTGGCAGAGCTACCTCTCGCCCGGGTCGCTCGCCAACGAGGCCCTCGGCGCCTTCGCCACCAACGCCCTCGGCTCGGGCGTCGGCGCCTACCGGGAGAACCACGGCCTGGGCCCGCTGGGCGGCGGCCCTGACGGGCCCTCCACCGGCGACGACCTCACCATCCCCACCGGGGACGGCGACGTCACCGTCTCCCGCTCGGACGGGACGACCACCATCTCCGCCTCCGACGGCCTGACCGTCCAGGGCTCCACCGGTGACGGCGAACCCGTGCAGATCACCCAGAGCGGCACCGTCGACCTCGACTTCGGCGACGGCGGTCCCACCGTCTCCCGCCCGGAGCCCGACGGCACGGGCACCGCCCCGGACACCCGGGTCGTGGACCCCGCGGGCGGCACCAGCACCGACATCGGGGAGAGCGGCTACCGGGTCTCCACCGACGGCGGCTCCACCCAGGGATACGACCGGGGCACGGACACCGCGACGATCAGCAGCGGCGACGTGCGCGTCGACGCCGGACCCGGCTTCGTGCACGTCGTGGACGAGGCGCAGAGGGTCGACATCGCCCTGCGCGCCGACGGCTCCGCCGACGGCCGGGGCGCGGGCTCCACGGCCGTGCTGCCCAGCGGCGGCGGCGCCGAGATCCGCACCGGCAACCCCACCCTCTCGCCGAGCGCCGTCATGGACGCCGACGGCCACGTCCGGATCGACGGGGACGGGGGCATCCGCGGCAGCGACGCCTGGCCGGGCCAGGTCCGCACCGAGGACGGCACCGGCGTCGCCGTCCTCCAGCGCGGCGGCGAGGACCGGATCCAGGTCTGGGACGCGGACGGCACCCGCCGCTCCTACGACATGAACGGCGACCCCGTCCCCGCCGGGGCCCACCCGCCGCTGCGGACCAACGCCCACGGGGAGCCCTACCTCCTCACCGGCGGTACCCGGGTGGAGGTCGGCCGCGGTCCGGACGCCTCCCCCGCCCTGCGGATGGACACCCCCCAGGGGTGGACCGTGACGACCTCCCGCGACGGCGCGGTCGACCTGGCGGCGCCCTCCAACGGCGGCGGGGACCGCCTCCAGGCCACCCGGAGGCCGGACGGCACCACCGCCCTGGGCACCGACACGCACCGCGTCGGCACCGGCCCCGACGGGCTGAGCGCCCGCGGACCGGGGGACGTGCGGGCGGGGAGCGACCGGGACGGCTCCCACGTGAGCGACGGCACCGTGCGCACCGACGTCCGCCGCGGTGAATCGTCCGGCCTGGGCAGCGCCGAGACCACCCGCACGGACGCCCCCGACCGCCCCCTGGCGGCGCAGGGGGACGGCGAGGGGCGGGTCACCACCTCCGACGGCACCACGGTCCGCACCCGCGCCGACGAGGTCACCGCCGCCGTGCCCACCGAGGGCGGGCCCCGCACCATCCGCAGCGGGGACCGCACCATCGACGCCGGGCCCGACGGCATCGGCCTGCGGGGTCCGTCCCCGGACTCGCCGGGGACCGTGCCGCTGCGCATGGGCGAGACCGCGGGCGACGCCGGACGGGTGCCGCCCGGCTGGCGGGTCACCGCCGACTCCGACGGCGGCATGACCGCCGCGACCCACCCGGACCACCGGACCGAGGTGCCCGCCCCCAGGCCGGAGCCCCTCCGCGCGGCCGGGCGGGAGATCGCCTGGCAGCTCACCAAGAACGTGCTCAACCTGTCCTTCGGCTTCGCCGTGGACTCCTCCCGGGAGGCGGCGCGGGAGCTGCTCGGCGAACTCGGCATCGAGGCGGAGTGGCTGACCGCCTTCATGACCGACACCGACGACCCCAAGTACTGGGTGCAGGTCGGCGCCCAGCTCGTGACCGCGGTCCCCAAGGCCGGGGTGGAGGGCCGCCTCGCCCACGACGGCGAGCTGCCGGGGGCGTTCGGCGCCGGGCTCGTCATGGAGTCCGCCCACCAGGCCGCGCGCAACAACCTCCGCGACGGCGTGATGGGCGAACTCGAAGAGCAGGAGAAGGAGGAGCAGCGGGCGGCCGAGACCCTCGAACGCCGGAGGGAGGACGTCCGGGCCCGGCTGGAGGCGCTGGACATGATGTTCGACCAGGGCATGGTCGACGAGTTCATCCGCGACCACCCGAACCCGACGGCGCCCGAGCGCGAGCGCGTGGCCGCGGTCGTCGCCGCCGCCGTCGACGAGCGGGACCGCCTGCTGGGCGAACTCGCCGAACTGGAGAAGACGGGCTGACCGCCCGGCGGTCACGAGGGAGGTAAGGACACCATGGCGAAAGTGGTCAAGATCGACACCGACGCGCTGGAGGACATGCAGCGCGCGCTGCGGCGCATCTGCGACGACTTCGGCGGTGAGGACGTCGAGAGCCCCGAGGACCGGGCCGAGGACATCGGCCCCGGGCGGCTGGTCGACTCCGCCAAGGACTTCGGCAAGGACTGCAAGAAGAACTACGAGCGCCAGGCCGAGGACCTGGGCGCCCTGCTCAACGCCCTGAACCCGGTCATCACCACGTTCTACGAGATGGACGAGGAGCTGGGCCTGAGCCTCAGGGGCGAGCAGGAGCCGCCGCCTCCCCACCACCGCAACCAGCTCGCCTGACGGCGGGCCCCGCCGACCACCACCGAGGAGCAGCCGTGCCGTACGTCTTCGAGGAGGACGGGGCCGAGGTCGACATCGGGTTCGACGTCGCCGTCCCCGAGGGCTGGACGCAGTACGACCTGACCGGCGACACCGTCGCCCGCATGCGCGAGCAGGCCGTGGCGCTGTACGGCAACCGGCCCGAGGAGCTCAACGCCCTCAACGACCTGCTCGCCGACATCGCCCGGGTCACCAAGGACGCGACGAGCGGCGGGCTGATCGCCGCCGCCGGGACCTTCGAGGAGTACGAGGACGGGTTCTTCATGGCCACCGTCTGCGTCTTCTCGTTCCCCGCCGGGCACGGCGACCAGACCATCGACCCCATCAGGGTCATCGAGTACGTCTACCCCGAGGCCTCCACCGCCCGCGAGGGCGCGTGGCTGAAGAAGACCACGGTGGACCTGCCCGAGTCCGGGTCGCCGGTGTGCGGCCGCATCTACGGCGTCACCGACTACGAGATGGACGACGCGCTGGTCCGCTCCGCGGTCATGCACACGTCCTACACGCTCCCCGGGCTGGACCGGCGCATCATGGTCAGCTGCTCCAGCCCCAACGTCCTCCAGCTCGAAGAGGTCATGGACCTCTTCGACGCCATCAGCGGCACCGCCCGCTTCTGGATCATGGAGGACGACCCCGACGACCAGCAGAGAAGAAGGTAGGAGACCCCATGCCCGTCTACAACGTCGACAGCGACAAGACCGAGGAGACCTCCGGCTCCCTCATCAAGGAGTTCGAGGCGTTCACCGAGCGCCTGGAGGCCATCAAGCAGAAGGTCGACGGCCTCATCTCCGACGGTTACAGCACCCCCGCCGCCGAGAAGCACTTCCGCCCCTTCTTCGAGGAGTTCAACACCGGCTTCGAGGGTGTGAACAAGGGCCTGGAAGGCGTCGCCAACTACATCAAGCAGGTCGGCACCACCTTCGGCGACACCGACGAGAAGCTCGGCGAGGGCCTGAAGGGCTGAGCCCGCCCCGGGGCGGCCCTCGCCGGCCGCCCCGGTACCTTTCCCCATCGCTCACCGAAGAAGCGGAAGCAGCCCCACCGTGCGCCTCCTCCTCACCGTGACCCCGTCGACCGTCCCCGCGGCGGACGGCACCGGCCCCGTCGCCTCCTCGCCCCTGCGCCTGGACGTGCTGGTCGACGCCGACCCCGGCTCCACCGTGCGCCGGCTGGCCGAGACCGTCGACCCGATGGTGCGCACCCTCCCCCGCACCCCCGGCCGGGACGTCGCCCTCTACCTGGGCGACCGCCCCGTCGACCCGGACGCCTCCCTGGCCGACGCCGGGCTGCTCGACGGCTCCGTCGTCGGCGTCGGCGGACCGGCCCCCGCCGCCGGCGAGCCCCCGGGCGTGGTGGAGGTCCGGGTCGTCTCCGGACCCGACGCGGGCCGCATCGTCCGCCTGGACCCCGGCGACTACGTCGTCGGCGACGACGAGGCCGCGGTCCTCCCGGTGAACGCCGACGGGCACTGGGCGCGCATCCGGGTCGTCCCCGACGGCTCCGTCTCCTTCCTGGGCGCCAGCGGCGGCGACGGCTGCGCGCTGGAGGGCGAACCCGTCGCCGAGGACGGCGCCTGGCCCCAGGGCGAGCAGCTCACGCTGGGCGGCACGCTCTTCGAGGCCTGGCCCAACCACCGCGCCGACGCCGCCGTGGCCCCCGCCGAGGACGGCACCGGCCTGGACTACAACCGCCCGCCCCGCCTGCACCCGGCGCCCACCAAGACCTCGTTCAAGCTGCCCTCCCCGCCCGAGCCGCCGGACCGGCCGATCGTGCAGCTCATCATGATGATCCTGCTGCCCATCACCATGGCGGTCGGCAGCGCCCTGGTCATGGGCCGCCCCCAGTACCTGCTCATCGGCCTGCTCGCCCCGGTCTCGGTGCTGTTCACCCAGATGCTCCAGCGGCGCACCACCAAGGCCCGCTACGACAGGCAGCTCACCGAGTACGAGGAGAAGAAGGAGCGGATCACCAGGGACGCCCGCGACGCCCTCCTGGTCGAGCAGCGCCGCCTGCGCGACACCTGCCCCGACCCGGCCGCCGTGCTCCTGCTCGCCACCGGCCCGCGCTCCCGGCTGTGGGAGCGCCGCCAGACCGACGAGGACTTCTCCCTGCTGCGGGTCGGCACCGGCAGCCTCCCCTCCAAGGTGGTCCTCAGCGACCCCACCAGGGACGACCACCGCCGCGACATCACGTGGGACATGACCGACGTCCCCGTCGGGGTCTCCGTCAAGGACAACGGCGTCGTCGGCGTCGCTGGCCGCGGCGAGGGCGGCCGGGCCCTCGAACGCTGGCTGGTCGCCCAGCTCGCCGCGCTGCACAGCCCCGCCGAACTCCAGATCCACCTGCTGTCCATGGAGGGCGACCACGACCGCTGGAAGTGGACCCGCCACCTGCCGCACCTGCGCGGCGACCACCCCCACCTCTCCCTCAACCGGGTCGGCATCGACGCCACCACCTGCGCCCGCCGCATCTCCGAGCTGCTCGCGCTCCTGGAAGCCCGCAAGCAGGCCAGGCGCGACCTCGCCGACCAGCCCGCCGTCGTCATCGTGCTCGACGGCGCCCGCCGCATCCGCTCCCTGCCCGGCGTGGTCCAGCTGCTGCGCGAGGGCCCCGAGGCCGGCATCTACACCCTCTGCCTGGACGCCGAGGAGCGCCTGCTGCCCGAGGAGTGCCAGGCGGTCGTCACCATCACCCCGCACGGGATGCGGCTGCGCCGCACCTCGTTCGACAACGTCGAGGACGTGCGCCCCGACGTGCCCTCCGCGGCCTGGGCCGAGCGCCTGGGACGCGCCCTGGCCCCCCTGCGCGACAGCAGCGTCGGCGAGGCCGGCGGCACCCTGCCGCGCTCGGCCCGCCTCCTCGACGTCATCGGGCTGGAGCCCCCCAGCGGAGAGGCCATCGCCGCCCACTGGGCGGGCGGCGGGCGCAGCACCGCGGCCACCCTCGGCGTGGGCCTGGACGGGGCGTTCTCGGTGGACATCCGCCGCGACGGCCCGCACGCCCTCATCGCCGGCACCACCGGCTCCGGCAAGTCCGAGCTGCTCCAGACGCTGGTGGCCTCGCTGGCCGCCGTCAACCGGCCCGAGTCGATGTCGTTCGTGCTCGTCGACTACAAGGGCGGCAGCGCCTTCAAGGACTGCGTGGACCTGCCGCACACCGTCGGCATGGTCACCGACCTGGACACCCACCTGGTCGGCCGCGCGCTGGTCTCCCTGGGCGCCGAGCTGCACCGCCGCGAGCACATCCTCGCCAGGGCCGGCGCCAAGGACATCGAGGACTACCTCGAACTCCTGGACCGCGACCCGCGCATGCCGCAGATGCCGCGCCTGATGCTGGTCATCGACGAGTTCGCGTCCATGGCCCGCGAACTGCCCGACTTCGTCAAGGGCCTGGTGAACATCGCCCAGCGCGGCCGCTCCCTGGGCATCCACCTGGTGCTGGCCACCCAGCGACCCGGCGGCGTGGTCACCAACGACATCCGCGCCAACACCAACCTGCGCATCGCCCTGCGGATGACCGACGAGAGCGAGAGCCGCGACGTCATCGACGCCCCCGACTCCGCGCACATCGGCATCGACACCCCCGGGCGCGCCCACGTGCGGCTCGGCCACGCGTCCCTGCTGCCGTTCCAGTCGGGCCGGGTCGGCGGGCGCCGGGTCGTGGCCTCCACCGAGGCCGCCGACCCCGAGGTCCACCCCGTCAAGTGGTCCGACCTCGCCCAGCCCGCCCCGGTCGCCCGGCGCGGCGGGGAGGAGCGGACCGGCGACGTCGAGGTCACGGACCTCACCGTGCTGGTCGCCGCGGTCGGTGAGGCCGCGCAGCGGACCGGCGCCGAACGCCAGCCCAGCCCCTGGCTGCCCGCCCTGCCCGTCCGGCTGACCCTGGGCGAGCTGCTCGGCGGCGGCCCACCCGCCGCCGACCCCGGCACGGTGCGGGCCGTCCCCCTCGGCCTGGTGGACGTGCCCGCCCGGCAGCGCCAGCACCCCTACACCTTCGACCCCGCCCGCACCGGGCACCTGCACGTCATGGGCTCCGGGCGCAGCGGCCGGTCCCAGGCGCTGCGCACCCTCGCCGCCTCCCTGGCCCTGGGGCACCACCCCGGCGACCTGCACATGTACGGGCTCGACTGCGGCAACGGCGCCCTGCTGCCGCTGGAGCGGTTCCCGCACTGCGGGGCCGTCGCCCAGCGCGGCCAGGCGGAGCGGGTGGTGCGCCTGGTCGCGCAGCTGGAGGAGGAGCTGGACCGCCGCCAGAAGCTGCTGGCCGCCCACGGCTGCGCCGACCTGGAGGAGCTGCGCGCCCGGCCCGGGACGGCGCCCGCCGACCGCCCCGCCCACCTGGTGCTGTTCATCGACCGCATCGACGTGTTCGAGCAGACCTTCGGCGAGTACAACTACGGCGCCCTCGTGGAGGGTGTGGCCACCCTCATGCGGGACGGCGCCGGGGTCGGGATCCACGTGGTCGCCGCCGGCGACCGGATCCTCACCCGCACCAAGTACTCCTCCACCACCGAGGAGCTGCTGGTCCTGCGCTGCAACGACCCGGGCGACTACAGCACCGCCGGGCTCAACGCCCGCTCCCTGCCCGAGGAGGTCCCCGACGGCCGGGCCTTCCGGGCGGGGGACGCCCTGGAGGTGCAGATCGCCCTGCTCAACCGCAACCCGCAGGGCGGGGCGCAGGCCGAGGAGCTGGGCCGGATCGCCGACTTCGTGACCCGGCGCACCGAACGGACCCCGGCTCAGGGGCCGCGCCCGTTCCGTGTGGACGTGCTGCCCGACCGGCTGACCTACGACGACACGGCCCGCTACCGGCGCACCGCGGCCGGGCCGCTGGAGGTCCTGGTGGGCGTGGGCGGCAACGAGCTGTCCGCGGTCACCGCCGACCTGGCGAGCGTCCCCACGTTCCTCATCGCCGGGCCGCCGCGCTCGGGGCGCTCCAGCATGATCGCCATGATGGCGCGCTCGCTGCTGGAGTCCGGGACCGAGCTGCTGCTGGTCACCCCGCGCGGCTCCCGGCTCACCGACCTGCGCGGCCACCCCGGGGTGCGGGCCGTCCTCGACTCCGCGGAGCCCCGGCTCTCGCAGCTGCACGAGGCGCTCGGAAGGTTCGAGGGGGAGACCGCCGCGGTGCTCATCGACGACGCCGAGCTGCTGCTCCAGAGCGACCTCGGCAAGGAGTTCACCCGCATCGCGCGCGGCATGGTCGGCCCCGGCTGGGGCATCGTCGCCGCCGGGACCAACGACGCCCTCCAGGGCGGGTTCAACGGGTGGCACGTCCACCTCAAGCGCAACCGCGTCGGCGCGCTGCTGTCCCCGCAGGCGCAGTCCGACGCCGAGGTGCTCGGGCTGCGCCTGCCCAAGGGCGTGGCGGGACCGCGCATCGTGCCCGGTATCGCCCACCTCCACCTGGGCGACGGCCAGGTGCGGCAGGTGCGCGTGCCGCTGCCGTGACCGGGACCGGCCGCCCCGTGCCCCACACGGGGCGGCCGGTGACCGTTAGGATCCGAATATCCCCTTTGCGCACCCCCTCCTCCCCTGCCCCTCGGGAGGGCAGCCCTCCCCAGAGACGAGACCTGTGAGTCGACGGCCGTGAGCACCCATCCGAACGCAGTCACCCTGCCCGCAAC
The DNA here is from genome assembly GCF_900141985.1 of Nocardiopsis flavescens. Lineage (GTDB taxonomy): Bacteria > Actinomycetota > Actinomycetes > Streptosporangiales > Streptosporangiaceae > Nocardiopsis > Nocardiopsis flavescens. The sequence continues at coordinate 41,878 of NZ_FQZK01000011.1, read as the reverse complement.
CGCGACCGACCTGACCTCCACCGACCCCGCCCGGATCGGCCCCTACCGGCTACTCAAGAGGCTGGGCGCCGGCGGCATGGGGGTCGTGTACGCGGCCCACGACGCCTCGGGCGAGCCGGTCGCGGTCAAGCTCATCCACCCCGAGTACTCCGCGGACGCCGAGTTCCGCGCCCGGTTCGCCCGCGAGGTCGACCTGCTGCGCCGGGTCGGCGGCGCCTGCGCGGTGCCGCTGCTGGCGGCCGACACCGAGGCCGAGCGCCCGTGGCTGGTCACGCCCCTGGTACGGGGCCTGACGCTCAGCGCCTACATGCGCAAGCACGGCCCCCTGCCGGACCGGCTGCTCACGGGCCTGGCCGCGGGCGTGGCCGAGGCGCTGGTGCAGATCCACGCCGTCGGCATCGCCCACCGCGACCTCAAGCCCGCCAACATCGTGCTGTCCCCCGAGGGGCCGCGCGTGCTGGACTTCGGGGTGGCCCGCGCCGTCGACCAGACGGCGCTCACCCGCACCGGGTCGGTGATGGGCTCACCGGGGTGGATCAGCCCGGACCACTACCAGGGCAGGCCCACCAGCACCGCCGACGACATCTTCGCCTGGGGCGCGCTCGTCACGTACGCCGCCACCGGACGGCCGCCCTTCGGCACCGGGGACCCGGCGGCGGTGGCCCACCGGGTCATCAGCGGCGAACCCGACATGGAGGGGTTCACCGGGCCCCTGGCCGACCTGGCCCGCCGCGCCCTGGCCAAGGAGGCCGCGCAGCGGCCCGACGCCATGCAGCTGGTGGACGGCGTGATCGCCCTCGGCAGGCCCGGCCGCGCCTACGCCCCCATGAGCTCGCCCGAGATGGCCGGCGGGGCCATGGCCGCGGTGGTGGACGAGAGCTGGCGGGACGTGCAGGCCGCCCCGGAGCGCGTGTTCGCCGTCGCGCCGCCCCGGGGGGAGGGGCGGGCCCGGCGGGTGCTCACCCTGGTCGGCGCGGGCGCGGGAGCGCTGGTGCTGCTCGCGGGGATCGCCTTCGGCGGGGCGGCGGTCGTGCGCAACTGGGACGCGCTGCCCGTCGCCGCCTGGTTCTCCGGAGACGAGGATGGCGGCGACGCCCCGGCCCAGGAGGCGGGCGCGGGCGACGAGCGCCGCCCGGGACCGGTGGGAGAGGAGCCGCAGCCGAGCGAGTCCCCCTCCGAGGACCCGTCCGACGACCCCTCCGAGGAGGCCGGGGAGGACGACGAGGAGGAGGGCGGCGGGGACGGCGACGACGGCGGCACCACCGCCACGGCCACCGGGCTGCTCGGTGCGGGCGTGGGCGCCTCCGGGGAGCGGCCCTCCGGCGAGCACGTCATCGCTTTCAAGCCCGACGGCGGGGCGGCCGTGTACGCGCGGCTGGACGGCGCCACGGTGGTGTGCGCCTGGAGCTTCTGCCAGAGCCAGGGCGGCGGGGTCGGCGACGGGGGCGCGGGGTCGGTGTCCTCCAGCCCGTCCGCGCTCACCGGCTACGCCGGCCAGGGCGGCCGGACGGTCCGCGCCGAGGTCACCTACACGACCGGCTCCGACGGCACCGTCACCATCACCCGCCTGGTCGAGCAGCACCGCACCAGCGGCACCGGGACCCCGCCGTGGTGACCCGGACGAGCGAGCGAGGAACGATGAAGCAGATCACCGGCCGGATCGCGGCGGCGCTGGGGCTGGCCCTGGTCGTCACGATCGCCAACCCCGCCCCGGTCGGCGCCGCCGCCTACGGCGGCCAGTGCGGCGGCGGGTACGGCAAGGTCAACGAGGCGGCGATCCCCGGCGGGACCGTGTTCCTGACCTACAACAACTCCAACGGGAAGAACTGCGTGGTGGTGGTCCGCTCCAACCCCGGCGCGCGGGTCTCCATGGACGCCGCGCTCAAGCAGAGCGGCGGCACCTCCTGGCAGACCGACCCGGGCGACTTCACCGAGTACGCGGGTCCGGTCTACCTCTCTGCGGCGGGCCAGTGCGTGGACTGGGGCGGGAAGGTCGGGGACGACTGGATCGTCCGCAACGGCACCAACTGCGGCTGAGGCCGGCGGGGAGCGGTGGCCGGCACCCGCCGGCCTGGTCCCCCGTGCCGCCGGGGACCGGCCCGGGGCCGCGGCAGAGCCGCCGGGCCCCTGCGGCGGCGGGGGTCCACCGCCCCGTACCCGCCGGGGAACGGGCGCTCCGCACGGGGCGTGCGGGTGCGCGGCGGCCGGTCCCGGCGGGTTCAGTCCCAGCCGTGGGCGGAGAAGGGCTCTCCGCGGCGGATGCGGGCGATGACGTCGGCGGCGAAGGGGATCGTGTTCTCCGGCAGGTCGTCGGGGTCCTCCCAGGTCAGCCGTGAGCACAGGTGGGGTTCCCGGTTGACCGGGGTGCCCTCCCAGCGCGGCGCGGTGAAGAAGAACCCGATGCGCGTCGCCCCCCGCGCGCTGCGGTGGTGGGTCACGTGCGCGCAGTGCAGGGTGTCCGGGTCGACGGTCACGCCGACCTCCTCGAACAGTTCGCGGGCCGCCCCCTGCGCGACCGACTCGCCCGGCTCCAGCCCTCCCCCCGGGATGGCGTACCGGCCGTCCTGGAAGCCCGTGTTCTGCCGCTCGCCCAGCAGCACCCGCCCGTCCCCGCGGAACAGCACCACGCACAGGTCGATGACCGGGCCCTCCACCCGCTCCTCCTCCACCCGCCCCTCCTCCGCCCGCGTCACGGCGACGTGAGGACGACGGGCCGCAGGCCGCCGGGGGTCGGGGCCGGCGCGTCCTCGTCGAGTCCGGTGCGCCCGCCCTCCGGCTCCGGGACGCCGAGCCGGTCGTGGCCGTGCCCCCGGTCGGGCGCGGTGACCCACAGGCGGGGGGACCCGCCGCGGCGCGCGTACGGGTCGGCGGCCAGCGCGCGCGGCGGCGTCCCGAAGTCCATCCGGTCATTCTGTCAGCCGGTCATCCGCCGCGGTCGGCCGGGCGGTGCCCTCGGCGGTGTTCGGGGCGGCCCTCCCGCGCCCGGGGGCCGCCCTGAACCCGAGGGCCCGCACTCGGGGCCCACCCCCACGCTCGGGGCCCACCCCCGTACCCGGGAGCCGCCCCGGCGCCGGGGGCGCCTACGGGGTCCCCCCGCGCTCCCGGACCCACCAGTACAGGCTCCAGGCGGCCACCCCCGCCCCCGCGCCGGGCACGGCCCCCAGCAGGACGACGCGCACCAGGTCGTACCCGCCGTCGAGGGCGTCGCCCGCCGCCAGCCTGCTCACCGCCGCGCCCGCCAGAGCGCAGGCGGCGATCGCCGCCAGCGGAATCCAGCGGGGCCGCAGCGGCCCCTCCACCCGGCGGGCGGTCCACCACGCGACCGCCGCCAGCCCCAGTGCCGAGCTGGCGTACATCAGCACGTTGTAGACCTTGTGCGGCTCCACCACGGGCTCCTGGAGCACCGGCAGGAGCTGCACCCCCGCCCCGCCGGGATGGGTGAACGCGTCCCACACCATGTGGGTGAGCGCCCCCACCGCGAGCGCCGCCGCGCCCCACGCGACGCCCCGCGGGCCCGGCGCGGGCGGCGGCCCCGCCTCGCGACCGGCCAGGGCGGCCAGGGGCGCGCGCAGGGCGTAGGTCCAGCAGGCCCACACCACCGCGCCCAGGAGCACCACCACCGGGAGCCCCAGGGGGAAGTGCGTGACGGAGGCGCCCACGGGCAGCGGCAGGTAGTACGGGAGGTCGGGGGCCATCGAGCCGACGACCAGCGCGGCGAGCGGCAGCCGGGTGCGGGCCAGCGGCAGTACGGCCGCGACGTGGGCCGGGGTGAAGGGCATCAGCGGCCCCCGGCCGCGCGGTCGGCCGGCGGCCCGCCGGCGGACGCCGCCCGCGGCCGTGTTCTGTCCTGGACCATCACCGTGCACCCCACCGCTCCCGCGGGCACCGGGACGGGGACCGCTTCCACGCGGTATAACGCCGTCTGCGCCCCCTCGGTTCGCGCCTACGGGTGGAGAACACGCCGGAGCGGGCGCCGTGGCCGGTCGGACGCGTTCCGCGGGACCGGATCGAGCCCCCGTCGAACTCCGGTCATGAACTGCTCGAACATCGGTCACTTCTGCGTCCGCACGTGCTCTGGGACACACCCCGCCGCCCCGCGACCGAATCCGGTTCTCTACCATCCGGAGTATGGACGTCCAAGAGAGCGGCCCCGCCGGATCCGGCGCCCCCGACCTCGCCGAGGGGTTCCCGGCCGCCACCCCGGAGCGGTGGCGCGAGCTGGTCGCCGGGGTGCTGCGCAAGAGCGGTGTGCCCGAGGAGCGGCTGGCGGACCGCCCCGAGTCGGTGCTGGCCACCCGCACCTACGACGGCTTCGACATCGCGCCCCTGGCCACCTCCGAGCCGCCCGCCGCCGACCCCGGCCACCCCGGGCAGGCCCCCTTCACTCGCGGCTACCGGCCCGTGCCCGCCGACGGCTGGGACATCCGCGCCCGCTACCTGGAGTCCGACCCCGAGGCCCTGCGCCGCCGGGCCCTGGCCGACCTCATGAACGGCGTCTCCTCCCTGTGGGTCGCCGTCGGTGACGGGCACCTGCCCGCGGACCGCCTGGGAGCGGCGCTGGCGGACGTCCACCTCGACCTCGCCCCCGTCGTCCTGGACCCGGGAGCCGCCCACGCCGAGGCCGCCGACGCCCTGCTGGGCGTCCACGCCGACGCCGAGGTCCCCGACGCCCGGATCATCTCCCACCTGGGAATCGACCCCCTCACCACGGCCGCCCGCGCCGGGGCCCGCCCCGACGTCCTGGACGCCGCCCGGTTCGCCGCCGACCGCGCGCGCGGCCGTCCCGGCCTGGGCCTGGTGACCGCGGACGCCACCCTGGTGCACAACGCCGGCGGCTCCGACGGCCAGGAACTGGGCTGGGCCGTCGCCGCCGGGACCGCGCTGCTGCGCGCCCTGGCCGCCGCCGGGATGGACCTCGCCGACGCCGCCGGGCGCATCGTGTTCCGGCTGGCGGTGGGCGCCGACCAGTTCGCGGGCATCGCCAAGCTCCGCGCCGTCCGCACCATGTGGAACCGGGTGCTGGAGGTCGGCGGCGTCCCCGCCGACCGGCGCACCATGCGGGTGCACGCGGTCACCTCCGAGGCCATGATGACCCGGCGCGACCCGCACGTGAACATGCTGCGCACCACCGTGGCCTGCTTCGCCGCCGGGGTGGGCGGGGCGGACTCCGTCACCGTCCTGCCCTACGACGCCGCGATCGGCCTGTCCGACGACTTCGCCCGCCGGGTGGCCCGCAACACCCAGGCCCTCCTGATCGAGGAGTCCCACCTGGCCCGGGTGGCCGATCCGGCCGGGGGGTCCTTCCACGTGGAGGCGCTCACCCGCGACCTCCACCTCGCCGGATGGGCCTTCCTCCAGGAGGTCGAGGCGTCCGGCGGCGCCGCGGAGGTGGTCGTGGACGGATGGCTCCGCGAGCGCGTGGACGACGTCTGGGAGCGCCGCCGCGCCGACCTGGCGCACCGCCGCTCCCCCCTGACCGGGGTCAGCGAGTTCCCGAACCCCGACGAGGCGCCGCTGGAGCGCGAGCCCCTCCCCGTGCGCGAATCCTGGTTCCCGCTGCGCCGGTACGCGGGGGAGTTCGAGGAGCTGCGCGACCGCGCCGACGCCGCCCCCGAGCGCCCCGAGGTGTTCCTGGCCACGCTGGGGCCGGTCGCCGTGCACACCGGCCGGGCCTCCTTCGCCGCCAACCTGCTGGCCGCGGGCGGGATCGCCGCCCGCGCGCCCGGTCCCCTGGAGCCCGCCGGAGCCGCGGAGGCGTTCGCCGGCTCCGGGCTGCGGGTGGCCGTGGTGTGCTCCTCCGAGAAGGTCTACGCCGAGCACGCTGCGGACGTCGTCGCGGCCCTGCGGGACGCGGGGGCGCGGCGCGTGCTGCTGGCGGGAGCCCCCCGGGACGTCGCCGCGGACGCCTTCCTGTACCAGGGGTGCGACGCCGTCGCCCTGCTCACCGAACTGGCCGACCTGCTGGTCCCCGAGGGGGAGGACGCATGATCCCCGATCTGTCCACCGTGGCCCCGGAACCGCCGGAGCCCTCCACCGCCCCCGACGGCGCCGCCCGGTGGGCCGCCGCCGTCGAGGCCGCCACCGGCAAGGCCCCCGACGCCCTGGAATGGGAGACCCCCGAGGGCATCCCGGTCAAGCCGCTGTACACGCCCGCGGACCGGGCCGGACTCGACTTCGTCGACGGCCTCCCCGGCATCCCGCCGTACCTGCGCGGCCCGTACCCGACCATGTACGTCAACCAGCCGTGGACGATCCGCCAGTACGCGGGCTTCTCCACCGCCGAGGAGTCCAACGCCTTCTACCGCCGCAACCTGGCGGCCGGGCAGAAGGGCCTGTCGGTCGCGTTCGACCTGGCCACCCACCGCGGCTACGACTCCGACCACCCGCGGGTGGCGGGCGACGTCGGCATGGCGGGCGTGGCCATCGACTCCATCTACGACATGCGCCGGCTGTTCGAGGGCATCCCCCTGGACCGGATGAGCGTGTCGATGACCATGAACGGCGCCGTCCTGCCGGTCCTGGCGCTGTACATCGTCGCCGCCGAGGAGCAGGGCGTGGCGCCGGAGCAGCTGTCCGGGACCATCCAGAACGACATCCTCAAGGAGTTCATGGTCCGGAACACCTACATCTACCCGCCGCGGCCGTCGATGCGGATCATCTCCGACATCTTCGCGTACACCTCGCAGCGGATGCCGCGGTTCAACTCCATCTCGATCTCCGGGTACCACATGCAGGAGGCGGGGGCCACCGCCGACCTCGAACTCGCCTACACGCTCGCCGACGGCGTGGAGTACATCCGCGCCGGACAGCGGTCCGGCCTGGACGTCGACGTGTTCGCCCCGCGGCTGTCGTTCTTCTGGGCGATCGGCATGAACTTCTTCATGGAGGTCGCCAAGCTGCGCGCGGCCCGCCTGCTGTGGGCGCGGCTGGTCCGGGACCTGGGCGCGGCCAGGGACAAGTCGCTGAGCCTGCGCACCCACTCCCAGACCTCGGGCTGGTCGCTGACCGCGCAGGACGTGTTCAACAACGTGGCCCGCACCTGTGTGGAGGCCATGGCCGCCACCCAGGGGCACACCCAGTCGCTGCACACCAACGCCCTGGACGAGGCGCTGGCGCTGCCGACCGACTTCTCGGCGCGCATCGCCCGCAACACCCAGCTCCTGCTCCAGCAGGAGTCCGGCACCACCCGGTCGGTCGACCCGTGGGGCGGCAGCTACTACGTGGAGCGGCTCACCCGGGAGCTGGCGGCCAAGGCCTGGGACCACATCGCGGAGGTCGAGAAGGCGGGCGGCATGGCCGCGGCCATCGACGCCGGGCTGCCCAAGATGCGCATCGAGGAGGCCGCCGCCCGCACCCAGGCGCGCATCGACTCCGGGCGCCAGCCGGTCATCGGCGTCAACAAGTACCGGCCCGACAGCGAGCAGGACATCGACGTCCTCAAGGTCGAGAACTCCAAGGTGCGCGCCAGCCAGCTGGAGAAGCTGCGCCGCCTGCGCGCCGAGCGCGACGAGGGCGCGGTGCGCGCCGCGCTGGACGCGCTCACCGCGGCGGCGGGCGGCGAGTCCAGGTCCGACGCCGCCCTCACCGGCAACCTGCTGGCGGCGGCCGTGGACGCGGCCCGCGCCAAGGCGACCGTGGGCGAGATCTCCGACGCGATGGAGAAGGTGTTCGGCCGCCACTCCGGGCAGATCCGTACCATCCAGGGTGTGTACCGGAACGAGGCGGCGGGCAGCGCCGACGCGGCGGGGCTCATGGAGCGCGTGACCCGCAGGGTGGAGGAGTTCGCCGAGGAGGAGGGGCGCCGGCCCCGCATCCTGGTGGCGAAGATGGGCCAGGACGGCCACGACCGGGGCCAGAAGGTCATCGCGACGGCGTTCGCGGACCTGGGCTTCGACGTCGACGTGGGCCCGCTGTTCCAGACCCCGAAGGAGGTCGCCGTCCAGGCGGTCGAGGCCGACGTCCACGTGGTGGGGGTGTCGTCGCTGGCGGCGGGGCACCTGACCCTGGTGCCCGCGCTGCGGGAGGAGCTGGCCGGGCTGGACCGCGCGGACATCATGATCGTGGTCGGCGGGGTCATCCCCCCGCAGGACTTCGACGCCCTGCGCGAGGCGGGCGCCGCGGCGATCTTCCCGCCGGGCACGGTCATCGCCGAGGCGGCCGTCGACCTGCTCGACCAGCTGGAGGGGCGGCCGGAGCAGGGGTGACCGGAGCGGGAGGGGCCGGCCGCCCCGGGGTACGGAGGGTGTGACGGGGCGGCGGACCGGGGGCACGGGCCCCGGGCCCACGAGAGACGAGGAGGCCGCGTGGAGCGGACGCGACGGCGCGGACCGGTGGACGTGGCCGCGCTGGCCGAGGGGGTGCTGGCCGGGCACCGGCCCACCCTGGCGCGGGCGATCACCCTGGTGGAGTCGCGCCGCGCCGACCACGCCCGGGCCGCCCAGGACCTGCTGGTGCGCCTGCTCCCGCACACCGGCGGAGCCCGGCGGGTGGGCATCACCGGTGTGCCGGGGGTGGGCAAGTCCACGTTCATCGACGCGCTGGGCACCCGGCTGACGGGGGCGGGCCACCGGGTCGCGGTGCTCGCCGTGGACCCCTCCTCCACCCGGTCGGGCGGCAGCATCCTGGGCGACAAGACCCGGATGTCCCGCCTGGCGGTGGACCCGGCCGCGTTCATCCGGCCCTCGCCGACCGCCGGGACGCTGGGCGGGGTGGCGCGGGCCACCCGGGAGACCATGCTGCTCATGGAGGCGGCCGGGTTCGACGTGGTGCTGGTGGAGACCGTGGGGGTGGGCCAGTCCGAGGTGACGGTCGCCGCGATGGTCGACTGCTTCCTGTTCCTCACGCTGGCCCGCACCGGGGACCAGCTCCAGGGCATCAAGAAGGGCGTGCTGGAGCTGGTGGACGTGGTCGCGGTCAACAAGGCCGACGGCCCGCACGCCGCCGACGCCCGCAAGGCGGCCCGCGAGCTGTCGCGGGCGCTGCGCCTGCTCCAGCCGGTCCACCCGCGGTGGCGGCCCCCGGTGCTCACGTGCAGCGGGCTCACCGGCGAGGGCCTGGACGAGGTGTGGGACACCGTCCTGGCGCACCGCGAGGCGCTGGAGGAGGACGGGGCGCTGGCCGAGCGCCGCAGCGGGCAGCGGGTCAGCTGGATGTGGGACCAGGTCCGCGACCGGCTGATGGACGCGTTCCTGCGGCACCCGGGTGTGGGCGCCCGCGTCCCGGAGCTGGAGCGGGAGGTGCGGTCGGGGGACACCACGGCCACCCTCGCCGCCGGGGAGCTCCTCGCCCTGTTCACCCAGGGTGACGGCGGCCGGAACGCGGAGCCACCGGGGGCCGCGGAGGGCGGCGGGACGGTCGCCGACGGCGATTCGGATCGCCCCGGCCCCGCGGAGAGTGGGTCCCATATCGTGAAATGACCCAGAGTCAACGGGTGAATTCGGGCAGGGTGTGAGGAGTTCGTGCCCCTGAGGCGAAAATTTCTTGCAAGATGCCATTCCCGAACGCCCGCCGGGCTTATACCGTGTGTGTCCAACGACTTACCGGACACGCGGACGCGCGAGCGCCTCCCTCCTCGGTGGGCCGGCCCCGTGGGAGTGGGGGCGGACCCGGTGGGCGCGGGCCGTGCGGCTGAGTATGGTCAAGCGAAGGGACCCCTCGCCAACTCAACGTGGGGTCGGGAGGAGTGAACGTGCACAGGCTCGGACTGAGCACAAGGGTGGAAAGCCGCAGCGTCATCGTCGCGGTCGAGGGCGAGCTCGACATCGCGACCACCAACGACCTCCAGGAGCACGTACGGTCCGCGATCGACGACCACGGACCGTGGCTGATCCTGGACATGTCGGGGCTCGACTTCATGGATTCGAGCGGCCTCAACGTCATCATCAACGCCTACCGCACCGTCCGTGAGCGGGACGGGGCGCTGGCGCTGGCGGCCCTCAACGAACGCGTCACCAAGGTCGTCCGCCTGGTCGGCCTGCACCGACAGGTTCCCGTCCACCAGACGGTGGCCACCGCCGTCGCCGCCATGGAGGCGCTGGAGAAGCGCCAGGCGGGCTGACCGCAGCCCCGACAGCCGCACCGCGAACACCCGCACGGCCGGACGCCCCTCGACGCCCGGCCGTGTCCGCGTGCCCGAACCCGGTGCCCGTGCGCCGGCGTGCGGTGGGGCGGATGTTCTGCGGTGTCGGCCGGGTCCGCGTGTGAGCACCCGGTGTTCGCGCAGGTGTGACGGCGCCCGGCGGGACCGGATGCTCGCCGGTGCCGGTCGTGTCCGCCGGGCCGGCCCGGCGGACGGCGCCTGCCGGGGCGGCCCCGGGCCACGGTTCCCGTACACGCGTACGGCGCGGCCTCCCGGCCGCGCCGTGTGGTGCGCTCGTGGGCGGGTTCAGTCGCCGCCGCCCCCACCGCCGTCGCCGCCCCCGCCGCCGGAGTCGCCTCCACCCCAGCCGCCTCCGGAGTCACCGCCGCCCCAGCCGCTCCAACCGCCTCCGGAGTCCCCTCCGCCGAACAGGCCGCTCCAGAACCCGCCACCGGAGGCACCGGACGCGGCGGGGGAGCCGGGGGACGCGGAGGACGCGGGCGCGCCCTGGGAGGGCGACGAACCGGGGTCGCCGGGCTGGCCCTGCGCGGGCGGGGCCTCGGGGCCGCCGCCCCCTGCGTGCCGGCCGTCGGGCCCGCCGTCCCCTGCGTGCCGGCCGTCGGGCCCGCCGCCGCCGTGGTGCCCCGCCGGGGCGCCGTACCCGCCGTCCTGCGGAGTGTGGTGGCCGTACCCGTCCCCGCGGTACCCGCCGTGGTCGCCGCCGTGGTACGCCGGGGAGCCGGCGTCGCCGCCCCCGTGGCCGTACCCGCCCCGCGCGGGGACGGTGCGGGCCGCGCCCGCCCGGCCACGCCACAGGCCCAGCACCAGGAGCAACAGGCCGGTGGTCGTCACCGCGCCGACCACCACCGTCTGGACCAGGCCCATGACCGACAGCACCGCCAGCGGGTCGGACAGGGAGCGCGGGAGCAGCACCCACAGCACCTGGAACAGGGCGCCGAGCAGTCCGGAGCCCAGGAGCAGCACGCCCGCGGCGCCGATCATGCCGGGCGCGGCCGAGCGCCGCGCCCGGACGAGGGCGACGATCGCGACCGCCACCGGCGGCAGCGCGACGATCAGGGCGTTGAACAGGGCGCCGATGAGCAGGCCGGGGTCACTCGTGGTCATGTCGGTCTCCTAACGGCCGGGGTGGGGGTACGCGCCCGGGCGGGTACCGGGGGGCGGATACGGGCCGGGGGCCGCCGGCTTCGCGGTGGCGGCGAGGACGAGGCCGAGCAGGCCCCCGGCGAACACCAGCGGCGGCACGACGCCCAGCACGCCCAGCAGGGACGTCTGGGCGGGGATCGCGGGAGCGAAGAGGAGCAGCAGCCGGAAACCGCCGGTCAGGAGCCCGCCCGCCACCACGAGGCCGCCGCCGGCCAGCGCGGCCGTGCGCCGCTCCGGCCCCAGGCGCGGGACGGCGGCCAGCGCCGCGACGCCCAGGGCGATCTGGGCGAGGACGAACAGCAGTGCGGGCAGGGACGACACCAGGGGGGTGAGGTCCGTCATCTCGGTCATCGGGGTCCTCCCGTGGACGGTGCGGCGTGCGGGGGCAGGGGCCCCCGGGGCGCCGGGGACGCGGGCGGGCCCTGCGGCCCGTCCTGGAACCTGCGGGCGCTCAGTACGGCGACCAGCAGCAGGATCAGTCCGCCCGCCCCCAGCGCGCCGCCGCCGAGCGTGACCGCCTCGGCGAGGCCCGGCCGCACCGGCAGGACGCCGAAGGCGTGGAAGGGGTCGGGCAGGACGAAGAACCTGTAGTAGACCTGCCAGCCGGTCGCGACCAGCCCCGCGAGGATCAGCAGCACGCCGCCCGCGGCGGCGGCCCCCCGGCCGGAGGGGGCGCCGAAGGAGCGGACCAGGGCGAGGGAGCCGACCACGAGGGGCGGCAGGCAGGCGAACAGGAAGGTGGAGAGGAGGCCGATCATGTCCGTGTGATCTCCGGGTCTCGTGGGTGGTCAGCCGGCGGTGTGCGGGGGGCGCGGGCCGGGGTGGCCGGGGCCGCCCGGAGGCGGCCCGCCCTGCCACGGGCCCCGCTGCGGGCCGCCGTGCGGCGCCCCGTGGGCCCCGGGGTGCCCAGGGTGCCCGGGAGCCCCCCGGTACGCGGGCGGCCCCTGCACGGGGCGGGGCCGCGGGCGGCGGCGGGTCGCCGCGAGGGCCACGAGCAGCAGACCGGTCGCCCAGAGGAAGTCGCCCACCGCCTGGAACACGTCGAGGACGATGAAGCCGGTCCGCCCGCCGTTCAGGGAGCTCGCGACCTCGTAGATCGAGCCGCTCGCGAACACGAACACCAGGGCAAGCCCGGAGCCCGCCAGCAGCAGGGCGCCGCCCGTGACGGTCAGCGCCCGCCGCCCGTAGGGGGCGGCGAACCCGGTGACCAGGGCGGCCAGGGCCAGGAGCACGGAGAGCACGGGGAAGACGAGGAAGAGTGGAGCGGCACCCACGGTTTTCCTTCCAGAAGCGGAGCGGGGGAGCGAGCGGTCGCGGGGACGGCCCTCGCAGGTGTTCCCACCGGGTAGACGCCCGGTCCGCCGCCCTGGTTTCGCACCGGGGCGGGTCTCCACTCTGGTGCCCGGAGCAGGCATTGCGCCAGGGTGGTGTCGTGCGTAACATCTCATCGAATCGCTTCGACGACGGACGGGACGGCACCGTGCGGATCTCCGATGTGGCCCGGCACGCCGGTGTGTCGCCCAGCACGGTCTCCTACGTCCTCAGCGGGAAGCGCTCGATCTCCGAGACCACCCGCCGCCGGGTGCTCGACAGCATCGACGCCCTCGGCTACCGCCCGCACGCGGGCGCCCGCTCGCTGGCCAGCCGCCGCAGCAACGTGCTGGCGCTGGTCGTCCCCCTGCGCGAGGACGTCCACGTCCCCGTGGCGATGCGCTTCGCGGTCTCGGTGGTCACCGCCGCACGCGACCACGACCACGACGTCCTCCTGCTCACCCAGGGGGAGGGGCCCGCGGGCCTGCGGCGGGTGGCGGGCAGCGCGCTGGTGGACGGGGTCGTCGTCATGGACGTGGAGACCGACGACGCCCGCGTGCCGGTGCTCCGCTCCCTGGGCCTGCCCTCGGTGCTCATCGGGGTCCCGGCCGACACCGGGGGCCTGACCTGCGTCGACCTCGACTTCGCGGCGGCGGGCTCCGCCTGTGTGGACCACCTGGCCGACCTGGGGCACCGCGACATCGCCTTCGTCGGCCAGCCCGCCTCGGTGTACGGCCGCCGCACCGGGTTCGCCGAGCGGACCCTGGCCGGGTTCGAGTCGGCCGCCCGCCGCCGCGGGCTGCGGGCCACGTTCCACCCCTGCGACCCGGCGGGCGCCGGCGGCCTGGCCTCCGCGCTGGTCCGGGACCGGCCGGGCCTCACCGGCCTCATCGTCCACAACGAGGCCTCGCTCGCCCCGCTGTTGGACGCGTTCGCCGGGCACGGCCGGGTCCCCCCGGAGATCTCCGTGGTGGCCCTGGGGCCGCCGCCGCCCGGGGTGCCCGAGCTGACCCGCGTGGAGCTGCCCGCCGAGGAGCTGGGCGCCCGCGCGGTGTCCCTGCTCATGGACCGGATCGAGGGCCCCGAGCGGCCCGGGGTCACCCTCCTGGAACCGCGGATCGTCCCGGGCGGGAGCACGGCGCCGCCCGCGGGCTGACCCCGCCGGACGCGGAGCGCCCGGCGGTCCGCCGCAGCGGTCGTCGAAGCGCTTCGACGACCGGGTGCGCGCCCACCCACCGATCGTGACCGCGCCGACCGCGCGGCCCCACCCCCCGACCGGAAGGACGAGCCATGTTCAACGAGATCGAGGACGGAGTCGAGTGGCGGGGCGGCCACCAGGTCGTCCGGGTCCGCGCCTGGGGCGCCGACGGCCTGCGGGTCCAGGCCGGGCTGTCCGCCCTGCGCGAGGACCTGCCCGGGGCGCTGGACGATCCCCCCGCCGGGGGCGGGAAGCCGCGGCTGACCCTGGACGGGGACCGCGCCCTGCTGTCCAACGGCGCGATCGCGGCCGAGGTCGACTCCTCCGGCATGCTCCGCTTCCTGCGGACGGGGGGCGCCGGCGCCGGGGAGGAGCTGCTCGCCGAGGAGCGCGCCCACTTCTGGTGGCCGGGCCCGCGCGCCTACTCCTCCACCGGCAACGGCTACTACCGGATCGAGCAGCGGTTCCGCGCCTACGACGGCGAGCGCCTGTTCGGGCTCGGCCAGCACACCCACGGCCTGTTCGACCACAAGGGCGCGGTGGTGGACCTGGTGCAGCGCAACGCGGAGGTCACCGTCCCCTTCGTCGTCTCCTCGCGCGGCTACGGGCTGCTGTGGAACAGCCCGGCGGTGGGCCGGGTGGAGTTCGCCGCCAACGGCACCCGCTGGACGTCCGACAGCGCCCGCCAGATCGACTACTGGATCACGGCCGGCCCCGGGCCCGCCGCGGTCCTGGAGCGCTACGCCGACGCCACCGGGCACGCGCCGATGCTCCCGGAGTTCGCCTCGGGGTTCTGGCAGAGCAAGCTGCGCTACAAGACCCAGGAGGAGCTGCTGGAGGTCGCCCGGGGGTACCGCGACCGGGGGCTGCCGCTGTCGGTCATCGTCGCGGACTTCTTCCACTGGACCCACCTGGGCGACTGGCGGTTCGACCCGGCCGAGTGGCCCGACCCCGCGGCGATGGTCGCGGAGCTGCGGGAGATGGGCGTGGAGCTGATGGTGTCCGTGTGGCCGTCGGTGAGCCCGCTCAGCGAGAACTACGCGCCGATGATGGCCGCCGGGCACCTGGTGGCCACCGAGCAGGGGCCGCCGGTGCACGCCGACTGGGCGGACAAGGGCGTGGACTCCCACGTCCAGGTCTCCTTCTACGACCCCACCCACCCCGGGGCCCGCGCCTACGTGTGGGACCGCGCCCGCGAGAACTACCACTCCCTCGGCATCCGCGTGTGGTGGCTGGACGCCTGCGAGCCCGAGCTCAAGCCCGGCCACCCGGGGAACCTGCGCTACCACGCGGGGCCGGGGGAGGAGGTGGGCAACATCTACCCGCGCGAGAACGCCCGCGCCTTCTACGAGGGGATGCTCGCCGCCGGGGAGGAGGAGGTCATCACCCTGTGCCGCTCCGCGTGGGCGGGCTCCCAGCGGTACGGGGCGGCCCTGTGGTCGGGGGACATCGCCCCGACCTTCGCGTCCCTGCGGGCCCAGGTCCGGGCCGGCCTGAACGTGGCGATGTCGGGGATCCCGTGGTGGACCACCGACGTCGGCGGGTTCCACGGCGGCGACCAGGAGGACCCCGAGTACCGGGAGCTGATGGTGCGGTGGTTCCAGTACGGGGTGTTCTGCCCGCTGCTGCGGCTGCACGGGTACCGGGAGCCGTTCTCGCACGCCCTGTACCCGGGGATGTCGGGCGGGCCCAACGAGGTGTGGTCCTACGGGGAGGAGGTCTACGGGCGGCTGCGGGAGCTGCTGCTGCTCCGCGAGCGGCTGCGCCCCTACGTCATGGAGCAGATGCGGGCCGCGCACGAGCGCGGGCTGCCGCCGATGCGGCCGCTGTTCGTGGACTTCCCCGGAGACCCGCGCGCCTGGGAGGAGGGCGACTCCTTCCTGTTCGGCCCGGACCTGCTGGTCGCCCCGGTCACCGAGTACGGCGCGCGCTTGCGCCGGGTGTACCTGCCGCGGGGGGCGGACTGGACGGACCCGTGGACGGGGCGGACGCACCCCGGCGGCGCGGAGATCGTGCTGGACGCCCCGCTGGACCGGGCCCCGGTGCTGGTCAGGAAGGGGGCCCAGGTGCCGGTCGCCGGGTGAGCGCCCTCACAGGAATTATCCGCGGGGGCCACCCGTTGCACCCCATGCGGGACGGTGCGGTAGAAAGTGTCCCCCGGGCTCAACCGAAGCCTTCACGGAATACCGCGCCCTCGGGCGGCCTCGGAGCCGTGTTGTGCACCACGCCGTGAGGCGACCGCCGCACCGTCCCGCACAGACGGGGGACGGCCCCGCCGGGCATCGCGCCCGGCGGGGCCGTCGTCTTCTCCGGGCCCCGTGCCCCCACCCCGTGCCCCCGCGGCGGGGCAGGGATCAGCGCACGCCCAGCAGGTGCTCCAGGGCCAGCTGGTCCAGCCGCTCGAAGTGGTAGCCGCGCCCGCCGGCGGCGTCCGCGTCGAACTCCTCCGCCAGCAGCCCGGCCAGGTCCTCGCCCTCGCCCAGCGTGGGCACCGACAGCTCCGGCACCCGCGAGGCCTCCAGCGCCTCCCGCACCTCGGGGTCGGCCCGGAACGCGGCGGCCTTCTCCTTGAGGATGAGGTAGTTGCGCATGCAGGCCTGCGCCGAGACCCACACACCGTCCGTGTCCTCGGTGCGCGGCGGCTTGAAGTCGAAGTGCCGGGGCCCCGCGTACCCGGCCCGCTCCAGCAGGTCGACCAGGAAGAACGCCTCCTTGACGTCGCCCGCGCCGAACCGCAGGTCCTGGTCGTACTTGACCCCGCGCTGCCCGTTGAGGTCGATGTGGAACAGCTTGCCCGCCCACAGCGCCTGGGCGACCCCGTGCGCGAAGTTGAGCCCGGCCATCTGCTCGTGCCCGACCTCCGGGTTGACCCCGACCATCTCCGGGTGCTCCAGGGAGTTGATGAACGCCAGCGCGTGCCCCACGGTCGGCAGCAGCACGTCGCCGCGCGGCTCGTTGGGCTTGGGCTCGATGGCGAACCGCAGGTCGTAGCCCTGCTCGCGGACGTACCCGCAGAGCAGGTCGAACGCCTCGCGCAGCCGGTCCAGCGCGGCGGCGCCGTCCTTTCCGGCCTCGGTCTCGGCGCCGTCCTGGCCGCCCCAGCACACGTAGGTGGTGGCGCCCAGGGACACCGCCAGGTCGATGTTGCGCACCACCTTGCGCACCGCGTGGCGGCGCACGTCGCGGCTGTTGGAGGTGAACCCGCCGTCGCGGAACACCGGGTGGGTGAACAGGTTGGTGGTGACCATGGGCACGGCCAGGCCGGTCTCGTCCAGCGCCCCCCGGAACCTCTTGAGGACCGCGTCGCGCTCCGAGGGGGTGCTGCCCGGCGGGATCAGGTCGTCGTCGTGGAACGTGATGCCGTACGCCCCCAGGTCGGACAGCCGGCGCACGGCGTCGACGGGGTCGAGCGGGGGCCGCACGGCGTCGCCGAAGGTGTTGACGCCGCGCCAGCCCACGGTCCACAGCCCGAAGGTGAACCTGTCCTCGGGCGTCGGTCGGTACGCGGTCATGGGAGCCTCCTGCGGGTCGGGGCCCTCAGTTTGTCTAGGCTCGCAACTAATTGTCAACGGGGTGTCCGCGCAGGACCGCCACGCCCCCGCCGGGCAGCATCAGCCCCTCCGCCGAGGTCTTGGACACCAGGTCCACCGCGCCCGCGCCCAGCCCCAGGCGGGCGGGGTCGATGCGCAGCGCCCGGTGCCCGTGGTTGGTGAGGAACACCCACGCGCCCTCCGGGCCCACCCGGCGCACCACGTCCAGCCCCTCCTCCGGGAAGGGGCCCTGGCCGATGGCCTCGGTGAACACCCGGCCCAGCCCGCGGTCGTTGAGGTGCGCGGACACGTACCAGGCCTCACCGGCCCCGTACCGGCGCCGCGTCACCGCGGGCAGCCCGTCCAGCTCCCCGCCCGCGTAGGGCGCCACCGTCTCGGCGCCCTCCAGGTGGACGCGCTCGCTCCACAGCGTCACCTCCTCGCGCACCATCCCCACGTCCATCCCGGCCTTCTCGCCCTCGGCCATGGGGTGGAACTCCTCCACCCGCACGCCCAGCAGGTCGCGCAGCATGCCGGGGTACCCGCCGGTGCGGACGGTCCCGGTCGGGTCGGCGACGCCGCTCAGGTAGGTGACCACCAGCGTTCCGCCCCTCTCGGTGTAGCGGGCCAGCCGCTCGGCGTCGCGCTCGGAGAGCAGGTACAGGGACGGCACCACCAGCAGCGGCACCCGCGGCGGCTCCCGGTCCGGGCGCACGAAGTCCACCGTGCGCCCCGACCGCCACAGCACCCGGTGCACCTGGCGCACCGCCTCCAGGTAGTCGACCCGGTCCGAGGGCAGGCGGGTGGCGTTCATCGCCCACCAGCTCTCCGGGTCCCAGGTGACGGCCGCGTCGGCGACCACGTCCGCCCCGGCCGTCTCGGCGATGCGCCCGAGCACGTCGCCCAGCTCGCACACCTCCCGGAAGATCCGCGAGTCGGGCCCGGCGTGCGGCACCATGCCCGAGTACCACTGCTCGGCCCCGCCCCGGGAGGCGCGCCACTGGAAGAACATCGCCCCCCGCGAGCCCCGGGCGACGTGCGAGAGGCTGTGCCGGGCGATCTCCCCGGGGGCCTTGGGGCGCACGACCCCCTTCTCGTGGACCACCCCGGCGGCCTGCTCCATCAGCAGCCACGGGCGCCCGCCCCCGGGCACCCGGTCCGCCCAGGAGCGGGCCAGGTCGCCGGCGAACGCCGTCTGCTCGTCCCCGCCCGCGCCGGACCGGTCCGGGTAGTCGTCCACCGACACCAGGTCCACGTGCTCGGCCCACCGCCACGGGTCCACCGGGACCCAGTCGCCGAAGGCCAGGTTGGTGGTGACCGGCACGTCCGGGGATGCGGTCCGCAGCACGTCGCGCTGGTCCAGGAAGTGGTCGAGCATCTCGTCGGACAGGAACCGCCGGAAGTCCAGCACGTGCGCCGGGTTGGCCAGGTACTGCGTGGCCCGCGGCGGCAGCACCTCGTCCCACGCGCCGTAGCGCTGGCCCCAGAACTCGGTGGTCCACGCCCGGTTCAGCGCGTCCAGGGTGTCGTGGCGGCGGCGCAGCCAGTCCCGGAACGCGCGGGCGCCGTGCTCGGAGTAGGTCCACGTCCCGTACTCGTTGTGCACGTGCCACAGGGCCAGCGCCGGGTGGTGGGCGTACCGCTCGGCCAGGGCCCGCACGATCCGCACCGAGGCCCGCCGGTAGTCCGGGGAGCACACGTCGTAGGTGTCGCGGCTGCCGTGGGTGAGCCGCACCCCGTCGGCGTTCACGGGCAGCGCGTCGGGGTGGGCCAGGGAGAACCACGGCGGCGGCGACGCGGTGGGGGTGGCCAGCGCCACCTGCACGCCCGCCCCGTGCAGCCGGTCGAGCACCCGGTCCAGCCACGCGAAGTCGTACTCGCCCTCGCGCGGCTCCAGCCGCGACCACGCGAACACCCCGACGGTGGCCAGGGTGACGCCCGCCCGGCGCATGAGGTCGACGTCCTCGGCGAGGGTCTCCTCCGGCCACTGCTCGGGGTTGTGGTCGCCGCCGAACCACAGCTGCCGGCCGGGCGGGGTGTGCGGCGGGGTCTGGGCGGCCATGTGGGGGACTCCTTAGGTTGGGCGGACGAAGGAAGTATGGCGAGGAACCCCGTCCGCTCGACACCCCCCACCCCCCTGGAGCGACATGTCCCACGTCCGAGCGCCGCGCGTCCGCGGCGCCCGCACCCGCACGCCCGCCTCCTCCTGGGAGGACGCCCTGGTCACCGGGAACGGCACCACCGGTGCGCTGGCGCACTCCACCGCGGACCTGGTCCGCCTCACCCTGTGCCACGAGCGCCTCTTCCTGCCGGTCGCCGACGCCCTGCCCGCGCCCGCGACCGCGCGCCTGCTGCCGGAGCTGCGCGCCCTGCTCCTGGCGGGCCGGTCCCGGGAGGCCGCCGAGCTCATCGCGCGATCCGCCGCCGCCGAGCACCCCGGGTACGCCCGGACCCGGTGGATCGACCCCCTGGTGCCCGCGGCCGTGCTGTCGTTCGAGCTCAGCGCTCCCGTACCGGGCGATACGCTGCGCGCCTGCGACTTCGGCACCGGCGTGGTCTCGGAGGAGCTGCCGGACGGGACCGCGCACCGCGCGGTGGCCTCCCGGGCGGACGGGGCGGTGGCGGTGGAGCTGTCCCGGGCCGCGGGGCTGGACGGGACGCTGCGCCTGGCCCCGCCGGGGGAGCGGCCGCCGGTGCGGGTGGAGGCCGAGGCCACCGCCGCCCCGGGGGTGCTGCGCCTGCGCGCGCGCTTCCCGGACCGGCCGGCCGGGGCGCCGCCCGCGGCGCCGACGGGGTACACGGTGGAGTGCGCGCTGTCCGCCTCCGGGGGCGGGGTCCGGGTGGTCGGGGACGCCCTGGAGCTGCGCGGGGTGGAGCGCCTGGAGGCGGTCGTCCGGGTCACCGTGGACGTTCCCGGCACGGGTCCCGTCCGCGCGCCGGACGGCCCGCCCGGGGGCGGGGAGGGTGGTGCTCCCGTGCCCGGGGGTGCGCCCGCTCTCGTGTCCGGCCCTGTGCCGGGCGGCGCGCCCGTTCCCCGGGCCGCCGGTGGGCCCGTCTCCGCGTCCGCGCCCACGTGCGGGAGTGGGGCGCGTGGTGTTCCCGCGTCCGGGGGTGTGTCCGTCTCCGAGTCCGGCCCTGTGCCGGGCGGCGCGCCCGTTCCCCGGGCCGCCGGTGGGCCCGTCTCCGCGTCCGCGCCCACGTGCGGGGGTGAGGCGGGCGGTGCTCCCGCCCCCGGGGCCGCCGCCCCGGCGCCCTCCGGGTTCGACCGCGCCCTGGACCGGCACCGCCCGCTGCACGGCGGGCTCATGGACCGCTTCCGCATCGACCTGGACGGCCCGCCCGCAGAGGGCGCCTCCCCGGCGCACCTGGCCCGGCTCGTGGACGCTGCGCGGTACACGATCGTGTCGAGCTGCGGCGGCCTGCCGCCCACCCTCCAGGGGGTGTGGAGCGGCACCTACGACCCGCCCTGGCGCTCCGGGTACACCTTCGACGGCAACCTCTTCTCGGCGGTGGCCGCCCTGCACGCCACCGGCACCCCCGAGCTGATGACCCCGGTGTTCGACCTGCTGGAGGGCGTGCTCGGCGACCTCCGGGAGAACGCCCGCCGCCTGTACGGCTGCCGGGGCGTCCTGGTGCCCGCGCACGCCTCCACCACCGGCCGCCACCAGCACTTCGGGCCGGTGTGGTCCCTGACCTGCTGGACCGCCGGGGCCGCCTGGGCGGCCCGGCTGTACTGGGACTACTACTCCCACACCCGCGACCGGGACTTCCTGCGCGAGCGGGCGCTGCCGTTCCTCACCGAGGCGGCCCTGTTCCACGAGGACTTCCTCACCGCGGACGGGTTCGTCCCCTCCTACTCCCCGGAGAACACCCCCGCCGACGCCGACGGCCAGGCCTGCGTCAACGCCACGATGGACGTCGCCGCCGTCCGCGACCTGTGCCGCAACCTCATGCGGGCGCACCGGGTCCTGGGCCTGCCGGGCGGGCGGCGGTGGGCGGCCCTCGCCGCCCGCACGCCCTCCTACCGGGTGTCGCCCGGCGGGGAGCTCTCCGAGTGGGCGGGCCCGGCCGGCCCGCTGGAGCAGGCCGACCGGCACGCCCACCGGCACGCCTCCCACCTGTACCCCCTCTGGTACGAGCCGGACCCGGCGCTGGCCGCGCCCCGCCTGCGGGCCGCCGCCGCGGCCGCGGTGCGCGCCCGCCTGGACTGGTGGCGGGGCGAGGAGTCCGACGAGATGGCGTTCGGACTGGTCCAGCTCGGCCTGGCGGCGGCCCGGCTGGGCCTCGCGGAACGGGCGCACGCGGCACTGGGCATGCTGGCCACCCGGTACTGGCGGCCCACCCTGACCCCCACCCACAACCGCGGCGCGCTGTTCAACGTGGACATCGGCGGCGGGCTGCCCGCGGTCGTCGCCGCCGTGCTGCTGGGCTCCACCGAGGGCCGCGCCGACCTGCTGCCCGCCCTGCCGCCGGCCTGGACCGCGGGCCGGGTGGAGGGGCTGCGCGGCCGGGGCGGGCTCCTCGTCGACGTCCTGGAGTGGGAGCGCGGCGCGGCGCACGCCCGGCTGCGGTCGGTGGAGCCCCGGAGCCTGGTGGCCGCGTTTCCCGACGGGACCCGGCGCCGGGTGGACTGCGATCCCCGCCAGGCCATTTCTCTGCGGTTTCAGACTTTTCTCCATGCCCGAAGTCGAAGCGCTTCGAAAAACTTCTCCTGACCCCTCTTGCCGGGCACCCGAAGGGTATTCACACTGATCGGCAATTGGCGCCCTCCCGGGAACCGGAATCCCCGGGAGGGCGCGACCCCCCAGTTTTCAGGAGTCCCGCATGCCCCCCCGAACCCCGAGACCGCGGCACCGAACCCCCGCCGCGCTGCTCAGCGCCGCGGCGCTGGCGCTGCCGCTCGCCGCGGTCGGCGCCGCCGCCCCCTCCCCGGCCCTCGCACAGGCCGACTACGCGTGGGACAACGTCCGCATCGCCGGGGGCGGCTTCGTGCCCGGCATCGTCTTCAACGAGACCGAACCCGGCCTCGCCTACGCCCGCACCGACATCGGCGGCGCCTACCGTCTGGACCCCGCCACCGACCGCTGGGTCCCCCTGCTCGACTGGGTCGACTGGGACCGGTGGGGGTGGACCGGAGTCGTGTCCATCGCCACCGACCCCGTCGACCCCGACCGCGTCTACGCCGCGGTGGGCACCTACACCAACGACTGGGACCCGAACAACGGCGCGGTCCTGCGCTCCGACGACCGCGGGGAGACCTGGGAGGCCGCCGAGCTGCCCTTCAAGCTCGGCGGCAACATGCCCGGCCGCGGACTGGGCGAGCGCCTGGCGGTGGACCCCAACGACAACTCCGTCGTGTACTTCGGCGCCCGGGGCGGCCACGGCCTGTGGCGCAGCACCGACCACGGCGCCACCTGGTCGGAGGTCACCGCCTTCCCCAACCCCGGCGACTACGTCCAGGACCCGGGGGACCCCAACGGCCTGCTCGACGACGTCATCGGCGTCACGTGGGTGGCCTTCGACCCCGGCACCGGCTCCCCGGGCTCGCCCACGCAGGAGATCTACGCGGGCGTCGCCGACCTCGACGACCCCCTCTACCGCAGCACCGACGGCGGGGACACCTGGGAGCCCGTCCCCGGCGCGCCCACCGGGTACCTGCCCGCGCACGGCGTCGTGGACCACGGGAACGACCGCCTGTACGTCGCCACCACCAGCACCCCCGGCCCCTACGACGGCGACGCGGGCCAGGTGTGGCGGCTGGACACCGGCACCGGCGAGTGGACCGACATCAGCCCGGTCCCGGCGGGGACCGAGGACGCCTACTTCGGCTACGGCGGGCTGACCGTCGACCGGCAGGACCCCGACACCCTCATGGTCGCCACCCAGATCTCCTGGTGGCCCGACACCCAGATCTTCCGCAGCACCGACGCCGGCCAGACCTGGACGCGGGCGTGGGACTGGGGCGCCTACCCCGAGCGCACCACCCGCTACGAGATGGACATCTCCACCGCGCCCTGGCTGGACTGGGGGAGCGCGGGCACCGCTCCCGAGACCCAGCCCAAGCTGGGCTGGATGACCCAGGCGATGGCCATCGACCCCTTCGACTCCGACCGGTTCCTGTACGGGACCGGGGCCACCGTGTACGGCTCCGACGAGCTGACGAACTGGGACTCCGACACGCCCTTCACCATCGAGGTGAAGGCGCACGGCATCGAGGAGACCGCGGTCAACGACCTCGTCAGCCCGCCCGGCGACGGGGCGCCGCTGCACTCGGCCCTGCTGGACCTGGGCGGGTTCACCCACGAGGACCTCGGCACGGTGCCGGACCGGATGTTCGACCAGCCCGCGTGGGACCACGGCTCCTCGCTCGACTTCGCCGAGCTGGCACCGGACACCCTCGTGCGGACCGGGGGCGGCGAGGAGGGCGGCTCCCTCGGCGTCTCGACGAACGGCGGGGACTCCTGGTGGGCCGGCCAGACCCCGGGCGGCGTCACCGGCGGCGGCACCGTCGCGGTCAACGCCGACGGCTCGCGGATCGTGTGGAGCCCGGACGGCACCGGGGTGCACGTCTCGACCACCCTGGGGTCGTCCTGGAGCCCGTCCTCCGGCCTTCCGGCGGGGGCGCGGGTGGAGGCGGACCGGGTGGACCCGGACGTGTTCTACGCGGTCTCCGGCGGCACCTTCTACACCAGCACCGACGGCGGGGCGGTGTTCGAGGCCCGCCACGACGGGCTGCCCGCCGAGGGGAACATCCGGTTCGGTGCGGCGCCCGGGCACACCGGCGACGTGTGGGTCGCGGGCGGGACCGGCGACCACTACGGGATGTGGCGCACCACCGATGCCGGGGAGACCTTCGCGGCGGTCGCGGGCGTCGACGAGGGCGACGCGGTGGGCTTCGGGGCGCCCGCGCCCGGGGCCGGCTACCCGGCGGTGTACACCAGCTCCCGGATCGACGGGGTGCGCGGCATCTTCCGCTCCGACGACGCGGGGCTGAGCTGGGTGCGGATCAACGACGACCGCCACCAGTGGGCCTGGACCGGCGCCGTCGTGACCGGCGACCCCGACGTGTACGGGCGGGTCTACATCGGCACCAACGGCCGCGGCATCGTCTACGGCGACCCCGCCGGGTCCGGGCCCGGCACCGGGGAGCCCACACCGGAGCCGACGGAGGAGCCCACCGGGGAGCCGACGGAGGAGCCGACCGAAGGGCCCACCGAGGGCCCCGGCACCGCCGACTGCACGTGGGACTACACGGTGGACAACACCTGGCCCGGCGGCTTCCAGGCCCGGGTCACCGTCACCAACGGCGGCGCGCGGGAGGTGGACGGCTGGGACCTGGCCTGGGACTTCACCGCGGGCGAGGAGATCACCAGCCTGTGGAACGCCACCCACCGCCAGGACGGCGCGTCCGTGGTCGTCTCCGACTCCGGGTGGAACGCCCGGATCGCCCCCGGCGGCTCCGTGACGGTCGGGTTCAACGGGTCCGCCGACGGCGACCCCGGCACCCCGCGGGCCCTCTCCCTGAACGGGGAGGCCTGCGGCTGACCGGGCCCGGGGAGGTCGGCGCGCGCCGACCTCCCCGCGCTCCCGTGGTCCCGGCCGCCGGTGGGGGCGGCCGGGACCACGGGCCCGGCCGGGGCGTCAGCCCTTGACGGCGCCGATGATGACCCCCTTGGTGAAGTGCTTCTGCACCAGCGGGTAGATCAGCGTCACCGGCACCAGCGCCACCACCACGATCGCCATCTGCACCGCCAGGTTGGGCGCCGACGCGGTGCCCTGCACCGCGTCCCCGATCAGCGAGCCGGAGTTGAGCTGCTGGCCCTGCTGCACGTACTGGCGCAGGATCAGCTGGAGCGGCCACCTGGCGTTGTCGTTGAGGTAGAGGATCGCGTTGAAGAAGGCGTTCCAGTAGCCCACCGCGTAGAACAGCCCGACCACGGCGGTGACCCCCTTGGACATCGGCAGCACCAGGCGGAGGAGGATCGTCCACTCCCCGGCCCCGTCGATCCGGGCGCTGTCGGCGATCTCCCCGGGCAGGTTCATGAAGAACGCCCGCATCACCACCAGGTTGAACGCGTTCACCGCCGTCGGCAGGATCAGCGCCGCGTAGGAGTCGATCATCCCCAGGTCGCTGACCAGCAGGTACAGCGGGATCATCCCGGGGGCGAACAGGAACGTCAGCAGCACGGCGAACAGCAGCGGCCGGTGCAGCAGCGAACCCGGCCGGGACAGCCCGTAGGCCGCCAGCACGGTCGCGGTCAGGCTCACCAGTGTGCCCGCGGCGGTGACGCCCAGGCTCACCAGCACCGCCCGGGTCACCACGCCCCCCGAGAACAGGTCGGCGTACGCCTGGAAGGAGATCCCGCCGGGCACCACCACCAGCCCGCCCGCGGCGGTCACCGCGGAGGCGGGCGAAAGACTGGTCAGGACCACGACGTAGATCGGCAGCAGGACGACGGCCGCGACGGCCGCCAGGACGGTGTTCTTCGCGGCCCGCGCGGGCAGGGACGGCCGCTCCGCCCAGACCGGGCGGCTCCTGGACAGTGTGCTCATGAGCGTCGGTACACCCCGTGTTCGCCCATCAGGTGGGCCGTCTTGTTGGCGACCAGGATCAGCACGAGCCCCACGGCGCCCTTGAGCAGGCCCGCCGCCGCGCCCGCGCTGAAGTTCCCGGTGACCAGGGTCTGGTGGTAGACGTACGTGTCCATGACCTCCGAGACGCCCGAGCCGAAGGCGTCCCGTTGCAGGTAGAACTGCTCGAAGCCGACGTTGAGGATGTCGCCGAGCTTGAGGATGAGCAGCAGCACGATCACCGGCCGCAGCCCCGGCAGGGTGATGTGCCACATCCGCCGCCACCGGTTCGCGCCGTCCACGGCCGCCGACTCGTAGAGGTTCTGGTCGATGGCGGCCAGCGCCGCCAGGAAGATGATCGTGCCCCACCCGGCGTCCTTCCAGACCATCTGTGAGGTGACGACGAGCAGGAACGCGTCGGGGCTGGCCATGATGTCCAGCGGCGCGTACCCCGCGCCCCGCAGGGCCTGCGAGACGAGCCCGGCCCCGCCCAGGATCTGCTGGAACAGGGTCACCACCAGCACCCACGAGAAGAAGTGCGGCATGTACACGATGCTCTGGAGCACCAGCCGGACGCGGCGGGCCAGCACGCTGTCCAGCAGGATCGCCAGCGCGATCGGCACCGGGAAGAAGAACACCAGCTGGACCGCGGCGATGACCAGCGTGTTGCCCACCGCGTTCCAGAACCGGGGGTCGGTGAACAGCCGCTCGAACTGGTAGAGGCCCACCCAGGGGCTGCCGGCGACGCCGTCCCACGGGTTGTACTGCTGGAACGCGATGATGTTCCCGAACGTGGGGACGTAGTGGAACACCGCCAGCAGGCCGATCGCGGGCAGCGTCATCAGCAGCAGGGAGCGGTCGCGCAGCCACCGGGCCCGCAGGGAGGGTCCCCGCCCCGACCGGCGCCCCCGCCCCGACCGGTCCCGCCGCCGCGGGGGCGGGGCCAGAGCCCGGTCGGGGGAGGGGGCCGTGGCCGCGGCCCGTTCAGTCACGGCCGTGCTCCTGGAGCACGCCGAGGTAGAACTCGCGGCCCTCGTCGCCGCCGTCGCGCCGCCAGTCCGCGACGGCCCCGTCCAGCGCGCCCAGGTCCTCGCGCCCGCGGATGATGTCCTGCACCCTGTCGGTGAGCGGAGTCTCCGCCCCGGCGAACCGCTCGGGGCGCTGGATGCGGATGCCCGCGAAGGGGTCCTCCTCCGAGAACCGCGCCGCGTTGTTGTACCAGGCGGTCTTCCACTCCACGAAGTCCGGGAACTGGCTCTCCGTGACGGCCGGGGGCCGGCCGCTGATGAAGTAGTAGCCGTCGTTGACCTCGCCGGCGCCCAGGTCGGTGAGCTGCGGCGCGCCGTCGCCGTCCAGCTCGTGGTGGACGCCCTCCTCCCCGTAGCGGTAGTCCATGTACTCGCGGGTGCCGAACGGGGCGGCGCAGAAGTTCAGGACGCCCAGCAGCTCCTCGATCTGTTCGGGCTCCAGGCCCCTGCGGACGAACACCGACTGTGCGGAGGGGTCGGACCGGTGCATGACGGGGTCGGCGCCGTTCGCGCCGAACACCGGCATGAGGTCCAGGCGGAAGTCCGGCGCGTCGCCCAGCATCTGCCCGTAGGCCTCGTGCCAGGCGCCGATGCCGTCCTGGTTGAACACGATCCGGCCGGAGTTGAGCAGCTCCTTGGAGTTGTCGCCCAGGGCGACGATGTCGGGGTGGACCAGGCCGGCGTCGAAGATCCGGCGCATGAACTCGACGCTCGCCCGCCACTCGTCGGTCTCGAACATGTGGGTCAGCTCGCCGCCGGAGTAGCGCCACTGCTTGGGCGCTCCGAAGACCTGCCGCATGCTCAGGGTGAAGTCGCCGAACGCCCACCGGTCGCCGCCGGGGTCGTTGACCTCCTCGCCGATCGCGAACAGCTCGTCCGGGGTGGTGGGGGCCTCCAGCCCGTACTCCTCCAGCAGGTCGCGCCGGTACAGCACCCAGTTGCCGAACGGCTCGGCCGGCCAGGGCACGCCCTGGAGCCGGTCGTTGAAGACGTTCCAGCGCCAGGCGTCGCTCTCCAGGTTGGCCAGCAGCGGGTAGGCGGCGGCCGCGTCGCCCGCCAGGTGGGGGGTCAGGTCCTCGAACAGCTCGCCCACAGCGCGGTTGAACTGGGGCATCAGGTTGATGACCCAGTCCGGGATCATCGTGAGGTCGGCGACGTCGCGCCCGGCGATCACCGCGTTCATCTTGTCGATGACGGTGTTGCCGTCCTGGAAGTTGAACTCGACGGTGGTGCCCAGGCGCCCGTTGACGTGGTCGAAGAAGGAGTTGTTCCCCGGGCCGGGCGGCAGCGGCCCCCACAGCGGCGTCATCGCCGTGTAGCTCCCGCCGCGGCCGGGGGGCTCGGGGACGGCGCGGATGAACTCGGCGGGGTAGGACGTGAACCCGTCGGGGGCGCCGTGCAGCCCCTCGACGTCGGGGACGACGCCCTCGAAGGGGATGTGGGTGGGGATCAGGGAGTCGAGCGATCCGGCCTCCGCGGCGGACCCGCCGCCGGCCCCCTCGCCGGGGGAGCAGGAGGTGAGGACGGAAGGGGAGAGGGCGGCGAGCGCGCCGGCGCCGGCGAGCCCGAGGAAACGGCGGCGGGTGGGGATCGGGGGGTGGAGGCGCATAGCGTCGTTCCTTCGTGCGGTCGGACCCGCGTGGCCCGGGGGGTAGGAAACGAGCGGCCATTTTGCTATGAATTATTCGGCCGTTGGAAACTGCAAGTTAGTCCACTGTGATCTGCCGCACAAGGGTCCTGCGGCGAACGGAGTCGAAGCGTTTCGATTTCGCTGGACATTGGCACCCGGGAGAGACGGACGCCCCATGAGCAACCCGGTCACCGACCCCGCAGACACCGATCCGCCCCGGCCGGACGGGGAGCGCCTGGAGTCCCTGGTCGCCGCCCTCACCACCGAGGAGCGGCTCGGGCTGCTGCACCAGTACCAGGCGCCCGTCCCGCGGCTGGGCCTGGCCGCGTTCCGCACCGGGACCGAGGCCCTGCACGGCCTCGCCTGGCTGGGCACCGCCACCGTCTTCCCGCAGGCGCTGGGCCTGGCCGCGACCTGGGACCCGGACCTGGTGCGCCGGGTCGGGGAGGCGGTCGCCGACGAGGTCCTGGCCGCCCGCGGGCGCGGCGCCGGGCGCAACGTGTGGGCGCCGGTCGTCAACCCGCTGCGCGACCCCCGCTGGGGCCGCAACGAGGAGGGCTGGTCGGAGGACCCGTGGCTCACCGGGCTCCTGTCCACCGCCTACGCCCGCGGACTGGCCGGGGACGGTCCGCGGCTGCGCACCGCGCCCACCCTCAAGCACTTCCTGGGCTACAACAACGAGACCGACCGGTGCACCACCTCCAGCGGGCTGCCGCCGCGGGTGCTGCACGAATACGAGCTGCCCGCCTACCTGCCCGCCCTGCGCTCCGGCGCGGCCGTCGCGGTCATGCCCTCCTACAACCTGGTCAACGGCCGGCCCGCCCACCTGAGCCCGCTCATCGGGGAGGCGCTGCGCACGGCCGCCCCCGACGAACTCCTCGTCGTCAGCGACGCCATGGCCCCCGGCAACCTCTTCGGCCTCCAGGGCTTCCACCCCGACGGGCCCACCGCCTACGCCCACGCCGTCCGGGCCGGCCTGGACTCCTTCACCCAGGACGACGACCGCCCCGAAGACACCCTCGCCCACCTGCGCGAGGCCCTGCGGCGCGGGCTGCTCACCGACGCGGACCTGGAGCGGGCGGTCCGCCGGGTGCTCTCCGTGCGGCTGCGCCTGGGCGAGTTCGACCCGGGGCCGGCCCCCGAGGGCTCCCTGGACACCCCCGCCCACCGGGCCCTGGCCCGGGAGGCCGCGACCCGCTCCCTGGTCCTGCTCCGCAACGAGGACGGGGTGCTGCCGCTGCGCGGCGTGCGCCGGGTCGCGGTCGTGGGGCCGCTCGCCGACACCGTCCTGGCGGACTGGTACAGCGGGACCCCGCCCTACACCGTCACCGCCCGGGAGGGCGTCGCCGAGCGCGTCGAGGTCGTCCACCACGACGGCGCCGACCGCATCCGGCTCACCTCCCTGGTGACGGCGGTCGTCGAGCCGCAGGAGGGCCCGCTGCGCCTGGCCGCCGGCGACGGCGACGCGTTCGCCCTGCTGGACTGGGGCGGCGGGGCGTTCACCCTGCGCTCCGAGCGCACCGGGCTGCACCTGGACGAGGGCCCGGACGGGGCGCTGGCCTGCACCGCCCCCGGACCGGGCGGCTGGGAGGTGCGCCAGACCCTGCGCCTGGAGGAGGCCACCTCGGCGGGCGGCCCCGAGGGCCCCTTCCACCTGGTCCAGGTCCACACCGGGCGGCGGGTCGGGGTCCGCGCCGACGGGGTGCTGGCCCTGGTCGGGGAACCCGGCGCGGCCTGCCCGTTCTGGATCGACCGGGTGTCCTCTGGCGCCCTGGAGGCCGCCCGCGCCGCCGCCACCGCCGACGCCGCCGTGGTGGTCGTCGGCGACCACCCCATGGTCAACGGGCGCGAGACCGAGGACCGGGCCGACCTGGAACTCCCCGACGCCCAGCGGCACCTGGTCCGGCTGGTGCGCTCGGCCAACCCCGCCACGGTGCTGGCGGTGAGCAGCGGCTGCCCCTTCGCGCTCACGGGGGCGGCCGACGCCGTCCCGGCCGTGCTGTGGTCCGCGCACGGCGGCCAGGAGTACGGCCGCGCCCTGGCCGACGTGCTGTTCGGCGACGCCGAGCCCGCCGGGCGCCTCACCCAGACCTGGTACCGCTCCGCCGACGACCTGCCGGACCTGCTCGACTACGACGTCATCGGGTCCGGGGCCACCTACCTGTACTTCGAGGGCGAGCCCCTGTTCCCGTTCGGCCACGGGCTGGGGTACGCCGAGCCCGTCTACGGGGAGCCGCAGGCGGCCGTCGACGGCGGCCGGGTGACCGTGCGGGTGCCGGTGGCCAACCCCGGGGACCGGCCGCTGGAGGAGGTCGTGCAGGTGTACACCCGCCAGCTCGCCTCGCGGGTGCGGGTCCCGGTGCGGGCGCTGCGCGGGTTCGCCCGGCTGCGCCTGGAGCCGGGGGAGGAGGCCGTCGTGGAGGTCGCGTTCGACACCGCCGACCTGGCCCGCTGGGACACCGTCCGCGAGCGCTTCACCGTGGAGGACGCCCCCAGGGAGGTGCTGGTGGGGCGCTCGGCCGCCGACATCCGGGGGACCGCGCCGCTGCGCGTCCCGGGCGAGCCGCCCGCGGTCCGCCGCGGCACCTGGTCGGCCGCCGGGTACGAGGAGGAGCGCGGCACCGAGCTGTGCCCGCTCTCACCCGAGCGCGGCGACGCGGTGCGCTTCACGGGCCCGGGCGCCCGCCTGCTGTTCCGCGACACCGACCTCACCGGAGCCGCCGGCGTCCGGGTGCTCGCCCGCGCCGACCGGCCCGCGACCCTGCGGGCGGTGCTCGACGACCCCGGTACCGGGCCGACCCTGGCGCGGCTGGACCTCCCCGGGGGCGCGGGGCCCTACGCCTTCGCGGAGGTCGCGGGCGATGCCCCGGCCGCGGACGGGGTCCGCGACCTCTACCTGGTCTGCGACGAGCCCGGCGTCGCCGTGGCCGCCGTCACCCTCGTCACCGGGTGACCGGTACCCGGTGGCCGGGCGGCCCTGGACCGGGGCCGCCCGCTCACCGTGTGACGCGCACCGACTCGATCCACGGCGGGGGCTCGGGCGGGGCGTCCCCGATCAGCGCCGCGACCACCCGGGCCGATGACGGCTCCGCCGGCCACGGCGTGTACCCGTCGGTCAGCACGACGACCACCTGCGGGCGCTGCGGGGCGCGCAGCGCCGCCTCGATGCCCACCCGCATGTCGGTCCCGCCGCCGCCCAGCAGCTCCACCTGGTCGGCGGAGGTCACCCGGCGGGCCGCCTGCACGTCGGCGTCGCAGGCCAGCACCGACACCCGCTCCCTGCCCACGCCCACCTCCTTGAGCACGCCCGAGATCTCCGCCAGCGCCGCCGCCAGGTCGTCGTCGCCCATGGAGCCGGAGGTGTCCACCACCACCGCCACCCGGGGCATCGGGCGGCGCAGGCTCGGCAGCACCACCCCGCGCAGCGCGCCGCTGCGCCGGGAGGGCCGCGAGTACGTGTAGTCCACCGCGCCCCCGGCCCAGGCCAGCGCCTCGCGCACCGCCCCCGCCAGCACCCGGCGCCAGTCCACGGTGGGCTGGAGGATCTCCTCCGCCCACCGCTGCCAGCCCCCGGGCAGGCTCCCCCGGGCGCGCCGGTGGGAGCGCATCGCCTCCGCCGTGGCCCGGCGCAGCGCGTCGGCCTCCACGTCGCCGACCCCGCCGCCGTGGCCGCCCTCCTCCCACGGGCGTTCCACGCCGTGCGCCCCCGACCCGCAGTCGGCGGACCCGACCTCCTCGGGCAGCAGCCGCAGGTACGCCTCGAACATCAGCCCGTCGGGCATCCCGAACCGCCCGGGGCTCATCGTCCCCCCGGGCAGCTCCAGCCCGTCGGAGAGGATGTCGTCGTTGATCTCGCAGTCCTGCGCGATGTTCACCCGCAGGTGGTCGCGCTGGTCGGCGGCGGGCAGCCGGTCGCTGCGCCCGTGGTGGTCGCGCAGCAGGTGGGACACCTCGTGGATCCACACGCCCGCCAGCTCCGGGACGGTCGTCGCCGCCACGAACCCGGGCGACACGTAGCACCGCCACCGGCGGTCCACCCCCATCGTGGGCACCCGGCGGCTCTCCACCACCGTCAGCGAGTACAGCGCCGACGCCAGGTAGGGGCGGTCCTTGGCGGCCCGGTAGCGGGCCGCCAGCAGTTTGGTCCGGTCCAGCCGGGGGGATTCCTCCACGGTCTCCGCGGTCTCCACGGCGTCAGCTCCCCGGGAGCGCGCCGGACAGCCGCAGCAGGTCCACGAACGCGTCGATGTCCGCGGGCACCGGCCAGCCCGGGTCGCGCATCGTCGCCAGGTCGGTGGCGGCGCGGGCGGCCACGTCGGGCACCCCCGCCTCCACGGCCTTGGCCAGCACCTGCCACCCCGCCTCCCAGCGGCGCCGGCTCGGCTCGCTGCGCACCGCCGAGACCACCGCCGTCAGGAACGCCAGCTGGCGGTCGCCCCGCTCGGGCAGCGCGAACGCCCCCGGGTCGGCGAGCACCCGGTTCGGGTCGGGCAGGTCCAGTTCCTCCATGTAGGAGAGCAGCTCCAGCCCGGCGCCGTCGCCGATGGCGCCGACCACCGCGGCGGCGCTCGCCTCGGCGGAGGCCCCCGCGGCTCCGGCCGTGGCCAGCAGCCGCAGCACCATCTCCCAGGTCCGCGGCGAGGGCCAGGCGCCGCCCCGCCCCTCCGCGTCCTCGGGGAGGCTGTGCGCCAGTCCGGGCCGCGCGGTGAGGAAGCCGGACACCACGCCGCGGGCCCGGGCGATCGCCGTGGACACCCGGTCCGGCGCGACCAGCGGCATCGTCGCCGCCGGCCACACCCCGGTCATGCCGCGGGCGACGGTGCGGGGGTCGTGCGTCCAGCGCAGGTGCACGAACCGGTTGGCCAGCGGCGGGGCCAGGTGCCAGCCGTCGGCGGCGCTGGAGGGCGGGTTGGCCGCCGCCACGATCCGCACCGCCGGGGGCAGCTCCAGGCTGCCGACCCGGCGCTCCAGGACCACCCGCAGCAGGGCGGCCTGCACGGCG
Organism: Nocardiopsis flavescens; assembly: GCF_900141985.1. GTDB lineage: Bacteria > Actinomycetota > Actinomycetes > Streptosporangiales > Streptosporangiaceae > Nocardiopsis > Nocardiopsis flavescens. Next base: position 8,366 of record NZ_FQZK01000011.1, on the reverse strand, counting down.
GGCGGGGCGGAGGACAGCTCGTCGAAGAACAGCAGCCCGGTGCCCCGGGCGGCCAGCCGCACCGCCCACGCCGGGGGCGCCATGGGCACCCCGTCGCGGGCCGGGTCGTCGCCGACCACCGGCAGGCCGGAGAAGTCGGAGGGCTCGTGGACGCTGGCGATCACGGTCTCCAGCGGCAGCCCCAGCTCCAGGGCGAGGCGCTCCAGCCCGGCGGACTTGCCGATGCCGGGCTCGCCCCACAGCAGGACGGGCAGGTTGGCGGTGACCGCGAGGGCCAGCGCCTCCAGCTGGGGGCTCTCGGCGGGCTCGCTGCGCCGGTCCAGGAGCTGCCGGGTGAGGGCGTCGGCGGCCGCGAGCGGCGCCGGTGTGTCGGTGATGGTCACGTCTTCTTCCGATGGTCGTCGGGGGCTCGGAGTTCGCACCGCGGTCACTCCCGCGCTCGTGCGTGAATCCTCCCAAAGGGGGGTGACGGAACGGGCCCGGGCCGGGTCCGGGAGCGCCGGCACCGGCGCCGCGCCGGTCCCCGGCCGGGGACCTCGGCGGCCCGCCCGACCGCGGCGCGGGGCGGTCCGCGTCAGCGCGGGCCGGCTGGAGCGCGGAACGCCGGGATCACGGTGCGCCTCCGGAGGGCTCCTCCAGGTCGCGCAGCAGGTCCGTCCACGGCCCGGCGTCGCGGAACGTGCTCCGTTCCGGGTGCCACGCCGCGGCCAGGCGCTCGCGGACGAAGTCCGCCAGCGGACCGAACCCGTTGCGCCTGTCGCCGATCCGCTCGTGGCGCGCACCGGCGGCGAGCAGCGCCCGGACCAGCGCGATGTCGCCCCGGTACAGGACGGCGAGGTACAGCGGGGTGGCCCCGCCGGGCGCCACCGCGTCCACGTCCGCTCCGGCGGCCAGGAGCGGGGGCAGCACCACCGCGTGGTCCACGAGGAGGAGGCGGTGCATCAGGGTCTCGCCCTCCTCGCCGCGGACGTGCGGGTCCCCGCCCGCCGCCAGGTAGCGCAGCACCGTCTCCGTGTCGCCGTGCCGGACGCGCTCGAACAGCTCCGCCCGGTGGGCCTCCAGCTCCGGGGGCAGCCCCCGGCGCAGGCGCCAGGCCTCGGACACCGCGAAGCACCCGCCCTCCCCGCCGCCGAGCGCGCGCAGGGAGCGCTCGCGCAGGTGCTCCTGCTCGGTGTGCGGACCGGACATCCGGCCGCCGCGCAGGGCCACCCCGTGCTCCCGCCCGCCGCAGTCGACCCGTACCGGGGGAGGGGGCTCCCAGGGCGGCGGCCCCACGGGCCCGTCCACCGGCCGGGCGGGGGCGAGCGCCGCGCGGACGAGCGGGTGCAGGTGGTCCGGGGACATGCCCGCCAGGACGGCGGCGAGGTCGCGCGGCACCCGCCAGGGGCCGCCGGCCGCGATGGCCGCCGCGCGGCCCTCCGGCTTCCGCCCCAGGACGTGGAGCCACTCGGTGCGGGTGGCGGGGTCGGCGCCGGGGCCGGGGTCGGCGGCGGGGAGGTCCTCCGCCGCGCGCGGGGTGCCGTCGGGCTCCAGGAGCGGCGCGCGGCCGGCGCTCCCGCCCCAGCGCCCGCGGGTCTCGTGGACGCGCCGGGAGTCCCACAGGTGCCGCCGGTCCTCCCAGGGGTGGTGCCCCCCGAAGGAGGCCCCGGGGACGGGGACGGTGCGCTCCTCGCCGATGAGGTCCAAGACCAGGTACGGCGGCTCCTCCTGCGGCCAGTCGGGGCCGAGCACGGCCAGCCGCGGCCCCGCCCCCGGACGGGACAGGGTCACCACCGACAGGGAGCGCAGCGCCCCCCGGTCCGGGGAGAAGTGGGAGCGGGGGAAGTGCCAGCGGACCAGGTCGGGGACCAGGTGGTGCAGGTCGTCCAGGAGGGCGTCGGCGAACTCCCCGCCGTGGTCGGCGCGGGCCCGGTCCGGGTCGAGGCGGACCTCGACGCCGGCGGCGGCGCAGGCACCGCGCCAGTCCCCGGCCAGGCGGCGCCCGGTGGCGTGCCCGATCATCGCCCGCGGCACGGAGTACAGCGGGAACCTCCACTCCGGGACCTCCTCGTGTGCCAGGCGCCGGCGGGAGGGGACCCCGCGGGACCCCGTCACAGCAGGTCCTCCACGTCCTCCAGGTCCAGGGGCCGCGGCCGGCCGGTCCTGCCGTCCAGCTCCGCCCGCCACCGGAGGAGGTCCGCGAGACCGCGCGGCGCGGGGTCGCGCGGCCCCGCCCCGGGGGCGACGCCCCCGGGGCGGGCCCCGGCGGCGACCAGCGCCCGCAGTACGGAGGCGTCACCGCCGGAGGCGGCCGCCCGGCCCAGCGGGGTGTACCCGGCGTGGTCCCGGGCGTCGACCTCCGCACCCGCGTCGAGCAGCCGGGGGAGCAGCACCCCGTGGTCCAGGTGGAGGAGCCGGTGCAGCAGGGTCTCCCCCTCGCCGTTGCGCAGGCGCGGGTCGCCGCCCGCGTCCAGGTAGGCCAGGACCGCGTCGGTGTCGCCGTTGCGGGCCCGCTCGAACAGGTCCGCGCGCAGCCGCCGCAGCGCCTTGGGCAGGCGCCCGCGCCCCGTGGTCCAGGCCTCGTGCGCGGTGAAGCAGCCCTGGCCGACACCGCCCAGGGTGCGCAGCGCCGCCTCCCGGGCGACCTCCCGGTCGTCGTGCGGCACCGCGAGCCGGCCGCCGGTGAGCGTGACGGTATGCCACTCCCCGCGGCAGCGCACCCGGACCGGGCCTTCCGGACCCCACGGCGGCGGTCCGACGGGTCCGTCGGCGGGCGGCCGGGCGGGGGCCAGGGCGTCGCGGACGACCGGGTGCAGGTGGTCGGGCGACACCCCGGCCAGCACCGCGTCGATGTCCGCCGACCTCGTCCACAGCGCCTCCGGGGCCGGTGGCGCTCCGGTCGGCGGAAAGGGGAAGCCGGTGGTCGTCTTGATGCGGGGGCGGCCCGCGTCCCCCCTCATGAGCAGGCCCCTGTTCCATTTCGACCGGATGTGCATGCGCCCGGAGCGGCCCGCGGCGTGCAGCCGGACGAGTTCCGCGGCCAGCCGCCCCGGGGACAGCCGCGGGTTCGGGGCGGCCGACAGGTCGCCTTCGGCGAAGTCCTCCGGGTCGAACGCGAAACCGGAGGCGGCGAACGCCTCGGCCACCCGGCCGCCCAGGTACAGGCCGTCGATCCACTCGGTCCGGGTGGCGGGGTCGGCGTCGGGCCCGGGGTTCGCGGTGGGGAGCAGGTGTCGGGCGCGGGGGGTGCCGTCGGGGTCGAGGAAGGGTGCGCGGTCGGCGCTCCCGCCCCACCGCTCCCGGGTCTCGTGGACGTGCCGGGAGTCCCACAGGTACCGCGAGGTCGTCCACGGCAGCGACTCGTGCGGTGACCCCTCCGGCCCCGGCCCCGGGCCCAGTTCGAGGAGGATGCGCTGGGACTCGTGCGGTCCTTTGCCCCGGACCCGGGCGAACAGCCACGGGCCCCGGTCGCCCAGGGGCCGGGAGAGCACGACGACGGCCGCGGGGGCCAGGGCGGCGGGCTCGTGCCATATCCGGGGGAAGTGCCAGCGCAGCAGGTCGGGGACCAGGTGCAGCAGGTCCGCGCGGACCGCGTCGGCGGTCTCCGCGCCCAGCGTGCGGCGCACCGCGTACAGGTCGATCCCCACGTCCACCCCGGCGGCGGCGCAGGCGCCGTGCCAGTCCCCGGCGAGACGGCGCTCGGTGGCGCGCCCGATCACCGCCCGGGGCACCGCGTAGCGGCGGACGCGGCGCAGCCGCGCGAGCGCTTCGGGGTCCGTGCCGGGGACGTGCGGGCCGGCGGTGTGCGGCGCGGTGGTCATCGGGCTCCTTGCCGGTGCTCGGTGGAGGGGGTCGGGGGCATCGTCCCGGAGGACGCCGGTACGGCGCCTCCCCTTTTCCGGGGTCACCCGGTCCGCCCGGTCGCGTGTGCCTCCGGGAGACGCGTACCCACCGGTCCGCCCGGCCGGGCGTCCGTCCCGGTCATGCCTGCCGTCCGGTCGCGTGTGCTGCCTTCCGGTCCGCGGGCCGCCCGTACCGCCCGGTCGCGGCTCCCGCCGGTCCGCCCGGTGCCGCGCGCCCCCGATGACGGGTGTCCCCGGTCACGCGGAGAACCCGCCGACGAGGCCGGACCACACGCCGTCCGGGTCCCCGGTCAGGCGCGCCTCCACCGCATCCTCGAAGGACTCCCCGTGGCGGCTCTCGCCGCCGATGCCCTCCGTGGCCGCGCCCGCCTCCAACAGCGCGCGGGCCAGGTCCGCCGGGCCGTCCAGCCGGGTGACCCGGAACAGTGGGGTCTGCTCCTCGCCGTCCCGCGCCTCCAGGTCCGCCCCGCCCGCCAGCAGGCGCGGCAGCAGTGCCGCGTGGTCCAGCAGGTGCAGGTGGTGCAGCAGGTTCCGGCCGCCCCGGTCGCGGACCCGGGGATCGCCGCCCGCGTCCAGGTAGGCGAGCACGCCGTCCGTGTCGCCGTGCTCGGCCCGGTCGAACAGGTCGTCGCGCAGCCGGGACAGCGCCCGGGGCGTGCGCCCCCGGCCGGTGGTCCAGGCCTCCCGGGCCGCGTGGCAGCCCGCACCCGCTCCGCCCAGGGCGCGCAGCGCCGCCTCCCGCTCCTGCTCCTGAGCGGTGTGCGGGACGGTCAGGCGGCCCTCGGCGTGGGAGACGGTGTGCCATTGCCCGCCGCAGCGCACCCGGACCGGCGCGGGCACCGCGGCCGGGGGCGGCCCCACCGGTCCGTCCGCGGGCCCGCGACCGGGCGCGAGCGCCGCGCGCACCAGGGGGTGCAGCTCGTCGGGGGACAGGCCGTCGCGGACCACGTCCACGTCGATCGAGGGGAGGCGGCACACCTCGGGCAGGACCGGCGTGCCGTTCCCGTCCTTCTCCCAGTAGGTCCACGCCTCCAGGCGCAGGGACACGGAGCCGCCGGGGGCGCGCTCGACCACGAAGCGGCCGTCCGCGTCGTAGGGGAACCAGAAGGTGCCCCCGTGCCCGGCCGCCGCCAGCAGTTCCACCTCCCGCGCCAGCCGCGACACCGCCAGCGGCGTGTAGGAGAGCGCCTCGACCGGGTCCACCGGAGCGCCCCACTCCCGCTCCACCGGGGCGGTGTCCAGCCCGATCCCGGCCGCGTGGAACGCATCGGCCACCAGCCCGGCCCGGTGCAGGCCGTCGATCCACTCGGTGCGGCTGGCGGGGTCGGCGTCGGGGCCGGGGTCCACGGCGGGGAGTTCGCGGGGGGTGCCGTCGGGGTCGAGGAAGGGTGCGCGGCCGGGTCCGCCGCCCCACCGCTCCCGGGACTCGCCGAGGTGCCGGGAGTCCCACAGGTACCGGGAGGTGTCCCACAGGTGCGGGACGTTCTCCCAGTGGTTCACCCGCATGGCCGACTCACTGCGCTCCAGCAGCAGGTCCGCCCAGGAGTGCTCCGCCACCGACAGGACCAGCCGGCGGTGCCCGTACACGTGCGGGTCGGCCTGCCGCGCCGTCAGCCACGGGCCCTCGGGGCCACCCGGCCGGGACAGCAGCAGCCGCTGCCCGGGGAGCAGGCGGCCGTCGCCGTGCCAGAGGCGCGGGAAGTGCCAGCGCAGCAGGTCGGGGACCAGGTGCGCGAGGTCGTCCAGCAGCCGGCCGGTGAACTCCGCGCCGTGCGTGCGCCGCAGCGCCCGCAGGTCCAGGCCGACCGCCACGTCCGCGGCCGCGCAGGCGCCGAGCCAGTCGCCCGCGGCCCGCCGCTCGGCGGCGCGCTCGATCATGGCGCGCGGGACGCCCAGGCGCCGCCCCTTGCGCAGCCCGGCCGCGCGCATGGGGCGGTGCGCTTTCGAGGGGGGTGGGGCGGGTGCGCGTGCGGGGAGCGCTTGTGAGGGGTGGCGTGCGGCCTTCACCCGGGGCCTCCTTGTGCCGGTCCGGCCTGTGCGGCACAGCTTCGCAGAACCCGCCGACGCGCGGCGCACGGGATACCGGGCAGGGCCGACCCACCGGCGTCGCGCCGCCCCCGTTCCGGGCCGGGCGACGCCGGTGGGGCCCCGGCGGTGAACCCCTCCGGCCGGTCCCGATCCCGCGAACCACCGGACGCCGCGGCGGCGCCCCGGTACGCTCGCCGGGACGGTGGCGGCGAGACGCGGGGGGCCCGGCGTGCGGCGGGAGATCGAGACCAAGTACCGCGTGGGCGACCTCGGGGGGCTGGTGGCCGCCCTCGGGGCGGCCGGCGTCGTGCTCGGCGCACCCGCCCGCCAGGACGACCAGGCGTACGCGCCCCGCGGCTGGGACCCGTCCCAGGGGAAGGCGGGCTTCACCTTCGCCCGCCTGCGCACCCAGGACGGGACGCACATCGTCACGGCCAAGACCCCCGCGGCCAACGCGATGGAGTGCGCGGAGCAGGAGACGGCCGTCGCCGACCGGGAGGCGATGCACGGCGTTCTCACCGCCCTGGGCTACGTCCCGGCCGTGCGCATCGTCAAGACCCGCCGCACCGGGTCCGCCGGGCCGATCGGCGTGTGCGTCGACGAGGTCGAGGCGGCCGGGGTGTTCCTGGAACTGGAGCTGGTGGTGGAGGACGACCGCGACGGCCGGGACGCCCAGGCCGGGCTCGACGCGTGGGCCCGGGGGCTGGGCGTGGAGCTGGAGCGCACGACCGACACCTACGACGTGCTGGTCCGCCCGGCCCCCGTGTGAGACCGGTACGGACCCGATGGCGGCGCCGGGCGCACGGCACGGGTCCGTCAGGACCCACCGCCCGGCCGCCGACTGCCCGTCGGCCGGGTCCGCCTACCGCGCGAGGGTGAGGATCTCGGCCCCGTCCTCGGTGATGGCGATCGTGTGCTCGCTGTGCGCCGTGCGGCACCCCGTGGCGCTGCGCAGGGTCCAGCCGTCCGCGTCGGTCACCAGCTCGTCCGTGTCCTGCATGACCCACGGCTCCAGCGCGAGGAGCAGCCCGGGGCGCAGCTTGTACCCGGTGCCGCGCCGCCCGGTGTTGGGGACGTGCGGGTCCTGGTGCATCGTCGACCCGATCCCGTGGCCCCCGAACTCGGTGTTGATCGGGTACCCCGCCTTGCGCAGCACCGCGCCGATGGCGTGGGAGATGTCCCCGATGCGGGCCCCGGGCCCGGCGGCGGCGATCCCCGCCTCCAGCGCGCGTTCGGTGGTCTCGATCATCGCGACGCTCTCGGCGGGTTTCGATCCGCCCACGACGAAGCTGATGGCGGCGTCGGCGGCCACGCCGCGCAGGGACACCGCGAGGTCGAGCGTCAGCAGGTCGCCGTCGGCCAGCGCGTAGTCGTGCGGCAGCCCGTGGAGCACCGCGTCGTTGACCGCGGTGCAGATGTAGTGGCCGAACGGCCCGCGCCCGAAGGACGGCGCGTAGTCCACGTAGCAGGAGTCCGCCCCGGCCTCGACGATCATGGCCTGCGCCCACCGGTCGATGTCCAGGAGGTTCGTGCCGACCGCGGCGCGGTCCTTCAGCGTGTGGAGGATGCGGGCGACCAGGGCGCCCGTGTCCCTGGCCCGGGAGACCTCGGTGCGGGTCAGGATCTCAACCATGGGGCGCCTCTCTCCTGCGATCAATAACTATACCGGCCATACTATACCGGTTTCGAGGGTCCTGGAGCCGTGGGCGCACGACGGGGCTCCGGGGGGCGGCTCCGCTGGAGGGGAGGGGCCGCCGTCGGTCCCAGGCCCAGGTGCGCGAGGTCGAGGCGCTCCGCGCGGCGGGCGAGGAGGTAGAGGCGGCGGCCCGCGCCGCCTTCCTGTTCCTTGACCAGCGAGAACCCCTGGGATTCGTAGTACTCCGCGAGTTCGGGGAAGAAGCAGCCCTGGCGTACCCACCGGCGGCCCTGCCGGGCGGCGCGGTCCACCGCCCAGAGGGCCATGAGGGTTCCCGGGCGGTGGTGTCTGAAGGCGGGGTCGGTCGCGGTGGTGAAGAGGTACAGGCTCGGTTCGCCGGCCTCCTCGCGCGTCCACTGCCGGGGGAGCGCCTGGGTGAGGACGGTGGTGCAGCCGACGATGCGGTCGCCGGCCGCGAGGACCCACATGAAGCCGCGCGCGGCCTGTCCGGCGAGGTCGTCGACCTCTTCGCGCCAGGACTCCAGGCCGCGTTGTTCCATCCACGCGCAGCGCGCGGTGATCATCGACGCCACGGCGGGGGTGTCGTGGGCGGTGGCGGGTCGCATGGTGAACACGGGTGCGGATCCTCCTCGTGCGGCGGACTGGTCCCGTTGGTCTCTCTACCCCGGAGGCTGTCTTTCACGGCGCCCCGGGGGGTGTTAACCCGCCTGGAGCCCCGACCCCGGCCGGAGGGTGTCGCTCCCTGCTCAGGTCGTGGGGGTGAGAGCTCGACCGGAGTTCTCCAAGAGCTCAGCCGCTTGGGGCGGGCGGCCAGCGGAGCGTGGACCTGGCCCCGGCGC
>NZ_FQZK01000005.1 GCF_900141985.1 Nocardiopsis flavescens | reverse complement strand
GCTCGACCTGGGTCCGCGGCACGATCGTGGGATTGACGTTGTCGATCACCGTCTCCCGCGAAATGATCACCCGACCCACATCCTCACGCGAGGGAACCTCGTACATCACCGACAACAACACCTCCTCGATGATCGCCCGCAACCCCCGGGCACCCGTCCCCCGAATGATCCCCTGCTCAGCGATCGCCTCCAGAGCATCCGGCGTGAACTCCAACCCCACACCGTCCAACTCGAACAACCGCTGATACTGCTTCACCAACGCATTGCGCGGCTCCGTCAGAATCCGGATCAACGCCTCACGATCCAGATCATGCACACTCGTGATCACCGGCAACCGACCGATGAACTCCGGAATCATCCCGAACTTCAACAGGTCCTCCGGCATCACCTCACCGAAACCGCCCCCCGCCAACTCCTCCTTCGACCGCAACACCGCGTTGAACCCCATCCCCTGCCGCCCCGTACGCGACTCGATGATCTTGTCCAACCCCGCGAAAGCCCCACCACAGATGAACAACACATTCGTCGTATCGATCTGAATGAACTCCTGGTGCGGATGCTTGCGCCCACCCTGGGGAGGCACACTCGCCGTCGTCCCCTCCAAGATCTTCAACAACGCCTGCTGCACCCCCTCACCCGACACATCACGCGTGATCGAGGGATTCTCACTCTTACGAGCGACCTTGTCCACCTCGTCGATGTAGATGATCCCCGTCTCGGCCTTCTTCACGTCGTAATCGGCCGCCTGGATCAACTTCAACAGGATGTTCTCCACATCCTCACCGACATACCCCGCCTCCGTCAGCGCCGTCGCGTCCGCGATCGCGAAAGGCACGTTCAGAATCCGCGCCAGCGTCTGCGCCAACAACGTCTTGCCCGACCCCGTCGGACCCAACAGCAGGATGTTCGACTTCGCGATCTCCACATCCTCACCACCCGGGCGCTCCCCCTCCGAGCGCACCCGCTTGTAGTGGTTGTAGACCGCCACCGACAACGCCTTCTTCGCCTGGTCCTGACCGATCACATACGAATCCAGGAACTCGAAGATCTCCCGCGGCTTGGGCAACGCATCCCAGGAGAGCTCGGTGGAGTCGGCGAGCTCCTCCTCGATGATCTCGTTGCAGAGGTCGATGCACTCATCGCAGATGTACACGCCGGGGCCGGCGATGAGCTTCTTCACCTGCTTCTGGCTCTTGCCGCAGAACGAGCACTTCAGCAGGTCCCCGCCGTCGCCGATGCGTGCCACCCAGCCACTCCTCGAAACTAAGGCCGCCGATGCCGCGTGCTCTCGCGGTGCGGGGTACCGATACCCCGCACCCGGCCGCGCACGGACGGGCGATCCGTGTGTCGCTCTTTCGCCAGACTAAGCGAAAAACCGGACCGGCTTCACCACCGGGCCCTTCCGGGCGGGTTGGCGGCCGGTCCGGTCGACGCTTTCTCTCGACCTGTGCCCGCAGGGTCTACTTGTTCAGCGAGGCCTTGCGGTACGGGAGCACGAAGTCGATGATGCCGTACTCCTTGGCCTCCTCGGCCGTGAGGATCTTGTCGCGCTCGATGTCCTTGGACACCTGCTCGGGCGTGCGGCCCGTGTGCCGCGCCAGGGTGGTCTCCAGCTGGGTGCGGATCCGGGTGATCTCGTTGGCCTGGATCTCGATGTCGCTGGCCTGACCGTGCATGCCCTCGGTGGCGGGCTGGTGGATCAGGATGCGGGCGTTGGGCAGCGCGCCGCGCTTGCCCGCGGTCCCGCCGGCGAGCAGGATCGCGGCGGCGGAGGCGGCCTGGCCGATGCACACCGTCTGGATGTCCGGGCGGACGAACTGCATGGTGTCGTAGATCGCCATGAGCGAGGTGAACGATCCGCCGGGCGAGTTGATGTACATCTGGATGTCGCGCTCGGAGTCCAGCTGCTCCAGCGTGATGAGCTGCGCCATCAGGTCGTTGGCGGACGTGTCGTCGATCTGCACACCGACGAAGATGATCCGCTCCTCGAAGAGCTTGTTGTACGGATTCATCTCCTTGACGCCGTAGGACGTCCGCTCCACGTAGGACGGCAGAACGTAGCGGCCCTGGGGAGACATCGGGGCCGTGCCGCCGATAAAGGGGTTGAACTCGGTCATTTCACGCCTTCCACGCTTCCACGCACTGCACCCTTCCCGGGACCGCCGGGTCGGGCTGGGTCACTGTGCCGGCCCCGGGTCCGTTCGGGGTCCCGGCGGTTCCGGTCGGAGACCACTTACTGGCTGCGCTCACTGGTCACGTCGAGCGTGCCCTCCAGGACCTCGTCGATGAAGCCGTAGTCCTTGGCCTCCTGCGCGGTGAACCAGCGGTCGCGGTCGGCGTCCTTCTCGATCTGCTCGACCGTCTGCCCGGTGTGCTCGGAGATCTTCTCGATGAACATCTTCTTCACGTAGAGCAGCTGGTCCGCGAGGATGCGGATGTCGGAGGCGGTGCCCCCGATGCCGCCGGACGGCTGGTGCATCATCACCCGGGTGTGCGGAAGCGCGTAGCGCTTGCCGGGGGCCCCGGCGCACAGGAGCATCTGGCCCATCGAGGCGGCCATGCCGATGCCCACGGTGCGGACGTCGTTGGGGATGTACTGCATCACGTCGTAGATCGCCATGCCCGCGGTCACTGAACCGCCGGGCGAGTTGATGTACATCGTGATGTCCCGCTGGCGGTCCTCTGCGGACAGCAGCAGGAGCTCGCCCACCAGACGGTTGGCGATCTCGTCGTCGACCTGCTGGCCGAGGAAAACGATTCGCTGGCGCAACAGGCGCTGAGGCGTCTGCTCAAGAAAAGGGGAAAACTGCGACTCGGACGTACGAGCGTCGAATCGCGAGGACTCATCAAAGATCGGCGGCACTCTCGTCACCTGCTCCGGAATCGAAACGGTTGCGATACAGCGACACTAACGCCGACCGACACCGGGGTCGCACGGATACGGCGCCTGTTCGCTTTGAGCGCAGGGTGACGCAAGCCCGGCGGGCCCTGTTCTCCCGAAGGCGAACAAGAAGGTGTCCGGGAGCGGGAATAACAGGGCTTGCGGTGCCGCCGGGGACGCCCCGGACGCGGGCGGGCACCACCGGGAAAGGCGACGGGCCCCGCCCGACCGCGAGGGGTCGTGCGGGGCCCGCGAACGCTCGGGGCGGGGAGCCTACTTGGCCTCGTCCTTGGCCTCGTCGGCCTTGGTGTCGGCCTTGGTGTCCTCGTCCTTCGCCTCGTCGGCGGGGACCTCGACGGCCTCCTCGGCGGACTCCGTCTCCTCCAGGACCTCCAGGGTCTCGACGGCGGCCTCGGCGGCGGCCTTGGCCGCCTTCTCCTCGTCGGTCTCCTGCTCGATGACGTTGCCGTCCTCGTCGGTGACCTTCGCGGAGGCGAGCACCAGGTCCATGGCCTTGCCGCGGACGACCTCGGTGAAGGCCACGCGGATCTGGTTGGACTGCACCAGGTGCTGGGCCAGCTGGTCCGGGCTGACGCCCATGCGCTGGGCCTGCTCGAACACGTACTGGCTGAGCTCGCCCTGGTCGGCGCTCAGGTCCTCCTGGATGGCCAGCTGGTCGAGGATGAACCCGGCCTTGACCGCGGAGCGGGCACCGGTGGTGAGCTCCTCCTCGAACTCCTCCTCGGTCTTCTCCTGCGACTCCAGGTAGGCCTCCTTGGTGAGGCCGCTCTGGGCGAGCTGCTGCTCCAGGCTCTCGCGGCGGCGCTGGATCTCCTCGTCGACGACCGCGTCGGGCAGCGGCAGCTCGATCGACTCGATCAGCTTCTCCAGGGCCTTGTCACGGGCGGAGGACAGCTGCTGGATGCGGCGCACCTCGGCCATGCGCTTGCGCACGTCCTCGCGCAGCTCGCCGATGGTGTCGAACTCGCTGGCCAGCTGGGCGAACTCGTCGTCCAGCTCGGGCAGCTCCTTCACCTTGACGCTGTGGACGGTGACGGAGACCTCCGCCTCCCGGCCCTCGTGCTCGCCGCCCACCAGAGTGGTGGTGAAGGTGGCCTCACCCTCGGCCTCCATGCCGCGCAGGGTCTCGTCGAGGCCCTCCAGCATGGTGTTGGTGCCGACCTCGTAGGAGTAGCCGCTGACCGCGACGTCCTCCAGCTTCTCGCCGTCGACGGCGGCGGACAGGTCGATGGAGACGTGGTCGCCGTCCTCGACCGGGCGCTCGGCGCCGACCAGGGTCGAGAAGCGCTCGCGCAGGAGGCCGAGCTGCTCGTCGATCTGCTCCTCGGTGACCTCGGAGCCGTCGACGGTCACCTCGATCCCCTTGTAGTCGGAGACCTCGAACTTGGGCCGGATGTCGACCTCGGCCGTGAAGGCGAGCTCGCTGTTGTCCTCCAGCTTGGTGACCTCCACGTCGGGCTGGCCGAGCGCGAAGATCTCCTCCTTCTGGATGGCCTCGTTGTAGAGCTCGGGAACGGCGTGGTTGACCGCTTCGCTGATCACAGCGCCGCGACCGACGTAGCGGTCGATCAGTCGCGCCGGCGCCTTGCCCGGGCGGAAGCCCTTGATCCGAACCTGCTTCGCGAGCGACTTGTAGGTCACGTCGAAAGCGTGATCGAGCTCCTCGAAGGGCACCTCGATGGTCAGCTTGACCCGGGTGGGGCTCAGCTCCTCGACAACGGTCTTCACGGGGCGGTACTCCTAGGTTTGCCGGCTGGTGTCCGCGTCGGCCCGCAGGCGCACCACACAACGGCGAATGCACGCGCGCACCCCCGCCCGATCTGACGATCTCCGGCGTCGGGGTGCCCTGCGACGGGCTGGGACTTACAGTTTCCTGCTGATCGCACCAAGTCTAGGGCAGATGCACAGGGGGCCACCGCGCACGGCCTGAAGCCGCCGTCGCGGTTGGTTTCGTCGGGGTGGCGGGATTCGAACCCGCGGCCTCATGCTCCCAAAGCATGCGCGCTAACCAAGCTGCGCCACACCCCGTGCGCCGTCCCCCGGTCGCCGTGTCCGGCTCGCGGTTCTCGACACGGCCGAACACGCCGCCCGCACGTTCACGCGAAAGGAGTGTGCGACCAACGCTGCGGAGACTGTACTCTTGTCTCCGTCGGCTCAACGAGTCTAGAGGAAACTCGAAGGCTCCGACGCCACGCGGGCGTAGTTCAATGGTAGAACCCCAGCCTTCCAAGCTGGTCATGCGAGTTCGATTCTCGTCGCCCGCTCTCCACGGGGCGGGGGCCGGTGCGCGAGCACCGGCCCCCGCCTTTTGCGCGCCGCCGCAAGCCCCGGGGCGACGGCCCCCCGGTCGGGGCCGAACGGCGTTCGGCCCCGACCGCGGAATACCCCGCACGAGCGGGTACGTTGACCATGCGGGCGGGGTCGCCGACGAAGGCCGGGCACGGGCACCCCTGTGAGAATCGGGTGACTGGATGACGGACGCGGACACGGGTACGGCGCTGAGCGCGCGCTGGTTCGAACGGCCGGACGGGCTGGAGCGGCCCGCCGTCGTCACCGGGGTCTTCGACGTCCTGCACGTCGGCCACATCCGCTTCCTCCAGGCGATCGCCGACCGGGGCCTGCCCCTGGTCGTGGGCATCGAGTGCGACGAGCGCGTCCGCGCGTGGAAGGGCCCCGGCCGCCCGGTCAACCCCGCCGAGGAGCGCGCCGAGACCATCGCCGCCCTGCGCTCGGTGACCGGCGCCTTCGTCATCGACGGACCGCCCGCGGTCGCCGACTGGTCCGCCTACGCCGAGGTGCTGCGCCCCCTGGCCCCGGCCGCCCTGGCCTTCACCGCCGGGGACCGCTACACCCGGGCCAAGGTCCAGGGCGCCGAGGCGCTGGACGCCCTGGCCTGGGAGCTGCCCTTCACCCCCGGGCGCTCCACCACCGCCGCGCTGGGCCGCCTGGCCCACGCCCTCTGAGCACACCCGGCAGGGGCTTGCGGGAAGCGGGACGCGCGGGCGGTTGTTGATCCACGCGTAACGCGAATCGAGGCCCGTATGACCATGATGTCCGGTCGGCCCTCTTACAGGGCCCTGGTCAACGACGGGAGCGCCAGCGGGCAGGACCTGCCCGCGGGCATCACCCGCCGCATCATCTCCTACGCCCGCCCACACTGGCGGGCGATTCTCCTGTTCCTTCTCGTGACGTCGGTGAGCGCCGCCATCGTGGTGGCCAACCCGCTGTTGCTCAAGGCCGTCATCGACCGGGGCATCATCCCCGGGGACACCTCGCTGGTGGTCGGCCTGGCCGTCGCGGCCGGGGTCCTGGCCCTGCTGGAGGGCGTGCTCGCGCTCACCGGCCGGTGGCTTTCCTCCCGCATCGGCGAGGGCGTCATCTACGCACTGCGCACACAGGTCCACACCCACGTGCAGAAGATGCCGCTGGCGTTCTTCACCCGCACCCAGACCGGCTCGCTCATCAGCCGGCTGAACACCGACGTGGTCGGCGCCCAGCGCGCGATCACCTCGGTCCTGCAGTCGGTGGTGTCCAACCTGATCAGCGCCACCGCCGTGATCATCACCATGCTGGCGCTGTCCTGGCAGGTCACCCTGCTGGCGCTGGCGCTGGTCCCGCTCTTCCTCGTCCCCGCCAAGCTGATCGGCCGACGCCTGGCGCACATCTCGCGCGACGCGATGGACACCAACGCCGACATGAGCTCCCTGATGACGGAGCGGTTCAACGTCGGCGGGGCCATGCTGGTCAAGCTGTACGGGCGCCCCGAGGACGAGTCGGCCGGGTTCGCCCGCCGGGCCGGGCGGGTGCGCGACCTGGGCGTGCGCCAGGCGGTGTACGGCGGCCTGCTCTTCACCATGCTGGGCACGGTGACCGCGCTGGCCACCGCGATGGTCTACGGCGTCGGGGGCGTGCTGGCCGCGGGCGGCGCCTTCGAGGTCGGCACCCTGGTGGCGCTGACCACCCTGATGGTGCGCCTGTACGGACCGGTGACGAGCCTGTCCAACGTGCACGTGGAGATCATGACCGCGCTGGTCTCCTTCGACCGGGTCTTCGAGATCCTGGACCTGGAGCCGGCGATCAAGGAGTCCCCGGACGCCCGCCCCGTCCCGTCGGGTCCGGTGGGGGTGGAGTTCGACAACGTGTCGTTCCGCTACCCCGGCGCCGAGGAGACGTCGGTGGCGTCGCTGGAGCTGAGCCCGCGGGGGCGTTCCGGCACCGACGACACCCAGGTGCTGAGCGGGGTGTCCCTGCGGGCGGAGCCCGGGACGATGGTGGCCCTGGTGGGCCCCTCCGGCGCGGGCAAGACGACGCTGACGCACCTGGTGTCGCGGCTGTACGACCCGACCGAGGGCGCGGTGCGCATCGGCGGGCTGGACCTGCGCGAGGCGACCGCGGAGTCGCTGCGCGAGGCGGTGGGCGTGGTCACCCAGGACGCCCAGCTGTTCCACGACACGGTGGGCGCGAACCTGCGCTACGCCAAGCCCGGCGCCACCGAGGAGGAGATGGCGGCGGCGCTGCGGATGGCGCGGCTGGGCCCGCTGCTGGAACAGCTGCCCGACGGGTTGGAGACCATGGTGGGCGACCGCGGCTACCGGCTGTCGGGCGGCGAGAAGCAGCGCCTGGCGATCGCCCGGCTGCTGCTGCGCTCGCCCTCGGTGGTGGTGCTGGACGAGGCCACCGCGCACCTGGACTCGGAGTCCGAGGCGGCGGTGCAGGAGGCCCTGGCCGAGGTCCTGGCCGGGCGCACGTCGTTGGTGATCGCGCACCGGCTCGCGACGGTGCGCGAGGCCGACCAGATCCTGGTGCTGGAGGACGGGCGGATCCTGGAGCGGGGCACGCACGAGGAGCTGCTGGGCCGGGGCGGGCTGTACACGGCCCTGTACCGGACGCAGTTCGCGCCGCAGGACCACTGAGGTCCGGGGGCCGCCGGGGCCCGGGGGCGGGTGCCGCGCTACTTCTTCTCGCGGTCCCCGCCCTTCTTCCCGCCCCTGTCCTTCTTCTTGCGGCGCTTCTTCCCGTCGTCCCGGGCCGTGGGGCGGGAGGCCTTCCCGTCCCCGCCCCCCTTCTCCTTGCGGCGCTTCTTCTCGGCCTTCTCGGCCTTTTTGGCCTTCTCGGCCTTCTTCGACTTCTCGCGCCGCTTGCGCTTCTTGGGCTTCTTGGCATCCTTGGAGGTGACGTGGCCGGCCAGTACCGCGGGTACCGGGGCCAGCCCCGGGCCGCCGTCGAAGATCCAGTCGTCGAGGGCGTCGAGCAGCGCGTCCTCGGTCATCTTTCCCAGCCACACGGGCCGGCCCCCGGCGGCGTGGCCCGCCTGGGAGGGCTGCACGACCACGACGTCGGCCTGGAAGCAGATGCCCAGGCACTTGCTGGTGCGGACCGGCACGGTGCGCCCGGCGTGGTCGTCGATGGCGGAGAGGCGGGCGAGCTGGGCCCTGTGGTCGACGCCCGGGACCTTCTTGCGGGTACCGCAGCAGCAGCCGCGGCAGACCGTGAGCCGGCAGGGCCGCCCGTCGATCTCGCCCACCGTGCCCCCTCGCTCCAACGTTAGGTTCCCCTTACCTGGTCGGCCTCAGGGTAACCCGTCCCGGAAGCACCCTGACCAGTGGGGACGTCGAACGGCCGCCAGGTCTCGGGAAGCCCGTCGGCCGAGCCCCCGTCCCACCCGGCCTCCCACAGGAAGGGCAGGCCCGCGGCGGTCAGCGGTCCGGGCCGGTCCATGAGCTGCATCCGCAGCTGCGGTTCGGTGCACGCCCCCGAGTTGCCGCACCGGGCCACCGGCCGCCCGGCCTCCACCCGGTCCCCCGGGCGGACCGTGGCCGACCCGCGCCGGAGGTGGCCCAGCAGCACGTACGCGCCGCCGATGTCGATGACGACGTGGTTGCCCAGCAGCCCGGACGGGCCGCGCAGCTCGCGCAGGGTGTTCTCCAGGACCGAGCCCAGCAGCCACGGCCAGGAGTTGCGGCTGCGGTGGTCGCGGCTCCGGTCGCGGACGGCCACGACGGTCCCGTCGGCGGGCGCGTACACCGGCGCCCCGAACGCGGGGAAGTCCTCCGGCGGACGGCTCAGCGGCCGCCACCCGATGTCGGGCCGGGTCCCGTCCTCGGCGACCAGGCCCAGCGCGTGGGTCTGCCCGTAGGCGTGGCTCCCCTGGCTGGGGACCGCGTCCACCGGGCTGGTCAGCGCCATCCACCTCCCCCGCACCGGGGGGCGCAGCACCCGCGGGGCGCAGCGGACGGTGCCCAGCCGCAGGTACACCGCGAGCGCGACGGCGAACAGGGACCATCCCGCCCACCAGGACAGGCCGGCGTACCCGGCGAGCAGGGCCGCGCCCGCGGCCCACATGAGGGGGACGCGGATCCGGGCGAGCAGGACCTGGGAACGGGAGGGGGCGAGATCGGGCATCTCCATATTGTGGACGCCCGGTCCCGCCCCCTCGAACCGCGGGCCTACCGCTCCTTGTTCTGCTGTGCTCGTTTGCGCAGGTAGTCGGTGGCGGCTCCGGCCCCCTTGTCGATCTTGTCGTCGTGGGTGCCGCCGGTCGCCTTCTTCGCGGCGTCCGCGGCCTTTCCGATCAGCCCGTCCGCCTTGTCGGCGTGGTCGTCGACGGCCTTCTTCAACTTGTTGAACGCGTCTCCGGCACCGGACATGGAATCCCCCCTCAGATCCGTCCTGCACCCAAGGCGATACCCGGTGTGGCCCGGGTTATGCCGACGGGTCATATGTGCAGGATGAGGCGGGCGACCGAGAAGTAGATGATGAGCCCCGTCGCGTCGACCAGGGTCGCCACCATCGGGGAGGAGACCACCGCCGGGTCCACGCCCACCTTGCGGGCCAGCAGCGGCATCGACGAACCGATGATCGCCGCCCAGGTGCAGATGGCGATGACCGAGACGGCCACCACCACGGCCACCTGGAACCCCACCAGCAGGGCGCCGATGGCCAGCGCCAGTCCGGCCAGCATCAGGCCGAGCAGCAGCCCGACCCGCGCCTCCTTCCAGATGACCCGGGGGAGGTCGCGCACGCGCACCTCGCCGACGGCCAGGGCGCGCACGATCGCGGTGGCGGACTGGGCGCCGACGTTGCCGCCGGTGCCGATGAGCATCGGCACGAACACCGCGAGCGCCGTGACCTCCTCCAGGGTGGTCTCGTACACCTGCATGACGTTGACGGTGAGAGTGGCGGCGACGATGAGGAGCATCAGCCACACCGAGCGGGCGCCGACCAGGCGCAGCACGCCGACGCTCACGTAGTGGTCGCCGACGGGGCTGGCACCGGACTGGCGGGCCATGTCCTCGGAGTCCGCGGCCTCGATGAGCTCCAGGGCGTCGTCGAAGGTCAGCAGGCCCACGAAGCGGTCCTCGGAGTCCACCACCGGCAGGGAGACCAGGTTGGCCTCCTGCATCAGGCGGGCGGCGTCCTCGGCCTGGTGGGTGGCGCGCACCCGCGGGGCGAGCACGTCCACCACGTCCTTGAGCAGTCGGGCGTCGTTGACGACCAGGTCGCCCAGGGTGACGGTGCCGACCAGGCGGCGGCCGTCGGTGACCACCGGCAGGGTGTAGATGGTCTCGGCGTCGGCCCCCTTGGCGCGGACGATCTCCAGGGCGCGGCCCACCGTGAGGTCGCGGTGCAGGACGACCGTTTCGGGCGTCATGTACCGGCCGACGGAGTCCTCCGGGTAGCCCAGCAGGGCCGCCGTCATCCGGCGCTCGGCGGGGCTGAGCCCGGCCAGGGCGCGGGTGGCGATCTTGGCCGGGGCCTCCCCGATGAGGCGGGCCCGGTCGTCGGGGTCCATCTCTTCGAGGATCTCGTGGAAGGCCGTGTCGCGCAGGCCCAGGAGGATGGCCTGCTGCTGGCCGGGGTCGAGTTCCTCGAAGACCTCCAGCTCGCGGTCCTTGTCCAGCAGGCGGAAGGGGATGATCGCCTGGCTGCCCGCCATGCGGGAGAGTTCGTCGGCGATCTCGTAGGGCCTGTGTTCGGCCAACCAGAGCCGGATACCCGTCAGGTCGTTGTTCTCGACCAGTTCCGTGAGTTCTTCAGCGCGCTCGCCTTCTGACATGCGAAGCACCCCCTCGCGTTCTCCTCCGCCCGCAGGGCACGGCCAGCGGGCGACACCGGTTGCGGATGACGGCTCCGGGTCCCGTCGTCACTGGTGTGGTGGACCGCGCGGAGTCGGCGCCGGGGGCGGGAGGGCGCGCACGGGTGTCCGGGGACGTGTACGGGGGCGGTCGCCGTACGCGGGACGGGGAGCACCCCGAACCCTACCCGTCCGCGGGCCGCGCGCGGGTCCGCCGCCCCGTACCGGGGGTGTCGCGTGCGGCTCAGTCGCGCCAGAGGACGACCAGGGCGCAGTCGTCGTTCTTGTCCGCGCTGAGGAGGTCGACCATCTTCTCCGCCCCGGTGGAGAAACCCCTGGTGACCAGGGTCTCGGCTGCGCCGAGCAGTCGGTCGATGCCGGCGTCGAGGTCTTCGCCCGGGGTTTCGATGAGGCCGTCGGTGTACAGCATGATGGCGTCGCCGGGCCGCAGGCGGCCGCGGACCGAGGTGTAGGTCATCTCCGGGATGACCCCCAGGACCACGCCCTTGGCCTCGGTGGCGGCCCAGGAGCCGGCGCCCGCGTCGTAGTGCACCGCGGGCGGGTGGCCCGCGGAGGCGATGCTGTAGTCGCCGGTGGACAGGTCCACGCTCAGGTGCACGGCGGTGACGAACCCCTCACCGCCGCCGGTGCGCATGAGGTAGTCGTTGCAGTGGGAGAGGAAGTCCTTGGTGGGCACCGCGCCGATGAGGCCGCTGAAGGCGCCCGAGAGCAGCAGGGCGCGGGTCCCGGCGTCGACGCCCTTGCCGGAGACGTCGACCACGGCGATGTCCAGGCGGTCGCCGTCTCGGTCGGAGACGACGAAGTCGCCGCCGAAGGAGGAGCCCCCGGCCTGGCGCAGGACCGCGGTGCGGCCCCAGCCCGCGGGCGCCTCGGGCAGGCGGCCCTGCTGGCGGAGGCGGTCGCGCAGGTCCAGGAGCATCATCTCGCCGCTGAGGCCCTGCACTCCCAGGCGCTCGCGCACGCCCGACAGCAGGTAGGACAGCACGGCGGTGACGCCGATGGTGACCAGCAGCCCGGGGCCGACCTGTCCGAAGTCGAGCATGTAGGCGACGAAGACCAGGACGGCGGCGACCACGGCCAGCAGGAACGCCAGGCTCTTGCGCTTGAGCAGCAGGCCGCCGGCCAGGACGGTGAGGATGGTGGAGCTGGGCGGGAACCAGCCGGAGGGGCCCCAGACGGCGCCGACGCCGACGCCGACGGCCAGGGCGACCAGGGTGATGAGGACGAGCCGGTAGCGGAAGAGCACCTTGCGCCGGAGGACCGCGACGATCCGCTGCGCGGTGGTGCGCAGCAGTCGGGTGGCCTTGGCGTTCGGTGTGGGCTTCATGGATCCTCTTGCGGGCGCGCCCGTCCGCGGGGGTTCGGTGTCGGTCGGCTCGGTGACCCGGGCCGTGACCGTGGAGGTACGGCCGGACCCCGACGCCGTCCCCGGCTCGGGACGCGCGACGGGTGGAGGGCGGTGATGGGGGCCCGCCCGGGGTCGTGGCGGCGGGCCGTGGGCACCGCCGGGCGGCGGCCGGGACGGAACCGGGCCGCTGAGGACGAACTGTAGCGCGGGGGGTGTCCGAGTTGCACGTGCATCGATCGGTGTTCTCCCCCATAATCGAGGGTTTGGGCTCAGCCCAAACCCGCCCCTGCCGCCGCGCGCACGTGCGCCGGCGCCCCGGGCGCGGGGCGCCGGGGGCCCGGCGGGGAGGGGTCACGGGCCCGGACGGGCCCGTGGAAGGGATGTCAGGGCAGCGGCGGCAGCTCCCCGGTCGCCTCGTAGGCGCTCAGCATGGCGATGCGGCGGGTGTGCCGCTCCTCGTCGCTGTAGGGGGTGGAGAGGAAGACCTCGACGAAGCGGGTCGCCTCCTCCGGGGTGTGCATCCGGGCGCCGATGCCGAGCACGTTGGCGTCGTTGTGCTGGCGCGCGAGCCGGGCGGTCTCCTCGCTCCAGGCCAGGGCGGCGCGGACGCCGGCGACCTTGTTGGCGGCGATCTGCTCGCCGTTGCCGGAGCCGCCGATCACGACGCCCAGCGCACCGGGCTCGGAGGCGACGCCCTCGGCGGCCCGCAGGACGAAGGGCGGGTAGTCGTCGACCGCGTCGTAGGCGAGGGGGCCGGCGTCCACGACCTCGTGGCCCCGCTCCTTCAGCCAGGAGACGAGGTGCTCTTTGAGTTCGTAGCCCGCATGATCTGATCCAAGGTAAACACGCACGCGGACAGTCTTGCAGGTCGGCGCGGCCGGGGAGCACGGAACCCCGCCCGTCGAGGGGACGGGCGGGGTTCCGGCTGCTGGTGGACCGAGGGTCAGGCGGCGCCGGCGGCGGCCGCGACGCTCAGACCGAGGACGGCGAAGAGGGCCATGGAGGCGATCGCGACGATGTTGCTGATCACGATCATCTTGATGTCCTTGCCGAGAGGTCCGGCCTTGGAGACCGCGGGCTTGTTGCTCAACTCACACCTCGATTGGGTTCGACCAGGGGATGACCAGTCGGAATTTTTCCACACCCCACAACGCGATTCTCACCGGGGCCGATTCCTGGTATGAGCCGTTCCGCGCCGTGAGACGTGACACATCCTTGAATCACATCTGTACGGCCTTGACCTCGCAGAACTCCTCCAGGCCGGGGAGCCCCCACTCACGCCCGTTGCCGGAGCGCTTGTAACCGCCGAAGGGCGCGCGCGGGTTGAGCGCGCCGCCGTTGAGCTCTACCTGGCCGGCCCGCAGGCGGCGGGCCACCGCCAGGCCGCCCTCGGCGTCGGCCGACCACACCGCGGCGCTGAGCCCGTAGACGGTGTCGTTGGCGAGGGCGACGGCCTCGTCCTCGGTGTCGTAGGGGATGAGGGCCAGGACCGGGCCGAAGATCTCCTCCTGGGCGATGCGCATGTCGTTGCGGACGTCGGCGAAGACCGTGGGCCGCACGTGGTAGCCGGGGCCCTCGACCGGTTCGGGGCCGCCGGCGACCAGGCGGGCGCCCTCCCGGACCCCGAGTTCGATGTAGGCACGGACCTTGTCCAGCTGGGCGGCGGAGACCAGCGGGCCCAGCCGGGTCGACTCGTCCTTCGGGTCGCCGGGCACGTACTTGGCGGCGGCCTGCGCGGCGAGGGCGACCGCCTCCTCGTACACGTCGCGGTGGACCAGCATGCGGGTGAGGGCGTTGCAGCTCTGCCCGGTGTTGCGCATGACGTCGGCGACGCCGCGCTTGACGGCCGCGGTGAGGTCGGCGCCGGGCAGGATCACGTTGGGCGACTTTCCGCCGAGCTCCAGGGCGACCCGCTTGACGGTCTCGGCGGCCACCTGGGAGACCCTGACCCCCGCCCGGGTGGAACCGGTGAAGGAGACCATGTCGACGCGCGGATGGGCGGCGACGGCCTCGCCGACGACCGGGCCGGTGCCCGAGACCAGGTTGAACACGCCCGCGGGCAGGCCCGCGTCGTGGAACACCTCGGCCAGGGCGTAGGCGCTGAGCGGGGCGACCTCGCTGGGCTTGAGGACGACGGTATTGCCCGCCAGCAGCGCCGGGACCACCTTGAGCACGATCTGGTGCAGCGGGTAGTTCCAGGGCGTGATGGCGCCGACCACGCCGACGGGCTCGCGGACGATGAGGGAGTTGCCCAGCCTCTCGCCCTCGAAGTACCGCTCGCCGCTCTCCTCGACCAGGTCGATGTAGGTCCGGAACATGAGGGCGGGCAGGCCCGCCTGCACGGAGCGGGAGAACTTGACCGGCGCGCCCATGTCCCGGGTCAGCACGGCGGCGATGGGGTCGATGCGCTCGTTGAAGAGCTCCAGTGCCCGGGCCAGGTGGGTGACCCTGCGGCCGGGGGCCAGCGCCGACCAGGCCGGGAAGGCGGCCGCGGCGGCCGCCACCGCGGCGTCGACGTCCTCGGGGTCCCCGGCCGGAACACCGTCGATGACCTGCTCGGTCGCCGGGTCGATCACGTCCAGGGCCTCGTCGGAGGCGGACTCGCGCCAGGCGCCGTCGATGTAGAGGGATCGCATGCCCCCACTGTCGCAGAACCGGATTCGGTCGGCCAGTGCCGGGACCGCGACCGGTGGTCCCGCCGATGGCGGTCCCCCGCGGGCCCGGGAGGGCGCGCGGGGGGGGCGGTCCCTAGTCCCAGTGCGGGGGGCGCTCGGCGATCAGGCGGGAGGTGGAGTCCTCGGAGACGTCGTCGCCCCAGCCCAGCGCACCCTCGTCGGAGGTGGTGTCGGGCAGGACGTCGAGGTCGTCGAGGAACTCGACCCTGCGGTCGTCGTCGGGTCCGTGCACGGCCGGTCCTTTCATCGTGGTCGGCCGCCCCCGCGGCCCCCTCCAGTGTGCACCCGGGCGCCTCCCGGTCCGCGCCGCGCCCGGGGAGGGCGCGGCGCGGGGCGGCCTAGTCGAAGACGGGGCCGCGGGTGCGGGTGCGCTTGAGCTCGAAGAAGCCGTCGGTCCCGGCGACCAGGCGGACGCCGTCCCAGAGCCTTCCGGCCTCCTCGCCCCGCGGGACGGGGGTGATGACCGGGCCGAAGAACGCGACGCCCTCGATCTGGATGACGGGGGTGCCCACGTCCTCGCCGACCAGCTTCATGGCCTCGGCGTGGGAGGCGCGCAGCGCCTCGTCGTACTCGGTGGAGCCGCCGGCCTCCGCCAGGTCCCCGGGCAGGCCCGCCTCGGCCAGGGCGGCGCGGATCGTCTCCTCGGTGCGGGGCTCGGCGCCGTTGTGGAAGCGCGTCCCCAGGGCGGTGTAGAGGGGGCCCAGGACCTCGGAGCCCAGGCGCTGCTCGGCGGCGACGCACACGCGCACGGCGGCCCAGGACGCGTCGAGCAGTTCCCGGTAGTCCTGGGGGAGGTCGCGGCCCTCGTTGAGCACGCCCAGGCTCATCACGTGCCAGCGCACCCGCACCGGGCGGACCTTCTCGACCTCCAGCAGCCAGCGGGAGGTGATCCACGCCCAGGGGCAGGCGGGGTCGAACCACATGTCCGCGTAAGCGATGTCCGTCTCGCCCGCTTCCGCGGTGGTCTGCGTCATGGAGTGCTCCTCGGTCGAGAGTCGTGGCGGCGCGCGGCAGGGGGCGCCGTAGCGCTACAACCTTCGTTTTCGGTTGCGCATTCCACCCTGGCGCGTGGCAGGATCGGAGCCGAATCGACAACCGATCCACCGGCCCCGACGACGCTCCGTCCAGAGGACTCCCCCGGCCCGAGCCGTCGCCCCCCGGTGCAGTGATCCGGCCGGCGACGACGGCGGCCGTGGAGGGAGCGTGGCGTGGCAGGGAACCTGACCCGGGACGAGGCTCGGGAGCGGGCGCGCATTCTGGGCGTCGACTCCTACGAGGTGGCACTCGACCTCACCACCGGTGACGAGACCTTCCGATCCACCACCGTGGTCCGCTTCTCCTCCTCGGAGCCGGGGGCGCGGACGTTCGTGGAGCTGGCCGCGCCCCGCGTGCTGTCGGCGACCCTGAACGGGGCGGAGCTGGATCCGGACCGGCTGTTCGACGGCGAGCGCCTGACGCTGCCGGAGGTGGCCGCCGACAACGAGCTGAGAGTGGTGGCCGAGGCCGCCTACATGCGCACCGGCGAGGGCCTGCACCGGTTCGTGGACCCGGTGGACGACTCCGTCTACCTGTACACCCAGTTCGAGACCGCCGACGCGCACCGCATGTTCGCGTGCTTCGACCAGCCCGACCTGAAGGCGACGTTCGAGCTGACCGTGTTCGCGCCGCCGTCGTGGACCGTGGTGTCCAACAGCGCCCCCGACGTGACCCGCGAGGAGGCGGGCGGGGAGCGGGTGCGCTGGCACTTCCCCGCCACCGAGCGGATGTCCACCTACATCACTGCGCTGGTCGCCGGTCCGTACCACGAGGTGCGCTCCGAGCACGACGGCATCGACCTGGGCCTGTTCTGCCGTGCGTCGCTGGCCGAGCACCTGGACTCCGACGCCCTGTTCGAGGTCACCCGGCAGGGCTTCGACTTCTTCCACGACCTGTTCGGCGTGCGCTACGCCTTCGGCAAGTACGACCAGCTGTTCGTGCCGGAGTTCAACGCGGGCGCCATGGAGAACGCGGGCGCCGTCACGTTCCTGGAGGACTACGTCTTCCGCTCGCGGGTGACCGACGCCCGCTACGAGCGGCGCGCCGAGACGATCCTGCACGAGATGGCGCACATGTGGTTCGGCGACCTGGTCACCATGCGCTGGTGGGACGACCTGTGGCTGAACGAGTCCTTCGCCACGTACGCCAGCGTGTACTGCCAGGCCAACGCCACCAAGTGGACGGACGCCTGGACCACGTTCGCCAACGTGGAGAAGTCCTGGGCGCTGCGCCAGGACCAGCTGCCCTCGACCCACCCGATCGCCGCCGACATGGTCGACATCCAGGCGGTCGAGGTGAACTTCGACGGCATCACCTACGCCAAGGGCGCCTCGGTGCTCAAGCAGCTCGCGGCGTACGTGGGCGTGGACGCGTTCTTCGCGGGCGTGCGCGCCTACTTCCAGGAGTTCGCCTTCGGCAACACCGAGCTGAAGGACCTGCTCAAGCACCTGGAGGCGGCCTCGGGCCGGGACCTGTCGGGCTGGTCGCGCGAGTGGCTGGAGACGACCGGGGTCAACACGGTGCGGCCGGACTTCGAGGTGGACGCGGACGGGAACTTCACGTCGTTCGCGGTGCTCCAGGAGGCCGCTCCCGACCACCCGACGCTGCGCTCCCACCGCCTGGCGATCGGCCTGTACGACCGCACCGGCGAGGGCATCGTGCGCCGCGAGCGCGTGGAGCTGGACGTCAGCGGCGCCCGCACCGAGGTGCCCGGCCTGGTCGGCAGCGCCCGCCCCGACCTGGTGCTCATCAACGACGACGACCTGACCTTCACCAAGATCCGCCTGGACGAGCGCTCGCTGGCGACCGTCGTCGCGGGGATCGGCGAGATCCGCGAGTCGCTGCCG
The DNA here is from genome assembly GCF_900141985.1 of Nocardiopsis flavescens. GTDB lineage: Bacteria > Actinomycetota > Actinomycetes > Streptosporangiales > Streptosporangiaceae > Nocardiopsis > Nocardiopsis flavescens. Next base: position 345,687 of record NZ_FQZK01000005.1, on the reverse strand, counting down.
CGGGCGCTGGCCTTCGGCGCGGCCTGGGACATGACCCGCGACGGGGAGATGCCCGCCCGCGACTACGTGGACCTGGTCGTGTCCGGGATCGACGGCGTGGACGACGTCATGGTCGCCCAGACCCTGCTGCGCCAGGCGGTCTCGGCGCTGCACAACTACGCCGACCCGGCCTGGCGCCCGTTCGGCTTCGAGCGGCTGTCGGAGCGGCTGCGCGAGCTGCTGACGACCGCCGAGCCCGGCGGCGACCTGCAGCTGGCCTACGTGACCGCGCTGGCCTCCAGCGCGGTGGGCGACGCCGACCTGTCCCTGCTCCAGGGGCTGCTGGACGGCGCGATCACCGTGGACGGCCTGGTGGTGGACACCGACCTGCGGTGGACCCTGCTGCGCCGCCTGGTCGCCACCGGCAAGGCCGGCGAGTCGGAGATCGCCGCCGAGCTGAAGAACGACCCGACGGCCACCGGTCAGCGCAACGCCGCCGGCGCGCAGGCGGCGATCCCCACGGCGGCGGCCAAGGCCGCGGCGTGGGACCGGATCGTGGGCGAGGACCTGGCCAACGCCGAGTTCCGGTCGGTGCTGCTGGGCTTCGTCGAGCCGGGCCAGGCCGACCTGCTCCGGCCCTACGTGGAGAAGTACTTCGCGCAGCTGGCCCCGGCGTGGGAGAAGTGGACCGGCGAGTTCGCGCAGACCTTCGCCGAGGTCGTGTACCCGGGCGGCCTGGTGGAGGAGGCGACGCTGGAGCGCACCGACGCCTACATCGCCGAGAACTCCCCCGCCCCGGCGCTGCGCCGCCTGCTCGTCGAGGGGCGCGCCGGCGTGGAGCGGGCGCTGCGGGCCCGCGCCGTGGACATCGCCGCCGGCCAGAGCCGCTGAGGTGTCCGGGGCCCGGGCGCGGGCTCCAGGAGCACGGACGGGCCCGGGGAGGAAGTCCTCTCCGGGCCCGTCCCGTGTGCGCGGCGGCCTACAGCGTGCGGCCGGTCCCGTCGCCGAGGGGGCCCAGGGTGCGGCGGATGCGCGCCACCATGCGCGGGTCGGCGAGCAGCTCGTCCACCAGGACGGGCTCGCCCTCGCCGTTGGTGAGGGGGATCCGCCAGTTCGGGTACTCGGTGTCGGTCCCCGGCTGGTTCTGCATGCGCCGCTCCCCCACCACGTCGGTGAGCGCCACCCCGACCATGCGGGCCGGCGTCCGCACGAGGTAGGCGTGCATGGCCGTGACCACCGCGGCCGGGTCGGCGAGCGGGTCGGCGTCCTCCTCCAGCAGTCCCAGTTCCACGAGCAGGGCGCGCCAGCGCTCCACCCGGGCCTCGGCGTCGGCGCGCTCCTCCTCCACCGGCCTGGCCAGCAGGCCCAGCCGGTCGCGCAGCTCCACGTGCTCGGCGGACAGGAACGACGCCACCGGGGGCAGGTCGTGGGTGGCGACCGTGGCCAGGCAGTCGCGGCGCCAGTCGCCGGGCGCGCGCGGGCCGCCGTCGGCGTCCTGCTCGAACCACAGCACGGAGGTGCCCAGGATCCCGCGGTCGGTCAGGTGGTCGCGCACCCAGGGCTCGACGGTGCCCAGGTCCTCGCCGATGACGACGGCGTCGGCGCTGCGGGCGGCCAGCAGCAGGGCGCCCACGGTCCCCTCGTGGTCGAAGGTGACGTAGGTGCCCTGGTCGGCGGAGGCCCCCTCGGGCACGCACCACAGGCGGAACAGCCCCATGATGTGGTCGATGCGCACCCCGCCGGAGTGGCGCATGGCCTGGCCGAGGATCTGGCGCAGCGGCGCGTAGCCGCGTTCGGCCAGGCGGCGCGGGTGCCAGGGCGGCTGCCCCCAGTCCTGGCCCAGGCTGTTGAACTCGTCGGGCGGGGCGCCCACGTGCAGTCCCCGGACGAGGGCGTCGCCGAACATCCAGGCGTCGGCGCCGCCCGCCTGCACGCCGATGGCGAGGTCGTGCACGACGCCCGTGCCCATGCCGCCGGCGCGGGCGGTGTCCTGGGCCCGGGCGAGCTGCTCGTCGAGGATCCACTGGAGCCAGCGGTGGAACTCCACCAGGGGCCAGCGGTCCAGGGCCGCCCTGCCGACGGCGTCGTCGCCGATGTCGCGCAGGCGTGCGGGCCAGGTGCGGTGGTCGGGCCCGTGCTCCTCGGCCAGCGCCGACCAGGTGGCGAACTCCACCAGGGGGCGGCCCTCGCGTTCCAGATAGGCGCGCAGCGCGGCCTCGCGGCCAGGGGCGCGGGGCACCTGGAAGAGGATCTCCAGGGCCGCGCGCTTGGCCTCCCAGACGGCGTCCCGGTCGAGCAGGTCGGCGGTGCGGCCGCGTTCGCGCAGCGGCCGGGCCAGGCGCTGCACGCCCTCGCGCTGGGCGGGGTCCAGGCGGGCGTACTCGGGGACGTCCTCGATGCGGATGTAGAGGGGGCTGGCGTAGCGGCGGCTGACCGGGAGGTACGGGGAGGGCTCCACCGGGGCGACGGGCTCGGTGGCGTGCACGGGGTTGATGAGGACGAAGCCGGCGCCCAGGTCGCGGGAACCCCAGTCGCAGACCTCCGAGAGGTCGTGCAGGTCCCCGATGCCCCAGGAGGCGCGGGAGCGGACGCTGTAGAGCTGGGTCATCAGGCCCCACAGGCGGGGGTTCTCGCGGAGCGCGGTGGGCTCGATCCGGTCGGGGACGACCAGCAGCGGCGCGTCGTGCTCGGTGCCGCGGTGGGTGGCGCGCAGCGTGTGGACGCCCAGGGGCAGCCCCTGGTCGAAGGGCAGCAGGGAGCCGTCGGCGGTCTCCACCGTACTGTGCGCGCCCTCGGGTAGCACCTGCTCGGGCGCCTTGCCCTCGCGCAGGACGACCGCGGGCGGGAGCAGGCCGGGCGCCCGGTCGGGCGGCGCCTGGTCCGGATCCGCGCCCAGGGCGGCCAGGACATGGCGGACGACGTCGGGATCGACGGGGACCCTGCGCCCCCGCCAGTCCTCGTAACTCGTCGCGACACCGTGCTGCTCGGCCGCGCGGGCCAGCTGAACGTCCCTCACAGAATCCGATCATGCCCTACGCGGGGCTCCGTACACCGCAAGGACGGGCCGGTACCGGCCGCCCGCCGCCCGCTTGGGCCCGCCCTGAAAGGAAAGGGGAGGTTCGTTCCGGGCCCCGTCCGGCGCGTCGCGCCGGACGGGGCCCGGGGAGCGCCGTCCCGGGAGCCATGCCGCCGGGGGTATCGATATTCGGATGGCCCTCCACCTGCACTCCCTGCATAATCTGGGGGTGTGCTCGCGAACTACCGGCGGCTGTTCGCCGTCCCCCACGTCCTGTCCCTGCTCGCCTGGTCGCTGACCGCACGCTTCTACACCCCCGGCCTGATGATCGCGGTCACCTTCCTGGTGGTGGAGTGGACGGACTCCTACTCGCTGGCGGGACTGGTGGCGGGCTCCTTCACCCTGGGCATCGCGCTCGTGGGGCCGCTGCGCGGGCGGATGGCGGACAAGGGCGGCACGGACCGGCTGGTGCTGGTGTGCGGCGTGGTGTTCACGGTGGGGCTGCTGGCGCTGACGTGGCTGCCGGGCTCGCTGTGGTGGGTGTCGATCCCGCTGGCGCTGGGGACCGGCCTGTTCGGCACCCCCGCGAACCAGATCGTGCGGGCGCTGTGGCCGCGGTTGACCCGCGGCCCGGAGCGACAGGCGATCTACGCGGCCGAGGCCACCACGCAGGAGCTGCTGTTCGTCTTCTGCCCCATCCTGACCGCGGGCGCGGTGGCCTTCGCCGGGGCGCGCTGGGCGCTGGTGATGCTCGCGGTGCTGGGCCTGCTGGGCGCGCTGGGCTTCGCCCTGGCCCTGCGCCGGGCCGGGGTGACCGGCCCGGCCCCGGTGGATCCGGGCGCGGCCCCGGCGTCGGCCGGTCCGCGGCGGAGCCTGCTGCGCGAGCCCGCCCTGGTGGTGCTGTTCGCGATGTGCCTGCTGATGGTGAGCGGGATCATGGGCGTGGACCTGGTCATCGTGGCCTGGGCCAACGAGCTGAACGCCCCGTACCTGGTGATGGTGCTGGCGTCGGTGTGGGCGCTGGGCTCCCTCGTGGGCGGCGCCATCGCCGGGGGCCTGCGGGGACGGCCGCGCCTGGTGCGCCGCTCGTTCGCCTCGGCCGCGGGCGTGGCGGTGCTGCTGCCGTTCACGCCGCCGCTGATGGAGCTGTCCACACCGCTGTGGGTGACGCCGCTGCTGTTCCTGTCCGGCCTGGCGATCGCCCCCACCCTGGCCGCCACGATGGGCCGGCTGGGCGACCTGGCCCCGTCCGACCGGCGCGCGGAGGCGTTCGGGTGGATGGCCACGGCGCTGGGCGCGGGCGGCGCGATCGCCGGCCCGCTGGCGGGCGGCCTGATCGACCTCATGGGGATCTCGGGCGGTGTGCTGGGAGCGGCCGTGCTGGTCACGGTGGCGGCGCTGCTGAGCCCGCTCGTGCCCGAGCCGCCGGCCGAGGCCGCGGAGACGGCACCGGTGGAGGCCTCCGGGATCGCCGAGGCGGCTCCCCCCGCGGGCGCGGTCGGGATGGTCGCCCCGGTGGCGGAGTCCGGCCCGGCCGCGCCGGAGGACCCGGCCGGGCGGGGCGGGGACTGATCCGCGGTCCCCGCCCGGGCGGGTCCGCTCACGCGTTCCAGACCGGGGGGACCCGGTCGGCCCAAGGGCGGGCCCGCTCCAGCTGTGCCGCCAGGGACAGCAGCAGGGGCTCCCCGCCCATCCGGCCGGTGACCATGGAGCCCAGCGGGGAGCCGTCGGCCGCGTGGTGCAGGGGCACGCTCATGGACGGCTGGCCGGTGACGTTGAAGACCGACGTGAACGGGGTGAACGCGGTCATCCGCCGGAACTCCTCCCCGGGGCCGTCGCCGGTGAAGTACCCGACAGGGACCGGGGGCGAGGCCAGCGCCGGGGTGACCACCGCGTCGTGCTCCCCGGTCGCGGCCAGCCACGAGCGGATCCCGCGCTGGAGGCGGGCGCAGGCGGCGATGTAGTCCGGGACCGGGAGCGCTCGGGCGCGCTCGCGCAGCCAGCGGTTGAGCTCGCCGAGTTCGTGCTCGCGCCCGGCGGGGACGGGGGTGGCCGAGGCCATCGCCGCCCACACGAGCGCGAAGTCGTCGGAGAAGGTCCCGCCGAAGTGCGCGTCGCCCGGCTCGGGGATCTCCTCGACCTCGTGTCCCAGGTCCGCGAGCAAGCGCAGGGTCGCCTCGTGGGCCGCCAGGACCTCGGGGTGGACGGGGATCCCGGCCGACCCGGTGTGGGCGTAGTGGCCGATGCGCAGCCGCCCCGGCTCGCGGCCGGCGTGGTCGGCGAAGGTCTCGCCGGGCGGCAGCGGCGGAGCGGTGTGGTAGTCGCCCGGGCGGTTCCCGGACATGACGTCGAGCAGCAGCGCGGCGTCGGCGACGTGCCGGGTGAGGGGGCCGCTCGTGGAGAGGCCGACGAGGTCGGGCTTGGCCGGGGCGCCGGAGACGCGGCCCCGGGTGGGTTTGAGGCCGAACAGCCCGCACACGGAGGCGGGGATGCGGATGGACCCGCCGCCGTCGCTCGCGTGGGCGACGGGGGCCAGCCCGGCGGCGACGGCCACCGCGGCGCCCCCGCTGGAACCGCCCGGGGACAGCTCCGGGTTCCAGGGGTTGCGGGCGGGCGGGGCGACCTCGTTCTCGGTGTAGCAGCCGGACCCGAACTCGGGGGTGTTGGTCTTGCCGGTGAAGACCGCCCCTGCGGCGCGCAGGCGGGCGACGGTGTCGGAGTCGAAGGACGCGACGTTGTCGGCCATCACGCGTGAGCCGTAGGTGGCGCGGACTCCGGCGAGGGGTTCGAGGTCCTTGACGGGGACGGGGATCCCGAGCAAGGGGGGCAGCGTCTCCGGCGTGTCGGCCATGGCCCGTTTCTCGGCATATCGGGCTTGCTCCAAGGCCTTTTCCGCTATGACCGTAATGTAGGCCCCCAGGGCGGGACCGTGCCGTTCGGTACGGGACAGAACGTGCTCTGTGATCTCACGAGGGGACAGTTCACGACTGCGGACCATCGCGGCGAGCCGGTGGGCCGGAAGGTCATGGATCTCGGTCATACCGACCCAGATTAGCGGGCACGCCAACGGGCACCACGAGAGGTGGAACCGAAGTTCTCTGGAGAGATCGGCGAATCACCTATCCTTCCCCGCCCTTGCGGTTCCGACACCACCCGGAGCCACAGAACAAGGGGAGGAAAGTGTGAGAAGTAATGCACTAGGACTCGGATATGAGTGGAACTAACCTGTCCGACGTGGAATCGGCAACCAGAGTGAACGCGTCGTCCAAGAAGCCCGGGCCCGAGAGGTCCGAGAACCCCTTCTTCCCCAACCAAAAGACACAAAAGGACATTTCGGGCGCGAAGGCACTTTACGGGGCCCTCCGCGAGAAGGGGGCCGCCCGCAAATGGGCCGTGCGCGGTGTCTCCGCCGTCGCGGTCGCGGTCGCGTGCGCCCTGATCACCTCCGACTGGCGGATCGGCGCGACCCTGGGGATCGCTGCCATGGTCGGCATCTCGATGTACCAGTCCAGGCGCGAGTCGGAGATCCCCCGCTGGCGCAAGCCCTCGGCCGCCCAGCGCAAGACCGAGGTCCAGCTCAAGCTCATGAAACAGCTCGGCTACCGCGTCCTGCACGCCCGCACGGTGCCCGGCGGCAACGGCCAGATCGACCACTTCATCGTGGGTCGGCGCGGCGCGTTCGCCATCGACTCCGAGTCCTGGGACAAGCGGCTGCCGCTGCGCAACAAGCTCGAACAGCTCTACCACGGGCGGTTCAACAAGAACCAGCGCATCGACGAGGCGCTGGAGGAGGCCAAGCGGGCGGAGGAGCTCATCAGCAAGGAGCTCGGCCGCGAGATCAAGGTGCGCGCCTCCCTGGCCATCTACGGCCCCGGCATGCCCTGGGACAGCCACCGGCTGCGGGGCGTGGACATCATCTCCGGCACCAAGGTCCGCAAGTGGCTGCGCACCGGGCGGGCCCGCCTGACCGAGCAGGAGATCGAGGACATCCACAAGGCGGCGGAGCGGGTACTGCCGCCGCGGAACTGACACGCGATCCCGACGGCCCGGCCGGACCACAACGCCGTGGTCCCCGGGCCTCACGTGTGCCCCGGTCCGGCCCCCGCACGGAACCCGAACAGGGCGAATCCGCATCCCGTCTCGGTATGCGGAACCCACGTCTTCCTCCCTGAGACCGCGAGCGCGCCGGAAGGGGGCTACCATCAAGGGGAAACACCCGTAACGATGGGAGTCCGCGCCATGCCACCCCTACGCTCACGCACCGTCACCCACGGCCGGAACATGGCGGGAGCGCGCGCCCTCATGCGCGCCACCGGCGTACAGAGCGAGGACTTCGGCAAGCCCATCGTGGCCGTGGCCAACAGCTTCACCCAGTTCGTCCCCGGCCACGTGCACCTGCGCGAGGTCGCCGACGTCGTCGCCGACTCCGTCCGCGCCGCGGGCGGCGTGCCCCGCGAGTTCAACACCATCGCCGTCGACGACGGCATCGCCATGGGCCACGGCGGCATGCTCTACTCGCTGCCCAGCCGCGAGCTGATCGCCGACGCCGTGGAGTACATGGTCAACGCGCACTGCGCCGACGCCCTGGTGTGCGTGTCCAACTGCGACAAAATCACCCCGGGCATGCTGCTGGCCGCGCTGCGCCTCAACATCCCCACCGTGTTCGTCTCCGGCGGGCCGATGGAGGCGGGCAAGGTGACCGTCGTCAACGGCACCGCCACCACCGTCAAGAAGCTCGACCTGATCAACCCCATGATCGCCGCGGCCGACGAGAGCGTGTCGCAGGCCGAGCTGGACGAGATGGAGGAGAACGCCTGCCCGACCTGCGGTTCGTGCTCGGGCATGTTCACCGCCAACTCGATGAACTGCCTCACCGAGGCCATCGGCCTGGCGCTGCCGGGCAACGGCACCGTCCTGGCCACCCACACCGCCCGCCGCGCGCTGTACGAGGACGCCGGCCGGCTGGTCGTGGAGGCAGCCGAGCGCTACTACGGGCAGGACGACGACTCGGTGCTGCCGCTGTCGATCGCCACCCCGGCCGCGTTCGGCAACGCCATGGCCCTGGACGTGGCCATGGGCGGGTCCACCAACACGATCCTGCACCTGCTGGCCGCCGCGACCGAGGCCGGCGTCGACTTCGGCCTGACCGACATCGACGCGGTCTCGCGCCGGGTGCCGTGCCTGAGCAAGGTGGCGCCCAACACCGACAAGTACCACGTCGAGGACGTCCACCGGGCCGGCGGCATCCCCGCCATCCTGGGCGAGCTGGCCCGCGGCGGGCTGCTGGACACCTCGCTGCCGACCGTGCACGGCAAGACCGTCGGCGAGTACCTGGCCGAGTGGGACATCTCCTCCGACACCGTCCTGCCCGAGGCCGTGGAGCTGTTCCACGCCGCGCCGGGCGGGGTGCGCACCACCCGGGCGTACTCGCAGAGCACCCGCTGGGACAGCCTGGACACCGACCGGGAGAACGGCTGCATCCGCTCCGTGGAGCACGCCTACACCAAGGACGGCGGCCTGGCGGTGCTGTTCGGCAACCTCGCCCCGGACGGCGCGATCGTCAAGACGGCGGGCGTGGAGGAGGAGCTGTGGACCTTCTCCGGCCCCGCCAAGGTGTTCGAGTCGCAGGAGGACGCCGTGGACGGCATCCTCGGCAAGCGGGTCGGGCCCGGCGACGTGGTGGTCATCCGCTACGAGGGCCCCAAGGGCGGTCCGGGCATGCAGGAGATGCTGTACCCGACGAGCTTCCTCAAGGGCCGCGGCCTGGGCAAGGCGTGCGCGCTCATCACCGACGGGCGCTTCTCCGGCGGCACCTCGGGGCTGTCCATCGGCCATGCCTCCCCGGAGGCGGCGGCGGGCGGCGACATCGCCCTGGTCGAGGACGGCGACGTCATCAGCATCGACATCCCCGGCCGGAGCATCGTGCTGGAGGTGTCCCGGGACGAGCTGGACACGCGCCGCGAGCGCCTGCTCAAGGAGCTGGGGCGGTTCCAGCCGCGCGACCGGCAGCGTCCGGTGACGGCCGCGCTGCGTGCCTACGCCGCGATGGCCACCTCGGCCTCCACCGGCGCGGCCCGCGACGTGACACAGATCGAGCGCTGACGCGGCGGTGGGGGGCCGGACACGGCGGGTCCGGCCCCCGCCGTGTCCGGCGGTGGAGAGCACACGGGCACCGTGGGGCGCGCGGCACCGCCGCACCGCCCGAAGGCCGAGACCGCGCGGGCATCCCAGGGGTACGGCACCGCCACCCGCGTACCCGACCTCTCAGGTCGGTACACCTGGACCGCACGGGCACCCCGAGGAACCCGGCGCGGACGCACCACCCGAGGGTCGAAACCGGCGGGGGCGGCCGGAGCCGCCCCCGCCCCGCCGCGGTCAGCCGCAGCAGCCGCCACCGCAGCAGCCGCCACCGCCGCCGGAGGCGGGCGCCGGGGCCATGCCGCCCACGGCGACCGTGGACAGCAGGCGCACCGTGTCCCCGTGTCCCCGCGGGCAGTCGGCCGGGTCCCCGGACTCGGCCATCGGACGGGAGAGCTCGAAGGTGTCGCCGCACTCGCGGCACCGGAAGTCGTATCTGGGCATGCCCCCAGGATAGGGCCGCGGCCACGGCCGGAAAGGGCCCGGACGGGAAAAGCCGCCCCCGGTCGCCCGTCAAAGGCGCCGGGGGCGGTGAGGCGGAGCGGGACGGGACGCGCTGTCCCCGCCGCCGGGTGCGGTCGGGCCGTCAGGCGGCCAGGTGAGCCATGTACGGCTCCCACTGCGGGTCGCCGTGCAGGTCCCCGTTGATCAGCCGCCAGTGCGGCCCCTTGGGCACCTTGGGTGTGACGTGCAGCTCCCAGCCGAGTTCGTCCAGGAACTTGTCGGCCTTGCGGTGGTTGCACGGCTTGCAGGCCGCCACCACGTTCTCCCACACGTGCGCGCCGCCGCGGCTGCGCGGGATGACGTGGTCGATCGTCTCCGCCTTCTTTCCGCAGTAGCCGCAGGTGTGCCGGTCGCGGCGCATCAGCGCCACGCGGGTGAGGGGCACCCTGCGACTGTAGGGAACACTGATGTAGCGCCTGAGCCTGATCACCGACGGCACCTCGTAGGAGTGCGTCGCCGAGTGGAGCAGCGCCCCCGCCCCGTCGCGGTGTACGACCTCCGCCTTCTCCCGGAGCACGAGCAGAATCGCCCTGCGCAACGGCAATGTCGTGAGCGGTTCGAAACTCGCGTTGAGCAGCAGCACGTGTCGGCGGGCGGTTGGGCCGCCCTCTCTGCTGCGCGAGCCGCTCATCGCGTCGCCCCGGCCGTCGGATGCGACGACCGTGTCTCTTCCCCGGCCAGCCGTTCGGCCAGCCAGGAGACCTCCCTGTGCACCGATCCCGTGATCGGTGGCTCTGTACGCCTTGCCACACGGACCTCCCGGTGGTCCCGCCGAGTTGCGTCCCGCATTCAGTGTGCGCGGTGAGGAGGCTCCGGCGCCACCCCAATTTCCACCGCCCGCGTCGCGAGGCCGCTGTTATCGCTATTCCTGGTCATAATGCGTGTCGCCGAAACCACGTTCCCCGTTCCCTTCCTATACCGATCGCATGTGAGATAGCGGTGGATAGAGTGCGAAGCATGCCTGAACTCCGCTATCCGCCGGCCGAGCGGCTCGACCTCGTCGAGAACCTGCACGGCCGCCCCGTCTCCGACCCCTACCGGTGGTTGGAAGACCCCGAATCCGCTCCGGCCAAGGAATGGTCGGCCGCCCAGGACACCCTGTTCTCCGAACTCGGCGCACACCTGCCCGGTCGGGACGCGTTCGCCGCGCACGTGCGCGAACTCCTGGGGGCCGGCAGCGCGGGCGCACCCGTCTGGCGCGGGGAGCGCCGCTTCTCGGGACGCCGGACCGCAGACCAGGAACACCCCGTCCTGTACGTGCGGGACGGCGACGGGCCCGAGCGGGTCCTGATCGACCCCGGGGCGCTGGACCCCTCCGGGCTCACCACACTGGACGCCTGGAAGGTGGACCCGTCCGGGCGGCTGCTCGCCTACCAGCTGTCGGAGGGGGGCAGCGAGGAGTCCGTCCTGAGGGTCGTGGACGTGGACAGCGGGGAGGTCGTCGACGGCCCGATCGACCGGGCGCGGTACACCCCCGTGGCGTGGCTGCCGGACTCGTCGGCGTTCTACTACGTGCGCAAGCTGCCGCCCGGGGAGGTCCCCGAGGGCGAGCAGGACTACCACCGGCGCGTCTACCTGCACCGGCTGGGCACCTCCGCCGACGAGGACGTGCTGATCTTCGGCCAGGGCCGGGACAAGACCGAGTACTTCGGGGTGTGGGTGAGCCGGGACGGCCGCTGGCTGGTCCTGGACGCCTCCAAGGGGACGTCCGCCGCCGCCGACCTGTGGCTGGCCGACCTGGAGCGGAGCAGTCCCGAGGCGCCCGCCTGGGTGAGCGTCCAGGAGGACGTGAACGCCGCCCTGTCCGCCCACACCGGCCGGGACGGCCGGCTCTACCTGTTCACCGACCGCGACGCCCCGCGCGGGCGGCTGTGCGTCGCCGACCCCGAGGCCCCGGAGTACGGGAACTGGCGCACGCTCGTGGCCGAGTCGGACGACGCGGTGCTGGAGGACTACGCGGTCCTGGACGGCCCCGGCCTGGAGCGGCCCGAGCTGCTGGTCTCCTGGACCCGGCACGCCGTCGGCGAGGTGACCCGGCACGACCTGGCCACCGGCGCGCTGCTGGGCACGCTGCCGCTGCCCGGCCTGGGCAGCGTCGGCGGACTGCTGGAGCGCCCCGAGGGCGGCCACGAGGCCTGGTTCGGCTACACCGACAGCACCACCCCGTCGTCGGTGTACCGCTACGACGCCCGCACCGGCTCGGTGGAGCTGTGGGAGAGCGCGCCCGGCTCCGTCACCGTGCCCGAGGTGCGGGTGGAGCAGATCGCCTACACCTCGGGGGACGGCACCACGGTCCGGATGCTGGTGATGGCGCCCGCCGCCCCGGCCGACGGTCCGCGGCCGACCATCCTGTACGGGTACGGCGGCTTCCGGATCTCCCTCACCCCCGGCTACTCGGCGACCGCCCTGGCCTGGGTGCGCGCCGGGGGCGTGTACGCCGTGGCCGGGCTGCGCGGCGGCCTGGAGGAGGGCGAGGAGTGGCACCGCGGCGGCATGCTCGCGGACAAGCAGAACGTGTTCGACGACTGCGCCGCCGCGGCCGAGCACCTGATCGCCACCGGGGTCACCGAACCCGGGCGGCTCGCGGTGATGGGCGGCAGCAACGGCGGCCTGCTGGTCGGGGCGATGGTCACCCAGCGGCCGGACCTGTTCGCGGCGGCGGTGTGCTCGGCCCCGCTGCTGGACATGGTCCGCTACGAGCGGTTCGGGCTCGGCCGGCTGTGGAGCGTGGAGTACGGCAGCGCCGAGGATCCCGAACAGCTGGGGTGGCTGCTGGACTACTCGCCGTACCACAACGTGCGGGAGGGCACCCGCTACCCGGCCGTGCTCTTCACGGTGTTCGACAACGACACCCGGGTCGACCCGCTGCACGCGCGCAAGCTGTGCGCGCAGTTGCAGTGGGCGACCTCGGCGCCGATCACGGAGCGGCCGGTGCTGGTGCGCCGGGAGGCCGAGGTGGGGCACAGCACCCGCTCGGTGAGCCGCAGCGTGGAGCTGAACGCCGACCAGCTGGGCTTCCTCGCCCACCACCTGGGCCTGGGCGTGGACTGAGCCGGGCGGAGCGCGCCCCGCGGCCGGGCCGCGGGGCGCGCTCGCGGGGTGGGTCCGCGGGGTGGGTCCGCGGGGTGGGTCCGCTCTCGCTTCCGCGAGAGCAAGGACACAGCTTCCGCGGGCCCCGGGCCGTGTGCCCGTGCGGCGGCGGCTGGGAGAATCGGGTCCGGCCACCCCCCGCAGAGCCCACGAGAGGACCACGGACGTGACACAGACCGAGGAGGCCGCGGGCGCCGGAACGGCGACCGGGCCGCGCCGCCACGTACACCTGGCGCAGGTCCGCTACGCCGACCTCGACCCGCAGCACCACGTCAACAACGTCCGCATGCTGACCTACCTGGAGGACGCCCGCGTCTCGTTCCTGCGCTTCGGCGGGGCGGTCGAGGGCGAGGAGGTGTTCGGCGCCATGGTGGTGGCCCGCCAGGAGGCGGACTACGCGGCGCCGCTGCTGCCGCGTTCGGAGCCGGTGCGGGTGGAGCTGTGGGTGACCGAGGTGCGCAACGCCAGCTTCTCGCTGGCCTACGAGATCCTCGACGACGACCGCGTGTACCTGCGCGCCCGCACGGTGCTGGTGGGCTTCGACGTCCCCACGCAGAGCGCCCGGCGGCTCAACGACACCGAACGCGCCTTCCTCCGGCAGTACATCTGACCGGCCGGTCCGGACGGTACGCGCAGAGCACCCGACGGCCCGACGACACCGGACGCGCCTTCCCCGGGCAGTACGTCCGACCGGCCACGCTGTGAGCGCCGCGGCCCGGGGGGACGGCCCCGGTACCCGGGGGCGCCCGGAGCCGCCCGGGGCTACTTGAGGGAGATCGAGACGACCTCGCCGTCGTCGCCGTCGTCGTCGGAGGACACCGAGACCCGCGTGGGCTCGGCGACCGCGGGGCGGGACACCTCTTCGGGGACGTTCACCATGCTGTGCGCCGCCATGACCATGTACTCCCACAGCTGGCGCTCCAGCGCCTCGTGGAGTTCCAGGGAGTCGACGGCGACGCGCATGTGCTTCAGCCACAGGTCGCGCTCCACGGCCCCGATGCGGAACGGGAAGTGGCGCATGCGCAGCCGCGGGTGGCCGCGCTGCTCGTTGTAGGTGCGCGGGCCTCCCCAGTACTGGATGAAGAACAGCCGGAGCCGCTCCTCCGCCGGCCCCAGGTCCTCCTCGGGGTACATGGGCCGGAGCAGGGGGTCCTCGGCCACGCCCTCGTAGAAACGACGGACCAGGCGGGTGAAGGTCTCCTCACCGCCCACGGCCTCGTAGAACGTCATGCGCACGGGCTCCTCGCCCGGGCTCTGCTGGTCATCGCGCGCGGAAGTCATCGCCCCTAGGGTATGCGAAGTCCCGGCCGCTCTCCGAGGGCCCTAGGACCCCGGAATAAACCCGCAGGGACACGGAACCCGCCCGCCCCGCTCTCCGGCCGCCGGCCGACCGGACCCCCACCGAGCGCCCGCCCGGGGCAGAGCCCCACGGCGTGCCCGATACCCCGGCCCCGGTCGGGCGGCGCTCCGGCACCGGAGCGGGCCCGCACCCCGTGGCGCGGGACGCGGCCCGCCCGCGGGGGCTCGCCGCCTCCCGGAGAACACCGGGGCCGGCCCGACGCGAACGTCGGACCGGCCCCGGGGCGACGGCGGAACAGGCCTAGTCGCGGGTGAGCTTGCGGTGGGTGACCGCGTGCGGCCGGGCCGCGTCCGGACCCAGGCGCTCGATCTTGTTCTTCTCGTAGGACTCGAAGTTGCCCTCGAACCAGAACCAGTTGGCGTCGCCCTCCCACGCCAGGATGTGCGTGGCGACGCGGTCCAGGAACCAGCGGTCGTGGGAGGTGATCACGGCGCAGCCCGGGAAGTCCAGGAGCGCGTTCTCCAGCGAGCCGAGGGTCTCGACGTCGAGGTCGTTGGTGGGCTCGTCCAGGAGCAGCAGGTTGCCGCCCTGCTTGAGGGTGAGCGCGAGGTTGACGCGGTTGCGCTCGCCGCCCGACAGGACGCCGGACTTCTTCTGCTGGTCCGAGCCCTTGAAGCCGAACGCGGCCACGTAGGCGCGGCTGGGGATCTCGACCTTGCCGACCTGGATGTAGTTCTCGCCGTCGGAGATGCTCTCCCAGACGTTCTTGGAGTCGTTGATCCGGCCCCGGTACTGGTCGACGTAGGAGATCTCGACGGTGTCGCCGACGTTGATGGCGCCCTTGTCGGGGGTCTCCTCGCCGACGATCATCTTGAACAGGGTGGTCTTGCCGACGCCGTTGGGGCCGATGACACCGACGATGCCGTTGGGCGGCAGCGAGAAGCTCAGGTTCTCGATGAGGACGCGGTCGCCGAAGCCCTTGGTGAGGTTCTTGACCTCGACCACGGTGGTGCCCAGGCGCGGACCCGGCGGGATCTGGATCTCCTCGAAGTCCAGCTTGCGGGTCTTGTCCGCCTCGGCGGCCATCTCCTCGTAGCGCTGCAGGCGCGCCTTGCTCTTGGTCTGGCGCGCCTTGGCGTTGGAGCGGACCCACTCCAGCTCGTCCTTGATGCGCTTGGCCCGCTTGGCGTCCTTCTGCCCCTCGACCTTGAGACGGCTCTGCTTGGTCTCGAGGTAGGTGGAGTAGTTGCCCTCGTAGGGGTAGAACTGGCCGCGGTCCAGCTCCAGGATCCAGGTGGCCACGTGGTCCAGGAAGTACCTGTCGTGGGTGATCGCGATGATCGTGCCCGGGTACTTGGCCAGGTGCTGCTCCAGCCAGTTCACACTCTCGGCGTCGAGGTGGTTGGTGGGCTCGTCGAGCAGGAGCAGGTCGGGCTGCTCCAGCAGCAGCTTGCACAGCGCGACACGGCGCTTCTCGCCGCCGGAGAGCCTGGTGACGTCCGCGTCGCCGGGGGGGCAGCGCAGCGCGTCCATCGCCTGGGCGAGCTGGCTGTCCAGGTCCCAGGCGTTGCGGTGGTCGAGCTGCTCCTGCAGCTTGCCCATCTCTTCGAGCAGGTCGTCGGAGTAGTCCGTCGCCATCTGCTCGGCGATCTCGTTGAAGCGGGTCAGCATCGACTTGGTCTCGGCGACACCGTCCTCGACGTTCTCGAGGACGGTCTTGCTCTCGTCGAGGTGGGGCTCCTGGGCGAGCAGGCCGACCGTGAACCCGGGCATGAGGCGAGCCTCGCCGTTGGACGGCTGCTCGATGCCGGCCATGATCTTCAGAAGCGTCGACTTACCCGAACCGTTGGGGCCCACGACACCGATCTTGGCTCCGGGGAGGAAGGACCCCGAAACGTTGTCCAGGACGACCTTGTCGCCGTGCGCCTTGCGCACGTTGTTCATGGTGTAGATGTACTCCGGCATGCCTCCAGCCTAGGGCGTCTCGGGAGATGCCCCCGCCATCGCGGGGGCCTCTCCGGTCAGTCCTTCGGTGCGCGGTCGCGCCACCGCTCCACCGGCAGTCCCCAGGCCAGCGCCCGCCCCAGGAGCACCGCCATGGAGTACCCGGGGTCGGCGGCCAGAGCGGTCTCGACGGCGGCCATGGCGAGCACGTCGTCGCCCTGCTGCCAGGCGGCGACCGCGGTGAGCGCGGCGGGGGCGGCCCGCCACCGGTCGGGCAGGTGGCGGACCAGGTGGGCCCACAGGTCGCGGTGGCGCGGGGCGGTGCCCGCGGTGATGGCGGCCCACGCCCGGTCGCGCACCCGCAGGTGTCCGAGGTGGACGCCCAGCCGGGCGGTGTCCTCGCGCCCGGGCGTCCCGCCGCCCCCGACGGCCGCCCGGACCTCGTCCGTGCCGCGCGCCACCCGCGCGTCGTCCGGCAGCGAGCGCATCCGGGCCTCGAACGCCGCCGCGACGGCGCCCACCGCGGCCCGCTCCGACCCGTCCACGGGGGCGAGCAGGGCGCGCACGCGGTCCAGGTCGGCGGAGGCGGCCCGGGGAGGCCGGGCGGGGGCGATGCCGCGCAGGACGGCCCCGGCGGGCACGGGTGAGCCGTCGACGTCGATGACGGTGCCCTCGGGCGGGCAGCAGGAGGGGGAGACACAGGTGTAGGACCAGTAGCGCCCGCCGGTGACCCGCAGGGCGTCGATGACGCTCACCCCGCGCTCGCGGGCGGCGAGCATCAGGGCGTCCACGTAGGGCGTGACCCGCCCGGGCGGCCCGTAGGCGACGATGAGGAGCCCGCTGCACCCCTCGGCGACGGCCAGGTCGACCGGCGGCCGGGCCCGCTGCAGGGGCGTCAGGTGCCGGTGCTCGCCGTCCAGCGCCCCGCAGAACGCGGCGTGCACGCCCGTGCCCCTGGCCGCGATCACCACGAGGCCGGGGTCGGGCGGCTCGCCGACGAGGTAGGGCATCCCGGCGATGATGTCGAGCGGGTTGCGCAGCTCCAGGCGCCCGCCCACCGGCGGCACCGCCCCGACGGCATCCGGCGGCCGGTCAGCGCGACCCGCGTCCGGGGAACCCGTCCCGTCGCCCGGCGGCGAGCCGCCCCGCTCCGTACCCGAGGGGTCCTTCCCGCGGCCCCCCGCACCGCCCGGAACACCTGACGCGTCCGGACCACCGCCCGGGGGCGGATCGCCGGGGCGCGCACCAGAGGGGTCCGGCCCGGCGGGGTCCCGGGTCCTCCCGCGCCCTCCGTCCGGCCCCTCGGATCCCGGCGGCGGGCCGCCCTCGGCCTCCGGCGTCCGCGGACGGCCCGGCGGGCGGTCGCCGTCCCCCGCGGCGCCGGGCACCCGGTGGTCGGGCACCGGACGGTCGGGCACGGGTCGGCGGGGCGCCGGGCGGTCGGTCGGCGCAGGGGGATCGGCCACGGGCGCGTCGGGCGGGAGGGCGTCGGCGGGCGGGCGGGGCGCGGGGACGCGGCGGCGGCGCGCAAGCGCGGGACGGGGGTCGTCGGGGTCGGCGGACTGCGGGAAACGATCCTGGTCGAAGTGCATATATTCACGGTGCGTGACGGACCGGCCGCACGCAACGGCTTTCCGGGACCTGTGGACAACCCCGGTACGCGCGGCCCCTCAGGCGTCCGCGATGCCCTGCGGCCGCTCCGGCGCGGCCGTGGTCTCGCGCGGATCCGGCACGGTGCCGCCCTCCGGCCGCCCGCCCGGCAGGCACACCCGGTTGCGCCCGGTCTCCTTGGCCCGGTACAGCGCCAGGTCCGCGGCGGTGAGCAGCTCCACCAGGTCGTTGCCGTGCTCCCCCGCCACCGCCAGGCCGACCGACACGGTGACGGTGACCTGCACCTTCTCCACCGCGATCTCCATGCACCCGACCTCCACGCGCAGCCGCTCGGCGGCGTGCCAGGCCTCGTTGACGTCGGCGCCCGGCAGCAGCACCACGAACTCCTCGCCGCCGAACCGACCGAGCAGGTCGGACTGGCGCAGCTGGTGGGAGATCGTGGTCGCCACCCCCATGAGCACCTGGTCGCCGAAGAGGTGGCCGTGCGTGTCGTTGACCCGCTTGAAGTGGTCGATGTCGATGATCAGGACCGCCGACCGGTTGCGCGCCGCGCGGGAGCGGGCGATCTCGATCGACGCCTCCTGCTCCCAGGTGGGCGCGTTGAGCAGCCCGGTCTTGGGGTCGGTCCGCGCCGCCGTCTGCAACTGCTGGTACAGCAGGCTGCGCTGGAGCAGCAGGATCGGCGGGACCACGATCGGCAGCAGGAACAGGGAGATGTGCGCCAGCGCGGCCACGATGACCCCGACGCACAGCTCGACCGTGTCGACCATGAGGGCCTCGCGGTCCCACAGCGGCAGCAGGCCGCTCTTGGTCCCGGTGCTGATGCGGGCCGCCAGGGCGACGATCAGGGTGTTGAGGACGGTGAAGACCGCGCAGCCCGCGAGGGCGAACAGCACTCCGGGCACGGAGGTCAGCTGCTCGGTCACCCCGGCGTCGCCGCGCAGGCCGCCCATGAAGTCGCCGGCGATCATCCAGTGCCAGGCCACGGAGACCACGAACCCGGACACGCCCACCGAGGCCGTGTTGAACACCCGCCGGTACACCAGCGTCTGGCGCAGCCGCCGCTGGACGAGCAGGTAGACGGGGACGGGGATGAGGAACGAGTAGACCGGGGGCAGCAGCAGGACGACGGGGAACCACCAGGCGCCCAGCAGGTCCCGGTTGAGGCCCGCGTGCTGGGGGGTCGCCAGGCGCCTGTTCGCCTCGACGCTGATCGCCGCGCCGGCGACCAGCGTGGCGAACACCGCGAGGTCCACCGGGGAGAACGCGGTCAGCGCGAAGGCCACGCCGAACAGGAACAGCGCGGCGAGGACCAGCAGGGACATGTAGACGATCAGGCCAGGGGGCTCCTGGAGGAACGGCCACCGCGCCCGTCCTCCGGCCGGGCGATCCACCGACGCCGCCGACCTCTCCGAGATACTCACTCCCCCGCCCTCCCTTCACTCCGCACCACGGCCGACTCCTCCCACCGGGTCTCCCACCGCTGACCACCGCCTCCGGCGCCACCTCCTACGACGGCCCCTCCTCGCCCGACGTTCCCTTACAGTGCCACTCGGTCACGACGTATGGATAGTCGTGTTTCCAAGAGGTGATCCTCCGGCCGGTACAAGCCGACGCCCCACGACTTTACATTACTTTGGGTAATAACTTAATCACGGATCGCATGAGCCGGAGTGTGAGAAGGACGATCTTTGGGGGAACCCGGTACCGCCGAGGGTGGTTGCAGCGCGAAAACTAGGGCATTCTGCTCTGGGATCCAAAGGCTCTCATCCGACCGCCGAACAGGTTCGTCGGGGTCCATGCCTACGGGTACCACCGTTCTCCCACAACCAGCGAAGGAGCGCTCCCATGGTCGGCAACGGCGTCACCTGGACCTGATCCGTCCCTGAGACGGAAACCGGGTGAGGGCGACTCGAAGCCACCCTCACCCGGAACGTCTTCCGCGGTGGCGGCCGCCCGGGGCGACCGCCGCCGTTCTCAGTCCTCCGTCGGTGCCGCCGCCGCGTAGGCGGCGCGGAAGGCCCGGTAGCGCGCGAGTTCGGCCTCCATCGGCTCCACCACGCGCGCCGCGGCGATCTCCCGCACCTTGGCCTGCGCCGCCCGCTCCACGTCCTCCCGCCGCTGCACCGCGGCCACCTCCACGAGGTTCCCGCAGCCGACCCCGGTCAGCCACCCCACCGCGAGCGCGGCGACCACCAGGGCGGACGCGTAGGCCACGAACACCGCCTCGTCGAACATGGCGATGCCGGTGATCCCCCCGCCCAGCCGGCTCACCAGCGCCACGACCGCCCAGACCGTGCCGATCCCGGCGACGGCCAGCAGGGCGAACTGCACCGAGCGCGCCAGGCGCCACCACGACGGGCTCTCGTCGGGGTCCCCGACCGCCGACGACACGGCCCCGCCCAGTTCGGCGGGCAGCTCGGCCGCGAAGGACCGGGCGGCGGCGCGCATCCGGCGCCGCCACGGCGCGGGCATGTCCTCGGAGACGGTGTCGGCCGCCTCGGACAGCACCGTCTCCAGCTCGGCCTCGTGGGCGTCCACGGGGCCGCCCAGCACCTGGTCGCCGTCCTTGCGCAGGAAGTCGAGCTGCACCGCGGCGAGCGGGTCCTTGCGCAGGCGCGCCGCGCGGCGGGCGACCGGCCAGCCGACGCGGCGCCGTCCCCGGCGCACGTCGTTGGCCTCCACCGCGTCGGCGACGGCGGTGACGGCGGCGGCCCGGGCCAGCCCCTCCTGGGTGCGCGAGCGCACGTCGGAGGGGACGGTCTCGGGGATCTCGCCCTCACCGGTGTACTCGGCGTAGGGGGCGACGACCTGGTCCAGGTCGGCGACGAGCCGGTCGACGAGGGCGCGCCGGTCGCGCACCGTCTCGGCGAGGAACTCGTGGAGGTCGCGGATGCCCTGCCCGGTGAGCGTCGAGGTGGTCAGCACCCGCGGGTGCACGCCGGACTCCGACTCCAGCAGGCGGCGCAGGTCGGTGAGCAGTTCCTTGAGCTCGTCCGGCTCGACCTTGTCGACCTGGTTGAGCACCGCGACGGTGACCGCGCCGTGCCCGGCCATCTTGGCCAGGTACCGGTGGTGCACCGCGGCGTCGGCGTACTTCTGCGGGTCGAGCACCCACACGAGCAGGTCGACGGAGCCGATGAGCCGGTCGGCCTCGGCGGTGTGCATGCTGCGCACCGAGTCGTGGTCGGGCAGGTCCAGCAGGACCAGTCCGGTCAGCTCGGAGTCGCCCGAGTCCAGGACGCTGGTGCGCGAGTGGCGGTAGCGGGTGGGCACCCCGAGCCAGCCCAGCAGGGCGTCGGCGCCCTCGTGGCCCCACACGCAGGCGTGCGCCTTGGAGGTGGTGGGCCGGGTGATGCCGGTCTGCGACAGCTCCAGCCCGCACAGGGCGTTGAACAGGGAGGACTTGCCGCTGCCGGTACCGCCGGCGAGGGCGACGACGGTGTGCTCCGCGGACAGCCGCAGGCGGGCGCCGGCGTGGTCGAGCAGCTGTCCGGAGCGGGCGGTGAGCTCCTGGGGCAGGTCGCCCTGGCCGAGTTCGTTGAGCGTGGACAGCGCGTCCAGCCGCTGGATCAGCTCGGCCCTGCTGGTGTTCCTGGTGTGCTGCCAGGAGTCGTGGGTGGTGGGCCGGTACTCCTCGTCGTCGGACGGCTCCCCGGGGTCCACGGCCCGGAAGGACCCGGAGACAGCGGAGGGTCCGGGGACGCGGCGGGGCAGCGGCTCGGGACCCTCGTCGGCCCCGGCGTCCGCCGCGTCCGGCTCGGGGACCGGCGGGTTCTCCGCCGCCGGCGCCGCCTTCGCTGCGGTGCCGGGCGTCCGCTCGGGGGCCGGTTCCCCGGCTCCGTCGCGGTCGGCCCCGCCGTCCCCCTCCGCCCCGGCGGGGCGGGGGGCGCGTTCGACCCGGGCGCGGCGGCCCGCGGCGGGGACGGCCGGGAAGGACCCGGTCGCGGCACCGCGCCCGGCGATGCGGGAGTCGTCGGCCGCCTCGGCGAGGCTGCCCACCCATCCGGCGAGGCCGTCGGGGTCCTCGTCGGCGCCCTGCGGCCCCGGCCGGTCCGCCCCGCGCGGACCCCCGGGGGTGTCCGGGGCGCCGCGCCCGGCGGCCGTGTGGCGCCCGTGGCGGCCGCTGCGGCGCTGGGACGGGGACCGGTCGCCGGTGCCCTCGCCGACGGGGCCGCCGTCGCCCCCGGGGGCGTCTGCGGGCTCCTGTCCGGCCGCGGGCGCGGCCGGCCCGCCCGGGACGGCGGACGCGTCGTCGGGGTAGGCGGAGATCCCGTCGTGCGCCGGCTCCTCCTCACCGCCCGGGCGGGCGTGGTCCGCGTGCTCGGGGACCGGCACGGTGTACCCGCGCCAGGCCCCGCTGTCCGAGCCGCCGCCGGCGGACGCCGGAGCGTCCCCGTCCCGGTCGGCGCCGCCGGTGTCCCCGGGCGCGTGCGCGGGGTTCCACTGAGTCGTCATCGCGCAATCTCAAGGTTGTACGTGGCCTGGTAGAGCTGGACGGCGGCGTCCTCGGAGGGGATCCCCGCCGACGCCAGGGCGGTGTCGAAGGGGACCCGCTCGCGGTCGAGCAGGCCGTTGATGCGGGTGACGAGGTTCTCCCGCGCCTTCGCGCCGATGCTGCGCAGCGACTGCGCGCCGAACAACCCCTTCAGCAGGCGTTGCGGTGAGGGCCCGGAGGCCTGGGCCGCGTGCGCGCCGCCCCCGGACCGGGACCTCTCGTAGCCGAGCAGGTCGATGATGAGGATCAGGGTGACGATGTCGCGGTCGAAGGTGACCAGTCGGGCGACGGAGCGCTTGGTCGCGCCGGCCTCCCCGGTCATCTCGGCGATATCGCGCTGCCACTCGCCGATCTCCTGGCGGATCTGCTGGACCAGCAGGCCGGTGCCGGGCTGGTTGAGCGCCTTGGTGGCCAGGTCGGCGCCGCCGGGGACGTCCCGCCAGACGCGTTCGATCTCCTCGGAGGCGCGTTCGCAGGAGGAGACCACGAGGGCCTCCACGGCGTCGCGGACGGCACGCTCCAGGGCGGCCACCCGCTGCCCGCGCTCGGCCTGCTCGGCGCGTCCGGCCCGGCGGGAGCGCCGGCCGCGCGGGCGCAGGCTGCGGGCCAGCTCGCCGCTGGCCGCGACCTCCTGCCAGCGCGCGATCAGGGATCCGCGCAGCAGGGAGCCGTCGCCCAGGCCGGTGCCGATGCGCGTGCGCGCGTCGGCGTAGCCGGTGTCCACGGCGGTGCCCATGACCCGCCCCGCCTCGATCTGGGTCTCCACCTGGCGGGCCAGCTCGGGCACCCGCGTGCGGAAGCTGTCGATGACCCCGATGAAGGTGCGCCGGGAGACCCGGTCGCGCTGCTCGGCCTCGCCCGCGACGTCCGCGAGGAACTCGCGGATGTGGTCGGCGACGTTGGAGGTGAAGCGCTCGCCCCGGATCTGGTCGGTCTCGGGGATCGCGAACCGCGCGGCCGGGCCCAGCCCGTTGGCCTCCAGCATGGCGCCGAAGTGGTCCAGGAGCCGGCGGCGGCCGCGGCGCGGCACGCGGGACAGCACGACCGCCATCGAGGTGTCGCGGTCGCGGGCGACCTGGAGGAACTCCCACACCCGGGCGTCGGCGTAGCGGCTGCTGGTGGTGACGAACACCCACAGGTCGGCGGCGTCGAGGAACTTGGCCGCGAACTCGTGGTGGGCGGCCACCGCCGAGTCGACGTCGGGGGTGTCGAGCAGGGCCACGCCGGGCGGCATGGCCTCGGTGGCGGCCAGGACCAGCATGCCGTCCTTGCCCGGCATGGCCAGGCCCTGCTGGCGCACGCGCGGCAGGGACGGGATGAAGGAGGCCTCGCTGAACCAGTCCACGTCGGCGGGGTTGCACGCCAGCACGGGGCTGTTGGTGGTGGGCCTGCGCACGCCGGTGGTGGTGACCTGCTCGCCGACGAGGCTGTTGACCAGGGTGGACTTTCCCGCTCCGGTGGATCCCGCGACCGCGATGAGCAGCGGGATGTCGGGGCGGCGCACCCGGGGCAGCACGTAGTCGGTGAGCTGGGCGAGCACGTCGGCCTGGAGGACGCGCCCCTCCTCCGCGCCGGGGAGGTCGTCGGCGAATCCGAGGTCCCGGATCTGCTTGCGCAGGGATTCCAGGACGTGCTCGAAGCGGTCGTCCTCCGGGGCGGGTGCGCGGTGCTTGGCGGGTCCGGCCGGAACCGGGACGGTGGGCCCCCGCCGGGCCTCGTTGATGGCCCGGGGGTCCCCCTCGGGCAGCGGTCCGGGGCCCTGGGCGGGCTGGTCGGAGGTGGCGGCCGGTCCGGTTCCGAACCGGTCCGCGGGACCGGAACCGGTGGTGTCCGGCGCGGCCGACGGCCGGGTCATGATCGGTGTGCCCTCCTCATCGGTGCTGACGTCCCTCCGGGCGGGCGACGCCATCGGGGGGTGTTATGGGAGATCGCGCCCGGTCGCCAGTCGATGGGTCTCGAACTGGGTTCCCGTGTGCAGTATGTCAAGTTCCCGCGCTGTTTGGACCACTTCTCCGATGATCGCCACCGCCGGGGGCCGGACTCCGGCGCTCTCGGCCGAATCGGCGATGGTGGCCAGCGTACCCGTGACCGTCCGCTGTCCGGGCAGAGTCGCGTCCTGGACCACGGCGACGGGCGTGTCCGCGGAACGCCCGTGGGACACGAGCGCTGCGGCGATCGCGGACAGGCGTTCGACGCCCATGAGGACGACGACGGTGCCGCCGGCGCGGGCCAGGCCCGCCCAGTCCACGGTGGAGCGGGGGTCGCCGGGCGGGACGTGGGCCGAGACGATGTGGACGTCCTGGGCGACGCCGCGGTGGGTGGCGGGGACGCCGGCGGCGGCGGGGGCGGCGAGCGCGCTGGTGACCCCGGGGACGGCGATGACGGGGATCCCGGCCTCGGCGCAGGCCGCGGCCTCCTCTCCCCCGCGGCCGAAGAGGAACGGGTCGCCGCCCTTGAGGCGGACCACGAACCTCCCCCGCCGCGCGCGGTCGACGAGGACGCGGTTGATCTCCTCCTGCTGCATGGAGCGGCCGTAGGGGATCTTGGCGGCGTCGATGATCTCGACGTCGGCGGGCAGCCGGTCCAGCAGGGAGGTGGGGGCCAGCCGGTCGACGACCACGACGTCGGCCTGGGCGAGCAGCTGGCGCCCCCGAACCGTGATCAGACCGGGATCCCCGGGGCCGCCGCCGACGAGGGCGACGCCGGTGAGGCGCTCGCGCCCGCGGCGGGCGTCCAGGGTCCCGTCGGCGAGGCCGTCGACGATGGCGTCGCGCAGTCCGGCGGCGCGCCGCGGGTCGCCGGACGCGACGACGCCGACGGTGACGCCGCCCTCCTCGCCGCTGGCCGGGGTCCAGGCCGCG
This sequence comes from Nocardiopsis flavescens, assembly GCF_900141985.1. Lineage (GTDB taxonomy): Bacteria > Actinomycetota > Actinomycetes > Streptosporangiales > Streptosporangiaceae > Nocardiopsis > Nocardiopsis flavescens. The sequence continues at coordinate 320,746 of NZ_FQZK01000005.1, read as the reverse complement.
GAGGTGTGCCGGTCGTCTGCGCGCACGCACCAGATACGGGCGCCCTCGGCCTCGGCGGCGACGGCGGCGTTGACCGCGGGGTCGTCCGTGGCGGCGTGGACCAGCCAGTGGGCGGGCGCGCCGGGCCCGGCGACGTCGCCCGGCTCGTAGGCGCGGGCGGTCCAGGTGATGCGCCCGGCGGCGGCGAGGTCCTCCAGCGCGGCGGAGACCGCGGGGGACACCACGGTGACCCGGGCGCCCGCCCGGAGCAGCACGGGGACACGGCGTTGGGCGACGCGGCCGCCGCCGATGACGAGGACGTCACGGTCGTGCAGGCGCAGGCCGAGGAGATAGGTCACGGAGCGGACCCCTTCGGTCGTCGGTTCCGGACCCCGGCGACGGCGGCGGGGCACCGGCGGGCGCTCTGACCGGCCGAAAGTCCGGCACACCCGCCGGAAATGGTCGGCGATTGCTCCAAAGTACCTTGTCAAAGCGGTATTACGAGGAGGTGAAGGAAACCTCCTGGGAAATGTGAGACCGCCCGCACCCCGGGGGGTGCGGGCGGTCCCGTCCGGCGGTCCCCCCGGTCAGCGCCCGGAGTCGACCCCGGCGTCGTCGAAGGTGGCGACGTCGCGCAGCGCCCGGGCCGCGCCCTGGAGCAGCGGCAGGGCGAGCAGCGCCCCCGACCCCTCGCCCAGGCGCATCTCCAGGTCCACCAGCGGGCGCAGGCCCAGGTGCTCCAGCACCAGGGCGTGGCCGGGCTCGCTGGAGCGGTGCCCCGCGAAGTAGGCGTCGGTGGAGTCGCCGGAGACGGCCGCGGCGGCCAGGGCCGCCGACCCGGCGATGACGCCGTCGAGCAGCACGGGGACGCGCAGGGCGGCGCCGCCGAGGATGAACCCGGCCAGGGCGGCGTGTTCGAGCCCGCCCAGGGCGGCCAGGGTGCCGATGGGGTCGGCGGGGTCCACAGGGTTGGCGGCCAGGGCGCGGCGGACCACGTCGACCTTGTTCTCGAACATCGCGTCGTCCACACCCGTGCCGCGGCCGGTGGCCTCCTCGGGGGCGGCGCCGGTGAAGGCGCAGATCAGGGCGGCCGAGGGGGTGGTGTTAGCGATGCCCATGTCGCCGGTGATCAGGCAGCGGTTGCCCGCGGCGACCAGGTCCCGGGCCACCTCGATGCCGCTCTCCAGGGCCTGCATGGCCTGGTCGCGGGTCATGGCCGGGCCCTGCGTGATGTCGGCGGTGCCCCGGGCGACCTTGCGCGAGAGCAGCCCGGAGGTGTGGGGCAGGTCGCCGACCACGCCGACGTCGACCACGGTGACCTCGGCGCCGACCTGGGCGGCGAAGGCGTTGACGACCGCCCCGCCGTTGAGGAAGTTGTGCACCATCTGCTCGGTGACCTCCTGCGGCCAGGCGGTCACCCCCTGGGCGTGGACACCGTGGTCCGCGGCGAACACCGCGACGGCCGCGGGCTCGGGGATGGGGGGCGGGCACTCGCCGGCGAGTCCGGCGAGGCGGACGGACACCTCTTCCAGGATCCCGAGGGAGCCCGGCGGTTTGGTCATCCTGTCCTGCCGGTCCCGGGCCTCCTCCACCGCGCGGGTGTTCAGGGCTCCGATGGCGGCGATGGTCTCCTCCAGGAGGGTCGTGGGCTCCTGACCGGGCAGTCCGCGACGGCCGAAGCGGTCGTGGTGCACCGCCCAGGACAGGGGGCGTCCCTTGGCCCAGCCGGAGAGGCTGAGTTCGGGTTCGGTGGGGAACTCCTCGACGTGGCCCAGGCACAAGTAGGCGACGACTTCGAGGTGGGAGGGGAGGTCGAGGGCGCGGGCGACGTCGCGCTCGTCGGCGAAGCCGACCCAGCCCACGCCCAGGCCCTCGGCCCGGGCGGCCAGCCACAGGTTCTCCACGGCCAGGGCGCAGGCGTAGGCGGAGCTCATGGGCTTGGCGTGGCGGCCGGGGGTGGGCCGCGCGCCGCGGGTGGGGTCGACGGTGACCGCGATGTTGAGCGGGGCCTCGGCCACGGCCTCGACCTTGAGCCCGGAGAACGCGCGGGCGCGGACGCTGGGCAGGGCGTGGGCGTACTCGTCGCGTTCGCGGTGGGCCAGGTCCAGGACGCGGCCGCGCAGCTCGGGGTCGCCGATGACGACGAAGTCCCAGGGCTGGGAGTGGCCGACGCTGGGCGCGCGGTGGGCGGCGTCCAGGACGCGGGTGAGCACCTCGGGGTCGACCGGGTCGGGGAGGAACCCGGTGCGCACGTCGCGCCGGTCGTGGATGGCGCGGTAGACGGCGGCGCGGGAGGCGTCGTCGTAGGCGTGGTCCGGGAGCCCGCCTGTCGGGAGGGCCTGCGCGGCGGACGGCTCCGGGCCGGCGGGGGCCGGAGCGGGTCGGGGCGGCTGTGCCGGGTGCGGCTCGGAGTGGGGGAGGGCCGCTTCGTGTGCGTGCATGCTCTGTTCTGCTTCGGTGGTCGCGGGGGTGGTGTCCGCGGGTGTCCCGTCGGCGGTGGCCGCCGGGTGGTCGGCGCGTTCGGGCGGCACGGCGTCCGCGGGCCGGTCCCCGGCGCGGGGGGAGGCCGGGGCGGGCGCGTTCCGGAAGGGGATGACGTTGGGCCGGGGCGCGGGCGGGGCGGGTTCGGCGGGCCGTTCGGGGGCGGGGGGCCTGGCGCCCTGAGCGGGCGCGGGCGGCGGCGCGGGTGCCTCGGGCGGCGGGGCGGGCACGGCCGGAGGTGCGGCCGGAGGTGCGGCCGGAGGTGCGGCCGGAGGCCGGGCGACGGGCGCCGCGGGGGTGGGCCGCTGCTGCGCGGGGAGCGCCGGGGAGGGCGCGGTCCGGGCGGCGGGAGCCGGCTCGGGGCGCCGGAACGGGTTGGCCCCCGCCGGGCGCCGGGGGCTGGTCCCGCGCCCGCTCTCGGGCAGGCCGTCGAGCAGCCCGCCCAGCGGTCCGGATCCGGAGGCCGCGGGAGTCCGGCCGCGGGAGTCCTCGCCGCCGGAACCGCCGTAGCGCGCGTCCTCGCGGTCGTCGTCGGTCATGATCGCCCCCAGTGAAGGTGTGTCGACTGCCCGTTCCCACTGCTCGTCCCGGTGTTCGACCGGTAAGAGTAGCCTGCGGCGGCGCGCCGCCCGCACGGGTCCCCCGGACCTGGGCGGATCGCCGGTCGACCCCCTTCCCCAAGCCCCTCACACCACCGTCAACTGTGCCAGAGCCGCCCCGCGGGCGCGCCCGGGCGGCGTCCTCCCCCGGCCCGGGACCGGACGGCGGCGCGGGGCGCGGGACCGTACGCGGACGGCGGTCCGCCCGGGTCCCCGGCCCGCGGCGGGGCGCCGGCGGCGGGGTACCGCCGCGGCCCGCCGGGGCCGGATCCGGCCACCGCTGGCTCCTCCCCCGCGTTCCCCCGCCCCGTCACCCGGAGTGGCGGCGCGTGTGCGAGAGTGGCAGCGCTCCCTGCCCCCGGGCCCCACCGAGCATCCGAAGGAGACCCCCCATGCGACGACGCACGTTCCTCACCGGTGCCACCGCCGCGGCCGGGCTGGCCGCGCTGAGCGGCGGTCCCGCGCCGCGGGCCGCCCTGGCCGGCACGGACGGCACCGTCCCGCGCGTCCTGGCCGAGACGGCCCCCGCGGGCGGCCCCGTCCGCCCCGAGCGCCCGTTCGACGTGGTCACCGTCACCGGGCGCCCCGGTTCCCGCGGCGCCATCCGGTTCCGGACACCGTCCGGGACCGGCGGCTGGGAGCCCCTGCACCTGCACTCCGAGGGCCGCGAGGGCGAGGAGCCCGTGGGCTCGGCCCTGGTCCGCGCGCCCGAGGGCGCCACCGGCTACGAGGCCGACATCGAGGGGTCCACCGCCGCCGTCAACCTGTTCGACGGCGAGGGCCTGCGCGTCGGCGGCCCCGGGCAGGCCTCCCTGTCCGCCGGGGACACCGGCTCCGCGGGCTCTCCCGTGCTGCGCCTGCGCACCCGCGCGGGCTGGGGCGCCGACGAGTCCTGGAGGTTCGACGACGAGGGCACCGACCTGTGGCCCGCGGTGTTCCACCCGGTGCAGGCGATCACCGTGCACCACACCGCCATGGCGACCACCGGCGACCACGCCGCCGACGTACGGGCCGTGTACTACCTCCACGCGGTGGAACAGGCGTGGGGCGACATCGGCTACCACCTGCTCATCGACCCCGAGGGCACGGTGTACGAGGGCCGCCACTCCGGCGGGGACGGCGTCCCCGTCTTCTCCGGTCCGCCGCGGCCGGGCCGGGCCCGCTCCGTCACCGCCGGGCACGCGTTCGGCGTCAACCACGGCAACATCGGCGTGTGCCTGCTCGGGGACTTCACCGACGCGCTGCCGACCGCCGCGGCCCAGGACTCCCTGGTGCGCGTGCTGCGCGTGCTGTGCGCCGTGACCGGGGTGGACCCCCGCGCCGAGATCGACTACACCCACCCCGACACCGGGGCCCTCACCCCGGGCCCGGCCCTGGGCCGGCACCGCGACTGGCTGGCCACGGAGTGCCCCGGGGAGTCCTTCGCCGAGGTGTTCGAGACCGCCGTCCGCGACCGCGTCGCCCGCGGCCCCGCCTGACCGCCGGTCCCGGCCGACCGCCCGTGGCCGACGCCCCGCGGCGGGGCGCCGGCCACGGCACGGCCGGTGGGACCGCACCCGCGACCTGCCTAGGCTTGTCCGGATCGCGTCCTGTGAACCCGGGAGATGAGCCTCCATGACCGCCGAGCGTCCGCGCCCCGTCCTGCCCTCCGTCGTCCTGGAGACGGAGCGGCTGCGCCTGCGCGCCTTCATCGAGGACGACATCGACGACGTGTACGCCGCCTGCAACGACCCCGGCCTCCAGTCCTGGCTGCCGCTGCCGCGCCCGGGCTGCCCCTACACGCGCACCGACGCCGAGCAGTGGTGCCGGGAGATCGCCCCCGGGATACGCACCGGCGGCGAGGGCCAGCAGTGGGCGGTGACCAGCGCGCAGGACGGGCGCCTGGTCGGCGCGGTGGGACTGATGCGCGTGCTGTGGCCCGCGATGAACAGTGAGATCGGCTACTGGGCCGCGCCCTGGGCGCGCGGGCTGGGCCACACCGCCGAGGCGGTGGTCGCGGTGTCCCGCTGGGCCCTGGACCGGGGGTTCCAGCGGCTGGAGATCAAGGCGGCCACCGGCAACACCGGCTCGCGGCGGGTGGCGGAGAAGGCCGGGTTCACGCTGGAGGGCGTGGAGCGCAGCGCCATGCCGCTGCACGAGGGCCGCACCGACCTGGCCGTGTACGGGCTCGTCCCCGCCGACCTGTACGACGGGCGGGCCGCCCGGGGGTAGGGCGCGCGGACCGGGCGCACCGGGGCCCGCGCGCCGGGCCGTGTTCGAACACCCGGGGCCGGGCGGCCCGGCGCGGGGCGGCCGGCACGGGCACCGCCACCGCGCCGCGGCACCCGCTCAGCCCCACACCCGGGAGAGCGACCAGGTCCCGGTGGCGGTGTCGTGGCGCAGTTCGTACACCCCCTCGGAGCCGGCGGCACCAGCCTCCAGGCGCCAGTGCTCGCTGCGCGGTGCCAGGGGGCCGCGCGAGGCCCGCCAGCCCTCCTGCGGCGTCACCCAGTGGTCCATGATCCGGCGCACGCCGTAGACCCTGCCGTTCCAGGTGAACCGGGCCGGCCGGCCCGCGTCCCGCACGACCGTCACCTCTGTCCCGTAGTACCTTCCCACGACACTTCCCCTCGGCATCGACCCCTCCGGCCCCGCGTGTGCCCGCCCGTGGGGAAGATACGGACAGATGTTCGAACAAGTGTTCCCACAGTAGCGAAATCGGCGGACCCGTGGAACTGTTTCGCGAAGGTCGGCATCACCTCATGTGACCGGTGCGAGACGCCACCGGGGGCGGGACCGGCCGGGCCCCGGCGATCCACCGCCGGGAGGCGCCCGGCGGACCTCCCTCGGTACGCTGGCACCACCCCCATCCCCGATTCCATGCGAGGACCCTGCACCGTGACGTCGAACGGCCACCAGAGCGGCAAACCCCTGCGCGCGGGCGACCCCCGGGAACTCGGTGGCCACCGCATCACCGCACGCCTGGGCCGCGGCGGCATGGGCACCGTGTACCTGGCGCAGGACCCCTCCGGGCGGCCCGTCGCCGTCAAGCTCATCCACCCCGACCTCGCCGACGACGAGTCGTTCCGGCTCCGGTTCGCCCGCGAGGTGGAGTCGGCCCGCCGGGTCGCCCGGTTCTCCACGGCCGGGGTCATCGACGCCCGCCTGGAGGGCGACCCGCTGTACATCGTGTCCGAGTACGTTCCGGGCCCGAACCTGGACGAGGCGGTCCGCGAGGGCGGACCGATGACCGGGGGCACCCTGGAGGGCCTGGCCATGGGCGTGGCCGCCGCGCTCACCGCCATCCACGGGTCGGGGGTGGTCCACCGCGACCTCAAGCCCGCCAACGTGCTGCTGTCCCCGGTGGGCCCCAAGGTGATCGACTTCGGCATCGCCCGCGCCCTGGACGACTCCGGCGGCGGGGTCACCCGGTCCAGCCAGCTCATGGGCACGCCCTCCTACATGGCCCCGGAGCTGCTGATGGGCGAGCGGCCGACCGCCGCGGCCGACATCTTCGCCTGGGGCTGTCTGGTGGCGTTCGCCGGGCGGGGCGAGGCGCCGTTCGACGCCGCCAGCGTGCACGCGGTGCTGCACAACATCACCACGGCGCCCCCGCGGCTGGAGGGACTGGACCCGGCCCTGCACGACCTGGTGGCGGCGGCCCTGGACAAGGACCCCTCGCGGCGCCCCACCTCGCAGCGGATCCTGGCCCGGCTCACCGGGCAGGAGGACCCTGCCGAGTCCGAGGTGCGGCGCACCATCAGCGACTCCTGGGAGCTGCCGGTCGGCTCCCCGGTGCCCGGTACACCGCCCGTCCCGGACACCCCGCCGCACGGGGGGACACCGCCCGGGGGCCGGACCGCCCACCCGTTCGATCCGGGCGCCCGCGGGCCGGGCGGCGGACACGTCCCGCCCCCGCCGCACGACCGGGGTGTCCCCCGCAACGGCGACGGACAGGTTCCGCCCACCCTGTACGAACAGGGGTTCCACGGCCCCGGCGACGGGCGGGTGCCGCCCACGCACCGCGTCCCCACCGGGCACTCCACCCCGCCGTTCGACCAGCCGGCCCACCGTGCCCACACGGGGCCGGGCGACCCGGTCCCGCCGCACCGCGGCACGGACGGGGGCCGGGGCGGTGCCCCGGGCGGCCGCCGCCTCCTGGCCCTCGGCGCGGGAGCGGGTGCGCTGGTCCTGGTCGCGGGGGTCGGCGCGGTGGTCCTGCTGAACCGCTCGCCGGAGGTTCCGCCGAGCAGCTCCCTGTACAAGGACGACTTCAGCACGAACCCCAACTGGAACTCCCAGATCCGGGAGGAGGGGCTGAGCGACGGGTACTGGGCCGACCAGCGCGGCTACCTGCTCACCCTGGAGCCGACCGACATCTCCGACTCCCGCGCCGAGCTGGTCCCGCTCTCGGTCTCGGACGAGGAGCCCCTGCCCGCCTCCGTCGTGGTGAGCGCCACGGCCTACGCGGTCCAGGGCCCCGAGGCCGGACTGTTCGGCGTGCGCTGCTGGAACAACTTCGACGAGGACGACAACCGCAGCCAGTACGAGGCCCTGGTGCGGTTCGACGGCGGCGCCGAGCTGCGGCGGATGAACGAGAACGGCGGCAACCAGGTGGTCGCCGACGTCGGCGCGGTGGGCTCCTTCGAGCCCTACCCCGTGGTGGCCGCGGAGGTGCGCGACGAGGGCTACGAGGCCGGCGAGCCCTACTCCTTCGACGCCGAGGCGGTCCCGCTCAACACCGTCACCCTGTCCTGCCGCTACCACGACGCCGACGCCGAGGGCGGGGAGCGGATGGAGCTGTCGATGTGGGTCAACGACGAGCACGTGCTGTCCTACACCGACGAGGAGCCGCTGCCCGACAACGCCGAGGACGTCGACGAGCGCCGCCAGTCCGGGATGGTGCTGCGGCCGGGCCCGGGTCTGGAGTCCCTGGGCGTGCTCTTCACCGACTTCTACGTCGGCGAGATCGCCGAGGAGGGCGCGCGCTAGGCGCCCCGGCCCGCCGACGGCGGCCGGAGCGCGCCGGGCACAGGCCCCGGCTCCGGGGCCCGGACGCGCCCGGCGCCCTTCCCCGCGCGGGCGGCGGCGGAGCGCCGCCGTGGTGCGCACCGGCACCGGCCTGGCATGATGCCGCGGAGCATTCGCATTCGGTGAGGAGTGGAAGCATGCGCGCCATCGTCCTGGAGGAGACCGGCGGACCCGAGGTCCTGCGCCCGTCCGAGGTCCCCGACCCCGTGCCCGGCCCCGGTGAGGTCCTCATCGACGTCGAGGCCCGCGGGGTCAACTTCATCGACATCTACCAGCGCAGCGGACAGTACGAGGTCCCGCTGCCCTTCGTCCCTGGCATGGAGGCCGCCGGGACGGTGGCCGCCGTGGGGGACGGCGTCGACGACCTGTCCGTCGGGCAGCGGGTGGGGTGGGCGATGGCACCGGGCGCCTACGCCGAGCGCGCCGCGGTCAAGGCCTCCCTGGTGGTACCGGTGCCCGACGCGGTGTCATCGGAGCAGGCCGCCGCCCTGCTGCTCCAGGGCATGACCGCCCACTACCTGGTGAACTCGGTGCACCCGGTGGCCGGGGGCGAGACCGTCCTGGTGCACGCGGCGGCCGGCGGCACCGGGCTGCTCCTGGTCCAGCTGGCCAGGGAGCGCGGCGCCCGCGTGATCGGCACCGTGTCCTCGCCGGAGAAGGAGCGCATCGCCCGCGAGGCGGGGGCCGACGAGGTCGTCCGCTACACCGAGACCCCCGTGGCCGAGGCGGTGCGCGACCTCACCGGCGGGGAGGGCGTGGCCGCCGTCTACGACGGCGTGGGCCGCGACACCTTCGGGGCGAGCCTGGAGTCGCTGCGCCCGCGCGGTGTGCTGGCGCTGTTCGGACAGTCCTCGGGCCCGGTCGAGCCGGTGGACCCGCAGCGGCTCAACGCCGCGGGATCGGTGTACCTGACCCGGCCGTCGCTGGCGCACTTCGTGGCCGACCGCGAGGAGCTGCTGTGGCGGGCCGGCGACCTGTTCTCGCTGGTGGGGGCGGGCCGCCTGGACGTGCGGATCGGCGGTCGCCACCCGCTGGCAGAGGCGGGCGCCGCCCAGGCCGCGCTGGCCTCGCGCGCCACCACGGGCAAGCTCGTCCTGGTCTGACCCGGCCGGGTCCGGGCCGGGGCCCCTCCCCGGCCGGGACCCGTGGGGCGCTACCCCTCCTCGCGCGGGACCGGCGCGGACTCGGTGCCGCGCGTGCCCGCCACCCCGGCGCGGCGCACGTCGTCGCGGGCGTCCTCCACCGCCCGCCGGGCCGCCTCCGCGGCGTCCCGGGCCGCCTGCGCGGACGCCGACCGCTCGGTCGGGTCGGGGCCGGTGAGCTGGGCCGGGCCGGAGCCCCCGGCGTCCTCGTCCTTCTCCGTGGAGGGCCGCGAGCGCACGGCGTCGCCCGCGAAGGCGTGGGTGACGTTCTTGACGGCCTCGGTGAACTCGCCCGGAATGACCCAGAACGTGTTCCCCTCCCCGTTGGCCAGCTGCGGCAGGGTCTCCAGGTACTTGTACGCGAGCAGCTTGGCGTCGGCGTTGTTGGCGTGCACGGCCTGGAAGACCCGCTCCACGGCCTGTGCCTCGCCGTCGGCCCGCAGGATCGCCGCCTGCTGGTCGCCCTGCGCCTCCAGGATCGCCTGCTGGCGGGCGCCCTCGGCCTTGAGGATGCGGGCCTGCCGGTCGCCCTCGGCGTGCAGGATGGCCGCGCGCTTGTCGCGGTCGGCCCGCATCTGCTTCTCCATCGCCTCCTTGATGGTGGGCGGCGGGTCGATCGCCTTGATCTCCACCCGGTTGACGCGGATGCCCCACTTGCCGGTGGTGTCGTCCAGGACGCCGCGCAGGCGGGTGTTGATCTCCTCGCGGGAGGTGAGCGTGCGCTCCAGGTCCATCGAGCCGATCACGTTGCGCAGCGTGGTGACGGTGAGCTGGTCGATGGCCTGGATGTAGTTGGCCACCTCGTAGGCGGCGGCCTTGGGGTCGGTGACCTGGTAGTAGAGGACGGTGTCGATGTTGACGACCAGGTTGTCCTCGGTGATGACCGGCTGGGGGCGCGAGGTGAACACGTGCTCGCGCAGGTCGAACTTGGTGTTGACCCGGTCCACGCCCGGGATGAGGAAGTTCAGCCCGGGCCCGAGTGTGCGGATGTACCGGCCGAAGCGCTCGATGTTGTACGCCCGCGCCTGGGGAACGATGCGGATCGACGTCAGGGCGAGGGCGACGAAGAGGACGGCGAGGATGATGAAAGGTATGACGAGTTCTGTCATGTTCGGCACCTGATCTCGGATCGTGTGTGCGGCGGTGCGCGCGGCCCGGGCCCGCCCCGCCGGTCCCGGCGGCCGGGCCGCCGGCTCAGGGAAGGGCCTCGCGCGGGTAGACCACGGCGGTCGCGCCGTCGATCTCCATGACGTCGACGTGCGCTCCCACGGGGATCACCAGGTCCTCGTCGATGCTCCGCGCCGACCACTCCTCCCCGGAGAGCTTGATCAGTCCCCTGTCCCGGTCCACCGGCTGGAGCACCACGGCGCTGCGTCCCACCAGTCCCTCGACCCCCGAGCGCACCACGGGCCCGCGGGAGAGCTGGCGGCGCATGATCGGCCGGACCAGGTAGACGCCCGCGGCCGAGGCCGCGACGAACCCGATGATCTGCACGGCCACCGGGAGTCCGACGGCGCCGAGGAGGGCGGCGACCAGGGCCGCAGCCGCGAGCAGGCCCAGGACGAAGGTGAGGGTGAAGACCTCGACGACCCCCAGGACGACGGCGAGGACCAGCCAGACCAGCCAGGCGTCCATGTACCCCCCTCCGGTTCGTGTTCCGGGTACTCCTTTGCTACCCACACGGGCCCGACAAACCACACGATTCGCTTACGAGTACGGGGATTTCGCCCGTTGGACCCGGCAGCGCGGTGACCTGTGCCGGAGCCGCTCACCGCACGGCGCGCGACCGGGCGGACGGTGTCCCGGGCGGGGCCGCGGGAGGAGTGCGCGGCCCCGTTCGGCCCCGGACGCGGCGCGGCCCCCGGAGGCACCCGCTCAGGGCCGCCGGGGACCGCGCCGCCCGCCGCTACCGTCCGCCGGAGAACTGGTAGACAAGCTGGTAGGTGGGCCGGTTCTGCCAGGCGATGGGCCACATGTCGATGCCTCCCACCGACTGGTGGATCACCGTGTCGGCGCACAGCTGGGCGCCGACCGCGCAGTGGTCGTCACCCGGGTAGACCTCGCCCGCCGGGGTGGCCACCGCCTCGGCGAGGGTGTCGAGCAGCACCGTACGGCACTGCGCGAGGTCCCCGCCGCCGCAGTAGGCGCCGTCGCCGAGGGGGCCCTCGACGTCCTGCCCCAGCACGGTGCGCAGGTCCTTGTCCACGTACGACCACCATCCGTACTGGAAGGCGGAGCCGCGGTGGGGCTGGCCCTGGTTGACACTGCCGGGCGTGCCCCCGCCGATGTGGCCCGAGGGCGACTCGTCGATCTGCGCCACGGCGGTCAGGCCGGTGTAGAGGTCCTCCCCCAGCTCGGGTTCGAACTGGGCCCGGACCAGGAGCGGCCACCAGGCGTCCAGGACGCGGATGGAATCGGCGTAGGAGTAGTAGCCGGCGTCGCGGAAGGGCTCGCGCCGCTGCGACCCCGCCGCGTTCCACTGCCGCAGGCCCTCGACCGCGGACGCGAGTCCGGGGTCGGTGACCTCCGCGGAGTCGATGACCTCCAGGAGCAGCGGCAGCACCTCCTGGGCGCGCAGGTCCGCCGTGCCGGCCTCCATCATCACCCGGGTCAGGCTCGCGGTGGTGAACGCGTGCCCGCCGTCGACCAGCGCCGACACCCGGGTGTCCAGCAGGTCGCCGCGGTGCACCGAGCCGGTGGACCAGCCCGAGGTGTACCCCTGGGCCGGCTTGTTGTTCCAGTTGACGATGTAGTCCGGGTCGACCGCCTGCGGGTGCTCGCTCTTGGGGATGTAGGCGACGCTGTTGTCCTGCGGGTCCCAGCCGGCCCAGCCCGCGTCGGAGTAGGCGTCGATCGGCAGGTTGGGGTTGGTGCCCGGGTTCCGCTCGGGGTTGGCGCCGGAGTTGATGAACGCGATGTCCTCGTCGTCCACGTAGTGCCAGTTGAACGCGTACCCGATGTCCCCCGCGGCGTCGATGAACGTCTCCGCCGAGGTGATCTCGTCCGGGTCGTTGAAGCGCTGGAACCCGATGATGGAGTCCACCTCGTGCATGTAGGTGGAGCGCAACGACGTGAACGCCACCGGGACCCCGTCCGCCGTCGCGAACGACTGCACCAGCCCGTACTCGGACCGCAGCGAGGTGAGCGTGTAGCCGCCCGCCGGGGTGCCGTCGGCGACGGTGGGCGACCACTCGTTGGTGACGCTGAGCTCCTCGAAGGGCGTGCAGTCACCGGAGGAGTCGACGTAGGCGCGGGAGGCGGTGGTGGGCGCGGACCCGTCCGTCTCGCACAGGTGCACGGCGAAGGTGTCGGTGAGGTCCTGGCCCGCCGACGTGGCGCTCCAGGCGTAGTCGACGCCGCGGCCCATCTGGACGTAGAAGCTCACCCCCGCGAAGGAGGCGCCGCGGGCGCTGATGCCCGGCCCCTGGAGCTCCTGGAGCAGGAGCAGCTGCGGGGAGAAGTACGCGGTCTGCGGGCCCATGACGGCCACCGGGTTGCCGCTCTCGGTGTGCTCGCCGGAGACCAGCAGGGCGTTGGACATGCCGCGCGGGTCGAGCAGCCCCTCGGGCAGCACGCCCTCGTCGAACACGCCCTCGGCGGCGGAGAGGTCGCCCTCCTCCACCATGGCGTCGATCTCCCCCTGCTGCTCCTCGGTGAGGTCCTCGACGGTGGCGTCGCCCTCCTCGCCGGGGGCGGCCGTGGTCGCCGCGTCGGGCTCGGGGGACCGGGCCGCCTGGCCGGAGGCCGCCGAGCCGTGCTCGTCGTGGACGATGTCGTAGTACTCGACCGAGCCCGGGTCGGGGTGGACCTCGCCGACCGGGTCGTCGGGGGTGCCGCCGTAGGGGAACTCGCCGGGGATGCTCACCACGGCCTCGGGGTCGTTCTCCATGCGCCAGTCGTGCCAGAGGGCCAGGCCCTCCTCGGCCCCGTAGCGGTCCTGGAAGTTGGCCAGCACGAGGGCGGACTGGACCTCGCCGCCCCCTCCCCCGCCGAAGATCCCGCCGACCATGGAGGCGATGCCGACGACGTCGGTGGCGGTGAAGCGCTCGATCTCGCCCGCGTTGGTGATGGCGTCCTTGTGCCCGGTCAGGACGTACTCGCCGGGGAAGTACCGGCCGCCGTCGGCCTGGTCGATGTAGGTGTTGACGCCGTCGATGTAGTCCTCGACGTCGGCCAGGGCCTGCTCCCCGCGCTCTCCCGAGGCGGCGACCCGGTCGATCTGGGCCTGCTTGTCCTCCTCGGTGTAGGGCGCGCTGCGCCACAGGTCCTGTTCCAGGCCCCGGTTGCCCTCGGCGCCTCCGGCGAAGGAGGTCAGCTCGCCGCGCCCGACGCGGCGCAGGACGTCCATGAGGAAGAGCCGGTCCTCGGCCGCCGCGTAGCCGGCGCCGAACATGGTGCCCTCGCGGGTGGTCCCCTCGATGTGCGGGATGCCGTGGTGGCGGTCGCGGGTGACCGTGACGTCGGCCCGCGGCTTGTAGGTGCGGCCCACGTCGCCCCGGGCCACGCCGAAGGTGGCGTCGAGGAAGAAGTCGTCCAGGCCCGCCTGGGTGAGGCCGTCGTAGTGGTGCACGAGGTTGTCGTACATGTCGAGCTGGCTGGAGGAGAACTTGGGCCGGGTGCCGAAGACCTGGTGGCCGAGGATCTCGACGAGGGTCGCGCTGCCGTTCTGGCCGGGCGGGAGGATGTCGTGGCATCCCCCGGGGGCGCAGTAGTCGGGGACGGGCTCGGCGGCGGCGGGCGCCGTGGGCAGGGCCGCGACGGTGGCGGCCGCGACCGCCAGGGCGAGGCCGCAGGCACCGGTGCGCAGGCGCCTGCGGAGGGTGGGGGGAGACGGGGGCATGTGCTGTCACCACCTGGGGGTGCGGGCGATGGTTCAGCGGCATGTTACGTACCGGTAAGTAAAGTGCGAAAGAGTTTCATGTTCTGCGGCGGAGCGGGGCGCGGACCTGCGCGCGGCCCCGCCGGACCGCAGGTTTAGAGTGACCTACGCCACATCCAGCACAAACGGGCGGCGACGCGGCGCACCGGAGCCGTCACGAACGGTCCGCACCCTCCGGGGGCGTGGCCACATCCGGCCACGGCCCGCGGGCCCCTGCGGCCGAGGTCGGACGCGGGATCGCGTTCCGCCCTCCCCCTCCCTTTGACACAATCGGCGCATGAACCCTTACCCTTCCCCCGACGGCGACCCCTGGCAGCAGCACCAGCAGCCGCCGCACGACCCGTCCGCATGGAACCCCGCCGACGGGTACGGGGCGGTGGAGCCCTACGGCAATCCCACCGGCGGCTACTCCCCCGTTCCCTCCGGGCCGGTCCCCGGCTCCCACGACGAGCCGGTGCTGAGCACCATCGGGGACATCGCCATCACGCAGAACACCGTCATCACCCCCGCCGGGCGCTTCCCGATCCGCGGGACGGTGTGGACGGTCACCGACATGACCCGCACCGAGCGCACCACCCCGGTCTGGGCCGTGATCGTGGCGATCCTGGTGTTCTGGTGGACCTGCCTGCTGGGCCTGCTCTTCCTGCTGGTGAAGGAGGAGAAGACCAGCGGCCACGTCCAGGTCACCGTGCAGGGGCACGGCCACTACCACGCGGCCTCCATCCCCGCCTCCTACCGCGGGCTGTCGGCGCAGATCAACCAGCAGGTCAACTACGCCCGCAGCCTCGCGGCCTGAGTCCCCGGGAAGGGCTTCGGGGCGGGGGAGGGTTCCCGAGCCCGGGGGCACGGGCAGGGCGGGCGCCGTCGCCGTGGCCGCGTTCGGGACCGCACCGGCGGCCCCCGGTGCGCGGACTCAGAGAGCGGCCACCGCGAGGGCGCCGGCGCCGACCGCCCGGGACAGGCGGACCGCCCGCCGGATGTCGCGCACGGCGGGAGGCGGCCCGTCGCCCATGACGGGCCTGGACTCCGTGTTCTCGCCGTACACGTTGGTACCGCCCAGGGAGACGCCGAGCGCCCCGGCGAAGGCGGCCTCGCACTGACCCGCGTTGGGGCTCGGGTGCCGGCCACCGTCACGGCGCCAGATCCGCAGGGCCGTGGCCGCGTCGCCGCCCACCAGGGGCGCGGCGGCCACCGCCAGCAGGGCGGTGAGGCGAGCGGGCCCCCATCCGGCCAGGTCGTCGAGCCGCGCCGCGGGGGTGCCGAACCTGCGGTACCGGGGACTGCGGTGGCCGACCATGGCGTCCAGCGTGTTCACGGCACGGAACCCGGCCAGGCCCGCCGTGCCGCCGAGAGCGCCCCACACCAGGGGTCCGACGACGGCGTCCGAGGTGTTCTCGGCGACCGACTCCACGACGGCCCGCGCGATCTCGCGCTCCCCCAGCCCCCGCGGGTCACGGCCGCACAGCCGCGGCAACAGCTCACGGGCGCGTTCGAGGTCGCCGGACTCCAGAGCACGGGCGATCCCCTCGGCCTCCCGGCAGAGCATGTCGCCGCCCAGCACGGCCCAGGTGAGCACGGCGGTGGCGGCCTGGCCGCCCCGGCCGGCCAGCCACCCCAGCCCGACCGCGGGCAGGACGGCCCCGGCGGCGAACACCGCACCGGCCACCGCCGAGTCCCGGTACACGCTCCGCTCCCACCACCCCGCGGCCCGGCCGAACGTCGCCACGGGATGGCCCCTCTCGGGGTCCCGCACCAGCACGTCCAGCAGGTAGCCCGCCGCCATTCCTCGTGATCGCACCGCACCACGGTAGCGACTCGGAACCTCACACTCTCCGCGCGATTACCCAGAGTGATTATAGTTACTCAGAGTAGTCGATGCCGAGGAGTCCCCCATGCACATCCCCCTGACCTGGACGCTCCTCCTCATCGGCCAGTGGTGGGGCTTCTGATCACTGGAATCCAGGAGTTCACGAAACACCAGCGGGCCTGCGGCGCAGCATGGGTTAATCACCGGTAACGTGGTGCACGAAACCCATAGAGGCCGGTTTGACGGACCACGGGTGGTAACGAGCGTCAACTACGAATCACTGTAGTTGCCAAACCTTTGCCCGCCCGTGGGCGAGATCTGCCGAATACCCTAGAATGTCTGCCCGAGACACCACGGCACGGGCCGACCGCCCGACCGCAGGTCGTCGACGCCGCCACGGCCGCACCCCAGTGATCACAACGTGGTCACGCCCCGCCACCGCGGGCCACAATTGAAGCGAGCACCCGTAGCTCAGTGGATAGAGCACCGGACTTCTAATCCGATGGCCGCAGGTTCGAATCCTGCCGGGTGCGCCACAAAACCCCAGTTCAGATGGGGTGCATGAGGACCTCGCAAGAGGTCCTCGCCGCGTTTCGGGGCCTGAAGTGCTCCATGTGTGCTCCCCGGTACAAGGTCCCGTACAGGTGGAGTCCGACCTCCCGGAGCACTTTGCCGTCCGGTACCCCTGTGTCCCCTGCCCGGCGGCACCCTGTGTCCGGCCTCCCTATGCCCTATCAGTTCGCATACGGCCGTTTCAGCCGAGCCCCCTTACACGACTGGCCTCACGCAGAAAGAAGCCGATGTGATCGATGCGTTCGACTGGGGTTCCGTTCCCGGTCCCGTGGACTACTACCGTGCGACAGCGGTCCGCGACGGTCTCCGAGGTCTCTCACATGCTCGCGGGCGCATGGACGCGGCGTCGGCTGCGTCCCTCCTGGCGGGTGGAGGAATCATCCATGACCACAGCGGCACGGTCCTGCCCGCGGCCGTCCCGGCGGCCCCGATCCTGCTCCAGATCGCGGAAGAGGGCTGTAGCGGGGTGCAAGAGGCTGCGCTGGAACTCATCGTGAACGCGTTGGACTTCCGTCCCTGGCCAGGGTTCGTACGCACCCGGGGCCAAGTCCGTCTGTGCTGCGCGATCGCCGATCACGTCCACGCACGTGCTCCCGCCCTGGCCAGGTTCGGTGACCGAAGCCGTCGCCTGCTCAGGGCGGCCCGGGAACACTGGCGGGTGAACGTCGAGGAGATTTACACAGAAGGCACCGACACCCTGGTATTCGGCACCATGGCTGGATCACTACCGGTGGTTCCGCAAGCAGCCGAACTCCACGTCGGCGGCAGTGTTGCCGGTGTAAGCACCCTGGCCATGGAGTATCCGGCAGTCGAGGATCACGCGCAGGTGTGCGTTCGTCTGACTTCTACGAAGCTGTCGAAAACCCACTCCGGAGCCAGGCTGTACAACGCATCATGCGGCGGACAGGACACACAACGATCAGTCCTTTGATCCGATGGCCCACCAGCACCGTCAACGGCGAAGCCCCAGACCAGGCGGAGTGAAACCGCCACACGGCCCAGGGCTGACGGCACTGCATCGCTCCTTGTGCGCCCCCGCCCCGCTACCCGACAGAGACTGTTTCCCCACGCAGCATCGCGGTGGTGACCGTCCGCTGCCGCTTGGCCACATCGGGATGCACCGAATGGTAGGTGTCCTGGTTGAAGTGCGTCGTCGCGTGGCCCGGCTCGACCAAGGCCACCTTCACTCCCGTATCCGCTGCCAGAGCGAGCGAGGCAGCTCCGTGGCGGAGCCCGCGTAAGGCAATAGGCGGGAGTTCGGCGGCGTTGGCGACGTGGCAGAACCAGTCACCGGCCTGTCGCGGATGCCACCCGCACTGTCCTGACGAGAGGACGCGGACTCCGAACCGGGGAAAGTTGCCGCTGCTGTGAGGCGCTGCCCGCTCTGAATGAAGAAAACCGAGGGCACGGTGAAACTCCGGGGCGCCTCCCGGCAGGAGAAGACGCCCCGGGCTGCTCGCAGTTTCCTCAGCCCCGCAGTGCCAGATAGGTGCGGATGCGGTCGGTCAGCTCGGCGAACTCGCCCTCAGCCAGTTCGGGAACTGCTGCCGGGGGCCTTGTCGGGTAGTCCTCCGATTCGGCCGTGCGGGGGCGCGGAACAGCTCCGAGGTCGAGGTAGGGGCGCACCAGAGCCCCAGCGACCAGATCGGGGTCGGCGTCCACCCGGTCCGCCGCCGTGAATGGGGCGGAGCAGTCGCGGTAGGCCTGCTCCCAACGGGTCGAGGCGGTCGAGGCCCCGGCCACCCAGGCAGCCTGTGCGGGAAAGCCGGGCGGGTCGGTGAGCAGGTCGCCCCGGCTGAAGGAGGTGACGGGCCGAGGCACAGCGGGCAGCGCGCCCGGGACCAGACGGGGCGACGGGGTCGGCCGAGGGCTGAAAAGTGCGGCCAGGGCGGTGGCCAGCAGCGCGGCGGTCAGCGCCCACACACGCCCGGCCATGCTGTGACAGGGCCGCCGGTGACGGCCGGTAGTAGGGTGTTCCACGGTCTCCTCCTGGAGCTATCAGGTGGTGATCTCGCCCCGGCCCGGTGTTCGAGCACCGGTCGGGGCACATCTGTGTTTCCAGTTTGTGAAGCCGCTTCTCGTGCGGGTGTCCTTGGCCCCGAAGGGCTGGGCTTTCCGCCCGGACCCGCTCGGGGTTGTCTCTCCGCCCCGTGGGGGACGCGGGGTTCCCGGCGGGCTGGTCGATGGTCGCTCTGCCTCGCGAGGTGGTTCAACCCCCGACCCGCAAACCGCCTACGTGCGGGTGTTCGTCATCCACGGGTCGATATCCCGGTCCCGCCACCCGTGGTCCGTTCCTCCCTCCGGGCCCGGGTCTTGGTCACCCGGGAGGCGATCAGAGAAGGGCTGACCCCGAAGCACGCGGCCAGCGCCGCGTAGCTCTCCCCCGCCTCGTGCCGCGCCAGCAGCTCGGCGTCGGGCACCCCCAGGTCCCGGGGCGGTCGGTGCCCGTAGCGGCGCACATGCCCCTCGGCCTTGCGCTGTAGGGCACGGCGCTTGCGCAGCCGGACCAGGTACATCACGTTCTGGTGCCGCGCCCCGGAGCGGTCATAGCCCCACAGCAGGGACGGGGTCTCCCCCTCGTGCCACAGCGCCAGGAACGCCCGCCGGGCCCGCCCCAACGTGCGGGTGAACGTGACCGGGTCCATGTTCAGGGAGCGCTCCGCGCGGCGCCGGTCCTCGTGCTCGGCCAGAGCGGTGAGCACTTCCCGGTGAGTGGGCTTCAGGGCGGTCCAGATCTGCGCCAGGGCGAGGCGGTCGACGATCTGGTCCTCGTGGGAGTGGGCCGGCGCCGAGGCGCTGGTCCAGTACCGCACGAACGCCCGAGTCAGCAGGGCCTTGTCCTTGCCGCCCAGCCCGCGGACCTTGAGGTCCTGGTAGTGCTGCGCCTTCATCGCCTTCCACCCGACGGCGATCAGCTCCGTCTCCTCCGGACGCTCGTGGGCGAGCTGGAGGTGTTCGGCGATGGCCTCCCACGCGGTCTCCGCGCGGTGCGCCGGGTCCATGGCGTCCACCCACCGGCACTCCCGTGCCGCCCACACCGCCAACCGCACCACCTGGAAGGCCGTGTACCCGTGCCCCACCGGATCGTCGGCCCGCGGCCGGGGCAGCAACGGACCGAACTCACTCGACCCATACGGGGCATTGTTGTTAGCGGGCGCCTTCTCGCGGTGATCGGTGAAGGCTCTCGTGAGCCCATCCGGTTCGTTGTGCTCGGCGCGAGCGGGTTCCCGCGCGGGAGCAAGTCCTCGTAGTCGTTGGGTTCGGCAAGGACCGGGGGAAGAGGTCATCAGGGTTCTCCCTCACGTGGTTCGTGACAGAACCCAGTGTCATAAATGGAAATCCCCAGGTGAAGATAGTTGTAGCTTTCCTGGAACCAGACCTAGAAGGCTGGAAAATTCTGGAAAACACCCGTGCAGGCCGGAAGCTCGTGGTCTCATGGGTGCCATGCCCCCTGATAAGAAGGCGCTGATCCGCTATGGCCGTGAGTTGCGTGCTCTGCGTGATGAAGCAGGGCTGACCCAGACCGCCCTGGCCCGTCGGGTGTCCATCAGCAAGAGCACGATCTCCGACATCGAACGAGGCAGGACCGCCCCCACCCCTCAGCTGCGCGCCGACCTGGACGCCGTACTGGGGTCGGGGCGGCTAGAGCGCGTGTGGACCGAGTCGACCGGATCGGGCCGTGAGGCATGGAAGTACGAGGTGGCAGCCCTGGTGGACGGGGCGAGTGCGGTGTACGAGTACCAGGTGCTGGTGTGGCCCGCTCATCTGCAGACAGAAGCCTACGCCCGCACTCTGATCCGCTACGGAGCCCAGTGGTTGTCCGAGGAGGAACGAGAGACACGTGCGGCTGAGAGGCACAAGCGCGCCACACGCATGGCCGAGAGTCTGCACCCGAAGTTGTGGGTGGTGGTGGACGAGACGATCTTGATGCGCCGCTACGGTTCGCCGCAGATCATGAGGGACCAGTTGGCGTTCGTGGCGGACCTGGCCGAGCGGGAGCGGATCACGATGCAGCTCGTTCCCCTGGGGGCCTCCAAGCACCCGGGTAACTCGGGGGCCTTTAAGCTGATCACGACGGACAACACGCCGGATGTGCTGTTCGCGGAGTCCGTCCGTGAGGGTCAGCTTGTCACCGACGCGGTGGAAGTGGCGCAGTTCCGAGGACAGTTCGCCGCTCTGCAGGCCGCGGCGACCAGCCCCGAGGTGGCGCTATCCAGGTTGCAGGACGAGATCAGAAGGTTGGACGATGAACAGGCCCAGGTGGCACAAGAGCAGCTTCAGTGACGGCGGCTCGAACTGCGTGGAGGTGCGAGAGCATGTGAGCGGGGCCGATGTTCGGGACACACAGCACCGCAACGACGCCGAACTCACCTTCCCCGCCGCGGAATGGCACGGCTTCCTGACCCAGTTCAAGCACCAGGCCCTCTGACACCCTCGGTTTCCCGCCTCTGAAGACCACGTCTTCAGAGGCATTTTCTCGTGTTCCTGCCCCACCCCCCCGACCACCGACACATTGGCGGCCCGGTCATGGATGCCGACCACCGAGACGTGTGCCGGGAGGCGATCCCAGCACTCGCCGCAGCCTCCGGCAGACACCGCACAGAACAGTCACGAGAAGCGCCGGGACCCGCGGGAAGTCGGAAGTGGATTTTGGTGCTTCAGGGCAGAGCGGGAACCCCGTTCAGACTCGACCATGCCAGGCCATCCGCTCACCCACCGGGTCGCGGGCTCAGACGGACGGTGGCCACCACAGGGACGCGCACGCCCTGCTCGATCGCGGCCTCACAGACGAAGGCCATCAGCCACCCGATCGCTTCATAGGACCACTCCGCCAGGTGCCCCTCGAAGGTCGCACGGTGCCCCTCCGGCTTCGCGGCAGTGAAGTCGGGGACCCTTGGAGTCAGTCCACGGGCCGCGTCCAGTCCGGGCACGGCGGTGATGTCGGTGAAGACCCGTTGGTGGATCTGAAGCAGCCGGTTCGCCATCGCCGATGCGGCATCGGCGACCTCTGCACTGGTGCCGGAGTCCAGGCTCACCACCACCGCGGTACGGGACTGGGCGGGTAGCTCGGCGAACCAGGGAAGTGCGCTCACGAGGTCGCTGTAGGCGCCTTCGTCAGGATCGGGAGGCAGGTCCTGCAACGGAACGAGCAGTTGGGCGGCCTCCAGGTCGAGCCGCCCCACGCGGTCGGCGACCGCCCCGGCGCAGTCCAGCATCTGCTGGGCGGGCACCGCCCGGCGAGGTCGGGCGAGCGACTGCTGGGAGACCTGGAACCACAGCCGTCGACTGCCCTGACCCACGGAGTCCAGGCCGGCGTCGTTCATGCCCCACAAGCCCGCTTCGGGCCGCCTGTCGTCGGGAGCAGCCAGCCATCGACAGGTCTGAGAGCGTGCGTGAAACAGGATGTAGGGGTCGGCGTCGGCGGTGGCGGGGTCGTACCAGGGGTGGAGATCCAGGGTGCCGTGCAACGCGCAGAACAGCGTCCCGTCAGCCATCGTGCCTCCTCGGCATCAGTTTCGGCAGGTGAGGGGGTTCTCTGTTTCGATGTATCTGCGGAAGGGGTCGTCGAAGATGCCCACCAGGTCGACGTCGACGACCGTGCGCCATTGGGTTCGTGTGCTGGCGTTGCAGTCGGCCCGGGCCACGGCACGGTTGGCCGATCCTCCGCCTGAGTAGACGGTCTTCTTGCCGGTCGAGCCCGCGTACTTCCAGGATCCGCCCACGTATTGCTGGAGGCGAACGGTCACTACGGCCTGGTTGGTATCGCAGTCAATGTTCTCCCACCAGGCATGGCCGGAAGCCTGACCTGAGGATCGGTGGACCCTGTCGGCCAAGGTGTTGAACCTGCAGATGAGCTCACCTTGGGCCTGGCCGGTGGGGGCGTGGCGAGCGGTGGAGAGAACCGACCGGACGTCAGGCGCAGGGTCGGTTCGGGCGTGGGCCGGTGTCGTCAGAGCCAGGGTGAGGGATACAGCCGTGGCCAGGACGACCAGTGTGCTCGCGAACTTGGGCACAGGCCCACCCTCTCTGATACGCGGCAGGGGCCATGACGCACCTGTCAGAGCCTCATGGCCGGGACAGCCGTTCTTCGAGTTGCAGAACGACCAGAGCCAGATTGATCTCTCACTGTGACGGGTGCGCTACACGAACATATACAAGCTTTCGTCAGCCCGAAGGTGACACGCCCAGCGTCGGATCCGGCGCTCGCACTGACCGTTGAATGCGTATGAACCACCAGGCAGCGCAGATCCCCCTCCGCCGGTGCGGGACGGAGCATCACTCGACGACATTACGGCCTCGATAGGCCTCGGCATCGAACACTGGGCCACAGCCGCCTTCGGAAGCGCCGACCAAGGAGTTCATCCGCTTCGGGCCCAACTCGCGAGGTGCCACCGGATGCCGTCGGTAAGCCGTGCGTGCTCCGTTCGTGCTCTGCGGTTTTGGAACGGGACGACACCGGGTGGCATGGCATGGCACCGGTCGACACGGAGGATCGGATGGGGTGGCATGAAACGGTACATAGCGACACGCCACGGTAAGTAACCACTTCTAATCCGATGGCCGCAGGTTCGAATCCTGCCGGGTGCGCACCAAAACCCCAGTTCAGACGGGTTTCCGCGAGGACCTCGCAAGAGGTCCTTGCGGCGTTTTCGGGGCTTGTGTGCTCCTCGTGTGCTCCCCAGTACAAGGTGAGTGCAGGTGGGGGCCGACCTCGCAGAGCACTTTGCCGGGGCGTGACCCTGCGGGGCCGCGCCGGCGTCCCCCTTTTTCCGCCTACCAGCGCCCCACAGCCGCACTGACGGCCCCGCGGGGTGTGTCGACGGCGGGCCCGCTCCTGTCGCACCCGTAGCCCCATATGACCGTTTCCGGCAAACCCCTTACCCGGAACGAAACACTCGCCTGCGCCGCTGGCCGCGCAAGCAGGGGATCGTGCACCGCCCGGACCGCCGGGTGCTGGAGTCCCCTCGGCGGTCGGGCAGGCATCAGTGGCGGGTCGAGCGCACCATGGCCTGGCCGGCCGGATGCCGTCGTCCGCGCCGCCGCTATCGGCCGACCACTTCGTGGCCTTCGTCGGCATCGCCTGCGCACTGATCCGCCATCGCCGACTCACCGAGTGAGATGGGCCCCGATGCGATCGGTACGGGCGGACCTGACGGTCGAAGTGGGTTCCACCGGGACCCCGCGGGAACCGATCCGGGGGTGGCGGGTCCGTCAGCGCTCGCCCGCCACCGTCTCCTCAGGCGTAGCGTCGTCGCGCCGGGAGGCTCTCGGCGTCCCTTCCTCTGCGCCGCGTTTCCCTGACAGGAGCGCGAACACGCCGACGGTGGCGATCAGCGACAGGGCGGCGACACCCAGAGAAGTGCTGTCCCAGGCCGCCGTGAAGTGGTCGGCGAGTACCTCCGACTCGGAACCGCCGAGGTCACCGGCGGCCACCCTGGCAGCGATCTCGGACGAGCCGACGCGTGCGGCAACGATACTGGTCAACGCCGAACCGAAGACGGCGATGACCAGGGCTTCGGCGCCACCGCGGAGCGTGTTGAGGAAACCGGCGGCCATCCCCGCCTTCTGGGACTCGACGATGCTCATCGCCTGCCCGTCGGTGATACCGAACGAGAGTCCCATGCCGGCGCCGATCAGCACGAGCGGCACCAGCAGCCCGAGCGGGGTGATCTCCGGGTGGAGCACGGTGAGCAGGGCGTTCCCACCGGTGACGAACAGCAGCGCGATGATGATCAGGCCGCGTGCCGACACACCCCTGGTGACCAGCCAACCGCCCAGGGGAGGGGTCACCAGCACGGGTGCGGTGAGCATGAGCATCATCAGGCCAGCGGTCTGGACCGAGGCCCCCTGCACCCCCTGAAGGTAGGTCGGCAGGAAGACGAGCACGCCGAGGAAACCGATCGAGGTCGTCAGCGTCGCCAGGCACCAGGCCATGAAACGGCCGTTGCGCACCAGGCTCAGGTCGAGCACCGGTCGGGCCACTCTGCGCTCGATGACGAAGAAGAACACCATGAGCGCCAGGCCGAACGTGAGTGTGCCGATCACCTTCGGAGTTCCCCAGCCCGACTCGGGGGCCTCGATGACCGCGTACATCACCAGCGTCAGGCTGAGGACGAAGGTCACCGCGCCGCCCCAGTCGACTCGTGGCCGTTGGGAGGCGCGGGACTCGGGTATGAACACCGACCCGACCAGGATGAGCAGGCCGACCACGGCGAAGGTCAGGAACGCCGCTCGCCAGCCCACGGCGCCGACCAACAGGCCTGACAGCGTCGGTCCGATGGCGATGCCGACGCCTGCCATGGTGCCCATGGCGGCGAAGGCCCTGGTACGCGCGGCACCGTCGAAGGCGGTGGCCAGCAGGGCACCGCCGCTGGCCATGATCGCGGCGCCGCCGACACCGGTGAACAGCCGGGCCGCGTCGAGCAGGAGGATGTCACCGGTCACGGCGCTCGCCACGTTGCCCAGGGAGAAGACGATCGCACCGATGACGAACAGCAGCCTTCGCCCGAATAGGTCGGACAGGGAACCGCAGACCAGGGTGAACGCGGCGAAGGTCAGATTGTATCCGGCCACCACCCAGTGCAGCGGGGCACCGGAGGCCTCGAGTTGCACACCGATGCTCGGGACGGCGACAGCCGTCCCGGAGATGGACATGGCCACGACCAGAACCCCCAACATGACGCTGGCGAGTAACACGACTGGACGTGACCTCTGCCGCGGTTGGCTACGTGTCATACCTACGTGCCTCTCTTCGTGAGGGGAACCTTTGCCTCCATTCTTGAAACTCAACATAAGTTGAGGTCAAGGGAATACGATGTGCCTTATTTCCGTCGCGGCTCAGGCAAGGAGAAGTCCGCCTATTGATGACTCGGTGACCACGGGGCGGGCCGACCGGCCAGAGCAGCGGGGCCTTTCGCCGTGCGGGCTGGGATCGGACCCTGTGATGGGCGTCGCCCAGGAACTACAGGTCTCCGGTGTCCTCGCACACGGTGTGGGAATCCGTGGCAAGGAAAGCGCCCAAAAGTCCGTTACTACAGTTGGAATCCCGGGATGCCCTGGTCCGCGAAGCAATCGAGGCTTTCGGATTCAGACCCGGCCTCCTCGGCCATGTGACAAGGGCTTCGCGAGATGCCGTCGGACGCCGCCCGCCCACGATGCGTGGTCCGCGGTGCCGTGCCGACACGGCACCAGGCGACATCACACGGAACGGCGTCACGATTCGGATGGGGAGTGACGGAACAACAAGAAGTGACCCGTTGCAGTACGAGACCAGCAGCCTTCCCATCCGATCACCGCAGGACCGAATCCTGTCGGGCGCGCCAAGACCGAATTCCCTAGGGGGTCCATGAGAACCTCGACGCGTTTCGGGCTGACCCGTGCTCGTGATGTGCTCCTCCGCGCAACCTCAGCCACAACACGCCCATCGGACCGGGAAAACCCATCTCAGACCCTCATTCCCTGCCAACGACAGTGGACGCGTACCCGGACCACACGCCTGTGCCCCCTCTCTCGGGGCTCACCGGACCGATCACGCACACTGGGTGCTCGGGGCGAGGCGTCGGGGTCCAGGGGCGGTGTCCTTGTCAGTGGAGGAGGTTGTACGTGATGGCCTCGATCAGGGCGATGGCGAGAAGCGCGGCGACGATGCCCGGGTAGAGGCGGAGGTTGTCCCTGAGGCCCGCCCGGTACCCGGCCCGAGCCGACGGGAGTTCGCGCCGCCGGTAGCCGAAGGTCGACTGCCAGAGGATGACGGACCCCAGTGTCGCCAGGACGTAGGCCTGGAACTCGATCACGAGAACAGGCGAGGTGGCGACGATCGCGATCGCCTGCTCCGGTGACGTCGGGGCGTACGGCATGCCGATGAACACGGCGCGCCCCACCGTCGCGGCCACGCCGAAGAAGGGGATGACGAGCGAGGGCAGGGTGGTCGTCAACAGGGCGGCGAACAGGAGGTTCGCGACGAACGTCAAGAGCGTCGCCGCCAGGATGTCGCCGCTGGTGTAGGCGGCGACGACGGTGGACGCGCCCGGCGCGGCGAGGAATGCCTCGATGTTCTTGAGCCCCCACTCGTACAACCCGGGGACGAGGGAGGTCACGATCATCGTCGCGACGAGGGTGCCGTAGACGGCGAGGTTGATCAGAAGGTAGGTCCTCCGGTTCTCACGCAGGACGGTGCGGAAGTTCGCGAGGATGGGCACGGGCGTGCTCCTTTTCGTGTGGTGGGCGTGGACGCGGCGAACGGCGGGGAGGCGCGGGTGTCGACCGGTCACCTCCGCTCCCCGTGGCCGACGCGGACCGGGGTCGGGCGGGCCGATGACGGTGCGGCGGCGGTGCTACGCACGGAAGGCAGGTGCTCGCTCGCCGCAGGTGATGAAGCGCTGGTGATCGGGGTGCCCCGGGCGTCCCGAGCGGCGACGGTGCGGGGCGGACGGTGTGCCGACGGCCGCGAGGTCCGTACCGCCGCGGACGCGGTCGTCGTGAGGGACGGGACTCTGACCTCGGTGATCAGCGTGGCGGCGCCGGTGCTCACGGCGGAGGTCGGAGCCAGGGTGGCGTTCCGCGCGCCCGGCACCGGGCGGCGCTGTGCGCCGGCGACGTTCTCGACGTACGCCAGCCCGATCACGACGTGCCTCCAGCCGCCGATGCCGCCGGTCGCCGTCCCGGTGACGATCGACCGCACCGGGCTCCGGGCACCACCGCGGCGACGGCCAGGACATCCGCGCCCAGCGGACCGGCCGGCGGTGCCCGGCACCACCAGGGGTGGAGCGATCGCGGTGACGGGGTCGCCCGGGGGCGAGGTTCCGGGCGGCGCGGGGCAGGAGAAGACGATCCGTCGCATGCGAGGACTTCACACCACGACGTCGCGTCGGGGTCAAGCCCGCGCCCGGACCGATCGCTGTGAAGTCCCGTTTCGGGGCCGAGGACCGGTCCGCCGGTGAGCGGTGCCCGTCGGCCCCCCTGTGCTCATGTGCCCGGTGCACACGAGAAGTGAGGGGCCTTCAGCTCCCGGGCCATACCGGACCGGAGCCGCCGCCCCACGACCGCCGGGTACGGGCCGACCACGGAGAAGGCGCACTCCAGGCGAGTCCCAGGGAGGCGGTCCGGCAACCGGGGCCCACCTCGCACCCCGCCCCGCCGTGGGCGGTCGCTTTCCCCGGAACGTCTCCACGGGGCGGCAGGGCCCGGCCGGTGCCCGCCGGGACGAACGGCGCCAGGGCCGCGGGGGTGAAGCCCACGCGCCGACGGGCGGCGCGAGGGGCCGGGGCGAACCCGCTCTCACCGCTCGGTCTCCCCCGGTGCGCGGACGGAACGCGGCGAGGGCCTCTCACGAGATCCTCGCCGCGTTCCGGGCCGCTCCGCGCTCCGTGTGCGCTCCCCGGCATGAGGTTCTGGCGGGGCACACCGCGCGGAGAACGCCCCGTTCCGGGAGCCGCCAGACCGGCTGAAACGTTCTGCGCTGCGGGTCCTGTCCTTCCAAATCGGGGCCGGTGTCGGGAGCGGCTTCGGCGTGGAGCGTGTCGGCACCGCGCGGCGGTGCGAAGGTCCGCGCCCGGTGCCGTTTCGGCCGCCGCCCGGCTCCCCGGGCGGCGGCCACGGCGCCCTGCCCTCCTCCGCTACTTCAGTCCCAGCAGCGCACGGGCGGGGGGCACCCTGCGCACGGCCTCATACGCCGCGACGCTCAGGGCGAGGGAGAGGAGGCAGATCAGGGCGAAGGGGCCGAACCCCCGGTCGGCGTGCTCCACCACGTGGTAGGCGACGGCCACCAGGAGGGTCTGGTGGAAAACGTAGAGGGGGAAGGCGGCGGGGGTGAGGTAGGCCATGATCGGCCACTCGGTGTCCAGGTACCTCTTGCCGTAGCCGAGCATCGCCAGCAGCGTCACCCAGCAGACCAGCGTGCGCAGGGGGCCGGAGGCGGCCTCCTCCAGCGCCCCCGGCAGGAAGGCGTCGAGGAGGACGCCCGCGGCTCCGGCCAGGGCCGCGGCGAGGTACACCCGGCGGCGCCGCACGAGGGCTTCGACGACCGAGCCGTCCAGCGCGATCAGGAAACCGAGGGCGAAGTACCCCGCGTAGACGAAGATGTTCTTTCCGCCCACGTCCGGGAGCAGGGAGAGGAGCACCAGCGCGGTGAACGGGACGAAGACGAGGCGCGATCCCCGCATCCACGCCGGGGAGGCGCCCTTTCCGATCATCGGGAGCATCAGGGGCAGGAGCGCGACGGAGATGACGAAGAGGAACACGAGGAACCACAGGTGGGCCGGGGAGATCCCGCCGCCGTACTCGGACCAGTCGGAGAAATCGGTGAAGTACTTCAGCAGGAAGTCCGCGTAGTCCCCCTCGTACCCCGCGTGGAACCTCATGGCGTAATACGCCTGGGGCGGGACGACGACGAGCACGCCGACGGCGAACGGGACCAGGAGCCGCGCGACGCGCTCCCTGGTGTAGCGCCCGGCCGACCTGCGCCGGAGCGCGTGCAGGCTGGACATCCCGGCCAGCAGGAAGAGCAGCGGCATGAACCAGGAGGAGAGGTGGACCAGGGCGGTCGCCGCCGTGTTCGCCGAGCCCTGGACGTAGAACGGCGTGGACTGGTCGAACACCCTGGCTGTGTGGTATGGGAAGAGGAAGAGTATCCCCAGGTTCCTCAGTCCGTCGATGTAGTGGCTGCGCGGGGTCTCCGCCCGTGCGGTTCGCCGCACGGGCGCGGGCGGGCCGGACACTAGTTGCTCCTTCTCAGCTCGATCGCCCCGTTGTCGGTGGTGACGGTGATCGTGTTCGGGCTGCCGGGGGTGTCGGCCAGGTCGGAGTCCACAGCGCCGTTGTCCGTCGCCGTGGTGACGTCGTACTCGGCGTCGGGGACCTCCAGGGTCACGGCGCCGTTCTGTGTCGTCGCCGCCACCCGGCCGGGGACACCGGTGAAGGACACATGGATCCCCCCGCTCTCGGACTCGGCCTCGACCCGGTCCGAGGTGATGCCGGTGGCGCGCAGCCGACCGTTGGAACCGGACAGGTCCAGAGGTCCCGATGCTCCCCGGACCTCCACGTCTCCGTTGTCGGAGGTGATGCTCAGCTCGGCGCTGAACTCGGAGGCGGTGATCTCTCCGTTGGCCCCCTCGACGGTCAGGGCGGTGTCCTCGGGCACGAGCACCTCGTAGCGGGTCCGGCAACCGCCGAGATCGATCAGTCCGCAGTCGGTGTCCAGGACCAGTGCGCCGTCCTCGAACTCCCAGGAGGTCGTCGCCCGCCCGCCGAGGCCGCCTCCCTCGGTGAACCAGCGCGTGACCTGGAGCTCCTCGACGTCCGCGGGTCTGACGTCGAGGTCTCCGCTGTTCAGGAGGATCGTGACCCGGTCCTGGACCGGGCCGAAGGTACGCTCCTCCGGTTCCACTCCGTCGGAGGAGGCGCAGCCGGTCAACAGGGCGAGGGTGAGGGACATGCCCGCGAGCGGCAGGGGCGTGCGGAGGAGGCGGGGGCGCGCACCCGGAGGGCTCTGCCGGCGGTCGCTCCCCCGGGGGCGGGGCGGGGTCGTCAGGTCATCCACGGCGCACCTCATCGGTCGGTTCGGTGGGGGCGGGCGGCAGCAGTGCCGTGATGACGGCGGACATGGCCCTCTCGACGGTGTCCCGGTCCACGGCCTCGGGGTCGACGAGGTGCTCCATCGACAGGCCGTTGCTCAGGCAGTGGAGGATCAGCCCGGCGAGCTCGGGCGGGACGGCCGGGGTGATGTCGCCCGCCGCCGCGATCTCGGCGATGGAACGGGCCGCCGCTTCCCGCTGCTCCCGGCGGAGCGGTGTGACGACGTCCTTGGTCTTGGGGTCGTGTGCGGCCAGAGCGGCGAACTCCAGCCCGAGCCGGCCCTTGTCGCGGTCCTCGGTGATACGTCGCGCGACGATCCGCGCGGCGCGCCGGGGCAGGGTGGCCGGACCGCCCCCGGTGTTGGACTCGTCCATCACGGCGGTGCGTTCGGCGTCGGCCCGCTCTCTGAGGATGGAGCCGAAGAGTTCCTGTTTGCTCCCGAAGTTCGAGTAGATCGCCCCCTTGGTGAACCCCGCCTCGCGGGCGATGTCCTCCAGGCGGCTGTCCGCGTAACCGCGTTCGGCGAAGACCCTGGCCGCGGCGGCCAGCAGTCGGTGCCGTACCTCCTCACGCGGTGTGCGGGGGGTCGGTCCCTGGGGTGGTTCCTGGGTGTTCTCCATGGCGCAGAAGGTAGCAAACTTTCGGTATCGAAAACTTTCGGTACTGAGATTCGGAGGTGAATCCTCCGGCTTCTTCCCTAAGGGGGACCGCCGCCCGCCTCGGCCGGGCTCCGCGAACCCGGTGCCGGACCGGAGCGCGGGAACGGGACGGGGGCCGGCCCCGCCACCGGAGCGCACACACGGAGGGAGCCGTCACCCGCCGCATCGGACCAGGTGGAACCCGGCCGGGCCGGTGACCCCCTCCGTGGTCCGGACGGTTCCGGCGCCGCCCGGGCCGCTGGTCCGCCCCCCGTCCCCGTGCCGGCTCCCCCTGCCCCCGTGACGTCGTGCCGGGGAGACCCCTGAGGTGCCCCGGAGTTTCGGGGAGGATCCCGGGCCGCCCGGGGACGTCCTTCGGTCCCCCCGGCCGACGGGCGACCGGCCCGCCCGGCGGACGGGCATGAACGCGCTGTTCACCCCGGGGTGCCGACCCGGGGCGCCGTTCGTTCCGGAACACCGGGGATGTTCCGCGTTTTCCGGAGTCGCCGGCGCCCGGTAGCGTCATGGCATAGGGGGCGCGGACACTGGAGAGCCGGGCTTGACCGGCGCCAGGGTCGGCCTTGAGGAGCTGCCGAAGATGTCCCGAGAGCCGGTGCGGTACGTACCTGCGGTGAATGACACGACAGTGCGCGGCGTGGTCTATCCCCGGCGGTCCCTGGTCCTGGTCGCGGGGGTGCCCGGGGCCGGGAAGAGCACCCTGCTGCGGCGGCTGTTCGGTCTCCGCGAGAACGAGAGGCGGACGGTGCTCACCGCGGGGGGCGTGCGGGTGATCGACTCACTGCAGTCGCGGTACCGGCTGCGCCCCCTGCTCACGCGGATCCCCTACCCCCTGTGGCGCTGGGTGGTGCACGTGCTGCACCTGGTCCGGGTGGCCGCGGCGCTGCGCGGGGGCCCGGTGGTACTGCACGAGTGCGGGACCCGGAGACCGGTCCGCGTACTACTGGCCCTGCTCTGCCGGCTCCGACGGTACGAGATGCACGTGGTGATGATCGACGCCACTCCGCGGGAGGCCCGCAAGGGGCAGGACGCCCGTGGCCGCCGGGTGACCGAGCGCAGCCACCGGGCGCATTCGCGGCGCTGGCGGCGGCTGCGCGCGGCCACCCGCCGCGGGCCCGCGGCGTTCGCGCCGGGCGCGTGCAGTCTGCTCACCCTCGACCGGCGGCAGGCGCGGGAACTGGCCTGGATCCGTTTCGGTCCCCGCGCGGGTACCGGTGGTCCCGTGTGCACCGTGGCGGGGCTGCCCACCGCCCGGTCTGAACGCGTGTTGTCGGACACCTAGCGGCGCCGGCGCATCGCCGCCCACGGGAGGACGCCCCGTGGGCCCGCCCGGCGGTCCCTCGCGCCGTGGCCGGTGGTCGCGACGGACTCGCTCCGGGACCGCCGCGGCGGTGCCGGCACCGGGCCGCTCCCGTCACGCGTCCGGGTCGCGTTGCCGGTCGGCGCGCGGGCAGCGCGCCTTCCCGGAGTCTGCGGGCACCGTCTTCGCACACCCGGAGGTCCCGCACCGTCGGAGGTGTCGGCGCACGGGGAGGGATCCCCACCCGGCACGGAGGCGGATCGGCGGCGGCCGGGTCCGGATGCCGCCGCCCGCGGGGCTCGGGGGCGACGGAACGGGACTCCCGGCGGTGGACGCGCCCTCCGTGCTCCCCACCGGGCGAAGGCGGCGCACCGGTACCGCCGGGGGCCTGCGCGGCCCGCCCCGGGGCAAGGACGGAGCGGACGCCGGCGGAGCCGGCCGGTCACCGGCGCGCGGGGAGCCCCGCCCGATCCGGAAGTGGGGTGCGGCAGCGACGACCGGCCGTCCAGGGGCCCTGCCGGGGAGCGACTTTTGTCGGGGGCGGGTCTGCTCTCGCGGACGATGTCCCCGGCGGGGCCGGCTCTCTAGGGTCATAGGTGACGGCAAGCGACCGAGTGGTCACAGGAACAACCGAAGGGACGAATCCAACCCATGGTGGGAATCCGCAGGAACCGGAACGGGCGGGGCCGAGGCGGCATGGCGGTCGCGGGGGCGGTGGGGGCCGTGGCGCTGCTCGGCGCGCTGGTGCCGGCCGCTCCCGCGTCCGCCGTGATCGGCGGGGTCGACGCCACCGAGGAGTACCCGTTCATGACCGCGCTCTTCGACGACCGCGGGCTGCACTTCTGCGGCGGCTCGCTGATCGACGAGCAGTGGGTGCTCACCGCCGCCCACTGCTCCGACTTCGACCTCCTCCCGACCGAGAGCATCTCGGTGCGGGTGGGCAGCAACGACATCGGGGAGGGCGGCAGCGAACGCGAGGTCGTCGACGTGGTCCAGCACCCGGACTACGAGGCCGAGGACGTCAGCGACGACCCGGACTACCCCCACTCCTTCCTCCTCGTCCGCAAGGACATCTCCCTGCTGAAGCTGGACTCCCCGGTGGAGCAGGAGCCCATCCGCCTCGCCCAGGACCGGCCGGAGCCGGGCACGGAGGTGCGGGCGCTGGGCTGGGGCGTGGTCGACGAACTCGGCCAGGAGCCCAAGCCGGAGATCCTCCAGCAGATCGACACCGGGATCGTGTCCGACGACCGGTGCGCCGAACTCGATGACGACCTGTGCTCCGAGCACCCCACCGAGCAGGCGCAGGTCTGCTCGACCGACTCCGGCAGCCCGCTGATCCGCGGCCGGGAGGGCGCGTGGGAGCTGGTCGGCCTGACCAGCCGCGACGGCGACTACGACGAGAACGTCGCCTGCGTGGGCCCGTGGGTCTTCACCGAGGCGGCCCGGCACGCCGACTGGGCCGCGGAGACGGTCGGAAGGTAGCCGGCCGGCCCGCTGCGGGCGGCACCCCGGAGCAGGGCGGCGGACGGGCCCTCCTCACGCCGCGCGCGGTGCGCGGGCGGAGGCGGGCCCGTTTCCGTGCCGTCGCCGCTGCGGTGCCGGGCGGCCCGGGCACGGGAGCACCGCCCCGGGGCACAGCGCTCCCGTGCTCACGGAAGTCGCATGTGCGGTGCCGGGCGGACCGGGGCCGGTCCGGGAAACGGGAAAGGCTCCCCCGGGGCCGTCTCCGCCCCGAGGCCCCGGGCCCGGCGGGGCACCGTGGGAGCGGGCGGATCTCCGGTCCGCGGCACACGGACCCGCCCTCCCCGGGGCGCAGCCCGCAGGGGGCCGTGCCGGGGCGCGCGGCGGTGGCCCTGCGCCGCCCGCGGGGAGCGCCGGGTCACGCGGCCAGGGCGGCCAGGGCCAGGAGCCCGAGGCTGATGGCGTTGTAGACCGCGTGCATGAGGACCCCGGGCCAGATCGACCCGCTGCGGCGGTACAGCTCGGCGCCGATCAGCCCGACGATCAGGGCCGCGGGCAGGACCTCGTTGATGCCGTGCATGAGCGCGAACACCACGGCGCTGCCGACCACACCGACCAGGGCGCCGTAGCGCAGCAGGACGGTGGCCACCACCCCGCGGAACAGGAACTCCTCGCCCAGGGGGGTGAGCACGGCCAGCGTCAGCATCGTCAGGGCCAGGGAGAGCGCCCCGGCCCCGGCCCCGGCGGCGTAGCTGGCCTGGGTGTCGGACCCCATGTCGACGAACAGGCCGACCAGGAAGACCGTCAGGATCCTGGCCACGAACGCGACGAGCCCGGCGGCGGCCCCGATCAGCAGCCAGCGCGCGGTGGTGGCGCGCACGCCGAAGGCCCGCCAGGAGCGCACGCGCAGCATCGCGGCCGCGGCGAAGGCGATCAGTCCTCCGCCTCCGCTGACCACGCCGGAGAGGACGGCGGCGGTGGGGCCGCTCATGTCCAGCCGGTTCAGCTGCGGCGCCAGCACGAAGGCGACGAGCGCCATGACCGCCAGGCCGACGACCAGCTCGATCCATCCGGGGCGCGGTGCGTTCCGGGCGGTGTCCGGGGTGCCGCGGTGCGGGGAGTGCGGGGATTCCAGGTGGTCCACGGGGCGGGTCCTTATCCGGTGGCGGTTCTCCAGGGCCGACCGTCGGCCGGTCCTCCCGGAAGGAGGTCCGGCGCGGCGATCGTGGTGGGCCACTCGTGCCCCCGAATCGCCACACTATGCACGCAAGGGGGAACGGAAGGTCACCGCCACCCCATACGCCGACAGGTGACGACGCCCCGGGGCGGGCGAAGCGCACCGCCCCCGGGAACACCGGGGCGGCATGCCGTTCGGGGCGGACCGGCCGACCACGGCCCCGGCGGACGAACCGGCCCTGAGTGAGCGGGCCCCGGTACCCGTGCGGGCCGCGCACGGCGGCACACCCCGAGGCAGGGGGTGCGCGGCGGCGCGCCCCGGAGTCGGCGGCGCGCGGTAACGCACCCCCGAGGCAGGGGGCGCCGCACAACGGCACACTCCGGCACGGGGTCACCGTGCGTGCTCACCCGCACGGGGCCCGCGCGTCCGGGCACCCCGCCGCCGGAAGGGCTCCGGCGGGGCGCGGGGCCCACCGGAAACCGGGGTCCGGGCCGGCTCCCCATCCGGGGGCCCGGCCCGGGCACAGCGGACCGGGGACACGTTCTCCCAGGTGAAGGAGTGCGCCCTGCCTGCCGCCCGCACCGAACGGGGGCGAAAGCCGCGAGCCGCGCAACCCGCGCGGGAAGTCGGCGAAGCTGGCTGGCCAGGTCCGCCACGGGGGCGCTTTCAACGAGACACCGACTCCTCCGAGTGATAATTTCTTCACCGAAAGTAGTCATGCGGACCGCGGCGCACCCGCGCCGCGCCGTCCCGGGCCGGCTCCGACCGGCCCCTCCGCGTTCGCCCTCGACCGCTGTCCGGCGCCCGTCCCGCCCGCGCCGCCGAGCAGCACACCCGGCCGCCTCGGCCACCGACTCCGCCGCCGATCCCGCTCGGCGTTCCCGAATCCCTGGAGAAGGCACCTTTGACCTCGACCTGTCATCCCTCAGCCACGCCCGGGTCCGACACCGTCACCGCCCGCCGCTCTCCACGGCCCCGCGCCGCGATCGCGACGACCACCGGCGTCCACGTCCGCAACCGCGTCCGCACCGGGGCGGCCTCGTGAAGCGCGAGGCCGTCGTCACCGGGATCGGCGTGGTCGCCCCCGGCGGGATCGGCGCCGCCGCGTTCTGGGACCTGCTCACCGCGGGACGCACGGCCACCCGCGGCATCACCCTGTTCGACCCGGCCGGCTACCGCTCCCGGATCGCCGCCGAGGTCGACTTCGACCCCGCCGCGCACGGCCTGGACGACCACCAGGTCGCGCGGATGGACAGGTACGTGCAGTTCGCCGCCGTGGCCGTGGCCGAGGCGCTGGCCGACAGCGCGGCGCCGCTGGCCGGGGTCGCGCCCTGGCGCGTCGGCGTCAGCATGGGGACGGCGGTCGGCGCCACGACGCGGCTGGACCGGGAGTACACGGCGGTGAGCCGCGGCGGCGCGGACTGGGTGGTCGACCCCGCCAGGACGGCCCCGCACCTGAACCTGGCGCTGATGCCGAGCACGCTCTCCGGGGAGGTCGCGGACCTGGTCGGGGCGCGCGGCCCGGTGCGCACGGTCTCCACCGGCTGCACGTCCGGGCTCGACGCGGTGGGCTACGCGGCGCAGGCGATCGAGGACGACCTCGCCGACGTCGTCGTGGCGGGCGCCGCCGAGTCGCCGATCGCGCCCATCGCCATGGCCTGCTTCGACGCCATCAAGGCCACGTCGAACAGCAACGACGACCCCGCGCGTGCCTCCCGCCCGTTCGACCGCGACCGCAACGGCTTCGTCATGGGCGAGGGGGCGGCGGTCCTGGTCCTGGAGGAGGCCTCCGCGGCCCGGCGGCGCGGCGCGCGCGTGCGCTGCCGGGTGGCGGGCTTCGCCAACCACGGCAACGCCTTCCACATGACCGGGCTGCGCCGGGAGGGGGTCGAGATGGCCCGCGCCATCACCACCGCGCTGGACCGGGCGCGCCGGCCGGCGACCGACGTGGACTACGTCAACGCGCACGGGTCGGGGACGGTGCAGAACGACCGGCACGAGACCGACGCCGTCAAGCGCTCGCTGGGCGAGCACGCCCGCCGGGTGCCCATGACCTCGATCAAGTCGATGGTGGGGCACTCCCTGGGGGCGATCGGCTCCATCGAGCTGGCCGCCTGTGTGCTGGCCATGGACACCGGTGTCGTACCGCCCACGGCGAACCTGTCCACGCCCGACCCCGAGTGCGACCTCGACTACGTCCCAATGACGGCGCGCGAGCGGCGGACCGACGTGGTGCTGTCCGTGGGGAGCGGTTTCGGCGGGTTCCAGTCGGCGGTCGTCCTGGACCGGGGAGAGTGAGGGCCACCATGGACACGGTGATCACGGGGCTGGGCGCGGTCTCCCCGGCGGGCGTGGGAACGGCGGCCTACTGGGCCGCGCTCGTGGAGGGGCGGACGCTGATCGCGCCGATCCCCCACTTCGACACCGCGGGGTTCCCGGTGCGGCTGGGCGGGACGGTCCCGGGGTTCGACCCGCACGAGCACCTCGACGGCCGCTACGTCGTCCAGACCGACGCGTTCAGCTGGTTCGCGATGGTCGCGGCGGCCGAGGCCCTGCGCGACTCGGGGGCCGACACCGCCGCGGACCCGTACTCCACGGGGGTGCTGGTGTGCAGCGGCGCGGGCGGGGTCGAGTTCGGCCAGCGCGAGCTGGCGGCCCTGTGCCGGAGCGGCCCCGACCACGTGGGCCCCTACCAGTCCATCGCCTGGTTCTACGCGGCGAGCACCGGCCAGGTGTCGATCAGCAACGGTCTCAAGGGCATGTGCGGTGTGCTGGTCACCGAGGAGCCGGGCATGCTCGACGCGCTCGGGCAGAGTGGGCAGGAGCTGCGGCGCGGCACGTCCGCGATGCTGGTGGGCGGCAGCGAGGCCCCGCTCGGATCGCCGTTCTCGCTGGCCTGCCAGTTGGAGACCGGCCTGCTCAGCACCGGGGAGGACCCCGGCACGGCCTATGTCCCCTTCTCGGAGGAGGCGCGGGGGTACGTGCCCGCGGAGGGCGGGGCGGTCGCGTTCGTGGAGGGCTCCTCCGACGCGCGGGCGCGCGGCGCGCGGGTGCGCGCCGTCGTCGCGGGCCACGCGAGCACGTTCAGCGGGGTCGGGAGTATGGACCCCGGGGGCGAGGGCCTCCTGAACGCGGCGCTGGGCGCGATGGCCCGGGCCGGGGTCGGGCCCGACGACGTGGACGTCGTCTTCGCCGACGCCATGGGCACGCCCAAGGCCGACGCGGACGAGGCGGCGGCGATCCGGCGGCTGTTCCCGCGCGGGGTCGCCGTCACGGCGCCCAAGACGGGCTTCGGCCGGGCCTACGCGGGGGCGGGCGCCCTGGACGTGGCCGCGGCGGTGCTGAGCCTGGAGCACCAGGTGGTTCCGCCCACCCCGCACGTCAGCGACCCGCCCGTGGGCCTGGACCTGGTCGTCCGGGTCGCCCGGCCCACGCCGCTGCGGACCGCGCTGGTCCTGTCGCGCGGCGCGGGAGGGGGGAACTCCGCGATCGTCCTCAAGCACCCCGACCACGCCTGACACATCCGAGACACCGGATCCGAGGAGGACCATGTCCCAGAGCACCATCACGATCGAGGAGCTGGTGGAGCTGATCTCCACCTGCGCCGGGATCAGAACCGACGCCGCGTCCGCGGCGGCGCGGACCTTCGAGGAGTTGGGGGTCGACTCCCTGGGGGTCCTCGGCATCGTCGCCGAGATCGAGCGCCGCATCGGCCGCAAGCTGCCGGGCGACGCGGACATGTCGCCCTCCCCCGCCGCCCTGGTCGCCCTCGTCGACGAGGGCGCCCCCGCTTCCCTGGAAAGGCTGTGATCGACGTGCCCGTGGTCGCCGAGTACAGCGTCGTCATCGACGCGCCCTACGAGCTGGTCTGGAAGATCACGAACGACGTGGCCTCCTGGACCGACCTCTTCCCCGCGCACGAGTCCGTGGAGATCCTCCACCGGGAGGGCGACACCACCCGGTTCCGGATCACGAAGCGCCCCGACGAGCAGGGGCGGGTGCTGACCTGGGTGTCGGACCGCACCGTGGACCGGGAGGCGGGCGAGGCGCGCGCCGTGCGGGTGGAGACCGGCCCGTTCGCGTACATGCGTCTGCGGTGGGGCTACCTCCAGGTGCCGGAGGGGGTGCGTCTGAGCTGGCGGTACGAGTTCACGATGAAGCCCGACTCCCCCTACGGCGACGCGCAGATGAAGGCGCACTTCGACGAGAGCGCGCCGGCCGAGCTGGAGCAGATCAAGGGCAGGATCGAGGCAAGGGTGCCCGCGGAGGGCTCGGCCGTCTGATCCGGGCCGGAGACCTCTCGGGGCCCGCGGCCCCGGCGCGCGTTCGCGTGCCGGGGCCGCGGGCCCCTCGGTGTCGGTCCCGGACGGTGTCAGGGCTTGAGGTCGATGGTGACCCGTTCGGTGACGCCGTTCACGGTGACGGCGAGGTCGACGACCGCCTCCGCGAGCGCGGTGAACCGGCCGGTCGCCGGGTCGAACGCGGCGGCGTGGCCGTCCCCGGCGTCCCCGGCCGGCCCGATGTGGACGTCGTCGGAGCCGGACCAGTCCGCTCCCACCGGGTAGGCGACCGGTACCCGGTCGCCGTCGTTGTCCACCGTCGCGGTGACCTCGGCGTGCTCGCCCACGGCGACCGCGGTCGGTGCCGCCAGCTCCAGTCCGTCCACGTGGGGGCGCAGCTCCGCCGCCACCCAGTCCTGCGCGGGGTCGCCGCCGGTGTCCACGCCCCACAGCGACCAGCCGGTGAAGCCGCCGTCCGCGGGGCCGGCCGAGGGGTTCTTGCCGACGTTGCCGTTGACGACGTAGGGCACGCCGTCCACCCGCTGCGCGTGGAACAGGCCGGCGTGCGCCCCGATGAACACCGCCCCCTTGCCGGACCCGGCCTGGAAACCGGCGAGCCACCTCTCGACGGTGGCCGCCTCCTTGCGGTCCGACAGCTCGCTCGCCCTGGTGGGGAGCGGGTCGCGCAGGGGCACGTGCTGGGCCACCACGACCGACGTCACGGCGGGGTCCTCGGCCGCGCGGTCGAGTTCCCGGCGCAGCAGCGGGAGCTGCGACCAGTCGCCGGCCCGGTAGGAGAGCCGCGCCGTGTCCAGGAGGAGGAACCTGGTGCCGTGGTGGTCCACCACGTGGCGGGTCGCCCCGAACGCCTCGCGGAAGGCGTCCAGCGAGCCCTCGGACACCTCGTGGTTGCCCGGCACGTAGTAGTAGGGCAGCTCGCCCTCCAGCTCCTCGTCGAGGATGCGCCGGGCCAGCGCGAAGTCCTCCGGAGCGGCCTCGTCGACGAGGTCGCCGTTGACGATGAGGAACTCGGCGTCGGTGGCGCGGATCTCGCGGAGCGCGCGCCGTGTGTAGGCGACGATCTCGCTGTCGGGGTCGCGGGCGACGAACTGCGCGTCGGACAGCACGGCGAACCGCCAGTCGCGGCCGGCCACCTCCCCTCCGGTCGCGGCAACCGGGTCGGTGACCGGTTCGGCGGGCGGGAGGTCCACCGGTGGCGGCACCATCGCGGTCAGCCCGTCGACGACCACCTCGCCGTGGTAGGCGGCGCCCGGGTCGGTCTCGGCGAAGTAGAGGCGGCGCAGCGACAGCGGGTACCGCGTGCCCGGCGGCACCTCGAAGACCAGATCCCGCCATCCCGGCTCGTCGAGGTGGCCGGCGCGCAGCGCGGGCAGCAGCTGTCCGGAGCCGTCCCACACCTGGAGGCTGGCCCACTCGCCGTTCCCCGCGGAGTGCACCCGGGCGCGCAGCTCCTGCGGCTGGCCGGGGATCTCCAGCTCGCCGCCGGGCGGCAGGACCCCGCCGGTGCGGGTGCCGGTGGAGGTGGTGAAGTCGTAGGTCAGCCCCACCGCGGCGCCGTCCTCGCCCTCGGCCGCCGCGACGGCTCCCCGGGCACGCTCGCCGAAGTAGGTCCAGTCGGCCGCGTCCTCGAAGTCGGCGACGACGGCCTCCTCCAGGCCGACGGTGACCGCGAAGGAGGTCTCGACGCCGGCGACCCGGACCGTGGCGACCGCGGCCCCGCCGTCGGTGGCGGCCCGGATCTCGAACCGCCCGTCGGCGGTCGGCTCGGCCCGCGCGACGGACGCGTCGAGGGTCAGCTCGACGTCGGCCGGCTCGATGGGCGCGGCGAACCCGCGGGAGTCGTAACCGGTCACCTCCAGCACGGCGGACGCCTCGGCGTCGGCGAGCCCCACCCGCGGGGAGGTGGTCTCGATCCGGGCCAGTTCGCCCAGCACGGTCAGCTCGGTCTCCCCGGTGGCCCCCCGGCCGATGGCGGTGACGGCGGTGGTGCCGGCCGAGCGGGCGGTGAACACGCCGTTCCGGTCCACCGTGCCGATCCGGCCGTCCTCGGAGCGCCAGTGCGGGTCGGCCGGGACCGGCGCGTAGGTCTCGTCGTGGCCGTCCGCGGTGAGCGTGCGCGTCAGGCCGGGGAACACCCGGTCGGGCCGGGTCGGCGCGACGGCGGCGGGGTCCTCGCCGCGGTCGACGGCGATCCGCGTCCGGACCCAGAAGCCGTCCAGTCGGCCGCTGCCCTGGGGGGCGAACAGGGCGAGGCCGTTGGGGACGGGGCGCTCCTCCCCGTCCGAGGGCCGGTTCTCGACCCGCACCCCGTCCGCACCGGGCGTGCGCGCCACCAGCGTGGTCGAGCCGCCGCCGTCGAGGTTGAGCGCGGTGTGCGCGCCGGCCTCGACCATCATCTCCCCCAGTTCGTCGAGGCCGACGCCCTCGGCGAAGGAGGGCTGGCGGCCGTCGACGCTCAGGAGGTACATCTGCGTGCCGTCCTCGGAGAAGCCGAGGGCCGTGCGCGGGGCGCCCGGGGTGTTGTCGGCCTCGCGGGCCGGCTGGACCTCGCCGTCGACAACGAGCAGCTGGCGGCCGTTCAGCGCGGCGCGGACCTCCTGGTCCCCGGCGGTCCGCACCTCGTAGTCGATGGCGACCGGGTCGCCCACGGCCAGGCCGGACAGCGCGGCGGCGCCGTTCTCGCGGCCGACCAGGACGAAGGAGTCGTCGGCGATCTCCCCCTCCCGGGGCTCGTCCGCGATCTCGGTGACGCGTCCGCCGGTGACGACGACCTCCAGCGTCTCCGCGGCGCCCTCCACCGCCCGGCAGCGGCAGTAGGTCCCCCAGAGCGGGGTGAACGCGGCGATCCCGCCGGCCTCCAGCGCGGGCTTGTTGAGGGCGTCGAGCGGGGCCGCCTCCCCGTCCGGCAGCTCGACGGTGCCCTCGAAGAACACCTCGCCGATGGCGCCGAGCCCGTCGGACGTGAAGACCGCGGCGGAGCGGCGGTGGTCGTTGGTGATCGGGGACTGGATCACCTCGCCGTCCCGCACGGCCACGCCCTGCGGCGCGCCGGAGGCGTTGATGTCGAAGAAGTCGCCGTTGACCGCCGCGACCGCGCCGGCCCGGTCCGCCTGGACGCTGAGCGGCTCCCGGTCGGTCACCCGGCCGGGGAACAGGTGGTCGACGGTGACGCCGCCGGTGAGGTCGGCGGTGAGCAGGTCGGCCTGGAGCCAGGTGGGCGTCCCGGTGTGGCCGTCCGGACCGTAGGCGTCGAACGAGTGCAGCGTGACGCCGGGGGCGACCGGGCGTTCGGCGGCGAACGTCTCCAGCCGCGGCTCGGGGGCGTCGGCCG
This sequence comes from Nocardiopsis flavescens, assembly GCF_900141985.1. Classification (GTDB taxonomy): domain Bacteria; phylum Actinomycetota; class Actinomycetes; order Streptosporangiales; family Streptosporangiaceae; genus Nocardiopsis; species Nocardiopsis flavescens. The sequence goes on along the minus strand of NZ_FQZK01000005.1, from coordinate 278,478 downwards.
GCGCGGTCGGACCGCCGGGCGGGACCTCGACCGTCTCGCTGAACGCGGTGTGGTCGCGCGGGTCGTCCGGCTCCGCGCTCGCGGGCGCGAGGGGGGTGAGGGAGAGGGCGAGGGCGAGGGCGGAGCCCGCGACCCCCGCGGTACGCGTGCGTGAGCGGATCGACCGGCGATTCATGGAAGGCCTCCGGACGGCTGAGGGGTGGGGGGAGAGCCCTGTGCGTTGACTTCCTACCATCACGCCGCTCTCCTGTGTAGGAAGTGAACGACCCTCGGAAACGGTGCGGATTTCGGGAGAAAATCGCACGAGGAGGGCGCTGAACAGCGGACACGCCCCGGCGGGGGCGGTCGCGGGGCGTCCTCGGGCACGCCGCCCCGCATCCGGATTTCATCCGGGAACGGCCTGTTCGTCACACGGAGTCCGCCGGCGGGCGGCCGGGCGCGGGCGGGGCGGGGGGCCGTGTCGTGCGGGGGCGTGCGGAGCGGTGCGTGGCGGCGGTACTGCGCACGGCGGCCACGGGCCCGGTCGGCGCATGACGGCGCGCCACGTCCGGTGGAGGCTCCTCAAAAGGGTCCGCCCCGGCGTGCGAAGTGGTGCGGAAGATGGCGGCCACGGGCCCGGTCGGCGCATGCCCGGGGCCGCACGATGGTGTCCCGCCGAGTGGTCTGAAAGCGCCGGAGCGTTCGAACGGGAGCAACCCGCTGGTCAGTGGGTCGTCGCCCCTGTGATGCCGGGGTCGAACGAAGTCACACCACCTCAGGGGACATGACCCGCCGCACCCGGTGGAGGCACCGCGGCGGGGTCCGTCCCGGGGTGCGAAGTGGTGCGGGGGTGGCGTGCGGGACAGCGCCGGGCGGTATGGCGGGCGGCGCGGTGCGGGGCCCGCGGCGGCGAAGGGCGCACGACGGCGGCCCCGTCAGCGGGTGTGGACCGGGGTCAGCCGGAACACGGGGATGAGCCGGTCCGCGCGCTGTTCGTAGAGGGCGAAGTTGGGCCAGACGTGGCACATGAGCGACCAGGCGCGGTCGCGCTCGCGCGAGGTGAGCTCCTGCGCCCGCACCCGGACCCGGCGCCCCGACTTCTCGACGAGGGCGGTCTCGGCGTCCCTGAGGTTGTGCGCCCATGCGGGTGTGCGGGGCGCGCCGAAGGACGAGCCGGCGATGAGCAGGTGCGCGCCGTCGCGGACGTACAGCAGGGGTGTGCTGCGCGGCTTCCCGCTGATCCGTCCGGTGACCGTGAGCATGAGGTTCGGCAGGCCGGCGAGGTCGAGCACCCCGACGTGGCCGCGGCTGATCCGCTGGAGGCCCCGGTCGAGGCCGGAGATCTGCGGCAGCAGTCGCGGCAGCCACGGAAGGGCGCCGATCCGGACGGCGAGCGGGGTCAACAGTCCCATGCCCGCATCGTACGGCCGGGGCGCTCGCGTGGCCACGGCCCACACCGCGCCGGTTCCGCCGGGCTCCGCGCGGCCGGGTCCGCGCCCGCGGACGGACCGGGGCCCGGCGCCGGAAGGTGCCGCGGGGCCCGGAGGGGCCCGCGGCGCCCCCGGCGTCACACCATCGGGTTGCCGTTGACGGAGTCCGCCGGGTCGACCTGTTCCTGGACCACGTCCCAGTGCTCGACGATGCGCCCCTGCGCGAGGCGGAAGACGTCCACGATGACGACCGGCTTCTCCGCCCACCCCAGGACGTGGCTGTGCGTGAAGACCAGGTCCCCCTGGGCGGCGATCCTGCGCGGCTCCCACACGAACCCGCTCAGGGTGGGGGCCACGGCCCGGAGCGTGTCGAGCCCGTCGGGCATCGACGGGTTGTGCTGGACGTAGGGCTCGGCCCAGTACCGGTCCACTGCGGAGACGTCACCCTCGACGAAGAGCTCCCGCATCGCCCGTAGGACGGTCTCGGTGTTCCTGCGTTCGAGGTCCCGCGCCGGGTCGGTCGCGGTCTCCTGGTCGGTCGGGGTGTCCATCGGGGGGTCCTCTCGATCGTTGCGGCGAAGCCGTGCGGCCCTGCGTGGACCGCGGCCGTGGAGTGCGAAGGCCCGTTACCCGAGCCCTCCGGGCACGGCGGTGACGCGCCGCCGGCCCGTGTCCAGGGGTTCGGGGGCACCGTCGCGGATGCGCCTCGGGCCGATCCCCACCGCCGCGGCGAAACGGTCCGGGGCGGTCCCGCCGCCCTTGCCGACGGCGAGGGCGGCCCGTGTCCCGGGGCCGGGGCGGTGGCCGGGCCGCCCCGCGCTACGGCGCCGCCGGATCGCCGCCGGGGGACGGCTCCGGCCCCCCGGACGGGCCCTGGCCGGAAACCCGCGGCGCGTCCGCCGCGAACCGGTACTCCAGCGCGCCCGAGGGGCAGCGCCCCACCACCTCGGCCACGCGGTCGGCGTCGGCGCCGTCCGGCAGGATCCACGGTCGCCGGGCCGGGTCGAAAACCTCGGGCAGGCCGTGGACGCACTCGGCCGCGTGCCGGCAGAGCCCGGCCTCGAAGGTGACGGTGATCGACCGCCCCTCGTACGCCTTCTTCGCGGTCGCACCGCTCATCTGGGTCCTCTCCGCCGCAGTGTCCGGCCGCTCAGTCGCTGACCCTGCTGCGGGACTGGTACAGCAGGTCCTGGTAATCGGGGTGGCGGGCGATCCAGCCCGCGAAGAAGGGGCAGGTCGCCAGCACCCGCAGGTTCGCGGACCGGGCCTCGTCCAGGGCGGTGCGGGCCAGCGCGGACCCGACCCCCCGGCCCTCGTACTCCGGCTCGACCTCGGTGTGCACGAACGCCACGAGCTCCGGAGTCCTGATGTACTCCGCGACGCCCGCGACCCTGGACTCCCCGTCCACCCGGGCCTCGTAGCGCTTGGCCTCGGGCACGTTGTCGACTTCGACCGCCATGTCTGCTCCTCCTGGATAGGCCGACCGGGGCATCACAGTAGCCCTATTCGGTTGATGCATCAACTTTTTGCGGACGGGGCGCCCCGGCGGCGGCCTCCCGGCCACGCCTCGGAAGCCCACCCGGGAGCGGCCCCGCGGCGGCCCTGCCGCCTCCCCCGGCTCCGGTGGCGGGCCCGCCGGAACGGGTGGCGTCCGCGCCCCTCCCGGGTCCGGGGCCGGGAGGGGCGCGGACGGACCCCTCAGCCGGGGCCGGCGCGGGCGCCCCCGCTGCGGATCCCGCGGGCGAGGCGGACCGACCGGCCCGCGCCGGCCGGGGGGCCGAACGGGGACGGGCCGTCCCCGGTGCGGCCCGGGACCCGTTCCGCGACCGGGTCAGACGTCGCTTTTCCGGCGGGCGGCGAGCAGCTGGGTCTCCCAGGCGAAGGCGACACCGGTCGCGCCGCCGTGCTCCAGCAGGACGTCGACCATGGCGGGCAGGGTCTCCTCGCGGGCCCAGTCGCGCTGCCACTCCGACGCCACGGCCAGCCAGGTGATGGGCACCACGCCGGCCTCGACCATGCGCCGCACGGCCATGTCGTGGGCCTCGGCCGAGCCGCTGCCCGAGGCGTCGGTGACGGCGTAGACCTCGAAGCCCTCGCCCGCCGCCTGGATCGCCGGCATGGCCAGGCAGATCTCCGTCCACAGGCCGGCCAGGATCAGCTTCTTGCGCCCGGTGGCCTTGACGGCGTCGACGACGCGCTGGTCCTGCCAGGTGTTGATGAGCGTGCGGTCGATCGGCTTCTGCTCCGGGAAGACGTCCTGGACCGCCTGGATGAGGTAGCCGCCGCGCTCCTCCAGCACGGTCGTCAGGATGGTCGGGACGTCGAACGCCTTGGCGGCCTTGGCCAGGCCCACGGTGTTGTTGACGATCATCGTGGGCTCGTGGCTGTTGAGGTTGGCGAACTGGAACGGCTGGTGGTCGATGAGGACGACCACGCTCTCCTCGGGGGTCAGCAGCGCCTGGAGTCCGGCCTTGGCATCGGTGCTCATGGGAGTCCCTTTCGATGGGTCGCGGTCGGGGGATGCGGAGGGTCCGCCGCCGGGAACGGCGGCGGTACGGGGGTGCGCGTGTCCGCCTCGACGACGGTTCGTCCCGCCTCAAGTAGTTGACGCGTCCCCTAGATTAACGCGGATAGATGATGCGTCAACCATTGCAGGTGAGAGCCGGATCGCCTTCCCTGCAAGGGAAACCAGCGCTGAAAATGTTGATACATCAACAGTTTGAAAAGGCCGGGTGTCCCGGAGAACACGCGGCACGGCTCCTGCCGAGGCCGGGAGGGGTGCGACGGGGAGAACCGCTGCGGCAACCGGCGTGACGGGGCGGTGCGGTCGGGATGCGGCGGGGCGGGACGGCCGGCGCCCCGCGGGACAGGGCGGTCGGCGCCCGGCCGGGAGGGGTACGACGGGGAGGACCGCGGCGGGACGGGGCGGTCGGGACGCGGCGGCGCGGGGCGGTCGGCGGCGCGGGACGGCCGGAGGCGGGCGCGCTCCGGCGTGCGGTGCGCACCGGGCGGCGCCGGTGCGTCTTCGGGCGCGGTGCGGGGCGGGGGTCCCCGGGCGGAACGGCGGGGCCTCCCCCGGCCGGTCCGTCAGTCCGGCTGCTTCTCCATGTGCTCCCGGACGCGGGTGGAGAGCCTGGCGAAGGCGGTCAGCTGGTTCGGGGTCAGGGCGTCGACGAACAGGCGGCGGACGTGCTCGACGTGCAGGGGCGCGGCCTCCTCGATGGCCGCGTGGCCCGCCGGCGTGACGACGATGAACGCTCCGCGCCCGTCGTCGGGGCAGTCCTCCCGGGCCACGAGCCCGCGCTTGGTCATCCGGGTGACCTGGTGCGACATGCGGCTCTTCTCCCAGCCGACCAGCCTGGCCAGCTCCAGGAAGCGCATCCGCCCGCCGCCCTCCTCGGTGAGGTTGACGAGCACGGCGTAGTCGGACGCGGACATCCCCGAGTCCACCTGGAGGCGGCGGGACAGGCGTCCCAGGAGGGCTTCCTGCATGCGGATGAAGCCGTCCCAGGCGGCCTTCTCCTCCGGGTTGAGCCAGCGCGGCGTCGCGGTCATGGGCGCAGTGTAACGACATCCCCGGCGCCCCCTCCACCCGGGACGCCCGGCGTCCCGCCGGCCCCGCCCCGCTGACCAGGAGGGGAACCGCGGAGCCCCGCACACCGGGGCCCGTGTCAGGCGCCCCCCGTGGCGCCGAGGAAGGCCAGCACGGCGCGGACGCGCCGGTTGCCGCTGACGTCGGCGTCGACGCCGAGCTTGGCGAAAACCGCGGTGGTGTGCTTGCTGATCGCCCCCTCGCTGAGGAAGAGGCGGCGGGCGATGGCCTGGTTGGACAGCCCCTCAGCCATCAGCGCGATGACGTCGCGCTCGCGGGCGGTGAGGGCGTCGAGCGGCGAGGCGGAGCCCGCGTTCATGATCTTGGCGACGACGGCGGGGTCGAGCGAGGTCCCGCCGCGGGCGACCCGCTCCACCGCCTCGATGAACTGCTCGGCGTCGAAGACCCGGTCCTTGAGCAGGTAGCCCACGCCGCCGCTCCCCTCGGCCAGCAGTTCGCGCGCGTAGAGCTGCTCGATGTGCTGGGACAGGATGAGCACGGGCAGGCCCGGCCGGTCGCGGCGCGCCCGGAGCGCGACCTGGAGCCCCTCGTCGGAGAAGGTGGGCGGCAGCCTGACGTCCACGACGGCCACGTCCGGCCGGTGCTCCCGGAGCACCCGCAGCGCGGTCGGCCCGTCCCCGGCGGTGGCCACGACCTCGTGGCCGTAGGCCTGGAGCAGCCGGACCAGTCCGTCCCGCAGCAGGTAGAGGTCCTCGACTACGACGATGCGCACGGCACCTCCACGGTGGCGCGGGTGGGCCCGCCGGGCGGGCTGTCGATCCGCAGGACCCCGTCGAACGCGCGGAGGCGGGTCGTGAGCCCCGCCAGCCCCGATCCGGCGCCGATGCGGGCTCCCCCGCGCCCGTCGTCGGTGACGGCGATGGCGACGCCGCCGCGGGTGCGGTCGATGGTGATGTCGATGGCCGATCCGTGCGAGTGCTTGACGGCGTTGGCGACGAGTTCGGCGGTCGTGAAGTACAGGCTGGACTCGATCGGCGTCTCCAGCCGCCGTTCCAGGGTGGAGCGGACCGAGGTGCGCAGGGGCGCGTCCAGGGCGAGGGCGCGGATCGCGTCGACGAGGCCGCGCTCCACCAGGACCGGGGGGACGATCCCCTGGGTGAGTTCGCGGAGTTCGCGCAGGGCGGCCAGCGAGTTCTCCCGGGTCTGCCGCAGCAGCGCCCTGACCTCGGCCTGGTCCTCGCCCAGCAGTCGCTCGGCCGCGCTGAGCGAGAGGCCGATGGAGACGAGCCGCGCCTGCGCGCCGTCGTGGAGGTCGCGTTCGATCCGGCGCAGCTCGGCCTCCTGCGCGTGGGTGAGGTCGGCCCGGCCCTGGACCAGCACGGCGATCCTGGTGGTGGACCGCACCAGCAAGGAGGGGCCGAGCAGGCGCCGCGCCACGAGGACGGCGGCCCGCCACCCCAGGGGCAGCAGGAGCACGCCCAGGGCGGTGGACAGCACGGCGGCGGGCACCCGGGCCTCCTCCGGCAGGGGCGTCGTTTCCGGCCGCGCCGCCGCGGCGGCGGCCCCCGCGGCGACCAGTGCGAGCGGGGCCGCCGCGGCGGCCCCGGCGGTGACGGGGGCGACGAGGATCCAGAGCATGTCCCGCCAGGCCGCGGGGTCGTACACCCGCGTCAGGATCCACCGGTGCAGGAGCGAGATCCAGCGGAACCGCTGGTAGTCGTACCCGTTCCACCAGTAGCGCGTCGCCATCCGGGTCACCGGGACGAGGGGCCGGTAGGAGTCGGGGATCTCCCGCCCGGTCCAGCGCCCGGCCAGGGACCGCACGGCGCGGCAGAGGGGGCGGGGGAACACCACCAGGCTCGGGACCGCCACGCCGAACACGCACCAGAAGGTGCCGACCGCGCTGCCGGTCAGGGCGAGGAAGAAGAACGCGGAGGCCGCCCACGCGCCGGGGACCAGGGCGGTCAGGACCAGGAGCACGGGCGAGCGCACCGCCCCCTGGGCGAACGGTCGGGCGACGGCGAGGAGGCGTCCGCCGGGGAGCCGGCGCATGGTTCCTCCGGTTTCCGGCCGGGAGCGGGTCCCGTCCCGGCCGTGGGTGGGGGTTCTCGGACAGGGGCGGGCGGTCCGGGCCGGCCGCCGTACGGGGGCACGGGCGGGGTCCGGGACCGCCCACCGCCATTGTCCCGGTCGGCGCCCCCGCGCGCACCGCCCCGGCGCCAAGTGTGGGTCCAGACCCACCCCGGCCCGGGGTCCAGACGGATTCCGGCGCGTCCGCCCGGTTCCTAGCCTGCTGGAAGGGCCGTCGCAGAGCCCGGCCCCGGACGCTCCGCGAACCGGGACGACGGATACGGCGGCGTTCCCGCGGGCCGGGCCGAGCACTCCCCGGCGCCGATCCGCCCCCCGAAGGAGAAACCCGCCATGACCCTCCCCTCCGGCCCCGCGACCGCGCGGCCCGCCGGCCGCCCGCGGCTGCTGTACCTGGACAACCTGCGCACCGCGCTGACGGTGCTGGTGGTGCTGCACCACGCCGCCATCGCCTACAGCAACGTCCCGCGCTGGTACTACCGGGAGACGGCGACCGACCCCTCGGGAACGCTCCTGGACCTGATGCTGGTGCTGAACCAGGCGTTCTTCATGGGCGCCTTCTTCCTCATCGCGGGCCTCTTCGTCCCGGGCTCCTACGACCGCAAGGGCGCTCGGCGCTTCCTCGCCGAGCGTCTGCTGCGCCTGGGCGTCCCGCTGCTGGCCTGGCTGCTGGTGCTCCGGCCCCTGGTGACCGCGGGCGACTACGCGCAGGCGCGGGAGGCGGCGGCCCGGGAGGGCGCCGCGCTCCCCTACGCGGAGTACTACCTGGCCTCGTTCTCGCCGGGGCCGATGTGGTTCGTCGAGGTGCTGCTCGTCTTCAGCGTGCTCTACCTCCTCTGGCGGCGCACGGCCGGCCGGGGCCGGGACGCGGAGCGGTCCGCTCCGGCGGCGGTGCGGGCGCCCGGGGCGGTCGCGGTGGCCGGTTTCGTCGCGGGGCTGGCCCTGGCCGGCTACGTGTGGCGGATCTGGCTGCCGATGGACGCCTCGGTCCTGGGCCTGCCCACGCCCGCCTACCTGCCGCAGTACGCGGCGCTGTTCGTCGTCGGGCTGGTCGCGGCCCGGAGCGGCCTGGCGGAGGGCCTGTCCGTGCGGGCGGGGCGGGCGGGGTTCGCCGCCGCGGCGGCGGCAGCGGCGGCGATGGTCCTGCTCATCGTCGGCTCCTCCGGGGGAACGGAGTTCCTGGGCGGCGGGACCTGGCAGTCCCTGGCGATGACCGCCGCGGAGTCGGTCCTGGCCGTCGGGGTCATCGTGGGCCTGCTGGTGCTGTTCCGGGAGCGCTTCGACCGCCAGGGGCGCCTGGGCCGGTTCCTGTCGGGGCACGCCTTCACGGTCTACCTGATCCACCCCGTGGTCCTGGTGGCCCTGGGGCACGCGCTCGGCGGCGTGCAGGCGCCGGCGGTGGCGAAGTTCGCGCTCCTGGCGGCGCTCGCGCTCCCGCTCTGCTGGCTGCTGGCCCTCCCGGTGCGCGCGCTGCCGGGCGCGCGCAGGGTGCTCTAGCCCCGGGTCCGGAGGGCGGCGGTCCCTCCGGGCGGTCCGCGGCGGGCGGCGGCGGGCCGGGAAGCGGCCCCGGCGGGTCGCAGGGCACGGCGGACCGGCGGACCGGCGGACCGGCGGGATGATCCCCGCGAACCGGGGAAAGGGCGCGGCGGGCCGGGAAGCGGTCACCGTGGGACCCGGTAGGTCGGGGGGCGATCACCGCGCGGCCGGGGCGGCCACCGCAGACCCCCGCACGGCGGCGGGGGGCGGTCGCCGCGGGGCGCGGCGGGTCCGCGGGGGAAGCCGAGCGGGCCGCCGCGCGCCCCGGGCCGGGGACCGGGCCCGGCGCGCGGCCGTGCCGGGTCCCGCCGCGCCACCGGGCGGAGCTCCCCGGATCCGCGGAGCCGGGACCTACTGCGGGGCGAGCGGGCTGACCAGGAGCAGGCCGGCGCCCGTGGCCGTGCCCGCGCCGATCCCGTCCAGGCACAGCTCCTGGAGCGCGTCGCTGTCCCGCACCACCGCCTCGCCGGTGAAGTGGTACCGGGCGGGCCTGCCGCCCAGGCGCTTCCACTTGGCCGAGGTGACGTCCAGCGCGCCCGCGAGCTTGTCGGCCAGCCAGTCCTCGAACCCCTCCTCCGCCAGGGGGGCGCGCTTGCCGCGCGGGCGCCCGTCCCCGGTCTCCGCCCCGCGCGGGGCGGTCGGCGCCGTGATCAGCTCCCAGCGGACGGCCTCGCCCTCGGGGTGGCGGGACATCGGGTGGATCGCGGCGGAGGTCGCCCCGGGGACCTTGCCCCAGGCGGGCGCGGTGTCGGAGCTGACCACCAGCGTGCTCGGCGAGAGGCGAGCCCACAGCACCCGGGCGTCCGACCCGGCGTCGGGGTCGACCGCTTTGCGTACGGCCCGCCCCATGGCCGCCCACTGGTCCATGCCGGTGCTGCGCTTGGGGTCGAGGTTGATGCGGGCCAGGTACAAGGGTTCCCCTCCAGGGTGTCCCGCCGGAGCGGGGCTCGTGTCCGGTCGCGGGCCGCGGGGGTCCCGTACGTCCGAGGTGAAGCCTCCACTGTACGAGGCGCGGGCCCCCGGCCCGCCCCGGTGCGGGGCGCGCCCCTCCCCCGCGGCCGGCGGGGGTCAGGGCAGGTCGAGCGACCACTCGCCGTTGTGGGCGACGTGGACGAGGGAGGGACCCGCCGCGAGGCTCCCGGTTCCCGCGCGCTCCTCGAACTCCAGGAAGGCGGCCCGGGACGGGGCGGTGGCGTCCGGGGCCGCCTGCTGGACCGCCAGGCCGCCCTCGGCGCCCGAGCCCGTCACGCCGAGGTCGCCGCCGGGCCCGGAGTACCGGAAGACCCCGTGGCCGCTCCCGGACTCCGGGAGCTCCGGGGCCGTGGAGACGGGCCGCAGGGTGACCCGCCAGGCGCCGTCGGCCTCGACGTTGACGTGCGTCGCCGAGGCGTCGCCCACCAGGCCGGCCACCTGTCCGGAGAAGTCGCCGGGATCGTCGCCGGTGATGGGGAGGAAGGTGTCGAGCAGTACGGAGGAGAACCCGCCGTCCGCGTCGGTGGTGAAGAGCTGCAGTTCCCGCGCGCCCTCCTCGTAGAGGACGTCGACGACCGCGGCCCGGGCGGCCCGCACGTCCTCGGGCAGTTCCACGGCCTGCGCGGAGTCACCCTCGAAGACGACCTCCTCGAACGTGCCGAACGGCTCCCCCTCGGCGGTCGGCCCGGCCTGCTCCGACGGGGACGGCGACGGGGTCGGCGCGGCGGTGCCGGTGCCGTCGGTTCCGCCGCCGCCCGCGCACCCGGCGAGCAGCGCCGCTGCCGCGGCCAGTGCCGTGAGGCGGACGGGACGGACGGGACGGGATCTGTGGGTGTTGCTCCGGGGGACCATGTCCGCTGAGACGCCGGCGCTCACCGCCGGGTTCGGGGCACCGGCCGCGGAGTCCGCCCGCGCGGGCGGCGCCCCGCGACCGGGACGCGCCCCGCGCCCCGCGTCACCGGCTCCCGGGGCCGTCGCCGATCACCGGCAGGCCCGCCAGCAGGGCGCGGCGGCTCTCCCGCACGTGCTCGCGCATCACGCGCTCGGCACTGTCGCCGTCCTTGGCGAGCACGAGCTCCAGCACGCGGTGGTGCTCGCGGTCGGACTCGAAGGGGCGCCCGGGCCGGTTCAGCGAGGTCATGACGAGGCGGGGGTAGGCGAGCTGGTTCATCAGCGTCCGGTAGTGGGCCTCCAGCTTGTGGTTGTCGGCGCCGCGGACGAGCAGGTCGTGGAAGTCGTGGACCAGTTCGGCGTAGCGCTCCCGGTCGTCGCGCGCCACGGCCTCGTCCGACTCGCGCAGGTTGGCCTCCAGCAGGTCGACCTCCGGCACGCGCCCCCGCTGCGCCAGGAGCCGGGCTGCGGCGCCTTCGAGCAGCTCCTTCATCTCGAAGAGCTCGGTGATCTCCCGCCGGGAGGGGATCGTGACGAAGGTGCCCACCCGGGGCCTGATCTCGACGAGGCCCTCGGTCTGGAGCTGCTTGAGGGCCTCCCGGACGGGGGTGCGGCTGACGCCGTACTCCTCGGCCAGCGCGAGTTCGGAGAGCAGGGTCCCCGGCTCGACGGCCCCGCTGATGATGCGTCCGCGCATCTCCTCGATGACCGTGGCCTGGATGGACGTGGGGGGCGATTCACGTGTGCCTCGCGCCACTGTGACACTTCCTTGTCCGTGTCGGGGTCTCGCGGCCGATTATCCCAGAGGGGGCAGCGCCGCCCCGTCGAAGAACCGGCCCGCGCTGTAGACCATGGGGGCGCCGTCGGTGACGTCCGCGTGGACCACGCGGCAGATGAAAACGGTGTGGGTGCTGGCCCGGAGCCGCTCCCGGATCTCCACCTCCATCCGCGCGCTGCTGCCGTCGAGCAGCGGGCTCCCGTGCGGGCCGGGCGTCCAGTCCACGTCCCTGAACTTGTCGTCGGACTTGCCCGCGAAGCGGGTGACGACGTCGAGCTGGCCGGTCGACAGGATGTTGATGGCCAGGTGGTCGGTGCGGAACAGGCAGTCGTGCGTGGAGGAGGTGTGCTGGACGCACACCATGACCACGGCCGGGTCCAGGGAGATGCTGGAGAAGGCGTTGACCGCCAGCCCCTTGGGGACGCCCCCGTCGAGCGCGGTCACGACGGTGACGCCGGTGACGAACTGCCGGTTGACCTGCTTCATCAGGTCGGTGGTGGGCGGGGCGGCGAGCGTGTTCACGGTGGTGCTCCTTGTCATCGCGGTGGCTCAGTCCTGTCCGACGCTGATGATGCCGATCGCGGTCAGCAGCGCCCGGGGGTCCCAGGTCACGACCTCCTCCGCGATCCGGTCGCCCTCGAAGCGGGCGAAGGTGGCGCCGCCGACCCGCACGACGCGGCCGGTGGCGGGGACCCCCATCAGCGGGCCCTGGTGGGTGCCGGTGCTGTGCCAGCGGATCGCGGCCCGGTCGCCCTCGACGACGATCTCGTCGAGGGTGGTGGCCAGGTCGGGGAACGCGGACCGGGTGGCGAGGATCGACGCCTTGAACGCCTCCGGGTCCTGGGGCGGCGACTCGGCGCTGTGGCGGCGGTAGCCGTCGGCGAGGAGGCCGTCGAGCGCGTCGACCTCGCCGAGGTTCCACGCCCGGGCCCAGACCCGCTCGATGAGTTCCCTACGGGTTTCGGGGTGCGGCATCGGACTTCTCCTTGTCGTTGTCGTTGTCGGCACGGTGGTCCCGCACGAGTTCGCGGCCCAGGGCGAGGCTGAGCCCGGCGATGATCACGAGGAAGGGCAGCGAGGTGACGATGACCGTGTTCTGGAGGGCGTCGAGGCCGCCCGCCAGCATGAGCACGATCGCCGTGAGGCCGGTGATCAGGCCCCACAGGACGAGGACGGGGCGGCGGGGGTCGAGGGCGCCGCGGGAGGTGAGCGTTCCGAGCACGTGGGTGTTGGAGTCCGCGCTCGTCACGAAGAAGATGACCGTGAGCAGGATGGCGACCACCGAGGTGGCGGTGGACAGCGGGAGGTGCTCCAGGGTGGCGAAGAAGGCGTTGCCGAAGTCCGCCGCCGTCTGCGCGGCGATGTCCCCGCCCTGGAACAGGTCGACGTGGATGGCCGTGCCGCCGAACACCGCGAACCAGGTGAAGAACGCGACGCTGGGAACGGTGAGGACACCCGCGATGAAGCCGCGGATGGTGCGGCCTCGGGAGATGCGGGCGAGGAAGATCCCCACGAACGCCCCCCACGAGACCCACCAGGCCAGCATGAAGTAGGTCCACCCCTGCATCCACTCCAGGTCGCCGAAGGCGGCGCCCTGGAGGCTCATGCGGAAGAAGTCGCCGGCCCACATCCCGATCGACTCGATGTACAGGTTGACGAGGAAGACCGTGGGCCCCATGACCAGCACGAACACGAACATCGCGGTCGCCAGGCCGCCGCTGACGAAGCTCAGCCACTTGATGCCCCGGTCGATGCCGGTGACGGCCGACAGGGTGAAGAGGGCGGTGACGGCGGCGATGATGAGGACCTGCGGGACGGAGTCGACGGGGATCCCGAACAGGCGGCCCATCCCGCTGTTGATCTGGAGCGCCCCCAGGCCCAGCGACGTCGCGGTGCCGAAGAGCGTCGCGAAGACGGAGAGCACGTCGATCGCCTTGCCGATCGGGCCGTCGGCCCGGTCGCCGAGGAAGGGGCGGAAGAGCTGGCTGACCAGGGGCCGGCGGCCCTTGCGGTACGTCGAGTAGGCGATGGCGAGGCCGAAGACGGCGAAGATCGCCCAGGCGTGCAGCCCCCAGTCGAAGTAGGAGTACTGCAGGGCCCGCACCGCGGCCTCGGGGGTGTTGGGCTCGGCGAGGCCGTGCGGCGGAACGGCCAGGTGCGAGATGGGCTCGGCGACGCCGTAGGAGACGAGGCCGATGCCCATGACCGCGCCCAGGAGCATGGTCAGCCACGCCAGGTTGGAGAACTCCGGCCGGTCGGTGTCCTTGCCGAGCCGGGTGCGGCCGATGGGGCTGAACGCCAGGGACACCAGGAAGACGAGGATCGCCAGGGTGATGAGCAGGTAGCTCCACCCGAAGGACGCGGTGACCCAGTCCAGGGAGGCGGCCGTGACCCTGTTGAGGTTCTCGGTGAACAGGGTCGCCCAGGCCACGAACACCGTGGCGACCGCGATCGAGGCCCAGAAGACCGAGCCGAGCCGCCCGGTGCCGTCGCGCCGGGCGGGCGGCGCCTTCCCGGTCCCGGAGCCGTCGTCGCGCGGCGCCACGAGGTCTTCCGGTTCCGCCGTGCGGTTCGCACCCGAACCCACGTGAACTTGCTCGGACATGAAACTCCTCGTGTCGGTGAGCCGCCGCTACGGCTCTGGCATGCAAGAGATCGTAAGCCACGTCACAGGCGAAGTGTCAAGGGCCACCGTCGCACAGGGACCGCGGACCACGGCGAGAACCAGGGAAATCCCAGTTCAATAAGGAGGTTGAGAAAATATCCCGGACGTCCGCGAATCCCCGGAAGTCGGATCACGGCCGCCCTTGACCTTGCATACATGAGACGCCTAGGGTCTGTGCCATGCAAGAGATCGCTACCAATGCCCCGCGCATCGACCTGCGCAAGCTGGTGACCTATCGCGATGTCGTCGTCACCGAGGCGGGAGCGCGTCCGGACCGGCCCGCGCACCGCGCGAGCGTCGCCGCCGTGGTGCGCAACCCGTGGCTCGGGACCCCGCCGCGCACCGACCTGTCGCGGGAGCAGGCGCGCGTGGCACCGGTGCTGGCCGGCCTCCTCACGGACCGGCTCATCGCCGCGCTGGGCGGCGCGGACCGGATCGAGGCCTTCGGCAAGGCCGCGATCGTCGGGACCGGCGGCGAGATCGAGCACGCGGGAGCGCTCATCCACACGCCGTTCTTCGGCGACCTGGTGCGGGAGTTCCTGGAGGGCGAGTCCATCATCTGCTTCGCGGACGCCCGCGCCGAGGCCGGCGAGGACCTGGTCGTGCCGCTGTGGCACAAGACCCGGGCGGCGACCCGCAGCCACTACCAGACCGTCACCGCACGCGTCTCCGACGCGCCCCGCGCCGACGAGATCGTCGTCATCGCGGCCGCCTCGACCGGGCCCCGCCCGCACCCCCGCATCGGTGACCGCACCACCGACAGCGCCGTGACCTCGGAGAACCTGGAGAGAGTCCTGACATGAAGATCCGCAAGATCGTCACCCACGTGGAGGAGATCCACACCGAGGGCGGCCGACCGGTCGAGCCCGCCGCCCGCATCGCGGTCGTGGCGGCGGTCATCGCCAACCCCTGGGCCGGGCAGGGGTTCGTCGAGGACCTCGGTCCGGGCATCGACGCCACCGCCTCCGACCTGGGCCGGCTCCTGGCGCCGGAGGTCCTGCGGGCGCTCGGCGCCCCGGCCCAGGCCTACGGCAAGGCCGCCATCGTGGGCCTGGACGGCGAGGTCGAGCACGGCTCGGCGCTCATCCACACGCTGAAGTTCGGCGACCACTTCCGCCGGGCGGCCGACGCCACGACCCTGCTGCCCGCCGTCGAGAAGCGCGGCGGGGCGGGCACGGTGTTCGACATCCCGCTCAAGCACGTCACCGACCCGACGATCCGCTCCCACCACCAGACGGTCGAGGTCCGGGTCTCCGACGCGCCCCACCCGGGCGAGATCCTCGTCGCGCTCGCCGCCGCCTCCCGGGGACGGCCGCAGCAGCGGCTGGCCGACCTCTCCACCGAGCAGTAGGCCGCCATGACCCGACCGACCCTCGTGCTGCTGCACGGCGTCGGGCTCGACCACACCATGTGGGAGCCCCTCGCCGGCCCCGCGGCCGACCGCTTCACCGTCGTGGCGCCGGACCTGCCCGGGCACGGGGGCGGCGCCCCGGCCCCGGAGGGCACCGCGCTGGCGGACCTGGCCCGCGGCGCCGCGGCGCACATACCCGCCGGCTCCCACGTGGTGGGCTTCTCCCTGGGCGCCCTCGTCGCCCAGTACCTGGCGCTGCACCGGCCCGACCTGGTCGCCACGCTGACCTCGGTCAGCTCGGTGTGCCGGCGCACGCCCGGGGAGAGGAGCGCCGTGCTCGCCCGCCTGGACGCGGCGCGCGCCGACTTCCCGGCGTCGGCGGCGGCCTCGCTGCGGCGGTGGTACGCGGACACCGACGTCGACGCGGAGCGGGTGGAGCGCACCGGGCGCACCCTGCTCGCCAACGACGTGGACTCCTTCCTGCGCTGCTACCGCGTGTTCGCCACCGCGGACGCCGAACTGGGCCCGGAGCTGGGAAGGATCTCCGTGCCCGCCCTGGCCGTCACCGGGGAGGACGACCCCGGGTCGACCCCGGAGATGACGCACCGGCTGGCGGACGCGATCCCGGGCTGCCGGGCGGTCGTCGTGCCCGGGGCACGCCACATGCTCCCCGTCCAACGGCCCGGGGCGCTGCTCGACAGCCTCACGGACTTCATCGGAGACCACGCCCATGTCTGAACTCAGGAAACTGGACCACCTCATCGGCGGCGAGCGGGTCGCGCCCGCCTCCGGCGACCACTTCGAGAGCACCGACCCGACCACCCGCGCGCCGCTCTACCGGGCCGCGCGGGGCGGCGCCGCGGACGTCGACCGCGCGATGGCCTCCGCCCGGCGGGCCTTCGAGGACCCGCGCTGGCGCGACCTGAGCCAGACCGGGCGGGGCCGTCTCCTGCGGCGCCTGGGCGACCTGGTCGCCGAGAACGCCGAAGAGCTGGCCCGGATGGAGACCCGCGACAACGGCAAGCTCCTGCGGGAGATGCGCGGCCAGCTGGCCGGTCTGCCCGAGTACTACTTCTACTACGCGGGCCTGGCGGACAAGATCCACGGGGACGTCGTCCCGGCCTCGGACCGGCGGGTCCTCAACTACACCTCCCGGGAACCGCTCGGGGTGGTCGGGGCGATCACGCCCTGGAACTCGCCGCTGACCCTGACCACCAGCAAGCTCGCCCCCGCCCTGTGCGCCGGGAACACCGTCGTGGTCAAGCCCTCCGAGCACACCTCGGCGAGCGTCCTCCGGCTGGCCGAACTGGTGGTGGAGGCGGGGTTCCCGCCGGGGGCCGTCAACGTGGTCACCGGGTTCGGCGCGGAGGCCGGCCAGGCGCTGGTGGACCACCCCGGCCTGGCCAAGATCTCCTTCACCGGGAGCACGGGCACCGGGGCGCGCATCGCCTCCGCCGCGGCCGGCCGGTTCGTGGGCTCCACCCTCGAACTCGGCGGCAAGTCCCCCAACATCGTGTTCGGGGACGCGAACGTCGCGAACGCCGCCATGGGGGTCGTCGCGGGGATCTTCGCCGCCGCGGGGCAGACCTGCATCGCCGGCAGCCGCGTCTTCGCGCACCGGTCGGTCTACGACGAGCTCCTGGAGCGGGTCGCGGAACGGGCCGGGCGCATCCGCATGGGCGACCCGATGGACGACGCCACCGAGATCGGCCCCCTGGCCTTCGAGGCGCAGCGGGACAAGGTCGCCGGGTACGTCGACCTGGGACGCGGCGAGGGCGCGCGGGTCCTGACCGGCGGTCGCGCCTCGGACGGCGGCGGGCTGGGCGGCTACTTCTACGAGCCCACCATCCTCGTCGACGTGGACAACGGCATGCGCGTCGTGCGGGAGGAGATCTTCGGCCCCGTCCTGGCGGTCATGCCCTTCGACACCGAGGAGGAGGTCCTGCGCCTGGCCAACGACACCGAGTACGGGCTCGCGGCGGGCGTGTGGACCTCGGACCTGGCCCGGGCCCACCGCATGGCCGCCCGCCTGGAGGCGGGGACCGTGTGGGTCAACACCTACCGGGCGATGTCGCCGATGTCCCCCCGCCAGGGCTTCAAGTCCAGCGGCGTCGGCATCGAGCACGGCACCGAGACCGTCAAGGAGTACACCCGGCTCAAGAGCGTGTGGATCAACACCGACGAGGGGCCCGTCTCCGACCCGTTCGTGCTGAGGAGCTGACATGCCCCAGGTCGACATCACCCTGGCCCGGGGCCGCACCCCGGACCAGGTCAGGGCCCTGATCCACGAGGTGCACGCCGCCGTGCTGCGCACCACGGGCACCAGGCCCGAGCACGTCCGGGTCGTCGTCCACGAGGTCCCGCGGACGCACTGGGCGACCGGCGACGTGACGCTCGCGGAGGCGGACTCCGCCCCCGGGCCGGACGCCGGACCGCAGACCGACAGCGCCGCCGAAGGGCGGCCCGCCGACACCGAACACCAGGAGTGGCAGTGAGATTTTCCCTGTTCGCGCACATGGAGCGCTGGGACGAGGACGTGAGCCCGGCCCGGCAGTTCGAGAACCTGACCGAGCTGACGCAGATCGCCGAGGCGGGCGGTTTCGGGACGGTGTGGATCGGCGAGCACCACTCGATGGAGTACGTGGCCTCGCCGAGCCCGATCCCGCAGCTCGCCTACCTGGCGGCGCGCACCACCACGATCCGCCTCGGCGCGGGCACCATCATCGCGCCCTTCTGGAACCCGCTCCGGGCGGCGGGCGAGACCGCGCTGCTCGACGTGATCAGCGGCGGACGGGCCGAGATCGGGATCGCGCGGGGCGCCCACCAGTTCGAGTTCGACCGGATGGCGGGCGGACTGGCGGCGGCCGACGGGGGCGGGCACCTGCGGGAGCTGGTCCCGGCGGTCCGCGCCCTGTGGCGGGGCGACTACGCGCACGACGGGGAGATCTGGCGCTTCCCCACGTCCACCAGCGTGCCCAAGCCGGTCCAGCGGCCGAACCCGCCGATGTGGATCGCCGCGCGCGACCCCGCGTCCCACGACTTCGCGGTCGCCAACGGCTGCAACGTGATGGTCACCCCCCTGATGAAGGGCATCGAGGAGGTGGAGAACCTGGTCGGCAAGTTCAACACCGCGGTGCGTGCCCACCCGGAGGTGCCGCGGCCCGAGCTGATGGTGCTGCGGCACACCCACGTGCACAGCCCCGGAGATCCCGAGGGGTGGCGCCCGGCGGCCGAGGGGATCCAGCGGTACTACCGCACCTTCGACGCGTGGTTCGGGAACCGGAAGACGCCGGAGAACGGGTTCCTGGAGCCGAGCCCGGTGTCGAAGTTCGCGGAGCGGCCGGAGTTCGCGCCGGAGTCGCTGCGCAGGACCGCGGTGATCGGCACGCCGGAGGAGGTCGTCGAGCGGCTGCGCCGGTACGAGGAGCTGGGCATCGACGAGTACAGCTTCTGGATCGACAACAGCCTGTCGCACGAGGAGAAGCGGGCGTCCCTCGAACTGTTCGTCAAGGAGGTCGTGCCGGCCTTCCGGTAGGCCCGGGGGCCGGGGCCGCGCGGACCGGTCGAACGTCCGCCCGGGGCGGACGCCCGGCCGGCGCGGGCCGGGCACACCGCCGCGGGGGCGGGCGCCCCCGCGGCGGCCCCGTTGCGGCCCGGGCGGGCCGCACCCGGTGCCGGGGCTCACCCGGCCGAGGCGTGCTCCTGGTAGGCGGTGCCGTCGGTGAGCGAGGCGACGAGGCCGCCGAAGGCCGCGATACCGGCCTCCTCGGCCCGCCGCAGCGCACCGGGGGCCTGGAGCAGGTGGGCGCGCGCCTTCGCCTCGGCCGCCGCGAGCAGCGGCAGGACCGGGGTGAGGGGGGACTCCGGGATGCCCAGCGCGTCGGCGTGGGCGCCGTGGTACCTGCGGGCGAGCGCGTGGAGCAGGTCGCGCCAGTCCGGTTCGGTCATCGGCGAGCCCGGGGCGGAGGCCAGCCTGGCGCCCGCCGCGTCGAACAGGGCCGCGACCAGCGCCCTGCTGTTCTCGTCCGGCGCGTCGGCGGTCGAGTCGACCAGGTCCAGCAGCTCCCCCGCCCGCTCGTGGTCATCGACCCCGAGGAAGAACTCCCCGTCCAGGCCCAGCAGGTGGCCCACGTACCACCAGTAGCGGTAGAGGCGCTCCTGCTCCTCCCGGGTGAGCCGGTGGCCGACGCCCTCCAGGAACCTGAACGGGACCACGGTGAAGTCGAGCCACGTGCGCGCGACGTCGGCCTGGTTGATGGGGACGCCCCACCGGTCGGCGTCCCAGCCGTGCGCGGTGGCCGACGCCCGCACGCGGGCGTGCAGCAGCCGGACCTGGACGGTCTGCACGTAGCCCGGGGCCCCGCGGAGCAGTCCGCCGGGCAGGATCGCCGACGCGTTCCACAGCCCGGTCTCGGCGAGCCGGCGCGGCGCGGTCGAGGTCAGCCTTCCCGTGCCCACGAGCAGCCGGGCGATCGAGGGGGAGCTGTAGGTGTGGGTCAGCGAGCCGCCCGCGAAGGCCAGGTTGCTCCAGTGGAACGGCACGGCCAGCGAGGTCAGGTCGCCCTCCTCCAACAGGTCGGCCGACACCCAGTCGGGCACGGTTTCCGTGTGGTCGAGCAGCGCGGCGACGGCGGGCGGGGCGTCCGGCACGCTCGCGCGGCCCTCGGCGAGGCCGCGCTGGAGCGCCGCCCGCGCGGGCCGGCCGAGGTCGTCGAACTCGGTGATGACGGCGTCCGCGAGCGGGTCCCCCGCCCGCAGGCTTCGCACGAGGAGGTCGGCGCGGTCGCCGTGGCGTTCACGGGCGCCGTCGAGGCCGGTGACCCGCAGGGGCGCCGGCGGGGTGTTCTCAGAGTCGGTCATGGGGTCGTTTCTATCCCCGCCGGCCGAGGGCAGCCACGGCCCGCCGATCCCCCCTTCCGGCGGCGGGGCGTCGGCCGGCGGCAGGAGCGGGCCGGATCGGGGACGGGGGTGCACGTCGGAGGGCAGGGCGCCCGGGACGTGAGGCGGGAGGGCGGGCGGCCCCGGCTCCAGCGGTGCGGCGGCGGCTCGGCCGGCGGGCACGGCCGCGGAGCGGCCACCGCTCGGGCGGGAGCCACGGCTCCGGCGGTGGCTGCGGCCGAGGCTCCCCGTACGACGGCCGCGGCGCACGGCAGGGCCCCTCCCCCAGTGGGGGCGGGGCCCTGCGGACGCGGTCCTCAGGCGCCGGTGCGGGTCTTCTCCCGGTCGGCGGGGGCGGTGCGGCGGGACCACAGCATCCGCGCCACCGGGAGGAGGACGACCACGAGCAGGAGCAGGAGCAGGGTGCCGGAGATGGGGCGCGTGGCGAAGCCCAGGGCGTCGCCGTCGAACAGCAGCAGCGACCTGCGCAGCGAGCTCTCCAGCAGCGACCCCAGAACGAACGCCAGGACCAGGGGTCCGGGCTCGAACCCGAACTTCTTCATGAGGTAGCCCAGCGCGCCGAACACGACCACCAGGACGATGTCGAACACGCTGTTGCGCACCGTGTACACGCCCACCAGGGTGATCAGCACGGTGATCGGGGCGAGGATCGCCGGGCGGATGCGCAGGATCCGCACGAAGAGGCCGACCAGGGGGATGCTCATGATCAGCAGCAGGATGTTGCCGATGTACATCGAGTTGATCACCCCCCAGAACAGCTCCGGCTCCTGGGACACCAGCTGCGGCCCCGGGGGCACGCCCTGGATGAGCAGCGCGCCGAAGATGACCGCCATGGTGGCGTTGGCCGGGATGCCCAGCGTCAACAGCGGGATGAACGAGGAGGTGGCCGCCGCGTTGTTGGCGGTCTCCGGCGCGGCCACGCCCTCCACCGCGCCCCGGCCGAACCGCTCCGGGGTGCGGGAGCGGCGCTTCTCCAGGGCGTAGGAGGCCATGGAGGCGAGGGTGGCGCCGCCGCCGGGCAGGATGCCCAGGACGAAGCCCAGGACGGAGCCGCGGGCGATCGCCCCGGAGGACTGGCGCAGGTCGGAGCGGGAGGGCCAGGTGTTGGTGACCTTGACCGCGCCCGAGACCGCCCGGTGGCGCTGCTCCAGGTTGTGCAGGATCTCGCCGATGCCGAAGAGGCCCATCGCGATCGGCACGAAGTCGAGCCCGTCGGCCAGGGCGAGGGAGTCGAACGTGAACCGCTCGGCACCGGTGAAGGTGTCGCGGCCCACGGTGGCCAGCAGCAGGCCGAGCCCGGCGGCGACGAGCGCCTTGACGCGCCCGCCGTTGCCGACGGTGGCCACCAGCAGGATGCCCAGCAGGGCCAGCACGGTGTACTCCGGCGGCCCGAAGCTCAGGGCGAAGCCCGCCACCAGGGGCGCCACGACGGACAGGGCGACGATCGAGACAGTGCCGCCCACGAACGACCCGATGGCCGCGATCCCCAGGGCGGTTCCGGCGCGCCCCTGCCGGGCCATCACGTGGCCGTCGAACACCGTCACCACCGACGACGCCTCGCCGGGCAGGCGGAGCAGGACCGAGGTGATGGTGCCGCCGTACTGGGCGCCGTAGAAGATGCCCGCGAGCATGATGATCGCGGTCACGGGCTCGATGCCGAAGGTGAGGGGCAGCAGGATCGCGATGGTGGCCGCGGGGCCCAGTCCGGGCAGCACCCCGACCAGCATGCCGATCACGACGCCGATCAGGCAGTAGAGCAGGTTGGTCGGTTCGAGGACGACACCGAACCCGTTGATCATGGGGGCCAGGGAATCCATCGGCATTTCCTAGAAGAGGTGGGGGATCGGCACGGACAGCAGGCCCACGAAGACCGCGTAGAAGGCCGCCACGATGAGGACCGAGGCCACGGCGGACAGCCGCCAGGACTCGCCGCCGAGGAAGCGCAGCCACACGAACGCCAGCAGCGCGGAGGGGATCTCGAAGCCGATCGTGCCGATCAGGGCGATGAAGCCGGCCATGGTGCCGATGCCGGCGAGGATCTTCCACGACGCGGCGGAGAAGGCCTCGGTGTCGGCGGTGCGGCGGGCCGTCCCCAGCAGGACGCACCCCAGCACGGTGATCACGGCGCAGACGACCAGGGGCCAGGTGCCCGCCGCGGGCTCGGCGGGGGTCCCCGGTCCCAGGGACCAGGACCCGAGGCATCCGACCGCGCCGAAGGCGGTGACCACCAGGGCGACAGCGGTGTTGGTCCGAGGTCTCGGCGGCTCCGGGGCCTCCTCGAACCCGGGCTCCGCGTCCTGGACGGGGTCCGCTCCGGCCGGCGGCCCCGGGGGCGCCGCGGCGGGGCCGGGCCCCTCCGGGCCGTCCGGGGCTCCGGGGCCGTCCGGGGCGGGCGCCCCGCCGGAGGCCTCCCCGGCCTCCGGCGCGGTGCGCTTCGCGGGTCCGGGCCCCATCACCCTTCTCCGCGCATGTCGATCCCGTACTCCTCGACCATGGCGCGGTAGTCCTCCAGGGAGGCGCCCCACTCCTGCGCCACCTGGGCGGGCTCCGTCTCGTGCGGGGTGTAGAAGTTGTCCTCGTTGAAGGCCTGGTAGGCCTCGCTGGCGAACACCTCGCCGAACGCGGACCGCAGCGACTCGACGGTGTCCTGCGGGGTCCCGCCGGGGGCGACGACGGCCCGGTACTGGGAGACCAGCACGTCGTAGCCCTCCTCGGTGGCCGAGGGCACGTCGGGCAGGTACTGGTTGCGCTCGTCGGCGAACGTGGCCAGCGGGGTCAGCTCGCCGGCCTCGATCTGCGGCATGGCCTCGCCGATCTGCACCACGCCCACGTCCACCTGCGAGCCCAGGACGGCGACCAGGGTGGGCGAGCCGCCGTCGAAGGGCACCGGGGTCCCCTCCACCTCCGCCTGGGCGAAGAGCAGTTCCTGCGCGAGCTGGCTGCCGGTGCCGACGCCGGTGGTGCCGTACTTGATGCCGTCGCCGTCGTCGACCACGTCCTGGAGGGTGTCGAAGTCCGAGGACGCGGCGGTGACGAGCACGTAGTCGTCCCGGGAGATGCCGGTGACCACCTCGAAGTCGGCCAGGTCGACGACCTCGTCCCCGGCCACGGCCAGCGGGGTGATGGCGATGAGGGAGGCGTTGATGACCATGAGGCTCTGGCCGTCGGGCTCCTGGCCGGCGAGTTCGCCCGCGGCCAGGGCGCCGTTGGCGCCGGGGGTGTTGATGACGGGCATCGCCACGCCCAGCGGCTCCTGCGCGCCCTCGGCCAGGGCGCGGGCGATGAGGTCGGTGCTGCCGCCCGGGTCCTGGCCGACGAGGAGGTCGATCGGGCCCCGGGGGTAGTCCTCTCCACCACCACCGCCCCCGCTCGACAGGTTCCCGCCGCAGGCCGCGGCGGACAGCGAGAGACCGACGGCCGTGACGGCGGCCGCCGTTCGGCGCGCGTACCGCCTGCGCGGTGTGTGGATCATGTTTCCTCCTGCTTGCGGTGCCGTGCCGGGGGATCGGTGCACCTGTGAACGGGGTCACGCCTTCGGGTGAGTGGCAGCATAGAAAGCCCTGATCATGCATGTCCAAGTCGAATGCGGCATAAGCTGATACCTTCAGGGCATCATGTTCTCTTTCGACCAGCTGCGCGGGTTCGTCGCCGTCGCGGAGGAGCTGCACTTCGGCCGGGCGGCCGAGCGCCTGTCGATGACACAGCCCCCGCTCAGCCGGCAGATCCAGAAGCTGGAGCGCGAGGTCGGGGTCCTGCTGCTGGAGCGCGACCGCCGCCACGTGGTCCTCACCGCCGCCGGGGAGGCCTTCCTGGCCGAGGCCCGGCGCCTGCTCGCCCTGGCCGAACGCGCCCCCGACCTGGCACAGCGGATCTCCGCCGGGTCCAGCGGCACCCTGCGCATCGGGTTCACCGCGGCCTCGTCCTACGGGGTCCTGGGCCGCCTGCTCAACGCCGTGGAGGAGCAGCTCCCGGAGATCGACATCGAGCTGGCGGAGATGGTCACCCGGGAGCAGGTGGCGGCGCTCTCGTCCGGCGAGCTGGACCTGGGCCTGGGCCGTCCCCCCTTCGACTCCGAGGTCTTCGGCTCCCGGATCCACCACCGCGAGCAGCTGCTCGTGGCGGTGCCGCGGGAGCACCCGCTGGCGGCGCGGCCGGGCCCGCTGCGGCCCGACGACCTCATCGACGTGCCGCTGATCATGCACTCGCCCATCAAGGCCCGGTACTTCTACGACCTGGTGGTGAGCCTGCTCCCCATCTCGCACCAGAACGTCGTCCACACGGTCAGCCAGGTCCTGACCATGGTCTGGCTGGTCGCGGCGGGCCGGGGCATCGCGTTCGTCCCCGCCTCGGCGACCGGGCTGGGGGTGGAGGGGGTGGTCTACCAGGCGCTGGAGGGGCTCCCGGAGAACCCGGTGGAGCTGCACCTGCTCTGGCCGCGCGCCTCGCGCAACCCCGTCGTGCGGCGCGTCCTGGAGATCGGGCCGCGCTGAGCGCACGCCGCCCGGCGGGCGGGGCGGCCGGCGCGGACCCCCTGCGGCACGGGACCGGGGCTCCGGTCCGGACCGCCTGATACCCCCCGGGTATCAGTTGATGCAAAACCAGTCTTGGACAGCATCGAAACGCACTCCGTACGGTAACGGCAACAGCCCGCGGGCACCGGCCCGCCGGGTCCGCCCCCCACCTACGCGAGGACGACGCGTGAACCCGATGCACCCCGATGACCTGGCACG
Source organism: Nocardiopsis flavescens (assembly GCF_900141985.1). Classification (GTDB taxonomy): domain Bacteria; phylum Actinomycetota; class Actinomycetes; order Streptosporangiales; family Streptosporangiaceae; genus Nocardiopsis; species Nocardiopsis flavescens. The sequence continues at coordinate 253,606 of NZ_FQZK01000005.1, read as the reverse complement.
GCGACTCTCCTCAGGACTCCTGTCCTTTCCCGTGACCCACTTCGACGCCGATCTCGCCTTCGACGAGGACCGTTACCGGGAGCACCTGTCCTGGCAGGCGGACCACGACGTGGCGGGCCTGTTCGCCGCGGGCGGCACCGGGGAGGGCTTCTCCCTCACCCCCGAGGAGATCGACCGGGTGGTGCGCGCCGCGGTCGGCGAGATCGGCGGACGGGTGCCGGTGCTCGCCCCGGCGACCGGCGGCACCGCCGCCGCCGTCGCCCAGGCCCGCGCCGCCCAGGAGGCCGGCGCGGACGGCGTCCTGCTGCTCCCCCCCTACCTCACCGAGGCCGGGCAGGCGGGCCTCATCGAACACGTGAGCGCCGTCTGCGCGGCCACCGACCTGGGCGTGATCGCCTACAGCCGGGCCAACGCCGTGTACACGCACCGCACCGTGGCCGCCCTCGCCGAGCGCAACCCCAACCTCATCGGCCTCAAGGACGGCGTCGGCGACATCGAGGCGATGACCCGGACCTACGCCACGGTCGGCGACCGCCTCATCTACATCGGCGGGCTGCCCACCGCCGAGACCTTCGCCCTGCCGCTGATGGAGCTGGGCGTGACCACCTACTCTTCGGCGATGTACAACTTCGTCCCCGAGTTCGCCCTGGAGTTCTTCGGGGCGGTCCGGTCCCGGGACCGGGCGGAGGTCTACCGCCGCCTCAACGAGTTCGTCCTCCCCTACCTGGAGATCCGCGACCGGGGCCGCGGCTACGCCGTCTCCATCGTCAAGGCGGGCCTGGACGCCGTCGGGCGCGGCGGCGGCCCGGTCCGCCCGCCGCTGACCTCCCTCGCCGACGACGAGCGCGAAGAGCTCGCCGCCCTGATCCGGAAGGTCGCCTGAATGACCGAGCACACCACCCACCCGGAGCACCCGGTCCTGGACGGGCGCCCCCTGGTGGCGGGACGGCCCGTCGAGGGGGCCGCCGGCACCCTGCTCGCGGTCGACCCCGCCACCGGTGAGGAGTTCGGCCCGCCCGTCGGGCTGGTGGACGCCGCCCAGATCGAGGAGGCCACCCGGGCCGCGGAGGAGGCCTTCGACGCCTTCCGGTCGCAGACCCCGGCCGAGCGCTCCGCGTTCCTGCGCCGGATCGCCAACGAGATCGAGGCGCTCGGGGAGGAGCTGGTGGACCGCGCGGTCCGCGAGACGGGCCTGCCCCGGGCCCGCATCGAGGGGGAGCGCGCCCGCACCACCGGCCAGCTGCGCATGTTCGCCGGCATCGTCGAGCGGGGCGACGCCCTCCAGCCCAGGATCGACCCGGCGCTGCCGGACCGGACCCCGCTCCCCCGCCCCGACCTGCGCCTGGTGCACATCCCGATCGGGCCGGTCGCGGTGTTCGGCGCGAGCAACTTCCCCCTGGCCTTCTCCACCGCGGGCGGCGACACCGCCTCCGCGCTGGCGGCGGGCTGCCCCGTCGTGGTCAAGGGGCACAACGCCCACCCCGGCACCGCGCTGCTCGTCGGCCGCGCCGTCGCGGCCGCCGCGGCCGCGTCCGGGCTGCCCCCGGGCGTCTTCTCCGTGCTGTTCGGGGAGGGCAACGGGATCGGCCGGGACCTGGTCTCGGACCCGCGGATCAAGGCCGTGGCCTTCACCGGGTCGCGGGCCGGCGGGCGCGCCCTCATGGACATCGCCGCCGCCCGTCCCGAGCCCGTCCCGGTGTTCGCCGAGATGTCCTCGGTCAACCCCGTCGTGATCCTGCCCGGCGCCCTCGCGGGCGAGGGCGCGACGGAGCTGGCCGACGCCTACGTCGCTTCCCTCACCCTGGGCTCGGGGCAGTTCTGCACCAACCCCGGCGCGGTGTTCGTCCCGAGCGGCCCGGACGGCGACCGGTTCGTCGCCCGCGCCGCCGAGGGCGTCGCCCGCACCGCGGGGCGGACCATGCTCACGTCCGGCATCGCCGCCGCCTTCGGCAGGGGCGTGGACGCGCTGGAGGGGCACCCCGGGACGGAGACCGCCGCCCGGGGAGAGGCCGGCCCCGGCCCCAACGACCCGGCCCCCGCGCTGTTCACCGTGGACCAGGCCGACTTCACCGCCGACCCCCGTCTCCAGGAGGAGGTGTTCGGCGCCGCGGGCCTGCTCGTGCGCTCCCCGTCTCCGGAGTCGCTCGCCGAGGCGCTGGAGGGGATGGAGGGCCAGCTCACCGCCACCCTGCACGCCGACGCCGAGGACCCGGACGACCTGGCCGCGGCGCGCGCCCTGCTGCCGGTCCTGGAGCGGCGGGCCGGGCGGGTGCTGTTCGGCGGCTGGCCGACCGGGGTGGAGGTCGCCCACGCGATGGTGCACGGCGGCCCCTACCCCGCCACCTCCGACTCCCGCGGCACCTCGGTGGGCGGCCTCGCCCTGCACCGCTTCCTCCGGCCGGTCTCCTACCAGGGGATGCCCGAGGCCCTGCTGCCGCCCGCGCTGCGCGAGGACGACCCGTGGGGCCTGGACCGGCGGATCGACGGTGTCCCCGCGGCCCCGGGGTCCGGGGGCACGGGAGGGGACCGGCGATGACCGCGCCCGTCGTCACCTCGGTCGAGGTGGTCCCGGTGGCCGGGCACGACAGCATGCTGCTCAACCTGAGCGGCGCCCACGGCCCCTTCTTCACCCGCAACATCGTGATCCTCACCGACAGCGAGGGGCGCACCGGCCTGGGCGAGGTGCCGGGGGGCGAGGCGATCCGCTCCACCGTCACCGACGCCGCCGACCTCGTGGTCGGCCGCCCCGTGGCCGAGCTCAACCCGCTCCTGCGCCGGGTGCAGGACGCCTTCGCCGACCGGGACCGGGGCGGCCGGGGACGGCAGACCTTCGACCTGCGCACCACCGTGCACGCGGTCACCGCCCTGGAGTCGGCCCTGCTCGACCTGCTGGGGCAGTACCTGGGCGTGCCCGTGTGCGACCTGCTCGGCGAGGGCCGCCGGCGCGAGCGGGTGCCCATGCTGGGCTACCTCTTCTACATCGGTGACCGGAACCTGGCGCCCCTGCCCTACCCGGAGGAGAAGGAGCCCGCCGACGACTGGGAGCGGCTGCGCCGCGAACCGGCGCTGACGCCCGAGGCGGTGGTGGCGCTGGCCGAGGCCGCCGCCCGGCGGTACGGGTTCCGCGACTTCAAGCTCAAGGGCGGGGTGTTCCCCGGGGAGGAGGAGGTGGCCGCGGTGCGGGCGCTGGCCGGGCGCTTCCCCGACGCCCGCGTCACCCTGGACCCCAACGGAGCCTGGTCGCTGGCCGAGGCGGTGCGGCTGTGCTCGGACCTGCACGGCGTGCTCGCCTACGCCGAGGACCCCTGCGGAGCCGAGGGGGGCTACTCCTCCCGCGAGGTGATGGCGGAGTTCCGCCGGGCCACCGGGCTCCCCACGGCGACCAACATGATCGCCACCGACTGGCGGCAGCTGGCGCACAGCGTGCGCACGCACGCGGTGGACATCCCGCTGGCGGACCCGCACTTCTGGACGATGCGCGGGTCGGTGCGGGTGGCCCAGCTGTGCCAGGACTTCGGACTCACCTGGGGGTCGCACTCCAACAACCACTTCGACATCTCCCTGGCGATGTTCACCCACGTGGGCGCCGCCGCCCCCGGGCCGATCACCGCCCTGGACACGCACTGGATCTGGCAGGACGGGCAGGCGCTGACCCGTCGGCCGCCGCGCATCGAGGACGGGGCGATCACCGTTCCGACCGCACCCGGGCTGGGCGTGGAACTGGACCGCGAGGCCCTGGACGCGGCCCACCGGCTCTACCTGGAGCACGGCCTGGGAGCGCGCGACGACGCCGCCGCGATGCAGTACCTGATCCCGGGATGGACCTTCGATCCCGACCGCCCGGCCCTGGTGCGCTGACACCCGCCCCTTCCCCTTGGAGCCCTGATGAACACTCCGTCCCCGTCCGGCGAGGCCCTGCGCACCGCGGGAGGGCCCGGCGGCGCCGCCGACCGGATCGCCTCCGTGACCCTCTCCCGCGTCGACCTCCCGCTGGCCGCGCCCATCAGCGACGCCAAGGTGCTCACCGGCCGCCAGCGGCCGCTCACCTCGGTGTCGATGCTGTTCGCCGAGATCCGCACCGAGGAGGGCCTGGAGGGGATCGGCTACACCTACTCCAAGCGGGCGGGGGGACCGGGCCAGTACGCCCACGCCCGCGAGGTCGCCCACGAACTCGTCGGCGAGGACCCCAGCGACATCCAGCGCCTGTGGACCCGCCTGGTGTGGGCGGGGGCGTCCGTGGGCCGCAGCGGCCTGGCCGTGCAGGCGATCGCCGCCATGGACATCGCGCTGTGGGACCTCAAGGCCAAGCGCGCCGGACTGCCCCTGGCCAAGCTGCTCGGCGCGCACCGGGACGCGGTGGACTGCTACAACACCTCCGGCGGCTTCCTGTCCTCCCCGCTGGAGCAGGTCGTGGAGAACACCCGGGCCGCCCGGGCCGCGGGCATCGGCGGGATCAAGATCAAGGTCGGGCACCCCGACCGGCGGGTCGACCTCGCCCGGGTGGCCGCCGTCCGCGAGGAGCTGGGCGACTTCCCGCTCATGGTGGACGCCAACCAGCAGTGGAACCGGAGCACGGCGGTGCGCATGGGGCGCCTGCTGGAGGAGTTCGACCTGGTCTGGATCGAGGAGCCGCTGGACGCCTACGACGCCGAGGGGCACGCGGCCCTGGCCCGGGAGCTGGCCACGCCGATCGCCACCGGCGAGATGCTCACCAGCGTCGCGGAGCACGAGGAGCTGCTGCGGGCCGGGGCGGTGGACTTCATGCAGCCGGACGCCCCGCGCGTCGGCGGGATCACCCCCTTCCTGGAGATCATGGCGCGGGGCAGGCGGGCCGGGGTGCGCATGGCCCCGCACTTCGCCATGGAGATCCACCTGCACCTGGCGGCGGCCTACGAGATCGACCCGTGGGTGGAGCACTTCGACTGGTTGCAGCCGCTCTTCGAGGAGCGGCTGGAGATCGCGGACGGGCGGATGCGCGTCCCCGACCGCCCGGGCCTGGGGTTCTCGCTCAGCGAGCGGGCGCGCGAGTGGACCGCGCAGAAGGCGGCCGTGGACGCGGACGGGACCCGGGACCTCCTGGGCTGAGTCCCGCTCCGGGCGCGGGGGCGTGCCCCCGCGCCCGGCTCCGCCGGGGCGGGGGTCCACCGAACGCGACCGGTCGTCCGGGAGTGTCCCCGCGCCCCCGCGACGCACCGGAGCGCCCCGCGCCCCCGGGGCGTCGCGGGGTCCGCGGACGGGTGCGGGCATCCCCCGGGCCGGGGCGCGGGCGGGTACGGATGCTCCCCGAGCGCCGGTCCCGGGCCGCCGGACTGAGCCGGATTTAGTCGTTGTGCACGTCTTGTGGCGCTACGCCACTACGCATAGCATCGGGCCGACCCCACCGGGTCACCACTGGCATCAGCACCCCTACCCCCGGGAGCCCCCGCATGCTGAGACGTCTCCTCACCCCCCTGCTGGTCGCGCTGAGCGCGCTGGCCCTGACGCTGGTCGGCGCCGCCCCGGCCGCCGCCGCGCCCGCGGAACAGGACCGGCCGCTGCGCCAGACCGTCCTGTACTACGACTCCGGCCAGGCCGCGGAGTACACCTCCGCCGTCGCCGCGGCCGTGGACATCTGGAACTCCAGCGTCTCCAACGTCCGCCTGGAGCCCGCCCCCTCCGGGCGGCGCGCCGAGATCCGCGTCATCGCCGACGACGGCTGGCCCCGCGCCCACCTGGGCCCGGTGCGGCCGGGCGGGCAGGTCACCGTCTGGATGGGCCGCCAGGGCACCGCGGAGGGCTACGACGCGGTGCGCATCGCCGCCCACGAGCTCGGCCACAGCCTGGGGCTGCCCGACGTCAAGCCCGGCCCCTGCTCCTCGCTGATGTCGGGCTCCACCGGCGGCGTGAACTGCACCGTCCGCGCCCCCAACGCCTCCGAGCGCTCGCGGGTCGAGGCCAACTACGGCACCGGCCTGGCCGGACAGCGCGAGGCCGACGGACGGATCCTGGTCGACCGCTTCTGACCGGGCCGGGCGGGCGCCCCCGCCCCCGGCCCCGCCGCCTCCCACGGCGCCGGCCCGTACCGACGGGCCGGCGCCGCGCGCGTTGGGACGGCCGGACCGGGCCGTTCTACACTCCGGCCATGCGCACCGTGTTCGTGTTCCCGGCCGCCGGACTGGACGAGACCGTCGGGACGCTCGACCGGCACCTGCCCGGGCGGCGCCTTCCGTGGGTCATGGAGGGGTGCCTCTACATCGAGCTGGAGGTCGAGGGGACCGACCACCTCTTCACCGACTGGGAGCCCGGGGCCGTGGCGGCCCTCGACGCGGCGCTGGGGTACCACCCGTCGTGGGGGCTCCAGGTGGACGTGTCCGGGCGCGTCGACGGCACCGCCGAGGTCCACCGCATGGCGGCGCTGCTCCTGCGCGGCGGGGGCGTGGCCGTGGACGACTACTCCGACCACCCCTGGACCCCGCGGGAGATCGCGGACGGGGCCGTTGTCGGCGGACTGAGGTTCTTCGACTTCCGCGCGAACGGCGGCCGGGACGGGCCGCGGCCGTGAAGCGGTGCCGTGCACCCGGGAGGGGGTTCGGCGGGCACGGCGGCCGGAACCGGCCGGCCCCTGGAACCGCCGCGGTCGCCTCAACCGCGCCACGGGAGGGGGCTTCCGGTCGGGGCCCGACCGGGGAGGCCTCGGCGGGGCTGTCCGCGGCGGGACCGCCCGCCCCCGGCGCGCGGTTCCTCCCCGGGGCGGCGGAAGCAGGTGTCGGTCCCCTCCCACGCCCGGCCCCGCCCCAAGGCCCGTGGCACGGCCCCGGCGGGAGGCCAGGAGGCCGGCCCGCCCCGGGGCGTGTCCCGCGCCCTCGCGGACACCGCCGTTGTGGAGCCCGGCGGGGCCGCCCTAGGGTCTGTCCCGGGACGGCGGGGCCGTCCGGCGGCCCGCGGGCCCCGGACCGGTCGACGGGGCTGTCGGAGCCGGACCGCGGAGGGCGGAAGCGATGGACGCGCACACAACGGGGTACACGGCGGTGGAGTACGGCCGGGTCGGCGTGCTCGTCGGCGCCGACCGGGGCGCCTACCCCTACGCCAACTCGCTGCTCGTGCGCGGCACGGAGGCCGCGCTGGTCGTCGACCCGTCGCTGTCGCTGCTGGACGACCCTCCGGCCGCGGACCTGGTCGTGGTCAGCCACGCGCACGAGGACCATGTCGCGGGCCTGGGCGGCTACGACGCCCCGGTCCGCGTCCACGCGCGCGACCTGGAGGGGCTGCGCTCACCCGAGGCCCTGGTCTCCGCCCTGGGGCTGGCCCCCGAGGCGGCCGAGGCCACCACGGCGAAGGTGCGGGACCGGTTCCGGATGCACGGTCGGCCGGACGCCTCGGGGTTCGAGGACGGCGCCGTGTTCGACCTCGGGGGGTGCACCGCGACGGTGGTGCACCTGCCCGGCCACACGCCGGGCCACTGCGGCCTCCTCATCGAGCCGGACGGGTTCCTGTTCGTGGCGGACGTCGACCTGACGGGGTTCGGCCCCTACTACGGCGACACCGGGAGCAGCCTCACCGACTTCGAGGCCTCGATGCGGCGCTGCCGGGAGATCGACGCGCGGTGGTACGGCACCTCGCACCAGAAGGGCGTGGTCGAGGGCGCCGGGGAGTTCCGGCGCAGGCTCGACGCCTACGCCGGCGTGGTGCGCAGGCGGGAGGGGGAGCTGCTGGCCCTGCTCGCGGAGCCGCGGACCCTGGAGGACGTCGTCGCGCACCGGCTGGTGTACCGGCCGCACGTGGAGGGCCCGCACGTGGACGCGGTGGAGCGCAGGACCGCCGTACAGCACCTGGAGGTGCTGGTGGGGCAGGGGCGGGTCGCCGAGGTGGAGCCGGGGCTGTTCCGCGCCTCGTGAGCCCGGTCCGCCGGGTCGGGGCGCCCCCGGCGGACACTCCCCGGCGCGGGCGGGCTCCGCAGGAGCGCGGGCCGGGGCGACGCCGGCGTCCGCGCCCCCCGGCGGGCCGCTCTCCCGGTCCGCCTTCCGTGACCGGTGCCGCCCCCGGGCACCGCCGGGAAGCACCGCCGTGTTCCCCCGGCGGGCCGCTCCCCCGGCCGCCCCGCACGGTCATCCACACGATCCCGTGCGCGGGAGGAAGACCGCGTGTCCGCGACCGTCCGCGGGCCCCGGCGCACCGACCGTCCGGACCGCTCCTCCGCGAGCGGCACGGCGCAGGGGGTGCCCGGGCCCCTCCGGGGGGCCGTCCTACCGTGGACCCATGACGAAATACGCGCGGATGTACCGGCTGGGGTTCACTCCGTGGGAGCGCTACGGCGCCGCGGGAGGGAAGCGGCTGGGCGGCCTGCTCGACCGGGAGGCCGCGGAGCGGCCGGGCGGCCCGGGGCGGGCACTGGACCTGGGGTGCGGGCGCGGGCAGTTCACCCCCGAGCCCGCCCGGCGCGGCTGGGAGACCGTGGGCCTGGACCTGGTCCCCGAGGCCGTCGAGGCCGCCCGGGCGAAGGGCCCGGCGGAGGTCGCCTACGTCGTGGGGGACGTGACCGACCTGGGCGCCTCCGGGCTGGGGACGTTCGACCTCTTCCTCGACATCGGCTGCTTCCAGGGCCTGGGGCCGGAGCAGCGGGCGGCCGAGGGGCGGGGCGTCACCGAGCTGGCGGAGCCCGGGGCCGTCCTGCTGATGCTCGCGTTCGGCCCCTCCCGGTACCGGCGGCTCGTCGAGGGCGTCTCGCGGGAGGAGGTCGAGGCCGCGTTCCCCGGATGGGAGACGCTCTCCGCCGAGGACGCCGACCCCGCGGGGCTGGGCTGGCCGATGAACCGCACCTCGCCGCGGTGGTACCGCCTGCGCCGCGCCGCCCGCTGACGCCGGAGCGCGGTGGGAGTCCGTCCCGCGCGGCGCCGCCGATCCGGTCCGCGCGCCGGTCGCCGTCCAGGCGCGGACGGTCGCACGCGGCGGCCGGGCGGATCACCCCGTGCGGGGCCCGGCGCACCGGCCGCGGGCGGGCCGGACGGGAGCGGCGGGCCCCGGAGCAGGGGCGCGGCGCCGACCCATGACATAGGTCATGGCCGACCCGTGCGAAACGGGGGACGCATCCATGATCGGTGACACTGGGTAACGGACCGAACGCTGTCTAGGTTCAAAGTATGAGCACCGACGACGACCACCGCTTCCCCTACCAGCCGCCGCGGCCGGCGGACTCCCCCGCACACGGCGCGGCGCGGACCGCACCGCCCCGGCCGCCCGCAGCCCCGGAACAGGGCCGCCGCGGACCGCGGCCGGTCCCGCCGGACACGGAGTACCACCGCGTGCTCGCCGGGGAGAAGCGCCGCATCGGGCGCGGCGTCCTGGCGATCGCCCTGGTGGTGGTCGGCCTGTACGCCTCCAACATCGTCCTCGCCGTGCTGGCCGCCCTCGCCGACTCCGCGCTGGGGCACACCAACCCGACGTTCGGCGGCACCGAGTACACGGTGCTGTTCCACATCGGCAACCTGCTCTCGGTGGCCCTGCTCATCCCCTGGAGCATGGTCGTCCAGCGCTGGCTCTACGGGGTGCGGGGGGCTTCGCTGCACTCCGTCCTGTCGCGGTTCCGGTTCGACGTGTTCGGCCGGGCGCTGCTGGTCATCGGCCCGCTCTGGCTGCTGCTGTCGCTGGTCGGCATCCAGTTCCTGCCCTACGAGCAGGCCCAGCAGTCGGCGGGCTACCTGCTCGGCCTGTTCGCCTCCACCCTCGTACTGGCACCCCTGCAGTCGGCGGGCGAGGAGTACGGCTTCCGCGGACTCGTCTTCCGGGTCGCCGGGAGCTGGGGCCGGGGACCGCGCACGGCCCTGTTCCTGGGCGTCCTCGTCTCCAGCGTGGTGTTCACGCTCGTCCACCTCTCGGCCGACCTGTGGTTCAACGTCTGGTGCTTCTCGCTCGCCGTCGCCCTGGCCCTGATCACCTGGCGCACCGGCGGCCTGGAGGTCGCGTCCGTCATCCACGCCCTGAACAACACGCTCACCTTCCTGATCCTCACCGTCCTGCACGCCGACCAGAACGCCGGGCTGGAGCGGTCGGCGGGCACCGGGTCGCCCACCCTGCTCATCCCCAGCGCCACCGTCCTCGTCATCGCGGCGGCGGTGTGGCTGGGCACCCGGCGGTCGGGACCGGCCACGACCCCCGCCGGCGCGCCGACCGATCGGTTCCCGACGGCACAATGAAGGGCATGAGCGACTGGGTGATGACCGGCGCACGCAGGTTGGAGGCCTACGTGCGCTGGTCCTCGTACGCCACCGTCACGATCCCGACCACCACCCTCCTCGGGAGCACCCGGTGGTCGGAGTGGTCGTCCGGCGCGGACCTGGCCCTGCCGGCCGCGGCGACCTTCCTCTCCCTCCTCCTCAGCGCCGGCAACATCGTCATCGTCAACCGGAGCATCGACACCGTCGTCGGCCGGGTCAGGCCGCTGCGCCCCGCCCTCGTCGCGGGGTGGGCGGCCGTGCTGGCGGCCGTGGTCGCCACGGCCCTGATGCTCCCCTCGCCGGCGATGACCCTGACGGTGGCGACGACGGCCGGCGCGGTCGCGGCGAGCTTCGCCCCCGCCCTGGACATGCGGCGGGCCCTGCTGCTCAACGGCGCGGTGGTCGCCGCCGCCGCCCTGCTCACACTGGCCTCGGACCCCGGACCGCTGCTGGTCGGCTCGGCCGTGGCGAGCGCCGCCCTGTGGGTGTGCTGGCTGAGCGCGTGGACGCTGTGGGTGCTGCGCGAACTCCAGGCGGCGGTGGAGGACCGGGCCGCGCTCGCCCTGGCGAACGAGCGCCTGCGCATCGCGCGCGACCTGCACGACGTGTTCGGCCGGACCCTGGCCACCATCGCGGTCAAGAGCGCGCTGGCCTCGGAGCTGGTCGACCGGGGCCGGGCCGTTCCCGCCGGCCGCGAGCTGGGCGAGATCCGGCGGATCACGGAGGAGGCGGGCACCGAGGTCCGCCGGGTGGTGCGGGGCGAGCTGCGCACCACCTGGGAGGGCGAGGTGGCGGGCGCGCGGTCGCTGCTGGAGTCCGCGGGCATCGCCTGCGCGGTGACGGGCGACCCGGTTCCCGAGGAGTACGCCGAGGCCCTGGGACGGGTCGTCCGCGAGGGGGTCACCAACCTTCTGCGACACTCGCGGGCGACCCGGGTCTCGCTCACGACGGAGGTCGGACGGGGCCGGGTGCGCCTGGCGATCACGAACGACGGCGTCGGCCCCGGTGCCCCGGGCGCCGTGCAGGGGACGGGACTGCACTCCATGTCGGAGCGGATCGGCGCGCTCGGCGGGAGCGTCACCGCGCGCCGCGACGGAGACCGGTTCCTGCTCGACGCCGTGATCCCGCTCCCGGAGGAGGACCCCGCATGATCCGCATCCTCGTCGCCGACGACGAACACCTCATCCGCGACGCCGTCGCCGGGCTGCTGGACCTGGAGGACGACTTCGAGGTCGTCGGCCGCGCGGCCTCGGGTGAGGAGGCCCTGGCCACGGCCCTGCGGGTGCGCCCCGACGTCGCCCTGCTCGACCTCCAGCTGCCGGGCCCCGACGGGATCGAGGTGGCCCGGCGGCTGGCGGTCGAACTGCCCGACTGCCGCTGCGTCATCGTGACCTCGCACGGCCGCCCGGGGTACCTGAAGTCGGCGCTGGCGGCGGGGGTGCGCGGCTTCCTGCCCAAGACCGTCTCCTCCCGCACGTTCGCCGAGGTCGTGCGCGACGTCGCGGGCGGCGGCCGGTACGTCGACCCGGCGCTGGCCGCGGAGGCGATCAGCACGGGGGACTCGCCGCTGAGCCCGCGCGAGTCCGACGTGCTGGCGCTGGCCCGCGACGGGGCACCGGTCGAGGAGATCGCCCGGCGCGTGTCCCTGTCCCGGGGGACCGTGCGCAACCACCTCGCCTCGGTCATCGGCAAGCTCGGCGCGGCCAACCGGCACGAGGCCGCGCGCATCGCCGCCGAGCGCGGCTGGATCTGACGGCGGCCGGCCCGCGCGGCCCCCGCCCCGGGCACCGTCCGCACGCGGGGGGGCACGGCGGCCGGCCCCCGGGCGGGACGGGCGGCCCGGTCAGGCCGGGCCGCTGAACCCGGTGAAGAGCACCAGCAGCGGCAGCGCCGCGTTGTTGACCGCGTGGACGGCCACGGCGGGCCAGATGGAACCGCTGCGGCGCATCACCTCGGCGGCGATCAGGCCCACCACGAATGCCGCGGGCAGGATGATGTTGACACCGTGGAAGACGGCGAAGATCGCCGAACTGCCCAGGGCGCCGATGACCGGTCCGTAGCGGTACAGGGAGGTGGCGACGACCCCGCGGAAGAGGAACTCCTCGCCGATCGGCGTCAGCACCGCCAGGAACAGGACGGTCAGGACGAAGGCGACCGCCCCGCCGCCCGCGGCGTCGTAGTACATGCCCTGCGGGTCCTCGGCGTACCCGGTCAGGGTGGTGACGGCCAGGATCACCGCGCCCTTGACGACCAGCGCGACCAGGCCCCAGAGGGCGCCGAGCAGCATCCAGCGCCCAGTGGTGCGGCGGACGTTGAAGGCTGCCAGTGAGCGGATGCGCAGCACCGCGGCCACCGCGAAGCCGAAGAGGCCGGTGACGCCCGACCAGGAGGCCACGAGGACGCCGAACGCCACCGGGCCCAGGGGCTCGGACGGGATGAGCACGAGCGAGACCACGGCGGCGGCACCGGCGGCCAGGCCGGCGATGACCTCGGGCCAGCCGGGGCGCTGGGGGGCGGCTCCGGGCGGCGCGGGCCGCCGGGGCCGGTCGGAGCGGGCGTTGGACATGGCGGTGTTCTCCTCTGGCTCGGTCGGTCCGGCGGGGGCCGTCGGGGGGTGGGCGCCGCGGAGGCCGTGAACCCCGTGGACGGTGCCGCGGCGCGGGACGGTGGCACCGTCCATGGAGTCCTCCCCGTTCGCAACGAGCGTTCCACCGGAGCCCGGGGAAGCCGCGGACCTGCGCGGACAGCGTCGTGTCGGGCGCCCCGCCCGTGGTCTCCCGGGCCTGTGCCCATTCCAGCGCGGGCGGCCCCCGGGCGGCAGTGGCGCCGCGTCACCGGCGCGGGATGACATTTCCGGTGTCCGACACGTGACGTGGCGTCACGCCCCCGCCCGGGCGCCGGACCGAGCCGGGGCGGGGCGAAACGGAGCGGGCGACGCCGAACGGATCGCGGAGGGGGATGCCGGGGCGCCGTGTCGCCGAGCCCGGACACGCGAAAGCCGGCCCGACCGTGGCGGTCGGGCCGGCTCCGGGTCCGGTTCCGGGCGGGACCCGGCGCGGGATCAGGCCAGGTCGAAGCGGTCCAGCTCCATGACCTTGGTCCACGCGGCGACGAAGTCCGCGACGAACTTCTGCTTCGCGTCGTCGGAGGCGTACACCTCGGCCAGGGCGCGCAGCTCGGAGTTGGAGCCGAACACCAGGTCGACGCGGCTGCCGGTCCACTTCACCGCGCCGGACGCGTCCTTGGCGACGAACGTCCGCGAGGTCTCGGAGCTCTCCCCGGTCGGGGTCCAGGAGGTCCCCAGGTCGAGCAGGTTGACGAAGAAGTCGTTCGTCAGGGTGCCCGGCGCGTCGGTGAGGACGCCCACCTCGGAGCCGTCGTGGTTGGCGCCCAGCACGCGCAGGCCGCCGACGAGGACGGTGGTCTCCGGGGCGCTCAGGCCCAGCAGGTTCGCCTTGTCGATCAGCAGGTACTCGGCGGGGAGGCGGTTGCCCTCGCCGTAGTAGTTGCGGAAGCCGTCGGCGACCGGCTCCAGGTAGGAGAAGGACTCGGCGTCGGTCTGCTCCGCGGTCGCGTCCACGCGGCCCGGGGTGAACGGCACGACGACCTCGTGCCCGGCCGCCGCGGCGGCCTTCTCCACGCCCACGCCGCCGGCGAGGACGATGAGGTCGGCCAGCGACACCTTCCTGTCGGAGGCGGCGTTGAACTTCTCGGCGACGCCCTCCAGGGTGCCCAGCACCTCGCGCAGCCCGGCCGGGTCGTTGACCTCCCAGTCGACCTGCGGGGCCAGGCGGACGCGGGCGCCGTTGGCGCCGCCGCGCTTGTCGCTGTCGCGGTAGGTGGAGGCCGAGGCCCAGGCGGTCTTCACCAGCTGGGACACGGTCAGGCCGGACTCGGCGACGGCGGCCTTGAGGGCGGCGATCTCGGTCGCGCCGATGGCCTCGCCCTGCGGCTCGGGCAGCGGGTCCTGCCAGAGCAGGGTCTCCTGCGGGACCTCGGCGCCCAGGTAGCGCGACTTCGGGCCCATGTCGCGGTGGGTCAGCTTGTACCAGGCGCGGGCGAACGCGTCGGCGAACTCCCCGGGGTTCTCGTAGAAGCGGCGCGAGATCGGCTCGTAGACCGGGTCGAAGCGCAGCGACAGGTCGGTGGTGAGCATGGTCGGCTTGTGCTTCTTGTTCGGGTCGTGGGCGTCGGGGATGATCTCCCCGGCGTCCTTGGCGACCCACTGGTTGGCGCCGGCCGGGCTCTGTTCGAGCTCGTACTCGAACTCGAACAGGTTCTTGAAGAAGCCGTGGCTCCACTGCGCCGGGGTGGTGGTCCAGGTGACCTCCAGGCCCGACGTGATGGTGTCGCCGCCCTTGCCGGTGCGGAAGTTGTTCTTCCAGCCCAGGCCCTGCTGCTCCAGCCCGGCGGCCTCGGGGTCGGCCTCGACGTTGTCGTCCGGGCCCGCGCCGTGGGTCTTGCCGAAGGTGTGGCCGCCCGCGATGAGGGCGACGGTCTCCTCGTCGTTCATGCCCATGCGGCCGAAGGTGTCGCGGATGTCGCGGGCCGCGGCGACCGGGTCCGGGTTGCCGTTGGGGCCCTCCGGGTTGACGTAGATGAGGCCCATCTGGACGGCGGCCAGCGGCTTCTCCAGCTCGCGGTCGCCGCTGTAGCGCTCGTCGTCGAGCCAGGTGGTCTCGGGGCCCCAGTAGACGTCCTCGTCGGCCTCCCACACGTCCTCGCGACCGCCGCCGAAGCCGAAGGTCTCGAAGCCCATGGACTCCAGGGCCACGTTGCCGGAGAGGATGAGCAGGTCGGCCCAGGAGAGGTTCTGGCCGTACTTCTTCTTGACCGGCCACAGCAGGCGGCGGGCCTTGTCCAGGTTGGCGTTGTCGGGCCAGCTGTTGAGCGGGGCGAACCGCTGCTGGCCGGCGCTGCCGCCGCCGCGGCCGTCGAACAGGCGGTAGGTGCCCGCGCTGTGCCAGGACATGCGGATGACGAGCGGGCCGTAGTGGCCGAAGTCGGCGGGCCACCAGTCCTGGGAGGTCGTGAGGACCTCGGCGATGTCGGCCTTCACGGCGTCCAGGTCCAGGGCGGCGAACGCCTTGGCGTAGTCGAAGCCCTCGCCGAGGGGGTTCGCCACGGCCGGGTTCTTGGCCAGGATCTTCAGGTTGAGCCGGTTGGGCCACCAGCCGCTGTTCCCGCCGCTCTGCGTGGGGTGGGGCGCGCGGCCGTGGGCGACGGGGCAGCCGCCGGACCCCCCGGTCTCGGGGGTCGGGGCGACTACCTCGTTGTTTTCGGACATCGTCTTCCTTCCGGAACAGGGAAGAGGTGGATTCTCGGTTTCAGGACTCGCGTGTACGGGAGCAGTCGGGGCACAGGCCCCAGTAGACGACCTCGGCCTCGTCGACGCGGAAGCCGTGGTCGGACGAGGCCGTCAGGCACGGCGCGTGGCCGACGGCGCAGTCGACGTCGGCTATCGCGCCGCAGGACCGGCACACGACGTGGTGGTGGTTGTCCCCGACCCGTGTCTCATAGCGGGCCACGGAGCCCTGCGGCTGGATGCGCCGGATCAGCCCGGCGCCGTTCAACGCCTTGAGCACGTCGTAGACGGCCTGGCCGGACACCGCGCCGAGGTTCCCGCGCACGATGTCGATGAGCGACTCCGTGTCGGCGTGCGGGTTGTCGTGCACGGCGGACAGCACGGCCATCCGGGGGCTCGTCACCCGCAGGCCGGACTCGCGCAGCATGCGCTCGAAATCCGAAGGGGTAGGCATGGCGGGAAGTCTGCCGTCTTTTCTGGAATCAGTCAAATCATGTGATGGATCCACACCAACCGGACATAGCCCTCCGCACCGGCGGGGACCCCCGGCCCGGGTCGGCCGCGCACGCCCGCCGCGACGGGCGGGAGGGCTCGGCGCGCTCCCCCGCCCCGCACACCCCGCCCGAGCACGGAGAACTCCCCCGGAACGAATACCGGACAGGCCGTGGCGACCCCGGAAAAGGACGACGGGAAAGGCGTGCCGAAGCCGGGCGACGCACCTCCGCGAGCACCGGACCCCCGACGGGAAGGGACCTGAGACACACACGCGCCCCTGACTCCCACGGGAAGAATCGGTTTACCGTGGAATATAAAAACACGGAAACAACGGAGAGGAGAGCCCCCGGGAAACGGCCATTGAAATCATCCTGTGATTCTCCCAAGCGAATTCCGTTCCTTGGGGAACGTAGGCTCATGGGCGGGCGGAACCCGTTTCCGCCTCCGTCCGGGCCCCCATGCCCGGATGGCACCGGAGAGTGCCTCTGCGCGCCTCTCCCATCTCCCACCGCCCAGAGCCGTGCTCCCGTCCCGGACGGCGGCCACGGCCGAGGGCCGATCCGCGACGACGGATCCCAGCCCCCGAGGACCCCCGTGAAGACCAGCACCACCGAGGCACGGCGCGCGCTCCGCGCCGGGGCCGTGTTCGCCGCGCTGGGCGCCCTGAGCCTGGCCTGGGCCGCCCCCGCCACCGCCACCGCCGACGAGGACCCGAACGGCTTCGCCGAGTCGGGCATCAACGACCGGGCGAACATCTCGCACCTGGGCCCGCGCGGCGGCGACGTCCACGGCGTGCGGGGCTACCTGCACGACGGCGACATCTGGGCCGTCGGCATCACCTCGATCCTGGTGGACGTGGACGAGGACGTCCTCCGCTCCTGGGTCCGGTTCGAGGAACTGGGCATCCGGCTCACCGAGTCCGACATCCGGGAGATGCTCGCGGACGACGCCTCCCCCGCGGACGTCGACGGCACGTCCGAGGAGGAGCCGGCGCAGGAGACCGAGGCGCCGAGCCCCGCACCGGAGGGCACCGAGGAGCCGGAGCCCGCCGAGGCCCCCGAGGAGCCGGCGGTGGCCCCCTCCCCCGGCGCTCCCGAAGAGGAGATCCTCCAGGACGCCCCGGGCACCGGGGACGACGGCGTCGCCTCCGTCGTCGGACTCGACGAGAACACCGCCGCGCTGGCCTCGGCGGGCGACGACGTCGTTCTGGACGCCGACTTCACCGGGGTCTGGCTGCGGCTCCAGCAGTCCTGGTCCGGCGGCCCGGCGTACGGGTTCGACGAGGTGGAGACCTCCTTCTCCGTGAACGAGTACGACGCCGAGATCTCCTTCTCCACCGAGGAACTCGTGTGGGAGGACCGCTACCAGGGCCAGCGCCTGTGGGGCGCGGCGCACTTCCTGGAGATGGTGGTCGAGTTCCCCGAGCAGGGGCTGGTCGTCACCTATCCGCTGGGGCAGACGTGGGTCGGCTCCCCCTTCGAGCCGACGGCCGGGGGCGGCGAGGACGGCGGCTCCGAGGGCGGTGAGAGCGGGAACGGCCCCGAGGAGGGCGGTTCCGGCGGCGGGGACGAGGGGAACGGGTCCGCCGTGGGCATGCCCGTGCCCGCGGACAAGTCCACCGACACCCTCCCGCGGACGGGCTCTCCGGTCGTCGGCCTGATCGCGGCGGGCGCGGCGATCGCGGCCGGCGGCGGGGCGGCCGCCTACCTGGCGCGACGCAGGAAGCGGGAGGCCACGGCCTGATCCGCGTGGCGCGGGGCCCCGGGAGCGTCGGCTCCCGGGGCCCCGCCGTTTCGGCGCGGCCCCGGTGGTGAGGTGACGGGGGCACCCGGGGCGGGTGACCTCCGGCCCGGGCGACGGGTACCGGGGCCGGGGGCCGGGGGCCGGGAGGACTGTACGGGTGACGGACCGCGGCGGGCCCCCGCCGGGGAAGCATCCGGGCAGGGGGACGGCCCGCGGCGAAGGCGGCCGGGAGAAGGCTTCGACCCGGTGGACCGCAGGACCGGGTGACCGGGCGGCGGCCCGGGGGCGGGGCGGCGACGGCCCGGCCGGGAGGTGAAGAACGTACAAGACCGGCGGGCGGGCACGGCGCCACCATGGGCGCATGGAGAACACCGAACACCCCGCAGGCGCGGGCGCACCCGTGCGCTTCGACACCAAGATCGCCGTCCTGCTGCGCGACGACCTCGCCGTCTGGCAGCGGTTGAACGTGACCTCGTTCCTGGTCAGCGGACTGGGAAGCCGGGCCCCGGAGGTCGTGGGCGAGCCCTACGAGGACGGCAACGGCACCGTGTACCTGCCCATGTTCCGCCAGCCGGTGCTGGTGTTCGAGGGCGGCAAGGAGGTCCTCACCACGGCCCACGGGCGGGCCGTGTCCCGGGGCATGGACGTCGCCGTGTTCACCTCCGACCTGTTCGCCACCGGCAACGACCGGGACAACCGGGCGGCGGTGCGGGCGGTGCCCCGGGACTCGCTGGACCTGGTGGGGATCGCGGTCCACGGGCCCAGGAACGGGGTGGACAAGGTCGTCAGGGGCGCCCGGCTGCACGGCTGACCGGCGACTCGCGCAGCGCCCGGGCGAAGCGCCCCGGGGACAGCCCCAGGACGCGGGTGAAGTGCCGGTTGAGGTGGGCCTGGTCGTGGAACCCGGCCTCGGCCGCGGCCCGGGCCGGGGCCCGCCCCTCCAGGAGCAGGCGGCGGGCCAGGTCCACCCGGCGCCCCACCAGGTACCGGTGCGGGGGCGTGCCGAACCGGCGCCCGAAGGCGCGCACCAGGTGCGCGGGGTGGGAGTGCAGCTCCGCCGCGGCCTCGTCGAGCGAGACCCCCTCCACCACCCGGGAGTCGATCAGGTCGCGCAGCCGCCCGGCCAGCGCCGGGCGGTCGCCGGACGGCGGCGGTGGCCCCGGGTCCCCCAGGAGATGGCCGCGCAGGCGCTCGGCGACGAACGCCAGCCGGCTCTCGGCCTCCAGCTCCCCGCCGGGTTCGAGCAGGGCGCGGTGCAGGGTGTGGACGCGCCGCCGCAGCGCCGCGTCGTCCAGGGCGGGGCGGTCGACGGAGCGGCCCACGAGGTCGGTGCCGATGCGCGCCGGCTCCAGGTAGACGACGCGCTTGCGCAGCCCCTGGGCCGAGGTGGGCGTCCCGTTGTGCGGCACGTGCGGCGGCAGCAGGGTGACGGTGCGCTCCAGGGCGCCGTGCTCGTGCCGTCCGAGGTCGTAGCGGACCAGGCCGGAGTCGAGGACGAGGAGGGTCCAGGCGGCGTGGGTGTGCATCGGGTAGGCGTGCCCGAGCATGTGGGTGTGGAAGACCTCGACGACGCCCGGGACGTTCGGCCTGGCGACCAGGGTGTCGGCGTGCGCGTCCATGCCGGTAGGGTACGCCCGCTCCGCCGGCCGGGGCCTGCGCCTCATGTCCGGGGAGGGCGGGGCGCATCACCGCCGGCCGCGACACGGGGGTCCGGGCCCCGCCCCGGGCCGGGGCCCGGCCGCCTCCCGGTGGGGGCGGCCGGCCCCGCAGCCGCGGGGTCAGTCGTTGCCGGACTCCATGGCGGCGTGGTCGAGGAACAGCTCGTCCTCGGGGGCGCGGCCTCGGGAGGCGATGGTCTCGGCGCCGCCCTCGGGCATCGCGCCGATGAGGCCGGTGGAGGCGGCCTGGGCGGCGCCCACGGAGGCGGCCTCCCCGGTGCCCACCATGCCGAGCCGGGCGTACTCCTCCAGCTTGGAGCGGGAGTCGGCGATGTCGAGGTTGCGCATGGTCAGCTGGCCGATCCGGTCGGTCGGGCCGAACGCGGAGTCCTCGGTGCGCTCCATGGACAGCTTGTCCGGGTGGTAGCTGAACGCGGGGCCGGTGGTGTCGAGGATCGAGTGGTCCTCGCCGCGGCGCAGGCGCAGGGTGACCTCGCCCGTGACGGCGGTGCCCACCCAGCGCTGGAGCGACTCGCGGAGCATGAGCGCCTGCGGCTCCAGCCAGCGGCCCTCGTACATCAGGCGGCCCAGGCGGCGGCCCTCGGTGTGGTAGGCGGCGAGGGTGTCCTCGTTGTGGATGGCGTTGACGAGGCGCTCGTAGGCGGCGTGCAGCAGGGCCATGCCGGGGGCCTCGTAGATGCCGCGGCTCTTGGCCTCGATGATGCGGTTCTCGATCTGGTCCGACATGCCCAGGCCGTGGCGCCCGCCGATGGCGTTGGCCTCCAGGACCAGGTCCACCGGGGAGGCGAAGGCCTTGCCGTTGATCGTGACGGGGCGGCCCTGCTCGAAGCCGACGGTGACGTCCTCGGGGGCGATCTCCACCTCGGGGTCCCAGAAGCGGACGCCCATGATGGGGTCGACGATCTCGATGCCGGTGTCCAGGTGCTCCAGAGACTTGGCCTCATGGGTGGCGCCCCAGATGTTGGCGTCGGTGGAGTAGGCCTTCTCCGTGCTGTCGCGGTAGGGCAGGTCGCGCTGCTGGAGCCACTCGGACATCTCCTTGCGGCCGCCGAGCTCGTTGACGAAGTCGGCGTCCAGCCAGGGCTTGTAGATCCGCAGGGCGGGGTTGGCGAGCAGGCCGTAGCGGTAGAACCGCTCGATGTCGTTGCCCTTGTAGGTGGAGCCGTCGCCCCAGATCTGCACGCCGTCCTCCAGCATGGCCCGCACCAGGAGGGTGCCGGTCACGGCGCGCCCCAGGGGGGTGGTGTTG
Organism: Nocardiopsis flavescens; assembly: GCF_900141985.1. Classification (GTDB taxonomy): domain Bacteria; phylum Actinomycetota; class Actinomycetes; order Streptosporangiales; family Streptosporangiaceae; genus Nocardiopsis; species Nocardiopsis flavescens. The sequence continues at coordinate 232,945 of NZ_FQZK01000005.1, read as the reverse complement.
AAGTAGGCGCGCCCGCCGGAGCGGATGTGGAAGGCACCGCAGGCCAGGGCGGCCAGGCCCTCCTCCACCAGGGCCGCACGACCGTCGACGAGCCGCGCGATCTCGGCGCCGTAGTCGTGGGCGCGGTCGGGGACCGAGGCGATGTCGGGTTCGTCGTACTGGCCGATGTCGGCGGTGTAGGTGCACGGGACGGCGCCCTTCTCGCGCATCCACGCGACCGCCACCGAGGTGTCGAGACCCCCGGAGAAGGCGATGCCGACTCGTTCACCGACGGGCAGAGAGGTGAGTACCTTGGACATGGCAATAAGTATGCATCATGATGAATGCACATGCAAAGTGGGGGTCGGCCCCTCGGCTGTGAGCCTCGTCATCCCTCCGCCGGCCCGGCCGCGGGCCCGGGTCCGGGCCCCGCCCCGGCGAGGAAGCCGCGCAGCAGGGCGATCCAGGCGTCGGGGACCTCCAGGTGGGCGTCGTGGGAGGCGTCGAGGTCAGCGCGGACCGTGGCGGGGCGGCGCGCGATCATCTCGTCCTTCTGCGCCTCGGTGAACAGGCCCGTGTCCGCGAAGACGGCGAGGGTCGGTGCGGACACGCTCTCCCACTCGGCCCAGCGGGGCCGGTCGGCGGCGGCGATGACCGCCTGCATCACGTCGGCGTCGAACCGGGGGCGCAGTCCGCCGGGCCCCTCGGCCAGGTCGGCGGCCCAGGACGCGGAGAGCAGGTCGGGGCCGAGGAACGCGCGGGCCGCCTCCCGGTCCGGGAACGGCAGCGGCCACGAGGCGAGGAACGCGCCGATGCGCGCCGCCCCCTCCGGGTCGTCGCCCGCCGGGTGCCCCTCCAGCAGCACCAGCCGCTCGACGAGGTCGGGCCGGGCCGCCGCGGTGAGCAGGGCCGTGTGCGCTCCCAGGGACTGGCCGACGAGCCGCACCGGCCCTCCGGCGACCCGCTCGGCGACCGCGGCGGCGTCGGCGACGAAGGCGGCGCGCGAGGTGTCGGCCGGACGGCGGGTACTGCGGCCGTGGCCGCGCTGGTCCGGCAGGAGCACCCGGAAGTCCGGGGCCAGGGCCCGGGCGGTCGGCTCGAACTCGCGGGCGCTGCCCGCCAGTCCGTGCAGCACCAGCACCGGCGGCCCGTCGCCGCCGGTGTCCAGGACGTGCAGGTCGACGTCTTCGCGGCGCAGAACGGTGGCGCGCAGGGGCTCGGTCATGGACGCCAGTGTGCCGGACCGGCCCGGAACGAAAACCGCACAAGCCACATTCGTCACTTGGGCACCAAATACGCGTAGATCTCTTGCGACACCCCGGGAAATCGTGAAGGTTTTCTTCTGAGCGGACCCCGGTCGCGTACCGTCGTCGCCAGGACACGACGCGGAATCCGTCGGGCCCACCCGTAGGAGAGCCTCCGGAAGGAGCCACCTTGGCGCACCCGTCCCGACCCACCTCCCCCGTCCCCCGGCGCGGCGCGGTCCTGGGCGGAGCCCTGGCCGCGGCGCTGACCGCCGCCCTGCTCCCCGCGGTGCCCGCCGCGGCGCTCATCGCGCCCGCGTCCCCCGCGGCCGGCGCCACCGAGTGCCGGGTCGACCCGCAGGCCCCGCCCAAGCGGCAGATGCGCGCCGAGTGGATCGCCGGGGTGCAGAACATCGACTGGCCCAGCCGCACCGGACTCACCCCCGACCAGCAGCGGGCCGAGCTGCGGGCCCTGTACGACCGCTCCGAGGCCAACGGCCTGAACGCCGTGTTCGTGCAGATCCGACCCACCGCCGACGCCTTCTGGCCCTCCCCGCACGAGCCCTGGTCGGAGTGGCTCACCGGGACCCAGGGGCGGGACCCCGGCTACGACCCCCTGGAGTTCGCCGTCGAGGAGGCCCACGCCCGCGGCCTGGAGTTCCACGGCTGGTTCAACCCCTACCGGGTGGCCATGCACGGGGACCCCGCCCGGCTGACCGCGGACCACCCGGCCCGCCGCAACCCCGACTGGACCTTCACCTACGGAGGCCGCCTGTACTACGACCCGGGCATCCCCGAGGTGCGGGAGTTCGTCATCGGCGCCATGATGCACGCCGTCGAGAACTACGACATGGACGGCGTGCACTTCGACGACTACTTCTACCCCTATCCGGTGGACGGCCAGGAGATCCCCGACGCCGACACCTTCGCGGAGTACGGCGGGTCCTACGCCGACATCGGCGACTGGCGCCGGGACAACGTCAACGCCATGGTGCGGGAGATGGACGCGGCCGTGCACGCCGCCAAGCCGCACGTGAAGTTCGGCATCAGCCCCTTCGGCATCTGGCGCAACGCCTCCACCGACCCGGAGGGGTCGGACACCGGCGGGCTCCAGTCCTACGACGCCCAGTTCGCCGACAGCCGCCGGTGGGTCCGCGAGGGCTGGGTGGACTACATCAACCCGCAGGTCTACTGGGAGATCGGGCTGCCGGTCGCCGACTACGCGGAACTCGTGCCCTGGTGGGAGCAGGTCGTGGAGGGCACCGGCGTGCACCTGTACATCGGCCAGGCCGCCTACAAGGTCGGCAACGCGGGCGCCTGGTCGGACCCGCGCGAGCTGGCCCGGCACCTGGACTTCAACCGGGACCACCCCGGGGTGCTGGGCGACGTGTACTTCAGCGCCACGTCGCTGCGCACCAACGCCTCGGAGGCGATGGCGGTGCTGCGCGGGGAGCACTACCGGTACCCGGCGCTGGTCCCCCTGCACGAGGACCTGCCCGGACGCGCCCCGGAGGCGCCGCGGGTGACCGGGGGCGCCCGGGGCGACGGGGTGGAGCTGTCCCTGCGTCCGGGCCGGGGCGAGACGCCCTCCTACTACGCGGTGTACGCCGTGGACGGGGAGCCGGGGCGCGACCCCGACTGCGACGTGGCCGACGCGCGCACCCTGGTCGGCACGGTGCCCGCCGACGGCGACGGCCGGGCGGTGTTCACCGCCGAGGGCGGCGGGCGCACCTACTACGCCACCGCGCTGGACCGGACCCACCACGAGAGCGGTGTGAGCAACCCGAGGCACGTGCGCTAGGTGCGTCCGGCCGCAGGGCCGGAGGACCTCACCCGGCCCGGTCCCGGACGGGAGGAGGTCCTCCGGCGGGTGCGGACGGCCGTCCGCGCCCGCCGGAGGCCGTCGCGGCCCGCGCCCCGCCCGGCGGGTCTCAGGGGCGGCCGGCCCGCCGACCGGCGGCGAGGACGACGGCGATGCCCGCCAAAGCCGCCAGGACCACCACCGTGTTCGGGGACAGGAACTCGGCGAGCGCCCCCGCCAGCGCGAACCCCACCCCCTGGAAGATCATCAGCCCGGCGGTCACGAGGGTCATGACCTGCCCGCGCTCCCCCGCGGGGACCGCCTCCACCAGGAGCCGGTCCACGCCGAGCGCGTATCCGTACCCCGCGCCGGACAGCACGAGCAGGCCGAGCAGCACCGCCGGCCCGGGGTACAGGCCCAGGCCGAGCAGCGGCACGAAGGTGAGCAGCCCGAGCGGGACCACGGCCCGCACCCGCTGAGCGTCGGTGAGCAGGGAGCCGGCCAGGAAGGTGCCCGCGATCATGCCCGCCGGGGTCGCCGACAGCAGCAGCGCGACCAGGGCGGGGCCGCCGCCCAGGCCGTCGGCCAGCGGTGCGGCCAGTGCCTCGGCGGACACGCCGAGCACCGGGGGGAACCAGGTGAGGGCGAGCAGGACGCGCAGGCGCGGAGAGCGCAGCACCCCGCGGGCACCGCGCAGGGACTCCGCGACCGGTGAGGAGGCCCCGCCGGCCGGGGGGAGGGCGCGCCCCGGGCGCCCCGCCGCGGGCGGCGGACGGCGGGCGGGACGGGCGGGGAGCCCCAGGCGCAGCAGCAGGCAGGACGCCAGCAGCAGGCCCGCGCCCGCGAGCAGCGCGAGGGCGGGTGAGAGCGCCGCGAACAGCACCCCGCCGAACGCGAACCCGCAGATCTGCGCGAGCTGCGCCGCCATCCGCAGCAGGGAGCGGCCCAGCGCGAACCCCTCCGGGGGCAGTACGTCGGCCACCGCCGCCGCCTTGGTCCCCTGGTAGAGCGGGGCGACGGCCCCGGTGGCGAACATCAGCAGCAGCATCACCGGGACGGGCGTCCCCGGCACCGCCATGCACGCCACGAGCAGCGCGGTCACCGCCTGGGTGAGGACCATCAGGCGGCGGGCGGGCACCCGGTCGCTCCAGGCGGACAGCAGGGTCGCGCCCAGCAGGTGCGGCAGGAAGCCGACGGCGAAGGCGAGCGCCGCCAGCAGCGGCGAGCCGGTGCGCGAGTACACGGTGAGGGACAGGGTGATCTGCGCGGCGACCTGCCCCAGGATCGCCAGTACCTCGGCCAGGAACAGGACGCGGAACTCGGGGACGGCCAGGACCCTGAGGTAGCCGGTGCGCGCGGCGGCGCGCGGCGCGGTCGGGGATGTCATGCCCCCAGGCTGGGGCCGTCCCGGGATAGCCTCAAAGGATTCGGCACCGGCCGAATGGTCGCGCGCGAACGGGGGGATCGGTGGCCGGACGGCTGGTGTTCACCCATGACGACCTGCTGCGCTGCCGGTTCGCGGTGTCGCCGCTGTGGGAGGCCACCGCGGCGGTGCGGCTGCTGGGCGAGCCCCACCGGGGCACGCTGCGCCGCCTGTGGCCCGAGGCGCTGCGCGAGCGCAGCGGCACCGACCTCGGGCTGGACCCGCTGCCGCTGCTGTCGCCGCGCCCCGGGTACACGCCCGACTTCCTGGCCCCTCCCCCGCCGGGCCCCTCCGTGGACCTGGAGGAGGAGCTGGCGGCGCTGCTCGCCACACCGGTCGACCGGGTCTCCGTGGAGCTGGAGCGCTGCCTGCTGGATCCGCGCCGGGGCCTGCCGGGCCCGGTGACCGGTCCGCTGCTGGCCGACCCCGGGCGGACCCTGGAGCGGATCGCCCTGGCCCTGCGCCGGGCCTGGGACGCGCTGGTGGCACCGCACTGGCCGCGGGCGCGGGCGCTGCTGGAGGCCGACGTGTCGCTGCGGGCCCGCACCGTGGCCCAGGGCGGGCTGCGGGAGGTGATCGCCTCCGTGGCGCCCGACACCCGCTGGCGGGGCCGGGTGCTGCACCTGCCCGCGCCGTCCGAGGGGGAGCGGACGCTGGACGGCCGCGGCCTGGTGCTGATGCCTAGCGTGTTCATGTGGCCGGAGAGCGTGGCCAAGACCGGGGAGCCCTGGCAGCCGACGCTGATCTACCCGGTGCACGGGGTGGGCCGGCTGTGGGAGGCGCCGGCCCCCGGGCCGGCCGGGGACGCGCTGGCCCGGCTGCTGGGACGGACCCGGGCACGGCTGCTCGCGGAGCTGGCCGAGCCGGCGACGACCACGGTGCTGGCGCGCACCCGGGGGTGGAGTCCGGCCACCGTCTCGGAGCACCTGTCGGTGCTGCGCGGGGCGGGGCTGGTGCGCTCCTGGCGGGTGGGGCGGCGGGTGTTCTACACGCGGACCCCGGCGGGGGACACCCTGGTCGCGGCGGGCGGCCGGGAGCACCCCGGGGAGGACCCGAGACGGGCCCTGGCTTAGGGTAGGCATGCCTCACCTGAAACCGGAACGGAGTCCCGTGTCCCCCATCAGCCGTACCCCGCGCCCGCCCGTGCGCGCCCTGCCCTGCGCCGCCGCCCTGGCCGCCCTGACCCTGCTCTCCGCCTGCGGTACCGGCGCGGACACCGCCGCCGGCGGGGACGCCGATGGCGGCGGACCGGCCGCCGAGGAGGGCGCCTTCCCGGTCACCGTCGAGCACGAGTTCGGCGAGACCACCCTCACCGCGGCGCCCGAGCGCATCGTCACCCTGGGCGTCACCGACGCCGACGCCGTGCTGGCCCTGGGCGCCGTACCCGTCGGCAACACCGGGTTCGCGTTCTTCGAGACCGGGCTGGGCCCCTGGACCGACGAGCTGGTCGGCGACGCGGAGACGACCCTGCTGGACTCCGACTCCGAGCCCAACATCGAGCAGGTCGCGAACCTGGCGCCCGACCTCATCATCGGCGTCTCCGCCGGGTTCGACGAGGCCGTCTACGAGGACCTGTCGCAGATCGCCCCCGTGGTGGCGCGCCCGGCCGGGACCGCCGCGTACTCCGTCGCCCGGGAGGAGGCCACCGCCTCCATCGCCGCGGCGATGGGCGTGCCGGAGCGGGGGGCCGAGCTGAACGCGGAGACCGACGCCCTGCTGGAGGAGGTCCGGCGGGAGCACCCGGAGTTCGCCGGCCTGGTCGGCGGGGCGGTGCTGCCCTACGACGGGAGGTTCGGCGCCTTCCTGCCCGGGGACGCCCGCGGGCGGTTCCTGGTGTCGCTGGGCTTCGAGATCCCCGAGGCGATCACCGAGCGCGACACCGGGGAGGGCTTCTTCGTGGAGGTGCCCGCCGAGAACGTCGAGTGGCTCGACGGGGACCTGCTGCTGGTCCTGAGCGACGACGAGGACTACGACCCGGCGGAGGCGGCGCCGGTCTTCGCCGACCTGGACGTGGTGCGCGGGGGCGCCGCCCTCGTCACCACCATCGACCAGCGCGGTGCCATCACCTACAACTCGGTGCTGTCCATCCCCTACGCGGTGGACACCCTGGTCCCCCGCATCGCCGACGCCCTGGCCTGAGGGCGCCGCCGCCGCGGGTCGCTCCCGTCCGTCCCGCGCGCACGGGAGCGACCCGGGACACGGCGGGGCGGGCGGCGCCCGCCGCCGGCCCGGGGAACGGATACGGGGCGGATGTCCCCTTCCGCTTGACCTCGACACGTGTTGAGGGTGTGGAATTCTCCCGGACGCGCGTGCGCCCGGTGAGGAGGAGAGCGTGGAGACGACGAGTCCGGCGGCCCGCGGGGGCGCGCGGTGACCGCGGCGGCCGGGGCGCCCGGACGGGCGCGGCTGTGGGATCCCCCCAACCGGGCGGTGGTGGCCGGGGTGTTCGGGCTGATGACCTTCATCGCCTTCGAGTCCTTCGCCATCACCACCGCGCTGCCGGTCATCGCCCGGAGCCTGGAGGCGGAGCAGTGGTACTCCCTCGCGTTCGCCGCGACCGCCACCACCGGACTCGTGGGCATGACCGTGGGCGGCCGCTGGGCCGACCTGCGCGGGGTGCGCCGGCCCCTGGTCGCGGGCGGAGCACTGTTCCTGGCGGGCATCGCGCTGTGCGCGCTCGCCCCCGGCATGGGGACGTTCGTCGTGGGCCGGCTGCTCCAGGGCGTGGGCGGCGGCATCGACTCGGTCGTGCTGTACGTGGTCATCGCCCGGTACATCCCCGAGGACCTGAGACCGCGCATGTTCGGGCTGCTGACCGCGGCCTGGCTGCTGCCGTCGATCCTGGGGCCGCTGGTCACCGGTGCGCTGGTGGAGCTGATGCACTGGCGCACGGTGTTCGCCCTGGTGCTGGCCGGTTCCGCGCTCTCGCTGGCGGTGCTGCTGGGCGCGACGCGCTCGGCGCCGGCCCCGCGGGGAGAGGGGTCCCCCGTCGGGCGCCGGGGCGTGTGGGCGGTGGCCGCGGCGGTCGCGGTCCTGGGCCTGCACGTGGCAGGGCAGCAGGAGATGCCCTGGCTGGCGGTGGGGACGGTGGCGGGCACGGCCGCGGCGGCGCTCGCCGCGGGGCGGCTGCTGCCCGCCGGGACGCTGCGGGCGCGCGCGGGCATCCCCCGGCTGGTCGCCTTCCGGGGTGTACTCGGGGCGGCCAACGCCGCCACCGACATCTACCTGCCGCTCTACCTCCAGCACCGGTTGGACTTCAGCCCCGTGGCGTCGGGAGCGGTGGTCGCGATCGGGGCGTTCGGCTGGGCCCTGGGCGCCTGGGTGCAGGGGCGTGCCGGCGTCCCGGCCGGTTCGCCCGCCTCGCTGCGCGCCGCCGCCGCGCTGACCCTGTGCGGACCGGTGGCGGCGCTGGGGCTGGTGACCGGGGTGCTGCCGCTCTGGGCGGCCGTGCTGGGCTGTGTCCTCATGGGGACGGGCATGGGACTGGCCTATCCGCAGGTGAGCACGCTGGTGCTGGGGCTCTCCCCCGCCGCCGAGCAGGGCGGCAACAGCTCGGCGCTCCAGGTGTCGGAGTCGCTGGGCACCTCGCTGCTGATCGCGGTGACCGGCGCCGTGCTCACCGCCTCCGCGCTCACCGGGTACGGGCTCGTGTACGGGGTGGTCGCCGGGACGGCCCTGCTGGCCGCGACGCTGACCCTGACCTTCACCCGGCCGCCGGCGCCGGAGGCCGCGGAGCCGGCCGGGTGAGCCGTCCGCCGCCGGGCGGGACCCGGTGGCGGCGGCCGGTGTCCCCTGCCGGAGGTGCCCCGGAGGGTCCGCGGCGGCGTTCTCCGCGGCGGCCGGCCCGGTCGGTGCGCACCCCGGGTGTCCGCGCGGAGGCGGTGGCGGGGCGGACGGCCGAACACGCGTCGAAAGATTCGCATCCCTTGGTGCGCAGGGCCTCCCGCTTCACCCACACTGCGCATCCGCCCCTTATTCCCGGCTTACAGTTCGTGGGTACGGCCCACGGGCAAGGGTCGAAAACCAGTAAGGAGCGTGCGTCGATGTTCGACAGTGTCGTGGAGTGGTTCAAGGGCGTCTTCGGCGGGGCCGCCGAGGAGGCGGTCCAGGGGGTCTCGGAGACCGCCCAGGGTTACGGCGAGGCCGCCCAGGGGTTCGGTGAGACCGCCCAGGGCTACGGCGAAGCGGCCCAGGGCTACGGCGAGGAGGCCTTCGGCGGGGCCGCCGAGGCGGCGCAGGGCTACGGCGAGGCCGCGTTCGGCGAGGCCACCGAAGCCGCCCAGGGTTACGGAGAGGCCGCGTTCGGCGAGGCGGGCGAGGCGGTCCAGGGCTTCCAGGACCAGGCCGGCGCGGTCGGCGGGTTCGTGGAGGACCCGGGCGGCGCCATCACCGACGCCGCGCGCGACCGCCTCACCGGCGAAGGAAGCTAGCGCCGTCCTGCCCGGCGTCCCCACCGGGCAGGACGCGTTCGGCCCCCCGGACGGGACCCCCCTCGTCCGGCGGGAGCCGGCCCGGAAAGGCGGCACCGCCCCGCCGCCGGGGCGCGGACCGCGGCGGGCACACTCCCCCACCGCGAACGCACACCACCGCCGCGGCCGACGCGGGCGGGCCCGCGACGCACCGCCCCGCACACACGTCGCCCGCCCGGGCGCGGACCTCGGTGACACCCTCCCGCCCGCCGCCGGGGCCCACCGCTCTGCGGTGCCGTGGCACGCCCCCGGCCACCCGGGATCCCCGCCGGACCCGCGGGTCCCGCGTCGGGAACTGCGGTGTTCCGCAGTACCGGGCCGGGCCCCGCGGCGGCTACCTTGCCGTAGGGCGAGGACGAGGGGGACCCATGGGCGGACGGTCGGTGCGCGTCTGGGCGCGGGCCGTGGCGGGCACCGGCCTGGGCGCGCTGTCGGCGCTGGCGGCGGCGGTGGTGCTGGTGCCGCTGGCGGTCCTGCTGCCGCTGGCCGCCGCCGACCGGGGACGGCGGCTGCTGCGCCGGGCGCTGCGCCCGCTGGAGCGGGTGGAGCGGTGGCGTCTGGCCGCGCTCTTGGACATCGAGACCGTCGGTGACCCGGGGCCGGCGCGGGTCCTGGCGTACCTGGCGGTGCGCTGCCCGGTGGGGCTGTTCGGCGGTCTGGTACTGGGGTTCTTCCTCCCCGCCGGCGTCTATCTCGCGCTCTCCCCGCTGGGTGTCCTGGACGGCAACCCCGTCGGGATCGTCCCCTTCGGGCTGGCCCTGGTGTGCATGGGTGTGCAGGCGATCGTGGGACTGGTGGGCACCGAGCGCTGGCTCGCGCGCCGTCTGCTGGGCCCCAGCCGCCGGGACCTGCTGGAGGAGCGGGTCGCCGAGCTCACCGCCTCGCGGGCCGGGGTCGTCACCGCGGTCGACCGGGAGCGGCGCCGGATCGAGCGCGACCTGCACGACGGACTCCAGCAGCGGCTGGTCCTGGTCGGCATGGCCCTGGGGCGCGCACGCCGCGACCCCGGCTCGGCGGGCGGCCGGGAGCTGGTGGACCAGGCCCACCGGGAGGTGGGGAACGCGATCCGCGACCTCAAGGAGGTCGCCTGGCGGGTCTACCCCGCGGTGCTGGCCGAGTCCGGGCTGGCGGCGGCCCTGGACGGCCTGGCCGCCCGGTCCGAGCTGCCGATCCGGGTGTCCTGCGGACCGCTGGCGGGGGTCCCGCCCGCGGTGGAGACCGCGGCCTACTTCGTGGTGGCCGAGGCGGTCACCAACACGGTCAAGCACGCCGGGGCGAGCGGGGTGGACGTGAGTGTCGAGAGGAAGGGGGACGCGGTGGCGGTCCTGGTGCGCGACGACGGGGCGGGCGGGGCGGACCCGTCGGGGTCGGGGCTGTCCGGGCTGGCGGGGCGGGTGGGCGCGCTGGACGGGCGCCTGACCGTGGACAGCCCGGCCGGCGGGCCGACGACCGTGGCGGCGGTGCTGCCGTGCGGGTGATCGTGGCCGAGGACTCGGCGCTGCTGCGCGAGGGCCTGGTACGGCTGCTGGAGGACGAGGGCCACCGCGTCACCGCAGCCGTGGGGGACGCCGGGGCGCTGCTCGCGGCCGTGGCGCAGGAGGAGCCCGACGTGGTCGTGGCGGACGTGCGCATGCCCCCCTCCCACACCGACGAGGGCTTGCGGGCGGCGGTGCGGCTGCGCCGGGAGCGCCCGGGCGTCGGGGTCCTGGTGCTGTCCCAGTACGTGGAGCGGCGGTACGCGACCCGGCTGTTCACCGAGAACACCGGCGGCGTGGGCTACCTGCTCAAGGACCGGGTGATGGAGGTGGACGGCTTCCTCGACGCGCTGGAGCGGGTGGGGTCCGGCGGGGCGGCCTTCGACCCCGAGGTGGTGCGGCAGCTGCTGGCGGGCGGGGAGGGGGACGTGCTGACCCCACGGGAGCGCGAGGTGCTGGAGCTCATGGCGCAGGGGCACACCAACCCGGCCATCGCCGGGCGGCTGTTCGTCTCGGTGAGCGCGGTGGAGAAGCACGCCAACGCGATCTTCGAGAAGTTCGGGCTGGGCTCGACGCCCGGCTACAACCGCCGGGTACTGGCGGTCCTGCGCCACCTGGGCGCCTGAGGGCGGCCCGCCGGGGGTTCCGGGCCCCGGCGGGCCGCCCGCCCGCGGGCGGGTGCGCTTCGGCGGGGGATCAGCCGAAGTCGACGTCACTGCACAGGTAGTACACCTGGTCCTGGTGCGAGGCCTTCCAGATCGTGTAGACGATGTGGTGGCCGGTGTAGCCCGAGGTCTCGACGTCGATCAGGTAGTCGTTGCCGGGCGGGTACTGGCCGGTCTCCTCGACCAGCTCCAGGTCGCTCCAGCCGGGGGCCTGCGCCGTGGGGTCGAAGCCCTGGCGGGTGACGTACACCTGGAAGTAGTCCGCCCCGTGCGACGCCTGGTCGTAGAGGTGGATGGTGAAGTCGTCCGCGACGGGGGTGGTCTCCCAGGCGCCGGGGGTGTCGAGGGAGTCGTAGCGCCCTCCCTCGGTGTTGCCCCCGCTGCACAGGGTGCCGTCGGGCACCTGGCCCTGGTGGTCGCCGCCGACGTTGTCGCGGTACAGGCCGTTCCAGTTCCACATGGCGTTGGGGTCGTCCCGCCACGCCTGCCAGCACAGGGGGTCCTCCTGCTCCATCGCCGGGTTGAGGTGGTCGTCCCCCCAGCGGTCGAAGCAGCCGTAGTTGCGGGAGGCGGGGTCGACCACGGAGCCGTGCGCGGAGGCGGGGGCGGCCGTGGCGGTGAGGGCGAGCAGGGGCAGTGCCGCCAGGGTGAGGGCCCGGGCCGCCAGGGGAAGGCGGGGGGCGGTAGGGGCGGGGTCGTGGTTCGTCATTGCGTCTCCGTCTGTCCCGGCCGTGAGGCCGCGTGACGGGGAGCGCTCCCATGGCGATTGTTACCCAGCGGATCCGAACCGAAACACAGCGCTGCCGAAAACCGGTCGACCCGCGGGGACGGCGCGGTCTACGGTTCGGTGAAGGCACACGGACGGAAGGGAAACCCATGCGCGAGAACTCCGGGCGACGAGCCCCCCGCACCCCCGCGTCCGGGGCGACGGCGCAGCGCTGACACCCCGGACGGCGACCGGCGCACCCGTACGGGGCGCGCCGGCGGTCCGTGACGCCCGGAAGGCACCGGACGGGGTCGGGCGGGAGGCACAGGCGTGCCCCTCTCCTCGTTCTCGTGATCCTCCGGGAGTACCCGTGTCCTCGTTCCCGTTCCGTCGCAGGCGCGGCGGGCGCCCTTCCCTGGGCCGCGACTTCACCCTGCTGTGGTGGGCGTCGGCCCTGACCAACCTCGGTGACGGCGCGCTGCTGGCCGCCGGCCCCCTGCTCGTCTCCTCCGTGGCGCCCGCGCCCCTGGCCGTGGCGGGCGCCGCGGCCGTGCAGACCACGCCGCACCTGCTGTTCTCACCGGTCGCGGGCGCCCTGGTCGACCGGCTGCCCCGGCGCTCCGTCCTGGTCGCCGCCGACCTGGCCCGGGGTGCTGTGCTCGCCCTGCTGGCCCTGGCCCTACTGACCGGCGGCGCGGACCTGTGGGCCGTGTACGCGGCGCTGTTCGCGCTCGGCACGGGCGAGGCCCTGGCCGACTCCGCGTACGGCGCCCTGGTGCCCTCGGTGGTCCCGCGTGAGCTGCTGGGGCGCGCCAACGCCCGGCTGGCGCTGACCTTCTCGCTCAACAACCAGTTGCTGGGGCCGCCCCTGGGCGCGCTCATGTTCGCCGCGCTGTGGGCCCTGCCGTTCGGGTTCGACGCCCTCGCCTACGGGGTGGCCGGGCTGGTCCTGCTGCGCCTGGCGGTGCGGCCGCGGGCACCGGAGCCGGAGCGCGCGGCGGGCGGGAGCCTGTGGGCGGACACCGTCCGGGGCCTGGCGTTCGTGCGCGGCGTCCCGGTGCTGCGCACGCTGACGGCGTGCATCCTGGTGATGAACCTGACCGGGGTGGGCGCGTTCTCGGTCTGGGTCCTGTACGCCCGCGAGCACCTGGGGCTGTCCGAGGCCGGGTTCGGCCTGTTCATCGCGGCCGGGGCGGTCGGCGGTGTGGCGGGGGCACGGCTGTACGGGGTCCTGGAGCCCCGGGTGGGCCGGGCGTTCCTGCTGCGCTGGGGCCTGGTGCTGGAGGCGGCCACCTACCCCGTGCTGGTCCTGGTGCGGGACCCCTGGGCGGCCGGGGCGGTCATGGTGCTGTTCGGTGCGCACGCGGTGGTGTGGGGGACGGCCGCCGTGACGGTGCGCCAGTCGGTGACGCCGGACGCCCTGCTGGGCCGGGCCGCCGGGGTGTACCGGTGGGCCGACCTGGGCGGGGCCGCGCTGGGCGCGGTGCTCGGCGGCGTCCTGGCGCAGACCCTGGGGCTGTCTGCCCCGTTCCTGGTCGCGGGGGCGGCGGTGGGGGCGCTGGCGGTGGCGGCCTGGCGCCCGCTCGGCGCGGCCGGGGGGTGACAGGAGGGAATCACGAGGAGAATTCCGGGACACCGTCCCTGAAATAGCCCGGACATATGGTATTTACATATCACCATTGGCGGGTTACCTTTCTGGCACGCCGCCGGAACCTCCGGAAACCGGTACGGGGCAACGGCGGCGCACCACGATCCGTCCCTTCGACAACCCGCTCACAACGTGACTGGGAGCGCTCCCAAACCTGCTGGTCACACCTTTTCGCCGTACCTTTCACCGTGCGGCGCCCAACCCCTTCCCCCTTTTCCGGAGACCATCCCCCGATCCGGGTCGCGCCCGTCCCCCACGGGGCGGGCGCTCGGTCCGCCCCCGCCTGGGATCATGGGCCCCGAGGTCCCGCGGCCCGCGGGGCCCGTACCCGGAGGGAGCGAACGTGGCGGACCCGATGGAGACCGACACCGTCGTCGTCGGCCTGGGCGCGATGGGCGCCCAGACCCTGTGGCGGCTGGCCCGGCAGGGGATCGACGCCGTCGGGGTCGAGCGGTTCACCCCGGGCCACGACCGCGGCTCCAGCCACGGCGAGTCCCGCATCATCCGCACCGCCTACCTGGAGGGCGAGGAGTACGTCCCGTTCGTGCGGGCCGCGTGGCGGGCCTGGGCCGAGCTGGAGGAGGCCTCCGGCGAGCGGCTCGTCCACCGCGTCGGAGCGCTCATGCTGGGCGCCCCCGACAGCTCCGCGGTACGCGGCTCCCTGGCCGCGGCCGCGCTCCACGGCCTGCCCGTGGAGCACCTGTCCGCCGCCGGCCTGGCCGGACGCTTCCCCCGGCACGCGGTGCGCGCGCAGGAGGAGGGGGTCTTCGAGGAGGAGGGCGGCGCCGTCCTGCCCGAGGCCGCGATCCTGGCCGCGGTGCGGCTGGCCCGCGCCGCCGGGGCCCGCGTGCTCACCGGCGCGGCCGTCACCCGGATCGAGCCCGACCCCGACCGCCCCCGCGTCCTCATCGGTGACACCGAGATCCGCGCCCGGCGGGTGGTGGTGACCGCCGGGGCGTGGCTGCCGTCCCTGCTGCCCCCGCTCGCCGGCCTCGGCGGCGGCCTGCGGGTGGAGCGCCGGGTGCTGGGCTGGTTCCGGCTCACCGGCGAGGTCCCGCCGTACGCCGCGGACCCGGTGTTCGCCCGCGACGAGCCCGACGGCACCCTCTGGTACGGCTTCCCGAGCCTGGACGGGCGCACCGTCAAGATCGGGGTGCACGCCGAGGCACCCGGCGCACCGCGGCGGCCCGGGTCCCAGTGGGGCGAGCCCGTGGACCCCGACACCGGACCGCGCGCCCCCGACGCGGACGACGCCCGGCGGCTGGGAGAGCTCACCGCCGGGCTGCGCGGCGTCGAGCCGCTGCCCGAGCGGATGGCGGCGTGCATGTACACCATGACCTCCGACGAACACTTCGTCATCGGCCGCCACCGCGAACTGCCGGGCCTGGTGGTCGCGGGCGGGTTCTCCGGGCACGGGTACAAGTTCGCCTCCGCGGTGGGGCAGGCCCTGGCGGACCTGGCGCGGGACGGCGGGACGGAACTCCCCGTCTCCATGTTCGACCCGCACCGGTGGGACTGACCCGGGCGGCCGTGGCCCCCGGGAGGGGGACGTGCGATCATCTCCCCCAGCGCGGCGCGAGCGCACCCTCCACCTCACCCCGCCCCGGAAGGACCACCGCATGCAGAGCACCACCCGGCGGACCGCGCTCGTCACCGGCGCCTCGTCCGGCATCGGCCGGGCCGTGGCCGCCGACCTCGTGCGGCGCGGCCACCGCGTCTACGGCACCAGCCGCGACCCCGGGACGGTGGCCGACCCCGTGCCCGGGGTGGAGTACCTGGCCCTGGACCTGGCCGACGCCGCCTCCGTCGAGGCCTGCGCCGCGGCGGCCGGGGAGGTGGACATCCTGGTCAACAACGCGGGCGAGAGCCAGAGCGGGCCGCTGGAGGAGCTGCCCATGGACGCCCTGGAGCGGCTGTTCCGACTCAACGTGTTCGGCGCCGTGCGCCTGACCCAGCTGGTCCTGCCCGGGATGCGCGCGCGCCGGTACGGGCGGGTGGTCATGGTCGGATCGATGCTGGCCAGCTTCCCGCTGGCGCACCGGTCCTCCTACGTGGCCTCCAAGGCGGCGGTCAAGGGGTTCGCCGACGCGCTGCGCCGCGAGGTGTCCCCGTACGGGATCGGGGTGGCCACCGTGGAACCGGGGTCGATCAACACGGGGATCAGCGAGCGGCGCACGCAGTACCTGCGCGAGGGCTCCCCCTACACCGCCGACTACCGCACCATGCTGAAGGCGCTCAACGCCAACGAGGCGGCGGGCATCCCCGCCGAGGCGGTGTCGCGCACGGTGCTGCGGGCCGTCGAGGACGCCCGGCCGCGGCCGCTGTACGCGGTGGGCAGCAACGCGCCGGTGGTGTTCGCGCTGCGGCGGCTGCTGCCGCGGTCGGTGGTCCTGGCCATGGTCGCCCGCAGGCACGGCCTGCGGTGAACCCGTCCGGCCGGTCGGCGCCCCCGGTACGGGAGCGGGGGCGCCGGCCGCGCCGGTCCGGTCCCGTGGGGCCACGCGCGCCGGGTCCCGCCGGGGCGTCGGTGCGGGACCGGGGGCGGCCCGCGGAGCGGGCCGCGCGGAGGCGGTAAGCGGGTTGAAAGCGGGAGGTCGGAGAATCGGCTCCGACGCAGGGCGCGAAGCGGCAGGCGACCACGAGAACGCCACAGGACGGAAACACGACCCGTACGCTCCGCCGGAGGGCCGCACCCTCCGGCGGTGATCGGGCCCACCGGTCCGGAGGGCGGCGCCCCCGGTCGGGGACGTGCTCCGGCGCGCGGAGGAGGCGGCGCAGGTCCGGTACGCCGTGGCGGTCGCCGGTCCTGTGCCCGAGGGCGGGACCGGAGCCGAGGCCGTGGGGGAGGCGTGTGCTCCGTCCGGCTCCGCGGTGGCGTCAGCGCGGAACCGGGTGCCGGTCCCGGGCTCGTACACCCCCGGCGCGGCGGACCGCCGCGGCGGTCCTCGCCCGTCCGGAGTGGAGGGGCGCCGCCGGACCGGGGCGGGGCTGTCCTAGGTTGGGCGGTACAGATCGCCGACAACCGTGGAGGTGCCGCGTGAGCGTCGTCAAGTTCAACGTCCTGACCGTCCCGGAGGGCTCCGGGCACACGCTGGAGGAGCGGTTCGCCAAGAGGGCGGGCCTGGTGGAGGGGCAGCCCGGGTTCGAGGAGTTCCAGCTGCTGCGTCCGGTGGAGGGGACCGACAAGTACCTGGTCTACACCCGGTGGCGGTCCCAGGAGGACTTCGAGAACTGGCTCAACAGCCAGGAGTTCCGCAAGGGGCACGCGCAGGCCGCCGCCGACGCGGACCGTGCCGGGCACGGCCACGGGCACGGCCACGGCCACGGACAGGGCGGTCCCGCCGCGACCGGCAGCGAGCTGTGGGGCTTCGAGGTCGTCCAGCGCGTCTCGGCCCCCGGGGAGTAGCCGCGACCGCCCCCGGGCGGGCTCCCGGGGGCGGCGTCCCACCCGCCGACCACCCGGCGGCGGCGCGCTCCTGCCGGTACCCCGCCGAGCTGCGACGCGGCCTGCGCGGGACGGCTCGGCCTCAGGGGCGGCCCGGTCTGCGGGCCTCGATGAGGAAGCGGGTCGTGGTGGCGGTGAAGGAGCCCTCGCGCCCGATGTGGTCGTGCATGGCCCGCAGCCGGTCCAGGTAGGCGTCCACGGTGAAGCCCGGGACCATCCACACGACCTTGCGCAGGAAGTAGACCACGGCTCCGACGTCGAAGAACGCGGTGTGCAGCTCCTCCGACCGCAGGTCCACCACCTCCAGCCCCGCGGCCTGCGCGGCACGCCGCGCACGCTCGGGGTCCCGGCTCCCGCGGCTCTCCCGCGACTGAGGGCCGAGGAAGAACTCCACCACCTCGAAGACGCTCGCCGGCCCCACCTCCTGGGACAGGTAGGTGCCGTCCGGGGCCAGCACACGGGCGATCTCCTCCCAGTCCGCGGACACCGGGTGACGGGAGACCACCAGGTCGAACGCGCCGTCCCCGAACGGCAGCGGATCCGTGTCGGCCGCGGCGACCACGGCGGCGCCCAGGGGGTGCAGCCGTCGGGTGGCGGCGGCGATGTTGGGCGGCCACCCCTCGGTGGCGACCGTCAGCGGCGGCCGGCGGGGAACGCCCGCCAGCAGCTCCCCTCCCCCGGTCTGCACGTCCAGGGCCGCGTGCGCCCGCGCCATGCGCTCGGCCACCAGGCGGTGGTAGCCCCAGGAGGGGCGCTGCTCGGTGGCGCGCCCGTCCAGCCAGGAGAAGTCCCATCCGGCCACGGGTGCGGCGGCGGCCTCGGCCACCAGGTCGTCGAAGGTGCTCATGGCGCCATGGTCACATCCGGGCCCGCCGCGGGTCAGGTGGATTTCCGGCGCGCCGGGGCGGGTCGTCCCGTCACGGGTCCAAGGGACACCCCGCCGCAGGCGCCCCCGGAAGCCCTCGCCAGGATGGTCCCCCATGAGGACCCTCCTCCGGTTCGCCGGTTCCGCCGCACCCCTGCCCGCCGTCACCGCGGGGCTGGTCGCGGTGCTGGTCGGGGTGACGAGTTCCGCCGCGATCGTGTTCACCGCGGCGGAGGCCGCCGGGGCCGACGCCGGGCAGATCGCCTCGTGGATGCTGGCCCTGGGCGTGGGCATGGCCGTCACCTGCGTCGGCCTGTCCCTGCGGTACCGGGCCCCGGTGGTCACCGCCTGGTCCACCCCGGGCGCCGCGCTGCTGGCGGTGGGCCTGGACGGTGTGACGATGGCGCAGGCGGTCGGGGCGTTCGTGTTCTCGGCCGCGCTGATCACGCTGAGCGGGGTCACCGGCTGGTTCGAGAAGGTCATGGACCGCATCCCCGTGCCGCTGGCGGCGGGGCTGCTGGCCGGGGTGCTCCTGCAGTTCGGGATCGGCCTGTTCACGAGCATGCAGGGCGACCCGGCCGTGGTGGCCGCCATGTTCGCCGTGTACCTGGCGGCCCGGCGCTGGTCGCCGCGCTACGCGGTGCCCGCGGCCCTGGTCGCCGGGGGCGCCGTCGCCGCGCTGACCGGGTCCCTGGACCTGTCCGGGGTGACCCCGCGGCCGGCGGTGCCGGTCCTGGTCGTCCCCGAGTTCTCCTGGCAGGTGCTGGTGAGCGTGGGGGTGCCGCTGTTCGTGGTGACGATGGCCTCCCAGAACCTGCCCGGGGTGGCGGTGCTGCGCAACGACGGCTACCGGGTGCCCGTCTCCCCGCTGATCGGGTGGACGGGGGCGACCAACCTGGTGCTGGCGCCCTTCGGCTGCTTCGGCATGAACCTGGCGGCGATCACCGCCGCGATCTGCACCGGCCCCCAGGCCCACCCCGATCCGCGGCGCAGGTACCTGGCGGGGGTGTGGGCGGGTGTGTTCTACCTGGTCGTCGGGGTGTTCGGGGCGACCGTCGCCACCCTGCTGACGGCGCTGCCCCCGGCGCTGATCGCCGCCATCGCCGGGCTGGGCCTGCTCGGCACCATCGGCGGCTCGCTGGCGTCGGCGCTGACGGACGCCCGGTCCCGGGAGGCGGCGCTGGTGACGTTCCTGGCGACGGCCTCGGGGATCACGCTCCTGGGGATCGGATCGGCGTTCTGGGGGCTGGTCGCCGGCGCGCTGACCTGGGCGGTCACCGTGAGGCGCGGAACCGGCGGGGAGGCCGGTCCCGCGTGAAAAGAGGTTGCGGACCCCGCGTCTGCGCCGGTACAAACGACGGGCCCCGGGACGAACGGTGAACCGGGGCCCGACGACGAGAGGAGGCCGGGCCATGTCCACCGTGCACATCGCGCTCGTGTCCTCCCGGGGGAACCACTAGGGCCCACGCGGCCCGCCTCCGGGTGGTCGGGCGCACACACGAAGGTGTCGCCTTGACTGTTGCAGTATCCGACCTGACCGTCCGTCCGATCACCGGACCCGAAGAGCTGCCCCTGTTCAACCGGTTCCCGTACCTGCTGAACGATGAATTCGCCGAGGACCTGGCCGACGGCCGCCGCCGCCCCGCGTGGATGTGGCTGGCCCTGGACGGCGGGCGGCCGGTGGGCCGCCTGTCCTTCTGGGCCTCGAAGCCGGGCGACGACCCCCTGCTGATCGACGTGTTCGACGTCGACGACGAGTCCGCCGGCCTGGACCGGGGCGCCGTCCTCGAACACCTGCTGCGCACCGCGCTTGCGGGCACGCTGCCCGGGGGCGCGGTGCCCCCCGAGTTCCTGAGGTTCGTCTCCGCCGGCTGGCGGTCCGACCCGCGCGAGCACCGGGCGGTGACCGAGCGGATGGCCGCCGTGGAGAGCACCGGCGGCTCGCTGCTGGTGGAGCGGCTGCGTTTCCAGTGGGACGCGGACGGCGCGCCCGTGCGCCCCGGCGACCGGCTGCGCTTCCGGGGGATCCGGGACGAACAGGAGATGCGCGACCTGATGGAACGCGCGCTCCACGGCAGCCTGGACGCCCACCACCGGCACGAACTGGCCGCCAAGTCCCCCGCGGAGGTCGTCTCCGCGGAGTTCGCCGAGGAGTTCGGGCACTACTCCACGCCCCGCTCCTGGTGGCGGATCGCCACCCTGCCCGACGGGGAGCCGGTCGGGTTCGTCCTGCCCGCACGCAACGCCAAGCACCCGATCATCGGGTACATCGCGGTGCTGCCCGAGCACCGGGGCCGCGGGTACATCGACGACCTGCTGGCCGAGGGCACCCGGGTCCTGGTCGAGGAGGGCGGCGTCACGCACGTGCGGGCCGCCACCGACCTGGGGAACACCCCCATGGCCGCGGCCTTCGCCCGGGCCGGGTACGCGACCATCAGCGGGGTGGTCGACATGGTCTGGGACGCGCCGCTGTAGGCCCGCCGGGGGCCGCGCCCGCCGCGCGGCCCCCGCTTTCCGCGGTCCCCGCACGTGCGGGGGCCGTGCCCCGCCCGTGGACGCTCCCGCGGGCGGGGCGGGACGGCGGTCAGATGCCGCGGTCCCGGTCAGGCGGTGGCGAGGACGCGCCCGGCGTCGGCGACCGCCGCCGCCAGGTCCCGGGGGTCGGCGGTCATCCCGGCGACGACCAGGTCGATCTCCTCCAGCCCGGCCCGGGACAGCAGGGCCTTATCGTTGGTCGCCCACTCGCCGCGGGCGGCCAGCACGGCGTGCGCCGTCTGGGCGGCCGCCTGGGCGATGAGTCCCGCGGTCTGGCTCACCCTCCCGTGCGGGGCGTGGTTGTGCTCGGCGTACCCCAGGGTGAGGGCGGCGATCCCCCGCCAGCGGGGCGGCGCGCTCTCGCGCAGCGCCCGCGGGTAGCCCGGCCGGGGCAGGTCCCCCACCAGCGTGCGGCCCAGGGCCAGTTCGGCGACCACCAGGTAGGTGGGGATGCCCGCCAGGTGGAACAGCAGGGGCTCCACGTCGAAGTCCCCCTCCCGCGCCCGCGCGGTCTCCCGCTCCACGACGTCCAGGTCCCGGTAGTGCACGTCCACCCGGCGGCCGTCGACGCGCAGCCAGGCCCCGCCGTTGAAGACGCCCTCCGACCAGCCCCCGATCTCCGACACCTCGCCGGGCCAGCCCACGTCCCGCAGGTCCTGCGGCTCGAACCCGCCGCGGTAGTAGACCGCCAGGTCCCAGTCGCTGTCGTCTCGGTGCGTCCCCTGTGCCCGTGACCCGCCCAGGGCCACCGCCTCCACGCCCGGCAGCCCGCCCAGGCGGTCCGCGGTGCCCTGGAGGAAGGCGTCATCGGAAGTGTCCATCCGGCCATGCTGCCACCCGTCCGGAGCCCTCGCCCCGGGACCGCCGGGCTCCGGGCCGACGGACCGGCGATCTACCGGGGTGCCGGCCCGCCCACACCGGCGGCGCAGGCCCGGACCGCCTCCGGGTCCCACCGCCGCGCGTCCGGGCCGACGGGAGGCGGCTCAGGGAGCCGTGGGCTCCACGGCCGACCGCTCCGGCCGCCGTCCGTCGACGGGGTCGTGGCGGACCGGCGCGTAGGTGCACCACCGCAGGAACCGCTCGGCCGGACCGCGCACCCCGAAGCGGCGCATCAGGTCGGCCACGACCACCGTGGCGGCCCAGACCCCCGCGCCCACCAGCACCGAGGCGGTGTCGGACATCCCCGACCCCAGATCGAGCGTGTAGGGCATGAACAGCACCATCCAGGCCACCGACTGCAGGAGGTAGCAGGTCATCGACCGCTGCCCCGTGGCGACCAGCGCCCGCACCACCGGCCCCCGGCGCCCGCCGAGCCGCACCGCCACCAGGGCGATGAGCGCCGCGTAGCCGAAGCCCCCGGCGTAGCCGGTGACCACGTGCAGCCAGGCCGCCGCGGCGTCGACCGCGGTCGAGGACGGCGACCACAGGCCCGCGACCGCCAGCGCCCGGGGCAGCCCGCCCAGGACGGCCAGCGGGATGCCGATCCCGGCGGTACGGCGCAGCAGCCCCAGGTGGTCCTGTGGTCGCTCCATGACCCGGCGCCGGGCGGCCCACACACCGACGACGAACGGGAAGACCGAGGTGACCAGCAGCAGCGGCGTCATGAACGGCCAGGTCATCAGCCGCGTCAGCAGGTCGGCCAGCGGATCGGGGCTGAGCGCGCCGCCGGACTCGGCCGAGGCCGCGGCGGGCAGGGTGGTGCCCAGCGCGTAGACCAGGGAGCCCGCCGCCATCCAGGCGAACCCGTGGGCGAGCAGCCTGCGGTCGCCCACGTGCAGCAGGCCGGCGAACAGCAGGGCGATGAGCCCGTACACCGAGATGATGTCGCCGAAGAAGAGCAGCACCACGTGCGCCAGTCCGATGGCCACCATCCACCGGCCGCGCCTGCGCACCAGGGCGCGGACCCACGGCCAGGACCGCCCCTCTCCGATCCGCCGCAGGTATATCCAGGCCAGGCCGTACCCGAACAGGGCGGCGAACATCGGGTAGCCGCGGGCCTCGGCGAGCACCAGCACGGCCATGGTGGTGACCGTGTCCGCCACGCCCGCCGGTGTGCCCGTGAGGTCGCCGCCCGCCATCAGGCGGAAGATGTGGGCGTGCACCACGGCGATGACGAGGAGCATCACACCGCGGGCGAGGTCGGGGGCGATCGCCCGGCCCGAGAGGTCGGTGCCGTGGACCCCGGCGGTCGGGGGTCGGCGGGTGGAGGGCATACGAGATCGTTCCGATCCGGGAGAGTCGTCCAGGGAAGTACGGCACGGGCACACGGGGTCCACGGGACAGGGTGAGATACGATGCCGTATCTAAAGCCGCATCTTTAAGATACGTCACCGTATCTTAGTTGGGAAGCCCCTGTGGACGAACGGAACGACGGGTCCGCAGCCCCGAAGACGCGCAGGCGCGGCGAGGAGCTGGTCTCCGCCATTCACGAGGCCGCGATCCTGGAGGCCGCCGAGAACGGCGTCGGGGGGCTGTCCATGGAGGGCATCGCCCGCCGCGCGGGCACCGCCAAGACCTCGCTGTACCGGCGCTGGTCCGTGCCCTCGGACATCCTGCTGGACGCGATGTACAGCCACTTCCCCCAGGAGCGCGCGGCCCCCGGGGCCGACGACCTGCGCGGGGACCTCGTCGAGTCGCTGGCCGTCCTGGCCGGGCTGGGCGAGGACCCCCTGGGCCGGGCGATGTTCGCGGTCATCGCCGAGTCCCTGCGCGACCCCGGCCTGCACGCGCGGTTCGAGGCCGAGGTGTTCGACCCCAAGGGCGGCCGCTTCACCCGCACCGTCCTGCTGCACTACGCCGGGCAGGGCCGGATCGACCCGTCCCGGATCACCGACGTGACCGTGGACATCGGCGAGGCGATGGTGCTCAAGTACGCGGTCGACCACGGCCGGTCCCCCGACCGCGAACACCTCGCCCGGATCGTCGACGAGGTGATCCTGCCCGCCGTCGGCCTGGACCCGCGCCGCGCCGGCGCGGAGTAGTCGCCGCGGCGGACACCCCGGAGGTCCGACGGACCACCCGTGCCGCGCCCGTACAGACCGACCCCGCTGGCGGGCCGCCCACGCGGTTCCGACTCAGAGCAGCCACCGCAGCGGACACACCGGAGGTCCGGTGCGCCACTCGTGCCGTGCCCGCGCGGCGGCGGAAAACCGGTGGGGCCGTGGCCGGGACGGCCGCTAGGCTCCGGGGCATGCGACTGCCACCGGGTGTGACCGCCGACCGGATCGAGGAGGTCGACGTGGGCCTTTCGGGGGCCGCGGTCGCCCGCCTGTACACCGGGGGGCGGCCCGCGGCGGTGTTCAAGTCGGCACGGGAGGACCGCCCCGGGCAGGTGGCCGAGCTGGTCGGCACCGTGCGACGGCTGCGCCTGCTGGCCCGCACACCGCTGCCGGTCCCCCGGCTGCTGGACTCCGGCAGGTGGGAGGGGGCGTACTGGCTCACCATGGAGCACCGGCCCGGCCGTGGCGCCCACGAGCCCGGGCACGACCGGCCGGCCCTGATCGCCCTGCTGGCCCGGGCGCTGCGCGAGCTGCACGCCGTCCCCACCGCGGACCTGCCGCTGCCGATGGGCCCGGACGTGCTGCTGGAGCAGGCGCGCGGGCGGACGGCCTCCGGGGCGGTGGACCGCGGCTGGCGCGCCGAGGGCCACAGGACGGGAACGACCGCCGCCGAGGTGCTGTCCGGCCTGGCCGGGCGCCTGGCCCGGACCCCGGTGTCCGGCCCGGTCCTGCTGCACGGCGACTACTGCCTGCCCAACGTCCTGGTGGACGGGCGGGGCGGGTGGTCCCTCATCGACCTGGGCCGGGTGGGCGTGGGAGACCGGCACCTGGACCTGGCGGACATGACGGGCAGCATGCTGAGCGGCCTCAACCCGTCGTTCGGGCCGCGCGACGCCGAGGCGTTCCTGGACGCCTACGGGCGCGACCTGGTCGACCCGGAGCTGCTGGACCTGTACCGGGTCCTGGACGACTTCTTCTGGCCCGGCTGAGCCGTCAGCGGGGGTCGAGCGAGCGGAGCAGCCCGTTGACCTGCTCGGGGCTCTCGTACAGGGAGAGGTGTCCGGCGCCCTCGATCGTGTGGACCTCGGCGTCCAGGAACCGGCGGGCGGGCCCGTGCAGCCGGGCGGGCGAGAAGAACGGGTCGTGCGACCCGGTGGCGACCGCGACCGGCGTGTCCGACCAGGCGCGGATCTGCTCCGCGTGCAGCGGGCTGGGCGTGGACCCGGTCCGGCAGCTGCGCGCGACCAGGGTCAGCCACTCGGCCTCCTCGCGGGGCTCGTCGCAGGGCGTCTGCGGCCCGCTGAGGAACTCGACGAGGCGACCGCTGGTCTGCTCGGTGGGGCGCAGCATCCACGGCAGGGTGGCGCGCATCGACTCGGAGGTCATGCCCGGCGCCGTCAGCCCGGCCGGGTTGAGCAGCAGCAGGCCGGCGACCAGCGAGGAGGGCGTGGAGGCCAGGGCGATGGCGGCGCCCCGGGAGTGGCCGAGCAGGAGGACCGGACCGTCGGTGATCCGCGGCAGGAGTTCGTCGAGCCAGGCGCCGTACGCCTCGATCCCGGGCCTGCCGACGCGCTCGCCGCAGCTGAGGCCGGGCTGGCCGGGCAGGTCCACCAGGTACACCGGGCGGTCGCCGGCGAGCGCCCGGGCCGCGGGCACCGTCGTGGCGGCGTTGAAGTTGGTGCCGGACAGCACCAGGACCGGGGTCCCGGGGCCTCCCGAGGCCCGGAAGGCCTGGGTGCTCCCCATGTGGGTGTCCACGGGGGGCAGCGGGCCGAGGTCGGGCCAGCGGCTGATGGCTTTGTGGCACCAGGCGTGTACCGAGCGCTCGGCGGTCTCGGAGCGGTAGACACGCGCGGTGCGCGAAGGAACGACGGTCATGGATCTGGGATTTCGCGTAGGGAGAGTGTGTTCGCCGGTCTGCTACCCGGCGCGCCAAAAGAGGACTGTACGCCTCCCTCGGGCCCCGTGCCACCTCGGGGGCGCACCCGGTCTCGGGAAGGTGTCGGGCCGCCTCCCCGAACCCGCGTGGTGTGTCCCTTCCCGTGTCATTTCGCCCTGTTCGAAGGCGGAAATCGACCGGTGATCGGGTGAAATCCGGCCGGTTCCGTGACCGGCTCCGGACTCCGGTGCAAGAAACGCCTGAGGGCGCCCCCGCCGTCGGGGGGACGCCCTCGCGCACCGGGCCGGACGGCGCTACATGTCGTCCGGGTCCGAGCCGATGCGCCCGCCGCGGTCCAGCGCGCCGACGGCGTCCATGTCCTCGGCCGCCAGCTCGAAGTCGAACACGTCGAAGTTCTCCGCGATGCGGGACGGCGTCACCGACTTGGGGATGACGACGTTGCCGGTCTGGAGGTGCCAGCGCAGCACAACCTGGGCGGCGGACCTGCCGTACTTCGCGCCGATCCGGGACAGCACCGGCTCGTCCAGCAGGCCCTTGCCCTGGCCGAGCGGGCTCCAGGCCTCGGTGCGGATGCCGTGGGCGGCGTTGAGCCCGCGCATGGCCTCCTGGGAGAAGTACGGGTGCAGTTCGATCTGGTTGACCGCGGGCACCAGGTCGGTCTCCTCCAGCAGCCGGGTCAGGGTCTTCTCGGTGAAGTTGGACACGCCGACGGCCGTGGCGCGGCCGTCCGCGGCGATGCGCTCCAGCGCCCTCCAGGTGTCCACGTAGGCGTCCTGGGACGGGACGGGCCAGTGGATCAGGTAGAGGTCGACGTGGTCCAGGCCCAGGCGTTCGAGGCTGGCGTCGAAGGCCCGGAGCGCGCTGTCGGCGCCGTGGTCGCCGTTCCACAGCTTCGTGGTGACGAACAGCTCCTCGCGGGGCAGCCCGGAGGCGGCCAGCGCCCGGCCGGTGCCCTCCTCGTTGGCGTAGATGCGGGCGGTGTCGATGCTGCGGTAGCCGACCTCCAGGGCGGTCTCCACGGAGACCTGGGCCTGGTCGTCGGGGACCTGCCAGACGCCGAAGCCGAGCTGGGGCATGCGGAGGCCGTTGTTGAGGGTGATGTACTGCATGGGTCCCTTTCAGGGGTCGCGGAGTCGCGGGGTCGGGGAGGAGCGGGCGCGGTCCGGGCCGCCGCGCCCGCGGGGCGGTCAGCCGGGCAGGCGGACCAGCATCTTGCCGGTGTTGGCGCCGCGCATCATGTCGAGGAAGGCGGTGACGGCGTTGTCGATGCCCTCCACCACGGTCTCCTCGGCGCGCAGGTCGCCCTCGGCCAGCCATCCGGCGGCGCGCCGGGCGTACTCGCCCATGAGGGGCGCGTGGTCGCCGACGATGAAGCCGCGCAGGGAGAGCCGCCTGCCCACCGCGAGGAACAGGTTGTCCGGCCCGGGAACGGGCCCGGTGGCGTTGTACTGGGAGATGGCCCCGCACAGGGCGATCCGGCCGTGCGTGCGCGCGGCGGCGATCGCCGCCCGCAGGTGGTCGCCGCCGACGTTGTCGAAGTAGACGTCGATCCCGTCGGGTGCGGCCAGGGCCAGCTGCTCCTCCAGCCGCCCCTCGCGGTAGTCGATGGCGGCGTCGTAGCCGAACTCCTCGACCAGGCGGCGCTTCTTCTCCGGGCCGCCGGCCGAGCCGACGACCCGTGAGGCGCCCAGGCGGCGGGCGATCTGCCCGGCGAGGGAGCCCACCGCCCCGGCGGCGCCGGAGACGAACACGACGTCGCCCTCGCGGACGGGGGCGATCTCCGTGAGCCCGACGTAGGCGGTGAAGCCGATCATGCCCAGCGCGTTGAGGTAGGCCTGCGCGGGGGCCGCGGCGGTGTCCACGACCCGGAACGCGCCGGCGGGCAGCAGGGCGTGGTCGCGCCAGCCCAGGGAGTGCAGCACGGAGGCCCCGACCGGGACCGCGTCGTCGCCGGAGGCGATGACGGTGCCGACCGCGCCGCCCTCCATGGCCTCGTCCAGCCGGTAGGGGGCGACGTAGGACTCGGCGTCGTTCATCCGGCCGCGCATGTACGGGTCGACGGAGATCCAGTCGTTGCGGACCAGGACCTGGCCGGGCCCGGGATCGGGCAGGGCCGTCTCGACGAGCGCGAAGTCGGCGGGGACGGGCTCCCCGGAGGGGCGGGCGACCAGGTGGACTTCCCTGCTGGTGACGGACACGGTGAACCTCTCGGACGAACGGGCCGGGGCATGGCCCCGCTGCGGCGGGCGGTGGGCCCGGGGGCCGACGCTAGTACCTCCATGTATTCATCGACCAATAAAATCGGCGAAGTGAGGTATAGGTATTCCAATGGATCGGCACCGTCCCGGGAGGACGCCCCCGCCGAGGCCGCCCCCGCACCGCTGGATCTCCAGCAGCTGCGGACCTTCCTGGCCGTGCACCGGTCCGGGTCGTTCACCGCCGCCGCCCACGCGTTGCGTCTGTCACAGCCGACGGTGACCACTCAGATACGCGCCCTGGAGCGCCGGGTGGGACTCACCCTGTTCGAGCGCCTGCCGCGCGGCGTCGCGCCCACCGCGGAGGCCGCGGAGCTGGCGGCGCGGATCGCCGAGCCGCTGGACGCGCTGGAGCTGGTGGCCGGTGCGGGCCCGGCGGCCCCGCACCGGCCCCTGCGGCTGGCGGGGCCGGCGGAGGCGCTCCAGGTGCTGGTGCTGCCGGCCCTGGCCCCGCTGGTGGAGTCCGAGGGGCTGCGGCTGCGGGTCCGCCACGGGCAGGCCGACGCGCTGCTGGAGGAGCTGCGTGCGGGACGGCACGACCTGGTCGTGTCCACCGTGCGCCCGCGCGGGCGCTCGCTGGTGGCCGAGCCGCTGGCGGACGAGGAGTTCGTACTGGTGGGGACGCCGCTGTGGGCGCAGCGCATCGACCCGGAGCGGCTCGCCCGCCAGGGCGCCCCGGCCCTGTGCGAGGTGCCGCTGGTGGCCTACGACGAGAGCCTGCCGCTGCTGCGCCGGTACTGGCGGCACGTGTTCGGGGTGCGGCTCACCTGCAAGGCAGCCGTGACGGTGCCGGACCTGCGGGCGGTGTCGGCCGCCGTCGCGGGCGGCGCCGGGGTCTCGGTGCTCCCCCGGTACCTGTGCCGGGACGAGCTGGAGGAGGGGCGGCTGGTGGCGCTGCTGGAGCCCGAGGACCCGCCGATCGACACCGCGTTCCTGGTCCGGCGGCCGGGGATGCCGGAGGACTCCTGCATGGAGCGGGTGCTGTCGCTGCTGACCGCGGCGGGGCGCTCCTGGTGAGCCGGTGCCCCGTGCGCCGGGCGCAACCACTCCGCCGCCGACGGGATCCCACCGT
Organism: Nocardiopsis flavescens; assembly: GCF_900141985.1. GTDB lineage: Bacteria > Actinomycetota > Actinomycetes > Streptosporangiales > Streptosporangiaceae > Nocardiopsis > Nocardiopsis flavescens. The sequence continues at coordinate 204,464 of NZ_FQZK01000005.1, read as the reverse complement.
CCCGACGGACGGCGACGAGGAGGGTCCGATGACGGAGAGCGCACCGGGGGACGGGCGGCGCGGGTCCTGGGCGGTGACCGTCCCGACGGGCCTGGCGGCGGCGGGTTTCGCCGCGTTCGCGCTGGTGCGCGCTCTGGGCCTGGAGAGCGGGTTCCCCCTGGTCCCGGTGCTGGCGTACACCCCCTACGTCGCCGCCGCGGCGGTCCTGGCCGTCCCCCTGGCGGGGGTGCTCCGCCGGTGGGTGTCGCTGGCCGTCCTCGCGGTGGCCGCCGCGGTGCTCGTGGCCGCGGTCGTGCCGCGCGCGGTGCCCTTCGCGGTGACCCACGCGGGCGGTCCGGCGCTGCGGGTGATGACCTTCAACGCCCTGGGCGGCGGAGGACGGGTCGACGAGGTCCTCGCCCTGGTCCGCGACCGGGAGGTGGACGTGCTGGCCCTCCAGGAGGCCACGCCGGAGCTGCTGGCCGACCTGTCCGCCGCCGGGCTGGACGACCTGCTGCCGTACGTCGTCGACCACTCCGGCCCCGGGGCGACGGGGAGCACCGTGCACGCGTCGCTGCCGCTGGCCGACGCGGGCTCGCTGTCGGGTCCGGGCGGGTTCGCGATGCCGGTGGCGGCGCTGGAGGTCCCGGGCGCCGAGTACGGCGGGGCGGTGGAGGTGGTGTCGGTGCACGTCCCCCCGCCGGTGGACCCGCGGTACACCGCGGCCTGGGAGGCGGAGCTGGCGGGGCTGGCCGCCCCCGCGCCCGAGGGTGTGCGGCGCGTGCTGGCCGGGGACTTCAACGCCACCCTCGACCACGCCGCCCTGCGCGGGGTGCTGGACGCGGGGTACCTGGACGCGGCGGCCGCGCTGGGCGGGGGCACCGTCCCCACCTGGCCGGCCCTGGGGAGGCCGCTGCCCCCGGTGGTCATCGACCACGTCCTGGTGGACCCGTCGATGGGCGTGGACGGGCTGGAGGTGGTGGAGGTGACCGGGAGCGACCACCGCGCGGTGCTCGTCACCGTCACACTCCCGGGCGGGCGCTGACGCGGCGCTTGACCTTCACACCGGTGGCACGGTCTACGTTCGGGGCATGAGCGATCAGGAGACCCCCGCGACCCGCTTCCAGGTGGTACTGCCCGACGAGTCGCCGGACATGCCGCCGCGCGTGCTCACCGACCTGGCGCTGCGGGCCGAGGAGCTGGGGGCGGACGCCCTGTGGCTGCCCGACCACCTGCTCCCGCCCGGCCCGTACGGGACGACCTTCGGCGGCGTGTACGAGCCCCTGGTGACGCTGGCGCACCTGGCCGCCCGGACCGAGCGGGTGCGGCTGGGCACGTCGGTGCTGGTGGCGCCGATGCGCGACCCGTTCACCCTGGCCAAGCAGGCGGCCACCCTGCACGCCCTGTCCGGCGGGCGGTTCGTGCTGGGGGTGGGGGTCGGCTGGTCCCGCGAGGAGTTCGCGGCGGTGGGCGCGGACTTCGCCGCGCGCGGCGCCCGCACGGACGAGGCGCTGCGGCTGCTGCGCCACCTGTTCGAGGGCGAGGGCCCCTTCGAGGGGCGTTTCCACTCCTATGCGCACGGGGTTCGAGCCCCGTCCCGCCTCACCCCTCCCGGTCACCGTGGGCGGCGCCTCCGAGCGCGCCCTGGCGCGGGCCGCCGCCCTGGGCGACGCGTGGCAGGGGGTGGGCCTGGACGCCGCCGGGTTCGCGCGCCGCCGCGACCGGCTGCGGGAGCTCACCTCCCGCCCGGTGCGGGCACAAACCCGGATCGCGTGGGCCGGCGGGGAGGCGGAGTTCGAGCGGGCCGCGGACCTGTACCGGGCCCTGGCCGCGGAGGGCGCGGACGCCGTCGCGGTGTGGTTCGGGGACTGGGAGGGGTTCGGCGGCCGGATGGAGCGGTTCGCCGCGGCGGTGGCCCGGCCCGCCCGGGAGGAGACGGCGGGGCCCGCCTGAGGGATGCTCCCCGGGGACGCGGTCGCCCGTCCGGTCGCGCGGGGCGGCTTGCCCGAACCGGCCGGCGAAACCCTCCGAGGGCCACCTGTCGGTGCCGGCCGGTGGACCGGGGCCGCCGGAGAAGCCGCCGCGCGTCCTCGCGGTCAGCCGAAGAGGCCGCCCCGGTACTTCTTGTGGACCGCCTGCTTGGACACGCCCAGGGCTTCGGCGATCCGCTCCCAGGTGGCCCCCCGGTTGCGGGCCCGGCGCACCAGGACCGTCTCCAGCCGCTCCATCTCCTTGCGCATGCGCACGGTGGCGTCCAGCCCCACCAGCGGGTCGTCGCTCTCGGTGGCACGGGCCAGGTCGGTCAACCGCTCGACGTCCATGGCCCGACTTTATTCGAGGCCCGCTCCCGGCCGCACGGCCGGGCGGGCGGCGAGGCGGCCCGCGCCCCCGGGGGCCGTCCGGGGCCGCCCCTGTGGCAGGGTGGGGTCGCTTCGGAGACCGGACGGGGGAGGACGCGTGGGACAGGGTGGCGCGGCGGCGGAGGAACTGGTGCCGGGGGTGGTCGTGGACCGCGCCCGGTTCGACGACGTGCCGGCGATCGTGCGGCTGCTCGCCGACGACCCGCTGGGCGCCGCCCGGGAGTCCCCGGACGAGCCGGAGGTGTACCGCCGGGCCTTCGAGGACGTCGACGCGGACCCGAACCAGTTCCTGGCGGTGCTGCGCCGGGGCGACCGGGTCGTGGGCACGCTCCAGCTGACGGTCGTCCCCGGCCTGTCGCGGCGGGGGGCGGCGCGGGCGCAGGTGGAGGCGGTGCGGGTGCACGACGGCGAGCGCGGCACCGGGCTGGGGACCGCGTTCTTGGAGTGGGCGGAGCGCGCGGCCCGCGCCCGGGGCGCGGTGCTGGTGCAGCTCACCTCCGACCGGGCGCGCGGGGACGCGCACCGCTTCTACGAGCGCCTGGGCTACACGCCCTCGCACCTGGGCTTCAAGAAGCCCCTCGACTGACCGGATCGTTCCGGTGGCGGCCCCGATCGTGTCTGTCGGGGACCGCGGCGGCGCGGGACGATCGGTGCATGAGCAGAGCACTCGTCGTCGTCGACGCGCAGAAGTCCTTCCTCCGGCGGGAGTCCTGGCGGGCCTCCTCCAACCCCGACGTCGCCGACGACGTCGCCGCGCTGGTGGCGCACGCCCGCGGGCGCGGCGACCGGGTGGTGTGGGTCCTGCACACCGAGCCGGGGACGGGCGGCGTGTTCGACCCCGCGCTCGGGTCCGTCGAGCCCCTGGACGGGCTGGAGCCGCGCGGGGGCGAGCCCGTGCTGCGCAAGACGGTGCACAGCGCCTTCGGCGGCACCGGGCTGCACGCCCTCCTCCAGGGGTGGGGCGTGACGGAGGTGGCGGTCTGCGGCATCCGTACCGAGCAGTGCTGCGAGACCACCGCCCGGGCCGCCTCCGACCTGGGGTACGGGGTCGTCTTCGTGGTGGACGCCACCGCCACCGAGCCGATCCCCGCACCGGGCTCGCCGCCCGGGCGCCCGCTGGAGGAGGTCCTCGCCGACCCGCTCACCCTGGGCACCGACGCCGTGGTGACACGGACGGTGTACGCGCTGTCGGGGCGGTTCGCGCGCATCGCCACGGTGGCCGAGGTGGTCGGCGTAGACTGACCGGATCGTGACCACCGTAGGTTTCCTCCTCCTCCCGGGCGTGCACCTGCTGGACCTGGCCGGCCCGGCGCAGGTGTTCTCCACCGCGGCCGACCTGGGCCTGGGGTACGCGGTGCGCTACAGCGCGGCGCGGGAGGAGGTGGTCACCGCGCAGGGCCTGGCCCTGCGGGTGTCCACCGACGCCCTGGCGCCCTCCCCCGACGGGCTGGTGCTCGTTCCGGGGTGGCGGGCCGGCGGCCGGGTCCCCTACCGGGTGCTGGCCGAGGGCCAGGCCGCGGCGCTGGCCGCCCACCGCGCCGCGGGCGGGACGGTGGCGAGCGTCTGCTCGGGCGCCTTCGCCCTGGGCGAGGCGGGGCTGCTGGACGGCCGGCGCTGCACCACCCACCACGGGCTCCAGGACCTGCTGGCACGCCGCTTCCCGCGCGCCCGGGTGGTGCCCGACGTGTTGTACGTGCCCGACGGCGGTGTGGTCACCTCGGCGGGCATCGCCAGCGGTATCGACCTGGCCCTGCACCTGGTCACGGTGCGGCACGGGCCGGCGGCGGCGGCCGCGGTCGCCCGGGAGATGGTGGTGTACGCCCGCCGCAACGGCGACGAGCCCCAGGCCGGGGTGATGCTGCGGCACCGGGGGCACCTGGTGGACGCGGTGCACCGGGTGCAGGACGCCATCGACGCCCGGTTCCGCGAAACCCTGCCGCTGGCGGAGCTGGCCGCGCGGGCGCGGGTGAGCGAGAGGACCCTGACCCGGCTGTTCACGGCGGCGACCGGCCTCACCCCGCTGCGCTACCAGCAGGGCCTGCGCCTGGAGCACGCCGAGCACCTGATCGGCGCGGGCGAGACCGCCGAGGCCGCCGCACGCGCCGTGGGCTTTCGCGACGCCCGCATGCTGCGCCGCCTGCGCGCGCGCCCGGCCTGACCGGGAGCACGCGCCGGGGCCCGCCGCGGCGCGGCGGGCCCCGGGGCGCTCAGGACCGCAGCGCCTCGACCAGCTCGCGCTCGTCGTCCTTGGAGAGGTTGGTCCGCAGGACGGTGGGCTCCAGCGGGCGGTACGCGTCGATGACGCGGTCCGCGGTGGTGATGTCGGCGAGCAGGAAGACGGCCGCGCGACCGCCCTCCAGGTGGGCGCCGATCTCCTTGATCATGTCGTCGTCGATGCCGATGTCGGTCAGCCTGCCCGCGACCGCGCCGGTGGCGGCGCCGACGGCCAGGCCCAGCAGCGGGTTGAGGAAGATCAGCCCGATGAGGGTGCCCCACAGGGCGCCGCCCGCCGCACCGGCGCCGGTGGTGCTGAAGGTCTGGTGGATGCGAGGGCGCCCCTTGTCGTCCTTGTAGGCGTAGGCGGCGTCGTCCAGCCGGAGCAGCTGCTGCCGGTTGAGGTCGGAGGCGATGTCCAGGGCCCGGTCGGCGGTGTCGCGGTCGGCCACGCCGAGGACGATGAGCTGTGCCATGGGTCTGTGTTCTCCCGTCGTCGCCGGACCCGGTGCCGGGCCCGGTCTGCGGGGACCTTCCCCGGGTCCGTCCCGGCCAAGGCCAGGAGGGGTCCCGCGGGCGGCAAAGAACGCCCCCGGCCGGGTCAGGAGCGGCGGGCGAGGAAGAGCCGGGTGACATAGGGGATGCGGACCGCCCCGTCCGGGAAGTGCTCGCGCGCCAGGGCGGTGATCGCCGCGCGGGCGGCGTCCCCGCCCAGGGCGCGGACGACGTCGGCGACCCTGCTGGAGGACAGGGCGCTGCCCAGCAGCGCCTCCAGGCCGAGTTCGCGCGTCCAGGCGGTGGAGTGCGCGACCGCGTGGGCCAGCCCGTCCGCCGCGTTCATCTCCCCCACGGTGTCGAACACCCGGTGGTCGCGCCGGTAGTCGTCCCCGTACTTCTCCAGCAGGCCCTCGTAGGCGTCGACGAAGTCGCTGGACTCCCAGTCGCGGTCGTTGTGCAGGACCGCGACGGTGCCGCCGGGCTCCAGGACCCGGGCGGCCTCGGCGTAGAAGGCGGGCCGGTCGAACCAGTGCACGGCCTGGGCGGCCAGGACCAGGGAGGCGGACCCGACAGGGAAGGGGAGCGCCTCGGCCCGGCCGTCCACGTACTCCAGGCCGTCGGCCTCGTCGGCGGCGGTGCCGCGCATGGCGCGTCCGGGCTCGATCCCCACCACCCGGGGCCCGGGTCCGAACAGGTGGCGCAGGGTTCGGGTGGAGATCCCGGTCCCGGATCCGGCGTCGAGCAGGAGGCGGGGCTCACCGGAGCCGGCCAGGACGTGCTCGCGCAGCCGCGCGGTGATGTCCGCAGGGTAGCCGGGGCGGAAGCGTCGGTAGTCGTCGGCGAGCCGGTCGAAGGCCTGGGTCCTGTCGGTCAACTGCGGTGCCTCCCGGTGGGGGTCGCGCCCGCCCGGGCGGCGGGCCCGGACACCAACCTAACGCTGAGGCGGGCCCGGCCCCGGAGGCGGGCGCGACTCCGACCCAAACCCATTATTCCTACTGAAACAGTTGACTTTTTCGCGACGCCGGACGTACCGTCGTGTCACCCGCAGCGACCGGCCCGCGACCGGACGCGCGAGGCGAACGCCGCGCACTCCCGACCCCCTGGAGCACGCCCATGAGCACCACCACGGACCTGCGCGTCCGCCGGGTCGCCGGTCGCATCGGCGCCGAGATCTCCGGCGTCCGGCTCGGCCCCGGCCTCTCGGAGGCGACCGTTGCGGCGATCCGCTCCGCCCTGCTGGCGCACAGGGTCGTCTTCTTCCGGGACCAGCGGCACCTGACCGACGAGACCCAGGCCGGGTTCGCCGCCCTGCTGGGCCCGCTCACCGCCCCGCACCCCACCACCGGCGCGGCGTTCGGCAAGGACCACCACGTCCTGCCCATCGACTCCGGCCACGGCAGGGCCGACAGCTGGCACACCGACGTCACGTTCGTCGACCGGCCGCCGCAGGCGAGCGTGCTGCGCGCCCTGCACCTGCCGCCGTACGGCGGCGACACCCTGTGGGCCGACACCGCCGCCGCCTACGAGGACCTGCCGCAGGGCCTCAAGGTCCTGGCCGAGGGGCTGCGCGCCGTGCACACCAACGACTACGACTACGCGGCGGTCGCCCCCGAGCCCGAGCCCGGCGAGGACCTCAGGAAGTACCGCGAGGCGTTCGTCTCCACCCTCTACAGGACCGAGCACCCGGTGGTGCGCGTGCATCCCGAGACCGGCGAGCGGGTGCTCTTCCTCGGCCACTTCGCCCAGAGCTTCACCGGGCTGAGCACCAAGGACTTCCACCACCTGTTCGACCTCCTCCAGCACCGGGTGACCCGGCCGGAGAACACCGTGCGCTGGAGCTGGCGCGAGGGCGACGTGGCGGTCTGGGACAACCGCGCCACCCAGCACTACGCCGTCGCCGACTACGGCGACGCGCCGCGCCTGATGCACCGCATCACCGTCGGCGGCGACGTCCCCGTGGGCGTCGACGGCCGCCCGAGCCGGGCCCTGGCGGGCGACTCCGGGGAGTTCACGCCCGCCCTGTGACCCCTCGGCCCCCGCCCGGCGCGGGGCCCGCCGCCCGCGCAGGGGCGGACCGTGCACACGCGACGCGCCCCTTGCGCCGCCCAGCGGCGGCCGGGCCGCCGAGCCGCCGTTCCCGGGCCGTCCGGGGGCACGCCCGGAGCCGGGTCCCCGGCCGCCGCACCGGCGCTCAGGGGGCGGCGGCCGGGGCGCGGTAGCGGGAGGGGCTGAGCCCGGTGTGCTGCTTGAAGGCGGCACTGAAGGCGAAGCCGCTGCCGTAGCCGACCCGGGCGGCGACCGCCTCCAGTCCCAGGTCCGGTCGGGTGGTGAGCAGGTCGCCCGCGACGGTGAGGCGCCAGGTGCGCAGGTAGGTCATGGGCGGGGTGCCCACCGCCCGCTGGAAGCGGTCGGCCAGCGTGGAGCGGGAGACCGCGCAGGCACGGGCCAGCCCGGCCAGGGTCCACGGGTCGGCGGGGCGCTCGTGGACGAGGTCCAGGGCCCGCGCCACCACCGGGTCGCGCCGGGCGTTGAGCCAGCTCGGCGCGTGGTCGGGCGCGTCCTCGATCCAGGCGCGGACGGCCATGACGAGCAGGCAGTCCAGGAGGCGGTCGTTGAGCCCGGACTGGGCGACGCGGTCGCTGGTGATCTCCCGGGTCAGCAGGGAGACCAGGGCCGGGTCGACGCGCTCGCCCGGCAGCACAGCCAGGCGCGGCAGCGCGGACAGCGCCAGGCGGCCCACCTCGCTGTCGTCCTCGTAGGCGCCCACGACCATGGTGTCGGGCCCCTCCGGGTCGTTCCCCCAGGTGCCGACGCCGTGGCGCATGCTCACGCGCACCTCCTGCCCGTCGGCCGCCACACAGCGCTGGCCGGGGTGGACGGTGACCGTGGGGGAACGGCCGCTCCGGTCGGAGAAGGAGTAGGGCTCCGGGCCGCGGACGAGGACCACGTCCCCGGCCGCCGCCGCGGTGCCGCCGTCGCCGACGTCCACCCACACGCGCCCCGAGGTGACCACGGCGAGGGTGAGGGCGGAGCGGTCGAGCAGCCGGATCCCCCACGGGGGACGCATGACCACCCGCAGGGTGAAGGCCCCCCGGGCCCGGGGCCCGTCGAGGAGGTGGGAGAGAGGATCCATGGCCCGACCCTAGTCCAGACGATCTCTTATGTCCTCCGGTGTCCAGACCATGTCGCGTCCGGACCCGGGCTGATGGACTCGGATCATGAGCGAGAACACGATCAACGAGCACATCCTCGTCACCGGCGGCACCGGGATGACCGGACGCCGCGTGGGCGCCCTCCTGCGCGAGGCCGGGGCCGGGGTCCGGGTGGGCTCCCGGACCGGGGAGCCGCGCTTCGACTGGCACGACACCTCCACCTGGGACGCCGTCCTGGACGGGGTCACCGGCGTCTACCTCTGCTATCACCCGGACCTGGCCTTCCCCGGGGCCGCCGGGACCGTGGCGGCGTTCGCCGAACGCGCCGCGGCCGCGGGCGTGCGCCGCACGGCGCTGCTGTCCGGCCGGGGGGAGAAGGGGGCGCAGGACGCCGAGGACCGCGTCCGCGCCGCGTTCCCGGACACCACCGTGCTGCGCTGCTCGGTGTTCGCCCAGGACTTCTCCGAGAGCTTCTTCCTGCCGCCGCTGCTGGAGGGTGTCCTGACCCTGCCGGTCCCCGACGTCCCCGAGCCGTTCGTGGACCTGGACGACGTCGCCCGGGTGGCCGCGGCCGCCCTGACCGGCGACGCGCACCGGGGCGCGACCTACGAGCTGACCGGACCGGAGGCGCTCACGTTCGCCGAGGCGGTGCGCCTGGTGGGCGAGGTGTCGGGGCGGCGGGCCCGCTTCCTGGAGGTGTCCCCGGAGGAGTTCGTCGCGGCGATGTCGGCGGCGGGCGCGCCCGAGGAGCTGGCGCAGGGACTGGTGGGGCTGCTGGAGGAGATCCTGGACGGGCGCAACGCCGCGCCCGCAGACGGGGTGGCGCGCGCCCTGGGCCGCCCCGCCACGCCGTTCGCCGAGTACGCCCGGGGCGCGGCGCACGCCTGGCGCTGACCCGGTCCCGCGCGGCGGCCGCCCCCCTCCGGGGGCGGTCGCCGCCGGGCCGTGCCCCCCGACGCGGTGCGACTTCGTTCGACCCCGGCGTCACAGGGGCGACGAACCGCTGATCAACGGGTCGTTCCCGTTCGAACGATCCGGCGCTTCCACACCGCTCGGCGGGACACCCTCCGCCTCCGCGCGTCCGGGCGGGGACCGCGCCCCCGCCGCCGGGGCGTCGGCCGCCTGCGGTGCACGGCGCGCCGACGGCCCGGGGGCGAGCCCCGGTCGCGCACGGAGCGCATACGGGGCGGCAGGCGTGAAGCCCCCGGACAGGTGAGAAGGGACACCCGGCGGCGGCCGCGGCGGGGCGATCCCGGTTCTACCGGTAGGTAACCTCACCGCCCGTGATCACGGGGGCGCATCGAACACGCTGCGTGGATAAAACACACATAAGCGGGCACGATCCGTGAGCAAATGTCAGGTAAATCTTAAGTTTCCGCTCGAAGTTCGACTGTTACGCGCCCCTCGGTGAGAGTTCCTGTGACCAGCCGCACACCGAACTTTCAGAGGAGGGGGCCCATGCCGATGTTCGGACGCGCCGCCACCGCGGGGAAGGGCACCGTCACGGGCCCGGTCCCCGTCAAGAAGCCCATCTACCGCCACCTGTACTTCTGGGTGCTCATCGGCATCGCGCTCGGCATCATCGTCGGCCTGGCCTTCCCCCAGCAGGCGGCCGGCATGCGCTGGCTCGCCGACCTGTTCATCGCCCTCGTGAAGGTCGTCATCGCGCCGACGATCTTCTGTACGGTCGCCGTCGGCATCGCCGGGATGGGCAACCTCGCCAAGGCCGGCGGGCTGGCGATGCGCACGATGGTGTACTTCACCGTCACGACGGTGATCGCCCTGGCCCTGGGCCTGGTGACCGTCAACATCATGCAGCCCGGTGTCGGCCTGAACATGTCGTTCGACGAGGCCGACGCCGCCGACACCATCGCCGCGGTCGAGGAGACCGAGGGGGGCATCTCGGGCTTCCTCCGCGCGATCGTGCCGGACTCCTTCATGTCCGCCTTCGTCGACGGCCAGCTGCTCCAGGTCCTGCTCCTGGCGATCCTGGTGGCCTGCGCGCTCACCATGCTCGGCAAGCGCGGCGAGCCCGCCGTCCGCGCGCTGGACACGATGTCGCACATCATGTTCGGCGTCATCAAGATCGTCATGTACACCGCGCCCATCGGCGCCTTCGGCGGCATGGCCTTCACCATCGGCGAGCACGGCAGCAAGGTGCTGGGCAGCCTCGCCTTCTTCATGCTCAGCTTCTACATCACCTGTGTCCTGTTCATCGTGGTGGTCCTGGGGATCATCTCCCGCATGGCCGGCTTCAGCCTGTTCAAGGTGATCCGCCTGATCCGCGACGAGCTGCTGATCGTCCTGGGCACCTCCTCCAGCGAGTCCGTCCTGCCGCGCATGATGGTCAAGATGGAGGCCTCGGGCGTGAAGAAGTCGACGGTGGGCCTGACCATCCCCACCGGCTACTCCTTCAACCTGGACGGCACCGCGATCTACATGGCGATGGGCGCCATCTTCATCGCACAGGCCACCGGCTCGGACGTCTCGATCTGGACCCAGATCGGCCTGCTGCTGTTCATGGTGATCTCCAGCAACGGCGCGGCGGGCGTCAGCGGCGCCGGCCTGGTCACCCTGGCCGCCTCGCTGGCGGCGTTCGGCGACGTCATCCCACTGGCCGGGATCGCGCTCATCGTCGGCATCGACCGGTTCATGTCCGAGGCCCGCGCCCTGACCAACCTGACCGGCAACGCGGTCGGCACCCTGGTCATGGGCCGCTGGACCGGGACCCTGGACCGCGAGCGGCTGCGCGAGGTCCTGGACCGGCCCAACTCCATCGACATGGACGCCCTCATGAGCTACAACGACGGGGCCGACCGGGGCGAGGGCGCCGACGGGGCCCCCGAGGGCCGGGAGGAGACCGCCTCCGCGGCGCCGGCCGCCGACGGGGCGCCCGCGGCCGACGGGGACGCGGAGCCGGACGGGGACCGCGCCCGCGTGGACACCCGCACCTGATAACGACCCAGCGCGGTCCGGCCTACTCCCGGCGCACACGGACCGCGCCCGGTGCGCACTCCTCCTGCAACCCTGGTGCCGCACCGGCTCCCCGCCCGCCCCGCGACGGCCCGACAGGGTCGGCGCGGGGCGGCGCTCTTTCCGCGGGGGCGCCCGCCCGGCGTCGCGGTGCCGCAGTGCCGACGCCGGTCGTGGCGGCGGCCCTGGACCGGCCGGCCTCCCCGGCGCCGTCCCGCGCGCCGGCCCCGGGCATCACCGGCGCGAACCGTGGAGGTCGCCTCCGGCCGCCTGGTCGCCGCCGGGGCTCCGCGGGAGCGGGGCGGGACGGTCCGCGGGTTCCTCGACCGGATCCCCCGGCGGCCCGGGCCCGGCCGAACACGAACACCGCGGGTTCCGGATCCGAGCCCTCAGCCCGGTCGGCGCTCCGTGAAGGCGACCGGGGCCTCGAAAGCGGCCCGGCGGGCGGCGCGGCGCAGTGCGGCCAGTACCGCCGGGCCCGCCAGCAGGATCGCGGCGGTGTTGGTGAGCGCCCTGCCGGTGTCCCAGTTCCAGGTGGACGTGTACAGGGTGAACACCGCGAACCGCTGGAGGTTCTCCACCACCGGGGCGCCCGCGACGAAGGACAGCTGCGTGTCGATGCCCGCGGTGAAGGGCCAGAACCACATGTTCATGATGAACCCGAACCCGTAAGCGGCCACGATCCCGTAACCGACCAGCATCCAGATCTCGGCGCGACCGGTCACCCGCCGGGGAAGCAGTCCGGCGCCCATCCCGATCCAGGCCGAGGAGATCATCTGGAACGGCAGCCAGGGCCCCACCCCGGCGGTGAGCAACGCCGACGCGAACAGGGAGACGGCGCCGAGCAGGAAACCGAACCCGGGGCCGAACACCCGCCCGGCGAGCACCAGCAGGAAGAACACGGTCTCGATGCCCATCAGGCCCGCACCCAGCGGGCGCAGCCCGGCGTTGAGCGCGGCCAGCACCCCGAGCAGCGCCAGGGCCTTGGTGTCCATGCCCCCGGAGGTCATCTCGGCGACCGCGACCGCCAGCAGGATCGGCATGGCCACGATGAAGATGAGCGGCGCGTCGGCGCTGTGCGCCATCGCCTCGGGCTCGGGAGCGGCGAACAGCGGCCAGAAGAACATGGCCAGCCCGGCGGCACCGGCCAGGGCCAGCACCACGGCGCTGCGGGCGCCGACCCGTACCGCCGGCACCCGGTCCGCGCCGGAGGAAACGACGGTGGTGCTCATGTGCGCTGCTCCTCGGGTGCCAGGGCCGACTCGACCTGCTCGACGGTGAGCCACGGATCCGGGGCGAGCACCTTGGCGACCTGGGGGGCGAAGGTCGGGGAGGCGACGACGACCTCGGCGGTGGGGCCGTCGGCTACCACCTCCCCCTGGGCCATGACGACGACCCGGTCCGCGGCGCGGGCGACGAACTCCACGTCGTGCGTGGCCACGACGACGGCGCGGCCCTCGCCCGCCAGTTCCCGGACCACCCGGGAGAACCGCTCCTTGGCGTGGTAGTCCAGCCCGCGTGTGGGCTCGTCCAGCAGGACCACCCCGGGTGCGGCGGTGAGCTGCACGGCCAGCACCAGGGACAGGCGCTGGCCCTCGGACAGGTCCCGGGGGTGCCGTCCGCCGGGGACACCGGGCGCGATGCGGTCGAGCAGGGCGCGACAGGTCCCGGGGGCGGCCCCCGACTCGGCGTCGCTCTGGGCGCACTCGGCGGCGACGGTGTCCAGGTAGAGCAGGTCGCTCGCGGTCTGCGGGACCAGGCCGACGCGTTCACGGGCGCCGGCGGCGTCCATATCGCGGGGGTCGGCCCCGTCGGCGTCCACGGTCCCCGAGCGGCGCGGCCCCGAACCCTGCACCGCCCACAGCAGCGATGACTTGCCCGAGCCGTTGCGGCCCATGAGGGCGACGACCTCGCCGGGGAGCAGGTCCAGGTCCACCTCGCGGACGGCGACGGTGCGCCCGTAGGCCACGACGACGTCCCGGGCGCGCAGGGCCGGGGCGGCGGTGTCCCGGGCGGGCGGGGTGCCGGGGACCCGGCCGGCCAGGCGTCGGCGCAGGGGCGCGGCGCGGCGGCGTGCGTCGCGCACCGACAGCGGCAGGGGGTCCCAGCCCGCCGCGCGGCCCAGGCGGACCACGGGCGGGGCCACGTCGGAATCGGCCACGAGGGCGGCCGGCTCGCCGTGCAGCACCCGTCCGTCCCCGGGCAGGTGGACGAGGCGGTCGGCGTACTGGAGCACCCGCTCCATGCGGTGCTCGGCGACCAGGACGGTGGTCCCCAGGTCGTGCACCAGGCGGGTGACGGCGGCGAGCACCTCCTCGGCGGCGGCGGGGTCCAGGGCGGAGGTCGGCTCGTCCAGAACGAGGACGCGCGGGTGCGGGGTCAGGACGGCGCCGATCGCCACCCGCTGCTGCTGCCCTCCGGAGAGGGTGCGCAGGGGACGGTGCCGCAGTTCGGCGATGCCGAGCAGGTCCAGGGTCTCCTCCACCCGCTTGCGCATGACGTCGGCGGGCACGCCGAGCTGCTCCATGCCGTAGGCGAGCTCCTCCTCGACGGTGTCGGTGACGAACCCGGCCAGCGGGTCCTGGCCGACCACCCCCACCAGGTGCGCGAACTCCTGTGGCGGCCGGTCGGCGGTGCTCTGTCCCGCCACCGATACCCGGCCGCGCAGGTGCCCGCCGGTGAACCGGGGCACCAGCCCGTTCACAGCGTTGAGCAGCGTCGACTTGCCCACGCCGGTGCGCCCGGTGACCAGGCACAGCTCGCCCTCCTCCACGGAGAGGTCGATGTCGCGCAGGGCGGGTGCGGGGGCGTCCGGATAGTGGAAGGTCACCCCGGCGAAACGGATCATCAGGTGTCCTCCGGGTTCGGTTCCGCAGTTCGCCGTACCGGGCGCACGGGCCGCACCCGCTCAGGCTCCCCGACCAGGGGGCGCAGCGCCCGGTCCGGGTCGAGAACGGAGAGGGGCGGGGGCGTCAGCCACGCGGGTGACGCGGCCGCGACCAGGGCGAGGAACGGCAGGAGGGTGAGTTCGGGCCAGGCGAGCGGGTTGAGTGAGGGGTACAGGGCGGCGGCCTCGTAGCGGGAGGCCAGCTGCATGAACACGACGGCCGCCGCTCCAGCGCCCGCGGTCAGGAACTCCGCGCCCCGCCACGCGGCGGGCCGGTAGCGGGTGCGGCGCACCCGGCGGCCGCCCAGCACGAACCCGGCGGTGGCCAGGGCCAGGCCGACGGCGATACCCCAGGTGCCCATGTGCGGGGAGGTCGAGGAGTCCATGAGCCCGTACAGGCCCACGCACACGCCGATGAGTCCGCCGATGACCAGCAGGCCGGTGAACAGGCGGGTCCGGGGGGCCACGGCGCCCACCCGGCCGTACCCGTGGGAGGCCATCGCGGCGGCCAGGGCCAGCGAGCGGTCCAGGGCGTCCTCCAGGACGGGGATGACGATGCCCCGCAGTGCCCGCACGCCCCTGCGCCGTCCGGCCCGCAGCCGCCGGGCCCGGCGCACCCGGCGCACGCTCTCCACCAGTTGGGGGGCGACGGTCATCGCGACGACCACGGAGGTCCCGACCTCGTACAGCGCCCCCGGGACGGACTTGAGCAGGCGCTTGGGGTCGGCGAGCGCGTTGGCCGCACCCACGCAGGCCACCACCGCGGCGAGGCGCAGTCCGTCGTAGAGGCCGCCCAGGAGTTGTTCGAGCGCGACCGGGCCGAGCAGGCGGATGCCCCCGGCCGTCTCGGGCAGCGGGATACGCGGCAGGGTGAACAGGACGATGTCGCCCTGTCCTCCGCCGAAGATCACCCGGAACACCACGCGGGACACGATGATGAGCACGCCCACCAGCAGGTACAGCCGGAAGGCCAGCGCCCAGGGCGCGTCGGTGCGCCGCCGGGCGACCACGGTCCCGGCGGCGCACACCGCCAGGACCGCGATCAGCGGGTTGCTGCTCTGGGAGACCGCGGCGGCCAGGCCCAGGGCCCACAGCCACCACGCGCCCGGGTGGAGGGCACGCGGCAGCGTGCGGGCGGTGGCGGGGTTCCTCACTCGGCGTGCGCCCCGCGTTCGCGGCGGCGCTGCCAGGCGGTCGCGAGCCCGACGGTGGCCAGGAGCGCGGCGGCCCCGCCGCCCAGGAGGGTCCCCCAGGGGAGACCGTCGACGTCCGCGGTGCTGGAGACGAGTGCGGCGCCGTCCTCACCTCCGTCCCAGCCGGACACCTCGCTGGGCAGGTCGTCGGGGCCGGGGACGGGCTCGTCGAACCGGGAGGGCTCGACGCCGGGGCCGCTGTCCGGGCCGGCGGCCGTCACGGCCGGGTCGTCCCCGTCGCTCCGGGCCTGCGGCGGGCGGGCCCCGTCCTGCGCACCGGTACCGGAGTCCGTGTCGGTACCGGGGCCGGAACCCGCCTGTTCCGAACCGCCGCGGTCGGAACCACCGGTGGAACCGCCCGGGGCGCCCCCGCCCTCCCCTCCCGCGGATCCCCCGGTGCCGCCCGAGCCCCCGGAGGCCCCGGAGCCGCCGTCGCCGCCGCCGTTCTCCGGCCGCAGGGGGTCGGTACGGGGCGGCGGGTTGGTGTCCTCGGTGCGGTTCAACGAGAACGACCATCCCTCGAAGCTGCCCAACGGCGGCTTGCGGTTCATGGCTCCCCACTGGCTGTAGGTCCAGGCCCCGCCGTTGGGCGCGTGCCAGTAGGACCAGTACGCCGAGGCCGGCGGGGTGTCGATGCAGGGTTCGCTCTCCGGGCCGGGCCTTCCCTCGATCCGGCAGATGAACGCCTCGCCCCACCGGTTGGTGCCGGTGATCTCGATCCCGGCGTTCTTGAGGGCGGAGTGGCCGGTCTCCTGGTCGCCGACCGCGCAGCGGACGATCGTGTCCCCGCCCAGCTCCTGGAAGTCGACGACGACGGTGACGCCGTTGCCGTCGGGGCAGTGGCCCGGCAGGCCCCGGCCGTGGTCGACCGCCAGGACGGGTCCGGGTTCGGCGACCACGGCCCCGCCGGTGACCCCGGCCAGCAGCAGGGCCGCGGCGGCCGTGTGCAGGACGCGGCGCAGGCGGGAAACGGGTCGGGGGATGCGCAGGGTCACGGTGTCTTCCTCTCGGCGGAGCGGCGGGTCGCGAGGAACAGGGAGGCGCCCGCGACGGTGAGCACGAGTGCAACGGCCACGAGCGAGGCGAGCCCGGCACCGGTGACGGCGAGGGAGGGCTTTCCGGCGCCGGCCGACTCCGGCACGGGGGCGCTCGGCCGGCCGGTCGGCGAGGCGGTGGGCCCGCCGGTGGGCCCCGCGGTCGGATCCGTGGTCGGTCCGCCGGTGGGGCCCGTCGTCGGTCCGGTCGTGGGACCGGCGGTGGGTCCGGCCGTGGGGCCCGCGGTCGGTCCGGTCGTCGGCCCCGTGGTGGGCACTTCGCTGGGAGACGCGGTGGGGCCGGGAGGGTCGACCGGAACCAGGCCGATCTCTCCCAGGGGCACCCGGGCCAGGCCCAGCAGGGCCTGGGCGGAGGCGCGGCGCCACTGGTCGCGCTGCATGCCGGGGATGCCCTCGGCCACTGCCCCGTCGCGGGACTCGGCGTTGTAGGCGATGGCGCCGGCCTCGGCGGCGGCCGCCCCCGAGGAGGAGGTGAGCCGGTGCGCGTCGATCCAGTCGGCGGCGGCGTCCGCGGCGCCCTCGCGCCCGGCCGCGGACAGGGCCTGGCCGGCGAGGCCGGTGCTGTTGGTGTTGGAGGCGGCGGTGGGGCCCGAGCCGCCGAAGGAGCCGTCGGCGCGCTGGATCTCCTCCAGCCAGTCGGCCCCGAGCGCCGCGGCCTCGGCGGCGTCCTCGGAACCGGTGTCGGCGGCGGCCAGCAGGGCCTGGACGGCCATACCGGTGGAGTCGGGGTCGAGGACGACGGTCGTGGCCTCGTCGCAGGTGGGGGCCGGGGTGCCGAACTGGTCCGGGAAGAGGCGGAAGCCGCCCGCGGAGCACTGCTGACGGATGAGGAAGTCGACGGCCTCCTGGGGGACCCCGCCGCTGCGGGCCAGACCGATGACGCCCAGGGACTGGCCGAAGGTGTTGCTGTTGTCGGTGTCGCCGCCGGGGATGCGGTCGCTGATCCGTCCCTCGTCGGAGCCGCCCTCGGGCCCCTGGACGAGGTCGAGGGTCTCCTGCCGCATGTCGAACCCTCCGAAGTCGGCGGGGTCGGCGCCGCTGACCACGGAGGCGTAGAGGATCTTGGCGGTCGCGCCGCCGATGCGCGCGTCCGGGTCGCCGCCCCAGCCCGCGTAGCTGTTGTAGTTCGCGACGTTGGCGGCGACCGCGGCCTCGACCCGGTCCGCGGCGGCGGGGTCGGCCCCGGTCGCCTGGAGAGCGACGAGGGCGTCGATGGTCAGGCCCCAGTCGGGGGCGGTTCCGAAGGGGCCGGGCAGGGAGCCGTCCTCCTGGAGCTCTCCGGCGAGCCAGCGGGCGGAGGAGACGGCGGCGTCCGCGTGGGCGGCGTCCTGGGCCCCGGCGGAGGCCGGTGACAGGAGCGCCGCGCCCAGGGCCGCCGTGCCCAGCAGGGCGAGGAGGGGGGTGCGTCGGGGGGGCACGTGGGAGTCCTTCGGGGCGGGGCCTCCTGCGAGGGGCCCGGCCCCGGGCACGCGACCGCCACCCGGGGAAGGCCCCACGAGTAGACCATGACAAGTGGGTGACCGTGTCTCCTCGCGCCTCGGGCGATCCGACTCGCGGTGGTGGGGGCCACCGCACACGGTTGCAGGTCAGCGCCGGATTCCCACCGGACTTTCCCCTGCAGCGCGAAAATGCATTTATTTATTCTTTACCTGACAAAGCGACGTCATCGTACATCAGCCGTACGCCCGCGGCGAGGGGCCCGCCCCCGCGCGGACGTCCTGCCGGGACGGCTTCCGTCACGGGCGGCACAAGATCCCCTTGCGACACGGGAACCGGCGGAGTGGAGGCGGGCCGGAGCGGGTAACGGTTGACCGTCCGGACACGACGTCCGGCTCCCCCTCACCCCCCGGGAGACCCCGTGAAGTTGTACGCCGACCGCCCGGTCCGCGCCCTGTTCCAGCTCGCCTCGGACGCCCTGGCCGTCCTGTGGGTCTACCTGTGGGTCAACGCGGCCCTGGACCTGCGTGCCATGATCGGCCGGCTCGACCGGCCCGGAGAACTCATGGCGAGCACGGGACAGGGGTTCAGCGAGCACATGGACAGCGCAGCCGAGCAGGCCGCCAAGGTGCCCCTGGCCGGGGAGACCCTGGCCGTCCCCTTCACCGAGATGAGCGAGACCGGGGCGTCCCTGACCGCGGCCGGGGACTCCTTCCGGGAGACCGTGGCCTCACTCGCCACCACCCTGCCCCTGCTGGTGGCGGCGGTGCCGATCCTGCTGGTCGCCGCCACCTGGCTGCCCGCCCGCGCCCGGTGGATCGCCCGGGCCACCTCCGTGCGCCGCACGGGGAAGCTGTCCCCGCAGGCCCGTTCCCGGCTGCTGGCGCTGCGCGCCCTGACCGGCGTGGCCCCGGCGCGGCTGGCCGCGGTCCACCCCGACCCGGCGGGGGCCTGGCGGTCCGGGGACACCGCCGCCCTGGAGCGGCTGGCCGCCCTGGAACTGCGCCGCATGGGACTGCGAGCCCGCTGAGCGCGAACCCCGCGGTCCCGGGTCCCGGTGGGCCGGTTCCGGCCACGGGCGGCGGGGGCGGATGTCGGTGCCGGTGCCTAGCCTGGGGTGAGACCACCTCCGGGAGCCGCACATGCACCTTTCCGCCCTGCTCGACTTCGACGTCGTCCCGTTGGACACCGAGGACGCCGTGGCCGTCCTGCTCGACGTCACCGCGCCCGAGCGCGCGAAGGACACCGGCCGGCCCAGGGCCACGCTCCAGATCGTCCTGGACACCAGCGGCTCCATGCACGGGGGCCGCCTGGACGGGGCGGTGAAGGCCCTCCAGGGGTTGGTCGACCGGCTCGACCCCTCCGACGACTTCGGGCTGGTCACGTTCGACACCCAGGCCCGGGTGGTGGTGCCCTGCGGGCCGCTGACCGGCAAGGACGCGATCCGCGGGACCATCGGGGCGCTCCGGGCCGGCGGGGGGACCGACCTGTCCAGCGGCCTGCTGCGCGGCATCCAGGAGGCGCGCCGGGCGGGCGGCGGGCGCGGGGCGACCCTGCTGCTGGTCTCCGACGGGCACGCCAACCACGGCGTCACCGACCACGACCTGCTGCGGCAGGTGGCCGCCGACGCCTACGGCCACGGGGTCTCGGTGGCCACGCTCGGCTACGGGCTGGGCTACGACGAGGCGCTGCTGGGGGCGGTGTCCGAGGGCGGTACGGGCAGCGCCCTGTTCGCCGAGGACCCCGACACCGCGGACGGGCTGATCGCGCAGGAGGCGGAGTACCTGCTGGCCAAGAGCGCGCAGGCGGTGTCACTGCGGATCCCCGCGGGCGAGCACGTGCGCGCGGTGGACGTGGTGGGCGAGATGCCCTCGCACCGGCTGCCGGACGGGTCGGTGATGGTGGAGCTGGGCGACTTCCACTCCGGCGAGGAGCGCAGGCTGCTCCTGCGGCTGGAGGTGCCGGGCGTGGCGTCGCTGGGGACGGTCACGCTGACCACGCTGGAGGCGACGTATGTGGACCCGGAGACGCTGACGACCTACACCGCCGCCCTCCCGGTGAGCGTGAACGTGGTGCCGGGGGACGAGGCCTCGGGGCGGGTGCCGCGCCCGGAGGTACGCACGGAGGAGGCGCTCCAGCGGGCCCAGACCGCCAAGAAGAGGGCGAGCGAGGCGCTGCGGCGGGGGGACCGGGCCGAGGCCGCCCGCCTGCTGGACGAGGCCGGGCAGGGCCTGGAGGACCTGGGCGACGTGGGAGCGCCCGGCGCCCCGGGGGTACCGGGCGCCGCGTACGGCGCCCCGCCGCCCGCCCCGGCGGCCTCCCAGGCCGCGGAGCTGCGGGGCATGGCGCGGATGGCGCGGGAGGACGACCTCTCGCGGGCCGCCAAGACGACGTACGCCAGCCAGTCCGGCTACACCCGTCGGCGCGGCCGGTACGAGCAGCGGTCCCAGCCGCCGCAGAACCCGCAGGGATCCCAGGCACCCTGGCCGCCACAGGCACACCCCGGACCTCCGCCCCCGCTCGGCGCACACCCGCCCGGGACGGCCCCCGCGCCACAGCCGCCCCAGGGGGCGCAGGGAGCGCCTGCGCCCCAGGAACCCGACGGTCCCGGGGCGCCGCAGGACGCCGACGGGGGCCACGGCGCGGCCGGGCGCGAGGGGGGTCCGCGGCGGATCAGCGGCCAGGACCCCGACCGGCGGCTCTCGTCCCCCGACGCGGCGGACGAGGCCTGACGGCGGCCGTCACGGCACCTGGTAGAACGAGTCCTTCACGTCGGTGACGGCCATGTGCCCCGGGGCGTGCCCGATGGCGAACTCCGGGGCCGAGGCCGCCACCGCCGCCTGCGGGGTCACCCCGCAGGCCCAGAACACCGGGACCTCCCCCTCCCGCACCTCGACGGGATCGCCGTAGTCGGGCCGGGCCAGGTCGGCGATCCCCAGCGCGCCCGGGTCGCCCACGTGCACCGGAGCCCCGTGCACGGCCGGGTAGCGCGAGGTGATGCGCACCGCGTCGGCCACCCGGTCGGCCGGGACCGGCCGCATGGACACCACCAGCGGCCCGCGGAACCTCCCCGCCGGGCGGCACTCCCGGTTCGTCCGGTACATGGCCACGTTGGTCCCCGCCTCGATGTGGCGCACCGGCACCCCGGCCTCCAGCAGCGGCGTCTCGAAGGTGAAGCTGCACCCGATGAGGAACGCCACCAGGTCGTCCCGCCACAGGTCGGTGACGTCGGCGCGCTCCTCCACCAGCTCCCCGTGCCGGTAGACCCGGTAGGCGGGCAGGTCGCTGCGCAGGTCGCCGTCGAACACCGACGCCGAGACCTCCCCCGGCTCGGTCACGTCCAGGACCGGGCAGGGCTTGGGGTTGCGCTGGGCGAACAGCAGGAAGTCGAACGCCGCCTCGCGCGGCAGGGCGATGAGGTTGGCCTGGGCGTATCCGGGGCTGTAGCCCGAGGTGGGCGTGCGCAGCCCCGCGCGGAACAGCGCGCGGGCCCGGTGCGGGGACAGCTCTGCCGGGTTCATCGGTCCTCTCCTCCTGGAGTCCTAGAGCGTGAAGCGGACGGCGGTCCCGGGCCGGGCCTGGGCCGCCCGGGGCAGGTCGGCGGTGCGGACCACCGCGATCACCGGGTACCCGCCGGTCGCCGGGTGGTCCGCCAGGAACAGCACCGGCTCCCCGGTGGGCGGCACCTGGAGCGATCCGGGCACCATGCCCTCACTGGGCAGCTCGCCCTCGCGCGCCCGCTCCAGGACCGGCCCGGACAGCCGGGCACCCACCCGGTCGCTGCGCGGGGTGACCTCGTAGGGGAGGGTGAGCAGGGTCTTGAGCGCGGCACCGGTGAACCAGTCCTCGCGCGGCCCGGGGACCACGCGCAGCACCGTCTCCGGGCCGCCGATCGGCGGTACCGGCGCCAGGTCGATGTTGGGGAAGCCTACGGGCGGCGGGCCGACCGGCAGCACGGCGCCGGGGACGGGCAGGTCGGGGCCGAGCCCGGCCAGCACGTCGGTGCTGCGCGAGCCCAGAACCGGCGGCACGTCCACCCCGCCGCGCACGGCGAGGTAGGTGCGCAGGCCGCGGGTCGGCGCGCCCATGGCCAGCTCGGCGCCGTCGGCCAGGCACAGGACGGTGTTCACCGCGGCCCCGCGGCCGTCGACGGTGAGCGGCACGGGGGCCCCGGTGACGGCGACGGTGACGGGGCCGCGGGCGCGCACACGGAGCCCGCCCAGCGTGGCCTCCAGGACGGCGGCCCCCGCCGGGTTGGCGAGCATGCGGTTGGCCAGGGCGTAGGAGTCGGCGTCGGCGGCCCCGGAGCGGCCCACGCCCAGGGCCGCGTGGCCGAACCGCCCGCCGTCCTGGACCGTGGCCATCGGCCCGGTCGCCACGATCTCCAGGGCGCTCACGACACCTCCTCGAAGCGGACGCGCACGCCCGGCCGGAGCAGGCCCGGCGGGTCGCGGTCCAGGTCCCAGATCCTCTCCGCGGTGCGGCCGAGCAGCTGCCAGCCGCCCGGGGAGGCGCGCGGGTAGACGCCGGAGAACTCCCCGGCCAGGGCGACGGCCCCGACGGGGACCCGGGTACGGGCCTCGGCGCGGCGGGGGACGTGCAGCCGGGGGTCGTCGCCGACCATGTAGCCGAACCCGGGGGCGAAACCGCAGAAGGCGACGGTCCAGGTGGCGGCGGTGTGGGCCGCGACCACCCCGCGCGGGGTGAGACCCGTCAGCGCGGCGACGTCGGCCAGGTCCTCCCCGTCGTAGACGACGGGGACGACCACGGTCTCCCCGCCGGCCCGCTCCCCCGCGGGGGCGGGCGGGACCCGGCGCACCGCGGCGGCCACCGCCGCGGGGTCGGTCCCGGGGGCGAGCCGCAGCAGCACCGTCCGGGCGGCCGGGACCACGTCGGCGACGCCTTCGACGGGTGCGGCCTCCAGGGCGGCGACCAGGGCGATCACCGCGGACAGGTCGGCGACCTCCACCAGCACACCGCTGTCGGCGCAGGTCAGTACGCGCACGGTTTCTCCTTCGGGCCGGGGCGGGGCCCCAGTGGGGTCAGGGGGCGAACGGGGCCGGGGTGACGCCCTCGGCGCGCAGCCGGTCGGCGACGGCGCGGGCGATGGCGACCGCTCCGGGGCTGTCGCCGTGCACGCACAGGGAGTCGGCCTCGATGAGGATCTCGGTGCCGTCGACCGCGGTGACGGGCTCGCCGCGGGCGATGCGCAGGCAGCGCTCGGCGATCTCCCCCGGGTCGTGCAGGACGGCTCCGGCCTCGTGGCGGGAGACGAGGGTGCCCTCGGGGGTGTAGGCGCGGTCGGCGAACGCCTCCCGGTGCACCGGCAGCCCGGCCTCCCCGGCCAGGCTCAGGAATCGCGAGCCGGGCAGGCCGAGCACCGGCATGGCGGGGTCGAAGGCGCGGACGGCCTCGACCACGGCGGCGGCCTGGCCCTCGTGGTGGACGATCGTGTTGTACAGGGCGCCGTGCGGCTTGACGTAGCGGATGCGGTCGCCGGCCAGGCGGGTGAAGGCCGACAGCGCGCCCATCTGGTACAGGACGTCGGCGGTCAGGTCCTCGGGCGGGACGTCGATGAAGCGGCGCCCGAACCCGGCCAGGTCCCGGTAGCCGACGTGGGCGCCGACGGCCACGCCCCGGGCCGCGGCGTCCGCGGTGGTGCGGCGCAGGACCGAGGGGTCGCCTGCGTGGAACCCGCAGGCGACGTTGGCGCTGGTGA
The DNA here is from genome assembly GCF_900141985.1 of Nocardiopsis flavescens. Lineage (GTDB taxonomy): Bacteria > Actinomycetota > Actinomycetes > Streptosporangiales > Streptosporangiaceae > Nocardiopsis > Nocardiopsis flavescens. Next base: position 180,997 of record NZ_FQZK01000005.1, on the reverse strand, counting down.
CGATGGACAGCAGGGCCCCGTCGTCGCCGAGTTCCCAGCGGCCGAATCCCTCACCGAGGTCGGAGTTGAGGTCGATGCGCAACGTCGTTCTCCCAGCTTCTCGTTTTCCCGTTTCGCCTCCGGGGTGCCCGTCCCCGGCCCGGCGGGCCGCCGGGCCGGGGACGGGTCCCGGCTACTGCCAGAGCGCGGCGATGCCGCCCAGGGCGTTGTAGGCCATGTAGACGGTGAGCATCCAGGCCAGGACGCCGATGACGATCAGCCACACCGGGTACCTGTAGCCGCCGAGCAGGTCCCGGGAGCGGCGGGCCGCGACCCACAGCATGATGCCCAGGCCGATCGGCAGGATGACGCCGTTGAGGGCGCCGGCCAGGACCAGCAGGGTGTTGGGGGCCTGGCCGGAGACCAGCAGGATGACCAGGGAGACGCCGATGAACGCGGTGACGAGGAGGCCGCGCCGCTTCTCCAGCACCGGGTGGAAGGTGGAGACGAAGGAGATCGAGGTGTAGGAGGCGCCGATCACGGAGCTGACGGCGGCCGCCCACATGATCACGCCGAACAGGCGCATGCCCGCCTCGCCCGCGGCCTGGAAGAAGGCCTCGGCCGACGGGTTGGGGGAGTCGAGGATCTCGACGCCGCCGGAGACCACGCCGAGGATGGCGAGGAAGAGCAGCACGCGCATGACGCCGGTGACGATGATGCCCAGCACGGAGGTGCGGGAGATCGCGGCGATGTTCTCGGGGCCGCCCTGTCCGGCCTCGATGAGGCGGTGGACGCCGGCGTAGGTGATGTAGCCGCCGACGGTGCCGCCGATGATGGTGACGGCGGCGAGGAAGACGTCCGTGCCCAGCTGCTCGGGCAGGACGGATTGGCGCAGGGCCTCGCCGACCGGGGGCCGGGAGATGACCGCGACGTAGAGGGTGAGGCCGATCATCGCGACGCCGAGGACGACCAGGATGCGGTCCAGGGCGGCGCCGAGCCGCTTCGCGCCCAGGATGACCACCGCGAGGACGGCGGAGACGACCGCGCCGATCCGGGGGTCGACCCCGGCCAGGGCGTTCAGGCCCAGGCCGGTCCCGGCGAGGTTGCCGACGTTGAAGACCAGGCCGCCGAACACGATGAGGAAGGCCAGCAGGTAGCCGGCGCCGGGGACGACCTTGTTGGCCAGGTCCTGGGCCCGCATGTTCGCGACGCCGACGACCCGCCAGATGTTCAGCTGGACGGCGATGTCCACGAGGATCGAGACGAGGATCGCGAAGGCGAACGTGGCGCCGAGCTGCGCCGTGAACTGAGTGGTCTGGGTGATGAAGCCGGGCCCGATGGCGCTGGTGGCCATGAGGAACATCGCGCCGAGCAGCGTGCTGCTCAGCGCGACCCGTCCGGGCCTGGGCCGCACCTTGGCGGGGGTGGGGGGCGTCTCGCCCATGGGTCTCTCCTGGGGTGCGAAGTGGAGATGTGACGTGACGCGGACCACTCCACGCCTCGTTGGATTGTTGAACAATACTTCAATCCAACAAGATAGGTAAAGAACGTGGCGGTAAAGATCGCTGGTCAGCGATGTAACAGTGTCTTCACGGCCACCCCTCTATTCATCGGATCATCCAAGGGCGGATTCCCCCGACGGTCCCCGTCCGGATCCCGCCCTTATCGGCGACAATGGGAAGGGCATCGACCCTTCGCCAGCGAGGAGCCCCAGTGACGGCCACGGACGACCGCATCGGCAGGCCGAACCGACGGCTGCTGCCGCCGCTGCCCAGCCAGGCGGAGCGGGTCGCCGAACTGCTGCGCGAGGCCGTCATCGACGGCGACCACCCGCCCGGCGGCCGTCTCTCCGAGGAGCGGCTGTGCGAGGAGCTGGGCGTCTCCCGCAACACCCTGCGCGAGGCGTTCCGGCTGCTGGTCCGCGAGCGGCTGGTGGTCCACCAGATGCACCGCGGCGTGTTCGTCACGCTTCCCACCGCCGAGGACGTCCGCGACCTCTTCGCCGCGCGGCGCTCCCTGGAGCTGCCCGCAGTGCAGCGCGCCGCCGACCCCGCCCCCGAGGCGCTGGAGGCGGTGGGCCGGGCCGTCGAGGAGGGCGGGGCGGCCCGCGACACGGGCGACTGGTGGGGCGTGGGCACGGCCAACATGCACTTCCACCAGGCGCTGGCCGGACTGTCGGGCAGCGCCCGCATCGACGAGTTCATGAGCCGGATACTGGCCGAGACCCGGCTGGTCTTCCACGTGATGGACGCGCCCCGCGAGTTCCACGCCCCCTACCTGGACTGGAACCGGCGCATCCACACGCTGCTCGTCTCCGGCGACCGCACGGCCGCGGCCTCCGAGCTGGAGACCTACCTGGACACCTCCGAGGAGCAGCTGATCACCGCCTTCCTCGCCCGGGAGGCCCCCGGCCCGGCCTGACCGCCCGTGCGGACCGGTGCGAACCGGGCATCGGCCACCGTTTCCGGCCGGGCGCGGCAAAAGCCGGGTGACCCAGGTCCCGAAATGCCATGATGGGCGCGCAATGGAACTGAACGGACGCCCCGCCACCACCGGGGAGCTCGCCTCCCTCGCCCTCCACGGCTACGGCCACTTCACGACGATGCTGGTCACGGACCTGCGCGTGCGCGGCCTCGACCTGCACATGGAACGGCTGAGCCGGGACTGCCGGTCCCTGTTCGGCACCGAGCTCGACATCCTCAGGGTGCGCGAGCTGGCGCGCCGGGCCGCCCGGGCCCACGCCTCCCCCTCCGTGATCCGGGTGACCGTTTTCGACCCCGGGCTGGACCTGGGCCGCCCCGCGGGGCGGAGCCTGCCGCAGATCCTCGTCACCACCCGCCCCGCCCCCGCGTTCGACCGGCTGCCGCCCCCGCTGCGGCTGGGCGTGCGCCTGTACACCCGGGACAGCCCCCAGGTGAAGGGCACCGGCCTGTTCGGCCCGATCCGCCAGCGGCGGGCCGCCCAGCTGGACGGGTACGACGACGCCCTGTTCAGCGGGGTGGACGGCCGGGTGTCGGAGGGCCCCACCTGGAACATCTGCTTCCTGGACGGCGAGGGCCTGGTGTGGCCGCAGGCACCGTCGCTGTCCGGGGTGACCGCCCGGCTGGTGGGCGGGCTGGCCGAGGAGGCGGGGGTGCGGGTCGCCACCCGGCCGCTGTCGGCGGCGGCAGCCGCCCGGATGTCCGGGGCGTTCGTGACCAACGCGGTCACCGGGGTGCGCCCGGTGGCCGCGATCGACGGCGCGCGGCTGCCGCCGGCGGCGCTCACCAACAAGCTGGCCGCCACCTACCGGGATCTGCCCGGCGACCCCCTGTGATCCCCCGGCCCGGTCGGCACCGCGCCGGCCCGGCCGGGCCACCAGGTGCGCGGGCCCACGTCCAGCGCCAGGGCGGGAACCAGGAAGGTGCGCACCAGCAGCGCGTCCACCAGCACGCCGAACGCCACCAGGAAGGCGAGCTGGAGCAGGAACAGCAGGGGGATGACGGCCAGCGCCGCGAAGGTCGCCGCCAGCACGACCCCGGCGGAGGTGATGACCCCGCCGGTGACCGCCAGTGCGCGCAGCACGCCGTCGCGGTGCCCGTGGGCCAGGGTCTCCTCCCTGGCCCGCGACATCAGGAAGATGCTGTAGTCGATGCCCAGCGCCACCAGGAAGACGAACGCGAACAGCGGCACCACCGGGTCGGCGCCCGGCAGGTCCAGCACGTGGTCGAAGACCAGGGTCCCCACGCCCAGGGCGGCGGCGAACGACAGCACGTTGGCGGCCATGAGCAGCAGCGGCGCCACGAGCGAGCGCAGCAGCACGACCAGCACCAGCAGGACCACCACCAGGACCAGCGGCACCACCACGGCGAAGTCGCGCTGGGCGGTCTCCAGGGTGTCCAGGTCGGTGGCGGTGACGCCGCCGACCAGGGCCCCGGCCTCCGGGGCGTCCTCGGCCAGGCGCTCGCGCAGGTCGCGGACGGCGTCCACGGCGTCGGGCGACTCCGGTCCCATGGTGAGGACCACCTCGACCAGGACGCGGCCGTCCTCGGTCAGCGGCGGGAGGTCGGCCCCGGGCGGGCCCGGCTCGGTGGCGGGGGCGGCGGACTCCACGGTCGGGGAGGCCTCGGCCGCGGCAACGACGGCGTCGAGGTGGTCGGCGTCGGCGACCACCAGGGCGGGGGCGGCGGCCGCGTCGGTGCCGAAGCCCCGGTCCAGGACCTCCTGCGCGGTGACCGCCTCCACCTCGGTGCGGAACACCTCGGCCTGGCCGGTGCCCTGGGCGCTGAAGGCGGGGGCGAACACCGCCGCCGCGGCCAGCAGCGCGGTGGCGGCGATCCACAGCGTGCGCGGGCGGCGGGCCACCCCGCGGGCGACGCGCCCCCACAGCGGGTGGGCGTCCATGACGCGGTCGGTGTCCCCGCCGGTGTCCCCGGTGGGCCGGTGCGGGGCGGTGGGCCAGAACGCGGCGCGTCCGGCCAGGGCGAGCGCGGCGGGAAGGAAGGTCATCGCCGAGAGCACGGCGGCGCCGACGCCGATCGCCACGACCGGCCCGAGGCTGCGGGTGGACGCCAGATCGGCGGCGAGCAGGCAGAGCAGGCCCAGGACGACGGTCCCGGCGGAGGCCAGGACCGGGCCGGTGACCCCGCGCACGGCGGCCAGCACGGCGGTGGGGACGTGTCCGTGCCGGGCCAGCTCCTCGCGGTGGCGGGCGACGAGCAGCAGCGCGTAGTCGGTGCAGGCTCCCACGACGAGGATGAACAGGATGCCCTGGCTCTGCCCGTTGAGGCTGACCAGACCGGTATCGGCGGCCAGGTAGACCAGCGCCCCGGACAGGCCCAGGGCCAGCAGGGACGCCAGGACCACCAGGACCGGGAGCAGTGGTGATCGGTAGACGGCGACGAGGATGACCAGCACCGCGGCGATCGCGACCAGGAGCAGGGTGGAGTCGATCCCGGCGAAGGCGGCGGCGAGGTCGGCGGCGTACCCGGCGGGTCCGGTGACCTGTACCTCCAGGGAGCCGACCGGGTGGTCGTCCAGGACGGCCCGGAGCTCCTCGACCGCGTCGGAGGTCTTGTACCCGGAGTCGATCGGCACGACGAGCTGGGCGACGGAGGGGTCCTCGGTGCCGGGGAACGGGCCGACGACGTCCCCGTCCACCCAGGGCTGCGCGGCGACCGCCTCCCCCGCCTCGGCGACGGCGGCCAGGTCCTCGCCGGTGAGGTCGGTCTCCCCCGACCACACGGCGATCGCGGGGACGGCGTCGCCGCGCTCGAAGTCCTCGGCGAAGCGCGCCGCCTCGGTGGACTCGGCGCCCACCGGCAGGAACGCCGCGCGGTCGTTGGTCTGCACCTCGCCGAGCCTGCCCAGGAAGGCGCCCAGGGGCCCGGCCCCCAGGGTCCAGGCCAGGACGACCACCAGCGCCGCCCCGATCCACCACCGCGACCGGCGGGCCGGTCGCCTCTCGTCGTTCACCGTCGTACTCCTGTCACGCCTCATTGCACGGAAAACAAGCTTCTTGTTTTTCGAGCTTTCTGTGGTCGCGACTGTACACCCTTCCGGCGCTCCGGGAGACGGGGGTCCCGGGCTCAGGCGGGCTGCCCCGCCCGCGCCTCCCGTTCGGCGGCCCGCGCCATGTTGCGCGACATCGACCCGAACACCACCCCGTGGAACGGCGTCACCGCGGCCCAGTACAGGTGGCCCGTCAGCCCGCGCGGCCGGAACAGGGCGCGCTGGCGCAGGACGGTGCGGCCCCCGCCGTCCTCCACCCTGAACTCCAGCCACGCCGGGCCGGGCAGCCGCATCTCCGCGCGCAGCCGCAGCAGCTCCCCCGGTACGACCTCCTCCACCCTCCAGAAGTCCAGGGAGTCGCCCACCCGCAGGCGGCCGGGATCGCGGCGGCCCCGGCGCGGCCCCACCCCGCCCACCGCCAGGTCGATCCAGCCGCGCGCGGCCCAGGCCAGCGGCCAGGAGTACCAGCCGCGGGCGCCGCCGATCCCCTCGACCACCCGCCACACCGCCCCGGGCGGGGCGTCCACCCCGCACACCCGCTCGTCGGTGTACAGGCTGCCGCCCGCCCAGTCCGGGTCCGAGGGCAGCGGGTCGGACGGCGCCCCTGCCCAGGACGCCGACGTCCACCGGGTGTCCACCCGGGCCTGGGAGGTGCGGCGGACCGCCAGCTCCACCGCGCGGTCGAACCCGAGCCGCGCGTGGTCGCCGAGCAGGCCGGACAGGTCGTCCTCGCCGCACACGGCGTCGTGGCGCAGCGACTCCACCAGCGGACGGGAGATGGCGGGCGGCACCGGCGTGACCAGCCCCACCCACAGGCTCGACAGCCCCGGCGAGAGGACGGGGACGGGCAGGATCAGGCGCGGGCGCAGGCCCGCCACCCGCGCGAACCGCTGGATCATCTCGGCGTAGGTGAGGACGTCGGGCCCTCCGACGTCGAAGGCGCGGTCCTGCTCCGGCGGCAGGTCGGCCGCCTCCACCAGCAGCCGCAGCACGTCGCGCACGGCGATCGGCTGCACCCGGCTGCGCACCCACCGGGGCGTGGTCATCACCGGCAGGCGCTCGGTCAGGTACCGCAGCATCTCGAAGGACGCCGACCCCGAGCCGATGATCACGGCGGCCCGCAGCACCGCGGCCGGCACCGGGCCCTCCAGGAGGATGCGGCCCACCTCCGCGCGGGAGGCCATGTGCGGCGACAGGTCCTCCCCCTCGGGGGCCAGCCCGCCCAGGTACACCACCCGGCCCGCCCCCGCCCCGGCCGCCGCGTCGGCGAAGTTCCGGGCGCCCCGGGCGTCGGTGTCGGAGAAGTCCCGGCCGCCGGACATGGAGTGCACCAGGTAGTAGGCGACGTCGACGCCCTCCAGCGCCCCGGCCAGCCCCTCCCCCGAGACCACGTCGCCGCGGACCGCCTCGACGTCGCCGCGCCAGGGGTGGTCCCGCAGCTTGCCGGGGTCGCGGGCCAGGCAGCGGACCTCGAACCCGGCGTCCAGCAGCTGCGGCACCAGCCGCCCCCCGATGTACCCGGTGGCCCCGGTCACCAGGGCCCGGCGCCCGCTCACCGGGCCGCGCCCGCCGGGGCGCGCAGGCGGCGGCGCCGCTCCCGGTGCCGGCGGTACGGGTTGTCCTCCGGCAGCCCGCCGGTGAAGCGCCCGTACATGCCGACGGTCAGCAGGGCGATGCCGACGACGAGGCTGAAGAGCACGTTCGGCATCGAGAACGCGAGGATGTTGTGCGCGGTGTCCATGAGAAAGAGATTGACCAGTCCGCTGGCGATGAAACCCGCCCCGACCAGTGTGGACACCGTGGACGAGTAGGTGCCGCCCACGACGGTGGCGCACAGCAGCAGTGAGCCGATGGCCACGGAGAGGAATCCCAGCGCGCCGTTGGTCGTCAGCCCGGCGACGACCTCGCCCCGGGTGTCGAACAGCGGCAGCCGCACGAAAAGGCTCGTGGCGCCAAAGCCCGCCAGCACCAGTCCCAGCAGTCCGGTCCCAACGCGGTGGACGACGCCCAGGCGCGGATCCGCCGAACGTGTGGTGTCGAGGTCCATGATGTCGCTCCCTTCGGAGTTCTCCCAGCTAGAGTCGGTGGTGAGTGAGAAGCGCGGCAACTCGCGGCGCTTTCGCAACGCTTGGGGCGGGCATGGCCGACGCACTGACACCGGGGGCGACCGCGCGGCTGCTGGGGATCGCCCCCTCGACCCTGCGCAGCTGGGACCACCGGTACGGGATCGGGCCCCGCGGGCGCAGTCCGGGGGGCCACCGCCGGTACGCGCCGGGCGACGTGGCCCGGCTGCGCGAGCTGTGCCGCCTGGTGGGCGAGGGGCTCGCCCCGGCGGTCGCGGCCGAGCGGGTGCTCGCCGGGCCCGACCGCGGCGCGGACGCCCCGCGCGCGCCCGCGCCGCGCCCCGGCGGGGACACGCTGGCGGTGGGCGGCGCGCCCGGCATCCAGGGGGTGGCCCGGGCCGCGATGCGCCTGGACGCCGACCTGGTGGAGGAGCTGGTGGGGCGCGCACTGCGCGCCGACGGGGTGGTGGCCGCCTGGGAGGGGCTGGCGATGCCCCTGCTGTACGGGATGGGCCGCAAGTGGGAGGAGACCCGCCGCTACGTGGAGGTGGAACACCTGCTGTCGTGGTGCGTGTCCTCCGCGCTGCGCCGGGTCGCCGCCGGCCCCGCGCCCCCGCACCGCGTCCGGCCGGTGGTCCTGGCCTGCGGGCCCGCGGAGATGCACAGCCTGCCGGTGGAGGCGCTGGCCGCCGCGCTGCGCGAGCGCGCCCTGCCCCACCTGGTGCTGGGGGCGTGCACCCCGGTGGCCGCCACCGAGCGCGCGGTGCGGCGCACCGCGCCCCGGGCCGTGGTGCTCTGGTCCCAGGTGGGCGGTGCCGGGGACCTGTCCGCGCTGCGCGCCGCGGCGGTCGCGGCGGCCCGGTCGCCGCAGGCGGTCCGGGTGTACACGGCCGGGGCGGGGTGGCGCTCGCTCACCGTGCGGGCCGCCGGCGGGCACCTGGGCTCGCTGTCGGAGGCCGTGCGGGCCCTCGATCCCGGGTGAGCGCGGTGCGGGCCGAGTACCAGAGGTGGTCGAGGGCGGTCAGGGACATCGGCCCGACCGGGGTGCGCAGCCCCAGTGCGAGTTCGCGGGGCAGGCGGGTGCCCCCGTCGAGGAAGGCCAGCACGTCGCCGAGCCGGTCGGGGGCGAGCAACCGGGTGAAGAACTCCGCGCCCCGCACCCGCCCCGTGGCCAGGGCCCGCAGGAGAACCGCGTCCATGGCCAGGTGGCGGCGGCGGTGCGGGACCGGCGGCACCGGGACCCGCCCGTGCTCCAGGGCCCGGGCCACGGCCGCGGTCTGGCGCAGCACCCCGCTGAACGTGTAGCCGGTGGAGGGGCGGGTCGCCCCGCCCGCCGTGCCGATCCGGAAGACCCGCCGCCCGGCGCGGGGGCGCAGCGGGGCGTCGGTCATGGGGATGACGCCCTGCTCGGCGGCGGTGACCTCGAACCCCGCCAGTCCCAGGCGGGCGCAGTGCGCGGCCAGCAGGCGGTCGTACTCGGCGGTGGCGAGCGGCGCGGGCCCGAACTCGGTGTACTCCACCAGCGCCTCCCGCGCCGACAGGGGCAGCACGTACGCGAAGGCCACCGCGTTCTCCGGCTGCGGCGGGCGGAAGTCCATCAGCACCGCCGCCCCCGGGTCGAAGGCGTCCCCGGGAGTGCGCACGAACCAGCCGCGGAAGTGCTGGAACAGCAGGGTGCGGCCCGGCGGCAGGGGCCGGGGCGGCCGGGAGTCGAACACCCAGGAGGCGGTCAGCCGGGCCGGGGAGCCGTCGGGCATCACCCCCTCGACCACGGCGCCGTCGGCGCCGTCGCGGACCCCCTCCACCAGCAGCGGGACCGGCTCGACCCGGCCGCCGAACCCGGAACGCACCCGGGACTCCAGGTCGGTCGAGCGCAGCATCTTGTACACGAAGGGGTCGGCGGGCGCGGTGCGGGAGGCGCCGTCGGGCCCCACCACGGTCAGCCGCCGCCAGCGGGCGGCCAGCAGGTCGTCCCAGTCGCCACCGTCGGGCTCCCAGAAGCACCAGGTCCGCGGGGGCGGGGTGTGCGGCCCGAGCGGGGGCTCCAGCAGGGCGACACGCACCGGGGCGCCCCCCGGATGGTTGACGCCCGCCAGGCGGTGGGCCAGGGTGAGCCCTGCGGCTCCCCCGCCGACGATCACCACGTCATGGTCGTTCATGGTGCCCACTCTGCCTGGGGAGGCCGCTCGACCGCGAGAGTTCGCACCCGGAGGATGATACGTGGACACCACGACGGCCAAACGCGACGGAGCGGTGACCGGGGGGTTCGACCACGCGTCGGCCGTGTACGACCGGCTGGTGGCGGGCAGCCCCGGCTACCACGCCCACCTGCGGATCTCCGCCCGCAGGCTCGATCCGGGGGCACTGGCGCCGGAGCCGCTCGTCCTGGACCTGGGCTGCGGGACCGGGGCGTCCACGGCGGCGCTGCTGCACACGCTCCCCTCGGCGCGGATCGTCGGGGTGGACGCCTCGGAGGGGATGCTGGACGAGGCCCGCGCCAAGCCCTGGCCGGACACGGTGTCGTTCCACCGCGCCCGGGTGGAGGAGCTGACGCCGGAGTGGGCGGCCGAGCACCTGGGCGGCCCGGCGGACGCGGTGTTCGGGGCCTACCTGATCCGCAACTGCCCCGACCCCGGCCTGGCGCTGGACGTCATGCGCGACCTGCTGCGGCCGGGCGGGCGGATGGTGCTGCACGAGTACTCGGTCGCCGACTCGACGGCGGCGCGGGCCGTGTGGACGGCCGTGTGCCGGGGGGTGATCATCCCCGCGGGGCGGATGCTGTCGGGTGACGCGGAGCTGTTCCGGTACCTGTGGCGCAGCGTCCTGGAGTTCGACGGCCGCCGGGCGCTGCTGGAGCGGATGCGCGGCGCGGGCCTGGTGTCGGTGGCGTCGGCGCCGATGCCGGGCTGGCAGTACGGGATCACGCACACCTTCGCGGGCATGCGCCCGGAGCCGCGGCGGTGAGCCGCCCGGCGGACGTGCGGGACCGGCGCGCCGAGGAGGTGCGGCCCGCGCCTCCCTCGGGCCCGCGGCCCGCCCTCACCCCGCGGGCGGCCGTGGTGGGCGGCGGGATCGCCGGACTGGCGGCGGCATGCGGGCTGGCCGAGCGCGGCGTGGACGTGACCGTGCTCGAACGCGAGGAGTCGCTCGGCGGACGGCTGCGCGGCTGGGAGACGGAACTGGCCGACGGGTCGCGCGCGGCGATGGACCGCGGCTTCCACGCCTTCTTCCGCCAGTACTACAACCTGCGGGGGCTGCTGCGCCGCGCCGACCCGGGACTGGACTCCCTGGTACCGCTCGCCGACTACCCGCTGGTGCACCGGGACGGCCCGCGCGACCGGTTCTCCGGCCTGCCCGCGACCCCGCCGTGGAACGCGGCCGTACTGGCCGCCACCAGCCCCAGCTTCCCCCTGCGCGACCTGGCGCGGGTGAACCTTCCGGCGGCGCTGCACCTGCTGGACGTGGACGTGCCCGGGGTGTACGAGCGGCTCGACCACGTGAGCGCGCGGGACCTGCTGGAGGCGGTGCGGTTCCCGCCGACCGCCCGGCACCTGGCGTTCGAGGTGTTCACGCGCAGCTTCTTCGCCGCGCCCGAACGCCTGTCCGCGGCGGAGCTGGCGGTGATGTTCCACCTGTACTTCCTGGGGTCGTCCGAGGGGCTGGTGTTCGACGTGCCGCGGGCGCCGTTCCCCGAGGCGCTGTGGGAGCCGCTGGCCCGGTACCTGGGCGGGCTGGGCGCGAAGGTGCGCACCTCGGCTCCGGTGGAGCGGGTCGGGCCGGGGGCGGACCGGCGCTTCTCCCTGCCCGGGCACGGGTCCTTCGACGCCGTGGTGCTGGCCGCCGACGTCCCGGGGACGCGTTCCCTGGCCGCCGCCTCGCCGGACCTGGGGGACGCCGCCTGGCGCTCGGGGCTGGCGCGGCTGGAGTCGGCGCCGCCGTTCCTGGTCTCGCGCTACTGGCTGGACCGCCCGGTGCGCCCGCACCGTCCCGCGTTCCTGGGCACCGCCGGGTACCCGACCCTGGACAACATCAGCGTCCTGGAGCGGTACCGGGACGCGGAGCGGGAGTGGGCCAGGCGCACCGGCGGATCGGTGGTGGAGCTGCACGCCTACGCCCTGCCCGGGGGCTGCGACCCCGAGCGGGAGCGCGGGGCCCTGTGGGAGCAGGCGGTGTCGGTGTACCCGGAGCTGGGGGCGGCCGGGGTGGTGGACGCCCGGCACGAGCTGCGCGAGGACTGCCCGCTGTTCGCGCCGGGCTCCTACCGCGCCCGTCCGGGGACGGCCACCCCGGACCCGTTCCTGGTGGTGGCGGGCGACCACGTCCGCACCGGCCTGCCGGTCGCGCTCATGGAGCGCGCCGCCACCAGCGGCCTGCTGGCGGCCAACGCGCTGCTCTCCCGCTGGGGCCTGCCCGGCCACACCCTGTGGACCGTGCCCCGCCGCGGCCGGCTCGCCCCCGCCCGCGCCCTCGCCCGCCTCACCCGCGGCGCCGGCCGGCCTCAGCCGGGGAAGCGGCCGGTGGAGCGCAGGAGGTAGCGGCGCTCGGCGTAGGCGAGGTCGTCGCGCCACAGGCGGCGCGCGGCTGCGCGCACCGCCGGGCGGACGGCCGCGGACAGGCGGCGGGCCAGGGCGAAGCCGGGCCGGTCGGAGGCGGCGACCGTCGCCTCGACGACCGCGGTGCGCGGCACGCCCCGCCCGTCCACGCCCAGCGGGGTCGCGTGCGTCTCCACCACGCTGCCCAGGCCCTCGCCCTCGATGATGCGCATGACGACGGTGCGCGGCTCCGGGCAGTGGAACTCCGCGCGGACCGGCACCCCCCAGCGGCCCGCCACCCGGAACCCCACTTCCACGACCATGCGGTCCGGGTCGGGGTCCGCGCCGCGCGGCACCTCCGTGACGCGCAGCCCCACGAACGAGTACGGGTGGAACCAGGACCCGTGCCAGGGGTCGAGCCGGTTGGCGATCACGTCCTCGGGCTCGCACCGGCCGGCCAGGCTCTCCACAGCGGTGATCGCCCGGTCCAGCGGCGGGCGCTCGGGGACCACCGGGGCCTGCGTCGGCTCCTCGCGGCCCACCGCGTCCAGGCGCACCCACACCAGTACGCCGTCGTCGTGGACCGGGTAGGGGCTCCAGCCCGGGAAGCCCTCCGCGCCCAGGGCCAGGCCGTGCCAGCGGCAGACCAGGCGGCCGTCGTCGACCGCGCCCCGGCACAGCGGGGCGCCCAGGTGCGGGCAGGCGCCGGGGCCGGCGTGCGCGGTGCCGTCGGGGGTGCGCCAGGAGACGAGTTCGACGCCCCCGACGACGCGTCCGAAGGGCCGGTCGGCGCGGACCTCGCGGGAGGCGGCCAGCACGTACCAGTTGCCGGAGGGGCGGGCCACGGCCCGCTTGAGCGCGGCGGCGATGACCGCGGGCGAGCCCTCCCTCCAGGTGGGGCCCTGGCCGCTCCAGGTGGTGGCGGGCATGCGCCGCAGGGGGAGGCGGCGGGGGGTCGGGTCGGGAAGGTTCACACCGGGCCTACCTTTCGGGTACCGGACGGGGGCGCGGGATCGACCGGGCGATCAGGGAGCGGGCGAGGGCGGGCACCGCGGCGGCGAGCTTGCGGGTGTCGGAGACCCGGTGGCGGGTGCTCCACACGTCGTACCCCGCGGCGGAGATCTCGTCCAGGATGGCGCGGTAGAGCCGGAAGGCGGTGGCGACACACGGGCGTGCCACCGGGTCGAGCATCGCGATCCCCGGCTCGGCCTCCCGGTAGAAGCCCTGGTTCACCTCGACCAGGGCCGCCACGGCCCGGCGGGCGCGCGGGTCGGGGCGGCGGGTCCGGGCGCAGTGCTCCAGCAGCTCCCGGTCCACCCCGTGCGCGTCCAGCACGTCGGCGGGCAGGTACACCCGCCCCCGGGCGAGGTCCTCCGCGGTGTCGCGCAGGAAGTTGGTGAGCTGGAACGCCTCGCCCAGGGCCGCCGCCGGGCGCTCGGCCTCCCCCGGCGGGACGACGGTGCCCAGCACCGGCAGCACCTGGAGGCCGATGACGGCCGCCGACCCGTACATGTACTCGCGCAGGTGGTCGAGGTCGCGGTAGTCGGCGACCTCCAGGTCCATGCGCATGGAGCGCATGAACGCGGTGAAGTGCCCGGCGGGCAGCCGGTACCGCCGCACGGTGTGCGCGAGGGCGCTCAGGACGGGCTCGCCGGGCTCGCCGCCCTCCAGGGTCCGGACCAGGTCGGCGTCGACCGCGTCCAGGCGGGCCGCCCGGTCGGCGGCGGCCCCCGGCGCGGGCTCGTCGACGATGTCGTCGACCCAGCGGGCGAACCCGTAGAGGGCGTGCACGCCCGGCCTGCGGTCCGGCGGCAGGACCCGGGTGGCGGTGAAGTAGGTGCGCCCGTGGCGGGCGTGCAGCTCCCGGCAGCGCAGGTAGGCGCTGCGCAGCGGCGGCGGGGTGATCCCCGCGGCGTCGAGTTCGGCGTTGGCGGTCCTCATCGTCCCCCCGTCCGCGCCACCACGCGGGCGGCGGCGAGCTTCCCCGAGATCAGCACGGTCGGCAGCCCGACCCCGGGCGTGGTGCCGCACCCGGCCAGGGCGACGTTGGCGAGGCCGGGCACGGTGTTGCGGGGCCGGAACGGCCCCGTCTGCGAGAAGGTGTGGGCGAGCGAGAACGGGGTCCCCCGTGCCAGCCCCTGGCGGGCCCAGTCCGCCGGGGTCACCAGGTGCTCGGCCCGGACGGCCGCGTCCAGGCCGGTCAGCCCCCGCTCCTCCAGGGTGGCCACCAGGCGGTCGCGGTAGCGCGGCCCCTCGGCGTCCCAGTCGATGTCCCCCGCGGCCAGGTTGGGAGCGGGTGCGAGCACGTAGAGGGTCTGGTGGCCCTCCGGGGCGAGCGAGGGGTCGGTGTGCGTGGGCCGGGTGACCAGCAGGGAGGGGTCGCTCATCGTGCGGCCCTGGCGGATGACCTCGTCGAAGGTCCGGTCCCAGGCCTTCCCGAAGGAGATCGTGTGGTGCTCCAGGTGGTCCCAGCCCCGGTCCACACCCAGGTGCAGGACCACCGCGGACGGGGAGTGGCGGAGCGGCACCGCGCGGCGCGGCGCGCCGCCGAGCAGCCGGTACGCCGCGGGCAGGTCCGCGGTGACCACGGCCTGGTCGCAGGGGAACCGCTCCCCCGAGGCGGTGACGGCGGCCGTGACCCGGTCCCCGGCGCGCTCCAGGGACGTGACGGCGTCGCCGTACCGGAACGCGACGCCCGCCTTGGCCGCCGCGGCGGCCAGGGCGTCGCCGAGCGCGCGCATCCCCCCGCGGGGGAAGTACACGCCGGCGATGGTGTCCATGTAGGAGATGACCGCGTAGGCGGCCAGGGCGCGGCGCGGCGCCACCCCGGCGTACAGGGCCTGGAACGAGAAGATCCGCCGCAGGCGCTCGTCGCGCACGCGGCGTCCGACGGCGGCGGAGAGCCGCCCGAACCCGCCCAGCGCGGCCAGCCGCACCAGGTCCGGTCCGGCCAGGTCCAGCGGCGAGTCGAACTGGGCGTCGATGAACGTGCCCATCTCCGCCCGGTACAGCCGGGTCAGCCAGTCGCGCAGCCGCAGGTAGCCGTCGGCCTCGCGCTCGCCCGCCGCGCGGGCGACCTCTGCGGCCATGGCCTCGGCGTCGGTATGGACGTCGATGGTGGAGCCGTCGGCGAAGGCGGCCCGGTAGGCGGGGTGCAGCGGGACCAGGTCGAGGCGGTCGGCGACGGTCTCGCCGACCGCGGCCAGGGCCTCGTCCAGGAGTTCGGGCATGGTCAGGACGGTGGGGCCGGTGTCGAACCGGTAGTCCCCGATGTCCAGGCGCCCGGCCCGGCCGCCCGGGTGCTCGTCGCGCTCCAGGACCGTGACCTCCCGTCCGGCCCCGGCGAGGTGCAGGGCGCAGGCCAGCCCGGACAGGCCGGCCCCTACGATGACGACCCGGCCCCGGCCCGCCGGGGTGCGGCCGCTCATACGCCCTCCCCGATGCGGCGGGCCAGGTCGGCGAGGTGGGTGTGCACCGGTTCAGGCAGCTCCACCCCGTCCAGGTGGGCGGCCCCGCGGGCGGCCAGCCCGCGGCAGTGCTCCCGGACCCGGTCGGCGGCCCCCAGCCGCTCCAGGGCGGCGGCCGCCTCCGCGGTGTCGGCCCCCGAGCCGACGCGTTCCAGCAGTTCCAGGGCCTGTGCGTCGCCCTCCTCCCGGGCGATGCGGGTGCCCAGCGCCAGCAGCAGGGTGGT
The DNA here is from genome assembly GCF_900141985.1 of Nocardiopsis flavescens. Taxonomy (GTDB): domain Bacteria; phylum Actinomycetota; class Actinomycetes; order Streptosporangiales; family Streptosporangiaceae; genus Nocardiopsis; species Nocardiopsis flavescens. The sequence goes on along the minus strand of NZ_FQZK01000005.1, from coordinate 165,242 downwards.
CTTGCCCTCGCGGAGGTCGTCCCCCACGGGTTTGCCCGTGGCCCGGCTGTCGCCGTAGGCGCCGGCGAGGTCGTCGGCGAACTGGAAGGCGACCCCGACGTCCCGGCCGTAGGAGCGCAGGGCCTCGATGACCGCAGGCGGCGCCCCGGCCATGGCGGCCCCCAGGTGGAGCGGGCGCTCCACGGTGTAGGAGGCGGTCTTGAGCAGGTCGATGCGCAGCGCCAGCGACTCCGAGCGCGACCGCGTCGCCTGGCCGCGCACGTCGAGGAACTGGCCGGCGATCATCTCCGTGCGCATCTCCCTCCAGACCTCGCGCCCCTCCTCCGGGCGCGGGACCCCGGGCAGGGCGCCGGAGAGCATGTCGTCGGCCCAGGCGAGGGCGAGGTCGCCGACCAGCACCGCGAGGGACTCGCCGTAGCGCCTGTCCTCCCCGGACCAGCCGTGCTCCCGGTGCTCGGCCTCGTGGACCCGGTGGACGCACGGCACGCCCCTGCGGGTCTGCGAGCCGTCCATGACGTCGTCGTGCACCAGGGCACAGGTCTGGAGGAGCTCCAGCGAGGCGCAGGCGGCCAGGGCGTGCTGGGCGACGGGACCGGACACGGGCCCGCCGCCGGCGCGCCAGCCCCACCAGGCCAGTGCCGACCGAAGGCGCTTGCCCCCGGCCAGGGTGAAGGCGACGGTCTGGGCGGCGGTGCCGGCGGCGAACTCGGCGTCGGTCGCCTCGACCCGGCGCAGGCGGCGGTGCAGGTGGTCGCGGAGCACCTGGTCGAGAACCGCCCGGGGATCACCGTGCACGTGGTGGATCCGGAGCGGAACCGGCTCGTTCAGAACGGGTTCGATGTCTGCCTCCCCTGGACTGTTCATGTCACCGCCAATAATCTCGGAAACCATGAATCTCGGCAACCAAACTATTTTTCCGGTGCCCGAGACCCTCTCCCGGACCGGCGAGATGGAGTGTCCCGGCGTCGTAGACTCGGAGTGACCCAAGGCCGAGCCCCGGGGAGAGAGGAACAGTGGGCAACGTGTCGACCACCTCCCCCACCGAGCCCGAAGGAATCACGAGGTTCGGTCACTACCAGTCCCTGCAGAACGACGGGCAGATGCTCGCCGTGCGGCTCATCAAGCTCCTGCACCGGATGGCCGACCGCTCCGGGATGAATCCCACCGACTTCCAGTGCTACACACTGTTGCGCGTGGCGGGCACGATGACACCCGGAGAGATAGCCGCGAGTTTGTGTCTTTCCACCGGATCGGTGACCGGCGTGATCGACCGGATGGAGGCCCACGGGCTGGTCGAGCGCACCCGGCACCCCGAGGACCGGCGCAAGGTCGCCGTGCGCCTCACCGAGGGCGCCGACGGGATCAACGCCGCGTTCGCCCCCGGGATGCGGCGCGCCATGACGGAGCTGCACGACGGCTACTCGTCCGAGGAGCTGTCCGTCATCGTCGACTGGCTGGGACGAGTGGGCCGCACCCTGGACCACCTGTCCGAAAAGCCCTAAAGAGCACTTTTCTCCGCTTTAAGGCGGATTAGTCCGGACACGCCGCAGCCGCGCGGCTCCCCGTGCGCGCCGGTCCGGGCTCCTAGGATGCCGCCAGACCTGCTCGACGCCCGTGGCGCGGTCCGTTCCCCGCGCCCGGCCGACACTCCGCCCGGGAGGATCCCCCCGACCTTCCGAGGTCGGAAAGGAATCGTCATCCCGACCCTGCGCGCCTACATCAGAGAACACACCAACCCGGCGGTCTTCACGGTCTCCGGACTCGTCATCCTCGCCTTCGTGGTCCTGGGCATCGCGTTCACCGATCCCCTGCTGGAGGCCGCCACGGCCACCCGGGACTGGATCGGCGTCAACCTGGGCTGGCTGTACGTGCTCGCCACCACGTTCTTCCTCGCGCTGGCGCTGTTCCTCATGTTCAGCAAGTTCGGGAGCGTCCGGCTGGGCCCCGACGACTCCCGCCCCGAGTTCGGGACCGTCGCCTGGTTCGCGATGCTCTTCACCACCGGCATGGGCATCGGCCTCGTGTTCTGGGGCGTCTCCGAGCCCATCCACCACCTGCACTGGCCGCGCTCCGTCGAGCACCTGCCCGCCGAGGGCGAGCCGCCCTCCGTGGCCGCGGCGGGCGAGGCCATGGCGCTGAGCTTCTTCCACTGGAGCTTCCACCCCTGGGCGATCTACATCGCCCTGGGGATGTCCCTGGGCTACTTCACGTACCGCAAGGGGCTGCCGCTGCGCCCCGCCTCCGCGCTGTACCCGCTGCTCGGGGACCGGGCGTTCGGCTGGCCCGGCAACCTGGTGGACATCCTCGCCGTGTTCGGCACCATCTTCGGCCTGGCCACCTCCCTGGGCCTGGGGACCCTCCAGATCAGCGGCGGCCTCCAGCACGTCTTCGGCATCGAGTCCAACGCGTTCGTCCACTCGGTGCTCATCGTCGTCATCACCGCCGTGGCGCTGCTCAGCGTCCTGGCCGGGATCGACAAGGGCATCCGCCGCCTCTCGGTGATCAACCTCTGGCTGGCGGCCGTGCTGCTGCTCATCATCTTCCTGCTCGGCCCCAAGCTGTGGATGGTCAGCGTCACCACCACCGGCCTCGGGGACTACCTGGCCAACCTCGTACCGTGGAGCCTGTCCTTCCCCAGCCCGCTCATGGACGAGCAGGCCGCGAGCTGGACCACCACCTGGAGCATCTTCTACTGGGGCTGGTGGATCTCCTGGGCGCCGTTCGTCGGCATCTTCCTGGCCCGGGTCTCCTACGGGCGCACCATCCGCGAGTTCGTGATCGGGGCGCTCTTCGCCCCGGTGCTGGTCTCGGTGCTGTGGTTCGGGGTGTTCGGCGGCTCGGGCCTGTACTACGACCTCTTCGAGGGCGGCGGCTTCAACGCCCTGGAGGAGGAGGACCGGGCGTTCCGGCTGATCGAGATGCTGCCGATCGGTCCGGTCGTCGGGATGATCATCTCCGTGCTGCTGATCATCGTGGTGGCGGTCTTCTTCATCACCTCCTCCGACTCGGGGTCCCTCGTGGTCGACATGCTCACCAACGGCGGAGACCCCAACCCGGTCAAGGTCCAGCGGGCCTTCTGGGCGATCAGCGAGGGCGCCGTCACCCTGGTGCTGCTGGTCCTGGGCGGGGCGGACGCCCTCGCCGCACTCCAGGCGGCGGCGGTGGTCACGGGCCTGCCGTTCGCGGTGATCCTGCTGTTCATGTGCTGGGGGCTGGCCAGGGCCCTCAAGGACGAACGAGCGCCCGGGCGCGGGCCCAAGGTCGTACGCGATCCCGAGGAGCAGATGCCGTCCTACCGCCCGCCCGGCGAGCGTCCCGGGCACTGACAGGAAGAGGCACCGCGATGTCCCCGAAGAAGTTCAGCAACCCGTTCCACGGAGTCGTGGACATGATCACCGAGATGAACCGGGTCTCCGACGCCATGTCGTCGATCGAGACCGGGCAGGCCGGGCACCGCGAGCGCGGGTACTCCGACGCCTGGAGCCCGCCCACCGACATCCTCGCGCGCGGGGAGGACCTGATCGTCCGCTGCGAGGTGGCCGGGGTGTACGAGGAGGACGTGTCCGTCAACCTCGTCCACGGGGTCCTCACCATCAGCGGGGAGCGCAGGCGCGACGAGGAGGGGAGCGTCGTCTACTACTCGTCGGAGCGGTTCATGGGCACCTTCCGCCGCGAGATCGCCCTGCCCGAGGGGGTGAACGAGCGCGACATCGAGGCCTCCTACGGGGAGGGCCTGCTGGAGGTGGTGGTCCGCGGGGCCGCCACCGCCGCCGCGCCCAAGGCGATCTCCGTGCGCAGGCGCAAGCGCGGCTCCTGAGGCCGGGCGGCGGCGCACCCGTGCGCCGCCGCCCGGAACCGGCGGGAACCGAACGCCCCCGCCGCACGACTCCGAATACCGAGGGCCGTCTCCGGCACGGCCCCCGTATCGGAGGAACGATGCAGCACACCCGTACAGCCCGTGGCACCCTGCCGATCGCGGCCCTGCTCGGCCTCGCGCTCACCGCCTGCGGAACCGGAGCGGGCGCCGACGCGCCCGAGGGCGCGTCCGCCGAGTCCGCGCCGCCCTCCCCCGCGGCCGAGCAGGCCGAGGCGTTCTCCATCACCGACCCCTGGATCAAGGCGGTCACCGCCGAGGAGGGCATGACCGCCGTCTTCGGGGAGGTCGCCAACGGCTCCGACTCCGAGATCGTCATCGTGGCGGCCGAGTACCCGGACGCCGAGATGGTCGAGCTGCACGAGGTCGTCACCGAGGGCGCCGACGCCACCATGCGCGAGATCGACGGCGGTTTCCCCGTCGAGGCCGGGGGCACCCGCCTCCTGGAGCCGGGCGGCGACCACATCATGCTCATGGGCCTCACCGCGGACGTGGAGCCGGGGGCGGAGGCCACCGTCACCGTGGAGTTCGCCGACGGCTCGACGGCGGAGTTCACCGCCCCGGTCAAGGAGTACGCGGGGGCCAACGAGGAGTACGAGGGCGACGGCCACGGCGGGGACGGCCACGGGGAGCACGAAGACGGCGGGGACCACTGATGGCGGGCCTCAGCAGACGGGGCCTGCTCCTGGGCGGGGCGGCGGCGGGGGCGGGCGCCGCCGCCGGGGCCGCGGGCGGCGTCCTCGCCGCCCGCTCCCCCGCCGCGGAGCCGCCGGCCGCCGCGCCCCTCAACGGGGAGCGGACCGTGCCCTTCCACGGTGCGCGCCAGGCCGGGGTGGAGACCCCGCCGCAGGCCCACGCCTGCTTCCTCGGCCTGGACCTGCGCGAGGGGGTGGACGCCGAGGGCGTGCGCCGGCTGATGCGGCTGCTCAGCGACGACGCCGCCCGGCTGTGCCGGGGCGAGCCCGCCCTCGCCGACACCGAGCCCGAGCTGGCCACCGTCCCGGCGGGGCTCACCGTGACGTTCGGGTTCGGCCCGGGGCTGGTGGAGCGGGTGGACCCCGCGGCCGTCCCCGGGTGGCTGCGACCGCTCCCGGAGTTCGACCACGACGACCTGGACCCGCGCTGGGGCCAGGCCGACCTGGTCGTCCAGGTCTGCGCGGACGACCCCGTGACGGTGGCGCACGCGGTGCGGATGCTGGGCAAGGACGCGCGCGCCTTCACCGGGCCCCGCTGGACCCAGAGCGGGTTCCGGCGCGCCCACGGCTCCGAGGCCGACGGCACCACCATGCGCAACCTCATGGGCCAGGTGGACGGGACGGTCAACCCCCGGCCCGGGACCGGCGACTTCGACCACCTGGTGTGGCGGGAGGAGGGGCCGCCCTGGCTGGCCGGGGGCACCGGTCTGGTGCTGCGGCGCATCGCCACCCACCTGGACACCTGGGACGAGTTGGACCGGCCCGCCCGGGAGGCCGTGATCGGCCGCCGCCTGTCCGACGGGGCGCCGCTGACCGGCGGCGGCGAGCACGCGGAGGCCGACCTGGACGCCACCGACTCCTCCGGCCTGACGGTGGTCCCGGCGTTCGCGCACGTGCGCCGCGCCCGCACCGGCGATCCGGACGAGCGGATCTTCAGGAGGGGCTACAACTACGACCTGCGCGACCACGGGGCGGCCGAGGCCGGGCTGCTGTTCGCCGCGTTCCAGGCCGACCCGGTACGCCAGTTCGTGCCCCTCCAACGGCGGCTGGACGAGCTGGACCTGCTCAACGAGTGGGTCACCGCGGTCGGCTCGGCGGTGTTCGCCGTCCCGCCGGGGTGCGCCGAGGGCGACTACGTCGGCAGGACGCTCCTCGAACCCTGACCCGGAGCGGGCGGACCGCCGCCCGTGCGCGCCGCGGGCCCGCGCCCCGGAAGGGGGCGCGGGCCCGGCGGTCCGCGGCGGCCCGGATCAGAAGGTGCGGCCCTCGTCGTAGGGGCCGATGACCGCCAGCGCCTGCGGTCGCGACAGCAGCTCGGCGGCGACCTCGGCGACCTGGCCGCCGGTCACCGCGTCGAACCGGGCCAGGTCCTCGTCGATGGAGGAGTGGCGCGGGTGGTTCAGCTCGTGCCCCAGCAGGCGGCCCATCCGGGCGTTGGTGCCCTCGCTGCCCAGGACCAGGGAGCCCTGGATCTGCCCCTTCGCCCGGCGCAGCTCCTCGTCGGTGATCCCCGACGCCGCCACCTTGGCCAGCTCCTCGCGGCACACGCCGATGACCTCGTCGGCCTTCTCCGGCAGGCACCCCGCATAGATCTGGAAGGCACCGGTGTCGGCGTAGCCCGTGTGGTAGGCGTGGACCGCGTAGGCCAGGCCGCGCTTCTCGCGCACCTCCTGGAACAGGCGCGAGGACATGCCCCCGCCCAGGGCGGCGCTGAGCAGCCGCAGCGCGTGCCAGCGCGGGTCGGTGCGCATGATGCCCTCCGACCCCAGGATGATGTGCGCCTGCTCGGTGTCGCGCGACTGCACCACCTGGCCGCCGGCGGTGGCGACCGGGCCGCCGCCGATGCGGGGCCGGGCCGGGCGGGCGTCGCCCGCGGCGGCCAGCCGCTCGGCGAACATCTCCCGGACCTGCTCCACGACCCGGTCGTGGTCCAGGCTCCCCGCCGCCGTGACGATCAGCTCCGAGGGGACGTAGGCGTCCCGGTACTGCTCGGCGATCCGCTCGCGGGGCAGTGCCTTGATGGTGTCGATGGTGCCCAGGATCGGCCGCCCCAGCGGCGTGTCGCCGAAGAAGTGCGCCGCGAAGACGTCGTCCACCAGGTCGGCGGGCTCGTCCTCGTACATGGCGATCTCCTCCAGGATCACCCCGCGCTCGGTCTCCACCTCCCCCGCGTCCAGTACCGAGTTCGCGACCATGTCGCCGACCACGTCGATCGCCAGCGGCAGGTCCCGGTCGAGCACCTTGGCGTAGTAGCAGGTGTGCTCCTTGGTGGTGTACGCGTTGTGGTCGGCGCCCACCCCGTCCAGCAGCGCGGAGATCTCCAGCGCCGACCGGGTCCGGGTCCCCTTGAACAGCAGGTGCTCCAGGAAGTGCGCCGAGCCGGCGTGCGCGGCGTCCTCGTCGCGCGAGCCCGTGGTCGCCGAGATCCCGAACGCGGCGGAGCGCCCGCCCGCGATGTGCTCGGTGACCACGCGCAGGCCTCCGGGCAGCACGGTCCGGCGTACCAGGCCGGAGCCGCCGTCCGGGTCCAGCAGGGTCACGGTCGTGCCCGGCTCCTGCTCGGCGGCGATGGGGACAGAACTCATGGATCCTTCTTCTTCGCGTCGGGTGCGGCGGGCTTACCCGCCCGAGGATACGCGGTGGGGGCGGCCGCACCCACGGTGCGACCGCCCCCTCACGTGCTCAGAGCGGATCAGGTGTTCTCGGAGCGGCTGCTCGAACGGCGGCGGCGCCGGCGCGGGGCGCCCTCGCCGCCGTCCTTGTCGGCGTCGTCGTCCTCCGGCTCGGCCGGGGCCTCGTCGGCGGCGGCCGGGGCGGCCGGGGCGGACTCCGCCTCGACGACCTCGACCGGGACCAGCGACAGCTTGCCGCGGTCGTCGATCTCGCGGATCTCGACCTGGATCTTCTCGCCGATGCCGATCACGTCGTCGAGGTTCTCGATCCGCTTGCCGCCGTGCAGCTTGCGGATCTGCGAGATGTGCAGCAGGCCGTCCTTGCCGGGCAGCAGCGACACGAACGCGCCGAACGTCGTGGTCTTGACGACGGTGCCCAGGTAGCGGTCGCCGACCTCGGGCATCGTCGGGTTGGCGATCTGGTTGATCGTGTCGCGGGCGGCCTCGGCCGAGGGGCCGTCGGTGGCACCGATGTAGATGGTGCCGTCGTCCTCGATCGTGATCTCGGCGCCGGTCTCGTCCTGGATCGAGTTGATCATCTTGCCCTTGGGGCCGATGACCTCGCCGATCTTGTCGACGGGGACCTTGACGGTCAGGATGCGCGGGGCGTTCGGGCTCATCTCGGCCGGACGCTCGATGGCCTCCTGCATGACGTCGAGGATCGCCAGGCGCGCGCCGCGGGCCTGCTGGAGCGCGAGCGCCAGCTGCTCGGCGGGGATGCCGTCGAGCTTGGTGTCGAGCTGCAGGGCCGTGATGAGGTCACGGGTGCCGGCGACCTTGAAGTCCATGTCGCCGAACGCGTCCTCGGCGCCGAGGATGTCGGTGAGGGTGACGAACTCGTCGCCCTCGCTGATCAGCCCCATGGCGATGCCGGACACCATCTCCCGGAGCGGCACGCCGGCCGACAGCAGGGCCATGGTGGAGGCGCAGACCGAGCCCATCGAGGTGGAGCCGTTGGACCCCAGCGCCTCGGAGACCTGGCGGATCGCGTACGGGAACTCCTCGCGCGTGGGCAGGACCGGGAGCAGGGCGCGCTCGGCGAGGGCGCCGTGCCCGATCTCGCGCCGCTTGGGCGAGCCCACCCGGCCGGTCTCACCGGTGGAGTAGGGCGGGAAGTTGTAGTTGTGCATGTAGCGCTTGGTCTTCTCGGGGTTGAGAGTGTCGACCGTCTGCTCCATGCGCAGCATGTTCAGGGTGGTGACGCCCAGGATCTGGGTCTCACCGCGCTCGAAGAGCGCCGAGCCGTGGACGCGCGGCAGCACGCCGACGTCGGCGGACAGCGGGCGGATGTCCTTGGGGCCGCGGCCGTCGATGCGGACCTTGTCGCGCAGGACGCGCTCGCGCATGAGGTTCTTGGTGAGCGAGCGGAAGGCGGCGGAGACCTCCTTCTCGCGGCCCTCGAAGGCCTCGGCGACCTTCTCGGCCGCGACGGCCTTGACCTTGTCCAGCTCGGACTCGCGCTCCTGCTTGTCCGCGATGGTCAGCGCCTTGGACAGGTCCTCGCGCACGGCGGCCTCGACGGCCGAGTACGCGTCCTCCTCGTAGTCGAGGAAGATCGGGAACTCGCCCTCCTCGCGGCTGGTCTGGTCCGCGACGGCCTGCTGGGCACGGCACAGCACCTTGATGAAGGGCTTGGCGGCCTCCAGGCCCTCGGCCACCGTCTGCTCGTTGGGGCCGACGGCGCCCTCGGCGACCAGCTTGAGGGTGCGGACCGTGGACTCGGCCTCGACCATCATGATCGCGACGTCGCCGTCCTCCAGGACGCGGCCGGCGACGACCATGTCGAAGGTGGCGCCGTCGAGCTCGGAGTGGGTCGGGAAGCCGACCCACTGGCCGTCGATCAGGGCGACGCGCACGCCGCCGATCGGACCCGAGAAGGGCAGCCCGGCGATCTGGGTGGACATCGAGGCGGCGTTGATGGCCACGACGTCGTACAGGTGGTCCGGGTGCAGGGCCATGATCGTCTCGACGATCTGGATCTCGTTGCGCAGGCCCTTCCTGAACGACGGGCGCAGCGGCCGGTCGATCAGGCGGCAGGTGAGGATGGCGTCCTCGGAGGGACGGCCCTCGCGCCGGAAGAAGGAGCCGGGGATGCGGCCGGCCGCGTACATGCGCTCCTCGACGTCCACCGTCAGCGGGAAGAAGTCGAGGTTGTCCTTGGGGCGCTTCGAGGCGGTGGTGGCCGACAGGACGACGGTCTCGTCGTCCAGGTACACCGTCGCCGAACCGGCGGCCTGGCGGGCCAGGCGACCGGTCTCGAAGCGGATGGTACGGGTGCCGAACTTGCCGTTGTCGATGACGGCTTCGGCAGAGTAAACGCCCTCCATGGGCGACCTCCTACTACACGTGTTCGCGTTCGAATGCACCGGACCCGCTGGTCCGGCGTGTGGTTTCGTTCCCCGCGTCCGTGCCCCGGAGTTGATGACGGCCGGTCATCGATCGAAGCCCACGGGGTCCCGTGACGGGACCTTCCGGGAGCCACTACCGAGGACCGGCCCCGACTCTGCGGCCGAGGGAGTGTGGGCGCGGGTGGTCTCTGTTCGGTCAGGGTGCCGGGCGGGAGTGACCGCCGACACGTACACCCTACTAAGAAAGGGGGAGCGGCCGGAGCCGCTCCCCCCGACGTCCTAGCGGCGCAGGCCCAGGCGCTCGATCAGGGAGCGGTAGCGGGTGATGTCCTGCTTGGCGATGTACTTGAGGAGACGGCGGCGGCGGCCGACCATCAGGAGCAGGCCACGACGGCTGTGGTGGTCGTGCTTGTGGTCCTTGAGGTGCTCGGTGAGCTCGGTGATGCGGTGCGTGAGCAGCGCGACCTGGACCTCGGGGGAGCCGGTGTCACCCTCGCCGGTGGCGTACTCGGCGATGATCTTCTCTTTGGTGGCGGTGTCGATCGACACGTCGCTCCTTCTCTGCTGAATCGGCACGCAGGGAGAACCCGGACCGGGAGGGCTCGGGTTCAGACGCGGTGACCGCGCGTACGAACAGTCACCGTCGCGTGTGTCGCACGGCTCCCGCCGATGACGGGAGGGCATCGCGCTTCCCCTGGTCACGAGAGCGTGATCTCGCGCGGGGCACACGTGGACGACTCCACCCTACCGCAAACGCGGAGGCCCGGGGCGCGCACGGAGCGTGGGGACGGTCTCCCCCGGGCTCAGGAGACCCCCAGGACCACGCGGCAGCGCTCCACGTCGCGGCGCATCGCCACGATGAGGTCGTCGATGCCGTCGAACCGCTCCTGGCCGCGGATGCGCGCGGTGAAGTCCACCGTCATCCGCACTCCGTACAGCTCCAGGTCGTCACGGTCCAGGGCGTAGGCCTCCACGGTGCGCTCGGCGCCGTCGAAGGTGGGGTTGGTGCCCACCGAGACCGCGGCCGGCCAGCGCGACTCCCCCCGCGGGGACCGCTCCGCACGGCTCAGCCAGCCCGCGTACACGCCGTCCCCCGGGACGGCCGTGGCCGGGGCCAGGTCCATGTTGGCCGTGGGGAACCCCAGCAGCTCGCGACCGCGGGCCGCGCCGTGCACGATCTCACCCTCGACGCGGTGCGGACGGCCCAGCAGCCCCGCCGCCCCGGCCACGTCTCCCGCGGCCAGCAGGGCGCGCACCCGGGTGGAGGTGATCGTCTCGCCGTCGGCGACCAGCGCGACGCCGTCGACCGTGAAGCCGTGCTCCGCGCCCAGGCGGGCCAGCTCGGCCACGTCCCCGGCCGCGCGGTGGCCGAAGCGGAAGTCCTCGCCGACCACCACCGCCGCGGCGTGCAGCCGGTCCACCAGGAGGTCGCGCACGAACTCCTCGGGGGTGCGCCCCGACAGGTCCTTGGTGAAGGGCACCACGCACACGGCGTCCGCCCCGTACCCGCCGAGCAGGTCGATGCGCCGCTCCAGGGGCGTGAGCACCGCGGGCGGGGTGCCGCGCAGCACCGCCCCGGGGTGCGGGTCGAAGGTCACCACGACCACCGGCAGACCCAGGGCCCCGCCCCGCTCGACCGCGGTCTCCAGCAGGGCCCGGTGCCCCCGGTGCACGCCGTCGAAGACACCGACGGCCACGACGGACCGCCCCCATCCGGAGGGCACGCCCTCGGGCCCGTACCATCGCCGCACGTTCGACTCCCCTTCGCCGTTCGCCTTGGCGGAGGGCCCTTCGGCCCTCCCGCCCCAAGCCTGCCACGCCCCCCGGGCGTCCGCGGACGCGAACCCCCCGCGCCCGCCCCACGCCACCCTCGACAACCGTCACGCAAAGTATTACGATGTACTACGTTACCCGGTGTGAAACTGTGGATCCACTGGACCGAGCGCAGCGAAGCACACATCGCCCGCCATGACGTCGAGCCCTACGAGGTGGAGGAGACCGCCGAGGCCCCCTACCTCGCCTTCCCCGGGCGGGAGGGGTGCACGATCCTTCTCGGCAGAACACACGCGGGGCGGCACCTGACCGTCGTCATGGTCGAGGCGACCGACGAGCACCGTTCCTGGTACATCGTGACCGCGCGGGACATGACCCGGGCGGAGCGCCGACGATTCGAACGAAAGCACGGCTGACATGGACGCCAAGAGACTGGAAGAACTGGCCGATTACTACGACACCCATGACGTGGCCGACGAACTGGGCGAGGCCACCGGGCATCCGCCGGTCGCCCGCGACGATGTCATGATCGTGTCCTCGATCCGCCTGCCCAAAGCCACCATGGACCGGGTCAGGGAGGCCGCCCACCAGGAAGGCGTCAAGCCCACGGCGCTCATGCGGCGGTGGATAGAACGGCAGCTCGACCTGGCCGAGAGGGTCGCCGTCGAACGCGAGTCGGCTCAAGAGGAGCACCTGGCTCTCCTGCTGCGCTTGGCCGTGCGGCAGGAACTCCAGGACGCCGGGCTGCGCGGGGTGTGAAACCGGGTTGTGCGGTCGGGGAAGGGGTCGACAGGGGGCGGGGGGCTCGCTAGCCTGCCCGGATGCCGATGATCGACACGGGATCGACCCGACTCGCCTACGACGAGGCCGGCGACGGACCGGCCGTGGTGCTGCTGCACGCGGGACTCGCCGACCGGCGCATGTGGGACCACCAGTTCGCCGCCCTGTCCGCCGGGCACCGGGTGGTGCGCTACGACCGGCGCGGGATCGGCGGATCCGCCGACCACGAGGGGCCGGTCGAGCACCACCGGGACCTGCTGGACCTGATGGACGCCCTGGACATCGACCGGGCGGCCCTGGTGGGCGCGTCGTTCGGCGGCGCCCACGCCGTGGACGCCGCGCTGACCGCGCCCGGCCGGGTCGGCGCGCTGGCGCTGGTCTGCCCCGGGGTGTCCGGACACCGGTGGCCGCGGTCGTTCACCGACGCGGCGGCCGCCGCCGTGGGCCCCGCCGTACCCCCCGGCCGCATGGCCCGCTACCGGGCGGGCAACGCCGCCCCCGACCCCGCGGACGTGGCGGCGATGGCGCAGGCACAGGCGCGGTTCATGGTGGCGGGCCCCGGGCGCTCCCCGGACGACCTCCCACCGGAGGCCTGGGACCTGTCGCTGCTGATGCTGCGCGAGCTGTTCGCCCGCCTGTGGTCCTCCCCCGCCAACCGGCCGCGGTGGATCGACCCGCCCGCCAACGGGCTGCTGGCCAAAATCGGGGTGCCGACGCTGGTCGTCAAGGGCCTGTCCGACGTGCGGGAGGTCCAGGACGTCGCCGACCTGTACGCCGCCGGCGTCCCCGGGGCCCGGCTGCTGGAGCTGCCCGACACCGGCCACCTGCCCCCGCTGGAGCGCCCCGCCGAGTTCACCGCCGCCCTGGCCGGGTTCCTGGAGGAGGCGGCCGCGGGGTCCTGAGGGGTCCTCCCCCCGCTCCGGGCGGCACACCGGTCAGGCGGGCTCGAAAACCACCAGCGGCTTCATGTGGTCGCGGCGGTTCTCCGCCAGCGCGATCACCCGGCCGTCGGGGTCGAACAGGCCGATGGGCCCCCGCCCCTGGTCGGTGGGGTCGATCCGGTTCCCGTGCCGCACCCTGCGGGTCTCCTCCGCGGTGAGGGCGCGGGCGGGGAAGGCCGCGGCGACCGCCTCGGCCAGCGGGACCTGGGTGAACTCGGTCGCCAGCTGCTCCAGGGTGCGCGCCTGCTCCAGGCCGTAGGGCCCCACCCGGGTGCGGCGCAGCGCCGTGAGGTGGCCGCCGGTCCCCAGGGCCTCGCCCATGTCGCGGGCCAGGGAGCGGATGTAGGTTCCGCTGGAGCAGACGACGGAGGCGTCCACGTCCACGAACCCCCCGTCCGCGTCGGCGACCCGGCGGATGTCGGTCACCTCGAACGCGGCGACGGTGACCGGCCGCGCCTTCAGCTCGACCTCCTTGCCCTCCCGTGCCGACTTGTAGGCCCGCTTGCCGTCCACCTTGATGGCGCTGACCTGCGGCGGGACCTGCATGATCTCCCCGGTGAGCGCTCGCACCGCCGCGCGGACCGCCTCGTCCCCGACCCCGGAGGCGTCGGCCCGCACCCCCGGCCGGCCCTCGGCGTCGTCGGTGTCGGTGGTGAGCCCCAGCCGGATCGTGGCGTCGTACGCCTTCTCCGTGAGGGTGAGGTGGCCCAGGAGCTTGGTGCCCTTCTCGATCCCCAGCACCAGGACCCCGGTGGCCATCGGGTCCAGGGTGCCCGCGTGCCCGACCCGCCGCGTGCGGGCCAGCCCGCGGGTCTTGGCGACCACGTCGTGCGAGGTCCAGTCGGCGGGTTTGTCGATCACTACGACGCCGCTCTCGGCCATCGGTCTCCTCGGTCAGGGATGGGAAGGGGGGCGGGCGGGCGGCGCGGGGCCGCCGCCCGCCCCCCGGGTCGTCCGTTCGGGGAGGACGGGGAGGCTACTTCTCGTCCCCGTCGTCCTCGTCGTCCTCGATCTCGCGCGGGGCCTTGTAGGGGTCGGCCTCGCCCGCGGGGCTCGCGCCGGTGGCCCGCTCGGCCACCTCCGCGTCCGACCTGCGCGCCTGCACCAGCAGCTCCTCGATGTGCTGGGCGTTCTCCTGCACCTCGTCGATGACGAAGGTCAGGCTCGGCGTGTGGCGGATGCCGGTCTGCCTGCCCACCTCGCTGCGGATGAGGCCCTTGGCGCTCTCCAGCGCGGCGGCGGAGGCCGAGCGGTCCTCGGCGCTGCCGAACACCGTGTAGTACACCGTGGCGTCCCGCAGATCGGCCGTGATGCGCGCGTCGGTCACGGTGACGAATCCCAGGCGCGGGTCCTTGATCCGCCGGTCCAGCATCTCGGCGACGATGCGCTGGATGCGGTCGGCGATCTTGCGCGCGCGTGCGGCGTCAACCATCGTCAGTCTTCCTCTTCGTTGAAGAGCCGCTGCCTGGCGGACAGCAGCTCCAGTTCGGGGCGGCCCGCTACGAAGTTCTCGCAGGTGTCCATCTGCTCCCGGGCGTGGGCCGCGGTCGGGGCGACCACAGCGACACCGATCTTGGCGCGGCGGTACAGGTCGTGCTCCCCCACCTCGGAGACCGACACCGAGAACTTGCGGCGCAGCTCGGCGATGACCGGCCGCACCAGCGAACGCTTCTGTTTGAGCGAGTGGACGTCCCCGAGGAGGACGTCCAGGGTCAGCGCCCCAACGTACAAGTGATCACCTGTGGTGTTGTGAACCGTCAAAGGCGGGGCCCCGGACAGCGAGTGTCCGGGGCCCCGGTGGATCAGGCCTCGCGACGACTAGTCGCGGGGCTTCTCCTGCATCTCGTACGTCTCGATGACGTCCTCGATGCGGACATCGTTGTACCCGACACCGATACCGCACTCGAAGCCCTCGCGGACCTCGGTCGCGTCGTCCTTGAACCGGCGGAGCGACTCCACCGTGAGGTTCGCGGAGATGACGACCCCGTCGCGGATGAGCCGCGCCTTGGAGTTGCGGCGGATGATGCCGTCGCGGACGATCGAACCGGCGATGTTGCCGATCCGGGGCACCTTGAAGACCTCGCGGATCTCAGCCGAACCGAGCTTGACCTCCTCGTAGATGGGCTTGAGGAGACCCTTGACGGCGGCTTCGACCTCGTCGATGGCCTGGTAGATGACCGAGTAGTAGCGGATGTCGACGCCCATGCGGTCGGCGAGCTCGCTGTTCTTACCCTCGGGCCGAACGTTGAAGCCGATGATGATGGCGTCGGCGGAGGCCGCCAGGTTGATGTCGTTCTGCGTGATCGCACCGACACCGCGCCCGATGACCCGGATGCTCACCTCGTCGCCACCGGCGTCGATCTTGAGCAGCGACTCCTCCAGGGCCTCGACGGAACCGGACATGTCGCCCTTGATGAGCAGGAGCAGCTCGGAGCGCTCCCCCTCCTCCAGGGTCTTCTGCCAGTTGTCGAGGGTGACCCGGCGGGCCGACCGCGCCTGCTGGGCGAAGCGCTCGCGCGCCTCGCGCTGCTGGGCGATCTGGCGGGCCACCCGGTCGTCCTTGACGACCAGGAAGCTGTCGCCGGCGCTGGGAACGTTGGTCAGACCCAGCACCTGCACCGGACGGGACGGCTCGGCGCTCTGCACGTTGTTGCCGTGCTCGTCGAGCATGGCGCGAACGCGGCCGTAGGCGTCGCCGCAGACGATCGAGTCGCCGACGTTCAGCGTTCCGCGCTGGACCAGCACCGTGGCGGTGGAGCCGCGGCCGCGGTCCAGGTAGGCCTCGATGGCCAGGCCCTGCGCGTCCATGTCCGGGTTGGCCTGGAGGTCCAGGGCCGCGTCGGACGTCAGCACGATCGACTCCAGCAGCGAGTCGATGTTGGTGCCGCGGAGCGCGGAGATGTCCACGAACTGGACGTCGCCGCCGTACTCCTCGGCCACCAGGCCGTACTCGGTGAGCTGCGCGCGGACCCGCTGCGGGTCGGCGCCCTCGACGTCGATCTTGTTGACCGCGACCACGATCGGCACCTCGGCCGCCTTGGCGTGGTCGATGGCCTCGGCCGTCTGCGGCTTGACGCCGTCGTCGGCCGCGACCACCAGCACCGCGATGTCGGTGACCTTGGCACCGCGGGCACGCATGGCGGTGAACGCCTCGTGGCCGGGGGTGTCGATGAAGGTGATCTTGCGCTCTTCGCCGTCCACCTCGGTCGCGACCTGGTAGGCGCCGATGTGCTGGGTGATACCGCCGGCCTCGCCGCTCACGACGTTGGACTTGCGGATGGTGTCCAGCAGTCGGGTCTTACCGTGGTCGACGTGGCCCATGACGGTGACCACGGGCGGACGGGGACGCAGGTCCTCTTCGGTGCCGTCGTCCTCGCCGAACTCGATGGAGAAGGACTCCAGGAGCTCGCGGTCCTCGTCCTCCGGGCTGACGACCTCGATGCGGTACTTGAGCTCCTCGCCCAGCAGCATCAGGGTCTCGTCCGGGAGGGACTGGGTCGCGGTGACCATCTCGCCCAGGTGCATGAGCACCTGGACCAGCGACGCCGGGTTGACCTCGATCTTGTCGCCGAAGTCGGACAGCGAGGCACCGCGGGACAGGCGGATGACCTGGTTGTTGCCGCTCGGGATCTTGACGCCGCCGAACGACGGGGCCTGGAGGTCGTTGAACTCCTGGCGCCGCTGCTTCTTGGACTTGCGGGCGCGCCCGGGACGACCGCCCGGACGTCCGAACGCACCGGCCGTGCCGCCGCCGCGACCGCGACCGCCGCCACCGGGACGGCCGCCGAAGCCGCCGCCACCGCCGGGACGGCCGCCGCCACCGCCGCCACCGCCCGGACGCGGACCGCCGGCACCGGCCGGGGCTCCGCCGCGACCGCGGCCGCCGGGGCCGGGACGGCCGCCGCCCGCACCGCCGCGACCGGCACCCGCGGGCGGGTTCGGACGGGAGGAGGGCATGTTCATCGGGCTGGGGCGCGGACCGCCCGGGCGCGGGCCCGGACGGGGGGCACCCGCGGCGCCGCCGGGGCGCGGCACGCCCGCGGCACCGCCCGGACGCGGGGCGCGGTCGCCCTGCGGACCCGGACGCGGACCGGGGCGGGGACCGCCCGGAGCACCGGTGGCACCCGGACGCGGAGCGCCGCCCGGACGGGGCGCGCGCTGGTCGCCCTGCGGACCCGGACGCGGACCGGGGCGGGGACCGCCCTGGCCGCCGGGGCGCGGGGCACCGCCGCCCGGACGCGGGGCGGCCGACTTGGCGCCCATGCCCGAGGCGTTCGTCTGGAACGGGTTGTTGCCGGGACGCGGGCCGGCCGGGCGCGGGCCCGGACGGGGGTTGCGGCCCTCGGAACGGGGACCGCGGTCTCCGCGGTCACCGCGCTGCGGACGCTCGCCGCGCTCGGGGCGGTCGCCACCGCGCTCGGGACGGTCGCCGCGGGGGGCACCGCCCTCGGGACGGCCCTGCTGGCCGGGGCGCGGAGCGCCGCCGGGACGCGGGCCGGACTCGGAACGCGGGGCCTTGGGGCCGGGCTTGGGGCCCGGGGCCGCCGGACGCGCGGCCTCGCCCTGGGCGGGCGGGGCGGCCTGCGCCGCCGGAGCCGGTTCGACCGGAGCCGGTGCGGCGGGCGCCTGCGCAGGCGGAGCCTGCTGGGGCGCCGGGGCCTGGGCCGCCGGAGCCTGCGGCGCGGGCTTGGGAGCCGGACCCGGCTTGGGTCCCGGCTTGGGGGCGGGCCCCGGCTTGGGGCCCGCGGAGGACTCGGCACGCGGGCCGGGCTTGGGAGCCCCGCCCTTCTTGCCGCCGTCACCGCCGTTGTTGAAAGCTTCCTGCAGGCGTCGTACGACGGGGGCCTCTATCGTCGAGGACGCCGAACGGACGAATTCGCCCATCTCGTTGAGCTTGGCCAGGACGGCCTTGCTCTCTACTCCGAACTCCTTGGCGAGTTCGTACACCCGGACCTTCGCCACTACTCTCCTTCAGCTTCGGTCCGGGACATGGGCTCGTGCCGGACCGTTGTTAGCTCGTACTCATCGCTGCGTACTCATCAGGCGCTCATCGCAATCTCGACCTGCTTCCTCATCGCTACACAACAATGGGCCGTACACATCACGTGCAGCACGCAGCACTGCACACCGACCTCGGTCACTACAACCCGGAGGCCGGTCCGGACATTCCAACCCTATCGGGACGGCTCCGCCGGGGGGTCGTGCGGGGTGGCGCCGAACAGCGCCTCCACACGTGAAACGTCCCACCCGTCGTCGCCCGGTCCCCTCCGAAAGGCGCGTGACCACACCCGCCTGCGCTCGGCCGCCCGAAGGCACCGCCGATCGTCGTGCAGGTAGGCACCGCGACCCGGACGTCGACCCCGGACGTCGGGGATGACGGCCCTGCCCTGGGCCACCATCCGAACGAGGTCGGATTGGACTGCCCGCGACCGACACCCCACACACGTACGCGTGGGGCGGTCGGGACCGTCTCCCGCAACCATATCGCGTCGAGGCATGGCCGCGACCCGTTAACCGTCCGTCGCGGCGTCGCGGCCGTCCGTGTCGTCCGCGTCGCCGGTCGGCCCCGCGGCCTCGGCGGGCTCCGCGTCGGAGCGGATGTCGATGCGCCAGCCGGTCAGACGCGCGGCCAGGCGGGCGTTCTGGCCCTCCTTGCCGATCGCCAGAGACTGCTGGTAGTCGGGCACGACCACCCGCGCCACCCGGGCGGCCATGTCGAGGATTTCCACGGAATTGACCCGCGCCGGGGACAGCGCGTTGGCGACGAAGACCGCCGGGTCGTCGGAGTGGTCGACGATGTCGATCTTCTCCCCGTGCAGCTCCGCCATGACGTTGCGCACGCGGCTGCCCAGCGGGCCGATGCAGGCGCCCTTGGCGTTGACGCCGCCCCGGTTGGAGCGGACCGCCATCTTGGTGCGGTGCCCGGCCTCGCGGGCGATCGCGGCGATCTCCACCGTGCCGTCGGCGATCTCGGGGACCTCCAGCTCGAAGAGCTTGCGCACCAGGTTGGGGTGGGTGCGGGACAGGGTCACCGAGGGGCCGCGGTGGCCCTTGCGCACCTGGACCACGTAGGCGCGCAGGCGCTCGCCGTGCGTGTAGGTCTCGGTGGGCACCTGCTCCTGCGGGGGCAGCACCGCTTCGAGCCGGCCCAGGTCGACCAGGACGTTGCGGGGGTCCCGGCCCTGCTGGATGATGCCCGAGACGATGTCGTGCTCGCGCCCGGCGAACTCGCCCAGGGTCAGCTCGTCCTCGGCGTCGCGCAGGCGCTGGAGGATGACCTGCTTGGCGGTGGAGGTCGCGATGCGGCCGAAGTTGGTGGGCGTGCCGTCGGACTCGCCGACGACGCCGCCCTCCTCGTCCAGCTCGGCCACCCACACGGTGACGTGCCCGCTGGAGCGGTCGAGCTCGACCCTGGCCTTCTTGTCGGGGCCCTCCTCGCGGTGGTACGCGATCAGGAGGGCGTCCTCGATGGCGCGGGCGACCAGCTCGACGGAGATGTCCTTCTCGCGTTCCAGGCTGCGCAGAACGCTCATGTCAATGTCCACGGGGCTCCCCCTCTAGTCCGCCGCGTCGGTGTCGGCGGCACGGCGGAATTCCACCTGCACCCTGCCCTTGCCGAGATCGGCGTAGGAGTAGGTGCGGGGACGGCCCTCGACGTCCAGGGTGACGCCGTCGTCGTCGGCCCCGGTGACCCGGCCGGTGACCTCGCCGCCCTCCGCGAGCGACGCCTGTACCAGGCGCCCGCGCGAGCGGCGCCAGTGCCGCGGCTCGGTCAGCGGGCGGTCCACCCCGGGGGAGGTGACCTCCAGGACGTAGGGCAGCTCGCCCATGACGTCGGAGGACTCCAGGAGGGTGTCGACCTCCTGGCTGACCTCGCCGACGGTGTCCAGGTCCACCCCGTTGTCGGAGTCCACGACCACCCGCAGGACCCGGCGCTTGCCGGCCGGTGTCAGCTCGACGGCCTCCAGGTCCAGCCCGGCCGCGGCCAGGACGGGTTCCAGCAGCTCGGCGATGCGCTCCTCGCGCGCCTGCGCTCCCATGTGGTGTGCCCCTTCAAGGCGAGAATCCCGCCCGTGCGGCCTTCGGGCCGGTGTACGGGGCGGTCCAGCTCTGTACGTGAGTCTTCGACTGTCGGGTCCGCTCCCCCCACGGGGACGCGAACCGGCCGCGCGTCGCGTACGACGGCGGTCGTGGTGCAAGGGTATCCACACCCGGGGGCTTTCCAGGTCGCCGTCCTCCGGGGGACGGGTCGCGGGGCGCCCGGGCCGGCCCGCAGGGCCCGCCCCGCAGGAGATGCGGGCGGGGAGCGGTGCCGGCCCCGGCCGTGGAAAGATGGAGGCGGCCGCCGCCGAGGGCGGTACGGGGCACGGAGGGAGAGCGCGTGGGCGAGGTGAGCGTCAGTCGCCGCACCGTCCTGGGCGCGGTGGTGGCGGGCGCCGCCGTCGCGGGGGCGGGCGGGTGCGGAGGAGCCGAGTGGTACCCGGCCGACGTGACCCCCGACGAGCACGTGGTCCGCACGCTGCTGCGGGAGAAGGAGCTGGTCGCGGCCCGCTACGCGAAGGCCGTCGAGACCGGTTCGGGCCCCGCCGACCTGCTGGAGCGGCTGCGCGGCCACCACCTGGAGCACGTGGACGCGCTGGCGGCCGCGCTGCCCGAGGAGTCCGCCGCGGCGCAGGGGCCCGGGGAGCCGTCGGAGCGGCCGGTGGACCCGGCCCCGGACACCGCCCCGGACGCGGAGGGGCTGCGGGTGCTGGAGGTCTCGGCCGCGGCAGCCCGCATCGACCAGGCGGCGGCGGTCTCCGACCCCGGCCTGGCCCAGCTGATCAGCGGCATCGGGGCCTGCGAGGCCGTGCACGCCCACCTGCTGGCGCGCGCGTGAGCAGGCGGGGCCGCGAGGGAAGTGGAGGAGGGCGATGCCCGTGAGTGACGCGGACCTGTCCGTCGAGGCGGCCGACGACGGCCCCCGGGCGCTGGCCGAGGCCCTGTCCGCCGAGCACGCGGCGGTGTACGGGTACGAGTTCGCGGGCGGTGCCGGCGGCGGCCTCGACTACCGCACGCGGGCCGGCGAGGCGGCGCTGGTGCACAAGGCGCTGCGTGACGAACTGCACGGGCTGGCGGTGGCGTCGGGCGTGCGGCTGAAGCCCGCTCCGGCCTGGTACCCCCTGCCGGAGGAGCGCGGCGACGAGGCGCTGGACGCCTTCCTGCTGGGGCTGGAGGAGGACACGGCCCGCGCCTACGCGTGGCTGTCGTCCGCCCGCGACACCGACCTGCGCACGACCGGGGCCCGCAACCTCCAGGGCGCGGCGGTGCGGGTGCTGGAGCTGGGCGGGGACCCCGGGGCCCTGCCGGGGTTCGACGCCGCCTGACGCCGGGCGGCACCGTACTGCGGCCCCGCCCGCGGGAGTGCGGGCGGGGCCGGTCGCGTCGGTGCGTCAGGCGCGGCAGGCGGCCTCGGCGCGCTCGACGACCGCGTCCAGGGCGACCTCCTCGCGCCCGCCGGTGGCGCGGTCGCGCAGCTCCACCACGCCGTCGGCGAGGCCGCGGCCCACGATGACGGCGGTGGGCACGCCCAGCAGCTCGGCGTCGGTGAACTTGACGCCGGGCGAGACGCCCTTGCGGTCGTCCACCAGGACGCGCAGCCCGCGGGCCTCCAGCTCGCCGGCGATGCGCAGCGCCTCCGCGATCTGGTCGCCCTTCCCGGTGCCGACGACGTGCACGTCGGCCGGGGCGATCTCGCGCGGCCACACGATGCCCTTGTCGTCGTGCGACTGCTCGATGACGGAGGCCACCACCCGGGAGACGCCGATGCCGTAGGAGCCCATGGTGACGCGCTTGGGCTTGCCGTCCGGGCCCAGGGCGTCGACCTGGAACGCGTCGGCGTACTTGCGGCCCAGCTGGAAGATGTGGCCGATCTCGATGCCGCGCGCGGTGTACAGGGTGCCCTGCCCGTCCGGGGAGGGGTCGCCGTCGCGGACCTCGGCGACGTCGATGGTGCCGTCCGGGGTGAAGTCGCGCCCCGCCACCAGGTCGATGACGTGGTGGTCGGGCCGGTCCGCGCCGGTCACCCAGGCGGTGCCGGTGGCCACGCGCGGGTCCACCAGGTAGCGGACCTTGTTGTCGAGCAGGGCGCGGGGGCCGATGTAGCCCTTGGCCAGGAACGGGTTGGCGGCGAAGTCGGCCTCGTCCAGCAGCGCGACCTCGGCCGGCTCCAGCGCGGCCTCCAGGCGCTTGAAGTCCACCTCGCGGTCGCCGGGCAGGCCGACGGCGAGCAGCTCCCACTCCCGCGCGCCCGGGACGCGGGTCTTGACCAGGACGTTCTTGAGGGTGTCGGCCTCGCTGAAGTCGCGGCCCAGGTCCAGGTCGTTGAGGAGGTCGACCAGGGTCCGGATGGTGGCGGTGTCCGGGGTGTGGTGGACCCTCGCCTCGGGCAGCCCCTCGACCGGCAGCGCCGCGGGCGCCGGGGTGGTGACCGCCTCGACGTTGGCCGCGTAGTCCGACCCCGTGCTGCGCACGAAGGTGTCCTCGCCGGTGGGCGCGACCGCGAGGAACTCCTCGGAGGCCGAGCCGCCCATGGCGCCGGAGGTGGCCTTGACGACGACGTACTCCAGGCCCAGCCTGTCGAAGATGCGGATGTAGGCGGCCCGGTGCTTGTCGTAGGACTCCTGGAGGCCCGCGTCGTCGATGTCGAAGGAGTAGGAGTCCTTCATGTGGAACTCGCGGCCGCGCAGCACGCCCGCCCGGGGCCGCGCCTCGTCGCGGAACTTCTCCTGGATCTGGTACAGGATGACCGGGAAGTCCTTGTAGGAGGAGTACTCGCCCTTGACCAGGAGGGTGAAGACCTCCTCGTGGGTGGGGCCGAGCAGGTAGTCGGCGCCCTTGCGGTCCTGGAGGCGGAAGAGGGTGTCGCCGTACTCCTCCCAGCGGCCGGTCGCCTCGTAGTACTCCCGGGGCAGCAGCGCGGGCAGCAGCAGCTCCTGGCCGCCGATCGCGTTCATCTCCTCGCGCACCACGCGGGCGACGTTCTCCAGGACGATCTTGCCCAGGGGCAGCCAGGAGTAGACGCCGGGGGCGGCGCGGCGCACGTAGCCGCCGCGGACGAGCAGCTTGTGGCTCGGCACCTCGGCGTCCGCCGGGTCCTCACGCAGGGTGCGCAGGAACAGGTTCGACATCCGCAGTAGCACGGCCACTCCTCGGTGATCGCGCCCCGGCGGGGGCGCGGTTGTGTTGGAAGGCCAGGGGACGGCGCCGCGCGGCCGGACGGGGGCGGCGTGCGGCGGGAACCCTGGGCAGACCCAGGCTAACGCCACCGGGGGGCGGTGCGCGCGCTCATTCCCCTCCCCGCGGACGACTACGCTGGGGGCCGCATCGGGACGGACGGGACGGGGACATGGGCGGACGCGGTACGCGGGACGACGACGAGGTCATCGGGGCCCCGGGGATGGAGCTGCTGGCCGACGCCGACCGGGCCGACTCCTGGTTCCTGGTGGTGGGCGGCACGCCCCAGTCCCACGTGGACCTGTCCGACCCGGCACACCTCGACTTCTCTTACGTGCGGCGGATCGCGCACGCCGCCGACCTGGTCGCCCCGGAGCGGGAGCCGATCAGCGCCCTGCACCTGGGGGCGGGGGCGCTGACCCTGGCCCGCTACATCGCGCACACCCGGCCGGGCTCGCGCCAGCGGGCGGTGGACGTGGACGCCCCACTGGTGGAGCTGGTCCGGCGGCGGCTGCCCTGGGACCGGCGCGCGCAGCTGCGGGTGGGGATCGGCGACGCCCGCGAGTGGCTCGCGACCCGCCGGGACGCGAGCGCCGACCTCATCGTGTCCGACGTGTTCGCGGGCGCCCGCACCCCGGCCCGCCTGACGTCGGCGGAGTTCTACGCCGAGGCCGCCCGGGTGCTGCGGCCCGGCGGGCTGCTGGCGGTGAACGTGGGCGACGGAGGGGCGCTGGCGCACACCCGCGGCCAGGTGGCGACGGTCCGGGAGGCGCTCGCGCACACCGCGCTGTCGGCGGAGCCGGGCGTGCTGCGCGGCCGCCGGTTCGGCAACCTGGTGCTCACGGCCTCCCACTCCCCGCTGCCCGAGGACGAGCTGTCCCGGCGGGCGCACCGCGACCCGGAGATGGCGCGCCTGCTCTCCGGCGGGGACCTGGACCGGTTCGCCTCCGGCCACGCGCCCGTGCGCGACGCCGCCGCCGTCGACTCCCCCGCCCCGCCCGACGACGTCTTCTGACCGCGCCGGGGGCGCCGCCTACTCCCGGGGGAGTAGGCGGGGCGGGGGATCGCCTCCCGGGGGAGGACGGAAACCCCTGCGTGCGGGCCGTACCGTCGGGGGTGTGACAGCACCACTCCCGCGTCCCACGCGTACCGACGTCCGGATCGCGCTGGGCCTGCTCCTGCTGTCGGCGGGCAGCACCTTCGTGATCGGACTGGTGGACCCCGAGCCCGGGGTCGCCGAGCCGTGGCCGTGGGGGTACGCGGTCATCGCCGCCGCCGCACTCCCCCTGCTGTGGCGCACCGCCCTCCCCCGCACCGTCGCGGTGGTGTCGGTGACGGCCGCGACCGCCTACTACCCGCTGGGGTACCCCGACGGGGTGGTCATGGCCTGCACCGCCGTGATGCTGTACACCCTGGTCAGGTGGGGGCACCGCGCGTTCGGATGGACGCTGGGGATCACCCAGTTCCTGGCGGTCAACGGCTACGAACTGCTGGTCGGCCAGACGTTCCGGGCCGAGGCGATCGGCGTCGTCGGCTGGGTGCTGGTCCTGCTGTGCACGGGCGAGGTGGTGCGCTGGCGGCACGAGTACCTGCGGGCGGACCGCGAGCGCCGGGCGGAGGCCCTGCGCACCCGGGACGAGGAGCTGCTGCGGCGGGCCTCCGAGGAGCGGCTGCGGCTGGCCCGCGACGTCCACGACACGGTCGCGCACAACATCTCCCTCATCAACGTGCAGGCCGGGACCGCCCTGTACCTGATGGAGAACGAGCCGGAGCGGGCCTCCGAGGCGCTGGCCACCATCAAGCAGACCAGCAAGGACACGCTGGTGGAGCTGCGCGCCATCCTGGGGGTGCTGCGGACGGTGGACGAGGGCGCGCCCCGCTCCCCCGTCCCGGGCGCCGACCGGATCGACGAGGTCGCCGAGGCCGCCCGGAGCGCCGGGATCGAGGTGGAGGTCGAGGTCGCGGGGTCGCCGGTGCGGCTGCCCGTGGGCACCGACAACGCCGTGTACCGCACCGTGCAGGAGGCACTGACCAACGTGGTGCGCCACGCGGGCGCGGACCGGGCGACGGTGCTGGTGGACTACCGGCCCCGCGAGGTCCTCGTGGAGGTGTCCGACGACGGGCGGGGCACGCTGGGCGAGCCCTCGGCGGGCAACGGCATCACGGGCATGCGCGAGCGGGCCTCCCTGGTCGGCGGCACGGTGGACGCCGGCCCCGCGGAGGGGGGAGGATTCCGGGTGCGGGCCCGGCTGCCGATCGAGGGTTCCGACGAGCGAACGGGGTGACCGGTGATCCGGGTACTGCTGGCCGACGACCAGGCGCTGGTGCGCGCCGGCTTTCGCGCCCTGCTGGACAGCGCGGACGACATCCAGGTGGTGGCCGAGGCCGCCGACGGCGGCGAGGCCGTGCGGCTGGCCCGCGCCGAGCGCCCCGACGTGGTCCTGATGGACATCCGCATGCCCGGGGAGGACGGGCTGGCGGCCGCCGCGCGGATCATCGCCGAGCCCTCCCTGGCGGGGACCAGGATCATCATCCTCACCACGTTCGACCTGGACGAGTACATCTTCGAGGCGCTGCGCTCGGGGGTGAGCGGGTTCCTGGTCAAGGACACCGAGCCGCGCGACCTCCTCCAGGCCGTGCGCGTGGTGCACGGCGGCGAGGCCCTGCTCTCCCCCGGGATCACCCGGCGGCTGATCGCCGACTACACGAAGAACCGCCGCCGGGCCCCCCGGCCCTCGCCGCGGCTCAACGGCCTCACCGACCGGGAGCGGGAGGTGGTGGCGCTGGTGGGCCGCGGGCTGTCCAACGAGGAGATCGCCGCGGAGCTGGTGCTCAGCCCCGCCACCGCCAAGACCCACGTCAGCCGGTCCATGGTCAAGCTCGGGGTGCGGGACCGGGCGCAGCTGGTCGTGCTGGCCTACGAGTCGGCGCTCGTCTCCCCGGGCTGGAGCGGGGACCAGGCCCCCTAGGGGTCCCCCTAGCCCCCGGGGAGTAGGGCCCCGCGCCCGGCTACCCCGGGAGGAGGCGGGCGAAAGCCCTCCCCGGGACGATGTCCCGGACCGGACCCGCACCGGATGCTTCTCGTGGTTCCCGACGACGATCACGAGGCCCTGCGATGTTCGACGACCCCCTCCTCCTGGCGCGGCTGCAGTTCGCGTTCACGGCGGCGACGCACTACATGTTCGTGGCCCTCACCCTGGGCCTGGCGCCCTACATCCTCACCGCCCAGCTGCGGGCCGCCCTCTCCGGTGACCGGGAGCGGATGTCCGCGGTCCGCTTCTGGGGCGGGCTGTACCTGGTCAACTACGGCATGGGCGTGCTCTCCGGGCTGGTCATGGAGCTCCAGCTGGCGCTCAACTGGAGCGGCCTCCAGGAGATGTACGGCTACTCCTTCGGGGCGCCGCTCGCCCTGGAGACGATGACGGCGTTCTTCATCGAGTCCACGTTCCTGGGGCTGTGGATCTTCGGGTGGGAGCGCATGGGCCGCTGGGCGCACCTGGCGTGCTTCGCCGTGGTGACCGCGACGGCGTACCTGTCGGCCTGGTGGGTGCTGGTGTCCAACGGGTTCCTGCGCAACCCGGTGGGCTTCGAGATGGAGGACGGCGTCGCCCACCTGACCGACCCGGCCGCCCTGTTGGCGAACCCGGCGGCGACCATGGCGTTCGGGCACGTCGTGACCGGTTCCCTGCTGGTGGGCGCCGCGGTGGTCATCGCGACGAGCGCCCACCACCTGCGGCGCGGGAACGACCCGCAGCGGATGTTCTCGCGCGGCATGGGGTACGGGGCGCTGGTGATGTGCCTCGTGCCGATCCCGGTGGCGGCCTTCGGCGGGGTGCAGTTCCAGCTGTTCGGCCAGGACCCGCCGACCAGCGGCCAGACCTACACCGCGGCGGAGATCGAGGCGGTCGAGGCCGCCGGGAGCGGGATCCACCCCGCCGTCGGGGCGACCGCGGACATCCTCATGATGGGGCTGTGGTCGCTGATGTTCTTCCTGGGACCGCTCCTGCTGCTGGGGCTGCTGGCGGCCCGCTTCTCCGGGCGCGTGCGGGCGGTCCGGTGGCCGCTGTACCCGCTGGCCGCCCTGCCCTTCCTTCCCTACCTGGCGAGCGTGGCCGGGTGGGTGTTCCGTGAGACCAGCCGCCAGCCGTGGACGGTCGTGCACCACCTGACCACGGCGGACGCGGTGACCCCGATGTCGCCGGCCGCCGCGGCGGTCTCCTTCGGGCTGTTCACGGCCGCGTTCGCGGGGCTGGCCGCCACGACCTGGTGGCTGCTGGTGCGGTTCGCCCGGCGCGGACCCGGGGGCGGTCCGCTGGCCGAGCACCGCGACGACGCCCCGGAGCAGGACCCCGCCCGCGTACCCGCCCTCTGAACCGGAGCCGTGCCATGTTGGACGTCCTGTCTTCTCTTCTGCTCGTGCTGTTCGTCGTGGGCTACCTGGTGCTGGCCGGGGCCGACGTGGGACTGGGCATGCTGATGCCGCGCGTGGCGCGCGGCCCCGGGCAGCGGCGCCGCGTGGTGGCCGCGATCGCCCCGTACTTCCTGGCCACCGAGGTGTGGCTGGTCGCCCTGGTCGGGGTGCTGGCCGGGATGTTCCCGTCGGTGGAGCACCACGTGGTGGAGCGGCTGTGGCCGGTGCTGCCGGCGCTGGCGGCCGGGCTGCTGGTGCGCGACGCGGGGCTGTGGCTGCGCTCGCGGGTGCCGGGTGCGGCGTGGGCCGCGCTGTGGGACGGCGCAGTGGTGGCGGGCAGCTGGACGCTGGCGCTGTCCTGGGGCTGGATCCTGGCGGCCCTGATCGCCGGGGATGCGGGGGCCACCCTGTTCACCGTGCCGTGCGCGCTGACGGTGGCGGCGCTGTTCGCGCTGCGGGGCGCGGCCTTCGGCGCCGAGCGGCTGGTGGGCGAGTCCGACGCCGAGAGCGCGGACGTCGCCGCCCGGGACACCCGCCGGATCGCGGCCGCCGCCCTGGCCGGCTGCCTGGTGACGGCGGCGGCCGCCGTCCCGGTGGCGGGGGTGGGCCCGGCGGCGCTGCTCCCGGCCGTGCTGCTGGCGGCCTGCCTGGCGGCGACCGCGGGCCTGTCCGGGCCCATGCTGTCCCGGCACACCTCCGCGGTGGCGATCGCCGTGCCGGGCGTGCTGGTCGCGGTGGCGGGCGGCCTTCCGGTGGCGCCGATCCCGGAGGCGACAGCGGTGCTGGTCTGGTCGGTGCTGACACCCGCAATTCCGGTCATGCTCATCGGCCAGGTTTGGCTCTACCGAATGACACGCCGCCCGAGCCCGGCCCCGGGGTTCTTCGCCTGAGGCGGGACCCGCCGGGCCTGTGGCGACGGGCCTGGCGGGACACGGGCGTGTCGGTAAGGATTCGTCGATGGGACCGTCCCGGATTGGGCAAGCCCGGTCACGGGCAGGTCATGTGTCGGGAACCGCGCCGCCCGGGCGCGGTGGACCGGACTTCGGACCGATCCGAGGAGGGATCATGACCCACCCCCTGACCGCTCCCCCGAGCGCCTGCAGCTGCGGTTCGGGCTGCGGCTGCGGCTGCCAGAGCGGCGGCTCGTGCGCCTGCGGCGGCAGCTGCGGCTGAGACCGGACCCCGCTCCGCACCCCCTTCCCGGCGGGCTGCCCCTCCCCTTGGGGGCAGCCCGCCCCCCTGTGCACCGCTCTCCCGTTTCGCGACATTGCGCGACGATGGGTATACGCTGTGTTACCAGATGTAGCTGCGCATCCACCCGTTGGGGGGAGATCGGCGATGCCGCTCACCAGGCCGACGAAAGGGAGTGCCACCGAGCACGCGAGGCTGCTCCGGTGCGTCCAGGGCATCCAGGAGCGCTCGGCCCGGGCGGTCCCCTGGGAGCCCGACACGGTCGGGATACCGAGGGGCGGCTCCGAGAGACCGCTGTCCCGGATCAACGACGTGGCCTTCTACGCGAACGCGCGCAACGAGGTGGCGGCCCTGGCGGCGGTGTGCGCGGAGCTGCTGCGGCTGCACCACCCCGGGGACGGGGAGGGCGCACCGTGCGCGGGGTGCGGGCGGGCGTGGCCCTGCCCCACCTTCGAGGAGATCTCCCGACTGCCGGGGTGAGACGGACGCCGCCCGCCGGAGCCGGGGCGCGATCCGGCTGCCGACGGGCGGCGGTCCTCACCGGCCGTACTCGGCGTCCGGTGACCGAACCACCGGGCGCCCGGACCGGGCATGAACCGAGCGTAATACTGAAACACGTTCTAATGCAAGCCCTCTGGAGCGCGCGCATCCCAGCATTCGCACGGAATCTTTGCAAACCCAGAGACTGGAACCGGTTATGGGTTTCTGGTCCGGAGACGGGCAGGGCCGCCCCCCGGAGGGGGAAACGGGTGGGGCGGGGAAGGCTCCCGGCCGGCGGGGGAAGGTCAGGCCCAGGGGCGGGGGACAGCCCCTGGGACCGACCACGGGGCAACGGGCGCGGCGTCCCGGAACCGGGGCGCACCCTGTAAGAACGACGTTAACGACACCGCGCCGCATCGGACACCCCCATCAGATAACCGGAGCGTCTCGATTCCCCGGAAGGCGCCGAAAAGCCCGCGGTGACCTGGGGCTACGTCGGGGCGGAACGTCACCGGACGCTCACCGGGCGAATACGCCCGCACATGAAAAACCGGGAACCGCCACCCCGGACGACCTTTTCAGAAAGGTTGCGCAAGGTTGCGATTCCCAGCCCAAGCAAACACGGGGGATCCCTCCGGACTCCGTCCGCGGGGGTGTTCTCAACTAATACGCGTGGCCAGCAGGTGGGCGGACGGTGAGTCGGCGTCGACGATATCGGTGACCTTCCACACCTGACCGCCGACGCTGAAAACGTCGCCCACCCGGACGTCGATCATCGGAGTGGGCCTCCACTCCTTGGGGCCGCCGATCTTGGCGACCGCCCGGCCGTCGTCGTCGATCCAGAACTGGCCGCCGCCCACCGGACCACCGAGGAAGCGGTCGTTGCGTCCGTAACTGATCTTTTCCTGCGCGCCGATTTCGTGGACCACAGCAGTTTCTGTCCCAACCGTCTCGGATTCCCTGGAAAACTCAGCCATGTTAACCCGTACGGGTCAATTGTGCATGGCGATTCCAGCCTCACGGAGGCTTTTTAGAAGAGTAGCCGACAAAAGTAAGTGCGGGCCGGGACCAAAGTCCCGACCCGCAGTGGCAAAACAAGGGCGCCGAACCCCGGGGAACTACCGGTTCCCCATGAGCCCCTTGATGCGTCCGGCGACCGCCTCCAGGGCGGAGCTGAACGGGTGGTCGTGGACCATGTACGTCCACGTCATCGACGGGCGCTTGACGCCGACCTCGGACACGTCCAGGGCGCCGTCCCGGACCTCCAGCTCCTCGAAGCTCTCCGCGGCCCGCGCGCGGGCGCCGTCCAGGAAGCCCTTGAACACCGGGACCGCGTCGCGGTTGAACTCGTCCAGCGGGTCCCGGCGGCCAAGGAAGCGCAGGTGGATCCCCTCGCGCAGCTCCGAGAGGAACGCGTTGTGGTCGGTCCAGCCGCGGTCCAGGTGGTACAGGGTGATGAGCCGGGCGGCGTCGGCGACCGCCTCCTCCCCCACCTCTTCGACCAGCTCCGCGTGCCTCTCCGACCGGTCCTTCCTGATGTGCCGGTCGCCCTCGTCGCCGCTGAGGACCAGCTCGCGGTGTTCCAGGACCACGTCCCGCTGCACGTCGATGAGCTGGTTGTAGCGCCACGTGTTGCGGTGCACCTCCAGCAGCTGCCCCTCGGCCACCCGCTGGGCGTGGTCGACCATGGACAGCCAGGCCGGGTCGGTGACCTCGCCGCGGTCGTCGGTGGTGAAGCCCGAGGTCTCCGTGGCGTTGTTGACCACCAGGTCGTCGTCCATGCTGACGAAGAAGACCGAGTCACCAGGGTCGCCCTGGCGTCCGGCACGGCCGCGCAGCTGGCCGTCCAGGCGGCTGCTGGGGTAGCGGCCGTAGCCCATCACGTACAGGCCCCCGGCCTCGACCACCCGGTCCCGGTCGGCCATGTCGCTGCCGCCCAGGCGGATGTCGGTGCCGCGCCCGGCCATCTGGGTGGAGACCGTGACGGCCCCGTGGGTGCCCGCCTCCGCGATGACGGCGGCCTCGTCGGCGTCGTTCTTGGCGTTGAGGACCACGCACTCCAGGCTGGCCTTGCGCAGCCGCTCGGCGAGCCTCTCGGACTCGGCGACGTCCTGGGTGCCGATGAGGAGGGGCCGCCCGGTGGCGTGCACCTTCTCGGCCTCCGCGACGAGGGCGTCCTCCTTCTCCTCGCGGGTGGCGAAGAGGTGGGTGCCGTGGTCCTCGCGGACGTTCGGCTTGTTGGAGGGGATGACCGCGACCTCGAGCTCGTAGAACTCGCGCAGCTGCTCGGCCACGGACATGGCGGTGCCGGTCATCCCGGCCCGGGTCGGGTAGCGCAGGATCAGCGACTGGACGGTGATGGAGTCCAGCACCTCGCCCGTCTCGCTGACCGCGACCTTCTCCTTGGCCTCGACCGCCGCCTGGAGGCCGTCGGGCCAGCGCTGGAGCAGCGCGATGCGGCCGCGGGACTCGTTGATGATCCGGACCTCGCCGTCGCGCACCACGTAGTGGACGTCGCGCTGGAGCAGCACCTGGGCGTGCAGGGCCAGGTTGACCTGCGGCAGCAGGGAGGACTCCTCCTCCGCGTACAGGTCGACCCCGCCCAGCGCCTTCTCCACCGCGTCGATCCCGGCGTCGGTGAGCTGGACGTTGCGGCCCTCGCCGTCGATCTCGTAGTGCATCCGGGGCTTGAGGGTGCGCACGATGTCGGCCATCTCGACGTCGGCGTCGACCCGCTCGGCCGCGCCCGCCAGGACCAGCGGCACGCGGGCCTCGTCGACGAGCACGGAGTCGGCCTCGTCGATGATGGCGATGTGCGGCTCGGGGACCACCCGGTCGGCGATGTCGGTGACCATGCGGTCGCGCAGGACGTCGAAGCCCAGCTCGCTGACCGGGGCGTAGGTGACGTCGCAGGAGTACGCCTCGCGGCGCTGCCCGGTGGTGGACTCCTCGGTGATCCAGCCGACGGTGACGCCGAGCATGTCGTAGAGCGGCTTCATCCACTCCGCGTCGCGGCGGGCCAGGTAGTCGTTGACGCTCATCAGGTGGACGCGGCGGCCGCGCAGGGCGAAGCCCGCGGCGGCCAGGGCGCCGGTCAGGGTCTTGCCCTCACCGGTGGCCATCTCGGCCACGTGGCCGTCGAGGAGCGCCATGACGCCCAGGATCTGAACGTCGAAGGGGCGCTCGTCGAGGGAGCGCCGGGCGGCCTCGCGTCCCACGGCGCACAGCGACACGAGGTCGTCGCGGCCGTAGGGGAGGTCGCCGGTGCCGAGTTCGATGGCCTTGTCCGTCAGCTCGGCGTCGTCGAGCTCGCGCAGACCATCCTCCTCGGCCTCGATAGCCGACAGGAGCTTGGTATAAGGCCGCAGATCCACCGCGCCGGGCTTACCCAGCAGACGGCGCACGCTTTCCGCCATTCGTCCGAACACCACCACAGGGTAACGCCGGACACACACCCCACAAGACCCCCGAACGGGCACGTTCGAGAACCGGCCGCGCGAGCGGGGCGGCCGGTCGGCCTCGGGATCAGTTGACGAGCTGGTGCCCGCTGCGCTGGCGGGCCTCCACCGCCATGGCGTGCTTGACGAGGGTGACCAGGACCCGGACCACGGATCTGCGGTCGCGGGCGTCGCAGGGCACGACCGGGACGTCGGGGGTGAGGTCGAGCGCGTCGCGCAGGTCCTCGGCGGTGTACATCGACGCCTCGGGGTCGAACTCGTTGATCGCCACGACGAACGGCAGCCGGTACTGGCGCTCGAAGTAGTCCAGGGCCTGGAAGGTGTCCTCCAGGCGGCGGGTGTCGGCCAGGATGACCGCCCCCAGGGCCCCGCGCACCAGGTCGTCCCACATGAACCAGAAGCGCTGCTGGCCGGGCGTGCCGAACAGGAACAGGGTCAGGTCGGTGTCCAGCGAGATGCGGCCGAAGTCCATGGCCACGGTCGTGGTCTGCTTGTCCGGCGTGTGGGAGAGGTCGTCGACCCCGGCGCTGGCGGCGGTCACGGCCGCCTCGGTCCGCACCGGGGGGATCTCCGAGACGGCGCCGACGAACGTGGTCTTGCCGACGCCGAATCCCCCGGCGATGATGATCTTCGTGGACAGTGCACCGGGTGCTTGAACGTCGTTCGTGGTGTTGGCTGGATCTATCACAGTCACATGTCCTAGCGAGAGTGCCGGGGCCGGACGGGCGAGTGCGGCCCGGTCTTCCGAGGGGCACGGCGTTCCCGGGTCCGAACCCCCGCAGGTTCGCCGCCCCTGGAACCTAACACCGGACGGCCGTTTTGGACGGCGTTTTGGCACAGTGGCCGCGCGGGTCCGCTTTCTCACACTGTTCGGGGCCGGGGCCCCGGACAGCACGAAAGACCACCGCGGCGCCCGTGGAGCCCGATGGCGATCCGTCCCCCCGCGGGGGAACCCAGAGTGACCAGGTAAGCACAGAACTCTACCCCGGGCGCCGGACTTTACGACATTGTGAGCGGCCGTTTTCGGCCGCTTTCGGCCGCGCCGATCCCTGTCCGACACCGCCCGCGGCGTCTACGGTGGGGGCACGGCACCCGCAACGATGCACGCGGTCGCGGAACCGACTCCTGGCACGAGCACCCGACCGCACCGCGGGAGCCGTCGGCGGCGTCCCGGACGCGCGTCCGGTGAACCGACGTCCCGCTCTTCGACGTCGGGGCGGCCGCGCCCGACCTCCGCCGGAGCCCCACCGGCCCACAACCGTCCACGTGGGCCGGTGGCGGCCGTGCCCGGAGCCCGTCACCCGGAGCCCGGGCCGGCCCGGGCGGGCGGCCCGCCCCCCGGCCCCGCGCCCCGGCGGGACCCCCGCGCGCGCCCGGCGCCGCGGATCACGGGCGGCACCCGCCCGACACGATCTAGGATGGGAGCGCCTGCGCGGCGCGGGCCGCATCCGAAGCCCCCCGCGCGAGCGCACACCCGTCCTACTTTTCAGGGAGCCGAGAACTCCGCATGTCCGATCAGCGCGTCGTCCGTCCAGCCCCGATCAGCGGTTTCCCCGAGTGGACCCCCCGGGTCCGGTCCGTGGAGCAGCACTGGCTGGACCATATCCGCGCCGGATTCGAGTCCTTCGGCTTCGCGTCGGTGGAGACCCCGTCCGTGGAGAGCCTGGACGTGCTGACGGCCAAGGGCGAGACCTCCCAGGAGGTCTACACCCTGCACCGGCTCCAGGCGGACCCCAAGGACGACAGCGACGCCCGGCTCGGGCTGCACTTCGACCTGACCGTGCCCTTCGCGCGCTACGTCGCCCAGCACTTCAACGAGCTGACGTTCCCGTTCAAGCGCTACCAGATGCAGCGCGTGTGGCGGGGCGAGCGGCCGCAGGAGGGCCGCTCCCGCGAGTTCACCCAGTGCGACATCGACGTCATCAACGTCGACTCCGTGCCGCTGCACTTCGACGCCGAGCTGCCGCGCATCGTGCACCGGGTGCTCAGCGGGCTGGACCTGCCGGCCTGGACGCTCAACGTCAACAACCGCAAGGTGCTCCAGGGCTTCTACGAGGGCCTGGGGGTCGAGGACCCGGTCGCGGTGATCCGCGCCGTGGACAAGCTCCACAAGATCGGCGACGACGGCGTCCGGGAGATCCTCACCGGCGGCGGCCTGACCGCCGGGCAGGCCGACGCCTGCCTGGCGCTGGCGCGCGTGCGCGGCACGGGCGCCGAGGTGCCCGGGCGGGTGCGGGCGCTGGGCGTGTCCTCACCGCTGCTGGAGGAGGGTCTGGAGGAGCTGGCGTTCGTCCTGGACGACCTGGCCGACCTGCCCGAGGGCGCGGTGGTCGCCGACCTGTCGATCGCCCGCGGGCTGGACTACTACACCGGCACGGTCTACGAGGCCTCCTTCGACGACGACCCCGGCTACGGCAGCATCTGTGCGGGCGGCCGCTACGAGGACCTGGCCGGGCAGTTCATCCGCCGCAGGCTGCCGGGGGTGGGCATCTCCATCGGCCTCACCCGGATCTTCGCCAAGCTCGTGGCCGAGGGCAGGATCCAGGGCGGCCGGATCTGCCCGACCGACGTCATGGTCGTGGTGCCCGCCGCCGAGCGGCGCCGCGAGGCGCTGGCGGTGGGCGAGCTGCTGCGCTCGCGCGGGTTCAACACCGAGGTGTTCCACTCCGCCGCCAAGGTCGGCAAGCAGATCCAGTACGCGTCCAAGAAGGGCATCCCCTTCGTGTGGTTCCCGCCTTTCGGCGAGGACGGCGGCCACGAGGTCAAGGACATGGGGAGCGGTGAGCAGGCCGCGGCAGACCCCTCCACCTGGTCGCCGGGGGACCGCACAGAGTAGTCGGTCCGCGACGCGGATGCGACCGGCATGGGCGGTTTCCGACCGCTCGTGCCGGAACCGGCCATTCCCGGGACAGACCGCGGGGAGAAGTGCGACACTGGTCGCGGCTGTTCTCCGCGGTCCCGGGTCCGGACGGACCCGCGCCGCGGGCCGTTCGGTGTCCTAGTAATCGAGGCCATGTCTCCTCCTCGCCACAACCTGCCCCTGTCCGCCGGCGAGTTCATCCGCTTCGTCGGCCGTGAACGCGACATCGTCGACCTGGGCCGCCTGCTGGGCACCGCCCGGATGGTCA
Source organism: Nocardiopsis flavescens (assembly GCF_900141985.1). Classification (GTDB taxonomy): domain Bacteria; phylum Actinomycetota; class Actinomycetes; order Streptosporangiales; family Streptosporangiaceae; genus Nocardiopsis; species Nocardiopsis flavescens. The sequence continues at coordinate 129,276 of NZ_FQZK01000005.1, read as the reverse complement.
CGCTGACCGGGACCGGCGGGATCGGCAAGACCAGGTTGGCCCTGCACCTGGCCGAGCGCGTGATGCGCCGGTTCCCCGACGGCGTGCGCTTCGTGGACCTGAGCGAGGCCACCACCGAGGACCAGGTGCTGCGCGCCGTGGCCGGGGTCCTCCAGGCGGTCGAGGACGACAGCCGCACGATGACCGAGGCGGTCATCACCGCGCTGCGCACCCAGAGCCTGCTGCTGTTCCTGGACACCTGCGAGCACGCGGTCGACGCGGTGGGGCGGCTGTGCCGCGCGGTGCTGCGCGACTGCCCCCGGGTGCGCGTCCTGGCCACCAGCCGCCAGCCGCTGCACGTCCAGGAGGAGAGCATCTGGCGGGTGCCGCCGCTGTCGCTGCCCGCCCGGCCCACCCCCACCGACCCCTACTCCGCCGACCCGGCGCCGCTCCCCCGGCGGGACGCCCAGCGCTACGAGTCGGTGCGGCTGTTCGTGACCCGGGCGCACGCCGCCCGCGCCGGGTTCGAGATGACCCGGGAGAACTCCGGCCACATCGCCGAGATCTGCCGGCTGCTCGACGGCATGCCGCTGGCCATCGAGCTGGCCGCGGCGCGGGTGCGGGTGCTGTCGGTGCAGCAGATCCTGCGCCGCCTGGACGACCGGTTCCAGCTGCTCACCAGCGACGGGTCCTCCGGCGCCCTGCCGCCGCGCCAGCGCACGCTGCGGGCGGTCCTGGAGTGGAGCCACGACCTGCTGAGCGGCCCGGAGCGGGCACTGCTGCACCGCCTGTCGGTGTTCGGCACCTGGTACCGGGAGGCCGCCGAGGACGTGTGCGCGGGCGACGGGGTGGACGCGGGCGACATCCTGCCGCTGCACTTCTCCCTGCTGGACAAGTCCCTCATCATGGTGGACGCCGAGATCGAGGGCACCGCGCACTACCGGCTCACCGAGACCGTGCGCGCCTACGCCGCCGAGCACCTGGCCGCGGAGGGCGGCGAGGACGAGCGGTGGTCCCGGTACCTGGACTTCTGCGTCACCCGGCTGGAGGAGGCCGCGGAGGGCTCGCGGTCCCCGCTGTCCTGGGCGGAGCGGCTGGCCCACTTCCGCCTGCTCGACCACCACCGGGAGAACCACGCCCGGGTGGTGCGGTGGGCGCTCTCCAAGGGAAGGGTGGACGAGGCGCTGCGGGTGTGCGTGGCGCTGCGCCCCTACTGGCTGGTGCGCGACCTGGCCGCCGAGGGCGGGCGGATCCTGGAGTCGGTGCTGGCCACCGACCCCGACGAGCAGTCGCCCCGGCTGCGGGCCCGCGCGCTGGCGCTCCAGGCGGAGCTGCGCCTGGACCTGGACGTGGCGCCGCGGGTGTCGACGCTGGCCATGTGCGCGCTGGAGGCGGCGCGCGCCTGCCGGGAGGCCGGGGCCGCGGCCTCCGCGCTGGCCACCATGGCGGCGCTGGCGCTGCGCACCAACGCCCTGGACGAGGGCCGCCTGCACGCCGAGCGCGCCCTGGCCTGGGCCGAGCAGGACGGCGACCCGCTCACCGAGACCACCGCCCTGGGCGTGCTGGCACAGCTGGCCCGGCGGCGCGGGGAGCCCGACCGGGCCGTGGAGCTGCTGCGGCACTGCATCGCGCTGGGCGAGAAGCTCAACGACCGGTGGAGCGTGGCGCGCTGCCTGCACGTGCTGGGGTCGATCGACGCCGAGCGCGGCGACTTCGAGCGGGCCCGGGAGCTGTTCGCCGAGTCCCTGGCGGTGTTCGAAGAGCTGGGCGCGGCCCCGGCCATCGCGCACTGCTCGCGCGAGCTCGGGCGGCTCTACCTGGCGCAGGGGCACATCCTCCCGGCGCGCGAGCCGCTGGCCTCCTGCCTGCGGGTGAGCTTCACCTCCGGACAGCGCATCGCGGTGGCCCGGGCGCTGGAGGCCCTGGGCGAGCTGGCGCTGGCGGAGGAGGAGTCCGAGCGGGCCGCCGCCCTGGCCGGCGTGGCGGCCGACCTCAGGACGGCGCTGGACCGCCCCTCGGCCGAGACCATGCGGCTGCGGGCGGCCGTGGAGCGGCGGGTGGGCCCCACCCGCACCGCCGACGCGTGGAACGCCTGGCGGGCCCTGCCGCTGGAGCAGGTGCGCGACCGCGCCCTGGCCTTCCCGCGCGCCTCGGACCGCCCCGCCGAACCGGTCACCCTCACCCCGCGTGAGCGGGAGATCGCCGAACTCGCCGAGCAGGGCCTGTCCAACAGGGAGATCGCCGACCGGCTCACGATCAGTCAGGCCACCGCAGCCCGACATATCGCGAACATCTTCAGAAAACTCTCCATTTCCTCCCGGACCCAGCTGACCGGCTGGGCTTCGGCCCGGGATCGGACATGAACACCCCGGCGCGCTCCGACCGCACTTGCACACGGCGCGTACAGACGCTAAGACAGAGATTCCGACCGCCCCCTACGATGCCGTCCCCTTGCCAGCGAACCCCACCACGGTGAGGACCTCCCCCGACCGCCCCGACATGTGAAGGCCATGGCACCTTTGACCGCGCCCGCGCGGCACAACCTCCCTCGGCCGGGCACCGGCTTCGTGGGCCGCGAGCGGGACCTGAGCAGCCTGCTCCGCCTGCTGGAGTCGAGCCGTTCGGTGACGCTGTGCGGCACCGACGGGATCGGCAAGACCCGGCTGGCCCTGCGCGTGGCCGAGCAGTCCACCGCCTCCTTCCCCGACGGGGTGTGGGCCGCGGACCTGGCCGACACGCACACCGAGCTGGAGGTCCACGCCCGGGTGGCGCACGCGGTGGGCGTGGTGGAGGAGCCGGGGCAGCCGCTGGGGACGACCGTGGCCGAGGCGCTGCGCGACCGGCGGCTGCTGCTGGTGCTGGACGGCTGCGACCACGTCGCGGACGCGGTGACCCGGATCGGCGAGACCCTGCTGGCCTCCTGCCCGGGGGTGTCGATCCTGCTCACCGCCCTGGACCCGCTCCGGCTGCCGGGCGGGACCGTGTGGCGGATGACGCCCATGGCGCTGCCGGTGGCCTCGCGCAACGGCCCTCCCCCGGACCCCGCCGACTCCGAGGCGGTGCGGCTGTTCCTGGACAGGGCCCGCATCCGCGACCAGCGCTTCGACCCGTCCCGGCCGGAGCTGGAGACCGTGGCGGTGCTCTGCGACCTGGCGGGCGGCGTACCGCTGGGCATCGAGGTCCTCGGTGGGAGCGCTCCGGGCGCCGGTCCCGACACCCTGGCCCGGGGGCTGCGCGAGCACCTGGCCTCGCCCGAGTTCCAGCCGGGCCCGGGGCAGGCGGTGGCGCGCAGCGACGTGCTGCCGGTCGTGCTCGACTTCGTGTACCGGGCGCTGCCCGCACCGGAGCGGATCCTGCTGCGCCGGCTGTCGGTGTTCCGCGGCTGGGACGTGGAGACGGCCGAGCAGGTGTGCGCCGACGGCGGCCTGGCCCGGGAGCAGGTGCTGGACCTGATGGCCTCGCTGCTGGACCGGTCGCTGATCACCGTCACCGGGGAGTTCGAGGGGCGGCTGCGGTACCGGCTGCCCGAGGCGGTGCGCGGGTTCGCCGCCGACCGGCTGGCCGAGGCCGGTGAGGACGTCCTGTTCCGGGAGCGGCTGCTGGAGCGGATGATCCTGCTGACCGAGGACCTGGGGCGCCGGCTGGAGTCCAGCCGGTCCATGCCCTGGAGCGAGCGCGACGCCGGACGGCGCCGGGTGCTCGCCGAGTACGACACGCTGCGCTCCCTGCTGCGCTGGACGCACCGGGAGGGGCGGGCCGAGCAGGGGCTGCGGCTGGCGTCGAGCCTGGCCGCGTACTGGGTGAGCCACCAGGACTACTCCGAGGGCGCCCACCTCATGGACCTGCTGCTGGCGCTGGAGGACGCGGAGAAGGCGCCCTCGCGGGCGCGCGCCCTGGTGGGCCGGGCCCAGCTGGCGCGGGTGCGCCGCGACCACGCGCTGGCGCTGTCCCTGGGCGAGGAGGGGCTGCGGCTGTGCCGGGAGTCCGGCGACGAGATGTTCGTGCGCACCGCCCTCAACCTGCTGGCCCTGGTGGAGGTGCGCGAACGCGTGCCCGACCGGGCGGCGGTGCGGGTGGAGGAGGCCCTGCGGCTGTGCCGGGAGTCCGGCGACCTGTGGGGCGAGGCGATCGCCCTGGGCACCCGGGGGGCGCTGGCCGCCCAGCAGGGCGACCACCAGACCGCCGACCAGCACTACAACGCGGCGCTCACGCTGCTGCGCGGGATCGACCACCGCTGGGGCGTGGGGGTCACCCTCATCGGGCAGGCCCGTGCCGCCGAACTGGGCGGCGACCTGGTGACCGCGGACCGGTGCTACCGGGAGGCGCTGGACACCCAGCGGCTGATCGGCGCCCCCGCCGAGGAGGCCCGCTGCCTGGCCGGGATCGGCCGGGTGGCGTACGCGCAGGAGCGGGTGGAGCAGGCCTGCGACTACCTGAGCGAGGGGCTCCTGCTGAGCCACGCGGCCGGGCAGCGCGCCGAGGTCGGGCGGGCGCTGGTCGCGATCGCCAGGGTCGCCTTCGCGGTGGGGATGCGCGACGGGGCCTGCGGGATCGCCGGGGCGGCCGTGCAGATGCGCGAGCAGCTAGGCCTGTCGGTCCCCGAGGCCCCGTGGCCGTTCGGCGACGAGGAGAAGACCCGGCGGCGCAGGAAGCGCCTGGTCACGCTGTGGGAGGAGGGGCGCCGGATGAGCACCGCGGAGGCGGTGCGCGAGGCCGAGCGCCTGGCCGAGGAGGTGCGCCGGCCGCCGTCGCGGCGCAGCGCGTCCTCCGGGGGCTCCCCGCGCGGGACGGCCGCCCGGGCGTCCCGTCCGGCGCGCAGACCCGCGGCGCCGCTCCCGCCCCCGCCGCTGACCCCGCCGCAGGACCGGCTGACCCGCCGCGAACTGGAGGTGGCCCGCCTGGTGAGCAAGGGGCGGAGCAACCCGGAGATCGCCCGCGTGTTGTTCATCAGCCCCGCCACGGCGGCCCGGCACATCGCCAACATCAACCGCAAGATGGGCTTCCACTCGCGCGCCCAGATCGCGGCATGGATCCAGAGCCATGGTGACCGGGACTGACGGTTCCCGCCGAAACCCCCACGAAGGGGGCGTGGATTTCCCCTGCACATGGAATCTACATATGCATCTGCATAGCAATATGCATGTGCATCCGACCGTGAACGCGCTAGGCTTCCAGCCATGGGACGCCAGCGGTCGCGGCACCTCGGTGACGCGGACGCGAGCGGTCCCACAGCGGCCGTCGAGCCCGGGCCGAACCCCCGGGTTCACGGCGGACCGTCAGTCCCGGGAGGATTCCCGGGGCCGGTGGGAACCCGCGCCGGCGCGAGGTGGAACCTGGGGAGGGACCTCGCTCGGACCGGTCGGTGCGGCGCCGCCGGGCTCGCCACGTGGAGGGGGCGTGACGAGCCCGGACGGCGGTACCACCGCGACCAGGGCGAACTGGGGGAAACCATGGGGGTAGGACTGTCTTCTGGAACCGGACGACCGGGGCGCAACCTGCCGCGCCGGGACGACCCCATCGGCTCGCTGACCGGCGGCCTGTGCGAGCGCCTGCGGCTGCGCCAGGGGCGCGGCGGCAGCATCCGCGGTGAGGGGTCGCGCGTGGACGCGCTGGCCTTCGCCGCGACGGTGGAACGCGCCGCCGCCGGGCTGAGCCGCCGGGGCCTGTGCCTGGGCGACGTGGTGGGCGTGCTGGCACCGGTCTCGCCCGAACGGTTCCTGGGCACCTACACCGTGATGGCGGTGGGCGGGCGCGCCCTGCCCCTGTCCCCGTTCTCGGAGCCGGACGTGCAGTGCGCCGCCCTGACCGAGACCGATGCCCGCCTGCTCGTGGTGAGCGCCGACCTGGTCCCGGTCGCGCTGGAACTGGCCGACCGCTCCCGGGTGCGGCAGGTGATCGCGTTCGGCGACGCCCTGGGGACGACGTCGTTCGAGGACCTGCTCCGGCCCAGCCCGGACGGCACCGGCTACAGCCCCTCGCGGGGGCTGTTCGACAACGGCATCCTGGGCTACGAGGAGACCGGGGCCGGCCTGCTGACGACGCTGTACCCGCACAGCGACCTCATGGCGCGGTTCGTGGCGCTGCGCGAGCGGCTGTCGCTGACCGCCGAGGACGTGGTGTACGTGGACGAGCACGGCGAGGAGGCCACCCGGGCGGCCCTGGTGGCGCTGGCGCTGTGGACCGGGGCCTGTGTGGTGGCGGGGACGGACTGCCCGGCTCCCGAGGGCCGCCGGGTGACGGTGCGCTGCGCCCCCGAGCCCGAGCGGGTCGCCGCTCCGGGCCCGCACGCCTGAGCCGGGCCCCTCCGCGCACCCGCGGCCCGCGTCCGGGATCCGCCGACCGGTCGTGCGGGAGCGCCCGTCCCGAGCACGGGGCGGCCCACCTGAAGCACGCTCGCCCCACAGGGGCGGGTCGAGACGCGTGGTCGCACGTGCCGCTCCGGCACACCCGCGACCGGAGCACGGGCATGCGGGCCCGCCCGTATCCGCCGCACCGGCCCACCAGAAGCGCGTCCGCCCCCGGAGAGGTGTCGAAACGCGTGGTCGCGCGTGCCGCTCCGGCACACCCGCGACCGGAGCACGGGCATGCGGGCCCGCCCGTATCCGCCGCACCGGCCCACCAGAAGCGCGTCCGCCCCACGGGGGATCAGAGGTCGGTGGTCGCACGGCACCGCTCGGACAGGGACGCCCTCAGAGCGCGGTGTCGGCCAGGGACAGGCCGGGCCGGGGGTCCTCGATCTCGAACCAGGCGACGTGGGTGGCCTCGCTCCAGTACTCGCCGCTGCGGGTGGCGCAGCTGTCCACGATGAGCTTGCCGCGGCCGAAGTCGTCGCCGTCCTCGCGGCTGTGCCCGCCCTCTCCCGCGCGCTCGCCCTGGTCGGCGACGGCGACCCGCAGGCGGGTGCCGTCGGAGCGGATGAACAGCGTCATGACGCCCCCGCTCTGGCCGGAGCGGGAGTGCAGCAGGGCATTGGTCGCCAGCTCGCTGACGGCCAGCTCGGCGTCGTCCAGGACGGTCTCGGAGTGACCCATGCGGGCGAGGAAGTCGCGGACGCGGGCGCGGACGGAGCGGACCGCGGTCAGGTTGCCCGCACAGCTCCACACGGTGTGGTCGGTGGCGCCGCCGGTGAGGTCGCCGTCCTCGATCGTCGCGGGCGCCGCGCTCTCGGGTACCTCCGCGGGCACGTATTCCCGGAGTTGCCTCGCCTCAGCCATCCGGTCACTCCAATCACCCGCGCGGGCGCGCGGGTTGCGCCGCCTGCACTCACCTTAGACAAGGGTGTGCCGACTCCAGAACAGCACACCCTCCTTCGCCGCACCTGGGATTGGCCACAAAACCCCGTCACGTGTCCTCCCCGATGCAGACAAAGGAAACAGTCCGGACCTCAGGCGAACCCATGTGACATGCAACACGTTGGCAATGACCAGGAGCGGGGCCGCCGACCAGGGGAGGGGGACTCCAGTGAATCCCGCGAATCGACCATTAAATCAACGAACCTCATAAAACGGAAAATAATCTATTCAAACACCACGTTTTCGCCTCCACTCGACATCGATCGGGACACGACCCCGGTGCGCCCCGGCAGTGCGGGGAAGGGGTTCCGGACCCCCGGAACCACCCCCCGGAGCACAGCCCGGAGACCTCACCGAACCCGCCGCGACCAGGGGTTTCACCGCTTCCGTACCCACCTCGGCACAGCCGCGACCAAATGGTCACCCTCCGTGACAACGCATGCGGGAGGCGTTGTTTGACGCCCGTGAGAAGGGACAACAAGGTTCTGTCGACACCGTGCCGCCCTCTCTCGTCCCGCGCGCCCGGTGTCCGCCCCCGCCGTCCCCTACCCCCGTGAGGTGTCCCGTGTCGTCCCGTCCCGATCCCGCCCCCTCCTCCCCCAGCCGCCGGACCCTGCTCAAGGTGTCCGCGGCCGGAGCGGCCGTCGCCCCCGTCCTGGCCGCCTGCGGCGGCTCCGGGGGAGGCGGCGGAGGGGGCGGCGGCGAGCCCGTCCGGGGCGGCCGGCTGAGCGTGGGCGTGGCGGGCGGCGGTGTCAACGACACACTCGACGCGCACAACCCCACCGACAACGTCGACATCGCCCGCAACTTCGCGCTCTACGCCACCCTGGTCCGCTACGCCAGCGACGGCACCATCGAGAACTGCCTCGCCGACTCCCTGGAGCCCGACGAGGACGCCACCGAGTGGACCGTCGTCCTCAAGGACGGGCTGACCTTCCACGACGGCTCCCCCGTGACCGCCGACTCCGTGGTGTACTCCCTGCGCCGCATCCTGGACCCGGACGCCCCCCAGCGCGGGGCCGGGGACCTCACCGGGGTGGACGCCGAGGGGCTGGAGGCCGTCGACGGGCTCACCGTGCGCATCCCCTGCACCGAGCCGACCGTCACCCTGCCCGAGGCCCTCGCCGAGTACTACAACTGCGTCGTCCCGGAAGACTACGACCCGCGGGAACCGGTGGGCTGCGGCCCCTTCAAGGCGGTCGAGTTCGTGGCGGGCGAGTACAGCCTGTTCGAGCGGCACGAGGGCTACCACGAGGAGGGGCTCCCCTACGCGGACGAGCTGGAGATCGTGGACTTCCCCGACGACGACGCCCGGGTCAACGCGCTCAACAGCGGCAGCGTCGACATCATCACCCAGGTGCCGCACGTGCAGGTGCCGATCATCGAGGGCAACCCGGACCTGGACATCATGGAGTCCGAGACCGGCATGTGGCTGCCCTTCACCATGCGGGTCGACACCGCCCCCTTCGACGACGTGCGGGTGCGCCGGGCGTTCCGGCTCATCGTGGACCGCCAGGAGATGATCGACCAGGCCCTGGCCGGGTACGGGCAGGTGGGCAACGACATGTACGCCCGGATGGACCCCTCCTACCCCGAGGACCTCCCCCAGCGCGAGCAGGACATCGCCGAGGCGAAGCGGCTGCTCGCCGAGGCCGGGCACGGGGACGGCCTGGAGGTGGAGCTGGTCACCTCCGACATCAGCGCGGGCGTGGTCGCCGCCGCCGAGGTCTTCCAGGAGCAGGCCCGCGAGGCCGGGGTGACCGTGAACCTGCGCCGCGTCAACCCCAGCGAGTACTGGAACGAGGAGGAGGGCTTCCCCTACCCCTTCGGCCAGGACTTCTGGAGCGCCCGCCCCTACATCACCCAGGCCGCCCAGGGGTCGGTGGTGGGCGCCCCCTACAACGAGACCATGTGGGGCGAGCACGAGGAGTGGCTCGGCCACCTGGAGGAGGCCCGCCGCACCGCCGACCTCGACGCGCGCAACGAGCTGATCCGCGAGGCCCAGGAGATCGAGTACGAGGAGGGCGGCTACATCGTCTGGGGCTTCGTCAACCTGCTCGACGCCCACCACGCGTCCGTGGGCGGGCTGGAGCCGGCCGTCTCCGGGCACCCGCTCGGGTCCTACGCCTTCCGGAACTTCTGGAAGGACGCGTGATGTTCCGGCTCGTCGCCGTTCGCCTGTTCTTCGGGCTGCTCACCCTGTGGGCGGTGTCCGTGGCGGTGTTCGCCGCCACCCAGGCCCTGCCCGGTGACGCCGCCCTGATGATCCTGGGCCGCGACGCCACCGAGGCGCGGGTCGCGGCGCTGCGCGAGCAGCTGCACCTCGACCAGCCCCTGGTCGTGCAGTACGCGCAGTGGCTCCAGGGGGTCGTCCGGGGCGACCTGGGGATCTCCTACTCCAACCGGTCCCCCGTGACGGAGGTGCTGAACGGCCCCATCGGGGCGTCGCTGACGCTGATGGGCCTGGCCGCGCTGGCCGCCGCGCCGCTGGCCCTGGCCGTGGGCGCGTTCAGCGCGCTGCGCCGGGACCGGGCGTTCGACCACACCGCGTCCCTGGGGACCCTGGTGACGGCCGCCGTCCCCGAGTTCGTCGTCGGCATCCTGCTGATCCTGGCACTGGGACCGGGCGGACTGGACCTCTTCCCGTCGGTGTACTCGCGCAACGGCGGCCCCGAGCAGTGGGTACTGCCGGTGCTGACCCTGGCCTTCGCGGTCGCCCCGCCGATCGTGCGCATGATGCGGGCGACCATGATCGAGGTCCTGGAGAGCGAGTACGTGCAGCAGGCGCGGCTCAAGGGGCTGGACGAGCGGACGGTGCTGGTGCGCCACGCCCTGCCCAACGCCGTCGGCCCGGTCGCCCAGGTGGTGGCCCTCCAGCTGGCGTGGCTGGCGGGCGGCGTGGTGGCCGTGGAGTTCCTGTTCAACTTCCCCGGCATCGGCAAGGTGCTCATGGACGCCATCGAGAACCGCGACGTGCCCCTGGTGCAGGCCGTGGTGCTGCTGATCGCCGGGGTGTACATCCTCGTCAACCTGGCCGCCGACGTGATCGGCCTGGCCGCCAACCCGAAGGTGAGGGTGACCCGATGAGCGCTCCCCCGATCGAGGACCTGGCCGCCGGAGCGGCCCGGGGGCGCCGCGGCGGCGGGCTGTTCCGCGCCGCCTGGGGCCACGGCCGGACCAGGGTGGGCGTGGTCCTGACCGCGCTCGTCGTCCTGGTCGCCGTGCTCGGCCCCCTCCTGGCGCCCTACAGCCCGACCGAGTTCGTGGCCCGCCCCTTCGAGACCGGGGTGGACGGCACCGTGTTCGGCGGGGACAACCGCGGGCGGGACGTGCTCACCCGGTTCCTGTGGGGCGGGTGGACGCTGCTGCTCCTGGCCGCCGCGTCGGCGGGGCTGGGCGTGCTGGCCGGGACGGTGGTCGGCGTGGTCGCCGGGTACCTGCGCGGCTGGGCGGACGAGGCCATCATGCGCGTCAACGACATGCTGCTGGCGTTCCCGCAGCTCATCGCGGCCCTGCTGGTGATGTCGATCATCGGGCCGCGGACATGGCTGATCGTGGCCGTCATCGCGGCGTCGCACATGCCCCGGGTGGCGCGGGTGATCCGCGAGGCCACCCGTGCCGTGGTCGAGCAGGACTACGTGAAGGCGGCGGAGGCCGTCGGACTGCCCCGGTGGCGGATCATGGCGTTCGAGATCCTGCCCAACGTGACCGGCCCGCTGCTGGTGGAGCTGGGCCTGCGGCTGACCTACTCGATCGGCGTGGTGGCGGTGCTGGGCTTCCTCGGGATGGGGTTGCAGCCGCCGACCGCCGACTGGGGCCTGATGATCAACGAGAACCGGCAGGGCATGCTCGTGCAGCCGTGGGCGGTCCTGCTGCCCGTGACCGCGATCGCGACCCTGACCATCGGCGCCAACCTCATCACCGACGGGCTGTCCCGGGCGGCGATCGGCATCGACCGGGGGGTCGGGAAATGACGGAGTCCGAGGAGACCGTGCTGGCGGTGGAGGGCCTGACCGTGATCGGCCGCCCCTCCGACGTGACGATCGTCGGCGACGTGTCGCTGACCGTGCGGCGCGGCGAGATCCTGGGCCTGGTGGGCGAGTCCGGTTCGGGCAAGACCACGGTGGGCCTGGCGCTGCTGGCGCACCGCAAGCGGGCCACGGAGATCACCGGGGGCCGGGTGGAGGTGTCCGGGCGGGAGCTGACGGCGCTGGACGAGCGGGGCGTGCGCGCCCTGCGCGGCCGGGCGGTCGCCTACATCCCGCAGTCGCCCGCCTCGGCGCTCAACCCGGCGCTGCGCCTGCGCGTCCAGCTGCGCGAGGCCCTACACGACGGCGCGGTGCCCCCGGAGGGGGCCGACGCCCGGGTGCGCGAGGTGCTGCGGGAGGTGGCGCTGCCCGACGACGCCGCCTTCCTGAGGCGGTACCCGCACCAGCTCTCGGGCGGGCAGCAGCAGCGGGTGGCGATCGCGATGGCGTTCGTGGGCCGCCCGGACGTGGTCGTCATGGACGAGCCCACCACCGGCCTGGACGTGACGACCCAGGCGCACGTGCTGGACACCGTGCGGCGGATGACCCGCGACTACGGGACCGCCGGGATCTACATCAGCCACGACATGGCGGTGGTCGCCCGGCTGGCCGACTCGGTCGCGGTCATGTACCGCGGCGGGCTGGTGGAGCACGGGCCGACCGCGCGGGTGCTGGCGTCGCCGAGGCACGAGTACACGCGGGCGCTGCTGGCGGCGGTGCCCCGGATGCGCACCGACGTGCCCGAGGCCGAGCGCGACGGGGAGCTGCTGCGGGTGTCGGGCCTGTCGGCCGGCTACGGGCGCACGCGGGTGCTGGAGGGCATCGACCTGTCGGTGGCCCGCGGGGAGTGCACGGCGCTGGTGGGCGAGTCGGGGTCGGGCAAAACGACGCTGGCGCGCACGGTGGCCGGCCTGCACCGGGGCGCCGCGGGCGAGGTGCTGTTCGACGGCGCGCCGCTGCCCCTGCCCGGCCGCCGGCGCACCGCCGAGCAGCGCCGCCGCGTCCAGTACGTGTTCCAGAACCCGTACGAGGCGCTCAACCCGCGCAAGCGGGTGCGGGACCTGGTCCTGGGCCCCTACACGCACCTGGTGGGCCGCCCCGCCGACCCCGACGGCGTGGTCTCGCTGGCGCTGGAGCGGGCCGCGCTCCCCGCCTCCTACGCCGACCGGTTCCCCGAGCAGCTCAGCGGCGGGGAGCGCCAGCGGGTGTGCATCGCCCGCGCGGTGGCGACCGGGCCCGACCTGCTGGTGTGCGACGAGGTCACCTCGGCCCTGGACGTGTCGGTGCAGGCGGAGATCGTGGCGCTGCTGCGCGGCCTCCAGGACGAGGGGATGGCGCTGCTGTTCGTCACCCACGACATCGCCCTGGTGTCGAACATCGCGCAGCGCGTGGCGGTGCTGGAGCAGGGCCGGATCGTGGAGTACGGGCCGGTGGGGCGGGTGATGTCGGAGCCGGACCACGCGTACACGCGGGCGCTGCTGGCCGACACCCCGGACTTCGCCCCGGAGGCGGGCGCCGCCGCCGGGTGACCCCGGGCCGGCGGGTCCGCCCGCCGGCCCGCCGTTCGCGGCGGGGGGCGCGGGGTGGTTCCCTGGTCGGGCCGGAACCGCACGGCCGTTCCCGGTTCCCGTGCCCGGCCCCCGTCTCCCCCGTCCCGAAAGGCGTCCGATGCCCCGTCTCCCCTTCTCCTCCCTCGCGGTCCCGGCCGCGGCCTGCCTGCTGTTCGCCACCGGCTGCTCCTCCCCGGAGGACGGCGCCGGGACCGGCGGCGAGGCCGCTCCCCCCGCCGAGTCCGCCGGCGCGGGCGCGCAGGAGTCGCCCGCGCAGGACGGCGCCGCGGCGGGCGAGGGGGCGGTGGACCTCGTCCTCTCCTACACCTCGGCGGAGTCCGCCGGCATCGGCCTGCACGGGCAGGGCGCAGGCCCCTCCGCGGGGGACGCCGCCTCGGAGTTCGGCTCCGACGTGCTGACGATGGACGACGCCACCTGCACCGGCACCGCCGAGCTGGTGGACTTCGAGGCGACCGACGAACTCGGCACCCTGGTCAGCGGACAGGTCGCCGCGGACGGCACCGGCTCCCTGTACATCGACCAGCCCGACAACGAAAGCCACCCGGGGTGGCTGAGCGTCTCCAACGGCTCCGGCCAGACCGGGACGTGGAGCCGGTCGGAGGACGTGGTCATGCTGACCGAGATCGCCATGAACACGGTGGACCTGGCCGGGACGGCCTCGCTGTCGGGCGAGGTCACCTGCACGGTGTTCGAGATCTTCTGACCCGGACCGCGGCCCCCGCTCAGCCCTCGGCGACGGGGACGCGGGGGCGGCGGGCGGTCATGGCCAGCAGGACGGCCAGCCCGGCGGCGGAGGTGCCGAACAGCAGCGCGCCCATCGGCACCGCCGTCGTCTCGTCCAGCCCCACCAGGGGGGCGACCACCGCGCCGCAGAGCGGGGACAGGGCGCCCAGCAGGGCGCTGGCGCTGCCCGCGCGGCGCTCCTGCCCGTCCATGGCCAGGGCGAACGAGCCGGTGAGGATCATGCCCATGCAGGTCATGTAGACGAAGATCGGAACGACGAGGGAGACCAGCGGCCCCTGGAGCAGGGTGGCGGCGAGCAGCACCCCGGTGGCCAGCACCGCGACCGAGACCGCGGCGACCAGGAGGCGGCGCTCGCCGAAGCGGGGCGAGAACCGGCCCACGGTCCAGCTGCCGCCGATGATGGCGATCCCGTTGATCCCGAAGAGCACCCCGAACACCTGCGGGGACACCCCGTGGAGCTCCTGGTAGACGAAGGGCGTCCCGGCGACGTAGGCGAAGCTCCCGCCGTGCAGCAGCCCGGTGACCAGCGCGTATCCCAGGAACACCCGGTCGCGCAGCAGCTCGCCGATGGTGCGCGCGGTGGCGCCCACGCTCCCGGGCGTGCGCCGCTCCCGGGGCAGTGTCTCGGGCAGGCGCAGGGCGGTGACGGCGACGATGGCGGCGCCCAGCAGCGCCAGGGCCCAGAACACGATCTCCCAGCCGGCGAAGGAGGGCCACAGCAGGGCACCGCCGACCACCGGCGCCACCAGCGGGGCCACGGCGTTGATCACCATCAGGAGGGCGAAGAAGCGGGTGAGCTCGTGTCCGTCGAACACGTCGCGCACGACCGCCCGGGAGAGCACCACCCCGGCCGAGGCGGTGAGCCCCTGGAGGAAGCGCCCCGCCACCAGCACCGCGATGTTCGGCGCCAGCGCGCACAGGGCCGACGACAGCACGAAGAGGCCCAGCGAGACCAGCAGCGGTCCCCGGCGGCCGTACGCGTCGCTGAGGGGGCCGACGACGAACTGGCCGAGCGCCAGCCCGACGAGGCAGGTGGTGAGGCTGAGCTGGACCTGGGAGGCCCGCGCGTCCAGGTCGGCGGAGATCTCCGGGAACGCGGGCAGGTACATGTCGATGTTGAGCGGCCCCAGCACGGCCAGCAGCCCCAGGAGGAGGGCCAGGGACAGGCGGGCGCGGCCCGTGGGGTTCCGCAGGGTCATCGGCGCTCTCTCGGGGGTGCGGGGACGGAAAAGCGCGGTCCGCGCCGCTAGCAGGCTAACCGGGACGGGATGCCGCGAAACCGCCCCCTGCCGTCATCTGACACCGATGTGTGCGAAACCGCGCGGCGGCCGGGCCGGGTTCAGGCACCCGCCCGCGCCTGGACCGCGGTGATGGCGACGGTGCTGACGATGTCCCGCACCGTGGCACCCCGGGAGAGGTCGTTGACCGGGCGGCGCAGCCCCTGGAGCACCGGTCCCACCGCGACCGCTCCGGCACTGCGCTGGACGCCCTTGTACAGGGTGTTGCCGGTGTTGAGGTCGGGGACGACGAACACCGTGGCGCGCCCGGCCACCGCGCTGTCGGGGAGCTTGGTGCGGGCCACCCCGGGGTCGACCGCCGCGTCGTACTGGATGGGGCCCTCGACGGGCAGGTCCGGGCGGCGGGCGCGGACCAGGTCGGTGGCGGTGCGGACCTTGTCCACGTCGGCGCCGCTGCCGGAGGCGCCGGTGGAGTAGGACAGCAGGGCCACCCGGGGGTCCACGCCGAAGCGGGCGGCGGTGTCGGCGGAGGCCGAGGCGATCTCGGCGAGCTGCTCGGCGGTGGGGTCGGGGACCACGGCGCAGTCCCCGTAGACGAGCACGCGGTCGGCCAGGCACATGAAGAACACGCTGGAGACCAGCGAGGTGCGCAGGATCTCGAAGGAGGGCCGGATGGTCTGGGCGGTGGTGTGCACCGCCCCGGACACCATGCCGTCCGCGTACCCCAGGTGGACCATGAGGGTGCCGAAGTAGGAGACCTCCCGCACGGTGTCGCGGGCGAGCTGCTCGGTGACGCCCTTGTGGGAGCGCAGTCGGGCGTACTCGGCCGCGAACTCGTCGCGCAGCGGCGAGGACTCCGGGTCGACCAGGTCGGCGGCGGTCACGTCCAGGCCCAGGTCGGCGGCGCGGGCCCGGATCTCCCGGGGGTCGCCGAGCAGGGTGAGGTCGGCGACGTCGCGGCGCAGCACCAGGTCGGCGGCGCGCAGCACCCGCTCCTCGGTCCCCTCGGCCAGGACGATGCGGCGGCGGTCCGCGCGGGCCCGCCCCAGCAGGGTGGACTCGAACATGAGCGGGGTGACGGTGTCGGTGCGGGCCACCTGGAGGCGTTCGAGCAGGGCGGGGCCGTCCACTCCGGAATCGAACGCGGCGACCGCGGACTCGACCTTGTGGTCGGGCAGCGGCGCTTTGCCGCCCCGGACGTCGGCGAGCAGGGTGGCCGCGGTGAAGGTGTCCAGGCCGGTGGCGATGACCGGCACCCGGACGTGCATGCCCGCGAGCAGCCGCCACACGGGTTCGGGCATGTCGGAGTCGGTGTCGCCGGTGAGGAACACCCCGGCGATCGCCGGGAAGTCCGGGGACAGGTGGGCGGCGATGAGCGCGGGCAGGACCGCGCCCGCGCGGTCGGCGGGGAGGATGACGGCGCTGTCGTCGCGCACCCGGTCCAGGATGTGCGGCAGGGACATGGCGGCGACCAGGAGGCCCGACACCTCGCGTCCGGTCCGCTTGTCCTCGCCGAACAGCAGCCGCCCGCCGCAGGCGCGCTGGAGGTCGCGGACGGTGGGCACGGTGAGGCCGGGGACCTCGGGCACCACCGACCAGGGTCCGGCGGCGCGCAGGTCCGCGGCGCGCTCGGGCTCGACCCGGCCCACGACGGTGCCCAGCAGGGCGGCGTGCTCGCGCTCCAGCTCGGCCTCGGCGACCGCGGCGGCGCCGCGGACCTGCTCCTCGGAGCGTCCGCGGCCCGAGAGCGACAGCAGGACGGGGGTGCCCAGGTTGGCGGCGACGCGGGCGTTGAACGCGAACTCCGTGGGGGTGACCACGTCCGTGTAGTCGGTGCCCACGACCACGACCGCGGCGCACTTGGCGGCCAGCGCCCCGTAGGCGGCGACGATCTCGGACATGGCCTGGTCGGGGTCGTCGTGGACCCGGTCGTAGACCACGCCGACGCACTCCTCGTAGGGGGCCGTGACGCCGAACCTGCGGCGGACCGTCTCCACCAGGGGGTCGCGCTCGCCCCCGCCCACGACCGGCCGGAACACCCCGAGGGAGTCGACCGTACCGGCCAGCAGCTCGGCCAGGCCGAGCGCCACCGGTCTCTTGTCGCCCTCGGCGTCGCTGGAGGCTATGTAGACACCGTGCACCGTCGCTGTCCCTTTCTCCGGGGTGGGGGGTCGGCGGGCGCCGGTCAGAAGAGCACCGACATGACCTCTCCGACCTGCTGGAACCCGACCCGCTGGTAGGCGGCCCGGGCCGGGGTGTTGAAGTCGTTGACGTACAGGGTGACCCGCGGGGCGATGTCGGCGCGCGCGTGCCCCACGACCGCGGCCATGCCCGGCGCGGAAAGGCCCTGCCCGCGCAGGTCGGGGTGGACCCACACGCCCTGGATCTGGCAGGCCTGCGGGGTGACGGCGCCGATCTCGGCCTTGAACACGACCCGGCCGTCCTCGATGCGGGCGAAGGCGCGGCCGGTGCGCACCAGCTCCTCGATGCGGGCGCGGTACAGGGCCCCGCCGTCGCCGGCGTCCGGCGGGACGCCGACCTCCTCGGTGAACATGGCCACGCAGGCGGGTACGAGGATGTCGAGTTCGGAGATCCGGACCCGGCGAACCCGCGGGTCGGCGGCGACGGCGGGCTCCCCGGCGATCTCCAGCACGGGCTGGCGGGCGCGGATGGCCCGGGCCGGGCCCCAGGCGGGGGCGACCTGCTGCCAGAAGTCGCCGACGGCGTCGACCGGGCCGACGATGGACGAGCAGCGGCGGCCCCGCCAGCGGGCGTGGTCGGCGAAGCTGCGGATCGCCGCGGGGCCGGCGTTGACAGGGACCAGGTTCGCCCCGGAGTAGCAGAGGGCGGCGAGGCGGCCGTGTTCGACGTGCCCCCACACCTCGGTCCCGTTGCCCGCGGAGATCCCCGCGGTCATCAGCCGTGAGGTGACGAACACGTTCCCCACCGGATCCGTGTCCAGGAGGGCGCGCACGGCCTCCCTGTCACGTTCGCCGAGAATCCTCACCGGTGAGGTCCGCAGCATCGCATCTCCCCCATCCGCCCGCCGTCGCCGCCGACCGCGGGATCAGGTCCGTTCGCGCCGCTTCCAGCCTATTCCACGCTCACCCGGACGTCCCGGGGCGATCCACCAGAGGTTCGCTCTGCGCGGTGCGCGGGGACGGCTCGGGGCGCGCCTGGCAGACGGCGTCGGGCCCGGTGCCGTCGGCGCGCTCGGGGAGCGTGCCCTCCAGCAGGTAGTCGCGGGCGATCTCATCGACGCAGACGTTGCCGGTGAGGGCGACACCGTGGGTGAGCCCGCCCTCCTCGATGACCAGGGACGCGCCGGTCAGGCGCTCGCGCAGCGCGTAGGAGCCCTCGACGGGGGTGGCCCCGTCCCCGGTGGCGTGCACGATGAGCGCGCCGCCCCGGTACGCGGGGTGCCGGTAGGGGCCGTCGCCGACCTGGAACCACGCGTCGGCGTCGGCGCCCCAGGTCGCACACGGGGCGTTGTACCAGATGTTGTGCCAGCCCATGAAGGGCGCGGAGTCGTGCACGTCCTCGGCGTCCTCGTGCCAGGTCTCCCGGTCCGCGGGCCAGGGGGCGTCGGTGCACTGGACGGCCAGGTAGGCGCCGTACCCCGTGTCGGTGGCGGCGTCGGGCATCTCTCCGTAGGACTCGTGGAGGCTCCTCAGCGCGGCGGAGTCGCCCCGGGTGATCCGGTCGGACAGGGCCGCGGCGACGGTGGGCCAGGAGGCCCCGCTGTAGGCGACAACGATGACGGAGCTCTCCAGTTCGGTGGGCCCGACCACGCCGCCGGCGGGGTCCTCCGCCAGCTCCGAGCGCAGCGCGTAGTAGGCCTTCTCGACGGTGTCGGGGTCGGCGCCCAGGCCGTAGGCGTCGTCGTGCCGGGCGACCCAGCCGAAGAAGCCGCGGGCCGACCGGTCCAGGGCCAGGCTCTGGCGCAGGTTGCTCTCGTACCAGGGGTTGTCGGGGTCGACGACGCTGTCGAGGACGAGCGCGCGCACCCGGTCGGGGTACAGGGCGGAGTAGACGGTGCCCAGGTAGCTGCCGTAGGAGTAGCCCAGGTAGTCGATCTCCTCCAGGTCCAGGCCGACCCGGATGGCGTCCATGTCGTGGGCGAGGTCCTCGGTGCGCATGTGGTCCAGCAGCGGGCCGGTGTTCTCCGCGCAGGAGCGGGCGTAGGCCTCGGCGTCGGCGTGCAGCGCCTCCTCGGCCGCGGCGTCCGCGGGGACGCCGTCCGGCCGCGGGGCGGTGAAGTGGGAGGGGTCGCAGGTGACCCTGGGCGTGGAGGCGCCCACCCCGCGCGGGTCGAAGGCGACCACGTCGTAGACCTCGCGCAGCTCGGGCGACATCCGCCGGTGCGTGTGGGAGGCCCACCGGCGCCCGGCGCTGCCCGGGCCGCCGGGGTTGACCAGCAGGGTGTGCTCGGCGGTGCCGGTGGCGGGCACGCGGGAGAGGGCGATCTCGACGGTCTCGCCGCCGCCGGGGGCGCCGTGCTCCAGGGGCACGGTGAGCGCGGCGCACTCCAGGGTCTCGTCGCCGACCGGCTCCAGGTCCTCGCAGGGCCCCCAGCGCAGGGCCTTCTGGTCGATCCGGGTGGCGGGGGCCGCCCCCGGGGCGTGTGCGGCGGCGGGCGCCGGGAGCGCCACCAGGGAGGCCGTCAGGACTCCCGACATCACGGTCAGAGCAGGTGCTCGCACGTGTCCACTCCCTCAGCCAGGCGTCATGACCATATGTATTTTCCATGTCACGAACAGTGATGACAGGAAACGACACGGCCGCTCACCTGGGGATGCGCCGGTAGCATGTGACGGCCCGCACCAGAAGGGGACAAAGGACACCATGCGTCTTGACCGTGTCGATGAGCGGATCATCGCCGTCCTCGGCGCCGACGCGCGCATGAGCTTCGCGGAGATCGGCGTCCGGGTCGGGCTCAGCCCGTCCGCCGTCAAGCGGCGGGTGGACCGCCTGGTGGAGTCGGGCGCCGTGCGCGGGTTCACCGTCGTGGTCGACCCCCGGGCCGTCGGCTGGACCACCGAGGCGTTCATCGAGCTGTACTGCCGCGCCCGCACCTCCCCCGGCGAGATCCGCACCGTCCTGACCCGCTACCCCGAGATCACCTCGGCCTGCACGGTCACCGGCGAGGCCGACGCCATCGTGCAGGTGCGGGCGCGCGACACCCGCCACCTGGAGGAGGTCATCGAGCGCATCGGCGCCGAGCCCTTCGTGGTCCGCACCAAGAGCACCCTGGTCCTGTCCCGGCTGGTCGACCGGCCCGTCCCGGCCGGGAGCACCGAGACCCCGGGCTGAGCCCGGGTCCGACCGCAGAGCGGTCGGCCCCGCCGCCCTCTCCCGCAGCGCACGTGGAACAGCGGCGGGATCCGACGAGGGAGGCGTTCCGGCGCCGGAGGACGGGAGACCGGGCGCGGGCGTCCCGCACGGCCGGTGGAAGGACGGCCCTCTCAGCGGAGGGAGCGGAGGTGGCGGCGGAGGTGGGGTTCGAGGTCGGCGGCGGAGGCGTCGTAGGGGGCGGCCTGGACGACCTCGGCGGCGACGGCGAGCTGCGCCAGGCGCCCGGCCGGGGTGTCCAGCAGCCCCGAGAACTCCGCGCGCACGCGGCGGGCGGCCTCCGGCACCGGCAGGGAGTACGTGTACAGGAGCGCGGCGTCGAACCCGGCCGGAGCGGTGCCCCAGCCCTCCCAGTCGATGATGCGCAGCGGGGCCGCGGTGAGGTTGGCCCAGTGCAGGTCGCCGTGGGCGGTCTCCCAGTGCTCGACCGCCAGGTCCTCCCCCGCGAACTCCGGCAGGATGTCCGGAATGCGGTTGACGTACGCCTGGTCGACGACCCCGCGCTCGGGGTGCGGCGGGACCGCGCGGATCGCGTCGACGGCCTCCGCCAGGCCGTCCCACCACCGCTCGTCCAGATCCGGGAGCCGGTGCGGCACCGGGCCGGGTGACAGCGGCGGCGACGACAGCCGCTCGTACAGGTGGGCCTGCACCGCCCAGCGGCCGTCGTCCTCCCCGTCCCAGGCGGCCTCGGCCAGCAGCGCCGGCCGCGGGACCCGCTCGTCGAGGAGGTGGGCGGCCAGGGCCGGGCCCTCCCACACCGCGCCCCGCGCCCGGGGCGCGCACCAGACCCGCAGCCAGCCCGCCTCGCCCCCGTCCGTGGTGACCGGACCGCTGCGGGTGTGTCCGCCCGACCCCGGCCCCGGAGGGGCCGCGGGGTCCGCGACGGCGCCCAGGTGGTGGGCGGCGCGCAGCCAGCAGGCGTCCAGGTCGGGGGGCGACGGGATCAGCAGGGACACGGTTCTCCTCGGCGGGCGGACTGCGGTGGCGCGGGGACGGCTCCCCGCCGCGCCATCCTGCCCGCTCCGAGTCCTGCCCGGGGCCGTTTCCACCGGATCGGCTCGGTAATTTATGGATTCCAGGATTTTAATACCTGGAATCCAAGCGATAAGAACCGCATGCCACCCCTCCGGCACAGGGCCGCGATCACCCGCCCGGGCTCCCGCGTAGGGTTTCGGGTGCACGTTCGCCCGCCGCGGCCGGACCGCCGGGCAGCCCGAGAACGAGGAGTGACATGTCCGTCTTCGATGTCGAGATCGACGCCCTCACCGGCGGTTCCGCCGACCTGGCCGGCTACCGGGGCAGGGCGGTGCTGGTCGTCAACGTCGCCTCCCGGTGCGGGCTGACCCCGCAGTACGCGGGCCTGGAGGACCTCCAGCGGCGGTACGAGGAGCGCGGGTTCACCGTGCTCGGCGTCCCCTGCAACCAGTTCATGGGCCAGGAGCCGGGCACCTCCGAGGAGATCTCCACCTTCTGCTCGACCACGTACGGCGTCACCTTCCCGATGACGGAGAAGGTCGACGTCAACGGCGAGGGGCGCCACGCGCTCTACGGCGAGCTGGTGTCCGCGGTCGACGCCGAGGGCCACACGGGCGACATCCGCTGGAACTTCGAGAAGTTCCTGATCGCCCCGGACGGCACCGTCGCCGCGCGCTTCTCCCCCAAGACGGAGCCGGGCTCCGGGGAGGTCGCCAAGGCCATCGAGGCCGTCCTGCCGGGCTGAGGGACCGGCCGCCGCCGGCCCCGGGCCCCGCTCCCGCAGGGCCGGGGCCGGCAGCGGCTGCGGGCCGCGGCGCCCGCGCACGGGGCCGGCCGCGTCGGGCCGGGCCGGCCCCCGGACAGCGGACGCGACCCGCGGCAGGTCACGGACTTTGACATAGATGTTGTCAATGCATACTTTGTGCGGCATGGACAGGCCAGGGTGGACCAGGCAAGACATCCCCGACCAGTCCGGGCGGACCGCCGTCGTCACGGGCGGCAACACCGGTCTGGGGTCGCGGACCGCGGCGGCGCTCGCCGAGAAGGGCGCGCTGGTCGTGCTCGCCGTGCGCGACACGGACAAGGGCGCGCGGGCCGCCGAGCGGATCACCGCGCGGGCCCCGGGCGCGGACGTCCGGGTGCAGCGCCTCGACCTCGCGTCGCTGGCATCGGTCCGTACGGCCGCGGAGGAGTTGCGGACCGCCCACGAGCGCATCGACCTGCTGGTCAACAACGCCGGGGTGATGTGGACGCCCAGGTCGACGACCGCCGACGGGTTCGAGCTGCAGTTCGGCACCAACCACCTGGGGCACTTCGCCCTCACCGGCCTGCTGCTCGACCGCCTGCTGGCCGCCCCCGGCTCACGGGTCGTCACCGTGAGCAGCGAGGCCCACCGGTTCGGGGCCTCCATCGACTTCGGGAACCTGGACTTCGAGCGCGGGTACACCAGGAACGCGGCCTACGCGCGGTCCAAGCTGGCGAACCTGCTGTTCGCGTACGAGCTCCAGCGCCGCCTGGCAGAGGGCGGCCACGGTACGGTCTCCGTCGCCGCCCACCCGGGCGGGAGCACCACGGAGCTGAGCCGCGACTTCCCCCTCCCCGCGCGGGTGCTGTTCGACGGCATCTTCGTTCCGCTGCTGGGGCAGAGCCCCGAGGACGGCGCCCTGCCGACGCTGCGGGCGGCGACCGACCCCGGGGCGCGGGGCGGCGAGTTCTACGGCCCCGGCGGGATCACCGGGATGCGGGGCCGGCCCCGGCCCGTCCGCTCCAGCGCGAGGTCCTACGACCGGGCTGTCCAGCTGCGGCTGTGGCAGGTCTCCGAGGACCTGACCGGGGTCTCCTACCCCCGGTGACCCCGCCCCGCTCCCGCACCCGGCCTCAGTCCCCGTCGAAGGCCACCCCCGTCATCTCCTCTGAGGCCGCCCAGACCCTGCGCGCCTCCTCGGGATCGCGCAGGGGCGCGTAGAGGCGCTGCTCCACGGGCGGCCCGCCGAGGTGGCCCAGGCCGCCGGGGCCGTAGAGACGCGCGCCCCGCGCGGCCGGCGAGGTCGCCGCGTACAGGGCCGGGAGCGGCGCGGTCTCCACCGTTCCGACCAGGATGCCCCGGGAGGACAGCGCCCGGATGAGCCGCACGCCCGCGGTGTCCCGGTCGCGGCCCATCTCGGGCCGGGCGGCGAGCAGGCTCGTCGGCGCCACCCCCGGATGGGACAGGTTGCTCGTGATGCCCCAGCCACCGGCCAAGCTGCGCCGCTCCAGTTCGAGGCCGAACAGCCCGAACGCGATCTTCGACTGGGCGTAGGCACGGCCGGCGTCGTAGGACCGCTCCCAGTTCAGATCGTCCCAGTTGACGGCGCCCCGCCGCGCGGCGACGCTGACCTGCGAGGTCACCCGCGCCCGGCCCGCCCGGAGCAGCGGCAGCAGGTGGCCGGTCAGGGCGAAGTGCCCGAGGTGGTTGGTACCGAACTGCAGCTCGAACCCGTCGGCCGTCGTCCGCCGCTCCGGCGGGGTCATCACCCCCGCGTTGTTGACGAGGACACGGATCGGTGTGCCCTCCTCGCGGAGCGCGCCGCCCAGGGCCGCCACCGAGTCCAGCGAGGACAGGTCCAGGGTGCGCAGCGACACCGCGGCGCCGGGGACCCGGCGGCGGATCTCGGCGAGCGCCGCCTCCCCCTTGCCCGGGTTGCGGACCGGCAGGACCACCTCGGCCCCGGCCCGCGCGAGCATCGCGGCGAGGCGCAGGCCGAGGCCGTCGCTGGCGCCGGTGACGACGGCGCGCGCGCCGGACAGGTCGGGAACGGCGGCTTCGGGTCGTGTACGCGGCATGGTCGTCTCCAGGGTCGTGACCGTCCGTATAAGAGTCCCCGGAGCAGGCCCGACTTATCCCCGCCCCCGCGATCCGACCTTCCACCGGGGGAACCGGGCCCGCGGAGGGTAGGGCTACTGGATCGCACCACCGGCGACCAGCAGAGACTGCCCGCTGACCCAGGAGGCGAGGTTCCCCGCGAGGTACTCGGCGGCGTCCGCAACGTCGTCGGGCGTCCCGCCCCGGCCGCCCAGCGGGCGGAACGCGGCGTTCCCCTGGTGGAATTCGTCGCCCTCCGTCACCGAACTGAAGACGCCCGCCCCCGCGGTGGCCGTGGGCAGGATGGTGTTGACGGTGATGTCGCGCGGGCCGAGTTCCAGGGCGAGGACGCGGACGAGCCAGGCCACCGCGGCCTTGCTCGACGAGTACAGGCCCACCCCCGGGTGGGGGCTCGCGGTGGTGCTGGACCCGATGTAGATGAGGCGTCCGCCGTCGGAGAGCAGGGCGGCCGCCTTCTGGAGCGTGAAGAAGGCCCCCTTGGTGTTGACCGCGAAGAGGTCGTCGAACTCCTCCTCGGTCACGTCCAGGACGGGCTGGTCGATGATCTCCTTGCCCGCGTTGGCGACGACGATGTCCAGGCGGCCGAAGGCGCCGAGGGCGGCGGACAGGAGCCGGTCCAGGTCGGGAGGGAGGGACACGTCGGCGCGCACCGCGATGGCCCTCCCCCCGGCCTCCTCGATCTCCGCCACCGTGTTCCGGGCGTTCTCACCGTCCCCCGCGTGGTTGATGACGACATCGGCTCCGAGGGAGGCGTAGCGCAGGGCGATGCCCCGGCCGATGCCGCGGCTGGAGCCCGTGACCAGGGCGGTCTTTCCGGTGAGGTCGGTCATGGTGCCGTTCCTTTCGTGGACGGGTGGGGTCTCGCGGTTCCTCGACCGCGCACGGGAGGGGGACGGGGAAGGACGGGGTCCGCGGGTGCACGGCGGACCCTCGTCCACCCGGACCGGTACGGCCGCGTGGCGGCCGGCCGTGCCGCGGACGGTGGCGGCGCGGACGGCGTACAGCCGTCCCGGTCCGGTCCGTGCCGGGCGGGCGGGGGTAGGGCCGCGCCCGGCGGGTCTGTGCGGGCCTCAGCCGCCGGTGCCGAGGCTCTCCCTGCGGGCGGGGCCCTGGCCCTCGCCCTCGGCGACGCCGCTGAGCACCTCGGAGGCGGCCATCTCGTCCCGCGCGGCGAGCCGGTCGAATCCGGCGAGCGGCGGGTAGGCGTACCGGCCCAGGGAGCCGATGAGGACGGCGCCGACGACCAGCACGCCCATCAGGACAGGGATGACCGGGTCGTAGGAGCCCAGCTCGTCGTAGGCGACCCCCAGCAGGAGGGGGCCGAAAGCGGTGCCCAGGAGGAAGGCGGCCTGGACCGCGGCGAGGATGCGCCCGAAGTGGCGGGTGCCCAGGTAGCGGCTGATGAGGATGGCCAGCAGGTCCCCCTCGATGCCGAAGGCGACCCCGATCAGGGCGACCGCGGCAACGGCCGTCGGGAAGGGCGGCTGGAGGAACAGCAGGCCCACGATGGGGAGGAGGATGACGATCGGGCCGACGACGGTCCCGCGCACGCGGTCGATGATGACACCGCCGATCAGGCGCCCGACCAGGGACGCCAGGCCGAAGACGACCAGCAGCATGCCGGCCTGGTCGGCGCCGAGCCCCCGGTCGCCCATCATGGGCACGAGGTGCACCTGGAGGCCGATGATCGCGGTCCCGACCATGCCCAGCCCGAGGGCGATGAACCAGAACCGGCGGGTGCGCACCGCCTCGCCGAAGGTCAGGCCGGGGAGTTCGAGGCTGACGTCGCGGTCCCCCACCCGGGTCTCGTGGACGAGCCTGCCCCGCACGTGCTTCTCCGCGCGGGCGCGGACGAACAGCAGCACCGCGGCGACCGACACGGTGACGGAGACCAGGGACATGATCCCGTACGCGGACCGCCAGCCGAAGTCCTCGATGAGCACGCCGACCAGCAGCGGCGCCAGCGCCGCGCCCAGGCCGATGATGGCCGTCACCACGCCGATCGCGAGGGCCCGGCTGTTGTCGAACCAGGTCACGACCGCCCGCGTGGCGGGGACCGCGGTGCCGGCACCGAAGAATCCGACGAAGAAGCAGGGGATGAAGTAGACGATCTCGATCGGCGGCGTGGCGCCGACCAGTGCCAGGGAGGCCGAGAAGAGCACGAAGGACGGGACGAGGATGTGCCGCACGGCGAAGCGGTCGACCAGCCGCCCGACCACGAACAGGCCGATGACCATGCCGACCGCGGCCACGGAGTACGCCCCGGTGACGGTGGTGCGGCTGAACCCCGTCTCCTCGACGATCGGCACCACGAACAGGCCGAGGGTGGCCAGGAACATCGTGTTGGGACCGACGGCGTTGGCGAGGCCGCTGCCGAAGATCACCCACCACGGGCTCCGCTGTCTCGTCGTTCCCGGAGGGCTGGAGTTCACGTGGCTGCTCCTGTCGCTGGTCTCGGTCGGTCTCGTACGGGCACGGCCCGCCCGTGATCGGGTGGCGGCGCCGACGGGTCGGCGGCGGCCGGGGGGCCGGGGGCCGTACTGCGGTACTGCGGTCCTCGGACGGGGCGCGCCCGCGCCACCGGTTACGGCCGCGGTGGTGGTCGGGCCGCGGTGCGGCGGCGCTCGGGCACCCGGCCGGGCCGGGCGCGCCGGTGACGGCTCCGCGGTTACGGCCGCGGTGCCGGTCAGACGGCGGAGAACACGGTCTCCGTGAGCCGCTCGGAGGCCTCCCAGACGCGCGCGGCCTCCTCCGGGCTGCGCAGGGTCGAATAGAGCTTCTGCTCGGTGGGCGGGCCCCCGAGGTTGCCGAAGCCGCTGGGGCTGTAGAGCGCGCCCGGCTCGGTGGCCGGGTCCGTCGCGGCCATCAGGGCGGGGAGCTTGGCGGTCTCGATGGTGCCCAGGATGATGCCGCGGGCGGAGAGGAACCGGATCCCGCGGATGTTCAGGCGCTCGCTGTCGCGGCCGATCTCGGGACGGGCGGCGAGCAGGCTCGTGGGGGCCACCCCCGGGTGGGACAGGTTGCTGGTGATGCCCCAGCCGTTGGCGCGGCTGCGCCGCTCCAGTTCGAGGCCGAACAGCCCGAACGCGATCTTGGACTGGCCGTAGGCGCGCATGCCCTGGTAGGACCGCTCCCAGTTGAGGTCGTCCCAGTTGATGGACCCCTGCCGGGCGGCCACGCTGATCTGGGACGTGACGCGGGCCCGGCCGGCGCTCAGCAGCGGCAGGAGGTGGCCCACCAGTGCGAAGTGCCCGAGGTGGTTGGTGCCGAACTGCAGCTCGAACCCGTCCTCGGTGGTCTGCCGGTAGGGCGGCATCATCACACCCGCGTTGTTGATGAGCAGGTGGAACGGCTCGCCCTCCTGCCGGAGCGTGTCCCCCAGCGCCGCCACCGACGTGAGGGAGGACAGGTCGAGGCTGCGCAGCGAGAGCCGGGCGTTCGGCACGCTCCGGCGGATCTGCGCGACGGCGGCCTCGCCCTTGGCGGGGTTGCGGACGGGCATGACGACCTCGGCGCCGGCCGCGGCCAGCCGCTGGGCCATGCCCAGTCCCATGCCGTCGCTGGCGCCGGTGACGAGCGCGCGCTTACCGGTCAGGTCCGGAACGGTGATGTCGATGTCTCGGCGGGGCATGTTCGTCTCCTCGGGTGGTGGTGACCTCACGATGGGCGATCTTCCGCGGGGCTTCCAGGGACCGCCGATCCGAGGCTCGCGGAACCGCCCCTGCGCGCAGAGGGGGATCGGCCGTCCGTGGCTACCGCCGCGCGGAGGCGGTAGACACGGAACAGGCCTGGACGTGGGCCCCGAGGAGGAGAAGCCGTGATCGATCGCACCGGGCTGGCGGAGTTCCTCCGCAACCGCCGGGAGTCCCTACAGCCCGAGGACGTCGGCATGCCGCGGGGGCAGCGCCGCAGGACCAAGGGCCTGCGGCGTGAGGAGGTCGCGGTGCTGTGCCACATGTCGACCGACTACTACTCGCGGCTCGAACGCGAGCGCGGACCGCAGCCGTCGCAGCAGATGCTCGCCTCGATGGCCCAGGGGCTGCACCTGTCGCTGGACGAGCGGGACCACCTGTTCCGCCTGGCCGGGCACAACCCGCCCGCGCGGGGTGTGGTCAGCGAGCACATCAGCCCGGGCATGCAGCGGATCCTGGACCGTCTGGACGACACGCCCGCGGAGATCGTCACCGAGCTCGGGGAGACGCTGCGCCAGAGCCCGATGGGGGTGGCGCTGACCGGGGACACGACCCGGTTCACGGGCCCCGAGCGCAGCCTGGGGTACCGGTGGTTCACCCGCCCGGAGTCGCGGCTGCTCTACGCGCCGGAGACGCACGGGTTCCTCACCCGGATGTACGCCTCGGGCCTGCGGCAGATCCTCACGCTCCGGGGGCCGGACTCGCGGGCCGCGTACCTGGCGGACCTGCTGTTGGGCGAGAGCGAGGAGTTCCGGCGGGTCTGGGAGGAGCACGAGGTGGGCGTGCGGCCCAACGAGCTCAAGCACTTCGTCCACCCGGAGGTCGGCGCCCTGGAGCTGAACTGCCAGCGGCTGCAGGACCCGGAGCAGTCGCACTCGCTGCTCGTCTACACCGCCGTCCCCGGCAGTGAGAGCTACGAGAGGCTGCACCTGCTGTCGGTCATCGGGACCCAGTCGCTGCACTGAGCACAGCGGCGGCCGGCCCGGCTCCCCGGAGGGACCGGAGGGGAGTGCACGTATCCGTCCCGGGCCCGCTAGCCTGACCTCGCGAACAGTGGAGCACCCTCCAGGAAGCGGGACGGTATGAGCGGCATCGGGAAGTGGAGTCTGGGCCTGGGGGTTCCGCTCCTGGTGGTGGCGGTCCTGTGCTCGGTGCTGGACGTGATCCCGGTCTCGGTGATCACCGGGCTGCTGGGGCTCATGGGCGTGGGCATCGCGGGATACGACGCGCTCTACAACCTGCTGTCGCGCGCGCAGCTGCGCCGACGGGGCGCCCGGGCCGCCGCCCGGGGCCCGCGTCCGCACGGGGACGCCCGGTGAGGCGACCCGGGCATCCGGACCGGCGCCCTGCGCGACCGCGGCGCCGACCGTGATGGGTGGGCCGCGGCCCGCCACCGCCGCCCGCGGGCCGTTCCCCGAGGAGTTCGGGGCCCTGTCGACCGGCCCGGGGCTCCTCTTCTTCGCCGTCGGGGCGGCGTAGGGCGTCCCCGACCGCGCCCGGCGGGTCCTCGGCGCGCGGGCACCCGCCCGGCGACTCGGACCGGGGCGCGCCGCGGGGGACGGGGCGGATCCGGCCCGGCGGCGCCGGCCGTCGGCTCCGGGTGCGGCCGGCCGCTCAGCCGCCGGCCGCGGTGGCGGACAGCCCGCAGTCGCGCAGGATGCGGGCGGCGGTGTCCGCCGCGCTCGCGTGCCGGTCGATGGTCCGCTCCGCCGCGCCGGGCAGGAGGTCGCGGGGGCGCCACCACCGGCGCAGCTCCGCCTCTCCGAGCTCGCGGGCGAGCGGTTTGGTGGCGTGCCGGGCCAGCGTCACCTCGAAGGGGAGGTCGAAGTAGTACGCGTGCGCACGGCCGGGGTGGTCGTCGATCAACGCCGTGAGCATGGGCCCGTAGTGGTCGGCGTAGAAGATGCCTTCGAGGACCACGTGTGCGCCCCGCCCCAGGATGTGCCGGACCATCAGGTCGATGAGGCCGATGTTGACGGCGCCAGGCCGGTCCCGCTCCCTGAGGATGTCCCGGCGAACCACGTCCTGCCCCACGACCGCCATGCCCCGGCGCCCGTAGGCGGCGCGCACGGTGGCGGCCACCGTGCTCTTCCCGGACCCGGAGTTGCCGCGCAGCACCACGAGCCGCGGCCCGGACCCGGCGTCGCCCGTCGAGACCATGGGGTCACCGTAGCCGACCCCGGCCGGGCCCGCCGCGGATTCGCCGACACGTCCGCCGGGAAGAAAGGGCGCGCCGTGCGATGAGTCCGGGGGATCGTGGAGGTCGGAAGCGGGAGAGACCCGCGAATGTGGAGAAGGGAAGTGCCCATGGCGTCGAACGAGGGCGGGGTCGTGCTGAGCCTGCCGATCGCGGACCGGATGCGGGCGATGGTGTTCTATCGCGAGGTGTTCGGGTTCGCCCTGGTGGGCGAACCGGCCGGGGACGGGGTACCGGAACCGCTGCAGTTCGCGATCGGGGACCGGACCCTGCTGGCGCTCATCCCCTCGGGAGGGTTCGGGTGGGTGCTGGGCGAGGGGCGGGAGGTCGCGCCGCCCGCGTCGCACGAGGTGCTGCTGAGCCGGGCGGTGGCCACACCGGCCGCGGTCGACGACCTGGTCGAGCGGGCGCGGCGGGCCGGGGGCGCGGTCGCCTCGGAGCCCCGGGAGCAGCCGTGGGGGTACTCCGGCGTCCTCGCCGACCCCGACGGGCACCTCTGGCAGATCACCGTCGCGGAGGACGGCCCCGCCTGAGGGGCCCGGGGCGGGGGCCGCGCCCACGCGAACGCCGTCACACCCGGGGACGGGTCCCCGCCCCCGGGTGTCACCGGCCCCCGGCCTCCCCGGTGCCGCGCCGGGGACGGGCGTTACAGTGGCAGCCCGATACCGCCGACGGGCAGGAGTCACCCATGCGGCTGTGGACGATCCCCGCCTCCGTCGCCGCGGCTCTGACCGCGGCCACCCTCGTCCTGCTCACCCAGGCCGGGGACGAGGCCCCCGCGCGGTGGATCGCGTTCGGCATGTTCTGCGGAGCCCTCGTCTTCACCGGCATCACGTGGCCGGTGGCGCGCACCGAGGCGGCCGGTGTCCGCTTCGACCGCTCGGGCCCCGTCCCGCCCGGGGCGGACCTGCCGACGGGCGCCCCCTGGACCTTCGAGCAGTACGCCCGGGCCCTCTCCGCCCGGGTCCACCGGCAGGGCGGGATCGTCTTCGCCGACCCCCGGCGCGACACCGTGCGCGTGATGTTCGACCCCGCGGCCTCGATCCGCCTCGTCACCCGGATCGAACACGGCGACGGCACCTCGTCCACCGGGGTCCGGCGACGCTGGCAGGGACTCTTCCTCCAGATCCGGGCCGTTCCCGGCGAGCGCCCCCGCGTCCGCGTCGCCGACGCGGGCGTCGGCGCCCGTGTCGACGGGTCCGGGCGCCTCATCCCCGTGTGGGCGCCCGGCCGGGGCTCGGCCCGGACCACCGAACAGGCCGTGGGCCGCGCGAACGCGGGTCGGCCCCGGACCGGCACCTCCCTGAGTACCCGGGCGTTCGAACCGCTCGTGCTCGGTCTGGCGGCCGAGGCGGGCTGGATCGACCGCTCGGAGGTCCCCTCCCCGCCGGCCCCGTCGGAGAACACGCGGGGAGGCCCCGCCGGGGACTCCCGCGACCCCTACCGGGCCTTCACCTACG
The DNA here is from genome assembly GCF_900141985.1 of Nocardiopsis flavescens. Lineage (GTDB taxonomy): Bacteria > Actinomycetota > Actinomycetes > Streptosporangiales > Streptosporangiaceae > Nocardiopsis > Nocardiopsis flavescens. The sequence goes on along the minus strand of NZ_FQZK01000005.1, from coordinate 97,885 downwards.
TCGGCGGAGGCGTCCTGGCAGCCTGCGTGGTCGCGACCGCCGTCGGCCTGGCCCTCGGCATGCCCTGGTGGGCGTCGTTCATCGTCGTCGGCAGCGGCCTGTTCTTCTGCCTCGTCTTCGCCCTCCCCGCCCTGCTCCTCCCGCGTCCGGGCGCGGGGACCGCGGGCCGCCGTCCGCCGCCGGGGCACTGAGCGCCCCGGCACGGCCGGGACCCGGGTCCTTCGGCCGCCCCGGGGGCCGCCTCCGGCGGACCTGCGCGGCGGACGCCGGTAGCCGGGCGGCGGGCCCGACCGGTCCGGGATGTCACAGCGGGCGGGGCGGCGGTGTCGGAAAGGGCGTACCCCCGGACAAGGAGGCACCGCCCCGTGAACACCGCCCTCTGGATCGCCGCCGCCGTGCTCGCCTGCGTCGCCCTCGCCGCGGGCGCCGGAAAGCTCCTCCTGCCCATGGAGAAACTCGCCTCCGCGGCCGGCGGGGGGTGGACCGCCGACGCGGGCCCCGGCTTCGTCCGCACCCTCGGCGCGCTCGAAGTCCTCGCCGCCGCGGGCCTCACCCTCCCCGCCCTCCCGGGCGCCCTCCCGGTCCTGGTCCCCGTCACCGCCGTGTGCTGGGTCCTCCTGATGGCCGGGGCCATGGCCACCCACATCCGCCGGGGGGATCCCCTCCTCTTCCCCGCCGTGAACGGCGCCTACCTCGTCCTCGCCGCGTTCCTGGCCTGGGGCCGGTTCTTCGCCGTCCCCCTCTGATCCACGGCCCCTGTCACACCCGGCCCGCCGCCGGTGTCCCGTGGTCGACCCGCCGCGTCCGAAGGAGTCTCAAGGAAGTCGTCAAGCCCCTGCGGGAGCGGCGGGGCCGGGCAGCCGCTCCTTCGGAGCCACAGACGGCGGGACCCCGTCGGCCGCACCCGGCCCCGGCCACCCGGCAACTCACGGAGGCACCATGAACGCGCCCACCCGCACCGCCGTCGTCCGCGGCTCCGGCCTCCCCGCGGCACGGGCCCCGACAGCCGTGCCGTCCCCCTCCGGACCACCCGGCGCGCGGTCGGCGCACGCGGCACGCACACCGCCGGGACCGCCGGGGGGCGCGCCCGCCGTGGCACCGTGGAGGGACACCGCGAGGGCCGGCGGCCACCGCGAGCGCCCGCTCCGGCTCCGGTCCGCGACCGAACCGGCGAAGGGCTGAGGGGGGAGACCATGGACACCGGCTCGAGCACCGGCGGTACCGGAGGCGGCGGGCGGACCGACCCGGCGACGGAGGTCTTCCTCGCCCACCGCAACCTGCTCTTCACCGTCTCCTACGAGATGCTCGGCTCCGCCGCCGACGCCGAGGACGTCCTCCAGGAGACCTGGCTGCGCTGGTCCGGGGCGGACCGGGCGCGGGTGCGCGAACCGCGCGCCTACCTGGTCCGGATCGCCACCCGCCAGTCCCTGAACCGCCTGCGCACCCTCAAGCGCCGCCGCGAGTCCTACGTCGGCGCCTGGCTCCCCGAGCCGCTGCTCACCACGCCCGACGTGGCCGAGGACGTGGAGCTGGCCGAGAGCGTGTCCATGGCCCTGCTGCTGGTCCTGGAGACGCTGTCGCCCACCGAGCGGGCGGTGTTCGTCCTGCACGAGGCCTTCGGGTTCGGCTACGGGGAGATCGCCGCCGCCGTGGACCGGACCCCGGCGGCCGTCCGCCAGATCGCGCACCGGGCCCGGCGCCGCGTGGAGGCACGGCGGCCCCGGGCGACGGTCCCTCCCGGCCAGGCACGGGCGGTGCTGGAGTCGTTCAGGCAGGCCTTCGAAACGGGCGACGTCCAGGGCCTGCTGGACGTGCTCGCCCCCGACGTGGTCGTGGTGGGCGACGGTGGAGGCGTCAAGCAGGCGGTGCCCAACCCGGTCACCGGTGCCGGGAAGGTCGTCCGGCTACTGCTGGGCGGCCTGCGCAAGGTGGGCCGCGCGGTGACCGGGTCCCCGACCCTGGTCAACGGCGGTCCCGCCCTGGCGATCCACCTGGACGGGGAGTTCGACGGCGTCCTGGCGGCCCGCGTGGAGGGCGGCCTGATCACGGGCCTCTACCACGTCCGCAACCCGGAGAAGCTCACCCGGCTGGGCTCCGAGACCCCGCTGACCCTGCGGTGACGCCCCGGTCCGGGGCCGCCCGGCCGCGGGTACGGGAACGCCCCGGGGCCATCCCCATGCCCCCGGGGCGCGCTCCCCCGGTCCGCGGCGGCCGGTGCGCGGGCGCGCGGGGTCCGCGTTCCGCGCGCCCGCCGCCGGGGGCCCCGCGGACCTCAGCCCTCGGGCAGGGCCACCGGCGCGAGCCCGTCGAACTCGTCGCCCGGTCCCGGGTTCGTCGGGTCGGTGGCGCCACCGAGGTGGTGCATCACCCCCCACACGGCGTTGAGCGCCGTCTGCACCGCGCCCTCGGCCCATCCGGCCGTCCAGGACACGTCGTCGCCCGCCAGGAACAGCCCCCGGTACTCCTCCGCGAGCGCGTCCTGCGCGAAGTGCGTGAACAGGCGGCGCTGGTACCGGTAGTGCCCCGGCAGGTTGGCCTTGAAGGCCCCCATGAAGTACGGCTCGTCCTCCCACGACACCGTGACCGGGTCGCCGGTGATGTGCGAGCGCACGTCCACGCCCGGGTACACCTTGGCCAGCGAGGCCAGCATGACCTCCAGGCGCTCGTTGGGCGAGAGCGGCAGCCACTTCAGCGAGTCGTCGCACCAGGTGTAGGACATGCAGATGGCGGCGGGCCCGTCCGGGTCCGGCCCCTCCAGCAGGTAGGTGCCGCGGGTCATGCGGTCGGTGAGCGTCATGCTCATGACGTCGCGCCCGGTCGCGGGGTCCACGTCCTTCCAGAAGGCGCGGTCGACCGGTACGAACAGCTTGGAGGACTCCATGTAGTGGGTGCGCTCGATGGCGGTCCAGTGGTCGATCGGCAGCAGCGACTCGTCGCAGTCGATCTTGGACAGCATCATCCAGCTCTGCGCGGTGAACACCGCCGCGGCGTACGTGCGGGTGGAGCCCGACGCGTCCGTCACGGTGATGTTGCCCGCCGCCGAGCCCTTCGCCGCGGTGCGGCGAAGGGCCGTGACGGCCGGGCGCGGACCTTCCGCGTGCAGCTTCTCCAGAGTCGTGCCCTGCGCCCAGTGGACGATCTTGTCCGGGGCGTCCTCCCAGAGCCGCCGGGGAAGCTGCTGGACACCGCCGACGATGCCCATGTGGTCGTCGTCCGCGCCCGTGTACGTGACCCGGAGGATCTCCAGGATCGAGTTGGGGAAATCGGTGTCCCAACCACCGGTGCCGAATCCCACCTGTCCGAAGATCTCACGGTGGCGGAAGGAAGCGAAAGCCGGAGAATCACACAAAAATCCGTAGAAGGTCTGGTTGTCGAGCTTCTCGACGAGGTCGTTCCAGATCTCCTTCTGGGTCGCCACGTCGCGCTCGCGGATGGCGCGCCGCATCCGGGTGTGCTGTGCGCCCTCCTCCAGGGTCCGCTCCCAGGCCCGCGCGACCTCGCGGTACACCTCGGGCAGGTCGTCCAGGGTGGTCGCGTAGTGCGACTCCCCCTTGAGGTCGACGACGGTGCTGGGGGTGGTCGGCGCGAGCGGGTTGGGGAACGGCTCGGCGCGCAGGCCCGCCCGGTCCGCGTAGTGCCAGAACGCCGTGGAGGAGGGTGGGAAGCGCATGGCCCCCATCTCGGCGACGACCTCTTCCTCCTCGACGCCCGGGAAGCGCTCGGTGCGCAGCCGCCCGCCGATCCGGTCGGCCTCGTAGACGACCGGCCGCAGGCCCATCTTCATCAGCTCGTAGGCGGTGACGATGCCCGCCAGGCCGCCGCCGATGACGGCGACCTCGGTGCCGAGCCGCTCCGCCGGGACCTGGCCGAGTCCGGCCGGGTGCTCCAGGTACCGGTCGTAGGCGAACGGGAAGTCCGGTCCGCACATGTTCGGCGGCGGCTCCTGCACCGGTCCGGTGCCGGCGGCCGTGGGCACGGCAGACGTCATGAATCCCCTCCAGGGTCGGTGTGGGCGGTGCGTGCGGGTGGTGCGGTGCGCGTGCGGGCGGTGTGCGGCCCGTGCGGGCGGTGTGCGGCCCGCGCGGGCGCGGGCTCAGCCGCGGCTCAGGGGGCCGTACAGGTCCGGCCTGCGGTCGTCCAGGTAGGACTGTTCCTCGCGGGCCCGGGCGATGGCGCCCAGGTCGGCGTCGCCGACGAGGAGTTCCTCGCCGGGGCCAGCGCGCAGGGTCTCGGACCCGTCCGGGGCGATGAGGGCGCTGCGGCCCGCGTAGCGCAGGGCGCCCTCGGTGTCGCAGCGGTTCACGTACGCCAGGTGGATCTGGTTCTCCAGCGCCCGCACCGGCACGACGCGCTCGGGCACGTCGGTGAACGGCAGCATGAGGGCGGTGGGCACCACGAGCAGTTCGGTCCCGGCCAGCGCGTGGGCGCGCACCGGCTCGGGGAACTCCACGTCGTAGCAGACCAGCAGCCCCAGGCGCACGCCGTGCAGGTCGGCCTGGACGACCGGGGTGTCCCCGGGGGCGAAGGCCGAGCGGTCGAGGTCGCCGAACAGGTGGGTCTTGCGGTAGGCGGCCAGGCGCCCGCCGTCCGGGCCGGTGAGGACGACGGTGTTGTACACCGCGTCCCCGTCCCGCTCCGGGAAGCCGTGGACGAGGGCGACGCCGGTGTCGGCGGCGATGCGCGCGACCCGGTCGGCCAGCCGTCCGTCGAGGGGTTCGGCCAGGCGGGCGAGGTCGGCGCCGATGTTGTAGCCGGTCAGCGACATCTCGGGCCCGACGAGCAGCGCGGCGCCCGCGTCGGCGGCGGCGCGCGCCCGGTCGGAGAGGCGGGCCAGGGCGTCGGCGGGGTCGCCGCTGCGCCCGGTGCCCTGGTCCAGGGCCACGCGCAGGGTCCGCCGTGCCATCCGCTCCTCCGTCCGGTGCGCTCGTTCCGGGCCCGGGGCGCCCTCGCCTCGGCCCGGCCCCGTCACCGCTGGTGGGACGGCGGCGAGGCCGGGTCCACTCTAGGCGGCGCCCCCCGTCGGAAGTGTGCGTCGGACATCGGATGTCTTGCGTCTTTCCGGCACTCGCGTACGGTTCGTTGCGCACGCACGCGGGTTCGCGCCGGACTCGTGCGCGGGGCGCCGCGCAGGCCGCGGCGCACGGCCGCGGACCACGGCGGAGGGGGCCGTGGGACCCGGCCCCCTTCGCGGGCCCGTCCCGGGTCAGGGGCGGGCCGCGACGCCGTCCGCGGTCTCCAGCGCGGAGCGCTTCATGCCGTAGCCGAAGTAGACCGCCAGGCCGACCACCAGCCAGCCGGCGAACGCCGCCCACACGCTCACGCCCATGCTGGCCATCATGGAGGCGCAGGCCAGCACGCCCAGGACCGGGGTCACCGGGGCACCCGGCACCCGGAAGGTGCGGGGCAGCTCCGGCCGGGTACGGCGCAGCACCAGCACCGCCACGTTCACCAGGGCGAACGCGAACAGCGTGCCGATCGCGGTGGCGTCGGCGAGCGGGCCCAGCGGGATGAGGGCGGCCAGGACCGCGATGAGCACGGAGGTGATGACCGTGTTCAGGCGCGGGGTGCCGTTGGCGTCGACCTTGGAGAACGCCGCGGGGATGAGGCCGTCGCGCGACATGGCGAAGAGGATGCGGGTCTGGCTGTAGAGGACCACCAGCACGACGCTGGCCAGGGCCAGGACGGCGCCCGCGGCGAAGACGACCGCCCAGACCGGGGTGCCCGTGACGCCGGTGAGGATGCCGGCGAGGGAGGTCTCACCGTCCGCGAAGTCCGTCCAGTTCAGCGCGCCGACCGCCGCGAAGGCCACCAGGCAGTAGAGGGCCGTCACCAGGATCATCGAGAACATGATCGCGCGCGGCAGGTCGCGCTGGGGGTTCCTGGCCTCCTCGCTGGCGGTGGAGACCGAGTCGAACCCGATGTAGGAGAAGAACAGGGTGGCGCCCGCGGCGCTCACGCCCGCCATGCCCAGGGGCATGAAGGGGGCGAAGTTGCCGTCCTGGACGGCGGTGGCGGCGATGGCCACGAACATCACCAGGATGGCGATCTTGACGGTGACCATGACGGCGTTGACGCGGCTGCTCTCACGCACCCCGGCGAGCAGGGCGAACATCGACAGCAGGACGACGGCGGCGGCCGGGAGGTTGACCAGCCCGCCCTCCATCGGCCCGGCCAGCACGGCGGACGGCAGGGAGAGGCCGGTGGTCAGGTGCAGGAGTTCGTTGATGTACTGCCCCCAGCCCACGCCCACGGCGGCCACGGAGACGCCGTAGGTGAGCATCAGGCACCAGCCGCAGATCCACGCCATGAACTCGCCGATGGTGGCGTAGCTGTAGGAGTAGGCGGAGCCGGAGGCCGGGATCATGCCCGCCATCTCGGCGTAGGCCAGGGCGGAGAACAGCGCGGTGATGCCCGCGAGCACGAACGAGAGCACGACCGCCGGGCCGGCGACGGGGACGGCCTCGCCTAGGACCACGAAGATGCCGGTGCCCAGGGTCGCGCCGATGCCGATCATGGACAGCTGCCAGAAGCCCATGTGCCTGCGGAGCCCGGCGCCCGCGGCGCCCTCGGTCTCGGCGACGAGCTTCTCCACCGGCTTGCGCCTGGTCAGGCGCTCCCGAAGCGCGGGCGCACCGCCCGGGCGCGCGGACGCCCGGGGGGCGTCCGCGGGGGTCTTCTGGTCGACCACGTGTCACTCCTCGTCTCGGACGCGGGCACACCGCTCTCCCGTGGTGAGGGCACGCCCGAGTGCCCCGGGAGGGGTGCGGTGTGGGGGAGGATACGCGCTTTGTCCCACTTACTGTGGGAAAACGCCCCCAGCAACGGTAGTCGCGTTATCTGGGTAACATGACCCACATTCGTTGCTTATATCCGTTTTCCGCGCGAGGAACGTGCGCGTCGGCGCAAAGAACGCCCTCCGGCGTGAGCGATGACACATCGGATCACCGTGGGTGAGGTGGTCGGGTGACCTGCACGTATAAGGGGAACGTGTCCGCCCGAAAGAGGGCTCCCGCCGCGGAGCGGCGGCGCCGGTCGCCCGGCCCCCGGCCGGGGGCGGCGCGCCCTCCCGGCCGCGCACCCTCAGGGCGGACGGCCCCCGGCCGCGGCGGCCCGCCGTGCGGGGCCGGGATGCGCGGGGAGTCCCCCGGCACCGGTCCGGAAACGGGAAAGGCCGCGCTCCCGGTGCGGGAGCGCGGCCGTCGGCCGGGTCAGACGCCGGATCCGTCGGGCGTCACGGGTGCCTCGTCGGGGCGGGCCCGCTCCAGGGCGGAGGCCATCGTGTTCCACTGGCCCCGGTCGGCGGCGCGCCGGTGCACCGGGAGCGGGGTCCGCGTGCCGTCCGCCGACACGTGCAGGAGGCGCCCGTCCTCGATCTCGAAGTGCTCACCGCTTCCGGCGACCACGGCCTCGCCGCGGTTCGGCGAGGCTCCCGCGCCGGACACGCTGGCCCGGCCGTCCAGGATCTCCAGCACGAAATAGGTACCGCGCCACCTCCAGATCGCCAGGCCGAGCACCACGACCGCGACCAGCACGGCCGGGAAGAGCGTCTCCAGGCCCGCGGCCCACAGGCCGAGGAACGAGGCGAGCGCTGCCGCGGCGGTGAGGAGGGCCGGGCCGACCGGGGACCTGCGGATGACGAAACGCGCGGGGGCCATGTCATCTCCTCTTCTCGGGGGAGCGGAGCTGCTGCTCTCTCCTTGCCCGGATTCGCGCACGTCACACCCCCGGGCCCCGCCGCAACGCCCGCGGGGCCGGTGAAGCGGCGAACGGCCGCGCCCCGGTCAGGGGCACGGCCGTCGGAAACACAGGGTCAGCCCGCCACCGCGACCGTCGGCGTACCCGACTCGGCCCCGGCCTCGCCCATCTCCTCGGCGATGCGCATGGCCTCCTCGATGAGGGTCTCCACGATCTTGGACTCGGGCACGGTCTTGATGACCTCGCCCTTGACGAAGATCTGGCCCTTGCCGTTGCCGGAGGCCACGCCCAGGTCCGCCTCGCGGGCCTCGCCCGGGCCGTTGACGACGCAGCCCATGACGGCCACGCGCAGCGGCACCTCCATGCCCTCCAGCCCTGCGGTGACCTCCTCCGCCAGCGTGTACACGTCCACCTGGGCGCGGCCGCAGCTCGGGCAGGACACGATCTCCAGGCCGCGCTCGCGCAGGCCCAGGGACTCCAGGATCTGGGCGCCGACCTTGACCTCCTCCGCCGGGGGCGCCGACAGGGAGACGCGGATGGTGTCGCCGATGCCCTCGGACAGCAGGGCCCCGAACGCGACCGCCGACTTGATGGTGCCCTGGAAGGCGGGGCCGGCCTCGGTCACGCCCAGGTGCAGCGGGTAGTCGCAGGCGGAGGCCAGCTGCCGGTAGGCGTTGACCATGACGACCGGGTCGTTGTGCTTGACGGAGATCTTGATGTCGCGGAAGCCGTGCTCCTCGAACAGCGAGCACTCCCACAGCGCCGACTCCACCAGGGCCTCCGGGGTGGCCTTGCCGTACTTGGCGAGTAGGCGCTTGTCCAGCGACCCGGCGTTGACGCCGATGCGGATGGGCACGCGGGCGTCGCCCGCGGCCTTGGCGATCTCGGCGACCTTGTCGTCGAACTTCTTGATGTTGCCCGGGTTGACGCGCACCGCGGCGCAGCCCGCGTCGATCGCCTGGAAGACGTACTTGGGCTGGAAGTGGATGTCGGCGATCACCGGGATCTGCGACTTCTTCGCGATGATCGGCAGCGCGTCGGCGTCGTCGTTGGTGGGCACCGCCACACGGACGATCTGGCAGCCCGAGGCGGTCAGCTCGGCGATCTGCTGGAGCGTCGCGTTGATGTCGGAGGTACGGGTGGTGGTCATGGACTGCACGGACACCGGCGCGTCCCCGCCCACGGGGACGTTGCCGACCATGATCTGCCGGGTCTTGCGCCGGGTCGCCAGCGGGCGCGGCGGGGTGGCGGGGATACCGAGATCGACGGTCGTCACGCTTGATTCACCTCGTCTGCCGCCGGAGGGAGGGGCGGCACTTGGAATTTCGTCCGATTCACAGAGAAGACGCCCGGCGCGCTGCGCGGAGCCACGACCGGAAATCGACGCCTGTGCGGGGCGGCCGTGCTGAACCTGCCGCCGTTCCCGGATCGCGAACCCAGATTACCCGCACCTCGGAGGGTGTCCCGCACCACCGGGGAGGGCCGGACCGGACCGGGCGGCGCCGCGGCCCACCGGCCGGAACAGCCGTTCGAGAACCGGGCGGACGCCGGGTGTCCGGCGAACGTCCGCGGAGCGTCCGGCGCAAGACGGACGGGGGGCGGGGCGGGAGGCCCTCGGAACGCGCCGCGCCCGGCCCCGGGGCGGAACGGACGCGGGCGGGGGGTCGTCCGGGCCGCGGGGCACGCCGTGGCCCCCGGCCCCGCGGCGGCACGGGGAGGCCCCCGCGGCGGCGGACCCGCCGGGACCGCGCAGGCGCGCGGATCCGAACCGCCGGGTCCTCACCCCCGGGCAACGCGCGTCCGGGGCCGCGCAGGCGCGCGGGAGCCGACCGGGCGGCCCCGCTCCCGGGCACGCCGACGGGCCCCGCGGCGGCCCCGGCCCTCGGGACCGCCGCGAGCGGTCAGCCGAACAGGCGGACCGGGTTGAACAGGTCGGCGATGAGCAGGACCACGCTGAACACCAGGAAACACGCCACCACGATGTAGGCGACCGGTGTCAGCATGGCCACGTCGACCGGCGCCGGGGCCGGCCTGCGGGTGAGCTTGGCCCAGCCGCGCTTGATCCACTCCCAGAGGGCGCCCGCCATGTGCCCGCCGTCCAGCGGCAGGATCGGCAGCATGTTGAAGGCGAACAGGAAGAGGTTCACACCGGCCAGGATCTGGATCATGATCGAGGCGGTGTCGGCGATGGGCAGGCCCTGGGCCATGATCTCGCCGCCGATGCGGGAGATGCCCACGATGCCCACCGGGGAGTCCGCGGTGCGCTCCTCGCCCAGGAACGCGGCGCCGAACACCCCGGGGATCTTGGACGGCAGGGCGATGAGCGCCTCGGCCACGCCCACCATCATCGAGCCCATCTCCCCCGCCGACTCGGCGAAGGTGAGCGGGGCGCGCTCGGTGGCGAACATGATCCCCAGGAACCCGACGGTCTCCATCCGGTAGACCGGGAAGCCCTCGGAGTCGGTGACCTCGTCGCCGTCGGCGTCGGTCTCGTAGATGAAGTCGCCCTCGGCGGTGCGGGCCGGGAGCTCGTTCTCGATGATGTCGACGGTCAGCGGGATCCGCTCGCCGTCGCGCTCCACCACGAACTCGGTGGGCCCGAGGGAGTCGCGGATGAGCTGGTTGGCGTCGTTCCACTCCGGGGTGGCCCGCCCGTCGACCTCGACGATGACGTCGCCCGCGCGCAGCCCCGCCTCGTTGGCCGGGGTGGGCGGCCGGCCCTCGCAGGAGTCGACCTCGTCCTGGACCTCGGCGGAGACCACGCACTCGTTGACCACACCGATCTGGGTGGTCTGCTGCGGGACGCCGATGCCCATGAAGAGCACCGCGAGCAGGATGGCCGCCAGGATGACGTTCATGCCGGGCCCGGCGAACATGACGATGAGGCGCTTCCAGGGCGCGCGCTGGTAGAACTGCCGGTCCTGGTCCTCGGGGTCGAGTTCCACGTAGGAGGCCTCGCGGGCGTCCTCGGCCATCGCGCGCCAGCGGGAGAGCCTGCGGCCGCCGTCGTCGTCGGTGCGCCGCGCGGGCGGCATCATGCCGACCATGCGGACGTAGCCGCCCAGCGGCACGGCCTTGACCCCGTACTCGGTCTCGCCCCTGCGGAACGACCAGAGGGTCCTGCCGAACCCGACCATGTACTCGGTGCACTTGATGCCGAACATCTTGGCGGTGCCGAGGTGTCCCAGTTCGTGCCAGGCGATCGAGAACAGCAGCCCCAGAACGAACAGGACGATCCCGACCACGGTCAGCAGCAGGACCATGCATCTCTCCCTACACCGGTGTCAGGCCCGGCGTGCGACCAGTTCGCGCGCTCGGGTACGGGCCCATCCGTCAGCGGCGTACACGTCGTCGAGGGTGAGGTCCCCTGGTCGGTGGGACGCTGCACCGGGGCGCTCCGTTCGCTGATGCTCCGAGACTACCCTCGCGACGGTGTCCAGGATCGACGGGAACGCGAGGTTTCCGGCGAGGAACGCGGCGACGGCCTCCTCGTTGGCGGCGTTGTACACGGCCGGGGCGGTGCCGCCCGCCTCGCCGACCTCGCAGGCGAGCCGGACGGCGGGGAAGGCCTCGTGGTCCAGCGGCTCGAAGGTCCAGGTCTGGGCCCGGGTCCAGTCCATGCCGGGCGCGGCGTCGGCGACCCGGTCGGGGGCGCTCATGCCGTAGGCGATGGGGATCATCATGCTGGGCGGGCTGGCCTTGGCGATGGTGGAGCCGTCCACGTACTCGACCATCGAGTGGACGATCGACTGCGGGTGGACGACCACGTCGATGCGGTCGAAGGGGATGTCGAACAGCAGGTTGGCCTCGATGACCTCCAGGCCCTTGTTGACCAGGGTCGCCGAGTTGACGGTGATGACCGGCCCCATGCTCCAGGTGGGGTGGTCGAGCGCCTCGGCCGGGGTGACGCGCTCCAGCTCCTCCCGGCGGCGGCCGCGGAAGGGGCCGCCGCTGGCGGTGACGACCAGGCGGCGCACCTCGTCGCGGCGGGCGGTGACGTGCCCCTGGGCGAGGCTGCGCAGCTCGGGGCCGGGCAGGTGGGGGAAGCACTGGGCGATGGCGAAGTGCTCGGAGTCGACGGGGACGATCTGGCCGGGGCGGGCCAGCGCGCGGACCAGCGGCCCGCCGATGATGAGGGACTCCTTGTTGGCCAGGGCCAGGGTGCTCCCGGCGCGCAGCGCGGCGAGCGTGGACTCCAGGCCCAGGGCCCCGGTGATGCCGTTGAGGACGACGTCGCAGGGGTCGGCGGCGAGTTCGGCCACCCCCTCGGGGCCGGCGAGGACGGTGGCTCCGCAGCCGTGCCCGGCCAGGGCCCGCCGCAGCTCGTCGGCGCGGGCGGGGTCCGCCACGGCCACCCGCGGGACGCCGAACGCGGCGGCCTGCTTGGCGAGCAGGTCCACCCGGCCGCCCCCGGCGGCCAGTCCGGCGACGCGGAAGCGCCCGGGGTTGCGGTGGACGATGTCCAGGGCCTGGGTGCCGATCGAGCCGGTGGAGCCGAGGAGGACTACGGATCGCTGCTGTTCTTGTCGCACGCCCCCATTGTCGCGCACGCGGCGCACCGCCGCCGGGGCCTGTGGACAACGGGAGGGGAAAGGCGGGGGTCCTCCCGGCGGACCGGCGGAGCAGCGGGTTCACGGGGTCTTTACATCCGACGCCCGCTGTCCTAACTTAACCGGTGAGTAAGTTACCTCACGGTCACTTACGATCCCCCTCACCCCCGTCCCCCACCCCCGCCCCGCGGCACCCCCGCGCACCGGCCGGCCCGGATCCGGCCCTCCCCCGATGGTCCTCGGTGGCGCGACGACCCATCGGAAACCTCCCGTCCCCTGCTCCCCGAGGTTCCCGACCCATGCGTTCCCAGACCCCGCGTTCCGCTCCCCCGCGCCCGCGCCCCGCCCCCGTCCGGCTGCTGGCCGGCCTGGTGGCGGCGGTGCTCGCCGCGGTCCTGCTCTCCCCCGCGCCGGCCGCAGCAGCGGTCGGCTCCCAGATCCGCTACACGACCATCACGAGCCACGACGGCACCGCGATCAGGGCCAAGGTCATCACCCCCACCGGCACCGAGGGCCCGCACCCGCTGCTGGTCATGCCGTCCGCCTGGGGCACCCCGCACCTGCTCTACGTCGGCGCGGGCGCCCGGCTCGCCCAGGAGTCCGGCTACCAGGTCGTCACCTACTCCTCCCGCGGCTTCTGGGACTCCGGCGGCCGGATCGAGGTCGCCGGTCCGCAGGACCGGGCCGACGCGAGCGCGGTGATCGACTGGGCGCTGGAGAACACCGACGCCGACCCCGGGCGCATCGGCATGGCAGGGATCTCCTACGGCGGCGGCATCAGCCTGCTCACCGCCGCCGAGGACGACCGGATCAGGGCGGTGGCCTCGCTCAGCGGCTGGGCCGACCTCCAGGAGTCCCTGTACCCCGGCGGGACCGTCGACGTGCAGTCCGCCGAGCTGCTGCTGGGCGCGGCCGCGCTGACCGGCCGCAAGGGCGAGACCCTCCAGAACGTGGAGCGCGCCTACCGCCGCGGCGACATCGGCCCCGCCCTGGACATGGCCCCCGACCGGTCGGCGGCCACCAAGGTGGACCGGATCAACGCCAACGGCACCGCCGTGATGATGGCCCACGGCTGGAACGACGGCATGTTCCCGGTCGGCCACATCACCGACTTCTACGGCGAGCTGTCCGGCCCCAAGCGGCTCATGCTCGCCCCCGGCGACCACGCCACCCAGGAGCTGTTCGGCGCGGCCGGGCTGCCCGACGAGGTCTGGGAGGGGGTCGGCGACTGGTTCGACCACCACCTCAAGGGCGAGGACAACGGAGTGGGGGCCGCCGACCCGGTCATGGTCAAGCCCAACAACGGGCGCGGGGCCTGGTCCTCGCACCCCGACTGGGAGTCGGTGACCGGCGGCGAGCAGACCTTCCACCTGGGCAGGCCCGGCACGGACTGGACCCGCTGGCAGAGCAGCGGCGCGATGGGCGCCGAGCCCGACACCGGGTGGAGCCACGGCGTGCGCACCGGGATCGGCACGACCGCCGAGAGCGGGACCGTGCTGCTGAGCGGCGCCCTCCAGCAGTTCTTCGACGTGCCCACGGGCGTACTGCTGCCCACCGTGGACCGCTACCGGGCGGGGGTCTGGACGAGCCCCGCCTACCCGGACGGCGCCCGGGTGGCGGGCGCGCCGGAGGCGACGTTCACGCTGACCCCCACCGCGCGGGAGCAGTCGGTGTTCGTGTACCTGTACGCCATCGACTCCAACGGCCGGGGGGCGCTGCTCTCCCACGCCCCCCACACGCTGCGCGACGCGGTCCCGGGCGCACCGGTGACCGTGACCACGGAGCTGGCGCCGGTGGTGTGGGACGTGCCCGCCGGACACCGGCTGGCCGTCGTGGTGGACACCCGCGACCTGCGGTACCGCTCGGAGAGCACGATCGGGAACCGGGTGACGTTCACCTCGCCGGAGGCCGAGCCCACGCGGGTGACCATCCCCTTCGCCTGACCCCGGTCCGCTCCGGCGGGGCCGTGCGACCGAATCGGTACCGTCGCAAACCCCGCCGGACGCAAGGCCGGAACCCGGTCGAAGCGATCGGCCGGTCGCGCCGCGGCCCTGGCGGGGCGGCGCGACCGCCGTGACCGCCTCCGATGCGCCCCCGCACCGGAGGCGGTCGCCGCCGCGTCCCCGAAAAACCGCGGACACAAACTCAAAGTAGTCATGTGATTACTTCATGTGTGCAAAAATGCGGTCCATGACCTCGTCCACCGCGCACAAACTCCTGGCCGCCCTCGCCGCGGCGGCCCTGGCCGTCGGCGGCCTCGTCCACGCCGACCGGTCCCTCGAACCCGCCCAGGCCGGGACCGTACCCGAACGCCTCCACGAGGCGCACGCCGTCCTCGACGAGGCCGACGGAGTGGTACGCCAGAGCGCGGCGGTCTCCGAGGCGCAGCACCGGGCCGTGCTGTCCTACTGGACCCCCGAGCGCATGGCCGCCGCGCTGCCCATCAGCGAACTGCTCGCCCAGACCCTGCCCGGGGCCGCGGACGTGATCCCGCGCCCCGAGCCCGAGCACCAGGCGGCCCCGCGCGACGACAGCACCGGGGAGAGGTGGACCGCCGGGGGGCGCGTCGTGCGCACCACCGGCAAGGTGTTCCTGACCATGGACGGGCGCGACTTCACCTGCTCGGCGTCGGTGGTGGACTCCCCCAACCGGAGCACCGTCGTCACCGCCGGGCACTGCGCCAAGGACGGCACCGGCTCCTGGGCGCGCAACTGGACCTTCGTGCCCGCCTTCAGCGACGGCTCCTCGCCCTACGGCCGCTACACCGCCCGCGACCTCCTGGTGTCGCCGGAGTGGTCCAAGCGGGCCGACGACAGCTTCGACCTGGCGGTCGCGGTGCTCAACACCGACGGCGGCAGGTCGGTGCAGAACGAGGTGGGCGCCCAGCGGATCTCCTTCGACACCTGGACCGACACCCGGGTGCGCGAGGGCGTGCAGGTGTACTCGTTCGGCTACCCGGCGGCGTCCCCGTACAACGGCCGCGAACTGCACTACTGTTCGGGCGCCACCCGGGCGGACACCGGCGGGACCACGGCCAACGGGATGCGCTGCGGGATGACGCAGGGCTCCAGCGGCGGCCCGTGGCTGACCGGGTTCGATCCCGCGACCGGGGTGGGCACCGTGTCCTCGGTGGTGAGCTTCAAGTACGCCGACGACCGGCGGACGCAGTTCGGACCGCGGTTCGGCGCCGAGGCCCGCAAGCTGTACGACCACGCCTCCGGGCTGTAGCCCGCGCCGGTGCGCCGGACCGCCCGGGGCGGCCCGGCGCGGTGACCGCGGCGGTGCCCGCCCCGCCCCACGCGGGGCGGGAGCCGCCGGGGCCGGCCCGCCGGCCGGTGCCGGCGGGAGCCCGTCAGGAACGGCTCACAGGCTGATGCCGGTGAGCACCAGGACCCGCTCGCAGGTCAGGTCGGTCATGGCCGCGCGCACGCCCTCGCGGCCCACGCCCGAGCCCTTCACCCCGCCGTAGGGCATCTGGTCCGCGCGGAACGTCGGCACGTCGCCGATGATCACACCGCCCACCTCCAACTCCCGGTGCGCGCGGAACGCGGTCGGCAGGTCGCGGGTGAACACGCCCGCCTGGAGGCCGAAGTCGCTGTCGTTGACCGCGGCGAAGGCGGCGTCGGTGTCGGCGACCCGCTGGAGCACCAGCACCGGGCCGAACACCTCCTCGCGCATCAGCCGGCTGTCGGCCGGAGCGCCCGCGACCACCGTCGGGGCCATGGTGACGCCGTCGCGGACGCCGCCGGTGAGCAGCTCGGCTCCGCCCGCGGCGGCCTCCCGGACCCACTCCTGGACACGGACGGCCGCGGCCTCGTTCACCAGCGGTCCCACGTCGGTCTTCTCGTCGGCGGGGTCGCCGGTGCCCAGCGCCTCCACCCGTTCGACCAGGCGCGACACGAACGCGTCGTACACGGCGTCGGTGACGACGACCCGCTGCACGCCGATGCAGACCTGGCCGGCCTGGTTGTTGCCGAACAGGGCCACGCGCTCGGCCGCCCACTCCAGGTCGGCGTCGTCGAGCACCACGGCCGCGGCGTTGCCGCCCAGCTCCAGGGTGACGTGCTTGTGCGGGGCGCGCTTCTGGATCTCCCAGCCGAACGCGCCGCCGGTGAACGAGACGACCGGCAGCCGGTCGTCCTCGATGAGGCGCCCGGCCAGGTCGTCGGGCATCGGCAGCACCGACACCGCGCCGGCGGGCAGGTCGGTCTCGGCGATGATCTCGCCCAGCAGCAGCGCGGTCATCGGGGTGGCCGGCGCCGGCTTGAGGATGATGGGGGCGCCGACGGCGATCGCCGGGGCGATCTTGTGGGCGACCAGGTTCAGCGGGAAGTTGAAGGGCGAGATGCCGAGCACCGGGCCGCGCGGGACCCTGCGGACCAGGGCCATCCGGCCGGTGCCGCCGGGGTCGGTGTCCAGGCGCTGGAGCTCGCCGCTGTCGCGGCGCGCCTCCTCGGCGGCCCAGCGGAACACGGACACGGCGCGGGCGGCCTCGACCCGGGACCACTTGACCGGCTTGCCGCTCTCGGCGGTGATGGTCAGGGCGATCTCCTCGGCGCGCTCGCCGATGCGGCGGGAGATGTGGTCGAGGGCGGCGGCCCTGGCGTGCGCGGGGAGCGCCGCGGACCCGGCGGCCGCGGACCGCGCGGCGGCCACGGCCTGCTCGACCTGGTCGGCGGTGGGCACGGAGACGCGGCCCGCGACCCCGCCGGTGTAGGGGTTGACGACGGTGATTTCGCTGTCGCCGGTCGCGGCGGTGCCGGCCAGCCAGAACGGGTGCGTGGACATGCAAGGGACGCTAGTGCCGGGGCCCCGTCCGCGCCTTGTCCAGAATTGCCAGGCGGGCACCGCCGATTGGCCGCGATGGAGCATGTCGGCGCGGTCTTCTAAGGTCGTGCCGTACGGCACGACGCGCGCACCCGCGCCCCGACGAAAGGCCCTCCCATGGGCGTATCCCTCTACTACAGCGCCGAGCGCGGCACCCCGCTGACCGCGGACGAGCGCGCGGCCGTCGAGCGCCTGGCGAGCGCGGGCGAGGACTCCCTGCGGGAGGAGGCCCTGGAGCTCTTCCCGGTCTGGCACGCCTCGGGCGAGGTACCGCGGGAGTACCGGTCCCCGGCGGAGGTCTTCGAGGGGCTGTACCTCTACGCCGACGACCACCTCTCCGCCGGGCAGGTGCTGGCCGGGTCCAGCAAGATGCCCCCGGCCGCCTGCGGGGGCGAGCCCCTCCTCGCCCAGCTGCGCCACTACCTGGACGCCCTCACCCTGATGCGGCGCGCCCTGCCCGACGCCCGGTGGCACGTCCACGCCGAGGAGGTCGAGATTCCCTGGACCGAGGACGGGTACACCCTGGGCGACGCGACCACGTGAAGATCCCCTCCGGTCTCCCGACTGGCACCGGAGGGTTCTTTCGTACACAGTGGTGGTGAGGGCCCCGCCGTCGTGTCCGGTCCGGGTCCTCGGGTCCGCCGCCGCCGACGGAAGCCCGGGAGTGCCCATTGCCGCTTGTCTACCGCACGCTCATCGCGGTCCCGGAGGACCAGGACCCCATCGCCGCCGCGTCGGCCGTGCTGTCCCGGTGGCTGAGCAAACGGGGCAACTCGGGAGCGCGCGTGGACTTCACGGCCTCCGGCCGCTATGAGCTGAGCAACCGCTCCCGGGCTCTCGTGGTGCGGCACGACAACCCCGACGAGGGCCTGTCCTTCCTCCGGCTGACCACCGAGTCCGACAAGCCGGACGGGGTGTGGCGGACCGTCGTCACGGTCGTGGTGGACCCGGAGCTGGCGCCGTGGCGGTACCTGTGGCTGGACATGACCGTGGACACGGCGGGCGCCTCCGAGCAGCCCCGGCTCGACATCATGCCGCCCGAGGCCGCGCGGATGCTGCTGGACGCCCTGCCCGCGCACGACGGCCGCCACCGGGTGCCCTCGGCACCGGTGATCGTGCGGGGCCGCGACGACTCCCTGATGGACGTGCTGGTGTCCGCGATCCGCGACCCCGAGCGGCGGCTGGCGGTGCTGGCGACCGGCGCGCCCGGCGACGTCACCGTCGCGGACTGGCGCACCTCCATGGCCGCCGCCCTGTCGCGGTGCACCGGCATGTGCTCGGTGTACGTGCTGGACTCCGCCGCCCAGGAGCGGATCGTCGACCTGCTGCCCGCCGGTATGGACATCCCCTCGGGCGGGGTGCGGACCTTCTTACCCGGGATGGAGGGGGACCCCTCCCGGCACCCGCGGATGAGCCCGACCACACTGGACACCGCGCGTGACGGAGAGCGCATCCGCAACTGGGTGGGGGCGGCGCTGTCCCGGCGGGTACGGGAGAACGCGCTGGAGGTGGCCCTGCCCGGGCCCCTGCCCGCGGTGGACGCCCTCCTGGCCGAGGAGACCGACGACCTGCGCCGCACCCCCTCCCCCGCGACGGGCGCCTCCCCCGGCGTCCCCGCCGCGGGGGCGCATCCGGCGGCCGATCCCGCCCCGGCCGCGGACCTGGCCGCCGTCCAGGAGGCCAAGGCCCTGGAGGTCCAGGTGCAGCGCCTGCGGGAGGAGGTCACCCGGCAGGGCGAGCGGATCGGTGAGCTGTCCGAGGAGCGCCGCCAGCTGCTCGCCGAGAGCGCGGACCTGGCCGAGGAGCTGGAGGAGGAGCGCGGACGGCTGCGCGCCGCCCGCTACGAGGTGCGGTGGCTGCGCGAGCAGGCCCGCGAGTCCGGGCTGTTCCAGCTGTCCGCCGCCCCCGCGCCGCGCGACCCGTCCCGGCGCCCCCCGTACAGCGTGTCCGAGCTGCTGGAGCGGATCACCGACGACACCGCGCTGCCGCACCTGTTCTTCACCATCGAGGACCAGACGGTCTACGAGCTGTCCGACAGCCGCAAGGAGACGCTGTGGGTGACCCGGGCCTGGGAGGCCCTGCTCGCCCTGAACGACTACGCCCGCTACCAGTTCGACAACCCCGACCGGGGGCTGGGTTTCCACTCCTACCTGAAGGAGAACCCCGACGGGTACCGGGTGATCCCGGTCAAGCGGCTGGCCTCGCAGGAGTCGGACCACGTGCGCAACCGGGGCAAGCTCAACGAGAAGCGGTTCTTCCGGGTGCCGGAGGACGTCCACCCGGCCGGGCGGGTGCCGATGTACGCGCACATCAAGCTCGACATCGAGTACGGGATCTGCCCGCGGCTGTACTTCTACCCCGACCTGGGGCCCGGGACCACCAACCGGGTGTACATCGGGTACCTGGGACGGCACCTGCCGGTGCAGCAGTCGAACTGACCGCGCGTACCCTGGGGCCGTGAGGGGAACGAGCACCCGGGCCGTACGGGTCCTGGCCGAGGACGAGTGGCGCGGGCGCGCCCGCCGCCACGAGGAGCGGGTGGACGCGCTGACCGCCGGCCACCTGAGGCGCCGCCGGGCGGGCGAGAGCCACCCGGTGGAGGACTTCCTGTTCACCTACTACAACCTCAAGCCCGCGCGGCTGCGGCGCTGGGACCCCGGGGCGGGCACCGTGCTGGCCGGCGAGGGCGCGCGGGAGCGGCTGGCGGACCGGTTCGCGGTCCGGACCCCGCTGGGCGTGGGCCTGGACGCGGCGGCGTTCCTGGAGGCGCGGCCGGTGGTCGGGTTCGTGGAGCGGCTGCTGTCGGCGGTCGCGGACCGCCCGGCGCACCTGGGGTGCTTCGGGCTGCACGAGTGGGCGATGGTGTACCGCACCCGGGAGGTCCGGCACGGCGGGGTGCCGCTGCGGCTGGGGCACGAGGGGACCGACCGGGTGGTGGAGTCGCACCGCGTCCGGTGCTCCCACTTCGACGCGTTCCGGTTCTTCACCGACGAGGCCAGGCCGCTCAACACGCTGCGGCCCACCCGGGAGACGCAGGTCGAACTGGACCAGCCGGGCTGCCTGCACGCCAACATGGACCTGTACAAGTGGGCGTACAAGCTGTCCCCGGCGGTGCCCTCGGAGCTGGTGGCGGACTGCTTCGAGCTGTCCCGGGACATCCGGGAGCTGGACATGCGGGCCTCACCGTACGACCTCGCGGACCGGGGCTACGCTCCGGTGCGGATCGAGACGGCCGAGGGCAAGGCCGAGTACAAGGACGCCCAGGAGGGGTTCGCCGAGCGCGGGGCGGTACTGCGCGCGCGGCTGCTGGACGCGTGCCGGACGCTGCGCGACGCGGCCGCCTAGCCGCGGGGCAGGGCGCAGGAGGCGGTGCCGCCGGGCAGGCGGTGGCGGTGCGCGGCCACCCACCCGTAGGCGACGCGGTTGGCCGAGCGCAGCAGCGGCAGCCGCATGAGGCGGCCCAGGGGGCGCAGCGCGGGCCGGGAGTGCAGCAGCACCTCGGCGACGGCGTCGCCGCCGCGCAGGCGCCGGCCGTCGGCGTGGACCACCCAGGCCGCTTCGGAGGTCTGTTCGGGTGTGAGGCCGAGGGCGGCGAGGTCGGTGTCCTGCCAGGCGGCGAACGCCGTGCGCGCGCCCAGCCGGTCCCGCGCCACCGCGACCATCCGCTTGCAGAAGCCGCAGTCGTCGTCGTACAGGAACGTGCCCGCCGGGCTGCCCGTGCTCATACCCCCATCATGCCCCCGCCGCTCCGCGGCCACGAGCGGGGGGCGGCGGGCGCGCTCTCCCCGCCCGCCGCCCCCCGGGGTCAGCCGGCGGCCCCGTGCACGATGCGCTCGGCGCGCTCCTCGCTCGGCGGGATCTCCCCCGAGAGGATCCTCTCCGCGTGGTGGCAGGCCACCCGGTGCCCCGCACCGCCGACGGGCCGCAGCTCCGGGCGCTCGGTGTCGCACCGGTCCTCCTGCCGCCAGGGGCAGCGGGTGTGGAACCGGCAGCCGGCCGGCGGGTTCGCCGGGGAGGGCAGGTCCCCCGCCAGGAGGATGCGCTCCCGGGTGTCCTCCACCGTGGGATCGGGAACCGGCACCGCGGACATCAGGGCCCGGGTGTAGGGGTGCAGCGGCGTCTCGTACAGCTCGTCGCTGGGCGCCTCCTCCACCAGGGCGCCCAGGTACATCACCCCCACCGTGTCGCTGACGTGGCGGACGACCGCGAGGTCGTGGGCGATGACCAGGTAGGTCAGCCCCAGCTCCTCCTGGAGCTCCTCCAGCAGGTTGAGCACCTGCGCCTGGATGGACACGTCCAGCGCCGAGACGGGCTCGTCGCAGATGATGAGGTCGGGCTCCAGCACCAGGGCGCGGGCGATGCCGATGCGCTGGCGCTGGCCGCCGGAGAACTCGTGCGGGTAGCGGTCCAGCGCGTTCGCGGACAGGCCGACGCGCTCCAGCGCGCCCACGACCCGCGCGCGCCGGTCGGCGCGGGTGGCCTCCCTGCGCTCCCTGGCGCCCATCGACGCCGCCTCCTCGTCGGAGGGCCCGCCGATCCCGTGGGTCTCCAGCCCCTCCATCAGGATGGAGCCGATGTTCTGCCGGGGGTTGAGGCTGCCCAGCGGGTCCTGGAAGACCATCTGGAGGTTGCGGCGCTCCCGGCGCATCGCCTCGCCGCCCAGCGTGGCCAGGTCGCGGCCGTCGTGCACGACCGACCCCGAGGTGATGTCGACCAGGCGCAGCACCGCCCGGCCCAGGGTGGTCTTGCCGCAGCCCGACTCCCCCACCAGGCCGTAGGTGCTGCCGCGCTCGATGCTCAGGCTGACCCCGTCCACCGCGTACACGTGGCCGACGGTGCGGTCGAACACGACGCCCCGTCTGATCGGGAAGTGGACCTTGAGGTCCTCGATCCGCAACAGGCTCATGCCCTCTCCTCCTCGTCGCCCACCACGGACGGGCTCTCCAGAACGGCCCGGTCCACCACGTCGGCGTGCCGGACGGGGTTGACGCAGCGGTGCGCGTGGGCGTCACCGGTCTCCGAGCGGACCAGCCGGGGCGGCCCCTGGAGGCAGTCCAGGGTGTAGTGGTCGCAGCGGGGCGCGAACGCGCACCCGTCGTTCCAGGCGATGTTGTCGTTGACCGACCCGCGGATCGGGGTCAGCGGCTCGCCGCGCGGGGCGTCCAGCCGCGGGATCGACCCGAGCAGGCCGACCGTGTACGGGTGGGTGGGGTCGGCGAACAGGGGCTCGCGCGGCGCGGTCTCCACCGCGCGGCCCGCGTACAGGACGTTGATGTCGTCGCACAGGCCCGCCACCACGCCCAGGTCGTGGGTGATCATGAGCAGGGCGGTGCCCTCCTCGGTGACCAGGTCCTTGAGCAGTTCCAGGATCTGGGCCTGGATGGTGACGTCCAGGGCGGTGGTGGGCTCGTCGGCGATCATCACCCGGGGCCGGCAGGCGACCGCCATGGCGATGAGGGCCCGCTGGCGCATGCCGCCGGAGAGCTGGTGCGGGTACTCCTTGAGGCGCCGCTTGGGGTCGGGGATGCCCACCCGGTACAGCAGGTCGGCGGCCTCCTTCTCGGCCGCCGAGCCGCGCAGCCCCCGGTGCCTCGTGAGGATCTCGGTGACCTGGCGGCCGATGGGGACCACCGGGTTCAGGGAGCTGAGCGGGTCCTGGAAGATCATCGCCAGCTGCGAGCCGCGCAGGTCGCGCATCTTCTTGGGGGACAGCCGGAGCAGGTCGGCCTCGGTGTCGCCGGTGCGCAGCACCGCGGAGCCCCCGACCCTGACCCCGCGCGGGGGGAGCAGCCCCATCAGGGCCAGCGAGGTGACGCTCTTGCCGCAGCCGGACTCCCCCACCAGCCCGGTGACCCTGCCCTCCTCCAGGGTGAACGAGACCCCGTCCACGGCCCGGACCTCGCCGGAGCCGCGCCCGTCGAACACGACGGACAGTTCTTCGACCGCGAGCAGCGGTGTGCTGGAACCCATGCTTACTTCCTCAGCTTCGGGTCGAGGGCCTCGCGCATCGCCTCACCCAGCAGGGTGAAGCCCAGGGCGGTGACGATGATGGCCAGGGCCGGGTAGACGGCCAGCTGGGGGGCGCTGGAGAGGAACCGCTGCGCGTCGGCGAGCATCGTCCCCCACTCCGGGAAGGACGGGTCGGGGTTGCCCAGGCCCAGGTACGACAGGGCCGCCGCGTCGATGATGGCGGTGGCCAGGGTGAGCGTGGACTGCACGATCACCGGTCCCAGGGAGTTGGGCAGGATGTGCGTGAGCGCGATCTTGTGCCTGCGCACGCCCAGGGCCCGGGCGGCGACCACGTAGTCGCGGTTGCCCTGGGAGATCATCGCGCCGCGCAGCAGGCGGGCGAAGATCGGCACCTGGGCGATGCCGACCGCGAGCATGACCGTGGTGAGGCTGGGCCCGACCAGGGCCGCCACCGTGACCGCCAGCAGCAGGGTGGGCAGCGCCAGCATCATGTCGATGACGCGCATGATGACGTTGTCGATGAGCGCGCCCCAGCGCCCGCCCAGGGTGGCCGCGGCACCGGCGGTGCCGCCCAGCAGCGCGCCGGCGCCGAACCCGACCAGGGTCGCCACAACGCCGACCAGGAGGGTCTGGCGGGCGCCGATGACCATGCGGGAGAACTGGTCGCGGCCGAGGTTGTCCAGGCCGAGCCAGTTCTCGGCGCGGGGGCCGACGAAGATGTTCTGGTTGGGGAAGACCTCCCCGCCCCAGGTCTGCGCGGTGGCCGAGTAGGGGGCGATGAGCGGCGCGAACAGGGCCACGAGGACGAACAGCGCGACGACCACCGCGCCGGAGATCGCCATGGGGCTGCGGCGCAGGCGGCGGAAGGCGGTGAGCCAGATCCCGGCGCCGCCGGAGCCGTCGTCGCGGGGGCCCATCAGCTCGGCGAGGCGGTCGATCCGGTCCGCCTTGCGGGTCAGCAGGGAGGTGCCGCCGGAGCCCTCCGGGGCGCCGGCGCCCGGGTCCTGCGCGTCCTCCGCGGGGTTCTGCGCGTTGGGTGTCGTCGGCATCACTGGGCCCGCACTCTCGGGTCGAGGAGGCTGTAGGAGATGTCCACCAGCAGGTTGATCAGCACGTACATGGTCGCGATGAGCAGGATGAACCCGGTGAGGACCGGGTAGTCGCGGGTCTGGGTCGCCGCGTACACGAACGAGCCCACTCCCGGGAAGGCGAACACGCTCTCGGTGAGGACCGCGCCCGCGAACAGGCTTCCGGTGAGCAGGCCGATGGCGGTGACGACCGGCAGCATGGCGTTGCGCAGCACGTGGCGTCCGCGCACCGTACGACGTTGCAGGCCCTTGGCGTTGGCGGTGCGCACGTAGTCCTCGTCGAGCACCTCCAGGACGCTGGCACGGGTCATGCGGACGATGACCGCCAGCGGGATGGAGGCGAGCGCCAGGCCCGGGAGCGCCAGGTGCATCAGGGCGTCCCACACGACGTCGAGTTCCCCCGTGCGCAGGCCGTCCAGGACGACGAACCCGCTCAGGTCGGTGCGGTTCAGCCCCGGGGAGAGCCGGAACGCCGAGGGGAACACGCCCAGGCGCTCGGCGAAGACCACCTTGAGCAGGAAGGCGAGGAAGAACACCGGCGTGCAGATGCCGATGAGCGAGCCGCCGACGGCGGCGAAGTCCAGGACGCCGCCGCGGCGGCGTGCGGCCAGGTAGCCGAGCGGGATGCCGACGGTGACGGCGATGAGGATCGCGGTCAGCGCCAGCTCGAACGTGGCCGGGAACCGGGTGAAGAACTCCTCCACGACCGGGCGCCCGGTCTGCAGGGACGTCCCCAGGTCGCCTTGGAGGATGTTGCGCAGGAACCTCACGTACTGGACGGTGAGGGGCTCCTCCAGGCCGAGGGAGCGACGCAGCTGGGCCCGCTGCTCTTCGGTCGCGTCGTCGGGGAGGAGGGCGTACTCCGGCCCGCCGGGTAGGCGTTGGAGCCAGATGAACAACAGGATCGACAGACCGCCGAGGGTCGGGATCAGCTGGAGAGTACGCCTGACGATGAAACGCAGCACCTTCGCCGCCTTTCGCCAGTGGGGTGGAACCTCCCCCGCCGGGATGGGGCGGGGGCGACATGGACGGGGCCCGGCCGACCGGGGGACGGGTCGGCCGGGCCCTCCCCCTCCCGCGGGGCGGGAGGGGGGTTTCCGAGGCCCCGGATCACGGGGCCGTGCGGTCGGAGGCCGGGCTGTGCCTTCGGGAGTCCGCGCCCCGCTCCGGTCCGGCCCGGCGTCCGGGGACGCCGGGCCGGACCACCGGCGGCGCGGCGGAGCGTCCGGCGACGGGCCTCAGTCCTCCTTCCAGGAGCCCTCCGAGAAGTTCTCCTGGGTGAGCGGGCTGACCTCCGGCGGGTTCACGTTCTCCGCGAACACGATGGAGGGCGGGGAGCTGGAGATCGGCAGGCCCGGCAGGACGTCCATGATCTGCTCGTTCAGGCCCTGGTAGGCGGCGTTGCGCTCCTCCGGGTCCGGGTTGCCGCTGGCCTCGGCCATGGCGTCGAACAGCTCGGGCTCGTCCATGCCCCAGGCGTCGTTCTTGACGGAGAACCAGGTGCCCAGGAAGTTGTAGGCGTCGTTGTAGTCGCCGGTCCAGCCCAGCAGGTACAGCGAGCACTCGCCGCTGTCGGTGTTGGGGACGTACTCGGTCCACTCGAAGGACTTGGGCTCGACCGTGACGCCGACGCTCTCCAGGTCCTGGCTGATGACGTCGAAGATGTCGCGCGGGGCCGGCATGTACGGGCGCGTGACCTCGGTCGGGTAGCAGAAGTCGAGGGTCAGGTCCTCCTGGCCGGCGTCGGCCAGCATCTCCTCGGCCAGCTCCGGGTCGTAGTCGTAGGTGGTGACGTCCTCCGACCAGCCGTCGAGCGTGTCCGGGTGGAACTGGGTCGCGACCTCGCCGCCGGCCGGGAGGATGGTGTCGACGATGCGCTGGCGGTCGACCGCGTGGGCCAGCGCCCGCCGCACCTCGATGTCGGCCAGCTCCTCGCTGGTCTCCTGCTGGAAGGCCAGGTAGAGGACGTTGAAGACCTCGCGGGTCGGGACCTGGAAACCGGCCTCGACCAGGGGCTCGACGTCGGCCGGGGCAACCAGGTCGTAGCCGTGGATGTCACCGGCCTCCAGGGCCTGGCGGCGGGCGGTCTCGTCGGGGATGGCGCGCAGGATCATGGTCTCGAACCCGGCGGGGTCGCCCCAGTAGTCGTCGAAGCGCGCCAGGGTGACCTCGGCCTGGTCGCGGTTCCACTCCTGGGCCGTGAACGGGCCGGTGCCCGCGACGGCGCCGGGCTCGCTGGTGTAGTCGGGCAGCGTATAGCTGCCCTCCTCGCCGGTGATCTCGGCGTCGGCGATGGTCTCCAGGCTGGTGGGGCTCAGGATGCCGAACGCGGCGAGGCTGAAGCCGCCCGGGAAGATGGAGGAGTACTCCGAGATGGTGATGACGGCGGTGAGCTCGTCGGTGGCCTCACAGGAGACGTAGCGGGAGTCGGGCAGGCCCTCGTCCTCGTTCTCGGCGAAGCCGCCGAAGATCGTCTGCCAGTAGTAGGAGTTGTTGGAGCTCTGCCAGGCGCCGGTGAGGTTGTGCCAGCGGTCGAAGTTGGCGCAGACGACCTCGGCGGTCAGCTCGTCGCCGTCGTGGAAGAGGACGCCGTCGCGGAGGTTGAAGGTCCACTCCGTGCCGTCCTCGGACTGCTCCCAGGTCTCGGCCAGGCCGCCGACGATCTCACTGCCGCCGGATTCGTGTTCGAGGAGGGTTTCGTAGACCTGGCGGCTGTAGCGGAAGGTCTCGCCGTCGCTGGCGAGGAACGGGTCGAGGGACTTGATGTCGCCGGCGGAGGCGAAGACGAACGGCGCGGAGGAGTCCGCTGCCGGGTCCCGCTCACTCTCCGCACACGCTGTGGCCAACAGCGCGACGGACGCCGCTGCGGCCAGCAGGGCCAGCGGTTTCCTGGAAGACTTCGTGAACATGTCCACCTCTGTGGGGGGTGGGCGCCTGTGCCCGGGGGTCGATTGAGAGGACACTAGACCGGGGTCATAGCAGCGGGGAAGATAGACGTCCGGGTATTAATACAACCGTTTCAGATCTGTGGCGCGATCCATAGGTGCGTTTCGCTGGGCGCCTTGTTCAACCGGGGCCGAAAGTCCGGGGTCCGCGTCGCCGGGGTGAAGCGCGGGACCCGACGGGGAGTGCGGGGTAACACCGCCTTCATCTTTTGTGCGCTCCGGGAAACAATGACGGAACGTGATATTGGGTCATCGGATGAATGACCATTATGTCCATATCGGGTCTTCCCCGGGGTGCCCGTGGCGGGGGCGTGCGGGGCCTATGATCTTCCGGGTGACCACTCCCCTTGACGACGCGGCGCTGACCGCGTTCCTCGAAGGCCAGGACAGTGCCTGGCTGGCGGAACAGCTCATGCTGGCCGCAGACGACGACCCCATCACGCGGATCCGGCTGACCGCCGCCGCGGGCTCGGAGAGCGCCGTGGACGACGCGCGCGCCGTCCTCCTCACCGCCGTCGAACAGCACCTCCCCGAGGAGGAGGCCGACGACGACGCGCTGCACCGCGCCATCGACCTGCTCGACGACCTCGTCGACTACGGGTTCGAGGACGAGGGCGGCGACATCGCCGACGAGGCCCGCGACACGTACGTGGACCGCCACGGCGACGACGACAGCGACCACCTCTCCCGCCTGAGCGCCCTCGCCGACGACTGAGCCGCCGCCCGACCACGCCCGCCGTCCCCGGGCCCCGGGGCCGGGGACGTACAGAACGGCGGGGGACCGGCCGCGCCGGTCCCCCGCCCCGATCGGTCGCTACTTCCCGCCCGAGGGCGCCTTCCCGGTCCCGTCGGCGTCCTGCGCCTCGGCCGTGGTACCGGCGGGCTCGTCCGCCTCGCCCTCGGCGGCACCGGTGGGCTCGGAAGCCCCGACCGGCTCGGCCGCCGCGCCGGTCTCGGTGTCGGTAAGCCCGGCCTGCGCCTCGGCCGTCCCACCAGACGCAGCCTCTTCGCTGGACTCGGACGCCCCGGCCGCCCCGGCACCGCCGGTGGACTCATCGGCCTCGACCGCCTCGCCCTCGGCGGCACCGGGCCGCTCAACAGCCTCAGTGGGCTCATCCGCCTCGGAAGCCTCAACGGACTCGTCCGAAACAGCGGTACCCGCGTCGACGACCGCGTCGGCGGTCGTCGCCCCGGCCGCCTCATCGGACACGACGCCCTCGGCGGACGCGGAATCCCCGGCGGGCTCATCAGACGCGGACACACCACCGGTGGCCTCTTCGGCCTCGCCCTCGGCGGCACCGGTGGGCTCGGAAGCCCCGACCGGCTCGGCCGTGGTGCCGGCGGGCTCGACCGCCTCCGACGTCTCGACGGCCGGGTCCTTCACCTCAACCCCGGCGACCCCGGAATCCTCAACGGAATCGTCCGACACAGCAGTGCCCGCGTCGGTGGCCGCAGGCACGTCGACGACCGCGTCGGCGGTCGTCGCCCCGGCACCGCCGGTGGACTCGTCGGCCTCGGCCGCCTCGGAGGACACGGGGGTGTCGGCGAGGTCGCCGTCCCCATCCGGAGCAGCGGCGCCGGCGGGCTTCTCCTCACCCGCACCGGTGTCCGCGGCTTCTTCCTGCGCTCCGGCGGTCTCACCGGACACGGCCTCCCCGCCGGTCCCAGCGGCTTCAGAACCCTCAACGGACCCGTCCGACACGGTGGCACCGGACGTCACGGACGCAACGTCGTCCGACGCGGGGGCCGCGGCCTCGGAGGCCCCGTCCGCTCCCTCGGAACCGGCGCTCTCCTCCGGCGCGGAGGCGTCGACGGCTTCGGCGGACGTGTCCTCGCCGTCGGCGCCGGTACCGACCGCGCCGACCACGGCGGCGGCCTCGACGACGTCGGTGGACACGGCCCCGGAGGACGCGTCGGCCTCGTCGGCCCAGGCCGGGTCGTACCAGCTGGCCACCGGCGCGGGCTCGTCCTCGGCGGCGGGGACCGGGTCGGAGACGCCCGCGGAAGCGACGGCCTCCGACGGCTCCGGGGACACCGTCTCGGAGGACGCGTCGGCCTCGTCGGCCCAGGCCGGGTCGTACCAGCTGGCCACCGGCGCGGGCTCGTCCTCGGCGGCGGGGGCCGGCTCGGAGGGGCCCGAGGAAGCGACGGCCCCTGCCTCGGGGGAGTCGGAGGCCGCGGGGCCCGAGAAGAGCGCGGACGTGGCGAGGTCCCCGGAGTCTCCGGTGTCCTCCTCGGCGGGGGCGTCCGGGAGGGTGGTGGCCGCGGAGGCACCCGCGGTCGCAGCGCCCACGGTCGCGGCGGCGGCGCCCACGGTCGCGGTGGCCGCACCGGCGGGCATGGCGACCGCCGCGGCCAGGGCGGCGACGTCCTGGGCGCTCTCGGTGTTCCTCGGGCGCTCGGGCGAGCACCAGCGGCGGACCTCGGTGGTCCACAGCGCGATGTTGACGACGATGGCCGCCACCGCCGCCGCCAGGGCTCCCGCCAGCAGCGGCGTCACCGCCAGCTTCGAGGACAGGAACAGCGCGTACAGCGCGACGCCGAGCATCAGCAGGGCGACCGCCTGGGACGTGCGCCACAGGGCGTGGTCGCCGCGGCGGACCGGCACCGCCAGGGCCGCGGACGCGATACCCGCCAGGATCGCGGCGACCAGGAGGATCCACAGGTCGCCCACCACCTCCTCGGGGATGTCGGCCGGGAAGAGCGACCAGGTCAGATAGCCCAGCAGACCGAACACGGGAGCGGCGACGAACATCAGGACACACGTCTGCCGCACGTCCAGCGGGGGCCGCACTGGGGAGGCTGCGGGGGACGAAACGGAATCTTGCATGACAAAAGGTTCCCGTGTCGCCCTCTCCCACGCAAGACGGCAGGTCAGGACGGTTGCCCTGCGCTTTCCACGTAGGCCAGCGCCTCCCTCGTCAGGGTGTCCACGTCCAGCCGCACGTCGAACTCGCGCCCCGGCTCGTCCGGGTCCAGCGGTTGCAGGGTCTCCAGCTGGGACCGCAGCAGCCCGGGGGGCATGAAGTGGTCCGGCCGGACGGCCAGCCGCTCCCAGATGACCTCCTCCGGGCCGTGCATGTGCAGGAAGCGCACCCCCGGCGCCCCCTCCCGCAGCAGGTCCCGGTACGACCGCTTGAGCGCGGAGCAGGCCATCACGGTGGACTCCCCCAGCGCCTCGTGGTCGGCGATCCACCCGGCGAGCTCGCGCAGCCACGGCCAGCGGTCCTCGTCGGTCAGGGGGACCCCCGCCGCCATCTTGTCGATGTTGGCGCGGGGGTGGAAGACGTCGGCCTCCGCGAAGGGCAGGTCGAGGGCGCGGGACACGCGTTCGGCGACGGTGGTCTTGCCGCTGCCCGAGACGCCCATGAAGACGAGATGCATGGTTTCTCCTCGTGGGGGACCTGCACGACCGCAAGTGCCGCCACCAATAGTGATATCAATCGGTCCGGCTAGGCTTCAGCCGGACCCCCGGTCGAGACAGGGAGAACGATGGGCACTGATCACCGCACGCTGCACAACCGGGTGCTGGCGGTCCTCGGGCCCGCCATCGCCGCGGGCGAGTACTCCACCGGCCACACGTTCACCCTCCAGGGGCTGGAGGAGGACTTCGGCGTGTCGCGGACGGTGGCGCGCGAGGCGGTGCGGGTGCTGGAGTCGATGCGGCTGGTGGTCAGCAGGCCCCGCACCGGGATCCGGGTGCGCCCGATGCGGGACTGGAGCATCTTCGACCCGCAGCTGATCCGCTGGCGGCTGGCCGGTTCCGGCCGCATGGAGCAGCTGCGCTCCCTCAACGAGCTGCGCGCCGCCGTCGAACCCGGCGCCGCCGCCCTGGCGGCGGTCCGCGGCGACGCCCAGGCCCGCGCCCACCTGGTGGTGGTCGCCGACGAGATGGTCCGCACCGGCCGCGCCGGCGACCTGGACACCTTCCTCGAACTGGACATCGCCTTTCACCGCCACATCCTGGAGCTGTCGGAGAACGAGATGCTCATGGGCCTGGCACAGGTGGTGTCGGAGGTCCTGGTGGGGCGCACCTCCTACGACCTGATGCCCCGCCACCCGCGCCCGGAGGCGCTGCGGCTGCACAAGGCGGTGGCCCAGGCCATCCGCGACGGCCTGCCCGACGTGGCCGAGGCCGCCATGCGCGCCATCGTCACCGAGGTCGTCGAGGCCCTGGAGGACGACCCGACCCGGGCCGACGAGGACGACGTCCCCGCCTGAGCCGGGCCGGCGCCCTACAGCACCAGGCTCAGGCCGAAGGCCAGGCCGAACCCGATGAAGCCGATGAGGGTCTCCATCACGGTCCAGGTCTTGAGGGTGGTCTTGACGTCCATCCCCAGGAACCGGCCGACCAGCCAGAACCCGGAGTCGTTGACGTGCGACAGGGCGGTGGCGCCGGAGGCGATGGCGATGACGATCAGCGCCAGGTCGATCGACGACAGCCCGGAGGCCGCCTGCACGGCGGGGGCGATGAGCCCGGCCGCCGTGGTGATGGCGACGGTGGCCGAGCCCTGGGCGACGCGCAGGGCGAGCGCGATCACGAACGCGGCCACGATGACCGGCAGCCCGGCGGCCTCCAGGGTCTCGGCGAGCGCGCCGCCGATACCGCTGGTCCGCAGGACCATGCCGAACATGCCGCCGGCGCCGGTGATGAGGATGATGCCGCAGACGGGGCCGAGGGAGTCGCCGATCAGGGTCTCCATGCCCTGGCGGGTGAACCGGCCCCGGCTGAGCGCGAGCATCGCGACGATGACGGTGATGAGCAGGGCGATCGGTGTCTGGCCGACGAGCTGGGAGACCTGCACCCACAGCGCGTCCTCGGGCACGGTGCCGGTGGCGGCGAGGGTGGTCACACCGGTGTTGGCGAAGATGAGGAGCATCGGCAGGAGCAGCAGGCCGATGACGGTGCCCAGGCTCGGCGGGTTCTCGTGGTCCACGGTGCCGTCGGACATGATGTCGTCGGGTACGGGGATGACGATGCGCTTGCCGATCCACAGGCCGAACAGGTAGCTGGACAGGTACCAGGTGGGGATGGCCAGCAGGAGGCCGATCAGGAGCACCAGGCCCATGTCGGCGCCGATCTCGACGGCGGCGGTGACCGGGCCGGGGTGCGGGGGCACGAAGGCGTGCATCACCGCGAAGGCGCCCGCGGTGGGCAGCGTGTAGGTCAGGACGGAGCCGCCGACCCGGCGGGCCACGCTGAAGACGATCGGCAGCATGACGATGAGGCCGACGTCGAAGAACAGCGGGAAGCCGAAGAGCAGTGACGAGACGCCCAGCGCCAGGGGCGCCCGCTTCTCACCGAACGCCCTGATCAGGGCCGAGGCCAGCACGGCGGCGCCGCCGGTGACCTCCAGCATGCGCCCGAGCATGACGCCGAGGCCGACCAGCAGGGCGACGTTGGCGAGCGTCCCGCCGAACCCGTCCAGGAGGGTCGGCATGATGCCGCCGACGGGGATGCCCGCGGCGACCGCGGTCAGCAGGCTGACCAGGACGAGCGCGAGGAAGGCGTGCAGCCTCAGGCGGATGATCAGGAACAGCAGCAGGGCGATGGCCCCGGCCGCGATCCCCAGGAGGGGACCCGTCCCGTAGACGGGGGTGAAGTTCTCCACAGCGGAGCCTTCCGGTGAGCGGGTGACGGTGCGACAGGGTCGTCGGATGGCACGACCTCGACCCGGCCTTGAACCGAGTGCACGAAATGGTAATACCATTTGTGAGCATCTGTGAACACCGGAGTGGGTTTCTGTGACCCCGGCGAGACCCGCGTCACCCGCACCCCCGCGGACACGGGCCTTCCGACCCGAGAGTGACCCCCATCACTACCGACGCGGCCGGGATCCCTCCGGATCGGGGACGTGAATTCCTCCGTCGCCTTTTGCGAACACACGGACACCGGCCGCCGCCCCGCCCCCTTGGCACCCCCTCCGGGGCGCGGCCGAACACAACGTCGAATCCCCGAACACACCCGCATTGACCTGGAGCGATCCTTCACCTCCCCGTTTAGGCGAGGGGTTTATTCGGTTTTCCTCACCGCCCGGAAAAGCACGAAGGGCGGCACATGGTTCACCATGCTCTTCAAGCTCCGAGCGCCCCCGCGGAACACTCTGTCCGAAAATTACTAAAAGGTGCTTCTATCGCATGTCCACGAACTTCGGCCCCGTCGACCCCGAACCCTTGACAGCATGCTGTCAAGATGACAGGATGTTGTCATGAACGCTGAGAGCACGCAGATCGTCCACCTCGCCGTCTACGAAGGCCTCGCGGACTGGGAGATCGGGCACGCCGTCGCCACCGTCCGCAGCGGCGAGTGGCAGCGCTCCCCCGGCCGCTACGACGTGGTCACCGTCGGGCACAGCGGCGCACCGGTGACCACCATGGGCGGTGTCACCGTCCTGCCCGACATCACGCTGGCCCAGCTCAAACCGTCCACCAGCTCCATGCTGATCCTGCCGGGGGCCGCCTCCTGGGACACCGACCCGGAGTCGATGACCTCCTTCGCCTCGGCCGCCGGGATCTTCCTCGACGCCGGAGTCCCCGTCGCGGCGATCTGCGGGGCCACCGCCGGCCTGGCCCGCGAGGGCCTGCTCGACTACCGCGACCACACCAGCGCCGCCCCGGAGTACCTGCTGGCCACCGGCTACACGGGCGCGGGGCGGTACCGCAACGCCCTGGCCGTCACCGACGACGGACTGATCACCGCAGGCCCCACGGCGCCGATCGAGTTCGCCCGGGAGATCTTCGCCCAGCTGGACCTGTTCGCCCCCCGCACCCTGGAGGCCTGGTACCGCCTGCACGCCCAGCACGACGCGGGCGCCTACTTCGCGCTGACGGAGGGGGCCTGAGCACGGCCGGTCCCGACGCGGGCAGAGCCGAGCTGCTCAGCGGGACCGCCCTCGCCGTCTTCCGCCTCAACGGCCAGTTCCTGGCCGTCGCCGAGGAGCTGGCCCGGCCGGCGGGGCTGACCGCCGCGCGCTGGCAGGTGCTCGGCGCGGTCACCGACACCCCCAAGGCGGTGTCGGGCATCGCCCGCGAACTCGGCACCGCCCGGCAGAGCGTCCAGCGCATCGCGGACGTGCTGGTGGAGCAGGGGCTCGCCGAGTACCTGCCCAACCCGGCGCACAGCCGGGCCAAGCTCCTGTCCCCCACCGCGGAGGGGGTCGCCGCCCTGCGCCGGATCGACCCCGCGCACGGGCGGCTGGCCCGGGCGCTGGTCGCCGAACTCGGGGAGGAGGGCGCCGCGAGCGCGCTGGCCTCCCTGCGCCTGCTGTCGGAGGCGATGGAGAGGATCGGCCCGCAGGGCTGAGGGGGCGGCGCAGTATCGTCGGTCGCGGACCCGCCCGCCCCCTCCGAGGAAGTGACCATGATCGACCTGCGCTCGGACACCGTCACCCGCCCCACCCCCGCCATGCGCCGGGCCATGGCGGAGGCCGAGGTCGGCGACGACGTCTTCGGCGAGGACCCCACCGTGCGGGCCCTGGAGGAGGAGACCGCCGCCCTGCTGGGCAAGGAGGCCGCCCTCTACGTCACCTCCGGCCACATGGCCAACCAGCTGGGCCTGTACGTGTCCGTGCGCAGCGGCGACGAGGTGTGGGCGCACGAGCACCACCACCTCGTCGGCGACGAGCAGGGCGCCACGGCGGTGCTGGCCCGGGCCCTGCCGCGGATGTACTCCGAGGGGACCGCGCCCTCCGACGCGCTCCTGGAGGAGTGGATCTCCGGGCGCGGCGACGTCCACCGGGCGGAGCCCGCCCTGCTGTGGCTGGAGAACACCTTCACCGGCCGGGTCGTCCCGCTGTCCGAGCAGCGCAGGGTGACCGCGTTCGCGCACCGCCACGGGCTGCGCGCCCACCTGGACGGCGCGCGGCTGTGGAACGCCGCCGCGGCGCTGGAGGCCTCCCCCGCAAAGGTGGCCGAGGGGTTCGACTCGGTCTCGGTGTGCTTCTCCAAGGGCCTGGGCGCCCCGGTGGGCTCGGCCCTGGCCGGGGACGCCGACACCGTCGCCCGCGCGCGGCGGGCGCGCAAGCTGCTGGGCGCGGGGATGCGCCAGGCGGGCATCATCGCGGCGGGCGCCCTGCACGCCCTGCGCCACCACCGGGAGCGGATCGCCGTGGACCACGCGCGCGCGGCACTGCTGGCGGAGCGGATCGCGCGGGTGCCCGGCCTGGGGGCTCGGGCACAGACCAACATGGTGCTGGTGGACACCCCCTCCGGGCGGGCCGCCGCGTACCGGGAGGCGTTCGCCCGGCACGGTGTCCGGGTCCTGGAGATCGGGCCGCGGACCCTGCGCGCCGTGGTCCACCTGGAGATCACCGACGGTGACGTGGAGACGGCGGCCACGGCGGTCGCCAAGGCGGCCGCGGAACTCTGACCGGCGGTCCGCTCCCGCAGTCCCCGCACGTCGGATGCGGCCCCCTCCCCGCCCCTGGCTAAACTGTGGCGGTCCCGGGGACCGTCGCGCGCGGACGGATGCCACTCGTCCCATGGCGGGCGTCACATCGCGTAGTAACATTCGCGTATGACATTGTCGTACTAGAGAGCGGTAGCACCCCCATGCCGGGAAGAATCCAGTCCATCGAACGCGCGGCCGCGATCCTGCGCCTCCTGGCCGGGGGCGCCCGGGGGCTGAGCCTGGCGGAGATCTCCCGCTCCCTCGAACTCCCCAAGGGCACGGTCCTGGGCATCCTGCGCACCCTCCAGCACGTGGGGTTCGTCGAGCAGGACCCCGAGTCCGGGCGCTACCGCCTGGGCGGCGGCATGCTCAGCCTGGGCACCCGCTACCTCGACGGCAACGAGCTGCGCACCCGCGCCCTGAACTGGGCCGACACCCTGGCGTCCCGAAGCGGCGAGAGCGTGCGCATCGGCACCCCGCACCAGGGCCGGGTCCTGGTGGTGCACCACGTGTTCCGCCCCGACTCCTCCCGGCAGACCCTGGACGTGGGCACCCTGCTGCCGCTGCACGCCACCGCGCTGGGCAAGGTACTGATGGCCTTCGACCCGCTGGTCACCCCGCTGGAGGAGGCGTCCGCCGAGGAGGGGCCGGTGGTCCTGCCCTCCTACACCCGCTTCACGATCACCTCCCCCGGCGAGCTGGAGAAGCAGCTGGAGGAGGTCCGGGACAACGGGTGGGCCTGGGAGGCCGAGGAGCTGGTGGACGGCGAGGTCTCCCTCGCCGCGCCCATCCGCGACCGGCGGGGGACCGCGGTCGGGGCGATCGGCGTGCGCGGTGCGGTCGAGCGCTTGCGCGGCCCCGACAACAGGCTCGACATGGAACAGGTGTCCTACGTGCGCGACGCGGCCCGGGCGATCTCCCGGGAGCTGGGCGCCACCCCCTACTGATCCCCGCACCGCCCCGCGCCGCCTCCCCCGCCCGTCGGGGGGCGGCGATTTCGTCGTACTTCCGAGGTGTTGTCACGGTGTTCGAGAGGGTACGTGACCCACGCGACACGATTGCGTCACGCCGTCTTGACACAGGTGGGAAAAGCGGATGAAACTAACGCCTACTTCATACGTCAATGTCGTACAACGTGCGGGTATAGCCCGTTGTTCGCGCGTGACCGTACCCGTTCCCGAGCCCTCCAGCTGAAGGCGAGAGCATCCGATGAGCCAGCAGTACGTCGCGGCGATCGACCAGGGCACCACGTCGAGCCGCTGCATCCTCTTCGATCGGGACGGCCGCATCGTCTCCGTCGACCAGCGCGAGCACCGGCAGATCTTCCCCAGACCCGGCTGGGTCGAGCACGACGCCGACGAGATCTGGGCCAACGTCGAGGTCGTCGTCCAGAACGCGCTGGAGAAGAGCGACATCACGCCCGACCAGGTGGCCGCCGTCGGCATCACCAACCAGCGCGAGACCACCGTCGTCTGGGACAAGGAGACCGGCGAGCCGGTCCACAACGCCATCGTGTGGCAGGACACCCGCACCGACGACCTCGTACGCGAACTGGGCGGCACCGAGGGCCAGGACCGCTTCCGCGCCGCATGCGGCCTACCGCTGGCCACCTACTTCTCCGGTCCCAAGCTCCGCTGGCTGCTGGACAACGTCGACGGCCTGCGCGGGCGCGCCGAGCGCGGCGAGGTCCTCTTCGGCACCATGGACACCTGGATCATCTGGAAGCTCACCGGCCGCCACGTCACCGACGTGACCAACGCCAGCCGCACCATGCTGATGAACCTGTCCACCCTGGAGTGGGACTCCGAGATCCTCGACGCCATGGGCATCCCGGCGTCCGTGCTGCCGGAGATCCGCTCCTCCTCGGAGGTCTACGGCGAGGCCCGCGGCTACCTGTCCGGCGTGCCGGTCGCCTCTTCCCTGGGCGACCAGCACGCCGCGCTCTTCGGCCAGACCTGTTTCGACCCGGGCGACGTCAAGGGCACCTACGGCACCGGCACCTTCCTGGTGATGAACACCGGCACCGAGCCGGTCACCTCGGAGAACGGCCTGCTGACCACCCTGGGCTACAAGCTCGGCGACGCCCCGGCCGTGTACGCGCTGGAGGGCTCCATCGCGGTCACCGGCTCGCTCGTGCAGTGGCTGCGCGACAACCTGGGCCTGATCTCCACCGCACCGGAGATCGAGACGCTGGCCCGCACCGTGGAGGACAACGGCGGCTGCTACTTCGTCCCCGCCTTCTCCGGCCTGTTCGCCCCGCACTGGCGCAGCGACGCCCGCGGCGTCATCACCGGCCTGACCGGATACGTGAACAAGGGCCACATCGCGCGCGCCGTCCTGGAGGCGACCGCCTGGCAGACCCGCGAGGTCGTCGACGCGATGAACGCGGACGCCGACATCGAGCTGACCACCCTGAAGGTGGACGGCGGCATGACCGCGGACAACCTGCTCATGCAGATCCTGTCCGACGTCCTGGACGCCGAGGTGGTGCGCCCCATGGTCGCGGAGACCACGTGCCTGGGCGCCGCCTACGCCGCGGGCCTGGCGGTGGGCTACTGGCCCGACGTGGAGACCCTGCGCGCGAACTGGCACAAGGCCGCGGAGTGGACGCCCGAGATGGAGCCCGCCGTGCGCGAGCGGGAGTACCACAACTGGAACAAGGCGGTGAAGCGCACCCTCGGCTGGATCGAGCACGACGAGAAGTGAGCCGGACGGGCCCGCGCCCGTCCCGACGACCGCGTCCCGGGGGCACACCGGCTGCCACCTGACGGCCCCCGGGCGCGACCGGGCCGCCCCTGCGGGGACGGCCCACCCGATCCCATTCCTGTGACGGGTGCATCCGATTATGCCCGTGCCCGCGGGCGGACGCGGACCCCGTGACCCGGCTGCCCCGCAGGGGCGGAGGCCACCATGGCGGTTTATCTCGCGGAGTTCGTCGGAACGGCGATCCTCATCCTGCTCGGCGGCGGCGTCGTCGCCGGCGTTGTCCTCGCGAAGTCCAAGGCATTCAACGGCGGCTGGATCGTCATCACCCTCGGCTGGGGTATGGCGGTGGCGATGGCCGTGTACACGGTCGGCACCATCAGCGGCGCGCACATCAACCCGGCGGTGACGCTGGGCCTGGCCAGCATCGGCGACTTCGAGTGGGCGCTGGTCCCCGGCTATCTCGCGGCGCAGCTGGCCGGCGCGTTCACCGGTGCGGTGCTCGTGTACCTGGCCTACTTCGCGCACTGGAAGGAGACCGACGACCCGGAGGCCAAGCTGTCGGTGTTCAGCACGGCCCCGGCGGTGCGCAACCCGGTCGCCAACTTCACCACCGAGGCCATCGGCACGGCGATGCTGGTCCTGGGCGTGCTGGGCATCGGCGCCAACTCCGGCCACGTGACGCAGGGGGACGCCGACCTGTCCGCCCTGTTCTCCTCCGGTATCGCCCCGCTCCTCGTGGGTCTGCTGGTGCTGGCCATCGGCCTGTCCCTGGGCGGCCCGACCGGGTACGCCATCAACCCCGCCCGCGACCTGGGGCCGCGGCTGGCGCACGCGGTGCTGCCCATCCCGGGCAAGGGCCCCTCCGACTGGGGGTACGCCTGGATTCCCGTGGTGGCCCCGATCGTCGGCGGCGTCATCGGCGCCTGGATCTGGAAGCTGACCGGCTTCGGCGGCTGACCGGCACCGGTACGGCGCGGGGCGGGGGCGGTGGACCCAGTCCACCGCCCCCGCCCCGCGCGACCGCTCCCCCGCCGGTGCCGGCCCGGACCCGGCGTACGGCGCCTCCGCGCCCCGGTCGGTCCCGGCGCCCCGCGAGCGCCCGCCGCCGCGGGGCCGGGGTCCTCGCCGGCGCGGGCCCGGCCCGGGTGCCGTCCTGCGCGCACCGTGCCGTTCCCCCGCCCCACCGAACGGGGGACGCCGGTCGCGGAGGCGCCGTTCACGCCGGTCCGCGGCCGGAGGCGGCCCCGCCCGCGTCCCCGCCCCCGCGAAGGACGCGCAGCAGGGCCCGCCACTCGGCGCACCCGAAGGCCAGGACGGTCTCCTCCGGGCGTCCGCTGTCGCGGATCGCCCGGCCCCCGGGGACCGCCGCGACCTCGACGCACTCCCCCTGGTTGGGCTGGCTGTGCGTGGACTTCCGGTACGGGAGCCGGGTCCGGTACGACGGTTCAGGGTCGACCGCTTCGGGCACTCGGCGCCTCCAGGTAGGTCTCGCGCAGGTGGTCCAGGGTCTCTCCGGGGCGCAGCGCCACCAGGCGCAGGTGCTCGGCGAGGGTGCGGTAGCGGGCGACCTCGTCGGAGTCCTCCAGGTAGATGCCGTCGGCGGTGGTCTCCAGGTAGACGACGGTGGGGTCCACGGGGTGCGGGAAGTCCATGATGACGAAGGGGCCGCCCGAACCCGGGTTGAGCCGGTCGGCCAGGGTCATCTGGACGGTGATGTTGGGGCGCTCGGACATCTCCAGCAGGTGGCGGACCTGCCGGACGAGGATGTCGGGCTGGGTGCGCAGCCGCAGCAGCGCCCCCTCGTCGAAGATCGCCCGGAGCAGGGGCGGGTCCTCGTCGTCCAGGATGCGCTGCCGGATGAGGCGGGCGTCGGTGAACCGCCGGATGTCGTGCGGGACGGACAGGCAGGCCTGGGCGGTGACCCGCATGTACTCCGGCGTCTGGAGCAGGCCGGGCAGGACGAGCGGCTGCCAGGTGCAGATGTCGTCGGCCTCGGTCTCGAAGCCGACGTAGGGCGAGGCCACGACGTCGCGGTACCGGCTCCACCATCCCCGGTCGAGGGCCTGGCGGCACAGGAGGAGGACCTCGTCGAACTCCGGTCCCGGCTCCATGCCGCAGGCGTCGAGGATGGCGCGGACCTCACGGATCCGCGGCCGCTTCTTCACCCCCGATTCGATGTTGGAGAAGGTGGACTTGGACAGACCGGCGGTCCGCGCTACCTCCTCGCCGGTCTTTCCGGAGGCGAGCCGTACCCTGCGCAGCTCAGAGGACAGGCGACGGCGGCGGATCGTGGGTGAGTACCTGGTGGCCATGATGCCCTCATGCTAGGACCGGCGATCACCGCGGAGCGGGGTAATCCGAGGAATCAGAGGTTCGGGGCTATACATCGCGGCGGAAACCGCGATGACCGTTTTCTTGCACCTGGAATTCAGGTTTTCGTGCCCCCTGCCCCGCTGTTTTGGAACGTTCTCGAACTCCCGACTGAGGCGACCCGAACCCCCGGGCGCCGTCCACCTGCGATTCCGCGGCCCCCGTGCCCGCACGGAGGGCCGCCTCCCACCACGTTCGACATTGACGCACCACGGACACGTCATGCGCCACACCGGTCACCACCGGTCACAGGAGACGGTGCGCTTTGCCCGCCGGACACCCCTGCGCCCGACGGAGCCCCCCGGAACTCCCCGTACGCCTGCACTCTCGTGCGGCATTGTCGTATGATATCTGCGATGGCCGCATGGAACGCGGAGCCCGTTCCGGCGGCCGCACAGCCATCCCTCTCCGAGGAGCAACCGGCCATGACGACCACTCCCGAACCGGCAGCCGCCCACCGCCCCGGCGCACCCGCGCCGCACGCCGACGCCCCCGGTCCCGCCGTCCCGGACACCGGGGCCCCGGGTCCCGGGGCCGCGCTCCCGGGACGCGGCGCGGAGCGCGGGCGCACCCGCGCCGAGCTGTCCCGCGGCACCTTCGACCTCCTCGTCGTCGGCGGGGGCATCCTCGGCACCTCCGTCGCCTGGAACGCGGCCCAGGCCGGCCTGCGGGTCGCCATGGTGGACGCGGGCGACTTCGCCGGGGCCACCTCCAGCGCGTCCTCCAAGCTCGTGCACGGCGGCCTGCGCTACCTCCAGACCGGCAACCTCAAGCTGGTCGCGGAGAACCACCGCGAGCGCCGCTCGCTGGCCACCACCGTCGCCCCGCACCTGGTCAACCCGCTGCCGTTCCTGGTCCCGGTCTACGCGGGCGGCCCGCACGGCGCCGCCAAGATGGGCGCGGGCGTGTTCCTGTACTCGGCGCTGTCCGCGTTCGGCGACGGCGTGGGGCGGCTGCTGTCCCCCGCGCAGGCCGCCCGGCTGGCGCCGGGGCTGCGCACCGAGGGCCTGAAGTCGGTCGCCGCCTACGGGGACCACCAGATGAACGACAGCCGCATGGCCATCATGACCGTGCGCGCGGCCGTCGAGGCGGGGGCCGTCGTCCTCAACCACGCCGAGGTGGTGGACCTGCGCCGCACCGGGACCCGGGTCACCGGGGCCGAGCTGCGCGACAGCGCCGAGGGGGCGGAGTTCGGCGTCGACGCGCGCCTGGTCCTCAACGCCACCGGGCCGTGGGTGGACCGGCTGCGCCGGCTGGAGGACCCCGCGGCGGCGCCGAGCGTGCGCCTGTCCAAGGGGGCCCACCTGGTGCTGCGCACCCCGGAGCCGTGGCGCGCCGCGCTCACGATCCCCGTGGACCGGCACCGGGTGTCGTTCGCCATCCCGTGGGAGGGCCGCCTGCTGCTGGGCACCACCGACGAGGAGTACACCGGCGACCCGGCGGAGGTGGCCGTGGTGCCCTCCGACGTGGACCAGATCCTGGGCGAGGCGGCGCTGGGCATCGACGCGCCCTACCTGGACGCCTCCCACGTGGACTACGCGTTCGCGGGACTGCGCGTGCTGCCGGGCGGCGGCGGGGACACCAGCGCCGCCAAGCGGGAGACCGTGGTCACCCAGGGCCGGGGCGGCATGCTGTCGGTGGCCGGGGGCAAGTGGACGACCTACCGGCACATCGGCCGGACGGTCCTGGAGGAGCTGCGCAGGGTGCGGGCGGTGCCGCTGGCCGAGGAGATGGCCGACCCGCTGCGGACGGTCCCGCTGCCGGGGCTGGCGAGCCCGGACGCGGTGGCGCAGCGGATCCTCATCGACCGCGAGCCGGGGGCCCGCCTGGAACCGCCGGTGGCCCGCCACCTGGCCTCCCACTACGGGAGCCTGGCCCTGGACATCGCGGCGCTGATCCGCGACGAGCCGGAGCTGGGGGAGCGCATCCACCCCGAGGGCCCGGACGTGTGGGCGCAGGTGGTGTTCGCGCGCGACCGCGAGTGGGCGGTGACCGTCGACGACGTGCTGCGCCGCCGCACCACGGTGACCGTGCGCGGCCTGGAGACCCCCGGGGTCCGGGCAGGCGTCCAGCGGCTGCTGAGCGCCCCCGCTGCCGCCCGGCGCTGACACGGCCCCGGCCGGGGTCCCGCCCGGGACCCCGGGGAACACGGAGAGCCCCCGGAAGGACGGACCTTCCGGGGGCTCTCGAACGTGTGGTGCCGGTCTAACCGGAGTTAGATGGCGACGACGTTCTCGGCCTGCGGGCCGCGAGTGCCGGCGACGATGTCGAACTCCACGCGCTGGTTCTCCTCCAGGTTACGGAAGCCCGAACCCTGGATGGCGCTGTAGTGAACGAAGGCGTCGGGGCCACCGTCGTCGGGGGAGATGAAGCCGAAGCCCTTCTCGCCGTTGAACCACTTCACAGTTCCCTGAGCCATGTTGTCTCCTTCAGCTCGGTGTACAACGGGCGCAACCTCACGCCCGAGAATTGCCGCGAGCCGACTTCTCAGGGAAACCGCCCGCCGGTCACAAACTCCGCGGGCAAGACACCAACTGCGAAATTCAACGACTAACAATCATCACGAACGTACCACAGACCCCTGCGATCGCGAGGGTTTTCGGTGTGGCAACACGCACGGGCGACCGGGGAATAACCGGTGTCCGCGCAGGACGGGGCGCGGCATCCCCGCGATGGTGGGGGATGCCGCGCCCCGGTGGCTCTGACCGGCCCGGACTCAGCCCTGGTCGATCCCCACGAAATGTCCCTTCTCCGCCTCCAGCAGCGGCGCCGACTCCTCGTCGGGGGCCACCGGGAGGTCGATGTCCTCCGGCGGGTTCGCCTTCATCTCGGCGTCCACCTCCGCCCAGGTCCGGTGCAGCTGGGGGACGCACGAGAGCAGGTGGCGGCTGTAGGGGTGCAGCGGGTTCTCGAACACCCGCGCGGTGGGCCCCATCTCCGCGATCGCGCCCTTGCGCAGGATCACCGACCGGTCGCTGACGTAGTTGCCCAGGGAGAGGTCGTGGGTGACGAACAGGATCGCCATCCCCCGC
The DNA here is from genome assembly GCF_900141985.1 of Nocardiopsis flavescens. Lineage (GTDB taxonomy): Bacteria > Actinomycetota > Actinomycetes > Streptosporangiales > Streptosporangiaceae > Nocardiopsis > Nocardiopsis flavescens. The sequence continues at coordinate 54,313 of NZ_FQZK01000005.1, read as the reverse complement.
TCCTTCAGGTCCGCCAGCAGGTTGAGCACGTCGATCCGGGTGGAGGCGTCCAGCATGCTGATCACCTCGTCGGCGACCAGCAGGTCCACGTCCAGCAGCAGTGCCCGCGCGATGAGCAGGCGCTGGAGCTGTCCGCCGCTGAGCTGGTGCGGGTACTTGCCCAGGACGTTCTCCGGGTCCAGGCGGACCGTGCCGACCGCCTTGAGCACCCGCTCGCGCCAGTCGGCGTCCGAGGTCCCCGGGAAGTAGGAGCTGCGGATCATCTCGAACACCCGGTCGGCCTTGAAGATCGGGTTGAACGAGCTGAACGGGTCCTGGAAGACCCCCTGCACCCGCCGGTAGTACGCCTTGCGGGCGGCGTGCCCGCGGATGGTGGTGATGTCGGTGCCGTCGAAGGAGATGACCCCGGACGTGGGCTTGAACAGCCCCAGCACCATCTTGCCGAGGGTGCTCTTGCCGCTGCCGCTCTCCCCGATGAGGGAGACGACCTCCCCCGACTCCACCTTCAGGCTGACATCGCGGACGGCGCGCAGCCGCCCCCCGCCGAACGCCCCGACCCGGTACACCTTGTGCACGTGGCTGAGTTCCAGCACGTCCGTCTCACCCCGTCTTCCAGCAGGCGGCCCAGTGGCCGGGTTCGATCTCGACCAGCGGGGGGCGCTCCGCGCACTTGGCGAACGCCAGCGGGCAGCGGTCCTTGAAGCGGCACCCCGTGGGCGGGTTGAGCAGCCCGGGCGGGGTGCCGGGGATGCCCTCCAGCCGGCCCTGCTCGGTGGTGGAGCCCACCTCGGGCAGAGCCGAGATGAGCATCTGCGTGTACGGGTGGCGGGGGGCGTTGACGATGGTGGACGCCGACGCCTTCTCCACGATGTGGCCCGCGTACATCACCATGATCGTGTCGGCCATCTGGTACACGAGCGAGATGTCGTGGGTCACGAACACCATGCTCTTGATGTACTCCCGGTCGCGGAACTCCACCAGGGACTCCGCGACCGCGCGCTGGGTGGACACGTCCAGGGCCGAGGTGACCTCGTCCGCGATCAGCAGCGACGGGTTGAGCAGCGTGGACATCACCATGACCACGCGCTGCTTCATCCCGCCGGACAGCTCGATCGGGAACCGGTCGAGCACGTCGGTGTCGAGGCCGACCAGTTCGAGGCGGCGCTTGAGCTCGTCGGCGATGTCCGCCGGGCGCACCCCCCGCGCCCGGAGGAGGTCGTTGATCATCCGCCCGATCTTGCGGGTCGGGTTGAGCGCGCTCATCGCGTACTGCGGGATGAGCGAGATCTCGTGGTACCGCAGCGGCACCATCGCCTTCTCGTCGGCGATGGGCACGTCCTTGCCGTCCAGCTCGATCGTGCCGCCGATGTGGCGCATGCGCGAGTCGAGGCGGATCAGGCTCTTGCCCAGCGTGGTCTTGCCGCACCCGGACTCGCCGGCCAGACCCATGATCTCGCCGTCGGCCAGATCGAAGGTCACGCCGTCCAGGGCGTGGACGTCCCCGCGCAGGGTCTGGTAGTAGACCTTGAGGTCGTTGACGCGCAGAGTCATCAAAGCTCCCGCAGCTTGGGGTTGAACACCTCGTCCAGCCCGACATTCAGGATGTACAGGGAGCCCACGATCGCGGTGATCCCGAGGCCCGGCGGAATGAACCACCACCACATGCCCAGGTAGAGGGAGCTCCACTTCATCGCGCTCTCCAGCATGAGGCCGAGGGAGACGCCGTTGGTCGGGCCGAGGCCGATGAAGTCCAGGCCGGCGGCGATGAGGATCGAGCCGCCGAACAGCAGGATGAAGGACATCACCAGGTAGGAGCTCATGTTGGGAGCGATCTCGGTGGTGATGATCCGCCACGTGCGGCGTCCGCTGAGCCTGGCCAGGTCGACGTAGTCGCGGGTGGACAGCGACAGCGCCTGGGAGCGGACCGCGCGGGCCGCCCACGGCCAGGAGGTCAGGCCGATGAACACGCCCTGGATGAAGACGCCGCGCACTTCCAGGTAGGCGGTGATGACGATGAGCACGACCAGGGCGGGCAGCACCAGCACGACGTTGGTGAGCATGTTGAGGATCTCGTCGACGATCCCGCCCTTGTAACCGGCGACGAACCCGACCGTCGTCCCGATCACGAAGGCCACGCCGCCGCCGAAGACCCCGATGAGGAAGGTCGCGCGCAGGCCGAACACGAACTGGGCCCAGATGTCCTGGCCGAAGCTGGTGGTGCCGAGCCAGTACTCGCCGCTCGGCGGCTGGCTCTTGGGGCCGACGTACTCGTTGGGCCCGTGCTCGATGAAGAGCGGGCCGATGATGCCGAGCAGCAGCAGGCTCAGCACGATTCCCAGGCCGATGAGCAGCTTGGGGTTGCGCACTGCGAAGTGCAGGACCTCGGAGGTCTTGCGCTCGGTGGTGGGCTCGGGGCCGCCCGCGGCGTCCGCGGTGCCCGGTGCTCCGGCGATCTCGCTCACGCCGCGCCTCCCGTCATCTGGACCCGGGTGCGCGGGTCGACCAGCACGTAGACGATGTCGATGATGAAGTTGGCGATCAGGACGCCGACCACCACGAACAGGAAGGTGCCCTGGAGCACGAAGAAGTCGCGGTTGTTGAGCGCCTGGAGGATCAGGGTGCCCAGGCCGGGGTAGTTGAACACGATCTCGGTGAGCAGGGCGCCCGACAGGACGGTGCCCAGCTGGACGGCCAGCCCGGTGATCTGCGGCAGCATCGCGTTGCGGAACGCGTAGCGGCGGATCAGGCGGGTGGGGGCGCCCAGGGCCTGGAGGTAGTTCGAGTAGTCCGCCTCCAGCTCGTAGATGATCATGTTGCGCATGCCGATCGCCCAGCCGCCCAGTGCCACGACGAACATGGACAGGAACGGCAGGACCCAGTGCGTGAGCAGGCTGGAGATGAACAGCCAGGAGAACTCCACCCGCAGGGACGGCGAGTAGCCGCCCGCGGTGGGCAGGACGCCGGCGACGATGCCCAGGCTCCAGGCCAGCAGGAGGGCCAGCCACATGTAGGGCATGGCGGTGAGGATGTACCCGACCGGCAGGATCGTGTTGTCGAGCAGCTTCTTGCGGGCCGCGAAGGCGCCGATCCGGTTCCCGACGATCCAGCTCAGGATGATCGAGGGCAGGAGCAGGCCCAGGGTGAAGGGGACCGCCCTGAGGATGATGTCCAGGACGGGCTGGGGGTACAGCATGACGCTGACGCCCAGGTCCCCGCGGAAGAGGTTGGCCCAGAAGGAGAGGTACTGCTCGTGCAGGGGGGTGTCGAGGCCGAAGACCCCCGTGTAGTACTCGTTCATGCGCTGTAGGGCCTCGGGGTTGCCGACCGAGGCGCGGGAGAGCATGCTCCGGACCGGGTCACCCGGCATAAAGCGCGGGATCATCCAGTTGATGGTGACCGCGATGACGAACGTAAGCAGGTAGACGAAGAGCTTACGGCCGATGTAGCGCCACACACGTTCCTCCAGGTGATGGTGGCGGACGGACGACGAGCCCCGGGCGGGGCGGGACACGGGACGGAGCCCCGGTCAGGGGTTCTCCGTGGGGGTGGCCGGTGTCCCGCCGGCGCCGGGGTGGTCCCGGGCGGGCTTTCGCGCCGTGCCCGCCCGGGACCGGGCGGTCGGCGGGACTCGGGAGGAGGGGTGCTCCGGCCCGCCGACCAGGGGTGCGGCTACTCGCCGGCCGGCTCGATGGTGGCCAGGGTCTGGATGCCGCCCAGCTGCCAGATGCCGTTCCACATGGAGGCGTACGTCTGGGGCGCGCCCTCGCGCTCACTCGGCCAGTTGGTCCAGTACGTGTTGTTGGCCTGCGACCACATGCCGTTGTACCAGAGCGGGATGGCCGGGAGTTCGGCCAGCTGGATCTCCTGGATCTGCGAGGTGATCTCGGCCGCGGCCTCGATGTCGTCCGCGGGAACGGCGGCGAGCTGCTCGACGAGGGCCCACGCCTCCTCGTTCTCGTAGCGGCCGAAGTTGACCGTGGACTGCTGCTCGTTCACCGGGAGCTGGAAGACGTAGTCGTAGTACGTCCACGGGGTGTTGCTGGCCCCGCGCTCGTTGTTGATGATCAGGTCGAACTCACCCGAGTTGCGGTTGTCCACCAGCAGGTCGAACTCGGGGGTCTGGGCCTCGATGTTGATGCCGACGGCCTGGGCGTTGGCCGCGATGACGTTGGAGGCCTCCATCCAGTCGGTCCAGCCCGCGGGGACCTCCAGCGTCAGCGAGATGGGCTCGCCGTCGGGGGTCTCGACGAAGCCGTCGCCGTCCTCGTCCTGGTAGCCGGCGTCCTCGAGGAGCTCCACCGCGCGGTCGGCGTTGAAGGTGAAGCCCTCGTCCTCGACCAGGCCGTGGTCGATGTAGTCGTCCCAGATCGGGAGCAGGCCGGTCGGGCTGGCCGCCTCGACCAGGTTGGCGTACGGGCCCTCGATGATCTGGGTGATGTCGATCGAGTGGGCCAGCGCCTGGCGGAACGCCGGGTCGTCCAGCGGGGCCTTGGTGGTGTTGGGCACCAGCCAGGCCGTGTTGGCGGGCTGCATGTAGGGCGGCCCGTCGTAGTAGCTGGTGATCGTCTCGTTGCCGTTGATGATCTGGTCGATGCCCGGCAGGAAGTTGTTCGACAGGTCGACCTGTCCCTGCTGGAGCATGCCCAGGGTGACGTCGTTGGAGGCGTTGACGAGGTCGACGATGTAGCGCGGCTTCATGTCGAGGTCGAGGGCCTCGGTGCCCCACCACTCGTCGTTGCGCTCCCAGACCAGGCGGTCGTCGGTGTGCGACTCGTAGAAGTAGGGACCGGAGCCGACCGGGTCCTCGTTCACGTCGCTCATGATCTGCTCTTCGGTCTTCTCGCCCCAGATGTGCTCGGGGGCGATCGGATGCGAGTAGACCCAGTTCATCCACTCCTGGGGACGGTTCTCGGCGAACGTGACGCGGACGGTCTGCGCGTCCACGGCCTCCACGCCCTCGATGAAGTTCCACAGGTTGCTGAAGGGGACGGAATCGAACTGCCCGACCTCCAGCGTGGAGACCACGTCGGCCGAGTCGAAGACCTCGCCGTCCCGCCACGTGATGCCCTCGCGCAGGACGATCTCGTGGACGTTCTCCTCGGGCCAGCTGTCGCTCTCCGCCAGCCAGGGGACGTACTCGCTGGTGTTGGGGTCGAAGAGGAAGAGCGGCTCGTAGGCGAGGCCTACCGTGCCGACCGCGTACTGCCCCTGCATGAAGGGGTTCCAGTTGGCGGGCGGGCCCCAAGCGGTACCGGTGGTGTAAAGCGTCTCGTTCCGCGGGTACTCGCCGGAACCTTCTCCGTTTCCGCCGCCGCCACCCGAGCAGGCCGTGACCGCGAGGGCCACTGCCGCGAGTGCCGCCGGAAGCCGAAGAGATCTCATCTCGACTCCTCCTTCATCCACCCGGTCGGCCGCTCGTGGGGGGAACTGCCCTCTCCGGGACTCGGAGAGGTGGGAGCGCTCCCAATCAGGGGCGCGGAGACAGGCCGTTGCTGAACCGGGTAAGTGACGTTAACAACAACACGCGGACGGGAAGGGCGTCAATGGGCGTCACTTCGCTGTTATTCGCTTGTAACAGCACAGATGTGGGCAAGACATTCGGTCGACCGCCGCTGAACCGGTTCCGCACGGGACCCCGCCCCCCTCTCCGGCGACGTGATGGAGACCACGCCGTGCGCGGTAGTTTTCCATAGTGCGCGGCGTTTTGGTAGCGCTCCCACGCACCTCGGAGGCACCGTCGGCCACACGCTTCCCACCGGCCGGCCACGGTGCCCGGACGCGCCCCCTCAGCCGCCCAGGGGGCCCGTGCTGCCGCGCGGCTGGAGCTCTCCGCGGTCCGTCTCGCGGGCGCCCACCGCGCGCCCCTCGACGGCCCGGGACAGCATGCGCACGGCCTCCCGGCCGCAGGCGACCACGTCCCGCGCGACGGCGGTCAGCGAGGGGCGCACCAGACGGCACAGGGTGGAGTCGTCCCAGGCCACGATGGACAGCTGGCCGGGGACGTCCACGCCCATCTCGTGGGCCACGCCCAGCCCGGCCACCGCCATGATGTCGTTGTCGTAGACCAGGGCGGTGGGCCGTTCGGCGCTGGCCAGCAGGCGGCGGGTCATCCGCGTGCCCGCCTCCCCCGTGTAGTCGGCGTGGACCGTCACCGCCCCCGGGAGCCCCACCTCGGCGGCGGCCTCCTCGAAGGCGCGGGTCCGGTCCCGGGTGTGCATGAAGTCCTCCGGCCCGGCCACCCGCACCACGCGCCGGTGCCCCAGCGCGGCGAGGTAGTGCACGACCTCGCGGACCGAGGAGGCGTCGTCGGTGTACAGGCACGGCAGGGTCCCGGCGCCCTTGGGACCGCCCAGGACCACCGCGGGCAGCGGCAACTCCTCGACCAGGGCGACACGGGGGTCCTCGACGCGCAGGTCGACCATGATCACCCCGTCCACCCGGCGCTCGGCGAACCAGCGCCGGTACGCCTCGATCTCCGCGTCCCGGTCCTCGGTGACCTGGAGCAGCAGGTCGGTGCCGCCGACCGCCAGCTCCGCCTCGATACCCGAGATGAGCTGCATGAAGAACGGCTCCACGCCCAGGTCGCGGGCGGGCCGGTCGATGATCAGGCCGAAGGCGCCCACCCGGCCGCCGGGCGACAGGGCCCGGGCCGTGCTGCTGGGCGCCCACCCCAGGTCGCGGGCGATCGCCAGGATGCGTTTGCGGGTCTCCTGGGAGACCCCCGGGCGGCCGTTGAGGGCATAGGAGACCGCCCCCTTGGACACCCCCGCGGCCTTGGCGATGTCCATGATGGTCGGCCGTCGCATCAAACCCCCCACACGTCCCCCTGACCTCGAATGCTGAACCGGTTAAGCGGCGATGTGGGATTGTACTGCACGCCCCGCGGGGCGCTTCGGCCGCGGCGGGGCCGGGGGTTCACCCGGACTGGCAGCCGGGGCACCGGTAGAGCGTGCGCCCGGCCAGCTCGGACGCGGCGATCGGGGAGCCGCACACGCGGCAGGGCTCCCCGGTCCGGTAGCAGACGTAGAGGGTGTCCGGCCGGGGCACCGGGCGGGCGTCGGGGTCGGGCCGGTGCTCGGGGCGCGTGGTGATGATGTACCCGTCGCGGACGCCGTCCCGGAGCAGACCGGACAGGTCCTCCCACAGCGCGTCCCACTGCTCCCGGGTCAGGTCGCGGCCCGGGGTCATGGGGTCCAGGCCCGCGCGGAACAGGGACTCCGCCCGGTAGATGTTGCCGATTCCGGCGATGACCTCCTGCCGCATGAGCAGGGCGGCGATGCTCGTCCGGGAGCGGGAGACCGCCCGCCAGGCGCGCCCGGGGTCGGCGTCGGCGCGCAGCGGGTCGGGGCCCAGCCGGTCCTGGACGGCCAGTTTCTCCTCCTCGGTGACGACCTCGCAGGCCGAGGGGCCGCGCAGGTCGGCCCAGCCGGAGGCGCCGACCAGCCGGGCGCGCACCGCGCCGACCGGCGGGGGCGGGACGGCGAACCCGTCCGGGCCGCGGACCAGGCCGGTCCGCCCGGCACCCGCGGCGCGGGGCGCGCCCAGGTGGCGCTCGCCGTCGGCGTCACCGAAGGTCCAGGCGCCGTACAGGCCCAGGTGGACCCGGAGCCACTCCCCCGAGTCGAAGCCCAGGAACAGGTGCTTGCCGTGCGCCTCGCCCGTGGTCAGGACACGGCCGTCGATCCGTGCGGCACCGTCCGCGAAGCGGCCCTGGGGGCTGGACGCCCGTACCGCGCCGCCGCCGAAGGCCTTGTCGAAGTGCGCCGCCAACCGGTGCAGCGTGTGGCCCTCGGGCACCCGTTCCCCCTTGCTCGCGTCCCGGAACGCGACGTGCCGGGATCCGCACCACAGGGTAGTGCGGCCGGGGCGGTGCGGTTCAGTGGGCGCCCAGGATCTCCCGGACGAGGCGGTCGGGGTCGGCGTGGCAGCGCCAGGCGGGGACCACGATGACGGGATCGCCGGTGATGCGGTTGAGGGCGTCGCCGCGGTCCATGAGGCGGCGCAGCCGGCGCCCGTCGGGCTCGCGGTCCAGCAGGACGAGCAGGCGCCGGGCGCCGAAGCGGACCACCAGGTCGGCGGTCCACCCCTCCGCGGTCTGCTGGAGCGAGACGCGGGTCCCCGCCTCCCGGAGGCGGTCCACCAGGGCCCGGCAGGCGCCGTCCGGGGCGCTCTCGGGGGCGCGGACCAGCTCCGCCAGCGGGCCGTCTCCGGACTCCCAGTGGGAGCGGTCGCCCACGACCACGAGCCGCTGGCGGGTCCGGGTGAGCACCGCGGACCACAGGTGGCCCATACGGCGCACCCGGCGCTCGATGATCGCCGGAGCCCCCTGGGCGAGCAGCGGCGAGAGCACGGTGACGTCGGTCCGGTCGAGCGCGCCGCCGAGCAGGTCGGGGCCGCCCACCAGGACGCGGTGGCGGAAGACCCGCGGCCGCAGCAGCCGGCGCAGCAGCGCCACCTGGGGCTGGGTGGGGGCGACCACGGCGATCGTGCGCCCGAGCGGCAGGTGCTCGTCGATCTCGTCGACGACCACCACCGCCCGGTAGGCCTCCTCGCGGTTGATGTAGGACAGGCCGGGGGCCGCCTCGCAGACGCCGGCGATGTCGCGCCACTCGAAGGCGGGTCCGCCGCCGGGGTCGGGCGCGGTGCGCACCGACACCCGGCCGCCGTAGCAGTGGCGCGAGGCCGTCTCGGCGAGCAGCGGCGGCGCCCCGGAGTGCTCGTCCAGCCACAGGGTCTCGTCGACGGCGCGGCGGGCGGCCCGCAGCGCCGAACCCGTACCGTGGCGCAGGCCCTGCTCGTCGAGCCGGTCGGCGGCGAGCCCGGCGGCGGCCAGGGCACGGCGCTCCTCCCCCGGTTCCAGGGCGCTGGCGGGGCCGGGGTGGGCCGGGTCGCCCAGGACCAGGGCGCGGGTCGCCCGGTGCAGGGCGGGCAGCAGTTCGGCGACCCGCGTGCGCTCGGCGCCCAGCACCACGACCAGGTCGAACAGGCCGGCCTGCGGCGGCAGGGCGCGGACCTGGTCGGTACGGCACGCCCAGGCGGGCAGCACGTCGATCAGGCCGTTCATGCCGGGCCAGCCCAGGCCGTGGTGCCAGTTGAGGGCCTCCAGGCGGTTCTCCAGGGCGGGTCTGCCGCGCCACAGCCGGGGCGCGACGGCGGCGGCCAGGCACTCGGCGGCGATACGCCGGTGCGCCTCCCCGGCCCGCGCCAGCCGGTCCGTCAGCTCGTCCAGGGGGTCGTGCCGGGTGCGCCGGTCCAGGGCCGCGCGCCAGCGGCTCTCCAGGCGTGCGGTGGCGCACAGGCGGGCGAGGGTCTCGGGGTCGGTGTCCAGGCCGAGTTCGCGGCGGATGGCCGAACGGTGCTGGAAGGCGCCCAGTCCCCCGGCGAAGGCGCGCTCGGCCCGGGGCAGCCAGTACTCGGGGCCGCCCCGCTCGGGGGTGAAGAGCCGGTCGGGGTCCCAGCCGTCGGCGATGCCGCGCTCGCGCTCCTGGGCCAGGTGGGCGAGTTCGTACCCGCCCGCCGCCATGGCGTCCATCTCGTCCCAGGCGGCGCGGACGCGGGACCAGTGGTGGGCGAGGTCGCCCCCGTGGTCGGCGGGGTCCGCACCGCGGGGCGGGACGCCGCCGTGCTCGGCGAGCAGCCGCTCGATGACGCGGGCCTCGGAGGCCCGGTGCTCCCTGCCGCCGACGCGCATGACGGGGTGTCCCCCCTGCGCCCGGAGCAGGACCTCGCGGACGTCGTGCTCGGTGCGCCCGCACACCAGGACCCGCTGCCCGGAGCCGACGGCGGTGCGCACCAGGGCGTCGACGAGGTCGTGGGCGCCGGTGCCGGGCGGGGCCGCGGCGGCGGTGAGCCGGTCGTTCATGGCCGCGCGCAGCACGGTGTACCCGGCCTGGTCCAGGGGGGTGGCGCTGAGCGGGACGGGCGGGGCCGCGGGGTGGGGGGCGGTCCCGGCCTCGCGGGCGCGCCGCGCCCCGCGGGCGGGTCCGGGCCCGGGGTCCGGCACGCCGTCGGCCCCCTCCAGCAGAGCGTGCAGGGCGGTACCGCCCAGCGCGCCTGGGTCGATGCCGTCCCGCTCGGTGGGGTCCAGGTCGGCCAGGACCGCCTCGACCGTGCCCGGCTCGGGCGCCTCGTCTCCGGAGCGGGCGCCGGGGCCGGCGCGGAACAGGACGGCGACGTTGTGCGCCCCGGTGACCCGGTCGCGGGGGGTGCCGCGGGTGGCCGCCGGGTCGATGTCGTCGACCCGCTCGATCTCCAGGCGGGAGAGCAGGGTGCGCACCTTGGCGGCCAGGTCGGTGACGGCGGCCGGGAGCCCGGCGGGGTCGGGGGCCCCGGAGCGCAGCCGGGTCCGCAGCTCGAAGAGGTCCTCGGGGTCGGTGGTGCCCAACCGCTCCAGCAGGGCGGCGTTGACGTCGGGCGGGCCGATCGCGCGCAGGCGCGGGGCGTCGGGGGCGGCGGGGTCCTCGACCGCCTGGACGTCGACGGTCAGCAGGGGCAGGGCGGACCGGTCGGCGCCCTCGCCGAGGATGACGAGGGGGTAGCCGTAGCGCAGGGCCTGTCCGTGGCGGGCGGCCAGGCGCACCACCCGGGCCGCGGCGGGCCCGGCCGGGGCGCGCGCACCGCTCCCGGCGAAGAGGGTCTCGGTGCCGCCGGGCAGGCAGGCGCAGGTGTCGCCGTCGAGTTGGGCCAGCAGGACCGTGTGGGTGTGCACGGCCTCCCGCCGCAGGCAGGCGCGCAGGTAGCCGAGCAGGGCCCGGGGGTCGGTGCCCTCGGCGGCGGGCGGCTTCCAGCGCAGGGTGGGCCCGTTCGCCTGCTGTGCGCCGATCCGGATGACCGCGGGCCGGTGCCCGCCGGGCACCGGTTCCCGAAGGTCGCCGATCTCCTGCTCGTCGTCCCGTAGTGATCTCACGTCCGCCCCCGGCACCGATTTCGGTGATCAGTCGATCACACACCGCTGTCAGCGCCCATTGTCGTGGATAAGGCGGGCCGATATCCCCCGAACGCGTGAACCCGTGCGGACTTTCAGGCGCGGGCGCCGTGCAGGCGCAGGGAGATCCACAGTTCGGCGCGCACGTCGGGGTCGTCGAGATCGACGGGGAGCAGTTCGCGGATGCGGCGCATCCGGTACCGCAGGGTGTGCCGGTGCACGCCCAGGGCCTCGGCGGCGGCGTCCCAGCGCCCGGACGCCGCGAGGTAGGCGCGCAGGGAGGCGAGCAGGTCGGCTCCGGAGCGCTCGGCCAGCAGCGGGGCGAGCAGTTCCTCGGCCATCCGGGTCCCGGCGGGGGTGTCGGCCAGGCCCAGCAGCCCGCCGGGGAGTTCGGCCGCGCGCACCGGGCCGCCGCCCCGGGACCGGGCCGCCTCCCGGGCGCGCTCGGCCTGGGCCAGCGCGGCGGCGAGCCCCGTGTGGTCCGCGGGGTCGCTGATCCCGACGGGGCCGTCGAGCAGGTCGGTGACGACGGCGTCCGGGGTGTCGGCGGCGGTCAGCAGCACGGCGCCCTCCCCGTACGCGGCCACGAGGGCGCCCGGCGGCGGAGGGGCCCCCGGCGCCCCGTCCGCGGCGGCGACGACCACGGGGGCGGGCGGCAGGGTGGCGACCAGCCGCTCCGCGCCGGGGTCGGCCGGGTCCAGGGCCCCGGAGAGGAGGGCGGCGAGCACGCCCTCGCCCAGGCGGGCGCCCTCCCCGTGGGCGTCGCGCTCCAGTTCGAGGGAGAGCAGGGAGACGGCGGCGTTGACGAGGGTCCGCTGCTCGGGCCCCAGCGGCCCGTCGGTGCCCACCGCGAGGAACCCGCGGACCCGGCGGCCGGTGGCCAGCGGCTGCGCCCAGATGTGCTCGGCGCCCGCGGTGACGGCCGCACTGGCGCGGGGCCCGGCGGCCCTGAGGCGGTCCAGCCCCCCGCCCAGGTCCCGCGGGAGCGGGGACGCCCCCGCGGGCGCGGTGTGGCGGGGCGCGCCGTCGGAGGACAGCAGCAGCACCCTGGCGCCCAGGTCGCGGGCGAGCCGGTCGACCACGGCCGCGGCCCCGGACAGGGCGGCCCGGGTGAGGTCGCGCTGGGCGGTGAAGGCGCGGCTGAGCCCTTCGTACTCCTCCTTGGCCAGGACCCGGGAGACCTCCTTGCCGATGGCGATGAAGGGGGTCGGGCGCGGCACCTCCAGCAGGGCGACCCCGAACTCGACGGCCGCCTCCCGCAGCTGGTCGGGGGTCCGCTCCAGGGCGACCCCCACGCCGAAGCCCAGGCCGGCGATGTCGCGCAGGGCCAGCCTGTGCACGTATTCGCGCAGGTCCACGGGGGAATCGGCCCAGCGGACGCCGGTGGTCAGCAGCAGCTCGCCCCCGGCGAGGTAGGGGGTGGGGTCGGTGAGCTCGCTGACGGCGACCCACCCCACCGCGCGGTCCAGCCCCCCGTCTCCGGTGAGCGGGCGCAGTCCCAGCGAGGGCGTCCGCACCAGTCCGCCCAGGGTCGGTGGCATCGGCCCTCCACTCGTCGCGGTCGGCGGCCCTGCCGCATTGGCGCAGGGACCTGCACCGATTATCCACGGTGTCCATGTCCGCCGGCCCGGGCGCGCCCTAGTGTCAGGCGGGTCGGGGCGGCTCGCCCCGTCCTGTTCCGCACCCCCGTGTCGCACTGAAGGAGGCAGACGCATGGCCGTGACCGAGGTCGCCCAGTCCCGCCGGGTCGTCACCGAGATCCCCGGCCCCCGCTCCCGTGAGCTCCAGGAGCGCCGTGCCGCCGCCGTCGCCAGGGGCGTCGGCAGCGTGCTGCCCGTGTACGTGGCCCGGGCCGGCGGCGGGATCGTCGAGGACGTCGACGGCAACGCCCTGATCGACTTCGGGTCGGGCATCGCCGTGACCAACGTCGGCAACGCCGACCCGCGCGTGGTGGAGCGCGCCGCCGAGCAGCTGGGGCGGTTCACGCACACCTGTTTCATGGTCAACCCCTACGAGGCGTACGTCGAGGTCTGCGAGGCCCTCAACCGCGTCACCCCCGGCGACCACGAGAAGCGCTCGATCCTGCTGAACTCCGGCGCCGAGGCCGTCGAGAACGCGGTGAAGATCGCCCGCAGCGCCACCGGCCGGCAGGCCGTCGTGGTGTTCGACCACGCCTACCACGGGCGCACCAACCTCACCCTGGGCCTGACCGCCAAGAACATGCCCTACAAGCAGGGCTTCGGGCCGTTCGCGGGCGAGATCCACCGCATGCCCATGGCCTACGCCTACCGCTGGCCCACCGGCCCGGAGAACTGCGGTCCCGAGGCCGCGGCCCTGGTGGTCGACCAGATCAGCAAGCAGGTCGGCGCGGAGAACGTGGCCGCCGTGGTGATCGAGCCGATCCAGGGCGAGGGCGGCTTCATCGAGCCGGCCCCCGGCTTCCTGCCCGCCGTGGCGGAGTTCTGCCGCGCGAACGGGATCGTGTTCGTCGCCGACGAGGTGCAGACCGGCTTCGCGCGCACCGGCGACATGTTCGCCTGCGAGCACGAGGGGATCGTCCCCGACCTCATCGCCACCGCCAAGGGCATCGCGGGCGGCCTGCCGCTGGCCGCGGTGACCGGCCGGGCCGACCTCATGGACGCCGTGCACGCCGGCGGCCTGGGCGGCACCTACGGCGGCAACCCGGCCGCCTGCGCCGCGGCGCTGGCGTCGCTGGAGGCCATCGAGTCCGACGGCCTGGTGGGACGCGCCCGCGAGATCGGCGACCTGATGCTGGGGCGCCTGCGCGGGCTGGCCGAGAAGCACGCGGTGATCGGCGACGTGCGCGGACGCGGCGCGATGATCGCGATCGAGCTGGTCAAGGACGACCGGAGCCCGGACCCGGAGACGCTGGCCCGGGTCCTGTCGTACTGCCACTCCCAGGGCCTGGTCCTGCTGAGCGCGGGCACCTACGGCAACGTGGTCCGCATGCTGCCGCCGCTGGTCATCGGCGACGACCTGCTCCACGAGGGCCTGGACATCCTGGCCGAGGCGTTCGCCCGCCTCTGAGGGGCCGGGGCCGCCGCCCCGCGGGGCGGCGGCCCCGGGGCTCCCGGCGGGGACCGCCCCTACCGGGTGCCCCAGGCGTAGGTCTGCTTGCGGAGCTTGAGGTAGAGGAAGGTCTCGGTGGAGGCCACCGACTCGACGGCGCGCATGGCCGCCAGGATCTCCAGCAGGCGGGTGTCGTCCTCCGCGACGACCTCGACCAGCAGGTCGAAGGAGCCCGCCGTGATGACGACGTACTCCACACCGGGGATCTCGGAGATCACGTCGGCGGCGGCGTTGAGGTCGCCGTCCGTGCGCACGCCGATCATCGCCTGGCGGTGGAATCCGAGCATCATGGGGTCGGTGACGCCCACGACCTGGACCACCCCCGACTCCAGGAGCCGCTGCACGCGCTGGCGCACCGCGGCCTCCGAGAGGCCTACGGCCTTGCCGATGGCGGCGTAGGAACGGCGGCCGTCCTCCTGGAGCACCTCGATGATGCGCTTGGCGGTCTCGTCCAGGACGATGCCGCCGCCCCGGCGCGCGGGTGCGGGGTCCGACTGGCCGCTCACATGGCCCTCCGTGAATCCAACGTATTCTGTGCACATGAACGGCGGATTTCATTGAGATCCGCATCCCTTACAACGGATTCCAAGGCTACTGCACGGTCATCCCTTTGACGAAGCCGACGGCGGGCCTCAGCGCTGTCCCTCGCGGACCGAGTCCAGCGACAGCAGCGCCACGTGCAGCGACAGGCAGGTCTCGACCGAGTCCAGGTCGGCGTCGAGCACGTTGGAGATCCTGCGCAGTCGATCGTAGAACGCGGGCCGCGACAGGTGCGCGCGGGAGGCCGCCGCGGCCTTGTTGCGGCCGGCCGCCAGGTAGTGGCGGAGCATGTCCGCCAGGTCCGAGCCGTGGCGGGCGTCGTGGTCCAGCAGCGGGCCCAGCTCGCGCTCCACGTAGGTCTGCAACCGCTCGTCGTCGCGGAACAGGTGCAGCAGCCCGCGCAGGTGCAGGTCGGGCAGGCGGTAGAACGGCCGCCGGTCGCTCTGGCGGACCGCCACGTCGCCCACCTGGCGGGCCTCCAGGAAGGAGCGGCGCACCTCGCGGACGTCGTCGGCCGGGGAGCCGACCGCCAGGACGGCGGCGTCCCCGACGGTGACCGCCAGCCGCTCGGCGAGCATGTGCAGGGTGGCGTCGACGCGCCGCCTCGGCGGCAGCGCCAGCAGGACGCCGACCCGCAGGTCGTCCAGGGAGCCCACCAGCGCGGGCAGCCGCAGGTCGCGGCAGGCCCGGGCGGCGCCCTCGGCGGTGTCGGACAGGCGGGCCTGGGCCGCCAGGCCGGTACCGTTCTCGCGCAGGCGCAGTACCAGGCCCAGGAGTTCGCGGTTGTTGAGGGGCACGCCCACCGCGCGGGCCCGGACCAGGGCCTCGTCGGGGTCGGAGTAGGCGCGGTCGATGATGCCCGCGATGATCGTGCGGTGGGTCTGGCGCTCCAGGCTCTCCTCGTGGCGTTCGAGCAGGCGCCCCAGCGCCAGGGTGGTCGCGGCCCGCTCGATGAGCATGCTCTGGCGCGGGGTGGGGTTGGCCCCGGCGATGAGGATCAGCCGGCCCCAGTCCTGCCCGCGGGCGCCGACCGTGGTGACCAGCCAGCCGGTGGCCGGGGCGTGGACGGTGCGGGTGCCCGAGCGGACCGCGCGCGAGCGGCTCTCCCAGGAGGTCAGCAGGGTTCCGGGGTCCTCGCCGTTGAGGTCGCAGGCCAGGACCTGGTGGGCGAGGTTCTCCAGGACCACGGGACAGCCGGACAGCTGGGTGATCTCGTGCAGGATGCGTTCGGTGTCGGCGCCCTCCACCGACAGGCGGGTGAAGACCGAGTGGAGCTTCTCGGACTCGCGCAGCTCCTCCAGCTGCTCGTTGACGACCCGGATGTGCACCGCCTCGGTGATCTCCACGAA
The DNA here is from genome assembly GCF_900141985.1 of Nocardiopsis flavescens. Classification (GTDB taxonomy): domain Bacteria; phylum Actinomycetota; class Actinomycetes; order Streptosporangiales; family Streptosporangiaceae; genus Nocardiopsis; species Nocardiopsis flavescens. The sequence continues at coordinate 38,410 of NZ_FQZK01000005.1, read as the reverse complement.
CCGGGCCTCCCGGTCCAGGAGTATCACCGGGACCCCGGCCCCGCGGGCGGCGTCGAGGAACGCCGCGGGCAGCTCCGCGTGGTACTTGCGGCCCAGTTCGACGGCGATGCCGCTGACGCCGACGGCCGCCAGGTCGTCCATGTAGCGCTTGAGCGCCTCGGGGTCGTCGGGCATGGCGATGCCCGTGCTGAGCACGAGTTCTCCGCCGCGCAGCAGGTGCGCCAGGTCGGTGACCTCGGCGATGTGGACCCAGCGCACCGGCACGTCCAGGCGCTCGGAGCCCACGACGACGCGGGGGCGGGCGCGCTGGAGGGCGGGCAGGCGCAGGACCTCGGCAAGGGTGGGAAGCACGTCCGCAGTCTAGGACACAGTGTCAGCGCCGCCCCGGTCGCGCTTGACACTGTGCGCGGCCCCGACGCCGCCCGCGGCCCGGAGCCCCCGGTGAGCAGGGGAAGCGGCGCCCTTACAGTCCGTAAGTCCGGCCTGCATGTTGTCAACATGGTGGTTCTGGCCAACGCCGCGGGCCCCGGCGAGACTGGGGGCATGTCGGAACTTCTCTCGCGCCACCGCGCGGTCATGCCCTCCTGGCTCCCCCTGTACTACGAGTCCCCGCTGGAGATCGCCTCCGGGAGCGGCTCCCGCGTCACCGACGCGCAGGGCCGCACCTACCTGGACTTCTTCACCGGCATCGTCACCAACATGCTCGGCTACGACGTGGCCGAGGTGCGCGAGGCCGTGGAGAGGCAGATCGCCAAGGGCGTCGTGCACACCTCCACGCTGTACCTGATCCGCTCCCAGGTCGAGCTGGCCGAGAAGATCGCCCGCCTCTCGGGCATCCCGGACGCCAAGGTGTTCTTCACCAACTCCGGCACCGAGGCCAACGAGACCGCCCTGCTGCTGGCCACCTGCGCCCGCGGCAGCGACGAGGTGCTGGCGCTGCGCGGCAGCTACCACGGCCGCTCCTACGGCACCATCGCCGTCACCGGCAACCGCGCCTGGAAGAACTCCTCGCTGTCCCCTCTCAACGTGCACTACCTGCACGGCACCGACCACGCCTCCCCGGTGTTCCGCGGCATGTCGGAGAAGGAGTACGTCGAGGCCTGCGTCGCCGACCTGCGCGACGTCCTGGACACCGCGGCCCCGAACGTCGCCTGCCTGATCGCCGAGCCGGTCCAGGGCGTGGGCGGGTTCGCCATGCCGCCGGACGGGCTGTACGCGGCCTACAAGGAGGTGCTGGACGAGCACGGCATCCTGTTCGTCTCCGACGAGGTGCAGACCGGCTGGGGCCGCACCGGCACCAGCTTCTTCGGGATCGGCGGCCACGGGGTGACCCCCGACGCCATGACCTTCGCCAAGGGCCTGGGCAACGGCTTCGCGGTGGGCGGCGTCGTGGCGCGCGGCGACCTCATGGACGGCCTGTCCGCGCTGGGCGTGGCCACGTTCGGCGGCAACCCGGTGTCGATGGCCGCAGCCGGAGCCGCCCTCGACTACGTGCTGGAGCACGACCTCCAGGGCAACGCGCTGCGCCAGGGGGCCCTCATCATCGAGGGCCTGCGGCCGCTCACCGGGCTGGCGTCGGTGTCGGACGTGCGCGGCAAGGGCCTGATGTTCGCCGTGGAGATGGCGGACCCCCGTACCGGCGCCCCCTCCCCCGCCCTGGCCGGGCGGGTGCTGGAGGAGACCCGCGAACGCGGGCTGCTGGTCGGCAAGGGCGGCGTGCACGGCAACGTGCTGCGGATGGCCCCGCCGCTGAACCTGTCCGCCGAGGACGCCGCCGAGGGCCGCGACCTGCTGGTCGACGCCGTGCGCGCGGTGGACGCCCAGGCCTGAGAAGACCCGAGGAGACGAGGGAAGACCATGGGAAAGCACGTCACCCACTGGATCGGCGGACGCCGCCACGAGGGCCCGGCCGGGCGCCGGGGCTCCATCCACAACCCGGCCTCGGGAGAGGTCTCCGGCACCGTCGACCTCGCGGGCCCGGAGGAGGTGGACGCGGCGGTGGCCGCCGCCGGGGCCGCGTTCCCGGCCTGGCGCGACACGTCGCTGTCCCGCCGGGTGCAGATCCTGTTCCGGTTCCGCGAACTGCTCAACGCCGAGCGCGACGGGCTGGCCGCAGCCGTCAGCGCCGAGCACGGCAAGGTGTTCTCGGACGCACAGGGCGAGGTGGCCCGCGGCCTGGAGGTCGTGGACTTCGCCTGCGGCATCCCCCACCTGCTCAAGGGGGGCTTCTCGGAGAACGTGTCCACCGGCGTGGACTCCTACTCCATCCTCCAGCCGCTGGGCGTGGTCGCCGGCGTCACCCCGTTCAACTTCCCGGCCATGGTGCCGATGTGGATGTTCCCGGTGGCGATCGCCTGCGGCAACGCGTTCGTGCTCAAGCCCAGCGAGAAGGACCCGTCCGCCTCGCTGCTGATCGCGGACCTGTGGGCGCGGGCCGGCCTGCCCGAGGGGGTCTTCAGCGTGGTCCAGGGGGACCGGGAGGCCGTGGACGCGCTGCTGGCCCACCCCGGCGTGGCGGCCGTCAGCTTCGTGGGCTCCACCCCCGTCGCCCGGCACATCTACCGGACGGCGGCCGAGCACGGCAAGCGGGTGCAGGCGCTGGGCGGGGCCAAGAACCACATGGTGGTGCTGCCCGACGCCGACCTGGACCTGGCCGCCGACCAGGCGGTGTCGGCCGGGTTCGGCTCGGCGGGCGAGCGCTGCATGGCGATCTCCGCGGTGGTTGCCGTGGACCCGGTGGGCGACGAGCTGGTCGCCAGGGTCAAGGAGCGGGTGTCCCGGCTGCGGGTGGGGCCCGGCGACGACGAGCGCAGCGAGATGGGCCCGCTGGTCACCCGCGAGCACCGGGACAAGGTCGCCTCGTACCTGGAGTCCGGGGTGCGCGAGGGCGCCTCGCTGGTCGCGGACGGCCGGGTGCACCCCGTCCTGGGCGGCGGGGGCGACGGGTTCTGGCTGGGCCCGACGATCCTCGACCACGTCGGCCCGGAGATGTCCTGCTACCGGGACGAGATCTTCGGCCCGGTGCTGAGCGTGCTGCGCGTGCCGGACTACGACGCGGCAGTGCAGCTGGTCAACGACAACCCGTACGGCAACGGGACGGCGATCTTCACCAACGACGGCGGGGCCGCCCGGCGGTTCCAGAACGAGGTCGAGGTGGGGATGGTCGGTATCAACGTGCCGATCCCGGTGCCGATGGCCTATTACTCGTTCGGTGGGTGGAAGCAGTCCCTGTTCGGGGACTCGCACGCGCACGGCACCGAGGGCGTGCACTTCTACACCCGCACCAAGGCGGTCACCGCCCGGTGGACGGACCCGGGGTCGCGCCCGGCCGGGGGCGTGGATCTGGGCTTCCCCGTCAACGGGTAACGGCCATTCCGGACAGTCGGTAGTTCCAGGAAATACCGGACGGATGCGGCTCACCGCCGGTCACGGCGGGCGACTCGGAGTATCGTGGATGTCGCCCGCCCCTGCGGGGGCGGCCACGGCCTCATCGCGGGACCATTCCGGAAAAGACGCGCTCACCTTCCCCTCCTCCCCATGGAAGCGGGCGCGTCCGCGGAGCGCTCCGGGTCCTCCTCCCCCTTGGACCCGGAGCGCGACCGCGCTCTGCTCATCGGGCCGCGAAGACCCGGGTGTCGGCCGCGACCGGCGCCCCGGCGCCGACCAGCGCCGCGCAGTCACCGCAGCCGAACACCGCTCCCCCGTCCGGCAGAACGCCCAGGGCGGTCCGCGGCCGGGGCCATCGCGTGTGGCAGACGACGCAGGCGTCCCCCGTGCACTGCTCCGCGCTCAGCCGTTCCGGGTCGTACACGTATCCGTCGGACAGGGCCTCGACCCTCGCATCCGATGCGCACATCGTGCTCGTTCCGCGCAATGTCCCTGCTCCCCCCGTGGTTTAGGACAGTCTTGCGGGCCGATAGTTACCGGCTCTTTATTCAATCAGAGGCACGAGGCCCCTGGAAGGGTCCGGACCGATCTAAATCACTCCGCGCATGGAGATCATAGCTCTAAGTAACCAAGTCTGGGAAGACCCCATCTGGAACGTACGCAATCTGCGCATTTGTCGGACATCCAGAAGCTGAATCGCCTCCGGAAGGCACGCATCAGCCCCGTGGAACCACGGTGAAGCGGCGCAGGGCCAGCGCGGGGTTGGTCGCCCGGACCTCAGCCACCCGGGAGGCCGAAACCTCGGCGGCGGCCACCTCGAAGGCCTGCTCCCCCAGGGACGCGAGGGGCGTGCCCATCGGGTCGACCACCATGCTGTTGCCCGACCCCGAGGGCGCCGCCTGCCCGGCCGCGGCCACGTACACGGTGTTCTCCACCGCGCGGGCGCGCACCAGGGTCCGCCAGTGCTCCTCCTTGAGCGGGCCGGGCACCCACTGCGCGGCCAGCAGCACCACGTGCGCCCCCGCGTCGGCGATCCGCCGCGTGACCTCGGGGAAGCGCAGGTCGTAACAGGTCTGGAGGCCGAAGGTCACGCCCCCGACGGCGAAGGTCCGCGGGTCCTCGATGGGCCCCGGGGCGACCACGTCGGACTCCCTGACCCCGAACGCGTCGTACAGGTGGACCTTGCGGTAGAGCGCGACCCCCTCCCCCGCCGGGGACAGCGCCACCAGCGTGTTGGTGAAGTGCGTCCCGCCCGGGGTCTCCTCGTTGACGCCGAACACCAGGTGGACGCCCTCGCGCCGGGCCGTCTCGGCCGCCGCCGCGACGAACGGCCCGTCCAGGGGTTCGGCCGCCTTCACGTAGCGGTCGTCGGTGCGGGGCGCGGTGAACATCGTGTACTCGGGCAGCAGCACCACCCCGGCGCCCAGGGCGGCGGCCCGCGCGGTCAGCCGCGCCACCGAGCGCAGATTCTCCGCCTTGTCCTGGCCTGGGGCGAACTGGGCGACCGCGACCTGCACCATCGGACCCTCCTCGTCGACACGGGTGCCACGAGTGTACGGCCGCGGCACCGCCCCGGCCCGCCCCCTTGCCCTCGCGTTGAACATGCGTTTAATCTATTGAACATGAGTTCAACCGCTGCCTCCGACCTCACCGCCCGGGCCCGGATCCGCGACGCCGCGATCGAGTGCTTCGCCCGCAGGGGGTTCGGCGCCACGGTCCGCGCGATCGCCGGGCACGCCGGGGTCTCCCCGGGCCTGGTGATCCACCACTTCGGCTCCAAGGCCGGGCTGCGCCGGGCCTGCGACGAGCACGTGTCCGGGCTCGTCTCGGCGCTGGAGGGCGGGGAGGCCTCCGGGGCGGACGGGTTCCTCGTGCACCTGGCCGCCGTCGACGAGTACGCGGACCTGCTCGCCTACGTCCTGCGGACGTTCCAGGACGGCGGGCCCCTGGCCGCGGGACTGTACGAGCGGATGGTCGCGGACACGGCGCGCTACTTCGAACGGGAGGTCCGGGCGGGGACCGTCAAGCCCTCGCGCGACCCCGGGGGGCGGGCCCGGTTCGCCGTCGCGAGCGCCCTGGGGTCGCTGCTCGTGCTCATCACCCTCGACGGCGGCGACGGGGACACGGACTACGGCGCGCTGCTCCGGCGGTGGACCGCCGGGTTCATGCTCCCCGCCCTGGAGCTCTACACGGACGGGGTCTTCGCCGACTCCTCCGCCTTCGACGCCTTCCTCCGCCACACCGGTGCCGACGGCACCGCCGACGGGGCCGGAGACGGTCCCGGCACCACCCACCCCTGACGGGAGCGCCCATGTCCTCACCCGCCGTCGACGCCCGCGGCGTCGACAAGTACTTCGGCCGGTTCAAGGCCCTGGACGGTCTGGACCTGACCGTGGAGACCGGGCAGGTCGCCGGGTTCCTCGGCCCCAACGGGTCCGGCAAGTCCACGACCATCCGCGTCCTGCTCGGCCTGCTCCGGGCCGACGCCGGTGCCGTCCGCCTGCTGGGCGGCGACCCGTGGAAGGACGCCGTCGCCCTGCACCGGCGGCTGGCCTACGTCCCCGGCGACGTCACCCTGTGGCCCAACCTGACCGGGGGCCAGGCCATCGACCTGCTCGGCCGGCTGCGCGGGGGCCTGGACCGGGGCCGCCGGGAGGAGCTGCTGGCCCGGTTCGAGCTGGACCCGACCAAGAAGGCCCGCACCTACTCCAAGGGCAACCGGCAGAAGGTCGCCCTCGTCGCCGCCCTCGCCTCCGACGCCGAACTGCTCATCCTGGACGAGCCGACCTCCGGGCTGGACCCGCTCATGGAGGCGGTGTTCACCGGGTGCGTGCTGGAGGCCAAGGAACAAGGGCGCACCGTGCTGCTGTCCAGCCACATCCTGTCCGAGGTCGAGAAGCTCTGCGACACGGTCACCATCATCCGCCAGGGGAAGGCCGTGGAATCGGGGACCCTGGAGGACATGCGCCACCTGACCCGGTCATCGGTGCGCGCGACCGTCACCGGTGACCCCGCCGCCCTGGCCTCCCTCCCCGGCGTGCACAACGCGGAGATCGACGGGGACCGGATCTCGATGGACGTGGACAACGACCACCTCGACACCGTCATGCGGTCGGTGACCGATCTGGGCGTGCGCTCCCTGGTGAGCAACCCGCCGTCCCTGGAGGAGCTGTTCATGCGCCACTACGGCGACGAACTGGCCGCCCTCAACGGCAACAGGGGGAGTGCGGCATGAGCGCCCTCACCGGGACCGGGACCCTCACACGGTTCATCCTGCGCCGCGACCGCATCCGGATGTCGGTGTGGACGGTCGCCCTGGTCGGCACGGTCGCCATGACCATCCCCACCCTGGACGAGGCCTTCTCCACCGACGCCCAGCGCCAGGCGCGGGCCGCGCTCATGGACACGCCCACCGGGATCCTCTTCGGAGGACCGGGCTACGGGCTGGACGACTACACGCTCGGTGCCATGGTGGTCAACGAGCTGACCATGAGCCTGCTCATCGCCACGGCGATCATGAGCATCCTCCATGTGGTCCGGCACACCCGGGCCGAGGAGGAGAGCGGCCGCGCCGAGCTGCTGCGGGCCGGGGTGCTGGGCAGCGGCGCCCAGATGACGGCGGCTCTGGTCACCGTCGCACTGCTCAACCTGGTCATCGGCGGGCTGTCCGGGGCGCTCATGGCCGGCTACGGCCTGGACGCCACCGACTCCCTGGCCTACGGGCTGGGGCTGGGGCTGGCAGGCCTCACCTTCGGGGCCGTCACCGCAGTGTGCGCCCAGCTCACCGAGCACGGGCGGGCCGCCTCCGGGACGGCCTTCCTCGCCGTGGGCCTGCTCTTCATGGCCCGCGTCGTCGGCGACCTGGCCGAGCGCGGGGGCGGCCCCTCGTCCTGGGCCTCGCCGTTCGCCTGGGTGCAGCAGGCCCGGGTGTTCGACGACCTGCGCTGGTGGCCGCTGGCCCTGTACCCGCTGTCCATCCTGGCCCTGTTCGGCACCGCCTACGCCCTGGCCGGGCGCCGGGACCTGGGGGCGGGGCTGATCCCGGCCCGTCCCGGGCCCGCCGCCGCGAGCCCGCTGCTCAACGGCGTGTTCTCCCTTCACCTGCACCAGCAGCGGGGGTCGATCATCGCCTGGAGCGTCGCCACCTTCCTGTTCGCGATCTCCTTCGGCACCCTCGCCACCGAAGTCGAGGGGATGCTCGACTCCAACCCCGACCTGATGGCCATGCTCGGTGGCGCGGCCGAGGACGTCACCGCGGGCTTCCTCGGCGTCATGTCGGGCTACGTGGTCATGGCGGCGGCGGCCCAGGGCATCCTGTCGGTCCTGCGGGCGCGGAGCGAGGAGTCGGCGGGCCGCGCCGAACTCGTGCTCGCCACGGCGGTGGGCCGGGTCCGCTGGTACGGGGCGGCCCTGGCGGTGGGCGTCCTGTCCACGTCGCTCCTCGTGGTCCTGGGCGGGCTCGGCATCGGGATCGGTGCGCTCAGCTCCACCGACGACTCCTCCTGGATCGGCACGATGCTGGAATCGGCGCTGTCGCAGCTCCCGGTGGCGCTCGCCTTCGTCGCGGCCACCGCACTCGCCGTCGGGGCGGTCCCGCGCCTGATGTCGCTGGTGTGGGCGTGGCTGGGGTACAGCGTCTTCACCACCATGCTCGGCGCCCTGCTGGGCATGCCCGACTGGGCGCTGAACCTCAGCGCGTTCGGGATGCTGCCGCAGCCGCCGGTGGAGCCCTTCGAGGCCGCACCCGCCGCGGTCGCCTCAGCCGCGATCCTGGCCGCCCTGGTCCTGGCCCTGGCGGGCTTTCGCCGCCGGGACCTGGCCGTCGGCTGAGGCCGGGGGCGGGGGTCCGGGGTCGCGCCCGGTCCCTCAGGGCAGGAACGACAGGGCCCAGGCGGGGGCCAGCACGACGATGAGGAAGCGGGCGGTGCGGGTGGCGAAGGTGACCGCGCAGAACAGCAGGATGTTCATCCGCACCACGCCGGCCAGGACGGAGACCACCATGAAGGGCGGGACGCTCGCGAAGGAGCTCAGCGCCAGCAGGCCCACGCCCCAGGCCGGGCGCTCCTCGGCCCGCAGGCGCCAGCGGGCGGCCCGCTCGGTCCACTTGCCCGGCGTCCGGGTGCGCCTGCGCAGCCAGGGGGCCGAGAGGGTGCCCTTGCCCGCGTAGTAGTAGGGCAGCTTGCCCAGGGTCTGGCCGAGTCCGGCCGCCACCGCCATGGCCACCAGGGCGCCGTCGCCGTTGAGGGCGACGGCGCCCAGCAGGTAGACCTCGATGTTGAGGACCGGGACGAGGCCGGCCGCGAGGGCGACGACGAAGGCCAGCCCGGTCTCGACCACCGCGCGCCCCGGGTCAGTTCTCCGCGGCCGCGAGCTGGCCGCAGGCCCCGTCGATCTCCTGGCCGCGGGTGTCCCGGACGGTCACGGAGACGCCGTGGGCCTGGAGCCGCCGGACGAACTCGCGCTCGTCCTCGGGCCGCGACGCCGTCCACTTGGACCCCGGGGTGGGGTTGAGCGGGATGAGGTTGACGTGCACCAGGTGGCCCCGGAGCAGCTCGCCCAGCAGGTCGGCGCGCCAGGCCTGGTCGTTGATGTCCTTGATGAGCGCGTACTCGATGGAGACCCGGCGGCCGGTGGTCCCGGCGTAGCGCCAGGCGGCGTCCAGCACCTCGGCGACCTTCCAGCGGGTGTTGATCGGCACCAGCTCGTCGCGCAGCTCGTCGTCGGGGGCGTGCAGCGAGATCGCCAGGCGCACCTGCATCTTCTCGGAGATGAGCTTGTCGATCGCCGGGACCAGGCCGACCGTGGACACGGTGACGCCGCGCTGGGAGATCCCCAGCCCCTCGGGCACCGGGTCGGTGATCCGGCGCACCGTCTCCAGGACGCGCTTGTAGTTGGCCATGGGCTCGCCCATGCCCATGAACACGATGTTGCTGATGCGCCCGGGGCCCCCGGCGACCTGCCCGCGGTCCAGGTCGCGGGCGCTGGAGACCACCTGCTCGACGATCTCGCCGGTGGACAGGTTGCGGGTGAGGCCCGCCTGGCCGGTGGCGCAGAACGGGCAGTTCATGCCGCAGCCCGCCTGTGAGGAGATGCACAGGGTGACGCGGTCCGGGTAGCGCATGAGCACCGACTCGAACAGCACCCCGTCGAACGCCTTCCACAGGGTCTTGCGGGTCATCCCGTTGTCACAGGTGATGTGCTTGACCGGGGTGAGCAGGCGGGGCAGCAGCGCCTCGCCCAGCTTCTCACGGGAGGCGGCGGGCAGGTCGGTCATCGCCGAGGCGTCCGACTCCAGACCGCCGAAGTAGTGCTTGGCGATCTGCTTGGCCCGGAAGGGCTTCTCCCCCAGGTCCGTGACGATCTGGGCCCGCTCCTGCGGGGTGAGGTCGGCCAGGTGCCGGGGCGGCTTGGCACGGCGCGGTGCGACAAAGGTGAGCTCGGCGGGCATAGAGAGTCCGTAAGGGGTGGAGTCGATGGTCTCGGCCCGGCGCGGGACGGCAGCGGTACGGGTCGTTATACGACCTATACGCGGCTGCGGGTACGGCTCCGCCTGTCAGGGCACTACCGTCGATCCTACCCGTCATATCCGAGAGTGTTCCGGCCCCGGGGCCGGCCGCGGATCCGACCCGGTCCCGCCGCCGCGGCGGAGCCCCGTACCGGGTCCCGGCGGCCGCGAGCGCCTCCGTCGCGGGCGCTCGACGCGTCGGGGCCGCCGCCCGTAAGGTAGGCGGGGATCTCCCGGCTCCGGCGGGGAGAGCACTTCAAGCACTGTGCGGACGGGTCGGACCGGGCCCGGCGGGACGGCGGGTCGGCGCGCGTGGGAGGGCCGGTGACAGGGATCGAGGTCCTGCTCGACGAGATCAGCCCGTATCAGAGCCGCCGTGTGGTGGTCGAGTGCGACTCCCGGACCACGGCCGCCTACCTGCTGGACGCGCGCGGCCGCATCCGCGTCCCGGTGTGGCTGGCCAACCACGAGATCGCCCCCCGCGCGGCCGAGCCCGGCGGCTCCTTCGAGGGCCGGGCCCCGCTGATGCCGGAGGGGCACACCAAGCACCCGCAGGGCCGCCCCCGGTTCGACCCCGCGTGCCTGCGCGCGGTGTGGTTCGAGGAGGGCGACGGCGTCGCCCTGGTCGACGAGGAGGGCCTGCTCGCGGTCATCCCCGGCTGGGCGGAGGCCGACAGCGGCCTGCCCGGGTACGCGCGCGAGGCGATCGGGCGCAGCGCCTACGCCTGGGAGCTGGACCCGGTGAAGGGGCAGCTGTGGCCCCGGGTGGTGCACGCCGAGGCCTACTGGGACTGGCGGCGGGCCTCGGGGGCCTGGCGCAGCGTGCAGCGCACGGTGCTGGGCCACCTCAACCGGTCGGTGGGCGAGGCGGGCCACTACTGGGACGTGTCCGACGGCCACCCGCCGCTGCTGCGGGTGTCGGAGCGCCCGCCCACCGGGCAGCGGCCGTTCACGATCCTGTCCACCGTGGGCATGTGCGGGCAGCGGATGCCCACCCTGGACCGGTACATGGCCGACACCTCCAGGTACGCGCGGGTGGAGCTGGCGCTGGCCACCACCATGCCCGCGCACCACGCCGCACGGATCTTCCGGTGGATCGGGGCGTTCCCGTGGCGGGCGGTGACCTGGTTCGGCACCGGGCACACGGTGAAGTGGCTGGACAACCCCGAGGACCGGGCGATGCGCCGCGGCGCGGGGGCGGTGCTGCTGCTGGAGGACCCCTCCCCGCTGGTCGCCGCGGCCGGCCACGCGCCGCCGGACACCGCGGGGCTGGCCTTCCAGGGCGACCCGGTGCGGTGGCTGTGGATCGTGCCCATCACCCGCCCCGAGCACCTGTTCGCCAAGGAGCACGACAGCGCGACCCTGGTGGAGAAGCTGGCGGCGGAGGGCCGCAGCTGGATCCTGTCCTGAGGGCCGCCGGCCGCCCGCACCAGGCCCCGGCACGGTCCCCGGGGTCCGGGTGGGGGCGGGTGGAGCGCGAAGGCCGGCGCCGGCCGTACCGGGCGCGCGCCGAACGCGCGGACCCCGGATGCGGGGTGCGGGGCCGCGCGGAGTGCGCGGCCGGGGCGCGAAGGCCGGCGCCTACGGTGCCGGGCGCCCGCCGCCCGGGCGGAGCCTAGATGGTGACGCCGCGGTCGAGGCGGACCTGGCTGAGCACGCGGTGGAAGGAGTCCATCTCCTCGTCGCTGAAGCGCTCGACGAAGCTGCGCAGGGTGGCCTGGGGCTCGGGGCAGGTGTCGAGGAACTCGTCCATGACCCGGGCCGTGTACTCGGCGTGCGACTCCAGCGGCCAGTAGACCCAGGCGCGGCCGCGCTTCTCCCGGTCGAGCAGGCCCTTGTTGAAGAGGATGCCCGCGACGGTCATGACCGTCGTGTACGCGATGTCCCGGTCGTAGACCATCGTCTCGTGGATGAGCCGCACGGGCAGCGGTTCGTCGGACCGCCACAGCGCGTCCATGATGGCGGCTTCCAGTTCCCCCAGGCCCCTCATGGGTCCCTCCCCACCCCTCGCGTCTACCGGTGTGCGCGTATCGCGATCTTGGCACGCGGGGCGCTCCGGCGTGGGAGAACGCCGAAGAGCGTACAGATCCGCACATCCTCGGCGGCGTTCACCGGCGATTCACGAGCGCGGTGCCCCGTCGCGGCAGGGAAAGGAGGCGGCGCGGGCGCGGGTGTGCGGCGACCGGGCCCGGGTCCCACCGCTCCCGCTGGGAACGTCGGCGGCGGGGCCCGGCCGTCCCGCCCGGTCGCTCGCACCTACTCCGACGGGGGCCAGTGGGACCGGGTTCCCCCGGAATCTCGATATCGAGAGTGGTACAGGACACATCCGGTGCGGCCGATAGCGGACAAAACCTTCACACGCCAAATTCGCCACAAAAGCCTACAAAACAGGCACCACAGACACATCGCGCTTGGTTACCGACGCGTAGCGCCAGGGTGGTTGTGAAAAAATGTTAGCTATCTCCTAGTTTCAACACGGCCCGTGTTCCCCGAGGGGAGGCCGGTACAAGTAGCCTGGTACCCGACGAGTGCCGGCCTGGTCAGACCGGTCTTCCGCCACGCGGTTGACCCCGTGTTCTTCCTTGAGCCCGCCGAGCCGGCAGCCACCCGTCTTCCCATACATCCACGAGCGAGCTGCGGAAGTGGGCGATCTCCGCCGTGTCGTCTGAGGCGTCTCAACCCCTGACAGATTTCGGTCCCAACGAGTGGTTGGTCGAGGAGCTTTATCAGAAGTACTTGAACGACCCCAACTCGGTCGACAAGGCCTGGTGGAACTTCTTCGCGGACTACAAGCCCGCGGAAGCGGCCGGTACCAAGAGCGGGGGGACCACGGCCGCCAAGCCGCAGGCCCCGGCCCCCGCGACCACCGCCGCACCCAAGAAGCCCGCCGCGCCGGCCCCCGCCAAGGCGGCCCCGAGCGCGGACGAGGCCCTCCAGGTCGACGAGGAGCGGCTGCGCGGTGCACCCGCGCGGACCGCGACCAACATGGAGTCGAGCCTGACCATGCCGACCGCGACCAGTGTGCGCGCGGTGCCGGTCAAGCTCCTCTTCGACAACCGGATCGTCATCAACAACCATCTCCGGCGCGGCCGCGGTGGGAAGGTCTCCTTCACCCACCTCATCGGCTACGCCATGGTCAAGGCCCTCGAGTCGATGCCGGAGATGAACCACTCCTACACGGAGATCGACGGCAAGCCCGGTGTCGGCAAGCCCAGGCACGTCAACTTCGGCCTGGCGATCGACCTGCAGAAGCCGGACGGCTCCCGCCAGCTGGTCGTGCCCTCCATCAAGAAGTCCGACGAGATGGACTTCATGGAGTTCTGGAGCGGCTACGAGGACCTGGTCCGCAAGGCCCGCACCAACAAGCTGGGGGTGCCGGACTTCCAGGGCACCACCATCAGCCTCACCAACCCCGGCGGCATCGGCACCGTGCACTCGGTCCCGCGCCTCATGCCGGGCCAGGGCACCATCCTGGGCGTCGGCGCGATGGAGTACCCGGCCGAGTTCCAGGGCGCGTCCGCGGACACGCTGGCCGAGCTGGGCATCAGCAAGGTCATGACGCTGACCTCCACCTACGACCACCGCATCATCCAGGGTGCGCAGTCGGGTGAGTTCCTGCGCCGCATCCACCGGCTGCTGCTGGGCGAGAACGGCTTCTACGACGAGATCTTCAACTCCCTGCGCATCCCCTACGAGCCGGTGCGCTGGGTGCAGGACATCCACGTCAACAAGGCCACCCAGCTCGACAAGACCACGCGGGTCCAGGAGCTGATCCACGCCTACCGGGTGCGCGGCCACCTCATGGCCGACACCAACCCGCTCGACCACGAGCAGCGCAAGCACCCGGACCTGGACGTGCTCCAGCACGGCCTGACCCTCTGGGACCTGGACCGCGAGTTCCCCACCGGGGGCTTCGGCGGCAAGCAGGTCATGAAGCTGCGCGACATCCTGGGCGTGCTGCGCGACACCTACTGCCGCACGGTGGGTATCGAGTACATGCACATCCAGAGCCCGGAGGAGCGGGAGTGGATCCAGGCGCACGTCGAGCGCGAGCACGAGAAGCTCGACCGTGACGAGCAGCTGCACATCCTGCACCGGCTCAACAGCGCCGAGGCGTTCGAGACCTTCCTGCAGACCAAGTACGTCGGCCAGAAGCGCTTCTCGCTGGAGGGCGGCGAGTCCCTGATCCCGCTGCTCGACGGCGTGATCTCCAGGGCCGCCAAGGCCGAGCTGGACGAGGCCATGATCGGCATGGCCCACCGCGGCCGGCTCAACGTGCTGGCCAACATCTGCGGCAAGTCCTACGGGCAGATCTTCGGCGAGTTCGAGGGCAACCTCGACCCGCGCAGCGCGCACGGCTCCGGCGACGTCAAGTACCACCTGGGCACCGAGGGCGTCTTCCAGACCCACGAGGGCGAGAAGATCAGCATCTCGCTGGCGGCCAACCCCTCCCACCTGGAGACCGTCGACCCGGTCCTGGAGGGCATCGTCCGCGCCAAGCAGGACCTGCTGGACAAGGGGCCGCACGGCTTCACCGTGCTGCCGATCCTCATCCACGGCGACGCGGCGTTCGCCGGGCAGGGCGTGGTCGCCGAGACCCTCAACCTGTCCCAGCTGCGCGGCTACCGCACCGGCGGCACCGTCCACATCATCGTGAACAACCAGGTGGGCTTCACCACCTCGCCGTCGGACAGCCGGTCCAGCGTGTACGCCACCGACGTCGCGCGGATGGTCCAGGCGCCGATCTTCCACGTCAACGGGGACGACCCCGAGGCCGTGGTCCGGGTCGCGCACCTGGCCTTCTCGTACCGCCAGGCGTTCAACAAGGACGTCGTCATCGACCTCGTCTGCTACCGGCGCCGCGGCCACAACGAGGGGGACAACCCCGAGTTCACCCAGCCGCTGATGTACAACGTCATCGACGCCAAGCGCTCCACCCGCAAGCTGTACACCGAGGCCCTCATCGGCCGCGGGGACATCACGGTGGAGGAGGCCGAGTCGGCCCTGCGCGACTACCAGACCGAACTGGAGCGCGCGTTCACGGAGACCCGTGAGGCCGACAAGAAGCCGATCGAGCCGGGTGCCGTGGTCAAGCCCGAGGTGTTCACCGAGGGCCGCCTGGACCACTCCTCCGTGGAGACCGCGATCAGCACGGAGACGGTCAAGCGGATCATCGACACCCAGGTCAACATGCCGGACGGGTTCACCCCGCACCCGCGCCTGGCCCCGCAGCTCACCCGGCGCGCCACGATGGTCGAGAACGACGCGGTGGACTGGGCCACCGGCGAGCTGCTCGCCTTCGGCGGGCTGCTGCTGGACGAGCACCCGATCCGCCTGATCGGCCAGGACAGCCGCCGCGGCACGTTCGGCCAGCGGCACGCCGCCCTGGTGGACCGCGAGACCGGCGAGACCTACACGCCGCTCAAGCGGTTCGACGACGGGACCGTGAAGTTCCACGCGCACGACTCGCTGCTGAGCGAGTACGCGGCGCTGGGCTTCGAGTACGGGTACTCGCTCACCCGCCCCGAGGCGCTGGTGATCTGGGAGGCGCAGTTCGGCGACTTCGTCAACGGCGCCCAGACCGTCATCGACGAGTACATCAGCTCGGGCGAGCAGAAGTGGGGACAGCGCTCCAGCGTCACCCTGCTGCTGCCGCACGGCTACGAGGGACAGGGACCGGACCACTCCTCGGCCCGGATCGAGCGGTTCCTCCAGATGTGCGCCCAGGAGAACATGACGGTCGCGATGCCGACCACCCCGGCGAGCTACTTCCACCTGCTGCGCTGGCAGGCGAAGTCCCCGCTGGAGCGGCCGCTGGTGATCTTCACCCCCAAGTCGCTGCTGCGCCTGAAGGCCGCGACCTCCGCCGCCGCGGACTTCACCTCGGGGCACTTCCGGCCGCTCATCACGGACGACTCGATCGCTCCGGACAAGGTGCGCCGCGTGGTGCTGTGCTCGGGCAAGATCTACTACGACCTGGACGCGGCGCGCCGCAAGAGCGGTGACAAGCACACCGCGATCATCCGGGCGGAGCGGCTCTACCCGCTGCCGATCGAGGAGATCCGGGAGCAGCTCAAGGCCTACCCGAACGCGGGCGAGGTCCTCTGGGTCCAGGAGGAGCCGGCGAACATGGGCCCGTGGCCCTTCGTCGCGCTGGTCTTCTCCGAGCAGCTCGACCGCCCGTTCACCCGGATCTCGCGTCCGGCGTCCTCCTCCCCCGCGGCCGGCTCGGCCAAGCGGCACGAGGCGGAGCAGCGCGCCCTGGTGGACACGGTCTTCCCGCCCGCGGACTAGCGGGGGGACCGAGGTGTACTACACGGATCGCGGGATCGAGGAGCTGGAGGCGCGCCGGGGCGAGGAGCAGGTCAGCCTCTCCTGGGTCGCCGAACAGCTGCGGACGTTCACCGACGTCCACCCCGAGTTCGAGACACCGGTCGACCGGCTGGCCACCTGGCTGGCCCGGCTGGACGACGAGGACGAAGAGTAGGGAACACCCCCGAAGGGGCCCGGGAGAGATCCCGGGCCCCTTCGGCGTTCCCGTGCGGCCGGGCGGGGCCGCCGGGCCGGGGCAGGGGGCGCAGGGCCCCGCCGCCGGGGTGGGCGCGGGCGGGGAAGGGGTCGGTATCGGGGAGAACCCGGAGACACCCCCGGGAATCCGCGACATATCTTGAGTTCGCCGGACTCGCGACATATCGTGAAGGCATCGGAGCGAGCGAAAGGGTGCACACGATGGCACGTTGGACCATCGACAGGCCGACGACACAGACCCTCGACGGCATCGTGGCCTTGCGGGTACGGATCCTCGGCGGCCAGGTCAACATTCTTCCCACCGACGACCCGGTCACCTTCGAGGTGTCCGACATCGTCGGCGAGCCCCTCCTGGCGGTCCAGGAGGCGGGCATCCTCACCATCCACTACGAGGACCTCACCGGGTCCGGCCTGATCGAGCGGCTGCGCCCGGTCCAGCTGGGCGGCTACAAGCAGGTGCAGCGGCGCAGCGCGACCGTCGACCTGCGCGTCCCCCGCGACTGCCCGGTCGACGTCACCACCATGGGGGCGCCGATCGTGGTCGCGGGCGTGGGCGCGCGGACCAGGCTCAAGACCGCCTCGGGCGAGGTCACCGTGGACGGGGCGTCCGGCGAGACCGACGTCAACACCGTGTCCGGCAACGCCTCCCTGCGGAACGTGTCCGGGGGCCTGGCCTTCAACAGCGTCAGCGGGCAGCTGGCCGTGGCGGGCGGGCGCGTCTCCTCCCTGAGCGCCAAGACCGTCTCCGGCTCCGTGCTGGCCGACACCGACCTGGCCCCGGCGGCCCGGGTCCGGATCAACACCGTCTCCGGCGAGGTCGCCCTGCGGGTGCCCGCGGACACCTCCGCCTCGGTGGAGATCCGCAACGCCGGCTCCGCGGTGGACTCCGACTTCGGCCTGGAGAAGCGCGGCGGCCGTGCCCGGACCCTGCTGAGCGGGCGCATCGGCAGCGGTGTGGACCCGGCGACCATCACCATCAACTCCGCGTCCAACCGGAGCGCGCTGCTGCGGCGCGCGCCCGAGACTCCGGCCGCGATCCCCGAGGGGGCATGAATGAGCACTTTCTTCGGCCACGGCAGACTCCGGCTCTACCTGCTCAAGCTGCTGGACGAGAGCCCCCGGCACGGGTACGAGATCATCAGCCTGCTCCGGGACAGGTTCCTGGGGGTCTACTCCCCCTCGCCCGGCACCATCTACCCGCGACTGGCCCGCCTGGAGGAGGAGGGCCTGGTCACGCACACCGAGGAGGGCGGCCGCAAGGTCTACAGCCTCACCGACAAGGGGCGTGCGGAGCTGCGGGCGCGCGAGAACGACCTCGACGACCTGGAGCGGGAGATCACCGACTCGGTGCGCGACATCGCCCGCGCGGTCAAGCAGGACGTCCGGGAGACCATCAGCTCGCTGCGCGAGGAGCTGAAGTTCGCCGCCGGCGGCGCCCGGCGGCCCGCCGAGGAGCCGGCCGCCCGGCAGGCCCCGGCCGGGGAGGCCCCGCGCCGCGAGGAGCCCGCCGCGAAGGAGGAGCCGGCCGCGGAGAAGGAACCCGGGACCGGGACCGCTGACGGGGGCGGCTCCCGTGAGCAGGACCGACCGCGGGACGGCGAGCAGGCCGCGGGGGACCGGGCCTGCGACGACGGCCACCGCTGGTCGCGCGAGTGGGAGAGGTTCACCCAGGGGTTCGGCGCCTTCGGGGCGGTCTGGGGCCGGGGCGGCTCCGGCCGGACCCCGGACCTGGACCAGGCCCTGCGGGACTTCAGCGAGCGCGTCCGCGACGTGGCCCGGGAGGCGGGCACGGTCGGCGAGGCCGCCGTGCACGACCTGCGCCGCATCCTGGACGACACGGTCGAGGTGATCCGCAGGGACGCGCGCGGCTGGGGCCCGCCCGCCGGGCAGGGCGCGGAGCCCGGGACCGACGGGTCCGCGACCGCGGAACCGCAGGCCCCGGGGACCGGGGAGCCCGGGACCGCGGCGGCCGGCGAGGCCCCGGCGGCCGGGACCGGTGGTCCCGAGCCCGCGGCCGACGCGCAGGCACCGAAGCCCGGGGCCGACGGTCCCGAGCCCGCAGCCGACGCGGGGCCGGGGCCCGCGGCGGCCGGCGAGGCCCCGGGGGCCGGGACGCCGGACGCCGGCGACACCCCCGCCGCGGAGCCGGAGGGGTCCGACCGGCCCGGGGCGGCGCGGCCCGCTCCGCCCTCGGACGACGACGGCGGCGGCGACCCGTGGAGCCGGGTGGTCGACGACCCCGGCACCGACCGGTAGCCGCGGAGCGGGAAACGGAGAGGGCCCGGAGGGGCGCCGCGGGGGCGCGCCTTCCGGGCCCTTCCCGTGTCCGGTCAGCGGCGGGCGACGCCGTCCTCACGGGCCTGGGCGGCGACGGCGGCCGAGACCGCCGGGACCACCCGCTCGTCGAAGGGGCTGGGGATGATGTGGTCCGCCGACAGGTCGTCGCCGACGAGGCCGGCCAGCGCCGTGGCGGCGGCCAGCTTCATGTTCTCGGTGATGTCGGTGGCGCGGGCCGCGAAGGCGCCCCGGAACACGCCGGGGAAGGCCAGGACGTTGTTGATCTGGTTGGGGAAGTCGCTGCGCCCGGTCGCCACGACCGACGCGTACTTGCGCGCGACGTCCGGGTGGATCTCCGGGTTGGGGTTGGCCATCGCGAAGACGATCGAGTCCGGGGCCATCGTCGCGACGACGGACTCGGGGACCTCGCCCGCGGACAGGCCGATGAACACGTCGGCGCCGGCCAGGGCGCTCTCGATGGAGCCGCGCAGGCCCGCCCGGTTGCTGATCGCGGCCAGCTCCCGCTTGACGGGGGTCAGGCCCTCGCGCCCCTCGTAGACCATGCCCTTGGAGTCGGCCACGGCGATGTCGCCGATGCCGCCGTCGATGAGCATCTTGGTGACGGCGACCCCGGCCGAGCCCGCGCCGGAGACCACGGCGCGCAGGTCGCCCAGCGTGCGCCCGGTAAGGCGGGCCGCGTTGTGCAGGGCCGCGACGGTGACGATCGCGGTGCCGTGCTGGTCGTCGTGGAACACGGGGATGTCCAGCCGCTCCCGCAGGCGCTTCTCGATCTCGAAGCAGCGCGGGGCGGAGATGTCCTCCAGGTTGATACCGCCGAAGGACGGGGCCATCCGCACGACGGTCTCGACGATCTCGTCGACGCCGGTGCAGGCCAGCGCGATGGGCACGGAGTCGATGCCGCCGAACTGCTTGAACAGCAGCGACTTGCCCTCCATGACGGGGAGCGAGGCCTGGGGGCCGATGTCGCCCAGGCCCAGGACCGCGGTGCCGTCGGTGACGACGGCGACCAGGTTGCTCCGCCAGGTGTAGTCCTCCACCAGTTCGGGCGCGTCGGCGATGCCGCTGCAGACGCGGGCGACGCCCGGGGTGTAGGCGAGGGCGAGCCCCTCGTGGTCGTGCACGTCCACGGTGGGGGTGACCTGGAGCTTGCCGCCGCGGTGCAGGGCGAAGGCGGGGTCGTCGTCCAGGTGCGGATTCCGGGTATGCGAAGAAGAATCGCTGGTCATCGAAAACCCTTCAAGGTCTTACTGCCGCCGGCGTCGGCCATGACGCGGCGGATGGTGTCGGCGCGTACCGCGCGCGAAGCAGGGGTGCCGTGCTAGGGGAGCCCGTTCCCGCGCCGGTCGGCCATGACCGGTGGTGCCGCGGGAAGGGGTCGTGCTTCGCGTGACTCTTATACGAGTTCTGCGCGTACGCCTCTCTACGGGGATGACCCGTTACGCAATCCTCTCACAACGGTGACCGCAGGAAAATCGCAGGGTCGGCACCATGGGACGGCACCGACGTATCAACATTTGCCACATATTGCACCGTATGTCGCTTTGGTTCGGGTGGAGGGGCCGCGAACCCGACTCCGACCAGGCACTTCGTGCCCCAGAAGGAGATCCACGATGGCCCTGCACAAGCCCCTGTCCGCGCTCCTCCCCGTCGGCGCCCTGGCCCTGACCGGTGTCCTCGCGCTGAGCGCCTGCGGCGGCTCGGGCGAGCCCGCGGGAGAGGAGTCCGCGGCCCCCGAGAAGCCCGCGGTCGAGGTGGACGAGGAGCTCGCCGCCCTGGTCCCCGCCGACATCGCCGAAGCCGGCTCCGTGACGATCGGCGTGGAGGCGTCCTACCCCCCGGGCGAGTTCCTGGACGCCGACGGCGAGACCGTCATGGGCTTCAACGTCGACCTGCTGGAGGCGGCCCTGGGCAAGCTGGGCCTGGAGGCGCAGTGGGAGCCCACCACCTTCGACTCCATCATCATCGGCGTCGACACCGGCACCTACGACCTGGGCTCCTCCTCGTTCACCGTGACCGAGGAGCGCATGGAGCAGGTCAACATGATCTCCTACTTCTCCTCCGGCACCCAGTGGTTCGCCCAGGCCGGGAACCCGCAGGACGTCGACCCCGACAACGCCTGCGGCATGCGCATCGCGGTCCAGTCCGACACCACCCACGACGAGGACATCGAGGCCCGGAGCCAGGCCTGCGTCGACGCGGGCGAAGAGGCCATCGCCATCCAGAAGTTCGAGAACCAGCCGCTGGCCACCGAGACCGTGGTGTCCGGCGTCAACGACGCCTCCCTGGCGGACATGCCCACCGCCGCGTACGCCCTGGAGCAGACCGGTGAGGGCGTCCTGGAGTTCATCGGCGAGCAGTACGACGCCGCCCCCTACGGCATCCTCGCGCACCAGGACGGCACCGAGCTGGCCGAGGCCGTCGCCGCCGCCTTCAACGCCATCATCGAGGACGGCACCTACGAGCAGGTCCTGGGCGAGTGGGGCGTCGAGGCCGGCGGTCTGGAGACCGCCGAGGTGAACCCCGCCGCGGAGTAAGGGAAGACCTCCCCCGTCCGTCACCCGAACGAAAGTCCGACCTGTGTCCTCACCGAGCGCACCGGTGGGCGGCCCGGAGCCGAGCAGCACCCCGGCTCCGGGCCGACCGGCCGAACCCATCACCGCCGTCCCCGTCCGCTACCCCGAACGGTGGATCGCCGCCGGCGTCGTCCTGCTCCTCGCATCGATGTTCGTGCACATGCTCTTCACGAACGACGCCTTCAACTGGCCGTTCATGGTGGAGCACATGTTCTCGGACCCCGTGGTCCGAGGCGTGTGGGTCACCATCAGCGCCACCGTCCTGTCCATGGTCATCGGCATCGCCCTGGGCATCGTGCTGGCCGTGATGCGGCTGTCCGGGAACCCGGTGCTGAGCACCGTCTCCTGGCTCTACACCTGGTTCTTCCGGGGCGTGCCGCGCCTGGTCCTGGCCGTGCTCTTCGGCAACCTGGCGATCCTCTACCAGACCATCGAGCTGGGCCTGCCCTTCGACAACTACTGGATGGCCTGGCTGGGCCTGGAGGGCGACGCCCGCTTCTTCGAGATCGACACCCGCACCCTGCTGAGCGGCTACGTGGCCGGCCTCATGGCGCTGTCGCTCTCCGAGGGCGCCTACATGGCGGAGATCATCCGCGCCGGCCTGCAGTCCGTCGACAAGGGCCAGACCGAGGCCGCCCAGGCCCTGGGCATGAGCCGGGCCAAGGTCCTGCGGCGCATCACCCTTCCGCAGGCGATGCGGGTGGTGATCCCGCCCACCGGCAACGAGACCATCGCCATGCTCAAGGACACCGCGCTGCTCGCCTACGTGCCGGTGACCATCGAGCTGTTCTACCAGCTCCAGGCCATCGGCGCCCGGACCTACCAGATCTTCCCGATGCTGGTGGCGGCGTGCCTGTGGTACCTGGCCATCACCAGCGTCCTGATGGTGGGACAGTACTTCATCGAACGCCGCTTCAACCCCGGCCAGTACGGCGGCATCCGCAACCGGATCGTGGGAGGGGCGCACTGATGAGCGAGCCGAACGAGCCGGTCATCGAGACCGCCGAGGGCGCCGAGCTGCCCTCCGACGCCCTCGTGGTCGCCGAGAACGTGCACAAGAGCTTCGGCCGCCTGGAGGTGCTCAAGGGCATCGACCTCCAGGTCCGCCGGGGCGAGGTCATGTGCATCATCGGCCCCTCGGGGTCGGGCAAGTCGACCTTCCTGCGGTGCGTCAACCACCTGGAGAAGCTCACCGCCGGGCGCCTGTGGGTCAACGGCGAGCTGATGGGGTACCGGCAAAAGCGCGGCAAGCTCTACGAGCTGCGCGAGACCGAGGTCGCCGCGCAGCGCAGCGACATCGGCATGGTCTTCCAGCGCTTCAACCTGTTCCCCCACCTGAGCGTGCTGGGCAACATCATCGAGGCCCCGATGCAGGTCAAGCGGGTCCCGCGGGCCGAGGCCACGGCCAAGGCCACCGAGCTGCTGGAGCGGGTGGGCCTGCCCGACAAGGCCTCCGCCTACCCCGACCAGCTCTCCGGCGGCCAGCAGCAGCGCGTGGCGATCGCCCGCGCGCTGGCGATGGAGCCGTCGCTGATGCTGTTCGACGAGCCCACCAGCGCCCTGGACCCGGAGCTGGTCGGCGAGGTCCTGGACGTGATGCGCGACCTGGCCGAGAACGGCATGACCATGATGGTCGTCACACACGAGATGGGGTTCGCCCGCGAGGTCGGCGACTCCCTGGTGTTCATGGACGACGGGGCGGTCGTGGAGTCGGGCGAGCCCGCCGAGGTGCTGGGGAACCCGCAGCACGAGCGCACGCGGGCGTTCCTGTCCAAGGTGCTCTGAAACGGCGGTCGCGGAGGCGGCCCGCCCCTTCGGGGGGGCGGGCCGCCCGCTTTTTGCGCCCTCTCCCGGAGAAACGCGCCGCCACCCCTTGACCGGGGGCCCACGGGGACACAGAGTCGGGGTGGTGAGCACAGCGGGCGAGGACATGAACGTACGGCGGCCGTGGACCGGGCGGGGGCGAGCGGAGCCCTGGGAGGGGCCCGCGCTGCGCCGCACCCGGGAGATCCTCTGCGCGGGCGCGCGCGAGCGCACCCTGGAGGTGGGCGTGGGCACCGGCGCCAACCTGCGGTACTACCCGCCCCAGGTACGGCTGACCGCGATCGACACCGACTCGGCGGCGCTGGCCTCGGCCCGCAAGCGCTCCGAGGAGCTGGGCCTGGTCGCCCGCTTCACCGAGGGCGACGCCCTGTCACTGGACTTCCCCGACGAGGGGTTCGAGACCGTCGTGTGCATGCTGGCCCTGGACACCGTCGACGACCGGGCGCGGGCGCTGCGGGAGATGTACCGGGTCCTGGTGCCGGGCGGGCGGCTGCTGGCGGCGGAGCGGATCCCCCGCGCCCGCCTCCTCCCCCGCCTGTCGGCGCGCCGCCGGGAGCACCGGCGCGCGCCGCGCGAGGAGGCCGCCGAGGCGGGGTTCCGGGTCGGCCACCACGACCGGCTGTTCTTCGGCACCGTCGAACGGATGGTCGCCCACCGGCCCTGACGCCCGCCGGCCCCCGCACCCGCGGCCCCGGACGGGCCGCCGGGTGCGCGTAGGCTGGAAGCGGCCCTGTCCCCTTTCCCGTCCGAGGTGATCCGATGATCCGTCCCGCCGTGCCGGACGACGTGCCGGAGATCCTCGCGATGATCCGCGAGCTCGCCGAGTACGAGAAGGAGCCGGAGTCCGCGCAGGCCACCGCACAGGACCTGCACGCCGCGCTCTTCGGACCCGGCCCCGCGGTGTTCTCGCACGTCGCCGAGGCCCCAGGGCCGGACGGGACGCCCGTCGCCGTCGGCTTCTCGGTGTGGTTCCTCACCTACTCCACCTGGACCGGCAGGCACGGGATCCACCTGGAGGACCTCTACGTGCGCCCGCACGCCCGCGGTCGGGGACACGGCGTGGAACTGCTGCGCGCCCTGGCGCGGATCTGCGTGGAGCGGGGCTTCACCCGCCTGGAGTGGTCCGTGCTGGACTGGAACGAGCCGGCCGTCCGCTTCTACGAGGCGCTCGGGTCGCAGCCCCTGAGCGAGTGGACGGTACGCCGCCTGGACGGCGCGGAGCTTGCCGCCCTGGGTTCCCAGGGCCCCTGATCACGACCGTTCGTCTCGCGTTCGCCCCGATGGGGCGGACACGTTCCGTCGTCCCTGCGCCAGTGGCAGGGTGAAACGAGATACATTGCATTCAAGCGGCAACCTCGCCCCCCGAAGGAGGGACGTGACCGAAGAAACCGCCGTGCCCATGGCCGACGCCACCGGTGTACGCGACGCTGTCACCGTCAACATGCCCGCGGACAGCGCATACCTGTCCGTCCTACGCACGGCGACGGCGGGACTGGCCGCGCGACTCGACTTCACCCTCGACGAGATCGAGGACCTGAGGATCGGTGTCGACGAGGCCTGCGCGATGCTCCTCTCCCAGGCGCTGCCCGGCACGGAGCTGACCACCGAGTTCGAGCTCGCCGCGGACGGGATGCGCATCTCCGTCTCGGTGATCACCGCCGACGGCCGACTGCCCGCGCGCGATACCTTCGCCTGGACGGTGCTGTCCGCCCTGGCCGGAGAGGTCGACGCCGAGGTCGGACCCGACGACCGTGTCTCCATCGTCCTGTACAAACGCCGTGGCACCTTGGAGCCGGCGTGAGCGAAAGGGGGCCCGCTCTGACCGCGAAGACCGAGCACGCGGTGCCCGACCGGGCGCGCGCGAGAGCGCTGTTCGAACGCCTCAACGAACTCGACGCCGACTCCGAGGAGCGGCGCAGGATCCGCGACGAGCTGGTGGAGCTCCACCTTCCTCTGGTGGAGTACCTGGCCCGCCGGTTCCGCAACAGAGGGGAATGGCTGGACGACCTCACGCAGGTCGCCACGATCGGGCTCATCAAGTCGATCGACCGGTTCGACCTGGAGCGCGGGGTGGAGTTCTCCACCTACGCCACTCCGACCATCGTCGGTGAGATCAAGCGCCACTTCCGGGACAAGGGGTGGGCCGTCCGGGTCCCCCGCCGCCTCCAGGAGCTGAAGCTCTCACTGACCAAGGCCGTCAGCGACCTGTCGCAGCGCGAGGGGCGCTCGCCGACGGTCGCCGAGCTGGCGGCGCACCTGCAGATGACCGAGGAGGAGGTGCTGGAGGGCCTGGAGTCCGCCAACGCCTACTCGACGGTGTCGCTGGACGCTCCGGACAGCGGGGACGAGGACGCGCCCGCGGTCGCCGACTCGCTGGGGATCGTGGACGAGTCCCTGGAGGGCGTGGAGTACCGCGAGTCCCTCAAGCCGCTCCTGGAGCAGCTGCCGCCGCGGGAGAAGCGGATCCTGCTGCTGCGGTTCTTCGGGAACATGACCCAGTCGCAGATCGCCCAGGAGCTGGGCATCTCGCAGATGCACGTGTCGCGCCTGCTGGCGCGCACCCTGGCCCAGCTGCGACAGGCTCTGACCACCGACGACTGACACGCGCCGACGGCCGCGGCCCACCGCTCCTTACTCCTCTCCCCATTCGCCGGGGAACAGGGCCGCGGTCGTCGGAGGTGAGAGCACCGCCGCCGAGGCGGCCACCGCCACGGCCACCAGCACGCCGCCGACCAGGTACTGGCCGCTGGTGAACATGTAGTACGCCACCACGCCGAGGAAGAGCTGCGTGATGAAGACCGGTGTGCGCGCCCACTCCTTGAGCCGCCACAGGCCCTGGGCGACGAAGAGCAGGAGCGCGGCCACACCCAGCCCGATGACGGTGAGCGGCAGCGCGCTGTCCAGCTCGCCGGTGCGCCCGGTGACCGCGGTGAACATGCTGTAGAGCCCGCCGACACCGGCGGCCGCCCCGATCAGCGCCTCCAGCGCTGCTGCGACGACGACGGTGAACGGGCGGGAAGAGACCTCGGAAGACACCCCCCGAGCCTATCCGTGCCCCGCCCGCGCCCCCCACCGCCCTCCCGGGCGGCGCGCTCCGCGGTCCCGTACCCCCGGGACCGCGTCCCATGGGCCTACACTGGCCGTGTGCGCGCCCTTTTCATCGTGAACCCCCAGGCGACCACGACCACCTCACGGACCCGTGAGGTGATCCTGGGCGCCCTGGCGTCGGAGCTGGACGTCACCGTCGCCGAGACGGAGTACCGCGACCACGCGATCGAGCTGTCCCGCAAGGCGGCCACCGACGGATACGAACTGGTGGTGAGCCTGGGCGGCGACGGCACCGTCAACGAGGTCGTCAACGGCCTGCTGGCCACGCCGCCGGAGCTGAAGCGGCCGCGCTACGCCGTGATCCCCGGGGGCAGCGCCAACGTCTTCATCCGCGCCCTGGGCGTGTCCGGCGACCCGGTGGAGGCCACCGGGACCATCCTGGAGGCCCTGCGCGCGGGCCGCGAGCGCGAGATCAACCTGGGCCGGATCACCAGCGACCGGGACGACCGCTACTTCACCTTCTGCGCGGGGTTCGGCTGGGACGCCGACGTGGTCCAGCGGGTCGAGAACGAGCGGTCGAACGGGCGCAAGGCGACCCCCGCGCTGTACGCGGAGGTCGCGTTCAAGCTGTTCTTCGGCGGGGATATCCGCGATCCCTCACTGGCCGTGCAGACCCGCGGCGGCGGGGTGAACGACGTCTATTTCGCTCTCGTCACCAACACCACTCCGTGGACTTACGCGGGTGCGCTGCCGCTCCAGCCGACCGCCGCCTCCCGTTTCGAGCTGGGGCTGGACGCTTTCGCGCTGACCCAGGCGGGACACGCGCTCACCGGCTGGATCCTTTCCCAGATGTTCTTCCCCAAAGGGCTCCCCGCACAGGGTGACGGCTATCTGACCTGGCACGATCAGGAGACTCTGCGGATCACGTCGTCCCATCCCCGGGCGTTCCAAATCGACGGGGAGTACCTGGGTGAGCGGGAAGAGGTCAACTTCCATTCCGTACCGAAGGCATTACGAATCGTCTGTTAATTGTCGGCGCAGTAGCCATTCAACGGCACTGTGACGCATGCGACATGCCTTACGGGACCTTTGACCCCGCGGCCTCTTGCACGCCGGGTTCAGGCCTGCCACGCTCAAGATATCGCCGCGAGTTACGGGCGAGTTAATTCGGGCGCTTCCCGAGTGGCCGCGGGGTGAACCCGCAGTCCGGACCCACCGATGGGACCCATCCATCGGGCGCCCGCCGCGCAGTGTTCGTGAAATTCTTCACAAGCCCCCGGACCTCGACATGAGGAGTGGACCGCATGGACTGGCGCCACGACGCAGCCTGCCGTGACGAAGACCCCGAACTCTTCTTCCCCATCGGCAACTTCGGCCCGGCACTGATGCAGATCGAAGAGGCCAAGGACGTGTGCCGGCGCTGTCCCGTCAGCTCCGCCTGTCTGAACTGGGCTCTGGAGAGCGGCCAGGACGGCGGCGTGTGGGGCGGCACCAGCGAGGACGAGCGCCGTCTGATCAAGAAGCGGCGCGGCATCCCCCACCGTTCGATGGTACGCAGCTGACCCGGGACGCCCGCACCGCCCCCCGGCGAACGAGTGCCGGGGCCGGCCGGACGCCGCGCGGAACGCGCCTGCCCGCCCCGGGGGGAAGGGGAGCCGGCTCTCGCAAAGGGCGCCGCGCCCCCAGGGCCTCCGAGGGCGCCTGAGGGCCGCTGAGGCCCTGGGGCACCGCGTCCGCGGAAACGCCGGACCCCCGGCCCGCACGCGAACCCACGACGCGTTTCCCGGGGAGGGTGCCGCCGGCGCGGTCCTGCCCGCCCACGCGCGCGGACCAAGCGGACCGACTCGACACCACCATGCCGCACCCCCGACGGCCCGCCCCGGCCGCGCACATACCCGGCACCGGGACACCGGGCCCGCACGCACACGGCCCCCCGACACCACCACGGCACACCCCGGCCGCGGGCCGCACCGCGCCCCGGCCGCGCAGGCGGGCGGACACGGGGAACGCCCCCGGCCCCGTCGCCCCACGCGGTCGCCGGACCTCGTCCGCGCACCCGGCCCCGCGGCCGCGGTCCGCGCGGGGAGGACGGACGCGGACCGCTCCCCCGACCACGCGGGCTAGGGCAGGAACGCCTCTTCCCTGTCCAACGGCAGGGTGATCGCCACCTCGGTCCCGCCGCTCTCCTTGGGCTTGATCGCCAGGGTCCCCCCGAGCTCTCCCACGATGAGCGTCCGCACGATCTGGAGCCCCAGGCTCGTGGTGCCCTCCAGGTCGAAGTCCTCCGGCAGCCCCCCGCCGTCGTCGGAGACGGCCAGCTCCAGGCTTCCCGCCCCCGTGTACCCCGCCCCGCCCTCGAACCGGCGCACCCGCACCTCGATGGACCCCGGCCCCTGCCCGAGGCCGTGCTCCACCGCGTTCTGCACCAGCTCCGCGAGCACCATCGACAGCGGCGTCGCCACCAGGGCGTTGAGCAGGCCGAACCCGCCCACCCGGCGCGGCACCACCGTGTTGCCCGAGGACGTGGAGGACACCTCGGCCGCCATCTGGATGACCCGGTCGGCGATGTCGTCGAAGTCCACCACCTCGTCCGGGGTGTGCGACAGCATCTCGTGGACGATCGCGATGGAGCCGACGCGGCCCACCGCCTCGTCCAGCGCGGCCCGCGCCTCGGGCACGTCCAGCCGGCGCGCCTGGAGCCGCAGCAGGGCCGCCACCGTCTGGAGGTTGTTCTTGACCCGGTGGTGGATCTCCCGGATGGTCGCGTCCTTGGTCATCAGCTCGCGCTCGCGGCGGCGCAGGTCGGTGACGTCGCGGACCATCACCAGGGCGCCGATGCGCACCTCGTCGATGATGAGCGGGATCGCGCGCAGCTGCACGGTGACCCCGCGGGCGTCCACCTCGGCCTCCTGGGGCGCCCGGCCGCCCGCCGTGTAGGTGAGGTTCTCGTCGCGGGCCTCCCCCGGCGCGGCCAGCTCCAGGGTGATGCGGTCCAGGCGGGCGCCCACCAGGTCCGCGGCGAGCCCCAGCCGCCGGTAGGCGGACAGGGCGTTGGGGCTGGCGTAGACCACCTCGCCGTTCTGGTCCAGGCGCAGCAGCCCGTCGCCCACCCGGGGCGAGCGCACCATGAGCGGCCCCTGGTCGATGAAGGGGAACACGCCCTCGGCGATCATCTGCGCCAGGTCGCCTGCGCTCTGGAGGTAGGTCAGCTCCAGGCGGCTGGGGGTGCGCGCCGAGCTGAGGTTGGTGCTGCGCTGGATGACCGCGATGAGGTTGCCCTCCCTGCGGACCGGGATGGTCTCCTCGCGCACCGGGACGCCGCCCGACCAGTCGGGGTCCCCGTCCCGGCAGATGCGCCCCTCCCGCCAGGCGCGGTCGATGAGCGCCCTGCGGCCCACCACGCGCGGGGCGGTACGGGATGTGAGGTCCGTCATATCGTCGTTGAGAAGGGTCTCGACCAGGTCGTCCTGGAACGCGGTGGGGCCGGTGGTGGGGCGCATCTGCGCGACCGCCACCCATCCGTCGTCCTCGCGCAGCCGCACCCACAGCACCAGGTCCGCGAAGGAGAGGTCGGCCAGCAGCTGCCAGTCGGATACCAGGGAGTGGATCCACTCCAGATCCGCCTGCTTGAGAGACGTGTGACGCCTGATGAGATCACTGAGGTGAGGCACTCACAAATCATCCCATGAAGGCGTGCATACTCAAGAGGTACGCGCTCGACCAGTGGTCCACACCAATTCCCCGGGCGCGGCCGAACGCGGAGGAGACTGATGACCGGGCAGGGGACACTGGACGGCAACCCCCGGGTGCCGAAGTACTACCAGGTGAAGAAGCAGCTCCTGGAGCTGATCGAGGCGATGCCGGCGGGCAACCCGGTGCCGCCGGAGCGGGCCCTGGCCACCCAGTTCGGCACCTCCCGGACCACGGTGCGGCAGGCGCTCACCGAGATGGTCGTCGAGGGCCGGCTGCTGCGCATCCAGGGCAAGGGCACGTTCGTGGCCAAGCCCAAGGTCGCCCAGGTGCTCCAGCTCACCAGCTACACCCAGGAGATGCGCTCGCACGGCCTGCACCCGGCCACCCGCATCCTCGACGTGAGCTACATCAACGCCGACGACCAGCTCGCCGAGCTGCTGGCGATCCGCTCCGGCGGGCGGGTGCTGCGCATCGAGCGGCTCCGGCTGGCCAACGGGGAGCCGATGGCCGTGGAGACCGCGCACCTGGCCGCCCGGCGCTTCCCCGGCCTGCGCCGCCAGCTGGACCGCTACGCCTCGCTGTACGAAGCGCTGGCGAGCGCCTACGACGTCTCGCTGGCGGAGGCGGAGGCGTCCATCGAGACCGTCCTGGCGACCCCGAACGAGGCGCGGCTGCTCGGCGTGGACGTGGGCCTGCCGCTGGTCCTGCACTGCCAGCACAGCTTCGACCGGGACGGGCACCCCGTGGAGTGGGTGCGCTCGCTGTACCGCGGCGACCGCTACAAGTTCGTCACCAGGCTGCGCCCCCCGACCGACTGAGGCCCCCGGAGCCCCGTACGGCCGGGGGTGCCGGACCGCCCCGGCACCCCGCCGAGGGCCGGAGCGCCCCGCGGGGCCCGGGACCGCGCCCGGGCCCCGCGCCGGCTACCCGCGGTCCAGGACCGTGGCCAGGGCCTCCACCACCCGGGGGTCGTACTCGGTGCCCGCGTCCATCCGCAGCCGCTCCAGCACGGCCTCCCGGCGCTCGGCGTCGCCGTTCTCGCCGACCAGGTCGTCGAAGGCGTTCGCCACCTTGATGATCCGGCTGCCCAGCGGCGGCACGCCCTCGTCCCCGTCGCCGTCGACCGGCTCGCACTGGCGGCGCACCGTCTCGGCGACGGAGTCCAGCACCCCGGTCTCCCGGATGATCCCCGCGCCCAGTTCGGCGATGCGCCGCTGCTCGCGGGGCGAGGCCAGCACGGTCGCCCCGCCCGCGATGGGCTCGCGCAGGGACAGCTGCCCGATGTCGTGCATGAGCGCCGCGTACTCCAGCTCCAGCAGGTCGGCCTCGGCCAGGCCCAGCTCGCAGGCGACCAGGTGGGACAGGTGGCTGACCCGGCGCGAGTGCCCGTTCTCGACGTATCCGCCGACCTCGGTGACCCTCGACAGCGCGCGCACGGTCTCCAGGTAGGTGCGGCGCACCTCGGCGTGCCTGCGAAAGGCCACCTGAGCGACCAGCAGCGGGGCGCTGAACACCAGCAGTCCGGCCAGGCCGGTGACGGTGCAGGCCAGCGCGATGAGCACGCCGCTGGAGCCGATGGCCATACCGGAGGCGAACTGGGCGCGCATCTCGTCGCGGGCGGCCACCCGCAGCCGGGTGCGCAGCCGCTCGGCCCGCAGCACCGCAGCCAGCAGGGCGTCCACGGTCCACACCGTCAGCACCAGCGTGAACATGAGCAGGGTCGCCGTCACCGAGGGACCCGACAGCTGGAGCTGGTCGGCGATGGGCCGAAAGCCCACGGCCAGCAGCCCGGCGGAGAGGACCCGGCGGGCCACGTCCTCCACCCGCGGGGCGCGGCCCACCGCGATGTGCGGCAGCTCGCCCACCGCCACACCGCAGGCGACGACCGCCAGCACCTGCCAGGGCGAGTGGGACGCGGGCCCCTCCCCCAGGCCGAGCAGGAAGGCGTAGCCGACCGCCCCTGCCGAGGCGATCGGCGCGACCTCCCGGTGCCCGGGCAGCGTGATCCGCACCAGTTCGCCGACGGCGATGACCAGGCAGAAGCTCAGCGCCACAGAGGGCTCGACGAACCCGGTGGCCGAGGTCCACACCAGGGAGGCCAGGGAGAGGGCCCCCACCGCCGACACCAGGAGCGCGCGCACCGGGCGGGGGGTCCGCCAGAGCGGACCTCCCCGGCGCTGGTCGCTCAGCGCTCCCCCCTCGGGTCCCATCGGCCGCCGCGGGGGCGGCCCCTCCGTCTGCCGCTGCGTCATCACCGTTCCCGACCGCCCGTCGCGGTGCCCGTGGGCAGCGCCGTCGTGGGCGCCGCGGACTCGGCCGGCACCGGCAGGGCCTCCCCGTCCGCGGGCGCGGCGGGCGCGGGCTCCGCCTCGGGCTCGGAGCCGTCCCGGGCGGCATCCCGGGCCGCGGCGGCCTCGGCCTCGGCCGAGCCGTAGCACCCGCCCGGCGCCTCGGCGATGTCCGGCGTCTCCCAGCCCTCGCGCTCCACGGCGCGGACCAGGGCCTCGACCATGCGCGGGTCGAACTGGGTCCCCGCGCAGGCGCGCAGCTCGACGATCGCGTCCTCCACCGACCACGCCTGGCGGTAGGAGCGCGTGGAGGTGAGGCAGTCGAAGACGTCGGCGACGCTGATGACACGGGCCGACTCGGGGATCTCCATCCCCACCAGCCCCATCGGGTAGCCGCGGCCGTCCAAGCGCTCGTGGTGGTGGCGGATCCCGGCCAGCGCCTCGTCGAGGAAGCCGATCTCGCGGACGATCTCATAGCCCCTGGTGGGGTGCAGCTTGATGGCGGCGTACTCCTCGTCCGTGAGCTTGCCGGTCTTCTGGAGCACCTTGGTGGGCACCCCGAGCTTGCCGATGTCGTGCAGCATCCCGGCGTAGCGGATCTTCTGCACCCGTTCGGCGGACATGCCCAGCTCGCGGGCGATCATGGCGGCGCCCTCGGCGACGCGCATGCAGTGGCCGCGCGTGTAGTAGTCCTTGGTCTCCACCGCCTGGCAGAGCGTGGCCAGGGTGGCCTCGTGCGCGCGGACCTCGTCGGCCTGCTGCGCGAACGCCCAGCGCGCGATGAACAGCGGGAGCAGGACCAGGAGGGGGGCGATGACGCCCACGCCGCCCCAGACGGCCGCGATCGCCAGGCCGAGCATCTGGTAGCCCATCGAGGACAGCTCCACCGCGGCCAGGGGCCGCCAGTTGAACCTGCCGCGCCCCCTCCGGCGGGCCTGGCCGAGTGTTCCGAGCAGGATGGCGACCAGGAGGGAGTTGAGGACGGAGTGGGTCAGGACGGCGGCCGCGTAGGGAAGGACCACTGCCGGGAAGTCCTCCCGGCCGAGTTCCCCGACGACGCCGCCGCACATGAGGTAGACGTGTCCGGAAACGTACGCCGCCAGCGCGAACTGCGCCCCGTTGAAGGCCCGCTTGACCGCCTCCTGCCTGCGGACCGCGAGGCAGGAGGCGAAACCGACCACCGCCGCTCCGACCGGGCCCACGAGTACGACCGCCGCCAGCGAGACCGCCGAACTGGGTGAGATGCCCGCCTTGCCGCCCGCCGAGACGCTCGTACTGATCGACTCCGCGACCACGAACAGCAGCGCCACGACGATCAGCGTCCGCAGATCGATACCCGTGTAGGGCCCGATGAGCAGGATGGTGACAGCACTGACAACGATGATTCCGACGTAGACACGCGCGCCCCCGGGAAGAGCCCGCACCCTCGTTCACCTCCCACCAACGACGACCGTACTGTCATGGTTTCACCGGTTCTGTTCTACCACCAGGACCATCCGGTGAAGGAGGAAGCGGCCAAGATCGCCGCAGCGGCGGTGTGAAACAGAGCCATGAACATCGTTGTCCCCTCTCCCCTGAACGGCATGCCTTATTCCCCCGGGCACGCCGCGCAAATTACCCCATTCGTTGGATATGGCGACCAGTTTAACGGGCCCCGAAGGCACCCGGATTCACCACAACCCGAACCATCGGCACCACGGACTCCGAAGAGGATTAGAAATTCCGGAATATGGAATTACTAATTCAATTAGAGATCACGGTCGACTACCCTGTGTGATCATGCATCACGGAGACGTGATCGGGGAAGTCCGACACCCGAGCAGCTCCCACCAGGCACACCTGACGAGGGGAACCGAGATCGGCTACACAAAGTGATCACCTGGGGCCACCTCACCCCCGCATAGGAAAATTCATTCCGAGTCGATCACGGGACGCGGCGCCGGCGGGCGGTCGGGCGTGTCGCAGGACAGGACGAAGGCGTCACCCGGAAAGTCCGATGACCAAAAACCCCTGCGACACAGCAGAATCCGACATGACATTTCCGAGAAATGACTCGAAACCCGACCAAAAGCCCAGAATGCGACAAGAAACCAAAAACCCCACAAGACAACAAAAGGCGGAAGCTGGAATTCCAGCTTCCGCCTCGGAGGGTTCCGCCCTCCCGAAAAAAGAACCGGGTCCGAACGGGAACCGCGTCCGCGTGCCTCAGGCGACCGTACCGGGTTCCGCCGCCTCACGCGCCGCCTGCTCGTCGCGCGCCTGCGCCAGGCGCCCCAGCACCTTGTCGCGCAGGTCCAGCGGGACCGGGTCGCAGCCGCAGTGCTTGGCCACGAGCTTCTTCACGGCCTCGTCCAGGCCGTACTCCTCCAGACAGGGGTCGCACCCGTCCAGGTGCTGCCTGATCTGCTCGCAGTTGTTCTCCTCGAGCTCCCCGTCGATGTACGTGTAGAGCTTGTCGAGCACCTCACTGCACGGGGTTTCCCCGTCACGACCCTGGCCGCTCATTGCCGATCTCCTCGATCCGACCCGTCCTGAGCCCGCCCGCCCGCGGACGTTCCAGAGGCGGTCGCGCCGGCCGTGGCGCGCACCGCGGGGAGGAAACCGCGGTCGACCGCGTACTCCTCCAAGAGGGAACGCAACTGGCGACGCCCCCGGTGCAGACGGGACATGACCGTCCCGATCGGCGTCCCCATGATCTCGGCGACCTCTTTGTAGGCGAAGCCCTCGACATCGGCGAGGTAGACCGCGATCCGGAAGTCCTCGGGCAGCTCCTGCAGCGCCCGCTTGACGTCGCTGTCGGGGAGGTGCTCCAGCGCCTCCGCCTCGGCGGACTTCAGCCCCGCGGCGGTGTGCGAGGCGGCCTGCGCCAGCTGCCAGTCCTCGACGTCCTCGGTGCCGGCCTGCTTCGGCTCGCGCTGCTTCTTGCGGTAGGAGTTGATGAAGGTGTTCGTGAGAATGCGGTACAGCCACGCCTTGAGATTCGTCCCCTCCTTGAACTGGTGGAACGAACCGAACGCCTTGGCGAAGGTCTCCTGGACGAGATCCTCCGCGTCGGCGGGGTTGCGGGTCATGCGCAGCGCCGCGGAGTAGAGCTGGTCGAGGAAGGGAAGCACGTCCCTCTCGAAGCGCTCTTCCCGCTCCTCGGCTGTCTCCTGGCCCTGATCCAAGCCCGTCGGCCTCCTCGCACTGGTCCCGGCTGGGAAATCCGTACCTACAAGATACGGTTCCCCGGCACGGAGCCGTGCATCGGCACCACGTGGCGTGGTCGACGCCTCCTCGCGTTCGAGGCACGCACCGGCGATCGGCATGGTCTGACGGTCCTCCTCCGGAAGTCCCTGGCGGTGGGACCGGGTCCCTGCCCGGTCACGGTGTTCCGTCACAACAACGGCCGCCGCCCGCTGATTCCGGACAGGGCATGGGTCGAAGGTCCTTTCCGGGACCGAACTTCACCGATCGGGCGCGTCGGCGGAGGTGAGGCATGGCAGAGTGCGGGTAAGACCCTTTGAAGGATGGAGAGGAGTGCACGTGCGACCGTCCTCGACTCCGGCCTCCGACCGCCCCCGGTCACCGGCGGCCCAGTTCGCCACCCCCGACCGGCTCTCCGACTACTGGCGGTTCTACTGGGCCGTCGCCGAGGCGCAGATCGCCCGCTGGCTTCCGGAGGCCCCCTCACGGCTGCTCGACCTGTCCAGCCCGGACTACCAGGGGACCCCCCGCGCCGTCGCCGCGGGCCACGACGTGGTCGCCCTGCTCCCCTCCGCCGACCTCGCGGTGCGCCGGCCCCTGCGCCTGGTCAACGGCCGCGCCGCGGTACCGCGCCCGGCCCCCCGCGGGCGGCTGCGCCAGATCGTCGGGGACGCGGCGTTCCTGAGGTTCCTGGCCCCCGGGAGCTTCGACGGCGTCATCGCCGACAACCGCGTCCTGTCCCGGCAGCTCGCCACCGAGGAGGCGGTCGCCGAGATCGCCCGGGTGCTGCGTCCGGGCGGGCGGGTACTGCTGTGCGTCGACTCGGTGGTGCTGGGCATGGCCCTGCTGGCCGAGCAGGACTGCTGGCCCGAGCTGAGCCACGCGCCCAGTGCCGACGTGCTGCTGGTGCCCTGGCCGGACGGGTCCATCACCCGCTGCTTCACCGCCGAGCAGCTCGCCGACACCCTCGCCGAGGCCGGCCTGGAACTGGAGTGGGTCAAGCCCCGCACGGTGCTGTCCGCGTCCACGGTGGAGATGATGCTGGCCCGCGACCCGCGGTCGATGAACCGGCTGGTCGAGATGGAGCTGCGGGCCACCGAGTCCGACGACTACGTCGGCGTGCACCTCCTGGCCGGGGCCCGCAAACCCGGCTGACCCGGAACGCCGTCAGAGGGCGGCGGCCACGGCGGCCGCGGCCGGCAGGGCGGTGAGCAGCAGCGCCGGGCCGGCGCCGACACCGGTGGTGAAGCTGTAGGCCAGGTCCCGGCGGTCGGCCCAGCGCACGGCGAGGAACGGCCACAGGGTCAGCCACACCGCCAGGGGGTACAGCAGCACGTTGTCCAGGACGGGCGCCATCGGGAAGAAGTGCACGCCCACCACCAGGCAGATCCACGGGGCGAAGTACTCGCGGCGGCCCAGCGCGAGCAGGACCAGCACGCCGAGCAGCGCGGCGCCGAACTCCACCGCCAGGATGACCAGGTACAGGGCCATCGCACCGTCCCCGCCCAGCACCGACCCGGTGTCCCAGTGCAGCCAGGACAGCACGCCCCCGGCCACGGCCAGCAGCAGGCCGGCGGCGGAGCCGCCGCCCAGCCACCACGTGGCCGGTCCCGCGGGGGGACGCTCCTGGGCCCACCCGAACCAGGCGGAGGCGAAGAAGCCGAAGATCGCCGTGGTCATCGCGGCGTCGCGGAGGAGGATGTCCATGGGGGCCTCACTGTCGGGGGAACCTGCGGGGCCAGCCTGGCACGGCACGGGTCCGGTCCGCCACGGTGATTCCGCGGCGGACCGGTGACAGCGCGGTGCCCGCCGCCGGAGGCGGGCGGCGGTCAGGGCGTGCGCGGCGGGCCGGAGCGGTCGCGGCCACCGGGCCGTCCCCGCCGCGCCGGCGCCGTCCGGACGGGGCCCGGTGCGGTGCCCGGCGGGCACC
The DNA here is from genome assembly GCF_900141985.1 of Nocardiopsis flavescens. Taxonomy (GTDB): domain Bacteria; phylum Actinomycetota; class Actinomycetes; order Streptosporangiales; family Streptosporangiaceae; genus Nocardiopsis; species Nocardiopsis flavescens. Next base: position 1,150 of record NZ_FQZK01000005.1, on the reverse strand, counting down.
GCACCGGGGAGGGCGCCCTCACGCGCCCTCCGGCGCGCGCGCCGGACCCGAGGGGGGAACCCGCCGAACGGCGGCCTAGGTGTACTGACCACAGAGGTTGGTAACACCCACCCCGCCCGACACACACGAAGAGGGCCTTCGGTATCGGTGTGGATTGCGACATCTGCACCGACTCACCAGAAGGCCCTCGATGCCCCACACTACCCACCCCAACGCCCGCCTCACACCCGCCGGGCGCCTGGCCCTGGCCCGCTGCGTCGTGGACGACGGCTGGCCGCTGCGCCGGGCCGCCGAACGCTTCCAGACCAGCCCCACCACCGCCAAACGCTGGGCCGACCGCTACCGGACCCTCGGCGAGCCCGGCATGCACGACACCTCCAGCCGCCCCCACCACAGCCCCCGGCGCACCCCCACCCACCGCGAGCGCCGGATCATCAAACTCCGCATCCTCCACCGGTGGGGACCAGCCCGCATCGGCGGCCACCTGCGCATGCACGCCTCCACCGTCCACCGCGTCCTGACCCGCTACAAGTGCGCCCGCCTCACCCACCTGGACCGGGCCACCGGCCGTGTGGTGCGCCGATACGAACGCGAGCGGCCCGGCGAGCTGGTCCACGTGGACATCAAGAAGCTCGGCAACATCCCCGACGGCGGCGGCCACAAGACACTGGGCCGCGCCCGGGGGCGCAAGAACCGGGCCAGGGCCGGGTACGCCTACCTGCACAACGCCGTGGACGACCACTCCCGCCTGGCCTACTGCGAGATCCTGGCCGATGAGAAGAAGGAGACCGCCACCGGGTTCTGGGAACGCGCGGCCGCCTACTTCGCGTCGGTGGGCATCGTCGTGGAGCGGGTGCTGACCGACAACGGGTCCTGCTACAAGTCCCACGCCTGGCGGGGCCTGCTGGCCGGCCAGGGCATCGAGCACAAGCGCACCCGCCCCTACCGTCCCCAGACCAACGGCAAGGTCGAGCGGTTCAACCGCGTCCTGGTCGAGGAATGGGCCTACGCCCGCCCCTACACCAGCGAGAGCGAGAAGCGGGAGGCGTTCACAGGGTGGTTGCACCACTACAATCACCACCGGTTCCACACCGCCCTCGGGGGCCCTCCCGCTTCCCGCGTACCTAACCTCTCAGGTCAATACACCTAG
>NZ_FQZK01000014.1 GCF_900141985.1 Nocardiopsis flavescens | reverse complement strand
CCCGGTTACTTTCCGAACCCGGTCGTTAAGTCTCCTTGCGCTGATGGTACTGCCCTGTGGTGGGGTGGGAGAGTAGGTTGCTGCCACGGTTTTTTTCGGGTTGAGGGCCCCTCGTCTTTTGGCGGGGGGCTTTCCCTGTTGTTGGGGTGTGTTGTGGGGGGTTGTCCTTGGGGCGGCCCCCTTTTTTTGTGTGGTGTGGGGGTGGCCGGCTGGAGGGTTTTTCACCCGACCGGGGTGGTCGGCCCCAGCCGGTTGGCGGACCGCGACCTGCGCCACAGCCGTAGAGCGTCGCTCTCACCCTGGCCGCAGGGGGTGAGAGCTCGACCGGAGTTCTCCGAAAGCCCGGCCGCTTGGAAAGGGCGGCCAGCGGAGCGTGGACCTGGCCCCGGCGCGGTCGGCGCACGGCAGACCACTGGGGCGGTGCGTTCGATGCACGTCGCCGGTGGTGGGGGTGTCATCCGGGGCTGGGTCGAGCGAGGCGATCCCACCCCAGACACAGCGGCGGGAGGAATGCCCCCTGAAAAGGGCGGTGGGCGCGGCAAGCGGCCCGTACGTAGAGCACACCCATGCCCTCCCAACGCCGTAGGGGGTGAAACGTGCACGGTCTTCGGGCCCCAGGCACAACCCGTGAGCGTTGATCCATACCCCGACCCCAGGGGGTGTGGGGAGGGCGTACTCGGCTCCGCGAACCCGTGGGGGTGAAGGCCGCGCTTATCTGCCGGCCGCACCACGGGGGGTCGTCCACCCGCCCGGAGCCCTCGGCCACAGCGGGAGGGTGTCGCGTCCACGCCAGGTCGCTCGGGGTAAGGCCACGCGCACCTGCTCCGCTCGGCCATGTGGGGGTGGAGGCGGCACACACGCGCGACCCCGGACCCGTTTCCCGCCCTCAGTTCCCGCCCGCATCCAGCAGCCAGTGGTAGCGCAGCCTCAGCGCCCGCTCTGTACTGGCCAGCGCAGCCCCCACGGCGAGCGTGAAGTTGAGCCAGAAGGGCAACCGGACGGGCGAGGTGAAGGTCCCCAGGTTCTCCGCGATCGGCGGTATCTGCGACAGCGGTTCGGCGATCTGCACGAGGTTCAGGCCCACCCCGATGACGAGCATGAGCACCGACACGGTGCCGATCGTGCGGCTCAGTGCCGGGTGGTCGTGTTCGAGGCGGGCCCGTCTGCCCGCACTGGACTTCGGGTCCGGAACGAGCTGGTGCTCCTCGCCCTCGGCGGTGACGTAGTGGCAGCGCTTGAGTCCGAAGCCGCTCATCGCGACCTCGATGAGGCCGCCTTCCACGGGGAAGGCGGCGGGGGTCTTGGAACGGGCGTGGTGGCGGCCGTCGAGGTAGAGATCCGCGGAGATCTCCCCGTCCTTGTCGCCCCAGTGCTTGATGTCGACGGTGTAGGTTCCCGGGCGCAGCCCGTCGGGGGAGGGGTAGAGGTGGAACAGTGAACGCCCGAACGGCACCTGCCACCAGCGGAGCGGCTTGAGGGGGCGCCCGTCGCCCTGTTGGACCCGTCGGATCGCCCGTTCGCGCCGCCATGCCTTGAACACGATTCCCCGCTCTCTGTGCCGGCCTCTGTGTCGGTCTCCGGGGCGGGTGCCGTCCCGTTCGGTTCCGTCCCCTGCACCGGTCCAACGGGTTCCCCTGACCGGACTAGCACACTGTGATACATCCCTGAACGGCAAACTATCACAGTGTGCTAGTAAGGTGGTCTGATGAAGCGGAGGTCCACGAGATGACGGACGAGTACGAGCGGCTCGGCAGCCGCGACAGGGTTCTGCTGGCGGCGATGAAGATGATCGGGGAGAACCCCGGCGCCAAGCTCAGCGTGCGCGGGGTCGCCGCGAGGGCTGGGGTGAGCACCGGGTCCCTCAGGTACCACTTCCCGACCCAGCGCGAACTCCAGGACGAGGTGCTGACCCGCCTGTACGACGTCGTCGTCTCCGAGGGCCGGATCAACGACCGGACCGTTTCCGCCCGGGACCGCCTCGTCGACTGCTTGCGCCAGGTCCTTGCTCCCGCCGGCGTGGGAACCCGTGCGCGGGAGGCGTCGCGGGTCCTCTACGAGCAGTTCATCCTTTCCGAACCGACCGAACAGGTGCGGCAGGCGTACTTCGCGCTTGAGCAAGAGGGCCGGCGGCGTGTGGAGTACTGGCTGACGGTGCTCACCAACGAGGGGGCGATCCCCGCAGGGGACACCTCTCGGCGGGTGAACTTCCTGCTCACGATTCTCAACGGGCTTGCGCTGGAGAGAGCGCTTCCCGCAGAGGAGGGGATCCTTCGGAGTGAGAACGAGACGTTGTACATGGCGGTCGACGCGGTCATGAGTGATGGCGTGGGGTGAAGGCCGCAGGCACCTTTCCCGCTCTGCTCCAGGGGCTGCCCACCCACCGGGGGTCTCGGCCACGGCGGGAGGGTGTCGCTCCCTGCTGAAGTTGTGGGGGGTGAGAGCTGCGGGTATCTGCTCCGTCCTGCTTTTAGGGGTTTGTCCATCCGCTCGGGGCGCCCGGCCACTGCCCGGGATTGGACCGGGGCCTGTGCCGTAGTGGTTGTTCTCCGAACCGGAGTGCCCGGCCACCCGAACCAGGGCGCCCGGCCACTGCCGGTCGGCGGACCGCGACCCCGGCCAGAGCGGGAGGGTGTCGCTCCTCGCTCAGGTTGTGGGGGTGAGAGCTCGACCGGAGTTTTCCAAAAGCTCAGCCGCTTGGGGTGGGCGGCCAGCGGAGCGTGGACCTGGCCCCGGCGCAGTCGGTGGGCGGCAGATTTTCAGTGGGAAGCGTTGGGCGCACGTCGCCGGTGGCGGGGGTGTCTTCCGGGGCTGGGTCGAGCGAGGCGATCCCAGCCCAGACCCAGCGGCGGGAGGAATGCCCCCTGAAAAGGACCAGGCGCGCGAGGAGCGGCCCGTACGTAGAGCACACCCATGCCCTCCCAATGCCATAGGGGGTGAAACGTGCGCTGTCTTGGGGCCCAAGGCACAGCCGGTGAGCGTTGATCGGCACCCCGACCCCGGGGGGTGTGGGGAAGGCGTACCTCCCTCCGCAGACACACGGGGGTGAAGGCCGCGCGCACCTGCTCCGCCGCGCCCCTGGGGGTTGTCCACCCGCCCGGAGCCCCCAACCCCAGCCGGAGGGTGCCGCACTGCCTGGTCGCAGGGGGTGGAAGCCGCGCGTACCTGCTCGCTCGACCGCGCGGGGGTGAAGGCCGCGCGCACCTGCTTGCTCGCGGCCTCGGTGTGTCGTGGTGCGGGAGGGCGCTTGGGTGCGGGTTACTGCGTCTGGGGCTGGTGTTCCAAGCGAGGTCGGGAGCGACCGCGCGCTTCCGGTCGGACCCTTCCTCCGTTTCCACGTGGTGGGGCGGGGCAGGCCTCGCCCCCGGACAGCACACCCCCACCACCCGGGACGTGCATCCAACGCTCCTGCCCGGTGGTCTGCCGCCAGTTGCATCGTGGGGGCGGATCCGGCTCCGCCGGTCTGTACCTTCCCAAGCGGTGACCGTCCTGGAAACCAAAGGTCCTGGCCGGGCGCGACCACAGACCGCCCTTCCCAACGGGTGACCGTTCTGGAGACCTCGGAGTTCGTCTCACCCCCTCGGGCGGAGGTTCCGGGAGCGTGCCCCGAAACCCCCTGCGGCGGGCCGGGCGAGTACCCGCGGCCTCCACCCCGCGCGACCTTGCGTGGGAGCGATGCCCTCCGGCCGTGGCCGGGGGCTCCAGGCGGGTGGACAACCCCCACCGGCTGGGCGGGGAGGGTACCCGCGGCCCCTCACCCCCATGGGTCTGCGGAGCCGGGTACGCCCTCGTCAACCCCCTGGAGTCGGGGTGCCGCTCCATGCTCACGGGCTGTGCCCGGGGCCCAGAGACCGTGCACGCTTCACCCCCTACGGCGTTGGGAGGGCATGGGTGTGCTCTACGTACGGGCCGCTCCTCGCGCCCCCCACCCTTTGCAGGGGGCATTCCTCCCACCCCAAGCGGTCGGGCTGGGATCGCCTCGCTCGACCCAGCCCCGGATGACACCCCCACCGCTCCGGACGTGCATCGAACGCACCGGCCCAGCGCTCTGCCGCCCACCGACTGCGCCGGGGCCAGGTCCACGCTCCGCTGGCCGCCCTTTCCACATGGCTGAGCTTTCGGAGAACTCCGGTCGAGCTCTCACCCCCGTCACCTGAGCTGGGAGCGACACCCTCCGGCCATGGCGAAGGCCCCGGTCCGCCGACCGGCGGGGGCCGGGCGCACCGGTCGGGTGAAAAACCACCATGGCGCAGGCCCCCGGTCACCTCAGTGACTGGGACCAGGCGCTTCGGCCGGGTCGGGGACCACGTGCTCCAGGCCCGCTGGGCAGGGGCCGGTGCCGGCCTCCAACGGCGGCTGTGGAGGCCGCTGTTCCGCGCTGGGCTGGGACTTTGAGCACTTGGACTTTGGCGGTGCCCATCTACTCGATGACGTAAGCTGGACGGCACGAGTACTTGATGCGCTGCTACTGCTCAGTGGCAGCGCTTTTGACTGTTGACGGACGGGTTGGATGACTGAGGACAGCCGATCGGGAGACCGCCAGGACTCCGGAGCGAACGAGCACAGCGGTGACCGCTCAGGCGCGTCTTACGGTCGGGGACGTGGTGACGACTCCCGCTCCCGTTCCGGATACCGGGGCGACCGCGACGACCGCAGCGGCGGGTTCCGCGGCGGCGACCGGGACCGTGGTGGTTACCGGGGCCGTGATGACCGTGGCGGTTACCGTGGCGGTGACCGGGACCGCCGGGACGACCGCGGCGGGGATGACCGCGGTGGTTACCGGGGCCGCGATGACCGGCGCGACGACCGCAGTGGCGGGTTCCGCGGCGGCGACCGCCGTGAAGGCGGCTACCGCGGCGACCGCGACGGTAGGAATGACCGTGGCGGCTACCAGGGCCGTGATGACCGTGGCGGTTACCGTGGTGGTGACCGGGACCGGCGTGACGACCGGGGCGGGTTCCGCGGTGGCGACCGTCGTGAGGGCGGCTACCAGGGCCGCGATGACCGTGGCGGTTACCGTGGTGGCGACCGGGACCGGCGCGACGACCGCGGCGGTTACCAGGGCCGCGACGATCGCGGCGGCTACCAGCGGCGGGACGACCGGGGCGGCGACCGTCGTGAGGGCGGGTTCCGTGGTGGTGACCGGGACCGGCGTGACGACCGGGGCGGTTCTCGCGGTGGCGACCGCCGTGAGGGCGGCTACCAGCGGCGTGACGACCGTGGTGGTGACCGGGACCGGCGTGACGATCGCGGCGGTCCCCGGGGTCGGGACGACCACGGCGGTTACCGCGGTGGTGACCGTCGTGAGGGCGGGTTCCGTGGTGGTGACCGTGACCGGGGCGGTTACCGCCGTGAGGGTGGTTACCAGGGCCGCGATGACCGCGGTGGCTACCGTGGTGGCGACCGGGACCGGCGTGACGATCGCGGTGGTCCCCGGGGTCGGGACGACCGCGGCGGTTACCGTGGTGACCGGCGGGACGACCGGCGCGGTGGCGGATACCGCAACGACCGGGGCGGGTACCGGGGCCGCGACGACCGGGGCGGTCCCCGTGAGGACCGGGACCCCGCGGACATCGCACCGCCGCTTCCCGAGGAGGCGACCTACGACCAGCTCGACTCGGACACCAGGCGCGACCTCAGCTCGCTGCCCAAGTCCCTGGCGGAGCTGGTCGGCAAGCACATCGTGGCCGCCGGCCTCCTCGTGGACGAGGACCCCGAGCGGGCCTACACCCACGCCGCCTACGCCCGGCGCAAGGCCTCCCGGGTGCCCGGCGTCCGTGAGGCCTCCGGTGTGGCCGCTTACACGGTCGGCAAGTGGCAGGAGGCCCTCTCCGACCTGCGCGCGGCGCGGCGGATGAGCGGCCGGGACAACTTCCTGGCGATCATGGCCGACTGCGAGCGCGGCCTGGGCCGCCCGGAACGGGCCCTGGAGATCACCGGGGACCCCGCCGCCGAGCAGCTGGACGCCGCCGAGCGCATCGAGCTGCGCATCGTGGCGGCCGGCGCCCGGCGGGACATGGGCGACACCAAGGCGGCTCTGGCCGAGCTCCAGGTGCCGGAGCTCAAGGAGCGCCGGGCCCGTCCGTGGATCGCGCGCCTCTTCTACGCCTACGCCGACGTCCTGGAGGAGCTGGGCCGGGTGGAGGACGCCCGCGAGTACTTCTCGCGCGCGTCCGCCGTGGACACCGACGGTGTGACCGACGCCGACGAGCGCCTGGCCGTCCTGGAGGGTGTCGAGCTGGTCGACGTGGACCTGGAGGACGGCATCGTCTGGACCGACGCCGAGGAGCAGGACTTCTCGGAGCCGGAGGACGAGCCGGAGGCCGCTCCCGCCGCTCCCGCCCGTGACGTGCGGGCCCGCGAGGACGAGGTCGGTCCCGACGAGGGGGACGGCCCCGGTGTCGAGGACGGCTTCGACGACGGGACCGGGGACGAGGACGGCGACCGGGCCGGGGACACCGCGGTCCGGAGTGACGACGGTGACCGGGCCGACGACGGCGACGACGCCGACGAGGTTCGCGACGACGCCGTCAAGCGCGACGCGGACGGCGGGGAGCGCGGCTGAGTCGGGATGCGACGGCACCGCCGGGCGGGAGTGAACCGCTCGGCGGTGCCGTCGTGCGTCTGGGGGTCCTGCCCCCGGCGTACGACTCCGTGGTGTGCCTGACCCGCCGGGGCGGCCGGGCACTGATGGTGCGGCACCGGCGGCGCGCCTGGGAGTTCCCCGGCGGGCACGCCGAGGCCGGGGAGGGCGTGGCCGACACCGCGCGGCGCGAGGCGGCGGAGGAGGCCGGGGCGACGCTGGGCGAGGTGCGGGCGGTCGGCCACTACGTCCTCGCCGACGGCCACGTCACCGTCGTCACCCACGCCCCCGTCCTGGGGTCGGTGCCCCTCAGCGGCGAGTTCGAGACGGTCGAGGTCCGCGAGTTCGACGTCCTGCCGCCCGAGGAGTGCCTGTCGTGGCCCGACGGCCTCTACGCCCACCTGCTGCGGGCCCTGGGCCTGCCCGGCGCCCGCCCCTGAGGCGGGCGGTCAGCCGACGGGCTTGACGTAGCCGGTCTCCCGGCCCAGCAGCGAGTAGCCCAGCCTGGTGTTGATGGCCAGCATCGGTGCGTTGTTCTCGTGGTTGCCGGTGGTGGCGTGGGTGAACCCCCGTTCGCGCGCACGCAGCAGCGCGGTGTGCTTGGCGTACCCCGCCAGCCCGCGCCCCCGGAACTCGCGCAGGGTTCCCGTCATCGACGACTCCATGCGCGTCCGCCTGTCGGAGGCGTAGCAGGTGATGCCCGCCGGGGTGCCCTCGTGCAGGAAGACCAGGCTCAGGTCCGGGTCGGAGAGCGGGTGTTCCCAGGGCCCGGCGATCCAGTCCTCCAGCGACATGAAGCCCACCCCCGGCGCGGCGCCCGGTTCGTCGGCGCTGGCGCTCCGGTCGAGTTCGTAGACCGTCCCGGGGTCGTCGGCGTAGTCGGAGAACGGGCGCAGTTCGACGCCCGCGGGCGGTTCCGGCGCCGGCGGCAGCAGGGACAGGTCCAGGCCCAGGATGTGGTGGGTGTCCTCGGCCTCGTAGCCGTGCGCGAGGGCGAGTTCGCGCAGGGCGGGGCCGCCCGCCTGGACGGCCTCGTCGGCGGCCTCGGTCCGCAGCGTGCGGGCTCCCCGTTCCACCAGGGCCTTCTCGGAGGCGGTCAGCAGGAGGGAGGCCAGGCCGCCGCCGCGGTGGTGCTCCGCGACGGTGGTGAGGAAGGTCAGGCCGTGCGGGTCCCGGCCCCGGGGCCGGGTGAGCAGTGAGCGGACGAAGCCCCCGATCCGGCCGTCCGCGTCCACGGCCACGAGCGGGACGTCCGTGGCGTGCGGGGTGGGGTGCTCCATCCGCCACCGCACGGCCTCCCCGGTGAGGACCCGGTAGGGGTGGTGGGCGCGCAGGAACGGCAGGACCGTGGGGACGTCCGCCGTTTCCAGCGGCCGGATCTCGAACGTCATGCGGTGAGCTTAGGTGGCCCCGATCACGTTCGCACCGGGTTTTCCCGGCGCCCCCGGGGGCCGGCGTTCCGCCCGTGCCCGTGCTTTTCCGGGGCGCCGAACAGGGCGTTCACCTTGGGCAGTGAGGCGGTGTCACCGTTGTCCCGTGACTTTTCCCGGTCCCGGTCCATGACGTGCCGTCACTGTCCGCGTCCGCGGGGTGACGGCAGTCTGGGGCGTGTCGTCGCCGGCGGATGCGGACGCCCCCGAGGGGCGGGCGCCGGGCCGGAGCACAACCGGGTACTCAGGAGGTCGGACATGGGACGAGGATGGCGGGCGGGCCGGAGCCTGCCGTTGCTGGCGGGCGCCGCCCTGGCGGGGTCGCTGGTCGCGGCGGCACCGGTCACCGCGGACGACCGGGGCGCGGAACCGGGGCCGGGCTTGGAGTGGGGTCCGTGTCCCGAGGACGTTGCCACCGGGTCGACCGCCCTGGAGTGCTCCACCCTCGCGGTGCCGCTGGACTACGGCGACCCGGACGGCGCGGAGATCGAGATCATGGTGTCGCGCCTGTCCTCGGCGGCGCCCGGCGAGCGGCGCGGCGTCCTGCTGCTCAATCCCGGCGGCCCGGGGAGCAGCGGGCTGGGGATGCCCGCCGACCTGGTGTCCCTGGGGATTCCCGGGAGCGTCCTGAACAGCTACGACCTCATCGGCATGGACCCCCGTGGAGTCGGCCGCTCCTCGCCGGTGAGCTGTGGTTTCACGACGGACCAGGACTACATCGGCAACGTTCCCCCGTACGCCGTCGACGACGACGCGGTCGTCGCGCAGGCCGGGATCGCCGAGGCGGTCGCCGCCCAGTGCGCCGGGAACGACGGGGCCGGGCTGCTTCCGCACCTGTCGACGGCGAACACGGCCCGTGACATGGACCGCGTCCGGGCCGCGCTGGGCGAGGAGGAGATCAGCTACTTCGGGGTGTCCTACGGGTCGGCGCTGGGCGCCGCCTACACCTCCCTGTTCCCCGGGCGCTCGGACCGGATCGTGCTGGACAGCAACGTCGGGGACACCTACCTGGGCTCCGAGGGCGTGCGCGCCTTCGGCCGGGGCGCGGAGGAGGCGTTCCCCGACTTCGCCGCGTGGGCGGCGCAGCGCCACGACACCTACGGGCTGGGGGCCACCCCCGGGGAGGTGCGGGAGACGTACTTCGAGATCGCGGAGAGGCTCGACGCGGAGCCGATGGAGGGCTTCGACGGACGCCACTTCCGCTTCTACACGTTCATCGGGCTGTACGGGGAGGCCAACTACACGACCGCCGCGCAGATGTGGCAGTCCGTGCACGACCCCGCCCCCGGGCAGGCCCCGCGGCTCCCGCAGGAGGAGGCGGCCGGGGGGCCCGTGCCCGCCTCGGGCGCCGGGGAGCCGGCGCCCGCCGACAACGCCTGGTCGTCGTTCCTGGCCGTGACCTGTGCGGACAGCGACTGGCCCGCGGATGTGGCCGACTACCGGAGCGCGGTCGCCGAGGACCGCGAGCGGTACCCGCTCCTGGGTGCGGCGACGGCGAACGTCATGCCCTGCGCCTTCTGGCACCACGAGCCGTCGGAGCCGCCGGTGGAGATCACCGGCCGCGGCCCGGAGAACGTGCTGATCCTGCAGAACCTCCGCGACGCCGGCACCCCCTACAGCGGCGGGGTGGCCCTGGACGAGAGGTTCGGGGAGCGCTCGCGGCTGGTGAGCGTCGACGCCAACGGCCACGGCGTCTATGTCTACGGAGACAACGAGTGCGCGTGGGACGTGACCACGCGCTACCTGGTGGACGGGGAGTTCCCGGAACAGGACGTCTCCTGCCGGTAGTCCGCGGCCCCGTGCCCGGGCGAGGGGGTCCGTCCCTCCCGGCGCCGGGGGGTGGTGCGCACCGCCACCCCCCGGCGTTCCCGTGCGCGGGGAGCGCGGGAGGGCGGCGGTGCCCTCACGCCCGGTTCTCGTCCTCCTGCCGGGCGGCCTCGGCGCGCTCCTGTTCGAGCCGGTCGAGCCAGTGCACGATGCCCGACACGTTGGCCTCGGCCCCGCTGAGGGTGTCCAGGACGGCGGCGGCCTCGGGTGAGGCGTCCGGGGGCAGCGGCCGGTAGCGGCTGACGACCTTGTCACGGACCATGGCGATGGCGTGGTCGAGGTCGCCGGTGGAGCCGTGTGAGGCGCGGACCGTGTCCACCCACAGGTGCAGCTCGGCCTCGGCGCGGTCGATGGTCTCGGCGACGTCCCCGACCGCCCCGAAGTGGGAGAACATCAGGCGTTGGGCGCCGATGTCGGAGAACAGCCGCAGGGTGTCCAGGCACGCGGGGAGGTCGAAGTCCGGCGGCGGGGTGGCCGGGCGGATGTCCCCGGTGAGCTGGTTGTAGACGCCCAGGGCGTCGCCCACGTACAGGTCGCCGGTGAGGGAGTCGACCAGGCCCATGTGGTGCTTGGCGTGCCCGGGGGCGTAGTGGGTGGAGAGCGTGCGGCCGCCGCCCAGGTCGATCTCGCCGGTCCGGCCGACGGAGCGGATGCGCCGCGCCTCGGTGGGGTGCATCCGTCCGAAGAGGGTGTCGAGGCGGTCGCCCCAGACCATGGCGGCGCTGCGCATGAGGCGGCCGGGGTCGGCGAGGTGGCGGGCGCCGCGCTCGTGCACGACGATCTCGGCGTTGGGGAAGAGGGCGGCCATGTCGCCGGTGCCGCCCGCGTGGTCGAGGTGGATGTGGGTGACGACGATGGTGGCCAGGTCGGCCGGGGACAGGCCCAGGGCGAGGACGGCGTCGTGCAGGACCCGTGCCGAGCCGGCGGTGCCGACCTCGATGATGCAGGGGCGCTCGGTGCGGATGAGGTAGCTGGACACGATACCGGGGTAGCCGGCGAGCATCGTGTCGATGGCGAAGATGTCGTCGCCCAGGGGGGTGATCCCCTCGGGCGGGCGGCTCACGTCCACGTCGTCGTGCACGGCGGTCACCCCTGTTCCCTGTGGTCGTCGCGGGTTCCGGGAGGAACCGCATCCGAATCCGACTCTAGGACACCCGCGGGGCCCGGGGCCGGACCGGGGCGGTTATCCACAGGTTCGGGCCGGCCCTTCCGCCGCCGGCCGGAGGCGGTGATCCTGAAATCGGGGGCACGCGCGACCGGCCGTCGTGCCGCCCGTGGGTGCGGGCCGGTCCACGGAGTCTTCGGAAGGGACGACGCATGGGGGAGAACGGTGTGCGGGGCGCGGCGGCGGACACGGGGGGCGCGGGTGCCTCCGGGGAGGCGCCGCGGGGGAGGCCGCCCGGGGGCGGGGGCGAGGAGGGGCACCGCAACGAGGTGCTGCTGGTGGGGCGGGTCACCGCCGAGCCGGTGTTCCGGGAGACGGCGTCCGGCGGTCGGCTGGCCGCCTGGCGGATGTGCGTGGGCCGGCCGCCCAGGGAGGGGGCGGCACGGCGCTCCGACGCCGTGTACTGCGTCGGCTTCGACACCGGGCTGCATCCGCAGGTGGGGCAGTGGCGGCTGGGCGACGTCGTGCAGGTGACGGGGGCGCTGCGCCGACGGGTGTGGCACGGGCGGGGCGACGTGCGCAGCATGTACGAGGTGGAGGCGTGCACGGCGGCGCTGGTGCGCCGGGCCCGCCCGGCGTCCGGGCCGCCTCCCGCCGAGGACCGGGACGCGGGCGCGGTGCCCGCCGCGGGCCCCGGGGCCGGCCGGGGGAGCGGGCGGTGAGGGCCCTCCCCGACCCGGTGCGGGCGGCGCTGTGGCGGGTGCGGCGGGGCGCGGCCGGCGCGGCGCGCGCGGTGTTCGGTGTCCTCGGTAGGGCCGGGGCGCGGGTGGGTCCTGTTCCCGGGCGGGGGTGTCCGCCGCCGCCTGCCCTCGGCTCCGGGGAGGTGGCGACCGCCGTTTCCGGGCGGGTGCGGGCGGGGCCCGGGGGTGTTCCGGTTCGGGAGTGGCCGTTGCGGGGTGCCTTGCGGTCCGGGAGGCGGCTGGAGAGGCCTGTTCCGGGACCGGTGCGGGCGGCATCGTGCGGTGTTCCGGCGCAGGCGGGTCCGCGTCCGTGTGCCCCCGGTGCGGCGAAAGTGCCGACCGCCGCCCCGGACCCGGGACGGCGGTCGCCGTACGGGCGGGCGTTCAGGCCCGGCTGGGCGATGCCGCGGCCGGGGTCACCAGCCCAGCGCGGCCAGGGCGGCGCGTGCGGCCGGGCCGGCAGGGTCCGTCTCGGGGTCCTCCCACACGGCGGTGCACAGGGCGCGCAGGCCGTCGAGGCGGTCGCCGGACCCCTCCGCGATCGGGCCGTCGGCGGTGCGGGTCACCGTCCAGCCGCCGCAGCGGGTACCGCCGTCGATCCGGTCCACGCCCGGGTGGGTGTCGTTCATGCCCGACACGTCCCACGACAGGTAGTTGGGGCGCCGGTGCTCGGGTGCGGCGAGCACGTCCTGCGGGGTGGCCACCCCCGACAGCACGAGCAGGCCCGCGGCGCCGTGCACGATCGCCCCCTCGATGTCGGTGTCCAGCCGGTCGCCGACGATGAGCGGGTCGCGCGCTCCCGTGCGCCGCATGCCCTCCTCGTGCAGGGGCCGCATGGGCTTGCCCGCGATGATCGGCTCGACGCCGGTGGCGTGCGAGATCACCCGCACGAAGGACCCGTTGGCGGGGGTGACGCCCCACTCGGTGGGGGCGGTCGCGTCGTCGTTGCTGGCCACGTACAGGGCACCGCGGGACACGGCCAGGCTGCCCTGGTCGAGGAGGTCGCGGCTCATCGAGCGGGAGTAGCCCTGCACCACGGCGACCACGGAGTCGCCGGCGACGGTGACCGGGACCAGGCCCATGCGGCGCACCGCCTGGCGCAGCCCGGTGTCCCCGACCACCAGGACCTGCGAGCCCTGCGGGTGGCGCTCCGAGACCAGGCGGGCGGCGGCCTCGGCGGAGGTCACCACGTCCTGCGGGGTGGCGTTGACGCCCAGCTGGGTGAGGTGTTCGGCGATGCGGGCCGGGGTGCGGCCCGCGTTGTTGGTCACGAACGCCACCCGGGCTCCCGCGGCCCGCGCCTTGTCGACGGCCTCCGGTGCGGCGGGCACCGCGTTCGGGCCGATGTAGACGACCCCGTCCAGGTCCAGGAGCATCGCGTCGTGGATCGTGCTCAGGGGGCGCTCGGCGGCGAGCAGGGACATGGCGGACCCGTTCCGTACGGCTGCGGTGGACGTCACCCAGGGTATGACCCGCCCCCGGGAGGCGCGGGCGCGGGCCCGCCCGCCGGGTGTGCGGTGCGTCGCAGCACCGTGCGCGCCCCCGGCCCGGGGTCGGGCCCGGACGGTGCGGGGCCGGGTGGGCCGGGGTGCGGTGGTGCGGGGCCGAACGGGCCGGGGGCGGTGGGCGGTCTCGGAACCGGGCGGGCCGAGCGGGCCGGGGGTGGTTCCGGGACGGGCGGTTCAGGAACGGTGGGCGGTCAACCACGCGGTGGCGAAGTCCACGGCCCCGCCGACCGTGAACAGCCGGGCCGCGGCCGAGCCGACCGTGCCGGTGGTGACGGCTCCCGTGGCCTCGAAGGCCTCGCCCAGGGCGGCGAAGTCACCGGAGTCCAGGGCGGTGTCCGTGAAGGTCGCCCAGGCGCGTGCGCCGCCCGGGGCGGAGACCGCGCAGCCGACCGGTTCGGTGCGGGGGTCGGGGACCCGGTACTCGGCGAGGTGGAAGGCGGTGCAGGTGTCGTAGCCGGTGCCCAGGAGGAGGACGCGGGCGTCCGCCAGGCGTCCCAGCGGTGAGTCCTCGCCCAGGCGGCAGGTGAGGGGGTGGGGCTCCATGAGGGCGCGGGCCCGCGGGCCCGCGGCGGCGAAGGAGGTCTGCGGGTGCGGGCTGCGCACCGCCCCCGGGAGGGTGCGCACGGCTTCGGCGATGCGGCCCATGCGGGCGCCGGGGGTGGTGAGCGGGTCGAACCCCGGGGTGTGGTCGCGGATGGTCGGCCACCAGGCCGCGGGGACGGGCGGGTCGCGCCAGGCGGAGGGCTCGCTGTTGTCCATGGTCTGGGCGGGCACCACCAGCGTGCCGGAGGGGCCCAGGGCGTCCTGTAGGGCCTGGACGGCGGCCTGCGCGCCGCCGCACACCCAGCCCAGGGCGGAGAGGGAGGAGTGGACCAGGACGGTGTCGCCCCGGCGCAGCCCCAGGGCGGCCAGGTCCGCGGCCAGGGAGCGCCGGGTGCGCGGCGCGTCCTGCGCGGGGTCCGGTGCGGTGGTCATGGGGCTGGTCTCCTCGTCCGGGGTGCGGTGGACCGCAGTACGACCGTGCGGTCGGCACGGTGGGCCGCGGGGCGGTCGGCCGGGAGCATGGGGCCATGGTGACGAAGACGAGGGCGCGGGCCGCGGCGGCGGTCCTGGCGGCGGTGCTGCCGCTCCTGTCCTGGGCGGGGCCCGCCGCGGCGGGCGCGGACCCGTCCGTGGATGGTCTCACGGCCGCGGCGGTGGACGCACGGGTGCGCTCCCACCTGGAGGGAGCGCCGCTGCCCGGGGCGGCGGTCGCCGTGACGCGGGGGAGCGGGGTGGTGCGGGCGGCCGGGTACGGGACCGACGCGCGCGGGGAGCCGATGACGGCCGACACCCCCATGGGCCTGGCGTCGGTGAGCAAGGCGTTCACCGCGCTGGCGGTGGTGTCCCTGGCGAGGGAGGGGAGGCTGGACCTGGACGACCCGGTGGTCGAGCACCTGCCGGAGTTCGCCGTGGACGACCCGCGCGGTGCGCGGATCACGGTGCGGCAGCTGCTCACGCACACCTCCGGCATGTCCGACCGGGGGTTCCGGGAGAAGAGCGGTCCGGTCCCGGCCGACCTGGAGGGGGCGGTGGCCCGGCTGGCGGACGCCCGTATGGTCGCCGACCCGGGGGAGGCCTCGCACTACCACAACCCGAACTACCAGGTCGCGGCCCGGATGGTGGAGGTGCTGGAGGGGGAGCCGTTCGACCGGGTGCTGCGCGCGCGGGTGCTGGACCCGCTGGGCATGCACGACACGGTCACGGTGGACACCGCGGCGGACGTGTTCGCCGCCGGGGTCGCCCGCGGCCACGTCCCCGTGCTGGGGGCGGCCCCGGCCCTGCCGGAGCCGCCGGGGTACTTCAACGGCAGCGGCGGCATGGTCTCCACGGCACACGACATGGCGCGGTGGCTCGTCGCCCAGGGCACCGGCGGCCGTGCCGCGGACGGCGCCCCCGGGCTGCCCGCGGACGTGCTCGCCGCCACGCACACCCCGCTCGGCGGTGACGGTCCCGCCGCCGACCAGGCTTTGGGCTGGACGGTCCGGGAGGGCGAGGGGGAGGCGCCGCTGCTGGTGCACGGCGGCATCCAGTTCACCTACACCGCGCACCACGCGGTGCTGCCCGGCGGGGTGGGGATCGCGGTGATGGCCGGCACGGGCGTGGGCGCGGGCGACGCCTCCGCGCTGCTGTGGGACCTGGTGGCCCTGGCGCAGGGGCGGGGGCCGGTCGGGTCTTCGGCGCCGTGGCTGCTGGCGCTGGACCTGGCCTGCCTGGCCGGGGCGGCGGCGGTGGTCGCCGGTGCGGTGCGCGGGGTGCGCCGGGCCGGCGCGTGGGCGGGGGACGGCCGCAGGTGGCGGCGGGCGGCCGGGGCCGCGGGCGCCGCCGCGGTGGTGGCCGCGGCGCTGTTCCCGCACCGGTGGATCAGCCTGGCGGCGGGCGGCCGCGACGCCACCTGGGTGCAGGCCCTGTACACGGTGCCCTCGGTGGTGGTCCTGCTCGTCGTCGCCGCCGCGGCGCTCGCGGTGGTCTGGGCGGTGCGCCTGCGGGCCCTGGCCGCACCCCGCGGCCGGGGCCCGCAGACGGGGGTCAGCCCGGCGGGAGCGGGTCCAGCAGGCGCATGACCAGCCCGGTGCGCGGTTTGGGGCCGAACGAGGTCGACTTGCGCGGGGTGAGTTCGCCCTGCGCGGCGATCGCGTAGACCAGGTGGACGTCCAGGGCGGGCACGATGACCGCGGTGCCCTTCTCGTGGTGGGCGGCGGCGACCGCCTCGGCGGGGTCGTCGTGGACCATGCGCACCGCCTCCTCGGGGAATCCGTACAGCGGCAGCAGCAGTTCGTGCAGCGCGGCGGTGGGCAGGTGCCGCCACCGGGGGGAGCGGCCGGGCATGGCCCGGGCCAGGGCGTCCTCGTCGAAGTCGTGCACCAGGTGGGCGCCCCCGTCGGGGGAGGCGAGCAGGAGGGCGGGCCCCTCCACGGCGGCCAGGTCGGGTGCGGACACCCGGTCCAGGGCCTCGACCGCGGCGACGGAGCGGGCGGCGGCGACGGCGTCCTCGGCGCGCAGGCCCGGCAGTACGCGGTGGATGGCGCCCAGCCGGGGCGGGTGGGTGTCGCTGTCCACGAGCAGCGCCAGACCGTACGCCCAGCCGGGGGCGTCGCGGGCGGCGTGCAGGCGGCGGTAGGCGGCGTAGCGGTGGTGGCCGTCGGCGATGAGGGCGGAGCGGCCGGCCAGGTCGGCGGCGACCCGCGCGTGGACCGCGGGGTCGGTCACCGCCCACAGGCGGTGCTCGGCGCCGTCGCGGGTGCGGGCCTCCACCAGGGGCGGGTCGGCGGCGGACTCGGCGGTGGCGGAGGCGGCCCCGCCCGCGCCGCGGTAGAGCAGGAAGATGGGTTCGAGGTTGGCCCGGGCCGCCCCCATGAGGGTGAACCGGTCGTGGACGGGGGCGTCGGCGACGTCCTCGTGCGGCAGGACGGCGGGCTCGCGGCCGTCCTCGGGCAGGCGCAGGGCGCCGATCAGGCCGCGCTGGCGGCGGCCGTCCCCGGTGACCTGTTCGTACACGTACAGGGCGGGCCGGGGGTCGGGGGCCAGGGCGCCGGTGTCGATCCAGTCGTGCAGCAGCGCGGCGGCGGTGCGGTAGCGGCGGGGGATCCCCCCGCCGGTGCCGTCGGCGTCGGCGCGGCCGAGTTCGAAGGGGAGGGTGACGCGGGCGGCGTTGTAGGGGTCGGACCGCTGTAGCGCCCGTGCCTCCTCGGCGTCGGGGACGTCGTAGGGCGGGGCCAGGAGACGGGCGAGGTCGAATCCCCCGTCGATGAACCGGTCGAGGTCTCCGTGCGTGTAGCGCAGGCCGCGGAAGGGTTCCAGCTCCAGAGGTTGGCGTGGCATCCCAGCAAGGTACCGTCCGGTCACAGGAGCCGGCGCAGGCGCAGGAGGTCCCCCGCGCTCGCTTTCACCTTGACGCGCCGGGTGAGGAGCGCCCGGGCCGGATCGAGGCGGCCCTCGGCGATGTCGACGAGGTCGGTGCTGTTCACGGTGACGCGTACCTGGGGTTCGGGGGCCGGGTCGTTCTCGGGCCGGGGGGTGACGCCGGTGAGCCCGTCGACGGTCAGGCGCATGTCGAAGGCGGTCGCCAGGTCGGGCACGAGCACGCTGACGGAGCGTTCGCGGATGACCCTGCGCCGCCCGGACTCGGGTTCGGCGAGGATGCGCTCGTTGACCTTCGCGATGCCTTCGAGGCATGCGTCGATGCTGTTCATGGCCACATGATGCCGTACGCGGGGCGGGCGCGGCGGGCCGCGGCGCCGGTTCCGCCAAAGGGACGAACGGGACCACCTCCCGGTTTCGCGTGCCGGGGGCGGCGCGCCCCGGGTAGCGTTGAACGCGCAACCCCCCGTCGCACGGCACCCCTCCCGCTACCCGGTGCCGTTTCCCCTGCTTGTCTTCCGGTCCGTCAAGGAGTACGCGAATCATGGTCGTCGACGCGGTGCGCACGTATCTCGATGCCGCCAGTGGCCTCACCGAGCTGTCCCGCAAGGAGGCGGTGGCCGCGGCCAAGGTCCTGCTGCGGGCGGGCGGCCCGGCCGCGCCCGCGTCGGAGCCCGAGCCCGGCGGGACGCCGCCGCGGGTGGGCCCGTCCATCCAGGCGCTGGCCGGGGAGCTGCTGGAGACCAGCCGCGCCAACCGGGAGGCGCTGGCGGAGCTGGTGCGCGCGGAGGTCGAGCACCGCCTGGAGCGCATGGACGTGGTGCCGCGCTCCGAGCACGAGCGGCTGGTGCGCCGCGTGGTGGAGCTGGAGCGGCGGCTGGCGGCCCGGCAGGGCCGGGAGTGGTCGCCCGCGGTCCCGGCCGTGGAGGTGCGGGAGGTGGAGGTCGAGGAGGTGCCGGCCGCCGCCGTCCCGGCCGCGCCCGCCGTAGGCGCCGTCGCGGAGAAGCCGCCCGTCGCGGAGGCGGACGCTGCGGCGCCGGGCCGCGGGGCGCCCGAGCCGGACGCCGACGCCGCGCAGGCTCCCGCCGGGGGCACGCCGGCCAAGACGACGGCGGCCAAGCCCGCCGCCAAGGGCACCCGCTCGCGTACGGGTTCGGCCAAGAGGGCCACAAAGGCGCGCAGTGCCACCAAGAAGTAGGGCCGCGGCGGCGTAGGGTCGTCGCGGACCGTCGACATCGGGAGGGGCCGTGGATCCCAAGGAACAGGCCGAGGAGCTGGCCGCCCGGACCCTGGAGGGCACCCGGGAGCGGCTGGCCGGGCTGGCGGGCCTGCCCACCGCCGGGCACGTGGAGGTGTTCGACTCCCTGCACCGCGAGCTGTCCGCGGTGCTGGGGGCCCTGGACCAGGACCCGGCGCAGCGACCGCCGGTATCGTAGGTGACCATGGCAAAACGTACTCGGCTCGACGCGGAACTGGTCCGCCGCGGGCACGCACGCTCACGCGGCCACGCGGCCGAGATCATCGAGGGCGGATTCGTGAAGGTGGCCGGGATCGTCGCCTCCAAGGCCGCCACCCAGGTCGGACAGGACCAGCCCATCGTGGTGCGGGCGCCCTCCGACGAGCCGCCCTACGTGTCCCGCGGGGCGCACAAGCTCATCGGCGCCCTGGACGCGTTCGCCCTGGACGTCGCCGACCGGCGCGCCCTGGACGCGGGCGCCTCCACCGGCGGGTTCACCGACGTCCTGCTGCGCCGCGGGGCGGCGCACGTGACCGCCGTGGACGTGGGCTACGGCCAGCTGGCGTGGTCGCTGCGCAGCAACGACCGGGTGCGGGTCATGGAGCGGGTCAACGTCCGCGAGCTCACCCCCGAGATGGTCGGGGAGCCCCGGCCGGACCTGGTGGTGGGCGACCTGTCGTTCATCTCCCTGAAGCTGGTGCTGGGCCCGCTCCAGGGCGCGGTCTCCCCGGACGCGGACTTCGCCATGATGGTCAAGCCCCAGTTCGAGGTGGGCAAGAACCGCGTCGGCGCCGGCGGTGTCGTGCGCGAGCCGGGCCTGCGCGCCGAGGCGGTGGCCGACGTGGCCGCCCACGCGCTCACCCTGGGGCTGGGCACGGTCGACGTGGCGGCCAGCCCCCTGCCCGGCCCCTCGGGCAACGTCGAGTACTTCCTGTGGCTGCGCTCGGGGGCCGCGGCCCTGGACCCGGAGCGGCTGGAGCGGGCGGTGGCGGAGGGGCCCCGTTAGGGCGTGGCACCCTGTCGCAGGAGTCCGGTAACGTGACCCGGCCGGGTGGGCGCACAGGCTCCCCGGCCCGCATTCGAACCTCCCCCGCGGGGGCGGTGGACGTAAGGGGACGACGATGACCAGGACCGGCGGACGCAGCGTTCTCCTGCTGGCCCACACCGGTCGGCCCGCGGCGGTGCGCAGCGCCCGCCTGGTCCACGAGAGCCTGAGCGGCGCCGGGATGACCGTGCGCATGCTCAAGGAGGAGGTGGACGAGCTCGCCGAGGCGGGCTGCGTCCTGTCCCCGATCGAGGTCGTCGGACCCGACGCGGCGGCCCAGGGCGTGGAGCTGGTCATGGTGCTGGGCGGGGACGGCACCCTGCTGCGGGCGGCCGAGCTGGCCCGGCCCGCGGGCGCCCCCCTGCTGGGCGTCAACCTGGGGCACGTCGGGTTCCTGGCCGAGGCCGAGCGCGAGGACCTGGGCGCGACCGTGCGCAGCGTCGTGGAGCACAACTACGACGTCGAGGAGCGGATGACCCTGGACGTGGCCGTGTTCAACGGCGGCCGCGCCGACGGGGTCCCGACGGTGCGCACGTGGGCGCTCAACGACGCCACGCTGGAGAAGGGCGAGTCGCGGCGGATCGTGGAGGCGGTCCTGGAGATCGACGGGCGCCCGCTGTCGCGGTGGGCGGCCGACGGAGTGGTGTGCGCCACTCCGACGGGGTCGACCGCGCACGCCTTCTCCGCGGGCGGCCCGGTGGTGTGGCCGGACGTGGAAGCCCTGCTGGTGGTGCCTTTGAGCGCGCACGCGCTGTTCGCCCGGCCGCTGGTGGTGGGGCCCCACGCCACGGTCGCGCTGGAGATCATGCCGGACACGGCGCCGGGCGTGCTCTGGTGCGATGGACGGCGTATGGTCGAATTGCCCGCCGGGGCACGGATCGAGATCACCCGTGCCGATACGCCGGTCAGGTTGGCCCGGTTGCACCGGGCCCCGTTCACCGACCGGCTGGTGGCCAAGTTCGGGCTCCCCGTGGCGGGCTGGCGCGGCCGCCGGGAGCAGGGCCACTGACCGCGCCCGCACCCGCGGTCCGCGGGTGCGGCGCCCCGGCAGGGGGCGCGCGGGAGAACGCCAAGACAAGTGGGGCCGACGATCAGGAGAGGGTTCGGTGCTCGAAGAAGTCCGCATCCAGGGACTCGGGGTCATCGAGGACGCCGTGTTGGAACTGTCACCGGGGCTGACCGTCGTCACCGGTGAGACCGGCGCAGGTAAGACCATGGTCGTCACCGGGCTGGGGCTGCTCTTCGGCGGTCGCGCCGACCCCCAGCGGGTGCGCCCCGGGGCCGACCGGGCCCTGGTCGAGGGCCGCCTGTCGGTGCCCGGCGGGGGCCGGGTGGCCGAGCGGGTGGCCGAGGCCGGCGGCGAGCTGGACGAGGACGTGCTGATTCTGGCGCGCACGGTGTCGGCCGAGGGCCGCTCCCGTGCCACGCTGGGCGGCCGGTCGGCGCCGGTGAGCCTGCTGGCCTACCTGGCCGACGACCTCGTGGCCGTGCACGGCCAGTCCGACCAGCAGCGGCTGCTGCGCACCGACCGCCAGCGCGGGTCGCTGGACAGGTTCGCGGGCGAGGAGCTGACCAAGGCGCTCAAGCAGTACGCGGTGGCGCACCGGCGCCACCGCGAGGTGTCCGAGGAGCTGACGGAGCTGACGGAGCGGGCGCGCGAGCGCGCCCAGGAGGCCGACATGCTCCGGTTCGGGGTCGAGGAGATCGGCGCGGCCGAACCGGTCCCGGGCGAGGACGCCGAACTCCTGGAGGAGGAGACCCGGCTGGCGCACGCCGACGGGCTGCGCATGGCCGCGACCACCGCCCACGAGGCGCTGGCCGGGGACCCGGCCTCCGACGTGGAGGTCGACGTGTCGGCGCTGCTGTCGGCGGCCCGCCAGGCGGTGGCGGCGGTGCGCGAGCACGACCCCGCGCTGGCGGCCATCGGCGACCGGCTGGACGAGGCCTCCTACATCCTGACCGACGCCGCCACGGAGCTGGCGTCCTACGCCGAGTCGGTGGACGCCGACCCGGCCCGGCTGGCGCACGTGCAGGAGCGCCGCGCGCTGCTGACGTCGCTGTCGCGCAAGTACGGGCCGACCGCCGACGACATCCTGGGGTGGGCCCAGGACGCGGCCAAGCGGCTCTCCTCCCTGGAGGGCGACGACGAGCGCATCGAGGAGCTGCGGGCCGAGGCCGAGGAGCTGTACGGGCGGATGGACCGCTGGGCGGGCGAGCTCACCCGGATCCGCACCGAGGCGGCCGAGCGGTTCGGCGCGGCGGTCACCGAGGAGCTGACGGCGCTGGCGATGCCGCACGCGCGGGTGAGCGTGCGGATCACCACGGGGGAGGAGTTCGGCTCCCACGGGCGCGACGACGTGGAACTGCTGCTGGCGCCCCACCCCAGCGCCCGGCCGCTGGCGCTGCACAAGGGCGCCTCGGGCGGTGAGCTGTCCCGGGTGATGCTGGCGATCGAGGTGGTGTTCGCGGGCGCCGACCCGGTTCCCACGTTCGTGTTCGACGAGGTCGACGCGGGTGTGGGCGGCAAGGCGGCGGTGGAGATCGGCCGCAGGCTGGCGCGCCTGGCGCGGCGCTCCCAGGTGATCGTGGTCACCCACCTGCCGCAGGTGGCGGCGTTCGCCGACGCCCACCTGGTGGTGGAGAAGTCCACCGACGGCCTGGTGACCGAGAGCGGGGTGGTCCGCCTGGACCGGGACGGTCGGGTGCGTGAGCTGTCGCGGATGCTCGCGGGTCTGGAGGACTCCGAGCTGGGCCGTGCGCACGCCGAGGAACTGCTGGTCAACGCCGATCCGGAGCGTGCGTACCCGGCGGTGTGAGGGTGGTGCCGGCGGGACCTCCGTGATCGGTGAGGGGTGAGTCGCCCCGAGTCGGGTAGGTGCCCGGACGCGGCGTCTTCGGGCGCCCGTGGACCGAACACGCCGACCGCCACGCTTTTATTACTCTGCGTAGGCGCGTTCTGACAGTATGCCAGCGATGAAGGTATCGGATGCGCTCAGCGCCACAGTCATGCGGTTCCGCCGAACCCGGGCGGACTCTCCCACCGGGCTGGTCGCTCCCGTGCGCTCGGACCGGCGCACCAAGAACCTGACCAAGCGCCTGCGCCCCGGCGACATCGCGGTCATCGACCACGTCGACCTGGACCGCGTCAGCGCCGAGGCGCTGGTCGGGTGCGGGGTGTCGGCGGTCGTCAACGTCGCCCGGAGCATCTCGGGCCGCTACCCCAACCAGGGCCCGGAGCTGATCACGGGGGCGGGCATCCCACTGGTCGACGACGTCGACCCCGAGGTGTTCACCCGGGTGCACGACGGCGAGCGGCTGCGCCTGGACGGCGGCGTGCTCTACCGGGGCACGGAGCCGGTGGCCCGCGGCACCGAGCAGACCCCCGAGACGGTCGCCGCCGCCATGGCCGAGGCCCGCGCCGGGCTGGCCACCCAGCTGGAGGCGTTCGCCGCCAACACCATGGCCTACCTCCAGCACGAGCGGGACCTGCTGCTGGACGGCATCGGCATCCCGGAGATCTCCACCGCCATGGAGGGCCGCCACGTCCTGATCGTCGTGCGCGGCTACCACTACCGGGAGGACATCGCCGCGCTGCGGCCCTACATCCGCGAGTTCCGGCCGGTGATCATCGCCGTGGACGGCGGCGCCGACGCGGTGATGGAGGCCGGGTACCGGCCCGACATCATCGTCGGCGACTTCGACTCGGTGTCGGACCGTGCGCTGGCCAGCGGCGCCGAGCTGGTCGTGCACGCCTACCGGGACGGCCGGGCCCCCGGGCTCCGGCGCCTGACCGACCTGGGGTACCCGGCCGTGGTCTTCCCCGCGACCGGCACCAGCGAGGACGTGGCGATGATGCTCGCGGACGGGTCCGGGGCCTCCCTCATCGTGGCGGTGGGCACGCACGCCACCCTGGAGGAGTTCCTGGACAAGGGCCGCTCGGGCATGGCCAGCACCTTCCTCACCCGGCTCCGGGTGGGCGGCAAGCTCGTGGACGCCAAGGGCGTGAGCCGCCTGTACCGCTCGCGGATCTCCCCGTGGGCGCTGCTCGGGCTGGTCGCGGCCTGCCTGCTCACGATCGTGGTCGCCGCCTACAGCTCACCGGCCGGGCAGGTCTACCTCACGTTCCTCGCGGCGCGCTGGGACGCCTTCACCTACTGGCTGACGGGGCTGTTCACGTGATCGATTTCCGCTACCACCTGGTATCCATCATCGCGGTGTTCCTGGCGCTGACGGTGGGGCTCGTCCTGGGCACCACCATGCTCCAGGACCCCCTGCTCAACACCTTGCAGAACGAGACCGCCGACCTGCGGGGCCAGACCGAGGACCTGCGCACCGAGCGCGACGTCGCCGACCGGGTCAACGCCGGGGGCGACCAGCTCGCCGACGCCGCGGCCGAGGACCTGCTGCACGACCGGCTCCGCGACCTGGACGTGGTCCTGGTGCAGGCGCCGGGGGCCGACGCCGACACCGCGGCCGCCCTGGGCGACCGGATCGAGGAGGCCGGGGGTTCGGTCGCCGGCCGGGTCGAGGTCCGGTCCGAGTTCGTCGACCCGGCCAACACCGCGTTCGTCGACGAGCTGTCCCTCCAGGTGTCCGCCGACCCGGGCGGGCTGGAGGGCGTGGGGACCTACGAGAAGGCGGGCACCGAGATCGGCCGCGCCCTGGCCCGCGGGCCCGAACGCGACACCGACGCCGACGGGGACGGCGAGGGCGACGGTGAGAAGGACGACAAGGACGAGAAGGACGGGCACGACCCGGCCGCGACACTGGCCACGTTCGTCGAGGGGGGCCTGGTCTCGGTGCACGGCGACCCCGCCGGGACGGTGGACGCCGCGGTGGTGCTCGCCCCCGCCTCGGCCGAGCAGGCCGGACACGAGGACCGCGAGGCGGTGAACACGGTGCTGGCGGCGTTCACGGCGGCCCTGCACGGCCGCGTCGAGGGGTTGGTGCTGGCGGGGGACGTGCCGTCCTCGCGCGGGCACGGCATGCTCGCCCGGGCCCGCGCCGAGGAGGCGGTCTTCGCGACCGTGGACATGGCGGGGCGCCCGATGGGCGACATCGTCGCGGTGCTGGCGCTGGCCGAGGACATCGGCGGCGACGGCGGTGCCTACGGGGTGGGGGAGGGGGTGCGCGGGTTCATGCCGGACCCGCTGCCCGAGCCCCGGGAGTCGGCCTCGCCGTCGCCCTCGCCCTCCCCGTCGCCGGGCGGGGACGAGGCCCGCCGCGCCTCCCGGGAGGGCGAGTGATGGGCTTCGCCTCCCGGATCGCGGGCACCGGCCGCCGCGCGGTCCCGACCCCGGCGGTGCAGGGGGTGGTCGGCGCCGCGGTGGCGGCGGTGGCCGCCCGCGCCGCCTACACCCTGCTCACCCGCGCCACCCCCGACGTGCGCCCTGTACGGGTGCCCGGCCCCCGGGCCGAGCCCGGCGGCCGGCCGGCCGCCGGGCCCTCCACGGCGCCGCGGGCGGCCCGGCCGGTCGCGGCCTCCCCGGTCGCGGCCGACCTGCTCTTCGGGGCCGCCGGCGGCCCCGGCGCCCCCGCCGCGTGCGGCGCCGCCGGCCCGGGCTCCGCGGGCGCACGGGGCCGGGCCGCCACCGGCGCGGCCGACCTGCTCTTCGGTCCCCCGCGCGGTTCCGGCGCCCCCGCGCCGCCCCCGGATCCCGACCCGGACCCGGACGCGTCCGGCCCCCGGGACACGGCGGATCCCGCCCCCGCGCCGGTGTCGGACCCCTCGCGGGCGGGGGCGTGGTGGCGCACCAACTTCCGCGGCCGCCGGGTGACCCTCCAGGAGGGCCCCGCGCTGGCCTACGGGGTGTGCGCGGCGAGCCTGCTCACCCCCGGCCCGGACCCGCGTGCGCGGGCGGCCACGGCGCTGGCCGCCGCCGGGGCCGCGGGGTTCGGCGCCTACGACGACCTCGCCGGCTCGGCCGGGTCCCGCGGCCTGCGCGGCCACCTCGGTGCCCTGGCCCGGGGCCGGGTGACCACCGGGGCGGTGAAGATGGCGGGCATCGGCGCGACCGGGCTGGCCGCCGCCGCCCTGCTGCGGCGCGGCCCGCTGGACACCCTGGTGGACGGGGCGCTCATCGCCGCCGGGGCCAACCTGGTCAACCTGTTCGACCTGCGCCCGGGCCGCGCCGTCAAGGTCGGGCTGCTGGCCGCGCTGCCGGGCCTGGCCTCCCCGGCGGCCCCGCTGCTGGCGCCCACCGTCGGCGCCTGCGCCGCGCTGCTCCCCGACGACCTGGCCGAGCGCTCCATGCTCGGCGACGCGGGCGCCAACGCCCTGGGCGCGGCGCTGTGCGCCGCCGCCGCGGCCCGCGCCCCCCGGCGGGTGCGGCTGGCGCTGCTGGGCGGGGTGGTCGCCCTGACGCTGGCCAGCGAGGTCACGAGCTTCTCCGCCGTCATCGACCGGGTGCCGCCGCTGCGGGCCTTGGACCGCTGGGGGCGGTGCGCGTGAGGGGCCCGGGGTGTCCCGTATCGCCGCCGGGGTGACACACGGGGTCGGCCGGGCCGCGCTGCTCATCGCCGTGGTCACCGTGGGCGCCCGGGTGGCCGGGTTCGGGCGCACGGTGGTCTTCTCCCAGACGGTGGGGGACACCTGCCTGGGCACCGCCTACATCACCGCCAACCAGCTGCCCGCGGTACTGTTCGAGATCGTCATCGGCGGGGCGCTGACCGCGGTGGTGGTGCCGGTGCTGGCCGCCGCCGCGGAGCGGGGCGAGCGGGAGGGCGTGGAGCGCACCGCCTCGGCGCTGCTCACCTGGGTGCTGCTGCTGTCGGTGCCGCTGGCCGGGCTGATCGCGCTGGCCGCCCCCCACCTGATGGCGCTGATGCTGGGCCCGGGCGCGGGCTGCGACCCCCGGGCGCTCGCGGAGCTGTCGGTGCGGATGCTCCTGGTGTTCGCCCCGCAGGTGGTGTTCTACGGGCTGGCGGCGGTGCTGTACGGGGTGCTGCAGTCCCACCGTGCGTACCTGTCCCCGGCGGTGGCGCCGCTGGTGTCGAGCGTGGTGGTGATCTGCTCCTACCTGCTGTTCGTGCCGCTGGGCGGCGCCCACCGCGACGACCCGGACGGGCTCTCGGCGGGGGCCGAGCTGGTGCTGTCGCTGGGCACCACGGCCGGGGTGCTCGCCCTGTTCCTGACGGTGCTGGGGCCCGCGGTACGGCTGGGGCTGCGCTGGCGCCCGCGGCTGGCCTTCCCGCCCGGGGTCGGGCGGCGGGTGCGGTCGCTGGCGGCGGCCTCCCTGGTGCCCCTGATCGCGATGCAGGCCTGCCTGCTCCTGTCGGTCGCCCTGGCCAACAGGGGTGGCGGCGCGGGTGCGTCGGTGCTGTACTCCTACGCGTGGGCCCTGTTCACCCTGCCCTACGGGGTGATCGCGGTGCCGATCGCGACCAGCGCGTTCACCGCCCTGGCGGTGGCGCACGCCGACCGCGACCGGGGCGCGTACGCGGAGCTGGTGGCGGGACCCGCCCGGGCGGCGGCGGTGCTGACCGCCGCGGTGGGCACCGCGCTGGCGGCGGCGGCGCTGCCGGTGGCGGAGGTGTTCGCCCGTCAGGATCCCGCGGCGCTGGCGCGCGCCCTGGCGGCCTACGCCCCGGGTGTGGTGGGGTTCGGCCTGGTGGCGCTGTACAGCCGGGCGCTCTACGCCTCCCACCACGGCAGGCCCGCCGCCGCGGCCCAGACCGCGGGCTGGCTGCTGGTGATGGCGGGCTCGGTGGTGTCGGTCGCGCTGGTGCCCCGGGGGTGGGCGATCGCGGCGCTGGGCTGGTCGACGACGCTGGGGCTGACCTGTGCGGCGCTGGCGTGCGCGGCGGCCGTGCGCAGGGTGCACGGCGCGCCGGCGCTGGCCGGGGCGGGGCGCACGGCCGCGGCGGTCGCGGCGGGCGGTGTGCTGGGATGGGCGGCGGGCCGCCCGGTGGCCGGGGCGCTGGCGGGCGGCGGGGTGTGGCCCTCGGTGGGGGCGGCCCTGGTGTCGGGCGCCCTGGCGGTGGTGGTGTTCGCCCTGGTGGCCGCCGCGGTCGACCGGTCGGCGGCACGGGCGGCCCTGGATCGGGTCCGGAGCGTGTTCGAACGCAGGAGGGGGAGCCGGTGAACGGCAGGATCGCGTTGGTGCTGGGGACCAGTACCGGTGGGGCGGGCAGGCACGTGCTGTCCCTGGGCGAGGGGCTGGTGCGCCGGGGGTACCGGGTAGCCGTGGTCGGCCCGGCCTCGGCCGAGAGGGAGTTCGGCTTCACGGACGCCGGGATGCGCTACGCGCCGGTGCGGATCGGGGCGGCGCCCTCGGCCGCGGACCCGGCGACGGTGCTGCGGCTGCGCTCGGTGCTCCGGGGGGCGGACGTGGTGCACGCGCACGGGATGCGGGCCGGGGCGCTGTGCGCGCTGGCCGGGGTGCGGCCGCTGGTGGTGACCGCGCACAACGCGCCGCCCCCGGTGGGCGGCCCGAGGGCGGCGGCCTACCCGGTGCTGGAGAGGATCGTCGCGCTGCGCGCCGACGTGGTGCTGGGGGTATCGGGCGACCTGGTGCGGCGGCTGGAGCGGGCGGGCGCCCGCGACGCCCGCCACGCCGTGGTGGCCGCCCCCGACACGGGGCCGCCGGTCAAGGGGCGCGAGGCGACCCGCTCGGACCTGGCGGTGCTGCCCGAGCGGCCGCTGCTGCTGACCATCGCCCGGCTGGCCGAGCAGAAGGGCCTGGACATGCTGCTGGCGGCGGCCCCGCGGATCGCCGACCGGCGTCCGGAGCCGGTCGTGGCCATCGCGGGGGACGGGCCGCTGTGGGGGACCCTGCACGACACCGCGGCGGAGCTGGGGGCCGACGTGCGCATGCTCGGGCACCGCGCCGACGTGGCCGACCTCCTGGCGGCCGCGGACGTGTTCTGCCTGACCAGCCAGTGGGAGGGGCCCTCGCTGGTGATCATGGAGGCGCTGCGGGCCGGGCTGCCGGTGGTGGCCACCCGGGTCGGCGGCATCCCCGACCTGTACGCGGGGACGGTGCTCATGGTGCCGCCCGGCGACCCGGCGGCGTTCGCGGCGGCGGTGGGGCGGGTGCTGGACGACCCGGGGCTCGCCGCGGACCTGCGGGAGCGGTCCAGGGCGGCGGCGCGGTCGCTGCCGGGCGAGGAGGACGCGGTGGCGGCGGCCTGCGACGTGTACAAATCCGTGCTGGGCCGGTGAGGCGCGCCGGGGGGCGGGAATACCGCCGGCGCCTCGCACCTTGTGTCCCTGGGGTCCCGGTTCGTCCGTCCAGTATCTCCAGGGAGCGGATGATGTGTCCCCGGGGTCGCTCGAATTCATCCTCCGCGCCACTTCTACGGAGAGGGCGCGGTGTGGCATCGTGGTCACAGGCAGGGCGTGCGCGGTCACATCGTGCGGCCGGTATCCTTGCCTGGCATGTGAGGGGAGTATCCCTGTCGCGGCGGCGCCGTCATCACGGAACACAAGGGCGTGTTCCCGGTACCGTCGGTTCGCACCCTTCGGGGTTCGAGCGGGAGAGACCTCCGGCAGTTCGACGTGCGTGCAAACAGCCCGCGCGCACTGACCGGAGGAGTAGACGACAGTGAACGTACCCTTGTGGGTCTGGGCCGCCACGATCGGCGCCATGATCGCGATCCTGGTCATCGACCTGGCGATCGTGGACCACCCGTGGAGCAAGAAGAAGGGCCCCCAGGAGTTCGGGGTCAAGCAGGCGGCCTGGTGGGCCGCCTTCTACATCGGCATCGCCATCCTCTTCGGCTTCGGCGTCTGGTACTACGGCGGCGCGACCGCCGGTGCCGAGTACTTCGCCGGGTTCGTCACCGAGAAGAGCCTGAGCGTCGACAACCTCTTCGTGTTCTACCTGCTGATGGGCTCCTTCGCGGTGCCCAAGAAGTACCAGCACGAGGTGCTGCTCGTCGGCATCGTCATCGCGCTGATCATGCGCGGTATCTTCATCGTCCTCGGCGCCCAGGTCATCAACGCCTGGAGCGAGGTCTTCTACCTGTTCGGCGCCTTCCTCATCTACACCGGCTACAAGATCGTCCGGGACCACGTGAAGGGCGACGAGGAGCAGAAGGACTTCACCCAGACGCCGGTCGTGCGCCTGGTCAAGCGGTTCTGGCCGGTCACCCAGGACTACCACGGCTCGCACCTGACGGTGAAGATCGAGGGCCGGCGCCACATCACCCCGATGCTGCTGGTCATCCTGGCCATCGGCGTCATCGACCTGGTGTTCGCGGTCGACTCGATCCCGGCGATCTTCGGCCTCACCCAGGACGCCTACATCGTCTTCACCGCCAACGCCTTCGCCCTGCTGGGCCTGCGCCAGCTGTACTTCCTGCTGGCCGGCCTGATGGACCGCCTGGCCTACATCAGCTGGGGCCTGTCGGCCATCATGGTGTTCATCGGCGTGAAGATGATCCTGCACGCGCTGCACGAGAACGGCATCCACGTCTTCGAGATCAGCACCGGCGTCTCGCTGACCGTGATCCTCGGGGTCATGGCGGTCACCATCGTCGGCAGCCTCGTCAAGTCGGCGGCGGACAAGCGCAACGAGCCCCCCGCCGTGGAGGAGGAGGGCGAGAGGGACAACGCGGGCGACCGCTCCTAGCCCCTCCCTCCGAGTGCTCCCGTCCGGGGGCGGCCCCGCACGCCGGGGCCGCCCCCGGATCCTTTGTTCTCCCGGGAGGTCCGGCGAAAACCCTGCCATCGAACACGCGTTCGTCTATAGTGGGTCCCGTGTCGGCGCCGGAGTGTCAGGGCGCGGCACTTCTCCGTTGCGGAAGAAACCGTCGGCGGAGGTCGTTAGGCTTGACGGACGGGGTGGGCCCACGGCCCTCCCCCACCCCCTTCAGCGGCCCGGATCCGGGGCCGGGGCGGTCGTCCGGGAGTCTCGACCGCCGCACCACGAACCACACACGGGCAGGCCGACGCCCGGCCTGTGCCCTGTGCGCCACAGCCGAAGGATGTCTCACTCGATGGTCGAACAACTGGTAGTCCGGGGCGCCCGGGAGCACAACCTCAAGGACGTGTCGCTGGACCTTCCCCGCGACGCCATGATCGTGTTCACCGGCCTGTCCGGTTCGGGAAAGTCCTCGCTGGCCTTCGACACGATCTTCGCGGAGGGCCAGCGCCGCTACGTCGAGTCCCTCTCCGCGTACGCCCGCCAGTTCCTGGGGCAGATGGACAAGCCCGACGTGGACTTCATCGAGGGCCTGTCCCCGGCGGTGTCCATCGACCAGAAGTCCACCAGCCGCAACCCGCGCTCCACCGTCGGCACCATCACCGAGGTGTACGACTACCTGCGGCTGCTGTGGGCCCGCGTCGGCGTCCCCCACTGCCCCGAGTGCCGCCGGGAGATCTCCCGGCAGAGCCCGCAGCAGATCGTCGACCGGGTCCTGGAGATGACCGAGGGCACCCGCTTCCAGGTGCTGGCCCCGGTCGTGCGCGGCCGCAAGGGCGAGTACCTCGAACTCTTCAAGGACCTGCAGTCCAAGGGGTACACCCGCGCCGTCGTGGACGGCGCGTCGGTGCGCCTGGACGAGCCGCCCAAGCTCGGGCGCTACGACAAGCACGACATCGCGGTGATCGTGGACCGGCTCTCCGTCAAGGAGGGCTCCCGCGGGCGGCTGACCGACTCGGTGGAGACCGCGCTCAAGCTGGCCGGCGGCACCATCGTGCTGGACTTCGTCGACCTGCCCGAGGACGACCCCGAGCGCGAGAAGGTGTTCTCCGAGCACCTGTACTGCCCCTACGACGACCTCTCCTTCGAGCAGCTGGAGCCGCGCTCCTTCTCCTTCAACGCCCCCTACGGCGCCTGCCCGGACTGCTCCGGCCTGGGCACCCGCATGGAGGTCGACCCGGAGCTGATCGTCCCCGACCCGGAGAAGTCGCTGGCCGAGGGCGCCCTGGCCCCCTGGTCGGGCGGGCAGAACGGCGGGTACTGGGAGCGGCTGCTGGTCGCCCTGGGCGAGGCGATCGGCTTCGGCCTGGACACCTCCTGGGAGAAGCTGCCCAAGCGCGCCCGCAAGGCGATCCTGGAGGGGCACGAGACCCAGGTCCACGTCAGCTACCGCACCCGGTACAACCGCGAGCGCTCCTACTACACCGACTTCGAGGGCGTCATCCCCTGGGTCAAGCGCCGCTACACCGAGACCGAGAGCGACTACGGCCGCGAGCGCCTGGAAGGCTACATGCGCACCGTGCCCTGCCCGGCCTGCGAGGGCACCCGGCTGCGCCCGGTGGTGCTCGCCGTGACCGTGGGCGGGCGGTCGATCGCCGAGGTGGCGTCGATGTCGCTGGCCGACAGCGCCCGCTTCCTGGCCGACCTGAGCCTCTCGGACCGGGACATGGTCATCGCCGCCCAGGTCCTCAAGGAGATCAACGCGCGGCTGGGCTTCCTGCTCGACGTGGGCCTGGACTACCTCACCCTGGCCCGCTCCTCGGGGTCGCTCTCGGGCGGCGAGGCCCAGCGCATCCGGCTGGCCACCCAGATCGGCTCGGGCCTGGTGGGCGTGCTCTACGTCCTGGACGAGCCGTCCATCGGCCTGCACCAGCGCGACAACGCCCGCCTGCTGGAGACCCTCCAGCGGCTGCGCGACATCGGCAACACCCTCATCGTCGTCGAGCACGACGAGGACACCATCCGCGCCGCCGACTGGGTGGTCGACATCGGCCCCGGCGCGGGCGAGCACGGGGGCCACGTCGTGGTGTCGGGCATCGTCGACGAGCTGCTCACCAACGAGGAGTCGCTCACCGGCGACTACCTGGCCGGGCGCCGCGGCATCGAGGTCCCCTCGGTGCGCCGGCCGCTGACCCGGGGGCACGAGCTGGTCGTCCGGGGCGCCCGCGAGAACAACCTGCACGACGTCGACGTCGCGTTCCCGCTCGGGGTGTTCACCGCCGTCACCGGGGTGTCGGGCTCGGGCAAGTCCACCCTGGTCAACGAGATCCTGTACAAGGCGCTGGCCAAGGAGCTCAACGGGGCGCGCGACGTGCCCGGCCGCCACCTGCGGGTCAACGGCCTCAACAAGGTC
Organism: Nocardiopsis flavescens; assembly: GCF_900141985.1. GTDB lineage: Bacteria > Actinomycetota > Actinomycetes > Streptosporangiales > Streptosporangiaceae > Nocardiopsis > Nocardiopsis flavescens. Next base: position 136,947 of record NZ_FQZK01000014.1, on the reverse strand, counting down.
GACAAGGTCGTCCACGTCGACCAGAGCCCGATCGGGCGCACCCCGCGCTCCAACCCGGCCACCTACTCGGGCGTGTTCGACCACATCCGCAAGCTGTTCGCGCAGACCACCGACGCCAAGACGCGCGGCTACCAGCCGGGCCGGTTCTCGTTCAACGTCAAGGGCGGGCGCTGCGAGGCCTGCTCCGGCGACGGCACGCTCAAGATCGAGATGCAGTTCCTGCCGGACGTCTACGTCCCCTGCGAGGTGTGCCACGGCGCCCGGTACAACCGGGAGACGCTCCAGGTCAAGTACAAGGGCAAGAGCATCTCCGAGGTCCTGGACATGCCGATCTCGGAGGCGCTGGAGTTCTTCGAGCCGGTCAACGCGATCCGCCGCCACCTGCAGACCCTCACCGACGTGGGGCTGGGGTACGTGCGCCTGGGCCAGCCCGCCACGACGCTCTCGGGCGGGGAGGCGCAGCGGGTCAAGCTCGCCGCCGAGCTGCAGCGCCGCTCCACCGGGCGCACCGTGTACGTGCTGGACGAGCCCACCACCGGCCTGCACTTCGAGGACATCCGCAAGCTGCTGGGCGTGCTCGACCGGCTGGCGGACTCCGGCAACACGGTGATCGTCATCGAGCACAACCTGGACGTCATCAAGACGGCCGACCACCTCATCGACATGGGCCCCGAGGGCGGCTCCGGCGGCGGCACGGTGATCGCCCAGGGCACCCCGGAGGAGGTCGCGGCGGTCGCCGACTCCTACACCGGGCGGTTCCTGGCCAAGATGCTCTGAGCCGCGACCGCGCGCGGCCGGCCCGCCCCCGGGCCTGTTCCCCGGGGCGGGCCGCCGCCGTGTACGGCCCCTCATGGCCGGCCCGTTTCCGCGTCCCGGCCCGCGTTCGCGGCGCCGGGCCGGCCGGGCGCCCGGCGCCAGCCGTCGGCGGCGGCTTCGGGCGGACCCGGATCGAAGCACTCCACGGCGCCTACTACAGTGCGTCGTAGGTTTGGACGTGCTGGTGAGGAGCGTTGGGTCGTGGCGGTCGAGAAGACGTGCGGGTGCGGGGTGAGCAGGCGCCGCCTGTTCGGGACGGCCGGGGCGGTCGCCGCCGCCGGAGCCGTCACCGCGGTGAGCGCCTGCGGCGGGGAGCCCCCCAAGCCGCAGGACGTCCGGCGGGGCCAGGTGGTCGGCCAGACCACCGACGTCCCCGAGGGCGGCGGGACCGTCTTCAGCCACAGCAAGCTGGTCGTCACCCAGCCCGAGAGCGGTGACTACCGGGCCTTCGCCGCCTCCTGCACCCACGGCGGCTGCACCGTCCAGGAGGTGGGGGACGGGGTCATCCGCTGCCTGTGCCACGGCAGCGAGTTCGACTACACCACCGGCGAGGTCGTCACCGGCCCGGCGCAGGAGGCGCTGGAGGAGTTCACGCTCACGGTGGAGGGCACCGACATCATCCTCGACTGACCCCGTGCGCGCGAACGCCCCGGGACCGTCGCGGTCCCGGGGCGTTCGGCTGTACAGGGGGCTCAGGCGTCCTCGACGGCGTCCTCGCGGTCGCCGGAGCCGTTGCGCTCCGAGCGCCGCAGCGCCGCCGAGGCGGCCGCGGCGCGGACGAACTCCTCCTCGGCGGCCACCACCTCGGTGCGGTTGCGCGGCAGCGACTGCGGGTAGTGCTCGACCAGCCAGCCGATGAGGTGCTCGCGGATCTCGCAGGCGATGTTCCACTGGGCGCCGGTGTCGGCGGCGGTGGCCACGACGCGCACCATCACCTCGCCGTTCTCGGTGATGTCCACCACCTGGCAGGACCAGCTGCGCCCGTCCCAGTTGTCACTGGAGGTGATGAGGCGCCCCGCCTCCTCGCGCAGCTCGGCGATCGGGACCTCCCAGTCCAGCGGCATCATCACCTTGGCGGTGATCGCCGTGCCGTGCTTGGTCCAGTTCTCGAAGCTGGTCGTGGTGAAGTTCGCGACCGGCACCACCAGGCGGCGCTCGTCCCAGATCTTGATGGTGACGTTGACCAGGGTCAGCTCCTCGACCCGGCCCCACTCGCCCTCGACCACGACGACGTCGCCGATGCGCAGGGCGTCGCTGAACGCCAGCTGCAGGCCGGCGAACAGGTTGCCCAGGGTGGACTGCGCGGCCACACCGGCGACGATGCCGATGATGCCGGCCGAGGCCAGCAGCCCCGCGCCCAGCGCCTGTACCTGCGGGAAGGTGAACAGGATCGCGGAGATCGCCACGACCACGATGACGGAGGTGACGACCCGGCGCAGCAGCCGCATCTGCGTCTGGAGGCGGCGGGCCTTGCGGTCGGCGTCGCCGTTGGCGTGGGACAGCCGGGCCAGGATGGTGTCGGTGACGGCGTGGGCGAGGCTGATGCCCAGGGCGGTCAGCGAGGCGATCATCAGGATGACCATCGCGTGCCGGAGCGTGCCGAAGGTGGCCCAGCCCACGTCGGAGACGCTGGGCAGCCCCAGGTTGGCGCCCACCACCGCGCCGGCGGCGTATCCGGAGTACCGGGTCCTCACCACCAGGTAGTCGGCGATGCTCCATACCTTGGCGAGCTTGTGCTTGAGCACCCAGCGCGCGGCGAACACCAGGGCCACGGAGATGGCCACGGCGATGCCGAGGACGATCCAGGCCCAATATTCGTCGAGGTCCACGGCGCAAGGCCCCCTTGTCGTTCATGTCGGAAAGGGTCGTGTACCCGCCCAACCTAGAGCATCCGGATACCCGATCGTGACGTTCGGGCGACCCGATCGTGGTCCTGGGCGGGTGCGTCCGGCCACCGGTCGCGGTGAGCCGGGGCACGAGTGGCCGGATGTCACCGGCAGCCACCAGAATGGGGGTATGCCTGCGACACCTCACCTGCGTCCCGCGCCCGGTTCCATCCCGACCTCACCGGGGGTCTACCGGTTCCGGGACGGCGCGGGACGGGTCATCTACGTCGGCAAGGCCAAGAACCTGCGCTCGCGCCTGTCGTCGTACTTCCGGGACTTCGCGGGCCTGCACCCGCGCACCCAGCAGATGGTCTCCACCGCCGCCGACGTCGACTGGACGATCGTGGGCACCGAGGTGGAGGCGCTCCAGCTGGAGTACTCCTGGATCAAGGAGTACGACCCGCGGTTCAACGTCAAGTACCGCGACGACAAGAGCTACCCCTACCTGGCGGTGACCCTCGACGAGGAGTTCCCGCGCGTGCAGGTCATGCGCGGGGCCAAGCGCAGGGGGGTGCGCTACTTCGGCCCCTACTCGCACGCCTGGGCGATCCGCGAGACCGTGGACCTGCTGCTGCGCGTCTTCCCGGTGCGGACCTGCTCGGCCGGGGTGTTCCGCGGCGCCCGCACCAGCGGCCGCCCCTGCCTGCTCGGCTACATCGGCAAGTGCTCGGCACCGTGCACCGGGAAGATCTCCCCGCCGGACCACCGCGCCCTGGCCGACGACTTCTGCTCGTTCCTGGCCGGGGACACCGGCCGGTTCATCCGCCACCTGGAGAGCGGCATGAAGGAGGCCGCCCAGGAGATGGAGTACGAGCGCGCGGCCCGGCTGCGCGACGACATCGAGGCCCTGCGCGCGGCCCTGGAGAAGCAGGCGGTGGTGCTGCCCGACTCCACCGACTGCGACGTGATCGCCCTGGCCGAGGACCCGCTGGAGGCGGCCGTGCAGATCTTCTACGTGCGCGGCGGCCGCATCCGCGGCCAGCGCGGCTACGTGGTGGACAAGGTCGACGACGCCGGGTCCGCCGAACTCATGGCGACGTTCCTGCGCCAGCTCTACGGCTCCGCCGAGGGCGCCCTGGAGAGCGAGGGGACCGGCACCGCCGTGCCCCGTGAGGTGCTGGTCTCCCACGAACCCGCGGATCCGGGCCCCCTCGCCGGGTGGCTGGCCGACCACCGGGGCGCCCAGGTGGACCTGCGGGTCCCCCGGCGCGGCGACAAGCGCGCGCTGATGGAGACCGTGGAGAAGAACGCCCGCGAGGCGCTGGCCCGGCACAAGACCCACCGGGCGGGGGACCTGAGCACCCGCAGCCGCGCCCTCAACGAGCTCCAGGAGGCCCTGGAGCTGGAGGAGGCGCCGCTGCGCATCGAGTGCTTCGACATCTCCAACCTCCAGGGCGAGCACGTGGTGGCGTCCATGGTGGTGTTCGAGGACGGGCTCGCCCGCAAGTCCGAGTACCGCCGCTTCTCGGTGCGCGGGAGCGGCGAGGGCGGCGCCGAGCAGCACGACGTGGCGGCCATGTACGAGGTGGTCCGGCGCAGGTTCCGCCGCTACCTGGAGGAGAGCGCGCGCAACGGGGAGGTCGCCCGGATGGGGGAGACCGGCGGCGGGGCGGCGGAACAGGACGGTCACCCGATCGACGACGAGCCGAAACCCGGGAAGTTCGCCTACCCCCCTAACCTGGTGGTGGTGGACGGAGCGCGCCCCCAGGCCCAGGCCGCGCGCCGTGCCCTGGACGAGTTGGGCATCGACGACATCGCCGTGTGCGGTCTGGCCAAGCGCTTGGAGGAGGTGTGGTTGCCCGACGACGAGGACCCGGTCATCCTGCCGCGTACCAGCGAGGGCCTGTACCTGCTCCAGCGGGTGCGCGACGAGGCGCACCGCTTCGCCATCGCCTACCACCGCCAGAAGCGCGCCAAGGCGCTCACCGGGAGCGCCCTGGACGAGCTGCCCGGCCTGGGTCCGGCCCGCCGCACCGCCCTGATCAAGGAGTTCGGGTCGGTCAAGCGGCTGGCGGCGGCCACGGCGGAGGAGATCGCCGCGGTGCCGGGCATCGGCCCCAAACTGGCCGAGGCCGTGCACGAGCACTTGTCCGGGGGCCCGTCGGCACGGGAGACCGACGGGGCACCGGTACCGAACAGCACTGACGGGGGAGGAGACACATGACGGTCGAACTGGGCGGGGAGCTGCCGCCCGAGGTGGTCGTCGTCACCGGGATGTCCGGTGCGGGCCGGAGCACGGCCGCCAGGGCCCTGGAGGACCTGGACTGGTTCGTGGTGGACAACCTGCCGCCGGGCCTGCTGCCGACGATGATCGAGCTGGCGGGCCGCACCCACGGGGCGGTGCCCCGGGTGGCGGTGGTCGTGGACGTGCGGTCGCTGGCGTTCACCGAGGACCTGCTGTCCACGGTGGAGGAGCTGCGCAAGCGCGACATCACGGCGCGGGTGCTCTACCTGGAGGCGGGCGACGAGGCGCTGGTGCGCCGCTTCGAGGGCGTGCGCAGACCCCACCCGCTCCAGGGCGACGGCAGGCTGACCGACGGCATCGCCCGCGAGCGCGAGACCCTGCGCGCCATCCGCGGCGAGGCCGACCTGGTCATCGACACCTCCCAGCTCAACGTGCACCAGCTCAAGGCCCGGGTGATCGGGTTCTTCGGGGAGAGCGACGAGGCGCGCCCGCGCGCCAACGTGGTCTCCTTCGGGTTCAAGCACGGGCTGCCGGTCGACGCCGACCTCGTCCTGGACTGCCGGTTCCTGCCCAACCCCCACTGGATCCCGGAGCTGCGGCCGATGAACGGCCGCGACGAGCCGGTGCGCGACTACGTGCTGTCCCAGGACGGGGCCAAGGAGATGCTGGAGGCCTACAGCGAGGTTCTCAAGCTCACCATCGAGGGCTACCAGCGCGAGGGAAAGCACTACATGACCCTGGCGGTGGGCTGTACCGGCGGCAAGCACCGGAGCGTGGCCATGGCCGAGCAGTTCTCGGAGCGGCTGCGGGCCCAGGGCGTGGAGGTCCACGTGGTGCACCGGGACGTGGGCCGGGAGTAGCGGTCCCCGGGCCCCGTCCCCGGCCGTGCCCCGGGCCGGCCGGGCGGGGCGCGGGGCCCGGGGCGACACGGCCCGGCCGTTCGGGTGAACCGAATCGCCAAGCGGGCCGTCTTCCCTTACATTGACTCGGTCACCGCCGGTGCCGATACCCCGTGGGGACAGGGGCTCCGGCGGTTCGGGGGCGTCGGTCGCACCCGCCGTCCTCGGCGGTGCGCCCACCGCTGCACACGGGTACGAGGGGCAGGCCACGACCATGGCGAAGAGCACCGGACCGGACGGGGACGGACCGCGTCCGCCCCGGGTGGTCGCGTTGGGCGGCGGGCACGGCCTGTACGCGTCGCTGTCGGCGCTGCGCCGGGTGACCACCGACGTGACCGCGGTGGTGACGGTCGCCGACGACGGCGGGTCCAGCGGGCGGCTGCGCCGCGAGCTGGGGGTGCTGCCGCCGGGGGACCTGCGGATGGCGCTGGCGGCCCTGTGCGGGGACGACGAGTGGGGCCACACCTGGAGCCAGGTGCTCCAGCACCGGTTCCGCTCGGAGGGCGACCTGCACGGCCACGCGGTGGGCAACCTGCTCATCGTGGCGCTGTGGGAGCTGCTGGGCGACTCCGTGGCCGGCCTCGACTGGGTGGGGCAGCTGCTGGGCGCGCACGGGCGGGTGCTGCCGATGTCCTCGGTGCCGCTGGACATCTCCGCCGAGGTGGTGGGCGCCGACCCCGAGCGGCCCGGCGAGGTGACGACGATCCGCGGCCAGGTGGCCTGCGCGAGCACGGCCGGCCGGGTGCGGTCGATCTCGCTGATCCCGGAGGAGCCCCCGGCGGGGCCGCAGGCGGTCAAGGCGGTGCGCGAGGCGGACTGGGTGGTGTTCGGCCCGGGCTCCTGGTTCACCAGCGTCCTGCCGCACCTGCTGGTGCCGGACCTGGCGCACGCCCTGGTGACCACGCGGGCCAAGAGGGTGGTGGCGCTCAACCTGTCGCCCCAGCGCGGGGAGACCGACGACTTCCGGCCCGAGACCTACCTGGAGGTGCTCCGCGACCACGCGCCCAAGCTGGGCGTGGACGTGGTGCTGGCCGACCGGGGCGCGGTGGAGGACCGCGAACCGCTGGAGGCCGCCGCGCGGGACCTGGGCGCGCGGCTGGAGCTGGCCGACCTGGCGGCGGGCGACGGCAGCCCCCGGCACGACCCGGAGCTGCTGGCGCGGGCGTTCGAGAGGATCGTGGCCGACTGACGGGTTCCCCGTGGGGGCGGGCGGGGAAGACCGGCGCCATGGGTCACGACATCGGTGTGGAGCGGGTCTACGACGAGGTGCGCGGGGAGCCGCCGCCGGGCGAGCTGTTCCTGGTGGACCGGATCTGGCCGCGCGGGGTCCGCAAGAGCTCCCTGGAGGGCGTGCGGTGGGTCAAGGAGGCGGGCCCCAGCGCGGACCTGCGCTCCTGGTTCGGCCACGACCCGGACCGGTTCGAGGAGTTCGCCCGCCGGTACCGGGAGGAGCTGTCCGGGAACCGGGCGGTGCTGGAGCCGATCCTGGAGGCGGCGCGCCGCGGTCCGGTGACGCTGCTGTATTCGGCGCGCGACGAGGAGCACAACCAGGCGGTGGTGCTGCGGGACCACCTGGCGGAGCTGTTGTCGGGGCGGGCCGGGGGCAATTGACCGCACACCGGCATGAAGGCCGTGACCTGCGCCCGCGCGGGTGCGGGGGTCTCGGCAACACGCCGTCCCAGGGTCGGCACCGAGCGTCTCGTAACGTAGTCTGCCTCGAAGAAAGTCGCTCGTGGCGGGGCCGCGGCGGCGCCACCGGTGCCCGTGCGCGCGGCACCGGTCAGGGTCGTTTCAAGGGGGAGGTTCGCAGCGATGGCGATGACCGGCGTGGTGAAGGATGAATTGAGCCGTCTGGCCATTCTGAAGCCATGCTGCCGCAAGGCGGAGGTGTCCACCATCCTGCGGTTCACCGGCGGGCTCCACCTCGTGGGCGGCCGGATCGTGATCGAGGCCGAGCTGGACACCGGGGCCGCGGCGCGGCGCCTGCGCAAGGACATCTCCGAGGTGTTCGGGCACGAGTCCGAGGTCGTCGTGCTCTCCCCGAGCGGCCTGCGCAAGGGCAACCGGTACGTGGTGCGGGTGATCAAGGACGGCGAGTCGCTGGCCCGGCAGACGGGTCTGGTCGACAACAACGGGCGCCCGGTGCGCGGCCTGCCCCGGCACGTGGTGGCGGGCGGGTCCTGCGACTCGGAGTCGGCGTGGCGGGGCGCGTTCATCGCGCACGGCTCGCTGACCGAGCCGGGCCGGTCGATGTCGCTGGAGGTCACCTGCCCCGGGCCGGAGGCGGCGCTGGCGCTGGTGGGCGCGGCGCGGCGGCTCAAGGTGCACGCCAAGGCCCGCGAGGTGCGCGGGGTGGACCGGGTCGTGGTGCGCGACGGGGACTCCATCGGCGCGCTGCTGACCCTGCTCGGCGCCCACCAGAGCGTGCTGGCCTGGGAGGAGCGCCGGATGCGCCGGGAGGTGCGGGCGACCGCGAACCGGCTGGCGAACTTCGACGACGCCAACCTGCGGCGCAGCGCCCGCGCGGCGGTGGCGGCCGGGGCACGGGTGGAGCGGGCGCTGGAGATCCTGGGGGAGGACGCCCCCGAGCACCTGGTGGCCGCGGGCAAGCTGCGCCTGGCGCACAAGCAGGCGTCGCTGGAGGAGCTGGGCCAGCTGTCGGTGCCGCCGCTGACCAAGGACGCCATCGCCGGACGTATCCGCAGGCTGCTGGCCATGGCGGACAAGCGGGCGGCGGATCTGGGAATCGAGGGGACCGAGGCGAACCTCACTCCGGACATGCTGGTGCCCTGACCTGCGGCTGCGCGTTCGGGGCGGTGACATGCGCGTAACGCCGATGTTCGGCTTTGTTAACGGCGAGAAGTAGCCGATAACTTCGGCAAATGGTATAGACCTCTTCGCTTTCCGATGTCAGGATGGTCGCGAATCCGCGAGTCGTTCGGAGTGCGCTCGGCATGGGTCGGCAACCGGCCCCCGCGTGCCCTCCGCTAGGCTCTTTGTGAACACCCGATGCGGCGTAACACCTGTTCACAGCCGTTCGTGCGGTGTACTCCGCGGTCCGGGCGAGAGCCGGTCGGCAATGCCGGGTGTAATTGAAGTGCGATATATGAGGGGATTGGTTCCGTGACCATCCGTGTAGGCGTCAACGGCTTCGGCCGCATCGGCCGCAATTTCTGGCGCGCGGTCGCCGCTGGCGGCAGCGACATCGAAATCGTCGCGGTCAACGACCTCACCGACACCAAGACGCTCGCGCACCTGCTCAAGTACGACACCGTGCTCGGCACCCTCGAGGGCGACGTCACGGTGGGCGAGGACTCCATCCGCGTCGGCGACAAGACCATCAAGGTCCTGGCCCAGCGGGACCCGGCGCAGCTGCCCTGGGGCGAGCTGAACGTCGACGTCGTCATCGAGTCGACCGGCCGCTTCACCAAGGCCGAGGACGCCAAGAAGCACCTGGCCGCCGGCGCCAAGAAGGTCATCATCTCCGCCCCGGCCAAGGGCGAGGACATCACCGTCGTCATGGGCGTCAACGACGACAAGTACGACGCGGCCAACCACCACGTCATCTCCAACGCCTCCTGCACCACCAACTGTGTGGCGCCGATGGCGAAGGTCCTCCTGGACGCCTTCGGCATCGAGCAGGGCCTGATGACCACGGTCCACGCGTACACCAACGACCAGGTCATCCTGGACTTCCCGCACTCGGACCTGCGCCGGGCCCGTGCCGCCGCGCAGAACATCATCCCGACCACCACCGGTGCCGCCAAGGCCACCGCCCTGGTCATCCCCGAGCTCAAGGGCAAGCTGGACGGCATGGCCATGCGCGTCCCCGTGCCGGACGGCTCCGTCACCGACCTCGTCGTCACCCTGGGCCGCGAGGTCACCACCGAAGAGGTCAACGCCGCGTTCAAGGCCGCCGCCGAGGGGCCGCTCAAGGACGTGCTGGTCTACACCGAGGACCCGATCGTCTCCTCCGACATCGTCGGCACCTCGCCCTCCTGCACCTTCGACTCCAGCCTGACCATGGCCTTCGGCAAGCAGGTCAAGATCGTCGGCTGGTACGACAACGAGTGGGGCTACTCCAACCGCCTGGTCGACCTGGCCAAGCTGGCCGGCACCGGCCTGTAGGGCGCCCGGCCCCCGCGGCCCCCGGCGCGTGACACGGCACCCCTCCGCCCGCACTGCGCGCGGAGGGGTGCCGTCGTGGGCGCGCCCCTCTCCCGGCCCCTGCGAGCAGGGGCGGCAAGACCCGATATTCGTGACGAGGAGACCAGCATGCGGACGATCGACGACCTCGACGTCTCCGGCAAGCGCGTGTTCGTCCGGGCCGACCTGAACGTGCCCCTGGACGGCGACCGGATCACCGACGACGGGCGCATCCGTGCGGCCCTGCCGACCATCGAGGCGCTTCGCGGGCGCGGTGCCCGCGTCATCGTCGCCGCCCACCTGGGCCGCCCCAAGGGCGCCCCGGACCCCCGCTACTCCCTGCGCCCGGTGGCGGCCCGCCTGGGCGAGCTGCTCGGCACCGAGGTGACCTTCGCCGCCGACACCGCGGGCGAGTCCGCCCGCGCCGTCTCCGCCGGCCTGGCCGACGGCGCCGTGGCGCTGCTGGAGAACGTGCGCTTCGAGCCCGGGGAGACCAGCAAGGACGACGCCGAGCGCGGCGAGCTGGCCGACCGGTTCGCGCAGCTGGCCGACCTGTACGTGGGCGACGCGTTCGGCGCCGTGCACCGCAGGCACGCCAGCGTCTACGACCTGCCCGGCAGGCTCCCGCACGCCGTCGGCGGCCTGGTGCTCACCGAGGTCGAGGTCCTCAAGAAGCTCACCACGGACCCGCAGCGCCCCTACGCCGTGGTCCTGGGCGGCTCCAAGGTCTCCGACAAGCTCGGCGTCATCGACAACCTCCTGGGCACCGCCGACCGCATCCTCATCGGCGGCGGCATGGTCTTCACCTTCCTCAAGGCCCAGGGCCACGAGGTCGGCACCAGCCTGCTGGAGACCGACCAGCTCGACACCGTCCGGGGCTACCTGGAGCGGGCCGAGCGCGAGGGCGTGGAGATCGTCCTGCCGGTGGACGTCGTGGCGGCCGAGAAGTTCGCCGCCGACGCCGCGCACGCCGACGTCGGCGTGGACGCCATCCCGGCCGACCGCATGGGCCTGGACATCGGCCCCCGCAGCCGCGCCCTGTTCGCGGAGAAGCTCGCCGACGCCAGGACCGTGTTCTGGAACGGCCCCATGGGCGTGTTCGAGATGGAGCCGTACGCCGGGGGCACCCGCGCCCTGGCCGCGGCCCTCATCGACTCCGACGCCTTCACCGTGGTCGGCGGCGGCGACTCGGCCGCGGCCGTGCGCGCCCTCGGCTTCGACGAGGCGGCCTTCGGCCACATCTCCACCGGCGGCGGTGCCAGCCTGGAGTACCTGGAGGGCAAGGACCTCCCCGGCATCGACGCCCTGCGCTGACACGAGACCCCGAGACTTTCGAGGAAGGACCCCCATGACCCAGAGGCAGCCGCTCATCGCGGGCAACTGGAAGATGAACAACAACCACCTGGAGGCCATCGCGCTCGTCCAGAAGCTGGCGTTCTCCCTGGAGGACAAGGACTACGAGTCCGTCGAGGTCGTCGTCCTGCCCCCGTTCACCGACATCCGCAGCGTTCAGACGCTGGTGGACGGCGACAAGCTGCGCATCGGCTACGGCGCCCAGGACATCTCCGCGCACGACAAGGGCGCCTACACCGGTGAGATCTCCGGCTCCATGCTGGCCAAGCTGGACTGCGCCTACGTGCTGGTGGGCCACTCCGAGCGCCGCGAGTACCACAACGAGGACGACGCGCTGGTCAACGCCAAGGTCAAGGCCGCGTTCAAGAACGACATCGTGCCGCTGCTGTGCGTGGGCGAGGGCCTGGACGTCCGCAAGGCCGGCGAGCAGGTCGGGCACGTGCTGTCCCAGCTGGACGGCGCACTCAAGGAGATCCCGGTCGAGCAGGCCGAGCGCCTCGTGATCGCCTACGAGCCGGTGTGGGCCATCGGCACCGGCGAGGTCGCCACCCCGGCCGACGCCCAGGAGGTGTGCTCGGCGATCCGCGGACGCCTGGCCGAGCTGTACTCCTCCGACGTCGCCGACAAGGTGCGCGTGCTCTACGGCGGCTCGGTCAAGGGCGACAACGCCCCCGGCATCATGGCGGAGAAGGACGTGGACGGCGCCCTGGTGGGCGGCGCCTGCCTGAAGGCCGAGGAGTTCGTCAAGGTCATCCGGTTCTCCGAGAACGGCTGACCCCCTCCCTCCCCGCCCGGCGCGGTCGCACTCCGTTGTGCAACGGTGACGGGCGGGGCGCCCGACGGGTCCCCTGGTCGGGCTACACTTCGCTGTGGGGTTCCTGCGTCCCTCGCCGTTTCCCCGCCCGTGTCGCTCAGGACACGGTAAAATCCGAAATCGTCCCCGATCTCCTCCTCCCCCTGAACCGGGCCGGCGCCGCGACGGCGCCGACGGGACGGGAGGGAAGCGGGGGATCGAGGTGTCCATTCCCCCGCTGCGGGGTCGAGCTACGGGTGAGCGTGTGATCCTCGGTCTGTCCATCTTCGTGATGCTTCTCAGCGTGCTGCTGGTCCTCCTGGTGCTGCTGCACAAGGGCAAGGGCGGCGGCCTCTCCGACATGTTCGGCGGCGGTGTCACCTCCTCGCTCGGTGGATCGTCGGTGGTCGAGCGCAACCTCGACCGCATGACCATCGTCGTGGCCGTCGTCTGGATCATCGCCGGCGTGGTCCTGGGCCTGCTGATCAACCGGGGAATGTGACCCGCGGCCCAGCGCGGGGGCTCACCCTCCACAGTCGAGCTCGCCACAGTCACCGGTGAGCGTGTTCTCCGAAGGAGTTTTTCGTGGGTAGTGGCAGTGCCATCCGTGGCAGCCGGGTCGGAGCCGGCCCGATGGGCGAGGCGGAGCGGGGCGAGGCCGCCCCGCGCATCCGGGTCCCGTTCTACTGCGCGAACCTGCACGAGGTCGTGCCCAGTTTCGCCAGCGAGGCACTCGTCCCCGACGAGTGGGACTGCCCCCGCTGCGGGTTCCCCGCGGGCAAGGACAAGGCGAACCCCCCGTCGCCGCCGCGCACCGAGCCCTACAAGACCCACCTGGCGTACGTGAAGGAGCGGCGCAGCGCCGAGGAGGGCAAGCTCATCCTGGACGAGGCCCTCGCCAAGCTGCGCGCCGACCGCGCCGCGGTGGAGGCCCACATGCGCGCCGCCCGCAACTAGCCTCCCCCGTTTCGAACCTGCCCGGGGCCCGTCGCCTGCGCGACGGGCCCTGTCGGCGTTCACGGCCCGGGGCAAAGCCGAGAGAAGCGGATAATTTCCTCATTCTCGGGACTGGTGTGGTGGGTGGGACGTACAGTGAGCAGCGCAGACCCCTCGCAACCCCCTCCCAAGGAGTTGGTGTCCATGTCCGCATGCCCTACCGGCGGGGACCACGACTGGATTCTCGGTGACGACCGCAAGTTCCAGTGCGCCAAGTGCGGAGCTCAGAGCGCGCGCAGGTTCTGAGCCGCGGGTCCCGGCTGGACGGTGCCGCGTCCGGCCAGCTCCCCCTTGCGGTCCGTGGCCCGCCACGTCACCGGCTCGCCCAGGGTCTCGGCCACCCCCTTGGCCCAGCGCTCCAGGGGCTCGAACATCTCCGGGCCCTCCACCAGGACGGTGCGGCCCTGGTAGGCCATCCCGTCCAGGACGACGACCTCGCCACCGGACCTCAGCTCGGTGTCGTACTCGCTCACGCCCGGTCTCGTGTTGGGGTTCATGGGTCGGACTCTAACGGCCCGCCCTTCCCCCCACCCGGGATTTCGCCGTATCGTTCCACACCGTTCCCTGCCAAAACGCCTACATGGCCGTACAAGTGGGCATCTCGGGCGCACTGAGCACCGCGGGCGAGGTGGACAATGGACGCATGGCTTCCCCCGACCCCTCGGACGTCCCTGTGACACGGGGCGTCCCCTCGGACCTGACCCATGCGCCCGCCGGTGTCTCCCACCTGCGCAGGTACGTCAGCCTGCGCGGCCCCAATGCCCGGATGTGGATCGCCGTGGGCTACTTCTCGGTCATCCTGACCGCCGGGTTCCTCGTCGTCCTGGCCTCCACGTTCCTGCACGTGATCAACGGGGAGACGACGGTCGGGTCGGTGGCGCTGTGGGCCTCGGCCTCGCTCGCGATGATGTTCATCGGCCCGGTGAGCAACGTGTTCGTCCTGCGCGGCCTGCCCCAGCGGATCACCCGGCAGGGGATCAGCGCCGACAGCGACGGCGTCATCGTGCTCCAGGAGCGCAAGTGGTGGTTCCCGGGCGAGGGCACCTTCATCGCCTGGCCGGAGATCCGGCGCGTGCGCGAGGAGACGGTGGTGGCCCACCGGACCACCTACTTCATCGAGTTCTCGCTGGACACCCACCGCACCGAGGCCGAGCTGCCCTCCTGGGCCGAGAACGCCGCCGCCCTGGGCCTGGCGGGGGACCCGGACGCGGCCACCCAGTTCTACGTCCAGGTGCCCGCCGACCTCAAGGAGAAGATCCTGCGCATGATCGAGCGCACGTCGCCCTTCCCCGACATCGTCCGGCGGGTCGGCCCCAAGACCGCCTAGGACCCTTTCCCGCCGGCCCTTCCGCGGGGCGCTCCCCCCCCGGGGGGCACGGCTCAGGAGGGGCGGCCGCCGAGCCGCCGGGTCAGCTCGGCGGCGGCGTCGCGCACCCGCCCGGCCAGCGCCTGCGGGGTGACCGGACGGGCGCGGGGCACCGTCAGGCTGATCGCCGCCGCCGGGCGGCCGTTGTGGTCCAGCGCCGCGGCGGCCACCGACACGAAACCCTCCGTCACCTGGCCGTCCTCCAGGGACCAGCCCTGCCGCGCCTCCTCGGCCAGCACCCGCCGCAGCTCGGCCGGGGCGGCCGGCCCGCGCCCGGTGCGGTCGGTGAACGCCGCCTGCGCGGGGTACAGGGCGCGCACCTGGGCGCGCGGCAGCAGCGCCAGCATCGCCCGACCGGACGCGGTCAGGTGCGCGGGCAGGCGCACGCCCACCCCGGTGATCAGCGGCGGCGCGTGCGGCGGCTGCTCCTTGAGCAGGTAGAGGGTGTCCGCACCGTGCAGCACCCCCAGGTGCGAGGTGGCCCCGGTGGCCTCGGTCAGGCGGGTCAGCAGCGGCCGGGCCAGCCGCTCCATGCCGTCGTGGCGCAGGTACGCCGAACCGATCTCGAAGGCGGCCACGCCCAATCCCCACCGCCGCTCCTCCGGCAGGTGGACGACGAACCCCTCCTCGGCCATCGCCTCCAGCAGCTGGTACACGCTGGAGCGGGGGATGCCCAGCCCGGCCGCGATCGCCGCCGCCGACACCGGCCCCGAGCGCGTCGCCAGGAAACGCAGCAGCCGCAGGGCACGGGTCGCCGCGGGCACGATGCTCATGTCCCCAGTCTCCCACGGGGCCGGCGAGGGATGTCCGGTATGTCAGACACAAGGGCCGTGTCGGGCCTGTGGGCCGGGGCGGTCGGCGGTGTCGAATGGGGGTCATGTCCACAGCAGCAGCTCCCGTCGCCGTCGGCGGCGCCCCCCTCACCCCGGCGGAGGTCCTGGCGGTCGCCCGCCACGGCGCCCGCGTCACCCTCACCGAGGAGACCCGCAAGGCCGTCCGGCACGGCCGCGAGCGGGTCGAGACCCTGGCCCGCGGCGAGGTCCCCGCCTACGGTGTCAGCACCGGGTTCGGCGCCCTGGCCACCCGCCACATCGCCCCCGACCTGCGGGCCCGCCTCCAGCGCTCGCTCATCCGCTCGCACGCCGCGGGCACCGGGCCCGAGGTGGAGCGCGAGGTGGTGCGCGCGCTGATGCTGCTGCGCCTGCGCACCCTGGCCTCGGGCAACACCGGGGTGGAGGTCGCCACCGTCGAGACCCTGGCCGCCCTCCTCAACGCCGGGATCACCCCCCTCGTGTACGAGTACGGCAGCCTGGGCTGCTCCGGAGACCTGGCCCCGCTGTCCCACGTCGCGCTGGCCCTGATGGGCGAGGGCGAGGTGCGCGACGCCGGCGGCGCGCTCGTCTCCGCCTCCGCCGCCCTGCGCGCGGCGGGCATCGCGCCCGTGGAACTGGGCGCCAAGGAGGGCCTGGCGCTCATCAACGGCACCGACGGCATGCTCGGCATGCTGGCCCTGGCCTGCATGGACCTGGACCGGCTGCTCAAGGTCGCCGACATCACCGCCGCCATGAGCGTGGAGGCCCTGCTGGGCACCGACCGGGTCTTCGCCGAGGACCTCCAGCGGATGCGCCCCCACCCCGGGCAGGCCGCCTCCGCCGCCAACCTGCGCGCCCTGCTCGCCGACTCGCCCATCGTCGCCTCCCACCGGGGCCCCGACTGCAACCGCGTCCAGGACGCCTACTCCCTGCGCTGCGCCCCCCAGGTCGCCGGGGCCGCCCGCGACACCCTCTCCCACGCGCTGACCGTCGCCGAACGCGAACTGGACAGCGTCATCGACAACCCGGTGGTGCTCGACGACGGCCGGGTGGAGTCCAACGGCAACTTCCACGGCGCCCCGGTGGCGTACGTGCTGGACTTCCTGGCCATCGCCGTCGCCGACGTGGCCTCCATCGCCGAGCGGCGCACCGACCGCATGCTCGACGTGTCGCGCTCGCACGGGCTGCCCGCGTTCCTGGCCGACGACCCCGGCGTCGACTCCGGGCACATGATCGCCCAGTACACCCAGGCCGCCGTCGTCTCCGAGCTCAAGCGCCTGGCGGTGCCCGCCAGCGTCGACTCCATCCCGAGCTCGGCCATGCAGGAGGACCACGTGTCCATGGGCTGGTCGGCCGCCCGCAAGCTGCGCCGCGCCGTCGACGGCCTGACCGCCGTGCTCGCCGTGGAACTCCTGACCGCCGCACGCGCCCTGGACCTGCGCTCGCCGCTGGAGCCCGGCCCGGCCACCGGCGCCGTGGTGCGCACCCTGCGCGAGCACGTCCCCGGCCCCGGCCCCGACCGCTACCTGGCCCCCGAGATCGCCCTGGTCCAGGGCCTCATCGCGGACGGATCGGTCCTCGACTCCGCCGCTTCCGTCACCCCGCTGCACTGAGACCCCAGGAGGGCACCGACCATGAGCACCCCGCGCACCGTCCGCGCAGCCCGCGGCACCACCCTGTCGGCCAAGGGCTGGCAGCAGGAGGCCGCCCTGCGCATGTTCCACAACAACCTGGACCCCGAGGTCGCCGAGCACCCCGACGAGCTGGTCGTCTACGGCGGCACCGGCAAGGCCGCCCGCGACTGGCGCAGCTTCGACCGCATCACCGCCTCCCTGCGCGACCTGGAGGGCGACGAGACCCTGTTGGTGCAGTCCGGCCGCCCGGTCGGCATCATGCGCACACACGAGTGGGCGCCCCGCGTCCTCATCGCCAACTCCAACCTGGTGGGCGACTGGGCGAACTGGCCCGAGTTCCGCCGCCTGGAGGCCCAGGGCCTGACCATGTACGGGCAGATGACCGCCGGTTCGTGGATCTACATCGGCACCCAGGGCATCCTCCAGGGCACCTACGAGACGTTCGCCGCGGTGGCGGCCAAGCGCTTCGGCGGCACCCTGGCCGGCACCGTCACCCTGACCGCGGGACTGGGCGGCATGGGCGGCGCCCAGCCGCTCGCGGTCACCATGAACGACGGAGTGGCGATCGTGGTGGAGTGCGACTCCAGCCGCATCGACCGCCGTATCGAGCACCGCTACCTGGACGTGCGCGCCGACGGCCTGGACCACGCCCTGGAGCTGGCGGCGGCGGCCCGCGACGCGCGCCGGCCGCTGTCCATCGGCGTCCTGGGCAACGCCGCCGAGGTGTTCCCCGAGCTGCTCTCGCGCGGGGCGCCCGTCGACATCGTCACCGACCAGACCTCCGCCCACGACCCGCTGGCCTACCTGCCGGCCGGGGTCGCCTTCGAGGACTGGAGGGCCCTGGCCGCCGCCGGGCCCGAGGAGTTCACCAAGCGGGCCCGCGCGTCGATGGCCGCGCACGTCGAGGCGATGGTCGGGTTCATGGACGCGGGCGCGGAGGTGTTCGACTACGGCAACTCCATCCGCGACGAGGCCCGCAGCGGCGGGTTCACCCGGGCGTTCGACTTCCCCGGGTTCGTGCCCGCCTACATCCGGCCGCTGTTCTGCGAGGGCCGGGGCCCGTTCCGGTGGGCGGCGCTGTCGGGCGACCCCGCCGACATCGCCCGCACCGACCGGGCGGTCCTGGACCTGTTCCCCGAGAACGAGCACCTGGCCCGGTGGATCCGGATGGCCGGGGAGCGGGTCGCGTTCCAGGGCCTGCCCGCCCGCATCTGCTGGCTGGGCCAGGGCGAGCGGGCCGCGGCCGGGCAGCGGTTCAACGAGCTGGTGGCGGCCGGGGAGGTCTCCGCGCCGCTGGCCATCGGCCGCGACCACCTGGACACCGGGTCGGTGGCCTCCCCCTACCGGGAGACCGAGGGCATGAAGGACGGGTCGGACGCCATCGCCGACTGGCCGCTGCTGAACGCGCTGGTCAACACCTCCTCGGGCGCCTCCTGGGTGTCCATCCACCACGGCGGGGGCGTGGGCATGGGCCGGTCCCTGCACGCCGGCCAGGTCAGCGTCGCGGACGGCACCGACCTCGCCGCCGCCAAGCTGGAGCGGGTGCTCACCAACGACCCGGCCATGGGCGTCATCCGCCATGTGGACGCCGGGTACGAGGAGGCGGACCGGGTCGCCCGGGCCCACGGCATCCGCGTTCCCATGCGCGAGGGGGAGTAGGTTCCCGGTGGCGCAGAACGGCACCGCCCCCGACCCGGGGGCGTTCGATCGGATGTGGGCGGACCTGGCCCCCGTGGGCCGGGACGACGACGGCGGATACCGCCGGTTCAGCTGGGCGGGCGCCGACACCGACGCCCGGGCCTGGTTCGTCCAGGAGGCGAAGGCGCGCGGGCTGGACGTGCGGACCGACTGCAACGGCAACCTGTGGGCCTGGTGGGGCGCCCCGGGACGGGGCGCCGTGGCCACCGGCTCCCACCTGGACTCGGTGCCCTCGGGCGGGGCGTTCGACGGGCCGCTGGGGGTGGTGAGCGCGCTGGCGGCGGTGGACGAGCTGCGCCGGCGCGGGGTGCGCCCGGCGCGGCCGCTGGCCGTGGTGGTGTTCGTCGAGGAGGAGGGCGGCCGGTTCGGCGTCCCCTGCCTGGGCAGCCGGCTGAGCACCGGGGAGATCTCCCCGGAGCGGGCCCGGGGGCTGGCCGACGCCGACGGGACCACCTGGGCGGCGGCGATGGAGCGTGCCGGTCTGGACCCGGCGGGCATCGGCGCCGACCCCGGGACCCTGGGGCTGCTCGACGTCTTCGTGGAGCTGCACGTGGAGCAGGGCCGGGCCCTGGAGGACACCCCGCACGCGGTGGGGGTGGGCTCCTCCATCTGGCCGCACGGCCGGTGGCGGCTGGACTTCACCGGCCGCGCCGACCACGCCGGGACCACCCGCCTGGAGGACCGCGGCGACCCCATGCCGCCCTTCGCGCACACCATCCTGGCCGCCCGCGCGATGGCCGCCGAGCACGGCGCCCGCGCGACCGTCGCCAAGGCCCGGATCGCCCCCAACGGCACCAACGCGATCCCTTCGCTGGTCAACGCCTGGCTGGACGCACGCGCCGCCGACGAGGCCGCGCTGGAGGCGGTGGTGGCGGGGGTGCGCGACGCCGCCGAGCGGGCCGCCCGCGAGCACGGGGTGGGGGTGGCGGTGAGCGCCGAGTCCCGCACCCCGCTGGTGACGTTCGCCGAGGGCCTGCGCGACCGGCTCGGCGCGGTGGTCGCCCGGGGCGGGCCGGCCGTTCCGGTGCTGCCCACCGGCGCCGGCCACGACGCCGGGGTGCTGGCCGCGCACGTGCCCACCGCGATGCTCTACGTGCGCAACCCCACCGGGGTGTCGCACTCCCCGCACGAGTGGGCCCGCCCGGACGACTGCCACGCCGGGGTGGACGCCCTGGCCGACGTCCTGTCCGACCTGCTCACCGGGGAGGCGGTCCGATGAGCGCCCCCGTCCGCCTGTGGTGCGAGTGGGCCTGGACCGGCTCCGCCGACGGCGCCCCCGAGCCCGGGGTGCTGCTGGAGGTCGCTGACGGCCGGTTCTCCTCGGTGGCGGCCGGGGTGGCGGCGCCCGCCGACGCCGAGGTCCTGGCCGGGGTGACCCTGCCGGGCCTGGCCGACGCGCACTCGCACGCCTTCCACCGTGCGCTGCGCGGGCGCACGCACGCCGACGGCGGCTCGTTCTGGACCTGGCGCGAGGTGATGTACCGGGTGGCCGACCGGCTGGACCCGGGCTCCTACCTGCGCCTGGCCCGGGCGGTCTACGCGGAGATGGCCCTGGCCGGGGTGACGTGCGTGGGCGAGTTCCACTACCTGCACCACGCCCCCGGCGGGGCCCGCTACGCCGACCCCAACGAGATGGGCCGGGCGCTGGTGGCCGCCGCCGCCGACGCCGGGGTCCGGCTGACCCTGCTTGACGTGTGCTACCTGGCGGGCGGCCTGGACCCGGACGGGTCCTACCGGCCGCTGGCCGGACCCCAGCGGCGGTTCGGCGACGGCGACGCCGCCGGGTGGGCCGAGCGGGTCCGCGCGTTCGGCCCGCTGCCCGGACACGCGCTGCTGGGCACGGCCGCCCACTCGGTGCGCGCGGTCCCGCCGTGGGCGCTGGCCGAGGTGGCGGCCGCCGCCGCGGGGATCGGCGGGCCGGTGCACGCCCACCTGTCGGAGCAGCCGGACGAGAACGCCGTGTGCCTGGCCGCGCACGGGCGCACCCCCACCGCGGTGCTCGCCGACGCCGGGCTGCTGGGGGAGCGCACCAGCCTCGTGCACGCCACCCACCTCACCGACGGCGACGTCGCCGCCGTCCGCGGCACCCGCTCGACCGTGTGCCTGTGCCCCACCACCGAGCGCGACCTGGCCGACGGCCTGCCCCGCACCGGCGACCTGGACGCGCGCAGGCTGAGCCTGGGCAGCGACCAGCACGCCCGCATCGACATGTTCGAGGAGGCGCGCGCGGTGGAGCTGCACGAGCGGCTGCGCACCCACCGCCGGGGGACGCTGGGCGCGGGCGACCTGCTGCGCGCCGCCACCGCCCACGGCTCCCTGGGCTGGGACGACGCCGGGAGATTCGCCCCCGGTGCCCGCGCCGACCTGGTCAACGTGCCCCTGGAGGGGGTGCGGCTGGCCGGGGCGGACCCGGCGCGCGGGACGGACGCGGTGGTGTTCGGCGCCGACGCCGGCGACGTGCGCCACGTGATGGCCGACGGCCGCTGGACCGTCCGCGACGGCGTCCACACCCGCATGCCCGACCTCGCCCGCGACCTCGACACGGAGATCAAGGAGATCCTCAAGTGAGCGACGTGCCCGTGAGCATCCTCATCGACGACATCGCCACCCTGGTCACCAACGACCCCGCGCTGGGGGAGGGCAGGGTCGGCGCCGTCGAGGACGCCGCCCTGGTGGTCGAGGGGGGAGAGGTCGCCTGGGCGGGGCCCCGGGGCAGGGCCCCGGCCGCCGACGCCCGGGTGGACGCCGCCGGGCGGTGCGTCATCCCCGGGTTCGTGGACTCCCACTCCCACATCGTCTTCGCGGGGGACCGCAGCCGCGAGTTCGCCGCCCGGATGAGCGGCACCCCCTACTCCGCGGGGGGCATCCGCACCACCGTGGCGGCCACCCGGGCGGCCTCGGACGCCGACCTGCTGGCGCGGGCGCGCGGGCTCGCCGCGGAGGCGCGCGCCCAGGGCACGACCACCCTGGAGGTCAAGTCCGGCTACGGGCTGACCGTCGCCGACGAGGCGCGCTCCCTGGAGGTGGCGGGACGGGTGACCGACGAGGTCACCTTCCTGGGGGCGCACGTGGTGGCCCCCGAGTACGCCGACGACCCGCAGGGGTACGTGGACCTGGTCACCGGGCCGATGCTGGACGCGTGCGCCCCGCACGCGCGGTGGATCGACGTGTTCTGCGAGCGCGGGGCGTTCGACGAGCAGGCCTCGCGCCGGGTGCTGGAGGCCGGTGTGCGGCGCGGGCTGCTGCCCCGTGTGCACGGCAACCAGCTGGGCGAGGGGCCGGGGGTGCGGCTGGCCGTGGAGGTGGGCGCGGCGTCGGTGGACCACTGCACCTACCTGTCGGCCGAGGACGTCGACGCCCTGGCGCAGGCCGCCGGGCGCCCCGAGCCGACGGTGGCGACGCTGCTGCCGGGGGTGGACTTCTCCACCCGGCAGAGCTACCCGGACGCGCGGGCGCTCATCGACGCGGGCGCCCTGGTGGCGCTGGCCAGCGACTGCAACCCGGGGTCGTGCTTCACGTCGAGCCTGGCGTTCTGCATCGCGGTCGCGGTGCGCGACATGGGGATGACCCCGGACGAGGCGGTGTGGGCGGCCACCGCCGGCGGGGCGCTGGCGCTGCGCCGCACCGACGTGGGGCGGCTGTCCCCGGGGGCCCGCGCCGACCTGGTGCTGCTGGACGCGCCCAACCACCTCTACCTCGCCTACCGGCCGGGGGTCCCGCAGGTCGCGGCGGTGTGGAAGGACGGCGTCCTGGCGCACGGCCGCCCCTGACCCGGGCGCCGCGGGCGGAGAACTCAACCGGCGCCTAACGTGCCGGAAACGTCGGGCCCCCACCCTGGAACCACGTCGGTGCGCGTCCCGCCGCCGCGGCGACAGCGTCGTCCCGCGGCGGCCGGGGCACCGGGCCCGGCACCGGCGACGGTGCCACGTTCCGGGCGCGGCCACCGCCCCTTACACGCCGAACGGGGGCCGGCCGACACCTCGGGTGTCGGCCGGCCCCCGTCGTGCTCGACGCGTCGAGGCCGTCTCCTGGGGCACGGGAGCCCTCGTCCCTCGGGGAGGGGAGTGCTCGGTGCGCGGTGGCCGCGGGCGGTGCCGGGCCGGGCGCGGGTGCTACTCGTCGCTCTCGTCGGCGCTCTCGGGGCCGGAGGCCTCGGCGGCCTTCTTGGTGGTGGTGGCGCGACGCTTCTTGACCGGGCGCGAGTAGTCGACGAGCGGCTCGTAGCGGGCCTCGTGCTCCTTGAAGCAGTCGGCGCAGGCGTCGACCTCGCGGACGGTGCCCTCCCAGGCGAACTGGACGACTTCAGTCGCCTCGACCTTCTCCTCGCGGACGGCGTGGGGATCGCAGTACTTGCGCGTGAAGACCTCGGTGACCACGGCGGGGATTTCCCTTCGGTAGCGCGTTGAACAGTGCAGGACCCCTTAATCATACACCTGTACGAACGAAACGACCGGATGTTCACCGGGTTCGCCGTGCAAGGGTTCGGGGTCGCCCCGAAGCCTAGCGAAGACCGGGGACCGGTGCGGCCCGACGGCTCCGGCGCGACCGGGGTGAACAGGTCCTTCGCCGCCGCGCGCCGCCCCTGTGATCCGGGTCGCGCGGTACGGCGATTTCACGCCCGAACCGGCCGTCCCTTCTTCTCCGACCGTTCCCGGAACGGGGGGCGGCGATTTCCACCAGCCGATTTGTGCATTTGGTGAACACGGCTCGGGGGCCGTGGCTAAGGTGTTGCCCGTACCGCTCGGAAAGCGGGGGGAGGGGCCGCGTTGCGGGCGGGGGTCTGCACACGCCCGCGGCGGCCCACGCGCCCGGCGGTGCCGGGAACCGCGGGGGAGCGGT
Organism: Nocardiopsis flavescens; assembly: GCF_900141985.1. Classification (GTDB taxonomy): domain Bacteria; phylum Actinomycetota; class Actinomycetes; order Streptosporangiales; family Streptosporangiaceae; genus Nocardiopsis; species Nocardiopsis flavescens. Next base: position 113,524 of record NZ_FQZK01000014.1, on the reverse strand, counting down.
TCCCGGGGAAAGGCGAATTCAGGGGGAGGGCCGTGGTCGATTACATGGAGGGCGCCAACAGAAGGCGGGTGCCGGAGCCGGGGGAGGAGCTCCGTGCGCCCCAGGGCAGGTCGGCGGCCGAGCGGCGGCGCGCGCAGGCCGATATCGCGCACGCCTGCGAACGCGTGTCCGTCGATCCCGGATTCGTGAAACTACGAAGGAGATTCGCGATTCAGGCGGGACTTCTGGTCGCCGCCTTCCTCGGGAGTTACCTGTCCTATCTGCTGTTGTCGGCCTACGCGCGCGATTTCATGAGCGTGCAGATCGTCGATTCCGTCAATGTCGCCCTGGTCATGGGAATAGGGCAGTTCCTGCTCACCTTCGTGCTCGCCTGGGCGTTCGGCCGTTTCTCCGCCCGCTCGATCGACCCCCTGGCCGAGCAGGTCCGCAACCGGGCCGCCGAGGGCTCGCGCGGGACCGGCACGGCGGTGCACCGGTGACCGCCGCCGCGGCGGCGGTCGGCGCCGTCACGGGGGGCGGCGCCGGTCACATCCTCGCCGCGCCCACCGCCCTGGACGGCCGGTTCGGCGTCGCGCACGCCTGGACCGTCGGACTGTGCGCCCTCTTCGTCCTGGTCACCCTGGCCGTCACCATCCGGGCCCGGCGCACCACCCGGGGCGCGGTCGACTTCTACGCGGGCGGGCGCGGCTTCTCCAGCACCCAGAACGGGCTGGCGCTCACCGGCGACTACCTGTCCGCCGCCTCGTTCCTGGGCATCGCCGGGATGATCGCCCTCCAGGGCTACGACGGGTTCCTGTACTCCATCGGCTTCCTGGTGGCCTGGCTGCTGGTGCTGCCCATGGCCCAGCTGATGCGCAACACCGGCCGGTTCACCATGGCCGACCTGCCCGCCTTCCGCATGCGCCGGATGCGGGTGCGGCTGGCCTGCACCGTCTCCACCGTCACCGTGTGCGTGTTCTACCTGGTGGCGCAGATGGTCGGCGCGGGCGCCCTGGTGTCGGTCCTGCTCGGGCTGCACGACGGCGGCACGTTCCTGGGGGTGGACGCCGGGCAGGCCCGCACCGCGGCGATCGTGCTGGTCGGCGTGCTCATGATCGTCTACGTCATGTACGGCGGGATGAAGGCCGCCACCTGGCTGCAGATCATCAAGGCGGTGGTGCTGCTGAGCGCCACCGGCCTGCTCACCGTGCTGGTCCTGGCGATGTTCTCGTTCGACCCGCGCGCCCTGCTGGGCGCCGCCGCCGACGCCAGCGGCCACGGACAGGCGTTCCTGGAGCCCGGGCTGCGCCTGGGGGTGGAGGTTCCGGGCGAGCCGGCGACCACCCTGTTCAACAAGCTCGACCTCATCAGCCTGGGCCTGGCCCTGGTGCTGGGCACGGTCGCCCTGCCGCACATCCTCATCCGCTTCTACACCGTCCCCGACGGGCGCTCCGCGCGCTCCTCGGTCAACCGCACCATCGTCATGGTCGGCGTGTTCTACCTGATGACCCTCGCCCTGGGCTTCGGGGCCGCCGCCCTGGTGGGCTCCGAGCGCATCCTGGCGCTGGACCCCTCGGGCAACAGCGCCGTGCCGATGCTCGCCGAGGAGCTGGGCCGCCTCACCGCCGGCCCGGTCGGCGCCGCGGTGCTGCTCGCGCTGATCTCGGCGGTGGCGCTGGCCACCATCCTCGCGGTCATCGCCAGCCTCACCCTGGCCTCGTCCTCCTCCATCGCCCACGACCTGTTCGGCCACATCCTCATGTGGGGGCGCCCCCGCGAGTCGCAGGAGGTGGGGGTGGCGCGGTTCTCGGCCTGCCTGATCGGGGCGGTCGCGATCGTGCTGGCCGTGCAGGCCCAGGAGCAGAACGTCGCGTTCCTGGTGGGCCTGGCCTTCGCCATCGCGGCCGCGGCCAACCTGCCGGTCATCGTGCTCACCCTGTTCTGGCGCCGGTTCAACACCAGGGGCGTGGAGTGGGGCATCTACGGCGGGCTGTCGGCGACGCTGCTGCTCATGCTCCTCTCCCCGGTGATGTCGGGCAAGACCGACCCGGCCACCGGTGAGAACCTGTCGGTGCTGCCGTCCTGGATCGACATCGCGGTCTTTCCCATGGAGAACCCCGCGCTGGTCGCCGTGCCCGTCGGGTTCGCCTGCGCGGTGGCGGGCAGCCTGCTCTCGCCCGAGCGCAACAGCGCCCGGTTCACCGAGCTGCGGGTGCGCTCGCTCACCGGCTGGGGGGCCGACCAGGACTGACGGCGTCCGGGGCCGGACGGCCCAAAGGTGTGCGGTCCGGGTGTTCGGCACCTCGGCGCGGGTGGCGTGCCCCGGACGGCACCCGGGGCAGGTCGGCGTGCGGTCCGGGGCCTTCGGGGATCTCCGGGGCGCGCGGTTCCGGTGTTCGCTGTCTCAGCGCGGGTGGCGTGCCTCGGCCAGCACCCGGGCCAGGTCGGCGAGCAGTTCGGGGATCTCCGGGGCCGAGCGCGCCGCGGCGTCCCAGGCCCGGCCCGCCTGCTCCAGGCCGTCCGCCACGGTCGGTTCCCCGGAGCCCTCCCGGCGCAGGCGGGCGTCCCGCCTGCGGAAGGAGACGCGGGTCGCCCACAGGGCGGCGGCCACGAACGGCTTGTACAGCCCCCGGCCGCGCACGTCCAGGACGGCCTCCACCGACCAGCGCCCCGACGGGGCGGGCACGGGGGTCACCCACCCCTCCACCCGGGCGATGGCGTGCGTGGCGCTCAGGTGCACGGGCGGGACCGGGCCGTTGCGCAGCGCCGCGTACCAGGCGTCCAGGTCCAGGTGCAGGGCGCCCGAGGCCGAGCGCAGCCGGGCGCCCCGCCCGGGCAGCCGGACCTCCAGGGTGCAGTCCAGGGTCCCGGCCGCCCCGTCGTGGGACGCCGAGCCCCAGGTCACCGGGGCCTCGCCGGTCCCGGCGGTGTCGGGCAGCGCGTACTCCACGGAGGCCCGCCCCCACGGGTCCCACGAGGTGACGGTGACACCGGTGCTGCTCCACCCCCCGGACCCGTCCCGGCCGGCGCCGGCGGGGACCCCCTCGGGGGAGAGCTCGGTGACCAGGTAATGGGCGTGCTCCCGCAGGTGCCCGCCGCTCCGGAGCCGCAGCCCCAGCCGCGACGCCAGGATCTCCAGCGACTCCCGCCGCTCCGGGCCGGGGGACCCCTCGCGCAGCTCCGCGGCGGCGGACTCGCGCTGGGCCAGCCGCTCCTCCCGCGCCTTCACGTCGACCAGCCCCAGCTCCCCGGCGCGCGCGACGAGCGGTGCGAGGGCCTCCTCGTCGGGTGTCAGCAGCCGGCCCTGGTCGTCGAACCGGCACGCCGCGGCCACCTCGTACAGCCCCGCGACGATCCGGTCGACGGTCTCGCGGTCGGCGGGGGAGAGGTCGAACGTGTGGCTCAGGCGGGTCACGGCGTCTCCGGGGACTCGGTGCAACAGCGCGGCGCCCACCAGCGTACGGCGTCCCCGTCGGAGGCGGTCGGCACAATGGGCCCATGAGCGTCTACGTGGTGTTGCTGCGGGGGATCAACGTCGGACGGCACAACCGGATCGCCATGGGCGACCTGCGCGCCCTGCTCGGCGACCTGGGGTACCGGGACGCCGCCACCCACCTCCAGAGCGGCAACGCGGTGGTCACCTCGGGCGAGGAGGGGCCGGAAGCGGTCGCCGCCGCGGTCTCGGCGGGGCTGCGCGAGCGGTTCGGCCTGGAGGTGCCGGTGGTGGTGCGCACCGCCGCGGGGTTCGCCGCCGCGGTGGAGGCCAACCCGCTGGAGGTCGCCGACCCGTCCCGGTTCCTCGTCCTGTTCTGCTCCGGGACCCTGGACACCGCGGCGCTGGTCGGCCTGGACCCCGCGGCGTACCCGCGGGAGCGGCTCGCGGTGACCGCGACCGAGGCCTACACCGTCCACGAGGAGGGGCTGCGCCTCGCCCGGCTGCCCGACGTGGTGGCCCGGCACGCCGACGGAGCGGTCACCGGCCGCAACTGGCGAACGGTGCTGCGGATCGCGGAGATGACACGCCGCTGAAGCCCTTGCCGAGATGTTTGTCCGAGAGAAAACATCTGTCCGAGAGAAGTCCACGGCGCGATCTTCGAAGGGACGGTGGTGCCGGTGCCCAGACGATGGACCGTGATCCTGCGCGACCAGGCCGACACGGCGCGCCCGATCCGCCCCGAGGACTGCCACGGGCTGCTCAACCGCTGGTGGCCCCATCCCCCCGAAGAGCACGCGATGGCCAAGCGGTGGGCGATGAACGGTTGGCCCGCCCCGCTGGGCGACCGGCTGTACCACTGGACGCTGACCTGGCTGGACGACGCCGTCCCCCCGCCCTCGGACCCCGAGGAGGCGGTGGGCCGGGTGCAGAGGATCGGCGACCACCTCCTCGAACCCCTCTCGGTGACCCGCACCTTCGACCGCGACTACGGCGAGCTGCTCTCCGGGCCGCAGGCGCCGGTGCGCTCCGCCGAGCTGCACAGCCGCACCCCCGTGGTGACCGCCACCCGGGACGCGTCCGGTGAGCGGATCCCGCACGTGTGGCCGGGGCCGCGCCGGATCTTCGGGGCCGTGCACCGCTCCGGCGGCGGGATCGTCGGCGGCAGCGGGGCGGTGGGCGCGGTCGCCCGGTTCGCCCCGCCGGCGCTGTCCGGTCCGTGGCTGGAGACGGCTTTCGAGGGGCTGGACCTGGTGCGCCGGCTCCCGGTCCCGGGCGGTGAGGTGCGCCTGGCCGAGCACCACCAGGCCGAGGGGCGCACGGTCCTGGGCTGGCAGGGCGCCCTGCGCCTGGAGCTGACCGGCGGCGACCGCAGGCACGCCGACGCCTTCACCGCCCTGCTGGAACTGGTGGAGCTGACCGGGGTCGGCAAGTACACCGCCCAGGGATTCGGCTCGGTCCTGGTGGACACCGTGACGCGGGACGCGGCGACCGCCGCGTCCGTGGCCCGCAGGATCCGCCGCACCCCGCACCGGCTGCCCGTGCGCACCGGTCCCGAACCCGCCGACGCACCGGCTCCGGCCGCCGAACTGGAGGATTTCGGGGGGCTGCTCTTCGACTGACCCAGGGACCGGCGGCCCTCCCGGCCGAGGACGGCGGACGGGAGGAGTCGCCAGGGGCGGCGCGCCCCCACCCCGTGGACGGGGGTGGGGGCCGTCGTCGTCCGTGCCCGTGCGCGCGCACGGAAAGCACCGGGTGCGGGGGAGGGGAGGCCGACCGGAACGGCGGACCGCGGGCGCGCGGGGTTCGGAGGCGCGGGGCGGTCGTCGCCGTGCGGGACCCGGCGGGGTGGGGCCGGGGTCCGGGCGGAACGGCTCCGGTCGGGGCGTTCCGCGAAGGGGCTCGGCGGACGGCGGCGCCGCCGGGTCAGCAGGAGCGGCGGTCCGCGGCCTGCGCGCGCAGGGAGGCGGACAGCCCGCGCAGGTGCGGGACCAGGTCCTGCGGGGTGATCGGTGCGGGCGCCGGCGGCACCGCGGGGGGGCTCGGCGCGGGTTCGTGCGGGGCTAGTGTCTCGGATGTACGAGGTGTCACCGGGGAACCTCCGTCCCGTGGGCGGTTGGTGCATGGAACTCTCTCGGACAGTCGCGGAGGGTGACCGCGCGGCCCCGCGGCGGCCGGTGGCCGGTTCGGGCCAACCCCGCACCCGGGGATGTCCCCGCCCGCTCCGACTGGTAAGGGTTGTTGCCCGTGGCCGTCGGTGTGGCCCCACCGTCCGAGAGTGATGGACGGGTCCCGCCCCGGCGGGTCCACGCCCTGCCCCCGCCCCGGCCCGCCACGAGGAGCCCCGACACGGTGACCCCCGACCCCGCACAGCACCGCTCCGCCGTCGGCGCGCCCGCCGAGCCCCCGGCGCGCGGCGTGCTGGTCGGCGTGGACCTGCGCGGCATCCAGGCCTACGTCTACAGCGGGCGGCGGATCCTGGACGCGGTGGGCCGGGCCGCGCTGGTGGCCGAGCTCACCGACACCTCCGACCCGGTGCGGGGGATCGCCGGCCTGGTCCCCGACGACTGCACGGTGCTGCGCGACGCGGGCGGCGCGCTCACCGTCGTCCTGCCCGACGCCGCGGCGGCCCGGCGCTTCACCGCCCGCTACACCCGGGTGCTGCGCGAGCGCGCGGGCGACCTCACCCCCGTGGTGGCGCACGTCCCCTACGGCGGCCCGGAACCCGGCGGGGACCCGGGGGGCGCGCAGGGTCTGGACGAGGCCCTGGCCCTGCTGCCGGACCGGCTGCGGCGCGCCCGCGGGCACATGTCCGCCCTGCACGACCCCGCCCACGGGTACGGGATCACCGCGGTGTGCGCGGTGGGCGGCGGCCCCGCCGAGGTGCTCGACCCCAGCCGCGCCCAGGACGACCGGCCCGGGGTGCCCGAGCGCGTCAGCGCCGACGTGGCGCGGGCCCGGGGGATCGGCCGCCGCTGGCACCGGGCGCACAGCGCCGCCTGGGCGGCCGGAGCGGCCACCGCTACCGGGGCGCCGCGCCTGGCGCTGCCGATGGAGGTGGACCGGCTCGGCCGGGAGCCGGGCGGGGTCAGCCGCATCGCGGTGGTGCACATGGACGTCAACGGGCTCGGCGCGGTCCTGGGCGAGTACCGCGAGCGCGCGGGCGACCCGGCGGTCCCCGGCTCCGGGGCGCTGGCCCAGCGGCGGCTGTCGCAGCGCATCCAGGACCTCACCGGGGCGCTGGCACGGGTGCTGGTGCGGTCGGTGGCGGCCACGGTGCGCGCGGACCCGGGCCGGGACCCGGTCATCCCGGGCGGCGCGCGCTCCATCTCCCTGGACCACGAGCGGTCCGGGCCGGTCCGCCTCCCGGTGCGGCCCATCGTGGTGGCCGGTGACGACCTGACCGTCCTGTGCGACGCCCGGCTCGCCCTGCCGCTGGTCCGGTACGCGCTGGAGTGGCTGGACGCGGACCCGGAGGGGGTCGGCGACCCCGCCGACCCGCGCACCGCACTGCACCGCGCGCTGGCCGACGCGCACGGCGACCGGCCGGGCGGCGGCCGGACCGCCGCGGGCGGCGACGGCCGGCCGCACACCACGTTCGTGCCCACGGTGGGGGTGGGTGTCGCCGTGCAGCCGGTGGGCGCGCCGCTGTCCCTGGGGCACGAGCTGTGCGAGGCGATGTGCCGCACGGCCAAGCGGCACCGGGTGGCGGCGATCGAGGGCGGCGCGCCCGACGGGCACGTGGTGGCGTGGACGACGCGTGTGGACGGGGTGGACCGGGTGCTCTCGCGGTGGGAGGCGGCCCGGCGCGGCCCGGTCCCGCGCACCGGCCTGCCGCTGACCGGCACCGGTTTCACCCGCTTCCTGGACCGGTACCTGGACCCCGGGGCGCCGGGGAGCCTGACCGCCGAGGGCGACTTCCGGCGGCGGGGCTGGCTGATCTCGTCCCTGGTGCCGCTGCTGGAGTCGGGCGCCGACCCCGCCCCCGAGATCGCCCGGCGCGCACGGGTCACCGGGGCCCCGGTGGACCTGCCGCGGGAGTGGACGCCCGCGGGCCTGCTCGACGCCGTGGAGATGATGGACCTGTACCTGGACCCGGGGCTGGCGCGCGCTCTGGACCCCCGCCTCTCCGCCGCCCGCGGCGGCCCCGGGGGCGGTCCCCGGTGAGCGCGCCGGACCGCGTCGTCGTGCGGCTGGCCTCGCCCGCGCTGTTCGTGGGGGCCAGCGCCGACGGGACCGGCGCCGACACCGACGTGGTCACCGACGACCACGGGCTGCCCTACCTGCCGCGCCACCGGCTGGCGGCGCGGCTGCGGGCCGGGGCGCAGCGCTCCCTGGCGGTCTCGCCCGGCCTGGAGGGCGCGGTGGGCGAGGTGTTCGGCCGCGGGCGCTCGCACGGCCGCGACCGCATGCTGCGGGTGGGGCACGCCGTCGCCGGGGACACGGTGCGCACGGCGGTCGCCCGGGCGCTGGCGGGCCGGTCGGAGCCCGCGCGGGCGGTGCTGAGGCGCGCGGTCACCGACGCCTACACCGTGCTGGAGACGGGGATCGAGGTGGGCGCGCACGGGGCCGCCGAGCCGGGGCGGCTGCGCACCCACCGGGTGCTGCTGCCCGGCCTGGTCCTGACGTCCGCGCTGACCTGGGCGCAGGAGCCCGCCCCCGAGCACTGGAGGCTGCTGGCCCGGGCCTGCCTGGCCACCACCGGCATCGGCCTCAAGGGCACGCGGGGCCGGGGCCGGGTCGACGTGCGCCTGGCCGCGGGGCCCGGGGAGGACCCGGACGCGCTCACCCTGCGGCTGGCCGCCCCGCCCGCGCGGGTGCGGACGTGAGCGGGGTGAGCGGCTACCTGCCGCTGCGCTACGTCCTGGCGGACACCCTGGTGGTGCGCACCTCCTTCGACCCCCTGCGGATCGACTCCGAGCACGTCATCGGCGGCCGGGCCCAGCGCGGGATGCTCGCCGCGGTGCTGCGCCGGGCCGGGCTGGAGCGGGAGGAGCGCGCGTGGGTCGCCGACGGCGGCCGGGTCCGGTTCGCCGCCGCCCACCCGCGGCTGGAGCCGGGTGCCGACCCCGACCTGCCGGGCCTGGACCGCGCCCGGACGGCCTACCCGCCGCCCGCCTACCTGTACACCCTCGGCAAGAACAGCGAGACGATGGCGGACGTGTTCGCCGACCCCGACCCGTCCGTGCCCTACCGGGCGGTCCGCGACCCCGTCACCCTCGACCGCTCCCTGCGGGCGCGCGTGCGTACCACGACCGAGCGCTACCTGGGGCGGGCGCGCACCGGCGACCCCGGCCGGGGGGTGCCGTTCTTCACCACGGCCCTGGACTCCGGGCAGGTCTTCGAGGCGCGCTGGCAGCTGCTGGCCGACGACGCCGCCGGACTGGAGGAGCTGGCCGGACGGATCGCGCAGGTGCTGGACTCCGCGCGGGGGGCGCTGACCCTGGGCTCGGGCGGCACCCGGGCTCACGGCGGGGTGCGCGTGGCGCCGGTCGCGCCCGACGCCCCGGTGGCGGCGGACCGGGCCGACCCGGCGGGACGGCGCTCCTGGGCGGCCGGGGAGCCCGTCGACGTGCTGCTGCTGTCCCCGGCCCTGGTGGTGGGCGAATACGGCGCCTACGCCCCCGCGGCCCTGGTCGGCGAGGTCCTGGCGCTGGTGGGACGGCACCTGCCGGGGGCCGGCGTCCGGGTGGCCGCCTCCCACGTGGAGTCGACCGTGGTCGGCTCCTACCACCGCGGCTACCACGGGCCGATGGCCCAGCGCCGGGCGGCAGCCCCGGGCGCGGTGGTGAGGCTGGTGCTGGACCGCGACCTGTCCGCGGCCACGGCCCGCGCGATGGAGGCCGAGCCGCTGGGCGACCGCGCCGTGGACGGCCACGGACAGTTCGTGCTGCTGGACCCGCCCCCGCCCGGCCCGCTGCCGCCCGCGCCCGAGACCGCGCCCCTGGTGGGACGGCCCCCCGGGGCCGTGGTCCTGCCCGACGGCGGCACCGTTCCCGAGTACGGCCCCCTGGATTGGGAGGACCCCGGTCTGGCCGCCCTGTACGACGAACTGCTGTGGAACGCCGCGGCCGGCCCGGTCCGCGACCACGCCCGGATGCTGGCCCGCCGGTCGGCCCGCCGCCTGGAGCCCCTCACCCCCAGCCTGGTGGGGCGGCTGCGGGAGGCGATCACCCACCCGCACCAGGACGCGGACGCCGCCCTGGACGCGCTGGCCGGAGTCGTCGCCGGGGAGCGCGCCGGCGGCGGGGCGCCCAAGACCCTGCACGACCGCGCCGTGCGGGCGCTGACCCGGGCCCGGGTCGTGCCGCACGGCAGCCCCCCGGTCCCGGTGCGCGACTGGCTGTCGGGAGTCGGCGGGGGAGGGGTCGCGGCCGCGTGGTGGGAGGCCAACCGGCCCCGGCCCGCGCACAGCCCCGCCTACTCCTCGGCGATCGCCGCCGTGGACCTGTCCCTGCCCCACGGGCTGGTGCCGCGCGGGGACCCGGCCGGGCTCTCGGAGCGGGCCCGCGCCTGGGAGCGCCGCACGGCAGCCCGGCTGTGCCTGGCACTGGTGTCCTCCTGGCTGACCGAGACGGCCCGGGTGCTGCGCGCCCGCGACACGGCCCACACCCGGGGAGGCCGCCGGTGAACGCCGCCGCACCCGGGGTGCTGTGGGAGGTGGCGGGCCGCTGGTGCCTGCTCTCCGACACCCATGTCGGCGCCGCCCTGGCGGTGCCCCGCCACGCCGCCCAGAGCGATGTCGACCTGCACCTGGACCGGGACCCGCGCACCGGGGAGCCCCGGCTGCGCGCCACCACCCTGGCGGGGCTGCTCCGCCACGCCCTGGCCGGGCGGACGGGCGACCCCGGCCGGGTCGGCGAGCTGTTCGGGGCGGCGGAGGAGGACGGGGCGGTGCCGCGGGCCAGCGCGCTGGAGGCCGACGACGCGTTCGCCCGCCTCCCGGAGGGCGCCGGGGTGGCGGTGCGCACCGGGACCCGCGTGGACCCCGCGGCGGGGACGGTGCGCCCCGGCCTGCTGTGGCAGTGGGAGGTGCTCCCGGCGGGCACGGTGTTCGTCGTCCACCTGCGGCTGCGGGTGCCCGCCCCCGCCGACGAGGCCCGGCTGCTGACCCTGCTGGCGCTGGCCGCGGAGGGGATCGGCGGTGCGGGCGTACGGCTGGGCGGGCGCACCGGCCGCGGGCACGGTGCGGTGCGCGCCACCCACTGGGCCGCGCGCCGCCTGGACCTGGGGGACGAGCACGACTGGTTCGCCCACCACGGGGTGTCCTGGTCGGAGCGGTGGAGCGCCGCGGAGGAGGCCCTGTCCGACGCCCCCGCCGACCTGGCGCGGGCCCTGGGCCGGGAGCTGCGCGCCGCGGGCCGGACCGGGACCGCCGCCCACGTGGCGGCGCGGACGGCCGCGCCCGACCGCCGCCGGCGCGCCGAACTGCGCCTGACCCTGGCGGTGGCCGAGCGCGAGGACCCCCTGTCGGGCCCGCCGGGCGGGCTGCGGCCCGGACTGCTGTCCGTCGGCGACACCCCCGCCGGCGACCGGCTCGGCGAGGTGGACCGCGCCCACCGGTCGCGCCCGGTGGTCGACGACCCCGACAAGGGCGTGGTGCGCATCGCGCCCGTGCTCGGCGACGCCGCACTGTTCGCCCTGGTCAAGCGGATCGCCGCCCGGACGCTGCGCGACGCCGCCCCGGACCCGGGCGCCCCCGGGCCGCGGCTGCGCGACTGGTTCGCCCACTGGTGGGGGGCCGACACCCCGGCGCGGTCCGCCGTGCCCCGCCCGTCCCGGGTGCGGCTGCGCGAGGTCCCGGTGATCGCCGGCGGGGCCATGGTCACCGCCACCCGGATGACCGTGGACGCCCTGTTCGGGGACGCGGTGGACGGCCGCCTGTTCACCGACGACCTCCAATGCGGCGGGACCGCCGAGGCGGTGTTCGACATCGAGGACCCCGACGACGCCGTCCGCGGCCTGTGCGCGCTCGTCGTCCGCGACCTGGCGACGGTGCCCTTCGACACGCTGGGGGCCGGGTCGGGGGTGGGGCACGGGCGGGTCAGCGCCGTCCGCGCGGAGCTGGTGTCCTACGGGGAGGGGCCGCCGCACCGGGTCGACCTGGTCGCCGCGGTGTTCTCCCCCGGCGGGCCGGACGCCGCCGCCGTCCGGGGGTGGCTGCGGTCCCTGCCGCCCCTGCTCTCCGGCGGTGCCGGGGAGCCGGGGGACGGTACGCGCCCAGGTGAAGGAGGAGGAGTGTGACCGAGGTGCCCGCGCCTGTCGGGGTGGCCGTGCGACGGCTGGACGCCGCGGAGGTCGACGCGGTCTTCGAGGACGTCTTCGTGCGCGGCGTCCGCTGCCGCCTGCTCGACACCGGACCGCCGGGCCCGCCCGGCGACCCGGCCGCCCCGCAGTGGCTGCTGGCCGAACTGGGCGACGGCCGCCTCACCGGCGCCTGCCCGCGGGAGCGCTGGTACCGCTCGGACGGGCCCGGCACCGCCGACCTGTCGGCACGGCCGCCGGTCGCCCCCGCCGACCGGGCACGTGTGCTGGAGGTCCTGGTGTTCGCCGCCCACGCCCAGGTCCGGATCGGCGAGGGCGCCCGGTCGGGGTGGATCAGCGCCGACGCCCCCGGTGAGGCGCCGCCCTGGCTGCGCCCCCGCGACCGCTCCTTCCTGCTCCAGGGCTGGACCGGCCCCGGGCACGGCCGCTCCCCGGGCGAGGGGGTGCCGCTGACCGTCACCGCCGAGCCCTCCGGGGCGCGGGCCGTCCTGCCGGTGGTCTGGGCCGACTTCTCCGCGCGGGTCCGCCGCACCCGCGGGGGAGGCGCCGTCGCCGAGGGCGCGGGCAGCTGGCTCACGGTGCGGGAGTACTGGGCGCAGGACCCCGGCACCGGGACCGTGGGGGTGGCCTTCCACCGCCTGACCGGCATCGCCACCGGGCCCAAGCCCACCGGTCCGGTGTTCGACCCGGGAACCGGCGACGAGCCGGCCGGGGGGACGACGTGGTGAACCCCCGCGACGTGGCCTCCCGGCTGGGCGGCACGGCCCGCCCCCGCCCCGCCGGGCGCGGTCCGTCCGGACACGCCACCGCGCCCTACGGCGCGGTGCGTATGGCGGCCGAACCCATGCCCGCCGCCGACCTCCACGGCGGACACGACACCGGGGACCTGCTGCGCAGCCACGACCGCACCGTGCGCGGCACCCACTCGGGGTGGATCGACCTGGCGCTGACGACCCTCACCCCCGCCTTCGTCGGCCGGACCCCCGACCGGGGCCGGGTCAACCGGTCCCTGCGGCTGCCGCACGGGGAGACCCCGCTGCCGGTCCTGCCGGGGTCCGGGCTGCGCGGCCTGGCCCGCAACACCCTGCGCATGCTCACCAGCGGGGAGACCGGGCCGGTCAACACCCCCATGCTCTTCTTCCGCGCCCCGGTGCGCATCGACCCCGCCTCCGCGGAGAGCGCCCTGTCCCCGCGGGCCCGGTCGGTGATGGCGCTGAGCCACTCCCAGTACCGCAGGCGGCGCGCGGGGGCGCGCACCCGGCAGGGCTTCCTGTTCCACGAGCGGTCCCGGAACCGCTGGTACATCACCGAGGTCCCGGCCGCCCGGCCCGGCGGCGAGCGCGGCCAGGCCCTGAAGGTGCCGTTCTCGGTGCTGCGGGACAGCCTGAAGCGGTGGGACTTCGGGGTCGACGACTTCCCCGACACACCCCGCGGCACCGTGTACGTGCCCACCTCCCACGAGCAGCACGGCCGGCTCCAGTACCGCTGGGTGTACGCCGTGCGCCTGCCGGGGGAGCGCCGGGTGTCCGCGGTGGCGCCGACCGGGGAGGAGGCCCGAGCCCACCTGGCCGACCACCGGTTCGACGCCCGCGACCTGGGCCGGGGCGGGGTCGTCCCGGCCCTGGTGGTGCTCACGGGCGCCGCTGCGGGGGAGCGCCGCAACGCCTACCTGTTCCCGCGCCCGACGGACCTGCGGACCGGGCGGCTGCGCGTCCCCGACGCCCTGGTGGAGATGTTCGAGTCGGCCGAGCAGATCACCGGGTACCAGCGCGCCGCGTTCCCGGACGGACTCGGCACCGGAGAGGGCGACCCCGAGCGCGAGCGGGTCGGCGGGTCCGGGGGCGGCGGGCTGCCCAGGCGGGGCCTGGAACCCGTCTGGTTCGACGTGGACTCCCAGGGCGGGGTGGTCTCCTTCGGCCGCTCGGGCGGATACCGGATCGCGGTCAGCGACGAGGACCCGGTGCGCCGGGCCGTGCCGGAGGCCCTGCTGAGCCCCCAGCACGGGGACGCCGACCGGAGGGAGCGGGCGGGGCGCCCGGTGGACGTGTGCCGGGCCCTGTTCGGCGACGTGGACACCTTCGCGGGCGAGGCGCCCGCCTCCAAGGGGCGGGTGTTCTTCGGCAACGCCGTGTGCACCGACCCCGACCCGGACTACCCCGACGGTGCGGCGCTGCGGGTGCGGCTGCTCTCCCCCCAGCGCGGCTGCTTCGCCAACTACCTGGTCCAGGGGCCGGACGCGGCCGGGGGCGGGCGCCCGGACATCATCACCTGGGCGCACGAGGGCCAGGTGCGGCTCAACGGCTACAAGGTCTACCTGCACCGCCACCGGGACGACCTGGGGACGCCGGTGCGCTACGACGCCCGGGCCCGGGAGGACCTGGACCTGGAGGTGCTGGAGGCGGGCGGGGGCCACGGGCCGCCCCGCGACACCCGCCGCGACATCGTCCCGCTCCGCGACGGACTGGTGTTCCGGTCGCGCATCACGTTCACCAACCTCACCGACGGGGAGCTCGGCGCCTTGATGCGGGCCCTGCTGCTGGACAACCCGGTGGACGGCGGCGGCGCGGGCGACCCGGAATACGCGCACAAGATCGGCATGGGCAAGTCCCTGGGCATGGGCAGCGTGCACCTGCGACCGGAGCTGTACTTGGTGGACCGGCGGGCCCGGGCGCTGTCGCCGGATCCGGCGGCCGGGGTGGAGCGCGCTGGCCCCGACCGGGTGCTGGGGTTCCTGGAGGCGTTCGACGGCGCGCTGACGGCGCGCCGGGTCTCCGGGAGCGGCGACCCGTCCCGGTGGCGGGAGGCGGACCAGGCGGTGGACGTGCTGCTGGCCGCGCGCTGGCGCGGCCGGCTGCCCTGGGAGGACACGGCGGTGATGCCGCTGCGCGCGTTCGCCGAGTACCCGATCCTGCCCCCGCTGGTCGAGCGCTACGCGGAGGCCGCCCGGGTCACCCGGTGATGACCTCGGTCAGCGCGTCGATGAGGTCGGCCCGGCGCTCCGGGTCGTCCTGGGCGTCCGCCCAGAGGGCGGGCACGCCGTGCCCCTCCTCCAGGATCGCGCACAGCAGGGCCTCCAGGGTGCCCTGGGGGTCGGCCTCCAGGGCGGTCCGCTGCTCCTGTGCGCGGGCGGACAGCTCCAGGGCGGTCCGCTCCAGCCACATCTTCTCCTCCTCGCTGAGCACCTCCCGGCGCTCGGTGTCGTCCGCGGCCGGTTCGGCGGGGGTGTCCGGGACGGGGGCGTAGGGGGCGCTGCGGGCCCGGCCCCGGGCCTGCTGCACCAGGGCGAAGTGGGAGGGCATGTCCACCGCCATGCGTCCCAGGACCCCGGTCAGCCTGCGGGCGACGTCCTCGCCGCTCAGGGCCGGCAGCAGGCGGCGCAGCACCAGGCGGCGCCGCTGGTCGGGGGTGCGCCCGGGGTCGGCGTCGCGGCCGGAGGCGAGTTCGGCGAGCTTGCGCAGCAGGTAGTCGCCGGTGGCCGCGGAGACCATCGGGGCCTCCCTGCGCCCGCCCAGGCCGCGGCCGTGCAGGTCGGCGACGGGGACCGCGCTGCCGTCCTCGGTGAAGGAGACGGCCTCGCCCGGGGAGATGTCCTCGGGCAGGTCCGCGGCGGGGTTGCCCCAGCCCGCGGTGAGCACGAGCATGGCCAGCGCCTCCTGCTCGACCACGTCGGTGGCCACGCGGGCGACGTCGCGGCGCTGGGCCCAGCGCCGGGGGCGCTCGGAGAACGCGCAGCGCACCCGCCCGTCGGCGGTCGGCTGGGGGTACACGTGGCGCAGGTTCTTGTAGGAGCGGTCCCGGCGGACGTCGTCCAGGGCGTCGCGGAGCCGGTGCGCGGCGGTCCGGTCGACCGCCTGCCCGACGGGCGCGGCGCGGCCCATGCGCACGGCGATGACGCCGTCCGGGTCGCCGCCGTGTTCCGGGCACGGGCAGTGCTCGGCGCACAGGTCGACGTAGTCGCCGAACTGCTCGGAGTGGCCCGAGCACCCCTGTGCGGTTCCGTCCGCGGAGCAGGGCCCGCACCCCAGGACGCGCGTGAACACGCGTAGGAAGGTGGCGGAGCCGAACAGCTCCCAGGCGGAGCAGTGGTGCGTGCTCACGAACTCTTCTCCCCGGGTGTTCCGGGGCCGGGTCGCTTCCCCAGCCCTCCGGAGAAGCGTGTGCGAGTACGTGAGTCCTGCGGTGGCACTCCCGCGTCAACGGGAGACCGTATTACAAAATATGACCGACGTGCCTGAACTGTCAATTCTCGGACCTGGTCCTGAAGGCCTCTAAATGACTAGAGAAGCCAACTAATCGGACAAGAGAAACAATGACCACTGAGGTCACAGGGAAAAGCGGCGGGCGGTCGGCGGCACGTCGCTCCCGCCGCCGGGCCGCCGCTGTCCGAGAGACTGCGATGAGACCCCGGAACGGGGGCGGTCGCGGCCGCGGGGGACGCGCCGTGCGAGAGGAACGGAGGTCGCCGGATGCCGGTGGTCAACCTGACGCCGCATGTGGTGACAGTCGTGGACGACGAGGCCAAGGTCATCCGCACCTGGCCCGGCGCCGACGACCCCGCCAGGGTCGAGGCCGTGCGGGTCCACGTGGGGCACCTGGACGACTCCACCTGCCCCGGCCCGGTGCCGCTGATCGCCGAGCGGCGCACCAGGGCCAACCTTCCCGAGCCCGAGCCGGGGGTATGGCTCATCGTCTCCTCCGTGGTCGGGTTCGCCCACCCCGAGCGCGACGACCTGCTGATCCCCTCCGACCTGGTCCGGGACAACAGGGGCGTGGTCACCGCCTGCCGCTCCTTCGTGGTCAGCGGCCGGCGTCCGCGCAAACCGCCGGCGAGGAAAGGGGTCGCCCGGGTCGGCGCAACGACGAATCGGGCGTGAAAGGGGAAGTAGCACCTTTCACCACGGGATAGCGTTGTCCCTCACGAAACGAACAACGCCCCCGTGTGGAAAAGGACGCCGTGGACACTCCCCGCGTCGCCGTCGTACTGGTCGGCCGCAACCCCACCCCGGCCCTGCTGTCCTCGCTCACCCTGCCGGCCGATCGCGTCGTCCTGCTGTGCAGCGACGGCACCCGGACCCCGGCCGAACGCGTGGCCGCCGCCCTGGCCCGGCTCGCCCCCGACCGCGCGGTGAGCGTGGAGGGGGTGGGGCCCGACCCGCACGACCCGGCCGGGGTCGCCGCCGCCCTCGAACGCGTCCACCGCGCCCACGGCACCGCGCCCCGCCACCTCGACTACACCGGCGGCACCAAGGTGATGAGCGTGGCCGCCGCCCTGTACCTCGGCGCCCCCGCCCCCGGGCAGGCGGCGCCCCGGTTCCACTACCTCGACCCCGCCACCGACCTGCTGCGCTCCGCCGACCCCGCCGAACCGCCGCTGCCGCTCGCCGACGCCGGGATCGACCTGGGCGTGCTCGCCGGGATCCACGGCGCCCGCTGGCTCTCCGACCGGGAGCCCGCCACCGTGCGCGCGGCCCTGCGCGGCGGGGCGCGGGGACTGCGCGAGGCCTTCCCCGGCCTGCACCCCACCGAGGTCCGCGGGGTCGTCAACGAGGCCGACGTGCTGCGCCACCTGCGGCACATCACCCGGGGACGGGACGGCGTCGAGGTGCTGGGACCGCGCCGGGTCGCCGACCCGCGCCACCCCGCCGACTCCATCGCCGACTTCGACGCCCTGGTCCGCTTCCGCCACCGGGTCCTGTGCGTGGAGGTCAAGAGCGGCCCGGAGGAGGTGGTGGCCCGGGCCGGGTGGACCGTCGCCAAGGCCCGGCGGGTGTTCGGCAACGTCGCCAAGGTCCTGTTCGTGCACACCGGGCCCGCGGTGCCCGGGCTGCGCGAGCGCGTCGCCGCCCACAACCCCGCCCTGAACTCCTCCCAGGTGCAGGTGTGGAGCCTGGACGACCTGCGCGCCCGGCTGTCCGACGGGGAGGCCCTGCACAGGGCGTTCTTCCCCGGCGGGGCGGTCCCGGCCCGCCCCGCGTCCGCCGCGCCCCCGGCGGACCGGCCCGCCCAGGCGCCCGCCCCGGTCTGCGCCGTGACCGCGGCCCCGGCGGCACCCATCCTGGTCACCGCGCTGGGCAGCAGCCGCCTGGGCCTGCTGTCGGCCGTGCACGCCCACCGGCCCGAACGGGCGCTGCTGCTCTCCTCCCACCAGGGGATGCGCGCGGGCGTGCGCGAGGCGGCCGCCCGCGCCCTGTACGCCGCCGAGCACCCCGGCGCCCCCCTGCCCGACGCCGAAGGGCTGCGCGCCTGCGGGTACCGCGACCGCATCCGGTTCGCCGCCGACCCCGTGGACGGGTTCGGGGCCGGGGCGGTGGCCGACGCCGCGCACGACTGGATCGGGAGGATGCGCGAGGAGGACCCCGGCCGGCCGGTGGTCGTGGACGTCACCACGGGGACCAAGGCCATGAGCCTGGGCCTGGCCCTGGCCGCCCGCCGCTCGGGGGCGTGCGTGGCCTGCCAGGTGGTCCGCGACCGCAGGGTGGTGTGCCTGACCCACGGCGGGGCCGCCGTCCAGGACCGCGCCGTCGTGGCCTGGTCCCTGGTCCTGGACGGCTACGCACCGCTGGTCGGGCCGCTGGCCGACGCCGTGTGCGAACAGGGCTCCGCCCAGGTGGACGTGCCCCTGGTGGCCGCCGCCGCCGAGCACATGGTCCGCGCGGCCGGCGGACCCGTCGGGGTGTGGGTGGACGGGTCCCTGGCCGACCCGGCGACCGCGGACACGGCGCGCGAGCGCCCGGCCGTGGTGCTCACCTTCGACGACCGCGCCCTGGGCCTGGCCGCGCCCTCCTGGAGCAGGACCGTCCGGTCCGGGGCGGTCCGCAAGGTGAGCCGGGGGGCCTGGGCGCAGAGCGTCTCGGCGGCCACCGGACACCTCAACCTGCGCTGCGACGTGGCGGGCAAGGTGATGGCGCTGACCCGGCCGGGCGGGGACGTGGGGCGCGCCGCCGAGCTGGTCGCCTGGATCACCCAGGAGGAGCCGGACGGGTCCGGGGGCGGGGCGGACGGCGCCGCGGGCTGGGGCTTCGGCGACCCGCAGCGGCCGGTGCTGGTGGTCGCCGACCCCGGGGCGCCGCCCGCCGTGTGGGACACCGACGTCAGCACCCTCTGAGGCCCGGTCCGCCGTCTTCCGCGTACCGGTCCCCGCCGGGTCGACGGCGGGTGCCCGCGGATCGGGCGGGACCGGTTCCGGCCGTGTCGTCCCCGGTCACGGCGCCGTCGACCGGGGAGGATGGGAGGGGACCGCCCGAGACGCGGGCGGGGGACGGAGCCCTGGCGTTGGTGCGGTCGGTGCGCGCTCGATCGGCGGCGGTGGCGTCGCTCCTCCTGCTCACCTCCTGCGTGGCGCCCCCCGGCGCGGAGCCCGCCGCCGAACGGGTCCCCGAGCGCTACGCCGGACAGGAGATCGCCTGGTCCGACTGCCCCCACCGGGAGGAGCCCCTGGAGTGCGGGACCGTCACCGTGCCGCTCGACCACGACCGCCCCGGCGGCGCCCCCCTCGACCTCGCCGTCATCCGGCTGCCCTCCGAGGGGCCGCCGCAGGAGCTGGTCGGCACCCTGGTGGTCAACCCCGGCGGGC
Organism: Nocardiopsis flavescens; assembly: GCF_900141985.1. Lineage (GTDB taxonomy): Bacteria > Actinomycetota > Actinomycetes > Streptosporangiales > Streptosporangiaceae > Nocardiopsis > Nocardiopsis flavescens. Next base: position 94,274 of record NZ_FQZK01000014.1, on the reverse strand, counting down.
CCGGCGTCCCCGGGACCGGCATGTTCCACGGCACCGCGTTCTCCCCCCGTGTACGGACCGCCTTCGACCTGGTGTCCTTCGACCCGCGCGGCGTCGGCCCCGGCGGCGCGCTGTCCTGCGGCGACCGCTACGCCCTGGAGGACGCCCGCCAGGACATCGCCGACACCCACCCCCGCCACCTGGACGCGGTCGACCTGCAACCCCTGGACGACGCCGCCCGCAGGTACGCGCGCTCGTGCACCGAGACCGCCGGAGAGGACGTCCTGGCCGAGATCGGGACCGTCAACGTCGTGCGCGACCTGGACATCATCCGCGACGCGCTGGGGGAGGAGGCCCTGAACTACGTGGGCTACTCCTACGGCGCGCACATCGGCGCCCTGTACGCGGACCGCTACCCCGCACGCACCCGCGCCATGGTCCTGGACGCCGCGGTGGACACCGACTCCTCCACCGTCGAGACGGCGCTGGACCAGACCGCCGCGTTCCAGGGGGCCTGGGAGCGGTTCGCCGCCCACTGCGCCGCGACCGTCGAGGACTGCCCCTTCACCCCCGGGGCCGACCCCGACACGGTGGCCGACGGGCTCTTCGAGAAGCTGGACCGCGACCCGGCCTCCGCGGACGGCATCCCCGTCGACGGGCGGCTGCTGCTGCTCATGGCCACCACCGCCCTGTACCGGGAGGAGGCCTGGGACCCGCTGGCCGACGCGTTCGCCGCGCTGACCCGGGAGAAGCCCGACGAGCCGGGCGGGGAGCTGCTGGCGCTGTACGAGGAGCTGTTCGGCGGCCTGGGCGGGCAGGAGGCGGAGCCCGGACCCGGCGGCGACCACGGCGACCCCAGGGCCGCCTACACCGCCGTCACCTGCGCCGACCACGCCTCGCCGACCGGCGTCACCGAGTACCGGGACGCCGCCGCCGAGGCGGCGGACCTGTCCCCGCTGTTCGGAGCGGACACCGTCTGGGAGCACCTGCCCTGCGCCCACTGGCAGCGCGCCGAGCGCCCGCCCACCGGGTTCACCGCCCCCCACGCCCCACCGCTGGTCGTGGTCGGCGCGGTGGGGGACCCGGCCACCCCCTACGCCTGGTCGCGGGAGCTGGCCGACCGGCTGGAGAGCGCCGTCCTGGTCACCTACGAGGGCGGCGGGCACACCCTGTACGGGTCGGGGCGGGTGCCGTGCGTGGAGGAGGCGGTGGACGCCTACCTCATCGGCGGCCGGCCGCCGCAGGACGGGCTGAGCTGCCCCGAGTCGTGAGCGCCCGGGACGGCGGGGCCCCGGCTCACGGAGGCGGCGGCGTCACCCCGGACGGCCCGGCGCGGGTGCCCCGGGCGAACGGCGGGGGTCACCCCGCCGACGGGGCGCCCGCGGGCACCTCCCGGACCGGGACGCCCGCCCGGTAGCGGCCGGGGGAGAGGCCGAACTCGCGCTTGAAGGCGTTGGCGAACGCGAACTGCGACGAGTAGCCGACCCGGGCGGCGACGGCGGAGATGGGGGCGTCGTCCTCCTGGAGCATCCGCCCCGCCGCGGTCAGCCGCCACCAGGTCACGTACGCCAACGGCGACAGCCCCACCAGCGCGGTGAACCGCTTGGCGAACGCCGCCCGCGAGAGGCCGGCCCGCTCGCCCAGCCCGGCCACCGTCCAGGGGTGCGCCGGGTCCCGGTGCACGGCCTGCACGGCCGCGTACACGGCGGGATCGCGCATCACGCCCAACCAGCCCCGGGAGGCCGCGTGCCGGTTCTCCTCGATGAACGCGCGCAGGATGTACACCAGCAGCATCTCCAGCAGCGACGGCACGACCGCGTCCCCGCCGGGGCGGGGCCGGGCCAGCTCCGAGCCCAGCAGCTCCACCGCCGCGCCCAGCTCCGTGCGGGCGCCCACCCGGGCCGGCAGGTGGACCAGCCGGGGAAGCTCCGCCAGCATCGGGTGCGGCCGGGCCGAACACGTGTGGTACGAACCGCCCAGGGTGACGCACGCGGGCTCCCCGTGCTCCGCCCCGCCCGCCGTGCCCGACCCGAAACGCGGCCCGGCGCCCCCGGGCCCGCACACCAGCTCGGTCACCGGGCCCGCCGGTTCCCCGGTCCGGCCGTGGGGGAGGAGGGCGCACAGGTCCTCGACGGGGGACCCCGTCGACTCCGAGACCACGTGCCCCTGGCCGTTGGGCAGGAACGCGATGTCGCCGACCCCCAGGTGCAGCGGCGGCTCGCCCTCCACGGTCAGCACGCAGGAGCCCTGGAGGACCACCTGGAAGCCCACCCCGGAGACCTCGGGGAAGCGCATGCCCCAGGGCGAGTGCCAGGCGACCCGGGCCGCGTTGGGGCGTCCGGTCCGTACGGTGCCGATCACGTCGCTGAGCACGTCCATGTCGCCATCGTATCCCCGGTGCCCTGATTCGTGGACGATGGAGTATCGGAACGAGCTTTTCAGGTATGGGAAGTCTCGCCGCCGGTTCCTAGTGTTGGGCTCGAACCCCGAACACGAAGGAGTCCCGCCATGACAGCCGCACCCGCCGTCGCCCCGACCCGTACCTCCTGGATCCCCCGCCTGGCGGCCGTCGCCGCCGTGGCCGCGGCCAACGCCCTGGTGGCCCTGGTCGCGCCCCTGCTGGGCGCGGACCTGGTGGTCGCCCCGCCGGGCCAGGACCCGGCGACGGTCTCCGTCGGCGCCTTCGCGGTGTTCAGCGCGGGCTTCGCGCTCCTGGGGTGGGGCGTGCTGGCCCTGGGCGAGCGCCTGCTGGGGCGCCGGGGGCTGGTGATCTGGACGGTGGCGGCGGTCCTGATCACGCTGCTGATGGTCGTGCCGCCGCTGTCCGCGGGAGGCACGGTCGCCACCACCGTCGTGCTGGAGCTGACCCACCTGGTGGTCGCGGCCGTGGTGATCCCGGTCTTCTGGAAGTCCTCCAAGGCCGCCTGACCCGTCGGCCTTCTCCGGCTCACCGCCACCGCACGGGGGCACCCCGGCGCGACCGGTACCGGTCACCACCGCCCGGTCCCCCGGGCACCCGCGCCGACGAACGCGCCGGGCCTCCCCCGAGAGAGGCCCGGCTTTCGCGCATGCCCCCGCACACCGGCCGCCGCGGCCCGCGACCGGGCGCGTACACTCAGGGCATGGCCGGTACTCACGCGCGTGGACGGGGTTCTCTCCGAGCCTTCCCGCGCCCGGCCACCCGGGCCCCCTCGACCGCCACGGCGACCTCCGCCGTGCCCGAGGCGCCCCGCACCGGCCTCAGGGCACTCCACGGCCACGGCTAGCGACCTTCCTCCCGCGACGGGTCCCAGCTCCTGACGGCCCCCGCCTCCGTGCCACCCGCGCCCAGCGCGGCCCGGTACACCACCGCGCACACGACGCGCCGTCCCGGTCCGGGACCGGCGCCCGGCCCCGCTCGGGTCCCGCCACCGCAGTACCGCTCCACTTCTCCGCCGGCCCTCGGCACCCCGACGGCCGCGCCACCGGTGCCCCCGTTCGCACGGGCGGCACCACGCTCGAAGGGAACCCCTCGTGAAGCTGAGCGAGCTGCTCGAAGGCCACGACCACCAGGTCCTGCGCGGTGACACCGGCGTCCTGGTCACCGCCGGGCCGCGCCTGGACTCCGACCAGGCCGCCCCGGGCTCGCTGTTCGTCTCCGTGCCCGGCCACGAGGGGGGCGGGTCCGACGGCGTCGCCCCCGCCCTCGCCCGGGGCGCAGTGGCCGTCGTGGTCGAGGCGGGACCGACCGGCCTCCCGCCCGCCTCCGAGCACCCCGGCGTCTGCGTGGTCCGAGTGGCCGACGCCCGCACCGCGGCGGCGGTCGTCTCCGCGCGCTACTACGGGAACCCGGGCCGCGGGATGGACGTGGTCGCGGTCACCGGCACCAACGGCAAGACCTCGGTGTCGTCCATGTACGAATCACTGCTGCGCATAGCCAAGGGCGCCAGGGTGGGGGTGATCGGCACCTCCGGGAGCCGCACCGGCGGCGATCCCATCCCGATGCCCCGGTCGGTGCTGAGCACCCCGGAGTCCCCCGACCTCCAGTACCTCCTGGGACGGATGAGGGACCGCGGCACCGTCAGCGTCGTGATGGAGGCCACCTCGATGGGGCTGCTGCATCACCGTGTGGACGGCTCCTTCGTGGACGTCGGGATCTTCACCAACCTCACTCAGGACCACCTGGACGACCACGGCACCATGGAGAACTACCGCGACGCCAAACTCCGGCTGTTCCAGGGCATGTGCCGCCACGCCGTGGTCAACGCCGACGACCCGGTCGGTGCGTCGATCCCCGCCATGATGCCCGGCGCGGTGACCACCTACGGCATCGACGCGGAGGCCGACTACCGGGCGACCGACCTCACCGTCGACGCCTCGGGGACGCGTTTCGTCCTGCACCACTGGGGCCGCAAGTACCCGGCCGCGATCCCCGTCCCGGGCCGGTTCTCGGTGTCCAACGCCCTCGCCGCCGTGGCCGCCTGCCACAGCTTCGGCCACGAACTGGGCGCGCTCGTGGACGCCCTGGAGCGGATTCCGCAGATCCCGGGCCGGTTCGAGCACTTCGACGCCCCGCGCGGCGTCTCCGTGATCGTCGACTACGCCCATTCGCCGGACTCGCTGGACAAGGTCCTCGACACGATCCGCGGCTTCGCGCCCGAGCGGGTGCTCACCGTCTTCGGCTGCGGCGGGGACCGCGACACCACCAAGCGCGCGTGGATGGGGAGGATCGCGGGCACCTACTCCGACCTGTGCTTCCTGACCTCCGACAACCCGCGCGGCGAGGACCCCGAGGCGATCATGGACCAGGTCGCCCCCGGCATCGCGGGGACCGGCACCCCCTTCGAGCGGATCGGAGACCGCCGCGAGGCCATCGCGGCGGCGCTCGCCGCGGCATGCCCGGGCGACGTCCTGTTGCTCGCGGGCAAGGGCAGCGAGGCGTACCAGATCATCGGCGACGCGCTGCTCCCCTTCGACGACATGGCGACCGTCCGGGAGCTCTCCCGGGCCTGAGACCGGCCGGTTCGGGCGCCCCGACCGGACCGGGCCGCCCGATCGGCTGATGTTCCGCCGGACGTGTCGACGCACCCTTCCCCGTCACCCGCGACCCGTCCGGCGACGCCCCACCTCCCCCTCCGGCGCCGAGGGCGAGTCCGGCTCCGGCCCCACGGCCTTCTCACGGTCGTCGTTCGGACCCGGCGACCGGAACGCGAGGCGGCCTCGCCGGGTGACCCGCCGGGAACGCGGGCGGGGGCGCCCGCGTCCTCCCGCCCCAGGCCGCCCACTCCCGGCCCGGGCGCCACCGGGGCCGCCCGGACGAAGCGCCGGGCCCCGGACGCGTCGCCGCTCAGTCGGCGCCGTCGGTCGGCTGCTCCCCGCGGACCCGGCGCTCCGCGGCGTCGGCGCGGGCCGAGGCCGCGCGCAGGTGGCGGAGCACGACCAGGGTGCCGACCGCGAACACCGCCGCGCTCACCAGCAGCGGCAGGCGCAGGTCCACCCGGGCCGCCAGCCCGCCGAGCAGCGCCCCCAGCGGGACCACACCGAACCCCAGCATCCGGCGCACGCTCATCACCCGTCCCAACAGCCCCGATGGAACGATCTGCTGGACCACGCCGCCCGACAGCACCGCCGACACCGTCGCCGCCCCCGCCAGCGCCGCCCAGGCCAGGGCACCGACCACGGGCGCCCCGGCCGCCGCCGCGACGACCAGAGCGAACACCGCCTGGGAGAGGTAGCCCGCGGTGATCGCGGCGAACCGGCCCGCGCGCGCCGCCAGGCCCGCCGCCAGCAGCGCCCCGGTCAGCGCCCCCACCGCGCCGACCGCCAAGAACACCCCGAACAGCACCTCGGGCATCCCCAGGTGGTCGCGGACCACCAGTACCAGCACCGCCGCCTGCGCCCCCGCGGCCAGGTTCACCACCGCGGAGAACACCACGAGCCCGCGCAGCGCCCGGTCGGTGTACACGAACCGCAGGCCCTCGCCGATGTCGGCGGCCAGCGAGGGCCGGACGGAGGGGGCCGGCACCGCCGGGACGGCCCGCCGGGCCGCGGAGGGCAGCCCCATGAGGATCAGCGCCCCCAGCAGGTAGGCGCCCGAGTTCACGGCCAGCGGCAGCGCCGCCGCCACCACGAACAGCAGCCCCGCCAGAGGCGCCCCCACGAAGTCCTGCGCCGTCTCCTGGGACGCGGTCAGCCGCCCGTTGGCCCGGTCCACCGCGCCCGGCGCCAGCGACGGCAGCATCGCCCGCCCCGCCAGGTCGTACACGATCTCGCAGCACATCACCGTGAACATCACGGCGTAGAGCCACACCACGCCCGCCGAGTCCACCGCCACCAGCACCGCCAGCAGGGCCACCGCCGCCGCGCGCACGACGTTGGCCGCGACCATGGCCCGGGCCCGGTCGAGCCGGTCCACCAGGGCCCCGCCGAGCAGCCCGAACAGCAGCCAGGGCAGGTAGCGGGCGGCCGTCAGCCCCGCCACGGCCAGGGGGTCGTCGGTCAGGGCCACGGCCAGCAGGGGCAGGGCGGTCAGCATCACGCCGTCGGCCAGGTTGCTGGCCAGGGAACCCGCCCAGAAGCGGTGGAAGGCGGGGCTCAGCGGCGGTGTGGAGGAAGCGGAGGGCACGGGTGCGGCTCCTTGCCGGGGGCGGAAGGGCCCTTACCGTACAGCGGACGCGCCCCGCCCGGGAGCGGCTCCCCGCACCCCCGGCGCGGGCCGGCCCCGCCCCCGGACACGCCGGAGGGGGCCGACCGGGGCCGGCCCCCTCCGGGTACTCCCTACAGCTCGGCGGCGGCCGCCTCGTCGAGCCAGAACACCGTTTTGTCGGTGCCGCGCACCGCGGCCACCGGGGCCTCGTGCGGATCGGCTCCGGACAGGCCCAGGCGCACGGCCCCGGCCTTCGACTCGCCCGAGGCCAGCACCCACACCTGGCGGGACGCGTTGAGGGAGGGCAGGGTCAGGGTGACCCGCGTCGGCGGCGGCTTGGGGGAGCCGTGCACCGGGGCCACCGCGGCCTCGTCCTCGTCGATCTGCGGCAGACCCGGGAACAGGGAGGCGACGTGGGCGTCCGGGCCCATGCCCAGCAGGCACACGTCGAAGGCGGGGACCGGGCCCGCCCCCCGCGCCGCCACGGCCAGCTCCCGCGAGTAGCGGGTCGCCGCGTGGGCCGCGTCGTCGCCGTCCATGCCGTCGGAGGCGGGGATCGGGTGCACCTGCGTGGCCGGGATGTCGATCGCGTCGATCAGCGCCGCGCAGGCCTGCGTCTCGTTGCGGTCCGGGTCCTTGTCCGGCAGGAACCGCTCGTCCCCCCACCAGAGGTGGACGTGCGACCAGTTCAGCCCCGACTCCGCGGAGTGGGCCCGCACCGCCTCCAGGACCGCGATACCGACCCCCCCGCCCGTCAGGACCAGGTGGAACGCGCGCTTGTCGGCCTCGGCGCGCACGATCTCGTCGACCAGCCGCAGCGCGACGTCCTCGGCGAGGGCCGCCGCGTCGGCGTGCCGGACGATCTGCGGTGTGCTCATACTGCGCTCCCCGTGGGCAGCGACCCCAGGTGGCGGGTCGCGCCCTCGTAGATCTCGTCGGCGTCCAGGCGGCGCAGCTCCTCGGCCAGGGCCTGTGCGGCGCCGCGCCGGGCCAGGGCCACCGTCTGGTCCGGCTGGCCGAACCGCGACAGGGTGGCGGTGCGGCCGTCGGCGCGGGAGATCGCGATGTCCCCCTCGTCGGTGATCAGCCGCACCTCGGTCAGCCCGGGCCCGTGGGAGACCTCGCGCTCCACGGGCACCTCCAGCCGGTCCGAGAGCCACGCCGCCAGCAGTTCAGCGCTCGGGTAGTGGGACTCGGCCGTCACCCTGGCCGAGGTGACCCACCCGCACGGCTGGTCCATGGCGCTGGCCAGCAGCGAGCGCCACGGGGTCAGCCGCGTCCAGGTCAGGTCCGTGTCACCCGGACTGTAGTGGGACACCCGCTCGACCAGGTCCCGCAGCGGGTCCGGGGCGCGCAAAGCGTCGGTGATCCTTCTTTGGGCCAGCCGCCCGACCGGGTCCTGCGCCGGGTCCATCGGGCCCGCACCCGGCCACCACACGACCACCGGCGCGTCCGGCACCAGCAGCGGGGTGACCACCGAGTCCGGGTGCTCGCCCAGCGGCCCGTACAGCCGCAGCAGCACGGCCTCCCCGGGACCGGAGGTGCCCGGGCGGCGGATCTCGGCGTCGATGGCGGGCTCGGCGTCCGGGTCGCGGCGGATCAGCGCGATCACCCGCGACGGGTGCTCCAGCCCGGCCTCGGTGGCGGCCCGCACCGCGTCGTAGTGGTCGGCCTCGTCGGTGACGATGACCAGGGTGAGCACCATGTTCATCGCGCCGCCGCCGACGCTGAGGCGCTCGGACATGAGCGCCTCGGTGATCTTGGCGGTGGTGGTACGCGGCAGGTAGAGCGTCATCGGTTCCTCCCGACGTGGTCGTTGCCGGTCACGGGCGCCGCCACTGGCGGCCGTCGCGGGCCAGGAGCCGCTCGGCCGACTCCGGGCCCCAGGTCCCCGACCCGTACTGCTCCGGGCGGCCCGCCTTGGCCCAGTACTCCTCGACCGGGTCCAGGATCCGCCACGACAGCTCCACCTCCTCCTGGCGCGGGAACAGCGGCGGGTCGCCGATGAGCACGTCCAGGATGAGCCGCTCGTACGCCTCCGGGCTGGCCTCGGTGAACGACTGGCCGTACGCGAAGTCCATGCTGACGTCGCGCACCTCCATGCTGGCGCCGGGCACCTTGGAGCCGAAGCGCAGCGTCACGCCCTCGTCCGGCTGGATGCGCAGCACCAGGGCGTTCTGGCCCAGCTCGCTGACGTCGGTGCGCGGGAACAGCTGCTGGGGTGCGGCCTGGAACACCAGCGCCACCTCGGTGACCCGGCGCCCCAGCCGCTTGCCGGTGCGCAGGTAGAACGGCACCCCCGCCCAGCGGCGGGTACCGACCGACAGCTTCAGGGCCGCGTAGGTCTCGGTCACGGAGTCGGTCGGGATGCCCTCCTCCTCCAGGTAGCCGCGCACCGCGGCGCCGCCCTGCCAGCCGGTGGCGTACTGGCCGCGCGCGGTCCCGGTCTCCAGGTCGTGCGGCAGCGACACCGCCGCCAGCACCTTCTCCTTCTCCGCGCGGATGGCGTCGGCGTCGTAGGAGATGGGCTCCTCCATCGCCACCAGCGCCAGCAGCTGGAGCAGGTGGTTCTGGATGACGTCGCGGGCCGCGCCGATGCCGTCGTAGTAGCCCGCGCGCCCGCCCACGCCGATGTCCTCGGCCATGGTGATCTGCACGTGGTCGACGTATCCGCGGTTCCACAGCGGCTCGAACAGGGTGTTGGCGAACCGCAGCGCCAGGATGTTCTGGACGGTCTCCTTGCCCAGGTAGTGGTCGATGCGGAACACCGACGACGGCGGGAAGACGTCGTCCACCACCGCGTTGAGGTCCTGGGCGCTGCGCAGGTCGTGGCCGAAGGGCTTCTCGATGACGACGCGGCGCCAGGGGCGCACGCCCTCGGGGCCCGCCTCGGGCGGCTCGGCCAGGCCGGACCGCTTGAGCTGCTTGACCACGCTCGGGAACAGCTTGGGCGGCAGCGACAGGTAGAACGCGTAGTTGCCGCCGGTGCCGCGGGCCGTGTCCAGCTCGCGCACGGTCTCGGCGAGCCGGTCGAAGGCGTCGTCGTCGTCCAGCTCGCCCGACACGAACCGCACGCCCTCGCTCAGCTGGCGCCACACGTCCTCGCGGAACGGGGTGCGCGCGTGCTCGCGCACCGCCTCGTGCGCCTGCGCGGCGAAGTCCTGGTCCTCCCAGTCGCGGCGGGCGAACCCGACCAGTCCGAAGCCCGGCGGCAGCATCCCGCGGTTGGCGAGGTCGTAGATGGCCGGAAGGAGCTTCTTCCGGGCCAGGTCGCCCGTGACGCCGAACAGCACCAGGACGCTGGGCCCGGCGATGCGCGGCAGTCTTCGGTCGAGGGCGCTGCGGAGCGGGTTGGGCACCGCTCCCGGCATCACCGGTTCTTTCACGGTTCTCGCTCTTCCTGTCGAGAGTGGCCGGCGGATCGTGGGGTGCCCCGCCCGCGCCCCCGGCTCGGGGCGCGGGCGGGCGTGCCGGTGGCCGCGGGGGTCAGGCGGCCGACCCCAGCTTGGCGGAGAGGCCCGCCAGGAGGCTCTCCCACGAGTCGATGAACTTGGTCACGCCCTCCTCCTCCAGGAGGCCGAACACCTCGGTGAGGTTGACCCCGGCGTCCTCCAGGGCGGCGAAGTCGGCGTGGGCGCGCTCGTAGGTGCCCAGGACCGTGTTGCCGGTGACCTCGGCGTGGTCGTCGGTCGCGTCCAGGGTCGCCTGCGGCATCGTGTTGACGGTGCCGCGCGCCACCAGCTCGGTGACGTAGGCGGTGTCCGGGTAGGCCGGGTCCTTGACGCCGGTGGACGCCCACAGCGGGCGCTGCGGGGTGGCCCCCTGCGCCTCCAGGGCCTTCCACTCGGCGCCCGAGAACACCTCCTCGTAGGCCTGGTAGGCGAGCCGCGCGTTGGCGATGGCCGCCCGTCCGCGCAGCGCGCGGGCCTCGTCGGTGCCCAGGGCGTCCAGGCGCTTGTCCACCTCGCTGTCGACCCGGCTCACGAAGAAGGACGCCACCGACTGGATGCGGGACAGGTCGTGGCCGTTGGACCGGGCCAGCTCCAGGCCCTCCAGGAAGGCGTCCATCACCTGGCGGTAGCGGGCCAGGGAGAAGATCAGCGTCACGTTGACGCTGATGCCCTGCCCGAGCACGCGGGTGATGGCGGCCAGTCCCTCGGCGGTCGCCGGGATCTTGATCATCAGGTTGGGCCGGTCCACCAGCCACCACAGCGCCTTGGCCTCGGCTACCGTGCGCTCGGTGTCGCGGGCCAGGCGCGGGTCGACCTCCAGCGAGACCCGGCCGTCGACGCGGTCGGTGGCGTCGTAGACGGGGCGCAGGGTGTCGGCGGCCCAGCGGATGTCGTAGGCGGTCAGGAGGCGGACGGCCTCGTCCACGGACACGCCGCGGCGGGCCAGGTCGGCGACCTGCTCGTCGTAGGCGTCGCCCTCGGCGAGGGCCTTGTCGAAGATGGTCGGGTTGGAGGTGACCCCGGTCACGCCGTGCGTGGACATCAGGGCGGCCAGGTTCCCGGTGCGCAGGCGTTCGCGGCTGATGTCGTCCAGCCAGACGGAAACGCCCGCGTCCGCCAGGGCCTCAAGCGGCTTGCTCATGGTGTGCGCCTTTCCTCTCACGGGGAGTGCGGGCCCCGCCGACAGGCGTGTGCGGCGGGGCCCGCGACGTCAGCGGCCGGTCTTGGCGGCGCTGGTGCGGACCGCGGCGACGACGGCCTCGGCGGTGATGCCGAACTTCTCGTACAGGGTCTCGTAAGGCGCGGAGGCCCCGAAGTGTTCCAGGGACACCGACTCGCCCGCGTCGCCGACGTAGGAGCGCCAGCCCAGGGAGATCCCGGCCTCGACGGACACGCGGGTGCGCACCGACGACGGCAGGACCTCCTCGCGGTACTCCTCGTCCTGGTCCTCGAACCACTCCACGCACGGCATGGACACCACGCGGGTGGGCGTCCCGTCCGCCTCCAGCTCGGTGCGGGCGGCCAGGGCCAGCTGCACCTCGCTGCCGGTGGCGATGATGATCGCCGCCGGGGTGCCGCCGGTGGCCTCGGCGAGGACGTAGCCGCCCTTGGCGGCGCCCTCGGCCGGGGCGTACTCGGTGCGGTCCAGCACCGGCACGTTCTGGCGGGTCAGCGCCAGGCCCGCCGGGCGGTCGGAGGTCTCCAGGATGCGGCGCCAGACCACGGCGGTCTCGTTGGCGTCGGCCGGGCGGACCACGTCCAGGCCCGGGATGGCGCGCAGCGACCACAGGTGCTCGACCGGCTGGTGCGTGGGGCCGTCCTCGCCCAGGCCGATGGAGTCGTGCGTCCACACGTAGGTGACCGGCAGCTTCATGAGCGCGGCCAGCCGTACCGCAGGGCGCATGTAGTCGCTGAACACCAGGAAGGTGCCGCCGTAGGGGCGGGTCGGGCCGTGCAGGGCGATGCCGTTGAGGATCGACCCCATGCCGTGCTCGCGGATGCCGAAGTGCAGCACCCGGCCGTACGGGTCGCCCGGGAACATCGAGCTGGCCCGGTCGAAGGGCAGAAACGACGGCTCGCCCTTGGGCGTGGTGTTGTTGGACCCGGCCAGGTCGGCGGAACCGCCCCACAGCTCGGGCAGCACCGGGGCGACGGCGGTCAGGACCGAGCCGCTGGCGCTGCGCGTGGCCACGCCCTTCCCGCCGGGCTCGAAGACCGGCAGCGCCTTCTCCCAGCCCTCGGGCAGCCGGCCCTCCTGGAGCCGGTCGAACAGCTCGCCCTGCTCGCCGGCGCCGCGGCGCCAGGCATCGAAGAGGGTCTCCCACTCGGCGCGGGCCGCACGGCCGCGCTCCAGTGCCCCGCGGGTGTGCCCGATGACGTCCTCGTCGACGTGGAAGGGCTCGTCGACCAGGCCGAGCAGCTCCTTGGTGGCGCTGATCTCGTCGGCACCGATGGCCGCGCCGTGGATGGCGCCGGTGTTCTGCTTGTTGGGCGCCGGCCAGCCGATGACGGTGCGCAGGCGGATGAAGGTCGGGCGCTCGGTCTCGGCGTGGCCGCGCCGGATCGCCTCGAACAGCGCCGGGACGTCCTCGGCGTACTCGCCGGTGGCGCTCCAGTCGACCTCCTCGACGTGCCAGCCGTAGGCGCGGTAGCGCTCGGCCACGTCCTCGGAGTGCGCGACGCGGGTGTCGTCCTCGATGGAGATCCGGTTGTCGTCCCAGATGAGGGTGAGGTTGCCCAGGTTCTGGGTCCCGGCCAGCGCGCTGGCCTCGTGGCTCACGCCCTCCTGCACGTCGCCGTCGGAGCAGATGGCGTAGACGCGGTGGTCGAAGGGGCTGGTGCCGGGACCGGCCTCGGGGTTGAACAGGCCGCGCTCGCGGCGGGCCGCCATCGCCATGCCGACGGCATTGCCGACGCCCTGGCCGAGCGGCCCGGTGGTGGTCTCCACACCGGGGGTGTGGCTGAACTCGGGGTGGCCGGGGGTGCGGCTGTCCCACTGGCGCAGGGACTTGAGGTCGTCCAGCTCCAGGCCGTACCCGGCCAGGTAGAGCTGGATGTACAGGGTCAGGCTGGAGTGCCCGGCGGAGAGCACGAAGCGGTCGCGGCCCACCCACTCGGGGGCGGCCGGGTCGTGCCGCATCACCTTCTGGAACAGGAGGTAGGCGGCCGGGGCCAGGCTCATCGCGGTGCCGGGGTGTCCGTTACCCGACTTCTCTACGGCGTCCATCGCCAGGGCGCGGACCGTGTCGACGGCGCGGCGGTCGAGGTCCGACCACTCCAGGGCCTGCGGGGTGTGGGCGTTCACGGACTCTCGTTTCTCCTTCTCGGGCACGCCCCTCGGGCACGGGCGTGCGGTCGGTGTCGCATCGGTCGCCGGTACCGCGGCCGGGCACCTCCGACGGCCGCCGCCGGAGCGGGAGCGTCAGGGGGGAGCGCGGCGGTGACCCGCGATCGTACGCGGCCGCCGGACCTCGGCCCGGGGCTCCGGCGGAAGTGCGCCGGGGCGTGCGGTGCCGCTGACCGGTTCGGCCGACTTCGAGCCTATCGCCCGTGCCCGGGGATGTCGTTGCCCGACACCGCGCATCGGCGCCTGCGGGGCCGCGGCGGGGCCGCCGGGGAGGGAGCGTGGCGAGTGGCGGGGGGAGGGGGCGTGTGCGACCCTGCTGTCACCCGACGCCGCCCCGATCGCCGAAAGGTGCCCGAGGACCTGGGACTTTCGCATCACAGGGGGCTGGTCATCGGTCCCCGCGAACAAGTACTACAGTATGTCGTTGACGGGGTTTCCGCCGATCCTGACGCTTTCGTCGGTCCGCCCACCCCGCGTGGCGAGCAGTGTCGAAGACCCTAGAGTTGTCGAGGTATCCGCGTGTCTGAAACCGAGCCGGTGCCCCCCGTGGCAACGCGAGTGAGCCGTCCGGCCGTGAGGACGCGGTGAACCATGGCCCTCGCTGACCCCGCGCCCCGCACCACGCCCGACGCCGCACCCGAGGCCCCCCGCAAGGCCTCCTTCGGCGCGTACGTCCGTGCCTACGTCGCGCTCTCCAAACCCCGCGTCATCGAGCTCCTGCTCATCACGACGATCCCGGTGATGTTCGTCGCCGCGGGCGGCGTCCCCCCGCTGTGGACCGCCGTGTACACGCTGCTGTTCGGCACCATGTCGGCGGCCAGCGCCAACGCGATGAACTGCTACATCGACCGCGACATCGACCGTGAGATGCGCCGCACCCGCCAGCGCCCCGGGGCGATGGCCCTGGCGACGCCGCGCGGCGCCCTCATCTACGGCCTGGTCCTGGCGGTCGGCTCCACCGCGGGCTTCGCCCTGCTGGTCAACCTGCTGTCGGCGGCCCTGTCGGTCTTCGCGATCGCGTTCTACATCTTCGTGTACACCCTGCTGCTCAAGCGCCGCACCGCCCAGAACGTGGTGTGGGGCGGCATCGCCGGGTGCATGCCGGTCCTCATCGGCTGGGCCGCCGTCACCAACAGCCTGCACTGGGCGCCGTTCGTGCTGTTCCTGGTGGTGTTCTTCTGGACGCCGCCGCACACCTGGACGCTGGCCATGCGCTACCGGGAGGACTACGCGCAGGCCAAGGTCCCGATGCTGCCCGTGGTCGCCAGCGACCGCCGGGTCCTGCTGGAGTGCGTGCTGTACACCTGGGCCACCGTGGCCGTGTCCCTGGTCTTCTGGCCGGTCGCCGGGACCACCTGGTTCTACGGCGCCGTGGCGCTCGCGCTCGGCCTGCTGCTGATCGTCCAGGCCCACCGCCTGCTCCGGCGCTCCCGCGCCGGGGTGAGCGGGGCCAAGCTCAAGACGATGGGCTTCTTCCACCTCTCCAACGCCTACCTGGCGCTGCTGTTCGCGGCCGTGACGGTCGACCCGCTGATCGCGAACATGCTGGCCTGACCGGCCGGTCGAGCCCGTGCCGCGGCGGCGCCCCTGTCGGGGCGCCGCCGTCGTTCTCCGGTGCCCCCGCGGCTGCTCCGCCGTTCTCCCGGGATCGGCGGGTCCGGGGCCTCAGCGCAGCGGGCGGACCTCGGCGAGGAAGCAGCCGAACACCACGGCCCGGACGTGGACCAGCGCCACGCCGGGGTCGGCGAACAGCTCCGCCAGCAGGCCGTCGACCTCCCCGGCCCGCTCGGCGGGCAGCTCCACCGTGCGGCCTCCCCGGATGCGCCCCCGGGCGTCGTAGGCGCGCAGCACCCGCGGCGACCCGTGCAGGGCGACCGGGAACGCGGTGCCCTCCGGTCCGCCGCAGGGTTCCCCGTGGACGAAGACCGGCCCGACCTCGTCGTAGGGTCCGGGGTCCGCGCCCCGTTCCCCCGCCCAGCCCCGCAGCGGCGCGTAGGACACGAGCATGACGCGCTCCCCGGCCCGACTGCGCCGCAGGCAGCAGCGCAGCGGCGCGCCGCCCTCGTGATCGGTGAAGGACTCCCGGACGCGTCCGGCGTCATCGACCGCGCGCAGCCGCTCCAGGACGTGCGGGGCGATCGCCCGGGTCTCGTGCGCCACCGCCGCCGCGGGGCCCGTCGTCTTCGTGGTCGTGGTGCTCATGGGTGCAGCATCTCCCGTCCGGGGCCGCGGCACCGGCGGTCATCGGACGTCTCTTTCCGGAGGTGTTCCTCCCCGGTCCGCGCTCCTGTCACAGGAGCCCGCTATAACCTCAGACATGTCCACGACCTCCCCACATGTCACGGAACCGATCTGGACCGAGGGTCCCGACGGCTACTCCCTCGCGATCGAGGGCACCGCCCTCGCCTGCCGCAACGCCAAGGGCAAGCGGCTCAAGACGGTCCCGAAGAAGGTGCGCGAGTCCGAGCAGGCCCGCCGCCTGGCCGACGTGCTGCTGTGGCTGGAGCGCCACGAGCGCGACTGCGCCGCCCGCGTCGAGTCCTGGCTGCTGGGATCGCTCCCCGTCCCGGCCTCCGTCCTGTCCCGGGTGTGGCCCGACCCCGCCTGGAGGACGCTGCTCACCGACCTGTTCGTCGCCCCCGAGGGCGGCGGCGAGGGCGGGTTCCTGCGCGGCGTCGACGACCGGGGCCGGATCGGCGTCCTGGACCTGGACGCCGAGACCTCCTGGCTGGAAGCCGACCGGGTCGTCCCCCTGCACCCCGTCCTCGTGGAGGACCTGGACGACGTGCGCGAGTTCGCCCTCGAACTCGGCATCACCCAGCGCCTGCCCCAGCTCACCCGCCAGATCCACCGCCTCCCCGCCTCCTTCGACGCGGACGCCACCCGGATCGACGGCTACGCGGGCGGGCGCTTTGAGCAGCTGCGCCACGCCGCTGGCCTGGCCCAGCGCCACGGCTTCCCGGTCCGCGGCGGCTACGCCACCTGCCGCGTCGTCGAGGGCGGCCGGACGGTGCAGGCCCGCTACTGGATCGGCTCGGACGCCCCCGACTGGGAGACCGAGACCGGCCCCCTGGTCTGGGTCGACGACGACGAGCGCGTCCTGAAGCTCACCGGCGTCGGCCCCGTCGCCTGGTCCGAGGGCGTCCGCATGGCCGAGCTGGTCCACGCGGGCCGCAAGAACACCGAGGAGAAGAAGTGACCACCCCCACCGAGGCACTCCTCGACGCCGGACTGGCCCCCCTGGACGCCGCCGTCGACGGGCACACCGACACCGTCTCCGCCCGGGGCTACACCCACCCCGCCCTGGGCGACCGCACGGTCGTGCGCCTGGTCCCCGACGCTCTGGCCCCCGCCGAGGACTCCGCCATGGACTTCCTCGGGTTCGCCGACGGCGACCGCTCCGAGCCCCTGGCCCTGACCCGCCCCCGCGGACTGGGCTACCCCGAGTGGGCGCTCATCCACGACCCCGGCCGGCGCGCGCAGGCGCTGGCCCTGGTCCGCCCCATGGAGAAGGCCGCGCGGCTGGCCGCCACCCGCCCCGGACCCGCCGGCGACGAGTTCGCGCGCATCGCCGCCGAGGTGCCCATCCCGCACCTGCCCGCCTACTGGGAGCAGGCCGGCCGGGCCTTCCTGGCCGCCGGGAACGCGCGCACCGCCGCCGTCATGTTCGGCCGCGCCCGCGAGGCCGAGCAGGTGTACAGCCTGCCCGTGGACGAGGCCACCCGGCGCGAGTCGTTCCTGGAGTTCGCGTTCGCCGGGGCCCTCACCGTCAAGGCCCTGAGCGCCCACGCCGCGGAGCTGTCCGGCCGCTACGCCGCCGGGCGCGCCTACACCGAGTTCCGCGAGCTGGCCCTGCGCCGCACCCTGGGCGGGCTGCCCCCGTGGACCGGCCTGCTCAAGCAGATGCGCTCCCTGGCCAAGGCCGCCGGGACCGACCAGCTCGAACAGGAGCGGGAGCTGCTGCGCGAGCTGCTGTCGGTGCCCGCCACCTCCTCCGCCCCGGAGGGCTTCTGGAAGTCCGCCCGCCCGACCCTGGTCGCCCTGGGCCGGGAGGACGCCGAGGTGGCCCGCGCCCTGCTGGGCATGTTCGTCGACTCCCGGGGCTACGACGACACCGGATTCCACGCCTGGTGGCTGGAGCTGCTGTCGGACGCCGGCGCCGTGGACCTGCTGGCCGACCCCGCCCAGGCCGTCCCCGGCGGCGCCGCCGGGTGGCTGGGCCGGATGATCGGGCACACCCGCTCCTGGCGGCGCGGCCTGCCCGCCGGGTTCCTGGACCTGACCGCCCGGATCGCCGGCCGGCTGCGCGCCGACGGGGAGCCGGTCGGACTCGACGGCCGCGGGGGGTACTACTCCGGGACCATCGCCGCGGACCTGCTCGACCTGTGCCTGGAGCTGGAGGTCCCGGTCACCGCCCGCGAGACCGGCCGCCGCCACCTGGACCTGGCCGCCTGGGTGGACCACCCGCACGGCGGGCCCCGCCGCGACCTGCGGTTCCTGCGCGCGGACCCCGTCTGGGAGCCCCTGCTGGGCGAGGCCGTCGCGAACTACCCGGGCGGGTACGGCAGAGGGCACCGCGTCCTGGAGGACCTGCTGCCCTACGAGTACCTGCACCCCTACGTCGGGCGGCGCCTGGACTTCCTCACCGGAGCCCTCGGCGGCGGCCTGCTCCAGGTCCGAGAAGGGCTGGAGGCCCTGCGCGGCCAGTGCGAGGGCGGGGTGTTCCGCGCCTTCCCCGAACACCTGGAGCGGCTCGCCGCGCTGGACGTCTCCGACCTGCTCGCCGCCACCCTCAACGCCGGGATCGTCGACGAGTACGCCTGGCCCGCGCTGGAGGAGGCCGCCCGCGAGCTGGGCGCCCACGGCAGCGGGGGGACCGCGCTGGCGGGCACCGCCGGCTGGCCCTACTTCACGCTCACCTCCCGCGAGCGGGCCATCGCGGTCGGCCCGCGGGAACGGGCCGCCGAGCACCTGCTCGACCTGCCCAAGGGCGCGAGCGACCCCGTCGCGTTCTACGTCCAGGGCCGGTTCCTGGTGTCCTACCGCCACGAGAACGAGCAGCGCGGCTACTGGTCCGACGCCCCGGGCGAACGCCTCTCCTTCGACTACTCGTCGGTGGTCCACAGCGGCCGGTGGCGCAACGACCTGCCCGGCGTCGCCCAGCTGACCGCCGACGGCGCCCGCATGAACGGCGACCGCGCCCTGCGCGCCGGGGACCCCGACGGCCCCCGCGACCGGCACCTGCTCTCCGACGGGACCACCTACTGGGCCGAGGCCGAGCGGGGGGACGGACTGGTGGAGGTCGACCCGGCCACGGGCGAGCGCGGCCGCACCAGCCTGCCCGCCTTCCTGGAGGAGCTGCCGCTGCGCGCCGGCGAGCGGCTCCAGCCGACGCTCTCCAGCCTGGCGCCGCTGCCCGAGCCCGTCTCCGGCGGCCCGCTGGGCGACGCCGAGGGCACGACCGGCTTCGCCGTGGTCCGCGGCGGTGACACCTACCGGGTGGTCTCCGCGTCCGGCCGCGCGCTGGAGGTGGAGTTCACCGGCGGCCGGCGCGGCCACCACCTGGTGATCGGCCAGTTCACCCCGCCCGGCGGCGACACCCGGGCGCTCACCTCCGACAGCGGGGTGGCCCTGCTGGACACCGGGGGCCGCCGGATGTGGAGCTGCCACCTCGGCGGCGCCTGCGACTGCACCGCCAAGTGGGGCACGCCGTACCTGCCCCCGATGCAGTTCTGGAACTTCATGGTCCCGCGCGACGTCCGGGGCTCCGAGCGGCTGCGCACCGTGCGCGGCGCCGACCTCAAGGAGCTGGTCGAGGCCGCCGCACGCGAACACGACTCCGCCCAGGGAGCCCCCTCCCGCCCCCTGCGGGCCAACCGGACCGCGCGTACCTCCGCCGGCCGTGGGCCCGCGTTCACCGTGGAGGGGAGCATGCCCCGCAGCCGGGAGGCCGCGCAGGCCCTGCTCGCCGCGGGCGACCGGACCCCCGACCCCGGTCTGGCCGACGGCGTCGTGGGCCTGGCCGACTCCGCCGTCCGGCTCCGCGGCGATCTCGACCGGTACCTGGAGAACACCCGCAAGGTGCGGGAGACCGCCGACGCCGAGCCCGAGCCGGACGGCCTCGTCACCGCGCTCTTCCGCTTCCTGCCGCACCTGACGAGCAGGGGAGGGGACGTGCGCGGCCACATCGAGGCGGTCTCGCGCCGCCTGCGCGGCGCGGACGGCCCCCGGGAGCAGGACACGCCGCCCCGCGCCTCCTTCGACTGGTCCGGGCTGCCCGGAGCGATCGGGCCGCTGGCCTGGTCGGCGGCCTCCCCCCTGACCGGTGAGGAGGAGCGCGCCGCCATGGTCGACTTCCTCACCCGGTGGGCGGGCACCGTGTTCGCCGACCCCGACGTCGAACTGGACCTCGGAGCGGTGGTATCGCCGGAGAAGTCCGACCCCTCCGCGACCGCGGCCGACGGCCGCCGCCGGGTCGGCCTGGGCCTGGTGCCCGCCCGCTCCGGACCGCCCGGGAGCGAGGACCGGAAGTTCTCCCAGTGGTTCGCCGAGGTCCGCTCCGGCGACCCGCTGCCCCTGGCCGCGGGCCAGGAGGAGGCGGGCCGCGCCCGGGTCGGCCCCGGCTGGGGCACCGCCGCGGCGATCACCGCGTTCCTCGCGGCCCTCGCCGAGAACGGCCCGGTGGCCTGGGACGAGGAGGCGGTCGGCGTGCTGTCCGAGCGCACCGGGCTGGCCAGGTCCGCCGCGGTCCTGCTGCTCCACCAGCGCTTCAACACCAACGCCCTCTCGGCCGACGACCGCCGGGCGCTGGGACTGAGCGAGGCCCAGGTGGCGATCGGCGTCGAGGAGCTGGGAGTGGACCGCGTGGAGCGCGTGCGCCGCGACCTGTGGCCGGCGCTGTACGACGGCGTCCTGCCCGCCGCCGGCGAGGCCGCCGGCCTGTGGACCCCGGCCGGTGCGCGCGCCGCCGCCGAGCGGCTCGCCGAGGCCTGGAACCGCCGCGGCGGAGCGCGCACACCGCTGCCGGAGTCGGTGCTGGAGGCGCTCAACGCCCCCTGGCGGCCGGCCGGCCCCGCGACGGTGCGCCTGATGGTGGACGGCTCCGGGCACCCGGCCCTGGCCCGGGACGCCGTCAGCCGCGTCGAGGTCGCGGAGCAGCGCAACCACACCTACCTCACGCTGCGGCACGACCCCGAGGAGGCCTCGGAGCTGCACCGGCTGCTGGAGGCGTTCGCCCTGCTGATCCCCTGGGCGTACGCCGAACTGCCCGCCGGGGACGCCGTTCGCGCGTCCGTCCCCGGGCTGCTGCGGACGCTGCGCGCCCGCCTGCGGGCCCCCGGGCTGCTGCTGAACGCGTCCTCGTTCTGGCACGCGGACCACGACAAGGTCGCCGAGCGGGTGGGCGGCGAGCCCTACCGGGTGGGCCCGGGCGCGGGAGCCGCGCGCAACATCGAGGGGCGCGACAACGGCACCGTCGTCCTGGCCCGGGACGGCGGCCAGATGCACCTGTGGTTCCGTCCCGCCCGGCTCGACGACGGGGTGGACGCCGCCGCGCTGCGGGCCCTGCTCCAGGAGGGCGAGTACCCCTCCTACGGCCGCTCCCCGGTCAAGTACGTGGACCTGCTGCGCAGCCCGGGGTTCACGGCGATCGCCGAGCGCATCGAGTCCGGGGCCCTGCCCGAGGGGGCCCGCGAGTACGACCCGGCGGCCTCCGTCCCGGAGCTGTCGGCCGAGGTCGCGGCGGAGCTGGGGCTGTCCGACGACGCCGCCCGGCTGTACCTCCAGCTGCTCGCGGTCCTGGAGCCCACGGACAAGAGGGTCCGCGCCCTCAACGGGTGGACCCCCGCCCGGCACAAGAAGGCCCAGGCGGAACTGCTCGACGGCGGCCTGGTCATGACCGCCAAGCGCTCGCGGGCCGGCCGCTCGGTCTTCCTGCCCGGGGCGTGGACCGACGTCAAGCAGGGGCCCGACCTGCCCTACGAGACCTGGAAGGCGCCGCTGTACGACCTCGGCGCGGGCGGCGGCGGACCCGCCCGTCCCGTCCCCGGACGGCACCTGCCCACCCGCCCGGTCCCGGAGATCTTCGCCGAGGCCTGGCGCCGCACCCGCGAGGGCGACGCCCCCGGGCTGTGAGCCCCGCCCCGGCCCCGGCGCGACCCGCCGGGGCCGGGGCCCCACCCCCGACCGACCCGAACCGAGACCTCCGAGGAGCCCGCGGTGCCCGAATCCGCGACCGACGTGCAGATCGAACCCGCCGAACGGCACCACGCCGGGGAGCTGGCCTTCCTGGCCGCCCAGGACACCGGCCCCCGTCCTCCCGGGTGGGCGCTCACGCCCCGCGCCGCCGTGACGTTCATCGCGGGCAGCGGCGGGGAGAGGCTGCGGCTGCCCGCCCCCGTCGACGGACTGCCCGACACCCTGGAGATCCCCGCCAAGTTCGTCGGCGACCGCTCCCTGGTGGAGCGCTGCGTCGTCACCCTGGCCGGGGAGCGCGGGCTGCTCCTGGTCGGCGAGCCCGGCACCGCCAAGTCCATGCTGTCGGAGCTGCTGGCCGCCGCGGTCGGCGGTACCGGCGCACTCACCGTGCAGGGCACCGCGGGCACCAGCGAGGAGCACCTGCGCTACGGCTGGAACTACGCGCTGCTGCTCGCCCAGGGCCCGGTCCCCGAGGCGCTCGCCCCCTCGCCGGTGCTGACCGCCATGCGCACCGGCCGCATCGCCCGCGTCGAGGAGGTCACCCGCTGCCTGCCGGAGGTGCAGGACGCCCTGGTGTCGATTCTGTCCGACCGGCGCATGTCCGTCCCGGAGCTGGGCGACGAGGGCACCTTCCACGCCCGGCCGGGGTTCAACGTCATCGCCACCGCCAACCTGCGCGACCGCGGGGTTTCGGAGATGAGCGCCGCCCTCAAGCGCCGGTTCAACTTCGAGGTGGTACCGCCCATCGCCGACCCGGCGGCCGAGGTGGCGCTGGTGCGCGACCGGGCCGGGGACGCGCTGGCCCGCCACGGCCACGCGCTGCCCGTGGACGACGCCGTCCTGGAGGCCCTGGTCACCGCGTTCCGCGACCTGCGCTCGGGCACCTCCGCCGAGGGCTGGCCGGTGGAGCGGCCCACCACCGTGCTGAGCACCGCCGAGGCCGTCGGCGTCACCACCTCCCTCGGGTTGCAGAGCGCCTACCTGGGCGTGACCGACCCGCTGTCGCTGCTGCCCGGCTACCTGCTGGGCGCGGTCCGCAAGGACGACCCCGAGGACCAGGGGCGGCTGCTGGCCTACTGGGACTCCACCATCCGCCACCGCGCCGAGAACGGGGCGCGCATGTGGCGCCGCCTGTACGAGCTGCGCCACGTGCTGGGGGAGTGAGGTGACCACCGTGCCCGACGCCCCCGAGGCCGTCCTGGAGGCGCTGGCCGGGTGCACCTCGCCCTACCTGGTGGGGGTGCGCCACCACTCGCCGGTGCTGGCCGCGGCGGTGCCCGCGCTGCTGGACGCCGCCGACCCGGACGCCCTGTTCGTCGAACTCCCGTGGGAGGCCGGGCCGTGGCTGGACTGGCTCGCCCACCCGGCCACCGAGGCCCCCGTCGCCCTGGTGTTCGGCTTCCCCGGGGGAGCCGGCCACGCCTTCTACCCGTTCGCGGACTTCTCGCCGGAGCTGGCGGCGCTGCGCTGGGCCCGGGACCGCGGCGTCCCGGTGCACGCCGTGGACCTGCCGGTCGCGGTGCCGGTACCGGGGGAGCGGGCGCAGGGGTCGCCCGCCGACCCGGAGCTGTCGCGGGCGCTGCTGCGCGCCGCGGGGGTCGAGGACGACGAGGAGCTGTGGGACCGCCTGGTGGAGGCCCGCTCCTACGGGGCCGAGCCGGAGCGGGTCCGCCGCGCCGCCCTGGCCCTGGGCTGGGCCCACCGCGCCGCGGACCCCGGCGGTCCGGGCCCGCGTGACCGCGCCCGCGAGGCGTGGATGCGCCGCCGCATCGCCGAGGTGGGCGCCGCCCGCCCGGCGGCGGTCGTCGGCGCCTACCACGCCGCCGCCCTGCTGCCCGACCCCGACCGGGCCGCCCTGCACCGCCTCCTCAACGCCGCGACCGGCCGCCCGCCGTCCGGGGACACCCCGGCGGCCTCCGGCGCGGACTCCGCGCCCGGCGCCGCCGGCGCCCCGGCCGCCGGTCCCCCCGCGGTCCCCGGCCCGGCACGGGCCGCCGGCCCCCGGCAGGCGGACGGCACCCCGACACACTCCGGGACCCCGGGCACGCCCTCCGCCCCTGCGGGGGGCGCGGGCACCCCGACGCACTCCGGGACCCCGAGTACGGCCTCCACCCCCGGGGGGAGCACCGGCGGCCCGATGCACGCCGGGACCCCGGATACGGTCCCCGCCCTCGCGGAAAACGCGGGTGCCCTCGCCTCGCTCGCGGTACCGGAGAGCCCGGTGGACCTGCCCGCCACCGGGGAGGTTCCGGTCCCGGAACCGGGGGAGCACGCCGACGGCGTGGTCAGCGCCCTCATCCCCTACACCTTCGCCCTCCTCGACTCCCGCTCGGGCTACCCCGCGGGAATCCGCGACCCCGAGTGGCAGCAGGACGTCCACGCGGCGGGCGGCGCGCCCCAGGCGGTGGAGGAGGCCGCGATCCGCCGCATGGCCGGGATCGGCGCCCGGCTGCGCGCCGACGGCCACGTCTGCGGCGTCCCCGACACCGCGGCCGCCTACCGCCTGGCCCGCGACCTGGCCGCGCTGCGCGGGCTGCCCGCACCGGGGCGCCGCGAGCTCATCGAGGCGCTCACCACCGCCCTGGCCCAGGGCGAACCGCTGGGGCGCGCCCGCGCCCTGGCCCGCGCCGCCCGGCGCGAGCTCATCGGCACCCGCCGCGGACGCGCCGCCGCGGACGCCCCCGCCTCCGGCCTGGGGGTGCACTTCGCCTCCCTGACCGCCCGGCTGCGCCTGCCCGGCCCCGACGACGAGCGGCGCGAGCTGCGCCTGGACCCCGAGCGCTCCCCGCTGGACCGCGAGCGGCACATCGCCCTCCAGCGCGCGTCCGCCGCGGGCATCGCCTACGGCGACCCGGTGCGGGGCGCCGGTCCGACCACCGACGGCGAGACGCTGGGCCGCACCTGGGAGGTGCGCTGGACCCCCTCCACCGGGGCCACCCTGGAACTGGCCGCCTGCTACGGCACCACCCTGGAGCAGGCCGCCCGCGGTCGTCTCGCGGCCCGGCTGCGCGACCACGAGGGCGACCTCGCCCCCGGCGCCGCCGGCGAACTCCTCACCCGGGCCGCGGAGTGCGGCCTGCCGGACCTGGCCGCCGAGCTGGGCGCGCGGATCCTCGACGAGGTGCTGCCCCGGGCCGGTCTGACCGACGCCGTCACCCTGCACGACTCCCTCCAGCGGATCGTCGCCGGACGGGTACCCGGCATGCCCGAGGCCCCCGAGTCCCTGGTGCTGCTGCGCTCCAGGCTCGCGGAGGCCGCCATCGCCTCCGTGCCCGGCATGGCCGGCGCCGCCGACCGCGCCGACGCCGTCTCGCTGCTGCGGGTGGTGCGCATGGTCCAGGACCAGGCGTCGCTGCCCGGTGCGGTCGGCCCCCAGCGGCTGCTGTGGCAGCTGCGCTCCCTGCTCGCGCGGGGCGGGCCGCTCGCCCAGGGCGCCGCCCTGGC
The DNA here is from genome assembly GCF_900141985.1 of Nocardiopsis flavescens. Classification (GTDB taxonomy): domain Bacteria; phylum Actinomycetota; class Actinomycetes; order Streptosporangiales; family Streptosporangiaceae; genus Nocardiopsis; species Nocardiopsis flavescens. Next base: position 69,232 of record NZ_FQZK01000014.1, on the reverse strand, counting down.
CGCCCTGCTGCTCCTGGAGGCCACCGGTCCCGGGGAGGTCGCCGCCCGCCTGGCGGGGTGGGCCGACGACGCCTCCGACGGCGCCGCCACGGCCCGCCGCCTCACCGGTGCGCTGGTGGTGGCGGCCCCGGTCCTGGAGGCCGACCCGGCACTGCTGGACACCCTCACCGAGCGGGTGGAGGGCTGGGACGATCCGGGGTTCCTCACCCGCCTGCCCGCGCTGCGGGAGGGGTTCGACGCCCTGTCCGCCGCGGCCCGCGGCCGTTTCCTGGACGCGGTCACCGAGCGCCTCGGCGAGGTGGGCACGGACCTCGGAGTGCCCGCGGACCTGGCCGCCGCCCTCACCGACGCCGACACCACCGCGCGCAGCGCGGTGAGCGCCCTCCTGCCCGCCCTCCTCAACGGACCCGCCACCGACGCGCGTCTCGACACCGGTGCGCCCCGTCGGTCGGGGGGCGCCGACCCCGGCACCCGTGCCGACACCGGTGCGCCCCGTCCGCCGGGGGGCGCCGGCCCCGGCCTCCGTTCCGACGCGGGTGCGCCCCGCTCGCCGGAGGGCGCGGTCGCCGGTGCGGGTTCCGACGCGGGCACGACCCGCTCGCCGGGTGGCGCTGACCTCGATTCCCGTTCCGACGCGGGCTCGCCCCGTCCGCCGGGCGGGGCCGCTCCCGGCCTCCGTTCCGATGCAGGAGCGCCCCGCTCGCCGGATGGCGCCGTCCAGGGCGCGGGGGAGCCGGAACGGGGGGACACCACGGACACGTCCACGGTCGGGGACACGGAGACCTCCTCAACAGGGGGTGGAGCACTTTCAGTGTCCCCCCGGCGGGGGCGCCCGGAGGGGTTGTCCACAGGCCCGGTTTCCGAGGCCGCCCCCCGGGCCATCGGCGCCGCCGACCGCTGGCGGCTCGTGCTCGGCCGCGACCCCGAGGGACCCGCCGCCCCCGCGCGGCGCGCGGCCCGCGCCCTGGACGAGCTCTACGGCCGCGGCCACGGCGAGGGCTCGCAGGACCCCACCGGCGGGCGCGGCCGTCCCGAACCGGCCCCCCGGGAGTGGTCCGACGAACTGGAGGCGCTCTTCGGCGTCACCGTGCGCGAGGAGGTCCTGGGACGGGCCGCCGAACGGGGCCGTGCCGACGTCCTGGACCACCTGGACCCCGACTCCGTCACCCCCTCGGTCGACCTCCTCGAACAGGTCCTGTCCCTGGCCGGAGCCCTGCCCGAGGCCCGGCTGGCCCGGCTGCGGCCCCTGGTCGAACGCCTCACCGCGCGCCTCACCGCCGAACTCGCCCGCCGCCTGCGCCCCGCGCTCACCGGCCTGTCCGTCCCCCGCCCCACCCGCCGCCGGGGCGGCCGCCTGGACCTGGGCCGCACCGTCCGCGCCAACCTGCACACCGTGCGCCCCGGACCGGACGGACCCCTGCTGCTCCCCGAGCGGCCGGTGTTCCACACCCGCGCGCGGCGCAGCGCCGACTGGCACGTGCACGTCGTCGTGGACGTCTCCGGCTCCATGGAGCGGTCCACGATCCACGCCGCCCTGGTCGCCGCCGTCCTGCACGGCCTGCCCGCGCTGAGCGTCTCCCTGACCGCCTTCTCCACCGAGGTCATCGACTTCACCGACCGCGTGCACGACCCCCTGTCCCTGCTGCTGGAGGTCTCGGTGGGCGGCGGCACCGACATCGGCGCCGCCCTGGCGCACACCCGCTCCGCGGTCCGCGTGCCGAGCCGCACCATCGTGGCCCTCATCACCGACTTCGAGGAGGGCGGCAGCCTCGCCCGCACCCTCGCCGAGGTGAGGGCCCTGGCCTCCAGCGGGGTCCACCTGCTCGGCCTGGCCTCCCTCGACCACGGCGGCGCACCCGTGTACAACCGCGCGATCGCCTCCTCCTTCGCCGACGCCGGGATGCCGGTGGCGGCGCTGGGACCGGAGGAGCTGGCGGCGTGGATCGGTGAGAAGGTGCGCGGTTGACCCCCCTGGAAGGACCCCCGATGACCGACCGGCCCCGCATCGCCCCCGAGCTGATCGCCTCGCTCGTGGAGGCGGCCCCCTCCCGGGTGCGCCGCAAGCTGGACGCCGCACCCCGCGCCGCCCAGGAGTGGACCTGGACCCGCGGCGACGGGGAGTGGACCGTCGCCGCGGGCGGCGAGACCGTCACCCTCACCGGAGACGACCTCACCGGACCGGGCCAGGCCGCGTGCACCTGTCTGCTCTCCCCGCGCTGCCTCCACCTGCTGTCGGTGGTATCCCTGCTCGACACCACGGCCGACGACGGCCCCGCCGACGCCCCGCCGGAGGCGCCCGGTCCGGCGGGGGAGGGCGCCGCGCCGTCCCCCGCCGAACCCGTCCCCGACCCCCTGTCCGCGCCCGCCGCGCTGGACGGCAACGCCCGCGCCGCGGCCCGCGCCGCCTGGAACGCGGCCGCCCGCACCCTGGCCTTCGGGGTGCGCGCGGCCGGGTCCTCCGGCCGCGCCGAGCTGCTGCGCGCCTCGGCCCTGGCCCGCGCGGCCCGCCTGCCCCGCCTGGCCGCAGCCTGTGTCTCGGTGGCCGCCGGACCGCGTGACCACCCCACCGCCGACTTCGACCTGTCCGCCTACACCGCCGACCTCACCGCCCTGCTCGACCTGGCCTGGCGGCTGGGCGGCGGCCCCGAGGGCGGGCGGCCCGACCCCACCGGGGCCGACGTCGGCGTGGGGCGGCGCGCCTACACCGAAATCGGGTCGCTTCGCCTGTACGGGCTGGGCTGCGAACGCGTCGTCACCGCCTCCGGCTACGCCGGCGTGGTCACCCACCTGGTATCGGTCGCGGACGGGGCCGTCCGGCGCTGGAGCGTCTCCGACGTCGCGCCCGGCGGCCCCGAGCGCGCGGCGGCCGCGCACGGCGCCCGGGTCTCCTTCGGCGGGACCGCGCTGAGCCATCGCGACCTGGGGCGGGCGGCCCTGGTCGCGCAGCGGGTCGGGGCCAGCGCCGACGGCCGGCTCAGCGGCACGGCGGCCACCACGGCCGCCACCTCCGAGGCTCCCGCCTGGGACACGGGCCCGCTGGCGGCGCTGTGGGAGCGCCCTCCCGCGGAGCAGATCGCCGACGCCCTGGCGGCCCTGACCTCGCCCACCCGCCGCAGCGGCGCCGACCTGGTGTTCGCCGAGTTCACCGTGACGGGACCGCACCCGGAGGGCGTCCAGGCCACCGCCGCCGGCCGCCCGTACGTGCTCGTCGGCGACGGGGCGCGGGACACGCTGCGCGCCCGCAACCTGGCACGGATCGCCGAAGAACCGGGAACGGTGCTGCGGGTCATGGCCAGACCGGTCCTGGAGCGCCCCGGCCGTCTGGTGCCCATCACGGCCGACGGCCTGGCGGACCTGCCGCCGGCCCGCCGGGGCCGCGCCGACCTGTCGCTGGACACCCTGCGCTGGGCGCAGCCCGCCGCCGGAGCGCCCGCACGGGGCCCGGCGGGACGGCCGCCCGCCTCCGACCCCGGCACGGCGGCGCTGGCCCGTGTGCTGGCCCGCCTGGCCGAGGCGGGCCGGGAGGCCGTCCCGGCGGACCCGGCCGCGGTCGGGGCGCTGATGCTCGACCGCCACCTGCGGACCGGGGCCGAGCTGCTCGCGGTCCTGGCCGCCGCCGCCCGCGAACGCGTGCGCACGGCGACGGGGGAGTCGGCGGCCCCGCCCCCCGACCGGCTCGCGCTGGCCTGGCTGGCGGCCTCGACCTATCTCACCGCGGTCCGCCACCGGCTGCACACCCTCGCCTGGCGGCTCTGACCCGCCGGTCGGCCCGCGCCCGCGTCGGCCGGATGCCGCCGTGTCTCCTCTGGGCGGCGACGGGTCTGCGGACGGCGGGTCTGTTCCGCCGTCCCGTGCCGCCGTGTCCGGTGCCACGGCAGCCCGGCGGTGCGTCGGCGGCCGGTGGACTCGTATCCAGGTGGCTTCCCGGGAGCGGGGCCCGCGTCCGGTCCGACCGGACCCCGCCGTGGACCCCGGGCGCCGCGACGGCCGCCGCACCCCGGCGGGTGTCAGGGGCGGCGCCAGGCCAGGACCGCCGCCCACACCGCGGCCCCTGTCAGGACCAGCGCCAGCGGCACGTGCGCCTGGAGCGGGCCGAAGGTGCCCAGCGCCGCCTGCGGGAAGCCCAGCACGAACGCCAGTCCGCTGACCAGCAGCAGCGTCCGGGCCGGGCCGCCTCCGCGGCCCGCCGAGTTCCAGTACCAGAGCGCCGCGAGCAGCTGTAGCGCCGCCGCCGCGTGCACGCCGAACGCCCCGAAGTAGTGCAGCGGGAGCGCGCCGGTGTTGAACGTCACCAGCTGCCCCGCGGTCGCCCCCTCCCACAGGATCGCGGCCAGGTGGGCGAGTACGGCGACGCGCACCGCCCACAGCGCTGCCGGTATCGCGGGGGTCGGAACGGTCCTGTCCATGGCGGGCCTCTTCTTCGTCTACGCGGATACAGCCGACGCGGCCATTGTCCCCCCGCGGGGCGTCGGCGCTCCGTCCAGAAGTCGACACCGGGGCCGTCCGGCGCGGAGCCCGCCGGGACCCTTCCACGGCCGCGAATCCCGCTACGATCGTTGCCCATGTCCCGTCTCGACAGCAAGGCCGTGCTCCAGGGCCGCCGCTCCCGCCATTCGATGACCCTCGTCCTGGGCATCACCGTCAGCCTCGTCTGCATGGCGGGCATGCTCGCCTACCTGTGGCTCCTGGCCCTGGCCGGGGGAGCGGCCGCCGGGATCGACGGGGCCACCGGGTTCGTCGTCGCGCTCGTGGCCGCGGTCATCCCGGCGGGCATCCTGGTCCCGCTCATCCTCATGCTCGACCGCCTGGAGCCCGAGCCCGGCTGGGTGCTCTTCTTCGCGTTCGTGTGGGGCGCGGGCGTGGCCGTCGTCGCGGCCCTGCTGCTCAACAGCTGGGGCCTGGCGGCGATCACCGTCCCGCTGTTCGGGCAGGAGACGGGCGAGTTCCTGGGCACCTCGGCGGTGGCGCCCCTGGTGGAGGAGAGCGCCAAGGGCCTGGTGCTGCTGATCCTGCTGTGGCGGCGGCGCAACGAGATCGACACGTTCACCGACGGCGTCGTCTACGCGGGCATGGTGGCGACCGGGTTCGCCTTCACCGAGAACATCCTGTACTTCCTCAGTGCCTTCTTCGACGGGACCCTGGTCGCCACGTTCGCGATCCGCGGCATCGTCGCCCCGTTCGGCCACCCGCTCTACACGGCGATGATCGGGATCGGCGTCGCCTACGCCGCCATGCGCCCCGGGTTCGCGCGCCTGCTCGCACCGGTGGCGGGGTGGGTCCTCGCGGTCCTGCTGCACGGCATGTGGAACGGTTCGACCTACTTCGGCTGGACCGGGCTGGGCCTGGCCTACCTCGTGCTGTTCGCGGTGCTGATGGGCATCCTGGCCCTGGCCGCCAACGACCGCCGCGGCCAGGTGCAGGCGATCGCCCACTACCTGCCGCCCTACATCTCCACCGGTCTGGTCACCCCGGCCGACATCGCCATGCTCAGCACCCTCAAGGGCCGCCGCTCGGCCCGCGACTGGGCGGCGCGCAACGCCGGGGCCAGGGGCCGCGAGGCGATGCGCGAGTACCAGCTCGCCGCCACCGAGCTGGCGCTGCTGCACCAGAAGCTGGACGCCGGGGTGCGCCGCGAGGACTGGAAGGTGCGCCGGGACGCGTTCCTGGCCCTGATGCACGTGTCCAGGGACGCGTTCCTGGGCCGCGTCCCCCAGCCGGCGGCGCCGGGCTGGGCGGAGCGGCCCACGGACTCGGGGTTCCTACGCCGGGCGGACTTCGCCCACGTCATCGCCCAGGCGAGGGCGCAGCAGGAGTACTCTCCGCGGCACGGCCGGTGAGCGCCGGGTCCCCGTCGCCGGGGAACAGCCGGGTGGTGGCGAAGTACAGCCGGGCGATCGCGATCCAGGTCAGCGCCGAACCCAGCACGTGCAGGACGACCAGGCCCTCGGGCAGCTCCAGCGCGTACTGGACGTAGCCCACGACGCCCTGGCCGACCACCACGGCCACGAGCAGCACCGCGCTCGTCCGGGCGGGCCGGCCGGCGCCGGTGCGGAACGCCAGCACGGCCGCCAGGACCGCGCAGGCCAGGGTGAGCCAGGCCAGGGCCGAGTGGACCTTGGTGACGGTCTCCAGCGGGAAGCCCCAGCGCGGCGCGGCGGCGTCGCCGCCGTGCGGGCCGGACCCGGTGACCACCGTCCCGGCGATCAGCAGCAGGAAGCCGGTGACCACCAGGGCGATGCTCAGGGTGTGCAGCATCGGGTTGACGACGACCCGCGGGGTGCCCTCGGGCTCGCGTGCGCGCACGTACAGCGCCACGGTGAGGAAGACCATCACCATGGACAGCAGGAAGTGCGCGCCCACGGAGGCGGGGTGCAGGTCGCTCCACACGGTGATGCCGCCGACCACGCCCTGGCCCAGCACGCCGAAGGGGATGATCGCGGCCAGGCGGACCAGGTCGCGGCGGCGCGGCTCGGCCCGCAGGAACGCCACGAAGGTGATGACCGCCACCGCCAGCACGACGAAGGTCAGCGTGCGGTTGCCGAACTCGATGGCGGCGTTGAGCGCCGCGTGCCCGGTGTCGATGGGCACGAAGCTGTCGGGCGTGCACCGGGGCCACTCCGAGCAGCCCAGGCCCGACGAGGTCACGCGCACGGTCGCGCCGGTGACGGCGATGCCCGCGTTGACGACGATGTTGCCCAGGGTCCACAGCCGCAGCGACGTCGGGGTGGGGTTCCAGATGGTCCGGGCCAGCAGGACCAGGGCCAGCACACCGGCTGCCGCGACGGCGATCTGCCATGCCCACAGGGGGACGCCGAGCAGGGCGATGTCCTCCGCCGCGAGCGGGGGAGGGGTGGTCGCGGCCATGGCCGCGGGAGCCGGGGAATCAGACATACGACAGAGCGTAGTACACGCCGCCGGGGGTCGTGACGCGGCCCCGGGAACCGTCGCGACCTGCGCCGACGGGGACCATGGCAGGGGCTCGTCCGACTGTCGTGCAACCGATAGTGCACTGTTCTTCGACCCCTGGAACAACGCACTATCCGAGCCGGCCGGGGGAGGGACGACGCGTTACGCCGGACGTCCCACCCCGTGCGGGTACAACAGCGCCGCCATCGAGGCGACTCGGACTCAGGCGGACATGAGGTTCGCGAGAGGACCCGTCTGGTTCTCAGTGCGAACCACGGTCGGCCATCCCGGTGTCCTGGCCCCGGCCGCGTGCAAGGCTGTGCGGAGTACCGCAGAGGCCTTCTCTGAAGCCCTGAACTGGTCAGCGGTCTTGACGATCATCTCCACGGTGAACAGGGAGGCGTCGGAATCACTGCTGACCGTCGAGTCGGTGATGGAGCCGTCGCACTCTTCTTGCGCCAGCAGCTCATCCATCAACTGGGAGGCGTAAGCGTGGAACTCGGTCTGGCTGACCTGCTGGGAAAAGCTGACGTGGAGGTTGATTCCCACCATCACCGCGAGTTCGCTTGTCACTGGCCCTCCTCCTCGTTCATGCACGTTTGACGCTTAGCCCACCGAACGCTCTCCTGGAAGTACCCGGGGTTGCTCGGGGTGAGGTGGACCGACCTCGCGTGGCTGCCACAGGGACACTTGACCGTGTAGTACTTGGGAGGGTTTTCGATCTTCCATCCCATGGCGTCGAGTTCCTCCAGGGCCTTCTGCCCATCTGGCTTCTGATGCTTCTTCCAGTAGCCCAACCACGCCGCCTCAGGTTCCCTCATTGTGTACCCGCTGTCGAGAGTGAAACCCTGACCATTACCTAACTCACGTGTCGGTTGAACTGCGAAACCGTCTGCAAACGGCCATAGGGAGGGGGCCGAGTCCGCAGGCGTTCCGCCCTCACGGGGAAGGCGGGAGTGACGGGGGCCACTCCGGGGGGTGGCGGTGCATCTCCTCCGCGGCCCGCAACGCTTGCTCTTCGCGGCTTTCGTCCACATGTACCGCGTCCGGTGGGCTACCGTCGGAGGACGGCCGCGCACCCCGCTCACGCCCGGCGCCACACCGACCCCCCGCGGCCCCGCTCGCCGCTCCGTATGCACAGGAGCACCCCATGTCCTACGGTCCCCCCACCGGCGGCTACCACCCTCCCCCCGGCGGCGGCCAGTACCCGCCGCCCGGCGGACAGCCCCCGAAGCAGGGCATGTCCACCGGCGCCAAGGTCGGCCTCTTCGGCTGCGGCGGCTGCCTCGTCCTCGTCGCCCTGGGCTTCGTCCTTCTGCTGGTCCTGGGCGCCTTCGCCGCCTCCGGCGACTCCGGGACCCCGGAACCGGCGGCCCCGGCGCCGTCCGAGGAGGCCTCCGCCGCCCAGGAGGACGCCCCCGCCGAGGAGGCCGGCGGGATCACGATGACCGCGACCCACGCGGGCACGGCCGGCGACATCGTCGACGACACCGTCTACACGGTCATCGACATCGAGATCGTCAACGACGGCGACGCCGACCTCGACGTCAACCCGATGTACTTCACGGTGACCCTGGAGGACGGCACGGCCGCCTCCGAGTGGGGCGACACCCTCTTCGCCGACATCGACGCGCTCGACGCCGTCACCCTGCGGCCCGGCGAGCGGGTCAGCGGCCAGATCGCCGTCGTCGGCGAGGTCGACGTGGCGAGCGTGCGCATGGAGGAGCTCATGGGACTGGGTGAGGACCTCACCGCGGACGTGCAGTAGCGCAGAAGCGCCGCGGGCCCCGGAGCACGGACCGGCCGTGCTCCGGGGCCCGCCGTCAGGGCGTCCGCTCCGAGGTGCCGGAGGCGGCCGAGGTACGGGTCGAACCGGCGCTGGCGAGGATGACGCAGCCCACCGCCAGCCACTGCCAGAGGGTGAGCATCTCGCCCAGCAGCAGCAGGCCGACCAGCGCCGCGGCGGCCGGCTGGAGGCTCATCAGCACGCCGAACACCCGCGGCGGCATCCGGCGCAGGGCGTTCAGCTCCAGGGTGTAGGGCACCACCGACGACAGCACGCCCACGGCCAGGCCGAACAGCAGCACCCGCCAGTCCAGCAGCGCGGCACCGCCCTGGGCGATGCCCGCGGGGGCCATCAGCAGGGCGCCCACGACCCCGGCGATCGCCAGGCCCGAGGCGCCGTCGAAGCGCCGGCCGGTGGCGGCGCTCAGCAGGATGTACCCGGCCCAGGCGACCGCGGCCAGCACCGCGAACAGGATGCCGAGCGGGTCGAGCGACCCCGATTCCAGGCCCAGGGCGGCCACGCCCAGCCCGGCCAGGCCCGCCCACAGCAGGTCGACCCGGCGGCGCGACCCCAGCACGGCGATGGCCAGCGGCCCCAGGTACTCGATGGTCACGGCGATGCCCAGGGGGATCCGCGCGAACGCCTGGTAGATGAAGAAGTTCATCATCGCCAGCGCCACGCCGTAGCCGACCACCACCAGCCAGTCGCCGCGCGTGTAGGCCTTCCACGCCGGGCGCACCAGCACCCCGAGCACCAGGGCCGCCGTCAGCAGCCGCAGCCAGACCACGGCGGCGGGTGGCAGCACGTCGAAGAGGTTCTTGGCCACCCCGGCGCCGGTCTGCACCGACACGATGCCGATGAGCACCATCCACACGGGCGGCACCGCGTCCGCGGCGGTGCGCAGGGAGAACGGTGCCTTCGGTGCGGTCGGGGTGTCCATGTCGAGTCATCCTACGTTTTGCGGCTCGCGCTCGGCGCGGTCGCCCTGCCCGTCCGCCCCGGCGCCGCGCGCTGCCCCGGCGGGGAAGACCGCGGCCCACAGCAGCAGGCCCCAGGCCGCCAGGGCCACCGAGGGCTGGAGCAGCGTCATCACCAGCCCGTACACCGTGCGCTCGGCCTGGTCGGTGAGCACCTGCGCCCCGAGCCACAGGAAGGGGAGCGCGGCGGCCAGCAGGTTCACCGCCAGCGCCGCCCAGATCGGCCCCGGGCGCGCGGGCCGCCGCCACAGCAGCAGCGCCCCGCCCGCCGCGAACAGGAACAGGGGAGGGCCGAGCAGACGCACGGCCACGAACCAGGGCACTCCGAGGGCTTCCATGCGGGGACCCTATCGAGCGGGCGCCGGGTGCCGGATTTCCAGGGGGAACCCGAGTAAAGGGTGCGAAACGGTATGGCATGCTTCCTGGGTGGACCGTACCCCGTGAGCCCACTGGAGCCCTGTTCCCATGTCCCGATCCCGCCGCCGCGCCGCCCCCCGAGCAGCAACGGAACGGTACGTCCCCCAGTGGCCGGTCCTCGCCGGTGCGACCGCCCTCGTCCTCGTCGCCGCCATGCTCGGCTACGTGGGCGGGCTGTTCACCACCAGCGGCGCGCAGGCCGACGAGGGGGTCGTCGCGGTCTCGGGGGTGCTGGTCCAGCCGGGCGCGCCGGAACCTGAGGAGACCCCCGAGCCCTCCCCGGAGCCCTCGGAGGAGCCGACCCACCCCGCCGGCATCGACCCCGAGGCCGTCTACCTCCTCCAGAACGTGCACGGCGACCGCTTCCTCGACGTCGCCCAGGCCGCCACCCACAACGGCGCCCCCGTCCACCTGTGGGACCGCAACGACCAGGACAACCAGCGGTGGCGGTTCGTCCCGGTCGAGGAGGGGTTCTACGCCGTCGAGGGCGTGGCCAGCGGCAAGGTCCTCGAAGTCCCCACCGACGGCGCCGCGCCGCCCGTGGCCACCCTGCTCACCAGCACCGGGGCGAGCAACCAGCACTGGACCGTCGTCGACGCGGGCGGCGGCACCGTCCGCCTGGTCAACCGGGCCACCGGCCAGGCCCTGGAGGGGCAGGGAGGGTCCCCCGACAACGGCACGCCCGTGATCCAGGCGCCCGACGGCGGGCACGCCTTCCAGCAGTGGCGGCTGGTCCCCGGGGGCTGAGCGCGGCCCCGGCCGGCCGGGCTCAGAGCAGCAGCAGGTCGCGCACGGTCTTCCAGCACGCCTCGTCGGCGGCGTTGAGCAGCCCCACCGCGTCCTGCCCCCGGCCGGGCCGGTAGGGCTCCCCGTCGGGCCGCCGCGCCACCGCGCCCGCCTCGGTCAGCAGCAGCGTGCCCGGAGCGTGGTCCCAGGGCAGGGTCCGGTGGTACAGCAGGAAGTCCTGAGCGCCCTCGCACACCAGGGGGTAGTCGACGGCGGAGCAGTGCGAGCCCGCCCCCACCTCGGCGAACCGCGGCACCGCGGCCTCCGCGTGCCGCCTCGCCCGCGGGTCCAGGAAGCGGGAGAGCACCGAGCCGCGCATCTTCCCGGGGTCGGTCGGCGCCGGGTCGCGGCGCAGCCGCACCCCGTCGCGCCAGGCGCCCGACCCGCGCTCGGCGGCGTACGCGCGGTCCCACTCGGGCTGGAGGATCCACCCCGCGACGGTCTCCCCGTCGCGCACCAGCGCCGCCATCACCCCGTATTCGCGGCGGCCCTCGACGAAGTTGCGGGTCCCGTCCAGCGGGTCCACCACCCAGGCCACCGGCTCGGTGCGCAGCACCTTCACCAGGGAGGGGTCCGCGGCGACGGCCTCCTCGCCCACCACCGGTGCGTCCACCAGCTCCCGCAGCCGCGCGGTGAGGATCCGCTCGGCCTCCTGGTCGACGACGGTGACCAGGTCGCCCGGGGCCTTCTCCATGACCTCGCCCTCGGAGAGCGAACGCGCCCGGGGCAGGACCACCTCGCGGGCCACGTCGCGCAGGATTGCGGTCACCGCGTCCATGTCGATCATGCCCGTCATCCTAGGACCGGGCCCGGACACGCCTGATACCCTGGGCCCGTGTTCGACCTCCGTGCGTAGACCGACACCGAGCCGCCGCGCCCTCCGCGCCCGCGGCTCCTCCGGTGTCCGTGCACGTCCGCGGCGCCCGCGCGCCGCCGCCCGAGGGAACACCCCATGCCACCGCCCCGCGGGGCCGACTCCTACCGTGCCGTCCTGCGCACGCCCGGAGCGGTCCGCTTCTTTGTGCCCGCCATGCTCGGCCGCCTCTCCTTCGGCCTGCTCGGCCCCGCCCTGGTCCTGTCCGTCACCGCCGCGGCCGACTCCTACGCGGTGGTCGGCGCGGCCACCGCCGCCTACGGCGCCACCGCCACCGTCCTGGCACCCGCCCGTGCCCGCCTCATCGACCGCCACGGCCTGCCCCGCACCCTGGTCCCGATGGCGGCACTGGCCGCGTCGGGCCTGCTCGCCCTGGCCTGGCTGACCTGGCGCCCGGACCCGCCCGCCTGGTCCCTCATCGTCCTGCCGGCCCTGGTCGGCGCGGCGGTCCCGCCGCTGGGGCCGGTCACCCGCACCCTGTGGAGCCGCCTCTTCCACGACCGCGACGACCTGCGCCGACGGGCCTACAGCCTGGACTCCGTCGTGGAGGAGGCCGTCTTCCTCGCGGGGCCGCTGCTGCTCGCGGCCCTGCTGCCGTTCGCGCCGCCCGCGGCCGGCCTGGCCGGCGCCGGCCTCGTCCTGGTGTGCGGCTCCCTGCTGCTGGCGGGCGCGCCCTGGGCCCGGGCGCTGCCGCCGCGCGAGCCCGCCGGAGCCGCGGGCGGCGGACCGGTTCCGCTCCGGGCCCTGCTGCCCGCGATGTCGCTGTCGGCGGCGCTGGGGCTGTGCCTGGGATCGGCGGCCCTCGTCCACGTCGCCTTCGCCGAACGGCACGGCGACGCGGGCCTGCTGGTGTGGTTCGAGGCCGTCCAGACCGCGGGCGGGGTCCTGGGCGGCCTCGCCTACGGCGCGGTGCTGTGGCGGCGGCGCCCCGTCACCCGCCTCGTCGGCCTCGGCCTCGGCGTCGGGGCGGCCACGGCCCTGGCCGCGGCGGCCCCCGGCCCCGTGGTGCTGTGTGCGGTGCTCTTCGCCGCGGGGGCCCTGGCCACCCCGGCGATCACCACCGCCTACCTGGCGGCCGACGGGGCGGCGGGCCCCGGTGCCGCCACCCGGGCGGGCACCTGGGTCAACACCGCCTTCAACGCCGGGTCCTCGGCGGGAGGGGCGGCGGCGGGTGTGCTCGTCACCCTCGTCGCGCCCGCGCAGGGGTACCTGGTCGCCGCGCTGCCCCTGCTGGCCGTGCCCCTGGCCGTCGCCGGGGCCGCTCACTCCCAGCGGAAGAGGCGTGCGGCCAGCGCTCCGCCGACGACCGCCCACACCAGAGGCACCGCGAACGCTGCCAGGGGCGGGAGGGAGCCGTCCGCCAGCACCGCCCGCAGGCCCTCGCCCAGCGCGGTGATCGGCAGCACCGACGACACCGCCTCCAGCGGGCCGGGGAACGCGCTGACGGGGAAGAGCACCCCGCCCAGCCCCAGCAGCAGGACGTAGACCAGGTTGGCGCCGGCCAGCGTGGCCTCGGCCCGCAGCGTCCCCGCCATCAACAGCGCCAGCGAGCTGAACGCGGCGGTCGCCAGCAGCACCAGGGCGGCCGCCGCGGCCACCCCGGCCGCCGACGGCGCGGGGGACCAGCCCAGCGCCAGCGCCACCGCGCACAGCACCGCGATCTGGATCGCCTGCACGCCCAGCACCGCCAGCGTCTTGGCGGCCAGCAGCCCGAACCGGGACAGCGGGGTGGCGCCCAGCCGCTTGAGCACGCCGTAGCGGCGCTCGAACCCGGTGCCGATGGCCAGCCCGGTGAACGACGTCGACATGACCGCCAGCGCGAGCACGCCCGGGGTGAGCGCGTCCACCCGGGGGCCCTCGCCCACGTCCAGCACGGAGGTGAGGCTGAACCCGACCAGCAGCAGCACGGGGATGACCATCGTCAGCAGGAACTGCTCGCCGTGGCGCAGCATGATCCGCAGTTCCATCCCGGCCTGCGCGGCGACCATCCGCCACAGGGGCGCGGCCCCGGGCGCGGGGGCGAACGGTGAGGCGCCGCCGTCGGCCCGACGCGCGGCGGACGGCGCGGGCGCCGTGGTGCTGGAGGTGTGCTCGCTCATGATTCGCGCAGTTCCCGGCCGGTGAGTTCGAGGAAGACGTCTTCGAGGGTACGCCGCCGCACCCGCAGGTCCTCGGCAAGGACGCCGGCGGACGCGCACCAGGCGGTCACCGTGGCGAGGAACTCCGGGCCCAGCGCCGCGGGGTCGTCGGTGCCGATCACGTACTCGTGGCGGCCCCCCGCGCCGCGCGCGGAGGAGATCCGGCTTCCGGCGGGCAGGGCGTCGCGCAGGGCACCGGTGTCGACGGGGGCCGCGGTGGAGAAGCAGACCTCGCGGCGGCCCCCGGCCAGGTCGGCGGGGGTCCCCTCGGCCACGACGGCGCCGCGGTCGATGATGACCACGTGGTCGGCGAGGCGCTCTGCCTCCTCCATGTGGTGCGTGGTGAGGATGACGGCCGCGCCCGCCTCGCGCAGCTCGGCGACCAGGTCCCAGGTCGCCATCCGGGCCTGGGGGTCCAGGCCCGCGGTGGGCTCGTCGAGGAAGACCAGCTCGGGTCGGCCGACCACGGCGCAGGCCAGCGACAGGCGCTGCTGCTGGCCGCCGGACAGGCGGCGGAACGGGGTCCGCGAGACCGAGGTCAGGCCCATGCGCTCCAGCAGCAGGTCCGGCGGTACGGGGGTGGCGTGGAAGGAGGCCATCAGGCGCAGCCACTCGGCGGCGCGGGCCCCGGTGGGCACCCCGCCGGACTGGGGCATGACACCGACCCGCGGCTTGAGGGCCGCGGCGTCGGCGGCCGGGTCCAGGCCCAGCACCCGCACGCTGCCGCCGTCGGCGCGGCGGAAGCCCTCGCAGACCTCGATGGTGCTGGTCTTGCCCGCGCCGTTGGGCCCGAGCAGGGCGGTCACCGCACCCCGGCGCGCCCGGAAGGTGAGGCCGGAGACGGCGGTGGTGGCGCCGTAGCGCTTGACCAGGTCGACGACCTCGACGGCGGCTGTGTCCATGGGCCCAGAGTCTACGTGCGCCCGCGCGAGGCCCTTCACCGCCCCGCGCGCACGGGCGGGGGAGCTCGGGTCGGCGCCGCGCGGGGGATCCGCGCGCCGTCCGCATGATGGGATGTGGATCTCGGCATGCGGGACAATCGACAGAAGGTGGGATGACCTGCGCATATCCGCACGAGGTTTCCGGTCGGTGAACTCCCAGTTAGGCAAGCCTGGCCTTCGTGATCAAGCGCATGAAAGCGGGTTTGCCAGGGTGGACTGATTTACGCCACACTGATGTTGTCTAAACCAGGAGCCGCATCCGGAGGGGAGGGGATCGCCGTGCCCGAGGCCGCCAACGTACCCCGTCCCCTGGCCGGGCCCGAGCGCGGGGCCGAGACCGGTACCCGCGCGCGCGTGGCGCGGCTCATCCTGGAGCAGGGGCCGATCACCGCCTCCGCTCTAGGGGAGCGGCTCGGTCTGACCCCGGCGGCGATCCGCCGCCACCTCGACAACCTGACCGGCGAGGGCATGGTCGAGGCCCGCGACGCCCGGCCCCAGGGCGGCAGGCGCGGCAGGGGCCGTCCCGCCCGCGTCTTCGCCATCACCGAGGCCGGCCGCGACGCCTTCGTCCACGCCTACGACGACCTCGCCACCAGCGCGCTCCGCTTCCTGGCGGAGACCGCCGGTCCCGGGGCCGTCGGCGATTTCGCCCGCAGTCAGGTC
The DNA here is from genome assembly GCF_900141985.1 of Nocardiopsis flavescens. Classification (GTDB taxonomy): domain Bacteria; phylum Actinomycetota; class Actinomycetes; order Streptosporangiales; family Streptosporangiaceae; genus Nocardiopsis; species Nocardiopsis flavescens. The sequence goes on along the minus strand of NZ_FQZK01000014.1, from coordinate 53,744 downwards.
GCCGACCTGGAGAGGCGCTACAAGCCGCTGCTCGACGCCGTTCCACCCGAACAGCGCGTCCGGCTGCTGGCCGAGGCCCTGTCCAACGACGGTTACGCCGCCACCGCCGGTCGGGCCCCGGCCCCCGGCGGCGGCGACCAGCTGTGCCAGCACCACTGCCCCGTCGCCCACGTGGCAGCCGAGTTCCCGCAACTCTGCGAAGCCGAGATCGAGGCCTTCGCACGGCTTCTGGGCACCCCGGTGCGCAGGTTGGCCACCATCGCCCACGGCGACGGTGTGTGCACCACGCACGTCACCCCCAGGGGTGACGACGGGGCGGACGGGGGCGGCCACGCCCCCGCCACCACCAGCGCCCGCCGCACGGCGGGCGGAGGATCGCAACACCACTAGGACGTCTGAGTCCAGGAGGAGTCCGCGCATGACGTCTATCGCGCATCCCGAACTCGAAGGGATCGGCAACTATGAGTACGGCTGGGCCGACTCGGACCAGGCCGGTGCCTCGGCCCGCCGCGGTCTGAACGAAGAGGTCGTCCGCGACATCTCCGGCAAGAAGGACGAGCCGGAGTGGATGACCAAGCTCCGCCTCAAGTCCCTCCGGCTCTTCGACAAGAAGCCCATGCCCAACTGGGGCGCGGACCTGTCCAAGATCGACTTCGACAACATCAAGTACTTCGTGCGGTCCACGGAGAAGCAGGCCACCTCCTGGGAGGAACTGCCCGAGGACATCAAGAACACCTACGACAGGCTGGGCATCCCCGAGGCGGAGAAGCAGCGCCTGGTCGCCGGTGTCGCCGCGCAGTACGAGTCCGAGGTCGTCTACCACCAGATCCGCGAGGACCTGGAGGAGCAGGGCGTCGTCTTCCTGGACACCGACACCGCGCTCAAGGAGCACCCGGAGCTGTTCCAGGAGTACTTCGGCACGGTCATCCCGGCCGGCGACAACAAGTTCGCCGCGCTGAACACCGCCGTGTGGAGCGGCGGCTCCTTCATCTACGTTCCCAAGAACGTGCACGTGGAGATCCCGCTCCAGGCCTACTTCCGGATCAACACCGAGAACATGGGCCAGTTCGAGCGGACGCTGATCATCGTCGACGAGGGCGCCTACGTCCACTACGTCGAGGGCTGCACCGCGCCGATCTACAAGTCGGACTCGCTGCACTCCGCGGTCGTCGAGATCATCGTCAAGAAGAATGCCCGCTGCCGCTACACGACCATCCAGAACTGGTCGAACAACGTCTTCAACCTGGTCACCAAGCGCGCCGTCGCCGAAGAGGGCGCGACCATGGAGTGGATCGACGGCAACATCGGCTCCCAGGTGACCATGAAGTACCCGGCCGTCTACCTCATGGGCGAGCACGCCAAGGGCGAGACCCTGTCCATCGCCTTCGCGGGCGAGGGCCAGCACCAGGACACCGGCTCCAAGATGGTGCACTGCGCGCCCAACACCTCCTCCACCATCATCTCCAAGTCGGTGGCCCGCGGCGGCGGCCGCGCCTCCTACCGGGGCCTGGTGCAGGTGCAGGAGGGCGCCCACAACGCCAAGTCCTCCGTCAAGTGCGACGCGCTGCTGATCGACACCGTCAGCCGCTCGGACACCTACCCCTACAACGACCTGCGCGAGGACGACGCCGAGCTCGCGCACGAGGCGACCGTCTCCAAGGTCAGCGAGGACCAGCTCTTCTACCTGATGAGCCGGGGCATGGACGAGGACGAGGCCATGGCGATGATCGTGCGCGGGTTCGTCGAGCCCATCGCGCGCGAGCTGCCCATGGAGTACGCGCTGGAACTGAACCGGCTGATCGAGCTTCAGATGGAAGGAGCGGTTGGTTAAGTTGACCGGCCCCAGCATCGAACCCAAGGCCCACAGCCACGGCCTCGGGGAAATCCCGTTCTCCAAGCTCGCGACCCACGGGTCGTTCGACGTGAACGACTTCCCCGTCCCGGGCGGCCGCGAGGAGGAGTGGCGGTTCACCCCGCTGCGCCGCCTCAAGGGCCTGCACGACGGCAGCGCCGTCGCGGACGGCACCGACCGGCTCGACATCGACGCCCCCGAGGGCGTCACCGTCGAGACCGTGGGCCGCGGCGACGCCCGTCTGGGCACCGCCGGCACGCCCGCCGACCGCGTCACCGCCCAGGCCTACTCCTCCTTCGAGGAGGCCACGGTGGTCACCGTCGCCCGGGGCGCCGCCCTGGAGCGCCCGGTCACGATCGACCGCCAGGCGCAGGGGGGCACCCGCTACGACCAGTTCGTGATCGACGTCCAGCCGCTGGCCGAGGCCGTCGTCGTGCTCAACCAGACCGGCACCGGCGTGCGCGCGGGCAGCGTGGACGTCCACCTCGGCGAGGGCGCCCGGCTGACCCTGGTCAGCCTCCAGGACTGGGACCGCGACGCCGTCGACGTCACCCAGCACAACGCCCAGGTCGAGAAGGACGCCACGTTCAAGTCGATCGTCGTCACGCTCGGCGGCGACCTGGTCCGGCTGTCCCCGAAGGTGGCCTACAAGGGGCGCGGCGGCAACGCCGAGCTCCACGGCCTGTACTTCACCGGCGACGGCCAGCACCACGAGCACCGCTCGCTCATCGACCACAACATCTCCAACACCCGCTCGCGGGTGGAGTACAAGGGCGCGCTGAGCGGCAAGGGCGCCCACGGTGTGTGGATCGGCGACGTCATCATCGGCGAGGGCACCACCGGCACGGACTCCTACGAGCACAACCGCAACCTCCAGCTCACCGACGACACCCGCGTGGACTCGGTGCCGAACCTGGAGATCTTCACCGGCGAGGTGGAGGGCGCCGGCCACGCCGCCGCCAGCGGACGCCTCGACGACATCCACCTGTTCTACCTCCGCTCGCGCGGTATTCCGGAGGACGAGGCCCGCCGCCTGGTCATCCGCGGCTACTTCCTGGAGCTCATCAACCGCATCCCGGTCGAGGGGCTCGCCGAGGAGATCATGGCCAAGGTCGAGCGGAAGCTGGCCGCACATGAGTGACACCGGTCGCTGGGTGAAGGTCGCCGAGCTCCGCGAGATCCCCGAGGAGGGGGTCCTCGGGGTCGAGACCGACGACGAGACGCCCATCGCACTGGTCCGGACCGAGGGCGAGGTGTTCGCGCTGCGGGACGTGTGCTCGCACGCGGAGGTCCGCCTCTCCGAGGGCGAGGTCGAGGACGGCACCGTCGAGTGCTGGCTGCACGGCTCGTGCTTCGACGTCCGCTCGGGGGCGCCGATCAACCCGCCCGCCACCCGTCCGGTTCCCACCTATGACGTGAAGATCGACGGCGACGACGTGCTCGTCTCGTTGGACGAGAAGAATTCCTGAGGCTTGAAATGACGAAGTTCGAAATCCGCGGTCTGCGCGCCGACGTCCTCATCGGTGAGGACGAGCGCCGCGAGATCCTCAAGGGCGTCGACCTCACCATCAACTCCGGTGAGACCCACGCCATCATGGGCCCCAACGGCTCCGGCAAGTCCACCCTGGCCTACGCCGTCGCCGGGCACCCCCGGTACGAGATCACCGAGGGCGAGGTCCTGCTCGACGGCGAGAACATCCTCGACCTGAGCGTGGACGAGCGCGCCCGCGCCGGCGTCTTCCTGGCCATGCAGTACCCGGTCGAGGTCCCGGGCGTGTCCATGTCCAACTTCCTGCGCAGCTCCGTCACCGCGGTGCGCGGCGAGGCGCCCAAGCTCCGGCAGTTCTCCAAGGAGCTCCAGGGCGCGATGAAGGACCTGTCCATCGACTCCGGCTTCGCCGCCCGCGGCGTGAACGAGGGCTTCTCCGGCGGTGAGAAGAAGCGCCACGAGATCCTCCAGCTGGAGCTGCTCAAGCCCAAGATCGCGATCCTGGACGAGACCGACTCCGGCCTGGACGTCGACGCGCTCAAGGTCGTCTCCGAGGGCGTCAACCGCGCCAAGGAGAACAACGACCTGGGCGTCATGCTCATCACGCACTACACCCGGATCCTCAACTACGTGAAGCCCGACCACGTGCACGTGTTCGCGAACGGGCGCATCGCGGAGTCCGGCGGCCCCGAGCTGGCCGACGCCCTGGAGGCCGAGGGCTACGAGCGCTTCGTGAAGGCGGGCGCGTAACCCATGGCCACGGTCCGCGAGTTCGGTGGGGCCCCTGGCCCGCTCGACGTCGCGGCGATCCGGAAGGATTTCCCGATCCTGGCCCGGACCGTCCGCGACGGGCGTCCGCTGGTGTACCTGGATTCCGGGGCCACCTCGCAGAAGCCCCGCCAGGTGCTGGACGCCGAACGCGAGTTCTACGAAAGCCACAACGCGGCGGTGCACCGCGGTGCGCACCAGCTCGCGGAGGAGGCGACCGACGCCTACGAGGCGGCACGGGAGACCATCGCCCGCTTCATCGGCGGCGACCCCGGCGAGGTGGTGTTCACCAAGAACGCCACCGAGGCGATCAACCTCGTCGCCTACGCCATGGGCAACGCCGCCACGGCGGACGAGGGCCTGCGCCGCTTCCGGGTGGGTCCCGGCGACGAGATCGTCGTGACCGAGATGGAGCACCACGCCAACCTGGTGCCCTGGCAGGAGCTGTGCCGCCGCACCGGGGCCACCCTGCGGTGGTTCCCGGTGACGGAGCAGGGCCGCCTGGACCTCTCGGACCTCGACGACCTGGTCAACGAGCGCACCCGGGTGGTCGCGTTCGCCCACCAGTCCAACGTGCTGGGCACCGTCAACCCGGTGGCCGACATCGCCGCCCGGGCGCGCGAGGTGGGCGCCCTGACGGTGCTCGACGCCTGCCAGTCGGTGCCGCACATGCCGGTGGACGCGGCGGCGCTGGGCGTGGACTTCCTGGCCTTCTCCGGGCACAAGATGCTCGGGCCCAACGGCATCGGGGTCCTGTGGGGGCGCCGGGAGCTGCTGGAGGCCATGCCGCCGTTCATCACCGGCGGGTCCATGATCGGCGTGGTCCACATGGAGTACTCCACGTGGGCCGAGCCGCCGCAGCGGTTCGAGGCCGGGGTGCCGATGGCACCGCAGGCGGTGGCCCTGGCCGCGGCCTGCGACTACCTGTCGGCCGTCGGCATGGACCGGATCGCGGCCCACGAGCACACGCTGGTGGAGTACGCGCTCAAGGCCCTCGCCGACGTCGAGGGGCTGCGCCTCATCGGCCCGGCGGAGGCCGTGGACCGGGGCGGCGCCGTGTCGTTCGAGGTGGAGGGCATCCACCCGCACGACCTGGGGCAGGTGCTCGACGACCGCGGGGTGGAGGTCCGGGTGGGCCACCACTGCGCCTGGCCGCTGCACCGCAGGCTGGGCGTGCTCGCGTCCACGCGCGCGTCGTTCTACCTCTACAACACCACGGAGGACGTCGACGCGCTCGTGGCGGCCGTCAGGGCCGCGCAGGAGTTCTTCGGAACCCGGGGCTAGCCGGGTTCCCCGGAGGCCGGGGCGGGCGTAGGGCCCGCTCCCGCCCTCCGGGACCCGAACCGGCCCGGGCGCGGCACGGACCGGCAGAACGACGAGGAAAATCCGCACATGCAGCTGGACGCGATGTACCAGGAGATCATCCTGGACCACTACCGGAACCCGCACCACAAGGGGCTGCGGGATCCGCACGACGCCGAGGCGCACCACGTCAACCCCACCTGCGGGGACGAGGTGACGCTCCGGGTGGCGCTGACCCCGGCGCAGGGGGAGGCGGGGCTGGACGACCGCGCGGTCGTCAGCGACGTCTCCTACGAGGGCATGGGCTGCTCGATCAGCCAGGCCAGCACCTCGGTGCTGACCGACCTGCTGATCGGGCGCACGGTCGCCGAGGGGCTGCGGACCCTGGAGGCCTTCAACGAGCTGATGCACTCCAAGGGCAAGGGCGAACCCGACGAGGAGGTCCTGGAGGACGCCGTGGCGTTCGCCGGGGTCTCCAAGTACCCGGCCCGGATCAAGTGCGCCCTCCTCGGATGGATGGCGTGGAAGGACGCGGTAGCGCAGTCCCTGGAGAAGGAAGGCGTCTGATACCAGTGAGCGAGAACGAGAGCACCACCACCGAGGCCGCCCCGGCCGAGGCCCCGCCGTCCCCCGAGGCCGAGGCGCTCGTCGAGGAGATCGGCGAGGCCCTCAAGGACGTCATCGACCCCGAGCTGGGCGTCAACGTCGTCGACCTGGGGCTGCTGTACGGGGTGAACGCCGACCCGTCGGTGATCACCCTCGACATGACCCTGACCAGCGCCGCCTGCCCGCTCACGGACGTGATCGAGGACCAGGCCACCAGCGCGCTGGAGGAGTTCGACCGCGAGGTCAAGATCAACTGGGTCTGGATGCCGCCGTGGGGTCCGGACAAGATCACCGACGACGGGCGCGACCAGCTGCGCATGCTGGGCTTCAACGTCTGAGCCGTCCGACGGAGAAGGGCCGGGCACCCCACACGGGGTGCCCGGCCCTTCTCCGTGTCAGCGCACCCTCTGGGTGACGGCGACACAGCCCAGGACGACGAGGGCCGCGGGCAGGGCCGCCGCGTCGGGCCGCTCGCCCAGCAGCAGCACCGCCCACAGCAGGGTGAGCAGGGGCTGGGCGAGCTGGACCTGCCCCGCCCGCGCCACACCGATGAGCCCCATGCCGCGGTACCACGGTATGAACCCGCCGAACTGGCTGACCAGGGTGAGGTAGGCGAGCCCGGCCACCGCGGAGGGGGTCGGCGCGGCCGGCTCCAGGACCAGGGCCAGGAGCCCGGCGGGCAGCGTGAGGGGCAGGGCCAGCACCAGGCCCCAGGCGATCACCCGCCAGCCGGGCATGGAGGCGGCCAGCCGCCCTCCCTCGGCGTACCCGTACGCGCAGGCGAGCAGGGCGCCCACGAGCAGGAGGTCCGCGGACCCGGGGGAGCCGCCCGTCCGGGCGAGGGTGAACGCGGCGACGGCCGCGCCGCCGGTCACGGCGGCGGCCCAGAACGCGGGGGAGTGGCGGACCCCGCCGCGCACGGTGGCCAGTACGGCGGTGGTGAGCGGCAGCAGGCCCACCACGACGGCGGCGTCGCCCACTCCGGTACCGCCCAGCGCCAGCGAGGTCAGCAGCGGGAAGCCCACCACGCAGCCCGCGCCGACCGCGGCCAGGGCGGGCAGCTGCGCGCGTCCGGGCAGCGGGGCGCGCACCGCGGCCAGGCACCCGGCGGCGACCAGGCCGGCGAGGCAGGCCCGCAGGACGGCGGTGGTCCACGGGCCGAAGCCCTCCAGGGCCAGCGCGGTGGAGGGGAGGGTGAAGGAGAAGGCGGTCACCCCGAGCAGGGCCAGGGCCGCTCCGCGCGGAACCGCTATCCCGGAAGTGCCGGTAGCGCTATCGTGTGCTCTCATGAACAACGGTAGCAGTGGCCGTGATCTGGCCGACGACCTGCGTCGGGAGTTCGAGCGCTACGCCCCGGGGGAGCGCCTGCCCGCCAGCCGGGCCCTCGTGGAGCGGCACGGGGTGGGGCCGGGGACCCTCTCCCGGGCGATGGCGCGCCTGGTCGCCGAGGGACTGGTGGTCACCCGGCCCGGTGCCGGCTCCTACCGGGCCGGGGAGCCCGCGCGCGGGCCCGCCCGGGACACCTCCTGGCAGGAGGTCGCCCTGGACGCCGGGCCCGAGGCGGGCGGGATCGCGCGCGGCGTGGACGACTCCGGGTTCATCGCCACCCTGGCCCCCGCCCCCGCGGGGGTGGTCTCCCTGCACGGCGGCTACCCGCACGCCTCGCTGCGCCCCGACCGGGAGCTGGCCGCAGCGGCGGGCCGGGCGGCCCGCCGCCCCGGGGCGTGGGGGAGCCCGCCGCTGGAGGGGGTGGCGGAGCTGCGCGACTGGTTCGCCCGGGAGATCGACGGGGCGTCGCTGGACGGCTCGCAGGTGCTCGTCGCGGCCGGCGGGCAGAGCGCGCTGGCCACCGCGCTGCGGGCGCTGGCCCCGCCCGGGTCCCCGGTCCTGGTCGAGTCGCCCACCTACCCGGGGCTGCTGGCGATCGCCCGCGCCCTGGGCATGCGCCCGGTGCCGGTCCCGGTGGACGGGGACGGGCTGCGGGTGGAGCTGCTGGTGGAGGCGTTCGCGGCCACCCGCGCCCGGGTGCTGGTCTGCCAGCCCCTGTTCCACAACCCGACCGGGGCGGTGCTGTCGGGGGAGCGCCGCGCCGGAGTGCTGCGCGCGGCCCGGGAGGCCGGCGCGTTCGTGGTGGAGGACGACTACGCGCGCCGGCTGTCGCACACCGACGCCCCGCCCCCGCCGCCGCCCCTCATCGCCGACGACCGGCACGGAACGGTGGTGCACGTCCACTCGCTCACCAAGGCGGCCTCCCCCGGGCTGAGGGTCGGCGCCCTGGCGGCGCGCGGGCCGGTGCTGCGCAGGCTGCGCGCCGTCCAGGTGGTGGACTCCCTGTTCGTGCCCGGCGTCCTCCAGGAGACGGTCCTGGAACTGGTCGGCTCCCCGGCCTGGGGCCGGCACCTGCGGGCGCTGGCGGAGGGGCTGACCCGGCGGCGCACGGCGGTGGCGGCCGCCCTGCTGGAGCGGGCGCCGCTGGTGGAACCGGTGTTCCGGCCGGGCGGCTACCAGGTGTGGGTGCGCCTGCGCGACGGCACCGACGAGGACGCCGTCGCGGGTGCGGCGCTGCGCGCCGGGGTCAAGGTGGCGGCCGGACGGCCGTTCTTCCCTGGGGAGCCGCCCGCGCCGTACCTGCGGCTGGCCTACGCGAACACGTCGGGTCCGCGCGAGGCCGCCGAGGGGGTGGCACGGCTGGCCGGGGTCCTGCCCTGAGGGGCGCGTCCGCCCCCGCCGGCGGTGGCCGGCGGAGTTCGACGACGCGGCGCCCGCGGCGGGCGCCGCCGGCCCTCGGGGCCGGCACGCCTAGTACGGCCCGCAGGCGTCGGGCAGCCCGGCCAGGGCGTGCACCTCGGCGGCGACCTCCTGCGGTCCCTCCACGGGGCGGCCGAAGGGCAGCCTGACGTCGTGGTCGCCGTCCGGACCCTCGAAGCGCAGGGTCATGCCGTAGCGGTCCACGCCCAGGGGTCGGGGGTGGACCGCGGGGACGTCCCCGGGGCAGGCCAGCGCCAGCGCGGCGAGCAGGTCCGGGTGGTCCTCCTCCAGGTGGCGCAGCCAGGGGCCCTCCCAGCGGCCCAGCGGGTCGGGGCGGGCCCGCAGGAACTCGTCGTTGCCGAGGAGGTTGCAGCCCTCGGTGTCGGAGTGCACCACCAGGTAGGGATCCAGGGAGACCATGGTGCGGCCGTGGCCGATGTCGAGCAGGCGCTCGTCGGGGTCGTCGCGGATCAGCCGCAGGGCCCGCATGCGCGCCGTCGCCTCGTCCAGCGCGGTGAGGGTGCCGCTGATCCACAGCAGGGAGCGCGTGGGGTCGCGCAGGGCCAGGGCGCTGGTGTCGGTGAACTCCACGGTGGCCGCGGTGCGCCCGCGGTCCATCTCGTCCAGCAGGTGGTGCCGGTCGGGGAGCAGCAGGCTCACCGTGCCGCCGGGGTGCACGTGGCAGGCGGGGTCGACCAGGTGGAGGGTGCCGCTCTGGGTCGTGACGGTCGCCGGGTTGGGGCGGGCCAGGACCGCGCGGGCGCGTTCGGCCGGGGACGGGGCCAGGTGCCGGGAAGTGTACAGGGGAACCACCTCAACTATGCTTAGGTAAGGCTAACCTATAAGAATGGCGAGGTGGGGGAGAAGCCCCCGGGGGTAAAAACCAGGCCCCCGGTCGGGGACCGGGGGCCTGGGACGCGAGGGGGCTAGTGCGCGGCGAACAGGCCGGCGCGCAGCTCGCCCGCGATGTCGTTGTCGCCCCGCCGGGTGAGCAGGTCGACCAGCGACGGCGGATCGGAGGGGGCCCGCTCGTCGCTGTCGGTGATCCGGCGGGAGAGGATCTGCAGGGCCTCCTCGGTGGAGGCGGGTGCCGTGTACCCGCTCAGGTGCAGCGCGCGGGCGGTCGGCGAGTAGTTGCTGAGGTCGGTCGCGGGCAGCTTGCGCGCGTCCAGCCGGTCGCCCGACACGGTGATGAACACGCGGTCGCCGGGCTGGGCCGCCTGCCTGCGCAGCAGCGGGCGCAGCGAGTCGAACGCGGGCTGGTCGCGCCAGACCAGCACCAGCAGGTCCGCGCCCGGGGCGGTCAGGCACAGCAGCCGTCCCGGCTGGAGCCCCAGGTGGCCGGCGTACCCGGGGGGGACCGCCACCGGTGCGCCGTTGAGGTGGTCTCCGGTGATGTCGATGCGGTGCCACCAGCGGCCGTCCGGAGCCCGGAAGCAGCGGGCCGCCATGGCCGGGTCGCCCGGAACGGGCCGGCCCGCGGCCGACGGCGCCGGCGGGACCGCCGCGGGGGGCGCCTGCACCGGCGTCGGCGGCGCCGGCATCCGCACGTCCACGGCGGGCGGGAACGGGGCGGGGGCGGGGCGGGCCGGCTCGGGCGCCGGGCCGTCCGGCCTGCGGCGTATCGGCAGGCCGTTCTCGGTGGTGGCCCCCGAGTCGTCGGGCGCGGTGTGGCCGGGCTGGCCGCCGGGGGCCTCCATCGGCACCGACGGGTCGACGTGCACCCGGCCGTCCTGGAGGCTCACCCCGGGGGTGCTGAGCAGCCAGGCGCGCAGCTCCTGCTGGCGGATGCCGATCCGGCCGAGCCGGATCCCGGCCTCGGTCAGGCCGGGCCCGTCGGACAGCAGCTCGCGGGTCTGCCAGCGCAGGCGCCCGGGGTCGTCGGCGATGAGCCAGCCGTTGTGCATGCGGCGGTCGGTGAACAGGGTGATGACCACCCGCCACAGCGGTGTGCTCAGGGTGGGGACCTCGACCGCGTGGTCGGGGTGGGCGTTGATCAGCCGGTCGATCGTCGTGGCGGTGCCCAGCTGCTCCGACATGTCCCGCAGGTGCTTGGTGACGGGCGCGCCCTCGGGCGAGTTCAGCCAGCGCAGCAGCCGCTCCTCGACCCGGCGCTGGGCTGCCCGCAGTTCGGTGACGTCCGCTGCGATCTGCTCTGCCAGCACCCGGATGCTGATGGGGTCGGTGGCGAACAGGCGCTCCGCGGCCACCGTGCGCTCCAGGTCGGGCCAGGACCGGAACATCTCCTCGACCATGTCGACCAGCGGGTGCTCGCCCAGTGCCGGGGCGGGCGGGCGCTCCTCCTGCTCGGTGCGGTGCTTGGGCGGACCGAAGCTGGGCCTGCGCAGGGTCCGGCCCGGGCCCAGCAGCGAGCTGCGGAACTGCGAGCGCAGGTCGCCGCCGCCCGGCGAGGCCTCCGCCTCCAGCGCGGATCCGGGGATCATCGCGGCGGAGCTGACCATGGCCATCGGCACCGGCTCGTGCCCGCCCACGGCGGCGGGCAGGACGGGCTCCTGCCGCTCCTCCTCGCGCTGGGCGCGCAGTGCCCGCAGGGTGCGGATCGCCCGTGTGGCGGGGGTCTGCGGCGGCCCGGGGTCGCCCCCGGGGGCGCCGGCCGCCGAGGGCTGGTCGGAGCCGGTGGCGGTGGTCAGGTAGTCCAGGGCGTTGCGCACGTGCTCGGGGGCGCTCTCGGGCAGCCAGTGGGCGATCGTGCGCACCGCCTCCAGCATCAGAGCGGGGGAGGGGGTGGGCCCGCCGGGCAGTTCGCCGCAGGGTTGCAGGGCGCGCCAGGCCACGGTGCTCACCACGTCCATGACGTGGCAGTCCCCCAGCGCCCAGGCGGCGATCTCCTGCGGCGGGCTGGAGATGAGGTGGTCCCAGTCCCCGGCGGTCGACAGCACCGCGCCGCGCACCGGCTCGGCCAGGTCCTCGCCGTGCACGTCCAGGGTGCGCAGGGTGGGCAGGAACTCGGCCAGGGGCACGTGCCCCCACTGCTCCACGGCCAGGCGCGCGATACCGTGCGCCAGCCACGGCGGACCGGCGATCTCCAGGACCCTGGCGACCGGCAGGGAGTGCCACCAGCCGTCGATGAGCCGGTCGTGGTGGAGCAGGGGAGCCACATCAGGCGACCTCGACCAGCGCAGAGCGGGTGCGAGGTCGACGAGGCAGATCGGAGAGACGGCGTTCATCCGCTGGGGACCTCGACCTCCTGGTGTCTGCACGTGAATTGGGGAGGAACCGCACGGGCCTTCGGTTCGATGCACCACAGTACGCGCCCTTCACCCGCGGGGTGCCCGTTCCGGGAGGGGACGGGGGTCGCCGCGGGTGGGCACGGCGGGCCGGGGGACAGGGGTGCCGTGAGCACTTCCGGTGATCGTACGTCCCCCGGGGCCACATGGGTAGCCCCAGGCCGACCCCGTCCCCGCGGGGTGCGCCGAGCCCGCCCCGTACCCGTCACCTCTGTGCGGGACTTTGCCCACGTGGGGCCGCAGAGGGATGTGATCCACCTCATAAGGGACATTTGGCTCTTCCCGCGGCTCGCAAACGTTGTTGTTCACGGCGCCTTCACGCCCGCTCCGCGTCCCGGAAACGGTGCCGTGCGAGGCCGGGCGGAGCACGCGGGCGCGCCCCGCCGGGGCGCCCGGTCAGCGGCGGTACCCTGGCGGGCCCGGGTATGCTGGACGGGCACTGTCCTCGCCCGAACGACCTTCGAGCCGGGTGGCCGCCCCGCGGCCGCAGGGGTCGACGGTGTTTCGGAGACGGGGGGCGCCACCGCGACCCGTACCAGGATTCCGTACCCGCGCACCCTACGGCGCCCCGTCGGCGTGGGACGGTAGAGCCGGATGATTGGTTGACGTGACAGACCTTGAGATGAATCCCCCCGTGACCGCTCCCGCGCGCAGACCGGACCCCATCCGGTCCTATGTGGCGATCGGTGACAGCATCACCGAGGGGATGGAGGACGACAGCGGTCCCGGGGGCCAGTACCGCGGTTTCGCGGACCGCCTCGCCGAGCACCTGGGCCAGGTGACCGCCGACTTCCGCTACGCCAACCTGGGTGTGCGCGGCCGCCGTATGAAGCACATCTTCGGCGAGCAGCTCGACCAGACCCTGGAGTGGAAGCCCGACCTGGTCACCGTGCTGGCGGGCGGCAACGACGTGCTCCGCCCCGGCACCCACCTGGACGACCTGGCGGAGGAGTTCGAACGGGGCATCCGCCGCCTGCGCGACGCGGGCATCCGCACCGTCATCCTCTCGGGCCACGACACCGGCTGGATCCCCGTGCTGCGCTACTACCGCGGCCGCATCGCCGTGTTCAGCATGCACATGCGCGCGATCGCCGAGCGCACCGGGACCGAGATCGTCGACATGTGGGCGCTCAACGCGCTCACCGACCCGCGCGCCTGGAGCGACGACCGGCTGCACCTCAACGGCACCGGCCACCAGATCGTGGCCGCCCGCATCGCCGACCTCCTGGGCTTTCCGATGGGGCCCCGCGAGTCCTGGGCCGACCCGTGGACCACACCGCCCCGGCAGCTGCCCGCCATCCTGCGCCGCCGCGAGAACCGCCGCTGGGCCCGCCAGCACCTCGTGCCCTGGCTGCGCCGCCGCGCCATGGGCCGCTCCTCCGGCGACGGCCTGCTGCCCAGGCGCCCCGACCTGGACTACCTCAACGACGAGCAGGACCGCGAGCGCATCGCCCGCGCCATCGCCGAGGGGCGCTCGCCGCTGCCCCGGCTGGAGGAGGCCGCCGAGCAGCCCACCAACAGCCCGTCCGGCGTCAAGGGTCCCGAGCCCCGGCACTGACCCCGTGCGCGCGAACGCCCCGTCCCGGCATCCGGGGCGGGGCGTCGTCGTTGCGCGGCGCGGGAGGGGCCGGGGCTCGGGACCAGCGGCGGGACGGACCCGGCGCGTTCGACGGCGAGAGCGCGGCCGCGGCCGGTGGCCGGGAGGGCGTCGGCCGACCCCCGCGGCCGGCTAGCTCCGGGACAGGGACTGGATGAGATCGCTGATGTGCACCATGCCCAGGCACTGGCCGTAGGCGTTGACCACCACGAGGTCGTCGTACACCCGCTCGGTGTCCTGGCCCGCGACGCGCAGCGCGGAGATCGCCGACATCCACGCCGGGACCGTGCGCGGCGACTCGGCGAGCCGGATCGCCGGGCGCTTGGCGTGCAGGGCGTGCCCGTAGCGGCCGGTCACCGACAGCAGGAACCGGGTCCGGTCGATCACCCCCACCGGGCGCTCCCGGTGGTCGATGAGGATCGCGCTGTTGAGGGCGGTGTCGTCGGTGAACGCCTCCAGCACCTGCTCGGTGGTGGTGTCGGCGTCGAAGCCCACCGGCGGGACCATGAACTCGGTGACCCGCGGCCCGTCGTCCGCCGCCTCGTCCCGCCCGGCGGTGGGCTCGGGAACGGGCGTCACCCGCCCCCCGGGCCGCCAGCCCGTCTCGGCGAAGAACGGGCCGGTGCCCACCTTGACCCCGCAGCGGCGCAGCCGCACCACGTCCTCGGCGGTGTCCACCCCCGCGGCCATGGCGTACACCCCGCTGCCGCGGCCGATCCGGGCCAGGCCCTCCACCACGGTGGCGTGCCGCTGGTCGGTGGCCACCCCGGACACGATGCCCGGGTCCATCCGCATCAGGAAGGGCGCCGCCTCGACCACCAGGTCGGGGCGGACCATCGCGGTGCCGAAACCGCACCGGAAGCCCGCGGTGCGCAGCCGGGCCACGCCCGACACCACGATCTTGCGGGGCAGGTCGGCCAGGTCGGCACCGAGCATGAAGGTGATGTCGCGCGGACGCCGCCCGGCCCGGCGCAGCAGGCTGTCGACCAGGTCGACGAACCCGTCGCGGGCCATCAGGGTCCGGGCGGGCAGGGGGAGGACCAGGGGCAGCAGGCTCTCGGTCCCGGCGGACTCGCGCACCAGGGCCAGCAGCCACTCCGCGATGGCCTCCAACTCCTGCGCGGGCATCTCCAGCGAGCCGCTCCGGGCGGCGGCCGGGGCCGGCGAGATGATCTCGACCGCGACGACCGCGCCCGAGTCCAGGTCGACGATCGGCTGGAAGTCCAGGGGCGGTCGGTCGGGACGGGGCGCTGGTCCGGCCGCTCGGGGAGCGGTCACCGTGGGAGCCCGGTGCGGGTGCGCAGTGGTCACCCCTCCATGGTGACGACACGTCCCGTGGACCTGAAGGTGTTTTCGCCGGTGTTCAGCTCGCCTTCACGGCCCGTTGGGGCCCCCGGGCACCTGTTCTTCATCTGTGACCGAGAAGGGCCCCGCCGTGACGGCGGGGCCCTTCGACGCGGCTTCGCGTATGCGCTGACCTGGTCAGGCGCGCCGGAACACCAGGGCGACGTTGTGGCCGCCGAACCCGAAGGACTCGTTGACCGCGGCGACGTCGCCGGAGGGCATGTCCCGGGGCTTGTCGCGGACGATGTCCACCGCCACGTCCGGGTCCAGCTCCTGGATGTTGATGGTCGGCGGGATGCGCCCGTCGTGCAGGGCCAGGACGGTGGCGATCGACTCCACCGCGCCGGCGCCGCCCAGCAGGTGGCCGGTCATGGACTTGGTGGAGGTGACCGCGACCCGGTCGGCGGCGGAGTCGCCCAGCGCCGAGCGGATGGCCCGCGTCTCGCCGACGTCGCCCGCCGGGGTGGACGTGGCGTGCGCGTTGACGTGCACGATGTCCGCCGGGGTGAGGTCGGCGTCGGTCAGCGCCTGGGTGATGGCGCGGGCCTGGCCCGCGCCCTCCGGGTCGGGCTGGACGATGTCGTAGGCGTCGTTGGTGTAGCCGACGCCGGACGCGTGGGCGTACACCCGGGCGCCGCGCTTGGCGGCGTGCTCGGCCGACTCCAGGATGACGATGCCGGCGCCCTCGCCCATGACGAAGCCGTCGCGGTCCTTGTCCCACGGCCGCGACGCCGTCGCCGGGTCGTCGTTGCGGGTGGACAGCGCGCGCATCGACGCGAACGAGGCGATGTTGAGCGGGTGGATCGCGGCCTCGGTGCCGCCCGCGATGACCACGTCGGCGCGGCCGGAGCGGATCATGTCGACGCCGTTGGCGATCGCCTCGGCGCTGGAGGCGCAGGCGCTGACCGGCACGTGCGAGCCGGCGCGGGCCGTGAACTCCAGGCTGATGGCCGCGGCCGGGCTGTTGGGCATGAGCATGGGCACGGTGAACGGGGAGACCCGCCGCCAGCCCCGCTCACGGAAGATGTCGTACTGCTCCAGGATGGTCAGGATGCCGCCGATACCGCTGGAGACGACCACGCCCAGGCGCAGCGGGTCCACCTCCGGGGTGCCGGCGTCGGTCCAGGCCTCCTGGGCGGCGATGAGCGCGAACTGCTGCGTGCGGTCCAGCCGCCGCAGCCGCGGCTTGGGGAGCTTCTCCGAGGGTTCCTGCGCGATGCGCCCGGCGAAGTGCACCGGAAGGCTCTCGTGCCACTCCTCGGGCAGCGAGGTGATGCCGGAACGGCCGTCGAGGAGCGCGGACCATGTGGTCGCGACGTCCCCCCCGAGCGGGGTGGTGGCGCCGAGGCCGGTGACGACGACATCGGTCTTTGCCATGATCCGATCGCCCTTCTCGTGGGTCGGTCCCGGCTGCGGGGCCGGGCGTGGCGAATGACTGGGGTGGTTCCGGCGGTGTGGGGCCGGACGGGCCGCCGGGTCGGGGTCGTGTGTCCCCGGCGACCCGGACGCGTCACTTCTGGATGAAGGTGATGACGTCCTGGACCGTCTTGAGGTCCTTCAGCTGCTCGTCGGGGATCTCCACGCCGAACTTGTCCTGGGCGGCGACGGCGATCTCCACCATGGACAGCGAGTCGATGTCGAGGTCGTCCACGAAGCTCTTCTCCGGGGTGACCTCGGAGGGCTCGGTGCCGACGATCTCCTCGATGATGACGCCGAGGCCTTCCAGGATCTCCTGCTCGGTGTGAGCCATGTCGTTGTTCTCCTTGCGTGTGTTCGTTGAACGGGGATGCGGTCCGGATGGCCGGCCGCGGGTCAGGGGATGCGGATCACCTGGGCGGCGTAGACCAGCCCCGCGCCGAAGCCCAGGGTGAGGACGGTGCTCCCCGAGGGGAGCTCCCCGCGTCCGATCATGCGCGAGAGCGCGAGCGGAATGGACGCGGAGGAGGTGTTGCCAGCGGTGACGATATCGCGGGCCACGAGCGCCTGGGGCGCGCCCAGCTTCTTGGCGATGGACTCGATGATCCGCAGGTTGGCCTGGTGCGGTACGAAGGCGGTGAGCTCCCCGGGGGCCACGCCCGCCCGCTCCAGGGCCTCCAGCGCGGTCTTGTACAGCTCGGTGGTGGTCCACCGGAAGACCGCCTGGCCCTCCTGCCAGAGGTACTTGTGGTCGCGCAGGTAGATCTTGTCGGCGCGCTCGCCGGAGGAGCCCCACACCACCGGGCCGATGGCGTTCTCCTCCGAGGCGGAGACCACCGCCGCGCCGGCGCCGTCGGCGAAGATCACACAGGTGGAGCGGTCGTCCCAGTCCACCCAGTCGGTGAGCTTCTCCGAGCCGATGACCAGCACGTTGCGGGAGCTGCCGGCGCGCACCATGTCCGACGCCACGCCCAGGGCGTAGCAGAAGCCGGCGCAGGCGGCGTTGAGGTCGAACGCGCCCGGGGCCACGATGCCCAGCCGGGCGGCGACCGTGGCCGCGGTGTTGGGGATCTGGTCCTGGGGGGTGCAGGTGGCCACGATGACCAGGTCGATGTCCTCGGGGGACAGCCCGCCGGCGGCCAGGGCCTTGCCGCCCGCGGCCACGGCCATGCTCGCCACGGAGTCCTCGGGACCGGCGACCCGCCGCTCCTTGATGCCCACGCGGCTCTGGATCCACTCGTCGCTGGTGTCGACCCGCTCCTCCAGGTCGGCGTTGGTGACGACCCGGGAGGGCTGGTACTCGCCGAAGGAACGGATCGCCGCGCCGCCGGGGACGCTCGGGGTGGGGAACATGGGGTCAGCCTTCCTGGTCGGTGCCCGCGGCGGAGGTCCCCGCGTGCTCCTTGATGAGGGCGCCCGCGCGCTCGATGTCCTCGGGCGTCTTGACCGCGAGGAGGTCGATGCCGCGAAGGGCGCGTTTGGCCAGGCCGGTGAGCGTGCCCGCGGGGGTCAGCTCGATGAGGGCGGTGACGCCCAGGTCCGCCAGGGTCCGCGTGCAGGCGTCCCAGCGCACCGGGGAGGAGATCTGCGAGACCAGCCGGTCCAGGTACTCCTTGCCGCTCCCGACCACGGCGCCGTCGGCGTTGGACAGGATGGGCACCACCGGGTCGGAGGGCGACAGGAGCCCGGCGGCGGCGCGCACGCGCTCCACGGCCGGGGCCATGTGCCCGGTGTGGAAGGCGCCCGCCACCGACAGGGGCCGCAGCCGCGCCTTCTCCGGCGGGTTCTCGGCGAACGCCGCGAGCTGCGCCGTGGTGCCGGCGGCGACGATCTGGCCCGAGCCGTTGTCGTTGGCCGGGGTGAGCCCGGCGGCGGCGACGGCCGCCAGCACCTGGTCGCGGTCGCCGCCCAGCACGGCGGTCATGCCGGTCTCGGTGCGGGCGGCGGCGTCGGCCATGCCCCGGCCGCGCTCGGCCACCAGGGACAGCGCGTCCTTGGGGGAGAGGATCCCGGCCACCGCCGCGGCGGTGAACTCGCCGACGCTGTGCCCGGCGACCGCGTCCACGTGGGAGGCCTCCGCCGGCAGGGCCGGGGAGGGCGACGTGAGCGGGCCCAGGACCTCGGAGGCCGCGATCAGGCCCGCGCCGACCAGCAGCGGCTGCGCGACGGCCGTGTCGCGGATCTCGTCGGCGTCCGCGGTGGTGCCGTAGCGCACCAGGTCGAGCCCGACGACCTCGGACCACGCGGCGAGCCGGTCGGCGACGCCGGGCAGTTCGAGCCACGGGGAGAGGAATCCGGGGACCTGGGCACCTTGGCCGGGAGCAACGATTACAAGCACGACATCCACCTTGCCCTGTAGGAGATCACCGGTTGGAGGGGGAGGCACACGAACTTCACTCGGGGGTGCTTGTGGGAACCCCACAAACCCGCGTCCCGCGCGCGTCCGCAAGCCCGCGGCCCGGTGAGAGGGGTCACCCTCCGACGTTACATCGCCGCACTCCGGGGGCCCTCCCGCGCCCTGCGGCGCACCTACAGGCCGGTGCGGCGGGGCGGGCCGCAGCCCCCGGGGACCGGGGATGCGAACCTAAGGGGGTGAACACCGATGAGAACGCCGGGACCGACGAGCAGGAGCGCGTCCGCGCCGAGACGGTCCGCCGCCTGGAGCGCTCCATGGGCACGCTGGGCACAGCCGCCGTCGCCCGCATGGAGGACCGCCTCGGCTGGTTCCGCCGTATGTCGGCCCAGGACCGCTCGTGGGTGGGCCTGGTCGCCCAGTCCGGCGTGGCGGCCTTCGTCGACTGGTTCCGCAACCCCGGGCGCGGCCGGCCCGCCATCACCGTCGAGGTCTTCGGCACCGCCCCGCGCGAGCTGACCCGGTCGGTCTCCCTCCAGCAGACCGTCGACATGATCCGCGTCGTCATCGACGTCGTCGAGGCCCAGGTCGACGAGCTGGCTGCGCCCGGCGGAGCCCAGCAGCTGCGCGAGGCCGTGCTGCGCTACACGCGCGAGGTCGCGTTCAGCTCCGCCAAGGTGTACGCGCGGGCCGCCGAGGCGCGCGGGGCCTGGGACGCGCGGCTGGAGGCGCTCATCGTCGACGCCCTGCTGCACGGGGACCGCGAGGACGGGCTCCAGACCTGGGGGTCGGCGCTGGGCTGGGGGCTCACCCCGGTGATCACCCTGGCCGGCGAGGTGAGCGAGGGCGACGACGAGCGCAAGGTCCTGGAGGACCTGCGCGCCGCCGCGCGCCGCCTGGGCCACGACGTCCTGGCCGGGGCGCAGGGCAGGCGCGTGGTCGTCGTGGTGGGTGTGGGCGAGCGCTACCCCGCCGAAGACCTCCCCGGCGCCGCCGCCGAACCCCTGGCCGGCCTGTTCGGCCCGGGGCCGGTGGTGGTCGGCCCGGTGGTGCCCGACCTGCGGTCGGCCGGCGCGTCGGCGCGGGCCGCCGTCAGCGGGCTGCGGGCCGCGGTGGCCTGGCCGGACGCGCCGCGCCCGGTGCCGGCCGCCGACCTGCTGCCCGAGCGGGCGCTCCAGGGGGACGCCGAGGCGCGCGCCCAGCTGGTGCGCGAGGTGTACCTGCCGCTGGCCGGGGCCGGGTCGCCGCTGCTGGACACCCTGTCGGTGTACTTGGAGCACGCGTCGTCGCTGGAGGCGACCGCCCGCATGCTCTTCGTCCACCCCAACACGGTGCGCTACCGGCTGAGCCGGATCGCCGAGCTGACCGGGCGCACCCCCTCCGACGGGCGGGGCTCGTTCGTGCTGCGCATCGCGGTCGCGCTGGGCCGACTCTCCGAGGCGTCCGACGGTTGACGTGGGATGTGTCATTCGTCCTCGACCCGCCCGGACACTGTCCAACGGGGAACCCGGGACGTAACCTGATCGTTAGTCCACCATGCGTGCGCCCTTATCCGAGTTTCACCTGCGCCGGGTATGTCTATTACTGCCCGTGTGCGCCCGGGGACCGCATGAAAAGGGATAGCTTTGTAACGGTGAAGCGCGAGGCCCGCTTGGTTTGAGGGCACTCCCGGGCGAGGGCTTTCGCGCGCCGTCGGGTCACGACGTTCTTGGGGGTCAACGCAGTGGTCGAGCGACCGAGGAAGTGGTCCCGGACCGATAATCCGGTGACCGAGTTCGTTCTCCAGCCGACGCAGGAGGGCGAGCTGCGCAGACGGGTGCTGTTCTGGGTGCCCGCACCGCTTCCCGTGGCCGGGCTGGTCGCCCTGATCGTGGGCGGCTCCCTGTCGGCCGCGGGATGGACGATCCTGCTGGCGACGAGCGTGGGCGTGGGCACTCTGCTGATGTCCCTCATCGTGCAGCCCACCCCGCTGCCCGAGGGGCTGGCCCCGCCGGTCTCTGCCCGCCGGGCGCTGCACCGGTTCCGGCAGTTCACCGGACTGCGCATCGCCCTGGCACTGACCACGATGGTGATCGGCGCCGCCGCGGCCCTGGTGGGGGGCGGGCTCTACCCGTTGATCGCGGCCCTGGTCCTCGGCCTGCCGCAGCTGCTGCTGGCGATGCCGACCTTCTTCACCATCACCCGGGCCCGCCGCGCCATGGAGGCGTGGGGCACCACCGCCTACCTGTGGCACGCGCTCTCCCGGCCGGCCAAGGTCACCTGGCCCGTCATCACCCCGGCCGCCAAGGCCTGGCGCTCCCGCCGGATCGAGCGCTCCCGCGAGTCCATGCGGCAGAAGCTCGTCGAGCGGGCCTGGCGCAGGGCCGTCCGCGAGGAGGCCGAGCCCGAGAGCCGCGAGGAGGCGGTGTCCGCCAACGAGCGCACCGACCTGCTCCGCCCGGTGGCCCCGCCGGCCGCGGGAGCGGACGAGCCCACCGACGTCGTCCCGCACCTGGGCTCGGACCGGGCCGCGCAGGCGGACGACGCGCCGCGGGAGACCGGGGACGCCGGGAACGGGCGGGACGAGGAGCCCACCGCCGTCCTGCCGCACCTGAACTCGGTCGAGCCCACCGCGGTGCTCCCGCACCTGGGCGGGGAGGCCGCCGCCGACGCGCAGGCGCCCGACGGCGGCTCCGAGGACGCCGCCGAGAAGAAGCGCGAGGCCTCCGGGCCGCGCGCCACCGTCAACCGCGCCGCCCGGCAGTTCATCGAGCGGGGCAGCGGAGCACTGGGCCTGGCGGTCCGCAAGAGCCGCCGCGGCCACTCCAGCACCCGGCCCCACCCGCGCAAGCCCTGACCGTCCCGGAGCCGGCCGCCCCGACCCCGCGGCCGCTCCGGGCCGGCCGCCCCCGCCCGTGCACGCCCCCGGTACGGGCCGCCACGGCCGGCTCCCGCCGTCCGGGGACCGCGGCGAAACGCGACCCGCCCGCCACCGACGGCGCGGGCGGGTCGGCGGACGCCCCCGGAGCGGCGCCCGGATTCCCGCGGGCCGCCAGGTCACACGTCCACGGCGGACCGTACTTCGGGCAGGGCCTCGGGCCCGCCCTCCGCCACGTGGTACCAGCTCGCCCGCGCCGTGCGTCCCGCGAAGGCGACCTCGCCGATGGTGTTGCCGAAGTACAGCCCCGACGACAGCCGCCAGCGCAGCGGCGAGGGCGGCACCCGCGCCAGCCAGGTCATGATCCGCCCCGCCAGGTGCACCGGCGCGCTCGCCGACAGCCGCGCCATCCGGCGGAAGTTCGCCGGGAGCCGGTTGCACAGCGGTGAGGAGACCAGTTGGAGGATGGTCGAGCCGTCCCCGCCCACGTCCCGGTGGCGGACCGGGGCGGTGTAGGAGAAGTGGACGTCCCCGCTGAGCAGCAGCACCGACGCCGGCGCGGGGCCGCGCTCGCCGCTCGCCACCCGGCCCACCGCGTCCGCCAGCCGCCCGAACGAGTACCGGAAGGCGCCCCAGTGCTCCAGGTCCAGGGCCTGGCGCAGCCGCTCGGCGGGTCCGCGCAGCCACCCGCCCCAGGCGCCCGCGCACACCGCCTCGTTCCACGCCTCCAGGTGGTGGACCGCGGGCGGCAGCAGCACCGGCACCGTCGAGGCCACCACCACGTGGTCGGGGCCTCCGGTCAGGTTCTCGTCCAGCCAGGCGTGCCCGCCCGGCCCCAGGATGGACCGGGAGCCGTCCGAGGGGTCGCCCTCGCCCAGGGCGCGCCCGCACCGGGTGTCGAGCATCAGCACCCGCACCCCGCCCAGGTCGTGGCGGTGGCTCCAGCGGTAGGACTCCGGCTCCTCGTGCGCCCGCAGGGCGAACGCGTCCACCTCGTCCCCGGCGTCGAGCCGTGCCTCGCGCACCCGCGCCCACAGCGGGTCCTTGTCCCGATCGGCGGGGGAGAGGTTGCCCAGGTGCTGGTACACCCAGTAGGCGCCCAGCCCCGCCGTGACCCGGGTGCGCCACCAGGGGCGGCCGTCCATCTCCCGGCGCCAGGCCGCGGAGGTGTTCCAGTCGTCGCGGATGTCGTGGTCGTCGAACACCATCAGGGTCGGCACCGTCGACAGCAGCCAGCGCACCTGCGGATCGCTCCACGCCCGCCGGTACAGCTCCGCGTACTCGTCGAAGTGCACGACCTCGCCGTCGGGGCCCTCCCCCCCGCTCTCCCGCCGGTGGTCGCGCAGGAACGCCCGCATCGGCTCCTGGATCTCGTCGGCGTAGACCTGGTCGCCGATGAGGAGCATCACCAGGTTGTCGCGCACCGGCTCGCGGGCCAGCCGCCGGGCCGTGGCGCGCAGCAGGTCCGGGCCGTAGCGGACCACGCCCTCCGGGGTGTCACCGGTGGGGGTGCGGCACGACCCGTACAGCAGCCGGGTCGGCGCGTCCGGGTCCAGGGTGCGCAGCGTGCTCGGCGGGAACGCCGAGTCCGGTTCCGGCCACACGCGCTCCTCGTCCAGGAACACCTCGTAGGGCGGTGCCGAGCCCGGCTCCAGGCCGACGACCTCGCACACCGCGTAGTGGTGGCCGTGCACGGTGAACGTGTCCGCGACCGCCGTCACACCGCCCTGCGCCGCCACCCGGACGCGGCCGGGCGCGGACGCCTGGACCCACACCGTGGCGGATGTCGGGCCGACGTGCCGCAGCACGGGCCCCAGCGGTAAAGAGGCGGTCACCGTTCTCCCTCGTTTCGGCCGGGTCGACGCACGTAGTGGACGAGTATGGCCCCTCCCGGACCGTATCGCCATCCACAGGCCGAAAACGGGATGGTTGCACGAGAGCCCCACCTGCGCGAAGGTGGCGCTATGCGGACACAGATCCTGGAGTTGCACACCGGCGGATCGGAGAGCATCACCGACATCACCCGCCAGTGCGACGAGTTCGTCGCCCAGAGCGGCGGCGACGGCCTGCTCAACGTCTTCGTTCCGCACTCCACCGCGGGTGTGGCGATCATCGAACTCGGCGCGGGCTCCGACGACGACCTCCTGGCCAACCTCGACGACCTGCTGCCCGCCGACGACCGGTGGCGGCACGAGCACGGGTCACGGGGACACGGCAGGTCCCACGTCATGCCGGCCTACATCGCGCCCCAGACCACCGTTCCGGTGTTCTCGGGCCGGCTCGGGCTGGGAACATGGCAGTCGATCGCGGTGGTCGACCTCAACGTGGACAACCCGGACCGCACGGTCCGGCTGTCGTTCCTGTCCTCGGGGTGAGCCGCCGGGGCGCCCCGGCGCCGGGAACACGTTGACGGACGGGACCGCTAGCGTGTGAACTAGGCCATCAGCGATGGTCGCGGACGCACGTGACGGGCGGCGGAAAAGGCCCGGCATCGTTGTGACAACTGCTTCGTGCAGGCAAGATTGAGAAAAACCATCTGTGGAGGAGAACTTTCGTGAGCGCGACCGCGGGCCAGGCACAGAGCGAGCGTGACTTGGCTGACCGACTCGGATTCAAGCCGGGTCAGGTGGTGCAGGAATTCGGGTTCGACGACGACGTCGACGAGGGCCTGCGCGCATCCATCGCCGAGCTCACCGGTGAGGAGCTGGTCGACGAGGATTACGACGGCGACGTCGATGCGGCGCTGCTGTGGTGGCGATCCGACGAGGAGGACGACCTGACCGACGCCCTCGTCGACGTGGTGACCACCATCGCGGACGGCGGCACGATCCTGGTCCTGACCCCCAAAGCGGGCCGTGAACTGCACGTGTCCCCCAGCGACGTCGCCGAGGCGGCCAGCACCTCCGGTCTGTCGCAGACCAGTGCTGTGAGCGTCGGGGCGGACTGGTCGGGAACGCGCCTGGTCGTGCCCAAGCGGTGACGGACGTCACCCGTACGGGGTGAGGAATCCGGTGCCGCGCGTCCCGCCTGCGGGCGCGCGGCGCTGAGGGACGCCCGCACACGACCGAACGAACGAGTACATGACGGCCATCACCCCGGGGGACCGCGCCCCCGACTTCACCCTCCAGGACCAGTACGGGCGGGACACCGCACTGTCCGCGCTGCGCGGCCGGCCGGTCCTGGCGGTGTTCTACCCGCTGGCGTTCTCCGGGGTCTGCTCCGGGGAGCTGGCCGAGCTCGGCGCCCGCCACGCGGAACTCGCCGAGCTGGGCACCGTCCTGGCCGTCTCGGTCGACTCGGTCTTCGCCCTGCGCACCTGGTCGGACCGGGAGGGGTTCCCCTTCGCCCTGCTGTCGGACTTCTGGCCGCACGGTGCCGTCGCCGACGCGTACGGGGTCTTCGACCCTGTCCGCGGCACCGCCCGCCGGGGCACCTTCCTCATCGACGCCGCGGGCGTCGTCCGCTGGAGCACCCTCGCCCCGATCTCGGAGCCCCGCGACACGGACGCCTACCTGGAGCACCTGCGCGCGCTGGCGTGAACCCGGGGCCGGGGAAATCCCCGCGCGGGCCGCCGCCCCGAAGCGGTATGATCGCCTGCGACGCAAGGGCGCGTAGCTCAGCTGGTCAGAGCAATTGCCTTACAAGCAATAGGTCAGGGGTTCGAGTCCCTTCGCGCCCACTCCATTCTCGGACGACCCTGTTCGGCGGCCTTCGGCCGCTTCGCGGGGTCGTTTCGTCATTCCTGCCGGGGGGAGACCCCCCGAACCCCCCGAGGTACCCCCCCTGTGGTCGGGGTCGCGCTGATCGGCGGGGTGGGCGGAGCGATCTCTTACAACGCGGGGCTTCGCCCCGGGGGTTGTCGTTGGGTTGCCCAGGGTCCACTCCATTCTCGGACGACCCTGTTCGGCGGCCTTCGGCCGCCTCGCGGGGTCGTCTTGTCGTCTCTTCTGGAGGAAACGCGTGATTGCTCTGGCGCGACGGCCTCACCTGTAGCGCATCGCGGCCTCTGCTCGCTTGGTGAAGTCGGCGGGAGAGATGATGCCCCGCCCCTTCCACCCCTTCGGGCGCCCCAGGACGAGCAGGTCACTGTCGTTGCTGACGATCAGAGATGCATCGGTGAATGCGGCCAGATCGAGGATCAGATTGTCCTCGGGGTCTTCACAGTCATATTGCGTCTGTGGAACGTCGCTGTAGTAGCCGCCTCCGGACAGCTCAGCCAGGTCGCAGATGAGATCGATGTAGGTGTCCACATCCGATTCCCTCCACCCTGTCTCGATCAGCCTGTGGTCGACCATGGCGAGGATGTGCTCACTGACCTCCAAGGAATAGCCGCGCCCCAGGATCCCTCCGTCGCGTATGACTCCGAGGACGTGCAGGCTCGGTGCACCCGGCGGGGAGGAAGTGAGGGTGTGCCGTCGAACTCCAGCGGATCACCGAGAACCGTCAGGTTGTCACCGCTGACGGCGTCGATGTAGACGTTGGCGTCCAGGACGACACCGAGCAGGGAACCTCCGTCGTTCACTTGCGCCGGCTTCTCGCCTTGCGGCGTACCCGCTCCAGGGACGCTTTCTTCTGCTCGGGAGTGGCGGCCCGCCGGCTCTCCTTTGCGCCGTCCTCGGCCGCGGTACCCCTGTCGGAGGAATCCATCGTCCGGGCGACGTGGTCGAGCCCGGTTTCTACACTTTCGGCGAGTCGCGTTCGATGCTCCGCCAACGCGAGCACGTCCGCGGTCAGCAGCCGCCAGTGCGTGCCCACACGTGTCGCGGCCAGGTCGCCGCGCTCGATGAAGCGGTACACCATGGGCCGGGACACGCCGAGCAGCTCGGCCGCCTGCTGCGGGCTGAGCATCACGTCGTGGCTGATGACGGAGACGCGTTGGCCGTTCGCCCTGGCGAGGCCGATCGCCAGGAGGGCCCGCAGTTCTTCCGCGTCGAGGTGGTACTCCGCTCCACCGGGGAGCCTCAGCGCCACCTGTGCCGTGTCGCTGAGGATGCGGCTGACGGCTGCCCGGGTGGCTTCCCTCTGCTCTTCCGACGTCGGCGGAGCGATCTCCTCCACCACTCTGTTCAGTGCTGTGGCCATCTCACCCTCCTGATTAACTGTAATAAGTGTAACCTCCTGGCGCCGTCAGGGCAGGGGGAACCGGCAGAGAGCCGCTGCTCGGGCACAGACCGGAAACCTGGTGGACGACACCGGATCCGCTTCGCGGACCGGAGGTTCCAGCGCATCGGCACACGGTGGCGCTTGAGGAGGGCACTCACCGTTCGGCGGTCGACGTCGAAGTGTTCACCCGGCTTGTAGACGCTCGGGACTGCCTGGTAGGCGGCACTCGGCTCCTCGGCCTCGTGGCGCGTGAGGCGTTCTGCCGTGCCCGTCTTCTCAGTGGTCCTCTTGCGTTCGGTGAGTGGTGCCGCGGGCTACCACCGCGCTCTCGTGCGAACCGGCTCGTGCGGGAACGCGCTCGCGGGGGTGTTGCGGGCCGTCTGCCGGGGGTGACTTCTCCACTCCAGGGAGCCGTGCGGGTCGGCGGGGCCCTTGTGCGCAAGGCGGGGCTTCGGCTCGCGGGTCGCCCGGGGCGGCGGGTGCGGCCGTGGCGGGCACAGGCTGCCGGGCATGCGGATGCCGCACCCGGGGCTGCGGGTCACCGGCCTGGAGAGCTCGCTCGCGTTCTACGCCGCGCTCGGGTACCTGGAGGTCGGGCGCGTGCCGCGGACCCGGTTCGGGAGCCCGACCGTGCTGCGGCTGCCCGACGGCCCGTTCGTGAGCCTCGAACCCGTGCACGACCCCGGCCGGCCGGTCCGGGACACCGGGGCGGTGAACCACCCCGTCGTCCAGGCGGACGACCTCGACGCCCTGGTCGCCCGCCTCGCCGCGGGGGGCGTGGCGGCCGGGCCCCCGGTGGACTCCGGGCCGGGGACGCGCACGGCGCGGGTCACCGGCCCCGACGGCCACCGCATCGAGCCGGTGCGGTGGCCGCCCGGCCACCCCGCCGGGATGACGGAGGCCGACTTCGCCTGACCGGGAGCGGCCCGGGGGACCGCGTCCCCCGGGCCGCCCCGCCGGCCGCCCCGGTCAGCCGGTGACGGTCCAGGTGCCGCGGCGGTGGTTGCGGGCGCCGCCGTCGGGGTCGTAGCCCCCCTCGACGTTGCCCGCGACGTCCACCGCGAACCAGTGGACGGTCGTCGTCTCCTCGATGGTCAGGGTCTCCAGCGCACTGCGCACGCCCGACGCCTCCAGCCTGGGGGAGTCGAAGTCCGGCCGGCTGCCGTCCAGCGTGTAGTAGATCTCGGCGGGCTCGTTGGCCTCGAAGGCGACCTCCACCGGGCCGGGGTGCGCCCCCGCGCGCGGGGAGGCGGCCGAGCGCGGCCTGTACCGGTCCCGCTGGTGCTCCAGGGCCACCTCCAGCATCGTGTACAGGCCGTTGGCGTACTCCATGCCCTGGGCGTGCGCCTCGTCCCACGGCGGCTGGAACCCCGCCTGGCCGAGCTCGAAGTTCCAGGCGAAGATGCCGTTCTCGTACCAGAGGTGGTCGCCGGAGTTGCCCGCCGCGGAGTACAGCACGTCGATGATCGGGCCGGTGCGGGCCGGGGTCACCACGGTGCCGCGGTGCTCCTTGATCGCGCCGAGGATGCTCGCCGACGACTGCCAGAAGTAGGCCTCCTGCATGGCGGTGGGCCGGGGGGTGGGGACCCGCCCCTGGGCGATGTACGCGCCCGGGGACCACATGAAGTAGTCGCCCGAGGAGTGGATGTTCATGGAGAAGCCGATGTTGTCGTGGGTGTCGACCAGCCACACCAGGTTCCGGTTCTCCGGCTGCGACAGCGGGCCCAGCTCCTCGGGTCCGGCGAAGGAGCCGCCCGTGCAGCTGAAGGAGGCGCCGGAGTAGCCGTCCCACAGCGTGTAGGCGCCGTAGTTGCGGTTGTTGTCCACGCCCCACTGCGCGCCCTGCTCCACGGCCCACTGGTCGCGGGGGCCGTCGTCGGGGCAGTAGTTGGTCATGTTCTTGCGGTGCAGCGGCACGTCGTGGAACGAGTAGTTCGCGCCGTCGGGGTTGAACGAGGGCATCAGGAAGATGTCCAGTTCGTCCACCAGCTCGGTGGTGGTGTCGTGGATGCCGTAGTTGCGCACCAGGCGCTCGGCGGTCTCGATGGTCACCAGCGGCGTCTGCCACTCCCGGGCGTGCTCCTGGGCGTAGCCCAGCACGCCGGTCTTGGAGCCGTCCCGGGTGGCGCCGATGCGCAGCGCGTAGACCGGTGCCGGCTCGCGGGACACGTCGTCGGGGGCGTCGAGGAAGTCGTCGGCCCGCACCCGCTCGGGCAGCACCACGCCGTTCCCGGCATCGCCCCGGTACGTGAACGCCCGGACCAGGTCGCCGGCCCCGGCGTTGACCGCGGCCACCGCCTCCGCCGCGGTCGTGGTGACCGCGCCGCCGCCGTCGGTGGCCAGGGAGACGGCGACGGTGCCGCCCGCCACGTCCACCGACAGCGCGGAGTCGGGGGCGCCCGGGTCGAGGAGGTCCACGACGATGTCGTTGCCGCCCTCGTGCCCGTACGCGAGGGACTCCACGACCACCCCGCGGTCCGCGTTCCGGCCGTCCACCCCCACGCCCAGGATCGCCTGGGCGTGGCGCCGGTAGCCGTTGGTGCGGTGCGGCAGCTCGATCACCTCGGCGATGTCCGGGTACTCCTGGGCGATCTGGTGGATCCGGTCGTACAGCTCGCCCGGCGTCATGTACGCGTTGAGGAAGTCGGTGTAGGGCAGCGGGTCCCCGGGGCCGCGGGGGTCGGGCAGCCACTCGGTGACCTCCGCCACGGCGGTGCCGCCGTGCGGGCTCGTCACCCGGATGCGCTCGGGCCGCTCCTGCACGGGGGCCTGGCCCCGGTGGTACATGTACACGCCCACGTCC
This sequence comes from Nocardiopsis flavescens, assembly GCF_900141985.1. Taxonomy (GTDB): domain Bacteria; phylum Actinomycetota; class Actinomycetes; order Streptosporangiales; family Streptosporangiaceae; genus Nocardiopsis; species Nocardiopsis flavescens. The sequence goes on along the minus strand of NZ_FQZK01000014.1, from coordinate 24,258 downwards.
ACGAAGCGGCCCAGGCTCTGCGCGCCCCCGTCGCCGATCTCCGTTCCGGGGCCGGCGTCGCGCTCCACGGTCAGCTGGAAGTTCTCGGCCTGCCCGAAGTCCGAGCGGACCTCCACGGACAGGAACGCGCCGTTGCGGCCCTCGAAGTAGTCCGCGCGCAGGACCTCCAGCCCGTCGGTGCCGGCCAGCGTCCGCGCCGTGTCGTGGGGCCCGTTCTCGGCCCGGAGCCGCGCGATGGCCTCCTCGCGCTCCTCGATGCGCTCCTCGGCGTCGGCCTCGGTGTAGAGCACCTCGCCGAAGGTGAACCCGGCGTCGCCGTAGGCCTCCAGGTCGAAGGGGGAGACCACCGCTTGCGCCACGAACCCGTCGCCGTCCGCCGGGTCCAGCCGGGCGATGTCGCCGCCCAGGTCCACGAGCCGGTCGAGTGCGTCGCGGTCCTCCAGGAGGACCTCCACCACCGACGGCCCGTCGAGGTCGGGCACCGCCGCCGCGGGCTCGGCCGCCGCGGGCACCGCGGCCGGCAGCAGCAGCGCGAGCGCCGCCCCCGCCGCGGTTCCGGCGCGGCGCGCACGCCGCGGTCCGCTCCATGTCACGTATCCCATCCCGGTCCTTCTCACTCGGCGCGGGGCGGGCGGGTGGCCCGCCGTCCGCGGCAGGGGCGCCGCCGCCGTTCGGGCGGGGCGGACGGGCACGCTCGGACCGGCCGCGGGACCACGGGCAGCACTCACACCGGGGGGCTCACTCGGTGACGGGGGGACTGCGGGTGTCGGGGAAGGGGGATGGGGGGGAGGCGCCGGGGTGGACGGCGCGGCCGCCGTCGCGCACCCGAATCTGGCTGTGGGTCAGAGGCTGCCCCGGTGCGGCGGCCGCGTCAAGGACGGTAGAGCGGGAAATGTGAAAGAAGGGCCGCCGGGTGTCGGGTCAGCGGCGGGCGCCCGCGCGGTACCGCGTCGGGGTGACCCCCAGGCTCCGCCGGAAGACGCGGCGCGCGTGGTCGGGGTCGGACCAGCCCGCGAGCCGCGCCGTCACGGCGACGGGGTCGTCCGTCGTCCGCAGCAGGTGCGCCATGCGCTCGGTGCGGACCGTGGCCAGGTACGCCATCGGTCCGCAGCCGAACGCGTCCGCGAACACCCGCCCGAGCTGGGACGGGGACAGGTGCACCCGCCGGGCCAGGCCGTCCAGCGTCCAGGGCTCGGCCGGGTCCTGCCTGAGCAGGGCCGCGGCGCCGCGCGCCTCCGTCCGCAGCGACGCCAGGTGCCCCGGCGGCGGGCCCGCGACCCGGGACCGGCGCCCCCGCCCCCGCGGGGCGAACGACGCGGCCCCGACGAAGGGGCGCACCAGGTCCAGCACGGTGAAGAGGAGCGCCTGCGCACGGTAGAAGCGGGAGGGGGCCGGCTCCCCGGCGCCCAGCCCGGCCAGCTCCTCCAGCGGCGGGAAGACCAGCGCGGCCGTCGCCGCGTCCAGGGTGAGCACCCGCGCGGGGCGGACGTAGACCGCGTCGAGGATGTCGTGCGCCTCCTCCCGGCCGCCCAGCCACGGGCGGTGCTGCCAGTACAGCTGGTCCAGCACGAAGTCGCGGTCCAGGGCCACGGTCACGACCTCGACTGCGGGGTCCGGCTCCCAGCCGCACAGGGTGTGCGCGCCCAGCATGACGACGCCGCCCCGCTCCACCCGCCGCTCCCCGAACCCGCCCAGGAGCACGGCCGCGCCCGAGCGCACGAAGGCGAGGGTGATCCGTTCCGAGGCGGTCGGCCGCACCGGCGCGGTCATGGTCCCGGCCTCGACGGACACCGGTGCCGGCGCGCTCTCCGGGGCCGCCGCCCGCGGCGGCCCGCCGCCGGACGGGCCGCGCCCGGGCCGCCCGTCCCGTGTTCCCCGCTCACCGTGCCGCACGGGACGAGCATAGGCGCGGCCCGCCGCGGGGCGCTCAGGGCCCGGTCCGCTCCCGCAGCAGTGCGGCGAGCAGGTCGGGCCGCTGGAGGGGGATGCCGTGACCGCACCCCTCGACGACCGTCAGGGTGCTGCCGGGCAGGGCCGCGTGGAGCGCGCGGGCGGAGGCCGCCATGACCGCGCGCTCGCGGGCGCCGACCAGGACGTCGGCCCGCCCGGGGAACCGCGCCCACCCCGTGGGCGGGGTGAAGCGGATGTTCTCGCCGACGACGGTGGTGAGGGTCCGCCGGGAGATCCCCGCCGAGGTGCGGAGGTAGTCCGCCACCAGGTGCTCCGGCACGAACAGCTCCCGGGCCTGGAGCCGGGCGAACCGCGGGCTGCGCGCGAGCCCCGCCGCGGCGCCGACCAGCGCCACGGTCAGCGAGGGCAGCGGGGTGGGCACCGCCTGCGCGCTCACCACCACGGCGCGCCCGACGAGGTCGGGCCGCGCCGCGGCCAGCAGCACCGCGAGCTGGGCGCCGAGGGAGAAGCCGAGGACCGTCGCGGTGCCGTCCGCCCGCTCCGCCTCCAGCAGGCCGGCCAGCTCCCGCGCGGTGTCCGCGTGCGAGAGGTAGGGCCCGCCGGAGCCGTGGTCGTGGCCGGGGAGGTCGGGGACGACGAGCCGGAACCCGTCCCCGAGCCGATCCCGCAGCGGTTCCCACATCCATCCGGCGACGCCGCCGCCGTGCAGGAGCAGCACCGCCGGGGCCCCGTGCGGCCCGAACGTCCTGACGTGCACTGCCAAGCCTCCCTCCGCCCGGGCGCCGGCGGTCCCGGCGCCTCCGACGCATTCTGGCCCCGGCCGTGCCGGCGGGGCACCGGAACGGCGCCCCCGCGCGGGGATCCGGCGGTTCCGTGCGGAGATCCCCCGGTTCCGCGTCCGCCCGGCGCTGCCGGGCCGCCCCCGGACGCGCGGCGCCCCGGCCCGGCGGGCCCGCCCGGACACGGTCTCCTTGTTCACACCGGGTGTCCGGCCCCCGCTCCGGGAACCGCGCTCGCGGGCGGGCCGGTTCCCGCCCGGTCGGCGACACGGCGGTCGCGGCCTCCCCGGCGCGCCGGGGCGCCCCGACCGCCGCTCGAAGCGCCCTCCCCGGACGCGGGAGGGGCCCGGCGCCGTGCGACGCACGGCCCCGGGCCCCTCACCGGCGCGGGTCAGCGCTTGAGGCCGTGCTCGATGGCCTCGATGATCCGCGGCCGCAGCTCGGCGGCGCCGATGATGGCGTCCACCGACCCGACCTCGACCGCGCGCTGGATGCTGTGCACCCGGTCGAACTCCGCGGCGACCTCGCCCAGCTTCTCGGCCCGCACGGAGGAGCGGACCTCGGCCAGGCGGGTGTTGAGTTCGGCCCGCTCGGCGCCGCTGGTCTCGGCCACCCGGTTCTGCAGCTCCACCACGCGCGGGTCGCGCGCCGTGCGGTTGTCCACCTCGCCGGAGAACACCACGGCCGCCGCCGGGGCGCCGCCCAGCACCGACGCGAACGAGCCCTCCAGGGCCAGCACCGTCATGTTCGGGTTGAGCGCCTTGGAGAACACCACGAACGCGCCGCCGTGGTACCGGGAGACCACGCAGAACACGATCGGGCCGTCGAAGTTGACGATCGCCCGGCCGATCTCCGCGCCGTACTCCAGCTGGAGCGCGCGCATCGACTCCGGGGAGCCGTCGAACCCGGACAGGTTCGCCAGCACCACCAGCGGCCGGTTGCCCGACGCCGTGTTGATCGCGCGGGCCACCTTCTTGGACGACTTGGGGAACAGGGTGCCGGCGGTGTAGGTGTCCGGGCCGTCCGCGGGCGGGAAGCCGCGCCGCGGCACCGCCCGCGACTCGACGCCCACCAGGCAGACCGGGTGTCCGCCCAGGTGCACGTCCTGCACCACCGCCGTGTCGGCGTCGGCCATGCCCGCCCAGCGCTCCAGCGCCGGGTGGTCCAGGTCGGACAGGGCGCGCATCACCGTGCGGATGTCGAAGGGCTTCTTGCGGTCCGGGTTGTGCTCGGAGGAGAAGATCTCGCCGACGGTGGCGAAGTCGCTGCCCTCGACGCGGTGCGGGTAGTCGGACACGTCGCGGTCGACGGGGTCCCCGGTCCGCGCCCGGCGGGGGGAGTCCTCGCCCGCGGCGACGTAGGTGTGGTCGTAGTGCGCCATCAGCACGTCGCGGGCGGCGCCCAGGTCGGGTGCCCAGTACTGGGCCTGGCCGTTGGGGCCCATCACCCGGTCGTGGCCGCCGATGCCGAAGTTGTCCTCGGCGGAGACGCCTCCGGAGAAGTCCAGGGACTGCTTGCCGGTGAGCACCATCGCCGAGTCCGGCGTCATCACCAGGATGCCCTTGGTGTGCATGAGCATCGTCGCCTCGGCGTTCCAGTACGGCTGCGCGCCGACGTTGATGCCCGCGACCACGATGTTGACCTCGTGCCCGGCCTGGGTGAACTCGACGATGCGCCGGAGCGCGGCCGCCACCCAGTCCATGTTCTCGGTGCCGGAGGACATGGAGATCCGCGCGCCCGCGGACAGGGCGAACCACTCCAGCGGTACGCCCATCCGCTCGGCCAGGTCCAGGGCGGCGATCACCCGCGAGCACTCGGGCTCCGACAGGGCGCCCAGGGCCTTGGTCGGGTCGCCGAACAGCACCACCCGGGTGACGCCCTGCGGGTGCAGCGCGGTCGGCGTGCTGACGACGCCGGCCACCAGCGCAGCGGTGTTGCCGCCCCGGGGGCGGTCCACCGGGACCAGGGCGCCGTTCCCGTCGAGGTCGTGCTCCACGAACGAGCCCTCGGGCCCGGCGAGCATGCCGGTCAGCTCGTAGGGGTAGACGGTGCCGCGGCGGGCCGCGCGCAGCACCTTCTGGCGGTAGTCGTCCAGGACCGGGACCGGCTCCGTCGAGGGCCGGTCGATGTGGACCCGCGGACCCTGGGCGGGGTCGAGGGTGATCCGCACGGCGACCTCGGTCAGCTCGCCCCCGGCGTTGCGCTGGCGGGCCACGAACTGGACCTCCTCCAGCCCCGCGCCCTCGGTGGTGGGCAGGATGCGCTGCACCAGGGTGTCGAGCTCCTCGACGTTGAGCTCGTTCGAGGGCCAGACGTACATGAGGATGCGGTTGGTGTCGAACCGCTTGTTGTGCGGACGCCGGGCCTGGACGTTCCGGATGGCCTCCAGGCAGCCGCTGAGGGTGTCCTCCACGGCGGGCAGCGCGATGAGCCTGCCCTCGGAGTCGCGCAGCGGGGTGAGGTCGCGGACCTGGCTGAGGGCGATGAGCCGCTCGTCGGCCGGGTTGCTGCGGGCCTGGGCCCGGAACAGGTAGATCTCCTCGTCGGCGGAGGGCAGCCGGGTGAGGTCGAACTCCTGGAGCCGCTGGAGCTGGAGCCGCCGGGCCAGCTGCGGGTGCAGGCCGCGGATGAGCCGGTCCTCGACCGGGCCGCCCGCGGAGGGGCGGAACGTGAAGTGGTGGTGCATCACGGTGCCGCCGGCGCCGGCCACGGTGGTGGTGATCCGGCGCACGGCCCCCGGGAGCTCCCGGGCGGACAGCAGCTCGCCCAGGCGCACCGCCATGGCGTCCGCGTCCGGCTGGTCCTCCCAGCGGATGTAGAGGTCGGCGACCAGCCCGCGCCCGGGCGCGCCGTCCGCGGCGGCGGCGACGGCGTCCAGCGCCGCGGGCAGGGCGGAGATGTCCACCGCCGTCGTGAACAGCCGGGAGGTGCCCCGGGCGTCGGCGTGGTCGGCGGTGACCGTGCGGCAGCCCGCCACGTCCCCGACGGCGACCGCGGACAGGCCGCGGTTGCCGTAGTAGCGGCGGGTCAGCACCTCCAGCAGCGGAGCGTGGTCGCGGCCGGGCCGCCCGATCCGCTGCCCGATGAGCCGGACCAGCGGCTCGGAGCCGGCGACCATGGCCTGGATGCGCTCGGCGCGGTCCGGCGCGTCGGGGTTGTGGTCCAGGTGGCGCAGGTCGTCGCGGACCGCCGCGTACACCCTGGCGCGGTTGCGGCGCAGCAGCGGCTGGGTGAACCAGCGGAACACGGCGCCGCGGGCCAGGTCGGACACGGCGGGGAAGCGTACCTGGGTGGCGGCCACCAGCTGCTCCAGGGCGAGCCCGGTGCGCTCGGCCAGGGACTGGGCGGGCATGAACCCGGACAGCCAGGCGCGCAGCAGCCCGGACACGGCCTCCACGTGCAGGCCCATCCGCTGCTGGGCGAGGAAGATCCGGAAGACCGCGTCCTCCAGCTCGGGGGTGCGGTCCAGGTCGGTCACGCCGTAGCGGGCCAGGACGTCGGAGAGCCGGGCCCGGAAGGCCGGGGTGATCCCGGAGCGCTCCGCGTCCAGGCTCTGGAGGTACCCGTGGAAGAGCTCGCGGGGGCTGTGCACCTGGGCGTCCTGCTCGGCGTCCGACGCCCCGGCGGGCCGGTTGCGGCTCAGCTCGGACAGGTCGGAGAACAGCGCGACCAGCTCCAGCTCGCCCTCGGAGGGGCGGTCGCCCAGCTCGGCGCGCGCCGACAGGTAGTCCGCCAGCACCCGGTCGACCGCGGCGCGGTCGAAGTCGTAGCCCAGCAGCGCGGCGCGCAGGTCCCGCAGACCGCGCTCGGCCCGCTGCGCGGCGGTGGGGGCCGCCGCCTCGGCGGGCAGGTCGATCTCGACGGCGGCGGCGGTCTCCTGCTCGGCGTCGGCGCCCTCGTCGGCCAGCGGCTCCAGGCGCATCAGCGGGGCGCCGGTCTCGACCTGGCCGCCCACGGACACCGGGCACTCGCGGACGCGGGCGCGGAACGGCGCGCGCAGCACCGTCTCCATCTTCATGCTCTCCAGGACCAGGATCGGGGCGCCCGCCTCGACCTCGTCGCCGACCGCCAGCGGGGTGGCGACCACCAGGGCGGGGGCGGGGGAGCGGACCACGCCGCCCTCGTCGAGGCTGATCCGGTGGGTGACGCCGTCGATCTCCACCAGGTGGACCGGGCCGTGCACGGCCGAGACCATCCGGTAGCGGTGGCCGTTGACCGTGATCCGGCCGCTGTAGGCGTCGAACCGCTCGACCGAGACGTCGGCGGGGTGGACCTCGCCGCCGCCGGAGACGCCGACGCGGAAGCGGTCCGGGCCGGTCCGGGCGACGTGCACCCGGTAGCCGACCCCGCGGAGCTTGAGGTCCAGCGGGCGGCCCGGGTCGTGCTGCACCTGCGGGCGTCCGCCGTGCGCGGTGGACAGCAGGCGGCGGCGGCTCACCTCCTCGGCGTCCAGGTAGGCGCCGATGGCCGCCGCGGCCAGCGCCACCGCGGAGTGCCGGTGGTCGACCAGCCGGCCCTGGGCGCGCACGCGGTCGATCCAGCCGGTATCGGCGGTCGCCTGGACGACCTCGGGCTGCTCCAGGAGTTCGAGCACGAAGCCCTTGTTGGTGGCCCCGCCCTCGATGACGACGGTGGTCTCGGCCATCGCGCGGCGCAGCCGGGCCAGCGCCTGCTCGCGGTCGCTGCCGTAGGCGATGACCTTGGCGATCATCGAGTCGAAGTCCGCGGGGATCTCGTCGCCCTCGCGCACGCCGGTGTCGACGCGGATGCCGGGGCCGACGGGGAAGCGCAGGTGGGTGATGCGGCCGGGGGAGGGGGCGAAGTCGCGGTCGGGGTCCTCGGCGTTGAGGCGGGCCTCGACGGCGTGGCCCTCCTCGCGGGGCTGGGGGCCCTCCAGGCGGCCGCCGGAGGCCACGTGCAGCTGGAGCCGGACGAGGTCGGTGTCGGTGGTGACCTCGGTGATGGGGTGCTCCACCTGGAGGCGGGTGTTGACCTCCAGGAACGCGAACAGCCTCTCCCCGGGGTGGTAGAGGAACTCCACGGTGCAGGCGCCGCGGTAGCCGACGGCCACGGCGAGGCGCTCGGCGGAGGACTTGAGGTCGGCGACCTGGTCGGCGTCCAGGACGGGGGAGGAGGACTCCTCGATGATCTTCTGGTTGCGGCGCTGCACGGAGCAGTCGCGCACGCCCAGCGCCCAGGCGGTGCCCTGGCCGTCGGCGATGACCTGGACCTCGACGTGGCGGGCGCCGGTGACCAAGCGCTCCAGGAAGACGACGCCGGAGCCGAAGGCGCGCAGCGCCTCCTGGCCGGTGCGCTCGTAGGCCTCGGCCAGCTCCTCGCCGGAGGACACCATGCGGATGCCGCGCCCGCCGCCGCCCGCGGTGGCCTTGAGCATCAGCGGGTAGCCGATCTCCTCGCCCGCGCGCAGCGCGTCCTCCAGGGTGGCGACCTCGCCGCGGCTCCACGGCGCGACCGGGACGCCGACCTCCTCGGCGATCAGCTTGGCGCCGATCTTGTCGCCCAGGCGGCGCATCGCGTCCCCGCTGGGGCCGATGAAGGTGACGCCGATCTTCTCGCACAGCTCGGCGAAGGCGGGGTCCTCGGCGACGAAGCCCCAGCCCACCCAGGCGGCGTCGGCGCCGGTCTCGACCAGGGCGCGCTCCAGGACGGCGTGGTCGAGGTAGGGGCGGGCGGCGGCCGGGCCCAGGGAGTGGGCGATGTCCGCCTCGCGCACGAAGGTGGCGTTGCGGTCGGCGTCGGTGTAGAGGGCGACCGTTTCGATCCGGGCCCCCGTTTCGGCGGAGAGTTCCCGGACGGCGTGGATGAGCCGCATCGCGGCCTCTCCACGGTTGACGATGGCGACACGACCGAACACCGGCCGACCTCCCCGATTGTTTGACGACAGAAGGCGACCTCCGGGTGTGGAGGCCGCCTTTCCCAGCTTGTGCCTCTACTCTGGTCGATCCCCCACGGGCACGCGATATTCCGAATCGCCCACAGCTGGAGCCGAACCTTGTGGGAACTCCACAAAAGGCCCCGGGGTCCTCCCGTGTCACGTGACCGATCCCACCCGGGGCGCGTGCGGTGCGTCCGGGGCGCGCACGCCCCGGCCCGGGGCTCAGGCCGGGACGCTCCCGCGCGCCGCGGCCACCGCGCGCCCCCGCTCGGACTCCGGGAAGCGCGCGATCATCGCGCGCAGCTCGTCAGCGCCTACGTTGGCGCCGAACACCGGGGTGGCCGGCTCCAGGCGCACGCCCGCGGCCAGCGGGCCCGCCGCCACCGGGTCGAACCCCAGCGCGTCCACGATGCCCGACACCAGCTCCAGGGCGGCCGGGTCGTCCCCGGCGACCGCGATCGCCCGGCGCCCGGGCGCCCCCGCGGGCCGGGCGCCGTCCTCCAGGTCGTGGTAGCCCATGTGGTTGAACGCCTTCACTACCCGGGCCCCGGGCAGGAAGTCCCGGACGATCTCGCTGGAGGAGGTGCGCGGGTCCACCAGGTCCTCGCGGATGCCGTCCACCTCCCACCAGTAGTTCATGGCGTCGATGACGGTCTTCCCGGCCAGCGCCCCGGCCGGGACCGTCCGGTGCTTGCCCAGCGGCAGCGCCAGCACCACCACGTCGGCCCCGGCCGCGGCCTCCTCGCCGGTCACGGCCTCGGCCCCCGGCGCGAGCACCGACACCGTCAGCTCGATCCGGGCGGGGTCGCCGGACCCGGCGACCAGCACCCGGTACCCGGCCGCCACCGCCAGCCGGGCCAGCACCGTGCCCACCTTGCCCGCGCCCAGGATGCCCAGGGTCGGGGCGCCCGTCCGCTCCGTGCGGTCCATGGATTCCCCCCTCAACCCGCGAGGATGTCGCGGACCATCGGGACGACCCGCGTCCCGTACAGTTCGACGGCGCGCATGCGGTCCGCGGCCGGGATCGACCCGGAGGAGTAGATGAGGTCGAACCGCTCCACCCCCAGCGCCCGGATCGCCGCGGCCATCTTGCGGGCCACGGTCTCGGGCGAGCCGACGTACATCGAGCCGTGCGCGATCTCGGACTCGAACTCCTCCGGGCGCAGCGGCGGCCAGCCGCGCTGGGCGCCGATCCTGTCGCGGATGACCTTGTACCGGCGGTAGAAGACCTCCTTGGCCCGCTCGTCGGTGTCGGCGACGAACCCGGGGGAGTGCATGCCCACCGGGTGCGCGACGGTGCCGAACTGGGCGGAGGCCCGCTCGTACAGCTCGGTGTAGGGCTTGAACCGCGTCGGGGACCCGCCGATGATGGCCAGCATCAGCGGCAGCCCGTAGCGCGCGGTGCGGATCACCGACTGCGGCGACCCGCCGACCCCGACCCACGTGTTCAGCCGCCCGGAGTCGGTCTTGGGGAACACGTCGGCGTTGTCCAGGGACGCGCGCACCGTGCCGGTCCACGTCACCGGCTTCTCGTCGAGCAGCTTGACGAAGAGGTCGATCTTCTCCTCGAAGAGCTTCTCGTAGTCGGCCAGGTCGTAGCCGAACAGCGGGAAGGACTCGGTGAAGGAGCCGCGGCCCAGGATGACCTCGGCCCGCCCCCCGGACAGCGCGTCCAGGGTGGCGAACCGCTGGAAGACGCGGACCGGGTCGTCGGAGCTGAGCACGGTCACGCCCGAGCCCAGCTTGATGCGCGAGGTGCGCCCGGCGATCCCGGCCAGCACGGTCTCCGGGCTGGAGATCGCGTACTCCGGGCGGTGGTGCTCGCCCAGGGCGATGGCGTCGATGCCGATCTCGTCGGCCAGGACGGCCTCGTCGACGACCTGGCGGATGGCCGCGCCGTAGGAGAGGAGTTCGCCGCCCTCGCCCTCGGGGACGTCGCCGAAGGTGTCGAGTCCGAACAGCAGGTCAGACATGGGTGTCCTCCTTGGTGGGGAGTGCGCCGGCGCGCGGTGCGGTCCGGCCGTCGTGCGGTCGGGCCGTGCGGGTGCGGGCCTCGCGGGGTGGGTGCGCGGTGTCGTGTCCGAGGCCGCGGCGCGGGTCCCGGGGCGCGGTGGCACGGGGCGCGCGGCGGTGCCGCCCGGTCCCGTCCCGCTCTCGGGTTCCCATGTCCGTCCTCTTTTCCGCCAACTGATTGACGCGTCAATTATGCGATCATATGATTGACATGTCAATGAGGAGGACGCCATGGGCGACGACACACCGGTGCGGCGGGGCAGGCGCCTGCCCACCCGCGGGGAACTGCGCGACTGGCGCGTGTTCACCGAGACCTCGGAGGCGCTGCGCGCCGAGCTGGCCGCGCGCCTGCACAACGAGACCGGGCTCTCCCCGTCCGACTACCGGGTGCTGCTCGCGCTCTCCGAGGCGGAGGGGGAGCGGCTGCGCTCCTCGGAGCTGGCCGACGCCGTGGGCTGGGAGCGCAGCCGCCTCTCCCACCACCTCAAGCGCATGGAGCGGCGCGGGCTGATCCGCCGCGAGGACTGCGCCGCCGACAGCCGGGGAGCGGAGATCGTGCTGGAGAAGGAGGGCGCGACGGCCTTCCACGGCGCGACCGTGCCGCACCTGACCGCCGTCCGCGAACTGTTCGTCGACGCCCTCACCCCGGAGCAGATCGCCGCCGCCGGGGAGATCGCCCGCGCCCTCGCCGCCCACCTGGACGCCCGTACGCCCTGACCAGCGCCGCGCGGATCCGGGCGGGAGGGCGCCGCACGCCCTCCCGCCCGGACCGTCCGCTCAGGGCGCGGTGCGCGTCGCGCCCCGCCCCGCCTCCCGGGCGGCCCCGGCCCGTCCCAGCGCCTCGCCCTCCACGTCCACCGACGGCAGCAGGCGGTCCAGCCACTTCGGAAGCCACCAGGCGGCCCGGCCGAACAGCGCCATCAGCGCCGGGACCAGGGTCATCCGCACCAGGAAGGCGTCCGCCAGCACGCCCACCGCCAGCGCGAACGCGATGGGCCTGATCGTCTCGTCGTGGCCGAACACGAACGAGGCGAACACCGCGACCATGATCACCGCGGCCACCGTCACCACCCGCGCTCCCTGCCGGAAGCCCGTGACCACCGCCTCCTCGGCGGCGGCCCCGTGCACGAACTCCTCCCGCATCCGCGACACCAGGAACACCTCGTAGTCGATGGCCAGGCCGAACAGCGTGCCCAGCAGCAGGATCGGCAGGAAGGCCAGCAGGGTCGGCGCGCTCTCCACCCCCAGCAGGGCGGCGCCGTGCCCCTGCTGGAAGACCAGCACCGTGACGCCCAGCGCGGCGCCCGCGCTGAGCACGAACCCCAGGGCCGCCTTGAGGGGGACCAGCACCGACCGGAACACCAGCGCCATCAGGACCAGCGCGAGGCCGACCACGATGCCCAGGAACGGCACCAGCGCCCCGGTGAGCCGCTCGGAGATGTCGATGGCCGCGGCCGTGGACCCGGTGACGGTCACCTCCGCGCCCGTGGCCCGCTCCAGGGAACCGCGCTCCGCGCGGATCTCGTGCAGCAGGTCCTGGGTGGACTCCTCCGAGGGCCCGCCCCCGGGCACCACCGAGATGACGGCCGTGTCCTCCCGCCCGTTCAGCACCGCGGGGGAGACCTCCTCCACCCCCGCCATGCCCTCGACGCGCTCGGCGATCTCCTCGGCGGCCCCGGGCCGGTCGCCGGAATCGGTCAGGTCGGCCACCACCACCAGCGGGAAGGCGCTTCCGGGACCGAACTCCTCGGCGGTGGCCTCGTAGGCCCGGCGCTCGGCGGTGTCCTGGGCCGCAGTCGAGGCGTCGGGCAGGCCCAGCCTCATGTCCAGGGCGGGGACCGAGGCCGCCCCCAGCAGCAGGACCACGGCGACCGCGGGCAGGACCGGGTGCTTCACCAGGAACCGGCTCCACCTGCTGCTCAGCGTGTGCTCCGCGGTCAGGGCCCGCTCCGAGCGCGCACCCAGCCGCGGCACCCGCAGCGCGGACACCCGGGTGCCCAGGACGCCGAGCAGCGCGGGGAGCAGGGTGATCGCCCCCAGCACCGCCGTGAGCACCGTCACGGACGCGGCCACGCCCATGACGCCCAGGAACGGGATGCCCACCACGTTCAGGCCCAGGAGGGCGATGACCACCGTGACACCCGCGAACACCACCGCGCTCCCGGCGGTGCCGATGGCCCGTGCCGCGGACTCGTGCGGGTCCATGCCCCCGGCCAGCTGCTGCCGGTGCCGGGACAGGACGAACAGCGAGTAGTCGATGCCCACGGCGATGCCCAGCATCACGGCGAGCAGGGGGGCGGTCGAGGTGAGGTCCCACAAGGCCGAGGAGGCCAGCACCGCCGCCATGCCCAGCGCCACGCCCACCAGGGCGACGAGCACGGGCAGCCCTGCCAGCACCAGCGCCCCGAAGTTGAGCACCAGGACCACGACCGCCGCCAGGACGCCGACGATCTCCCCGGCGCTCAGTCCGACCGAGGGCAGGGTCAGCGCCTGGCCGCTGAATTCGACGTCGAGTCCGGCGTCCCGGGCCGCGCCGCCGGCGTCCAGTACCGCGTCCACGGTCTCCGGGGCCACCTCGGCGTCCGCCTCGGTCAGCTGGACCTGGAGCAGGAGGGCGCGGCCGCTCTCGGAGAACAGCGGGACCTCCCGGGCGACCCCGGCCTCGTCGAAGGCCGGAGCCTGTTCGGCGACCCGCGCCGCCGCCTCCTCCCCGGCCCGGTCCAGGACCTGCTCCCGGCCGGGCGTGCCCTCGGGGACCTGTTCCCCGGCGGTCTCCCGGGCCTGGGCCCGGGCCTCCTCCTCCGCCTCGGCCAGGCCCTCTTCGTGGCTTCGGCGCGCGTCGTCGACCAGGGCGAAGGGGTCGGTGACCTCCTCGACCCCGTCGATCCCGGCCAGCTCGTCGGCGGTGGCGCCGACGGCGTTCCGGTACCCCTCGTCCAGGACAGACTCCCCCTCGGGCGCGCGCACCAGGACGGTCACGGACCCGCCGCTGCGCTCGGGGAAGCGGTCGGCCAGCAGGTCGGAGGCCTCCTGCGCCTCGGTCCCGGGGATCTCGAAGGTGTCGTTCAGCGGGGCGCGGAACGCCAGGGCGGCCGTCGCCGCGACGGCGACGAGCGCCAGCCAGGCGCCCAGCACCCACCACCGCCTCCGGTAGGAGAACGATCCGATCCGGTACAGCAGCGTCGCCATGCTCTTCCTCTTCCGTGCTTCCCGCGGTGGTGCGGCCGGGGTCCGTGGGCCCAGGTCACCGGCCGCCGGTGGGGAGGCGCTGCGAGGAGGATGGGAATCCGATGGGAATCCGGCCGGGGCGGGGAGGGACGCGTCACCCCCGCCGTCCCGGGGCGGGAAGGCCAGGGTCACGGTCGTGCCGCCCGACACCGACGACCGCAGTTCCGCGGAGCCCCCGTGCGCGGCCATGACCGCCCGCACGATGGACAGCCCCAGGCCGCTGCCCTCGCGCTCGCGCGCGGCCGGGTCGCGGTAGAAGCGCTCGAAGGCGAAGGCCGCGGACTCGCCGCCGATGCCCGGGCCCTCATCCTCCACCGTCAGCACCGGCCGCCCGTCCACCCGCGCCAGCCGGACCGTCGCGGGGCTCTGCGGGGGAGTGTGGGTGAGGACGTTGGCCAGCAGGTTGGAGACGGCCCGGCGAAGCTCCTCGCGGTCGCCGGTGACCAGGCACTCGTCCCGCACCTCGACGGCGATGCGCCGGTCGGGCGCGGCGGCCGACGCCGCGGCGGCGCACTCGCGCACCAGGTCCGCCAGCGGCACCACGGAGGGGCCGGCCGCGCCCGGCACCGCCGGGCGCCCGTCCAGCCGCGACAGGTACAGCAGGTTCTCCACCAGCCGCGACATGCGCTCGGCCTCGGCCTGGGCCCGCGGGACCACGTCGGTCCGCTCCCGGGGGTCGACCACGCCGTCGGCGATGAGCTGGAGGTAGCCGCGCACCACGGTCAGCGGTGTGCGCAGCTCGTGGGAGGCGTCGGCGGCGAACCTGCGCATCCGCTGCTCCGCGTCCGCCCGCGAGCGCAGGGCGGCCTGGAGCCGGGCCAGCATGCGGTTGAAGGACACCGTCAGCCGGCCCGTCTCGGTCCGGTCCCGCTCCGGCGGCTCGGGAACCCGCCGCTCCAGGTCGCCGTCGGCGATCGCCTCCGCGGTGACCACCACGTCGTCCAGGGGGCGCATCCCCCAGCGCAGCACCGAGGAGACCGCGGAGGCCAGCAGGGCCAGCAGGAGCGCCGAGGTGAGCACCCCGGTCAGCACCAGCTGCCCCACCGCCTCGCGGACCGGGGCCAGGGGGACGGCCATCACCAGGTGCGCGTCGTGGCGGGGCAGGTCCAGGTACACGATCCGGTAGTGCTCCCCCTCGTGCTCCACGGTGGTGGGGGACCCGGGACGGGCCTGGGCCATCGCGGTGTCCAGCAGGGGAGAGGAGAAGGCCGGGTCGCGGTAGGAGAACCCCGGGGACTCGGCCTCCACCAGGAAGTCGCGGGGGGCCGAGACGTCCCCGGCGATCTCCGTGGCCCCGTGCCGCAGGATCTCGTCCTGGCGGGCGCGGACGAACTCGGCGATGATCTCCAGCTGTCCGTCCACCTGGTCGGTGAGCCGGTCCCGCACCGTGAGGGCGCCCACCGACACCACGGCGGCCAGGGCCAGGGCGGTGCTCGCCAGCAGCAGGGCCGTCAGCCGGGCGCGCAGGGTCACGGAGAGCCCTCCGTGTCCCGGATCGTGTACCCGAAGCCCCGGTGGGTGCGGATGAGGTCGGGGCCCAGGGCGTTGAGCTTGCGCCGCAGGTAGCCGATGTAGGTGTCCACGACGTTGGAGCCGCTGCGCTGCCCGGTGCCCCACACGCGGTCGAGGATCTGTTCCCGGGACAGCACCCGGCCCTCGTTGAGCATGAGGTAGTGGAGCAGCTCGTACTCCGTGCGCGACAGGTGCACCGCGACGCCGCCCCGCCGCACCTCGTAGCGGTCCGGGTCCAGGGCGACGTCCGCGACGCGCAGCACCGGGTCCGGCGGGGCGGCGGGCGCCCCGTCCGGGTGCAGGCGGCGCAGGACCGCGCGCACGCGGGCGACCAGCTCGTCCATCTCGAACGGCTTGGTGATGTAGTCGTCGGCCCCGTAGGTGAGGCCGGCGACCCGGTCGGCGGGCGCGTCGCGCGCGGTCAGGAAGACGATGCCGGTCCGCGGGCGGGCGGCGCGCACCTCGCGGCACAGCGCGCGGCCGTCGCCGTCGGGCAGCATCACGTCGATGACCAGGAGGTCGGGCTCGTGCGCGGCCAGGACCTCCCGGGCCCCGGCCAGCGAGGTGGCGGTGAGGACGGCGAACCCGTGGAAGGCCAGGACGGTGGCGACCAGGTCCACGATGTCGGGGACGTCGTCCACCACCAGGACGGTGTCTGTGCTCATCGCCCCCATCGAAGCAGGGGAGTATGGGAGTTCGATGAGAACGCGCCCGGACCGGGCGGTTCCGGGCGCGGCGGGGCGCCACGGGGCCGCCCGGGTCCCGGGGCGGTCAGCCCGCGGCGGCGACGGCCCCGGTGTAGAACTCCTGCCAGGTCGCCTCGTCGGCGTCGGTCAGGGACCCCGGCACACCGGTGTCCAGCCACTGCTCCAGGTGGTCCAGGCCGACGTGGAAGCCGGCCGCGGTGCCCGCCGCCGCGCCGGGTTCGGGAACCGTCCGGGTGGTGAAGGTGAGCAGCGTCCCCTCGCCGTCCTCGGCCAGCTCCCAGCGCAGGACGTCCCCGTCCCAGGTCCACTCGAACACCGACGGCGGCTCCCACACCCGGATCTCCCCGTGCAGGGCGGGCTCCTCGATCCCGTACTTCTCCGTGTGCGAGGGCCAGAACGGCAGCTCGACCGGGGCGCCCGCGCGCCGCTCTCCCACGATGTCGCAGGGCAGCCAGTGGGCGAGGTGCTCCGACTCGGTCAGGGCCCGCCAGACCTTGTCCCTGCGGTGGGCCAGCCTCCGGTGGAAGCGGACCTCCCAGCCCTCGCCGGTGCGGTGGACGGTGGCGGCCCGCTCGTCGGTGCTCATGTCTCCTCCATGGTGTCGAGGTGCGATTCGAGTGCGTCGAGCCGTTCGTTCCACGCGTCGCGGAACGGTGCGAGCCACACGTCGATCTCGCGCAGCGGCCCCGGCCTCAGCCGGTACAGGCGCAGGCGGGCCTGCTGCCGCACGGTCACCAGCCCGGCGTCCTTGAGCACCTTGAGGTGCTTGGAGACGCCGGGCTGGGACAGGGGCAGGGCCGCGACGATCTCGCCGGCCGACTTCTCGCCCTCCAGCAGGAGGTCGAGGATGCGGCGGCGGTGGGGTTCGGCGACGACTTCGAGCACACCGGTCATGCAGCCATTATTACTCCAGGGAAATATTTCCGTCAAGGAATACGAGCGGGTCGTGGCCTCGCGGACACCGGGACGGGGCGGTTCAGGAGGCGGCGTCCAGGCGGGCGCGCTGGTCCGGGGTGAGGTGGAGGTCGAGGGCGGCCAGGCTCTCGTCCAGCTGCTCCACGGAGGAGGCGCCGACCAGCGGGATGATCGGGAGGTCGTGGCCGAGCTGCCAGGCCAGGACGACCTGGTTGGGCGTGGCGCCGGTCTCGGCGGCGACCTCCGCGAGGGCCGCGAGCCGGGCCGGGGTGCCGGGGTGGTCGTAGTCGCGGGGGAGCGGCTTGTCGGCGCGGGTGTAGGCGCCGCCGAGCAGCGGGGTGTAGGCGACCAGGGCCAGCTCCGGCTCCGCCCGCACGTAGGTCAGCAGGTCCGGTCCCGCGCCGCCGATGGCGCCGTCCTCGCACAGCGCGTCGCCGATGTCCGTGCGCGGACGCAGGTAGCCGTGCTGGTACTGGAGCACCTCGTAGCCCGGCAGCCCCGCCGCCGCGGCCAGCGCGCGGGCGCGCTCCACCCGCCAGACGGTGTGGTTGCTCACCCCCAGCAGACCCACCGACCCCTCCCGCACCAGGTCCGCGAAGCCCGCGACGGTCTCCTCCAGCGGGGTGGCGCGGTCCTCGATGTGCGCGTACAGCAGGTCGATCCGCTCCACGCCCAGGCGCTCCCGGCTCGCCTCGGCGGACTCCCGGATGGTCCGGGCCGACAGCCCCTCGGCGTTGTCGGTGTAGCCGGTCCCCGGGGCGAGCGGGCGCGCGCCGAGCTTGGTGGCGATGACGAGCCCGTCCGCCCCGCCGCGACCGCGCAGCCAGCGCCCCAGGAGCGCCTCGCTCTGCCCGCCCTGGTCGCCCGCCTCCCAGAACGCGTAGTTGTTCGAGGTGTCCAGGAAGGTGCCGCCGGCCTCGGCGTAGCGGTCCAGGATCGCGAAGGACGTCTTCTCGTCGGTACGCGTGCCCATGGGCATCGTGCCCAGGGCGAGCGCGCCGACCTCGCGCCGGGTCCCGGGGGTGGTTCCGATCGTGCGCCTGCGCATGGGGTTCCTCCCGTTCGCGGCCCGCCCGCCGCGGGCCCCGGACAGGAGTGTGCGGCCTGGAGCGCGCTCCAGGTCAAGTCCGGGGCGGGCCGGGGCCCGCGGCGGGGTACCCGGCCCTTCGGTGGGAGCGGCCGTGGCGCGCGCGGCGGTGGAGCCGCCGACGCGGTCGGGCCCGGTGCGGCCGGTGCCGTTCCCGGCTCGTCGGACGGGCCGACGCCGTCCAGGGCTGCGGCCCCCGGGGTGTCCGACCGTGCCCGGTCCCGGAACGCGGGGTCCTCCGATGGCCGCGGTATTCAAATGATTTCAGTATCCGAGTGCTGACGGCATCTCAACGTAGGATGGGGGGAGGTCACGGACACGGGGGAGGGGCATGGCCCGGCTCACGAGGGTGCAGCAGCAGGCCCGCAACCGCGCGCGGGTGCTGGCCGCGGCGGCGGAGGAGTTCGCCGAACGCGGGTTCCACGACGCCAAGATCGACCGCATCGCCGCGCGCGCCGACCTCACCCGGGGGGCGGTCTACTCCAACTTCCCGGGCAAGCGCGCCCTCTACTTCTCGGTGCTGGCCGACGCCGCGGAGCGCGCCGCACCGCCCGGCGGCCCGGGTGTGCGGGAGCCGGGGCCGGCGGCCGTCCTGGGCGCCTTCGCCCGGGCCCGGCTCTCCCGCGTGCCGCTCACCGGGGCCGACGACCCGCTGGGCACCGCGGCCGGGCTCACCACCGAGGTGCTGTCCGACGCCCCGGTGCGTCGGCTCTTCGCCCAGCTGGCCCGGGTGGAGGCCGTTCTGCTGGCCCTGGCCCTGGAGGCGCTGGCGGGCGACGGGCGGCGCCGGGTCCGGCAGGCGCAGGCCGTCCTCACCGTGCTCCGGGGGGCCGAGCACACGGCCGCGGCGGCCCCGGGCACGGTGGACCCGTTCACGGTCATCCGCACCTGTGAGCACCTGGCCGGGCTGGACCTGGAGGACGCCGCCCCGCCGCACCTGGACCACGTCGGCCCGGCCGCGCGCGCCGACGGCCCGTGGGCGCCCCCGGAGGGGACCGACCCCGCCACCGGGGAACGGGTGGACCTCGGCGCCGACGGAGTGGTGGCCCTGTTGGGGCCCGGCCGCCTGGAGGCGGTCGAGGACGCGGCGCGCGCCGCGGCGGACACGGACGCCGTCACCGCGGTCCTGGTCACCGACGATCCCGCCGAGCACGGCCCGCTGCTGCGCGCCGTCCTGGCGGACCTGCACCGCCACCTGGCCGCGGCGTTCCCCGTGCGGGCCCTGCCCCGGGCGCGCCTGGTCGTGGACGCCGACGGCGCGGTGGCCGCCGCGGCCGGGGCGGCGGTCGCCGAGGACACCGAGGCCGCGGTGCGCGTTGCTGGCGGCCGGGTCCTCGCGCGGGCCGCCGGCCGCGGTGCCGCCCACGCGGTCGCCGCCGCCCGCGCCGCCGCCCGTCCCTGAGGGCCGGGCGTGCGGGTGGGCCCCGTGTCCGCCGGCGCCCCTGCGCGGGGCGCGGGCGGCGCCCCCGCCCAGGGGCCCGTTTCCGGCCGGCGGGCCTGCGCGTTCGTCGGCACGGGCCGTGTGCCCGGCCCCGGGGCCGCGGCCCCGGAGCCGCGGCGGCCCCGGGGGAGTGCGGCTCAGCCGGCGCCGCCGAGGGCGCGCAGCACACGGGCCCGCTCCGGGTCCACCCCCCGGGCACGCAGGCGGACGGCCTCGGCGGGGGAGAACCCCGCGACCGCCCAGGCGGCCACCTCCCCGCGCGGCACCCCCGCGTCCCACCACGTGCGCAGCACCTCCACGGCGTCGGCGCCCAGGGAGCGCGCCTCGGCCGCGGCGAACCCCAGCTCGCGCAGGATCAGCGCCCGTGCGGGGTCGATCCCGGCCCGGGCCCACGGCACCGCCTCCGCCCCGGCCCAGCCGGTGTCGGCGAAGGGGCGTGCCGCGGCGGCGGCGACCCCGGCGGCCAGCAGCACGCCCATCGCCTCCGCGCCCGCGCCCTCCGGGGCGGGCGGGCGGCGGCGCCGCAGGCGGCGCAGCACGCCCCGCGGCTCGGGCCGCTCCCCCGCCAGGTGCCGCTCGGCGGCCTCCGCGCGCGTGTACCCCAGCTCGTGCCAGCGCACCGCGTCGCGCGGGGCCATCCCCGCCCGCAGCAGCGGCCGCACCGTGTACGGGGTCAGCCCGGCGGTCCGCCAGTCCAGCGCCGGGCCGGGCCGGTACACGCCCGACCCCCGCCAGCGCTCGGCGTCGTCCAGCGCGAACCCGGCGCCGATCCAGCGCCTGGCCTCGCCCACCTCGAAACCGCGGGCGGTCCATTCGTGCAGGTCCTCGGGCCGCTCGGGGCCGTCGGGGTCGAACAGCGTGTCCATGGGGTCGTCCCCTCTCCTCTCTCGGAACGGCGGTCGCGCCGTCCGGGTCACGGGCGGGCGGGCAGCGGTACGACGCGGGCCCACGCGGGCGGGTCCGGCACCGTCGGCCCCGCCACGAGGCCGACGACCACCGGCATCCGGGGCGGCCGGTCCGGCCACGGCGTGTCCCCGTCGGTGAGCACCAGCACCAGGTCCGGGCGCAGTCCCGCCGCCGCCGCGATCCCCTCGCGCAGGTCGGTGCCGCCCCCGCCGACCAGGCGGATCTCCTCCGCGCGCCGCACCGTCTGCACGGGGTGGGCGCGCCGGTCGCAGCAGATGACCCGCAGCCGCCGCCCCGGACCGCCGACGCGCTCCAGCACACCGGCGGCCTCCGACACCAGCACGCGCAGGACCCCGTCGTCGACGCTCCCGGAGGTGTCCACCACCACGGCCACTTCGGGGGAGGGCGCCGCCATCGCGGGCAGCAGCACCCGGCCGTGCGGGCCCTGCGGTCCCCGGCGGCGCGCCGGCCTGCGGTAGGTGAAGTCCACCCGCCCGGCGCCCGGGTGCGCTCCGCGCCGCAGCACCGCCCCCAGCCGGGCCCGCCAGTCCACCGCGGGCCGCGTCCGCTCCCGCGCCCAGCGCTGCCAGCCGCCGGGCACGTCCGAGCGCGCCGCGGCCCGGGCCAGGACGTCGCGGGCCAGCGCCGCCTCCAGGACCGCGCGCTCGACCCCGGAGAGGCCGTCGCCGCCGGATTCCCCGGAGGAGCGCTCCAGTCCGTCGGCGGCGCTGCCGCAGTCCACCAGGTCGCCCGCCGACCGGCCGCCCCGGGCCTGCGCCCCGTCCAGGACCTCGATCTCCGACAGGTACTCCTCGGCCAGCCGCCCCGGGGGCAGGCCCAGGGCCCTGGGCGAGACCACGCCCGCGGGCACGTCCAGGCCGGCCGCCTCCAGGTCGTCGTTGACCTCGGCGTCGGCGGCCCGGTTCCACCGCCGGGCCACCGGGTCGCCGGGGCCCGCCGCCGCGGGGGCCCGGTCGCCGTGGCGGCGCACCAGGTGGCCGACACCGTGCAGCAGCCACCACCCGAACTCCTCCACCGGCACGGCCAGCGCGGTCCCGGGGTCGATGTGCACCCGCCAGCCGGGATCGGTCGGGAAGGCCCGCCACTCCGGGTCGGGGACGGGCTCCCCGGTTTCCCCGTCCCGGCGCGGCTCCAGCACCACCGGGGTGAGGGAGAACAGCGCGTGCGCCAGGTAGGGCGCCCGGGAGGCCGCCCACAGGCGGGCCGCCGCGAACCGCGCCGCCACCCGTGCGTCCTCGGAGCTCACGCCGCCTCCCCGGGCATCAGGCCCGCCGCCCGCAGGACGGGGGCCAGCTCCAGCAGCGCCGCCGGCGGGGCGGCCCCCGCCGGACGGCGGGAGGCGAGGTCCCGGGCGGCCGTGGCCGCCACGTCCGGCACGGTCCGGGACACGCGGGCGACCACCTCCCAGGCCCGCTCCCACGCGGGCGCTCCGCCGTCGGCCGCCACGTGGGCGACCAGCGCGCCCAGCAGCGCGTGCAGCCGGTCGGCGCGGTCCGGCAGCGCCAGCCCGGGGTCGGCGAGCAGGTCCTCGGGCGCGGGCAGGTCCAGCGTCCGCAGCCAGGACAGCGCCTCGAACCCGGCTGCCTCGCCCACCGCGCCCACCACCAGGGCGGCCACCGCCGCCTCCGACTCCGGTGCGCCGGGGTTGGCCCGCCCGGCGGCCAGCGCCACGGCCGCCGCCTCCCAGCTGCGCGGGCTGGGCCAGCCGCGGCCCGCCCGTCCGGGGTCCTCGGGCACGGCGAGCACCAGCTCGGGCCGCACCCGCAGGAACGCCCCCACGGCCGCGCGGGCCGCCGCGACCCCTTCCGCGGAGGGGGCGACCGCGTCCGCGGCCCCCGAGTCGGGGAAGCCGTGCGCGAACCCCGCGGCGACGTCGGCGGCCGACACCTCCCGGTCCAGGTGCACCAGCCGGTTGGCCAGCGGGGCCGACAGCTCCCAGCCGTCGGCGGCCAGCCCCGGCGGGTTGGCGGCGGCCACGATCCGCACCCCCGCGGGCAGGACGAGGTCGCCGACCGTGCGCTCCAGCAGCACCCGCAGCATCGCGGCCTGCACGGCGGGCGGCGCCGTGGTCAGCTCGTCCAGGAACAGCAGCCCCTCCCCGGCCGCGGCCAGCCGCTCGGCCCAGCGGGGCGGAGCGAACCGGGTGCCGCCCTCGTGCACGACGGGCAGGCCGGAGAAGTCGCCGGGTTCGCGCACGGAGCCCACGACCACCTCCACCGGCAGGTCCAGCTCGCGCCCCAGTGCCAGGACGGAGGACGTCTTGCCGGTGCCGGGGGCGCCCCACAGCAGGACCGGCAGGTTCGCGCGCACGGCCAGGGCGAGCGCGGTGCGGATACGGGCGGTGTCCTTCACGGTCTCCTCCGGGGTCGGGTCCACGGGTGCGCCGGGACGGCCGCTGGGGCCGCGCCGACATGAGTCAACTTAGGTTGACTCGCCGTGGAAGTCAACAAGGGTTGACTTTCCGTCGGCGGCGGCGCCCCCGCTCACGGGCCCGGCGGCTGGATTGCGCGGTCTCCGAACCGGGGTAGCGTGGAGGACGGAGGCGTCCCCTGCGACGGGGCCGGCGCCCCAGCCCGTGAGGAGACGTTCAGTGACACGCACCGGTGCCGGCGGGCCCCTGCTCAAGTGCTCGTTCTGCGGCAAGGACCAGAGTGAGGTCCGCAGGCTGATCGCCGGACCCGGCCACATCTGCATCTGCGATGAGTGCGTCGGGCTCTGCAACGAGATCATGGAGGAGGAGGACGCGGTCCTCCCCGCCGAGGACTCCTGGGATGCGTTGCCCAAGCCGCGGGAGATCTTCGAGTTCCTGGATTCGTATGTGATCGGTCAGGACCAGGCGAAGAAGGCGTTGTCGGTGGCGGTCTACAACCACTACAAGCGGGTGCGCTCGGAGGGGGAGCGCCCGGGTGGTGAGGATGTGGAGATCGCGAAGTCGAACATCCTGCTGTTGGGTCCGACGGGGTCGGGCAAGACGTTGTTGGCGCAGACGCTGGCGCGGATTCTGAACGTGCCTTTCGCGATCGCGGACGCGACGGCGCTGACGGAGGCGGGGTATGTCGGTGAGGATGTGGAGAACATCCTGTTGAAGTTGATCCAGGCGGCCGATTACGACGTGAAGAAGGCCGAGACGGGGATCATCTACATCGACGAGGTGGACAAGGTCGCTCGTAAGAGTGAGAATCCCTCGATCACGCGTGATGTGTCGGGTGAGGGGGTGCAGCAGGCGTTGTTGAAGATCTTGGAGGGGACGACGGCGAGTGTGCCTCCCCAGGGTGGGCGCAAGCATCCGCACCAGGAGTTCATTCAGATCGATACGACGAATGTGTTGTTCATCTGTGGTGGGGCTTTCGCGGGGTTGGACAAGATCATCGAGTCGCGTACGGGGCGGCAGGGGATGGGGTTCAACGCGGTGTTGCGGTCGAAGGAGGAGTTGGCGGGGGGCGGTTTCGGTGAGGTGATGCCGGAGGACCTGTTGAAGTTCGGGATGATTCCGGAGTTCATCGGTCGGTTGCCGGTGATCACGAGTGTGCATGATCTGGATCGTGAGGCGTTGATCCGGATTCTGACGGAGCCGCGCAATGCGTTGGTGAAGCAGTATCAGCGGTTGTTCGAGTTGGACGGTGTGGGGTTGGAGTTCACGCCGGATGCTCTGGAGGCGATCGCTGAGCAGGGGATCATTCGGGGGACGGGTGCGCGTGGTTTGCGGGCGATCATCGAGGAGGTGTTGTTGTCGGTGATGTACGAGGTTCCCTCGCGTGAGGATGTGGGTCGGGTGATCATTTCGCGGGAGACGGTGATCGACAACGTCAATCCCACGATCGTGCCGCGGACCCAGGTCGAGC
>NZ_FQZK01000012.1 GCF_900141985.1 Nocardiopsis flavescens | reverse complement strand
AACGGCTTGCGGCGCACCTTCTCGGTGAGCTGGCCGCCCTCCTCGTAGCCGACGTACCCGGGCGGGGAGCCGAACAGCCGCGAGACCGTGTGCTTCTCCATGAACTCGGACATGTCCAGCTGGATCAGCGCGTCCTCGTCCCCGAACAGGAACTCGGCCAGGGTCTTGGACAGCTCGGTCTTACCGACACCGGACGGGCCGGCGAAGATGAACGAGCCGCCGGGGCGCTTGGGGTCCTTCAGACCCGCACGCGTGCGCCGGATCGCCTGGGAGAGCGCCTTGATGGCGTCCTCCTGGCCGATGACGCGGCGGTGCAGCTCGTCCTCCATGCGCAGCAGCCGGGAGCTCTCCTCCTCGGTGAGCTTGAAGACCGGGATGCCGGTGGAGGCGGCCAGGACCTCGGCGATGAGCTCCTCGTCGACCTCGGCCACGACGTCCATGTCGCCGGCCTTCCACTCCTTCTCCCGCTGCGCCTTCTTGCCCAGCAGCTGCTTCTCGTCGTCGCGCAGCGAGGCGGCCTTCTCGAAGTCCTGCGCGTCGATCGCGGACTCCTTGTCCCGGCGGACTCCGGCGATCTTCTCGTCGAACTCGCGCAGGTCCGGCGGCGCGGTCATGCGGCGGATGCGCATGCGCGAGCCGGCCTCGTCGATGAGGTCGATCGCCTTGTCCGGCAGGAACCGGTCGCTGATGTAGCGGTCGGCGAGGTTGGCCGCGGCCACCAGGGCGCTGTCGGTGATGGAGACCCGGTGGTGGGCCTCGTACCGGTCGCGCAGGCCCTTGAGGATCTCGATGGCGTGCTTGATGGTCGGCTCGTCCACCTGGATGGGCTGGAAGCGGCGCTCCAGCGCGGCGTCCTTCTCCAGGTACTTGCGGTACTCGTCCAGCGTGGTCGCGCCGATGGTCTGCAGCTCGCCGCGGGCCAGCATGGGCTTGAGGATGGAGGCGGCGTCTATTGCCCCCTCCGCCGCACCCGCACCGACCAGGGTGTGCAGCTCGTCGATGAACAGGATGATGTCGCCCCGGGTGCGGATCTCCTTGAGCACCTTCTTGAGGCGCTCCTCGAAGTCGCCGCGGTAGCGGCTGCCCGCGACCAGGGCGCCCAGGTCCAGCGTGTAGAGCTGCTTGTCCTTGAGCGTCTCGGGGATCTCCCCCTTGACGATCTTCTGGGCCAGGCCCTCGACGACCGCCGTCTTGCCGACGCCGGGCTCGCCGATGAGGACCGGGTTGTTCTTGGTCCTGCGGGACAGGACCTGCATGACCCGCTCGATCTCCTTGTCCCGCCCGATGACCGGGTCGAGCTTGCTCTCCCGCGCGGCCTGCGTCAGGTTGCGGCCGAACTGGTCGAGCACGAGGGAGGTGGAGGGGGTGGACTCGGACGAGCCCGTGGTCGCCTGCGGCTCCTTGCCCTGGTAGCCGTGGAGCAGCTGGATGACCTGCTGGCGGACCCGGTTGAGGTCGGCGCCGAGCTTCACGAGGACCTGGGCGGCGACGCCCTCGCCCTCGCGGATGAGGCCGAGCAGGATGTGCTCGGTCCCGATGTAGTTGTGGCCGAGCTGGAGCGCCTCCCGCAGGGAGAGCTCCAGGACCTTCTTGGCCCGCGGCGTGAAGGGGATGTGCCCCGACGGCGCCTGCTGGCCCTGACCGATGATCTCCTCGACCTGCTGCCGAACCGCTTCGAGGCTGATACCGAGACTTTCCAGAGCCTTGGCGGCGACGCCCTCACCCTCGTGGATGAGGCCGAGCAGGATGTGCTCCGTACCGATGTAGTTGTGGTTGAGCATCCTGGCCTCTTCCTGGGCCAGAACAACCACTCGCCTCGCGCGGTCGGTAAACCTCTCGAACATGTCTCGTCGCTCCTCTACAGAGCGGTCAGGCAGGGTCGGTTCCCACCGACCCGACTCTTCCGCATATAGGCCCCACAGGGATAACCGCCCCGGGGAGCACTGTCGCACCCGTCCGAACCGTTCGACCGGCTGCCGAGCGGACGGACGTCTCCGCCACGATCCGGCCGAAGCCGTCCGTGCCAGAGACTTTCCCCGACGATAGGGCGTTCACCCAACATCCAACTACCGATTGCGGCGTCAGATTTCCCTGTACGCCGAAGGCGAACGACCCGGCACTCCCGTGATGCCGGGAGTGACCGGGTCGTTGCTTGTACAGGCCCTGATAATCGGCTCTCAGCGAACAGGCTCCGTGTTGTTCAGCCGGAAGCGAAATTGCGGAAAAGCGATGCTCGCCGGTCCCGGTCCGGTGCTCTCTCGAGAAGCACCGCGATCGGTCCGAAGCGGTCCGGCGGGTGATCTCCGGACCCGCGCTCCCCCCGTCCTCCGGCTCGCCCCCGTGGGCGGCGGGCCGTGTCGCGTCCTCGCCCGTCGGGCGCCGGACCCCCGTGGCGGGGCGCTGGCCCCCGGACCGGCGTTCCCCGGCCCCCTCGCGCCGCCCCCGTCGCGGCGGGGATCCGCCTGCCGCGCCCGCGGGCCGTTCCACTCGGGATCGGGAACCTCGGTCCTCCCCGGTACCGCCGGTCGAAATTCGATGAAGAACCGACAACATTTCGGCGTACCCGGGGACGGGCGAACTAGCCCTTGATCGCCTCGTATTCGGCGACGATGGCCGCGGGGATACGGCCGCGCTCATTGACGGGCTTGCCCGCGGCCTTCGCCCAGGCGCGAATCTCGGCGCTGCGCTCACGGCTGGGAGCATTCCTGCTGGCGGCGCGGCGGCCGGCCGAGCGGCCCGCCTTCGGCGAAGCCTTGCGGGCTGCATCGACGAACGGAGTAAGTGCCTCACGAAGCTTGGCGGCATTACTCGCACTGAGGTCGATTTCGTACACGGAGCCGTCCAGACCGAACGTGACCGTCTCCTCGGCCTCGCCACCGTCGAGGTCGTCGACCAGGAAAACCTGGACCTTCTGTGCCATGGAATCAAACCTTTCAGAAGAGCGGTGTCTCCACACCTGAATATAAAGCTATCCCGCGGCCCGCAGGAACACAATTGGCGGCGTGCCGGAAATCACCCTGAGACACCGCCGCCCGGCCATGGGGGGATCGGCCGGGGGCCGATGGGGCCGCGTGCCCGCACGCGAAACATCACCGGAACCGGCCTGTGGCGGCCGGTCCGGGGATGTGATCGGTCAAGGACCGTATCAACGGTCGCCGGATTCTTCGCCTTCCGCGCTCCGGACATTCGCCGTCCCGTTCGTCGCGCCGGTCTCCCCGGTCACCCGAGTGTTCTCGTCCGCGGGGCCGGAGGACGCCTGAGCACCCTTGCCGACCAGGCTTCCGTCCATCCGGCGAGGCGCCATCTCACGGCGCAGCACCTTGATGATGAAGTAGCAGAACACGAAGGCGACGACCACCGGAGGGATGAGCGCCGACAATACGTCCAGCAGTCCGGGGGGAAGCACCGATGACAAAAAGTCACCCATCGAAGCGGTCCACCCTTCCTGGTTGTTACTTATTGCAGCAAATACCCGACTCAGTGTCGGGTGACTCCTGGGGGGATGGCGCCCGACGGGACGGGCAAACGCATACCGGACATCATAGACACCGTATCCCCTGCTTTGACCAGGACGGTACCGGGACCCGGCACGGCAAACCGGAGAGCGTCAATACGGGTGCGCTTCGGTGTACCGGCGCGCCGGGCGAAGAGACCGGCCGAGTCGCGGAACCGGCGAAATCGCGAACCTTCCGGCCCCCGCCGAACTCGCCGTCGAACTCGGTACGGCCGCGGCGGCTCCGGTCGCAGGTACACATTACCTCCCCCCTTCCACTTGCATACCACCCGGTGTGCCCAATCGCGGCTTCGTGTCACGGCCCCGGCTTCACCAACCCGGGGACTTTGCGGTGGGCATTGCCGGAACCCGGTCCCAAGAGAGCGTGAAAACCTTTAGCCACCGGTCTTCTCGACCCCGGGGCCGAGGTGTACGAGCATCCGGGTGTTCCCGAGGGTGTTGGGTTTGACGCGCTCCAGATCGAGGAATTCGGCGACACCCTCGTCATAGGAGCGCAGGAGTTCCTCGTACACGCGCGACGACACCGGCGCGCCCTGGATCGGCGCGAAGCCGTGGCGGGCGAAGAACGCCGTCTCGAACGTCAGGCAGAAGACCCGGCGCACGCCCAGGGCGCGGGCGGTGTCGAGGAGGGCGGCGACGATCCGGTGGCCGATACCGAAACCGCGCAGGGAGGGGTCGACCGCGACGGTGCGGACCTCGGCCAGGTCCTCCCACAGGACGTGCAGCGCACCGCAGCCCACCAGCCGCCGTTCCACGCCCCCGCCTGCGGGGCCGCCGTCGGGGCCGGGGTCCCCCGGGTCCGCGCCGACAACGGTCTCGGCCTCGGCGACCCAGAACTCCTGGACGTCCTCGTAGAGGTTGACCGTGCTCTTGGAGAGCACGCGCCGGTCAGCGGTGTAGGTGTCGACGAGTCGGCGGATGTGCGCGACATCGCCGGTGCGGGCGCGCCGCACCTGTACATGACGAACGGGCATAACCGGTCCAGACTATGCCCCCGGGGCCCCGCGGATTCCACCGGCTCGCTCTCGACCGGTGAACGCGGGTGCCCCTGGGCGCCGGGCCGGCATGCCCGTGGTCGGTCCCCGGCCGGGCCGGGGAGAAGGGGTGCGTTCGAAGCGTCAGATCAGCTGGCGCCGGGCGGCCCAGACGACCGCCTCGATCGGGGTGTTGACCCCGAGCACATCGCAGATGTTGCGGATGCGCCGGCGCAGGGTGCGGGCGCTCAGCTCCAGGTGCCGGGCCGCGACCTCGGTGGTGACACCGGTCGCGATCTCGGCGAGGAGCTCGATCTCTTCGTGACTCAGTTCGACCGGCGCGTACGGACCGACGGCGGCTTCGCGCGGGCGGCTCTGCAGGGGCACCACGTTCTCACGGTGCTCCCGGGCCTGCGGCACGCCCTGGTCCTCAACGGTGCGTCGTACGAGTGTGGCCTGTTCCACTCCGTCCTCCCTCATCATGTGAGTGCGGAACATCAACTCGTCACCTGGTGAGATGCGAGTGCGTCGGGCGGGGTTCCGACGCACGGCCCCGTCGTGCGGACGCCTCACAGCGTTCCTCTGGCACAGGAACGGGGGAGTTGTCCGGACACGGGTCACACGACCCCTGATGCGTTGCGGCCTGGGACGGACAGACCGCACCGGTGGGTGCTGCGCGTGCGCGAGGGGCCGGGGGTCCCGGTGCTCCTGGCGCACGCCGCGTTACTCGATCCACTTCGGCGAACTCGCGGGGCTCTGCCCGCTCTCAGCACGCTAGGCGGATGAGTAGATACCGTCAAGGCCAGATAAATCACCATGGGTGACGAGTCCGAAACCTACCGTCGCAACGTCACGGAACGGACACTTCTTTTTCGGCACTGACCTGCGAAAACAATCTTCGTCCACGAAGGAGCTCAAGAAGTCTCCCTCCACGGGAAAAACTTCGCCGCCGCGGCGCCGTCCCCGGGCCGCGGCGGCGGTCCCCGGGGCCGGTCCCCTCCCCGCCGCGGGTGCGACCTGGGCCGGGAACGCCGACGGGGGCGGTACCGCCGGGCACCGGGCCCGGCGTCACCACCCCCGCTTTCGGACATCCCGGTCATCGGGATAAGGCCGCGATCAATGGGGCGCCATGAAAGTCAGGCGTCGTTCCCCTCCGGCTTCACGATCGGGAAAAGAACGGTTTCCCGAATGTTCTTTCCGGTGAACGCCATCAGCAGGCGGTCGACGCCCACGCCCACGCCGCCGGTCGGCGGCATGCCGTACTCCAGGGCGCGCAGGAAGTCCTCGTCGAGCTGCATCGCCTCGGGGTCCCCGTCTGCGGCCATCAGCGACTGCTCGGAGAGGCGGCGGCGCTGCTCGACCGGGTCGACCAGCTCCGAGTAGCCCGTCCCCATCTCCATGCCGAAGCCGATGAGGTCCCACTTCTCGGTGAGCAGCGGGTCCTCGCGGTGCTGGCGGGTGAGCGGGCTGGTCTCCAGCGGGAAGTCGCGCACGAACGTGGGCTGGACGAGCGTGTGCTCCACCAGCTCCTCGAAGACGTGCTCGACCAGCTTGCCCTGGCCCCAGGCCGGGTCGTACTCCACGCCCGCGGCCGAGGCCAGCCGGCGGACCTCCCCGACCGGCGTGCGCGGGTCGACCTGCGCGCCGAGCGCCTCGGACACCGCGCCGTACAGGGTGACCTGCGGCCACTCCCCGCCCAGGTCGTACTCCACGCCGTCGCGCTCGACCACCGTGGTGCCGAACGCGGCGCGCGCCGCCTCCTGGACGAGCTCCCGGGTGATGTCCGCCATGACGTTGTAGTCGGCGTACGCCTGGTAGAACTCCAGCATCGTGAACTCGGGGTTGTGCGTGGAGTCCGCGCCCTCGTTGCGGAAGTTCCGGTTGATCTCGAAGACCTTCTCCAGTCCGCCCACGACCAGCCGCTTCAGCGACAGCTCCGGGGCGATCCGCAGGTACAGGTCCATGTCGTAGGCGTTGATGTGCGTGGTGAACGGCCGCGCCGTGGCTCCGCCGTGCACGCGCATCAGCATCGGGGTCTCGACCTCGATGTAGTCGCGCGCGGTCAGGCCGTCGCGGATCGCGCGGATGGCGGCCGACCGGCGGCGCACCATCTCACGGGACTCGGGGTTGACGATGAGGTCGACGTAGCGCTGGCGGACCCGGGCCTCGGGGTCGGTGAGGCCCTTGTGCTTCTCCGGGAGCGGGCGCAGGCACTTGGCCGTGAGCGTCCAGGAGGTCACCATGACCGACAGCTCGCCGCGGCGGGAGGTGATGACCTCGCCCTCCACGCCCACGTGGTCGCCCAGGTCGACGTCGGCCTTCCAGGCATCCAGGCGCTCCTGGCCGACCTTGTCCAGCGACAGCATGACCTGGATGTCGCCGGTCTCGTCGCGCAGGGTGGCGAAGCACAGCTTCCCGCCGGTGCGGTACAGCATCACGCGGCCGGCGATGGAGACCCCGACCCCGGTGGCGGTGTCCGGCGGCAGGTCGGTGTGTTTCTCACGCACGGCGCCGATCGACGTGGAGCGCTCGAAGACGACGGGGAAGGGGTCGGTCCCCTCCTCGCGCAGGCGGTCCAGTTTCTGGCGCCGAACTCTCATCTGTTCGGGCAGGTCGTCGTAGGTGTCGTCGTGCGTGTGGTTCACACACGCGATCCTACCGGCGCGACACGGCGGGCTCGGCCGCCCCGGCGGCCCGCCGCAACCGGCCACAAGGGTGAAATCGCGCCGCGGGCTCACTACGATCGCACTGCCCTGCCACTGCCCCGGCAGTTCCGCGACACCCCTCAGCAGTGCATCTTCGAGAGACGGAACACATCGGTGAGCGTTGAAGGAAGCACGAAGGCCGTCGTCACGGCCCTGTGCGCGAATCTGGGAATCGCCGCGACGAAGTTCGGCGCCTATCTCCTGACCGGGTCATCGGCGATGCTCGCCGAGTCCATCCACTCGGTCGCCGACTCCAGCAACCAGGGGCTGCTGCTCCTGGGCGGCACGAGGGCCCGGAGGGCCGCGACGAAGGAGCACCCGTTCGGCTACGGGCGCGAGCGCTACATCTACTCCTTCATCGTGGCGATCGTCCTGTTCAGCGTGGGCGGCCTGTTCGCGCTCTACGAGGGCTGGCACAAGATCTCCCACCCCGAGCCGATCACCGCGTGGCGGTGGGTGCCCATCGTGGTCCTGCTGGTGGCGGTCGCGCTGGAGTCCTTCGCGATGCACACCGCGGTCAAGGAGTCGAACGCGGTGCGCGGCAAGGCGACCTGGGTGCAGTTCGTGCGCCGCGCCAAGTCGCCCGAGCTGCCGGTCATCCTCCTGGAAGACGCCGGCGCCCTCCTGGGCCTGGTCTTCGCGCTGGCCGGCGTGAGCCTCACCCTGGTCACGGGCAACGGCGTCTGGGACGGCCTGGGGACCGCGGCCATCGGCCTGCTGCTGGTGGCGATCGCCGTCGTGCTGGCCGTCGAGATGAAGAGCCTGCTCATCGGCGAGTCCGCCACGGACGAGCACGTGCGCGAGATCGAGCGGGCGATCGTGTCCGTCGAGGACATCGACCGCCTCATCCACATGAAGACGCAGCACATCGGCCCGGAGGAACTGCTGGTGGCGGCCAAGGTCGCGGTGGACGCGCAGGACGACGCGAGCCGGGTGACGCGGGCGATCGACCAGGCCGAGGCGCGCATCCGCGAAGCCGTGCCGATCGCCCGGATGATCTACATCGAACCCGATCTGGACCGGTCCGCGGCGGCCCCCGACGCGTCCGGAACCCCCGGGTCCTGACCCCGCCGGGCCCGCCGGCCGCTCCGGCGGCGGGCCCGGGCGGTCACGTGTTGCGCGCGAACACCAGGCGCAGCCCGATGAGGGTCAGCCACGGCTCGTGGACGTCGACGGTCTCGCACTCCCCCACCACCGTGGTGGCCAGCCCCCCGGTGGCGACCACCGTGACGTCGTCGGGGTTGTCGGTGAGTTCGGCGACCATCCGGTCGACGATCCCGTCCACCTGCCCCGCGAACCCGAACACGATCCCCGAGCGCAGCGCCTCGGTGGTGTTCTTGGCGATCGCCGCCCGCGGCTTGACGATCTCCACCATGTGCAGCTGGGCGCCGCGCCGGGACAGGGCGTCCACCGAGATGTCGATGCCGGGGGCGATCGCGCCCCCCACGTACTCGCCCTTGGTGCTCACCGCGTCGAACGTCGTGGCGGTGCCGAAGTCCACCACCACCGCCGGGCCGCCGTACAGGTGGTCGGCGGCCAGCGCGTTGATGATGCGGTCGCTGCCGACCTCCTTGGGGTTGTCCATCCGGATCGGCACGCCCGTCTTGACGCCCGGTTCGACGATGACCGCGGCGACCCCGTCGAAGTGGCGGCGGAACATGTCGCGCATCTCGTGCTGGACCGAGGGCACCGAGCAGCACAGCGCCAGGCCGTCGATGTCGTCCGCACCGCCGTGCGCGCCCCCCTCCAGGAGCCCGCGCAGCACCACCGACCACTCGTCGGCGGTGCGCCGGGTGTCGGTCCCCACTCTCCAGTGTTCGAGCAGGGTCTCGCCCTCGAAGAGACCGAAGACCGTCTCGGAGTTACCGACGTCGATCGCCAGCAGCATGGACCCTCATCCTGGTCGAAGTGTCTTTTAAGGGAATCCTCCCCCAATCCCGGTCTTCACGGATAGCCCGCCGGTGAATGCGGTCACAGGAGATCGAGCGCGATGTCCAGGGCGGGGCTGGAATGGGTGAGGGCGCCGACGGCGAGGTAGTCCACCCCGGTCGCGGCGACGGCGGCGGCGACGTCCAGGGTGAGGCCGCCCGAGGACTCCAGGCGGGCCCGCCCGGCGACCAGGGCGACGGCCTCCTCCAGCTCCGGGACGGTGAAGTTGTCGAGCAGGATCTCCTCGGCGCCCGCCGCCAGGGCCTCCTCGATCTGGTCGATCCGGTCGACCTCGACCTCCAGGGGGACCCCGGGGAAGCGCTCGCGGACCGCGCGCACGGCGGCGCCCACGCCGCCCGCGGCGACCACGTGGTTGTCCTTGATGAGCCCGGCGTCGCCGAGGCCGTAGCGGTGGTTGGCCCCGCCTCCGCAGCGCACGGCGTACTTCTCCAGCGCCCGCAGGCCGGCGTGGGTCTTGCGGCTGTCGCGGATGCGCGCCCCGGTCCCGGCGGCGGCGTCCACCCAGGCGCGGGTGGCGGTGGCGATCCCGGACAGGTGGGTGAGGAGGTTGAGCGCGGTGCGCTCGGCGGTGAGCAGGTCGCGGGTGCGGGCGGTGACCGACATGAGGACGTCGCCGCGCTTGACGGCGTCGCCGTCGGCGGCCGACCGGGTGACCTCCAGGGCGCCGTCGGCCACCAGCCAGAACGCCAGCTCGGCCAGGGGCAGGCCGCTGACGACGCCGTCGGCGCGGGCCACCGCGTGGGCGGTGCGGACCTGGTCGGCGGGGATCGTGGCGACGGTGGTGACGTCGATCCCGGCCCCGCCGGTGAGGTCCTCGGACAGGGCCCGGCGGACCAGGTCCACGTGGGCGCCGTGGGGGGCGGTCCAGGGGAGGGTGAACTCGGCGCGGGCGTCGGGCCGGGGTCCGTCCCCGGCCGTCGGGAACGCGAGGGAGTCCAGCTCCGCGGCGAGTCCGGGCGGCAGCGAGGGGGTCCAGGGTTCGTCGGTGGCCACGGGGGTGTCCCCTTCCAGTCGGACGATCACCGGGCGGACCCGCCAGTGCGGGAGGGGCCCGGTGCGGTCGGCGCGCTGGTGCGCGCCGCGGCTCTCGGTGCGGTGGGCTGCGGCGGCGGCCACGAGGCGGGCCACCGTGAGCAGGTCGGCGGCCTCCCAGGAGGCCGTGTCGGGGGTGACCGGTCCGGTGGACCCGGTGAGGTCCTCCAGCCCGGCGACCAGTGCGGCCAGGCCCTCGCCGGTGCGCAGCACCCCGGCGTGGCGCGACATCAGGGCGCGCAGCCGGGGGACGACGGCCGGGTCGGGCAGGGCCGTCACGTGCGGGGCGGGCTCGCCGGCGGCCGGCACCGGGCCCCGCTCGGCGGCGGTCCGGGCGGCGATGCGCTCGGCGAAGACCAGGCCTTCGAGCAGGGAGTTGGAGGCGAGCCTGTTGGCGCCGTGGACGCCGGTGCGGGCGACCTCGCCGACCGCCCACAGGCCCGGGACGCCGGTGCGGCCGTCGATGTCCACCTCCACTCCGCCGGAGGCGTAGTGGGCGGCGGGGGCGACGGGGACGGGCTCGTTCAGCGGGTCGATGCCGTGCTCGCGGCAGGAGGCGAGGATGGTCGGGAAGCGCCTCTCCCAGACGGCCGCCCCGAAGTGGCGCGCCTCCAGGTACACGTGGTCGACGCCCTGCTCGGCCATGGTCCGGGCGATCGTGCGGGCGACCACGTCTCGGGGCGCCAGGTCGGCGAGCTCGTGGACGCCCTCCATGATCCGCCTCCCCGCGGCGTCCACCAGGTAGGCGCCCTCGCCGCGCAGGGCCTCCGACACCAGCGGCTGGCGTCCGCGGGCCTGCGGGCCCAGCCAGAGCACCGTGGGGTGGAACTGGATGAACTCCAGGTCGCGCAGGCGGGCCCCGGCACGTGCGGCCAGGGCGAGCCCGTCGCCGGTGGAGACCGGCGGGTTGGTGGTGGCGGCGAAGACCTGGCCGAGCCCGCCGGTGGCCAGGACCACGGCCGGGGCCAGGACGGCGCCGACGCCGTCGCGGCTGCCCTCCCCCATCACGTGCAGCGAGATGCCGCCGACCGCGCCGGTGGCGGGGTCGCGCAGGGCGTCCAGCGCCACCGCGTGCTCGATGATCTCGATGCGCTCCTCGGCCAGCACCGCGGCGACCAGCGCCCGCTGGATCTCCGCCCCGGTGGCGTCGCCCCCGGCGTGGGCGATCCGGTCGGCGCGGTGGCCGCCCTCCCGGGTGAGGGAGAGCCCGCCGTCGGCGTCGCGGTCGAACTCGGCGCCCAGGGCGATGAGGCGGCGCAGCGCGCCGGGACCCTCGGTGGCCAGGACGTGGACGGCGTGGGGGTCGGACATCCCGGCTCCGGCCAGGTGGGTGTCGACCATGTGGGCGACCGGGTCGTCCCCGGGGGCGACCGCCGCGGCGATGCCGCCCTGGGCGTAGGCGGTGGAGCCGGTCGAGATCCGGTCCTTGGTGACGAGCACGACCCGCCCGGACCCGGCGTGGCGCAGATGGCCCAGAGCGGTGCTCAGGCCGGCGATACCGGAGCCGACGATGACGAGGTCCGCGGTGA
The DNA here is from genome assembly GCF_900141985.1 of Nocardiopsis flavescens. Classification (GTDB taxonomy): domain Bacteria; phylum Actinomycetota; class Actinomycetes; order Streptosporangiales; family Streptosporangiaceae; genus Nocardiopsis; species Nocardiopsis flavescens. The sequence continues at coordinate 225,351 of NZ_FQZK01000012.1, read as the reverse complement.
CGGTCCAGCCGGGTGCGGGAGCGTCGAGCCTGGTCGGGTGGGGTGTGCTCATGGGGATCTTCTTCCGCGGGGTGCGCAGTGTCTCGGTGCCGGGGGCGGCGTCGGGTGGTTCACAGGGTGAGGGAGGCGTTGTCGATCAGCCGGGTGGAGCCGACCCGGGCGGCCAGGGCGAGCACGGCGTCGCCGCGGTGGCCGTCGGCGGCCTCGGTGAAGGTGGCCGGGTCGACCAGGGCCAGGTAGTCGAGGCGGACGGGGGGCCGCGCCGCGGCGGCCTCCGCCAGCACGGCCGCCGCCGCGGCGCGGACGGCGGCGGCCCCGGCGCCCGCGGCCCCGCGGGCCGCCTCCAGCGAGCGGGACAGGGCCAGCGCCGAGGCGCGCTCGTCGGCGGAGAGGTAGACGTTGCGGCTGGAGGAGGCCAGCCCGTCGGGGTCGCGCAGGATGGGCGCGCCGACGATCTCCACCGGGAGGTCGAGGTCGGCGACCATGCGGCGGACCAGCGCGATCTGCTGGGCGTCCTTCTCCCCGAAGACCGCGAGGTCGGGCCGCACCAGGTGGAAGAGCTTGGCGACCACGGTGAGCACGCCGGTGAAGTGGCCGGGCCGCGAGGCGCCCTCCAGCCGGGAGCCCATCTCCCCCGCCTCGACGGTGACGGCGGGGCGGCCGGCCGGGTACATCGTCCCGGTCGCGGGGGCGAAGACGACGTCCACGCCCTCCCGCGCGCACAGGGCGGTGTCGCCCTCCAGGTCGCGCGGGTAGCGGTCGAAGTCCTCGTCCGGGCCGAACTGGAGGGGGTTGACGAAGATGCTCACGACGACGGTGCGGGCCCGCTCGCGGGCGATCCGCATGAGGCTCAGGTGGCCTTCGTGCAGGGCGCCCATGGTGGGGACCAGGGCGGTGGTCCCGGCGTCGGCGAGGGCGCGGCGCAGCTCGCCGGGCGTGCGCGCCACGAGCGGGGCGGAGCGGTCGGCGGATGAGGTCATGGAGGGCTCCCCTGGGACGGCCGCGGCGCACCGGCGGTGGTCCGGGGCCGCGGCGGTGGTCGGACGGTCAGCGGCGCAGGACGTCGAGGAGCGGTTCGGCGTCCTCGGGCTTGAGCATGCCGGCGTTGATGGCCAGGTCCGCGGTGAGCCTGGCCAGTTCGACGTAGGCGGCGACGCTCTCGGGCGCGTGGGCGCGCAGCTGCCCGATGTGTCCGGCGACGGTCCCGGCGTCGCCGCGCAGGACCGGGCCGCTGAGGCCGTGGATGCCCAGGCGCAGGGCGTTGTCCAGGGAGGCGCTGAGCAGGGGGGCGAGCATCCTGCCGGGTTCGGGGACCCCGGCGGCGGACAGCAGCGCGGCGCTGTCGGCGACGAGGGTGACGAGGTGGTTGGCGCCCCCGGCCAGGGCCGCGTGGTACAGCGTGCGGCGGTCCTCGGCGATCCAGACGGGCTCGGCGCCCATCTCGACCACCAGGGCCTCGGCGATGGGGCGCAGCGGATCGGGTGCGGTGACCCCGAAGGCGCAGTCGGCCAGCCGGGCGACGTCCTCGTCGCGGCCGGTGAAGGTCATGGCCGGGTGCAGGGCCAGCGGCAGCGCGCCGGCGGCGGTGGCGGGGGCCAGCACGCCGTACCCGTGGGCGCCGCTGGCGTGGGCGAGGAGCGTGCCGCGCAGGTCGGCGCCGGTGGCCGCCAGCCCCTCGGCGAGTTCGGCCAGGGCGTCGTCGGGGACGGTGAGCAGGACGAGGTCGGAGGCCTCGACCACGCGGGCGGGCTCCATCAGGCGCGCGGTGGGCAGCCGGTCGGCGACGCGGGCCTTGGAGGCCTCGGAGACGGCCGCGGCGGCGACGACCCTGTGTCCGGCCAGGCCCAGGGCCCGGCCCAGGACCGAGCCGACACGGCCGGGACCGATGACGCCGATCCGCAGCCGGGCGGGACGCCCCTGCGTGGTCTCCATGCCTGTGCCCCCATCGTCGCGCGTGCGTCCGGCCCTCCCCGGCCGTGACGCCTGAGCACACGATAGCCCTCCCCGCCGCCCCGCCCGGCGCCCCGCCCCTGGTCCGGGCGCGGGGTGCGCGCGCACGAGGGGGCGGACCCCGTCGGGCCCGCCCCCGGTCCTGCTTCCCGTGTGCCCCCGCGCGCGGGGCGGCCGGGTCAGTTCTGGATGATGACGCCCGAGTTGTAGCAGGAGGCGAGCGACTGGCCCAGGACGGCGTTGGAGTTGCCGCAGCCCTCGTTCTCGTTCTCGATGCCGTTGATGTAGGCGATGTTGCCGCTGACGTTCGAGCCGTGGCCGGAGGTCCAGGCACCGCCGTACGCCGCCGCCGGTGCCGCGGAGAAGAGGATCCCGGCGGAGGCGAGGACCAGTGCGGCGGTGGCGAGCGTCTTCTTCAGCACTACGCGTTCTCCTTGTCGTGTCCGGGTCGGGGGACCGCCCGGGCTCGTTCCTTCAGTGGCGCCGTGTCCGGCACCGATGCTGAAGTTACCCGCGCACTCCGCGATTTCGACCCCACTGAACTGGGATTATCACGATGGATTTGCGACGCGTCACTTTGAGTGATGGCTTTTCAGGACAAAGGACGGCCAAGTAGCGGACCGAAGAAGCACGAAGCGTCACCATCGGAGCCGATTCAGCACGACTCCAATGCGCATTGCGGTCGGAGGCCTATCCGGGGAGAGGATTCGTGCGCGGGTCCGCGGCGGAGTGCGCGGCCCCGGGCACACGAAAACGCCGCCCCGTCGTCACGGAGCGGCGCTGGAGCAGTCGGCCCGGCCCTGTCGGGAAGGACCCGGCCGGACGTCTCCGACCCGTCCTTCCCGGCTCTCAGGACCGGAAGGCGTTGACCACTAGTTCTTGACGGTGGCGCCGGAGTCCACGCAGTTGGCACCCGCCACACCGAGGATCGCGATCGCGTTGCCGCAGACGTTGATCGGCACGTCCAGGTCGGCGACCAGCTGGTTGCCGCCGAGGATGCTGCCGTTGCCAGAGGTGAAGACGTTGCTGTTGGCCATGGCCGGAGCGCCGGTGAACAGGACGCCCGCGGCGGCGGCGACGATGGCACTGGCGGCGAAAGCCTTCTTCAGCATGTGTTTTCTCCCGTCGGACCGAACGGCGGGGGCGCCGATCGGTCGATAACGTTGACCATGTGTACAACCAAGAACACTCAACGTGTTCAGTCACCATTTAGCCATACTCGGCGGCCATCAGAGGCCAGAACACGCGAGTTTTCCTTGGTCTTGACCTGGAAGAATCACCCATCGTGAGCACCCATGTCGGACATGAGAGCCATTAGTGGAAGCAATTTGTACCGCCAATGTGAGGCACGCCACATCAGCTGTCGGAGGTGTCCTCCGCGCGCGTCATCGTGGCCCGTGTGGCCCACCGCTCGGGCCCCGCGGACGGGACCCGAGCCCGTCGTCCCAGGTCGACCATCGCGTCCAGCATCCGGCGGGCCTCGGCGGCCTCCCGGCCCCGGGCCCGCGCCCGGACCGGCCCCGGCGGGACGCCCACGCCGACCGCCGCCCGGCCGGTGAACCGGGACAGGGGGCCCGCGGTGAGCCGCAGGGCCTGGACGCGCTCCATCGGGACGACCTCCGTCACCCGCAGGAAGAGGCCGGAGACGGTGACAAACAGGTGCTCGTCGACGCCCACCAGCGACCGCGAGCCCTCCCGGCCCGGGACCAGCGGCACGTACGCCACCTCACTCTCCGGGAAGAGCTCGTCGACCAGCGCGTAGGCCCGGCGCCGGGGCGCCACCGGCAGCAGCGTCGCCGAGTCGGCCTGGCGGGCCCCGGCGTACCCCGCCACCGTCGCCTCCACCCGGGCCACGCCCAGCGCCCGCCACAGCAGCGGCTCCACCACGCGCACCGCCTGGACCCGGCCCGGCGGGACCGTCTGCATGCGCCGCTGGAACATCCCGTAGCGCAGCCTCAGCCCGTCGGAGGAGACCGAGGCGTAGTAGTCGGTGTAGCGGGCCAGCGGCCCCAGGAACGACCGGATGAGCCCCAGCGCGAGCGGCACCGCCGCGCCCAGCACCCCGGGTTCGAGGAACATCACCCCGGCGGTCATCATCGCCGCCAGCGCCAGGGAGGCCAGCAGCACCGGCACCCGGAAGGTGAGCGAGCCCAGCAGGAGCAGGAACGGCAGCCGGTAGAACGGCCACTCGGGCGCCTCCGGGGAGCGGCCGGACAGCCCGGCGGCGTGCGCCAGGACCGCGACCCGCATCCGCTCGGCGACCCCGTGGCGCAGGTAGCGCAGGCGGACCGCGCTGTTGTCGCCGCCGGCCAGCTCGATGCGCAGCTCGGCCAGCCCGAACACCTGGCCCAGCAGCGGGCGCACGACGTCGACGGCCTGGAGCCGGCTCAGCGGGATCTCCCGGGAGCCGCGCATGACCAGCCCGCTGTGGACCACCAGGTGGTCCTCGCGCAGGCCGAAGCTGCCGTACCACCAGGAGGGCAGCGTGTACGCGAACGCGCCGAACAGGACGGCGACGGTCAGCGTCACCATCCAGGCGACGCCGAAGATCGTGAGAATGGGGCCGGCCAGCGCCACGAACGCCAGGGTCACGCCCAGGACCCGCACGGGCACCATCAGCCAGTGCGCCCGGTAGACCCCGGTGGTGACGTCCTCCTCCACGCGCCGGGGGGGCGCGGGCGGCTGGCGCTGCCACACCGTCGGGGGCAGCATCACGGGCGGTCCGTACCCGGGCCCCTGCGGGCCGGGCGGGTGGGCGGGTCCGGGCATCCGGTGCGGCGGCCCCGGCGGGACCGGGGGCCCCGCCGGGTGTCCGGGGTATCCGGGGTGACCGGGATGCGCCGCCGGACGGGCCGGCGGCGCGGGCGCCTGCGGGACCGGCACCCCGGGGCCCGGGGGCCGGCCGGGGTCCGGCCGGACCGGGGGCGGCGGCACGGGCGCGGGCGGCGGGCCCTGCGGGGCCGGCGGCGGGTCGGGACGGTCGCGTTCGTGCATCTACAACCCCGTGGAGAACGTCTCGCTGCGGGAGGCCAGCCGGTCGCGCAGGGCCACCGCCTCCAGCAGGGGCAGGCCGACCACGCGCGTGTCGGCGGTGCTGGCGGCGGTGCGGACCCGCACCGTGGCGATTCCCAGCGCCTGTTCGAGCAGGTCGGCGGTGGTGTCCACCACCTGCATGCGACCGTAGGGCACGACCACCAGCTGGCGGACCAGCACGCCGTACGTCAGGTACAGCTCCGTCCGGCCCTCGGTGTACCCCCAGGAGTCCCGGAAGCGGCCGGCCGGGAACCAGCCCGCGGCGAACACGGCCAGGGCCGCCGCGGCCCAGACGGCCGCCCAGACGCGGTCCGCCCACAGGAACAGGAGCAGGGCCCCCAGCAGCCCCGAGCCCAGGCACAGGGCCCCCAGGACCATCCGGCGGTACCAGGCCAGGGCCGGGGACACCCGGCGCCACTCGGAGCCCCCGGGCGCGGCGAAGGCCGCGTCGAGCGGGCGCTCCGGCGCGGGGGGCGGCGGGTTCGGAGGTGTCGGTTCGCTGGTGTCCACGGGCCCAGTCAACCATCCGTCGCCGCTCCCCGTCCGGAGGCGGTCCGGCCGGGGCGTTCAGGCCGCCCCGGGCCGGTCGTCGTCGCGTTCCCCGTCGCCCGGGACGCGGCAGGCGTACTCCAGGTACAGGGCGGCCGCCGCCAGCACGGCCGCGGCCAGCGCGGTGCCCAGCGCGGTCAGGAAGACCTCCCGGTGGACCGGCAGGCCCAGGTTGTCCGCCACCGTCAGCGCCACCCCCGCGCAGAAGCCGCCGAACAGCGCGGCGGCCAGCACGCTCGCCTTGGCCAGGGCGACCAGGCGGGCGGCGCTGAGCGGCGGGATCGGCTCGGTGCCGGCCGCCCGGCGGATCCTGCGGCGGGTCCGCCCCGCGGTGAACGCCTCGGCCAGGGCGAGCAGCAGCAGGGTCGGAACGGCCGTCCACGGCATCGGCGGCAGCCCGGGGAGCACGGACGCGAACAGCGCGCCCAGCAGCACCCCGACCGCTCCGAGCAGCACCGGCGTCCGCCACCCGGTGGGGTGCATCCGGCGCTCGTCGTCCTCGTCGGTCACCGGACACCCCCGGACGGGTCCAGCCGCAGGTCGTCGCGCCGGTACAGCCGCTGGTCCCCCGCGGTGTCCGCGGCCTCCACCGCCGCCAGCAGGTCCGCGACCGGACCGCGCCCCGGCAGCACCGCCCCGGGGTCGGCGTCCAGCCACGGGCGCAGCACGAACGCCCGCAGGTGGGCGCGCGGGTGCGGCAGGGTGAGCACCGGGTCGTCGGAGCGCACGTCGCCGAACGCGACGACGTCCACGTCCAGGGTGCGCGGGCCCCACCGGACCTCGCGCACCCGGTCGAAGGCCCGCTCCGCGGCACGCGCCCGCTCCAGCAGCTCCCGCGGCGTGCCGCCGGTGTCGACGACCACCACCGCGTTGAGGTAGGCCCCCTGTTCGGGGCCGCCCACCGGGGCGGTCTCGTACACCGGGGACAGCGCCGCCGGGGCGGGCGCGCCCGCCCCGGACAGCACGTGCTCCACGCCGCCCCGCAGGGCCCGCCACCGGTCTCCGAGGTTGGAGCCCAGGGCCAGCACCGCGCGGGTCACCGCGCCCCTCCGCTCCCGGACGGGGACGCGTTGGCGCGCACGACCGTCACGGACACGTCCGCGAACTCGTGCCGGATCGGCGCCGACGGCTTGTGCACCGTCAGCTCGACCTCCCGCACCGCCTCGTCGGTCAGGCACTCCGCGGCCAGCCGCTCGGCGAGGGTCTCGATCAGGTCCACCGGCTCCCCGGTGACGATCGCGACCAGCCGGTCGGCGAGCAGCCCGTAGTGGACGGTGTCGGCCACGTCGTCGGAGGCCGCGGCGGGCGCCAGGTCCAGGTGCAGGACGGCGTCCACCACGAAGTCCTGGCCCTCCCGGCGCTCGAAGTCGAACACGCCGTGGTGGCCGCGGGCGCGCAGGCCGCGCAGGGCGATGCGGTCGGAGGTCACTCCCCGTCCTCCTCCTCTTCGTCGTCCTCGCCCATGAGCACCGGCGAGGCGTGGTGCGACCACAGCCGCCACCCCTGGGCCGTGTCGACGAACAGGTTGGTCGTGACGACCTGGCCCCCCGCGATGAACCCGGGGTTGCCGTCCTCGGCGGTGAGCACGTTCTCCTCGCACGTCACCATCGCGATGTCGCCGCCCACCCCGATGTGGGTCTCGGTGAGGACGTACTGGATGTAGGTGACGTTGGCCATGATCAGCGACCAGGCCCGCATGATCTCGGTGCGCCCGCGCAGCAGCGGCCACCCCGGGTTGACGCACACCAGGTCGGGGGCCTCGTGCTCCTCCGCCCAGACGCTGCGCATCAGGTCGATGTCGCCGTTCTCGATGGCGCTGTAGAACTGCGCGTTGGCCTCGGCCACGCGCTCCATGACCTCCTGGCGTGATCTCACCGGCGGCCCCGTCCCCGGCCGTCGTCCTCGAAGCGCCCCTCGTCGAGGGACGCCCCGCCGTCGGCCCAGGCCGCGGCCACCCGGACCGCGTCCGCGCTGGCGCGCACGTCGTGGACCCGCACCGCCCAGGCGCCGCGGTCGGCCGACAGCGTGGTCAGGGCGGAGGTGGCGGCGTCGCATTCGAGGAAGGCGCGGTCCTCCCCCTTGGGCTCGCTGAGCAGCCTGCTCAGGAAGCGCTTGCGGGATCCCGCCACCAGGACGGGACGGCCCAGTTCGTGGAAGCGGTCCAGGTGCCTCAGGAGCGCCCAGTTGTGGGCCTGCTCGGGTCGTTTGGAGAATCCGAGTCCCGGGTCGAGGACGATCTGCCCCGGGTCGACGCCTGCACTGATCATGGCCTCCATACGGTCTCGGAGCTCATCTACGACCTCCTGGACGACATCCGTGTACACGGCACGGCTCTGCATGTCATGACTATGCCCACGCCAGTGCATCAACACGTAGGCGACACCGGAAGCGGCCACGAGTCGCGCCATGGCCGGATCGGCCAGTCCGCCGCTGACGTCGTTGACCAGGACGGCCCCCGCCGCCACGGCGCGTTCGGCGACCTCGGCCCGCATGGTGTCCACGCTGACGGCCGCACCGCGTGCGGCCAGGGCCCTGACCACCGGTTCGACCCGGCGCAGCTCCTCCTCGGCGGTGACGCGCTGGGCCCCCGGACGGGTCGACTCGCCGCCGACGTCGATGATGTCGGCGCCCTCGTCGACCAGCCGAAGCCCGTGCTCGACCGCCCTCTCGGGGTCGAACCAGGATCCGCCGTCGGAGAAGGAATCGGGGGTGACGTTCACGACCCCCATCACCAGGCACCGCCCGCGGTCGGGCAGGCCCGGAAGTGTGTATTTCGGCCCCATGAGGGTCACCCTATTCGTAACGGGAGGGGCCGGGGGCTCACGCCCCCGGCCCCTCCCGGGAAGTTCCCGCCGCCGCGCCGCGCGCGGTCAGCGGCGGTCCAGGATGAGGCTCATGGCCTCCGCCCGGGTGCGGTCGCTGCCGCGGAAGATCCCGCGCACCGCGGAGGTGACGGTCTGGGCACCGGGCTTGCGCACCCCGCGCATGGTCATGCACAGGTGCTCGGCCTCCACGACCACGATCACGCCGCGCGGGTTGAGGTGCTCCATGACGGCGTCGGCCACCTGGCCGGTGAGCCGCTCCTGCACCTGGGGCCGGCGCGCGTAGATGTCGACCAGGCGGGCGAGCTTGCTCAGGCCGGTGATGCGGCCGTCGGAGCCGGGGATGTACCCGACGTGCGCCACCCCGTAGAACGGCACCAGGTGGTGCTCGCAGGTGGAGTACAGCTCGATGTCCTTGACCAGCACCAGCTCCTGGTGGCCGGCCTCGAACACCGTGGTGAGCACGTCGCCGGGCTTCTGCCCCAGGCCGGCGAACTGCTCCTCGTAGGCGCGGGCGACCCGCTCGGGCGTCTCGACCAGGCCGTCGCGGTCGGGGTCCTCGCCGATGGCGATGAGGATCTCGCGGACGGCGCTCTCGATCCGCTCCCGGTCCACCCGTCCGCCGGGGGCCTGCGCCCCGGTCACGTCTGGTCCCCCTCGGTGGGCGCGGAGGCGCCGTTGCCGGTGCCCTGGCCGGTGAACCCGGTGCCGTGCAGGGGGGACCCCGGCTCGGCGCCGTTGGTCTCGGAGCCGCCGGCCTCGGAGCCGTTGGTCTCGGAGCCGTTGAGCATGGCCAGCTCCTTCTTGGACCGCACGGGGGGCAGGTCGGAGGGCTGGCGCTTGCCGTAGCCGGTGTAGGAGCCGCGGATGGGCCGCTTGCCGACCGGGGCGAAGATCTCCAGCACCTGCTCGCGGGTGAGCGTCTCCTTCTCCAGCAGGGCCACCACCAGGGTGTCCAGGACGTCGCGGTGCTCGACCAGGACCTCGTAGGCCTCGTCGTGCGCGGACTCGATGAGCCGGCGGACCTCCTCGTCGATGATCGAGGCGATCTCCTCGGAGTACTCGCGCGCGTGCGACATCTCCCGGCCCAGGAAGGGCTCGTTGCTCCCGGAGCCGAACTTGCGGGCGCCCAGGCGCTCGCTCATGCCGTACTCGGTGACCATGTTGCGGGCCAGGCTGGTGGCCTTGTCGATGTCGTCGCCCGCGCCGGTGGTGGGCTCGTGGAACACCAGCTCCTCGGCGGCGCGTCCGCCCAGCATCATGGCGAGCCGGTCCATCATCTGCGAGCGCGAGGTGAGGAACTTGTCCTCCGTCGGCACGGACATGGTGTAGCCGAGGGCGCGCCCGCGGGGCAGGATCGTGATCTTGTGCACCGGGTCGGCGTGGGGCTGCGCGTGGCCCACCAGGGCGTGGCCGCCCTCGTGGTAGGCGATGATCTTCTTCTCGTGCTCGGACATCACCCGGCTCTTGCGCTCGGGTCCGGCCATGACGCGCTCGATGGCCTCCTCCAGCACCGCGTGGGTGATGGTCTCGCGGCCCGCGCGCGCCGACAGCAGGGCGCCCTCGTTGATGACGTTGGCCAGGTCCGCGCCGGTCATCCCGGCGGTCTGGCGGGCGATGGTGTCGAAGTCGACGTCCTCGGCCATCGGCTTGCCCTTGGCGTGGACCTTGAGGATGTCGCGGCGGCCGTCCATGTCGGGGCGGTCCACGACGATCTGCCGGTCGAAGCGGCCCGGGCGCAGCAGCGCCGGGTCGAGGATGTCGGGCCGGTTGGTGGCCGCGATGAGGATGACCCCGCCCTTGACGTCGAAGCCGTCCATCTCGACCAGCATCTGGTTGAGCGTCTGCTCGCGCTCGTCGTGGCCGCCGCCCATGCCGGCGCCACGGTGGCGGCCGACGGCGTCGATCTCGTCGATGAAGATGATCGCGGGGGCGTTGGCCTTGGCCTGCTCGAACAGGTCGCGCACGCGCGAGGCGCCCACACCGACGAACATCTCGACGAAGTCCGAGCCGGAGATGGAGTAGAACGGCACCCCGGCCTCGCCGGCGACGGCGCGGGCGAGCAGGGTCTTGCCGGTTCCGGGCGGGCCGAACAGCAGCACGCCCTTGGGGATCTTGGCGCCCATCGCCTGGAACTTGGCCGGGTTCTGGAGGAACTCCTTGATCTCCTGGAGCTCCTCGATGGCCTCGTCCGCGCCGGCGACGTCGGAGAAGGTGTTCTTGGGCGTGTCCTTGGTGATGAGCTTGGCCTTGGACTTGCCGAAGTTCATCACGCGGGAGCCGCCGCCCTGCATCTGGCTGAAGACGAACCAGAAGATGGCGATGATGAGCAGGATCGGCAGGAAGCTGAAGAGCGCCGTGGTCCACAGCGGGGTCGTCGCGACGGAGACCTCGTAGCCCTGGAGCTCGGTGCCCTCCTCGTCCAGCGAGGCCTGGAGCATGTCGGCGAGCTGCAGGCCCTGGCCGGCCACCCAGTACGCCTCGAAGATCTCGTCGTCGACCGTGGTCAGCACGATGCGCTGGTCACGGTCGATGATCTCGGCGTTGTCCACCTGGTTCTGCTCGATGAGCCGGTGGACCGTCGAGATGTCGGCCTCTTCGGGCTGCGGCTCCCCGCCCAGGTCGAACACGTTGAAAACGAGGAGGAGCATGGCGAGAACGGCCAGTATCCATATCCACGGGCCGCGGAAAAAGCGCTTCAGATTCATGTGAGCGGAACCCCGTCGGGTCCGTCCCTCCTGACCAGGCCGCCCGCACCGGAGGACTTTCCGAGGCAGGACCTCTTATCGGACACGTGCGTTCCCCGCGAATACGCCGGGATCGAATCGACGGTACACCTCGCCCCGTCGAACGGGCACACCGCTCCGGCGTGCCGGGCGGGGGCCGTCATGAGAGCAACGACCGCGCCCCCGCCGCTTGTTCCCCGACCCCGGTCTAGTGCTCGTAGACGTGCGGGGCGAGGGTGCCGATGAACGGCAGGTTGCGGTACTTCTCGGCGTAGTCCAGCCCGTAGCCGATGATGAACTCGTTGGGCAGGTCGAAGCCGATGTACTTGACGGGGAGGTCGACCTCGAACGCCAGCGGCTTGCGCACCATGGTGCAGACCTCGACCGAGCGGGGGCCGCGCGACTTGAGGTTGCCCACCAGCCACGACAGGGTCAGGCCCGAGTCGATGACGTCCTCGACGATCAGGACGTCGCGGTCCTTGATGTCGGTCTCTAGGTCCTTGAGGATGCGGACCACGCCGGAGGAGGTGGTCCCGGCCCCGTAGGAGGACACCGCCATCCAGTCCATCGAGACGGGCGTGTGCAGCACCCGGGCCAGGTCCGCCATGACCATGACGGCGCCCTTGAGGACGCCGACGATCAGGAGGTCCCTGCCCGCGTAGTCGGCGTCGATGCGTTCTCCCAGCTCGGCCAGGCGCGCCCTGATCTCTTCCTCGGTGACCAGGACCTTCTCCAGGTCCCTGCCCATGTCCTTAGCGTCCACGCTCACTGTCCTCGCTGCTGGGTTCCCCGTTTGCGGCAACCAGGATAAACGTGCCGAACGGCCCGGGGGCGCCGACCGGTCGTCCCGGGCCCGGACCCGGCCGGCCCGATATCCGACATCGGATGACCCGCCGGGAGATCGACGTGTTTCAGGCTCTCACCGCTCGAAGCGCACGTGACCGGCGACACGCCGGGCCCGGACCCCGCCCGGGAGGTCCAGGTGGGCCTGGCCGCGCCACGCGGTGACCAGCCGGTCCACCTCCCGCACGTGGCGGGAGGTGAGGGCCCCCGCGGGGCAGCCCGCGTCCAGCGCGGCCCGGCGCAGCGCCCGTGAGCGCAGGGCCTCGGGCGCGGCGCCCAGCACCTCCGCGGACAGCCCCTCCGGAGCCCGCGCCCGCGACCCCAGCTCCAGCGCCAGGGAGTCCAGCGCGTCGGCGTCGGCGCGCAGCAGGGAGGCGGTGCGGGCCAGGGCCGCGGCGACGCCGGGGCCCAGGGTCCGCTCCAGGGCGGGCAAGGTGTCGTGGCGCACCCGGGACCGGGAGAACCGGGGGTCGGCGTTGTGGGGGTCCTCCCACGGGGTGAGCCCCATCGCGGCGCAGGCCGCGCGCACCGTGGCGCGGTCCAGGTCCAGCAGCGGGCGCAGCAGCCCGCCGCTGCTCGGGGCCATCCCGGAGAGGGAGCGGGCCCCCGAGCCCCGGGCCAGGCCCAGCAGGACCGTCTCGGCCTGGTCGTCGAGGGTGTGGCCGAGCAGGACCGCCGCGGGGGCGTGCTCGGCGGCGGCCCCGGCCAGCGCGGCCCGGCGGGCGGTGCGGGCCGCGCCCTCGGGCCCGCCGGTCCCCGACACCTCGACCGCGCGGACCGAGACCGGGTCCAGGCCCAGCCCGGCCAGGACAGCGGCGACCTTCTCCGCGCGCTCGGCGGACCCCTCCTGGAGTCCGTGGTCGACGGTGACCGCCCCCGCCCTCAGGCCCAGCCGCGGCGCCTCGAAGGCCGCCGCCCCGGCCAGCGCCAGGGAGTCGGCGCCGCCGCTGCACGCCACCAGCACGGTGGTGTCGGCGGGCAGCGGCGCCAGGGCCCGCCGGACCGCCGAGCGCACGGCGGCCACGGCGGGCGGCGGACCGCTCATTCGGTGATCGCGGCCGGGCGCACCACCCGGTTCACCCAGGCGGAGGGGTCGCGGATCTCCGCCAGGGTGGGAAGGGTCTCGCGCGAGGTCCACACCTTGTTGAACTCGGCCATGCCGACCCGGGCCACCACTTCGCGGACGAAGGCGGCCCCCTCCTCGTACTGGCGCATCTTCATGTCCATGCCCAGCAGCTGGCGCAGCAGCCGGTCGAGGGGGTTGGAGGTCTCCCGCCGCTTCTGGAAGCGGGCGCGGATGCGCTCCACGGAGGGCACGACCCCCGGGCCGACCGCGTCCATGACGTAGTCGCCGTGGCCCTCGGCCAGGCTCATGACGGCGGTGACGCGGTCCATGATCTCGGTCTGCTCGGGCGTCTGGATGGCGGTGATGAGGTTGCCCTCGCCCCCGCGCACGGCGTCCGCCACGGCCTCGCCCGCGGCGCGCAGCCGGGTGATGAGGTCGCCCGCGTCCATCTCGGTGGACAGCAGCAGCTCGGTCATCAGCTCCTGGACGTATCCGCGCAGCCACGGCGTGGCCGTGAACTGCATGCGGTGGGTCTCCTCGTGGAGGCAGACCCACAGCCGGAAGTCGTGGGGGTCGACGTCGAGCTCGCGCTCGGTGTTGACGATGTTGGGGGCGACCAGGGTCAGCCGCCCGGTGGGCAGGGTGCCGTCGGGGTCCGGCGGCAGGAAGAGCTCGTACTGGCCCAGGACCCTCCCGGCCAGGTAGGCGAGCACCGCGCCGAGCTGCACCCCGGTGATCCGGGAGCCCACCGCGGAGGTGAGGGCCGCCGCCGCCCCGCTGCCGAGGCGGTCGGTGCCCATCTGGTCGAGTACGGGTTCGATCACGGCGCGGAAGCCGTCGACGTTGGCCCGGATCCACCCCGGCCGGTCGACGATCACCGCGGGCCCGGTGGGCTCCAAGGGGTTCATTCCGGTGAAGTCGCGCACGTGCCCGGCGGCCACGGTGGAGAGATCGCGCAACTGCGCGACGGCCTGTCGCGCGTCGGCGAGGTCCACCTGCGGGCCCGGTCGGACGAGGCGGACACCGGTGTTGACGGCTACGTCCCAGTCGATGACAGTCACATTCGCAGCCTACCCACGCAGAGGCTCCCGGCACGGGGATCGGGGTTCCAATTCGGGGTAAGCCCCGGGTTCCCCCCGAGACGGGCCGAAACACGGCGCCCGGCCGCGGGACGACCCGCGGGCCGGGTCAGGAGCAGCCGCAGCGGGCCAGGGCCGCCGCCAGGGGGTCGAGCTGGAACCCCTGCACGCCGGGGCTGTTGGCCACGAAGGCGAACACGAACATGTTGCCCTCCGCGTCGTGCACGGTCCCGGCGAGCGCGCTCACGTCGTTCAGGGTGCCCGTCTTGCCGCGGACCAGCCCGGCGGCGTCGTTGACCGCGGTGCCCTCCGTGTAGCGGTTGCCCAGGGTCCCGGTGGAGTTGGAGGTGGGCAGCCCCGAGACGGCCGCGTGGAGGTCGGCGCGGTCGGCCGCCACCCGGACCATCTCCACCAGGGCGCGCGGGGTGATCCGGTTCTCCGGGCTCAGGCCGCTGTTGTCGGCCAGCTCCACGTCCTCGATCCCGTAGGACTCCATGACCCGGTGGGTCGCCTCGGCACCGCCCGCGAAGGAGCCCTCGCCGCCCGTCTCCAGGGCGGCGACGCGGCCCAGCGCCTCGGCCATGTTGTTGTCGCTGGCCAGCATCATGTGCTCGACCAGCGCGGTCATCGGCGGGGAGTCGACCGAGGCGATCGGGTCGCCCTGCGCGGTGGCCTCCGCGGGATCGCCCTCGACGGCGAGCCCGGCCTCCTTCAGCCGCTTGGCGAACTCGTCGGCGGTGGCCCGGGGCGGGTCCGGGACGCGCACGCTCGTGTCCCGGGAGATCCGGCCGCTGTCGTGCATCAGCGCGTGGACGGAGGCGGTGCTGCCCTCCGTGATGTAGCCCGGCTTCCAGGACGGGCCGGTGTCCGGGCCGGTGAAGAGGGAGTCGTCGTAGCCGACCGAGACCGTGTCCACGCCCTCCTCCGCCAGGGCCGCCGCGACGCCCTCGGCCAGCTCCTCCAGGGTGGCCACCCGCGGGTAGGCTCCGGGGTCGACGGTCGTGGTCAGGGTGGCGTCGCCCGCGCCGCGCAGCACCACCATCCCCCGCTCCGCGTCGAAGTGGGCCGTGGTGGTCAGCACGTGGTCGGGTCCCACCACGTCCAGGACCGCGATGGCCGTGGCGATCTTGGTGGTCGAGGCCGGGATCGCGGGGACGTCCGGGCTCCGCTCGTAGAGCGCGGCGCCGGTGGCCCCGTCTGCGACGAAAGCGGAGAGGCCCTCCGCGAGCCCGGACTCCGCCATGGGATCATCGAGAACGGCCGCGATCCGTTCCGGGTCCGCCGGGGACGAGGACGCGGGTTCCGCCGCGGCCGCGCCTTCGGCGTTCACCACCGGGTGGGGAACCGCGGGGAGTGGTCGGGCCTCGATCACGTCGAGGGCGGCGAACCCTGCGATCAGCACGAATATGTTGAGCAGGGCCAGTGTGAGGAAGGCCTCACTTCGTACCCGTCGCACCCGGGGCACCCGCCCTTCCTGAGGTGTCGCGGCCTGACGTTGTTGTTATACGGCGACATTAGTCGCAATGGGAGCCGAGATCAGCATGGAATTCGACGTTACGATCGAGATCCCCAAGGGGGAGCGCAACAAGTACGAGGTGGACCACGAGACCGGTCGCATCCGTCTCGACCGCATGCTGTTCACCTCCACCACCTACCCCGCCGACTACGGTTTCGTGGACGGGACGCTCGGTGAGGACGGCGACCCGCTGGACGCCCTCGTCCTCCTCAAGGCCCCGACCTTCCCCGGCTGCCTGATCCGCGCCCGGGCCATCGGCATGTTCCGGATGCGCGACGAGGCGGGCGGCGACGACAAGCTCCTGTGCGTCCCGGCCACGGACCCGCGCATGGAGCACCTGCGTGACATTCACCACGTGAACGAGTTCGAGCGCCTGGAGATCGAGCACTTCTTCACGGTCTACAAGGACCTGGAGCCCGGCAAGTCCGTCGAGGGCGCCAGCTGGGTCGGCCGCCACGAGGCCGAGCAGGAGATCATCGCCTCGGTCAAGCGCGCCGAGGAGGCGGGCGTCCACGGCGACTCCTCCCACATCTCCGCCGACAAGGAGAAGTAGGGACGGCCTCCGTCCCCCGCGGGTGCGGCGACGGCCCGGCGGCGTCCGCCGGGCCGGGCCCGCGGCGCCGGGCCCCGGTTCCCGCCGCCCGGGCTCCGCGACCGCCCCACCGGCCGCGGGGCCCGGGTCAGCGGCCGAGCAGGGTGACCGAGCCGCTCCAGGGGCCCTCCGCCTCCGCGGTGCGGGTCAGCAGGTAGCCGGCGCAGACGGCCGCCATCAGTATCACCAGCATCATCAGCCCCACGGAGCTCACCAGCGCCGGCCCGTGCGGGGTCGGCGACGCCCCCGGCCGCACCGGGAAGCCGTCGCGGTCGAACCGGTCGGCGCGCGCCGCCACGTGCGCCCGGTAGCCGTCCAGCTCGGGGGCGGCCATCCCCTTGAGGACGCGGACCGGCACCAGACCGGTGTTCTCCGGCATGCTCCGCCCGCCCGGGAGCCGGTGGTCGTAGGAGCGGCGGCGGACGCACTCCACCTCCGCCAGGGCGTGCAGCCACTCGGCCAGCCGGTCGGGGCCGGGCAGCCGCCCGATGTGGGCGCAGGCCACGATCAGCGTGTCGCGCAGCACCACGTGCGCCGCGTCCCGGTCGCCCAGGGCCAGGATGCAGTGCCGGAACAACTCCTCGCCGTACGCGTCGAGCAGCCTGCCGTAGGCCTCGGCCGACGGCGCCCCGTCGGCGCGCAGTGCGTGGAGGAGGTCCCGGTCCGTCATGGACGAGAATCTACGCCGCCGAGCGCGCACTCCCCCGCGCTTCGCCGAAAGACGCGTGTGAGAGTCCTCTCCGTCAAGGATCCGAAGGCGGACGGCGCCGCGGACGGCCGCGCAGCCAGAGCAGGACGAACGTCAGCGCGGTCAGGGCGCAGACCAGCAGCGCGGCCCCGGGGCCCAGGAAGCCCAGCGCCATCACCCCGGCCGCGACCACGACGATCACCCGGACCAGCAGGCGCACCCACAGCCCGGCCGGATCGGGGGTCAACCGGCCCCTCCGGGCGTGCGAGCCGACACGGCCACTCCTCGTGCGTTCGGGGGACGGCGCCTTTCCGGCGGTGCTCTCACGCCGTTCTCGGGCACCACATGTCACCACCACGCGGCGCCTCCCGCAATACCGGGAAGTGAGAGGGGTGACACACGCGATTCTCCATGATCGCTTGACTCCCCGCGTCCTTTGCTGGTCTCCTTGCAACCATGTATCCGCGCACCCGCACCGACGCCATGGCTCGCAGGGCCCTCACGGCCCCCTGCCACCCGTCCTGTGCGGCGTGTCCGTGTTGTCGTCGCTGAGCCCTCTCCGGGGCGCCCCGCGCCCGTAGGCTCCCGGCCCGGCCGTCCGCCCGCGTACCCGCGGCTCCGGAACCGCCGGACCCCTCCAGCGCATCGCCCGCGGTGTCCCGCGCCCTGAGCGGCCCCGGCACCGCTCGCCCCGTCCCCTGAGCGACGGGGTCCTCTGACGACATCCGCGCCGCCGCCGGCGCGCACGCGAAGGATCTCTCCACGATGGCCCAGCAGGTTCTCTCCGTACGTACCGCCCCGCCCGCCCGCGTCCCGGGCGACGACGCACCCGCCGCCGCACCGCACCGCGTGTCGGTGGAGGGCATCGGCGACGTGGTGGACGCCGGGCGCAGCTCCGGCTACGCCCACCTGGCCGAACGCCGCCTGCCCACCGTCGGGCGCCTGGTGGCCGCGGCCCGCGGCGCCGCCGCGGTCCTGGCCCGGCCGACCCTGTGGCCGACCCGGCGGGGGCACTGGCAGCCCGCCCCGCGCGTCGCCCGCCGCCAGGCGTCCGGGCGGGTGCGGATGAGCACCGTGGCGCTGGACCCCGACGGCTTCGTGTCCGGCCCGGTGTCCCCGCGCGCGGCCGACATGGAGGTGCTGTTCCTGGTGAGCGGGCGCGCCCACCTCATCTCCTCCGGCTCGGACGGGCGCATGCGCGCGGCGGCCGAGCTGGCCCCCGGGCGGGCCCGGGTGGTCGGGGGGTCCCTGGGCGGGTACCAGCACCTGGTGAACACCGGCGGGGAGACCGCCGTGGTGCTCCGGGTGACCGCCTGAGGGGGGACTCACGCCCCCTCCTCGTACGCCTCTCCGTCACGCCGGGAGGAGAGGGCCGCGTCGACGGCCTCGACGGAGCGCAGGACGGCGGCGGTGCGCCGCCCCTCCGCCTGGTAGGCGCGCATCACCTGTTCGAGCGCGTGCGGCGGCAGGTGGGCGCGCAGGTCGACCCGGGCGGTGCGGTACCCCTCGCGGGTGGCGGCCAGGACCGCTGTCAGGTGCTGGCGCGCCAACCGGGAGAGGGCCACCGGGTACCGCCGCAGGACCCCGTGCAGCCGGTAGTCGGCGGGCAGGAGGTCGAACAGCCACACCGCGGCCGTCCGTTCGAAGGAGTCCGACCCCGGTGGGTGCACACTCGCGGGCCAGTCCGAACTCAGCGACTGATCGGGCATGGTCCGAGCATACCCGCTGTTCGAAAATCCGTTCGAAAAAGGTCGGTATCAATCCGACGAGGGGATCTCCTCGCCGGCCTCCTCCCGGCCCTCCCCGGACTCCCCCTTCCTTCTCTCCAGCTCGACCTTGATCGCGTGTTCCGCCGCGTCGACGGCGGCCCGGGCGGTGATGGCGTTGACGTGCGCCCGGTCCAGCTCCTCCAGAAGGATGCAGTCGAAGGCGACCCGCGCGTCGTGGATCGCCGCCTCCAGCTGACGTGATGCCTCTTGCAGACTCATGCACCCCCCATACCCCGCGAGGAGTGTTCCGCACATCCCGTCACAGGACGAGGAGGGGGCGTGCCGCTGGCCCGGGGCGGGTAGGGCGGTGGGCGACCGGAAATTCGGGAGGGCACATGGTCTATCTCATACTCGTCCTGCTGGCGCTGTGGCTGTTCCTGGCGATCCTGGGCCTGCTGGTCAAGGGGCTGTTCTGGCTCACCGTCATCGCGGCCCTGCTGTTCGTCGCCACCGCCGTCTGGAGCGGCCTGCGGAGCCGGTCCCGGATGTGATCAGCGTTCGAGGACCGGGGTGCCGTCGTCCTCGCCGCCCAGCGCGGCGACGATCCCGCGGGCCCGGTCCTCGTCTCCGTCGAGGCGGTCGCGGACCAGCCGCACCGCCTCCTCGGAGCGGCCCCGCGCCACGAGGTCGGCCACCCGCGCCCGCAGCGGCGCCGGCAGCTCGCCGGGGACGCGCGGCGCCGGGACGTACCCGCCGACCTGCGCGTCCGGCACGGGGCCCGCCGGAGCGGGCGCCTCGTCGGCCTCCAGCCGGGAGGCGACCGCGGCGATGACCCGCCGGAGCGCGTACGAACCGGCCGCCAGCACGAACACCGCTCCCACCAGCGCCAACAGCATGAACAAGAGGCTCATGCGCTGCTCCTACCCAGGCGCGCCCCCGGCCATTGCGCACGAAAGGTCATCATTCGCCCACGTCAGGTGGCGACCACGTCCCCGGGCGGCGGCGTCCCGGGTTCGGTCCCCGTCCGCTCGATCCGCCGCGCCCGCCGGGTCGGTCCCTCCTCGAACGCCTCGCGGCCGTCGGCGTCCGGGCAACCGCCCGGGACTCCTCGTGGACGGCGGCGCGAGAACGCGCCCGGGACCGGCTCCGGCAGGGGACGGGCCGACCCACGTGGGACAACACGGGCCGCCCGGGAGCTTCCAGGAACGGCGACGCAGGCCTCGCCCGGAACCGGCTTCCGGCAGGGGGCGGGTGAACACCGTCAAGGGCCGCACGAGAGACCCCATGGGCGGCGACGCAGGCCCCGCCCGGGGCCGCGCCGTAGAGCGTCTTCGCCGAGTAGGCATTGGTCACCTTTGGGCCCCATGCGAAACGCCACCCCGGTCCAGGGTGGCGTTCGTGCTGGAGCCGCCTGTCGGAATCGAACCGACGACCTATTCATTACGAGTGAATCGCTCTACCGACTGAGCTAAGGCGGCGCGACGCAGCGGGGTTCCACGCGGCGAGGCGATCACCAGTTTAGCGTCTTCGCGGAGTGCCGGGTACAGGGTTTCGGACCCGGCACCCCGCGCGGCTCAGGCGCAGGCCATCCCGTCCCCGGGGACCTCCAGGTCGAGCAGGTAGGCGTCCACCATGCGGTCCACGCAGGCGTCGCCCATCCGGTAGCCGGTGTGGCCGTCGCCGTCCCGGGTGACCAGGAAGCCGGACTCCAGCTCCCCGGCGAGGGCCTCGGCCCAGGCGTAGGGGGTGGCGGAGTCGCGCGTGGTGCCCACCACCATGATCGGCGGTGCGCCCGGCGCGTCCAGCGGGCCGCCGTCGTAGACCGCCTCCTCGGGCCAGAACGCGCACGGCAGCGCGCCCCAGGCCAGGCTCGGGCCGAAGATCGGGGACTCCTCCCCCGCCTCCTCCGCGGCCTCGGCGTAGGCGCCGACCTCGCGCGGGCTGGGCGAGTCCGAGCAGTTCACCGCGATGAGGGCGGCCGTGGAGTTCTCGTACTCCTGCGTGTCCCCGCGGCTGTACAGCTCGTCCCCCAGCTGGAGGAGCACGGTGCCGTCGCCGTCGTTCACGGCGTCGTCCAGGCCCTGGCGGACCCGCTCCCACCAGGACTCGGAGTAGAGGGCGGCGAGCACGCCCAGCTCGGTGCGGGCCCGGCCGATCTCCCGGTCGTCCACGGCGTTGGACAGCGGCTCCTCGGCGGTCGAGGCCAGGAACGCGTCGAGGGCGGCCACCCCGTCCTCGACCGTGTCGCCGCTCTCGCCCAGGGGGCACCCCTCCCGGGCGAGGCAGTCCTCGACGAAGGCGCGCAGCGCGGTCTCGAACCCGGTGGCCTGGGCGACGCTCAGGTCGAGCTGGTCCAGCGTGGGGTCGACGGCGCCGTCCAGCACCAGGGCGCGCACCCGGTCGGGGAACCGCTCCGCGTAGTGGGCGCCGATGTGGGTGCCGTAGGAGGCACCCAGGTAGGTGAGCTTCTCGTCGCCCAGCAGGGCGCGCAGCACGTCCATGTCGCGGGCGACGTTGACGGTGCCGACGTTGAGCATGAGGTCGGGCGCGTTGGTCCGGCAGGCCTCCACGAACCCGCGGCTGTCCTCCTCCATGTCGGCGACCCCGGCCTCGGTCAGCTCGGCCATGTCCCCGTCGCCGTCGACGGACTCGGCCCCCTCCCCGATGAAGTCGTCCAGCTCCGCGGCGGACAGGCAGGTGATCGGGGTGCTGCGGCCGACCCCGCGCGGGTCGAAGCCGACCAAGTCGAAGCGCTCGCGCACCTGGTCGCTGACGATGAAGGAGGCGTGGTCCACGTAGTCGTACCCGGAGCCGCCCGGGCCTCCGGGGTTGACCAGCAGCGAGCCGATGACGTCGTCGCCCGTGGCGGCCATGCGCTTGACGGCGATCTCGATGCGGTCCCCGCCGGGCTCGTCGTAGTCGAGCGGCACCTCGTAGGTGGCGCACTCGGCGTCGGAGGGCCCGCTCTCGCAGGCGTCCCAGTCGAGTTCCTGCTCCGTGATGTCGCCCAGGGCGCCGAGCGACTCGGAGGGCTCCTCCGCCCCGCCGTCCGGTGCCTGTCCCGTGCATCCGCTCACCAGGAGCACCGTGCCGGTGAGCGTCGCCGCCACCGCTGTCCGCAGCCTCGTCGCCACGCGTCCCCATCCTTCGCTTCGTCGGTCGGTCCCACCCTTGCCTGTGACGGCCGTGCCGCCGGTCCGGTTGCGACGGGGAGGTGGTGTCCTGCGACGACCGTATCCAGCGCGGCGGCGGCGCACCGCGGCGCCCCGTCCCCGCCGGGTCACCTCAGCCGAGCAGGAGGGCGGAGGTCATCGCCTCCATGGCGATCTGCGGGTGCACGTTGGCGGCGATGCGCTCGCGGCACTCCATGATGGCGTCGATGCGCCGCAGGCTGGTCTCGGGAGAGCTGGTGCGGGCGATCCGCTCCAGGTCGCCGGAGCGCTCCCCGGTGGAGCGCTCGACGGACGCCCCGAGCTGGAGGGTGAGCACGTCGCGGTAGAAGGCGGCCAGGTCCAGCAGGGCGCGGTCGTAGGAGTCGCGCTTGATCCGGGTGGCCCGGCGCTTCTGCCGCTCCTCCAGGTCCTTCATGGCGCCGGCCGAGCCGCGCATGGCCTTGGCCACGCCCTTGCCGGTGGAGCCCTCGCCGAAGGCGGCCCGCAGCTCGTCCTTCTCCTTGTCGTCCAGGGCGGCGGTGATCGCCTTGGACTCCTGCTCGGCGATGTCGTAGAGGCGGGCGGCGGAGGTGACGCAGGCCCCGATGCCGTCGAGCCGCGCCGGGATGGACAGCACCTCCTCCCGGCGGCGGCGCGCCTCGGGGTCGGTGGCCAGCTGCCGGGCCCGGTCCACCCGGCCGGCGGAGGCGACGGCGGCGGCCCGCGCCGTGTGCTCGTCGACCTCCCCGGAGCGGGTGAGCGCGGCGACGATCTCGGCGGTGGCGGGCGTGGCGAGGGTGACCAGGCGGCAGCGGGAGCGGATGGTGACGAGCAGGTCGTCGGGGGTGGGCGTGCACAGCAGCCACACGGTGCGCGGCGAGGGCTCCTCCACCGCCTTGAGCAGGGCGTTGGACGCCGCCTCGGTGGCGCGCTCGGCGTCCTCGAACAGCACGATCCGGAACCGGCCGCCGGAGGGCTTGGACCCGGCGCGCAGCACCAGCTCGCGGGTGGCCGCCACGCCGAAGCTCAGCCCGCTGGGCCGCACGTACAGCATGTCCGGGTGGGTCCCGGCCATGACCTGGTGGCAGGAGTCGCAGTGGCCGCAGCCGCCGTCGCGGCACTGGAGGGCGGCGGCGAAGGCGCGGGCGGCCTCGGAGCGCCCCGAGCCGGGCGGGCCGGTGAACAGCCAGGCGTGGGTCATGCCCGCGCCCGCGCCCCCGGCGACGAGGTCGGCCGCCCCGGCCACCGCGCGCCGCAGGTGGTCCACCGCGGTCCGCTGGCCGACCAGGTCGTCGAAGACCGTCACACTCCACCCCCACCGAGAAAGACGTGCCAGGGCTCCAGGATAGGAGGAGGCGGCGACGGTCGGGCCGCTGTCCACAGGTCCGGTCCCCGGCCGCGGAACGACCGGGGCCCCGCGGTCCGGCGCCGCGGGGCCGGGGCGGGAACGCGCGGGGCCCGGGGGCGTGCGCCCCCGGGCCCGTCCCGCCGTGGGCGGGTCAGTCGTTCCTGATGACCGGGATCATCCCGGTGACGGCCTCGGAGCCGCTCGGCACCGGGTCGGGCAGCAGGGCCCGCACCCGCTTCTGGATCTCGCGGGTGGTCTTCTCGCGCGGCTCCCGGGAGTCCAGGACCAGGTAGCGGTCCGGGTCCTTGCGGGCCAGGTCGAGGAAGCCCCGGCGGACCCTCTCGTGGAACTCCACGGACTCCGACTCGATCCGGTCGGCCGGGCCGCCCAGGCGGGACAGGCCCTCCTCGGGGCGCACGTCCAGCAGCACCGTCAGGTCGGGGACCAGGCCCTGGACCGCCCACGCGCTGATGTCGCCGATGTCGGACGCCGCCAGGTCGCGGCCGGCGCCCTGGTAGGCGAGCAGCGAGTCGGTGTAGCGGTCGCTGATGACCACGGCGCCGCGGCGCAGCGCGGGCAGGATCTCCTGCTGGACGTGGTCGGCCTTGTCCGCGGCGTACAGCAGCACCTCGGCGCGCGGGGTGATGTGGGAGTTCTCCCGGTCCAGCAGCAGGGCGCGCAGCCGCATGCCGAGCTTGGTGGCGCCGGGCTGGCGGGTGCTGACCACCTCGAAGCCCTGGTCGCGCAGCCACACGGTGAGCTCGCGGACCTGGGTGGACTTGCCCGCGCCCTCGCCGCCCTCGACGACGATGAACGCGCCGGAGGGGCGGTCGTCCTCGGCGACGGGCTCGGTGATCTCGACCCCGCGCAGCGCGGCGAACAGCTCCGGGAGCAGGCCCGGTCCGGCCTCGGGGTCGTCCCGGTTGACCTGGCGGTGGGCGACCGCCGCGGCGACCACGCCGAGCAGGGCGACCACCGTCAGCACGACGGTGCTGCCGCGCAGGTCGTAGGTGAGCGGGCCGAGGGGCAGCGCGTGGTCGCCGACGAGGCCGGCGGCGACCGGGGCGAGCACAGCCGTGGCCACCAGGGCCAGCCGGGCCGCGCCGTTGAGGTGGGCGTGCACCGCGGTGCGGTGCTCCTCCTCGACCTCCCGGGTGACCACGCCCAGCGCGGTCGCCCAGGCCATGCCCGCGGCCACACCCAGGGCCAGGGCCAGCACGGCGGCCAGGACCATGTCGCCGACGGCCCCGGTGAACAGCAGCAGGACCGCGGCGCCGACCGCGGTGAGACCGAACAGGCGGCGGCGGCCGAGCAGTTTGAGGATGCGGGGGCCGGAGACGGCGCCCAGGCCCATGCCGCCCAGGACGGCGGCGAACAGCATGCCGAACCCGGCGTTGCCCGCCTCCAGGCCCTCGGCGTGCAGGCGGCCGACGCCGATGACGGCGCCCACCGCGACGACCGTGGTGACCAGGCCCAGGGACAGCCCGCGCAGCAGGACCGGGTCCCCGGCACCGCGCAGGCCCCTGACCGCGGACGGCAGGATGCGCGCGTCGCGGGTGGGGCTCTGGGTGTCCTTGGCGGGCCGGTGCCCGGGGATCTGGAGTCCGGCGACCAGCGCGGCGGCGGCGAGGAAGAGCAGGCCGTTGAGGTAGAGCGCGATGTCCGCCTCGGGCGAGGCCAGCGAGGGGACGAGGGCGCCGAGCACATTGCTGACCGAGGCCAGTGCCGCGAACAGCAGGGCGGCGGCCGGGGCGGTGCCGTAGGAGGTGAACAGCACCAGCCGGTCGGCCTGGCCCAGCAGCTTGCGGGGCACCAGGTTGGGGATCGCGGAGTCCCGGGCGCCGGTCCACAGCAGCTCGACGATCTCCGCGAGGAGCGCGGCGATGAACAGCCACGGCAGGGCGAACCCGGGGGCGAGCAGGCCCACCACGGGGACCGAGACGTAGAGCAGGCCCCGCAGGACGTCGCCCCCGACCATGGTCCAGCGGCGGTCCAGACGGTCCACGAGCGCCCCGACCAGGGGGCTGAACAGGACGGCAGGGGCGAGTTTGACGGCCAGGACACCGGCGATGGCCAGGTACCGGACCAGGGCCGGGGCGTCGAACGTGAAGATCGCGGCCAGGGAGACGAGAGCCAGCAGGCTCAGCCAATCACCCAGTCCGGACAGCACGAGCGAGATCCACAGCCTTCGGAAGGGAGTGATCGCGAGGACGTTGTGCGCCTCGGACGGCGCTCCCGGAGATGCAGGTCTGCTCATAGCGCTCAAGGTTATTCAGTGAGGGGGAGGGAGGAGTGGGCCGTCGTCCGCCGGGGATTCGGTGGATCACTCGGGGAGGAACATGCGTTTCAGCGTCCCCGTCGGCCACACCCAGCGTAGTACGGAAGATCATGTCCCGACAGGGGTACGGCGGACCCCGCAGCGGACGTGGAGATCGTACCGACCCGGACACCCCGTGTCACACGAAGACGGCCGCCCCGGGCCGGCGGCGGCCGGTCCGGGGCGGCCGGGTGCGCGCCGCGGGGGTCGCCCGCGGCGCGGCTCAGGCCTCGTCGGCGGCCCTGGCCGTGCTGCGGGGCGTGCCCGTCTTCTTGGCCGGGGCCTTCTTGGCGGCGGTGGTCTTCTTCGCCGCCGCGGGCTTCTTGGCGGCCGTCTTCTTGGCCGGGGCCTTCTTGGCCGCGGTCTTCTTGGCGGGCGCCTTGGCGCGGCGCTCGGCCAGCAGCTCGGCGGCCCGCTCGTCGGTGATGGACTCCACCTCGTCGCCCTTGCGCAGGGAGGCGTTGACCTCGCCGTCGGTCACGTAGGGGCCGAACCGGCCGTCCTTGATGAGCATGGCGACGCCCGACACGGGGTCCTTGCCCAGCTCGCGCAGCGGCGGTGCGACGGTGCGGCGACCGCGCTGCTTGGGCTGGGCGAACAGCTCCTCGGCCTCCTTCAGGGTGACCGTGAACATCTGCTCCTCCCCGGCCAGGGAGCGGCTGTCGGTGCCCTTCTTGATGTAGGGGCCGTACCGGCCGTTCTGGGCGGTGACCTCCTCGTCGCCGATCACGCCGACCACGCGCGGCAGCGACAGGAGCCGGAGGGCGTCGTCGAGGGTGACGGTGTCCAGGCTCATCGACTTGAGCAGCGAGGACGTGCGCGGCTTGGGGGCCTTGGCCTTCCTGCCCCCGGTGTCCTCGGGCTCCTCGACGACCTCGGTGACGTAGGGGCCGAAGCGCCCGGACTTGGCCACGACGAGGTGCCCGGTCTCGGGGTCGGTGCCCAGTTCGCGGTCGCCGCTGGGCTGGGCGAACAGCTCCTCGGCCTTGTCCGGGGTCAGCTCGTCGGGCGCCAGGTCCTCCGGCACGTTGACGCGCACGCCGCCGCGGTCCAGGTAGGGACCGTAGCGGCCGACCCGGAGCACGACGTCCTCGGTGCCCGGCACCGTCAGGGAGCTGATCTCCTTGGGGTCGATGTCGCCGAGGCGGTCCCCGACCAGCTCCTTCAGGCCGGTCTCCTCCTCGCCCTCGGAGGTGGCGCCGCCGAAGTAGAACCGGCGCAGCCACGGCAGGCTCTCGGCCTCGCCACGGGCGATGGAGTCGAGCACGCCCTCCAGGCGGGCGGTGAACTCGTAGTCGACCAGGTTGCCGAAGTGCCGCTCCAGCAGCTGCACCACGGCGAACGCCAGGAACGACGGCACCAGGGCGGTGCCCTTCTTGAACACGTAGCCGCGGTCGAGGATGGTGCCGATGATCGAGGCGTAGGTGGAGGGGCGGCCGATCTCCCGCTCCTCCAGCTCCTTGACCAGGGTGGCCTCGGTGTAGCGGGCGGGCGGGCGGGTGCTGTGCCCCTCGGCGGTCAGGTCCCGGGCGGCGAGCGGGTCGCCCTCGGACACCGGCGGCAGCCGACGCTCGCGGTCGTCGAGGTCGGCGGCCGGGTCGTCCGAGCCCTCCACGTAGGCCTTGAGGAAGCCGTGGAAGGTGATGATCTTGCCGGTGGCGTTGAACTCGGCGACCTCGCCGGACGAGGAGGTGCCCTGCACCTTGACCGTGACGGACTCGCCGACGGCGTCCTTCATCTGGGAGGCGACGGTGCGCTTCCAGATCAGCTCGTAGAGGCGGAACTCGGGGCCGCTCAGCCCGGTCTGGGCGGGGGTGCGGAACTCGTCGCCGGCCGGGCGGATGGCCTCGTGCGCCTCCTGGGCGTTCTTGACCTTCTTGGCGTAGACGCGGGGGCGGTCGGGCAGGTGGTCGGCGCCGTACAGGCGCTGCGCCTGGGAGCGGGCGGCGCGCACCGCGCTGTCCGACAGCGTGGTGCTGTCGGTGCGCATGTAGGTGATGTAGCCGTTCTCGTAGAGCCGCTGCGCGACCTGCATGGTCTGCTTGGCCGACAGCCCCAGCTTGCGGGACGCCTCCTGCTGGAGGGTGGTGGTGCGGAACGGCGCGTACGGCGAGCGCCGGTAGGGCTTGCGCTCCACCGAGGACACGGCGAAGGCCGCGCCGGACAGCCGCTCGGCCAGGCCGCGCGCGGCGGCCTCGTCGAGCTGGCGGACGGTGCGGTCCGGGCGCACGGTGCCCTGGGGGGTGAAGTCGCGGCCCACGGCGATACGGGTGCCGTCCACCGAGACCAGGGTGGCCGGGAAGTCGGCCGGTTCGCCCGCGGGGAGGTTCGCGCCGGTGGCGTCGAAGAGCGCCTTGAGGTCCCAGTACTCGGCGGGGGTGAACGCCATCCGCTCCCGCTCGCGCTCGACCACCAGGCGGGTGGCCACGGACTGCACCCGGCCCGCGGAGAGCTTGGGCATGACCTTCTTCCACAGCACCGGGGAGACCTCGTAGCCGTAGAGGCGGTCGAGGATGCGCCGTGTCTCCTGGGCGGTCACCAGGCGGGTGTTGAGGTCGCGCGTGTTGTCGGCGGCGTGCTGGATGGCCTCCTTGGTGATCTCGTTGAACACCATGCGGCGCACCGGGATCTTGGGCTTGAGCTCCTCCAGCAGGTGCCAGGCGATGGCCTCGCCCTCGCGGTCCTCATCGGTGGCGAGCAGGAGTTCGTCGGCGTCCGCCATGAGCTCCTTGAGCTTGCGGACGTGCGACTTCTTGTCGGCGTTGACGACGTAGAGGGGCTCGAAGTCGCCGTCGACGTTGACACCCAGGCGGGCCCAGGGCTCGCCCTTGTACTTGGCGGGGATCTCCGCGGCCTTGGTGGGCATGTCGCGGATGTGCCCGATGCTGGACTCCACGACGTAGCCGCGCCCCAGGTAGCCCGCGATGGTCTTGGCCTTGGCGGGCGACTCGACGATGACGAGGGCGGTCCCCGAACCCCGTCGTGTGTTGTCCTGCGAGCCGTTCTTGCCGGCGCTGCCCTTGGTGGGTGGCACGTGTTCCCCTACGTCTACGTCTGGCCTCTGCGTGATCTGTCGGTCCCGGTCGCTCGGCTCCCGTGGAATCCGACGGTAACCGAAACTGCGGTCGTTCCCCCGTCGGTGGGCGGACGGAGGGCCCCGTGTACACGGGGCCGCACCGCGGAGAGCGGGCTCTCACCCACCGGCAACCGCAGAATAAGCGCTCGCCGTACCGCTACCGGCCCGTACCGCGCAGGACGTGGGTCGAGCCTGCGGGCGGCGGAACGGTCTGCGGCTCCGGCGATCACCCGGAACACTCCCTTTGAGTGACTTCAGTCACACTTCTGGGGGGCCGGATGCCCGTACCCCCCAAAAAGCGGCGAGTCCTCCCGGATATTCCCGGGAGGACTCGACTGTCGTCCGAGTGCTCGGCGGCCACCCCCACCCGCCCGCAGTCCACCGCGTTCCCAACGGAACGGGCGCGCGGAGGCGGTCCCCCTCGTCCTCGGCACGACGCGCGCGGCACCCTGCACGTGCCGCTACGGGTTTCGGACTCCCCGACCCGCCTCCCGCCCGTGGTGCTCGGCACCCCGCAGTCCACCGCGTTCCAAACGGAACGGGGCGCCCTGCACCACCGGCGGGGGAACGGGTCCGTTCGTCACCGACCCGAACGCGTCGTTACAGGCCGACGCCCACGGCGCCCAGGACCTGGCCCACCGGGTCGACCGGCGCGGTGGCCGCGGGCAGCGCCTCGGCCTGCTCCGGGGCGTGCTCGGCGACCGCCTGCTGGGCGGTCTCGGTGACGGTGTACTCGACGGGCAGCGTCTCGGAGACCGGCAGCTCGGGGAGCTGCTGGACCGCGGGCAGCACGTCCAGCGCGCCGGACTGGTGCTCGGTGGCGCTCTGGTGCACGACGGCCGCGCCGTCGTCGGTGGAGCTCGCGCCCGCCAGGCCGGCGACCGCGGCGATCGCGTTGCCGGACACGTTCACGGGGACGTCGCCGTCCACGACGGCCTGGTTGCCGCCCAGGAGGGAGCCGTTGCCGGAGGTCGCGATGTCCTCGTGCGCCTCCTTGACGACGGCGCCGCTGTCCGTGGAGGCCGCGCCCGCGACGCCGCCGACGGCGCCGACGGCGTTGCCGGCCGCGTTCACGGGAACGTCCAGGTGGGCGACCAGCTGGTTGCCGCCCAGGACCGAGCCGTTGCCGGAGGTCGCGATCGACTGGTGCTCGCGGACCGGGGCGGACTGGCGCAGCACGCCGGCGTCCACGCCGGAGGTGTCCGGCAGCAGGCTGACGTTGCGCGCGGCCTCGCCGACCAGGTCCATCGGGGTGATCTCGCCAGCCGCGGAGTAGTGCTCGCGGTCGTGGTGGTCGCGGTGCCCGTGCCCGTGGCCGTGGCCGTCCCGCACGAGGGCGTCCGCGTCGGTGGCCGCCGCGCCCGCGACGCCGCCGACGGCGCCGATGGCGTTCCCGGACACGTTCACGGGAACGTCCAGGTCGCCGACCAGCTGGTTGCCGCCGATCAGGGAGCCGTTGCCGGAGGTCGCGACCTCGGGGCCGTGGCCGTGGTGGCCGTGGTGGCCGCGGTGGCCGTGGCCGTCGTGCACCACGGTGGAGTCGGAGTCGGTGCTGGAGGCACCGGCGATGCCTGCGACCGCGGCGATGGCGTTGCCGGTCACGTTCACGGGGACGTCGCCGTCCACGACCAGCTGGTTGCCGCCCAGGACCGAGCCGTTGCCGGAGGTGGCGACCTCGTTGTGGTGGTGGTCCACCACGGTGGAGTCGCTGTCGGTGGTGGACGCCCCGGCGGTGCCCAGGACGGCGCCGACGGCGTTGCCGGTGACGTTGACCGGGACGTCGGCGTTGACGACCGCCTGGTTGCCGCCGAGGACGGAGCCGTTGCCGCTGGTGGCGGCGTCGGAGTCGGCGAAGGCCACGCCGCTGCCCAGGGCGACGAAGCCCGCGGCGAGCAGGACGGACTTCGCGGAGGTCCTGACCCACTTAGACATGTGGGAAGTTCCTTTCAGAAAACGTGCTGATGAGAAGGTGTGTGCTCGGGCCACAGGCCGTTCCACACCCCTGGGTGGGGTACGGGCCTTCGGCCAAGGCCGGGGATCGTCCTCCCGGCTCCGCACCTGGGCGGTGCGTGTCGGTCGGTGCTCGAGGGCTGCGTCGCCGTCCCGTCCGCCGGGTGCGGACGGAGGCGCGCGCCCCGTCGGTCAGCTCCGCCCTGGTGGGGCGGCGGCTGACGTGAACCCCGCGCACATGGCCTCGGCCGGTGCTGCGGGACTCGCGTCAACCCCCGGACCGCTCGCGCGGCCCGGGAAGCCGGACGGTCAGGCGCGGGCGCGCCGGCGGCCCGCCAGGACCAGGCCCGCCCCGGCGACCGCGACCGCGATCGCCGCGACGGCCAGTCCGGTCAGCCCAGCGGAGCCGGTCAGCGGGAGGCGCGCGTCCGCGGGCTCGGACGGGCGCTCACCCGCGGTGCTGGAGTCGGAGGGGTTCTCGCCGGGGGTCTCGCCGTCCTCAGGGCCCTCGGAGGGTCCTTCCGACGGCTCCTCCGACGGTCCTTCCGAGGGGCCCTCGGAGGGTCCTTCCGACGGCTCCTCCGACGGTCCCTCGGAGGGGCCCTCCGACGGCTCCTCGGACGGCTCCTCCGAAGGGCTCTCGGAAGGGCTCTCGGAGGGCTCCGGCGCGTAGCCGGGGATGCCGTTGTCCCGGTCCCGGCCCGGGTCACGGTCACGGTCCGTGACGGCGTCGCCGTCCGCGCACTGGGCGCCCGCGATCCCGAGGATGGCCAGGGAGTTGCCGCAGACGTTGATCGGGGCGTCGAGGTCGGCGTTGAGCTGGTTGCCCCCGGCGATCGATCCGTTGCCGCTGGTGGAGGTGTCCGCCTGGGCGGTCCCGGCGGGGGCCAGGGCCAGGAGGCCTGCGGCGGTGAGCGCCGCGATCCTGCTGTGGGTCCGGTGGTGCATCGCGTGTCCTTGTCAGCGAGAAGGTCATGATTGCTGCGTGGACCGCGGTCGTTCCGACTCCTGGGAAAAGGGACCCGAGCGGGGGCGCCTCAGAGAGTCAGCGGGTGGAAAGGGGCGCGCAGGGCACGCCGGACCGACCGCGGCTGGTGAAGGCGCGGCTAGTCGGGGGCGAAGGAGGGGTCGTCGGCGGCATCGCGCACGACGAGGGTGGGGTCGCCGGGAAGGGCGACCCGCTGCGCCCGCGGAGCCAGGTGCTCGGCCCGGGGCGTGAGGAACCCGGCGGCGCCGGGCGCGGGGAACGACGGGGCGGACGCACCGGTGGCGTCGGCTCCGCTCGGACCGTGGGAGCCGCCCGCGATCAGGCGGATGCGGTCCCCGGAGTCGGTGTCGGCCGCGTCGGGCGTGCCGCCGGCGGCGGTCGCGGACGCGTCCAGCGGTACACCCGCCGGGGTCAGCAGCTCGAACGCGGGCGCTGCGCGCCCGGCGCGCTCGGCCGCCTCGGTGGCGGAGCCGACCGCCCGGTCCACCGCGGGACGTCCCACGGCCGCGGGGGTGTCGGGACCGCCGACCAGCGGCAGGTCCACGGGCATCGTCGAGGTGACGGTCCCGTCGAGGGCGTGCAGCGCGCCGGCGGAGCCGGCGAGGTCGGCGACCCCGCCCACCAGTTCGCTGTCGCGCAGGGCGCCGTCGGCCGAGCCCACGACGTCGCGGCCGGTGCTGGCGACGGAGCCGACCAGCCGGCCCGCCCCGTGGGCGGTGCCGTCGACGGCGCGGGCGGTGTCCTCGACGACGCGGCCGGCGGAGGTGCCCTCCAGGGCACCGGAGACGCCGGTCTCGTCGAGCACGTTCTCGGGGAGTGCGGCGGCCTGGGGCACGACGGTGCCGGTCAGGGTGCCGGTGGCGGCCCTGGCGGCGGCGCCGGTGACCCGGACCTCCTCGCCGGCCGCGCGGCCGGCCTCCTCCACGACGCCCTCGGAGCCCAGGACCCGGTCGACGAGCCTGCCGGGGCCGGTCTCGCCATGGGCGACACCCACCCCGGCCAGCCACGCGACGGCCACGATGCCGGACAGGAGCAGCAGGCGGCAGAGGGCACGGTCGCCACGGGTGGCGCGGACGGTCGATACCGACCACTCCCGACCCGTGAGCACCATGGATGCCCCCTCATTTCCCACTGCTGGACGGTCCCGTGCGGCGGCGCCGCCCGGTCGGATGCGGTGGGTGCACGGCGGACGTGCCCGAGCCACCCCATCTCTGAACTCACAGACACCGTAGCATCACACTCAGTGACCGCGCACGGGAAAAAGGGGACCGCGTCGAGAACTTCCCGACGCGGCCAGGGGACGAATTACCGCAGGTGAGGACGGACCCGCCCATCCCAGCGCCACGCTCCCCCGGCGCCGGTCCCACCCGGGCGTCAGCTCATCTCGATGAACCGGTCGAGCACCCGGACCCCGAAGCGCAGCCCGTCGACCGGCACCCGCTCGTCGACCCCGTGGAACATGCCCGCGAAGTCCAGCTCGGGGGGCAGCTTCAGCGGCGCGAAACCGAAGTTGCGCACGCCCAGCCGGGAGAAGCTCTTGGCGTCCGTGCCGCCCGACAGGCAGTAGGGGACGGCGCGCGCCTGCGGGTCCTCCGCCAGCAGGGCGGCCGACATGGCGTTCACCAGGCCGTCCTCGAAGGGCGTCTCCACCGCGGGCAGGTGGTGGATGAACTCCCGGTCCACCTTGGGGCCGAGCAGCTCGTCGATCTTGGCGAAGTAGTCCGCCTCGGTTCCGGGGAGGAAGCGCCCGTCCACCTGGGCGGTCGCCTCGCCGGGGATGACGTTCGCCTTGTAGCCGCCGCCCAGCACCGTCGGGTTGAGGGTGTTGCGCAGGGTCGCGCCGATCATCTTGGCGATCGGGCCCAGCCGGGCCACCGTCGCGTCGAGGTCGTTCTCGTCGAAGGGGATCGCGAACTCCTCGCAGATCTCCTCCAGGAACGTGCGCACCGTGGGGGTCAGGTGCACCGGGAACTCGTACCGTCCCAGCCGGGCGACGGCCGCCGCCAGCTCGGTGACCGCGTTGTCCCGGTTGACCATCGAACCGTGCCCGGCGGTGCCGCGCGCGGTCAGCTTCATCCAGGCGATGCCCTTCTCCGCGGTCTCGATGAGGTAGAGGCGCCGCTCGTCCCTGACCGTGAACGAGAACCCGCCGACCTCGCTGATCGCCGCGTCGCAGTCCGCGAACAGGTCGGGGTGCTCGTCCACCAGGTACTGCGCGCCCCAGGTGCCGCCCGCCTCCTCGTCGGCGAGGAACGCCAGCACGATGTCGCGCGGCGGCCGGCGGCCCTCGCGCAGCCGCTGGCGCAGCATGGCCAGGACCATCGCGTTCATGTTCTTCATGTCGACCGCGCCGCGGCCCCACACGCAGCCGTCGGCGATCTCGCCGGCGAAGGGGTGGTGGGTCCAGTCCTCCGCGGCGGCGGGCACCACGTCCAGATGGCCGTGCACCAGCAGCGGGGGGCGACCGGAGTCGACGCCCTCGATGCGCGCCACGAGGCTGCTGCGGCCGGGGTGCTTCTCATAGATCTTCGACTCGACACCGACCTCGTCGAGCTTTCCCGCCACGTACTCCGCGGCCTTGCGCTCGCCCGGCCCGGAGTGGTCCCCGTAGTTGGAGGTGTCGAAGGCGATGAGCTCCCGGCACAGGTCGACGACCTCGACCTCCGCCGTGCTCAACCCCTCGGATCCCGTTGTCATCGGACGCTCCCGTTCCGCCGTGTCCACTGTGCTCGTCGCACCCGACCCTGCCATGATCACCCCCGGCCCGAAAAGCGGTTCGGGGTACTCCCCGGCTTTGCTATTGTTGACCTGTCGGGCGGCACAACCGCCGGACGTCACCGGTCCGGGTGGCGGAATAGGTAGACGCGCTAGCTTGAGGTGCTAGTGGCCGTTAAGGCTGTGGGGGTTCAAGTCCCCCCTCGGACACAGAGGAAGGCCCTGCTCGCAGGGCCTTTTTTCATGCCCGGACGGCGCCGCATGCCCGGACCGCGCCGGGGGCGGCGGACCCCGGGCGCCCGTGTCACCGACCCCTGGCCGGTACACCCGGCACCTGGTCGGCGGATCATCCGGGGTCGCTCCCCGGGCCGGCCCCCACGCGCCGTCCGGCGGGAGACCGCCCGGAAACCGCCCCCGCGCTCCGACGCGGGCGCCGGACCACGCGGAGGCACCCGCCGCACGGCCCTAGGAGTCCGCGCGGACCGCGGGGAAGACGTCCCGGAGCAGGTGCAGAACCGACCGGGTCAGCATGACGTGCAGGTCGGCCCGGCTGAGCGCACCGCGCACCAGCCACTCACGGGACGCCGCCTTCAACATGCTCCCGTAGGCGCGGACCATCGCCCGGAGCTCGGTACGCCCCTCCACCACGTCCGACATCATCGCGGCCTGGAGGATGTGGTCGGTGGCCACCTCGTCGGCCTCCAGCAGGATCTGCTCGGTGTCGCGGTCCTGCCCGATCGCCTCCGCGCCGATCGCCGACAGCCACAGTTCTTTGTCCCGCTCCACCACGTCCAGCCACCGGTCGACGCAGATCGAGATCCGCTCCTCGATCGTGGTCCGGGGCAGGTTCTCCGCCACGGAGGCCGGGACGATCAGCATCCGCCGCACGACCTCCAGGTACAGCTGGCGCTTGCCCCCGAAGTAGTGGTTCACCAGGCCCCGCGCGACCCCCGCCTCCTGGGCGATCTCCGCCACGGACACGGCCGAGTAGGTGCGCTCGCCGAACAGTGTGCGGGCCACGGCCAGGATCTCCGAACGCCTCTGGTCGGGTTCGAGACGGCGCCGCTGCACGGGCGGTTGCATGAACGTTCCCCCTCCGCCTCGTCGGCACGACGCCGGCGACAGCCGCAAAAGTACCACCGGGGCCCGCTCCCGCCCCCGG
Organism: Nocardiopsis flavescens; assembly: GCF_900141985.1. GTDB lineage: Bacteria > Actinomycetota > Actinomycetes > Streptosporangiales > Streptosporangiaceae > Nocardiopsis > Nocardiopsis flavescens. The sequence continues at coordinate 190,070 of NZ_FQZK01000012.1, read as the reverse complement.
TCGTCCCCCCATCGGACCTGTCGGCCGTCGCGCCCCTGCTCTTCCCTGCCCACCCTACTGTCGAACAAACGCCAATGAGACCCCGCCACCCCTTCCAGGTTCGGCGCACCCATCGGCACGGACAGGGATATAACCCTATTGACACATGGACAATAGCTTGCGGACAATGGCCGGTGTCCCCGAACACACCGAGGAAGGCACGACATGCCGCGAGCCCTGACCGACGAACAGAGGGACCTGGTCGACGCGATCACCAGGTTCTGCAAGCGCGAGTGCGGAACCGGGGAGCAGCGGGACGCGCTGACCGACCACGGGCGGGAGCCGCACAACCAGGCCCTCTACGCCAAGATGGCCGACCTGGGCTGGCTGGGCGTCTCCCTTCCGGAGGAGTACGGCGGGAGCGGCCTCGGGATGGTGGAGCTGTGCCTCTTCCTGGAGGAGACCGCCTACGGACGGGCCCCGATCAGCGGTTTCGGGACGACGGTCATCGCCGCGGCGGCCTACGAGAAGTTCGGCACCGAGGAGCAGAAGCGCAAGGTCCTCGGGGGCGTGGTCCAAGGCCGGGTCGAGGCCATCTCCATGTCCGAGCCCGGCGCCGGGTCCGACGTGGGGGCCCTGACCTGCCGCGCCCGGCCCACCGAGGGCGGGTACGTGGTGAACGGCCAGAAGACCTGGTGCTCCAACGCGCACATCGCCGACCACATCCTGCTCATCGCGCGCACCTCGCAGGAGGGCTCCAAGCACGAGGGCCTGACCCAGTTCCTGGTGCCCGCCGGCACCGCCGGCCTGAAGATCAGCGGCATCGACACCATGGGCGGCCGGGAGGTCAACGACCTCTACTTCACCGACTGCTTCCTCCCCGACTCGGCCGTGGTCGGCACCCCGGGCCAGGGGTGGGCGCAGCTCATGGCCGGGCTGAACCTGGAGCGGATGATCCTCGCCGCCCTCATGCTGGGCACCGCGCGGCGGGCCTTCGACGACACCCTCGCCTACGTCCGCCAGCGCGAGCAGTTCGGGCGTCCCATCGGCTCCTTCCAGGCGCTCAAGCACCGCATCGCGGACATGGCGACCGAGCTGGAGTGCGCCCGGCTCCTGGTCGACGACGTCGCGGCGGCCATCGACGCCGAACCCGACCGGATCTTCGCCCGCGAGGCGTCGATGGCCAAGCTCAAGTGCACCGAACTGGCCAAGCACGTGACCCTGGAGGGCATGCAGATGCTCGGCGGCTACGGCTACGCCACCGAGTACGGGATGGAGTCCCTGCTCCGGTCGACGGTGGTGTCCACCGTGTACGGGGGCACGAGCGAGATCCAGCGGGACATCATCGGCAAGACCTACGGACTCTGAGGTGCGGAGATGCTGACGACCCGGTTCTGCGAGACCTTCGGGGTCGAGCACCCGATCGCCCAGGGCGGCATGCAGTGGGTGGGCCGCGCCGAGCTGGTCGCGGCCGTGGCCGAGGCGGGCGCCCTCGGGTTCCTGACCGCGCTGACCCAGCCGACCCCGGAGGCGCTGGACGCCGAGATCCGGCGGTGCCGGGAGATGACCGACAAGCCCTTCGGCGTCAACCTCACGATCCTGCCGTCCATCACCCCGCCGCCCTACGACGAGTACCGCCGGGTGATCATCGAGAGCGGGGTCGGGGTGGTGGAGACGGCCGGGTCCAACCCGGCCGAGCACATCCCGGAGTTCCACCGGGCCGGAGTCAAGGTGCTGCACAAGTGCACCAGCGTGCGCCACGCGGTCAAGGCCGAGGAGGTCGGCGCCGACGCGGTGAGCATCGACGGGTTCGAGTGCGCGGGCCACCCGGGCGAGGACGACGTGCCCGGACTGGTGCTCATCCCGGCGGCGGCCCGGCGGCTGTCGATCCCCATGATCGCCTCGGGCGGGTTCGCGGACGGCCGCGGCCTGGCCGCCGCGCTGGCACTGGGCGCCGACGGGGTCAACATGGGCAGCAGGTTCCTGTGCACGGTCGAGTCGCCGGTGCATCGGCGGGTGAAGGAGCGGATCGTCGCCGGGACCGAGAAGGACACCGAGCTGATCTTCCGGTCGCTGCGCAACACCGCGCGGGTGGCGAGCAACACGGTCAGCCGGAAGGTGGTGGAGATCCTCGACGGCGGCGGGGCGTTCCCCGACGTCCGGGAGCTGGTCGCGGGCGCACGCGGCCGGAAGGTGTTCGAGGAGGGGGACCTGGAGGCCGGGATCTGGAGCGTCGGCCTGGCCCAGGGGCTCATCGACGACATCCCGACGGTGCGCGAGGCCGTGGACCGCATCGTCGCCGAGGCCGAGGACCTGGTCTCCCGCCGCCTGCCCGCACTGGCCGGCGGCGTCCGCGGGGACGCGGCCCCGCCCGCCTGACCGCGGCGGACGACCGGGGACCGGGCCCGCACGGGCACCGGTCCCCTCTCCGTGCGGGCACCCGGCACGGAACACGGGCGGGGATCGGCCCCCCGGGCCCGCCGCGCGGTGCCGCCCCCGCGCGGCCTCGGCGCGGGGGCGGCGGGCGGTCCGCGGGCCCGGAGGCGCCGCCGGCCGCCGGCGGGCCCCGCCCTCCCCGCAGGCGGAGGGCGGGGCGGGGCGCGGTCGGCGGGAGGGGTCCCCGGCCGGGCCGGGAGGGCCGGCCGCGCCCGTCTGCGGCGGACCCCTAGTACATCGAGTCGATGACGTCGGCGTACCGGTCCACGATGACCCTGCGCTTCAGGCTCAGCTTGGGGGTCAGCTCCCCCGACTCCGCGGTCCACGGCCCGGCCAGGACCCGGTACTTCTTGACCTGCTCGGCGTGGGACAGGGCCGCGTTCGCGTTCTCGACCAGCTCGTCGAGCGCCTTGAGCACGTCGGCGTGGCGGGCCAGCTCCTCCGGTCCGCCCGCCTCGATCCCCGCCGAGCGCGCCCACAGGGGTGCCGACTCCTCGTCCAGGACGATCAGCGCGGTGACGTAGGGGCGGCCGTCGCCGACCGCGACCGCGTACGCGACGAGGGGGTGCGACCGCAGGGGGGACTCGATCGCGGTGGGGGCGATGTTCTTGCCCCCGGAGGTGATGATCAGCTCCTTCTTGCGGTCGGTGATGGAGACGATGCCCCGGTCGTTCACCGTGCCGATGTCGCCGGTCGCCAGCCAGCCGTCCCCGTCCGTGGCGGGCACGACGGCGCCGTCCGCGTCCAGGTACCCGGCGAAGACCACCGGGCCGCGCACGAGCAGCTCCCCGTCCTCGGCGGTGACGACCTCGATGCCGGGCCCGGGGCGGCCCACCGCGCCCGGCTCGAACGCCCCGGGCGTGCTGACGGTCGCGGAGCCGGTGGTCTCGCTGAGCCCCCACACCTCGTAGACGGTCAGGCCGATGCCGGCCAGGAACTCCAGGACCGGGACGGGGATCGGCGCCGCGCCGCTGAAGCTGCGGTGGCACTCGTCGAGCCCGACGGCGGCCCGGATCGGCTTCAGGACCTCCCGGTCCAGGTACTCGCCCTGTTCGAGCAGGTCGGCGGGCACCTCCTCCCCGCGGGACCGGAGGCGGTGGATCCGTGTGGCGGTCTCGCGGGCCGGGGCCACCGCGGCGGCGGCCTCCTCGGGGAGCGCGTCGAGCCGCATCCTCAGCCCGGCCGCGAGCTTCTCCCACACCCGCGGGACCCCGAAGAACCCGTTCGGCCGGACCGCGCGCAGGGCCAGCGGGAGCTGCGCCGGGTCCGCGCAGATGGTGACGTGCCCGGCGTTGCAGATCGGCATGTAGACGCCGAGCACGCGTTCGGCGATGTGCGCCAGGGGCAGGTAGGCCACCGTCCTGGGGTGGTCGGGCACCTCGACGAGGTGGTCCTGCATGAGGGACTCGTGGATCACGTTGCGGTGGGTCAGCACGACCCCCTTGGGCTCGCCCGTGGTGCCCGACGTGTACACGAGGGCGAGCGGCCGGTCCGCGGTGACGGCGTCGGTCAGCTCCTCGAACTCGGCGCTGCCCGCCTCCGGGACGGTCTCCCCGCGCAGGCCGGCGTACGCGGCGAACCGCCCGTCCCCGGAGCGGACCAGGGCGGGGTCCAGGACGACGACGGCGCGCAGGTGCGGCAGCTCCTCCAGGACCGGCTCCCAGCGCCGCATCTGCTCGGGCCCCTCCAGCACGACCATGGTGGCCGCGCTGTGGTGGGCGATGTAGCGGATCTGCTCGGTGCTCAGGGTCTCGTACGCGGTGCAGGCCAGGGCGCCGAGGTGGATCGCCGCCAGGTCGACGACCCAGTGCTCGGGCCGTTTGGACATCGCGATCAGCACCCGGTCGTTCGGCCGGATCCCCAGGAGGGAGAAGGACCGGGTGAGGGCCGCGACCTCGTCGCGCAGCCGCGACCAGGTCCAGGTCTGCGCGTCCGGGCCGAGGCCGTCGGTGAGGGCGGGGTGGTCGGGATAGAGGAGGGCGTTGCGGCGCAGCAGCCGGGGGATCGTCTGTCCCTCAACGGCCTGCCGCACCTGTTCCGCGATCGTCACGGGGGGTTCCCTTCGTCGTGAGCCGCCAGGACACGGTGTGAGTGGCACCACACTGTGCCTTTGTTGTCCCTATGTCAATAGGTGATGGCCGAGATCCCGTTTCGACGCACGTGCAACGCACCGGACCCGATTCGATCAAGGACAGCGACCGCGAACCACTATTGACAAACGGACAACAAGAGTGATCATGAGGAGGGCCGGGCGCGGTGGACCGCCGCGCCGCGCACGGGCCGGGGAGCGGCTCCCCGGCGGAAGGGACGGCACGCACGTGACCACCGAGGCGTACATCTACGAGGCGATCAGGACGCCGCGGGGCCGGGGCCGGAAGGGCTCCCTGCACCAGGTCAAACCCCTGTCCCTGGTGACCGGGCTGATCGGCGAGCTGCTCCGGCGCCACCCCGGCCTGGACCCCGGGCGGATCGACGACATCGTGCTCGGGGTGGTCTCCCCCGTGGGCGACCAGGGCATGGACATCGCCAGGACGGCGGCGCTGGCCTCCGGCCTGCCCGACCGCGTGGCGGGGGTCCAGCTCAACCGCTTCTGCGCCTCCGGCCTGGAGGCGGTGAACACCGCCGCGCAGAAGGTCCGCTCCGGCTGGGATCGGCTGGTGGTCGCCGGCGGGGTGGAGTCCATGTCGCGGGTGCCGATGGGCAGCGACGGCGGCCCGATGAGCGACGACCCCGAGACCAACTACGACACCTCCTTCGTCCCCCAGGGCATCGCCGCCGACCTCATCGCGACCGTCGGGGGCTTCTCCCGCGACGACGTGGACGCCTACGCCGTGCGCTCCCAGCGGCGGGCGGCCCTGGCCTGGTCCGGCGGCCGGTTCGAGAAGTCGGTCGTCCCGGTCCGGGACCGCAACGGGGTGCCGCTGCTGTCCCACGACGAGCACATGCGGAGCGAAACGACGGTGGAGGACCTCGGCGGGCTGGAGCCCGCCTTCGCCGGGATCGGCGACCTGGCGGGGTTCGACGCCGTGGCGCTCCAGAAGTACCACTGGGTGGAGCGCATCGACCACGTGCACACACCGGGCAACTCCTCGGGGATCGTGGACGGCGCGGCCCTCGTCCTGGTCGGCTCCGGGCAGGCGGGCGCCGAACTGGGACTGACGCCCCGCGCGCGGATCGTGTCCGCCGCGGTCGACGGCGCGGACCCGACCATCATGCTCACCGGCCCCGCCCCGGCCACCCGCAAGGCGCTGGACCTGGCCGGGCTGACGGTGGACGACATCGACCTGTTCGAGATCAACGAGGCCTTCGCCGCGGTGGTGCTCAGGTACGTCGAGGACCTCGGGCTCCCCTGGGACAAGGTCAACGTCAACGGCGGCGCCATCGCCATGGGCCACCCGCTCGGCGCGACCGGGGCGATGCTGGTCGGCACGGTCGTCGACGAGCTGGAGCACCGCGGCGCCCGGCGCGCCGTGGTCAGCCTGTGCGCGGGCGGCGGCATGGGCATCGCCACGGTGGTCGAACGCGTCTGAGCCCCTCCCCGACCACGAAAGGAAACACCGCAGCGATGCCCGACACGAACATGTTCACCTGGGAGCAGGGCGCCGACGGCGTCGTCGTCCTGACGATGGACGACCCCGACCGCGCCGTCAACATCATGAACCGGACGTACGTCGACTCGATGCAGGCCACGGTCGAGCGGCTGGAGGCCGAGCGCGAGGGCATCACCGGCGTCGTCCTCACCTCCGCCAAGGCGAGCTTCTTCGCCGGGGGCGACGTCGACTCCATGAGCCGGGCCCGGCCCGAGGACGCCGCGGACCTCAGCGACCTGTGCGCGACCCTGAAGTCCCAGCTGCGCCGCCTGGAGACCCTCGGCAGGCCGGTGGCCGCGGCGATCAACGGCACGGCGCTGGGCGGGGGGTTCGAGATCGCGCTCGCCTGCCACCGCCGGATCGCCCTGGACGCCCCGGACAGCCGCATCGGCCTGCCGGAGGCGACCCTGGGCCTGCTCCCGGGGGCGGGGGGCGTCAGCCGCACGGTCCGGCTGCTGGGACTGGAGAGGGCGCTGGCGGACGTCCTGCTCCAGGGCCGGCGGTACCGGCCCGCGCAGGCGCTGGCCAAGGGCCTGGTGCACGAGCTGGTCGACACCCCCGGAGAACTGCTGGCCCGGGCCGTGGAGTGGGTCCTGGCCAACCCCGGCGCGGCGCAGCCCTGGGACCTCGCGGACTACCGCATGCCCGGCGGCTCCCCCGCGCACCCCTCGGTGCGCAGGTCCCTGCCCGCCCTCCCCTCGGCCCTGCGCAAGCGGCTCAGGGGGGTGGACGCGCCGGCGCCGCGCAACATCCTCGCCGCCGCGGTCGAGAGCGCGCAGGCGGACTTCGAGACGGGGCAGCGGATCGAGACCTCGTACCTGGTGGAGCTGATGGTCGGCCAGGTCTCGAAGAACATGATGCAGGCGTTCTTCTACGACATGCAGCACATCGAGGGCGGGGGCAACCGCCCGCCCGGGTACGACCGCTACGAACCCGCGAGGGTCGCGGTGCTGGGCGCGGGCATGATGGGCGCCGGGATCGCCTACTCCTGCGCCCGCGCCGGGCTGGAGGTCGTGCTCAAGGACGTCGACACCGCCGCCGCCGAACGCGGCAGGGGGTACTCGGAGAAGCTGCTCGCCGCGGCGGTCGACCGCGGCCGGACGACCCGGGAGGAGGCCGACGCGGTGCTGGCGCGCATCCTGCCCACGGCGGAGGCGGCGGACCTGGCCGGCTGCGACCTGGTGATCGAGGCGGTCTTCGAGGACCCCGGCCTCAAGGACGCGGTCCTCAAGGAGGCCGAGGCCGTGGTCGGCCCGGACGCCCTGCTGGCCTCGAACACCTCGACCCTGCCGATCACCGCACTGGCCCGGGGCGTGAGCCGGCCGGAGGACTTCGTCGGCCTGCACTTCTTCTCGCCGGTGGACAAGATGCCGCTCCTGGAGATCGTCGCCGGCGAGCGCACCGGCGACCGCGCCCTGGCCAGGGCCGTCGACGTCGCCCGGCGGATCGGCAAAACGCCGATCGTGGTCGACGACGGCCGGGGCTTCTTCACCAGCCGGGTCATCGGCAGGTTCGTCGACGAGGCGGTCGCGATGCTCGGCGAGGGGCTCTCCCCCGCGTCCGTCGAGCAGGCGGGCGCCCAGGCGGGCTACCCCACACCGCCCTTGCAGCTCATGGACGAGCTGACCCTGACCCTGCCCCGCAAGATCAGGGAGGAGACCCGGGCCGCGGTCCTGGCCGAAGGGGGGGAGTGGACGCCGCACGGCTCGGAGGCGGTGGTCGACCGGATGATCGACGAGTTCTCCCGCGGGGGGCGCGCGTCCGGGGCGGGCTTCTACGAGTACGCGGACGGCGTGCGCACGCGGCTCTGGCCCGGCCTGTACGAGCACTTCGCCGTCCCCGGCCGGGAGATCCCCTTCGAGGACATGAAGGAGCGGATGCTGTTCGCCGAGGCCCTGGACACGGTCCGCTGCCTGGACGAGGGGGTGCTGCGGTCGGTGCCCGACGCCAACGTCGGGTCGCTGCTGGGCATCGGCTTCCCGCCGTGGACCGGCGGCGCGCTCCAGTACGTCAACGGCTATCCCGGGGGGCCTCCGGGGTTCGTCGCCCGGGCGGAGCGGCTCGCCGCCGCCTACGGCGAGCGGTTCGCGCCGCCCGCCTCGCTCGTGGCCCTGGCCCGGGCCGGCGGACGCTACGAGTGAGCGCGCACCGGACGGGGGCGGCCCGGACCGGCCCCCGTCCGGCCGTGCCCCTCCCGCGCGCCGGCGGCGCGCGGGAGGGGTCACCGGCCGGGGGGTTCCAGCATCGGGACCAGGAACCGCTCGGCCACCGAACGCAGCTCCGCGTCGTCGTCGAGGTCGATGATGTGGCTGGGGATGATGAGGAAGGAGGCGGAGACGCGGACCATCAGCTCGGCCACGCGCTCGACCTCCACCCCGGCGGAGATGTGGCCCGCCTGCTGTTCGAGGCGCAGCTGTCCGGCGACGAAGGCGCGCACGGTGGCCAGCGTGTGCCCGCCGTCGCCGATCATCGACGGCGCCACCACGTCCGGCTCGTCGTCCAGGAGGCCGCCGATCAGCGGGTTCCCGCGAATGGCCCGCAGCGAGCTCACGAAACCGCACACCACGCGTTCGGAGACCGTCTCGGCCTGTTCGATGTCGACGAGGAAACGGTCGAAATACCGGCGGAACTCCCGGCGCACCACACTTTCGACCAGCACGTCCTTGGTGGCGAACCGGCGGTAGACCGTGATCCTGGACAGGCCCGCCCGGCGGCCCACGTCCTCCATGGTGGAACGCCGGATTCCCAGTCGGCAGAACTGCTCGTAGGCGGCGTCGAGCAGGCGTGTCGTCGTCGCGTCGTGGTCCTCGACCCGGCCGACCGCGTCGGCGTACGCACGTTCCAGGAGCGATTCCGATTCTGTGGGCGCCATGGGAACAGAGGGTACCGGTTCCGCGCCCGCCTCCCCCGCCGCCCGAGGTCACGGCGGTCGCGCGGCGCACGGGCGCCGCTTCGCCGCCCTGCCCGGACCGGACCGGGAAAGAGTCCGCACCGGTATCGGATACCCGAATGCGATCCGAATTTCCCGGACTACGGGTCTGGCTTTCCCTATTCACTTGTGTTTCGCTGATGATACGTAGATGCAAACTACGTATCACAGTATCACTCTGTCCTCTATTTCGAGAGGGATTCAGTCATGGGGCAGTTCAGCAGGCGCCAGGCCCTGATCGCGGCCGGTGCGTTCGGCGCACTGGTGGCCGCGGCACCGGCCCAGGCGCGCGCGATGGTCGGCTGGACGTGGTCGCCCAGGGGCTCGGTGGCCGGTTCCGGCGCCGGACTCGACCCGTTCGAGGTCTGGGACGAGGTCGCGGACCCGCTCCTGAGCTCACTCCTGGACCGCGGCGCCGTTCCCGGGGTCAACGACCTCCTGTGGAACTGGGAGACGAACGCGCAGCCGCTGCCGGACGGGCTGCCGGCGGACCTGCGGGACTTCATGGAGGAGGCCCGGCGGATGCCCTCCTGGGCCGACCGGGACAAGCTCGAACTCGCGGCCCGGTTCAACACGACCCACGGCCTCTACCTCAACCTGTGCAACGGACCCGGCGGGGGCATGCTGGCCTGCGCCATCCCCAAGGAGGCGCGCTCGGTCTACTACTCCGCCGGCGGCGCCGACATGGAGGACCGGGTCGCCAAGACCAGCATCTTCGGGTTCTCGGTGGGCTCCCTGGACGCCTTCCGCCCCGAGGGCACCTGCGTGGTCGAGTGCGTGAAGACCCGGCTGGTGCACGCGGCGGTGCGGCACCTGCTGCCCCAGTCCGAGCGCTGGCGGGAGTCGTCGGACGAGACCGTCCCGATCAACCAGGAGGCCATGCTCGTCACCTGGCACACCCTGCCGACCTTCGCCATGCGCAAGATGCGGGAGTGGGAGGTCTCGGTCTCCGACGACGAGGCGGAGGCCTACCTGCACGCGTGGCAGGTCGCCGCGGCCCTGATCGGCATCTCCGAGGAGTACATCCCCGCCACCTGGGAGGCCGCCTACGCGCAGTCCGACCAGATCATGGCCCGGAACATGGGCCCCACCGACGAGGGCGTCGTCCTCGCCGACACCCTGCTCTCCCAGCTGGCCGAGCAGACCAGCCCCGGCAGCATCAGCCGGCCGCTGTGCAACGCGCTCGCCCGGTTCCTGGTGGAGGACGAGACGGCCGACTGGATCGAGGTCCCGCGCGAGCGCCGGTGGGACTACCTGATCCCCCGGCTCTGGCCCGCCCTGGTGCGGTTCCGCGAGGGGCTGATCACCCGCCCGGCGGTGCCCGCGCTGGCGTGGACGCTGGAGGAGGCGATCCGCCGCTACATCCTCTTCTACCTCACCAAGGGCGAGGAAACGAAGATCACCATCCCCACGGGCAACCGCCCCGACAACTGACCCCCGCGGTCACCGCGTTCGCACGCACGCCCCCCGGCGCGCCCCGGGCCCCCGGGCCCGGTCCCCCGACACACCCCCCTTCGGGCCGCCCGCGCACCGCGGCCCGGCGAAGGAGTTCAAGGCATGTACGACCCCACCAGACGCAAGGTGCTCGCGGCCGGAGGGCTCCTGGGAGCCCTCGGGGCCATGGGCATGATGTCCCCCGCCCGCGCGCGGACCCTGACCGAGTGGTCCTGGCCCGCCGGAGACTCCGTGGCCGGCTCCGGGCCCGGTGTCGACCCCCACCTGATCTGGGACGCCAAGGCCGACCCGGTGGTCTCCGCCCTCCTCGACGACGGGGTGGTCCCCCAGGTCAACGAGCTGCTCCGCAAGTGGACCCGCAACGACCAGCCCTTACCCCAGGGCCTGCCGCGGGACCTGCGGGACTTCATGGAGGAGGCCCGGGAGCTGCCCTCCTGGACCGACCAGGACAAGCTGGCGACCGCGGTGGAGTTCAACGAGAAGCGCGGGCTCTACCTCGGCGTGCTCTACGGCCTGGCGAGCGGCATGATGTCCACGGTCATCCCCCAGGAGGCCCTGGCGGTCTACTACTCCAAGGGCGGCGCGGACATGAAGACCCGCATCGCCAAGACCGCCAAGCTCGGATACGACATCGGCGCGTCCAACGCCTACAAGCCCGACGGCGAGATGGTCGTGACCGCCGTCAAGACCCGGCTGGTCCACGCCGCGGTGCGCCACCTGCTCCCGCAGTCGCCCCGGTGGGCCGAGGTCGCCCCCGAGGAGGTCCCCATCAGCCAGGCCGACATCATGGTCACCTGGCACAGCCTGCCCACGACGGTGATGCAGAAGCTCGCCGCGTGGGAGGTGCCGATCCCGGAGGAGGAGTCCGAGGCGTTCCTGCACACCTGGCAGATCGGCGCCCACATGCTCGGTGTCGACGACGAGTACATCCCCGCCACCTGGGAGGCGGCCGACGACCAGGCCGCGCAGGTGCTCGACCCCATCCTCGCCCCGACCCGCGAGGGCGTCGACCTCGCCGACATCCTCCTCGGCCTCGGGGAGGAGGTCGACCTGGGGATCATCAGCAGGCCGGTCCTGGGCTCGTTCACGCGGTTCATGCTCGGCGACGAGATCGCCGGCTGGCTGGAGATCCCCCGGGAGCCGTTCTGGGACCGGGCGCTCGACACCTTCTGGGACCCCTTCGTCGCCGTCCGCGAGGGCGCGCTCGACCGGTTCCCCGGAACGAGCGGCCTCTACTGGACCTTCGACGAGTTCCTCCGCAGGGCGGCGCTCCTCTTCCTCTCCGAGGCGAAGCCGATCAGTATCGAGATCCCCACGCACAACCGGCCCGAGTGAACACGGGCCCCGGCGGCACCGCCGCCGGACGGCGGGGAGGGGGCGGCGCGGTGGCGACACCGGGCCGCCCCCGGCCCGGTCCCGGCCACGGGGCCGGGCGGGCGCGGCACAGGCCGCGGTACGGAGACGGAACCAGGGCGAGGGGATCGACCGGATGAGCAGGACCGCAGGGCCCGACGCGTCGGAGCCCGGAGCACACCCCGTCGGCAGGCGGCGGTTCATCGGCTACGTGCTGGCCGGGACGACCCTGGTCACGGCGGCGGGCCTCCTGCCGGCCGCCGGGGCCGCCGCGGAGGAGGGGGCGCGGGCCGCGGACCTCACCGACGTGGTCGACCTCAACGACGTGATGACGCTCGCCGCCGAACCCACGGCGTACCTGATCAGGGTCGAGGTGCACGACGACGGCACCGTCTCCTTCGCCCTGCCCCGGGCCGAGGTCGGCCAGGGCATCACCACCTCGACGGCCATGCTGATCGCCGAGGAGATGGACCTGCCGGTGGACCGGGTGCGGGTCACCCTGGCCGACGCCCGGCCGGAACTCCTGTTCAACCAGCTCACGGGCGGCTCCAACACGACGATCTCGACCTACACGCCCGTCCGCGTGGCCGCGGCCCTGGCGCGCAGGCGGCTGCTGGAGGCGGCGGCGGCCGAACTCGGCACCGGCATCGACGGGCTCACCGTCCGGGACGGGGTGGTCAGCGACGGGTCGGGGCGGAGCAGGGACTTCGGCTCCCTGGCGGCGGCGGCCGCGAGCGCGCGCACCGAGCGGGCCGAGGTGCGGCTCAAGGCACCGGGGGACTTCACCGTCATCGGTGCGCCCCGCGGGCGCGTCGACGCGCTGGACGCGGTCACCGGGCGCAAGAAGTTCGCCATGGACCTGGACGTCCCCGACGCCCTGCCGACCATGGTGTGCCGGGCCCCGACCATCAACGGCACGGTCGGCTCGGTCGCCAACCTGGAGGAGGTCGCGCGGATGCCGGGCGTCACCGACGCCGGGGTCGTCTCCACCGGGGTCGCCGTGCGCGCCGCGACCTTCGGACAGTGCATCGACGCCGTGCGCGCCCTGGACGTGTCCTGGGAGGCGGGCACCGTCGACGGGATGTCCGACGACGACGTGCTCCGGGACCTGGGGCGGGCCGAGGCGCCCATGCTCCCCCGGCCCCCGTTCAGCTCGACGGTGGACGAGAAGTTCACCTTCCACTTCCGCAGCAACAGCGCGCTGGAGCCCAACTGCGCGATCGCCGACGTGCGCCCGGGGAGCGCGGAGGTCTGGGCGGGCCTCAAGGCGCCGATCGTCGCCCGCGGCGCCATCGCCGCCAGGCTCGGCCTGCCCCCCGGCGCGGTCACCGTGCACGTCACCGAGAGCGGCGGCTCGTTCGGGCGCAAGCTGTTCTTCGACGCCGCCCTGGAGGCGGCCGAGGCGTCGCGGCTGTTCGGCAAGCCGGTCAAGCTCATGTGGCACCGGGCCGACGATACCCGGCAGGGGCGCACCCAGCCGATGGCGACCTCGCGCGTGCGCATCTCCCACATCGGCGACAGGGTGCTCCGCTACGACCAGCGGCACACCGGCGTCTCCACCGACCTCGGCCACGGGTTCGGGGACGTCATCACCGCCATGGCCGCGGAGATCCCGGGGCTCGACGGCACGTTCGCCCAGGTGTTCTTCCAGCTCTCCCAGGCGACGTCCTACGACTTCGGCCTGGGCGGCAGGCTGCTCAACGAGGTCGGCCGGGGCTTCAACACCGGCAGCATGCGCAACGTCTACTCGCCGAACGTGGTGTGCGCGCGCGAACTCGTGGTCGACCGCCTGGCGCGGGAGCTGGGCCGCGACCCCTACGAGTTCCGGCGCGACCACCTGAAGGACGAGCGCTCCCGCGCGGTCCTGGACAAGGTCGCCGAGGTCGGCGCGTGGGGCCGGGAGATGCCCCCGGACACGGCGCAGGGCATCGCCTTCATGCACGAGTACAAGGCGGACTGCGCGGTGCTGGTCGAGATCGACTGCCGCCGCGAGACCGTCGAGCGGCCCGTCCGCAACGGCGTGGCGGGCCCGCGCGTCACCAAGGTGGTCCTCGCCGTGGACGTCGGCCTGGCGGTCAACCCGCTCGGGCTCGAAGCCCAGATGCAGGGCGGCGTCATGGACGGCATCGCGCTCGCCCTCACGTCCGGCCTGCACCTGGAGGACGGACACTTCCTGGAGGCGAGCTGGGACAACTACTTCTACACCCGCCAGTGGAACGTGCCGCCGGAGTTCGAGGTGATCGTGATGCCGGGCACCGGGGAGCCCGGGGGCGCCGGCGAACTGGCCGTCGCACCCGCCCAGGCCGCCGTCGCGTGCGCCTACGGCCGTGCCACCGGGACCATGCCCACCACCTTCCCCGTCAACCACGGGGAGCCGTCCTTCGAACCCGTACCGACCGTTCCGCCGGTCCCCGCGCCGCCCGCCGACGGCCTGGACCACGTCGACTGAAGCGAGGCCACACCCCCCATGCCCGAACACACCTTCCGCCTCAACGGCGAACAGGTCACCGTCGACGTCGCCGGAGACGTGCGCCTGCTGTGGGTCCTGCGCGACCTCCTCGGCGTGACCGGCCCGAAGTACGGGTGCGGCGTCAGCGTCTGCCGGGCCTGCGTCAGCCATGTCAACGGCAGGGCGTTCACGCCGTGCACCGTCCCCGTCGAACAGCTGGAGGAGACCGACGAGGTCACCACCATCGAAGGCCTCCCCGCCACCGTAGGCGCGGACCTGCACCCGATGCAGGAGGCCTGGCTGGAACACGACGTCTCCCAGTGCGGCTACTGCCAGCCGGGCCAGATCATGGCCGCCGTCGCCCTGGTCCGGCGGGTCGCCGAGGAGGGCCGCGCGATCACCGAGGCCGACCTGGACGGCATCCGCAACATCTGCCGGTGCGGCACCTACAACCGGATCCGCGAGGCGATCAGGACCGGCGCCGCACGCATGTGAACCCCGCCCCGCCCCGGCCCGCCCCGGCCCGGCCGGGGCGGGCGCGGTCAGGCCGGGGCGGGCGGCCCCGGGTCAGAGCTCGCGTGAGGTGGTCACCGACACCCTGCTGTGGGAGACGTAGCGCCCGTCCGGCGGCGGGGTGTACCCCGGCAGGCCCTCCAGTTCCGACGGCGACAGGTCCACGTCGGAGAGGCGGACCGCCAGCGGGCCGCCGGCGGCGGCGAACCGCACCTCCACCCCGACCGGCGCGTCGGCGGGCGGCGCGTACACGTGGACGCCCACGAGGCCCTCCGGGGTGGGCACGGGGGCGACCTCGCGCCCCTCGACGGAGAACCCCGACACCCGGCCGTCCGGGTCCTCCACGGCCAGCACGATCCCCTCGGCGCCGCGCGGCGACGCCAGCGCGAGCCGCAGGACGCGCTCGCCCGCGGCGGTCGCGTCGGAGACGACCTCCAGCTCCGGCGGGTCGAGCGGCACCGCCTCGGCCGCGCCGGCCAGGGCCCCCGGCAGGGCCGGGTCGGGGACCGGACCGTCGGCGGACGCCCCGCCGGACACGTACCCGGCCGCCCACGGCTCCGGGGTGCGCGGTTCCCCGCCGTACCGGGGGAACGCCCAGAAGGCCTCCCCCGTGTCGGCGTCCAGCGTGTACGCCAGCGCGGTCGGCAGCGGCTGGGCCGCGCCGCCCGGGTTGGCCGCGACCCCCGCGGCCACCAGTGCGGCCGAGACCGCCGCGGCGAGCACGGGCACCGCGGCCACGCGCACCCGGCGGGCCCGCGGGGCCTCCACCAGGGGGAGCCCCAGGACGAGCCCCAGCACCACCAGGGGCAGGGCCGTGTACAGGCCCGTCTCCAGGCCGGAATCGAAGGAGGTCCAGGCGGCCGCGAGCACGCACACCGCCGTCGGCACCAGGCCGGCGGTCCAGAGCACCCGCCGCCACGGCGAGTCCGGGTCGCGGACGGCCAGGGCCGCCAGGGCCCCCAGCGCCGCGAACGGCACCGGCACCAGCACCGGGGCCAGCCCCGGGGACGCGAGGACCCCCGCCGTCCCCAGCAGGGCCAGGACCAGCAGGGCTCCCAGGGCCAGCGCGTGGGCGCCGACCCGGCGCAGCACCAGGTACCAGAGCGCCGCCAGGCCGACCGCCAGCGCGACCGCCCCCGCCTGCGGCCACAGCGGCGCGTACGGGGTGCCGGTGGGCAGCTCGGCGAAGCCCGGCCGCAGGGCGACCAGCAGCCGCCAGTAGAGGGCCCCCGCCGCCCCGGCCAGGACGAGCAGCACCAGGACCGCCCCGGTCCCGGCCAGGAGGCGGGGCGCGGTGGCCTCCTTGCGCACCCGGGCGAGCACGAGCGCGCCCGCCGTGAGCAGCAGGGACACGGCCGCCAGCGGCACCGCCCACCCCGCCGGGAAGTACAGCAGGGCGCCGGGCGGGACGTTGAAGTAGACCAGGTCGCCGCCGTCGGCGGTGTACTCGGCCAGGTCCTCCCCGGCCAGGAACCGGGTCAGGGCCAGGGTGTTGGCCCCCATCTGCTGGAGCGAGGCCCGGTCCACGTGCTCGGGGGAGTCCAGGGCGGAGTGGTAGTGGGCGCTGCCGCCCGCGTAGGCGAAGTCCATCCCGGCCAGGCCGCCCGCCCGGAACGCCGTGAAGTCGGTGTCGTTGGGCAGGAACTCGAAGAGCGCCGCGGTGGTGGAGTCCGCGACCGGGTACGGCGCGGCCCCGGCGAACGCCCGGACCAGCGGCGCCGCCCCGGGGGTGGCGCGGAACATCATGACCGTGCCGCCCGAGCCGCGCGCCTCGTGGTTGAGCACCACCCCGTCCCGCGCCCCGCGCGGGTGGTCGGCGGTGAAGGCCTGCGCGCCGAGCAGGCCGACCTCCTCGCCGTCGGTGAGCAGCAGCACGACGTCGTTGCGCGGCGGCTCACCGTCCCGGAGCAGCGCCCGTGCGGACTCCAGGATCGCGGCCACCCCGGCGCCGTCGTCGTTTGCGCCCGGCCCGGAGGGCACGGAGTCGTAGTGGGCGGCCAGCAGCAGCTGCCCGGTGGGGTCGGTGCCCTCGATGACCGCGACGATGTTGCGGACCCGGCCGACCGGGGCCAGCCCCTCGATCTCGCCGAGTTCCGCGGGGGCGGCGCCCCAGGCCTCGTGGACCTCGGGTTCCAGGCCCAGGTCCTCCAGCTCGGCCACCAGGTGGTCGCGCACGCGGTCGTGCTCCGCGGTGCCCAGCGGGTGGGGGCGCACGGCGAACCGCTCGATGCGGGCGTGGGCGCGGTCGGCGGAGAACTCCCCGGCGGGGGCGTCGGCGGGCACCGGGGCCGGCGGGGCCTGGTCCAGCACGGTGAGGACGGCCACGGCCGCCAGGAGGAGGGCGCCCAGGACCCCGGTCAGGGCGGCGGCCCGCCGCCGGGGCGCCGGGGGCGCGGTGGCGGTTCCGTCTTCCGGCTGCGTCACAGGCGGCCTCCACGTCGTCGGTCCCACCACGCTACTGCCCGGCCGCGCGCACGCCCGGTCCCCGACGCCCGCGCCCGTGGCCGCTTCCGGCCGCCCGGGGCCGGGGCGGTGTCGGTGTCCGCTGGGATACTCCCCGCATGCCCTTTCCCCTCCCGCCCCTCCCCGACCAGGCGCACCGGTCGACGCTCTACACGGACTGGGTCCGCCTCAACGACCCCGGCAACGAGCGCTCGGCCGCGGAGTTCCTCGACGGGCTCCCGGAGTCCGCGCGCAAGCTCGCCGGCGACCTCGACCGGATCGAGTCCCGCGCCGCCCGGGCCGGCCTGCCCCTGGACCACCTGCCCTGGCTGTGGGACACCGTCGGCCACCGGCTGGCCTCCGGCCACCCCCGCAAGGCGGGGGCGGCCTACACGGCGGCCCGGGAGTCCGAGTCGCGGCACCGGCTCCCGGTGTCGCCGGTGCACGCGGTGGACAACGCGCTCCTGTTCGCCCGGTACGGCGCCCTGCCGGCCAAGGAGGTCCGCGCCCACTGGGACCGGCTGAGCGGGCTGTTCCCCGCCGGGGAGGCGTACCGGGAGTTCCAGGGGTTCCTCGCGGCCTGGGCCGCGGGCGGCGCGGCCCTGCCCGCCGACCTGGTCGCCCGGCTGCGGGCGGCGGCCTCGCACGCGGGCCTGGGGCCCGACGAGGTCGGCCGCGCCCTGGGGCGGGTCCTGACGGCGCGCACCCCGGGGGCGGCGGCCTCGGACAGGCTCCTGGACGCGGCGGCCGGGGTGTTCGCCCGCCATCCCCCGGAGGAGGACGCCCGGACGGCCCTCGTGGACCTCTTCCCCGCGGGGACGACCGACGGCGGCGCCTGGCTGCGGCTGCTGGACTCCCTCGGCCTCGTCGACGACCTGGCGCAGGGCCGGGTCGTGCCCGACGGGGGGTACGCGGCCTGGCTGTCCGCCTTCCCGCGCCGGTACTCCCAGGTCAAGGACGGCCGGTACATGAAGGTCCAGCCGATGGCGGCGGAGCTGCACGCGCTGGTCCCGCGCATCGCCGACCGGGTACGGGCCGAGGGGGCGCGGGTCCGCACGGACGGGGGCCGGTGGTGGCCCGTCCTGGACCTCGGGTTCGCCGAGGCCTGCCTGTCCGCCGGGCTGGCCGTGGCCGACCCCGACCCCGGGGTGAAGCTCCGCTCCCGGATCGGCGGGCCCCGGGACGCGGTGGCCGCCGACCCGCGGTTCGCCCCCCACGTCCCGGCGAAGGCCGCCCGCCCCGGGGCCGCGCCCGACCGGGCCGGCGTCCCGGGCCTGTCCGCGCAGGCCGCGCAGCACCTGGACGCCCTCGACCGGGCCCTGTCCGACGGCACCCCGGCGGCGGGGGAGGAGGCGCTGGAGGCCGTCGAGAAGTCGCTCGACGGCCCGGCCGTCCTGGCCGCCGCCGCTGCCGGGCGCCTGCCGGCGGCCCCGGACCCGGCCGTCCCCCTGGCGCGGGCGCTGCGGTTCGGCGTCCCCGCCGAGTACACCTGGCCCGCCTTCGAGGCCGCGGTCGCCGAGTTCGCCGCACGGGGCGAGGCCGTCCACGGCATGAGCGCGACGTGGCCGGTGCTCACCGTCTACGGGCGCTCGCTCGCCATCGCGGTCGGCCCCCGCGGGGAGGAGGCGCGGGCGGAGTACGAGATCCCCGAGGGCATCTCCCGGTACGCCGTCCACCGCGTGGGCGGCGACTTCGTCGTCGGCTGGCCGGGGCAGGGCTGGGGGAACCACCGGGCCTTCTGGTGCTCGGACCCCGACACGGTCCTCGCCGGCACCGGTTTCGACGCGAGCTCCTACCACGGCTACTCCGACGCCCCCGCGCTCGGCTACACCTTCGGGGACTCCCAGGGCCGCCACGGCCGGGACCGCCGCACCGCCCCCGGGGAGCCGGGGGGCGTGTCCTCGTCGCCGGACCTGCTGGGCGACGGCACCTCCCTCTGGCGGGTCCGGTCCGAGCCGGAGCCGGGCCAGGACCCGCTGGAGGAGGTCGACCCGGCCGACGGGACCCCCACGGGGCGGGACTCCCGGCCGTCCTTCCTGCCCGCCGGGGACCGCGACTGGGTCCTGGGCAGGTCGAGCCTGGCCCCGCTGCCGGAGGGTGTGGCGGACTCCCCGCTGGGCGCGGCCGGCGGCCTCACCGGCTTCCGCGTCCACCACGAGGGGGAGGGGGCGGACCGGCGGACCGTCGTCGAGGGCGTCGACGGCCGCCGGTGCGCCGCCCGCGGCGCCTCCGGCGCGCAGGCCTGGGGCGTGGTCCGCATGCCCGGCGGGGACCTCGGCCTGCTCACCGAGCGCCGGGACGCGAACCTGCGCGTGACCCGCTGCCTGTCGGCCGGGGACGGGGGCCCGTGGTGGGAGGTGTACTCCCACCTCAAGAGCGAGTCCGGGGACGGCGGGAGCGCGGGCGGGCGCATGCTCTACCCCCCGCCCGCGTTCTGGCACTTCCTGGTCCCGCGCGACCCGGAGGGCTCGCGGGCGCTGCGCGGGGCCGGCACCGCCGCGGCGCGGGAGCTGCTCGACGCGGCCGGGTCCGCGACGGGGGACGGCGCGCGCCGGGACGCGGTCCGCGCGGCCCTGGCCCGGGTGCTGCCCGGCGTCTCCGACGACCGGCTCGCCGGGGGTCCCGGCGGGCTCGTCGAACTCGTCCTGCGCTCGGCCGGCGTGGAGCGGCGCCGCGCCCGGCTGTCCCGGCTCATCTCCACCGCGGACGCGGAGAACCCGGTCCCGCACGCCGGGGTGGCGGACCGGGCCCTGCGGTCGGCCCTGGGCGGCCTGCTCTCCGCGGGCCTCCCCGACGGCGGGTCCCCGTCGGTGCTGACCGCCGTCGCGGCCGACGGCGCCTTCCTGCGCGGGAGCATCACGGAGGCGACCCGGCGGGTCGCGCCGCCCGCGCCCCCGGGGGACTGGAGCCCCCTGCTCGGGCGGACCGACGCCGCCCTGTGGCGGCTGGCGGGGACCCCTGCCGAGGAGGCGCGCGCCGCGCTCACCGGGTTCCTGCGCGTCTGGGCCGGCACGCCCTTCGCCGAGCGGGGGACCCGCTGGCGCCGGGGACTGGCGCCGGGAGGCGCCCTGGAACCGCTGTGCGAGCGGGGCCTGGCCATCGCCACCGGCAGACGGGGGACCGGGCGCCGCGGCGACCGCGGCACCGTCGCCCCCTCGCCGGGCGAGCCGCTGCGCCCGGAGGAGGAGTACCGCTTCGTGCAGCCGGCCGGGGAGCCCGCCCCGGAGGGGACCGTCCAGGAGGACACGGTGTCCGTGGACCTCGACCAGGCCGCGCGCGTCCGGCGCCTCCTGGAACTCCTGGCCGAACGGGGCCCGTTCCGGGCCGGGGACCGGGCCGTACGGGCGTTCACCGAGCGGACCGGAGCCCTGGGGCCCCTGGCCGCGCTGGTGCTGAACGGCCGCCTGGGGCTCTCCGACGCCAGGCCGGGCGGCGCCAGAGCGCGCACCAACCTCGCGGGCGAGTACGACCGGGCGGTCCGGGCCCTGGGGCCGGACGGCCTGAACCGGCTGCTGGGCGCGGCCCTGCCCGAGGACCCGGCCGACCTGTGGGAGCCGGACGGGGACGTGCGCGCCGCCGAGCGCGCGGCCGGGGTGTGGGCGGAGCTGCTCGGGGTGCGCACGGTGCTCGACGCGGATGCCGTCGCCCTGATCGACAAGGAGCTGAAGCTGGACGCGGGGTGGGTGGAGACGCTCATGGACCCCTCCGGGTCCGACGTCCTCACCACCGACCTGCACCGGGTCATCGCGGAGGGCTCGTACGCCTCCCCCGCGCTGTTCGCCGCCTCGGCGAACGGGCGGCCCGGCAACCGGATCTTCCACTACGACCCGGCCACCCGCTACCCGTACCGCGTCCCGACCTCGCTCGTGGCCTGGCCCTCCGCCCGGCTGCCGGCGGGCCACCCGGCCGCCGCCGGGGTCCCGGAGCTGTACCGGCGGCTGGTCGACCGGATGCGGGCCCCGGGGTCGCTGGTCCCGGTGGGCTCCTACTTCCGGGGCGAGGAGGTGCTCCCGCTGCTGGAGGCGACCGGGTACGAGCGGCTGCCGTACTCACCGCACGACGAGCGCGAGCCCGGTCGCGCGGTCGCCCGGGTCCTCGGGGGGCCGCTGCTGGTCGCGGCCGTCCGCGACGAGCACGGCAGCGCCGAGCTGTTCGTGCGCACCGCCGGGTTCTTCGAGCCCGGGGCGTACGGGGCGACGGAGAAGGCCCTGGACGCGCAGGGTTTCCGCGACTCCGGGGCCAAGGACGAGCTGGCCCTCGTGCTGCGCGGCCTCAGGGAGGTCTGCGACGGGTCGCTGGGCCGGCTGGCGGCGCGGACGGCGGACTCCCCGGTGCCGGCCGGCGGCTACGAGGCCGATCCGCGGCTGAGCGCCCCGGAGCCGGTGGAGGAGGCCGCCGCGTCCCTGGGCACGGACGCCGACGCGGCCGCCCTGTACCTCCAGCTGCTCACCCTGTCCCGGCCCACCGACCAGAACGTGCGCCGGTGGAACGGCTGGTCGGCGGCGCGGCACAGGAAGGTGTCCGCGCGGCTGCTGGAGACGGGGGCGGTGGAGCAGGACAAGCGGCCCCGCGCCGGGCGGACCCTGTTCCTCCCCGACGGATGGGTGGCGCCCAAGTCGCCGGACCTGCCGCTGGAGGCCGCCAAGCTGGAGACCCACTTCGCGGTCCTGAGCGACAAGAAGGTGCTGGTCTCCCCCACCTCGGCGCAGCTCCCCCTCGCCCCGCTGCACGAGATGTTCGCGCGGTCCTGGCGCTCCCGGGGCGCGGACGGCTGAGCGGCCCGGGCCGGCGGCGCGGTGCGCGCCGCCGGCCCGCGGTCAGCGGACCCGCTCGGGCAGGCGTCCCAGCACGGCCTTCTGGAGGGCCTCCAGCGGTCCGAGCCGGAAGCGGCGCAGCCACAGCGCGGACCCGGCCAGCAGCAGGGCGGAGACCGCGGCCCACAGGCCGATCACCCACCACGGCCCGGTCCCGGCCAGCCGGTGGGCCAGGCCCAGGCCGACGCCGTAGCAGGCGAGCATGCACAGGAGGTTCTGCGCCACGTAGCCGGTCATCGCCATCCGGCCCAGGCCGGACAGCGACACGATCCCCCACCCGGCCGGGTCGGACCGGTCCACCAGCCATCCGACCGCGCCGACCAGGCCCAGGGCGACGACGGGGGCGGCCACGTAGCGGTCCACGAAGAACAGGTCGGCCCCGCCCAGCGCGGTGGCGACGTTGAGCGGGACGCCGACGCCCAGCCCCCAGGCGAGCAGGCGGGCGCGCAGCCGCCTCCCGGTGCCGTCCCCCGCGAACGCCCCGGCCCGGAAGAGGCGCACGCCCAGCAGGAACATGAAGCCCATGAACGCGAACGTGATGATCGGCTCCGCGCGCAGGGCGAGCGCGTTGTCCAGGCGGAAGGCGACCTGCTCCGCGTAGGAGCCGTGCGCGTACAGGTCCACCACCCCGGCCGGGACCCCGCCGTCCATCGCCTGCGCGCCGGGCCCGCCCGGGAGCGCCGTCGCCGCGGTGAGCAGCCCCACCAGCGCCAGGTGCAGGGCGGCGCAGGCCCACATCACGGTGTTCCGGAGCCGCCGGGAGCGGGTGAGCAGCCAGGCCACCGCGAGCGAGGTCACGGCGTAGCCCATGAGGACGTCGGCGGCGAACACGAGGGCGAAGTGCACCAGGCCCTCGGTGAACAGGAACAGCGCCCGCCACTTGTAGGGGCCGGGCCAGCGGTCGCCCCTCTCGGCCGCGGACCGGAACTGGATGGCCAGCCCGACCCCGAAGAGGAGGGTGAGCAGCGCCAGGAACTTGCCGTTGGAGGCCAGCAGCAGGACCCCCTGGACGACGGTGGCCGGCGAGGGGTCCGCCAGCGCGGCGTCCAGCGGGCTCAGCGCCGCGGTGAAGAGCATGTTCGCCTCGCCGCCGGGCGCGGAGAACAGCCACACGTTGGTGGCGAGGGTGCCCAGGATCGCGACGCCGCGCAGGACGTCGAGCAGGGGGAGGCGGCGCGACGGGGCCGGGGGCGGGGCCTCGGGGGCGGATGGTCGGGTCTGGTCGGGGTGGCCGGTCATGGTCGTCGCCTCCGTGGCGGGGGTCAGCGGGTACGGGGGCTCCCGGGGGCCGAGAAGAGCCGGTCGAGGTGGGCGGTGAGGGCGGTGCGGACCGCCTCGGCGGTGAAGGGCCCGGCGGTGACCAGGTGGTGCAGGGTCAGCCCGTCGACGCAGGCGACCAGGGCGAGCGCCTCGGCGCGGGGGTCCCGGTCCGGGGGGATCTCGCCCTCGCGGGCGGCGAGTTCCAGGGCCCCGGCGAGGGCGTCCACGAGGGTGCGCGTGGTGTCCCTGTGCATCCGGAGCATCTCGGGGTCGGCCAGCGCCGCCGGGAGGAACTCCAGCCAGACGGTGAGCTCGCGGACGCGCTCGTCGTCCAGGGGCAGCAGGGTCTCGCAGGCGCGGTCGAACCAGTCGCGCACCGAGGCGGGCGGCTCCGGGCCGTCGGAGACCTCCTCCAGCCGCTGCTCGGCCCGGTGGTACATGTGCTCCACGCCGAACCGCAGCAGCTGCGCCTTGGACCGGAAGTAGCGCTGCACCAGGCCGACGGAGACGCCTGCGCGGTCGGCGACGTCGGCGAGGGTGGTCCGGGCCAGGCCCTTCTCCCCCACCACCTCCATGAGCGCCTCGGCGACCTGTCGCCGCCGCCGTTCGTGGTCCGCGGTTCGTGCCATGAAAAAAATAATACGGAAATATTTTTATCTGGCAAGAGGCGGCCGCGGCCCGGACCGCCGCGCCCCCGGGGGCGCGGGCCCGGGGGCGCGCCGCGTCAGCCCTGGTCCATCAGGCGGTTCAGCAGCGGGCCGAACTCGTCGTCGGACGTGTACAGGGCCACGGACTGCTCCTCGTGGTCGACCTTCACCCCCACCCGGCGCAGGTCGGGCACGTCGGACTCGGCGCGGTCCGCCGAGTCCGGGTGCCACCAGAACAGCCGGGCGTCGATCGGCTTGTCCGCGTCCGCGACGAAGCGCTCGGCCAGCTCCTGGAGGCGCTCCATCGCCATGATCGGGTGCCCCTTGCCGAGCGGGTGCACCAGCACCACCTCCCGCACCGGGAACGCCACCAGCGCCCCGTGCGGAGCGCCGTCCAGGAAGCGGGACAGCACGTGGGCCTGCGCGGCGGTGTAGGGGTGGGCCCCGCCGATGTGGATGATCGCCGCCCCGCCCAGCTCGACCCCGCTCGCCTCCACGTCCTCGGCGACCGCGGCGGCGACCGCCCGCGCGAAGGCCTCCTCCTCGTCCAGGCCCATCGGCTCCAGCGCGGAGCGGCTCAGCGGCTGCACGGTCTCGGCCGTGTCGACGACCACCGCCTCGCGCAGCCCCTCGGCGAACCCGCGGTACACGAGGGTGTCCCAGACCTCCTGGTCGAGCGCGCCCTCCGGGTAGACCCGGGTGCGCAGCCGGTCGGCGGAGGACGCGTCCTGCGGGGCGATCCGCCGGATCCGGTCGGCGAGGTCCTGGGCGTAGGGGCCCGCGCGCTCGAAGGCCGCGTCGGCGGAGGCGTCGTCCAGGCCCTCCAGGTACCGGCTCACGTCGGTGCGGATCCACCCCTGCGCGGTCTCCGCCTCCAGCAGGTCCGGGAACGCGAACCGGGCGCGCACGCCCAGCCGGTCGAGCACCGCCAGGAGCGCGCCGCGGGCGTGGTCGGAGGTGCGGGGCGGGTAGTGGGTGCCCAGCGGGACGCCGCGTTCGCGCAGGCCCCGCATCAGGGCGAGGACGACCTGCGCGGCCAGCTCGGGGTACTGCTCGTCGGGGTACTCGCGGGCGCTCCGGACCGCGTCGGCGTAGTCGTTGAGGAAGGGTTCGCCCTGCGGGAGGCCGACCAGGACCTCCGTGGACGAGCGGCGCTCCGCGGAGATCTCCGCGCGGGCGAACTCGTCCACGATCAGGGCGACCAGATCGGGACGGGGACCGTCGGGAACCTGTGTGTCGGACATGCGCTGTGTGACTCCTCGATGACCGGTGTGGTTCGGGCGGCCGGGGCGCTCCGGCCCGGACGCTCCGAGGACCGTACCCCGCCGCGGCCGTGCGCGCGGACCGGCGCGCGTGCTCTCATTACCGGTATGCCCTCCGCCCCCCGCAGCCCCGGCCGGAGCCGCCGCGCCTTCCTGGCGCTGGGCGGCGGCGCCCTGCTGGCCGCCACCGCGTCGTCCCCCGCACGGCCCCCCGAATGGGACGTGGCGGTGGTCGGGGCGGGTCCCGCGGGGCTGGCCGCCGCCCGCAACCTGTACGACCACGGCCTGCGGGTGGTGGTGCTGGAGGCCCGGGACCGAGTGGGCGGCCAGGTGTTCACCGACCGCACCCTGGGCCCGGTGCCGGTGGAGCTGGGCGCCGGGCTGATCCACGGGACGGACGCCTCCACCTGGGAGCTGGTGTCCGAGACCGGGGCGCGGACCGCGCGGATGCGGTCGGACCGGTCGGAGCCGCCGCCCCTGGACCTGCCCCGGGCCCCGCGGGCGGACGAGGACGCCGCCTCCTACCTGCGCAGGCTGGGGGTGCCGGAGTCGCGGTGGCCGCCGGTGCATGTCGACGGGGAGCCCCTGGAGCGGTGGAGCGCCCGGTGGATGCACGGCGCGGGGGTGTTCGACTGGTGGAGCGCGCCGCGGGAGGACTTCCGGGTGCCGGACGGGTACGACCGCCTGCTGGCGCCGCTGGCGGCGGGTCCGGCGGTCGCGCTGCGCAGCCCGGTGCGGCTGGTGCGGCGCGGGCCGTCCGGGGTGGAGGTCGGGGTGGCCGGCCGGGGTCGGCCGGTGCGGGCCCGCCGCTGCGTGCTGGCGCTGCCCGTGGGGGTGCTGCGGTCGGGGGCGGTGCGGTTCGAGCCCGCGTTGCCCGCCGGGCACCGCGCGGCGGTGGCGGCGCTGGAGGCGACCGACGCGGTCAAGCTGGTGTACCGGTTCGACCGGCCGGTGCTGCCCGCCGGCCGGGACACCCTGGAGGCGGACGGCGCCATGGCCTGGAGCGTGTCCCGCTCGCCGGAGACGGTGTCGGTGTGGGCCGCCGGGGAGCGGGCGCGCGACCTGCTGGCCCGGGACCCCGGCGACCGGTTCGCGGAGGGCCTGCGCGTGCTGGCGGGGGCGGTGGGCGGCCCGGTGCCGGAGCCGGCGGGGCGGATCACCCACGACTGGGCGGCGGACGGGTACAGCCGGGGCGCGTACCTGCACGTCCCGCCGGGGGCGCACGACGCGCCCGCGGCGCTGGCCGCGCCGGTGGACCGGACCCTGTTCTTCGCCGGGGAGGCGGTCACGGGGGAGAACACCGTGGACGGCGCCTACGACAGCGGTTACGCCGTGTCCGACGACCTGATGGCCGACCTCTGAGCGGAACCGGGCGGCCCCCTCGGGGCCCGGCCTGTGGACAACGCCCTCTTACCTGCGCTTTGTGGTGGAATTGTCAGGGGCCGCGGAATCGTCCCGCCTTCCCGGGGGTTCCAGGCACCGACCAGAGCACAACGAACACGAGGGGGTTGCCCGATGACCGATCGCGCGTATGTGATCGCGGGCTCGGAGGCCACGGGTGGCGCCGGGATCCAGGCCGACCTGAAGGCGTTCCAGGAGCTGGGCGTCTACGGGATGGGGACGATCACCTGCATCGTCTCCTTCGACCCGGCCAACGGGTGGGGGCACCGGTTCGTGCCCGTCGCCCCGCAGGTCATCGCCGACCAGATCGAGGCGGCCACGGCCTGCCACGACCTGGACGTCGTGAAGATCGGGATGCTCGGCACCCCCGACACCATCGACGTGGTCGCCGAGGGGCTGCGCGCCCACGAGTGGCGGCACGTGGTGCTGGACCCGGTGCTGATCTGCAAGGGCCAGGAGCCGGGCGCGGCGCTGGACACCGACAAGGCGCTCACGGAGAAGGTGCTGCCGCTGGCGACGGTGATCACGCCCAACCACTTCGAGGCGATGACGCTGGCGGGCATGGAGTCCATCGACACCGTCGACGACCTCGTCGAGGCGGCGCGGCGCATCCACGACCTGGGGCCCACGCACGTGGTCGCCAAGGGCGGGGTGGAGCTGCCCGGCCCGGACGCCGTGGACGTGCACTTCGACGGCGAGGAGGTGACCGTGCTGCGCGCCCCCAAGATCGGCGAGGAGCGGGTGAGCGGCGCGGGCTGCACCTTCGCCGCCGCGATCACGGCGGAGCTGGCCAAGGGGGCCGGGGTGGGCGAGGCCGTCGCCACCGCCAAGGCGATGGTGCGCCGGGGCATCGAGGAGCGGCTGACCACGCACGCGCCCTTCGCCTCGGTCACCACCCGCTCCCCGCGCTGACCGGCGGGACGGCCCCGCCCGCGGGAGCGGGCGGGCCGTCCGCGGCGCCCCGGGCCGGAGGCGCACCCCCGCGCCCCGGGGCGGGGGCGGAACGCGCCGACCGAAGGCGGACAGACCACCGGACCCCGGTAAGTGCGGGCGCCCGGACACGGCCCCCGGCACCCCGGGAACAGGAGCGGGGCGGCCCCGCACCGCCCGAGGGCGGACAGACCACCGAACCCCGACACCGTGCGGGCGCCCGGACACGGGCCCGGTCCGCGACCCGCGGCGGCGCGAACGGGAACGGACCCGCGCCGTCCGGCGACGGGCGCGCCCCGGGCCCGGCACGGTGCGGGCAGGGTCCGGCAGGGCCCGCCCGCCCGGCACCGCGGGCCGGTCAGGCGGGGGTGAGGTGCAGCAGGAGCGCCCCGCCCGGGGAGAGGTTGGGCAGGTGCACCCCGGAGTGCTCCAGGACCCTCCCGGAGGCGACCGCCCCGCCGCGGGCAGTCCACCCCGGTGCGGCGCGCTGCACGGCGGCGGGCGCCCCCGCCTCCTCGCGCAGCCGCAGCCGGTAGCGCAGGTCCGGGCGCAGCCCCGGCAGGCGGACCCGGCCCGGGTGGGTGCGGACCGAGGAGACCGGGCGGGCGTAGCGGTAGACGGCCTCCCTCCCGTCGCGGGCGACGACGCCGTCGAGCTGCTCCGCGGGGTCGGGGTCGTCGGCGCGGACGAGGTCGCCCGAGTGCAGCAGCGGCCGCAGCTCCCGGTACAGGGCGGTCCAGCGGGCGAGGGCGTCCAGCTCCTCCTCCGTGCAGCCGGTGATGTCCCACTCGATGCCGGGGTGGCCCAGGAGCGCGGTGAGGCAGCGCGTGGCCAGGTCGGTGACGCGGCCGGTGGTGTGCGACACCGGCCCGCCCACGTGCCCGCCGACCAGCTCCGGGGGGAGCAGCAGCCCGGTCCAGCGCTGGACCGCCAGCCGCTCCAGCGGGTCGTTGACGTCGGAGGCCCACACCCGGTCGGTGCGCTCCAGCACGCCCAGGTCCACCCGGGCCCCGCCGGAGGAGCACGACTCGATCTCCAGGCCGGGGTGGCGGGCACGCAGCCGGTCCAGCAGCGCGTACGCGGCGGCGGTCTGGCGGTGCACGCCCGCGCCGCCGGTCGGCCCGTGCACGGCCTCCAGCAGGTCCCGGTTGTGGTCCCACTTGAGGTGGTCCGGCCGGTACTCGGCGACCAGCGCGTCCAGCCGCTCCAGCAGGTACGCGGCGGCCTCGGGGCGGCCCAGGTCCAGGACGTGCTGGCCGCGCCCGGTGGGCGGTGCGTGGTCCGCGGGCCCCAGGATCCAGTCGGGGTGCTCCCGGAACAGGTCGGAGTCGGGGTTGACCATCTCCGGCTCCACCCAGAGCCCCGTCTGCATGCCCAGCGCGCGTACGTGGTCGAACAGCGGGTGCAGCCCGTCCGGCCACACCCCGGTGTCCACGGTCCAGTCGCCCAGCCCGGCGGTGTCGTCGCGGCGTCCGCGGAACCACCCGTCGTCGAGCACGAAGCGCTCCACCCCGACGCGGGCGGCGGTGTCGGCGAGCCGCTTCAGCTTGTCGAGGTCGTGGTCGAAGTAGACCGCCTCCCAGGTGTTGAGCACCACCGGGCGCGGCGCCGACGGGTGGTGGGGGCGGGCGCGCAGCCAGCGGTGCACGCGCGCCGACATCCCGTCCAGTCCCCGGTCCGACCAGGAGAAGCAGACCCAGGGCGTGGAGTACGACTCCCCCGGTGCCAGCCGCACCTCGCCGGGGTGGAGCAGCTCGCCGCCGCCGAGCACGGCGTCGGCCTGCCCCGCCCCCTCCGGCAGGCGCTCGGCCAGGTGGACGTGGTCGCCGCTCCAGGCGACGTGCACGCCCCACACCTCGCCCCGGCGGAAGCCGAAACCGGGGGTCCCGGCCACCAGGAACAGCGGGGCGTCGTGGCCGGTGCGCCCGCGCCGGGAGGCGCGCAGCAGGGTCCCCTGGGCGAACTCCCGGCGCTGGGGCGCGCGTTCGCGGCACCACCGCCCGGTGGGGTCGAGCACCTCCCCCGCCTCCCGGGGCAGCGGCAGGAACACGTGGAGGGCGGCCGGGGTCCACACGTCCGCACCGGTGTTCGTCACCTCCAGGCGCGTCCGGAGCAGCCCGTCCGCCTCCATCCGCAGCTCGGCGCGCAGCTCCAGGCCCGCGTCCGGCGCGTGGGCGGTGAACACCAGCACCCCGCCGGTCCCCGCGGGGGCGTCCGGCAGCGGGTCGACGACGACCTCGCGGACCCGCCAGCGGGGGTGGGCGGCGCGGCCCTCGCGGTGGCCCGACAGCCCGGGGTGCCCCGACCACCCCTCCCCCTGGCCGGGAAGCAGGGACAGCGGGAACGCGGTGTCGACGGTGTTGTGCGGGACGGCGGGAGCGGACAGCGCGGCCAGCCCCAGCGCGTCGGGCAGGTCGGCGCCCCAGTGCAGCACGTACGGCGGTCCGGACTCGGGCACGCCCACGACCAGCGCGGTCCCGGCCGCGGCCAGCCGGACGGTCGGCACGTCGGGGGCCACGGGGTCGGCGGGGGCGGGCGGTGTTCCCGGCTGCTCGGGCACGGGCGGTCCTCCGGGGGTCGCTGGGACGGCCTCCACATGCTCGGTTCCGGACTCCGCTCCTGTCAACACATCCCAACTTTTCCCAACACACCGGTGGGGCGCGGGGTGTGCCGGGCACCGCTGTTGACACTTCCCCGGGCCATGGTCCACTGTTTCCAACAGGATCGAACATTTTCCACCAGTGGAGGGGAAGCGATGCTGGCCGCCCAGCGGCAGGAGGTGATCCTCGACCGGATCCGGCGCACCGGCGCGGTCCGGGTCGCGGACCTGGTCGAGAGCCTCGCGGTGTCGGACATGACCGTCCGCCGCGACCTGGACGCCCTGGAGGCGCGGGGCGCGCTGCGCAAGGTGCACGGCGGGGCCGTGGCCCGGGCCCGCACCGAGGAGCCCGGGTTCGCCGCCAAGTCCGCTCTCCAGGAGGACGAGAAGCACGCCATCGCCCGCGCCGTCGCCGCGCTCGTGCCCCCGCACGGCGCCGTCGGCCTCTCCGGCGGCACCACCACCGCCCTGGTCGCCGGGTACCTGGTGGACACCCCCGGCCTGACCGTCGTCACCAACTCCCTGCCGGTGGCCGAGGTCTTCCACCGGGCCGCGCGCCCGGACCGGACCGTCGCCCTCACCGGGGGCTTTCGCACCCCCTCGGACGCGCTCGTGGGCCCGCTGGCGCTCGCCTCCATCCGGGGGCTGAACCTGGACCTGCTCGTCCTGGGGGTGCACGGCATCCAGGAGCGCGCCGGGTTCACCACCCCCAACCTCCTGGAGGCCGAGACCGACCAGGCCCTGGTGGAGGCGTCCGGGAGCCTGGTGGTGGCCGCCGACCACAGCAAGTGGGGCACCGTCGGCATCAGCACCATCGTCCCCCTGGACCGCTGCGACGTACTCGTCACCGACGACGGGCTGGACCCGGCCGCCCGCGCGGTGCTCGGCGAGCACGTCGGCCGGCTCGTCCTCGCCGAGGTCGGCGCCGCCGGGCGGCGCCCGGGGGACCCCGGACCGGAGAACACGGAGCAGAGGGAGGACCCGGCATGAGCCGGACCGCCGCGGACGGGGTCCGCACCACCACGGCCCGTCTGGCCGACGGGCGCGAGATCGTCTACTTCGACGAGGGCGGCGGCCCGCCCCGCGTGCCCGTCCCCGACCGGCGCGACCTGCCGCCCTTCTCCGCCGCCTCGGAGCTGCGCTTCGACCCGCTGCTGCGCGAATGGGTGATCGTCGCCTCCCACCGGCAGACACGCACCCACATGCCCGCCGCCGACGCCTGCCCGCTGTGCCCGTCCACGGCCGACCGCACCACCGAGGTCCCCGACGGCGACTACGACGTGGTGGTGTTCGAGAACCGCTTCCCGTCCCTGTCCGCCGCCGGCGGCCCTCCGCCCGACGGTCCCGACGGCCCCGGGGAGGCCGGACCGGACCGGCGGCCCGGCACCGGGCGCTGCGAGGTGGTGGTGTTCGGCCCCGACCACGACGCCTCCTTCGCCGACCTCACCCCCCGGCGGGTGCGCACCGTCCTGGAGGCGTGGACCCAGCGGACCCGGGCGCTGTCCGCGCTGCCCGGCACCGAGCAGGTGTACTGCTTCGAGAACCGGGGCGCCGAGATCGGGGTCACCCTGCCCCACCCGCACGGGCAGGTCTACGCACTGCCCTTCGTCGCCCCGCGCACGCGGCGGGTCCTGGAGTCGGCGCGCGAGCACCGCGAGCGCACCGGCCGCGACCTCTTCTCCGACGTCCTGGACGCCGAGCGGCGATCGGGGCTGCGCTCGGTGGCCGCCGGCGAGCACTGGACGGCGTTCGTCCCCGCGGCGGCCCGCTGGCCGGTGGAGGTGCACGTGTACCCGAACCGGCCGGTACCGGACCTGCCCGCCCTCACCGACGCCGAGCGGGACGACTTCGGCCCGCTGTACCTGGACGTGCTGCGCCGCCTGGACGCGCTGTTCGGCATGCCGCTCCCCTACATCGCGGCCTGGCACCAGGCCCCCGTGCGCACCGGCCGCGACCTGTCCCGGCTGCGCCTGGAGGTCTTCTCCGTGCGCCGCTCCCCCGACCGGCTCAAGTACCTGGCGGGGGCGGAATCGGGCATGGGAGTGTTCATCAACGACGTCCCGCCCGAGACCACCGCCCGCCGCCTCAGGGAGGCAGCACCGTGAAACTGCTCGTCACCGGAGGCGCCGGCTACGTGGGAAGCGTGGTGACCGCCCTGCTGCTGGAGGCGGGGCACGACGTCACCGTGCTCGACGACCTGTCGACCGGCCACCGCGACGCCGTCCCCGCCGGGGCGCGGACCGTCGTCGCCGACGTCCACAACGCCGCCGACGTCCTCACCCCCGACACCGCCGCCGTCCTGCACTTCGCCGCCAAGTCGCTGGTCGGCGAGTCCACCACCGCCCCGGCGGAGTACTGGCGGACCAACGTGGCGGGCACGCTCGCCCTGCTGGAGGCCATGGACCGGCACGGGGTGGACCGGCTGGTGTTCTCCTCCACCGCCGCCGTCTACGGGGAGCCGGCCTCGGCCGCCCCCCTGCGCGAGGACGACCCGCCGGTGCCCACCAACCCCTACGGCGCGGGCAAGCTCGCCGTGGACCGGATGCTGGAGTCGTGGGCGCACGCGTACGGGCTGGGCGCGGTGAGCCTGCGCTACTTCAACGTGGCCGGGGCGCACCGGGGCCTGGGCGAGCGGCACGACCCGGAGACCCACCTGCTGCCGAACCTGCTGCGGGCCGCCCTGGAGGGCACCCCGGCCCGGGTGCACGGCACCGACCACCCGACCCCGGACGGCACCGCGGTCCGCGACTACCTGCACGTCGCCGACCTGGCGCGGGCCCACCTGCTGGCGCTGGAGGCGGCCGTGCCCGGAACGCACCGGGTGTTCAACCTGGGCACCGGCGGCGGCCACAGCGTGCGCGAGGTGGTCGACACCGTCCGCGCCGTCACCGGCCGCCCGGTCGCCGTCCACGACGGCCCCCGCCGCCCCGGCGACCCGTCGGTCCTGGTCGCCTCCAACGAGCGGGCCCGCACCGGGCTGGGCTGGGAGCCCGCGCGCGGCCTCGCCGAGACCGTCGCCGACGCCTGGGAGTTCACCCGGGCCCGCGCCGCCGCCCGGGAGACCGCGTGACCGCCGCGGAGCGGGGGTTCCGCGCGGCGTTCGGGTACGGGCCGGCCGGGGTGTGGCGGGCCCCGGGGCGCATCAACGTCATCGGCGAGCACACCGACTACAACGACGGGTTCGTGCTGCCCGTGGCCCTGCCCCACGCGGTGACCGTCGCCGCCGCGCCCCGGACGGACGGGCGGCTGCGGTTCCGGTCCGCGCAGGCCGCGGAGGCCTTCGAGGCCGACGCACTCCCCCGGCCCGGGACGGTGGCCGGCTGGGCGGCCTACCCCGCGGGCGCCCTGTGGGCGCTGGCGGAGGAGGGGCGGCCCGCGGGCGGCCTGGACCTGTTCGCCGACGGTACGGTCCCCACCGGCGCGGGCCTGTCCTCCTCCGCCGCCCTGGTGTGCGCCACCCTGCTGGCCGCCTCCGGCGACGACCCGCCCGAACCGCGGGAGACGGCCCGGCTGGCCCGGCGGGCCGAGAACGACTTCGTCGGCATGCCCTGCGGGATCATGGACCAGTCGGCGTCGATGCTGTCCCGCGAGGGGCACGCGCTGTTCCTGGACACCCGCACCCTGGTCCCCGAGCACGTGCCCTTCGACCCCGCGGCCCGGGGGCTCACCCTGCTGGTGGTG
Source organism: Nocardiopsis flavescens (assembly GCF_900141985.1). Lineage (GTDB taxonomy): Bacteria > Actinomycetota > Actinomycetes > Streptosporangiales > Streptosporangiaceae > Nocardiopsis > Nocardiopsis flavescens. The sequence goes on along the minus strand of NZ_FQZK01000012.1, from coordinate 156,330 downwards.
GACACCCGGGCCCCGCACCGTCTGGTGGACGGCGCCTACGCGGAGCGCCGCCGCACCTGCGAGGAGGCCGCCCGCCTGCTGGGGGTGGCCGCGCTGCGCGACGTCACCGACCTGCCCGGGGCGCTGGCCGCGCTGCCCGACGACCTCACCCGGCGCCGGGTGCGCCACGTGGTCACCGAGAACGCCCGGGTGCTGGAGGCCGTGGAGCTGCTGCGGGCGGGCGCGGTGGACGCGCTCGGGCCGCTGCTCACCGCTTCTCACGCCTCCCTGCGCGACGACTACGAGGTGAGCGTGCCGGAGGTGGACACCGCCGTGGACACGGCCCTGGACGCGGGGTCGCTGGGGGCGCGCATCACCGGCGGCGGGTTCGGCGGCTGCGTGATCGCGCTGGTCGGGACCGACCGGGCCGAGGCCGTCGCCGACGCGGTCCGCCGCGCCTACAAGGAGCGCGGCTTCACCGAGCCCGCCTTCTTCCCCACGGTCCCCTCCGCCGGGGCGCACCGGCTCTCCTGACCGCCCCGGGCACCCGGACGGCGGGGGCGCCGCGCCGGGGCGCGCCCGCCGTCACCCCGGCAGGTCCGCATCGGCCAGCATCTCGTCCAGACCCTCCGTCATGTAGTGGTCCAGGACGAGGATCTCCGACTCGGGCAGCAGCCAGTAGCGCTGCTCGAACCAGGACATGTCCCCCTGCGACCCGTCCGACCCCGAGGGCAGGCAGCCGACCTCCCACACCCGGTGGTAGGCCATCCGCTCCCCCACCGGCGCGAGGGCGTCGGTGACCTCCTCGACCTCGCCCTCCTCGCGGCGGTACTCCTCGCCCACGGGACAGGTGGAGATGCCGCCCTCCAGGTAGGGCCCCGACCCGTCCAGGGGGGACTGGTACATCCGGTACGAGATGGACCCGGGCCCGATCAGCCAGACGCCGGGGCAGAAGAAGGTCCGGTCGTACACGTCGGGCTCGCACGCGGCCTCCTGCCCGGGGGTCCGCAGCGCGATGTCCTCTCCCTCGATGGTCTCCCCGGTCTCCGGGTAGACGAACGAGTACGGCAGCCGGTCGACCACCCAGTCCTCGGGGACGTCGACCGTCATCCCCCGGAACTCCACCGCCCGGGTCGGCTCCGCGGGCTCGGTGGGGGCGGCCTGGACCACCGGGCCCGCCTCGTCCCGCTGCTCCGAGTACCACTGGCCGGCGACCCACGCCCCGGCACCGACGAGCACCGTCAGGGCGGTCCCGGCCGCCACCAGCTTCCCGGTTCCGGCCGCGGTGGCGCTCGCGGTGGCGGTGGCGCCTCCGCTCCCCGCGCCCGTACCGCCGCCCGCCGCGCCCGTGGCGCCGGCCGCCGCGGACCCGGCGGCCGCACCCGGCGGCCCGGCGACCGCGACCCACCCGCCGAGTCCGCGCACCGCCTCGAACCCGGTCCAGGACACGGCGAGCAGCGTGCGCAGCCGCGTCCGCGGGTCCTGCTCCGGCGCGGTCCGGCCGAGCGCCAGCAGCTCCCCGAGCGCCTCGGACGCCGTGGGCCGCGCGTCCGGGTCGGGCGCGAGCGCCCGCAGCACCAGGGGCAGCAGGTCCTCCGGCACGCCCTGCGCGTCCACCTCCCCGCGGCGGGTGCGGGCGAGCAGGGTGGCGGTGTCCCCGTGTCCGAACGGCCCGTGCCCGGTCGCGGCGTGGACCACCAGCCCGCCCCAGGCGAACACGTCCGCCTTGGGGGTGCCGGCCTCCCCCGCCAGGCGTTCGGGCGCGATCCACCCCGGGCTGCCGAACACGCCCTCCTCCGGCGAGGGGTCCTCGGTGAGGCGCGCGATGCCGAAGTCCAGCAGGCGCGGGCCGTCCGGCGAGAGGATGACGTTGGCCGGCTTGACGTCCCGGTGCGTGATCCCGGCCGCGTGCACCGCCGCCAGGGCCTCGACGGTACCCGCGGCGAACGCCACCAGGCGCTCCCCGGTCAGCGGGCCGAGCTGCGCGAGGTGCTCGGTGAGGGTGCGGCCGGTGACGAACCCGGTGGCCATCCACGGGGGCTCCGCCCCGGGGTCCGCCCCCAGGAAGCGCGGGGCGCACTCGGCGGAGACGCGGGACAGCACCGCGGCCTCCTGCGCGAACCGCTCCCGGTACACGGGGTCCGCGGCGTGGCGGTCGCGCACCACCTTGAGGGCGACGTGCGCCCCGTCCCGGTCCAGGGCGCCGTAGACGGTGCCCATGCCGCCCTCGCCGAGCAGGCCGACCAGGCGGAAGGGGCCCACGGACAGGGGGTCCCCGGGGCGCAGGGGACGAAAGCCGGTGGGCAGGGGAGACGGCCGGGAGGGGTTCATCCGCGCGTCCTCCGAGGGGGTGAAGGGGTGTCCGACCACTCATTATGCGCTCGCCCTGGCGCCGGGACACGCCCCTTGCGCTCCCCCGTACCCCGCCCCCGTCCCCGGGGAGCGCCTCCGGCGAGAATGGGCGAACGGCTGCCAAACGGACGAAGGAGCGCGCACATGGGTCTGAGGTTCGGCTTGCTGGGGACCGGCCACTGGGCGGCGGAGACGCAGGGGGCGGCGCTGGCCGCCCACCCGGACGCGGAACTGGTGGGGGTGTGGGGCCGCGACCCGGAGAAGGCGCGGGTGCTCGCGGACCGGTACGGCGCACGGGCCTACGCCGACGTCGACGCCCTCCTGGCGGACGTGGACGCCGTGGCCGTCGCGCTGCCGCCGGACGTGCAGGCGGACCTGGCGCTGCGCGCGGCGCGCGCGGGACGGCACCTGCTGCTGGACAAGCCGCTGGCGCTGTCGGCGTCCGCCGCCGACGCGGTCGTCGCCGAGGTGCGCGAGCGCGGGCTGGCGTCGATGGTGTTCTTCACCAACCGCTTCTCCGACGGGATCGACGCCTTCGTACGCGAGTCCGCGGAGCAGGGCGGCTGGCAGGGGGTGCGGGCGACCCTGTTCGCGTCGATCTTCCGGCCGGGCAACCCGTACGGCGCCTCCCCCTGGCGCAGGGAGAGGGGCGGCCTGTGGGACGTGGGCCCGCACGTGCTGTCGGTGGTGCTGCCGGTGCTCGGTCCGGTGGAGGCGGTCGCCGCGATGGCCGGTCCCAGCGACACCGTGCACCTGCTCACCCGGCACCGGGGCGGCGCCGTCGGCACGTTCTCGGTCAGCCTGGACGCGCCGGAGAAGGCGCTGGGCTTCGAGGTGGTCCTGTTCGGCGAGGCCGGCCGGGTCGCGGTGCCGGACGGCGACAAGTCGCCGGTGGAGGCCTTCCAGGTGGCCGTCGACCGGCTGATCGCCCAGGTGGAGGGGGCCCCGGGCGACCCCCTGGACGTGCGGTTCGGCCGCGAGGTGGTCTCCGTGCTGGAGGCGGCCGAGACCGCCCTGCGCGAGGGCCGGACGGTGGACGTGGAAGAGGCCGCCGGGTAGTCCGGCGGCCTCTGCGAGGTTCGGGGTCGCCCCTAGTGGGCGGCCCCCCTGGCGTTTCGGGCGTACATCCCGTCGGCGAGATAGATGATCCCGGCCGCGACCAGGACCTGGACGATCAGGACGATGAGCCACATCGTCGTGAAGAAGCTGGCGATCCAGCCGCCGATGAAGGCGGCCACGATCCCCAGGATCAGGGTCAGCCAGATGGGCAGGTGCTGCTTCCCCGGGACGATGAGTCTGCCGAGGACTCCGATGATCAGGCCGACGATCACGGCACTGATGATTCCGGTGATCTCCAAGGTCCCTCCCCAAGGTCGGACTGTCCTCACCGTTCCCCCCGCACGGTGAGAAATACGTCCCTGTATCGAGAAGAAAGAACCTTTTAGCAGCATTTGGCGGTAATCCGCCATCCCGCAGAAGGTCGCCGCCCGGCGGCCCGGCACCGTTCTGCCGTCCGCAGAAGGCGGGCCGGGGCCCTGCCCGCCCCGGGACCGCGGGCGTAGGCTTCGGGCAGGACCAGTGCGCATCCCGAGCACGAGACCGGAGGCCCCGATGACCGATGTCCTGCGCTCCCTGGACGAGGCCCGCAGGGGCGCCGACCGGGTGCCCGAGCCCGAACCGCTCATGCGCGACCTCATCGGCGGGCTGCTGCGCCGGACCCGTGTCGGGCAGGGCCGCACCCTGCGCGAGGTGGCCGAGGACGCCCAGGTCTCGCTCCCGTACCTGTCCGAGATCGAGCGCGGCCGCAAGGAGGCGTCCTCGGAGGTACTGGCCGCGGTCTACCGCTCGCTGGGGCTGAGCCTGGCCGACGTGCTGGCCGGGCTCCACCGGGAGACGGTCGCGGCGCCGTCCCGGCCGCTCGGCAACCGCGCCGGCTCCTACGCCCCGGCCCCCGTCCCGCGCGCGGGCGCCCGGGTCTCCGTGCTGTCGGTGTCCCTGGCCGCCTGAACCCGCGGCGCCCCGGTCGGGGCCGCGGCGCGGCCCCGACCGTCCCCGCTCACGCGGGCTGCGCCTGCCGGGTGCGGATGACGTCGTCCACCAGGCCGTACTCCTGTGCCTGCCGCGCGGTGAAGATCTTGTCCCGGTCGGTGTCGGCCCGCAGCCGCTCCACCGTCTGCCCGGTGTGCCGGGCCAGGATCTCCTCCACCTGGGAGCGGATCCGCAGAATCTCCGCGGCCTGGATCTCCAGGTCGGCGGCGACCCCGCGCCCCTCCCCCGAGGGCTGGTGCAGCAGCACCCGCGCGTGCTCCAGGGCCCGGCGCTTGCCCGGCGCGCCCGCGGCGAGCAGCACCGCGGCGGCGGAGGCCGCCTGCCCCATGCACACCGTGGCGACGTCGGCGCGGATGAACCGCATGGTGTCGTAGATGGCGGTGAGGGCGGTGTTGGAGCCGCCCGGGGAGTTGATGTACAGCTGGATGTCGGTGTCCGCGGACTCGTGGTCCAGGTGGAGCATCTGCGCCATCACCACGTTGGCGACGTCGTCGTCGACGGGCGTGCCCAGGAAGATGATCCGCTCCGACAGCAGCCGGCTGAAGACGTCGAAGGACCGCTCGCCCCCGGGCGTGCGCTCGACGACCATGGGAACCGTGTAACGCCCGCTCATCGCACGCCCTCCGCCCCGCCCCGGACGAACCCGGGGGCGCCCGCGCCCAGCCGGATGCCGGTGCCGTTGATCTCCGACAGGGACGTGACCACGCGGTCGACGAACCCGTACTCCCGCGCCTCCTCGGCGGTGAACCAGGCGTCCCGGTGCTGGTCGCGGGCGACGGTCTCCTCGCTCTGCCCGGTGTGCAGCGCGATGAGCCGGACCATCGTCCGCTTGGTGTGCGTCAGGTTCTCCGCCTGGATGGCGATGTCGGCGGCGGTGCCGCCGAGCCCCCCGGAGGGCTGGTGCATCATGATGCGCGCGTGCGGCAGGCTGTACCGCTTGCCGGGGGCGCCGGTACAGGCCAGGAACTGCCCCATGCTCGCCGCGAACCCCATGACCAGGGTGGACACGTCGTTGGGCACAAAGTTCATGGTGTCGTAGATGGCCAGGCCGGCGGAGACCACGCCGCCGGGGCTGTTGACGGCCAGGGTGATGTCCCTGTGCGGGTCCTCGTCGGCGAGCAGCAGGATCTGCGCGCACACCCGGTTGGCGCTGTCCTCGTCGACCTGGGTGCCGAGCAGCACGATGCGGCTGCGCAGCAGGCGGGCGGCCAGCTGGTCGTCGAACGCGCCGCCCTCGGCCTCGTGCGAGGCGGTGACGCTGGTTCGGGTCATCGGCATGGGGTGGCCCCTTCCCTTCCCGGCCGCTGGCGCGGATCCCTCGCCCGCACCGGCCGTGCCACCACACTGCGCGGCGGGGCGGCGCGCGGGCCACTGTTTCGGCCTGCGGCAGATCTGCCCTGGGCAGACCGGAAAGGAGCGGCACGACGGGGAGGGCGGGGGGATAAGGGGACAAGGCGAAAGAGCCGAAAGGGCCGTCCGGATCTCAGCCCGGGGTGGCCGGCGCCCCTCAGGTGTCGTCGACCGCGTCGCGCAGGTCGCGCAGCAGCTCCAGCACGACGGGGCGCAGGGCGGGCCGGATGGCCTCGAAGACGCGCCGCTGCTTGGCCTCCATCGAGCGGCGCCGGTGGGCGAGCACTTTCTCACCCTCCTCCGTGATCGCCACCACGGTGCTCCGTTCGTCCCGCTCCGACCGACGGCGCGCCATCATGCCCTTGCGTTCGAGCTGTTGGATCATGCGAGTGGCGGAGGGGGACGACACCCCCACCACCTGGGCCACCGCGCCCACGCTGGGGTTCTCCATACCGCGGACGGCCTCCATGAGCAGGGCCTGGGTGAGGGTGAGGTCGTCGGCACCCCGGTGCCCGTGTCCGCTGCGGGAGCGGGCGTGGATCGCCGCGTTGATGAGTTCCGTCCAGGCGCGCTGGAATTCCTCCAGGCCGACATTACGCTCGAACCCGGCACCGTTCTCGATTCCGAGGGCGCGCTCGGCCTCGACTCCGCGGTCGGCGGCACGGAGTCGCTCGGCGTTGGGCTCGGGGGTCTCGTCGAACACGAAACGTTCCTCGCAGGCTGGACGGGCGCCGCGGGCCGGGGTGGGCCGCGCGGTGGTTTGACGTTTGTGTAGTCTAGCTATTAAATAGCTTGTACACACAAGTTACGTAGATCCTTGCCCCCTCACGCCGTAGTGACACCCCGTCCACGCATCCGGTTGTGGGCGAATCGGTCTGCTGCTGGGGGCAGCGGACGTCCGCCCGAATCAGACGGGCGGGCCCGGAACGATCCGGGAGGGGCGCATTGACCACAGTGCTGATCGCGCATTTCATCGCAGCGGCGATCGCGCCCTTACTGGTACGCCTGTGGGGCCGTAACGCGTTCCTCGCCCTGGCCGTCGTGCCGGGCGCCTCCACCGTCTGGGCGTTCTTCCAGCTCCCCGCCATCCTCGACGGCGGCGCGCTCTCCGGCTCCGTCGAGTGGGCACCCGCGTTCTCCCTGCGCCTGGGCCTGCACATGGACGCCCTCGGCCTGGTGATGACCCTCATCGCCGCCGGCGTGGGCACCCTGATCCTCGTCTACTGCGCGCGCTACTTCAGCGACTCCGAGCCCGGCCTGGGCCGGTTCGCGGGCGTGTTCGTCGCCTTCGCCGGGGCCATGCTGGGCCTGGTCCTGGCCGACGACCTCATCCAGCTGTTCGTGTACTGGGAGCTGACCACGGTCTTCTCCTACCTGCTCATCGGGCACAGCACGGAGCTGAAGGAGAGCCGCCGCTCGGCCATGACGGCCCTGACCGTCACCACGTTCGGCGGGCTCACCATGCTCGTCGGCATGATCATGCTCGGCGAGACCGCCGGGACCTACGTGATCTCCGAGATCGTCGCCGCCCCCCCGAGCGGCGTCCTCATCGAGGTGGCCCTGGGCCTGATCATGGTCGGCGCGATGTCCAAGTCCGCGCTGATCCCCTTCAGCCTGTGGCTCCCGGCCGCCATGCGCGCCCCCACGCCGGTCTCCGGCTATCTGCACGCGGCGGCGATGGTCAAGGCGGGCGTGTACCTGGTCGCCCGCCTCACCCCGGCCTTCCCCGACTCCGCCGTGTGGACCTGGACGGCCCTGGGCTTCGGCGTGGCCACCATGCTCGCGGGCGGCTGGAAGGCGCTGCGCCAGTACGACCTCAAGCTGGTCCTGGCCTACGGCACCATCAGCCAGCTCGGCTTCCTCATCGCCCTGCTGGGCACCGGCACCCGGGCCGCGGCCCTGGCCGGCATCGCCATGCTCATCGGGCACTCGCTCTTCAAGGCCCCCCTGTTCCTCGTGGTCGGCATCATCGACCACGGCACCGGCACCCGCGACCTGCGCGAGCTCTCCGGGCTGCGCAGGTCCATGCCCGGCACCTTCTGGACCGCGGTCCTGGCGCTGGCCTCCATGGCGGGGCTGCCGCCCATGCTGGGCTTCGCCGCCAAGGAGCTGGCCTTCGGCGCGTACACCCACGGCGGGGCCGCCGACACGGTCGTGCTCGTCGGCATGGTCCTCGGCTCCACACTCACGGTCGCCTACAGCCTGCGCTTCCTGTGGGGCGCGTTCTTCGACAAGCCGGACGTGGCGCCCACCCCGGTGCACGGCCCCGGCCCGCTGTTCCTGGCCCCGGCCGCGCTCCTGGCGGGCCTGAGCCTGGTCGGCGGCCCGCTGTCCGGCCTGCTCGACCCGCTGCTGGCCCGGTACGCCGACACCGTCCCGCTCGCGCCCGGCGCCTACGAGACGCACCTGGCGCTGTGGCACGGCTTCGAGCTGCCGCTGCTGCTGTCCGCGGCCTGCCTCGCCGGCGGCTTCCTGCTGTTCCGCTTCCGCAGCGCGATCGTCTGGATCGGGTCCCGCACCTCGGTGATCGACCCCGACCGCGTCTACCGGCGCATGCTCGCCGCGCTGGAGAACCTGGCGCTCCAGGTCACCGGCAGCACCCAGCGCGGCTCGCTGCCGGTCTACCTCGGCACCATCCTGATCAGCCTGGTCGTGGCGGCCGGGTACTGGATGATCTCCGAGCCCATCTGGGACGGCGACTACCCGCAGGTCCGCCTGTGGGACACGCCGGTCCAGCTCATCCCGGCGGTGATCATCGGCGCCACCGCCCTGCTGACCCTGTTCGTGCGGCGCCGCCTGTTCGCGGTGATCCTCGTGGGCACCGGCGGCTACGGCGTGGCCGCGATGTTCTACCTGCTCGGCGCCCCGGACATCGCCCTCACCCAGTTCCTGGTGGAGACCGTCAGCCTGGTCGTGTTCGTCCTGGTGCTGCGGCGCTTCCCCACCCACTTCTCGGCGCCCGCGCTCAAGGGGCGCCGGATGTGGAACATGGCGATCGGCGGCGCCACCGGCGTGCTGGTCGCCGCCATGACCTGGTTCGCCCTGGCGGGCCGCCAGGAGCCGTCGATCTCCGAGCACTACCCCGCCGCGGCCGAGGAGGCGGGCGGCTACAACATCATCTCGGTGCTGCTGGTGGACGTCCGCGCCTGGGACACGATGGGCGAGATCTCGGTGCTGGCGGCCGCGGCCGCCGGTGTGGCCAGCCTGATGTTCGTGCGCCGCACCCAGCCGCGCAAGGCGCCCGGCGGCGTGATGGCGGTGTCGGTGACCTCGGCCGGGCAGGCGCCCGCCCAGGGCCGGGACCGGATCGACCTGGGCGGTCTGCGGATGGCCCCCGAGAGCCTGCACGTCAAGCCCCAGTGGAACCACACGTGGCTCCCGGGCGCCGACGCGATGCCCACCGAGCGCCGGTCGGTCATCTTCGAGGTCGTCTCGCGCTTCCTGTTCCCGGTGATCATGGTGATCTCCGTGTACCTGCTGCTGACCGGGCACGGCGCGGTCGGCGGCGGCTTCGCGGGCGGCATCGTCGCCGGCGTGGCCTTCATCGTCCGCTACCTGGCGGGCGGCCGGTACGAGCTGTACAACACCGCGTGGGTGCAGCCCGGCGTGCTGATCGGCACCGGCCTGGCGATCGCCACCGGCGTCGCGATCGGCGGGGCGATCTTCGGCAGCGAGGTCCTCGCGGGCGGCGACTTCTACCTCAACCTGTGGATCCTGGGCGAACCGCACATCACGGTGTCCCTCTTCTTCGACATCGGGGTGTACCTGCTGGTCATCGGCCTGGTCCTCGACATCCTGCGCAGTCTCGGCGCCCGTATCGACGAGCAGATCGAACGGGACGCCGCCCGGGCGAGGGCGGCCGCCGGACCCGGCGCCCCCGAGCCCGCAGAGGAGGTCACCTCGTGAACGATTCGCCCAGCCTCACCCTCGTCCTGCTGATCGGGGTGCTCGTCGCGGTCGGCGTGGTGCTCCTGCTGGAGCGCAGCCTCAGCCGGGTGCTGCTCGGCTTCATCGTGATGAGCAACGGCGTCAACCTCATGATCCTGGCCATGGCCGGGACCATGGGCGGCCCGCCCGTGCTGTGGTTCACCGAACCGCAGGACATGACCGACCCGCTGCCGCAGGCGATGATCCTGACGGCCATCGTCATCACCCTGGGCGTGACGGCGTTCCTGCTCGCCATGGCCTACCGGAGCTGGCAGCTGGAGGGCAACGACGAGGTCCAGGACGACGCGGAGGACCTCCGCATCGTCCAGGGCGAGGGGCGCCGCACGCTGCGCCGCCGCTTCGTCCGCGAGCGCCGCCGCCTCAAGGCCGACATCCGGCGCCAGCGGGCGGAGCTCCAGGCGACCATCGCCGCGGCCGACGCCCAGGAGCTGGCCGAACAGGCCCGCATCAAGGCGGAGATCGCCCGCGCCCAGGCCGAGCTGGCCCGCTACGAGGCCGAGGCCGAGGAGAGCGGGATGGACGAGCAGTCCCAGGAGACCATGCGCCGCCTCAGCGACCGCGCGGAGACCATGACCGCCCAGGTGCAGGAGCTGCGCGGGCGGATCCGCCTGGGCCGCAGGCGGCTGCGCGAGCACCGCCGCGCCGACCGGGCCGCCGAACGCGAGCTGTGGCGCGAGCTGCGCCGCCGGGTGCGGGCGCAGCGCCGCCAGGCCGGCCAGACCATGCGGGCCGAGCGCGAGCGGCTCGCCCGCGCCGAGGACAGCGACCTGCAGGGGAGTGACTGAGCATGAGTTGGGACTACTTCGCGGGTCTCCTGCACTACCTCATCCCGCTGCCGGTGGTCGTCCCGCTGTTCGCGGCCGGCGTCAAGCTGGCCATGGGCAGCCGCTGGCCCAAGGTGCAGCAGTGGCTGAGCATCATCGCCCTGACGTTCGTGCTCTTCGTCGGGTTCGTCCTGATGCTCGGCGCGGACGCCCTGGGCCCGCAGGTCGTGCAGGTGGGCGGCTGGGAGGCGCCGTACGGCATCACCCTGGTGGCGGACCGGCTGTCCGCGCTCATGGTGACGGTGTCGTCGGCGATCACCCTGGCCGTGCTGGTGTACTCCATCGGCCAGGGCATGGCCAGCCGGGCCGAGGTGGCGCCGCTGTCGGTGTACCAGCCCACGTACCTGATCCTGGTCGCGGGCGTGTCCAACGCCTTCCTCGCCGGCGACCTCTTCAACCTGTACGTCGGCTTCGAGATCCTGCTGACCGCCAGCTACGTGCTGCTGACCCTGGGCGGCACGCAGTCGCGCATCCGGGCGGGCGCCATCTACGTGGTGGTCTCGCTCGTGTCGTCGGTGCTGTTCCTCATCGCGATCGCGCTGACCTTCGGCGCGACCGGCACCGTCAACATGGCCCAGCTCGCCGAGCGGCTGCCGGAGCTGGACGGCCACCTCAAGATCGTGCTCCAGGTGATGCTGCTCTTCGCGTTCGGCATCAAGGCGGCGGTGTTCCCGCTGGCCGCCTGGCTCCCCGACTCCTACCCGACGGCCCCGGCCCCGGTCACCGCGGTGTTCGCGGGCCTGCTGACCAAGGTCGGCGTGTACGCGATCATCCGCGCGCACACGCTCTTCTTCCCGGGGGACGACCTGAACAACCTGCTCATGTGGGTCGCGCTGGCGACCATGATCATGGGCATCCTGGGCGCCGTGGCGCAGACGGACATCAAGCGACTACTGTCGTTCACCCTGATCAGCCATATCGGGTACATGGTGTTCGGGGTGGCGTTGGGCAGCCAGCTGGGCCTGGCGGGCGCGGTGTTCTACATCGCCCACCACATCACGGTGCAGACGACGCTGTTCCTGATCACGGGTCTGATCGAGCGCCGCGGCGGGTCCACCAACCTGGACGACCTGGGCGGCCTGATCAGGATCGCCCCGCTGCTGGCGGTGCTGTTCTTCATCCCGGCGATGAACCTGGGCGGCATCCCGCCGCTGTCGGGCTTCCTCGGCAAGATCGGCCTGCTCCAGGCCGGCGTCCAGGCGGGCACCCCGCTGGCCTACCTGCTGGTGGGCGCGTCGGTGCTGACCAGCCTGCTGACCCTGTACGTGATCGCCCGGGTGTGGAACTACGCGTTCTGGCGGGCCCCCTCCGAGGGCAAGGTCGCCGACCCCGGCACCGTGCTGGAGGACACCGAGGCGGACGACACCTCGACGGCGGCCCTGGGGCCGGGCGAGGCCGTGGGCCCGTCCTCCCGGCTGGGCGGCACGACCACGGTGTCCACCCCGCTGGTCACGTCGGTCGCCCTGCCCCGGACGATGGTGGGGTCGACCATCGGGCTGGTGGTGTTCGGCCTGGCGCTGACGGTGTTCGCGGGGCCGCTCATCACCTACTCGGCGGACGCCGCCACCGAGCTGCTGGCCCGGACCCCCTACATCGAGGCCGTCCTGGGAGGTGGCCGGTGACCGACCGGAAGACAGCGAAGAAGGCCAAGGCCGCCGCGCTGCGGCGGCGGCTGGGCAAGGTCCAGGTCCCGGTGGCCCTGGGCATGACACTGGTCTGGATGCTGCTGTTCAACGCCTTCCAGCCGCGCTGGGAATCGCTGGGCCTGTTCGTGCTGGGGTTCCTGGTGTCGGTGGCGATCATGCTGGTGTTCCCGCTGCCGCCGATCGTGCCGGGGTTCCGGTTCCACCCGCTGCCGCTGGTGCGCATGGTCCTGCACATCGCCGGGAAGATGTTCACGGCGAGCTTCCGGGTGACCGCGTGGGTGTTCTCGCCCGGCGAGGTGCACAGCTCGGTGATCGCGATGCGGCTGCGCACGCACTCGGACCTGATGCTGGTGTGCACCGCGATCGCCAGCTCGATCATCCCCGGCACCGTCATCGTCGAGGTGTCGCGCGACGAGTGGACCATGTACCTGCACGTCCTGGGCGCCGCCGACGAGAAGGGCATCGAGGACGCGCGCGCGGACGTGATGGAGCTGGAGCGGCTCATCGTGCGGGCCCTGGGCACCCGTGAGGACATCGAGATGCTGGAGGCCGCGTCGCCCTCCGGGAAGGAGAGCGTGTGAACACCCTGTGGACCGTGATCGCCGTCCTGCTCGCCGTCGCGGCCCTGCTGAGCGTCACCCGCCTGCTGCTGGGGCCGAGCATCCTGGACCGGGCGCTGTCGGTGGACGTGCTGCTCGCCTCGGCCCTGGTGGGCCTGGGCGCGTACGCCGCGTTCAACCGCGACCCCACGGTCCTGCCGACCCTGCTGGTGCTGTCCCTGCTGGGTTTCGTGGGGTCGGTCAGCATCGCGAAGTTCGTCGCCCGGCGCCCGGAGGAGCACGTGGCCACCCCGACCGACGTCATCCACCCGGTGCCCGGCCCGTCGCCGGACACCGATGAGGGGGGGCGTCCGTGAGTGAGGGACTCGTCGCCGTCCTCGACTGGATCGCGATCCTGTGCCTGCTGGCCGGCGCCCTGCTGTCGCTGGTGGCCGCGGTGGGCCTGATCCGCTTCCCCGACCTGCTCTCCCGCATGCACACCGCGGCCAAGCCGCAGGTGCTGGGAATGCTGCTGGTGCTCGTGGGGATCGGGTTGCGCCTGATACCCGTGGAGGAGACCAACGTGTTCAACGCGGGCACCCTGCTCCTGGTGGGCCTGTTCCAGGTCGTCACGATCCCGGTGGCCGGGCACATCGCCGCCCGGGTCGGCTACCGCACCGGGCGCATCCGCGCCGACCTGCTCACCCGCGACGAGCTCGCCGAGAGGCTGGAGCGGCGGCGCGGGGAGGAGTCGGGCTGACCCGCGCCGGCGTGCGGGAGCGGACGGGCGGGCCCGGGGATCGACCCCCGGGCCCGCCCCTCTTCCCCTCCCCGGGTCCGGCCCCCGGCGCGCGGGCGCCGGCGGCACCGCGGTCTCACGGGAGGCGCTCGGCCTCCCCGTCGGTCATCAGCCGGGAGCGGATCAGGAACCGGTTGCCCGTCGGGGCCTCCAGCGAGAACCCCGCGCCGCGCCCGGGGACGACGTCGATGGTCAGGTGGGTGTGGCTCCACAGGTCGAACTGGGAGCGGGACATCCACACGGGCACCGGCTCCGGGGTGCCCGCGTCCAGGTCGCCCAGGTGCACGTCCGAGGCCCCGGTGCGGAACTCCCCGGCCGGGTAGCACATGGGCGAGCTGCCGTCGCAGCAGCCGCCGGACTGGTGGAACATCAGGGGCCCGTGCTCGGCGCGCAGCTCGCGGAGGAGGGCGGCGGCCCCCTCGGTGAGGGCCACCCGCTCCGCCGGCACCCCGGTACCGGTGTCCATCAGAACAGCCCCAGCGCCTGGTCGGAGTAGCTGACCAGCAGGTTCTTGGTCTGCTGGTAGTGGTCGAGCATCATCTTGTGGTTCTCGCGGCCGATACCGGACTGCTTGTACCCGCCGAACGCGGCGTGCGCCGGGTAGGCGTGGTAGTTGTTCACCCACACCCGGCCCGCCTGGATGTCGCGGCCCGCCCGGTAGGCGGTGTTGCCGTCGCGGGACCACACCCCCGCGCCGAGGCCGTACAGGGTGTCGTTGGCGGTCTTGATCGCGTCGGCGTACCCCTCGAACCGGGTCACCGACACCACCGGCCCGAAGATCTCCTCCTGGAAGACGCGCATGGTGTTGTCGCCCTCGAACACCGTCGGCTCCACGTAGTAGCCGCCGGACAGGTCCCCTCCGGGGTCGACCCGCCCACCGCCGGTGAGGATCCTCGCGCCCTCCTGCCGGCCGATGTCGATGTAGGACAGGATCTTCTCCAGCTGGTCGTTGCTGGCCTGGGCGCCGACCATGGTCTCGGTGTCCAGCGGGTTCCCCTGCCTGATGCGGCCGACCCTGTCCAGGGCGTCGCCGAGGAAGGAGTCGTAGATGGACGACTGGATCAGGGCACGGGAGGGGCAGGTGCACACCTCGCCCTGGTTGAGGGCGAAGAGCGCGAAGCCCTCCTGGGCCTTGTCGTAGTAGGAGTCCCGGTCCGCGGCCACGTCCTCGAAGAAGATGTTGGGGCTCTTGCCGCCCAGCTCCAGGGTGACCGGGATGAGGTTCTCGGAGGCGTACTGCATGATGAGGCGCCCGGTGGTGGTCTCGCCGGTGAAGGCGACCTTGCGCACCCGGGGGCTGCTCGCCAGCGGCTTGCCCGCCTCCGCGCCGAACCCGTTGACGACGTTGAGCACGCCCGGCGGCAGCAGGTCGGCGATGAGCTCCATCAGGACCAGGATCGACGCCGGGGTCTGCTCGGCCGGCTTGAGGACCACGGCGTTGCCCGCGGCCAGGGCGGGCGCCAGCTTCCAGGTGGCCATGAGCAGCGGGAAGTTCCACGGGATGATCTGGCCGACCACGCCCAGCGGCTCCTGGAAGTGGTAGGCGACGGTGTCCCCGTCGATCTGGGACGAGTGGCCCTCCTGGGCGCGGACGGCCCCCGCGAAGTAGCGGAAGTGGTCGACGGCCAGCGGCAGGTCCGCGGCCAGGCACTCGCGGACGGGCTTGCCGTTCTCCCAGGACTCGGCGACGGCGAGGCGCTCCAGGTTCTCCTCGATGCGGTCGGCGATCCGGTTGAGGACGACGGCGCGCTCGGCCGGCGAGGTGCGCCCCCAGGCGGGTGCGGCCCCGTGGGCGGCGTCCAGGGCGAGGTCGACGTCCTCGGCGGTGCCGCGGGCCACCTCGGTGAAGGTGGCGCCGGTGACGGGCGTGGGGTTCTCGAAGTAGCCGCCCCTGACGGGCTTCACCCAGGCGCCGCCGATCCAGTTCTCGTAGCGCGGGGCGAACTCTATGACGCTTCCGGGCTGTCCGGGGGGCGTGTACACGGCCATGGTGAACCTCCTTCGTGCACCGGGCGGGGGCCCGGCGGCGCGGGGTCGATGGAGGTGACGGTAGTCACACCTACGTTGCGAGCACGTTGCAGCAAGCACGGTGCAGCGGGCACGGTGCGGCCGTGTGCGCGCCAGGGTCACTCCCCCAGCCAGCGCAGCCGCCCGCGCAGGGCGGCGTGGCGGGGCGAGGAGGGGTCGAGGGCGCGCAGCACCGCGCCCAGGGCGCGGGGGTCGTCGCGCCACTCGGGGTGCTCCGCCCAGGCCAGCAGGGTGCCGGGGTCGTCCTCGCCCTCCAGCGCGCCGACCAGCTCGGCGTCCAGCCCCTCGCGGATCTCGACGGCGCCGGGGGCCTCCGAGGAGGGCAGCACCGGCCCCCGGTAGGCGCGCAGGGCGCCCCGCCGGTCGCCGTCGGAGAGCAGTCCGCGCACGGTGTCGAGGTCGGTGGGCAGCGGGCGCAGCAGCCGGTAGGGGCGCGAGGCCAGCAGGCCCGGGCCGACGAGGCGGCGCAGCCGGGACATCTCGGCTCGCACCGTCACCGGGGAGGCGTCGCGCTCGTGCAGCCGGGCGCCCAGGGCGGCGCCGGCCAGGCCGCGCGGGGCCGACGAGAGCAGCAGGAGGATCTCGGAGTGGCGGGCGCTCAGCTCGACGCGGCGCCCGTCCATGGTGAGCCGGGCGCCGTCGCGGCCCAGGACCTCCAGCAGCAGGTGCTCGGGTGCCCGGTCCGGCGCCTGCGCGGCCGGCCGGGGCCCGGGCAGGAGTCCGGCGATGCGGCGGGCGCGCAGTTCCATCTCGGCGGCGGTCGCCGCGGCGCGTACCAGCGCCAGCGCCTGGGGCGAGGCCACCCGGTCCGCGCCGGTGATGTCGAGGACGCCCAGCAGCGCCCCGGTGTCGGGGTCGTGCAGGGGCGCGGCCGAGCAGCTCCACGGCTGGGCGCTGCGGGCGAAGTGCTCGCTGGCGAACACCTGCACCTCGTGGTCGAGCGCGAGCGCGACGCCGGGGGCGTTGGTGCCCGCCGACCGCTCGTGCCAGTTGGCGCCCTCCACGAAGCGCATCTCCTCGGCCCTGCTGCGCAGCCGGTGGTCGCCCTCCACCCACAGCAGCCGTCCCGCGGCGTCGCCGACGGCGACGATCTGCGGTCCCGGCGCGGTGTCCAGCAGCAGCCTGCGCAGCAGCGGCAGGGTGGCGGCCAGCGGGTGGGCGTCGCGGTAGTCGGCGAGGTCCGCCCCGGCCAGCTCGATGCGCGGGGCGACCCCGTCCGGGTCGATGCCCAGGCGGGCGCTGCGCCGCCACGACTCGACGACGACCGGGCGGACGGTGCCGCGCACCCGGCCCGAGCAGGTGAAGTCCTCGTGGGCGAGCGCAACGTCCTTGCGCACGGCGTCGGGATCGGCGTCCCACGGCCAGGCGTTCCACGTCCAGGACATGTGCGACCTCCCCTGTGCGCGAGGCGGTGGCGGACCGCGGCGCGGCCCGGGCCCCGGCTCAGCCCCGTCGAGGTGGGGATCCCCCGATTCAAACCGGGGACGGGCCCCATGACAAGGGGTCGCGCGCAACCGGTGACGGATCGTCCCCGTACATCACCGCATGTCACGAACGCCCGTGTGGCCGCGGTCGGCCGGAACCCGCGGGCCCCCGCCCCCGTCCCACCACGGTGAGCGCCCCCGCCGAGGAGCCGTCCCGCCACGGGACGGGGCGGGCGCGGGAGTCCGGGAGGACGACATGTACGCACAGCAGCCGCCGCCCCCGCCGCGGGTCGCGGCCTCCGAGCTCCGCCCCGGCCGCTTCGGCTACTGGGCGGGGGGCGCCGTCATCGTGCTCGGCGTGGTCGTGGGGATCACGGCCTTCGTGGTGCTCCTGCTGCGCGCGGTGGCGCTGCCGCCGTTCGCCGTCGAGGTGCCCGGGAGCGGCGAGGGGGCCTTCTCGTACACGCCGGGCCCGGAGACGGTGAACATCGCCCTGTACTCCACCTCCGCGTCGGGGTCCACCGGCGACTGCGGTCTGATCACCCCCTCCGGGGAGCCCGTGGGGTTCGCGGACACGTCGTTCACCCACGAGTCGACGGAGTGGACGCTGGTCGGCGCCGCCTCCCCGGGGGAGTCGGGCGAGTACACGCTGGTGTGCGAGGGCGAGCCGGGCGCCTCCTACGCCGCCGCCGCGGTCCCGGCGGACTTCGGCGCGGTCGGCGACATCGTGGGCGCCCTGGCCTCGTTCTTCCTCATCCCGCTGTCCGGGCTGGTCCTGGGCCTGGTGCTCGTCATCTCCACGGCCGTGCGCCGCGGCAACCACAAGAGGCGCCTGACCGCCGAGCGCGGCGGATACCCCTACCGGGGGTGAGGGGCCGGGCCGCCCGCGCTCAGGGATCCCCGGGCAGGGCGGCCAGGGCGACGGTGAGCGCGACCCGCGCCTGGGGTTCGTGCAGCCGCAGGTCGACGACGCCGCGCAGGCGGCGCAGCCGGTAGCGGACCGTGTTGGGGTGCACGCCCAGCAGCTCCGCCGCCGCGGCCGGGTCCCCGTGCGCGTACAGCCAGGCCCGCAGCGTGCGGGTGTACCCGGTCCCGTGGTCGGCGTCGTGGCGGGCCAGCACCGCCACCGGGTTGCGGCCCGGCAGCCGCCCCGCCTCGGCCACCAGCCGCAGGCGGCGCAGCAGGACCTCGTCCCACGCGTCGTCGTAGACCACGGGCACCGCCCCGTCCCCCGCCAGGGTCAGGCACTCGTCGGCCTCCCTGCGGCTGTCGGGCAGGTCCCCCGAGCCGGCGGCACCGCCCACGCCGGCGGCCACCCCCGGGTGGCCGGTCAGGCCGCGCACCGTCGCACGGACCCACTCCAGCGCCGGTGCGGCCTCCCCGTTGCAGGGCAGCACGGTGTAGACGGTCGTCCCCAGCAGGGTGCTGCGGCCCGGCCGCGACCAGCCGAACCCGGTGGTGACGTGCTCGAACAGGTGCAGGACGGCCGCGTCGGGCGCGGCGGCCCGGGCGTGCAGGGCGATGACCCTCAGCCCGTCGGCGGGCAGCCCGATCCGGTCGACGGCCTGCCGGGGGTCCTGCGACCCCTCCAGCAGGTCGATGACCGACTCCGACTCCACCTGCCGCTCCAGGTCGCTGCTGACCCGGGCGCGCAGCATGTGCAGGCCCACCGTGCGGGCGCCCTCGCTGAGCGCGCGGGCCCGCGGGGGGTCCAGGGGCGTGTCGCCCACCGCCCACAGCGAGCCGAGCAGCTCGCGCCCCACCCGGATCGGCACCGCCGTGCGCCCGCCCATGCCGAACTCCGGCAGGCCCGGCACGTACAGCGGCCCGTCGGCGGCGGCCAGCCGGGCGGCGGTCCCCTCGGCCTCCAGGCGGTCGCGGATGCCTGCGGGGGAGCGCCGGGCGATGACGGTGTCCCGGCGGGCGCGGTCGGTGTCCCCCTGGTCGGCGGAGTAGGCGATCAGCCGCCAGGCCCGGTCCTCGATGACGACCGGGGAGCCGACCTCGGCGGCGACGGTGTCGGCCAGGGCGAACAGGTCGCTGGGCCCGCGGCCGGACTCGGTCTCGCGCCCCTCCAGGACGAGCCCGTAGACGATGCCGGAGACCTGGCTCCAGGAGACGGCGGGCTCGACCACGACCATGGCGATGCCGCTCCCGGCCAGGGCGGCGCGCACGTCGGCCCCGGGCCCGGCGGCGTCGCGGACGATGACGACGACGGCCCGGGCCTGCCCGGCCAGCCGCAGGGCGGAGGCGGGGGAGTCGACGCCCACCGCGAGGAAGGCGTCGCCCAGCGGGGGCGCGTCGTCGGTGGGGTCGTGCATGGCGACGCTGCGCAGCTCGCGGCGGCGCAGGCCGCCGTCGCCGACCAGGTGCGCGCCGTAGCCGCCCAGGACGTTGACGAGTCGGTCGAGGGTGATCATCGCACCGCCTTCCCTTTGTCGAAAGACGACAAGAACCGACACCGTGATTGTCGTTTCACGATAACGGGTCGCCCGCCGCCGGTGGACACACTCAAGTCGAGGGGCAGCACCCCCGACCCTCGCGTACTCCCATCCGCGCCACGGACAGCGTCCGTGGCGCTTGTTCGTGAAGAGAAGGAACGTCCCATGCACAAGACCACCGACAGCTGGATGACCCGGGAGGCGTACGAACGGCTCAAGGAGGAGCTGCGGGTGCTGAGCACACTCCCCGAGGACGACACCGGACCGGGTTCCGGGTCGGACGCCGGGGGCGCGGGGGGCATCATCCCCGCGCCCCGCTACATTCACGACCCGGCCGTGCGCCTGGCCCGGGTGCAGACGATCGAGCGGCTGCTGCGCGAGGCCGTGGTCGAGGAGGCCGCGCCCGACGACGGGGTGGCCGCGCCCGGCAAGGTGCTGACCATCCGCTACGACGGCGAGGAGGAGACCGAGGGGTTCCTGCTCGGCGTCCGCGACGCCTCGGTCGCGGACGGGGTGACGGTGTACTCGCCGCAGTCGCCGCTGGGGGCCGCGCTGCTGGGGGCCGAACGCGGCGAGCGGCGCACCTTCACCTCCCCGCGCGGGGCGGTGATCGGGGTGACGCTGGTGGACGCGGCCCCCTACCGCTCGCCGCGCTGACCGCGCGCCGGGGCGGCCGACCGGGCCGCCCCGGCGGGCTTTTCCTCTCCCGGACTTGACTTTCCGCTTTTGTGAGTGTGTACTCACATACATACACCGGACCGGAGCGATGCGACGCGGCGGAGAACCACCGCCCACTCGGGCAATCCCACCTGGGCCGAGGCATCCCGGTCGCCGCCGGGCCTTTTTTCGGCCCTGACAAGTAAGTGATCACTCACAAACCACAGAGAGCAGGAATCCCGTGAACGCCGGAGAGCACGACACCGCCCGCACCGCCCTGGAAGCCGTCCTCCACGGCCCCGGCGCGGCCGAGGAGATCACCCTGCGCCACCGCCCCCTGGGCCCCCTCCCCGCCGGGAGCGCGCTCGTGCGGACGGAGGCGACCGGCGTCTCCTTCGCCGAGCAGCAGATGCGCCGCGGCAAGTACTACGACCAGCCGCCCTTCCCGTTCGTGCCCGGCTACGACCTGGTCGGCCGGGTGGAGGAGGCCGGCCCGGGCGTCGACCCCGCGCTGGTCGGGCGGCGGGTGGCCGCCCTCACCAAGACCGGCGGCTGGGCCGACCGGACCGTCCTGCCCGCCGCCGGCCTGGTCCCGGTCCCCGACGGGGTCGACCCGGCCGCGGCCGAGGCCGCCGTGGTCAACGGGGTGACCGCGTACCGGATGCTGCACCGGACGGCGCGGGTGAAGCGCGGCGACACGGTGGTCGTGCTGGGCGCCAACGGCGGCGTGGGCTCGCTGCTGGTCCAGATGGCCCGCCGCGCCGGCGCCTCCGTCATCGGTACCGCCTCGGCCCGCCACCTGGACGCGGTCCGCGCCCTCGGGGCCCGCGCCGTGGACCGCCGCGACCCGGACATGTACGCGCGCATCCGGGAGCTGTCCCCCGAGGGGGCGGACGCCGTGTTCGACCACGTGGGCGGCCCCGGCCTCGCCGACTCCTTCCGGCTGCTGGCGCCGGGCGGGACCCTGGTGTCCTACGGCACCGCCTCCACCCGCGACGCCGGGGGCGGCGCGCGGACGCCGGTGCTGGCCCTGTTCGCCCGGCTGATCCTGTGGAACACGCTGCCCAACCGGCGCGGCGCCCACTTCTTCGACCTGTGGAAGGGGAGCCGCTCCCCGGACCGGTACCGCCGCCTGCTCGCCGAGGACCTGGGCGCGGTGTTCGCGCTGCTGGCCGAGGGCGCCATCGCCCCACCGGTCGCCGCCCGGGTCCCTTTGGAGGAGATCGGGCGGGCGGTGGCCCTGGCCGAGTCCGGCACCGTCGTCGGCAAGGTCGTCATCGTGCCCGGGGCGCGGGACTGACCCGCCCGCGCGCCGTAGGATGCGGGCATGGGCCAGCAGCAGGGGACGGTGCGCACCGCGTTGCTCGCATTCGGGCTGACCGCGCTCTTCACCGCGCTGCTGTGGCGGGAGTGGGAGCGGGCCGCGGCCGACTCCGCCCTCCCCTGGGGCGCCACCGCGGCCGCCCTGGGCGCCTACCTGGTCGGCTGCGCCGCCCTGCCCGCGGTCGCCCCCCTGCTGGGCCGCGCCGCGCGGACCGGTGCCTGCGCCCTCCTCCTCGTCCTGGGCTGCGGGCTGGTCGCCGCGGCGGGCCCCCAGCACTCCTGGATCACGATGTTCGCGCTGGCCGCCTGCGCCACCGCGCTCCCCCTGGCCCTCTCGCTGGGGGCCACCGCCCTGGTGCTGGCCGGGGTCGGCGCCGCGGCGCTGGCCACCGGCCGGACCGAGGGGCAGCTGGGCGGCCTCGTCGTCATCGCCTCGGTCTCCGTGGCCGTCGCCCTGGCCGTCCGGCTGACGGAGGCCAACGCCGAGCTGCGGCGCGGCCGGGACCAGGCCGCCCAGCTCGCCGTCCTGCGCGAGCGCGAGCGCTTCTCCCGGGACCTGCACGACCTGCTCGGGCACAGCCTCACCACGATCGTGGTCAAGGCGGGGGCGGGGCGCCGCATCCTGGAGGCGACCGGCGACACCGTGCGCGCGGCGGCCGAACTGCGCGAGCTGGAGGACCTGGGGCGGCGCTCGCTGGCGGAGGTCCGCGGGGCCGTGGCCGGGACCCGGCGGGTCACCCTGGCCGGGGAGCTGCTGCGCGCCGGGGCCGCCCTGTCCTCCGCCGGCGTCGGCCTGCGCACGCCCGCGGAGGTCCCCTCCGGCGGCGACGAGGCCCTCGGGTACGCGGTGCGCGAGGCCGTCACCAACGTGGTGCGCCACGCCGGCGCCACCCGGGTCGAGATCTCCACCGGCCCCGGCTGGGTCGAGGTCCGCGACGACGGGTGCGCCGAGGGCGTGGTCCCGGGCACCGGGCTGTCGGGGCTGGAGCGCAGGCTGGCCGAGCGCGGCGGCGCGCTCACCCTCTCCCCCTCCCCCGGCGGCGGGCTCACCGTCCGCGCCGAGGTGCCCCCCGACGAGGACGGGGGCCGTCCGTGATCCGGGTGCTGGTCGCCGACGACCAGGCGATGGTGCGCGGGGCCCTGGCCACCGTGCTCGGCCTGGAGCCGGACATCGAGGTGGTGGCGCAGGCGGGCGACGGCGCGGGGGCGCTGGACCTGGCCCGCCGGACCCGTCCCGACGTCGCCCTGCTGGACGTGCGCATGCCCGGCGGCGACGGGATCGAGGTGTGCGCCGAGCTGACCCGCTCCCTCCCGGGGTGCCGGGTCCTGATGTGCACGACGTTCGGCCGCCCCGGCTACCTGACCCGGGCGCTGCGGGCGGGGGCCGGCGGGTTCGTGGTCAAGGACGCCTCGCCGGAGGACCTGGTGGACGCCGTCCGGCGGGTGCACCGGGGGCTGCGGGTGGTCGACCCCGACCTGGCGGTGGCCTCGCTGACCCACGGCACCAGCCCCCTGACCCCGCGCGAGCGCGAGGTGCTGACCGCGGTGCTGGGCGGCGGGGACGACGTGGCGGCCCTGGCGCGGTCGCTGCGGATGAGCCAGGGGACGCTGCGCAACCACCTGTCCTCGGCCATCGGCAAGACCGGGACCCGCACCCGGGCCGAGGCGGCCCGGGTCGCCGAGGAGCACGGCTGGCTGTGAGCGGCCTCAGGCGCCGGGCGCGGAGAGCGAGGCGTTGATCCCGCCCACCCTGCCGAGGTGGTCGAAGGAGATGTCCGCCTCCAGGCCGGGCAGGGACAGGAGCAGCGTGCCGCGCCCCTCGTCGGTGAACCGCGGGGACAGGCCCCGCAGGCGGCCGTAGGTGTACAGGGCCCGCCGGTGGTCGGACAGCCGCAGGTCCGCCAGCCCCTGCTGCATGACGCGCATGACCCTGGCGGGCTCGGGCTCGGGCAGCCGCAGCTCGGAGTGCTCGATGATGAACGCCACGCGGGTGCCGCCGCCCACCTCGCCGTTGTAGGAGAACCAGCGGCCGGTGAGGAGCTTGGCCGCGTCGGTGAGTTGGCCGACCACCACCGGGACCTCGCGCGGGGCGCCGGGCAGGGCGCCGAAGGCCACCTCGGCCGAGGCCAGCTCGGGGACGTCGTGCTCCCGGCCGAAGTCGCGGACGGCGGCGCTCATGGCCGTCAGGTCGGGAGGGAACCCCGACGGGTTGGCCCAGCCCCACATCCAGGAGCCGGGCCCGGGGGCCGCGCTGCCCATCAGGTGGAAGCGGTCGCAGACCAGGGGGCGCTCGCCGGTGAACTCGAACCGGCCCGCCTGGAGGTCCGCGTTCCAGCTGTGCTCGCCGAGGAACTCCTGGAGGTGCAGCTGGTGCTCGAAGGACATCAGGGCGGCGTCGTCGAGCATGTCGACGAGAGTGTGTGCGGTCATTTCGCGATGCTATGCACCGCCTCCGACACGGCCGGGGACCGGGTCCGGGCGGTGCCCGGACCCGGTGCGCGGCACGGCCTCAGACGTCCCGGCCGCGGACGGCCCGGTCCGCCGCCGCCAGCGCCAGCGCGCTCCAGGCGGCGAGCACGAGCACGGCCGCCGCGGGGTGGGGCCCCTCGGGGCCGGCGATCCCGGCCAGGGAGTGCAGGGCCTCGCCCGGCAGCAGCGGCAGTACCGCGGCTCCGCCGGGGACCCACCCGGCCAGGGTCGGCGCCACCAGGAGCGCCAGGGCGGCGACCACCCCGCCCGCGGTGGAGCGGGACCACAGCGCCCCCGCCGTGGCCACCAGCGCGTGGAAGGGCGCCATGAGCGCGGCCCCCGCGACCGCCCGCCACACCGCCGGGTCGGCCGCGTCCCAGAGCGGGAGCCCCGCCCCGGCCAGCACCACCAGCGAGACGAGGGCGGCGCCGACCGCCGCGACCAGCGAGACCGCCCCGGCCGCCGCGACCACGGTGACGGCCCGGGCGAGGACCACCCGGCCCCGCCTCGGGGTGGCGGTGAAGGTGGTCCGGACCATGCCGGTGGTGTACTCGCCGCCCACCGCGGCGGCGGCCAGCACGGTCAGCACCAGCGCCGCGGCGTCCGCTCCCAGCAGGGACGCGGTCAGCACGTCGAAGGCGGGCTGGTCGGCCAGCGCCACACCGGTCGTCGGACCGATGGTGAGGCAGAAGACGGCGGCGACGGCGAGCGCCAGGACGACGGCGCCCGCGGCGGCGCGGCGGGCGCGCCCCGTACCGGTCAGCTTGGTCCACTCCGCGGCCACCGCCGCGCCCGCTCCCGCTCCCGAAAGGTCACGCGTCGACGCGGTCATCGCACCCACTCCCCTTCTCCGGCCGTCCCCGCGTCCCGCACGGGGGTCCGCCCACCGTCCCCAGTGAGCCGGATGAACGCGTCCTCCAGGCGGGCGCGCACCGGCACCAGCGCGTGCAGGACGACGCCGTGCGCGGCGGCCAGCTCCCCCACCCGGGCGGCGTCCATGCCGGTCACCACCAGCCGACCGTCCGCGGCGGCCGACGGCGCGGCGCCCGCGCGGGCCAGCAGGGCGGCCAGCCCGGCCGGGTCCGGCGAGGCCACCTCGACGCGCTCGCGCGCCCCGGCGGCCAGTTCGGCGACGCCGACGTCGGCGACCAGCCGGCCCCGGGAGACCACCAGCACGTGGTCGGCGGTGGCCTCCATCTCGTTCATCAGGTGGCTGGACACCAGGACGGTGCGGCCCTCCCGGGCGAAGCCGCGCAGCAGGCGGCGCACCCACACGATGCCCTCGGGGTCCAGCCCGTTGAGGGGCTCGTCCAGGATGAGCACCCCGGGGTCGCCCAGCAGCGCCCCCGCGATGCCCAGCCGCTGGCGCATCCCCAGGGACAGGTGGCGGATGGCGTGCCCGCCCCTGCCCTCCAGCCCCACCAGGCCCAGCACCTCGTCCACCCGGGCCCGGCCGATGCCGGCGGCGCGGGCCTGCCACAGCAGGTGTCCGTGTGCGGTGCGCCCGGGGTCCACCGCGCCGGGGTCGAGCAGCGCGCCGACCCGCCGGGTGGGCGAGGGCAGGTCGCGGTAGGGCGCCCCGTCGACGGTGGCGGTCCCGGAGGTGGGGACGTCCAGCCCCAGGACCATCCGCAGGGTGGTGCTCTTGCCCGCCCCGTTGGGCCCCAGGAACCCGGTCACCCGGCCGGGTTCCACTGCGAAGGTCAGCCCGTCCACGGCGACGGTGTCCCCGTACCGCTTGACGAGTTCCCTGACGGCGATCATCGCTCCTCCTCCTGTCGGCGGGTCTGCCTCCAGCCTGGCCCGCCGGGGCGCGGCGGGCCCGGGCCGTCCGTCAGGGCGCTCCCGTGACAGCCGTCACGGGTGCCCCGGGCGGGGAGCCGTCTCCGGGGCCGCCGGGGCGTGTGCGCCGGCGGGCCCGGAGGCACCCCGGGCGGGCCAGCGGTGCGCAGGGGGCGGGGCCCGTCGGAGGCCCCGTCGGGGAAGGGGCGCCCGGCAGCGGGACCCCCTCGACGCCGCCGTGGCCCCACGGCCGCCGGGGTGGAGCGCGGACACCCGGACGGGCCGCGCGGACGGCCCGGGCCGGACACGCTTGCCGGAAAAGGCACTCGCTAAAACGTGATCTGAGTCACAGCACCCCTCTCTCACCACGGACAACGCACGCCCCACACGAACACCGACGGTTACCGGGGTTGACCGATCCGTTGCCGAATGATCGTTTAGTGCCAGTTCTCCGCACCCGCTACCTCTGGGGAGAAATCCATGATCGACCGCAGGCTCTTCCTCGGCGGCCTCGGGGCCGCCGCCACCGTCCCCCTCCTGGGGACCGTCGGCTGCGCCCCCCGGGAGGCGACGGCCGACCTCTCCGCCTCCTCTGACGCGGCCAACCCGGGAGCGCTCCCAGTCAGCTTCACGAACGAGACCGGGAGGTTCTCCGACGGCGAGATCCTCGCCTACGTCATCGGCACCGACCTGACCACCGGACAGCACAGCAGGGTGAGCGCCGACGGCGTCTCCCACCCCGTGAGCCTGGACGACAACGGACCGGACGGGTACACCGACTACTCGATCCCGTTCGCCGACCTGGCCGGGCTGACCCTGCCGTACATGTCCGGGCGGATCTACCTCTCCCTCGGCGGCCCGCTGCACATCCGCATCGTCGCCGACGGGAACGGCAACCCCGCGCCGCAGCTGCCCGCCGGGTGGGTGGAGGGGTCCCCCGGGTTCGACGTGCTGCACGACACCGTCGAGTTCACCCACAACGACGCCGGGATGTTCTGCAACACCAGCATGGTGGACCAGTTCAGCGTGCCCATCGGCATCCGCCTGCTCGGCGACGCCGACCAGAGCACCGGGTTCTTCCGCCCCGGCGGGCGCGACGCGGTGTTCCAGGCCCTGGCCGCCGACCCCGTGTTCTCCGCCCTGGTGTACGACGACCTGCGGGTCATCGCCCCCGGACACGCGCTGGACGCCGGGCTCTTCCCGGCCGACTACTTCGACCCGTACATCGACCGGGTGTGGTCGCACTACGCGAGCAACGACCTGACCGTCACCACCAACGCCGGGACCTTCACCGGCCGGGTGCAGGGCGGACGGTTCACGTTCGACGGCGGGGTGCGCGCCTTCGACCGCCCCTCCACCCGCGACGTGCTGTTCTGCGACGGGGCGCTGGCGGCGCCCAACGACGGGATCAGCGGCCCGGTCGCCGCGATCCTGGGCGCGGCCCTGAACCGGTCCACCCTGCTCACCTCGGCGAACCAGCCCACCGACGACCCGTCCGGCTTCTACCTGGACGAGGTCACCAACAAGTACGCGTCGGTCTTCCACGAGAACACCGAGGACGGCAAGGCCTACGGGTTCGCGTTCGACGACGTGGCGGACTTCGCGTCCTACATCCAGGACCACGGCCCGGAGCGGCTGGAGGTCACCCTCACCACCCTCTAGGGCCCCGCCCCGGAAAGCCCCGGGAGCCGCCGGTGCCGGCCGGCGGGTCCCGGGCCGGGCGGGCGTCCGCCGCGATGCCGGTCGCGGCGGGCGCCCGCCGCCCCGGTCACCGGTACCGCGGGCCCGGCCCCCGCCCGGTCACGGCGCGCCTGAGACGGCGGGGCCGGCCAGGCCCAGCGGGCCGTCGGGGGCCGGGAGGAAGTGGCGGGCCACGTCCCCGTCGGAGACCCCGGCCAGGGTGTCGGGCACCCACTTGGGGCTCCGGTCCTTGTCGATCACCCGGGCGCGGATGCCCTCGACCAGGTCGGCGGAGTCCAGCGCGGCGCAGGAGACCCGGTACTCCTGCTCCAGGACCGCCGCCAGATCCGGCAGGCCGCGGGCCCGGCGCAGCGCCTCCAGCGCGACCTTCACCGAGGTGGGGGACTTGGCCAGGACCGCGGCGGCGGCGGTGGCCGCCGCCGGGTCGCCGTGGCCGCGCAGCCGCTCCACGACCTCCTCGGCGGTGGCGGCGGAGTAGCAGGCGTCGATCCAGTCCGCGCCGGCCAGGACGGGGGCCGGCGCCTCCCCGGCGAACCGGTCCACCGCCGCGGCCACGTCGACGGCCCCCGCGGCCCCCGCCAGGGCGGCGGCCAGGTCGGCCAGCCGGTCGGCGGGCACGTAGTGGTCGGCCAGGCCCAGGGCGAGGGCGTCTCCCGCGCCCACGGAGGCGCCGGTCAGCGCCAGGTGGGTCCCCGCCTCCCCCGGGGCTCGGGACAGCAGGTACGTGCCGCCCACGTCGGGGACGAACCCGATGGTGGTCTCGGGCATGCCCACGGCCGAGCGCTCGGTGACGACGCGCACCGACCCGTGCGCGGACACCCCGACGCCGCCGCCCATGACCACCCCGTCCATGAAGGCGACGTAGGGCTTGGGGTAGCGGGCGATGTAGGCGTTGAGCAGGTACTCGTCCCGCCAGAACGCGGCCGCGGCGCCGTCGCGGGCGCGGGCACTGGCGGAGATCGCGCGGATGTCGCCGCCCGCGCACAGGCCCCGCTCCCCCGCGCCGTCGATGAGCACCGCGGCGACGGAGTCGTCGTGCTCCCAGGCGGTCAGGGCCGTCCGCAGCGCGGTGACCATGGCGTGGTCCAGGGCGTTGATGGCGCGCGGACGGTTGAGCGTGAGCCGCCCCAGGCGGCCCTCGACGCGGACCAGGACCTTCTCCTCGTGGGCGGGCATCAGGCGGCCCCGGCCGGTCCGCGTGCGACGGTCGGTCTCATGGTGTCGTCGGCCCCTTCCAGGATTCTGTGCACCCTCGGATCGTGGACGATCCTCTCAGGGCGGCGTCACGCGAGGTGGGAGCGCCCCCGTGCGGCCACGCCGTCCGCTCGGCGGTGCTCCGCACCGGGGTCCCCCGCGTCCCGGTCGGCGGCAGTCCCCATCGCCCGTGAACGCAGCGCCCTGACGCCCGGACGGGGGTAAGCACGGCCGGGAACGCGGGCCCACCACCCCGGGGGCGCGGACGCCCCCCGCCCACCAAGGGTGCGGCTCCCGGGCACCGGCCGGCCGCCCGGGACGACGGCGAAGGCGTCCGGGGCCCGGTTCACGGCGACGGGGAACCCCGGACCCGGCGCCCCGTCACCGCCGGGCCGCCCCGGACCCGCGCGGGTGGCGCTCCACGAGCGAGGCCATCAGCCGCCGGAAGGTGCGCACGTCCTCCTCCGGCCAGCCCCGGGCCAACTCGGCGAAGACCGCCTCCTGCCAGCCCCGGGCGGACCGGAGCAGGTCGTCCCCCTGCTCCGTCACCACCAGGACGCGGGCGCGGCGGTCCCCGGGGGAGGGCTCCTTGCGCAGGTGCCCGCGCTCGACGGCCCCCGCCACCATCCGGCTCGCCCCCGACTGGTCGATGCCCAGCTCCTCGGCCACGGCGGTGACCGTCGCCCGGTCCGCCAGGTCGGCGACCGCCTCGACCACCATCACGTCGCGGCCGTTCGCGTCGCCGCCGTCGGTGCCGTTCCACCCCCGCGCCCAGTGGCGCACGAACCGGAAGAGCGTCCGGCCGGGGCCGTCCTCGTTCTCCGCCACGCTTCCCCTCCATTTCCATGCGTTTCGCATACAGTAGTGGACGATCACGCCGACGACGCACACAGGAGGCGCACATGGACCCGCTGCCCGAACCCCTCGACCGCTGGCACCGGGCGGTCAACGCGCGCGACCTGGACGCGGTCCGCGCGGTCACCGCCTCCGACGTGGAGGTCGGCGGTCCCCGGGGCACGGCCAGGGGCCTGGACGCGTGCGTGGAGTGGGTCGGCTCCTCCGGAATCCGGCTGGAGCCGACGAGGGCGCACTCCGTGGACGGGCGGCACACCGTGGTCGCCCAGGACGCCACCTGGCCCGGCCGCCCCGACCACGTCCCCGGGACCGCCCCGGTCGCCACCGCCACCCTCTTCGAGGTCCGCGACGGCCGGGTCTCCCGGATCCTGCGCTTCGACGAGGGGTTCGAGGCCGCGCTGGCCGCCGCCCGCGAGCTCTAGGTGTACTGACCACAGAGGTTGGTAACACCCACCCCGCCCGACACACACGAAGAGGGCCTCCGGTATCGGTGTGGATTGCGACGTCCCACCGGCCACCAGGAGGCCCTCGATGCCCCACACTACCCACGCCAACGCCCGCCTCACACCCGACGGGCGCCTGGCCCTGGCCCGCCGGACGGGCCAGGAGGCGGAAAACGGCGGTGACCTGGGACGCCGTCCGTCGGGCGGGGGCGGTCACGGAGTGTTCCGATCGGGAACTCAAGGTGTCCGCGAGGCCCGTGGCCGTGTCCGTCACGGCCCTGGTGCGCATGCGCGGCGCGGACGGGGACCGGCCCGCACGGGAGGCCGGGCGGAGCGGACCGCGGGGCGTGGGCGCGGACCTCGCCGAGGGCGTCCGGGCGATCACCCGGCAGCCGCTGCTGCGCCTGGTCGCGGGCATCGCCCTGGCCGTCAACGGGTGCTATGCCACCGCCCTGTCCACCCAGGTGCTGTTCATGCGGGACGTGCTGGGCCTGGGTCCGGTCGGGTTCGGGCTCGTCATGGCGTTCGCCGCGATCGGCGGGGTCGTCGGCGGCCAGACGGTGGCCCTGCTGCGGTCGGTCCTGCCGCACGGCACCCTGCCCGTCGTCTGCCTGACCGCCACCGGCCTGGTCTACTGCGTGGTCGCGGCGCTACCGCTCACGCCCGTGGTCGCCGTCGGCTACCTGCTGGCCGGCGGTCTCATCCTCGGCTACGCGGTGGCGATGACCTCCCTCCGCCAGCGCATCACCCCCGACCGGCTGCTGGGGAGGGTCAACGCCGCCATGCGCACGGTGAGCTGGGGTATCAGCGCCCTGGGCATGGCGGCGGGCGGGGTGATGGTCGCCGCCCTCACCCCGCTGACGGGGCACGAGGGCGCTCTGCGCGCCCCCTATGCCCTCATCGGTGCGGTCGGGCTGCTCGTCGTCGTGTTCTTCGGCCGCAGGCTCACGCGCCTGGTCCGCGAACACGACGTCCGAGCCCCCCGGCTCAGCCGGGCCCACCGCCCAGCGACCCCAGCAGCTCGTAGGCCTCGTCCATACGGTCGGGGAAGACGTCCGGGCTCTGGGCGAGCCGCATGGCGGTCAGTTCGCAGGCCATGGCGATGTGCGAGGCCAGGACGGCCACGTTCTCCGGGGCACCGACCTCCATGAGCGCCCCGGCCAGCCGGGTGGCCCGCTGTTGGCGGGTGAGCAGGTAGCGGGAGCGCAGGTCGGTGCTCTCCCGGAGCAGGCGCACCAGGACCACCGAGTGCGCCGGGGAGAGTGCGGCGTGCGGACGGGCGGCGACGCAGGCCTCCCTCAGCAGCTCGACGGCGGCGCCCAGGTCGTCGCCGAGCGGACGGGGGGCCTTGTCCCGTACATAGGTGCACAGGCGCTCGACCTCCGCTCCCTCGTCGGCGAAGAGCACCTGCTGCTTGTCGCCGAAGTAGCGGAAGAAGGTCGTCCGGCCGACCTCTGCTCGCTCGGCGATGGCGGCGACCGTGACGTTGTCGAATCCGTGCTCGGCGAAGAGCTGGAAGGCGGCTGACACGATCATGGCCCGGGCCTTGCGTCGTTTGCGGGCGTGAAGTGTGTCGGGGGGGTGGTGCATGAGGCGGACCCTATCGAGTGGACCCGGTTCTACCTGGGGCGTGGGACCATTGGGACGGTAGTCCCGAAACGCCCCTTGAGTGCCGGGAGAGCGGGAAGTCGTCTGGACCTGATGGGGGTTTTGGAACGCATCCGCACGGGCTCAGGCCCTGTCCCGTACGGTGACGCCGGTTGGGCCGGAATTTTATTGCAGAGCGCCCCTGGTCTGACAACCGCAGTACCCCGGTTACATGAATCCCCTAGCCGATACGCTTTCCGACCACGTGGAGGTTATGGGCTCCTCGGGGCCGCATTTCCCGGCGGGGCCAATTCGCCACCCACGGTAAATCGTTCGGGTTCCTTACTATTGAAGGCTCATAGATGACCGGAACCCGACGTGCTCCCGGAGCCCCTCACCGTTTGTCGCGAAGACGTGCGAGAGTGGTGTGATCCGCTTCACGATACGGAGCCGAACATGACGTACTTACTGGTCATAGGCACGCGCAAGGGTCTCTTCACCGCCCGCGGCGAGGACCGGGGCACCTGGGAGGTACGCGGTCCGCACCGGCTCGACAGCGCCGACCACGCGAGCATGAGCGCCGTGTACGCGGTCGGGATCGACCCGCACGGCGAACGCATCCTGGTCGGTGCCGAGAGCTCGCATTTCGGCCCGAGCGTCTGGTACAGCGACGACGCCGGGGACAGCTGGCACGAACCGGAGTCCGCGCCGCTGGTCTTCCCCGAGGACACCGGTGCCTCGCTCACCCGCGTGTGGCAGTTCGCGTTCGGGGACGTGCCGGGGGTCGTCCACGCCGGTGTGGAGCCGCACGCCCTGTTCCGGTCGGCGGACGGCGGACAGAGCTTCGAGCTGGTCCGCGCGCTGTGGGACCACCCGCACCGGGCCGACTGGTTCCCCGGCGCGGGCGGCGGGGCGGTGCACACGATCCTGCCCGGGGTGCTGGGCGGCGGCGACCGCTCGCCCGAGGCGATGACCGTGGCCATGTCCACAGGCGGCGTTTACCAGACCCGGGACGACGGCAGGAGCTGGTCCCCGGCCAACCGGGGCATCTCCGCGGTGTTCCTGCCCGAGGAGGAGCCCGAGTACGGCCAGTGCGTGCACAAGGTGGCGCTGGCCTCGGACGGGTCGATGTACGCCCAGAACCACCACGGCGTCTACCGGTCCGGGCACCCGGCCCGGGAGGGGTGGCGGGCCGTCGAGGCGGGCCTGCCCACCGACTTCGGGTTCGCGATGGTCGCGCACCCGCACCTGCCCGGCACGGCGCTGAACTTCCCGGTGGTCAGCCAGGAGGTCCACCTGCCGCCGGGGCACCGGCTGGGTGTGTACCGCACCGACGACGGCGGCGGGCGGTGGGTGCCGGCCGGCGAGGGGCTCCCCGAGGAGCCCTACTTCGGCATCGTGCTGCGCGACGCCGCCTGCACCGACGGCGCCGACGACCCGGGCTTCTACTTCGGCACCCGCGGCGGGGACGTGTTCGCGGCCGACGGCGGGCCCTGGCGGCAGGTGGCGGCCCACCTGCCCGACGTCCTGTGCGTGCGGGCGACGGAGGTGTGAGATGAGTGTGACGGTCCACCTTCCCGGTCTGCTGCGGGCGGACGCCGGGGACGCCGCCCACCTGCCCGTGGACGTCGGCCCGGCCGCGGTGCTGCGCGACGTGCTGGACCGGCTGGTGTCCGAGCACCCCGGCCTGGACCGGCGCATCCGCGACGAGCAGGGCCGCCTGCGCCGGTACGTCAACGTGTTCGTGGACGCCGAGGAGTGCCGGGCCCTCGACGGGCTGGACACCCCGGTGCCCGCGGGCTCCGACATCCGCATCCTGCCCTCCGTGGCCGGGGGCTGACCCCGGCGCACCGGTACCGCGGACACGCAGCGGCTCCGACCCGCGCGGTCCGCCGCGCCCGCCCGCGGGTCCGGCGGGCCACGGGCGGGTGCCCCGCCGCCGCGGACGGCGGCAGCGGCAGCGGCAGCGGCAGCGGCAGCGGCCGAGCGTGAACCCGGGGCGAACCCGTGGTCAGGGCACCGTGTCCGGTCCGGCGGGTGCGCCGGCCCGGACCGCTCGTGGTCGGCGGCGCAGGGGCAGGGGACGCAGGTGGACGAGCATGCGCCACACCCACTCCAGCGGACCGTAGCGGAACCGGGCCGACCACAGGCGGGCGAACACCAGCATCACCGCGAAGTACACGGCGGCCAGCGCGTACTGGGCGAGCATGGGGACCTGTGTCTCCCAGGGGCCCATGACCAGCAGGAACACCGCCGTACTGCCCAGGTACACGGTGAGCGTCATCCGCCCCAGCGGGGCGAGCCCGCCCAGGACCCGCGCGGCACCGCGCCTCCTGCGCATCAGCCACCACACCAGTCCCAGGTAGAACAGGGCCCCGCCGAGGCCCGACAGGGTCGCGAAGACCGAGGTGAGCAGTTCGGCCCCGGGCGCCGTCACGGGCGTCCCGTCGGGACCCAGCACCGGCACACCGTCGGGACCGAACTCCCGGGGGAACAGCAGGTCCGAGGCGAACAGCGCGGCGATCCCCAGGACCTGCCCGATCAGGCCGGTCCAGACCATGGCCGCGGGAAGCCGTGAGGGCTCCCCGTCCCGGCCGGGGTCCAGCTCGGGCCGCCGCGCCAGCCAGACGCCCGCGCAGAAGAACCCGAGGGTCTGCGGCACCAGGAGGAGCAGGGCGGACCACTCGCCCGGCACCGGCACCGCGTACTCGACGAACGGCGCCGCCGCGAAGCAGGCCGCCGCGACCGCGAGCGGCCTCCACCGGCCCCCGGACAGCAGCACCGGCATCAGCGGGGCGAGCACCAGGGCGGTGATGGAGTAGTGCGTGAGGATGTCCCCGGAGAACACCAGCAGGTGCGGCAGGCCGAACAGCAGGCCGAGGGCGGCGTACCGGCGCAGCATCAGGGCGAACGGCCGCTCCCCGCGCCCGTCCGCCGCCCGCCACGCCAGGACCGCCCCGATGCCGAGCAGCACCATGAGCATGGCCCTGGCCTTGCCCGACATGAGCAGCGACAGGGCGCCGTCGACGACCGACACCGCGGTGTCCATCGGCCGCGTCCCGGCACTCTCGGCCGAGAAGACGACGGCGGTGACGTTCATCAGGACCACGCCGACCATCGCCAGCGCCCGCGCGACGTCGAGGAACTCCACCCTCCGCCGCGCCGCGGGCGGGCCCCCCGCCGCGGCGGGCGCCCGCACCTCCCCGGCCCGCACCGTCTCCGCCATCGGCTCCCCCGCCATCGGATCCCCCTCGTCGCCGTTCCGGACCGCCGCACCCGCGCGGGGTGCCGGTGGTGGTGCCGCCGCGCCCGGCGGCCGTGTCCCGGGGCCGCCCGTCCACGGGGGGCGCCCGAGCGCCCGGTCCCGTCCGGCGCGGCGGTGTCCGTCGGCGCACAGCGCGCCGACCCTTTCCAGGGTGGCCGCCGGGGGCTTCGCCGGTATCGGCTGAAAGGCCGGTCCGCGGCCTCGTCCTTTCGGGGGAGGGATAAGCGGAGGAGCGCGGCCTAGGGTTGAGGCCCATGGGGCTGAACAGGATCGTCGAGGCGCTCAGCGGACCTCCGGGGGAGCGGATCCTCTGGGGAGGCGCGGCACTCGCGTTCGCGCTGGCCGTGGCCGGGGACCTGCTGACCGTGCGCAGCGGGCGGGCCGCCGCGGCGTGGCCGGGGCCGCCGCACGGGCCGTGGGACTGGCTGCCCGCCGCCTCGGGGGCGGCGGCGGGGGCGCTGGTGCTGCTGGCGCTGCACCCGCGGGCCCGGACCGCGGCCACCGGGGCGGCGGCGCTGGCCGCGCCGCTGGTGGTGGCGGCCTCCTCACTGGCGCTGTGGCCGCTGCCCAAGGGGATCTTCGGCTACCCCGTGGCGGTCTCCGAGGCCTGCGCCCTGGCGCTCGCCCTGGCCGTGACCGCGCTGCGCTGCGACGCCCGGTGGATCGGGGCGGTGTCGGCGGCGGCCTTCCTGGCCGCCGCCTCCGACCCGCTGCGGGAGGGGGTGGGCCAGTCCCTCACCCCGGCCCTGCTGCTGCTCGCGGTGGGCCTGGCCCCCGGGTTCTACCTGCGGTGGCGCCGCCACCAGCGCGAGTACCACGTGGAACGGGCGCGCGCCCAGGAGCGGCTGGCGGTCGCCCGCGACCTGCACGACGTGGTGGCCCACGAGGTCACGGGCATCGTCGTGCAGGCGCAGGCGCTGCGCCGGATCGCCGACACGCGTCCCGAGGCGGCGGTCCGCGCGCTGCCGGAGATCGAGGCGGCCGGGGCGCGCGCCCTGGAGGCCATGCGCTCCCTGGTGTCGCGGCTGAGGGAGCCGGACGAGGCGCCGCCGGAGTCCGACGCCCGGGAGGGCCTGGCCCGGCTCGCGGGCGCCTCGGGCGGCCTGGAGGTGGCCGTGCGGGTGGAGGGCTCCCTGTCCGGGCTGGCGCCCGAGGTGGGCACCGCCCTGGTGCGGATCGCCCAGGAGGCGGTCACCAACGCCCGGCGCCACGCGCGCGGCGCCACCCGGGTCTCGGTGGAGGTCGAGTCCGCGGCCGGGGAGGGCGTGCGCATGTCGGTGCTCGACGACGGCCGCGGGTCGGCCGGCTCGGGCGGCTACGGGCTGGTGGGCATGGAGGAGCGGGCCCGGCTGCTCGGCGGGGAGCTGGCGGCGGGTCCGGGCGCCGACGGCTGGGAGGTGCGCGTCCGCCTCCCGGAAAAGCCCTGTGGACAACCTCCCGGCCGCCCCCGGACCGGGCACAGTTGAGGGTGGGAACGGGGGTGCCGAATGGCGATCAGGGTCCTGCTGGCCGATGACCAGCAGATGGTGCGGACGGGGTTCCGCTACATGTTGGAGGCCGAGGGCGACATCGAGGTGGTCGGCGAGACCGGGGACGGCCTGGAGGCGGTGCGGCTCGCCCGGGAGCTGCGCCCCGACGTCGTCCTCATGGACATCCGCATGCCGGGGATCGACGGTCTGGAGGCCACCCGGCGGCTGGCCGCCGACCCGGTCAGGGTGGTCGTGGTGACCACGTTCGACCTGGACGAGTACGTCAACGCGGCGCTGTCCTCGGGCGCCGTCGGCTTCCTACTCAAGGACGCCGGGGCCGCGCTGCTGGTGGAGGCGGTGCGGGCCGCGGTCCGGGGGGACGCGCTGATATCCCCGGAGATCACCGTCCGGCTGATCCGGCACTTCGCCTCCGGGGGCCGCCCGGTGCGGGTCCCGGAGGACGGCGGGCTGACCCCCCGGGAGCTGGAGATCGCCCGGACGGTGGCGCTGGGCCGGACCAACACCGAGATCGCCGCGGCACTGCACGTCACGGTGAGCACGGTCAAGACCCACCTGGCGAGCATCCAGACCAAGCTGGGCACCCGCAACCGCACCGAGCTGGTCGCCTGGGCCTTCCGCAACGGCCACGTGCGGTGAACCCGCCCGAGGCCGACGGACGGCGCGGGCCCGGGTGCCGGGCCCACAGGCGGGCACCGCACCCCGGACGGACACCCGACCGGGCGCCACGCGGGACGCGCCCGGTCACCAGCCGGAACGGGCCGGGGATCATGCGCCACGTAGGACGGGCCCGGGCGGGCGCGGCGCGCCGCCCGAGGCCGACGGACGGCGCGGGCCCGGGTGCCGGGCCCACAGGCGGGCCGTGCCCCGGACGGACACCGGACCATGTGCCGCGCGGGGCGGCCAGGTCACCAGTTGGCGGGGGCGTAGTCCTTGAGGAAGCAGCCGTACAGGTCCTCGCCGTCCTCACCGCGGACGATGGGGTCGTACACGCGCGCCGCCCCGTCCTCCAGGTCCAGGGGCGCGTGGAAGCCCTCCTCGGCCATCCTCTCCTTGTCCGGGTGGGGCCGCTCGTCGGTGATCCACCCGGTGTCCACACTGGTCATGAGGATGCCGTCGGTCTCCAGCATCTCCTCCGCGCTGGTCCGGGTGAGCATGTTGAGCGCGGCCTTGGCCATGTTGGTGTGCGGGTGGCCGGGCCCCTTGTAGCCGCGGCCGAACACCCCCTCCATGGCGGACACGTTGACGATGTAGGTGCGCCGCGCGGGCGAGGCCGCCAGCGCCGGGCGCAGCCGGTCCACCAGCATGAACGGCGCGGTCACGTTGCACAGCTGCACTTCGAGCATCTCGACGGGCTCGATGGCGCCGACCCGGTCCGTCCAGCTGTTGTCCGCGGCCAGGTCGGGCAGCAGCCCCCCGGCGTCGACGGCGGTGCCCGCCCGGACCCGCTCCAGCGACGCGGACCCGGTGGTCAGCGCCAGCGAGGTGAGCATCTCCGGGGTGAGGGCGTTGCGGTCCAGGGCGTCGGAGGCCTCCAGGGCCAGCGACCCCACCCCGCCCAGGACCAGCGGGCGCGGCAGCCGGTCGCCGGTCAGCGGGTGCGCCTCGGCCTCGATGAGCGGGCCGTAGGAGGCCGGGGACCGGCGCACCGTCTGGGCGGCGTTGTTGATGAGGATGTCGAGCGGCCCGGCGGAGGCCACCTCGTCGGCCAGGCGCAGCACCTGGGCGGGGTCGCGCAGGTCGATCCCGACGACCCGGAGCCGGTGCATCCAGTCGCCGCTGTCGGGCATCGCGGCGAAGCGGCGGACGGCGTCGTTGGGGAAGCGGGTGGTGACGGTGGTGTGCGCCCCGTCGCGCAGCAGCCGCAGCGCGATGTACATGCCGATCTTGGCCCGGCCGCCGGTGAGCAGGGCGCGCCTTCCGGAGAGGTCGGTGCGGGCGTGGCGGCGCTCCCTGTTGAATGCGGCGCAGCCCGGGCACAGCTGGTGGTAGAACGCGTCGACCTCGCGGTACCTCTGCTTGCAGATGTAGCACGCGCGCGCCTTGCGCAGTACCCCGGCCAGCTCGCCGGTGGAGGTGCTGGTGAGCATCCGCCCGTTGGTCTCGTCGTCGATGCGGTCGGGCGCCGCGGTGGCGGTCGCGGCGAACACGGCGTCGTCGTGCTCCCGGCGGGCCCTGCGGCGCTCCCGGCGGCGGTTCTCCTTGACGGCCTTGAACAGCTTGGCGCTGGCCCGCTGGAGGACACGGGAATCGGGGTGGTCCCCGGGCAGGGACCCGACCCTGGCGATCACGTCCAGGCACACCCGCATCTGCTCGGGGTCGATGGACCCGGTCTCCTCGGCGGCCACCGTGTTCGTCTCCGTCATCCGCTCACTCCACTGGACGTCCTGCCGGGCGCGACTCTTCGCCCAGAGGAACCTTATGCGCACGAAACGGTGCCCGGTACGGGTGACCATGGAAGGACACAGGTGAAGCGGGGTGTCCCGCGGGTAGGGGGAGTCCAGTGATACGACCGACGGCCACCGGGCGCGAGTTCGTGGTCCTGCTCGACGACGACCACCGGCCGGTGGGCACGGCGGACAAGGCGGAGGTGCACACGGCCGACACCCCGTTGCACCTGGCGTTCTCCTGCTACGTCCGGGACGGTGCGGGGCGCGTCCTGCTCACCCGCCGCGCCCTGGGCAAGACGACCTGGCCGGGGGTGTGGACGAACAGCTGCTGCGGCCACCCGGCCCCGGGCGAGGGCCTGGAGGAGGCGGTGCGCCGCCGGGCGGAGCAGGAGCTGGGCCTGTCCCTGTCCGAGGTGCGCCCGGCACTGCCGGACTTCCGGTACCGGGCGGTGTCGGCCGAGGGCGTCGTGGAGAACGAGTTCTGCCCGGTGTTCTGGGCCCGCGCCGAGGGCGTCCCGGAGCCGGACCCGGCGGAGGTCGCCGAGTACGCATGGGCGGAGTGGGAGGACCTGGTGGCGGTGGCCGCACGCACCCCGTGGCTGCTCAGCCCGTGGGCGGTGGAGCAGGTCCCCCTCCTCGACCGGCTCTGAGCCGGTCCCCGGTCCGGACGGCCGTCGCCCCCTCCGGCGCCGGGCCGGTCCCGACCGGCCGGGTCCGGCCGCGACCGGCCCCGGCCGACGGCGCGAGGGGACCGCGGGAACGGGGTAGGACTCCGGGCGGCACGTCCCTCCTCCCCCCTGGAGTCGCACCGATGTCCCCTGTCCCCCCGGGCCGGGCCGCGCGTCCGGCCGTGGTCGCCTTCGACGTCCTCGACACCCTGTTCCCCCTGGCCCCGCTGGAGTGGCGGTTCCGGGAGGCGGGCATCCCCCGGGTCCTGATGGGCCGCTGGGCCGACCACCTGGCGCGGGACGTGTTCGCCCTGGCGCTGGTGGGGGGCGGGCGGTCCTTCGAGGACGCGGTGCGCGGCGCGCTGCGCGACGTCACCGGCCACCAGATCGCCCCGGCCGCGGAGGACACGATCGTGGACGGGCTGTCGGAGCTGGAGCCGCGCCGGGAGGCGTCCGCGGCGCTGGCGGCGGTGCGCACGGCGGGATCGCGGGCGGTGCTGTTCGGCAACGCGGGACCGGCGGCCACCCTGGAGCTGGTGGAGCGGGCCGGGCTGGGGGGCCTGGTGGACGGCGTCCTGGGCGGCGGTCCGGGCCGGGCGTGGAAGCCGTCCCCGGAGGCCTACCGGGCGGCGGCCCGCTCCCTGGGCGTGGTCCCGGGGCGGCTCGCCCTGGTGACGGCGCACGGCTGGGACGTGGCGGGGGCGGCCAGGGCGGGCCTGGTCACGGGGTGGTCGGCGCACCTGGAGGGGCGCTTCCCCGAGGTGTTCGGCGCCCCCGACGCGGCGGGGGCCGACCTGGTGGAGGCCGTGGCGGCGCTGCCGGGTCTGGCGCCGTCCTGACGGCGCGCGGCCCCGGCCCCGCCGCTCAGTCCTCCCAGGAGCGGTCGTACTGGGGGTGGGCCCGGTAGACGGCGGCGAGGTACTTGACGGCCAGCCGCCAGGCCAGCAGCTCGGACCAGGGGTCCTCGCCCTGCCGGGTGGGCCCCGGGGCGGCCCCGGCGAGCGTGGGCTGGAGGCTGCGCATGCTGGCGTGGTGCGCCCGGGTGTACCCCTCGACGATCTTGCGCTTGGCGGAGACCTCGGCCAGCGCCCGGTCCCGGCCGCGTGCTCCCACGGGTACGGCCTTCGACGCGCGTTCGTCCTCGTCCAGGCGCGCGCTCAGGAACTCGACGATGGTCAACGGACAACTCCCATCCTGGACCCCCATTGCCTTACATAGGGGTCAGTATCTGCCATATCCCCCCGGCGGGCCACCACCGGACGACCGCCGCCGAGTCCCGCGGACACACCGGTGGGAGCGGCACCGCCGCTCCCACCGGGCCCGCGGGGATCAGTCGCACCCCTCGAACTGGGGCACGCTGTACACCATCTCCAGGTCGGTCTCACCGAACCAGCGGTCGAGCATCTCGGTGGCGTCGCCCTCCTGGTAC
Organism: Nocardiopsis flavescens; assembly: GCF_900141985.1. GTDB lineage: Bacteria > Actinomycetota > Actinomycetes > Streptosporangiales > Streptosporangiaceae > Nocardiopsis > Nocardiopsis flavescens. The sequence goes on along the minus strand of NZ_FQZK01000012.1, from coordinate 115,701 downwards.
ATGCGGCTGATCGCGTTGTTGACCGCCTCGCAGGCCTCGATGTCCCCGTAGGGCAGCCCCACACCGTACTTCTCGTCGGTGAACGGGTTGTTGACGAAGCGGAACGCCCCGGGGCTCTGGGCCAGGAACCCGGCCAGGATCAGGTTGTCGGTGGAGACGGCGTCGACGCGGCCCGAGCTGAGCCGCTCGATGCAGTCGCTGTAGGTCTCCCCCTCCACCTCCTCCACCGGGATCCCCAGGCCCTCGGTGATGCGGGCCGCCGAGTTGGAGCCCGCCCCCTGGCACACCGACAGGCCCTCCAGGTCGCGCACGCCCTGGATGCCGGTGGCGTCGGCGCGCACCAGCACGTCCTGCTTGGCCACGTAGTAGGGGCCGCCGAACGTCACCTGGGTCCTTCGCGCGGGGGTGATGGAGTAGGTCGCCACGACCATGTCCACCTCGCCGCTGATCAGCTTCTCCTCGCGCTCGGCCGAGGTGACCGCCACGAAATCGACGTTCTCCGGGGCCACCCCGAGCCGCTCCGCGATGTACAGGGCCACGTCGACGTCGAAGCCCTCGAACTCGCCGCTGCCCGCCTCCGTCTCCAGCCCCAGGCCGGGCTGGTCGGACTTGACTCCCACGGTGAGCGAGTCGGCGTCGACCAGCGACTCCTCCCCGCCCAGCACCGCCGAGCAGGCGGGCAGCCCGAACACCGCGGCGGCGGCCAGCGCTGCCGCCGCGGCGACGCGGCGGTGTCGAAACCTCATCGGCCTTGTCCTTCTCTCTCGGGGGTCAGCGGTACTCGGCCAGGCGGGGGCGCACGCCCAGGGCGACCAGCAGGAGCAGCAGCAGGGCGCCGGCCGGGAGCAGCCACGTCCACGCGGACAGCGCCGCGTCCCCGCGCCGGATGCCCTCGTCGAACGCCTCCCGGTGCACCTCGGTGAGTCCGCCCAGCGCCTCCTCGTAGGCGGCGAAGGTGCCGTCCCCGGAGTGCGCGACGTTCATCCGGACGTCGATGGCCTCCCCGGTGTCGCCGTCCCGCACCGCCTCGCGCAGCCGCCGGTCCTGCGTCTGGAGTTCGTTGTAGGCCTCCAGCACCTGCGCCAGCCGCTCCTCCTGCCCGGGCAGCAGCGCTTCGTGGGCCCGCTCCCCCAGGTAGCCGAGGGTGCCCGGGTCGCCGTCTCCGCCCCCGGGGAGCTCCGGGTAGGAGGCGGCCACCTCGTCGATGGCGGTGTAGTAGTCGGCCAGGTTGCTCACCGGGCGGAACAGCACCTGCTGGGACCGCTCCAGGTACACCTGCTGGTAGTTGTCGGCCTGGTCCGGGTCCAGCAGGTAGCGGCTCTGGTCCGCCTGCATGTCGGTGGCGATCGCCCCGCCGCGGGCGAGCGACATCGCCGCGTCCAGGCCCTCGTCCTTGGCCGCGCTCTGGTGTCCGCTGCTGCTCACCAGCGCCAGCACCACACCGGCGGTGAGGACCACGGTGACCGCGGAGGCGCCGATCAGCGGCAGGTTGAACCGGCGGCGGAACCTCAGCCGCAGGTACACCTGGAGGCCGAACAGCGACAGCAGCACGGCCGCGCCGACGCCGCCCACCCACAGCAGGCCCAGCGTGACGGCGGCCTGCCCCTCCTCGTGGTTGGCGCGCACGATCGCGGAGGAGTCCAGCCCGACGTTGAACGCCTTGGGCAGCAGCTCGGTGTGCATCATCCGGGTGGCCCCCCGGTACGCCTCCAGCGCCCCCGCGTCCACCTCACCGGGGGCGGCGCCGGCCTCGTCGTTGCGCAGCAGGGCCTCGGTGGCGAGCCGCTCGTAGGCGCCCAGCCCGTCCAGGACCTCCTCGACGTTGCGCTGCTGCACGCCCTCGCCCTCGGTGAGCGACGCCGCCTGGAGCAGCGCCTCGTTGGCCCGCTCCCGGCTGGCCTCGTACTGGCCGAGGGCGTCCTCGCGCCCCGAACCGAGGTCGTGGTCGGTGCCCATGAGCAGGACGTCGGCGATGCGGGCGTCCATGTCGGCCAGGGACAGGTACAGCTCGGTCGTGGCCATGGCCTGGGGCCCCGCGCCGCGGCCGAGCACGTCCAGGCCGCTGCGCGCCTGGTCGAGGGTGTGCGCGGCGGAGGCGAACAGGCCGATGACCGCCGCGCAGCTCACCACGGTCAGCAGCCACACCCGGGCGGGGGTCGTGGCCAGCCGGTGGCGCAGCCGGGGCCGGCCGTCACGGGCGCGGGACCCGGTGCGGCCGGGCACCGCCGGCGCGGTGGAGCGGGTCGGCTCCGGCGGGGTGCTGGAGGAGGGAATCAACGGGGGCTCACCCCTTCTGGAGGATGATGACGGTCCATGCGCCCACATAGATCCGGTCGTTGTCGTTCAGGGGGACCTCCACATGGGGGGCCACGGGGTTGTCGGTCCCGTTGACCGTGGTCCCGTTGGTCGACCCGGGGTCGACCAGGACCCAGGCGCCGCCGGGGCGCGAGACCAGGATGGCGTGGATGTGGGAGATCGCGGGGTCCCCGCCGGAACCGCCGAGGTCGATCTCCGGGGTGAACCCGCGCGAGGCGCTGGCCCGCCCGATGTGCACCCGCTCGCCGGACAGCTCCACCCGGCGCGGCTTGATGTACGACGGGAAGGGGATGCGCTCGGGGTCGAGCATCCCCTGGTTCACCATGTACTGGTAGTAGGCGGGGTCGGCGGTGACGGTGGCCCGCCAGGCCGCTCCCTCGTCGCCGGGCTCCCGGCGCTGCTGGGAGGCGAAGTCGTACCCGCACTCCTCGCAGAACCGCCCGGTCCTGGGGGTCGAGCACTCCGGGCAGGGGCCTCCCCTGGGCGCGCCGGGGGGCCGCCGCGGCGGGGACTCCCGCGGCGGCCGGTTCGGCTGGGGCACGTGGGCCGTCGGCGGGGTGTGGACGGCCGACGGCCCCTGCGACCAGGCGGGGGGTGCGGGGTCGTACGCCTGGAGTCGCAGTCCGCAGACATCGCAGAAGTCGGCCGCCGTGGAGTGGTGCCCGGAGGGGCAGCTCGGCATGGGTCCCTCCTACCCGGGTCCGGGGGCTCCGCCGCCCGGTCCCGAGGGGCGGGGCCGGGTCCGGACGGTACGGGTCGAGTTGGTGTCCAGTGTCATCTCGTCGATCTTTTCGACGCCGGCGCGGAGCCGGACGGTTCCGGTGACCGGGTCGAGGACGTCGACGACCTTCCCGAGGAGCCGGGCGGTCTCCTCGTCCCCGGATCCGTGCGCGAGCGCGACGGCCCGGCCCAGCCGTGTCGTCGCGGTGTCGTCGTCCCCGGAGCGGCGGGCCGCCAGTCCGTCCTGAATCGCCTGGGCCAGTTCCACCTGGCCCGTGTAGTGGGCCACCCGGGGGTCGATCTCGGTGGCCCTGTTCTCGTCCGCGGTCCACTCCGCGAGGATGTTCCCCGAGGCCGCCACCTCGTCCGGGGCGCCACCGGAGCCGGGCAGGACCACACGCACCCATCCGGCGCGCAGCTGGCGGCCGGGGTCGCCCGGGGGGACCTCCACGCAGATGTGGTAGTCGCGGTTCTCCGTACCCCAGGAACCGGTGGGGTAGTCCCGGGACTGGGGGGCGCGCTCCACTCCGCGGCCGGTCAGGTCCTGGACGGTGGGGGCGACCTGCTTCACGTACCGCACCACGGCGTGCCGCGGCGTCCACAGGCGCAGCGCCACGTCGGCGACGGCCTTGCCCATGGAGGCCCGCGTCATCGCCCGGAAGTCGGCGGCCATGCCGGCGGGGTCGGCGATGATCCCCGGCCCACCGCCGAGCAGCGCGGCGTCGATCTTGCGCAGCTCCTCGACCTTCCAGTCGGTGCCCACCCCGCGGCAGTCGCAGACGAAGGTCCCGGCGAGCCGGGCCAGGGTCCGGTCGAAGTCGGCGGCCACCTCGTTGTTCTGCCCGTCGGTGAGCAGGATGGCGTGCTTGACACCGCCGTCGACGGTGGCGAACAGCTCGGCCGCCCGGGTGAGCCAGGCGCCCATCCGGGTACCGCCGTCGGCGCGCAGGCGGCCCACGGCCTCCATCGCCTCGGACCGGGTGGAGGCGTCGACCACGGCCGGCGTGTTCGACGCGGGGTAGATCGTCTCCGCCCGGCTGTGCCCGGCGATGACGGCGAAGCGCACGCCCTCGCGCAGGGCCGCGACGGCGGCGCGGGCCGCCTGCTTGGCGGCGATGATCTTCTCCCCGTACATGGAGCCGGACGTGTCGATGACGATGATCTCCGTCGCCCGCACGTCCGCGCCCACGACCGGGGGCCCGGTGGAGGAGACTCCGACGACGGCGTGCACCTCCCGTCCGCCCAGGGGGAGGAACCGGTTCTGGTCGACCTCCACCCGGAACCGCGGCCCGGCGGTGCCCTCAGCCCTGTTCGGCACGGGCGGCACCCCCTGCGGGCACGGGGATGACGACGACGGTGATGTTGTCCCTGCCGCCCCCTTCGAGGGCGAGGCGGACGTAGGTGCGGGCCGCCTCCACGGGGCGGGTGCCCGCGGCGGGCACCGCCTCGGTCAGGGCCCGGGCCTCGGGGTAGTAGTTCCACAGGCCGTCGCTGCACAGCAGGACGGCGCCGGGTCCGGTGGGCGTGACCGTGGAGATGTGCGCGTCGATCTCGCCGGAGTCGGCGCCCATCCACGCGATGAGGGCGTGCGCGTTGGCGGAGCGCATCGCCTCCTCCCGGGACAGCGCACCCATCTGCACCATCGCCTCGCTCCAGGAGTCGTCCCTGGTGAGCAGGGCCGAACCGCTGGAGGCCGGTCCGCCGGAGAGCCAGTAGGCGCGGCTGTCGCCGACCCAGCCGACGGTGACGGTGCCCGCGCCGGGGTCCACGACGGCCGAGACGAAGGTGCAGGCCGGGGCCGAGCTGGGGGAGTCGGCGATGGCGGCGACGGCCTCGGCCGCCCGGGTCATGGCGACGCCGGTGGCCTCGCGGGCGTCGACGCCGCGCCGCATCTGCTCGGCCAGGACGGTCGCGCCGGTCTCGGCGGTGACCCGGGACGCCTCGTCGGAGCGGGGTGAGCTGGAAACGCCGTCGCAGACCACGGCGCACACCACCCCCGCGGCGTGCGGAGCGTCGTCGGGGACGACCCGGACGGCCATGGCGTCCTCGTTGCGCCGGTGTCTGAGCCCGCGGTCGCTGACCCCGACGACGGAGTCGGTGCGCACCTCGACGTGGTCGCGGCCGGTGGGCTGGAGGAACCCGCACTGCTCGCAGTAGCCGTCCACGACCCGCCCCGGGCACCACACGCACAGGCCGGGATCGGCGGGCCGGACGGGGCCGGAGGCGGCGGGCGGGAGCCAGTCGGGGGCGACCCGCTCAGGGGCGGGCCGCGCGGGCCGCGGGTCGCGGCGGACGGGCTGGGTCGCCAGCGAGTCGATGGCGTCCCAGTCGTCGTCCACGGACAGGCTGTCGTTGAGGGAGCGGCCGGGGCCGCGGGGCGCCCCGGCAGGGGGCGCTCCGGGCACCGGCGCGCCCGAGGGCGGAACGGCGCCGGAGGGCGCCGTGGAGCCCGACGGGGCGCCGGGCGGGCGCGCGGGTCCCTTGGGGGCGCCGGAGGGCGCCGTGGAGCCCGACGGGGCGCCGGGTCGGCGCGCGGGGTCCGACGGGGCCGCGCCCGAGGACCGGGCGGTCGCCTCCGAGGGGATGACCCCCGCGACCGTGACGTCGGCCGGGTTGACGGTGCGGTAGACGCCCTGGGGGTGGGGTTCCTCCCGGGCGGTCGAGCCCGAGGGGGTCGGCCCCGACACCGCGTCCTCGGCGGCCTCCTCCCGCCCCTCGTACCGGTCGGCGCCGTACAGGCTCACCTGCGGGGCCGTGGGCCCGCCGTCCGCGGGGACCAGGTCGGGCGCGGCCGGCGCGGCCGGATCCGCTCCGGCCCCGGCCGTGTCCCGCGCCGGGTCGCGGCGCACCTCTTCGGTCAGGGAGTGGCCGCAGCGCTCGCAGAAGGCGTCGCCCGCGGCCACCTTGTCGGCGCACCCCGGGCAGGTCCGCACCATCGTCATCGCTGTTCCTTCGGTCCTCACAGCAGCGTCACGGGTCGTAGGGAGTTCGCCTTGTCGATCAGCTCGTACCGCTCCGCGGCCTCGGTGGACCGGTGTGCCAGGTCACGGTAGCGCCGCTCCAGGTTGGTGCGCACACCCGCCTGGTCCAGCGGGCCGCCCAGCAGCTCCGTCCCGTCGGCCCGGCCGCCCGCGCCGAGCCAGTCCAGCGCGGACTCCAGGGCCCGCACGGCCAGCCGGTCGGTGGACTCGCTGTCGAGCCCGAGCCGCTCCAGGCGCTGTCCGGCGCGCACCAGGTCGCCGGCGTCGCGGCCCGGGTGGCGGGCCGCCAGCACGGCGATGAGCGCGGTCTGGGCGTGCACGTACAGGCTCGACAGCTCGGGCACCGTGTCCAGGACCGCGATGGCCCCGTTCCGGTCGCCCTGGGCCAGCCGGATGCGGGCGAGGCCGAACGCCGCGCTGACGAAGGAGTGGTCGGTGTTCCACACGTTCTGGAAGTGCCGCGCGGCGACCGCGTGCTCGCCGGTCCGCTCGCAGGCGAGCGCCAGGCCCAGCTTGGGGGCGGTCTCCCCGGGCAGGTGGCCGTACAGCTCGTCGAAGTGCCGGCGGGCGGCCTGGACGTCGCCGGTGCTCAGCTCGGCGACGGCGAGGTACCACATGGTGCGCCAGTCGCCGGGGACGCGCTCGCTGAACTGGTGCAGGGCGTCCATGGCCTGCCCGTGCCTGCCCAGCGTGATGAGCGTCCGGGCCAGCATGAGCAGCGTTTCCGGGGTCGGCTCCGGCATGGACACCAGGGCCGCGACCAGTTCCTCGGGGGTCAGGGCCTGGAAGCCCCGCAGGTGCTGCGCCGCGGGGTCGGAGGGGTCGATCAGGGGCGCGGGCAGCAGCGTGGCCGCCTCGGTGGGGGCGGGCGGCAGGAGCAGGCGGTCGGCCCGGCCCACGTCGGACCCGATGGTGAAGTTCTCCCCGCCGAACAGGGTGGAGGGCGCCGGGTGGGGCGCCCCCTCCATGTCGGAGAGCACCTCGCGCAGCACGCCGGTGAGCTGGTCGGCCATGTCGGAGGCGTCGTGGAAGCGGCGCTCCATGTCCGGGTGGGTGGAGCGGCGCAGCAGCCGGTCGTAGGACTCGTAGCGCTCCAGCAGCGGCACGGCCGAGCGCGGCGGCAGCTCGTGCGGGTACTCGCGCATGAAGCTGAACCGGAAGCTGAGCACGGCCAGTGTCCGCCCCACCGAGTACAGGTCGGCGCTGACGGTCGGGCCGGGGCCGCGCAGCTCGTCCTCGGGGACCCGGTAGCCGGGGGTGGTGTAGACGGGGCTGACGGCGTCGTCCATGCGGCGCACGCCGCCCAGGTCGATGAGCTTGATCTGCTCCTCGCTCTGGATGACGTTGTCGGGCTTGAAGTCGCAGTACAGCAGGCCGCGGGAGTGGAGGTGGCCGAGCGCCCGCAGGACCTCCAGGCCGTAGGCGATGACCTGGTCCACCGGCAGCACCGCGTCGGGGTCCTGGTCGCGGCGCTCCATGAGGAGTTCGCGCAGCGACTTGCCGCCCACGTACTCCATGACGATGTGCCCGGCGGGGATGCCGGTGCGCGCGTCGGGGTGCTGGGAAAAGTTGATGATCTTGACGATGTTGGGGTGCTCGACCTCGGAGAGGAAGGCGCGTTCGGCCGCTGCGGCCTTGTGCGCCTCGGCATCGCCGTCGTTGAGCAGGCCCTTGAGCACCACCCAGCGGTCGTTGACGTTGCGGTCGCGGGCCAGGTAGATCCAGCCCAGGCCGCCGTGGGCGATGCAGCCCAGCACCTCGTACTGGCCGCCCACCCTGTCCCCGGCGCCGAGCTTGGGGGTGAAGGAGTACTGGGTGCCGCACTTGCGGCAGAACCCCTCCGTGCGGCCCTGCTGGTCGCCCCGGGTCCGGCCGACCTTCTCCCCGCAGTTGCCGCAGAAGCGGTTCTTCTCGGAGACGACCGCGTTCTCCATGATCGCCTCGGCCGGGTCCCGGTAGGGGACCGGGGGGACGACGACCATGCCCGCGCCGAGCATGCCGCGGATGGAGCGCCGGGTGCGGCCGGAGCCGGGTCCCGGGCCGCTGCCGATGGTGCCGGTGATGCTGCCGGGCCCGGACCTGCCGGAGAGGCGGATGTTGCCGGAGATGGGGTGGGAGTGGAGGGGGTCGCCGATGTCGTCGCCCTCGGACGGGGCCGCTCCCCGCTCGGGGCCGCCGCCGGAAGGCGCCCCGGGCGGCGTCCCGTGCCCGGCGGGGAAGGGCCGGGGGCCCGGGGCCTGCGGCCGGGCGCCGGGCGGCGGGCTTCCGGGGACGGGCGCGCCGAAGGGCCGCTGGGCCCCGGAGGCGGGCGGGGGCCCGTAGGCGGGGGGCCGCGCCTGCGGACCGGTCGGCGGGCCCCCGGCGTACCCGGCCTGCGGCCCCGAAGGCTCCCGGGGCGCGGCGTAGCCCGCCTGCGGCCCGGTCCCCCAGGAGGTCGGGGGCGTCGAGGGGGGGTTCTGCGGGGCTCCCGGGACGGGGGGTGCCGGGGCCGCGGCGCCGGGCGCGGGCGCCAGCCCGCACACGACGCAGAAGCCGTCCTCGATCACACCGCCGCAGCCGGGCTTCGTGCACTTCGTCATCTGCTCACACCACCATCGCTCTCGCCGTCTGACGCGTCCGCACCCGGTGTGGTTCTGTCCCGAGTGGTTTCGGTCACCCCGGGTTCCTCCAGAGACCTGCGGTAGGCGGCCAGGGCGGAGGTGGCGGCGCGCAGGTCGCCGGGGGCCGTCCACAGCTCCCGGTGCGCGCGGGCGTGCAGTTCGCTCACCCCGGGCTCCTCGGCCCGGCCCAGCCGGACCGCGCGGGCGCGGTAGGACTCCAGGCGTCCGCGCAGTTCGGAGCGGCGGTCCAGCAGGCCCTCCAGGTCCGCCCGGCGCTCGCGCGCGTCGTCGGTCGCGGTGTGGACGGCCGCCTGGACCTCGCCGAACAGCGCACCCAGCGCGCGCCACCGGCCCTGCGAGCGCAGGGTGTCCATCTCGGCGAGCCGGGCCCGCAGGCCGGGCACCGGGTCGGGGAGGCCGACAGCGCGGGGTTCGCTGATGCGGGTGACGACGCGGGCGCGCAGTTCGTGCAGGGAGGCCAGGGTGGCCTCCAGGTCGTCGACGGCCGAGACCAGGTGCCCGGTGCTCTCGCGGTAGGAGTCGCGCATGCGCAGGGCGTCGCGCAGCCGGCCGCGCACCGCCTCCAGCCGCTTGCGCAGGCGCTCCAGCCCCGAGGCGTCGACCCCGAGGTCGGGGCCCAGCAGCGAGAGGGGGTCGCGGCGGACGGTGTCGCCGACCCGGTCCAGCTCCGAGCGCAGGGCCTCGTCGTCCCCGCCGCCCGCCTCCTCGATCATGTCGCCGAGGGTGCCGATCTCCTGCCACAGGGCGTCGAGCCCGGCCAGGCGGGGGTGCAGGGTGTTCCAGGCGGACTCCGCGGCCGAGACGACCTCGGTGACCTCCTCGTAGTCCGCGGTCATCCGGGCGACGGCCTCGGCCGCGGTGATGTGCTCGGTGTCGGCGTCCAGCAGCCCGCGCTCGTGCAGCGGCGCCTTCTCCAGCGGCGTCTCGATGCAGGGGCCGGTGAGCAGGAAGGTCAGCCGTGCCTGGTCGGAGGCGCGCCCGCCTCCCAGGGCGCGGTGTCCGGAGGCGTCGTCGACGACGCGGCGGAAGGCGTCGAAGGTCTCCCACAGGCGGTGGATGTGGCGGTCGGCGTGCTCCCAGCGCTCCCGGGTGGTGCCGCGCAGGTCGGCGCCCCTGAGCATCCGGTGTCCGACGTGGCCGTCCAGGTCGGCGAGGTTGAAGGTGATCCGTTTCAGCTCCCCGCGCACCCGGTTCAGCGCGTGGTCGATGCCCTCCCAGCTCATGGGCGGCGTGTTCGCCTCCGACGCGCTCGCCACCTTCCCTATCACTCCCCGTGTCCGTCCGACCCGCGCCCACCGGGTGGACGCGGGCGGGCCATGCTCCCTTTACCTAGAAGAGTCTGGCGGTGGGCCCCGCCGACCACAAGAGAGGGCCCCCTTTACGGCCGTGAACGGACACTACCGACACTTGCGTGCACCCCCACCGAATACACCCCCTCCGGGATCCGGCGTCACCGGTCCCACAAAAGAGCATGCACGAAAGGGTCACGTTCGGTGACCCGAACCCGGATCCTCCTCCGCCAGCGTCTCCAGCACGAAGCGGGCCCGTTCCGCCACGGGGACCCTGGGCAGCTCCACCGGTGCGTAGCCGAACCGGGGGTAGACCTCCAGCATGGCGTCGTAGGTGCGCCGGGCCTCCTCCTGCGACTGGTGGCGCTCGGCGTCCCCGGTGAAGATCTCCGGCCAGGGCGGCGCCACGAAGACGGTGGGCCGGTACCGGAAGCGGCGCGCGGCGGCCTCCGCGTGCGGGGGCACCGGCAGTCCGCGGAGCAGGAGGTAGCCGACCGTGTCGGGCACGCCGCGGTCGCAGAACACCGGGCCGGGCAGGGCCGCCGCCTCCCGGTGCGAGCGGATCTCCCAGGCCAGCATCAGCTCCGCGAACAGGGCGTCGTCGCGCCAGGCCAGGCCGGGCCCGTCGATCTCCCGCTGGTCGCGGATGACCGCCCGGCCCGCCTCCTCGGTGCGGGCGTGGCCGAGCCCGGCCAGGTGGTCGATGAGGGTCGTCTTGCCGGAGCCGGGTCCTCCGGTGACGACGACGAGGTGGTCCATGGGTGTTCCCTCCACGGGGTCGGCGGGGGCGCGCGGGGGCGCGCCCCGGCGCACGGCCGGGACGCGCCCCGCGCAGGGGGACGGGGGCTACGGGAGTTCGGCCTCGACGAGGTCGGCCGCGTACGAGGCGCCCTGGCTCCGCAGGCGGGCGGAGATGTCCGCCAGGCGGGCGGCGACCTCCGGGTCGGAGGTCAGCTCCAGCAGGGCCGACCGCAGGGCGGCCGGGTCCTGGGACCGGTCGTCGAGCCTCCGGGCCACCCCCAGCCCGACGAGGCGGTCGGCGTTGTCGAACTGGTCGACGGCCTGGGGCACCGCGATCATCGGGACGCCGCAGTACAGCCCCTCCGAGGCGCCTCCCATCCCCGCGTGGGTCACGAAGGCGTCGGCCTGGCGCAGCACCGACAGCTGCGGCACCCAGGGGTGCACCTCGACGCCGGCGGGGACCTCGCCCAGCTCGGCCGGGTCGGTGTACCGGCCGATCTGGAGCACCACGTGCCAGCCGGGCAGCCCGGCGAACGCCTCGACGCAGGCCCGGTAGAACCCGGGGCGGTCGGTGTAGGCGGTCCCCAGGGACACCAGGACGACCTTCTCCGCGCCGGCGGGGCGCCGCCACTCCCCCTGGTCGGCCCGGTCGCCCGGGCAGGGGCCGACGAAGGTGACCGTGTCGGAGACGGTGTCGGCGAACGGCTGCATCTCCCGCGGGATCAGCGCCAGGGCCCGGTCGGGGCGTCCGGCGAAGGTGGTGTGGTCCAGCCCGGTGACCCCGTTCTCGGCGAGCCAGGCGTCGAACCTGGCGAAGTGCTCCGCGGCGCCGGGCTGACGGGCCAGCCAGGCCGCCACCGTGGCCTCGTGGTCGGCCCAGGCGACGTAGGTCGGGGACAGCTGCACGCTGGGGATCCCCCAGCGAAGGGCCAGGACCCGGGCGGCGTACCCCCCGATGTCGTAGAGGAACAGGTCGGGCCGGTCCGCGTCGTAGGCGTCCCCGATGACGGGGAGGACGTTGATCGCGTCGTCGAGGAACACGTCCATGCCCTCGACGGGGTCCTGCGGCCACTCCTCGTCGCCGGTGGGCAGCGTGGTGGTGAACGGGACGAGTTCGGCCCCGGTGGGGGTGATGAGGTCGGCCACCAGCGGGTCGTTGGCGACCGTGACGCGGTGGCCCCTGCGGACCAGCTCGCGGAGGATCTCCAGGCTGGGCAGGGTGTGGCTGACGGCCGGGACTCCGACCATGGCGATATGGGCGCGACGGTTCATCGTCGGACCTCTCCAGATGAGTGCGTTCCACGGGTAGGGCGATGGGGCGCCCGGCCCGTCGAGGGGCCGCGGCGCCGGGGGCGTCGGCGACGCCCGCTCCTAGCCGTAGATCTGGAGGTGCATGCGACCAGGGTAGCCGAGCCCCGGCGACGGCGCCGCCGGGCCGGGGCCGTAGGCTCGGGCACCCGTTTCCCCCGCGCGAGGAGGACCCGTGCCCGCAGTCCCCGTGTCCCTGGTCATCTCGGTGCGGGTCAGGCCCGGCCGCCGCGACGCGTTCGTCTCCGGGATCTCCCGGCACGCAGCGGCCTCGGTCCGCGAGGAGCCGGGCTGCCTGCGCTTCGACGTGACGGCCGACGCCGCCGACCCCGACCTCTTCTGGGTGTGCGAGGTCTTCACCGACGCGGAGGCCCTGGAGGCGCACCGCGCCTCGCCCCGCTTCGCGGCCTGGCAGCGCGAGAAGGCCGCGTCGGTCGTCCCGGGAAGCCAGGTCGACCGCTGCGGCCCCCTCGTCGTCCGCGAGCCCTGAGGGCCCGCTCCGTCAGCCGTCGGTGTCCGCGTCGCCGGGCTCGCCCCGCTCGCCGGGGGCGCGGTGGCGCCCGCTGGCGCGGCGCGCCGTCCCGGTGCCGTCGGCGTCCCGGCCGGTCGGCTCCGCCGAGGCGTTCGGGTCGCCGCGGTACCCCTCGCGGTAGCCCTCGGAGTACCCCTCGTCGAAGGGGCTCACCGGCTCCTCGGGCATCCCGGACATGTCGGCGGCGTCCATGCGGTCCGCGTCCGCGATCGTGTCGGCGGCGCCGCGCAGCCGGAATCCGGCCACGACCATGACCACACCGAAGATGAGCGCGTAGACGCCGACCACGAACACGATCGCCCGGGCCCCGGCCAGGGGCCAGAACCACAGCAGCAGGCCGAACACGACGGAGAGCGCCCCGGCGAAGATCAGCAGCCACTCGGAGCTGATGTGGGCGCGCAGGCGGACGGCGGTGACGATCTCCGCGACACCGGTGATGACGGCCCACACGCCGATCACGAAGACCAGCGCGATGATCGCGGCGACCGGCCAGATCAGGGCGATGAGGCCCATCAGGGCGCTGAGCACCGCCTGGACGACGAGCGGGGCGCGCGTCCCCGGGGCCGCGCGGTAGGCCGCGTATCCGAGCACCACGGCGTCCACGAGCGCGTACACGCCGAAGACGATCGCCAGGGCGACCGTGGTCAGTCCGGGCGAGATCAGGGCGATCAGGCCGAAGAGGATCGCGGCGGCCCCTCGCAGGACCACCGTCCACCAGTTCCGGCTCATGGCCCCGAGGATCTCCCCCGCCATCATGTTCCGCATCATCGTCGCCCCACCTCCCCGGCACGCCCCTGTCGGAGAGGGGCGCACCCTGCAACTTCCCTCAAAGTCGCACGCGAACGGCAGAGCATCCGCAAAATACTCGGAAAGGGACGGTTCTGTGCCGGTAAGGATAGTGAGGGCGCACGGACGACGAAGACGCCCGCCCCGTCCGGGGACGGGGCGGGCGGGGCGTGCGCTCCAGCCGGGTTCTAGCCCTGGCCCGGGTAGCGGCGCTCGGCGGAGCCGATGTAGTGCTGGCGCGGGCGCGCGATCCGGAAGGCCGGGTCGTGCAGCTGCTCGCGGTAGTGGGCGACCCAGCCGGGCAGGCGGCCGATCGCGAACAGCACGGTGAACATGTTGGTCGGGAAGCCCATGGCCCGGTAGATGACGCCGGTGTAGAAGTCGACGTTGGGGTAGAGCTTGCGCTCGGTGAAGTAGGAGTCGGCGAGCGCCGCGGCCTCCAGTTCGAGGGCCAGCGCGAACAGCTCGTCCGGGTCGTCGTGGCGGTCGAGGATCTGGGTCGCGAGGACCTTGATCTCCTTGCTGCGCGGGTCGAAGTTCTTGTAGACCCGGTGGCCGAAGCCCATGAGGCGGACCTCGCGGGCCTTGACGCGCTCCAGGAACTCGGCGACGGTGACGCCCGACTCGCGGATCTCGTCGAGCATCTCCAGCACGGCCTGGTTGGCGCCGCCGTGGGAGGGGCCGGACAGGGCGTTGATGCCCGCGGCGACGCTGGCGAAGATGTCGGCCTGCGAGGAGCCGACCGTGCGCACGGTGGCGGTCGAGCAGTTGAGCTCGTGGTCCGCGTGCAGGATGAGGAGCAGGTCCACGGCCTTGCCGAAGAGGTCGCCCAGCTCGCCCGCGGCGGCGTCGTCGCCGAAGGTCATCCGGATGAAGTTCTCGACGTAGCCGAGGGAGTCGTCCGGGCCGATCGGCTCGGCGCCGACGGAGTTGCGGTAGATGCGGGCCGCGATCGTCGGCAGCTTGGCCATCAGCCGGATCGTGGCGAGCTCGACCTGGGCCTCGTCGGAGGGGTCGACGCTGTCCGCGTAGTAGGCGGACAGGGTGTTGGCGGCGCTCGCCAGGAGGGCCATCGGGTGCCCGTTGCGGGGCATCGCGTCCAGGAACGCGCCCATCTCCGCCGGGATGTCGGCGTTCTCGCGCAGCTTGTCGGAGAACTCCTTGAGCTGGCCGGGCTCGGGCAGCTCGCCGTAGATCACCAGGTAGGCGACCTCCAGGAAGGTGCTCCCCACGGCCAGGTCCTGGATCGGGTACCCGCGGTAGCGGAGGATCCCGGCGGCGCCGTCGATATAGGTGATCTTCGAGCTACACGAAGCGGTGTTGCCGAACCCCGGGTCCAGGGTGGTCATGCCCGTCGAGCCCAGCAGGGTCTTCAGCTCGATGGTCTGCTCACCCTCGGTGCCGGTGAAAACCGGCAGCTTCAGCACGCCGCCCTCGTAGTGGAGCTCCACCGTGCGCTCTTTGTCGTCTTCGCTCATGCCCGAGGTCAACCTTTCCAGGCGGGGGATACGTGAGGTGCGTCAGACGCGGGACGGTCCGCCGCCACGTTCTTGATTCACTCGTTATTGTTCTGTTTTGTTAAACGACGATTAAGCAAAATCATATAAGTTTCACCGATTCACGGACAGGTGACATGCAACACATACCCAGATGTGAGCAGAATTACCGTGAGGTGAAGATTTACAATCTTTGCCAGATGTCGTTTACTCCGTGATCGCCCTGAGACGTCGCCGGACACCCGCGGGGTTCTCCCCCGGTGCGGCGACGCCCCTTGTGCCGGTCCCCTGAACACCCCGGACACCGCACGAACCACGCCGCCCGGGAGTCCTTCACATATCTGGACATACCCGGACGAGGCGGAGTGCGATCAGCTGTCCGAACGCGCCCTAGCGGCCAGCTATCAGAGTACCTTCGCCCTGATCACGGGCGTTGACGCGGGGTACCCCCCGTGCGGTGATCTTGGCCTCTGCCGCGGGAGCCGTCCCCCGCCCCGCGGCGCGGGGCGCTTCCTGGGCCGCCGCGGATGGGCAAAGAGTGTGCCCGCGGAACGGGAGTTCACACCCGTCGCGGCGGACGCGGCCGATTTCGCGCGCGTGTCCGCCGCACCGAGGGCCGGCCGTGCGAGAAGGGCGCCATTTCCACGCCCCGGTCCGGGCTATCGAAGGGAGGTGTGCTATTCGTCTTCGACGACGCCGCCGGCCAGCAGCGGTTCCATGAACAGCGAGGGGTGGTCGCGCTCGATCACCCGCAGCCGCCACTTGTTGTGCACCAGCACCAGCAGTTCCCCGTCGTTGCGGCGGCGCAGCACCTCGGCACCCGAGAGCGCGTGCAGGGTGGGCGCCGACTCCTCGTCGGTGCGCCGGGCCACCGAGTACTCCAGCGGGGAGACCTCGACGGGGCTGCGGAACTCCTGCTCCATGCGGTGCTTGACGACGTCGAACTGGAGCGGTCCGACCGCCGCCAGCACGGGGGCCTGCTCGCCCCGCACGTCCGAGGTCAGCACCTGCACCACGCCCTCGGCGTCGAGCTGGGCGATCCCCTTCTGGAACTGCTTGTACTTGCCCGCGTCCTTGGCCCGCGCCACCACGAAGTGCTCCGGCGCGAAGCTCGGGATCGCGGGGAACTCCACCTTGGCGCCGTCGTACAGGGTGTCACCGACCTTCAGCGCCTGGGCGTTGACCAGGGCGATCACGTCGCCCGGGAAGGCGGTGTCGATGGTGGAGCGGTCCGCGCCGAACACCGCCTGGGTGTACTTGGTCGCGAACGGGCGGCCGGTGGCCGCGTGCGTGAGGACCATGCCCCGGTCGAACCGCCCCGAGCTGACCCGGACGAAGGCCATCCGGTCCCGGTGGTTCTTGTCCATGTTGGCCTGCATCTTGAAGACCTGGCCGGAGAACGGGGCCTCCACCGGGCGCGGCCGCTCGTTCACGTCGCCCTTGGCCGCCGGGGCCGGCGCCAGGCCCACCACGGCCTCCAGCAGCCGGCCCACGCCGAAGTTGGTGAGGGCGGCGCCGAACAGCACCGGGGACGACTTCCCCGTCAGGAACGACTCGCGGTCGAAGTCGGCGCCCAGCGCCTCCAGCAGCTCCAGCTCCTCCCGGGCCCTCTCCCACGCCTCGCCCTCGACCTCGGCGGCCCGGTCGGTGTCCACGGCCTCCTCGATGGCCTTGGTCGCACCGCCCGGGGTGCGGGTCAGCTTGGTGTAGACGCCGCTGTCGCGGTCCACCAGTCCGCGGAAGTCGCCCGCGATGCCCACCGGCCAGTTGAGCGGGGTGGGGCGCAGGCCGATGCGCTGCTCGATCTCGTCCAGCAGTTCCAGCGGCTCGCGGCCGGGGCGGTCCCACTTGTTGACGAACGTGATGACGGGCATCCGCCGCGCCCGGCACACGTCGAAGAGCTTGAGGGTCTGCGGCTCCAGGCCCTTGGCCGAGTCCAGCAGCATGATGGCGCAGTCCACCGCCGAGAGCACGCGGTAGGTGTCCTCGGAGAAGTCGGCGTGGCCGGGGGTGTCGAGCAGGTTGAGGACGCGGCCCTCGTAGTCGATGCGCAGCGCGGCCGAGGTGATGGAGATGCCGCGGTCCTGCTCCATGTCCATCCAGTCGGAGGTCACGCCCCTGCGGTCGCCCTTGCCGTGGACGGCTCCGGCCGACGTGATCGCCGACGAGTGGAGTGCCAGCGCCTCGGTGAGCGTCGACTTTCCGGCGTCGGGGTGGGAGATGACCGCGAACGTCCGCCGTCGGCGGGCCTCCTCCGAGACCTCCGCCTCGTGCCGGGTCGCACCCGTCGTGTCCACACTCATGCGCGCTCGCCTCTTGGTTCTCTCCCGCCGACCAACCGTCCCAGCCTACGCGCGCCCGGGAGGCGCCCCGACCACCGGTCAGCCCCGGGGGCCCGCCTCGTCGACGGCGGCGGCCAGGCGGCGCACCAGTTCGTCGCGCCCCAGGTCGGCCGGGTAGACCGCGACCACGACCCGTTCGCGGGCGGGGGCCTCCCCGTCCGCGTGCAGCATCGGGCCCACCGCGCGGCGGACGAAGGCCATGGCGGCGTCGTAGCGCTCCCAGACCCGCGCGGGCTCCTGCCCGGGGTCGCGCAGCCAGCCGCGGAGCACGTGGTTGTGGGCGGCGATGAGGGCGGCGGCGGCCGCTCCGGCGGCCAGCGAGCGCTCCTCGGGCGCTCCCCCGCCCCCGCGGGCGGCCAGGTAGCGGCTGAACGCCGACTGGTAGCGGGCGGTCATCGCCACCTCCCGGTCGCGCAGCCGGGGGTGGACGCGGACCAGGCGGTACCGGGGCACGGTGACCTCGGGATCGCGCAGGTATCCGTCCAGGACCAGGCGGGCGGCCGAGAACACCGCGTCCAGGGGCGTGCCGGGGGCGGTCTCCAGGTGCCGGGAGACCTCGGCGAACAGCTCGTCGTGCTCGGCGAAGAGGATGTCCTCCTTGGTGCCGAACCGGCGGAACAGACTGCGCCGGCTCACCCCTCCGGCCGCCGCGACGTCGTCCATCGTGGTGGCCTCGAAGCCGTGGTCGGTGAACAGGCGGACGGCGGCCAGCACCACGTCCCGGGTGGGCACGCGGGCGGTCGCGCCCCCGGTGCCCGGCCTCTCGCGGACCATCGCCACCCCTCCCCCTCGGACGGAACCCCCGAAAGGTATCCGACTCCCGGCGGTGTACTTCGCACCCTCCACCCTCTACTCTGACACTAAATGCCACACGAGGGCACCGAGTGCCAACGATCGGGGGAGGGCGCCCCTCCCGCGGAGGAACGCAGATGAGCGACTTCGACCTGTTCAAGACCACCGAGGAGCACGAGGAGCTGCGCGCGGCCGTGCGCGCCGTCGCCGAGGACAAGATCGCCCCGCACGCGGCCGAGGTCGACGAGAAGAGCGCCTTCCCCCGGCAGGCCCTGGAGGCGCTGGTCGCCACCGACTTCCACGCCCCGCACATCGGCGAGGAGTACGACGGCGTGGGCGCCGACGCGCTGGCCACCTGCATCGTCATCGAGGAGGTCGCCCGCGTCTGCGCGTCGTCCTCGCTCATCCCGGCGGTCAACAAGCTCGGCACGATGCCGGTCATCCTGGGCGGCTCCGAGGACGTCAAGCGCCGCTACCTGCCCGAGGTCGCCTCCGGCGAGGCGATGTTCTCCTACGGCCTGTCCGAGCGCGAGGCGGGCTCCGACACCGCGGGCATGCGCACCCAGGCCGTGCGCGACGGCGACGACTGGGTCCTCAACGGGCAGAAGTCGTGGATCACCAACGCGGGCGTCAGCAAGTACTACACGGTCCTGGCGGTCACCGACCCCGAGGGGCCGCGCGGGCGCAACATCACCGCGTTCGTGCTGCACGCCGACGACGCGGGCTTCACCCTGGGCGAGCCCGAGCGCAAGCTCGGCATCAAGGGCTCCCCCACCCGCGAGCTGTTCTTCGACGGCGTCCGCATCCCCGGCGACCGGATCGTCGGCGAGCCCGGCGAGGGCCTGAAGATCGCGCTGCGCACCCTGGACCACACCCGCGTCACGATCGGCGCGCAGGCCGTCGGCATCGCCCAGGGCGCCCTGGACCACGCCGTGGCCTACGTCAAGGAGCGCAAGCAGTTCGGCCGGGCCGTCGCCGACTTCCAGGGCGTGCAGTTCATGCTGGCCGACATGGCGATGAAGCTGGAAACCGCCCGCCAGATGGTGTACGCCGCCGCCGCCAAGTCCGAGCGCGGCGACGCCGACCTGGCCTTCTTCGGCGCGGCGGCCAAGTGCTACGCCTCCGACGCGGCCATGGAGATCACCACCGACGCCGTGCAGCTGCTGGGCGGCGCGGGCTACGTCAAGGACTTCCCGCTGGAGCGCATGATGCGCGACGCCAAGATCACGCAGATCTACGAGGGCACCAACCAGATCCAGCGCCTGGTGATGGCGCGCCAGCTGCTCAAGAAGTAGCCGACGGACCGGACGCCCGGCCCCCGCTCCGCAACAGTGGGGGGCCGGGCGTCCTCCCCTGTCCGGGGCGCGTCAGAGGGTGGACTCGCGGGCGAAGCGGGCCAGGGGGATGGGTTCGCGCCCCAGGGCGGCGCGGACGTCGTCGGTGACCTCCGCGGCCCGGCCGCGGACCGCCGCGGCGAAGCGCTCGTTGAGGGTGTCGGTGTAGCGGTCGCCCCAGCCGCTGTCGGTGGCGCGGAAGTAGAAGCGCGACTCGTCCACCGGCTTGAACCGCCACACCGGGCTGTCGGTGCCCCTGGTCCAGCGCACCACGTTGCCGACGGTCAGCGGCTGCGGGCCGGTGAGCGTGTACTCCTTGCCGCCGTGGTCGCCCACGAGGGACTCCACCGCGGCGGACGCCACGTCGCGCGCGTCCACGAAGCTGATCTCGGTGCGCCGCTTGACCGGTAGCTCCAGGCGGCCGTTGCGGGAGCGGGCCAGCCCGGCGAAGGTGCCCTCGGTGAAGTCCTGGAACAGCCAGTTGGGGCGCAGCACCGTCACGCGGCCGAACAGCTCCTTGGCCTTGAACTCGGCGGCCCGCTGGTCGGAGTCGGAGGGCGCGTGCTCGGTGCCCATGGCCGCCATCACCACGGCCCGCTCCACGCCGGCCTCGGCGGCGCGCTCCAGGAACGCGGACACCCGGTGCCCCAGGGCCATGCCCACCGGGGTGACCACGAAGATGCCCGAGACGCCCTCCAGCACCCGCGGCCAGTTGGAGGTGTCGGTCCAGTCCAGGCGCCGTTCGGACGTGCGCGAGGCACCGGCGGCGGGCAGGCCTCGCCGCTTCAGCTCGGTCAGGACGCGTCGGCCCACCATGCCGGTGGCTCCGGTCACCAGAGTGCTCATCGACTCCACGGTACCCACGGCCGCGACGGAAGTGGACGATAACCGCGCGGACGGCGACCGAAGTAGGGAAGGCCACCGCCATCGGTATCGTCCCCGCCGCGGGGCGCACCCCCGCGGCCTGCCGGAACATAGACTCGCGCTGATATGAACACCGACGGCGGGCCGTACAAAAGGGATGTGCGCGACTGGATCGTGGATCTCTCCATGTTCCTGCTCGCGCTCGTCTTCGCGGCCACGGCGGTCCTGGACTTCCCGCCGCCGGGCCCGCCGACCGGCGACGCCGCACCGATCACCGTGCCCGGCCAGCCCACCTGGTGGGAGGCGGCCCAGCGGGTGGCGACCCTGGCCGGCTGCGTGTCCCTGTGGTGGCGCCGCCGCCGGCCGGTCGAGATCGCCGTGGCCCTGGTCGCGCTCTCGGTACTGACCGAGCTGGCCACCGGAGCGCTGCTCATCGCCCTGTTCTCCCTGGCCCTGCACCGGCCGCCCAAGGTCAGCCTGGCGGTCTTCGGCCTGGGGATCGCCTCGGTGGGCCTGGGCACCCTGCTGCTGCCCGACCCCCACCTGCCCGCCCTGGTGGCCTTCCTGCTGGGCGTGGCGATCCAGGGGGCGGTCATCGGCTGGGGACTGAGCATCCACCACCGGCGGGAGCTGGTGGAGTCGCTGCGCGAGCGCGCGGTGCACGCCGAGACGGAGGCGCAGCTGCGCGCCGAGCACGCCCAGCACCAGGTGCGCGAGGCCATGGCGCGGGAGATCCACGACGTGCTCGGGCACCGGCTGTCGCTGCTCAGCGTGCACGCGGGCGCGCTGGAGTACCGGCCGGACGCCCCGCCCCGGGAGATCGCCCGCTCGGCGAAGGTGATCCGGGAGAGCGCCCACCAGGCGCTCCAGGACCTGCGCGAGGTGATCGGCGTGCTGCGCGCCCCGGTGGGCGAGCTGCCCCAGCCGACCATGGCGGACCTGCGCCAGCTCGTGGAGGAGGCCGACGAGGCCGGAGCACGGGTGGCCTTCACCGAGGACTACGAGGGGACCGTCCCGGACCGGGCGGGGCGCACCGCCTACCGGATCGTGCAGGAGGGTCTGACGAACGTGCGCAAGCACGCCCCCGGGGCGGACACCCGCGTGTCGGTGCGGGGCGCGCCCGGGGAGGGGCTGACCGTGGAGGTCCGCAACGGCCGCGCCCCGGTGGAGGAGCGGCGGTCCGGCTCCGACGGCCAGGGGCTGGTGGGCCTCACCGAGCGGGTGTCGCTGCTGTCGGGCCGCCTGGAACACGGACCGCTGCCCGGTGGTGGCTGGCGCCTGTCCGCTTGGCTACCGTGGGCCGGATGAGCGAGGCGCAGCGCGACCCCCGGGACATCGGCGTGGTCATCGTCGACGACGACGCACTGGTCCGGGTGGGACTGGTGATGATGATGGGCGGGGCCCCGGACATCAAGGTGCTGGCCGAGGCGGAGGACGGCGGCAAGGTCCTGGACCTGGTCTCGCGGTACTCCCCGGACGTGGTCCTGATGGACATCCGGATGCCGACGGTGGACGGGCTGACCGCCACGGAGCGGCTGCGCGCCCTGGAGGACCCGCCGGAGGTGCTGGTGCTGACCACGTTCGACGCCGACGAGCACGTGCTGCGGGCGCTGCGGGCGGGCGCCGCGGGGTTCCTGCTCAAGGACACCCCTCCGGCGGAGATCGTGGAGTCGGTCCGCCAGGTGGCGCGGGGCATGTCGGTGCTCTCCCCCACCGTGACCCGGCGGCTGGTGCAGCGTGTCGGGGACAACGACGCCGAGGCCCGCGCGGACCGGGCGCGCGGGCGGCTGGCGTCGCTCAACGCCCGTGAGCTGGAGGTGGCGGTGGCCGTGGGCCAGGGCCGGTCCAACGCCGACATCGCGGCCTCGCTCTTCCTCAGCGTGCCGACGGTCAAGACCCACGTGTCGAGCATCCTCACCAAGCTGGGGCTCAACAACCGGGTGCAGGTGGCGCTGCTGGTGCACGACGCCCGCCTCGTCCAGGACGGCTGACCGCTCCCCGTGCGCCCCGGCACGCCATACTTCCCGTGACGGTCATGCCACGGGAAGGGAGGGGACCGGTGAGCGGTTCCGCACGAGACGACGAGGTCGACCTGGACGACGCCCTCACCGTCGTGATGGCGCGGGTCCGCCCGCACATCGGCGAGGGGCGGGTGGCGGACTACATCCCCGAGCTGGGCCGGGTCGACCCGGACCGCTTCGGGTTCGCGGTGGCGACGGTGGACGGGAGGGTGCACACCGTCGGCGACACCGACGTCCGCTTCTCCATGCAGAGCATCACCAAGGTGTTCACGCTGGCCCTGGTCACGCAGAAGGGCGACACGCACGTCTGGGACCGGGTGCACCGGGAGCCGTCCGGCAGCGCGTTCAACTCGCTCTACCAGCTGGAGTTCGAGAACGGCATCCCGCGCAACCCGTTCATCAACCCGGGCGCGATCGTGGTCACCGACGAGCTGCTGGCCACCACCGGGGACGCCTTCGCGTCCCTGCGCGGGCTGCTGCGCGCCGAGACCGGCAACCCCGGCCTGGACGCCGACCCGGTGACGGCGCGCTCGGAGCAGGCGACGGGCGAGCGCAACCGCGCGCTGGCCCACCTGATGGCGGGGTTCGGGAACATGCGCAACCCGGTCCCGGAGGCGCTGGACCACTACTTCCGGCAGTGCTCCATCACCATCACCGCCACGGAGCTGGCCCGGGCCGGGCTGCTGCTGGCCCGGCACGGGCGGCGGGCGGACGGGAGCCGGATGCTCGACCGCAACGCCGCCCGGCGCATCATGGCGATCATGCTCACCTGCGGCACCTACGACGCCGCGGGCGAGTTCGCCTACCGGGTCGGCCTGCCCTGCAAGAGCGGGGTGGGCGGCGGCATCCTGGCCATCGTGCCGGGGCGGTTCTCCATCGCCGCCTGGGGTCCGGGCCTGGACGCCAAGGGGAACTCGGTGACGGGCTCCCTGGCCCTGGACACCTTCACGCAGGCGACGAACTGCTCGGTGTTCTGAGCGCACGCGCGGGGCCCCGGGGAGAGGCGTCCCCCAGGGCCCCGCGCGTCCCGTGCCTCAGGCCGCGGGGACGAAGGTCTCCGAGAGCCGGTCGAGCAGCGCCCGGTTGAGGTCGGGGTGGTCGTTGCTGGCCACCAGGAACAGGGCGTAGCCCTTCTCCTCGGTGTGGAAGCCGCGGTTGATGCCGTGCATGCGCCCGCCGCGGCCGTCGTAGGTGAACTCCCAGTCGGCGGCGGTGATGTAGGAGTCGGCCCAGCCGCCCTCGATCTCGTCGATCCCGGTGCGCTCGTAGCCGGGGAAGCCGCCCCGGGCGTTGGGCTCCAGGTCGCGCCAGTCCTGGGCGGCGTCCGGGCCGGGGGCGTCGGTCTGGTCGATGAGCAGGTACCCGCCGTCGGGGTTGTCGAAGTAGACCATGTGCCCCTGGCGGCGCAGGGTCCAGTCCTCGGGGTACTCCACGGTGAAGCCGCTGGAGTCCTCGTGGACGGCCAGCCCGCCGCCCCAGGGGTCCTGCTCCTCCTCGGACTCCTCCTCCGGCTCCCCTTCGGGCTCCTCGTCCGGGGAGGCCTCCCCGCCGGTGTCGTCCCCCGCGCCCTCCTCCCCGGCGGGCGGGTCCGACTCCTCCTCCGGCGGCGCGGCTCCGGCGTCCTGGGAGACCAGTCCGGCGTCGGGCTCGCCGCCCCGGTTCATGCTGACGAACAGGGTGGCCCCGGCGACGACCACCAGCACGGCGAACACCGCGGCGACCACCGCCAGGCCGCGTCGCCGGGAGCGGTCCCGGCCCCCCGTGCGGCCCGCGGCGGCGGGGGGCGCGGGCGGCCCGGCGGCCGGCTCCGGGGCGGCCGGGGCGGAGGCCATGACCGCCTCCTCGGCCTCCGGCTCCTCGTCCGGCACCGGCGCGACCAGGGTCGGCGTCACCGGGGCGGCCGCCGCCGAGCCGCCGTCGCGGTCGCGCAGCTCCCGCAGCCGGGCGCGGACGGCGTCGACCCCGGGGCGGTCCTGCGGGTCCTTGGCGCACAGCTCCCGCAGCAGCGGCGCCATCGGACCGGCGTTGACGGGCGCCGGGAGCTCCTGGGTCACGATCGCGGTCAGCGTGGCCACCGGGGTGGGCCGGTCGAAGGGCAGGGTGCCCTCCAGCGCCTGGAACAGGGTGACCCCCAGGGACCACACGTCCGAGGCCGGGGTGGCGGAGTGCCCGTGGGCGATCTCGGGCGCGAGGTAGCTGGGCGAGCCGATGAGCAGCCCGGTGCTGGTCAGGTGGGTGGAGCCGTCCAGGTGGGCGATGCCGAAGTCGGTGAGCACCGCCCGGCCCTTGGGGTCGATGAGCACGTTGCCGGGCTTGATGTCGCGGTGGACGATGCCGCTCGCGTGCGCCTCCGACAGTCCGGCGGCCATCTGCTCGCCGATGTCGGCGACGCGCGCCACCGGCAGCACCCCGTCCTCCCGGATGAGGTCTCCCAGGGAGGGCCCCTTGACCAGTTCCATGACGATCCAGGGGCGCCCGTCCTCCTCCGCCACGTCGAACACGGTGATGATCGACGGGTGGCTGAGCTGGGCGGCGCTGCGCGCCTCGCGGAGCATGCGGGTGCGCAGGACCTCCACCTCGTGCGGGGGCAGGTTGGGCGGGGTGGTCAGCTCCTTGACCGCGACCGGCCGGTCCAGGAGGGTGTCGCTGCCCTTCCAGACCCGGCCCATGCCGCCCGAGCCGATGACCTCGTCCAGGCGGTACCGGTTGGCCAGGAGTCGACCGGAGTCGGCTTCCGAACTGTTCATGGGCGCGCAGTTCCTCTACGGGGGAAGGGCGTACGGGGGGTCTCGGGGGAGAAGGCCGTGCGGCGGAGGGGGAGTCGGAGAGAATTCTAGGTTCCCCCGGCGGTGCGCGACCCTCTTCGCGGGGGTGTCGGTCGCCTCTCCTTGAGGTGACATAACCCCGCAAACCACCCTGACATGCGACGATCCCGGACCGGCGCCCCCGTGGGGGCCGGGTCCGGGGGGACGGGCTTTCGGGCGTGTCAGCCCAGGAGCACCGGCAGGGCCCTCCCGCACCCCGGCGCCCCGCCGCCCCCGGCGGCCGGCGCGCGGTCCGGCGGCCGGCGGGTCACGGCCGGCGCAGCAGCCGCCGCAGGAGGCCGGAGCGCGGGGGAGCCCCGCCCCCTGCGGGCCCGGTGCCGGGAGGCCCGGCGGGTGCGGCGGTGGGCGCGGCGGGCCGCTGCGGGGTGAAGCGGACCGGCAGGGACACCGGCGCCCAGGACAGGGTCGCCAGCCGCCAGCGCAGCCGCTCCGCGGGTACCGCGGGCACCGGGTCGGGCAGCCTCTGGAGGAGCCGGCGGACGGCGACGGTGGTGATCGCGGTCGCCTCGTCGCGGGCCGGGCAGCGGTGGGGCCCGGCGCCCCACGCCACGTGGGCGCGGTTGGCGCGGTCGGCGCCGTCGGCCACCCGCTCGGGGTTCTCCTTCTGGAAGAAGTGGTTGGCGGCGGCACAGGCGAGCAGGACGGGCGACCCGGCCTCGATGACACGTCCCCGGTCCAGGGGGACGTCGACGCGCGGGTACAGGGCCGGGTAGTTGAGGATCGGCGGGTCGCGCCACAGCACCCGCTCCACCAGGTCGTCCAGGGCCGCCGGGGAGGGGCCGCCGGGCACGTGCCACCGGGACGGGTCGGCCAGCACGGCGCGCAGGACGGAGTCGATGAGGGCGGCGGTGGGCTCGTTCGCGGCGGAGGCGACCAGGAGGAGCTGCGTGACGACCTCGTCGTCCGAGAGCCGCGCGCGGTGCCGGATCAGGCGGCTGGCCAGGTCGTCGCCGGGCGCGCGGTGCTTGGCGTCCACGACCTCCGACAGCACCCGCTCGGCCTCCGCGCCGGAGCGCTCGGCGTCCCGGCCCGCCCACAGGCCGCGCACGGCGGCCGCGAACCGCGCCCCCTGATCCCCCTCCATGCCGAACAGGTCGTTCATCACCAGCGGCGGGAGCATCCGCGCGTACTCTTCGAGCAGGTCGGCCTCGCCGCGGGCGCAGAAACCGTCGATGAGCAGGTCCGCGGCGCGGGTGGTGACGGCGGCCAGGCGCGCCGCGGTGACCGCACCCAGGGCGTCGGTGATCGCCCGGCGCAGCCGCCGGTGCTCGACCCCGTCGACGAACAGGGCGCCGGCGCGGGGGGCCGTCATCGGCGCCAGGGGGGCGCCGGGCCCGACCCGGCCCCGCGCGGAGTCCCGCCACAGGCGGGAGTCGTGGGTGAAGACGGTGGTGTCGCGCGACCAGGAGATCAGCGTCGCGTAGTCGGTCACCAGCCAGCCGTGCACCCCGGGCGCGAGCTCGACGGGGACCACCGGCCCGTGCTCGGCGCGCATCCGCGCGTAGGCGCCGTACGGGTCGGGGTGCGGCTCGCTCTGGTACATCCGGGCGTGGGGGCATCCTGAAGACACGGTGACCTCGGGTGGTGGGGTGACACTGCCGGGGCACGGCGACCCCGGACGTACCCGGACCGGGATCCCTGCGGGATGTGCGGGCTCACAGTAGCGCCGGGCCCGCACCCGCGCGAGGGCGCGGGGCCCCGCCGCCCGGCAGCGGCGCCCCCCGCTCCCGCGGTGACCTGGAGCGACCGCCGGCGCGGCCGGACCCGGCCACGGCGGCGCGGCGGCCGCCCCCGCCGCCGCGCGCCCTCACCGGCCGAAGCGGTGCAGCCGCTGGCTGTTGACCACCACGAACGCGCTGGACACCGCCATGGCGGCACCGGCCAGCATGGGGTTGAGCAGCCCGGCGGCGGCCAGCGGGATGGCGGCCGTGTTGTAGGCGAAGGCCCAGAACAGGTTGCCCTTGATGACGGCCAGGGTCCGGCGCGAGAGCCGGACCGCGTCGGCGGCGACCCGCAGGTCGCCGCGGACCAGGGTGAGGTCGGAGGCCTCGATGGCCGCGTCGGTGCCGGTGCCCAGGGACAGCCCCAGGTCGGCGCGGGCCAGCGCGGCGGCGTCGTTGACCCCGTCTCCGACCATGGCCACGGCGCGGCCCCGGGCCTGGAGCCCGCCGATCACCTCCGCCTTGTCCTCGGGCAGGACCTCGGCGACGACCTCGGTGATCCCGACCTCGTCGGCGACGGCGCGGGCCACCGTCTCGTTGTCCCCCGTGAGCAGGATCGGGGTGAGGCCCAGCTCCCGGAAGGAGCGGACGGCCTCGGCGCTGGTGGGCTTGACGGTGTCGGAGACCGCCAGCACGCCCCGGGCGCGGCCGTCCCAGCCGACGGCGACGGCGGTGCGGCCCAGGTTCCGGGCCTCCTTCATCGCCTGGGAGAGGTCCTCGCCCAGCGGCTGGGACCACTCCTCCAGGAGGGCGGGGCGACCGACCAGGACGGCGCGGCCCTCGACGGTCCCCCGTACGCCCAGGCCCTCGACGTTGGCGAAGTCCCCGGGCGCCGGCAGCGCGCCGCGGGCGGCGGCCCCGGCGGCGACCGCCTTGGCGACGGGGTGCTCGGAGGCGTTCTCCAGGGCCCCGGCCAGCCGCAGCACCTCGGCCTCGTCCTCGCCCTCGGCGGCGACGACCTCCACCAGCGCCATGGTGCCGGTGGTGACGGTGCCGGTCTTGTCCAGGACGACGGTGTCGATGCGGCGGGTGCTCTCCAGGACCTCGGGGCCCTTGATGAGGATGCCCATCCGGGCGCCGCGCCCGGTGCCGGCCATGAGGGCCATCGGCGTGGCCAGGCCCAGGGCGCAGGGGCAGGCGATGATGAGGACGGCGACCGCGGCGGTGAAGGCGGCGCCAGCGGGCCCGCCGGTGCCGAGCCAGAAGCCCAGGGTGCCGGCGGAGACCAGGATGGCGACGGGGACGAAGACGCCCGAGACCCGGTCGGCCAGGCGCTGCACCTGCGCCTTGCCGGTCTGGGCGTCCTCGACCAGGCGGGCCATCTGCGCCAGCCGGGTGTCGGAGCCGACCCGGGTGGCCCGGACGACGAGGCGTCCGCCCGCGTTGACGGTGGCTCCCACGACGGCGTCGCCGGGGGCCACCTCCACGGGCACGGACTCGCCGGTGAGCATGCTCGTGTCGACGGCGGAGGTGCCGGCCTCGACGATGCCGTCGGTGGCGATCTTCTCGCCGGGGCGGACCACGAACCGGTCGCCCGCGGCGAGGTCGTCGACGGGGACGAAGACCTCGCGGTCGCCGCGCAGCACGGCGACCTCCTTGGCCCCCAGCTCCATGAGGGAGCGCAGCGCCGCTCCGGCGCGGCGCTTGGAGCGGGCCTCGAAGTACTTGCCGAGGAGGATGAAGGAGGTGACCCCGGCGGCGACCTCCAGGTAGATGTTGGCGGAGCCGTCGGTGCGGGCGATGGTGAACTCGAAGGCGTGCGTCATCCCCGGCTCCCCCGCGGTGCCCAGGAACAGGGCGTACAGGGACCACAGGAACGCGGCGGACACGCCGAGGGAGACGAGGGTGTCCATGGTGGCCGCGCCCAGCCGCAGGTTCTTCCACGCGGCGGTGTGGAAGGGCAGCGCCCCCCACACGACGACCGGGGCGGCCAGGACCAGCGAGGCCCACTGCCAGTGGGTGAACTGCAGGGCCGGGACCATCGCCATGGCGATGACCGGGACCGACAGCACGAGCGAGACGACGGCGCGGTCGCGCAGCGGGCGGGCGGGGTCCCGCTGCTCGGCGCCGGGCTCCGGTTCGGCGCGCGGCGGCCGGGGGACGGCGGCGGTGTACCCCGCCTTCTCGACCTGGGCGATGAGGTCCCCGACCGCCACGGGCGGGCCCTCGAACGAGACCCTGGCCTTCTCGGTGGCGAAGTTCACCGTGGCGGTGACGCCGTCCATCCTGTTGAGGCGCTTCTCGACGCGGTTGGCGCAGGCGGCGCAGGTCATGCCGCCGATGGCGAGTTCGACGGGGGCGCTCATCCCTCGTGCCCCCCTTCTCCTTCGTGTCCTGCTCCGTCGTCGGCGGGGCGCGCGCCTCCGCCGGTGGTCTCCTCCACGTGGTCCTGTTGCCGGGGAAGGACGGGGCCGACCCAGGAGCCGACCCCGAACATCGCCGTGAACACGACCACGAGGCCGAGGGCGTAGAGCCCGAGCTTCGCGGCCACTCCCATCTCAGTCACGCACCTCGTATCCGGCCTCGTCGATGGCGGCGCGCACCGCGGCGTCGTCCACGGCGCCCTCGCCGGTCACGGTCACCTTCTTGGCGCCCAGGTCCACCTGGACCCCGGAGACGCCCGCGACGGCGCCCACCTCCCGGGTGACGGAGTCGACGCAGTGGGCGCAGCTCATGCCTTCGACGGTGTAAACAGCGGTGGTCGTGGTGGCCATTTCGCCTCCTGTAGTGACGTGCGACTGTTCCAGCACGACCGACTATACCCCCTGGGGGTATGACCCCGTCAAGCGCCGCCGCGCCTGGTCGGGGCGCCGCACTCGGCAGGTTACCCCAGGGGGGTACCCGGAGAAGGCGGGCCCGCACGAAAAAGCGCGGGGGCCCAGGCCCCCGCGCGGGTGTTCTCCGACGCGGCCCTACTCCTGCTTCAGCTCCAGCCGGGCCACGACCCGCTCGCTGGAGTGGTGGTCGGCCAGGGTGAACCCGGCCCGGCGGAACATCTCGACGGTCCCCGCGTACACCTCGGCGCTGGGCGCGCGGCCCCCCGCCGTGTCCACGGGGTAGGCCTCCAGCACCCGCGCCCCCTGCGCCCGCGCGTACTCGATCGCGCCGTCCAGCAGACGGCCGCCCATACCGCGGCGGCGGCGCCGCGGCGGCAGCCAGAAGCACACCAGGGACCACACCCCGGGCTCATCGGGGTCGGCCGGGCGCAGGGTCCTGGACCGGGAGAGCCGGATGTAGTCGCCGCGGGGCGCCACCGACACCCAGCCGCACGGGCCCTCCTCGTCGTAGGCGAGCAGGCCCGGCACCCGGCCGTCGAGGGTGAGCCGGCGCAGCTCCCGCTTGTTGTCCGCGCCCCGCTGGGCCCGCTCGCACGTCGTGCTCTCCGTGTAGTCCTTGGCCCGCCTGCGGAAGAAGGTGCACCAGCAGTGCCCGTAGGCTCCGGTCGGCCCGAACAGGTTCTCCAGGTCGTCCCACCGCTCGGCGGTGGCGGGCTCGATGGAGACGATGGACATGGGGGGCTCCCTCTCGAACACAATGACCGCCACTGTGACCCAGAACACTAGCGGTGATTCGCCGTGACCGAAAGAACACAGATGCAATCACATAGTCGCTTTCTCGATGAAAGTCACGAAAACGACCGTGTGTCCCCCGCGCCCCGGTGTCCATGGAGACGTCCCCGCCGCGGCCCCCGCGGGGCGGGCGGACCCGCTCACTGCACGAGGTCGGCGTACTCCCCGTTCTTGGCGATGTACGCCCGCGCGTAGGGGCAGACCGGCATCACCTTGAGGCCCTTGGCCCGGACGTCGTCCAGCGACCGGCGCATGAGCTCGGCGGCCACCCCCCGCCCCTGGTGCACGGGGTCCACCTCCACGTGCGGAAGGGCCAGCACCCCGTCCTCCAGCCGGTGGTAGGCCGAGAAGCCGACCACCTTCCCATCGACGCTGACCTCGTACCGCGAGCGGTCCGGCACGTCGGCGACCGTCAGGTCCATGGCTCTCCCTCACTCCCGTGCGCCCGGTGCGCACACCTCACCAATGCCCACTTTCCCACCCAGGCCCCCCGCCCACACCCCGGGGCGGGCACCACCGTCCGCGGACCGGTCCGCACCGCCGCCCGGCCGCCGCTCCGGAGCGCACCCGGCGCGGCGGCACCGCGGCGCGCCGCACACGCGGCGGGGCCGGGGCCGCTCCCACGGCCCCGGCCCCGCCGGTCGTGCTCCCCGTCAGGCCGCGGTCACCAGCCGCGGCGGCCGGCGCGCTCGGCCCGCCCCGCGCCGCCGGCGTGCGCGTCCCGGGTCCGGTACAGCACGTACGGCCGGAACAGGTAGCCCACCGGAGCGCTGAACATGTGCACCAGCCGGGTGAACGGCAGCAGCGCGAACAGCGCGAGCCCCATGAGCGCGTGAACGCGGTAGGGGACCTCCGCGGCCGCCATCGCCGCGACGTCCGGGCTCAGGATCCAGAGCGACCGGAACCACGGCGACACCGTCTCGCGGTAGTCCTGGGAGTGCCCGCCCGCGACCTCCACCCCGGCGAAGTACACCGTCATGCCCAGGCCGGTGAGGATCGCCAGCACCAGCACCAGGTACATGGCCTTGTCGTTGGCCGTGGTGGCGCTGAACACCGGCCCGCTGGTGCGGCGGCGCCACACCAGCAGCGCGATCCCGGCGAGCGTGCACACCCCCGCGACCAGCCCCAGGGACAGCGCGGTGACGTGGTACAGGGTGTCGGAGACCCCCAGCGCCCGCGTCCACGCCTCGGGGACGAGCAGGCCGACCGCGTGGCCGACGACCACCACCAGCACCCCGAAGTGGAACAGCGGGCTGCCGATGCGCAGCAGCCGCGACTCGTACAGCTCCGAGGAGCGGGTGGTCCACCCGAACCGGTCGTAGCGGTACCGCCAGAGCAGTCCGCCGACCACGACCACGAGCACGATGTAGGGCAGGATCCCCCACAGGAACAGGTCGGCACCGCCGTGGTCCCTCACCGGGCCCCGCCCTCCCCGTCCTCCTCCGAGCGGACCTGCCGCTCGCCGGCCCGGGCCGCGCGCGGGCGCGGCACCCGGCCGCAGCCGCAGGCCCCCGGACCGTGGCCGTGGCCGTCCGGCTCCGCCATGGGCAGCGTGGTGCGCACCCCGTAGGGCTCCAGGCCGACGTCCTCCGCGGGCGGCCCCTGGCGGACCAGGTGCTCCACCGCGTCCCGGTCGGCCGCGCGCGGCGGCGGCAGGGTCTGGCGGACCGCGTCGACCACCCGGGCGTAGGGGGTCCCGTACTCCTCCAGGGCGACCGAGAGCAGGTCGAGCCCGGAGCGGAACCGCAGCAGCAGGTCCTCCCCCTGGTCGGCGTCGCCGCGCGCGGCGAACTCCAGCACCACCGCGAGGTGGTCGGGCAGCTCACCGGCGGCGACCTCCCAGCCCGCGGCCCGGTAGACCGCCTTGATCTCGGCCAGCGAGTGGCCGCGCCGCCTGGTGTCGCCGTCGGTGTAGTAGGTCATGTGCAGCGCACGCCTGCGGCGCAGGTCGAACACGTCGACGTAGTGCGTGCACAGCTCCATCTCGGGTGTGGCGCAGGCGTAGTCGCAGAACTCCTGGAGCGCCGCGCGCACGGTCCCCCGGGGCAGTTCGGCGACCGCCCGGGCCACCAGCGGCAGCCGCTCGAAGAACGCCTGGTCGGGGTAGCCGAGCAGGACGGACGCCGCCTGGTGGGTGACCGCCCTGCGGTGTGCGCGGCGGGCGGAGCGGCCGGCTCCGAGCCAGCCGGTCCGCGCCCGTCCCGCGGCCGGGGTGGTCCCCTCCGTCCCGGCCGCGTCGGTGGTGGTGCTCATCGCAACTCCCTCACACGGGGCGGCTCGGGCCGCCTCCGCCGTCGGTGTCGTGGTCGCCCCCGCGGGGCGGGAAGAGCCCTGCGGGCCGGCCGTTCCCGTCCCAGTTGAGGAGGTTGACCCGGCCCCTCCCGGCCGCGGGCTCCTCACCGGACTGCCGGTCGCGCAGGGCGTGGAAGGTCTCGACCGAGGCCGCGTCGGGGCGGCCCGAGGCCTCGCCGAACGGCACTCCCCCCATGCCGCCCATGCCGGGGCCGCCCTCGAAGTCGAGGCTGCACCCGATCTCGTCGATGACCCCGCGGTCGGAGTCGTCGACGCCGTAGGCGGTGGGGATGACGTAGCGCTCGTCGTACTTGGCCAGGGCGAGCAGGCGGTACATGTCCTCGATGTCGCGCCCGGTCATGCCCACCCCCTCGGCGATGGACCCGTCGCGCTCCTGGCCGAGGTTGATCCGGCGCATGTGGGAGCGCATGGCGGCGAGGCGGCGCAGCACCAGCCGCACCGGCTCCGTGTCGCCCGCCGTGAACAGCTCGGCCAGGTACTCCACCGGGATGCGCAGCGCGTCGATGGCGCCGAACAGGTTCCCGGCGTCCTCGCCGTCGTGGCCGGTGGAGGTGAGCGTGTCCACCACCGGCGACAGCGGCGGGACGTACCAGACCATCGGCAGGGTGCGGTACTCCGGGTGCAGCGGCAGCGCCACCCGGAACCGCTTGGCCAGCGCGTACACCGGGGACCGGGACGCCGACTCCACCCACCGGTCGGGGATGCCGTCGCGGCGGGCGGCGGCGCGCACCGCCGGGTCGTCCGGGTCCAGGAACACGTCCAGCTGGGCGCGGTAGAGCTCCCGCTCGTCCTCCACCGCCGCGGCCTCGCCCACCCGGTCGGCGTCGTAGAGCACGACCCCCAGGTAGCGCAGCCGCCCCACGCAGGTCTCCGAGCACACCGTCGGCATGCCCACCTCGACCCGCGGGTAGCAGAACGTGCACTTCTCGGCCTTGCCGGTCTTGTGGTTGAAGTAGATCTTCTTGTACGGGCACCCGGTGACGCACATGCGCCAGCCCCGGCAGCGGTCCTGGTCCACCAGGACGATGCCGTCCTCGGCCCGCTTGTACAGCGCGCCGCTGGGGCAGGTGGCCACGCAGGACGGGTTGAGGCAGTGCTCGCAGATGCGCGGCAGGTAGAACATGAAGGTCTCCTCGAAGGAGAACCTCACCTTGTCGCCGAGCTTCTTCACGACGGGGTCGTGCCGGGCCAGCTCCGGGCCGCCCCCGAGGTCGTCGTCCCAGTTGGCGCTCCAGGTGACCTGCATGGGCTCGCCGGTGAGCGCCGAGCGCGGCGAGGCGACGGGGAAGTCGTCGCCCAGCGGCGCGTTGAGGAGCGTGTCGTAGTCGTAGGTCCAGGGCTCGTAGTAGTCGTGGATGGACGGCATCACCGGGTTGGCGAAGATGGTCGCCAGCCGCTTGAGCCTGCCGCCCGCCCGCGGCACGAGGCGCCCCCGGGGCGTGCGGACCCAGCCACCCCGCCACCTCTCCTGGTCCTGGTAGGTGCGCGGGTACCCCTGCCCGGGCCGGGTCTCGACGTTGTTGAACCAGGCGTACTCCACACCGCTGCGGTTGGTCCACGCCTGCTTGCAGGTGACCGAGCAGGTGTGGCAGCCGATGCACTTGTCGAGGTTCATGACCATGGCGACCTGCGCCATGACCCGCCCCACGGGCCGGCCGCCCGTCCGCTCCCCGGTGGTCATCGGTAGCGCACCTCCGTCGTCCTCTTGCGCACGACGGTGACCTCGTCGCGCTGGTTTCCGGTCGGACCCAGGTAGTTGAAGGCGTAGGTGAGCTGCGCGTACCCGCCGATGAGGTGGGTGGGCTTGACCAGCAGGCGGGTGAGCGAGTTGTGGATGCCGCCGCGGCGCCCGGTCGTCTCGGTCCTGGGCACGTCGATGGTCCGCTCCTGGGCGTGGTGCATGTACACCGTCCCGGTGGGCATGCGGTGCGAGACCACCAGGCGGGCGGCGACCACCCCGTTGCGGTTGACCGCCTCCACCCAGTCGTTGTCGGAGGCGCCGATGGCCTCGGCGTCGGCGGTGCTCATCCAGATGGTGGGGCCGCCCCGGGACAGGGTCTGCATGAGCAGGTTGTCCTGGTACTCGGAGTGGATGGACCACTTGGAGTGCGGGGTCAGGTAGCGCACGACCACCTCGCGGTGCCCGGTGGGGCCGATCCGCGGCTCGCCGAACAGCCGGGAGATGTCCAGCGGCGGCCGGTACACCGGCAGGGCCTCGCCGAACTCGTGCATCCAGTCGTGGTCGAGGTAGAAGTGCTGGCGCCCGGTGAGGGTGTGCCAGGGCTTGTCGTGCTCCAGGTTGATGGTGAAGGGCGAGTACCGGCGGTCGGCCGACTCCTTGCCCGACCACTCGGGGCTGGTGCCCACCGGTGTCGGCCCGGTGCGGGCGTCGGAGAACACCACGCGCCGCTCCGCGGCGTGCGCGATCAGCTCCCCCATGTCGGTGCCGGTGCGCTCGGCGAGCCGCTCGAAGCCCTGCGCGGCCAGTCGGCCGTTGCTGGTCCCCGACAGGGCGAGGATCATCTCGCACGCCTTGACGTCGGTGTCCAGGGCCGGGCGGCCGTCGGCGACCCCGCCGCGCACCGCGCCGTTGCGCTCGCGCAGCCACTCCACCTCCCGGTCGGGGGTGAAGGACACCCCCTTGACCGGCAGCCCCCTGGACTCGGCGAGCGGTCCCAGCGCCGCCATCTTCTGGGCGGTCGCCGAGTAGTTGCGGCGCACCGCGACGATGGCGGGCATGGTGCTCCCGGGGACGGGGCGCTCGCCGTCGGCCTTCCAGTCCGGGGCCACCCCGCGCGGCTGGGCCATCTCCCCGGCCGTGTCGTGCTGGTGCGGGACCGCGACCAGGTCGGTGACCTCGCCCAGGTGCTCGGCGGCCAGCGTGCTGAACGCCCGGGCCAGCGCCTGGAAGGCCGCGAAGTCGGTGCGGGCCTCCCAGGGCGGGTCGATCGCCGGGTTGAACGCGTGCACGAAGGGGTGCATGTCCGTGGTGGACAGGTCGTGCTTCTCGTACCAGGTGGCGGCCGGGAGCACGATGTCGGACAGCAGCGTGGTGCTGGTCATCCGGAAGTCCATGGACAGCAGCAGGTCGAGCTTGCCCTCGGGGATCCCGTCCCGCCAGGCCACGTCGGCGGGCCGGTCCCCGGGGCCCGCGGGCTCGGCCCGGAGGTTGGAGTGGGTGCCCAGCAGGTGCTTGAGGAAGTACTCGTTGCCCTTGGCCGAGGACCCGAACAGGTTGGACCGCCAGACGGTGAGGGTGCGCGGCCAGTTCGCCGGGTCGTCGGGGTCCTCCGCGGCGAACCGCAGGGTGCCCGCGGCCAGCAGGTCCGCCACGTACTCCGCCGGGTCCGCCCCGAGTTCGGCCGCCTCCCGGCCCAGCTCGACGGGGTTGCGGTCGAACGTGGGGAAGGACGGCATCCAGCCCATCCGCGCCGAGGCCGCCACCAGGTCCGCGGTGTGGCGTCCGCGCACCCTGCCCGGCCCCAGCGGGGAGGCCAGGGCGTCGGCCCGGTAGGTGTCGTAGCGCCACTGGTCGGTGTGCGTGTACCAGTACGCGGTCCCGGCCATGAACCGGGGCGGGCGCGACCAGTCCGCGCCGGAGGCGTAGGTCGCCCACCCCGTGGCGGTGCGGCACTTCTCCTGGCCCACGTAGTGCGCCCACCCGCCGCCGTTGACCCCCTGGCAGCCGGTGAGCAGCAGCAGCGCCAGGAAGGCGCGGTAGGCGTTCTCCCCGTGGAACCACTGGTTGGTGCCCGCGCCCAGGATGATCATGGCGCGCCCGCCGCTGGCCTCGGCGGTCTCGGCGAACTCGCGGGCGATCCGCACGGCCTTCTCGCCCGGGACGCCGGTCAGCTCGGCCTGCCAGGCCGGGGTGCACGGCTGGGAGGGGTCGTCGTAGCCGGTGGGCCAGGTGCCCGGCAGCCCCCGCCGGCCCACCCCGTACTGGGCCAGGACCAGGTCGAACACGGTGGTGACCAGGCGCCCGCCCACCCGGCGGACCGGTACGCCCCGGGTGAGGACGCCCCCCTCCCCGGTGGGGGTGTCGAACCGGGGCAGGGAGACCTCGACCGCCTCGGCGCCCTCCCCGTGGAACGTCAGCTCCGGGACCCGGCCCTCCAGGCGCAGGTTCCACTTGCCGACGCCGTCGTCGCCCCACCGGTGCCCGAGCGTGCCGTTGGGCGCGTAGGGCCCGTCCTCCCCCCGCGGCCACAGGACCGGCTTCCAGTCGGCGTTGGCGACGCCCTCCGCACCCGGCAGGTCGGCGGCGGTGAGGAACTTGCCCGGCACCCGGCGCCCGTCCCTCTCCTCGATCTCCACCAGGAACGGCAGGTCGGTGTAGGTGCGGGCGTAGGACAGGAACCGGTCGACGGGGGCGTCGACGAACCGCTCCCGGAGGATGACGTGGCCCATCGCCATGGCCAGGGCGCCGTCGGTCCCCGGGTGGGGGGCCAGCCACTCGTCCGCGAACTTGGTGGCGTCGCTGTAGTCGGGGGAGACCACCACGACCTTCTGCCCCCGGTAGCGGGCCTCCGCCATCCAGTGGGCGTCGGGCGTGCGGGTGACCGGGACGTTGGAGCCCCAGAGCATGAGGTAGGCGGCGTCCCACCAGTCGCCGGACTCGGGGACGTCGGTCTGGTCGCCGAACACCTGCGGGGACGCCACCGGCAGGTCGGCGTACCAGTCGTAGAACGACAGCATGGAGCCGCCGATCAGGTTGACGAACCGGGCGCCCGCACCGTGGGAGACCATCGACATCGCGGGGATCGGCGAGAAGCCCGCGATCCGGTCCGGGCCGTAGCGCTTGATCGTCAGCACGTGCGAGGCCGCCGCGATCTCCAGGGCCTCCTCCCAGGTGGTGCGCACCAGGCCGCCCTTTCCGCGGGCCCGGTGGTAGCGGCGGCGCTTCTCGGGATCGGTGGTGATCTCCTCCCAGGCCGCGACCGGGTCGCCCAGGCGGCCCTTCGCCTCCCGGTACATCTCGGCGAGCACCCCGCGCACGTAGGGGTAGCGGACACGGGTCGGCGAATACGTGTACCAGGAGAAGGCGGCGCCGCGCGGGCATCCCCGGGGCTCGTATTCGGGACGGTCCGGCCCCACCGACGGATAATCGGTCGCCTGGGTCTCCCAGGTGATGATCCCGTCTTTTACATAAACATCCCAAGAACAGGAACCGGTGCAGTTGACCCCGTGCGTGGAGCGCACGACGCGGTCGTGGCTCCAGCGGTCCCGGTAGAACACATCACCTTCGCGACCACCCTTTCTGACCTGCGCACGGTCTCCGTCGAGGGACTCCGATCCGGTCAGGTAGGTGCCGAGGCGGAGCAGCGCGTCGCCCGCTTTGCCATTTGTCGACATGAAGATGACACCCCGTTCAACAGGCCACTTCCCACGCCCACCACATTCCGTTAATGAATATGCCTGTTCGGCGCGGAAAGTCACGTTTCCCACACCGGCGCAGGCGACAATCACGGCAGATCCATTCGTATCGCCGGGACCGGCGCCGAGGAGAAGGAGCCGCCATGCGAGCGGAAGTCGGGCGACGGGCGACGCGCCCGGGCACGGCGGGCGGGAACCTCGCCCTGGCCACGGCGGCGTTCACCCTGACCTTCTGGGCGTGGAACCTCATCGCGCCGCTGTCCAAGACCTACTCCGAGGACCTGGGGCTGTCGCCGACGCAGACGTCGCTCCTGGTGGCCTTCCCCGTCCTGGTGGGCTCCCTGGGGCGCATCCCCGTCGGGGCGCTCACCGACCGGTACGGCGGCCGGGTGCTGTTCACGGCGATCTGCTTCGTCAGCATCGCCCCGGTGCTCCTGGTCGGCCTGTCCGGCGGGTCCTTCGGGATGCTGCTGCTGTGGGGCTTCTTCCTGGGGGTGGCCGGCACCTCCTTCGCGGTCGGCATCCCGTTCGTCAACGCCTGGTACACGGCGGACCGGCGCGGGTTCGCGACGGGCGTGTTCGGCGCGGGCATGGGCGGCACGGCGCTCTCGGCGTTCCTCACCCCGCGGCTGGTCGACGCGGTGGGCCTGTTCACCACCCACCTGCTGATGTGCGCGGCGCTCGCGGCGATGGGCCTGGTCATGTGGTCCTTCTGCCGCAACGCGCCCGGGTGGTCCCCGCGCACCGGCCCCGCGCTGCCGCGCATGCGCGAGGCGCTGCGCCTCAAGGCCACCTGGCAGGCGTCGCTGCTGTACGCGGTGGCCT
Source organism: Nocardiopsis flavescens (assembly GCF_900141985.1). Taxonomy (GTDB): domain Bacteria; phylum Actinomycetota; class Actinomycetes; order Streptosporangiales; family Streptosporangiaceae; genus Nocardiopsis; species Nocardiopsis flavescens. The sequence goes on along the minus strand of NZ_FQZK01000012.1, from coordinate 76,929 downwards.
TCGGCGGGTTCGTGGCCTTCTCCACGTACCTGCCGACGCTGCTCACGCTCTCCTACGACTACCTCCAGTCGGACGCGGGCATGCGCACCGCCGGGTTCGCCGTGGCGGCGGTGGCGGCGCGGCCGGTCGGCGGCATCCTGTCGGACCGGATCGGGCCGGTCAGGGTATGCCTGGTCTCGTTCTTCGGCACCGCGGCGTGCGCCGTCGTCCTGGCGCTGCACCCGCCCGCGGAGTTCCCGGCCGGCGCGGCGTTCGTGCTCATCGCGATCACGCTGGGCCTGGGCACCGGCGGCGTTTTCGCCCTGGTCGCCAAGCTGGTCGAGCCCTCCCGCGTGGGCACCGTGACCGGCCTGGTGGGCGCGGCCGGCGGGCTGGGCGGGTACTTCCCGCCCCTGGTCATGGGCGTGATCTACCAGGCGACGGGCGGCTACGCCATCGGGTTCGTGCTGCTGGCGCTGGTGGCGCTGGCGGTCGGCCTGTACGCCTCCCGGGCGTTCGGGCGCGCCGCCGCGGACTGAGGGCCGGGGCGGGGTCCCGGCCCGTTCCGGCCCGCGCGCCCCGGGACGGGGCGCCGCAACCCGCCCGGGCGACCGCCGGGCCGCACACCGCACCGGGCCTCAGGCCACGTCCCGGGCCCGCACCAGCACCGCCGACCGCACACCCACCTTGACCCGCTCCAGCGCGCGCACGCCCTCGGGCAGGGCGATGCGGCGCGCGCGGGCCGCCACCACGATGACGGCCCCGGGAGGCAGGACCCGGCCCAGGGCGGCGAGCAGCCCGCCCACCGGGTCCGCCTCGGGGGCCGCACCGGACCACCGGGTCATCTCGCCGTAGGGGACGTCGGTGACGACCAGGTCGGCGGCCACCGGCTCCACCGCGGAGAACACGTCGGCGACCGCCGCCTCGTGGGGCAGGTCGCCCCCGTCCCGGGCCAGGCCCCGGGCCAGCGCCCGGGCGTCGCGCGCCCGCTCCACGAACGCGGGCCGGCCGAAGTCGCGGGCCGACCGGCGCAGCTCCTCCTCGCGTTCGGCCAAGCCCTCGGCGGTCAGCAGCCGCAGGTTGCGCCCGGCCAGCTCCACCGCGTCGGGGTCGACGTCGGTGGCACGGACGGAGGCGATCCGCTCGCGGTGCAGCAGCCCCAGAACGGCGGCCAGGTAGCCGCTCCCGCAGCAGGGGTCCCACAGCCGGACCCGCGTGTCCCCCACGTGGACCGCCGCGCGCTGGAACAGCTCGCTGGCCAGCCGCACCGGGAACCCCGGGAACCCCGGCGCCGACCGGAGGACGTGTCCACTCGCCAGCACCGAGCCGTCGGCGCGGTCCACCGCGTACCGGTACGTCATCGTGCCCCTCCCCGGACAACGGCGAAGGCCCGGCGTCCTGGGACACCGGGCCTTCATGTGCGGTCCTGACGGGATTTGAACCCGCGGCCTCCACCTTGACAGGGTGGCGAGCACTCCTAACTGCTCCACAGGACCTCGTTGCAAGAACAACTCTAGCGCGACTCCGGAGTACTTCGTACCGCAGCCCCATAAAGTGACTCGGGACGCTCCGAACGTCCCGGCCGTCCCGGTCCCGCCCGATCCAGAGGAGTCCCGCGCGTGAGCGACGCAGCACCCCTTCCGTCCGGTCCCGACAGCACCCGGGTCGACCGCTGGCTGTGGGCCGTACGCCTCACCAAGACCCGCGCCGACGCGGCCCAGGCCTGCCGGGGCGGCCACGTGCGGGTCAACGACCGCCCGGCCAAGGCCGCCTCCACCGTCAAGGCGGGCGACGAGGTCCGGCTCCGGCTGCACGGCACCACGCGGATCGTGGAGGTGGGCCACGTGCTGGAGAAGCGGGTGGGCGCCCCCATCGCGGTCCGCTGCTACGTGGACAACACCCCCGAGGCGCCGCCCCAGGCCGCGCTCCCGGTGATGCGCCGCGACCGGGGCGCGGGGCGCCCCACCAAGAGGGACCGCCGCGTGCTGGACCGCCTGCGCAGCGACCCTCCCCCGGCCCCCTGAACCGCGAAGGCGACGTATGACCCCCCAGACCCCCCTGGCGTCCGGCCGCGACGCCGACGTCTTCGCCCTGGACGGCGACCGCGTGCTGCGCCGCAACCGCGACGGGCGCTCCCCGGCGGCCGAGGCCGCGGTGATGGCGCACGTGACCGGGCACGGGTTCCCGGCCCCGCGCGTGCACGCGGTGGACGGCGCCGACCTGGTCATGGACCGCCTGCACGGGCCCACCCTGCTGGGCGCGATGCTGACGGGCGGCGTGGACGCCGCCGAGGCGGGCCGGGTGACGGCCGGCCTCCAGGACCGGCTGCACGCCCTGCCCGCGCCCGGCGGGGGCGCCCTGCTCCACCTGGACCTGCACCCGGACAACATCGTGATGACCGCGGCGGGGCCGGTCCTCATCGACTGGACCAACGCGCGGGAGGGCGAGGCCGACCTCGACGTGGCCATGACGGCGCTGATCCTGGCGCAGGTCTCGCTGGCCGGGGTGTTCCCGCCGCCGGTGCCCGCCCTGGCCGCGGCGGGGCTGGACGGCTTCCTCGCGCACACCGGCGGCGACCCGGTGCGGCTGCTGGACGGGGCGGTGGGGCTGCGGGCCGGCGACCCCAACCTGGCCCCGCAGGAGGAGGCGGTGCTGGCCGGCGCCGCGGACAGGGTCCGGGAGCGGGCCGCGGCGGTGCCGCCGGCGGACTGACCGCGGGCGGGGGCCCGGGACGGGCGTCCGCGGCCGGGGTGGAGCCGGCTCCGTCGCGGCCGGGCGCGGCCCGGCACGGATGCGGCCACCGCGACCGGGCCGGGGCCCCCTCCCGTCGCGCACGGCACCGCACGCACCCTCCCCGCGGGTCCGGGCCCCGAGGGGGCCCGGCACCGCTCCGGACAGGGGTCCGGCCGCAGGCCGGCGCCCCGCCTCAGCCCAGCGGGTGGGCGGCGAGGAAGTCGAGGACCTCGCGGGTGGCCTTGGACTCGTCCTCGTGCAGGTAGCCGTGGCGCATGCCGGGCAGCACGAGCAGGCGGGCGTCCGGGATGCGCTCGGCCAGCAGGGCGGCGTTGCCGACCGGCGTCAGCGCGTCGTCCTCGCCGTGCACCACGAGCGTCGGCGCCTGGATGTCCGGCAGCAGGTCCCAGCCGTCGTGGCCGGAGCTGGCGCCGAAGTGCAGGCGCTGGGCGCGCAGCGGTCCGCGCGGCAGGACGCGTGCGACGGTGTCGGGGTGCGCCCGCGCCCATTCCGGCGTGTAGAACAGCGGGCCGATCTTCCCGGGGCCCGCCGCGGTGCCCGCCTGGCGCAGGGCCAGGGTGGACTCGCGCGGGCGCTCCACCTCGTGGGGCCCGCCCGGGGCGGTCGCGCCCAGGACCAGGGCGCCCACGCGCTCGGGGGCGGTCGACGCCATCCGCTGGGCGACCTTGCCGCCCATCGAGAACCCGTAGACGTGGGCGCGTCCGACGCCCAGGGCGTCCAGCACCGCCAGGGCGTCGTCGACGAACAGGTCCAGGGTGTACGGGGAGCCGAGCGGGGCGTCGCTGCCGCCGGTGCCCCGGAAGTCCGTCCGCACCACCCGGTGCCGCTCGGCCAGGGCGGCGTGCGGCCCGTCCCACATCCCGTGGTCGAGCGCCTGGCCGTTGAAGAGCAGGAGGGGGTCGCCCTCGCCGAGGACGTCGTACCAGATGCGGGTTCCGTCGGAAGCGGTCACGTGGCTCACGGATCCGGACACTACCCGAAGGCGCGCCCGCCGTCCGTGGCCCCGGTCACCGCGGCGCCTTGACCCCGTGGACGCGGCGGTACTCCGCGGCCACGCGCGGCGCCAGGCCGTCGGTGACCATGCGCAGCAGTCCGGGGTCGGGCACCGGGTCCAGCGCCGCGGCGGCGGTGCGCCGCAGGTCGTCCGCCCACTCCGGGTGGTAGCGGCCGACGATGCGCGCCGACCGCTCCAGGTCGCTGGTCCAGCCGCCCCAGGCGGGCATGACCAGGGTGAACGCGCTGCGCACGGTCTTGCGGGCGGCCCGGCGCACCAGCGCACGCACCTCCTCGCCGCGGTCGGCCGCCGCCCGCCAGCGCTCGGGGAACAGGTACAGGTCGCCGTTGGTCTCCCGGGCCAGCAGGGAGGTGGGGCGGTAGGCGGGGAGCCGGTCGGCGAGGTCGGAGCCCAGCAGCGGGGTGCACAGGCAGGCGGTGAAGAACCCGCCGTCGTGGGGGTCGGCGAGGATCGCCGCGGCGTCCTCCACCAGGACCCCCACCCCGTCGACCTGTCCGAAGGCGCCGTCCAGGGCGGTCTCCAGACGCCGGACCGCCTCCCGCCCGGCGTCGGTGGCCGGCTCGCGCAGCACCACCATCAGATCCAGGTCGGAGCGGCCCGGCCGGGCCGCGCCCCGGGGGACGCTGCCGTACAGGTAGGCGCCGTGCAGGGCGTCCCCGAAGAGCGCGGAGACCCGCTCCCGGGCCGCGGCGACCACCGGTGCGAACACCGGGTCCACCCGGTGGAGCGAGCCCTCGCGTGCGATGGTCCCGTCGGGGTTCAGTCCCCGGTCCGCGCCGTCCCCGTCCATGGCGACCAGCCTGCCGCAGCGGCCCCGGTCCGGGCAACGGGATCGCACCGGCCCGCCCGGGAAACGCCGGCGGGCTCCCCGGGGCTCCGAGCTCTCACCGCGTGACCTGCGGTGCGAAAGCGCGTTCGGGGGACTCCCCCGACGCCTCAGGCCCCGTGACGGGTCCAACGGTGCGAAAGCACACCCCGGTGGACTCCCCCCGATGCTTCGGGCCCTCGCCCCCCGCCGACGGCGCCAGCGCCGGGCCGCTAACCGTCCCCCTTGCCGTACTGCGCCGCGGCCAGGACCAGCACACAGGCGGCGACCGCCGTGAAGACCCCGGGACCGGCGGAGACCGGGGCCTCCTCCAGTGCCTGCGGCCAGGAGAGGAGGAACAGCAGCGGCCCCGGGACCGCGGCCACCTGCGCGGCGAGCAGCGCGGGACCACGCAGCGCGACCGCCGCCCACACGGCCAGGCCCGCCGCGACCGCCAGGGCCAGGAATCCCAGTACCAGACCCCAGCGCCCCTCGACGAGGGCCTGCCACCACAGCTCCCAGCCCGTGGCGAAGGCCCGGGGCTCGCCGATGGCGGCCTCGCCGCCGTTCGTGAACCGGAACCCGCGGGTCTCGGTGAACCGCCGCAGCCACGGCAGTGCCGGGGCCAGGAACAGCACGGTCGCCGCGGCCACCAGCCCCAGGGACGCCGTCCGGCCCCGGTCGGCCCGCGCCCGCTCCTCGAAGACCCGCACCTCCAGCCTGCGCAGCCGCTCCCGCAGCCCGTCGATCTCGTCGTAGGCCGACCTCTCACCCATCCCGGTCTCCTTCCGCAGGCGGCTCGAAGGAAGAGACTCCCGGGCGCACCGTCCGGTTCCCGCCCCGGGAACACGGGAGGCCCCGCCACGGCGGGGCGGGGCCCGTGCGGGGTGCACCGGGGCCGGACCGGCGGTCCGCGGTGCGTCGGTGCCCCGCACGGCCGGTCCGATTCGCGCCCTCCCCGCGCACCCCGCGTCCGGCGGCGCGTACCGGCCTACCCGGCGGCGTCCCCGCGGTACGTCCACCCGGTCGCGGCGAGCGCCCGTGCCCGGTCGCGGACCACGCCCATCCGCGCGGCGCGCTCGACGCCGTCCCCATGGGCGGCCGCGGCCGTCACCTGGCCGGGCCACTTGCGGTAGAGCAGCCCGGGACGGGCGGTGAACCAGCCGCGGCTGACCGCGTCCAGGGCCAGGAGGAGTCCCGTGTCCTCGGAGGCCGGCAGCGCCATCCACCCGCCGAGGGCCAAAAGCAGGTCCCGGCGCACGCACAGGGTGGCCGGGTGGACCTGCGCGAGGAAGCCGTGCGCGCTCCAGTGTTCCAGCACGGTGCCGCGTTCGATCGGCCCCTCCCCGGGGTCTCCGTCGAAGCCGACGGTCGTGCCGTCCGGCAGGAGGTCGAGGGCCCGCGAGGTGCTCCACCCGACCGTCCCGTCCCCGGTGAGGGCCGCGATGTCGCGTGCGAGGGCCCCCGGGGTCAGCAGGTCGTCCGCGTCCAGGACCTTGACCAGCTCGCCCCGCGCCCGGGAGAGCCCCAGGGTCCGTGCCATCCCGGCCCGCCCGGCGCGCCCCTGCCCGAAGCTCAAGCGCCCGTCCTCGGGCAGGTGCGGCCGGACCCCGTCGGTCTCCCCGTCCTCCTGGACGACCCACTGCCAGTCCCAGCCGTCGGGCAGCACCTGCTCCGCGAGGGACCGGTGCGCCTCGGGCAGGTACCGCGCCCCGGGGGCGTGGACGGCGGTGACGACGGTGATCAGGGGCATCGGCTACCAGCGCTCCAACGGGGTCGTGAAGACCGCTTCGGCGCGGTCCCCGGGAAGGATGATCTCGGACCAGTCGGCGACGCGCCCACGGAGGTCGATCGAGGCCTTGTGCACCACCATGACCGCGGCGCCCGGGCCCAGCCCGAGTTCGTCCGCCTCCTCCGCGGTCGGCGGGCGGGCCGTGACCCGCTCCTCGACGCGGTCCAGTTCGATGCCCACCGTGTGCAGCTGGCTCTGCGTGCCGCCGGGCCAGGGCTCCTTCGCCTCGTCGAACAGGTCGGGGTTGCCCTCGACGAGTTCCGCCACCAGGTAGGAGCGCACCAGGCTGAACGGGTCCCGCTCGTCCCGGTGGCGGGTCCGGTAGAGGCGCTCCACCAGTTCGGCCCCCTCGGGGACGCCGAGGGCGCGCGCGAGCACGGCGTCGGCCCGCACACGCCGGTAGGCGGCGCTGAACACGAGGTCGTCGACCTCCAGGCCCGTCTCGCGCTCGGTGGCGCCGGTGGACAGCCGCTCGTCCAGTCCCGCCCGGACCCGGTCCTTCTCCCACTGGTGCCGGTCGTCGGAACGGCGGACCGGTCGCCGGGGCGCCCGCACGACGTCCCCGCGCCCGCCGGGCCCGTCCTCGACCAGCCCCTCGGCCCGCAGGAGGCCGAGGGCCCGCCGGACCGCGGACGGATCCCCGTCGCGACCGCCGCCCGCCCCGGTCTGCGCGGGCAGCGGGTCCCCCGGCGCCAGTTCCCCGTCCCGGATCCGCCGCCGCAGCTCCTCCGCGACGCGCTCGTACACCTCACCCGTGGCCATCCGCCGATCACCGTCCTCCCCCTGGGCACTCTCCCCCCGTACCCCGGGCGGCGCAGGAGCCCGGCAAGACCCCGGTGATGGTTTCACCAAGTACCCGGGACCGTCCGCTTCCGCGCCCCGGCACACGCCGGGCACGCGGGGCACGTCGGCCGCCCTCACCCGCCGCGCGCGCGGCCACGGGAACAGGCCCTGAGAGACGCCGAGGCGGCCTCTCCGCCCGCCGAGCACACCTACGGGCTCCGGGGGCGGACGCACACCCGCGTGTCCACACTGCTCAACGCGGGCGTCTCGAAAACGCTCGTGTCCCACCCGGCGGGGCACGGCGTTGGCCGTGGGATCCACACGCACACGGCGCCGGAGGGCGGGCCGCGGGCAGCATCGGAAGCGCTCGGATGAACCGGCCGCTGTCGTTGGTGCACGAAAAACGCCCGGAGCCTGTCGGCTTCCGGGCGTTCGTGCTGCTCAGTGTGAGTGGCTAGGGGCGGGGTCGAACCGCCGACCTTCCGCTTTTCAGGCGGACGCTCGTACCAACTGAGCTACCTAGCCGTACCGCCGTTTCGGCGAGTGCGGTCCTGACGGGATTTGAACCCGCGGCCTCCACCTTGACAGGGTGGCGAGCACTCCTAACTGCTCCACAGGACCTTGCTCCGGGCGCCTTCCGGGTCTCCCCGGTCCGCGTCCGCGGTTCCATTCTGCCAGACATCCGACAGTGGTCGAACCGCCTCGTACCCCCAACGGGATTCGAACCCGCGCTACCGCCTTGAAAGGGCGGCGTCCTAGGCCGCTAGACGATGGGGGCCCGTGTGACACGTCCAGCATAGGGGAGATTCCCACCAACACCAAAGCGATTTGACCATCCCGGGGAAAGCGCCCGGACCTGCGGTGATACCGCGGGCACGGCCGGTTCAGCGGTCGGCGCCGTCGTCCTCGGACTCCTCGTCACCGGCCGGTCCGGGCTCGCCCACCGGGCGGTCGGGGTCGGCCTCGATGTGGCGTTCGACCTGCGCGGACGTCAGGCCCAGACCGCCCAGGTCGATGTCGTCGCGGGCCTGGAGGCGGCCGGTCTCGGCGTCGAAGTACAGGACCGAGGCCTGGTAGGGGGTGGGCCGGCCCCGGCCGTGATCAAGGCCACGCAGCCCCGCGCCGCCGGTGGAGCCCTGGCCCAGGAACCGGGTGCCCAGGTCGGTGAGCCGCGTGGAGCGCAGGTGGTCGCCGCCGGTGAGGACCAGGGGGACGACGCCGTCGAACGCCGCCGCCTGCGTCTCCGTGTGCAGGAGGGCGAGGTCGACCTCCTCCCGGCCCCCGATCACCTCCGCGGCCTGCTCCTCGCCGAGCGCGGCGACCCCCTCGGCGGTCGGGTTGAGCCGGGTGGCGTCGGGCGTGTACCGGGGGTCCCCCGCGCCGTACAGGGTGAGTCCGCCCACCTCGCGGACCTCCCCGTCCAGCACCACCGCGTTGGCCTGGGCCTCCACCGCGCGCTGGGTGCCCATGGAGTCGTGCTGCCCGCGCACCCACACGTAGGGGACGTCGAGCTTGGAGATCTCGTCGGCGAAGACGTCCTCGGCGGCGCTGCCGCGGTCGGTGAGGTCGCCCGAGTCCACGACGACGTCGACGGCGTACTGCTCCAGCAGGGTACGGATGATGCTCCAGGACGCCGGGTTGAGCTGGATGTCGGACACGTGCAGCACGCGGATGACGGACTCGTCCTCCTCGTACACCGGCAGGCCCGAGGTCGCCTCGTAGATCATCGCGACGTTGCCGACCAGCCCGGCGAGCTGCTCCTGGTACTCGTTGAACCGGCCCACCACCTCCTCGGCGCTGCCGACCACCTGGGGGGCACCCGCGATGAGCCCGGTGTAGCGGGGCTCGGCGATGGCGCTCGGGTTGAAGGTCATGCCGGCGGCGGCTCCGGACCCGGCCAGGACGGCGAGGCAGACCCCGGACCCGGCCAGGGCCCGCCACACGCTGCGGAACAGCAGCAGGCCCATGAGGGCGGCGCCGACGGCGGCGGCGAGCACCGACCGCACGACCAGGGCGATGACGCCCTCGCGCAGGTCGGAGCCGATCCCGGCGGCCATCCGGTTGATGGCGTCGGGGTCGGCGAACATCTCCTGGGCGGCCGAGAGCCGGATGTCGGAGATCGTCGCCTCCAGCCGCAGCGGCGCGCTGTGGGTCTCGAAGGCGAGCTGTCCCAGGGGCGCCACGTTGACGACGGTCTCGCCGCGCCACTGGGGGCTGAGGCTCAGCGTCACGTCGGCGGGGCCGATGGGGGTGACCACCTGCCCGGCCAGCGCCAGGCCGAGCCATCCCCCGACCAGACCCGCGACGACGACGCAGGCCCAGCGCCAGGCTCTGCCGGCGCGTATCCGGACCAGGCTCTCGCGGAACCGGCGGAGGGCCCCGCGGAGGTCGTACGTGCGGATCGCTTCCCAAGACAACACCCCCCCATCATGCCGGTGACGGGGACCGTTCCCAATGTTTCCTCCCGTCCAGTGTGTTATGTCGCTATCCCCTTCCCCCCGGACCGGGGTCGGCGCGCCCGTTCCCGGACGGCACAATGGCGGTTGTGGTGGAACTGACGCGCAGGGAGTTCGAGGAACTGGTCGCCGACGCGCTGGACGAGATCCCGCCGGAGCTGGCGGGCCTCATCGACAACGTGGTGATCACCGTCCAGGACGAGTCCCCGGACGGGCTGCTCGGCCTCTACGAGGGCATTCCGCTGACGGAGCGGGGTGATTCCTACTTCGGCGTGCTGCCGGACCAGATCTTCATCTACCGGGCCGATATCTGCGCCATCTGCGAGACCCGCGAGGACGTCGTCGAGGAAGTCCTGATCACGGTGGTCCACGAGATCGCCCACCATTTCGGTATCGACGACGCACGCCTGCACGAACTCGGCTGGGGCTGACCCCGGCCGGGGCGCCGCCCGCCGCCGGTTCCGCGGGGGCGCCGCCCCCGGCGGAGCGCGCGGGCCGCCCCCGGGCCCGGCGCGCCCTCTCCGCGCGTTATTGAAAGCCGGGCCGCGGAAAGCGCTACCCGTGCGGCCGGGAACAAGATCACGCCACCCGAAACACCATTACCCCCAGCAACGAATCAGACACGAATTCCCCGCAATGCCTTGCGAGGAAGCGCACGTTCCGGGACGGTTGGTCATTGGGACACGACACAGCGTGATTTCAACCCTGTAACAGTAAGGGAGTGCCGGATGGCCAATCCGCGCCTCGACGGGACGCCTGACGACGAGGGCCACAAGTCCTCGTCCACTCCGCGGAAGGACGCGTGGCGCAGCAGCTACCGCGAGGTCATGGCGATCGGCGAGTTCCGCGCCGTCTGGTCGGCCCACATCCTGTCCACCATCGGCACCAACCTGCTGAACATCGCGGCGAGCATCCTGGTCTACCAGATCACCGGCTCCCCCATGGCCGCGGGTTTCACCATCGCGCTCGGCTTCCTGCCCCCGCTGATCGCCGGCCCGCTGCTGTCCGGGCTGGCCGACCTGTTCCCCCGCCGCCGGGTGATGGTGGTCTGCGACCTCCTGCGCGCCGGCCTCGTCGCCTCCGTCGGCATCCCCGGCCTGCCCCTGTGGGCGGTCTGGACGCTGCTGTTCTGCTCGGTGCTGCCCGCGATCCCCTTCGCCGCGGCCCGGGCCGCGATGATGACCGAGATCGTGCAGGGGGAGCGCTACGTCGCCAGCACCGCCATCATCCAGCTGACCTCGCAGGTCGGGATGCTGGTGGGGTTCATGGCGGGCGGCTTCACCTCGGGCCTGTTCGGGCCGCACGCCACCGTGATGGCCAACGGGGCGCTGTGCCTGGTGACCGCGCTCATCGTGCGGTTCGGGGTCCGGGCGCGGCCCGCCCCGGAGCGGAGGAAGAAGGAGGAGGGCGGCGGGTTCTTCGCGATGACCGCGGGCGGGGCCCGGCTGGTCTTCGGCGACCCCCGGCTGCGCACGCTCGCCCTGATGGCCTGGCTGGCCGGGCTCTACATGGTCCCGTACGGGCTGGCGACCCCGCTGGCGGCCGAGGCCGGCGGCGGCGAGACGGCGGCCGGCGTGGTCATGGCGGGGACGTCCATCGGCGCCCTGGTCGGCGGCCTGGTGCTGACCCGCCTGATACCGCCGGAGACCCGGCTCCGGCTGCTGGGGCCGCTGGCCGTGCTGGCGTCGGTCCCGCTGCTGGCCTGGGTGTTCGACCCGCCGCTGTGGCTCATGGTGGTCGCGCTGGCGGTGACCGGTGCCACCGGCTCCTACCAGTTCGTGGCCAACGCGGCCTTCGTGCTGTGCGTTCCGGGCGAGGGCCGGGCGCTGGCGTTCGGCCTGGTCGCGGCGGGGCTTCAGGTGGCCCAGGGGCTGGGCATCCTCGCCGGCGGCTTCTTCGCCGAGTTCTTCGGCACCGGCCCGGTCGTGGTGGGCGCGGGCGTGCTGGGCATCGTATTCGCGCTGCTGCTGGCGGTGCCGTGGTCGCGGATGAGCGACGAGGTCACGCGCAGGATGCAGGAGAGCGACTCCGCGTCCTGACCGGGTGCCCCCCGCCGGTCCCCCGCGCCGGACGCGGGCCCGGCGCACCCCGCCCCGGGAGGTTCCCTAGGGGCGGGGCCGACGGCCCGCGGAGTCGGTGCAGCGCTCGCCGGAGGTCTCGCGCTCCTCCTCGGCCTCGTGGTCGGGGCGCTGCGAGCGGAGTTCGCGTCGTTCCCATCCCGGATGTGCTCTGAGGGTCCACATCAGTTCTGCCCCGGCTTTCCCTGGAAGTTGCGGATGATCTGTTCGAGCAGCGAGTGCCGCTCCCCCTCGGCCGGCATGATCAGCAGCGCGAGGACGTACACGAAGACGCCGCTGAAGCCGAGCACGGTGAGGACCACGAACACGAGGCGGACGATGTTGGCGTCGATGCCGAAGTAGTCGGCGATACCGCCGCACACGCCGGCCAGGAAGCGGTTGTCGTTGCTGCGCCGGAAGCGCTTGCCCTGGAGTCTGTCGTTCATATCCTCAGCCTGCCCGTCGGCGGCGGTCTTTCCCATCGGGGAGAGCCCTGGAGCGTCCCTGACATCCCCCCGACACCCCTGACGGGGCCCCGGGTCGCACCCCGGCGGGGCGCGCACAGATCCGACGCACGCGCCCGACGCGGCGTTCCCACCGTCCGGCGAGTCGTACCGCACACTACGCGCCGGGTACGACGTTCGGCGGCCGGCGGAACGGTCCGGGCCGCTCAGCGGGGGGCGTACACCTCGCCCAGGACCCGGAACGCGGTGCGGACGCGCGCCCGGATGCGGGCGGCGTCCTCGCCCTCGGAGTAGCGCAGCTGGCGCATGGTGTGCCGCATGACGGCCATCGCCGTCACGGCGGCCAGCTGGGGGCGGTCGGACTCGGGCGGCTCGCCCGTGCGCTCGGCGATGGCGCGCGCCACCACCTGCTCCATGTCGTGGAACCGGGCCAGGACACCGGGGACGAGCTGGGGCTCCCGGTCCATCAGGAGCTTGCGCAGCCGCATCTCCTCGCGCTGGCGGGGCAGGTCCTCGGTGTCGAGGAGGAAGGCGATGAGCAGGCCGATGAGGTCGTCGGTGAAGTCCCCGGTGGGACCGCCCGCGGCGAACTCCCGGGTGGCCTCCTCGTCGAGGGTGCCGGGCAGTTCGCCCAGGAGGGCCTCCTCCTTCGTCCCGAAGTAGTTGAAGAAGGTGCGGGTGGAGACCCCGACGTCGGCGGCGACGTCCTCGACGGTGACGTTCTCCAGGCCGTGTTCGAGCGCGAGTCGCACCGCGGCCTCCCGGAGGGCGCGCCTGGTGGCCATCTTCTTGCGCTCGCGCAGCCCCATCCGCTCCTCCTCCCGCCGATCCTCGGTCACCTGTCGTGCTCCTCTCCCATGCCTGCCCGTCCTCGCCGCGGCCCCGTCCGGGGCCGCGCCCGCCGGCCACCGGCCCAGGGCCGCCTGGGGCGGACACGGGCGATGACGGGGGTGTCACCGCAACTGTGCCAGGAACGGCGCTCCCCGAGGTACTCCCGGGGTGTCCGGGGCCCGGGGAACCGGCGCGGACCGGCGTGCGGCGCGGGTCCACCAAAGGGAAATACGACTGCAAAAACCCCCTTTTCCCTCAGACTGCGAAGGTGATGACCGTAATTTCTCTGACGAAGGAAAGAAACCTCGCGGACGCATATCTGGAAAAGAACGGGAAAATGCCACCCGGATCGACCGCCGTCAGTACAGTCTCCTCAGCAGTGGGTGTGTTCTTCCTCCAATTTCGGACACCGGACTCACGTCCTTCATGACAAGGAGCCCATGTGGCGCAGAAAAGGTTGCGTGCCGCACTCGTCGCAGCGGCGGCCCTGGCGACCCTCGCCGCCGTGCCCTCCCCCGCGCAGGCCGCCTCCACGACCGGCGCGCTGATGATCACGCACGTACGGCCCAACGCCTCCGGTGCGGACATCAAGAACAACCGGCAGACGAACCTCAACGGTGAGTACTTCATCGTCAGGAACGTCACGAAGAAGACGGTGGACCTCGCCGGGTACGTCCCCGACATCACCACCAACACCTACGGGCGGCCCCTGCCGTCCTACCGGCTCCCGGCCGGCGCCCGTGTGTACGTGCACACCGGCAGCGGGCGCAACCACCGGGACTCCTCGGGGAACCACCACGTGTACCGGGGCTACGCCCGCCACGTGCTGCCCAACGACGGCACCACGAGGAACCCCGACCTCCGGCTCAAGAAGCCGAAGTCCCGGGACGACAACACGTCCTCGGGTTCCATCAGCACCTGCAACTGGGGGAGGGCGGCGGACGGCAGGACCTACGCCTGCTGACCCCCGCCCGGACACCCCGTCACCCGCTGCACCGCGCCGCCCCCGGACCCGCGACCTCCGGGGGCCGCGCCCTCCCGCCGCGCCCCCGCGCGGGAAATCCCCCCGATTGCCTCCTCCCGGACGATGCGCGGCCCCGCGCCGCACCGTAGTGTCTTCGCGGACGCGCCGCGGCGGCGCCTCCCGCTCCCCCCCGGAAGGACGTCCATGACCTGGTCGGAGGCCCTTCTCCTGGGCGCGATCGGCTTCCTGCTACTCACCCTGTGCCTCCCGGTCCGGGTCGGGCGCCCCGCCGTGGTCTCGGCGATGTTCGTCGTGGTCGGCTGCGCCGCCTCCGGGGCGCTGACCGACCCCCGCTGGCAGTGGCTCCCCCTCGCCGGGGGCGCGCTCATCGCCCTGGCCCTGGGGGCCCTGCGCCTGCGGACGCCGCGCCCGGACCGGCGGCGGGGCCTGCGCGCCACCGGGTTCACGCTCACCCTGCTCGCCTGCCTGGGCACGGCGGGCCTGGGCGGCCTGGGCGCGTGGGCGATCCCCGTCCCGGTCTTCCCCGAGCCCTCCGGACCGCACCCCGTCGGCGCGGTCACCGTGCAGTGGGAGGACCCCGACCGGGAGGAGACCTGGACCGAGGACCCGTCGGACCACCGCGTGGTCGTCGCCCGGGTCTGGTACCCGGCGGCCCCGGACACCGCCGGGGAGCCCGCGCTCTACCTGGGGCGCGACCCCGCCGAGGCGGACGCCGTCGCCCGCGGCCTGGCCGCCGGGTTCGGGGTCCCCGAGATCGTGCTGACCGACGCGGCGGCGGCCGGCGCCCGCGCGGTCCCCGACGCCCGGCCCGCCCCGGGCCCGCACCCGGTGGTGCTCTTCTCGCCCGGTCTGGGCGGGGTCCGCACCCAGAACACCGTGTGGGCCGAGGGCCTAGCCTCCCACGGCTACGTGGTGGCGGCGCTGGACCACCCCTACGACTCCGCGGTCGTGGTCCTCGACGACGGGACCGAGGTGCACGGGGCGCTGGAGGCCACCGGCGACCCGGTCGAGGACGACCTGCTGGCCCGGGAGTGGGCGGACATCCGCGCCGCGGACCTGGACCTGGCGCTGGTCCGGCTGCTGGAGGAGGACCGCGGACCGCTGGCCGGGCTGGCGGACCCGGACCGGGTGGCCGTGGCCGGGCACTCCCTGGGCGGTGCGGCCGCACTGCTGGCGGCGGTGGGCGACCCGCGCTACCACGCGGTCGTCGACCTGGACGGCCTGCCGCGCCTGCCCGAGGACGCGCTCCTGCCGCAGCCGGTGCTGGCCCTGGTGGCCGACGCCGGGACCGGCAGCACGGAGGGGGACACCCGCTACGCGCTGGCGCTGGACGCGGCGTTCGCGGCCTCCTCCGAACCGGGCTTCGCCGTCACCGTCCCGGGGACCGCGCACCTGGGGTTCAGCGACTCCCCGTTCCTGCTGCCGCCGTTCCCGTCGCTGGTGGGGTCGCTGGGCCGGGAGGAGACGGCGCGGATCACCGAGGCCGCCTGCCTGGTGTTCCTCGACGCCTCCCTGAACGGCTCGGGGACCGACGTGGCCGCCGCCCTGTCCGAACTGGGAGAGGTCACCCCGATGCCGTAGGCCGCGGCCCCGGTCCGGCGACGGACCGCCGGGGCGGGGCCTGCCCGTACACCTCCGAGAGCAGGGCGACGGCGGCCAGGGCCGCCGGGTGCGGGTCGGACCGCCGCCAGAGGGCCCGGACCGGGATGCTCGGGGCGTCGCGCACCGGCCGGAAGACGACGCCGTCGCGGCGGTACTGGGCCACCGTGCCCTCGGCGGTGATGCCGACGCAGCGGCCGGTGGCGATCTCGGCCAGCCAGTCGTCGATGTCCTGGGTGTACTCCAGGGCGGGGCGCCGGTCCGCGGGCCACAGGTCCGCGGTGGTGGTGCCCGTGCGGCGGTCGACGAGGACCCGCCGGTCGGCGACCTCGGCCAGGCGCACCGAGCGCCGCCGGGCCCAGGGGTCGTCCGAGGCCAGGGCGCAGACGCGGCGCTCGTGCCCCACGACCGCGCCGTCGAACCCGCGCCCCTCCGCGGACGCGCGCACCACGGCCAGGTCGCAGGCGCCCTCGGCCAGCCCGGCGGTGGGAGTGTTGGTGCGGACCAGGTGCAGCTCCACGTCGGGGTGGCGCTCGGCCCACAGCCGCTGGAAGCGGCGGGTGTGGCGGCCCACCGCCGACCACGCGTGGCCCAGGCGCAGGCGGCGGTGGCCCTCGGCGGCCTCCCGGACCAGGTCGTCGACCTCGGCCAGGACGGCCCGGGCGCGGGCCAGGACCCGCCTGCCCGCGGCGGTGGGGGTCACCTCACGGCTGGTGCGGTACAGCAGCCGCGTGCCCAGGGCGTGTTCCAGGGCGGCCAGGCCCCGGGACACCGCGGCCTGGGAGACGCCCAGGCTCAGGGCGGCGTCGGTGAAGGTCCCCGTGTCGGAGATCGCGACCAGGCAGCGCAGGTGGCGCAGCTCCACATCCATGCGCCCAGCGTATGCGGGGGGCATCGCATGCATTTTGCGCATGTGCCGGCGGACCGCATGATCCGGGCATGGAGACATCGGCGGAGGTGCGCCCGGCGGGCGCGGGACGGGGCGGCCGGGACGCCCGCGGGCGCCTGGCCGGCACGGCGGTGATGCTGGGCGCGGGCGTGTCGAACCAGGTGGGCGCCTCGCTCGGGGCGCTGGCCTTCCCGGTGGTCGGCCCGGCCGGGGTGGTGGCGGTGCGGCAGTGGGTGGCGGCCGCGGTGCTGCTGGCGGTGGCGCGGCCCCGGCTGCGGGCGCTGACCCGGGGGCAGTGGTGGCCGGTCGCCGCGATGGGCCTGGTCTTCGGCTGTATGAACCTGGCCCTGTACTCGGCGGTGGAGCGGATCGGCCTGGGCCTGGCGGTGACCCTGGAGTTCCTGGGGCCGCTGGCGGTGGCCCTGGCCTCCTCGCGCCGGTGGACGGACCTGGGGTGCGCGCTGGCCGCCGGGGGCGCGGTGGCGGTGCTCCTGCGCCCCCAGCCCGCCGGCGACCGGCTGGGGATCGCGCTGGCCCTGGTGGCGGCGGCCTGCTGGGCGGCGTACATCCTGCTCAACCGGACGGTCGGGCGCCGGGTGCCGGGGATCGGGGGCTCGGCCGCGGCGGCGGGGGTGTCCGCGCTGGCGTTCCTGCCGGTCGGCGCCTGGGCGCTGTGGCACCAGCCGCCGACGTGGGCGGCCCTGGGGTGCGCGGTGGCGGCCGGGCTGCTGTCCTCCACCGTGCCGTTCCTGGGCGACCTCTACGCGCTGCGGCGGGTGCCCGCCCGGTTCTTCGGCCTGTTCATGAGCGTGCACCCGGTGATGGCCGCGCTGGCGGGGCTGGTGGTCCTGGGCCAGCACCTGGCCTGGCCGGACTGGGCGGCGATCGCCGCGGTGGTGGCGGCGAACGCGGTGGGCGCGGCACCGGGCCGCCGGCCCCGGTGACGCGGGCCCCGCACCGCCGTGCGGCGGTGCGGGGCCCGGGTGCGCGGGACAGGTCCGGGTCAGAGCAGGAAGAACCCGATCGTGCCGATCGCGGCGAAGGCCGCGGTTCCCTCGACGGCGGTCGCCACGCTGAGGGTCCGGTAGGCGGTCGCCACCGGGATCCGGCTCAGCTGGGACACGACCCAGAAGTAGGAGTCGTTGGCGTGCGAGACGACCATCGCGCCCGCGCCCACCGCGAGCACGCTCAGCAGCATGCCCTCCGGGGAGTCCAGGCCCAGGGCGGGCAGCATCGGGGCGAGCATCGCCGAGGTGCTGACCATGGCCACCGTGGACGAGCCCTGCGCGGTCTTGAGCGCGGCGGCGATGATGAACGGCACCGCCAGGCCCAGGCCCAGGCCGCTGAGGTTGTCCGACAGGAAGCCGGTGAGCGGCGAGGCCGCCAGCACCGCGCCGAAGGCGGCGCCCGCGCCGGTAATGAGCAGGATCGGGCCGGCGACGCGCACCGACTCGCCGATCTGGTCGTTGAAGCGCTCCAGCTTGCCGTGCCCGCGCAGCAGCAGGGCGGCGGCGGCCAGGCCGAAGATCAGGGCGATGACCGGGGTGCCGACGAACGAGACCGCGTCGAAGACGGCGCCCTCGCCGATCGGGCGGCCCGGGAGCTTGACGATCGAGGAGGCGCAGATGAGCACCAGCGGCAGCAGGATCGGGAAGAACGCCAGGAAGGGGTTGGGCAGGCGGCCGTAGCTCGCGCGCAGCTCCTCGTAGGACTGCTCGGCGAGGTCGTCGTCGGACTCGGCCGGCAGCGGGGTGAACTCCTTGCGGGAGAACAGGCTGGCGTAGACCAGGCCGGCGATCGCGGCGACCGCGGCCACCGGCAGGCCGAGGGCGATCAGCATGCCGAGGTCGTCGGTGACGCCGAGGTTCTCGGCGGCGGCCAGCGGGCCGGGCGTCGGCGGGACCAGCGTGTGCGTGGCGTACAGGCCGGTCATCAGCGCGATGGAGGTGGCCAGGGCGGACACGCCGGTGCGCAGGGTGACGGCCTTGCGCAGCGAGTTGAGGATGACGTACCCGGAGTCGCAGAACACCGGGATGGAGACGATGTAGCCGATGAGGGACATCGTCAGGTTCGGGAAGCGGGTGCCGAGCACCTTGATCAGCGCCTCGGCCATGGCGATCGCGGCGCCCGAGCGCTCCAGGATCACGCCGATCATGGTGCCGAACAGGATCACGAGGCCGATGTTGCCCAGGGTGTTCCCGAAGGCGGTCGTCACGGTGGTGACGACCTCGCCCAGCGGGATCCGGTAGGCGAAGGCGCCGATGATGGCGGCGCCCATGAGGGCGAGGAAGGGGCTGACCTTCCAGCGCGCGGTGACGAGCACGATGGCCGCCACCAGGGCGAGGAGGATGAGCAACGAGGTCACGGTCGGTGTTCCTTAGACGTGCGGGGATGCGAGGTGGTGGGCGAGGAGGCGGCAGCAGTTGGCCGTCGCCCACTCGATGTCGGCGAGGACCTCCTCGCTCATCCGCTCCAGGGTGCGGGGGCCCCGGGCGGTGGAGAAGGCGGCGGTGACGCCGGACTCCCGGAGTTCGGCCGGGGTGACGCGGACGTCTCCGGCGATGACCACGACGGGGCATCCCGCCGGGGCCAGGCGGCGGACCGCGTCGACGACCTTGCCGCCCAGGGACTGGCCGTCGAACCGGCCCTCCCCGGTGAGGACCAGGTCGGCGTCGGCCATGAGGCGCTCGGCGTCCAGGACCTCGGCGACCATGCGGGAGCCGGGGACGGCCTCGGCGCCCAGCAGCGCCGTGAGCGGGGCGGGCAGGCCGCCGGCCGCGCCCATGCCCGGGCGGTCCCGGACGTCGTCGCCGGTGGCCCGCGCGAGCACGTCGGCCAGGCGGTCCAGCCCGGCGTCCAGGACGCGTACGTCGTCGGGGCCGGCCCCCTTCTGCGGGCCGAACACGGCGGCGGCGCCCCGCTCGCCGACGAGGGGGTTGGTGACGTCGCAGGCGATGCGCCAGCGCACGGACCGGGCGCGCGGGTCCAGTCCGGAGGTGTCCAGCCGGTCCAGCGCGGTGAGGCCCGCGCCCCCGTCCGGGAGTTCGGCGCCCTCCCGGTCCAGCAGGCGGGCGCCGAGCGCGGAGATCAGGCCGGCGCCGCCGTCGGTGGTGGCCGATCCGCCGATGCACAGGAGGATCTCCTCGACCCCGGCGTCCAGCAGCGCCGTCACCAGGGGGCCGATGCCCCGGGTGGTGGCGGTCAGCGGGCGCAGCGGGACGTCGGAGACCAGCGGCAGGCCGTTGGCCTCGGCCGCCTCGATGATCCCGGTCCGGCCGTCGGGCGACAGTCCGTAGCGCGCCCGCGCGGGGCGGCCCAGCGCGTCGGTGGTGTCCACGGTGAGGGCCCGGGTGCCCCAGGCGCCCAGGAGGGCGTCGAGGGTCCCCTCGCCGCCGTCCGCGAACGGGAGGGTGCGGACGTCCGTCTCGACGCCCGCGGCGCCGAAGGCGTCTCGGACGCCCCGTTCCATGGCCGCGGCCACGTCGACCGCCCGGGCGCTGCCTTTGAAGGAGTCCGGGACGATGGCGACGCGGACGGGAAAGCCCTGGTCATGTACGTGCAACGCGTGGGACATGTCGGAGAGCCTAAGAAGAAACCCCTGTGCGGTTCGACGGCGTCTCGCCCAGACTTCCTGTGACTTCTTGTTCAGCCTGTGTGCGAAACGCACAAGGCTTCACTCGCGTAGAGGGCCATCTGGAGCGCCGCCAGGTGGTCGGCGCGGCGGATGTCGGCCCCGGTGGCGGCGCGGATCCGCTCCACCCGCTGGAGCAGGGTGTTGCGGTGGACGTACACCGAGTCGGCCGCCGCCTGCATGGAGGTCGTCGACGCCACCGCCAGCAGGGTGCGCCGCTGCGCCCCGCTCAGGACCGACGCCCGCCGGGCCAGCTGCTCCAGGCCGCGCCGGGGCAGGTGGGCGACGGCCACGGCGATGTCGCGCGACCACGGCTCGGTCCCGCCCAGGGAGGGGACGAGTCCGGCGTAGCGGCACAGCGCCCGCGTCTCCTCGGCACGGGCCAGCAGCTCCTCGACGTCGCCGGTGGGCCCGGTGGCGGTGTGGCGGACGTCCTCCGGCATGGGGAGCCCGGGGGCGGCCCCCGACCCCACCAGCCACAGGGCGCCGTGCAGCACCGCCGACCGGTGTCCGCCGTCGGTGTTGAACCGGGCCGCGGCGGCGTCCGCCAGCGGCGGCGGGGCGGCCGACCCGTCCGGCCGGGGCTCCCGGGCCGTCCACAGCGCCAGCGACCAGGGCGGGGCCAGCCCGGCGGCGGCCAGCCGGGCGCGCGCGGACTCCGCGGAGGAGGTGCCCGAGGCCAGGGCCGCGATGAGGTCGCGGGCCTCGGTGTGGCGGCGGGTGGCGGCGTCCTGCTCGTCCTCCTGCGCGATGAGCAGCTGCACGGTCAGCGCGACCACCCGGGCCAGCGGGGCGACCTCCCGGGGGTCGCCGGTGATGCCGACGACCCCGCGCAGCTCGCCGGCGACGACCAGCGGCTCGTTGGCGCCGGGCCGGTCGGAGGTCCCGGGCTCGGGCGAGGTGATGAGGACGGGGCGGCCCTCGGCGATGACGCGCTGCGCCCCCCGGTGCAGGGTGCCCCGGCGCTCGGGGTCCAGGCAGGCGATGATCGTGCCGTGCTCGTCCATCACGTTGACGTTGTGGCTGATCGTCGGTGCGATGAGGTCGACCACCCGCTGGGCGAGCCCCCCGCTCAACGGCGTCCGGCCGGCGTTTTCTGCCATGGCCCCCAGGATAGGGAGCCCCGGACTCGCGCCCGCCCCCGCACCGCCGCGGCCCGGCTCAGTCCCCGCTCCCCCACCCCTCGCGGTTGGAGTAGGACTCGTAGGAGTACCGGGTCTCGCGCCGCCACTCCTCGCCGGTGAGGCGGGCGTAGGCCCGGTCCGGCACGTAGAGCAGGGACTCGGCCCAGATCAGCTCCTCGGCGTAGGGGACGAAGAGCACCGGGTCGGCCAGCACGTCCTCGTAGGCCTCGCGGCCGTCCGCGACGACCGCTGCACGGGTGTACAGGAACGCGTCGGAGGACAGCTCCTCGCCGTACTCGCGCCGGTCCAGCCGGTACAGGAACTCGGAGAGGCGCTCGGCGAACCCGGCGACGTCGGCCACCGGTCCGCCGGACAGCCTCTCGACGAGGTATCCGGCCAGGTGGTCCCCGTCGGGATCGGGGCCGGGGGCGGCGGCCCGGCCCTCGTCGACCAGCCGCCAGAAGGTG
Organism: Nocardiopsis flavescens; assembly: GCF_900141985.1. GTDB lineage: Bacteria > Actinomycetota > Actinomycetes > Streptosporangiales > Streptosporangiaceae > Nocardiopsis > Nocardiopsis flavescens. Next base: position 55,298 of record NZ_FQZK01000012.1, on the reverse strand, counting down.
TTCTCGTCCATGGCACGATCCTGCCGGAGGTCACCGACACCCGTGCGGGGACGGGTCACGCCCCGGGCGGCCGGGGGCCGGCCGGGGCGCCCGGAGCGGGGCCCCGCCGTCCGCGGGCGCGGTCACGGCGGGCCGCCAGCACGATGAGCAGGCCCGCGGCGACCCCGGCGAAGTAGGGGGAGGGCACGAGCAGGACGCCGCCGGCCAGGCACCACGCCGCCAGGGTCCAGCCGACCCAGGCGGGGACCGCGACGCCGCGCCCGGCGAGGTTCCAGACCAGGGCGCCCAGCAGGGCCAGGGGGACGGCGAAGCTCCCGGGCCCGGCCCAGAAGGCGACCTCGTTGCGCAGGTACGCGGCCGAGGGTTCGGCCCCGCCCAGCTCCAGCGGGACGGCCGCCCAGAGCCCCCGCCCGACCCAAGCGGCCATGTCCGCCCCGGAGAAGAGCGTCAGCAGGGCCAGGTGCCCCACTCCCAGGACGAGCATGACGACGCTCGCCCAGCGCAGCATCACCGTGCCCGGATTTCGCGCGCCCATGGCCGCACCCCGTTCTATACGCATCCGTATATCTCTTATGTACGGTAGCGTACAGAAGACCGCCGCAACACCCCCCGGGAACAGGTGACCAGGTGCCGCCCACCGCACGGACCCCGCGCAGCCGCTGGATCGAAGCCGGACTCGACGCCCTCTCCCGGGGAGGCCCGGAGGCCGTCCGGGTCGAGGCCCTGGCCGCGCGGCTCGGCGTGACCAAGGGCGGGTTCTACGGGTACTTCGACGGCCGCCCCGCGCTGCTCGCCGAACTCCTCGACGAGTGGGAGCGCCGCTGCACCGACGACGTCCTGGCCCGGGTCGAGGCCGAGGGCGGCGGCCCCGTCGAGAAGATCCGCCGCGCCGGGCTGCTGACCTTCACCGAGGAGGTGCACCGGATCGACCTGGCCGTCCGCGAGTGGGCCCGCCGGGACCCGGAGGTCGCCGCGCGGCTGCGCCGGGTCGACAACACGCGGATGGACTTCCTGCGCTCGATGTTCGCCGCCTTCGTCGACGACCCCGACGAGGTCGAGGCGCGCTGCACGCTCGCGTTCGCGCTGGCGATCGGCCGCCACTTCGTCGCCGTGGACCATCCCGGCCGCACCCGCCTGGAGGCCGTGGGCCTGGCCGGGGAGTTCCTGTTCCGCCCCTGAGATCCCGGCACGCCCCGGGAAGTAGAGGACCGTTCCCGACCTCTTCCCCTGCGAGGGTGGTGTCCCGGCCGCGGGGGACGCGGCGTCCCGGCACGGCCCGGGAGCGACGCACGGAGGTACACCCATGACCGTTCTGGACGACCGGGCGCTCAACCGCGCCGCGCTCGCCCGGCAGGCCCTGCTCGCACCCTCCGACCGGTCGGCCCTGGACCTGGTCTCCCACCTGTGCGGGCTCCAGGCGCAGGAGCCGCAGGAGCCGTTCGTCGGGCTGTGGACCCGGATGCGCGGGTTCGAGGCGTCGGAGCTGTCGGACCTGCTGACCGGGCGCCGCGTGGTGCGGGTCCACCTCATGCGCCGCACCGTCCACCTGGTGGCCACGGAGGACGCGCTGGCCTGGCGCTCCCGGTTCGGCGCCATGCTGCGCCAGAAGGTCGCCGCCACCTACCGCCGGGAACTGGAGGGCGTCGACCTGGACGAGCTGGACGCGGCGGGCCGCGCGGTGCTGGCCGACGGCGAGCCGCGCACCATGGCCGAACTCGTGGAGGCCGTCGCCGACCGCTGGCCCGGCACCTACCGGCGGGCCCTGGGCGAGATGCTGGTCTCCGCCCTCATCCCGGTCGTACAGACGCCGCCGCGCGGGCTGTGGCGCACCCGCGGCGGGGTGCGCAACGCCCCGCTGGAGGCCTGGACCGGCCGCGGGCCCGCCCCGCACGACCCGGACGGCACCGACCCGGTCGGCCGCGCGCTGGTCCGGCGCTACCTCGCCGCCTACGGCCCCGCCACCTCCACCGACCTGCGGTCCTGGTGCGGCCTGGCCGGGCTCCCCGCGGCGGTGGCCGCGGTCCGCGGGGAGCTGGTGTCCTTCCGCGACGCGCACGGCCGGGAGCTGCTGGACCTGCCCGGCGCGCCGCGCCCGGACCCCGGCACGCCCGCCCCCGTGCGCTTCCTCCCCGCGTTCGACAACGCCGTGCTCGGCTACCACCACCGCGGCCGGATCATCGACGACGCGCACCGCGGCCTCTCCGTCGAGGGCGCGCGGATGGTGCTGGTGGACGGCCGGGTCGCCGCGACCTGGACGGCCGCGGACGGCACCGTGTCCGTCGCCCCGCTGCGCCCGTTCACCGGGGCGGAGCGGGACGCCGTGGCCGCGGGCGCGGAGGACCTGTCGGCGTTCCTGTCCGACGGCGGCTCCCGACGCGTCCGCATCGACGGCTGAGGGTCAGTCGCGGGGGAAGTACAGGTCCGCGAAGGCGTTGCGGAACTTCCCCCGCGGGTCGAACCGCTCCAGCAGGTCGGCGAAGTCGGCGGCCCGCTCGTAGGAGGCGGCAACCTCCTGCGGGGGCAGCGTGGCGAGCTTGCCCCAGTGCGGGAGCGCCCCCAGGGGGGCCAGCCGCTCCTCGACCGCCGCGAGCACCGGGGCCACCGCCTCCGGGTCCCGCCGCCAGGTGAAGTGGAAGGCGATCGAGTCGCGCCCGTACGCCGGGCTCAGCCACAGGTCGTCGCCGCGGACCGTGCGCACCTCGGAGACGTACAGCACCGGGGCGATGCGGTCGCCCAGCCCGCGCAGGGCGGCGAAGGCCGCCGCGGCGGCGGACCGGGGCAGGTAGAACTCCGACTGCAACTCCTCCCCCGCACTCGGCGTGAACCCGGGCCGGAAGTGCGGCAGCCGCTCGAACCACGGGCCGGGCGCGCCCAGCTGCTCGGTGGCGGGCCCGGCCGGCATCCCCGGCACCGGGTGCTGCGGGGTGTCCGCCGGACGCCCGCCGGACCACCCGCCCGCCGGGTCGCCCTCGCGGTGCTTGAGCCAGACCCGGCCGGCGTCCCCGTTCCAGTCGGTGAACAGGCTGACGCTGTACGCGGAGCCGAACACGGCGTCGGCGTCCGCGGCGACCTCCTCCAGCGGCACGTCGAGCCGGACCCGCTGGGAGACCTCGAAGGCGGGCTCCACCTCCAGGGTGAGGCGGGTGACCACGCCGAGCAGGCCCAGCGCCACCACCGCGCCGGGCAGGACGTCCGGGTCGGTGTCGCGGGCCAGCCGCACCGCCTCCCCGTCGGGCCCCAGGAGCTCGATCCCGCGGACGGCGGCGGCCAGGCAGCGCAGCCCGTTCCCGGAGCCGTGGGTGCCGGTGGCGCAGGACCCGGCCACCGAGATGTGCGGCAGCGAGGCCAGGTTGGCCAGGGCGAGCCCCCGCCGGTGCAGCTCGGCGGCGAGGTCGGCGTAGCGGGTCCCGGCGGAGACGGTGACGGTGGAGGACTCCCGGTCGACCGCGACCTCCCGCGGGAGCCCGTCCAGGCGCACGAGGTCGTGGTCGGAGTCGGCGACCCGGTTGAACGAGTGGCCGCTGCCCAGCGCCCGGATGCGCGGGGTGTCGCGGACCAGGGCGGCCAGGGCCCCGTGGTCGGCGGGCCGGTGGATGCGGGGGCTGGCGTAGGTGAGGTTCCCGGCCCAGTTGCGGACCGGCGCGGGCGAGGCGGACATGGGCCCTCCAGGGGGTGCGGCCGGGGGCCAACGCTACCGAACCGCCCCCTTCCGCGGGGAGCCCGCGCCGTGCGGCGGACGGGGCCGCGCGAGGCGGACGGGGCCGCGCGAGGCGGACGGGGCCGCGCGAGGAGGGCAGGAACGCGCGAGGCGGACGGGCGGACCGCGCGGACCACCCCACCGGGGTCCGCCGTGCCGTCACCGGGGCGGCGCCGGGACCCGCGCACGGGCGCGGCGGGCGCGGGGCGGCCCCGTCCCCTATCCGGCGCCGGGGACCCGGTAGCGGCGCAGGCCCACCGCGTCGGAGTCCGCGTCCCCCGGGTCGGGGACGCCCTCCAGGACGAATCCGCACAGGGCGCGCAGCGCGTCCTCTCCCAGCTCCAGCGGGTGGAAGGGCAGGGGGTAGGGCCGCGGCTCCTCCCCGGGCCAGGGCGCGGCGTCGACGGCGCGCTCCCCGGCCAGGTAGGGGGCCTCGAACGGCAGCGGCTCGCCGAGGTCCTCCTCCACGCCCCCGTCCGGGGACAGGCTGAGGGAGCGCACCAGGCGGCCGTCCTCCCAGACGGCGAAGGCCAGCCAGTCCACCACGCTGTGCATGGCGTGCAGGACGAGCCGCCGCCCCGCGCCCGCGGCGAGCAGGCGGGCGGGCAGCTCCGAGGGCCGGTCGATCATGAACCCCTGGTCGGCGACCACCTCCACCCCGGGCCAGGCCCCAGCGCACACGGTGCCCGGCGGCGGGTACACGCCCTCGCCCAGCACGGCCCGCCCGGCCGGTTCGACCGCGGCCCCCGGGTACAGGCGCCGCACCAGGGCGTCCGTCGGGTCCCGGTCGGGCATACCCGGGGGCACCCCCCGCAGCAGTTCCGCGGTGTCGCCGTCCGCGTACACCAGCAGGCCCGTCTTCGCTCCCATGCCGCCTCCTCCGCTCGCCCCGTGTCCTTTCCCGGAAGGCTAGGGGCGGGCACCGACAGCGGGGAGAACGTATGCCGCACACCTCGCGTCAAGCCCGAATCCGGCGAATGTGACATGGTGCACTCAGTGCGTCGTTGCACTCAGTGCACCCGGGTGCCTAGCGTGGAACCGTGAAAGTTCGTCCCGACCCACCCCCGGCCGACCGGCGCGAGGCCCTCAAGTCCCGCCACCGCCGGGCCATCGTCGACGCCGCCGCCGCGCTGACGGCCGAGCGCGGGGACACCGGGTTCACCGTCGACCGGCTCGCCGAGCGCGCCGACGTCTCCCGGCGGACCGTGTTCAACCACTTCCGCTCGCTGGACGACATCCTCCTCGAGGTGTTCGGCCGCATGCTGGAGGAGATCGTCGACGGCATCGGCGCCAATCTCGACGCGGCGCCGGACGGCGACGACGACGCGGCGAACATCTTCGACTCACTGGCCGACGCCATCCGCGGCACCGACCTGCTCACCCCCATCACCCGGCTCAAACACTTCGTCCGGCAGGGGGGCGACACGCCCTCGGCCAGCCGGGCGGCGCTGTTCGAACTGGCGATGACCGACGTGGGCACCCGGCTGTCGGCCATCGTGCTGCGCCGCCACCCGCAGGCCGACCCCCTCGTGGTCGACCTCATGTGCGGCGCGATCATCGGCGGCGGCGCGGTCATCGTCGGCCACTGGGAGCAGATCACCGGCGGCTCCCTGGACGACGAATCACGCCGGGTCTGGTCCGCGCTCCTGGAGCGCATCCTCTCCGTCACCCGCGACGGCTACGGCTCGATCCGCACGGCCTGAGCGCACCGCGCTCCTCCCCCCGGGCCCCCTCCCTGCTCTCCTCACCTTCGGCGAAGGCACATTCATGGCTGAACTGCTCTACAGACTCGGGCGGGCGAGCGCACACCGCGCCCGCACCGTCATCGCGATCTGGGTGTCACTGCTCGTGGCGTCCGGCGCCGCGTTCTTCCTCTTCTCCGGCGAGCTGGAGGGTGGCTTCTCCATCCCCGGCACGCCCACCGACGAGGTGACCCAGCTCCTGGCACAGGAGTTCTCCGGCATGGACGGCGGCTCGGGGGCCGTGGTCTACCGGACCGAGGACGGCTCGGAGCTCACCGACGAGCAGCGGGAGGCGATCGTCGACCGCGCGGAGCGGGCGGCCGACCTGCCGGGCGTCTCCGAGGCGGTCGACCCGTTCGCCACCGAGGTCGAGCGCGCCGAGGGCGCCGCCGAGCTCGAAGAGGGCCGCGAGGAGGCCGAGGCCGGGCAGGAGCTGCTCGACGCGGCCCGCGCCGCGGCCGAGGCCGACGGGACCCTGGAGCAGACCGCCGGCGCGTTCGAGGGCCAGCAGGCCGAGCTCGACGCGGGCATGGAGAGGATCGAGCAGGGCGAGGCCCTGATGGAGATGTCCTCCGAGCTGGGCATGGTGTCCGAGGACGGCGACACCGCCATGGTGATGATCGCGTTCACCGACCAGCAGATGGACGTCCCCCAGGAGACCCGCGACGCCGTGATGGCGGTCTTCGAGGGCGACCCGGTCCCCGGCACCACCGTGGACTTCAACAGCGACCTGGCCCAGAGCCTGCCCACCCTGTTCGGCCCGGCCGAGGTGGTCGGCGTGGTCGTGGCCGCCGTCGTCCTGGTGGTGATGCTGGGGACCCTGGTGGGCGCGGGGCTGCCGCTGCTGACCGCGCTGGTCGGCGTCGGCATCGCCACCCTGGTCGCGATGTCCCTGTCCGGGGTGCTGGAGATGGCGTCCGTGACGCCGATCCTGGGCCTGATGCTGGGCCTGGCCGTGGGCATCGACTACGCGCTGTTCATCATCAACCGCCACCGGCGCCAGCTCAAGCAGGGCGTGGAGGTCCAGGAGTCCATCGGCCTGGCCAACGGGACCGCGGGCAACGCGGTGGTGTTCGCCGGGACGACCGTTCTCATCGCGCTGCTGGGCCTGAACCTCACCGGCATCGGCTTCCTGGGGCTCATGGGCACCATGGGTGCCGTGGCCATCGCCATCGCCGTCATCGTCGCGGTCACCCTGGTCCCGGCGCTGCTGTCGCTGATCGGCGCGAGCATCCTGTCGCGCCGCGAGCGCGCCCGCCTCGCCGAGCGCGCGTCCGCGGGCGGGGCGACCGCGGCGGAGGCGGTGCGGCCGATGTCGAACGGCTCCGCCCTGCTGCGGGCCGCCGTCGCCGTGGCCGCCCTGGTGGTCGTCGCCCTGCCCGCCCTCGACCTGCGGCTGGGCATGCCCGACGGCTCCTCCGAGCCCACCGACTCCACCCAGTACCGGGCGCACACCATCGTGGAGGAGGAGTTCAACGCCGGGAGCAACGGCACCCTGCTGGTGATCGGGCGCCTCACCGGCGGCCCCGACGAGGAGTCCGCCGAGCTGAACGCCGAGCGGGACCAGGCGCTGATCGCCGAGGAGATCTACGCCTTCGACGACGTGGCGGCCGTGGCGCCGATCGCGACCTCCGACGACTTCGCCTACGCCGCCTTCCAGGTGGTCCCGGTGGACGGGCCCACCAGCGAGTCCACCGAGCGGCTCGTGCACAACCTGCGGGAACTGGAGCCGATCAAGGGCACCGGGGTGCTGGGGGTCGCCGGTGTGGCCAGCGGGAACATCGACATCTCCGAGACCCTCAACGACGCGCTGCCGACCTACCTGACCGTGGTCGTGGGCATGTCGCTGGTGATCCTGCTGCTGGTGTTCCGGTCGGTGTTCGTGCCGGTCGTGGCCACGCTCGGGTTCATCCTGTCGTTCTTCGCGTCGCTGGGCGGCGTGGTGGCCGTCTACCAGTGGGGGTGGCTGGGCGGCCTCATCGGGCTGGAGAACAGCGGTCCGGTGCTGAACTTCCTGCCCACCATCCTGGCCGGCATCCTGTTCGGCCTGGCGATGGACTACATGCTCTTCATCGGCACGGGCATGCGCGAGGCGTTCGTGCACGGCGCGCCCTCCCGCACCGCCGTGGTGCAGGGCTTCCGGGCCGGGCGCTCGGTGGTGACGGCCGCGGCGATCATCATGATCTCGGTGTTCGGCGGGTTCGTGTTCTCGCACTCGGTGATGATCAGCTCGATCGGCTTCGCGCTCGCCTTCGGCGTGCTCATCGACGCGTTCGTCGTGCGGATGCTGCTGGTCCCGGCGCTCATGCACCTGGCGGGCGACGCCGCCTGGTGGCTGCCCCGCTGGCTGGACCGGCTGCTGCCCGACATCGACGTGGAGGGCGCCTCCCTGGAGAACCGCCACCTGCACGCGCAGGAGGCGGAGAAGGGGACCGAGTCCGAGCCGGAGCTGGCCGACAGCACCGCCGAGCGGAGCTGACGCACCGCGCGCGAAGGCCCGGACACGCCGCCCCCGAGGGGCGTGTCCGGGCCTTCGCCGTGGGTCGGGGCGGTCAGGCGGGCACCCGGCCGCGGCCCACGAGGAACCAGAGGATGGACCCGATGAAGGGCGCGATGACGACGAAGACCAGCCAGACGAACTTCATCCCCAGGTCCAGCCGGGAGGCGACGATGCTGATGACCGCCGCGATGACGAACACGGCCGCGGCCACCGCCACCACCAGGACCGCCGTGAGTCCGAACGCGGCGAGCGCCGTCTCCCCGGGGGTCGCCTGTGCGAGCGTGAGCAGGTCCATGTCCGTTCCCTTCCGTCCGCCGCGACCGCGCTCGGTGCCCGGCCGCCGTCCCGCCGCCCAAGCACCGGAACACCTCCGATGCTAGGTTCGCGACCTGCGCCGGCACATCCGTCCACGGGACGCTTCGCGGCGTCGCCTTCGACGGCACCGGGTCGCCGGACCCGTGATTTTCGTCGGTCGCACGGCCGACTTTCGTCGGTGCCGGAGGGGGCCGGTGCCGGTGCCGGGCCGGGGACCGCCGCGGCCGGACGGCGCGGTGGCCGCGGCCTCCACCGCGGGCAGGGTCCGGCGGGGCTCCGCGGGGCGCGGCGCCGGGGCGGAGCCACGGTCCGCCGACGGGCCGGCCCCGGCCCCGGGGCCTGCGGCGCCGCGGCGTATCCGCGGAGTGCGCTCTAGTAGTGGGCCGCGGGCGCGCGGACCATGAGCCGGCCGTCCACCACGGACGTCTCCAGGACCTCGGGCGGAGCGGTGGCGGGACCGCGCACGACGCTCCCGTCGTCCACGCGGAACTCGCTGCCGTGCCAGGGGCAGCGCACGCACCCGTCGACCAGGTCGCCCTCCGCCAGGGGCGCTCCCATGTGGGGGCACGTGCCCAGCAGCGCGGACACCCCCTCCCCGGTGCGCACGACCACGACGGGGACGCCGCCGGCGTCCGCCCGCCCCGGGCTCCCCTGCGGGAACGCCTCCAACGGGCCCAGGTCGCTCCAGCCCCCGGGCACCAGGTCGATGAGGTGGTCGGCGCTGTTGGCTCCGCCCGCGCGGTGGTAGGAGATGTGGCCGCCGAGCATCCCGCCGACGCCGACGGCGCCCGTCGCCGCCAGGGCCAGGGCCCTGCCCCACCCCTGGCGGCCACGGGTGCGGGCCAGCCAGGAGGCCCCGAACAGCAGGGTGCCGACGCCGTTGGCGGCGGCGTGGACCACTCCCGTGCGCCGCTGCCGCTCGTGCATCCGCGACCAGTCGGCCAGGCCGGCGACCGCGGCGGGCGCGGCGCTCAGCAGGCCCAGCCCGATCAGCAGGCGCGACTCCCGCGCGTGCTCGCCGGGCAGCAGGTCGAGCAGGACCGCGGCCGTCCAGGTGCCGATCGGCAGGTGCACCATGATCGGGTGGACGGGATGGCCGAGCCAGACCCCGTGCAGCAGGTCGCGCACCCTCCCGGAGGGAAGGAGTCCGGCCGCCCCGTCCAGGCGGGCGACCGCCGGGTCCAGCCGGTCGTCGCGTTCGATCCTGCGGATGCGCTCACCGAGTCTCATGGGCGGGCGACTACCCTCCCGGTCCCGGCCCATACATGCCGGGGTCGCCGCGCCGCGGGCGGGCCCCGCGGCGCGGCGACCGCCCGGCCGGCCCCCGTCGCCGTGCGCGCACACCCCCTCACCAGGCGTCGTTTGCCGTGTACCGCCCCGGGTAGGCGCAGGCCCCGAAGGACGGGAGAAAACACGACAAGAGGAGATGCCATGACGAGCCGAGAACTGCTGATCGCCTGGCTCAACGACGCCTACGCGATGGAGCGCTCCCTGGAGGACACCCTGAAGAGGCACCTCAAGGACGCCGAGGGCGAGCCCGAGGTGCACGCCCGGATCCAGCGCCACATCGAGGAGACGCGGCGCCAGGCCGAGACGGTGCGGTCGTGTGTGGAGGCCCTCGGGGGCAAGGTCTCCAAGGTGAAAACCCTCTTCGCCGAGATGATGGGGACCGTCCAGGGCGTGGCGAACAAGCCCGCCGGCGACACCCTGGTCAAGAACGCCCTCGCCGACTATGCGGCCGAGCACTTCGAGATCGCGTCCTACCGGGCGCTCATCGCCGCCGCCCGCGCCCTGGGCGAGGAGGAGGTCGCGGTCCGGCTGACCGGCGTCCTGCGCGAGGAGGAGGACATGGCGCGCTTCCTGGAGGAGCGGCTCCCCCACGCCGTCCGCGCGGCCCTCGCCGACGCCGACAGGTAGGACCCCCGGCGGGGCTCGGCCGTGCTCGTCGAGCATGTGCGGCACCGCCTCCTCCGCTCCCCCTGGGCGGCGGGCTCCCCCGTGCGGACCCCGCCCCCCGGGTCGGGCAGCGCGTCCGCGACCGTCACCCCCCCCGCTCGTAGAGCCGGAAGGCCCCGGGGTCGATGTAGGACTCGCGCGCCACCGCCCCGGTGTCGCCGAGGCGGTGGGCCGCCTCGCGGACCACGTGGGCCTCGGGCCCGGAACCCGGCCCCCGGCGGCGGGGAGCGCGACCGCCGCGCCGACGGCGGCCGGGACGGTGGCGTGGCCGGGTGCGGAACTCCTTGACGGTGTGGTCCCGCCCGGCGACCTCGCGCAGGTGGGCGTTGAGGTCGTCGCCGCCCACGTCGTGCCGGCCGCCCCCGCCCGGTGGGCGAACAGGTCCTGTCCCGGGGAGCGGACGCGCTGGAGCCCGGTGACCACCCGGCGGCGCGCATCCGGCGGCGCCCGTCCGGCGTGCCGCGAACCCGGCGAACGTCAGCGGTCACCGCGCCGGAACCGGCCGGTCAGTCGGCGCCCGCGCCCGCCCCGGCCTCCAGGTGGGCGGCGGTCGCGGCGCGGACGGCCCGTACGCAGGCCGCGACCGCGGGGTGCCCGCCCGCCCCGCGCCGGTGGGCGATCCGGGTCCTGCGCCGCGCGGCCAGCGGCAGCAGGCGCACCCCGTCCGGGAGGCGGCCGACACCCAGCCGCGGTACCAGGGCCACGCCCCGGCCCGCCGCGACCAGCGTCAGCACGGCGGAGAAGTCGTCCACGCGGTGGCGTATCCGCGGCGCGAAACCCGCCGCCAGGCAGGCCCGCACGGCGACGGTGTGGCAGAGGGTGCCCGGCGACCCCACGATCCAGTCCGCGTCCCCGAACCCGGCGACCGGGTCCGCGGACGCCGCGGCGTCCCGCGCCGCGTCCTCCTCCGGGACCGCGAGGAAGACCGTCTCGTCCAGCAGGGGCGCGGAGTCCAGCGCCGGGTCGGGTTCAACGGGGGCCAGGTCGTAGTCGTGCAGCAGTGCGACGTCGAGCCGGTGCTCGCGCAGCGCTTCGGGGACCGCGGCCGGGTCGAGCTCGGTGACGGACAGGTCGAGCCCCGGGTGGTCGCGGCCCAGCGCGACCAGCGCCCCCGGGAGCAGGGTGTGCACGGCGGTCGGGAACGCGCCGATGCGCACGGTCCCGGTCAGGCCGGTCCGCGCCGCCGCGACGGTCGCCGAGGCCGCCTCCAGCGCCGCGAGCACGGCCTCGGTGTGCCCGGCGAGCGCGACGCCCACCGGGGTGAGCGCGACGCCGCGGCCCCGGCGCTCCAGCAGCGGGACCCCGGCCTCCCGCTGGAGCGCCGCGAGCTGCTGGGACACGGCGGACGGCGTGCAGGTGTGGGCCCGGGCCACGGCGGCGATGGTGCCGAGCCGGTCCAGGTCGCGGAGCAGCCGCAGGCGGCGGATGTCGAACATCAGCTCAGCTTACGTATGTCTTCAGCAATCGGAACTGGTGCTTCACTTTTCTCCGCGCCACGATGGCTGTCATGACACTCAACGGTCTCTTCGTCCCCCTGGTCACCCCGTTCACCGCCTCCGGCGGGGTGGCCGCCGACGCACTGGAGCGGCTGGCCCGGCGGCTGCTCGCGGACGGCGCCACCGGCCTGGTCGCGCTCGGCACCACGGGGGAGCCCGGCTCGCTGACGGACGCGGAGAAGGAGGCCGTGGTCGGGGTGGCGGCCCGGGTCTGCCGGGAGAACGGGGCGCCGCTGCTGGTGGGCGCGGACTCGGCCGGGGCGCTGCACCGGCTGGGCGGGCGGCCGGAGGTCGCCGCCGCGCTGGCGGTGGTCCCCCCGTTCGTCCGCCCCGGGGAGGCCGGGGTCCTCGCCCACTTCTCGCGCCTGGCCGCGCTGAGCCCGGTGCCCCTGGTCGTCTACGACATCCCCTACCGCACCGGCCAGCACCTGTCGGTCGGGGCCCTGCGCGGCCTCGCCGCGATCCCCGGCGTCGCCGGGCTCAAGTCCGCGACCGGCGGGATCGGCGCCGACATCGTGGAGCTGCTGGCCGACCCGCCCGCCGGGTTCTCGGTGCTGGGCGGAGACGACCCGTACATCTCGCCGCTGCTGGCGCTGGGCGCCCACGGCGGGATCCTGGCCGCGGCCCTGGTGGACACCGCCGGCTTCGCCCGGCTGGTGCCCGCCTGGCGGGACGGCGACGCCGCCGCGGCGCGCGCCCTCGGGCACCGCCTGGCCCCGCTCTCCCTGCGGCTGTTCGCGGAGCCCAACCCCACGGTGATCAAGGGGGTCCTGCACGCCAGGGGCGAGATCCCCACTCCGGACGTGCGGCTGCCCCTGCTGCCCGCCGCCCCGGAGTCGGTGGCGGCGGCGCTCTCGGCCGCCGGGTGAGCCGGCGCCCGGCCGCCGTTACGCGCGCCCGCCGGCCTCCCCGGCGTGGGCGAGGGCGCTGGGGGTGTCGCGGCCGACGATGGCCGGGGCCTCGCCCACCAGCGCATCGTCGGTGAGCGCCTCCACCATGAACAGCGCGAAGTCCACCCGGCGGGTCCTGTTGCTCGCGAGAACCGGGTCGCCCACGTGGCGGCTCCACACCGGGAGCCCCCGGCTCTCGCCCTCCTCCAGGTCGCTCCCCCGGACGAGGGTCCACCGCAGGCCGCTGGCGTAGATCCGCCGGGCGGCCTCCAGCTGGTCGTCGATCTCGACGGCGCGCACGAGCCGGGCCAGCCAGGCGGTCACGCGGACGGTCGCCCTGAACAGCCGGGTGTAGCGGTCCCGGTCGTCGCGGGGGACGTGCCAGCCGCACGAGAACACCAGCCGCGCACCGGGTTCGGCGTGGTCGAGCACGGCCTGCGCCGTGCCCGACGAGTACTGCCGCACCCCCCAGGGCGCCAGCACGGTCAGCACCCCGCCGCACCCGGCGACGGCCCGCCGGACCGCCTCGCGGTCGTCGGTGTCCCCCGGGACGACCGTGATGCGGTCGGCGAAGTCCGCGAGCTTGGGGACGCTGCGCTCGCGGCAGACGCCGACGACCTCGTATCCGCGGTCCAGCGCGTGCCGGACCATGTACCGCCCGAGTTTGCCCGAGGCACCGATGACGCACACCTTCATGTTCCCGCTCCCCTCACTTACTTACGCTGTAAGTCACGTTATACTTACCACGTAAGTTTCCACAAGGCCCGAGGAGACCCATGGCCGAACGCGGACGCCCCCGGCGCCCCCGGCTGGACCGCGACCGGGTGGTCGCCGCGGCGACCGCCCTGGCCGACGAACAGGGCGCGGCCGGGGTCACCATGCGGGCCGTCGCCAAGCGGCTGGGCGTCGAGGCGATGTCGCTCTACAACCACGTGGCCAACCGGGAGGCGCTCCTGGACGGGATGGTCGACGCGGTGTTCCGCGAGATCGACCTGCCCGCCCCCGCCGCCGACTGGAGGCCCGCGGTGCGCGACCACGCCCGCTCCGTGCGCGCCGCGCTGCGCCGCCACCCCTGGGCGGTGGGGCTGCTGGACTCGCGCGGCGACCCCGGCCCCGCGACCCTGCGCCGCCACGACACCCTCCTGGGCGTGCTGCGCTCCCGGGGGTTCTCCGTGCCCCTGGCCGTGCGCGCGCTGTCGGTGGTCGACGGCTACGTCTACGGGTTCGTCCTCCAGGAGCTGAGCCTGCCCTTCCCCGACGACGCGGGCATGCGCGAGGTCGCGGGCGACATCCTGGACTCCGGGCCCCTGGGCGCCTACCCCCACCTGGCCGAGGTCGTCGCCGCGCAGGGCTCCGGGCACCGGTACGACCCCGACGAGGGGTTCGCCTTCGGGCTCTCGCTCATCCTCGGCGCCCTGCGGCCCGACGAGGGGACGGCGGACCCGGAGTGAGGGAGCGGAGGCGGTGAGCACCGGATCCGTCCGTGCCGGGCCCGGCACGGACGGATCCGGGAACAGCGCCCGCCGCGGCCCGCGCCACCGCTGTCGCCGGTCCCCCGGCCGCGGGCACCGCGCGGCGCGGCCCCGGACCGGCGTCCCGGCTCAGGCGTCGGCGCGTGCGAACCGGACCGCGGCGGCGCAGCCGACCAGCGCGGTCCAGCCCAGTAGCACCAGCGCGCCCGTCCCCGCGGTGAGCACGGTGTCGGCCGGATCGTAGAGCAGCGCCCCCGCCCGGTCCGGGAGCCAGCGCGCGTGCTCGGTGAGCCCGCCCAGCAGCGGCGAGGCGATCAGCACCAGGGACAGCACCCCCACCAGGGCCGGGACCAGGTGGCGCAGCGCCAGCGCGACGGCGTGGGAGAACAGGCCGACCAGCGCCAGGTAGGCGACCGCCCCCGGGGCGGTCCAGGGCTCCGCCGCCTCCCGCACGGGCCCCGCCTCCAGGAGGAGCCGGACGGCGGCGGCCGACGCCGTCGCCGCGCCCACCGTCGCCGCCGCGGTCAGCGCCGACGCGACCAGCGCCGCCGCGGTCTTGGCCGCCAGCAGCAGCGCGCGGTCCGGGACCGCGGCCAGGGTCGTGCGGACCTGCACGCCCTCGTACTCGTGGGCGACGGCCAGCACCCCGACCAGCACCAGGCCCGCCTGCACGTACGGGACCGCCCGGACCAGCGCGGCGACCGCGGACACGGACTCCCCCGCGTCGACGGCCGACCACGCCAGGGCCGCGGAGACCACGGCGCCGGCCCCGGCCGTGGCGAGGACCGCGGCGACGGCGGACGGCAGAGTGGCGAGCTTGGCGAGTTCGGCGGCGGTGGCGCGGAGCAGGCGCGCCGCCGGGCGCGCCGGGGCGCGCACGGCCGCGGCCGGGCTCACGCGTCCCGCCGCGCGAACACCGCGGCGGCCACCGCCAGCAGGCCCGCCGTCCACACCGCCATCACGATCGCACCCGGCACCGTGTCCAGCCCGCCCTCGACGGTCCCCAGCCCGCCGAACAGCCGGCGGCCCGCCATGTCGGGCAGCCAGTGCGCCAGCGGGGTCACGTTCGTCAGCAGCAGCGAGAACGAGACCAGGGAGCTGTTCACGGTGAGCAGCACCAGCGGGACGATCCCGCTGCGGGTGAACACGGTGACGGCGAAGGCGATCAGCCCCGTGAGAGTCCAGTACAGCGCCGCCCCCAGGAAGCGGTGCAGCATCTCCTGCGGGCCGACGGTCTCGGGTGCGGCGTCGCCGACGACCAGGCGGGCGATGAGGACGCAGACGGGGATCGTCACCGCCGCCGTGGCGGCGACGGCCAGCACCACGGTCAGGGCCTTGGCCAGCAGCAGGCGCAGCCGGTGCGGGGAGGCGGCCAGCGTGGCGGTGATCTGGCGGCCCCCGCCCGCGTCGGCGCTGTTGGCGGTGTACTCGCTGCTCATCACGGTCACGCCCAGGACGACCGCGCCGACGGTGCCCAGCGGCACCGCCGCGTAGCCGAGTTCGAAGGGGGAGGTGAGGGACCCCGGCTCGGCGCGCCCGGCGTCGAGGGCGACCCGGGCGGAGACGGAGTTGAGCACCGTGACCAGGCTCGAACCCAGCAGCGCCACGGCCGCGGCCACGCCGCTCGCGGGCAGGGTGGCGGCCTTGCGCAGCTCGGCGGCGAAGGTGTTCCCGGGGCTCATCGCCCGGCCTCCTCCGCGCCGCCGGCACCGCCGGGGCCCGCGGCCCCGGTGAGGGAGAAGAAGGCGTCCTCCAGGCTCGGGTGCCCCGCAGTGACCTCGTCCAGCGTCCCGCGCGCGGCGATCCGGCCGCCAGCGATCACCACGAGGTCGTCGGCGATCCCGGCGACCTCGCCCATGAGGTGGCTGGACAGCAGCACCGTGCCCCCGGCGTCCGCGTGCCCGCGCAGCAGGCCGCGCATCCAGCGGATGCCCTCCGGGTCCAGGCCGTTGACCGGTTCGTCCAGCACCAGGGCCTCGGGCTCCCCCAGCAGCGCGGCGGCCAGGCCCAGGCGCTGCCCCATGCCCAGGGAGTACCGGCCGACCCTCCGGCGCCCGGCGTCGGCCAGGCCGACGCGTTCCAGCACCTCACCGACGCGGCCGCGGGGGATGCCGTTGCTGCGGGCGACCCACGCCACATGGGCGCGGGCCGTACGGGAGCGGTGCGCGCCGGAGCCGTCGAGCATGGAGCCGACCGTGCGCAGCGGGTCGCGCAGGCTCCGGTAGGGGCGGCCGCCGACCAGGGCGGTGCCGCCGTCGGCCCGGTCGAGGCCGAGCAGGACGCGCAGGGTCGAGGACTTGCCCGCGCCGTTGGGGCCCAGGAACGCCGTCACCCGGCCGGGGCGGGCCTCGAAGCCGACCCCGTCCAGGACGAGGCGCCCGCCCCGGCGCTTGGTGAGCTGTTCGATCGTGATCATGCCCGCCATTCCAGCGGCCGGGCCGGGCCCTGCCATCGGACCGGGGTCGGGTCCTGTCCGGGCGGGATCGGCCCCGGGTCCCTCCGACCGTGGTCGGATGTGCGGCGGCCCCGGAAAACCTAGACTCGGCCGGATGGAACCGACAGCGCGGGCCGCCCGGCCGGGTGACGTCACGGGGGCCGCGGTCGCGCACGCCGCGGACCGGCCCGTGCTGCGCTCCCGCGCGGGGGCGCTCGCCGCCGTCCTGCTGGCCCTGCTCGCCCTGGTCATGCTCACCACCGGCGCGGAGCCGCGCGCCCTCGCGGTCTCGGGGGCGGGTGCCGTCGCCCTGGCCGCCGCGGCGGTGATCGTGTGGGCCCTGCTGTACTCGCGGCGGCAGCGGCGCGCCCACGAGGACGCGCTGACCGTGTGGGCGGCCGAGCGCGCCGCCCAGGCCGAGCGGCTGCGCATCGCCCGCGACCTGCACGACCTCGCCTCCCACGGGCTCGGGCTGATCACGGTGCGCGCGGCCGCCGCGCGCACCACCGCCCCGGGGCCGGGCGGGGAGGCCGAGCGGGCGCGGGCTCTGGCCGACATCGAGCGGGCCGGCCGGGAGGCCACCGCCGAGCTGCGCCGCATGCTCACGGTGCTGCGGACCCCGGGAGAGGAGTCCGAACCGGCCCGGCTGCGACCGGCCGAGACCCTGCGCGACCTGCCCGCCCTGGTGTCGGCCGCCCGCGACGGCGGGGTCAGTGCCGCCCTGGACCTGGGCGAGGCCGGTGCCGTGTCCGCGGGCGCGCAGCTCACCGTGTGCGCCGTCGTGCGGGAGGGGCTGGCCAACACCGCCCGCCACGCGGGCCCGGTGGCCGCCCGCGTCACCGTGCGACACGAGGGCGGGACGGTGGCGGTCACGGTCGAGGACGACGGGCCGGCGCCGGGCTGGCGGCCCCAGCCGGGCACCGGCCAGGGGCTGACCGGCCTGCGCGAACGCCTCGCCCTGCTCGGCGGCGCGCTGGCGGCGGGCCCCCGGTCCTCCGGCCCCGGCTTCCGGCTGACCGCGACCGTCCCGGACGGCGGGGACCGGTGACCGGCCCGGTCCGCGTGCTCGTCGCGGACGACCAGCCGCTCATCCGCCACAGCCTGCGGCTGGTCATCGACGGCGCCCCGGGCCTGGCCGTGGCGGGCGAGGCCGGCACCGGGGAGGGCGCGTTCGAACGGGCCCTGGCACTGCGCCCGGACGTCGTGCTCATGGACATCCGCATGCCGGGCGGCGACGGCATCGAGGCGACCCGGCGCATCACCGGCCACCCGGACCTGGCCGCCACCCGCGTCCTGGTGCTCAGCATGTTCGAGCTGGACGAGTACGTGCGCGCCGCGCTGGGCGCGGGGGCGAGCGGGTTCCTGCTCAAGGACGCCGAGCCCGCCCGGCTGGTGGACGCCGTCGCGCGCACCCACGCGGGCGAGTCGCTGTTCGCCCCGGACATCCTCGGCCGGTTCGTGGCCCACTACCTGGAACGGCCCGCGCCACCGGCGGCACGGGGGCCGCGGGTGCTCACCGGCCGGGAGACGGAGGTGCTCACCCTGGTGGGGCGCGGACTGTCCAACCACGACATCGCGGCGGCGCTGACCATCTCCATCGGCACCGTCAAGACCCACATCGGGAACCTGCTCGCCAAGCTGCACGCCCGCGACCGGGCGCAGCTCGTCATCGCGGCCTACGAGCACGGCCTCGTGTCCGCCCGCTCCCGGGACCGGGACCGGCGCGGCTGAGCGGGGCGGGCGCCCGGGACCGGCGTCACCCGCCGCCGTCGGCGGGCGCCTCCCCGGCGCCGGTCCCCCGGGCCCGCCGCGCGGCGGCCTGCCAGGCGCGGACCGGCTCCGGCGGGTACCGGCGGGCGCCGCGGGTCAGGGCGACCGCCGAGACCAGCTCGACCACGTCGTTGACGACCAGGACCCGGGGCCGGGACCCGCCGAGCCGCCGGAGGTCGACGGAGCCGCGGACGCGCAGGTAGGTGCCCTTCGCGCTGAGGTTGCGGACCAGGGCCTCACCGTCGCGCACCGTCACCTCCAGGTGGGCCCGGCTGACCCGGGCCGCCACGTCGGGGGGCAGGTGCGGGTGGAGGGGGATGCCGCCCTCCCCCGGGGCGCGCCCCACGACGACCGCGCCCTCCCGGTCCAGGGTGAACCGGTGCACGCACTCCCCGTCGACCAGCAGCTTCAGCTCCACGAGGGAGGCGCGGGGCCCCTCGTCGACCAGGTCCGCGCCGTGCTCCTCGCAGACGGGCCGGCCCCCGCGCAGCTCCGGAACCCGGTCCGGGGCGCCCCGGTCGCGGCCGTACAGGGCACAGCGCCGCCGGGGGCACCGCCAGGACCGCTGGAGCGCGCGGACCAGGGGCAGCCGCTCCCCGTCCGGGAGCGGCCGGGGTGCCCCGGGGCCGGGCTCGCCCGCCCGCGGGGGCCGCGCGCCGGGGGCGTGCACGCCCATGTCCCGGCGCCGCACGGAGACGCCCCCGCCGGACCGGCGGCGCACGCCGAGGAAGCGCCCGGTGTCCCCCTGGATCCAGGGGAACAGCTCCCGGTGCTCCTCGAACCCGTCGTCGGAGACCACCGGCAGGCCGGTCAGCTCGGCGAGTTCCAGCAGGGCCCCGCCCGCGTCGGGGAACTCCGCCACCAGCCCGCGGCCGACCCAGTCCGCCAGCAGCCGCGGGTGCTCCGCCGAGGGGTAGCCCCCGGCCGGACCGCCCAGGTCCGGGCGCGCCACGGCGTGGACCCGCACCCGCCGGTCGCCGGTGCGGCGGACCAGCGCCTCGACCACCGGGCCCAGGCGGTCCAGCGAGCGCGGGTGCGGTCCGCCGAAGCGGTCGTCGCACACCACGCCGGACAGGTCCACCAGGGCGTCGGCCGAGGCGGGGTCCGGTTCCAGGTGCTCCTGGGCCTCGCGGGCGTTCACGGCTCTCCGAGTGTTTCGTTGGCGGGATCCGGGAATTCTAGGCGTTCCCACCGTCGAAATCGCTTTCTGGCCGTACCAGGCCATCCCGCCCGCGGCACGGGCGGGCGGCCCTCCCCGGCGGCTAGGGTCCGGTCATGGACGTACGGGTGACCGGCCTGCTGGTGGAGGACGGAAAGGTCCTGGTCCTGGACCAGGACACCGGCGGCCCGCGCCGCTGGAGCCTGCCCGGGGGGCGGGTCGAGGAGGGCGAGCCGCTGCGGGACGCGCTGGTGCGCGAGATGCGCGAGGAAACGGGGCTGGAGGTCGAGGTGGACCGGCTCCTGTACGTGTGCGACCGCATCGGCCCCGGCCGGGGCCCGCACGTCGTCCACATGACCTTCGAGGTGCGGCGGACCGGGGGGACGCTCGGCGCCGGCGGCGCGCCCGACACCCGGCCCATCCGGGGCGTCGCCTTCGCGGGGACCGGCGACCTGGTCGGCCTCGGCTTCGGCGCGCGGTTCGCGCGGCTGGTGGAGGAGGGCTTCCCCGGGGCGGGCTCCTATGCGGGCCCCGTATCGGCCATCGGCCTGTGACCGGTCCCCGCGCGGGTCAGTCGCGCTGCCAGCGGGCCTGGCAGAAGCAGAAGGCGCCGTACAGGACCACGCCGGCGGCGACCGCGACCAGCGCGTAGGGCCCGGCGGCGGTCTCGGAGAAGGAGCGCAGGACCCCGTCCAGCCCCTGCGCCTCGTCCTCGTCGAAGGTCCACGCGGCCTGGATGAAGAAGGCCCCGGCGGTGCCCAGGACCAGGCCGTGGGTGGTGATGCCCGCGGTCCCGGTCCACACGACCGCCGTGCGCACGGCGCGGGAGGCGCCGTTGAAGGCGAGGTCGCGGGTGAACCGCCGGGTCACGCCCTTCCAGACCTGGTAGCCGCCCACGCCGATGACGGCGAGGCCGACCAGGGCCACCACCCAGCGGCCGAACGGCAGCGACATCAGCTGTGCGGTGAGCGACTCGGCCTGCCCGTCCTGGCTCCGCGGGGAGCCCTGGCCGAGCAGGAAGGTGACGATGGTCGAGGTCAGCACGGCGCAGGTGAGGGCCTGCGCAGCGGCGGCGGCCCGCTTCCCGGCCCGGCTCTTCACCAGCAGTGCGAGCAGGGCCTGCCACACGGTGAGGGCGCCCAGCCCGGCGGCGACCACCCACAGGACGACCATCCCCGCGTCGCCCTGGGCGATGAGCTGGAGGGCGCCGCTGTTGTCGGCCTCCCGGCCGCCGGAGTCGCCGAAGGCGATCCGCAGGGCGAGGTAGCCGATGGTGAGGTAGATGAGGCCCTTGGCGGCGTACCCGAGGCCCGCCAGGAACCGGAGCGGTCTGCTGCGCGCCGCCCGCCGTCCGGCGCGCTCGCCGTCCGACTTCGCCCTGCGCGCCGAGCGCCGTGCCTTCGAGGAACCCTTCATGGCGCACCATTGCCCCGTTAAAAACGGAGAAAACTACACCAAAAGGACATCCACCTCATCGGTCCAGGTCAGCACGGGTACGCCCGGACCCAGGCCCGCACCCGCGCACGGCCGCCGGACGGCTTCCGGGGTCCCTCCGACCCGGGGCCGGGGCGCCCGCTCCCCCACCCCCGGTGTCCGCAGCCCCGCTGTCGTCTGATGGGGTCGGGGCCTACGGGAACGGGGCGGGGTCACGACATACCCGTCCACGCGGACGGCGAACGCGCACCGCCGCGCCGGACAGAAGACAGGTGTGATGACACACTCGCGCTCACGCGTCCGCGACGGCGATCCCGCGGCGTTCTCCGAGCTCTTCGACGAACACGCCCGCTCGGTCTACAACCACGCCTGGCGTCTGACCGCCGACAGGTCCACGGCCGAGGACGTCATGTCGGCGACCTTCCTGGAGGCGTGGCGCCTGCACTCCCGCGTCGAGCCCGAGGGCGGCTCGCTCCGGCCCTGGCTGCTCGGCATCGCCACGAACGTCGCCCGCAACCACATGCGCGGCAACCGCCGCTACCGTGCCACGGTCACCGCCGCCACGGCCCACGCCCGCTCCGAACCCGACCACGCGGAGTCGGTCGCGGAGCGCCTCGACGACGCGGTGTCCCTGCACCGCGTTCTGCGCCTCCTGTCGCGGCTCAGCCGCAAGGAGCGCGAGGTGCTCACCCTGTGTCTGTGGGAGGAAATCGAGCACACCGAGGTGGCCAAAACACTCGGCATACCCGTGGGAACCGTGCGTTCTCGCCTGCACAGGGCCCGGAAACGCCTCCGGAAAGCCCTGGACGAGGAAGAAATTTTCATAGAAACGGAACGCACACCCCTCGCCGGACAGACAACAGGTGACCGGGCAACGCCGGTCCGGCTCACTCTGAAGGAGTCTTGATGAACACGGACGCACACGACCGCCGACCGGTCGCGTGGACCCAGGCGGAACGCCTCCTGGCCACCGTGGAACACGACCTCCCCGAGGGCCGCCGCCAGCACCACAAGGAGCGTTTGATGGCCCGCATCCACGACACCTCCCCCTCTCCGGCCCGCCGTCCGCTGCTGCGCCGCCCCGCCTTCGTCGTCCCGGCCGCCCTGGCGACCGTCGGCGCACTGTCCGCTGGGGCCCTCCTGCTCACCGGCCCCGACACCGGCGGCACCCCCGCGGACGCCGGCCTGACCACGGCCATCGGCACCGTCACGTCGACGGACGCCGCCCCGTTCCTGACCGAGATCTCCCTGGCCGCGGCCGAGGCCTCCGACGAACACCCCGCGCCGGACCAGTACGTGTACACCGAGACCGTGACCGCGGGGATCGTCCCCACCTACGAGGACGGCGAAATCGAGATGCGCCCCCACGGGCCCGGCACCCGCCGGTCTTGGACCTCCCCCGACGGCGAGGAGGCCTGGTACACGGACGACAGCTCCCCGGAGGGGAGCTTCATCGACAACACCGATGTCGAGGTGGGCATCCTCTACCCCTCGGACGAGTTCCTGCGGACCCTGACCACCGACCCCGAGGAGCTGCTGGCCCTCGTCTACGAGGCCACCGAGGGCATGGGCAACAGCCCGGACCAGCAGGCCTTCGACCAGCTCGGATCGCTGCTGGTGGAGTCGCGCCCCTCTCCGGAGCTGACCTCGGCCGTCTACCGGGCGGTCGCGCTCATCCCCGACGTGCAGCTGGTGGACAGCGCCGTCGACGCCGCCGGACGCGAGGGGGTGGCGGTCACCCACCTGGACGAGCGCTCCGGCCTGCGCTCGGAGTGGATCTTCGACGAGGACACCGACCGGTTCCTGGGCTCCCGCACCGTCGTGGCCGAGGACAAGGGCGATGAAGGCTACGAGGTGGGCATGGTCCTGTCCACCTCCGCGGTCACGGACTCGGGTATCGCCGATGAGATCGGCGAGATCCCCGCGGGCTGACCGCCGCTTTGAGCGCCCCCGGGCCGGACGCGTCCGGTCCGGGGGCTCGTCCGGCCCGAATCCGCGGCGGCCCCTGGGCGTTACGGGGGCGTGCGGGGGCCGCGCCGTGTCCGACAGCCCCGGCCCCCGTGGCCCGCTCCCTCTCCGGGCGCCCCGCACGCCGATCCGGCAGCGGCGCACACGCCCTCCCGGGAGGCGGGCCCGCCCGCCGCCGCGTGGCCCCGGCCCGCGTCCACGGGTCGTGCGGCTCCCCGGGGCGGAGCGGTCCCGACCACAGGAGTCCCCGGCCGCCGGACGCGGCGCGGTGCCGCACACGGGGCGGGGGCGACCGATGGACCCCGGAGCTGCGACTTTCGTCGGCAGACCCGGAACGCCCGTCCGATGCGCGCCGCCGATCGGACTCACTAGCGTCGCGTTCATGCCCGGTTCCCGTGAAGACGCGTCCACGCCCCCTCGACCCGCGGGCGGACAGGCCGCACCGACACCCGCCGCGGAGCGCCTGCTGGCCCCGGACCTGGCGCGGGGGATGATGCTGCTGCTCATCGCCCTGGCCCACTCCCGGATGCTGCACGCCGGCGGCAACGCGTTCACCGAGCCCGCGGGCGGCACCGCGCTGGACGTCGCCGTCCAGTGGCTGCTGACGTCGTTCGTCGACGCGCGCTCCGCCCCGCTGTTCGGGCTGCTGTTCGGCTACGGCCTCGTGCAGATGACCCGGCGCCGTTCCGGTCCCGGCGGGGACCCGGCGGCGGCGCGGCGGCTGATCCGCCGGCGCGGGGCCTGGCTGGTCGTGTTCGGCGCCGCCCACGTCGTCCTGCTCTACGGCGGGGACGTGATCGGCGCCTACGGCATGTTCTCCCTGCTGCTCGCCGGGGCGGTGGCCTGGTCCGGCCGCCGGCTGTGGACGATCGCCGCGGTCACCCTGGCGGTCGGCGTCGTGCTCTCCGTGCTGCTCCAGATCGCCGCCGGGATGGGCTCCTCCCTGGCGGTGGGGCCCACCCTCCTGGACAGCGCGCTGCTGCGGGCCATGGCGCTCCCGCTGCTGCCGGTCGCCGCCCTGTCGGTGGCGCCCTCGGCCCTGATCGGCATCTGGGCCGGCCAGGCGCGGATCCTCGAACAGCCCGACCTCTACCGGCCGCTGCTGCGCCGGGTGGTCCTGATCGGGTTCCCGGTGTCGGTGCTGGGGGCGCAGCCCGTCGCCCTCCAGGCCGCGGGCGTGTGGACCCCCGGCACCGCCGGGGCGGACGCCCTCGCCGGGGCGGTGTTCTCCGCGACCGGCATCGCGGGCGGGCTCGCCTTCGCGGCGGCCATCGCGCTCGTGGCCACCCGCATCGGCGACCGGCGCGGCCCGGTGACGAACGCGCTGGTGGCGTGCGGGCGCCGGTCGATGACCTTCTACATCGCCCAGTCGCCGGTGTGGCTGGTGGCCACCGAGCCGTCGCTGCTGAACCTGGGCGGCCAGCTGGGCGCCGCGGCGGCGGCCGGGGTCTCCGCCGCCACCTGGGCGGTCACCGTCGTCATCGCCGGCCTCCTGGGCCGCACGGGGCGGCGCGGACCGGCCGAGGCCCTGCTCCGGCGCCTGACCTACGGGCCCCCGAAACGCCCCCTCGAACCGGCCGGGCCGCAGGCTGGCCCCCGCGCCTGACGGTGACTCCCGCCCCCGGCCCGGTCGGGCCAGGGGCGGGAGTCACCGGCCCGACCGGGCGGAGAGCCGCGGCGAGAACATGCGCCCGACCGCGCGGAGCAGGGACCGGAACTCGGCCCCGTTCGGGCGGACCCCCAGGCCGGCGTACATGAGCGCGTTCCCGTACTCGGCCATGAGGACGATCCGGCCGTCCTCGACGTCGAACCGCGTCACGTAGGTGTTGCGGTAGGGCTGGCCGGTACGGGCGACGACCATGTCGCCGACGCCGTAGAAGTAGAGCTCGCGGCCGTCCGGGGAGAGGCGCCACTCCTGGCCGCGCCACCGCAGCGGATCGAACTTGACGAACAGCGCCCCCGTGTAGGCGAGCACCTCGTCCTTGCCCTTGACGTCGGCGACGCAGATGCCCCGCCTGCGGCCCGCGATGACGTCCGCGACGCCCTCGGGGGTGGTGGCGGCCGTGCCGACGTGCATGAAGAGCTGACGGGCGTCGTCGGCCAGGGTCCGGGACACGGCTTCGATGTCCTTCGCCTCGACGGCGCGGATGAACTCCTGGGCGACGCCGAGTTCGGTGTGGGCGGCGGGGGCGGGCTTCTGGTCGTTCATGACGGTGTCCTCTCGTGGTGTGCTGCGGGTGCGGGGTGTTCTCGGGTGCGGGGTGTTCTGCGGGTGCGGACGCGGTACTCAGGCGTCCCACGACAGCAGGGGCTCGCCGACAGACCGGGGAAGGCCGAAGGACCCGAACCGGGGCGTCCACCAGCGGGTGAACTCGGACTCGTAGGCCAGGAGCCGCTCGGAGAAGTCGGCCACGCCGACGCCCTCGTCGAATTCGAGGTAGACGATGAGTTCGGCGCTGCCGTCGTCGTTGGGCTGGAGCCAGATCCGCTCCCGGTGGTAGCCGATCTCCCGGGCCCGGGCCGCGAGGCCGGGGATGTGGTCCCTGTTCAGGTCGGCGAGGAGGTCCTCGAACTCCCGGACGCGGTTCTCCGGGATCGAGAAGGTCCACGCTGTGCTGGTCATGCCGTCTCCTCTTGGCCGTTGGCGGTCCCGGCGAACCGGGTACGGCCTCGATGATCCGGGGCGCCGGGCGTGGGAAGAAGACCGCGCCGAGCCTGGTACCGGCAGGGCCAGGCTGCCCGCCGCCCGGTGCAGGGCGCGGCGGCGGGGAGAATGGGGGCATGTCGAGCAGCGATCGGACCGAGTTCGGGGAGTACCTGAAGCGGCGCAGGGCCGCGATGAGCCCTCCGGACACCCGGGGAGGTGTGCGGGCGTCCCGTCGGCGGGTCCCGGGGCTGCGCCGCCAGGAGGTGTCCGACATCGCGGGGATCTCCGTGGAGTACTACACGCGCCTCGAACAGGGGAGGGCCCCGCGGCCCTCGCGCGAGATCCTCGCCGCGCTGGCCCGCGCGTTCGGGCTCTCGGACGCCGAGCGCGACCACCTCTTCCGGCTGGGCGGCGAACAGCCGCCGGAACCGGCCTCCCCCGCCTCCGTCATCCGGCCCGGCCTGCTGCGCCTGCTGCGGGGCCTGGACGACACGATGCCGGTCACCGTGCACGACGGGCGGCTCGACCTCCTCGCCCGCAACAGGCCCGCCGAGGAACTGCTCGGGCACCTGACCGGCGACGGCCCGTTCGAGCGCAACATCGCCTACCAGGCCTTCACGACGGACGTGCTGCCGCGCCTGCTCGGCGAAGAGGGCGCGGACCGGTTCCTGCGGGTCGCGGCCTCGGAGCTGCGCGTCGCGCTCAGCCGGTACCCCGGGGACGCCTACCTCCGCGCCCTGCTCGCCGAGCTGACCGAGAACAGCCGGAGTTTTCGCGACCACTGGGAGCACGGGGAGGTCGGCGCCTCGAAGTCCGCGCTCAAGGAGATGCGCCACCCCACCCGGGGCTGGGCCCGCTTCGAGATCGAGGTGCTCCACGACCCGGAGCGGGACCACTGGATCATGCTCTACACGCCCCGGGACGACGCGTAGCCCCGCACCGGCCGGGACGCCGGAGGTGGAGGCGCGGGCACGCCGGCCCCGGCGGGCGCCCCGGCACGGACATCCGCTCCGGGACGCTGACCGGCCCGGCCGCGGTGCCCGGCGCCCCCTCCCGGCGGAAGGGCCGCCGGGCACCGGATCCCCGACCGGGCGCGGCGGGGTCCTAGGCCCCCCACCAGGGGAGCAGGTCCGCGAGCAGGGGGTCCTGCCCCTTCCTGTCCTTGACGCCCTTGGTGAAGTGCTCCGTAGTGATCCCGGCGATCCGCTCGGCGGAGAGGAAGGCGGCGGGGTCGCCCACCAGGGACTCCTTACGGATCTTCTCCCGCATCGCGGAGCCGCACAGCCCGGCGACGCTCCTGGCGGTCCGGGAGAGCACCCCGTCCGTGGCCATGTACGCGGCCTCGTAGAAGGAGGCGTCCTCGTAGAACCCCTCCGACGTCTCGGGCGACAGCTCGGCTCCCTCGTTCAGCAGGCCGAGGACCTTGTACAGGTCCCCCTTGGGGCAGAGCAGCTGGGCGAGGTTGCTGATGTCCACGTCCAGGCAGAGGGGGCCGTCCCCGGCGGGGCCGGTGTGCTCCTGGCGCTCGGAGGGGCGGTCCAACGGTCCCCACTCGTTGGAGTCGCGTGGACCGGAGTTGAAGTTGCGCCCGGAGAAGGACCCCGTGTAGGAGTCGCTGGCCCACCCGTGGTCGAGGAAGACCTTCCAGCTCGCGAACGCGCGGCGGATGACCGCGAACGCCAGGAGGGTGCGCTCCTCCAGGAACGCGACGCGCGCGGCCACCTCCCCCACCGACCCGTACCGGCCGATCTCGCGCACCGTCGTCCCGGCGTACGGGGAGTCGTAACGCTCGACGATGTGCGCGGCGAGTGCGGCGGCCTCCTTCCGGACGGCGTCCCGGACGGACGCGGGCAGGGAGTCCGTGCGGTAGCAGCGGCTGAGTTCGGCCACGTCCAACCGGAGGTGGCCCAGGTCGTAGTCCTGCTTGCCGCCGTCCTTGCTGAACCGCAGGCTCGTCTCCACCGGTGAGGCCGTCACCACCTGGGCCGGGTAGCCGACGGCACGGCCGTCGACGGCCCACAGGAGGTCGGGCATCCGCACCCGGTTGCGCTCCAGGGAGCTGATCTCCACGCAGGCCAGCGCGGCGACGAACCCGTTGTCCTCGCGGAGCCACGCGCTCTCCCGCGCCCAGCCGTGCAGGGTGTTGAAGTTCGCGAAGTCGGTGGCGGCGGCCTCGTCGCCCTCGTAGGCGGACCCGAAGCCGATGTTGCGCCAGCTCCCGGCGTTCTCGTTGTCGGAGTCCCCCTGGGGCGGGTAGGTGAAGGGGAACAGGCCCTCGGCGGTGGGTCCCGCCGTGAACCTCTTCTGGAACGCGCCCACGAACAGGTGCTCCTTGATGCTCGCACCGATGAGGGCCGGGTCGCAGCCGACGCCCTTGGTGCAGAACACGAGGGGCGTGTCCGCGGGTTCCCCAGGGGCCGGAACGAGGGTGAGGAAGTCGTCGCGGCCGTGCGCCTTGGAGCGGTGCAGGTAGATGCCCGGGGAGACGTAGGTGCGGTCGCCGTAGGGGCGGGGGACCACCTCATAGGCCTGGAAGCCGTCCGGGCGGTGCCGGAAGAGGCCGTCCGCCATCCCCAGGCCGCCGGACAGGTGCCGGACCCAGGCGTCGTCCCGGCCGCCGGGCTCGGGGGTGTAGAACCCCCGGTCGCCGTTGTGCAGCGGCGAGACCAGGAACAGGCCCCAGGAGCCGGGGTGGGCCTGGACGCCGTCCGGGACGGCCCGGCCGTCCCACAGGAGCACCTTGCCCAGGGTCACGTGCGCGGCACGGCGCACCCCGGGCAGGCGACCGTCGTTCCAGGCGGGGAAGAGGTCCCCGTGGTCCCGGGCGAACAGGATGCCGGGGTCGCGCCCCAAGAGGTGGGTGTAGAGGGCGCTCTCGCGGGCGGTGAGGGCGGGCAGGGGATCGCCCGGGGCCTGCCGCGGGTTCACGAGGGAGCGGAGCCAGAGGACCTTGAGCACCTCCTCGTAGTCCTGGGAGTCCCCGAGGTCGGCGCCCTGGTGGTGTTCGAGCCAGAGCACCGCCGCGTTGTGCAGGAGGAAGCGGTTCCCGCGGTCGGCGGCCAGGAGCCCGTGCTTGTCCGCGAGGGCGGTCCCGGGCGAGGTGACCTCCGCGAGGAAGGTCCTCCCGATGTCGAGGTAGGCCGCGAAGCCCTTCTGGTAGGCACCCCACTTCTCCGGGTACGCGTCCCGGTACCACGCCCGGTCCTCGGCGAACTCCTTGTGGCGGGTTTCGAAGAGGTACCGGGCGGCCGGAGCGGGGGCCTTAGTATAGGCCTGGTGAAGCTGTGGCTCCTGAACCTTCTCGGTGAAAGAAAAGCCGTACGGGGATTCCTTGAGCCCGTCCAGCACGGCGACCCACTCTTTGTTCTCGGTCGCCCACGCAGAGTACTTTTTGTACCCACCCATTTCTTTCCCTCATTTCAGTCGCCCGACTGGATGAGGAGAAAATTATCACCGCAGGTCAGCAGCCGATATATCCAAAAAGACACATTCCCCTGAGGCGACTTTCAGGCACACCCGAAAAGGGTCGGCAGCGCATCCGACAAAAGGTCGATTACCGGCCATCGAGCGCAGAGAGGTCCATCCGCCACACGTTCGAGCGGATGAAGTGCCCCTTGGGGTACTCGAACTCGCACTCCTCGACGAGCGAGAAGCCGGATTTGCGGCAGACCGCATTCGACGCGCGGTGGTGGACGGAGGGGAAGGCGTACAGCGCGCGGTGTCCGCCCTCGGCTCTCGCCCGGTCGACGACCGCCAGGGTCGCGGCGACCGCCAGGCCGCGTCCCTGGAACTCCGGCAGGATCGCGTAGCCCGTCTCGTAGGCCGGCTCGCCGCCCCACGCATGGTCCCAGAAGCCGGTCGATCCCACGGCGGGACCCCCGGGCTGCGGCACGACCCGGAACATGGTCCCGTTGGCGCCGGGGTCGAGGTAGCGCCGGTGCCGGTCGGCCAGCTGCTCCTCGGTCTCCGGACCACCCAGGTGCGCGGTCATCTCGGGGGTGTTCGCCCTGCGGAGCAGGTCGAGGTCGCCTTCGGACCAGGGTTCGAGGAGCACGCGGGGCGCAGGGGTCGGTGTCATGGCGCCACGGTACGGGCGCGGTCCGACCATCCGGCGGGGAAGGGCCCGGGCCGGGGGCCTTCTCCGACGTGCGGCCCCCGGCGGATCCGCGCAGGCGGGCACGGCCGGGCCGGGAGTCCACTCTCCGGCACACCTCGAAGACGCCCCGCGTCCACCGCACCGGCACGGTCGACCGCACAGGCTCCGGCCACCGCGTGGTCCCGTCTCCCCCGCACGCGAAGAGACCGTGGGGGTCCGGTCCGCACCTCGCCCCGCACCCGCGGCGGGTGCAGCAACGGTATGGCGGGCACCCTCGCAACGCCTGTTCAGGCCCACCGCGCGAATTCGGCGTCGAGGCGCTCTTCGGTGCGCACCCAGACTTCGCCGTCTGCGGCCCCGGGCGGCGCGTCAACGCGTTCGAGGCCCAGGAAGGCGATCAGCTTCAGCAGGACGGCCCGGTCGGCCCGGTCCTCGTCGGCGCCATGGGCGTCGAAGAAGACGTAGTAGCGGTCGCTCGGGTCCACGATCCCCGAATCCGCCCAGATCCGGGCGACTTCCCCGACCGCAGCGGCCTCGGTCGTGATCGCGGCGGCACGGGCGGCACCGCGGGCCTCCGGCGGCATGTCGAGGTCGGCCGGGTCAGAGAACCACTGGCCGAAGCGGTCGAGGCCGGCGTGCCCGTTCTCGAAGAAGAGCATGGCGCTCGGCATATAGCGATTGCCCCCGTCGACCTTGAGGTATTCGACCCGGGGGTTCTCCTTCCCCTTGATCCGCGCTATCAGCCCTCGCCCGGGCATGAGCACCAGGCTTTGGCCGGCCGGTTCGTCCTCGATGGAGTAGGCGTCGGAATCCCGGCCGTGAAAGAACTCGGAGAACGCGACGTACGCCTCCTGGGGGTCTTCCACGGAAACGCGCAGGCCTTCATCGGCACCGTCGCCGGCGCCGAAGACGAACTGTTTCGGTCCCGGGTCGTAGGGGCGGGCCATGTGCTTCTCCTTCGTTCGAGCGCGGTTTCCGCCTCAGCGTAGCCATCCGCCCGGACGTTTCCCCCGGTCACCGCCACAGGGCCTCCAGGCACGAGAGCGGTGGCCGGGGCGCTCCCGCCCCCGTCGGCGAACCGCGGCCGGTTCGACGCCCTCCCGGACCTCGCCGCCCGTCCGCGGGGCGACCTGCCCGCCGAGGTTCCTGTCGCCCCTCCCCGCCCGAGCCGGTACACACCGGAACCCCCACCACACCCGGCACAAAACAGTGGACGCCGACTCCGACCAGATCACCAGAGCCTTGGTGCGCCCCTACCTCGACCTCGCCGCAGTTCCCCGTCCGTGTCCGGCCGAGCCGAGCGACCACCCGGCCACGCCCTCGACTATGGAGCCCGAACCAGGGGAGGACGAGTTTGCCGAGCTGGCCGACCGCATTCGCACATACCTTGCCATAAGAAACTGAAACGCCCTTTTTCGGGGGTGGGCCTGTGACTCAGCCGGAGACTCCGCCTGTGCCTGGACCTTCCAGAGGGCCTGTGACTCCGCCTGCGCACGGGCCCATTAGACCGGCCCACCCCCTGCGCGTTATCAGTGCAGGTCAAAGCCGATTCGGGTGGGCCTTTCGCAATCCAGACACATACCCAAGTGGGCAGTTCCTCTTCACATAGGGCGGGGCGGGCCCCGGCGGGAAAGCGCCCGCCCCGCACTCGATGACGCCAACGGCAGCGACTCCGGCCGGGCGACTTACGGCATTCAGCGGGCCCACACGTCCGCCACCCACCAACCAGACGACCAGCGGGTGTTCAGCGGCGCAGCGGGGCACTGGTGGGCGCGCACGGGACCGGGACGGGAACGGCGCAGCGACACCCAGCGAAGGGCGCGGGACGAAGATGCTCGGGAGGTGGGAGGCACGGTCAAGACAAAAGAGCGAGCTCCGAGCAAGCAACAGGCTCTTGGAACGAGAAAAACCCAGGCCTGCGACCTTGAAAAGGGCCTTTGACCTGGGCTTTTATGGGTAGGCCCCCAGGGGCTCGAACCCTGAACCCACGGATTAAAAGCCCGTTCCTGTCGCGCCAATACGCCCCACTACGCCCCCATAAATCCCCCACCGCCCCGCACCGCCGACACCACACAGGACCACCCGGCACCACCGAAGACCACCTCGTCCCCCAGCCACAGAGCAACTACCGATCAATCACCCCACCTCCCGAGCCATGGATCAAACCCGTTGGCAACTCAATTTGACCGCCCGCTGTCAGCTGAAAGCGGTTTGAAAGCACATGCCGGGATCCTTGTGCGTAGATTGCCCGACCCTCCTTCGGGGGCACGGTGGATGCGTGGGAGGTACTGGTGAGTTCACCGACGGAGATCGCCACCCTGGCGGCCAGTGCTGTCGTCGGCGCGATGGCAAACGGCACTTGGTCCTATCTCCGGGGCCGCTGCACTGAACTGCTCGAGAAACACATACCCGACGGAGTTGAGTCTCTTCTCGGACGGTTCGACTCCTACGAGGAGACTCTTGAGGATACCGAGCCAGAGAATCGGCAGGTCGTGACATCGACCCTCACCAGGGTCGCGGCTCGCGACCTGGCTGATGTCGCTGGCCGGTCGCCTGACGCTGCGGAGGACATTCGCGCCTTGGCCGATGCCGCGGCGTCCGTCTCCGGCGGGGAGATCGTCAACATCGGTACCACTTTCAAGAACATCGAGGTTGGCGGCGACTTCAACGTTAGCGGCCGGGATAACAATATCACGAAGGGCGCGTGATGAATTCCGAAACAGCAAGCACGAATGAGCGTGACACGCCCGAGAAAACGGTTGTCGAAGGCGATCTGTACTACGCGCATCGGGACAACAACTTCATCACGAACTACATCACGGGTCTGACGTACCTGCGTCCTCATGCCGTCGAACGGAGAACCATCCTCTCCGATAAACTCTTCGTCTCGTCTTTTCCTGTCAAGCCCGTCGAGGGCGGCGTGTGCGTTCTGGTCGGAGCACCAGACTCGGGGCGCCGTACCGCCGGACTTAAGATCCTCGACCAGATGCCACCGGGTGCTCCGATCTTCGAACTCTTTCCGGACTGGGAGGAGCCGGACGCGGAGCGCATCCCCAGCGAGAAGAACACTGGATATCTGCTCAACCTCACAGGTGTGCACGAGACTCTTAACGAGGAATTCCGCCAACAGTTGTCCGTCTATGCCTCTAAAGCTCAGAAACGCGGCACCCAGCTGATCATCATCGCAGGTGAGCACGTTTGGCCGATCAGGGATAGCGAATGGTGGCAGTTTCGAACCGATGTGAGAAAGCACGTCCGTCCGAATCCTCACGACATCGCCCGCCAGCGAATCAAGGAGAATAATGAGTCGCGGGCGGAGTGGTTGGAGGAGGGCAAGAGTGATTTCGCGAAGCTTCTGACAACGGATTCCTCGCCTGCCCGAGCAGTCGAGCTTGCTGAAATCGTTCTGGCAGCGGAAGGCCCGAACGATGCTGAGGCCCGTGACCGATTTAACGGATGGAAATCCCAAATCGAGGAGTGGTTCGTTAAAAAGGCGTCCGGGAAGGAGGAGGTGGAGTCCAGAGCATTGCAGATCTCCGCGGCCTTCCTGGATGGATCACCCGCAGGTACAGTCTTGGCGGCGGCAGACGAGCTTTTGAAAGACTCAAGGCTGAACTGGCCTGAACTGGAAGGCGGCGCGTTAGCCTCCCCCGATGACAAACACCGGTGTGACGCAGCCAAGCTTGACTTCTCGGACGGAGCCGTTTCGATCACCGTATCCCGGCCTGGTATAGACCAGGCTCTGATCCGCTATGTCTGGGGGAATCGTCCGCGTTTAGTTCCTGTTGTGACGACTTGGCTGACCACCATCAGTGCGCCGGAGGGGGTGGCGGCGAACTCTCTGAAGAGGTTGGCTGATGTGCTGAGCGACGTCGCCATGACGGCAGGTCCGGACGCGATTATGGGCTTGGCGGCGAGATGGCTCAAGGACGGACAGAAACGGCGCGCCGACCTCGCAGTAGACGTACTAGAGCAACTTGCCGTACACCCTGTCCTTGGAGCTCAAATCCGCAGGGATCTCAGTGGTTGGGCCAAGGGGAATACCGAGGTCGAACGTCAGAGGGCCGTTGTCGCTGTCTGCCGGGGGCGACTCGGAAAAGAGTATCCACAGATCGCCCTGACCCGGCTGAGGTACGTGCTCGACAGGGCAAAAAGTGAAAGCCCCCGGACCGAAGCAATCACTGCTCTGAGGGTTCTACTTGCCGATCCGGGTAAGTCGGCAGTCGTTCTCAAGACCCTTGTCGATTGGGCGCAGGGCAACGAGTCTGGGGCATTCAGCGGCCGGGCTTTCCTCGAACTGCTAAGGGAACCAGTTCCGCCAGGCGAGGGTCATGGCGTCGCCCAACACATTCTCACCTTGGAAGAGGAGTCTGCTGGGGCCATCCGACAGCTGTTCCGGGACGGCTGGCTGGCGTCCTGCGAGCGCGAGGGGATGCGGCCTGCAGTGGCGCAGGCGCTATCGAACTGGTGCGATGCCGTGCGAGACGAAGTGCTCCCAGCCGAGGCCGTCGGCGAAATCATTCCTGGGGTGTTCCCGCAGATCGCGAGTGCGACAGACAGAGACTTCAGCAAAATCTTCGGAAACTCCGATCCGTTCCGGGCGGAGATGACGGAAAAGTTCTTCGAGTACGTCCGTGATGCTCTGAATCAGGGACGGGGCACGGCGGAAGACGCATAGATGTGGTTGTTCCGCCGCAGAAAAGTAATGGATAACGCGCACAGGACAGGGGACCCGAACCGCAAGTTCTCCATCCTGATCGAGAGCGCCGACCGGGGCCTTTACTTCGAAGCAAAATTCGACTACGAATGGCGAATCAGAGAGGAAAATCAGGACAAGATCCTCAACCCCGACGCCGTGGCACGGAGCCTGCTGGCAGACGCGGTAAGGGGAAAGGTGGCCGCCCATCCGGTGCTCCATACGAATGAGGCTGAATGGGCGGCTAACCGCCAACTCTCAAAGCCGATCGTCACCGATGAGCGGCTACTTATCACAGGCCAAGTCCGGTTGTGGACACCCCCGACCGTCGCGGAGGAGGCTCGAGTTCGGACCGCTGCGGCCAACCGTGTCCGTCTCCAGGAAGCCGCAGAGACAGCGCGCCTCGACGCACTTAGAGATCGGTTATTCTCCCAAGATCTGGGTCTGGTGTGGTGGATCGACCGGTACGCGGACTCACAGTTCACGGATGGCGATCCGGCAGAGAAGACCGCATCGGCAGTGAGGGCCTTCAAGACGCTAACTCATGCTCTGCGTCAGGACTCCATGCGGGAAAATCCGAACGACACGGCGCTACTCCGAGCGCGCATGGAAGAGCTGATAACCGTTCTCGAGAACCCAAAACTCGCATCTATTCTAGAGGAGCTCATCGCCTTTCTAGCAAGGCGACAGGAAGCAGAAGTCAAGTGAATCGTTTCGGAACAGGGAGACCGTGGACGGAAAGTTTTCTTCGCTGCAAGTGCAAGAATTTGAAAGGAATACACGACCAACGGATTGAGCAAGTCAGCCCGCGGTGAATGCACTTGCACGGAGTGTCTCGTTCCGGTTGTGATGGAGACTCTGGTGTGTGCCGAGTTTCGGACCACTCTCGACTGCTACCGGTCACGAGATGAGAAGCTCTTCGGCCAAACGTTGAACATGAGGCTTGAGGGGGGCGTGGAGGGGGTCCCGATCAGCCGCCTGGATGATCTCGGCGCAGATCACCCACTGCGCGAGCCGCCCAGCCGGGTTGTCGAGCACGTCGGCGAACACTTCGCGCACCCGTACCGCGGTCGCGGGTTCGGTGAGGGAGTAGGCGTGCAGGACCGCGGCATCGTACCCAACCGGGGCACTCCCCCAGCCTTCCCAATCGATGATCTGGAGCGGGTCGGTGGTGAGGTTAGCCCAGTGCAGGTCCCCGTGGGAGGTCTCCCACCGCCCCACGGTCAGATCCCGGCCGTGGAGGGCGGGGATGAAGCGGGGAATGCGGTCGATGTAGTCCTGCGTCATCACCTGGCGTCCCGCCGGGGCCGATGTCCGGTGCAGGTGGTCCAGCGCGATACGCAGGTCGTTCCACCACCGGTCGGTCACCGGAGCCGGAGCGGTCAAGTTAGGCGTCGGGGAGAGTTCTCGTCCTTGGAGGCGCTCCCACAGGTGAGCCTGGAACACAAGGCCGTTCTCGTCATTCCAGGCGAGCTCGCCGAGCAGGGCGGGTCGAGGGATCTCCTCCGCCAGGAGGACATCGGCCAGGTTCGCGCCCTCCCAGATCTTGCCGCCCGGCCGGGGCGCGGCCATGACCCGCAACCACCCCTGCACATCTTTTACGGTGACCGGGCCCCCGAGGGTTCTACCGCCTGTCCCCGCCCGCAACAGCCCTTCGGGCGCGGGGGTCGCGGCGAGTTCGCGGGCGGCCCGGTGCCAGGGCCCGGTCAGGTCAGGTGACGGGTTGGAGGAGGTCACAGATGTCCTTGAGTCGAAGCGGCGGCAGGCGTTGGCCGGTGACCGTCGCGGCGGCTTGGCGCCAGTGGTTCGTGTTGGCGGTGCTGAGCAGGACCCCGCTGAGGCCGGGGGTGGAGGTCGCGACCAGCAACGCCGCTCGCACCGGGTCGGTGCCGGTGGCGATGTAGTCGGCCAGGTGGTCGGTGATGCGGGCGGGCAGCTCTCCGCCGTGCAGCGGCGCCGATCCCCACACCTCCCATCCTGCAACGCGAGCGGCAGGGATCGGGCCTGTTCCAGTGAGGGCTTGGCGGATCGGGTCGATCTCCACCATGGACACCGGCAATTGCACCGCTGTCAGCCCGGTGTTCGGGCTGCCCGCTGCTTCCTCGGCGAGGCGGGCCAGATCGGGGACAGTGAACGCGCCGTCACGGAACCCGGACCAGGTGGCGACCCCGTACCCGAGCAGGAGGCCTTCGGCGCGGGCTTCCTCCAGGGCGGTGAACGCCTCCCGGATCCGGGCATGCAGCCCCTGTCGATCTCCGGTGTGGTGGTCGGGGTTGTGCAGGTACACCAGGTCCAGCAAGGGGCGCTGGAGTTCGACCCGGCTCATCCCCACCTGGTAGCGCACATAGGCCGGAGCGATGCTGTGCCGGGCGGCGGCCTCGCCCTCGGTGAGCACCCCACTGAGCAGAGCGGCTCGGGCCTGGCCGGCGGTCATATGCCCGACCTTGGTCGCGATCCGTACCCTGGGGTGTTCTTTGAGAACCGGGGCCAGGGCCGCCTGGTGGGTGCCCTTGCCGTAGGCGGGGGCCGTGTCGATGAGGGGGCACCCGGCCGCAGCCGCGATGGTCGCCGAGGTGACAACGTCGCGGCTGCGGTAGGTGCCCAGGCCCAGCAGGGTCATTCCGCTTCGCCTTCCCCCACCAGGGCTCCGTCCTCCAGCAGCCTGCACAGCAGATCGCCCAGGGCGTCCCGCGGGACGGCGGGGACGAGCTGGGCCAGTTCCTTGACCGTGGCCGTGCCGGTGTCGGCCAGGTAGGTGAGCACCGGT
This sequence comes from Nocardiopsis flavescens, assembly GCF_900141985.1. Lineage (GTDB taxonomy): Bacteria > Actinomycetota > Actinomycetes > Streptosporangiales > Streptosporangiaceae > Nocardiopsis > Nocardiopsis flavescens. The sequence goes on along the minus strand of NZ_FQZK01000012.1, from coordinate 18,259 downwards.
GCGGCTGCGGGGGCGATGCGCCAGCGGCGCCCCTGGGCGGCGTAGACGGCCTCGCCCCGGCCGGTGGTGAGGGTTCCGCGCCGAGTGGCCAGACGCAGCAGAGAGGTGTCGGTGAGGTGCCCTGTCACGGCCATGGGAAGGCTGAACGCCATCCGGGCCGTGGCGGTCTCGTTGCCGTCCCGCCAGTACTCGCCCACCACAGCCGGGTCCTGGAGGCGGGCGGTGAGTAGTTCGCTCATCCGGTACGACCAGTCCGCGAACGCGGCCGGGTCCCGAGGCACGTCGATGCGGACCTGTTCGTGTTCGACCATACGGGCGGTGAGCCAGGACAGGAAGTCGGCCCCGGTGGTGGTGTTCAGCCCGCAGGTCAGGTGCAGGCTGGGTTCGCCCTCGGAGGCGGCGACCGCGTGCCAGCACCCGCGGGGGACGTGGAGAACGTCGCCGGGTTCCATGACGAACTCATCGATCGGTTCGGTGGGCGGGTCCTCGTCGAACTCGACGTCGTGGTGCAGGGGTGCGGTGCGGGTGGTGCCGTAGATGCGCCACCGCTTGCGGCCCAAGACCTGGAGCACGATGACGTCGTGGTCGTCCCAGTGCACGCCGAACCCCTCCTTGGGGGTCCAGCTCGCGTAGGCGTTGGTCTGAATGCCGGTGCCCAGCCAGGCCTCCATGCCCGCGACCAGGTCGCCGATGGGCGGGTGCATCTCGTCGATCGCGTCCACCACCAGGGTGGCGCCCTCGCGGAGCCGGCGGTGGAGCAGGTGGGGGACGGGGGCGTTCCAGTCGGGCATGCGCCGGTACCGGCGCCGCCGGGTGTAGTGGCCGACGTCGATGGCCTCTCCGGCCGAGAGCCGCACGCGGGGGGTGTCGATGCGGTGGGTGGCCAGGAGTCGGTTCAGGTCCTGCCAGGTAAGCAGGTCGGCGAAGACGTTCGGGTTGTTGTCGGGGGCGGGGTAGCGCTGGTGGTGGCGGCCGAGGACCTGGGCGGGGAAGGTGTCCCCGCCCAGGCGGCCGCTGATCAGATCAGCGGACAAGGGTGCTCCTCAGGGGGTTCCTAGTGGAAGCCGTCGTTGGTGTCAGAGCGGCCGGTGCCGCCGCCGTCGGAGGGCTGGTCGCCGCGCGAGCGCAGGGCGGCGATGTCCTCGACCGCGATGAGCAGGCCGTTGTCGGGGGCCGTCCGCGGGGCGGGGGCCTGGGTGGTGTCCGTTGCCATCAGGGGTTCACTCCTTGGATGAGGATTCGGTTCCTGTCGGGTCGGTAGCGCCGGAAGGGGGGTGCTCGGGCCATGGCCATGGGTGACGGCTTTCTCATCGCGGGAGGTCTTGTGAACTCCGGTGGCGGTTGCCCCGACTCAGCGGGCGAGCTCCGCGTACACTCCGGTGCCGACTGTCAGCGCTCCCCACTCCAGGCACAGGGCCTCGACCAGGAGGAGACCGCGGCCGTGGGTCGATGAGGCGTTCCGGGGGCGAAGCCTGGGGGCGCGGCCGGGTTTGGGGCCGGCGTCCTTGACCGCAACCCTGATGCGGTCCTCGTGGGCGTAGAGGCGGAGGGTGACGTTCTCGCCGGGCAGGCCGCTGCGGGTGTGGGTGAGAGCGTTCGTGACCAGCTCCGAGGTCACGAGGGGCAGCATGTCGGGGACCGCGATGTCCCAGGTGCGAAGGGTGGACTCGACCCAGGTGCGGGCGAGCGCGACCGTGGTGAGGGCTTCTCCCGGGAAGGTGCGCCGCGCCTGGTGGAGCGCTTGCCGAACCGGGGCCGTCGCGATCACCACCCTGCCCGCTCTCGGTACGCGAACTCCGCGGCCGGCGAGAGTTCGAGAGCGGCCACGGTCGGCGCGAAGAGCGCGACTCGGAAACCGCAGGTGATCTCCTCCGCGGTGAGCAGTGCCCGGTCGTAAGCGGCCCACTGCCTTTCGGGAACGGCGTGGGGCAGAACGCGCACCACCCATCCGAGATGGAGGAGACCGACGATGCGGGTCAATGTGCGCAGCCCTGGAGGGACGGCGTCCAGGACGGTAGAATTCGGCATGTTCTCACCTCTGGCGTAGGGGTGAGGGCCGTACCCGGAGCTGGTCGCACAGCTGCCGGGTCCCTTATTGCACCCTCACCGAGAAGCGATTCCGTGGCGCTTTCGTGCCACTCGGTACGCACACCCTCGCTGACCAGCACAGCAGCGTCCAGAGATGTGCCATTTCTGGAGAGCGAATCGCACAAGCACTACCAAGCTGCTTGCGTTTGTGGTTTCTTGGTGCCATGACTGGAAAACCGAAGATCGTTGATGAAGTCGCCCAGGAAGAGTTTGCCCGCGAATTGATACGTTTGAGAACAGAGGCCGATTTGTCCCAGCGGGAGCTGGGGAGACTCACAGGCACCTCGGGCCAGCAGATCGGGGCCATCGAACGACTTCAGCGCCGCCCTTCCAAGGAGTTCACCGTCGCCGCCGACAAGGCACTCGGTGCCAACGGTCGGCTACGAAATCTGTGGCCACAAGGTCGGGCAGCACCATCCCGTTGGCTTCAGAAGTACGTTGACATTGAGGCGAAAGCCCTGGTCATCCAGCAGTTCCAAGCTCAGGTCGTTCCAGCGCTCGTGCAATCAGAGCCCTATGCACGAGCGACACTGGAAGCGGCCTATCCTCCAAGCCCGCCAGAGAAACTCCACGACCTGCTGCAATCACGCCTACAACGGCAGAAACTGCTGGACCGGAGCACACCTCCGCTGGTCCAGTACGTCATCGATGAAGCGACGCTGCATCGGACCATCGGTGGCCTTGACGTCATGAGGGAACAGTTCCAGCGGATCGTTGATGTCGTGACGAGCAAGCCCTTCGTCACGGTCCAGGTACTGCCCTATGGACGCGGAGCACACTGCGCGCTGGAGGGGAGCTTCACCCTGCTCGGCATGGCCCCGAGCGAGTACCTTGTGTACAGCGAAGGCGCTGGACGTGGCACCCTCTACACCGAACCTGATCTAGTTGCAGCGAACACCCTCAGGTTCGGCGCTCTACGGTCGCTTGCACTGACACCGGCCGAAAGCGTGCAGATGATCCAGTCACTGGCGGAAAGGGGAGCAGCATGAGCTCCGTCCCTTGGCACAAGTCCAGCTACAGCGGCAACACGGGCGAGTGCGTGGAAGTCTCGGAGGGCCCGGAGACGCGCGTCCGAGACACCCAGCACAGGGACCTAGGACTCCTCTCCGTGTCGGCTGCAGAGTGGTCGGCGTTGATCAACGCCATTACCAAGTAGGGCCACGACCTGACGAGGGTCGGTCCCGCACCGGGCGCAGTGGTGCAGGACCGATCCGCATCCGAACCGTCTCGGGCCGTCCAGCGCGAGCTTGGGTCTTGAGGCGGCACGCGCGGTCGGATTTCGATCACTTCGTCGGCCCTCGGCCGCGAACGCGAAGATAAGCCAGAGCCTCACCGCCGCAGTGCATGATGTCGCCATACCTCCGTGATGAGCAGAAGGGGTTGGAGCGATGAACAAGTCACCGGTGTCGCCTGGCACGGACTGGCACAAGAGCAGTTTCAGCAACGGGGGCACCAACTGCGTCGAGGCGCGCGAAGGCTCGCAGGGAGCCGACCTGCGCGACTCGCAGAACCCCCTCCTGGGTCAACTGAGTTTCGCCTCCCCGGAGTGGGCCGGGCTCCTCCAGGGCATTAAGTCCGGCCACCTGGCCTGACCCACCGCACACTCACCACCAAGCCCCGGAACCACCGTTTCCGGGGCTCCTCCGACCTTGCTCCCCTTTCACGCGGTGGCATATCTGACCTGCGGGGATGAAGTAACGGATTATACGTCCGTTGGAAGTCGGCACCGACCAACGGATTTCCCGAGGAGCGGGGCGAAAGCTCCCGAATCATCCGGTTTTGGAAGGCGCCGAACAGGGGTGTTGCTCCGGCTTGCCCGGCAAGGTAGGAGACACGGCGAAGGCAACAGAGTGCGTTCGGGGCGACCGGCGGGTGCCGCGAACGGGAAAACCCCGGATCGGGGACCGAAACCGGGGCTTTGACCTGGGATTTCACGGGTAGGCCCCCAGGGGCTCGAACCCTGAACCCACGGATTAAAAGTCCGTTGCTCTGCCAATTGAGCTAGAGGCCCGTGGCAGGCCCGTGTGAGCAGGGCCGACGCCACCGAGGCCAGAGTCTACCGGATACGCCCGCGGGCACGCAGTCGAGTATGCGCCGGGGGTCGCCGGCGGCACGGTGACCCCTCCCGGGGGACGGGACCGCCCAGGGGACGGCCGTCCGGATCGACGCCCCGGCACCGGGTGGACGGCGGCGTCGCGCCGCGCCGAGACGGCCGCAGGGCGGCGCGCGGCGGCGGAGCGTCACCGCACCGGCACACCGGCCCCACGGGAGCCCCTGTGCTTCTCTGGAAGCGCATCCGCGCCCCACCCGGCGCACCGGTGCCCCGGCGGGCGCGGCCCCCTCGACGTTCCCCACCCGTCCCCTTGACCCTGACACCGTGTCAGGCCCGAACGTGGAGGTGTCATGTTCACCATCGGAGAGTTCGCCTCGATCGGGCGGGTGAGCGTGCGGATGCTCCGGCACTACGACCGGATCGGTCTGCTCGCCCCCGCCCGGGTCGACCCCGACACCGGCTACCGCTTCTACGAGGTCGGGCAGCTCACGCGGCTGAGCCGCATCGTGCAGCTGCGCGGCTTCGGCCTGGGGCTGGAGGACATCGCACGGATCGTGTGCGGTGACCCCGACCCCGCGCGGGAGCGGGAGATCCTGGAGGCGGCCGGCGCCGGCCTGCGCCGGGAGATCGCCGAGAGCCGTGCCCGGCTGAGCCGGATCGAGGCCTACCTCCGCCGCAGGGAAGGGGTTCCCGTCATGTCCACCTCCGACACCATCGCCGCCGAGCTGCGCCGGGTGGAACCGCAGCGGATCGCCGTGCTCATCCGCCCGGCCCCCGGCGCGGGGCCCGAGAACGTCGGCCCCGTGATCGGCCCGATGTTCCCCGAGGCGGCCGGGCTCCTGGCCGCCGCCGGGGTCGGCGACCACGGTCCGGCGATCGCCTTCTACACCTACGACGAGTCCCCCGGGGCGGACGGGGACCCGGCCGACCCCTCCTGCGGGGACGGCCTCACCGTGACCGCGGGCTTCGTGGTCCCCTCGCGGGTCCGGGAGGTGCCCGGGCTGGAGGTGTCCGACCTGCCCGGCGGCGAGGCGGCCGTCACCACCCACCGGGGCGAGGTCTCCGGGATCGGGGAGACCTGGGCCGCCCTGGTCGACCGGGTCCGGGAACAGGGCATGGAGCTGGCCGGCGTCTGCCGCGAGGTCTACTGGACGCCGGGCGACCGGCCGCAGCAGGAGTGGGTGACCGACCTGGTGCAGCCGGTGCGCCGGGTGTCCTGACCCCGGCCCCCGGCTCCGGCACCTCCCGGCCCCGACTCCGCCCGGCCCTGGCGCCGCCGCGAAAACCGCTGGTCGGCGCCGGGGCGCTGTGCCAGGCTGCCGCCCATGAGCGACGACACCCGTATCGGCCTGCTGCGCCGCCAGTTCGACCTCACCTGGGGTCTGCTGGAGTACCACCTGGACCGCCTGGTCCCCGAGGACGTCCTGTGGAAGCCCGCCGACCCGTGCTGGACGATGCACCGGTCCGGGGACGGCTGGGTCCCCGACTGGTCCGACACCGAGCCCGACCCGGTCCCCGTGCCCGACGTCGGCTGGGTCACCTGGCACATCGGCTGGTGGTGGGGCGTGACCCTGGACCACCTGTCCGGCCGCGAGCCCCGCGACCGGGAGGCCGTGGCCTGGCCCGGCCCCGAGGGGGTGGTGGAGTGGCTGAACGCTCTGCGCCGTGAGTGGGTCTCCGTCCTGCCGACCGCCCCCCTCGACGACCCCGCGCCGTTCCCGTGGCCGGAGGGCTCAGGGATGACGGTGGCGGACACGGCGGCGTGGGTCAACGCCGAGCTGATGAAGAACGCCGCGGAACTGGGCCAGCTGCGGCTGCTGCGGGCGGCCTCCGCGGCCCCCTGACCCGCCCGGCCGCCGGGCCCCCGGGGCCGCCGTCGCCGATCGCGACGGCGGCCCTTTTCATCACTTCCACCTCATCCATCTCTTTAGTCACACGCGCACCATCCGCGAATACGGAGGGGCGCCGCGGGCCAGCGCCCCTTCCCGGAAATCGCTCCCGGGATTGCGCCCCGCCGGCCGTGTCCGCCCCTCTCCGGCGGGGCCGCGGAAGGCTCCGGCTCACCGCCTCCCGGCGCCCGCCCCTCCCCCGGCGATTACGCCATAACGACGGGGAAACCTTTTTGTTCGATTTTCAACCTCTCCAGGAAAACAGCCGTACAAAACCGGCGAAGCGCACAGGCGTACGCATCCGGACCCCCCTCGATTCACCCCCCGGAACGGGGCTCCGGAAGGGGTCCGCCCCATTCCCAGCCAGTGTGATACGCGTCACATTCACCCTTCCGGAAAAGCGCAGGTCGATACATCGGACCCACCTCTGAGCAGAGCGGACAAAGGTTGAAAGGAGAAGGTCACTGGGACCCTTGTGCACTAAGGTCTTCGTCCCATGAGGGAAACAGCGGTACGTGAACCCGCGGACACCCTCGCCCGGCGACCCGACAACACCGAACTGTCCCGGGCGCTGTCCGCACAGCTCGGCATTGACCTGGCACCGCGCGAGTTCACTCTCGCCGACGGGGTCCGGATCGGCGTGGACTGCGCCGACGGCGACCCCCCGGGCCTGCTGGTGCAGTGCTCGCCCTTCGCCGGCCAGGTGAAGTCGTCCCAGCGGAACAAGGTGATCGCCGACGCTTTCAAGCTCGCCTGGCTGCGGGACGTCCACTTCCCGCGGGCCCGGGTCCTCCTGGTCCTGGGAGAACCGCTGTCCAGGCTGTTCGGCCGGGGCGCCTGGCTGCCCAGCGCGTTCGCGACCCAGAGGATCACCGTTGCCCTGCTCGACGCGGACCTACGCCTCCGCGTCCTCGATATCGGTACGTGACAGAGCCTTCATCCAGAGTTAATACCGGCTCCCTAACGTCTCACCCCGTCACACAACCCCGCGGGCCGTCGATCCTTCGGTCTTCCACCCGCTCTCCAACCGCCAGCCCCCGGTCCGTCGTACCCGGGGGGCGCCAGGAGGGTGCGCCCGTGGACTTCTCTTTCGTGATCCCTTTCATCACCGCCGGAACTCCCGGCGACCGTTTCCTCACCCCGACGGCCTGATCGCCGTGCGCGCGCTCGCCCCACCACGAGCGATGACCCTGTGCAACCATGTGTTCACACAGAATGAGGAGCGGGTATGACACACGCCCCGGACGACCTCGGCATCCGCATCCGCGGCCTCACCAAGACCTACGACGGCGGCGATCCCGCGCGTCCGGCCCTGGAGTCCGTCGACCTGGACGTCGGACCGCGCCGCTTCGTCAGCCTCATCGGACCGAGCGGCTGCGGAAAGTCCACCCTGCTGCGGGTGATCGCGGGGCTGGAGGACCACGACACCGGGGAGGTCTCCCTCTTCGGCTCCAGCCCGCGCGCCCTGTGCGCCGCCAAGGGGGTGGGCCTGGTCCCCCAGACCCCGGCCCTGCTGCCCTGGCAGACCGTGCGCCGCAACATCGGCCTGCCCCGGCGGGTCAACCGCCGTGCGGGGACCGGCGGCGAGGACCCCGACGAGCTGCTGCGGGCGGTCGGCCTGTCCGACGTCGCCCACCGGTACCCGCACGAACTCTCCGGCGGGCAGCGGCAGCGGGTGGCGATCGCCCGGGCCTTCGGCCTGGGCCCCCGGCTGCTGCTCATGGACGAGCCGTTCTCGGCCCTGGACGAGTTCACCCGCGAAGCCCTGCGGTTGCAGCTCCTGGGCCTGTGGCAGCGGCGGGCGACGACGGTCGTCTTCGTCACCCACTCCGTGCGCGAGGCGGTCACCCTCTCCGACGAGGTCGTGGTGATGTCCGCCCGCCCCGGACGCGTCCACGAGGTGGTGCGGGTCGACCTGCCCCGCCCCCGGGACGCCGCGGTCGTGACCGGGCCGCACATGCACGCCATGGAGGACCGCGTCCGCGCGTCCCTCCAGTCCGCCTGGGAGACCGGAGCCGCCCCCGACGACCTCGTCACGCTATGAGCGAGAGCATCCACATGACCGCGACCGTTCCCCTGCGCCCCGCCCACGACCGTCCCGGCCCGGCGCCCGCACCCGCCCGCCCCGGGCGCCGCCGGCGCGACCTGCCGCGCGGCCCCCTGCACCCGGCGACCTGGGCCCCCACCGCCCTCGTCGTCCTGGTGCTGGCCGCCGGCTGGTCCGCGGTGGCCGCCGAGCACCCGTACATCCTCCCCCGGCTCTCCGACGTCGGCCTGGCCCTGGCCGACCGGCCCGAGGTCTTCCTCTCCAACGCCTGGAGCACGCTGTCCATCGCCCTGGTCGGGGTGGCCTGCGGGGCCGGCGTCGCGTTCGCCCTGGCCCTGGTGATGTCCGAGGTCCCGGTGGTGCGGCGCGCCCTGATGCCGCTGGCCGTGGTCCTCAACGTGACCCCGGTGGTCGCGCTGGCGCCCGGGCTGGTCGTCGCCTTCGGGTTCGGCATGGCCCCCAAGGTCATCGTCACCGCGATCATCACGTTCTTCCCCGTGCTGATCAACGTCACCACCGGGCTGCGGGCGGTGCCCGAACCCGTCCTGCACGTGTTCCAGACCCTGCACGCCTCCCGGGCCGAGGTGCTGTGGCGGCTGCGCATCCCCTACGGCCTGCCCTACACCCTGGCCGCGCTGCGGGTCACCATGCCGCTGTCCATCGTGGGCGCCGTGGTCGCCGAGTTCGTGGCCGCGGGCAGCAACGGCGGGCTCGGCACCCTGATCAGCACCTCCGCCTCGGCCGCCCGGCTCGATTCCGTGTACGCGGCGATCGCCTGCCTGGCGACCCTGGGCGTCCTCATGCTCGCGCTGGTCTCCGCCGTCGAGCGCCGGGCGCTCTTCTGGCACGAGTCGCAGCGCACCCATGCCTCCCGTCCCCGTAGATCCCACCCTGCCCAACGAACGGAAGAGCCCCCCAGATGACCACCCCCACCACCCCCCTGCCGCGGTACCTCGGTGCCGCGGCCCTGACGGCGGCCGTGCTGGCGACCGCCGCGTGCGGCGGCTCGGAGGCCGCCGACGAGGCCCCGGCGGCGTCAGCGCTCGCCGTCAACGACGAGCGGTGCACCACGAACCAGGACGCGGGCACCGTCACCTACATCTCCGGCTACTTCTACCAGGCCTCGGTGAGCCAGCTGGAGGTGTTCGCGGCCGAGGGCCTGGGCTTCTTCGACGCCGTCTGCCTGGACGTGGAGATCCAGGGCGGCACCGGAGACGTCATGGCCAGCTCGCAGCTGGTGTCGGCGGGCACCGCCCACTTCACCCCGGTGGCCAGCGAGGCCGAGATCGTGCAGGCCAACGAGCAGGACCACGAGGTCGTCGGCATCGCCACCTACGGGCACGTGCCGATCTCCTCCCTGCTGACCGGCCCCGAGGTCGAGGACCTCCAGGACCTGGAGGGCCAGACCCTCGGGCGGCCCGGCATGCTCGCCGCCCCGCTGGAGGCGATGCTGACCACCGCGGGCGTCGACGTCGACTCCATCGAGCAGGTCGACACCGGCTACGACCCCAGCATCCTGCCCCGCGACCAGGTGCAGGCGCTGGCGGCCTTCCGCTCCAACGAGCCCCACCAGCTCGACGCCATGGACGAGACGTACGTCGAGTGGCTGCCCGAGGACTTCGGCGTGGTCGGCTCCTTCGGCGTGATGGCCACCAACCCGGAGTGGGCCGCGCAGAACCGGACCGTGGTCGAGGACTTCCTGCGGGCCCTGGCCAGGGCGTTCGACTACTGCGAGGAGAACGGGCAGGAGTGCGTGGAGCAGGCCGCCGCCCTGGACCCGACCGGCGAGTTCGACGTCGACCACAACCTCAAGGTGTGGGAGGCCGAGAGCGAGCTGGTGCGCGCCTCCACCCCGGACGAGACCGGCTTCGGCTACATCGACCTCTCCCTGACCGAGGCCGAGACGCAGAACCTGGTCGACAGCGGCGCCCTCGACGAGGTGCCGGACCTGGAGCCGCTCTTCGAGCCGCACTACCTGGAGGCCGTGTACGTCGCCGGGAACGTGGTGTGGCCCGCCGAGGAGGAGCAGCAGCAGGAGTGACCCCTCCCGTCCCCGGGGGAACGGCCACGGGCACCGGGGCGACCGGCCCCGGTGCCCCCCACCAACACCGCGAGCGAGGAATCCGAGTTGTCAGAATCTGGCGGCACGACGGCCGCCGACACCGAGTACGGGGTCTTCCTGCCCATCGGCAGCGGCGGGTGGATCGTCTCCGACACCGCACCGCACCCGGAGGCGACCTACGCCTACAACCGCCGGGCCGCGGTCTTGGCCGAGCGGTACGGCCTGGACTTCGTCATGTCCATGGGCAAGTGGCGCGGGTACGGCGGCACCACCGACCACTGGGGCAGGACCCTGGAGTCGATCACGATGATGGCGGGCCTGGCCGAGGCCACCGAGCGGGTCAAGGTGTGGGCGACCGTCCACACCAACCTGTTCCACCCGGCGGTCACCGCGAAGATGTTCACCACCCTCCAGGAGATCGCGGGCGGCCGCGCCGGGATGAACATCGTGGTGGGCGCCTACGCCGAGGAGTTCTCCCAGATGGGGCTGTGGGACGGCGGCCTGTCCCACGCCGACCGGTACCGGTGGACCGAGGAGTGGACCTCGGTGCTGGAGCGGCTGTGGACGGAGCCGTCCGTGGACCACGACGGCGAGTACTTCCACCTGGACGACTGCCGTTCGCTGCCGCACCCGGCCCAGCGGCCGACGCTGATCGCCGCGGGGCGCTCCGAGGCCGGGCTGGAGTTCCAGTCCCGGCACTGCGACGGGTCGTTCCTCACCGCCCAGGACCTGCCGGGCCTGCGGGAGGCCAGCCACGACGTCAAGCTGCGCGCGGAGAAGCAGGGGCGGACCATCCGCACCTACTCGATGCTGACGGTCGTCATGGCCGACACCGACGAGGAGGCCGAGGCCCGCAGGACGGCGTACGGGCGCGGCGCGGACGTCGAGGCGCTCGTCAACATGAAGGTGTCCTGGGGACTGCCGCCGGAGCGGGCGCTGTCGCTGACGGCGGAGCGGCCCGAGGACGAGGCGTTCCAGACCCCGTTCGTCACCGGGTCCCCGGAGACCGTGGCGGAGCGCATCCGGGAGATCGTCGGGTTCGCCGAGCTGGACGGCCTGATGCTGATCTTCCCCGACTACCACGCGGACCTGGCGGACTTCGGGGAGCGGGTGATGCCGCTGCTGCGCCCGGCCGGGGCGGGGGCGGGGCCGTGACCGGCCCCTTCATCGACGTGGCGGGGCACCCGCGCCCGCTGCCCGGCCCGCCCGGGGAGGCCGCCGTGCTCGTGGTGGACACCCAGCGCGACTTCGGCGACCCGGAGCGGCTGCCGTGGCTGGACGCGGACGCCCGGGCGCGGGTGAGCGACGCGCTGGCCGGGACCCGGCTGCTGGTCGACCGGGCCCGGGCGGCGGGCGTCCCCGTGCTGTGGGCCCGCCTGGAGCAGGACCCGGACGAGCCGTGGGACTCCTCGCGGTGGCTGCGCGGGATGGCGCACCTGTCCGCCGCGGAGGCCGCCGCCAAGGAGCCGTGCCTGGTGGGCACCCCGGGTCCGGAGTGGTTCGGGGCGCACCCGCGCGCGGGGGAGGAGGTGGTGACCAAGCGCCGCTACTCGGCGTTCCACGGCACCGACCTGGCCCGCCTGCTGTACGTGTCGGACGTCTCCTGGCTGGTGGTCTGCGGGCTCACCGTGGACTGCTGCGTCGACGCCACCGCCCGGGACGCCTTCCAGCACGGGTTCCGGGTGGTGGTGGCGGCCGACGCCACCGCCACCTACGAGCGGGAGCGGCAGGACGCGGCGCTGGCCGCGCTGTCACGGCACGCCGCGGTGGTCGCGGCGGTCGACGCCGTCACGGCCCTGTGGTCCGGGGGTTGACGCTCCCGGCCGCCGGGTAGTCGCCCCGTGCGCCGGGGGAGGTGCCCGCGGCGCACGGGGAGGGGCCATGGGGGTCGAACGCGGACGGGCCGGACTGCGCCGAATCCTGGAGGGCGTCGCATTTCCCGCGGGCAGGGACCGCCTCGTCGCCGCCGCGCTGGAGGCGGACGGCGACGAGGAGCTCCTGAGCGCGCTGCGGGCGATGCCGCCCGCCGACTTCTACGAGGCGAACGAGGTCCTGCGGGCGGTCCCGCTGCCCGAGGACGAGCCGGACTCGCACACCGAGTCGGCGCGGTCCGGGGAGCGCCCGCAGCGCTGACGCCGCGGCCGGGCCCCGCCGCGCGGGGCCCGGCCGGGTCCACTGCGCATCCTCACGGCCGGTCGTAGACGCCGGAGCGGTGGCCCACGTGGACGACCCACACGATGAGGCGGTCGTGCTCCACGGTGTAGACGACCCGGTAGTCGCCCACTCGGAGGCGCCGCACCTCCGGGTCGCCTACCAGTGCGGTGGTGCCGAACCCGAGGGGGTCCGCCTCCAGCTCGGTCAGTTTGCGGAACACGTTCATGGCCACGGTCCGGGGGAGCTTGCGCAGCTCCTCCCTCGCCTCGGGGCGGAAGATCGTCCGGTAGGTCACTCCGGCCCTTCCAGGATCTCGGCCATGACCTGCTCCATCGGGATACCCGGGGCGGGGTCGGCCATGCGCTCCCTGACGAGGCGCAGGACCTCCTGCTCCTCCAGCAGCTGGTAGCGGCGGAGCATCTCGATGGGGACGACGGCCGCGACCTCCCGGCCCCGGCGGGTGATCACCGTGGGCGAGTCGTCTCTATCGGCTCTGTCGACGACGTCGGCGATGTGGTCGCGTACCTGGCGAATGGTCTCCACCTGAACCTCACTCATGAAAGCAAAGGTACCAGTCGTACCTTTGGTACACACGCCGCGCGGGGTCCGGGCCGGGCCGCGCCGCGCGGGGTCCGGGCCGGGGCGCGGTTCCGGGCACGGGCGGGGGTGCCCCAGGATGGGCGGATGGACATTCCCGAGGCCGAGGTGGACATCACCCCCGGGCTGGTCCGCCTGCTGCTGGCCGACCAGCACCCGGACCTGGCCGGCCTGCCCCTCTCCCCCGCCGTCCACGGGTGGGACAACGCCCTCCTGCGGCTGGGCGACGCGCTGGCCGTGCGCCTGCCCCGGCGGGAGCGGGCCGCCGGGCTCGCCCTCAACGAGCAGTCGCGGCTGGGGGAGATCGCCGCGCGCCTGGACACCCCGGTGCCCGCGCCGGTGCGGGTCGGCGTCCCCGGGCGCGGCTATCCCTGGCACTGGGCGGTCGTCCCCTGGTTCGAGGGGCGCCTCGCGGCCGAGGTCCCCGCCGCCGACCGGGACGCGCTGGCCGGGCCGCTGGCGGACTTCGCCGTCGGACTGCACGCCCCCGCTCCCGCCGACGCCCCCGTGAACCCGTTCCGGGGTGTGCCCCTGGCCGAGCGCTCCGCCGGGTTCCGCCTGCGGCTGGAGTCCGTGCCGGGCCTCGCGCACCGGGACCGGCTGGCCGGCGTGTGGGAGGGCGCCGCCGCCGCGCCGCCGTGGCCCGGGCCGCCGCTGTGGCTGCACGGCGACCTGCACCCCGCCAACATCCTGGCCCGCCCGGACGGGCACGGCCTGGCCGCGGTCCTCGACTTCGGCGACCTGACCTCCGGCGACCCCGCCACGGACCTGGCCGTCGCCTGGATGCTGTTCGGCCCGGCGGGACGGTCCGCGTTCCGCGCCCGGGTGGACGCGGCGGGCGCCGTCGACCCGCACGTGTGGACCCGCGCCCGGGCGTGGGCGCTGCTCTTCGGGGTGCTGCTGTCCGCCCACTCGGACGACTCCCCGCTGCTGGCCGGGATCGGGGCCCGCACCCTGGACCAGGTGCTCCTGGACGGGGACGCCCGGGAAACGGGCAGGGGCTGAACCGGGAAGGGCCCCACTCCCTCGACGGGTCCGTGCACGGCCCGGGCCCGTCGGCGCGCCGCTTCCCGGGCGCCGCAGGACGCCGGGGCCCGGCGGGCCGCGGTCAGTCCAGGGAGCGCACCAGTTCGTTGACCCGTTCGGGCTGTTCGTAGGGGGCCAGGTGTCCCGCCCCCTCCAGGACGGTGACCTCGGCGTCCAGCAGCCGGCGGGCCGGCCCGTGCAGGCGGGCGGGGGAGTAGAAGACGTCGTCGGAGCCGGTGGCCACGACCACCGGGGTGCCCTCCCAGGGGCGCAGGCACTCCATGGGCAGCGGCCCCGGGGCCAGGCTGGTCCGGCAGTGCCGCCCGACCAGGGTCATCCACGGGGCCAGCGGGTGCACCCGTGCGCCCCGCGCCGCGGAGGTGTACCCGGGGCCGCTCATGTGGTCGAGCAGGCGGGTGCTCTTGTCGTCGCGGGGCCCGATCATCCACGGCAGGGTGACCCGCATGAGGTCCGGGTTCACCGAGGCCGCGGTCAGGCCCGCCGGGCCGACCATCACGACGGCGCGGACGAGCTCGGAGGGCTTGGAGGACAGGGCCACGGCGGCGCCCAGCGAGTGCGCGAGCACGGTGGCCGGGCGCGCGGTGAGCAGCGGCAGGACCTCGTCGAACCAGGCGCCGTAGGCGACCGCCCGGCCCGACCGGGGCCGCAGGCCCTCGCTGAGCCCGGGCTGCCCGGGCAGGTCGACCAGGGTGACCGGGCGGTCGCGGGCCAGGACCCGGGCCAGCTCCACCGAGGTGGCGGAGTTGAAGTTGGTACCGCCCAGGACGATGACCGGAGGGGCGTCCCCGCCCGGGGCGGCGAAGGCGCGGGTGGCGCCCAGCCCGGTGCTCAGCACCGGCAGCGGGACGAGCGCGGGCCACGCCGCGATGCGCTCCCCGCACCAGTCCCGGATCTCACGGGCGCCGGTCCCGGAGCGGTAGACGTGCGTTCCGTGGAGGTGTGGGTCGGGCATCGGACACCTGCGTTTCCGGATGGGAGTTGTGCCACCGCCGACCAGTGTTCCCGGCACACCGGAGAACAAGCCTCTGCGACGCACCCGGACACCGAACGGATCAAACGGACGTATATGCTCTGCCCTGGACTTTCGCCCCGTACGCGGAGAGCACGGGGCATGACTCGCGAGTCCTAGGTGTGCCGGGAAGACTGGTCGGCGGTCCCACAGCCGTCTCCAGAAAGCCGCCCATGAGCATCGACCCGCCGGCACACTCCCCGTCCCGGGGACCCCTCTCGCGTCTGGCCGAAGCACTGCGCAGCGACACCGTCGGGGGCTTCCTCCTGATCGGCGCGGCGCTGGTCGCGATCGTCTGGATCAACTCGCCCCTGGGCGGTGTCTACGAGGACCTGCGCGCGGTGACGCTGGGCCCCGAGTCCCTGCACCTGAACCTGTCGCTGGAGACGTGGGCGGCCGACGCCCTGCTCGCCGTCTTCTTCTTCGTCGTGGGCAACGAGCTCAAGCAGGAGTTCGTCAACGGCGAGCTGCGCGACCCGCGCCGGGCGATGCTGCCGATCATCGCGGCGGTCTGCGGCATGGTCGTGCCCGCCGCGATCTACGCGGCGGTCAACTTCTCCTCCCCCGAGACGCTGCAGGGGTGGGGCATCCCGATGGCCACCGACATCGCCTTCGCGGTGGCCATCCTCGCGGTCATCGGGCGCCACCTGCCGCCCGCGCTGCGCACCTTCCTGCTGACCCTGGCGATCGTCGACGACCTGGGCGCGATCGTGGTCATCGCGGTGTTCTACACCTCCGGCATCGACCTGCTCATGCTGGCCGCCGCCCTGGTCGGCCTGGTCCTCTTCGGGTACCTCCAGCGGGGCCGGGGGCTCGCCGCCCGCCTCAACGCCTCCCGGCTGCCCAACTGGGCGGTGTACGTGCCGCTGGCGGTCGTGATCTGGGTGCTCATGCACGAGAGCGGCGTGCACGCCACCATCGCGGGCGTGGCCATGGGCCTGCTGATGCGCACCGCCAAGCTGCCCGGCGAGGCGCACGACCCCAGCCACGGCGTGGAACAGGTCCTGCGGCCCTGGTCGGCGGGCCTGGCCCTGCCGATCTTCGCCTTCTTCTCCGCGGGAGTGGTCATCGACGGGCTCGGCGCCGTCGTGCGCGACCCGGCGTCGCTCGGCATCATCCTGGGCCTGGTCGTCGGCAAGACCGTCGGCATCGCGGGCGGCTCGTGGCTGACCACGAAGGTCACCCGGGCGGAGCTGAACCCGAGCCTGAAGTGGATCGACATCGTGGGCATGTCCCAGCTCGCGGGGATCGGCTTCACGGTGTCGCTGCTGATCAGCGAACTCTCCTTCGCCGACTCCCCGGGGCACCTGGCGCACGCCAAGACCGGCGTGCTCGCGGCCTCGCTCATCGCCACCGCCCTGGCGGCGGTCGTGCTGGGGACGAGGTCGCGGCACTACCGGCGCCTGGCCGCGGACCGGGTCGGCCCGGAGGGCGGCGGGAGCTGAAAACCGCGCCACGCCGGGGTTCCGCGGTTTTGCGCGGGACCCCGACCCAATTCGCCGCCGTTTCGGTACCACATGCCCCGGTGCCGTGCGACACATCGAATTTCCGGGACAGCGTGATTCACGTGTGCTAGGTTCTAGGAAGTTGCAGTCGTGACTTCCGATGGATCCATGTCTTCGGGAGATCACCGCGGTGACGGGAAAATCGTCATCAGCGGTTTTCTTCATATCTTCCGACGAGAGGCATCCATATGGCGACCGGTACGGTCAAGTGGTTCAACAGCGAAAAGGGCTTCGGCTTCATCGAGCAGGACGGCGGCGGCCCCGACGTCTTCGCCCACTACTCGAACATCCAGGCCACGGGCTTCCGTGAGCTGGCCGAGGGCCAGGCCGTGCAGTTCGACGCCGTCGCCGGGGCCAAGGGCCCGCAGGCCGAGAACATCACCCTGCTCTAGCCTGATCCCGGGGGGCTCGCGCTCCCCCGCGACGGGGTCCGCCCTACGGGCGCCGGACCCCGTCGCTCTTGTTGTGCCGCCGGTTCTTCGGACGTCGTTCTCCGACCGGCCCCCGCGCCCCGGGAATCCCCGGGTGAGCGCGCACAGGTTTCATCCATCCGGCGTACCCGGTTTCCCCCTGTGAGGCCGCAAGGCCTCCCGCCCGGCGAGCGCCGTCGGCGAAAGGCCCCACATGAGTCATCCGTACCGCACCACCGGTACGAGCCGCAGCCGCCCCTCCCGGGGGTACGGCCGGCAGCGTCCCCGCACGCCCTCGCGTCCGCGCAGCGGCGGCCCCTCCGGCGAGTTCGCGCTCCCCGTCACCGTCACCCCGGCCCTGCCCGCCGCGGAGTCCTTCGCCGCGCTGGACATGCCCGAGGCGCTCAAGCGGACCCTGGCCCGCCAGGGCCTGACCACGCCGTCCGAGATCCAGGCGGCCACCCTGCCCAACTCCCTGGCCGGACGCGACGTCCTGGGCCGCAGCCGCACCGGCTCCGGCAAGACCCTCGCCTTCGGCCTGGCCCTGCTCGCCGGCATGGACGGACGCACCGCCGAACCCCGCCGCCCCCTGGCCGTGGTCCTGGCCCCCACCCGGGAACTGGCCCAGCAGGTCGCCGACTCCCTGGAGCCCTACGCCCGCTCGGTGGGGGTGCGCACCGCCACCGTCGTGGGCGGCATGCCCATCCACCGCCAGGCCCGCTCCCTGCGCCAGGGCGTCCACCTGGTCGTGGCCACCCCCGGACGCCTGCGCGACCTGATGGAACGCGGCGACTGCGTCCTGGACCGGGTGGAGTCCGCCGTCCTGGACGAGGCCGACCAGATGACCGACATGGGCTTCATGCCGCAGGTCACCGCCATCCTCCAAGAGGTCCCCGCGGGCGGGCGGCGCATGCTGTTCTCCGCCACCCTGGACCGCAACGTCGACACCCTGGTGCGCCGCTTCCTCAACGACCCGGTCGTGCACTCGGTCGACCTGTCCGAGGGCGCCGTCTCCACCATGGAGCACCACGTCGTGCACGTCTCCCCCGCGGAGAAGAAGGCCGTCGCGACCAGGATCGCCGCCCGCGAGGGCCGGGTGATCATGTTCCTGGACACCAAGCGCGCCGTGGACCGCATGGCCGAGCACCTGCTGGCCAGCGGGGTGCTGGCCGCGCCCCTGCACGGCGGGCGCAGCCAGCCCCAGCGCACCCGCACCCTGGACCAGTTCAAGCGCGGCGACGTCACCGCGCTGATCGCGACCAACGTGGCCGCCCGCGGCATCCACGTCGACGGGCTGGACCTGGTGGTCAACATCGACCCGCCCACCGACCACAAGGACTACCTGCACCGGGGCGGGCGCACCGCCCGCGCCGGCGAGTCCGGCAACGTCGTCACCCT
>NZ_FQZK01000013.1 GCF_900141985.1 Nocardiopsis flavescens | reverse complement strand
GACCACCCTCACCAGGACGCTGGAGGAGCAGTTCCCGGTCGACTACCAGATCTCCACCCAGTACGGCCCTGAGGGGGGCGCGCAGGAGGACACCGACGGACAGGACCCGGCGGAGGAAGCCGGGGACGGTGCCGCGGAGGGCGTCCCCGCAGAGGGTGCCGGGGACGGTGGCACGGAGGGTGCCGCGGAAGGCGCCGGGGACGGTGCCGCGGAGGGTGCCGCGGACGCGGCGCCGGCCGCGGACGAGGACGGCCCGACCGTCCCGCTCGACCAGGGCATCCCCGCCGGGGTGTTCGACGTGCTGTCCGCACAGGAGGCGCTGGAGCGCGTCATCGCCGACCGCAGCGTGTACGTGGAGGTCGACGGCGGGCAGAGCCTGCCGGTCACCACGTACGTGAACGGCAGGCTGGGCGTCGACCTCACCGCGGACACCGTCGAGGGCGACCTCACCGACCTGGGGCCGGGCAAGGTCGTGCTGTCCGAGGGCTACGCCGACGGCGCGCGGGTGGGCGACACCTTCACCCTCCCGGGCCTGTGGGGCGCCGCCGACCGCGACCTGGAGGTCGTGGCGGTCACGGAGGACGCCCAGCGGCTGTCGGGCGCCACCGTCGACCCGCACGACTTCAACGCCGCCTTCCCGCGGGTCTCCGAGGACCGGAGCCTGTACGTGATCGCCGACCCCGACGCCGAGCAGGCGCAGGTGCGCGAGTCCGTCTACGACTCCATCGAGGACCACCCGACCCTGCAGGTCATGTCGACCGCCGAGATGAAGGAGCAGTTCTCCGGCATCCTCGACATCGCCTTCTACACGGTGGCCGCGATGCTGGGGCTGGCGATCGTCATCGCGGTGTTCGGCATCTCCAACACCATGGCCCTGTCGGTGCTGGAGCGCACCCGGGAGTCGGCGCTGCTGCGGGCGCTGGGGCTGACCAGGGCGCAGCTGCGGCGGATGCTCAGCGTCGAGGCGGTGCTGCTGTGCCTCATCGGCGCCGGGATCGGCATCCTGTTCGGTGTGCTGTTCGGCTGGGCCGCCGCCGACTCCGCCCTGCCGGGCCTGGTGTTCGCCGTCCCCGTCGGCCAGATCTCGGTGTTCATCGCCCTGTCGGTGCTGGCGGGGCTGGTCGCCGCGGTGCTGCCCGCCCGCCGGGCCGCCGGGACCTCGATCACCGGGGCGCTCGCCAGCGAGTGAGCACCGGCCGGGCCGGACCGGGAACGGACACGGGGACCTCCGCCGCCGGCGGGGGTCCCCGGCGTACCGTGGGGGCCAGGGGGTGGGGCCGATGGGCGGTTCGACGACGCGGCCGGGCGCGGCGGGCGGTGTGGCCTGGGGTTCGCCCGAGGCCCGGTGGATGCTGACCGCCACGGTGCTCGGTTCGGGGATGGCGTTCCTGGACTCGACCGTGGTGACGGTGGCACTGCCCGCGATCCAGGGCGAACTGGACACCGGGCTGTCCGGGCTCCAGTGGATCGTCAACGGGTACATGGTGACGCTGTCCGCGCTCATCCTGCTCAGCGGGTCGCTGTCGGACCGGTTCGGCCGGGTGCGCCTGTTCATGTGGGGCGTGACGGTGTTCGCGCTGGCGTCGGCGCTGTGCACCTTCGCCCCGACGCTGGAGTGGCTGGTGGCCGGCCGGATCGCCCAGGGGGTGGGCGGTGCGCTGCTGACCCCGGGCAGCCTGGCCATCCTCCAGGCGGGGTTCCGGGAGCAGGACCGGGCGCGGGCGATCGGCGCCTGGTCCGGCCTGACCGGGGTGGCCTCCGCCATCGGCCCGTTCGTGGGCGGGTGGCTGGTGCAGATCGGCGACTGGCGGCTGATCTTCCTCATCAACCTTCCGCTGGCGGCGGCCGTGCTGGCCATCGCCTGGTTCAAGGTCCCCGAGTCGCGCGACCCCGAGGCCGCGCGGCGGTTGGACTACCCGGGGGCGCTGCTGGGGGTCCTGGCCCTGGGCGGCACCACCTACGCTCTCATCCAGTGGGGCGCGGTGGGCGCCACCCCGGCGGTGTGGGCGGGGGCGGGCGTCGGCGTGCTCGCGCTGGCGCTGTTCCTGGTGGCGGAGGCGCGGGTCCCCGATCCGATGCTCCCGCTGGGGATGTTCTCCTCGCGGGGGTTCAGCGCGACCAACGCCGCCACCGTGCTCGTCTACGGCTCCCTCGGGCCGCTGTTCTTCCTGCTGGTGATCTACCTCCAGGAGGTGGCAGGCTACTCCCCGGTCGCGGCCGGGGCTGCGTCGCTGCCCATCACCGTGCTGATGCTGGCCCTGTCCGCCCGGTCGGGGAAGCTGGCCTCGCGGATCGGCCCGCGCCCCCAGCTCGTCG
Organism: Nocardiopsis flavescens; assembly: GCF_900141985.1. Taxonomy (GTDB): domain Bacteria; phylum Actinomycetota; class Actinomycetes; order Streptosporangiales; family Streptosporangiaceae; genus Nocardiopsis; species Nocardiopsis flavescens. The sequence goes on along the minus strand of NZ_FQZK01000013.1, from coordinate 221,762 downwards.
CCGGTCCGCTGCTGGTCGGCGCCGGGCTGTGGCTGCTGTCGCGGATCGGGCCGGACGCGCCCTACCTCACCGACGTCCTGCCCGGGGTGCTGCTGGTGGCGCTGGGGCTGTCCACCACCGTGGCACCGCTGACCGCGACCGTGCTGGCATCGGTGCCGGAGCGGCACGCGGGACTGGCCTCGGGGGTGAACAACACGTTCGCCCGCGGCGCCCAGCTGATCGGTGTGGCCGCGGTCCCGGCCCTGGCGGGGATCTCCGGGGGCGGGGAGACCGGGGGCACGGCCGACTCCGGGTCCCTGGTGGCGGGGTTCGGCCCCGCGATGCTGATCCTGGTGGGGCTGTGCGCGGCGGCGGCGCTGTGCGCGCTGCTGCTGCCGCGCGGGCGGGTGCCGCGGGCCCCCGGGGAGGACCGGCGCGGCTCGCCGCCCGAGGGGGCCGGCGCGGTGCCCCCGGACGCGGAGGATACGGCGCTGCGGTTCTGCGGGGTGTCGGGGCCGCCGATGCGCTCCTGCCCCGGCTCCAGCGCCGGGCTGACCGGCGACGGCCCCTCCGGGGGGTCCGGCCGCTGACGGCCGGACCCCGTCCGGACCGCGGCGCCCGGGTCAGACGTCCGGCGCCCCGGTGTCCCGGGGGTCCTCGGCGTCGGGGACGTAGGAGTCCGGGTCCTCGGTACGGTCGGCGCGGCCCGCGGGCGTGTCCGCCCGGTGGCCCCCGTCCCGGTCGCCGCCCGGGTCGCGGACCGCCGCCCCGGGGGCGTCCTCGACCGCGGAGCCGTCGTCCTCCACCCGCACGGCCGCCTCCTCCGCGGAGGGCGCCTCCGCGTCCCAGCTCTGGCGCGGGAGGACGTCGCTGCGCTCGTCGGCAACGGCGCGGCCGATCCCCCGTTCACCCCGGCTGTCGTCGTCCTCGAACTCGTAGCCCTGGATGTCGTGGTCGTTGTCGATGCGCCGTTCGCGCTCCTCGATCAGGCTGCGCTCGGGGTCGTCCCCCATGTCGGTGTCCACGTCGTACGGCTCGGTCATGTCGTCCACCGCCCGTCCTGGTCGTCCTCGTGGACCGGCCGCGACGCGGTGCCCGTCCCCGGAGGGGGCCGGTCCCGCCGCCGTGCGGCCGATCCGTCACGGCACCCCTCCCCTACCCCGTGGTCCCCGGGGCGACCACGGATCGGGTCGGGTTTCGCGGGGGGCGAAAGCGCCGCGGGTCAGCGGCGGGAGTTCTCGGCCCTGCGCAGGCGCAGCGGCCGCAGGGCGGCCTCCAGGGCCACGGCGCCGTCCAGCTTGCTCTCCCCCGCGACGCGGTCCTCGAAGTGGATGGGGATCTCGACGATCTTCTGTCCGCGGCGGAAGGCCCGGTAGTGCATCTCCACCTGGAAGGCGTAGCCGGTGCTCTCGATGCCCGGCAGGTCCAGGGTCCGCAGGGAGGAGGCCCGCCACACCTTGAAGCCGGCGGTGACGTCGCGCACCGGGATCGCCAGTACCGTCTTGACGTAGGCGTTGGCCCAGCCGCTGAGCAGGCGGCGGCGCAGCCCCCACTGCTCGGACAGGCTGCCCCCGGGCACGTAGCGGCTGCCGATGACGACGCCCGCGTTGGTCGCCAGCAGGGTGCCCAGCAGCTGGGGCACGTAGCCGACGGGGTGGCTGAGGTCGGCGTCCATCTGGGCGACGTACTCGGCGCCGTCCTCCAGGGCGCGCGTCATCCCGGCGACGTAGGCGCGGCCCAGCCCGTCCTTGGCGGTGCGGTGCACCACCGACACCCGCCCGGGGAACTCCACCGCGAGCTTGTCGGCCACCTCGCCGGTGCCGTCGGGCGAGTTGTCGTCCACCACCACGACCCGCAGGCCGGGCAGGTCCAGGGACATGAGCCGCCGCACCAGCACCGGCAGGTTGCCGGCCTCCTCGTAGGTGGGGACGACCACCGTCAGCGCGGCCCGCGACCACGGCTCGGGCAGGGCCACCGGCGCGGGGGTGACGGGCACCGGCACCGAGGGCGGCTGCTCCGGGGGCGTCGAAGAAGAGGGCATCGGGGAGGGCTCCTGAGGGTGGGCGGGGACGGACGCGTCCAGGATCACTCATCGGACACGGACCGCACAACGGGCGTGAACGGAAGGGTACGTCCTTTGCGGGTGGAACCGGGGCTCACTGGCCCCGTTCACGTGCCACGACGGCGACGTGGACCAGGGCCCCGGTCTCCTCCAGGGTCATGAGCACCTCGGGGTCGGCACTGCTGTCGGTGACCAGGTGGGCGATCCCCTCGGGCGGGACGGTGGCGACCATGGTGTCGGCGCCGACCTTGGTGTGGTCGGCCAGCACCACGGTCTCCTCGGCGCAGGCGGCCAGGGCCGCGTCCACCCCGGCGACCGCGGGGTTGGGGGTGCTCAGGCCGCGTTCGGCGCTGACGCCGTTGCCCGACAGGAACGCGCGGGTGACGCGCAGGCCCTTGAGGCTCTGCTCGGCGGCGGCCCCGACCAGGGCGCGGGCGGGGCCGTACACGGTGCCCCCGGTGACCACCACCTCGACCCCGGACGCTCCGGCCAGGGCCTCGGCGACCCGCAGCGAGTTGGTGACGACGGTGATGTCGGTGCGCGAGGCCAGTTCGCGGGCCAGGGCCTCGGTGGTGGTGCCCGGGCCGATGGTGACAGCGTCGCCGGGGCGGACCAGGCGGGCGGCGGACGCGGCGATGGCCGCCTTCTCCGCGGCGCACCGGCCGCTGCGCCCCGCGTAGCTCTGCTCGTGGCCGACCCGTCCGGGCAGGGCGACGCCGCCGCGGCGGCGGTCCACCAGCCCCTCCGCCTCCAGGGCGCGCACGTCCCGGCGGACGGTGACCTCGGAGGCGTGCACCTTGACGGCGATGTCGCGCAGGGACATGGTGCCGTTGGCGCGCACGAGTTCGAGAATGCGCTCCCGGCGTTCGGCGGCGAACGCCGGACGGTTCTCCTCGACCATGGACCGACCTTCCGTGCTCAGGGACACGGAGGTGCCCGTGCCCGGTCTAGAGTACGGACCGGTCGGCGACCGGGCGCTCCTCCTCGGACTCCTCCGCCTCGACGGTCTCGACGCGGTCGGGTCTCTCGGTCAGGAGGGTCACGATGATGACGGCGGTGAGGGCCACCAGCCCGACGAGCGCTCCGGCTCCGAACAACATCACAACGGACATTTCCGGCCTCCCCAGGGGACGGGCTGACCTGTCCTTTACCCGATTCCCCCTTCCGGCCCCGCTCAATCCCCGATCCCCTCGCCACGGGGTTCACAATGGGAGGCATGACTCTCCCTCCCCTGGCGCCCGAGATCTGGTGGGCGCACACGTCGTGGGCCACCGAGCGGCTGTCGGACCTGCTGGACGCGCGCGAGCGGGCCCGGGGCGACCGGTTCCTGCACCGCGCCGACCGCGACCGCCACCTGCTGGCGCGGGCGATGTCCCGGCTCGTGCTGGCCGAGCGGGCGGGGTGCGGCCCGCGGGAGGTGGAGTTCGAGCTGCGCTGCCGCTCGTGCGACGAGAAGGAGCGCGCCGGTGCCGAGCGCGATGCCGAGCCGCACGGCAAGCCGCACCCGGCGGGCCCGGCCCGGGGGTGGGAGATCTCGGTGAGCCACTCGGGAGAATGGGTGGTGCTGGTGGTCTCCGACGGCGTCCCGGTGGGTGTGGACGTGGAGCGGGTGGCGCCCGCGCGCGACCTGGAGGGCCTGGCGGCCTACACCCTGTCCGACACCGAGCGCGAGGTGTGGGAGGCGCTGTCCGGGGAGGAGCGCCGGGGGGCGTTCTTCGGCTACTGGGCGCGCAAGGAGGCCCTGCTCAAGGCCACCGGGCTGGGGCTGGCCGGGGGGCTGCGCCGGGTGACGGTGAGCCCGCCGCACACCGGTGCGCGACTGCTGGAGTGGACCGGGGGCGGCGACCCGGCGTCCTCGTGGCTGGCCGACCTGGACCGGGGCGAGGAGTACCGGGCGGCGCTGGCGGTGCTGACGGACCGCCCGGTGGAGCCGGTGCTGCACCCCGCGTCGGCCGTCCGGGAGCTGCTGCGCCGCTGAGGGGCCGCCGCGGACGTACCGCGGCGGCGCCGGCGGGTCAGGCGCGGGAGCGGCGGGCCAGGTGTCGGCTGATCACCAGGCGCTGGACCTGGTTGGTGCCCTCGACGATCTGCAGGACCTTGGCCTCGCGCATGTGGCGCTCGACCGGGAAGTCGCGGGTGTAGCCGTAGCCGCCGAGCACCTGGACGGCATCGGTGGTGACCCGCATGGCGGTGTCGGTGGCCATGAGCTTGGCCATCGCCGCCTGCTCGGTGAAGTCCCGTCCGGCGTCGCGGCGGCGGGCGGCGGCCAGGTACAGCTCGCGGGAGGCGGCGATCATGGTGGCCATGTCGGCGAGCATGAAGCCGACGCCCTGGAAGTCGCCGATGGCGGAGCCGAACTGGTGGCGCTCGCGGGAGTAGGCCAGGGCGGTGTCGAGCGCGGCCTGGGCGACGCCGACGGCACAGGCGGCGATGCCCAGCCGGCCGGAGTCCAGCGAGGCCAGCGCGATGCCGAACCCCTTGCCCTCCTCGCCGATGCGGGCGTCGGCGCCGAGCCGGACGCCGTCGAACAGGACTCCGGCCGTGGTGGAGGAGTTCATGCCCATCTTGCGTTCGGGCGCGGACGCCGACAGGCCGGGGACGCCCGCCGGGACGTGGAAGCAGCTGATGCCGTCGGCGCCGGGGCCGCCGGTGCGGGCGAACAGGGTGTAGTGGTCGGCCTCGCCGCCGTGGGTGATCCACGCCTTGGCGCCGTTGACGGTGTAGCCGTCGCCGTCGCGGCCGGCGCGGGTGGTCAGGGCCGCGGCGTCGGAGCCGGAGGAGGCCTCGGACAGGCAGTAGGCGCCCAGGCGGTCGCCGCCGAGCATGGCGGGCAGGTGCTCGGCCCGCTGGGCGTCGGTGCCGAAGGCGGCCAGGGGGTAGCAGGACAGGGTGTGGACGCTGACGCCCAGGCCGACGGCGAGCCAGCCGCGGGCCAGCTCCTCCACGACCTGGAGGTAGACCTCGTAGGGCTGGCCCCCGCCCCCGTGCTCCTCGCCGTAGGGCAGGCCGAGCAGCCCGGCGGCGCCGAGGGTGCGGAACAGGTCGCGGGGGAAGACCCCCTCCTCCTCGTCCCGGGCCGCGCGCGGGGCGAGTTCCTTGTCCACCAGCTCCCGGGTCAGTTCCAGGAGCTGCTCCGCCTCGGGTGTGCGCAGCATGCGTTCGACCGCCATGAGTTCTCCCACCGGTTCCGCGCCATCCCCCGGGGTCTTCCGCGGGAATGTAGTAGGACGTCCAACTATAAGGTGACGCACGGCACCCTATCCCATCGCGACGCGCCCGCGGCGCGCGCCCCCTGGACGTCGGAGCCCAGCGGGCCCGGTACGGCTGAACGCGGTGTCCGGTCCCGGCGGCCCACGGAGGGCATCTGTACAGCGGGGCTCCGAACGCCCGGGTTCCACGCCGTGCCCCCTTGCAGGGTTCCGGAGGAAGAGGACGCCGGCCCGCGCGCGGCCGGAACACGCGTGTCCCCCGGCGCCCGCCCGGTCCCCGCCCGCCCCGCGGGGCCGCGATGTACAGTCGACAGTGGCCGACGGGCGGAGCGGGCGGCACGGCAGGCCGCACCGGGACGCCCCGGAGGAGTCCGGCGGGCGCGCCCCCGCCCGCACGAGGCGGATGCGCCCGGCACGTCCCCGCGCGGCCCGGAGCGGTATCCCGCCCACCGTCCGACGGCCGAACCAGGAGGACCCGATGGATCTCGAACTCCGCCATCTGCGCACCATCTGCCTCCTGGCCGACACCGGGAGCGTCACCCGGGCCGCCGCGGCGCTCTCCACCTCCCAGCCCGCGCTGACCACCCAGCTCCAGCGGATCGAGCGCGAGGTGGGCGGCCCGCTGTTCCACCGGGGCCGCTCGGGGGTGCGCCCGACGGAGCTGGGCGAGTTCGTGCTGGTGCGCGCCCGCGCCGTCCTGCTGTCCATGGACGACCTGCTGCACGACATCACCGCGCGCGGGGCCTCCCCCACCACGCTGCGCGTGGGCGGGGTGGGGCCGCTGGCGATAGACCTCTCCGCCCGGCTGCCGGAGCTCTTCCCGAACGTGCCGGTCCACGTGCGCACCGAGTACTCCCCCAAGCTGGTCACCGACCTGGTCCGGGCCGGGCGGCTGGACCTGGGCACCACCATCGACTACGTCGACCGGGACCTGTCCACGGACGGGCCGCTGTCGTGGGCGATGCTGGCGGTGGAGCCGCTGCACGTGGCCCTGTGGGCCGACCACCCGCTGGCGGACAAGCCGACGGTGTCCCTGGGGGACCTCGCGGACTGCCCCTGGGCGCTGACCCCGCCGGACGGCACGGGGTGGCCGGAGTGCTTCTACCTGGCCTGCCAGCGCGCGGGGTTCACCCCGCAGGTGCCCTACCGGCTCTACGAGCGCTCGGAGATCCGCGACCTCATCGCGCAGCGCCGGGCGATCGCGCCCTGCCAGTCGGACTTCGACACCGGCGGGGACGTGGTGGTCCGCAGGCTGGAGGGCGAGCCGATCCAGCTGCGGCACCTGCTGGTCTGGCGGCGCGACGGCGCGGTCAACGGCGCCTCCGACGACATCGCGCGGCTGACCCGGGAGATCCTGGGCCAGGCACCGCGGCCCCGGCGCCAGGACGCCTGAGCCGGGATCAGCCGGCCCGTGCGCCCCGGCGGCGCAGCAGGGGGGCGACCGCCCACAGGGCCAGCCCGGTCCCGGCCAGGAGCACCAGGGCGGTGACCACCCATTCCGCGGAGCCGTCCGGGTGCACCACCCGGGTCCGGGCGCCGATGTCCACCGCGGCCGCGACGGACCCTTCGGCGCACGCGCCGTCCCCGCCCGCGAGCGAGACACCGGTGAGGTCCACCGTGCCGTCGTCGGAGGTGTAGTCCCCCACGCAGGAGCACGACCGGTGCCCCAGGTGGCTGACGCACGAGGCGCCGGTGACGGCGAAGTCGCCCGGCCTGCCGTCCGCCCGCGCCGCGCGCACCGCCTGGTCGACCCCGCCCGCCCCGACGGCGACCAGGGCCAGCGCGGCGAGCAGGACGACGATCTCGAAGGGGCCGACCCGGCGCCGCCTCATCCCCGCTCCTCCACCCGGTCGCGGTCGGCGCACCCGCAGGCCATGGCCGGGCGTTCGGCGTCCGAGGGGCTGCGGTGGAGCAGCATGGCCACCACCATGGGCGCGAACACGAGGGCGTTGTAGAGGAGGTGCAGCTCCACCCGCGGGATGAGGAGCTGGACCAGGCTGGTGGGCGCCGCACCGCCGCCGAGGTTGGCCCCCGCCAGCGCCTGGACGAGCAGGAGCAGGTGCTCGAAGTGGTGCCAGACCTGGATCCCCAGGGAGATCTTCCACCAGGTGCGCGCCCGGCCGGTGAACCCCGGGAGCAGGAGGAACAGCCCCACGAGCATCACCAGCGCGTAGCCGTAGTGCATCCACTCCGACGTGACCAGCCAGGGGAAAGGCAGGCCCAGGAGCCCCAGGGCCTCGGGTATCGGCCAGTTGAGGATGTAGATCTGCGCGGCCTGCACGAGGTGCTCCGCCCAATGGGCCACCACCACGACGAGGAACAGCGCCAGTCCGACGCGGTGGCCGGAGGTGTTGAGCAGGTGCAGGGGGCGTGCGGTGTCGGTGCGGGTCATGTGCGGGCTTCCTCTGCTTCACGGGGGGCGGGGGGACCGGGGCGCGGGGTGAGCAGGAGGACCGCTCCGCGCAGCGCGCAGACGATGACCAGCGCGAAGAACAGGCCGAAGACGATGTTCCAGGTGACCAGCAGGCCGTAGACGGCGGCCACCGCGACACCGAACACCACCTGGTTGCGCGGGCGCGAGGGGGTCGTCCCGGGGTCGGTGATCATGTAGTTGGTGAACAGGATGAACGCGAGTCCGGTCATCGGCAGCAGGGCCGCGACCAGCGCGTGGTCGAGCACCAGCCAGCGCACCACCGCCTGCGCGGCGAAGCCGCCGACCCAGCCGAGGATGAGCGGCCACCTCCCGGTCAGGCGGACGTTGATCATGGTCCCGGCCATCAGGACGCCGAGCGGCAGCAGCCAGTCCAGCGTCCCGGAGGTGTTGTTGGTGAAGTGGTAAGGCGGGGCGATCCCCACCCAGGGGAAGAGGACCAGTGTGACGGCGATCCCGAAGTTCGACGGGTTGAGCACGTGGCGCCTGCGCCCGCCGACCGGGAGGCGGATGAGGTGCTTGGCGGCGACGGCGACGGTGACGGCGAACATGTAGGGCCACGGGGACTCGTTGCCCCACAGGAGCATCGCGCAGGCCAGGCCGGCGATGTGCGTGGGCAGCAGGTAGGTAACCAGGGCGCCCGCGCCCCCGGCGTAGCCGGGCGCGCGCCCCTCGGCGCGGGCGCCGAGGGTCTCCATGAGCAGGTCCACGGCGTAGCCGGTCAGCAGGGCGACGACCGGGATCACCGGGGCCTGCTCGAAGCCCAGGAGCAGGTGCCCCAGGACGGTGAACACGGTGATGCTGGTGGCGAACATGCGCAGGGCCGTGACCCGGGTGCCGGCCCGGGGCTGTGCGGTTTCGGGTGCCGCGGCGCCGGGGTCCGCGGTCCGGTCGGGGGGAGCCTGGGGTCTGGTCGTCGTCATCTCGCCGTCCCGTCGTCGTGGAGGTGGAGGGTGCGTGCGCCGGGCGACAGCTCCAGGTCGACGGAGTGGACGGTCCCGGTGGTGGCCCGCCAGGTGACCGTCACCGGGAGGGTGCCGGTCTCCGGAAGGGCCAGGAGCACCTCGTCGGAGGAGACCCCGGTGTGGCCGTTGGCCGGGTAGAGCTGCCGGGTCTGGTCCGGGGACCCGCCCTCGCGGACGGTCACCGTCGCGCCGACCGCCGGGCGCCAGCCCGTGCCGTCCGCGGCGACGGCCGGGACCAGGGGGCGCAGCACGGCGGCGGCGGGGGCGTCGGCGTCGTTGAGCAGGACCAGGGAGTCCTCCCACTGGTTGGCGACCACCGCGTCCAGCAGCCCGTCCCCGTTGACGTCCCCGAGGGCGATGGCGCGGGAGACCTCGGTGCCGTCCAGGCCCAGGGGCTCGGCCAGGTCGGAGTAGCGGCCGTCGGCCCCGCGCACCCAGAAGGGGTTGTGCTCGTGGCCGGAGAGGTCGTCCCCCTCCGCGAAGACCGGCCACGCCCAGGGGTGGCGCAGCAGCTCGTCGTTGCCCATGGCCAGTTCCTGGAGCTGGGGCCAGCGGTCGGTGTCGCCCTTGAGGAACCCGGTGGCCTGCATCAGCTCGTCGGTGCCGTCGTTGTCGAAGTCCCCGGCCTTGACGTCCCAGGCCCACCCCCCGCGGGAGAGCCCGAGCGCCTCGCTCTCCTGGCGGTAGGGGACCCGGCCCTCCAGGAGGTCGGCGCCCTCCCCGTCGGGAACGAACGCGAAGTTGCTCTCGTGCAGGGCGAAGGGGGTGGTGATGTTGCTGACGACGATGGTGGGCAGGTCGTCCCCGGCGCCGTAGGTGAAGGTGACGCCCATGCCCTTGTAGGAGTCGTTGCCCATCACCCCGGACTTGGGCGTGACCATGTCCCGGTCCCCGCGGACGATCTCCAGCGACACGTCGCCGGGCGTGGAGCGGTTGACCAGGAGCCGGTCGTTGCCGAAGTCGTTGGCGATGTACAGCTCGGGCAGGCCGTCGCCGGTGAGGTCCTGGGCGCCGGTGGCCAGGGTCCAGCCCGTGACGGCGGGCTCGGGCAGGGCGGTACCGGCGTCGGTGACCACCGGGGGCGTGTCGGGGGTCCCGGTGGGCTCGGTGAGCAGGAGGCGGTTGCGGCCCGCGTTGTTCGCCAGTCCCATCCCGTCCTGCATCTGCATGCGGGTCTCGTCGTCGGCCCCGGGGTCGAGCACGCGGGCGCCGTCGGGGAAGTAGTTGCCGATGAACAGGTCCGGGTGCCCGGAGCCGTCGATGTCGGCCACGTTGACGGTGGTCGTGTTCCAGACCTGCATGGGCTCGACGAGTTCGTGGGCGGTGAACCGCTCGGCGGTCGGGGCCCCGCCGTCCCCGGGCCCGGCCGTGTCCAGGAAGAGCACCGGCGACCTGCCCCAGTAGTAGACGAGGAAGTCCGTGTCCCCGTCGGCGTCGAGGTCGGCCGGCACACAGCCCATGGGCGCCATGGTCCGGTCGTAGGGCAGGCCCTCGGGAACGAGCGGGACCGGGGGGTAGTCCTCGGTCTCCGACCCGGGCACGGCCCGCAGGGTGACGCCGTCGTCGCGCGGGTCGACCAGGCAGGCGTCGGCCGGGCGGCCGGTGCCGCGCACGTCGGCCAGCGCGACCGCGGCGCCGACCGCCGAGATCCACCCGCCGAAGTGCTCCAGGGCGGGGGCGACCTCGCGGTGCCCGGCGGCGGCGGGCGGCGCCCCGTTCAGGGACAGGCGGGTGAAGGAGAAGTCCGAGGCCGCTTCGGCGGCGTCGGCCCCCGTGACCGCGGGGCGCTGGGTGAGGAGGGCGAGGGCGCCCACGAGGACGAGGGCGAGGGCGACCCTCAGGACGTGGAACATCGGCCGCATCGGTGCTCCTTTCCGGAGTGTGGTCCGTGCACCGCCTCATCGTCGGTCCGGGACGGGGCCCCGGACCTCTTCCGTTTTGCTGTTCGGCCGGGGATCGCACGAATGGAGAAGCGCAACCCGGGAGAAGGGCGCCGGTCCTAGGCTGGTCGGGACACCCGGAACGAGGGGGAAGAGCGCCCATGGCGGAACCGACCGACCGACCCGTGAGCCTGTCACCGGACTTCCTCAGGGTCCGGGGTGCGCGGGTGCACAACCTGCGCGACCTGGACGTGGACCTGCCGCACCGCGCGCTGGTGGTGGTGACGGGGGTGTCGGGGTCGGGCAAGAGCTCGCTGGTCCACGGGACGGTGCACGCCGAGGCCCAGAGGCGCCACCTCCAGCCGCTGTCGGCGTTCACCCGCCAGCTGGTGGGGGGCTCGCTGCGGCCGGACGTCGACGCGGTCACCGGGGTGTGCGCGTCGGTCGCGGTGGGGCAGGCGCGGGCGGCCACCAACCCGCGCTCGACGGTGGGGACCGCCACCGACGTGCACGACTACCTGAGGTCGCTGTTCGCGGTGCTGGGGACCTGGGACGGCTCGGCGGGGACGCCCGAGATGACCGCCCGCGCGTTCTCCTTCAACTCCTCGGCGCACGCCTGTACGGACTGCGGCGGGCTCGGCACGACCCTGCGGGGTGACGCCGGCCTGGTGCTGGACGCCCCGTCGCGCTCCCTGCGGGAAGGGGTGCTGCGCCCGTGGCGGGACCGCAGGGCCGAGGTGGAGCACGAGCTGTCCCTGCGCTTCGCCGAGTCCCTGGGCGCGGACCCGGACCTGCCCTGGTCGGAACTGGACGCCGCGGTACGGCACCGGCTGCTGCACGAGACCGGGGCACCGCTGCGGGCGACGCTGACCATCCGGGGCCGGGAGACCGTGCGGGACACGCGGTTCGTGGGCGTGCTCCCGTGGCTGGAGGCGTCACTGCGCGATGCCCCGGGCGAGTCCGCCAGGTCCCGGGCGAGCGCCTTCATGAGCGTGTCGACGTGCCCGGGCTGCCGGGGCGGGCGGCTCTCCCCCGCCCAGGCGTCGGTCCGGGTGGCCGGCCAGGGCATCGCGGACGTGTGCCGTATGGAGATCACCGACGCCCTGGCCTGGTCCGGGGAGCTGGCGTCCGCGGGGGACCCGCGCGCGGCGGCGGGGGCCGCCGAGATCCGCGGGCGGCTGGAGAACCTCGTCCGGGTGGGCGTGGGGTACCTGACCCTGGACCGGCCGGTGCCGACCCTCTCGGGCGGGGAGGCGCAGCGGGTGCGCCTGGCGACCCACCTGGGGATGGGGATGTTCGGGCTCATGTACGTGTTCGACGAACCCTCCACGGGCCTGCACCCGCGCGACACGGGACTGCTGCTCGACGCCCTGCGCGCCCTGAGGGACCAGGGCAACAGCGTGCTGGTGGTGGAGCACGACCTGGACGTGATCGCCGCGGCGGACTGGGTGGTGGAGGTGGGCCCCGGACCGGGGACGCACGGGGGATCCCTGATCCACGCGGGGCCGGTGTCGGGCCTGGCCTCGGCCGAGGGCTCGGTCACGGCGCCGTTCCTGGCCTCCCCGGCCGCCGGGTCCCGCCCGCCGCGCGGCGCCCCGGACCCGGAGTGGGAGTTCGCCGAGTTCACCGGGGCCGAGGGCAACAACCTGCGCTCGGTGTCGGTCCGCTTCCCCCTGGGGGCGATGACCTGCGTGACCGGGGTATCGGGGTCGGGGAAGAGCTCGCTGGTGACCCATGTGCTGGAGCCGGCGCTGGCGGCGGCGGCCGGCCGGGTCGACCGTCCCGCCCCGCGGTGCGCGTCGGTGTCCGGGCTGGACGGGGTGACCGGCCTGGTGGCCGTGGGCCAATCGCCCATCGGCCGCACACCGCGGTCCAACGCGGCCACCTACATGGGGGTGTTCGACCGCCTCCGCAAGATGTTCGCGGCGGCGCCGGAGTCCGCCGGGGCGGGGCTCGGCGCGGGGGACTTCTCGTTCAACAACGCGGGCGGGCGGTGCGCGGCCTGCGAGGGCACGGGCGTCGTCCAGGTCGAGATGTTCTTCCTGCCCGACGTGGAGCTGGCCTGCGAGACCTGCGCGGGGGCGCGGTTCTCCGAGAGGACGCTGGTACCGCGGGTGCGCGGGCTGAACATCGCCCAGGTCCTGGGGTTGACGGCCGAACGCGCCGCCGAGGTGTTCGCGGACGTCAGGGGGGTGGGCGCCCCGATGCGCGCGCTGGTGGACGTGGGGCTGGGCTACCTGCTGCTCGGGCAGTCGGCGACCACCCTGTCGGGCGGCGAGGCGCAGCGGCTCAAGCTGGCCCGGGAGCTGTCCGGGGACGCGGTTCCCGGTACGGCCTACCTGCTGGACGAGCCCACCCACGGTCTGCACGCGGCGGACGTGGCGCGGCTGAACTCCGTGCTGCGCAGATTGGTGGAGCGCGGGGGGACCGTGGTGGCGGTCACCCACCACCCGGCGGTCATGGCCGCGGCCGACTGGCTCGTGGAGCTGGGCGAGGAGGGCGGCTCCGGGGGCGGCAAGGTCGTCGCCCAGGACGTGCCCGCCGCGGTCGCCCGCCAGGACACGCACACCGGGCGGGTCCTGGCCCGGTGGGCGTAGGGCGGGTCCCGCGGTCGCCCCGCCGGCCCGGCGGGGCGACCGGGCCTCACACCGGCGACCTGCGCACGGAGCGCACCCCGACGTACAGCCCCAGGGCCGCGACCAGGAGCGCCGCGAGGGCCCCCCAGCCGACCCGGGCGGTCAGGACCTCGCCGGCGAACAGGGCGCGCTCGGCCTCCACGACGTAGGTGAGCGGGTTGAACGCGGCGACCGCGGCCAGCCAGTCGGGACCGGAGTCGACCGGCAGCAGGATGCCCGACAGGATGAGCACGGGGAAGAGCAGTGTCTGCTGGATCCCCCAGAACGCCCACTCCTGGTGGCGCACCGCGATGGCCAGCGCGTAGGAGAGCGCGCCCAGGCCGATGCCGAGCACGCCGAGCAGCAGGACCCCGAGCACGGAGCCGAGCGGATCGGGGGAGAACCCGAACGGCATCGCGACGAGGATGATCACGAGGGCCTGCACCACGAGGGGCGCGAACTCCTTCAGGGCCCGCCCGATGATCAGGGACCCGCGGGTCAGCGGGGTGACCAGGAGACGCTCGTGGGCGCCGGTCTGCACCTCGGTGAGCAGGTTGGAGCCCATGGTCGAGGTGCCGACGAGGCTGATCATCACCATGATCCCGGGCACGAACCACTGGAGGGCGCCGCCGGGGCCGAAGACCGCCTCGTCGACGGAGCCCAGCAGCAGCGGGCCGAACAGGCCCAGGAACACCAGCGGCTGGATGAGGCTGACCACCAGGAACAGCGGCCCCCGCAGGATGGGGCGGAGTTCGCGGACGGTGATGGTCGCAATGTCGGAGAGCGGCTTCACGGGTCGGGGCTCCTTGGTCGGGGAGGTCATGCCGCCGCCTCCCGTTCGCGGTGGTACTGGTCGCCCTCGCGCAGGGAGCGGCCGGTGAGTTCGAGGAACACGTCGTTGAGCGTGGGCTCGGCCAGGACCAGGCGCCGCGCGCCGGTCCCCTGCGCCTCCAGGGCGGCGAGCAGCGGGGGCACGACGGTGTCGCCGCCGTCGGCGCGCAGGTTCACCGTCCGGCCCACGACGGTGACCTCGCGGGTGCCCGCGGCCTCCTCGACCGCCTTGGCCGCCAGGGCCGCCTGCTCGGGCCCGTCGAAGTCCATCGACACGCGGTGGCCGACGTGTTCGCGCTTGAGGCGCGCGGAGGTGTCGTCGGCGATGACGCGGCCGTGGTCGATGACCAGCACCCGCTCGGCGTGCTCGTCGGCCTCCTCCAGGTAGTGGGTGGTGAGCAGGATCGTCGTGTTGAACGTTCGGCGCAGCCCGTCGATGTGCTCCCAGAGCCGGGCCCGGTGGTGGGGGTCCAGGCCGGTGGTGGGCTCGTCCAGGAAGAGCACGGGCGGCCGGGGCACCAGGCCCAGGGCGATGTCGACACGGCGGCGCTGGCCCCCGGACAGGGAGCGGACCGGCCGGGTGAGGAGGTCTCCGAGGTCGAGGAGCCCGACCAGTTCGGCGACGGTGGCGCGCACGTCGGACCGCGGCAGCCCGTAGGCCCGGCCCTGCGCGTGGAGCTCGTCGTCCACCCGCTGCTCGTGGGCCGCGCCGTTGCCCTGCCCGACGAAGCCGATACGCCGGCGGACCCCGGTCGGGTCCGCGACGACGTCGGTCCCGGCGACGGACGCCCGGCCCGAGCTGGGGGGCACCAGGCCGGTGAGAACGCGCAGCGTGGTGGACTTGCCCGCGCCGTTGGGGCCGAGAAGGGCCACGAGCTCGCCCTCGCCCACCACGAACGAGACGTCCTTCAGGGCGTCGACGAATTCCTTGCGGCGGACGCGGAAGCGGCATCCCAGCTCTTCAACGCTGATCATGGTTCATTCCTTCACTCGGGGGCGCGGCGCCGGGCGCCGCGGGACGGGGCGGTCAGGCGCGCTTGATGCGGTTGGCCGACCAGTCGTCGCTGAGCGACACCCCGTAGACGGCCTTCCAGCCGACGCCGACCGCCTCCTCCATGACGATGGTGCGGTTGAGCTCGCGTTTGCCGCCGCCCTTGGGGTAGGAGAGCCAGACCACCGTGGTGTCGGGGACGTCCGCCAGGTGCTCGGTGAGGTTCTTGCGCAGCTCCTCCAGCGTGGTCGAGAAGAGGTGGAGCAGGTCGGGCGCCGCGCCCGGCTCGTCGGTGACCGTCGCCGCGGCGGGCAGGTCGCCGAGGAGGGCGTCGTAGTCGTCGGGGGCGTTGCGCGCGACGACGACGAATCCGGGTTTGACACCGAGTTTCGCGGAACCGCTTTTCTCCGACATGAATTCCTCCACTGCACGTTCGCTGTTATATGCGCGCACGTATGCGCATGAAGTGGTTTGCACAGAACAGTACCCGGTGCCGACTCGGTCACGCAGCGCACGCTTTCTCGTGGATTGCTGTCTTCTTCGAAACGCTGTGAACAGGCCATTCCTCCCTTCTCGGCGCCCGGCACCGCTCCCCGCAAGTTGAGAGAAGGAGCGCGTCGCGGGCCGGGCTTAATGTCGAAGAGAATCCCGGCTTGCCCCTACGAGGCAGGGAAAGGAGCACCATGAGCGAGACGACCAGACCGGAAGTCGTGGACGGCATCCGACGCTGGGTGAAGGAGGTCTTCAACGAGCACCGCGTGGACCGCGTGGAGACGTTGAAGGTCGCCGATTACGTCGACTGGAACCCGTACCCCGGGCAGGACGTCGCACTGAACGGGTTCAAGGGCGTTCTGGAGGAGTTCCTGGAGTCGTTCCCGGATTTCCGGTACGACGTCGACGAGGAACTGTTCGAAGGCGACAGCGTGGTGTGCGTCGGCAAGTGGTACGGCACCAT
Source organism: Nocardiopsis flavescens (assembly GCF_900141985.1). Lineage (GTDB taxonomy): Bacteria > Actinomycetota > Actinomycetes > Streptosporangiales > Streptosporangiaceae > Nocardiopsis > Nocardiopsis flavescens. Next base: position 205,844 of record NZ_FQZK01000013.1, on the reverse strand, counting down.
GCAGAACGATTTCATGGGACTGCCGGCGTCGGGGGCGCCCGTCACGGCCCGGCGCACCGACGCGGTGCGGTTCCACGGCGACAAGATGACCGAGCGCTGGGGTGTGGGCAACGAGCTGCGGATGCTGCGCTTCCTGGGCGTGGCGGCCACCGGTGAGGAGGTCCGGGGCGCGGCGACCTTCGAGGACGCCGTGCACGGCTACCTGGACGCCGTGCTGGGCCGGTTCGACCTGGCCGCGGTGGACGCGCTGGTGGACATCGACGCGGTGTCCGACGCGGCGGGCTCCCTCGTGCACCTGTGCGTGGTCGGCGCGCTGGACGACTACGCGGTCGAGGTGACCGGTGTCCGGTTCGACGGCGACACCGCGACGGCCGAGGCGACCGTGCGCGGCACGTTCGCGCGCACCCTGTGGCGTACCGCCCCCAGCGGCGCCGGGGTGGAACTGCCTTTGACGGTGACGCTGCGGGGCGCGGGCGCCACCCTCACGTCCGTGGCGCTGTCCTACGACCTGGAGGCGATGGCCGCCGCACTTGGCGCCCCCGCCGGGGAGGCCGCCGGAGAGCCCACGACCCCCACCGGGACGGCCGGCGACGGCAAGTTCGTGCTGCGGGCGTTCGTCAACGAGGTGCTCAACGGCCGCGACGTCTCGGCGGTGTCCCGCCTGGTCGCCCCGGGCGCCACCGACCTGCACCAGGAGACCGTCACCACGGCGGCGTTCCTGCACGCCTTCCCCGACTACCGCTTCAGCGTGGAGCGGGTCGTCGTCGACGGCACCCGGGTGTCGCTGCTGGCCGCGTTCGCGGGCACGCACCGGCGCCCCCTGATGGGCCACCCGGCGACCGGCACGGCCGCCATCACCCGGTCCATCGACATCTTCACGGTGACCGACGGACTGCTGTCGGACATCATCTACGGGTTCGACATGTACTCCCTGCTGACACGCCTGGAGATCTTCCCCGAGAAGGGCCGCTACCCGGGCGTCTCGGCCGGGTGACCCGACCGGGAGAGCACGTGGACGCGGAGTTCGCGCGGGGCCGCGGAGCGGCCGGGGAACCCCTCCTGGACCTCGACGAGATCCAGGGGAACATCCTGGTGCCGTTCGGCGGCCCCGTCCAGCACCACCTCTACCTGCGGTGGACCTCGGACCCCCGGCCGTGGGTGGGACGCGCGGCGGCGGCGGTCACCTCGACCCGCGCCCTCCTGGCCGACCGTGCCAGGGGCGGCGGGGGGACGGTGGTCGGCCTGTCGTTCTCGGCGCGGGGCCTGCGGGCCCTGGGACGCCGGCCCGACACCCTGCTGGACGTCCCCTTCCAGGACGGCCTCGCGGCGCGCTCGCCGCTGCTGGGCGACCCGGCGGACCCCGCCGACCGGGGCCACCCGGACAACTGGCCGGTCGGCGGCCGGGGAACGACGGCCGACGCCCTGCTGGTGGTGCGCGCCGCGGACCACGCCGCGGCGCGGGCCGCCGCGGACCGGCTGGCCGGCGGGCGCGGCGGCCCCGAGGTGCTGCACCGGGACCGGTGCGCCTCCCTGGACGACTCCGGCTACGAGCGCGAGCACTTCGGGTACCGGGACCCCGTGTCGCAGCCCGCGGTGCGCGGCGCGGCCCGCGGCACCGGCGCGCCCCTGTGCCCGCCCGCCGCGCCGGACCGCCCGCACGAGGCCGCGCCGGGGCAGCGGCGGCTGTGGCCCGGGGAGTTCGTGTTCGGGCACCCCGGACAGGACCCGGTGGCGGCCGACCCCCCGGGCGCGGTGGCCTCCGGCGGGCCGGACTGGACCGTCAACGGCTCACTGCTGGCGGTGCGCCGCTACCGGCAGGAGGTGGGCGCCTTCCAGGCGTTCACCGAGCACGCGTGCGAGGAGCTGGCCCGCCGCGGTTTCACGGGCTGGACGCCGGACGCGCTCTCGGCACGGCTGTTCGGCCGGTGGCGCGACGGCACACCGGTGAGCCTGCGGCCCGACGCCCCCGATCCGGCCCTGTCCTCCTGCCCCCTGAGCCGGAACGCCTTCGGGTTCACCGCCGACCTCGGCCCGGTGGACGACACCCGGGGGTGGCGCGTCCCGGTCGGCGCGCACATCCGCAAGGCCTACCCCCGCGACCACGAGACCGACCTGGAGACCCGCGCCGCCATCGAGACGCACCGGCTGCTGCGGCGGGGCATGCCCTACGAGGACCACGGGGAGCGCGGCATGGTGTTCGCCTGCTACCAGACCTCGCTGGAGCGGCAGTTCGAGTTCGTCGTCCGCTCCTGGCTGAACAACCCCTACCAGCAGCACGAGGGCGACAACCACGACCCCATCGTGGGCCGCCCCCACCGGGCCCTGGGCGACCTCGTCCCCCGCGAGTTCGCCCTGCGGCTCCCCTCCGGCGAGCCCGGGGGGACCCTGGTCCGGCTGCCGATGCCCGCACCCTTCACCGTCCCGCGCGGCGGCGGCTACTTCTTCACCCCCGCGCTCTCCGCGCTGCGCACCCTGGCCCGACCCTCCGTTCCCGGGAGAACCCGATGACCCTTCCCGCCCCGCCCGTCACCCTCCGGGCCGACGCCGCGGCCCGCACCCTCACCGTCTCCTTCCCCACCGGCGCACCGCGCCGGGCCGTGTGGGCGGCCCTGACCGACCTCGGCTCGGTGAGCGCCTGGCTGACCCCCGCGGCCGCCGCGGGGGGCGGCCGGTACGTCCTGACCTTCGACCACGAGGGGCACCGCCACGACAAGGTCTTCGAGGTCGTCGAGTGCGTGCCCGGCCGCTCCCTGAGCGGCGTCCTGCACGACCCGGGGTTCCCCGACTCCCGGCTGAGCGCCGAGATCGGACCGCGGGGCCTGGCCCTCGTGCATTCCGACGTGCCCGCCGAACTCGACGAGGGCTACCGCGCGGGGTGGCCCTTCTACCTCGGACGGCTGGCGGCCGCCCTGGAGCAGGACGCCCCGGCGCCCCCGGGGACCCCGGAGTGAGGACCGCGCTGCGGGCCGGCGTGATCGCCGGGCGGTCGCTGTGGGCCGGGGCGCGCGCCCTGCCCCACCTGGCGCGGATGCGCTCGGCACCGCCCCACCGGGCCGAGCGCTCGGCCGAGCGGGTGGGCGTCCTGGCCTCGGAGCTGTGCGCGGGGCTGGGCCCGGCGTTCGTGAAGCTGGGGCAGCTGGTCTCGACCCGCGAGGACCTGCTCCCACGCGGGGTGTGCCGGACGATGCGGGACCGGCTCGCCCTGGGCCGCGGCCTGGAGGCGTCGGGCGGCCCCCGCGCCCGGTCGGGGAGCATCGCCGCGGTGGAGCGGCGGGCGACGCCCTCGGGCGACGTGGCGGTGAAGACCTGCCACCCGCGGATCCGCGAGAGGCTGGAGGCCGACCTGGCCGTGGTGGAGGCGACGGCCCGCGCGGCGGCGCGCCTCCCCTTCTGCCGCGGTGTACCCGTGGCGGCCCTGGCGGAGGACTTCTGCGCGGTGGTGCGGCGGCAGACGGACCTGGCCGCCGAGCGGGCCGCGCTGGAGCGCTTCGCCTCCCTGGAGGACCGGTATCCCGTGGTGTTCCCGCGGCCGGTCGGCGAGGCCCCCGACCGGGACACGCTGGTCATGGACTGGATACCCGGCCAGGAGGGCGCGGAGCGCAACCACCCCGGCCCGCGCGGCGGCAGGCTGCTGCTCACCCTGGTGTTCGAGATGCTGTTCACGACGGGCGAGGTCCACTGCGACCTGCACCCCGGCAACTGGTGGTTCCTGGACGACGGCCGCCTGGCCGTCGTGGACGGCGGGTTCACGTTCAGCCTGGACCGGTCGACCCAGGAGCACTTCACGGAGTTCTTCCTGGGCATGGCGGCGGGCAACGCGGGGATCTGCGCCGACCACGCGCTGGCCGTGAGCATGAACCCGGTGGGGCCGGAGGCGGAGCAGGGGTTCCGCCGGGACCTGGAGCGGCTCATCACCGAGGTGCACGGCATGACGGCCGGGGCGTTCAGCCTCACCGCCTTCATCGCCGACTTCTTCATGATCCAGCGGCGGTACAACGCCTACTCCCGCACCTCCTTCGTCTTTCCCCTGGTCGCCCTGCTGGCGGTGGAGGGCCAGGTCAAGCGGATGTGCCCGGAGCTGAACTTCCAGGCGGTGGCCCACCCCGTCATCCTGCGGGGCCTGCTGGCGCGCAACCGCAAACCCACCTGGTGAGCGACGGAGCGAGCGGATGCCGATACCACCCGCGGGACCCGTCCTCCTCGGCGGCGCACCGCACGGCGCGGACCTGGTGTTCCGCGAGGACGAGGGCGAGGGCGCGCGCTTTCGCGACGCCCCGGCGCGCACGGTGTTCGACCGGGGGCCCGAGCGCGTGCGGGTGCGCCCCGGCAGGCGCTGGTCGCCCGGCGACGGGGCCGCCCTGCTGGCGGCCCTGGCCCGGGCGCAGGAGCGGCGCGTCCCGGTCGAACTGGTCGGCGGCGGCCTGCCGCTGGCGGGGGTGCTGGCGGCGGCCGCCGCGGAGCTCCCCCTGCTGCGGGTGAGGGTCCGCGGACCCGGCGGACGGCCGCACGGGCCGGTGGACGCCGTGTCGTGGCGGCCCGCCGCGGTACCCCGGCGCGACCGGGCCCGGGGCGCGGTGCTCATCACCGGGGGGCTGGGGGGCATCGGCCTGTGCCTGGCCAGGGAGCTGGGTCCGGCCGGCCACCGGCTGGTGCTGGTGGACCGGGTGCGGGAGCGGGACCTGCCGCCGGAACGGGTCCGGGCCCTGGCCCTGGTGCGGGCGAGCGGTCCGACGACGGTGGTGGAGGCGGACCTGGACCGGACCGCTCCCGGACCGCTGCTGCGGTCCCTGCCGTTCCCGGTCGCGCACCTCGTGCACGCGGCGGGCGAGTTGGGGCTGGAGCGCTGGTCGCGGCTCTCGGGAGCCGTGCTGGACCGGGCGGCCCGGCGGCGCGCGGGGCAGTTGCGGCGGTGGGTGCGGGCGGCGGCGGCCGGCCCGCTGTCGTCGGTCCTGCTCATGGGCTCCTCGGAGAGCAGGGCCGCGCACCGCGGGTTCGGCGCGTACGCGCTGTCGCACGCCTGCGCACGGGCCGCCGCCCGGGAACTGGCGGACGAGTACCCGCACGTGGGGTTCACCGTGGCGGAGTGGACGCTGTGGAGCAGGGTCGGCATGGCGGCGGGCGTGGCGGGTCCGGGCCTGCGCGCCGCGGGCTTCGCCACCGTCGCGCCGGCCTGGGGGGCGCGCGCCGCGGCGGGCCTGCTCGGCGGGTCGGGGGGCCGGGGCGGGGCCGAGGTGTACGCGCTGGGCGGCGCCCGGCCGCCGACGGCCGCGGGAACGGTCGCGGTGATGGGCGGCGTCGGGGGGACGGCGGTCCTTGACGGCGCCGGGGCCGCGGCGACCCTGGGCCGGATGGTCCGGGGCTGCCTGCCCGGCTCACAGGGGGCGGGGGCACAGCCCCGCCCGCCCGCCGGGCGCGGGCGCACGGTCCGCGCCCTGGTGGGGTCCTCGGGACTGCGGCTGTGGTCGTCGGCGCCCGGGGACTGGCGGCCCGACGGCGCGTACGAGGCCCTGGTCCCGTTCTGAACGGACGGGCCCGGCGGGGCGGAGCGGAGGAGGAGACGGTGTGAAGGCCATCGAACGGGCGGTACCGCTGCCCGCGTCGCCGGACCGGGTGTGGCGGGCGCTGAGCGTCCCGGCCGAGATCGGGCGCTGGCTGGGCGGGCTGGGCCCCTACGGCGAGAGGACCGGCGGCGGCCTCGACACCTGGATCCTCAGCACGCCCGCGCTGGAGTACGTGCGGCTGGGCGCGGCTCGGATCGGCCCGGGCCGCAGCCTCAGCGTGGAGTGGTCGGAGTTCGGGGTGGAGGCCCCGAGCCTGATCCGGGTCGCCGTGGAGGCGGGCCCCGCGGGGGCGCTCCTGCGGGTCAGGGAGGAGTTCCCCCACCGGCGCTCTGTGCCGCGTGCGGCGCGTGAGGTCTTCTGGGACGACTGTGTCGAACGGCTCCGCTTCCACCTGTCCGAGGGCGACCAGAGCGGCGCCCCGCCCGGGATCCGGTCCATCGCCCTGGGGGTGCGCATCCCCGTGGGGACGTGGCTGCCGCTGCACCGGGGGAACCTCTTCCGGTGGCTGCCGGTGAGCGGCCCGGGGTACCCGCCGACGTCGTTCTACGTGGTCGACGACGCCGGGCCGCGCCGCTTCCCCGTCCGCCGGGTCGAGGACTACTTCGACGAGCGGATCAGCCTCTTCGTGGACGTCGGCGACGGGGTGACCCGGGCGGTGGTGCGGACGGCCCACGAGGAGGGCGGCGTGACGCTGTCGGTGCATCACTCACAGTGGCCGCTGGTGTCGGGGGGCGAGAGTAGGATGACCCGACTGCGCGATGTCTTCGAGATCACCTGGCGAGCGAGTCTGGACCGGGCCGTGAGGGCGGCGGGTCCCGGGGAGGAACGGCATGGCCGCTGAAGTGCCCGTCAGGGACAACGACAACCCGGCCCAGCGCGACGCGGTCCTGGCCGCGGTCGCGGCGATCCGCGAGGACCCCGCGGCCCCGCACCTGCTCGCCGACCTGGCCGCCTCGGGCTTCTACAGCCAGTTCCACTTCCACCGCATCTTCGCCCGGCACACCGGGACCACTCCGGGGCGCTTCCTCACGGCGCTGCGGATGCAGGAGGCGAAGCGGCTGCTGGCCCACACCTCCGAAACGGTGATGAGCGTCAGCGACCGGGTCGGCTACCAGAGCCTGGGCTCGTTCACGACGCAGTTCACCCGCCTCGTCGGGACCTCCCCGGGCCGGTTCCGGGAGCTGGTCGACGACCTGGCGGGACACCGCGTCGCCGAGCCCGACCTGGAGCGGGCGCGGGCCGCGGAGAGCCGCCACCTGGACTGCGAGCTGCTCCTGCCCGCCCTCACCGGGGCGCCGTCGGCGCTCGACGGCCGGGTCTCCTTCGTGGGCCTGTTCAACGCCGACCTGCCCCAGGGCGGCCTCTCGGGGTTCGGCATCGTCCAGGGGGCGTCCGGGACGCTGGTGGAGCAGCGGCCCTCGTCCGGCCGGTCGGAGATCTTCCTGGTCTCCCTGCCCGCCGACGCCCCCCTCGTGGGGCTGGCCGTCGGCGGGGTGGAGGACACCCTGGTGGGCCGGGGCGGGGCCGCCGGGCCGGGCGGCGGGCCGGCCGCCCTGCACCTGCGCGCACCCGACCCGCTGGACCCCCCGGTGGTCTCGGCCGCACCGGCGGTCCACCTGCGTCGGTTCCTGGAAGGGGCGCGCCCCCGCTGAGGCCGGCGGCCGGTCAGAAGCCGTTCTGGATCTCGACGGAGGGCATGAGGGCCCGCAGGGTGCCCTCGGCGATCATCAGCGCCGACAGCGGGAACACGAACTCCGCCCGGGAGTGGACGCCGAAACGGGTCTGGAGCGCGAAGATCCCGTTGCCGAACTCGGCCATCGTGAACACCCTCCCCGGCCCGGTGTGCTCCCGCACGTGGCTCTCCATCGCCGCGACGAACGCGCTGCGCCGCCGCTCGTCGGGCTCCAGCGCGGTGTCGAAGACGATCTCCCCGCAGGTGCGCCCGTCGCCGAGGGCGATCGCGCGGAAGAAGCGGTCCAGGTGGGCGCGCGTGGACTCCGAGACGCGCACGGCGTATCCGGCGTCCAGGAGCACCACCCCGCCGTTGCCGTGGACGTAGAGGTTGCCCGGGTGCAGGTCGCAGTGGACGAAGCCGTCCTCGAAGACCATGCGGCGCACGGCCCGCAGCGCGCGGCGGGCCGCGACCGCCTGGGCGGTGCGCGGCATCGGTTCCCCGAGGCCGGGGACGTAACGGGTGACCAGGGCGTTGCGCCCGCACAGGTCCGGGTACAGCGCGGGGACCTCCACACCCGGGAGCCGGGCCAGTCCTTCCGCGAGGCGGCGGTGGTTCTCCGCCTCGGCGAGGTAGTCCGTCTGCGCCATCACGACGCCGGACACGAAGTCGACCAGGTCGGCCAGGGGGCGGCCGCCCGCGCGGTCGCGCCGGACGGCCAGGGCCGCGGCGGCGCGGAGCAGCCGCAGGTCGGCGGCCATCACGCGCTCCACCCCGGGGCGGCGCAGCTTCACGGCCAGCCGTTCCCCGCCGGCCCTGCCGAGGTAGACGCAGCCGACGGTGCCCGCCCCGAGCAGTTCCCGAGTGACCTCGACCCCGGCCAGCCCGGGGATCTCCGCCCTGGCGGCGGCCAGGGCGGAGGCCCGGTGCCGCTCGGTCATGGGGCGGGCCCGGTCGTGGAGCACGCCCAGCGCCCCTGCCCAGACCGGGCCGATCATGTCGGGCCGGGAGCCGACGAGCTGTCCCGCCTTCCCCGCGGTGGGTCCCATGCGCTGCACCCCGGCGACCACCGACGCCGCCGCGGCGCGCCGCGCCCCCCGGGGGCCCGACCCCAGCAGCCCGACGGCGGCCGCGACCGCGGTCGCGGCCGCCGTCCCGGCCCCGACCAGGCCCAGGGCGGCCAGGCGGCGGGCCGTCTCGGCGCGGGTCGGGGCGGGGCTCACCGGCTCCACGCGTGCGGCCCCGGCCCGTCCGGCGCCCCGTCCCCTCCCCCGCCGCCGGGCGGGCCGGACAGGAGCATGGCCAGGCGGCCGAAGGCCGACGCCCAGAAGGAGGCCAGCAGCGCCCGGTCCACCGGGGCCTCGGCGAGCTGGCCGAAGGACTCCCAGCCGGAGTGGAACACCTGGAGGACGCTGCGGCCCAGGCCCGCGGGCTCCACCCACAGGTGCCCGGACAGGGGGCCGGGCCACCCCGGGCGGTGCAGCTCGAACTCCAGCCGGGGCTGGAAGGACGGGAAGCTCTGGTTGGCCTCCACATGCCGGACGACCGACAGCGCGGCGGTGCCGCTGGCGTCCCCGAGGGTGAAGTCGACGCGGCCCCCTTCGCCGAGGTCGCCGGAGCTTCGCCCGAGCCAGAACTGGAGGGCCGGGACGGAGGTCAGCGCCGACCACGCCTCGAAGGTGCCCACGGGCAGTTCCGTCTGGACGTAGGGGCCCATCCGCCGCCACGGCCACCGCTGGCGCCGGCCGGTGCGCAGGTGCTCGGCGAGCTGGTCGAGGATGCCGGGCCACCCCATGCCGTTCCAGGAGCGCCAGTCCGAGGGCGGGTTGGTGGCGCGTTCGACGGCGCGGACGGTCACGACCTGTCCGGGTGATTCCGTGAGTTCCCAGCGGACCGTGGTGGCGGGCCCCACCCCCACCCAGCGCCACAGGTACTCCAGGGCCGCCCGGCCCTCGTAGGGGGACTCGGCCGCGACGGTGCGGCACCAGAAGAACTCGCCGTCGTTGAAGTCCAGGGTGCTCTCGCGGCCGGGGACCGCCCACGACTCGTCGGCGTCGGCGAACCACTGGGAGACGGAGTAGGGGTCGGTGAGGGCGTTCCACACGTCGTCCAGGGCGTGGCCGGCGATGTGCACGTCGCTGACCAGCTCCTCCCAGCGCCGGTGCGCGACGGGGTGCCCGCCGGACGACCCCAGGGGCGGGAACGCGACGGTCTCGTGGGCGAACGCCGGCCCTGCGGGCGGTCCGGACTCCGGGTCGGTGCGGTCGGTGGCCAGGGGTTCGGCGGACACGGGTGCTCCATTCTGGCGGCGGGAGGGGGCCGAGCGCACGGCGGCGGGCGGACGGGCCGGGCCGCGTCCGCCCACCGCTGTCGGTCACTGGAAGCGCTCAGGGGGGAGGTAGCCTCCCATGTTGAACTTCAGGCTGGTCAGGTACGCCGTCGGCTGGTCCCAGGGGGTGCGGACGTCGTACAGCGGGAGCATCCGGTAGATCTGCCCCTTGCCGGGAGCCCCGGCCGGCGGGATGGACCGGACGTCGTCGATGGTCAGGATCACCGGCTCCCGGTTGAAGAGCCGGGTGCCCAGCTTGGGGATGTCGAACATGCAGCCGACCGCCATCCGACAGGCCTTGGCCGCGGGGCCCTCGCCCGCGTACGGGTCGAAGGGGGTGCGGATCTGGCCGGCGGAGAGGTACTCCGGGTTGAGGGTGACGGTGATGGTGCCCAGCTCCTCGGAGGCACCCGTCATGTGCATCTCGATGAGGTTGGTGTAGACCTCGGCGCCCGCCCACTCCTCGTCGGTGGCCGGGGAGCGCACGACGCGGACGTAGCCGTCGAACTCGACGTCGAACTCGCCGACGCCGGGGATCGCGAAGGTGTCCCAGGAGTGCAGGCCCAGGTTGTCGATACCGGGCTCGGGGGCCTTCCACTTGACGACGGGGGACCCCTCGTACAGGTTCGGCACCCCCTCGGTCTCGACCGGGCGGCCGAGCAGGGTCTTCTTTTCGGACATGGGCTTTCCTCACCTTTCCTCTGGGAGTACGCGGCGGCCCGGGCCTCCGGGCCCGCGGAGACCGTCAGACACGGCCGGGGCGGTGGTCGGAGCAGGTGCGGCCGGGCTCGTCGGGGACGCCGTCCTGGTCGCTGTCGAGCTCACCGTCCACCGTGCTGTACACGTCGCGGGAGTTGAGGTCGATCCGGCCGTCGCCGTCCCAGTCGTTGAGCTTGCCCTTGAAGGTGCCGAGAATGAACACGTTGGTCTTGGGCCCGACCTCGGGGTCGTGGAGGGTGGACAGGATTCCGTTGCCGGAGGCGAGCATCTCGGTGATGTCCTTGCCGACCATGTTCTCGACGTCGGTGTAGCCCCAGCCCTGGAAGCGCCCGCGGACGTAGCGGATGGCGGCCTCGCCGCGGACCTGGATGTCGGGGTCCAGGAACCAGGTGCCGAAGCGGGCGAAGCCGATGTCGGTCTGCCGGGTGCCCCGCGACGGGTCGGCGGCACGGCCGGAGTGGTAGAAGGTCCGGGGGACGTTCGACTCGAAGTAGAAGTTGCCCCGGTCGGCACGGGTGCGGTCGGTGAACCCGCGGAACAGGTAGTTGTCCATGTGCCGGGTGCCGTCCTCGTACAGCCCGTCGATGGTCTTGGCCATCAGCAGCTGCCGCTCCCGGGTGGCGACGTTGGGGCAGGCGTGGGCCTGGCCGTACACCCGGGCCAGGCCGCGGGGCCCCAGGGAGAGCTTGCCCCAGTGGCGGTTGGTGTCGTCCAGGCGGATGTACAGGTCGCAGTGGATGAGGAGGTAGATCGTCTCGTCGAAGGTGCGCCCCTCGGTGAAGACGGCCTCCCGGGAGTCGAAGGCGGGGTCGCCGGTGCGCAGCTCGCTCAGGAACAGCTTCGACCACTCGGCGATCTCGGGGTCGGGGTCGTCCAGGAAGCGGGACAGGGTGCTCATCGCGTGGGGGCCGCCCAGCTTCTCGATGGCCCACAGGGTGTCCCAGCGGATCTCCCGGTCCTTCTCTGTGCGCACGACCCGCTCGAGCACCTCGAACACGTCGGCGGGGTCCCGGTCGGCGTACTCGAAGACCGCCTGCTCCCTGGCCACCGGGTCGGGGTGGGACAGGGCGTCGCGGGCGAGTTCCTCGTCGGTGCGCGTGTCCAGGCGGACGGCCGCCTTGTTGAGCGCGTAGCCGAAGTCGCTCTGCCAGGCCGCCGGGTCGCCGGCCACCAGGCGGGGGTCCATGCTCAGGGTCGTGCGGTAGGAGAAGTTGAGCGCGTCGCGCTGCTCGCTGGCCAGCTCGGTCAGGGGAGGCAGGCCGGCCGGTCCCGCCCGGTGTTCGGCGTCCGCGGGGTCCGGCGGCGGCTGTTTGTGCGCCAGGTCGATCGCCATCTGATCTCTCCTTAACCAGGTAATGGGCACCGGGATTATGAGCACCACCTTAGGGCGAGACCCCAACGAATTCCTTCTCGTGCATTGCTGGCCCACACGCCCCCGATAACATATCCGCCTTTTCCGCGCAACCCCGATGCCCCGAACGGCCCCCAAGAACCGGAGCAAAATGGAGAGCAACGAGGAGTGACGGCGCGAAAGCACAGGAGAGTCACTGGCGCCCCTGGTTTCACAAAAGCCGGAGAACCCTCACACGGAAGGGCCTCGGACCACGGACGACAGGACCCCGAGCCCCCTTTTTCCGGAACCGGAAGCCTTGCGGCACAGGCCGCGGGGAGTACTCGGACAGCGTCGAGAACCGAACATTCCCGGCCCCTGCTCTCATCATTTGCTCATCTGCGAACAGCAATACAGGAGACGTCCAAAGTTGAATCGTCGTGCAGGATGAGCGGGTACACGAGAACATGCGGCGCACCGGCGAACACAACGACATCCCCCTGCCGTAGAGTCCCTAGGAGCGAACATGCGCGAATCGGTCCGTCAGGCGGTTTCTTTCATACACCGGAACTACACGGAACCGATCACGCTGAGCGATATCTCATCCGAAGTGTTTGTAAGCCCTTTCCACTTCTCCAGGCTCTTCGCCCAGGACATCGGCATCTCGCCGGGCAGATATCTGGGCGCGGTGCGCATGTTCGAGGCCAAACGCCTCCTGGTCGAGTCCTCGATGAACATCTGCGACATCGTCCACAGCGTGGGGTACAGCAGCGTGGGCACCTTCACCAGCAGGTTCACCCGGCTGGTGGGCATGTCGCCCCGGGAGTACCGCAAGCCGCAGGTGGGCCGCCTGATGGTCGCCGCCTCCAAGGACTTCACACGCATGCCCCGGCCGGTGGAGCTGGCCGGCCTGCACGCGTCGGCCCCCCGCACGACGGCCCCCGGCACCGGGTGCGTGCGCGGCCTGATCGAGTTCCCCCGGCCGGTCCCCGACGGCCAGGTCCTGGTCGGCGTCTACGCGGCGGACGTCCCCCAGGGCCGGCCGGTCGCCTACCGCGTACTCCCGACCGCCGAGCGCATGCCCTTCGCCGTCGACGGGACACCGCCGGGCGAGTGGAGCCTGGTCGCCCTGGCCGTGCGGAACGGCACGGTGACCGGCGGCGAGGCGATGATCGGCTCCCTGCCCCGGCGGGTGACGGTCAGGCGGGACACGAACACGTGGACACGGCTGTCCATGCGCCGTATGAAGGCGACCGACGTGCCGCTCGCCGTCACCCTCGCCCCCGCACCCGCCGCCGCCCGCGCCTCCTTGGCCTGCGGCTGACCCTCACTCAGGGAGTCATCGTGTCCACGTCCCTCGCGACGCTGCGCCGCCGGATCCTCACCCCCGGCACGGAACAGACCCTCGTCGAGACACGCGGTTTCCACTCCGGGGACCCGCGGGCCCGCACGCTCATCGAGACCGTCGGCCACTACTTCCTCGCGGGGTACGGGCACGCGGCCCAGACCGCGAGCCCGGAGCGCACCGGCCCGCTGCTGGACGCGGCCCCCGCGCGCTTCCGCGGGTTCGCCCACGAGGGCGCGGCCATGGCGTTCACCGTGCTGGACGGCCTGAGCCCGCGCGGCGGGCTGGTCCGGGCGTACATGGCCGGGCCGGGCGAGCCGCACCTGTACATGGCGCACGTCGGCGTGGGCTGGGCCCTGGCCCGCCTGCCGCGACCGCTGTGGCCGGCCGTCCACACCCTCGACCCCCTGCTGCGGTGGCTGGTCCTCGACGGCTACGGCTTCCACCAGGCGTACTTCCGGACGGAGCGCTTCGTCCGGCGCCGGGCCCTGGACGGCCGTCCGTCGCGGTGGTCGGGCGACCCCGGGTACGCGCCCCGCGCCGTGGACCAGGGGGTGGGGCGCGCCCTGTGGTTCGTCGCCTGCGCCGACGGCGACCTGGTCGCGGACCTCGTCGACTCCTTCCCCGAGGAGCGCCGCGCCGACCTGTACGGCGGGGTGGGCCTGGCCGCGGTCTACGCCGGGGGCTGCGACCGGTCCGGGCTGGAGCGCCTGTGCGGGCGCGCCGGGGCCCACCGCCCGCGGCTGGCCCAGGGCGCCGCGTTCGCCGCCGAGGCCCGGCTGCGCGCGGGCCTTCTGGTACCGCACGTGGAGGAGGCCGCCGGCGTGCTGTTCGGCGGGACCGCCGCGGAGGCCGCCCGCGCCGCTCGGGAGACGCGGCCCTCCCCGGCCGAGGCCGGGCGGGTTCCCGCGTACGAGGTGTGGCGGAGCCGGCTGGCGGAACGGTGGGGCGCGTGAGCCCCCGCAGGGCCGCGCCCCGGACCGGCCCCTCACTGCTCGAAGCCGCCGCGCGCGTCCTCTCCACCGAGGGCCCCGCCGCTCTGACCACCCGGAGGCTGGCCCGGGAGACGGGCTGCTCCACCATGGCGGTCTACACGAACTTCGGCGGTATGACCGGCCTGGTGCGGGCGCTGGTGCACGAGGGCTTCGCACGGCTGCACACGCGGTTCTCCCGGGTGGTCCCCTCCCCCGACCCGGTGGCGGACCTGGCCCTGTACGGCCGGGCCTACCGGGCGGGGGCCGTGGCCGCACCGCACGTCTACGCGGTGATGTTCGGCTCCTCCGGCCTGGCGGGCTTCTCCCTGACCGAGGAGGACCGCCAGCACGGGCGGTACACCCTGGCGCCGGTCGTCGCCTGCACCGAGCGGTGCATGCGCGCCGGGCGCTTCACCTCCGGGGACCCGGTCGCAGTCGCCCACCGCATGTGGACGGGGGTGCACGGGGTGGTGTCCCTGGAGCTGGGCGCCTACCTGGTGGCCCCGTACGACGCGGACGACTGCTTCGAATCGGTGCTGCCCGCCCTGATGGTGGGTGCCGGGGACTCGCCGGAGCGCGCCGGGGCGTCGGTGGAGCTCTCGCGCGCACGGCTCCCGGAGACCGTCCCCGGGACGGAGAAGGCCCCGTCCACGAAGACGAGGGGGGCGCCGTCCCCGCCCGGGACCGCGCTGAGCACCTCGCCGACCACGATGGAGTGATCCCCGGCTCGGTGGACGTCCCGGACCGCGCACTCCAGCCAGCCCCGGGCCCCGGCCAGCAGGGGCGCTCCCGTCCGGGGACCCGGACTCCAGTCGCACGGGGCGAACTGGGGTGCGCCCGAGGGGCGGGACCGGTCGGCGAAGTGGGCGGCCAGGACCGCCTGCTCGGCCCCGAGCAGGGAGACCCCGAAGGCGCCCGCGGCTCCCACCGCGGCGTGCAGCCGCGCGGTCAGCGCCACACAGCACAGGACCAGCGGGGGCGCCAGGGACACGGAGGTGAAGGAGTTCGCGGTCATCCCGTGGGGGCTCGGTCCCCCCGTCGTGAGCACGGCCACCCCGGTGGGGAAGCGCGCCATCACCGAGCGCAGGTCGGCCATCAGACCACCGCCCGGACCGGGGAGAACGGTGCCAGGGCCGCCCGCAGCGCCTCGGGCACCCTGGCCGGGACCACGTCCCGGCCGTGGCCGCGCATGCACACGACCCGCTGGGTCCCGCGCGCGACGCGCGTCTCCCTCCCGTCCTCCTCCAGCCGCACGTAGTCGAAGGAGAAGCCGATCTGGGTCTGGGTGAGGTCCTCCAGCCGCATCCTGATGGACAGCACGTCGAAGGCGGTGGTCTCGGCCAGGTAGTCGCAGTCCACGCGGAGTGTGAAGAGCTTGAGGTCCCCGCGCAGGTCGTCCAGGACCGAGGGGGCGCGGTCGCGCAGGAACATCTCCCGGCAGCGCCCCTGCCAGCGCAGGTAGTGCGCGTAGTAGACGTTGCCGACCAGGTTGGTCTCCTCCAGGCCGACCGTGTGGCGGATCTCGTAGTGACCGGTCATCGCTCCTGCTCCTTCCGTGGGGCGGTCGCCGGGACGCGGCCGACCGCGACGACCGCGGGTGCGTCGCGGCCCGCGAGGGCCACGGCGAGGGTGGCGACGGTGACCGCCCCCGACGTGAACACGGCCCAGCCGCCGGGGTGGACCCGCTCCAGCACCACACCGCGGGCGGCGGTGCCGAGTTTGCGCAGGCACTCCAGCACGGTCCAGACCCGGGTGGCCGAGGTGTCGGCGTCCTCACCCGACTCCCGGGCGGCGAGGTCCGCGGCGGCGAGCGCCTGGGGGCCCAGGAGGTCGGCCCAGGCGTCGCGGGACCGGTGGACCGCCTCCTCGACGTCGCAGCCGACCGGAGCGTCACCGGAGACCGCCAGGACCGCCCCGGCACCGTGCGCGACGGAGACGTGGGCGCCGTCCGCCTCGGGCCGGCCGTCCGGCCGGCGGCGCACGGTCGCGTCCCGGCCGAGGCAGCGCCGCAGGGCGGCGGCGGACGCCCGCTCGCGGTCCCGGTCCGCCTCGGGCTCGACCGCCACCGCGGCCCCCTCCCCCAGGAACCGGGGCAGCGACCGCTCCAGGTGGGGTCCCAGCAGCGGGGCGGGCCAGGGGGAGGCGGTGCCCCGGGAGCGCACCGCCCGCAGGCGCAGGCCCTCCCAGCGCTCGGCGACGAGGCCGTCGGGACCGGTCAGCTCCACGTCGTAGACGTGCGCGTCGCCGTCGCGGAAGCGCTCCCGCGCCGCCAGCAGGAACGGGCCCGCGTGCCCGGGCCGGGCGGTCAGCAGCCGGTCGACCCGCTCCGGCAGCAGGACCGCGTCCGGCACCCCGGCCTGGAGCGCGTGCATGGCGGTGTCGCGGACGCCGGGGTCGCCGAGCACCAGGGACTGGGGCAGGTAGGGGGCGAACCACAGGGCCCCGCCCGTGTCGGCGCAGACCTCGGCGACGGTGTGGCGGGCGCTCACCCTCCGGTAGCCCGCCAGCCGCTGGAACCGCTTCCCCTGGAAGAACAGGCCCCCGTAGAGCTCAGAGGTGGGGTCCAGGGGGATCCGCGGCGCCTCCGCCGCGGGCACCTCGGGTCGGGCGGCGGGGCCGGCGGGGCGGCGCCGCAGCACCGCGCGGAAGTGGTCCGCGGCGAACCCGGTCTCCGCGGTGCGCACGACCACGTCCACCGTGTCGGCGTCGCGGACCAGGGCCGCCACCCGGATCACACAGGTCCCCCCGGGGGAGACGGAGATGGGCCGGAGGAACTCCACGTCCTCGAAGAGGGGGGCGTCGGTGAAGCCGGCGATCGCGCCGCCGACCTGGGCCATGGCCTCCATCCCGATGACCGCGGGAACCAGCATGTCGCCGTCGAGGAGGTGGTCCTCCAGGTAGGGGTCCCCGACGGCGGACAGCTCCGTCTCGGTGACCAGCTCCGTCCCGGCGCAGTGGACCCGGACCCGGTCCAGGAACCTGCCCAGCGGGAGGGGGTCGGGGGCGGGCAGTGTCGGCGGGTCGCCCATGCGCCCGCACACCACCGCGACCGGCCCGGCGGACGGGTCGGCGAGCAGGTCGTGCAGGACCTCCAGTCCCTCGTCGACGGAGATCGGGGTGACCCCCGCGGCCATCAGGCTCTCGACGACGCCCATGCGCTCGCCCATGCCCGCCCCCGACCAGACGGACCATTCGAGGGCCAGGACCCTGGTGTGCGGGTGGTCTCGGCCGTATTCCACGGCCAGGGCGGTCATCCGGTCGTTGGCGGCTGCGTAGTGGGCCTCGCCCCGCAGGCCCGCCCGTCCGATGACGCTCCCGAAGGTGATCAGCAGGCGCAGGCGCGCGGGGTCCACCGCCGCCAGGACCGCGTACAGGCCGTCGACCTTGGGCGCCGCGGCCGCGGCCAGGTCGGCGCCGGTGAGCGAGCCCAGGGGCGCGGGCCGGTTGTACCCGGCGCCGTGGAGCACCGCGGTGACCGGGCCCAGGTCCGCGGCGCGCCCGACGGCTGCGCGGACCCGGGCGGGGTCGGCGGCGTCCGCCGCCTCGTACCGGTACCGGACCCCGGAGGCGGCCATGCGCTCCAGGTTGGCGGCCAGTTCGGGGTCCCGCGCGGGGTCGGAGCGGCCCAGCAGGAGCAGCCCCGCTCCGTGGCGCAGGGCCAGGTCGCGCGCGCATTCGGCGGTGATCCCCTTGCCGCCGCCGGTGACCAGGAGGACGTCGCCGGGCCCCAGGGGGGCGGGGCCCCGCTCCAGGGGCCGCCCCGGGAGCAGGGGGGTGAGCGCGGGCACGGTCCGGCCCCGTGCCGTGTACACCGCCTCGGTGTAGGCGGTGGTGGCGGCCGCCTCGGCCGCGACCTCGGCAGCGGTCGGCCCGTCCCCGCCAGGGTCGGCCTCGATCACCGTGACCGGCACGCCCGCCTCCAGGTGGAGGGTGCGGGCCAGGCCGGAGACGAGCGGCGAGGACTGGAGGACCACCAGCCGGACCCCGCGGTCTGCCGCCTCCTGGGCGGCGGCCAGGGAGACCGCCGGCGCGGCGGGGTCGGCCACGAGCAGGACCCCCTCCCCCGCGCCCGCGGCGGCCAGTTCGGCGCCCACCCGTTCGGCGAAGCCGTTCCCGGCGGACGCGTGCACCGACCAGTGCGCGGCGGTCGCGGCCCCGGGTGCCGGTGAGGGCGCCGGGGCGGGGCGGTGCACCAGCCCGAACGCGCGCACCCAGGGCCCCACCCCTGCGGCCTCGGGCCCGGCCTCCCCGGCGGCGGCGCCGCGGGCCGGATCGTCGATGAGGGCCGCCAGTTCGGCCAGGCTGGAGGTGGCGTGGCCGCTGGTCGCCTCCAGTGGGGGCCGCCCGACGGCCCGGGCCACCTCGTTGGCGATCTGGCCGACGGTGATGGAGCTCAGGTGCAGTTCGTCCAGGGGCCGGGTGTGCTCGGTGACGGTCTCCTGCGGCAGTTCCACCCGTTCCGCGACGCGGCGCCGGAGCAGGGCGAGGGTGTCCTCGCCCTGGGCGCCGGTCGGGGGCGCGGCGGGTCCCCCGGCCTCCGCGGTGGGCGCGGCGCGTTCGCGTCCCGTGCCGGGCGGTCCGGCGGGGACCGCCTCGCAGGGGTTGGCCAGGAAGCCGCCGGCCGCGGGCAGGGGGCGGGTCAGCCGCCCCTCGAAGAGCCCGCGCGCGTCCACGGGGGCGCCCAGCGCGAAGGCCGCGCCCAGGGCCTTCAGGAAGGGCGCCAGGGTGGGGGTGTCGGTGTCCACCGACAGGGCCGGGACGTCCGGGGCGATCCGGGACGCGGCCCGGGCCAGCACGCCCCCGGGTCCGGCCTCCAGGAACAGGTCGGTGTCCGCCGCGGCGGCGGCGACCGCCTCCAGGAACAGGACCGGGCGGACGACCTGCTCGCAGAGCAGGTCGGGCAGGCGGGTCCCCGGGTCCAGGTGGCGCCCGGAGACCGTGGAGACCACGCGGCGGGCGGGCGGTGCGAAGGCGACCCCGTCGAGGACGCGGCGGAGCGCGGGGACGGCGGGGGCCACCAGGGGCGAGTGGAAGGCGTGGGAGACGGGGAGCGGAACGGTGTCCAGGCCCTGGGCGCGGGCCCGGTCCCGCACCCGGGCCACGGCCTGTGCCGGTCCCGAGACCACCGTCTGCCCGGGGCCGTTGTGGGCGGCGACCACGATCCGGGGTTCGGGGTCGGCCTCGGCGAGCCGGGCGGCGTGCGCGGCGTCGGCGGCGATGTGGAGCATCGCGCCCCCGGTGTGGCCGGCCTCCGCCATGATCGCGCCCCGGGCGCGTACCACTGCCAGGAGGGAGTCCTCGTCCAGGGCCCCGGCCCAGTGCAGGGCGGTGAGCTCGCCGAGGCTGTGGCCCACGGCCGTCCGGGCGGTCACGCCCACGTCCTCCAGGATCCGGAGGGCGGCCAGCGAGCCCGCGACGATCCGGGGCTGGGCGTTCTCCGTGGCCACCGGGTCTCCTCCACCGTCGCCGGGGGCGGCGAAGGAGGCGGGGAAGCGGCGGCGCAGGGCGCCGTCCGTCCCCGCCCCGGTGCCCTGGCCCGGCAGGAGGAGGGTGACGCGGGGGGAGCCGGGGCGGCGGGACAGGAAGATCCCCTGTTCCGGGGAGAGCACCTCCGTGTCGCCGGCGTCGACACGGGAGAGCAGGGCGCGGACGGCGCGCTCGGCGGCGCGCGGGTCGGCCGCGACGACGGCGCAGCGGACCGGACCGGTGCCCGGGGACGCGGCCGCCTCGGCGGCGAAGTCGGTCAGCTCGGCGTAGGAGAGCCCCGGCAGCAGGGCGGCCCAGGAGTGGAGGACCGAGCGCAGCGCGTCGGTGTCCGGGGCCCGGGCGATGAGGAGTTCGGCGTCCTGGCGCCCGGCCACCAGGCGGCGGGTCCGCGCGTCCACGCCGGAGCGGGGCGCGGACCCGCACTCCTGGAGGGCGATGTGGGTGTTGATCCCGCCGAACCCCATGGCGGACACCCCGGCTCGGGCGGGCCCCTCCCACGGCCAGGGCTCGGCCCGGGAGGGCACGCGCAGGACGGCGTCCGGCCGGGTGAGCAGGGGGTGGGGGACGTGCTGGGCGGTCCCCGGGGGGATGGTCCGGTGGTGGACGGCCAGGGCCGCCTTGATCAGGCCCGCCGCACCGGCCGCCGCCTTGGTGTGCCCGATGTTGGCCTTGACGCTGCCCAGGGCGGCCGGAGCCCCGGGGCCGCGTGCGGCGGACAGGGCGGCGATCTCCGTCGCGTCGCCCAGGGCCGTCCCGGTGCCGTGGCCCTCGAAGTAGCCGACCTCCGCCGCGGAGTGGCCGGCCCGGGCGTAGGCGCGCTCGACGGCGACGCGGTGGCCCTCCCGCTCGGGCCGGGTGATGCCGCCGGCGCCGTCGGAGGAGACCGCCCAGCCGGTGACGAGGGCGTACACCCGCGCGCCGGCGGCCAGCGCGTCCCGCTCCCGCATGAGGACGACGACTCCGGCGCCCTCCCCCGGCCAGAAGCCGCTGGAGTCGCGGTCGTAGACACGCATCTCGCCGGTGGTGAGCGCGCCGGTCCGGGCGAAGCCCACGAGTTCGAAGGGGTCGAGGGAGAGGTCGACCCCGCCGGCCAGGGCCACGTCCAGGTCCCCGGCGGCCAGCGCGCGGGCCGCGGTGACGACCGACAGCAGCGAGGAGGCGCAGGCCCCGTCGACGGTGTGCCCGCCTCCCCGGAGGTCGAAGTGGTTGCACACGCGGCCCGCGATGGTGTTGGAGAGCCCTCCGGCGAGGGTGTCCTCGTCGGGCGCGGCCAGGGGCTGCTTGTAGGTGTGCTCCGCCTCGGACAGCAGGGGCGCGATCTCGGAGTCGTCCCAGCCGCGGCGCCGGAGTGTGTCGGCGAGGGTGCGCCGGACGTAGGGCCACCGCAGGCGCAGGGAGTTGGCGCGGGAGAACTCCCCGGTGAGGGTGTTCCCCAGGACCACACCCGTGGTGGCCCGGGGCAGGCCCTCGCCGTCGGGGAACCCGGCGTCGGCCAGGGCACGGGCGGCGGTGTCCAGGGCGAGCCAGTGGGTCGTGTCGGTGGAGCGGTAGGTGCTGCCCGCGACGCGGTAGGCCGCGCGGTCGAACTCGAACCCGCGCAGGACGGCCGCGCGGTCGGAATGGAACCTGTCGGTGTCGGTCGGATCGGCGGACCAGTAATCGTCCAGGGACAGGCGCTCGGCAGGAATTCGGCGAAAGGCCCGGCGTCCGGCCAGGACATTCTCCCAGAGCTGCTCCGGGGTGTCGGCGTCGGGAAAACGGCATGCCATGCCGGTGATGGCGATCCTGTCCATGCTGCCTCCGAGGCGTCGGGACGACTGCCCCCAGGGTGCACGGAATCGTTGGGACATTCTTCTCTGTTTTTGCTCAGGGGGAATTCGATAACACCGATATCGAATTTCCATTCGAGAATGGCGCGCCGTCGCCGCACACCGGATCACGCCCCCGGCACCTCCGGGCCGGGGCGGGGGGGCGCCGGGGACGGGCCGGTCGGCGGCGGCCGACTGTGGCCAGCGCGGACACCAGGGGTTCACTCGCACAACACCCGCACCACGCCCGGGTGTTACCGGTGGTCTCATGCGCGCATATGGTGTTTACTCGCGAGTAACGTACCGGCCAGTAGGTATCCGCCGCCCGGCCCGGTCACGGCCTCGTTCCCCCACCGGGCCGCGCACGCCCGCTCCGTGAAGGTCACTACCGAAGTCCAGGACGGCACCATGCGACCACTGAGACTGCTCGCCCCGGCACTGGCCGCGGCGGTACTCGTCACCTCCTGCTCGGAGGGGGGCGCCACGGACGGGGCGGCGGAGGAACTCGCCGCCCAGACCCGGGGGGTCACCGACGACGCCGTCGTCATCGGCACGCACCAGCCGCTCACCGGGCCCGCCTCCCCCGGTTTCCGGGACGTGTCCACCGGGGCCCGCGCCATGTTCAACTACATCAACGACAACGGCGGGATCCACGGCCGCCGCATCGAGTACCAGGTCCAGGACGACGCCTTCGACCCGTCCCGGACCCTGGAGGCCACCCGCGCCCTGATCGAGGACGAGGAGATCTTCGCGATGCTCGGCGGGCTGGGCACCCCCACCCACGAGGCCGTCCTGGAGGAGCTCAACGAGGCGGGCGTGCCCGACCTCTTCGTCTCCTCCGGCGCCCTGGCCTGGGACCAGCCGGACGTGTACCCCTACAGCTACGGCTTCCAGGTGGACTACTCCAGGGAGGCCAAGATCCAGGGGCGGTTCATCGCCGAGAACTTCCCCGGCCAGCGGGTCGGCCTGCTCTACCAGAACGACGACGTCGGCCCCTCCTCCCAGGCCGGCCTGGAGCAGTACCTGACCGACGAGATCGTCACCTGGGAGTCCTACGACCCCGGGGTCCCCGAGCTGGCCGGACAGATCGCCGAGATGAAGGCCGGCGGCGCCGAGGTGGTCGTGTGCCACTGCATCCCGGCCTTCCTGGGCCTGGCGATCCTGGAGGCCACCGCCATCGGCTACGACCCGCAGTGGATCGCGCCCAGCTTCGGCGGCGACGTGGAGATCGTGACCGCCCTCATCGAGGAGTACGCGCAGGGCACCCCAGCCGAGGACGTCCCGCCGGAGGAGTTCCTGGACGGCCTCATCATCACCGCGTTCCTGCCGATGGCGGCCCAGCGGGAGGACCCGTGGACCGCGTTCTTCCTGGAGGTCCACGAGGAGTACAACGCCGGCACCCCGTTCACCGACACCACGGTCTACGGCATGGTGCAGGCGGTCCTGATGGCCCGTGTCCTCATGGAAACCGGGCCCGACCTGACCCGCTCGTCTCTGATCGAAACCCTCCACTCGCGCGAGTGGACCGGGCCGGGACTGGTGCCCTTCGCCGCCACCGAGTCCGACCACAGCGGCTACGGCGGCGTCATGGTGGTCCGGCACAACGCCGGCGAGGAGCCCGAGATCCTCCAGGAGCCGATGGTCACCGACAGCGACGGCGGGGAGATCCTGCCGTTCGAGATGGAGCGCCCGGCCCCCGACGAGGTGGCGCTCTTCGGCGGCGCGGGCTCCTGACCCGCGGCGCCGGCGCGGGGTACGGGCGCCGGGTGCGCCCGGTCGGCCGGTCCCGGTCAGTCGGCCCCGGCCCGCCGGCCGCGGCGGGTGCGCACCCACCACGCCGACGCCGCCAGCGCCGCCAAGACCACCCCGGCGGCCGCCGCGGGCAGGCCCAGGTCCGCCCCGCCGGACCCGAGCAGCACCATCGCCGCCGTGGCCGGCACTCCCCCCGCCAGCGTCGCCAGCGCGAAGGGGCCGGTCCGCATCCGGGTGAGTCCGCACCCGTAGTTGACCGCCTGGTAGGGGATCACCGGCAGCAGCCGCAGCCCCAGGACGGCCGTGAACGCGTGCCCCTCCGCCGCCGCGTCCAGCCGGGCCCGCGCCCCCGCGGGCAGCAGCCCGGCCACCGCGTCGCCCGCCGCGTACCGGGCGACCGCGAACTGCGCCAGCGCGGCCGACACGCCCCCGGCCAGGGCCAGTGCCAGCCCGGCGGTGAGGCCGAAGAGCGCCCCCGCGGCCAGGTTCAGCGCCGGCCGCGGGACCAGGGCGAACACCGCGACCGCGTACAGGACCAGGTAGGCGGCGGGCGCCGCCGGACCGGTCCGGCCGATCCACGCGCGCACCTGCTCCGGTTCGGGGCCGTACAGCAGGGCGGCGACCAGCGCCGCCGCCCACACCGCCGCGAGCGCCGCCCGTGCTCGCCTCCCGCGCCGGTCCACCAGGGCAGCCTATGCTCCGCCCGGGGCGGTCAGGCCTCCTCCAGCCGGGGGAACACGACCTTGTGGAGGATGATCGTCAGCGAAGCGGCGACCGGGATCGCCAGCAGCGCCCCCACCAGCCCCAGCATGGCGCCGCCCACCAGCGCCGCGGTGATGTTGGCGGTCGGCGAGACGTGCACGGCCCGGCTCATGACCCGCGGGGAGATCACATAGCTCTCGATCTGCTGGTAGACGAGGAAGAAGACCAGGGTGAGCAGCCCGAGCCAGGGGTCGGAGACGGCCACCGCCAGCGACGCGGCCAGGGCGCCGATGGTGGTGCCCACCAGCGGGATGAGGGCCGTCACCGCCACCACCAGGGCCAGGGTCAGCGCGTAGGCGGAACCGATCGCCCACAGGAACAGGAACGCCACCAGCCCGCTGAACGCCGCCACCACCAGCTGTCCGGCGATGAACGCGCCGATGCGCTGCACGATCTCGTCGCCGATCTCCCGCACCCCGGCACGCCGCGACCGGGGCACCAGCCGGTAGCAGGCGTCGAGGATGCCGTGCAGGGACGCCATGAAGAACAGGGTGAGGATGAACACGGTGAAGGAGGCCACCAGGGAGTCGACCACCACCTGGCCCACCCCGACCAGGCCGCCGAACACCTGCCGTCCCACGTCGGGGTCGGTGACCGCGCCCTGGAGCTTGTCCAGCACGTCGTAGCGCCGGTCCAGATCGGCGAAGAACGCGTTCCCCTGGAGGTCCCCGATCATCGTCGGCAGCCCCGAGACCAGGCCGGTCACCTGCTCGCCCAGCGGGGGGACGATCGCCCAGACGAACACGGCGACGAACGCGACCAGCGCCGCGCACACCGCCAGGATGGCCGCCCACCGCGGCAGGCGGGCCCGGTCGCGCAGGAACTCGATGACCGGGTTGAGACCGACGGCGAGGAAGAGCGCCACGAGGATGTAGACGAGGACTCCGCGCACGCCCACCAGGGACTGGACCAGCAGCCAGGCGACCAGCACCCCCAGGGCGCCCACGAACCCGATCCGGAAGTACCCCGGGCGCCGGCCCGCCGGCAGCGGTACCGCGCCGGCCCCCTCCCCCGCCGCGCTCAGTTCTCCTCCGTCGGACATGGCGCCTCCGTCTCCGCACCCGGGGGGGATGCGCAGTGTGAACAGCGCCCCGCCGAGCAGTTCGCTGTGGCCGGCCGTGAGGGTGCCCCCGTAGGCCTTGACGATCTCCCGTGAGATGGCCAGGCCCAGGCCGCTGCCGCCGGGGTCCAGGTCGCGCGACTCCCGCAGCCGGGAGAACCGCTCGAAGATGCGCTCCCGGTCGGCCTCGGGGACGCCCGACCCGTCGTCGTGGACCTCCACCACGGCGTCCCCCCGCTCGTCGAGGTCGACGACGATGTCGATCCGCTCGTGGGCGTGGCGCTCGGCGTTGGCAACGAGGTTGGTGAGCACCCGCGCCGTCCGGAGCCGGTCCATGCGCACCGGGACCTCGCCCCGGGTGTGGATGTGCAGGTCGGCCACGTCGGTGCGGGCCCCGAACTCCTGCCGCACCAGGGCGGCGAGGTCGAGCGGCTCGCGGGAGGACGCCAGGTCCGAGTCGAGCCGGGCGAGTTCGAGCAGGTCGGTGACGATGTTCTCCAGGCGCTCGGTGTCCGCGAGCAGGGCGGTGAGCAGCCGGTCGCGCGTGCGGGGGTCGGGCTCGGGCTCGGACAGCTCGACCTCCAGCTTGGCGCGCATGCCGGCGATGGGGTTGCGCAGCTCGTGGGAGGCATCGGAGACGAACCGCCGCTGGCGGGTGACCGCCTCCTCCAGCCGGTCCAGGCTGGCGTTGGCGGTGCGGGCCAGGTGGGCGATCTCGTCGTGGGTGCCCGGGACGCGGAGCCGGCGCTGGAGGTCGGTGACGGAGATGGCCTCCATCTGGTCGCTGATCTGCTCCACGGGGCGCAGCGCCCGGCCCACGCCGACCCAGATGATCAGCCCGGTCGCCGTGAGCACGCCCGCGGCGGACCCGATCAGCACCGTCTCCAGGGCCCCGCTGCCGAGCACGTAGGGGGAGCGTGCCGCGGCCAGCACCATGACGTCGCCGTACGCGGAGTCGACGATGGAGTAGCCGACCACGAGGTAGCAGTCGGCCGGGCTCTCCCCGACGTAGTCCGCGCAGGTGGTGGAGTCGGTCCGGAAGTCCCCGCGCCGGGGCTCCTCCCGGCTCAGCGCGGGCACGCCCTGGAGGACGTGGCTGGCGGCGAGCACCTCGCCGGTCTCCCCGTCGACGATCTGCAGCCGCGGGATCGGCTCGGAGGCGGGGATCTCCCCGTCGGGATAGCGCTCGGTGGTGATCTGCTCGGCCACGTGGCGGGCGGCCTCGGCGGCCCGGTCCCTGGCCTGGGTGACGATGAGGTCGCGCAGGACGAGGATGGCCAGGCTCAGCCCGACGGCGGTGACGACCACGAGCACGACCATGGTCCCGGCGGTGACCCGGCCTCTGATCGACCGGGGACGCACGCGGTTCCAGATCCCTACGAGGCCACCGCTCCTGTCCGACACCCGCTCATTGTCACCCTTCGTGACCGCGAACCGCCGAATTCGGCCCGGTGTGGCGCAAGGGTGGCACGGACCGTTACCCGTTCACCCGTGCGGGGGGCCGGTCCGGCGGGGTCGGCGGGTCACTCGTAGGGGTCCGGCGGGTCGGTGACCTCCTCCAGCTCGGTGACGGAGAACCGGTGCTCGTTGACGTCGTAGAGCTCGCCCTCGGGCTCCACCCAGGTGCCCCGGACGGTCCACCAGCTGTCCGCCTCGGGGGCGGGGACGTCGTCGATGAGCACCTTGTTGACCACGGCGTCCGCGGCGCAGCAGGCCATCTGCAGGCGGGCCAGGTACCAGCCGCCGTCGTCGGCGGGAACGGCGAACCCGGTGAGCTCGACGGTGCGCTCGGCCAGCAGGCGGTCCTCGTCGATCCAGGCCCGCATGACGAACTGGCGCAGTTCCAGGGGGACGACCTCGCCCTCGGAGGCCTCCACCAGGCCGTCGTCGAACTGCCCGGACCGCTCCCGCTCCGGCGGTGCGGCGGACTCCGTGGCGGTGTTCTGCACGGTGTAGGAGCCCAGCGCGGGCGGGGCCACCACGAACACGGCCAGGACCGGCAGCAGGAGCAGCCAGGCCACCCGCGGGGCGGTGGAGTGGTCGTGCCCGTGGTCGCCGCCGTGCCCGTAGGCCTCGGCGACGGCGGCGTCGTTCCCGGCGTGTCCGCCGTGGTCGTGGTCCGCCTCCGCGGCCTCCCCGCGGAGCTCGGCCACGACCAGCCACACGCCCAGCACCACCATGACGAGGCCGGCGGCGATGAGGAAGGGCTGGAAGGCGGGCTTGACCCAGTTGAGGTACAGGTCCGTGGGGACGGTGGCGGTGAGCGCCGCGGCGCCCAGCAGCACCAGGGTGAGGCCTTGCGCGATGCGGTTCACAGGAGGAGTCCTCCGATCAGGAAGGTGGCCGCCAGGGCGACGACGAGGCACAGGGGGACGAAGCGCACCGTGAACCGCCAGCCGAACACGCCGGCCTGCATGGCGATGAGCTTGAGGTCGACGACGGGCCCCACGACCATGAAGGCCAGCTTGGCGGTGGGCGAGAAGTCGGTGAGGCTGAGCGCGACGAACGCGTCGGCCTCGGAGCAGATCGACAGCAGGATCGCGAGCAGCGCCAGCACGAGCACCGAGACGATCGGCATGCCGGCCACGGTGAGCAGCCACTCCCGGGGGACCATGACGTTGATGGTGGCGGCCGCCAGCCCGCCGACCACCAGGTAGCCGCCGGCGTGCATCATGTCGTGCACCATCGACTCGCGGAAGACCCGCCACTTGGACTCGCCCGGGACCGGCTGCCGCGAGGGCAGCCGCAGCCACTCGGTGCGGCCGAAGCGCACCCAGATCCAGCCGATGACGACCGCGGCCAGCAGCGAGGCGACGAACCGGGCCAGCACCATCTCGGGCTGGCCGGCGAAGGCCACGGCGGTGGCGATCATGACGATCGGGTTGATGGAGGGGGCCGCGAGCAGGAAGGTGAGCGCCGCGGCGGGGGCGACCCCGCGGCGGATGAGGCTTCCGGCGATGGGCACCGACGCGCACTCGCACCCCGGCAGCAGCGCCCCGGACAGTCCGGCCACCGGGACCGCCCGGCTCGCCTTGCGCGGGATGAACCGCTGGTAGGCCGAGGCGGGCACGAACGCGGTGAGCGCCGCCGACAGCGCGACCCCGAAGACGAGGAAGGGCAGGGCCTGGAAGCAGATGGCGGTGAAGATCGTCGCCCAGGTCAGGAAAGCCGGACCGGTGAACTGGTCGGAGAACCACGCGTGGGTGACGGCCATGGCGGTGATGAGCGCCGCGAACAGCCAGACGGTGCCGGTGCGGCGCCCGCTCCGGCGGCGCCCCCAGTCGTCGGGCGGGAGCTCACCCTCCCGCTCGGGGACGAACGGGTCGCCGGGCGGTGGCTCGCTCCCGTGGGTGTGGTGGGGTGTGGTCCGTTCGGACACGGCGGCACTCCGTGATGGGTCGGGTGGGTCTTCGGCATAGTACCGAAAACCGTTTTCGTCCCGGGCCGATCCGGGCGGTCCTGTGGACAACGTCTCCCGGCCCCGGGGCGGCCGGGCCCCGGGGGCGTCAGTCCTCGCGGCGCCCCCCGTCGGACTCCTCGCCCGACGGCTCGTCGTGCTCGGCCAGGGCCTCGGCCGGGTCGGCCGGTGCCGCGCCCTCGGCGCGGTCCACGTCGTCGGGCAGGGCGCCCCCGGGCTCGCCCCAGCACTGGACGTTGCGCAGGTCAGGCATCTTGGACAGGGTGAACTGCGGGTCGAGCCCGTTGCGCAGCTGACGGCTGTAGTCGCCCAGCAGCCGGAAGGCGATGCCCGACAGCGGTGCCAGCGCGAGGAGGTTGACGGTGGCCATCAGGCCCATGGCGATGTCGGCGAGGTTCCACACGACGGTGAGCGGGGCGACGCTGCCCAGGAAGACCGCCGCCAGCACCGCGTAGCGGAAGTACTTCATGTGCTCGGGGTCGGCGTCCAGGAAGCCCAGGTTGGACTCGCCGTAATAGTAGTTGCCCAGCACCGAGGTGAACGCCAGCAGGAACAGGATGACCGTCAGCGCGTGCAGGGACCAGCCGCCCAGGGTGCTCTCCAGGGCCCGCTGGGTGACCTCCGCCCCGGCCTCCTTGTCGAAGTCGGGTCCGTAGACCAGCACGATGAACGCGGTCACCGAGCACACCAGCCAGGTGTCGAAGTACACGCCCAGGGTCTGGACCAGCCCCTGCTTGGCCGGGTGGGACACCGAGGCGGTGGCACCGGCGTTGGGGGCCGAGCCCAGGCCCGCCTCGTTGGAGAACATGCCCCGGCGCATGCCCTGGAGGATCGCCGCACCGGCGCCGCCCGCCACGAACTCGCGCAGCCCGAACGCCCCGGCGAAGATGTCGCCGACGACGCGGGGCAGCTGGTCGGCGTTGAGGGCGACGACGGCCACGCCGAGCAGGATGTAGAGGATCGCCATCAGCGGGACCAGCGCCTGGGCCACGGTGGCGATGCGGCGCACCCCGCCGAAGATGACGGCGGCGGTCAGGCCCACCAGCCCCAGGCCGACGAGGACGTTCAGCACCGCGCCGCCGGGCAGGCCCAGGTCCGCGGCGGAGGTGGAGACGGCCGCCGTGATGCTGTTGGCCTGGACCGAGTTGAAGATCAGGCTGAAGGTCACGGTGATGACGACGGCGAACAGCACGCTCATCCACCGGTTCTCCAGGCCGTGGCGGATGTAGTAGGCGGGCCCGCCCCGAAAGCCCGTGTCGGTGCGCACCTTGTACAGCTGGGCCAGGGTGGACTCCACGAACGCCGCGGCACCCAGCACGCAGGACATCGCCCACATCCAGAACACCGCGCCCGGGCCGCCGAGCATGATGGCGGTGGCCACGCCCACGATGTTGCCGGTGCCGACCCGGGAGGCGGCCGAGATGGCGAAGGCCTGGAAGGAGGAGATCTCCCGGCCGCCGTCGGGCGCCGTGCCGGGGCTGCTGCGCAGGACCCGGAACATCTCGGGGACCAGCCTCAGCTGCACCACGCCGGAGCGCACCGTGAAGTAGACGGCCAGCAGGACCAGCAGGGGGATGAGGAAGTAGGTCCAGAAGACGTCGTTGACGGCGACGAGAAAGGTGTTGAGGACGGGCACGCGTTTCCCTTCCGGCGGCCGGGCGGCCCCGTTGACGGCACCGGGGTCTGGCCGCCACTGTCCACCGCCGCTCCGCCCGGGGAGGGCGCGGACACGCGAAAGAGCGGTAAAGGACCGTAATGTGCGCGCTGCACGGGGTGGTCGCCCGCGGCCGGGGACCACGGCCGCCCGCCGTCGCGCGCGTGGGCACGACGGCCCCGGGCCCCGCCGCCGCGAAGCCGCCGCGGGTCGGGCGCGCTGCGGGAGGCACGCGACCGTGCCGGTGAACCGGGGAGGCGGGGGCGGTCACCTTCGCCGGGGCGCCGCGCCACCACCGGTGCGAAGCACCCGTGGCGGGTCGTGCAGACGGCCGGGAGCGTCTCCCACCACGCCGCGGCGGTGTCCGTCCGGGTCGTGCGGCCCGCCGGGCGGGCCCGCCCGGCGGCCCGGTGCCGAGCACGGCCCGCCGCGGCGTCCTTCCCTCGGAGCCGTCCGGCACGCGGGCGCTGCTCCGGCGGGGTTCCGGCCGGCGTCGATCGCGGCGGCCGGGGCGGTCCCGCCGATCACGGCGGCGGTTCCGGCCGGGTTCGGGGCGGTCCCGCCCGTCCCGGTGCACGTGGCGGGCGCGCTCGCGCCGGTGGCGGCGGGGATGGGCGACCGTGCCCCGGAGCGGTCCGGGGCGGTGTCCGAGAGGAGTCCCCACCCCGGTAAAGGGCCCGGGCCCGGCAGGTGATCCTGCCGGGCCCGGGTCGTGTCGTGCGTCCGCTCAGTACTGGCGAGCGGAGTCGAAGCGGTCGCCGCTGCGGCGGGGGCCGCGCGGGCCCCCGCGGGAGTCGTCGCGGTAGCCGCCGCGGCGCTCGCCGCCGCGGAAGCCGCCGCCCTCGCCGCGCGGACGGTCGCCGCCCCGGAAGCCGCCCTCGCGACGCTCGCCACCGCGGAAACCGCCACCCTCGCGGTCGCCCCGGTAACCGCCCTCACGGCGCTCACCGCCGCGGAAACCGCCACCCTCGCGGTCACCGCGGAAACCGCCACCTTCACGGTCGCCCCGGTAACCGCCCTCACGGCGCTCGCCACCGCGGAAACCGCCACCTTCACGGTCGCCCCGGTAACCGCCCTCACGGCGCTCACCGCCGCGGAAACCGCCACCCTCGCGGTCGCCCCGGTAACCGCCCTCGCGACGCTCACCGCCGCGGAAGCCGCCCTCACGGCGGTCGCCGCGGTAGCCACCGCGGTAGCCGCCGCCGCGCGGGCCGCCGCGGCCGCGGCGCTCGCGCACCGGCTCCGGCGGCTCGATCCACGGCTCCCAGGAGGGCTCGCGGGCGCCGGTCACCTCGGTGAGCAGCTCGTCACCGGGGTTGACCAGGTGCTGCTGCGCGTCGACGCCGGCGTCGCTGAGCAGGCGCCGGGCCATGCGGCGCTGGTTGGGCGCCACCAGGGACACCACGGAGCCGGAGGAGCCGGCGCGGGCGGTGCGGCCGCCGCGGTGCAGGTAGTCCTTGTGCCCGGTGGGCAGGTCGATGTTGACGACCAGGTCGATGCCGTCGACGTGGATGCCGCGCGCGGCGACGTCGGTGGCGACCAGGGCCTGGATGCGGCCCTCGCGGAACTTGGCCAGCGTGCGGGTGCGCACGCTCTGGGTCTTGCCGCCGTGCAGGGACGCGCAGGCGACGCCGGCCTCGGCCAGCTGCTCGCTGATCGTGTCGGCGCGGTACTTGCTGCGCACGAACAGGATGGTGCGGCCCTCGCGCGCGGCGATCTGGGCGATGATCTTGTTCTTGTCGCGGGGCAGCACCTTGAGCAGGTGGTGCTCCATGGTGGTGACCTGCGAGACCGGCGGGTCCACCGAGTGGGTGCGCGGCTCGTTCATGTACTTGCGCACCAGCTTGTCGACGTCGCCGTCGAGCGTGGCGGAGAAGAGCAGGGTCTGACCCTCGGGCTTGACCTGGTCGAGCAGCTCGCTGACCTGCGGCATGAAGCCCATGTCGCACATCTGGTCGGCCTCGTCCAGCACCGAGACCTCGACGTCGCCGAGGTCGCAGGCGCCCTGCTCGATGAGGTCGGTGAGGCGGCCGGGGGTGGCGACCAGGACCTCGACACCGCGGCGCAGCTCGTTGATCTGGCGGGTGTAGGAGCTGCCCCCCACGACGTCGCCGACGCGCGCGCCGACGATGCGGGCGTAGGTGCGCAGGGCGTCGCGGACCTGGTGGGCGAGTTCGCGGGTGGGCACGAGGATCAGTGCCCGCGGGCGGTTGGCGGCGGCCCGGCGCTCGGCGGCGCGGACCAGGACCGGCAGGCCGAAGGCCAGGGTCTTGCCCGATCCGGTGCGGCCGCAGCCGAGGACGTCGAGTCCTTCGAGCGCGTCGGGGATCGTGGCCGCCTGGATCGGGAACGGGGTGGTCACACCGTTCTTGGCCAGCTCTTCGACGATGTCCTGGGGAAGCCCGAGGCTGTCGAAGGCAGGCTCTACGGCAGTGTCCGTCAAGGTGACGTGTACCTTCCTCATCGGTTGGCGGCGTTTCGAGGAAGGCTCCGCACGGACGGCATCGCGGTCCCGGCGAAGAAATCACACAAACGCGCCTGATCACACGCGGATGTGGGCCCCTACGTGGAACATGGGGCTTGGTCTCTTCGGGAAGAGTCGCGCCGAGCGATCGGCGTACGAGATCCGCGTCTTGAGCGGTCTCGGCGCGCCCTGATGCGCGCGGCATTGCGAACGACCGCTTGATGCAGCGTACTAGAGATCACTCGGGGGTGGGGACGGGACGGGCGTTTTCCACCGGTGATCCGGGTCTCCCCCGCCCCGCCCTCACGGTCGCGGAAGGGACTTCAGGCCCCGGCGCCCATGGCCTTGGCCAGCGAGGTCAGCCGGTCGACCTGGGCGCGGCGCTCGGCGAGCGCCTGCTCCTGGAGCGTGTTGCCCGCGGCCTGCTGGAGCAGCGCCTTGGTGGCGGTGGCCGCCTCCGGGTTGGTGGCCAGCAGCGCCGCGACGACGTCGTCGACGGCCCCGTCCAGCTCCTCCACGGGGACGACGAGTTCGGCCAGGCCCAGCTCGCGGGCCTCGGCGGCCTCGACCCGGCGGGCGGTCAGGCAGATCTCCACGGCGCGGTGGACGCCGACGATGTCGACCAGCGGCTTGGTACCGGTGAGGTCCGGGACCAGGCCCAGGGCGGGCTCCTTCATCGTGAACTTCGCGTCCTCGGCCAGGATGCGGATGTCGCACGACAGGGCCAGCTGGAACCCGGCGCCGATGGCGTGGCCGCGGACCGCGGCGATGCTGACGATGTCGGGGCGGCGCAGCCACAGGAAGCCCTCCTGGAGCTCGGCGATGTGGCCCTCGATGTCGTCGGCGTCGGCGCTGCCGTCGAGGACGCCCGCCACCAGGGAGCGCTCGCCGTCGACGCCCTCGGGCGTGAACATGGCGAGGTCGATCCCGGCGGAGAAGATGTCGCCCTCGCCCGCGATCACGACGATTCGGACGTCCTCGGGAAGGGTCTGGCCGATGTGGGCCAGGGTCGTCCAGGTGCGCCCGGTCATCGCGTTGCGGCGCTCGGGACGGCTGATGGTGATGCGGGCGGTGTGCCCGTCCACCTCCAGCCGCAGCCCGGCCCGGGAGAGCTCGTCCGCGGCGGGGGGCTCGCCGGGTCCGTTGGACGCCTGTGCCATGGGGGTTCCTTCCGTGGGTGTGCCGTGTCACCCCGAATATTACTCACGGGTAACCCGAGGGCGGCGGTCAGGCCCTGCGTGTCGCCCCGCCGCGGCCGCGCAGCTCCACCCCGGCCTCGGCCAGCAGGCGGTGCACGAATCCGTACGAGCGCCCGGTGGCCGCCGCCAGCTGGCGGATGCTCTCGCCCCCGTCGTAGCGGCGCTTGAGTTCGAGGGACAGCTCCGAGCGGTCCTCGCCGGCCAGCCGCGCGCCCTTTCTCTGTGCGTCGTTCACGGGTCCACTCCTCCAGGGTCGACGGTCAGGGACCCTCATGATGGGACATGGGGATCACCCGCCGCCACATTGAACCGCCGCCACGCCGGGGGCGCCGCCGGAGCCCCCGGTTTCGGAAAGCCGCAAACGCCGACCGAAAAAAGGAGGGGTGAACCGCCCCGGTCTCCCGGGCGTCCACCCCCGCCCGGTCCCCCGGGCGCCGCGCCGCCGGCTCAGGCCAGGGAGACGAGGTCCTCGAACTCGGCGTTCCAGACGTCCTCGACGCCGTCCGGGAGCAGGATGACCCGCTCGGGCTGGAGCGCGTCCACCGCGCCCTCGTCGTGCGTGACCAGCACGATCGCGCCCTTGTAGTTGCGCAGCGCCGCCAGGATCTCCTCGCGGCTGGCCGGGTCCAGGTTGTTGGTCGGCTCGTCCAGCAGCAGCACGTTGGCGCTGGAGACCACCAGCGTCGCCAGCGCCAGCCGGGTCTTCTCGCCGCCGGAGAGCACCCCGGCGGGCTTGTCGACGTCGTCACCGGTGAACAGGAACGAGCCCAGGGTGCGCCGCGCCTCGACCTCGGGCAGGTCCGGGGCGGCGCTCATCATGTTCTCCAGGACGCTGCGCCCCACGTCCAGCGTCTCGTGCTCCTGGGCGTAGTAGCCCATCTTGAGCCCGTGCCCGGGGACCACGCGCCCGGTGTCGGGGGTCTCGACCCCCGCCAGCAGCCGCAGCAGGGTGGTCTTGCCCGCGCCGTTGAGGCCCAGGATGACGACCCGGCTGCCCCGGTCGATCGCCAGGTCCACCCCGGCGAAGATCTCCAGGGACCCGTAGGACTTGGACAGGCCCTCGGCCATGAGCGGCGTGCGGCCGCTGGGCGCCGGGTCCGGGAAGCGCAGCTTGGCGACCTTGTCGGACTTGCGCACGCCCTGCACGCCGTCCAGGATCCGGTCGGCCCGGTTGAGCATCTGCTGCGCGGCGCGCGCCTTGGACGCTTTGGCCCGGAACCGGTCGGCCTGCTTGCGCAGGGTGTCGGCCTGCTTCTCGGCGTTGGCCAGCTCGCGCCTGCGGCGGCGCTCGTCGGCCTCGCGCTGCTCCAGGTACAGCTTCCAGCCCATGTTGTAGACGTCGATGACGCTGCGGTTGGCGTCGAGGTAGAACACCTTGTTCACCACGTGCTCGACCAGGTCCACGTCGTGGCTGATCACGATGAGGCCGCCCTGGTGCGACTTGAGGAAGTCGCGGAGCCAGACGATGGAGTCGGCGTCCAGGTGGTTGGTGGGCTCGTCCAGGAGCAGGGTGTCGGCCCCGCTGAACAGGATGCGCGCCAGCTCGATCCGGCGCCGCTGCCCGCCGGAGAGGGTGCGCAGCGGCTGGCCCAGCACCTTGTCGGGCAGGCCCAGGCTGGAGGAGATGGACGCAGCCTCGGACTCGGCGGCGTACCCGCCGAGCACGTGCAGGCGCTCCTCCCACCGCGCGTAGGCGCGCACGCCCTTGTTGCGGGTCTTGGTGTCGGCGCTCGCCATCTTCTTCTCGGCCTCGCGCATGCCGCGCAGGGCCTCGTCGATGCCGCGGGCCGACAGGATGCGGTCGCGGGCCAGCACCTCCAGGTCCCCGGTGCGCGGGTCCTGGGGCAGGTAGCCGATGCTCCCGGAGGAGGTGACCGTACCGCCGGTGGGCGGGCCCTCGCCCGCCAGCACCTTGGTCATTGTGGTCTTGCCCGCGCCGTTGCGACCCACCAGCCCGATACGGTCCCCGGCGGCGACGCGGAAGGTGGTCGGCTCCAACAGGAGGCGAGGACCGACGCGCAGTTCGAGGTCGGTGGCGATCAGCATGATGGGGCTTCCTACGAGGTGGAGACGGGCGGGGAGGTCGGACGCACCGGTCCGGCGGCGGTTGCGCGCGGGGACGGGCGGCTCGGGGGCCGACCGATCCAGCCTAACGGCAGTGCTCGGGGGCGCCGCCAGGGGTTTTCGCCCCCGGACGACGGCGTCCCCGTCCTGTCGAACAGGAACGGGGACGCCGGACATTCCCGGAGGCGGTCCGGATCACTCCTCGGAGGGGGCCTCCGGTGCCGGCTCCTCCGCCCTGGCGGGCTTGGCGGCCGGCTCCCCCGGGGAGGGGGTGGTGGCCAGGGCGGCCTGCTTCTTCTTCGCCTTGTCGGTCGGCGGCGGCCCCGGGTCGTCGGGCACCGACGCCCCGTGCTCCTCCGGCGCCGGGGGCCGCTCCCGGAGCAGCGCGGCGAGCACGGCCGCGACCGGGGTGGCCAGGAACATGCCCGGCACGCTGCCCAGGACCGCGCCGATGGAGATCGCGATGAGCACGATCGGCGAGGGGAGCTCCAGGGCCTGTCCGTAGATGCGGGGCGCGAAGACGTTGCTCTCCAGCTGCTGGATGAGCAGCACCCAGCCGAGCACGATGAGGGCCCAGATCCAGTCCACGGTCACGAAGGTGACCAGGACGGCGATGAGTCCGCTGAGGAAGGCGCCGATGATCGGCAGGAAGGCGCCGATGAAGGTCAGCACGATCAACGGGATCGCCAGGCTGGGGTCCAGGACGAACAGCAGCAGGATGCCGATGCCGATGGCGTCGATGGCGCCGACGGCGGCCACCCCGCGCACGTAGTTGCCCATCACCCGGTAGGCGACGGTGCCGCCGTGGTGCAGGCTCGCGCGCGAGCCCGCCGGGATCAGCGTGAGCAGCCAGTCCATGAGCAGGTCGCCGGAGTGCACGAAGTACACCGTCAGGGCGATGATCAGGACGACGCCGACCAGGACGGACACCACGGCGGCGCCGGCGGTCCAGGCGCCGCTGATGAGCTGGCTGCTGTTCTGCTCGATCAGGGCGGTGATCTGCTGGGTGGCGTCGACGATGATCTCGTCGAGGTCGAACAGCTCCGGGCTCAGCCCGAAGGGCAGCTGGAGGTCCTGGATGGCCTCCAGACCGTCGGTGACGCTGTCCACCAGGGCCTGCGACCCCTGGGCCGCGGGCATGATGATCAGCGTCAGGACGCCGCCGAAGACGACGAGCGCGACCGCGATGGAGATCGCGGTCGAGGGCCCCCGCCCCAGCCCCTTGCGGCGCAGCCAGTTGGCCAGCGGCATCAGCAGTGCGGTGATGAAGACGGCGAGGACCACCGGGAGGGTGACGACCGACAGGTACACCAGGGCGTAGACGAGGAGGCCCGCGACCACGCCGATGAGCAGCATCCGCCAGGCGACGTCGCTCACCGTGCGCAGCAGGTCGGGCTTGGCGGCGGCGGCCGCGGCCTGCGCGGCCTCCTCCTCCGCCCGTCGGCGGGCCTCGAAGATCTCGCGCTCCTCGGCCTCCAGCCTGGCGCGGCGCTCCTCGCGGGCTCTGCGCGCGGCGAGCCACTTGTTCAGGAGCGCCCACACTCCCGGCCGTTGGGCTTGCACATCGACTCCATTCTCACTGCTGGGCGCGCCCCCTTCCCGGGGTGGAAGGGGTACGCGGAAGTTCTGTTGAAGATGATGCGTCCGGGGGATGGGGGGTTCGCACCCGTCGGCGTGAGAACGGCGTCAGAACTGCCAGGGTTCCCGCGGACGGCCGCTTTCGACGATCTCATTGCCGAAGGGGGCGAGCGCGACCGGGATCATCTTGATCGACGCCCAGGCCATGGGGATGCCGATGATGGTGACGGCGAGGCCGATGGCGGTGGCGATGTGCCCGAGGGTGAGCCACCAGCCGGCGATGATCACCCAGATCACGTTGAGGACGGTGCTGCCCGTTCCCGCACCGGGCCTGCGCACGAGTTCGCGGCCGAAGGGCCACAGGGCGTATCCGGCCATCCGGAAGGAGGCGACGCCGAAGGGGATCGTCACGATGAGGATGAAGCAGATGATCCCGGCGAAGGCGTAGCCCACCGCGAGCCAGAAGCCCGCGACGAAGAGCCAGATGATGTTGAGGATGAACCGTAGGAGGGCCACGGCCAGTCGAACTCCTTGGTGGTGGTGCGGGGAGGGGCGCCCCGCGTCGGGGCGTACCTCGATTTCTATCGCGTGTGACGCCCGCGCACCACGACCCGGTTCCCCCTGCGCGCCCCTGGTCCTTCCCCTAGGGGCGCCGGACGGTGGGGCGGCGGGTCATCGCGGGGCGGCACCCGCCCCGCGGGCGGCCGTCCCGGCGGTGGCGGCGACGCACGGTGAGGACATACGGTCGCACCCAATCGCGGTGACGTGTCGTGTCCGCAATGTGATCGGCGTATCAAGGGAAGCCCCTAGGCAGGAGGGACATCGCCCCATACGATGTGCTGTGTCCTTCACAAGACGCCTGTTCTTGCAATAAGCGACGAACTCGGACAAACGACCGGAGACCAGCCGCTAGGCACCAGTTTTCGGTAACGGTTGGGCGAGTAATTTCCCCACCCCCCGTGCACGATCGGGAGTGGGGATGGCATGATTACGTACCGGCTCGGACGGATGGCCTGTCACCGCCTCCGAGAGCCGTTCGCGTGAGAGCACACCCGCAGTCGGCGTATCGCCGATGGTCGCGTGCTCCTCGTGGTCTCAGCCACACCGGGGAACATCGCCTGTACCGTTCGGCGTTTGCGTCGTGCGGGGTCGCTCACGCCGCATGACCGACTTTTAGGTGACTGAAGCTTTTTACGACAGCTTACTAGTGATTTCAGTAGAGGTGGTTCAAGCATGTCTCAGGTACGTCGGCAGGCCGCGCTGCGCCCCCGCCCGAGCTGGGGGTGGCAGGATGCCGCCGCGTGCCGGGGCGAGGACCTTGTGCTCTTCTTCGGCCCGGATGGCGAGCGCCAGCCGGAGCGGGAGATCCGCGAGCGCAAGGCCAAGGAGATCTGTGCGGCCTGCCCGGTTCGAACCGACTGCCTGGACTACGCGATCTCGCGTCCGGAGAAGTACGGGACCTGGGGCGGCCTGAACGAGGACGAGCGCGCCTCTGAGCGCCGTCGTCGTATGCGTCGCGCCAACGCCGCCTGATTCCGGGCACCCCCGGTCGACTCTCCTCTCCTCGGCGGCCCCGGCCCCGTGCGAAACCCGCGTCGCCCCGGCACGAAGCCGGCGGCGACGCGGGTTCTTCGTTTCCCGGACCGGAGACGGCCCCCGCGGGGGCTCAGCCTCCGCGGCGCGGCAGGTACCGGTCGAACCAGTCCTGGGTCTCCACCGCCACCCGGCGCCACTCCTTGGCGCCCCGCAGCAGTTCCTCCGCGCCCGACATCACCTTGAGGTCGGTGGGCCCGCCCATCCGCCCCCGCGCCCACTCCCCCAGTTCGCGCACGAACGAGTCCCGGCTCTCCAGGAGCACCAGGACCGGGGCCCGGACCTCGGGCAGGGCCGGCTCGGCCAGGTCGATCCGGCCGCCGTGCACCACCACCCCGGCCACGTCGCCGGGCCGCCGCGCGGCGGTCACCAGCGCCGCCGGGGCGGCCGCCCCCGAGCCCAGCACGCCCACCGGCTCGCTCGCGGCATCGGTGGCCCGGCGCAGCCAGGTGACGGCCGAACTCAGCCGTTCGCCCAGCACCTCCGTGGCGGCGCCGCCGCCCACCGAGGAGCGCTCGTCGCCCACCAGCAGGTCCAGCATGAGGGTCGCGTACCCCGACCTCTGCAGCACCGAGGCGATCGCCCGCCAGCGCGGATCCCCGCGCGCCTCCCCGAACGCCAGCACCGCGGCGCCGCGCAGGACCGCCGGGAGGGTGAGGTCCCCGTCGAGGTAGACGTCGCCCGCACGCACCCGCACGCCCCGGGCCGTGCCCGGCCTGCTGTGGCTGCGCCCCACCTCCGACATGATGGCGGTGACGTGGCCGTCGGAGAGCTGGTCGAAGTCGCGGTACCACTCCCCCACCGCGCGGAAGTTGTCGGGGACGCCCAGCACCACCACGGCGTCGGCCTCCTCCCCGAGCATCGCGATCGCCTCCCTGGAGGCCACCGGGACGGCCAGCACCAGCTGGGCCGGACCGGCCTGGCGGACCATGCGCAGGGCGGCGCGGGCGGTGCCGCCGGTGGCCACCCCGTCGTCGACGACCACGCAGTCGCGCCCGGCGATCCGCGGGGGCGGGCGCTCCCCCCGGTACACCCGCCGGCGGCGGTCGAGTTCGGCGCGCTCGGCGTCCACGGTCCCGGACAGGGCCTGGCGGGGCACCCGCATCCGGGCCAGCGCGAGGTCGTCGAAGAGGACGCGGCCGTCCTCGGCGATCGCGCCGACCCCGAGTTCGGGCCGGCCCGGCAGGCCGATCTTGCGGACGACCAGGACGTCGAAGTCGGCGTCGAGGCGGCGGGCCAGCTCCGCCCCGACCGGGACACCGCCCCGCGGCAGGGCCAGCACCAGGGGGTCGTCGACGGCGTGGGGACGGACCCGCTCCGCGAGGCGGCGGCCCGCCTCGGAGCGGTCGGTGAAGGGCAGGGACACGGGTACCGGATTCATGGGCAGTACCGGCGCCGGGCTGGGGCGCCGCTCCTCTCGCCTCTCGCCGTCCCGAAGGGAGCCGATGGAAAAGTGGTACCGGACATACCCCGGGAGGCGGAGGTTGCAACCCCGGCCGCGGTCAAAACCCCCGGCTCAGGACCTGCGGGCGCCGTTCCTCAGCACCGCCATGAGCAGCGCGTCGTGGCGGCGCCCCTCCCAGAGCAGGGAGTCGCGCAGCCGCCCCTCGACCGAGAATCCGCAGGAGCGGTACACCGCGATGGCCCTCATGTTGAAGGCGTAGACGTACAGCCACACCCGGTGCAGCCCCACCTGCTCGAAGGCGTACTCCAGCACCATCCGTGTGGCCTCCCGGCCCAGGCCGCGCCCGGTGAACGCCAGGGCGGACAGGGCGATCCGGTACCCGGCGCTCTCGTTCTCGGGGACCACCGAGTACAGCGACAGCTCGCCCAGGAAGCGGCCGTCGCGGGGGTCGGTGATGGCCAGGTCCAGCCGGTCGGGGCGCCGCGGGCGGCGCGCGCACCAGTCCCTGGCCTCGGCGTAGGTGAGGTGGTGGTGGGTCCCGGTGAGTCTTCGGATCTCCTCGTCCAGACCCGCCGCGAAGTACGCGTCCGTGTGCTCGGGGCCCAGGGGCACCAGGCGCACGTGCTTTCCGGTGAGGGTGGGCTCGTCTCGCAGCGCGCGCTTATCGATCATGGGCTCTTCCGTTCCGCCCGGCCGCCGCGGGTGCGGGGGCCGGGGCGAGGGAGGCGGCGCGGGGCGCCGTGCCCCGCGCGCGAGCGGGTCGCCGGGGGCGGGGCCGGGTTCGGCGGTGACCGGGTGGGGTCGTGGGCGGTCGTCGGGGGGCGTCGCGGTCACAGAGCGGAACCCCTATGTAAATCCGGACGGCGGCGAATGGCAAGCCCGGCGGACCGGCGATCGCGGGAGCCGGGAATCGCATGGCCGGGCACGGACCGGAGTCGGTACCATCCGCAGGCACCGAACAGCCGTCCGTGGGAGACCCATGAACAGTCCGAAGACCACAGCTCCCCCCGCGCAGGCCCGCCGGGCCCGGATCGCGGTCTCCACCCTCTTCTTCGTCAACGGGTTCACGTACACCAACGCGGTCCCCTGGCTCCCGGCGATCAAGACCGGCCTGGGGCTGAGCAACGCGGAGCTGGGACTGGCGATCGCGGCGATGCCGACCGGCGCGATCCTCACGGGGATGCTCGCCGGGCCGCTGATTCACAGGTTCGGCAGCGGGCCCACCGCGGTGGGGACCAGCCTGCTGTCGCTGGGAGCGCTCCCCTTCATCGCGCTGGCGCAGAACTGGTGGGCGCTGGCGGGCGCCCTGTTCGTCATGGGCTGCGCCGACGCCTGGACGGACTCGGCGCAGAACTCGCACGGTCTGCGGGTCCAGCGCCGGTACGGGCGGACCATCATCAACACGTTCCACGCGGTCTGGAGTCTGGCGGCGGTCTCCGGCGGCCTGCTCGGCGCGGTCATGGCCGGGGCCGGGGTGCCGATCCTGTGGCACCTGGGCGGCACGGCCCTGGTGCTGGTGGCGGTGAACCTGACGGTGGCCCGGATGCTCCTGCCCGGTCCGGAGGACAGCGAGCGGGCCGACGGCGCCCACGAGGAGGACGGGCGGCGCCCGCGCATGCCCGGGCGGGCGGTGCTGCTGCTGGTCCTGCTGGGCGTGCTGCTGATGCTGGCCGGGGGTATCGAGGACTCCGCGGCGTCGTGGGGCGCCGTGTACATGGCCGACGAGCTGGACGCGGCGCTGTTCCTGGCGGCGATGCCGTTCGTGGCCTGCCAGGCGATGATGGTGGTCGGCCGACTGCTCGGCGACCGGGTGACCGACCGGTTCGGCGCCGTCGGCGTCGGGCGGGCCTGCGGCCTGCTGGCGGCGGGCGGGGTCGCGCTGGCGCTGGCGGTGCCGCACCAGGCCACGACCGTCATCGGGTTCGGCGTGATGGGCCTGGGGGTCTCCACGCTGTTCCCGCTGACCCTGGCGGCCGCCGGGAACGTGCCCGGGGTGCGCACCGGCGACGGGGTGACCGTCGTGGGGTGGCTGGGACGCGCGGGCTTCCTGGCGTTCCCGCCGGCGGTGGGGCTGATCGCGGACGCGACGGCGCTGGGAACCGCGCTGTGGGTGATCGCCGCGGCCGGGGTGGGTGCCTTCCTGCTGGCGCCCGCGCTGCGCCCGCGCGCCTGACAGGGCGGCGGCCCCGTGTCCGCGGGCCGGGCGGGAGCGGGGCCGCGGCACAAGGGGCGGGCCCCCGGACGCCGGAGCGTTCGGGGGCCCTTGCACACGGCCCGCGGCCCGGAGGCCGCGACCGGCGGGGTGTGCCGTCCCGCCGCGGTGTCCCGCTTCGTTACTCCATCACCGGGGACGGACGACGCGCGCCCGCCCAGAGGGCGAGGGCGCCGATGCCCGTGACGATGGCACCGCCGAGGACGAAGCCCTCCATGTCGACACCGGTGGTCGGCAGGGTCGGCGTGGTCCCGCTGGTACCGGAGGTTCCGGCGGTCACGGGGGTGCTGCCGCCGGGGACGGAGGTGCCGGGAGCCTGGCTCTCGTCACCGTCGCCACCGGGCTCGCCGCCCTCACCCGGGTCGGGGTTCTCCCCGCCGGGGTTCTCGCCACCCGGGTCCTCGCCGCCCGGGTCCTCGCCACCGGGGTCTTCACCGCCCGGGTCCTCGCCACCCGGGTCCTCGCCACCGGGGTCTTCACCACCGGGGTCTTCACCGCCCGGGTCCTCGCCACCGGGGTCTTCACCGCCCGGGTCCTCGCCGCCCGGGTCACCGGGGTCGCCGCCGTCGTCGCCGCCGCCGTCACCGGGGTCGCCGCCGTCGTCACCGCCACCGTCACCGGGGTCGCCCCCGTCGTCACCGGGGTCCGGAGCCGGCGGGTTGTCGCTGGGCTGAACTTCCACGTGAACGATCGGGGTCTCGACGGTGAGGCCAAGGTCGATAGGAAGCTCAACTTCGAGCTGGGGGACCTCCTGAGCCACGTCAGTCGCGGCCTCGGGGGCGGTCTCCTCGACGGTCTCGGCGTACGCCGGACCGACGGAGAACCCGGCCATGAACAGACCGGCCGCAGTCACGGTCAGTGCCCGCTTCTTGGGGGACATCCCACTCCTTTCTTCTTTTCTCGGGGGTACTACTGAGAGGGGATGGCATAGAGGTGGTCCTCGTGGACCACGATGGCGTTGGCGCCGAGGAGGCCGGCGGGCTGGGCCGATGCGGGATCCGGCCGGCGGACCTCGCCGGCGGCGTCGACCGCCGCCGACGCACCGCCGAGCTGGCCGAACACGGTGGAGCCCACCGCCATCTGGGGTTCGAAGCCGGGGACGACGGCGGTGCCGCCGGTCTCGGGGTCCAGCACGACCGGACCGTAGGAGACGATCCCGGTGCCGATGGGCCCGGAGCGGTGGCGCACGTCCTCCAGGTCGTCCGGGTCGATCTCGGCGGCGCCCACGACGGTGCCGTCGCGGCTGTCGTGGAAGGCCAGCACGGCCCCCTCGCCGCGCAGCGGCTCCCAGCGGATGACCACGTACTCGCGCAGGGCGGTGACCACGGAGTCCATGTCGCCGGCGTTGTCCGGCCGGACGGCGCTGACCTCGGTGGCCTCACCGGCGGTGTCGACCCAGGTCCACGCGCCGGTGCGGACCGCGGTGAGGACCTCCGTGCC
The DNA here is from genome assembly GCF_900141985.1 of Nocardiopsis flavescens. GTDB lineage: Bacteria > Actinomycetota > Actinomycetes > Streptosporangiales > Streptosporangiaceae > Nocardiopsis > Nocardiopsis flavescens. Next base: position 162,017 of record NZ_FQZK01000013.1, on the reverse strand, counting down.
CTCGGCCAGCATCGGGGCGGCCCCGCCGTCGACCTCGACCGGCTCCAGTTCGCCGCCGGTCGGGACGAGGGCGTCGTCACCGCTGCGGACCAGCGCGGAGGAGCCCACGTACTGGGTGGAGGCGTCCTCGGGCAGGGTGATGCTGGTGTGCTCGCCCCCCTCGACCGGCCAGAACCAGAGGGTGCCGGTGGTCTCCATGACCACGGCCCGCGCGCCGTCGTAGTCGACGAAGCGGGGCGGGCCCAGGAACTCGGCGGCGGCGGCCGGGAGGGCGGCCGACCACAGGCGCTCACCCGAGGCGTCGAACAGGGTGAGACGCTCGTCGGGGCCCATGAAGGCCAGGAGTTCGCCGTCCCGGGAGACGCCGGGCTGGCTGCCGGGGGCGAGCGCCTCGGCGAACTCCACGGTGTCGGCGTACCCGGGCGGGGCCGGGTGGCCCAGCACCTGCGCCTCGGTCGTAGTGGTCTGCGCGGCGGGGTCGTCACCCGGGAGCAGGTTCCAGACGGTGATCCCGGCTCCGCCCAGGAGCACCACGGCGAGCACGGCCGCGCCCGCGATGAGCAGGCCGCGCCTGCCGCGGTCGGACCGGCCGGTGGGGACCGGGGGCTGTGCCGCGGCCGGGGCGGGGGCGGAGGTCGGCGGGATCCGGTCGGCGGCCTGCACGACGCCGTCGGGGGTGGCGACCAGGTTCCAGTAGCCGTTGCTGTCGCGGGCGTCGATGAGCACCGGCTGGCCGATCCTGGCGGCGTAGCCGGTGGCGACGTCCAGCGCGGCGCGCCGGGTCTCCTTGGGGACACTGCCGGTGACGACCTGGCGCTGCCCCTCGATGACGATCTCGGCGCTGCGTTCGTCCGGGGCGATGGCGATGACGGCGGTGGGCCGGGGATGCCCCGGACGGGACGCCCGGCTCATGGTGCCTCCGAAGGCATGGGAAGGGTGGGCCTGTTCGTGTTCGGGTGGCGGTGAACAGTGGTCGGGGACCGCGGCGGGACGCGGCCCGGGCTGTCACCGGGCGGCGGTGCCGACGTACGCGAAGTCGACGCTGAACGCGATGATACTGATCGTGACGGTCGCGGCCCACCCGGGTACGGGCGGTGGGCGGCGGACACGGCGCGCTGTGCGGTCAACGGTGTTCCCGCTCCCCTTCCCCTGACCTGGCATGTCTTCGAAACCCCGGAGGGGGCGCTCGACCGCCCTTCCGGAACCCCGTTCATGTGGACACGCGGATGTGTCGATGAGTTCACACCGTAATTGGCCGAATCCGGCCACCGGGCCCTCATCGTTCACGTCCGACCCTGGCCTCCCACGTCCCCCGTGACGTGCGGAGCCGGCGGGTGGGCGTACCCGGAGGAGGTGAGGGCCGGCCGGGTTTGGACCGTGAAGTGCACGATACCGCCAGGTACGACCGAAAAGGCGCACGGCGGGGCTCGGCCGCAGCGGGCCCGGACCGCGTGGCGGCCCGGCGGTAGGAGCGCGGAAAAGAGCCGCGGGACGCCGTGGTGCACCCCGGTCGCGGAGGGGGCGCGATCGCGGCCCCGTCCCGGAGGGGGCGCGGGGTCGCGGAAGGGGCGCGGGGTCGCGGCAGGGGCGCGGGGATGTCCCTTGCCGGCCGTCCGGCCGCAGGGGCGGGGGAAGGCGGTCCGCCCGCCGGGGACTCCTCGAACCCGTCGGCGTACCGCCGCGTTCCGGTACACGGCGTACGCTCCGGCCGGAACCGGTCAGCGGCCGTTGCCCTCGACGATCGTGTCGATGACGGCCTGCTCCCTGCGGCGCATGATGCGGTCGGCGCGCTCCAGGTGGCGGTTGGCGATCTCGGCGCGGGCCGCGGCGGTGCGCACCGTCGGCCACATGGCGTCGATCTCGGCGTTGAACGACGACCCCACCAGCACGGCGACCGCCATCACGAACAGCCAGGCCAGGATGGCGATGGGCGCGGCCAGCGAGCCGTAGAGGCTGACCTGCCCCAGCGAGGCGTCCAGGTAGGCGCGCAGCCCGATGGACCCGGTGACGAGCACCGTCGTCGCCAGCAGCGCCCCCGGCAGGTGCCGCCACAGCGGGGTGCGCACCGGGACGCTCAGGTTGTAGAGCATCGTCACGGCGGTGGTGGCCAGGACCGCGACGGTCGGCCAGTACAGCAGGTTGAGCCGCCCCACCGTGATCGGCAGCAGGCCGTGGACGAGGTCGGGCCCCGCCACCAGGACCGGCAGCACCAGCAGCGCGAACGTCAGGCCGCCCAGGTAGGCGAGGAACGCCAGGCCGCGCTGGACCAGCCAGGGGCGCAGCTCGTCGAGGCCGTAGGAGATGGTGATGGAGCGGATGAACACGTCCATGGCCCGGGACCCCGACCACAGCGACACCAGGAAGGTCACCGACAGCAGTCCGCCCTGGACGCCCTGGAGGAAGTCGTCCATCAGCGGTTCGACGACGGACTCGACGGCGACCGGGGTGAGCACCTGGTAGGCGGTGTCCAGGATCAGCTCCCGGATCTCCCCCACCGTGTCGTGGCCGAGCACCGACGCCAGCGGGACCAGGGCGCCCAGCAGGCCGAGGAGCAGCGCGGGCAGGGAGATCAGGGTGAAGAAGGCCGACTCGGCCGCGAGCCCGACCACGCGGTTGCGGGAGAAGGCGCGCATCGTGCGCAGCACGAGGAGCAGTCCGCCGCGCAGCACGGGGCGCCGTCTCAGCCAGGCGTCGGTGATACGCCACAGCCCCTCCCAGAAACCCACCACGGGGAGAACGTTAGCGGTACGGGGGCGGGGGCCGGGACCTCGGAGTATCCGCGGACGGGCGACGGGGCGCCCGCGGGGGCGGTGGGGCGCGGCCGGGCGGCCGTGGCGGGCGGCCTGCGGAGCGCGCCTTCGAGTGATGTGACTCACTTCGGGGCCGTCCGCGGGCGCCTGGACAAGAACCGCGGACACGTGACATTCTCATTTCATGATCGCTGCCCTGGACCCCATGCTCTGCGTGCGTCGCCACGTGGACTTCCTTCGGGTCCGCAGTGCCATCTGTTGCAGCGTCGGTTAATCTCGCCGCCTTTCAGTCGCACCCCAGGGGTGCGCGCGGCACCGGCGCTCTCCCCTTTTTCTTCGCATTCCCCACACGCGGATTCCGACCCGTGGCACCTGCACGACGAAGTGCGGCGCCCACGGGTGGTCGTGGTGCGGGCGCCGGGGTCGCACGGACCCCGTGACCCCATCGGAGACACCCGCGATGCCTCCCTCTTCCGCGCAGAACGGTCGGACGCCGACCGCGGCCAAGCCGCCGCGTCGACGCCGCGGTGAGGGCCAGTGGGCCCTCGGCTACCGCGAACCGCTGAACAAGAACGAGGAGAACAAGAAGAACGACGACGGGCTCAACGTCCGCGATCGGATCATCAACATCTACTCCAAGCGCGGTTTCGACTCGATCGACCCCGCTGACCTTCGCGGCCGTTTCCGGTGGTTCGGCCTCTACACCCAGCGCGCCCCCGGCATCGACGGGGGCAAGACCGCGGTCCTGGAGCCGGAGGAGCTGGACGACAGCTACTTCATGCTGCGGGTGCGCATCGACGGCGGCCAGCTGTCGGTGGCCCAGCTGCGCGCCGTCGCCGGGATCTCCCGCGACTTCGGCCGCGACACCGCCGACATCACCGACCGGCAGAACGTCCAGTACCACTGGATCCGGGTCGAGGACGTGCCGGAGATCTGGGAGCGGCTGGAGGCGGCGGGCCTGTCCACCACCGAGGCCTGCGGCGACACCCCCCGCGTGATCATGGGCTGTCCGGTCGCCGGGGTGGCCGACGACGAGGTGCTGGACGCGTCGCCGGAGATCTTCCAGGTCTACGAGGACCACATCGGCAGCCCGCTGTACTCCAACCTGCCCCGCAAGTTCAAGACGTCCATCGCGGGCTGCTCGGTGTACTGCACCAACCACGAGATCAACGACGTCGCCTTCGTGGGCGTGCACGACGCGGAGGGGCGGGCCGGGTACGACCTGTTCGTCGGCGGGGGCCTGTCCACCAACCCGATGTTCGCGCTGCGGCTGGGGGCGTTCGTCCGCCCCGACCAGGTGAGCGAGGTGTGGGCGGGGGTCTGCGGGATCTTCCGCGACTACGGGTACCGGCGGCTGCGCACCCGCGCGCGCATCAAGTTCCTCATCAAGGACTGGGGCGCGGAGCGGTTCCGGCAGGTACTGGAGGAGGAGTACCTGGGGTACGCGCTGCCCGACGGCCCCGCACCCGTGCTGGACGAGGGCCTGCGCCGCGACCACGTGGGGGTGCACCGCCAGCGCGACGGCAGGTTCTACGTGGGGTTCGCCCCCCGGGTGGGCCGGGTCTCGGGCACCTCGCTGGCCCGGATCGCGGACATCGCCGAGGAGCACGGCTCCGACCGCATCCGCACCACCGCCGACCAGAAGCTCGTCATCCTCGACATCGAGGAGGACCGGGTGGAGTCCGTCGTCGCGGCACTGGAGGCGCAGGACCTCCAGGTGCGGCCCAGCACGTTCCGCCGCCAGACGATGGCCTGCACCGGCATCGAGTTCTGCAAGCTGGCGATCGTGGAGACCAAGGACCGGGCGTCGACGCTCATCGACGAGCTGGAGAAGCGGCTCCCCGGGTTCGCCGAGCCGCTGACGATCAACGTCAACGGGTGCCCGAACTCGTGCGCGCGCATCCAGGTCGCCGACATCGGCCTCAAGGGCCAGCTGGTGATGGACGAGCGCGGCGAGCAGGTGGAGGGCTACCAGATCCACCTGGGCGGCGGGATGGGCCTGGACGCGGCCTTCGGCAAGAAGATCCGCGGCCTCAAGTCCACCGCCGACGAGCTGCCGGACTACGTGGAGCGGGTGCTGCGCCGGTTCCAGGACCAGAAGAAGGACGGGGAGTCGTTCGCGGGCTGGGTGGGCCGGGCCGCGGACGAGGACCTGAAGTAGCGGCGGCCGGGCGGGCCGGGTCCGTGTGCCCGGCCCGCCCGGCCCCGACCCACCGATCCACCGATCCGTGACATCCCCGATTCGAGGAGGTGCGCCGTGTCCGAGAGGGCCGCACCCTACTACTGCCCCTACTGCGGGGACGAGGACCTGGTGCCCGAGGAGGGAGCCGCCGTCAAGGGCGAGGGCTACCCCTGGGCCTGCCTGTCCTGCGCCCGGGTCTTCCGCGTGAAGTACGTGGGCCTTCGCTCCGCCTCGTTCGGCGGCGCGCCCTCCAGACCGACGGAAGGGTAGGAATGAACGCCACCATCACCCCCCTGGGCGGTTCCGAGCTGGCCGCGCGCGCCTCGCGCGAGCTGGAGGAGGCCACCGCGCAGGAGATCATCGCCTGGGCCGCCGAGACGTTCGGCGACGGCCTGTGCATGACCTCGTCCATGGCCGACGCGCTCATGGTCGACCTGGCATCGCGCGTGGTCCCCGGTATCGACGTGGTCTTTCTGGACACGGGGTACCACTTCCCCGAGACCATCGGTACCCGCGACGCCGTGGCCTCGATCTACGACATCACTCTCGTCAACGTCGAACCGACCCGGACCGTCGCCGAGCAGGACCTGGCGCTGGGCCCCCGGCTGCACGGGCGCGACCCCGGCATCTGCTGCCACCTGCGCAAGGTGGAGCCGCTGCGCAAGGCGCTGGAGCCCTACAGCGCGTGGCTGACCGGGCTGCGCCGCGGTGACTCCGCGACCCGGCGCGAGACCCCGATCGTGCAGTGGGACCGGCGCAGGCGGATGACCAAGGTGAACCCGATCGCCGCGTGGAGCCAGGAGCAGGTGGACTCCTACATCGAAGAGAACGGGGTGATCATCAACCCGCTCCAGTACGACGGGTACCCCTCCATCGGCTGCGAGCCGTGCACCCGCCGGGTCGCACCCGGCGAGGACCCGCGCAGCGGGCGCTGGGCCGGCAGTGGGAAGACCGAGTGCGGGATCCACGTGTGATCCCGGGAGGGGTGGGAGTGGCGGGGGTGGTGTGGATGGTGCGGAAGGTGTGGGAAGCGCGGGAAGTGCGGATAGCGCAAGAGACGCGGGAAGTGCGGGAAGCGCAAGAGGCACGGGAAGCGCGGGAAGCGCGGCGGGCACCGGGGTGGGGTCCGTGGGGGTCGGTGTCGGGCGCGGGAGGAAAGGACGGTGCGGGAAGCAGGCGTCCTGCGGGAGGGCGGCGTCCTCCCGGAGGAGAGGGTGCGGCGGGAAGGCGGCGTGTCGCGGGAGGGGTGGTGCATGGTGCGGGATGAACGGAGGCGCGTGCCGCTGCTGGCGGTCGCCCACGGCAGCCGTGATCCCCGGTCCGCGGCGGCCGTGGAGGCGCTGTTCGACCGGGTGCGCGCGCTGCGCCCCCGGGCCGACGTCCGGGTCTCCTACCTGGACCACACGTCCCCCTCGGCCGGGGACGCCCTCGCCGCGCTAGCGGCCGAGGGCGCCGGCGAGGCGGTCGTGCTGCCCGCGCTGCTGACGGCGGCCTACCACAGCAAGGTGGACCTGCCGCGGGTGCTGGAGCGGGCGGGCGAGGCCGAGCCGTGGGTGCGGATCCGCTACGCGGACACGCTCGGCCCCCACTCCGGCCTGGTGGCCGCGGCGGAGCGCCGGCTGGCCGAGGCCGGCGCCACCGCCGATCCGGACACGGTGCTGGTGGTGGCGTCGGCCGGGTCGAGCGACCCCTCGGCCAACGCGACGGTGGAGTCCGTGGCCGCGGAGCTGGCGGCACGCGGACCGTGGCGGGAGGCGGTGGCGGCGTTCGCGTCGGCGGCGCGTCCCACCCCCGCCGAGGCGGTCGCCGCGGCGTACGCACGGGGGGCTCGGCGGGTGGTGGTCTCCACGTACCTGCTGGCTCCGGGGTTCTTCGCCGACCGGGTCCGCGAGCAGGCGGAGGCCGAGGGGGCGACCGCGGTGTCGGAGGCCCTGGGTGCCGCTCCGGAGCTGGCGGAGATCGTGTGGGAGAGGTACGGGGCGGCGCTGGCGGCGCGGCGCGTGCCGGTCTGAGGCGCGCGTGTACCGGTCTGGGACACCGGTGCGCCGGGCGGGCGGGATCCTCACGGACCCCGCCCGCTTCTTTGTGCCCGAGGACTTGACACGCACGAGACGATCAATAAAGTTGAGCTTGTTCGCATCAAGTCATCGACGATGAGTCGAGAACACGTGGAGGTGACGAGCGATGCTGATGCGCACCGACCCGTTCCGGGAGTTCGACCGGATCACCCAGCGGCTCCTGGAGAACGGCCGGCCGTCCACCATGCAGATGGACGCCTACCGTGAGGACGACGACTTCGTGGTCCACTTCGACCTGCCCGGGGTCTCCCCCGAGAGCATCGACCTCGAAGTCGAGCGCAACGTCCTCACCGTCAAGGCGGAGCGCCCCGGCCTGCGCCGCGAGGAGCTGGAACCGATCGTCAACGAGCGGCCGAGCGGCACGTTCAGCCGCCAGGTCTTCCTCGGGGACACCCTGGACACCGACCGGATCAGCGCGAACTACGCCGACGGTGTGCTCACCCTGCGGATCCCGGTGGCCGAGCGGTCCAAGGCCCGCAAGATCTCGGTCGGCCACGACGCCGAGACCGGACGGACCGCGATCAAGGCGTAGCGGGCGGACGCCGTTCCTCTCCGGTGGGGGCCGTGTGGTCACGGCCCCCTTCCTGTGTGCCGGGGGCCTGTGTGCCGGGGGCGGCTGGGGTCCGGCCGGGTGTCCGCGTACCCGCCTGTGGCGTGGACCTTCCGCGACCCGGACCGCGTAGCGTGGCCCCTCCCGTGTGCCGCGGGACGAAGTGTCGAGCGGCGGCCCGTCGGCGGATGACGTGTCGGCGCTGGTCTCCACGTACCTGCCGGCTCCGGGGTTCTTCGCCGGCCGGCTCCGCGAGCAGGCGGAGGCCGAGGGGGCGACCGCGGTGTCGGAGGGCCCGGCCCTCGCTCCGGAGCCGGCGGAGATCGTGTGGGAGAGGTACGGGGCGGCGCCGGCGGCGCGGCGCGTACCGGTCTGACACGCGAGGCGGGGCGGGGCGGGGTCCGGAGGGGCCCCGCCCCGGCGTGTGTCACCAGTCGCGCGGGGCGACGAGTTCCTCGATGTCGGCGTCGGTGAAGCCGTGCGCGCGGGCGATGTGGAGGAAGTCCGTCGCGATCACGTCGCGGGCCACGGTCTCGATCTCGCTGCCCCGTTCCCAGAACTCCTCGTTCAAGGCGTTGAACTCCTCGGTCGCCGCGTGGGTGACCGTGTAGAGGGCTTCCAGGTCGGCGGGCCGGTCCGCGGCGAGGCGGGTGTCGAGGGCGCGCAGGATCGCCTGGCCCTTCTCCACCAGGTCGGGTGGGAAGTAGGTGTCCCGAACCATGCCCTCCAGGTAGGTGCGCTCGTCGGTCACGGGGTCCTCCTCGTCGATGGGGTGGCCGCCATCCTGGCGGACGGTGCCGACGGAACCGGACAAGGGGCGGGCGGTGCCGAAGGGGCCGGTCGTCCGCGGGCGATGCCGAGGAGGCAGGTCAGCGAGCGGTGACGGCCGCCGCGAGGAGGACGGCGGCGGAGAACAGCAGCGCCCCCGGTGAGCCCACCGCCCCGGCGACGGCGGACGCTGCCGCCGGGATGGCGACCTGTCCCAGCCGGTTGCCCCAGATGCGCAGCGCCAGGGCGGAGCCGCGGGCGCCCTCCGGGGCCAGGGTGGTCACTTCCGCCATGGTGAGCGGTTGTCCCAGCCCGAGCAGGAACCCGCCCAGCCCCAGGACGACGGCCAGGACGACGAAGTCGGCGAACGGCAGCGCCACGAGGGCGAGGGAGAGGCCGGCCACGGCGGTGCTGGCGATGATGAGGGTCTTGCGCGACCAGCGGCGCAGCATCCAGGGCAGGGCCAGCCGGGAGAGCAGGGAGGAGCCCGCCCGCAGGCTGAGCAGGACGCCGACGAGCACCGGGGGGATGCCCCTGCTCTCGGCGATGAGGGGGAGGTAGGCGGTGAGGATGTCGACCGCCGACAGCAGGGCGAGGCTGCTGAGCAGGGCGGAGGGCATCCGGGGTCGGCGCAGCAGGTCCTTGGTGGGCACCGGGGGCGCGGAGCGCTGTTCGGCGGTGCGCCGGATCGGGGCCAGGCGCAGGAGCGGCAGGACCGGCAGGACCCCCAGCGCCGCGACACCGCCCGCGATGACCAGGGCGGTGGAGGTGGCCGAGAGCAGGGCGTCCCCGGAGGCGTCGGCCAGGATGGCGCCGGAGATCAGGGGGCCCGCGAGCTGGCCGAGCGAGGCGGCGGCGGTGAACCAGCCGAAGTCGCGGTCGAGGTTCCCCGGGAGGGAGTAGCGGGCGATGATGCCCTGCCCCGCCACCATGCAGAGGAGGTGGCCGACACCGACGACGGTGCTGGCCAGGGCCAGGCCCGCCAGTCCGTCGACGAGGGAGAGGAGGAGGCCGCCCGCGGCGAGGATGAGGGAGCCCAGGCCGACGATCCAGGCGATGCGCGCCGACCGGTCGGTGGAGCGTCCCAGCGGGACGGCGATGACGAGGGGGAGGAGGGCGTAGGCGGCGGTGATGAGGCCGACTTCCACGGCGTCGCCGCCGACGGCGATGGTGCGGTAGGAGATGAGGGGGCGGGTGAGGTTGAGGGCGGTGTGGGTGAGGAACACGCTGCCCATGAGGGCCCAGATCCATCGGCGTGTGCGTTCTGGAGGTTCCGCCGGGTCCGTCATGGTCCCCTTTCGCGCCGTGGGGTGGGGTGGGTGAGGTTGGTGGGTGGGGGAGATCGGTGGGTGGTGCGGTGGATGGGTGGAGGCGGGTGCGCCGGGTTCGGGTCTGTCGTGGTGGTCGGAGTGGTCCGATCACGGGATCACAGGGGCGATCGCGGTGTCAGGTCTGTTGATATCAAACTACTTGCATCGTAGCGGGAGGCGGGGTGGGAAGTGTGGAGGTGGGAGGGGGTGGGGTGGGAGAGGTGGGGTGGGCCGCGTCGGGTGCGGGAGGGTGGTCGGGTGCTGGTTACCGCGTCTGGGGCTGGTGTTCCAAGCGAGGCTGTGAGCGACCGTGCGCTCCTGGTCGGACCCTTCCTCCGTTCCCAAGGGGCTGGGCGGGGCAGGCCTCGCCCGGACCCGCCCCCGGAAAGCGCACCCCCACCACTGCGGATGTGAGCCCCACGCGCCTGCCCGGCGGTCTGCCGCCCGTTGCATCGTGGGGGCGGATCCGGCTCCGCCGGTCTGTGCCTTTCCAAGCGGCGGGCGTTTTGGAGACCAAAGGTCCTGGTCGGGCGCGACCACAGACCGCCGTTTCCACGGGGTGGCCCTTTTGGAGACCTCGGAGTTCGTCTCACCCCCTGGAGCGGAGGAGGCGGGAGCGTGCCCCGACACCCCCTGGGGCGGGCCGGGCAGGTACCCGCGGCCTCACCCCGCGCGGCCTGGGGTGGGAGCGGTGCCCTCCGGCTGCGGCTGGGCGCTCCAGGCGGGTGGACAACCCCCGGCAGTACGGCCGGGCGGGTGTCCGCGGCCTCACCCCGCGCGGCCTGGGGTGGGAGCGGTGCCCTCCGAGTGTGGTCGGGGGCTCCGAGAGGGTGGGCGACCCCCCGGGGCGGAGGTTCCGGGAGCGTCTCCCGGGGGCGCCTGCGGGTGGGTGGGGTCGATGACGCAGAAGCGGTTGCCCTCGGGGTCGGCGAGGACGACGAAGTCGGGGTCCTCGGGGTAGAGGTCCCAGGCGACGCGTTCGGCGCCCAGGGCGAGCAGGCGGTCCACCTCGGCCGCCTGGTCGGCGGTGTTCTCGGCGTAGAGGTCGAGGTGGACGCGGGGGTGCTCCTGCGCGGGGACGCCGCTGAGGCCGAGGGCGACCTGCACACCCGGGCTGTGCGTCGGGACGAGGACGGTCCAGCGGTCGGTGCCGGGCTCGCGGGGGGTGTAGTCCAGGGCCGCGGTCCAGAAGGCCCTCGCGCGGGCCATGTCGGAGACGCCAAGCACGACCGATCCGATGTTCAGCATCCCCCGATCCTCACATGAGGTGGATGACGGACAGGGCCTCGTAGACCGCGCCGGCCACGAGCAGCGCCAGCGCCGGCAGGCTCAGCCACGCCGTCCGGCGCAGTCCGAGCAGGTAGGCCCGGCGGCGGGTGTCGGCGCCCGCGGACGCGGGGCTCAGCCAGCCCTGGCCCAGGAGGTACACGCCGAGCATGAGGAGCACGTAGGCCTGGAACTCGACCAGGAGGGTCACCGAGTGCGGGACCAGGACGGCCGCGGTGTCCGCGTCCACCGGAGCCACGATCACGCCAATGGTGAAGGTGCTGTAGAGGAAGAGGGCGATCCCGGAGAAGGGGACGATCATCGAGGGCAGCACGATCGACAGCAGCGCGGCCCGGAACACGTTGTTGGCGAGGATGGTCAGGCCGAACAGCCACGGCGTCGCCAGGAGCGGCCTGATCAGGTCCTCCGTGCCCGTCTCCTCCAGGACGGCGTGCTGGGCGGCGTACAGGTCGGGGAAGGCGAGCCCCGCCGCGATGCCCAGGAGGAGGGCGGCGTAGACGAGGGCGTTCATCACCAGGTAGGCGCGGAGGTTCTCGCGGATGATGCGGAAGGGCGTACGGAGGTGGCGCATGGTGTCCTGACTCCCGTTGTCGGTGCGGCCGGGCGGCCGCTCGGCACCACTCCAGGCCCTGCCCCCGGGGCAGGGTCAAATCGGGCCGCGGCCTTGACCCTGCCCCGGGGGCAGGGTGTGGACTGGGGAGGTCGCGAGAGGAGGGGCGCATGGCGTGGAGCACTCGGCAGCTCGCCGAACTCGCCGGGACGACCGTCAAGGCCGTCCGGTACTACCACGGGGTCGGCCTGCTGGAGATGCCCGAGCGCGGGGCGAACGGGTACAAGCACTACGAGGTCGCGCACCTGATCCGGCTGTTGCAGATCAGGCGGCTGTCCGACCTGGGGGTGCCGCTGTCGGACGTGGCGGCGATGGGGCACGCGCAGGAGGAGCCGGAGGAGGCGATCCGGGTGCTCGACGCGGAGCTGGGGGCCACGATCGAGCGGCTCCGGCGGGTGCGGGCGGAGCTGGCGCTCATCCTGCGCCACCGGGCGCCGGCGTACGTCCCCTCCGCGTACGCGCCGGTCTCCCGGGATCTGTCGGAGCGGCAGCGGTCGCTGCTGATGGTCTACTCGAACGTGCTGGGCGAGACGTCCGGGGAGGGGCTGCATGAGCTACTGGGCTCGGCCGGGGACACCGGTGCGGAGTTCGAGGCCCTGCCCGCGGACGCGGACGACGCCGAGGTCGAGCGCATGGCGCTGCGGTTGCTGCCGGTGATGCGCGAGGTCCGCGAGACGCGGGCGTGGGCGACGGGGTCGGGGCGCGGGGCGCGCCGGGCGGAGCAGGCCATGGGCGAGGTCGTGGAGCAGCTGCACAACCCCGCGCAGCTGCGGGTGCTGGAGCGGGCGGTCGAGCTCGTCACCGCGGAGGGCGGGGAGGCTCCGCGGGGAGGGCGTGGTCGGCGAGGCGGGTGAAGGCGGCGATCACCTCGGGGCCGTGGGCGAGTTCGGCGTCGTTGTGGTCGGCGCCCGCCAGGACCACCTGTTCGACCAGGCGGGGGCAGGCCCGGGCCACCGCGCGGCTCTGCTCCGGGGGCACGACGCCGTCGGCGTCGCCGAGCACGACGGTGGTGGGGACGCCGGCCTCCGCCACGTGGCCGGTCACCGGGTAGTGGTCGCGCAGGAGCGGGCGGACGGACAGGAACGGGTGGTACCGCTCCCCCATGTCCGCCAGGGAGCTGAACGGGGAGCGCAGGAACAGCCCCGCGGGCGGGCGCTCGGCGGCCAGGCCGGCCGCCACGGCGGCGCCCAGGCTCTCCCCGAAGTAGAGCGTGCGGTCGGCGGCGAACCCCCGCTCGGCCAGGTGGTCGGCGGCGGCGCGGGCGTCGGCCGCCAGGCCCTCTTCGGAGGGCGAGCCCTCGTTGCCGCCGTAGCCGCGGTAGTCGAACAGCAGCACCGAGAAGCCCTCGGCGGCCAGGGCGCGGGCCAGCGGCAGGCGGCTCTCCCGGTTCCCGGCGTTGCCGTGGGCGAGCAGCACGGCCGCCCCGCGGTCCCCGCCCCGGGGAGGCAGGAGCCAGGCGTCGAGCACGAGGCCGTCGTCGGTGGCCAGGCGCACGTCCTCGGCGCCGGCGGCGGGTGGCGGGACGGCGTCCGAGGGCAGGTAGACCACCGACCGCTGCCCCGCCCACACCAACCCGGCCAGCAGCAGGACCGGCGCGACGACGGCCGTCAGCGCGATCGCGGCCCGGCGGCCCCTCTTCCCACGTGTCACGCCCCCTGGGTATCACACGCCGGCCGGTCGGGCGATCCCGAGCTCCGGGAGCAGGTGCCGTTCGGCGTAGGCGAAGAAGTCGTCCACGTCGCCGCCCGCGTTCATGAGGACCAGGTGGTCGAAACCGGCCTCGGAGAAGGTGCGGACCTGGTCGAGGTGGTTCTGCGGGTCCGGGCCCGCGGACGCCATCTGCCGCATGTCCTCCGGGGTCGCGAGGGAGGTGGCGGCCTCGAAGTTGACCGGGTTGGGCAGCTCCGACATCACCTTCCAGCCGCTGAGGCCGAACCGGAACCCCTCCCAGGCGTTGCGCAGCGCGGTCTCCTCGTCGTCGGCGACGGCGAGCGGCACCTCCACGTACCGGGGCCCGTCGCCCCCCGCGGCGGTGTAGGCCTCCACCAGCTCGGGCCGGGGCTCGGTGGCGAAGAGGCCGTCGCCGTGCTCCGCCGCCAGGGCCGCGGCCTGCTCGCCGCCAGCGGCGACGATGATCTCGGGCGGGGTCTCGGGCAGGTCGTAGACCCGGGCGTCGTCCAGGGTCAGGTACTCCCCCTCGAAGGAGTGGTACCCCCCGGTCCAGAGCATGCGGATGATCCGCAGGGACTCGCGGAGCATGGCCTGCCGCGCGGTGACCGACGGCCAGGCGTCGCCGACCACGTGCTCGTTGAGCCGCTCCCCCGAGCCCACGCCCAGGAAGTGCCGCCCCCGCGAGAGCAGCGCCGTGGTGGCCGACATCTGGGCGACGACCGCCGGGTGGTAGCGCATCGACGGGCAGGTCACCCCCGGGCCGATGCGGATCCGCTCGGTGGCCTGCGCGATGGCCGCCATCACCGACCAGGCGAAGGGCGAGTGCCCGTGCTCGAACAGCCAGGGGTGGTAGTGGTCGCTGATCTCCACGAAGCCGAACCCGAGCTCCTCGGCGCGCACCGCCTGGCGCACCAGCTCGGCGGGGCCGTAGCGCTCGGCCATGAGTTTGAACCCGATCTCCACGATCGCTCCTCTCCGTCGGGTACCGCGTGGGTGCCACTGCCCCGGAGCGGGCGGGGAACACGTGCGGGGAGGGACCTTGGTGGTTTTTTGGGGCCGGGCGCGCTAGGGCGTGTTCGGCGGATGCTTTCGTTCGGTTCGGCGCTTGCGCCGAGTGAGGGGAGCGGCCTCCGGGCAATCTCTCGCAAGACGCCGAGCGCGGGTCGGCCGGTCGGCCGTCCAAGCGCAGGCGGCGCGGCGAGAGGCCGCCTGGTGGTCGCGAGCCGGAATGATCCGCCGAACACGCCCTAGCGGCGCGGCTCCCGGGAGGACGCGCCGGTGACCGCGGCGACGGCGGCGTCGACCGCCGCGCGCTGGGGGTCCACGGACGCCCCCGGGGGGCGGCGGGCGGCGGTGAGCCACATCCCGTCGACGAGGACGAGCAAAAGCTCGACGGCCTCCTCGGGGTCCAGGCCGGGGGCCAGCTCGCCCTGCTCGACGGCGTAGCCCACGGCGGCGCGCAGCGCCGTGCGGGAGAGGCCGTCCAGGTCGGCGAGGGTGCGGGCGAAGTCGGGGACGACGGCCGCCCGGGCGTAGAACGCCGCCCACACCCGGGCCTGGGCGCGCCGCTCGTCGTCGACGGGCAGCAGGTCGAGCAGGACCGCGCGCAGCCCCTCGGCGAAGCCCGCGCGGCCCGGCCCGATGCGGATGCGGGAGAACCGCTCCGCGACCGCGTCGACCGCGTCGTGGAAGGCGAACGCCAGGAGCTCGTCCTTGGTGGGGAAGTCGCGCTGGACCGCGCCCGCGGAGATCCCGGCCTCGGCGGCGACGGTCCGGATGCTCACGCCTTCGAGCCCTTCGCGGGCGGCGATGCGCCGCAGGGCCGCGGCCACCCCGCGGCGGCGGGCGTCCTTGTCGACGTACTTGGGCACCGGCCCATTGTGGCACGCGACCGCTTCCGATACAGTCGTATCAATACACAAGTATCGGATAAGGACCCGCCATGCTCCGCCCCCTCGCCCTCCTGCTCTCCGCCCTGACCGCGCTGCTGTGCGCGGCGGCCGTCGCGGTGGTGCTGCTGCCCCCGCCCTCCTGGGAGTTCTGGCAGTACGGCCTGCTGGTCCTGGAGTTCGCGCTGCTCCCCGCCGCCGCGGCCGCGCTCGGCGTGCTCCTGGCCCTGGCCGGGCGCGCGGCTCACCCCCGCGCGGCCGCGGTGCTGGCCGCCGCCAACGCGGTCGCGCTGGCCGCCGCCCTGGTCCCGCCGGCCTCCACGTGGTGGGCCGCCCGGCAGGCCGGGGCGCCGGTCTCGCTCGGCGGCTACGCCGACGGCCTGGCCACCTCCGCCGACCGGGAACCGCGCACCCTGGTCTACGCCTCACCCGGCGGCGAGGACCTGGAGATGGACGTCTGGCGCCCTCGCGAGTCCGGCGGCGAACCCCTGCCCGTGGTGGTCAACGTGCACGGCGGCGCCGAGGACCTCCCGCAGAGCCTGCTGCCGCGCTGGGACACCTGGCTGGCCGACCGGGGCCACGTGGTCTTCGAGGTCGACTACCGGTTCTTCCCCGACGGCGACTGGAGGGCCCCCGTCGCCGACGTGCGCTGCGCGCTGGGCCGGATCCGGGAGACCGCCGCCGACCACGGCGGCGACCCCGGCCGCATCGTCCTCACCGGCCAGTCCGCCGGAGGGCTGCTCGCCCTGCTGGCCGCCTACTCCCCCGCCGGCGACATCGAGCCGAGCTGCCCCGTGGAGCACGTGCCGGTGGACGCCGTCGCGGCCTGGTACTCGGTGGCCGACGGCACCGCCGACGCCCCGCCCTACCCCTGGCGGCTGCGCCGCTCGCCGCTGGCGGCCGAGCTGGACGGCGAGAGCGAGCGGATGGTCGGCGGCGACACCGCGCAGTACGCGGCCATGTCGCCGCTGCTCCACGTCTCCCCCGACTCCCCGCCCACCCTCCTCATCACCGCCGGGCACGACCTGTTCCTGGCGCCCGAGGACAACCGCCGCCTGGCCGCCCGGCTGGCTCGGGCCGGGGTGGAGCACCAGCTGGTGGAGATCCCCTGGGCGGAGCACATGTTCGACCTCAACTGGGGCGGCCTCGCCTCCCAGTGGGCCCGCCACGAGCTGGGCGGTTTCCTGGACCGGCACACCGGCTGAAAACCCCGTGCGGACGGCACACCCGGTGCCTAGGATCGCCGGATGACGAACTCCGCACACCTGCCGCTCCGGGGGCGGACGGCCCTGGTCACCGGCGTCTCGCGGCGCAGGGGCATCGGGTACGCGATCGCCGTGCGCCTCGCCGGGCTCGGGGCCGACCTGTTCCTCCACCACCACCGGGCGCACGACAGCGGGCAGCCCTGGGGCGCCGACGACCTGGACGGGGTGCGCGAGGGCGTCCGGGCCGCGCTGCGCCCCGGCGCCGTCCTGGGCGACCTGGGCGCCGACCTGGCCGACCCGGACGCGCCCGAGCGCCTCGTCGCCGCCGCCCGGGACCTGACCGGCTCCCTGCACGTGCTGGTGTGCAACCACGCGCGCTCGGGCGGCGACGGCTCCATCCTGGACATGACCGCGGAGAGGCTGGACGGCCACTGGGCGGTCAACACCCGCTCCACCCTGCTGCTCACCTCGCACTTCGCCAGGGCGTTCACGGGTCTGCGGGGCACGCCGCCGGCCCGCCCCGGGGACCGGCAGGAGGCCTCCGGCCCGCTGGACGAGCACGCGACCGGACGGGTGTTCTGGACGACCTCCGGGCAGATCCACGGCCCCATGGTCGGCGAGGTGGCCTACGCGGCGAGCAAGGCCGCGCTGGCCGGGCTGACCGCGACCGCGGCGGCCGAGCTGCTGCCGCACGGCATCGTGCTCAACACGGTCGACCCGGGCCCGGTGAACACCGGCTACCTGGACCCGGAGTCCACCGACCGCGACCCGGAGGTGATCGGGCGCGTCCTGGCGGCCACGCCCTTCGGCCGCTTCGGGGAGCCCGCGGACCCCGCGCGCCTGGTGGGCTGGCTCGCCTCCGACGGGGGCCGCTGGATCGTCGGCCAGGTCATCACGTCGGACGGGGGGTTCTCCCTGGGGACGGGCGGCTGACCCGGGCGGGACCGAACACGATTCTGTTACCGCAGGTCGCCAGGGGATAGGATGCGCGGCACCCGGCCGCCTGCGAACAGGAACGGAAAGTACGCCATGCCCCCGACACACGAGGTGTTCAACCAGGCCGCCCCGCTCGGCGACCACAACGCCGCCGACGACCCCGCCCTGCTGGAGGGGGTGCGGCGCGAGGGAGCCGCGTGGGCCGAGTCCGAGGTCCGCGAGGTCGGTGACGCAGCCGGAACGGAGCGCGTGCGCTCCTGGGGCGAGGCCGCCAACGCCTACCCGCCCGTGCTGCGCACCCACGACCGCTACGGGCACCGCATCGACGAGGTCGACTACCAGCCCGCGTACCACGTGCTCATGGACCAGGCCGTCGAGTTCGGCCTGCACGCCGCCCCCTGGGCCGACGAGCGGCCCGGCGCCCACGTGGCGCGGGCCGCCAAGTTCTACCTGTGGTCCCAGCCCGAGGCGGGCCACGGCTGTCCCGTGTCGATGACCTACGCGGTCGTCCCCGCGCTGCGCCGCGCGCCGGAGCTGGCGCGGCGGTACGAGCCGCTGCTGACCTCACGGACCTACGACTTCGGGCTGCGCGCCCCGCACACCAAGCGCGGCCTCATCGCGGGCATGTCCATGACCGAGAAGCAGGGCGGCTCGGACGTGCGCGCCAACACCACCCGCGCGGTGCCCTCCTCGTCGGGCCACCACCTGATCACCGGGCACAAGTGGTTCACGTCCGCGCCGATGAGCGACTTCTTCCTCACCCTGGCGCAGGCGCCCGAGGGGTTGAGCTGCTTCCTGGTGCCGCGGGTGCTGGAGGACGGCACCCGCAACCGGCTGCACATCCAGCGGCTCAAGGACAAGCTCGGCAACAGGTCCAACGCCTCGGCGGAGCTGGAGTACGACGGCGCGGTCGCCCACCTGGTGGGCGAGGCCGGCCGCGGGGTGGCGACCATCATCGAGATGGTCAACAGCACCCGGCTGGACTGCGTCATCGGCTCGGCGGCGGGGATGCGGGCGGCGCTCACCCACGCCCTGCACCACGCGGAGCACCGGTCGGCGTTCGGCTCCCCGCTGGTGGAGCAGCCGCTGATGCGCAACGTGCTCGCGGACCTGGCCCTGGAGTCGGAGGCGGCCACGGCGCTGATGATGCGCCTGGCCGGCGCCGTGGACCGGTCGGTGCACGGGGACGCGTCCGAGACCGCGTTCCGCAGGCTGGCCGTGGCCGTGGGCAAGTTCTGGGTGACCAAGCGCCAGCCCGCGCACGCCGCCGAGGCGCTGGAGTGCCTGGGCGGCAACGGGTACGTCGAGGAGTCGGGCATGCCGCGGCTGTTCCGGGACTCCCCGCTCAACTCCATCTGGGAGGGCTCGGGCAACGTGGCCGCCCTGGACGTGCTGCGCGCCCTGGGCCGCGGCCCCGAGGCGTCGGAGGCGTTCTTCGCCGAGCTGGACGCGGCGCGCGGCGTGGACGACCACTACGACACGGCCCTCAAGCGGCTGGAGCAGGTGCTGGGCGACCCGGAGGACCTCCAGTACCGGGCGCGGTCGGTGGTGGAGCTGATGGCCCTCGCGCTCCAGGCGTCGGTGCTGCTGCGCCACGCCCCGACCCCCGTGGCCGAGGCCTTCACCGCGTCGCGGCTGGGCGGCGAGTGGGGGCACGTCTTCGGCACCCTGCCCCGGGGCACCGACACCGACCTGATCCTGGACCGGGCCCGGCCGGGGGCCTGAGCGCGGCGCCTCCCCCTCCCCGCCGCGGGAGGGGGAGGCGCGGCCCCCGGTGCCTTTTCGAGGACCGAATGGTGCGGACGCGCCGAAGAATTCTTCTCGTAAGGCGACCGAAATATCACTGCAAATCACGATCTCCAACGGCACCAGACCGGTTCCGGGGCACCCGTTCAATGATCATCGGTCCAGTTCGGCATACTTCTGCGGCCGGAGCGGAAGAAAGAAGTCGTCACGAACAAGACCATCCGCTTTCGGACCATCGCCGGATCGTCCGTGCACCCGACCATGGACGGGAGCACCCACGGACGGGCCCGCCGATACCGGACGAAAGCCCGAGTTCAAGAGACCGATAACGCCTATGGTGGAAGTCTGGCCAGGTAGCTCCTATCCTCTGGGTGCGACCTACGACGGGTCCGGTACCAATTTCTCCCTCTTCTCCGAGGCCGCCGAACAGGTCGAGCTGTGCCTGTTCGACGACGACGGCGAGGAGACCCGTATACCCCTGACCGAATACGACGGATTCGTCTGGCACGGATACCTTCCCGGTATCGGCCCGGGTCAGCAGTACGGGTACCGCGTCCACGGTCCCTACGCACCAGAGCGCGGACTGCGCTGCAATCCCAACAAACTGCTCACCGATCCCTACGCCAAGGCCCTGAACGGCAATCTCACCTGGCACGAATCGCTGTTCAGCTACCACTTCGCCGACCCCGGCCGCAAGAACACCGCCGACAGCGCGCCCTACGTGCCCAAGTGCGTGGTGGTGAGCCCGTTCTTCGACTGGGGCAACGAGTCCAGACCGCGCACCCCGTACCACCGGACGGTGATCTACGAGGCGCACGTGCGCGGCCTCACCATGCGCCACCCCGGCATCCCCGAGCACCAGCGCGGGACCTACTCGGGGCTGGCGCACCCGGCGATGATCGACTACCTCACCTCCCTGGGGGTGACGGCGGTCGAGCTCATGCCGGTGCACCACTTCGTGCCCGAGCACGCCATGGTGGCGCGCGGGCTGACCAACTACTGGGGGTACAACACCCTCGCCTTCCTGGCCCCGCACAGCGGGTACGCGGCGCGCGGCTCGCGCGGACAGCAGGTCCAGGAGTTCAAGGCGATGGTGAAGTCGCTGCACGAGGCGGGCATCGAGGTCCTGCTCGACGTGGTGTACAACCACACCGCCGAGGGCGACCACATGGGGCCCACCCTGTCGCTGCGGGGCATCGACAACCTCAGCTACTACCGGGTGGGCGACCAGGACCAGCGCTACTACCTGGACTACACGGGGTGCGGCAACAGCCTCAACGTGCGGCACCCGCACTCGCTCCAGCTCATCATGGACTCGCTGCGGTACTGGGTCCTGGAGATGCACGTGGACGGGTTCCGGTTCGACCTGGCGTCGGCGCTGGCCCGGGAGTTCCACGACGTGGACCGGCTGAGCACGTTCTTCGACATCGTCCAGCAGGACCCGGTGATCTCGCAGGTCAAGCTGATCGCCGAGCCCTGGGATGTGGGTCCGGGCGGCTACCAGGTGGGCAACTTCCCGCCGCTGTGGACCGAGTGGAACGGCAAGTACCGCGACACCGTGCGCGACTACTGGCGGGGCGAGCCGGTGCTGGGCGAGCTGGCCTCGCGGCTGTCGGGCTCCAGCGACCTCTACCAGGACGACGGCCGCCGACCGGTGGCGTCGATCAACTTCATCACGTGCCACGACGGCTTCACCATGGCCGACCTGGTCTCCTACGACCACAAGCACAACGAGGCCAACGGCGAGGACAACCGGGACGGCACCGACGACAACAGGTCCTGGAACCACGGGGTGGAGGGCGCCACCGAGGACCCGGGGATCGTCACGCTGCGCCGCAGGCAGGTGCGCAACTTCCTCACCACCCTGTACCTGTCCCAGGGGGTGGTGATGCTGTCCCACGGCGACGAGGTGGGGCGCAGCCAGGGGGGCAACAACAACGCCTACTGCCAGGACAACGAGATCGCCTGGATCGACTGGAAGGCGGCCGGCCTCGGGGAGGGGGAGGAACCCGAGAACGACCTGCTCGACTACGTCCGGGAGCTGGCGCGCCTGCGCAGGGAGCACCCGGTGTTCCGGCGCCGGCGCTTCTTCCGGGGCGGCCCGGTGGAGGGCGCCGGCGCGGCGGCGGACGACCGGGAGGGGCTGCCGGACATCGCGTGGCTGCGCCCGGACGGGCGGCCGATGAACGGGGGCGACTGGAACGGCCCGGGGCGCGCCCTGGGGGTGTTCCTCAACGGGGACGCCATCACCGAGCCCGACCCGCGCGGGCGGCTCATCCGGGACAGCTCGTTCCTGCTGCTGCTCAACAGCGGCCCGGACGCCGTGGACTTCACCGTGCCGGGCACCGGGTACGGGGCGGCGTGGGAGACGGTGCTGGACACCGCCGAGCCCGACGTGGCGGACCGGCCGTTCGTCACGGCCGGGGGCCCGGTGCGGGTCATCGACCGGGCGCTGGTCCTGCTGCGCCGGGTGTCCCACCGCACCGGCGGGACCCGCTAGGCGGCGGCCGGCCCCGGCCCGCGCCGGGGCCGGCCGCGTCCGCGGGGAGGCGCCTCCCGCCCCGGAGGGCGACACGGGCCCGGGAGGGTGCGGGTCCCGTCCCCCCGGGGCCCTACGCTGGTGGACCATGGTCGGCAACGATGCGCACCCGGTGTTCCGCGAGCTCCTCCCCACCCCCGGCGGCGAGGTGGACCTGGCCGCCGCCTACGCCCACCCGGTCGGCCTGGACCGCCCGTGGGTTCGGGCCAACATGGTCTCCAGCGCGGACGGCGGGGCCATCGGCCCCTCGGGCCGCAGCCGCGACCTCTCCTCCCCCGCCGACCGCCGGGTGATGGGCGTCCTGCGCGGCCTGTGCGACGTGGTGCTGGTGGGCGCCAACACCGCGCGGGTGGAGGACTACGGCCCCGTCAAGGACCGGGCCTCCTGGGCGGAGCTGCGCGGGGGCCGCCCGGCGACCCCGCCCGTCGCCGTGGTCTCGCGCAGCCTGGACCTGCCCGGGCGCCTGCTCACGGACGCCCCCGGCCACGCGCGCACCATCGTGTTCACCGTCGCGTCCGCGCCCGCCGCCCGCCGCGCGCACGTCGCCCGCCACGCCGACCTGGTGGTCGTCGACGGGGCGTCGGTCACCCCCGCGCACATCGTCAACGCCCTCGCGGCCCGGGGCCTGTACCGCGTCCTCACCGAGGGCGGCCCGCACCTGCTCGCCGAGTTCACCGCCGCCGGTCTGCTGGACGAGCTGTGCCTGGCGCTGAGCCCGCGCCTGCTGGGCGCCGGGGCCCCGCGCATCGTCTCCGGCGGGCCGGGCACCCCCGGCGCGCCCGGGCACGCCTCCGTGCAGAGCACACCCGTGCGGATCGCGCACCTGCTCACCGCCGACGACACGCTGTTCGCACGTTACGTGCGCTGACACCCGCCGTCGGGGGCCGTGTCCATAACCGGTCGGTTTCGGCCACCACGCAATCACGCATGAACCTTCCCGCAACCGGACATACCCGAGATGTGCCACCCAGTGGTCACAACGCATCAACGGGGCTGACCGGGCCTGGCCCCCGGCCGAGAGGAAGAACGTGGTGCCGACGTCCGAAAACGGACCCCCTCCACCGGTCTACAGGGAGATAGCCGAGGAACTACGCGAGCAGATCCGCTCCGGACGGTTCGCCGACGGCGACCGCCTCCCCGGGGAGAACGTCCTCATGGAGCGCCACGGCGTCGCGCGGGCGACCGCGCGCCAGGCGCTCTCCGTACTCATCAACGAGGGCCTGGCCGTGGCCGTCCGGGGGTCGGGCGTCTACGTGCGCCTGTTCCGCCCGGTGCGAAGACACGGGGCCCGACGCCTGTCCCGCGAGCTGTGGGGCAACGGGCGGGCCATCTGGCAGACCGACAGCGACGACCGCGGGTACGAGGTGGACAGCCTGCGGGTGGAGGAGGCCGCCGCCCGCGACCACGTGGCCCGGACCCTGGAACTGGCCGAGGGGGACCCGGTGCTGGTGCGGTCGCGGCGCTACCTCGTGGACGGGCGGCCCGTGCAGACGGCCGTCTCCCACCTGCCGCTGGCGGTGGTGGGCGCGGAGCCGCGGTTCCGCGGGCACGACACCGGCCCCGGCGGGATCTACGCGCGGCTGGCCGAACGGGGGCTGGCCCCGGCGCGCTTCACCGAGGAGATCCGCGTCCGCATGCCCACCCCCGAGGAGACCGGCGCCCTGGCCCTGGCGCCCGGCACACCGGTGCTGGAGGTGGCGCGCACCGCGCTGACCGCCGAGCACCGCCCCGTGGAGTTCAACGCGATCACCATGGACGGCTCGGCCTACGTGCTGCAGTACGACTTCGAGGCCTGAGGCCGGCCCCGGCGGCGGGGCGCCCGCGGGGGCGCCCCACCGGGGTGCTCACTCCCGCTCCGGCGCCTGCGGGCGGCTCCGCCGCCGGGACGCGAACACCACGTGGGCCAGGGGCAGCAGCACCGCCCCGACCAGCACGGCGCCCGCGCAGACGATGAGCATC
Organism: Nocardiopsis flavescens; assembly: GCF_900141985.1. GTDB lineage: Bacteria > Actinomycetota > Actinomycetes > Streptosporangiales > Streptosporangiaceae > Nocardiopsis > Nocardiopsis flavescens. The sequence continues at coordinate 138,537 of NZ_FQZK01000013.1, read as the reverse complement.
GCGCCCGAGTCCGTCCGCATCCACTGGGCCACGCCCACCCCCAGCAGCAGGGAGAGGGCGACGGCCGCCACCGAGAACGCCAGCAGTCCCGTGAAGAGCCTGCGGTCGTCCCAGGGCTCGGCCTCGGCCTTGTCCAGATCGATCGGGAGGGCCTTCACCGTCAGTCCGGCGGCCCACTTCATCTCCTTGCCCACCCCTGCGGTGAGGGAGCGGATCCCGTCGCGCGCGCCCGCGGTGGTCCGTTCGAACCACCACAGTCCGTACCGCAATCTCCCCACGCGCCGGGGTCGTCTGATCACTTTGAGTGACTGTTGCGCTGTAGCGGCCATGTCACCTGCCTTGTTGCGCTTCGACCACTGAACCCTGCCCATTGCCCTACCCGCACGAATCGGCACCGAACGCGACCAAGGGTGAAGTTAGGTGTATGTCACGGCTAAGGACGGTTTACCGAGGGAACGCCCCGGCACCGCGAGGAGACACCGGTGTCCGATTCCGGATAACGTCGAGGACATGGCTGACACAGCGGACAACGCCCCGCACGGCGGGACCGACGGCATCCCGCAGACCGACCGGGAGTGGCGCGAGCGGCTCGACGGGCAGGCGTACTCGGTCCTGCGCCTGGGCGCCACCGAGCGCCCCTGGACCGGGGAGTACGTCGACACCAAGACCGAGGGCGTCTACCGGTGCCGCGGCTGCGGCACCGAACTGTTCCGGTCCACCGAGAAGTTCGACTCCCACTGCGGGTGGCCCAGCTTCTTCGACCCGGCCGACTCCGACGCCGTGACCCTGGTCGAGGACCACTCGATGGGCATGGTGCGGACCGAGGTCCGGTGCGCCACCTGCGACTCGCACCTGGGCCACGTGTTCCACGGTGAGGGATACGCCACGCCGACCGACGACCGGTACTGCATCAATTCCGTGGCGCTGACCCTGGAGCCTACGGAGTAGGTTGGCGTACCATCCTGGTTCCGGGCGTACGCCTGCGGGCCGCCCGAGGGCGGCCCGGTGTTCATCCGATCACCGCCCCCGGTGGATCAGGGATAATCGCATGCAACGCGCCGACGGGCGGCCCCACCGCCCCCGGCGTCGGACCACCCGCGACGAAAGCGCTCGATGACCGACGACTCACCTTCCACCTCCGTCTCCCACCGGCCCCCGGCCCGGCCGCGCCTGGGCATGGCCCAGGGCTCGGCGCCCTGGCTGCTCCCCGCGCTCGGCGCCGCCGGCGTCGCCGCACTCGCGGCCCGCGGCTCCCGGACGCGCACGGCGCTGGCCGTGCCGGTGGTGGCCCTGGCCGCCGGGATGGCGTGGTTCTTCCGCGACCCCGAACGGGGTCCCGCGACCGGTCGGGTGCTGTCCGCGGCCGACGGCGTCGTCCAGAGCATCGACCTCCGGCCCGACGGCCGGACCCGGGTCGCGGTGTTCATGAACCCCCTGAACGTGCACGTGAACCGTGCCCCCCTCGCCGGCGTGGTGACCCGTGTCGAGCACCGCCCGGGGGGCTTCCGCCCCGCCTTCGACAAGGACAGCGAGCGTAATGAACGCGTCATCTGGACCCTTGAAACCGAGATCGGTGAGATCACGGTCGTTCAAATCGCCGGCGCGATGGTCCGGCGTATCATCCCGTATCTCGCTGCGGGGCAGAAGGTCGAGCAAGGCGAGAGGATCGGGCTCATCCGGTTCGGGTCGCGGGTCGACGTCCATCTTCCGGCCGGGGTCGCCCCGGCGGTGGAGGTCGGCCAGCGGGTCCGCGCCGGGGAAACCCGCCTTGACGCCGACTGACGGCCCCCTCGCCGGCCCCCTCGCCTCCCCCGTCCCCGACACCGGGCGCATCCGCCTCTCCCTGGCCGACTACCTGACCCTGGGCAACGCCCTGTGCGGCTTCCTCGCCGTGTGCGCGCTGGTGGCCGCGCTGTCGGCGCACCTGGCCGCCGGGGCGGAGGGGCCGCTGCCGCGCAGCGCCATGGCCACGGTCGTGGGGCTGATGCTGGTGGCGGCCGCGCTGGACCTGCTCGACGGGCGGGTGGCCCGCAAGCTGGGCGGCAGCGGCATGGGCGCCGAACTGGACAACCTCGCGGACGTCATCAGCTTCGGGTTCACCCCCGGGTTCCTCTTCGTCGTCTGGGGCACCCAGGGGGGCGGCGGCACGCTGGCGGTGGCGGCGGGCGGCGCGGTGCTGCTGGCGGTGATCGTGCGCCTGGCGCGGTTCTCGCTCCAGACGCCGGGCACCGGCTACTTCACCGGTCTGCCCTGCCCGTTCGGCGCGATGGCCGTGGTGACGGTCGTGCTGCTGGACCCCCCGCCGACCGTGGCGGCGGTCGCGGTGCTCTTCATCTCCTGGCTGATGGTGAGCCGGATCGAGTACCCCAAGCCGCGCGGACGCAAGGCGTACATGGTGCTGGGCATGCTCGTCGCGGGCGTGGCGCTGGTGGTGTCCTGGGGCATGGGCCTGCCCGCCGGGCAGTGGCTGGTCTACCTCGTGAGCGTCCTGGTGCTGGTGTTTATCGTGACCGTGCCCTTCCACGTGCTGGCCACCCGGCGCGCGCCGGCCGAGGCAGTGCCCGCCCCGGCCGAGCCCGTCGAGGAGTGACACGGAGCGGTACAGAGGAGGGCGCCCCGGCGGAGATCCGCCGGGGCGCCCTCACGTGTGCCCGGACCCCCCGCACCGGGCCCCGGGGACCGGTGCGGGACCCCCGCCTCCCGGACCCTCCACGCACCCGTTCCGGCCCGTTCGCGTGCCGGGGACGCCTGCCCCCGCCGGGCCGCGGGCGGGTCCGGACGGGGGCCGGGTGTCACAGGGGCAGGGACTCCACCAGCGCCGCGGCGCTCTTGCGGCGGCCCGTGTAGAAGGGGATCTCCTCACGGGTGTGCAGGCGGGCCCTGGCGCCGCGCAGGTGGCGCATGAGGTCGACGATGCGGTGCAGCTCGTCGGCCTCGAAGGCCAGCATCCACTCGTAGTCGCTCAGCCCGAAGGTCGAGACGGTGTTGGCGCGCACGTCCGGGTAGGGGCCGGCCATCCGGCCGTGCTCGGCCAGCATCGCCCGGCGCTCGTCGTCGGGCAGCAGGTACCACTCGTAGGAGCGCACGAAGGGGTACACGCAGATGTTGTCGCGCGGCTCCTCGCCCGCCATGAACGCGGGCACGTGGCCGCGGTTGAACTCGGCCGGGCGGTGCAGGCCCACCACCGACCACACGGGTTCGGACGCCCGTCCTACCGCGGTGCGGCGGAAGGCGCTGTAGACGTCCTGGAGCTGCTCGTGGGTGTCGGCCACCCACCAGAACATGATGTCGGCGTCGGCGCGAAAGCCCTGCACGTCGTAGGCGCCGCGGGTGGTGACACCCTGCCCGGCCGCCTTGTCGAGCAGGCCCTGGAGCTCCTCCGCCGCGGCGGGGCGGTCGGCGCCCTCCAGGCTCCCGACCTTGAACACCGACCACATGGTGTAGCGGATGAGGGAGTTGGGGTCGGTGCCGTCCTCGGTGCTGGCTCCGCTGTGCTGGCCCGTCACGGGTTGACTCCTTGCTGGTTCGTGCCGTCGGCTCCGTCGCCGCGGCTGGTGGGACTGTCGGTCTGGAGGGCGGCGGCCAGGCCGCGGGCCTGGCGGTCCGCGTCGGCGATGCACGCCGGGATCCCCACGCCGCCGAAGGCCGCCCCGCACACCGCCAGCCCGCGGTGGCGGGCCAGGGCGTCGCGGACGCGGGAGACGCGCGCGTTGTGCCCGACCGCGTACTGGGGCAGGCCGTCGTCCCAGCGGGTCACCCGGGTCTGGGCGGGGCGCCCCGCCAGCCCGGTGACGCGGGACAGGTCGGCCAGGGCGGTCGCGGCCAGCTCCTCGTCGGAGCGGTCCAGCACCCCGGCCTCGCCGAACCGGCCGATGGAGCAGCGCACCACGACCAGGCCCCCGCCCGCCGCGGCCAGCTCCTGGGCCATCCAGGGCCACTTGTTGGCGGAGAAGGTGGCCGCCTTGACCGTGAGGCCCCCCTCCCCCGCCGGGACGAGGAAGCCGGTGCCCTCCAGCGGGGCGGGGAACGCCGAGGCGGGCAGCGCCAGGGTGACCAGGGCCATGCTCGCGTACTCGATGCCGCCCAGGTCGCGGGCCGCCGCCGGGTCGTGGTCGGCCAGCAGCCGGGCCGCCTCGGGGGCGGGGCAGGCGAGCAGGACCCCGGCGGCCTCGATCCGGTCGCCGGTGTCCAGGTGCACGCGCCATCCGGCGGGCGTGCGCTCCAGGGAGCGCACGCGGGTGCCGGTGCGCAGGTCCTTGCCGTGGCGCTCGGCCAGCTCCGCGGCGAGGCCGGCGATGCCGCCGCGCAGGGAGGCGAACACCGGTCCGGCGGACGGGCCGCGCTCGGCCGCGGCGGCGCGGACGCCGCGGATCAGCGAGCCCCCGTCGCGGGCCATCGGCGCGATCTGCGGCAGGGCGGCCTCCAGCGACAGGAGGTCCGCGCGGCCCGCGTAGACGCCTCCCAGCAGCGGTTCCACCAGGCGTTCGACGACCTCGCGCCCCAGGCGCACGCCGACGTAGGAGGCGACGGGGAGGTCGCCGCGCACCGGGGTGCGCGGGCGCACCAGGTCCAGGGCGGCGCGGGCCGTCCCCCAGGGGGACAGCACCCCGCTGCGGGCCAGTGCCGCCAGGTCGCCGGGCACGCCCATGAGCTGGCCGCGGGGCAGCGGGCGGACACGGCCGCGGCTGTAGACGGAGGCGGCGCCCGGGCCCGGGTGCACGATTCGGTCGCCCAGGCCCAGCTCCTCGATGAGGGCGAGCGCCTCGGGGCGGCGCGCCAGCACGGACTCGGCCCCGGCGTCGACGGACACGCCCGCCACGGGCGAGGCCCGCAGCTTGCCGCCGGGCTCGTCGGCGGCCTCGACCACGGTCACGGAGGCCCCGAGCCCGGTGAGGCGGTGCGCCGCGGCGAGTCCGGAGATCCCGCCCCCGACCACGACGACGTGCGGTGCTTCAGGCATGCTCCCAGCTTCCCAGATGCCGTGGGTCACAGCGTCCCGCCGTCCCCCTCGCGTCCGGCGCACCGTGGCCCTCCCCCTCCAGGATCGTCGACGCGGGGCGTGTGCGCCCCCGGGAACGTCCCGTGTCGGCAGGGTCTTTGCGCCCGATTCGGACCGTTGTCCGCTCGTTACCCACGGGCCGAAACCGGGGGTGACGGGCACCACGTCCAAGGGCCATGGCTACTTCGGTTTCATCTCCGGCGCCGCGTGCCGTCGGAATCGTGCTCTCCGCGGGCTTGGCCGCCCTCCTGGCGACCTCCTGTGCCGCGCCCATGAACTCCCAGGACTCCGGGGCCGCCGGCGCGCCCGCGCCCGAGTCGGCGGCCCGGGAGGAGTACTCCGAGGGCGCGGCCGGGGACGGCGCCCCCGTCGAGGGCGGCGGGACCTCGGGGGTGGACGCCGACGTGGAGGTGTCCGACCGCCGGATCGTGCACACCGCCGACCTCACCGTGCGGGTGGAGGACGTGGCCGCGGCGGCGCTGGCCGCCAAGGAGCTGGCCGCCGGCTCCGGGGGCCACGTCGCGTCCGAGTCGCTGTCCACGCCCTCCGGCGGGTCGCCCCAGGCGTACCTCACACTGCGCATCCCCGCGCAGGACTACGAGGAGGCCCTGGAGGAACTGGCCGCCCTGGGCGACCGCTCCGACCTCGACCGGTCGGTGGAGGACGTCACCGGGGAGGTGGCCGACACCGAGAGCCGCATCGAGTCGGCGGAGACCGCCCTGGACACCCTGCGCGGGTACCTGGAGGAGGCCGAGAACGTCGACGAGCTGCTGCGGGTCGAGCGGGAGATCCAGGACCGCCAGGCCGAGCTGGAGGCGTTCCAGGCGCGCCTGGAGACCCTGGAGGACCGGACGGCGCTCTCGACGGTGAACCTCACGCTGCTGCCGCCCCGGACCTACGTCGAGGAGCCCGCGGAGGACGGCCTCGGCTTCCTGGGCGGGCTGGAGCGCGGCTGGCGGTCGCTGCTGACGGTGTTCGGCGGGATCGCCGTCGCGGTGGGCTGGCTGCTGCCGTTCCTGGCCGTGCTGGCGGTGCCGGCCGCGGTCCTGGTGTGGTGGCTGCGCCGGCGCCGCACGGCGCCGGGGACCGCCTCCCGGGTGCCGGCGCGCGCCGGGGCCCCGGGCGGGCCCGCGGCGGCCGGTGCCGGGGCCGGGCAGGAGCCCCCGGCCGGCGGGAGCCCCGCGGACCGCGACGCGCGGGACACGCCCGAGGGCACCGGGACACGGGACACCGCCGACGGCCCCCGGACCGGGGACACCGGCGGAGGCCACGCGGCCCACGGCCCGCAGGACGCGCCCGGGGACGGCGCCGGGGACCGGTAGCCCCCGGTCCCCGCGGAGCGCCGACGGCGCCCGTCCCCGTGCGGGGCGGGCGCCGTCGGCGTGCGGAGGGCCGGCTCAGGCCGAGGTCTCCTCGTGGACGAACTCGGTCAGGCGCTGGAGCATGTCCGGATCGGTGTCCGGGAGCACGCCGTGGCCGAGGTTGAAGATGTGCCCGTCGGCGGTACGGCCGCGGGACAGGATGTCGCGGGTGCGCTCGGCGACGACCTCCCACGGGGCGAACAGGGTCGCCGGGTCCAGGTTGCCCTGGAGCGCGGTGCCCGGCTGGACCCGCTGCACGGCCTTGTCCAGCGGGACGCGCCAGTCGACGCCCACGACGTCGGCCCCGGCCTCGCTGAGCAGGCCCAACAGCTCGCCGGTGGCCACGCCGAAGTGGATGCGCGGCACGTCGTACTCGCTGAGCTGGCCGAAGATCCACGACGTGTAGGGCAGTACGGAGGCGCGGTAGTCCTCGGCGCTCAGCGCGCCCACCCAGGAGTCGAACAGCTGGACCGCGCTGGCGCCCGCGTCGATCTGGGTGCGCAGGAAGCCGAGCGTGATGGCGGACAGGCGGCGCATGAGCTCGTCCCACAGCTCCGGCTCGCCGTACATGAGCGCCTTGGTGTGCTCGTGGTTCTTGGACGGCCCGCCCTCGATGAGGTACGAGGCCAGCGTGAACGGGGCCCCCGCGAAGCCGATGAGCGGCTTGTCGCCGAGCTCGCCGGTGAGCATGCCCACGGCCTCGGTCACGTACGCCAGGTCGCCGGGCTCGATGTCGCGCAGCCTCTTGACGCCGTCGGCGTCGCGGATGGGGTCGGCCACCACCGGCCCCACCCCGGGCTTGATGTCGAGGTCGATGCCGATCGCCTTGAGCGGGACGACGATGTCGCTGAAGAAGATCGCGGCGTCGACGTCGTACCGGCGGACCGGCTGCATCGTGATCTCGGTGATCATGTCGGGACGGGCGCAGGCCTCCAGCATCGGCACGTCGGCGCGGACCCGTCGGTACTCGGGCAGGGAGCGCCCGGCCTGGCGCATGAACCACACCGGGGTGTGGTCCACGGGCAGGCGCCGGCAGGCGCGAAGGAAAGGAGAATCTTGCAGCGTCACCCCTCGATCGTGCCATGCCCCGGCCGGTGCTCTCACGCGGATCGCCCCGAACGGTGACGCGGTGCCACGCCCGCCCCTCGCGGGCGGCGGAAGCGCCGGAACCCTCCGTAAGGCGCCGTACGGTGGCGGAGCGGTCCCAAGATCATCACAAAACCCCGACACGCCGGGGGATCTACGCCTTCGGGGCGGCGACTCGTGCCACGGTCGTTGGCGTGCCCACCCTCCTGCGACGGGGGGAGCCGCCCCCAGCGGAGCGACACCCCGCCAGCACGCGATCACACTCAATGAAGGCTGACGTTTCCACCATGCCCGATGTCGGTAGCGCCGCGGACGCCGGCGAGACGTTCCGGCGAGCGGTCGAGGCCCTCGCCGGCCCCTCGCTCAGGTCCGAGATCACCGTACGGGAGATCCCCGCCCCGGGTCGCCTGGCCCCCCACACCGCCGCGGTGTCGGCGGAGGTAGCCGTGCACGGCGAGGAGGTCGCCTGGGGGCGGCTGATCGTCCTGTACGACCCCGAGGGGACCCGGGAGTGGCCCGGCCCCTTCCGGGTCGTCTGCCAGGTCAACTCCGAACTGGAGTCGGACATCGCCACCGACCCCCTGCTGGGGCCGGTCGCCTGGAGCTGGCTGACCGACGCCCTGGACGCGTGCGGGGCCTCCCACCACACGCTGAGCGGCACGGTCACCCGTGCCACGACCGAGGGGTTCGGGACCAAGTCCGGTGAGGGGTCCACCACGGAGGTGGAGATGCGCGCCTCCTGGACGCCTGAGGAGGACGACCTGTCCGCGCACACGGCGGCCTGGCAGACCCTGCTGGCGTCGGCCGCCGGGCTGCCCCCGGCGGACGTCGCGGACATAGCGCGGCAGCGCTCCCGGCCCTGAGGTCCCCCGCCCGCGGGGCCGGCGGACACCGCGGGGGCCGGGTCCGGATCCGCGCAAGGTGTCCGCAGCGCATACCGTAGTGGTGTGGCGAACGCGTTGAACTCGAAGACAGAACCCCGCGAACCAGGTGACGACGACGCCGAGGCGGCGCCGCTGCTGCGGGAACCGCGCGAAGGCCTTCCGGAGGTCACCTCCGACGCCGACGCCCTCGCCGGAGTGGTCGCCGCCGTCGCCGCAGGCAGCGGACCCGTCGCGGTCGACGCCGAGCGCGCGTCGGGCTACCGGTACGGCCAGCGCGCCTACCTGGTCCAGCTGCGCAGGGAGGGCTCGGGGTCGGCCCTGATCGACCCGGTCGGCTGCCCCGACCTGAGCGCCCTGGACGAGGTCGTCGGGGACTCCGAGGTGGTGCTGCACGCCGCGCACCAGGACCTGCCGTGCCTGGGCGAGCTCAACCTGCGCCCGCGGCGGCTGTTCGACACCGAGCTGGCCGGGCGCCTGCTCGGGTACCAGCGGGTGGGGCTGGGGTTCATGGTGGAGCGGATGCTCCACGTGCGCCTGGCCAAGGAGCACTCCGCGGTCGACTGGTCGCAGCGCCCGCTGCCGGAGGACTGGCTGCGGTACGCGGCGCTGGACGTGGAGATCCTCATCGAGCTCCGCGACGCGCTGGAGACGGAGCTGGAGGAGGCCGGAAAGCTGGAGTGGGCCCGCGAGGAGTTCGCCTCCGTGCTGGCCGCCCCGCCCAAGGAGCCCCGGCCCGACCCCTGGCGCCGGACCTCGGGCATCCACCGGGTGCGCAACCAGCGGTCCCTGGCCGCCGTGCGCGAGCTCTGGTACGAGCGCGACCGGATCGCGCAGGAGCGCGACATCTCCCCCGGCAGGGTGCTGCCGGACGCGGCGATCGTGGAGGCCGCGGCCACCATGCCCAAGAACCCGGCGGAGCTGAACCGCATCCGCCAGTTCGGGATCAAGCTGGCGCGCCGCTACCCCGGAGTCTGGATGAAGGCGCTGGACCGGGCCAGGGAGATGGCGCAGGCCGAGCTGCCCCGGCCCAACGCGCAGGGCGACGGCCCGCCGCCGGTCAACCGGTGGTCCGACCGGGCCCCCGAGGCCGCGCGGCGGCTGGAGGCGGCGCGGGCGACGGTGACGGGCATCGCCGAGGACGTGGTGATGCCGACCGAGAACCTGCTGCTGCCCGACACCGTCCGGCGGCTGGCCTGGGCGCCGCCGCAGGCGGTGGACCCCGACTCCGTCGGGGCGTTCCTGCGCGAGCGCGGAGCACGGGAGTGGCAGATCGGACTGACCGCCGAATCCCTTGCCACAGCCCTCAAAAACGCCGAAGAAGGGTAAACCTTTACCCACCTCTAACGTCCCCAACCTCAATGTGTCCGAAGTCACTGCACATCAGGGGCCCGGTCCGCCTGTTCCATCACCCGCTGTCCGTTTAAGTTATGGAACTGTGCCTTGGAATTTCAAGGCATCGTGACCTCTTGACGGTGAAGAGGGAACGTTGCGACGGTGTCAGTGCACATCGCGCTGAGAGCACCGGCGGTCCGGCCCGGTGTGTGCTTCCAGAGGATGCGGTCAGGGAAAAGAGGTGAGTCCGCTGTCGTTCTGGCGTTCGCTGCTCGGTGGGTCCGGACGTACGCGCGCCGGTCGGGCGCGCTCCGTCGGTGAGGACGTGCCCGTTCAGGAAGGTCCCCCGACCCGGGCGGAGGTCCGCGTCGAAGAACCCTCCGACACGCTCCCCTCCCGGATCACCGCGCCCGCGGCCGTGATGGCCGAGACCGTTCCCGCGGCGGCCGCACCGCTCGCCGGGCGCGCCGCCCAGGAGCAGCCCGCGCCCACCGCCGGGATGCGCGCGGCCTCGCTGGAGCGCACCCTGCGCTCGCTGGTCGAGCGCCTGGGCACCGAGCACCCCGACACCATCACCGCCCGCAACAACCTGGCGACCAAGTACGCGCAGATGGGCCGCCGCCAGGCCGCGGTGCAGCAGTTCGAGCTGGCGCTGGCCGAGGCCGTGGCGGTCTTCGGCACCGAGCACCCGCGCACCGAGATCATCCGGGAGAACCTCGCCTGGGCCTTCGAGGACGCGGGGCGGCCCGCCGACGCCGCCGCCCAGTGGGAGGAGCTGCTGCGGGACCGCGAGAGCGCCTTCGGGCCCAGTGACGAGGACACCGTGGAGGCCCGCACCCGGCTGGCCGTGTGCTACCGGCGCATCGGGCGGCTGGACGCCGCCATGGCGCACTACGAGCGGGCGCTGACGGACGTCAAGGACGCCGAGCGCATCGAGGACCTGCGGCTGGGGATGAGCGCGGCGCAGAACATGGCGGGCCGCCACGACGAGGCCGTCCGCCAGCTGCGCATGGTGCTGGCCGGACGGCGCCGCCGGCTGGGCAAGGGCCACCTGGACACGCTCACCGTTCACCACCGGCTGGGCCGCGCCTACACCCAGGCCGGGCGTACCGACGAGGCGGTGGAGACCCTGCGCGACGCCTACCGGGTGGCGCTCAACTCCTCCGGCGACCCGGAGGTGCGCCGGCTGACGCTGCGGCTGCGCCGCGACCTGGCGGGCGCCTACAGCGCGGCGGGCCGCCACCGCGAGGCCGACGCCCTGTTCTGAGCCCGGCCCCGCGGCCCCCGCTCCCGGGTCACCGCCCGGGGGCGGGGGCCAGCAGCTGTCCGGCGGCGAGGTCGCGGTAGAGGCCGTCGGCCTCCAGGAGCTCGGCGTGGGTCCCCACCGCCCGGACCCGTCCGGCGTCCATCACGACGATGCGGTCGGCCCCGGTCACGGTGGAGAGCCGGTGGGCGACCACGATGACGTTGGTCGTGCGGGCGGCCTCCGTCATCACCTCCTTGAGCGCCCCCTCGTTGGCGGCGTCGAGCTGCGAGGTGGCCTCGTCCATGAGCAGCAGCCGGGGCCGGCGCAGCAGGGCGCGGGCGATCGCCACCCTCTGGCGCTCTCCCCCGGAGAGCGTCGTCCCGCGGTGGCCGATGACCCCGTCGAGGCCGCCGGGCAGCCGGGAGACCAGGTCGGTGAGGCGGGCCAGCGCGACCACCCGGTCCAGGTCGGCGCCGGTGGCGCCGGGCGCGGCCAGGGCCAGGTTCTCCCGCAGGGTGCCCTCCAGCACCGGCGCGTCCTGCTCCACGTACCCGATCCCGGCGCGCAGCTCCCGCAGCGGCCTGTCGCGGACGTCGGTCCCGTCCAGCAGGACGCGCCCCGAGGTGGCGTCGTAGAACCGCTCGATGAGGGAGAAGACGGTGGTCTTGCCCGCCCCGGAGGGGCCGACCAGCGCGGTGAGCCCGGCCCCGGAAGCGGTGAAGGAGACCCCGCGGTGCACCGGGGGGAGGTCGGGCCGGTAGCCGAAGGTCACGTCCTCGAACACCACGGACGCGGGCTCCCCGGCCTCCCGCGGCACGGCCGGTCCGGCCTCCTCCCGGTCGAGTTCGGCGACCTCGTCGATGCGCCGGACCGCGGCCAGCCCGGTCTGGAGGTCGGTGAGCGAGGCGACCAGCATCCCGATCGGCTGCATGAGGTAGAAGAGCAGCAGCAGGAACGCGATGAGGGTGGAGATCTCCATGTCCCCCGCCGCCACCCGGCCGCCGCCCAGCGCGAGCACCACCAGGAAGGCGCAGTTGACGACCAGCCCGGTGAAGGTACCCGACACCGCGCTCCAGCCGGCGACCGCCACCCCCTTGCGCCAGGACTCCACCGCGGCCTCGTCCAAGCGGGCCAGCTCGGTGTCCTCGGCGGAGGACGCCTTGACGGTGCGGAAGGCCCCGAAGACCCGCTCCAGGCGGCCGCCCATCGTGCCCAGGGCGGCCTGCGCCTCCCGGGTGGCCCGGCCGATGCGGGGCAGGACCGCGCCCATGAGCACCCCGACCACGAGGAGCATGCCCAGGGTGACCAGGAACAGGGCGAGGTCGAGCACCGCCATGACGACGATCCCGCCGGCCAGCAGCACCGCCCCGGTGACCAGGTCGGTGACGCCGCTGGTGGTGACGGTGCGCAGCAGGGTGGTGTCGGCGGTCAGCCGGGCCACCAGGTCGCCGGGGGTGAGCCGGTCGACCTCGGACACCCGCAGCCGGACCAGGGTGCCCACCAGGCCGCGCCGCACGTCGAGCACGATCCCCTGGCCGATGCGCTCCAGCAGGAAGGAGCCCACCGCGCCGATCACGGCGCCGCCCGCGACCGCCGCGGCCAGCAGCAGCACCGGCGCCAGCAGCGGGTCGCCCGCGCCCAGGGCGTCGATGACGTACTTGGCCACCAGCGGCTGCGCCAGGCCGACGGCGCCGCCCAGGAGGGTCAGTCCTCCGCCCACGAGCAGGATCCGCAGGTGGGGCCGGGTGTAGGACAGGAGCCGGCGCAGGGGTGCGCGCGGTGCCGAGCGCAGCATCCGCCGGTGGTCGCGGTGGTCCGCCAAAGGTCTTCTCCCCGTCCGTGTGGGTTTCCCGCCGCAGCCGCGGATCCGTGCGAAAGTAGGCACGCCGGGGCATCGCGGGCCGTACCAGTCAACCGGTTCACGCGCGCGTGCGCATCGGTCGAAAGTCAGAGACCGGGACCTTCCATCGTCGGTGCGGAGGTGCCGGGCGAACACCGGGGACCCGCCACTCGCGCATTTTGTTACTGGCGAGTAGCATGACGGTGAAAGTCCACCCACACCTTGGAGAAGGAGGGGCCATCGTGCCGCGAACCGCCCGCGATGTCGTATTCGTCGACGGGGTCCGCACCCCGTTCGGCAAGTCAGGCAAGGGCCTCTACGCCGAGACGCGTGCCGACGACATGATCGTCCGCGTCATTCGCGAACTGATGCGCCGCAACCCGGGCCTGCCCCCGGAGCGCATCGACGAGGTGGCCATCGCCGCCACCACCCAGATCGGCGACCAGGGCCTGACCATCGGGCGTACCGCCGCGATCCTGGCCGGGCTGCCGCGCAGCGTCCCCGGCTACGCCATCGACCGCATGTGCGCCGGCGCCCTCACCGCCGTCACCACCTCCGGCGCGGGCATCGCCTTCGGCGCCTACGACGTGGTCATCGCGGGCGGCGTCGAGCACATGGGGCGCCACCCCATGGGCGAGGGCGTCGACCCCAACCCGCGCTTCCTCTCCGAGAAGCTGGTCGACCCGGCCGCGCTGGTCATGGGCAACACCGCCGAGAACCTGCACGACCGGTACCCCTCCATCACCAAGGAGCGCGCCGACGCCTACGCGGTGCGCAGCCAGGAGAAGGTCGCCAAGGCCTACGCCGACGGCAGGATCCAGCCCGACCTGGTCGAGGTCGTCGTCCGCTCCCTGGAGCAGGGCTACGGCCTGGCCACCAAGGACGAGCCGCCGCGCCCGGGCACCACCATGGAGTCCCTGGCCGGCCTCAAGACCCCCTTCCGCGCGCACGGCAACGTGACCCCCGGCAACGCGGCGGGCCTCAACGACGGGGCCACCGGCGCCATCCTGGCCGCCGAGGAGGTCGCCCGGGAGCTGGGACTGAGCGCCCCGATGCGCCTGGTCGACTTCTCCTTCGCCGGCGTCGAGCCCGAGGTCATGGGCGTCGGCCCGGTCCCGGCCACCGAGAAGCTGCTGGCCCGCCAGGGCATCTCGATGGACGAGGTCGGCCTCATCGAGATCAACGAGGCCTTCGCCGTCCAGGTGCTCGCCTTCCTGGAGCACTTCGGCATCGCCGACGACGACGCCCGCGTCAACCCGTGGGGCGGCGCGATCGCGCTGGGCCACCCGCTGGCCTCCTCCGGCGTGCGGCTGATGATGCAGCTCGCCCGCCAGTTCGCCGAGCGCCCCGACGTCCGCTACGGCATCACCACCATGTGCGTCGGCATGGGCATGGGCGGCACCGTGCTCTGGGAGAACACGAACCACGAGGGGGGCAAGTGAGCAGCGCGCTCGACGAGGCCAGGGAGCTTTTCAAGGACGAGGTCGTCACCAGGGCGATCTCCCGCGACATCGAGCTCCCCTACGGCGCCGGGACCGCCGTCCTGATCACCCTGGACAACGGCCACGACCACACCCGGCCCAACACCTTCGGCCCCGGCGGCCTGCTGAGCCTGGACACCGCGATCGAGGCCGCCCGCGCCCGCAAGGACATCGTGGCGGTGGCCGTCACCGGCAAGCCGTTCATCTTCGCCGTCGGCGCCGACCTCAGCGGCGTGCCCGCGATCCGGAACCGCGAGCAGGCCCTGGCGATCGGCCGGCTGGGCCACGACGTGTTCCGCAAGCTCGGCGAACTGGACGTCCCGACCTTCGCGCTGATCAACGGCGCGGCCATGGGCGGCGGTGTCGAGGTGGGCCTGCACTGCACCTACCGCACCATCTCCTCGGGCGTCCCGGCGGTCGCCCTGCCCGAGACCTTCCTGGGCCTGGTGCCCGGCTGGGGCGGCACCTACCTGCTGCCGAACCTGATCGGCGCGGAGAAGGCCCTCAAGGTCATCATCGACAACCCGCTGGCCCAGAACAAGATGCTCAAGGGCGCGCAGGCGTTCGAGCTGGGCATCGCCGACGCCCTCTTCGAGCCGGCGGACTTCGTCGAGGAGTCCCTGCGCTGGGCGGCCGGGGTCGTCAAGGGCGAGGTCACCGTCGAGCGCCCCGAGGTCGACAGGGGAGAGGCCTGGGACAACGCGGTCGGCATGGCCCGGTTCGTGGTCGAGGGCAAGCTGCACGGCGCCGCCCCGGCCCCGGCCCGCGCCGTCGAGCTGGTCGCCGAGGCCCGGAACCGCACCCGCGACGAGGGCTTCGCCGCCGAGGACGAGGCGCTGGCCGACCTCATCCTGAGCCCCGAGCTCAAGGCCGGCCTGTACGCCTTCGACCTCGTGCAGAAGCGCGCCAAGCGGCCCGCGGGCGCCCCGGACAAGTCGCTGGCCCGCAAGGTCACCAAGGTCGGCGTCGTCGGCGCCGGCCTGATGGCCGGCCAGCTGGCGCTGCTGTTCGCCCGCCGCCTGGACGTGCCGGTGGTCATGACCGACCTGGACCGGGAGCGCCTGGACAAGGGCGTCGCCTACGTCCACGGCGAGGTCGACAGGCTCCTGGCCAAGGGGCGCGTCAACCAGGACAAGGCCAACCACCTCAAGGCCCTGGTCACGGGTTCGCTGACCAAGGACGCCTTCGCGGACGCCGACTTCGTCATCGAGGCCGTGTTCGAGAAGATGGAGGTCAAGCAGCAGGTGTTCGCCGAGGTGGAGGCCGTGGTCTCCCCCGAGGCCGTGCTCGCCACCAACACCTCCTCGCTGTCCATCACCGAGATGGCCTCGAAGCTGGAGCACCCCGAGCGGGTCGTCGGCTTCCACTTCTTCAACCCCGTCGCCGTGCTGCCGCTGCTGGAGGTCGTCCGCGGCGAGAAGACCGATGACGCGGCCCTGGCCACGGCGTTCGCCACCGCCAAGAAGCTGAAGAAGACCGCGGTCCTGTGCAAGGACGCCCCGGCGTTCGTGGTCAACCGCCTGCTCACCCTGTTCATGGGCGAGGTCCTGGGAGCGGTGTCCGAGGGCACCGAGCCCGAGGCGGCCGACCGCGCGGTGGCGCCGCTGGGCCTGCCGATGTCGCCGCTGATGCTGCTGCAGCTGGTCGGCCCGGCCGTGGCGCTGCACGTGTCGGAGACCCTGCACGAGGCCTTCCCGGACCGCTTCGCGGTCTCCCCGGAGCTGCGCGAGGTCGTCAAGGAGGGCAGGACCGCGATCTTCGCCCCCGACCTCAGCATCGACCCCGAGGTCAGGAAGCTGCTCTCGGGGGGCGACTCCCCCTCCGCCGAGCCGGAGATCCTGGACCGCGCGCTGCGCGCGCTGGCCCGGGAGATCGGGATCATGCTGGACGAGGGCGTCGTGGCCGAGGCCGCCGACATCGACCTGTGCCTGATCACGGGGGCGGGCTGGCCGTTCCACACCGGCGGCATCACCCCCTACCTGGACGAGGCCGGGGTGTCCGAGGCCGTCAACGGCAAGCGGTTCCACGAGGGCGACCCCAAGGCCCTCTGAGCCCGGCCGCCCGTATCCGCGCGGGCGGCGGGCGGGCCCGGTCCCCACGGGGGCCGGGCCCGCCGCGCGTGCGGGGTCAGCGCGGCGCCCCGGCGCGCGCGGGACCGGCGGGCAGCATGCCGTGGGTCCGGTACCAGGCGCCCATGGCGGTGATCGTTTCGGCGGCGGGGCGGAACCGCACACCGAGTTCGCTCCGCGCCAGGTCGGAGCTGATGTTGCGGGTGTCCCCCTCGCGCAGGACCCGGACGCCCTCGCGGGTGGCGGTGGGCTCCCCGCCGCGCAGTCCGGCGCTCAGCTCCATGAGGGCGGCGGCAGCGGTGGCCAGGCGGGCGGGGACCGCCCGGGGCGCGCGCACGCCCGACTCCGCGGCGACGCTGTCGGTCAGCGCGGGGAGCGAGCGCTTCTCCCCGGCCACCACGTAGCGGTCGGCCGTCCCGGTACGGGCCGCGGCGACACAGGCGAAGGCCACGTCGCGGGCGTCGACCACGTAGTTGGACAGGCGGGGGACGGCCCGGACCGAGCCCCGGGCAACGTCGAGGAAGAGGCGGCCCGCGGAGGTGGGACCGGCGTCGCCGGGGCCCCACATCCAGCCGGGCAGGACGGTGGCCACCCGGGTGCGGCCGGCCCGGCCGGAGCGGACCATCGCCGCGACCGCCCGGTCCGCCCGGACCTTGCTGGTGGGGTAGGTGTCCGACACCTCGGGCCGCGCGTACTTCTCCGGGGGCGGGGTGGACTCGTCGGCGGGGCTCTCGGGGCCGCGCAGGGCCAGGGTGTTGATGGACCCGGTGTGCAGGAAGACGGGGACGCCCGAGGCGGCGGCGGCCGTGAGGACCTGCTCGGTCCCCTGGACGTTGATCCGCTCCAGGGGGCCGGTGCGGGAGGGGTCCTGGAAGTATTCGCGGAAGTACGCGGCGGTGTGGAAGACCTCGTCCACCCCGGTCATGTGCGCCCGGTAGGTGGAGGGGTCGGTGACGTCCCCGGGGACCAGGTGCAGGCGGGGGTCCTCGGGCAGCAGGCGCCGGGCCCGTTCGAGGTCCCTGACCAGGGCGACGACCTCCTGGTCCAGGGAGAGGAGGAGCCGGACGAGGTTGCCGCCGAGCAGGCCGGTCGCCCCGGTCACCAGGGAGCGGTCGCGCGCGGGCGGTCGTGGCGTTTCCGTGTCCGCCATGGTGTCACATCCCAACTATCATTCGAGTAGATAATATTTTCTGCTGATGAATTTCGAAGGCGGTCCGGAATGGAGAACGCGTCGGGCTGGGAGACGCCCCTGTGGCACACCACCGGGTTCCGGCTGATCAAGCTGGGCGAACTGGTACAGGCGGTCACGGCGGAGATCTTCGGCCCGCAGGAGATCAGCTCCCGCCAGTTCCACGTGCTGGCCGCGGCGGAGGCCATGCCCGACCCCTCCCAGAAGGAGCTGAGCCGCGCCCTGGGGGTCGACCCCAACGTGATGGTCGGCCTGGTCGACGAGCTGGAGTCCCGCGGGCTGGCCGAGCGCAAGCGCAACCCGAGGGACCGCAGGCGCTACATCGTGACGCCCACCCCCGATGCCGCGCTGCTGCTCCAGAAGGCGCGTGACGCGGTGACCTCGGCCGAGGAGCAGTTCTTCGCGCCCCTGTCGGGGGGCGAGCGCGAGGTCCTGCACGAGCTGTCCGGGCGACTGCTGGACGCCCACCCCCGGGTCACCAAGCACGAGTGACCCGGGGCCCGCCGGGGGCCGGGACGGACGGCCCCCGGCGGCGGGCCGTCCGCCCCGGCCGCGGCGGGTCCTAGTCCGCGATGCCGAACCGGGCGTGCAGGCGCTTGAGCGGGGCGGGCGCCCACCAGTTGGCGTCGCCCGCCAGGCGCATGAACACCGGGACCAGCACCCCGCGGATGAGCGTGGCGTCCACGAGGATCACCACGGCCATCCCGATCGCCAGCATCTTGAGGTAGAGCACGTCGGAGACCGCGTAGGTGGCGAACGAGGCGGCCAGGATGACCGCCGCCGCCGTCACCAGCGGCCCGCTCCGCTGGAGCCCGGCCGCGACCGCCCGGGTGTTGTCCCCGGTCAGGTCGTACTCCTCCTTGATCCGGGACATCATGAAGACCTCGTAGTCCATGGAGAGCCCGAACGCGATGCAGAACATCAGGATCGGGAAGGTCGTCTCCAGGGTCCCGTTGGCGGTGAAGCCGAGCGGGCCGGACAGGTTGCCCTCCTGGAAGATCCACACCAGGACGCCGAACATCACCGCGAGGCTCAGCACGTTGAGCAGGATCGCCTTGGCGGGCAGCAGCAGGCTCCCGGTCATGAAGAACAGCAGGACGAACGTGATGGCCAGGATCAGCCCGAACACCAGGGGCACCTGCCCCAGCAGGGCCTCGCGGAAGTCGGTGAGGTCGGCCGGGTAGCCGCCGATCTCCGCTTCGGCCGGGGCCGGCACGTCCCGGATCCGCTCGATCAGCTCCTCCACGTCGTCCAGCGCCCCGGCCTCGGGCACCGCGGAGAACCACGTGGCCTCCGCCGACCCGAACCTGTCCTGCGCCCCCGGCTCCGGCCCGGCCACCGGCTCGCCGTCGACGAAGCGGCCGGTGAGCGCGTCCACCTGGTAGACGCCCTCCACCCGGGACAGCTCGGCGGCGTAGTCGCTCACGGCACCGGACCCGGCCCCGGTGCCCGGCACGTCGACGACCACCTGGACGGCGTCCATCTCCTCCTGGGCGAACCCGGTCTCGATCTGGTCCTGCACGTCGCGGCTGGAGTTGCCCTGGGGCAGCACGCGGGCGTCGGGCAGGCCGAAGTCCAGCCCCGCCGCCGGGGCGGCCAGCACCAGGACGACGGCCAGCGCGGGCAGCCCCCACAGCACGGGGCGGCGCATCATCCGCAGGGCGGTGTCGTGCCACCAGCCGCGGTCGGGATCGGGCTCGCGCTTGGGGCGGACCCGGTGCCCCACCTTGGCCAGCGCGGCGGGCAGGATGACCAGGGAGGCGAACACCGAGGTCAGCACCGTGCCCATGCCGGCGTAGGCGAAGGACTGTAGGAACGGGAACGGAAAGAGCATCAGGCAGGACAGCGCGACGGCCACGGTCAGGCCGCTGAACGCGACGGTGCGCCCGGCCCTGGCCACCGCGGCCGCGACCGCGTCGGGGACATCCCGGCCGCGGGCCAGCTCCTCCCGGAACCGGTTGATGACGAACAGGCTGTAGTCGACGCCCAGGCCCACGCCCATGACCAGGGTGAGGTTGGCGGCGAACGTGGACACGTCGGTCACGTAGGTGACCCCGCGCAGCAGGGCCAGGGTCGTGATCACCGAGAACAGGCCCATGCCCAGGGTGAGCGCCGCGACCGAGAACCGGCGGTACAGGAGGAACAGCAGCACGAACACCAGCGGGAAGATGATCGCCTCGGCCAGCAGGAAGTCGGCCTGGGCCTGCTGGGCGGCCTGGCGGAAGATCTCGTCGCCTCCGCCGACCTCCACCCGCAGGGTGTCGTCCTCGCGGGTGAAGTCCGGCGAGATCTCGCCCAGGGCGGTGCGCGCCTCGGTGACGGTCCCCTCCATGCGCACGGTGATGAGCGCCTGGGAGCCGTCCTCGGAGCGCATCGCCGGGGAGTCGGCCCGGCCCCAGTAGGAGGCCGTCTCGGCGACGCCCTCCCGGGAGGCCAGCTCCGTCTCCAGGGCGGTCGCGGCCTCGACCACCGCCGGGTCGTCCACGTCGCCGCCCTGCGCCGTCACCAGGAGCAGGAAGTGGTGCTTGCCGGTGCCGAAGCCCTCCTCCAGCCGCTGTTCCACCAGCGCGGACTCCGAGCCCGGGCTCTCGAAGCGGCTGAGCAGCAGCCGGTCCATGGTGCCCGCGGCCAGGAACACCCCGAGCAGCGCCAGGACGATCGCCAGGACGAGGAACCGCCCCGGGCGACGGGCCAGGGCCCCGCCCAGGCGGGCCAGCAGGGGCGGGCGCCCGGGCGGGCCGCCGGGGCTCCCGGCGCCCGGGGGTGACGCGGTGGTCGATGAGGTTGCCATGGTGCTTCTCGCCTTCCAGGGTCAGGACGTGGGGGCGTGCCGGTCCATCCACCCGGCCGCCGTGTCGTACAGGAGTTCCGCGCCGGCGTCGACGGTGACGAAGTGCCCGGCGTCGGTGAGCGTGGTCTCGGTGACCTCGGGGCTGGAGGTGAACAGGCCGGGGTAGCCCTCGACCCCCTGGCGCAGCACGTCGTGGGCTCCGAAGACCAGGTGGACGGGGACGTCGATCTCCCCGACCAGGTCGAGGTCGTAGAGGATCGCCATGGGCTCGGAGACCATGACCCCGCAGGGGTTGCGGCCCCACAGCCCCTCGACCTCGGCGACGACGGCGGGGTCGGCGTGCGGCCCGAGCCCGCCCTCGGTGAAGTCCTCCAGGGTGGGGTCGAAGTGCACGTAGCCGCGGGGGTCGCCCGGGGCCTCGTGCTCCTCTCCCCCCTCCAGGCAGGTGCGGTAGGCGGTGAGGAACCGGCGGTTGGTGTCGTCGGTGATGCCGACCGCCGCCCAGCCGGTGAGGAGCAGGCCGTCCACGCCGCCGAAGGAGGCGGCCACGCTCTCGGCGACCAGGGCGCCGCTGGAGTGGCCGCCCAGGACGACGGTGTCGAAGGACGGCGGGTCCCCGCCCTCCACCGTGTAGTCGCCCGCGCGCAGCCGCTCGACCACCTGGTGGGCGATGTCGGCGTGGGCCCCGCTACAGCTGGCGAACCCCTCGGGGATGTCGCTGGAGCCGTAGCCGAGCCGGTCGATGGTGACCGAGGCGTGCCCGCGCGCGGCGAGTTCGTGGACGTAGTTGCGGCCCTCGACGTCCAGGCGCCAGATCCACTCGCCCGTGTTGGTGCCGTGGACGAGCAGCGCGACGGCGGGGGCGTCGGCGGCCAGGACCTCCTCGGGCGCGGTCAGGTGCCCGCGGACCGTGTACTCCTCGCCGTCGGCCGAGCAGCGGCCCCGGGTGCGGTTGACGTTGTCGACGGTGAACTCGACGGCCAGGTCCACGACTCCGGACGGGGGCCGGGCCGGCGCTCCCCGGTCCGGTGCTCCCCGGTCCGCCGGGGCGGCGGGGGCCGGGGGCTCCGCGGGGGCCGGGGCGGCCGAGGCGGCTCCCGTGGCGGTCGCCGCGGTGAGCAGCAGGGCGGCCGCCAGGGCCGCGGCGCGCAGGCGGCGGCGCGGGGCGCGGGGCACGGGTGCTCGGGTGGGTTTCACCGCTGTTCCTCCAGCCAGTCGGCCAGGGCCGCGCGCAGGTCGGCCGCCCCGGGTTCGAGGACGAGGTAGTGTCCCGCGTCGGGCACGGTGACGGTCCGGGTGTCGGGGGCCCCGGTGAAGAGCGCGGCGTGGTCCGCGCCGTCGGCCACGCGGGTGTCGGCGTCGGCGAAGGCGAACAGCACGGGCACCCCGATGCGGTGCAGGTTGCGCGTGTCGGTGGCCAGCGCCTCGACCTGGGTGCCCAGGTCGCCGCAGGGCGTGCGGTCCTGGAGGCCGGCCGCCAGGTCGGCGGCCGGGGAGCCGGGGTCGGCGAAGTTGGCCCGGGTATAGGAGGTGCGGCCGACGTCGACGTAGGTGTAGCCGGCCGGGTCCGCCGCCCCGGGTCCGGGCGGTCCCGCGCCGGCGTCGGCGGGGACCCCGCCCTGCATACAGGAGGCGAGCCCGCCGAAGAACCGGGCGTTGGCGCGGTCGGTGACCCCGGTGCCGCTCCAGCCCAGCAGGGCCAGGGCGTCGGGGGCGGCGGGGCCGTCGAACGAGTAGGCGGCGATCTGGGCGATCTGGGCGCCGCTGTGGTGCCCGGCCAGGGTGACGTGCGCGAAGGCGGGAGGGTCGGCGGGGCCGTCCCCGGCGCCCTCGACGGTGTAGTCGCCCTCGCGGACCCGCTCGATGACCTGCGCGGTCATGTCCGCCTGCGAGCCCAGGCACATGCCCAGGCCGTCCGGCCGCTCGGCGCCGTAGCCCAGGCGGTCCAGGGTCAGGGAGACCTCGCCCAGCAGCGCCATCTCCTCGGTGTGGTGGAGCCCGGGTTCGTCCAGGCGCCAGAACCACTCCCCCGCCGCCTGCCCGTGCTGGTAGACGGTGACGGCTGGGTCCGGGCCCTCCAGTGCCCGGGCCGGGCCGGTGAGGTGGCCCCGCAGGGTGTACTCCTCACCGTCGCTGTTGCAGGGCAGCCGCGAGTCGTTGCGGTTGACGACGGTGAAGCTCACCGGGACGTCGACGACGTCCGCGGCGGCCAGGCGCGCGGCGGTCGCCTCGGCCCGCTCCCGGGGGGTGGGCGCGGGCGCGGCGGCGGGCCCCTCCCCGCCGGAGGGGAGCAGGAGCAGCGCGGCGGCGGCCAGCACGGCGGCGGCGCCGCCGGCGATCAGGGTGTTCCTAGTCCCGGGCACGGGTCGCCTCCGCGTTCTCTCGTAGGGGTTCGGGCACCGCGGGGGCCGGCGCCGGCGCGGGGGCGGGCGGCCCCTGCGGGGCGGTGGCCGCGCGGGCGCGGCCGGGCTCGGCCGCGTTCTCCCCCAGGACCGCGTCGAAGGCCCGGTGGAACCGGCGCAGCGGCCCGGGCGCCCACCAGGTGGCGCGTCCGGTCAGGCGCAGGACCGAGGGCACCAGGAGGCAGCGCACGACGGTGGCGTCGGCGATGACGGCCAGCGCCACGCCCCAGCCGAGCATCATCGTGTTGGTCACCCGCGAGGCCCCGATGACGATGAGGACGACCGCCAGGGCCACGGCCGCGGCGGTGATGATGCCGCCGGTGCGCCGGAGCCCGAGTTCGACGGCGGCGCGGTGGTCCCCGGTGCGGTCGTACTCCTCGCGCATCCGTGACAGCAGGAAGACCCCGTAGTCCATGGACAGCCCGAAGGCGATGCAGAACATGAGCACCGGCAGGGCGGTGTCGATGAAGCCGGTGGGGGTGAACCCGAGCGCCCCGGAGAGGTTGCCGTCCTGGAAGACCCAGACGACGGCCCCGAACATGGCGGTCAGGCTGAGCGCGTTGAACAGCACCGACAGCAGGGGCAGCAGGACGCTGCCGGTCAGCAGGTAGACGAGGAGGAGCATCCCGGCCACGACCGCCGCCAGGGTGGCGGGGACGCGTTCGGCGATGGCCGCCTGGGCGTCCACGACCGCGGCCGCCTGGCCGGTGACCGAGACCTCCAGGGGGGTGTCGACGGCGCGGATGTCGCGGACGAGGTTCTGGCTCTCCAGGGAGATGTCCTCGACCCCGTCCTCGGGCAGGACCTGGATGTAGGCGAGGTCCTCGGATTCGCGCAGGGCGTCCACGGGGGTGCGCTCGCGCAGGTGCTCGCCATCGGCGTGCACGCCCAGCGGGGAGCGGACCTCCCCGACGTGGTCCAGGCGCGAAAGCGCCGCGGCGTAGTCGTCCAGCAGGCCGGCGTCGGTGTCCCGCGGGGCCTCGTGGACGAGCACGTCGAGGGCGCCGGTGGCGGTGGCGCCGAAGTCGGTCCGGATGGTGTCCATGACCTCGCGGGACTCGACCCCGGCGGGCAGCTGGCGGTCGTCGGCCATGCCGAACTCGACCCGCAGGAAGGGCAGCCCGACCGCGATCAGCAGGGCCAGGGCGGCGAGGGCGAACACGGGGGCCCGCCCCATCACGGTCCGGGTCAGCCGGGCCCAGCGGCGGTCGGCGGCCTCCTCCGGGGAGTCCGCCGCGCCCCGGCGCAGCAGGCGGCGCGGGTCCAGCGCGTTGACGCGCGGGCCCAGCAGGGTGAGCACCGCGGGCAGGACGACCAGGGAGGTCAGGGCCGCCAGCAGGACCACCGCGACGCCGGAGTAGGCGAAGGAGCGCAGGAAGTACAGGGGGAAGAAGAGCATCGCGGCCAAGGCGGCCGAGATGGCGAGGGCGGAGAAGACGACGGTGCGGCCCGCCGTGCGGACGGTGGTGAGCGCGGCCCCGGCCGGGTCGGACCCGGCGGCGAGTTCGGCCCGGAAGCGGCGGACCATGAGCAGGGCGTAGTCGATGGACAGGCCCAGGCCGAGCGCGATGGTGAGGTTCTGGGCGAAGACCGACACGTCGGTGAACCCGGCGATCGCCCACAGCACCGCGTTGGTGCCGATGATGGACACCACCCCGACCAGCAGGGGCAGGGACGCGGAGACGACACTGCCGAAGACCCATACCAGGATGAGCAGGGTGAGGGGCAGGGCGATCACCTCCGAGCGGACCAGGTCCTCGGCGATGGTGGTCTCGATGTCGTTGAGGACGGCGGTCTGTCCGCCGACGCCGACGCTCAGGGGCCCGTGGTCGCCGCCGTAGCGGTCGGCGAGGCGGGCCACGGCCTCCCCCGCCTCGGCCTCGTCGCCCGAGACGTGCGCGGCGATGAGCGCGCGGGTGCCGTCGTCGGACTTGAGCTCGTCGGAGCCGGTCTGCCAGTAGGAGGTGACCCCGGCGACGCCGTCCTCGTAGGCCAGCCCCTCGGCCAGGCCCAGGCCGCGGGCGGCCGCCGCGCGGTCGTCCACCCCGTCCTCGGCGGTCACCAGGAGGATCAGGTTGGGCCTGCTGTCGGGGAAGTGGTCCTCCAGGACCTCGGCGGCCAGGGCCGACTCCGAGGAGGGGTCCTCGGTGCCCTGGCCCGCCCGGAGGCGGTCGGCGACACCGGAGCCCAGCACCACCGCGCCGATGACCGCCAGGAGGGCGATCGCCAGGACCCACCGGGGCCTGCGCGTGGTGAGCCGGGTCAGCGCGTCGAGCATCGTGTCACCCCCGTTCGTCGTGTGCGGACGGGACCGCCGGTGGCGGCCGGAGTCCTCCGGCCGCCACCGCGGGAGCCGTCGCCGCCACAGTACTGTATAAACATGCGACGATCATCAACCTAAACGATAGGATTCACATATCATTTACCTGAGGGACCGCTCGGCCCCGGGCAGCGGAAGCCCGCCCAGGAAGGCCTCCGGCCGCCAGTGCGCGTCCAGCGGGGCGACCGCGGAGACCACCGCGTCCGGGCGGACGTGGACCGCCCACCCCGTCCCGCCCCGGGCTCCCCCGGTGGTCCGGGCGACGTCGTGGGCGCCCTCCGGCTCGGAGCCCGACCCGGCCGCGGCCAGCAGGAGCACGTCCACGTCGTCGGGGACGCGCTCGCGCAGGGCGGCGGCCGCCTCCCGGACGCGCTCCGCGGGGCCCCCTCCCACGAGCAGCACGTGGCGCCCGGAGGCGAGGTAGGCGTGCAGCGTCCGGGCCCCGGTGCCCCGCACCGGGGTCAGGGGGGTGTCGCCGATCCGCCGCCCCGGCAGGGCGCCGCCCACCGCGTCGCGGGCCCGCCACCCGGCGGGGGCCGCCGTCACGGCGGGGCCGGCGGGCAGCTCGGGGGAGATCTGCGCCAGCTGCGGGACCAGGCGCTTCTCCAGCAAACCCGAGGCCGACAGGGTGCGCATCAGGGTGTCGCGCGCCAGCCGGGCCAGCGGGGACCGCGCCATCCACGTCCGGGTCTGCTGGTCCGCGCTGCGCACCACCGCCCGGGCGGTCGGGCGGCGCTCCAGCGGGTAGCTGTCCAGCAGCCCCTCCGGGGCTCCCCGCAGCACCGCGGCGAGCTTCCAGGCCAGGTCGTACCCGTCCTGGATACCGGTGTTGAGGCCCTGGCCGCCGGCCGGGCTGTGCAGGTGGGCGGCGTCCCCGGCGATGAGCACCCGGCCGCGCCGGAACTCGCGCGCGACCCGGGCGTGGACCCGGAACCGGCTGCGCCACCACACGGTGTCCACGCGCAGGCCCGCGGGGCCGCGCTCGGCGAGCAGCCGGGCGATGAGCGCGTCGTCGGGCGGCGCGGTCTCCCCGTCCGGGGCGACGTCGAAGAACACCCGGTGCCCGCCGCCGGGCAGCGGCACGACCACGAGCACCCCGTCGGGGGTCAGGTGGTACTGCGCCTCCCGGGCCGGAGCCGGTCCGCTCAGGACGCCGTCCGCCAGCAGGAACACCCGGTCGTAGGTGTCGCCCTCGAAGGCCACGCCCAGCGACTCGCGGACGGTGCTGCGGCTGCCGTCGGCGGCCACCGCCCAGGGGACGACGGCCTCCTCCGGCGCACCGGACCCGTCCTCGGGCCCCAGGGTGACGCGGACCCCGTCCGGCACCGGCTCGGCCGAGTGGACGCGGGTGGACCACTCGACGGACCCGCCCAGGGAGAGAAGGCGGTCGTAGAGGGCCTGCTCCGTTCCCGGCTGGGGCAGGCAGACCGGGCCGGGGAAGGCGGTGTCGCGGAGCCCGCCGAAGCGGACGCCGCCGATGCGGCGGCCCGCCGAGAAGTAGGACGCCGACTCCAGGGGCAGGGAGCGGCCGACCACCTCGCGGTCCACGCCCAGCCTGCGCAGGACCTCCAGGGCCCCGCTCCACAGGATGAGCGCCTTGGGCTCCTCGGCCACCCCCGCGCGGCGCTCGACCACGCGGCAGGGCACGCCGTTCTGGAGCAGGGTGCAGGCGGCGGCCAGCCCCGTGGGGCCGGCGCCGACGACGAGCACCGGGGGGTGCTGCGACGGGGAGCTCACCGGACCCCCTCCGTCCGCAGGGGCGCGCCCGGCCCCTCCAGGAGCGCCGTGACGTCCGCGACCGCCTGTGCGGTGTCGCGGAACCGGACGGTGGCCATCCCCAGCGCGGCGGCGGGGGCGAGGTTGGCCTCCAGGTCGTCCACGAACAGGCAGCGTTCGGGGGCCAGGTCCAGCCGCTTCAGGAGGCGCGTGTAGATCTCGGGGTCGGGCTTGCGCACGCCCTCGTGCGCGGAGTTCACCACGACCTCGAACAGCTCGTCGGCGGGCACCGTGGCCCGCCACAGGGACTCCCACTCCTGGACGTTGTTGGTGAGCAGGGCCAGCCGGTAGCCGTCCCCGCCCAGGCCGCGCAGGAAGTCGGCGAACGCGTCGTTGCCGGTGCGCCCGGCGAACCACAGCTCGCCGAACGTGCGGCCCCCGGGCAGGGTCCACGTGCCCCCGGGCAGCTCCGCGGCGATGGAGGCGACCATGTCCTCCTCCGTGACGGCCCCGACCTCCAGCAGCGCCATGGGGTCGGCGCCGCCCCTGGCCGCGGCGGCCCCGATCGCCGTCAGGATCGCGTCGGCGCTCAGGCCGACGCTTCCGGCGAAGTGCTCCAGGGTCTCGTGGAGCGGGTTGGTCAGGACGCCGCCGTAGTCGCAGACGACGGCCTCGATGCGGTTCACGCCCACTGGGCCACCTCGATTCGGAAAGTGCTGTTGGTCGTGCCCTGCTGGTTGACCCGGACGTCCACGCCGACGACCGGGCCGAACCGCTCGTCGGAGCGGAAGGGGGCCAGGTCCGCCTCGACGGTGGAGGGCAGGTCGTTCTCGCAGAAGGACGAGAAGGACGCCTCCACCGACACCGGGACCAGGGTGGCCGGGTCCAGGCCCGCGGAGCGGGCCGCGGCGGCCACCGCCACCTGGCGGGCGGCCTCGATGAGCAGGTTGCCGGGCAGGTGGTCCAGCGGGTGGTCGAACAGGTGCGGGTGGCCGTGGTCGGGGACCACGGTGGCCCGCCAGCCGTGGTCCCCGCGCTGGACCGGGTCGGTGATGACGACGTTGCGCGGGTCGCGGCGGCCCACCACGGCGGGCGGGGCCGGGACCGGGCGGGGCGCCGCCGCCGCGCTCCAGTCCAGGGCGTCGCGGCCCTTGGTGCGCAGCGCCTGGTAGGCGGGGCGGCTCACGAAGATGAGCGCGCCGGTGGCCTTGGCCACCTCGGCCCCGTTGATGAACACGTCGCCGCGGAAGTCGTAGCCGCGCAGCCTGCCGGCCCGGTTGCGGTACAGGTCGGCCTCGGTGCGGACCATGGCCCGTGCGGGCTCGGGGCCCTGGCGCAGGCCGTCGAGGTCGCCGACGTGCAGCGACATGCCGCGCATGATGAACGCCCGGTCCATGGGGACGTCCAGGTGCCGGTGGGAGATGAGCACCCCGGTCTGCCGGCAGGCCTCCAGGAGCAGCGGGAGGTCGTAGGCGGGCGTCTCCAGCATCACGTGGCCCCGGGGCAGCTGGGCCGCGACCTCGAAGGTGTTCTCGGCGGTCTGCCGCGAGTCGGTGGCGAACACCTCCGAGACGGCGTTGCGGTGCACCAGGCCCCGGGGGACGGTCGCGTCGTAGCCGAGTTCCCGGGGTTCCCCGTAGTCGGGGTCCAGGTGCACCAGCTCCCCGTCTCCGGGGCCGGCGGCGGCGGTCGCGACGGGCTGGGGCTCGGTGGTCGTGCGGTTCATGTCTTCCCTTTCGTTCACGTCCCCCTCGGCGGGGCTCCGCGGAGAGGACACGGGGTTCGGAACGGTGAGGAGGGCGATCCCCGTGGCGGGGCCGGACGGGGAGGGGTCCGGCCCCCGCCATGGCACCGAGTATCGGGAGGGGACCTGAAGGCGGCCTGGAGCACGGCCTGAAGGCCGGTCGTGAAAAAAACTCACTTCTGACCGTGCACGGGGCGTTCACATGGGACGATGCGCGTGCAATTGATCATCGGCCTTGATCATCCCGGTTTTGTGACCATCGACACAGAAGACGGCCTGGAATCCGTGGTCCGCATCCCCGCCTGCGAAGGCCCGCACCTTGATGGCCCAGAGAGATTTATCCATTACTTACAGGCACTGGTCGCGTGTTTATGATCGGCTCACCGCGCACCGGCGGCGTGCAGACGCCGTGACAGAGCGGTGCTCCGGGCCGGCCCGGCCGAGGATCTGCTCCACCGGCGCCGGGGAGGCCGACCGCGGTCCGGAGCGCACGAGAAGCAGGAGACGGATAACGCAAAAATCGCCGGAAAGGCTCCGGAATGATCAGAACACAGCGGGCGATGAAGACGACCGTTTCAGTCCTCGGGGAGCTGGAGGTCATCGGTGAGAACGGTCCCCTGCCCCTGGGCGCCCCCCGACAACGCGCCGTGCTCGCGGCACTGGCGCTCAACGCCGAGCGCGCCGTGACCACGCAGCGCGTCATCACGATGGTCTGGGGTCCGAGCCACCCGACCCACGCCGTCAACCTGGTCCACAAGTACGTCTCCGGCCTGCGCCGCGCCCTCGCCCCCCTGCCCCCGGACCGGAGGGTCGACATCGAGAGCGGCCCCTCGGGCTACCGGCTCGTCCCCCCGGCCGGCCAGATGGACCTGACCCTGTTCCACGCCTGGATCGACACCGCCCGCGAGCTGCGCGACCGCGGTGAGAGCGCACAGGCGGCCGACCTGTTCGGCCGCGCCCTGACCCTGTGGCGGGGCCCCTTCCTGGGAGAGCTCTCGGGACCCGCGTTCGACGACGAACGGGAGTTCATGGAGACCGTGCGGCTGGTGGTGCTCGAAGAGTACGCCGCCGTCGCCCTCCGGGTCGGCCGCGGGACCGAACTGCTGGAGCCGCTGCGCGAAGCACTGCGCCGGCACCCGCTGGAGGAGAACCTGGCCCGGCACCTGATCCTCGCCCTGTACGAGGCGGGCCGTACGGCCGAGGCGGTCCGCGTCTACCAGATGCTGGCCGCGCGGATGCTGGGCGAGCTCAACGTTCCGCCCCGCCCCGAGCTGCACGACCTGTACCAGGCCATCCGCCGCCACGCCCCGATCCCCGGCGCGCGACGGTTGCAGAACGCGCCCTGAGCCGGACGCGCCGGCCCCGCCCGGGGAGGGATCCCCGGGCGGGGCCGGCGCCCCCTACACGCCCGCGGGCACGCGCTCGTCCCCGGACGGCTCCCGGGCCGGGGGCTCCTCGCCGCCGCCCTCGGAGATGCCGACGCGGTCGTGCAGCCACCGCAGCGGCCGCGGCAGCCACCAGTTGGCGCCGCCCAGCAGCCGCATGGTGGCCGGGACCATGATCGCGCGGACCAGGGTGGCGTCGACGAAGACCGCGATGGCCAGGCCGATGCCGATGATCTTCAGGAAGAGCAGGCCCGAGGTGCCCATCGCCAGCAGCACCACCATGAGCAGGACCGCCGCGCTCGTGATGATCCGGCCCGTGTGCTGTAGGCCCGCCGCCACCGATCGGGTGTTGTCCCCGGTGCGCAGGAACTCCTCGCGGACCCGGCTGAGCAGGAACAGCTCGTAGTCCATCGCCAGGCCGAACGCCACGATCGTGATGAGCACCAGGTACGTGGGGTCGATCGTGCCGACCGCCTCGAAGCCCAGCGGCCCGGCGAAGGTGCCCTCCTGGAAGCCCCAGACGACCACCCCCAGGGAGGCGCCCAGGGACAGCGTGCCCATGAGGACCGCCTTGACCGGCAGCACGACCGAGCCGAAGGCCAGGAACAGCAGGACCAGGGTGGCGCCCGCGATGAACGCGACGGTGACCGGAGCCGCCGCCACGATGGCGTCCACGTTGTCCTGCTGCATGGCCGCGACGCCGCCCACCAGGGTCTCCCGTGCCCCCTCCGGGGCGGGCTCGGCGCGCACGGCCGCGACCAGGTCCTCGACCTCCGCGGAGTCGCTGGCCCCCCGGTAGGCGACCAGGACGTGGGTGACGTCACCGCCGCCGCGCTCCACACCGGCCCGGACGACGCCGGGCAGCTCCTCCAGGCGCTCGACGTAGGCGTCGAGGGAGTCCTCGGAGGGGTCTCCGGACACCGCCACGTGCATGCGGCCCAGGCCGCCCGCCGGGAAGTCCTCGGCGACCGCCTCGGTGGCGATCCGGCTGCCGGCGTCCTCGGGCAGGTAGCGCTGGTCGGTGGTGCCCAGCCGGGTGGAGGCCAGGCCGGAGCTGAAGACCAGCAGGACGCCGAGCACGGCCACCAGCGACACCGCCGGGCCGCGCATCACGGTGCGGGCCAGCCGGGACCAGCCGCCCTCGCCCGCCGCGGTGGCGGTGCGCCGGGGCAGCGGCAGCCGCAGCCGGTCGATGCGCCGTCCCACCACCGACAGCAGCGCGGGGAGGAACACCAGCGCGGCCAGCAGGTCGAACAGGACCACGGCGATGCCGCCGAAGCCGATGGACTTGAGGATGGGCTGGGGGAAGAACAGCAGGCCGGCGAAGGCGATGCCGACGGTGATCCCCGAGAAGGCGACGGTGCGCCCGGCCGTGTCGACGGTGCGGCCGACCGCGGCGGCCACCCCGCGGCCCCGCTCCAGCTCCTCGCGGAACCGGCTGACCATGAACAGGCCGTAGTCGATGGCCAGGCCCAGGCCCAGGATGGTGGCGACGTTGACCGCGAACACCGAGACGTCGGTGGCGTAGGTGAGGGCGCGCAGCACGGTCAGGGAGCCCAGGATGGCCAGGCCGCCCACGGCGAGCGGGACGACGCCGGCGATGAGGCCGCCGAAGATCAGCACCAGCAGGAACAGCAGGAGGGGCATGGTGATGAGCTCGGCGCGGACGATGTCGGACTCGGCGGTCGCCGAGAGTTCGTGCTCGACCGCGATGGGGCCGCCCAGGTGGGTCTCCAGCGGACCCGACTCCAGGTGCTCGGCGACCGCCTCGTACTGGTGCAGGCGGTCGGTGTGGCCCTCCCCGGTGAGGGTGAGGGGGATGTAGGTGGCGTGCATGTCCTCGGAGACGAGCATGCCGCGCTCGGTCTCGGACAGGTCCTCGTCGAGGTAGACGTCGAAGTCGGCGACGGCGTCCCGCGGCATGCCGTCCGCGATGCGCTGGACCGCCGCGGCGAAGGTGGGGTTGTCGACCTTGATCTCGTCGCTGCGGTAGACGGCGACGATGTCGACGTCGTCGTGGCCCAGCTCGCTTTCGAGGAGGTCCGTCGCGCGGGAGGACTCGGCGCCGGGGTCCTCGAAACCGCTCTCGCTGACGTCGGAGAAGACTCCGGAGCCCCAGACCGCTGCGAACACAGCGAAGAGCGCCGTGGCGGTGAGCACCGCCCACCGGAAGCGGTGGGCACCGAGCCCGAGGCGGCCGAAAAGCCCCGTGTGCGTTGGCATGAGCAGCCCTTTCGGCGAACGGCCTTCGTGTCTGTTAACGGCGTTCACTAAAGCGTGCAGGCATTACGATGTCAATATCACCGACGATCGACCGCGAACCGGGGTGTACCGCATCAGATGACGAAACCGCAGCTGGAAGAGGCCGGGCGGGCGCCGAGCCGGCGGGAGCGTGTGCGCGAGGCCACACTCGCCGAGATCAAGTCCATCGCCCGCAGGCACCTCGTCGGCCAGGGGGCGTCGGGGGTGTCCCTGCGGGCCATCGCCCGCGAGATGGGGATGACCGCACCGGGACTGTACCGGTACGTCTCGGGCATCGACTCCCTGCTGGTGCTCATCACCGCGGACATGTTCGACGAGCTGGGCGCCGCGGTGGCCGCGGCGGACGCGAGCGTGCCCGCCCGGGACACCGACCGGCGCATCCTCACCTCGCTGCGGGCCTTCCGGCGGTGGGCGCTGGAGCACCCGGCGGAGTTCGCCGCCATGTTCGGGCCGCGGACCCGGCTGGAGCCCGGGGCGGACCCGGGGCCGGCGGTGGAGGCGGCCCGGCGGTTCGGGGCGACCTTCTTCACGCTGTTCGAGCAGCTGATCCGGGAGGAGCGGTTCGAGCTGCCGGACGGCAGGGCGGTCGGCGCCGACCTGGAGCGGGAGCTGCGGGCCTTCGCCCGGATGTGCGGGTTCGGGGACGAGGACACCCCGGTCGAGGCGGTGATGGTCCTGACCTCGTGCTGGGTGCGGCTGTACGGGGTGGTGTGCATGGAGATCTTCCAGCACCTGGATTTCGTGATGCGGGACATGGAACCACTTTTCGAGTCCGAGCTTCAGAACGTACTGACAGGCCTGGGCGTTCGGTACGAATCACCACAAAGCAGCTCCACGGTTACTATGGGTAAGTCCGAATAAGCCCCATACTTAGAGGTCTGTGGCACTTGCCGGATTCGCCCCAGGCGGATCCGGCCCTGGCCGGCGCGCCATGGCATGAGAGCGAGGACCCACCCCGTGGAGAACAGACCCGGCGACGAGCGTTCGCGGCCGTCCTCCGGCACCCCGTGGGTCCCCGGGACCACCGTCCACTCCTGCGCCCGGTCCGACGGCCCGGCCCCGGACGCCGACGGCGCACCGGACGCCCGGGAGCCGCACACCGCGCCGCACGGGGACCCGGCACCGCCCCCCGGCGCTCCCGCGGGCGGCACGCACACGCCCGGCCCTACCACGGGCACGCCCGGCCCCCACGGGCGGGTGCACGCCCCGGCGCCGGGAGAAGCACCCGCACCGCACGGAGGGCCGCACGCCCCGGACGGACGGCCGCACACGCCCGGCCCCGCGGGTCCGCAGACCCCGACACAAGCGGAAGCACCGGCACCGCACGCACACACCTTCGCGGACACGCACGCTCCGGACACGCCGGGCGCACACGCCCCGCACGAACGGCCGCACACGCCCGACGGGGAAGCAGCAGTACCCGACGGGCGGCCGCGCACGGCCGGGGCCGCGGACGCGCACGGCCCGCACACGGCGGGGGCCCCGCACGACCGCGCCCCGAGCGGCGGCGCGGGTGCCGGCGTGCCGCCGTACACCGGTGCGCCCGGCACGCCCCTGCCGGGAACGGCGCCGGACCCCCACGAGCGTCAGCACACCCCGGACGCGCAGGGCACGCACGCCTGGGAGGGACGGCCCCACACCGCGGCTCCGGGCGGCGCGCACGCCCCGCACGGGTGGCCGCACACGGCGGGCCCCGCGGGGACACGGCCGTACGGCGGGGCCCCGGCGGCGCCGGGGTGGCCGCAGGCCTTCGCGCCGGACGCGCCGCCGTACGCGGTGGCGGCCGGGCAGTGGATCCCCGGGGCCGCCGCGGCACCGTACCCGGGCGCGCCGTACGGCGCCCCGGGGTACGGGGGCTGGCCGCCCCCGCAGCGCTGGGCCCCGCCGCCCCCGCCCCGCCGGCGGGGACGCGGCGTGCTGGCGGCGTCCGCCGTGGCGGCGACCGTCGCCCTGGCCGCGCTGGCCGCCAGCGTGGTCATCGTGGCCACCACACCGCCGCCCCAGCCGGTGCCCACCGGCGAGAACCTGGCCTCCCACTACGACGACCGGCTCGCCGAGCCCCCGGCGGAGGTCGTCGTCGACATCGCCGACCACCCCCTCTACGACACCGCCACCCCCCGGGACATCGCCTGCGACGTCCCGGAGCTGGACATGGGCTCCGACGACTCGTGGGAGGAGTTCGCCACCGCCACCGGCGACTGCCTGGACGAGCTGTGGGCCCCCGTGTTCGAGGACCTCGGACTGAGCGCGGCCACCCCCGAGATCACCGTCACCCGGGAGTCCCCCGACTCCGGCGACGAGGAGGGGTACACCCTCGCCTACTACGAGAGCGACTTCGAGCGCATCACCGTGGTCCTGCCCAACGTGCGCACCCTCGGCGGCCAGATCCCCGCACGGGCCCGGGAGGACGTGTGGATCGCGCTCATGGGCCACGAGTACGGCCACCACGTGCAGTACGTGACCGGCATCCTCGACATCTCCCACGAGCTGCGCCGCACGTCCAAGACCGACGAGGAGGAGCTGGACACGCTGCGCCGCACCGAGCTCCAGGCCGAGTGCATGGCCGGGATCGGGCTGCGCGCCATCGCCGGCGACGACGAGCTCGCCCTGCAGTGGGTCAACGAGAACTTCAACGGCGGCGGCGACCTGCCCACCCACGGCACCGCCACCAACCGGGCCCACTGGCTGGAGGAGGGCTGGAGCGAGACCACCGTCGGCGGCTGCAACACCTACGGCGCCTCCCCCGGCGAGGTCACCTGAAGGCGTCCCGGTGGGCCTTCCAGCCGTGGAGCTTGACCCGCTCGCCGCGGTCCAGCTCCGCCGCGCGGCGGGCCTCGGCGGCGTCGATGCGCAGCCAGGCCCCGTAGTCGCTGCCCTTCACCACTTCGGCGAGGTCCACCGGCTCCGGGAGGGCCGCCAGGAGGGCGGGGGCGTCGTCGAGCAGGGAGCGCACGGTCGCCGCGGCGTCGGACTTGTTGGTGCCGATCACCCCCGTGGCGCCCCGCTTGGCCCACCCCGCCACGTAGTCCCCCGGCACTGGGCTCCCCTGGGGGCCGAGCACCCGGCCCTCCCGCTGGGGCACCGTGCGCGCCGCCTCGTCGAACGGGACCCCCGGCAGCGGACGGCCCGCGTAGCCCACGGAGCGCAGCACCATGCCCGCGGGCAGGTCGGCGGTCTCGCCCGTGCCCACCAGGCGCCCGTCCTCCAGGCGGGTGCCCTCCACCCGCACACCGGTGACGCGGTCCCCGCCCAGCACCTCGCGCGGCCGGCACCAGAAGTGCAGGTGCACGGACCGCGGCCGTCCCCGGGGCGGGCGGGCGGCGTGCTCGCGCAGCAGGCGCAGGTTGGTGCGCGCCGCGCGGGCGACGCCGTCCCGGTCCCGGCCCACGGAGGCGGGGTCGATGTCGACCTGTGCGGGGTCGACCACGAGGTCGACGTCGGGCAGGTCGAGCAGGTCGCGCAGCTCGGGGGCGGTGAACTTGGCCTGGAGCGGGCCGCGCCGGGCCAGCAGGTGGACGGTGCGCACCCGGCTGCGCGCCAGGGCGTCCAGCACGGGCTCGGGGATGTCGGTGCGCCGCAGCTCGCCGGCGGTCTTGGCGAGGATGCGGGCCACGTCCAGGGCGACGTTCCCCGCGCCCACCACCACGACCTCCTCGCTGTCCAGGACGTACCGGCGCATCTCGCTGTCGGGGTGCCCGCAGTACCAGTTGACGAAGTCGGTGGCGGCGACGCTGCCGGGCAGGTCCTCCCCCGGGACGCCCATGCGGCGGTCCGCGGCGGCCCCGGTGGCGTACACGACGGCGTGGTGGGTGCGGGCCAGGTCGTCCCGGGTCAGGTCCGCGCCGAACTCCACACCGCCCACGAACCGCACGTCGGGGTGCTCCAGGATGTGCCGCAGCGCGCGGGCCACCCCTTTGATCTTGGTGTGGTCGGGGGCCACGCCGTACCGCACCAGCCCGTAGGGGGTGTGCAGGCGGTCGATGACGTCGACCCGGACCGGCACCCGGCGCTGGCGGGTCAGGGCGTCGGCGGTGTACAGCCCGGCCGGGCCGGAGCCGATGACGGCCACTCTGAGCGGTGCGGTTTCCTCGGCGCGGGGCTCGTCGGGAGAGGTCATGCCACCATTCTGGCAGCAGGACCCCTCCCGTCCGGGCGTGTCAGGCCGTCTCGTCGGCCAGGGCCGGGTCGGCCGCGCCCTCGGTGCGGCGCGAGACCGTCTCGGTGAGCTTGCGCGAGAGCTCCTGCGGGGTCAGGCCCTGCGCCTGGAGGATGGTGTCGCGCTTGGCGTGGTCCAGGAACTCCTGGGCGATGCCGAAGGTGCGCACCGGCACGTCCACGTCGTGGTCGCGCAGCAGGCGGGCCACGGCGTCGCCGACGCCGCCGTTGCGGCCGTTGTCCTCGACCACGGCGACGACGCTGTGCCGGGCGGCCTCGGCGACCAGCGCCTCGTCCAGCGGCTTGACCCACAGCGGGTCGACGACGGTGACGCCGATGCCCTGGTCGGCCATCCGGTCGGCCACCTCGCACGCCACGTGGGCCATGGTGCCCGCGCCCACGATGAGCAGGTCCTCGGAGTGGCCTCCGTCGGCGGCGCGGCGCAGCAGGTCCATGGAGCCGACCTTGCCCAGGGCGGGCAGGTCCTCGGCGACGGCGCCCTTGGGGTAGCGCACGACGGTGGGGGCGTCCTCGACCGCGACGGCCTCGCGCAGCAGCGAGCGCAGGCGGGCGGCGTCGCGCGGCGCGGCCAGGCGCAGGCCCGGGACCACCTGGAGGATGGACATGTCCCACATGCCGTTGTGGCTGGCGCCGTCGTTGCCGGTGACGCCGGCCCGGTCCAGGCAGAAGGTGACGCCCTGGCGGTGCAGGGCGGCGTCCATGAGCACCTGGTCGAAGCAGCGGTTGAGGAAGGTCGCGTAGACGGCGACGACCGGGTGCAGCCCGTTCATGGCCATGCCGGTGGCGGCGGTGGCGGCGTGCTGCTCGGCGATGCCGACGTCGAAGATGCGGTCGGGGTGGGCGTCGGCGAACTTGTTGAGGCCGGTGGGGTGGAGCATGGCCGCGGTGATGGCCACCACGTCCTCGCGCTCGGCGCCGATCTCGACCATGGTGTCGGCGAACACCGACGTCCACTTGAGGGCCTTGGAGCCGGGCTTGGCCTCGCCGGTGGCGACGTCGAAGGGGCCGGGGGCGTGGAACTGGTCCTCGTCGTGGTTCTCGGCCGGGGCGTACCCCTTGCCCTTCTGGGTGATGACGTGGACGATGGCCGGTCCGCCGAAGTCGCGGGCGCGGCGCAGCGCCTTCTCCAGCGCGGGCTCGTCGTGCCCGTCGATGGGGCCCAGGTACTTCAGCCCCAGGTCCTCGAACATCATCTGGGGCTGGATGGCGTCCTTGATGCCCTTCTTGAGGCCGTGCAGGGCCTCGTAGAGGGGCTGGCCGACCACGGGGGTGCGGTTGAGGGTGCTCTTGGCCAGGTCCAGGGCCTGCTCGTAGCCGGGGGCCATGCGCAGCGAGGCGAGGTGGTCGGCGAGGCCGCCCTTGGTCGGCGAGTAGGAGCGCCCGTTGTCGTTGACGACGATGACGAGGCGGCGGTCCTTCCTCTCCGCGATGTTGTTGAGCGCCTCCCAGGCCATGCCGCCGGTGAGGGCCCCGTCGCCGATGACGGCGACGACGGTGCGGTCGCGCACGCCGCGGACCTCGTTGGCCTTGGCCATGCCGTCCGCGTAGGACAGCGCGGTGGAGGCGTGGGAGTTCTCGATGAAGTCGTGCTCGGACTCGGCGCGGGAGGGGTAGCCGGACAGGCCGCCCTCGGACTTCAGGTCGGTGAAGTCGTGGCGGCCGGTGAGGACCTTGTGCGCGTAGGCCTGGTGGCCCGTGTCGAAGAGGATGGGGTCCCCGGGGGACTCGAAGACGCGGTGCAGCGCGATCGTGAGTTCGACGACGCCCAGGCTCGGGCCGAGGTGCCCGCCGGTCTGCGAGCAGGACTCGACCAGGAAGTCCCGGATCTCCTGGGCCAGGACCGGGAGCTGATCGGCCGGAAGCCTCTTGAGCGCTTCCGGATTGTGCATCGACTCGAACAGTGTCACTGTCTCGTCAGTCCCCTCGTCCAGCGTGTCGGTTGAGTTCGCCCCACCGGGCCCCTGACGTGGACCTGGTTCGGCTACCGGCAGGTATACATACCCGAGTTTATGGTGCTGCGTCCACGGGTCCCGCCCGGCTCCGGTCGTGCCGGCGCCGCGGGGGAGCGCGCGTTGCGCATCCCGCGCCGGATGGGCTCCGAACCGCGGGAACGCCGACCCACGGCACGGTTTTCGGGGTAGATTACCCGTTCCCGAAAGCGACTTCGCCGTTCCGTCACCTCGCCCGAGGTTATCCGAGAACCGCCTGGACCAGCAGGGCGATCGCGGAAGCGGCCACCACCGCGAGCATGCCCAGGCGCAGGGGCCCGGCCCTGACCCGGTCGCGCAGGACGACGCCCACCGCGAAGCCCAGCGCGACCAGCGGCAGGCCCGCCGCCCCGACCACCAGGGTGCGGGTGTCGAGCTGTCCCCCGACGCCCAGCGCCGTCAGGGACAGCAGCCCTCCGAACAGGAAGAACGCGGCGAGGGTGGCACGCACCCGGGCCGGCTCCTCGTACTGGTAGAGCAGGGCCATGGGCGGTCCGCCGATGGACGTGGCGGTGCCCGCGAACCCCGACAGGGCGCCCGCGGCCACCAGGGAGGCCGGCGTGATGCGCACCCGGAACGAGCGCAGGGACAGCAGGACGGCGACCAGCACCATGGCGCCGACCGCCCCGGCCAGCGCCCGGGGCGGCAGGACCGCGACCACCCACACGCCCAGGACCGTCCCCGGCAGCCGGGCGGGCAGGCCCCAGGCGACGGCCCGCCAGTCGATGTGGCGGCGCTCCTGGACCAGCGTGAGCACCGGGAGGACGATGACGGCGACCATGAGCGCGCCCGGCATCAGGGTGGGGTCGAGCAGGGACAGGACGGGGGCGCCGACCAGCCCCAGGCCCAGGCCCACGGTGCTCTGCACCGCGGCGCCGGCCACGACGGCCAGCGCGGCGGCGACGACGAAGGGCCAGACGTCGCCCGCGGCGAGCACGCCGTGGCCGGTGGGTGAGAAGTATTCCGAGAGCACGGAGTGCGACGCTACATGTTCACCTACCCGATCGGGATCGGGAGGTAGGGCCATGGGATGTGATCGTCCCCGGCCCGGGGCCGGCGCGACGGCGCAGGTCGGGGCCGCGGGGCCGTCCGGGTCAGCGGATCCGGCCGCCGGCGGGCTCGGACCGCACCACCCCGTCGACGTACTCCAGGGCGCGCTCCGGGTGGAGGAACCACTGGATCAGCCCGGAGGGGTCGGCGAAGGAGTCGGCGAACCGGTCGGCGGTCGCCTGGTGGCGGGCCGCCAGGCGGTACAGCTCCCACACGTGCGGCGGCCCGGAGAGCATGACCCGGCTCCAAGCGGTGACCTGGCGGGCCCGCCGCCAGTACTCGGCGAACGCCGCGCGCATGAAGGCCTCGTCGAAGGGGCGGGTCCCCTGGTCGACGATGGCGCGCCGGTAGACGTCGGCGGCCAGCGACGCCATGTTGGCGCCCTGCGCGGTGATGGGGTCGTTGGCGACGACGGCGTCGGCCATGCCCAGGACGGGGGCGCCGCCGCCGGGGCGGGCCACGGGTTCGCGGACCACGGGCGCGTACCCGCCGGTGAGGGACGCCAGGGGGTCGGCCGGGCGGGCGCCGGCGAACCGCTCGTACTCCCACGGGGCGTGGCGGCGCACCACCCGCAGCAGGTGCTCCAGGACGTCCCCGGCACCCGCGTCGGCGGGCAGCGGGCGGTCCAGGGGTCCGCCCGGCACCGCCTCGGCCATGAGCGCGTCGCAGGGGCCGTCGAGGGACAGCACGGGCAGGCTGAACACCTCGCCCGCACCCGGGACGGCGGTGCGGGAGAGCGCGGGGCCGTCGGGATGCGGTGCGGCCCCCGACGCGTAGACCAGCGCCAGGGTCCGCTGGGGTGCGTCGTGCGGGGAGCGCGCGGTGTCGCGGGGGAAGACCTCGGCCAGGCCGCGGCGGCCGGCGGCCACCACGACCAGGTCGTACTCCCGGGCCAGTCCCGCCAGCTCCCCCGGGTGCACCCGGTGGCGGACCAGGCGCCCGCCTCCCCGGACGAACAGCTCCAGCCAGGCCGAGAGCTTGAGCCGCTGGTCCACGGAGGCGGCGGGCTCGTCCAGGCGCCCGAGCCAGGACAGGACCGGTTCGGCGCCGCCGTCGCGGTGCGCGGCGCGCAGGCCGACGCCGCGGATCTCGGGGGCGCGGTCCTCCCAGAAGGAGAGGCCGTGCCGCCGCTCGCGGCGCAGGGCCGGGCCGAACAGGCACTGGGTGGAGGTGACGCGGCCCGCGCGGATCTCCTCCGGCCCGTCCGGGTTGACCAGGGTGACGTCGTAGTCCTCGGCCAGCAGCCCGAGGGCGAGTTGCAGGCCGGACTGCCCGGCTCCGACGATGAGGATCGTGCGCATGCCCGTTTCTCCCGTGGCTCGTGCCCGCGCTCGGGGTCCCGGGCGTTCCGGGGCACGGCGAGGAGGGGGACGGCCACGGGCGGGCCCGTGTCCGGCCCCTGCGCGGACGGTGGTTTCGCGGCGAACCTAGCAGCGCCCCCGCGGGCTCCCCGGGCACCCCCGGCGACCGGGACCTTCGCCCCTCCGGCGCCGGGACCTGCGGCCCCCGCGGGTCCGCGGGGTCCGGGGACGGCGGCGTCGCGGGTCCGCGACCGTCCGCGGCCGGGGTTCCCGCAGCTCACCGGGGGGCGGGCGCTCCCCCGCGCGGACGGCGCGCTCCGACGGCGCCGCGCGCGTCCGGCCCGGCCGGACGGCCGCCGCCGGGCACCGGCGCGCCCGCGCGGGAAGCGACCCACATCACAGGCGTCCGGACCGCGGCGGCGCTCCCGTCGTCCCCTTCCGCGCCGTGTCCGGAGCGCCGCCGCCCCGGGACGGAGGCCGTGCCGCCGCCCCGGGGCGGCCCGGGTGCCCGGGGGCCCGGGGGCGGGAAAGGCGAGGCCCCGGTCCGACAACCGGGTCGGACCGGGGCGCGGGGGCGGCGGGGAGTGAGCGCCGCCCCCTTCTCTTCCGGGAGGAGTCGGGTGGTGCGGTGTCAGCCGCCTCCCCTGGCGTTGGTCTTGCGACCGTTCCGGGAGACGGCGTCGATGATGACCGCGATGAGCAGGACGGCCGCGGTGATCATGAAGCGCACCGAGGTGTCCATCTGGAGCAGCAGCAGGCCGGAGGTGATGGCGCCCAGGACCAGGCCGCCCAGCAGCGCGGAGTAGGCGTTGCCCCGGCCTCCGAAGAGGCTGGTGCCGCCGATCACCGCGGCCGCGATGGCCATCATGAGTTCGGCGCCGCCGCCGGTGGACACGCTCGCCGCGAAGTTGCGCGAGACGAGCATGATGCCGCCCAGGGCCGCCAGGGTGGAGGCGATGCCGAACACCGAGATGCGGATGAGGTCCACGTTGACGCCGGCCCGGCGGGCCGCCTCGGCGTTGCCGCCGACCGCGTACACCATGCGGCCGTAGCGGGTCTTGCGCAGGACCAGGTCCAGGACGACCACGAAGCCCACGAAGATCAGGAAGGCCAGCGGCACGCCCTT
Source organism: Nocardiopsis flavescens (assembly GCF_900141985.1). Classification (GTDB taxonomy): domain Bacteria; phylum Actinomycetota; class Actinomycetes; order Streptosporangiales; family Streptosporangiaceae; genus Nocardiopsis; species Nocardiopsis flavescens. The sequence continues at coordinate 96,789 of NZ_FQZK01000013.1, read as the reverse complement.
GTACTGGTTGAGCACCCACACCCCGCCCAGGATCGGCAGGGCCAGCAGCGCGGCCCGGAACGCGATCTCGCTCAGCGGCTTGTACGGCAGGCGGGCCAGGCGGCGGCGCCGCTCGACCAGGAACACCGACAGGACGTACAGGAGCACCGCGACCGCCGCCAGGATCCAGCCCATGAACGGCACGAAGTAGGTCTGGGTGAGCATGGCGATGGCGCCGTTGGGGCTGGTGTTGATGGTGCCGTCGGCGCCCATCAGGTACAGGTGCACGCCCTGCCAGCCCAGCAGGCCCGCCAGGGTGACCACGAACGCGGGCACCCCGAGTTTGGCGAAGACCGTGCCGTGCAGGAGGCCGATGACCAGGCCGACGCCGATGGCGGCGGCGATGGCGCCCCATTCGGGGACGCCCTGCTTGACCGCCAGGACGGCCAGCACGGCCGCGGACAGGCCGGCGACCGACCCGATGGACAGGTCGATCTCGCCCAGCAGCAGCACCATGATGACGCCGGTGGTCATCAGGCCGATGGCGGCGATCTGCACGGTCAGGTTGGACAGGTTCTGCGGCGACAGGAAGCGATCGTTCATCGACTGGAAGACGACGGCGATCAGCAGCAGTCCCACGATGACGGGGATGGGGCCCAGCTCCCCGCTGCGCAGGTTGCGCCGCAGGGCCTGGAGCCAGCCCCTGGGAGAGGCGGCCGTGGTCAGGAGCCGGGGGTCGCGCACGGGTTCGGCCGGTGCGGCCCCGCCTTCTCCGGACGCCTTGGAAACCGGGGTCTGCTGGGTCATCACTTGTCCTCCGTGGCCAGGGCCGAGGAACCGGTGCGCTGGGTGCGGCGGCTCACCGGGTTGTCGGCGGCGCCGGTGATGGCGGCCACGATCTCTTCGTAGCTGGTCTCCGCGATGGGGAAGTCGCCGGCGTTGCGGCCCAGCCGCAGCACCACCGCGCGGTCGGCCACCGCACGGACGTCGGCCATGTTGTGGCTGATCAGGACGACGCCGTGGCCCTGGTCGCGCAGCCGCTCGATGAGGTCGAGGACCTGGGCGGTCTGGGCGACGCCCAGGGCGGCGGTCGGCTCGTCCAGCATCACCACGCGGGGCTGGCCCAGCAGGGAGCGGGCGATGGCGATGATCTGGCGCTGGCCGCCGGAGAGGGAGGCCACCGGCACGCGCAGGCTGGGGATGCGCACCGAGAGGGAGTCGAGGAGCTCCACGGCGCGGCCCTCCATCTCGACCTCGTCGAGGGTGCCGGGGAAGTGCAGCTTCTCGTTGCCCAGGAAGAGGTTGGCGACGATGTCCAGGTTGTCGCACAGGGCGAGGTCCTGGTAGATGGTGGCGATGCCCAGGCGCTGGGCGTCGGAGGGGGCACCGATGGAGACCGGCTGTCCGGCCCAGCGGATCACGCCGCCGCTGTCGGCGGGGTGGGCTCCGGAGATGACCTTGACCAGCGTGGACTTACCTGCGCCGTTGTCCCCCAGGAGGGCGACGACCTCTCCTTCGGCGACGTGGAAGTCGACGTCGCTGAGCGCGCGGACGGCCCCGAAGGTCTTGGAGATCCCGGACAGTTCCAGGACTGGTGTACTCATGCGTTCGTTATCTCTTCTCTCGTCCCTGGGCGGGGCGGGCGGGCGGCGGGGGCCCGCCCGCCCCGTCGGGGCGTCGCACCGTGCCTAGAGGGCTTCCTGGCAGAACTCGGTGTCGGCGTAGTCGTCGGTGCAGATCTCCTCGATCGTGTAGATCCCGTCCGACACGACGGTGTCGCCGACGTTCTCCTCGGTGACCGCGACCGGCTCCAGCAGGACGGAGGGGACGGCCTCGCCGTTGGCGTCCTCGACGTCGGTGAGGCTGTACTCGCCGAGCTCGGGGTCGGTGTCGGTGGCCAGCGCCACGGCCATGGCGGCGGCGATCTGCGCCTCCGGCTGGATGGCCTTGTACACGGTCATGTACTGCTCGCCCGCGATGATGCGCTGGATGCCGGCGAGTTCGGCGTCCTGGCCGGTGACCGGCGGGAGGTCGCCGACCTCGACGCCGGCGCTGCGCAGCGCCGAGATGATACCCGAGGCCATGCCGTCGTTGGCGGAGTAGACGCCGACGATCTCGTCGACGCCCAGGGCGGTGATGGCGCCCTCCATCTGGCTGTTGGCCTGGTCCGGGGACCAGTCCGGGGTGTCGAACTCCTGGCCGATCTCGACCTGGCCGTCGAAGATCTCGTGGGCGCCGGCCTTGAAGTCGGCGGCGTTGGGGTCGGTGGGCGAGCCGTTGATCATGACGATCTGGCCGTCTCCGGCGGTGCCCTCCTCCTCCAGGGCCGCGATCAGGGCCTCGGCCTGGACCTGGCCGACGCGGTGGTTGTCGAAGGAGACGTACATGTCGACGCCGCCCTGCGCGAGGCGGTCGTAGGCGACCACGGGGACGCCCTGGGACTGGGCCTCGCTGACGGTTCCGGCGGCGGCGGCGGAGTCGACCGCGTCCAGGACCAGGACGTCCACCCCGTCGGTGAGCATGGCCTGGGCCTGGGTCTGCTGCTCGTCGACGTCCTGGTCGGCGTTGGCGTAGGAGAGCTCGCAGGCGGGGCAGAGCTCGTTCAGCGCCTCCTCGAAGAAGGGCTTGTCGAACGCCTCGTAGCGGGCGGTCTGGAGCTCGGGCAGGAGGAGGCCGACGTGGAAGCCCTCTTCGACGCTGTGGGTCTCCCTCTCGGCGTCCTCGCCCGAGGTGGTGAGCGAACCACAACCGGAGACGAGAAGGGTGAGGGCGGCGCCTGCGGCGGCGAAGCCCGCGGCGACCATGCGTCGGTGTGCGGTGCGTGTACTCAACGCTGCACCTTTCTTACGTGCGGGGGACGGATGTGAACTCGCGAGTGATGTTGTGAAGTAGACCTCTCTGCGGCCTTGTCGTCAACTCCTGAACACATAACCGAAACATCACGGATATTGCGTTCAGGCACTAAAAACAAAGAAAGCGCAGGTCACAGCACATCCTTGAACGAGACCCCCGAGCCAGCATGCACGCAAAGAACGCAAATGACCACACATGGTCAGCACAAAGCTTCACCAGGAGAACACCAAGAAGGGGGAAACGGCGACGCTGCGTCGCTCAGCGGGTGCTCTGCGCCGCCATGCGCAGGGCCCCGTACAGGGAGGCATCGCGTCCCAGTTCGCCGCGGACGAGTTCGAGCCGGGACAGGGCGCTGCCCAGCGCCCCCAGCTCCATCGCCCGGCGCATCGGGTCGAGCAGCAGCTCGCCGGCCTCGGACAGCTCGCCGCCGACGATCACCCGGTCGGGGTTGAACAGGTTGGCCATGATCGCCAGGCCCTGCCCCAGGGCCGTGCCCGCCTCCGCGATGATGCGGCGGCACCCGGGGTCGCCCGAGCGGGCCGCTCCCACCAGGTCCTCCACCCCGGCCGGGCCGGGCCCGTGGGAGACGTAGGAGTTCTGCGGGAGCATGTCCATCAGGTACCCCGCGCCCACGAAGGTCTCCAGGCAGCCGCGGTTGCCGCAGCGGCACACCTGCCCGCGCTGGTCCAGCGCGATGTGCCCGACCTCGCCCGCGGTTCCGCCCGCCCCGCGAAAGAGCGTCCCCGCGATGATGATGCCCGCGCCCACCCCGTCGCTGATGACCAGGTGGATGAGGTGGTCGGCGCCCTGCCCCGCCCCCTTGTGCAGCTCGGCCAGGACCGCGAGGTTGGCGTCGTTCTCGGCGATGACCGGCACGCCCAGCCGCTCGCCCAGCGCCGCGGCCGGCCGGAAGCCCGCCCACCTGGGCAGGCAGGAGATCCCGCCGACCTCACCGCTGTGCGGGTCGATGGGGCCGGGGACCGACGCCACCACCGAGGCCACCGTGGACAGGTCGATGCGCGCCCGCAGCAGGGCGGTCTCGGCCAGCCAGGAGGCCCGGCGCACCCCGCGGTCGGCGTCGGCCGCCACGTCGTACTCGATCTCCTCGCGGGCCAGCATGTTGCCCTCGCTGTCCCCGAGGGCGACCGTGACCCGCTCGGGGGCGAAGTCGATCGCCACCACGGTCCCGGGCGGGCGCACCAGGGTGACGGCGCGGGCCCGGCGGCCGTTGGAGGAGGTGTCGTGGACGGCGACGGTGCCCGCGGCGCGCAGGCCCCGCACGATGTTGGAGACGCTGGCCGCCGACAGCCCGGTGGCCCGGGCCAGTTCCGCCTGGGTGCGCGTGCCGTCGCGGCGCAGGACCTCGACCACGCGGCGCTCGTTGGCCTGCCGCAGGGCGGACTGGGATCCCGGCGTCACTGCGGTGTCGGTCACCGGGAGTCCCCTTCGATCGGTCGCGGCACGAGGCGCCGTGCCTTCCGTGTCGAATGCTACAAGGATTGAACGCAAGCGGAAACCGCCCACCTGAACACGTTAGGGTCCGAAGGTGACCGTGCTCCACGTGGCGACCGACCATGACGACTGGGACACCAGGCTGGCCGGGGCCGTGCCCCGCGGCCCCCGCGTGCGCGTCGTCGCCGTGGAGGGACGCTCGGGTTCGGGCAAGAGCACGGTGGCGGAGCGGCTGCGCGCGGCGCTGGTCGCACGGGGCGAGGCCGCGGCCGTCCTGCCGATGGAGGACCTGTACCCGGGGTGGCACGGACTGGAGCGGGCCCCGCGCCTGCTCGTGGAGTGGGTGCTGGAACCGCTGCGGTCCGGGGGCCGGGCGCGCTGGCGGCGCTACGACTGGGAGCGCGGCGGGTTCGGCGCGCGCGAGGCGGAGCCGCCGGGGCCGGTGGCGTCGGGAGGGGTCCTGGTGGTGGAGGGGTGCGGGTCCGGCGCCCGCGCGGTGCGCCCCTACCTCGATCTGATGGTGTGGGTGGAGGCACCCCGGGCGGTGCGGGACCGGCGGCTGGACTCCCGCGCGGACGCCGCGGTGTACGCCCCCTACCGGCGGGTCTGGGCCGAGCAGGAGGCGCGGTTCTACGCCGCCGAGCGCCCCCGGGAGCACGCGGACGCCGTCGTGGGCAACGGGGGGCCGGGCCTCACCGGGCGGCGGCCGGGCCGAGGAACGCGGTGATCCGCTCCAGGACGCCGGGGTCGGCGAGGATGCGGTTGTGTCCGAGGCCCGCCGTGTCGACCATGCTCGCCCCCGGGCCCATGGCGGCGAGGACGCGCACGGACTCGGAGTGGGGGACCCGCGTGTCGTCGACGTCGTGGAAGAGCAGCGCGGGCACCCCCAGGGCGTCGGCGTCGCGCACGGTGGCGTAGCGCCGCCACACCTCCCGGTCCCCGTCGAACCAGGCGTCCTCGACCGCCCGGCGCAGGGCCCGGTTCACCCGCGGCCCCCAGCCGTGGGCGGCGACGAAGCCGTCGACGGTGCCCTCGAAGTCGGCCATCGCCGACAGCAGGACCAGGCGGTCGGCCCGGACGCCCCCGCGCACCAGGTGGGTGGCGAACAGCGCCCCCAGGGAGTGGCCGACCACGGCCGCGAAGTCACCGTGCCGCTCCTGGAGCGCGCGGGCGACGGCCAGCGCGTCCAGGACCGACCCCGCGGGGCCGCCGGTGGCGCCGTGCCCCGGGGCGTCCCAGGAGACGACGGTGTGGCCCGCCGCGGTGAGCGCCCGCACGAGCGGCGCCAGGCGGGAGGCGCGCGAGCCCCAGCCGTGGACCAGGAGGACGGGGCGGCCGCCCGTGCCCCAGGTGTACGCGGCGACCCGCCAGTGCCGGTGCCCGAGGTGGTCGACGCGGGCGCTCTCGTGCACGTCGCGGTCGCGGTCGGTCGCCGGGGTGTCGCCCGGGTCGCTCCACAGGCGCATGGCACGCTCGCCCGCCACGCGCGGGGCGGTGACGGCCAGGGCCTCCAGGTCGATCGGGTGCGGGGCGGTGGTCATGGGGTCTCCTCCTCGGTCGGGGAGGCGGCGGCGGGCCCGGTGCCCGCGCCGCCCGGGTTCACGCGGTCCGGAGCCCGTCCGGGGCGGCGGGCGCGGGCAGGTCGGCGCCCCGGACGAAGGCGGCGATGGCGTCCAGGTGCTCGCGTTCGAAGAGGGCGCCGCTGTGGCCCAGGCCGGTGGTGGCGATCATCCGCCCCCGGCCGCCGAGGTGTTCGAGGGTGCGCAGGGAGTGCGCGAAGGGCACGACCTCGTCGGTGTCGTCGTGCAGCAGGAGGAAGGGCTGTTCGAGGGTGTCGATGCGGTGGGTGGCGGAGAAGCGCTCCCACACCGCGGGGTCCGCGTCGAAGTAGTGGCGCTCCACGGCGGTGCGCAGCGCCGCCCGGGCGCGGGGGCCCAGGCGCAGGGCGTCGGAGAAGGCGGTGATGAGGTAGTCGAAGTCCGACACCCCGGCGAGGAGGACGGCCCGGTCGGCCTCCAGGCCCTCGCGCAGGGCGTGGACGGCGAAGGGGGCGCCCAGGGAGTGGGCGACGACGGCGTGGAAGCGGCCGTGGCGCTCCTGGAGGAGGCGCTGGATCCGGAGCGCGTCGAGGATGGTCCCCACCGGCCCGGGCGTCGCGCCGTGTCCCGGGGCGTCCCAGGAGACCGGGCCGTATCCGAGGTCGACCAGGCGGCGGACGAGCGGGGCGAAGCGCAGGGCGCGCGAGCGCCACCCGTGGACGAGCAGCACCGGGCGCGAGGTGTCGCCCCAGGCGTAGGTGGCCACCTCCCAGCCGTCCAGGCGGACCGTGGCGGTGTCCGCGGCCTCGTGCAGTTCCCGGTCCGCGTCGCGGACGGCCCGGGGCGGGCCGGGGAGCGCCCACATCCTGCGGGACAGCGATCCGGCCAGGCGCGGGGCGGGGAGCGCGACGGCGTTGACGGCGGCGCCGACGAGGGGAAGGGACGTGAACGCGCCCATGGGGCTCCTCTGCTTCACAAAGTATACGAACGATCGTATTATTTGTTCGGCAGGGGTCGGACGTCAAGTAGCGGCTATCGTGGCCCGGTGACCGACCTGTCGTCCGAACAACGGCCGCCGCGGGGCGGCTCGGGAGGCGCGCACATGACGAGCCGGACCGACGGCCGCGTGCAGCGCGGCGACCAGACGCGGCGCGCCGTGCTGCGCCGCGCGGTGGACATCGCCTCGGTGGAGGGGCTGGAGGGGCTCTCCCTGGGCCGCCTGGCCAAGGAGCTCTCGGTGAGCAAGAGCGGGGTGTTCGCCCACTTCGGCTCCAAGGAGGAGTTGCAGCTCGCCGCCGTCCGCGCCGGGCGCCGCATCTTCGCCGACCACGTGGTGAGCGGTGCCCTGGAGGCGCGGCCCGGGGTCTGCCGCCTCTGGCGGCTGTTCGAGGACTGGTCCGCGTACTCGCGGGGGCGGGTCTTCCCGGGCGGCTGCTTCTTCTACACGGTCAACGCCGAGTTCGAGTCCCGCCCGGGCCGGGTGCGCGACTCCCTGGTCCGGGCCCGCCGGGAGTGGCGCGACCTGCTCGCCCGCAGCGCCGCCGACGCCGTGCAGCTGGGCGAGCTGGCCGCGGACACCGACGTGGACCTGCTGGTGTTCGAGCTGGCGTCGTTCCTGGAGGCCGCCAACTCCGACTCCCTGCTGGAGGACGACCTGGAGCGCCCCTACGCCCTGGCGCGCGCCGCCGTGGCCTCGCGCCTGTCGGCCCTGGCCACGGCGGACGCCCCGCGCCCGTGGGAGGCGCGGGCCCCGGACGCCTGAGCGGACCCGCGCCAGGGGCGGGGCTCAGGCGCCGGTGATCCCGCGGGCGTGGACGAGGTCGGCGCGGATGCGCTCCACGCCCGAGGTCAGCTCGGGCAGCTGGGCGGCGGCGTTGTTGAGCTCCATCACCCGCTGCCCGCGGCGCACCGGGTCGCCGTAGCCCACCCGCAGGACCACCGAGAGCACGACCGAGGCGGCCAGGGCCAGGACCGACAGCGTCACCAGCAGGTCGCCCAGCCACTCGGCGTCGCCGGAGATGCCGATGACGATCCCCACGGGGAAGGCGAAGAGCGCGTAGTTGCAGTACCGGCGGATCCGGAAGAAGCGCTGCTGCTGCTCGACCTTGTCGCGCAGCGCCCCGTGCTCGGTGGAGACCTTGGTGTAGCGCTCCTCCCAGTACCGCCGCTGGCGGGAGAGCGCCTGCAGGGTCGGCATGGCGCCGTAGATGGCGGCGGCGTGGCCCACCCCGGCCGGTCCGGGGAACGCGTCCACCCGGCGCCACAGGATGTCGACCCACTCCCCCACGCCGGCGTCGCCGCCGTCCGAGGGCGGGACCGTCCGCTCGGGGTGCAGCAGGAAGGTCAGGATGAGCGCCGGGCTGACGTTGGGACCGGCAGACCGCCAGCCGGCGAGGCGGCCGGTCAGCTCCTGGTGGAAGGTGTTCCCGGCGTGCTCGGCGGCGTCGAGGTCGTCGGCCAGCCGCTGGTACGCCGCCGGGTCCGGCCCGTGGTGCAGCCCCATGGTCCGCAGGACCTCGGGGCGGGCGAGCAGGGCCATCTCGTTGGACAGCGGCGCCCCGGTGATGACGGGGCGCGGGTCCGAGAACAGCGCGCCCAGCTCCGCCAGGGTGGCGCCCCGCCCGCGAAAGACCGGGGGCAGGTCGGGGCGGGTCTGGCCGATGAAGGAGGCCAGGGCCAGGTTGGCGTCGTCGGTGTGGCGGCGGAACAGCGCGCGGTCCACCACGGTGTCGCCCAGGTCGTCCATGAGCCAGGCGCCCAGGGCGGCGCGCTCGGTCGTGTCGCCGAACACGCGGACGGCCGCCGCCCAGTTGCCCTGCATGGCCTCGGCCAGGGCCCCGGGGTCGGTGAAGCGCACGCCCGCGAAGTGGTACGGCGGGACCCCGCCTGCACCGGTGTACCGGGCGGAGGCTCCGGTGCCGCCCGGAACGGGCGGGGGGAGCGCGGGCCCGGCCGCCGCGGGGCCGGCGAAGGCGTGCCCCGCGGACGGGGGTCCGGCCGCCGCGGGGCCGGCGAAGGCGTGCCCCGCGGACGGGGGTCCGGCCGGGACCGACCGAGTGTAGGCGCGGGTGGGGTCCGCACCGTGGGCCGGCGCCACCCGCGTCGGGTCGACACCGGAGGCCGGCGCCACCCGGGTGGGGTCCGCGCCGGACGGCGGCGCCACCCGTGTCGGATCCGTCCCCGGGACGGGGGCGACCAGGGTGGCGCCGACGCCGGAGCCCTGGGGCGCCGCCGGGTGCGCGGCGGAGGGGGCCGGGCCCTGGGGCCCGGCGATGAGCAGGTTGAGCAGGGCCGGGGCGTCCGGACGCCGGTCCTGGTCCTTGTCCAGGCACAGCAGGACGATCCCGCGCAGCGGCTCGGGGAGGTCGCCCAGGTCGGGTCCGCCGCCCAGGATGCGGGCGATGCGCGAGGCCTGGGTGGGGGCGTGGAACGCCTCCCGGCCGGTGGCGGCGTAGACCATGACCGCGCCCCAGGAGAACACGTCCACCGCGGAGGTGAGCCGGGCGCCCTCCAGCTGCTCGGGCGCCATGTACCCGATGGTGCCCACGACACCGCTGGCGGTCACCGAGGTGGTCTCGACCGCCCGGGCGATGCCGAAGTCGATCACCCGCGGCCCGTCCGCGGCCAGCATGATGTTGTCCGGCTTCAGGTCCCGGTGCACCACCCCGGCCGCGTGGATCGCCGCCAGCGCCGTCGCGGTGTTGACAGCCAGCCGGTGCAGCTCCACCCCGCGGCGCGGCCCCTCCTCGGCCACCGCGCGCTGGAGGGTGGGCCCGTCGATGTACTCGGTCGCGATCCACGGCTGTGCCGCCCCGGGGTCGGCGTCCAGGATCGCCGCGATGCAGAACCCGCTCACCCGGCGGGCCTGCTCCACCTCCGCCGCGAACCGGCGGCGCATGTCCGCGTCGCCCGCCCAGGAGGCGTGCAGCACCTTCACCGCGGCCCGGGTCCCGTCCTCGGCCTCGCCGAGGAACACCTCGCCGAAACCGCCGCGGCCGAGCGAGCGCACCAGGCGGTAGCCGCCCACGGTGCGCGGGGCGGAGTCTTCTGCGGGGTCGTCCAACATCATGCCTTTCACGGAACTCACGGGTCGGCGGAGGTGCGCCGGGGCGGCGGCCGGGGGCCGCGTCCGGGATGCGCGGGGCAGGGCGTGGGCGCACGCGGGTGCCGGTCACCGCGGGGCGGTGACGACCCGGGGCCGACCGGGCCGGGGTGGGACCCGTCCCCCGGGGGCCGCTCTTGCAGCCCCACCTTACGACGGATCACCGCCCCGGCCGCAACGGCGGACGCGTGATCCGGCTCCCGCCCCGCGCGCCCGGTCAGCGGTCGGCCCGCAGCCCCCCGCGCAGGATCCGCTCGACCAGGTCGTCGGCCAGGGTCCCGTAGCCGGTGGCCGCCCAGACGCTGCGCTCGGCGGGCACCTCGTAGTAGGGGACGGAGCGTCCCTCGTGGTCGGCGGGCAGCACCGTGGGCCGGAGGCGGTCGCGCACGGCGCGGGCGCAGTCCTGGCACAGCGGCACCCGGATGGTGCGCAGCCCGCCGAACTCGCGCCACTGGGTCTGCCGGGTGTCGTTGCCGTGCAGCGGGTTGGCGTAGCAGGGGCGGCGCGGGGTGCGCAGCCCGGCCAGGGCGTCCTCGGCCAGGTCCAGCAGGACGAGCACGCCGACCGCGTCGGGCAGGGTGGCGCCGTCCCGGACCATGCGGTCGTGGACGCGGGCGGCGGCGTCGCGCGCGTCCAGGGCGCGGGACAGGTGCTGGGGCGCCACGCGGGAGTCCTCGCTGAGCCGCTCCCCCATCTCGATGAGGTCGCGCTCGCCGCGCTCGACCAGCGACTCCAGCTGGGCGCGGTCGGCGTTGTCGAACGCCGCGTGCTGGGCGATCGGCACGGACCGGCGCCGGCCGAGCAGCCCCGGGCGGGACCGGGCGGCGAGGCGGTACAGCGGGACGGCGGCGGCGAGCAGGAGGGCGAGCGCCACCGCGCCCACGATCCACGGGTTCAGCCACCGCGCGGGCATGAGCACCCCGGACGGGGGCTCGCCCACCCTGTCGTAGTAGGCCTGCTGGGCGTCCTCGTAGGCGCCCTCCGGGTCGTCGGACAGGGCCGCCTCGACGGCCGCCTCCACCAGGACGGGCAGCGTCTTCTGCCCGTCCATGGTCTTGTAGGTGGCGGCCATGGACCCGTAGAAGGCGGGGTTGGAGTAGTCGCCGGAGGCCAGGCCCAGGTCGTGGCCCTCCAGGTCGCCGCGGCGGTCGTAGACCAGGAAGTGGCGCTCGCCGCCGCCCATGCGGTCGTGCACGGCCGAGGCCAGCGCCTCGCTCTCGCCGCCCCACGTGTCGCCCTCGGCCAGCGGGACGACGATGATGTAGAGGTCCAGGTCGTCCTGTGCCGCGAGCACGGTCTCGACGCGCTCGCGGGCCTCGGGCGCGTAGGCGCCGTCGTAGGCGGGGTCGACGTGGACGGGGGACTCTGCGAGGGCGTCGGCGATCACCTGGGCCGGGCTGGCGGCCTCCCCGGCGGTCCCCGCCGGGGCCGGGGCCGGGGTCGGGGACGGGTCGGCGGCGTCGGCCAGGGCCGGGGCGCCGCTCAGGGCGGCGGACAGGGCCAGGGCCGCGACCGCCGCCGGGGCCCACGTGCGCGCGAGTGGGCGGGGGTCAGTGGACACGGTTCTCCTTGAGCAGCAGGTCGACCATACGCCGGGGCTCCTTCGCCCCGAAGGAATGACGGATCCACGGGTCCTGCGGTTTCACCCGGTAGGAGTGCGACGTGGCGCCGCCGCGCAGCCGCAGGACGCGCCGGGACCGGGTGCGGTCGTCGAGCCGCGCGCACTCCTCGCACAGGGGGACCCGGCCGCCCATCGTCCGCGACTGCGCGCGCTCGGCGGCGAAGGGGTGCAGCGGGTCGACGATGCAGGGGACGGTATCGGCGTCGGGGTCCTCCACCGCGGCCAGGACCCGGCGGGACAGCACCGTGATGCCGAGCAGGTCGAGCTCCCGCGGCGAGCGGTCCATGAGCATGAGCGCCGCCTCGGCCTGGACCATGGACCCTGCGGGGATCCGGTCCGGCTCCCGGTCCACCAGGGCGCGCACCCGGCCGGTCTCCCGGACGGCGAGGCGCCGCAGGGCCCGCTCGCCCAGGGCGGTGCGGGAGGGCCGGCTCCGCGCGAGCCGGGGCAGGTGGACGGCGAGGTAGAAGAGGCCGATCACGGCGACGGCCAGCAGGGGTCCCACCAGCAGCAGGCCGCCGAAGAACCCGCCCGCCCAGTAGCGCTCGCCGCGGGGTCCGGGCAGGGAGACCTCGCGGTCGGCGAACCCCGGGCGGTACCCGTCCCCGGCGGTGAACTCGACCTCGGCCAGCGCCTCCGCGGCGGACTCCAGCGCGGCGGCCGGGGTCCTCTCCTCATTGAACGCCATGGGCGACCAGAGCGCGTAGGCGTCGGCCTCCAGCCCGTGGGCGGCGGCGCCGACGGCGACGCCGTCGTGCCTGGGGCCGACGACCAGGTAGACGCCGTCCTCCTCGGCCACCGAGGCCAGCGCCGCCGCCAGGACCTCGGGGTCCCCCTCGGCCTCGTCCTCGTGGTTCAGCGGCACCGCGGCGGCGAAGACGGGCACCGGGGCCGCGGCGAGCGCGGCGGGGACGTCCTCCAGGCCCTCACGGGTCAGGGGCATGATCGGGTCGACGTACAGCGGGTCCTCGGCCAGGGCCTCGGCGATCCGCTCGACCCGGGCGGTGGAGACCACGTACGGCGGCTCCAGCCGCACCAGCTTCTCGGGGTCGGCGATCTCGTGGCCGCCGACGGGGGCGTCCACCGTGTACGCGTAGGTGGTGGCCACGAGCACGCCGGTCGCGGACAGCGCCGCCAGGACCGCGGCGACGGGGACGACGATCCGGCCGCGCCGCAGGGACCGCCAGGTGATCCAGCCGGCGCCGGACAGCAGGGCCCCGGCCACGATGCCCACGAGGAAGCCGAGGTTCTCCGGGCCGTTGTGGCGCGTGGGGTCGGTGTCGGCGCGGAACTCGGCGAGGAACCCGCCCTCGTCCTCCTCCTCGAAGCCCTCCGGGACCTCGGAGCCGGACAGCCCGGCGGCCAGGACCCGGGCCACCTCGTGTGCGGGTTCGCCGTAGACCTCGGCGTCGTATACGGCGTCGCGACCGCCCTCCAGCGACAGGTCGGTGCCGTAGACGGCCAGTTCGGTGAACCCGCCCGACGGCGGCAGGACGGCGTAGAAGCCGTCGGTGCCGAGCCGGTCGCGCACGGCGGGCAGGATATCGTCCATGCCCCCGTCGGTGCCCGCGCCGAGGTAGGGGGTGACCACGATGTGGTACGGCGCCCCCAGGGGGGCGAAGGCCTCGTGGATCCCGCGCTCGACCTCCTCGGGCGGGACGGGGCCGCCGATCGCGCCGTCCACCACGACCGCGGCGCCCTCGGGCTCCTGGGCGAGCAGGCCGGCGAAGTGCTCGGCGTAGGTCGGCTGCGGGGCGACGGCGGGTGCGGCGTCGTCGGGGGTGTCGGCCGCGGCGGGCGCGGAGAGCAGGAGCAGGGCCGGCGCCACCGTGAGGAGCAGGGCGCGGAGCCGGCCGCGGGCACGGTGAGGGAAGGGCATGGGCAGAGCATAGCCGCCCTTTACGGACGGCTTTTATCCGGTATCACCTGTGCATGCGCAGGTGACGGCCCTCGCGGGCGGGAAAAAAGGGGGGCCGCCGCCGTCGGTCGGACGGTGGCGGCCCGCGAACCGCGCGCCGCGCCGGTCGGGCGCGGCGGCGGGGTCCGTTCGGCTAGCCGGCGATCAGCTGGCGCAGCACGTACTGCAGGATGCCGCCGTTGCGGTAGTAGTCGGCCTCACCGGGGGTGTCGATGCGCACCACGGCGTCGAACTCGACGCCGGAGTCGGTGGTCACCTTCACCGTGGCGGGGACGCGGCCCTCGTTCAGCCCGGTCACGCCGGTGATGGAGAAGGCCTCCTCGCCGGTCAGGCCGAGGGAGTCCGCGCTCTGCCCCTCGGGGAACTGCAGGGGCAGCACGCCCATGCCGATGAGGTTGGAGCGGTGGATGCGCTCGTAGGACTCGGTGATGACCGCGCGCACGCCCAGCAGGCTGGTGCCCTTGGCCGCCCAGTCGCGGGACGAGCCGGAGCCGTACTCCTTGCCGCCCAGGACCACCAGCGGGGTGCCCTGCGCCGCGTAGTTCTGCGCGGCGTCGTAGATGAACGACACCGGGCCGTCGGCCTGGGTGAAGTCGCGGGTGTAGCCGCCCTCGGTGCCCGGCGCGATCTGGTTGCGCAGGCGGATGTTGGCGAACGTCCCGCGGATCATCACCTCGTGGTTGCCGCGGCGGGAACCGTAGGAGTTGAAGTCGCGGCGCTCCACGCCGTGGGCCTTGAGGTACTCGGCGGCCGGGGTGCCCGGCTTGATCGCGCCGGCCGGGGAGATGTGGTCGGTGGTGACCGAGTCGCCCAGCTTGGCCAGGACGCGGGCGCCGACGATGTCGGTGACCGGGGCCGGGTTCTCCGCCATGCCCTCGAAGTACGGGGGCTTGCGGACGTAGGTCGACTCGGCCTCCCACTCGAAGGTGTTGCCGGTCGGGGTCGGCAGCGAGCGCCAGCGCTCGTCGCCGGCGAAGACGTCCGCGTAGGCCGACTCGTACATGTCGGCGGCGATCGCGGAGTCCATGACCTCCTGGATCTCCTCGGCGGTCGGCCAGATGTCGGCCAGGTAGACCGGCCGTCCGTCGTCGCCGGTGCCCAGGGGCTCGGTGGTGATGTCCACGTCGAGGGACCCGGCCAGGGCGTAGGCGACCACCAGCGGCGGCGAGGCCAGGTAGTTCATCTTGACGTCCGGGTTGATCCGGCCCTCGAAGTTGCGGTTGCCGGACAGCACCGCGGTGACGGCCAGGTCGTTGTCCTGGACGGCCTTGGAGACCTCCTCCGGCAGCGGGCCGGAGTTGCCGATGCAGGTGGTGCAGCCGTAGCCGACCAGGTTGAAGCCCAGCTTGTCCAGGTACGGGGTCAGGCCGGAGCGCTCGTAGTAGTCGGTGACGACCTTGGAGCCCGGGGCCATCGAGGTCTTGACCCACGGCTTGCGGGACAGGCCCTTCTCCACCGCCTTCTTGGCCAGCAGGGCGGCGCCCAGCATGACCGAGGGGTTGGAGGTGTTGGTGCAGGAGGTGATCGCGGCGATCACCACGGCGCCGTGGTCGATCTCGGTCTCGGTGCCGTCGGCCATGGTGACCTTGACGGGCTTGTGCGGGCGCGCGCCGTTGGCGGCCTGCGCCGGGGCGTCGGAGGCCGGGAAGGACTCCTCGCCGGCCTCGTCGACGTCGTCGGAGACGTAGTCGCGCACGTCGTGGCGCCAGGTCTGCTTGGCCTCGGCCAGGACGATGCGGTCCTGCGGGCGCTTGGGGCCGGCGATCGACGGGACGACGTCGCCCAGGTCGAGCTCCAGGTACTCGGAGAACTCGGGCTCGTCGGACGGGTCGTGCCAGAAGCCGTTGGCCTTGGCGTAGGCCTCGGTCAGGGCGACCTGCTGCTCGGAGCGGCCGGTCAGGCGCATGTAGCGGATGGTCTCGTCGTCGATCGGGAAGATCGCGGCGGTGGAGCCGAACTCCGGGCTCATGTTGCCGATGGTGGCGCGGTTGGCCAGCGGCACGGAGGTGACGCCCTCGCCGTAGAACTCGACGAACTTGCCGACCACGCCGTGCCGGCGCAGCTGCTCGGTGATGGTGAGCACCAGGTCGGTGGCGGTGGTGCCGGGCTTGAGCTGGCCGGTGAGCTTGAAGCCGACCACGCGCGGGATGAGCATGGAGATCGGCTGGCCGAGCATGGCGGCCTCCGCCTCGATGCCGCCGACGCCCCAGCCCAGGATGCCCAGGCCGTTCTGCATGGTGGTGTGCGAGTCGGTGCCGACGCAGGTGTCGGGGTAGGCCTGGCCGTTGCGGCTCATGGTGACGCGGGCCAGGTGCTCGATGTTGGCCTGGTGCACGATGCCGGTGCCGGGCGGGACGACCTTGAACTCGTCGAACGCGGTCTGGCCCCAGCGCAGGAACTTGTAGCGCTCCTGGTTGCGCTCGTACTCGATCTCGACGTTGCGCTCGAAGGCGTCGGGGCTGCCGAAGAGGTCGACGATGACGGAGTGGTCGATCACCAGCTCGGCGGGGGCGAGCGGGTTGATCCTGTCCGGGTCGCCGCCCATGTCGCGGACGGCCTCGCGCATGGTGGCGAGGTCGACGACGCAGGGGACGCCGGTGAAGTCCTGCATGATCACCCGGGCCGGGGTGAACTGGATCTCCTGGCTGGGCTGGGCCTTGGCGTCCCAGCCGGCCAGGGCGCGGATGTGGTCGGCGGTGACGTTCGCACCGTCCTCGGTGCGCAGAAGGTTCTCCAGGAGGACCTTCAGGCTGTAGGGAAGCCGGTTGGAGCCCTCCACGGAGTCCAACCGGAAGATCTCGTACGACTCGTCGCCAACGCGCAACGTGTCACGGGCGCCGAAGCTGTTCGCGGACACGGTGTCTGCCTCCTGATCTCGCCACTTTGTCCCTGGCATCCTGCCCCATCGGGCGGATGCGGGACCCACTGAGGCCGCCCTAACCGGTCGCCGGGTGGCCGGAGGGCCGCGGGGGTGTCCTCCGACCGTATCCGACCTCCCGGAAGCGGCCATGGCCTGCGACGACACCACTCGCCACAGGCCGGGCGGCCCGCTGTGCGCGGACGCCCGTGATGCTCGGGGCCGGGAGACGCCGAGAGGTCGACGTCACACGCCCGGGCCCGGCCCGGGTCGGGGGGAACCCTCTTTTATCTTGATATCAAGTTATCCCACTTGTATCTCGATATCAAGTTATCGCGGCCCCGGCGGGGCCCCGCGGGCGCCCCCGCCGCCGCGTCCTCCCCGGTCCCCGGCCGTGCCCCCGCCGGGACGCGGACGGGCCGCGGAAGCCTAGTCCAGCTGCGGGACGACCTCGGAGGCCACCAGCGCCAGCTGCTCCAGGTCCGCCATGTCGAGCAGCTGGAGGTACATGCGCTCGGCGCCCAGCTCCGCGAACCGGCCGATCTTGTCGACCACCTCGGCGGGCGTCCCGGCCAGGCCGTTCAGCCGCAGCTCGTCCACCTCGCGGCCGATACGGGCGGCCCGCCGGGCGATCTCGGCCTCGTCGCGGCCCACGCACAGCACCTGCGCCGCCGAGTACACGATGGGGTCGGTGCGCCCCACCGAGGCCGCGGCCTCGCGCGTCCGGTCGAAGGCCGCGCCGGTGTCGGCCGCCGAGGAGAACGGCACGTTGTACTCGTCGGCGAACGTCGCGGCCAGACGCGGCGTGCGGCGCGGTCCGGTGCCGCCGATCAGCACCGGGGGCCGCGGCCCCTGCTCCGGCTCGGGCAGCGCGGGGCCCTCCGCCAGCCGGTAGTACTTGCCCTCGTAGCGGAACGTGCCGCCGACGGGGGTGGACCACAGGCCGGTGATGATGTCGAGCTGCTCCTCGTAGCGGTCGAACCGCTCGCGGGCCGTCGTCGGGAAGGGGATCCCGTAGACGGCGTGCTCCTCCTCGAACCAGCCCGCGCCGAACCCGAACTCCACGCGTCCGCCGCTCATGCGGTCCACCTGCGCGACCGCGATCGCCAGCGGCCCCGGGTAGCGGAACGTCGCGGCCGTCATCAGCGTGCCGAGCCGGATCCGCGAGGTCTCCCGGGCCAGGCCGGCCAGTGTTATCCAGGCGTCCGTCGGCCCGGGCAGGCCGCTGACACCGTCTCCCATGTGCAAATAGTGGTCCGAGCGGAAAAGTGCGTCGAACCCCAGCTCCTCCGTGGCCTTGGCCACGGCGAGCTGGTCCTCGTAGGTGGCCCCCTGCTGGGGCTCAAGGAAGATCCTCAGGCGCATAAACCCCATTTTCTCCCACCCGCGGGGGCGATCCCCTCCCGGCGCGCGGGTAGCGTCGAAAAGCCCGCCCCCGTGAACCGACCTCCGGACCCCGAGCGATAACACGACCGTGAAGCTGTTCCGACGCGCGCACCGGCGCGCACCCTCCTACGGCCCCGACAGCGCCGACCCGGCGCTGCTCACCGCCATCGCGGCGGGCGAGGCCGAGGCGCTGGAGATCCTCCACCGCAGGCACGCCCCCTGGCTGCGGGCACGCCTGAACTACCGCTGCTCCGACCCCGACCAGGTCGACGCCGCCCTCCAGGAGACCTTCCTGGCCGTGTGGAAGAACGCCGGTTCCTTCACCCCCCGCCCCGGCGACACCGACGCCGGGGCCTGGCTGTGGACCATCGCCATCCGCCAGCTCATCTCCCAGCTGCGCAGGCGGGCCAACCGGTGGATATCCGACATCGAGGCCGAGCCCTACGAGACCATCGGCGACGCGTCCGCCGAGGAAACCGTGCTGCTCAACATCGAGCACGGCCCCCTGGGCACCGCCCTGCACTCCCTGTCCCCGGAGCTGCGGGCCGCCATACAGGCCACCGTGCTGGACGGCCTCACCGTGCGGGAGGCCGCACGGATCCTCCAGATCCCCGAAGGCACCGTGAAGACACGGGTGATGCGCGCCAAGGCACGTTTGAGGGAGGCATTGACGTCATGAGCGGTTGGCACCTGACCCCGGCCCAGGCCCACGACTACGCGGCCCGGAGAAGCGACGAGATCACCGCGATGTCGGTGGAGGCCCACCTGATGCACTGCGCGCCCTGCCGGACCCTGATGCCCGCCGACGAGCAGTGGCTGGCCGACGGGTGGGCGTCGCTGCGCGACGTCGTCGACCGCCCCCGGCGCGGCCCGGTCGAGACCCTGCTGTCCCTCGCGGGCCTGCGCGCGGAGACCGCCAAGCTCCTCGCCGCCACCCCCCGCCTCTACCAGGCCTGGCTCGGCTCCACCGTGGTGGTCCTGGCCGCCGCCCTGGTCGCCGCGCACGTGATGCCGCGCGGCTCCCTGATGTTCGTCTTCCTGGCCCCGGTGGTGCCGCTCGTCGGCGTGGCCCTGGCCTACGGGCGCGGGGTCGACCCCGCGCACACCCTGGCCTCGGTGACGCCCATGGCCGGGCAGCGGCTGCTCTTCCTGCGCACGTGCTCGGTCCTGGTCCCCGCGCTGCTGCTGTGCACCGGGGCGGCGCTGCTGCTGCCGTACACCACCAGCGCCTGGGACGCCGTGTTCTGGCTGCTGCCCTCCCTGGCCCTGGTCGCGGGCTCGCTCCTGCTGGGCCGCTGGATCCACCTCAGCGCGGCCTCGGGGATCGTGGGCGCCCTGTGGCTCGCGGTGCTGGGACTGGTGTCCCTGTCCGGGCAGACCGTCCCCGTCGGGGTGTTCGCCCCCGCGGCCCAGCTGTGGTGGGGCGTGCTCCTGTCCGCCCTGCTCGGACTGCTGCTGCTCCGGGCGAGGACGGCATGACCGCCGTCCTCACCGGCCGCGTGCGCCTGCGCGGCGTCACCCGCAGGTACGGCACCCGGACCGCCCTGGACGGGGTGGACCTGGACCTGGGCCCGGGGGTGACCGGCCTGCTGGGCCGCAACGGCGCCGGGAAGACCACCCTGATGCGCTGCCTGGCCACCGACCTGGACGCCACCGGCGGCGAGGTGCGCCTGCTCGGGCTGGACCCCTCCCGGGCGGCCGAGCGCACCGACATCCGGCGGCGGCTGGGCTACCTGCCGCAGAACCCCGACTTCTACCCGTACTTCACGGCGTTCGCCCTGCTCGACTACATGGCCGTGCTCAAGGAGCTGGGCGGGCGCCGGGCCCGGCACGACGAGGTGCGCCGCGTGCTGCTCCAGGTCGGGCTCTACGACCGCAGGCACAGCCGGGTGCGCCGCCTGTCGGGCGGCATGCGCCAGCGCCTAGCGCTGGCCTCGGCGCTCATGGGCGACCCGGCGCTGCTGCTGCTGGACGAGCCGACGGTGGGGCTGGACCCCGAGCAGCGCATCCGGTTCCGCAACCTGGTCTCCCGGCTGGCCGTGGAGAGCACCGTGGTGCTGTCCACCCACCAGATCGAGGACGTGGCCGCGCTGTGCGGGCAGATCGTCTGCCTGGACCGGGGCCGGGTCGTGTTCGACGGCCCGCCCGGCGCCCTGCTGGCGCGCGCCCGCGGGCGGGTGTGGGAGGGCCCGGGCGACCCGGGCACCGGCCTGACCTCCTGGCGGCTGCCCGACGGGCGCCACCGGGTCCTGACCCCGGAGGCGGCGTCGGCCCCCGGAGCGGGGTTCGTCCCGGTGGAGCCCACCCTGGAGGACGCCTACCTGCTGCTCGTCGGCCTGTCCGGGGAGTCGGAGGCGGCGCGGTGAGACGCACCGCCACCTTCGCCCGGCTGACCCTGTTCAACATGCTCCGGTTGCTGCGCGGGCCGTTCCTGCTGCCCGGCACGGCGCTGTTCATGGCGTACTTCGGGTGGGCGGGGCCCTTCCCCGGGCAGTCGGTGGACACCTGGTACGCCGACCTGACCTCGGCGGGCCTGCTCATCGCCGCGATCGGGTTCGGGGCCGTCACCCCCTCCGCCGTGCGCGAGGCCCGCCACCCGGTGGTCTCCACGACCCCGCTGGGCCGGACCGGCAGGGTCCTGGCCCTGGCCCTGGCCGCGGTGCCGCTGCTCTGGGCGGTCCTGGGCGGGCTGGCGGCGTGGCTGTGGCTGACCGCCGGACCGCTGCCGCCCGCCGGTATCGTCAACCCGTACGCGCTCCCGGTGCCCTTCCTGGTGGCGGCGGCCGGGCCGTTCGGGGCGATGCTCCTGGTCCTGTGGACCCGGTCGTACCTGCCGCTGGTCATGCTCGCGCTCTGCCTGCCCCTGTACCTGGTCTACAACGGCATCCTGTTGTCGGAGCGGCTCAACAGCGCCGTGTCGCGGGCGAGCACGGCTCTCCAGCAGGCGGTCAGCCCCTTCCCCGACTTCTCGGTGTCGCTGGCCGGGGTGGGCGTGTACTCGCTGGTGTACACCTCGCTGGCGCTGGCCGCGCTCGTGGCGCTCGTCGTGGGCGCGCGGCACCGCGTGCGACGTGTCCTGATCGCCTCGGCGGTCACCGCGGCCGTACTGGCCTCGGGGGCGGTGGGGGTCGCCGTCCACGGCAACAGGACCGTGTGGCCCGACGCGGCGGGCCGGCCCAGGACGTACGGCGACGACGAGATCCACGGGGTGGACGGCCCCTGGCCCTGCCGGGAGATCGAGGGGGTGGACTACTGTCCGCTGCCCGGCTACGACTCGTGGGTGCCCTCCTGGCACGCCACCCTGTCCCCGGTCCTGGAGGAGCTGCCCGGGCGGGCGCGGGCGAACGCTCCGGTGGTGTGGCAGGACGCGTCCTGGTTCTCCCGCGCCTTCGAGGTGTCCGGACCCGCCGTCGTCGTCAGCGACTACATGGACCCGTCGCTGCAGCCCTGGCAGTCCTACCTCTACGCGACGTTCGCCCGCAAGACGCTGGGGATGTCCGCCGGGGCGCCCTCGCCCCACGGGATGGACGACTGCCGCGGCACCGGCCAGGCGCGGTCCGCCGCGGTCGTGTGGGTGGTGGACCGCGTCGTGTCCTCCCACATCCCCCACGACCGCTTCATGCGGACCGACGCCGTGGCGACCGCCATGACGGACATGGCTCCCTCCCCCGCCGAC
Source organism: Nocardiopsis flavescens (assembly GCF_900141985.1). Classification (GTDB taxonomy): domain Bacteria; phylum Actinomycetota; class Actinomycetes; order Streptosporangiales; family Streptosporangiaceae; genus Nocardiopsis; species Nocardiopsis flavescens. The sequence continues at coordinate 75,407 of NZ_FQZK01000013.1, read as the reverse complement.
CTGGCCCTGGGCCGGGAGATCGTCGCCGTGCCCCCGGACCGGGTGCGCGCGGTCCTGGAGGAGCACTGGGAGGAGATCTCGTCCGGCCGGATGGACACCCTGGAGCTGGCCGCGCTGCTGGACGTGCGGGTGCCCGCGGACCAGACGCGGATCGCCGGCGCCCCCGAGTGGGACTCGGTGTTCTCCGACATGAACGCGGGCATGTACGAGACCTGGAACCCCTCCCTGCCGCTGTGCCCGGTGTCCCCCTGACGCCCGCGCCCGGGGGACGCCGCCCCCCGGGCCGGGGCGCGCTTTCCCCTGGCTTTGCCGGGCGAAATCTAGACTCGCGGTCATCCGTGCTTCCCCGGCCGCGCGCCGGGTCTCTCGCGAGGTGGGCATCCGTTGAGTCTTCGCCGTACCGCCGCCTGCGCGGCCGCCCTGGGGCTGGCCGCCGGGCCCGCGCCGACCGTACCCGCCCTCGCCGCGCCGGTGTTCCCGGCGACCGCCGGCGCCACCCTGGTCGGCCTGGCCGTGGCCCCCGACGCAGGGGGGACCGAGGGGCTGTGGGGCACCGTCTACGTCAGCTCCGAGGTGGGCGGCGAACGGCTCCGGGCCGACACCGCCAGCGACCCGGGCGGGCTGCTCGAACCCGTCTCCGCGGTGGGCCCGACCGAGGCGACGGTCAACACCACCGCCCGGGACGGCGGGCGGGCCGAGGCCGTCGCCGAGCTGGGCGGCCTCACCCTGGAACTGCCCGGGACCGACACTCCCGCCGTGGAGATCGGACCGCTGCGCAACTCCCTCACCTGCGACTTCTCCGGGAACCTCGACTGGGAGGCCGGGCCGGACGAGGAACGGGTCGTCACCGTGTTCGGGACCCCGCTGACCCCGTCCGGCGGCACGGCCGAGACCGAGGTCGGGCTGCCCGACGGGCGCACCGCCGAGGTCGAGGTGACCGATCACGCCCCCGGGGAGGACGACACCGGGCAGGGGCGGATGTACACCTCCGTCACCGCGACCGCCGACGGCGCCGAGCTGTTCGACCTGACGGTGGCGGCGGTGTCGGTGGAGTGCCCCTCCGACGGCGGCGGGAACGCCCCGGCCACCGCGGAACCCGGGGAGCGGGGCGGGCCGACGGACGGCCCGAGCCCGACGCGGGAGGAATCCCCCGGAGCCGGGACGCCGGCGCCCGGGGAGGAGTCGCCGCGGCCGGGGACCGAACCGCCCGCGCGGTCGGAGGAGCCCTCGCCGACCGCCGCCCCGGCCGCCGACGACGGCGGGGACGGGGGCACGGGCGGGCTGCCCGTGACCGGCGCGGCGCTGGCCGGGCTGGTCACCGCGGGCCTGGTGGCGGTCGGCGGCGGCGCGGTCGCCCTCCACCTGGCCCGGCACCGCTCCCGCGGCGGCGGTGGAAACGGCCCCGACGGCCCGGCCTGACCGGCCGGCCCGGCGCTCCGGCACCGGCCGGGGACCGCCCGCCCTACGGGGCGAAGTCCGCGACGAAGCGCTCCTGGCGCCGGGTCTCGACGGCGTGCGGGGAGTAGTGCTCGCGCACGTAGGCGACGGCCTCGGCGGCGGGCACCCCGTCCAGGACGGCGAGGCAGGACAGCGCGGTCCCGGTGCGGCCCCGGCCGCCCAGGCAGGCGAACTCCACCCGCTCCTGCCCCGCGCGCTCCAGCGCCCCGGCCAGTTCCCGGGCCATGGCCGCGGGGTCGGCCGGCAGCCGGAAGTCGGACCAGCGCACCCAGCGGGACTCCCAGGGGACCGGTGGCGGGGTCCTGCCCAGCAGGTACACGCCCAGGTCCGGCCCGGGTCCCTCCGGGACGGGCCGGGCGAGCGGGCGGCCCCGGACCAGGCGGCCCGAGGGCAGGCGCAGGACGCCCGCGGCGTCGGGGTTCCAGGCTGTGGTCATCCCGCGAGACTAGCCCGCGTGCCCCCGCCCCGGAAGAGGCCCTCCGGCCCTGCTGCACTAGGCTGCGCCGTGTGAAGAACACGCACTGGCACGTCGTGCTGCCGCCTCCGCGCGCCTGACCGGGCGCACCGCACTCCCGAGCCGGGCGAGCCCCGACCGCCGCGCGAGCGGGCGGTCGGCCGCCGTCGTGCGCCCGCACCGGACGTCCCCGACGCACGATGACGGAGAGAACACGACCGTGTCGCACGACCTTTCCCCCGCCGCGCCCGCCCTCGCCCTGCTCCGAGGCCCGCTGCCGATCCTGGCCGCGGCCGTCCTGTGGGGCACCACCGGGACCGCCGCCACCCTGGGCGCCTCCCACGCGCCCGCCGCCGCGGTGGGCGCCGCCGGGCTCGTCCTGGGCGGGTTCCTGCTGTTCCTGACCGGCCGCGGGGCCCGCGCGCTCATCGCCCGCGGCGACCGCGCCACCCGCCGGACCCTCGCCCTGGGCGCCGTGGCGGTGGCCGGGTACCCGCTGGCCTTCTACCCGGCCGTCGCCGAGGCCGGGGTGGCCGTGGCCACCGTGATCACCCTGGGCTCCGCACCGGTGTTCTCCGGGCTGCTGGCCTGGTGGACGGACCGGAGGCGGCCCGACCCGCGCTGGGCCCTCGCCACCGCCGCCGCCGTCACCGGCTGCGCGGTGCTGGTCCTGGGCTCGGAGGACGGGGGCACCGACCCGGTGCGCCCGCTGGGGGTGCTGGCCGCGCTCGCCGCGGGGTTCTCCTACTCCGCCTACGCGCTGGTCGCCGAGCGCCTCATCCGGCGCGGCCACCCGTCGTCCGCGGTGATGGGCGCCCTGTTCCTGGGCGGCGGGCTGCTCGCGCTGCCGGTGGTCGCCGCGCTGGGCGCGGGCTGGCTGGCCACCCCGGGCGGGGCCGCGGTGGCCCTGTACCTGGCGGTGTTCACCGTCTTCCTCGCCTACCGCCTGTTCGGGCAGGGCCTGCGGCACACCCCGGCCGTCGCGGCCACAACCCTCACCCTGGCCGAGCCGGCGGTCGCCGCCCTGCTGGGCGTGCTGGTCCTGCACGAGCGCCTGGGCCCGGCCTCCTGGACGGGCCTGGCGGTGCTGGTCCTGGGCCTGGCGGTGCTGCGCGCCCCCTCCCCCCGCAGCCGCTGACCCGGCGGGCGCACGTACGGCGGGGTGCCCGGCACCCCGCCGTGCGGCGCGTCGGCAGCGCCCCGCCGCCCCGGCGGGTCAGGAGGGCTCGACGGCGACCTCGACCTTGTCGGGATAGAAGGCCGCGTGGCCCGCGATCCGCGCGACCGCCGGGTAGGGGTCCTCGTAGACCCACAGGGCGTCGACCAGCTCGGCGCCGTCGACGGTGAGCGTGCGGTAGGTGGCGGTGCCCTTGTACGGGCAGTACGTGGTGGTCGGCGTGGGGCTCAGCAGAGCCGGGTCCACGTCGGACAGCGGGACGTACTGCACCGGCGGGTAGGACGCCTCCCGCAGGGTGAGCGCGGCGCCGGTGTCGGCGACGACGCGTCCGCCGACCCGCGCGACCACGCGCGCGCCGGTGGGTTCGATGGTGATGGGGTGGTCGGGTCCGGGGACCCTGCCCTGTCCGGTCATGGTGGTCCTCCCTCTCGCCGCCGAGACTACCCGCCGCCCGCCCCGCGCGCCGGGCGTTATCGGGGGCACCTATGGTCCGACCCCTGGTTCGCCCGGTACGGACGTCGGTACGCTTCCGGGCACCCCGGTCCCCCGACCCGGAAGGGCCCTTCCCCCTGCGCAGTACCACGGCGGTCCTGACCGCCCTCTCCCTGCCGGCGGCCGCGGGGCGGTGCGCCGGCCTGTGACACCGGCGGGGCGGGACCGCGCCGGTCCCGCCCCGTCCCCGGGCCCGCCCGGAACGCGTCCCGGCCTCGTCCGGGGCGCGGTAGCGGTCGGCCCGGCGTCGGGCGGTGGTGGGGCCGGCCCGGAAGCGTTCGGCGGCCCGCGGGTGAGAGGCGGGCCTCGGCGTGGGTGCTGTGGAGCATCGAGGGCCTGCCGGTCCGGTGGTGGATGTCGCGATCCACACCGGTAACCGGAGGCCCTCTTCGCCTGTGTCAGGCGGGGTGGGCGTTACCGACCTCCATCGTCAGTACGGCTAGTCGCGCGCCTCGCGGTGGCGGCGGGCCGGGTTGACCGGCTCCAGCGTCGCCAGCATCTCCACGTGGTGGGTCATCGGGAAGGCGTCGAACGCCCGGAAGTCCACCAGCCGGTACCCGACGCGGTCGAACTCTGCGAGGTCGCGGGCCAGGGTGGCCGGGTCGCACGACAGGTAGGCCACGGCCCGCGGCCGGGTTCCGGCGATCGAGCGGACCACCTCGGCGCCGGCACCGGCGCGCGGCGGGTCCAGGGCGACCACGTCGGCGCGCACGTCGGCCCACTCGCGCATCTGGGCGGCCACGTCGTGCCGCTCGATCCGCACGTGCTCCAGGTCGCGCAGGTTGTAGCGGGCGTCCCGGACGGCGTCGTTGCCGCTCTCCACCCCCATCGCGCGCCCCTCGGGGCCGACCGCCTCGGCCAGGGCCGCGGTGAACAGCCCCGACCCGCAGTACAGGTCCAGGGCGGTCTCCCCCGGCTTGGGGGCCAGCGACGCCAGGATCGCCTCGGTGAAGACCCGGGCGGCGGCCGGGTGGACCTGCCAGAACCCGCCCGCGCCCACCCGGAACTCGCGCTCGCCGACGATCTCGCGCACCCCGCGCCGGCCCCGCACCTGCTGGACGCGGCCGCCCTTGAAGCGGCGCAGCACGGCGCTGGAGGCCTTCAGCTCGGGCAGGGTGCCCAGCTTGGCCCCGGTGGGGGTGACCACGACGGCCCGGTCGGCGCGCTCGGCGGCGGCCACCGCCTCGACCTCGCGCACCCCCGGCCAGGGGAGCTCGGTGACGCCCAGCTCGGTGACGCCCGGGTGGGCGATGAGGCAGCGGTCCACCGGCTCGATGTCGTGGGAGCGGTGGCGGCGCAGGCCCGGCGTGCCGTCCGCGTCCACCGCGAAGCGCACCCGGGTGCGCCAGCCGAGGCCGCCGGGGGTCCCGGGCAGCTCCTCGACGACGACCTCGCGCTCGATCCCGGCGATCCGGCGCAGCTGGTCGGCGACCACCTTCGCCTTGAGCCGCCGCTGGGCCTCGGGGGCCGCGTGCTGCCAGTCGCAGCCGCCGCAGGCGCCCGGCCCCGCGAAGCGGCACGGGGCCTCGACGCGGTCGGGGGAGGCGGTGAGGACCTCGACGGCGTCGGCGCGCAGCAGGTTGCTGGTGCTCTCGGTGACCCGCACCCGCACCCGCTCGCCGGGCAGGGCGTGGCGGACGAACACCACCTGCCCGTTGTGGCGCCCCACGCACCACCCGCCGTGGGCGACGTCGTCGACGGTCAGCTCGAATTCGGTACCGGCACGGGTCATGGCGGAGTTCCTCCGGGGATCGCGGATGTGGTGCGGCGGCGTCCACGGGGCGTCGCCCGTCGCGGGAGGGGTCCTCGGCTGGGCGCTGCGGGGCGCCCCGGGGTGCGCGTCGGCGCACGTCCCGCGGGTGACCTGCACGCACGGTCACCGACCGTCCCAATCTACCGTCCTTCGGACCCGGGTCCGGTCACACTCGGCGAGTGCGGCCCCGGGCCGCCCTGCCGGTGTCGGCCCGCGCGCACGGGAGCGGGGGGCGATGTGCCAAGGTGTCACTGAGAGGGCACGGGGTGACGCCCCGCGCCCGGGAGGCGCTGTTTCGACGGGAGTGCGGGCGAGGTGCACATCGTGATCATGGGGTGCGGCCGCGTGGGGTCCACGCTGGCGCACACACTGGTGGACCTGGGACACACGGTGGCGGTGATCGACCAGGACCCCGAGGCGTTCCGGAGGCTGCGGGGGGACACCGCCAAACACGCGGTCCGCGGGATCGGCCACGACCGGGAGGTGCTGCTGGCCGCCGGGATCGACCGGGCGCGGGCGTTCGCCGCGGTGAGCAACGGGGACAACTCCAACATCATCGCGGCCCGGGTGGCGCGGGAGACGTTCGGGGTCGAGCACGTGGTGGCGCGGATCTACGACCCGCGCCGCGCGGAGGTGTACCAGCGGCTGGGCATCCCGACGGTGGCGACGGTGCGGTGGACCGCGGACGCGATCCTGCGCCGGCTGGTGCCGGGGGACGACCGCCCGACCGCGGGCCCCGAGTGGCAGGACGCCTCGGGGACGCTGGCGATGACGGAGCTGCCGCTGCCCGCGGGGTGGTCGGGGCGGACCGTCGCCGGGGTGGAGGAGGGCGCGCCCCTGCGGGTGGTGTACCTGACCCGCGGCGGGCGGATCGTCCTGGCCCGCGCGGACGTGGTCCTGGAGGAGGGCGACGTGCTGCACGCGGTGGCCGACAGCCGCGACCTGGACGGCCTGTCCGGTCGCCTGCACGGGGACGGGGGGGTGTAGTGGTGCGCGTCGCCATCGCGGGTGCCGGGAGCGTGGGCCGCTCCATAGCCACGGAGCTGGCCGGGAACGGGCACGACGTCCTGCTCATCGACCGGGACACCCGGGCGATCGGGGTGGACGACCTGCCGGAGGTGGAGTGGCTGCTGGCCGACGCCTGCGAGCTGTCCACCCTGGAGGACGCCCGGCTGGGCGACTTCGACGTCGTGGTCGCGGCCAGCAGCGACGACAAGGTGAACCTGGTCGTGTCCCTGCTGGCCAAGACGGAGTTCTCCGTGGGCCGGGTGATCGCCCGGATCAACGACCCCGCCAACGAGTGGCTGTTCAACGACTCGTGGGGGGTGGACCTGGCGGTCTCCCCGCCGCGGCTGATCGCGGACCTGGTGGAGGACGGCCCGGAGGAGGAGGCCCCCGACGAGGACGCCCTGCCGCCGCTGCCGGGCGCGGAGATCGCCGAGTCGGTCCTGCACGCGGGCAGCGCGTTCGCGGGGCGGCCCGAGAGCGAGCTGTCCGCCGCGCTCCCGGAGGGGGCCGCCCTGGTGGCGGTGGTGGGCCCGGGCGGGGTGCGCCCGCCCGAGCCGGACCGGCTGCTGTCGGTGGGCGACACCGTGGTGTTCCTGGCGGAGCCGGAGTCGCTGGGCCCGCTGGAGGAGGTCCTGGGACCGGTCGGCGAGGGGTCCGGGGCATGAGCGGGGGGCGCGCCCGGACGGGCGCGCCCCCGTCGGATCCGGGGACCGGGCTCAGTCCCGGTCGGCCGGCCGCTCCGCGAGCGGGGTGCGGCCGCGGGCCAGCACCCACACCATCGCGGCGAACGCGGCGACCTGGAGCGGCCAGCCCATGGCGACCTTGGACAGGCCCAGCGCGGCGAAGGTGTCGGCCTCTCCGTAGGTGGCGGCGGCCCACAGGGGGTACTGCACGGCCACGCGGATGACGCAGGGCAGCACCAGCAGCCAGGTGAGCTTGGAGGCCAGCGAGACCACGGCGGGGTTCTCCCGCCAGGAGGTGAAGTCCTCCCGGTGCCCGATGAACGGGCCGATCATCAGGCCGATCGCGGGCCAGCGCACCAGTACCGAGAGGCCGAGCACCACCGCGTAGACGGCGTTGTAGATGATGCCGGGCAGGAAGGCGTCGGCGGCGTTGCCGCTGCGCATCGCGAAGACCGCGGCGATGCCGATGCCGAAGAGGCTGGTGACGACGTACTGCACCGAGGAGCGCTGGACCAGCCGGAGCACGCCCAGCAGCACGGCTGCGACCACGCCCAGGACGATGGACAGGCGCAGGTCGGAGGCGATGATGTAGGAGACGGTGAAGGTCAGCGTGGGGACGGCCGCCTCGACCATGCCCCGCTTCCCGCCCAGGGCCTTGGCGAGCTGGGAGCGGACGAGCGCCTCGACGGTCTCCTCGGTCACCTCCGGGCGCCCGGTCTCCCCGGGCTCCGGGCCGGGCCCCTCCTCGGCGCGCTGCTGCTCAGTCATCTGCTCCCGGTCCGCTCCGCGTTCGTCGGTGCCGCCCCCCGGGCGGGGGGCGCACGGTCATGATGCCCCACCCTACGCGACCGGGGTCCGCCCTCCCGGCCGCGGCCGGGACGCTATCGGGCGGTTCGCCCGGGTGCGCGGCGGATGGTCCGTGCGGGATCTCACCGACTTCTCACCGGCGGCACCGGGGCACCGCGGACCCGGGCGGCGCCCGCCGCGCGTCCGGGACCGCGACGCCCCGCCCCGCGGGAATCGCGTGCCGCGGACCCCCGGGACCGGCGGGGCGACCCTGGCCCGCGTCGTCGCCACTCCGTACTCTGGCCCCGGAGAACCACCGATCCGAGGAGCCCGATGTCGACCATCCCCCTCCCCCGGAGGGACCACCTGGAGTTCACCACGGCGCTGGACCGCGAGCTGATCCACCCCGGGGTCTCCCACGTGTGGTCCCCCCACTCCGTCGGCACCGTCCTGGCCCTGCTGGCCTCGGGGGCGTCCCACCGGACGCTGGCCCAGATCGTCTCCCTGATCGGCCGCGACTTCGCCGGCCAGTTACTCGACCTGGACCTGTCGGCCGCCCCCGAGCCCGGACTGGACCTGGCCGTGCTCAACGGCCTGTACGTGCCCTCGGACCTGCCGCTGCGCCGGACGTTCGTGGAGCACGTGCGCTCCCGGGGCGGCTCGGAGATCGCCAACGTCGACTTCCGCGGCGACGCCGAGGGGGTGCGCGGGTACATCAACGGCCGGGTCGCCGAGACCACCCGCGGGCTCATCGGCCAGCTGCTGCCCCCGGGGCTGCCGCCGCCCGACGTCCGCCTGCTGCTGGTCAACGCCCTGTGGGTCCGGATGGCCTGGCAGGAGCCCTTCAAGCCCTCCCAGACCCGCCCGCTGCCGTTCCGGGCGCCGGGCGGCCCCAGGCCGGTGCCCACCATGCACCGCACCGCGCGGCTGCCGCTGGCCCGCGCGCACGGGTGGGGCCTGGTGACCCTCGCCGGGGGGCAGGGCCTGTACCTGGACGTCCTGCTCCCGGACACCGCCGCCCCCACCCCGCCGCCGCTGTCCCCGGAACTGGTCGGCGCGCTGTACCGGGCGCGGTCCGCGACGATGACGAGGCTGGCCCTGCCCCGGTTCGCGGTGCGCACCAGCGTGTCCCTGCTGGGGCCGCTGTCCCGGCTGGGCCTGAAGGACATGGTCACCGCCGGGGCCCGGTTCGACGCCATCAGCCCGCAGCCGCTGGCGGTGAGCGAGATCCTGCACCAGGCGGTGCTGCGCGTGGACGAGAAGGGCGCCGAGGGGGCCGCCGCCACCGGCGTGCTGATGCTGCGCGCGGGCCTGCCCTCCCGGGCGGTGGAGTTCACCGTGGACCGGCCCTTCGTCTTCGCCCTGCGCCGCGGCGCCTCGATCCTCTTCATGGGGCGGGTGACCGACCCGGTCGACCCCGGCCCCGCCGCCTGACACCGTCCCCCGCGTCCCGCCCCTCCCTACGGAAGGCCCGCCATGGCACCGGCACTCGACCCCGACCACGCCCGCTTCGCCCTGTCCCTGGAGGGGTCCCTGGCCGAGCCGGAGACCTCGCACGTGTGGTCGCCGCACTCGGCGGCGACGGCGCTGTCCCTGCTCGCCCCCGGCGCCTCGGGAGAGGTTCTCTCGGCGCTGACCCGCCTGCTGGCGGCGACCGGCGGCTCCCTGGAACCGCACACGTCCGCGCTGGACGCGGCGGTGGCGCCCGACGCGGACGCGGACGGGGGCGGCCCGCCCGGCGGCGCGGACGCCCCGCCGCTGGAGCTGGCGTCGGTCAACGACCTGTACGTGCGCGCCGACCGCGGGGTCCTGCCCGGGTTCGCCGAGGCGCTGGCCGGGCGCCCGTCCTCCGCCGTGCGCCCGGCTGACTTCGCCGCCGACCCGGAGAAGGTGCGCCGGGAGGTCAACGCCTCCGTCTCGGAGGTCACCCGGGGGATGATCCCCGACCTGCTCTCACCCGGCACCGTCACCTCCGACACGGAGTCGATCCTGCTCAACGCCCTGTGGGTGCGGCTGGCGTGGACCTCGCCGTTCGACCCGGCGCTCACCCGGGACCGGGTGTTCCACGCCCCCGGCGGCGACCGCGCGGTGCCCACCATGCGCCGGACCGGGCGGGTCCCGGTGGCCGAGGCGGACGGGCTGCGCATGCTCACCCTGGCCGGGCACCACGGCCTGCACCTGGACGTCATCATGTCCGCGGGGGGCGGGACCGAGCCGCCGGTGCCGACCGAGGAGCGGTACCGGGCGCTGCTGGGCTCGCTGCGCACGGAGCTGGTGGACGTCGCACTGCCACGCTTTCGCGTGGAGAGCGGGTTCGAGCTGCTGCCGCTGCTGCCGGAGTTCGCCGCCGCCGCGGGCGGCCCCACCGACGGATTGACGGGGATCACCGGCGTGCCGCTGCGGGTGGACGCGATCATCCACCGGGCGGTGCTGAGCGTCGACGAGGTCGGTGCGGAGGGGGCGGCGGCGACCGCCGTGATGATGCTGCTGGCGGGGGCGGTACCGCAGCGGCCCCGGGAGTTCCACGTGGACCGGCCGTTCGCGTTCGTCCTGCGCCGCGGCCCGGCGGCCCTGTTCCTGGGCCGGGTCACCGACCCGCAGGACCCCGGGCCCGCCGGGAGCGCGCGGTGAGCGCCGGCGGCCCGCGCCCGTGCGGCGCGGGCCGCCCCCGTCAGACCTGGAACACCTCGAACCCGGTGGCCAGCGGGACGCCCGCCCACTCCCCCGCCGCGGCGGCGGCCCGCGGCAGGAACGACTTCTGGTCGAACCCGTCCAGGCCGGCGAGGTAGACCTCGTGGGCTTCCAGGGACGCCACCCCCGCCGCCAGGTCGTCCCCGCTCAGCTCCACGTAGTGGCCGGCCAGCGGCGAGGCGCCGAACGCGACGAAGCGCACCCCGGACCAGGGCTCCCGTCCCTCGGCGAGCTGCTCGGTGAAGACCCACCGGTTGGCCGCGTCGCGGACCGCGTCCAGCAGCGCGGGGCCCAGCGCCCGGTGGTCGGCGTGGTTGAACCCGCTCCCCCCGGCGAAGTGCTCGCGGAAGTTGATGGAGACGACCACCTCGGGGCGGTGCCTGCGGATCGCCTCGGCCAGGGCGCGGCGCAGCGGCAGACCGTACTCCAGCGTGCCGTCGGGGAAGTCGAGGAACTCCACCCCCGCGGCGCCCACCGCCGCCGCGGAGGCCCGCTGCTCGGCCATGCGCAGCGGGGCGCACTCCCCGGGTCCGAGGGAGTCGATACCGGCCTCGCCCCGGGTGACGAGCAGCTCGGTCACCTCCTTGCCCTGGCCGGTCCAGCGTGCGATCGCCGAGGAGGCGCCGAACTCCAGGTCGTCGGGATGGGCGACCACGGCCAGGGCCCGGGTCCAGTCCTCCGGCAGGGGCGCGGGTGCGCTGTCGTTCGTCATGGGACCCACCCTAGGGAAGGACGGCGGAACCCGGTGTTCCCGCGCGCGGACACCGGGGAACACGGCTCCGGGCGGGACCGGTGCAGGAGCGGTCGCGGGCGTCCCGGGACGCGGCCCGCGAAACCCCGCCGACCCGCGGCCCTCCGGTGGACGGCCCTCCCGGCGCACCCGGCGGCGGACCGGTCGAGGGCACACCGACCACGCGAAGGAAAGCACCGCTCCGGCGGGCGGCCCTCCCCGTGCCCCGGGGGCGGGAACCGGGTCGGCGGGGCCACGGCGGCCGGGCGGGGGCACCCCCGCCCGCCACCGCCCGCAGCGGGCGCACCGCGGCCGCGGTCCCTCCCGGCGCCCCGGCGCCGCCGGGGCGGACCGGCCCCGTCGGCGCCGGTCCGCCCCCACGGCGCGGGAGGGCGCCCGCACGACGGGGCTCAGGACTCCGGGGAGCCCGGGGAGCCGTTGGGCGAGGTGCCGGGGGGGCGGGGCGGGGCACCGTTGGGCGAGGCCCCGGGCACGCCCTGCTGGGCGGCCATCCGGGCCTGGGCGGCGCGGGCCTGGGCGGCCTTGGCCAGCTGCTCCTGGACCTGCTTGGGCACGACGATCGGCAGCAGCTCCCCGGGCGGGACGGGCTGGTCGCCGCGGACCACGACGACGTCGGCGAACAGCTTCTCCACCTCGGCCATCACCTCCGGCTTCGAGGCGCCCTCGCCGCGGATGACCCCGCGCAGCACCCACCGGGGGCCGTCCACGCCGATGAACCGGACCCGCTGGGCGAGCTGGCGGCCGTCCTCGGTGGTCCGTCCGGGCACCGGTACCAGGGCCTTGAGCTCGGGCCCGAAGGTCCCGTCGTGGTCCTCGACCTTGCCGCCCTGCTTCTCGACCTGCTCGCGCAGCTCCTGGCGCATCTCGTCCCACAGGCCCGAGGTCTTGGGCGCGGCGAAGGGCTGCACCTGGACGGCGCTCTTGCCCCGGACCAGGGTCACGCCGAGGGCCTTCTGCTTGCCCTGGGCGTCCTGGGCCACGTTGACCTGGATCTCGGTGCCCTGCTCCTGGGGGACCCGGATGCCGCCCAGGTCCATGCGCTTCATCTCGGGTGCGTCCTCGGCGGCGTCCCAGGGGCCGCCGGTCCGGTACCGGTCGGCCTCCTTGTCGAGGTCGGCACCGGGGCCCGCGTCGGCCCCGGGGTGCACCTCGTTGCCGAAGGAGACGGCACCGGCCGCGCCCTCCCGGGGAGCCTCGGCTCTGCCGGCCCCGTCTTCTTTACGCTTCTTGCGGCGGCGTCCAAACACGCCCTCACCTCTTCGCTCTCCGTTGGTCCCGGGATCGCACCGGGTCGGGGACGTGGTCACCGCTGCGCGGCGTGGCCCCCGGTCGAACCGAAACCGCCCGCTCCGCGCACCGACCCGGGCAGGGTGTCCGCCTCGACGAACACCGCCCGCTCCACGCGCTGGATCACCAGTTGCGCGATCCGGTCGCCCCGGCTGAGCTTCACGGGGTCCGCGGAGTCGGTGTTGAGCAGCGTCACCTTGATCTCGCCCCGGTACCCGGCGTCCACCGTGCCCGGGGCGTTGACGACCGTCAGCCCGCAGCGCGCCGCGAGCCCCGACCGGGGGTGCACGAAGGCCGCGTACCCGTCCGGCAGGGCGATCGACAGCCCGGTGGGAACGGTCGACCGCTCTCCGGGTGCGAGGACGACGTCGACGGCGGTGTACAGGTCCGCTCCCGCGTCTCCGGGATGCGCGTACTCGGGCAGGGGGAGACCGGGGTCCAGGCGGTGGACCGTGATCGGGATCCGGCCGCCTTCCGGGGATGCGCTACTCACATTCGCCGAGCCTATCGCCCCCGGCACGCTGACTCGGCTTCCGACCGGCCCCCGGCGCCGCCGGGCCGCGGAGCCCGGCTCCCCGCGGGCCCCCGGCCTGCGGCCCGGACGCCCGCGGGCCCCGCACGGCGCGGGGGCAGCAGGCCGCCCCGGCGGTCCCGGACACGCCGCGGCCGGGTCGGTGCTCCGACCCGGCCGCGGCGTGCACCCGGCTACCGGTCGCCGGCCTCCCCGGCGGTCTCCGGGAGGACGACCTCGACGGTGAGCTCGGCGTCGTCCGCGGCCTGGAAGTCGATCCCCGCGGCCCGGCCGGCGGCGGCGATGTCGGCGGCGGCGGCCCGGGCGGCCTCCACCCGCTTGCCGGTGACCCGGACCCGCTCGACCTCGGCCCGCATGGACAGCTTGGCCTCCGACTTGGCCTTGCGGACCGCCCGCAGCACCTCGGCGGTGGCGGTCAGGACGACGGGGTCGCCGTCGGCCGCGGCGGCCCGGTAGCCGGCGGCGTCCGGCCAGGACTGGGCGTGCAGGGAGCCCTCCTGCCACCAGCTCCAGACCTCTTCGGCCACGAACGGGACGAAGGGGGCGAAGAGCTTGTGCAGGGCACCCAGGGCGATGAGCAGCGCGGCGCGCGCGGACGCGCCCTCGGCCGACCCGGTGTCGTAGGCGCGGGCCTTGACCAGCTCCAGGTAGTCGTCGCAGAAGTCCCAGAAGAACCGCTCGGTGCGCTCCAGGGCCCGGGTGTGGTCGTAGGCGGTGAACGCCGCGGTGGCGTCCTCCACGACCTCGGCCAGGGTGGCGAGCATCGCGCGGTCCAGCGGCTCGGTGACGCGCGCCGGGTCGGCGGATGCGTCCTCGCCCGCGACCGACATCACGAACTTGCTGGCGTTGAGGATCTTGATGGCCAGCCTGCGGCCGACCTTCATCTGCCCCTCGTCCATGGCGGTGTCGGTGCCCAGGCGGCCGCTGGCCGCCCAGTACCGGACCGCGTCGGAGCTGTACTTCTCCAGCAGCGCCAGCGGGGTGACGACGTTGCCCTTGGACTTGGACATCTTCTTGCGGTCCGGGTCCAGGATCCAGCCGGAGATGCCGGTGGTGTGCCAGGGCAGCGTGCCGTTCTCGAAGTCGGCGCGCACGACCGTGGAGAACAGCCAGGTGCGGATGATGTCCTGGCCCTGGGGGCGGAAGTCCATCGGGAAGACGCGGCGGAAGAGGTCCTCGTCGCGCTCCCAGCCGGAGGCGATCTGCGGGGACAGCGAGGAGGTGGCCCAGGTGTCCATGACGTCGGGGTCGCCGGTGAAGCCGCCCGGGACGCCGCGCCGGTCCTCGGTGTAGCCCTCGGGCGCCTCGGAGCTGGGGTCGACGGGCAGCCGGTCCTCGGCGGGCAGCAGCGGCTCGTCGTAGCGCGGGTTGCCGTCGGCGTCGAGCGGATACCAGACGGGGAAGGGGACGCCGAAGAAGCGCTGGCGGCTGATGAGCCAGTCGCCGTTGAGCCCCTCCACCCAGTTCTCGTAGCGGGACCGCATGTGCTCGGGGTGCCAGGTGAGCTCGCGTCCGCGCCCGACGAGGCGGCGGCGCAGGTCCTCGTCGCGCCCGCCGTTGCGGATGTACCACTGGCGGGTGGTGACGATTTCGAGGGGCTTGTCGCCCTTCTCGTAGAACTTGACCGGGTGGGTGATGGGCTTGGGGTCGCCGACCAGGTCGCCGCTCTCGCGCAGCATCTCGACGACGCGCTCGCGGGCGGTGTGGACGGTGGCGCCGACCAGGCGGTCGTAGGCCTCGCGGGCGGCGCCGGACTCCAGGCCGGCGGGCGGGTCGGCGATGACGCGCCCGTCCCAGCCGATGATGGGGCGGGTCCGCAGCTGCAGCTCGCGCCACCAGGTGACGTCGGTGGTGTCGCCGAAGGTGCAGATCATGGCGATGCCGGACCCCTTCTCGGGGTCGGCGAGCCGGTGCGCCTCGACGGGGACCTCGACACCGAAGACCGGCGTGGTGACGGTGGTCCCGAACAGGTCCCGGTACCGCTCGTCGTCGGGGTGGGCGACCAGGGCCACGCAGGCGGGCAGCAGCTCGGGGCGCGTGGTCTCGATGTGGACCGGGGAGCCGTCGGGCCGGTGGAACGCGACCTTGTGGTAGGCGCTGGGCCGCTCCCGGTCCTCCAGCTCGGCCTGGGCGACCGCGGTGCGGAAGGTGACGTCCCACAGGGTGGGCGCCTCGGCCATGTAGGCCTCGCCGCGGGCCAGGTTGCGCAGGAAGGCGCGCTGGGCGGCGGCGCGGGAGTCGGCGTCGATGGTGGCGTAGGTGTGCCGCCAGTCGACGCTGAGCCCGAGGCGGCGCCAGATCGACTCGAAGACCTTCTCGTCCTCGGCCGTCAGCCTGTCGCACAGCTCGATGAAGTTGCGGCGGGAGACGGGGACCTGCCGCTTGGGGTCGGGCTTGGCCGGGGGCTCGAAGTCCGCGTCGTAGGGGACCGACGGGTCGCAGCGGACACCGTAGTAGTTCTGGACCCGGCGCTCGGTGGGCAGGCCGTTGTCGTCCCAGCCCATCGGGTAGAAGACGGACTTGCCGTTCATGCGCTGGAACCGCGCGACGGTGTCGGTGTGCGTGTACGAGAAGACGTGGCCGATGTGCAGCGAGCCCGAGACGGTGGGCGGCGGGGTGTCGATGGAGTAGACGTCCGCGCGCTCGGCCGTGCGGTCGAAGTGGTAGACGCCGGACTCGTCCCATACATCGACCCACTTCGCCTCGATACCGTCCAGCGAGGGCTTGTCGGGCATGCGGAAGGAAGGAGAGCCGTTGGTCATGGGGCAATGGTAGTGCGCTCCGGAGCGTGATCGCTCCTGGTTTCGCGGCACGGTACGCCCTGGCCCGCCACGTCCGCGACACCCCCCCGGGGGGGGGTGCGCCCGCGGGGCCGGGGCGCTGCCCGGACACGGGGGCGTGCGCGTGAAAGGATCGTTCCGGTAGACCATGGGGGGACGGGCGGCCCCGCCCGTGCCCGTGCACTCGACAAGAACGGTGAACGATTCACATGGCTAAGAAGGACGGCGGTGAGGTCGGACCGGTCCTGATGGGCTTCGTGGCCGGGTTCGCGGCCGAGTTCGTCATGCGCAAGGCGCTGACCTTCGCGTGGACCCGTGCGACCGGCGAGGAGCCGCCCACGGACCTGGAGTCCCCCGACGTGAGCCTGGGCCGCGCCCTGGGCTGGGCCGTCGTCGCCGGTGTCGGCGTCGAGGTGGCCCGGGTCCTGGCGGTGCGCGCCGCGCGCCAGGGCCTCATCCGGACCGCGCCCGAGGTGCTGGAGTCCTGACCCCGCCGGGTCCCACCCGCCGGAAACGACGACGGTGGGCGGTCCACCGCACCTGATGTTCCGTGCGGTCGGCCGTCCACCGTCGTCGGTGTTCGTAACCCCCGTTGTGCGCGCGTCCCGTCAGGCGGTGGCGCGCCGGGCGCCCCTGGACGGGACGGTGCCTCGACCGTCCCGGCCGGTCAGGCGCATTCCTTGCAGACCAGCTGCCCGGCCCGCTGCTGGGCGAGCTGGCTGCGGTGGTGCACCAGGAAGCAGCGCGAGCAGGTGAACTCGTCGGCCTGACGCGGCAGCACCCGGACGGCGAGCTCCTCGCCCGACAGGTCGGCACCGGGCAGTTCCATGCCCTCGGCGACCTCGTCGGGGTCGATGTCGATCGTGCCGGTGCCCTTGTCCACGCGCCGAGCCTGGAGCTCCTGAAGGCTGTCCTCGTTGATGTCCTCGTCAGTCTTGCGCGGGCTGTCGTAGTCGGTGGCCATCTCTGCTAACTCCATCCCCCTCGTTCAGTGCCTCGTCGCGCGGGTTGTAACGCTTGAGAGACCTCGGTTGTGCCCGGTTCGGCCGATGGGTTTTCCCGATACCGGTGAACCGTGCCCCCTCCCGGGCCACCGCTCACAGGTCAGCAGCACTTTTTGCGGGACCGTGTCCGAAGGCGGCCAGAAGAGTCACCGCTTTCGGGCCGGTTTCCCCTGGAGTACTACCCGGCATCGGGTACCCCGTAGACCTGGAAAAGCCGTTTCCGCCCACCCCGGACAAAGCGCGGATCACTCCCTCACCGCGGGCGAAAACCGAAGACATGCCCACGTCAGGAGGGATTCCCTCCGTGTTCACGCCGGAGGCAGCATACCCACCCGAGGTCGGCGCACGTGACCCGGATGGGCGTGTCTTCGGACACGTATAGATACCACGAAGTGTGGCGTGACGCAGCTTGGGCCCTATTACCTCGCCTCAGGGGATATGTTCGTCCGGGCGAAAGGCACCGGTTCAGCGCCGTTCGGGCGACTCCCCCGAGGGCACCGGAAGGCAGACGGTGATGACGAGTCCGCCGCCCGCACGGGGCCACGCGGTCACCACGCCCTCGTGGGCGCGCACCACCGAACGGACGATGGACAGGCCCAGACCGGCGCTGCGGCCCGACCCCACCCGGTCGCCCGAGCCGCGGCGGAACGGCTCGAAGAGCCCCTCGATCTCGTACGCGGGGATCATCTTGCCGGAGTTCTCCACCTGCACGGCCGGGCGCCCCTCGTACAGGCCGCTGCGGACGGTGATCTCGCCGTCGGGGACGTTGTACTTGAGGGCGTTCTCCACGAGGTTGGCCACCAGCCGCTCCAGCAGGACCGGGTCGCCGACGACCGCGGCGGGGCGCAGGTCCTTGCGCAGCGCGAGCCCGGACTCGGCGACCTCGGCGGCCAGCTGGCTCAGTACCGTACCGGCCACCTCGCCCAGGTCGACGCGGGCGCGCACCTCCAGCTCGCGGTCGCTCTTGGCGAGGAAGAGCAGGCCGTCGATGAGGCGCTCGTGGCGGGCGTTGGTCTCCAGCAGGGTCCGGCCGACCGACTTCAGGTCGGACGAGACGTCGGGGGCGGTGAGCGCCACCTCCAGCAGGGTGCGGTTGATCGCCAGCGGCGTGCGCAGCTCGTGGGAGGCGTTGGCGACGAACCGGCGCTGGCCGTCGAAGGCCCGGTCCAGGCGTTCGAGCATGCCGTCGAAGGTGTCGGCCAGCTCGCGGATCTCGTCGTCGGGGCCGGACAGGGCGATGCGCTCGTGCAGGTCGCGTTCGGACAGCCGGCGGGCGATGCGGGTGATCTTCTGGAGCGGGGACAGGGCCCGCCCCGCCACCGCGTAGCCCAGGGCCACCGCGAGCAGCCCCACCAGGAACAGCGCCAGCAGCGAGAACCGGGTGACGTGGGTGAGGACCTCCTCGATGAGGTACCCGTGCGCCGCGAGCTCCGCCGCGCTGTCCTCGCTGAGCAGGGCGTTGAGGAGCACCGCGACGATCAGGTAGTTGACCAGGACCAGGACCGACCCCGCGGCGAAGAACAGCATCCCGTAGATGAGCGTGAGCCGGGCGCGCAGGCTGAGGTTGTCGGCGAACCGGTGGACCCGCTCGGAGGCGGCCGAACGCCCGGCCCCCGCGCGTGCCGGGTCGGCGGTGCTCAGGGTGCGCCAGGTGCCCGTGTCGCCGGGGCGGGCGGGGTCGGCCCCGCCGCCGCGGGCCTGGCCCTCGAACCCCCCGGGAGACGGGGGGCCGCCCGGACCGGGGGTTCTCACAGCCGGTACCCCGCGCCGGGCACGGTCTGGATGACCGGCGGCGCGCCGAGCTTCTTGCGCAGGGTCATGACGGTGACGCGGACGACGTTGGTGAAGGGGTCGGCGTTCTCGTCCCAGGCCTTCTCCAGCAGGCCCTCGGCGCTGACCACGGTGCCCTGGGCGCGCATGAGGACCTGGAGCACCGCGAACTCCTTGGGCGTCACGGTGATCTCCCGGCCGTCCCGGTGGACGCGGTGGTTGGCCGGGTCCAGGGAGATGCCGTGCCGCTCCAGGACCGGGGGCAGCGGCGGGGTGGAGCGCCGCGCCAGCGCCTGCACACGGGCCACCAGCTCGGGGAAGGCGAAGGGCTTGGCCAGGTAGTCGTCGGCGCCCAGGCGCAGGCCCTCGACCTTGTCCTGCACGGCGTCGGAGGCCGTGAGCATCAGGATGCGCCCGTTGTAGCTCGCGCCGACCAGGGTGCGGGCGACGTCGTCGCCGTGGGTGCCGGGCAGGTCGCGGTCCAGTACGACGACGTCGTAGTCGTTGACCGCGGTGTGCTCCAGGGCGGTGTCGCCGTCATAGACCACGTCCACGGCCATGGCCTCCCGGCGCAGGCCCACCGCAACGGCGTCGGCCAGGACACGCTCGTCTTCGACCACGAGTACACGCACGTCAAGTCCTCTTCGGTACCTGGGAAAAAAGGGGCCGCTGCCGGCGCATCCCCCAACACACCGGCAGCGGCGTTCTCGGTCCCGGCCGCGTCAACCGTTCTCTCACGGCGGGGGTAAGGAGACGGTAAACCCGCCGCGCCCTCGGCGCGAACCGGACCTCGTCCTTCCTCACCCCGCGCCGGAAACGGGCGCTGGGCCGGGAGTCTCACGACCCCTTCGTGCGCGGGGCGCCGCCGTCGGCGAATCCCCCAACCGCCGACGGCGGCGTAACCCCGCACATCTCGAATCTGACACATCAAGAATAAGAAACAAGTAAGCACCGGGCTTTACCCGGAAATGTGTTGTGGGACACGCCCCGCGCGGACGCCGGATTTCCGGCTCCGGACGCCGCCGCGCGGACGGACCGGCGTCGCGCCCACCGGGGCTTCCCCCTCCCGCGCGGGCGCGCCCCGCGGAGGGAGGGGATCACGGAAACATCACGTGCGGGGGGCGGTGGTTTGACCAGGGCCACAGTGCGGTACACGTAAGTGGCACGCGCGGAACCGTCCCGACCGGGAGCCGGACCGCGACGCGCACGCATGTCACAGGGACGTGACCACACCGCATCGCGCGTGCGTCCGCCACGTGCGCGATCCCCACTGCGGCCGGAGCGCGGGAGTACTCCGGCCGCCTACCCCTGGAAGAGGTGCAATGGGCGAGTTCTTCGCGGAGATCAAGGTCCGCATCAGCGAGACCCGCGGCGCGCTCCAGTCGGCGCAGGCCGCCGGCGACGAGTTCCTCGTCGACACCCATACGTCGGAGCTCGAGGACCTCTACCGGATCGCGGCCCGCAACGGCGTCGACTGCGCCTGAGCCGACCTCGCGGTCCCGCGGGACCGGCGCGGGGAGCGGCGGGACACCGTCCCGCCGCTCCCCGCGCGTTTTGCCGGTCCCGGCCGGTTTCAGTCCCGGTCGGCGCCCAGCGGCGCCAGTAGCGCGGACAGGGCGTCGTACAGCTCCGGCCTGGCCGCGATGACCAGGTCGTTCGAGGGCGGTCCGCCGTTCGGCCCGCCGACCCGGATGCCCGCCTCCGAGGCGATGAGCCCCGGCGCGGACCAGTCCCAGGCGTGCAGTCCGCGCTCGTAGAAGGCGTCGCACCGGCCCGACGCCAGCCCGGTCAGGTCCACCGCGGCCGACCCGCCCCGGCGGATGTCGCGGATGTGCGGCACGACGTCCAGCAGCACGCGGGCCTGCTGTGCGCGCCGCTCGGCGAAGTAGCCGAAGCCGGTCGCCACCAGGGCCTGCTCCAGGGGCACCGCGGGAGGGGCCTGGAGGGCCTCGCCGTTGCGCCGCGACCCCCCGCCCAGCACGGCCTCGTACAGCTCGCCGCGGCGCGGGACGCTCACCGCCGCAGCGACCACCTCGCCGTCGATCTCGGCGGCGATCGCCACCCCCCAGTCGGGCTGCCCGTACAGGTAGTTGACGGTGCCGTCGATGGGGTCGACCACCCAGCGCACGCCGCCGTCCCCGTGCTCCTCTCCGCCCTCCTCTCCGAGGATCGCGTCGTCGGGCCGGGCCGCCAGCAGCCGGGAGCGGATGAGCTCCTCGGTGGCCCGGTCCATCTTGGTGACGACGTCGGTGGGGCTCGACTTGGTGTCGAGCACGGTGACGCCCGCCTGCCCGCCGGCGGCGAGTTCGCCCGCCTCGGTCGCCACCCGGACGGCCAGGTCGCGCAGGACCCGGGGGTCGGGTGGTGTGGTGTCGATGCCGCTCACTGCTCCGCTCTCCGAACTTCCAGACGTGAGGATCGGTCCGCACTCTACGCCGCCCCGGTGAACTCCGCCGGACGCCGCGGATACGATGCCCGCACCGCTCGCGCGCGGCGGCGGGGGACGGAGGGCGCATGGAGGGGACCGGGCCGGAGTGCACGCCCGCGGCCCGGGCGCTGCTGATGGGCGGCGGGCCCGCGCGCCCGTACTGGCCCCACGTCCCCGGGCAGGGGTGGGTGTCGGACGGCGGGGCGCTGCTGCTGCGCGCGCTGCTGCGGTCCTACCACGGCCGGAGGTCGGCGTTCGGGCATCCCGCGGACTACGAGTCGGCGGTCAACGGCCGCGGCGTCCCCGACGACGGCACCGGTGACCCCGGGGTGCTGCTGCGGCGCGGGACGGCGTTCGCGCGCTCGGTCCTGGCCGCGGCCGAACGCGATGTTCCGGGCCGGTCGGTGACCGCGAGGATCTCGGTGGCTCCGGTGCTCGACTCCCCGCAGGAGCACACGGGGTACGTCACCTTCGCGTCCAGCCGGTACGCCGGGGAGCGGCTCCGGTGGACGCTGGAGGGCGACGGCCCGGTGGTGCTGCTGCGCGGCCCCGGCGTGTGAGGCGGCCGGGGCACCGCGGTCCGGGCGGGGCGGTCCGCGGCCGGGGGCGGAAAAGCCCTTGTCCGCCGACGGCGGGCCCGGTAGGACGGACCGGACACCCGAGGGAACGAGGCCGCGATGTTCTGCTGGATGGATTTCAAGACGCACGACGTCGGGGCGACCGCGGGGTTCCTCGCGGCCCTGCTCGGCTGGGAGTGCGCCGTGGCGGAGGAGGACCCCCGCCGGGCGGTGTCGGTGTACGCGGAGGGGGTGCGGATCGGCGGGGTGAGCGACCTGTCCCGGCCGCCGTACCCGCCGGGACTGCCCGCGCACACCGCCTACTACATCGCGGTGGACGACGCGGACGGGCGGACTGCGGCGGCCGAGGCCGCGGGGGCGCGGGTGGTCGTCGAGCCGTTCGACGCCGGCGGACAGGGGCGGGTCGCCACGCTGGTGGACCCGGTCGGGGCGGCGGTGTCCCTGTGGGAGGGCCGCTCCCTCCGGGGGTGGGCGCGGCCCCGTACCCTGCGCCTGGCCTGCGCCGAGCCGGAGCGGGCCGCGGACTTCTACACCCGTGTCCTGGGCGCGGTGCCGCGCGGGGCGTCGATCGTGCGCGGGGACGCCGCGCCCGCCTGGGAGCTGGTGCTCGCCGACCGGGATCCGCGGGCCCTCGCCGGGCCCGCCCGCGAGCGGGGCGGCGCGGTGGTGCGGGAGGGCGGCGTGACCCGCCTGCGCTCCGCCGAGGGGCTGTCCTTCGTGCTCGGATCCCCGGACGGCGCGCGGGGCGGGCACGCCGACGGGGCGGCGGTCCGCCCGTGACGGGCCCGGGCGGCCGGCGGACCGGCCGCCCGGGGACGGGTCAGAGGAGTTCGGGCCTGGCCCACTCCTTGCCGTGGACGTGGTGGTCCAGGAACGCGAAGACCGTCCGGTACCAGATCTGTGCGTTGCCCGGGGTGAGGATCCAGTGGTTCTCGTCCGGGAAGTACAGGAACTTGGAGTCGACCCCGTACAGCTGGAGGTCGCGCCACAGGCGCAGCCCCTCGCCGATGGGCACCCGGTAGTCCTTGTCCCCGTGGATCACCAGCATCGGCGTGGTGATGTTCGGCGCGTGCAGGTGCGGCGAGTTGAGCAGGTAGCGCTCCGGCTGCTCCAGCGGGGTGCCGAACTCGTGCTCCCACACCGGCGGGTAGTCGGTGGTGCCGTTGAAGGCGTCCAGCCCCCACAGGGAGGCGTGGGAGACGATGGCCTTGAACCGGTCGGTGTGCCCGGCGATCCAGTTGGCCATGTAGCCGCCGAAGGAGCCGCCCATCATGGCGGTGCGGTCGGCGTCGATGTCGTCGCGGGCCACCGCGGCGTCGGTGATCGACATGACGTCGGCGAACACGCGCGGTCCCCACTTGCCCCAGGCGCGGCGCAGCATGTCCTGGCCGTAGCCGGTGGACAGGGCGGGGTCCGGGAGCAGCACGGCGTATCCGGCCGCCGCGAGGATCCACGGGTTCCACCGCCACGACCAGCCGTTGAAGCTCATGTACGGGCCGCCGTGCACCCACAGCACCAGCGGGGCCGGGGCCTGGTCGGACGCCTCCTCGGGCAGCACCAGCCAGGAGCGGATGCGGGTGCCGTCGTCGGCGGTCGTCTCGATCTCGGTGAGGGTGCCCGGCATGGTGAGCCCGGAGCCCGGGGTGTTCAGGCGGACCGGCTCGCCGTCGGTCGCGGCGGCGTCCAGGCGGACCGGGGCGGGCGGGGCGTCCCAGGCGTCGCGCAGCGCGTACACGTGGCGGCCGTCCGGGGACGGGTTGAGCTCGCTGTACGCGCCGTGGTCGCCGGTGATGCGGGTGACGGTGCCCTGGGCCAGGTCGGCCCGGAAGACCGGGCGGCGGCCGTTCTCGTCGGCGACGAGGAACAGCGAGCCGGAGTCGGCGGACCAGGCGAAGTCCCGGGCCCACAGCTCCAGGCCGGGGTGGACCGGGGAGGTCTCGCCGGTCTCCCGGTCCAGGACCCACAGCTGGTGGTCGCGGGGCTCGCCGTCGTAGTCGCCCTCGAAGCCGAGCGTGTAGGCGACCAGGCGGCCGTCCGGGGAGACCAGCGGGGAGCCCAGGTCGTACCCCTCCCTGCTCAGGAGGGTGGTGCGCTCGCCGGTGGCGGTGTCGATGGACACGAGGTCGCTGCTGTGGCCGCCCTTGCCGGTGGGCACGTCCCAGGGGGTGATGAGGGCGGTGCCGTCCGGGGTGAGGGCACCCTGGGCGTTGAGCAGGGCCTTGCCCGCGTCGGGCGTCAGGTCGCGGGGCTCGCCCAGGGGGGCCTCGGCCCCGGCGGGCGGCTCGGCGGCGAACAGGCGCGGGTGGTCCGGGCCCAGGTCGCGGTCCCAGTAGCGGACCGGGAGCGACTCGTGCAGGATCGCGGTGACGCCCGCCTCGGAGCGGGCCTTGCGGGCCTCGGCCTCGTCCTCGCCGTTCTGGCTGGCGGGCAGGGTGGCGGAGGAGAAGGCGACCAGGCCGGAGTCGCGGGCGACGGTGAAGGCGCCCACGCCCCCGGGGCGGGTGGCGACGCGGCGGGCCTCGCCCCCCTCGGCCGGCAGGAGCCACAGGGCGGCTCCGGGCTTGTCCTCGGGTTCGGCGTCGGGGTCGGGGCGGGCGCTGGTGAACAGGACCGAGCCGTCGGGCAGGAAGCCCGCGGTGCTCTCCCCCTTGACGCCGCGGGTGAGGCGGCGCGGGTCGGCCCCTCCCTCGGACGCGGGGCGGACGTCGATCTCCCACAGGGCGCTGTGGAAGCTCTTGGCATCGGGTGCGATGCCGCTGACGGGCGCGACCAGACGGGTTCCGTCGGGGGACAGGCGCAGCCCGTTGACCCGCTTCAGTCGGACGTATTCCGGCAGTTCGTACCAGGAACGGACCAAGGCGATGACTCCTGAGAGGGTGGGTTCGGATCTTCGTCGCACCCTATCCCCTCGGGATGTCAGCGGTGTTTACCGAGGGGCCCCGTGCGGCGTGCGGGGCCCCTGGGGGTCAGCCGGGGCAGTCGCAGCCGATGCACCGGGGCACGGTGCTCAGGCGCCGCGGCGCGCCGTCGCCGGTGTACTCGCGGACGAGGTCGGAGACCATCGCGACGAAGGCCGGGTGGGTGCCGGGGCTGAGCGCGCGCTCGTACGCGATGCCCTGCTTCTCGGCGGTCTGCCGGGCCTCGATGTCGAGGTCGAACTTGACCTCCATGTGGTCGGAGACGAACCCGTGCGGGACGACGACCACGGCGGGCACGCCCTCGCGGGCGAGCTCCTCGATGCGGTCGTTGACGTCGGGCTCCAGCCAGGGCTGGGAGGGCGGCCCGCTGCGGCTCTGGTAGACGACCTCGAAGGGGTACTCGCGGTCGAGGCGGTCCACGACCAGGCGGGCCACCTCGGCGAGCTGGGCGCCGTAGGCGCCCGCGTCGCCGAAGCCCTGCCCGGGGCCCCCGCTCTCCCGGGCCATCGCCAGGGGGATGGAGTGCGCGGAGAACAGCAGGCGCGCGCCCCCGCGGCGGTCCGCGGGCAGCGCGTCCAGGGCGGCGCGGGTGTGGTCGGCCAGGGGCTCGACGAACCCGGGGTGGTCGTAGAAGGGGCGGACGAGGTCGACCTCGGGCGCGTCCTCGCCGATCGCGGCGCGGGCGCGGTCGATGTCCTCCAGGTAGGCGGTGCGGCTCGACCAGTTGCAGTAGGCGGAGGTGGGCAGCGCGAGCACGCGCCGCACCCCGTCCCTCCTCATCTGTTCGAGGGTGTCGGCGAGCATCGGCGCCCAGAAGCGGTTGCCCCAGTAGATCGGCAGGTCGATGCCGTCGGCGGCGAACTTCTCGGTGACGGCGGCGAGGAGGTCGCGGCACTGCTGGTTGATCGGGCTGACCCCTCCGAAGAGGAAGTAGTGCTCACCGACCTCGGCGAGCCGCTCGCGCGGGATGTTGCGTCCACGGGTGACGTTCTCCAGGAACGGGATGACCTCGTCCTCGCCCTCCGGGCCGCCGAAGGAGATCAGCAGAAACGCGTCGTAAGGCCTCATGGGCTTCATGAAACCAGCTCCCCCGGGCCCGCGGGCCGCACCCCCCGGTCAGCGGGCCCGTCGCGTCGGCCTCCCCCTCACCGGGACGTACCGACGCGTTCACCCCCTATTCAGAAATGTGACCGGCGAGTAATGTCCACAGCCATGACAGATGTGTTGTGGAACACATGGGCGGGCACCTACCAGGCCCGCCCCCGGCGAACGGCCTCCCCCAACGGCACCGCCGAGGTCGCGGCGGCCGTGGCCTCCGCCGCCGCGGACGGCCTGCGCGTGCGCATGGTCGGGTCGGGGCACTCCTTCACCGACGTGGCCGTCACCGACGGACTCCTCCTCTCCCCCACCTCCCTGGCGCGGGTGCGCTCGGTCGACCCGGGGGCGGGCACCGCCACGGTCGAGGCCGGGCTGCCCCTGTGCGAGTTCAACGACGCGCTGGCGGGGCACGGCCTGGCCCTGGCCAACATGGGCGACATCGCGGTGCAGACGGTGGCCGGGGCGGTGCAGACCGGCACGCACGGCACCGGACGGGACGCGGGCGGCCTGGCGAGCCAGGTGGTCGGACTGGAGATCGTGCTGGCCGACGGCTCGGTGGTGGAGTGCTCGGCCGAGCGGGACCCCGGGCTGTTCCACGCCGCCCGGGTGGGCATGGGCGCCTTCGGCGTCGTGACGGCCCTGACGATGGCGGTGCGCCCGGCGTTCCTGCTGCACGCGCGGGAGGAGCCGATGCCGCTGGAGGAGGTGCTGGAGCGGCTGCCGGAGCTGCGGGGGGACAACGACCACTTCGAGTTCTACTGGTTTCCGCACACCGGCAACACCAACACCAAGCGCAACAACATCACCGCGGGGCCGATGCGGCCGCTCTCCCGGTTCAAGGCGTGGCTGGACGACGACTTCCTGTCCAACACCCTGTTCGAGGGCGTCAACCGGGTCTGCCGCCGCTTCCCCGGCACGGTCCGGGCGGTCAACCAGGTCAGCTCGCGGGCGCTGTCCTCGCGCTCCTACACCGACGTGTCGCACAAGGTGTTCACCTCGGTGCGGGACGTGCGGTTCGTGGAGATGGAGTACGCGGTCCCCGCCGAGCACCTGGTGGACGTGCTGCGCGAGGCCCGCCGGATCGTCGACGCGGGCGGGCACCGGGTGAGCTTCCCCGTGGAGGTGCGGTTCGCCCCGGCCGACGACGTGTGGCTGTCCACCGCCTACGGGCGCGACACCGCCTACGTGGCGGTGCACATGTACCGGGGGACGCCGTACGAGGCGTACTTCGCCGACCTGGAGGCGGTCTTCACCTCGGTGGGCGGGCGACCGCACTGGGGCAAGATGCACACCCGGGACCGCTCCTACATGGAGACCGTGTACCCGCGCCTGGGCGACGCGCTGGCGGTGCGGGACCGGGTGGACCCGCACCGGCGGTTCGGCAACGACTACCTGGACCGCGTGCTCGGCTGACGGGGCGCGCCCCGCCCGTGCCCGCCCGGCGGGCGGGGCCGGCCCGCGGCGGCGGAGGCGACGGGGGCGGGTGCTCCCGCGCGGGAGCACCCGCCCGCCGGAGCGGATCCGCGCGGGGTCAGCCCGCGGGCGCCTCGGGGGCGGTGTCCTGGGTGCCGCCGCCGGGGGGTGCGCCTCCGGTGCCGCCGGGGTCCTCGCCCCCGGTGCCCGGGTCGGCCGGCCCCTCTCCGGGCCCGGTGGTGCCCTCCTCGCCCGGCGGGGCCGGGTCGGTCGCGCCGTCGTCGACCGCGGGAGGCCCGGTTCCGGGGTCCGGGGTGGCCGGGTCGGTCGTCCCGTCCTCGGGCTCCCGTGTCCCTTCGCCGGTGCCGTCCTCCCCGAGCCCGTCCGGGCCGGTGTCCGCGGGTGCGTCGCCGGTACCGTCCTCCTCCTGCGCCGGGGGCGCGGAGGTCCCGCCGAGCAGGGTGGGCGAGGTGTGCTCCTCCTGCCCCTGCGTCCACGCGGTGAGGGAGCGCCCGGTGAACAGCTCGAAGAGCAGGATGACGAGCATCACCAGGGCGAAGACCGCTGCGGCGGTCACCGCGTAGGCGCGCCACCCGCGCCGGGCCGGGCCCTCGCGTCCCCGGTCCCGGGCCGGGCGCGCTCCGCCGTCCGCCCCGGCGAGGCGGTCGGCCGCCTCGCCGGGCCCCAGGACCGGCAGGGCCATGGTGCGGGTGGCGTCGAGGTCCTCGGGCAGGCCCGGGAGCGGGCCGGTCGGCGCCAGACCGGGCACCGGTCCGGTACCCGGCGGGTCCAGGGGGTGGGCGCCGACGCGACGAGAACCTGTTCCTGTGGGCCCGGCGCGCCCGGCCGCCTTCCCCGCGAACTGCCGCGCCTGGTCCCCGCCGCGGGAGAACAGCTGCTGGAGGAAGGGGCTCGCCAGGGTGCTGAGCGCGGCCATGACCGCGGCCCCGACGACCGTTCCGTAGACGTTGAGGTAGGACGCCGCGGTGGCCGCGGCGAGGGTGGCCGCACCGGCTCCGGCGACCTGCGACACACTCAGCTCGACACGCTTCTTCTCGCCGTCACCGTCTTCTCCCCCGCCCCGCCCGTCATCGTGCTCGGTCCGCCCCATGCGGCCGTCCTCCTCCGTGTTCCGTCCCGCCCGGGGGTGCGCGCGAGGGCGCACCGCGCTCCGGGATGGGCGTGTGTAGGGCCGTACAGCCCCAGATACCCCAAAGCTCACATTCCGCTCATATGGGGATAACTCAGGCTAAGGGCGGCAGGGTTCCGATAACGCCATGAATGAAGATGCATCACTCTCCGGACGCCATCGGCGTGTCGAGTTGCGGCCGGGAGAATCCCCCTACCCGGCGAAGCGACCGAGATCGGAGTTTTTCCCGGGCCTGGGGCGATTCGGGGGGCGCGGGATACCATCACCGCGGGGCCTTCGCATGGGAACGCCGACATTCCCCCGCGATCGCTCCCGGTCGTGGCAGGGTCAGCGTGCCAAGATTGGCGGAGGAAGCGACCGCGAGGACCCCGGGGACGTCCCGGGGCGCTCCCACCGCGGCGCGGTGCGCCGCGGCCCGGGAGGCGGGCACACATGTTCGGGCGCGCCGGGCGCGGTAGTGGCCGAACCTTTGTCGGCCGACCAGACTTGGAGAACGCGGGGGTTGGTCGCAGGACCTGTCCTCGACGGGAGGCGAAAGGGAGGGCGATGCACGAGCTTCGCCTCGTGGCCGTGAGTGAGGACGGCACCTATCTGGTGCTGGCCAGCACCGGCCGTGGAACCCGTTTCATGCTTCCCGTCGACGACCGCCTCCGCGCCGCAGTACGCGGCCAGTTCTCCCGGCTCGGCCAGTACGAGATCGAAGTGGAGAATCCGTTGCGCCCCAAGGAAATCCAGGCCCGGATCCGGTCCGGCGAGACCGCGGAGGCCATCTCCGAGATCTCGGGCATCCCCATCGAACGGGTCCGCTGGTTCGAGGGCCCGGTCCTCCAGGAACGGGAGTACATCGCCCAGCAGGCCCAGCGCGCCGCGGTGCGCATCGCGGGCGAGACCGCGCCCGGGGGGAACCTGGAGGAGCTGGTCGCCCGCCGGATCGGGGCCCACCAGCTGGAGACCGGCGACGCGGTGTGGGACTCCTGGAAGCGCGAGGACCGCACCTGGCAGCTCAAGCTCGTGTTCCTGGACGGCGGCGAGGAGCGCGTCGCCCACTGGCTCTACGAGCCCAGACACAACTCCGTCGCCCCGGCGGACGAGGAGGCCGCCCGGTTCTCCTCCCCCGACCCGCTCCCCTCCCCCACCGCGAACGTGACCCCTTTCGCCCCCCGGCGCCCCGAGCCCGAGGTGCCGCGCCACTCCCTGCGGCCCGCGCCCGAGCGGGTCGGCGGGATCCGGCGCACCGAGGGCACGCTGGACGACCCGCTGCGGCCGTCGGCGTCCCGCGGCGAGGACGACGGCCCGGCCGCGCGCACCGAGCGGCGCGAGGAGCAGGGACACCGCTGGAGCGAGGAGCAGCGGGGGGACCGCGGACCGCGCGGGAGCGGTGGGCACCGCGGGTACGACGCGCCCGCCCGCACCGAACGCCCCGCCCCCCGGGAGCCCGAGCACCGGGAGCAGGAGCGGTTCGAGCGCACGGAGCGCGCCGCGCGCCCCGAACCGGCCGAGGGCGCCGTGGGGCGGGCCGAGCCGCCCGCCCGCACGGCCGAGGACGGGGAGCGCGGGTACCCGACCGGGCGCGAGGAGTACGCCGACCACGGGCGCCGGGAGCGGCCCGAGCGCCCGCGCGAGGAGTACGCCCCGGCCCGAGAGGAGCGTCCCGAGCCCGCCCGCGAGGAGTACGGGCGGGACGGGCACCGCGGGTACGAGGACCGCGGGCCGCGGGAGTACGGGGACCGCGGGAACGAGGACTTCGGGCCCCGCGCCCCGCACCGGGCCCCGGCCGACGGGCCCGCCCGCCCGGCCTCCCCGGTGTTCGAGGAGGAGGGCGAGCGGTACGGCTCGCCGGCCGCACGGCCGGAGCGGCCCGGAACCGAGCGGCACCCCGCCGACCGGCACCCCGCCGAACGGCCGCGCCCCGCGCAGCCCCCGGCCGAGCGGACCGGCGAACGGGAGCGCCCGGCCTGGTCCGCGGCCGACCAGGCGCCGCCCGCGGCGCCGCTGAGCCAGCCGGCGCCGCGCCGCCGCCGGGCCACCATCGACCTCAACGACACCGGGACCCCGCGCCGGGCCGCCGACGCACCGGCCTCGCCGCCGGCGCCGCTCCCGGCCACCGCGTCGGGCGGGGACCGGCCCGCGCCCAAGCGCAAGGGGCGCGGGCGCCGCGCCTCGGTCCCGTCCTGGGACGAGATCATGTTCGGGTCCAAGAAGGACGAGTGACCGTCCGGGGTCCCGTACCGCTTCCCACGGGGGCGGCCGCCGACGCGGCCGCCCCCGTCCGCGTACGCGGGGCGCCGGCCCGCCGGGCGCCGGGGCGCGCGGGCACCCGCCCCGGTCCCCGGCGTACGATCGGCCTGCACCACCCCTTCCCCCGAGGAGACCGGCCATGACCGACGCACCCACCGCGCGTGTGGGGACCGGAGCGCTGCGCGGCACCGCCGAAGGCGGGGTCGTCCGCCACCTGGGCGTCCCCTACGCCGCGCCGCCCGTGGGAGGGCACCGCTTCGCGGCCCCCGCGCCCCCCGAGGCCTGGGAGGGCGTGCGCGACGCCTCCGTGCACGGCCCCGCCGCGCCCCAGACCCCCTACGAGGGGGCCGTCGGGGAGATTCTGCCGTCGGTGGACACCGTGGGCGAGGACCACCTGCACGTCAACGTGTGGGCTCCGGAGAACGCCGCGCCGGGCTCGCTGCCGGTGCTCCTGTGGTTCCACGGAGGGGCCCTGGTCCGCGGGGGCAACTCCCTGAGCGCCTACGACGGCACCGCCTTCGCCCGCGACGGGGTGGTGTTCGTGTCGGCCAACTACCGGCTGGGCTCGGAAGGCTTCTCCGTGCTGGAGGACGCCCCGCCCAATCTGGGGCTGGCCGACCAGCTGGCCGCGCTGCGCTGGGTGCGGCGGGAGATCGCCGCGTTCGGCGGCGACCCCGGGCGGATCACCGTCGCAGGGCAGTCCGCCGGGGCGGGTACCACCGCCGCGCTGATCGCCCACCCCGAGGCCGGGCGCCTGGTGCGGCGGGCGATCGTCCAGAGCGGGCCGCTGACCGCCTCACCGCGCGACCGGGCCGGGCGGATCACCCGCCTCATCGCGCAGGACCTGGGGATCGCCGCCACCCGCGACGCCTTCGCCGGGGTGAAGCCCGAGGACCTGGTCGCCGCCCAGCACCGGGTGATGGACGCGGGCGGCCCGCTCGTGGGCGGGCCAGCGTTCGGCCTGGCCGTGGACGGGGACCTCGTGCCCCGCTCCCCCTACGACGCGCTGCGGGACGGCGCCGCCGACCACCTCGACCTGCTCATCGGCACCACCCGGGAGGAGCACCGGCTGTGGCTGGCGCCCACCGGCGCCGACCGCGACCTGGGGTGGCCGCTGCTGGTCCTGGGGGCGCTGCGGTTCGGGGTGGGCCCGGCGACGCTGCGGCGGCTGGGCTCGCACCGCCCCGGCATGGGCGCCGGGATGCTGGCGGGGGCGCTCGTCGGCGAGGTTGTGCTGGGGCGGCCGGCCCGGCGGGTGGCGCGGGCGCGCGCCGCCCGGGGCGCGGCCACGCACCTGTACGAGTTCGCCTGGCGCAGCCCGGTGGCCGGCCTGGGCGCGGCGCACTGCATGGAGCTGCCGTTCGTGTTCGACCGGCTGGGCACCCCCGGCGCCCTGGCCCTGACGGGACCGGACGCGCCCGCGGCGCTGGCCGAACGCGTGCACCGGGCCTGGGTGGACTTCGTCCGCGACGGCGACCCCGGGTGGCCCGCCGCGGCCGGGCGGGCCGAGCCGCACGTCCTGGACGCGGACCGACCCGGCCCGGTCAGGGGCGCGGGTCCTCCAGGAACGGGCGGACCATGTCCGGGGTGATCTCGGCGGCGAAGGCCACCGACTCCTCGAAGGAGGCGTCCCCGGCGGTGTAGCCGCCGGCGCCCGCGCCCACGGTCACCTGGAGGTCGGCCAGCCCGGGCGGGCGCTGGAACAGCGTCTGCCTCCAGGTCCAGCCGATCACCGCCGCTCGCTCCACGGTGGCCTGGGAGCGGGACAGCGAGCCCGAGCGCACGCTCACCCGCTCCCCGTCGTGGCCGTGTCCCAGGGACCGGTAGCGGTCGATCCCCAGCGGCACCCCGGCGACCGTGAGGACCAGCGCCGCCACGACGGTCCAGGTCGGGCCGAACGCCGCCGCCAGGGCCAGCGCGACCGCGGGCGGGCCCACCGAGCGCACCAGGCGGCGGCGCAGGGCCGCCGCCGGGTGCCGGCGCAGCGTTCCGGTGTAGCGGCCCAGGGCCCGCTCCACGACCTCCCCGACCCGGGCGCGCGGGCCGATCGGCAGCAGGACCGAGCGGCCCGCGGTGTCGCCCAGGCCGGTGACGATGGCGCGCAGGCGCACCGCGCGGCGCAGCCGCTCCAGGGGGTTGTCCAGCAGCTCGTACCCGCGGATGCGCCGCTTCTCCAGGGTGACGCTGCGCCGGGTGAGCAGGCCGCGCTCGGCCACCAGGGAGCCGTCGCGCTCGCGCAGGGTGAAGCCCCAGTGGGTCAGGGCGTAGGAGACCACCGCGAACACCGGCATGAGCAGCACGATCACCACGGCGGCCGCGACGGCGACCACCACCAGGCCGTTGCGGTCGGAGGCCTCCACCCAGTCGATGAACGCGTCGGTGGCCCACTCCCCCGCGGTCTGCTGGACCGCGCCGAACAGCGCGGACAGCACGGCGAACGGGGTGAGCAGGTAGCCCAGGCTCAGCACGCCGTAGAAGTACCAGGAGCGGGGGATGGAGAAGTGGAGGACGCCCTCGTCCACGGCCGGGGCGCCGTCCGCGCCGGGGGCCGCGGACGTCCCGTCCCCGGAGGCGGGGACGTCGGCCGGGGCGGTCCGCCCCGTGAGCACCGCGCGGCGGTGCAGCAGCACGCGGCGCAGGCGCTCGGCCTCGGCGGTGTCCACGGCGTCGAGCTTGCCGTCCTCGCTGCCGCCCGCCGACCCGGCGGCCGCCTCGATGCGCACCACGGCCACGCCGAGGACGCGGTGCAGCAGGGTGCTGGTGACGTCCACGCCCCGGATGCGTTCGAGCGGGATGGTGCGCCGGGAACGGCTCAGCAGGCCCTTGCGGATCTCCAGGTGGTCGGCGGCCACCTCGTACCGGGTGGTCCGCCAGGTGATGAAGCCGCCGACGAGCAGGGCGACCACGCCCGCGCCGGCGGCGCTCATCACCCACGGGTTGAAGCCGCCCACGACCAGGCCCGCGATGATGGGCAGCAGGAGGCTGCGCAGCTGGTTGATGGGCCCGACGACCATGGTGCGGACGCTCAGCCTGCGCGCCCGCTCCGGCTCCCCGGACAGGGAGCCCTCGTGCACGCCCCACACCACGCCCGGTTCCCGGGGCGCGGGTGTGTCCTGCCCCCGGACCTGCCCGGGCGTCCCCGCGCCGGAGTGTCCCTGATCCCCGGGGGCGCCGGGAGCACCGGGAGCGCCGCCAGGCGACACCGGACCAGGCGGCACGGAACCCCCGGCCGACCCGGGGACCCCACCCGACCCACCCGCATCAGAGAACGCGGCACCTCCGGGCGCGGTCCACGCCCCACCACCAGCAGAGGACCCGGCGTCCCCAGGTGCGACCCACGACCCACCCACACCGGAGCGTCCCCGCTCCCCAGCAGCATCGGAAACCCCACCCGACGGCACCGGACCAGAAGACTCAGAACCCCCGGCCGCCCCAGGGGCCCCATCCGACCCACCCGCATCAGAGAACGCGGCACCTCCGGGCGCGGTCCACGCCCCACCACCAGCAGAGGACCCGGCGTCCCCAGGTGCGACCCACGGCCCGCCCACACCGGAATGCCCCTGATCCCCGGCGGCACCGGGAGCACCGCCCGGCGACGGCGGAGCGAACGGCACCGAACCCCCGGCCGACCCGGGGACCCCACCCGACCCATCCGCATCAGAGGACACAGCATCCCCGGACGCTCCGGAAGACCCACCCGACGGTTCCAGAACGGAAGACACGGAACCCCCCGCGGGCCCGGGGACCCCGGGGACCCCGTCCAGCCCATCGGCGGCGGACGGCGCCGGGCCCCCGGTGCCGTCCCGGCCATCGGAGGGCTCCGCCCCGGGTTCCCGCGCGTCCTCCGGCGGAACTCGCGTGTCCCGGTGCGGGCCGCTCCCTCCCGCGGGGGCCTCCGGCGACCCACCCGTGTCCGGGGGCACAGCGGCCCCAGGCGTCCCCTTCGCGTCGTCGGACGTGTGCCCGGCGGCTCCCGAGGGCCCGCCGGGCAGGTCCCCCTCCGCTCCGGGGGGCGCGCCGTGTCCGGGGCGTCCGGAGGCGGACCGCCGGTCGGGGGTGTCGTCGTGGGGGGAGGCGCCGCCCGGCGCCGTGCGGTCGTCGTCCCCGGTCGCGCCCCTCACGTGGCGTCGTCCCGCAGCGTCCCGGCGCGGACCGCCAGGTCCTCGCTCAGCCGGCGGGCCTCCTCGGCGTCGAGACCCTCGATGGTCGACGAACCCGCGTAGGAGGCCGTCTGCACCTCCAGCGTCGCCACGGTGAACAGCCGCTCCAGCCACCCCTGGGTGTGGTCGACCGTCTGCAGGCGGTTCACCGGCACCAGCTGCCAGGTGCGGCTCAGCCACCCCGAGCGCGTGTAGATGACGTCGGCGGCCACCTCCCAGCGGTGCACCCGGTACCGCCACGAGGGCACGATCGCCACCCGGAGCAGGGCGTACGTACCGTAGACGACGGGTACCAACGGGGCGTACTCGCGCACCCACACGGGCGGCCACGTCCATCCGAGCGAGGTCAGCGCCCACGCCGCCGCGGTCAGCAGCGCGGTGAGGAACAGCCCGCCCACCAGCAGGCGCACCGTCCACACGCCGATCGCTCGCCTGCTCACCCTGCGTTCCGGCGGCCGCAGCCGGGCGGTGGGCGTCGTCTCCGGCGGGGAGGGGTCCGGTAGGGGGTCAGGCGGGGTGTCGTTCACGGACACGAGTCTAGGGCCGTACCGGGGCCCCGGCCCCCCGCGGGCGGGGCGCCCCCGGGGCCCGGTGTCAGCGGGATGCGAGTGGCGCGGCCAGGGATGTCAGCGTTCTGTCAGAGGCGCCGAACAGACTGGAAATCGAACGTACGAACGGAGGAGCGCGATGACGAACGCCATCCGCGCGGAGGGCCTGGTCAAAGAGTTCAAGGGCCAACGGGCCCTGGACGGGGTGGACCTGACCGCCAGAACGGGGGCCGTGCTGGGCGTCCTGGGGCCCAACGGCTCCGGAAAGACGACCATGGTGCGCATCCTGGCCACCCTGCTGCGGCCGGAGGCCGGGCACGCCGAGGTCGGCGGGTTCGACGTCGTGCGCGAGCCGCACGAGGTACGCCGACTGATCGGCCTGACCGGCCAGTACGCCGCGGTCGACGACGAGCTCACCGGGGTGCAGAACCTGGTGCTGATCGCCCGCCTGCTGGGCCTGGACCGGGCCGGGGCCCGCGCCCGGGCCGACGAGCTGCTGGAGCGGTTCTCGCTGTCCGACGCCGGCGGCCGCCCCGCCAAGACCTACTCCGGGGGCATGCGCCGCCGCCTGGACCTGGCCGCCAGCCTGGTCGGCCGCCCCGCGCTGCTGTACCTGGACGAGCCGACCACCGGCCTGGACCCGCGCAGCCGCAACGACCTGTGGGACGTGGTCCGCGACCTGGTCGGGGACGGGGTCACCGTGCTGCTCACCACGCAGTACCTGGAGGAGGCCGACCGGCTCGCCGACGACCTGCTGGTGCTCGACCACGGCCGGGTCATCAGCCGGGGCACCCCCGAGGAGCTCAAGAACCGCACCGGCGGCCAGGTGCTGGAGCTGCGCACCGCCGACGCCGGCCGGCTGCCGCTGGCCGTCAAGGTCATCGAGGCGGTCACCAGCTCCCCGGTCACCGTGGACGACCTGGTGGCCAGCGTGCCCGTCACCGACGCGGGCGTGCTCCCCGAGGTGGTGCGCCGCCTGGACGAGCAGGGGATCACCGTGGCCGAGCTGTCGCTGCGCAAGCCGAGCCTGGACGAGGTGTTCCTGGCACTGACCGGGCACACCGCCGACACCGAAGCCGAGGAGGTGCCGGCATGAGCGCCGTGACGACGCGCGAGCCGTCGGCGAACGAGGGGACCGCGGCCGGCGTGCCCCACCGCATCACACCGGCGGCCACCGTCCGCAACGGGCTCCAGCTGGCCTGGCGGAGCGTGCTCAAGATCAAGGCCAACCCGGAGGAGGTCTTCGGGCTCATCCTCCAGCCGGTCATGTTCGTGACCCTGTTCGTGTTCGTGTTCGGGCAGGCGCTCATGGGCGACTGGCAGGCCTACCGGGACTTCCTCATGCCCGGCATCGTGGCCCAGTCGGTCATCTTCGCCACCCTGGGCACCGGGTTCGCGCTCAGCCAGGACGTCGAGAAGGGCATCTTCGACCGGTTCCGCTCACTGCCCATCGCCCGGTCGGCGCCGCTGATCGGCGCCATCCTGGGCGACCTGGTGCGGTACACGATCACCGTGGTGATGGTGCTGCTGGTGGGCGTGCTCATCGGGTTCCGGCCCGAGGGCGGGCTCGTGGGCGTGGTCGCCGCCGGCGCGCTGGTGCTGCTGTTCGCGTTCGCCCTGTGCTGGATGTCGGCGTTCGTCGGCATGATCGTGCGCACCCCGATGGCGGTGCAGGCGTTCGGGATGATCCTCATGTTCCCGCTGACCTTCGCCAGCTCGGCGTTCGTCGACCCCGACAGCATGCCCTCCTGGCTGCGGGTGATCGCGGCCAACAACCCGGTGACGCACATCGTGGACGCCATGCGCGGCCTGATGCTCGGCGGCGACGTCGCCGGGCCGGTGCTGTGGACACTGGTGTGGGCGGCCGTCATCACCGCGGTCTTCTTCCCGCCGGCGGTGTGGGCCTACCGGCGCCGCACCTGAGCCGCGGGGCGCGGCGGGCCCGGGGCGGACCCCGGACCCGCCGCCGCACCTCCCGGCGCCGTCAGCGGCGGTCCGCCGGAGCCTCCTCCGGGACGGCCCCCGCCAGCCACCGCGAGGCGGCGTCCAGCGCCTCGTCCGGGGCCAGGTCGGCGCCCTCCCCCACGAGGCGGGCGAACTCCCGCGCGCCGAGCCTGTCGCCGAGCAGGCCGGCGGTGCGCACCGCGAGCGGGTCGGTGGCGTCGGCGACCCCGCGCAGCGCCCGGCCCCACCCGGTCAGCAGGGCCGCCCGGCACGGATCGGCCCGCTCCTCCACCGCCGCCAGAACGTCCAGGAGCTCCGC
This sequence comes from Nocardiopsis flavescens, assembly GCF_900141985.1. Classification (GTDB taxonomy): domain Bacteria; phylum Actinomycetota; class Actinomycetes; order Streptosporangiales; family Streptosporangiaceae; genus Nocardiopsis; species Nocardiopsis flavescens. The sequence goes on along the minus strand of NZ_FQZK01000013.1, from coordinate 37,987 downwards.
CCGGACCGGGCCCATGACGCCGATGACGGTCCACCACGCCCGGGCGGCCTCCCGCCTGGCCCGGGCCGGGTCGCCCTCGTACCAGGAGATGGTGGCCGCCAGCGCGCACGCGCCCACCTCGACGTAGGTGGGCGCGAACCCGCCGAGCGCCTCCATCATGGCCTGGATCCGCTCCACCAGCGCGCGGGCCAGCTGCTGGTCGCCCGCCTCGTTCGCCCACTGGGCCTCGACCAGCAGCGCCAGCACGACGTGCTCCGGCTGGGAGGGGCGTCCCTGCTCCGCCAGCAGGTCCAGGACCGCGCGGGCCCCGACCAGCTCGCCCCGCGCGATGAGCATCTGGACGCCGCACACCCGGAACACCACCGCCATGCTGCGCAGCCCGCCGGCCTCCGCCAGGGCCACCCCCTCCTCCAGCAGCCGCTCGCAGCGCTCCAGGTCGTCGAAGCGGTGCGCGTCCACCACCTGGGCCAGGGACTGGCACACACCCCAGGAGTCGCCCAGTGCGCGGAACTCCTCCAGGGCCCGCTCCGCCCCCTCCAGGGCCGGGCCCAGGCGTCCGCCGAGGGTGTCGACCAGCGACAGGAGCATGCGCACCATGGCCCGCATCCACGGGTCCGGCTGCTCCAGCGCGCGGGTGATCCGCTCCCGGGTCGCGCCGTCGACGCCCTCCGCCATGGCCCGGTACATGAGGCCGTACACCAGCAGGGGGTGCTCCTCCGGGATGTGCCCCTCCGCGGCGAGCACCGCCTCGATGGCCGCGATGTGCTCCTGGACGTCTCCGAGGGAATCGGCGTCGACGGACGCCCGGTGGAGCAGGCAGCCGGCGTAGGCCACGGACCGGCCCGGCGGGACCCTCCCGCCGGTGAGGGCCAGCACCTGCGCGGACCAGCGCGCCAGGGGTTCCAGGAAGTCGCCCAGGGTCCAGTACCACTGGGAGTACTCGATGAGGTCCAGCCCGAGTTCGGCGTCGCCGCGCTCCACCGCCCAGCGCAGCGCCGCGGCGAACCCGTCGCCCTCGTCGTGCAGGCGGGCGAGCAGTTCCCCCTGACGGGGTCCGCGCAGCAGCGGGTCGGCCTCCCTCCACAGGTCGCGGACACTGCGGGCGTGGGCGTCGCGGACCGCGGCGGTCTCCCCGGCCCCGGCCAGGCGCTCGGCGGCGTAGGCCCGGACCGTCTCCAGCAGCCGGTAGCGGGGCGGGGACTCGGGGCGGCGCGGCTCCTCGGCGATCACCAGGGACTTGTCGACGAGCGCGAACAGGACCGTCCACACGTCGTGTCCGGCGACGGTGCCGCGGGCATCGGGGTCGGCGCAGACGCGTTCGACGGACTCCAGGTCCGCGCCCCCGGCGAACACCGACAGGCGGCGCAGCAGGCGGCGCTCGGCCTCGCCGAGCAGGTCCCAGCTCCAGTCGACGACGGCGCGCAGGGTGCTGTGCCGGGGTGTGCCGCGGACGCCGCCGCCCAGCAGGCGGAAGCGGTCGTCGAGCCGGTCGGCGAGCTGGGCGGGGGTCATCACGCGCAGGCGCGCGGCGGCCAGCTCCAGGGCCAGGGGCATGCCGTCCAGGGCGCGGACGACGCGCACGACGTGGGCGGCGTTGCCGTCGGTGACGGCGAAGTCCGCGCGGACGGCGCGGGCGCGCTCGGCGAACAGGACGACGGAGGGGGCGGTGGCGGCCTCGGCCGCGCGGGCGTGCTCGGCGGGCAGGGTCAGGGAGGGGACGGGCAGGAGGTGTTCCCCCGGGGTGCCCAGGGGTTCGCGGGAGGTAGCCAGGACGCGCAGGCGCGGGCAGCGGGCCAGGAGGAGGGCGGCGAACCGGGCCGCGTCGTCCACGAGGTGCTCGCAGTTGTCCAGGACCAACAGGACGGGGTGGTCGGCGATGAACGCGGCGACGCGCTCGGCGGGCGGCGGGGGCGGCGCGGACCGGGCCCGCAGGAGGGCGTGCTCGCGCAGCCCCAGGGTGTCGGCGACGGCCTCGGGCAGGGACGCGCCCTCGGTGAGGGGGGCGAGTTCGACGAACCAGGCGCCCCGGGCCGACAGGTCGGGGCGGGCCCGGGCGAAGGCCGCGGTGCCCTCGACGGCCAGCCGGGTCTTGCCCGCCCCGCCGGGCCCGAGCAGGGTGACCAGGCGGCCGCGGGTGAGCAGGTCGACGGCGAGGTCCACCTCGGGGCGCGGCACGAACCCGGTGAGCGGCACCGGCAGGTGCAGCGCCACCGCGTCCCTCCCCTCCGCCGCCGGGGCGGCTGCCGCCCCGGGGAGCCCGGCCGGAGCGGAACCCCCGCCCGCCGCCGGCACCGGACCGGGAGAGCCCCGCCCGGCCCAGGGCTCGGGCGCGGCCGGGACGGCCGCGGGGTCCGCGGAACCGGCCTCCGAAGAACCTGCGGAACCGGCACCGGGCGCCGTGGCACCGGCCTCCGAAGGATCGGTGAAGGCACGAACACCCCCGGCACCGGGGACGGCCGCAGGACCGGCCCCCGAAGAACCGGCGAAAGCGCGAACACCATCGGTGCCAGGAGCCGCGGGGCCGGTCTCCGAAGGTCCGGCGCCAGGGGGAACGCCCTCGGCACCGAGCACGGTGGGACCGGCGCCCGAAGGTCCGGCGCCAGGGTGAGGGCCACCGGCCGCGGGGCCCGCGGGGCCGGCCTCCCCGGCACCGGCAAAAGCGCGGGCACCCCCGACACCGGGCACCGCGGGGCCCGCGGCCGGGCGGCCGGGCGGGGAGGCGCCGCCGGGGCCGGGGGCCGGCGGGAGGGAGGGCCCGCCGGGGGCGGCCGGTCCGCCGCGCAGCAGCCGCAGGTGGACCTCCTCCAGGTGTGCGGAGGGGTCCAGGCCCAGCGCGTCGGCCAGGTCGTCGCGGAAGCGGCGGTAGGCCGCGAGCGCGTCGGCGGTGCGCCCCGCCGCCGCCAGGGCGCGCAGCCGCAGCTCCACCGGGCGCTCCCGGTGCGGCTCCTCCCCGGCCAGGGCCTCCGCCTCGGCCACCGCGTCCGCGGTGCGTCCCAGGTCGAGCAGGGCCGCCAGCCGCTCCTCACGGGCGGTCAGGTGCGTCTGCTCCAGGCGCACGGCCGAGCCCTCGGCCAGGCCCCGCGCGGTGAGGTCCACCAGCGCGGGCCCCCGCCACAGCCCCAGCGCCCGCTCCAGGTCGGCCAGGGCCGGTGCGGGGCGCCCGCCCGCGCGGTGGTCGCGGCCCGCGCGGACCAGGTCCTCGAACACGAAGAGGTCGACCCGGTCCGGCGTCACGCCCAGCCGGTAGCCCTCCGGCCCGCCCTGCACCGGGGCCCCGTCCGCCAGGGAACGGCGCAGCCGGGACACCAGGGCCTGGAGCGCGTTGGCCGCCCCGGCGGGCGGGGCCCCGGTCCACACGGACTCCAGCAGGTGGTCGGCCGCCACCCACTGGCCGGGGCGGAGCAGCAGCAGGCCCAGGAGGGTGCGCAGCCGGGCACCGCCGATGGTCACGGGCTCCCCCGAGGCGTCGTGCACCAGCAGGGGACCGAGTATGGAGAACCGCACACCTCCATCATGGCCCCCCGGAGGCCTCGGGGAGCCGTCGTCCACAGGGCCGGCCGCGGGCACGGCACGCCGCCCCGGGCGGGCCGGGTCCGCAGTAAGGTTCGCTCAGGAGCGTGTGCGGGTGTTCGCGCACGCCGCCTTCGCCGCGCCCGGCGCCGGGACCGTTCCGGACGCCGCGCCGCGGCCGATTCCGTCCTGCGGTCCGCCCTTCCCTGCGGCGTTCCGCGCTTTTCCAGAGTCCAGCAGGAGTCCCACATTGTTCCCGGCCCTCCCTTCCCCCCGGACGACCGGGGCGCGCCGCGCGCCCCGCACCTCCGCCGGTGCGCTCACGGGCGCCCTGGCGGCGGGGACGGCGTTGACGCTGACCACCGGCTGCGGCCTGTTCGCCCCCGGGCAGAACGGGGACATGCCCGACGACATCAACGTCACCAGTCCGCTGATGCAGGAGGGCCGCCCGCTGCCCGAGGCCTACACCTGCGTCGGTTCCGAGCCGGGCGAGGACGGTGAGCGCGACACGTACTCGCCCCCGCTGAGCTGGTCGGGGCTGCCCGAGGACACGGCCTCGCTCGCGCTGGTGGTGGACGACCCCGAAGCCGCCGAGGTGTTCTGGATCCTCTACGACCTGGACCCGCAGTCGGGGGAGCTGCGCCAGGACACGGTGCCGGCCGACGCCCGCCAGGGGCTCAACAGCGCGGGTGAGGCCTCGTACGCGCCGCCGTGCCCGGAGGAGGACGACCCGCACGGCTACCGGTTCACGGTGTACGCGCTGGACACCCCGCTCGACCTGCCCGAGGGCGCCGAGCTGTCGTCGACGCTGGAGGCGATCGCCGACCGCGCGATCGCCCGCGGGTCCCTGGTGACCGGCACGGAGTGACCGGGGACACAGCAGGCCCCCGTCCCGGGTTACCCACAGGTATCCCCGGATGGGCGGCCTTTTCCGGATTCCCGGAGGAAGCTCCCATCGCCCTCTGCACACAGGGCGCGACAGCGCATACAGTGGGGCAGTGTCCCCCGCCTCTTTTCAGATGACCGATACCCGCCCACTCGCCGCGCGGCACGCTGACCTGAGACCGCACCGGAGTCGCCTGCACCCCTCTCTTTCCGCAGGCCGCCCCTCCACGGGACCAGGCGGTCGCCGCCCCGCTCCGACGGGCCCCCGTCCGGGTCCGTCTCCGGAGGAATCCGGGTGCGCGGCCGACCTCCCCAAGGTAGTGCGAACACCATGACCCTCACCGTCATCATCATCGCCATCGTCGTCGTGCTGGCCGTGCTGCTGCTCCTGTTGCTGGGTATGCGCGCGCTCAACCTGGGGTCTCGCGACGACGGCTACGAGGACGACTACGAGTACGACGAGGCCGACGACGACGGACCGGGCGGGGACCCCGGGGACGGCGACGACGACCGCGGGGGCGCCCCGCGGGGGCGCGGACGCGGACGGCGCCCGGCCGGGCGGGGGGAGCGGCGGCCCAAGCCCCGGCGCACCAAGCGCGAGGACGACTGGGACGACGACGCGGACGGCGGCTTCTGGTCGAGCCTGGGCGAGGACGACGACGAGCGGCCGGGCGGCGGGCGCGGGCGCGGCGACCGGGACGACCGCGACGACGACCGGGCCCCCGCCGTCACGCAGTACGAGTACGAGGACGACGAGTACGAGGAGTACGACGACGAGCCGTCCGGTCCGGCCGGGGCGACCACCGTCCTTCCGCGCGCGACCGCTTCCGGAGACCCGTCCGCCGATCTGGCGATGCTGGCCAGCCTGGGCGGCAATGACGGCCGGGCCCTGCCCCCGCGCCCCGAGCGGGCCGAACTGCCGCCCACCCGCGAGCCCGCCGCCCCGGCGGCTCCCGCGGCGCCCCCGGCTCCGGCCGCCCCCGCCGCCGCACCCGCGGCCCAGGGGGACGACCCGCTCAGCTCCAGCTCCTGGAACGTGCGCACCCCCCAGGCCCCGGACGCCCCCTCCCTGGCCGACCGGCTGACCGCACCCCGCGGCACGGACCCGCTGGGCGACCCCCTGGGCTCCCCCGGCCCCGCGCGGGACCCACTAGGCACGCCGCCGGCGGGCGGGTCCGCCCCGGGCGGCACGCCCTACACCCCCGCCGCCGGCTACGACGGCGGCACCGGCGCGCACGCGCGCACCCCCGACCCGGACCCCCTGGGCGGCGGGTTCCGCGGCTCCCCCGGGGGCTCCGACGTCGGCTCGCCGATCTGGTCGAGCATGGACACCGGCTCCCACCAGCGGCCGGCGGGCGGTTACGGCGCGGGTACCGGACCGGCCGACCCGCTGGGCGGCGGCTACCCCGCGCCCTCCCGGCCCGACTCGGGGACGGGCGCGCACGGGCGGTCCGACCGCCCCTACGACGGCGGGATCCCGTCCTACGACAGCGGCACCCACGCACGCCCGGACCACGGCGCGCCCCGGCGCCCGGAGTACGACTCCGGCGAGCACACCCGCTCCTCCTACGACACCGGCTCCTACACCCGGCCCGACTACGACACCGGCACCCACAGCCGCCCCGCCTACCCCTCCCCCGGCACCACCAACCCCTACGACACCGGGCCCTCCCCCTACGAGACGAGCCCCTCGCCCTACGACAGCGGCACCCACGCACGCCCGTCGGGCAACGAGCCGCTGTGGGGCGGGGGCGACCCGGCGGTGGCGCCGACGGTGCCCGGGTACGGAGGCCCGGCCCCGACGGGCAGGCCCGACCCGTTCGACGCACCGCCGCCCGGTCGGCCGGACCTGCCGGGCGGGCCCGGCCCCGGCTACGGCGGCGGGTACGGCGGCTCCCCGGGACCGCTCGCCCCCGGCGGACCGGCCGGTCCGGGAGGCATGCCCGGAACCGATCCGCTGCACGGCGGCCCCCGGCCGGGCTACGCCGCCCCCACCGGGCAGAACCCCGCCTACGGCAGGCCCGGGAACGGCTACGACACCGGGCCCGGCGGCTACCCGCCGCGCCCGGCCGCCGAGCCCGAGGACGACGGCTACCGCCCGCTGGAGGAGTGGCACCGCGGCGGGGCGCCCGACCCCTACCGCGAGGCGTCCTACGACCCGCGGGAGCAGGAGCGCCGCGGATACGACGACGGATACGGGGACGACCGGTTCCGGTGACCGGGCACACCGCGTGACCGGAGTCCCCGGCCTCCGCTGAGGCCGGGCCGGGGCGCGGCCAGGAGTTCACAACGCCGAGGTGGCGGGTACCTGCCCGCCACCTCGGTTTTTGTTCTGTCCGGATTCGTGCCCGCGCCCTGTGAACACGGGAAAATGGTTACCGAAACCACAACAGTCCGTAACACAGAGCCCCGTTCATTGACTACAGTTGGTGACTGGCACGACACCCTTCGAGACATCTCGAAGGCGCTCCGTCATGCCCGCCCCCCGGTCCGGACACCCGCAGTCCCCGCGCGCCTACGCATCGCCTGCCCGAACAGAACAGGAGTCACCATGCGCAACGACGCCCAGGGAACACCGCCCGAACCTCCCCCCTCCCCGGAGCCCTCCCTCCGCACCGGCCGCCGGGGCGTCTCCGCCGACGTCGGCGCCTCGCTCGTGGTCTTCCTCGTCGCCGTCCCGCTGTCCCTGGGCATCGCGGTCGCCTCCGGCGCACCGCTCATCGCCGGCATCATCGCCGCCGTCGTCGGGGGCATCGTGGCCGGACTCGTGGGCGGCTCCGCCGTCCAGGTCAGCGGGCCCGCCGCCGGGCTGACGATCATCGTCGCCGACCTCATCGCCACCTACGGATGGCGCGTCACCTGCCTGATCACCCTGCTGGCCGGACTCGTCCAGCTCGCCCTGGGCGCGTTCCGCATCGCCCGCGCCGCGCTGGCGGTCTCGCCGGCCGTCGTCCACGGCATGCTCGCCGGTGTCGGCGTCACCATCGCCCTCGCCCAGCTGCACGTCGTGCTCGGCGGCGCGCCGCAGAGCTCGGCCCTGGCCAACCTCACCGACCTGCCCGCCCAGATCGCCCAGAACCACACCCCGGCGGTCGCGGTCGGCGTCATCACCATCGCGATCATGTTCTGCTGGGGGAGGCTGCCCGCCCTGGGCCGCTTCCGCCCCGCGTTCATCCCCGCCGCCCTGGTCGCGGTCGGCACGGCCACCGTCATCGCCACCCTGGGCCGCTGGCAGGTCGAGACCGTGTCCCTGCCCGGCTCCCTGGCCGACGCCTGGAACGGGCCCGCCCTGCCCCAGGACGGGCAGTGGCACGGCGTGTTCCTGGGCGTGGCCACCGTCGCCATGGTCGCCAGCGTGGAGTCCCTGCTCGCCGCCATCGCCGTGGACCGGCTGCACAGCGGCCGCCGCGTGATGCTCGACCGCGAGCTGTGCGGGCAGGGCGCCTCCAACGCCGTCAGCGGCGCCCTGGGCGGCCTGCCCATCGCGGGCGTCATCGTCCGCAGCACCGCCAACGTGCGCGCAGGCGCGCAGAGCCCGCTGTCCACCATCCTGCACGGGGTGTGGATCCTGCTCTTCGTCGCCCTGTTCGCGCACGTGGTCGAGCTGATCCCGATGGCGGCGCTGGCGGCGCTGCTGGTGTTCATCGGCGTGCAGATGGTGTCCCTGGCCCACCTGCGCGACCTGCGCCGCCACCACGAGGCCGGGGTGTACCTGGTCACCCTGTTCGGCGTGGTGCTCCTGGGTCTGCTGGAAGGGGTCTTCCTCGGGTTCGGGCTGGCCATGGTGGTGTCCCTGCGCAGGCTCACCCGGCTCACCGTCACCACCGAGGAGCGGGGCGGTCGCGTCCACATCACCGTGCACGGGTCCCTGACGTTCCTGGGCGTGCCCCGGCTCGCACACGTGCTGCGCACCGTGCCGTCCGGCGCCCCGGTCGACCTGGACCTGCACGTGGACTTCATGGACCACGCCGCGTTCGAGGCCATCCACGCCTGGCGCGTGGACCACGAGCGCACCGGCGGCTCCGTCGACATCGACGAGGTGCACGAGCGCTGGTACGAGCGCAGCAGCCGCCGGTCGGCCCCGGCCGCCAAGACGGCCCCGCGCGGACTGGCCCGCTGGTGGGCGCCCTGGGGCATGCGCGGCGGCGCCGAGGAGGAGGTGGACCCCCTGGGCCTGCTCGCCGCCGGGGCCCGCGAGTACCACGCCAGCACCGCCGACCGGATGCGGTCGGTGATGAGCCGCCTCTCGCACGGGCAGAACCCGACCGCCCTGTTCATCACCTGCGCCGACTCCCGGGTGGTGCCCAACCTCATCACCGCGAGCGGGCCCGGGGACCTGTTCACGGTGCGCAACGTGGGCAACCTGGTGCCGCCCCCCGACGCCCCGGACGACGACTCGGTGGGCGCCGCCGTGGAGTACGCGGTGGCGGTCCTGCGCGTGCCCTCGATCGTGGTGTGCGGGCACTCCCACTGCGGGGCCATGAAGGCCCTACTGGAGGGGGCCCACCTGGACCCCGACTCGGCGGAGACCTCGCACGTGCGGCGCTGGCTCGCCCACGGTTCGCCCAGCCTGCGCCGCGCGGGCGAGGCCGCCGGGGAACTGGCGGGGCTGCCCACCGCGGAGGCGCTGCGCCGCCTGGCCCAGGCCAACGTCCGCCAGCAGATCGCCCACCTGACCCTGCACCCGCTGGTGCGCGAGCGCGTGGAGTCGGGGGAGCTGGAGCTGACGGGGATGTACTACGACCTGGAGACCGCCCGGGTGCACCTGCTGGACGTGGGGACCGGGGAATTCACCCCGGTCCTCGGCGCCCGGGACGTGGCCGACCCGGTGCCCGCGCCCCGACCGGCGGCCGACGGCGGTCAGCCGCTGGACGAATCGTCGGGCGCGTCGTCCCGCCCGTCCTCCTGAACCCCTGACGCCTGGTAGGTGGCGAGCATCACGATCGCCCCGATGGCCAGGACCGGCAGGCCGAAGAGGACCACCCAGAAGAGGGTCGAGTCGAACAAGAGTCACCCATTCCGTGGACACCGTTGCCCGCGTCCGCCTGCCCGGCGGTCGCGGGTCTTCCGTTCCCGCGGACGCGGGGCCGGAGCGCTGCGCCCAATCTATCGGTGCTCCCGCCCCCGGACCATCACCGCGGGGATGTACACACCTGCCCCCCCGCACGGCCGTCCGGGCCCGCTCCGCGGGGCCGAGGCCCGCCCTCGGCCCCGCGGAATCCGGGTGCGGGGCGAGCGTCCTGCTCCCGCGGCTGCCGGGCTGAGAACCAAGAGCAAACGGAGAGCAAATACGGTCGGCTCCCCCGCCTCGCGGCGCAGGTCAGAGGGCTGGAAGGAGGGGAGTCGGCCGGTAAGCCGGATTCTGTCGGTCCGCTGACGGACCGGGCGGTCATCCATCTGGGATCGCCGTTGCCGACGACCTCGGTGCGGTCCACCCGCGGACTCGGGCGGGCAGCCCTCGATCATCCGCGCGGGGATCCGGAGATCCCCTTTTCGACCTTGCTCCGGGTGGGGTTTACCGAGCCGGCCGGATCGCTCCGGCCGCTGGTGGTCTCTTACACCACCGTTTCACCCTTACCACCGCGAACGGTGGCGGTCTGTTCTCTGTGGCACTGTCCCGCGGGTCGCCCCGGGTCGGTGTTACCGACCACCCTGCCCTGTGGAGTCCGGACTTTCCTCGGATCCGCGCACCCGGCGCGGTCCGCGACCGCCTGGCCGACTCCCCTCGACGCAAGAGTCTACCGCCGGCGGCCCGGGCCCGGACCACCGGTGGTCCGGTCCAGGTGGGAGGTGTCGTTGAACGAGCGCATCACCATCGGGCCGTCGGCGTAGACGTCGATCTCGGTGAGGCTGGCGGTGTCCAGGTGCATCCGGTACAGGGCCTGCACCGGGGCCAGCAGGGCCTGCTGGACCAGGGCCTTGACGGGGGTGACGTGGGTGACGACCAGGACGGTGCGCCCGCGGTGGCGCTCCACCAGGGCGTCGCGGGCCCGGCCCACGCGGTGCGACACCGAGGCGAAGTCCTCGCCCCCGGGCGGGGCGGCCAGCGGGTCGGACACCCAGCGGTCGACCGCCACGGGGTCGTGCCCACGCGCCTCGGCGAAGGTCATCCCCTCCCAGTCGCCGAAGTCGGTCTCCACGAACCCCTCGTCGGTCTCCACCGAGAGCCCCAGCGCCGCGGCGGCGTACTCGGCGGTGCTCCGGGTCCGCAACAGCGGGGAGGCGACGATCGCGTCCACCCCCAGCCCCGCCAGCCGCCGGGCGGCGGCCTCGGCCTGGGCGCACCCCGCCTCGGTGAGCGGGATGTCGCCCCGGCCCGCGAAGCGGCGCTCCACCGACAGCGGGGTCGTGCCGTGGCGCAGCAGCAGCAGCCGGGTCGGCGAGGTGTCGGGGGCACCCCACCCGGTGCTCACTGGCCCTCCGGCTCCTGGATCCGGACCAGGATGCGGCGGCACTCCTCGCAGCGCACCACCTCGTCGTCGGCGGCGGCGCGGATCTCCCCGATCTCGGCCGGGCTCAGCACCAGTTTGCAGCCCTCGCAGCGGCCGTGGCGCAGGGGGGCGGCGGCCACGCCGCCGTACTGGACGCGCAGCTTGTCGTACAGGGACAGGAGCCCCTCGGGGATGTCCTCGCAGACCCGGCGGCGGTTGTCGACGACGCGCGCCCGGTCCAGGCCGATCCCGGCGGTGGCGGTGTCGCGGCGGGCGACCACCTCGGTGTACCCGACCCGGGAGTCCTCGGCGGCGGCCGTCAGCCTGGCCACCTCGGCGTTGAGGCCCTCGACCTGCTCCATCGCCTCCAGCACGACCTCTTCGAGCTCGCCCTGGCGGCGGCTCAGGGAGGCGATCTCGGACTGGAGGTTCTGCAGCTCCTTGCCGTTGGTGATGCGGCCGGACTCCAGGCGCTCGGTGTCCCGGGCGGCGCGGGAGCGCACCTGGTCGACGTCGCTCTCCGCCTTGCGCTGGGCGCGCTCGGCGTCGGACAGGCGGGTCTGGGCGGCGATCAGCTCGCCGTCGAGGCGGTCGGCCAGCTCGGCGAGGCGGGTCGCCTCGGCGACCTCGGGGAGGGTCGCTGCCCGGTGGTCCAGGTGCTGGATCTCCAGGTCCAGCCGCTGGAGGTCGAGCAGTCTGGCCTGCGCGGCGGGTTCGGCTTTCACTTGTTCTCCTGGGGTGGTCGGAAAGGCTGGTACGCCGTCCGCGCACTCGCACGGTGCGCTCCGACGGCACCGTGCGACTCGACAACGCTGTGCAGTTCGATGGCTCTGTAGCAGTTCGATCGGGGTGCCCGGCGGCGGGCGGGCGGGTGCGTCAGGCCGACGGGAACGCCTGCGACCAGGCGTCCGTCACCGTGGTGGACACGCGGGTCTCCACGTTAGCCGCATCCGGGCCCAGCCGCCGCACGAGGGAGTCGGACAGGGCGGCGGCCCCGTCGGCCAGCCACGGCCACTCGCCCGCGAAGTGGGGCACGTCGACGAGCGCGGGCGCGCCGGGCTGCTCGGTGAACTCCGAGGCGGGGTGGTGGCGCAGGTCGGAGGTGACGAAGGCGTCCACTCCGGCCGCGCGGGCGGCGTCGAGCAGGGAGTCGCCGGCCCCGCCCGACACCGCGACGTCGGTGACGATGCGGTCCAGGTCCCCGGCGGCCCGGATCCCGGGGGCGGTCGCGGGCAGGCCCGCGGCCACCCGCGCGGCGAAGTCGCGCAGCGTCATCGGGGCGTCCAGGGCGCCCACCCGGCCGATGCCGCGGCGGCCGTCGGGGTCGGCGGCGTCGGGCTCCAGGGGGCGCAGCGGGCCGGTGAGCCCCACGGCGCGGGCCAGCGCGTCGGACACCCCGGGGGCGGCGGTGTCGGCGTTGGTGTGCGCGGTGTACAGGGCGATCCCGGCCCGGATGAGCCGGTGCACGATGCGGCCCTTGGGGGTGTCGGCGGCGACCCCGTGCACCCCCCGCAGCATGAGGGGGTGGTGGGTGACGACCAGGTCGGCACCCCAGGTGACCGCCTCGTCGACGACGGCCTCGACGGGGTCGACGGCGAACAGGACCTTGGCGACCCGGTCGGCGGGGTCCCCCACCGCCAGGCCCACCCGGTCCCAGGGGGCGGCCCAGGACGTCGGGTAGACGTCCTCCAGGGCGGCGACGACATCGGCGAGTGCGGGGTGTGCGGTCAGCGTGCTCACGGGCACGAGAGTAGCGCCCTTCCGGCCGCGCGCAGGCGCCCGGCGGCCTCGGCGCACCGGCCCGGGAGGGCGCTCGGAAGGCGGAAGGGCCGCCGACGGCGGCGGGGACCGTGGCGGCGCGGCCCCGGGCCCGGGACCCCCGGGCGCGGGCCGGTCGAACCGCCCGGCCCCGCCGTCGGCCCGGTCCCGGCAGGAGCGGGCACGGGGACGGTCTAGGCTGGTCGACCGATGAACACGACGCAGCACACCCCGTCCCCGCGCACCCCGGGCGCCCCGTCCCCGGTCGGCGCCCACGTCCCGGTGGCCGGGGGCATGGCCGACAAGGGCCTGGCCTACGCCGGGGAGATCGGCGCGGAGACCGTCCAGGTGTTCGTCTCCAACCCGCGCGGCTGGGCGACCAACGCGGGCGTCCCCGCCCAGGACGCGCGGATGCGCGAACGGGCCGGGGACGGGCTGCCGGTGTTCGTGCACGCGCCCTACCTGATCAACCCGGGCACCCCCGACGAGGGGGTGGCCGCCAAGTCGGTGGCCTCCCTGGAGCACGCGCTGCGCCGGTCCGCCGAGATCGGGGCGCGGGGCGTGGTCGTGCACACCGGCTCGGCGGTGTCGGGCGGCCGGGAGGCGGGGCTGGCCCGCGTGCGGGAGCGGCTGCTGCCGCTGCTGGAGCGCCTGGGCGGGGAGGTGCCCCCGGTGCTGCTGGAGCCGATGGCCGGCCAGGGCCAGGTGCTGTGCGCGACCGTGGACGACCTGGTGCCCTACTTCGAGGCCCTGGACTGGCACGGCAACGTCGGCGTGTGCCTGGACACCGCGCACCTGTTCGCCGCCGGGCACGACATCTCCACCCGGGAGGGGATGCGCGAGGCCCTGGACCGGTTCGGCGAGGTGGTGGGCGCCGACCGGCTGCGCGTGATCCACGGCAACGACTCCAAGGCCCCGTGCGGCAGCAACAAGGACCGGCACGAGAACATCGGGGCCGGGTTCATCGGCGCCGACGCGTTCGGGGAGCTGTTCGTCCACCCGGTGAGCGCCGGCGTGCCGATCGTGGTGGAGACCCCCGGTCCGGCGGCCCCGCACGCGGCCGACGTGGCGACCCTCAAGAAGCTCCGCGACGGCAAGCTTGGCGTTTAACCTGGAGCCTGTGACCGGATACCGGCCTGGTCACGGGCTTCGTCGTTTCCCGTACACAACAACGGTCTTCGCGTGATCATGTGCTTCAACCACGAAGGCGTGTTCGGCGGATGCTTTCGTTCGGTTCGGCGCTTGCGCCGAGTGAGAGGAGCGGCCTCCGGGCGATCTCTCGCAAGACGCCGAGCGCAGGTCGGCCCGGGTCGGCTGTCCAAGCGCAGGCGGCGCGGCGAGAGGCCGCCCGGTGGTCGTGAGCCGGAATGATCCGTCGAACACGCCCTAGGAGCCGTCCCCGCGGTCACGCAGCGGGGGCAGCGCGGGGAAGATATTGACCTGCACCTCCACGCTCTCGGTGTCGGGGTGCTCCTCGGGCGTGCGCCCCTCGAAGCGCTTCATGTACTCGCGCAGGAACGCGTAGAACGCCGCGGCGAACTCCGAGGTCTCCCCGGGGGTCAGCCGCAGGTGCATCTGCGAGTCGGTGGCGGCGCCCTTCCAGCCGCGCACGTCCGGCGCGTCGGGGAGTTCGCGGACCAGTTCCAGCCAGTCCTGGAAGTTCTCGTGGCGCCCCCGGTAGTAGCGGTTCAGGACTGCCTCGGCCGCCGGCCGGGTGCGCGGGTCCTCCATGAACGCGTGCCCCGCCATGTTCCAGCCGCCGGGGCGGATGCGCCACCACCGCTCGCGCCCCCCGGACCGGCCGGGGGCCGCGTCGATGAACCCGTACCGGGACAGCTGGCGCAGGTGGTAGCTGGTGGCCCCGCTGCTCTCCCCCAGGCGCCTGCCCAGGATCGTGGCGGTGGCGGGGCCGTTGCGGATGAGCTCGTCCAGGATGCGCCCGCGCAGCGGGTGGGCCAGGCCGCGCAGGGCGCTCGCGTCCACCTGCAGCTGCTCGCCCTCTTCGGGGAAGGCGTCCTCGTCGGTCATGGGCTCGTCTGGCATGGCTTCACCGTAGCGGTCGGGCCCGCGCCGCACCGCGCCCCTCACCGGGGGGCGGCGTCGGCGGCGGCCAGGCGCGCCGCCGCCTTGTCGCACAGGCGGGCGCACTCGGCGATGGTGCGCCAAAAGACCAGCACCGTGCCGAGCACGAGCAGGCCGCCGGCCAGGTAGGGCAGGCCCAGGTCGATCCGCCCCAGCAGCCCGCCGGCGAGCGCGCCCGCCGGCGCCAGGCCCCAGCCTACGGTGCGGTAGGCGGCGGACACCCGGCCGCGCAGGTGCTCGGGGACCACGGCCTGGAAGAACACCGAGCCCGCGATGTTGGAGGTGGTCATGGACACGCCGACCAGCGCCCAGGCCGCCGCCGCGAGGCGGGCGTCGTCGGTGAGCCCCATGGCGGCCAGCCCCGCGCCCATGCCCGCGTAGCCGGCCGTCATCACGGTCCGTCGGCCGACCGCGAGCACCAGCCGGGAGGCCGCCGCCGCGCCGGCGATCCCGCCGACGGCGATGGTCGCGATGAAGAGGCCGTAGAGCGCGACGGGGACCTCCAGCACCTGCCGCACGTGGAGCACCATCACGGCGGTGGCCATCTGGATGCCCGCCATCGTGCCGGCGTTGGCGAACATCATGCGGAGGATGAGGCGGTCGCCGAACACGTGGGCCAGCCCTTCCCGCAGCGAGCGCAGCACGCCCTCCGCCGGCTCCCGCTCCGCGTCGGCGGCGTCCGCGTCCCCGTCGGGCCGGGGTCGTCGGCGCAGCAGCAGGACGACGGAGGCCACCAGCAGGGAGCACAGCGCGTAGGAGAGGGCGGTCCCGGCGACGGGCAGCAGGGCGGCGACCGCGAACAACATCCCGGCGACCGGTTTGGCCGCGCAGTCCTGGGCCACCAGGTGCATCCCCTCCAGCCGCCCGTTGGCCCGGTCCAGGAGGCGGCCCGGCACCAGCCGGGCCGCGCTGATCCTGGCCGCCGGGTCCGAGACGGTCTCGCAGGCGACCACCAGGAACAGGACCGTGTAGAGGATCCACAGCTCGGCGCGGCCCAGGGCGACGACCGCGGCCAGCACCGCGACCGCGGCGGCGGCGACGGCGTTGGCCGCCGCCATGGCCCGCAGGCGGTCGACCCGGTCCAGCAGCACCCCGGACAGCGGCGCGACCAGCAGCCAGGGCAGGAACCGGGCGGCCAGCAGGCCGGAGACGGCCAGCGGGTCGTGGGTGAGGGTGGCGGCGATGAGCGGCAGCGCGGTGGCGAGCATGCCGTCGCCGAGGTTGGTCAGCCCGCAGGCGGCCAGCAGGCGGTGGAAGGCGCCTCCGAGGCGCTCGGATCGCTCGGGGCGGGCGGGGGGTGCGCCGGTCATGTCGGCTCCTTTCGGCGGTGCCACGACGCTATCCCAAAGATTTCTTTGCAAAGGTACTGATGCAAAGAAATCTTTTCATCTCCTCCGGAGGCGCCGGGACACGGTGTTCGGGAACCCCCGAGAGGCCTTCGCCGTCCCACAGGACGATGGGCGACAATGGGACCAGGGCCCTGTGCACGGGGCCGCGGGTCGAGGGAAGGGGTGGCGACGGATGGATCCGTTCTCCATGGTTTTCGGTGCGGCGATAGCCCTGGGCGGCTTCGTGATGGGCCGCCTCCTCACGAGGCGCCAGGGCCGGGAGGCCCTCGCCCTCCAGCAGAAACAGGAGCAGGCCCGGGTCCTCAACAACGGGGAGCGCACCCCCCAGCCCCTGTGCGGCTGCGGCCACCACCTCGTCTTCCACGACCAGCAGACCAAGAAGTGCCAGACCCAGGTGGTCATCCCGGGCCGCTGGACCGGCTCGCAGAGCTCCACCTACCGCCAGTGCATGTGCCAGGGCTACCGCGGCCCGGTCCCCCTCGACGAGTACTACGCCCCCGACTACCTCGGCGGAGAGGGCTGACCGCCCGGAAACGACGCCCCGCGACCGCCCTCGCCGCCCCGTTCTTTGCGACCGCACCCGCCCCGGCCCGGCGCGCCCCGGTCGCACCGCGCCCGCCGGGCACCGCCCGGGCCGGCCGCGCGGGGTGATTCGCCCGCCTTCGCCCCTGCCCGCCCGCGTCCGGCCCCGGGCCCCGCCCCGCCCCCCGGGCGCGGCCGGGATGACAATGTCCGGCCGCGACAGCAGAATGGGCCCGCACCGCACACCCGACGAGTGGACACACACCAGTGACGACCCTTGCGACACCCACGATCGACCTGCGCATCGCCGAGGAACTCGGCGTGGGCGCACACCAGGTCAAGGCCGCCGTCGACCTCCTCGACGGGGGGTCGACCGTGCCCTTCATCGCCCGCTACCGCAAGGAGGCCACCGGCGCCCTGGACGACGCCCAGCTGCGCGCCCTGGAAGAGCGCCTGCGCTACCTGCGCGAGCTCGACGAGCGCAAGGCGGCGGTCCTGGAGTCGATCCGGTCCCAGGGGAAGCTGGACGAGGACCTGGAGCGGAGCATCCTGGAGGCCGACTCCAAGGCCCGCGTGGAGGACATCTACCTCCCCTTCAAGCCCAAGCGCCGCACCAAGGCCCAGATCGCCCGCGAGGCCGGGCTCGAACCGCTGGCCGAGGCGCTGATCGGCGACCCGGGCCTGGACCCGCAGGAGACCGCCGCCCCCTACATCGACGCCGACAGGGGGGTCGCCGACACCAAGGCCGCCCTGGACGGCGCCCGCTCCATCCTCGTGGAGCGCTTCGCCGAGGACGCCGACCTCACCGGCCTGCTGCGCGAGCGCCTGTGGGACAAGGGCCGCATGCTCTCCTCCGTCCGTGAGGGCAAGGAGGAGTCCGGCGCCAAGTTCTCCGACTACTTCGACTTCTCCGAACCCCTCACCGCGCTCCCCTCCCACCGGGTCCTGGCCATGTACCGGGGCGAGAAGGAGGAGGTGCTCGCCCTCACCCTGGAGCCCGAGGACGCGCCCGCCGAGAACCCCGACGGCACCGTCCCCCGGTCCAGCTACGAGAACGCCATCGCCCACCGCTTCGGCATCGTGGACCGCGGCCGACCCGCCGACCGCTGGCTCCAGGAGACCGTCCGCTGGGCCTGGCGCACCCGCATCCTGGTCCGCCTCGACATCGACGTCCGGATGCGCCTGTGGCAGCGGGCCGAGGACGACGGCGTGGCCGTGTTCGCCGCCAACCTGCGCGACCTGCTGCTGGCCGCCCCCGCCGGGACCCGCGCCACCCTGGGCCTGGACCCGGGCCTGCGCACCGGCGTCAAGGTCGCCGTCTGCGACCCCACCGGAAAGGTCGTCGCCACCGACACCGTCTTCCCGCACGCCCCCCGCCACGACTGGGACGGCGCCATCGACCGCCTGGCCCGGCTGTGCAAGGCCCACCGGGTCGACCTGGTCGCGATCGGCAACGGCACCGCCTCCCGCGAGACCGACCGCCTGGCGGCCGACCTGCTCAAGCGGCACCCGGAGCTGTCCCTGACCAAGGTGATGGTGTCCGAGGCGGGCGCCTCCGTGTACTCGGCCTCCGCCTACGCCTCCGAGGAGCTGCCCGACCTGGACGTGTCGCTGCGCGGGGCCGCCTCCATCGCCCGCCGCCTCCAGGACCCCCTGGCCGAGCTGGTCAAGATCGACCCCAAGTCGATCGGCGTCGGCCAGTACCAGCACGACCTGGCCGAGGCGAAGCTGTCGCGCTCCCTGGACGCCGTGGTCGAGGACTGCGTGAACGGCGTCGGCGTGGACGTCAACACCGCCTCCGTGCCGCTGCTGACGCGGGTGTCGGGCGTGACCTCCACCCTGGCCCGCAACATCGTCGCGCACCGCGACGCCAACGGCCCCTTCCGGACCCGCGAGCAGCTGCGGTCGGTGCCGCGGCTGGGCCCCAAGGCGTTCGAGCAGTGCGCGGGCTTCCTGCGGGTGCCCGGCGGCGACGACCCGCTGGACGCCTCCGCCGTGCACCCCGAGGCCTACCCGGTGGTGCGCCGTATCCTGGACCGGGTCGGCACCGACCTGCCCTCGCTCATCGGCGCCAAGGACGTGCTCGCCGGGGTGCGGCCGCAGGAGTTCGTGGACGAGACCTTCGGCCTGCCCACCGTCACCGACATCCTCGCCGAGCTGGACAAGCCGGGCCGCGACCCGCGCCCGGCGTTCACCACCGCCACCTTCAAGGAGGGCGTGGAGAAGCTGAGCGACCTGGAGCCGGGGATGGTCCTGGAGGGAGTGGTCACCAACGTGGCGGCGTTCGGCGCCTTCGTCGACGTGGGAGTCCACCAGGACGGCCTGGTGCACGTCTCGGCGATGTCGGACAAGTTCGTCCAGGACCCGCGCGAGGTCGTCAAGCCGGGCGACATCGTGAAGGTGCGGGTGCAGGACGTCGACATCCCGCGCAAGCGGATCTCGCTCACCATGCGGCTCGACGACGAGGCCCCGGCGGGCGGCGGCCGGGAGCGCCGCGGTGAGCGCGGCGGCAACGGCGGCGGCCAGGGCGACCGGCGCCGGGGCGGCGGCGACCGCGGCCGGGGCGGCGACCGCGGGGGGAACCGGGGCGGCGGCCAGGGCGGCCGCCAGGCCGCGGCCCCGCAGGGGGCGATGGCCGAGGCGCTGCGCCGCGCCGGCCTCGGCCGCTAGGCGCGCACCGGTGCCCCGCTCCCTCCGGGGCGGGGCACCGCCGCGTCCGGCCCGGGCCCGGCCCCCGGCCGGGCGCATGCGGCGGCCCGGGGCCCGCGCACGGCCGGCGGCGACCGGGCGCCGACACACCCGCCGCCCCGGACGCCCCCGGCCCCCGGCCGGCAGGCCCCGTGAGGACACGGTGCCCGCTCCCCTGCGGGAGCCCGGCGCCGCCGCGGCGGCCGGTCCCCTACCGGGGCGCCAGGGACACGTCCGCCCACACCGCACGGGTCGGGGCGGCCGGAGCCGGGTGCAGGGCGTCGGTGGTGTTCCACTCCTTGACCGCCAGGGCCCGCCCGGTCGAGGCCGGCCAGCCCGGGTCCCCGGTGGCGGCGAAGTCGCGCCAGGCCGCGACCATCCGCGCCGACAGCGCGTGGTGCTCCTCCCCCGGGCCGCCCTCGAACAGGAACGCCCCGAAGTCCCCGTCCAGGTTGCCGAACGCGAAGGGCAGGTCCAGGGCGTGGCAGGCGCCCAGGCGTCCCCCGAACACCGTGCTCGGCGCGGCGAACCGGAAGAAGAACGTGCGGCCCCCGGAGCGGGCGTGCGCCTCGGCCACCCGGGTCGTGTACTCGCAGAACACCGCGTCGCCCTGGATCGCGTTGAACAGCTCGCGCACCGGCGCTCCCGGCAGGGCGGACCGGTAGACCTCCAGGGCGTCCCCGCGCAGGCCCAGCCGGGACACGAGTCCGCGCAGGACCTCCTCCCCGTCGATGTCCACCTGCTGTCCCAGCTCGGTGAACAGCCGGAACTCGTGCGCGTTGTGCCCGACGAGCAGCTCGGTCCCGGACGCGGCGCCGCGGGCTAGCGCCTCCAGGGGCGGCTCGGGCAGCTCGGGCCCGCCCACCACGGGGGCGAAGCAGGTGAAGGGCCTGATCCCCTCCGAGGGCGCCCGGTCCAGGACGGCGTCGACCGCGTCCAGCACCTTCTCGGGCGACAGCGCGGCCAGGCTCCCGGCGTCGTGGGGCACCCCCGCGGCGGCGGCCACGCGCGCGCCGACCGCCCGGGCGGTGCCGGTGGTGGCCATGTCGCCGGGCACACTGTGGGCGACGGCCCTGCGGAACAGGCCCCGGGTGCCGGGGGCGGCCATGAGGCACACCACCGCCCCGGCCCCGGCGGACTCGCCCGCCAGGGTGACGTTGCCGGGGTCCCCGCCGAACCGCTCGATGTTGTCGCGCACCCAGCGCAGCGCCGCGGCCTGGTCCAGCAGTCCGCGGTTGTCGGGGCGGCCGGGGACGTGCCCGAACCCCTCGAAGCCGACCCGGTGGTTGACGCCGACCACGACCAGGCCGCTCTCGGCCAGCCGGGTGCCGTCGTAGGAGGGCTCGGAGGAGGCGCCGACGATGTACGCGCCGCCGTGGATCCACACGAGCACGGGGGCGCGGTCGCCGGGCCGGGCACCGCTCCAGACGCTCAGCGTGAGGCAGTCGCCGGACATGTCGGGCGACCACTCGGCGGCGCCGACCAGGTGGGGCCGCTGGGGCGCGGGCGGCCCGAACACCGTGCAGTCGCGGACGCCGTCCCAGGGGGCGGCGGGCGCGGGGGCGGCGAACCGGTGCTCGCCGAAGGGCGGGGCCGCGTAGGGGATGCTCCGGTGGACGGTGACGCTCCCGTCCGCGGAGCGGGGGGAGGCCGTGCCGCGGACCCGGCCGCCGGTCGTCGTCACCACGTTCTCTTTCACTGCCGCACTCTCCTCGTCTCGTGCCCACACCACACCTAACAGCGTTAGGTAATCTGGCGCAAGACCCGGGGCGGCGGGGGAGACACCGGGGGTGACTCGCGGGTAACATACCACCCGGTCGGTATGAAGCGGACGAACGGAGAACGGCCATGCGCGCCATTCAGATCACGGAGTTCGGCGGGCCCGAGGTCCTCACCCTCACCGAACTGCCCGACCCCGACCCCGGACCGGGCGGGCTGCTGGTCGAGGTGGACCGGGCCGGCGTCAACTACGCCGACACCCACCAGGCCGAGAACAGCTACCTGGCCCCCGCCACGCTGCCCCTGGTCCCGGGCTCGGAGGTCGCCGGACGCACGGCGGACGGCCGCCGGATCGTCGCCCTGACCGCCGGCGGCGGCTACGCGGAGAAGGCCGCGGTCGACCCCGCGATGGCCTACGACATCCCCGACGGGGTCTCCGACGAGGCGGCCCTGGCGCTCGTCGTCCAGGGGGCCACGGCCTGGGTCCTGCTGCGCAAGAGCGTCCGCCTGGAGCCCGGGGAGTCCGTGGTGGTGCACGCCGCCGCGGGCGGGGTGGGGACGCTGGCGGTCCAGCTGGCGAAGCTGTTCGGCGCGGGCCGGGTGATCGCGGTGGCGAGCGGCGCCGAGAAGCGGGACCGGGCCCTGGAACTGGGCGCCGACACCGCGGTGGACTCCGCGGCCCCGGACATGGCGGCGGCGCTCATCGAGGCCAACGGCGGGCGCCGGGTGGACGTCGTCCTGGACATGGTGGGCGGCCGGGTCACCGACGGGAGCCTGCGGGCCCTGGCGCCGTTCGGGCGGCTGGCGTTCTACGGCATGGCCTCGCGCGAGCTGCCCTCCCCCGTCAAGCCCGCGAACCTGATGCGCTTCTCCACGACGGTGGCGGGGATGTGGCTCCCGCACGTGCGGCTGCTGCCCGGGGACGTCATGGGACGGGCGATGGCGGAGATGTTCACCCTGGTGGCCGACGGGGACCTGAGGACGGTCACGGGCGGCGTCCTCCCGCTGGCACGGGCCCGCGAGGCGCACGAGGCGCTGCGCTCACGGGGGACGGTCGGCAAGCTCCTGCTCGACCCCACCGCCTGACACGGGCGACATGAACGGGATCGCCACCTTGACGACGTAGATCATGATGTGTCCGAATTGAAGGATTCCCTGGCCGGGGTCCGCGCGCGGCACCGTGCGCGGACCCCGCACCCCTCAGTCCCGGGGAGCGCCGTAGACGAGGTCGGCGTAGTCGCGGTGGCGCTGGATCCAGCCCTTGACGAACGGGCACAGCGGGAGCACGGCCAGGCTCCGGCCGCGGACGTCGTCCAGGGCGCCGCGGACCAGCGTGCCGCCCAGCCCCCGCCCCTCGTGGCCGGGGTCGATCTCGGTGTGGGTGAAGGTGATGAGCCCGTCGGTGAGGATGTACTCGGCGTAGCCGGCCACCTCGCCGTCGACGCTGATCTCGTAGCGCTTGGCCTCGGGGGCGTCGGCCACTTCGGTCGCCATGGCGGGAGCCTTTCGTGTTCGGCGGCGGCCCTTCCCGGACCGCAGGGGCCATTGTGCCGCCCCCGCGCTCCGCGCGCCCCTTGCGGCGCGCTCCGCACGGGCATAGAGTCCTGAGCAGCATACCGACCAGTCGGTCTAAGGAGATCCTGATGACTTCCCGGTTCAGCGGCCGCACCGCCGTCGTCACCGGCGCCAGCCGCGGCATCGGCCTGGCCGTCGCCCGCCGCCTCGTCGAGGAGGGCGCCCGCGTGTGCGTCACCGCGCGCAGGCCGGAGCCGCTCCAGGAGGCCGTGCTGTCCCTGGGCGGTCCGGAGCACGCCATCGGCGTCGCGGGGCGCGCCGACGACCCCGAGCACCAGGACGCGGCCCTGGCCGCCACCCTGGAGGCGTTCGGGAGCGTCGACCTGTTCGTCAACAACACCGGCATCAACCCGGTGTACGGCCGCATGGTCGACCTGGACCTCGACGCGGCCCGCAAGATCGTGGAGGTCAACGCCCTCTCGGCGATCTCCTGGGTGCAGAAGGCGTACCGGGCCTGGATGGCCGAGCACGGCGGGGCCATCGTGAACATCTCCTCCGTCGCCGGACTCAAGCCCGCCCCCGGCATCGGCTTCTACGGCGCCACCAAGGCCATGCTCCTGCACATCACCGAGGAGCTGGCCGTCGAGCTGGCCCCGGGCGTGCGGGTCAACGGCGTGGCCCCGGCCGTCGTCAAAACCAGGTTCGCCGCCGCCCTGTACGAGGGCCGCGAGGAGAAGGTCGCCGCGCAGTACCCCCTGGGCCGCCTGGGGGACCCGGCGGACGTCGCGGGCGCCGTCGCCTTCCTGCTCTCCGACGACGCGGCCTGGGTCACCGGGCGCACCCTGGTCCTGGACGGCGGCCTCACCCTGACCGGAGGCGTGTGATGGACCCCAACGGCATCGGCGCGGTCGTCACCGGCGCCGGGAACGGCATCGGCGCCGCCCTGGCCCGCCGCCTGGCCTCGGCCGGCGCGCGGGTGGTCGTCAACGACCTCGACGCGCACGCCGCCTCCGCCGTGGCCGCCGAGATCGGCGGGGTGGCCGTCCCCGGCGACGCCGCCGGCGAGGCCGGGGTCACCTCCCTGGTCGCCGAGGCCGCGGCCCACCTGGGCGGCATCGACCTGTACGTCGCCAACGCCGGGGTGGGGGTCGGCGGCGGCCCCGACGCCCCCGAGTCCGACTGGGACCTGGCCTGGCAGGTCAACGTGATGGCGCACGTGCGCGCGGCCCGCGAGCTGCTGCCCGGCTGGCTGGAGCGCGGGCGCGGGCACTTCATCGGCACCGTGTCGGCGGCCGGGCTGCTCACCATGCTCGGCAGCGCCCCGTACTCGGTCACCAAGCACGCCGCGCTCTCCTTCGGAGAGTGGATGTCGGCCACCTACGGCGACCGCGGCGTCAAGGTCCAGTGCGTGTGCCCGCTGGGCGTGCGCACCGACCTGCTGGAGGCGAGCGGGCCGCAGGGCAGGGCGATCCTGGCCGGTGAGGCGATCACCCCCGAGGAGGTCGCCGACTCCGTGCTGGAGGGGATGGCCGACGGCCGCTTCCTGATCCTGCCCCACCCCCGGGTGGCCGACTACTACGCGGGCCGCGCCGCCGACCCCGACCGCTGGCTGGCGGGGATGCGCAGGCTCCAGGCCAAGGTGTTCGACGGTGAGGGGACGCATGACTGAGGAACCGCCCGGACTGGACACGCGGCGGCTGCGCGCGCACCTGGACCGGGTCTCCCCCGGCCTGGCCGGCGGACCGCTGACCGGGCGGGTGATCCCGGGCGGCAAGTCCAACCTCACCTACCTGGTCTCCGACGGCTCCGCGTCCTGGGTGGTGCGCCGCCCGCCGCTGGGGCACGTGCTCGCCACCGCCCACGACATGGCCCGCGAGTACCGGGTGATGACGGCGCTGCGGGACACCGCCGTCCCGGTGCCGCGCACCCACCTGCTGTGCGAGGACACCGGGGTGCTGGGCGCGCCGTTCTACGTCATGGAGTACGTGGCGGGGACCCCGATGCGCACCGCCGACCAGATCTCCGCGCTGGGCGCGGAGGGGACCCGCGCGGTCGCCGAGTCGCTCATCACCACGCTGGGCGACCTGCACGCGGTGGACCCCGCCGGGGTCGGCCTGGGCGGCTTCGGCCGCCCCGAGGGGTTCCTCGAACGGCAGGTGCGGCGCTGGCGCAAGCAGCTGGACGCCTCCCGCAGCCGCGACATCCCCGGCATCGACGACCTGCACGAGAAGCTGGCCCGCACCCTGCCCGAGCAGGCGGCCCCCGCGATCGTGCACGGCGACTACCGGCTCGACAACGTGCTGGTCACCGCCGGGGGCGACATCTCCGCGGTCCTGGACTGGGAGATGGCCGCCCTGGGCGACCCGCTGGTCGACCTGGGGCTGATGCTCGTCTACCAGCGGCAGCCGGTGGAGGGCGGCGCGCGGGCCGCCACGGCGGCCGAGGGCTATCCCTCCCCCGAGGAGCTCGTGGCGCTGTACGCGCGCGCCACCGGGCGGGACGTGTCCCGGCTGGGCTGGTACGTGGCCTTCGGCTGCTTCAAGCTCGCGGTGATCGCCGAGGGCATCCACCTGCGCCACACGCGGGGGCTGACCGTGGGCGCCGGCTTCGACCGGATCGGCGAGATGGTCGCGCCCCTGGTGGCCGCCGCCCACTCCACGCTCAAGGAGGACTGACCCGATGGACTTCGCCTTCGACAGGGACACCGAGGAGCTGCGGGAGCGGCTGCTCGCCTTCATGGACGAGTACGTGTACCCGGCCGAGCCCGTACTGCAGGAGCAGCTGGCCGCGCGGGAGGACCCGTGGTCCGCCGCGCCGGTGGTGCGCGAACTCCAGGCCCGGGCGCGCGAGCGCGGCCTGTGGAACCTCTTCCTGGCCGGGCACCCCGAGCACGGCGGCCTGACGAACCTCGCCTACGCGCCGCTGGCCGAGATCACCGGCCGCAGCCCCCGGCTGGGCCCGGCCGCCCTCAACTGCGCCGCACCCGACACCGGGAACATGGAGGTGCTGGCGATGTTCGGCACCCCCGAGCAGCAGGAGCGGTGGCTGGCGCCGCTGCTCGACGCCGAGATCCGCTCCGCGTTCGCGATGACCGAGCCCGCGGTGGCCTCCTCCGACGCCACCAACGTCGAGACGGCCATCGTGCGCGACGGCGACGAGTACGTGGTCAACGGGCGCAAGTGGTTCATCACCGGCGCGCTCGACCCGCGGTGCGCGGTCTTCATCGTCATGGGCAAGACCGACCCGGGCGCCGACCGGCACCGGCAGCAGAGCATGATCCTGGTCCCGCGCGACACCCCGGGACTGACGGTCGTGCGCGGCATGACGGTGTACGGCTACGCCGACGACGACCACGGCGGCCACGCCGAGGTGGTCTTCGAGGACGTGCGGGTGCCGGCGGAGAACCTCGTGGGCGGTGAGGGCGAGGGCTTCGCGATCGCGCAGGCGCGCCTGGGGCCGGGCCGCATCCACCACTGCATGCGGCTGATCGGCATGGCCGAGCGGGCCCTGGAGCTGACCTGCCGCCGGGTGCTGGAGCGCACCGCGTTCGGCCGCCCGCTGGCCGACCAGGGCGTGGTGCGCGAGTGGATCGCGCGGTCGCGGGTGGAGATCGAGCAGCTGCGGCTGCTGGTGCTCAAGACCGCGTGGCTGATGGACACCGTGGGCAACAGGGGCGCGCACACCGAGATCCAGGCCATCAAGATCGCCACCCCGCGCACGGTGGAGGGCATCCTGGACCGGGCGATCCAGGCGCACGGCGCCGCGGGGGTGAGCCAGGACCTGCCGCTGGCGGGGTGGCTGGCGGGGGCGCGCTCGCTGCGGCTCGCGGACGGGCCCGACGAGGTGCACCTGCGGTCGCTGGGCCGCGCAGAGCTGCGCAAGTACGCCTGAGCCCGCCGCGGGTGAGGGGCCGGGGGCCGCGCCCGGCGGCCCCTCAGGGCGTCGGCGCCGCGTCCGGGTCCCGGTGCTCCGGGCGCAGTCCGGACACGAGCAGGTCCGCGAAGCGGCGGCCGACGTCCTCGCCGGTGAGCGGGCCGCCCGGGTGGTACCAGGTGCTCAGGTGGTGGACCGAGCCGAAGTAGTAGTTGACCACCAGGTCGGCGGAGACGTCCTCGCGGAAGACCCCCTCGGCCTGGCCCTCGCGGACCATGTCGCGGAAGATCTCGTGGTAGCGGCGGCGCTCGCCGCGCACCTCGCGCTGCTTCTCCTCGCTGAGCTGGTGCATGGAGCGGAAGAAGATGACGGTGTCGTCGAGGTTGGCGATGCTGGTGACGATGACGTCGGCCGCGGCGGCGCGCACGCGCTCCGCGACCGGGGCGTCGAGCCGGGAGATGCGCACCAGGTGCTCGGTCTGCATGCGCAGCACCCGGGCGTAGACCTCGTAGAGCAGGTCGTCCTTGGAGCCGAAGTAGTGGTACATCGCGCCCTTGGTGACCCCGGCGGCGACCACGATCTCCTGCACGGAGGTGCTCTCGTAGCCGCGGTCGGCGAACAGGCGGGTCGCGGCGTCCAGCAGGCGCTCGGGCACCGATCCCCGTCCGGTCCCCGCCTCGGCCGTGTGCCGTGCCATCGCCATGTCCCGCCTCGCCTCGTCCCCCGCGCACGGCGGTGGCCCCGCCGCACGTCGGGTCCAGCATACCGACCGGCTGGTATCAGTGCACGTGCACGTCGACCGCGCGCCCGTCGGGGTCGGTGAACGTGTACCGGCCCGTCTCCAGGACCGGGTCGGTCAGGTGCGCCGGGACCGCGAACCCCAGGCGCAGCGCGCCGGTGGTCCGCGACCCGGTCGCCGGGTACAGCTCCAGCACCAGGCCCTGGGCCAGGGTCGCCGCGTGGTGCTCGGGGCCGGCGCCGTGCCGCTCGCGGACGAACCTCAGCCCCAGTCCCCGGTAGAAGTCGCGGCACGCGTCGAGCCGCGGGGTGTGGACCACGACCAGCGTCACCCGGCTCTGGACCCCCTCCAGCACGGCGCGGGCCCGGGCGTACTTGGCGCGCAGCCGCGCCGCCCGCTCGGCGGGCAGGGCGGCCAGCCGGGCCTCGTCGGAGTTGTGGGCGTTGTCGGCCAGCTTGACCAGGCGGCCCAGCGGGTCGGCGGCGGCCCGCGCGATGAGGTCGTCGTAGGCCTCGCCGGGGCGCCGGCTGACCGCCAGGACGGCGCGGACGGCCTCCTCGGGGCAGCCCAGGGCGCGCAGGTCGTCGGCGGTGAGGCCGGTGTCCTCCAGCACGTCGTGCAGCACCCCGGCCACCTGTGCGTGGTCGCCGTGGGCGGCGAGCAGGTCGCGGACCGCGAAGACGTGCTCGACGTAGGGGCGGCCGGCCTTGTCGACCTGCCCGGCGTGCGCACGGGCGGCCAGTTCCGAGGCCTCGCGGGGGGTCATGGCCATGGTGGCGCCTCCGGGTGCGGACGAGGGGACGCCACCAGCCTAGGGTGTGTTCGGCGGATGCCTTCGTTCGGTTCGGCGCTTGCGCCGAGTGAGGGGAGCGGCCTCCAGGCGATCTCCCGCGAGACGCCGAGCACAAGGTCGGCCGGGCCGGCCGTCTGAGCGCAGGCGGCGCGGCAAGAGGCAGCCTGGAGGCCGCGAGCCGGAATGGTCCGTCGGACACGCCCCGGGGGGACGGGGGCTCAGCGGTCCAGGAAGTTCGCCGCGTACTCCTCGCCGGGCGGGACCTCGGTGATGACGTCCACGAGGACGCCGCCGGGGTCGGCCACGATGAAGTGCCGCTGCCCGAACTCCTCGGTGCGGATCTCCCGCTCGGGGCGCAGGCCGCCGCGCACCACCAGGCGCTCCCACTCGGCGTCGACGTCGGCCACCTCGAAGTTGAGCAGGACGCCCCTGGCGGGCTCGCGGAAGCCCTCGGGGACGGTCGGGTGGTCCGGGTCGAGCAGGGCCAGTTCGACGTCGGGCGGGCCCGGGCGGCGCAGGCTGACGTACCAGTCGGCGGCGAAGGTCTCCTCGAAGCCGAACCAGGTGACGTAGAAGTCGCGGGACTCCCGCAGGCGGGAGGTGCCCAGGACGGGGTAGAAGGAGCCGAGCCTCATGGTGGTTCTTCCTTTCACATACCAGCGGTATGCGAATTAGACTATTGGCGTACCACCGGTATGTCAACGAGTGGAGGACCTCCCATGCCCGAGGCCACCGGGGCCCGTGCCCGCCAGCGCGAACAGACCCGCCGCACCCTCCTGCGCGAGGGCCGCCGCCTGTTCGCCGCCCACGGCTACGCGGACGTGAGCCTCAGCGGGATCGTCGCCGCGGCGCGGGTCACCAAGGGCGCGCTCTACCACCACTTCGACGGCAAGCCCGCGCTGTTCCGGGCCGTCCTGGACGAGGTCCAGGAGGAGGTCGCCGACGCCGTGGCGGCCACCGCCGACGCCGAGCCCGACCCCTGGGACAGGCTCACCGCCGGCTGCCGCGCCTTCCTGGCCGCGGCGACCGCGCCCGGCGTGCGCCGGATCATGCTCGTCGACGGGCCGGCCGTGCTGGGCTGGAGCGCCTGGCGGGAGATGGACGAGGCCAACTCCGCCCGCCACCTGGCCGACGCGCTGGCCGGCCTGGCGGCGTCGGGCGTCCTGGCGGACCGGCCGGTCGAGCCCGCCGCCCGGCTGCTGTCGGGGGCGATGAACGAGGCGGCGCTGTGGCTGGCCGACCCCCGCGCCCCCGGGGACCCCGACGCCGTGTGGGAGGCGCTGGAGCCCATGCTGGAGTCCCTGCGCGCGTCCCGCGGCCCGGACGCCGACCGATAAGGTCGTGGCCATGCCGGACGAGCGGGGGGACCAGGTGGGGCCGGGGTCCCGGGACGACTTCATCCGACGCTTCGCGGAGCACTGGCACGCCCAGGGCGGCCCCCGGTCCGAGGGGCGGATCCTGGGCTACCTGCTGGTGGCCGACGACGAGGCGGTCAGCGCCGAGCAGATCGCCGAGGGGGCCGGCGTGAGCCGCGGCTCGGTGTCGCAGTCGGTGCGGCGGCTGCGCAAGGCCGGGTTCGTCGACCTGGTGGAGACCCCGGGCGAGCGGACCCGCCGCGTCACGGTGGACGAGGACGTCTGGGGCGGGTTCCTGCGCGGCGAGCGCGCCTACCTCCAGCGGCAGCGGAGCCTGGCGGCCGACGCCCTGGAGCGCCTGCCGGGGCTCGGGCCCCACGCCCGCGCCCGGCTGCGCAACATGTACGACTACATGACCTGGCTGGACGGCCACCACGACGCCCTGCTCGCCCGCTGGGAGGAGTACAAGGCCGCCCGGGAGGAGTAGCCCGGGCGGAGCCGCTCAGGTGCGCTCGTGGGGGATGACCAGCGGGGTGCGGGTGCGCGGGTCGGGCACCACGTCGCAGGCCAGCCCGAACACCTCCTCCACCCGGGCGGCCGTGATGACCGCCTCCGGGGCGCCGTCGGCCACCACGCTCCCCCGGTTCATGAGCACCAGCCGGGTGGCGAACCGCGCGGCCTGGGCCAGGTCGTGCAGCACCGCGACGACGGTGCGGCCCCGGCGGTGCAGGTCGGCGAACAGCTCCAGCAGGTCGTACTGGTGGGCGATGTCCAGGAACGTGGTGGGCTCGTCCAGCAGCAGCACACCGGTGTCCTGGGCCAGGACCATCGCCACCCACGCCCGCTGGCGCTGGCCGCCCGAGAGCGCCCCCACCCGGGCGTCGGCCAGGTCCGCCAGCCCGGTCATCCCCAGCGCGCGGTCCACCGCCTCGTCGTCGGCCGGGCTCCACTGGAGCAGCAGCGTGTGGTGCGGGAACCGGCCGCGGGCGGCGAGCCCGCGCACGGTGATGCCCTCGGGGGCGGTGGGGCTCTGCGGCAGCATCGCCATCCGGCGGGCCACCGCCTTGGCCCGCTGGGCGCGGACGTCCTCCCCGTGCAGCAGCACCCGTCCCGACACCGGCCGGTTGATCCGCCCCAATGCCTTGAGCAAGGTGGACTTGCCGCACCCGTTGGGGCCGACGATCACCGTGAACTCGCCCTCGGCGATGCTCAGGTCCAGGTCGCGCACGACCGGGTCGCCCCCGTACCCCAGGGTGAGGCCCTCGGCGGACAGTACCGGGTTCACAGGACTCCCTTTCGCCATTCGCGGATGAGCAGGTGGCCCAGGTAGGCGCCGCCCAGGGCCATGGTGAACAGGCCGACGGGCAGGCCGTCGCCGACGGGCGACTGCTGGACGGCCAGGTCCGCGGCGGCCAGCAGGAGGGCTCCCGTGACCGCGGACAGGGCCAGGTGGGGCCCGGCGGCCCCGGTGAGGCGCCGGGAGATCTGGGGGGCGGTCAGCGCCACGAACGCGATCGGCCCGGCCACGGCCACCGCGGCGGCCGACAGCACCACCGACAGGCCGATGGCCAGGGTGCGGGTGCGGGCGGCGGAGGCCCCCAGGGCGTCGGAGAGCTCGTCGCCCATCTCGTTGACGGCCACGGGTCCGGCCAGGTACAGCAGCGGCGGCACCGCCAGCAGGACCGCGCCCCAGATGGTCGCGGCGTGGTCCCAGTCCCGGGCGCCGAGGCTGCCGTTGATGTAGGCCGACAGCACGCCGGCCTGGTCGCGGGCCATGACCGACACCACGAACTGGGTGAAGGCCTGCGCCATGGCGGCCACGCCGATACCGGCGACGATGAGCCGGCCGGGGTGGCGCAGCCCGGTGCCGGTGGCCAGGGCCACCACGGCCATGGCCAGGACCGCCCCGGCCAGGGCCCCCAGGGGGACGGGGACGGCGCCGGGCAGCAGCAGGGCCGCGCAGGCCGCCCCCGCCCCCGCCCCGGCGCCGAGTCCGATGACGTCGGGGCTGCCGAGGGGGTTGCGGGTGACGGACTGGAAGAGCGCGCCGGCCAGGCCCAGGGCGGCACCGGTGCCCAGGGCGACGGCCAGCCGGGGGCCGCGCAGGCGCTCGTACACGAACGCCTCGGTGCCCTCTCCCCCGCCGGCGACGACGGCGGGGATCCGGCCCGGCGCGATGCCGAGCCGCCCCAGTGAGAGGGTGGCGACCGCGACGGCGAGGACCGCGAGGAGCAGCAGCGCGCACCACAGCAGTGTGCGCGGGTGGACGGGCAGGGCGACGGCCCGTCCCAGCCGCAGCACGGGGTCGCGGCGGGCGGGGGCGGCGTCGGCCGGTCCGGTCGGGGTTCGGTTCACGAGGTCGTCCGCATCTTCCGGACCGCGTACAGCAGGACGGGTGCGCCGATGAACGCGGTGACCACACCGACCATGAGCTCGGTGGGGCGCACCACCGTGCGGCCCGCCACGTCGGCGAGCAGCAGCAGGACCGGCCCGACCAGCAGCGCGAAGGGGACCTGGAGGCGGAAGTCCACGCCCACCAGGGCCCGCACCACGTGCGGGACGGCCAGGCCGACGAACGCGATGGGCCCGGCCGCGGCGGTGGCCCCGGCGGCGAGCAGCACGCCCGCGACCAGTCCGGCCGAGCGGGTCCAGGCGGTGTTCGCCCCCGTCGCGGTGGCCGCCTCCTCGCCCAGGGCCAGGGCGTTGAGGCCGCTCATGGCGAGCAGGGCGAGCACCAGGCCCGCGCCGACGACCGGCAGCACCGAGCCGATCACGTCGAACCCGCGCCCGGCCAGGGAGCCCACCACCCAGTAGCGGTAGCTGTCGAAGGTGTCGGGCATGCTCAGCGCGATCGCCTGGACGTAGGCCATGAGCACGGCGGAGACCACGGCCCCGGCCAGGACCAGCCGGACCAGTCCGGCGTCGCCGCCGCGGCTGCCGACGGCGTAGGCGGCCAGGCCCGCGAGCAGGGCCCCGGGCAGCGCCCACCAGACGGTGGCGGCGACCGAGGTCGGCCCGAACAGGGCGGTGGCGGTCACCACGGCGGCGGCGGCCCCGGCGTTGACGCCGAGCAGCCCGGGGTCGGCCAGGGGGTTGCGGGTGACGCCCTGCATGAGGGTGCCGGCCAGGGCCAGGGCGGCGCCGACCAGGACGCCCAGGACGGTGCGCGGGACGCGGCTCTCCACCACGGTGGTGACATAGGGGTCGGCCGTTCCGGCCAGCACCCCCCACACCTCCGGCACCGGGGTGGGTCTGCCTCCCGCGACGAGGCTGAGCAGGACCGCCCCGGCCAGAGCGGCGGCGCCCGCGCCGAGCATGAGCACGGCGCGGGCGGGGCCGGTCCGGGGCGGCGTCGTGCGTGTTCTCACGGTCGCCTTACCGGTGGGTGTCAGTCGTCGAGGTGGGCGGCGGCCTCTTCGATGAGGGGCACGTAGCGCTCCAGCGCCCAGGGGACGGTGAGCGGGTTGATGATGGAGGAGCCGGTGACGAAGGGCTGGTCCTCGGGGGCGACGATGGAGCCGCGGCCGACGGCGGGGATCGCCTGGTACAGGTCCTGGGCCTCGATCTCCTCGCGGTTCTCGGGGCTGCTGTAGAAGGTGAAGACCAGGTCGCTGTCGGCGAGCCTGTCGGCGTTCTCCAGGCCGATGACGGCGGAGTCGGTGCCCTCGGTCTCGGGGAAGGTCTCCACGACGGGGTCCACGGTCAGGCCCAGGCCGCGCACCATGGCGACGCGCTGCTCGTCGGGGAGGAAGACGCCGAGGGTGCCGGGGCCGGTGTTGTAGACGTAGGAGAACGTCAGGTCCGCGAACTCGGGGTGGGCGGCGGCGGCCTCCTCGAACTGCGTCTCGATGCCGTCGATGAGGCCCTGGGCGTCCTCGGCCTTGCCCAGTGCCTCGCCGATGATCTCGATCTGCTGGTCCCAGTCGGTGCTCCAGGGCAGGTCGGGGTAGGCGACCGTGGGGGCGATGTCGGTGAGGATGTCGTACTGCTCCTGGGTGACGCCGGACCAGGGGGCGAGGATGACGTCGGGCTCCAGCTCGATGATCGCCTCGAAGTCGATGTCCTCGGCCCCGGCGAACCGGGTGGGAAGCTCGGCCCCGGCCTCGGTGACGGCCTCGTGCACCCAGGGGAGGTAGCCGGTGTCGTCGCTGCCCCACTCGTAGTCCTCGACGCCGACGGGCACGGTGCCCAGGGCGATGGCGGTCTCGGCGGAGCCCTGGCCGAGCGTGACGACCCGCTCGGGCGCCTCGGTGATCTCGGCGGTGCCCAGTGCGCTCTCGATGCTGACGGGGAAGGCGCCGTCGGCCGGGCCCGCCGCGGGGGCCTCCTCCTCGGCGGGGGTTCCGCAGGCGACGAGGCCCAGGGCCAGCAGGGCCGCGGTTCCGATACCGCCGGAGCGGCGCAGGGTGGAGTCCATGTGCACAGGTGCTTTCTCGGTGGGGATCGGCCGCACCGTGGGCAGGCGGCCGCTGCGCACGGGTCGGGAGACCCGGCAGGGGGTTGCGCAAAGGGGTGAAGCGGGACGAACCCGGCAAACAAAGGTTAGTCTAACCTCACTTGGCCCGCATTTCAAAAAAGTTGAAACACGGGGCGCGGCGGCTCCCGCAGGTCACCGGCGGGCACCGCCCTCACCCGGACAGCAGCACCCGGGACTCCCAGGGGCGCAGCGGCGCGAACACCCCCTCCGGCTCCGGGTGGGTGCCCAGCAGCAGCCGGGGCCCGGGGCCGGCGGCGGCGGGGTCCGCGTCCGCGTCCACCTCGTCGGCGCTCCAGTTGGCGAGCACGGTCAGCACCGTGGCCCCCAGCGTGCGGGTGTAGGCGTACAGGGCGGGGTGGTCGGGCAGCAGCGGGGCGTAGGCCCCGTGCACGACCACCGGGTGCTCCCCGCGCAGCGCGATGAGCCTCCGGTAGTGGTGGAACACCGAGTCCGGGTCGGCCAGCGCCGCCTCGGCGTTGACCTCCGCGTGGTCGGGGTTGACCGCGATCCACGGCGTGCCGGTGGTGAACCCGGCGTGCGGCGAGGCGTCCCACTGCATGGGGGTGCGCGCGTTGTCCCTGCTCATCCGGCCGATCCCCGCCATCACCCGCTCCGCGTCCTCCCCGGCGGCGAGCGCGTGGCGGTGGTGGTTGAGGGTCTCGACGTCGCGGTACTCGGAGATGTCGCGGAAGCGGGCGTTCGCCATCCCCAGCTCCTCCCCCTGGTACACGTACGGGGTCCCCTTCATCATGTGCAGCGTGGTGGCCAGGGTCTTGGCCGAGGCGACCCGGTGCTCCCCGTCGTCGCCGAACCGGGAGAGCGCCCGGGGCTGGTCGTGGTTGTTCCAGTACAGGCTGTTCCACCCCCGGTCGCCCAGGCCGAGCTGCCAGCGGTCCATCGACGCCTTGAGCCGGCGCAGGTCCGGCGGCGCCGGATCGAACTTGCCGCCCGGCCCGTGGTCGAGGTCCACGTGCTCGAACTGGAACACCATGGAGACCTCGCCGCCCGCCGGGTCGGTGTGCTCCCGGGCCTGTTCCACGCCCACCCCCGGCATCTCCCCCACCGTGAGCACGTCCCGGCCGGCGAAGGCCGCGTCGCGCAGGCCGCCGAGGAACTCGCGCAGCCGGGGCCCGTTGACGGCGTGCTCCGCGAACAGGCCGTACCCGCCACCGGCGGGCACGGGGCCGTCGGGCAGCCCCGGGGCCTTGGACACGAAGTTGATCACGTCCATCCGGAACCCGTCGGCGCCCCGGTCCAGCCACCAGCGGGCGATGTCGTGCACCTGCGCGCGGACCTCGGGGTTCTCCCAGTTGAGGTCGGGCTGGCGGCGGCTGAACAGGTGCAGGTAGTACTCGCCGGTGGCCTCGTCGCGGGTCCAGGCGGGACCGGAGAACACCGAACCCCAGTTGTTGGGCGGCCCTCCGTCGCGGCCCGGGCGCCAGATGTAGTGGTCGCGCCGGGGGGACTCCTTGGAGGACCGGGAGTCGGCGAACCAGGGGTGCTCGTCGCTGGTGTGGTTGACGACCAGGTCCATGACGAGCCGCATGCCGCGCTCGTGCAGGCCGTCGCGCAGCCGGTCCCAGTCGTCCAGCGTCCCGAACCGGGGGTGGATGCCGCGGTAGTCGCTGACGTCGTAGCCGTTGTCGTCCCAGGGCGAGGGGTACACCGGCGACAGCCAGACCGCGCCCACGCCGAGGGTGTGCAGGTGGTCGAGGCGGTCGATGACGCCGGGCAGGTCGCCCACGCCGTCGCCGTCCCCGTCCTGGAAGCTGGCCGGGTAGACCTGGTAGACGACGGCGGACTTCCACCAGGGGTCGGCGGGGGGCTGGGCCATGGGGCCTCCGGGGTCTCGCAGGGGCGCTCGCCCCTGCTTCCTCCCCCGCCGGGACCCGCGGTGAACCCCGGGCCCCGGGGGACGCAGGTCCGCCGCCGGGCGGGACCGGTCCGCGGGCACGCCCGGTGCGGCGCCCGTCCGCGGGCGCACGGGGACCCGCCCCGGTAGGGTGGCTGCGCCCGCGCGCCGGGCGTACCGCGACGGGGTGGAGGGGTGGCGCATGTGCCTGCACGGAACCGGTGAGACCGTACGGTCCCGGACGGCCGGGGAGTCCGCCTCCGGGGGCGGGCGGCCCCCGGCGGAGCCGGCCCCGTGGCCGCGGGGATACCGGCACGTCGCCGACCTCAGCCACGTCATCACGCCGGAGCTGCCGGGGTGGGACGACGAGAAGCCGCGGCGGGAGACCGTCTCCGGGCCCGCCCCCGAGGGCGGCTTCGGGTTCTACGTGCAGCGGTGGACGCTGGGCGAGCACACCGGGACCCACCTGGACGCGCCCGGGCACGTGATCGGCGGGGGCCGCATGGTGCCCGACATCCGGCCCGAGGAGCTGGTGGCGCCCGCGGCGGTCATCGACATCTCCGCCCGGGCGGCGCGGGACCCCGACACCGCCGTGACGGTGGAGGACGTCCTGGAGTTCGAGCGCGCGCACGGGGAGATCCCGCGCGGCGCCGCGGTGCTCATGCACTCGGGTTGGAGCGACCGCTGGGAGCGGGGCGACGCGGCGGTGCGCGGCGCGGACGGCGACGGGGCGTGGCACTTCCCGGGGTTCTCCGCGCAGGCCTGCGAGTTCCTCGTCTCCCGGCGGGGGATCGTCGGGACCGGGGTGGACACGCTCAGCACCGACCCGGGCGCCTCGACGGGGTTCGAGGCGCACGAGGTGCTGGGCCGGGCCGACCGGTGGGGCCTGGAGGCCCTGCGCGGGCTGGAGCGGCTGCCGCCGGCGGGCGCCCTGCTCACGGTGGGCGTGCTGCCGGGGGCGGACGCCTCCGGCGGGCCCAGCCGGGTCCTGGCCCTGTGGTGAGCGGGCGGCTCAGGCCGGCGGGCTCCGGTGCGGTCCGGCCCCGTCGGGGGTCCACTCCAGCAGCACGATGGTGGCGTCGTCGGTGAAGCTCCCCCGCTGGTGGTCGTGGATGGAGTGGATGAGGCGCCGCAGGGTCTCCGGGGCCGGTTCCTCGGCGGAGGTGGCGCGGATGATGAAGTCGGCGAACCGTTCGAGGCCGAACATGCGGCCCTGCCCGTCGTGGGCCTCCGTCACGCCGTCGGTGTAGAGCAGGACCTGGTCGCCCGCGTCGAGCCGGACCTCGTGGACGGTGCGCTCGTCGGCGCGGGGGCCGACGCCGGTCAGGCCCAGGGGGAGTTCGGAGTCGCGTTCCAGGGCGCCCGGGGAGAGCCGCCCCTTGCGGATGAGGAGCGGCGCCGGGTGGGCGCAGTTGACCCAGGAGAACACCCCGCTGCTCAGGTTCAGGGTGGCGAAGACGCCGGTGCAGAAGCGCTCGGGCAGCCAGGTGGTGAGCGCCTCCTCCACCTCCGCGGTGAGCTCGCGCAGTCCGGCCCCGTTGCGGCGGGCGCTGCGGGCGCCGGCCATGGCCACGGAGGCGGTCAGCCCGGAGGCGAGGTCGTGGCCCATGGCGTCCAGGATCGCCACGTGCAGGACGTCCTTGGTGAGGGAGTGGTCGAAGGCGTCTCCGCCCAGCTCGTAGGCGGGTTCCAGGACGGCGGTGGAGACGCCGCGGACGGTGCCCAGGGTGCGCGGCGGCAGGAAGGCGCGGAGCATCTCGGTGCGCAGGTGCACCGGGCGGGCGCGGGTGTGGCGGACGTAGGTGTCGCTGTAGGCGCGCTTGGACGTGATGACCAGGGCCAGCAGGGCGGCGAGGGTCTGGCAGCGGCGCAGCGTGGGCTCGTCCAGCAGGGGGGCGCACACGTACAGGACGCCCATGCGGTCGGCGCCGTCGCGCAGCGGCAGCCACAGGTCCAGCCCGCCGTCTCCCTCGACCAGGCGCAGGGACTCGGAGCGGTAGGCGCCGCCCGCGGTGGTGCCCTCCACGGGGAGGGGCTCGCCCTCGGTCAGCGGGACCAGCATGCGCTGTTGCAGGTCGACGAGGTAGACGGTGATCCGGCCCAGGCCGATCGCCGCCGCGTAGGCCTCGACCGCGTCCAGGACCTCCAGCGGCCCGCTGTCGTGCACGGACCGCACCAGTTCGTCGAACAGGTACTCGCCCTGAGCGTCCGTCGGAGCCACGGTCACCACCCCCGGCACCATCTCACCCCACGAACGGGGTGAAAGGGGTGGTGGCGGGGCCGCGTGTCCCGTGTCCGGGCGCGGGCCGGCGCGAGCGTCAGGCGGACTTCTTGCGGCGCCTGCGCTCGACCTGGGTCCGCGGCACGATCGTGGGATTGACGTTGTCGATCACCGTCTCCCGCGAAATGATCACCCGACCCACATCCTCACGCGAGGGA
>NZ_FQZK01000064.1 GCF_900141985.1 Nocardiopsis flavescens | reverse complement strand
GGGCACCCTGGTCCAGATCACCGGCACCCGCACCTGGACCGAGTCCGAGCGGGTCTACAACCTCACCGTCCAAGACCTCCACACGTACTATGTGCTCACGGGCGACACCCCGCTCCTGACTCATAACTGTAGTCCCGCAGAACCGCTCGCGGACCGTGCTCACCAAATTTGGAGCCAGCTTCCGACGGGGCATCCGAGGAATAGCTCATCAGTGGCTGTAGTTGCTGCACAGACCTCCAGGGGTGTTGTCCATGTGGTCGCTGGAAGCGGTAGGGGGTTGACGCCCGCGCAGAGATCTTCGCTTACTGGAAACGAGATTCCGGCAAGAAACATTCCTGGGACCGATGCAGAACAAAACGCTCTTCTGTTTATTAATAGTATGAACTGGAGTCCGATTATGGGGGGCTCTTCCAGGCCAGTCTGTAGTAAGATTTGCGCTCCTCTTATCAGGGCTACGGGTGGCCGTGTATCCGGAGAGGTGCTCAAGGGTACCCACGGGACTCAGATTAGGACTTTCGAGTGGTAGACCAAGATATTTATGTCAAGCTTTTTGTGGAGAGTGCGGACTACGACAAGGTGGACGCATTCGTTGCTTCGTGTGCAGAGCGTGTCAGGCAAGTTTTTACGGGTCTTGTGGCGGATGATGCTAAGAGGGATGGCGACCTCGACCGTGTGGTTCGAATCACGGACGCCCTTTGGGAGGTGGGTCGTGGTTCGTCCTGGGATGGTGATTTGAGATTTTTGGAAGGCTTGCCCGAAATTCAAAAAAGCGGGTCGACTGATGGTAAGTTGGCCGTGCTCCACAGTGTGGCGATGGTTATTTTCTGTGCGGTCAGGTATAGAAGTTATAGAAACCCTGAAGATGCGATTAGATGTTCGATTTTCGCATTGAATTCCTCATCTCTTCTCTCGGATTATCGGGAGGTGGAATTTGACATAAGGAGTCTCGAAAATAATTACCAGAGGAGTGACGTTTCTTCTCTTTCTCAAGTGGATGCATTGGAGGAGGTTAATCTTTTGGCGATGAAGGTTAGGGCGGAGGAATTTTCTTTCGAGCAGCTTCGGGGAGAATTTTTCTGAACTGATTTCTGGTGGCTATTTACTAGATTTTTTAAGCAGGATAATCGAAAAATCCTATCGCGTTCTGAGTTCGGATTGGTGGCCAGGGAAAAATCGCACCCTCCCAAGGTGCTTAAGAGCTCATCTCATCTGGGTTCTCGGTAGCCTGCTCCCGTGTCGATAGGACTGGAGAAGAGGGGCTGCGCACGGTCTTGGCCACGATCGTGGGTGAGGGTGCCAAGACCCTGGTCGAGATCACCGTGGACACCACCACGCAGGTCGACGCTGGCACTCTGGGCGAGGGCGAGTTGCCTGACGGGCCTTCCCGGCCGGGGCCGATGGTGCTGGGCGATGCGATCGTTGCCACGGACGGTCACCCCTTCTGGGTGCCGTTGCTGGGTGAGTGGGTCGACGCCGTCGACCTGGTTCCGGGGATGTGGTTCCTGTCCTCCGAGGGCACCCTGGTCCAGATCACCGGCACCCGCACCTGGACCGAGTCCGAGCGGGTCTACAACCTCACCGTCCAAGACCTCCACACGTACTATGT
>NZ_FQZK01000067.1 GCF_900141985.1 Nocardiopsis flavescens | reverse complement strand
GTCGATCGCGTCGACCCACGCCTTCAAGTCGGGGACCCAGAAGGGGTGTTCATCAGTCGCGATGACCACATCCCCGGCCGCCACCGGACCCGGGAGGCCGGCGTTCTCGGTGTCGACCTCGACCACACCCGCGGAGACGGTCTCGCCCTCGGGGGCGTCGCGTTCGGTGGTGGGGTCGATGGTGATCTCGACCAACGCCTTTGCACCCGAACCCAGGATCGTCGCCAGCACCGTCCGCGCCGACTGCTCACCCATCATGAAAGATCTAGGTTAATTTAAAAAATATTATATCAATTTTCAAGCCCCCACAGAGAAGAATAAATTTCCCTCCCAAGGGCTCGAACATTCTCGCTATAGAACCCATATTTTTCATGAAAACATTCCT
The DNA here is from genome assembly GCF_900141985.1 of Nocardiopsis flavescens. Taxonomy (GTDB): domain Bacteria; phylum Actinomycetota; class Actinomycetes; order Streptosporangiales; family Streptosporangiaceae; genus Nocardiopsis; species Nocardiopsis flavescens. The sequence continues at coordinate 864 of NZ_FQZK01000067.1, read as the reverse complement.
CGGAAGATAGACTTAAAGAAACAAAACCCAGCACCCTCAAAATAACGCCGACTTCTTCAAATGTTAATTCGAGATCCACGTTCCTTTTCGATCGAAAATCAACACTGTGGTCCCTCGCCGCCAGAAGTTTATCAGAAATCCCTCCTGTTGCAGCATCTACAACTATCGAAGGATAGCTGTCACTACCCATGTCAATGAGAACCCTCCTAATCAACTCGAACTGAACTGGAGTGAGACTGAGAAGATAGCCTCTTCCGACTCGCCGCACCCTCACCCTCTGATACATCCCCATCTACCCCAGTCGATTAAATAGTCTATTAAAATCATCAGCAGACTGATGATATCCATGGACCATGTATGAATTCTGGACTATCGTCACACCCCTACCGCGAGGGTCAATCCTAGTCTCGTCGCGCCTGGCAGTCGTTCCAAGCGCCCTTCTATCCACATGAGTCATCCCCAGGTCACGCTGCCCAGCAAAGTACTCGGCCATCCTGTTCACATCCTGACCAATTCCATTGATATTGTGATCAGTTGCTTCCTTGACAGAATTGCATTCTGCACACATTCTCTGAACATTCCAGTCCACACCATCTGCAACGTCATTCCCATGGCGATCTTGAATTGACGCATGCATTTCATCACTGATTCCACCACAGTTGTGGTTGAGGACATCGAGCGCCCTTGTGGCCACATGATAGGTGTGAACACCCTGGACCGTCAGGTTATGGACCGTAGCGGACTGGGACCAGGCCTGGATCGCGTTGACCTGGACCCAGGTGCCGGCAGAGGTCTGCAACCACATGCCCGGGGCCAGGTCGATCGCGTCGACCCACGCCTTCAAGTCGGGGACCCAGAAGGGGT
>NZ_FQZK01000020.1 GCF_900141985.1 Nocardiopsis flavescens | reverse complement strand
TGGGTCCTGCGCGGCAAACTCCCCGGCGTGCGCACCCCCAGCGGACACCACCGCTTCCTGCGCACCGACGTCGACCGCCTCCTCCGCCAGGCAGGAGCCACCCCGTGAACCGCCCACAGCAGGTCCCCGAACCCCTCACCTCCGGCGAGGTCGCGCAGATGATGCGCGTCACCTCCGTCACCGTCGCCCGCTGGGCCGACACCGGCAAACTCACCTCCTTCCGCACCCTGGGCGGCCACCGCCGCTTCCACCGCGCCGAAGTCGAAGCCCTCCTGGTCCCCGAGACCGTCAGGGCCACCCGGCCCGAGACGGGCTGACCCGCACGCCCGCCCGGCGACCCCCGCCGGGCGGGCCCACCCCGCGACGACCACACACCGACAGCCGACCGGGACACCCGCATCCCGCCCCCGCACACACAACGACCGGAGAAGAGACCGAGCCCATGGGCAACACCCACACCGGGCACCCCACCCACCCCTGGAACCCACCCGTCCCACTACCGACACAGAGCAGTCGCCACCACGGGGAACCGCCGCTCCCGCCCTCACACAACACCACCGACTTCACCGACCTGGCCGACCTGGCCGCCGCCGTCCGCGCCCTGCTGGCCCTGCGCCCCGACCTCGCACAGACCACCCGGACACCCCACCCGACACCACCGGGACCAACCGGTCTGCCGGGATTGCCGGACCCACCAGGACCGCCGGGGCCGCCGTGGTGACCGGGCCGACCAGCACCGAACGGACACACCTTCCGGCCTCCCGCCCCTCGACGACCCCGTCCCCGGCCCGGTGGCCGGACCGGCGCACCCGGAGAGCAGACCGGGCGCCCCCTCGGGGGCGCTGCCGGTTCCACCAGGGCCGCACGGCACCGCCCGAACGCCTTCCGGGCGGGGACCGGTTCCGCTACGGTGCGTGCATGAGCGCAGCCCGCGATGAGACCGCCATGAAGCCCTCGGGGATCTGCCGGGCCGGCCGCCACCAGTGGCGGCACGACCCGCCGGACGGCCGGCGCCGGATGTGCGTGCTCTGCCGGTCGATGTCGATGATCAACTACCCCTGCGGCCCGGACTGCCTGGAGTGCCACCCCGAGGAGGACTGAGCCGCGCTCCCCCGCGCGCCCGCGCCGCGCGGAGACGCCCGCCCCCCGCTGCCCTCCGCAGACGACGCGGCCCCCGGCGGACGGCCGGTACAACGGCGGGGCCGAGCGGTTCTCCCCGGCCCCGGCCGGGGAACGGGCCCGTGCCCGCCCGCGCCCCCGCCGACCCCAGTCCGGAAGACGGGAAGCGTCCGCGGGGCGGCCCGCTACGGCCGCCACCGGTTCCGCACCCCGATCAGCGGCCCTCCCGCTTCCCGCGCTCCCGCCCTCTCCGCCTCCCGGGACGGCTCACCCGGACCCCCTCGGTACCTACATCCTCTTGGTCAGGGGCAGCAGGAGGGCGTCGCGGACCTTGCTCCACTCGACCGCGGCCAGGCCGCCCACACCCAGGTCCTCCACGACGGCGCCGATGGAGAGCAGGTCGTACTCGTCGGCGAGTTCGCGGTCCCCGTCCCGCTGCTCGTGGACGAGTCCGGAGACGTAGCGGCGCAGTTCGTCGGAACCCGCGGCGGCGGCCGTCCGGGCGGCGGCGTGCCAGCGGGCGTCGTGGGGGATCCAGGAGGCCACGACCTCGGTGGGGGTCGGGTGGTAGTCCGTGCGCATAGGCGCAACGTACCAAGGCGGGGCCGCGGGCGCAGGGGGCTTCGTGGCGAAGGCCACCGGGCCCTTGTGCGAACCGTCCGGGCCTCCGCATCATCCGATCGGACGGTAGAGGTACGGTCGCCATGGCGGCTCCGCCGCCACCGCCGACCGGCGGACGGCGGCCTCCACCGCCGCGCGTGCTCCGTCCGAGGCGCACCGCGCACCCTTCACCGGCGCACACACGCCGTCCCGCACCGAGACCGGAGCACTCACCATGTCTTACCCCAACGACCCCTCCGGCCCCCAGCCCCCCTACGGCGGTCCCCCCGGCGGACAGCCCCCCTACGGCCCGACCGGCGGCCAGCCGCCCTACGGTCCTCCCGGCGGGCAGCCCCCGTACGGTCCCCCCGGCGGGCAGCCGCCCTACGGGGACCCCTCCGGAGGGCAGCAGCCCTACGGGGACCCCAGCGGCGGCCAGCAGTCCTACGGCGCTCCCGGCGGGCAGCAGTACGACCCGTACGGCGTCCCCGGCGGACAGCCGCAGAAGCAGGGCATGTCGACCGGCGCCAAGGTCGGCATCGGTGTGGGTGCGGGCTGCCTGGGCCTGATCGTGATCGTGGTCGTGATCATCGTGGTCATCGCGATGTCCGCCGGCGGCGGCAGCAGCGAGGCCCCGGCCAGCGCCCCCACCTCCTCGCAGACCACCGAGCCGGGCGGCACCACCGAGGAGGCCCCGGCGGCCCCGAGCGGCGCGGTGACCATGACCGCGACCAACGCGGGCACCGCGAGCGGGACGATCGAGCCGAGCGAGACCTACACGGTCCTCGACGTGACGATCGCCAACAACTGGGACGAGACCCTGTCGATCAACCCGCTGTACTTCAGCTACGTGCTGGACGACGGCACCGAGGTCACCGACTGGGAGCTGTTCGCCGACATCCAGGGCATCGAGGTGTCGGAGCTGGCGTCCGGCCAGGAGGCCAGCGGGCAGGTCGCCATCCTCGGCGAGGTGACCGTGGTCGAGGTGCACTACACCCCCATCATCGGCCCCGACGAGCCGATCGTGGCGCAGGTGCAGTAGCGCCCTCCCCGTTCCCGGGCCCCGTTCCGCGCGCCGCGCGGGGCGGGGCCCTCACATGTCCAGGGCGGCCAGCGCGGTGACGGCCCCGAGTTCGCGGCAGGCGTCCCGGTCGGGGGCGCCGGGGGCTCCCGTCACGCGGACCGGGGGGCGGTGGCGCCGCCAGCCCATGCCCCCGGCGATGCCCTCCACCGCGCGGACCGCGCCCGCGGTGTCGTCGTTGCCGTGCACGTACAGGGAGTAGGGCACCGCCCGGCCGGCGGACAGCGCCGGGTAGTACACGAGGTCGAACCAGTACTTGAGGGCGCCCGACATGTACCCGATGTTGGCCGGCGTCCCCAGGACCACGGCGTCCGCCTCCAGGGCGTCGGCGGCGGAGGCCGACAGCGCGGGGCGGGCGACGGCCTCCACACCCTCGATCGCGTCGTCGCGGGCCCCCTCCAGCACGGCCTCCAGCAGCTCCTGGGTGGCCGGGGAGACGGTGTGGTGAACGATGAGCAGTCGCGCCATGCCCCCCACCCTAGGACCGGCCGCGGGCGCGGCCCCGCCCGGCGCGGCGGGGAGGGTGTGGAGGGGAGCACGAAATCCGCGCCCCGGAACACGGCGAAACCTGGTTCTTCCTCTGAATGGCGGTGCCCTGAAAAAAGGACATCGGACGCCATTGGCCGTCTTTGTGAAATCGCACAACACGAAGGAATCCCGTTCGCCGGGATGTCGGATATTGACCTGCCATTCCCCTCTCTCTATCGTGCGATTCTCATCGCGCGCCGCTCCGCCCGCACCCGCCTGCCAACAGGGCCTACGCGGACGCGCCGACCGTTCCGGGCCGACCGCGACGGCCACGGAGGAACGAGGGGAACCATGCCGCACACCGTCCGTGCCGCACTCGTCCAGACAGAGTGGACCGGCGACACCGATTCCATGCTCGACGTCCACGAGGAATACGCGCGCGAGGCCGCCGCCCGGGGGGCGCGGGTCATCGGCTTCCAGGAGGTGTTCAACGCGCCCTACTTCTGCCAGGTGCAGGACGCCGCGCACCACCGGTGGGCCGAGAGCGTCCCCGACGGCCCCACCGTCACCCGCTTCCGGGCCCTGGCCCGGGAGCTGGGCATGGTGATGGTGCTGCCCGTGTTCGAGGCCGAGGGGCCCGGGTTCCACTACAACACCGCCGCCGTCATCGACGCCGACGGCACGTACCTGGGCAAGTACCGCAAGCACCACCTCCCGCAGGTCGAGGGGTTCTGGGAGAAGTACTACTTCCGGCCCGGCAACCTGGGCTGGCCGGTGTTCGACACCGCCGTCGGCCGGATCGGCGTCTACATCTGCTACGACCGCCACTTCCCCGAGGGCTGGCGGGCGCTGGGCCTGGCCGGGGCGCAGCTCGTGTACAACCCGTCGGCGACCAGCCGGGGCCTGTCGGCGTACCTGTGGAAGCTGGAGCAGCCCGCCGCCGCCGTGGCCAACGAGTACTTCGTCGCGGCCATCAACCGGGTGGGCCGGGAGGAGTACGGCGACAACGACTTCTACGGCACCAGCTACTTCGTGGACCCGCGCGGGCGGTTCGTCGGCGACACCGCCTCCGACACCGCGCCCGAGCTGGTCGTGCGCGACCTCGACTTCGGCCTGATCGACGAGGTCCGCACCCAGTGGGCCTTCTACCGCGACCGCCGCCCGGACGCCTACGGCCCGCTGACCGAGGGATAGGGGACGGCCATGGGACGCACCCTCATCACCGGCGGCCTGGTCCTGACGGCCGCCGACGAACTGGAGGCCGAGGTCCTCGTCGAGGACGGGACCGTGGCCGCCCTGGCCCTGCGCGGCGGCGACACCGCCCGCTCCTGGGCCCGCAGCGGCGCCGAGGTCGTCGACGCCGCGGGGCACTACGTCATCCCGGGCGGGGTGGACGCGCACACCCACATGGAGATGCCGTTCGGCGGCACCTTCGCCTCCGACACCTTCGAGACGGGGACCCGCGCCGCCGCCTGGGGCGGCACCACGACGATCATCGACTTCGCGATCCAGACACCGGGGAGCCCGGTGCGGGCCGGGGTGGACGCCTGGCTGGCCAAGGCCGAGGGCAACTGCGCGATCGACTACGGGTTCCACGCGATCCTGTCCGACATCGACGAGTCCTCGCTCAAGGAGATGGACGCGCTGGTGGACGAGGGCATCACCTCGTTCAAGATGTTCATGGCCTACCCGGGCGTCTTCTACAGCGACGACGGGCGGATCCTGCGGGCCATGCAGCGCGGCGCGACCAACGGCGCGCTGAGCATGGTGCACGCCGAGAACGGCATCGCCATCGACGTGCTCGTCGAGCAGGCGCTGGCGGCCGGGAGGACCGACCCCCGCCACCACGGCGAGGTCCGCAGGGCCCTGCTGGAGTCGGAGGCCACCCACCGCGCCATCCAGCTGGCCCGGGTGGCCGGGGCCCCGCTGTACGTGGTGCACGTGTCCGCGGGCGAGGCGGTGGAGGAGCTGTCCCGCGCGCGCGACCTCGGGGTCAACGTGTTCGGCGAGACCTGCCCGCAGTACCTGTTCCTGTCGGCGGAGGACCTGGCGGCGCCGGACTTCGAGGGCGCCAAGTACGTGTGCTCGACACCGCTGCGGCCCCGGGAGCACCAGGAGCACCTGTGGCGGGCGCTGCGCACCGACGACCTGTCCGTGGTCTCCACCGACCACTGCCCGTTCTGCTTCAACGGGCAGAAGGAGCGGGGCCGGGGCGACTTCTCCAAGATCCCCAACGGCATGCCGGGGGTGGAGAACCGGATGGACCTGCTGCACCAGGCGGTGCTGGACGGCCGCATCTCCCGGCGCCGGTGGATCGAGCTGGCCTGCGCCGCCCCGGCCCGCATGTTCGGGCTCTACCCGCGCAAGGGCACCATCGCGCCGGGCGCCGACGCCGACATCGTCGTCTACGACCCCGGGGCCGAGCACGTGATCTCGGCCCGGACCCACCACATGAACGTCGACTACTCCGCGTACGAGGGCAGGCGGGTGAGGGGCCGCGCCCGCACCGTGCTCTCGCGCGGCCGGGTCGTCGTGGACCGGGGCGAGTACCTCGGCTCGGCCGGGCACGGCCGCTACCTGACCCGCGGCACCTGCCAGTACCTGATCTGAGAGGGGAGCACATGGACATCGGACTCGTCCTCCAGACCGACCCGCCGGCCGACCTGCTGGTGGACCGCATGGCGCGCGCCGACCGGCTCGGCTTCACCCACGGGTGGACGTTCGACTCGGTCGTGCTGTGGCAGGAGCCGTTCGTCGTCTACAGCCGTGTCCTGGAGCGCACCGAGAACCTCGTGGTGGGCCCCATGGTGACCAACCCGGGCACCCGCGCCTGGGAGGTGACCGCCTCCCTGTTCGCGACCCTGAACGACATGTTCGGCAACCGGACGGTGTGCGGGATCGGCCGCGGGGACTCGGCGATGCGGGTGGCCGGGCGCAGCCCCGCCACCCTGGCCCGGCTCTCCCTGGCCATGGCCGCGATCAAGGACCTGGCCGAGGGCCGGGAGGCGGACGTGGACGGGGCGTCCCTGCGCCTGCCGTGGGTGCGCGACGGGGCGCTGCCCGTCTGGATGGGCGCCTACGGGCCCAGGGCCCTGGAGCTGGCGGGGCGGCAGGCCGACGGGTTCATCCTCCAGCTGGCCGACCCGTACCTGACGGAGTGGATGGTCAGGGCGGTGCGGGCGGCGGCGGCCGACGCGGGCCGCGACCCGGCGGAGATCACGGTGTGCGCCGCCGCGCCCGCCTACGTCACCGACGGGTCGGCGCGGGGGCTGGCGCACGCCCGCGAGCAGTGCCGCTGGTTCGGCGGCATGGTGGGCAACCACGTCGCCGACCTGGTGGCGAGGTACGGGCACTCGGGGGCGGTCCCGCAGGAGCTGACCGACTACATCGAGGCACGGCAGGGCTACGACTACAGCCACCACGGCCGGGCCGACAACCCCGACACCGCGTTCGTGCCCGACGGCGTGGTGGACCGGTTCTGCCTGCTGGGCACGGTGGAGGAGCACGTGGCCAAGCTGGAACGGCTGCGCGAGGCGGGCGTCGACCAGTTCGCGGTCTACGCCATGCACGACGACGTGGACGGGGTCATCGACGCCTACGGGCGCGACGTGGTCCCCGCCGTGGCCGGGATCTGACCCGCCGCCCCGCCCGCGTCCCCGGGCCCGGACGGGCCCGGGGACGCGGGGCCCGGGGACGCGGGGCCCGGGGGCGCCAGAGGCCCGGGGTCCACAAGGGGCGGGGGCGCGGGGCCCGAGGGGCGCAAGATGCCGAGGGAGCGCACGGGGCCAGGGGGCCGCACGGGGCCAGGAGGCACGGGGGTTCACCGGCGGGTGCCCTGCCCGGAACAGCGCGGTCACAAGAAAAGCGCACACTGCCGGTGCGGGCGCGGGGGCGGGCCCCGGTGGCCGCCCGCCTACCCCGGGTGACGTGCGAAGATATTCGGTGGCCCGCAACAGATCGGGCATATCCCCACATTTCTACGCGACCATGCCGGGCCCGACGCCGTGCCCGCCCGCCACACCGGCTCCCCGCATCACCCGAGAATCAGGTGCCCCGTGACCCAAGCCCCACCCTCCCCGGAACCGAGCGCCGTCACCCACCCCGACGGCCGCGTCTCCCTGGCCGAGGGCGCGTCCATGCCCGAGAGCCCCTACGTCAACGGCGACCTCCAGCCGGTGCCGATGGCCCGCCGCACCTGGGGCACCGGGAGCTTCACCGCCCTGTGGGTGAGCATGTCGGTGAGCATCCCCGCCTGGACCCTGGCCAGCGGCCTGATCGCCGCCGGCATGGACTGGCGCCAGGCGATGCTCGCCGTGGTGCTGGGCAACCTCGTCGTGCTGCTGCCGATGGTGCTGACCGGCCACGCGGGCGCCAAGTACGGCATCCCCTTCCCGGTGTTCGCGCGCGCCTCCTTCGGCCTGCGCGGCGCCAACCTCCCGGCGCTGCTGCGCGGCGCGGTGGCCTGCGGCTGGTTCGGCATCCAGACCTGGGTGGGCGGCCAGGGCGTGTACGTGCTCGCCGGCCGCCTGTTCGGCGACGCGTGGCTCGACGCCCCCGCGGTCGGCGGCAACCCGTGGACCCTGTGGCTGTCCTTCGCCGTGTTCTGGGTGGTGCAGGTGGTCATCATCCTGTGGGGCATGGAGGGCGTCCGCAAGGTGCAGGTGTGGGCGGCCCCGATGATGATCGTCGGCGGCGCGGCCCTGCTGGTGTGGATGGCCGCCGAGGCCGGCGGCCCCGGCGCCATGCTCGCGGGCGACCCCGGGGGCCTGGACTGGGGCCCGTCGTTCTGGGCCCTGTTCTTCCCCTCGCTCATGGGCGTCATCGGCTACTGGGCGACCCTGACCCTCAACATCAGCGACTTCACCCGCTTCTCCGCCTCACAGCGCGCCCAGGTGATGGGCCAGTCCCTGGGCCTGCCCACCACGATGACCCTGTTCTCGCTGCTGGCGGTCATGGTCACGGCGGGCACCGCCGCGGTGTACGGCGAGCCGCTGTGGAACCCGATCGACATCGTGGCGCGGATGGGCAGCGGCCTGGGCCTGCTGTTCGCGATCTTCATCGTGCTGCTGGCGACGGTCTCCACCAACATCGCCGCGAACCTGGTGGGCCCGGCCTACGACCTGGCCAACCTGGCGCCGCGCCTGATCAGCTTCCGCACCGGGGCGATCATCACGTGCTTCCTGGGCGTGCTCATCTTCCCCTGGAAGCTCCTGGAGAACGAGAGCGTCTACATCTTCACCTGGCTGGGCACCGTCGGCGGCGTCCTGGGCACGGTGGCGGGCATCCTGCTCGCCGACTACTGGGTGGTGCGCCGGACCCGGCTGGACCTGCCGGGCCTGTACACGCGCGGGTCGGAGTACTGGTACCGCGGCGGCTGGAACTGGCGGGCCCTGGCCGCGTTCGGCTCGGGCGCCCTGCTGGCGGTGGGCGGCTCCTACTCGGCCGTCGACGCGGACACCGGCGCCAAGCTGGGCCCGTTCCCCGCGGACGGCCTCATCCCGCCGCTGGCCCCGCTCGCGGACTACGGCTGGGTCGTCGGCCTGGTGAGCGCCTTCCTCGTGTACTGGGTGCTGAACCTGGTGGCGCCGGTCCGCGCCCGGCCGGCCGCGGACACCCCGGAGGCGGCACGGTCCTGACCCGCGCCCGGACGGCCGGGCCGCACCCGCCGGGGGCCGCACCGAAAGGTGCGGCCCCCGGCCGTTTCCCGTCACCGGGACATGGTCCGGGCGTTATTCCGTCGTGACCGGTACCGGGCTGCGGGTAGCGTCGAACAACCGGACCATCCTCGCGAGCATCGAACCAGGTCACGATGCCCCTCCTCGGAAGGCGCCCGACACGGGCCGCTCGGGGTGGCGAAAACTCCCTTCGGAGGCGGACAACCCGACAACGGAGATCTTCGTCCCATTCACACCGGAACCTGAACAACAGGCGACGGCGATAAGAACAGAGAACCGATTCGATACGAATGGCGCATGTTCCTCCTTCCGGAGTGTGACGCGCCTCTCGGCCTCTCGTGCCCGGAACCCGCACGTTTCCCCCAAGGTCGGGCAGTACATCCCCCAACTCTTCGCGAAGAGGGAGACGACCTTGCCTGAGAGCAGTACCTTTCCACGGCCCGCGCCCGCCACGAGGACGGTCGCGGTCGTCCTCGCCGGCGGCAGCGGCCAGCGCATCGGCCTGGCGACGCCCAAGCAGCTGCTGAAGATCGCCGGGAAGACGATCCTGGAGCACACGCTCGACGTGTTCGAGCAGGCTCCGCGCGTGGACGAGGTCCTCGTGATGATGAACCCCGGTTTCGTCAGCGACGCCGAGGCCGTCGTGCAGCGGGCCGGGCTCGCCAAGGTGACCCGGGTGCTCCCGGGCGGCACCTCCCGCAACGCCACCACGCAGCTGGCCCTGGACGCCCTGTCCCACCTCCCCGCGGACACCACCAACGTGCTCTTCCACGACGCGGTGCGCCCGCTGCTCTCCCAGCGGGTCGTCGACGACTGCGTGGACTCCCTGGACCGCTACGCCGCGGTCGACGTGGCGATCCCGTCCTCCGACACGATCATCGAGGTCGACGACGACGTCATCACCGACGTCCCCACCCGCTCCCGGCTGCGCCGCGGCCAGACCCCCCAGGGGTTCCGCCTCTCCACCATCCGCGAGGCGTACGAGCGCGCCTGGGCCGACCCGGGGTTCGAGGCCACCGACGACTGCACCGTCGTCCTGCGCTACTCCCCCGGCACACCGATCCACGTGGTCGCCGGCGAGGAGCAGAACATGAAGGTGACCCAGCCGGTCGACATCTTCATCGCCGACAAGCTCTTCCAGCTCTCCTCCGCGGCCACCCCCGAGTTCACCGACCGGGACCGCGACCGGCTGCTGGAGGGGCGGACCGCGGTGGTGTTCGGCGGCAGCCACGGCATCGGGGCCGAGGTCGCCGACCTCGCCGAGAAGCACGGCGCCCGGGTCTTCCGCTACTCGCGCAGCGCCACCCGCACCGACGTGTCCGATCCCGCGCAGATCGCCGCGGCCCTGGAGCAGGCGCACTCCGCGACGGGACGCGTCGACTTCGTCGTCAACACCGCCGGGGTGCTGCGCATCGGGCGGCTGGACGGCACCGACCCGGCGACGATCGAGGAGGCCCTGCGGGTCAACTACCTGGCCCCGGTGCACATCGCCCGCGCCTCGTTCCCGTACCTGGCCCAGACCGGGGGGCAGCTGCTGCTCTACACCTCCAGCTCCTACACCCGGGGCAGGGCCGAGTACAGCCTGTACTCCTCCACCAAGGCGGCGACCGTCAACCTGACCCAGGCCCTGGCCGACGAGTGGTCCGGGGACGGTGTGCGGATCAACTGCATCAACCCCGAGCGCACGCGCACGCCGATGCGCACCAAGGCCTTCGGCGAGGAGCCCGCGGGCACCCTGCTCAGCGCCGGGAAGGTGGCCCGCACCTCGCTGGACGTGCTGCTCTCCGACCTCACCGGACACGTCGTCGACGTCCGCCGCGAGGACCCGGTGGCCGCCGTCCGCACACGCGGGACGGAGGAGGGGAGATGAACCGGCTGCGCCACCTGGGCGTCGACGGCCCGGCGCTGGCCGTCCTGGCGGCCATGGGACTCTCCTTCCTGCTCCAGGCCATCGAGGTGGCCATGGCGCAGGTCTGGGTGTTCGGGCTGCTGGCGCTGGTCCTGTACACCACGGAATGGCTGGTCGCCCAGCGGGTCACCGTGCTCACCAAGGTGCTCAGCCGCATCCGCGTCGGACTCACCGTGCGGATGCTGCTGCGCCAGATCCTGCTCATCGCCCTGTACGTGTCCGTGGGCGCGATCGGCACCGCCGCCTACTGGTCGACGTTCGCGGGGATGGGCGCCTTCTTCGTGCTGTCCCTGGGCTACGACCTCATGCGGCTGCAGATCATGCGCCGCTCCCGGCTGCCGGTGCGCACCCGCAACCTGGACCTGTCCGCGCTGAACCTGCCGCAACCGCCCGGGTTCGTGCGCGAGCTGCCGATGAACCGCGTCTTCCTCGCCGACATCGCGCTGGTCCTGGGCGGGGTGGCGCACCTGGCGGGCGGGCCCGAGTGGCTCGCGATCGGCGGTGCGGCGCTGAGCACGGGCGCGGTGCTGGTGCTGGCGCTGGCCTCCGTTCCGACCTTCCTGGCGCACCTGCGCTTCCCCTCCGACGCCCAGGTCATCGAGGAGGTCGGCGAGCGGCTGCGCGCCTACCGCCCCGAGGTGGTCCTGTACTTCACGTTCGGCGTGGGGAGCCAGAACGGCGTCTACCAGGCCAACATGTGGCTGGAGGCGATGGAGCGGCTGGACCGGCGGGCCCTGGTGGTGTTCCGCGAGCACGCCAACCTGCCGTACCTGGAGCCGACCTCGCTGCCGGTCGTGAGCGTGCCGCGCGCCGACGACCTGGCCGCCCTGGACCTGTCCACGGTCCGCGTGGCCCTGTACCCGGGCAACGCCGGCAAGAACATCCACCTGGTGCAGCGCGCCGAGATCAAGCACGTCTTCATCGGGCACGGCGACAGCGACAAGCTGCCCAGCAGCAACCGCGTCAGCCGGATCTTCGACGAGATCTGGGTGGCCGGCCGCGGCGGGCGCGAGCGCTACCGCCGGGTCCGGCACGCCATCGACGACCGCGACGTGGTCGAGGTGGGCCGCCCCCAGCTGGACGCGGTCTCCGGTCCCCGGACCGCGGCCGAGCGGTCGGTGCCCACGGTGATCTACGCGCCCACCTGGGAGGGTGTGGACGACAACAACTACCTGACCTCCGCGGACACCGTCGGCGCGGAGCTGGTGGAGCGGCTGCTGGGCGGCGCGGAGCCGGTCCGGCTCATCTACAAGCCGCACCCGCTGCTGGGCAAGCGCTCCCCGCGCGCCGCCGCGGCGCACCGCAGGATCGTCGAGGCGGTCACCGCGCACAACCGCGGGCTGGAGCCCGTCCCGCCGGAGTCCGAGCGGCGGCTGGCGGAGCTGCGCGGACGGATCGAGCGGTTCCGCGAGGAGTCCTCGGAGCGGAACCTGACCGGGGCCGACCTGGAGGGGTACCGGGACCTGCTGCGGCAGTGGCACGACCTGTACTGGACCTCCGCGGGGCCGCTGCGCCACCACGTGGTCACCGATCCGTTCCCGACGCTGTTCTCGTGCTTCAACGAGTCGGACGCGATGGTCAGCGACATCTCCAGCGTGGTCGCCGACTTCATCGCCAGCGGCAAGCCCTACGCCATCGCGGACCTGTGGGACACCGGAGACGACGAGTTCCGGCGCCAGTACCCGTCCGCGGGGGCCGGGTACGTGCTCCGCCCCGGCCTGGCCGGGCTGGAGGAGGTCCTGGCCGCCGCGAGGCGGCCGGAGGACGACGCGATGGCGCGGCGCCGGGAGATCCTCAAGGAGTACCTGCTGGGCCCGGACGAGCCCGACGCCCAGAGCCGCTTCTCGGCGGCCGTGGACGACCTGTACGAGCGCGGGCTCCGGGACTTCCCGCCCGGCACCTTCGCCGAGCCGGTCCCCGCGGACCCCTTCCGCGAGGACGGGGCGGACGACCGGCCGGACGGCATGGCCCCGGTGACCGTGCCGGGCACGGAGGACGCGGGCTGAGACCCGTTCCGGGGTCGTGGGGCGGTGGGGGCCGCGCGCCGTGCGCGCGGCCCCCACCGCTTCGTACCGGGGTTCCGGGCCGCTGACGCCTTCACCACCCGAAACGGACCGTGAGTCATCTAACTCACAAACTACTGGTAAACCTCATATCCTGTTAAAACGTCTTCATGTCCGCCCGGTGAAGTCTCGTTGAGCAGGGTGAGGTCGCACGGCGACCACCCCCCGAGCACTGCCCCGCGGTACGGCCCGCCCTTCCTCCCCTTTTCGGAGTCCAGTCTTGCCCAGCCATGTCACCGAGCCCGTAGCCCGATCCGTGACCCGAACCGTCGCCGTGGTCCTCGCCGGCGGCAGCGGCCAGCGCATCGGACTGGCGACGCCCAAGCAGCTGCTGAAGATCGCCGGGAAGACGATCCTGGAGCACACCTTGGAGCTGTTCGAGCAGGCTCCGCGCGTGGACGAGGTCATCGTGATGATGAACCCCGGTTTCGTCAACGACGCCGAGGCCATCGTGCGCAAGGCGGGGCTCGGCAAGGTGACCCGGGTGCTGCCGGGCGGCACCTCCCGCAACGCCACCACGCAGCTGGCCCTGGACGCCCTGTCGCACTACTCGGCGGAGAACACCAACGTGCTCTTCCACGACGCGGTGCGCCCGCTGCTCTCCCAGCGCGTCATCGACGACTGCGTCACCGCCCTGGAGACCTTCCAGGCGGTCGACGTGGCGATCCCGTCCTCCGACACGATCATCGAGGTCGACGACGACGTCATCACCGACGTCCCCACCCGTTCCCGGCTGCGCCGCGGCCAGACCCCCCAGGGGTTCCGCCTCTCCACCATCCGCAACGCCTACGCCAAGGCGTGGAACGACCCGGGGTTCGAGGCCACCGACGACTGCACCGTCGTCCTGCGCTACTCCCCCGACACCCCGATCCACGTGGTCGCGGGCGAAGAGCAGAACATGAAGGTGACCCAGCCGGTCGACATCTTCATCGCCGACAAGCTCTTCCAGCTCTCCTCCTCCGCCACCCCCGAGTTCACCGACGGGGACTACACGGAACGGCTCACCGGCAGGACCGTGGTGGTGTTCGGCGGCAGCTACGGGATCGGCTCCGGGGTCGCCGACCTCGCCGAGAAGTACGGCGCCCGGGTCTTCCGCTACTCGCGCAGCGCCACCCGCACCGACGTGGCCAACCCGGCCGACATCGCCGCCGCGCTGGAGCAGGCGCACTCCGCGACGGGGCGCGTCGACTTCGTCGTCAACACCGCCGGCGTCCTGCGCATCGGCCGCCTCGACCAGACCGAGGACACGGTCATCGAGGAGGCCCTGCGGGTCAACTACCTGGCCCCGGTGCACATCGCCCGCGCCTCGTTCCCGTACCTGGCCCAGACCGGCGGCCAGCTGCTGCTCTACACCTCCAGCTCCTACACCCGCGGGCGCGGCGAGTACAGCCTCTACTCCTCCACCAAGGCGGCGACCGTCAACCTGACCCAGGCCCTGGCCGACGAGTGGTCCGAGGACGGCATCCGCATCAACTGCATCAACCCCGAGCGCACCCAGACGCCGATGCGCACCAAGGCCTTCGGCGAGGAGCCCGCGGGCACCCTGCTCAGCGCGGAGAAGGTCGCCACGACCTCCCTGGACGTGCTGCTCTCCGACCTCACCGGACACGTCGTCGACGTCCGCCGCGAGGACCTGCCCGGCACCGGCGCGGCGGGGGGCTCCAAGTGACCAAGCTCCGCGGCCTGGGCCGGGCCACGCTCCTGGGGGCGGCCCTGCTCACCCTCTCCTACCTGGTGATGCTCGCCGGCGTCATCGCGGGCTCCTGGTGGGTGTTCGCCCTCGGCGCGGCGGGCAGCTACGCCATGGACGCCCTGCTGCTGCACCGGCTCCACAACCTGGCCAAGCTCATCCAGCAGATCCGCCTGGGGATCACCCCGCGCGGCCTGCTGCGCCAGCTGCTCGTGCTGGGCCTGCTCATCACCACGACCACCGCGACCTCCACCGGCATCGGCATGGTCCTGCTGGTGTTCCTGCTGCTCTTCTGCCTCCAGCTCATGGCGGGCATCGCCGCGCGGATGCTGCGCGTCTCGCGCAAGCTGCCGATCGTCACCCGCAACATCGACCTGGCACCGCTGAACATCCCCGACAGCCCGCCCATGCCGCTCGTGCGCGAGCCGATGAGCCGACTGCTGCCGCTGGACGCCTTCCTGGTGTTCGGCGTCGTGGGCTACGTGTGGTTCGGCTCGGCCTGGGTCGTGGCGGCGGGCGCCCTCCTGACCGTCGGCGTCACCGTCCTGGGTCTGCTGATGCTGGTGTGGCACATCCGGCGCGCCCGGACCATCCCGTCCGCCGACCGGGTCATGGAGTTCACCCAGTCCTGGCTGGACTCCTACCGGCCCGAGGTCGTCCTGTACTTCTCCGGCTCGGCCGACTCCGCCTACCAGGCGAACATGTGGCTGGAGACCATGGCCGGGCTCGGGCGCCGCGGGATCATCGTCCTGCGCGAGCGCGTCATCGCCGCCCAGCTGGCGCCGACGCCCGTTCCCGTCCTGTGCGTCCCGGCCTCCACCGACCTGATGGCGCTGGACTTCGGCCCGGCGCGGGTGGCCCTGTACCCGGCCAACACCGGCAAGAACATCCACATGCTGCGCAACCCGATGCTCAAGCACGTGTTCATCGGACACGGCGACAGCGACAAGATCGCCAGCGTCAACCCGTTCAGCAAGGTCTACGACGAGGTGTGGACCGCGGGCCGGGCCGGGCTGGACCGGTACGTGCGCGCCCAGGTGGGCGTGCGCCCCGACGAAATCGTCGAGGTGGGCCGGCCCCAGCTGGACTCCATCCGCACCGACTCCGCGCCCAACTCCGTGCGGACCGTGCTGTACGCCCCGACATGGGAGGGCTGGACCGACGAGCCCGGCAACACCTCCCTGATGGACGCGGGCCCCACCCTGATCGCCCAGCTGCTGAAGGCCCGGCCCGGCGTGCGCGTGCTGTACAAGCCGCACCCGTTCACCGGGCTGCGCTCGCCCCTGGCGCGCACGGCCCACCGGCGCATCGTCGCCCTGCTGGAGGAGGCGAACCGGGCCGCGGGACACGGCGACCGGGAGGACCCGGCGCTGGCCGCGCTGGACCGGCGCCTGGCCGCCTTCGACGACGACCGCGGCGCCACCGACGAGGCCCACAACTCGCGTGAGGAGAGCGGCGCCGACCCCGGGGCCGTCCGCGAGGTGGCGATCCTCACCGAGGAGTGGCACCGGGTCTACTGGGAGGGCCGGCCCGACACCGCGCACCTGGTGATCCAGGGCCCGCGGCCCTCGCTGTACTCCTGCTTCAACCAGGCGGACCTGCTCATCAGCGACATCTCCAGCGTGGTGGCCGACTTCGTCGCCACCGAGAAGCCCTACGCGATCACCAACTGCGAGGGCATCACGCACGAGGAGTTCCGGGTCAAGCACCCGACGTCGAGTGCGGCGTACCTCCTCCTCCCCGACGGGGAGGGGCTGGACACCGCCCTGGCCGCCGTGCACCTGCGCGAGGGCGACGAGCTCGCCGGCCTGCGCCGCGAGCTGCGCACCTACCTGCTGGGCCCGTCGGACACCAGTTCCATGAGCCGCTTCGCCGCGGCCGTGGACGACCTCTACGACCGCGCCGCCGCACTCCGGCCGCTGTCACCCCTCGGCGGGGAGTCCCCCGCCGAACTCAGCCGCCCCTGACCGGCCCTGACGAAGGCGAAGACCATGAAGCGCATCCTCCTGAGGTCCCGCAAGGACCCGTTCCGCATCGTCCACGCGGGTGCGGCCATCGAGGAGAACATCTTCGGCAACAACGTCGGGAACCTGATCTTCAGCCAGGCCTCCCACAAGACCCTGGAGACCTCGGGCACGGAGGTCGTCGCGAACGGCTTCCGCGCCGAGGCCTCGGAGGCCGCACGGATCAACGACGAGTACGACGCGTTCGTGATCCCGCTGGCCAACGCCTTCCGCACCTCCTTCGTGCCCCACCTGAACAAGCTCAGCGCCCTCATCGAGAAACTGACCATCCCGGTGGTGGTCGTGGGTGTGGGGGCCCAGTCCGACCTGGACTACGGCATGGACCGCATGGAGGCGCTGAACAAGCCCGTCCAGCGCTTCGTCTCGGCGGTCCTGGACCGGTCCGCGAGCATCGGCGTACGCGGCGAGTTCACCGAGAAGTACCTGAGGGGCCTCGGCTTCAACGACGTCGAGGTCATCGGCTGCCCCTCCATGTTCATGGACGGGGACCGCCTCACCGCCACCCGGGAGGCGGACGGGCTCGGACCGGACTCGGCCGTGGCCGTCAACGCCTCGCGCAGCGCGCTGGGCGCCGGCGACGTGGGCGGCATCGTCAGCTCGAACTTCGCCCGCTACCCGAACATGCGCTACTTCGCCCAGGAGACGAAGGACCTGGCGCTGCTCTACTGGGGCGACGCCTCCGCGGTGGAGGACCGGCACAACCCCATGCCCGTGCACCGGACCCACCCCCTGTTCCTGGAGAACAAGGTCAACGTCCACCTGGACCCGGCCACCTGGATCGGCGCCCTGCGCGAGTACGACTTCTCCTTCGGCACCCGCATCCACGGCAACATCGCCGCGCTGCTGGCCGGCACCCCGGCCGTGGTCCTGTGCCACGACTCGCGCACCCTCGAACTGTGCCGGTACTTCGACATCCCGCACCGGCAGATCAGGGAGCTGTCCGCGGACGTGGACGCCGCCGACCTGTACCGGGAGGCCGACTTCTCGGCCATGCACTCCGGGCACGCCGAGCGGTTCACCCGTTTCACCGCCTTCCTGGAGAAGAACGGGCTCGCCCACGTGCACCAGCCCGGGGAGGACGGCGGCGCCGCGTTCGAGGAGCGCGTGCGCGCGACCGCCTACCCCCCCGCCGTGGACGCCTGGACCAGCGCGGAGGCGGGGGTGGGCCACCGTATCGGGTGGCTGCGCTCCCGGCACGAGGCGAGCGAGGCCGCCCGCGCGGACCTGGCCAAGCGGCTGAAGGCCCTGGAGAAGGAGACCGAGCGCAGGTTCCAGTCGGTGGAGAAGCGCCTGAAGAGCGCCGAGAAGACGGCGGCCAAGGCCGAGAAGGCCGCGGTGCAGTCGCTCATGGGCAGGGTGCGCAGGCCCGTCGGACGGATCCTGCGCAAGACCGGCCTGCGCCGCTGAACCCCCCGAGACGACGAGGACGGCCATGACCCGTGTTCTGCTGCGCGCAGGCCGCAGCCCCTTCACCCCGGCCTCGCCCAGCGAGGTCGTGCAGCGCAACCTGATCGCCACGAACACGGGCAACCTCCTGTTCAGCGATGCGGTGTGGAAGTTCCTGTCCACACCGGGCACCGAGATCACGCCCAACCGGTACCGGGTCGACCCGGGGGAGGCCGAGCGGATCAACGACGAGTACGACGTCTTCGTCGTCCCGCTGGCCAACGCCTTCCGGCCCTCGTTCCGGCGCCACCTCAAAAACCTGGGCGACCTGGTCGAGCGGCTCACCATCCCGGTGGTGGTCTTCGGCGTGGGTGCCCAGTCCGGGGTGGACTACGACCCCGCCCCGATGGCCCCGGTCGAGGAGGAGGTGCGCAGGTTCTGCTCCCTCGTGCTCGACCGGTCGCCGTCCATCGGCGTGCGCGGCGAGTTCACCGAGCGGTACC
Source organism: Nocardiopsis flavescens (assembly GCF_900141985.1). Classification (GTDB taxonomy): domain Bacteria; phylum Actinomycetota; class Actinomycetes; order Streptosporangiales; family Streptosporangiaceae; genus Nocardiopsis; species Nocardiopsis flavescens. The sequence continues at coordinate 81,374 of NZ_FQZK01000020.1, read as the reverse complement.
TCAAGGGCCTGGGCTTCAACGACGTCGAGGTCATCGGCTGCCCGTCCATGTTCATGAACGGGCGCGACCTGGTCGTCCACAAAAAGGGCGGGACCCTGGACGCGTCCGCGCGGATCGCGGTCAACGTGTCCTTCCCGTCCGGGAACATCCCGGGCAGCACCATCGGCGACGGGGTGATCAACCGCCTGGTGGACGCCGCCCTGGACCGGTACCCGGACCTGGTGTACATGGCCCAGGAGCTGAAGGACCTCGAACTCCTCTACTGGGGGGACGTGTCGGAGGCGGCCGGGGAGAGCGACCCGGTCCCCTCGCTGCGGACGCACCGGCTGCTCTCCGAGGACCGGACGCGGCTGTACTACGACAGCCCGGTGTGGGTCGACGCGCTCCGGGAGCGCGACTTCGCCTTCGGCACCCGCATCCACGGCAACGTGGCGGCACTGCTGGCCGGCACCCCGGCCGTGGTCCTGTGCCACGACTCGCGCACCCTCGAACTGTGCCGGTACTTCGACATCCCGCACCGGATCGTCGACGACCTCCCGGAGGAGGACCTCGGCGGGCTGCCGGCCCGGCTGTACGAGGAGGCGGACTTCTCCGCGATGGCCGACGGCCACGGGGAGAGGTTCGACCGGCTCGTCTCCTTCCTGGACCGGCACGGGCTTGACCACGTCCACCGCCCCGACCGGGACGGCGGCCTGGCGTTCGAGGCCCGGCTGGCACAGGTGCGGCACCACCCCGGGGTGGGCGCCTGGCGGGGCGGGGACGACGGCGACCTCGGGTACCGGATGGCGTGGCTGCGGGAGGCGGACAAGCGCGGGCGCGCCCGGGCCGCCGCCGCCGAGGCCGAAGTCCGGAAGCTGACCCGCAGGGTGGCGGCCCTGGAGGGCGAGGCGAAGCGGACACGGGACCTGGCCGAGGAGCTGGCCCGGACGTCGAAGCGGCTGGAGGGGCTGGAGAGGGCGGCGGCCGAGACACCGTACCGCCGGCTGCGCCGGTCCGGCGGCCGGGCGCTACGGCGCCTGGGACTGCGCGGCTGAGGTGCGAACGGGGCGGCCCCGGACCCGGTGGGTCCGGGGCCGCCCCGTTCGCCGGGGTCACCAGCCGCCGTCGTGCTCCTCGGCCTCCAGCGGCGCGAGGACCCCGAAGGTGCCCTCGTCGTCGTAGAAGTGCTCCTCGCCCTCCTCGTACTCGTCCTCCTCGAAGTGCGGCCCCATACGTGCTCTCCCCCTGTCATCGGGTCATCCCGCGTGAGGACGCCGCTTCGGGCAAACACGTTGGCATAAATAGCCCATATACATACAAAAGACATCTGATGTTCGGAACCGGTCACGCACCCCCGGTGTGAGGTCGACCACTTCCCCCCAGGTCAGGGCTACGCCTTCACACAGATTCCATCTCAACTGGACAACTTCACCGCCTTGCGCGCGGAAGCAGGACAAAGCCCCACGGATACTGAAACGGCAGGGCATTCCCCGAGTACCGTCATCCCTCCGGTGCTCCGCCGTGCGCCCGTCCCGGGCCGCCGCCCCCTGCCCCCCACCTTCGCCGAGTGCTAGGCGCACCCTTGCCCCCTCCTGTCCCGAGCCCCGTGCCCGCCACGCCGCGCGCGCCCGTGTCCCGACGCCGCGACGACATCGAAGGGCTCCGGGCGGTGGCCGCGGTGCTCATCGCCGTCTACCACATCTGGTTCGGCACGGTCTCCGGCGGCGTCGACGTCTTCCTGCTGCTCACCGGCTTCCTCGTCACGGGGTCGATGGTGCGGACGCTGGAGCGCGACGGCCGCATCGGTATCGGCGCGTTCTGGAGCCGTACCGTCCGCCGCCTCTTCCCCGCCGGGGCGGTGGTGCTGGGCGCGGTGCTGGCCGGGGCGTTCGCGTTCCTGCCCCGGTCGTCCTGGACCGCCGTCATCGCCGACGTCCAGGCCGCCGCCCTGTACCACGCCAACTGGCACCTGGCCCTGGGCTCGGTCGACTACATGGCGCGGGACTCCGCCTCCAGCCCGGTGCAGCACTTCTGGTCGCTGGGCGTGCAGGGGCAGTTCTACCTGCTGTGGCCGCTGCTGCTCACCCTCGCGGCCCTGGCCGCCGCGGGGGCGGGCCGCCGGGTGCGGGCCGCCGCGGCGGTCGCCGTCGCCGCGGTGTTCGCCCTGTCGTTCGGATACTCGCTGTGGATCACCTCCGCCGAGCCGGCCTGGGCCTACTTCGACACGGGCGCGCGCCTGTGGGAACCCGCCCTGGGCGGCCTGCTCGCCCTGCTCCTGCCGTACCTGCGCCTGCCCCGCGCCCTGCGCCCGGCCGCGGGCTGGGCGGGGCTGGCCGCCCTGGTCGCGTGCGGCGCGGTCATCGGGGACTCGCTCCCCTACCCCGGGTACGCCTCGCTGTGGCCGGTGCTGGCCGCCGTCCTCGTCCTGGTCGCCGGCGCCGAGGGCGAACCCGGCCAATGGTCCGCCAACCGGCTGCTGGGCCTGCGCCCGCTGGTGCGGCTGGGCAGGCACTCCTTCCCGCTCTTCCTGTGGCACTGGCCGGTGCTCGTCTTCTACCTGGAGGTCACCGACCGGGTGGAGCCGTCCCTGACCGGCGGCCTCCTGGTCCTGGGCGTCTCCTTCGCCGCGGCCCTGGCCACCTCGTGGCTCCTGGAGGGCGGCATCGACCGGGTGCTGCGCGACCGGCGGACGCCGTCGTGGTCCCTGGCCGCCGGGGTACTGTTCGCGGTCCCGGTACTGGTCGGCTCCCTGGCCTGGGGCGCGGGCATCGAGCAGCAGCGGGAGACCCGCGCCCGGCTGAGCCAGGACCCCACCGCCTACCCCGGCGCGGCCGTGCACCTGAGCCCGGAGCTGGCCGCGAACCTGCCGGCGCTGCCGGTGTACCCGGACACCACCACGGTCAAGCGGGACACCATCGCGCAGACCAGCGAGTGCAACGTGACCATCCCGTCCACGGAGCTGATCTCCTGCGAGTTCGGCGACGTGGACTCGGAGTACACCCTGGTCCTCACCGGCAGCTCGCACGCGCGGCACTGGTTCCAGGCGCTGCGGCCGATCGCCGAGCACCACGGGTGGCGGCTGGTGACCATGACCAAGAACGCCTGCCAGTTCAGCGCCGAGGAGCAGGTGTTCGGCGGCGAGGTGTACGACGAGTGCACGGCCTGGAACGCGCAGGTCGCCGCGGAGATCGAGCTGATGGTGCCGGACGCGGTGTTCGGCCTGGGCACGCTGACCCAGCAGGGGGACGGGAGCCTGGAACACGTGCCCGACGGGTTCGTGGAGCACTGGCGGTGGCTGGACGGGCTCGGGGTGGACGTGGTCGCGGTCCGCGACACCCCCCGGTTCGCGTTCGACGTGGCCGACTGCGTCGACCGGGGCGGGCGCTGCTCGCAGGACCGGGGGTACACCATGGCGGCGGCCTCCCCGCTGGAGGAGGCGGCCGGGGAGCTGCCGGGCAACGTGCGGACCGTGGACCTCACGGGGTACCTGTGCGGCGAGCAGGAGTGCCCCGGGGTGATCGGCAACCAGCTGGCCTACTACGACGACAACCACTTCTCGTACTCGTTCTCGTCGTCGCTGTCGGTCCTGCTGGAGCCGCTGCTGCTGGAGGCCCTGCCCGACGCGCCGGTCGCGGACACCACCCTGGCCGACCGCGCCTCCTCCGTCATCGGGGGCGGGGAGGCGGCCGGGGAGCCCGGCGCGGACGGGATCTGACGGGCGGTCCCCGGCGGCGCAGGCGCCGCGGGCCGGGGACCGCGCGGGCCGGGCGGGGGGACACGGGTCGCGCCCGCCCCGCCCCGGGCCGAGCGCCACACCGCCACCGGATCGGGGCTGCCAACGGCGAGATCACCCGGACCACGGGATCGGCCCGGCACGGCGCGCACACGTTCCGGCCGCCGGTCGCGCTCCGCCCGACCGACAAACCCGTATAACGCGCCTCAGGGCTCGGGCCAGGACACACGCGGCCCCTGGCGCAACAGCGACGGAGCACCGCCCAGATCGGCCAGAACGCGGCGGCGGGCCCGGCGGTGCGCCCCCGCGTCGAGCAGGGCGGGCCGGGCCGGCAGGTCCCCGCGGCGGGCGCGGCGGACCAGGGCGGCCAGGCGGCGGGTCCAGTCCTCCAGCTCCGGCGGGTGGAAGTGGTTCTCCCGCGCCCACTCCGGGGTGGGCGCACGGAAGCGCAGGGCGCGCAGGTCGTCGAGGGTCCCGAAGATCCCGCCGTCCTCGAACACCGTGGCGCCCGGGTCCTCGCCCACGTCGCCCAGGACGATGACCGGGACGTCCAGGGCGATGGCCTCCAGTGCCGCCGGGGAGCCGACGGTGACCAGGCCGCGGGCCCGGTCCAGCTGGTCGGCGACCGGGCCGGGGCGGAAGAGCACGGTGTGGTCGTGGACGCGCCCGGCACCGACCAGGCCGCGCCACAGCTCGGCGTAGTCGCCGCCCGGCGCCGGGGAGCGCCGCTCTCCCGGGCACACCACGACCTCCAGGTCGGGGCGGCTCTCGGCGAGGCCGGCCAGCGCCTCCAGGACGCGCTCGCGCATGCGGGCGGTGCCCGGGACCCCGTCCTGGGCGGCGAAGACGACCCGGTGCGGACGCCCCCCGCGGCGTTCGCGGGCGGCGGGCAGCGGCAGTCCGGCCAGGGCGACGGCGGAGCCCGCGCCGACCTTCTCACCGAGTTCGGAGAACGCGGCGACCTCGCGCAGGCTGTGCAGGACCAGCAGGTCGGCACGGGCCCGGTGCAGCCACTCGTGCTCCCCCGCGGGCAGCGCCGGCCCGGCCAGGGCGGAGACCACCACGGGCCGGCGACGGCCCGTCGGCAGGATGTCGGCCAGGGCGTCGGCGACCCGGGCGGTGCAGTTGAGCATGACGGCGTCGGGCACCCGGCGGCGGACCAGCCTGCGCAGCTCCGGCAGGGTCAGGACCGGGACCCGGCGGTCCGCCAGGCCGGTCCCGGCCACGGCACGGCGCAGCCGGGCGGGCGCCGGGGTGAGGGGGGAGCGCACGACGGCGAGGCCGACGGTGTGACCCCGGCCGGGCAGGGCGTCGAACATGGCCGCGGACAGGCGAACGTAGGGCTCGGAGTCCGCGACGGCCACGACCGTCAGGTCCATGCCGCCGAGGTCGGGATCGGTCACGTCGGTCCTCCTTGAGGTGTCCGCGCGGCACCGGGAACGCCGACGGGCCGCGGTGGATTCGGGGTACGCCGCCAGACTACACACCCAAAGTATTCGTTCGGACACGCTTCGGAGTAATGCCTGTTCGCCGGAGCGGTCATCATCGTCCCCGGAGAAATCGGGCCCACGGTGAACCGCCGCCCGCCCGGTCCGCGTTGACCGCTGTGCGAAGGAACGAACGACGTACGGGGGGACGCTCATGGCGGTGGCCGAGGGCCTGGGGACCGCCGGGGACGGGCGGCGGGAGCCGCCGCCGGACCCGGGTGCCGCGGGGACGGGGCGCCGGGGGCCGCGCGAGCGCCTCGCCGGGGTGGACGCGGCGCGGGGCGTCGCGCTGCTCGGGGTCTTCATCGCCCACATGGGGGTGCCGCTGGCCGTGCTGGCGACCGGCGACCCCGGCCCCACGGGATGGGGCGGCGCCACCGGGCACGGCGCGGCCCTGGCCGAGCTGGTGTCGGAGGCGGTCGGCGGCCGGTCGGCGGCGCTGTTCGCCTTCCTGGCGGGAGTGTCCCTGGTGCTGCTGGCCGGGAGCGACCGGCCGGGGACCCGGGTGGAGCGCAACCGGGTCCGGGTGCGGCTGGCGGTGCGGGCCCTGCTGCTCATCGCCGTCGGGTACGCCCTGGCCACCCTGGGCTCCCTGGCGGTCATCCTGCACTTCTACGGGGTGTACTTCCTGCTGGCGGTCCCCCTGCTGTGGCTGCGCACCCGGCACCTGGCGGCGCTCGCCGTCGCTGTGGCCCTCATCGGCCCGCAGGCCACGCTGGCCGCCCAGTCCCTGCCGGTCGGCCACGCCGCGGGCTCCGTCGAGGAGGCGGGGTGGACGTCCGCGGACGACGCCGCGTGGGAGGCCACCTGGGGCGACCCGGAGTGGGTGCGGGAGAAGGAGGCCTCCTGGGAGGCGGCGGAGGAGTCGGGAGGGTCCGCGCTCCCCGTGACGGCGGGCGAGCCCGCGGGCGGGGAGGCGCTGTTCTCCCCGGAAACGGTGGAGGGCCCGCTGGACCTGCTGGTGTTCGGCCTGTACCCGGCGACGGTGTTCACGGCCTACGTCCTGGCGGGGATGGCGGTCGCCCGCGCCGGGCTGCGCGGGCGCCGGGCCCGGTGGTGGACCGTGGGCGGCGGCGCCGGCCTGGCCGTCCTCGGGTACGGGACGTCCTGGCTGCTCAGGGGCCCGCTGGTCCGGTTCCTGCCGGGCGAGGACGAGTTCTCCCCGTGGCGGGCGCCGCTGGAGGCCTACGCGCACAGCAACACCTCCTTCGAGGTGGTGGGCAACACCGGGGCGGCCATGGCGGTGGTCGGCCTGTGCCTGCTGCTGTGCGGGACGCGGCCGGCCCGGGTCCTGCTCTACCCGGTGGCGGCCATGGGCGCGATGACCCTCACCCTGTACACCGCGCACGGGGTCCTGCTGTGGGCGGTGTACGGCGGGCTCCTGCCCGGGTGGGCCTCCTGGGCGCAGACCTACACCGTGGAGGCGGTCGTGGCCTTCTCGCTGGTGTTCGCCACGGTGTGGCGGCTCACCCTGGGCGCCGGGCCGATGGAGCGCCCGGTCACCGCGGCCTCGAAGGCGGTCGCCCGGTGGACCGTGCGCGACCGGTCCGCCGCGCCGCCGGAGGGGGCGAAGGCGGTCGGGCCGACCGCCTGACACGGCGGAGGCCGCCCCGGGCGGGGCGGCCTCCCCGGCGCCGTGCCGGCGGCCGGGCTACTCGCCCCGCCACACGGGGTCGCGCTTCTCGGCGAAGGCCGCCGCGCCCTCCATGGCGTCCCGGCTGACGAACACCGGGCCCGCCAGCTCGTTCTGTCTCTCCCACATCTGCGCGGTGGACCAGTCCTGCGACTCGGTCATGATCTGTTTGGAGACCCGGACCGCGAGCGGGCCGTTGGCGGCGACCCGGGCGGCCAGCTCCCCGGCGCCCTCCAGGGCGCCCCCCGGGGCGGTGAGCCTGTTGACCAGGCCCAGCTCCGCCAGGCGCGGGGCCTCGACGAAGTCGCCGGTGAGGGCGAACTCCATCGCCAGGTTGCGCGGGATGCGGTGCTGGAGGCGCATCAGGCCGCCCGCCCCGGCGACCAGGCCCCGCTTGACCTCGGGGATGCCGAACCTGGCGTCCTCGGCGGCCACGACCAGGTCGCAGGCGAGCACCGCCTCGAACCCGCCGGCCAGGGCGTAGCCCTCGACGGCGGCGATCAGCGGCTTGCGGGGCGGGGCCTCGGCGAAGCCGCCGAAGCCGCGGCCCTCGACCAGCGGGACCTCGCCCTGCATGAAGGCCTTCAGGTCCATCCCGGCGCAGAACGTGCCGCCGGCGCCGGTGATGATCCCCACCGCCAGGTCCGTGCGCGCGTCCAGGTCGTCGAGCGCCTCGGCGATGCCCCGGGCGACGGCGGCGTTCACCGCGTTCCTGGCCCGGGGGCGGTTGATGGTGATGACGGCGACGCCGTCCCGGGCCGTGTAGAGAACCTCGTCGGACACGGTGTCCCCTTTACTTGGGAGGCATGCGGAGGGCGCCGTCGATGCGGACGACCTCGCCGTTGATGTAGCTGACCTCCAGCAGGGTGCGGGCCAGCTTGGCGAACTCGGCGGCGGTGCCCAGGCGCTTGGGGAAGGGCACCGGGGCGGCCAGGCGCTGCTTGAACTGCTCGGACGCCTCGCCCTCGCCGTAGATCGGGGTCTCCAGGATGCCGGGGGCGATCGTGTTGACCGTGATGCCCGCGGCGGCCAGGTCGCGGGCCGCCGGCAGGGTCATGCCGATGACGCCGCCCTTGGAGGAGGAGTAGGCGATCTGGCCGATCTGGCCCTCGATGCCCGCGAGGGAGGCGGTGTTGACGATGGAGCCGCGCTCGCCGTCCTCGTTGACCGGCTCGGTCCTGGCGATCTCGGCCGCGGCCAGGCGCAGCACGTTGAAGGTGCCGATGAGGTTGACCTGGATGACCTTCTGGTAGCTGGCCAGGTCGTGGGGGTTGCCGAACTTGTCGACGGTGCGGGTGGCCCAGCCGATGCCGGCGCAGGACACCGCGACCCGCAGCGGGGCGCCGGTGTCGACGGCGGCCCGGACGGCGGCCCCGACCTGTTCCTCGTCCGAGACGTCGGTGGAGACGAAGACCCCGCCGATCTCCTTGGCGACGGCCTCGCCTCGCTCGGCGTTGAGGTCGGCGACGACGACGGTGGCGCCGGCGGAGGCGAGTTCCCTTGCGGTGGCCTCACCGAGGCCACTCGCGCCGCCCGAGACGAGGGCGGAGATTCCGTTCAGATCCATGGGCCGCACTCTACAGACGAAGGGACCCGCACACTAGAACCGGGTTCGGTAAATCGCGCGGACGGTGTTCCCGGCCCCGCCGGGCCCGCGACGGCGGCAGGATGCGGACCGCGGGGAACGGCCCGCACACCCCTTCCCGCCGACCGGATCCGCGGTCGCCGCGAGATCCCCGCGCGGCCCCCTGGGGACAGGGCCGCGGGGGACCGCCCGCACCTCCGCGCCGACCAGGGCCGCGGTCGCCACGGCGTCCTCGCGCAGCCCCGCGCAGGGCAGGGGCCCGGGGACCGCCCTCACGCCCCCGCCCCGCGCCCCTCCCCGTTGATCAGATCCGCGGTCGCCGCGAGGTCCTCGCGCAGCCCCGCGGGGGCCGCGTCCGTCCACCAGTGCGCGGGCACCGCGTCCGCGCCGACCGACGCCCCGCGGGCCAGCAGGCCCAGGGAGACCAGGGCGGTGGAGGGGAGGCCGCGCACGGCGTACCCGGCTCCCAGCCTGCGCAGCTCCAGCTCCGCGGGGAGCCCGGTGCGCACCAGCCGCGCCCGCGGGTCGGCCGCCAGCCGCTCCAGGACCCGGGGGTCCTCGCGCCGGTGCGGGCGGTAGGCCACCGGGCCCTGGGCCAGCCGCCGGTCCAGCCAGCCCAGGTACTCGGGCAGCCGGACCAGGCCGTCGTTGACCAGGGCGGTCCCCAGGAGGATCCGCCGCTCGGCGGGCGGGTCCTGCGCGGGCAGGGCGCGCAGCAGGGGGAAGCCGTGGCGGATCACCCGGATACCAGCGTCCGCCGTCGCCCCCGCCAGCCCCGGGGGCAGCGGCAGCACGGTGAAGACGGTGAGGCGGCCCTCCTGCGCGGCGCGGCGCAGGACGCGCGCCGCCGCCTTCCCCAGGGCCAGGCGGGCCGGGGTGCGCCGCGCCCCGGCGCGCAGCAGCGGCCGGGGGGCGGGGGCGGTGAGCAGCCGCAGCAGGTGCCACACGGCCAGCCCGTCGTCCACCACCACCAGGCGGCAGCGGGGCGCGCGCAGGAGCATCCGCTGCACCCGGCCGGAGAAGGCGTCGCCGACGACCCAGGTGAAGTCGGTGGAGCGGGGGCGCGTGGGCCTGCGGGCGAGCGCGGCGGGCGGGGCGGCCGGGAACAGCCGGCGCAGGGCCGCGTGGACCTCGGGGAGGCCGGGCGCGTCCTGGCGGAGCAGGATGCAGCCCTGGGTGGACAGCCGGTGCGCCGTGTAGGCCTCCACGGCGGACAGGAACTGGAGCGGGGATTCCACCCACGCGGACCCCTGCCCCTCGAAGGCCCAGGGCACGTCCGTGGGAAGAGGTTTCACGAAGTGACTTTCTCACATTCACCGGACACGTGGGTTTGCACCGTACACAACGGATATAACGACCGCCGAACGGTTCCCGCCCCCGGCACTCCCCCGGTCAGCGGCGCCGGGTCGGACGCCGCATCCGGGACGGCAGCGCGTCCCTGGCCAGGGCCGCCGCGCCGACCAGCCCCGCCTCGTTGCCCAGGGCCGCCGGCACCACACGGGCCTCGGGACGGTAGCCCCGGCCGGTGAGGCCGCGTTCGAGCGCCTCCCGGGCGGGTCCCAGCAGCAGGTCGCCCGCCTCCGAGACCCCTCCGCCGACCACGAACAGCTCCGGGTCGAAGGCCGCCGCCAGGTTGGCCAGCCCCGCGCCCAGCCACTGGCCGGCATCGCGCATCAGCTCCGTGCACGCGCGGTCGCCCTTGCGGGCCAGCTCGCTCACCAGCGGCCCGGTGATCCGCGCCGCGTCGCCGGCCACCGCCTGGTGCAGGGCGCGGGCCACCGGGGACTCCGAGGCCACCAGCTCGCGGGCCTCGCGGGTGAGCGCGTTCCCGCTGGCGTACTGCTCCCAGCAGCCGCGGTTGCCGCACTCGCAGCGGTGCCCGCCGGGCACCACCGCCATGTGGCCGAACTCACCGGCCAGCCCGTACCGGCCCCGGTACAGGCGCCCGTTCAGGACGATCGCACCGCCGATCCCGGTGCCCAGGTTGACCACGACCACGTCGTCGACCCCCTGGGCGGCGCCGAAGCCCACCTCGGCCCAGGCCGCGGCGTTGGCGTCGTTCTCCACCACCACCGGCAGGCCCAGGCGGGAGGACAGCGCCTCGCGCAGCGGCTCCTCCCGCCAGGACAGGTGGGGCGCGAACAGCACGTTGGCGCGGCGCTCGTCGACGAACCCCGCCGCGCCCACGCCGACGGCCCGCACGGGGTACCCCGCGCGCAGCTCCTCGACCACCGACACGATCGTGTCCTCCACGACCGCGGGGCTCTTGCTGCGCTCGGGCGTCTCCGTGCGCACCCGGGCCAGCACCCGCCCGCTCGGGGTGACCACTCCCGCGGCGACCTTCGTCCCGCCGATGTCCACCCCGACCGTCAGGGCGTGCCCGTACCGCACCCGGTTCATGAAGCCGTGTTCCTCCGGTCAGCCCAGCGCGGAGCGCACCACCCCGGCGAGGCGTTCGGCGACCGCGGTCGCCTGCGCCTGCTCGGGTGCCTCCACCATGACGCGGACCTTGGGCTCGGTGCCGCTGGGCCGGATGAGGACCCGGCCGGTCTCGCCCAGCTCCTTCTCGGCCTCGCGCACCGCGTCCCACAGCTCCCGGGAGTCGCCGGCGCGCGCCTTGTCCACGTCGGGGACGTTGATGAGCACCTGCGGCAGGCGGGTCATCACCTTGGCCAGCTCCGCCAGCCCCTGCCCGCGGTGCGCCATCGCGGCCAGCAGGTGCAGGCCGGTGAGCACCCCGTCGCCGGTGGTGGCGTGGTCCAGCAGGATGACGTGCCCGGACTGCTCCCCGCCCAGGGAGAACCCGCCGCGCCGCATCTCCTCCAGCACGTAGCGGTCGCCGACGGCGGTCTCCGCCACGGTGATGCCCTCCCGCTCCATGGCCAGCTTGAGGCCGAGGTTGGACATGACCGTCACCACGAGGGTGTCCCCGGCCAGGCGTCCCGCCTCCTTGGCCTCGGAGGCCAGGATCGCGAGGATGTGGTCCCCGTCGACCACCTCTCCCCCGGCGTCCACGGCCAGGCAGCGGTCGGCGTCGCCGTCGTTGGCGATGCCCGCGTCCGCGCCGTGCAGCCGCACCGCCTCCTGGAGCACCTCTAGGTGGGTGGAGCCGCAGCCCTCGTTGATGTTGTGGCCGTCGGGCGCGTCGCCGATGGCGACCACCTCGGCGCCCGCCCGGCGCAGCACCTCGGGCGCCACGAGCGAGGACGCGCCGTGGGCGCAGTCCACCACGACCTTGAGCCCGGCCAGGGAGTGCGGGGCCGAGGCCAGCACGTGGCCGATGTAGCGCTCGGCCCCGTCGTCGGCGTCGGTGACCCGGCCCACGGCCCGGCCGACCGCCGGGGTCGAGGGCACGTCGAGCAGGCCCTCGATCTCGTCCTCCAGGGAGTCCTCCAGCTTGTGGCCGCCCCGGGCGAAGAACTTGATCCCGTTGTCGGGAGCCGGGTTGTGGCTCGCCGAGAGCATCACGCCGAAGTCGGCGCCCAGCTCGCCGGTGAGGTAGGCCACCGCCGGGGTGGGCAGGACCCCCACCCGCACCACGTCCACGCCCGTGCTCGCGAGCCCGGCCACCACGGCGGCCTCCAGGAACTCCCCCGAGGCGCGCGGGTCGCGGCCCACGACGGCCTTGGGGCGGCGCCCCTCGATCCCCGCCGCGAGCACCCTCGCCGCGGCGATGGACAACTCCAGGGCGAGCGTGGCGGTCAGGTCGCGCCCGGCGACCCCGCGTACACCATCCGTACCGAACAGCCGTCCCACAGGCGACAGCCCCCTTCAGGCAGTGGCGCCGCGTCCGGCGCCGAGAAGATCAGTGTGACCGACAAGCCACGTGAAAAGGAAAGACCCGTACGACGCCCCCGGTGGCGGGGACGACGTACGGGTCGGGGCTCAGCCGAGCACGGGCCGGCGCATGAGCCTTAGCGCTTGGAGAACTGCGGCGCCTTGCGGGCCTTCTTGAGACCGGCCTTCTTGCGCTCCACCTCGCGGGCGTCGCGGGTGAGGAAGCCGGCCTTCTTCAGGGTCGGGCGGTTGTTCTCCGGGTCCAGGGACGCCAGCGCACGGGCGATGCCGTGGCGCAGGGCGCCGGCCTGGCCGCTGGGGCCGCCGCCGCTCATCCGGGCGAAGACGTCGTAGGCGCCCTCGAACCCGAGCGAGACGAAGGGCTCCTTGATGGTCTGCTGGTGGACCTTGTCCGGGAAGTAGACCTCGAGCGGCTTGCCGTTGATCTTCCACTCACCCGCGCCGGGCGCGATGCGCACGCGGGCGATGGCCGTCTTGCGGCGGCCGGTGCCGGCGCTGGGGCCGGAAGCGGTCGGCACGTAGGCCGCGACCGTCTCATCGGACTCGCTCGTGTACTCGGAGGGGAACTCCTCCGGGTTCTCGGCGTACTCCTGCTCGATGTCTTCGATACCGGTGGGCTCGACCACGGTTCTCCTCGTGTTTCTGTGAAGCTCGCGAACGCCTAGGCGGGCTGCTGGATCTTGCTGATTTCGAACGGAACCGGCTGCTGGGCCTGGTGCGGGTGCTCCGAACCGGAGTACACCTTCAGCTTCTTGGCCATCTGGCGGCCGAGAGAGCCCTTGGGCAGCATGCCCTTGACGGCCTTCTCGATGGCCCGCTCGGGGTTCTTCTCCAGCAGCTCGGCGTAGCCGACGGAACGGAGGCCGCCGGGGTAGCCGGAGTGCCGGTAGGCCCGCTTCTGCTCCAGCTTCTTGCCCGTCAGGGCGACCTTGTCGGCGTTCACGACGATCACGAAGTCGCCGGTGTCGATGTGGGGCGCGTAGTACGGCTTGTGCTTGCCCCGGAGAAGCGTGGCAACCTGGCTCGCCATACGCCCGAGCACGAGATCGGTGGCGTCGACGACGTGCCACTGACGCTGAACATCGTTTGGTTTGGGGCTGTAGGTGCGCACGATCGTTTGCCTTCGCTCTTCAGTCGGCTGCCCCATCCCCCTGGTTCGGGATGGTGGACTCGTATTACGAAACACACCCGCGGGCGCGGGGCGTTTGGACCGGACGTCCCGTGCCACATCGTCAGGACGATCCGGTGGTGAGTGCGCAGACGATGGTGCGTGTATCGGCACCGGGAATCAGTGGATATCCCGGGGCCCACGGCAACTCAGACGCACGACGGAATATCCTACTGGCCACCGTCGCGCAGGTCAAAGCCAGCGGTTGGGGCAGACCGGCAGGACCACGCTCGGCGGGGAAAGCGCCGGCACGGGGTCACATCCGTGACCTCTCCGCCTTTCATTATGCCCGTTGCGCGGAGTGCTTCGTCCTTTCCGTGCCCGGGGGTTGGCTACCCTTGCACCGAAAGGCCGGTATCCGCCCGGTACGACGGGCGCCGACGAGATGACCGTCACCCCGGCACGCCGGCGGATACACCGCGGGCACGGGCTTTGGTCACGTCCCATCCCCAACGCCTCCGGAGACTCCCATCAGTACCCATCCGAACCCGCCTCAGTACGGTCCCGACGGTCCGGAGCCCGGTGACGGCCAAGACCTTCTCGGCTCCCCCCACCACTACCCGTCCGGACCGCAGGCGCCGCAGGGCGGACGGCCCCTCCCCGGACACGCCGCCCCCTCCGGGCCGCAGGCGCAGAACCCCCCCTACCCCCCGAGCGGACCGCAGCAGGGCTTCCCCGGCCACCAGGCCGCCCCGGTCCCGCAGACGCCGCAGGGGCCGCCGCAGGGGCCGCCCGGAGCCCCCGGCCCGCACTCGGGCCCCCAGGCGCCCCAGCCCCCGTACGGCGCGCCCCCGGGCGCCCGGCCCGGACAGTTCCCGGGCGGGGCCCCCCGCCCGCTGCCCCCCGGCGCGCCGCAGCCGCCCGGCCAGACGCAGGGCGGACCGCTGCCCGGCCATCCGCAGGGCGCCCCGCTGCCGCCGCACCAGACCCAGGGCGGACCGCTGCCCGGCCAGCCGCAGGGCGCCCCGCTGCCGCCCCACCAGACCCAGGGCGGCCCCCTGCCCGGCCAGGTCCCGGGCGGCCGTCCGCCCGGCCACCAGCCCCAGCAGCTCCCCCCGGCGCCCCCGTACGCCGCGCCCACCGGCGGCCAGCCGTCGATGGCCCCGCGCCCACCGGGGCCGCAGGGCCCCCAGGTCCCCCAGGGGCAGCCGATGGGCCCCGGCCCGGGCCAGCTCCCCCCGGCCCCTCCCTACAACGCGCCGACCGGCGGGCAGCCGCCCCTGGCGCCGATGCCGGGCGCTCCCCTGCCCCCGCCCGCTCCCGAGCCGGTGTTCCCGCCCGACGCCATGGGCGCCACCCAGCACATCGCCGCCGTCCCCGCGGGGCGCGGCGACAACCGGCCGATGTTCCGGGACGAGGTGCCCGAGGACGCCGGCGCGGACACCGCCCAGTTCGACGTCCGGGCGATGAACGACTACGACGGGTACGACGACGGCGGCTACGACGAGGACTACGACCGCTACGACGACTCCAAGGGCAAGCGCCGCAGGGCCCTGATGATCGGCGGCTTCGCCGCCGCCCTCGTGGTCGTCGGCGGCGGGACCTTCCTCTTCGCCAGCGGCGGCCTGGGCGGCTCCCAGGACAACGCCGCCACGGTCGCCAGCGAGGAGGACGACCCGGGGGCGCTGGCCTCCGACGCCCTCTTCCCGGAGACCCTGGAGATCGAGGGCCAGGGCTCGTTCACCCGGGTGGCCGTCGACGACGTCGAGGACTGCGCCGCCGGCGCCCACGGCGACTACGGCGCCGTGCTGGCGGACAACGGCTGCGGCCAGCTGGTCCGCGCCTCCTACCTCAGCGAGGACGAGGGGCAGGCCGTCACCGTGGGCGTCGCCGCGATGGACGACGCCGACGGCGCCGCCGCCGCCCTGGGGGCGCAGAGCCTGGAGGACGCCCAGTGGTTCGCCGGGCTGCCCGGCGAGGAGGGCACCCCCGCCGAGCGCCTGGGCCACGCGGGCGGCCACGGCAGCGGCGGCCAGTGGGGCCGCTACCTCCTCTTCTCCCTCGCCACCAACAGCGACGGCGGGGCGGAGGGGGCCGAGGGACTGGCCCCGGTCAGCGAGGGCTTCCTGGAGGAGGCCCACACGAGGCTGACCGAGGACCGCGGCTGACCCGTACGCACGCAGAAGGGGACGTCCGGCCGGACGTCCCCTTCTCCGTTCCCCGGCCGGGGCGGGCTCTGCGGACGGCCGCACCCGGCCTCGCGCCCCGGCCGGACGACCCCCGGACCGGACGACCCCCGCAGGACGGCTCCTCGGCCGCGCCGGGCAGCACCCGACCGCACGGCCCCGCGGCGCCGCCCTCAGGCCGAGTGGCCGGCGCAGGGCAGCTCGCGGACCCGGCGGGTGGCGGAGGCGCGGGCGGCGAGCTCCGCGTCGGCCGGGTAGCGCACCTCTTCCAGGCTCAGCCCCTGGGGGCCGACCACGTGCACGGCCGGCTCGCGCACCCCGGCGCCCAGCACCCGGGCGGGCCAGTCGACCCCGCGGCGGCCGTCCCCGACGGCCAGCAGCGCGCCGACCAGGGCCCGGACCATGTTGTGGCAGAAGGCGTCCGCCTGGATCGTGCCGTGCAGCAGGTGGTCGTCCACCCGCTCCCACTCCAGGCGCAGCAGCTCCCGGATGGTGGTGGCGCCCTCGCGCTTCTTGCAGAACGCCGCGAAGTCGTGCTCCCCGCGCAGCAGCCGGGCCGCCTCGTTCATGCGGTCCGCGTCCAGGGGGTTCTTGTGCCAGAGCACGTCCCGGCGCAGCAGCGGGTCCACTCCGTAGGGGGCGTCGCTCACCCGGTACAGGTAGCGGCGGAACAGCGGGGAGAAGCGCGCGTCGAACCCGGGGGGCGCCGGGCGGGCGGCGGACACCCGCACGTCCGGCGGCAGCACCCCGGCCAGGCGCCGCAGCACCCGCTCCCCCTCGCGCTCCCACGTCCCCGCGGGGACGTCGGCCTGGGCGACCTGGCCGCGCGCGTGCACCCCGGCGTCGGTGCGCCCGGCGCAGGTCAGGGAGACCGCGGGCAGGCGCAGCACCCGGGCCAGCGCCGACTCCAGCTCCCCCTGCACGGTGCGCCGGGTCGGCTGCACCGCCCACCCGGAGAAGTCCGTGCCGTCGTAGGCCACGTCGAACCGGATCCGGATCACCGGCTCCGGCACCTCGTTCATCTCGTCCGTCACTTCGGTCCCCTCGACACCTCGGGAGAGAACACGAGTGCCCGACCCCAGCGGGATCGGGCACTCGTCCGGTCGGTGTGCACCCGGGATGCGCCCGCGTGCGTCACGCCCGACCTACTTGCTCTCGGAGCTCTCCTCGGCCGGGGCCTCGGCGGCCTCGGTGGCCTCCGCGGTCTCCTGGACCTCGGTCTCCTCGGCCTTGGTCTCCTCGACCGGCTCGGCCGGAGCGGCGGCCGGCCTGGCGGCCAGGGCGTCGACCAGCTCGATGACCGCCATCGGGGCGTTGTCACCCTTGCGCGGACCGATCTTGGTGATGCGGGTGTAGCCGCCGGGGCGGTTCTCGAAGCGCGGGCCGATCTCGGTGAACAGCTCGTGCACCACGGACTTGTCCGTGATCTTGGTCAGCACCTGGCGGCGGGCGTGCAGGTCGCCGCGCTTGCCGAGGGTGATGAGCTTCTCCGCGTAGGGGCGAAGGCGCTTGGCCTTGGCCTCCGTGGTGCGGATGCGGCCGTGCTGGAACAGCGAGGTGGCGAGGTTCGCCAGGATGTGCCGCTCGTGCGCGGGCCCGGAACCCAGACGGGCGCCCTTGGTAGGCGTGGGCATGGTGTCGTTCTCCTAGTGATGCGGTCCACGGCCGCACTCGGCCGGGGACCATGGGGCGACGAAGGTCAGTACTGCTCCGTCTCGACGAAGGACTCGCCCTCGTCGTCCTCGGAGCCGAAGGAGTCGGCCGCGGTGCCGGGGTCGAATCCGGGCGGGGAGTCCTTCAGCGACAGGCCCATGTCGACGAGCTTCTGCTTCACCTCGTCGATGGACTTGGCACCGAAGTTGCGGATGTCCAACAGGTCCTGCTCGGATCGGGCAACCAGCTCGCCAACGCTGTGGATGCCCTCACGCTTGAGGCAGTTGTAGGAACGGACCGTGAGGTTGAGGTCCTCGATCGGCAGCGCCAGGTCGGCCGCCAGGGCGGCGTCCGTCGGCGACGGGCCCATGTCGATGCCCTCGGCGTCGACGTTGAGCTCGCGGGCCAGACCGAACAGCTCCACCAGCGTCTTACCGGCGCTCGCCACGGCGTCGCGGGGACGGATGGCGGGCTTGGTCTCGATGTCGACGATCAGGCGGTCGAAGTCGGTGCGCTGCTCGACTCGGGTGGCCTCGACCTTGTAGGTCACACGCAGGACCGGGGAGTAGATGGAGTCGATCGGGATCCGACCGATCTCCTGCCCGGCCTGCTTGTTCTGCGTCGCCGAGACGTAGCCGCGGCCGCGCTCGACCGTCAGCTCCATCTCCAGCTTGCCCTTGCCGTTGAGCGTGGCGATGTGCAGGTCGGGGTTGTGCACCTCGACACCGGCCGGCGGAGCGATGTCCGCGGCGGTCACCACACCCGGGCCCTGCTTGCGCAGGTACATCAGCACCGGCTCGTCGTGCTCGGAGCTGACGACCAGGCCCTTGAGGTTGAGGATCATCTCCGTGACGTCCTCCTTGACGCCGGGCACGGTGGTGAACTCGTGCTCGACGCCCTCGATCCGGATGCTGGTGACGGCCGCACCCGGGATGGAGGAGAGGAGGGTCCTGCGCAGAGAGTTTCCGATGGTGTAGCCGAAGCCCGGCTCCAGCGGCTCGATGACGAACTTCGAGCGCAGGTCGGAGATCGGCTCCTCGGTCAGCGTGGGTCGCTGTGCGATCAGCATGGTCCGTATTTCCCTTCCACATGGCCGCCCGCTATTTGACGGCCACCGGACGGGCACCCGCGGGGTGCCCGTGTTCCCACTCGGATTCCTACCCGGCCCGCGCGGTCCCGGATCATCTCCGGGCCCGGCGCGGGTTCAAGCGCGGCGGGGCGCCCGCGCGGATAGGACCGCGGGCGCCTCGGCCGGGATCAGACCCGGCGGCGCTTGGGCGGACGGCAGCCGTTGTGCGGCACCGGGGTGACGTCCTGGATCGAGCCGACCTCCAGCCCGGTCGCCTGGAGCGAGCGGATGGCGGTCTCGCGGCCCGAGCCCGGACCCTTCACGAAGACGTCCACCTTGCGGACGCCGTGCTCCTGCGCGCGGCGGGCGGCGGCCTCGGCGGCCATCTGCGCGGCGTAGGGGGTCGACTTGCGCGAACCCTTGAAGCCCACCTGGCCGGAGCTGGCCCACGAGATCACGGCACCGGTCGGGTCCGTGATGCTCACGATCGTGTTGTTGAACGTGCTCTTGATGTGAGCGTGTCCGTGGACAATGTTCTTCTTTTCCTTGCGGCGCACCTTGCGCGCGGCACCCTGACGGCCCTTAGGCGGCATGAGCGAAACTCCCAGAGATCATCGGTCCGTTGTTCTTCTCGGACGCGGTCGAATGGTCCGAGCGGACTACTTCTTACCGGCCTTCTTCTTACCGGCCACGGTCTTCTTCTTGCCCTTGCGGGTGCGCGCGTTGGTCTGGGTGCGCTGGCCGCGGACCGGGAGGCCGCGGCGGTGGCGGATGCCCTGGTAGCTGCCGATCTCCATCTTGCGACGGATGTCGCCCTGCACCTCGCGGCGCAGGTCACCCTCGACCTGGTAGTTCGCGCCGATCCACTCGCGCAGCTTGACCAGGTCCTCTTCGGACAGCTGGTAGACGCGGGTGTTGCCGTCGACACCGGTTTCCTTCAGGGTCTCGAGCGCGCGGGTGCGGCCGATCCCGAAGATGTACGTGAGAGCGATCTCCACCCGCTTGTCGCGGGGAAGGTCGACGCCTTCAATACGTGCCATGTGGGCGAAACTCCATCCATGCCTTCGCGGAGGTCTGACCCGCTCCACCCTCTCGTCGCCCAATCGACGAGGCCCCGGCCTCCGACCGGGGGTTCTCCCCGGGCCGGCCGCGTCGCGCGGCACCCGGAGATCGGAGCAGGTTGTTCACTTGAGAAAACTCGGCCCCGCACCGGGGAAGAACTCCCCCGATCGGGTCCATGCGGCGTGCGCCGCGGCCGGCGGGCCGGGTGTTAGCCCTGGCGCTGCTTGTGCCGCGGGTCCGCGCAGATGACCATGATCCGACGGTTGCGACGGATCACGCGGCACTTCGC
The DNA here is from genome assembly GCF_900141985.1 of Nocardiopsis flavescens. Classification (GTDB taxonomy): domain Bacteria; phylum Actinomycetota; class Actinomycetes; order Streptosporangiales; family Streptosporangiaceae; genus Nocardiopsis; species Nocardiopsis flavescens. The sequence goes on along the minus strand of NZ_FQZK01000020.1, from coordinate 61,792 downwards.
GCAGATCTTCTTGACGCTCGGCTTGACCTTCATGGTGACTCCGAACTCGGAGCCGTCCCGGCCGTGAGGCCCGGACGGTCTACTTGTAGCGGTAAACGATGCGCCCGCGCGTGAGGTCGTACGGGCTCAGCTCCACGACGACGCGGTCGTCGGGGAGAATGCGGATGTAGTTCATCCGCATCTTGCCGCTGATGTGGGCAAGGACTTGGTGCCCGTTGTCGAGCTCTACCTTGAACATCGCGTTGGGTAGGGACTCGACAACGGAGCCCTCGATCTCGATGGCGCCGTCTTTCTTGGCCATGTCCTCCACGCCTCGCTCATCAACTGGTCGATCATGACAACCCGACGCGACCCCGGTGCCCCTTCACACGACGTGAAGGCACCGACGACGGGGGGAACCCGCGTCGCCGACACCGAGGACACTGGAAGTTCGGGCCAACTGCAAGGAGCGGTACGTCTCTGGAGGGACGTGGCGCGAAGAAGGCAGACTGACCCAACAGCCCGCGTATGGGCAAGGACAGTCTATCCCCTCGCGGCAACCACTCCGGACCGGCGATCCGCGCGGCCCCCCGGCTCAACGCCCCGGCCGGCCGTTCTCTTCCCCGGGCCCGCTCCGGCCCCGGCGCCCGCGGCCCGGGTCAGCCCTCTTCCAGCTCGTCCCGGCGGCCCCGGCCCGAGGCCAGCACGCCGACGGTGGCGACGCCCATCACGATCCCCCAGGGCCCCAGGACCCACAGGAACCACGGGTACTGGTAGTCGGTGGTCAGGAACAGGATGAGCCAGATCACGAAGCACAGCACGTTGACCCCGGCGTAGAGCATCCAGGGCACCATCAGAGCGGGGTCGCGCAGGGTCAGCACCGGGACCGGGGCCCCCTCGTCCCGGCGGGGGGCCGCGCCGCGGACCTCCGCCAGGTCGCGCTCGGGGAGGTCCCGCGTGACCACCTGGAGCTCGTCCACGGTCCGCGCCTTGTACGCGCGGCCCAGCCGCTCGGTGAACTCCTCGTGGTCCAGGCGGCCCTGCGCGAAGTGCTCCTGGAGGAGCTGCGCGACACGATCGCGGTCGGCGTCGGACGTACGGGTCGACGGAACCGGGTCGGACACTGCGCACCTCGCATCCCGTGAGTGCTGCCGTCCCCCGCGCCGTGCGGCGGAAGCCGGGCCCGGCCTACCGGTCGGGCTGGACGAACCCCATGCTGGAGATCTTATCCCGGTCCGATTCGCGCGCGGTGAGCACGAGCGGCCCCTCCGCGGTGATCGCCACGGAATGTTCGAAATGCGCGGCCCGCTTGCCGTCCCGGGTCACGACCGTCCAGCCGTCGTCGAGCTGGACGACGTCCTCGCGGCCCAGGGTGGCCATGGGCTCGATGGCCAGGCACATGCCCTCCACGAGCCGCAGGCCCTTGCCCCGGCGCCCGTGGTTGAGGACGTGCGGCTCCATGTGCATCTCGGTGCCGATGCCGTGGCCCCCGTACTCGCGCACGTTGCCGTAGCCGCCGTTGGAGGAGATGTAGTGGTCGATCGCGTGGCCGATGTCGCCCAGGCGCCTGCCGGGCCGCAGCTCGGCGATGCCCCGCCACATCGACTCCTCGCAGACCTCCATCATCCGCAGGTCCTCGGGGCGGGCCTCGCCGACCGCGACGGTGATCGCGGAGTCGCCGTGCCAGCCGTTCAGGACGGCGCCGCAGTCGATGGAGACGACGTCGCCCTCGGCCAGCACCCGGTCGGCCCGGGGGATGCCGTGGACGACCTCCTCGTTGACCGAGGCGCAGATGGAGCCGGTGAAGCCGTGGTAGCCCTTGAACGAGGGGGTCGCACCCGCGTCGCGGATGACCTTCTCGGCCATCGCGTCGAGGTCGAGGGTGGACACCCCGGGCCGCACCGCGGCCCGGAGGGTGTCCAGCGCGCGGGCCACGACCCGGCCCGCCTCCCGCATCAGGGCGATCTGCTCCGGCGTCTTGACCTGCACGCCGTTCGCCTTGCCGAACATCAGGACCCGGCCCCGGCCTTGCCCTCGATGGCGGCCATGGCCCGGCCGGACACCTCGGCCACGGGACCCGTGGCCGCGATGGTGGCCAGCAGGCCCTCCTTCTCGTAGTACTCCACGAGCGGGGCGGTCTGCTCCCGGTAGACCTTCAGCCGGTGGCGGATGGTCTCCTCGCGGTCGTCGTCGCGCTGGTACAGCGCGGCGCCGTCGTCGTCGCAGCGGCCCTCCGCCTTGGGGGGGTCGTACTCGACGTGGTAGACGCGGCCGCACTGCGGACACGAGCGGCGGCCCGAGAGCCGGCGGACGACCTCGTCCTCGTCGACCCGCAGTTCCAGGACGACGTCGAGCCGGGTGTCCAGGTCGCGGAGCATGCCCTTGAGCGTCTCCGCCTGGGGGACGTTGCGGGGGAACCCGTCGAGCAGGAACCCACCGACCGCGTCCTCCTGGGCGAGGCGGTCCTTGACCATGGCGTTGGTGACCTCGTCGGGGACGAGGTCACCGCGGTCCATGTACTCCTTGGCCTTCTTGCCGAGTTCCGTGCCACCGCTGACGTTGGCCCGGAAGATGTCACCGGTGGACACCTTCGGGATCGACAGCTCGGCCGCGAGGATCTGGGCCTGGGTGCCCTTGCCGGCCCCAGGCGGCCCCACCAATACAGCGCGCATTTATCGCAGAAAACCTTCGTAGTTCCTCTGCTGGAGGTGACTCTCGATCTGCTTCACCGTGTCCAGCCCGACACCGACCATGATCAGGATGCTCGTACCGCCGAACGGGAAGTTCGCGCTGGCGGCGCCGGTGGCGCCCAGGGCGACCATCGGCAGCAGAGCGATCACACCCAGGTACAGAGATCCGGGAGTCGTCAGCCGGGTGAGCACGAAGTCGAGGTACTCGGCGGTCGGACGCCCTGGTCGGATACCCGGGATGAAACCACCGTACTTCTTCATGTTGTCGGCCACTTCAGTGGGGTTGAAGGTAATCGCGACGTAGAAGAACGCGAAACCGACGATCATCACGAAGAAGGTGACCATGTACACGGGGTGCGTACCCGTGAGGAAGTACGTGGAGACGAAGTTCACCACGCGGTTGTCCGAGTCCTGGCCCAGGAGGCCGACCAGGAGCTGGGGGAGGTACAGCAGCGAGGAGGCGAAGATGACGGGGATGATGCCCGCCTGGTTCACCTTGAGCGGGATGTAGGTCGAGCTGCCCCCGTACATCCGGCGGCCCACCATGCGCTTGGCGTACTGGACCGGGATGCGGCGCTGGGCCTGCTCCATGAACACCACGGCGGCGATCAGGGCCAGGCCGGCGATGCAGATGACCGTGAAGATCCAGATCGAGCGCTCCTGGAAGAGGCTCATGATCGAGGCGGGGAACATCGCGACGACCTGGGTGAAGATCAGGAGCGACATGCCGTTGCCCACGCCGCGCTCGGTGATGAGCTCACCGAACCACATGATGATGCAGGTGCCGGCGGTCATCACGAAGACGATCGTCACCAGGGTGAGGATGTCCTGGTTGGGCATGTAGGAGCTGACCGGGATGGCCCCCTGGAACAGGGCGCCCGTCCGGGCCATGGCGACGATGCTGGTGGCCTGGAGGACCGCGAGCATCAGCGTCAGGTAACGGGTGTACTGGGTGATCTTGCTCTGCCCGGCCTGGCCCTCCTTCTTGAGGGCCTCCAGGCGGGGAATGACCACCGTCAGCAGGTTGATGATGATGCTCGCGGTGATATAGGGCATCACACCGAGCGCGAACACCGCCAGTTGCAGGAGGGCGCCACCACTGAACAGGTTGACGAGCGCGTACACACCGGACTGGTCGCCCGACGTGATGATCTCCATCTGGTCCCGGATCGCGGCCGAGTCGATACCCGGCGCGGGGATCACCGAACCCAGACGGAACAGCGTCAGGATGAACAGTGTGAACAGCAACTTGTTACGCAGGTCGGGCGTGCGGAATGCACGAACGAACGCACCTAGCACGTCTCCTCCTGCGCGGCTTCGGCGGCGGAACGGATTCCAGACATCGCGGCCGATCCTGAATCGTCGTTGAACGGCAGCCCCGGGCGGTGGCCCGGTGCTCGGAAGTACTCACACTACGTCAAGCGGTGAGGTCAAACAGATGGCACTGTAACAGCCATCACCGTGCTATTGAGTTCGTGAGTCATAACGATCACCACTCGCAAGCACGCGGGGCGCCCGCCGGTCCGATCGTTCGCCGATCGGCCCGGACGGGCGCCCCTGTGTGCGCATGCGGGTTGACCCCTACAGCTCGGTGACGGTGCCACCGGCCGCGGTGATCTTCTCCTTCGCCGAGGCGGAGAACGCGTCAACGCTCACCTGCACGGCGACGGTGATCTCACCGGTGCCCAGCACCTTGACGAGCTCGTTCTTGCGAACGGCGCCCTTGGCCACCAGCGTCTGCACGGTGACCTCGCCGCCCTCGGGGAACAGCTCGCTCAGGCGGTCCAGGTTGACGACCTGGTAGGTCTTCCTGAACCGGGCGTTGCTGAAGCCCTTGAGCTTGGGGACCCGGCGGATGAGGGGCATCTGCCCGCCCTCGAAGCCGGGACGGACGGTGTTACGAGCCTTGGTGCCCTTGGTGCCGCGACCGGCGGTCTTGCCCTTGGACGCCTCGCCGCGACCCTTGCGGATCTTGGCCTTGTTGGCGCCCGGGGCGGGCCGCAGGTGGTGCAGCTTGAGCAGCTCGTCGGGGTTGTAGTCGCTCATTCCGCGACCTCCTCGACAGTGACCAGGTGCGAGACGATCGTGAGCTGGCCGCGCACCTCGGGACGGTCCTCACGGACGGTGGACTTGCCGATCCGGCCAAGGCCGAGCGACTGGAGAGCAGCGTGCTGCTTCTTCTTGCCGCCGATCTTGGAACGGGTCTGCGTGATCTTGAGCTTGGCCATGGTCAGGCTCCTGCCTTCGCCTCAGCGCGAGCGCGCAGCATGGCGGCCGGGGCGACGTCCTCGATCGGCAGGCCACGACGGGCGGCGATCTCCTCGGGCTGGTTGAGGCCCTTGAGAGCGGCGACCGTGGCGTGCACGATGTTCAGCGGGTTGGACGACCCGAGCGACTTGCTCAGGATGTCGTGGATACCGGCGCACTCCAGGACGGCGCGCACGGGACCGCCGGCGATGACGCCGGTACCCGGGGCGGCCGGACGGAGCAGGACGACGCCGGCGGCGGCCTCACCCTGGACCCGGTGCGTGATCGTGCCCTGGATGCGGGGGACGCGGAAGAAGTTCTTCTTCGCCTCCTCGACACCCTTGGCGATCGCGGCCGGGACCTCCTTGGCCTTGCCGTAACCCACACCGACCATGCCGTTGCCGTCGCCGACGACGACCAGGGCGGTGAAGGAGAAGCGACGGCCGCCCTTGACGACCTTCGCGACCCGGTTGATGGTCACGACCTTCTCGATGTAGGAGACACCCTTGTCTGCGGCGCCGCCGCGGCGATCGTCACGGCGATCACGCCGCTCGCCACCGGCGCCGCGCCGCGGTGCTGCAGCCATCAGTGGTTCCTCTTCTCGTGGTTGATCTCAGCCTTTACACAGGTCATACGCCTAGAACTCCAGCCCGCCCTCGCGCGCCGCGTCGGCGAGCTTGGCGATCCGGCCGGCGTACTGGAAACCGCCGCGGTCGAAGACCACGGTGGAGACGCCGGCGGCCTTGGCGCGCTCGGCGATGAGACGGCCCACCTCGGCGGACTTGTCCGACTTGCTGCCCTCGAAGGAGCGCAGGTCGGTCTCAACGCTGGAGGCGGCCACCAGGGTGTGCCCCTGGACGTCGTCGATGACCTGGGCGACGATGTGCTTGGAGGAGCGGAACACGGCCAGGCGCGGGCGCTCGGCGGTGCCGAAGATCTTCTTGCGCACGCGGAACTGGCGACGTGCACGCGAGGTCGCGCGCTTGGCGGTCCGCTTGCGGGCCACGGTGATACCCATGCCTACTTACCAGCCTTTCCGGCCTTGCGGCGGATGTGCTCACCCTGGTACCGCACGCCCTTGGCCTTGTACGGGTCGGGCTTGCGCAGACTGCGGATGTTCGCCGCGACCTGACCCACGAGCTGCTTGTCGATGCCCTCGACGTGGAGGATCGTCGGCTTCTCCACGCGGAAGGTGATGCCCTCCGGGGGCTCCACCACGACCGGGTGGCTGTAGCCCAGCGAGAACTCCAGGTTGGAGCCGCGGGCCTGGACGCGGTAACCGACGCCGTGGATCTCCAAGGTCTTGGCGTACCCCTTGGAGACGCCCTCGACCAGGTTGGCCAGCAGCGCACGGGTGAGCCCGTGCAGCGAGCGGTTCTCCGGCTTGTCGTCCGGGCGGGACACCGTGACGACGCCCTCGGCGTCCTTCCCCACGGTGATCGGCTCGGAGACGGTGTGCTTCAGTTCGCCCTTCGGCCCCTTGACAGTGACGTCTTGCCCGTTAATCGTGACTTCGACGCCCTTGGGGGCCGAGATCGGCAGTCGACCGATACGCGACATGCTTCAATCTCTCCCTGGTTACCAGACGTAGGCGAGGACTTCGCCGCCAACGCCGTTCTTCTTGGCCTGCTTGTCCGTCATCAGGCCACCGGACGTCGAAATGATCGCCACGCCGAGGCCACCCAGGACCCGGGGCAGGTTCTCCTTCTTGGCGTACACGCGCAGACCGGGCTTGGAGACCCGGCGGATGCCCGCGATCGAACGCTCCCGGGTGGGGCCGTACTTCAGGTCGAGGACGAGGCTCTTGCCCACCTGGGCGTCCTCGCTCCTCCAGCCCTGGATGAAGCCCTCCTGCTGGAGGATCTCGGCGATGTGCGCCTTGATCTTGGAATACGGCATTCCCACGGTGTCGTGGTAAGCCGAGTTCGCGTTACGCAGACGCGTCAGCATGTCTGCGATCGGGTCGGTCATCGTCATGGCCGACTGGCCCTTCCTCACCGCGGTTTCCGTGTGCGGGTCTTTCCAGAACCCGTTCCCCGCGGGAAACCGCGGAGAGGCACGACCGGACCTTCGGCGTGGTCGTGGGCACCGCCGTCCCTCGCGGGACTGCCGTGCCCTGATTGGTTGACTTCATGTCGGACCGCCCCCGTGCGGGGACGGACACTTCTGTGCGGCGCCGGGGGGCGCCTCGGGGGGCCGAACCCCGCACACGCCGTCTCAGGGGGACGGGCGCGGGTCGGCCCCGCCGGGGACTACCAGCTCGACTTGGTGATACCGGGCAGCTCGCCCCGGTGCGCCATCTCGCGGAAGCAGATACGGCACAGGCCGAACTTCCGGAAGACGGCGCGCGGGCGGCCGCACCGCGAGCATCGAGTATACGCGCGAACGCCGAACTTCGGCTTCCGCTGCGACTTGGCGATCAGAGCCTTCTTAGCCATGTGTGCTTACCCCTCAGGCTTCCTTGAACGGGAAACCGAGCCGCTTGAGCAGGCTGCGGCCCTGGTCGTCGTTGATCGCGCTGGTGACGACGGTGATGTCCATCCCACGCACGCGGTCGACCTTGTCCGGGTCCACCTCGTGGAACATGACCTGCTCGGTCAGACCGAAGGTGTAGTTGCCGTTCCCGTCGAACTGCTTCGGGGACAGGCCTCGGAAGTCCCGGATACGGGGCAGCGCCAGGGAGAGCAGCCGGTCGAGGAACTCCCACATCCGGTCGCCGCGCAGCGTGACGCTGGCGCCGATCGGCTGGCCCTCGCGCAGCTTGAACTGCGCGATGGAGTTCTTCGCCCGGTTGACCCGCGGCTTCTGCCCGGTGATCGCCGACAGGTCGGCGATCGCGCCCTGGATGAGCTTCGCGTCACGCGCCGCCTCGCCGACACCCATGTTGACCACGATCTTCGTGAGACCGGGGACCTGCATGATGTTGGCGATGCCGTGCTCGTCCTTGAGGGCCGGAACGATCTCGTTCCGGTACTTCTCCTTGAGACGCGGCATCGGCGGGGCCGTGATGTCGTTGGTAACCGTCATCAGATGTCCTTACCGGTGCGGCGGGAGACGCGAACCTTGGTTCCGTCTTCCTCGAAGCGGTAGCCCACCCGGGCGGCCTTGCCGTCTTCCACGAGCGAGACGTTGCTCACGTGGATCGGGGCCTCCTTGGTGACGACCTCGCCCTGCTGGCCGCCCGCCGGGTTGGCCTTCCTGTGCTTCTTGACCAGGTTGACGCCCTCGACGACGACACGGTCCTCCTTGGGCAGGGCCTTGACGACCTTGCCCGTGGCACCCTTGTCCTTGCCGGCGATGACGATGACCTCGTCGCCAGATTTGATCTTCATCGCCTACAGCACCTCCGGCGCAAGCGAAATGATGCGCATGTACTTCTTGTCCCGCAGCTCGCGGCCCACCGGGCCGAAGATACGGGTGCCTCGCGGGTCCCCACCGTCCTTGATGAGCACGGCAGCGTTCTCATCGAAGCGGATGTAGGAGCCGTCGGGCCGGCGGCGCTCCTTGACGGTGCGCACGACAACGGCCTTGACGACGTCGCCCTTCTTGACTCCAGCGCCAGGCAGGGCGTCCTTCACCGTGGCGACGATCGTGTCGCCGATCCCGGCGTAGCGCCGACCCGAGCCACCGAGAACACGGATGGTGAGAATCTCCTTCGCACCCGTGTTGTCGGCGACCTTGAGTCGCGACTCCTGCTGAATCACGTCTGCTCCTGATGTGATGCGTGCGGTCCACTGCCGCACGGCTAGGTGGTCTGCACCCCTCGCGCCGGCGGCCGACAACGGATGTCGGCCGCCGACAGGCTGGGGTTACTTAGCCTTCTCCAGGATCTCCACGACGCGCCAACGCTTCGTCGCGGAGAGCGGCCGCGTCTCCATCACTCGGACACGGTCGCCGACGCCGCAGGAGTTCGCCTCGTCGTGCGCCTTGTACTTGGTCGTACGGCGGATGACCTTGCCGTACAGGGCGTGCTTCACACGGTCCTCGACCTCGACGACGACGGTCTTGTCCATCTTGTCGCTGACGACGTAGCCTTCGCGGACCTTGCGGTAGTTGCGCGCCTCGGTCTGGTTCTCACTCATTCGGCTGCTTCCTTCGACTCCTGCGCCGACTCACCAGACAGCGGGGCGATGCCCAGCTCGTGCTCGCGCAGGATCGTGTAGATCCGCGCGATCTCGCGCTTCACGGTGCGCAGGCGGCTGTGGTTGTCGAGCTGACCGGTCGCGGCCTGGAAGCGGAGGTTGAAGAGTTCAGCCTTGGCCTCCTTGAGCTTCTCGGCCAGGTCCTCGACGGACTGGTCGCGGAGCTCCTGGGCAGTCACGGACTTGGCCATCACTCCCCCTCCCGCTTAACGAACTTGCACTTCATCGGGAGCTTGTGCATCGCACGGCGCATGGCCTCCTTGGCCACGTCCTCGGGCACGCCCGACAGCTCGAACATCACACGACCGGGCTTGACCGGCGCGACCCACCACTCCGGGGAACCCTTACCGGAGCCCATGCGGACCTCGGCGGGCTTCTTGGTCAGCGGGCGGTCCGGGAAGATGTTGATCCAGACCTTGCCGCCGCGCTTGATGTGACGCGTCATGGCGATACGAGCGGACTCGATCTGCCGGTTGGTCACGTAAGCCGACTCCAGGGCCTGGATGCCGAACTCACCGAAGTTGACGGTCGTGCCGCCCTTGGCCTTGCCGCGCAGGTCGGGGTGGTGCTGCTTGCGGTACTTGACCTTACGAGGAATAAGCACTGGTCAGCTCCCCTCGGACTGAGCGGACTCGGCCGGGGCCTTGGCCTCGGCGTTCTGCGGCTGAGCGCCGCCGGCGGCACCGCCGCGACGACGGCGCTGCGGGCGCTCGCGGCGCTGACCGCCGCCACCGCCGCCGCCACCGCCGGCGGAGCGCTGCGCGGCCTGGGCCGCCTCGCGCTCGGCGCGGGTCGCCGGAGCGTCACCCTTGTAGATCCAGACCTTCACACCGATGCGGCCGAACGTCGTACGGGCCTCGAAGAAGCCGTAGTCGATGTCGGCGCGCAGGGTGTGCAGCGGCACGCGACCCTCGCGGTAGAACTCCGAGCGGGACATCTCGGCCCCGCCCAGACGGCCACCGCACTGGATCCGGATGCCCTTGGCACCGGACTTGATCGCGCTCTGCATGGCCTTGCGCATCGCGCGGCGGAACGCCACACGGCTGCCGAGCTGCTCGGCGACGCCCTGGGCGACCAGCTGCGCGTCGACCTCCGGGTTCTTGACCTCGAAGACGTTCAGCTGGACCTGCTTGGAGGTCAGCTTCTCGAGGTCGGTCCGGATGCGGTCGGCCTCCACGCCGCGGCGGCCGATGACGATGCCCGGCCGGGCGGTGTAGACGTCGACGCGGACGCGGTCACGGGTGCGCTCGATCTCGACCTTGGAGATGCCCGCGCGCTCCATGCCGCGGGTCAGCATCCGCCGGATCGCGACGTCTTCCTTGACGTAGTCCTTGTAGGACTTGTCGGCGTACCACCGGCTCTTGAAGTCGGTGGTGATGCCGAGGCGGAACCCGTGCGGGTTAACCTTCTGCCCCACTATCGGGTCCTTTCCTTGGTCTTGGACGAAGCGCCCGAGCGCTCGGCGACGACCACGGTGATGTGGCTCGTACGCTTGGTCACCCGGAATGCCCGGCCGAAGCCACGGGGCCGAATGCGCTTCAGGGTCGGACCCTCGTCCACCCACGCGCCCTCGACGACCAGCGACTCACGGTCCAGCTTGTCGTTGTGCTCAGCGTTGGCGATGGCACTGGCCAGTACCTTGCCAACAGGCTCGCTAGCCGACTGGGGCGCGAACCGGAGCACCGCCTGTGCCTCGTCAGCGGGCAACCCGCGAATAAGGTCCACCACCCGGCGGGCCTTCCGGGGCGTAACACGGACGAACCGTGCCTGTGCCCTCGTTCCCATCGCTTTTCCCTCGCTCACGGAAATTCATCCCCACTCACCGTGGAGAACGTGGTTCTTACTGCCTGCTGCAACCGACTAACGGCGGCTACGGCGGTCTTCCTTGACGTGGCTGCGGAAAGTACGCGTGGGAGCGAACTCGCCGAGCTTGTGGCCGACCATGGACTCGGACACGAACACGGGGACGTGCTTGCGACCGTCGTGGACGGCGATGGTGTGGCCGATCATCTCCGGGATGATCATGGACCGACGGGACCACGTCTTGATGACGTTCTTGGTGTTCGCCTCGTTCTGCGTCTCCACCTTCTTGAGAAGGTGGTCGTCGACGAACGGGCCCTTCTTCAGGCTACGTGGCATCAGACGTGCTCCTTACCGCTTCTTCTTACCGCTACGCCGACGCCGAACGATCAACTTGTCGCTGGCCTTGTTCTTGGCCCGGGTCCGGCCTTCCTTCTTGCCCCACGGGCTGACCGGGTGGCGACCACCCGAGGTCTTGCCCTCGCCACCGCCGTGCGGGTGGTCGACGGGGTTCATGACCACACCGCGGACGGTCGGGCGCTTGCCCTTCCACCGCGAGCGGCCGGCCTTGCCCCAGTTGATGTTGGACTGCTCGGCGTTGCCCACCTGGCCGACGGTCGCGCGGCAGGAGATCTCCACCATGCGCATTTCGCCGGAGGGCATGCGCAGCGTGGCGTAACGTCCCTCCTTGGCGAGGAGCTGGATCTGCGTACCAGCGGAGCGGCCCAGCTTGGCACCGCCGCCCGGCTTCAGCTCGACCGCGTGCACGAACGTACCCGTGGGGATGTTGCGCAGCGGGAGGCAGTTGCCCGGCTTGATGTCGGACTGGGGGCCGTTCTCGACGCGGTCGCCCTGCTTGAGGCCGGCGGGCGCGAGAATGTAGCGCTTCTCACCGTCCACGTAGTGGAGGAGGGCGATGCGCGCGGTGCGGTTGGGGTCGTACTCGATGTGAGCGACCTTGGCCGGCACCCCGTCCTTGTCGTGGCGACGGAAGTCGATCACGCGGTAGGCGCGCTTGTGACCGCCGCCCTGGTGGCGGGCGGTGATCCGGCCGTGGCCGTTGCGGCCGCCCTTGGAGTGGAGCGGACGGACCAGGGACTTCTCCGGCTCCGAGCGCGTGATCTCGACGAAGTCGCTCACGCTGGAACCGCGACGACCCGGTGTCGTCGGCTTGTACTTACGAATGCCCATCTTCTTCGTGCATTCCTTTACGTGTTACTGGTGTGGAGCGGTCAGACCGGATCAGCTAGCGACCGAAGATGTCGATCTGCTGGCCGTCCGCGACACTGACGATCGCGCGCTTGGTGTCAGGGCGCTTGCCGTACCCGAAGCGGGTGCGCTTGCGCTTGCCCTTGCGGTTGATCGTGTTCACAGCGGTGACCTCGACCTCGAAGATCTCCTTGATGGCGATCTTGATCTGGGTCTTGTTGGCGTCCGGGTGAACGACGAACGTGTACTTGTTCTCGTCCATGAGCCCGTAGCTCTTCTCCGAGATCACCGGCTCGATGATGATGTCCCGCGGGTCGGGGATCCTCACTGGTCGTCCTCCTCGGACTGAGCAGCGGCCTTGGCGGCGCCGGAGGCGTGAGCCAGGAACTCGGTGTAGCCCGCCTCGGTGAACACGATGTCGTCCGAGTAGAGGACGTCGTAGGTGTTCACCTGGTCGGCGTCGAGGATGTGCACCTCTTCGAGGTTGCGCAGAGCACGTCGGTTGTGCTCGTCCTCGCGCGCCAGGACGACCAGGACCTTGTCGGACTCGGTCACCTGGCGCAGCGCCTTGAGGGCGGTCTGCGTGAGCTTCGCGTCGGCGTCCTCGGCCACGAAGTGGCTGATGACGTGGATGCGGCCGTGGCGCGCCCGGTCGGAGAGGGCACCGCGCAGGGCGGCGGCCTTCATCTTCTTCGGGGTGCGCTGGCTGTAGTCGCGGGGCTGGGGCCCGTGGACCGTGCCACCGCCGGTGTACTGAGGAGCGCGGATGGAGCCCTGGCGGGCGCGACCCGTGCCCTTCTGGCGGTACGGCTTCTTACCACCGCCGCGGACCTCGCCGCGGGTCTTGGTCGCGTGGGTGCCCTGGCGGCCGGCGGCCAGCTGGGCGTTCACGACCTGGTGGATCAGCGGGATGCTGACCTGCTGGGCGAAGACGCTCTCCGGCAGCTCGACGCTGCCCTCGGCGCCGCCCGCGGGGTTCTTGACCTCGATCTGGGCCATGGCTTACTTGTCCCCCTTCACAGCGGTGCGGACGAGCACCAGACCGCCGTTGGGACCGGGAACAGCACCCTTGACCAGGATGAGGCCCTTCTCCGTGTCCACGGAGTGGACGGTCAGGTTCTGGACGGTCTTGCGCACGTTGCCCATGCGCCCGGCCATCCGCATGCCCTTGAAAACGCGGCCGGGCGTGGCGCAGCCGCCGATGGAACCGGGCGAGCGGTGCTTGCGCTGGGTACCGTGCGAGGCGGAGAGGCCACGGAAGCCGTGGCGCTTCATCACACCCGCGAAGCCCTTGCCCTTGCTCTTGCCCGAGACGTCGACCTTCTGGCCGCTCTCGAAGACGTCCGCGGAGACCTCCTGGCCGAGCGTGTACTCGGAGGCATCGGTCGTGCGGACCTCGACGTAGTGGCGGCGGGGGGTCAGCTCGTTCTTGCGCAGGTAGTCGCCGAGCGGCTTGTTGACCTTGCGCGGGTTGATCTGCCCGTAACCGATCTGGATGGCGGAGTAGCCGTCGGTGTCCGGGGTCCGGATCCGGCTCACGACGCACGGACCGGCCTTCAGAACCGTCACGGGCACCATCTTGCCCGCATCGTCGAAGACCTGGGTCATGCCGAGCTTTTCGCCCAGGACTCCCTTGATCTGCTTGGTGGCCATGTCTGTGCGTCCTTAAAGCTTGATCTCGATGTCAACGCCAGCCGGGAGGTCGAGCCGCATGAGCGAGTCGACGGTCTTCGGCGTCGGGTCGATGATGTCGATCAGCCGCTTGTGCGTGCGCATCTCGAAGTGCTCGCGCGAGTCTTTGTACTTGTGCGGCGATCGGATGACGCAGTAAACGTTCTTTTCCGTCGGCAGCGGCACCGGGCCCGCGACCTGTGCGCCAGTTCGCGTCACAGTCTCGACGATCTTCTTCGCCGAGCTGTCGATGACCTCGTGGTCATAGGCCTTTAGCCGAATGCGGATCTTCTGTCCCGCCATGTGGCCTGTTCGTCCTTCGCTTCAGTGTCCGTAACGGTGTCCGGTCACAGACGCCCAGGCCCGGCGGAATCCGCCGTGAAGCCGTGAGCCCCTATTCCCTTGAGAAACCGCAACAGGGCTTGCCCCTGCGGTGCGTCACCGTCACAGAGCCCGATGACGTCTTTTCGTTGTGCCGGGCGGGCCGCCGCAGGGGCGGCCCGCCCCGCACGGCGGGGCGGCTCCATGGGGAGCCTCCCCGTCGTGTGCTACTTGAGGACCTTCGTGACGCGACCGGCGCCCACGGTCCGGCCACCCTCGCGGATGGCGAACTTCAGGCCCTCTTCCATCGCGACCGGCTGGATCAGCTGGACGGTCATCTCGGTGTTGTCACCGGGCATGACCATCTCGGTGCCCTCCGGCAGCGTCACGACGCCGGTGACGTCGGTGGTGCGGAAGTAGAACTGCGGGCGGTAGTTGTTGAAGAACGGCGTGTGGCGGCCACCCTCGTCCTTGGACAGGATGACGACCTGGGCCTCGAACTCGGTGTGCGGGGTGGTCGTGCCGGGCTTGATGACGACCTGGCCGCGCTCGACGTCCTCGCGCTTGATGCCGCGCAGGAGCAGACCGACGTTGTCGCCGGCCTGGCCCTGGTCGAGCAGCTTGCGGAACATCTCGACACCGGTGACCGTGGTGGTCTGCTTCTCGTCCTTGATACCGACGATGTCGACGGTCTCGTTGACGTTGACGATGCCGCGCTCGATGCGGCCGGTGACGACGGTGCCGCGACCGGTGATCGAGAAGACGTCCTCGATCGGCATGAGGAAGGGCTTGTCGGTGTCACGCTCGGGCTCGGGGATGTACTGGTCCACGGTGCCCATGAGCTCCAGGACGGACTTGCCCCACTCGGCGTCGCCCTCGAGGGCCTTCAGCGCGGAGACCTTGGTGACGGGGATGTCGTCGCCGGGGAACTCGTACTCGCTGAGCAGCTCGCGGACCTCGAGCTCGACGAGCTCGAAGATCTCCTCGTCGTCCACCATGTCGGCCTTGTTCAGGGCCACCACGATGTAGGGCACGCCGACCTGGCGGGCCAGGAGCACGTGCTCCTTGGTCTGCGGCATCGGGCCGTCGGTGGCGGCCACGACCAGGATCGCACCGTCCATCTGGGCGGCACCGGTGATCATGTTCTTCACGTAGTCCGCGTGACCGGGGCAGTCGACGTGGGCGTAGTGACGCGCCTCGGTCTGGTACTCGACGTGGGCGACGGAGATGGTGATACCGCGCTCGCGCTCCTCGGGAGCGTTGTCGATCTCGTCGAACGGCGTGAACGGGTTGATCTCCGGGTACGCGTCGTGCAGCACCTTGGTGATGGCCGCGGTCAGCGTGGTCTTGCCGTGGTCGATGTGACCGATGGTGCCGATGTTGACGTGCGGCTTAGTCCGCTCGAACTTTTCCTTCGCCACTGGATGTCTCCTAGACGTACAGAGCTATCTGGTACCCGGTCCGCCCCGCTGGGGGCGGGACCGGATTGGTTACGTGTTCGCGACTACTCGCCGCGAACCTTCGCCACAATTTCTTGGGCGACAGCGGACGGAACCTCCGCGTAGGAGTCGAACACCATCGAGTAGTTGGCTCGACCCTGCGTACGGCTGCGCAGGTCACCCACGTAGCCGAACATCTCGGAGAGGGGCACGAGGGCCTTCACGAGACGGACGCCGGAACGCTCGTCCATGGACTGGATCTGTCCACGGCGGGAGTTCAGGTCGCCGATCACGTCGCCCATGTACTCCTCGGGGGTGGTGACCTCGACCGCCATGACCGGCTCCAGGAGAGTCGGCTTGGCCAGCCTGACGGCCTCCTTGAAGGCCATCGAGCCGGCGGTCTTGAAGGCCATCTCGGAGGAGTCGACCTCGTGGTACTGACCGTCGGTCAGCGTCACCTTCACGCCGACCAGCGGGTAGTGGGCGAGGACGCCCAGCTCCGCGGCCTCCTGGCAGCCGGCGTCGACCGAGGGGATGTACTCGCGCGGGATGCGGCCACCGGTGACGGCGTTGACGAACTCGTAGCCGCTGGTGTCGCCGCTGTCCGACTCGAGGGGCTCGACGTCGATCTTGACCTTGGCGAACTGGCCCGATCCACCCGTCTGCTTCTTGTGGGTGTAGACGTGGCCTTCGACCTTCTTGCGAATGGTCTCGCGGTAGGCCACCTGGGGCTTACCGATGTTCGCCTCGACCTTGAACTCGTCGCGCATGCGGTTGACGAGCACCTCGAGGTGCAGCTCGCCCATACCGGAGATCACGGTCTGGCCGGTCTGGTCGTCGGTGGCGACCTGGAAGGAGGGGTCCTCCTCCGCGAGGCGCTGGATCGCGATGCCCAGCTTCTCCTGGTCGCTCTTCGTCTTCGGCTCGATGGCCACCTCGATGACCGGGGCCGGGAAGGTCATGGACTCCAGGACGATCGGGTTCTGCTGGTCGCAGAGCGTCTCGCCCGTGGTGGTGTCCTTCAGGCCCATGACGGCGACGATGTCGCCGGCGCCCACGGAGGCGATCTCCTCGCGCTTGTTGGAGTGCATGCGGTAGATCTTGCCGATGCGCTCCTTGCGGCCCTTGATGCTGTTGAGCACCTGGGTACCGGTCTGGAGAAGACCGGAGTAGACGCGCAGGTAGGACAGCTTGCCCAGGTGCGGGTCGCTCACGATCTTGAAGACCAGGGCGGACAGCGGCTCGTCGTTGCTGGGCTTGCGCTGGAGCTTGGTCTCCTCGGACTCGTCCTTGGGGTCGTGGCCCTCGATGGCCTCGATGTCCAGGGGCGAGGGGAGGTACGACACGACGGTGTCGAGCAGGGGCTGGACGCCCTTGTTCTTGAACGCGGTGCCGCAGACGACCGGGATCGCCGTGCCGGCGATGGTGGCGCGGCGGATGGCCGGCACCAGCTGCTCCAGGGTGGGCTCCTGCCCCTCCAGGTACAGCTCCATGATCTCGTCGTCGGCCTCGGCCAGCGTCTCCAGGAACTGGTCGCGGGCCTCACGCGCGGCGTCGGCGTGGGACTCGGGGATCTCGACCGTGTCGTACATCTCGCCGAGCGGAGTGTCGCTGCTCCACACGTAGGCCTTCATCTTCACGAGGTCGATGACACCCTTGAAGTCGCCCTCGGCGCCGATGGGCAGCTGGATCGGCATCGCGTTGGCGCCCAGGCGCTCGCGGAACATGTCCACGCAGCGCTGGAACTCGGCACCGATCTTGTCCATCTTGTTGACGAAACAGATGCGCGGCACGCCGTAGCGGTCAGCCTGACGCCAGACCTGCTCCGACTGGGGCTCGACGCCTTCCTTGGCGTCGAAGACCGCGACAGCACCGTCGAGAACACGCAGCGACCGCTCGACCTCGACCGTGAAGTCGACGTGGCCGGGCGTGTCGATGATGTTGATGGTGTGGTCGTCCCAGTGGGTGGTGATAGCAGCGGAGGTAATGGTGATACCCCGCTCCTGCTCCTCTTTCATCCAGTCCATCGTCGAGGCGCCGTCGTGCGTCTCGCCGAGCTTGTGGGTCACACCGGTGTAGTAGAGGATCCGCTCAGTGGTGGTGGTCTTGCCCGCGTCGATGTGGGCCATGATCCCGATGTTGCGGACCTTGGCCAGGTCAAGCGCAGTCTTTGCAGCCATGGGGTTCGTCTTCCCTGGGTCTCAAGCGATACAGCCGCGGGGTTACCAGCGGTAGTGGGCGAAGGCCTTGTTCGACTCGGCCATCTTGTGCGTGTCTTCACGCTTCTTGACGGCCGCGCCGAGACCGTTGCTGGCGTCGACCAGCTCGTTCATCAGACGCTCGGTCATGGTCTTCTCACGGCGCTGGCGCGCGAAGGAGACCAGCCAGCGCAGGGCCAGCGTGGTGGACCGGGAGGCGCGGACCTCGACCGGAACCTGGTAGGTCGCGCCACCGACACGGCGGCTGCGGACCTCCAGCGCGGGCTTGACGTTGTCCAGACCGCGCTTGAGAACGACCAGCGGGTCCTGGCCGGTCTTCTCGCGGGCGCCCTCCAGGGCGTCGTAGACGACGCGCTGGGCGATCGAGCGCTTGCCGTCGAGCAGCACCTTGTTGATCAGTGCGGTGACGAGCGGCGAGCCGTAGACCGGGTCGGTGATGAGCTGGCGCTTCGGCGCCGGGCCCTTGCGCGGCATGCTTACTTCTCCTTCTTGGCGCCGTAGTGGCTACGCGCCTGCTTGCGGCCTCGGACACCCTGGGTGTCGAGCGAACCGCGGACGATTCGGTAGCGGACACCCGGCAGGTCCTTCACACGACCGCCGCGCACCAGCACGATGCTGTGCTCCTGGAGGTTGTGGCCGATGCCGGGGATGTAGGCCGTGACCTCGATACCGCTGCTCAGCTTCACGCGAGCGACCTTGCGCAGGGCGGAGTTCGGCTTCTTCGGCGTGGTGGTGTAAACGCGCGTGCACACGCCACGTCGCTGCGGACTCCCCTTCAGCGCCGGGGTCTTGTTCTTTGCGACCTTGTCCTGTCGGCCCTTGCGGACCAGCTGCTGGATGGTGGGCACCGCGTCTCCGTCTTCCTCGTGACCTACGCCGGTTCTCGTAGCCGTATCGCTATTGACCTGCTGGATTTCCCGAACCTCCCCGACCCACGCTGTCGGGCGTGTCGCGCTCGTTCGGACGCACGACGGACACCTGAAAAGGGGCCGATTTTCACGGGAGGGGGTTCACATGCACCGCGCGCCGCAGATCTCCAAGGACCGGGGCGCCGCACACACACGTGTGACCCGTCGACTCACGGGCACAATCACACAGGCTACCGTCTACCCTCTAGGCGGTCAAAACGGTGTGCGACATGGCGCGAACCGCCGAACCGGATTCTCGCGCAGCCGTGGGTCACTCTCAGTCTACGCCGTTCCGGCGCTGCTTCGCCCCGGTTTTCCACCGGGACCGGGAATGGCACGGCGGCCGCTCCCTCCGACCATTGTCACAGGGAGCGGCCGCCTTCTCTACGGGAGCAGCCAGATCGCGACGGAGATCACCGTCACCAGGATGCCGAGCACCGCGAAAACGGTGCCGCCGGTGATGAAACCGAGCCCGTCGAGGGTGCCGTTGGAACCGCGGATCGCCCGCTTGGCGCGGGGTCCGGTGACCAGCAGGGCGAGCAGGGCCGTGACCAGACCGACACCGGGGATCAGCGAGGCGACGCCGAGCCACAGGGTGGCCACCGCCCCGCGGTCGGTGTCGGCGAGGAAGTCGACGCTGTCGTAACCGGGGTAGGAGTCCCCGGCCTCGCCGCCCAGGGGGCGGTCCTCGAAACCGGGGAACTCCTCGGCGATGACGTCCTTTCGCCGTTTCTTCGCCTTGGGTTTGACCGGCATCCCGTAGTCGGCGGGGGTGAAGCCGTCGTCGTAGTCCGGGTCGTCCGCCGCCGGGGCCTCGTCCTCCTCCACGGGGTCGATCATCTGCGTGGCCCCGGGGTCGGCCGCCGCGGCCCGCGACTGCGCCTCGGCGATCGCCGCCAGCGGGTCCTCCGGCACCTCGGTCCCGCGCTCCTCGCGGCGGCGCCGCTCGGCCTCGCGCACAACGTCGGGCAGCCGGGGGTCGTTGCGGTCGAAGGCCCAGGTGTTGCCGGTGGCGCCGGGCGACTCGTCCCAGGCGTCCGGCTCGGGCACGTCGGTCCAGGGCGTGGAGGGCCGCTCCTCCCGGGAGTCGGGCGTCCGGACGGGCCCGGGGGCCGCGTCGGCGTCCCTGCTCCATCCCCAGGGGTCCGGCTCGGAGCCCTGCTCCGCGTCCCGGCCGGCTCC
Organism: Nocardiopsis flavescens; assembly: GCF_900141985.1. Classification (GTDB taxonomy): domain Bacteria; phylum Actinomycetota; class Actinomycetes; order Streptosporangiales; family Streptosporangiaceae; genus Nocardiopsis; species Nocardiopsis flavescens. The sequence continues at coordinate 41,985 of NZ_FQZK01000020.1, read as the reverse complement.
GAGCGGGTCGTCGTCCGGGCCCCGGGAGGTACCGCGGTCGTCGCCGCGCACACCGTAGGAGCCGTCGGTCAACGGGTCGACGTCCGCGCCGGCCCGGCCGCCGTCGGCCGCGAGCGGGTCCGCCCCCCAGGGGGTGTCCGGACGGTCGTCGAGGTCCCGGGCCGGACGGGTGTCCCCGCCCAGCGGGTCGGAGTCGCCGGAGTCCCACGCGGGCGAACGGTCGGAACCCTCGGAATCCCACGACGGACGGGTGTCCCCGCCCAGCGGGTCGGAATCCCAGGCGGCCGAACGACCGGAACCCTCGGAATCCCACAACGGACGGGTGTCCCCGCCCAGGGGGTCGGAGTCGTCCGCGCCCCACGCGGGCGAACGGCCGGAACCTTCGGAATCCCACGACGGACGGGTGTCCCCGCCCAGCGGATCGGCGGCACCGGACTCCCACGCGGGACGGGTGTCCCCGCCCAGGGGATCGGAGTCGCCGGAGTCCCACGCACCGGAACGCCCCGCGTCACCCGAATCCCACGACGGACGGGTATCGCCGCCCAGCGGGTCGGAATCCCAGGCGGCCGAACGACCGGAACCCTCGGAATCCCACGACGGACGGGCGTCGCCGCCCAGGGGGTCGGCGGTACCGGGCTCCCAGGAGGGGGCGCGGTCGTCGCGACCGCGGTCCGAACGGGTGTCCCCGCCCAGGGGATCGGAGTCGCCGGAGTCCCACGCACCGGAACGCCCCGCGTCACCCGAATCCCACGACGGACGGGTGTCCCCGCCCAGCGGGTCGGAATCCCAGGCGGCCGAACGACCGGGACCCTCGGACTCCCACGCGGGACGGGCGTCGCCACCCAGGGGGTCGGCGGCACCGGACTCCCAGGAGGGGGCGCGGTCCGGACGTGCGTCGACACCGAGGGGGTCGGGGTCGTCGGGGCTCCACGCAGGGGTGCGGTCGCCGTGGAGGCCGTCGGCGCTCCAGGCCGCCGCGCGGTCGTCACCGCCGAGCGGGTCCGCCTCGTCGCGCGAGGCGTCGTGGCCGCGGTCCGGTCGGGCGCCCGAACCCAGGGGGTCGGAGCCGTCGGCGTCCCAGGGGGTGCGCGAACCCGGCGGGTCCCCGGCACCGCGGGCGCCGCCCAGCGGGTCGGAGCCCTCGGGACTCCAGGCGGGGACGCGCCCGTCCCCGGGCTCGGCGTCCCATCCCGCGGAGCCGTACGCCTCGCCGGCCTCCCCCGGGGCGGCGCGGTCGCCGAACGGGTCGCTGTCCGCGCCGTGCGGGGCCTGCGGACGGCCGGCGGTCCGGCCGTGGTCCGCGGCGTCCGCGCCGGCGCCCCACGGGGTGTCCGGGCGCCCGGCTCCGGCGACACCGTCGGCGTCGCGGAGACCGGAGGCGCCCGCGGCGCCCGCGGCGTCCCAGGGGTCGTCGAAGCGCCCGTGGACGTCGTCGGTCCCGCCCTCCGGGACGTCGGTCCACGGGGCTCCCGGCTCCTGCGGCGCGGCGGCCCCCTCCCGGGCCCCCGGCGCTCCCTCCTCGCCCGGGATGCGGGTGAGCGGCCGGTAGGCCGCGTCCCCCGCCCCCGGGTAGGAGAGCGGGTTGGGCGGTTCCACGGGAGGCCCGCCCAGCGCCTCCGGGTACGGGTCCGCCAGGGCGGGGCGCGACGAGCTCAGGCCCGCGTACCCCCCGCTGTCCGGAAAGACCGTCTCCTCCTGCTGCTCCTGGTCATCGAGCGGGTCCTGGTAGTCCGACTGCTTCAGGTGGCGGTCCTCGCTGGGCTTGAACCACGAAGCGTCACCGCCGGCGACCCGTCCGCCCCCGTTATCCGTCATGCCTCTCCCGCCGGCGCCGTGGCGCCCTCTCCCCGGCCCGTGTCACGGACCCTCTGACACCGAACGGCGGCGGCACCGCCCCCCGTAAGGGGCGGCAGGCCGCCGCCGTCAGTTCACTTCGCTACCGGTTGTACGGCCCGAAGTCGTACTCCTCCAGCGGCACGGCCTCGCCGGAGCCCTGCCCGAAGGTGTACTCGCTCGGCTCCTCGTAACCGGAGACCGAGTACATCGAGGCCTTGGCCTCCTCGGTGGGCTCCACCCGGATGTTGCGGTACTGGGGGATGCCCGTACCGGCCGGGATGAGCTTACCGATGATGACGTTCTCCTTGAGGCCGAGCAGCGGGTCGCTCTTGCCGTGGATCGCGTTCTCGGTGAGCACGCGGGTGGTCTCCTGGAAGGAGGCCGCCGACAGCCACGACTCGGTGGCGAGCGACGCCTTGGTGATGCCGAGCAGCACCGGGCGGCCGGAGGCGGGCTGTCCGCCCTCGGACACGACGCGGCGGTTGATCTGCTCGAACTTGGGGCGCTCGACCATCTCGCCGGGCAGCAGCTCGGTGTCGCCCGACTCCAGGATGTTCACGCGCTTGAGCATCTGGCGCACGATGATCTCGATGTGCTTGTCGTGGATGGACACACCCTGCGACTTGTACACCTCCTGGACCTCGGACACCAGGTGCTGCTGCACCGCGCGCGGGCCCTGGATGCGCAGGACCTCGTGCGGGTTGATCGCACCCTGGATCAGCTGCTGGCCGACCTTGACGTGGTCGCCCTCGCTGATCAGGAGCTGAGCGCGCATCGGGACCGGGTAGGCGATCTCGTCGGTGCCGTCGTCGGGGATGACGACGATCTTGCGGCTCTTCTCGGTGTCGTCGATCCGGATCCGGCCCTCGACCTCGGAGATCGGTGCCACACCCTTGGGGATGCGGGCCTCGAAGAGCTCCTGGACACGGGGCAGACCGTGGGTGATGTCCTGGCCGGCCGAACCGCCCATGTGGAAGGTCCGCATGGTCAGCTGGGTGCCGGGCTCACCGATGGACTGGGCCGCGATGATGCCGATGGCCTCGCCGACGTCGACCGGCTTGCCGGTCGCCATGGAGCGGCCGTAGCAGGTCGTGCAGACGCCGATCTTCGCCTCGCAGGTCAGCGACGAGCGGATGCGCACCCGGGTGATCCCGGCGGCGATCAGCTTGTCGATGTTCTGCTCGGAGGTGTCGGACAGCGCCGGCAGCACGTGCTCGCCGTCGGCGTCGAGGACCTCCTCGGAGAGCGTGCGGCCGAAGCCGGTGTTCTCCACGTTGTGCTTGCGCACGACGACGCCGGCGGCGTTCTTCTCACCGATCTCGTGCCACAGCGACCGGTCGGTGCCGCAGTCGATCTCGCGGACGATGACGTCCTGCGCGACGTCCACCAGGCGACGGGTCAGGTAACCCGAGTCGGCGGTCCGCAGCGCGGTGTCGGCCAGGCCCTTGCGCTGGCCGTGCGTGGAGATGAAGTACTCCAGCACGGACAGGCCCTCGCGGTAGGAGGACTTGATCGGGCGCGGGATCGTCTCGCCCTTGGTGTTGGACACCAGGCCGCGGATGCCGGCGATCTGGCGCACCTGCATCGGGTTGCCGCGGGCGCCGGACTGGACCATCATCCACACCGGGTTGTCGGCGGGGAAGTTCTCCTCCATGTTCCTGGCGACCTCGGCGGTGGCCTGGGTCCACACCTCGGTGAGCTCGTTGCGGCGCTCGTCGTCGGTGATCAGACCGCGGTCGTACTCGCGCTGGATCTTGTCCGCCTTGCGGTCGTAGCCCGCGAGGATCTCCGCCTTCTGCGGAGGCGCGACGACGTCCTCGATGCCGATGGTCAGGCCGGACCGGGTGGCCCAGCGGTAGCCGGCGTCCTTGAGGGCGTCCAGGGTCGTGGCGACCTGCACCTTGGGGTAGTTCTCGGCGAGGTCGTTGACCAGCACCGAGATCTGCTTCTTGCCGACCTGGAAGTTGATGTACGGGTAGTCCACCGGGGTGGTCTCGTTGAAGAGGTACCGGCCCAGGGTGGTCTCCAGGGTGTACGGCACCCCCGGCTTCCAGTCCTCGGGCGGCGTCCAGTCCTTGGGAGCCGGAGCGCCGTCCTCGATGCGCAGGCGGATCTTCGCCTGCAGGTCGAGGTCGCCCAGGTCGTAGGCCATGATCGCCTCGGCCGGACCGCGGAAGGCGCGGCCCTCGCCGGGCGCCCCGGCCCGCTCCGTCGTCAGGTAGTACAGGCCGATGATCATGTCCTGGGTGGGCATGGTCACGGGCTTGCCGTCGGACGGCTTGAGGATGTTGTTGGTGGCGAGCATCAGCAGCCGCGCCTCGGCCTGGGCCTCGGCGGACAGCGGCAGGTGCACGGCCATCTGGTCGCCGTCGAAGTCCGCGTTGAAGGCGGTGCACACGAGCGGGTGGATCTGGATGGCCTTGCCCTCGACCAGCTGCGGCTCGAACGCCTGGATGCCCAGGCGGTGCAGGGTCGGGGCGCGGTTCAGCAGGACCGGGTGCTCGGTGATGACCTCTTCGAGGACGTCCCACACGACGGGGCGGGACCGCTCCACCATGCGCTTGGCGCTCTTGATGTTCTGCGCGTGGTTCAGGTCGACCAGGCGCTTCATCACGAACGGCTTGAAGAGCTCCAGGGCCATCTGCTTGGGCAGACCGCACTGGTGCAGCTTCAGCTGCGGGCCGACGACGATGACCGAACGGCCGGAGTAGTCGACGCGCTTGCCCAGCAGGTTCTGGCGGAACCGGCCCTGCTTGCCCTTGAGCATGTCGGACAGCGACTTGAGCGGACGGTTGCCGGGCCCGGTGACGGGTCGGCCGCGGCGGCCGTTGTCGAACAGCGCGTCGACGGCCTCCTGGAGCATCCGCTTCTCGTTGTTGACGATGATCTCGGGCGCGCCGAGGTCCAGCAGCCGCTTGAGGCGGTTGTTGCGGTTGATGACGCGGCGGTACAGGTCGTTGAGGTCGGAAGTCGCGAAGCGGCCACCGTCCAGCTGCACCATCGGACGCAGGTCCGGCGGGATGACCGGGATGCAGTCCAGCACCATGCCCATGGGGCTGTTGCGGGTGTTGAGGAACGCCGAGACGACCTTGAGCCGCTTGAGGGCACGGGCCTTCTTCTGGCCCTTGCCGGTGCGGATGGTCTCGCGGAGCTTCTCGGCCTCCTCGTCCAGCTCGAAGTTGGCGAGCCGGTCCTGGATGGCCTGGGCGCCCATGCCGCCGCGGAAGTACTTCCCGAAGCGGTCCCGCATCTCGCGGTAGAGCATCTCGTCGCCTTCGAGGTCCTGGACCTTGAGGTTCTTGAACCTGTTCCAGACCTCGTCGAGGCGGTCGATCTCGCGCTGGGCGCGGTCGCGCAGCTGGCGCATCTCGCGCTCGGCGCCCTCGCGCACCTTGCGGCGGGCGTCGCCCTTGGCGCCCTGCTCCTCCAGCTCGGCCAGGTCGGCCTCGAGCTTGCGGTGCCGCTCCTCGATGGTGGAGTCGCGGCGCTGCTCCATGTGCTGCTTCTCGACCGCGATCCGCGCCTCCAGGGACTGGAGGTCGCGCTCACGGGCCTCGGTGTCCACCCACGTGACCATGTAGGCGGCGAAGTAGATGATCTTCTCGAGATCCTTCGGCGCCAGGTCCAGCAGGTAGCCCAGGCGGGAGGGCACACCCTTGAAGTACCAGATGTGCGTGACGGGAGCGGCCAGCTCGATGTGGCCCATCCGCTCGCGGCGCACCTTGGCGCGGGTCACCTCGACGCCGCAGCGCTCACAGATGATGCCCTTGAAGCGGACGCGCTTGTACTTGCCGCAGTAGCACTCCCAGTCCCGGGTCGGGCCGAAGATCTTCTCGCAGAAGAGGCCGTCCTTCTCGGGCTTGAGGGTGCGGTAGTTGATGGTCTCGGGCTTCTTCACCTCGCCGTGAGACCACTGGCGGATGTCGTCGGCCGTGGCCAGGCCGATGCGCAGCTCGTCGAAGAAGTTGACGTCGAGCACTTAATTCGTCCCCTGCTCTCGAAGAATGCGGAAGTTAGACCTCTTCGACACTGCTCGGCTCGCGCCGACCCAGGTCGATTCCCAGTTCTTCCGCCGCGCGGAAGACGTCCTCGTCGCTGTCCCGCATTTCGATGGACATACCGTCACTGGACAGCACCTCCACGTTCAGACAGAGCGACTGCATCTCCTTGATGAGCACCTTGAAGGACTCGGGGATGCCCGGCTCGGGGATGTTCTCGCCCTTGACGATGGCCTCGTAGACCTTGACCCGGCCCACCACGTCGTCGGACTTGATGGTGAGCAGTTCCTGGAGGGCGTAGGCGGCGCCGTAGGCCTCCAGCGCCCACACCTCCATCTCGCCGAAGCGCTGGCCGCCGAACTGCGCCTTACCGCCCAGCGGCTGCTGGGTGATCATGGAGTACGGGCCGGTGGAGCGCGCGTGGATCTTGTCGTCCACGAGGTGGTGGAGCTTCAGGATGTACTTGTAGCCGACGGAGATGGGCTCCGCGAAGGGCTCACCGGTGCGGCCGTCGAACAGGCGGGCCTTGCCGTCCTCGTTGATGAGGCGGTTGCCGTCCTTGTTCGGGCGGACCGACGTGATGAGGCCGCTGAGCTCCTCGCCGTGCAGGCCGTCGAAGACCGGCGTGGCGACCCGGGAGTTCGGCGGCACGTCGGTGGCGCCGATGGCGTCGAGCGCCTTCTGCCAGTCGTCCTCCAGGCCCTCGACCACCCAGCCGTTCTTGGCCAGCCAGCCCAGGTGGACCTCCAGCACCTGGCCGACGTTCATCCGGCCGGGAACGCCCAGCGGGTTGAGGATGATGTCGACGGGGGTGCCGTCCTCCAGGAAGGGCATGTCCTCCTGCGGGAGGATCTTGGAGATGACGCCCTTGTTGCCGTGGCGGCCGGCGAGCTTGTCGCCGTCGGTGATCTTGCGCTTCTGGGCCACGTAGACGCGGACCATCTCGTTCACGCCGGGGGCGAGCTCGTCGCCCTCCTCGCGGCTGAACACCTTGACGCCGATGACCTTGCCGGACTCGCCGTGCGGCACCTTCAGGGAGGTGTCGCGGACCTCGCGGGCCTTCTCGCCGAAGATGGCGCGCAGCAGGCGCTCCTCCGGGGTCAGCTCGGTCTCGCCCTTGGGCGTGACCTTGCCGACGAGGATGTCGCCGTCGACGACCTCGGCGCCGATGCGGATGATGCCCCGGTCGTCGAGGTCGGCCAGGACCTCCTCGCTGACGTTGGGGATCTCGCGGGTGATCTCCTCCGGGCCCAGCTTGGTGTCGCGGGCGTCGACCTCGTGCTCCTCGATGTGGATCGAGGAGAGGACGTCGTCCTGCACCAGGCGCTGGGAGAGGATGATCGCGTCCTCGTAGTTGTGGCCCTCCCAGGACATGTAGGCCACGAGGAGGTTCTTGCCCAGCGACATCTCGCCCTGGTCGGTGGACGGGCCGTCGGCCAGGACCTGGCGCTCCTCGACCCGCTGGCCCTCGGTGACGATGGGCCGCTGGTTGAAGCAGGTGCCCTGGTTGGAGCGCTGGAACTTGTGCAGGCGGTACGTCTTGCGCGTGCCGTCGTCGGCCATGATGGTGACGTAGTCGGCGGTGACGTCCTCGACCAGGCCGGCCTTCTCGGCGAGCACGACGTCACCGGCGTCGGTGGCGGCGCGGTACTCCATGCCGGTGCCCACGAACGGGGACTCGGCGCGCAGCAGCGGCACGGCCTGGCGCTGCATGTTGGAGCCCATGAGCGCGCGGTTGGCGTCGTCGTGCTCCAGGAACGGGATCATGGCGGTGGCGACCGACACCATCTGGCGCGGCGACACGTCCATGTAGTCGACCTCGTCGGTGCCGACCTGCTCGAACTCCCCGCCCTTGCGGCGGACGAGCACGCGGTCCTCGGCGAAGGTGCCGTCCGGGTTCATCGGCGTGTTGGCCTGCGCGATGATGTACCGGTCCTCCTCGTCCGCGGTGAGGTAGTCGACCTGGTCCGTGATGCGGCCGTCGACGACCTTGCGGTACGGGGTCTCCACGAAGCCGAACGGGTTGACCCGCCCGTACGCGGCCAGCGAGCCGATGAGGCCGATGTTGGGACCCTCGGGGGTCTCGATCGGGCACATGCGGCCGTAGTGGGAGGGGTGCACGTCGCGGACCTCGAAGCCCGCGCGCTCACGGGACAGACCGCCCGGGCCCAGCGCCGAGAGGCGGCGCTTGTGGGTCAGGCCCGCGAGCGGGTTGGTCTGGTCCATGAACTGGGACAGCTGCGAGGTGCCGAAGAACTCCTTGATGGAGGCCACGACGGGGCGGATGTTGATCAGGGTCTGCGGCGTGATCGCCTCGACGTCCTGGGTGGTCATCCGCTCGCGGACGACGCGCTCCATGCGGGCCAGGCCCAGGCGGACCTGGTTCTGGATGAGCTCGCCGACGGTGCGCAGGCGGCGGTTGCCGAAGTGGTCGATGTCGTCGACCTCGATCGGCAGGGTGCCGAGCGCGGTCTCCCGCTCCTTCTCGCCCGCGTGCAGGCGCACGAGGTACTCGATGGTGGCGACGACGTCCTCTTCGGTCAGCGTCCCCTGCGTGTAGTCGGTCTCCAGACCGAGCTTCTTGTTGATCTTGTAGCGGCCGACCTTGGCCAGGTCGTAGCGCTTGGGGTTGAAGTAGAGGTTCTCCAGCAGCGCCTGGGCCGACTCCTTCGTGGGCGGCTCTCCCGGACGCAGCTTGCGGTAGATGTCCAGCAGCGCGTCGTCGGTGCCGGCGGTCGGGTCCTTCTCCAGCGTGTTGCGGATGGACTCGTACTGGCCGAAGCGCTCCAGGATCTGGTCGGTGGTCCAGCCCAGCGCCTTGAGCAGGACGGTGACGCCCTGCTTGCGCTTGCGGTCGATGCGGACGCCGACGAAGTCGCGCTTGTCGACCTCGAACTCCAGCCAGGCACCGCGGGACGGGATGACCTTGCAGCCGAACAGGTCCTTGTCCGTGGTCTTGTCGACGGACCTGTCGAAGTAGACGCCCGGGGAGCGGACCAGCTGGGACACCACGACACGCTCGGTGCCGTTGATGATGAAGGTGCCCTTGTCGGTCATGAGCGGGAAGTCGCCCATGAAGACCGTCTGGCTCTTGATCTCGCCGGTGTCGTTGTTGATGAACTCCGCGGTGACGAACATCGGAGCGGAGTAGGTGGCGTCCCGCTCCTTGCACTCGTCGACCGTGTTCTTGGGCGGCTCGAAGCGGTGGTCACGGAACGACAGGGACATCGTGCCCGAGAAGTCCTCGATCGGGCTGATCTCCTCGAAGATCTCTTCGAGACCGGACTGCTCCGTAACGTCCTTGCGGCCAGCGTTCCGGGCGGTGTCGACCCGGGCCTTCCACTTGTCGTTGCCCAGCAGCCAGTCGAACGACTCGGTCTGCAGGGCAAGCAGGTTCGGAACCTCGAGGGGTTCCTGGATACGGGCGAAGGAAACGCGGTGCGGACCAAGGGCGTTAGCGGAGGCGTTGCGCGAGGCTGCCAACAGGGGTCCTTCCGAAGGCTTGTGGCGGTTGAAGCGCGCACGCCAGACGATCCGTCACGGGAAGGACCGCCGCAACGCGGTTGAGACGGTCACATCGAGCGGGAACGGGTACCGTGTCCAGACGAAACGGGCTGGTCGGCAGCCGGTCACCGGCACAGGGATCACCAAAGGGCAGCGCAAAAGAGCAGTGTAGCCGAACACCACACCGCTGTCCACTCATGGTCCACAGCGCCACTCACGACACCGGCAGGATCACCCGTGGAAGGCGATCCGTCAAGCCCTGCGAGGGGCCGACCCGCCCGGCGGATGTGCGCTCGCCCTGGCTCCCGGGGGGTTGTGAGCCATCGGACATCCGGAAGGATTCCCCCGGGGCGGCCGGGTAAACCCTTGCCCCAGGGCCTCTCAAGATTCCCGGCACCGGAGATTACCGTGTCCGTGGGACGATCCGCATCCGCGCGCGGCCGCGGGACCCGGCCCGGATCCGGCCTCCCGGGCCCGAGCACGAACAAGCTTCGCACACGACCCGGACTGTTCCGCGTCGCACGGAGGTGCTCGGCGCGGCGGCCCCTCCGGACGCGCCCGGAGACGTCCCCGCAGGGCCCCTGCGGCCCCCGGGAACACGAAGGCGGCCGCCCTCCCCCGGAAAGGGGAGGACGGCCGCCCAGGCGCAGTCGACGGGCCGCGTGCGGCCCGCTGGGGACTACTTGAGGGTGACGGAGGCGCCGGCGCCCTCAAGGGCGGCCTTGGCCTTCTCCGCGGTCTCCTTGTTGACGCCCTCCAGCAGCGGCTTCGGGGCGTTGTCGACGAGGTCCTTGGCCTCCTTGAGGCCCAGGCTCGTGAGGCCGCGGACCTCCTTGATGACCTGGATCTTCTTGTCGCCGGCACCCTCAAGGATGACGTCGAACTCGCTCTGCTCCTCGACCTCGGCGGCGGGGCTGCCGGGGGCCGCGGCCACGACGGCGGCCGGAGCGGCGGCGGTGACGTCGAACTTGTCCTCGAAGAGCTTCACGAACTCGGACAGCTCAAGGAGGGTCATCTCCTCGAACGCGGCAAGCAGGTCCTCGTTGCTGAGCTTCGCCATGGTGCGATCTCTCTTTCTTTACGAACACGCGCGCCGAGGGGCGGCACGTGCGAGCCGGTGACCGGGCGCCGTCGGCACCCGCCGTGGTTCAAAAGGTTTAAGCGGCTTCCTCGGAGCGCTTGTCCGCCAGGGCCTGCGCGAGACGCACAGTCTTGGAGGGCAGCGCCTGGAAGACGGCGGCGGCCTGGCCCTGCTTGGCCTTGAGCGCGCCGGCCAGCTTCGAGAGGAGGACCTCTCGGGACTCCAGATCGGCCAGCTTGGTGACGTCCTCGGCGCTCATCGACTTGCCGTCGATGATGCCGCCCTTGATCACCAGGGGCGAGTTCGCCTTCGCGAAGTCGCGCAGACCCTTGGCGGCCTCGACCACGTCACCGCGGACGAAGGCGACGGCGGACGGGCCGACGAGCAGATCATCGATCTGCGCCTCGACTCCGGCCTCCTTGAGCGCCAGCTTGGTCAGCGTGTTCTTCACGATGGAGAAACGCGCGTTCTGACCGAGGCTACGGCGCAGCTCGGTGAGCTGAGCCACAGTGAGCCCCCGGTATTCGGTCAGCACGGCACCGCTGGACTCCCGGAACTCCTCCGAGAGCGCGGTGACCGCGGCTGCCTTGTCCGGCCTCGCCATGGGACTCCTTCCAACATTGACCGCCGGTGGACTCCCAAGGATCCGCACTCATGAGCGTCAGCACGAAAAAGCCCCGAGCGCCAGGCGCACGGGGCACGTCCGCGTATCCTGCTCCGGGCCCGGGGGCGCGGTGGAGCGGTACGGGAAAGCTTCTGTGACACCTGCGCGGGCGCCCATCGTGGATGGATCCTTAGGTCACCCGTTCGGGTGACGACCAGCGGTCTTCGGCAAGAAACCATCATACCCGAGTCGACCGGTGCTCGAAACATCCGCCTTCGGAGCCCGGGGCGCACGCCGCGGAACGCGGTGCCCGCCTGGGATGCGCGTTCAAGGTGCCCGGAATGTCCACTGCTCGTGGGAGCATCGTCGGCATCGAGCACACCCCCCGTTCTCGGGTGCTCATCCCCCTTCGAGAGAAAGCGACACCAGCACCGTGAAGACCCGTGTCCCGACCCTGTTCGCCACCGGGCTCCTGGCCCTGTCCCTCGCCGCCTGCGGCGCGGAGGAGACCCCCGAGCCCGCCGCGGAGGCCTCTCCCGCCGCCGGCGGGGAGGGCGGCGGGGGCGGCCTCCCCGGCCTGCTGGCCTCCCTGCGGGAGAACACCGCGGACGCCACCAACTACACCCTCGACGTGCAGATGGCCTCCGAGGACCCCGACCTGGGCGAATTCAGCGTCGACTTCACCTTCGAGGTGATGGACGACCCCGAGGCCGCGAAGACCACCATGGTCATGCCGGAGATCGGCGAGATGCTCCTGGAGCTGGCCGCGCTCGGCGGCACCGGAGGGGACCTGACCGCCGAGGAGCTCGGCACGACCGTCATCATCGCCCCGGTCGGGGGCGAGACCCTCATCTCCAACCACAACGGCCTCCAGGAGGCCGACACCCCGTGGGTCCGCGGCGGCACCGCCGGGGCCGAGGGCATGGCGCCGGAGGAGATGTTCGACCTCTCGGAGTTCCCCGACCTCGTGGGGGCGTTCTCCGGAGTCGAGGGGATCGAGGAGACCGGCACCGAGGAGGTCGGCGGCGTCCCGACCACCGTGGTCTCGGGCACCCTGACCCAGGAGCAGGTCGAGGCCATGGACCCCGCCTCCAGGGCGGTCGTGGAGGACTTCACGGGCGGCTCCGTCTCCGGCGCCCTGGAGGTCGGCATCTGGATCGCCGAGGACGGCTTCCCCATGCGCCTGGAGCTGGCCGACGACGAGACCGACATGGGGATGGAGTTCTCCGAGATCGGTACCACGTCGTTCGAGATCCCGTCCGAGGACGAGATCAGCGACATGTAGCCCCCCGGGCCCCGCTCCCCTCGCGGGGGCGCGGGGCCCGGGAACGGCGGCGGCCCCCGGCTCCGAGAGGAGCCGGGGGCCGTTCACGTCAGGAGGACCGTCAGACGTCGAGCGGGATGCTCGGGCCCATGGTCGTGCTGACCACGGCCTTCTTGATGTAGCGCCCCTTGGCGGCGGACGGCTTGAGACGCGTCACCTCGTCGAGGGCGGCCTGGAAGTTCTCCACGAGCTGCTGCTCGCTGAAGGAGGACTTGCCGATGATGAAGTGCAGGTTCCCGTGGCGGTCCACGCGGAACTCGATCTTGCCGCCCTTGATGTCGGTGACGGCCTTGGCCACGTCGGGGGTGACCGTGCCCGTCTTCGGGTTCGGCATCAGGCCGCGCGGACCCAGGACGCGGCCGAGGCGACCGACCTTGCCCATGAGGTCCGGGGTGGCGACGACGGCGTCGAAGTCGATGAAGCCCTTGGCGACCTTCTCGATCATCTCGTCGTCGCCGATGATGTCGGCGCCCGCGGCCACAGCCTGCTCGGCACGCTCACCGGTCGCGAAGACCAGGACCCGTGCGGTCTTGCCGGTGCCGTGCGGCAGGTTGACGGTGCCGCGGACCATCTGGTCGGCCTTGCGCGGGTCGACGCCCAGGCGCAGGGCGACCTCGACGGTCGCGTCGAACTTGGTGGAGGAGGTCTCCTTGGCCAGCTTCACGGCCTCGGAGGGGGCGTACTGCTTGTCGCGGTCCACCAGTTCGCTGGCTTTGCGGTGGTTCTTGCTGCGCTTCACGCTGTTCTCCTTATGGGGAACGTGTGGTCGGTGGGCCAGCGCGAGGCCCTGCCACGATTCGGTTCTGGAACTGTCGAGCGTCCCTCGCCCGGCGCAGGGCCGGGTGACGGGGCTACTTGACCTCGATGCCCATCGAGCGGGCGGTGCCGGCGACGATCTTGGTGGCGGCGTCGATGTCGTCGGTGTTGAGGTCGGGCAGCTTGGTCTGCGCGATCTCGCGGACCTGCTCGGCGGTGATGGAACCGGCCGTGCTGCGACCCGGGTCGGTGGCGGCCTTGTCCAGGCCCGCGGCCTTCAGGATCAGCTTCGGCGCCGGCGGCGTCTTCGTGACGAAGGTGAAGGACCGGTCCTCGTAGATCGAGATCTCGACCGGGATCACGTTGCCGCGCTGGGACTCCGTGGCAGCGTTGTACTGCTTGCAGAAGTCCATGATGTTGACGCCGTGCGGACCGAGAGCGGTACCGACGGGCGGAGCCGGGGTCGCCTGACCGGCGGGCAGCTGCACCTTGACGAGTGCGGCCAGTTTCTTCTTCGGAGGCATATCGGGTCCTTTGCCTGATCTGCGTTGTGTACCGGTCCCTGTCCTCCCGGGGCACCGCGCGGCCGGGAACGGCCGGGGAACCACCTCGGTGGGAGGAACGGCGCCCGCGCGGTGAAGGCGCCGGGCGGCGGCCCGCCGGGACCGGGCGGGCCGGTGCGCGCCCCGCCGGAGGCCGGGCACGCGAGTGGGTCCGCACGAGGCGGACCCACCAAGTCTACGCCGCCCGGGCGAGTACCCGGGCGCGGTCGCCGGATCAGATCTTGGCGACCTGGTTGAACGAGAGCTCGACCGGGGTCTCGCGGCCGAAGATCGACACCAGCACCTTGAGCTTCTGGGTGTCGGGGTTGATCTCGCTCACGGTCGCGGGAAGGGTCGCGAACGGGCCCTCCATGACCGTGACGGACTCGCCGATCTCGTAGGCGACGTCGGAGCGGATGTCCACACCGCCGCCGGCCCTGGTCTTCTGGGCCTGCTCCGGCGCCTCCTCCGGCTCGGGGGCCAGGAGCTTGGCCACCTCGGTGAGGCTCAGCGGGGCGGGCTTGTTGGACAGGCCGACGAACCCGGTGACGCCGGGGGTGTTGCGGATCGCCGACCAGGACTCGTCGGTGAGGTCCATGCGGACGAGCACGTAGCCGGGCAGGACCTTCTCGGTGACCTGCTGGCGCTTGCCGCTCTTGACCTCGGTGACCTGGTGCTCGGGGACCTCGACCTGGAAGATGTACTCCTCCATGTTGAGGGACTGGGTACGGCTCTCGACGTTGGCCTTGACCCGCTTCTCGTACCCGGCGTACGTGTGCACGACGTACCAGTCGCCGGGGAGCAGGAAGAGCTCGTTCTTGAACTCCTCGACGGGGTCGGGGCGCGGGGCCTCCTCCGCGTCCTCCGCGTCCCCGTCGTCGGCCGACCCGGCGCCGTCGGCCTCGGCGTCGTCGGCGGGCTCGGCGTCGCCGGAGTCGACCTGCGCGGCCTCCTCGGACGGCTCGTCCGCCAGGCCGGTCGCTTCCGCCGACGACTGACCCGGCTCCTCTTCGGGGAAGTCGTCATTGGTCAGTGGGGACTCGGACACGGCTGCTGCTCTTTCTCTCGTCGGGTGCGCTGCGCGGCCCCTCCCGGGTTCCGCCCAGCGCTTCTCGATGCCCAGCGGTTCTCATGATGCGCTGCGCCGGGGCCGGCCGCCGCACGGGCGTCCGGTTCGGGACCCGGTCCTGTCAGCTTAAGCTCTCCCGGAGCGGCGCGGGGACAAGCGCGCACGGACGAGGCCGCGTCCCGCACGGGGCGGAACACGGCCTGTGAGGTGCGGGGCCCGCACGGGGCGGGTCCCCTAGAGGCCCTCGGGGGTGCCGAAGGTGCCGTAGAGCCAGGTGACGGCCTCGCCGAAGCCCCAGTCGAGGAGCGAGACGTATCCCAGGATCATGAGCACGAAGACCAGGACCACGATGGTGTAGGTGACCAGCTCGCGGCGCGTGGGCCAGCGCACCTTGCGCAGCTCGCCGACGACCTGCTTGGTGAACGTCACCGGACCGGTACGGCGCTTCGGCTCCTTGTCGGGCTTGGCGTCGGCGTCAGTCTGAGTCACCTGGGGTCCTTAGGGTCCGCGGGGTGTCCCCGAGATAGCAGGAAAACCCGTTCGCGCGGCGAGGCTGCCGGTCAGGCCGCCACGCCGCGCGAACGGTCGTGCAGGGCAGGAGGGACTCGAACCCCCAACCGCCGGTTTTGGAGACCGGTGCTCTGCCAATTGAGCCACTGCCCTAAGCGGGAACCGCGGTCCCACCATAGCCGGTCCGGGCCGTGTCCGCACACTGCCCGTGCGTAACACCTGGGCCACGACCGGCCGACGCGTCAGAGTTTAGGGGCTGTGCGGCGCCGGACCAAACCGCACCGTCCGCCGCGCGGTGCGCCCCGTTCGGCCCCGACCCGTCCCGAACGGGCACTTCGTCCGGATCGGGTGAGCCTTCCCACCCGGCGCGGGCCGGGCGCCGCATGACACCATGGAAGGCATGACCAACCGACCCCGTGTCTCTGCACGCATCAGCGCCATCTCCGAGTCCGCCACCCTCGCCGTGGACGCCAAGGCCAAGGCCATGAAGGCGGAGGGCCGCCCCGTCATCGGCTTCGGCGCGGGGGAACCGGACTTCCCGACCCCGGACTACATCGTGGACGCCGCGGTCGCCGCCGCCCGCGAGCCGCGCTACCACCGCTACACGCCGGCCGGCGGTCTGCCCGAGCTGAAGAAGGCCATCGCGGAGAAGACCGCCCGCGACTCCGGCTACCGGGTGGAGCCCTCCCAGGTCCTGGTGACCAACGGCGGCAAGCAGGCGATCTACGAGGCGTTCGCCGCCCTGCTCGACCCGGGGGACGAGGTCATCGTCATCGCCCCGTACTGGACCACCTACCCCGAGTCCATCAAGCTCGCGGGCGGCGTCCCGGTCTACGTGGTCACCGACGAGACCACCGGCTACCTGGCGGACGTGGAGCAGCTGGAGGCCGCGCGCACCGAGCGCACCAAGGTCCTGCTGTTCGTCTCCCCGTCCAACCCGACCGGCGCCGTGTACCCGCGCGAGCAGGTGCGCGCCATCGGGCGGTGGGCCGCCGAGAAGGGCCTGTGGGTCCTCACCGACGAGATCTACGAGCACCTGGTCTACGGGGACGCCGAGTTCTCCTCGCTGCCGGTCGAGGTCCCCGAGATCGCCGACCGCACCGTCATCGTCAACGGCGTCGCCAAGACGTACGCGATGACCGGCTGGCGCGTGGGGTGGCTCATCGGGCCCGCGGACGTCGTCAAGGCCGCCTCCAACCTCCAGTCGCACGCCACCTCCAACGTCGCCAACGTCTCGCAGGCCGCCGCGATCGCGGCGGTGTCGGGCGACCTGGCGGCCGTGGACGAGATGCGGAAGGCGTTCGACCGCCGCCGCAAGACCATGGTGCGGATGCTCAACGAGATCGACGGCGTGTTCTGCCCGGAGCCGCAGGGCGCGTTCTACGCCTACCCCTCGGTGAAGGGCGTGCTGGGCAAGGAGATCCGCGGGCGCACCCCGCAGACCTCCGCCGAGCTGGCCGAGCTGATCCTGGACGAGGCCGAGGTCGCGGTGGTGCCGGGCGAGGCCTTCGGCACCCCGGGCTACCTGCGCCTGTCCTACGCGCTGGGCGACGAGGACCTGGCCGAGGGCGTCAGCCGTATCCAGAAGCTGCTGGCCGAGGCCGTGTAGGGCCGCGGGGCGTGAACGGCGGGGGCCGTCCGGAGCGATCCGGGCGGCCCCCGCCGTTTGTGCCCCGCACACCATCGAAATACGGTGATCGGACACCAACGGAGCCACCGGTGCGGCACTCTTGGGTCGTGGCCCCTCTCCCCCGCACGGCGGGTGCGGGGCCTCTCCCCTACCCTCCGCCGGAAAGCGGGGGAGGACCGGCCCCGCGGACGGCGGACGGACCGGGGCGCCCGTGCCCGGCACGGGGGTGGCAATGACGAGAGATCGGGAGGACCCGGTGGAGACACCCATCACCGGCCGCCGTCTGGACCGGCTGCCCAAGGCCCACCTGCACCTCCACTTCACCGGGTCGATGAGGCACTCCACGCTGGTGGAGCTGGCCCGGGAGCGGGGCGTGCACCTGCCCCAGGCCCTGGTGACGGAGTGGCCGCCCAAGCTGCGCGCCACCGACGAGCGCGGCTGGTTCCGGTTCCAGCGCCTCTACGACGTCGCCCGGTCGGTGCTGCGCGAGCCCGAGGACATGTACCGGCTGCTGCGCGAGGCGGCCGAGGACGAGCGCGAGGCCGGGTCCGGCTGGCTGGAGATCCAGGTGGACCCCAGCGGGTACGCGGCGCTCTTCGACGGGCTGACCGCCACCCTGGAGCTGGTGCTGGACGCCGCCCGGGCGGCCGAGCGCGCCACCGGGGTGGGCGTGGGGATCATGGTCGCGGCCAACCGCACCCGGCACCCGCTGGACGCCCGGGCGCTGGCCCGGCTGGCGCGCCAGTACGCGGGCCGGGGCGTGGTGTCGTTCGGGCTCAACAACGACGAGCGGCGCGGCCGGGCCCGGGAGTTCGAGGCGGCGTTCCGGATCGCCCGCCGGGCCGGGCTGCTGTCGACGCCGCACGGCGGGGAGCTCCAGGGCCCGCTGAGCATCCGGGAGTGCCTGGACGAGCTGGAGGCCGACCGGGTGGGCCACGGGGTGCGGGCGATCGAGGACCCGTACCTGGTGGAGCGGATCGCCACCCAGGAGGTGACGCTGGAGATCTGCCCGACCTCCAACGTGGGCCTGGGGGTGTTCAACGAGCTGGCGCACGTGCCGCTGCGCCGGCTGTTCGAGGCCGGGGCGCCGATCGCCCTGGGGACCGACGACCCGCTGCTGTTCGGCCCGCGCCTGGTGGAGCAGTACCGGATCGCCCGCGAGGTGTTCGGGTTCACCGATCCGGAGCTGGCCGAGCTGGCGCGGATGTCGATCCGGGGGGCGGGGGCGCCGGACTCGCTCAAGAAGGAGCTGCTGTCTGGGGTCGACGCCTGGCTGGCCGCCGACCCCGAGCCCGCGCGGCCGCGGGGCTGACGGACCCGCGGGGCCGCGGGGACCGGGCGGCCCCTAGCCCAGGAGCATGAGGGCGCCCTGTCCGACCATGACCGCGCCCGCGACGAAGAACAGGGCCGCGGCGCCGATCCGGATGGCCTTCTCCGGGAGCTTCTTGCCCAGGACCGCGCCGACGGCGATCGCGATGGCGTCGGCGGCGACCATGCCCGCCGTGGAGCCGATCCAGACCGGGAACCAGTCGTGCTGCGTACCGACGGCGATGGTCGTCAGCATGGTCTTGTCGCCGAGTTCGGCGATGAAGAACACCGTGAAGACGGTGACGAACGCGGACTTGATGCGGCGGGAGGCGGCGCGCTCCTCGTCCTTGGCGCTCATCTCGTCGCCGCGCAGGGTCCAGGCGCCGAAGACCAGGAACGCGATGCCCGCGACGAGGGTGATCCAGTCGGTGGGCAGGGACGCGCCCAGCACCTCGGCGATGAACACGCTCGCGATGTGCACGACGGCGGTGGCGGCGGTGATGCCGAGGATGACGGTGAGGGCGCGGTAGCGGGTCGCCAGGGACATCGCGACCAGCTGGGTCTTGTCGCCCATTTCGGCGACGAAAACGGCCAGGGCGCTGATTCCGAGTCCCGTGAGAAATGCCGTCATATGTGTTCTCCCCCGTGGCGGTCTGGGCGGAAGGAGGCGGATACGCCCCTTCGACCCGGTCGTGGTGATGGCCGGGTCGAAGGTCTCGTCCGCCCTGGTGTCCGCCCCTCCCGTGGGAGTTGGGCACGGCCGGGCCCGCGTGACCGGGACCACAGGGGGTCCAGTGTGTCGACCACGCGATCGGGGACTACTCCCCCTCGACGTGTTCGACTTTAGGACAGAATGGCGGGGACTTGCAATTCATGGATCAGGCGAATTCGCCGCGGAGGCCGGTCGAATAACGGTGTTCGGCGCGCCTCACTTTTCCATTCGACAAGGGTCCGCTTTTTCTTCGGCGCCGCCCCGCCCGTCGGGTTCCGCGCCGCCGGGCCTTGCGCCGCGCACACGGCGGCGCCCGTGCCGCCGCGGGGCGGGCACGGGCGCCGGGGGGCGGCAGGACACGGGCCGGAACCCGGCGCACCGTCCCCCGGCGGTGCGCCCGGCGCGGCGGCCGGTGCGTCGCGCCCGCCGCGACCGCGCAGGGCTCAGGAGGGGGTGATGCCCTCGACGATCCGCAGGACCTCCCCGGGGTCGCCCTCGGCCGTCAGGTCGTCGGTGGCGTACAGCTCGTCCCAGTAGGCGTCGTCCACGTACATGACCCGGACGACCACGCCGGGCTCCGGGGAGAAGAGCGCGGTCGAGCCGTTGTAGTGGCCGTCGCCGTCGGGGAGTTCGCGGGCGGGCGCGTCGGAGAACTCCTCGTCGAGGTCGACGCCCATGACCTCGTAGTAGGCGTCCATGTCGGTGAGGTCGTCGCGCCGCATCACCGACACGTACAGGTCGGAGACGGCCACGGCCTCGCGCTCGGACATCACCCGGCCGTCGTCGTCCACGAGGTGGTCCACCTGGACGGTGTCGGCGAGCCACGAGCGCTCGACCTCGTGCAGGTCGGGGACGACCTGGTCCTGCGCCCGGGCCAGGGCCGTGGAGTCCTGGTCGTAGGGGGTGCCCGCGACATCGTCGGGCAGGTGGCCCACGGTGTAGCCGCCGAGGTCGTCCCCGGCGGGCGCGTACCCCTGCGCCTCCAGGAAGGGCGCGGCCTCCTCCAGGGACATCTCCTCGCTGGGCGCGCTGCCGTCGGCGTTCAGGGGCGGGAGCCCCTCCTCCCCGGCCCCCGCGGTGGAGGCGTTCAGGGGCGGGACCCCGTCCTGCTCGGACGCCCCGGTGGGGCCGGGGCCGGCCCCGCAGGCCGTGAGGGCGAGGGCGAGGAGGCCGAGGGCGCCGAGGGAGACCGCGTGCTGTCTGTTCGTCATGCCCCCATCCTCCGGGGGTCCGGCCGCCGGCGCCTGAGTACGGCGCCCGGTCCGCACCGGGGTCTTCACCGCTTGTGCGGGACCGCCCGGCTCTGCTAGGGCCCGGAGCGGTCCGTGGCCGCGGACCGGTCCGGAGCCTAGAGGGAGACGCCGACCATGACGGGTTCGTTGACCAGGCGCACCCCGAACGCCGCCTCCACCCCGGCCCGGACCTCGCGGGCCAGGTCGAGCAGGTCCGCGGTGGTGGCCCCGCCCGGGTTGGTCAGGGCCAGGGTGTGCTTGCCGGACAGCCGGGCCGGGCCGGAGCCGTAGCCCTTGCCGAACCCGGCGCGGTCGATGAGCCAGGCCGCGGACAGCTTGACGCTGCCGTCGGCGCCCGGGTGGCCGGGTACCGGGGTGTCCGGGCCCAGCAGGGCGGCGGCGCGCTCGCGCACCGCCGCGAACTCCGCGGGGGACACGACCGGGTTGGTGAAGAAGGACCCGGCGCTGCGGGTGTCGGGGTCGTCGGGGTCCAGGACCATGCCCTTGCCGCGGCGCAGGCCCAGGACGGCCTCGCGGGCGAGGTCCATGGGGACCCGCTCCCCCGCCTCGGCCCCCAGGGCGCGGGCGACCTCGGCGTAGGCGACGGGACGGCTGAGCTTGCCTCGGTGCAGGGCGAAAACGACCTCGCACACCACGTACCGGTCGTCGCCCTTGAAAACGCTGTCGCGGTAGGTGAACCCGCACTCGGCGGCCGACAGCACCCGGAGCCCGCCCCCGCGCCGGTCGTACACCAACACCTCGCGGACGGTCTGGGAGACGTCCTGGCCGTAGGCTCCGACGTTCTGGATGGGGGTGGAGCCGACCCGGCCGGGGATGCCGGAGAGGAACTCCAGGCCGTTGAGGCCCTCGGCGACGACCCGCTCCACCAGCGGGTCCCACTCCGCGCCGGCCTGCGCGCGCAGCAGCACGACGGGTTCGCCGGAGGCGGGGTCGGTCTCCCCGGTCTCCTCCAGGGAGACGCCGCGGGAGGCGACGTGGACCACGGTGCCGGGGAACCCCGTGTCGGCGACCACCAGATTGCTGCCGCCGCCCAGGACCAGGACCGGCTCGCCGGCGGCGTCGGCCGCGGCGACCGCCGCGACGAGGCCGTCGGTGGTGTCGGCCGCCAGGTAGGACCGGGCGGGGCCGCCCAGGCCGAGGGTGGTGTGGTCGGCGAGGCGTACGGCGGCCGGCTCGGTGTGTGCGGACACGGGGTGTTCCTCCTGCTGCTGCGGCTCAGGCCAGGCGGACGACGGCGGTGGAGCGGGCCAGGACCTTGGCGCCGCCGGAGCGGGCGGTGAGGGCCACGGTGACCGTGCCGTCGTCGTGCTTCTTCTTGACGGTGCCGCCGACGACGATCTCGGCGCCCTCGTCGTCGTCGGGGACCACCACGGGCGCGGAGAAGCGCACCGAGTAGTCGACGACGGCGCCGGGGTCGCCGGTCCAGTCGGTCACGAGGCGGGCCGCCTGCGCCATGGTGAACATGCCGTGCGCGATCACGTCGGGCAGGCCGACGGACTTGGCGAAGCGCTCGTTCCAGTGGATGGGGTTGAAGTCGCCCGAGGCCCCCGCGTAGCGGACCAGGTCCAGGCGGCGGACGGTGAAGGTCCGTTCGGGGATCTCGGTGCCGACCTCGACGTCGGTGTGGCGCAGCTTGCTCACGGTCGCGTTCCTCGGTTCGTGGGGGCGGTGGACTACTCGCCGCGGACGACGAGCATCATGCCCGCCGTGACGACGTGCTCGCCGGAGGCGTCGGTGGCGACGGTCTCCAGGGTGAGCAGCTCGTTGCCGCCCAGCGCCTTGACGTCGGTGATGCGGGTGACGGTGTCGAGGACGTCGCCCGCGACCACCGGGCGGCTGTAGTGGAACCCCTCGTCGCCGTGGACGACCCGGGAGAAGTCGACGCCCAGGCCGGGGTCGGCGATCGCCTGGGCGGAGCCCGCCATGCCGAGGATGACGGGGAAGGTGGGCGGGGCCACCACGTCGGCGTACCCGGCGGCCTTGGCCGCGGCCGGGTCGGTGTGCACCGGGGACGGGTCTCCCACGGCCTCCGCGAACTCGCGGATCTTGACGCGGGTGACCTCGTAGGCCTCGGGGGCCCGGTACTCCCGGCCCACGTAGTCGGGGTTGATCGCCACGCTCTGCCTCTCCTGAAAAGTGCCCTGGGACGCGAACGGCCCGGTGAGCGTTTCGCTCACCGGGCTCGAAGTCTATGAGAAGCCGTGCTCCTCACGCGCGGTTGGATCGACCGCAACGGCTCACGCGGACCTAGCGGGTCTCGCGGTGCTCGTTGTGCTTGCGGCAGTTCGGGCAGAACTTCTTGATCGTGAGCCGGTCGGGGGTGTTCCGACGGTTCTTGCGCGTGATGTAGTTACGGTGATTGCACTCCTGGCAGGCCAGGGTGATCTTCGGCCTCACGTCTGTGGCAGCCACGTCGGAGTGCCTTTCTCGTGGAAGTCGGACTTGGTCGTGCAGTGCACCGAGGGTGAACACTGCGAAGCCCCCGCATCGACCCCTGGTGCACAGTGTGCGGTGTCCAGGGGCCAGCGAGGTGGTAGCGGAGGCCGGACTTGAACCGACGACACAGCGATTATGAGCCGCTTGCTCTACCGACTGAGCTACTCCGCCCCGATCGGAGGGACGGGGCCCATGCTATCGGACCCGTCCCGGTCGGCCGGCGGAGATCCACCGGCCACCCACCTGAGTGGACCGGACCTCATCAAGTGGTGGAGCCCCTTTACGGAATCGAACCGTAGACCTTCTCCTTACCATGGAGACGCTCTGCCGACTGAGCTAAAGGGGCGCGCTGCACGGTTCCCGCTCCGTCGGTCCCGGCCTCTCGGCCCGGCCCTTCGGGGCGTTCCCCCTTGCGCTGGTCATGACTATACATGGGTTGGGGGGTGCTCTGCCAAATCGGATGCGGGCGCCCCCGGGGCAGGCCCGGCACCCCCCTGCGCACGGGCCCGCAGCCCTTGCGGCACAGGGGTTGCGGGGGTCCGGGACGGGCACGCGCCCACCCCCGGGGAAAGGACCCGGACGCGGGGCCCGGCGCCCGCTCAGTAGCGGTCGGAGCCGTCCGAGACCCAGACGTTGGACATGGCGTCCCGGTTGATGGTGCGGATGGCGGCGGGCAGCCCCAGCCGGCGCAGCGCGTCGGGCAGCCGGGTGTCGTGCGTGAACACCACCAGCTGGCGGTGGCGGCCCACCTCCGCCAGGACCGCGGACAGGCCCTCCACGGTCTCGGTGTCCATCGCCTGGACCGGGTCGTCCAGCACCAGGAACCCGAACGGGTTGCCGTCGACGAGGGTGCGCGGCAGGCAGATGGAGAGCGCCAGGGCCTGGAACTCCCCCTGGCTGAGCAGCCCCGGGGCGCTCGTCTGGTCGCCGACCCCGTCGACGGTCACGTCGACCTCGACGCGGCGGCGCGCCCCGCGCCCGATGAGGCGCATGCCCCGCAGGTCGATGTGGCGCTCCTGGCGGAGCCGGAACCAGACCTGCTCGGCCTGACCCGCCACCGGCCCCAGGCGCTCGTCGCGGAGCAGGCGGGCCTGCTCCGCGAGCCAGGTGAGCGCGGCCTCGGCCTCGGCCAGGGTGTCGCGGGCGCCCAGCGCGTCCCCCGCGGCGTCGATCCAGGAGGCCAGCCGCTCGGCCTCCTCCGCCCAGCCCCCGGTGGGGTCCTCCAGGCGCTCGGCGGCGTCCCGGCGGGCGCT
This sequence comes from Nocardiopsis flavescens, assembly GCF_900141985.1. Classification (GTDB taxonomy): domain Bacteria; phylum Actinomycetota; class Actinomycetes; order Streptosporangiales; family Streptosporangiaceae; genus Nocardiopsis; species Nocardiopsis flavescens. The sequence goes on along the minus strand of NZ_FQZK01000020.1, from coordinate 18,169 downwards.
GAGCGCGGCGGCGCGCAGGCTCTTGCCCACGGTCTCGACGTGGTCGGCCAGCTCGCCCAGGTCGGTGATGGTCGCCCCCGACTCCCAGAGCGCCCACACCAGCCCCAGCTCGCTGTCGGGCGGCAGCCAGGAGGGCGTCGGGGCCAGGAGGAACCTGGCCTGGTCCCGGGCGGCCTCGGCCCGCTCGTGCGCGGCGGCGGCCGGGGCCGCCTGCTGGCGCAGGACGCGCAGGCGGGCCTGGGCCCGGCGCACCCAGTCGGCGCCCAGGGTCCCGGGGGTGTCGCAGGTGGGGCAGGTGGTCTCGGCCGGGTGCCGCTGGTGGAGCTCGATCGCCTCCTCCAGCAGGCGGACCACCCCGTAGGCGTGGTCGCCCTTGTTCCCGGCCGCCATGGCCAGCTCCATGGAGGCGCCGCGCAGCTCGTTGACGACGTCGGCCATCACCACGCGCTCGGGCACCGACAGGCGGCGCAGGCGGCGCATCACCACGTGCAGGGCGGCGTCGCTGGGGCCGTCGTCCTCGGCCAGGCGGCGCAGCGCCTCCAGGTCCAGGCCGGGTCCGGTGAGCAGCTCCGCGGCGCGCGCCGCGCGCGGGTCGTCGCAGGCGCGCAGCGCGTCCAGCAGGCGGGGCAGCTCCCGGGAGGGGCGGTCCCGGCGCTTGGCCAGGGAGTCGCAGAAGCGCGCCAGGCGCCGCTCGGCCTCGGCCAGCCCGGTGAGGCCCAGCAGGGCCGTGAGGGTGTCGTACAGCTCCGCGGACCGCCCGGTGACGGTGCGGCCCAGTTCGTCGTAGGACAGGAAGGGGCGGTACCGGATCAGGTCCTCGCCCCAGTCGAGGGTGCGCAGCGGGGCGGTCGTGCCGTCCGGGCGGACGATCTCGCCGCGCGCGGAGCGGACGCTCTCCCCGGTCCAGCGGCGGCTGATCCGGGTGGGCGCGTCGTCGCCCGCGATGAGGATGTCGACGGTCGCCTCGGTGCTCTCGTCGTAGTGCAGGTTGCGCCAGCCGTCGCGCCAGCCGGTGGGCATGGCGTCCCAGCGGGGGTTGCGCCCGGTGAGGGCGGCCTCGGCGGACTCGGCGAAGCTGGACTTGCCCGAACCGTTGCGGCCGACGATGACGGTCAGGCCCGGCCCCGGGGGGAAGGTCAGCTCGGCGGGGCGGCCGATGCCGCGGAAGCCCTGGACCCGGATGCGGGTGAGGTAGGCGCGGCGGACCCGGGCGGGCGCCTGCGGGGCCGGGGCCGGCGGCGGGGCGTCGGGGACCGCCCGCCCCTGGGCGCGGGCCTCCAGCGCCTCGTCCCCCCAGAGCGCGGCGGTGACCCAGGAGTGGACCCCGCGGGGCAGCCCCGCGCGCGCCAGTGCGTCCAGGAGGACCGCGGCGGTGGGATCGTCGCCGGTCGCGGCGGCGGCGCGGTCGCCGGTCTCGATCCCCTCGGGCACCCGGGTCATTGTCGTACCCCATCTGTCGTCGTTCCTGCATCAGCAGACTAGGACAGCCCGCATGAGAACCGCCCGTAAAGGTCGGGACCCGTGCCCGGAGGGGTGGCGGGACGGGCGGACCCGGGGCGGCCGAGGCGTACTACACGCCGACCAGGCGGCGTCTGCTCCCGTCCCAGGTGAAGTGGAGGGTGGCGATGCCGGGCACGTTGGGATCGCGCAGGCATTCGTAGATGTTGAGGCTGGGCACGCTCGCGAAGCAGCCCCAGACGCGTTCGGAGGTCAGGACGAAGTCCAGGTCGAGTTCCACGAGGAGGCCGAGCAGGCGGCCGTGCGTGGGTTCGTCGACCTTGGCGAAGGCGTCGTCCAGGAGGATCAGGCGCGGCGCCCAGGGCGCCCGGGCGGCCAGGGCGTCGAAGTGCGCGGCGGCGGCGGCGAACAGCACCAGGTAGGCGACGACGCGCTGCTCGCCCTGGCTGAGGGCGGTGCGGTGGCCCAGGCGGCGCTCGTCCCCGGTGGCGTCGGTCACGTAGACCGTGAACGTGAACCAGGAGCGGTAGTCGAGCGCGGACCGCAGCTGGGCGCCGCCGGTGGCGGTGGGGTCCAGGCGGCGGATGGCCTCGATGCAGCGGCGCAGGGCGTCGCGCAGGCGGGTGGTCTGGACGCGGGTGCGCTCCTGGGCCGGGGTGGCCAGCAGCGGGACGACGGCCTCGATGTCGGCGCCGGCGTCCGGCGCCAGCCTCCAGTCCAGGCGCACGCCCAGGCCGGCGGAGGTGGTGACGTCCTTGAGGACGTCGTTCATGGTCTCGATGAGGGCGCGGGCCTCGTCGATCTGGCGGGCCAGGTGCGCGGCCAGCTCGCCCAGCAGGTGGCGTTCGAACGCCTCCTCCTCGGCGAGGGCGACGGCCTCGGAGGCGCCGGTGGCCGAGGCGGCGATGCGCTCGGCGTAGGCGGTGACGTCGTGGGAGCCGTCCTCGTCGTGGACGGTGAGGCGCTTGAGGCCGCGCGGCTCGGTGAGCTCGGTGCGGGTCTGCGCCCAGCCGACCGAGGTGAGCAGCCGGTGCAGCTCCTCGCGGCTGCCCAGGATGGCGCTGTCGTCGACCTCGGGGACCTCGCCCTGTGCGGCCAGGCCCTCCTCCAGCTCGGCGACGCACGCGCCCAGGAGTCCCAGGCGGGTGTCCGGGGCCGTGGCGGCGGGGTCGGCGGCGCTGCCCGGGCGGGCGAGCATGAGGGCGGCCGGGGCGGAGCCCTCGGCGGCGCAGGCGGCCAGCCCCGCGGCGCCCAGCAGGACGGCGTCGGGGCGGTCGGGGTCGTCGCCCTCGCCGGGCACGGACAGGGCAGCGGTGAGGCGGTCCCCCGCGGCCAGGGCGCGGCGGACCTGCTCGGCGCGCTCGGCGGTGGCGGTGTCCAGGCGGGCCTCGGCCCCGACGCGCTCGTCGCGGGCGCGCTGGGCGGACCTCTCCAGTTCGGGCAGGCGCCGGGCGGCGGCCTCGGCGCGCTCGCGGACCTGGGCGCGGGCGGCGGCGAGCTGGTCGTCGGGCACGCCCTTGGCCCGGTCGCCCAGTTCGATCTGGCGGCGCACCGTGATCATGTCGTCGATGGCGGCGGCGCGCACGTCCTCGGCCAGGAGGCGGTCGGCGCGGGCCGAGCGCCAGGACGCGACGTGGCGCTCGTGGTCGGCCAGGGACCAGGCCAGGACCTCCAGCTCGCGCAGTTCGGAGGCGATGAGGACGCGCAGGTGGTCCAGGGCGCGCAGGGAGCTGTCGAGGTCGGCGCGGACCGTGGACAGGCCGTGCCCGTCGGCCGCCGCGCCCAGCCGGGCGCGGACGTCGAGGAGTTCGGTGCGGGCGGCGTCGGCGGCGCCGCGGGTGGTCTCGTGGGCGCGGCGGGCCGCGGCGGTGTCGGCGCGGGAGATGTCCAGGGCGGCCCAGGCCCGGATCAGCGGGGCCGGGTCGGGGAGGTCGCGGGCGACCTCCAGGAGTTCGGCGTAGGAGTTCTCCAGGCCCCAGCGGCGCTCGCCGGCCTCGGCGAGCAGCGCCTCGGCGATGGCGATGCGGCGGTCGGTGTTGGCGGACTGGCGGTCGCGGGCGCGCTTGCGGGCGGCCTCGCCGATGTACTCGGGCTCGCTCTTGAAGTGGGCGCCGGAGGCGACGCCCAGGCGCCAGGAGCCGGAGACGGACATGGCGCTGACGGTGGCGACGGAGTCGTCGCGGCGGTGCTTGGCCTCGCCGCCCTCCGCCGTGCCCGGGACGGCGCCGGAGTCGGCGAGCAGGGCGATGGAGGAGAGCAGCGCGCGCAGCGAGTCGTGGCCCACGCCCCGGTCCGGGACGGCCACCGGGACGAGGACGTCCAGGAGGGTGCGGCCCTTGGCCGGGCGCGCCGTGGTGATCATCAGGTCGCGGGTGGCGGGGTCGTAGAGGCCGCCGTCGGCGCGGATCCACCCGGCGAGCAGGCCGCTGGCCTCCAGGGCGGCCTCCAGGCCGGCCTGGTCGCGGGCGGAGAGGCCGTCGGCGAAGTCGACGGCGAGGTAGAGCGGGACGCCGTCGGCCTCCGGGCGCGGGTAGGTGGCCCAGGCCGGGCGGTCGGGGGCGTGGTCGGTGCCGCGGGCGCGGCGGTCGGCGAGCTCGGCGAGTTCGTCGGAGAGGCGGCCCTCCTCGCCGACGGCGAGGTCGCGGCGGGCCCGCAGCTCCTCCAGCAGGGGGTCGACGGCGGCGTGGGCCAGCCGGGAGACGGTGGCCGGGACGGAGGCGTCCAGGACGCGCAGGGAGTCGGTGATGGGCAGTTCGACGCTGCCCTCCAGCTCGTGGACGGCCTCGCCCAGGGCGTGGGCGTGGCTGGAGTCGTGCAGCCGGGCGGCCCAGGCGCGGACGCCGTCGGCGTAGTCGGCGCTGCGCGCGCGCAGGTCGGAGATGGCGTCCTGTTCGCGGGTGTGGGCGTTCTCCAGGACGGCGTCGGCGCTCTCGGCCTCGCTGGTGAGGGCGACCAGGCGGCGGTCGGCGGCGGCCTCGGTGGTGGTGAGGCCGGTCAGCCGGGCGGCCTGGTCGGCGCGCTCGGTGGCCCGGTCGGCGGCGTCGCTGAGGTGGTCGTGCAGGCGTCCCAGGTGGTCGCGCAGGGCGTCGAGGTCGATGCCGTCGACCGGTTCGCGCTCGACCGCCTGCTCCAGGCCCTGGAGGTCGACCCGGGTGGTGCTCTCGCGGGGGGTGAGGACGGTGGCGCCGGGGTCGGGGACGGCGCCCAGGAGTTCGGGTTCCAGGCCGGAGGCGACGGCGGCGCGGGCCGCCTCGGCGTGCGTCTGGCGCAGGGAGTCCAGGGCGCGGCCGATGGCGTCGGTGTCCTCGCCGAGCAGGCCGACGGCGGCGCGCTCGACGCGCTCGGCGTGCTCGGCGGCGACCCAGGTGGCCTCGGCGGCGCGGATGTAGGCGCCGACGGCGGCGTCCAGGGCGCGGCGCTCGCCCGCGGTGGCGGCTCCGGCGGCCCCCCGGACCCCTTCGAGGGTGCCGCCGTCGGCGGCGGCGGTGTCGCGGGTGCGGCGGACCTGGTCGCGCTCCTCCGCGACGCGGCTCTCCGCGGTGACCAGCTCGTCGAGTTCGGCGCGCAGCCGGTCGGCCTCGGCGGTGCGGTGGGCGCAGGCGTCCAGCTGCTCGCGGACCTCGGCCACCCGGGTGCGCAGGGCGCCGACGAGGTAGGCGCGGTAGTCGTCCAGGAAGGCGGCGACGCCGTCGCCGGCGGCGGAGAGGGCGTCCTTGTCGGTGCGGGCCTGTTCCAGGTCGGAGATGTTGCGGGCGACCTCGTCCAGGACGGACTCGTCCATGGGGGGCAGGGCCTCGGAGAGGACGCCGACGAGTTCGCCGGCCTCCAGGCGGTCGCCGATGGTGGGGCGGCGCAGACGGTAGAGGAGGTGGATGAGGTTGCGGTAGCGCACGGAGTCGTCGATGCCGAACAGGTCGCGCATCACGCGGGCCCGGTAGGGCACGGCCGAGGTGTAGCAGTTCTCGGCGCCGATCTCCGAGCGCAGGCGGTCCACCGGCTTGGGGCGGCCGTCGACGACGAGGTCGAGGTCGCGGCCGACGCGGCGCTCGGTGACGAAGAACACGCAGCGCGGGTCGGCGTCCCCGACGGCCATGACGGCGGCGCCCAGGGTGAGGTGGCGGGGTTCGGGGTCCCCGTCCGCCGGGGGGCCGGAGGCGTCGGCGGAGGCGGCCAGCAGGGCGGAGGCGGAGGAGGCCCCGCGGGCGGCGCCGTCCAGGCCGCGGTCGCCGCGGGCGGTGGTGAACTCCACCCACAGGTAGCCCAGGCGGATCGGCGGGGCGCCGTCGGCGGCCTCCGCCGGGTCCTGGGGGGCCTCGTCCGCCGCGGGCTCCTGCGGGCCGCCGAGCAGGTCGGGGCCGGTGTCCTCGGGGCCGGGCGCGCGGGCGCCGCGCGGGTCGTCGGACATCAGCCAGCGCAGGCTGGTGCGGTTGGTGCCGGTGGTGTCCAGGCGGCGGGTGTCGCCGTCCAGGAGGAACGGCAGGAGCATCTCCAGCGCCTTGGACTTGCCGGCGCCGTTGCGGCCGCGCAGGAGGAGGCGGCCCTCGGCGAAGTCGAGGACGTGGTCGTCGTACTGCCAGACGTTGCGGATGCCCGCGCGTTCGAGCCGGTAGCGGGGGGTGGCGGCGGGGTCAGCCGTCGCCGTCGTCTCCTGGGTCACCACTGGTCGCGCTCACCTTCTCGTTCGCCACCGCTTGCAGCACGGACGCCACCCGATCGAGGTCGTTCCGGGGGTCGGGGGTGTCCTCTCCCCCATCGGAACCGCTCGGCGGGGAGGGTTGTGTCCGGGTGTCATGGTCATTGTCCTGGATCAGGGGGACGCGATCGTCCGTTTCCGCCCCATAGCGGGCGGCTGCCGCGGTGAGTCTTCGGGCGCCGGGTCCGCCCCGGAGCAGGCCCAGGCCGAGCAGCAGGTCCAGGACCAGGGCGCGCAGCCGTTCGGGGTCGGGGACCTCCGGGCCCGCGGTGCGCGACCACTCCGCGCGCTCGGGGGCGTCGGTGCCGCAGAACACCTCCAGGGCGGCGTCCAGCTCCCCGTCCGGGACCGGGACGGAGGTGGCCGGGCGGCCGGGGTGCAGGCGTCCGGCGAGGTGGCGGACCAGGGCCAGCGCCACCTGGCCGACGGGGCCGTCGGAGGGGAAGCCGTCGGCCTCGTCGGGCATGACCAGGGCGACGCCCTCGGCGCGGACCTCCACGTCGCAGCCCAGCAGGTTGGACAGGGCCGCGGCGGCCCGCCACTGGTGGGCGGCGAGCCGGTCGCGCTGGCGGTCGGAGAGGTCCTCGCGGTGGACGACGGCGGTCTCGGCCAGCAGGCGGCGCAGGGCGAGCTCGCCCGGGTTGTCGCCGTCGGGGTCGGCCACCGCGGCCGCGGCGAGGAAGGAGTCGGGGTCGTCGGCGGCCCGGGGCGGGTGCGCGGCGACCGAGCGGACGACGCGGGTGTGCGGGTGGATCCGCGCGTCGGCCAGGGCGTCGGCGCGGTGGTCGGCGATGCGCCCGCCGTCCTCGGTGAGGGCGCCCAGTCCGGCCAGGAACTCCAGGGCCGCGCAGTAGGCGCGGCGCTCGCCCAGGCCGCGGCCGGGGTCGGCGTCGATGCCGGCCTCGTAGGCGGCCTCGCGGACCCGCAGCGCCAGGTCGCGGATGCCCAGGGGGCCGGTGTCCTCGACCAGCACCGCCAGGACCAGGGCGAGGTAGGTGTGGGTGCGCGGGGTGAAGGGCGCGCCGGTGGGCCGTGTCAGCGGCGCGGGCGCCCCGGGGCCGCGCTTGACGAGCCGGGCGTGGTCGTCGGCGACGCTCAGGCGGTAGCCCAGGACGCGGTGGAAGCGCTGGGTGAGCCATTCGGCGTGCGAGCGGACGAGAGAGAACTCCGCGGGGTGGGTGCGCTCGGCGAGCAGGGGGTGGGCCATGAGGGCGCGCGCCGCGGCCTGCCGTTCGCCGATGAGCGCGGTGTCCTCGCTGTGGATGTCCGTCTCCCTCACCCCCATGTCCGGGTCCACGGCCGTTCCCGGCCGAGGTCGATCGGTCCCGTGTTCCGGTCGTCCGCGCCGTCGCCGCCGTCACCGTCGGCCTCGGCCGGCGGGTCCGGGGCGGTCCCCGCGGGCGGCGTCCCGGTGCCGGCGTCCCCCGGCCCGGGGGGCGCCGGGGCGGCCGGTGCGGCGGGCGCCGGGGCCCCGGGGCGGGCCGACCGGCCGCCGGCCGCGAGGAAGGCGGCGGCGGAGAAGGCGCCGGAGTGGTGCGGGGAGCCGGCCGCGGGCGCGGGCGGCACGGCCGGGACGCCCTGCGGGGGCGTCGGGGCGTCGTCGTCGGACGGGGGCGCGCCGTCGCCGGCCGGGGCCGGCGCGGACGGGGCCGGCGCGGGCCCGCGGGGCGCGGACAGCAGCGAGGCCGGCGGCGCCGCGCGGGGCGCCAGGGGGTCGAGGACCTCCGGGGGGATCTCGTGCTGCTCGTAGGGGGTGACGCACAGGCGCAGGCCTTCGAGGGTCAGCTCGCCGCCCTCGCCCTGGATCACCACCTCCGCCCCCGGCGCGGAGACCACGTGCAGCCGCAGGGCGAACTCCAGGTCGCCCGCCGAGGTGGGACCGCGGCCCGCGTTGCCCGAGCCCAGCGCGGCGGTGAGGAGCTCCATGAGCACCTCCATGCCCGCGCCGGACAGGTCCAGGTGGGCGCGCGTCCCCGTGGGCCGGGCCAGCAGGGCGCGGACCTGGGCCGCGCCGGTGCGCCGCCAGTGGGCGGAGGACTCGGCGGCGTCGCGCAGCCGGGCCTGCTGCGCCCGGTGGTCGCGGACCGGTTCGGGCGGCCGGGTCCCGGGGCGCTCGGTGACGGTGCTGCGGTCGGGTTCGGCCTGCCACCACCCCGTGGTGGCCGCGACGCTCTCGTCGACCCGCCCCTTCAGGTGGCGGGCCGGGTACAGGGCATAGGCGGCGGCGGCCAGGGCGTCGGCGCGCTCCGGCTCCGCCGCCTCGAACCACGCGGCCAGGCGCAGCAGCGCGGCGCGGCCGTGGCGCGGCGCCGGCCTCTCGCCGTCGCCGCGCGCGTCGTCCGCGCGGTCATCCGTCCACTGGTTGAGTCCCACACTCCAGCAGGGTAGAGACCTCAGGGACGGCGCACGTCGGGTTCTCCCCCTTAGGCACCCCGCGACACGATCTCTGAACTGGGATTATGGCTGTTTGAGGAACTTTGGCATCATTCTCGCGGGGACTCCGGCCCGAGTGGTCCCGGTCACTCTCCGGACGGGCGGGCGAGCTTCCCGCCGTCGGCGTCCTCCAGGGCCCGGCGCACGCCGTCGGTCATGTCGTCGTCGTACCCGGTGATCGTGTAGGCGGTGAAGTAGCGGACGCCGTCGACCTCGACCGGGTCGGCCAGCTCGACCTCCACCTCGTAGGGGTCGTTCTGGCACTCCTGCTCCATGCACCAGGTGCCCAGGAGTCCGCCCTCGCCCCGCGCCCGGTCCGGCGACCACTCGTCCCACTCCATGCCGGAGAAGGTCGTGAACTCGGTGGCCACGTACTCGACGGGCCGACGGTCGTCGAACCCGTTCTCGTCCCCGTACCGGTTGAGGACGTACACCTGCGCGGCGTCCGCGCCGTCCGGCGACGGGGCCGCCGACTCCCCCGGCGCGGCGCTCGGCGCGGCGCCCTCCCCGGACTCCCGCGCCCCGCCGTCCCCGCACCCGGCGACCGCCACAGCGGCCGCCGCGGCGGCGAGCCACGGTCCGATGCCCCGCATTGCCCCTCCTCCGGTTGCGACGAGGCCCCCCGGCTCGCGCCGGGGGGCCTCTGGTCACGCTCTTTCACGTCAACGGGGCTCGGGCCCCGCCGTCACCACGGGGTGGTGACTAGTAGCCGTTGCCACCATCGTGGTCACGGTCTTCTTCACGGTCGGCGTCGCCGTCCTGGCTGATGTTGGTGCTCGCCGGACCGTTGACGCAGTCGCCCGTGGTCTGCGGCGACAGGATCGGCACGTTGGCCCCGACCAGACCCACCGCCAGCTCGGTGTTGCAGAGCTGGATCGGAACGAGCTGCAGGTTCTGGTTGAACTGCTGGTCGCCGCCGTGGGAGGCGGAGGCCGGGGACGCGGCGAGGACCGCACCGAGCGCGAGGCCGGCGATCGCGCCCGCGATCGAGAGCTTGCGCAGCATGGCGGTGCCTCCTAGTCGATGTTGGTGCTGATCGGGCCGTTGACGCAGTCGCCGGTGGTGTCGGGCGACAGGATCGGCACGTTCACACCGGCGAGCAGGCCGACGGCCAGGTCGGTGTTGCACAGCTGGACCGGAACCGCCTGCAGGTTCTGGTTGTACTGCTGGTCCCCGCCGTGGGAACCGGAGGCCGAGGCCGGGGCGGCGAACAGCGCGGCGCCCAGGGCGATCCCGGCGACGGCGGTGGCGGTGGCGAACTTACGCAGCATTTCGGGATCTCCTAGTCGATGTTGGTGCTGATCGGGCCGTTGACGCAGTCGCCGGTGGTCTGCGGCGACAGGATCGGCACGTTGACGCCGACCAGGCCGACGGCGGCGCTGGTGTTGCACAGCTGCACCGGAATGGCCTGCAGGTTCTGGTTGTACTGCTGGTCGCCACCGTGGGAACCCGAGGCCGAGGCCGGGGAGGCGGCGATAACGGCGCTGAGGGCAGCGCCCGCGATGAGACCGGCAACGCCGAGCTTACGCAGCATTGAATTACCTTTCGAAAAGATGTGAGCTAAGGTCGGAGCTAATTGCCGGAACTAGCTGATGTTGGTGCCGATGGGGCCGTTCACGCAGTCGCCCGTGGTCTGCGGCGACAGGATGGGCACGGTGACGGCGACCAGGCCGACGCTGCCGGTCAGGTTGCAGGACTGAACCGGCACCAGCTGGAGGTTCTGGTTGAACTGCTGGTCACCACCGTGCGAGGCGTGCGCGGGGGCTCCGAAGAGGAGCGCGCCCATCGCGGCACCGGCGACCAGGCCAGCAGCGGCCATCTTCTTGATCATGTTCTTCCCCCGGAAATCGTCGAGGTGTGGACAGAAAAAGACGCAGGCGCTTCTTGCACCTGTGTCGCGGTGGACTAAGGCAATCATCATCGGGCCCCGGTTTTTTGTCAACGCCGAAACCCCCGGAATTGGATTGTCCAGTTTGCCCGGAGCATTCTTTTTGTCGGCCCGATGAATCCTTTTTTTCCTTGCTTTTCCGACACACCGGAGCGGGCGCGTTACGCCTTCGTGTCCGGCACGCTATGGACTCGCGACCGACCGAATCCCGTTCACTCTGTGAAATCGGTCCGTTACTCCCGGTTCGTCTCCGCACCGGGGGCCGCGGTGTGACCCGGCTCTCAACGGCGCGCGGAGGCGCGGAGGGCGGGGCGGGGAGGGCGCGCGGAGGGCGGGGAGGGAAGAGGCGGGGACCCGTGAACGCGACGAGGCCCCGACACCTGACGGTGTCGGGGCCTCGTTCCCAGGGTGGCAGGTGAAGGATTCGAACCTTCGAAGGCTAAGCCGACGGATTTACAGTCCGCTCCCATTGGCCGCTCGGGCAACCTGCCTGGGCTGCGACGTCGCGGTTCCGCGCGTCGCATGAACGAGAATAGCGGATGTTCGCCCCGAACCTGAAATCGGTTTCGCCGACGCGTCGGGGTCGGCCCTTCGACCACCGGGAACCACGCCCCCACTAAGCTCTGGGACCGTGCCCGCGCCGCCTCAGGCCGGGCTCCGATCCGACCGCGCGGGCGTCCCCTGGGCGCCCGCGGACCATAGAAGACCCAGCAACGGGGTGTGAGAACGTGGCCGCCGAATCCAGCTTCGACGTCGTGTCCAAACTCGACCGCCAGGAGGTCGACAACGCCCTGAACCAGGCGGGCAAGGAGCTCTCCCAGCGGTTCGACTTCAAGGGCACCGGGACCACCATCTCCTGGCAGGGCGAGGACGGCATCGAGATCCGCAGCACCTCCGAGGAGCGCGCCACCGCCGCCCTGGAGGTGTTCAAGGAGAAGCTGATCAAGCGCAAGCTGTCCCTGAAGATCCTCGACCCCGCCGACGAGCCCAAGATCTCCGGCAAGGAGTACCGCCTCCCGATCGCCCTCAAGGAGGGGATCACCTCCGAGGACGCCAAGAAGATCTCCAAGCTGATCCGCGACGAGGGCCCCAAGGGCGTCAAGGCGCAGATCCAGGGCGACGAGCTGCGCGTCAGCTCCAAGAAGAAGGACGACCTCCAGAACGTCCAGAACCTCATCAAGGAGAAGGACTTCGACCTGGCGCTCCAGTTCGTGAACTACCGGTAGCGGACACCGCTCCCGACCGAACGCACCGAACGGCCGCTCTCCGGAGCGGCCGTCGTGCTCTGCCGGGGCGGCGTGCGCGCGGACGGGCGGTCCCCGCCGCGCGGGGCTGACGCCCCGCGGGGGGCCGGTCCCGGCCTCCCGCGGCGGGCGTCAGCCGAGTTCCCAGCCCCTGCGGAGTTCGCGCAGCCGCCGCACCCGCTCCCCGGTGGGCGGGTGGGCGGCGAACAGCCGCCAGGCCCCCGTCGGGAACGGGTTGGTGGTCATCAGGTGCGCCGCCGGCAGCAGCGTCCGCTGCCGGGGCAGCGGGTGCTCGCGCATGCCGGCCTCCAGCTTGAGCAGGGCCGCGGCCAGCGCCTCCGGGTCCCCCGTGGTGCGCGCCGCCTGCTCGTCGGCCCGGAACTCGCTGTGCCGGCCCGCCCCGGCGCGCACCACCAGGAAGGCGACCGGGGCCAGCAGCACCACCAGCAGCCCGCCCAGCAGCTCGGGCACGTCCGTCTCCTCCGAGTCGCCCAGCGGCACCAGGAGCGCGATCGCGCTCAGCGCCGTGATGAGCCCCGTGAGGGTGACGGTCACCGACCCGGCCAGCGTGTCCGCCGCCTTGATGTGGGCCAGCTCGTGGGCGATGACGGCGCGCAGCTCCCGCTCGTCGAGCGTCTCCAGCAGCCCCGTCGTGCAGCACAGCGCCGCCCGGCGGCCGGTGCCGGTCGCGAACGCGTTGGGCGAGCGGATCGGCGACAGGTACAGGCGCGGCATGGGCTGGCGGGCGGCCGTGGCCTGCTCGCGGACCGTCCGGTACAGGTCGGGCCGCTCGATCTCCCCCACCGGCCGCGCCCGCATGGCGCGCAGCGCCAGCGAGTCCCCGAACAGGTGCACCAGGATCGCGGCGGCCACCACGAGCGTGACGGCGAACTGGAACCCCTTGCCGGCCGCGCACAGCCAGCCGGCGAGGAGGATGACCACCGCGACGCCGGTGAACAGACCGACCGCGCGAGCCGCACCGACGTGCACGCCGTCACCTCCCCGCTCTCTCGTCCCTGTATGTGTACATGGTGATGAACGTGTGGATCGGGGTCCCGCGTTCCCGGCCCGGCCCCCCGGCACCCGTCTTCCTCCCTCGGACGGGGGCGGGCGCCGGACCTCGGACGCGGCGCCCGCCCCGGTCGGCCTCCGGGCGCGGGTGTGACAATCGCCACCCGCCTTCGGTGCGCGCGGCCCGGACGACCTATAGTGCGAACGTGGCCCTGATCACTCCGCGCGCGAGGCCGCGGACACCGCTCCGTGTCCCCGCGCACCGATGCCTCACCGTGTCCACAAGGGTTGGCGCACCCGATGGGCCCGGGGGCCGCACTCTCCGTCCGCGCTCTCACAGGACCGGGGGGCCGCCCCGCAGCGGTGCGCCCCGGCCGGAGGGCTGACACTCACGAGCGCCGCCGCCCCAACGACCGGCGGCCGAGGAGGTCGTCGATCTCAGTGTCCAAACAGATCGAACAGCTCGACCGCGTCGTCATCCGCTTCGCCGGGGACTCCGGCGACGGGATGCAGCTGACCGGTGACCGCTTCACCCAGGAGACCGCGTCGTTCGGCAACGACCTGTCGACCCTGCCGAACTTCCCCGCGGAGATCCGCGCGCCCGCCGGGACCCTTCCCGGTGTCTCCAGCTTCCAGCTGCACTTCGCGGACCACGACATCATGACGCCGGGCGACGCCCCGGACGTGCTGGTGGCGATGAACCCCGCCGCCCTGAAGGCGAACCTGGGCGACCTGCCGCGCGGCGCCACGGTGATCGCCAACACGGACGAGTTCACCAAGCGCGCCCTGGCCAAGGTGGGGTTCGCCACCGACCCGCTCACCGACGGGACCCTGGAGGGGTTCAAGGTGAGCGCGGTGCCGCTGACCTCCATGACGGTGGGGGCCCTGGCGCACCTGGACATCTCCAAGAAGGACGCCGAGCGCGCCAAGAACATGTTCGCGCTGGGCCTGCTGTCGTGGATGTACAACCGGCCGACGGAGGGCACCACGGCCTTCCTCAAGTCCAAGTTCGCCGCCAAGCCGGACATCCTGGAGGCCAACCTCGCGGCGTTCCAGGCGGGCTGGAACTTCGGCGAGACCACCGAGGACTTCGCGGTCTCCTACGAGGTCAAGCCGGCCCGGCTGCCCGCGGGCACCTACCGCAACATCACCGGGAACCTGGCCACCGCCTACGGGCTCATCGCCGGCTCGCAGCGGTCGGGGCTGCCGCTGTTCCTGGGCTCGTACCCGATCACCCCGGCCTCGGACATCCTGCACGAGCTGTCCCGGCACAAGGAGTTCGGGGTGCGCACGTTCCAGGCCGAGGACGAGATCGCCGGCGTGGGCGCGGCCCTGGGGGCGGCGTTCGGCGGCTCCCTGGGGGTGACCACGACCTCCGGCCCGGGCATGGTCCTCAAGCAGGAGACGGTGGGGCTGGCGGTGATGACCGAGCTGCCGCTGGTCATCGTGGACGTGCAGCGGGCCGGTCCGAGCACCGGCATGCCCACCAAGACGGAGCAGACCGACCTGCTGATGGCGCTGTTCGGGCGCAACGGCGAGTCCCCGGTGCCGGTGGTGGCGCCGTCCTCCCCCGCCGACTGCTTCGCGGTGGCGCTGGAGGCGGTGCGGATCGCCGTCACCCACCGGACCCCGGTGATCATGCTCTCCGACGGGTACCTGGCCAACGGCTCGGAGCCGTGGCGGCTGCCGGAGGTGGCCGACCTCCCGGTCATCGACCCCGGGTTCGCGACGGAGCCCAACGGCCCCGACGGCGCCTTCCTGCCGTACCTGCGCGACGAGGAGACGCTGGCCCGGCCGTGGGCGGTGCCGGGCACCGCGGGGCTGGAGCACCGGATCGGCGGCATCGAGAAGCACGCCGCGACCGGCGACATCTCCTACACCCCCGCCAACCACGACCTGATGGTGCGCACCCGCCAGGCCAAGGTGGACGCCGTCGCCCGGGACATCCCGCCGCTGGAGGCGGACGACCCGGACGGCGGGGCCGGGGTGCTGGTGCTGGGCTGGGGCGGCACGTACGGGTCGATCACGGCGGCGGTGCGCCGCGTGCGCCGGACCGGGCGCCGGGTGGCGCAGGCGCACCTGCGCCACCTCAACCCGTTCCCGGCGAACCTGGGCGAGGTGCTGGCCCGCTACGACCGGGTGGTGGTCCCGGAGATCAACCTGGGCCAGCTGGCGCTGCTGCTGCGCGGCCGGTACCTGGTCGACGTCATCGGTTACAACAAGGTCCGCGGCCTGCCGTTCACCGCGGAGGAGCTGGCGGGGGCACTTCAGGAGGTGATCGACCGTGACTGAGCACACGCACGGGGGCGGCGAGGGGTTCGCGGGGCTGCGGCTGGTGCCCAAAACCGACACCGCCTACAAGATGAAGGACTTCAAGTCCGACCAGGAGGTGCGCTGGTGCCCCGGGTGCGGCGACTACGCGGTCCTGGCCGCGTTCCAGTCGTTCCTGCCCCAGCTGGGGGTGCCGCGCGAGAACATCGTGATCGTGTCGGGGATCGGCTGCTCCTCCCGGTTCCCGTACTACCTGAGCACCTACGGGGTGCACTCGATCCACGGCCGCGCCCCGGCGGTCGCGACCGGGCTGGCCACGAGCCGGCCGGACCTGTCGGTGTGGGTGGTCACCGGTGACGGCGACGGGCTGTCGATCGGCGGCAACCACCTGATCCACGCGCTGCGCCGCAACGTCAACATCAACGTGCTGCTGTTCAACAACCGGATCTACGGGCTGACCAAGGGGCAGTACTCGCCGACGTCGGAGGCCGGCAAGATCACCAAGTCGTCGCCGGCGGGGTCGCTGGACCACCCGTTCAACCCGGTGTCGCTGGCGCTGGGCGCGGAGGCGACGTTCGTGGCGCGGTCGGTCGACTCCGACCGCAAGCACCTGACGTCGGTGCTGCGGGCGGCGGCCGAGCACCCGGGCGCGTCGTTCGTGGAGGTGTACCAGAACTGCCCGATCTTCAACGACGACGCGTTCGAGCCGCTGAAGGACCCGTCGGCCCGGGACGCCCGGCTGCTGCGGCTGGAGCACGGCGAGCCGCTGCGCCTGGGCGGGGACCGGGGCGTGGTCGCCGGGGAGTACGGCGCGCTGGAGGTGGTGGACACGGCCTCGGCGGGTGAGGAGCGGCTGGTCCGCCACGACGCGCACCGGGAGGACCCGGGGTACGCGTTCGCGCTGTCGCGGCTGGACCGCCCGGCGTTCGAGCACGTGCCGATCGGGGTGTTCCGGGACGTGCGCCGCCCCGTGTACGACGAGCTGGTCAACGAGCAGGTCACCGACGCGCGCGCCGAGCGCGGCGACGGGGAGCTGTCGGCCCTGCTCGCGGGCGGGGACACCTGGACCGTGGAGTAGCGGGACCGCGCGAGGGCCCGTTCCCGCCGAGGCGGGGGCGGGCCGTCGCCGTCCCGCGCCCGGGGCGGCCCCGCGGGGAGGAACGCCGACGCACGCAAGCCGGTCCGGGACCCGGGCGGACCGGGGCCTGTGCGGCCGGGACTCCGGGGCGCGGACGGAGAAGGTCCCGCCGACGCGCCCCCGCACGCGGGTGGTCCCCAGGGTCGGGCGCGACCGCCCGGAGGGGCGCGCCGCGGGCGCGCCGACGGGGGCCGGGGCGCGGGTATTCCCGGGCCGGATGTGGGGCATCGCGGCCCGGCGCCGCCGCCCCGGCACGGGGGTCCGGGTTTAGGGTGCCGGTATGCGTATCGTCATCGCCGGAGGACACGGGAAGATCGCGCTGCGGCTGGCCGGGCTGCTGGCCGCGCGCGGGGACGAGCCCGTCTCCCTCATCCGCAACCCCGACCACTCGCAGGACGTCGTCGACGCGGGCGCCGAGCCCGTCGTCATCGACCTGGAGCAGGCCACCGTCACCGAGCTGGCGGAGAAGGTCATGAACGCCGACGCCGTGGTGTTCGCCGCGGGCGCCGGCCCGGGCAGCGGCGCCGCCCGCAAGCGGACCGTCGACCACAAGGCCGCGGTGCTGACCGCCGACGCCGCCTCGCTGGCCGGGGTGCGCCGCCTGGTCCAGGTCTCCGCGATCGGCGTGGACAACCCGCTCCCGCCCGACAGCGAGGAGGTGTGGGCCGCCTACGTGGAGGCCAAGCGCGCCGCCGACGCCGACCTGCGCGAGCGCTCTCTGGAGCTGGACTGGACCATCCTGCGCCCGGGGCGCCTCACCGACGAGCCGGGCACCGGCCGGGTGGCCCTGGAGGAGGACTCCGAACTCGACTCGGTGACCCGGGAGGACGTGGCCGCCGTGATCGTGGCGCTCCTGGACGAACCAGGGACCGTCGGGAGGGTTCTCACCCTTCTGAACGGTGAGACGCCCGTCGTCGAGGCCGTCCGCGCCGCCGCCGGGTGAGGGCCGGGCACCGCCGCTCCCAGCGGCGGCCCCGGCACTTCTGTGGCCAGATGGCCCCATAGAAGGCATCATGATGGTGACGGAACCCGGCGGAGTCCCGCCATGGTCGGACGCGGATGACCGGGTAGCAGCCCGCGACGGGTACTGACGGCTCCAACAGAGCAGATGGGCACGGTTATTCATGAGCGTCACACAGGTCGTGAGGGACAGCACGGTCGTCGAGCACGCCAAGGTCGCGGCGCAGCAGAAGCGCCGGATGTTCATCATCCAGCTGGAGATCAACGCCTACGACGAGCCCTCCAGCAAGCTGCGCCCGGGCCTGACCCGCATCCTGGAGGGGATCGAGGAGGCCGGCTGGCGGCTGGACCTCATCACCCCGGGTGAGGACGGCGAGAAGGACAAGCCGACCCGCATGTTCATCTTCCGGCCGGACGCGGACGCCGGGAAGGGCGGGGCGGAGAAGCAGGAGGCGCAGCAGCCGGAGCCGTCCGGCCAGCAGCAGGCCTACCCGCACCCGACCGGCGCCCACCAGCAGCAGGACCCGTACGCCGGTTACGGCCAGCAGCCGGGTTACGGACAGCAGCAGCAGTACCCGGGGTACGACCAGCAGCAGTACCCGGGCTACGGGCAGCAGCCGGGGTACGGCCAGCAGCCCGGCTACGGGCAGCAGTACCCGGGGTACGGCCAGCAGCAGGGCTGGTGATCCCGGCCCCTCGGTGAGGGGCGCACGAAGGGGCCCGCGCGGTGGAGCTTGGGTTCTAGTGGTTGTCGCAACACCCCACCTCAGGGAATGCGATGGACTTCCAGATCCCGGACAGCCCGATCATCCATGGCCGCAAGAGGCTGACCGCTGAGCGAGCGGCATACTCACAACTCATGCAGCAAGGCCTGAGCAACGACGAAGCCTGCCGGATCGTGGGCATCAACCCCAAGACCGGCAGACGCTGGCGCAACGGCCGCAGCGCCGAGCCCGGCCGTCGAAGGGCGGCACCACCCCTGACCGGGGCGGTGCCGCCCACCGGCCCCTCGCGTTACCTCGACGAGACCGAGCGCATCCGCATCGCCGACCTGAACCACGAGGGCAAGCCCC
>NZ_FQZK01000027.1 GCF_900141985.1 Nocardiopsis flavescens | reverse complement strand
GCGTCCCCGCACGCCCTCGCGTCCGCGCAGCGGCGGCCCCTCCGGCGAGTTCGCGCTCCCCGTCACCGTCACCCCGGCCCTGCCCGCCGCGGAGTCCTTCGCCGCGCTGGACATGCCCGAGGCGCTCAAGCGGACCCTGGCCCGCCAGGGCCTGACCACGCCGTCCGAGATCCAGGCGGCCACCCTGCCCAACTCCCTGGCCGGACGCGACGTCCTGGGCCGCAGCCGCACCGGCTCCGGCAAGACCCTCGCCTTCGGCCTGGCCCTGCTCGCCGGCATGGACGGACGCACCGCCGAACCCCGCCGCCCCCTGGCCGTGGTCCTGGCCCCCACCCGGGAACTGGCCCAGCAGGTCGCCGACTCCCTGGAGCCCTACGCCCGCTCGGTGGGGGTGCGCACCGCCACCGTCGTGGGCGGCATGCCCATCCACCGCCAGGCCCGCTCCCTGCGCCAGGGCGTCCACCTGGTCGTGGCCACCCCCGGACGCCTGCGCGACCTGATGGAACGCGGCGACTGCGTCCTGGACCGGGTGGAGTCCGCCGTCCTGGACGAGGCCGACCAGATGACCGACATGGGCTTCATGCCGCAGGTCACCGCCATCCTCCAAGAGGTCCCCGCGGGCGGGCGGCGCATGCTGTTCTCCGCCACCCTGGACCGCAACGTCGACACCCTGGTGCGCCGCTTCCTCAACGACCCGGTCGTGCACTCGGTCGACCTGTCCGAGGGCGCCGTCTCCACCATGGAGCACCACGTCGTGCACGTCTCCCCCGCGGAGAAGAAGGCCGTCGCGACCAGGATCGCCGCCCGCGAGGGCCGGGTGATCATGTTCCTGGACACCAAGCGCGCCGTGGACCGCATGGCCGAGCACCTGCTGGCCAGCGGGGTGCTGGCCGCGCCCCTGCACGGCGGGCGCAGCCAGCCCCAGCGCACCCGCACCCTGGACCAGTTCAAGCGCGGCGACGTCACCGCGCTGATCGCGACCAACGTGGCCGCCCGCGGCATCCACGTCGACGGGCTGGACCTGGTGGTCAACATCGACCCGCCCACCGACCACAAGGACTACCTGCACCGGGGCGGGCGCACCGCCCGCGCCGGCGAGTCCGGCAACGTCGTCACCCTCGTCATGCCTGCCCAGCGCCGCGAGATGACCCGGCTCATGAGCCGCGCCCGGATCGGACTGAGCACCCAGGGCGGGAACATCGGTGCCGCGGAGCTGGCCGAGGTGACCGGGGCCCGCGAGCCCTCGGGCGTGCCGGTCACGGTGCGCTCCGCCGCCCCCCAGGAGCGGCGCCGCGACCAGGCCCCGCGCGGACGGCGCCGCCCGCGACGCTGACCCCGAACCCGTGGAAGCCTGCGGCCCTCCGTTACCACGGGAACAGAAAAGCCCCGCCCGAGTTCGGGCGGGGCTTTTCGCGACCGGGCGTCGCGCTCAGCCGGACGGCTTCGAACCGCGCAGCTCCTCGTTGATGCGCAGCGCCTCCTCCAGCTGGTCCTCCAGGATGATGATCCGGCACGCGGACTCGATCGGCGTTCCCTGGTCCACGAGTTCACGGGCGCGGGCGGCGATCCGGAGCTGGTAGCGGGAGTAGCGGCGATGGCCGCCCTCCGACCGCAGGGGCTCGATCAGCCTGGCCTCACCCAGAGCGCGCAGGAAGGCCGGCGTGGCGCCGATCATGTCCGCCGCGGCGCCCACGGTGTAAGCGGGGTAGTCGTCATCGTCGAACCGGTCACCGGTTTCGGGACGGGGCAAGTGCGTGTCTTCCTTCTTCTCAACGCACGTCGAGGGCCCCAGCGCCATACGGCGCCGGGGCCCGAGAGTTCAATACCACCCACCGGCCGAGGCCGGTCTTCCGCTTCCCGAGGTCGAAACGTCACGGGAACGCGGGGATCGCGGTTGTGTGACCGTGGACCACCTTCTTCCAGACAGGCCCTGCGGTACCCGAGCGGAACTTCCCCTCGCCCGGGCGATCCCGATGGCACCTACTCCTCTCGTTTCTCACTTCGTGCACTACCGACAACTGCGGTACCACCGGCCCCCGGCGCGTACAACCGTGCACCGGTCGAGCCCTACCGCGTCCTTCTCCCTGCTGCGGCCTCCCCGGTGGGAGCGGGAGGCCGATCCTGCGGTTACCGCTTTCACTTCCGTGTCTCTGTACTGCCGTCCTACCGGCCCGGCGGTGCCGTGGAGCACCTGCGCACCGTTCGGGCCGTCCCACACCGGTCTCCCCCGAACAGGCGGGACACCGGCCCTACCGGCTCCCGGCGCCGTACTGCCCTGCGCGCCGGTCGAGCCTTCCTACCTCCACCGGCGTATCCGGCGGTTCGGCCGAATACCTCGGTGGCTACGACAGGAAATGTAGCAGGGAGGAATCCCGATGTCTACAGCGGCGAATGCAGTTTTCCGCTCCTCGTCATGGAAGGTCTGCCGGAGCCGCCCGTGTCAGGAGGGCGAACGCCCCGGGCGGGCGGGTCGGGCGCGCGTTCGCGCACGGGTTCTGCACCGGCCACGACCGGGCACGACACGCACCGGGCCGGGTCCGCACGGAGCGCCCGCGGGGCACCACCGAATTCCTCCGCGAGAACTCGCGTCATAGGCCGGGGCCACGGCCGTTCACCCCCTGAGGGCCCCGCTCCACTGGGAGGGGCGGAGCCCGCCGCAGAACCGACAGTGAAACAGGAGGACCACCCGCATGCCCGCCCCGACCACCGAAACGACCCCGCCCCCGCCGCCCCGGGGCACCGCCGGAGCCGCGCCCGAGCCGAACGCGGGCCAGGACATCCGCCTCCGCGGCCTGCCGACCGGCCCCGCGCCCGCCAGCGGACGCCTGCGGCTGCTGGCCGCCGGACTGCGCCGCCTGCCCGTCCCGCCGGCCCGCACCGCCGCCGCGGCCCACGGAACGGAAGGGGGCCCGAAATGACCGGCCCCGGCCGCCTCCGGCCCGGCCTGGCCGACCACCCCGCGGCGCTGCGCTGCCTGAACCGGCTGCGCCGGGCCCGGCAGACCTGCCCGCCGGGCGAGCGGACCGCACCCGCACGCCGGGCCCTGGAGAAGGCTTCCAGGGCGGCGCACGCCGACCCGACCCTGCCCCTGACCTGGGAGGGCGAGCGCGGGATCGACCTGCTGTACGTACTGACCCGGGACCTGGCGCGCGCGTTCGAGAACGAGCGGCGCGGCGGCGCCGGCCCCTCCGGGCAGGCCGGCGCCGACCCGCACGGGGAAGTGGAGAGCCTGGTGGAGAGCCTGGTGGAGCGCACAACCGCCGCCGCCCTGAAGCTGGCGGCCCTGGCCCGCTCCGACTGGGACACCCCCGCGCACCGCAGCGCCGTGGCGCGGAACAGGCTGCCCTCCCGGCGGGTCCTGGTGGAGATCGCCGAGGGACTGCACCGGTCGGTGGCGGTGTCGGCCGCGCTGGACCCCGACCTGGACGAGGTGCGCGCGTTGCAGGACCTGGCCGACGGGATCGCCCGCGTCATCCGATGACCCCCGAGGGGACGGCGGCCCGCGAGGTCCGGACCGCCGCCGGAACGGTGCGCCCGGCGGCTCCCCCGTGGGCTCCGGCCCGCCCGGGAGGCGGATGCTCCGGCCGCGCGGGGGCGACGGGCGAGGGCCCGTGCGCCGGCGTGTCACCCTGCCCGGGGAGGTGGGCGGGTGGGCCGGGGCACGGGCCCGTGCACGGACGCGGTGCCGCAGGGGAGGGGAGAATCGAGACCCCGCGTCCTCACAGGGGCCACCGCGACCAGGGGAGTGGGAGCGCGGCGACGCCCGCACGGCCCCCCGCCGCAGCGACAGAGCGGCGGGTACGGGCCGTGCACACATCGTGACCCGGTTCCGCCGTCACGTCCGGGACTTGAGGACTCAAGGGACCAAGGTCCCCAACCCGGGCAGGCCGCGCCAAGGGGGCGCCGTGCACCGTCCACGGCGGCGCCGGGAGCGCACACGGATCGGGGCCCCGCACCTTCCCCGGCGCGGGGCCCCGACGCGCGCACCCGACCTGAGGTGGTGCGGGTCCGACCGGCCGCGCCGTCCCCTCGTGCGGGCCGCCGACCGAACACCCCCATCATGGACGCACCGGGCCGACCCGCGCGGAACAACGCCGCGGCCGGTGACCCAGGTCCCGAACCGCTCAGCGGAGCATCGGACCGGACAGTACGCGGGGGCGGCCGGGGCACCGGAGGCGATGCTCCCGTTCCGGGGCCCGGAGCCACGAACGGTTCAGGGCCCCGGCGGTAACGTGCGCCGGGGCGGCGGTCAAGTGATCGATCTCCTTCTGACCTGTGCCGGATCCACGGGACTTCAGGTGTCACGTACGGCGTGCAAGAAATCCTCTTCGACGGCCGACCGAATCGGATGCCGCACCCGGGCCGTCTTCTCAGTCAGCCCCGCCGGTGATCGACCGCCACGGCCCGGGCAGCGTCACCACCTCAGGTTCTCCGTGTCCGATCGATTCCAAAAGGCTGACGGGGCAGGTCCCCGAGGCATCGCCGAAGTCCAACTCCCCGCCGGAGAACACGGCCCCGCGGAAGTCCACCTCCCCACCGGAGAACCTGGCCCCGCGAAAGGTCATCTCCCTGCCGGCGAACCTGGCCCTGCGGAAGGTCATCGTGCCCCCGGTGAACACGGCCTCGGCGAAGTCCGCCCGCCCGCTGGAGAACTCGGCCTCACGGAAATTCACCGTCCCCCCGGGGAACCTGGCCCTGGCAAAGGTCATCGTGCCCCCGGTGAACCTGGCCCAGCGGAAATTCACCGTCCCCCCGGAGAACACAGCGCCGGCGAAGGTCATGTCCCCTCCGGGGAACCTGGCCCCACGGAAATTCGCCTCCCCACCGATGAACCTGGCCCAGCGGAAGCCCACCTCTCCGCTGGAGAACTCGGCTCTGCGGAACGTCACCTCCCCACCGGAGAACTCCGCTTCCCCGAAATCCACCGCCCCACCGGAGAACACGGCCTCGCGGAAGTTCGCCGTCCCACCGGAGAACTCGGCTCTGCGGAACGTCACCTCCCCACCGGAGAACTCCGCTTCCCCGAAATCCACCGCCCCACCGGAGAACACGGCCCGCGAGAAAGCCACCTCCCCACCGGAGAACTCCGCTTCTCGGAACGTCACCTCCCCACCGGAGAACACAGCCCGGGCGAAACCCGCCGTGCCGTCGGAGAACCTGGCCCAGCGGAAGTCCGTCCGCCCGCCGGAGAACACGGCCCGCGAGAAGGCCACCTCCCCACCGGAGAACTCCGCTTCTCGGAACGTCACCTCCCCACCGGAGAACTCCGTCTCGGCGAAGTCGACCTCTCCTCCGCAGAACACGGCCCCGCGAAAGGACACCTCCCCCCGGGTGAACCTGGCACCGCGGAAGATCACCTCACCTCCGGAGAACACCGCGCCGGTGAGATTGCCGCCGTCGAAGACCGTGCCGGTGAAGTCGTAGTCTTTACTCCGCCAGCGGGTGGGTTCACGCAGGTGGTTCCCGATGATGCGGATGATGGTATGGCGCACCTCACGCAAGGAGGCGAACTCCAGTCCGCGCTCGTGGTGTCCGATGGCCTGCTTGTCGGTGGCGTCCGCGGGCAGCGGGGCGGAGGAAGGGGTGTAGGGCATGCGCAGATAGGCGCACAGCACGTCGATGACCATCTGCACCAGGTCCTCCCGGCCCTCGGGAGCCTCGTCGGCCAGTCGGGCCAAGGCGTGGATCCCCGCCAGGCGCACGGCGGCGTGCTCATTGCCGAGCTTGTCGCTGGCACTGTCGAAGCTGTCGGTGAACAACTTGGCGATTTCGCGCTCGGCAGCCCGTTCGGCCCGTTCGGCGTCGGCCTCAGTGGTGCGCTGGCGCCGGTAGTGGATCACCAGCAGAGCGGCCGCACCGAGGCCGGCCACGATCGCGAAGGCGCGGGTGGCGAGCGCGTCCAAGGCCCGCGGCGGAACGGTATCGGGGAAGTCGAGGGCGGGGGCGCCCATGACCCACCATGCGCCGACGACCAAAACCACCACCAGCGCGATCACCACCACCCAGGCGATCGCGATCAACGACCCCAGACGGGCCTGAGCGGCTCGGCGGCGCCAACGGTGCCACGGGAGATCCGCTCGGTGAGCGGTGGCCACCGCGAGCGCGACAACACCGATCCCGCACAGCGCGACGCGCCCGGCATGGGGCAGCGACCAGAACAGCTCCCAGACCAGGGCCGCAAGCGGCGCACCGGCCACCGCGATCAGGAGCAGGGCCCCCAGTACGACAGCGCTCCGGACTGGTTGTGCCCGGATCAGGGACCGCAGTTTCCCGACACGCCCACGCAGTGTCGGCACACCTGCGGTCGAGGGCGACGGAAGGCCGGAGGGAGGGGGGCCGGGGTTCATAGCGGAACCGTAGCGCTGCGGTCCCAGGAGCCGGTCTTGTTGCCGAATCCGGCCACGGGGCGGTGGAAAGCACGGCCACTCCGCGGGTTCTCGGCAGAGGGGAGCGCATCGCGAAATCGCTCTTCTGCTGGAGGGGACGCACCCGGGGGCGGTGTGCCGCCCGCTTCCCTCGGACGGTCCGGCCCTGGAGCGGGTCCACGAGGTGCTGGGGAACCTGGGGCGTGAACGGCGGGACGCAGCGGGGCGGGTGCCAGGCGTCAGCCCCGGTGGGACCAGGCACCGGCGGCGTGTCCCCGGCGGGCGGCGGACCGGCCGGACGTGGTCGTGGTGGGCTTCAACGAGGTCGCCCGCATGTCCAGGACCTATGAGGAGGAGTACGAGGCGGCCCTGGCCCGGACGCCGACCGAGGAGATCGCCCACGTGCGCGTGGCGCTGCTGGGGCCGCGCAACGTCGTCACCAGGTTCACGAAGCGGTTGTCGCTGTTGAGGTGAGTGGGTGAGTGAGTGAGTGCGGCGGTGGGCGGCAGGGCCCGCGCGGGAGCCGCTACACGCGGTGTTCCCAGGCGCCGAACCCCGTGCTCACCCGGTAGGTCGCGTCGGCGACACCGGCTTGGAGGGAGAAGTCCCGCAGCGGCGGCCACCCGTGGTCCGCCAGCAGGTCGTGGGCCCGGCGCAGCAGGTCCGCCAGAGGCGTGGCCCCGCCCTGGTGGACCGAGCCGTCGGGCCACAGGTAGGCCCACGAGGCGTCCGGTGCGCCCATGTGCACGATGAACCCGAGATCTCCGCTGAAGGGGCGCATCCCGACGCCGATGCGCACCCCGGGGAGCATGAGCATCACCCGGGTGAGCCGGTCGTCCTCGATCAGGTCGGCGGGGGTGAACGGAACGACGCGGGTCGATTCCGCGTCTCGACCCATCCCCGGGAACTCCCCCTTGGGAACCCGTTGGGTGCGGTCGCGCATGAAGTACGCCTCGCACACGAACCGACCGGTGACCTTCTCGGCACCCACTCGGCTCAGCGCCACCACCGGGGTGGAGTGCGACCCGGGATAGGGGCCCCACGGCAGCACGATCCGCCCCTCCGGCTCCACCCGCTCGATCCACTCCCGGGGGATGCGGCTCGCGGCGCAGGTGGCGATGGCCGCGTCGAAGGCGGACCCCTCGGGCGGCACGGTGCCGTGCACGAGTTCCACCGGAGTGTCCTTCAACCGGGTGCGCGCGTGCTCGGCGATACCGGGGTCGATCTCCAGCGAGGTCACCGCGCCGGTGGGACCGGCCAGGGAGGAGAGGATCGCCGCGTTCCACCCGGTGCCCGTGCCGATCTCCAGCACGCGCGTTCCCGGTCCGACCCGGGCCGCGGCGATCATGTCGGCCATCAGCTGGGGGGCAGAGGAGGACGAGGAGGGCTCGTTGACCGGTCCGCCGCGCCCGTCGTTGGCCTGGGTGACCACCGCGTCGTCCCCGTAGATGTAGGACGCCCAGCGGGCGGGGGCCGCGGAGCGGATGAGCGGCAGGCCCTGGATATCGGGCCACACGAGGTCGGGGATGAAGCGGTGCCGGGGATGGTCGGCGAACGCGGCCCGGATCGCGTCGGTGGTGTCGAGACGCCGGGCGAGTTCGGCGTGCATCCGGTCGAGGTCCGTCACTTCTGTACCTTTCCCGTTCCACCGCAGGCCTGGCAGGTACGAGAGTGGCACACACGGTTGCTGAACGTGCGCGGTTTCCGCACATGGTGTTCACCGCGTTTACCGCGGTGAACATCGTGGCTTCGAGTCATCCCCGCGTGCGCGGGGCTCACGCCGCGGCGATGTCCTGCGCCGCCCGGAGGTCGGTCCATCCCCGCGTGCGCGGGGCTCACGTGGGCGCGGGCCTCGGCGGTTTTCAGGCGGGCGGTCCATCCCCGCGTGCGCGGGGCTCACCTGGCCATTGACGGCATCCTGCTGCTGTTCCTCGGTCCATCCCCGCGTGCGCGGGGCTCACAGTTCGCGACCAGGGAAAACGTAAGCCGTTATCTCCGCTTTATATAGAGGCGGTGAATGGCGGGCCCAAGCCTCGGGTAACTGTGGCACGAGGTGCATCGCGGGCTCAAGAGGTTCGCGAAGTGTGACCCGGGTCGGGTCACACCTCGGCTGCGGGAGGCCCGATCCCCCACCGCTCCCCTCGTCCCCGCTGGTAGCGTCCGTGCCCCCGACCGAGAAGGGTCCCGAATGGAACCGCTGCCCGACCGCCCGCTCACCCTGGATCGGATCCAGGCCTACGTGGCGGAGATGGAGGTGGAGCGCGGCTTCTCCGACTGCACGTTGGTCGAGCAGGCGCTGAAGCTGGCGGAGGAGACCGGCGAGGTGTGCAAGGCCGTGCGCGAGCGCGCCTCACTCGGCCTCGACCCGACCAGCACCGTAGGCGATCTCGGCCAGGAACTGGCCGACGTGCTGATCTACCTCGCGTCGATCGCCAACCGGGAGGGCATCGACCTGAGCCGGGCACTACGGGAGAAGGAAGCGGTGAACGAGACCCGGACCTGGGTCTGAAGACCCGGCTCTGACCCGCCCGCGCCCGCCGGTGGACGGGCGCGGTGTCTACCCTGGGGGCATGCCCTACGGACCTCCCCCGCCTCCAGGCCGCCCTTCGTTTCGCATCCCGACCGCCGCGAAGGCGGCGATCGGGTGCGGGTGTCTCCTCGTACTGGCCAGCGTCGGGTTCCTGTTGCTGCTGGTGTACGGCGTCGTGGCCGGAAAAGCATGAGGCGGACCGTCCCGATGGAGCGTCCGGGGGCGGGGCCGTAAGGGGTTTCCGCCCGATCGGGGCGCCCGGCCATAGTCGGTCGGCGGACCGGGACCTGTGCCGTAGTGGTTTTTCACCTGGCCGGGGAGCCCGGCCCCAGCCGGTCAGCGGACCGCGACCTGCGCCATGGTGGTTTTTCCCCCGACCTGTGCGCTCAGCCCCAGCGGGAGGGTGTCGCTCCCACCCGGGCCGCAGGGGGTGAGGGCCGCGGGTACCTGCTCGCCCGGCCGCGCGGGGGTGAGGGCGGCGCGTGCCTGCTTGCTCGCGACCTCGGTGCGTCGTGGTGCGGGAGGGCGCTTGGGTGCGGGTTACTACGTCTGGGGCTGGTGTTCCAAGCGAGGTCGAGAGCAACCGCGCGCTTCCGGTCGGACCATTCCTCCGTTCCCGCATGGTCGGGCGGGGCAGGCCTCGCCCGGACCCGCCCCCGGACAGCACACCCCCACCACCCCGCACGTGCACCCCACGCACCCGCCCGGCCGTCTGCCGCCCCTCACATCGTGGGGGCGGATCCGGCTCCGCCGGTCTGTGCCTTTCCAAGCGGTGACCGTTTTGGAGACCAAAGGTTCTGGTCGGGCGCGACCACAGACCACCCTTCCCAACGGGTGACCCTCCTGGAAACCTCCAAGTCCGCCTCACCCCCTGGGGCGGGGGTTGCGGGAGCGCGCCCCGACACCCCCTACGGTCGGGCCGAGTGGATACGCGCGGCCCTACCCCGCGCTACCTGGCCTGGAAGCGACACCCTCCCGCTACGGCTGAGCGCTCCAAGCGGGTGGACAACCCCCAGCGGCGCAGCGAGCAGGTACCCGCGGCCCTCACCCCCACGGCTCTGCGGAGGGAAAGTACGCCCTCGTCAACCCCCTGGAGCCGGGGTGTCGATCCATGCTCACCGACTGTGCCCGGGACCCAGAGACAGCGCACGCTCCACCCCCCACGGCGTTAAAGCGGGTGAACAACCCCCCGTGGCTGAGCCGGACAGACACCCGCGGCCCCACCCCCTACGACCCGGCGTGGCAGCGACACCCTCCGGCTACGGCCGAGCGCTCCAGGCGGGCGGACAACCCCGGTCGCACGGCACGAAGGCGCCGGGTGTCACGAATGGCACCCCTGTCCTGTCTGTAGGACAGGACCACGAAAAGGAGCACATCCATGGAAGCCCGTCTGGACACCTTCGCCAACCCCGTCGCCACCGGATTCCTCAAGCACCTGATCGCCGCCGGGCGGTCCCTCGGGGACTCCCCCCTGTCGCCCACCGTCCGGGAGCTGGTGGAGGTGCGCGCGAGCCAGATCAACGGCTGCGGGTTCTGCGTCGACATGCACACCAAGGAGGCCGAGCGCGCGGGCGAGACCGCGACCCGGCTGCACCTGGTCGCCGTCTGGCGGGAGGCCACGGTGTTCACCGACGCCGAGCGGGCCGCGCTGGACCTGGCCGAGCACGGCACCCGCACCGCGGACGGGGCGGGCGTGCCCGACGCGGTGTGGGACGAGGCGGCGAAGCACTTCGACGAGGACGCGCTGGCGGCGCTGGTGGGGGCGATCTCCGTCATCAACGCCTTCAACCGGCTGAACGTCATCACCCGCCAGCCCGCGGGCGGCTACCGGCCCGGCATGTTCGGCTGACCGGCCCCCGGGGCGGGCGGGGCGGACCGCGCCCCGCCCGTCCCGGCCGCGCCCTCAGGGGTTGCGGCCGGAGAGGGCCACCACGCCGCCCAGCCCGATCATCGCCACTCCCCCGCCCGCGGACAGGTCGGCCAGGCGGCGCGGGGAGCCGGCGAACCACCGGCGGGCCCGGCCCGCGCCGAGCGCCCACAGGGCGTCGCAGGCCAGGCCCAGGGCGGTGAACACCGTGCCGAGCAGGAGGATCTGCGCGGGCACGGACCCCGCGGCGGGGTCGGCGAACTGCGGGAGGACGGCGACGAAGAACACCAGGGTCTTGGGGTTGGTGACCCCCACGGTGAAGCCCTGGGCCAGGATGCGCAGCGGCGGGGCCGCGGCGTCGGCGGTCAGCGGGGAGGCGGCGCGGTGGCGGTGGCGGATCGCCGAGACGCCGAGCCACACCAGGTAGGCGGCGCCCGCGAGCTTGAGGACGGTGAACGCCGCGGTGGAGGCGGCCACGACCGCGCCCACCCCGCAGGCGACCGCGACGACGAGGGGGAGGATCCCCAGGGAGTTGCCCAGGACGCTGAGCAGGCCGCCGCGCCGGCCCAGGGAGAGGGAGCGGCCGACCACGAAGAGCACGCTGGGGCCGGGCACGAGGATGAGCAGGAGGGCGGCGGGGACGAAGGCGAGGAGGTTCTCCGGGGGCACCATGGCGGCACGTTACCCCACGGCGGTGTCCGGCGCCGGGGAGCGGGTACATTCCGTGGGCCGCACGAGTCCTCTGCGGCGTCCGACCACCCGGGGGAAGGCGGCCATGGAGCAGGAGAGCAGCGGCACCGACTACATCGTGGTCGGCACCGGCCCCGGCGGGTCCGCCGTGGTGCGCAGGCTGATCGACGCGGGCCACCGGGTGACGGTCCTGGAGGCCGGCCCCACGGACGCCCGGCCCGAGATCGAGGACCCGCTCGCCGCGTTCGCCCTGTTCGGCACGGAGGTGGACGGGGGCCTGCTCACCGAGCCCCAGGGGGACGCCGGCGGCCGGGTGCTGTACATGCCGCGGGGGCGGGCGCTGGGCGGCACGAGCATCCTCAACGGGATGGTGTACGCGCGGGGCGCCGCCGCCGACTTCGAGGCCTGGGCGCAGGCCGGCGCGGACGGCTGGGGGTGGGCGGACGTGGAGCCGTACTTCCGGCGGCTGGAGGCGTTCGGCCCGCGACCCGGCCCCGGGCGGGGCGCGGACGGCCCGCTGCCGGTGCGGCGCAACGCCGACCCCGACCCCGTGGCCGCCGCGTTCGTGCGGGCGGCCGGGGGCGCGGGGCACCCGGTCCGGGACGACCCCAACGACGGGGAGGACGGCCGCGGGGCGGGCTTCACGCAGGCGACGATGGTGGACGGGCGCCGGGTGACCGCCTGGCGGGCGTACGTGGTGCCGGTGCTGGGGTCGCCGCTGCTCACCGTGGTCACCGAGGCCCGCGTCACCCGGGTCCTGATCGAGGACGGCCGGGCGTCGGGGGTGGAGTACCGGGGCCGGGACGGCGAGGTCCGGCGGGTGCGGGCCGGGCGCGAGGTGGTGCTGGCCGCCGGCGTGTTCGGGACCCCGCAGATCCTGCTCCTGTCGGGGGTGGGCCCCGCCGCGCACCTGCGCGGGCACGGGCTGGCGACCGCCGTGGACCTGCCGGGGGTGGGCGAGAACCTGCGCGACCACGCGGTGGTGCCGGTGGTGTGGGAGCGGACCGCGCCGGCCGCCGGGCCGCAGGGCATCGGGGTCCAGGCGCAGCTGCTGCACGACGGGCCGGGGGACGGGATGGTCCTCCCGGACCGGCAGACCATGGTCATCCCCTACGTCTACTCCACGCTCCGGGAGGGGCTGCCGGAGGCGGGGTTCACGACGGTGGCGGTGGTGCTGCACCCGTACAGCACGGGCACGGTGCGGCTGCGCTCGGCCGATCCGGCGGACCCGCCGCTGGTCGACCTCGGCCTGCTGTCCGACCCGCGGGACGTGCGGGCGCTGGCGGAGGAGGTGGCGATGCTGCGGGAGCTGGTGCGCCGCCCGGAGATGGCCGCGCACGTGGCGGCCGAGGTGCACCCCGGGGACGCGGACCCGCGGGAGTACGTGCGGGCGGCGGCCGACACCGGGCACCACCAGGTGGGGACGGCCCGGATGGGGACGGACGCGCTGGCGGTGGTGGACCCGCGGCTGCGGGTGCGGGGCGTGGCCGGGTTGCGGGTCGCGGACGCGTCGGTGATGCCGTTCCCCCCGGCGGCCAACCCGGCCGGGACGGTGTTCATGATCGGTGAGCGGGCGGCGGACCTCCTGCTCGCGGACGGCGGCGCGGGCTGACCCCGGCGGCGCACCTCCTTGTGATTTCTATCGAATTTCGATAGATTACTATCGTTGTTCGATGGAAGGGGTGCGTGTGAGGGAACCGGAAGAGGGCGTCTGATGGCGATCGTCGTCGACATCGACGTGGTGCTGGCCCGGCGCAGGATGTCCGTGGGCGAGCTGGCCGAGCGGGTCGGCATCACCCCCGCCAACCTCGCCGTCCTCAAGAACGGCCGGGCCAAGGCGGTGCGCTTCACCACCCTGGAGGCCCTCTGCGCGGCCCTGGACTGCCAGCCCGGCGACCTGCTGCGGTGGGAGCCGGGCGAGTGAGGCGCCGATCACCCCTTCTTTCGTTGAACCCTCCGGCCCCCTGTCCCGTTTCCCCCTGTGAGGGGCCGGACGCACCGGGTGCGGACGGCCGGTGATCCACGGACCCGAGGGGGACCATGCGTACCGGAACGAAGATCGCCGTCGGAGCGGGAGCCGCGGTCGTGGTGCTGGGCGGGGCGGCCCTGGTGTTCGGCCCCGGCCTGTACGCCGACATGAACGCGGACAGCGCCCAGGAGGCGCCCGCGGTCGACTCCCCCGGGGTGGGCGGGGCGACCGACCCGGCGGAGTTCGAGGGCGACTGGACGGTGGCGCGGGGCGAGTCCTACGCCGGGTACCGGCTGGACGAGGTTCTCCAGGGCGAGGACGTCACGGTCACCGGCCGCACCCCCGACGTGGACGGCACCCTGTCGGTGGCGGACGGGGCGGTCACCGCCGCCGAGATCACCGTGGACATGACCACGGTGGCCACCGACAACGGGGCCCGCGACGACTACTTCCGCGAGACCGCCCTGAACACCGCGGAGTTCCCCACCTCCACGTTCACCCTGACCGAACCGGTGGCCGTGGAGCCCGGCACCGAGTCGGTGGAGCTGGCCGGGGAGCTGACCGTCCACGGGGTCACCCGGCCGGTCACCCTGGACGCGCAGGTCGGCCTGACCGACGACGGCGCGCGGGTGGCGGGCAGCGTGCCGGTCACCTTCGCCGACTTCGGCGTCCAGGCCCCCGACCTGGGCTTCGTGTCCGTGGAGGAGGACGGGGAGGTCGAGTTCCTGCTCGACCTCGTCCGGAATCCGTGACGGAGCGGCCGCCCGGCGGGACGGCCGGGCCGTCACAGGACCTGCTGACGGCGCTGCACGCGGCGCACGCGGGCAGGCTCCACCGGTACGTCCTGCGGCTGACCGGCGACGGCCCGCTCACCCAGGACGTGGTGCAGGAGACGCTGCTGCGCGCCTGGCGGCGGCCCGAGGTGATGGCGCGGGAGGAGGACGCGGTGCGCGCCTGGCTGTACACGGTGGCGCGCAACCTGGTCGTGGACGAGATGCGCAGCGCCCGGCGCTCCCGGGAGCTGCCCACCGACCGGCCGCCCGAGCACCCGCAGGCCGACCGCAGCCAGGCGGTGCTGGACGCGTGGCTGGTGGCCGACGCCCTGTCCTCGCTGTCCGCGGAGCACCGCGCCGTGGTCGTGGGCGCCTACTACCGCGGCCGCTCGGCACAGGAGCTGGCCGCCGAGCTGGACATCCCGTCCGGGACCGTCAAGTCCCGCCTGCACTACGCCCTGCGCGCCATGCGCCTGGCCCTCCAGGAGAAAGGAGTCTCACCATGACCTCCCCCGCGGAGGGCGGCGCCGATCCGTACCGGGACTGGGACGGCGCGTACGTCCTGGGCGCCCTGGAGCCGGGCGAGCGCCGCGAGTTCGAGCGGCACCTGCTGGTGTGCGGCCCCTGCCGGGGGGCCGTCGCCGAGCTGGCCGGCATGCCCGGCCTGCTGGGCGCGGTGCCCGCGCAGGAGGCCCTGGCCATGGACGCGGCGGCCGGAGCCGAGGCGGCCAGCGGGCCGGGGGCCGTGCCGCTGGCGTCGGTGGCCGCGGCGGCCCGGCGCCGGCGCGCCCGCGGCCGGGCGCTGCTGGCGGCGGTCGCCGCCTGCGCGGTGCTGGCGGCCGGCGCCGGCGGCTGGGCGGCCGGGCGCGGCACGGCCGCCCCCGCCGCCCCGGTCGCGCAGGCGCCGGACCCGCAGGTCCCGCAGACCGTGGAGCTGAGCCCGGTGGGCGAGGTCGAGCTGTGGGCGTCGGTGACGGTCACCCCCACGGCCTGGGGGACCCGGTTCGACTGGACCTGCGACTACCCGGCGAGCGGCGGCGACGAGGACATCGTGTACACCCTGGTCCTGGTGGACGACGAGGGCGCCCGCTCGACCGCGGCGACGTGGTCGTGGAGCGAGTCCGGGGCCCCCTCCGGCCTGGGGGCCTCCACGGCGCTGCCGCTGGACCGGATCGACGGGGTCGAGATCGGCCTGGCCGGGACGGAGGGGGCGCTGGCCTCAGGCCGGGTCTGAGTCCGCGGCGGGGCGGCCGAGCAGGTGGGCCAGCGCGCCGCCCAGGTAGGGGTGGCGGAACCGGTGGCCCGCCGCCAGCAGGCGGGCGGGGACCACGCGCTGGTCGGCCAGCGCGACCTCGTCCGCGCCCTCCCGGCCGAGCAGGGCCGCGGGGGCCCAGCCGGGGACCGGGAGCGCCGCCGGGCGGCGCAGGGTGCGGGCCAGGGCCTGCGCGTACTCGGTGCCGCGCACCGGGTAGGGGGCCACGGCGTTGACCGGGCCGGCCAGGTCGCCGTCCAGGAGGGCGCGCAGGTAGATGTCGGACAGGTCGTCGGCGCCGATCCACGACAGCCACTGCCCCCCGTGGCCCAGGCGCCCGCCCAGCCCCGCGGCGAACAGCGGGTACTGGAGCCCCAGCACCCCGCCCGCCGGGGTCTGCACGATGCCGGTGCGCACCTGGACGCAGCGCACGCCCGCGGCGGCGGCCGGGGCGCAGGCCGCCTCCCAGTCGGCGACCAGGTCGGCGAGGAAGCCCTCGCCCGGGGCGCTGTCCTCGGTGAGCACCTCGTCCCCGCGCTCGGGCCCGTAGAGGCCGATCGCCGAGGCCGTGGCGAACACGGCGGGGCCGCCGTGGGCGGCGCGCGCCGCGGCCAGCTCCGCCAGGGCCCGGGTGGGGCCGATCCGGCTCTCGCGCAGCTCGTCCTTGTGGGCCCGGGTGAACCGGCCCAGGATGGGCTCCCCCGCCAGGTGCACGACGGCGTCGACCCCGTCGAGCAGGTCGGGGGCCGGGTCGGCGGGGTCCCAGCGGCGTTCTCCGGGGCCGCCCGGGTCGCGCCGCACCAGCCGGACCACCTCGTGGCCGGAGGTGGTGAGCAGCGCGCACAGGTTGCGGCCCACCAGCCCGCCCGCGCCGGTGACGGCCACGGTCAGGGTCCGCTCCGACCAGGCGCGGGAGCGCTCCAGGGCGGCCAGGTCGTCGGCGAGCTGGGCGTGCCGGTAGGCGAACATGGGCCGCAGCAGGGCCTCGGGGACGGAGGTGGCGAGCCGGTCGACGACGCGGGTGCCGCCGCCCGGGGCCTCCTCGAAGTCGTGGGCGTGCGTCCACGACAGCACCGCCGACAGCGGGCGGCCCACCAGCCGGTCGGCGAACCGGCGCGGCGGGTCGTAGCGCTCGGGCAGGTGGGCGGCGGTCCAGCGCACCCCGCCGGGGAAGGCGAGCACCGCCGTGCCGTCGCGCAGGGAGCCGGCCTCGGCCTCCAGGCGGACCGGCTGCCAGGGCGGGGCCAGGCGGGCGAACGCCCCGGGCCTGGCGTGCCAGGCGAACACCTCGTCCCGTGGTGCGGGCACCACACTCGTGTACCGGAAGACCATGCCCCCTCCTTCCCCTGCCGCTGTCGCACGTCGGGGCCCACGCTAGCGCGGGAGCCGCCGCAGTCCAGGGGACGGGCCGCGCGGGCGCCGATCCGGCCCGGTTCAGCCGTCCAGGAACGCGGTCACGGCGGCGGCGAGGGCGGCGCGGGCCTCGGCGTCGCCGATGTCGGCCGTCCCGTCGCCGGACTGTTCGCCGTAGGCGCCGAACTGGGCGTGGTTCATCCCCTCGATCTCCACCGACTCGGCGTCCGGGGGCAGGTGGCCGCGGTTGGCGGCGACCGTGGCGGGGTCGGACAGGGCGTCCTCGCCGCCGGAGACCGACAGCACGCGCAGGTCGTCCCGGCCGGCCAGGCCGGCGCCCTCGGTGGCGTAGGAGCCCCACAGGATCAGCCCGGCGGGTGCGGGGTCGGGGTCGCCGCCGGCGTGGGAGGCGGCCATGGCCCCGCCGAGGGAGTGCCCGCCCAGGTACCAGCGGTCCACGCCGCCGCCGTGGTCGGCGATGGCCCGGTCGGCGCGGTCGGGGGCCAGGACCGCGAAGTTGAGCGGCATCCGGGGGATGACCACGGTGACCCCGGTGTCGCGGACGACCGGCGCCCAGGGGGCGGCGTAGGCCTCGGCCTCCACGCGGGCGCCGGGGTAGAAGACGACGCCGGTGCCGGTGCCGCCGCCCGCGGGGGCCAGGACGACGGCGTCGTCGGCGACCTCCACCTCGACCGCGGGCAGGGCGAGGGCCTCGCCCAGCGGGCCGGGCTCGGCCCGGTAGGCGTTCAGGCCCCAGGCGGCGAACCCGCCGGCCGCGACGGCCGCCAAGACCAGGACGAGCGCGCAGGCGAGGAGCGCCCGGCGCAGCGCGGTCCCGCGCCGGGGGCTCACCGGCGCACCCCCGTGGCGGTGGCGGGGTAGGGGCCTTGCGCGGGGGCGCGTACCGCGCCTCGTGGATTTATCACGGAAACCAAGATACTTTCCTGTTAGGACTTCCGGTGACGGGACCCGCCGTCACCGGCACGCGCCGGAGCACGGAGGGCGACCATGGGAGCCAGCGCACACCAGGACACGAGGACGGGACCGTCGGTCCCGGCACAGGCCGCGGCACTGGCGGTGCTGCTGGCCGCGGCCTTCGGCAGCGCGCTGCTGGGGGTGACGGCCAGCCCCGACACCGCGGGCGAGTACGCGCGCCTGGCCCGGCCCGACTGGGCCCCGCCCTCCGCGGTGTTCGGCCCCGTGTGGACGGTGCTGTACGCCGCCATCGCGGTGTCGGGCTGGCTGGTGTGGCGGCGCGGGGGCCTGCGCGGCGCGGCCCTGGCGCTCTTCGCCGGCCAGCTGGTGCTCAACGCCCTGTGGACGCCGCTGTTCTTCGCGGCCGGGATGCGCGGCACCGCCCTGGTGGACATCGTGCTGCTGCTGGCACTGATCACCGCCACCGTCGCGGTCTTCTCCCGCACCTCCCGGGCCGCCGCGCTGCTGCTGGTCCCGTACTGGGCGTGGGTGGCCTTCGCCACCGCGCTCAACGCCGCCGTGTGGTGGCTCAACCGCGGGGCCTGACCCCCCGCCTCCCCCGCCCCGTCCGGCGCCGCCGCGCCCCGGGCGGGGCGTTCGTGTGCCCCCACCGAGGGCGAAAAAATAATTAATTACTATTTATTCTTGACGTTACCTGGATCACTCTGTCATGCTCGTCCGCAGTTGAGGAAGGCGTTCGCGCAGGTGAGCACGTACGCCCTACGCCAAGGAGGACCCCCATGGGCAGACGGCCACCACCCCGGGCGCTCGCCGCCCTCACCGCCGTCCTGTGCGCACTGGTGCTCGCCGGCTGCGGCGCCAGGCTCGGCGAGGACGGACGCATCGGCGTCGTCTACATGGACGCCCAGGGCTTCTACGCCGGGGTCCGCCAGGGCATGCAGGACTACGCCGACGGCTCCGGCCGCGAACTCCAGCTGCTGGAGCTCAACGCCCGCGGCGACGCCTCCGAGGAGAGCACCTTCGTCGACATCGCCTCCTCGGCCGACGTCGACGCCCTGGTCCTGTCCCCGGTCTCGGCGACCGCCTCCATCCCGGCCGTGCGCCTGGCGCACGAGAGCGGGGTGCCGGTGGTCTGCTACAACACCTGCATCGAGGACGAGGCCGCCCGGGAGTACGTGACCTCCTACATCCTGGGCGACCCCCACGAGTTCGGCCGCCTGCTCGGCGAGGCCGCCGCCGACCACTTCGAGTCCGAGGGCGTGGACGACCCCGCCATCGCGGTCCTGAACTGCGAGTTCGTCGAGGTCTGCGTGCAGCGCCGCGAGGGCTTCGAGGAGGCGCTCTTCGACCGCCTGCCCGCGGCCGAGATCGTCGCCAACCAGGAGGGCGCCACCATCGACGAGGCCGTCGACGTGGGCGAGCGCCTGCTCACCGCCCACCCCGACCTGGACGCCTTCTACGGCGAGGCGGGCGGCGCCACCATGGGCGCGGTCCGCGCGGTCACCAACCGCGGCCTGGCCGGGGAGGTCGTGGTCTTCGGCAGCGACATGTCCACCGACGCCGCCCGCGCGCTGGCCGACCACCGCATCCTCAAGGCCAACGTCGACATCTCCGGCACCGCGGTCGGGCTGCTGGCGGGCGAGACCGTCCAGCGCATCATCGCGGGCCAGGCGCCCGAGGAGTTCATCACCCCGGCGCCCATCGACCTCTACACCACCCCCGAGGACGGCCGGGAGTGGCTCCAGGCCCACCCGGACGGCATCCCGTGACCGGCGGCCCCCGTCCACCCGTCCGTCCCGTCCCACCCGTGGAGCACCCATGAGCGACACCACCGCCCCGGCGGCGGCGCCCGACACCGAGGTCGTGGCCCGCGTCCGCGGAGCCACCAAGAGCTACCCCGGCGTCACCGCCCTGGACGGCGCCGACTTCGAGATCCGCTCCGGCGAGGTCCGCGCCCTGCTCGGGCGCAACGGCGCCGGCAAGTCCACCCTCATCCGGCTGCTGTCCGGCGTGGAGGCGCCCGACGCCGGCGACATCGAGATCGGCGGCACCCCGCTGGCCGGCGGCGGCATCCGCCGGGCCGCCGAACTCGGCGTGGGCACCGTCTACCAGGAGCTGAGCCTGGTCCCGGAGCTGTCGGCCGCGGAGAACCTCTACCTCGGCTCCTGGCCCGGCGGGCGCGGGCGCATCGACTACGCCGCCATGCGCGCGGGCGCCGAGGAGGTCTTCGCCGAACTCGGCGTGGACATCTCCCCCCAGACCCGCGTCGGGGAGCTGCCCCTGGCCCAGCAGCAGCTGGTGGAGATCGCCCGCGCCTTCCGCGCCCGGCCCCGGCTGCTCATCCTGGACGAGCCCACCAGCGCCCTGGCCGCGGCCGAGGCCGAGACCGTGCTGGAGGCCGTCACGCGCGTCGCCTCGCGCGGGGTGGGCGTCGTCTACGTCAGCCACCGGCTGGACGAGATCCGCCGGGTCGCCGACACCGTCACCGTCATGCGCGACGGCGCCGTGGTGGAGACCGTGCCCGTCAGGGGGGCCACCACCGCGCGCATCGTCTCCCTCATGCTGGGCGGGGACGCCGGGCAGGAGCAGGCCCCGCCGCGGCGCCGCGCCCACGCCGGGGGCACCCCGCTGCTGTCGGTCCGCGACCTGTCGGTGCCGCCCAAGGTCGAGGGGGTCTCCTTCGACCTGTACCCGGGCGAGGTCCTGGGCCTGGGCGGCCTCATGGGCTCCGGGCGCACCGAGCTGCTGCGCGCCCTGGCCGGGTTCGCGCCCTGCGGCGGCACCGTGGAGGTGGACGGGACCCCGGTGGCGCGCCCCACCCCGCGGGCCATGCGGCGCCTGGGCGTGGGCATCACCCCCGAGGACCGCAAGGGCGAGGGCGTGGTCCCCCTGCTGGGCGTCTCCGAGAACATGGTCATGACCTGGTTCGGCGGCGCCTCCCGGGCCGGGACCGTGCTGCCCTCGCGGGTCTCCTCCCTGGGCCGCGACCTCATCGACCGGCTGTCGATCAAGGCCTCCGGCCCCGACACCCCGATCGTCAACCTCAGCGGCGGCAACCAGCAGAAGGCCGTCATCGGCCGGTGGCTGCACGCCGGAAGCCGCATCCTGCTGCTGGACGAGCCCACCCGCGGCGTCGACGTGGAGGCC
This sequence comes from Nocardiopsis flavescens, assembly GCF_900141985.1. Lineage (GTDB taxonomy): Bacteria > Actinomycetota > Actinomycetes > Streptosporangiales > Streptosporangiaceae > Nocardiopsis > Nocardiopsis flavescens. The sequence goes on along the minus strand of NZ_FQZK01000027.1, from coordinate 46,442 downwards.
AAGGCGCAGATCTACGGCATCGTCCGCGAGCTGGCCGGGCAGGGCGCGGCCGTCCTGTTCGTCTCCAGCGAGCTGGAGGAGCTGCCGCTGGTGTGCGACCGCGTGCTGGCCCTGCGCGCGGGGCGCCTGCACGGCGAGTTCACCGGCGACGACATCACCCTGGACAACATCATGGCCGCCGCGATGGCGGCGTGAACGGCGAGGTAGCAATGACCACCACCACCAAGGTCACCGGCGCGGCGGTCCCCGCCCGCGGCGACTTCATCGGCCGCCACGGCCACCGCCTCAACGAGATCGGCCTCCTGGCCGCCATCGCGCTCCTGTACATCGTCCTGGGGCTCACCGCCTCCGGGTTCCTGAGCCTGGACAACCAGCTCGGCCTGCTGCGCAACGCCGCCACCATCGGCATCGCAGCCTGGGGCGTCACCCTGGTGATCATCGCCGGGGAGATCGACATCAGCATCGGCCCGGCCGTCGCCTTCGCGTCGGTCATCGTCGCCACGGGCGCCACCGAGTGGAACCTGGGCGTGGTCGGCGCCATCCTGGTCACCCTGGCCATGGGCCTGCTGTGGGGCGCCCTGGCCGGGTGGCTCAGAGCCCGGTTCAACGTGCCGTCCTTCATCACCACGCTGGGGCTGTGGAGCGTCCTGGGCGGCCTGGCCCTGTACATGACCGACGCGCTGCCCGTCCCGCTGCCCGAGAGCGCCCTGCTCGACGTGCTCGGCGGGTCCGTGCTGGGCATCCCCACCGCCGCGCTGGTCATGCTGGTCCTGTTCGGCGTCTTCGCCTACGTCGCCAGGTACACCGCCTACGGGCGGTCGGTCTACGCCATCGGCGGCAACGCGGCCGCCGCGCAGCTGGCCGGGCTCAACGTCACCCGGGTGCGCGTCCTGCTGTTCGCCACCACCGGCCTGCTCGCGGCGATCACCGGCGTGCTGCTGGCGGCCCGCCTGGGCTCGGGCAACGGCGGCGCCGCCGCCGGCCTGGAGTTCGACGTCATCGCGGCCGTCGTCATCGGCGGCACCGCGCTGGCCGGCGGGCGCGGCTCGCTCGGCGGCACCTTCCTGGGCGTCGTCTTCATCACCGTCATCGCCAACGGCCTGGTCCTGCTCGGGGTCAACTCGTTCTTCCAGGACGTGGTGCGCGGCCTCATCATCGTCGGGGCCGTCCTGATCAACGTCGTCATCAGCAGGCGCAGCGCCGCCAACCGGCTCGCCTGACCCGAACGGGGGAACAACAGTGAACGCGACGGACTCCGGGCCCCTGCCCGCCACCATGCGCGGGGTGCGCCTGCCCGGCGACTCCACGGCGGTCGTGGACACCCTGCCCGTGCCCGAGCCCGGACCGGGCCAGGTGCTGCTGCGGATCGGCGCCTCGGGCATCTGCGGCAGCGACATCGGCTACATCTACCGCGAGCACAAGACGCACCGCGGCGTCGACGGCCCCGCCTACCGGGGCGTCGTGGCGGGCCACGAGCCCTCGGGCACGGTGGTGCAGGCCGGCCCCGGGTGCCGCCGGTTCGGCCCCGGCGACCGGGTCATCGTGTACCACATCGCCGGCTGCGGGCTCTGCGACAACTGCCGCCGCGGCCACATGATCAGCTGCACCGACCCGGGCCGGGCCTCCTACGGCTGGCAGCGCGACGGCGGCCACGCCGAGTACCTGCTCGCCGAGGAGTCGACCCTGGTCCCGCTGCCCGACGAGCTGTCCTTCGTGGACGGCGCGCTCATCGCCTGCGGGTTCGGCACCGCCTACGAGGGCCTGCGGCGCATCGGCGTCAACGGCGACGGCGACCTGCTGGTCGTGGGCCTGGGCCCGGTCGGCCTGGCCGCGGGCATGATCGGCGGCGGCATGGGCGCCGCCCGCGTCATCGGCGTGGAGCCCGACGAGGGGCGCCGCGCGTGGGCGCGGACCCTGGACGTGTTCGACGCGCTGGCCTCCCCGGAGGAGGCCGCCGAGGTGGTCGCCCGGACCACCGGCGGGCGGGGCGCGGCCACCGCCATCGACTGCTCCGGCTCGCGCGCGGGCCGCTCCCTGGCCCTGGAGGGGGCGGCCGAGTGGGGCCGGGTGTCCCTGGTGGGCGAGGGCGGCACCCTGGAGACCGAGGTGTCGGACACCCTCCTGCACAAGCAGCTCACCCTGTACGCGTCGTGGGTGACCTCGCTGCCCGCCATGGCCGAGCTGTCGGTCAACCTGGTCCGCTGGGGGCTGTCCCCCGAGCGGGTGGTCTCGGACCGCTTCGACCTGTCCGAGGCCGACGCCGCCTACCGGCTGGCCGCGGGCGCGAGCCGGGGCAAGGTGTGCCTGGTCAACGGGGAGGCCGGATGAGCGGCGCGGAGGTCCGCCGCGAGGGGGCGGGGGTCGGCGAGCGGATCGTCCTGGACAACGGGACGGTCCGGCTGACGGCCGCCCCCGGCCTGGGCGGGCGCCTGCTGTCGGTGCGCCTGCGGGGCCGCGAGCACCTGTACCGCAACCCGCGCCTGCTGGACGCGGACCTGCGGGCCGTCCCGGGTGTGGAGCTGGGCCCGGTGGACGGGCCGATGAGCGCGTGGAACAACGTGGGCGGGGACAAGACCTGGCCCGCGCCCCAGGGGTGGGACGGGCCCGGACAGTGGGCCGGTCCCCCCGACCCCGTCCTGGACTCGGGCGCCTACGCGGCCGAGGCCTCCTCCGCCGCCGACGGCTCCGCCGTGCTCACCCTGACCAGCGGGGACGACCCGCGGTCGGGGCTGCGCCTGCGCCGCCGCATCACCCTGGAGCCCGGCACCGCCGGGTTCCGGCTGGACCTGGAGGCGGTCAACACCTCCGGCACCGCCCGCCGGTGGGCGCTGTGGAACGTCACGCAGATCGACGGCTCCGGCGCGGCCGGGGACGCGGGCGGCGTGTACGCGGGCGTGCGCGGGCCGGGCCCGCACACCGTCCCGCTGGTGGCGGGCAACGGCAACCCGCGGGTCTTGGAGCACGCCCCGGGCGTGCTGCGGGTCCCCGCCCAGGACGTGGTGGGCAAGGTCGGCTTCCCCACGGCCTCGGGGTGGCTGGCCCACGTGGGCGCCGCCGGCACCCTGACCCAGCGCTTCGCCGTGGCGGAGGGGGGCGCCTACCCCGACTCCGGCTCGCGCGCCGAGGTCTGGCTGGAGGCGCCGGTGGACCGGCCGCTGGAGCACCTGGGCGGGCTGTGCCCGGTCGACCGGGTGACCGAGGTCGAGGCGCTGGGCCCCCTCGCCGACCTGGCGCCGGGCCAGGCGACGCGGCTGGCCGTCGAGTTCGGCCTCGGCACCGGGACGGGGCCGGTCGCCGGGGTCACCCCGGACGGCTTCTGGGAGCGGGCGCCCCGCTGGGACGCCCGGGACCCCGCGCGGCCCCGCCTGGCCGGGGCGTTCACGTCCCGCCGGGCCGGCTCCCTGGTGCACCGGGAGTCCGGCGCCGTTCTCGCGCGGGCCCTGCCCGGCGAGCCCGTACGGTTCGACACCCCGGTACCCGGGTCCGGGTCGCACACCCCGGCCGACGTGGACTTCACCCCGGAGGAGCGGTGACCGGGCCGCGGCCCCGGGGAGGCGGCGCCCGCCGGGCGCACCCGCCGACCGACCAGAGGACGGAGTGGGCATGACCGACGGCAGGCACACGGGAACGACGGCCGTGGTGACCGGGGCGGCGCAGGGCATCGGGGAGGCCACCGCGGCCCGCCTGGCCGCCGAGGGCGCCTCGGTGGTGCTGACCGACCTGTCCCCCGGCGTGGAGGGGGCCGCCGAGCGCATCCGCGCCCGCGGCGGCCGGGCCCTGGCGCTGCGGGCCGACGTGGCCGACGAGGCCTCCTGGACCCGCGTCGTGGAGGAGGCGCGCGCCGCCTTCGGGCCGGTGGGGGTGCTGGTCTCCAACGCGTACACCTTCGAGCAGGCGCCCGCGCACGAGACCTCGCTCGCCTCCTGGGAGCGGCAGCTGTCGGTCAACCTCACCGGCGCGTTCCTGGGGGTGCGCGCCTGCCTGGAGGACCTGTCCGCCCAGGGCGGCAGCGTCGTCGTCACCTCCTCGGTGCACGCCTGGTTCGGGCTCCCGGGGCGCCCGGCCTACGCCACCACCAAGGGCGGGCTCACCGCGCTGACCCGCCAGCTGGCCGTGGAGTACGGGCCGCGCGTGCGCGTCAACTGCGTGCTGCCCGGCCCGGTGCTCACCGCCGCTTGGGAGGGCGTGGGCGAGGAGGACCGGCGCGCCAGCGTCGAGCAGACCGCGGCGGGCCGCTTCGGCGACCCCGGCGAGGTCGCCTCCGTCATCTCCTTCCTGGCCTCCGCGGAGGCCTCCTACGTCACCGGGGCGAGCCTGCCGGTCGACGGAGGGTGGAGTATCTACAAGGCGTCGTCGTAAGGCGCCCGGAACGGAGGAAGCGATGGCGGCCTACTCGGGGCGCGGTGTGCACGGCCAGACGGTGCGGTTGCTGGGGGAGCGCGTGCTCTCCGGCCGGATCGGCGAGGGCGAGACGATCGACCTGGCCGCGCTCAGCGGGGAGCTGGACCTGAGCCTGACCGCGATCCGCGAGGCGATCAAGGTCCTGGCGGCCAAGGGCCTGGTGGGCTCGCGGCAGAAGAAGGGGACGTTCGTGCGCCCCCGCGGCGACTGGAACCTGCTCGACCCGGACGTGGTCCGGTGGCAGATCGCCGCGGGGGCCGGCGACGTGTTCTTCCGCGACCTGGCCGAGCTGCGCGACGCCCTGGAGCCCGCCGCCGCCCGGCTCGCCGCCGAGCGCCGCACCGGCGGCGACACCGCCGAGCTGCGGGCCGCGCTGGCGGAGATGGGCGAGACCGCGGACGGCCCGGCCGAGGAGGCCGTCCGGGCCGACCTGCGCTGGCACCGCGCCCTGCTGGCGGCGACGCACAACGAGCTGTTCACCCGCACCGACGTCTTCTTCGCCGCGGGGCTGTCCGAGCGCGACCGCCTGGTGCACGGGGGCGCGCACAAGGACCCGGTGCCCAGCCACGGGGCCGTCACCGACGCCGTCGCCGCCGGGGACCCGGCCGCCGCCGAGGCCGCCATGCGCTCCCTGCTCGCCCAGGCCCGGGAGGACCTGCTCCGCGTCACCGAGGACGACGCGCACGAAGACGATCTGGAGAGACCGCAGTGAAGATCACCCGTATCGAGACCTTCCTGGTCCCGCCCCGGTGGCTGATGTGCCGGGTGGAGACCGACGAGGGGGTCGTCGGCTGGGGCGAACCCGTGGTGGAGGGGCGGGCCGAGACGGTGCGCGCCGCCGTCGGGGAGCTGTCCGACCTCCTGCTGGGCCAGGACCCCCGCCCCGTCGAGCACCACTGGCAGCGCCTCACCAAGGCCGCGTTCTACCGCGGCGGGCCGGTGCTCTCCAGCGCCGTCGCCGGGCTGGACCAGGCGCTGTGGGACATCGCGGGCAAGAGCCTGGGCGTGCCCGTGCACCGGCTGCTGGGCGGCCCGGTCCGCGACAAGGTCCGCGTGTACGGCTGGGTCGGCGGGGACGACCCGGCCGAGCTGGCCGACGCCGTCGCCGCGCGCGTGGAGTCCGGGCTGACCGCCGTCAAGATGAACGCGGCCGGGGTGGTGGGCCGCTCGGCCACCGTCCGGGAGATCGACGCGATCGTGGGGCGGCTGGCCGGGGTGCGCGAGGTCCTGGGCCCGGACCGGGACGTGGCCGTGGACTTCCACGGCCGGTTCAACGCCGCCACCGCCCGCCGGGTGCTGCCCCTGCTGGAGCCGCTGCGCCCCATGTTCGCCGAGGAGCCGGTGCTGCCCGAGTACGGGCACCTGCTCGCCGACGTGGTGCGCTCCAGCCCGGTGCCGATCGCCACCGGGGAGCGGCTGTTCGGCCGGAGCGAGTTCCTGCCCGCGCTCCAGGCGGGCATCGCGGTCGCCCAGCCGGACCTGTCGCACGCCGGGGGGATCTCCGAGGTGCGCCGGATCGCCTCGCTGGCCGAGACCTACGACGCGCTGCTGGCCCCGCACTGCCCGCTGGGGCCGCTGGCCCTGGCGGCGAGCCTGCAGGTCGCCTTCGCCACGCCCAACTTCCTCATCCAGGAGCAGAGCATGGGCATCCACTACAACCGGGACGCCGAGCTGCTCGACTACGTCCTGGACGCCGACGCCTTCGCCTTCCCCGACGGGCACATCCACCGCACCGAGGCCCCCGGCCTGGGCGTGGAGGTGGACGAGGACGCCGTGCGGCGGGCGGACCGCACCGGCCACCGCTGGCGGCCCCCGGTGTGGAGCCACGACGACGGCTCCTTCGCGGAGTGGTGAGGGGGAGGTGACGCACATGTCCGTGGAACCGTGGAGCGCCGACCGCTTCGAACTGGGCGAGGGGCTGCGCCTGCACGGCGCCGACCTGCTGGTGGTGGACATCCTCGCCGGCAGGCTCCTGCGGCTGGACCCCTCCTCCCCCGGGCCCGCCCGGGAGGTCGCCTCCCTGGGGGTGCCGCTGGGGGCGGTGGCGCCGGTCCGGGACCGGCCGGGCGCCTACGTCGCCGCGGCGGGCACCGGGGTGGCCCTGCTGGGCGCCGGCGGCGTGGAGCGGTGGCTGGGCCGTCCCGAGGACGGCGCCGCCGCCCCCATGCGCATGAACGACGGCTGCTGCGACCCGCACGGCCGGTTCTGGGCCGGGTCGATGGCCTACGACGGCACGACCGGGGCCGGGTCGCTCTACCGCACCGACCCCGGCGGCCGGGTCACCCGGGTCCTGGACGGCTACACCGTGCCCAACGGCCCCGCCTTCACCGCGGACGGAACCCGCATGTACCTGGCCGACAGCGCCGCGGGCCGCATCGACGCCTACGACGTGTCCCCGGACGGGGAGCCCGGCGGGCGCACCGTCTTCGCCCGGCTGGCCGAGGGCAGCCCGGACGGGATGCAGGTCGACGACGCCGGGCACCTGTGGGTGGCGGTCTGGGGCGCCGGGCGGGTCCACCGCTACGACCCCGACGGGGCCCTGGAGCGGGTGGTCGGGGTACCGGCCGCCCAGCCCACGAGCGTGTGCGTGGTCGACGGGCCCGAGCCGCGGCTGTTCGTCTCCTCCGCGTCCGTCGGCCTCGCCCGGCCCGGCCCCGGCGACGGCGCGGTCTTCTCGTTCCCCGCCGGGGCCGCCGCCCCGGCGGCCCGCACCTTCGGAGGCGCCCCGTGACGCCGCAGGTCGCCTGCGTGGGCGAGACCATGCTGCTGCTCACCGCGGCCGGACCGCTCCCCCTGGACCGGTCCCCGCTGCTGTCCGCGGGCGCGGCGGGCGCCGAGTCCAACGTCGCCTGCGGCCTGGCCGCCCTCGGGCACCGGGCCGCCTGGCTGGGCGGGGTGGGCGAGGACCCCTTCGGGCGGGTGGTCGTGGGGGCCCTGCGCGACCGGGGCGTGGACGTGTCCGGCGTGCGCGTGGACCCGGACCGGCCCACGGGCCTGTTCGCCAAGGACGCCTCCCCCGGGGGGACCACCGTCCACTACTACCGGGCCGGGTCCGCCGGGTCGGCGCTCGGACCGGAACTGGCCCGGCACCCGCTGGTGCGGGGCGCGCAGAGCGTGCACCTGTCGGGGGTGACCCCGGCGCTCTCCCCCGGGTGCGACGCCCTCGCCGAGGCCCTGCTGTCGGACCCGGCGCTGACGGTGAGCTTCGACGTCAACCACCGGCCGCGGCTGTGGGGGCCGGGCATGGCCGCGCCCCGGCTGCTGGCCCTGGCGCGCCTGGCCGACGTCGTCTTCGTCGGCCGGGACGAGGCCGAGGAGCTGTGGGGCACCCGCACCGCCCGCGACGTGCGGGACCTGCTGCCGGACACCGACCGGCTGGTGGTGAAGGACGCCGCGCACGGCGCCACCGAGTTCCACGGCGGACGCGAGGTGTTCGTGCCCGCGCCGCCGGTGGAGGTCGTCGAGCCGGTCGGGGCGGGCGACGCGTTCGCCGCCGGGTACCTGGCGGGGCGCCTGCGCGGCCTCGGCTCCCGGGGGCGCCTGCGGCTGGGGCACCTGTGCGCGGGGCGCGTCCTGCGGGTGGCGGGCGACCTGGCCGCCCCTCCCCCGCCGCGGCTGGTCGACGAACTCCTGGCGGTCCCCGACGAGCGGTGGACCGCGAGCGCTGCGGCGGCCGAGGCCGCCGGGAGAGGGGAAGAGGATGGGTGACGAGGGACTGGACGGCCTGTTCGCGGGGCACCGCGTGCTGGCGATCCTGCGCGGCATGCCGGTGGAGACCACGGTGGCGCTGGCCCGGCGGGCGTGGGACCTGGGCGTGACCGCGATCGAGGTGCCCGCCCGGGACGGGGCCGGGCTGGAGGCGCTGCGCGCCACCGTCCGGGCGGGGGCCGAACGCGGCCACCCGGTCGGGGCGGGCACGGTGATCACCCCGGACCAGGTGCGTGCCGTGGCCGGCGCCGGAGCGGCGTTCACCGTCGCGCCGGGCTTCGACCCCGAGGTCATGGCCGCGTCGGAGGCGGCGGGCATGCCGCACCTTCCCGGGGTGGCCACGCCGACGGACGTGCAGGGCGTGCTGCGGGCGGGCGGGCGCTGGGTGAAGGCCTTCCCGGCGACGGCACTGGGGACCGACTGGTTCCGCGCCATGGGCGGGCCGTTCCCGGACGTGCGGATCGTGGCCACCGGCGGGATGGACGCCCGCAACGCGCGGGAGTACCTCGACGCGGGGGCGCGGATGGTGGCGGTCGGGTCGGCGCTGGCCGACCCCGAGCAGATCCCGCTGCTGGCCGACCTGGTCTGAGCGGGGTCCGCGTGCCGGGGTCCGCCGGGAGGCGGGCCCCGGCACGCCCCTCCCGGCCGGGCCGCCCGCGGCACCTGGCTCCGGGGGTGCTCCGGCCCCGCACCGCATCAGGACGGGGCCGCCGCACCCGGCCGCAGCGCGTTCAGGGCGGGACCACCCGTCTCCGGGCCGCCACGCCCCGGAGACACAGCGCATCGAAGCGGGACCGCCCGGCACCCGGCCGCACCGCCCCCGGTGTCCGCAGCCGGGCCTGACAGACTGGTCCCTGCACACCAGGCGGACAGGCGCGACCGACGACCGACCACGGGGGACCAGCGTGCGACGCGACCACGACATCGTTCTGTTCGGGGCGACCGGCTTCACCGGCGGGCTGACCGCCCGGTACCTGGCGGGCCGGCTGCCCGCCGGCGCCCGGTGGGCCCTGGCCGGGCGCGACCGGGGGAAGCTGGAGGACGTGCGCGAGCGGGTCGCCGCGGCGGCGCCCGGCTCGCCCGTCCCCGACCTGCTCGTGGCCGACGTGGCGGACCCCGCCTCCGTGCGCCGCCTGGCGGCCTCGACGCGGGCCGTCGCCAGCACCGTGGGCCCCTACGCCGTCCACGGGGAGCCGCTGGTGGCGGCCTGCGCGGCCGAGGGCACCGACTACCTGGACCTGTGCGGCGAACCGGAGTTCGTGGACCGCATGTACGCGGAGCACCACGCCGCCGCCGTCGGGAGCGGGGCGCGGATCGTGCACGCCTGCGGGTTCGACTCCGTTCCGCACGACCTGGGCGCGCTGTTCACCGTCCAGCGGCTGCCCGAGGGCGTGCCGCTGCACGTCGAGGGGTTCGTGCGGGCCCAGGGGGCGCCCTCCGGCGGCACCCTGCACTCGCTGGTCGGCGCGTTCGCCGAGCCCGGTCGGGCCCTGGCCGCGGCGCGGCGGCGGCGCGCCCTGGAGGGCACCGTCCCGGGGCGGCGGGTACGGGTCGACCGGCGGGGCCTGCCGCGCACCCGGCTCGCCCGCGGGTGGACGCTGCCGCTGCCCACCCTGGACCCGCGGGTGGTGGTGCGCTCGGCGGCGGCCTCGGAGCGCTACGGGCCCGACTTCACCTACGGGCACTACGCGGCGTTCCGGCGGCCGGTCAGCGCGGTCGCCGCCGCCGCGGGGGCCGGCGGGCTGCTGGCGGCGGCGCGGGTGCCCGCGCTGCGCGACCGGCTGCTGGCGCTGCGCGCCCCCGGCGAGGGTCCCGGCGACGCCGAGCTGGCCGCGGGCTGGTTCACGGTGCACTTCGCGGGCCGGGGCGGCGGGCGCCGGGTGTACACGCGGGTGTCGGGCCCCGACCCCGGCTACCTGGGCACGGCCGTCATGCTCGCCGAGTCGGCGCTGTGCCTGGTCCACGACGACCTGCCGCCCACCCGCGGCCAGGTGACCACGGCGACCGCCATGGGCGACGCCCTCATCGCCCGGCTGCGCGCCGCCGGGTTCGGGTTCGACGTGCTGGATCCCGCCGGGGCCTGACCCCGGCGGGGGCCGGGCCTGACCCCGGCCCCCGCCCCGGCCTCACCCGGCGGTGGCCGCGGCGACCAGGAGCCGCACCCCCTCCTCGTCCCCGTCGAACGGGGGGACCGCCGCGGTGCGGGGGAAGTCCGCCGGGTCCATGCGCGACAGCGCCCGCCGAAAGCCCGGCGAGGACGCGTCCGCCGACAGCAGCAGGGTCCCGTGCACCCACTCCGTGGCGAACCCGGTCAGCGCCGCGGCCCGCCGCGGCGTGTGCCCCATCCGGTCGGTGAAGAACCCCAGCAGCGCCTCGTTCAGCGCCAGGGAGTGCGGACCGGCGATCCGCTGGGCCGCGAGCAGCTCCACGTGCCCGGGCGAGGACCGGAAGACCGCGAGCACGTGGTGCAGGAACAGGCGCAGGCCCTCCTCCGGTTCCCGCTCCCGGAGCAGGGCGAGGTCGAGCCCCGCAAGGAACGCGTCGCCGAGCCGGTGGCGCAGGTCGGCCATGTCGTCGAAGTAGGTGTACAGGGCGGTCGGCGTGACGTCGGCCTCCCGGGCCACGGCCCGCAGGGTCAGGGCCGCGAGCCCGCCCCCGCGCAGGACGCGCTCGGCGGCGGCCAGCAGGTCCGGTGCGCTGATGTCCCCCCGGGGGCCGCGCCTGCGCTGCTTCTTCGTCATCGTGGGATGCTACCGTCTCTATTTGTGCAACGAACAAATAAGATGCCGCTCCGTGCGGCGGGCCTGTTCATCATCCTGGTCCTGATCGCGATCACCCTCGTCTGCGGCCTGTTCCTGCTACTGGACACCCCCCTGCCCGGCTGGTTCGTCGTCGTCGGCCGCTGGCTGCCCGCGCTGGTGGCGCTCGCGGTGCTGCGCCTGGTGCCGCTGCCCGGCGGGCCGCTGCGCTGGATGTCCCTGCGCCCGGGCGGGTGGCGCCGCCTGGTGGGCGGCGGCCTGGCGGCGGTGGCGGCCCTGACCGCCGTCTACGCGCTCTCCGCCGCCGCGGCCGTCCTCCTGGGACCGGCCGAGCCCCAGCCGGCCGCGGCCCTGCTCCGGTTCGCCGTCCTGCTCCTGCCCTCGGTGCTGCTCTTCTCCCTGAGCACGCTCGGGGAGGAGGCCGCCTGGCGGGGCCTGCTCCAGCAGACCCTGGCCGACCTGGGGTTCTGGCGCTCGTCCGCGCTGATCTCCGGGGTCTGGGTGCTCTTCCACGTCCCGCTGCACGGCACCATGGCGCTCCAGGGAGCGCTCCCCTGGGACATGATGGCGGTCACCACGGCCGCGCTGTTCCCCCTGGGGCTGTTCCTCAGCGCCGTGACCGTCCGCTTCGGCAGCGTCTGGCCCGCGGTGTTCGCGCACGCGCTGCCGCTGTCCGCCCTCAACCTGGTGTCCAACGCCGGCGACCTCGGCGCGGGCGCCCTGTGGGGGCTGACTGCGGTGACCGCCGCCCTGCTCACGGCCGCGGCGTACCTGTTCGCCCGGGTCCCCGCGGGCGGTGCGCGGCGCGCCGGGGCCTGACCCCGGCGCGGGCGCCTCAGACCAGCAGGACGGCGACCAGCGCGAGCGCGAGCAGGACCACGAAGGCCACGGCGTGCACGCGGTCGGGCACCCGCCCCACGTGGCGCCGGGCCAGGGCGATGGCGGGCAGGGACCCGGTCAGCAGCAGCGCCGCCGCGACCAGGTCGACCGAGCCCGCGTACCCCTGCCCCGCACCCGCCCCGCCGGTGCCCAGCAGCGCGTAGACCGCGGTCCCGGCCAGGGCGACCGGCAGGCTGAGCGGGTTGGCCATGGCGGTGGCCTCCAGCATGGGCAGCCCCCGGCGGCGCAGCAGCGGCACGGTCATGACGCTGCCGCCCACCCCCAGGAAGCCGGTGACGGCGCCGATGCCCGCGCCCAGCGCCGGGACCGCCCCGCGGCGCGGCGGGCGGGCGCCCCGGCCGTCGGGCCGGTCGAGGAAGCCCCGGCGCAGCAGGCTGTCGGCGATGGTCACCACCAGGTAGGCCACGAACAGCGCGTGCTGGACCGCGCCCCCGGCCAGGGTGGCCGCCCACGCGCCGGCCGCGCTGCCCAGGCCGATGTAGGCGGCCAGCGGCCACAGGTACTCCCGGCGCAGCCGCCCGGCCCGGTACTGGGCCAGGGTCGCGGCGGAGGAGTTGACGATCATGACGGCCGTGGAGGTCGCCACGGCCACCGCCATGGCGTCCGTGCCCGGCTCGCCCCGGGCCAGCGTGAACGCGTAGACGACCGGGACGGTGACGAAGCCGCCGCCGAAGCCGAAGGCCACCGTGGTGAGGCCGCTCAGGCAGCCCAGGGCCAGGAGCGCGAGGAGGGAGGAGAGCACCCGCACCACGGTACGGACGCGGGGACCGGCGCGCATTCGGTGGAACGACAGGAACGATCGCGCACCGGACAGGTCCGGGGCACCCGGTAGGGTCCGGTCCCGTGCGCGACATACCCGTCTCCGAGGTGGAGGACATCGACCGGCCGGTCCTGGCGATCGGCACGGACTACCCGCCCGGGTTCGTGCTCGCCCTGCACCGGCACCGGCGGGCGCAGTTCCTGTACGGCGCCACGGGGGTGATGCGGGTGCGCACCGCCGACGGCGCGTGGACCGTGCCGCCCCAGCGCGCCGTGCTGGTCCCGGCGGGGACCGGCCACGAGGTGACCATGGAGGGCGTGTCCACCCGGAGCCTGTACCTGGAGCCGGCCGCGGTGCCGTGGTTCCCCGAGCGCTGCCAGGTCGTGGAGGTCTCGCCGCTGCTGCGGGCGCTGGTGTCGGAGGCGGTGGACATCGAGCCGCGCTACGACGGGCGCGGGCGGGACGGGGCGCTGGTCGCGCTGGTCCTGCACGAGCTGCGGCGGCTGGTCCCGCTGCCGCTGGACCTGCCGCTGCCCGAGCACGCGGGGCTGCGCGCGCTGTGCGAGGAGTTCCTGGAGGCGCCCGACGTGCACGACCCGCCCGCCCGCTGGGCGGCCCGGCTGCACGTCGGGGAGCGGACGCTGCACCGGCTGTTCCGGGCCCAGACCGGCATGGGGTTCGCGCGGTGGCGGCGGCGGGCCTGCGTGCTGCGCGCGCTGCCCGCGCTGGACCGGGGCGAGCCGGTGGCCAGGGTCGCCGCCGACCTGGGGTACGCCAGCCCGGCGGCGTTCTCCGCGGCCTTCTCGGCCCTGCTGGGCTCACCGCCGCGGGACCACCGGACGGCGCCCCGCACGGCCGCCCCCTGAGCCGCCCGCCCGGCACCGCGCGGCGGCCGTCCGGACGGCGGGAACGCACCGCGCAACGGTCCGCCCCGGCGCAGGGCCGTGAAACCGCGGATACACGGCACGGGCAGGCACCCGCCCCGGACGCACGGCGCGGAGCCCGGCCACCCGGCCGCCGAACCCACGAAAGCGCACGAGCGCCCCGCCCCGCCGGGGACGGCGGCCCCCGGTCAGCCCGGGAAGGCCCGCACGACCTCGGGGACCTCGCGCAGGTGGGTGGCGAGGACGGCCACGGCCGCCTCGCCGTCGTGCCCGCCCAGCAGCTCGGCGATGAGCCGGTGCTCGCGCTCGATGGTGGCCAGCCGCTCGGGGGCCTCGGTGATGGTGCGCACGGACAGGCGCACCTGGCGCGGGCGCATGGCGTCGTACATCTCGGCCAGGACCGCGTTGCCGCGGTGGCGGACCAGGGACGCGTGGAAGAGCTGGTCGAGGCGGGCCATGGTGTTCCAGTCGCGTTCGCGCCCGGCGGCCTCCATCTCCTCGATCAGCTCCCGGGCATCGGCGGGGGCGCCGCGCCGGTGCCGACAGATCTCGGTCGCGGCGTGGGACTCGATGACGAAGCGGGCCTGGTAGATCTCCTTCATCTCGGTGGAGGTGACGACGCGGACCTGGGCGCCGCGGCGCGGGACGAGCTCGACGAAGCTCTCGGCCTGGAGGCGGTGCAGGGCCTCGCGGACCGGGGTCCGCGAGGTGCCGACCTCGGCGGCCAGCACCGCCTCGTCGAGGAACCGCCCTTCGGCGTACCTCCCCGAGAGGATGGCCTCGCCGATCCATTCGTAGGCGCGCTCGCGCGCGGAACGCCGCGCCGTGCCGGGGTTTCCGCTGTTCTTTTGTTCGTCCACCGTCCCACCCTACCTTTGCACTCCGTGGATGCCCCGTGTATACATGTTGTCCACAGCACATGTTTTCATGCTGTGGATCACAACTTTTCGCAAGGAGCCCTATGAGTGAGCTGGGAGAGAAGCGGCACGCCGTCTGGTTGACGGAGCCCTCGACCGCGGCCGTGGAGATGGCCCACCTGGCCGGATTCGGAACCGTCGTCCTCGACATCGAGCACGGACTGTTCGACCTCGCCGCCCTGGACTCCCTCATCCCGTTCATCCGGGCCAAGGGCATGGACGTCATCGCCAAGGTCCTGGGGCCCGAGCGCGGGCCCATCCAGCAGGCCCTGGACTTCGGGGCGAACGCCGTCGCGATCCCCCACGTGGAGTCCGTGGAGCACGCCGCGCAGGTCTGCGGCTACGCCAAGTTCCCCCCGCTCGGGGACCGCTCCTTCGCAGGTGGGCGCACGTCCGGCTACCGTGGTTTCACCGACGAGTGGGTGACGCGGCAGGACCGGGGGACGCGCTGCTACCCGATGATCGAGGACGCCTCGGCGTTCGCCGACATCGAGGCCATCCTGGGGCTGCCCGTCGTCGACGGCATCTTCATCGGCCCCTCGGACCTGTCCCTGCGCCGCGACCGGGGCGCCTACGGCGTCACCGAGGCCGACCTGGACGACCTGCGCCACCTGGCCCGCGCCGCCCGCGCCGCCGGCAAGCCCTGGGTGCTCCCCGCCTGGAGCCCCGCGGAACAGCGCCTGGCCGTGGAGGAGGGGGCCGCGACCATCGTGACCACCATGCAGTACGGCGCCATGTTCGCCGGATTCACCGGGGCGATCGACGCCCTGCGCACCATCGAGAACGATCTGAGGAACCGTTGATGACCCTGAACGTCGCCGTCGCCCAGTTCGCCCCCACCGAGGACAAGGCCGCCAACCTGGCCGAGATCGAGCGCCTCCTGCGCGAGGCCGCCGGCCGCGGCGCGCGCCTGGTCGTCCTCCCCGAGTACGCGGTGTTCACCGCCCCGGCCATGGACGACCGGTTCGTCGACGCCGCCGAGACCCTGGACGGGCCCACCGTGGCCCGCCTGCGGGAGCTGACCGCCGAACTCGGCGTGTTCGCCGTCGCCGGGATCAACGAGACCGCGGAGAACGGGCGCATCCACAACACCCTGGTCGGCCTGGGCGAGGGGGAGGTCCGCGCGGTCTACCGCAAGGTGCACCTCTACGACGCCTTCGGCTACAAGGAGTCCGACCGCGTCATCGCGGCCGACCCGGCCGCGCCCCAGCTGCTGGAGGTCGACGGGTTCACGGTGGGCATGCAGACCTGCTACGACCTGCGCTTCCCCGAGACCACCCGGGTCCTGGTGGACGCCGGGGCGGACGTCGTCGCGCTGCCCGCCGAGTGGGTCCCCGGCCCGCTCAAGGAGTACCACTGGAACACGCTGCTGCGCGCCCGGGCGATCGAGAACACCGTCTACGTGCTCGCCGCCGACCAGAGCGGGCCGACCGGCTCGGGCAACAGCGCCGTCGTCGACCCGATGGGCATCGCCCTGGCCTCGCTCGGCGAGGCCCCGGGCGTGGGGACGGCCGTCCTGGAGCGGGCGCGGCTGGACGCGGTCCGCAGGGCCAACCCCGCCCTGACGCTGCGGCGCTACCGCGTGGCACCAGCGGAGTAGCGCCATGAAGGCATTCGGATCCCACACCCCGAACAGGTCCCGGCGGCGCCTCCAGGCGGCCGCCGCCGGGGCCGCCCTGGCGCTCACCGCGACCGCGTGCTCGGGCGCCGCGGGTGCCGACGGCACCTACGTCCTGCACTACACGACGTACTCCAACTCCACCTCCGACCAGTCCCGCGCCATCCAGCGGTGGGCCGAGGAGGTCGAGGAGGCCACCGACGGCGGCGTCACCGTCCGGTTCCACTACTCGCAGAGCCTGGTGGGCGCGGACGAGTCGGTCCAGGCCACCCTGGACGGCCGCGCCGACATGGCCCAGGTCGGCTCCATCTACGCCGCCTCGGACCTGTCGATGTTCACCGTCATCGAGCTGCCCTTCGAGACCAAGAACCCGGAGGTGCAGATGACCGCCATCGAGCGCCTCTACGAGGAGAACGAGGTCTACCGCGAGGACTTCGACCGCCAGGGCGTGCGCCTGCTGTTCCCGCTGCCGCTGGGCATCGCCGCGGTCGGGCTCCAGCAGGAGGCCCGCGACCTGGACGACCTGCGCGGGCGCAGCGTCCGGGCGGGCGGCCTGACCTCGGAGGTCATGCTGGCCGCGGGCGCCAACCCGGTGGCCATGACGGCCAACGACATCTACGAGTCCATGTCCCGCGGCGTGGTGGACGGCTACACCTCGCTGGCCATCGCCAACCTGCCGACCTTCGGCCTGTCGACGACCACCCCGTACGTGCTCGACCCGGGCATCGGGGCGTACTCGTCCTCGATCGTGGTCGTCAACGAGGAGCTCTTCCAGGGCATGCCGCAGGAGTACCGCGACGCCCTCACCGAGGTCTCCGCGCGGGGGATCTCCTTCGGCCTGGAGGAGATGGACGCGCTGGGCGAGACCTCCTGCACCGAGCTCAGGGAGTCCGGCGCGGAGTTCGCCTCGCTGCCCGAGGACCAGGTGTCGGAGCTGCGCGAGGAGGTGGACGCCGCCGAGTCGTGGGTGGCGCGCTACGAGGAGCGCGGCTACGACGCCCGGTCGGTCCTGGACGACTACCGGCGGATCATCGCCGAGGAGTCGGAGTCCTCCGACTACGCCGACCCGCTGGTCGCCTGCATGGGAGGTGGGGACGCATGACCCGGTTCCGCCCGACGCGGCCCCTGGCGTCCGCGTCCACCGTGTTCAGCCTGGCCGCGGGCCTGCTGCTGCTGGTCCTGATGCTGCTGACCGTGGCCGACGTGGTGAGCCGCAACGTCCAGGGCCGATCGATCCTGGGCACCGTGGACATCTCCACCCTGCTCCTGGTGGCGGTCGCCTTCCTGGGGCTGTCCTCCGCCGAGCTCGACGGCCGCCACGTCGCGGTGAGCCTCATCGAGGAGCGCCTGGGGCACCGCACCCGCACGGTGCTGTCCGCGGTGCGCGCGGTGCTGCTGGTGGTCGTCGGCGCCCTCATGGTCTGGGGGCTGGGCGAGGTGCTGTTCAGCGCCGTCGACCGCAGCGAGACCACCAACGACATCCTGCGCCTGCCCACCTGGCCGGCCAAGCTCGTCCTCTTCCTGTCGTTCCTGCTGTTCTTCGTGGCCGCGGTCGGCCGCGAGGCCGCACGGCTGCGCGCCCGCCTGGCCGGACGCGAGCCCGACGACGGTCCCGCCGCCGCCACCGAGGCGGTCGTCATCGACGCGGGCGCACCGGACACCGCCCCGGAACCGGTGTCCCCGGCCGCGGCCCACCACGGGGAGGTCCCGCGATGACCGGAGGAACGATCCTCATCCTGGTGGCGGTGTTCGCCGTCTTCCTGGGGCTGCTCGCCATCAGGTTCCACGTCGGGCTCTCCCTGATGCTCGCGGGCCTGCTCGGCGTCGTGCTCATGCGCAGCACGGGCGCCGCGGTCAGCACGGCGGCCAACCAGCCGTACTCCACGGCGGCCGACTACTCGCTGACCATCATCCCGCTGTTCATCCTCATGGGCGTGTTCGCCGTGCACGCCCGGCTCGCCCAGGCCGGGTTCGACCTGGCCTCGCGGGTGCTGCGCCGCCTGCCGGGCGGCACCGCGCTGGCGTCGCTGTCCGGATCGGGGCTGTTCGCCGCGGTCACGGGCTCCAGCGTCGCCACGGTGGCCACCATGGCGCGGGTGTCCACGGACGCCATCGTCAGGGCCGGGCACGGGCTGCGCCTGGCCGCGGGCGTGGTCTGCGCGGGCGGCACGCTGGGCGTGCTGATCCCGCCGTCCATCGTGCTCGTGCTGTACGGCGTGGTCACCGAGGAGAACATCGGGCAGCTGCTGCTGGCCGGCATCGGCCCGGGCCTGCTGACGATCCTCGTCTACGCGGTCACCATCGTGCTGCTGGTGGTCCTGGGCGACCGCCGCAGGGCGGCCCGGGAGCGGGAGCGCGAGAAGGTCGGCGCCGCGGCGGCGGGCTCCGCGGGGACCCCCGCGGCACCCGGCGGCGACCCGGCCCCGGAGGCGGCGCGGGACCCCGCGGGCAACCGCCCCCCGCCCCTGGACCTGGTCGGCTTCGGCTTCCTGGTGGTCATCTTCGCGGTGTCCATCGGCACGATCTACCTGGGCGTGGCCACCGCCACCGAGGCGGCGTCCTTCGGCGCGGTGTCGGCTCTGGTCATCCTGCTCATCCGCACCCGCCCGCCGCGGTGGATGCGCGTGGTCAGGGACTCCGTGGCCGAGGCCGTGGGGATGACCGCCATGACGTTCCTGCTCATGGTCGGCGCCGGGGTGTTCACGTACTTCCTGGCCCTGTCCGGGGCGAGCACCGCGGTCGTCAACGCCGTCCTGTCCGCCGACCTCAACGCGTACGTGGTGCTGGTGCTGTGCCTGCTGGTGCTGCTGCCGCTGGGCATGTTCCTCGACGGGATCTCGATGATCCTCATCGCGGGGCCGCTGCTGCACCCGATCCTGGTCGGCTACGGGTTCGACGGCATCTGGCTGGGCGTGCTCATCGTGAAGGTGGCCGAGATGGCGCTCATCACGCCGCCGGTCGGCATGAACGCCTTCGTCTACTCCGGCGCCGTGCCCGAGGCCGGGCTGGGTCGGATCTTCCGCGGCATCGTGCCGTTCATCATCGCCGACTTCGTCGTCGTGGCCATCCTCATCCTGGTCCCCGAGATCACCACCTTCATCCCCTACCTCTCCAGCGCGCAGTAGAGCCGCGCCCCACCGACCGGAAAGGACCTCCCCGTGTTCACCGTGAACGAGATGCCGGGCCAGATCGACGGGTCCCTCGTCGACGAGCTGTCCCCGACGTGCGTCTCCACCCTGGGCCACCTGCGCGACCACGGCTTCGCCCTGGGACTGACGCCCAACCGCCGACCGCTGAAGTTCGTCGGCACGGCCGTCACCGTGCGCATCCCGCACCTGGACTCCACCGCCGTCCACATGGCCGCCGACATGCTGCGCCCCGGCGACGTGCTCGTCGTCGACCAGTCCGGCGACCTCCAGCGGTCGTGCTTCGGCGGCCTGGTGTCCTACACCGCCAAGGCGCGCGGCGCGGTCGGCGCGGTCATCGACGGCTCGGTCAACGACCACGACGAGACCCTCGCCTACGACCTGCCCGTGCTCTCCCGCGGCTTCAGCCCGCTGACCACGCGGATCGCCGGGATCGAGGGCGCGATCAACGTCCCCGTGAGCATCGCGGGCGCGGTCGTGCGCCCGGGCGACGTGGTGTTCGCCGACTCCGACGGCGTGGCGTTCCTGGCGCCCGAGGAGGCGGTGGGCCTGGGCGCCCTGCTCAAGGCCAAGGAGGACGCCGAGATCCCGGCCCGCGCGTCCATCGCCGCGGGGGGCTCGATCGCCGAGTTCTCCGGGGCGGCCGCGTACCGTCCCTGACGGGGACCCCGAACGGCGGGGCCGGGGAGCGTCGGCGCTCCCCGGCCCCGTCCGCGTGCTCGGCGGGGGTGGGGCGTGTGCGCGGCGAGGGCGGGGCGTGTGCGCCGCGGGTCGGCGCACCGCCGGTGCGGCGGGGGCGGGACGCGGGCCCGGCGGGGCCCGCTCGTACCCTGGGGCGATGCCGAGCATCTACCTCATCCGCCACGGCAAGGCATCGCCGGAGGCGCGGGACTACGACGAGTTGAGCCCCACCGGGCACGAGCAGGCACGGCTGCTGGGCGCCGAGCTGGCGCGCCGCGGGCTGCGCCCCGCGGCCGTGCTGTCGGGGTCGCTGCGCAGGCAGCGCCAGACGGCGCGGACCGCGCTGGCCGGGGCCGGGATCGACGCCGCGCCGGTGGTCGACGAGCGCTGGAACGAGTACGGGCACCTGGAGCTGCTGGCCCGCTCCCCCGCCGCCGCGGGCACCCTCCAGGAGCGGCTGGACGCCGGGCTGTCGGCGTGGATCGGCGCCGGCGGCGCGGGGCCGGGCAGCTGGGAGGGGTTCCGCGGCGGGGTGCTGGCCGCGCTGGAGGAGACGGCGGCCGGGCTGGGCCGGGGCGAGTCGGCGCTGGTGTTCACCTCGGCGGGGGTGGTCGCGACGGTGGCGGCGGCGCTGCTGCGAGCCCCGGAGCACGGGTTCCTGGAGCTGAACCGGATCGTGGTGAACGGGTCGCTCACCAAGGTGGTGCACGGGCGCGGCGGCACCCGGCTGCTGTCGTTCAACGACCACGCGCACCTGGAGCGGGACGGGGAGGCGCTCACGACCTTCCGCTGAGCCCGGTGCGCCGCGCGCCCGTGCGCCCGGGCGAGACCGACCGGTCGGTACCCCCCGGGGGGCACGGGCGCGCGGCGGGAGCGTCAGCCCAGGGCGCCGCGCTCGGCCGCCCGGTGCAGGACCGCGCGCAGGGCCAACTCGTAGCCGAACACGCCGCACCCGGCGACGTACCCGGCGGCCACCGGGGCGGTGACGGAGGTGTGCCGGAACTCCTCGCGGGCGTACACGTTGGAGATGTGCACCTCCACCACGGGGGCCTCGATGGCGTCGACGGCGTCGCGCAGCGCGATGCTGTAGTGGGCGTAGGCGCCGGGGTTCATGACCACGCCGGCCCAGCCGCGGGCGGCGTGCAGGCGGTCGACCATCTCGCCCTCGCCGTTGCTCTGCGCGCAGACCACCTCCACCCCCAGCTCCTTGCCGAGTTCGGCCGCGCGGGCCTCGATCTCGACCAGGGTGGTGGTCCCGTACTGGGCGGGGTCGCGGGTGCCGAGCAGGTTGATGTTGGGGCCGTTGAGCAGCAGGACGGTGCGGGAGGGGTCGGCGGCGGGAGTGGACACGGCGCTCCTTGTCGTGGGCGTGCGGCGGTCGGACGTGCACGCCCAGCCTAGGGCGTGCGCCGCCGCCCGCCGGGGGCCGCGGCACCCTCCCCGGCCGGGGTCAGGGGGAGCCGGGACCCGGCAACGGCCACGGCTGCGGGCACGCACCCGCGCAAAGGTCGCAGCACTCCGCAATACGTGCCCCCGAGGCCATCGGCCGTCCGCGGAGACGGCGGGCCGCCGACGGGCCGCCCCGCGGACAGGGGTACCCAGGCGGCCGGGAGCGCCGGGCCCCTCCCCCGGGCCGGACGCGTCCGCCGGCGGCGCACGGGCGGGCCGCCGCAACGGCCGCCCGGCCGGGCCCCGGGCCCCCGGGACGCCGCCCGCACGGGTACCATACCGACCAGTCGGTCCATCACTCCGAGGAGGCGACCCCGTGGCGTCCACCCTGCTGTCCGCCCGCGACCTGCGATTCCTGCTCTACGACTGGCTCGACGCCGAGTCCCTCACCCGGCGCCCCTCCTACGCCGACCACTCCCGCGAGACGTTCGACGGCGCCCTCGACCTGGCCGAACGCGTCGCCACCGACCACTTCGCCCCGCACAACAAGGCCAACGACACCGACGAGCCCCGGTTCGACGGCGAGCGCGTCCACGTCATCCCCCAGGTCGGGAAGGCCCTGGAGGTCCTGGCCGAGACCGGCCTCAACGCGGCCGGGCTGCCCGCCTCCGTCGGCGGCGGGCAGCTCCCCCACGTCGTCGCCGGGGCGTGCAACGCCTGGTTCCAGGCCGCCAACCCGGGCTCCGCCGCCTACCCCTTCCTCACCGTCGGCAACGCCCGGCTGCTGCTCGCCCACGGCACCCCAGAGCAGGTGGACACCTACGTGCGGCCCATGGTGGAGGGCCGGTTCACCGGCACCATGTGCCTGTCCGAGCCCCAGGCGGGCAGCTCCCTGGCCGACATCACCACCCGGGCGCAGGACGCCGGGGACGGCACGTACCGGCTGTTCGGCAACAAGATGTGGATCTCGGCGGGCGACCACGAGCTCACCGAGAACATCGTCCACCTGGTGCTGGCCAAGATCCCCGGCGGCCCGGCCGGGGTCAAGGGCATCTCGCTGTTCATCGTGCCCAAGCACCTGGTGAACGCCGACGGTTCACTCGGCGAGCGCAACGACGTCGTGCCCGCCGGCCTCAACCACAAGATGGGCTACCGCGGCACCGCCAACGCCCTGCTCAACTTCGGCGAGGGGCGGCACACCCCCGGCGGGCGGCCCGGCGCCGTCGGGTACCTGGTCGGGGAGCCCCACCAGGGGCTGCGGTACATGTTCCACATGATGAACGGCGCCCGGATCGGGGTCGGCTCGGGCGCCGCCGCCCTCGGCTACACCGGGTACCTGAAGTCGCTGGCCTACGCCCGCGAGCGGCTCCAGGGCCGCGCGCTCGGCGACAAGGACCCCTCGCGCCCGCCGGTGCCCATCGTCGAGCACACCGACGTGCGGCGGATGCTGCTGGCGCAGAAGAGCTACGCGGAGGGGGCGCTGGCGCTGGTCCTGTACTGCGCCCGGCTGGTCGACGAGGCCGAGACCGCGCCGGACGCGGCGGCGCGCGAGCGCGCCGACGCACTGCTGGACGTGCTCACCCCCGTCGCCAAGAGCTGGCCCTCGCAGTGGTGCCTGGAGGCCAACAGCCTGGCGATCCAGGTGCACGGCGGGTACGGGTACACGCGCGAGTACGACGTGGAGCAGCACTACCGGGACAACCGGCTCAACGCGATCCACGAGGGCACGCACGGCATCCAGGCGCTGGACCTGCTGGGGCGCAAGGCGGTCCGGGGCGGCGGGGCCGGGCTGGCGCTGCTGCTGGAGACGGCGGGGGCCACCTCGGCGCGGGCCCGCGCGCGCGGCGGGGCCGAGGCGGAGTTCGCCGACCTGCTGGACGCCGCGCTGGACCGGGTGGCCCGGACCGCCGCGGCGGCCTGGGCCGGCGGCGACCCCGCGGAGGCGCTGGCCAACGCCACCCCCTACCTGGAGGCGGTCGGGCACGTGGTGGTGGCCTGGATGTGGCTGGAGCAGCTGGTCGCCCTCGGAGACGCGGGGGACGCGCGGGACGCCGGGGACGCGGCGTTCCGCGCCGGCAAGCGGGCGGCGGCGGCCTACTTCTTCCGCCACGAGCTGCCGCGCACCGGTCCGCAGTTCGACCTGGTGGCCTCCCGCGACCGCACGGTGCTGGACACCCCGCCCGACGTCCTCTGAGGCGGGGCCGGGCACGGGCGCTCACCCCCGGTCCCCCGCCGCAGCGGGGGGCCGGGCCGGGGAGCCGGCGGGGGCCAGCGCCGCGCCCAGCAGCGCGACCGCCCCCAGGGCGAGGAACACCGGCCCGTAGCCGCCCACCGCCCCGGCGGCCAGCGCGCACACCCCCGGAGCCAGGGCGGCGGCGAGCGCCAGCGGGGTGTGCATGATGCTGGTGAGCGTGGTGTAGTGCTCCGGGCCCCACCGGTCCGCGACCGCCGTGGCCTGCACCAGGGTGAGCAGGCCGCGCCCCGCGCCCACCGCGAGCGCCGCGGCGAACAGCGCGGCGGGGGCCGCGCCCCCCAGCGCCAGCGCCGCGGTGAGCAGGGCGCCGGCCGCGCAGACCACCAGCACCGCCACCGCCCGCGCACCGGGCCCGGTGCGGCGCTCCCAGGGCGCGTACACGAGGCGGCCCAGCACCTGCCCGATCCCGGTGGCGCCCAGGATCCAGGCCGCCTCCGCGGTGCCGAACCCCTGCTCGCTCAGGAAGGGGACGAGGTCGACGACCACCGCGTGCACGGTGAACGCCCCCAGGGCCAGGGCCGTGGTCAGCGCCCAGAACGCCCGCCCGGCCACCACTCCGCGCACGGCCCGGCGGCCGGACTCGGGGTCGCCGTGCGGCGTCCACCGGGCGCGCAGCGCCCACAGGTGCAGGGGCGCCACGACCAGCGCCAGGACGGCCGCCAGCACCAGGAAGGCGCCGCGCCAGCCCAGGTGGGCCTCCAACAGGACCGCGAGCGGGGCGAACACCGTCCCGGCGAACCCCCCGGCCAGGGTCAGGGCGGTGACCGCGCGCACGCGCGCCGAGCGGTACCAGTGGGTGAGGGCGGCGAACGCGGGCGGGTAGAAGAGCCCGGCCGCGGCGAGCCCGGCCACCTGCCAGGCCGCCGCGAACGCCCACAGCGACGGGGCGAGGGCGCCGGCGGCCAGCGCGGCCGCGGCCAGCACGGCGGCCGCGGTCATCACCGGACGGGGGCCGCGCAGGCGCAGCCACCGGCCGACGAGCGGTGCGGCCAGGGCCGCCAGCACCTGGGAGCCGGAGAAGACGGCGGCCAGGGCGATGGGCGACCAGTCCGCATCGGCGGAGACCGCGGGGACCAGGACGGGGAAGGCGTAGAACAGGACGCCCTGGCTGACGGTGACGGTGACGCACAGGGCGGGCAGCGCCCGGTGCGCCCCCGGGACCGGCCCCGGCCCCGTGGCGCCGGGCCCGGCGCCGCGCCGGAACCACCGGTGCGCCCACCGCCGCGGACGGGGTTCGGCCCCCGCGCGGCGCGGGACGGCGGCGGTGCCGGGGTCGGGAGTGGCGGCGTCCGCCCGCGCGTCCCCGTCCAGGCCGGACGGGGACGGGCCCTGCCCGGTCCCGGGAGAGAGGTCCGCGTCCACCGACCCCCGTTCGCCGGCGGGGGTCCCCGTCGGCCGGAGGCCCGCGGCGGCGATGTGTGCGGCCGACCGCGCGTCCGCTCCCCCGTCCCGGCCGACGGCGGTCTCCCCCGGGCCCGGCGCATCGGGGAGGGTCCCGGCGCGGCTCGGCACCGCGGCGTCGGCGGGGTCCGCTCCGTGCGTCCGGCCGGGCCCGGCCGGGCCGTCACCGGGTGGGCCGTCACCGGGTGGGCGGGCGGCCTGCCCGGCGCCGGGGCGGGCCTGCTCGTCCACGGACCGCCGGGGTCCGAGGACCGATCCGGTGCGGCGCGGGGCCGTGCGGCGCGGCCGTGCGGGCGTGCGCGGGCGGGCGCGGCCGGCCGGGGGCGCCGCCCCGGCGGGGACCCGGGGGTCGGAGGGTGTGCGGGGCGGGGGGACGGAGGGGTGCGGCGGGGGATCGGCCGGTACGGTCACTGCGTTCCACTCTTTCCGGTGGTCGGGGCGGCGCGGGACGCCGTCCGGGGTCGCCGAAGCACCGCCGGGCGCTGTGCGGGGGCGCGCGGCGGTGGGACGCGGCCGGAGTCGGGCGGCGCGTCGGAGAGGGGACCGTGCGGGCGGGCGCGACCGGTCCCCGGGGATCACCGCCCGGGGCGGTGCGGGGACGGGCGCCGGTGCGCGCGGAGCGGGGAGCGCGCCGACCGGCGTCCGGTCCGGTCAGGAACCGGAGGATCGGCCCGCGGCGGCGGGCGGGCGCCGGAGCGCGGGTCTTCTCACCGGGCGGGCACGGGAGAGGAGGGCGAACGGAGCGGGGGCGGGGGTCCGTCGGGTCTGCAAGGGTCTCCTGTCGGAACGTTCCGGGGGGATCCGGATACGGAGCGTGACGTTGTGTGTTCCCTACCCCGAACACCGCGGTCTCCATTCATCTCCCGTCCACTTTGCCTTCACCTGGAATTCCAGGTCGCGCACGCGAAGGGACCCGGACCACCCCCGGACCGGGGCGCACAGGACGCCCGCCCGGGGCCCGGCCGACCCGGTTCGGGAACCCCCGGGAGGCCGCCGGGACGAACACGCCCCCGGGCCGCCGGCGGGGGCCGCGTCCCGGGCCGGGAACCGCGACCCGGACCCGGCGCACCCGGAGACGAGTCCGGTGCGCCCACGCCCCGACCGCCGAAACCGTCACCTTCGGTGACCACACGATCGGGTCGGCGTCACGGCGGAGCGGCGGCGAACCCCGCGGGGGCCGATGGGCCCTAACACCGCACCGGGAACAAAGACACGCAAACACAACCCAGAAAGCGACGATCAACACACAAATTCAGTAATAAACCACAGAAAAAACCTAGGAGTCACTCTGAGTTTGTGGTTGAGTGCGAACCGCCCTCACTCCAAGGGGTCGGCCCCTGCCCCCGGCCGGACACTCACCGTCATCACGAGGAGTCACATGACCATCTCCGTCTCCCGCGGCAAAGCCTTCGCCCTGGCCCTGGCCGCGGCCCTGGCCCTGGCCTTCGGGATCACGGTCGGCACGGCCTCCCCCGCCGCCGCGGCCGGGACCTTCCGGCTGTGCAACGTCTCCTCCGACTACTCGGCCCAGGCCACCTTCGCCAACTCGGGCGGCTTCTCGACGCGCGTGGTCCAGCCCGGCCAGTGCACCTCGGTCGGCCTCGGCTCGGGGACCGTCCGGTACAGCGTGACGATCAAGGGCAACTGGGCCAACTCCCCGTCCAAGACCACCACGCAGTACAGCATCCCGTCCGGCCGCAGCGCCGACTTCCACGCGGGCGGCACCTTCGCCTCCCCCCAGTACACCCCGCTGGTCTACTGACGCACCGCGGGTTCCCCGGATCCGCACCCGGCCCCCGCGGAGTGTTCCGCGGGGGCCGGGTGCGCCCGTTCCGGGCCGGCGGCACCGGACGGGGCGCTCAGGCGGGGCGCAGGCGGCCCGGCTCGGGGACCTCCAGCACGAAGACGTGCCCCAGGTCGGCCTCCTCGTAGCCGTGGTCGGCGTTGGCCACCCGCATCCGGTCAGGGCCCACCTCGACGATCCGCACGGTGACCGGCTCGGCCCGCCCGGGCAGCTCCAGCAGCCAGGGGTCGGCCAGGTAGGCGAGCCCGCGGGCGTCCAGGACGGCGCGGGCGCCGTCCTCGTCGGCGGGCTCGCCGGCCGGGTGCCCGAACGGCGTCATCGGGGTGCGGGCCCCCTCCCCCGCCGGGGCGAGGTAGCCCAGGACCTCGCCGTCCTGCGCACGGCGGTGCGGAATCCAGTCGGCGGGGATCACGTCCGGTCCCCGCGGACGTCCAGGCGCTCCAGGGCGTAGGCGGCCATGGCCTCGCACTGGTAGTCGGCCAGGCCCGGCGCGACCGCCTCGTGGACCTCGCGCCAGGCCCCCTCCTCGGCGTACACCCGCCCCAGGTGGGCGAACGCGTCGGCGTCGGGCGTCCACATACGGGTGATCCGCAGGTAGTGCTCGTGCACCTCCGCCTGCACGAGGGGGTCGGTGACCGGCCGCCCCGCGGCCAGGTGGGCGGCCATCCGCCCCAGCTGGGCGGCCTGCTCGGCGCGCTCGGCGTCCCAGTCGGCCGGGGTGCGGCCCTCGGCGGCGCGGGCCGCCTGGGCCCACTCGTCCGGCCACTGCGTGCGGGCGCGGTCGGTGTAGGCGGCGGTGTCGAACCCGGCGAACAGCGTCCCGGGGTCGAGGTCTCCCATGGTCCCCTCCTCCTCCAGTGCGGCCAGGGTGCGGCGCACGGTGGTGACGAGGGTGTCGACGCGGTCGCGCTCGGCCAGCAGGTCGCGCAGGTGGACGCGCAGCGCCCCGGCCGGGTCGCGGTCGGCGTCGAGCACGGCGGCGATGTCGGCCAGGGCCAGCCCCAGCCCGCGCATCAGCAGGATGCGCTGGAGCCGCAGCAGCTCGGCCGGGCCGTAGTGGCGCACCCCGCCGGGTCCCACCGCGGAGGGCCTCAGCAGCCCGATGCGGTGGTAGTGCCGCAGGGTGCGCGAGCTGACGCCCGTCATCCGGCACACCTGCCCGGTCGGCCAGGACGGCATCGGCACTCCCCTCGTCGGACCGGTCCCTCCGGCCCGGTCACGACGTTAGGCGTTGACCTCGCGTCAACCGCAACCCCGGTTCCGGGCCCGGTCCGGCGCCCCTGCACGCCGGGGCGCACCGCCGACGGACCGGCACCCGCCCCTCACCGGGGCGGGCCGGGGCGCCAGCGGCCGAACCGGCGCGGGCCGCCCGGCCTGCGCGGCCCCGGCCCCCAGCGGCGGACGCTCTCCCAGCGGGGGCGCCAGCGCAGCCACGGCAGCCACGGCACCCCCGGCGGCGGGGGGATCCGCGGGTCCTCCAGGTCGCCCAGCAGGGCCTCCTCCACGTCCTCGAACCGGATGCCCGCGAACAGCATGATGTCGGTGGCGACCATCTCCACCGCCAGGTGCGCGGCCTGGGTGACCTGGTCGTCCTCCGGCCGGCCCGGCCCGTACATGCGCGCGGTCATCAGCGCCTGCTCCACCGCCTGCTCACGCGCCTCCCCGCTGCTGAGGTCGTCGGCGAGGATGGCCAGCACGTCGGCCATGCCGGACACGATCGGCACCAGCTCGCGGCGCTCGTGCGCGCCCATCGCGGCGGTGCTGCGGCACAGGAACAGGCAGCTCTCGGCCAGCAGGATGAGGCGTTCGATGATCTCGTCCTCGTCCAGCACCGGCTGCGGGTCGCCCCAGCGGATCGTGGACAGCCGGATGGTGGTCATGCTGCTCTCGCGGGCCCGGCTCAGCTCCGCCATGGGCCTGCTCAGGTCCCCGAGGCGGTTGACCATCTGCTGGCTGGAGACGTCGCCGTCCTCGTCCAGGGCCTGGGCGACGCCGGTGAGCATGCCCGACATCTCGGTGAGGGCGTCGGCCTCGATCCGGCGCAGCAGCGCGACCAGCCGGGCGGGGAACAGCAGCTGGCTGAACACCAGGGCGACCCCCGCGCCGATGAGCGCGTCCACCAGCCGGTCGATGCCGGGGCTGCCGTCCCCGATGAAGATGGTGGTGAGGATGGCGCTGGCCGCCGCCTGGCCCATGACGATGCGCTCGGCGTTGATGGCGACGGCCACGAGCATGGCCACCAGGGTGGCGGCGCCCATCGTGGCGAGTTCGCCGCTGCCCACGGCCAGCGCCAGCTCGCCCGCGCCGATGCCGATGAACACGCCGGTGAGCAGCTTGAGGGCGTTGGAGCCCCGTTCGCCGCCGGAGGCGTTGAGCGCGATGACGGCCGCGATGGGCGCGAAGAACGGGCTGTGGTCCTGCACGAGGCCGCCCGCGACGGCCCAGGCGATGAGGGCCGCGAGGGTGGCCTGCACCACCGACCAGGTGTGCGCGGTGAGGCGGTCGCGCACCACGGCCGCGGTCTCCTCGATCCGGTGCCGCAGGTCACGGGTGCGCGCCCAAGGCCCAGCCATGTACCACCTCTCCTCACCTCGCCGGAATCCGGGCGCCGTGTCGGGGGGTGCGCGTGGCCGCGGTTCCATTGATAGCGCCAGGGGCGGGGAAAGTGCGGGTTCTGCGTGATCGTCGCGTTTCGCGCGGGGTGCGTATCGGGATTAGGACCCCATTCCTCCATCAGGACGACAAACGGTGAATGCATCCCTGATCACGACCAGCGTGATGTTCTCCCCCGGTCGGCGACAGGCGGCACGTCAGGCCGCGGGAGGGCACGGACGACCGCATCGAACACCGATTCGGGTCGTCCGATACGCGGCCGATCCGGGCCCCGCCCCGCACCGCGGACGCACGCCCCGACGCCGCGGGCCGCCGCGCGGGCCCCGCACCCCCGGATGCGGTCGGACCGCAATCGGGCGGCCCCTCCCCACCGGACGGTCCCGGCGGCCATGATCGGCCTGTCACCACCACGGAAACGGAGAGGACACCCGTTGCGCGCCCATGACGCCGCAGAGAACGACGCCGAGGACGCCCAGGACGCCGGGAGCGGCGCACCCCCGGACTCCCCCGCCGGCCCGGCGGACGCCGCCGGCTGCGGACCCCCCGCCGAGCCGCCGCCGGAGCCCGGACCCGCCGGGGGCGCTCCCCCGCCCGGCGCCGCGCAGGAGGACGGCCGGGCCGGCGACCCGGACCCCGAGGAGCTCGCCTCCTCCCACTACCGGGTGTTCCAGGACCGGGCCCGCCAGGCCACCTGGTGGGCGATGGCCCGCCGGATGCCCGCCCTGGTCGGCCGCGCCCTGGTCCTGGGGTGGCGGGCGGGGCCCGGCGACCTGGCCGCCACCGCCGTGTTCGGGCTGGGGATGGGCGCCGCCACGGCCTGGGCGCTGGTGGCCACCAACGCCGTCCTGGAGGAGGTGTTCGCGGCCGTCCCCACCGCCGACCGGGTCCAGGCGGCGCTGCCCTCCCTGGCCCTGCTCGCCGCGGCGCTCGTGGCCCGGGGCGCCTGCGGGGCGCTGGCCGGGCGCGCCCAGGCCCGGCTGGAACCGCGGGTGGTGCTGGCCGCCGAGCGCCGGTTCAACGAGGCCGTCACCGAGGTGGAGGTGGCCGCGTTCGACGACAGCGACTTCAACGACCGCGTGTTCCGCGGGTACGCCACCGGCTGCGACCAGCGGGGGAACCTGGTCCGCACCAGCGTGGACGCGCTCACCGGGCTGCTGGGGATCGCCGCCGCCGCGGGCGTGCTGGGCTCGATGCACCCGGTGCTGCTGCCGCTGATCCTGGTGGCGATGCTCCCCCAGTGGTGGGGCTCGGCCGCAGCGGCCCGGCTGCGGTACCGGCTGACGCTGCGGCTCACCCGGGTCATGC
Source organism: Nocardiopsis flavescens (assembly GCF_900141985.1). Classification (GTDB taxonomy): domain Bacteria; phylum Actinomycetota; class Actinomycetes; order Streptosporangiales; family Streptosporangiaceae; genus Nocardiopsis; species Nocardiopsis flavescens. The sequence continues at coordinate 15,902 of NZ_FQZK01000027.1, read as the reverse complement.
GGCGCAAGTTCATGCTCCAGAACCTGATGATCGACCGGCGCACCGCCGCCGAGCTGCGCTCGTACACGATGGGGCCGCGGCTGCGCGCCGAGTTCGACCGGTTCGCCGACCGGGAGCTGGAGGCACGGCTGCGGCTGGCGACGCGGATGGCGCTCATCCAGGTGACCGGCGGCGCCCTGGGCGGGATCGCCACGGGGGTCGTGTTCGCGGCGCTGGGGCTGCTGCTCGTCCAGGGGGTGATCCCCCTCGCGGCGGCCGGGGCGGCGGTGGTGGCGGTGCGGGTCGCCCAGGGGGCCCTGGGCACGGTGCTGGTGTCGGTGAACCAGGTGTACGAGGCGGGCCTGTACGTCGCCGACCTGGAGGAGCTGGAGGAGACGGCCCGTGCCCGCACCCCGCGCCGGGGGCTGGCCCCCGCACCGCAGGGGTTCGCGCGCATCAGGGTCCAAGACGTGACGTTCACCTACCCGCGCGGCGCCGACGACGACGGGGACGACGCCCCGGGGCCCGCGCTGGCGGGGGTGGACCTGGAGCTGCCGCGGGGCCGGACGGTGGCGCTGGTCGGCGAGAACGGGTCGGGCAAGAGCACCCTGGCCAAGCTGCTGTCGGGGCTGTACGCGCCCGACACCGGACGGGTGTGCTGGGACGGGACCGACCTGGCGCGGGTGGACCCCGAGGACCTGCGCGCGCGGATCGCGGTCATCGCCCAGGACCACACGCACTGGCCGATGACGGCGCGCCAGAACGTGGTGATGAGCGGCCCCGAGGGGGAGCCGGAGCGGCTGGCGCGGGCGGCGGGCGCCGCGCACGCGGACACGGTGGTGGCGGACCTGCCGCGCGGATGGGAGACCCTGCTGGACAAGCGGTTCGCCCGCGGCCACGAGCCCTCGGGCGGGCAGTGGCAGCGGCTGGCCGCGGCCCGCGGGTTCCACCGGGGCGACGACGGGGCGGCGGTGCCGCTGCTGATCGCGGACGAGCCGACGTCGGCGCTGGACGCCCGGGCCGAGCACCGGTTCTTCACCTCGCTGCACGCCCACGCCGGGCGGACGGGGGCGACGGTCGTGCTCATCACGCACCGGCTGGCGTCGGTGCGGATGGCCGACGTGATCGTGGTGCTGGAGCGCGGCCGGGTGGTGGCGCAGGGGTCGCACGGGGAGCTGATGGAGCGCGGCGGCGTGTACCGGGAGCTGTGGGAGCTCCAGGCCCGGGCCTACCGGGACGACGCGGCCGGGGCCGGACGCGCCGGCTGACCCCGGCACCCGCCCCCGGGTGCCGACGCGGTGCCCGCGCCGCTCCGGCAGCGGGCGCACGAACGTGCCCGGGTCGGACCCGGCCCCGCGGAAGACACGGAGCGCGGTGACCGCGCCACACGGCCCCGCCGATCCGGCGGCGGACGGGTGGCGACTGAACGACGGCGGTTCCCCCGACTCGAACACCACTCTGTAGGAGACACCGAGCGCGGTGGCCGCGCCACACAGCCGCACCGCTCCCGCCGCGAACCGGCGCTCCGGCCGAGCGCCCCGCAGGGGAAGCCGGGCGCGTGCGAACGCTACCGGCACGACCCGTTCCGCGCCGCCGCGCCGGGACGCGGAGCCCCGGTGCTCCGGTCCCCGCGGCCCCTCCCTCCGGAACCCCGGCCGTTTCGGCGGGGCGGTCCCGGGTAGCCGCGTCCCTACACACGACGCCGCGTACGGCGGTAGGGGGAGGTGTCCGGTGATGGGTGTCAAGGCCTTGGCGGTCCCGGTACTGGCGGGCCGTGCCGCGGCCGTGGCCAAGCTCCGGCAGGGGGAGCCCGGCGGGCGCCGCCGCCGTCGCGGGGGCGGGGTCCTGCCCTGGGCCGCGGCCGGCGCCGCGCTGGGGGTGGGCGCCGCGGTGGTGGTCCCGGAGCCGCGCACCACCCGGCTCACCGGCAGGGTCGCGCTGGTCACCGGCGGCTCGCGCGGGCTCGGCCTGCGCCTGGCCCGCGAGTTCGGCGAGCGCGGCGCGTCGGTGGTGGTCTGCGCCCGCGACGGCGAGGAGCTGGAGCGGGCGGCGGCCGACCTGGAGGGCCGGGGCGTGCGGGTGCGCACCGTCCGGTGCGACGTGACCGAGCCCGGAGCGCCCGAGCAGCTGGTGCGGGAGGCCGTCGCCGCCTTCGGGCACCTGGACTTCGTGGTGAACAACGCCGGGATCATCCGGGTCGCGCCGTACGAGGTCCTCGAAGAAGAGGACTTCCGCGAGGCCATGGAAACGATGTTCTGGGCCCCGCTGCGCGTGGCGCGGGCGGCGCTCGGTCCGCTGGCCGAGACCGGCGGCTCCCTGGTGAACATCACGTCGATCGGCGGGCGGTTGAGCGTGCCGCACCTGCTGCCGTACTCGTGCGCCAAGTTCGCCGAGGTCGCCCTGTCGGAGGGGCTGGGCGCCGAGGTGGCGCGCCGGGGGGTGCGGGTCACCACCGTGGTGCCGGGGCTGATGCGCACGGGTTCGCAGCGGGCCGCGGTGTTCGCGGGCAACGCCGAGCGCGAGTACAGCTGGTTCGCCCTGGGCGCGGGGCTGCCGCTGGTCTCGGTGGACGCCGGGCGGGCGGCCCGCCGGATCGTGGAGGCGGCGGCGCGCGGGCGCTCCCACCTGGTGCTCACGCCGCTGGCGGTCGCGATCCTGGCGGCCCGGGGACTGTGCCCGTCGCTGGTGCAGGGGGCCATGCGGGTCATGGCCGGGGCGCTGCCCCGGCCGTCCGCGCAACCGCGGGAGAAGCGGGGCGCGGCGGCCGACACGGGCCTGGTCAACGGCGCGGTGCGCAGGGCCGCCGTGCTCAACGAGCGCGCCGCCGCCGACCTCAACCAGGAGCCGCGCCGGGACGGGTGAGCGGCCGGCGGACGCCGCGCGGCCCCCGGGGCGTCCCCGGGGGCCGCCGCGTCTTCGCGGGGCGGGGCCGCGCGGGGCCCCGCCGCGGGGCGCGCCCCGCGGTCCCGGCCCCGCGACGGCGTGAGGCGGGGGAAGCGCTCCGCCGGCCCGCTCCGGAGCGGGCCGGCGCGCCGGACGGCCCTCAGCAGCCCACGGCGGAGCCCGCCGCGCGGTCGGACACGGGGGCGGGGGCCTCCCCGGTACCGGCCCCGGGCACGGCCCGCGGTCCGGGCGGCGCGAACTCCCCCGCATTCCCCGTCTCCCCGGCGTCCCCGGGCTCCCCCGGCCCGGCGGCCCGGGCGTCCTCCGACGGCAGCAGGTCCGCCAGCCGGTCCAGGGCGCGCTCGGCCGCCTCCAGGTCCCCCTGGAGGTCGCGGTCGGCGGTGTCGCGCGGCGCGGCCCCCTGCGCCTCCAGCGCCCGGGTCGCCCGGTGCAGCGCCAGCGGCGGCACGGCCGGGGCCCGCAGCACCAGGGCGCGCGCCGCCACCAGGAGTTCGCAGGCCAGCAGCGGCCGCAGCGCCGCGATCGCGGTTTCGAGCTGGTGCACCGCCAGCGGGGCGAAGCTGGCGTCCTCCTCGGTCCCCCGGGACAGCACCACCGTCTCCAGGGACGCCGGGGCGGCGGCGGCGCGCAGCGCACCGTAGGCCGACCCGGCCGTGTACTCCAGGATCATGGTGCCCGAAGACCCGGCCGGGCCGGTCGCCAGGAACGCCGGGAGCCCGCTGACCGCCGGGTCGGACAGGGCGCGCAGCCGCCCCAGCAGGGCGGGCGCCGTCTGCGCCAGCGCCAGGCGCAGCGCGTCCGAGCGCAGGGTGAGCGCCGCCATGTGGAACCCGCCGTGGTGGACGACCCGGGTGTGCCCGGTCCCGGCCCCCACGACCAGCGGGTTCTCCTGCGCCGCCGCGGTCAGCGCCCCGACCAGACCCGACATCTCCGCGAGCGCGTCGACGAGGACCCCCTGCACCTGCGGCGCGGTGCGGAACCCGAAGGGGTCCTGCACCCGCGCCGCGGCGGGCAGCCCCGGCCCCAGGAGGTCGCGCAGCCGGCGGGCGACGGTGACCGCGCCGGGCGACGCGCACGCCCGTGCCGCCTCGGGCGAGAACGCCTCGGTGTTGGCGCCCACGGCCGCCGCGGACATCGCGGTGGTCACCGCCGCGGCGCGCACCAGGGGCTCCAGCTCCGCGACGGCCAGCGCCGTGCGGGCCAGGGTGAGGGCGTTGCTGCTGATCAGCGGCAGCGCGTCGGTGTCGGGGAAGTGCCGGGGCGGGGTCCAGGGCGCGGCGGCCGGGCGCTCGCCGAGCAGGGTCAGCGCCGTCCCGGCCAGGGCGGCCAGGTCGCCGGTGCCCACGGTGCCGTGTTCGCGGACGGTGGGCAGCGCCCCGGTGCGCAGCATCCGCAGCAGGGCGCGGGCGGTGTCGGGCGAGACGCCCGAGCCCCCGGCCGCGATCTGGTTGACCCGGACGATGAGCATGGCGCGCACCACCGGCTCGGGGAGCGGGCGGCCCGCGGCGGCGGCGTGGCTGCGCAGCAGGCGGCGCCCGTGGCCCCCGCCGTCCCCGGCGGTGTCCACGCGGACGGTCCGGTTGGCGCCCACCCCCGTGCTGCGCCCGTAGACCGGGCCGCGCGCGGCGGCCTCGCCGGCGCCCCGGTGGGCGGCGGCGATGCGGCGCAGGGCGGCGCGGGTCAGGGCGACGGGTTCGGCGGACCGCGCCGCGGCGGCGACGCGCCCGCAGTCCAGGGGTGATCCGTCCAGGCTCAACATGCCCGCCTCCATCGGTACGCGTGTGACGTGAGGCACCCGTGCCTCTTCCCTCCTCGACTGGAGTATGTCATTCTGCTGCCAGATGGCAACAGTGTTCCATCAGATGAAAATCCACCGGGTTCCGTTCGGGCGTCGAGCGGGCTCAGGACCGAAGGGAAACCCCGTGGCCGAGTCCACGCGCACCGTCGAACGCGCCCTGGAACTCCTCGCCGTGGTCGCCGAGCGCGGCCCGGTCTCCCTCACCGAGTGCGCCCGCGACACCGGGCTCGCGCCCAGCACCGCCCTGCGGCTGCTGCGCACCCTGGAGTCCACCGGGTTCGTCGACCGCGACGACGACGGGGCCTTCTCCTCCGGGCACCGGCTGCTGGGCATCGGGGCCAGGGCACTGTCCAACGACTCGCTCATCACCCTGGCCCAGCCCTCGCTGGCCGAGCTGGCCCGCCAGACCGGCGAGTCCGGCTACCTGTGCGTGGGCACCGCCGACCAGGGCGTCCTCTACATCGCCCAGGCCGAGGGCAACCGCACCATCCGCCACGTCAGCTGGGTGGGGCACCGCTTCCCCCAAGACGGCTCGGCCGTGGGCCTGGCCTTGCGCGGGGAGCTGCCCGAGGCGGGGTTCACCGCGGTCGCCTCCGTGGTGGACCCCGAGGTGATGGCGCTGGCCGCACCCGTCCGCTCGGCCGCCGGGACCGTCGCCGCGCTCAGCGTCGTGGGGCCCGCGTTCCGCCTCGACGCGGAACGGGTCGCCGCGCTGGGCGCGCTGCTCACCGCCGAGGCCGAGCACGTGTCAGGGTTGCTCGGTGCCGTACGGGAAACAGACGACACGGACGGCACGGACGACGACACCGGGGACGCCGCCGGCGACACGGCCGACGGGCGGACCCGCGCGAGGGAAGGGGGGTCGTGACCCCGCCGGGGTGAGTGCGCCCGCACGGCGCGCGCATCCCCCGACCCCGACCGGACCACCCCCTCCAGGAGAACCCGATGATTCGCTTCGACCAGGTCACCAAGGCCTATCCGGACGGCACCGTCGCCGTCGACGGCCTCGACCTGACCGCGCCCACCGGCCGCACCACGGTGCTGGTCGGCCCCTCGGGCTGCGGCAAGACCACCTCCCTGCGGATGGTGAACCGGCTCATCGAGCCGAGTTCGGGCACCGTCCTGCTGGACGGCCGCGACACCGCCGGCCTGGACACCGCCGAGCTGCGCCGCGGCATCGGCTACGTGATCCAGAACGCGGGCCTGTTCCCGCACCGCACCGTCGCCGACAACATCGCCTCCGTCCCCCGCCTGCTCGGCTGGACCCGCCGCAGGGCCCGGGACCGCGCCCTGGAGCTGCTGGAGCTGGTCGGCCTGCCCGCCTCCTACGCCGGGCGCTACCCCGCCCAGCTGTCCGGGGGCCAGCAGCAGCGGGTGGGCGTGGCCCGGGCGCTGGCGGCGGACCCGCCCGTGATGCTCATGGACGAGCCGTTCAGCGCGGTCGACCCGGTCGTGCGGGCACGGCTCCAGGAGGAGTTCCTGGCGCTCCAGCGCGAGATCGGCAAGACCATCCTGTTCGTCACCCACGACATCGCCGAGGCCGTCACCCTCGGGGACCGGATCGCGGTGCTGCGGGTGGGCGGGCACCTGGCCCAGTTCGCGGAGCCGCACGAGCTGCTCACCCGGCCGGTGGACGACTTCGTCGCCGACTTCGTGGGCCGGGACCGCGGCTACCGCGCGCTCGACTTCGCCGCGCCCGCCGCGCTGGAGGTGCGCGAGGAGCCCGCCGTCCGGCTGGGGGCCACCCTGGAGCAGGCGCGCGCGGCGGCCCGCGACGGATGGGCCCTGGTGGTGTCGGACGAGAACCGGCCGCTGGGCTGGATCGACGTGGGGGCCGCCGCTCCGGGCACCGCGGGCACCGACCCGGTGGGGCACGGGCACCTGCTGCTGGGCGGCACGACGGCCCGCCGCTCGGGCGGCCTGCGCGAGCTGCTGGACGCGGCGCTGTCCTCGCCCTCGGGCCGGGGCGCCGTCACCGACGACGCCGGCGCCCTGACCGGCACCGTCACCCCCGAGGACGTGGTCCGGGCCATCACGGCGGCGCGCGCCGAGGACGCCGCCGCGGGCGCCGGGCGCGAGACCGGCCCCGGGGCCACGGCCGCCGGCGGGGACCGGAACCGGGCCGCCGCGGAGGGGACCGCATGATCGCCCTGCGCTGGCTCTCCGACAACGCCGGGGTGATGGCCGAGTACTTCCTGGCCCACGTGTGGCTCTCGGTCCTGCCGCTGCTGCTCGGGCTCGTGCTCGCCCTCCCCCTGGGCTGGGCCGCCCACCACTTCGGGTTCCTCTACCGGCCGCTGGTCGCCGGGTCGGCCCTGCTGTACACCCTGCCCTCGCTGGCGCTGTTCGTCCTGCTCCCCCAGGTGCTGGGGACGCGGATGCTCGACCCGGTGAACATCGTGTGCGCGCTGACCGTCTACACCGTCGCCCTGCTGGTGCGGGTGGTGGCCGACGGCCTGGCCGCGGTGCCCGAGGACACCGTGCGGGCCGCCGACGCGATGGGCTACACGGCGGTGCAGCGGTGGGCGGCGGTCGAGCTGCCCGTCGCCGTCCCAGTCATCGCCGCCGGGCTGCGCGTGGCCTCGGTGTCCAACGTGAGCCTGGTGTCGCTGGGCGCCCTGCTGGGCATCCCGCAGCTGGGCTCCCTGTTCACGCTGGGCTTCCAGCTCGGCTACCTGCTGCCGATCGCGGCCGGGATCGTCCTGTGCCTGCTGCTGGCCTGGCTGCTGGACGGCCTCATCCTGGCCGCGGCCCGCCTGCTGACCCCCTGGAAGAGAGCGGAGACCCCGGCATGAACCTCATCGAGTGGTTCGCGGACCCCGCCCACTGGGCCGGCCCCGACGGCATCCCCCGCCAGGTCCTCACCCACCTGGTGTACTGCGCCATCGCCGCCGCGGTGGCGATCGTGGTCGCGCTCCCCGCGGGCCTGGTCATCGGGCACACCGGCCGCGGCGCGGTCGTGGTCGCCGGCCTGGCCAACGCCCTGCGCGCCCTGCCCACGCTGGGCCTGCTCATCGCCGCGGTGCTGCTGGTGTCCCCGCACGTGGGATCGCAGCTGGCGTTCACGGTCCCCGCCCTGATCGTGCTGGTGGTGCTGGCGATCCCGCCGATCCTGACCAACGCCTACGCCGGGGTGACCGCCGTGCCGCCGCAGGTGCGCACCGCCGCCCACGGGATCGGGATGCGCCCCTGGCAGGTGCTGCTGACCGTGGAGCTGCCCTGCGCCCTGCCGCTGGTCATCTCCGGGGTGCGCAGCGCCTCCCTCCAGCTGGTGTCCACCGCCACCGTCGCCGCCTACGTGTCCCTGGGCGGGCTCGGGCGCTACATCATCGACGGCCAGGCCCAGCTCGACTACACGCAGATGCTCGCCGGGGCGATCCTGGTCGCCCTGCTCGCGATCGTCGTGGAGGCCCTGCTGCTCCTGCTGGAGCGGCTGGTCGTCTCCCCCGGCCTGACCGGGCGGCTGCGCAGGCTGCCCGACCCCGACCGGGCGCCGGGCGCCGGACCCGACCCGGCCCCGACCGCCGCACCGGTCGCGGCCCCGGCCTCCGGGAGGGCGCCGTGACCACCCCCCGCACCGGCCCGGCGGCCCGGGCCCGCACACCCCTGGAGGCTCCCATGACCCCTCGACGGACGCCGCGCGCGGCGACGGCGCTGGCCGCCGCGCTGGCCCTGCTCACGGCCACCGGCTGCGGGATCGGCTCCGACCCGCTCGCCGCCGGGGAGGAGGGGGCGGACCGGGACGGCTCGGGCCCGGTCGTGGTCGGGTCGGCGAACTTCCTGGACAGCCTGCTGGTGGCCAACATCTACGCCGAGGCACTGCGCGCCGAGGGCATCGAGGTGGAGGAGCGGTACAACATCGCCAGCCGGGAGGCGTACGTGCCCGGGCTGATCGACGGGTCCATCGACCTCATCCCCGAGTACAGCGGGGCGCTGCTCCAGTACGTGGACCCCGAGACGGAGGCGACCGCCGACGCGGAGGTGCTGGAGGAACTCCGGGTGCAGCTTCCCGAGGGGCTGGCCGTGCTGGAGGCGTCCGAGGCGCAGAGCAAGGACGTGCTGGTGGTCACCGGGGAGACCGCCGCCGAGCACGGCCTGGAGACCGTCTCGGACCTGGTGCCGCTGGCCGGGGAGATGACCCTGGGCGGGCCGCCGGAGTGGAAGACCCGGCACAACGGCATCGTGGGGCTGCGCGAGGTGTACGGGCTGGAGTTCGCGACGTTCGTGGCGCTGGACGCCGGCGGGCCGCTGTCCCTCAACGCGGTCACCAACGGCCAGGTGGACGTGGTGGACCTGTTCACCACGGACCCGGCCATCGGGGAGCGCGACCTGGTGATGCTGGAGGACGACCGGGGGCTGTTCCTGGCGGAGAACATCCTGCCGCTGGTCCGGGACCGGGCCGTGGACGGGGAGGCACGCGCCGTCCTGGACGCGGTGTCGGCGCGGCTGAACACCGACGACATCCGGGAGATGATGGGCCGGATCATCTCCCAGCGGGAGAACCCCACCCTGGTGGCGCGGGACTGGCTCACCGCCAACGGCCTGGCGTGAGCCGGGGCGCCGGGGGCGGGGCGTCGTTCGGCGCGGGCTCGCGGCCGGGGGCGGGGCCCGGAGCCCGCGCGGACCGGGTCAGACGACCTCGGACATCTCGGCCTGGAGCCGGGTGGCCTTGCTGAGCAGCCCGCGCATGAGGACGAGCAGCAGGGCGAAGGCCACGCCCCCGGCGGTGGTGACCACGGCGGCCCCCAGGGCCCCGAGCAGCTCCATGCCGTCGTCGGGCGAGGGGATCTCGGCGAACAGCAGGTGCGCGGTGACCCCGCCGGTGAGCAGGGACGCCGCGAGGGTGGCGCCGATGATGACGTCGACCCAGCGGAAGGCCCGGGAGGTGAAGATCGCGTCGCGCTCGACCATCCCGAGCAGCGCCCAGACCGCGACCAGGGCGACCTGCACGCAGGCGACGCCGAGGATCGCCACGACGACGTAGGGGACCTCGAAGGGGGCGTAGGGCGGGAAGTACGCGACCTCCTCGGCGGCGGCGCCGGGGATGACGACGAACTGGCCGAACAGGCCCGCGAGGATCGCCAGGGCGACACCGGCGCGCAGGACGAGGGTGATGTAGCTGTGCATATATCGATTCTCGATAGTTTTCTATCGAAAGTCAATAGGTCGCGCGGATCTCGTCCTCCGTGTAGACAGCCGTGCGGGCGCCGCGGTTCTCCCGGATCCACGGCCGGGCCGGCCGGGGGGATCCAGGCGCCGGGGGCGGCGCGGTCCCGGCCCGGCCGGCGTCCCCGACCGGCGTTCCTCCCGGGCGCCCGCCCTCCACCGCGGCGGCGGTGCCCGCCGGAGGACGCAGGGCTCCGCCGGGTACGGGGTACCGCACGGGGCGGCCGGTGAGGTGGCCCCGCCCCGGGCGCCTACGCGATCCCGCGCTCGATGGCGATCTCGGCCGCGGCGCGCGGCCCGTCGGGGAAGGGCTCGCCGTGGCCGGGCAGCACCACCGCGTCCTCCCCCAGCTCCGCCAGCCGCTCCAGCGAGGCCATCGCCTCGTCGCCCCGGTGCGTGGACATCCGGCTGATCGTGGTGGGGCCCGTGCGCCCGGTGGTGGCGTCGAAGGTGACCAGCGCGTCCCCGGTGAACACCACGTCGCGGTCGGGCCAGACGAACATGGCGCTGCCCGGCGTGTGCCCCGGCGCGCCCACCACCCGCGGGGCCCCGGGCACGTCCTCCAGGACCTGGCCGTGGACAAAGGTGGAGAACACCGGCACCGGCGGCGCGTTGAACGCCCCCGACCCCTCCAGGTGGGCGAGCAGCCGGGCGGCCCGCGGGCGGCGCAGCAGGTAGGGCAGCATCGAGCGCTCGGGCGGGGCGTGCACCATCGCCTGGGCGGGCCCGCCGCCCAGCAGCGGGGCGTCGCCCTCGTGCACCCACACCGCGGTCCCCTCGTGGTGCAGGGCGCGGGCGGCCAGGCCGATGTGGTCGGGGTGGCCGTGGGTGAGCAGGACGGCCCGCAGCCGGCCGCCCACCCAGGAGACCGCGTCCAGGAGGCCGGAGCTGTGCGTGGGCAGCCCGGCGTCGACCAGGACCAGGCCCTCGCCGGTGTCCACCAGGTAGAAGTTGACCACCTCGTCTCCGAGGCGGAAGACGCCGGGTGCGACCTCGTCGGCCAGATGACCCATGGAATCCTCTCCGCGGACGAAAGAGCGCGCCGCCCGCCTGCGGCGTCACCCCTTTCTCTACCGGAGCGGTCGCCGCGGGTGGGCGACCGACACCCTCAGCCCGCCCCCGGGACGGTGGTGAGGCGGACCACGGCGTCCATGGTCAGGGCGCGGTCGTGGGGTTCCAGCTCCAGGGCCCGGTGGATGGTCAGCCCCTCGATGAGGGCGTCCACCTGGCGGGCGGTGAGCGGGTCGAAGTGGAGTTCCAGGGCCCGCCTGCTGCGCAGCATCCAGGCCCGGGTCAGCTCCCGGTAGGCGGGGCGGCGGGCGGCCAGGGTGTACAGCTCGTGGGTGAGGACGAGTTCGCGGGGCGAGGTCATCAGCTCGTCGTGGACCAGGGCGGTGACGGCCTCGCGGGCCTCCTCCAGGGTGCGGGCCCGCACGAGGCGGCGCTCGAACCGGCGGCTGAGGTCCTGGGCGAAGCGGGAGAAGACCTCGCGCAGCAGCTCGTCCATGCCGGCGAAGTGGTAGGTCATCGACCCCAGCGGCACCCCGGCGCGGGCGGCCACCTTGCGGTGGGAGGTCCCGGCCACGCCCTCCTGGGCGATGAGGTCGGCGGCGGCCCCGATGATGCGCTCCCTGCGTTCGGGGTCCACCTGTCCGGTCGCCACCCTGGCTCCTCTCCGCCGACGGTCACCGGGGCCATTGTCGCGGATTGCGGGGGGTGCGCGTCCGGGTTCGCCCGACCGGGAAGTGTACGATCGTACGCGACGGATGTACGGTCGTACACCCCTGCCGTTCCCCTGGAGGGCCCACCCATGACCGCGCCGGACTCCCCCACAGCGCCCGGGCCCGCGGGCCGCACCCCCGTGGACCGGCAGGTCCGCGGCGCCCGCGCCGCGGTGTCCCTGCTGTTCCTCACCAACGGCGCCCTGTACGCCAACCTCGTCCCCCGCTACCCCGAGATCAAGGCGGCGCTGGAGCTGGGCAACGCCGAGTACGGGCTGGCCATCGCCGCGTTCCCGGCCGGAGCGCTGGTCGCGGGCATGGCGGCCGGGCCGGTCATCCGCCGGTTCCGCTCCGCCCGGGTGGCGGCGTTCGGAACGGTCCTGACGGCGCTGGGCATGCTCGCCGCCGCGCTGGGGCCGACCTGGGCGGCGCTGGCGGGGGCGCTGCTCCTGGCCGGGGCGTTCGACGCGATCGTGGACGTGGCCCAGAACGCGCACGGGCTGCGGGTGCAGCGGCTGTACAAGCGGTCGGTGCTCAACTCCTTCCACGCCCTGTGGAGCGTGGGCGCGGTGACCGGCGGCCTGATGGGGGCGGCGGCCACCGGCCTGGGGGTGTCCCCGGGCCTGCACCTGGCGGTGGCCGCGGTCCTGCTGTCGGCGGTGGCGCTGACCGCGTACCGCTGGACGCTGCCGGGGCCGGACCGGGTGGAGCCGCTGGAGGAGGCGCGGGCGGGCGCCGGGGGCGCGGGGGCCGGGCGCGCCGTCAGCGGCGCGGCCTGGACCAAGTACGCGGTCCTGGCGGCCCTGGCGGTCATCTCCATCGCCGGGATCATGGTGGAGGACGCGGGCAGCACCTGGGGCGCGGTGTACCTGTCGGACCACCTGGGCGCGACGGCGTCGCTGGCGGCGTTCGGGTACATCGCCCTGGTCGGGGCGCAGTTCGTCGGCCGCATCGCGGGCGACGGGCTCACCGACCGGTTCGGCCAGCGGGCGGTGGCCCGCGCCGGCGGCGCGATCGCCGCGCTGGGCCTGGGCACGGCGCTGCTCTTCCCCAGCGTCCCGGGCACGATCGCGGGGTTCGCGGCGGCCGGGTTCGGCGTGGCCACGCTCATCCCCTCGGCCATGCACGCGGCCGACGAGCTGCGCGGGCTCAAGCCGGGGACCGGGCTGGCACTGGTGAGCTGGCTGATGCGGGTGGGGTTCCTGTGCTCGCCGCCGGTGGTGGGGGCGATCGCCGACGCCACCTCGCTGCGCACGGGTCTGATGGTGGTCCCGCTGGCGGGCCTGGCCGTGGTGCTCCTGGCGGGTGCCCTGGCCGACCGCTCGGGACGGGCGCCGGGAGGTCCCCGGGCGGCTCAGGCCCCGGAGGGGGCGTCCCCGGAGAACCCGACGACGAGCGGCGCGGAGTCCCCGGCCAGGTAGAAGTGGTCGGGGAAGTGCTCGACGTGCAGGTGGTGGCGGGGGCCGGCGTCGGGGTCCGCGGCGAAGCCGGCGACGCTCTCGGCGAGGACGGCGAGATACTCCGGTGCGCCCCCGATCACCAGGGTGCCGCCGTCCACCCGGATCCGGACCTTCCCCGTGGCCCGGTGCCGAACACGGACCTCCGCCAACGCCCGGTCGTAGGGCGCGGGGTCGGCGACCGGGGGCAGGGCGAGGTCGCCGCCGCCCTCCCGGAGCAGCCCGGCCAGGGCGAGGAGTTCGGCCGGGGTTCCGGAGAGCAGGGACTCGCCCGTCGTCTCCGCGTACAGTGCCCGCACCCGTCGCCCTCCCCGGTGGACCTTCCCGGCAGGGGCCGGGCCTCCATGGTCCCGCACCGGGGCGGGGTGGGGCGCCGGGGGCCTGTGCTGTAGTGGTTTCTCTCCGGCCCGGAGGGCTGGACCGCAAGCGGTGCGGTGAGCCGGGCCTGCGCCCTGGTGGTTCTTCGCCGGGCCGGGGAGCCCGGCCACAGGCCGGTGCCCCGGAGTCTGTGCCGTAGTGGTTTTCCGCCGAACCGGAGCGCCAGGCCGCAAGCCCGGGGCCGGACCGGGCCCTGCGCCATGGTGGTTGTTCTCCGAACCGGAGCGCCCGGCCACTGCCGGTCGGCGGACCGCGGCCCCGGCCACAGCCGGAGGGTGTCGCTCCCCGCTCAGGTCGCGGGGGTGAGAGCTCGACCGGAGTTCTCCAAAAGCTCAACCGCTTGGAAACGGCGGCCAGCGGAGCGTAGACCTGGCCCCGGCGCAGTCGGCGCACGGCAGACCGCAGGGCGGGCGCGTTCGATGCACGTCCGGAGCGGTGGGGGTGTGATCCGGGGCTGGGTCAAGCGAGGCGATCCCAGCCCAGCCCTTGAGACGGGAGGAATGCCCCCTACAAAGGGTGGGGGGCGCGAGGAGCGGCCCGTACGTAGAGCCCACCCATGCCCTCCCAACGCCATAGGGGGTGAAACGTGCACTGTCTTGGGGCCCCAGGCACAACCCGTGAGCGTTGATCGACACCCCGGCTCCAGGGGGCTGGCGAGGGCGTACTCGGCTCCGCGAACCCCTGGGGGTGAAGGCCGCGCGTACCTGCTCCACTCAGCCAATGGTGGTTGTCCACCCGCCTGGAGCCCCCGACCATAGCCGGAGGGTGTCGCTCCCAGCTCAGGTCGCGCGGGGTAGGGCCGCGCGTACCTGCTCACCCGGCCGCGCGGGGGTGAGGGCGGCGCGGGCCTGCGTGCTGGCGGCCCCGGCCCGTTGTGGTGCGGGAGGGTACTTGGGTGCGGGTCACTACGTCTGGGGCTGGTGTTCCAAGCGAGGTCGGGAGCAACCGCGGCTGTGCAGGTGGACCTTTCCTCCGTTCCTACGTGGCTGGGCGGGGCAGGCCTCGCCCGGACCCGCCCCCGGACAGCACACCCCCACCACCCCGGACGTGCGGCCCACGTGTCTGCCTGTCCGTCTGCCCTCCGTTGCATCGTGGGGGCGGATCCGGCTCCGCCGGTCTGTGCCTTCCCAAGCGGTGACCGTCCTGGAAACCTCGGAGTCCGTCCCACCCCCTCGGGCGCAGCATGCGGGAGCGTGCCCCGACACCCCCTGCGGTCGGGCCGAGCAGGTATCCACGGCCCTACCCCGCGCGACCTCGCGTGGGAGCGACACCCTCCGACTGCGGCCGAGCACTCCGGGCGGGTGGACAACCCCCAGCGGCGCGGCGAGCAGGTACGCGCGGCCCCACCCCGCGCGCCCCAGCATGAAAGCAACACCTTCTGATATCCATCGCGAATAGCGACCATTGGGCGTGAGCCGCGGCTGCGATCCCGCATGGGACAACCTGTCCGCCCACCACAGCAGGAAGACAAGCATAGCGATCAAGGACCGGGAGCGACTGGAGGGCCACTTTTCAGCCTACGCCCCGGAGTCAAGCGGAGCCGTCCAGTCAAGGCTGAGTCGGCTACAGTATCGCCCCGACCTGTGAGATAGATTCCTCGTTCACATCGGACTCCAGCCCGAAACTAAATAATTAAATCTCAAATTCATCCAAAAAAAGAGTCAACCCAGAGGAATCCTTCAATCGTTCAATTCCAGCCTCCAAACACTCAGATAAACTTGCACCCTCAATGCGAATCAAATAAGCACCCCCCACCCCAGGACCAGAGAGAACCAAGGTCCAAGGTTTAATCACATCCATCCTTCTCTCGTGGTCAAATTTAAGGATCGCGGTGATCTCATAGTTCCCCAAGCGCTCCAACAAACCTTCGATATCAAGTCGGCGAGGAGACCCCATTAGCACCCCCTCAACCTCGACGCAATTCCGTCCACATCCATCGTATGGCCAGGCTTTCTCGAATCACTCACAGCAGCAATCACCCCCCAAAGATCATCATTAGTAGGGCCACTAATAATGTTGTTACGCTCCATGAGATTTGCGACAACAGCGTGAGCAGTACGCTTGTTTCCATTATCGAACATGTGACCACCTGCGACATCTCGAATAATCACAGCAGATTTCCGCCAAAAACCCGTGCACCTACTTGCATTGGCCAGAGTCCCCTCGGGGGATCCATGCAATAGAGTTCTTCCCCCGAAACTCTCATTGATATCACTTATCTCACTGGCCGTGACTGGGTTTTTAAAACCACCATTATCACAGTTGTGGTTGAGGACGTCGAGGGACCCCGTGGCCACATGGTAGGTGTGAACACCCTGGACCGTCAGGTTGTGGACCGTGGCGGACTGGGACCAGGCCTGGATCGCGTTGACCTGGACCCAGGTACCGGCGGAGGTCTGCAACCACATACCCGGGACCAGGTCGATCGCGTCGACCCACGCCTTCAAGTCGGGGACCCAGAAGGGGTGCTCATCGGTCGCAATGACCACGTCACCGGCC
>NZ_FQZK01000053.1:5950-8445 GCF_900141985.1 Nocardiopsis flavescens | reverse complement strand
CCCCGACCCCGCCGTGGTCGGCGACCTCTCCTGGCCCAAGGACCTGCGGTCCGTCCTGCCCCCGCCCGGGTCCACCGAGGTCCAGGTGTTCAGCGCCCGGGTCCACGACCTGGACACCCTGGGTCCGGACGGACGCTCGCTGACCGGGGAGACGGGCGAGGGCTCGGGCACCCGCCGCGCACCGGCCGAGGAGCCGGGCGGCGACGAACGGCCCGCCCCCGTGCGCCGCGACCCCGACCGCGACGACGACCCGGACGACGACCCCGACGACGGGTCCGGAGCCGAGACCACCGACGACGAACGCGACCCCGCCGACCCCGACGTCTACGACGGCTCCCTCACCGTGGACCGCGACGGCGAGGCCCACGACCTCGACTACCTCGTCGGCTCCCGCATGGTCGGACCCGGCCGGCTGCGCACCGACGGCGTCCCCGCGGCGATCGAGCGCTCCCTGCGCGGGATGCGCCCGCGCATGCCCCGGGCCGTGCGGGATCAGGTGCTGGCGGAGGTCGACCGCATCGCGCGCCAGGAGGGCATGGACCCGTTCTTCACCGGCAACGGGCGCGAGGTCACCGTCGGGACCGACGGGAACCGGTGGTCGGTCCGCGTCAAGCTGTCCTCCGACCGGCCCGACGGCGAGGGCCCGCCGGCCTACCGGCACGTGCCGATCCGCGAGGGCGAGGGCACCGACGCCGCGATCATCGGCGGCCAGGAGCGTACCCGCACCACCGCCTCCGGCGACACCCTCGCGCGGGGGGCACGCCGGGGCATGAGCGTGAAGTTCACCGCCAACCCGCTGTACTTCGGACCGACCTTCCTCGGCGACCCGATCGGCCCCAGCCTCACGGTGGGCGCCAGCGGCGGCACCCGGCTGCGCGGCGGGACCAGCGGCGGTTCCTCGACGTCCACCGCCGTGCAGGCGATGGACAACAGCGCGCCGGCCGAGGTCTACACCACCGACCTGCGCATGGACCTCGGTGTCACCCCGCCGACCGGGCCGACGGCCCTGACCCCCCGCCCCGCGGTGGTGCGCGACGGACTGGCCCTCATCCTGTCCGGCAAGCCGGAGCGGTTCCCCGAGGGCGCCCCCGCCCACATCAGCCTCCCCCGGCCGCCCGCCGGAGAGGGGGCCGACGACGCCTCCTCCGGCTCCGAGGGGCCCGCGCCGCGCCCCAACCCCCGGACCCTGCACGGCGGCCTGCCCATCAAGGTCGAGCGGATCGTCCCCCACGGCGGGGAGGAGGGCACCGCCCCCACCCACACCGACCTCGGGACCTGGCTGGCCGACCGCCTCGCGCCGAACGGCGCCGAGGGCGCCACCGGCCGGCGCGCCCGGGGCTCCCGGGGCCAGGCGGCCCGCGACCTGCACAACGCGATCCGGACCGTGCTCGACAACGACTCCCTCCAGGAGTACCTGCCGCACCTGGACCGGGGACCGATCACGATCAAGCTCTTCCAGGAGGACGGCACCTCCCGGATGGTGCGCCTGGCGTCCTCGGCCACCGAGTACCGCGCCTACGGGCACGCCCCGCACCTGGGCGAGCTCACCCGCCACGACGGGTCCGAGCACACCGTCACCTCCTCCGGCAGTCGCAGCCGGAGCTTCGGTTTCAGCTTCGGCGGCGGCGTGAACATCGAGCTGTCGCTGCCCGGCGGCGGCATGACCCGCATCGACGTGCCCACCGTGGAGTACGTCTACTCCCGCACCCTGGACAGCGAGGGGCACTCCTCCTCCCGGACCGGCTCCCGACGCACCATCGCCCGCGACATCGCCGACACCGAGGACTTCCTCGCCTACCGCGTCGAGCGCGACCTCTTCGTGCACATCGAGGGGGAGCCCTCTCCGCACGCCTTCACCGGCGAGACCGTCGAGGTCCTCTCCCACCGCGACGCGGACACCCTGCACGCCGCCGCCGGGGGCGGGCCGCGCGGGCGCGACCACGGCGAGGACCCCCGCCCGCCCATGGCCCACCTGCGCGGGGACACCGTCACCGACCTCAGCGGCACCACCGTGCTCGGCTTCGACCGGCCCGAACGGGACCCCGGCACGGAGGACGGGGACGGTGCGCAGGCCCGGGACGACGCGGAGTCCTCGGACGGCACCGAGGACGCGCCGGACGACGGCTCCACGGTGTACGAGCGCCTCCAGCGGGAGGTGCTGGAGTCCATCGCCCGCGAGCACCCGGGCATGGTCATCCCGGACATGGCCCGCAACCGGTCCGACTACGCGCTGCGCCCCGGCAACGAGGGCGCCTCGTTCGGCGAGAAGAAGTGGCGCGAGGTCTACGGCCTGCGCCGCAACTACAACGTGGCGCGCGAGAACACCCTGCGCGTCCTGGACGCCCTGACCCCCGACGCGCTGCACAACGGCAGCAGGAAGCTGACGTCGGACCTGGGCCTGATGATCCACCTCGCCGAGAACGCGGCCGTGGACCCGCCGCTCACGCTCAAGGGCAAGGAGGTCGTGCGCCCGGACAGCGTCACCGTGCACGTCC
>NZ_FQZK01000053.1:0-5940 GCF_900141985.1 Nocardiopsis flavescens | reverse complement strand
GCCAAGAGCGGCGACTCCCGGGGCAAGGGGTCCTCCCACGGGCTCAACCTGACGGCCGGGGCCGGGCTGCTGCGCTCCCGGGACGCCGACGTCCGCGGCATGGGCCACCGCATGGGCGGGGCCTCCGCGACCCTGAGCGGCTCGCGCAGCCACTCCTCGGACACCTCGCGGGGCGTCTCCCACAGCGCCGACGACACCATCTTCTTCCCCGGCGGCTCCGACGTCTGGCGCGGGCCGGTCTCGTTCACGGCGCGGATGACCGATTACGAGGGCTCCGACCAGGCGCGCGGCACCGACCAGGGGGTGGACCTGTTCACCGCCCCGGTCCGGGCGGACTACTCGGTGATCACCCCCCGCGTGCTCACCGAGGCGGCGCCGCCGGCCACCCGGGATACCGACGACGGGCACCGGGCGCTGACCGAGACGCAGGCGCGCTCCCTCGTCGAGGGCCCGTTCTCGGCGCGGGGCACCGCGACGGACGGCGACGGCGGCACCCGCCGCAGCGGGCGCGACGGCCGCGACGGGGACGGGCGGCGGGACCGCCGGGGCGGCCGGGACGAGCGCCGCGGGGGACGCGGCGGGGACCGGACCGGGCGGGACCGCGGCGGGCGCGGGGAGGCCGGGGGCTCCGACCGGACGGCGCGCGAGCGCGACGTACGCGAAGGGGAGACCCCCGAGCAGGCGCGCGAGCGCCACCGCGCCGAGGACCTCGTGCGCGTCGGCGGCTCCGTCGAGCGGATCGGCATCGGACCGGCGAGCCGCACCTTCGAGCTGTTCTCGGGATTCCCCCGCGGCCTGTTCGAGGGCTTCGAGCGCAAGCTCCGCACCTACCTCAACACCACCGGCGGGCGCACCCACTTCCAGGAACTGCTGTCCCCGACCGGCATGGCCGACGACCCCTCCACCACCGCTCCGAGCGGCCGGCGCTCGCGCCCGGAGATGAGCGGCGGCGTCTTCTCCCCGCGCGACGTGCGCGCGACCACGGCCACGCGGGTGGAGCCGGACCGGATCGCGGAGTTCCAGCAGGTCGAGATGCAGATGATCACGCACGGCGAGACCGGCGTGGAGATCGGCACCTCCGACTCGGTCACCAAGAGCGCCGGGTTCAAGGTGGGGGCCACCGGCGGCGGGAGCGCCAACCGGACCGTCGACGAGGCGGCCCAGCAGGACCCCGACACCGCCGTTCCGCCCTCGCGGGCCGTGCGGCCGATCCCGCTGGGCGGGCTCAACAACACCTGGAACTTCTTCCGGTCCGTGGAAGGCACGTCCGCCAAGGCGTCGTTCACCGCCTCGACCACGATCGTCCCCAAGGCCGCCCTGGGGTACGCGTTCCGCCTCGCGGGCCGGGTGACCCAGGCGGTGGAGCTGCTGCACGAACGGGGCCCCGGGCTCGCCAAGTCGTACTTCCGCGGGTGGACGGCGCGTGCCCAGGACCTCTTGTCGGGGTACATCTCGGCGCGCGACGCCCAGGAGGCGGGCGTCGTCCTGGACCGCGTCACCGAGAACGAGGACGGCACCCTGGCGCTGTCGCCCCAGGACGACCCGGCCGACATCACCGACGTGCGCGTCCGGCCCGGGTTCGAGGACTCCGGCAAGCGGGTGCGCCCCGCCGACCCCACCGCCGCGCTCGAATCCCTCGTGAACGACCTGCGCGCCCAGAAGTACGAGCTGACCGCGGGCAGCCGCGAGCGGCTGTTCGAGGCGCTGACCACGCGGCTCGGCAACACCTCCGGGACCAGCGAGCCGGTGTCGGTGCGCGTGCGCCGGATCTCCGACTCCCAGGACCCGCGCTCGGGGCACCGGGCCCACGACGCGCAGGTGCACCTGGACCTGCGCACCCGGGAGCGCAAGGTCGAGTACCTGGCCTCCAGCGACGCCATCATCGAGTCGCACACCTGGACGTCCGGCACCGGGAGCAGCCGCTCCGAGGGGACCGGCGACACCGTCGGCGCCGAGGGCGTCTCCCTCCAGCCCACCCGCTTCGACGGGGACGAGAACCCGCCCGGACAGGAGCCGGGCAGCCGGCCGCTGTTCGTCTCCCCGGCCGTCTCGGGCGGCGCCTCGACCTCCGACACGCGTACCCGCGGGCGCTCCGAGGAGCGGACCCACACGGTGCAGCTGGAGATGAGCGGCCCCTACGCCAAGGTCGAGCAGGACAGCGAACTCGTGCTGCGCCTGCGCGGGCCCAAGGACCTGTCGGCCACCGGCCGGGGCGAGTCCGGTCCGATCCACACCTACTACCCGGCCTCCTACCTGGACTTCTCGCCGCGACCCACGGAGTCGGAGGGCTCGGCGGGCTCCGGCACGGAGCGCGGCCTCGACGACACGGTGACCCGGGCCCGGGGCCGCGGCCTGGACCAGGCGCTGAGTGAGCGCGCCGGGGCCGAGTTCACCGCGAACCGCGCCACCCGCCTGCCCGACGACGTGGTCATGATGCCGACCGCCGTGCAGGACGGGGGGCGCGGCGTCCGCGACACCGCCGCCGCCGTCATCGCCCGCTCCCTGGGCTGGAAGCCCGGCGACGGCGACCGGGACGCCGGCGGCAACTACACCTCCGACGGGCTGCGCCACGCCCGCGAGCACGTCGCCGACCGGCTGCACCTGGACCGGCGCCACTCGCCGATCGACAGCGGCCTGGAGTCCGTGGCCCTCAAGGCCCTGTTCTCCCGCACCGCCGGGCACGGGGACGGCGTCGCCCTGACCGACCTGGGCTCCACCCGGTGGAGCCTGACGGCCCTGCCCGACCTGTCCGGCGCCCGGATCCTGGACGTGGTGGCCGGAACCCGCCTGAGCACCACGACCGGTGACAAGAGCGGGCTGTCCGACTCCTCCGAGCACGGGTCGGGGACGGCGCTCGACCCCTCGGTGCGCCCGGCCGGGCTGACCACCGACAAGGACGTCTACGACAAGCACACCGGCGTCCTGGCCGGCGCGCTCAACACCCAGCTGGGATCGACCTCGACCACCGCCGCGGACGGGCGCGAGATCGCCACGGCGGGCCCGCCCCTGTCCGAGATCCAGCGCCTGGGCCCCGCCTACCTCGTCGAGCTGGACACCACGTGGGTCGTCGGCGCCTCCTCCGGCAAGGACTCCTACACGGGGCTGACCCGGGACACCGTGAGCGTGTGGGTGTCCCAGGACGACGCCGTGCGGCTGGGCATCGTCACCCCCGAACGGGCCGCCGCGCTCGCCGCGGAGGCCGAGCGCGTGCACGACGCCGCCGAGACCATGGGCGACGACGAGCACTCCTACGGGCGCGAGCGCGGGCGCCTGGAGGAGCCCGTCCGCGAGTTCGTGCGCGCCCACGACGTCCACCGGCAGGCGGAGCAGGACCGGACCGGCCGGCCTCCGCGCGAACCGCGGGACGGCTCCTCGCAGACCTCGGAGTGGGCGGCGGAACGCCTCAACGACGCCCGGGACGCCTACCTGGCCCAGGAGGAGAAGTACCGGCAGAGCCTGCGCCAGTACGAGCGCAGCACCGGCACCTGGGTGGACACCCTCAACGCCGCGCGACGGGACCTGAATCCGACCGCGGCGGAGGGGGCCGCGCCCGCCGCCCCCGCCCCGGGTGCCGTCCGGGCGGTCCCCGGGCTGTCGGAGACGACCCTGCGCGAGACCCTGGGCACCGAACTCGACCCGCGGGCCGGGGACCCCGACGACCCGGCCGCCGACCTGCGCGGGAAGGTCGGGAAGATCGACGACACCGTCACCGACCTGCAACGGCGCGAGCACCTTGCGCGGACGGCCACCGAGACTGCCGAAGGGCTGGTCAGGAACGCCGACGCCCTGCTGGCCGGGCGCCCGGATCCGGCCGCTCCCCCGGCGGGGACCGGCTCCCCCGCCCCCGACCCGGCCGCGGTGGCGGACCTGCGGACCCGGATCGACGCCTTCGAGCGCGACCGCGCCGCGCTGACGGGGGACGAGGCCTCCACCGACATCGACACGCTCGACGCCCGGCGCGACGCCCTGCTGGAGGAGACGCGCACCCTCCTCGACCGGGCCGAGGAGCACGGCGCGCTGGCCCGGGAGCAGGCCCGCGCCACCCGCGTGGCCCTGGACCGGGTCGTGGGCCGGATGAACCGCACCCGGGCGCTGACCGAGTCCGCGGGCGACCGCGTCAGCCGGATGCGCACCGAGACCCTGAACACGCAGGCGCGGCACCGGCCCCTGACCCAGGAGGCGCGGGACACCGGGGACCCCGCCGTGGGCGAGGACGTCCGGAGGCTGGGCGGGGACCTGGACACCCTGTTCGACCAGGGCCGGGACCTGGCCGCGCGCAACCAGGCGACCCGCCGGGAGGTCGACCGGGTCCTCAACGACGCCGACTCGGCCGCCCGCCGCGCGCTGCCCCGGTTCGAGGAGCGCGCGCGGGTCCAGCAGGACCTGGCCGCCGGCCTCGCCGCGCTGGGCGGTCCGCTGGTGGCCGACGTGATCGGAGATGTGCGCTCGGAGGGGGCCCAGGGCCGCCGGGCCTTCGACGACGCCGCTGCCGCCCTGGACCGCGCGGACGGGCTGCTGGACACCCGCGAGGCCGACGCCGGCCGGGTGCCACCGCCCCCGGCGGGCCTCACCACCCGCGCCCAGGTCGACGGCCTGGCCGGGCGGGTCGCGGCCTTCGAGGCGGAGCTGTCCGCGTTCGCGGCACAGCCCGAACGGAGCGGGGCCGAGGTCGACCGGATGCGGGAGGCCCGCGACGCCCTGCTGGCCGAGGCCGAACGGCTCGACGGGCCCGTCTCCGAGCGCGGACGCACGGTCTCCGCCGAACGCGCCGCCACCGAAACCGCGCTCACCCGGGTGAACGAGGAGACCGGACCCGTCCGACCGCTGGTGCAGGGGTCCGAAGAGCACCTGGCCGGCCTGCGCGCCGACACCGACCGGATCGCCGCGGACCACACCCCCTTCCTCGACGCGCGCCCGGACCTGCGCACCGCCCTGGACGGGGTGCGCACGACCCTGGACGGCCTGGACACGGACCGGGCCGCCCTGGGATCGCGGCTGGACACCCTGGGTGACCGGGTCCGGGACCTCACCGGCACCGAACTCCCCCGCCTGCGCGCGCTGGAGAACGACCTGCGCGGACTCCACCGCGACCTGGAGGGGCTGCACACCCGGGTCGAGGGCCTGGAGGTCCCCGAGGCCACTCCGCCCCGGGACGACGACTCCGACGACTCGGACGACTCCGGCGACGAGGGCACTCCCCCGGCGCCCGGCCGCGACGGCACCGGCTCCGGGCGCGGCGGCAGGTCCGCCCCCGCACCGGGCGGGACCGGCCGCGGGAACGACGGCGCCCCGCCCCCCGGCACCGGCGACGGGCGCGCCCCGGAGGGCTCGCGCGGGCACGGGAGGGACCGGACCCCGGACGGGCCCGCCGACACCGACTCCGACGCCTCGTCGGTGTCGGACGCCGACAGCGTCTTCAGCGCGGCCTCGGACGACTCCTCCCAGGACGGGCGCAGCGTCTTCAACGGCACCGACGACACCCGGACCCCGCAGGAGGCGCCGCCCTCCTACGACACCGCCGTGGGCCCGGACGGCACCCGCACGGAGACACCGCACACCTCCCCGGACCCGGCACCGGACCGCCGCGGCGTGGCCGACGAGATCGAGAACACCGACGGGACGCCCGAGGAGGCGCCCCCGGCCTACGACGCCGAACCCTCCCCGCCGCACTACCCCTACACCGAACTGCTCGACCGCCTCCTGTCCGGCGGGGACGCCAAGGACACCAAGTTCAGCCCCGACCCCGCCGTGGTCGGCGACCTCTCCTGGCCCAAGGACCTGCGGTCCGTCCTGCCCCCGCCCGGGTCCACCGAGGTCCAGGTGTTCAGCGCCCGGGTCCACGACCTGGACACCCTGGGTCCGGACGGACGCTCGCTGACCGGGGAGACGGGCGAGGGCTCGGGCACCCGCCGCGCACCGGCCGAGGAGACGGGCGGCGAC
>NZ_FQZK01000015.1 GCF_900141985.1 Nocardiopsis flavescens | reverse complement strand
GCGGCCTTCACCCCCATGGGTCCGCGGAGCCGAGTACGCCCTCCCCAACCCCCTGGAGTCGGGGTGCCGATCAATGCCCACGGGCTGTGCCCGGGGCCCCAAGACAGCGCACGCTCAACCCCCCATTGCGTTGAGGAGGGCATGGGTGGGCTCTACGTACGGGCCGCTTGTCGCGCGCCTGGTCCCTTGCAGGGGGCATTCCTCCCGATCCAGGCGGCCGGGCTGGGATCGCCTCGCTCGACCCAGCCCCGGAACACACCCCCACCACCGCGGACGCGCGCCCAACGCACCGGCCCGCCGCTCTACCGCACCCCGACCGCGCCGGGGCCAGGTCCACGCTCCGCTGGCCGCCGTTTCCAAGTGGCTGAGCTTTCGGAGAACTCCGGTCGAGCTCTCACCCCCACAACTTGGGGTGGGAGCGACTCCCTCCGGCTGTGGCCGGGGCCGCGGTCCGCCGACCGGCAGGGGCCGGGCGCTCCGGTCGGGTGAAAAGCCATTACGGCGCAGACCCCGGTCCAACCCCGGACAACGGCCCGGCGCCCCGGACTGGAGCACGACCACTACGGCACAGACCCCCGGTCCAACCCCGAATACCAGCCCGGCACCCCGGCCGGGAGCACGACCACTACGGCAGCAACCCCTATCCGGCCCCGGACTGTGGCCGGGGTCGCGGTCCGCCGCCCGGTGGTGGTCGGCCGCCCCGGCCGGGGTGCCGTGTTTCACGTGAAACATCGCCTCCGCCAAGTTTCACGTGAAACATCATCGCGGTCGCCCGCGTAGGATCGGTGGGGGTCCTCCCCCTCTGTGTGCATCCGTCGGGTGCGGCTACGAACCCTGGGAAGTGAAGATGGACGGTGGTGACCGATGACCGCGGGCGCTGAGGAGCCCGGTGCCGTATTGCCCGAGCCCCCCGTCGGGGCGGCGGAGATCTTCGGCGACTCCCTGCCGAAGGCGCGGCGCTACGCCGAACTGCTGGCCGACGACGGTGTGCGGCGCGGGCTGATCGGACCGCGTGAGGTTCCCCGTCTGTGGGAGCGGCACATCATCAACTGCGCGGTGGTCGAGGAACTCCTCCCCGAGGGGGCGGAGATCGTGGACATCGGTTCCGGTGCCGGCCTGCCCGGGCTCGTGCTGGGCCTGCTCCGGCCGGACATCCGGATGGTCCTGCTGGAACCGCTGCTGCGGCGGACGGTCTTCCTGGACGAGGCCGTGGAGATCCTGGAACTGCCCAACGTCGAGGTGCGGCGGGGGAGGGCGGAGGAGGCGCACGGCGACCTCCTTACCGACTTCGTCACCGCCCGGGCGGTCGCCCCGCTGCCGCGCCTGGCCGGCTGGGCGCTGCCGCTGCTGCGCAAGGGCGGCAGCCTGCTGGCGCTCAAGGGAGAGCAGGCGGAGGTCGAGCTGGCCGCCGCGGAGCAAGACGTTTCAAAACTGCGGCCCAACGTTAGCGATGTGATCCGGGTGGGCCGGGGTAAAGTCGATCCCGCTACCACGGTCGTTCGCGTCACGGTGACATCCGACGGTGGTTCGCCCCCGTCGAAGGCGCGGGGCGGCAAGAAGAAGCGCGGACGGAAGAGGTGAACTCATTCGTGCCCCACAATGATCCCGATGTTTCACGTGAAACATCGGCCTACGGAGACCTGCTCGATGTTTCACGTGAAACATCCGAGCCCTACGAAACCCCCCTCGCCCGTGCCGCCCAGGCCGCCATGGCCTCCCGCGGACGCGATGAGGTCTGGCCCCGACCCGCGTCCTGCCGGGTGATCGGCGTCGCCAACCAGAAGGGCGGGGTCGGCAAGACCACCACGACGGTCAACATCGCCGCCGCCCTGGCGATGCACGGCCAGCGGGTACTGGTCGTGGACCTCGACCCGCAGGGCAACGCCTCCACCGCCCTGAGCATGGAGCGCGACAACCAGACCCGCTCGATCTACCACTGCCTGGTCGAGGACGAGGAGATCCGCAAGCTGGCGCAGCCGGTTCCGGACATCCCCAACCTGTGGTGCGCCCCGGCGACCATCGACCTGGCCGGCGCGGAGATCGAGCTGGTCTCCCTGGTGGCCCGCGAGGCGCGCCTCAAGCGCGCGTTCGCGGCGTACGACACCTCCGACCTCGACTACATCCTCATCGACTGCCCGCCCTCGCTCGGCCTCCTCACGGTCAACGCGATGGTGGCCTGCGACGAGGTCATGATCCCGATCCAGTGCGAGTACTACGCCCTGGAGGGCCTGGGCCAGCTGCTGCGGAACGTGGAACTGGTGCAGTCCCACCTCAACCCCGGCCTGGCGGTCAGCACCATCCTGCTGACGATGTACGACGGCCGCACCCGCCTCTCCCAGCAGGTGGCCGACGAGGTGCGCTCGCACTTCGAGGACACCGTCCTGGAGACGGTCATCCCGCGGAGCGTCCGCGTCTCCGAGGCGCCGAGCTACGGCCAGTCGGTGATGACGTACGACCCGTCCTCGACGGGTGCCGTCGCCTACCTGGACGCGGCCCGGGAGATCGCCCACCGGGCGAAGCGCTAGCCGCGAACGTGGTCCCGGCCCCCGCCGGGCGTGAACCGAGAAGTGTGGAGGGAAGTACCGGTGAGTCAGCGACCGCGCGGGCTGGGCAAGGGGTTGGGGGCGCTCATCCCGTCGGGGCCGGCGGCGGCTCCCTCGGTGTCCGAGGCCGCCGCCCCCCCAGTGGTGAACGTGGCACCCGAACCCCGGGTGCCGGTGACCATTCCGGACGGCACGTACCTGAAGGAGATCGCGCTCACCGACATCCGGCCCAACCCCAAGCAGCCGCGCAAGCACTTCGACGACGACGCGCTGGAGGAGCTGCGCGACTCCATCGTCGAGGTGGGCGTCCTCCAGCCGGTGGTCGTGCGCGAGCTGCCGCCGGGGGAGACCCACCCCTACGAGCTCATCATGGGGGAGCGCCGCTTCCGGGCCAGCGGGCTGGCGGAGCGGAAGGCCATCCCGGCGCTGGTCCGGATGACCAAGGACGAGGAGCTGCTGCGCGAGGCGCTCCTGGAGAACCTCCAGCGCCAGCAGCTGAACCCGCTGGAGGAGGCGGCCGCCTACCGCCAGATGCTGGAGGACTTCGACACCACCCAGGAGGAGCTGGCCCAGCGGGTGGGCAAGTCCAGGACGCACGTCACCAACACGCTGCGCCTGCTCCAGCTGCCGGCGTCCCTGCACAACCGGGTGGCGTCGGGCGTGATCAGCGCCGGGCACGCCCGGGCGCTGCTGAGCCTGGAGGGCGCGGAGGAGATGGAGCGCTTCGCCGAGCGCGTCGTCCAGGAGGGGCTGTCCGTCCGCTCCCTGGAGGAGATCGTCGCGCTGCGGAAGAAGGGCCACGACGTCGAGAAGGCGGAGAAGGCCCGCCGCGCCTCGATGCGGGCCGTCACGCCGCCGCACGTCGAGGAGTGGGCGACCGCGCTGGCGGACCGGCTGGACACCACGGTCAAGGTGGACGTGGGCAAGCGCAAGGGCAAGATCGTGGTGGAGTTCGCCTCGGTCGAGGACCTGGAGCGCATCATCGAGCAGATGGGCGCCGCCCGCGCCTAGGTGTTTCACGTGAAACACCGCGAGCCGCCCAGGTCCCCCTGGGCGGCCCGGCGGGGGAGGGTGCACGCGGTTCTCCCCGGAAGCGGCGGAAGGCCCCCAGAGACGATCTGGGGGCCTTCCGTGCGTACCGTTACAGGAACTCGGCCAGGTCCTCCTCCAGCTTGCGCTTGGGGCGCGCGCCGCGGATGTCCTTGACGACCTCGCCGCCCTTGTACACCTTGAAGGTGGGCAGGGCCAGCACGTCGTAGGCCCGGGGGGTCTCGGGGTTCTGGTCGGTGTTGATCTTGACGACCTGGATCTTCTCGCCGTGCTCCTCGGCGAACTTGTCCAGGACCGGCGCCATCTGCTTGCAGGGGCCGCACCAGTCGGCCCAGAAGTCCACGAGCACGGGCTTGTCGCTCTTGAGGACCTCGTCCTCGAAGGTGGCGTCGGTGACGGTCTTGACCGCGGACATGGTTCTCCTTGTTCGGGCGGTTGCGGCGGGCCGGCCGTCTCGGGCGGCCGGCCCCGGACGGCTGCTAGTTGCCGATCCCGGCGAGGAAGCGCTCGGCGTCGAGCGCGGCGGAGCAGCCGGTGCCTGCGGCGGTGATGGCCTGGCGGTAGCTGTGGTCGACGACGTCGCCCGCGGCGAACACGCCTTCGAGGTTGGTGCGGGTGGAGGGGGAGTCCACCCGGACGTACCCCTCGCCGTCCAGCTCGACCTGGTCGCGGATGAGGTCCACCCGCGGGTCGTGGCCGATGGCGACGAACACGCCGGTGACGTCGAGGGTGCTGTCCTCGCCGGTCTTGTTGTTGCGGACCTTCAGCCCGCTCACCCGGTCGGCTCCCAGGACCTCGACCACCTCGGTGTCCCAGACGAACGAGATCTTCTCGTTGGCGAAGGCGCGCTCGGCCATGATGCGGCTGGCGCGCAGCTCGCCCCGGCGGTGGACCACGGTGACGGACTTGGCGAAGCGGGTGAGGAAGAGCGCCTCCTCCATGGCGGTGTCGCCGCCGCCGACGACCGCGATGTCCTGGTCGCGGAAGAAGAAGCCGTCGCAGGTGGCGCACCAGGAGGTGCCGCGGCCGGACAGCTCCTTCTCGCCCGGGACGCCCAGCTCGCGGTAGCCGGAGCCGGTGGCGAGGATGACCGTGTGCGCGAGGAAGGTCTCGCCCCCGGCGGTGACCTCCTTGACGGGCTTGGTCAGCTCGACGGAGGTGACGTCCTCGGGCACCAGCTCGGCGCCGAACCGCTCGGCCTGCTTGCGCAGGTTGTCCATGAGGTCCGGGCCCATGATGCCGTCGGGGAAGCCGGGGAAGTTCTCGACGTCGGTGGTGTTCATGAGGGCGCCGCCCGCGGTGATGGAGCCCTCGAACACCAGGGGCTTCAGTTCGGCCCGGGCCGCGTAGACGGCGGCGGTGTACCCCGCCGGTCCGGAACCGATGATGATGACATTGCGGACGTCACTCACGCTCGTAGGCCCTTCGCACGATCAGATGCCCCGGCCACGGAAGGGTGACCTCTGGGGAGAGTCGGTATAGCACAACCGATGGTAGGCGCACCTGATTCCCAAGGGGACATCCGCCCTGCTTACCGGGGTGGGGTATGTCCCGGAACGGTGCGGTCAGGGCCCGGTGACGGTCTCCCGGGCGAGCACGCCGCCGCAGTCGGCGGGGTCGACCACGTACACCTCGGCGGTGTCGTCCCCGGCGGGTGCGAACAGCACCATGGCGGGTGCGCCGTCGAACGTGGCGTCGTCGACCAGGGCGACCCGTACGCCCTGCCGCTCGGCGAACACGGTCGCGCACTCCTCGGCCGCCGCGGGGGAGTGGTCCCCGTCCGGGGCCGGGGGCGCGGCGAGCACCCCGGCGGCCTGGTCGGCCAGCCCCTCGGAGGTGTACTCGGTCCCGCTGGACACGGCCTCGGCCTTGTACGGCTGGATGGCCTCGGGCTCGCCGTACTCGGCGTCCTCGTCCTGCATCATCGGGGCGGAGGCGCTGCCCGCCTCCTCCTGCTGCTGGGAGGAGAGCACGGTGTTGAGCACGGCCCCGCCGCCGCCCAGGACGACGGCGCCCGCGGCGGCCACCATCATGAGCCGCGGCAGGTTCATGCCGTTGAACCCGCGCCGGGAGCCGCCCCCGCGCGCACGCGTGATCGGGACCACGGGGGCGTCGGGCGGGGCGGCGGAGCCCGCGGCGCGCTCGCGCACCGCCTCGTCGATGCGCCGGTCGAGGAGGTCGGCGACGTCCCGCGGCATGGGCGGGACCGGCGGCGCGCCCGCGAGCACACCGCTCACGGCGGTGAGTTCGTCCAGGGTCGCGGCGCAGGTCGCGCAGGTCTCTATGTGGTGGGCGACGGTGCGCTCCTCGGCGGGCTCCAACAGCGCCTCGGCGAAGAACGCGAGTGCCTCCACGTCAGGGTGGGACGTCACGATGGGTCGGCACCTCCTCTCCCAGTTGTGACGTCTCGGGGGGGACGAGGGTTCCTCAGGTGGGCCAGAGACGGAAGAAGTTTGGCGCGACCTCGCGCACACCTGCTCTTGACGGTGCCGCTGGCGACGTCGAGGATCTGCGCGGCCTCCTCCACCCGGTAGCCGAGCATGTCGACGAGGGTGAGGGCCATGCGCTGGTCCAGGGGGAGGGTCTCCAGGGCGGCGTGGACGTCCAGCCGGGCCTCGGTCTGGGAGGCGTGGTCGGGGGTGCCCCCGCTGCGGCCCAGACGCTCGTTGGAGAGCACGTCCAGGGTGTCGTCCTCGGTGGGGGTGGCCGGGCGGACCTTGCGGCGGCGCAGCCGGTCGTGGCAGGCGTTGACGACGATGCGGTGCAGCCAGGTGGTGACCTGGGACTCGCCGCGGAAGCGGTCGGCGGAGCGGAACGCGGAGAGGAAGGCGTCCTGGAGCGCGTCGGAGGCCTCCTCCGGGTCGCCCATCATGCGCACGGCGACGGCCCAGAGGCGATCGCGGTGGCGGCGTACGAGCACCGCGAACGCCTGATCGTCCCCCTGGGTGTGCCTGGTGAGCAGTTCCCGGTCAGGAAGCTCTTGGACCGCGTCCATCAGTGCCGATCACATATCCCCACAACTAGACGCCGAGTACCTCTACCTCGTAGATGCTCCCACGGTACTTGCCGCCGTCGTTGGGCAGCTCCGTGAACCAGACGACGACGTAGCGGCCGGTGGCGGGCTCGTCGAGGGTGATCTCGGTCGCGCCGGACGCGCTGCCCGACCACGCGACCGGCAGCGCCGCGTCCACGGCGGAGATGTCGCCCGCCGACGTGGGGGCCTCGTCGCCGACGCGGATCTCGACGCCGTACTGGTTCGCGGGGACGTGCAGGTTGAGCCCGTGGACCTCCTGGGAGGAGCCGAGGTCGATGAGGAGCCCCACACCGGCCTTGGTCATGCCCATCGGGTCGTTGTAGCCCTCGGTGTTCCAGGGCTCGCCGCCGGTGTCGCCGTCGATGGCGCGGCCGGCGTTGTCGTCGTGCTCGGAGCCGTCGCCCAGGGGGTCGTAGCCCGTGACGCCGCCGATGTCGAGCGGCGCGGCCGCGACGGTCTCCTCGCCGCCGCCCTGCTGCTCGCCGCCGTCGGCGCCGGGGTCGGCCTCCTCGCCGCGGATGGAGGCGCCGAAGACCCAGGCCCCGGTGACCACGGCCGCGAAGAGGACCACGGCGAGCACGCCGATGAGGATGCGCTGCGGTGAGGTCCTGCGCTCGGCGACGCGGCGGTCCATGCGGGAGGGGGGCCGCTCGGCGCGGGCGGAGGAGCGCGGGCCGGTCCCCGTGCCGTTGCCGCCCGCGTTCGTGTTGCGGGGGGAGCGGCGCGGGCCGGTGGAGCCGAACTCGCCGGTGCGCCGGGAGGTCCCGGGCTCGGGCGGCGGCGTGGCCTCGGCGGGGGCGACGGGCAGCGGGATGAGCCGCGGCACGTCGGCCATGGCCGCGCAGAACTCGCCGGGGGAGGTGATCGCGGGTCCGGGCACGACCTGGCCCACCAGGTGGGGCAGGGCGGCGCGGGTGGTGATCGAGGCCAGGGGCTCGCCGACGCCCTGGCGGATCTGGTTGGCGGGGTAGGGGCCGGCGGGGCCCTGCGGGGCCGGGGGCAGGCCGCTCTGCGGGCCGCCGGGCCAGGTGCCGGTCAGGGCCGCGTACAGCAGGTTGCCCAGGCCCTGGGCGTCGGCCGCGCCGGGGTCGGCGACGTTGATCCCCAGGAGGGCGGCGTCCACCCCGATACCGGTGACCTTGACCGCTCCGCCGCTGCTCCACATGAGCTTGCCCGGGGTGAGGCACAGGTGGTAGAGGCCGCCGGTGTGCGCGGCGGCGATGGCCTCCGCGGCCTCGGCGACCAGGCCCGCGGCGCGCTCGGGCTCCAGGGGGCCCTGGGCCAGCAGGTCGGCCAGCGAGGAGCCGACCACCCACTCCTCGACCACGTAGGGGATGGGGGAGGTGTCGTCGGCGTCGAAGACCTGGGTGACGCGCGCGTCGGGAATGCGGCTGGTGGCGCGGGCGGCGCGGACCACGTCGGATGTGCGGGGGAAGCCTTCGGCGAAGGTCCACACGGCGACGGGCCGTGCGAGGGTCTCGTCGGTGGCCTTCCAGCGGGTCGCCCCGCCGGTCTCGCTCACCACCTGGTCAAGGCGGTACCGGTTGGCCAGCTTCGCCCCGGGCTCGATCAGGAAGGTGCTCATGATGGGAGTGACGGGTGCCAGTGCCCTCGCCCCGCACGTTACGCCGCGGCGCGGTCCCTCTCGGGCCGGCGCGGGCGTGTGCGCGGGGGGTGCGGGCTCTGTGGGCTGTCCCCAGCCTCCCTTCGGGCAGCTCGGATGAACAATGCGGTGGCGGTCAAGCGATGCCTGTCCATGCTAGGACGCCTGAGCAGCATCTTCGGAGGACATCGGGTGTCGGTTCACCTTCCTGGACGTAGCGGTTCGGGACCGCCCAACTCGTCCATTCATGGTGATCAGCGACGTCGTAGTCGGGTCTTGAGCAATTCGAGGAATGATGTGACTTCGGTCACATTGAGGAACTTGGCACTGACCACGAACAGTACGCCACCCACGAGTCCGCCGAGGACCATCGAAGCGAATCCGGGCCAGAACGCCCCGGGCAGCCCCTGGAACACGTAGATCATGGCGATGCCGAACACGGCCGCGGGCACCGTGGCCAGGTGCAGCTTGAACAGCGTGGCCGCGGTGTGCCTCCCGTCCAGGCCGTTGAGCCGCTTGTGCAGCATGTACCACATGATGACCGACCCCACGACGTAGTACAGCCCGTACGGGATCGGCAGCAGGACCACCACGTGCTGCGGCGGCACCACGAACAGCAGCGCGATCGCCGTGACGGCGTGCGCGAACTCGGAGGGGATCGACACCAGCGCCGGGGTGCGGGTGTCGCCGAGCGCGTAGAACACGCGCATCTGGAGCTGGAACAGCGTGAACGGGATCAGCATCACGCAGAACACCATGAGGATGCGGCCGATGGCAGCGGCGTCCTCCGCACTCGTGCTGCCCTGCGCGTAGATCATCACGCAGAAGGGGACGGCGAAGACGATCATCGCCACCGAGATCGGCACGATCAGCACCGACGACAGCCGCATGCCCCGCGAGAAGTCGCTGCGCACCTGGTCCTTGCGCCCGGCCGCCACGTGCTCGCTCATCCGCGGGAGCAGGGCGGTGATCACCGAGACCGCGATGATCGCGTACGGGAGCTGGAAGAGCATCGACGCGAACTTGTAGGCCGCGATGCCCGAACCCGACTCGAAGCCCAGCTCGGCCGCGCGCGTGCCCGCGCGGGAGGCGACGTTGGTCGAGACGAGGGCGCCCAGCTGCGCCACCACGATGTACAGCATCATCCACGAGGCCGCCTGGGCCGCCTCGCCCAGCCCGGCGCCCCGCAGGTCCAGCCGCGGCCTCCAGCGGAAGCCGGCCGCGGCCAGCGCCCACACCAGCACCAGCGCCTGGACGACCTGCCCGGCCGCGGTGCCCAGGCCCAGCAGCATCAGCTCGCCGGAGGTCACCGTGTCCGGGGTGCGCCCGGGCCCGGCGATGTTCAGGAACCACAGGCCGATGCCGATGATCACCACGTTGTTCAGCACCGGCGCCCACATCGGCGCCCCGAACCTCCCGCGCGCGTTGAGCATCGCGCTGGCCAGGCCGCTGGCCCCGATGAAGAAGATCTGGGTGACCAGGTAGCGCGCCATGACCACCGACACCTCGAACTGCGCGCCGGTGAACTCGCCCGCGTAGATGCGGATGAACCACTCCGACAGCAGCATCGAGACGGCGGTGATCGCCAGCAGCGCCACCAGCATCAGCGTGACGAGCCGCTGCTCCGTCTTGTCGCCGCCGTCGGTGTCCAGCCTGCGCCGCTTGACCAGGAACGGCACGAACACGCTGGCCAGCAGACCGCCGATGAGCAGGTCGTAGACCATGTACGGGACCATGCCCGCCACCTGGTAGGCGTCGCCCAGCAGCTGGGTGCCGATCGCCGCCGCCAGCACGATGGTGCGGACGAAACCGGTGACGCGGGAGAACACGGTGCCCAGGGCCATGATCGCGCTGGACTTGGCGAGGTTGCCGGGGGCGGTGTGGCTGCTGCCCCCGATCTCGTCGCCGTCCTCCATACCGGCGCGGTCCGCGGTGCCCAGGTCGCCGATGTCGCTCGGGTCGCGGCGCGTGGTGAGCCCGGTCTCGGGCTCGGTCGCCGGCTCCTCGCGCTCGTAGGCGTCCAGGACGTCCTCGGGCATCACCATCTGGCGGCGGGGCCGCCCGCCGGCGGCGGGCCCGGGCGGCCCGGATCCGGAATCCGGCTCGCGGGGGTCTTCGCTGGACACCGTGTCCTCAGTCCTTGTCTCGTCGAGCGTGGTCGTTCTCCCGGCGGAGGTCAGGGCCGGAGGCGTCGGTACGGCATCAGCGACGCAGGCGGCCGCGGATCAGTTCCACCGCCGCGCTCAATTCGGGGACCCGCAGCAGCCGTGCCGCCACGAGGAAGAACAACGCGCCGAGAAGGCACCCGGCCACGGGGGCGCCGAGATAGGTGAGCAGGCCGGGACCGACGTAGGTGTCGAAGGCCCAGAGCACGCCGAAACCGGCCGCGACGCTCGGGACGACGGCCAGGTGCAGGCGCAACAATGTGCCAATGATGTGCTTTCCGTCAAGTCCCCCGATGCGGCGGCTGAGCACCAGGCCGGCGATCACCAGTCCGCTCAGGAACGAGAACATGAAGCCCGCGGCCACGCCCACGACGACCCGCTCCGGGGGCAGGAGCAGGTAGGACGTCAGCGCCAGGGCGCTGTGGACCGCCAGGTTGGCGATGGCGATCAGCGCCGGCGTGCGGGTGTCGCCCATGGCGAAGAACACGCGCAGCATCAGCTGGAACACGGTGAACGGCACCAGCCCCAGCGACATCACCATGAGGATCTGGCCGATGTTGGCCGCGTCGGCCGCCGAGATCGACCCGCGGGCGAACGCCAGGATCGACAGGGGCTCCGCGAACAGGGCGATCGCGAACGCCATCGGGACGAGCACGAACGCGGAGATCCGCAGGGTGCGGGAGAAGTCCGAGCGGACGGCGTCCCAGTCGCGGTCGTCGGCGTGCGCGCTCATCCGGGGCAGCAGCACCGTGATGAGGGAGACCGCGATGATCGCGTAGGGCAGCTGGAACAGCTGGTAGGCGAGGTTGTACGCGGTGATGCCCGCGCCGACGGAGCGCCCCTCCGCGATGGCGGTGACGTTGGCGGCGTTGGCGATGTTGGTGGTGATCCACAGGCCGGCCTGCGTGAGCAGGGTGTACAGCATCATCCAGCCGGCCGTCTTGACGGCCTCGCCCAGCCCGGAGCCGCGCAGGTCCATGCGCGGCCGCCAGCGGTAGCCGGTGCGGGACAGCGCGACGAACAGGACCAGCGCCTGGAGGGCCATGCCGGCCGCGGTGCCCGCGCCCAGCAGGGTCAGCTGGCCCTCGGTGACGGTGTCCGGCGTCCGGCCGGGCCCGGCGATCCACAGGAACAGGCCCGAGACGGACATGATCACCAGGTTGTTGAGCACCGGGGCCCACACCCCGGCGCCGAAGTACCCGCGCGTGTTGAGCATGGCGGTGAGCAGGCCGCTCAGCCCCACGAAGAAGATCTGCGACAGCAGGTACCGCGCCAGGAACACCGAGGCGTCGAACTGCGGGCCGGTGAACCGGGAGCCGTACAGCCAGATCAGGAACTCGGCCGCCGCGATCGCCGCCGCGGTGAGCAGGAACAGCGCCACGAACGTCGTGGTGAAGAGCCGGTCCTCGGTGGCCTTGCCGCCGTCGGCGTCGCGCTTGCGGCGCTTGACCAGGAACGGCACGACGACGCTGGCCATCAGGCCGCCGATGAGCAGGTCGTTGAGGATGAACGGGATCGTGTGGGCCGTGTGGTAGGCGTCACCGAGCAGGTGGGTGCCGATGGCGGCGCCGAGCACGATGGTGCGGACGAAGCCGGTGATCCGGGAGGCCATGGTGCCCACCGCCATGATCGCGCTGGAGCGCATCATGCCGCCGCCCTGCGCCGGGGCGGATCCGGAGCCGTCCCCGGAGCCGCCCTCGCCGGAGGCCCGGGAGGCCTCCTCGGGGGACGCGGGGGCGCCGGGCACGGCGGGCTCGGGCAGCTCGCCCTCCTCGAAGGAGGGGACGGGGCCGCCGGAGGGGCGGATCGGGTTCTCACCCGGGAGGGGGCCTTCGGGGCGGGGGGAACGACGGCGGTGCTTTCCGCCATCGTTCGGGGAGTCGGTGACCACCGTGGATCAGGCTTCCTTTCGTCCGACTGGGGAGGACCGGGCGCGGGCGCTGGCCCGCCGCCCGGTCGGGCCGTGTCCGGGCGCGCGGGGCGCGTCGACACGGCGACGTGCGGATGTGTCGACACGGCGTCCTGTCGGTAGGGAGCCGTGTCGACGGGGTCGGGGGCTCACGCCCCTTCGCCGCGCGGGGACGGGGCGTCCCCGGTGGCCGTCGTGGTGTCGTTCCCGGACTCCGCGCCGCCCTCGCGGGGGGACGCGTCGGCGTCCGCGGACCCGTTCCCGGATTCCGCGGAGTCCGCGGAGTGCGGGGGGGAGGCGGGCGGCGCCGGGTCCTCGGACGCCGCGGCGGCGCCCTCCCCGGTCTCCTGCGCTCCCCGCGCGGCGTCCCCGGGCTCCGGGGCGTCCCCGCCCTGTGCGGGTCCGGTCCCGGCGGCGGCCTGCTCCGTTTCCGCCGCGGCGCGGGTACGGCGCACCACCCACTTGCGCAGCGCGCGGGGCGCCAGCGCGGCGATGAGGATCAGCGCCCCCACACCGCTGATGAGCAGTGCCTGGGTGCCCAGGCCGGTGGCGTTCACCGGCAGCTGCACGGCCTGGCTGTTGATCGGCTCGCCGGCCGAGTTGTGCAGGCTCGCGTGCACCACCGTGCGTCCGTTGATCCGGGCGGACAGCGGCACGTACACCGTGGTCTTGGCCCCGGGGGCGATCTCGAAGTGGGTGTTGTACTCGCCGATGCTCAGCCGCTCGGCGTTCTCCGAGTACACCGACAGGTGCACGTAGACGGCCTGGTCCTCCAGGTCGTTGGCGACCAGGATGCCGGTGATCCCGGTCCGGCTGGCCAGGGTGACGTCCTCGCCCGGGATGATCCGCACGTCGGCCAGGCTCTGGTCCACCTTCTCCGTGACGAGGGCGCGGGTGGCGCCCGCCAGCGCCTCCTCCTCGCGCCAGTGCACGGACTCCAGGCGCACCAGCGCCGGGCGGAAGGGGTCGGAGTCCTCGACCAGGACGCTGTTGAACATGCGCACGTCACGGCTGACGTCCTCGACCAGGCCCAGGTAGGTGGAGCCGAGCTCGGACTCGGCCACCTCCTCGGGGTAGGTGAGCCGGCCGCGGATGTCCTCGCGGTCCTCGGCGGCGGGGAGCTCGATGTCCTCCAGCCGCTCCGGGGACAGCCAGGGCAGGTCCTCGCTCGCGGCCAGCACGCCCTCGGCGAACTCCCGGGACGGGTCCCAGCCGGGCTCGGGGGAGGCCACCACGACCCGGTCGCCCCCGGCGTTCTCCCCGGCGATCATCGCGGTCTCGGCGGCGAACCGCTGCATCGCCAGCGCGGTACCGCCCGGGGTGTCGGTGGGCAGGGACAGCACGTCCGTGATGCCCTCGTCGGCCACCAGCGCCACCGGGTCCTCCCCGGCGCCCTCCACGGCCGGCAGCGGCGCCGGCGCGGTGGGGGTGGTCCGGAACCAGCTCGCGGTGGGCAGCGCGTCCTCCGAGAGCAGGAAGCGGTCGGCGCCCTGCTCCGCGAGCAGCCCGTAGACGGCCTCGTCCATCAGGCCGCCGGCGGGCAGCGCGAAGCGCTCGTCGGCGGGCATGCCCAGCGCGCGCTCCATGGCCTCCCGGCCGATGCCGACCGACGCCCGGGCGTCGCCGTCCATCTCGTTGCGCAGCAGCGAGGCCAGGTCCGGGGAGGCGTAGGGGGTGGCAACGACCGTGTCCATGGCCAGCACCCGGCGGGCCTCGCGCAGCCACACCTGCGCGGCCGGGTTCGCCTCCGCGGCCTCACGGACCGGGTCGGCCTCGGCCGGCACCGCCAGGGGGTCGGTGAGGACGTTGTGCTCCTCGGCGGCCATGCGCAGGACGTCGTCCAGGGTGCCGGGGTCGACGGCCCAGGTGACGGGCACCCCCTCGGTGCGGACCGGCGCGGGCTCCTCGGAGGCGCCGTCCCCGGCCCCGTCCTCCTCCGCGTCCCCGCCGTCCTCCTCCGCGTCGTCCTCCTCCGAGGCGCCGTCCCCGGGCAGGGTGCCGGCGGTCTCCTCGTCGGTGGCCCCGTCCGGTGACTCCGAGGGGTCGGCGTCCAGGCCGAGCAGCTCGACGAGGTCCTCGTCGCCGGGGTCGAAGGACAGCGGGGCCTGCGCCCCCGCGGCCAGCAGCCGCGCCAGGCGCCCGTCCTCGGTGACGGACGCCGCCAGCCCGTCGCCCAGGAACGTGTCGTCGTCCGCGCGCTGGGGCGCGGCCATCAGCGGCCACACCCAGGCGATGTCGACCGAGGGCGTGTCCTCCCCGTCGCCCACGTAGGGCAGGAAGGTGTACTGGGTGCCGATCACCCTCCCGTCGCCGTCGACCGCCTCGACCACCAGCGGGTAGACCCCGTAGGAGCCCAGGTTCAGGTCCTCGGCGGGCACGCTCAGCGTGTAGGTCTGGCTGGTGCCGGGCGGCAGCTCCGCGGTGATCTCGTCGTCGGGGCCCGGCGCGTCCGGCTGCCAGTCGCCGTCGGAGCCGAACGCGTCCATGGCCGCGCGGTCGGTGAAGGGGTGGCTCGAATAGCGCATGCGGACGGTGACGTCGCGCAGGCTGTCCGACGTGGTGTTGACCACCTCGCCCGAGACGCGGAGGGTGGCGTCCTCGTCGAGGGCGTCCGGCGTGATGCGCTCGACGACGAGCGGCTCGGTGTCCTCGGCGGGCTCGGACGGTGCCGGGGCCTGCACGGACATGGCCGGGAACGGAAGCAGCGCGGTGGCCAGGGCCATGACCACCGGCACGGAGGTGAATCGACGCAACGCTTGACCGGTTTCCTGATTCGGGTCCAGGTGGCCGTCCCGCCGCGGATCGGCAAGGGGCGGGGACGGTCGGGGCGCCCGCACGGCGTTCGCGGGTCGGGTGGACGCGGAGAAGACCGTCGCGCTCCACCACTGCACCCGAAGATACCGTCTCCCCCGCACCCCGGTTCTGGCGAGGACCTCCGTGCGACGTGTCGCGCCGGGGAGGACGCCCGCCGAACGTGCGTGTCCACCGTACGGGGCGCCCGTCCCGATACCCGCACGGCGCCCCGGGCCGCCCCCGTGAACGATTCGCGGTTTGCCCGCGGGGCCGCCTAACCTGCGTTGTGTGCCGAACACAGAGCCTTCGAGTGAGAACGACGCCATGCCGACCGCGGCCGGTGCGCCGACCCCCGCGCAGCTGTCCGCGATAGTCGCGCTGGTCGAATCGGCCCGCCCCGTCTCCGACGAGCTCGGCGGGCGGTTCGCCGAGCACGGCCGGGAGCTGGCCCTGGTCGGCGGCCCGGTGCGGGACGCGCTCCTCGGCAGGCCCTCGCACGACATCGACCTCACCACCGACGCGGTGCCCCAGCGGGTGCTGGAGCTGGTCGACGGGTGGGCCGAGTCCGTGTGGACCGTCGGCATCGACTTCGGCACCGTCGGCCTGCGCAAGAAGAACCTCCAGCTGGAGATCACCACCTACCGGAGCGAGTCGTACTCTCCCAAGTCCCGCAAGCCCGAGGTGGCCTACGGCACGGAGATCGAGGACGACCTGCTGCGCCGCGACTTCACGGTGAACGCCATGGCGGTGCGCCTGCCCATGGGCGAGTTCGTCGACCCCTTCGGCGGCCTCGCCGACCTGCGGGCCGGCGTGCTGCGCACCCCCGGCCGGCCGGAGGACTCCTTCAGCGACGACCCGCTGCGCATCATGCGCGCGGTGCGGTTCGCCGCCCAGCTCGGCTTCGAGCTCGCCCCCGAGGTCGCCGAGGCGGCCCGGGACATGGCCGACCGGCTGGGCATCGTGTCCGCCGAGCGCGTCCGCGACGAGCTGACCAAGCTCCTGCTCAGCCCGGACCCGCGCCGCGGCCTGGGGCTGATGGTCGACCTGGGCATCGCCCCCTACGTGCTTCCCGAACTCCCCAAACTGCGCCTGGAGATCGACGAGCACCACCGGCACAAGGACGTCTACGAG
This sequence comes from Nocardiopsis flavescens, assembly GCF_900141985.1. GTDB lineage: Bacteria > Actinomycetota > Actinomycetes > Streptosporangiales > Streptosporangiaceae > Nocardiopsis > Nocardiopsis flavescens. The sequence continues at coordinate 118,455 of NZ_FQZK01000015.1, read as the reverse complement.
CACTCGCTGACCGTCCTGGACCAGGCCATCGAGCTGGAGGGCGCGCGCGGCCACGGGCCCGACCTGGTGCTGCGCCTGGCGGCGCTGCTGCACGACGTCGGCAAGCCCAAGACGCGCGCCTTCGAGGGCGCCGGACGGGTGACGTTCCACCACCACGAGGTGGTGGGCGCGTCGATGACCCGCAAGCGCCTCACCGCGCTGCGCTTCCCCAAGGACGTCGTCTCCGACGTGTCGTCCCTGGTCGCGCTGCACCTGCGCTTCCACGGGTACGGCAAGGGGGAGTGGACCGACTCGGCGGTGCGCCGCTACGCCCGCGACGCGGGCCCCCTGCTGGAGCGGCTGCACATCCTCACACGCGCCGACTGCACCACCCGCAACCGGCGCAAGGCCGCGGCGCTGGCCCGCTCCTACGACGACATCGAGAAGCGCATCGCCGTGCTGGCCGAGCAGGAGGAGCTGGACCGCATCCGGCCCGACCTGGACGGCAACGAGATCCAGGAGATCCTCGGCGTCAAGCCGGGCCCGGAGATCGGCAAGGCCTACCGCTACCTGCTGGAACTGCGCCTGGAGAACGGCCCGATGGAGAAGGACGCCGCGACCGAGGCGCTGCGCGCCTGGGCCGCCGAGCACCTGTCCTGAGCCGTCGGCCGGGCCGGAGCCGCACGGGCCCCGCCCGGCCGGCGGACCGGCCGGGCCCGGCGGCTCAGCGGGCGGGCTTGACCGCCGTGACCGCCACGGCCATCCCGAACACGCGCAGCGGCGTCCCCTCCAGCCCGTCCGACAGGTTCTGGAGGGGGCGGGGGCGACGGTCCAGGGGCGGCATGAGGTAGTCGATCGCGCGTACCCGCAGGCCGGCCCCGCGCAGCAGCCGACCGAGCTCCTGGGTGGTGAACACGCGGGCGTCGGACATCCGCTCGTGCAGGGGCCGCACCCACGGCAGGAACGGCGCGGTCAGCCCCGACCGGCGGCGCTGCCCCCACAGCACCCCGTGGGTCTCGAAGGGGAACCACCGGTTGGGCGTGGTGAGCGAGAGCGCGCCCCCCGGCTTGAGCACCCGGTGGATCTCCGCCAGCGACCCCTCCAGGTCCTCGATGTGCTCCACCGCCTCGAAGGCGGTGACCCGGTCGAAGGTGTTGGGGTCGAAGGCCAACGAGTCCGCCGACATCTTGTGGACGCCGATGCGGTCCTCCAGGGGGGTCCCGGCGATGCGCTCGGTGAAGGCGTCCAGCCGCTGCGGCTCCAGGTCGATGGCGTCGACCCGCACGTACCCCCCGGCCAGCTCGACCGTGTAGGTCCCGTCACCGCACCCCACGTCGAGCAGTCTGTCGCCGCGTGCGGGCAGGTGCCCGGCGACGGCCTCGATCCGCTTGGCCACCCCGCGCCGGCCGAACGCGCTGGAGGGGTTGCCGGTCCCCAGCCCACCGTTCATGGCACACCATCTCTCCGTCATCACGAAAATCCCTGCCCGGACACTACAGCAAGTGACGTAATGGTCACGGAAAGATCAATCGCTGTAGGGACATGTCGACAAGCCGCCCCGGGGCCCGGAACCAGGGGATCGGCCGGGACGGGGGAGGCGGCCCGCGTCCCGCGTGCCGCCCACTCCGGCACCCTACGCCGCCCGCCGCCCCGCGGCGTCCGCTCCGGACCGCCCCGGGGGGAAGACCGGGGGCGGTTCCGTGGTGACGCCCGTCATTGCGGGTCCGCGGACCGGGCGTGACACTGTCCCGATGAGCCTGACCACCTGGTACCTGGAGACGACCGACCCCCGGAGCCTGCGCCCCGCCCGGGAGCCGCGGGGCGACGTGCGGTTCGTCCGGGTCGGGGTCCCCAGTCCCGCGTTCAACCGGTTCCTCTACGAGCGGGTCGGCGGCGCCTGGCAGTGGACCGACCGGCTGGCCTGGACCGAGCGGGACTGGAGCGCGTGGACGGCCCGCCCCGGACTGGAGACCTGGGTGCTCTACCTCGACGGGGCCCCCGCCGGGTACACCGAGCTGGAGGCCCAGGACGGCGGCGCCGTCGAGATCGTCTACTTCGGGCTGCTGCCCGGGTTCCTCGGCCGCGGCCTGGGCGGCCGCATGCTCACCCTCGCCCTGGAGCGCGCCTGGGACCTGCCCGACCGGCTCGCGGGCCGCGAGCCCACCCGCCGTGTCTGGCTGCACACCTGCTCCCTGGACGGCGAGCACGCGCTCTCCAACTACCGGGCCCGCGGCCTGTCCGTCTACCGGACGACACGGGAACAGGTCGACACGTCGACGAAGGGCCGTGTCGCCCCGGGCCCCCGGAGCGCCTGAGGCCCCGGCCGCTCCCGCCCCGGGCGCGGGCGGCGCCCGGACCCCGTTCTCAGGCCGCGGGCTCCTGGGCCGGCGGCCCGGGGAGCACGGCCGCCCGGCGCCGCTCCCGCAGCGTCCAGCCCAGCCCGGCGGCCAGGTACACGGCCACCATCCCGACCAGCACCGGGGTCCCCAGCCCCGAGGGCGGCACCAGGGCGGCGGCCAGCGCCGCGCCCAGGACGAACGTCGCGTTGAACAGCACGTCGTACACCGAGAACACGCGCCCGCGGAAGGCGTCGTCGACATGTCGCTGAACCTGCGTGTCGACGGTGACCTTCACCCCCTGGGACACGAACCCCAGCACGAACGCCGCCACGGGGAACAGGGCGGCCGAGAAGGGCAGCGCGAACACCGCCAGCACCACGGCCAGCACCAGCAGCTGGAGCCCGATCCACGCCCCCGGCGTCATCCGCCCGGTCGCCGACGGCGTGGCGACCGCACCCAGGAAGAACCCGAGCGCCAGCACCCCGGCGGACACGGAGAACCCGGCCAGGCCCGCCACCCCGCCGCCGGTGAACGTGTTGTTGTACAGCAGCAGCGTCATCAGCGAGGAGATGCCGAACAGCACCCGGTGCAGCCCGATGGTGCCCAGGGCGTCCCGGGCGGGCGGACGCGACCGGATGTGCCGGATCCCGGCCACCATCCCGCGCACGACGCCGCCGACCGCGGCCCGGACCTCCTCGGGCTCGCGCTCCAGGTGCGGCCCCAGCTCCCGGTACCCCAGGGAGAGCGAGACCAGGCCGGCGGCGGCGAACCCCGCTGCGGCCGCCGCCAGGATCATCCCGGTGCTCAGCGGCCCGGTCCCGGCCAGCACGCCCAGGCCCAGGCCCACGCCGGTGCCCAGCGAGCTGGCCACGGTCCCGCACGTGGGGGTGACGGCGTTGGCCATCATCAGCTGCTCGCGCGGCACCACGTACGGCAGGCCCGCCGACAGCCCGGAGAGGAAGAAGCGGTTGACGCTCAGCACCAGCAGCGCCGCCACGAAGAAGGCCGGCCCCTCGCCCCCGGCCACGAGCACCGCGCAGACCACCGTCAGCACGGCCTTGGCCAGGGCGGACAGCAGCAGGACCTGGCGGCGCGGCCACCGGTCTATGAGCACTCCGGCGAACGGCGCCACCACCGAGAACGGCAGGAGCAGCACCGCGAAGGCGGCCGCCACCGCGGCCGCGCTCGTGTGCTGCTCGGGGTTGAAGAAGACGAAGCCGGCCAGGCCCGCCTGGTAGACCCCGTCGGAGAACTGCGAGACCAGCCGGGTCGCGAAGAGCCGCCGGAAGCGGGGGCCCCGCAGGACGGTGCGCAGATCGCCGAAGAAGGACACGCCCCCAGGGTAGGGCGTGCCCGGGGCCGGACCGGCCCCGGGCACGGTGTCCGCGGGGAGGCTACTCGTCCGCGATGAAGCGCTCGACGGCGTCGTGCGCCTCGGCGTCGCTGTACTGCTCGGGCGGCGACTTCATGAAGTAGGAGGAGGGGGCGAGGATCGGGCCGCCGATGCCGCGGTCCTTGGCGATCTTGGCCGCGCGCACCGCGTCGATGATGATCCCGGCGGAGTTGGGGGAGTCCCAGACCTCCAGCTTGTACTCCAGGTTGAGCGGCACGTCGCCGAACGCGCGGCCCTCCAGGCGCACGTACGCCCACTTGCGGTCGTCCAGCCACGGCACGTGGTCCGACGGGCCGATGTGCACGGCGCCGGCGTTGAGCTCGTGGGGGATCTGGGAGGTGACCGACTGGGTCTTGGAGATCTTCTTGGACTCCAGGCGCTCGCGTTCGAGCATGTTCTTGAAGTCCATGTTGCCGCCGAAGTTCAGCTGGTAGGTGCGGTCGACGATGACGCCGCGGTCCTCGAACAGCTTGGACAGCACCCGGTGGGTGATGGTGGCGCCCACCTGCGACTTGATGTCGTCGCCGATGATCGGCACGCCGGCCTCGGTGAACTTCGCGGCCCACTCGGGGTCGGAGGCGATGAACACCGGCAGGGCGTTGACGTAGGCCACGCCGGCGTCGATCGCGCACTGGGCGTAGAACTTGCCGGCCTCCTCCGAGCCCACGGGGAGGTAGGAGACGAGGACGTCGGCCTTGCTGTGCTTGAGGGCGGCGACGACGTCCACGGCGTCCTCGGGGGACTCCTGGATGGTCTCGCGGTAGTACTTGCCCAGCCCGTCGTAGGTGGGGCCGCGCATGACGGTGACGCCGGTGGGCGGCACGTCGCAGATCTTGACCGTGTTGTTCTCGCTGGCGACGATGGCGTCGGCCAGGTCGTGGCCGACCTTCTTGGCGTCCACGTCGAAGGCGGCGACGAACTCGATGTCGCGCACGTGGTACCGCCCGAACCGGACGTGCATCAGGCCAGGTACCCGCGAGCCGGGGTCGGCGTCCTTGTAGTAGTGCACGCCCTGGACGAGCGACGCCGCGCAATTGCCGACGCCCACGACGGCTACACGTACCGAACCCATTGGTCCTTGCTCCTTCTCGTTCGCGAACATGGATGCCACGCGCACGACGGCACCCCCGTGCCCTCGGCGGACGGGGGGTGGCGGCGTTCCGCGTTCGTTCTCCGTATGTGGTCAGCGGCCCGCACGGTGTTTCTGTTCCCGCCCGGACGCCGGACGGAAGGCGGAACGTGTGGCTCCGGCTGTTTTGTTCGGGTATGACTCTATCTTCGCTCGTCTGGGAAACCGCATGTCACCCACGGTGACACCCCCGTCCCGGAGATGCCCGTGACCCTCCGTGGCATTCCGCGCCGGTGCGCCGCGCGCGATATGTCACACACCGGCCCCCGCCTGCGGTGCCGTCGGACCGGTCCGCGGCACCGATACCTACCGGCGTTCGGTTTTCGCCCCCTGATCAGTCCGGACGGTGCGCGGACGGCCCGCGGTGACCGAGAGTTCCGCCGCACGGGGTACTCTCGCGCGTGGGTTGTGCTATACCGTCCCATCGCTTTAACGTGACCTGTGATTTGCGCGTGAAAGCCGGAAGAGCCCCCGTCCCACCCCCGGGCGGGCGTCCGCATCGGTCGCCGCCGAAGGGGCGGGAGCTCGTACGGGCCAACGACCAGGAGGATGAAGCGGCCAACGTCTTCGCGACCTGTTGAAAACCTTCGCCCACGGCGGAGCGTCCTTTTATCAAGCCTTGAATCACAGGCGGACCGCACGACGGGCCCGAGCCGCGGAGCCGGGCCGTGCCGGTCATCGCGGGACACAGGTCGCGGATCACCGATCCCCCAGGGGGACAAGCCCCCCGTTCCACCAAGGAATCGTCAGGCCGACCGGCCGTGAAAGGCAATCGAGGACCACGTGAGTACCGAACGACGACGGGATGCCGATGGCGGCCGTCGCCGGGCCGAGGGCCCGGCGAACGGCGCCGGCGGCGACGGCGGGAGGCGCCGGGCCGATGGCCCGCCGCCCCGGGAACAACGTGCCGGAGGGCGCCGATCCCCGGAAGCTGAGAACGGTTTCTGGGGGGAGGAGGAGCGCCCCCGGCGCCGTCCCCCGGCCGATGACGCGCGCTCCGAGGGCCGCGGCGGCGGTCGCCGCCGCGCCGAGGAGGGGCGGCCCCGCCGCCCCGAGGGCGGCCAGCGCCGCCGTCCCCCGGAGGACGACCCCCGGCGCCGCGACGGCGGCGCCCGCAGGCGCGCGCCCGAGGGCGACCCGCGCCGCGGACCCGACGGCGGCCAGCGCCGCCGCCCGCCGGAGGGCGGCGAGCGCCCCCGCCGCCGTCCCGAGGAGGTCGAGCACGGTGCCCGCGCCGAGGGCCAGCGGCGCCGCCGCCCGCCCGAGGACGGCTCCCGGCCCGGCGGAAGGCGCAGGCCCGACGGCCCGCGCGACCCCCGCGAGCGCGAGCACGGCGCCCGCTCCGAGGGCGGCCGCCGGCGTGCCGCCGCCGGTGGCGGGGGACACGGCGGTTCCGGCGGGGGCCGACGCCGCCGCGGCGGTGAGGACGAGCCGGACGACCGCCCCTGGTGGAAGCGGTTCGCAGCCAAGGCCTGGAAGCCCGCACTGGCGGCCTTCGGCCTGATGATCATCGGCGGCGTGGCCGTCTTCGCGCTCCTGTACGCCCAGGCGCCGGACCCGGCGGACCTGGACGCCAAGGCCGACTCCGAGAAGTCGGCCACCCAGATCTTCTGGCAGACCGGCGACGTCGCGGTCACCACCGGCGAGGTCCGCCGTATCGAGGTGCAGTACGACGACATCCCGCCGGAGGTCATCGACGGCATCCTCGCCGCCGAGCAGCACACGTTCTTCGAGGACCCCGGCGTCAGCATCACGGGTATCGGCCGCGCGCTGCTCTCCCGCGGCGAGGCGGGCGGCGGTTCCACCATCACCCAGCAGATGGCCCGCAACTTCTACAGCGACCTCGACGGCTACGGCACCCTCGAACGCAAGATCCGCGAGATCTTCATCTCCATCAAGCTCGGCCAGCGGATGGACAAGGAGGAGATCCTGGAGCGCTACGTCAACACGATCTACTTCGGCCGTCAGGCCATGGGGATCGAGATGGCGTCCCGCCAGTACTTCGACAAGAGCGTGACGGAGCTGGGCTCGGCCGAGGGCGCCTACCTCGGGCTGATCATCCAGATGCCCTCCAACTTCGAGAACTCCGAGCTGGGCCCTTGGACCCACACGTACCTCCACGAGGAGCGCTGGCCCTACATCCAGAACCAGCTGGCCGCCATGAACGAGGAGAACTCCGACCGCGGCCTGCCCAAGAGCGAGGCCCAGGCCCTGGAGATCCCCGAGACGACGCAGTGGGGCTCCAGCGCCGAGTCCGAGGAGGAGTCGGAGGAGGCCGAGGAGGAGACCCAGGAGTACGACCCCAAGCCGGACTACGTCCGCGTGGCGGTCGTCCAGGAGCTCGTCGACCGCTACGGCCTCACCTCGGAGGAGATCGCCACCCAGGGCTACCGGGTCGAGACCTCCCTCGACCCCGATCTCATGGAGGCGGCCTACACCGCGTTCGACACCCTGCCCGGGCACCCGGAGGACACCCGCAAGGGCCTGACAGCGATCAACCCGGCGACGGGAGAGATCGTGGCCTTCCGCGGCGGCGCGGACGCGGGCGTCGAGCTGAACCAGTCCCTGGAGGAGCGCACCCAGGCGGGCTCGTCGTACAAGCCCTACGTGCTCGCCGCGGCGCTCAACCAGAACATCAGCCTCCGCACCCTGATGAACGGCGACTCCCCGCAGGAGTTCGAGGGCCTGCAGAGCCCGGTCACCAACGCCGACATGCAGAGCCATGGCGCGGTCGACCTCGTCGAGTCCACGGCGCACTCCTACAACACCCCGTACGTGCAGCTCGCCCAGGAGGTGGGGCCGCTCAACGTGGACGAGATGGCGGTCAGCGCGGGCGTGGCCGAGGAGCAGACCACGACCTCCACCCAGGGGTCGCTGATCGCCCTGGGCACCCACCAGGTCAGCGCCCTCGACCAGGCCAGCGGCTACGCCACCTTCGCCGCGGCGGGCGTGCACCGCCCCGCGCACATGGTCACCAAGGTCACCAACAGCGACGGCACCGAACGCATCCCCAACGACGCCGACCAGCTGGAGAGCGGCACCCGGGCGATGTCCGCGGACGTCGCCGCCGACGTCACCTTCGCCCTCACCGAGGTCGTCACCAACGGCGGTGGCTCCAACGCCGCGCTGCCCGACGGCCGCCCGGTGGCGGGCAAGACCGGTACCTCCTCGGGTGCCATCTCGGCCTGGTTCGTGGGCTACGTGCCCCAGCTGTCGGTGGCGGTCGGCCTCAGCCGGGCGGACGCCGAGACGGGCCTGGAGTTCGACGGGATCTCCAACAACGAGGTCTTCGGTGGCAGTACCTCGGCCACGGTGTGGAACGCGTTCATGGTCGACGCCATCGAGATCATGGAGCTGTCCCCGGAGAACTTCCCGCCGCCGGCGAACGTGGGCACGGACCAGAACTTCGCCCCCTCGCCCAGCCCCGACCCGAGCCCCTCGGAGCAGCCGAGCGAGGATCCCACCGACGAGCCCAGCGAGTTCCCGGACTGCGATCTGCAGAACATCGACCCCGAGAACCCGAACTGCGCGGGCATGCCGACGCCGCCCGAGTGCCAGGACTGGGACTGGGAGTGCCAGAACCCGGACCTGCCGACGCCGCCCGAGTCCTCGGACGACCCGGACGACTGCGAGACCCGTCCGATCTTCGACCAGTGCGAGGAGACGCCGGGCGACGGGGACCAGCGCCTCGGCTCCAGCCAGGGCGCCAACGGCCGGGTGGCCATCCTCGGCAGCCGCGAGGACTGACCCGCCCCGCGGGCAGGAGTGAGGGGCCGGTGCGCGCGGGCGCACCGGCCCCTTCGCGTTCGGCCGTCCCGGCCGCCGCCGATTCCGGTCCTGCGCTGCTGGTAATCTTGGCTCCCGTATGGCTCTGAGCCCGCACCCCGCCGCCCGGCGCGGGACGCCGCGGGCTCCTGCCCTCCTGCCATGGAGATTCCATGGCCGCGACAGTCCAGAGGAGGAACGTACGCCGATGCGTCGTTACGAAATCATGGTCATCCTCGACCCGAACCTCGACGAGCGCACCGTCGCCCCGTCGCTGGAGAACTTCCTGGCCGTCGTGCGCAACGACGGCGGCTCGGTCGAGAAGGTCGACATCTGGGGCAAGCGCCGGCTCGCCTACGACATCGAGAAGAACCCCGAGGGCATCTACGCCGTGATCGACCTGACGGCCACGCCCGCCACGGTCAAGGAGCTGGACCGCCAGCTCGGCATCGCCGAGGCCGTGCTCCGCACCAAGGTCATCCGGCCCGAGGTCCACTAGCGGCCCCGTGGCCGCGCCCCCTCTCCCCGGATCATCCGATTCCGCTGTTTCTGTCGGTGGAAGGACGGATGATCAGGGGAACAGGCGAAACCGCCTGACCCGATCTACCCCGAACCGGAGCCCTCATGGCAGGCGAAACCCAGATCACGCTCGTCGGCAACCTGGTCGACGATCCTGAGATGCGCTTCACGGCGAGTGGAGCCGCTGTCGCCAACTTCCGCGTGGCCTCGACGCCGCGCACCTTCGACCGCGCGTCGGGGGAGTGGAAGGACGGCGAGTCCATGTTCCTCACCTGCACCGTGTGGCGGCAGTACGCGGAGAACGTCGCGGAGAGCCTCCAGCGCGGTATGCGGGTCATCGTCCAGGGACGCCTCAAGCAGCGCTCCTTCGACACCCAGCAGGGTGAGAAGCGCACCGTCTTCGAGGTCGACGTCGACGAGGTCGGCCCGGCACTGCGCAGCGCCACCGCCAAGGTGACCAAGACGCAGCGCCAGGGCGGCGGAGGCGGCGGCTTCGGCCAGGGCGGCGGAGGCGGTTTCGGCGGCGGCCAGCCCCAGGGCGGCGGCCAGCAGGGCGGCGGCTACGGGAACCAGGGCGGCGGCTTCGGCGGCGGCCAGCAGGGCAACCGCGGCGGCGCCCCCGCCAACGACGACCCGTGGGCCAACAACGGCGGCGGTGGCGGAGGGGGCGGCGGCTTCGGCGGCGGCTTCTCCGACGACCCGCCGTTCTAACCGAGCGGTCGTGCCGCGGCCCCGTGCCGCGGAACGCAACACCCCGACCCGGCGCCCCTGGGCGCCGAGTCACCATCCACACGTCCTCAGACCATCCCCGGGAGGAACCCGGGGCTCTTGCGAAGGAGCACCACGATGGCGAAGCCGGCAGCGCGCAAGCCCAAGAAGAAGGTTTGCTTTTTCTGCCAGGAGAAGCAGTCCTACATCGACTACAAGGACACCACGCTTCTCCGCAAGTTCATCTCCGAGCGCGGCAAGATCCGCGCCCGCCGCGTGACGGGTAACTGCACCCAGCACCAGCGCGACGTCGCCACCGCGATCAAGAACGCGCGCGAGGTCGCCCTGCTGCCCTACACCAGCACCGCTCGCTAGCGGGGATTCTCCGAGGGAGGTTTTTGTCGTGAAGCTGATCCTGACCCACGAGGTCAACGGTCTCGGAGCCCCCGGCGATGTCGTCGAGGTGAAGAACGGCTACGGCCGCAACTACCTGCTTCCCCGCGGGTTCGCCATCCGGTGGACGCGCGGCGGCCAGAAGCAGATCGACCTGATCCAGCGCGCCCGCGCCGCGCGCGACATCCGGACCCTGGACGAGGCCAAGCAGGTCTCCGGCCAGGTCTCCGCGCTCACCGTGCGCCTCAAGCAGCGCGCCGGCGAGGGTGGCCGCCTCTTCGGCTCGGTCACCCCGTCGGACATCGCCGACGCCGTCAAGGCGTCCGGCGGTCCGGCGCTGGACAAGCGCCGCATCGAGGTCAAGAACCCGATCAAGTCGGTCGGCGCCCACAAGGTGCAGGTCCGCCTGCACCCCGAGGTCGTCGCGACGATCAAGCTGGACGTCGTCGGCGTCTGAGCCGAGGCGTTCGCGCTCGCGTGAACGGGCCCCGCACCTCCGAGGAGGTGCGGGGCCCGTCCCGTTCGGGGGCAACACGCCGTGGCCAGGCGAAAGACACCCTTTGACTACTCTTTGTAACCTATCGTGTTCTCTGTGTCGGTGTCACTGGACGCCCAGGACAGAGAGGACGACGGGCCGATGAACGGACGACCGCAGCGCCTACCGGACCGCAGGACGGTCCTGAAGGGTACGGCACTGGCCGCGGGCGGCGTGCTGCTCGGCGGGCTGATCGGGCTCACCCCGGCCACCGGGGCGCTGGCCGCCGCCACACCCAAGGTCTACACCCGGACGGACTGGAAGGCCAGGGCGCCCAAGAACCGCATCGACGTCATGGCCAAGGGGCCGACCCACATCGTCGTGCACCACACGGCCACCGGGAACGTCTCCGACACCTCGACCTCCCACGCGGCCGCGCTGTCCCGCTCCATCCAGCGCTACCACATGGACCACAACGGCTGGAGCGACACCGGGCAGCAGCTCACCATCAGCCGCGGCGGCCACATCATGGAGGGCCGCGACCGCACCCTCCAGTCCATCGCCGACGGCGGCCACGTGATCGGTGCGCACACCGCCAACCACAACTCGCACACCATCGGCATCGAGAACGAGGGCACCTACTCCTCGGCGACCCCGCCGGCCGCGCTCATGCGCTCCCTGGTGGACACCTGCTCCTGGCTGTGCCTGGTGTACCGGCTGGACCCGGACGAGGCCATCGTCGGGCACCGCGACTACAACGCCACCAGCTGCCCCGGGGACAAGCTCTACTCCATGCTCCCGCAGCTGCGCAAGGACGTGGCGTCCCGGCTGCGCGAGCAGCTCTCCCACCTGGGCCGGGTGTCCGGGGCCGACCTCAGCCTGGAACAGCTGCCGACCTATCCGGTCACCCCGGACTCCGAACGGGTGGCGACGTTCTACCACGGCCCGGCGCTCGGAGACCGCGACGCCTCCCTCTGACCCCGGACCGCCCTGGACCTCCGGTCCGCCGGACGGAGGTCCCGGGCGGGGCCCGATCAGGGCCGCGCCGCACCGGTGACCAGCCAGGCCTGTCCCCGGGCCCGGTGGCCCAGGGCGACCGCGCGGGCCAGGATCCAGACACCGTAGGCGATCCACAGCGCCACGACCCCCCACAGCGCGGACAGCCCCAGCGACGGCACGACCAGCGCGAACGGCAGGAAGACCAGCATCGTCCACAGGGAGGCCCAGGCCAGGTAGCGCTGGTCCCCGGCACCCATGAGGACGCCGTCCAGCACCATGGTGACCCCGCTCAGCGGCTGGAGCAACGCCACCACCACCAGCGACGCGGTGATGAGCACGCGCACCTCGGGGTCGGTGGTGAAGGGCACCCACGCCCACGGCAGGACCAGCAGCACCGCCACGGTGAAGAGCACGCCCAGCATCACGCCCCACTCCACCATGCGCCGGGTCGCGTCCCGGGTCCCGCGGACGTCGCCCGCCCCCAGGTAGCGGCCCACGATCGCCTGCCCGGCGATCGCGATCGCGTCCATCGCGAACACCAGCAGCGCCCAGATGTTGTGCGAGACCTGGTGGGCGGCCACCGGGGCGTCGCCGAGCCGGGCCGCGACCGCCACCGTCACCAGGGCCACCACGCGCATCGAGACACTGCGCAGGAACAGCGCGAACCCGGCCGAGGCCGACGCGCGCAGCCCCGCCGCCGTCGGCGCCAGCGAGACCCCCTCGCGCCGGGCGCGGCGGACCATCACCGCCAGGTACCAGAACGCGCCGCCGCCCTGGGCGAGCACCGTCGCCCACGCCGAGCCGGCGATGCCCCAGTCCAGGACCAGGACGAACACCGCGCACAGCACCGCGTTGCCCAGGAAGGAGGCGACCGCCACCACCAGTGGGGTGCGGGCGTCCTGGAGGCCGCGCAGCACGCCGGTGCCCGCCATGACGATGAGCAGGAACGGTGTGCTCAGCAGGCTGATGCGCAGGTACACCAGGGCGTGGGGGGCGGCCTCGGGGGAGGCGCCCAGCAGGTCCACCATGACCGGGCCCAGCGGCCAGCCGATCGCGATCGCGGCGGCCCCGAGCAGCACGGCGAGCCACAGGCCGTCGATCCCGTCGCGGATCCCGCCGGGGACGTCGCCCGCGCCGAACTTGCGGGAGACCGCCGCGGTGGTGCCGTAGGCGAGGAAGATGCAGACGGCGACCAGCGTCAGCAGTACCTGGCCGGCGATGCCGAGCCCGGCCAGGGCGGCGGTGCCCAGGGTGCCGACGATCGCGGAGTCGGTCAGCAGGAACAGGGGTTCGCTGACGAGGGCGAAGAACGTGGGGACCGCCAGGGCGAAGATTTCGCGGTCGTGGCGGTGCCGGAACGGGGCGGCGGAGAGCGGTCTGGGCATGGCGGGACCACGTTATCGGACAGGCGTTCCCCCGGGTGGGTGAAGTTATCCACAGGCACCGGGATGCCTGTGGATAACTTGTGGAAATCGACCCTGTGAGACATCTTGCACACCCCGTGTCGAAGCATGTTTTCGCAGGTCAACGCCGATATGGAGGGGTGTGTGCAAAGTTATCCACAGGTTATGTGCACAACGGGTCGGCGAAACCCCTGCGGACTGGGGCGAACGGGTGCTACGAAGCCTGTGGACGGCTCCTCCGACGGCGTCCCCGGCGCGGTTGATGAGGCATGCTGGAAGGGTCGGTTCCGACCCGGGGCCGAGGGAGCACGGTCCAGGGGAGATTGTTCGTGAGCGTCGCTGAGCAGCCACCCGAAGAAGGCGGATACGACCGCACGCCCCCCCACGACATCCAGGCCGAGCAGAGCGTCCTGGGCGGCATGCTCATCTCCAAGGACGCCATCACCCAGGTCGTGGAGATCATCCGCTCCGCCGACTTCTACCGCCCGGCGCACCAGATCATCTACGACGCCGTCGTGGACCTGTTCTCCCGCGGCGAGCCCGTCGACGTCATCTCCGTCAACGCGGAGCTGACCAAGCGCGGCGAGGCCGCGCGCGTGGGCGGCGCGCTCTACCTGCACACCCTCACCGACGCCATCCCCACCGCCGCCAACGCCGGCTACTACGCCAAGATCGTCTCCGACCGCGCCGTGCTGCGCCGCCTGGTGGAGGTCGGCACCCGCATCGCCCAGATCGGCTACGCGGGCGACGGCGAGGTCGAGGACCTCGTCGACCACGCCCAGGCGGAGATCTACAAGGTCGCCGAGAAGCGGACCGGCGAGGACTACGTCGCCCTCGCCGACATCATGCCCGGCGCGCTGGACGAGATCGAGGCGATCTCCTCCCACGACGGCACCCTCACCGGCGTCCCCACCGGCTTCGCCGACTTCGACGCCCTCACCAACGGCCTCCACCCGGGCCAGATGGTCATCATCGCCGCCCGCCCGGCCGTCGGTAAGGCCCTGGCCCTGGACACCCCGCTGCCCACCCCCCACGGGTGGACGACCATGGGTGCGGTCCGGGTGGGCGATGAGCTGCTGGCCGCGGACGGGACGTCCACCCGTGTGGTGGCGGCGACCGAAGTGATGACCGGTCGCCCCTGCTACGAGGTGGTGTTCGACGACGGGACCACCGTCATCGCCGACGCCGAGCACCGGTGGCTCACCCACACGCGGGCCTCGCGCCGTGCTGCTCGGGAGGCCGCCCGCGCGGGAGGCACCCCGCGGACCCTTCCCGGGGTGCGGACCACCCGGGAGATCGCCGCCACCCTGCGGCCGTCCACCACCGACGCCCGCCCCAACCACTCGGTCGCCAACGCCGGACCGCTGGAACTGCCCGAGCGGGAACTGCCGCTGCCGCCCTACTTCCTCGGCGTCTGGCTGGGTGGCGGGGCCGCCGACGCCGCCCGGATCACGGCCGCCGATCCGGAGGTCCTCGTCGACATCGAGGCCGACGGACTGGTGGCCAAGCCGGTGGGCCGCCTCGCCCACAGCATCCACCTCCCCCGGGAGGACCCGGGGACGCGCCTGTGCGCGGTGTGCGGTGAGGAGTCCGCCCCGTCCCTGCCGCACGTGCGCGGCTGCGGTCGGCCCTGCGGCGGAGAGGCGGGGTTCGTCTCCGACCCGGTGCCGCAGACCCCCTGCCCGGACTGCGGGAGCCCCGTGGCCGGGCGCCTGCGCCGCCGGGAGTGCGCCCGGCACCACGGCAGTGTCCGAGCACTGCTGAGGACGCTGGGGGTACTCGGGAACAAGCACATCCCCATGGAGTACCTGCGGGCCTCGGTCGAGCAGCGGCGGGCGCTCATGGCCGGGCTGCTGGACTCCGACGGCACGGTCGACGCCGACGGGTCGGTCCGGTTCGCGGTGACCGACGAACGGCTGGCGGGCGACTTCCGCGAGCTGGCACACGGGCTCGGGTACCGCACCGCGATGTCGACGAGGCGGGTCGAGGGGAGCACGGAGTCCTCCTCCACCTGCTACACGGTCACCTTCGGGTCCGAACGCGAGGTCTTCCGCCTCTCGCGCAAGCAGGAGGCGCACCGCACCCGCGGAGCCGGGCGCGGCCACACGCGGATCGGCTCCAGGTTCGTCACGGAGGTGCGTCCCATCGCCAGCGTTCCGGTGCGCTGCGTCCAGGTGGACCACCCCGGCCACCTGTTCCTGGCCACGAAGGCCATGGTGCCCACGCACAACTCCACGCTGGCCCTGGATTTCGCGCGGGCCGCGTCGATCAAGCACGATATGACCGCCGTTTTCTTCAGCCTGGAGATGGGGCGCAACGAGATCGTCATGCGCCTGCTGTCGGCGGAGGCCCGGGTGCCGCTGCACACCATGCGGTCGGGTCTGATGACCGACGACGACTGGGCGCGGCTGGCCCGGCGCATGGGCGAGGTCGCCAACGCGCCGCTGTTCATCGACGACTCGCCCAACATGTCGATGATGGAGATCCGGGCCAAGTGCCGACGGCTCAAGCAGCAGCACGACCTCAAACTGGTCATCGTCGACTACCTCCAGCTGATGAGCTCGCCCGGCCGGGTGGAGAGCCGCCAGCAGGAGGTCTCGGAGATGTCCCGGTCGCTCAAGCTGCTGGCCAAGGAGCTGGAGGTGCCCGTGGTGGCGCTCTCCCAGCTCAACCGCGGCCCCGAACAGCGCACCGACAAACGCCCACAAGTGTCGGACCTTCGCGAATCCGGATCCATTGAGCAGGACGCCGACATGGTGATCCTGCTGTACCGCGAGGACGTGCACGACAAGGAGTCGCCGCGGGCGGGCGAGGCGGACATCATCGTCGCCAAGCACCGCAACGGCCCCACCGCGGACGTCACCGTGGCCTTCCAGGGCCACTACAGCCGCTTCGTCGACATGGCCCCCGGGTAGGCGCCCCCGGGCGGCCCCGGCCTCCGTTCCGCCACGCCCCCGCGGCCCGTCACCGGGCCGCGGGGGCGTTCGTGTCGGCGCGTCCGCCGGATCCGTTCCGGCGCTGTGACCGGGGCGGACGCGCGGAGCACCGGCCCGCGGGGCCTATGCTGGGAGGGCCGGGCTTTTCGGACACCACGTCGGGGGTGTGACGGTGTCCGACACACCCCCTGGTTTCGGTCAGTTGCTTTGGTGATTTATGGCCAAGCCGATTTGTCGACAAAGCGCTACCGGCGGTTCACGCGGTGTCCGAGGTGATCCTCCCCTCCCGCATCTCCAGCCTCCTTCCCGAGAACCGCGCCCGCAGGGTGCGGTCGTGTGTGACGATCACCAGCGCGCCCGTGTAGCGGGTCAGCGCCTCCTCCAGCTCCTCCACGAGGCCGGGGGAGAGGTGGTTGGTCGGCTCGTCGAGGAGCAGCAGGTCATGGACCCCGCAGGTCAGACGGGCCAGCTCGATCCGGCGGCGCTGGCCGACCGAAAGTGACTCCAGGGGCTGGTCCGATTCCCGGGGCCGGAACAGGCCCAGTGAGGCCAGCTCGTCCCGGTACCCCTCGGCCGGGCCCGGCCGTCCGGCCGCGTAGGCCTGGAGCGCGGTCCGGCCCGGGACCACCGCCCCGTCCTCCTGGCGCAGGTGGCCGATCCGGCCGGACCGCAGCACCGTGCCGGCGTCGGGCTCCAGCTCGCCGGCGACGACCCGCAGGAGCGTGCTCTTGCCCGCCCCGTTGGGCCCGGTGACCAGGACCCGCTCGCCGGGGGACACGGTCAGCCCCGGGACGTCGAGACGGTGCCCCACGCGCACGCCCTCCAGCACCGCCGGCGGCACGGCGCCGTCGTCGGCCGTGAAGGACGCGGTCATCCGCAACGGGACCGGGGGCGGGGCCACCGGGTTCTCGACCAGCCGGTCCGCCCGTTCCCCGGCCTGGCGGACCCGGCTCATCGCGCCGTGCGCGCGGCTGCGCATCCGGAAGCTCCCGTGCCCGAAACCGGCCTTGTCCACCTTGCGCGGGACGGCCCGCAGCGCCGCGACGCCGTTCTCCGCCAGCCGCCGCTGCCGGGCCAGCTCCCCCTTCCACTCCGCGTACTCGCGGATCCACCGGGCCCGGGCCGCGGCCCGGACGCGCAGGAACCCGTCGTACCCGTCGCCGTACCTGTTGACCCGGCGCAGGTCGTGGTCCACCTCCAGCACGGTGTCGGTGACACGGGCGAGGAAGGCCCGGTCGTGGGTGACGGCGACGACGGTGCCCCGGTGGGTGCGCAGCCGGTGCTCCAGCCAGGCGACCGCGCCGTCGTCGAGGTCGTTGGTGGGCTCGTCGAGCAGCAGCAGCTCGGGGTCGGCGGCCAGGACCCCGGCCAGGGCCAGCCGCGAGCGCTCCCCGCCGGAGAGCGTGCGCAGCGGGCGCTCCCGGTCCAGGCCGGGCAGGCCCAGCCCGTGCAGGCCGGCGTCGACGCGGGCGTCGGCCTCGTAGCCGCCGCGCGCCTCGAAGGAGCAGAGCAGGTCGCCGTAGGCGTCCAGCTCCCCGGGTCCCGCGGTGCCCAACGACGCCTCCAGGGCGCGCAGGCGGGCCTCGGCCTCCCGCAGGTCGGCCAGGGCGGCGTCGACGGCGTCCCCGACGGTGCCGGTCGCGACGCCGACCCGTTCCAGGGTCTGGGGCAGGTGGCCGGTGCCGCCGGGCGCGGAGACGAGCACCTCCCCGCCGTCGGGCGCCTCCTCCCCGGCCAGGAGCCGGAGCAGGGTGCTCTTCCCTGAGCCGTTGTCGCCGATGACGCCGACCCGTTCCCCGGGCGCGATGGTCAGGTCGACCCGGTCCAGGACGGTGCGGTCGCCGTAGTGCTTGGACACCCCGGTGAGGGTGGCCTGGGAGCGGGTGCGTGCGGCGGTGCGCAAGGGCGTTCCTCCTCGTGCGGTCTCGGCGGCGGTCGTCGCGGGTCGTACTCGGGCGGTGCGCAAGGGCGTGCCTCCTCTGCTGCGGTGGGGCCGGTGAAAGGGGCCGCGGGCCGCCGGAGGGGCCTTCGTGTACGGGCACCGGGAGGAGCCGGCGCGCACGCGGTGCGGGGCTCGGGGTGCGGGGACGACGAAGGGGCCGTACCGGATCGACCGCGGGGTGGCGGCACGGGCGGAGCGGCGCGGGCCGCCGGGATGCGGCGGGTGCGCTGTGCTCGGACACGGGTGCCGGACGCGGGATCTACAGGGAGTGGTACAGCCTCATGAACAAGACGATACGTCTCGTTTCGAGCGGAGTCAAGGGCGAGGTCGGTGAGACGGGGATCACTCTCCGTCGCCCTCTTTAGGTCGACTGAAATACCGATATTGACTCAAGCTGATATGTCGACACAGCGCTATGGCGTCATCGTCGGGGGCGGAGGGGAAAGGCGAAGGGCCGCCCCACCGTGGGGCGGCCCTTCGCGGTTCACTCTCTCGCGCCCGGTGCGAACACCGGGCGCCCCCTTCCGGCGCGGCCGGAAGGGGGCGTGCGTCGTTGATGCGTCGTTACAGCCAGCGGGCCTCGGGGCGGGTGCGCCCGGTCTCGTCGGTGACCAGCACCCAGTGCATGATCGGGTGCCCGGAGCTGATGGCGTCGGCGTTCTCGCGCGGCCGGGGGACGCTCACGGCGTCCGGCGTGAGGCCGGCCAGGCGGAGGTCCTCCTCGGCGGAACGCGCGTGTCGACGGGCGTCGGCGGAGAGAGTCGGGTGTGGTGCACGGTCTGTCCTGCGCGCCATGGTGCCCTCCTCGTTTCCGTATCAGATGACCATAGTTAACCCTATGTTCACCTTTGAGTCAATTCTTTTTCCTGGGTCCTCGGTCACAGGGAATCCTCCCGCGCCACCGGGGGTGTCGAAACCCCAGGTGGCGCGCGGCTTCCGGGGGCCGTGTCGGCGGGGTTGCCGGGGCTGCCGAGGCCAGGTGAACGGAAGGTGAACGGAGGGGGAACCGGGTGGTCGGCGGCGGGGTCCGGCGCGGGCGGGCGCCGCCCGGAGAAAACGAGAAGCACCCGCCCTGGGGACGGGTGCCCTGTCGGATGCGCCTGCGGGGGCTACTCCTTGAAGATGAGCCCCACGACCTCCAGGTAGAGCTGCTCCGGGTACGGGATGAAGGCGATCTTGCTCAGCGCCTGGTCCTGGCCGGCGGACTCCATCACGAAGGTCCCGTAGCCCAGGAACCGGCCGAGCAGGGTGCGCTCGAACCGCATGTCCGTGACCTTGCCCAGCGGCATCATGTTGACCTGTCGGGTGATCAGCCCCGTTGTCAGCAGCAGTCGGGCGGAGGTGATGACGAAGTAGTCGACCGACCACTCCGCTACCTGCCACACGAACCACACCAGTACCAGCAGCCACAGCCACCAGATGATGGCCAGTGCCGCCGGGGTGTCCGCTATCTGCGTGTTGCTGAGGATCCCGGCGATGATCAGCGCGCCCAGGACCGCGCCCACGGGTCCGATCAGGACCGCGGGATGCCGCCGGATGGTGACCACGTCCTGCTCGTGTGGGAGCAGGTAGCGGTTGACCGAAGCCGGGGCGCTGTTACTCGACGCTACGAGGCGCATGGCACCCGACCATCCCCCTACGGCAGCAGTGCGTTAACGAAGCGGGACATCGACTCGGCGCCGCCCATCAGTCCTCCGAGCGCGCTCTGGATCACGCCCGCCGCGCTTTCGGGTTGCGTGAGCAGATAAAACGCCACGAAACCGATGAGGGCGTAGCCGCCCCATTTTTTCAACTTCGCCACGACCGACTCCCCTTGGAATCCACCTGTACCCACCGACCCAGCAGCGATTGTCGCATTGGGGGTCCTGCCCGTAAAGCCTGGGCCGCACCCTCGGCGTGGCGGTATGTCGGACCTTCCTTGCTTGCGGGCTGTGTCCGGTTCCGGTGCGGTTGTGCACCGGGGGACAGGAGGGCCGAAATTCGGCCGTCCGCCAGCGCAGGTCAGGAGGTTTGGGTTGGCTTTTGTGAAGAAGTCGGGCGGGTGCTCCCGGCCCGAAATGGCCCCGGGGTGTCGGACGGCCCGAAAAACGGACTCGGGTCGGAGCGGATTCCGCCCAAGGGCGCCGCGCGGTCAGCGCTGTTCCGCGAAGGCCAGGGCGAGCACCTGGAGGTGCTGTCGGGCGATCCGCTCGACGAGGTCCGGGGCGGCGCTTCCGGTGACCTCCTCGGCGCCGTGCCGGGCCGCGTCCACGCACCGGGTCACGGTGGACTCGTGGTGCACGCCGGAGAATTCCGAGGAGAGGAGTTCCACCACGGGGGCGTAGCGCTCGTCGGTGGTCGTGGCGGTGGAGGTGGTCTCGGTCATCTCTCTCCTTGAGGGCTGGGGAGGCGGATGGCTCAGCGTGCGCGTCCGGAGGCGTTCGGTAGTCGTCGTGGGGACGCCGGGGGCCGCACCCGGGAAGGGCGGGATGTGAGGGTCCGGGCGGACATACGTTCAGGGGAAGTGGTTTCGGGCTGTCGGGGTTCCCGGTTACGGGCAGCCAGGAACCATGATCACTCCTGTCGGTTACGTTCTCGTCTCGAAATGAATTCGGATAATGCGGTGCGGTCTGTCGTCTCTCGGGGTCGGGTGCGCTCTCCGCCATCCCGGCTTCGACCAGGGGCGACGGCGGGTCGTGGAAGGACTCTGCCCGGTTTTCGGCCATTCATTCGTCCGGCAGTGAAAACAACCGAAAAAGCGCCCGGCCGGAAGACCGGCCGGGCGCTCCGCGCGCGGGGAAGGGATCAGGCGCAGCCGTACAGCCGGTCGCCCGCGTCGCCCAGTCCCGGCAGGATGAAGCCGTTGTCGTCGAGGCGCTCGTCCACGGCTGCGGTCACCACGCGCAGCGTCGCCCCGTGGTCCGGGGCCAGGGACTCGGCGAGTTTGCGCTCCACCGCGACCAGGCCCTCCGGGGCGGCCAGCAGGCAGATCGCCGTGATGTGGTCCGCGCCCCGCTCCACCAGCAGCTTGAGCGCCGCGGCCAGGGTGCCGCCGGTGGCCAGCATCGGGTCGAGCACGTAGCACTGGCGGCCCGACAGGTCCTGCGGCAGCCGGTCGGCGTACGTGGCCGGCTGGAGGGTCTCCTCGTCGCGGGCCATCCCCAGGAAGCCGACCTCGGCCGTCGGCAGCAGGCGCGTCATCCCGTCGAGCATGCCCAGCCCGGCGCGCAGGATCGGCACCACCAGGGGGGTGGGGCGGCTCAGCTGGGTACCGGTGGTCTCCACCAGGGGCGTCCGGAGGGTGACCTCCGTCACTCGGACGTCGCGGGTCGCCTCGTAGGCGAGCAGCGTCACCAGTTCGTCGGTCAGGCGCCGGAAGGTCGGGGAGTCGGTCCGCACGTCGCGCAGGGTGGTGAGTTTGTGCGCGACCAAGGGGTGGTCGACGACCAGGGTTTCCAAGGTGTTCTCCGGGTGAGCTGGGACGACGGGATGGTGGCCGGGGAGCTGGGCCAGGCAGAGTCTAACCGCGCGTACCCACCCGGAAGGGTCCGCGCGGGGGCCCGCGGAGCGCCCGCGGCGAGCCCCCGCGGGGCCGCACCCCCCGAAGTCGTGAGAGCGTTGTCGGACTGAGGCGGACAAGGGCCACGGCGGGTGCGGAGTGATCGTTACCATGTCACTCGCAACGGGCGATCCGGGGTTCCTTCGTCCGGACTGATGGCACCGGCCGGGTTGGGGTGACGATGACAGTGCTCGATCATGATGACGATTCGGGCGACTTCGCGGCCGTGGCGTTCCGGGAAGAGGAGTACTGGGAGGTCGACCTCCTGCCGGTCGCCCTGGTGCACGACCTCAAGGGACTGATCCACGCCCTGCGCCAGCAACCCAGTATCAGCGGGACGATCGGCCTCGTGTCGGTGGGCGACGACTTCTTCGTCATCGTCCGCGTCTACGGGGGAGAGGTGTCCCTCTTCCTGTCCGACGTGACCGCGTCCGTCGACTGGCAGGTCGCCCGGGACGTGCTCGACCACCTGGACATCGACCAGCCCGACGACGATGATCTCGATCAGGTCCTGCCCGCGGGAGACCTGTCGATCGTCGCCGATCTGGGACTGGACGAGATGGAGCTGGGCGCCCTGGCCGGAGATCTCGACCTGTATCCGGACGAGGTGCTGGCCAGCATCTCCGAACGGCTCGGATTCGCGCAGGCCTTCCAGCGTGTCCTCGACGCGATGGGGTAGAGGACCCCACGAACACAGCCCGGAGAACGAGGAGAGCACGCGGTGTCGACCTTCGCAGCCGTCTTCGCCCCCGACGGGGGGACGTGGCGGGGAGCCGAGCTGGAGCTCGGTGAAGTGGACGTCATCGACGACGTCACCGACCTGACACTCGACTTCGCCACCGACACGGGGTCGCCGTCCGCGGTCCTCCTCATCGAGGTCGACGACGACTGGTTCGCCATCGTCCGCGCCGACGAGGACGCGGAACCCCGCGTGTACCTGTCCGACCTCCGCGTCGCCGAGGACTACCCCCTGGCCGGGGTGCTCGCCGAGGCGGGCGCCCTGGTGGGGGCCGGCGTCCCGGACACCGCCCGGGGGGCCGCCCCGAGCGGCGACTCCGGGCTGCTGGAGGACTTCGGGGTCCCGGCCGAGGAGCTGCGCTCGCTGTCCGTGGGCAGCGGCGTCCTGCCCAGCGACGTCCTGGCGGTCGTGGCCGACCGCGCCGGGTTCGGCGAGGTCCTGGACGGCATGCGCCTGTGAGCACGGCCCTGGACACCGCGCTCCGCGCGGCCCTGGCCGAGGCGGAGCGGGCCCTGGCCTCGGGGGACGTCCCGGTCGGGGCGGTGGTCCTGGACCCGGGCGGCGCGGTGGTCGGCCGCGGGCGCAACGAACGCGAGGCCGCCGGGGACCCGACCGCGCACGCCGAGGTCCTGGCGCTGCGCGACGCCGCCCGCCGGCGCGGCGAGTGGCGCCTGTCCGGCTGCACGCTCGCGGTCACCCTGGAGCCCTGCGTCATGTGCGCGGGCGCCACGGTGCTGTCCCGGGTGGACCGCCTGGTCTACGGAGCCCGCGACCCCAAGGCCGGCGCGGCGGGCTCGATGTGGGACCTGGTCCGCGACCCGCGCCTGAACCACCGCCCCGAGGTGATCCCGCCCGACCTGGTGGACGCCGACGTGGCCGCGGCCTGCTCCGGCCTGCTCACCCGGTTCTTCGGGCGGCGGCGCGGATAACCGGTTCTGCGCACCCCCTCCCATCCGGTAGAGTGGCTCGCGGTGGAGTCGCCTAGTGGCCGATGGCGCCCGCCTCGAAAGCGGGTAAGGGGCAACCCTTCGAGGGTTCAAATCCCTCCTCCACCGCCACCAGCCGCCCCCGGCACAGCCGGGGGCGGTTTTTTCGTGCGCCGGCCCGGGGTGCGGGCGGTGTCGACAAGGCGGTGGGGGGACGTGTCGACGTGGCGACGTGTCCGCAGGTCGACGGGTCCGCAAGGGGATTGGTCGACAGGGCCGCCTGTCGGCGGGCGGCCCTGTCGACAGGCCGACAGGCCGCTACTCCGGCGCGGGGCCGGTGCTGCCGCGGGCGGTGAAGCGGGCGGCGGGGGAGCGGCGCGCGGCGACGGGCAGGCCCCGGGCCGCCTCCAGCGCGGCCTCGGCGACGAGGGTGCCGTACCGGTGCACGTCCACGGTCATCGCGCTCAGCTCGGGCGAGACCAGGCGGCAGCGCGTGGAGTCGTCCCAGGCCACCAGGCTCAGCCGGGAGGGCACGTCCACGCCCAGCGAGCGGGCGGCCTCCAGTCCGCCGACCGCCATCACGTCGTTGTCGTACAGGATCGCGGTGGGCGGCTCCGGTGCGGCCAGCAGCGCGGCGGTGAGCCGCTCGCCCGCCTCGTGCGAGTAGTCGCCCTCGGCGGTCGCCGGTTCGGGCAGCCCCGCGGCGGCGCAGGCCGCGGCGAGGGCCTCGCCGCGGGCACGGGTGTGCAGCAGCGGGGCGGGCCCGCCGACCCGCGCGAGGCGCCGGTGCCCGAGGGCGCGCAGCCGCTCCACGGCCTCCCGTACGGGGGAGCCCTGGTCGGAGACGACCCCCGGCAGGTCCGAGCCCTCCGCGGCGCCGGCGACGACGAACGGCAGCCCCAGCCCGCGCAGCAGCTCCGGCCGGGGGTCGTCGACGGTCGGGTTGACCACCGCGACGGCGTCGACCACGCCGCGCTCCGCCCAGCGGCGGTGCGCGGCGGCCTCCTCCCCGGCGGTGGAGACCAGGTGCAGCATCACCCACATGTCGTGTGCGGCCAGCCGTTCCTCGATGCCGCCGATGAACTCCATGAAGAACGGCTCGGCGCTCAGGAGCCGGCGCGGCCGGGCCAGGACCAGCCCGACCGCGCCCGCGCGGTCCTGCGCGTTCATCGCTTCCCGCGGGGGTGCAGGGAGGCGGCGCTGCGCAGCACCGGTCCGCGGGTGAACTCCTGCGGGTCGACCTCGGCCGCGGTGCGCACCAGGAAGGTGTGCGTCTCGCCCGGCAGCAGGTCGACGAGCATGTCGTCCACCTCGGCGTCGGGGGCGACCCGGTCGGCGAGCACGGACACGCCGCGGGCGAGCGAGGACGCGCTCACCCGCACGCTGTACCCGCCGGGGGCGGGCTCGGCCTCGGCCGTGAGCGCGTCGGTGTCGTAGGCCAGGTGGACGTCCTCGCGGAAGGGGCGCACCAGGCGGGTCTCTCCGGCGGTGGCCACCAGCACCTCCCGGGTGTCGTCGGCGGCCGCGAGCAGCGACCGGGGCGGTTCGTACTCGGCCGTGGCCCGGACGGGCACGGACAGGGCGGTCTCGGTCCCGTCCAGTATCCCGCCCGCGAAGTCCCGGCGCTCCACCCGCAGCAGGGCCTCCCACGGCTCGTCGGTGTCGTTGACCGCGATGAGGACGAGGCGCCCGTCGCGGGGCTGGAGGGTGAGCAGGCGGGGGGCGTAGGCGTCGCGCAGCGCGTACCAGAGGGGCTTGCGCCGCCCCTGCCCGTCCACGGCGGCCCAGGAGGTGACCGGCCAGCAGTCGTTGAGCTGCCAGACCAGGGAGCCGGCGGTGCGCGGCCACCAGGACCGGTAGTGCTCCACCCCGACCGCCACCGCGCGGGCCTGGTTGAGCTGGGTGGCCCAGTGCCAGTCGGCGAAGGTGGTGGGCGTGGGCAGGTGCATGGACAGGCCGCGGGAGAGCTTGCCGTTGCCGTCCTCGGCCTTCTGGTGGAGGAGGAAGACGGGGGACTCGGGGGTGAGCGGCTCGTCGTGGATCCACTCGGTGAGGGTGGACCAGGTGGGCGGCCCCTGGAACCCGAACTCGGAGCAGAAGCGGGGCACGATGTCGCGGTAGGCGCGGTGGTCGGTGCGGTTCCACACGTCCCACTCGTGGCGGGTGCCGTGCGCCTCGGCGTTGGGGTGGGACTCCTCGGCGGTGAGTCCCGGGGAGTAGGGGCTGCCGTCGGCGTAGAACCGGGTGGGGTCGAGTTCGGCGACCACGGCCGGGAAGAGCTCGGTGTAGTACCGGTGGCCCCAGGTGAGGTCGCCCAGCCGGTCCTTCCAGCCCCAGTCCTCGTGGCCCCAGAGGTTCTCGTTGCCGCCGTTCCACAGGGCGAGGGAGGCGTGGGAGGACAGGCGGGCGACGTTCTCGCGGGCCTCCGCCTCGAACTCGCCCCAGAGCGGGTCCTCCTCGGGGTAGGCCGCGCAGGCCAGCAGGAAGTCCTGCCAGACGAGGACGCCGCGTTCGTCGCAGACGTCGTAGAAGTCCTCGGTCTCGTAGATGCCGCCGCCCCAGACCCGCAGCATGTTCATGTGCGAGTCGACGGCCTGGCCGACACGGTGTTCGAGGCGCTCGCGGGTGATCCGGGTGAGGAAGTGGTCGTCGGGGATCCAGTTGGCGCCCTTGACGAAGACCGGTCGGCCGTTGACGGAGACGGTGAAGGGGGTGCCGTGCTCGTCGGGCTCGGTGTCCACGGTGACGGTGCGAAAGCCGATGCGGCGGTGCGCGGTGTCCAGGGCGTCGGCGCCGTCCCGGGCGGCGAGGGTGAGGTCGAGGTCGTACAGCGGCTGGCCGCCGTGGCCGACGGGCCACCACAGGTCGGCTCCGGGGACCTCGACGGTGACGGTGCCCGATGACGCGTCGGCGGCCAGGGTCGCGGTGGCGGTGCGCCCGGCGACCGCGGCGGTGAGGACGAGGGGGGTCCCGTCCCCGGCGCGTTCGAGGTCGGCGTGGACCTCGACCCGGCCGGTGCCGTCGGCGTCCACGGTGACCAGGGGGCGGACCCGGGCCAGGCGTGCGGTGGTCCAGCGCTCCAGGCGCACGGGCTTCCAGATCCCGGCGGTCTGGAGGTCGGGCCCCCAGTC
Organism: Nocardiopsis flavescens; assembly: GCF_900141985.1. GTDB lineage: Bacteria > Actinomycetota > Actinomycetes > Streptosporangiales > Streptosporangiaceae > Nocardiopsis > Nocardiopsis flavescens. Next base: position 92,141 of record NZ_FQZK01000015.1, on the reverse strand, counting down.
CCAGCCGAAGGAGCAGGCCATCTTGCGGACCATGTTGTAGGGGTGCGTGTTGGTGTGCGGGCGGGCGCCGAGGCGCTCGCGCTCCTCCTCGGCGTACTCCAGGGCGGAGCGCAGGTCCACGGTCAGCTCGTTGCTCCCGGCGCGCAGGGCGGCGCGGGCGTCGAACCGGTGGGAGCGGTGCATGTTGGCCGCGGTGCCGAGCACCTGCCCGTTGAGGGTGACGGTGGCGACGGTGTCCAGCCCGTCGAAGGCCAGGTCGACGCGCTCGCCGTCGGCGGGGGCGTCGGCCTCGAAGACGAGGGTGTAGCGCCAGTCGGTGCGGTGCACCCAGGTGAGCTCGGCCTCGGCGGCGTCCAGGTAGGGGTCCGGGATGAGCCCGGCGGCGAGCAGGTCCAGGTGGGTGCTCCCGGGAACCGCGGCGGGGATCTCCCGGTCGGCGATGTCCCCGGGGACGGGCCCGGCGGTGGCGGTCAGGCGCCAGCCGTCGTGGAGGGTGTGGCTGAGCATGCTGCTCCTCGTGTGCGAGCCGGTGGTGCCAGGATTCTTTCTTCAGTGAACTAAGTAAGTCAAGGGCGGGGTGGCGGCTACCCTGGTGCGCACCGAACACGCGGTACAGCCGGAGGTTCCCTTGGGTCGGGCCACTCCCCACACGTCGAGCCGGGCGACGGTCCTGGACGTCATCAGGGCGGCCGGGACCATCAGCCGGTCCGGCCTGGCGGGCGCCACCGGGCTGACCGCGGCCACCGTCTCCACGGTGGTGCGCGGGCTGCTCGCCGACGGCCTGGTGACCGAGGCCGGCCGCGCCGAGTCCACCGGCGGCAAGCCCCGGGTCCTGCTGCGCCTGGCCCCCGCCTCCCGGTACGCCGTCGGCGTGCACCTGGACGCGGGCGGCGCCACCTACGCGCTCACCGACCTGACCGGCGCGGTCGTGTCCCGCACGGCCCACGCCGGGAGCCCGGGCGCCGGCCCCGCCGGGGACCCCGGGCACACGGCCCGCCGGGTGGACGCCCTGGTCGAGGGGGCCGGTGTGGACCGGCGGCTGCTGCTGGGCATCGGGCTGGTGTCGGCCCAGGGCGACCCGGCCGGGGCACGGGAGCTGGAGCGGGCGTCCGGGCTGGCCGTGGTCACCGGCGACGACGCCACCGCCGCCGCGCTGGGCGAGTACTGGTCGGGGTCCGCCGGCCGCTCCTCGGTCCTGGTGGCGGTGCACACCGGCGCGACGCTCGGCGCGGGGGTGCTGGTCGACGGGGTCCCCTACCGGGGCGCGCACGGCCGGGCCGGCGGGCTCGGGCACGTGTGCGTGGAGGTCGACGGCCCGCCCTGCGGCTGCGGGGCGCGGGGCTGCCTGGAAGCGGTGGCGGGGCCGGCCGCCGTGGTCGCCGCGGCCCGCGCCGGCGCGCGCGGCGCGGCGCCGGCCGGCGGGGACGGCGCGGTCCCGGTGACCGCGGGGTTCGCGGCGGTGGTGCGGGCCTCCCGGGAGGGGGACGCCGCGGCGCGGGCCCTGCTGGAGCGCTCCGCCCGGTACACGGCGGTGGCGGTGCGCACCCTGGTCGGGGTGCTGGACCCGGACCTGGTGGTGCTCACCGGGGCCGGACAGGCGGTCGCGGGCGCGACCTACCTCCCGGCGGTGCGCGGGGAGCTGGAGTCGGCGTTCGCGGGGCGCCAGGGCGAGCCGGTGCGGGTGCGGCTGTCGGAGTTCGCCGACACCGCCCCGGCGATCGGCGCGGCCGCGATGGTGCTGCGCTCCCGGCTCACCCCGCTGCGCACGCCCGGGCTGCGGCTGCCCGAGGGCCTGTCCGAGTCAGGACACGTCCCCGTCGGCTGAGCCCCCGGCCTCCGGCGCCCCGGCCGTCCCGGACAGCTCCTCGACGGCGCGGGTGAGCCAGGACACCCAGCCGGTCTCCATGTCGATGCCGCCGCGCAGCACCAGCAGCTGGACGCGCTCCTGTTCGGTGCGCGGACCCCCGGGGTAGTCCCGCCGCTCGAACTCCCGGTACTCCTCCAGCCGGGCGCGGTGCAGGTCCCGGTGGCGGACCAGCTCGGGGAGCAGGTCGCCGACGCCCACCACGCCGGCGGCGCGCAGGCGCAGCGGCAGCGGGTCCCGGGACACCCGGGGGTCCTCGCGGCGGTCCACCCAGGCCCGCAGCTCCGCCCGGCCCTCGGGCAGCACCTCGTACTCCTTGCGCTGCCCCCGGGTGGGGACCGGCGAGGGCAGCGCGCGGATCAGCCCGGCCTGTTCCAGCTTGCCCAGCTCCCGGTAGATCTGCTGGTGGGTGGCCGACCAGAAGTAGCCGATGGAGCGGTCGAACCGCCGGGTCAGCTCGGACCCGGAGGAGGGCTTCTCCAGCAGGGCGGTCAGCAGGGCGTGGGGCAGGGACATGTGCGCGTTCCAGGTTCGGGTCGCGGGCCGGGCGGGCGGGCGCGGCTACAGGGCGGCGGCCAGGCGGGTGCCCTGGTCGATGGCGCGCTTGGCGTCCAGCTCGGCGGCCACGTCGGCGCCGCCGATGAGATGGGTCCGCACCCCGCGCTCGGCCAGCGCGTCGGCCAGGCCGCGGCGCGGCTCCTGGCCGGCGCACACCACGACGGTGTCCACCTCCAGCACCCGTGCCTCGCCGTCGACCGCGATGTGCAGGCCCTCGTCGTCGACGCGGGTGTACTCCACCCCGGCCAGCGTATCCACCCCGCGGTGCCGCAGCTCCAGCCGGTGGATCCACCCGGTGGTCTTGCCCAGGCCCGCGCCGACCTTGCCGGTCTTGCGCTGGAGCAGGTGGACGCGGCGCGGCGGGGCCGGGCGCTCGGGGGCGCGCAGCCCGCCGGGGGCGGTGTGCGCGGTGTCCACGCCCCACCGGCGGAAGAACTCGGCCGGGTCCAGGGACGCGTTCCCGCCGTCGTCGGTGAGGAACGCGGCGACGTCGAACCCGATGCCCCCCGCGCCGATGACGGCGACGCGCTCGCCCACCTCGGCGTTCCCGCGCAGGACGTCGACGTAGCCGACGACCTTGGGGTGGTCGATGCCGGGGATCTCCGGAGTCCGGGGGGAGACGCCGGTGGCCAGCACGACCTCGTCGTATCCGGCGAGGTCGTCGGGGGTCGCCTCGGTCTTGAGGCGCACGTCGACGCCGAGCCGGTCGAGCCGGACCCGGAAGTAGCGCAGGGTCTCGTCGAACTCCTCCTTGCCCGGCACCCGGCGGGCCATGTTCAGCTGCCCCCCGATGTCGTCGGCGGCGTCGAACAGGGTCACCCCGTGGCCGCGTTCGGCGGCCGACACCGAGAACGCCAGCCCGGCCGGGCCCGCGCCGACCACGGCGATCCGCTTGCGCAGGCGGGTGGGGGAGAGCACCAGCTCGGTCTCGTGGCAGGCACGCGGATTGACCAGGCAGGACGTGATCTTGAGGCTGAACGTGTGGTCCAGGCAGGCCTGGTTGCAGCCGATGCAGGTGTTGATCTCCTCGGCGCGCCCGGCGGCGGCCTTGGCCACGAACTCCGGGTCGGCGAGGAAGGGGCGGGCCAGGGCGACCATGTCGGCCCGGCCGTCCGCGATGATCCGCTCGGCCACCTCGGGGGTGTTGATGCGGTTGACCGCGACCAGGGGGACGGACACCTCGCCCATGAGCTTCTCGGTCACCCAGCCGTAGGCGCCGCGCGGCACGGAGGTGGCGATGGTGGGGATGCGCGCCTCGTGCCAGCCGATGCCGGTGTTGATGATGGTGGCCCCGGCCTCCTCGACGGCCCTGGCGAGCCGGACGACCTCCTCGAACGTGGAGCCGTCCGGGACCAGGTCGAGCATGGACAGGCGGTAGACGATGATGAAGTCGGTGCCGACCGCCTCGCGGACCCGGCGCACGATCTCCACGGGGAAGCGCATGCGGTTCTCGTAGGAGCCGCCCCAGGCGTCGTCGCGCCGGTTGGTGGCGGCGGCGATGAACTGGTTGACGAGGTAGCCCTCGGAACCCATGATCTCGACGCCGTCGTACCCGGCCTCGCGGGCCAGGGCGGCGGTGCGTGCGAAGTCCCCGACGGTCCGCTCGACCTCGTCGGCGGTGAGCTCGCGCGGGGTGAACGGGTTGATGGGGGCCTGGAGCGCGCTGGGGGCGACGAGGTCCTCGTTGAAGGCGTAGCGGCCGGTGTGCAGGATCTGCATGGCGATGCGGCCGCCCTCGCGGTGCACCGCCCCGGTGACGACCCGGTGCTGTGCGACCTCGTCGGCGTTCGTGAGCTTGGCGGCGCCCTTGAAGGTGGTCCCGTGGTCGTTGGGGCCGATGCCGCCGGTGATGATCAGGCCGGCGCCGCCGCGGGCGCGCTCGGCGTAGAAGGCGGCCATGCGCTCGAAGCCGCCGGGGTGCTCCTCCAGGCCCAGGTGCATCGAGCCCATGATGACCCGGTTGGGCAGGGTGGTGAAGCCCAAGTCCAGGGGGGCCAGCAGGTGGGGGTAGTCGGTCATCGTGCCTCCTCGCGCGGGGTGCCTCGCGGCCCGCTGTCCGGGCGGCCCGCACCCTCATTATGCAACAAGTTGCAAAATGGGTCGCAGGCCGACCCGGGGGACCGGGTGCGCCCCGGGTCAGCCGGTCTCGACGGGCAGCAGCCCCGGGCGCTTGGCCACCCGGCCGTCGCCGGAGGACCGGCCGCGCAGCCGCCGCACCACCCACGGTCCCAGGAACGCGCCCAGCCAGCGGATCTCGTCGGCCGCCGCCGGCAGCCTGCCCGGCCGGGGCAGCACGGGCAGCGGCAGCGTCCACGCGTCGTCGGCGCCGGGCAGCTCCAGCGCCGAGGCCAGCGCCCCCGCGATCCGGTCGTGCCCCAGCGGGGTGCAGTGCAGCCGGTCGGTCGCCCACAGGCGGCGGTCGGTCGAGATCTCGTACCGCGCCACGTCGGCCACCACCACGCCGTGGCGCCCGGCCGCCGCCCGGATCCGCTCGTTGAAGTCCAGCACCCGCGGCACCAGGGGGCGCGCCAGCGGGGCCACCCTGGCGATGTCGGGGAAGGTCAGCGTCGCCACCCGGGCGCCCGCGCCGGTCAGCGCGGCGAACATCGCCTCCAGCTCGCCGATCACCGCCCCGGCGTCGTACCCGGAGCGGATCACGTCGTTGACCCCGGCGAACACCGTGGCCACGGTCGGCTCCAGGGCCAGCGCGGGCTCCAGCTGCTCGGCGCGCACCCGCGCGGCCAGCCGGCCCCGGATCGCCAGGTTCGCGTACTCCACCCGCGCCCCGGTCGCCGCCATCCTCTCGGCCAGCCGGTCGGCCCAGCCGCGCACCCCCAGGACGTCGTCCCCGTCCCCGACGCCCTCGGTGTGGCTGTCGCCGATCGCGACGTAGCGCACCCTGTCCCCAGGACCCATCCCGGACTCCTCACCTCGTGGCCAGGACGGCATCTTATTCCACAAAGTGATTAGTCGACTTATGTACCAGCACCCGAGCCGACCTCCGGGGCCGACTCGGGAACCGGTGCCTTCGTGTCCCGTTCAGGGCAGGGACGGCCCGCCCGCCGTATCCGGCCCGCCGGCGCCCCAGGCGGGGTCCCCGGCTAGTGCGACGAGACGGGGCAGCGCATCCGGGGCGAGCAGGGGCAGTACCGGGATCGTGTGGGGCCACACGTCGGCCTCCGCGAGCCCGCGCACGATGTCCCGGGCCGTCTCCTCGTCCGGGGGAGCGCCGTCAGCGGCGGCGCGGGCCAGGGCCAGACAGGTACGGAGCACGCGGTCGCCGGCCCGGCCGTCCGTGGACAGTGCCGCCGGGGCACCCGCCAGGTACGCGGCCGCGGCCCCGAGCGCCTCCGACCGCGCCCGCGGGGTCGGTACCGCGTCGGCCCGCCGCCACAGGGCTGCGGTGTCCCCCTCCATCGCGGCGTACAGGACGAGTTCGGCGCTGTGGTCCTGTGCCGACCGGTGCGAACGCCGCCACCGGTCCCGCAGACCGGTGACGGTGTCGCCGTCCTCCTCGGTGAGGCAGCCGAGTTGTTCCAGCAGGGCGAGGACGACCAGGGAGGGCGCGGGTGGAGACATCGGTGAGCCGGCCAGGTGCTGCACAGCGCGGTGGAGTGCGTCGCGCAGGCGCGGCTCCGGAGCGCGGATGTCCGGGAAGGCCAGGAGAAGGGCCGCCAGCTCGGGAAGGACGCGGAGCGGGCTGCCGGGGGCGATCCTGCCCGCCAGGGCCTCTACCAGGGGGACGGCCATGCGTTCCGCCTCGTCGGGGCGGTGGCGGGCGAGACCGGCCGCGACGGCCGTCATCGCCTGCCGTTCCTGCGCGGCGGAACCTCCCGTCGCCATGGCCGAGGCGGCGGCGCCGTCCCCGGCGTGCGCGAGGGCCTGGGCCACCGTGTTCCGCAGACCGGCTTCCCCACTGTCGGATACCAGGTCCGCCGCCTCCCGGGCGTAACGGGCACCCGCCTCGCGGAACCCGCCGAGGGAGCATCCGAGGGAGAGCGAGCCCAGGTGACGCGCCCGGGACCCGGTGTCGGACAGGTCCGCTACGACGGCTTCCGCGGGCGGGAACTCCCCCGCCAGCCCGAGGGCATGGCACAGTTCCACCGTCCAGGGCCCCGGGACGGGCAGGGGTGCCTCCGGGACGGGACGCCGCCGCAGGCACTCCTCCAGAAGCTCGCGACCGCGTGAGAGGTTGCCCTTCTCCTGCTGCTCCTCTGCCTCGCGGAGCAGGCTCAGGTGTGCGGGCTCGTCCCGGTCCGATCGATCCTCGGACCGGTTTTTCGTTTTCTTCGGCGTGGAGGTCCGCGCATCCGACTCGGCCCATCCCGCCTGGATCGACTCGACGACCCCCTGAGCCCGCTCCGCCAGCGGCTCCCCCAGAGAACCCCGCCGGTCGCCGTCGATCCACGGGGCCCACAGGGACGCGGCGTCGTCGAGGGAGGCCCGCGTGATCCCTGCTTCGCTGACGGCCTGGGCGAAACGGGCCAGCGTCCCGCCCATCCCACGGCGGAGATGGGCGCGGTCCTCCTCCGACAGTTCCTCGGGGCGCTCCTCAAAGGTCGTGATCGCCTCGACTATGCGGGCCTCCGCCCGGTGCTTCAGCTTGACCGCTTGTCTGCTGCGTTTGGCGGGCAGATTGGCGAGGGCCGATATTCCGGCGATGAGGACATCGACCTTCTCCAGCTCGTCCGCGGGGTCGACCGCCTCGCACACGGCCTGGATGAGGTCACCGGCTTCGGGGCCCCGGTCGGGGACCGCGCGGGCCAGAGCACCCCACAGGTCCACAGCCGCGGCCTGGGCGCGCGTATTCCCCATGCTCAGGGTCTGTGCCCGGCCGAACAGCGCCTCCACGGTCGCGGGGTCCCGGTCAGCCGCCAGCAGCCCGGCCGCCCGGACGAGAAGCGCCGAGTCGGCTGCGGGATCGTGTGCCACGGCCAGGAGCAGCGGACGCGCGGTGCCCCGGTCGTGCAGCTTCATGAGCGTCGCCGCGGACCCCAGGAGCCGTTCGTAGGGTCCGGCCTCCCGGTGCGCACCCGGCGACCCCCGGTCCACCCGGTCCCCGTCCAACCACTCGGCCGCCTCCCCGACGACGGCGTCCACGCCGGGGATCCCCGCGTCCGCCATCTGCGCCGCTGCCTCGGCCAGATGGACGGCCCGCAGGATCGGTGTCGGCGCGGAGCGGGCGAGGGCGCGGGCCCGTTCCGCGACACCGAGCCTGACGAACAGGGCGGGGGACCCGTCCGGCACCTCGCGGGACTCCCGTCGCACCAGGGCCCGCACGGCGGAGAGCGGGATGAGTTTCGCCAGGCCCTCGGCGGTCCCGTCGGGGCCAGCCTCGTCCGCGAAGGCCGTGAGCCGGCCGAGCGCGACGTCCGGTCCGAACGTGGCGGAGAGCCTGCGCAGCCTGGGCAGGTCGAGGGCGTACGCCGTGCGTTCGGCGTCGTCCGTCAGCAGCCGCAGCTGCTGTTTCAGAGGAAACGGCGGGGTCCCGTCGGGCCAGCCCCGTGCACCCCACGCCCGCGACCAGGACAGCAGTTCACCGGTGCGCCGCAGGACACCGGCATCCCCCAGGCCCGCGCGGACGGCGTCGACCAGACCGGACCCGGCCAGTGCGTAGGTCTGACGGACCGGGTCGTCGAGGACGACGGCACGGCCGGCCGGTCCGGCGAACAGGCGGTCGATCCGCTCCCCGGGAAGTCCGGTCAGCTCCGCCAGGTCCTGCACCCGCAGGCCGCCGCCCGCCACGGCCAGCAGTTCCGCCACCGGGCGGCCCAGGGGGTCGGTGGGTGGCGCCGGACTCCGCTCCGCCGGGGCAAGCCCGGCGACGGGCCGGAGTTCGTGGAAGTTCTCGGCCTGGCGCAGCGGGTGCCGCTTTTCAGGGATGTCGTCGGGAAGACGTACCGAGCGACGGAGGGAGACGATGACACGCATACCCGACGGCGGGGCGGCCGGGAGAAGCGCGGCGATGCTCCCCGGGGCAAGTTCGTGTTCGGCCGGTTCTCGGGCCCCGGCCGTCGGCGCACCGTCCTCGCCCTTCAGACCCGACCAGGCGACGTCGTCGTCAAGGCCGTCGACTATGAGCACGAGCCTTCGTCCGAGGTCTTTGCTCTTCTGGGCGGCTTCGGCGAAGAGCTGCCGCCAGCCCCGGACGTTGTGGGGGACGCGCTTCTCCCTGTCGAAGAGTTTGTGGATCTGACCGGCCAGTTCTTCCGCGAACGAGGCCCGGGTGTCGGTGCCTTCCGCCGGGGAGACGAAGAAGGAGAGGATGTCGCATTTGGGCGGAGGGTAACGCCGGATGTAGTCGGCCAACAGCACGGACTTGCCCACCGGCGCTTCGGCCTGCCAGCAGCGATACGACGGGGCCTCTGGTCCGCTGGCCTTGACGAACGCGTTCATGATCGTGCGTTCGTTCTCGCGTCCCCGGACGGTGTCGGGCACGGACAGGCAGAGGGTCGTCGAGTGGTCGCTGACGAAACCGGGCCCGCCCTTCTCCTTCGCCTTCTTCTCCGCCTCCGCCTTCGTGCGAGCCAGAGCGGAATGCCGTCGACCGGCGTTGGCCTCTTGGGCCCTCTCCTCCTGAGCCGCGCGCAGGGTCTCACGCCACAGGGCTTCCGGGTACACGGGGTGGCCGATGACCTGCTCAAGCCGTCGCACCACGGAGAGGAACTTCTCGGTCTGGTCCGGGACCGATCCGTCCAGCCACTTCTGCCAGGTGGTCCTGGCGACTCCCAGCGACTTCACTTGACCCGGGTCTAGCTTAGCGTCACTTTTCGCCTTCCCGAGCATGACTTTCAGTTTATCTCGTGCGTCCCCAGATGAAGCGCTCACCTGCTTTTTCCTCTCTTGTTGGCAGTGGGAGAAAAACTGCGGTCCTGAAATTAATTTCACCCCTTTGACCTGCGCAAATCGTGTGCTGATGGTCGGAGTGAGTGGCGGGGCGCCCTGGCTTTCCAGGATTATTGAGTCAAGGCCGAAGCGGTCGGGAATTGGATTCTAATAAAGGGGTGGGTTGTGTTTGATGTCTCGCAGATCCTCGTCGACGCCACGATTGTGGGTGGACTGGTCGCCAGTGTGATCTATGTAGTGGTTCGGTCTGTTGCTGCATTGGTGTCCGTCTTCGCCCCCACTGCGGAGCAGCGCAGGGACGCCCGGTCGACCCTGACCATCCTGGTGCGCAAGAGGTAGCGACAAGGGTGGCGCCGGTGTGATCGTGGATCTTCGGCAACTCGACTTCTTCACGTTCCCGTGAGGTTTATAGGTTGCGGAAGATTTTCCTGAATGCCTGCGCGATGGCGACTTGGTGCGATAAAAAGGTGTGCGTCGTCATGAACCGCCTCGTTCCGCTTTGGCGGGGCGAGGCGGTGCGCGAGTCCCTGTGGCATGCCGGCGGAGCCCTGTACAGCGGAGGGGCTGTCGATGGATTGCGGGCCAAAGCGGCCCATCCCAGTGATTTCGCATTGTATGTCCGATATTCGCGTGATGGGGGTGGGGCAGGGCGACGGAGTCCCGCGGGAGGCGGGAGTGGCCCCTCGACAGCTTCACGATCTCGTGTTGATTTCCTCCCCGCGGATGCGGGGGTGTTCTGATGCCCCTGGAAAAAGAGGTCGGTTTCCGGTCGGCGACAAACGCTTCATGTGTTCGGTCATCGAGCACATGGAGGCCCGGTCGCCGTGCCTGTCATCGGTCTTCGAGAGAGCGGTAGCGAATCATTGTCAGAGATCCCTCCGGCGTCCCCCACGCACACGTTCTCGGACGAACCCCTCAGCTGGGACCCCCGTCACCAGCCCTGCGTGCCCGCCGTCGCCCTCGACGGTGCGACGGCACACCACTCCCTGCGTGCTCTTCTCATGTGGGCCGACGAACTGGCGTTCCTCGACTGTGTTTCCCCCGGGGAGAACGTCGCCGTCATCGAGTACCTGCTGGCCATCTGCTTCGCGTCCGGCACCTGCCCGTCCTCCGACCGGGAGTGGCAGGACTGGATCGCTGACAGGCACCCCCTCGCTTCGGCCGCCGACTGGCTGCGCGACCAGCCGGACGAGTTCTGGGATTTGCTCCATCCCACGCAGCCGCTGGCCCAGAACGCCCAGCTGGCCGGGGACTTCGCGGAAAGCGCCACGGGGACGGCCCAACTGGTCATCGAGCACTCCGGCGACTACAACCAGCACTTCGACCACCACCACCTGGCCCGTGACAACCCGCTTCCCGCCTCGGCCGCCTTCCGTGCCACGCTCACACAGCACGTCTACGGCCCCTACGGGCGGGCCCGTATGTCGGGAAAGCGCCTCGGCCCCAAGGTCACCAACCTCGCGGCGGGGCGGCTCACCGGAAGGATCCGTGTCGTCGCCCTGGGCCAGACCCTCGGTGAGACACTGCGCTTGAACCTCCATCCCCCGTACGGCCCGCCGGACACGTTCAACACGTCCTGGACCACCGATGGGGAGCGCCGCACGTTCACCGGGCCGGCCAAACCCCGCAGGCCCTGTAGCCCGGCGGACCTGCACAGCTCACTCGGACGGTCGGTGCTGCTGGGCGGGGTACGCGGGGCCCAGGGACAGGTCATGGTCGACCGCGTCCTGATCGGGGCCGGGGAGGTCCTGGATCTCGACCCGGAACTCCACCTCCAGGACGCCGTCTTCAGCGAGACGGCGGGCGGTCTGCGCAAGCCGCTGTGGCCTTCGCCCACCAGGAACCTCTGGCAGGATGCCCATGCCCTGTACAGCGCGGTCAGGGACGCGCCGAGCGGCATGTACGCGCGGCTCCGGTCGCTCCGGTATGAACGCGAGGGCACCGGGGCGCCCTACCAGATCTGGGCTGTCGGCCTGCTCACCAACCAGTCCCGCCCGCTCTCCTGGGTGGACGGCGCCTACCCCTACGCCCCGGGCATGGTCACCCACCTCTACCGGGCTTCCCGGCGGGGATCGGACATCGCCGAGTACATCGCTTCGACGCTGAAGAAGGCGGCCATCAGGGCGGCCGAGACGGCCTTCCCGGCCATGCGTGCCGCCGACGAGGCCGGACAGGTGGCCCGGCTCGACGCCCGGTCGTCCTTCTGGCCCTCGGCCGAGGAGCCCTTCCATGGACTCCTGGACGAGGTGGTCAGGCGCGGGCCAGAGGACGACGATCCCACCTCCGAGCCGTTGATCGCGTACGCGGCGGGGCTGATGGCGACGGCCCGCACCCAGCTGCTCCAGAAACTCGACGCACTGCCTCCGAGCGACATCAACCACAAGGCGCGGGCCCGGGCCGTGCGGCTTTTCGAGGACGCCTTGACCGGTTCCCGGGCCCCGGCCGAACTCCGAGGGGAGACCGAAGGTGACTGAGCACGACCCGTCACCCGGAACGGGGCCGAACCCGTTCCCGCACGACAGCGCGGCCCTCACCGCCTGGCTCACCACCCTGGTGCACCAGCGCGACACAGGGGCCCTCGCCGAGTTGCGCCGTGCCGGGGTCCGTACCAACGCGCATATCCGCGCGGGCTGGTACGGCGGTGACCACCACCGCGACCTGTTCGAGCGCATGGCCTTCCTCTTCGCGGTCTTCCACCAGGGGCGGTCCGTGCCCTCGTACGGTTACGGCAGCCTCGGGGCCGCGGCCCGCCAGATCGGTCACACGACAAGCCGAGGGCCCGACAACCCGGGCGCCCTGCGCCTGGTGGGCCGCGTCGTCGCCAGTCGGCGCATCCCCTGGCGACACCTCCAGCACGCGGTCACCCGGCTCCGGTCCTGCGAACAACCCCCTCCCTCCTGGACCGGGCTGACCGAGGACCTCATCAAGTGGAACGACCGCAAGGCGCGGGTCGCCTACCGGTGGTCGGTCGACTTCCACCTCCCACCGGGACCCGCCCGGAAAACCCCGAACAAGCCGACGACGCGGAAGGCCAGCACCCCATGACCGAGCCCCCCCGGAGCCAGTTCCTCTCCCTCCACCTCATCGAGACCCTGGCGGCGGTGCTGCCGGTGCGCGACGAGAACGCCCAGCCCAAGACCCTCGTGTTCGGCGGAGTCGAGCGGCACATGATCACGAGCCAGGCCCGCCGGCGCGCCGAGCGGATCTACGCGCGCGACCGCGCCAACGCCGGGCGAGGCGCGCTCAAGGGGCGGAGCATGGGTGTCCGCACCCGGGAGTGGGCGCTGCTCACCGGCCGCGAGCTGGAGTCCTCCTACGGCTGGGACAAGGAGAAGGCACTGGTCACGGCCCGTGCGGTGCTGGAGGCCAGCGGTCTCAAGTTCGGTGACCCCAGCAAGACGACGGTGGCCAATCTGACCAGGGTGCTGGTCTTCGCGCCGTCCGACGCCGCCGCGCGGATCGCGGAACACGTCGCGGGCCGGGCGGAAGAACTCACCGAATGGTGCGACGCCTACCTGGCGGCGCAGGTGCGTGCGGCGGAGAAAAAGAGCCGTGGCAAGGCCGCCCGCAAGTCCGAGCCGCAGGCGGACGGGGAGCAGGCGGAGGACGACAAACTGCCTCCGCTGTCCAAGGCCACCCGTGACGCCGTTCTGCTGGCCATCGCGCCCCGCGACGCCGTGGACATCGCCCTCTACGGCCGGTTCCTCGCCGAGATCCCCGACTCCCCGAACGTCGACGGCGCCGTCCAGACCGGGCACGCCTTCAGCGTGCACGAGTCGGAGCAGATCGAGGACTTCTACGCGGCGGCCGACGACGCGAAGCTCGACCGCAAGCGCAACGCCCTGGACTTCCTCGACGCCGCCGACGACGCGGGTGCGGGGATGACCGGGTACCAGTCCCTGATCTCCGGCACCTTCTACCGGCACACCGTCCTGGACCGCCACCAGCTCCGCGTCAACCTGCGGGTGGCCGGTATGGACGAGGCCGAGGCGGAGAAGGCCGCATCCGAGGCGGAGAAGGAGTTCGTGAACGCCTTCGTCGAGGCCTTCCCGGAGGCGAAGAAGAACTCCACCGCCTCCACCGGGTCGCTGCCCGCGCTCGTTCTCGCCTTCGAGGGGGAGCGCCCGTACAACTACGCTGCCGCCTTCCAGAAACCGGTGGACGAGGGCCCGGTGCCGACCGGGGGCGAGGGCCCGGCGGGCCCGGCCGCCGTGCGCAGGCTGCTGCGCCACCACTCCTTCGTCAGCCGGCGCCGCGAGGACCTGCGGGCCGCGCGACTGCTCACTTACGACCCGGAGATCGACGCGCTCCTGGGGGAGCTGGACCTGCCGGAGTCGGTGGCGGTGGTGGAGCGGGCCGAGGAGCTCACCCCGTGAGCGACCTGCACGTCCTGCTCGTCCGGCTGGCGGGCCCCCTCCAGTCCTGGGGCCTCAAGGGCAGGTTCAACCGCCGGGACACCCACCGCCGCCCCACGAAGTCCGGGGTGGTCGGCCTGTGCGCCGCGGCGCTCGGCCTCGACCGGGAGGAACCCCTCGGAGAACTCGCCGACGTGCGCTTCGGCGTCCGGGCCGACCGCCCCGGAACGCCGGTGCGCGACTACCACACGGTGGGCGGGGGGACCTATCCGCTCCGCCCCCGCGATCTCGTCGTCGACCACCAGCGGGCCGCGAAGGCGACGGCGGACGCCGCGGAGGGCCGGACTCCGGTCCCGTTCGGCCGCGCGGAGCTGAAGGGCTGGTACGGCTCGCCGAAGTACGTGGCCGCCGACCCTGTCTCGGGGGCCCTGGTCTCCGGCGAGGTACGCCGGCACTCCCTGATCACCGAGCGCTGGTACCTGTCCGACGCCGCCTTCCTCGTCGGGCTGGAATACCCGGACGCCGCGTTCCTGGTGCAGATCGCCCATGCGCTGGAACACCCCAGGCGCCTGCTCTGGCTGGGCCGGAAGGCCTGCCCGCCCTCCGGAGACCTGGCCCTGCGCCTCGTACCGGGAACCCTCATGCAGGCGTTCGAGACGAACGCCCTTCTCCCGGACGCCGACTTCGGCAGGGAGGGACAGACCGTCCCGGTGGCCGACCCGCGGCCGTCCGCCTGGATCGAGAGCCACCGCCCGCTGCCCGGTGTCGGTTCCCTGCCCGACCAGCCCGTGCGGTTCGGCGCCGACGGGGGCGAGTACAGCCAGCGCTCCGAGGTCCGCCACCGCGTCACCATCGCCCCGCACGCCCGTGGATGGGACATCATCCTGTGAACACGACAGCCGCCACACCGCACTCTCTGTCGGACCCGGCCGGGGCCGGCAGGTTCGTCACCTCGCAGTCGCTTCTCTCCCTGGACGCCCGGCACCCCTTCACCGGCAAGTCGCTCATCGACGCCCAGGACATGCACCGGACCGTCATGAGCGGTTTCCTCGGTTGGCTGGACGACGGAAGCCCCGGCCCCCGTTCCCGGATGGGCGTCCTGTCGACCTGGACGATCGACCTGGAGAAGGCGCGGCTCAACCTGGTGGTCCAGGCGTCCGTCCCCGCCGACTGGAGCCGCATCCCGCGTGCGGCGCTGGCGCGGACACCCGAGACCCTCACGGTCGACCGGACCTTCCGTATCGGTGACCGTGTCGATTTCCGCGCGGTCGTCAACCCCGTCCGCAGTGTTCCCCCGCCTGCGGGATCGTCACCGAACACACGCGGAACCCGTGTTCCGCACACCCGCCCCGAGTACGTGAAGAAGTGGTTCGTGCGCCGCCTGCAAGCACTCGGTGAGCCCGCCGTCGCCCCCGACGGCGTCACCCGCATCGGGGCCGACACGGATGCCGAGAGGCTGGCCGTGCGCATGCTTCCGCGGGTTTCCAGCCCCATGACGCGCAAGAATCTGCGTATCGCCCGGGCCGAGATCCACGGAACCCTGACGGTCACCGATCCCGAGACGTTCGTCGCGGCACTCGGCCAGGGCGTCGGCCACGCCCGCGCCTACAGTTGCGGGCTGATACTCGTCCGCTGACGGAGAACCCGGTCGGTCGGGCTCAGCACCACGTGTATCCGCTGCTCCCGGCGGGTGACAGGACACGGCCCGGCCCCGGTGGCCGAAGAGAGAACGAGATCGACGAAGGCCTCGCCCGCTGTCCGGTCGGGGTCTTCGTCGCTGGGACGAGGACCGGGGGCACGGGGCGGCTCCCAAGACCCCTCCGCGTGGCCGGCGAACGCCTGCGGACCCCCGTCGCCGCCGCCCTCGCCCTCCGACCGCCTTCCCCGAGGGCGACCTTGCGTTCATGGGGGGCTCCGCCGCGAGGTCCCGGTGCCGTTCGCGGGCATCTCGCGCTCCGGTGGCGTGGCGGTGCGGGGGATCGGCGGGGCGCGCTCCTAGCGTGGAACGCGGGGCGCCGGACCGGCTCCCCGTCGCCGCGCTCCGGGGGGAACCGCCATGGCCAGGAACACCGTCGCCGAACAGCTCGTCCGGACGCTGGTCGCCGCCGGGGTGACCCGGATCTACGGCGTGGTCGGCGACAGCCTCAACCCCGTGGTCGACGCCGTGCACGGGACCGACGGCATCGAGTGGGTGCACGTCCGCAACGAGGAGGCGGCGGCCTTCGCCGCCTCGGCCCAGGCGCAGATCGACGGCGGCCTCGCCGTGTGCGCGGGCTCCTGCGGGCCCGGCAACACCCACCTGGTCCAGGGGCTCTACGACGCGCAGCGCAGCGGGGCGCCCGTCCTGGCCCTGGCCTCCCACATCCCCTCCCGGCAGATCGGCACCGGCTACTTCCAGGAGACGCACCCCGAGCGGCTGTTCGCCGACGTCACCGAGTTCCGCGAGCTGGTCTCCCACCCCGACCAGATGCCCCGGCTGGCCCGGATCGCGATCCAGCACGCCCTGGGCACCCCGGGCGTCGCCGTCCTCGTGCTGCCGGGCGACGTCGCCGCGCGCAAGGCCGTCGGCGGCCCCGACACCACCCCCGCCGTCCCCGTGCGCGCCACCGCCTGGCCCGCCGAGGACGACGTCCGCGAACTGGCCAAGCGGATCAACGCCGCCGAGAAGGTCGCGCTCTTCTGCGGCGCGGGGGCGCGCGGCGCCCACGACGAGGTCATGACCCTGGCCGGGCGGGTGAACGCCCCCGTCGGGCACACCCTGCGCGGCAAGGAGTGGATCCAGTACGACAACCCCTACGACGTCGGCATGGTCGGCCTGCTCGGTTACGGCGCCTGCTACGAGGCGCTGCACGGGGCCGACCTCGTGCTGATGGTGGGCTGCGACTTCCCCTACGACGACTTCCTGCCCAAGGAGAACGTCGTCCAGATCGACCGCGACCCCCGCCGCCTGGGCCGCCGGGTGCCGCTGGTCCTGGGCGTGCACGGCGACGCGGCGGCCACCCTGCGGTCGGTGCTGCCGCTCATCGGGGACAAGTCCGACACCCGTTTCCTGCACGACATGCTGCGCCGCCACGAGCGGGCCCTGACCCGGGTGGTGGAGGCCTACACCGGGGACATCGCCGACCACACCCCGATCCACCCGGAGTACGTGGCCCGCGTCCTGGACGAGGTCGCCCCCGACGACGCCGTGTTCACCGTGGACACCGGCATGAACAACGTGTGGGCCGCCCGCTACCTCACCCCCAACGGGCGCCGCCGGGTCATCGGCTCGTTCACGCACGGCACCATGGCCAACGCCCTGCCGCAGGCGGTCGGCGCCGCGTTCGCCGCGTCGCACGGCAAGGTGGTGTCCCTGTCCGGGGACGGCGGGCTGAGCATGCTGCTGGGCGAGCTGATCACCGTCCACCAGCACCGCCTGCCGGTGGCCACGGTGGTCTTCGACAACTCGTCCCTGGGTATGGTGCGGCTGGAGATGATGGTGGACGGCATCCCCGCCCACCAGACGGACCACCCCCCGGTGGACTACGCGGCGATCGCCCGGGCGATCGGGATGCGCTCCCTGCGGGTCACCCGGCCCGACGAGGTCCGCGACGCCCTGCACGAGGCGGTCACCGCCGACGAGGCCGTCCTGGTGGACGTGGTCACCGACCCCAACGCGCTGTCCATCCCCTCGCGCATCACCGCAGACCAGGTCGCCGGGTTCGCGCTGTCCGCGGGCCGGACGGTGCTCCAGGGCGGGGTGGGCTCCATGATCGACCTGGCCCGCTCCAACCTCCGCAACATCCCCCGGCCCTGACCGGGACCCGCGCCGCCCGTCGCCGCCGCGCCCGAAGCGGGCGACCCCGCCCGCTTCGGCCGGCCGGGCTCCGCTGCACAGCCCGTGCGTCGGGGTGGCGGCCGGCGGGGCTCACGCGGACGTGGCCGACCGGCTCGGAGGGCCGGTCCCCTCGGGGGAGGGTGGTCCCGGCCCCGAACAGGCCAACTGAGACCAGAAGTGAGACCACCAACGACGAAGGCCCCGACCGGTGTCCGGTCGGGGCCTTTTATCTGCCCTGGTGGGCGGTGGCGGAGGATAGGGGATTCGAACCCCTGAGGCGTTGCCACCAACACGCTTTCCAATACCGCGTGACGCTGTCCGCCCCAGGTCAAGGCCCTGGTGACCTGCGCACCGACCACCGGCCCGGACCACTGCGGACGGCCCCGGACGGGCACGAATGAGACTAGAACTGAGACTACGAGACGGCCCTCAGGGAGCCTCTGAGCAGCGGCCGAACGTCCGCGATGGATCACCTTCGGCCGATCCTGTTCGCCCTCCAGCAGCCACCTCACGAGGCCGGTTTCCGACCTCGCACGTGCAACCCGCGGGAGCACCCCCTGGGTAGCCCTCCACCACCCGCCGCAGAACCCGCACAACCCACAGAACCCCTGTTCTTGCTGTTCAACGCCTTGTGAGCCAGAGCCGCACTACCTCGCAGAACCTCCGCAGAACCCTACGCGCAAGGGGTTCTGCGGTTCTGCGGAGGTATCGCGGCGTTCTGCGCTTCCTCGCAGCGAAGCCCTGACCTGCACGAACGCTAGTTCTGTGGGTTCTGCAGGTTCTGCGGCTAGCCAGTACTGTCGTGTAGCTGGGGACGAATGGCGGGTGTGCAGAAATAAAATCGTTCGAGGAGCTATTTTCTGGGCGATTGTTTCTGAAGAACGTTGAAAGTCTCAGATAGGTCGATAGTGGGGCAAAAGTAGCTATTCAATTACTCCTCGCTTGCTCGGCTGGCCTCTAGATATTTGGAACTGTATGTGGTATTAGTTTTTCATGGATGATAAGGCTGCGCTGAAATCAGTAATCTCCCCCGGGGAGTACGCGTTCACCGTGCATGTACCGTCTTCGGGAGGGGATAAGGTATCAGCCTACGGTTTGGTTGATCTCCAGGCGGGGAGGCAGCCGACTGCGCAAATCCAAAGTGAATCCATTCTAGTGGAACATGAAAATTCGGGCGGCGCTATTAGTGGGTCTTTCCCACAGCGCAAGGATTTCGATGTTCTAGAGGGTCGGCTTTTTAATGGAATGGCTATCCTCTTCATTGAGGCAAGGCTCACCTATTGGGATTTTTCGACTGCCCGGATCGATTGTCGTGCGGCGATGGTCGGAGCCTCGACTTCTTCCGTTCAAAATTCCTTTTCTATGGTTGAGTTGCAGATCACCGGGATGGATTCTGTTTTTGGTGCCAACCCGATCAAGGAGACCACCTACCCTGTTGGCGACAGCGAGGAGCGATTCTCCATGGTTGTCAACGAGGAGAGTTCTCAGGAGTGGTCGGACGAAGAATTTAGGGTCCTATGCAGCTACGACTCTAGTGCGAAAATCGCAGACCCTTACGCTTTTCGTGTTTCTTTTAGTCCAGTCTGCCGAGTCTACTCTGTGTCGCCTTTGACTTTTTCTGAGTGGTTTGATTCTTGGGTTGAACCTCTAATTCATGTAACCTCTCTGGTGACTGGTGTTTCGGAGTCGCTCGCCTACGTTGCTTTGGGGCGAGACAGGAAGGTCACTCCGTTTTTTCCTGAGGGTTTCCCAAGGCATGAAAAGTTTCAGGTCTTTGGGACCGGTGTGCTTCAGGCTCCTTATAGTTCTAGTGCAAACAAGATAAGGCTAATGAAGCCTGCGGTTGGTCTTAAGGAGGATGATGTTTCTCTCTTGGGGATGATCAGAGAGTGGCAGGAGATGGAGTCTTGCGACCATCCTCTGATCGAAATATACGGCACGTCGCTTGGATTTTCTAGCCAACACCCAAGGGCGCATTTCTTGATGCTTATTCAGGCCCTGGAAGGTTATCATGGTTACGAAAATAGAGAAAAAGAGGAAGAGGAGGAGGAAAAATATAAAGCAAAAAAGAAAGAATTTTTCGGGCTGATGAAAGATAAGATTAGCCCGAGTGAGATGAGGTTCCTGAGGAAGTACCTCAAGGGGTCTAATGCTGATTCTCTTGAAACCCGCTTGATTGACCTCCTGGCTGGACTTCCTTTGGACATGACTCAAAGAATAGCAAAGATGAAAATAATTCAATCAGTTCTGGAGGGTGCTGAAAATCAGGGGCCATTGTGGGCGGTTGCTAGGATTCGGAATGATTTGGCGCATGGGAATCGGGGTTATAAAGATAGTGATCTTGCTCAGCTTTCTCACATGCTTGAGCGCGTTGTTAGGGCCTATATGATGAAGTGCCTGGAGCTAGGCGAGGAGTTCCAGGCTCGCATGCTCAGGGATGACCTGTATTTTTAGATTCCTCTCAATATAGAGTTCCCGTCATGGGATCGAACGCTGGGCCCGTTTTTGGATAGAGCGTCTGTGATGCGGATTCCCCGAGCTTCAGGGCAGCGTGCAACAGCATCGACTGGCGTTAGCCAGGCAGCGTCCGTTGATTCATCGCTTGTGCGGAGTTCTCCTCCGACTGGTTCACACAGGAAAGCCAGGGAAACCACGCCAAGATTCATGTTTTTATAGATGCCAGTTAGGCGAATGGGCTTCGTTTTGATTCCAGTCTCTTCAAAGACTTCTCTAATTACACACTGTTCTGGTGTTTCTTTCAGCTCTAGAATGCCGCCAGGCGGAACCCATCGGCCATCGTCGGCTCGTTTGATAACTAGAACTTTTCCGTCCTCAGGTCGAACTACCACGCCGGTCACGCTGACACTGTGTCGAGGCGTCCCGCTGGTCATGGCCTCACGTCCTGTTCCCATGCATAGGTGAGCTTCCATTGGAGGGCAGCCAAGACGTTTAGGCAGGTCTCGACTGGCCGATTCCCCTTATCAAAGGCTGTCCGGAGGATGGCGAAAACCGGTTGCCCAGGAGTGATGTTCAGGAAGTCTGCTTCGGCTTCTTTGGCTCCGCGAACCTCGATGTCCTCGGTGAAGCGCACCGGTCCGAATCCTCGTTCTGCGATGCGCGCGTACATGCCACTAGGGCCGGTGTCCGGCATGGCGATGTCGACGCTGCCGGCCACGCTCATCGGGATGTAGGAAGCCGCAATCTGTACTGGCTTGTCCTCCGCGTACATGTGGCGCTTGCGCAGGAGCGTCTGCTCGCCCTCGTCCAACTTGAGGACTTCGGCAATGTCCGCCGGCGCGTCCACGGCATCGCACACGAGCAGCTCGGTCCGCGATGCACGGCCAGCCTTCGCCAGTTCCTCAGCGAAGCTGCTCCTCGAAGGGGCGCTCCGATAGTCCTTGTCGATCCTGCGCACCCTCTTGACGGTGGGCACCTCCAGGACGACGGACCCCTTGCCGTGTTCCGTGCGGATCAGTCCTTCGGCCTGGAGCATCGCCATGGCCCGACTGATCGAACTCTGGTTCAGGTTGTACTCGCGCGCTAGCTCCGGCTGGCTGGGCAGGGTCGACCCCGCCGGGTACTCGCCGCGCTTGATGGCGTCGCGCAGCAGCTCTGCCACCTGCTTGTACCGCGCCTTCGGCGGTTCGAGGCTGCTCATCTGGCCTCCGTCTTCCGACATATGTGTGGTCCTCCCACCGTAGCCGTCCTGCTGGTTGTCGTCTCGGCCGCAAGCCTCTCTCAGGAAACTTATTGCATATGTCTTGACGCTTATGGCATAAGTGCGTACCGTCAGGTTCACCGAGGTCCGGAGCCCTGCTTCATAGCCGCCAGCAGGGACCGGGTTTCCCACCCACACAGGAGGTTCCGTGAGTTCCGACCAGAAGGGCCTGAGCACGGCGCAGCTCCGCGCCGAACTGGCCAGCAACCTGCTCCCCTGCACCTCGCAGCCGGAGCTGTTCTTCGAACCCGACACTAGCGACCGCTTCGGCGAGGCGCCCGCCGTCCGCACCCTGCGGGAGCGCTCCGCCAAGGTCCTGTGCGACACCTGCTCCGCCCGCGCGATGTGCCTGGAACTGGCCGTCCGCGAGCAGCCCGTCGCCGGCGTCTGGGGCGGGCTTACCGCCGACGAACTCCGCTACCGGAAGGCCGCCTGATGCCCCTCACTGACATGCTCGAGACCGCGCTCGCGCACCCTCACTTCCTTGCCCTCGCCGCACTGGCCGCTCTCACGGGCGCGCTCTGGGCCATCTCCCGGCGGTTCGAGCGCGACTCGCAGACCCTCAACGAGCGCTTGCTTGCTGAGCGGGACCGCGCCACGCGCCGCGCCATCAGCGAGCAGAAGGCCGCACAGCTCGCGTGGGCCGAGGCCGAGGGCGACAAGAACCCGGAGAGCCGACTGGCCCGAGGAATTCTCGAGGTCAACCGCCGCAACCTCTGACCGTGGGGTGCCCGCGCCGTCCGGCCCGTCCTGCCGGACGGCAAGGGGACCAACCGGTTCGCCCACCTGGTCAGCCCCGGCGCATAGCCGCCAAGCACAACCCGCCGGGGCCGACCACTCCAGCAAAGGAGACCTATGCCCGTGAACGCTCTGTCCGCCCTCGCGCTGACCGCCGTGGTGCTGCTGGCCCTCTCCGGCGCCGCCACCCAGGCCAAGAAGGCCCGCAAGGCCGTGGCCGCCGGCCGCCGCACCGCTACCCGCCGCGTCCGGGCCGCGCTCAAGCCCCGGACCGTGGCCCGTACCCGCCGCAAGACCCCCGGGAGGCGACGGTGACCCGCCTGATCCGGCTCGTGAGCCGCCTGGTCAACCGCCGGTGCCCGGTCTGCGGCGTCTACTACGACCCCGCCAGCCCCGCCGACAGCTACCCCCACAACAACCACTGAGGAGCAACCCCATGGACTTCGAGAAGGCGATCAGCGGCTTCGGCCTGTTCGTCCTGGCGCCCGCCGTCCTGATCGGCGTCGTCCTCATGGCCGTGTACGGCGGCTGACCCCTACCCGCACACACAACGCGGCCCCGGCGTTCGCCTGGAAGCACCGCCGGGGCCGCTCACCTCAAAGGAGGCAACACCAGTATGGACCGTCAGAACCCCGAGAACACCGAAACCCTGGCCGAGAACCTGCGCACGTGGGCCGACGGCGACTCCCTGGACATGGCCGCGGTGGAACTGCTCATCACCCACGGCGAGTGGCTGACCCGCCCCGACTTCCAGCGGAACCTGGAGCCCTACTTCGACGCCAACGGGCGCCCGGCGACCGCCATCTACTGGCAGAAGGTCAGCGGTGCCCTGAACCGGGGCTCCCTGCCCGCGTCGTCCTCCGCCGCGACGGTGCTGCGCATCGCGCTGTCCCTGACCAACAGCCTGCCGGTGGACCTGTCCGACGTGGTCGGGTTGGACGCCGCCAACACCGCCGCCGTCCTGCGCGCCCTGGCCGTGGCCACCCAGCACACCGACCGCATCACCGTCACCCTCGCCCCCCGCCAGCTCCCCGGCTGGCTCAAGGAGGGGTCGTGACCACCACCCAGATGATCCAGACCACCGGCCTGCTGGCCCTGGCCGCGGTGCTGCTGCTGGCCCTGGCCGTGATCGTGCTCCGCCTGGCCGCGCTCCCGCTGGCCGGCGCCGCCCTGGTCCTGGACAAGGCCGCCGACCTCGCCGCTACCCCGCTGGCCCCGCCCGCCGTCGACCACCCCCGAGGAGGTGGCCCCCGATGACCCGCACCGACCCGACCACCGACACCACCGTTGGCAAGGAGGACGTTCCCGAGCAGATCCGCCAGGAACTCGCCGACCGCCGCGCCCGGGTCGCCGCCCGCAAGGACGACCGGCTGGAGCGGTTCCGCGACCGCGCCCGCCGAGCCATGGACGCCCGCGACATCCGCCGGGACCTGACCCGCGACCGGGTCGCCGCGGACCTGGAACGCGCCAAGCTCGCCGCCGACATCTCCCAGTCCGCCGAAGCCCGCGCACTGCGTGTGCAGCGCACCCGCACCCTGACCCTGGCCGCCCTCATGCCGGTCCTGGTGGCGTTCGCCGGATGGTCCACCGCAGGCGTCCACGCCGGCGCCGCCGCCATGACCGGAGCCCAGCCCGGGACCGCCATGTGGTGGATGCTCTGGCTGCTGGAACCGGCCCTGATCGGCATCGTCGGATGGATCATCCTGTGCCGCGCCCGGCTGGAGTCCTCCGGCGGCACCCTGCCCCATGAGGCCGACCACATCATGTGGGGCGCCCTGGCGGTGTCCATCCTGCTCAACACCGTGGGCCACTGGCCGGCCGAGTTCACCGGCACCGCCGTGGGCGGTCTGCTCGCGCACTCTCTCGGGCCGATCGGCGCCGCGATGACCGCGCACCTGATCGGCGTGATCGAGCGCGGCATCGCCGCCGCCCGCCCCACCGAGGGGCCCGGGGTCAAGACCCTCGCCGAACTCACCGCCGACGCCGACAGCAACGCCCGCCGCACCGAGCCCGGCAACGGTGAGGGGCACGCCGTCGAGAACACCCTGCGCCCGCCGGTGGTGGACCGTTCCCGGCTTCCGGAGAACGCTTTCACGGTGCCGCCCGGGGCGGTCCGGTTGGCCGTGGTCGCGTGCTCGCGCCCCGCCCCCGGCCAGACCACCCCGGCCAAGGCCGGAGGCGTTCCCGGACCGGCCGCCGGAACCGGCCGCCGTTCGACCGTTGAGCAGGGCGGACAGCAGGGTTCGGAAACGCCCCGCAAGGAGCGCTCGGACAAGGGCCGCAAGGTCCCCAAGTCCGCCACCCCCACCGCCGCCAAGCCGTCCAGCCGGGAGCTGTCCGACGCCGACCTGATGGCGAAGCTTGACGCCCTGATCGGTTCCGGAGACGTCCCCGAGGGTGTTTCCGTGCGCCGCGCGATGACCGTTCTCGGCTGCGGCTACGACCGCGCCAAGCGCGTTCTCACCGCCCGGCAGGAGCGCACCGAGACCACCGTTCCCGGGCAGCTGAGCGTGGTCGACGCGCTCACCGCAGAGGAGGCCGCCTGATGGGCCTGTTCGACCTGTTCACCCGCCGGGACGAGGAGTCCTTCATCCAGCCCTACGCCCTGGCGGACGGCAGCTACCTCTACCAGGCCCGATGCACCTGCGGATGGTTCACCGACGTGTACGTCGAAGAACGCGATTTCGTGTCGGCTCTGCGTGAGGACCACGCCGTCACCCACCAGGAATGACCCAGCAGGGGCGGCGGCCTCGATCCCGCCAAGAACCCGGCCGCCGCCCCGCCCCCCGCCAGCACGCCAGTGAGGAGACCACCATCATGACCCGCCCCGGACCCCACCCCGCGCCCTGGGAACTGCCCAAGGAAGAGGACGCGCCCACCGAGACCGACGGCCGGGTGGTGCCCTTCCCCGACCGGACCGGCACCCGCCCCGCCATCGGCGCGGACCCCGCCCAGACGCCCACCGCCCCCGCCGGGGCCGACGTCGAGGTCATCGACCCCACCGACGTCGAGGTCCTGGACACCGACGACACCACCCAGCCCCGGCCGGTCGACGTCCTGCCGAAGGGCAGCGGCGGCGACTGGCTGGAGGACCGGCGGACCCTGCTCGACACCGCCCCGGCCCTGGTGCCGTACTACCTGCGCTCGCGGGAGGAGTTCACCGACGCTGCCCGGTTCCTGGTCGAGTACTACGCCCGGATGGGCGCCTATCGGGCCACCCGCTCCCCGGTCTACCTGCTCAAGCTCGTCTCCCGGTCCCCGCGCGGCATGGGCCGCGCCCTGTCCCACTGGGGCCGGTGGGCGCTGGACATCGAGGCCAACGAGCTGCGCAAGCACGCCGCCGGCGGAAACCGGACCAGCGAGTACATGATGCTTTCGCGCCAGCACACCGCCCGGATCCGTGCTCGCCTGCTCTCCTCCCTGGTGGTCGCGCTCGGAGTGACCGTGATCGGCGCCGTCGCGCTGGGCACCGCCCCGGCGTGGGCGTCGGTGTCCGCGATCGTGGCCGCTCTGGCCGGGTTCGGGGCCGCCGGGAGCAAGCCCGACGCCAAGCCCATCATCGACCGGTGGACCTCCCCCCACCTTCAGCGCGAACTCACCTCTACCGAGGTCGTGGCCGCCCTCGAAGCGATCGGCGTCAAGGGCAAGGTGGACTTCGTCAACCCCATCCAGACCGACGGCCCCGGCTGGCGCGCGGAGGTCGACCTGCCGCCCGGCTACCTCACGGACAAGGTCCTGGAAGAGCGCGCCAAGCTGGCCGGCGCGATGCGCCGCCCGCTCACCACCGTGTGGCCCGAGTCCGACACCGAGGCCCACCCGGGGCGCCTGGTGCTGTGGGTCGCCAAGAAGGACCCGGCCAAGTCCAAGCGGCGCCTGTGGCCGCTGATGAAGCACGGCCAGACCGACCTGTTCGCCGACATCCCCTTCGGGTTCGACCCCCGCGGCCGGGTGATCCCGCTGAACCTGATGTACACCAACCTGCTCATGGGCGGTGTGCCCGGCTCCGGCAAGACGTCCGGCGTCATGGTCGTCGCGCTGGCCGGCGCGTTGGACCCCACCTGCGAGATGTGGGTGTACGAGATGAAGGGCTCTGGCGACCTGGACCCCGTGCAGCCCGTCTGTCACCGGTACGTGTCCGGGGACGACGACGAACACTGCGGTTCGGCGTTGGACGCGCTGCGCAAGCTGGAGAAGGAGCTCAAGCGCCGCAAGAAGATCATCGCCGGGCTGCCCGCCGAGCAGGTGCCCAAGGGCCGCAAGGTCTACCCGCACCTGGCCAAGGACCGCAAGCTCGGGCTGCACCCGCTGCTCGCGATCTTCGACGAGGCCCACACCCTGTTCGAGCACGAGGAGTACGGCAAGGAGGCCGCCGACATCGCCGGGCGGCTCATCCGCAAGGCCCGCGCCTACGGGATCATCCTGGTGGTCACCACCCAGCGGCCCGACGCCAAGTCCCTGCCCAAGACGGTCAGCGACAACGTGTCCACCCGGTTCTGCCTCGCGGTCACCGGTCACATCGCCAACGACCTGGTCTTGGGGACGTCGATGTACCGCAACGGGGTCCGGGCCACCATGTTCGACCCCAAGAAGGAGGCCGGCACCGGCTGGCTGGCCAAGTCCTCCCACGACACCCAGATCGTCCGCGCGGCGTTCATCGAGCAGGCCGAAGCGATCGAGATCGCCAAGCGCGCCCTGGCGCTGCGCACCGCCGCCGGGACCCTGACCGGGGAGGCTGCCGGGGAGACCATCGCCGCGGAGGACACCACCACCCTGCTCGACCACCTCGCGGCCGTGTGGCCGGCGGGGGAGGACACCATGCACTCCGTCCGCCTGGTCCAAGCACTGGCCTCCTACCGGCCCGACACCTACGGGCCGTGGGCCGCCTCGGACCTCCCGGTGGAGGAGATGTCCCGGGAGGAGCAGCGCGCCCACGAGACCCGCATGGCCACCACCCTGTCCAACGCCCTCGCGCCGTTCGGGGTGAACACCGGACAGATCACCAAGCGTGGCGACGGAGGGTCCCGCAAGGGCGTCAAGCGGACCGACCTGGAAGCCGCCCTGGCGCGCTCCGGCACCGCGATGGAGGACGACTAGGCCGCCGCCGGGCGGCTTCCACGGCCCCGAAACCGGTTTCGGGGCCGACATCGCACAAAACCCCTGTTGAGCAGCAGTGATGTCGGGTTTCGTGCCCGGCTCAGACCCCCTGAGAACACGAATGCGGTCCCGGTGCATAGCCGCCAAGCAACCCACCGGGACCGCCACTCCAGCAAGGAGCCACCCCCGCCAGCAGGCGGACCCACCGACAGGAGCACTCCCATCATGCAGCACCACCGGATGGAGGTCACCCCGTGACCTTCCTCGACCCGACCGGCGCCCGCTACGGGCTGCCCACCTACCCCTGGGGCGCGGCCTGGATCCTCGCCGACCAGCTGGCCACCCGCAAGCAGCTGGCCGCCATGGGCCTGCGGCCCGGCACCTCCTACGCCGACGCACAGCTCATGTGGCGCTCCCGCCGCACCAAGAAGCGGGGCGGGGTGCGCACCGCCGCCCTGTACCGGATCGACCAGGCCCGCCCGAAGGAGGAGTTCACCCCCGCCCGCGAGCGCGCGCTGGAAGCCGCCATGCGCGCCCGCCGCACCTGCCCGACCTGCCAACAGGTGTTCACCTACGTCATCCCCACCTCGCTGGGCGAGTGCCCCGCCTGCCACGCAGGTGAGACCCCCGACGCATGGGAGCTGGGAGCCGCCGCATGAGCACCGACGTACTGAACACCGCACTGACCGTGGCCGCCGCCGGGGTTCCCGTGCTGCCGCTGAGTGAGGGCAAGGTCCCGTTCGGGAACTGCCGCACCTGCAAGAGGAACGCCTGCGGCGGACGCCCCCACATGAAGGACCCGGGCCGCTGCCGGTGCGCGGCGCCCTGCCACGGGTGGGCCGCCGCCACCGTCGACCCCGCCGTCCTCACCTCCCCCGACTGGGCTGCGGCATGGCACCGGGCGGTGGCCGTGGCCTACCACCCGGCCGGGGCCGACCTGACCGTCGTGGACCTGGACAACACCGACGCCGTCACCTGGGCACGGGACACCCTGCCCCGGACCCGGACGGTGGCGACCACCCGCGGGGAACACTGGATCTACCGCGGCACCATGCAGTCGGCCAACGCGGTCCGCCCCGGGGTGGACATCAAGTCGCGCATGGCCTACGCCCGCTGGCTCGGACCCGGCGCCGGCATCCTGGTGGCCCTGCCCCCGGCCGCCTTGGCGCTGTCGGGTGGGGAAGAGACCACCCCGGCGCGGCGCCCCGGCGGGGTGGTCTCTTCCACCACGGCCCGTAGTACCTGGGATCGGACCGTGGCCACCGGATGCCGCCACACCGAGCGGTACGTGCGCACCGGCCTTGATCGCGGACTCGCCCTGGTGCGCGCCCGCACCGAGAGCGGAGCCGCCTCCCAAGCCTTCGGCGTCGCCCGGTTCCTGGCAGGCCTGCACACCCTCTGCCCCGGCCCGTGCGGGCTGGACACCATCGGTACGGAGATCATCGACGCCGCTGTCTCCGTCGGCGTCCCCGAGACCTATGCCCAGCGCGCTGTCGCCCGCGGGTTCGCCACCGGGGAGCGTGCCGCGTGAGCCCCGACACCGGGGCGCCGGGAGCCGCGCAGGAGTGGGAGATGCCCACCCCGCTCGGTTCCCACGGCCCTCTCCCCGCCTTCCCCGCCCACTGCCTGCCCGACTGGGTAAGAGCCTTCGTCACCGCCGTGGCGGAGGAGACCCAGACGCCGGTGGACGCCGCCGGATGCGTGGCGCTGGCCGCCCTGTCCACCGCCGCCGGGGGCCGCGCCATCGTGCGGGTGCGCGGCACCTACACCGAACCGGTGAACCTGTTCACCGTCGTGGCCCTGCCCCCGGCCTCCCGCAAGTCCGCGGTGTTCCGGGCGCTCACCTCCCCGATTCTTAAGGTCGAAGCCGAACTGGCCGAGCGCATCAAACCGCAGATCGTGGAAGCCGAACTCGCCCGGTCGGTGGTCGCCGGAGTGGCCGAGAAGGCCAAGTCCAAGGCCATCGGCACCAAGGGCGCCCCCGACGCGCTGGCCGACGCCTCCGACGCCGTGGCCGCGATCGAGGAGATCAAGGTCCCGGTGCTGCCCCAGCTCGTGGCCGACGACGTCACACCCGAACGGGCCGCATCGATCCTGTGCGACCAGGGTGGCCGCCTGGCGGTGCTGTCCGCCGAAGGCGGGATCTTCCAGATCCTGGCCGGCCGCTACTCGGGCGCCCCCAACTTCGACCTCTTCCTGAAAGGCCACGCCGGGGACATGCTGCGGGTCGACCGGCGCGACCGGACCGAGCACGTCGAATCCGCGATCCTCACCCTCGGGCTGGCCGTGCAGCCCGAGGTCATCCGAGAGATCGCCACCGGCCCTGGGTTCCGCGGCAAGGGCCTGCTCGGGCGGTTCCTGTACGCCCTGCCCGAGTCCAACATCGGCACCCGCAACGTCGACCCCGACCCGGTCCCGCAGGAGGTCGCCGACACCTACGCAGAACGCCTCATGCGCATGGTGACGCACCTGTTCGACTGGACCGACCCGCAGGTCCTCCAGCTCTCCCCAGAGGCCGACCAGACCCGCCTGGAGTACGCCCGCGCGCTGGAGCCGCGGCTTCACCCCAAGCTCGGAGACCTCGGGCACATGTCCGACTGGGCGGGCAAGTCCGTCGGAGCGATCATCCGTATCGCGGCCCTGCTGCACCTGGCCGACAACCCGGTCGACGGCTACCGGACGCCGATCGGCGCCGACACCATGGCCGACGCGATCGAGATCGGCCGCTACTTCACCCGCCACGCCGAAGCGGCCTTCGACCACATGGGCGCCGACCCCGAGACCGAACGCGCCCGCCTGGTCCTGGAGTGGATCCAGCGCAAGAAGCCCGCCCGGTTCACCGTCCGGGAGGCGTTCTCCGGCCTGCCGCGTGGCACCTTCCGCAGGGTCGCCGACGTCCTGCCCACCCTCGAGCTGCTGGAGGGCTACGGCTGGATCGCCCTGGAGCCTCCGCCCCCGCGCAACCCGAAGGGAGGACGACCGCCCTCACCCGCCTATCAGGTTCATCCGCAGATCAGCGGCCCCGGCGCATAGCCGCCAAGCAACCAACCGGGACCACATTCCAGAAAGGGAACCCATGACCACCGAGAAGAAGCTGCTGCGAGTCGAGGAGGCCGCCGCCCTGCTGGGCATCGGCCGCACCCGGGCCTACGAGCAGATCAAGCTCGGACGCCTGCGCTCCGTCAAGATCGGCACCTCCCGCCTGGTGCCCACCACTGCTTTGGACGAGTTCGTCTCCCTGCTCCTGGAGGAGAGCCGCCACGACCAGGCGGCCTGACCCCTGCGGGGCCGCGCCGGCGCGGCCCCGCCCCACCCCCGGAACCAGGAGCGAACATGACCGACAAGCAGCAGAAACGCAACCGCCAGCCCAACGGAGCCTCCTCCATCTACCTGGGCAAGGACGGCTACTGGCACGGGCGCATCACCGTGGGAGTCAGGGACGACGGAAAGCCCGACCGGCGCCACGTGATGCGCACCACCCGCAAGGAGATCACCAAGGCCGTCCGGGACCTGGAACGCAAGCGCGATAAAGGAGCTGTTCCCGAGGCCGGAAAACGCTGGCGGGTGGCCGCCTGGCTCACGTACTGGCTGGAGGAGATCACCAAGCCCTCGGTGAGCGAATACACCTACTCCGGCTACCGCGTGGACGTCCACCACCACCTCATCCCCGGCGTGGGCGAGCACTGGCTCGACAAGCTCCAGCCCGAACACCTCGAACGCCTCTACAAGAAGATGCAGGCCAACGGCAGCAAACCCGGCACCGCCCACCACGTCCACCGCACCGTCCGGGCCGCCCTGAACGAGGCCAGGAAGCGCAAGAAGTTCACCGGCGACAACCCCGCCGAACTCGCCAAGCCTCCCAAGCTCGAAGAGGAGGAGATCGAGCCCTACACGGTCGAGGAGATCCGCCGGTTCCTGGAACTGGTCGCCGACCGCCGCAACGGAGCCCGATGGGCGATCGCCCTCGCCCTGGGCCTTCGCCAGGGCGAAGCCCTCGGGCTGAAATGGGCCGACGTCAATCTCGCCTCGGGCACCCTGCGGGTCCGCCGGAGCCTGCTCCGCCCCAAGTACGAACACGGCTGCGAGGACGCCTGCGGACGCAAACCGGGCCTGTGCCCGCAGAAGGTCCGCACCAACCCGCTGACCAAGGACACCAAGTCCAGGGCGGGCCGCCGCCCGGTCGGCCTGCCCGACCCGGTGGTCGCCCTCCTGCGGCGCCACAGGGAGATCCAGGGCAAGGAGCGCGAGGCCGCACAGGACCACTGGAGTGAAGGCGGGTGGGTTTTCACCGACGAGTTCGGCCGGCCGCTCAACACCAACACCGACTACCGGGAGTGGAAGGCGATCCTCCAACAGGTCGGATTGCGGGAGTCCCGCCTGCACGACGCCCGGCACACCGCCGCGACCGTCCTCCTGATCCTGCGGGTGCCCGACCGGGCCGTCATGGCGCTCATGGGCTGGTCGTCGGCATCCATGGCCAACCGCTACCAGCACGTGGTCGACGAGGTCCGTGCGGACGTGGCCGACCGGCTCGGAGGACTGATCTGGGAGGCTCCCCAGGGGGAGAGTGACCCCGGCTCTCGGCAGGCCAACTGAGACTAAAACTGAGACTATGAACGACGAAGGCCCGGGGCGCTGTGCGCTCCGGGCCTTCGTTTTGGCTGGTAGCCGTGGCGGAGGATAGGGGATTCGAACCCCTGAGGCGTTGCCACCAACACGCTTTCCAAGCGTGCGCCCTAGGCCACTAGGCGAATCCTCCGCGCACAACTCTACAGGTCTTCGGGGGGTGCTTCGAACCGGTTTCCCCGGGCCGTTCAGCCGTGGCTGGAACGCACCCCGGAAATGGCGTTGTTGCGGAAGGCGTCGACGAAGAGCGCGTGGTCGGCGCGCACCTGGGCGGCGTAGGAGTGGGCGAACGCGGAGCACCAGTCCGCGAACTCCTTCTCGCGCCCGGCCAGCACGTTTGTCACCGCCTCCTCCACCTGCCACCCCACCAGGGAGTCGTCGGCGTGGGAGTCGGACACGCAGTGCGCCTTGGCGGTGGCCCGGCCGAGGTAGTCGAGCACCGGCGCGATGTCGGCGGGCTCGGTGAGCCCGTCCCAGTCCAGGTCGGTGGTGTAGGGGGAGACCTCGCTCACCACGAACCCCCGGCCGTCCATCACGGTGTGGCCGAGCAGCGGGTCGGTGTGCGCCTGGAGCGCCCGCTGGGACACGGCGGTGCGGTGGCCGTGGTGCTCGAAGGCGTCCATGATCTCGGGGTCGCGCACCACCCGGGAGGGGGCGGCGACGTTGCCCTGCTTCATCGACAGCACCAGGTCGTTCTCCCAGGCCTCGGAGGGGCCCTCCACCAGGAACGTGTACGCGGGCAGCCCCGCGGACCCGATGCCGAACCCGCCGCTGCCGACCACGTCCTTGACCTCGTAGCTGAGCGAGCCGTTGCGGTGGTCGGAGGGGATGGTGTCCAGGTAGGAGCGGTAGGCGGCCATCGCCCGCTCGCGCTCGCCGTCGTCGAGCCGGCGCACGTTGGGGCCGTCGCGGAACAGTCGGGAGTACCCCTGCCTGCGGGTCATGGACAGGAGCATGTCGGACCGGCTGTTGAGCCGGGCCCGCTGGAGGACGTCGTGGACCGTGCCGTCGGTGGTGTCGAGCTTGAGGGAGAAGTCGCGGTCGCCGCCGTTCTCGGCGAACGCCGCCACCTGGGCGACGTAGGAGTCGACGCAGCGGCGGACGAGGCCGTCGATGTCCTCGTCGGACAGGGCCTTGCGCCAGGAACTCAGGGCGATGCTGGCCGACAGCCGCAGCACGTCCCAGGTGAAGCGGCCCAGGTAGGCCTCGTCGAAGTCGTTGACGTCGAACACGAACCGGCCGGTCGCGTCCATGTAGGTGCCGAAGTTCTCGCTGTGCAGGTCGCCCTGGATCCACACCCGGGAGGTGCGCTCGTCGGCCCACGGGTCCTCGGCGTCGCCGACGTCGGCGTAGAACAGGGCGGCGCTGCCGCGGTAGAAGGCGAAGGGGTCGGCGGCCATCTTGCGGAACTTGATCCGGAACGCGGCGGGCGCCCCGGCCATGAGGTCGGCGAAGGCGTCTTCGAGGACGGAAACGATGAGGTCGCGACGGCCGGGGGACCGGTCGACCGGGGAGTGAGGGTCGAACATGTGCTCATCATCCCGTGATGTCCCGCTCCGTGCCACGGCGCGGCCGGGGTCGGCCGCTTGCCCGAGCACCCCGGTGTTCGGATAGACTTCGGGGCAGACCCCTCGTGCGGCGTCATCTCATGAACCTCCCCAGGGCCGGAAGGCAGCAAGGATAAGTGGGCTCTGGCGGGTGCGCGGGGGGTCCTTTCTGTTTTCTCCGGCCCGGTCCACCCCCGGTTTCTCCCCGGAACCGGCGCGAGCTGTCGGTGCTCGCGGGTTGAATGGACCCGTGGCAGGGACCAGGGGAGTGATCACGCCGTGAGCATCGCGCTGTACCGCAAGTACCGTCCCGCGACGTTCGCCGAGGTGCGCGGGCAGGAGCACGTGACCGAGCCGCTGCGCCAGGCGCTGCGCAGCGGCCGCATCAACCACGCGTACCTGTTCAGCGGCCCCCGGGGCTGCGGCAAGACGACCAGCGCGCGCATCCTGGCCCGCTCCCTGAACTGCGCCGAGGGCCCCACCCCGGACCCGTGCGGCGTCTGCGACTCCTGTGTGGCGCTGGCCCCCGACGGCGGCGGCAGCATCGACGTCATCGAGATCGACGCGGCCTCCCACGGCGGCGTGGACGACGCCCGCGACCTGCGCGAGCGCGCGTTCTTCGCGCCGGTCAGCTCGCGCTACAAGGTGTACATCATCGACGAGGCGCACATGGTGACCCGCGAGGGTTTCAACGCGCTGCTGAAGCTGGTGGAGGAGCCCCCGCCGCACCTGAAGTTCGTGTTCGCCACGACCGAGCCCGAGAAGGTCATCGGCACGATCCGGTCGCGCACCCACCACTACCCGTTCCGGCTGATCCCGCCGAGCACCCTCCGGGAGCTCATGGAGGACCTGCTGGGGCAGGAGGAGGTGTCCTACGACCCGGCGGCGCTGCCGCTGGTGGTGCGGGCGGGCGCCGGCTCGGCGCGCGACACCCTCTCGGTGCTGGACCAGCTCATCGCCGGATCGGACGACCGGGGCATCACCCGGGAGGGCGCGGTGTCCCTGCTGGGGTACACCGACTCCAGCCTGCTGGGCGAGATGGTCGACGCGCTGGGCGCCCGCGACGGCGCCGCGGTGTTCTCGCTGATCGACCGGATGGTGGAGGGCGGCCACGACCCCCGGCGGTTCGCCACGGACCTGCTGGAGCGGTTCCGTGACCTGGTGGTGCTGGCCGCGGTCCCCGACGCCCTGGAGAAGGGCCTGGTGAACGTTGCCGCCGAGGCGGCCGAGCAGATGAAGTCGCAGGCGGCCCGGCTGGGGCCGGCCGAGCTCACCCGGGGCGCCGACCTGCTCAACCAGGGGCTGACGGACATGCGCGGGGCGACCGCGCCCCGGCTGGTCCTGGAGCTGATGTGCTCGCGCATCCTGCTGCCGTCGGCCGACGGCGACCAGGGCGCGCTGCTGGCCCGGCTGGAGCAGATGGAGCGGCGCGTCGCCGCGGGCCCGGTGGCGGCGCCCGCCGCGCCGTCGGCCCCGGCCGCCCGGCCGCAGCCGCAGGCCGCGGCGCCGCAGCAGGACCGACCCGCACCCGCACCCGCTCCCGAGCCCGAGGCGTCCGCGGCCCCGCAGCGCGAGTCCGCGCCGCAACAGCCCGCGCAGCAGCCTCCGGGCCGGCCCGACCGGCCGCGCCAGGAGCAGCCGCGGGCCGCCGAGCCCGACGGCTGGGACGCCGCCCCGGCCCGGCGCGAGCCGGCCCCGGCCGCGCCCGCGCCCGCCTCGGCCCCCGCCGCGCAGGGCGGCGGCGGTTCGGCCGACCTGGGCCGGATCCAGGGCGCCTGGCCGCAGATCCTGGACACGGTCAAGGGCCTGCGCCGCTTCACGTGGATGGTGCTGACCGGCAGCGACGTCCGACCGGTCGGCATGGAGGGCAACGCGGTCGTCCTCGGCTTCTCCCGGCCCAACGAGGCCAGGGGCTTCGGTAACAGCGGCAGCGACCAGGTGGTGGCCTCCGCCGTCCAGCAGGTGCTGGGCCTGGAGGTGCGGGTGACCGCGGTGTCCGGGGGAGGCGGCGCGGCCCCCGCCCCCGCGCCCGCCCGGCGCGCCGAGCCCGCGGGCTGGGACGCCCCGCGGCCCGCCGCACAGGAGGCCCCGGCGGCCCCGGCGCAGCAGCCCCGGCAGGAGCAGCCGCAGCCCCCCGCGGCCCCGGCCGGGCCGCCGCCGGACCGGATCGCCACCGGGCTCCAGGAGCCGCCGCCGGACCCGTACGAGGACGCCGCGGGGGCGCCGCCGCCGGAGGACTTCGGCGGGCCCGAGCCGATCCGCGGGGCCGCCCGCCCCGCCGCGCCCCCCGCCCCCGAGCGGGCCCCGGCCCCGGCCGCGGCACCCGCCGCGCCGGCCGGTGCGCGCGGTGCGGGCTCCGCGGCGCCCGCCGCGCCCCCCGGCGCGGGTTCCGCGCTCATCGAGACGGAGCTGGGCGGCAAGGTCATCGAGGAGATCACGCACGAGGCCCCCGACGCGTCCCTGTGACCGGGGCCGGCCCGGCCGCCCGCGGTTCAGCCCCGCGGACGCAGGGCCCGCATCACGGTGTCGACCAGGGCGTCCACGTACGCGTGCGTCAGCTCCCCGCTGCGCATGAGCCACCGCTGCTGCACCGGTGCCAGCAGCAGGTCCACCGCCAGGTCGGGGTCGGTCCCGGCGTCGATCAGCCCCGCCTCGCGGGCCGAGAGCAGCCGGTCCCGGAACGCGCGCAGGTTGGGGCGCAGCAGCAGCTCCATCACGTTCTCGGCCAGTTCCGGATCGGTCTGCACCTCGGCGATGAACACCCGGTTGATGCGGTCCATGAGCGGGTCGGCGTACTCTTCGACGATCGCGTGCAGGACCGTGCGCAGGTCCGCGTCCAGGTCCCCGGTGTCCGGCAGCGGGTCGCCCGCGGCCCCGCCGGTCATCTCGGTGAACACGTCGAACACCACGGCGGCCTTGGTGGGCCACCAGCGGTAGATGGTCTGCTTGCCGACCCGGGCCCGGGAGGCGATCGCCTCCATGGTCAGCCGGGCGTAGCCGACCTCGCCCAGCAGTTCGCCCGCTGCCGCGAGAATGGCCCTGCGGGCCCGCTCGCTGCGGCGGCGGGGGTTCGGTGCGGGCCGCGCCGGTTCCTCCGGGGTGCTGGTCTGTGCCATACCTCCCACGGTAACCCCATAAAATGACGAGACGTATCGTCTTGCTGAAGGTAACCTTCTGGAGACCGGAACAGTACAGGGCGAGCCCGGACTCGCCCAGGGGGAGGTCCCATGGCCCGCAACAACGACAATCTCCTCGGCCAGGGCGGCGGGCGGGGCGTCTCCCGTTCCACCGCCAAGGGCGGCCGGGGCGGCCCCAGCGGTCCCAGCGCCGACGCCCAGCGCCGCAAGGAGGACCTGCTGCGCAAGATCAAGGAGC
Source organism: Nocardiopsis flavescens (assembly GCF_900141985.1). GTDB lineage: Bacteria > Actinomycetota > Actinomycetes > Streptosporangiales > Streptosporangiaceae > Nocardiopsis > Nocardiopsis flavescens. The sequence continues at coordinate 55,603 of NZ_FQZK01000015.1, read as the reverse complement.
GCACCCAGGCCGACGAGCCCGGTGAGGTCAAGAACGCCGAGGGCTCCGGCGCCGCCGAGTAGCGGACCGCCGTACCGGCGCGCAGCGCACCCGGTGCCCCCGGACCGCCCCCGGTCCGGGGGCACCGGCGTTCACCGGGGCCGCCGCGGGCCCACCCCGGTCAGACCGGCCATCCGGGGTGGGCGGGCGAGTCCAGCCACACCCGGTGCGCCCCGTCCCGGTCCACCGACAGCCCGAACCTGTCGGGCGCGGGCGAGCCCAGGCGGCGCCACTCCTCCAGGGCCTCCTCCAGCTCGTCCCAGATGCTGCGCGGCCCGCCCTGCTCGATCATCCACGAGGTGCCGTAGGGGTAGACGCGCACCCACGACTCCCCGACGCGGTCGCACACCCACACCCCGGACCCGGTCCCGATCCACCGGCGGCGCAGGCGCCAGTCGGGGACCGTCACCGACAGCGCGAACGCCGACGGGAACGCCATCAGCGGCGACACCGGGTCCGTCTGGGTGAGCCGGTACTCGTCCGGCTGCTGACCGGCGTCGCGCACCGGCGGCAGCCGCGGGCCGGGAGTGCGCAGGGGCACGAACCCCACGCCGCCGTGGAAGTCCGCCCGGGCGGTCCCGTCGCCGGGGCACACCATGCGGGCGAGCACCCCGGCGCCCTCCAGCAGCCCCCAGGGGAACACGGCGACCCCGCCGGGCGCGAGCTGGTCGATCCAGGCGGGCGGGACGCGCCGCACCCCGCAGGACGAGACGATCCGGTCGTAGGGCGCCTCCGCGGGGAGCCCCCCGTAGCCGTCGCCGACGCGCACCACCGGGGCGCGGCCCTCGGCGCGCAGGGTCTCCCGGGCGGTCCGCGCCAGGCGCTCGTCGATCTCCACGGACACCACCGCGGCGTCCCCCAGCCGGTGCGCCAGCAGCGCCGTGTTCCAGCCGGTGCCGGTGCCGACCTCCAGCGCCTTCTGCCCGCGGGCCAGGTCGGCCAGCTCCAGCATCCGGGCCAGGACGGTGGGAGCGGCGCTGGAGGAGGTCGCCCTGCCGGAGGACGGCCGCCGCTGCACGGGCACCCCGCCCTCCGGGTCCGGCCGGTCCCGGAGGGCGTGCCCCTCCTCCCCGGCGTCCTCCCGGGGGGTGAGCACGCCGGGCTCGTCGACCCGGGTGACGATGGCGTTGTCCGCGTAGACCGCGGACAGCCACAGATCGGGATCGCTGGCCGCGTTGAGCGCGGTCCCGTGCGCGGTCAGTGCCCCGGTCTCGGGTATGAACCGGTGCCTGGGCACCGATCGGAACGTCTCGATGAGCGAGGCGTCGACCAGGGTCCCGTCCGCGATCATCGCCTCGATCAGCGCCGAGTGGCGCTCTCGTGCGGTCAACACGTCCTCGACCCCCGTGCCTGTTGCTGTGGCCGGCGGTGCGCGCACACCGCCGGTACGGTCCGCGCCCTGAGAGGCACGATGTGAACCGGCAGTGATTTTATCGCTACTCTTCGGCGTTTTCTCTGGTGGAAACGGACGTTCGGAGAGTTGCGACCGCATCGTGCCGGGGAAGGTCCACGTATCCGTGCGGTCCGCTGCCGTAGTGGTAGTCCTTTCCCCGAATCGGCGCCCATGCCACCCCGGCGGCGAGGCGCTCCACCACGTCGGGGTTGAAGATGTAGGGCCGCCCCACCGACACCAGGTCCGCCCGGCCCGACGCGACGAGCGCGGTGGCGCTCTCCCGCGTGGTCTCGACGTGCTCCCCGGTGTTGCCCGCCAGGGTGCCCGCCCACCGGGGCCGCAGGTCGTCCAGCGCCGGGTACCGCGGGTCGTCGGTGACGTGCAGGTAGGCCAGGCCCAGCGGGGCCAGGGCCGCCAGTAGCGCCCGGTACACCGGTGCGGGGTCGCGCTCCGCCATCCCGCCCTCCCGGTTGCCGGGGGAGACGCGCAGCCCCACCCGGTGGGCCCCGATCGCGTCGGCCGCCGCCTCGACCGCCTCCACCGCGAACCGGATGCGCCCCGCGACCGGGCCGCCGTACCGGTCGGTGCGCAGGTTGGTGCCGTCGGCCAGGAACTGGTGCACGAGGTAGCTGTTCGCCCCGTGGATCTCGACCCCGTCGAACCCGGCGCGCAGCGCCCGGCGGGCCGCCTCCGCGTGGCCCTCCGCCAGGGCCCGCGCCTCCCGTGCGGACAGCGCCCGCGGGACCACCGGGTCGGCCTTGCCGTCCAGGGTGTGCACCCGGCCGGGGGCGGCCACGGCCGACGGGGCGACGGGGGACCCGCCGCCGGGGAGGTTGGCGGGGTGGCCGTTGCGCCCGCCGTGCATGAGCTGGGCGAAGATCCGCCCTCCCGCGGCGTGCACGGCCCCGGTCACCGGTCGCCACGCCTCGATCTGCCCGGGGGTGTCCAGCCCCGGCTGGAGGGGGTGGATGCGCCCGCCGGGGTCCGGGGCGATCCCCTCCGAGACGATGAGCCCGGCCCCGGCGCGCTGGCCGTAGTACTCGGCCATCAGCGGGGTGGCCGCCCCGTCCAGGTCCGCGCGCAGCCGCGTCATGGGGGCCATGACCACGCGGTTGGCCAGGGGGGTTCCGGACAGGTCGTAGGGGGTGAGAAGCGGGTGGTCGGTCGGTGCGGTGCGCGCGGTGGCCCGCGCCTTCGTCGTCTCCATGCCGTGAGCGTAGAATCTGACACGGATGTGAGATTCAAGGGTTTGTGACGCAGCTCATGGGGAGGACGCGGTGAGGATCGGCGAACTGGCCAGGCGCAGCGGAGCCAGCCCCCGCTCCCTGCGCTACTACGAGGAGCAGGGCCTGCTGGCCGCCACCCGCTCCCCGGGCGGGCACCGGGAGTACGCCGAGGACGCTGTCGAGCGGGTCGAGCGCGTCCGCTGCCTGTACGCGGCGGGGCTCAACAGCGACACGGTCCGCCGCATCATGCCGTGCATGTACGCCAATGAGAGCGGGGGCCCCGCCCCCGACCTGCTCGACATGTTCCTGGCGGAGCGCGAGCGCATCGAGGCCGCCATCGGCTCCCTGGAGAAGAGCCGCGCCGCCCTGGACTCGGTCATCGGCGAGGCCGTCGCGGCCCGTGCGGCCGCGGGCCCGACCAGCTCTCCGGGACCGGTTACTCTCACAGGCATACGGACATGACATCGAGACCCGGCACCGCGGGTGCGACGAGGAGACGGCCGTGAACCCTGGCGGAATGGACATGCAGGCCCTGCTCCAGCAGGCCCAGCAGATGCAGCAGCAGCTCGTGGAGGCCCAGGAGGCCCTGGAGAGCGCCGAGGTGGAGGGCACCTCCGGCGGCGGCCTGGTCAAGGTCAAGCTGAGCGGGCGCGGACAGGTCGAGGACATCACCATCGCCCCCGCGGCCGTGGACACCGACGACGCGGCGGACACCGCCGAGACCATCGCGGACCTGGTCCTGGCGGCCATCCGCGACGCCGAGGCGCAGGTGGAGCGGCTCCAGCAGGAGAAGATGGGCCCGCTCACCCAGGGCCTGGGCGGCGGCATGCCCGGCCTTCCCGGCTTCTAGGGGACGCCCGGCGGGCGCCGCCGCCCGGCCCGGCGCCCCGCGCCCGCCGGTGCGGACGGCCCCGCCCCCCGGGACCCGCGGCCCCTCCCGGCCGGCCCGGGAGGGGCCGTGCGGGCGCCCCGCCCCGGCGTGCCGCCGCGGCGGCGGTCCCGCGCGTACGCGGAAGGTCGCCGTTCCCTATACGGTGGTGGTACGGGGTGACGGACCGCCCCGCGACACGACGGTCCGACCGAATGGGCAGGCGATGTACGAAGGCGCGGTGCAGAATCTGATCGACGAGCTCGGGCGTCTGCCCGGCGTCGGTCCGAAAAGCGCGCAGCGCATCGCCTTCCACCTGCTGTCCGCGGAGCACGCGGACGTCAAGCGCCTGGTCGGCGCTCTGGTCGAGGTCAAGGAGAAGGTCCGCTTCTGCTCCGTCTGCGGCAACGTCGCGGAAGAGGAGCAGTGCCGGATCTGCCGTGACACCCGTCGCGACCCCGCCGTCATCTGCGTGGTCGAGGAGTCCAAGGACGTCGTCGCCGTCGAGCGCACCCGCGAGTTCCGCGGCCGCTACCACGTCCTGGGCGGGGCCATCAGCCCGATCGAGGGCGTGGGCCCGGACGACCTGCGGGTCAAGGAGCTCATGAAACGCCTCGCCGACGGCGAGGTCACCGAGCTGATCCTGGCGACCGACCCCAACCTCGAGGGGGAGGCCACGGCCACCTACCTCGCCCGCCTGGTCAAACCCATGGGTCTCAAAGTGACCCGGTTGGCCAGCGGCCTTCCCGTCGGCGGCGATCTCGAATACGCCGACGAGGTCACTCTGGGACGCGCCTTCGAGGGGCGCCGCAGCCTGGAGTTCTAGCTCACATTTCGCCGTAACCGGCCCGAAATATGAGTACTCTCCCGTTCACCGGGTAACCCGTGCCCGGTGCGCCGGTACGCCCCGAACCGTCCCGTCCCAGGTGGGACGGGGTGACGGCGGTGCCGCCGGTTACACTCCATTGCAATCCTCTGTGAACCCAACTCCTCAGGAGCATCGACCGTGGCCTTGATCGTGCAGAAGTACGGTGGGTCTTCCGTGGCCGACGCGGAAGCCATCAAGCGAGTAGCCCAGCGGATCGTCGCTCAGAAAAAAGCGGGGTATGACGTCGTCGTCGTGGTCTCGGCCATGGGCGACACCACCGACGAGCTGATCGACCTCGCGGAGCAGGTCTCCCCGATGCCCCCGGCGCGCGAACTCGACATGCTGCTCACCGCGGGCGAGCGCATGTCCATGTCGCTGGTCGCCATGGCCATCGCCAACCTGGGCTTCGAGGCGCGCTCGTTCACCGGCTCTCAGGCGGGCGTGATCACCACGTCCCTGCACGGCAACGCCAAGATCATCGATGTCACCCCCGGCCGCATCCGGGAGGCCGTGGACGAGGGCGCGATCTGCATCGTCGCCGGCTTCCAGGGCGTCTCCCAGGACAGCAAGGACATCACCACCCTGGGGCGCGGCGGCTCGGACACCACCGCCGTCGCCCTGGCCGCCGCCCTGGAGGCGGACGCCTGCGAGATCTACTCCGACGTGGACGGCGTGTTCACCGCCGATCCGCGCATCGTCCCCACCGCCCGGCGCATCCCCCAGGTCTCCTACGAGGAGATGCTGGAGATGGCCGCCAGCGGTACCAAGATCCTGCACCTGCGCTGCGTGGAGTACGCGCGCCGGTACAACATCCCCCTGCACGTCCGCTCGTCGTTCAGCCAGAAGCCCGGGACCTGGATCGTTTCGGAAGTCGAGGAAAGCGAAGGCATGGAACAGCCGATCATCTCCGGGGTCTCCCACGACCGGAGCGAAGCCAAGGTCACCGTCGTCGGGGTGCCCGACAAGGTCGGTGAGGCGGCCACGATCTTCAAGGCCCTCGCCGACGCCGAGATCAACATCGACATGATCGTCCAGAACGTGTCGGCGGTCTCGACGTCCCGCACCGACATCTCCTTCACGGTGCCCAAGGACTTCGGCAAGCAGGCCCTGTCCGCGCTGAAGAAGGTGCAGGAGAAGGTCGGCTTCGAGTCGCTGCGCTACGACGACAAGATCGGCAAGGTCTCCCTGGTCGGCGCGGGCATGCGCTCCTACCCGGGGGTCACGGCCCGCTTCTTCGACGCCATCGCGGGGTCGGGCACCAACATCGAGATGATCTCCACCTCGGAGATCCGCATCTCCGTCATCGTCACGGAGGACCAGATCGACGTGGCCGTCCAGGCCGCGCACACCGAGTTCCAGCTCGACGCACAGCAGGTCGAGGCCGTCGTCTACGGAGGTACCGGCCGATGAGCAACCGTCTTCCCACCCTTGCCGTCGTCGGCGCGACCGGCGCCGTCGGCACCGTCATGCTCGACATCCTGACCCGCCGCGAGAACGTGTGGGGCGAGATCCGCCTCATCGCCTCCCCGCGCAGCGCGGGCAAGGTGCTGCGGGTGCGCGGCGAGGACGTCGTGGTCCAGGCCCTGGCCCCGGAGGTCTTCGACGGCGTCGACGTCGCCATGTTCGACGTGCCCGACGAGGTCTCCAAGGAGTGGGCGCCGATCGCGGCCGCCCGCGGCGCGGTCGCCGTCGACAACTCCGGCGCCTTCCGCATGGACCCGGACGTCCCGCTCGTGGTGCCCGAGGTCAACGCCGACCAGGTCCGGAACCGGCCGCGCGGCATCATCAGCAACCCCAACTGCACCACCCTGTCGATGATCGTGGCCATCGGTGCGCTGCACCGCACCTACGGCGTCACCGACCTGGTCGTCTCCTCCTACCAGGCCGCCTCGGGCGCGGGCCAGGAGGGCATCGACGTCCTGCGCGACCAGATGGCCGCCGTCGCCGCCGACCGCACCCTGGGCGAGAAGGCCGGCGACGTCCGCGCCGCCGTGGGCGAGCTGGGCCCGTTCCCGGCGCCGCTGGCCTACAACGTCGTGCCGTGGGCGGGCTCGCTCAAGGACGACGGCTGGTCCTCCGAGGAGCTGAAGGTCCGCAACGAGTCCCGCAAGATCCTGGGCCTGCCCGACCTGCGCGTCGCGGCGACCTGCGTGCGCGTCCCGGTGATCACCACCCACGCGCTGACCGTGCACGCCACCTTCGCGGAGGAGGTGACCGCCGACGCCGCCCGCGAGCTGCTGGGCAAGGCCGACGGCGTGACCGTCCTGGACGACCCGGCCAAGGGCGAGTTCCCGACCCCGGCCGACGTGGTGGGCACCGACCCGACCTGGGTGGGCCGCATCCGGCAGTCCCTGGACGACCCGACCTCGCTCGACCTGTTCCTGTGCGGGGACAACCTGCGCAAGGGCGCGGCGCTCAACACCGCGCAGATTGCGGAGGTCGTGGCCCGGGAGTTCACCTCCTGACCCGGTAGGGCTCCGGTGGGGGCGGTCGCCGCGGCGACCGCCCCCTTCGCGTACGCGGGGCCGGGGTGCCCGGGGTCAGGGGCGCCCGCGCGGACGCGGCCGGGCCAGTGTCAGTTTGTAGAGGAGTCGACACTGGTCGGCGGTGCCGATGAGGTCGGACGTCTCCACGGGGCGGTTGCCGCTGTAGTGGGTGCGCTCCACGACCAGCACGGGGATGCCCGCGGCGGAGTCGAGCAGGACGGCCTCGGACTCGCGCAGCACCCGCACCCCGACCTCCTCCACGACCCGGTCGACGGGGTACCCGGCGGCGCCCAGGCGTTCGAGCAGGCCCGCGTCCGAGGCGGCGTCGAAGGGGGTGCGCAGCGTTCCGACGGTGAGGGCGGCGGGCTCCCAGGACCGGTGCAGGGTGATGGGGCGGCCCGCCGACAGCCCGCGGGAGGTGGTGCGGTACACCGGCTCCTCCTCCCGCAGCCCCAGGCGCTCGACGACCGGGGTCTCCCCCGGCTCCTGCTCGGTGCCCAGGGGTTCGCGGGCGAGGCGGCCCAGCCCGGAGCCCGAGGTGGAGTCGGTGCGGCAGATCCGGAAGACGTCGGGGGTGTCGCGCACGTAGTAGCCGGAGCCGGGGCGGGCCTCCACCAGGCCCTCGGTGACCAGGAGCCGCAGGGCGGTGCGGGAGATCTGCTCGCTCACCCGGTAGCTCCGGGCGAGGCGGGTGCGCGAGGGCAGCCGGGTCCCCGGGGGCATCTCGCCGCGCAGGATGGGGGCGCGGAGTTGGTCGGCCAGCCAGACGTAACGGGGTTTCCTGGTCACGGCCGCACGGCCCCGGAGCCCCGCGGACCGCCTCCGACCGTCGGGAGAGGGTGACGGAGCGGGATCGCTTCGAGGGGAGGAGAGCCCATGCTTCTCAGTAAAGCAGCGGAAAGCGCTGGTGGGGGGCGGTACCGATGAGTAGCCCACCGAGTCGGCACCAGGGAAACGCCCGAAAACAGCGAAATGGGGGTGAGTATGCCGCCATGATGATTACTCTACGTGTTGACACGCTCACAGCATGCTTGGGGGAGACATGATCGAGCACCTCACCGACCGCGTGGCACTCGCGAACACGACGTCGGACCCCGCAGGGACGGCGTTCGGCTGGCTGGCCGGCATCACGGGCATCGTCGTCATCGCCGTCGCCCTGGCGCTCGCGGTGCTGCTGGTCGCCGCCGTCATCTCGGCGCTCGTCAACGACAACACCACCGCGGGGGGCAAGCTCCTGTGGATCCTCTTCATCCTCTGGTTCCCGCTGTTCGGGGCGATCACCTGGTTCGTGGTCGGCAAGAAGGGCTACCTGAACCGGATCCTGGGGATCGACAAGGGCAAGGTGCGGCACACCAGCCCGCCCAGCGTCGGACAGCACAGCGACATCCGCGACAGCGGGCCGATCCCCCGCCCCGGCGGGGAGCACGACTTCGGCGACGGTCACTACTCCACGGGGTCCCAGCAGGCGTCCGGCCGCTTCTGACCGTCCGGCGCCCGACGCCCCCGCCCCGTCTCCGATCGTCACCTCACCTCTTCTCACGGCGGTCGCGCCCGAGCAGCGCGGCCGGCCACCCGTGCACCGCGCCCGGGGCCGCCGGGCGCACCGCCGCCGTGGGCGGCCCCGGTGCGAAGGGCGCCGTCGTGCCGGACGCGGGCCGACCCGGGCCACGGCCGCGCGCCGTGCGGCCCGCGGCGTGCCCTCCGAGGCCAGGGGGACGGTCCGGCCACCCCCGCTGCCGGGGCCCCGGGGTCCGGCGCCGCCGGGCCCCGGGGAGGCCTCCGGCCCCTGCCCGGCCCGGGACCCCGGACGGCGCGGTCTTGGGGGATCCCCGGATCACGCCGGCCTCAGACCGCCTCGAAGTCCGCGAAGTCGAAGCCCGGGGACACGAAGCAGCCCACCAGGACCTCTTCCGCGGTCGCGGGGTGCGCCGACCGCCAGGTGCCCGCGGGCACCTGCACCTGGAGGGACTCCCCCGCCTCCAGGCCGGAGCCCAGGGTCTCGCCGCCCTCCGGCACCGGTGCGGGCCCGGTGCCGCCGAACTCCAGGCGCAGCGGGCCGCCGCGCTGGAACACCCACACCTCGTCCGAGCGCACCCGGTGCCAGCGCGACTCCTCGCCCGGGCACAGCAGGAAGTGGATGCCGGTGGCGCTGGGCCGCGGGCCGGGGTAGCCCTCGGGGCGGACCTCCACCCGCGACCTCCAGGTCTGCCGGTACCACCCGCCCTCGGGGTGGGGCAGCAGGTCCAGGGCCTCGGCGGTCGCCGACCGCTCCTGGACCGCGGTGAACCGGCCGCCGGGATCGCGGCGCAGGTGGCGGACCGCCACCACCGCGTCCCGCGGGATCGCGCCGTACACGTGCGGGAAGAGCACGTCCGGGTCGGCCCCGGGCGGCGGTGCCGGGTCGGCCGCCTCCCAGCGGGTCCCGATCCCCCGGGAGTCCAGGGCAGCGGTGTCCACGACCAGCGCGACCAGGGGTTCGGCCGCCGCGGCGTAGAACGCGTTGGCGACCGCCAGCAGGGTCTTCTCGTCGGGAGAGGCGTGCACGAAGCCTTGGCTCGCCAGGGAGTCGGCTTCGACGTCGCCGTCGGCCTTCCAGCGCTCCAGCTCGGTCATGTGCAGGATGAGGGTCATGCGGCGTCCCCTACCCCTTCGGGCGTCAGGGACTCCCCACCACACCGAGGCCGTGGTGGCAGAGGTGGTAGGCGGGACGCCCGTTCTCGCGGTCGAGCTGTTCGGCCCCGTCGGTGGGGGAGGAGACCGGGGGAGAGACGATGCCCGGGCCCTCGGGCAGTGGTCCCCGGGGCAGTGCATGGGCGGGGACGGGCCGCGGGTCCGGCGTCCGCCGGACCCGTCATGCGGGGTCTGCGCCGCAGGACGCCGGGTGTTCCCACGTGCCCAGGCGGGAGCGGAGGGTGTGGGCGCCGCTTTCCGCGTCCGCTTCGAGGGTGAACGTGTCCAGGCCGGGCCAACCCGCGTCGTCCAGCGTCGTGTACGCCTCGGTGAGGGTGGTCAGTGCCCTGGTCCCGTTGCAGGTGGCCGAGCCGTCCGGCAGGATGTGCGCCCAGTCGCCGCCTTCTCCCACCGCTACGACGGGTGCGGTCCCGTCCTTCCAGGGGCGGCCTCCCACGGCGATGTACAGCTCCGGACAGGTGAGGACGAGACGGGTCAGCCGGTCGTTGCGGAGGAGGTCCCGTGACCCTTCGGGGAAGGTCGTGCGATCGGTGGCCTCCTCTCCGTTGCCGGGGAACCTCCGTCGGGCACCGCGCTGCCCGCGGTCGCGCATGAACGAGGCGTCCCGGACCAGCGGGCCGGCGGCGGTGGCGGGCCCCGTCCTGCGCAGCGCGGCGACGGGGGTGGGACCGCCCTCGGGGTAGGGCGCCCAGGGGACCACCAGCCGGGCGCCGTCACCGACGCGTTCCACCCAGGCGAGGGGAAGCCGCTGGACCGCGCACGTGGCGATGAGGGCGTCGAAGACCTCGGGGCCGCCCGGGTCGGTGCCGGTGACCACCTTCACGCCGGTCCCCGCCAGGCGCTCCCGGGCGTGCGCGGCCACGCCGGGGTCGATCTCCACACTGGTCACCGACCCCGTGGGGCCTACGAGGGTGGAGAGGATGGCGGCGTTCCACCCGGTGCCCGTGCCGATCTCCAGCACCCGCATGCCGGGTTCGATCTCCGCCGCCCGGAGCATGTCCGCCATGAGCTGGGGTGCGGAGGAGGACGACGTGGGGATGTTCACGGGTCCGGTGCCGCCGTCGTCGGCCTGCGTGGTGACGTAGTCGTCCGTGTAGACGCGGGCCGCCCACCGTTCGGGGTCCTCGGCCCGGTCGAGTGCGTCCCCGACCGCATCGGGCCAGATCACGTCCGGGATGTACCCGTGCCGGGGGTGGGACGAGAAGGCGGCCCGGATCTCGTCGGTGGTGTCCAGGCGTTCCGTCAGAAGGGCGTGCGCCCGGTCGAGGTCGGTCACTTCCTCATACCTTCCCGGTCCCCTTGCACAGCGGGCACCGCACGGGCTCTTTGTCCTTCCACGGCCCCTGCCCGTCCCCGCCCGGGAAGATCCACCCGCCTCCCCCGCAGTTGTCGCAGTCGGCCGCACGGGGAATGAACGGCTCAGGCGGCTGCGGCAGAGGTGACGTGTGCTCGGCGGGAGTTCCCCGACCAACTGATCGGAGCGGGTGCGCAACCAGCTCCGTACCTGAGATCCCTGGACGGTCCATGACAGCTCCCGGTCCGTACCAGCGCCGGTCACATAGGAAGGATCCGAGACGGCGTCCGGCAACAGTTCGTCGACCGGTGCCCAGAGCCACCAGCCCGGCGGTGTCCTCGCGTCGATCTCCCATGAGATCCCCTTTCGCTGAACCTGGGGACAAGATATGGAAGAGGCCGCTGCCCGGGTGCGAAAATTCTCATCTATTCGCTTGATGAACTTGCGTTCGGGTGTGGGGAGAATAAATGAGAATAAGCCTAGGTGTTTTCCTTGGTCGGGATCATATTTTTTTAAACTCCATCCTGCCTGACGGCATGTCCTATCAGAGCCCTCGCCTTATCATTGAAGCAGGCTCCTGACGAAGCCATCTGGAACACATGGAGGTACTGCTCGACCTCGATCGGGTGGCTCAGGGTGAGTTCGGCAGAAATGGTTTCGACCACGACCGAACTTTCATCCCGAATCCAGAACCCGTGGTTCGGAAGATAAGGGGGAGACGAGTCGAAGGGGATGATCCCGAGGGAGACGTTGGAGAGTCGGCTCAATGTGATCAGCCGATCCATCTGCGCCGCCATGGTCTCCCGGTCGCCACGTCTGTGGTGCAGGGCGGCCTCGGCGATGATGTAGCGGAAGTTCTTGTCACGGCGGTAGAGCACGTCCTGGCGGTGGATCCGCTGCTGGACGGCGGCCTCAAGGTCGGAGGTCGACCTGTTCTTCCGGTTCGCGCCCTCCAATACCGCATGCGCGTAGTCCGGCGTCTGGAAAAGTCCGGGAATGATCATGGGCTCGTATCCGCGAAAGACGCGGACTTGTTTCTCTTCGCGGGCGATGCGCGCCTGAACTCCGCTGTGGCCGTGATGTAGCTGGTCTTTCCATGCAACCCACATCGACTCCAGCTCATTCAAACGGTTGATGAGATCAGTGGCCGCATCCTCCCTGCCGCAGGCGCGAGTCCATTTCATGATCTCAGCCGACTCGGGGTTCTGGCGGCCGGTCTCGATCTTGGAGATTTTCGACTGGCTCCATGCCAACAGCTCCGCGAGTTGCACGCCTGTCAGTCCTGCTGACCGGCGTATCTCGCGGAGCCGTCTGCCCAGGTCTTGCCGGGCCCGCTCAATGCTGTAAGTCACCTAGATATTGAACCGCTTACTGCTCTCGGGGTCATACTCACCGTGCGGGATCGCCTGCTGCCAAGCGATGTCACGCCACTTGCGGTAGAGCGCGATCGTGGCCGGGTCGTCGACGTGCTCGGACTTGAACGGGACGTCATCATCATCGAAGTGCAGGAGGCACCCCCACGCACCGTCGAACAGCCAGAAGTCGAAGTCCGGGAGTTCCTGGACGGCCGGGTTGTGCCTGGGCAGCCACCGGATGTCTTCCCCCGCCTCGACGTTGAACCGAGTGACGGCGTGTTCCCAGCGGATGTAGTCGCTCAGGGGCTCGGAGACCACTCGGACGCGCTGCCAGGTCTTTCCCTCCGCGCTGCGGCTGGCGACGTTCCGGTGCCATCTGGAAGTCCGGGCGAAGTCCGCGTCACGACCGAGGTCGCCGGTGCTGAGAAAGCGCCGGACGTCCCGGGCCTCCTTGCTGACGTTGTAGCGGTCACGAACCTCCAGCTTCCAGGCCGTGTGCTCGAAGTCCCTGAACTGCTGCGTGAACTCGTCATCTGTGATGATCCTGGACATGCGTCACTCGCCCTCGTCGGCGAACCGCAGAAGCTCCCTGGGGACCTCGACCAGGGTCTCGTTCTCTGCCAGGTCCCGCACGTCCCCCATGGCTTCCGGGTCGATGACCTTGTAGCCCTGGACAACGATGGTGTCGCGGTCGGTCTTGTAGAGGGTGGGGCAGTGGCCGTCCTCGCTATCGGTGCCCAGGAACGTCAGCCGCATCAGCGCCTGCTCTCTCATAGTCGAGAATATTCTAGAAGAATCGTGCCATGACTCTGCGGATCGGAACAGTCGTTCACCGTGACCGGATGCGGCCATGAAAGTGAGGATCGTCGCCGTTGCCTGACTGGGAGCTGATCACGGCCAGGACCGCCTCGGACGGGGGAGCCGTCTGGTATTCGCCCGGCGAGCGGCTCTACAAGCGGACCGGTGGTCCTGAGGTGGAGAGAGAGGGCGAGCACCAGTGTCTGCTCGCCGGTCTCGGGTTTCCCGTGCCCCGGCCGGTCGAGGTGGGGGCCAGCGGGAGGGGGTACCACTTCACCGAGCCCGAAGCGGGTACGCACAGCCTCCACGACCTCGCGATGATGCAGGCACAGGACAGTGGGGGCGTGGTGGACGACGCGCTGGTCGACGCAGCCGCGGCCGTCTCCTCGCGGCTGCTGCGGGCGCAGGCCGCCCATCCGGTCGAGGACGCGGAAACGCCGGAGAGGACCTGGTTCCACCGGGCGGGGTTCGTCGAGGAGGTCTTCGCGGAGAACCCGGACCTGGACACGGAGGAGATCCGGGCCCTCATCGACACCGCCGTGGCCCGGCTTGCCCAGGTGCCCCTGTGCCACGGCCATCTGGACTACGGGCTGCCCAACGCCTTTCCGGACGCCGTCATCGACTGGCAGCACCACGCGCCGGCCCCGCTGGGCTACGACGTCTATCCCGTGCTGGACATCGCGGCCTTCAAGGGCGGGGGACGCGGGTACGGCTTCACCCCGGAGCAGAGGACCCGCTACACCGAGGCACTGGACGCCGTGGCCCGGGAGTGCGCGGGTGGGCCCTTGAGTCTCCACACGGGGGACTTTCTGCTGGCCAAGGGCTTCTTCTTCCTCGCGCGTATGCGACCGAAGGACGGGGCTCCGGCCGCCAAGTACCGCAAGTGGCACTACCGCCGGACGCTTCTCCTCCGAAGCGCGGAGGAGTACGCGGCAACACGGAGCATCGACACCGCCGCGTTCCCCACCCTCGCCGCCTTCGAGTCCCGGTTTTCAGATCCGCGATCGTGACGGCCTGCTCGGCCGCCACGGGATCACCTGCCTGATCATCGGTGATGCCCCCGCCGCCGGCCGAGGCGGAGGTAACCAGGGTGGTTAGCGCCGGTCGCCCTGGGTGGTGCGGAGGAAGGCCTGCCACTCGGTGCGGTCGAAGGCGAAGGGCGCCTGACCGGGGGTCTTGGAGTCGCGGACGGCGTGGAGGTCGGGGGTGTCGGCCACCTCGACGCAGTGGCTCTCGGTCGCGCTGTAGGTGGACTTGCGCCATTGGGTCATGAGGGCTCTTGGAGCTTGGATGCGCCGAGGAGGGCGCGCCATTCACGGGTGGGGAAGGTGAGTGTGCCGAGGTCTCTGTGCTTGGTGTCGCGCATCGCGGCACCTGCGGCTGACTCCGCCACCTCGACGCAGTTGTTCGATCCACCGCTGTAGCTGGACTTGCGGAACGTCAGGTTTCCCACACAAGGGCCTTTCTAGCGCTGGAACTCTCCTTTTTCGGCTCCGTCCAGGAAGCTTTCCCACTCGTGGGGCGTGAAGAACACGGAGCATCGACACCGCCGCGTTCCCCGCCCTCGCCGCTTTCGAGTCCCGGTTTTCAGATCCGTGATCGTGACGGCCTGCTCGGCCGCCACGGGATCGTTTGCCTGATCATCGGTGATGCCCCGGCCAACGGCCGGGGCGGAGGTATCTGGGCTGGTCAGAGCCGGTCGTCCCGGGTGGTGCGGAGGAAGGCCTGCCACTCGGCGCGGTCGAAGGCAAGGGGTGCCTGACCAGGGGTCTTGGAGTCGCGGACCGCGTGGAGGTCGGGGGTGTCGGCCACCTCTACGCAGTTGCCCCCTTGGTTTCCGCTGTAGGTGGACTTGCGCCACGCCAGACCAGCAACGGAGGACGTCATCAGCATAGTGTTCCTCGGATTTCTGCGATCAACTGCAACGACTCTTCTGTGGAGAGCGCTTGCGCACAGGCCGCATGGAAAGTGAGGGTGGCTTTGTAGACGTCCGGTTCCGTCGCGGTGATGTGTGCGCTCCCCTGCCCCTCAACGTATAACACCCTATCCTTGGGCAACTGGAGGATCACCATGCTCCCATTCATCAGAGCATGCGGACCCCGAGTGAAGGGGATGATCTGAAGCTGAACCCAGCGGTTACCGCCAGTAATCAGAAGATGATCCAGCTGGGCGGCAAATAACTCCGCTCCTCCAACCGGCCTTCGTAGAACAGCCTCATCCAGCAGGAACCAGCTGAGCGGTGGCATCTTACGCTTCAGTGCTTCTTGCCGGTGCATTCTGGCCTGCACCTGGCTCTCCAGCTCAGCGTCAGAGATCGGAGGGTAGTAAGAACGCAGCAGTTCGCGGGCGTAATCTTCCGTCTGCAAGAGGCCTGGGACGGCTTGAGGTTCGAAACTATAGATTTCTGTAGCCTCGGACTCAAGCCCAGGGAAAGGTCGAAACCAATCAGGATAGGCCTTCTCCACATCTACGAGTAGCGGCAGTATCCGTGTCAGGGCGCCTCCCGTATTCAACGCCTCCTCGCACTGGCGGGTGAAGGGCGAGTTCAGCCGATCCTTCTTCGTGGCCTCCAGAGGTGAGCTGCGTCCCGTCTCCACCATGGACACCTTGCTCTTGGAGCAGTTGATCCGCTTCCCCAGCTCCTCCTGCGTGAGTCCCGCCGCCTCGCGGAACCTCCGCAGTTCAGACCCGTAGTAACGCAGTAGGGGTGCGGGGCGCTTGCCGGTGTCGGCGGCGCCGTCCGCGGAGTCGTCGGGAGCGGTCGGGATAACACGCAAATCGGTCACAGGGCTCTCCTGTGGAAAAGAGGGGCGGCCGAGAGAGGGGTGTACACGACCTGATGCCGGATCACGTGGATACAGGTCACGCACGACCTACTAACGCCCAGGTTAATCGACCCCGGGTCGTCGCACAGCTTTTCCACAGGTTCATTTCGAACTGGCCTGCGACACCGGCGGATGTCCGATTCTGCGGTCGAGCGCGGGATTCCACGAAGCCGTGTCCGTTTCCAACGCAGGGGGCTGCATTCCACGGTGGTTCAGGAGGGGGTTCCGAGGTTCAGGGCCGAACCCCGAAGTTCCAAGGGGTTTCCCTGAAAACCTCGCTTTTCGGGCGGCGTTCCACGATCCAAGCTCAGAACCCGAAACTCTTCCCGCAGGTCAGCGCCACGATGGATGCTCATGGGCATGACGAACGAACAAATCTCCGCGACCGTGCACACGCTCTTCCACCTCTCCCCGGAGGAGCTGGAGCACGAAACCGACGAGATGTCCCGTGAGGCGGCACCCCGCAGGTTCGCTGTCTGTGTCCTGAACTATGAGGAGTCCGACGCCGTGGTCCTCGCCTGGGGACTCCAGTTCAGTGACGGCGGCGTCAGCCTCATCCCCCAGGAGATGAGGCTCCGAGGAAGCTTTCGGTCGTTGTCTCAGGTCATGTCGATCTGTGAGCGGAGGACGCATTACCCGTGCCGGGTGGTCTGGGTGGACGAGCCGTATCCGCCGCTCGTGTGCACCGAGGACGACCTCGAAGACGGCGAACCGGCCGACGAACGCGCGACGGCATGAGCACCGGCAAACCACCCCTGTTCCACCGGGGAGGCCTGGGCGGGTCCGTGGCGGAGAACCAGAGCGGGAGCGGCGTACGTGCCCTCACCACGAGGAGCGGCACCTCCGCTCCCGCTCGCCCGGCGAACCGTGCCGTAGAGCCCAGCACTGTGCCGTGTTCGCGGGTGGGAGCGAATTTCTGTGCCACCGCGGAATCGCTCAAGCCGGGGCCGGAACAGCGGGCGATCACCAGGGGGAACGGGAGCGACCCCGCCCTCACCCCGCTCCCGGCGCAGCGGGTCGCCCAGCACTCGGGCTGACCACGAGAAAGCTCCGGCGGGTGCTGAGAACACCCCCGGAGCAGGCCGACAAGCAAACCAACCAATAAAGAAAGTTGTCGACATGGCCATTGTGCCGCACGTGAGTCCTGCCCGCTGGCGGGCCCGTATCTACCCCGGCGACCTCGCCCACACGGGCACCGTGCGCGCGGACCTGCGCGCCGACCTGGCCGGGTTCCCCGAAGACCTGGTGGAGGCCGCCGTCCTGTGCGCGAGCGAGATCGCCGCCAACGCCGTCGAGCACACCCGCTCCGGCGACCCGGACGGCCGCGTGCTGCGCGCGCTCTTCGTCTCGGAACCGGGTGTGCTCCGCCTGACCGTCGTGGACGACGGGGCCCGCGAGTCCTCGCCCGAGATCCCGCTCGACCGCACCCCGCAGGAGTGGCTGACCGCCGAACGCGGCCGGGGCCTGCTGATGGTCGCCGCGCTCGCCCGCGCCTGGGGCTCCTACCCGATCGTCCCCCTCCCGTTCTGCTCCGGCCTGGGCACGGCGGTCTGGGCCGAGTTCCCCCTCCCCCCGAACGGCGACGGGCGGTGACCGCCGTCCAGGAGCACGTCCGGTCGGTGCTGGACGCACCCCGGGGCCACCGCTTCTCCCGGACCCGGACCCGGGCCTTCGCCCCGGCCCCCGCCCCGAACCCCGCACGGATGACCCGTGAGCAGCGCCTTCTCCGCCAGTTGGCGGGCAACCCCAGGGTCGCCTACCGGACCGAGCACGGCGTCCTCCCCGCGTGGATGGGCCTGGCCGAGGAACGCCGAAAGCACGAAGCCGACACCGCGCAACCCCCTCCGCCCCCGCCGCGCGGTCGCCACCGGGCCCCGCTCCGCAGGCGCCGCCGGCGCGGGTGGTCGGCGCTGGCCTACGGGACGGTGCTGGCGGCCGGGGTGGTGATCGGTCACGCCGCCGGACTGCTCCTGTAGCGGCGGCGCGCTCTGTCCACAGCCTGTGGACGAATCCTGTCGACTCCGACAACACGGACAGCACTCGCGCCCGCAGCACCCTCAGTACCCACAGCACCGCCGGTACCGGCGACACGAACGCCCCGGCCGGGGAGACCCCCGGCCGGGGCGTGCGCGCTCGCAGCGCTCGCGTGCTCCGCGCTGTTACAGGAGGATCCGCATCGGCTCTTCCAGGATCTCCGCGAGGTCCTTGAGGAACGCGGCGCCCACGGCGCCGTCGACCGCGCGGTGGTCCACCGACAGCTCCAGGGAGATCCGGTTGCGCACGGCGACCTCGCCGTCCACCACCACGGCCTCCTGGCGCATCGCGCCGACCGCCAGGATCGCCGCCTCCGGCGGGTTGATCACGGCGGAGAAGCTGTCCACGCCGAACATGCCCAGGTTGGACACGCTGAACGTGCCGCCGCTCATCTCCTGCGGCTTGAGCTTGCCGTCGCGCGCCTTGCCCGCCAGGTCGCGGGTGCGGCCGGAGATCTCCGACAGGGTCGCCTTGTCGGTGTCGTGCAGCACCGGCACCACCAGCCCGGTGTCGACCGCGACGGCCACGCCGACGTTGATCCGCCCGTGCTTGAGCAGCTTCCCGTCCACCCACGAGGAGTTGACGGCCGGGTGCAGCTTCAGCGCCGTGGCGCTGGCCTTGACGATGAGGTCGTTGAAGCTGATCTTCGCGCCCGTGCTCGCCAGCTGCGCGTTGATCTGCCCGCGGAACGCCTTCAGCGCCTCGGCGTCGATGGTCCGGCGCAGGTAGAAGTGCGGGACCTGCTGCTTGCTCTCGGTCAGGCGCCGCGCGATCACCTTGCGGATGTTGCCGATCGGCACCTCCTCGGAGTCGCGGCCGTCGTCGAACGACGGGGCCTGCGACGCCGGGGCGGCGGCCGGAGCGGACTGGGCCGCGGACGCCTGGGCCTGGGCGGCGGGAGCGGAGCCCGTGCCCTCCTTGGCGGCGGCCTCGATGTCGGCGCGGACGATCCGGCCGCGCGGGCCGGAGCCCTTGATGCCGTTGATGTCCAGGCCGTACTCCTTGGCCAGGCGGCGGGCCAGCGGGGAGGTGCGCGGGCGCTCGCCCTCATTGGACGACGCCGCGGCCGGGGCCGGGGCCTCCTCCTGCGCCGGGGCGGCGGGCTCCTCGGCCGCCGCCTTCTCCTGGGCGGGGGCCTCCTCCTGCGCCTTCTCCTCGGCCGCGGGGGCCCCGGAGTCGTCGGGGACCGCGTCCGGGGAGTCGCCGATCACGCCGATGACGGCGCCGATCTGCACCGTCTCGCCCTCGGCCACCGACTGCTTCACCAGGAAGCCGTCCTCGTAGGCCTCGTACTCCATGACGGCCTTGTCGGTCTCGATCTCGACCAGGACGTCGCCGGAGGCGACCTTGTCACCCACCTTCTTGACCCAGGTGCTGATCACGCCTTCCTCCATGGTGTCGGAGAGGCGCGGCATGTAGATCTCGCTCATGGACTGGAACTCCCTCTACCCGACCCGCTTGCCGACGGCGCTCAGGGTCTCCTTGATGGCGGTGCTGATCGACTCGATGGACGGCAGGGCCGCGGTTTCGAGAGGCTTGGCGTAGGGCATCGGCACCTCGGCCATGGCCACCCGCCGCACGGGGGCGTCCAGGTAGTCGAAGGCGCCCTCCTGGATGGACGCGGCGATCTCCGCGCCGATCCCGTAGGTGAGCCAGTCGTCCTCGCAGACGACGGCCGCGCCGGTCTTCTTGACCGAGTCCACGAAGGTCTGGCGGTCCAGGGGGCGGAGGCTGCGCAGGTCGACGACCTCGACGCTGATGTCCTCCTCGGCGAGCTTCTCGGCGACCCGGGTGGCGACCGTGGCCATCCGGGAGTAGCCGATGAGGGTGATGTCGGAGCCCTCGCGGGTGACGGCGGCGCGACCGATGGTCGCCACGTTGTCGTTCTCCGGCTGGGCGTAGTCCTCGGGGACCTCGCCCTTGGAGTTGTACAGGCCCAGGTTCTCCAGGAACAGCACCGGGTCGTCGTCGCGGATGGCCGCGCGCAGCATCGCGGAGGCCTCCGCGGGGGTGCTCGGGGCGAGCACCTTCAGGCCCGGGATGAAGGAGTAGAACAGCTCGATGTTCTGCGAGTGCGTCGCGCCGAGCTGCTGGCCGCCGCCGCCCGGCGTGCGGATGACCATGGGCACGCTGGTCTGGCCGCCGAACATGCCGTAGATCTTGGCGGCGTGGTTGATGATCTGGTCGATCGCGATGAGCGAGAAGTTGATGGTCATCAGCTCCACGACCGGGCGCAGGCCCAGCATGGCCGCGCCGATCGCGGCGCCGACGAACCCCTCCTCGGCGATGGGGGTGTCCTTGACCCGGCGCGGGCCGAACTCCTTGAGCAGGCCCTCGGTGATTTTGTAGGACCCCTCGAAGACGCCGATCTCCTCGCCCATGACGAGGACGTTCTCGTCGCGGACCATCTCGGCGCGCAGCGTGTCGCGGAGCGCCTGGCGGTAGGTGATCACAGACATGTGTCGTCGTCCTTCTCTACTCTGCGAACACCGGGTCGGCCGGCATGCGCCGCGACTCGTTCGGGACCGGGGTGGCGTACGTGTAGTCGAAGAGGGTCGACACGTCCGGCAGCGGGCTGTTCTCGGCGAAGTCCGCGGCCTCGGCGACCTCGGCCTTGACCGACGCCGCGATCTCCTCGCGCAGCTCGTCGGTGAGGACGCCGGCCTCGGTCAGCTTCGCGTCGAAGAGGGCGATCGGGTCGTTCTCGTCGGCCCGGGCCTCCTCCCACTGCTCCTCGGTGCGGTACTTGGCGGGGTCCACGACGGAGTGGCCCTTCTGCCGGTGGCTCCACGCCTCCAGCAGGAACGGGGTCTGCTCCGTGCGGGCCCGCTCGACCAGCTCGGCCGCGGTGTCGCGGACCGCGAGCACGTCGCGGCCGTCCACGCGCACGCCCTCGATGCGGAAGGCGGAGCCGCGCTTGTGCAGCTCGGGCTCGGCGGAGGACATGTCGACGGTGGTGCCCATGCCGGTGAAGTTGTTGATCACCACGAAGACGACGGGCAGGTTCCACAGCTTGGCGATGTTGAGCGACTCGTGCCAGGCGCCGATGTTGGTGGTGCCGTCGCCCATCTGGCAGACGACGACCTCGTCGCCGCCGCGGTAGGAGATCGCCAGCGCGGCGCCGGTGGCCAGCGGGAGCTGCCCGCCGACGATGCCGTAGCCGCCGAGCATGCGGGTCTCGGTGTCGTACATGTGCATCGACCCGCCCCAGCCCTTGGAGACGCCGTCGGAGCGCCCGTAGAGCTCGGCCATGACCCTCTTGGGGTCCATGCCCTTCTCGATCGCGTACCCGTGGTCGCGGTAGTTCGTGAAGAGGTAGTCGTCCTGGCGCATCGCGTCGAGCAGGCCGACGACGGTGGCCTCCTCGCCCAGGTTGAGGTGACAGTAGCCGCCGATCCGGGCCTGCGTGTAGGCCTGGGCGGTGCGCTCCTCGAAGCGGCGGATGAAGAGCATCCGGCGGTAGTAGTCGAGAAGGGACTCGGGCTTCTCGTCGCCGAGGCCAGCGGAGGTGTTCTTGCGAGCGCGGCGGCGGGTCCCGGAGGACCGGGCGGCGGCGCCCTTCGGCTTGGCCGTGGTGTCAGCCATGGTGTGCCTTTCTACGTACGAGAGGCCCGGCGCCACGGCCTGTGGGCCGCGGTGCGAGGGGCCCGCCGGGGTCGCGCTGTCGGGCGCGGCTCCGGCATGCGCCGCCACCGGGCTCAACGGCGGCGGCGCTCCTGTGGCTGTCGGGGTGCGTCCTGGGGAGCGTGGCTCGGTGCTCCCCCTGGCGCGGAAGACTCGCGGGGTCTCGTATGCGGTTGTCACCGGACCCCTCATCGCATGCTTCCCGGTCTCCTCCGCGCTAAGCATGGGCGGAGCAGGGGCGCCGCGAGGGGTCCCCGGGTTCGTTCACCGGCCGGATGAACGATTCCGGATGCCCGTAAGGGCCGATGTTCACTGTGACGTGCGTCGCGCCACACTCTACGGTCTGATCGATGATCGATCAATAAGACTTTACGGTAGATACCGGGACCTTGGCGCGAGAGGGCAGGTCATCGGGCGCAAACCCCCGAGTCGGACGCGGGAGGGACGCGTTCCCGAAGGTCAGTGCACGCTTTCGTTCGAGCGCAGCGCGGCCTCGACGTAGTTCAGCACGTGGTCGCTCAGCATCCGCCCCACCTGGGAGTCCCCCTCGCGGAACGCCTTGGTGATCTGGTCGTGGTCGGCGGCCTTGGCGTGCAGCTCCATGTTCAGCCAGCGCACCGACAGGGCCGTCCACACCTCCACCCCCAGCGACTCCCAGGTGTGCAGCAGCACGCTGTTGTCGGCGGCCCGCACGACCTCCCGGTGGAACTCCACGCTGTGCCTGATCTGCCCGGACACGTCGCCCTCGGCGGTCGCGCGCTTGAGCAGGTCCACCTCGCGCTCCAGCGGCGCCGGGTCCGCGCGCAGCCGCGGGGCCGCCAGTTCGGCGGCCACCAGCTCCAGTCCGGCGCGCACCGGGTAGATCTCGGCCATGTCCCGGACGCCGAAGTCGCGCACCCGGGCGCCCTTGTTGGGGACCGTCTCGATCAGCCGCAGCGTCTCCAGCTCGCGCAGCGCCTCGCGCACCGGCGCCTGGCTGACCCGCAGCTCCGTGGCGATCCGGCGCTCGACGATGCGCTCGCCCGGCTGCCAGCGGCCGGACAGCAGGCCCTCGACCAGGACCTGCCGGATCTGCTCCCGCAGCGGCTCGCGCGCCAGCTTCGAGGGATCATCCGGCAACCTCGGCAGGTCGACCATCCAGGGCCCTTTCCTTCCGCGGACCGCGCGCACCGCGTCCGCTCCACTCGTCGACTGGGAACTCCTTGAAGATTGCCACACGCGCGCATCCGCCCCGCCGGGCGGACTCGAACCGCTAACGGAAAGCTCACGAACGTGTCGCACGGCGGTGAACCGCCCGCGTCCAGTATCCGGGTTCGCGGCAAAGTCCGAGGTGGAAGCGTCACACTTGGCCACCGGGACCACCAACGGGGGGAAGTGTCCAGGTAGGCTCGTCTGTCGGCAATGTTCACACCACGCCGAGCGCACGTGACGCACGCGACGGTAAGGAACCGACCAAGAGCGCTTTGGACCGCGCTCGGTACATGAGGCGGTGCGGGGGCACCGCAGGAGCAGACGACGAATCGCAGACGACCTCTCTGCGGTCCTCGCACACCGGACCTGTCCGGGGGCGGCGTTCACGGAACCCCGTGAACCGGCCCGAAGGTTCGGTCGTCGAAGGAAGGGCGGGGCAGGAGTCCCGCCGACCGTAGACACCGAGGATCCGGGGAATCCCGTTTCCGGCAATCCGCGGCTAGCCCGTCCCCCGGCCAGTGCCACAGGCGAGCCCACAACATGTGAGACAGCACTGAGCACATGACGCACTCTTCATGGACCAGGCATCCGAGGGCGAGACACGTGACCACGACGCACGACAGGGAAAAGAGGACCACTCCGGTGGCGGGGCCCTACAGCGGCTCCATCCCCGTCGTGCGCGACGCCCCGCTCACCCCGGGGCTCCCCGTGGTCCGCGCGGTCAAGTGGCCCAGCGTGAGCGAGATCGCGTGGGGTCTGGCCTCGGACCGCATCGCGATCATCCTCGCCGTCGCGCTCATCGTGGTGACGATGCTCGCCGCCGGGCCGCTGCACCCGCTGGACAACTTCCTCAACGAGTTCCACCGGCCCTACTTCGAGGTGCTGCGCGAGCCGCTGATCCACTGGCCCGACAACGTGGCCTCCCGTTACGTGGCCCTGCCGGTGCTGGGGGTGGTCTCGCTCCAGCTGGCCTACTGGCACAGGAGCTGGCGACCGATCGTCCTGAGCGCGGTGGGCGTGGTCGGCATCATGTCGATGGTCTCGATCATGAAGCTGGCGATCAACCGCGGGCACGCCAAGCACTACGACCCGGACTTCTTCGCGGGCGCGGGGAACGTGGCGTTCCCCTCGGGGCACGGGTCCAACGCGATCCTCATCTACGGCCTGGTGCTGTACCTGATCGTCAGCTTCGGGGCGGCCCGCCCGCACATCATCCGGCGGCTGGGGTACACCATCGTCGCGATCGCGCTGCTCCAGTCCGCGGTGTCGATCTACCTGCACTTCCACTGGTTCTCGGACCTGGTGGCCGGGATGATCGCGGGCGGGTTCGCGCTGCGGCTGACGATCCGGCTGGACCGGATGTTCCCGCACGGGCGCACCGTCGAGTGGTGGCCCTGGTACGGGCGGGAGGACGACGAGGCGGCGGCCTCCTGAGGCTTCCAGGGGGCGCGGTCCGACAGGGCCCGCGCCCCCTTTTTTTTCGTGTCCGGTGCGGACGAGCCGGATCTCCTCCCCTTGCGGGAATACCCCAGGGGGGTATGTTCCTTGAAGGGGTGGGGGCCGCACGGCGCGTTGATCCGCCCATGGGATACCCCTTGGGGGTATGTTCCGGGAGGGAAGGAGAGGGACATGAGCGAACACGACCACGACGACCGCCGCCCCGGTGGCGGGCGGCACCGCGACGGTCACGCCGCTCCGCCCGGGGTCCCGGCGGACGACGGGAGCCGGGCCCGCGGCGGCGGAGGAGGCGAGGAGTCCGGCCGGGGGCACGGCGACGGCGGGGATCGCTCCAGCCGCTCTGAGCACTCCGGCCACGCCGGACACTCCGGGCGCGGTGACGGTGCACGCGAAGAGGCCCACGGGGGTCGTCCCGGGCGGGGGAGTCACTCCGGCCGCGCCGGTCACGGCGACGGACGTGGGGAGGCCCACGGGGGACACGGCGACGGCGGGGGCCGCTCCAGTCACTCAGGGCACGGAGACCACTCCAGCCACTCCGACCACTCCGGTCACGGTGGCGGACACGGTGACCACGCGGCCATGTTCCGGACACGCTTCTGGTGGAGTCTGCTGCTCAGCCTCCCCGTCGTCTTCACCAGCCACATGGTCTCCGGGTGGCTGGGCTACCACGTGCCCGACCTCCTCGCCTGGATTCCGCCGGTGCTGGGCACCGTGGTCTACCTCTACGGCGGGTGGCCCTTCCTGGCCGGGGTCGCGGGCGAGCTGAGGGGCCGCAGGCCCGGGATGATGACCCTGGTCGCGATGGCCATCACCGTCGCCTTCGGCGCCAGCCTGCTCGCCACCCTCGGCGTGGTCGGCGCGGCACTCGACTTCTGGTGGGAGCTGGTCCTGCTGGTCGTGGTCATGCTGCTCGGCCACTGGCTGGAGATGCGCGCCCTGGGCCAGGCCTCCGGCGCGCTGGAGGCGCTGGCCGCGCTGCTGCCGGACCGCGCCGAGCGGGTGGGCGGCGACGGCGGGACCGAGGAGGCGGCCGTCTCCGACCTGGGCGCCGGCGACGTCGTGCTGGTCCGCTCCGGCGGCAGGGTGCCCGCCGACGGCACCGTCGTGCGGGGCGCGGCGGCCGTGGACGAGTCCATGATCACCGGGGAGTCCCGCACCGTCACCCGGGGCGAGGGCGACCGCGTGGTCGCCGGGACGGTGGCCACCGACTCGGCCGTCCGCGTCCGGGTGGACGCCGTCGGCGAGGACACCACGCTGGCGGGCATCCGGCGGCTGGTGGCCGAGGCGCAGGCCTCCACCTCGCGCTCCCAGGTCCTGGCCGACCGCGCCGCGGGCCTGCTGTTCTGGTTCGCGCTGACCGCCGCGGTGCTCACCGCCGCCGCCTGGTCGGTGCTGGGCGAGCCCACCGAGGCCGTCGAACGCACCGTGACGGTGCTGGTCATCGCCTGCCCCCACGCGCTGGGGCTGGCGATCCCGCTGGTCATCGCGATCTCCACGGCGCTGTCGGCGCGCAACGGCATCCTCGTCAAGGACCGGCTGGCGCTGGAGCGCACCCGCCTGGTGGACACCGTGCTGTTCGACAAGACCGGCACGCTGACCCGGGGCGCCCCGGCCCTCACCGACCACGCCGCCGTTCCCGGCGGGGACGCCGCCCGGGTCCTGGCCCTGGCGGGGGCGGCCGAGGCCGACTCCGAGCACCCGCTGGCCAGGGCCGTCGTCCGCGCCGCGCGGGAGGCGGGCGGGGTGCCCGCCGCCGCCGGCTTCCGGTCGCTGACCGGCCGCGGGGTACGGGCCGAGGTGGACGGGGAGACCGTGCACGTGGGCGGCCCCGCGCTGCTGGAGTCCCTGGGGCTGGCCGAGCCCCCGGAGCTGGAGGAGCGCACCCGGGCCTGGCGCGGGCGCGGCGCCACGGTGCTGCACGTGGTCGCGGGGGACGCGGTCGCGGGGGCGCTGGCCCTGGCCGACGAGGTGCGGCCCGAGTCCCGGGCGGCCGTCCGGCGGCTCCGGGAGCAGGGGATCGCGGTGGCGATGGTCACCGGCGACGCCCGCAACGTGGCCGACGCGGTCGCCGCGGACCTCGGGCTGGACGAGGTGTTCGCACAGGTCCTCCCGGACCAGAAGGACGCGGTGGTGCGCGACCTCCAGGAGCGCGGGCGCACGGTCGCCATGGTCGGGGACGGGGTCAACGACGCCCCTGCACTGGCCAGGGCCGATGTCGGCATCGCCATCGGGGCGGGTACGGACGTGGCCATCGAGTCGGCGGGCGTGGTGCTGGCCTCGGACGACCCGCGGGGCGTCGTGGCGGTGCGCAGGCTGTCGCGGGCGAGCTACCGCAAGATGCTCCAGAACCTGGCCTGGGCCGCCGGGTACAACGTGCTCGCGGTGCCGCTGGCGGCGGGTGTGCTGGCACCGGTCGGGATCGTGCCGGCTCCCGCGGTGGGCGCGGTGCTGATGAGCCTGTCCACGGTCATCGTGGCGCTCAACGCGCAGTTGCTGCGGCGGGTGGACCTGTCGCCGACGGATTAGGGGCGACCGTAAACCGGACCGGGGCACCGGGCGGGGGTGGCGCGGAACCGTGCGGAGGGGGAGGATCGGAGCGTCGATCCTCCCCTCTTGTAGCGGGAAGGGGCGGTCGGCGCGGGCCACCGCCCCGCTTCGGATACGGGGCGGCGGCCCCCTTCCGCAGCAACGGCCCGGGCACGGCACCGCCCGTCCGCAGGTCCGGGGGCCGCCCGCCGACGGCGCCCCGGCCGGGCCGACCGCCGCCGCTCACGGCCCCGCCGGCTGCGGTCCGTGCGCTTCTGTCCGATTTTCGAAGGATCGGGTCCCGGGTTTCACGTGAAACATCGGTCCCCGACCCCCCCGTTCGCGGCCCTCAGGCGGCGCTGCGCTCCAGCACCGGGTGGTCCAGGCAGTCGCCCATCGCCCGGTGCCACTTGTTGCCCCGGAACCCCGGCTCCAGCGCCGCCAGGGTGGACGCGTACTTGGTGAACGCCACCTCGCGGTACCCCAGGGAGTGCAGCCGCCGCTCCGTCGCGGTGAGCCCGCCGCGCGTCTTGACCTCCAGCAGCGCCGTGCCCGGCCGCATGGCGATCGACCACCCGCCGCGCCGCCCCACCAGGTCCGTGTCCACGGTGACCCGCTCCTCCCCGGACAGCGCCACCGCGGTCGCCCGCCGGTAGTCGGTGACGGCGCTCGCGACCAGCACGTCCGGCGGCTCGATGCCGTACGAGACGAGGCTGTCGTCGAGGAACCGCCGGGCGGCCGGGGTGAGCCGGTCGGGCGCGCCGTCGTGCTCCACCCGCACCTTGTCGGTGATCCCGCGCGCCCCCTTGAGCTTGACCTCGAACATCCGCGTCCCGGTGTCCTCGTAGGTCCGCACCCGCACCTTGTACCGCAGCCGCCGCCCCTGCCGGTGGTCCCGGAAGCACCGCAGGTCCGGGGTGTCCAGGTAGGTCGAGGAGTACCGAAAGGACGTCCGCCCGCCGATGGTGAGCACCCCGAACCGGGACGGGGGGAACAGCCCGGCCACCGCCTCCTCCGGAACCAGGTACTTGCGGCAGGTCCGGGTGACCAGGGCGGCCCGCGCGTTGATCTCCTCCAGGGACAGCGCGGGCAGCGCCTCCAGGGCCGGGTCCCGCGGCGCGTCCGTGCTCACCGGCCCTCCCACCGGGCCGCCGTGCCGCTGCGGGCGGGCGGCGCGGTCGGCGCCGGGACGCGGAACCGCACGTCCACCACCATCAGGTCCCGCACGTAGTCGACCTCGATCACGTCCACCCGGGTGACCTGCGCCCGCAGCCGCGCCGACAGGTCCTGCCGCAGCGCCACCGGGTCCTCGTGGATCGCGTCCAGGGTGAGCATCCGCCGCTCGTGCCGGGACAGCAGCCGGGGGTGGTCGCCCACGTACATCACGGTCAGCAGCAGCGCGTTGAGCCCGAGCAGCACCCACGGCGCCGAGATCGCCACCGCGTTGATCAGCCCCAGGGCGATGGCCGTGAAGTAGTACCCGATCTCCCCCTGGCTGATGAGGTCCGAGCGCAGCCGCAGGATCGACAGCACGCCGAACAGGCCGAACCCGACCGCCAGCGCCACCTCCTGCCCGGTCATCATCGACACCACGGCGAAGATGCCGGTGTTGAGCGCCACGTAGGCGAGCAGCAGGTCCCGCCGGCCGTGGCGGCGGAAGTAGAGGACGTACGACAGCAGGGAGATCGCGATCAGGTCGATCGCCAGCGCGAACCAGAACATGGTGACCATCGTGTGCGGCCCGGGTGAGGCGGCCATGAGCGCCGTATGAGGGAATCCTCATCCCGGGGCCACCGCCCCGCCGCCCGCCGTCCGCCCGGCGTGCCGGGGGCCGGGTGGACGGCCCCCGCCCACCCGGCCCCCGGCGGCCCGCGCGTCCCTCAGTCCGCCAGCCGGTACCCCATGCCCCGCACCGTGACGATCCGCCCGGCCCCCACCTTGCGCCGCAGCGCCCGCACGAACACGTCCACCACGTTCGACCCCGGGTCGTAGTCGTAGCCCCACACGTGCGAGAGCATCTGCTGCCTGCTCAGCACCTGGCCCGGGTGCCGCATCAGCAGCTCCAGCAGCGCGAACTCCCGCGCGGTCAGGTCCACCGTGTCGCCGTCCACCGCCACCCTGCGGGTGCGCAGGTCCAGCGCCAGGCCCCCGGCCTGGAGCACGGTCGTCTCGCCCGTCCGCTCGCGGCGCATCCGCAGCCGCACCCGGGCCAGCAGCTCCTCGAACCTGAACGGCTTGGTGACGTAGTCGTCCGCCCCGATCTCCAGCCCCGTCACCGTGTCCCGCACCCCGTCGCGCGCGGTCAGGATCACCACCGGGATCTCCACGCCCAGCGAGCGCACCCGCCGCAGCACGTCGAACCCGTCGGTGTCGGGCAGGCCCAGGTCCAGGAGCATGAGGTCGAACCCGCCGGTGACCGCGTAGTCCACCGCCTCCGCGCCGGTGCCCACCACGGTCGTGGTGAACCCGCCCGCGGTCAGACCCTTGCGGATGAACGAGGCGATCCTCTCCTCGTCCTCCACGATGAGGATGCGGCTCACATCTGCTCCCTTCCCCGGGGGACGACCAGGGTGAACGTGGACCCCCGGCCGGGTTCCGAACGCAGGTCCACCCGCCCGCGGTGCGCCTCCGCGATGGCCCGGACGATCGCCAGGCCGAGGCCGGCGCCGCCCCCGCCGGCGCGGGCGGCCCCGCCGCGGGAGAAGCGCCCGAAGATCCGCCCCTGCTCCTCGGCGGCGATCCCGGCGCCCTGGTCGGTGACCCAGAACAGCACGTCGGGGCCCTGGACCACCGATCCGATCCGGACCTGGGTCCCGGGCTCGGAGTAGCGCACCGCGTTGGCGGCCAGCTGCACCACCGCCTGGGTGACGCGCTGCGCGTCGAGCCGCCACTCGCCCTCGGCCACGGCCTCCAGCCTCCAGTCGCGGTCGCCGAGCCGGCGCACGTGGGCGTCGATGTCGCTGGTCAGCTCGGCCAGGGACACGGGCTCGGGCCGCACGAAGTCGGGCTGCTGGGACTTGGCGAGCAGCAGCAGGTCCTCGACGATGCGGCCCATGCGGTCGAGTTCGTCGGTGACCAGGCGGACCACCTCGCGGCGCTCCCGCGGGTCGTCGCCCATCAGCTCCAGGTGCCCGCGCACGATGGTGATGGGGGTGCGCAGCTCGTGCCCGGCGTCGTCGACGAACCTGCGCTGCTCGATGAACGCGCCCTCCAGCCGGTCCAGCATGCTGTTGAACTGCTGGGCCAGCGCGGCGATGTCGTCGCGCCCGGACACCTCGATGCGCCGGGTCAGGTCCTCCTCGGTGATCTCCGCCGCGGTCTGGCGCACCAGCCGCACCGGGGCGAGGATGCGCCCGGCCACCCACCACGCGGCCGCACCGGCGGCGACCAGGCCCACCAGGCTCACCAGCGCGATCGTCCGCACGGTCTCGGCGACGGCGGCCTGGTCGGGGTCGGTGAAGTAACCGGTGACGAACCAGCCCGTCGCCCCGTCGCCGTCCGGCGGGAGCACGCGGATCTTGGACCACTCCATGGGGCCGGCCGGGGTGTCCAGGACCCCGCGGCCCGCGGGGTCGTCGAGGACCCCGGCCACCAGGGCGGGGTCGGCGGACACGTCGAAGGGGGGCTCCTGGCCCTGGCGGATGCGGCCGGGCTCCTCGGTCGGCCCGGTGTCCCCGGCGGAGCCGCCGCCGGGCGCGCCACCGCCACCGCCGCCGGTGCCCGTCCCGTCGACCCAGCCGAACAGGATCTCGGCCCCGTCGGGGTACTGCCGCTCCAGGTGGACCTCCATGAGCGAGGACACGTCGGTGAACGCCTGGCCGGTCTCCGGGTCGCGCCCGGTCCCGGCGAACTCCTGGAACTCGCCGATCTCCTGGGTGAGCGCCCGGTCGGCCCGGTCGCCCACCCCGCCGCTCAGCGCGCTCCAGGTGACGAGCACGACCAGGGCCAGGGTGAGGGCCATCAGCAGGACCACCCAGGCCATGATGAGGAGCCGGGCGGGCAGGATCCGCCGCTGCGGGTGGGGCCGTGCGGCCGCGTCGCGCAGCACCATGGTCGGGAAGAGAGAGGTGTCGCCCGGGGAGCGGCGCCCGTGCGACGCGGTGCCCAGGTCCTGTGTCGGGGACTCGGGTCCGTCAGTCGTCATCGTCGTCCCCGTCGTCGTCATCGCAGTCGTCGTCATCGTCGTCGTCCCCGTCGTCCCCGCCCGTGCAGGCGGTGGGAGCGGGGGGCGGCTGGGTCTCCCCGGCGGGCGGCGCGGAAGCCTCCTCCCCGGGCCGGCCGGACGGGCGGTCGGTCACCGGCGGCGGCGGCGCCACGACGCCCTCACCCCCGGCGGACACCTCCGGGTCCGGTACGGCGCCGGGGGACTCGCCCACGACGACCTCGCCGGGGGGCGACGGATCGGCGCCCCCGGACTGCGTGCTCCAGGCGAGGCCCGCCCCGGCGAGCAGCACGGCCGCGACGGCGGCCACCGCCGACGGCAACACCCATGGTGGTCTCATACTCCCCGAGCATGCCCGGACCGGGCGAAGACCCGATGAAACGCACATGAGGTTTTCTTCATCCTGCCCGGTCACCGGGCGGGCCGGAGCCCCGGGACCCCCGCTCGGGGTCCCGGGGCTCCGGGGCCGGTGGGACGCGCCGGCCCGGAGGCGGCGGTCAGTCCGCGCTCAGCGCCTCCACGGGGTGCTGGGCCGCGGCGCGCAGGGCGGGCAGCAGCCCGGCCACCGCGCCGATCGCCACCGTCGCGGCCACCGCGCCGGCCCCCGCCCACCAGGGCAGGGCGAACGGCCAGCCGCGCAGCAGGGCGAACACCCCCGTGACCAGCGCGCCCAGCGCCACGCCGAACACCCCGCCCAGCAGCGACAGCGCCATCGCCTCCACCAGGAACTGCACGCGGATCGCCCCGCGGGTCGCCCCCAGCGCCCGGCGCAGGCCGATCTCCCCGCGCCGCTCCAGCACCGAGATGACCATGGTGTTGGCCACCCCGACCCCGCCGACGAGCAGGGCGACCCCGCCCAGTCCCAGCAGCAGGCCCTGGAGGGTCCGGTCGGCGGCCTGCCCGGCCGCCAGGGCGTCCGAGGGCCGCGACACCTCGACCTCGTTGGGCCGCTCCGGGTTGGCGTTGCGGCCGATGAGGTCCCGGACCTGGGCGGTCCGCTCCGGGTCCGTGCGCACGTAGATCGTGGACGGGTCGCCGTCGGCGCCCAGCACCTGCTCCGCGACCTCCTGGCCCACCAGCGCGGCGTTGTCGAGCTCGGGTGCCAGCTCCACCGGGGCGAGCACGCCCACCACGGAGAAGTACTCGCCGCCGATGAGCACCAGCGTGTCCGGGGTGATCCGGTGGACGCCCAGCCGCTCGGCGGCCGAGGCGCCCAGCACCGTCGCCGGGTGGTCCGTCGTCGCCCCGTTGAACCACGAGCCCAGCGCCGTCCGCGCGCGCAGCGTGTCCAGCAGGTCCACGTCCACGCCGTGCACGGAGATCCCGCCGGACTCCCCCGCGGGGACGAGGTCGCTGCGGTACACCTTGGCGCCGCCCACCTGCTCCACCTGCGAGGTGCGGTCCACCTCGGGCATGCGGCCGATCCGGCCCCGCGCGTCCTCCGGCAGGGTCGCGTC
This sequence comes from Nocardiopsis flavescens, assembly GCF_900141985.1. Classification (GTDB taxonomy): domain Bacteria; phylum Actinomycetota; class Actinomycetes; order Streptosporangiales; family Streptosporangiaceae; genus Nocardiopsis; species Nocardiopsis flavescens. The sequence goes on along the minus strand of NZ_FQZK01000015.1, from coordinate 23,308 downwards.
GCCGCCGAAGAAGGTGGTGCCCGGCGCCACCGTGACGAGGTCGGTGCCCAGCCGCTCCAGGGTGGCCTCCAGGTCGGCCCGGCCCGAGGCGGAGATGCCCACCACCGCGACCATCGCGGCGATGCCGATGGCGATCCCCAGGGCGGAGAGGACCACCCGGGCGGGCCGGGCGCGCAGCCCGCTCGCCCCGGTGCGCAGGTGGTCGAGCGGGGAGAGCCGTGCGGGCCGGGGCCGGTCGTGCCCGGAGCCGCGCCCGCGCGCGGCGCGGATCATGAGACCCCCTCGGGGAGGGGCGCGGCGGAGTCGGCGACGACCCGGCCGTCCCGCACCTCCAGCCGCCGGGGCGCCTGCGCCGCCAGCTCGCGGTCGTGGGTGATGACGAGGACGGTGACGCCGTCCGCGTTCAGCCCGCGCAGCAGGTCCATCACCTCCGCCCCCGAGGCCGTGTCCAGTGCGCCCGTCGGCTCGTCGGCCAGCAGCAGCTCCGGGGAGCCGACCACCGCGCGGGCGATCGCGACCCGCTGGCGCTGCCCGCCGGACAGCTCGTGCGGCCGGTGGCCGACCCGGTCGGCCAGCCCCACCCGCTCCAGGGCCGCCGCCGCCCGCTCCCGGCGCGCCCGCAGGGGCACGCCCGCGTACAGCAGGCCGTCGGCGACGTTGTCCAGCGCCCGCACGTTGGGGGCCAGGTGGAACCGCTGGAACACGAACCCCAGGGTGCGGGAGCGCAGCGCCGCCAGCGCCCCGTCGTCCAGCGCCCCGATGTCGTGGCCGAACACGCGGACCGTGCCCTCGGTGGGCGCGTCCAGGGTGCCGACCAGGTTGAGCACGGTCGACTTGCCCGACCCCGAGGGGCCGACGATCGCCGCCATCTCCCCGCGCTCCACCCGCAGGTCCACCCCGTCCAGGGCGCGCACCCCGCCGGGGTAGGAGCGGCCCACCCCGGCGAACTCGACGGCGGGGACGTCCCGCGCCCCCCGCCCGTCCTCGCGGACGCTCATCCCGGGACCACCACTTCCGTGCCCTCGCCGATCCCGTCCCCGGTGACCTCCACCAGGCCGTCGGAGAACCAGCCGGTCTCCACCGGGACCTCGCCCACCGTGCCGTCGGCGTCCACCACCGACACCCCGTAGCCGCCGCCGGAGAGGGCGATCAGCGCGCCCACCGGCACGGCCAGGACGTCCTCCCGGCTCTGCCCCCGCACCTCCACGGTGACGGGCGCCCGGTCGAGGAACCCCTCGGCGTCGTCGGGCAGGAGCACCAGCACCTCCACGGTGGCCCCGCCCTCCTCTCCGGGCGCCCCGTCCTGGGACTCCTCCCCGGCCTCGGCGACGGTGCCCACCGAGGCGACCTCGCCGGTCGCGGTGCCGCCGCCGGGCATCTCCACGGTGACCTCGTCGCCCTCGGCCACCAGGCCGCGGTCGTCCACGTCCAGGTCGATCCGCACCACGCGCTCGGTGGCGGTGGTGTCGAGCAGGGCGGTGCCGGGCCCGACGTCGGACCCCACCGCCACCTCGTGCGAGGTCACCCGCACCGGGCCGGAGGTGTACCAGATCCGCGCCGGGTCGACCGTGCCGGTGACCTCCATGCCCCGGGTGTCGCGCTGCCAGTTCCGGACGGCCTCCGCGGTGAGCCAGGTGTACTCGTCGTCGACGGTGAACCCGCCGTACCCCAGCTCGGACAGCGCCTGCTCGAACCGGCGCACGTCCTCGCCCCGCACGCCCGGCTCCAGCAGCCGGTGGGCGGGGACGTCGCCGCGCAGCAGGACCGTGGGGCGGTCGTCGATCTCCCAGGCCCGGTCGCCCGCCGACAGTTCGGCGCCCACGTCGGGCAGCCGGGTCAGCACCCCGTCGGAGCGGGCGAAGAAGGACCCCGCCCTGGGGTGGCCCAGGGTGCCGTCCAGGGACTCGCGGCGCTCCAGGGTGGTGAGCTCCACGTGCGCGGTGGCCCCGGGGCGCGGCGCCGGCTCCCCGCCGGAGGAGGCGGAGGGCCCCCACACCGTGAAGGCGGCCAGCGCGCACAGCGCGGTGAGGGCCGCCAGGGCGGCGGCCAGCCAGCCCAGGCCGCGCCACCCGCGGCGGGGGCGCTCCCCGGCGTCCTCCGTCCCGGGCCCGGCCGGGGGTGTGCCGGTGCTCACGAGTCACCGCCCCCCTCGCCCAGGGCCTCGGCGTCCGCGTGGTCCGAGCAGCGGGTGAGCGCCTCCATACCCTCGTCGTCGTCCGGCTGCACGGGCATCGGCTGGGCCTGGCCGGGCTCCGGGTCGGGCATGTCGTAGCCCTCCTCGCGCATGCACTCGGCCATCAGCAGGTGGCGCTCGAACACCTCCTCCTCGGAGGGCGCGTTCTCGTCCACCGGGAGGAGTTCCTCGCAGGACTCCAGGGCCGCCATGAGCTCCTCGTCGTCGGCGCCGGCGGCGGGCATGCCGATGGAGACGCCGTCCCCCTCGGGGTCGGGCATGTCGAAGCCGTTCTCCCGCATGCAGGCGGCGAAGTCCACCATCGCCTCCTCCGTGGTGGGCTCCCGTGTCCCGCCGGCCTCCCCGCCGTCGTCCCCGCCCAGGGCGCCGCATCCGGTGAGCAGCAGTCCCGTCATGACCGCCCCCAGGGCGTAGGCCGGTGCGCGCATGTGGTTCACTCCTCGGTCCCGGTGCCGGCCGTTCCGGCACCTCGTCGGAGCACATGCCATCGGGGGAGCGGTTAGCCGTCGGTTAGCCCGCCCGTCGCCCTCCGCCACCCTCAACGGACGGCCTGCGGCCGCGGTTCTTCCCGCCCGTCGCCCTCCGCCACCCTCAACGGACGGCCTGCGGCCGGGGTCCTTCCCGCCCGCCATAACCGCGCTCTAACCCGGCGGGTGCATACTCGCCCGTCAGAGGGTGATCGGTCGGGAGGGGGAGTTCCGTGCGGGTTCTGGTGGTGGAGGACGAGCCGTCGCTCGCGGCGACGGTGGCCGGGGGGCTGCGCGGCGAGGGGATGGCCGTGGACGTCTGCCACGACGGTGCCACCGGCTGGGAGACCGCCACCGTGCACGACTACGACGTCATCGTCCTGGACCGGGACCTGCCCGTCCTGCACGGCGACCGCGTGTGCCGCCTCCTGGTGGAGGACCCCGGCGTGCACGCCCGGGTGCTCATGCTCACCGCGGCCGGTGGGCTGGAGGACCGGGTGGCCGGGCTGGACCTGGGGGCCGACGACTACCTGGCCAAACCCTTCGCGTACCCGGAGCTGGTGGCCCGGGTGCGGGCGCTGGGGCGGCGGGCGCGCCCCGCGGCCCCGCCGCTGCTGCGCGCGGCCGGGCTGGAGGTGGACACCGTGCGCCGGGCCGCGTTCCGCGACGGCCGGCAGGTGGCGCTCTCGCCCAAGGAGCTGGGGGTCCTGGAGGAGCTGCTGCGCGCCGACGGCGCCCCGCTGTCGGCGGTCCACCTGATCGAGAAGGTGTGGGACGCCCACCTCGACCCGTTCAGCGGGGTCCTGAAGGTGGTGGTCCACGGCCTGCGGCGCAAGCTCGGCGACCCGGCGGTCATCGAGACCGTCCCCGGCCAGGGGTACCGGGTCCGGGCCGGGGAGGGGGCGTGAGGGGGCTGACCCTGCGCACCCGGCTGGCGCTGGTCTACACGGCCGTGTTCGTGCTCGGCGGGATCGTGCTGCTGGGGGTGAACTACGGGATCGTCTCGGCCAGCCTGGAGGACCGGGGCGTCAACCTGGCCATGACGCTGGAGGGCGTGACGGTCCAGGCCCTGGACCGGGCGGACACGGCCGCCGCCCCCGCCGCCCCCGCCGCCCCCGCCGCGCCCGTCGTGGCCGCCGGGGAGACCGGGGACTACGACTTCGAGAAGGTCCAGCAGGACCTCGCCGCGGAGGTGACGGCCTACCGCTCCGCCGTGCTCGGCGACATGCTGATCACCTCCGCGCTGGTGCTGGGCGGGGTGACGGCGCTGGCCGCCCTCGCCGGGTGGCTCATCGCCGGCCGCCCCCTGCGGCGGCTGCGCCGGGTCACCGAGACCGCCCGCACGCTGTCCGAGGACGACCTGCACAGCCGCCTGGCGCTGACCGGCCCCGACGACGAGTTCCAGGAGCTGGGGGACACCTTCGACGGCATGCTCGCCCGGCTGGAGCGGGCCTTCGACAGCCAGCGCAGGTTCGTCGCCAACGCCTCCCACGAGCTGCGCACCCCGCTGGCCGTCCAGCGCGCCGCCCTGGAGGTACCGCTGTCCCAGGGCCGGGTGCCCGAGGACCTGCGCCCGGCCGTGGCACAGGTCCTGGACTCGGTGGAGCGCAGCGAGGGCCTCATCTGCGGGCTGCTCCTGCTCGCCCGGTCCGACCGCGGGCTGACCGCCACCGAGGCGGTGAGCCTGGCCGAGGTCGCCGGCGACGCCGTCGCCCTGCACACCGAGGCGGCCGGGGCCCGCGGCGTGGAACTGGGGCTGTCGGTCGAGCCCGCCGAGGTGGACGGGGACCCGGTCCTGCTGGCCCACCTCGCGCGAAACCTCGTGGACAACGCCCTGCTCCACAACGTCGACGCGGACGCGGGCCGCGGGCGGGTGCGCGTGGAGGTGCGCGCGGTCGCCGGGCGGGCCGTGCTGCGGGTCGCCAACACCGGGCCGCGGGTGCGCGACGCCGACGTGCTGTTCGAGCCGTTCCACCGCGGCGACGCGGCCCGCCTGCACGGCGGACGCCCCGGCAGCGGCCTGGGGCTCTCCATCGTCCGGTCCATCACCGAGGCGCACGGCGGCACCGTGTCGGCGCTGCCCCGGCCCGGGGGCGGGCTCACGGTCACGGTCGGGTTCCCCCTCGCGGAGGGCTGAGGCCGGACGCACGGTCGTGGTGCGACGGGGAGGGTCCCTTCGCGGAGGGCTGAGGCGCGTGCCCGGGTGACGATCCGGGAGGTGACGCAACCACGCAACGAAAGCCCGGAAGCCCGTCGTACAGGGTTTCGTCACCCGCGGGCCCGGACGACACGCCCGGGGCGCCGCCAACGAAAGCCGTCGGCGGCGCCCCGGGCGGTCCCTGTGCAGGTCAGGCCGGGCGCGGCTCGGCGCCCCGGTACAGGGCCGCCACCACCCCCTCGATGTCCGGCTCGCGCAGGGTCAGGTCGGCGATCTCGTTCCCCGCCGCGACCCTGGCGATCACGGCCGACGGGTTGTCCTCCAGCTCCAGCCACTGGCGGGGCCCCTCCGCGCGCACGAACCGCGCGCCCGCCACCTCCAGGGGCGGGGACGGCTCGGCCAGGTCCACCACCAGCACCCGGGGCACGGGCACGGCGGCGCGCAGCCCCGCGAGGTCCCCGTCGTAGGCCAGGGAGCCGTGGTCGATCACCACCACCCGGTCGCACAGGCGCTCCACGTCGCCCAGGTCGTGGGTGGTCAGCAGGATGGTCGTGCCCTCCTCCGCGTTCAGCCGCAGCAGGAACTCGCGGATCGTCGCCTTGCTCACCACGTCCAGGCCGATGGTGGGCTCGTCCAGGACCAGCAGGCGGGGCCCGTGCAGCAGCGCGGCGGTGAGGTCCCCGCGCATCCGCTGGCCCAGGCTGAGCTGGCGCACCGGTGTGGCGAGGAAGGGGCCCAGTTCGAGCAGCCCGGTCAGCTCGGCCAGCCGCCGGGCGTGGTCGGCGGCCGGGACGCGGTACATGTGCCGGGTCAGCTCCAGGCTGTCCTTGAGCGGCAGGTCCCACCACAGGGTGGTGCGCTGCCCGAACACCACCCCGATGTGCGAGGCCAGGCGGGTCCGCTCCCGGGCGGGCTCCATGCCCAGGACCCGCAGGCTCCCCGAGGTCGGGGTGAGGATGCCGGTCAGCATCTTCATGGTGCTGCTCTTGCCCGCGCCGTTGGGCCCCAGGTAGCCGACGACCTCCCCGGCGCGGACGGTGAGGTCGATGCCGCGCACCGCGGCAACGGTGCGCCTGCGGCGGCGGAACAGCGGTCCCTCGGACAGCACGAAGTCGCGGCCCAGGCCGACCGCCTCGATGACGGCGTCGTCGGAGTGTGCGGAGGTCATCGGTCAGCTCCCGGTGGATCGGTAGTGGCGCAGGCCCAGCCGCCACAGCAGGGCGGCGGCCGTGCAGGCGGCGACGGCGACGAACGGGGGCGCGAAGCGCAGGAGGTCGGGCAGCCCGGTCGGGTCCGGCCGGTCCAGCAGGTAGAGGACGGGCTGCCAGCCCACGAAGGCCAGCGGGACCGCGAAGGTGACCGCGTACACGACGCCCTTGCCGTAGATGGACAGCGGGTACTCGGTGAGCGCATGCCCGCCGTAGGTCACCGAGTTGGCGGCCTCGCGGGCGTCGGCGACGAAGAACTGGAGGCAGCCGCTCGCCGTCCAGACCGAGGCGGCGATCGCCACCCCCGACACCACCAGGACCGGGAGCATCAGGACCTTGCCCGCCGTCCAGTCGATGTCGCAGTGGTACAGGGCGAACCCGGCGACCGCGGCCGCCGGGACCACCCGGCCCAGGCGGCGCACGGCGAACCGGTCGGTGGCGATCTGGACGAGCGGGGACACCGGGCGCACCAGCATGACGTCGAGGGAGCCGGAGCGGATGTGCTGGCCCAGGCCCTCCACCATGCCCATGAGCATGTCGGCGGCGGCGAACATCAGGTTGGCCAGGGAGGCGATCAGCAGGCCCTCGGCCAGGGAGAAGCCGTCCAGGGCCCCGGCGTGGCGGAACACGACGAACACGGCGAAGATCTCGGCGACCGCGCCCAGCGCGGTCCCGAAGGTCATCAGCGCCAGGGAGGCCGGGTACTGGGCCAGTGCCCGGCTCCAGGTCCAGGCCAGGAGGGCGTAGACGCGGGCCGGCCGGGTCAGGCGTTCGACGGTGCCCCCGCAGGGGCGGGCGAGGAGGTCAGCCACCCTGGACCACCACCTTGCGGGTGGCGGCGGAGGTGAGCCGCGCGCCCAGGAGCAGCAGGGCGGCCGCCCAGCCGGCCTGGAGGGCGAGGCCGCCCGCGGCGGACCCGCCCGGGAGGCTCTCCTTGCCCAGGGTGATCTCGGCGGGGATCTGGATCATGGACGCCCACGGCAGGGCGCGCAGCACGTCGGCCACGCCGGGCGGGAACAGCGGGAGCGGCAGCAGGACCCCGGCCGCCACCGGGCCGACCAGGCCGACGACCGCCCAGATGCCCCGGGTGTCCAGGATCCAGAAGCCGGCCAGCTCGTAGAGGTAGCGCAGGGCGAACCCGATGACCGCGGCCAGCGCGACCGAGGCCAGGACCGCCGCCCAGTGGCCGGCGGTCCCCGGCAGGAGCAGGTCGAACAGGACCGTGCCGATGAGGAGGGTGGGCACGCCGCGGAAGACGATGCTGAACGTGGCCCGGCCCATGTCCTCGGCCAGCCACCAGCCGAGCAGCGGGACGGGGCGCAGCAGGTCGGTGCCGACGGCCCCGCTGCGGATGCGCTCGCCCAGGTCGAGCGGCGGACCCAGGATCGCGACGGTGGCCACCAGCGCCTGGCAGACGAAGACCTGGGTGACGGCGTCCGCCGCGTCGTAGCCGTTGATCAGCGGCCGTACGGAGAAGAGCGCGAGCAGGACGGCGGCGTTGATGCAGCCGAAGACCGAGTTGGTGAGGATGCCGGCGAGTGTGGCCGCGCGGTACGTGGAGTACCTGCGCAGCCCTGCGATGTACACGGCTGAATAGACGCGCACGGAGAAGGACCCCCTGGAGAACGTGCTGGAAAGGAACTTCGTGCCCGGAGGGCACGGTGTGTCCGGCACGTCCCTGATGCGCGAGGGGCTCAGGTCCGGGTCGCCGCGAAGGGCGAAGATAACACGTCCGCGCGCGGGGAGGGGTCCCGGCGTCCGGACCCGCCCCGGCCCCCGGTGGCGGGGCGGGCCCGGACGCGGCCCGCGCGTCGGCGGGGGCGGCGGGCCGCCTCCGCACGGGGGTCAGGGCACGCGCCGCGCCCGGTCCGCCTCGCCGCGGGCGTCGGCGTCCTGGTCGCGGCAGGCCCGGCGCAGGGCCTCCTCCGCGCGCCGGTCCGCGATGACGGCGGCGATCAGGAAGGTCAGCCCCAGGGCCGAGGCGACCGCGGTGGCGGGCATGGCCCAGGTGGACTCCTGGCCGAAGCCGCTGAGCAGGGTGGGCGCGTCGGGGCGGGCCAGGAGGACCACGGCGATCACCGCGATCAGCCCGGCCGCGACGCCGACGACGATGAACACGCCCACCGTCGCGGTGGAGGTGTCGGCGCGCACCAGGACCGTCGCGGGCCCGTCCCCGGGCCGGTCCCCGCCGTGCCGCCGCTTCCTCCGTGTTCTCGTGGCCGGTGTGTTCGCCGCCGGGGCGGAGGCGGTGTCGGTCGTCATGCCCGTCGAGGTGAGCCCGGCAGGGATTCTCATGGGGTCTCCCGTGGTCCGTCACTCTGTTCTTGCCGCTCGTCCGTGAAGACACGGTCGGGCTTGATCAACTCACGCCCTAAACTATGTGATCTAGTTCACCTTCCCGCCCGGTGGAAAGAAATCCCCCGCGGACGGTGATTTTACGTTCACTCTCAGCGCTACAGGAGTCGCGCGGGGGCCGCGTTTCCCCTGGTCACCGCACCCGGGAGTGCGTCGCGTTCCCGCCCGCGGACACCACGACGACGGTCGGCACCTCGGGCAGGCCCAGGGACAGCTCCAGCGCCTCCACCGCGGACTCCCGGCAGGCGCGCAGGAACCCGTCGAGGTCGGTGTCGGGGGAGACGGTCGCCTCCACCCGCAGCCACGGCGCGCTCTCCGGTCCGCGCAGCCGGGCGCGCGCCCGCACCGCCCCGGGCACCCGTTCCACGGTCGCGGCCACCGCGTCCTCCAGGGCGTGCCCCGACAGGACGGTGATGCCGGAGACCGAGTCCGCGCCGCGCACGACGCGGCGCAGCCGGCGGGTGTCCCGCTGCGCCAGCAGCCACCACACGCCCAGCAGCAGCGCCACCGGCGCGGCGGCCGCCACGGCGTAGGCGAGCAGGGGCGCCGGGACCGGGGGCCAGGGCGGCGGCCACCCCGGGACGGCGATCCCGGCCCGGTCCGCGGCCGTCGCGGCGCCCAGGGCGCCCGCGGCGATCAGCGCCGCCCCGAGCAGGAGCGACAGCGAGCGGTTCAGGTGCGAGCGGCGCAGGGCCCCGCGGAACCGTCGGCGCGAGGCCGAGCGCCCTGCGGGAGCCGGGGCCCGTGCGGCGGGGGTCCGTGCGTCGTGGGCCGGAGAGGTGACCGTCATGCCGGCCCCACCTCCCGGACACGCGCCCGGACCTTGAGACGCGACAGCACACCCAGCTCCTCACATCGTCGGCGCACCGATTCCTCCACTCCCGTGCGCAGGGTGCCGGACGCGCCGCGCAGCCGGGTCGAGACCAGCACCCGGACGCGTCGCCGCCCCAGCCGGACGCGGGCCCCGCTCACACCGTCGACCTCCCGGGCCCGCTCGGCGAGCAGCCGGGCGGCCCCGCCGCGGGTGATCCCCAGGACGAGCGACGGGTCGCCGGTCCGCAGGGCGAGGGGGCCCCGGCCGCCGCGCAGGAGGGCCGACAGGACCAGCGCGGTCCCGGCGGCGAGCGCGCAGGCCGCCGCGACCGCGAGCGCGAGCGCGGCCGTGCCCTGGTCGGCCGGACCCGCGGCCAGGCCGTCGGCGGTTCTGACGGCCGGGTGGTCCGGGGCCAGGGCCCGCCCCAGGAGGAGGGCACCGAGCACCGCTCCGGCCAGGGCCAGGACCGCGGCGCACAGCACGGCGGTGCCCGTCCGGTGCGGGCGCAGCAGCCGCAGAGCGGTGCGCCGCGCCGAGCGGGCCCGGGTCCGCTCGGGATTCTTGTCGGGGCTCATGGGCGGCCTTTCATGTCAGCGCAGGACCGGTGAGAGGACGAGGCGGACGACGCTGACGTCCGCCGTGTGGACGCGCAGCCCCGTGGTCCGCTCGACCGCGGCGACCAGGCGTCCGCGCAGGTCGGCCGCGGCCTCCTCCAGCGGCCGGGGGAAGGCCATCGCGACCTCCACCCGCAGGGACACGCGGGACCCGCCGCGGCTCACCTCGACCCGCACCGGCGGCCCCGCGATCGCGCCGCGCAGCGCCCCCGGCCCCTCCAGCGGGCGCACCGCCTCGTGGCCCAGCGCCTCGTGGCGCACCAGGCGCTCGATCACGCGGTCGGCGATCGCGGTCCCGCCCCGCGGGGGCGCGGGCGCCTCCCCGGCGGGCGCGCTCACCGCAGGCCCCCGCGGTCCCGGGGGGTGAAGAGCGCGGCGAGGTCGACCTCGCCCGCGTACGCCCTGCCCAGGAGGAACCCCACCGTCCCGAACAGCAGGACCAGCAGGAACGCCCAGAACCCGCCGAACGCCGCGGTGAGTCCCAGGACCACCCCGAAGGCGAGTCCGACGATCGGCCACATAGATCCTCAACTCCGGTCTCGGTGCTCGGTCTGCCGTGTGTTCACCGCGGATGCCCTACTGCACGCGCGGCTCGGTGCCGGAGGACTCCTCGCCCTCGCCGGGCAGGTGGATGTCGTCGATGGCCACGTTCACCTCGGTGACCTCCAGCCCCGTCATGCGCTCCACGGCCGAGACCACGTTGCGCCGGACCTCGCCGGCCAGGTCGGGGATGACGGCGCCGTACTCGACGACCAGGTTGATGTCGACGGCCGCCTGGCGCTCGCCGACCTCGACCGCGACGCCGCGGTCGGCGGCGGACGTGGAGGTCGAGCCGGGGATGCGCTCGCGGACGGCGTCGAAGGCGCGGGCGGCGTTGCCGCCCATCCGGTGGACGCCGCGGACCTGGCGGGCGGCCATGCCGGAGATCTTGGCGACCACGTGGTCGGCGATCACGGTGCGGCCCTGGGTTCCCGCGGTGGCGGGGGCGTCGACGCGGCGCAGGTCGGTGCCGGCGGTCACGTCGTCCTGGGGGTTCTTGGCTGCCATGTTCGTCTCCTCGTTACTTGTTTCTCGTGGTCTCGCACCGGTGGGCGGTGCCCGGCGGGTTCGGGGCGCCGGAGAGGCGCTGCGCCGCGGAGCGCAGGAGGGAGAGGCGGAGCCTCGCCGCGGTCGCGGAGGCCGCGGGGCGGGGCAGGGCCGCGCCGCCGCCCGGCGCGGGGGCCGGCGGGCCCTCCCCGCGGACCGGCGTCCGGACTTCTCCCATGGCGGTTCCTCCCCGTTCCCCTCTGGCGGTGTCCCCTCCGGCGGCACGCCCGTTCCGGTGCCGTCCCCTTGAAGACACACGGGACCGGCCGCGGCTCACGGCGATTGTCTTGTGTCGTGGATCACGTTTAATGGATGCTTGAATGGATACTGACTGTATCTGTTCCCATACCGTGAGTGGGTGATCCGTGTCAGGTGAGCGCCACGGGGATGACGCAGCGCCGTCCGCGCCCGAAGCCCCTGTGCCCGAGACCGTCCTCGTCGAGCGTGCCCGGAGCGGCGACGACGCGGCCTTCGAGATGCTGCTGCACCGGTACCAGGACACGGTCTACCGCATCGCGCTGCGCATCCTGCGGGATCCCGGGGACGCCCGCGACGCGGCCCAGGAAGCCCTCATCACGGCCTGGCGCAAACTCCCCGAGCTGCGCGACCCCGCGGTGTTCGGCCCGTGGCTCAAGCGCATCGCCGGGCGGCGGGCCCTGAACCTGCTGCGCGCCCGGACGGACACCGAGCCGATCGACGAGCGGACGGACCCCGGCTCCCGCGAGGCCGGGCCCGCCGCCGAGGCGCTGGCGGGCGACCTGCGGGGAGCGCTCTCCCAGGCCCTGGCCGGACTGCCCCCCGCGCAGCGCACCTGCTGGGTCCTGCGGGAAATGGAAGGATGGGGATATGAAGAGATAGCAGAAGTCGTCGATGCGACCCCGACCGCCGTGCGTGGGCGGATCCACCGTGCCCGCGCCCATCTCGTGAAGGCTCTTGCACCATGGCGCTAGAACCGCCCGACGACGGCGCTGACGACCTCCTCCCCTGCGGACACGGGGAGGACGCGCTGGTGCGGAACCTGATGGAGGGCCGCACCACCGAACACGAGGCCGCCTGCCCGTACTGCCGGGCCGCCGCCCGCGAACTCGCCCCGCTGGTCTCCGTGCTGCGCGAGCCCGAGGCCGAGGCGGTCACCGCCCCCGCCGGACTCGTCGACGACGTCATGCGCGCTATCCGCGCCGAGCGCGGGAGCCGCCGGTCCCTGGCGCTCGACGCCCCCGGCCCGGGAACGACGCACGTACGGGAGTCCGCCGTCGCCGCCCTGGCGCGCTTCTCCGCGCGCTCCGTCCCCGGGGTGCTCGTGGGCCGCTGCCGGGTGCGGCGGGACCGGGACGGGCTCACCGTCTCGCTGGGCGCGCGCGTCGCCCACGGCACGCCCATCACCGAGGCCGCCGACGAGGTCCGCCACGCCGTGCGCGAGGTCCTGGAGGACCGCCTGCGGCTCCCGGTCGCGCGGATCGACATCGAGGTCACCGGGCTCATCGAGGCCGACTGAGGGCGGTGCGGGCGCCCGTCCGCGCGGCGGGCGTGACAGGGCTCACGGCCGGACGTCACCCTCCCGTCATCCGCCGGAGCACGGACGCAACGTCGGCCCGGCATCGTCGGTCCCATGGACTCTTGCGAAGCCCACCGCGGAAACGACGACCGGTCCACCGGCTTCCTCGGCCGGGAGGCCCTGGACTTCGGGGTGCTGCTGCTCGCCGCCGGGGCGGCGCACCTGGTGGTGCTCTCCCTGGGGCACAGCGACGGCGGGGTCCGGGTCCTGCTCGCGGTCGGGGCGCTGCTCGTCGTGGCCTCCGGCCTGCACCGCTGGCGCCGCCACCGGCGCGCCCCGCTCCCCGGGGCCGCCGCGGTCCACCGCCCGCACCGGGCCGGAGCCCCGTACGACCCGCCCGGCGACCGCCTGTGGAGCGTGCGGGTGACCGTCGCGGACGTCCCCGGCGGGCTCGCCGCGCTGACCGCCGGGTTCGCGGCCCTGGGCATCGACATCCGCCTCATGCACGTCCACCCCGCGGGCACCGAGGCCGTCGACGAGTTCTTCGTGAGCGCGCCCGCGCACGTGGGGGCGCACGCCCTGCACGCGGCCGTGCGGGAGGCGGGCGGGCGCGACGCCATCGTGCGCACCGCCGACCCCCACGAACTCAGCGACACCACCAGCCGGACGCTGGCCCTGGTCGGCGCGCTCGCCGCCGGGAACGCCACCCTGGAGCACTCGCTGCTGTCCCTGGCCGCCGCCCAGCGGGTCGACACCGCGGACGCGCCGCCCGCCGGCCTGGGGCGCGAGGACCTGTCCGGCACCGTCATGACCCTGCCCGCCCCCGACGGCCGGGTGCTCGTGGTCCGGCGGTCCGGCGCGCCCTTCACCTCGGTGGAGTTCGCCCGCTGCCGGGCCCTGGCCCAGGTCGCCGCCACCCTGCGCAGCCCCGCCGCCGGCTCCTGAGGGCGGGGCGCGGACCGCGCCGCCCCGGGGCGCGTCGCGCCGGGCGCGGGTCGCCCGGCACCGGCGCGCGGACACCCCCGGGCCGGTGCGCGGCGCGCACCTCCGGCGGACCCCGGCCCGGCCCGGGTCCGCGCGGACCCGGGCCGGACGCATTTCTTCCACAGGCTGTGGAAAATGCGCCCATGATCCGCCACGGGCGGGTACAAGGGGAATATGCCGACCCCCGCGACACACCCCCGCACGTTCCGCAGACACCCGACCCGGCTCCTGGCCGTGCTGCTCGCCGCACTGCTGGGCGCCCTCCTGCTCGCCCCGACCCCCGCCCACGCCGCCGCCGGCGAGCTGCGCAACGGCGACTCCGGGCGGGCCGTCACCGCCCTCCAGAACGACCTGCTCGACCTCGGCTACTGGCTCGACGGCGCCGACGGCGAGTTCGGGCCCAACACCGCCCAGGCCGTGCTCGCCCTCCAGAAGGCCGCGGGCATCGCCCGCGACGGCGTGGTCGGCCCGGACACCCGGGCCGCGCTCGCCGACGGGGCCCGGCCCTCGGCCTCCTCCTCCGGCGACGCGCTGGAGATCGACCTGGAGCGCCAGCTGCTCCTGGTGGTCTCGGGCGGGGAGGTGGAGTACACGCTCAACACCTCCACCGGCTCGGGCAAGCCCTACCTGGGCTCCGACGGCTCCGAGCGGATCGCCACCACCCCGACCGGGTCCTACGCGGTGTTCCGCCAGGTCTCCGGCTGGGACCCGGGCCCCTACGGGGCGCTCTACGCGCCGATGTACTTCAACGGCGGCATCGCCGTCCACGGCTACCCCAGCGTTCCGGCGTACCCGGCCTCCCACGGCTGTGCCCGGGTGAGCCTGCCCGCCATGGACTGGCTGCGGGAGGAGGGGCACATCGCGGTGGGCACCACCGTCGTCGTCCGCTGACCGCCGACGGGCGCCCGCGGGGCCGGGACGCGCTCCCGGCCCCGCGGGTCCCGGTCACTCCCGGGGCGGGTCCTGCGGTTCCCCACCGGGGGATTCCGCGGACTCCGCGGACCCCGCGCCGTCCCCGCCCGCGGCGGCGGTCCGGGCCGCCTCCTTCTTCAGGCGCCGCTTCTCCCGCTTCTCCTCCCGGCGTTCCGCCCGCCGCAGCTTGCGCTGCTCGACGATGGTGTACAGCACCGGGACGAACACCAGCGTCAGCACCGTCGAGGAGAACAGCCCGCCGATGGTGACGATCGCCAGGGGCTGGGTCATGAACGCGCCCCCGCCGTCGGTGAACTGGAACGCCAGCGGCAGCAGGGCCGCGATGGTCGCCACCGCCGTCATGAGGATGGGGCGCACCCGGTACATCGACCCCTGCACGACCGCCTCGGACAGCTCCATGCCCCGCTCGCGGTACTGGTTGACCAGGTCGATGAGCACGATGGCGTTCGTGACGACCACGCCGATCAGCATGAGCAGGCCGATGAGCGCGGGCACGCCCAGGGGGATGCCCGTGATCAGGAGCAGGCCGATCGAGCCGGTGGCCGCGAACGGCACCGAGACCAGCAGCACCAGCGGCTGGACCAGGCTCCGGAAGGTCACCACCAGGATGACGTAGGAGATCATGACCGCCGCGAACATGGCATAGAACATCTGTTCGAACGCCTCGTCCTGGTCGGCCGCGACCCCGCCCGTGGACACCGTGGCGTCCTCCGGCAGGTCGAGGCCGTCCAGCACCCCGTCCACCCGGGTGCTCAGCGCGCCGATGTCCTCGGTGGCGGGCGATGCGGTCACCGTGACGCTGGTGACGCCGTCCAGCCGGCCGCGCGAGAGCGGGCTCTCGACCTCCACGACGTCGGCCACGGACGACAGCCGCACGGTCTTCCCGTCGGGGGTGGACACCCGGATGTCCTCGACCTCGTCGAGGGTCCCGGGCTCGTCGTCGACGTACACGACGACGTCGCGCAGGTGGCCGTCGACCCGCGCGGTCCCCACGTCCGTGCCCTGGAAGGCCTGGAAGACCGCCGCGCCCACGGCCCCCTCGGTGAGCCCGCGGTCCGCCGCCTCCTCGGCGTCGACCACGACCTCGTAGGTGACGACGGACTCGCCGATGTCGGTCCGCACGTTCTCCAGGTCGTCGATCTCCTCGAGCGCCGCGACCACCTCGTCCGCGGCCTCGGCCGCGACCTCCGGGGTCAGCGCGCCGACGTGCACGGTGATGCCCGAGGACCCGTCCGTGCTCCCGTCGTCGAGGGTGGTCGGGTACTCCGTGTCCACCCCGGCCAGCAGCTCGCCCAGCCGGTCCCAGTGGGTGTCCAGGTCGCCGTCCGGGTCGGTGGTGACGTTGTAGACGGTGTCGCCCACACCGCCGCCGCCCAGCGCCGAGGTGACGCTGTTGCCGCCCATGGTGACCTGGTAGGAGTCCACCCAGGCGGCCCCGGAGAGGGCCTCCTCGACCTTGGCGGCCTCGGCGTCGACCTCCTCGGGGGAGAGCGACGGGGGCAGCTCCTGCACGGCCTGGAAGGTGTTGCGGCCCTCCTCGCCGAGGAAGTCGGTCTTGAGCCAGGGGGACAGCGAGATGCCGATCGTGGCGATGAAGAGCGCCGCGCCCGCGGCCAGTGTGGCGACCCGGTGGGCGGTGGCCCAGCGGACGACGGAGCGGTAGCCGCGCTGGAGCGGCGAGGGCTCGGGGACGCCGTCCGCCGCGGCGGCGCGCCGGCGGAACCCGTACCCCGGCCGCACGAACAGGTACGACAGGGTCGGTACGACGGTGAGGGCGGCCAGCATCGAGGTGACCAGGACCAGGGAGACGGTCAGCGCGAACGGGCGGAACACCTCGCCCGTCATCCCGGTGACGAACACGAACGGCACGAAGCCCATCAGCGTCACGAGGGTGGAGGAGACGATCGCCGGAGTGACCTCCAGCGTGCCCTCGCGGACCGCCGTCATCCGGTCCTCGGTGAAGGTCATGTGCCGCTGCACGTTCTCGAGGATGACGATCGCGTCGTCCACCAGGCGCCCGATGGTCACGGCGATCGCGCCCAGGGTGACCAGGTTGAGGGAGTACCCCAGCAGCTGCGTCCCGGCCAGGGAGAGCAGGATCGACAGGGGGATGGCGACGGAGACGACCAGCGTCGAGCGCACGGACAGCAGGAAGGCGAGGATGGCCAGGACCGCGAAGGCGATACCGACGTAGCCCTCCTCGATGACGGAGGAGATCGAGTCCTCGATCGGCGGGGCCTGGTCGGAGACGACCGTGATCTCGGCCCCGTCGCCGAGCGCGTCCTCCCACCCGTCCACGCCCGCGTGCACGGCCTGGGAGATCTCCATGACGTTGCCGTCGGGGTTCTTGGTGATGACCACCCCCAGGCTGGGCTGCCCGTTGGTGCGGGTGATCGTCGACGCCGCGTCGGTCTCCAGCTCCACCTCGGCGACCTCGTGGACCGGGACCGAGTCCGGAATGGAACCCTGTGCCCCGAACCCGCTCGCGGTCACGGCCTCGCGGGGGGCCACCCGGACGTTCTCCACGTCCTCCAGCGATTCGAGGGAGGAGCCCGTGGTGACGTTGAACTCGCCGTCGTCCTCGTGGACCGGGCCGCCCGGGATCCGGGCCCCGTTCTCCTCCAGCGAGGCCAGGACGTCGGCCTTGGTCAGGTCGGCGTCCTCCAGGGCCTCCTCGTCGACCCGGACGGTGACGGTGCGCTCGCGGATCCCGTTGACGACCACCGTCCGGACGCCCTCGACGTCCTCCAGTTCGGGGACCACGCGCTGCTCCAGGGCCGGGGCGAGCGCCTGCTCGCCGCCCGCCTCGGGGTCCCCGCTCACCGCGAGCATGACGACGGGGATGTCCACGGAGCTGAACGACTGCGCGAACACCTCGACCTCGTCCGGGAGCGAGGCCGCGGCCTCGTCCGTGGCCCGGCGCACGTCCCGGAGCACGGTCTCGGCCGACACGCCGAAGTCGAACTCCAGGGTCACGCGGGAGCGGCCCTCCGAGGACACCGAGTGGAAGGACTCGATGTCCGGGACCGAGCGGAGCGCCTGTTCGAGGGGGACCGTCACCTCGTCCTCGACCGCCCGGGGGGAGGCGCCGTAGTACGTGGCGTCCACCATGACCATGGGGATCTCCATGGACGGCATGAGTTCGCGCTGGGCGCCGTTGACGGCGAACGCGCAGCCGAACAGCGCGGCGATCGAGAGGATGACGACCGCGGATCTGTGCTTCAGGGAGAGCAGCGCCAGTTTCTTCACGGGAGCGCCCCCTGCGCGGACGCGCGGCCCGCCGTTCTCCCCCCGGTGCCGGAGACACCTTCCAACCTGCTTTTCTCGACCATGATCGCCTTGCATCCTCCTCGCGGAAAGCCGGTGGAGGCGGCCTCTCCCGGACGAGATCCGCCAGGGGCCGCCGAACGCGGCACACCCTAGGGGAAGGAGGGCGGGCGCAGGCGGCGCCCGGTCACCAGGCCCAGGCCTCGGGGCCCGGCCCCCCGTTGCCGATGGGCGGGAAGAGGCGCTCCAGCTCGCGGAACAGCTCCGGGTCCTCCTCGGCCTCCAGGACGTCCAGGGCGTCGGAGAGGTGGCCCTCCGTGCGGGGGCCGATGACCATCGACGTCACCCCCGGCCGGGAGAGCACCCAGCGCATGGCGACCTGGGCGGGCTTGAGCCCCCGCTCCTCGCAGAGCGCCTCGTAGTCGGCGATCACGGGCTCCAGCACGGGCATCGCCTCCATGGCCCGCCCCCGCGCGGTCTTCACCGCGGTCCCCTGCTCCAGCTTGCGCAGCGCCCCGCCCAGGAGGCCGCCGTGCAGCGGGGACCAGACGACCACGCCGATCCCGTACGCGCGCGCGGCCGGGATGACCTCCAGCTCGATGTGCCGGCGGACCAGGTTGTAGCAGGACTGCTCCGAGACCAGCCCCAGGAAGTGCCGCCGGGCGGCGGCCTCCTGGGCCGCGACCAGGTGCCAGCCCGCGAAGTTGGAGGAGCCCACGTAGCGGACCTTCCCCTGGCGGACGAGGATCTCCATCGCCTGCCAGACCTCCTCCCAGGGGGCGCTCCGGTCGATATGGTGCATCTGGTAGAGGTCGATCCAGTCGGTGCGCAGCCGGCGCAGCGACGCGTCGCAGGCGGAGATGATGTGCCGGGCCGAGAGCCCGCCCTCGTTGGGCCAGTCGCTCATGGGGGTGAACACCTTCGTCCCCAGGACCATCTTCTCGCGCCGCCCGCCGCCCAGGGCGAACCACTCCCCGAGCAGTTCCTCGGTCCAGCCCTTGTGCACCTGCCACCCGTACTGGTCGGCCGTGTCGATGAAATTGATGCCGGCGTCGAGGGCGCTGTCCAGCAGCGCGAAGCTGTCGTCCTTGGGCAGGTTGACGCCGAGGTTCAGCGTCCCCAGGCACAGCCTGCTCACCTGTAGCGCGGTACGGCCGAGAGTCGTGTACTGCATCGCCATTCCTGTGGTCGTGTCCTGTCCGGTGCAGAAGTCGGTCACGGGGTCGGGACCGGCCGCGGCGCGGCCTTCCGGCGCTTTCAGACGGTAGGGGGCGGGTTTTCGGGCAGGGCGCGCGGGGTGGCCGCGAGGTGGGACCTCTCCCACCGCAGGCACTCGCCGTAGACGGGCAGCAGGCCCCGGACCCGGGCCTCCTCCAGTGTCGGCGCCTCCAGGTCGCGCCGGGACAGCAGGGGTTCGGGGGCGCCGGGCAGGGGGAGCCCCAAGGCCGGGTCGAGCGGGGACAGCGCCATCTCGCGCCCGCCCACGTAGGGGGCGGAGAGCATGTACGTCATGACCGTCCCCTCCTCCAGCGAGATGAACACGTGGCCCACCCCCGTCGGCAGGTAGAGGGCCCGGTGGTCCCGCTGGTCCAGGACGACCGAGTCCCACAGCCCGTAGGTCGGCGAGCCGACGCGGATGTCGACGACGATGTCCAGGGAGCGGCCCGCGGAGGAGTACACGTACTTGGCGGCCCCGGGGGGCACGGCGGTGTAGTGCACCCCCCGCACGACGTTCGCGTGCGAGCGGCTGTGCAGGGTCTGCGCGACGGGGAAGAGGACGCCCCCGGTCGCCTCAGCGAAGGACGCCTCGTGGAAGTGGGTGGCCACGAGGCCGCGGTCGTCGGGATACACCGCAGCGGTGAACTCGAACGCTCCGTCGATCGCTAATCTGCGTGCTTGCATGCTGGGGAAGGCCTTCCTGGACCCCCGGGGGGCGAGTCGCGCGCCGCTCGGAGGCCGCCGTTGGGGAGCCGCGTGCCGGGAGCCGACAGTGCGCAGCGTATTGCCCGGCCGGGTCCCGCGGAACGGCCGCGGGCTCGGACACCGTGAGGAGGACGGCCGATGCGATGGTTGGTCACCGGGGCCGGCGGGACCCTGGGACACGACGTGGTGCGGGTGCTGGAGGGGGCGGGCGAGGAGGTGCTCGCACCGCCGCGGTCCCTGCTGGACGTCACCCGGCCCGACGCCGTGGACGCCTTCGTGCGGGGGCGCCGTCCCGACGTGGTGGTCAACTGCGCCGCCTACACCGACGTGGACGGGGCCGAGGCGGAGCCGGAGCGGGCCCGCGAGGTCAACGCGGCGGCGCCCGGCCACCTCGCGCGCGCGTGCGCGCGGGGGAGCGCCCGACTGGTGCACATCTCGACCGACTACGTCTTCTCCGGCCGGGGCCGGTCCACCCCGTACGCCGAGGACTGCCCGACCGACCCGTGCTCCGTCTACGCGCTGACCAAGCGCGACGGGGAGGACGCCGTGCTGGGGACGCTGCCGGACCGCTCGGTGGTCCTGCGGACCTCCTGGCTCTACGGGGCGCACGGGCGCAGTTTCGTCGGCACGATGGCCGGCCGCGCCGCGCGGGGCCTGTCCTCCGAGGTCGTCGACACCCAGGTGGGCCAGCCCACCTGGTCGCGGGACCTCGCCGAACGCGTCCTCTGGGCGGGGCGCCGCGCGGACGCGGTCGGCGTCCTGCACGCGGTCAACGGCGGGCGGACGACCTGGTTCGGGCTGGCCCGCGCCGTCTACGCCCTGGCGGGGGCCGACCCCGCGCTCGTGTCCCCCTGCCCCGACGACCGGTTCCCGCGCGCGGCGGACCGGCCCTCGTACAGCGTGCTGGGGGGCGACCGGTGGGCGGACTGGGGCGCGGCGCCGCTCCGGGACTGGTCCGAGGCGCTCGCCGAGGCCCTGCGGGAGATGGTCCCGCGGTCCTGATCACATCCGCGTGCTGCCGACGTACACCGTGGCGGGCGGGCGGGCGCCCCGCCCGTCCGGTACGGCGGCGTCCGCGATGGCGCCGGCGAACGCCCGGGTGTCGGGGAGCGGGCCCACGCGGTCGCGCCGCGCCGCCAGCCAGCCCGGGTTCAGCCGGTCGAGCATCAGGGCGATGGGGCTGTCGGCGATGACGTCGCCGCTCACCACCGTCAGCGCCACGCCGCGGGCCGCGAGCCGCGCGGACCGCGCGCGCAGGGCGGCCTCGCCCGCCTGCTTGCTGCGCGCCACCGGCGCGTACACCGGCGACTCGTAGCGCTCGAAGTGCGCCCAGTGCGAGGTCACGAACGCGATGCGCCCCCCGGGCCGCATCAGCGGGAGGGCGGCGTCGACCAGCCGGACGGGGGAGTCGGCGTTGATGCGCATCGCGTACCCCTCGTCCGCCCAGCGTTCGAGCCCCCCGCTGGCGTTCAGCACGAGGCCGTCCAGCCGGCCGGCGGACTCCTCCAGGTCCGCGAGCATGCCCCGCGTCTCGTCGGGGTCGGTGAGGTCGGCGCGCAGGACCAGGGCGCGGCGGCCCGCGGCCTCGACCCGCGCCGCGACGGCGCGGGCCATCCACGCCTTGTTCCCGTCCCGGTGGTTCACCACCACGGTCCCGACGTCCCCGCGCTCGGCGAGCAGGCCCGCCACCTCCGCGCCCACGCCCCGGGAGCCCCCCGTCACCAGTACGACCGCCTCGCCCATGTCCGCCCCGTCCTCCGTCGCCGCCGGTCGCAGAGTCACTAGCACGTGTCCCGCCAGCGGGACATCCGGCGGTCCCGCTGACGTGGGTGGTTCCCGGTCCGCTTCCCGTGGTGTCCCCGTGCCGTTAGCGTCCCCCCATGCTCCCCGGCCCCCGGGGGGCCCGCCCGCCGCCGTCGCGGCGGCGCGGTACCGACGGCCAGGAGGATTGAGGCATGTCCCACGCACAGGTCCGGACCCGGAGGACACGGATAGACCCGGTGCCGCTGCCCGTCCGCGAGCCGAGCGAGGCCCTCGCCGCCTGGGGGCTGGGCGACCACCCCGGGGCCCCCGGGCTCGCGCGGGACTGCGCCGGCGGCGCCGACGCGGTGTTCCGCGTCGAGGAGACCGTCCACGGCAGGACGGTGGCCCTGGTGTCCGTGCACGGTGTGGAGGGGATCGCCGGCTCCCGCGCCATCGAGATGGTCAGCGACACCGACGCCCTGGTCAGGGGGCTCGGCATCGAGGCGAACCTGCTGATGATCAACCACATCTTCGCCGAGTGGGACGCGGATCGGATCTACTTCTGGCCGGAGGAGGACCACCTGGCGACGATCGAGGCGTACCCGGCGATGCTCCTGGAGGTCGCCGAACCGCCCGGCGACCTCGCCGCGAGGGCGGCGGGCCGCCGGACGTTCGTCATCTCCCGGGAGGACTGGCAGAAGATCGCCTCGGTCTTCCTCCGCGTCCTGAGCGGCAGGGACTGACGGTCGACGTCCCGTCCGCGCCGTCCGTATGATCCACCCCCATCGAGAAAGGCCGTTCCGCATGCCCTCCATTGACCGCGACGAGCTGATCGCCCAGATCAAGATCCAGGCGATGACCGTGCTCATGTTCACCCACAGCGAGCCGCAGTACGACCTCCCCGAGCCCGAGCAGATGGAGGACATCGGCTCCTTCGCCGTCGTCCAGCTCACGCTGATGCTGGAGGACCTCTACAGCGTCGAGCTGCTGGAGCAGATGGTCGACTTCAAGGGCGGTTCGTTCGAGGACTTCGCCGACTTCATCATCGAGCGGGTGGAGAAGGGGCAGGACCGGGTGGAGAACGAGCAGGGAGCCGTCCCCGGGGCCTGACACCTCACACCCCCGTGTGTGTGAGGTGGTGCAGGGTGTGGGCGGTCCGGCCCGGCCCGGGCATCGCGAGGGCCTGCGCCGCCAGGTCCCGGGCCGCCTCCCGGTGCTCCCGGCCCTCCAGCAGCCGGGCCAGCATCCCCGTCAGCTCCCCGCCCTCCAGCACCGCCGACCGCACCGTCAGCCCCGCCCCCTGCCGGTCCAGCCGCTCCGCCAGCACCGGCTCGTCGTAGATGTACATCGGAGCGATCACCTGCGGCAGCACCAGCTGCGGCACCCCGTGCACCATCGCGGTGCACAGCGTCCCCACACCCCCGTGGTGGACCACCGCGTCACAGGTCGGCAGCAGGGTGTGCAACGGGGTGGGACCCGCCGCGACCACCCCCTCGGGCGGGTCCCGCAACGCGTCCAGCTGGTCCGGGGTCAACGCCAGCACCACCTCGGCCCCCGTCGCGGCCAGCGCCCGCACCAGCCCGTTCACGTCCAGACCGGTCCCGGTGTGCAGCCGGTCCACCGCGGTCGCGCCCAGGGTCAGGCACACCCGCGCACGCCCCGAGCGGGCCCCGGCCAGCCACCCCGGCGAGACGGCCCGCCCGTTGTAGGGGATGTAGCGCACCGGCAGCCGGTCCACGCCCGGGACCGGGTCCAGCGCCAGCGGGTCGGGGAACGGGTCCAGGGTCAGGTGCCCCCGGGTCATCCGCTCGGTGAACACCGTCCCGGACCGGCGGGCCATGTGCCCCATCCAGTCCGTCAGCGGATCGGGCCGGGGCGCGTCCGGCGGACGCCGCGCCAGGTGGTGGTGGCGGGCCCGCCCGATCAGGTCCAGCCCCCACAGGAACCGGACATGGGGCACGCCCAGGCTCTCCGCGGCCACCGGCGCCGCGAACGTCAGCGGCTCCCACACCACCAGGTCCGGACGCCACCGCCGACAGAACCCCACCAACCCATCCACCAACGGCG
>NZ_FQZK01000055.1 GCF_900141985.1 Nocardiopsis flavescens | reverse complement strand
GCCATCGACGCCCACACCCGCGCCCGCGACCTGCACCAACAGGCGGACGATGAGCATGCTGCGGAGAACGCCGGCGCGGGGGTGGGTATGGCGCTGGGCGGGCTCGAGCGTTGGGCGGAGGCGGTCCACGCCCTGGAGCGGGCGGTGGCCTTCTTCGGCCAGGCCGGCGACCAGCACTCCCGGGGGCGTGCCTGCTACGAGCTGGGTCTGGTGCACCACCGGTCCGGCTCCCCCGGCCGGGCCGTGCCGGTGTTGGAGGAGGCGGTGCAGCTGCTGGCGTCGACGAACGACCCCCACCGGCACGACCAGGCCCGCGAGGCGTTGGACAAGGCCCGTACCGCAGTTGAAGCAGAGCGGGACCAGGAAGCGTCCTGAACCCACCCCCTTTTTTTTGAGCCCCCACTGCTGGAAACGAGCCCTCCAAAAGGAGGCGCTCCGGCGGGGACGCTCCCGGGCGACCTCCGGGCAGGACCGGTACGGGTCTTGGCCACCGCACCCTCCGTGAGACAGGCGGCCAGGCGTGCCGCCGCCGCCGTGAGTGTGCAACAAACGATCGTTTGTTGGACACTCCGCGGGGAGGCCGCCGGAGGGTGCGGAACGGCGCTCGGAAGTGTCGAAAAACGTGTTGAAAAGTCCGGGTGTCCATCTACTCCGAGGTCACCGTTTTCCGTACACTCCGGGGATGGACACCGCCCCCGCCGTTCCCGGTCTTGTTCTTCCCGACGATCCGCTCGCCCCCGCGCCGGCTCCGGCCGGAGGCGGGGCGCTGGTCGGCTACGCCCGCGTCTCCACCCGCGATCAGAAGCTCGACCGCCAGCTCCGCGCCCTCGAAGCGGCCGGGTGCGTCAGGGTCTTCGCCGACAAGCAGTCCGGTCGCGACGCCGACCGCCCCGAGCTCCGGGCGTGTCTGGCCTACCTGCGGCCCGGCGACACCCTGGTGGTGGCCTCCCTGGACCGGCTGGCCCGTTCCCTGGCCGACCTCATCACCCTGGTTGCGGACCTGCGCCGTGCCGGGGTGGGTTTTCGGTCCCTGCACGAGGCCCTGGACACCACCACCCCCGGCGGGCGGCTCGTGTTCCACGTCTTCGCCGCGCTGGCCGAGTTCATCCGCGAGTTGATCGTGGAGGGCACTAAGGAGGGCCTGGAGGCCGCCCGCGCCGCCGGCACCCGCCTGGGCCGACCCCCGGCCATGACGCCGGAGCAGGTCCGCCACGCCCGCGACCTGCTCACCCGCCCCGACAACTCGGTGGCCTCCATCGCCCGCCTGCTCGGCGTCTCCAGGTCGACCCTGTACAAGCACGTCCCGGAGCTGTCCGGCGGCCGCCGCACCGCGCTGGCCCCGCGGAAGGCGCCGGACCCCCACTGAAGCACCCCGGCCGGTACCGGTGCGGGAGGAAGGTGGCCGGTTTCGGCGAAAACCGCCCCAGAGGCCTCCGGGGGCGCAAGAATCGGTGGATGGGACCCAAGCGCACACCCGAGGGCACCCCCCCGGGCACGGCCAGGACGGCCAACACGGTCGGCGGCGACGTGTCGGGCACCGCGGTGCAGGCCGAACGGGTCGAGGGCGGCGCCGGCAACACCACCACGACCAACACCACGAACGTCACGCACACCACGGTCGTGGAGCAGGAGCGCGGGCTGCCCACCGCACTGCAGGGGCTTCCCCCGCTGGTGGGCGAGTTCGTGGGCCGCGACGAGCAGCTGCGGGGGCTGCTGGACCTGGTGGACCCCACCACCACCGGCACGGGCGGTGGGGGTGCGGTGGTGGTGTCCGCGGTGGCCGGGATGGGCGGGGTCGGCAAGACCGCCCTGGCCTTGCGGGCCGCCCACGCGGCGTGGGAGCGGGGGTGGTTCAGCGCCTACCTGTTCGTGGACCTGCACGGCTACACCCCCGGCACCGACCCCCTGACCGGGGCCGGAGCACTGGACGCGCTGCTGCGCCAGACCGGAGCCGACCTTGAGGACATCCCCGTCCAGGCCGACCAGCGGGCGGCGTTCTACCGCTCGGCCCTGGTCGACCTGTCCCAGGACGATGCCCGGAGGCGGCCGGTGCTGGTGATCGCCGACAACGCCCACCACACCGACCAGGTCCAGCACCTGTTCCCGGGAACGGGCAGGCACCGGCTGCTGGTCACCTCCCGCGAAGCACTCCCCTTGGGGGGCGGCGGGTCGCTGTCACTGGACACCCTGACCCCTGAGGCAGCGGTGAAGGTACTCACCGGCCACCTGCCGCCCACCGATCCCCGCCGACAAGACGACGAAGGCCTGGAGGCGTTGGCCGGGCGGTGCGGGTACCTGCCGCTCGCGCTCACCATCGCCGCCGCGCTCCTGGCCCGCAAGACCCGCCTGGCGCCGGCCCGGCTGGCGGTGCGGTTGGGGGAGCTGTCCAAGTTCACCGACGGCCGCCACGACCTGGCCGCGGTCTTCGAGGCCTCCCTGACCCACCGCTCTGCTGAGGAACGGCGGGTCTTCGCCCTGCTGGGCTCCAACCCCGGTGCCGACATCTCCACCGTGGCGGCCGCGGCCATGGTCGGCCTTCAGGTAGAGGACGCCGAAGAGGTACTGGAGGAGCTCGCGGCCGCCCACCTGATCACCACCCCCGCAGAGGGTCGGTGGGCGATGCACGACCTGGTGGCCGCCCACGCCCGCACCCTCACCCCACCCGCCACCTGCGCTCCCCGACACGGGGGCGGCCCCGAGGGCACCGCCCCGCCGGCCGATGCCCGCGAGCGGGCACTGGAGCGGGTCCTGGCCTTCTATACGCAGACGGCCGCCGCGGCCGACGACCACCTGCGGGCCCTGCCCGGTGACACCCCACCGGAGGTGTTCTCCAGCCGCGAGCAGGCGCTGGCGTGGCTGGACACCGAGATCGGCAACCTCCTGGCCTGCGTCTCAACCGCTCACCACACCGTCATGCACCTGCCCTTCATCCTGGCCACCTATCTGGACCTGCGGCGCCGGTTCGACGACGACATCGACGCCCACACCCTGGCCCGCGACCTCTACCACCAGACCGGGGACACCCACCGCGAAGCGGTGGCGTGGAACAACCTCGGCAAGGCCCTGCGGCAGGTGCGCCGGTTCGACGACGCCATCAACGCCCACACCCGCGCCCACGACCTGCACCAACAGGCGGGCAACGCCCACGGCGAAGCGGTGGCGTGGAGCAACCTTGGTCTGGCCTTGGCCGAGGTGGGCCGGTCCGACGAGGCCATCAACGCCCACACCCGCGCACGCGAGGCCTTCCACCAGGCCGGCGACACCCACCGTGAGGCGGGGGCGTGGGGCAACCTCGGCACCGCCCTGCAGGAGGTGGGCAGGATGGAGGAGGCGATCGACGCCCTCACCCGGGCCCGCGACCTGTCCCGGCAGGTCGGGGACGCCCGCGGCGAGGCGATGGCGTGGAACAACCTCGGCTTGGCTCTGCGGGAGGTGGGTCGGGTGGAGGAGGCGTTGGAGGCGTTCGCCCGTGACCTGGCCTACTGCCGACAGGTGGGCGACGGCCACGGTGAGGCGCAGACACTGCACAACGTCGGTGTGACCCTGGCCGGTCTGGGTCGGGTGGGGGAGGCGGTCCAAGCCCTGGCCCGGGCGGTGGAGCTGTTCGAGGCCGCAGGCGACGACCACCGGGCCGCACGAGCACGGGAGGCCCTCGACCAGCTCCGGCAGGACCCCGGAGGCGAGCAGGAGAGCTGATCGCCACCCGCCCGGCCGGAGTCCCGCCTTACCCCTGCCGTAGGTAGCGGTGCAGGGAGGTCTTGGGGATCCCGGTCTTGGCCGCGATCTGCCCGAGGCTGGCGCCTTGGCCCTTGAGCAGGCGCGCGTACTCGATCGTCTCGTCGGCGTGGGCCACCGGGCGGCCGATCCGGCGCCCGGCCGCCTCCGCCACACCCCGCGCATGCGCCGCCCGTTCGGCGGTGAAGGTGCGCTCCATCTCGGCGAACAGCGCCAGCAAAAGGAACGCGATGCGGCCCATGCCCTCGGCCGCGGTGTCGATGGGGAGCGGGTCGGCCAGCGAGCGCACCCCGATGCCCTTCTCGTCCAGGTCGTGGACGAGGTTGAGGACCTCGCGCAGGTTGCGGCCGAGCCGGTCCAGGGTGTGCACGAGGACGGTGTCGCCGGGGCGGGCGTAGGCGAGCAGGGCGGCCAGGCCGGGCCGGTCGACCGTGGCCCCGCTCTTCTGGTCCACGAAGATCCGCTCGTCGCTGATGCCCGCGTCGGTCAGGGAGGCGAGCTGGCGGTCCAGGTGCTGCCTGGTGGTGGAGACCCGGGCGTAGCCGAGGTCGAGCCCGGTGGCGGGGCGGTCGTGGGTTCCCATGGCCGAACCGTACCGGAAGTCGGTTCCGTACTCGATTTCCGGAACACGCGTTGTGGAACGACTTGCGGAACGATCGGCGGGACGATTCGCCCAGGATGCGCCCGCCGGGCCTCACGCGTCCCGGGGTGTTCCACTTCCAAGGAAGTGGAACGAAGTGCAGCGCCCCTGGGACGTCATCCCGCGCGGGGCTCAGCACGTCGGCGCGTGCCGCGCGGGACGAAGGCCCCGACGGTCGGGCCCCTCGGGTCGGATCGGGGGTGAAGAGCCGTCCCGCGGGCCGGGTCGGGCGGGGAGGAAGGTGGCTGTTTTCGGCGCGACCCTGCCCGAAAGCCCTTTCGGGGCGGGAGAATCGGTGGATGGGATGGAAGCGCGAGCCCGAGGGCACGACCAACACCGTCACGGGCGATGTGTCGGGCACGGTGGCGCAGGCCCAAAAGATCGAGGGCGGCGTCGGCAACACCACCATGCACAACGCCACGACCGTCACCCATAACACGGTCGTGCAGCAGGAGCGTGGCCTGCCCACGGCGCTGCAAGGGCTTCCCCCGCTGGTGGGGGAGTTCGTGGGCCGCGAGGAACAGCTGCACGAACTGCTGGACTTCCTCGACCCCGCAAGGACTGCCGGCGGTACCTCCGGGTCGGGTGCGGTGGTGGTGTCCGCTGTGGCGGGGATGGGCGGGATCGGTAAGACCGCTCTGGCTGTGCGCGCCGCCCACCAAGCGTGGGAGCAGGGGTGGTTCAGCGGCTACCTGTTCGTGGACCTGCACGGCTACACCCCCGGCACCGACCCCCTGACCGGCACCGCCGCGTTGGACGCGCTGTTGCGCCAGACCGGCGCGGACCTGGAGGAGATGCCCCCCGACACCGCCGAGCGGGCGGTGTTCTACCGGTCAGCCCTGGCCGACCTGGCCGGGGCCGACGAACAGCGTCGTCCGGTGTTGGTGGTGGCCGACAACGCCCACCGCGCCGACCAGGTGCGTCCTCTGCTCCCCGGCCCGGGCGGGCACCGGTTGTTGGTGACCTCCCGTGAGGCGTTGGCGCTGGACGGGCACAGCCCTGTCCGTCTGGACACCCTGGACCCTGACGATGCCGTCGAGCTGTTGCGCTCACGCTTGGGAGCGGACGATGCCCGGCGGGGTGAGGAAGGCCTGGGAAAGCTGGCGTCGCGGTGCGGGTACCTGCCGCTCGCGTTGAAGATCGCCGCGGCGTTGTTGGCCCGCAAGACCCGCCTGGACCCGGCCCGGTTGGCGGTGCGGTTGGGGGAACTGGCGAAGTTCGCCGATGACGAGCACGACCTGGCCGCGGTCTTCAACGCCTCCCTGGGATACCTGGCTCCAAGAGAGTTGGAGGTGTTCGCCCTGCTGGGCTCAGCCCCGGGCACCGACATCTCCACCCCGGCGGTCGCCTTCATGGTCGACTCGGAGGTAGAGGACGCAGAAGAGGTGTTGGAGGAGTTGGCGGCCGCGCACCTGATCACCTCCCCCGCCCCCGGCCGGTGGGCGATGCACGACCTGGTCGCCGCCCACGCCCGCACCCTGACCCCACCCACCACCGACAGCGACGCTCCCGAAGACGAGAACGGCCCGGGCGGCACCGGCGGACCGGCCGATCCCCGCGAGCTGGCTCTGGACCGGGTGCTGGACTTCTACACGGTGGTGGCCGACGCGGCCGATGACCACCTGCGCGCCCTCAGAGGCGACACCCCGCCCGCACTGTTCCCCGGGCGGGAGGAGGCGCTGGGGTGGTTGGACGTCGAGATCGACAACCTGCTGGCCTGTGTGCGTATCGCCCGCCAGACCCACCGCACCCGGGTGGCCACACGCCTGCCCCAATGTCTGAGCATCTACCTGCGCCTGCGGCGGCGTTTCATTGAGGCGATCGAGGTCCACACCCTGGCCTCCGAAACCGCCCTCCAGGCCGGTGACACCGGGGGCGAAGCGTCGGCGTGGAACAACCTCGGCAACGCCCTGCATCAGGTGCGCAGGTTCGACGAGGCCATCGACGCCCACACCCGAGCACGCGAGGCCTTCCACCAGACCGACGACAGCCACCATGAAGCGCAGGCGTGGAACAACCTCGGCAACGCGCTGGCCGAGGTACGCCGGTTCACCGAGGCGATCGGCGCCCACACCCGAGCGCGCGACCTCTACCAGCAGGCCGGTGACGCCCGCGGCGAAGCGTCGGCGTGGAACAACCTCGGCACCGCCCTGCAGGAGGTGCGCAGGTTCGACGAGGCGATCGATGCCCACACCCGCGACCTCTCCTACTGCCAGCAGGTCGGGGACGCCCACAGTGAAGCGCAGGCGTGGAACAACCTCGGGCTGGCACTGCGGCAG
>NZ_FQZK01000039.1 GCF_900141985.1 Nocardiopsis flavescens | reverse complement strand
GCGACCGCCCGCCGCGCCGCGGTGCCCGCGGCCCGCCACCGCGGCCCGGCTCGACTCGGCTCGGCTCGGCCTGGCTCGACTCGGCTCGGCTCGGCTCGGCTCGACTCGGCTCGACTCGGCTCGACTCGGCTCGGCTCGACTCGGCTCGGCTCGACTCGGCTCGGCTCGGCTCGGCTCGGCTCGGCTCGGCGGCCGGATGGTACCGGCGGAGGGCGGCCGGGTGCCGAAACGCGGCCCGAGGGGCCGGCGCCCGCGCGTCCGACCCACGGACCGCCCGTCCCACAGGCCGGGCGGCACGGAGGGACCCGGCGATACGGGCAGGCCTGACAGGACGGGCGGGCCCGTCGAGCCGGGCCGGGCGGCACCGGCGGCGCCGACGGGCGGACCGGACCGGGCAGGACGAGCGGTCCAGCCGGACCGGCGGGCCAGGCCGCCAGGGGCGCAGCGGCCGGCGGGGCCGGGCCGGGCGGGTGCGACGGCCGGGGCCCGGGGGCCGTCGGGGGTGCTCATGCCCCGCCCTTCGGGGCGCCCGGAGTCACGGGGACCGCCGCGTCCGCCGCGTCGGCACCGTGCCCGGCGGATGCGGCGGGGCCGCCGGTCAGGTGGAGGAAGACCTCGTCCAGGGTGGGGCGGCGGATCGCGAGGTCCTCCGCCTCGATCCCCGCGGCGTCCAGCGCCCGGACCGCGCGGGCGAGCGCGCCGCGCCGGTCCGCGACCGGAACGCTGATGTGACGGGTCCCCTCCCCCGCCTCGGCCGACTGGTCAAACTTGACCAGTTGGGCAGGACCGAGCCCCCCGGCACCCCCCAGGAGATCCCCCAGCACGGCCGCGGCCTCGGTCAGGCGCGCGGGGTCGGCGACGACCACGTCGAGCCGGTCCCCGCCGACCCTCTCCTTGAGCCGGTCCGCGGTCCCCTCCGCGATCACCCGGCCGCCGTCGACCACGCTGATGAGGTCGGCCAGCCGGTCGGCCTCCTCCAGGTACTGCGTGGTGAGGAGCACCGTGGTCCCGCCGCCCACCAGGGAGCGCACCGACTCCCACACCTCCGTGCGCCCGCGCGGGTCCAGGCCCGTGGTCGGCTCGTCCAGGAACAGCACCCCGGGGTCGACGATGAGCGAGGCGGCCAGGTCCAGGCGGCGCCGCATCCCGCCGCTGTAGGCAGAGACCGGCCGGCGCCCGGTGTCGGCCAGGCCGAACCGGTCCAGCAGCTCGCCGGCGCGGACGGCGGCCCGCCGGCCGCCCAGGTGGTGCAGGCGGCCGAACAGTTCGAGGTTCTGCCGACCGGACAGCTCCTCGTCCAGCGCGGCGTGCTGGCCGAGCAGGCCGATGCGGCGGCGGACCTCGCGCGGCCGGGCGGAGACGTCCACGCCGTCCACCTCCACCCGCCCCTCCTGCACCCGCAGCAGGGTGGCCAGAGTCCGCACCAGGGTGGTCTTGCCCGCCCCGTTGGGCCCCAGGATGGCGTGCACCGTCCCCCGCGCCACGGTCATGTCCAGGCCGTCCAGCGCGCGCTTGCCGCCGTAGGCCTTGCGCAGCCCTTCCACCAGAACGGCGGACCCGCTGTCCTCCATGTTTCCTCCCCAGATGACTGATCAAGTTTGACTACTTGGAGGAGGCTACTGCCCGCAACAACCATTAGTCAAACTTGATTACATGATTTTTCGACGTTTCCGGCCCCGGCAGGGAACGCCTCCGCGCGGCCGACGACAACCCGCGCACCCCCGGCAGCCCGCCGTCCCGCGGGACGGCGCCGCCCACCATCGCGCCGGACGGCACCGCCCCGCGGCGACCGACCGGGCGTTCACGGCCGAGCACGGCCGACCGGCTCGCGACGCACCCGCGGCCGACCCGCGGCCCGGCTCATTCCGACAGCCAGCGGCCGAGTTCCTCGGCGTTGCCCAGCGTCTCCTCGACACGGGCCCTCTCCTCGTCGGTGAGCTCGATCCCCCGCAGCTCCTGCGCCCACTCCGCCCTGCGCTCCCGCTCCCCGATCGCCACCGACAGCTCGACCAGCGACGCCAGCGCCATCGCCCGCTCCACCGCCGACGCCCCGGCCCCGTGCCTGCGCAGCGCCGATTTGAGGAAGCGCCAGGCCGCCCGGTCGTCGCGCTTGAAATCGCGCAGGATCCGGGCCCCGTCCAGCGCCTTGGCCAGTCCCTCCAGCGACGCCGAGCCCCCGTACTCCAGCTCCTGCGGCTCGTCGCGCTGAATGAAGATGATCGAGTTGCCCGAGGGGTCCATCACGGTGAACCGGCTCGCGCCGGACCGGTAGCGGGTGATCCGGGGCAGCCCGCGGACCGGCACCCTCCCCCGGGCCGCGCGCACCGAGGCCACCAGCGCCGCGTGGTAGGCGGCGACGTCGTCGACCATGACCAGGCAGCCGCCGGTCTCCTCCCGCGTGTGGTCGATCCCCTTGGGCGCCCGGCCGTAGTGCAGGTGGATCCCCTCCCACCGGAAGGCGAGGTAGAGATAGGGCCGGGTCTGCCGGTAGGTCACCTCGAACCCGAGGGAGGTGAAGAAGTCCAGCGTCTCCTCCGCCGAGACGCACGCCAGCAGCGGCACCACCGACTCGTTGCCCCGCACCCCCGGCCGCGGCTCTCGGGCCCGCGCCGCGCCACCCGCACCACCCGCGTCACCCCGGCCCCCCGTGCCATCCTCGGCCCCCTCGGGCCTCTCAGCCCCCTCGTCCCCCTTGGACACCTCGATCCCCTCGGCCCCTTCGGCCGCCTCCGCCGCCGCGCCCCCTCCGGTCCCGCCCCCTCCGGTCCCGCTCGCTCCGGTCCGGCTGCCACCGCTCCCGCCGACGCCTGTCCCCACAGCCCCTCCTTCACCACGCCACTCCCCAGGGCCCGCCCCGGCGCGCCCGACCGCCCGGACTGCGCCGCGGACACCCGCGGGCGCGGTCCACCCCGGCCAGAGTGGTCAAGTTTGATCAGTGGGATGACCCTAACCGCTCCTCCGCCCACTAATCAAGTTTGACCAGTCGCACGAGGACCTGCCCCCTTTATCTCTTCCCGCCCACCCGGGCCCGCCCCGGGCTTCCGCCGGCGCATGTGACGCACCTAACATGAAGACAATTCATGTTAGGCAGGTGATCCGTGCGCACGCCCCCCGCGCCCCCTCCCTCCGAACGCCCCGACCCCGTACCCGGATCCGGCGCGGCCTCCCCCGCGGACGCGGCCCGCGCTCCCTCCCCGGACTCCGCGCCCGCCCCGGCCCCCGCGGGCGGGGGAGGTTCCGGCGCACCCCCCGCGCCGGTGCCCGAGGCCCTCGCCGAGCCCACCGCCCCCGTCGGCGCGCTGTGGGTCGCGGGTATCAGCCTGGCCAACCTCGGTATGTGGATGGCGTTCTTCGGCCCCCTCCAGGTGCTCCTGCCCGAGCAGGTCGGCGCGATCGCCCCCGCGGACAAGGAAAGCGCCCTGGCCTGGGTCACCGGCGCCGGCGCGCTCGTGGCCACCCTGGGCACCCCGCTGGCCGGCGCCCTGTCCGACCGGACCACCGGCCCCCTGGGCCGCCGTCGGCCGTGGGTGCTGCTCGGCGCCCTGCTGGGCGCGGTCGGCCTGGTGGTGCTGGGCCGCCAGGACACCGTCGCGGGCGTGCTCGTGGGCTGGTCCCTCGTCCAGGCCGCCCTGTCCCTGCTCAACGCGACCCTGCTGGCCGCCGTCCCGGACCGCGTCCCCGTCCGCCAGCGCGGAGCGGTCTCCGGCTGGGTCGGCATCCCCCAGTCGGCGGGGGTGGTGATCGCCGTGGTGCTGGTGACCGTGGTCGTCACCCGCGTCGCCCCGGGCTACACGCTGATCGGCGTCCTCCTCATCGCCTGTGCCCTGCCCTTCGCGCTGCTCTCCCCGGACCCGCCGCTGGCGCGCGGGGACAGCCCGCCCTGGAACGACTTCCTGCGCGGCCTGCGGATACCGCTGCGCCGCCACCCGGACTTCGGCTGGGCCTGGCTGACCCGGTTCCTCATGCAGACCGGCAACGCCATGTTCACGCTCTACCTGCTCTACTTCCTGCGCGACGGCCTCGGCTACGAGGAGCTGTTCCCCGGGGCCTCGGCCACCGACGGCCTGCTCCTGCTGATCCTGGTCTACACGGCCGCGGTCGTGGCGACCACCGTGGTCGCGGGCGTGCTCTCCGACCGCCGGGGGCGGCGGCGCGGCCCGGTGTGCCTGTCCGGGGTGGTGTGCGCGCTCCCCGCCTTCGCGGTGGCGCTGTTCCCGACCTGGCCGGTGACGCTCGCGTGCGCGGTGGTGCTGGGCGTCGGGTTCGGCATCTACCTGTCGGTGGACAACGCCCTGGTGACCGAGGTCCTGCCCGAGGCGCGGGGGCGCGCCA
The DNA here is from genome assembly GCF_900141985.1 of Nocardiopsis flavescens. Lineage (GTDB taxonomy): Bacteria > Actinomycetota > Actinomycetes > Streptosporangiales > Streptosporangiaceae > Nocardiopsis > Nocardiopsis flavescens. The sequence goes on along the minus strand of NZ_FQZK01000039.1, from coordinate 29,585 downwards.
AGGACCTGGGGATCGTGAACATCGCCAGCGCCGGCCCCCAGGTGCTGGCCCCGGCGCTGGCCGGTCCGATCGTGGTGCACCTGGGCGGCTATCCGGTCCTCTACACGGTCTGCGGCCTGCTCACGCTGCTGGGCGGCGTGCTGGTGTGGCGCATCAAGGGGGTGGCCTGACCTCGTCCCCACGACCCCGTGCCCCCGCTCCTCGCGACTCCCGCTCCCACGGACCCGCGCCCGCTACCCGCGCCCCCGAGGGCCCGACCCGCCCCCGCGCTCCCGCCCCCGGGGAGCCGTACCCCCGCTACCCGCGGCTCCCGGTCCCGCGGGCCCCGCCCGCTACTCGTACTCCCGTCCCCGTTACCGCCCCCGGCCGGTCCCCGGCCGACGGGCACTCGTGCACGAAAGGTGGATCCGCATGTCGTCACCGTTCCTGTGGGGTGTGGCCTCGGCCGCGTTCCAGGTGGAGGGCGCCCTGGCCGAGGACGGCCGCGCCCCGTCCGTCTGGGACACCTTCGCCGCCCGCCCCGGCGCCGTCCTCGACGGGCACAGCCCGGCCGTGGCCTGCGACCACTACCACCGCTGGCCGCAGGACGTGGAGCTGCTCGGCCGGCTGGGAGTGAACGCCTACCGCTTCTCCCTCGCCTGGCCCCGGGTGGTGCCGCAGGGCTCCGGGGCGGTGAACGGGGCGGGCCTGGACTTCTACGACCGCCTGGTGGACGCGCTCCTGGAGCGGGGCGTCACCCCGTTCCCGACCCTGTTCCACTGGGACCTGCCCCAGGCCCTGGAGGACGCGGGCGGCTGGACGTCGCGGGACACCGCGCGGGCGTTCGCGGACTACGCGGCGGCGGCCGCGGACCGGCTGGGCGACCGGGTGCCGCGGTGGATCACGCTGAACGAGCCGGTGGTCCACATGGCCTACGGGCACGCCTTCGGCATCCACGCCCCGGGCCGGACCCTGGAGGTCCCCGAGGTGCTGCGGGTGGCGCACCACCTGCTGCTGGCCCACGGCCTGGCCGCCGCGGAGCTGCGCTCGCGGGGGCTGGAGGCCCTGCTGACCAACAACCTCACGCCGGTGCGGTCCCCCGAGGACCCCTCCGGGGCCGACCTGGCGGCGGGGGCGGCCTACGACGCGCTGCACAACCGGCTGTTCGCCGACCCGGTGCTGCTGGGCTCCTACCCGGACCTGTCGGCGTTCGGCGCGGCGGAGGTGCCGGGGGTGCGCGAGGGGGACATGGAGGCCATCGCGGGCAGCGCCGACGGCATCGGCGTCAACTACTACAACCCGAGCCTGGTCCTGGCGCCGGAGGAGGGGGCGGGCCTGCCGTTCTCCCTGGGCGAGATCACGGGGGTGCCGACGACGGCGTTCGGGTGGCCGGTGGTGCCGGAGGGGCTCACCGAGACCCTGGTGGGGCTGACCGAGCGGTACGGGGAGGCCCTGCCGCCGCTGTACGTCACCGAGAACGGGTGCTCACGCGAGGACGCGGTGGTCGGGGGCCGGGTGGCGGACCCCGAGCGCACCGCCTACCTGGAGTCGCACATCGCCGCCGTGGACGCGGCCCGGGAGCGGGGGGCGGACGTGCGCGGGTACTTCGTGTGGACGCTCACCGACAACTTCGAGTGGGCGCAGGGGTACCACCAGCGGTTCGGGCTGGTGCACGTGGACCACCGGACCCAGGTCCGCACGCCCAAGGACTCGTTCGCCCGCTACCGCGACATCATCGCCGCCCGCACCGGGGCACCGGAGTCCTCCGGCTGACCCGCGGGGCGCGGCCGGTCCGCCGGCCGCGCCCCCGAGGACGCCCCGTCCGGCCCGCGCGGTCCGGGGACACGGCGGGGGACGCGCCCGCGGGACCGCGGGCACCGCTCCACCCGGCCGCCCGGCTACTCGGTGACGGCGTCCAGGGGGCCGCTGTCGAACCGCTCCGGGGCCTGCTCGCCGCGCTTGCGGGCGGGCTCCCACCACCACCAGTGCGACTCCGGCACCCAGGAGGGCACCTCCTCGCCGGCGGCGGACACCGCGGTCTCGGCCACCGCCTCCAGTGCGTCGTCGATGCGCACCACGGCCTCCAGGTCCTCCTGGCGCAGGAAATCACGCCAGGGCACGAACTCCTCGGCGAGGATCTGGAGCATGGAGCGGCGCCAGCAGGCGGGCCGGTACCCCTCGTGGCGGCCGTTCTCCGCGGCGGTCTGGCTGCGCACCACGTACAGGCCGAGCCGGTCCGGGTTGTTGCCGCCGACCAGCAGCTCGGCGAGGGTCGCGGTGAAGTCGCGCCCCGCGGGCGACCGGCGCTCGGCGCGGGTGGTCGCCCGGTAGAGGGCGAACAGGGCCGCGAAGGCCTCGTCCATGAGGGCGTCCCGGTCCCTGCGGCGCGCGGCGCTCTCCGCGAAGGCGTCCAGCGCGCTCCTGGCCAGGGTGGGGATGTCCCTGCCCTCGTCCGCACTCACCTGTCCACCGCCTTTTCCTGTTGTGGGACCGGTCCCGTCGTGGGACCGAAGCCGTCGGGGGATGTCCCTGCGCGGTCGGCGACGACCGGGCTTTCGATGATAAACACCGTTTCCGGGGCGCCGCCATCGCCGTCGGTCACCGGAGCGGTCCTCATCCGGCCAGAACCGCGTCGAGCATCCCCGCCCACTGGCGGACGATACGCCTGCGACGTGCGCCGTCGTCCGTGAGCAGGTTGGCCAGGCCCAGTCCGCGCGCCAGGTCCAAAGTGGCCTGGACGGCCTCGCGGACGCCGGGCCGCGACTCGTCGGCCCCCAGCAGTTCCACCGCGGCCCGGTGCAGCTCCCGTCCCACGTGCTCCTCCGTGGGGACGACGCGCTCGCGCAGGACGGGGTCGCTGGCGGCGGCGGCCCACAGTTGCAGGGCCGCCCGGAAGTCGTCGCCGGTGAAGGCGTCCACCGCCAACTGCACCACGGCCTCGGTGCGCCCGGGCCCCTCGGGGACCCCGGCGATGCGGCGGCGCAGCTCCGCGCCCCGGCTGTCGAGGATGTGCCGCATGACCGCCAGGAACAGGTCCTCGCGGGTCGGGAAGTGGTGCTGGGCGGCGCCCCGGGAGACCCCGGCCGCCTCGGCGACCGCCCCGACGGTGGCACCGGCCGCGCCGCCGCGGGCCAGCCGCTCCACCGCCGACTCCAGCAGCCGGGCGCGGGTGGCCCGGCTGCGCTCCTGCCTGGGTTCGCGCTCCTCCGCGGTCTCCACCCTGTGCCCCCTCGCTCCACCGCCGTGCGGGCACCCGGCCCCGGGCGCCCGCACACTCCGCATCAGTACGACTTGGGCAGGCCCAGGGACTGCTGGGCCACGTAGTTGAGGACCATCTCCCGGCTGACCGGGGCGATCCGCGCCAGCCGGGCGCTGGCGATTGCCGACCCCAGCCCGTACTCGCTGGCCAGGCCGTTGCCCCCGAGGGTCTGCACCGCCTGGTCGATGGCCCGCACGCACGCCTCCGCCGCGGCGTACTTGGCCATGTTGGCCGCCTCGCCCGCGCCCGCGTCGTCGCCGGAATCGTAACGGAACGCGGCGTGCTGGGTCATGAGGCGGGCCTGTTCCAGCTCGATCTTCACCTGGGCGAGGGGGTGGGCCAGGCCCTGGTGGGCCCCGATGGGGGTGTCCCGCCACACGGTGCGCTCCCTGGCGTAGGCGACGGCCCGGTCCAGGGCGTGCCGGGCGCTCCCGACGGCCAGGGAGGCGGCCATGATGCGCTCGGGGTTGAGCCCGGCGAACAGCTGGAGGAGCCCGGCCTCGGGGTCGCCGACCAGGGCGTCGGCGGGCAGCCGGACGTCGTCGAAGAACAGCTGGTACTGGTGGTCGGGGCTGACCAGGTCCATCTCGATGCGGTGCTTCTCGAACCCGGGGGTGTCGGTGGGCACGACGAACAGGGCGGCGGAGAGCCCTCCCGTGTCCTCGTCGCGGACGCGCCCCACGACCAGGACGGCGTCGGCCACGTCCACTCCGGAGATGAAGGTCTTGCGGCCGTTGAGGACCCACCCGTCCCCGTCGCGGCGGGCGGTGGTGGTGATGCGGTGGGAGTTGGATCCGGCGTCGGGCTCGGTGATGGCGAACGCCATGATGGTCTCGCCCGCGGCCAGGCCGGGCAGCCAGCGCCCGCGCTGGCCGGGGGTGCCGAAGCGGGACAGGACGGTGCCGCAGATGGCCGGGGAGACGACCATCATGAGAGTGGGGCAGCCGGCGGCGCTGAACTCCTCCAGTACGGCGGCCAGGTCGCCGATGCCGCCGCCCCCGCCGCCGTACTCCTCGGGGAGGTTGACGCCGAGGTAGCCGAGTGCGCCCGCCTCGCGCCACAGCTCGGTGAGGTAGGCGCCCTCCCTGGCCTTGGCCCTGTAGTACGCGGACCCGTAGTCCCGGGCGAACGCGGAGACGGCGGCGCGCAGGTCCACCCGTTCGGGGGGTTCGTTGAAGGTCATGGCCCCGGTCATGGGCTGTCCTTCCCTTCGTAGTCGAGTACTGCCAGGGGGGTTCCGGCGGCGACCCGCAGGCCCGCGGTCACGGGGATCCCGCGGACGGTGCCGGCGGCGGGCGCCGTGATGCGGTGCTCCATCTTCATGGCCTCCATCCGCAGCAGGGTCTGTCCGGCGGAGACCTCCTCCCCCACGGCGACGTCGACGGAGGTGACGGTGCCCGGCATGGGCGCGGGCAGGGCCCCGGGGTCGACGGCGGCCTCGGGGGCGGGGAGGGGGTCGACGGGGGTGAGGGCGACCGATCCGTGGGGGGTGTCCACGTGGACGGCGTCCCCGGCGGGGCGGACGGTGAAGGCGCGGACCAGGCCGTCCGCCTCCAGGACGACGCGGTCGGCGGCGACCGACCGGACGCGGGTGCCGGGCCGCTCGGGGACGGGCGCGCCGCGGACGGTGCGGTGGGCCGCGGCGACCTCGCGCCCGTCGTCGGTGGTGTAGCGGCGGACGTGGGCCTGGGAGGGGAGGTTGCGCCAGTGGGCGGGGATCCCGGCGGGCAGGGGGCCGCGGCTCCGGGCGGCCTCGGCCCCGGCCAGCGCGGCGGCCAGGGCGGCCAGCTCCTCGGTGCCGGGGTCCGCCAGCGGCACGGCCAGCCCGGCCAGGCGCTCGCCGGAGAGGAAGCCGGTGTGCAGGTCGCCGGGGCGCGTGTCGGCCCTGGCGAACCCGGGGTGGCGCAGGGTCCGCACCAGTAGGTCCCGGTTGGTGGCGACGCCGTGGACGCGGGCCCCGGCCAGGGCGGCGGCCAGGCGGCGCAGGGCGTCGCGGCGGTCGCGGCCGTGGGCGACGACCTTGGCGAGCAGGGGGTCGAAGTCGGTGCCGACGGTGTCCCCGGCCTCCACGCCGGGGTCCAGGCGCACCCCGAACCCGGCGGGCGGGGCGAAGCGGGCGGTGGCGGCGGGGACGTCGAAGGCGGTGAGCACGCCGGTGCGGGGGCGCCAGTCGCGGCGCGGGTCCTCGGCGTAGAGGCGGGCCTCGACGGCGTGGCCGGCGGGCGGGGGCGGGCCGCCGGCGGGCAGCGGTTCGCCCTCGGCCACGCGGATCTGCCACTCCACCAGGTCCAGGCCGGTGACGCACTCGGTGACGGGGTGCTCGACCTGGAGCCGGGTGTTCATCTCCAGGAAGACCGGGGTGCCGAACACGCCGTCGCCCCCGCCGCCCTCCCCGGGGGCGGCCGGGCGGACGGGGACGAGGAACTCGGCGGTCCCGGCGCCGACATAGCCGATGGCGCGGGCCAGGGCGCGGGCCGACTCGTGCAGGTCGCGGCGCAGGTCCTCGGGCAGGCCGGGCGCGGGCGACTCCTCGACCACCTTCTGGTGGCGGCGCTGCACGGAGCAGTCGCGCTCGCCCACCGCCCACACGGTGCCGTGGGAGTCGGCGAGGATCTGCACCTCGATGTGGCGGCCGCGTTCCACGTAGGGCTCGCAGAACACCGCGGGGTCGCCGAAGGCCGCGGCGGCCTCGGCGCGGGCCGGGTCCGCCGCGGCGGACAGGTCGGCGATCTCCCGGACCACGCGCATGCCCCGGCCGCCGCCCCCGGCGGACGCCTTGACCAGGACGGGCAGGTCCTCCTCCCGTACCTCCCCGGGGTCCAGCGCGGCGGAGACCGGGACCCCGGCGGCGCGCGCGGTCTCCTTGGCGCGGGTCTTGGAGCCCATGCCCTCGATGGCCCCGGCTCCGGGCCCCACCCAGGTGAGCCCGGCGGCGGTGACGGCGCGGGCCAGCGCGGGGTTCTCGGACAGGAACCCGTAGCCGGGGTGGACGGCGTCGGCGCCGGCGGCCAGGGCGGCGGCCACGACGGCGCCGGGGTCGAGGTAGGCGTCCACGGGCCCGCCCCCGGCCGGGACCGGCAGGGCGACGGCGGTGTCGGCCTCGGCGACGTGGGCGGCCGCCTCCTCGCCGGGGGCGTGCACGGCGACGGTGCCGATGCCCAGGGCGCGGCAGGTGCGCAGAACGCGCCGGGCGATCTCACCGCGGTTGGCGACCAGGAGGACGGCGACGGGGCGGGGCTGTTCGGGAGGGGTGGTCACGGGTGTCCTCACATTCGGAAAACGCCGAAGCGGTCGGTGCCGCGCACCGGGGCGTTGTGGGCGAAGGACAGGCACAGTCCCAGGACGGTGCGGGTGTCGCGGGGGTCGATGACGCCGTCGTCGTAGACCCTCCCGGACAGGAACAGGGGCAGGGACTCGGCCTCGACCTGCCCCTGCACCATCTGCCGGACGAGGGCGTCCTGCTCCTCGTCGTAGGGTTCGCCCCGGCGGGCGGCGGACTGGCGGGCGACGGTCGACAGCACCTCGGCGAGCTGGCGGGGGCCCATGACGGCGGAGCGGGCGCTGGGCCAGGCGAACAGGAACCTGGGGTCGTAGGCGCGGCCGCACATGCCGTAGTGCCCGGCCCCGTAGGAGGCGCCGACCAGCACCGAGAAGTGGGGGACGGTGCTGTTGGAGACGGCGTTGATCATCATCGAGCCGTGTTTGACGATCCCGCCCTGCTCGTACTCGCGGCCGACCATGTAGCCGGTGGTGTTGTGCAGGAACACCAGCGGGGTGTGGGAGCGGTTGGCCAGCTGGATGAACTGGGTGGCCTTGTGCGCCTCGGCGCTGAACAGCACCCCGTTGGCGTTGGCGAGGACCCCCACGGGGTACCCGTGCAGCTCGCCCCACCCGGTGACGAGTCCGGCGCCGTAGGCGGGCTTGAACTCGTCGAACTCCGAGCCGTCGGCGAGGCGGGCGATGATCTCCCGGGGGTCGACGGGGACCTTGAGGTCGGGCGGCATGACGCCGACGAGGTCCTCCGCGGGGTACAGGGGCTCGCGTGCGTCCGGGGCGGGGGCCGGGCCCGCCTTGCGGTGGCCCAGCCGCGCGACGATGCGGCGGCCGATGCGCAGGGCGTCGTGCTCGTCCCGGGCGAGGTGGTCGGCCAGGCCGGACACCTCGGCGTGCATGCGGGCCCCGCCCAGCGACTCGTCGTCGCTCTCCTCCCCGGTGGCGGCCCTGACCAGGGGCGGGCCGCCGAGGAACACCTTGGCCCGGTCGCGGACCATGACGACGTGGTCGCTCATCCCGGGGATGTAGGCGCCGCCCGCGGTGGAGTTGCCGAACACCAGGGCGACGGTGGGGACGCCCTCGGCGGACAGCCGGGTGAGGTCGCGGAAGGTGCGCCCGCCGGGGATGAAGATCTCCTTCTGGGAGGGCAGGTCGGCGCCGCCGGACTCCACGAGGCTGATCATCGGCATCCGGTTCTGCGCGGCGATCTCCGCGGCCCGGTGTGACTTCTTGAGGGTCCAGGGGTTGCTGGCGCCGCCGCGGACGGTGGGGTCGTTGGCGACGATGACGCACTCCGTGCCCGAGACGACGCCGACCCCGGTGACGAGGCTGGCGCCGACGGTGTAGTCGCTGCCCCAGCCCGCCAGGGACGAGAGCTCCAGAAAGGGCGCGCCCTCGTCGAGGAGCAGTTCGACGCGTTCGCGGGCGGTGAGCTTGCCACGGGAGCGGTGGCGTTCCACGTACTTGTCACCGCCCCCGGCCAGCGCCCCGGCGTGTGCGGCGTCGATCCCGGCCAGTTCCGCGAGCATGGCGTCCCGGGCCGCGGCGAATTCCGCGGACCCGGTGTCGAGCCGGCTTCTGAGCACGGTCACCGGCGGTCCTCCTTGAACACCTTTGAGTAGTCAAATTTGATCACTCTGCTTGCGCGAGTCCTCAGGTAGTCAAATTTGACCACCTCACCCACACCCACCCCCGATCCGCAGGACTTGACCACCCCGCCCGCACGGACCCCCAGGTAGCCAAACTTGACCACTCCGACCGCACCCACCTCCGCCCCGCCGAGCTTGACCACTCTGCTCGCACGCCCCTTCGAGCAGCGGAACACGGCCACCTCACCCGCACCCACCGCCTGGCAGCCGAACGCAACCGTTCCGTTCCCGCGCACCCTCGGGTAGTCAAACGTGACCAGTGGGGCTTCCTCGGCATGAGCGGTCACGGGTGGGCCTCCCGGACGGCAGAAGTGGCGGCAGGATCGGCGCTGGGGGTGTCGCCGGGAGCAGCGCCGGAGGCGGGCACCGGCAGCAGGGAGACCGGCAGCGGCAGAACACGGGCCCGCAGCCACTCGCCCAGGCCCTTGGCCTGCGGGTCGGGTCCCTCGCGCCGGGCGGTTCCGGGGGCGAGCAGGCCCTCGATCCAGAAGTTGGCGGCGCGCAGCCGGGGCAGCAGGTGGCGGGTGACCCTGAGTCCGGCGGTCTCGGGGAGCAGCTCGCGCAGCAGGTCGACGGTGAGGCGGTGGGCGAGCCAGCGCCAGCCGTCGTCGTCGCGGGCCCAGACCCCGAGGTTGGCGTCCGCGCCCTTGTCTCCGCTGCGGGCGCCCAGGACCAGCCCCAGCGGTGCACGACGCTGCGGCCCCCCGGGCGGCGGGGGTGGCAGCGGCGGTTCGGGGACCTCCTCCAGCACCCGGGTGGTACGGGGCGGGGGGATGACCAGGCGCTCGCCGTCGGGGAGGATCGCGGTGTGCTCGACCTCCGCGGCGGGCACGAACGCGTGGCTCGCGACCACCCCGTCGGGGCGGGCGTCGCGCGGCGGGGCGGTGAGGTGGAACCCGGCGTAGCCCGACAGCGCGAGCTCCACCGCGGCGGCGCCGAAGGCGCGGCCGACGACCGCGGGGTCGTGGTCGCGGGCGGTCACGCGCAGGCGGGCGGTGGCCGCCTCCTGGGTGTCGCCGTGGGGGTCGGCGGCGGGGACGAACTCGAAGCCCAGGTCCTCGGGGCGGCGCCGGGACAGGGCGGCGCGCAGCTGGCGTTCGGCTCGGGCGGCCTTGTCCCGGGCGTCCAGGCCGGTGATGAGCAGGTCGACCTCGTTGCGAAAGCCGGTGAGGCCGGTGAGGCCGACCTTGAGGTCGGGCGGCGGGGCCTCGCCGCGGACCCCGGACAGGCGCACCCGGTCAGGGCCCTCGCGGTCGAGGCGGACGGTGTCCAGGCGGGTCGTGACGTCGGGTCCGGGATAGCGGGCCCCGGCGATCTCGTACACCAGCTGGGCGGTGACGGTGCCGGTGGTGACGGCGCCCCCGGTGCCGGGGTGCTTGGTGATGACCGCGGATCCGTCGGCGCGCAGCTCGGCGAGGGGGAAGCCCGGACGGTCCAGGTCGTGGCCCTCACGCAGCAGGTCGTCGGCGAGGGCGTAGTTGCCGCCGGTGGCCTGGGCGCCGCACTCGATGACGTGGCCGGCGGCGGTCGCGCCGGCCAGGGCGTCGAGGTCCTCGCGGGTCCAGCCGAAGTGGGAGATGGCCGGCCCCACGGTGAGGGAGGCGTCGGTGACCCGGCCGGTGACGACGATGTCGGCCCCGGCGTCGAGGCAGGCGGCGATCCCGAAGGCGCCCAGGTAGGCGTTGGCGGTGAGCGGCCCGTCCAGGCCCAGCTCCTCGGCGCGGTGCAGCAGGTCGTCGCCGGTGACGTAGGCGATGCGGGGTTCGAAGCCGAGGGACTCGGCGAGTTCGGTGAGCCGGTCCGCCAGTCCCTGGGGGTTGAGGCCGCCCGCGTTGGTGACGACCTTGACACGGCGCTCCGCGATGAGCCCGAGGCTGTCGCGCATCTGCCGCAGGAAGGTCCTGGCGTAGCCGCGTGAGGGGTCGGCCAGCTGGTCGCGGCCGAGGATGGCCATGGTGAGTTCGGCCAGGTAGTCACCGGTGAGGACGTCGACCGGACCTTCGGTGAGCATCTCGTGGACGGCGCCGAGGCGGTCTCCGTAGAACCCGGAGGCGTTGCCGATCCACAGGGAGGGCGTATCGGTCATGGAGTCGAGGGTGACACCGGCCACACGAAAAAACAAGCACTAGTGATTGTTTTTCTGGGGATCTCACACTTCATGACGACATGGCCGAAACCGGCCACGGAGCGTGGGTTACCGACCTCGGGGAAGGGTCGGGCGGGCGGATATTTTGTCCTGGTGAGCACCCCTGAGAACACCACCCCCACCGACGGCGCCGCGTCCGACGGCACCGCCCCCGACACCGTTGCGGCGGATACCGGCGCCGCGGACGCCCCCGGACAGACCGGAATCCGGGAGGGGGAAGCGCCCCCCGCGGCACCGGACGCCCCGGCGGCCGAGTCCCGGTCCGCCGACGCCTTCCTGGAGGGCGGCCGCCGCCCGGCCGCGCCGGGCCTGCTGTCGGCCGAGACCTTCGCTCTGGCCGCCCTGCTGTTCCTCGCCCCGGTGGCGACCGATCCGCGCCTGTTCGAGCTGTTCGGCTGGTTCGCCTTCACCGACATCACCCTGGGCACCGAGGGCAACCTCGCGGCGGTCAACGCCGACCTGCTGGCCTACGGAGGGCTCGGCGTGCTGGCCGTGCTGGCGGCGTCGCTCTCCCTGGTCCTGGGCCGCGGGACGACCCGCGCCTGGGCCCGCTGGCTGGCCGCGGCCACGGTGCTCACCGGCACGGTGTTCGTCGTCCTGGCCATCGTCACCTACACCATCGCCGCGGGCCGCGTCTGACGCGTTCCCCCGCCCCGGGAGGGCCGGAGGGTTCACGGAAAGCACGCCGCGTGCTCCCGGCATGGTCACCGGCGCTTAGAGGACATGGACCGTTAGAACCCGGCAGCTCTTAACAAATAAGGCATAAGCCGCAAAAACGCAGCTTCTCCCCCGGGCCCGCGACCGCGCCGCAGGCGCCGAACCGGCGCCCGCTCTCCGACGGCCGGGAGTGCGCCGAGTACGCGGACTGCCCGGCCCGGGCGCGCGCCGGGCAGGACATCGCCCACGGCGGCTCTGCGGCCCGCTCGCCTGGGACGACACCGGCCGACTGGCGGACGTCCCGTTCGAGGTCGTGCGCCCGCACGGTGAGGGCGGGCCTGTGGACACCCAGGTCCGGACGTTCTCCCTCCCCTCCTGAAACCAACCCGTGGGGCGGGCTCCGGACCTCCGGCGACCGCCCCGGCGCGTATCGGCGGGTCAGGCGATGCGGTCGATGACGATCGGGCCCGGCTCGAAGACGCCGTCCGGGTCGACGCCGTGACCGAGGGGCCCGGCCGGCGCGGATTCCGACCGCCGCACCACGCTTGACATGCGGGAGTGGCACGCCTTGGCGAATGCTTCCACCAAGCGGACACACGACCGGCCGAATGAGCGGAACACCCTCTCGGTCCGAGGCTCGCAATCACGCCCAAGACACTAACATCAATGTTACTAACTTCAATGTTGCTAACATTGGCGTTAGTAACTTGGAAAGGGGTCGGTGGGAATGGTGGACTTCGTAGGCCGCCGGCAGGAGCTGGCCACACTGGAGCGGGAGCTGCAGAAGGTGGCGCTGGGAGTCGGCGGGGAGCGCCCCGGTCGGTGCGTCATGCTGCGCGGACGGCGCCGGGTGGGCAAATCCCGGCTGGTCGAGCGCTTCGCCGAGCGCTCTGGAGCACCCTTCTTGTTCTATGCGGCAACCGGCGCCTCCCCCAAGGCCGATCTGACACGGTTGGCACAGGACGCCCGGTCATCGACACTGCCGTCGGCGGGGTTGGTGGCCGCCGCGCGGCCGGAAAGCTGGGATGCCGCGTTCGACGTGCTGGCCGCGGCGCTGCCCGCTGACCGGGTGAGCGTGGTGGTCATCGACGAGGTGCCGTACCTGATGGACCCCGAGGGCGCCTTCGAGGGGATGCTGCAGCGGGCCTGGGACCGGGTTCTGGAGACCAAGCCCGTGCTGCTGGTCCTCATCGGCTCCGATCTGTCGATGATGGAGGCGTTGAACAGCTACGGACGCCCCTTCCACCAGCGGGGCCGGGAAATGATCCTGGGGCCGCTCAATCCCGCCGAGGTGGGAGAGATGCTCGGGCTGGATCCGGCGGAAGCCTTCGACGCCGCGCTGGTCACCGGCGGATTGCCACTGATCTGTGCGGAGTGGCCGCGGGACGCGGGGCTTTGGGACTTCCTGGGTGAGGCGCTGAGCGACCCGGTCTCGGCCCTGCTGGTATCGGCCGAACGCTCGCTGGCCGCCGAGTTCCCTCCGCAGGCCCAGGCGCGTACGGTGCTGGCGGCCATCGGGAGCGGCGAGCGAACCTTCACCAACATCGCCCGTGCGGCGGGCGGTATCGGGTCCACACCCCTGCAGCGAGCGCTGGATCTGCTCACGGACAAGCGGATCGTCGCCGCGGAACTGCCCGTATCAACGGGTCCGTCGAAGGATCGCCGTTACCGGGTGACGGACCCCTATCTGAGGTTCTGGCTGCACCTGCTCGGCCCGTCCATGGAGGAGATCGAGCGAGGACGGGGCGATCTGACCTTGGCACGGATTCGGGAGAGCTGGACCAGTTGGCGCGGCCGAGCCGTCGAGCCCCTCCTCCGGGAGGCCCTGGCCCGGATACTGCCCACCGGAGGGCTGCCCGCGGCCCCCGCGGTGGGCGGTTACTGGACCCGCACCAACGACGTCGAGGTCGACATCATCGGGGCGGACCGCGCACCCATCGCCAGAACACTGCTCTTCGTCGGCTCCATCAAGTGGTTGGAGCGGTCCCCCTTCGACCGGCACGACCTGGCGGTTCTCCACCGACACCGGGCGGCCCTCACGGACGAACCCGTCCCGATCATGGCGATCTCCCGCAGCGGAGTCGACTGCACGGGCCTCGATGCCGCGTACGGCCCCGGCGACCTGCTGGCCGCCTGGCCGCTGTGAGCAGCGGATCGCAACCTCGACACACGTGCGACGAACCACCCATCGGCGAGCACGGCAGCACCGATGACGACCGCGTCGAGGCGGGTTCCTTCCTCCACCGCCCAGGAGGTGGGCGGCGCGGCTCCACAGCGCGCTGACATGCGAAAATCAGCACCCGAGGGGCGGGCGCCGGACCTCCGGCGACCGCCCCGACGCGTATCGGCGGGTCAGGCGATGCGGTCGATGACGATCGGGCCCGGCTCGAAGACGCCGTCCGGGTCGATGTCGAAGGCCCCCTCCAGTGCCGCGGCGCCGCGCTCGAAGCGCTCCGCCTCGTCCGCGTGCAGGGTGAACAGCGGCTCCCCCGCCGCGACCCGCTCCCCCGGCTTGGCGTGCAGGGTCACCCCCGCGCCGAAGGACACCGCGTCCTCCTTGCGGGCCCGGCCCGCGCCCAGCCGCCACGCGGCCAGCCCCACCTGGTAGGCGTCCAGCCGGGTGACCGTGCCCGTCGCCGGGGCGAGCACCGTGCGGCGCTCCGCCGCCACCGGCAGCGGTGCGTCCGGGTCACCGCCCTGGGCGCGGATCAGCCGCTTCCAGGACTCCAGGGCGCTGCCGTCCTTGAGCGCCTCCGCCGGGTCCTTGACCCCGTTCTCGCCCGGGGTGAGCCCCGCGGCGGCCAGCATCTCCCGAGCCAGCGCCACGGTCAGCTCCACCACGTCGGCCGGTCCGCCCCCGGACAGCACCTCCACCGACTCCGCGACCTCCAGGGCGTTGCCCACCTGCCGCCCCAGCGGCACGGACATGTCGGTGATCAGCGCCACCGTGCGCACCCCGTGGTCGGTGCCGATGTCCACCATCGTGCGGGCCAGCTCGCGGGCCGAGTCGACGTCCTTCATGAACGCCCCCGAGCCCGCCTTGACGTCCAGGACCAGGGCGCCGGTGCCCTCCGCGAGCTTCTTGCTCATGATGGAGGCCGAGATCAGCGGGATCGACTCCACGGTCCCGGTGACGTCGCGCAGCGCGTACAGCTTGCGGTCGGCCGGGGCCAGCCCCTCGCCGGCCGCGCAGATCACGCCGCCGGTGTCGGCGAGCACGGCGCGCATCTCGTCCGTGCTCAGCGACGCCCGCCAGCCGGGGACGGACTCCAGCTTGTCCAGGGTGCCGCCGGTGTGGCCCAGGCCCCGGCCGGAGAGCTGGGGCACCGCCGCGCCGCAGGCGGCGACGGTGGGGGTGAGCGGCAGGGTGATCTTGTCGCCCACCCCGCCGGTGGAGTGCTTGTCGGTGGTGGGCCGCTCCAGGTCGGAGAAGTCGAGCCGCTCCCCGGAGGCGAGCATCGCCTCGGTCCACCGGGCCACCTCGGCGCGGTTCATGCCGCGCAGGAAGACCGCCATGGCCAGCGCCGACATCTGCTCCTCGGCGACCGCGCCGCGGGTGTAGGCGTCGATCACCCAGTCGATCTGCTCCGGGGTGAGCTCTCCCCCGTCGCGCTTGGCGCGGATGATCTCGATGACGTCCATGTCGTGCGTCCTTTCCGGGAGAAAAACGGGTCTCCCCGGCCGCCGCCGTGCGGGCGGCGACCGGGGAGAGGGATGTCCTGCCCTGTTCGGTTGTCAGGCGAGGTGCTGCGGGCCGAACGCCTGCGGCAGCACCCGGTCCATGGTGAGGACGCCCTCGGGGGTGTCCACCAGCAGCTCCGGCCCGCCGTGCTCGTACAGCAGCTGGCGGCAGCGCCCGCACGGCATGAGGGTCTCGCCCCGGCCGTCCACGCAGGCGAACGCGACCAGTCGGCCGCCCCCGCTCGCGTGCAGCGCGCTGACCAGGCCGCACTCGGCGCACAGCCCCAGCCCGTAGGAGGCGTTCTCCACGTTGCAGCCGCTGACGGTGCGGCCGTCGTCGACCAGTGCCGCCGCGCCCACCGGGTACCGCGAGTACGGCGCGTAGGCGTGGGCCATCGCCTCCCGGGCCCGCGCGCGCAGCGCCTCCCAGTCGACGCCCTCGGGATCGACCGTGCTCATGACCGGCTCGCCCTCCACTGCTTGCCGACCCCCGCGGGCGGCCGCAGCCGCTGGGAGGCCAGGGACAGCACCAGCAGCGTCGCGATGTGCGGGCTGTAGGTGGCCAGCTCGCGCGGCAGCGAGTCGGTGGTGAAGTACCAGACCAGCAGCAGGACGGCCGCGATCGCCCCGGCGATCGCCAGGCCCTTGCGGTCCCGGCGGACCTGCCACAGGGCCGCCGCCAGCAGCACCACGGCCAGCAGGAGCAGCAGGGCGTGGATGGCCGCGCCGCCGCCGCGGATCTGGAGCGCGTCGGTGTACCCGAACAGCCCGGCGCCCATGGCCAGTCCGCCCGGTCGCCAGTTGCCGAAGATCATCGCGGCCAGGCCGATGTAGCCGCGCCCGCCGGTCTGCCCCTCCTGGTAGATCTGCGAGGCGACGATGGCGAGGAACACGCCGCCCATGCCGGCCAGGCCGCCGGAGATGACGACCGCGATGTACTTGAACGTGTACACGGGCACGCCCAGGGACTCGGCGGCGTCGGGGTTCTCGCCCACGGACCGCAGCCGCAGCCCGAACGCGGTCTTCCACAGCACCAGGTAGGTCGCCGGGATCATCAGGATCGCGATGATCGTGAGCGCCGACAGCCGGGTGGTGACCCCGATGACCAGCGACGCCAGGTCGCCGACCACGGGTATCCCGCTGGAGGCGACGGGCCCGAGCGCGTCGGCCACCCCCGGCACGCTCAGCACCGGGAACGACGGCGCGGTGGGCGACTGCGAGGCCCCCGCGCCGGGCACGTCGGCGTAGACCAGGATCGACAGGTAGCGCATCGCGCCGAGCATGAGGATGTTGATCGCCACGCCGGAGACGATGTGGTCGACGGCGAAGGTCACCGTGGCGACGGCGTGCAGCAGGCCGCCCGCCATCCCGGCCAGCACGCCGGCCGCGAGGCCGATCCACGGGCTGCCGGTGGACCAGGCGAAGTAGGCCCCGAACCAGGTCCCGAGGATCATCATGCCTTCGAGGCCGATGTTGATGATGCCCGCGCGCTCGGCCCACAGGCCGCCCAGCGCCGCCAGGGCGATGGGCACCGCGAAGGTGAGGGTGGTGCGGACGGTTCCCGCGTCGGTCAGCATGTCCTGGCCGGTGATGACCCGCAGGCCGGCCAGTGCCACCAGGACGGCGCCGAACAGGCTGAGCAGGCGCCACACCGACCGGCCGCTGAGACGGGCCGGGGGCTTGGCCACCGGCTCCATCACGTTGAGTTCCTGGCTCACTTCGCCTCCCCGCCGCGGCCGGTCCCGGGGGTGTCGTCCCCGGTGCCGTCACCGCTGTCGGACGCCGCGCCGGTCGGCGCGGTCTCCTCGGCGGGCCCGGCGACGGTGGTGCCGAGCTCCTTGCCGATCTGCTGCTGCTGGTAGCGGCGGCCCCAGCGGTGGACGACCTCGTAGACCACGACGACCGTGAGGACGATGGTGGCCTGGGCGATGACGGCGATCTCCTGGGGGATGCCGTCGAAGGGCAGGATGCCCGCCGCCTGGTTGAGGAAGGCCCAGAACAGCGCCGCGAAGGCGATGCCCACCGGGTGGTTGCGGCCCAGCAGCGCGATGGCGATGCCGATGAAGCCGATCCCGGTCGGGAAGTCCAGCGCGTAGTAGTGGGAGCTGCCGAGCAGCTGCGGCATCCCCACCAGGCCGGCGACCATGCCCGAGAAGAGCATGGACAGGAAGACCATCTTCTTGACGTTGACACCGCTGGCCTCGGCGGCGCTCTGCGACTGGCCGGTGGCCCGCAGTTCGAACCCGAAGCGGGTGCGGTTGAGCATCACCGCGTAGCCGACGCCCACGGCGGCGGCCAGCAGCACCAGGCCGAAGATCTCCCGTTCCGAGCCCAGGAACGCCGCCGGGATCCCGGGGATCCAGGAGCCCTCGGGCAGCGGCGGGGTGCCGATGTTGTTGGTGCTGATCTCCACCGCGAGGCGGTCGGTGTTCAGCAGGTAGGCGGTGATGCCGGTGGCGATCGCGTTGAGCATGATCGTCGAGATGACCTCGGACACGCCGCGGGTGACCTTGAGGTACCCGGCGATGCCGGCCCAGGCGCCGCCCACCGCGACGGCGACCAGGATGATGACGATCTGGCTCAGCACCGGCGGCAGCACCAGCCAGCCGCCGACCGCGGCGGCCATCAGGGCGGCCAGCCGGTACTGGCCGTCCACACCGATGTTGAACAGCTTCATCTTGAAGCCGATCGCCACGGCGACGGCGGCCAGGTAGTAGGTGGTGCCGTCGTTGATGATCTGCACCAGGCTGTTGGGCCGGGTGCCGTACTCGACCATCCGCGCGAAGGTGGCCCCCGGGGCGATCCCGCTGAAGAACAGCACCAGCGCGGTGACGGCGATCGCGATGATCCCGGCCGCGAACACCGCGGCGAAGGACAGCGCGAGCATCGCCGACAGGCGGCGGTACAGCAGGAGGGCGGCGGCCGAGCCGGCGAACGCGCCCAGGGCGGCGGCCACCGGCTCGATCAGGGACAGGTCCAGGAACCAGGCCAGCAGCAGGCCGGAGACCACCGACAGCACCAGGGCGGTTGGGACCACCAGGGTGCGGTGCAGGGTGGTGCCCTCCTCCTTGGTCCCGGAGGCGCCGGTCCGCTCGGCTTCGGGCATGCGGCGGTCCACCAGGACCACGGCGGCGAACGCCAGCACGACGCCGATGATCAGCGCCGCCCACCACAGCAGCACTGTATCGAGGGCGACGGTGACGATCGTGCCCAGCAGGGCGATGAGGAGCGCCGGGATCAGGATCCGGGGCGCCCCGGGACGGGTAGCGGTGTCAGTCATGCCCCGCCCCCGTCGCGGTCGGCGGTGTCGTCACCGCTGCCACCTTCTGTGGTCTGGGTCCCGCCGTCGCCGCCGAGCCCGGCGCCGGTCATGGCGGAGCCGAGCTGCTCGGGGGTGACGGAGGTCGGATCGGCCTGGGCGACCAGGCGGCCGCGCAGGATGACGTGCAGGGTGTCGGACATGCCGATCAGCTCGTCGAGGTCGGCGGAGACCAGCAGCACCGCCAGGCCGGCGGCGCGGGCCTCGCGCAGCTGCTCCCAGATGGCCGACTGGGCGCCGACGTCCACACCGCGGGTGGGGTGGGCGGCGACGAGGAAGCGGGGTTCGCCGCTCATCTCGCGGCCGATGATGAACTTCTGCTGGTTGCCGCCGGACAGGGCGTCCGCGATGACGTCGATGTTGGGCGTGCGCACGTCGTACTCCGAGACGATGCGCTCGGCGTCGGCGCGCGCCCCGGCCCGGTCGATCCAGGGGCCGCGCACGCTCGGCCGCTTGGTCTGGTGGCCCAGGATGCGGTTCTCCCACAGGGAGGACTCCAGCAGCACGCCGTGGCGGTGCCGGTCCTCGGGGATGTAGCCGACGCCGGCCTCGCGGATCTTCAGCGTGTGCCAGCCGGTGATGTCCTGCCCGCCCAGCCGGATGCGGCCGGAGGAGACCGGACGCATGCCCATGATGGCCTCGATGAGCTCGGACTGGCCGTTGCCCTCCACGCCGGCGATGCCGACGATCTCGCCCTCGTGGATGTCGATGCCGACGCCGTCGACGACGGCGCGGCCGTCGCCGGAGCGGACGGTGACCCCGTCCAGGGACAGCACGACGCGGTCGGTGACCGTGGACTCGCGCAGCTCGGGGACGGGCAGCTCGCCGCCCACCATGAGCGTGGCCAGCTCCCGGGCGGTGGTGGTGCCCGGGTCGGCGGTGGCCACGGTGGTGCCGCGCCGGATCACGGTGATCTCGTCGGCGACGGACAGCACCTCGTCGAGCTTGTGCGAGATGAAGATGACCGTGAGGCCCTCGCGCTTGAGTTCGCGCAGGTTGTCGAACAGCTCGTCGACCTCCTGCGGGACCAGGACGGCCGTGGGCTCGTCCAGGATGATGGTGCGCGCGCCGCGGTAGAGGACCTTGAGGATCTCCACCCGCTGGCGGTCGCCGACGCCCAGGTCCTCCATCAGGCGGTCCGGGTCCACCCCGAGCCCGTACTGCCCGGAGAGGCGGAGGATCTCGGCGCGGGCCCTGGCGCCGATGCCGTGCAGGCGCTCGGCGCCCAGCACCACGTTCTCCAGCACGGTCAGGTTGTCGGCGAGCATGAAGTGCTGGTGCACCATGCCGATGCCGTTCCTGATGGCGTCCGACGGCGAGGTGAACTTCACCTGGCGGCCGTTGACGTGAATGGTGCCCTCGTCGGGACGGTGCATCCCGTACAGGGTCTTCATCAGCGTGGACTTGCCCGCACCGTTCTCGCCGACGATGGCGTGCACGGTGCCGGGGGCCACGGAGATGTTGATGTCGTGGTTGGCCACGACCCCGGGAAAACGCTTGGTGATCCCGCGCAGCTCAACGGCGGGGGGCGCCTGGCCCCCGTCGCCCGATGGCGTGCTGCTCATCTGTCTCCTTGAGGAATGCGGAGCGGCGCGGGGCCGGTCGCCACCGCCGGACGCCCTCGTCCGCGTAACGACGGCCGGGACGGCGGCCGGTCCGGGGGTCTCCCGGTCCGGCGGCCGTCCCAGGCCGCGAATCACCACGGGTCCTACCCGCGGTACAGCGTGCGCGACCGCGCGTTCACGGCGCGGTCGGAACCTCGATCTCGCCGTCGATGATCTGCTGCTTGATCTCGTCCAGGTCCCCCTGGATCGGGCTGATCAGCTCCTCGTTGGTGGTGGTGTAGTCGACACCGCCGCCGGAGAGGTCGAACCGCTCGATACCGGCGGCGACGTCGCCCTCGGTCGCGGCCTGGATCAGCTCGAACACGGCCACGTCGACCTGCTTGATCGCGGAGGTCAGCACGAACGGCTTCTGCGCGTCCTCGGCGTTCTCGTACTGGTCGCTGTCGACGCCGATGAACAGGAAGTCGTTCGCGACGGCGGCCTCCAGGACGCCGTTGCCCGAGGCGCCGGCGGCGTGGTAGATCACGTCGGCACCGCGGTCGTACTGCGCCTGGGCCAGCTCACGGCCGCGGGCCGGGTCGCTGAAGCCGCTGAAGTCCGGCGGCTGGCTGAGGTAGTCGACCTCGACCGTGATGTCCTCGTCCACGTGCGCGACGCCGGCCTCGTAGCCCGCCTGGAACTTGTGGATCAGCGGGGTCTCGACACCGCCGACGAAGCCCACGTGGTCCTCCTCGGTGCTCAGCGCCGCGGCGGCGCCGGCCAGGAAGGAGGCCTGCTCCTCGGCGAAGACCAGGCTGGTCACGTTGTCGACGTCCTCGATCTCGGAGTCGACGATCGCGAAGTCGACCTCCGGGAACTCCGGGGCGACCTCGCGGACGGCGCCGTCGTAGGCGAACCCGACCGCGATGATGACGTTGTAGCCCTCGTCGGCCATGGTCGACAGGCGCTCCACCTTGGCGGAGTCGGCCTCGCCGTCGGTGGGCTCGAACTCCTGGGCGTCGACGCCCAGTTCGTTCATCGCCTGCTCCAGGCCTCGGTAGGCCGAGTCGTTGAACGAACGGTCGCCGCGACCGCCGACGTCGTAGGCGAGTCCGACGCGGAGTTCGGAGCTCTCCTCCCCGCCGCCGTCGCCACCGTCGCCCGAGCCCTCCTGGGCCGCGTTGTCACACGCGGTGAGGGCGAGCACACCGGCCGCCGCGATGGCGGCGAACCTCAGCGTGTTGCTGCGCTTCACTTGATAACTCCCCTTCGCCCTCTCAGCGACCCGCTTTCAACCGGGGGCCGAGCTGAGTTCTGCGGTCGGACGATATCTGGTGGTGGAAAGTACACCCAACCGGCGCACAGAGTTGTTATGAAGGCGAGAGCTGAATGACACGGGGCCTTACTCGGAAGTTACCAAGAACACACCGCGCCAGGAGCCCCGGGCTTTGCCTCGGAGGCATTTTCCGACCCCCCGCAGGCCCGCGACGAGGCATTACTACTCAAAGACCCCAGACTTGCACAAAGGGTAACAACACCACGTGAAGCCGTGCCGGTCTAGACCGGCCGGGGCCCGGCGGGCGACCCCGCCGGAGCCCCGACCGCGCCCCGGGGCCCGGCTTGGGGAGCGGCGGACCGGACCGGGGCCCGCCTCACCCCTGCGAGGTGAGGAAGTCGACGACGGACTGCTTGAAGACCCGTGAGGAGACCGCGTTCACGTGGTCGCGCCGGGGCACCTCGACGTGGGACCCGCCGACCGCCGCCGCCAGTTCGCCGGCGCCCGCGGCGATCTCGTCCGCGGCACCCGTGACCAGCAGTGTCGGCTGCGTGACGGGGGGCTTCGGGGAGAAGGGCCGGGCGGCCTGGCCGCGGGCGCAGGCGGCCAGCGCCGCCGGGTCGTTGCCGGGCAGCCCGGCGACCGTGCGGAACACGTGGTCGAACGGGGTCGCCCCCTGCCCGGGGGCGGAGAGGTCGGTGCCCTCGAAGGCGTCGGCCGGTCCGAAGCCGCCCAGGACCAGGCGGCGGACCCGCCCGGGCCGGGTGAGCGCCAGCTCCCAGGCGAGCCGGGAGCCCATGGAGTAGCCGACCGCGTCGACCTCGTCCACGCCGAGTTCGTCGAGCAGGGCGATGATGTCGGAGACGAAGTGTTCGGGCAGATAGGAGGCGTCGTCGAGGGGCTTTTCGCTGGCGCCGTGGCCGCGCAGGTCGGGCCCTATCACGCGCAGCCCCTCGGCGCCCAGGAACCGGGGCCAGCCCGCGGCCTCCCAATTCATGCCGAAGTTCGTCCCGAAACCGTGGAGCAGAAGCACCGGGACGGCGTCCGCCGGGGACTGCGGGCGCAAATCCACATAGCGCATTGTCACGTCGCCGACGAGATTCGCAGACATGAATCCTTCAATCCTTATGCGGCCGGGTGCATTAACAGAAGTCGGAACGGGGTCCTTTCAGAGGTTCCGATAAACGGAGGGCGGCGACGGCCGCACCCGTTCATGCATTCCTCCGAAGGGCCCCGTCCGGTCGGCACGGTCAGTCCGCCGGCGGCTTCAGCCGGACACGGCGCGCGGGCCGGGCCTCCTCGGTCGGGACCCTGCCCACGATGCCCGCCTGCGGGGCCCGCCCCTGGACCGCGAAGGTGACCAGCGGGTCGCCCACCGGGACGGCCTGGTCCTCCTCGGCGTGCAGCTCGACGATCCGCCCGGCCTGGGGCGAGGGGATGACCACGGCCGACTTGGTGGTCTCCACCTCCACCAGCGGTGCGTTGCGCTCGACGACGTCGCCGACGGACACCTGCCATTCCAGGACGGTGGCCTCGACGAGGCCCTCCCCGAGGTCGGGGAGGGTGAAGGTGACGTTCTCTTCAGCCATGGCGGGTCTAGTACTCCAGGGTTCTCTGCACCGCGAACAGGATGCGGTCGATCGTCGGCAGGTACTGCGGCTCCAGGGGACCCGCGGGATAGGGGACGTCGAATCCGGTGACGCGCTGGACGGGGGCGGCCAGGTCGCGGAAGCACTGCTCCGTCACCAGGGCCGCCACCTCGGCCCCGAGCCCGGCGGTGAGCGGCGCCTCGTGGACGACGACGGCGCGCCGCGTGCGGGCCACCGAGGCGGCCAGGCCGGCGGCGTCGATGGGCTTGAGCCAGCGCAGGTCCAGGACCTCCAGCTCCACGCCGTCCTCGGCGGCGAGTTCGGCCACCTGGAGGCACCGGTGGACCATGGCGCCCCAGGCGATGAGGGTGGCGTGCCGCCCGGGGCGGACGACGCGGCTGGTGCCGATGGGGTCGGTCGGCTCGGTGAGCCGGACCGGGCGGCGGTCCCAGTAGCGCGCCTTGGGCTCCATGTAGACGACCGGGTCGTCGGAGCGCACGGACTGGAGGAGGAGGCCGTAGGCGTCGGCGGGGTCGGAGGGGGCCGCGACCTTCAGCCCGGGCGTGTGGGCGAAGAGCGCCTCCAGGCTCTCGCCGTGGTGCTCGGGCGCCTGGATGCCGCCGAAGGACGGCAGGCGCAGGGTGATCGGCATGGGGGCCGCGCCGCGGGTGCGATAGTTCATGCGCGCCACCTGGTTGACGATCTGGTCGACGGCCGGGTAGGCGAACCCGTCGAACTGGAGCTCGGGGACCGGGCGCCAGCCGTTCATGGCCAGGCCGACCGCCATGCCCATGATCGCCGATTCGGCCAGCGGGGTGTCGAAGACGCGCTGGTCGCCGAACTCCTTCTGGAGGCCGTCGGTGACCCGGAAGACGCCGCCCAGGGCGCCCACGTCCTCGCCGAAGACCAGGACGTCGGGGTCCTCGGCCAGGAGGACGCGCAGCGCGCGGTTGATGGCCTGCTGCATGGACAGCTCTTCGAGCACGGGGGCGTCGGCGGCGGTGTCGGTGCGGTCGATGAGTTCCGTCACGGCTGGACCTCTTCCTCCCAGATGCGGCGCTGCCGGGTCAGCTCCTGGGTGGTCTCCCGGAAGACGTGCGTGAACAGCTCGGAGCCGTCGGGCTCGGGGGCGGCGGAGACGCCGTCGCGGATCTCCTCGGCCCGCGCGGCGGCAGCGGCGTCGATGGCGTCGGCCTCCTCCGCGGTGGCGTGGCCGGCCCCGAGCATGGCGGCACGCAGCAGCGCGACCGGGTCGCGGTGCGTCCGCCAGTGGTCGGCCTCGGCCTCGTCCCGGTAGCGGCCGGTGTCGTCGGAGGTGGAGTGGGGCTCCACCCGGTAGGTGAGGGCCTCGATGAGGGTGGGCCCCTCACCTCGGCGGGCCCGGGCGACGGCCTCGGTGACGGCGCCGTGGACGGCGGCGGCGTCGTTGCCGTCCACCGTGGCCCCGGCCATGCCGTAGCCGCGGGCGCGGGCGGCGACGGAGCCCCCGGCCACCTGGCGCTCGTTGGGCACCGACAGGGCCCAGCGGTTGTTCTGGCAGAAGAAGACGACGGGGGCGCCGTAGACCCCGGCGAAGTTCATGGCCTCGTGGACGTCGCCCTCGGAGCTGGCGCCGTCGCCGAAGTAGGCCAGGGCGACGCCGTCGCCGCCGCGCATGCGCTCGCCGACCGCCCAGCCCACCGCGTGCGGGACCGGGCCGCCGACCACGGCGTTGATGGCGCCGAAGCGGGACTCCATGACGTCGTAGAGCCCGCCGTGCCACAGCGCCCGGTGGGTGGCCATGTAGGCGACCATCTCGACCCCGTAGGCGAGGGCCGCGGCCATCTCCCGGTAGGTCGGGAAGACGAAGTCGCGGCTCGGGTCCAGCGCCGCCGCGCTGGCGACCTGGGCCGCCTCCTGGCCGCGGACGGACACGTAGGCGGGGAAGACGCCCTGGCGCTGGAGCGCGACGGCCTCGGCGTCCAGGTCGCGGGCGGTCCGCATGTGCGTGTACAGCGCGCGGGTGAGGTCGGGGGGCAGGTGGTCCACGGTGATGGCGCCCTGGCCCGGCGGCTCGTGGGTCGACATGTGCAGCGGCTCCCTACGCGGTCCGCCGCAAGCGCCGGACTCCGGGGTGGTCTGTTAACTGATGAGGCAGATTGTCCGGATTACTCGACACTGGCGCTAGATTATCTCGAAAACTCGATACAAATGAGGACCGAACCCCGACCTCTGTTCGACATCGTCCAACCCGGCGGGTGCATCACCAGGGAAAACGACAGGTCGGCCTATACACCTCGAATCTGCGCCCATCATCACAGAACGATCGCAGTTGGCCACGATGGGTGCCCCGTTCGACAGTGGAGCGCATACGTTCGGATGCACCCCGGCACTCCGACCAGGAAAAGGCGGCCCGGCACGACAGAGACGACCGAAAGCGGCCATCGCATGAGAACGCCGGTCGCCGCCGCGGCACCGCGCGTGACGACTCCCGCTCCCGGGAAACCCCCGGGCCGAGCACCGCGTCAAGCATGGGTACAGTCGGATACCCCCGGCGCCCCCGCCCGCCGAGAACGTGAGAATCAGATTCCGCATGGTGAGACCACCGGCGCGCATCCCCTGGTGACCGCGTGTTCACACAAACGGACTCCGTCTCGACGACTGAGATCCCCATGGAAGCAAACGATGTTTACCTGGTAGTCCGTTAGCCCCGGTCGACGACGATGATGAAGGGGCTTCCACTGGAACGAGAAGACACGAGGAGCACCCACATGGCCATGGGCGAGCAGCGCAGGAACGGTCGGCGACCGGATGCGACCGACCAGACGATCCTCAGTGCACTCGCCAAGGACGCGCGGACCGGGATCACCGAGATCGCCGCGCTGGCCAACGTCTCCCGGGCCACCGCCTACAACCGGATCAAGCGCCTCACCGACGAGGGCGTCATCCGCGGCTACTCCGTGGTCACCGACCACTCGAAGATGGGCCTGGGCGTCACCGCGCTCGTGCTCATCTCCGGGAGCCAGCCGGACTGGCGGGCCAACCGGGAGATCCTCTCCTCCTACCCCGAGATCGAATACTGCTGGTACGTGGTCGGCTCCGCGGACATCGTCCTGCTCGTCCGTGTCGCCAACACCAACCAGCTGCGGGACCTGATCCTGACCCGCCTGCAATCGCTCCCCGGTGTGACGTCCACCCAGACGCTCACCGTCATCGACGAGGTCGTGCACCGGCCCGTCGTGGAGCCCGCGGACACCGACTGAGACGGGACCCCCCTCACCCCCGACTACCCCTCCACCGCCAGGGCGACCGAGGCCATCAGTTCGGCGAGCAGCGCCGTACCGCGCGCGCGGGTGGCCGCGACATCGCCCTCCACGTCCATCACGATCTCCGCGTACGCCTTCAGCTTGGGCTCGGTGCCCGAGGGCCGCAGCGTCACCCGCCCCCCGGCGCCGCCCTCCAACCGGAACCGCAGGGCGTCGGTCGGCGGCAGCCCCGCGTGTCCGGCGGCGAAGTCGTCGATCCCCGCGACCTTCAGGGGGCCGAACGCGGCGGGCGGCTCGGCGCGCAGCCGCCGCATCGCCGCGCCGATGAGCGACAGGTCCGACACCCGCACCGAGAGCTGCTCGCTCAGGTGCAGGCCGTACCTGCGGGCCTGGTCGTCGAGCAGGTCCGGCAGGGTCCGCCCCGCGGCCGCGGCGGCCGCCGCCAGCGCCGCCGCCACCAGGGCCGCGCCGATCCCGTCCTTGTCCGCGACCGGGCGCCCCCCGTCCCCGCCGAGGCAGTAGCCCAGGGCCTCCTCGTAGGAGAAGACCCGCCGCGACCCGGGCGACCCGGCCCGCGCGAGCCACTTGAACCCGGTGAGGGTCTCCTCGTAGTGCACGCCGCGGTCGGCGGCGATCTTGCCGAGCAGGCTGGAGGAGACGATGGAGGTGGCCACCACCCGGTCGTCCCCGGTGGTGTGGTCGAGCACGTACTCGGCGAGCAGGCCGCCCACCTCGTTGCCGGTGAGCGGGCCGTGCCCGGGCAGTGCCAGGGCCAGCCGGTCGGCGTCGGGGTCGTTGGCGATCACCAGGTCGGCGCCGACCCCCTCCGCCGCGGCCAGGGCCAGGTCCAGCGCCCCCGGCTCCTCCGGGTTGGGGAAGGCCACCGTGGGGAAGTCGGGGTCGGGGTCGAACTGGGAGGCCACCGTCTCGGGCGCGGCGAACCCGGCCCACTCCATCGCCTCCACCAGCACCGCCCCGCCGACCCCGTGCATCGCCGTGTAGACCACCGTCAGCTCGCGGGGGCCGGAGGGGACCAGCGCGGTGACCGCCCTCAGGTAGCGGTCCACGGCCTCCCGGCCCAGCAGCGCCCATCCGGTGCCCAGGGGCAGGGCGGACGGCGGGCCGGCCGCGTCGATGGCCGCGGAGATCTCGGCGTCGACCGGGGCGACGATCTGGGATCCCGCGTCGTCGCCGTCCCCGCCCACGTACACCTTGTAGCCGTTGTCCTGGGGCGGGTTGTGGCTGGCGGTGACCATGATCCCGGCGTCGGCGCCCAGGTCCCGGACGGCGAAGGCCAGCACGGGGGTGGGCAGCGGACCCGGCATCAGGGAGACCCGGTGGCCGGCCCCGGTGAGGACGGCGGCGCTGTCCCGGGCGAAGTCGGCCGACCGGTGGCGGGCGTCGTACCCGATGACCACGTGCCCGGCCCCGCCCCGGCCGTGCAGCCAGGCGGCGATGCCGGCGGCGGCGCGCATGACCACGACCCGGTTCATCCGGTTGGGTCCGGCGCCCAGCGCGCCGCGCAGCCCGGCGGTGCCGAACTCCAGCCTCCCGGAGAAGCGGTCCTCCAGGTCGGCCGCGGCCTCCGCTTCTCCGGCCGCGGCCCGCTCCAGCAGGGCGGACAGCTCCTCGCGGGTGGCGGGGTCGGGGTCGGCGTCCCGCCAGGCGCGGGCGCGGGCGACGGTGTCGGGGTCGGTGGTCATGGCGGGTCTCCTCGGGCGTGTTCCGTGGATGCTTGCGTGGGGTCCGGTGCCCGCACCGCTCGGCGGGGGCCGGAGCAACGACCGGTGGGGGCGGGCCGGCAGCGGACGGCGGGCGCGGAGCGCCCGGAGGGGGCGATCGGCGCGGGCGGGTGGACGGGGGTGGCGGGTCGACGGGACGGGGCAGCGGGTCGGTCCGGAGGCGGGCGGCCCGCGCGGGCGGGTCGGCGGGAATCGCGAGGCGGACCACACCAGGACCGCCCGAAGGCGAACCACCGACGCAAGCGGGCCGCCGACGCGGACGGGCCGCAGGCGGACCACGGCCCCGCACGGACCGAACACGGACCGCCGACGCAGGTGGGCCGGAACCGAACCACCGGCCCGCACGGACCGCCCGGAGGCCGACCGGGAACGGGCCGCCGACGCGGACCACCGGCACCGGCGGGCCGCCCGCACAGGTATCCGGGACGGGTCGGCGCGGAGGGCGGTCCCGCGGGTCGGCTCGGGCCGGCCCGCGGAACACGCCCCGCCTTGGGCCTCAGATACGGGCGACGATGTCGGCCAGCAGGCGGCCCACGGTGTCGGCGGCGTCGCGGCCGGCGGCCAGCACCTCCTCGTGGTCGAGGTTGGCGCCCTCCAGCCCGGCGGCGATGTTGGTGACCAGGGACATGCCCAGGACCCGGGCCCCGGCCTCGCGCGCGGCGATGGCCTCCAGCACGGTGGACATGCCGACCAGGTCGGCCCCCATGGCGCGGAGCATCCGGATCTCGGCCGGGGTCTCGAAGTGCGGGCCCGGCATGGCCGCGTAGACGCCCTCGGCCAGGCTCGGGTCCACCTCGCGGGCCACGGCGCGCAGCTCCGCGGAGTAGGCCTCGGTGAGGTCCACGAAGGTCGCCCCGGTGAGCGGCGAGCGGGCGGTCATGTTGAGGTGGTCGGCGATGAGCACCGGCATGCCCACCGAGTAGGTGGCGTTGATGCCGCCCGCGGCGTTGGTGAGGACGACGGTCCGGGCCCCCGCGGCGACGGCGGTGCGCACGTTGTGCACGACGGCGTCGGTTCCGTGGCCCTCGTAGAGGTGGGTGCGGCCCAGGAAGGCCAGGACGTTGCGGTCCCCGCCGACGATGCTCCGCACGGTGCCGCTGTGCCCCTCCACCCCGGGCGCGAGGAAGCCGGGCAGCTCGGAGGCGGGCAGTTCGTGCCGCCCTTCGCCCAGCAGGTCGGCGGCGGGCGCCCAGCCCGAGCCCATGACCAGGGCGATGTCGTAGGCGTCCACCCCGGTGTGCGAGCGCAGGGCGTCGGCGGCCTGCTCGGCGACGGCCTTGGGTCCGGTGGTCACAGCGTGTTCTCCGTTCGTTCGGGCCGCGGGAGCGGCGCGGGGTGCGCCCCGGTGGCCAGGGGGCGCGACATCACGTGTTGCGGGCCCGCGTCACCGTGGATGACGCGTCCGGTCGCGGTGTACCCGGCGGCCTCGTAGACCCGCCGGGCCGCGTGGTTGGCGACGTTGACGCACAGCACGGCCCGGTCGGCGTGCGGCACGGCCTCGGCGATCAACCGGTCCAGCAGCGGCGCGGCGCAGGACGCCCGGCCCAGGCCCCGGCCCTGCCATTGTGGCGTGACGTAGTACGCCCGCAGCAGCACGGCGCGCTGGGGGTCCTCGACCAGGTCGCGGAGGCCGGACCCGTGGTCCAGCACCCCGAACCCGGCCGCGGCCTCCCGCGCCTGGGCCGCGTCGGCGGCGGTGCCGACCACGATGGCGAACGGCACCCGGGCCGGGTCGGCGTCGGCCGCGGGCAGCGAGGCCACCGGCAGTGCGGTGAACCGCGACTGGCCGGGGGCCAGCCGGTGCCGGACCACCGCGGCGCGCAGCAGACCGGCCTCGGCGCCGACCCGGTCCAGCCGCACCAGCCTCGGCACCACCGCGGGGAGGCGCACCGCGCCCGCCGCGCCCTCGACCGCATCGCCCACCGCGGACTCCTCTCCCCTGTCGGGCGGAGGTGCTCCGCCCCACCTCACACTGGCGTTCGAACGGGCACCGGCGCAAGCCGCCGCCCGCCGCCTGTGGAAAACCGGGAGGGGGTCGTGGTCGCCTCAGGTTCCGATGGGGTGCCAGACGGTTTTGGTCTCCAGGAACGGGGTGATCCGCGACAGGCCCGGATCAGGATCAGCCCAAACCTCCTCGCCGCCGTCCGCGTCCGGCCCCGGCCGCACCACCCGGGTCAGGGTCTGGGCCGCGGCCCGCTCGAACGCGACCGCGTCCTCCCCCGCACC
>NZ_FQZK01000030.1 GCF_900141985.1 Nocardiopsis flavescens | reverse complement strand
GGAGTGGGAGCATGAATCCGAACCGTCTGTGGACCCACCGCCTCTACCCCGGCGAGCTGCCCCGCCTGTCCGCCGTGCGCCGCGACCTGCGCACCGACCTGGACGGGCTCGACGACGAGACGGTCGACACCCTCGTGCTGTGCGGCAGCGAACTGTTCGCCAACTGCGTCAAGTACACCGCCTCCGGACACGACGGCGGCGTGGTGCGCACCCTCTGGCAGGCCGACGACCACACGCTGACCCTGGGCTTCACCGACGACGGCCTGGGCGGCACCGTCCCCGCCCTCCCCCGCACCCGCAGCACCACCCAATGGCAACAGGCCGAGGACCAGCGCGGACTCCTCATGATCGAAGAGTTGTCCACAGCCTGGGGATACTCACCCCTGTGCCCCTTCGGCGACATCGGCACCCACACCTGGGCCACCTTCACCCTCACCCACTGACCGCATCGCGGGCTCCCCGGCACACCGGGGAGCCCGCTCCCGGCGCCGCTTGCGCGAATTTTGCCGCCGACGGGCCCCTCCTTGCCGCCGGTCGGGGTGACACTCACAGGTGGCACGGCGCACCGCACGAGCACGGAGGAGACCCGCCATGATCACCACCGACCACCGTCCCGGCTCACCCTGCTGGATCGAGCTCTCCGCCTCCGACCCGGGCTCCTCCCTGGCCTTCTACGGCGGCCTGTTCGGCTGGGAGGCGGAGTCCGCGGGCCCGGACACCGGCGGGTACATGATCCTCAGGTCCCGGGGCCGGGCGGTGGGCGGCGCCGGACCGCTCATGGAGGCGGGGCAGCCGCCCGCCTGGACGCTCTACTTCCACACCCCGGACGCCGAGGCCGGTGTCCGCAGGGTCGCGGAGCTGGGCGGCACCGTCGGGGTCGAGCCCGTGGACGTCATGGGCATGGGCGTGATGGCGCACTGCGCCGACCCGCAGGGGGTGGGGTTCGCCCTCTGGCAGCCGCTCTCCTTCCCCGGCCTGGAGGCCGTGGACGAGCCCGGGTCCCTCATGTGGACCGAGCTGTGGACGCCCGACGCCGAGGGCGCACTGGAGTTCTACACCGCGCTCTTCTCCTGGGACTCCACCCCCTTCCCCCTGCCCGGGGGGAGCACCTACCGGATCGTCCGCCCCGGGGGCCTGCCGGACGAACGCGCCCACGGGGGCATCGCGCAGGCCTCGGGGACCGGGGACTGGCACCCGGTGTTCCACGTCGAGGACGTCGACGGCGCCGCCGCCCTGGTCGCGGAGACCGGCGGCCGGGTGACCATGGCGCCCGACGACGCGGCCGGGGTCGGCCGGCTGTCGGCGTGCACCGACCCCGACGGCAACGCCTTCGTCCTGCTCCGCCCCTCCCCCGCCTGAGCGGCCCCGGTCCCCGGCCGGGGACCGGGGCCGCGGCGGCGGTCAGCCGGAGAGGCGGCGGGCCGGCGCCCCCGGCCCGCTGCGCGGGACGGCGGTGTCCTCCGGGGGGTCCGGCAGCGCACGGACCGCGCCGGCGCCCACCCGGGCGGTCCTCACCGGCCGGTGAGGACCGCCAGGCGCCGGGTGGCCCGGGTCATCGCCACGTACCGGTCGACGGCGCCTTCGACGCCCCCGCCGAACCCGTCCGGGTCCACCAGGACCACCAGGTCGAACTCCAGGCCCTTGGCCAGCTCCGGTGTCAGCGAGCGCACCCGCGGCCGGTCCGGGAAGGCCCGGTGGAACTCCCGGTCGCCGATCACGCAGGCGACGCCCTCGGGGTTCTCCCGCTCCCACTCCCGGAGCAGCGCGTCCAGCCCCGCGAGGTCGCCGTACTCCACCGGAACACCCGAGCGGCGGATGGACGTGGGCACGTTGGCGTCCGGCAGCACCGCCCGGATCACCGGCTCCGCCTCCGCCATGACCTCCTCCGGCGTCCGGTAGTTGATGCTCAGCGAGGCCAGGGCCACCCGGTCCAGGCCGACCCGCTCCAGCCGCTCCCGCCACGGCTCCGCGAACCCGTGCCGGGCCTGGGCGCGGTCGCCCACGATCGTGAAGCTGCGCGAGGGGCAGCGCAGCAGCAGCATCCGCCACTGGGCGTCCGTCAGCTCCTGCGCCTCGTCCACCACGATGTGCGCGAACGGCCCCGCCAGCGCGTCCCGGTCCGCCCCCGGCAGCACGGACTCGTCCACGAGACTGTTGCGCATGTCCTCGACGAGCAGCATCGTCACCAGGCCCTCGCCGTCGTCGTCGGCGGAGACCAGGTCGTCGATGACCGTCGACATGCGCTCGCGCTGGGCGGTCTCCGCCGCCCGGTGGCCGCGCGCGCGGCGCGACGCGTCGGGGTCGCCCAGCCGCAGCCGGGCGGCGTCCAGGAAGGGCAGGTCGGCCTCCGTCCACGCCTGGGCGTCCGCGCGCTGGAGCGCCCGCACCTCGTCCGCGTCCAGCCACGGGGCGCACAGGCGCAGGTAGGCGGGCACCGACCACAGGTCCCCGACGATGTCGGTGTACTCCAACAGCGGCCACGCCCGGTAGAGGGCGGTCACCAGCTCCCGGTCGCGCTGGAGCACCCGGCGCAGCATCTCCGGCGAGACGCCCTCCTCCCCGTCGCGGTCGTGCTTGTCCAGCAGGATGGCGACCACGGCGTCGAAGATGGGCTCGCGGCCCTCGTTGTGCGGGGTGCCGGGCTCGACGGCGTCGAACGCCTCCTCCCAGTCCTGCGCGGTGAGGCGGACCCGTGCCCAGGGCGTGGTGATGTCCAGCCCCTGCTTCGGCGGGCGCTCGTAGAACCGGACCGCGGGCTCGACGGCGTCCACGAGCCGCGCCGACTCCTTGAGCCGCGCCGACTCCGGGTCCTTCTCCTGCCCCACCGCGTCGCCCCCGGGCACCAGGTCGCGGACGGTGCAGGTCCGCACGCCCTCCTCCCCCAGGCTGGGCAGGACGTCGCCGACGTAGGAGAGGTAGGGCTGGTGCGGGCCGACGAACAGCACGCCGCCCCGCCGGTGCCCCAGGCGCGGGTCGGAGTACAGCAGGTGGGCGGTGCGGTGCAGGGCGACGACGGTCTTGCCGGTGCCGGGGCCGCCGTCGACGACGAGGGCGCCGGCGGACCCGGCGCGGATGATGGCGTCCTGGTCGGCCTGGATGGTCCCCAGGACGTCGCGCATCCGGGACGACCGGGCGGCGCCGAGGCCGGCGATGAAGGCGGACTGGTCGTCCAGGGCCGCGTGGTGGCCGTCCAGGCCCTCCTCGGTGAAGACCTCGTCCCAGTAGTCGGTGATCCTGCCCAGGGTCCAGCGGTAGCGGCGGCGGCTCTCCAGGCCCATCGGGTCGGCGTGGGTGGCGGCGAAGAACGGGGCGGCGGCCGGGGAGCGCCAGTCCAGCAGCAGGCGGCGCCCCTCCCGGTCGGAGAGCCCCAGCCGGCCGATGTAGACGGGCTCGGAGCCGTCGGCGGGGACGACCTTGCCCAGGCACAGGTCCAGGCCGAAGCGGCGCAGGGTGCGCAGCCGGGTGGAGAGGCGGTGCACCTCCATGTCGCGGTCCATCACCATGCGGCCCCGGCCGCCGGGCTCCAGGCGTGCGGCGTCGAGGCGCCCGGTCAGGTCGGCGATGGTCTCGGCGAGGCTGCGGGTGATGTCCGCGAAGTGCTGCTCGTCGGCGGAGATGAGTACCGGATCAGCCTTGGCGGCAAGGTTGTCGGGCAGCTCGAAAAGGCTCGTGGCCTGCGGATTCACGTGGTCCCCCGAAACGTGGCGTGTCGTCACGAAGGTCGATTGTGGGGCATGAGGGGGGTCTTGCGGCAAGTCCCGGTGTGCGCTATAGATTGAGAGTGGAGGGGAGCCGTCAAAGGCCCCTCCTTTTCTGTTGCCCCGGGTCCCGGCGCCGGGCCGGTGTCACGAATCCGGGGAACCCGCCGGTAACCCCCGCCCCCTGCGCGATCGTGTGCTCTCACGGTGTGTCTCCGACAGGGGGTTTGTGATGGCGGGTCGCGCGGAGTCGGTCGAGTCCATGGAGCAGCTGGCGGCGGGCTGGCGGGCCCTGGTGCTCGACCGGGACCCCGCGGCGGACGTGCGCGACCTGCCGGGCGTCGCCGTCCGCTGGGCCGACAGCCGGTTCGCGTTCTGGAACTGCGTGACGCTGAGCGAGGTGGACGCGGACGCCGGGCTCCTCGGGGAGCGGCTGGCCACGGCGGCGGACGTCATGCGCTCCAAGGGGCGCCCGGGGTTCCTGTGGGTCTTCGAGGACCTCCTCGCCCGCGAGGCCCGCGCGGGGCTGCGGGCCGCCGCCGGGCACGCGGGGCTGGAGTTCGCGTTCCCGGGGACCGGGATGGCGGCCGACCTGCCGCCGCTCCCCGAGCCCCGCCACCCCGAGCTGGAGTTCGTCCGCGTCTCCACCGGGGACCACCTGCGGGCGTACGCGGACCTGAACTCGCTGGCCTACGGGTTCGCGCCCGGGGACGGCCGGGACGGGCTGCTGGGGTCGGCGCTGTGGAGGCACGTGGTGCACGCCTACCTGGGGCTGCGCGACGGCGTCCCGGTGACCTGCGCGGGCGTGGTGGAGGCGCGCAGGAGGCTCTTCGTCGTGCTGGTCGCGACCGCGCCGGAGTGGGAGCGCCGGGGGTACGGCGAGGCGGTCACCCGCAAGGCCCTGTACGAGGGGGCGCGGGCCACCGGGATCACCCGCGCCGTCCTGCACGCGACGGCGGCGGGGGCGCCGATGTACCCGCGCATCGGCTTCGAGCCGAACTCCCCGATCCACTTCTACGCCCTCAAGGGCTGAGGGACGCCCGCAACGGCGGCCCCGCCGGAGCGCCCGCCGGGGAGGCCCCGAGAATGGGGGCACAGAGCGCTTCGAACGCGAGGAGTCCCCCGTGTCCCGTCGTCCGATTCTGACCTGGGTCGTCGCCCCGAACCTGGCACTGCTCCTGCTGCTGGTGGTCTCCGGCTGCGTCCTCGTCCTGCGGAACATGATCCCGCCGCACGTGGACGCGGTCGAGCCCGAGGAGCTGTCGGGCACCTGGCAGGGCTGGGAGTACAGCTTCATCACCCTGCACGGCGACGGCACGGCCGAGTTCACCGCGCTGGACGGGTACTGGTTCGCCTTCGACGAGGGCTGGCGGCTGAGCGGGACCGGCACCTGGGAGATCGTCGAGACGGAGAACTGGGGGCCGGAGGTGCACGTGGCCAGCACCGGGATCACCGGGGCCACGGAGGTGTTCGACGACCACTGGCTGCGGCTGCCGAAGGGGCACGACTGGAGGTCGGACGAGCCGCCCGAACAGGAGACCTGGGTGTTCGGCCTGGACCGGGAGTGGGGCGAACTGCGCCTGTGGATGTACATGAGCGACCCCGACGCGCGCTACATCAACTGGTTCGACCGGGTCGACGCCTGACCCGCACCCGCGCGGCGGTCCCGTCCGCGGGCCGCCCGGCACCGGCCACGGGCGGCGGGCGGTCGCCGCTCCGGGCGGGGAGCACCGGGAATGCGGCCCCCACCGCGTGGGAGGCGCCGTGTCCCCCCGGCCCGTTTTCATCCCGGCGGTCCCGCCCCCCCTGCGCCGGCCCGCTGCGGGGCCCGGCCGCCGTCCCCCGCGCACCGGCGCCGCGGTCCTGGCGGGGCCGCTCCGCGCCCCTGGCGGCGCGGACCCGCGGGACCCGCCGCCCGCGGCGGGGCGCGGGTCCCGGCGCCGTGGCGCGGCGCCGGGACCCGCGGTCAGGCGGGCGCGGTCACGCGGGACCGCAGTCGGGCAGCGGAACGATGTTCACCCCGCCCGGGTGGTCGGCCGTGAACCCGAACGTGGTGCTCTCGCCCGGGTCCAGCAGCGCGTTGTGCGGGAGGCTGCGCACCTCGTGGTGCGACCCGTGGTTGACGACCGTGCCGTTCCACAGGCTGGAGACCGCCTGCCCGTTGGCGAACACCCAGTCCACCATCCAGCCGTCCGCGCCGTCCTCGCCGGCGGTCACCTCGACCTCGGCCTGGAAGCCGCCGGACCACTCGTTGGAGATCCGGAACTCGGCCGTGCAGTAGGCGTCGGCGGGCGGGTCGGTCGGGTCCGGCGGGTCGGTGGGCTCGGGCGGGTCCGTGGGCTCGGGCGGGTCGGTCGGGTCCGGCGGGTCGGTCGGACCGGGCTGGCCGGTGCCGCCGCTGAACACCACGTCCGAGCAGTTGTAGAACGCCTCCGGGCTGTCCGAGCGCTCCCAGACCGAGTAGACGACGTGGCGCCCGGACCGGTCGGGCAGGTCCACGTCCCAGTAGTACTCGGCCCCGGCCTCGCCGCCGCTGCGCAGCGGCGGGTTGACGGCCGTGTCGATCAGCTCCAGGTCGTCCCAGGTCAGCGGCTGCTCCGGGTCCCAGCCGCTCTTGGTGACATAGGTGAAGAACGAGCCGGGGTGCGGGGCCCAGGCGTTGTGGAGGAACTCCACGGTGGTGTTGGCCTGCAACGGGGTGGAGGGCCAGTCGTCGCGGGCCGCGTTGAACGCGCTGAACTGCGGGGTCGGCCCGCAAAGCTCGCCGTCGGCCACGAACTCGCGGTGCCTGCCCGCGGAGTTGGAGATGAGGTTGCCGAACCAGTTCCAGTACGCGTAGTCGCCGCCCTCGGCCAGCGCGTCGACGCAGGCCGGGTTGGTGGGCGCCAGGGCGCCGCCGGAGGAGCCGCCGGTGGCGTCCTGGAAACAGGCGTAGGTGCGGGAGGCGGGGTAGGTGAACGCGCCGTGTGCCTGGGCGGGCTCGGGCGCAGCCGCCACCGCGTAGCCGACGGCGAGCGCGCTGAGCGCCACCGCCGCGGTGAGGAGGTTGCGGGTGCGGGTCCTCTCCATGGGGGGTGTTCCTTTCGGGTGGGGGAGTCCCGACCGGGCGGGCGCCCGGCCGGAGTCGCCGCCGCGGGTCAGGCGGCGGCGCACGTCGGGTCGGGGGCGACGGCGGGGCCGCTCCCGATGAGTCCGAAGACGGTGGCCGCGCCCGTGGCGAGGGCACCGTTGTAGGCGGCGTTGCGGGCGCTGACGGTGCCCCCGGCGGAGGTCAGGTCGGCGTTCCACGCCTGGGCCACGGTCTGTCCGGAGGGTGCGGTCCAGGTGACGGTCCACCCGGTGAGGGCGGTGTGCGCGGTCACCTCGACCTCGGCCTGGAAGCCGCCGGACCACTCGTTGGTGATCCGGAACTCGGCGGTGCACTCGCCCGCCGGGTCCGTGGGGCCCTCGGTGGGCGGGTCGGTCGGCTCCTCGGTCGGCGGGTCCGTCGGGTCGCCGCCCCCGCCGTACACGGGGGCCTCCACCGACGTCTCGCCGATCCCGTCGGGCCCGTGGAAGATCCGTTCGCCCCAGGGGGTGATCCGGTCCGGGTCGAACGCCTCGACCATGTCGAGGTACTCCACTCCCCCGCCGTTGCCGCTCCACGACCAGCCGATGTAGCCGAGCCCCAGGCGCCGGGTGTGCTCCATGATGGCGTCCTCGTCGGGGTTGCCGTCGCTGTGGTCGTGGCCGAACTCGCCGACGATCAGCGGCAGCCCGGCGTCGGAGAAGTGCTCCAGGTAGGAGACGACCGTGGACTCCTGCTGGTAGACGCCGTACATGTGGATCGAGAAGACGGTGTTGCCGTCGGCCGCCGCCACCAGGGGCGCGTCGCGGCGCATGATGCCCTGCCAGTCCTGGCCCCAGTTGGGTGCGTCCACGACGAGGGTGTGCTCGAACCCGGCTCCGCGCAGCCGCTCCACGGCGGCGATGGTGTCGTCGGCCCAGCCCTGGTTGACGGACTCGTTGTTGCCGTAGGGCTCGTTGCCGATGTTGACGAGGACGTGGTCCTCCTCGCCCTCCAGCACGTCCTGGACGCGCAGCCAGTAGTCGACGGCCTGGTCGAGGGTGGCGGCCCCGGACTGCTCGCCGTAGCCGGTGGTGTCGTGGACCTCCAGCATGCAGATCAGGCGCTGGGCCTTGCAGAGGGAGACCACGTTCGCCACGTCGGCGGCGCTGTTCTCGGTCCAGCGCTGCCCGCTGCTGAGGACGACGCGGACGGTGTTGGCGCCCAGGGCCTTGATGTCGGCGAAGGAGCCGGTCTCCTGGAGGTACCAGGTGTGGGCGTGGCTGACGCCGCGGATGAGGAAGTCGTTGCCGGCGGCGTCGACGAGGCGGCCGTTCTCGACCCGGAACCCGGTGTCGGCGCGGGCGGCGGGCGGGGAGACGGAGAGCAGGGCGACGACCATGGACAGGACCAGGGCCAGCGCCGTGGCCAGGGCCACGGCGACCGCGGCCCGGGGGCTCGCCGTCGTTGTTCGCGGGTGCATGGGTGCTCCGGGGGTTCGGGGGGGCGGGATTCGGGGGGCGGGGTTCGGGTCGGGGTCCCGGGGGCCGGCTGGAGGAGGTCCGGCCCCCGGGACGGGCGGGCCCGGGGCGCCCGTGGTGGGGAGCGGGGCCCCGGGGGTCGAGGTGCGGCGGGTCAGTCGCAGGCGGCGCCGTTGAGCTCGAACGCGGCCGGCCCGGCCGTCTGGCCCTGGTGGGTGATCTGGAGCCCGAAGGTCGCGCTGCCGCCGGGCTGGAGCACCCGGTTCCACGACACTCCCTCGGCGGTGACCGCGCCGCCGGTCTGGGTGACGGTGGCGTTCCAGGACGAGGTGATGGTCTGGCCCGCGGGCTGGGTCCAGGCCAGGGTCCAGCCGTCGACGGCCGCGGAGCCGGTGTTGCGGACGGTCACGTCGATGACGGCGCCCTGGTTCCACGCGTTGCTCACGGTGTACGTCACCGCGCAGTCGCCGTCACCCGGGCCGGGACCGGGGCCGGGGCCGCCGTCACCGCCCAGGACCTCGTGCATCGCCCAGTAGGAGGGCTTGGGGGCGTACTGGTGGTCGTAGGGCAGCGCGTCGCCCTGTCCCGGGAACACGTCGGGGATCCAGGAGTTGGCGTCGCCCACGCCCCACACGGTGACGCCGCCGCAGCCGTCCACGGCCATGCAGGCCTGGAACACCCGCGTGTAGTCGGCGGCCTGCGCCTGGAGCTGCTGCTGCGAGGCGGGGGTGGTGGTGCGGATGTCCAGCTCGGTGACGACCACCTCCAGGCCCAGGTCCGCGAACCGCTGGATGTTGGCCTGCATGCTCGCGGGCACCTGGCCGACGATGAGGTGCGACTGGAGGCCGACGCCGTGCAGCGGGACGCCCCGGTCGAGCAGGGAGGTCACCAGCCGGTAGAGCCCGTCGCTCTTGGCGTTGATCCCCTCGACGTTGTAGTCGTTGATGAACAGCCGCGCTTCGGGGTCGGCCTCGTGCGCCATCTCCAGGGAGGTGGCGATGTAGTCCTGGCCCAGGGTCCGCTGGAAGACCGAGTCGCGGAAGGTCCCGTCCTCGTTGAAGGCCTCGTTGACCACGTCCCAGTGGCTGATCTCGCCCGCGTAGCGGCCCACCACGGTGGAGATGTGGTCCTCCATCACCCCCTCCAGCTCCGCGGGGCCGAACCCGCCGTCGGCCACCCAGCTCGGCAGCTGGCTGTGCCAGACCAGGGTGTGGCCGTAGACGTCCTGGCCGTTGGCCTGCGCGAAGTCCACCAGGCGGTCGGCGCCCGACCAGTTGAACTGCCCGCGCTGGGGCTGGACGCTCTCCCACTTCAGCTCGTTCTCGTGGGTGACGGAGTTGTACTGCTCCGCGGCGATCTCCGCGTAGCGGGCGTTGTCGAGCAGGTGGGCGGAGACCGCCACGCCCATGCGCAGGCCGTGCTGGTCGGCGAGGTCGCGCAGCGGCGGGTCCTCGGCGTGGGCGGGGGCCCCGGCCGCCAGGGCCAGGGCGAGGGCGAGCAGCGGGGCGAGGAACCCCGCCGTGCGGCGTCGCGTGGTCGTCTTCATCGGTCGCTCCTCGGAGGGGTCCGGGTCGGGGGACCCGGGAGGGGTCGGAGTCGGCGAGGGGGCTCCGGCCGGGCCCGCCGCGGCCCGGCCGGGAGGGTCCCGGGGGCGGGTGCGCTCCGGGACGGGGGGTGACGGGGAGGGGCCGGGGCCGGACCCGGCCCCTCCCCCGCTCGGGGTCCCGCGGCGGCCGCACAGGGCGGCGGGGTGTGGAGGCGGCCACCGCGGGGGTTTCTGTCGGGACCGCCGCAGCGGTCGGTCGGTCGGCGGTGTCGGTCAGCGGTCGGTCGGCCGGCGGGCCTCCCGGGCCGCCGGGCATCCGGGCCCGCGGCCGGCCCGCGGGCCCCCGCCCGGTCGGGCGGGGCGCCGGACCGCGGGTCCGGCCGCGGCGCACCTCACCCGAACAGCTCCCCGTGCACGGCCAGGGCCGTCGCCACGTCCACCTGCGCCCAGAAGCGGTGGTAGGTGAACTCGGGTGCCGGACCGCCGTCCAGGTACGCCTGGACCTTCGGCCAGTCGGGGTCGTCCTCGTAGAAGGACCGGATCGAGGCGAACGTCGAGTCGGAGTCGACGGCGTCGCCGTTGGGCATGGTCCCGGTCCAGCCGTCGGGGACGTACAGCCCGCCGTCGGGCGCGCCGTAGGGGTCGTCGAACCGCTGGTAGTCGGCCCGCACCTCGGGGACCGCCACCCCCAGGTCGTCCTGGTGGTGCAGCAGCGACTCCAGCAGGCCCTCGGCCGTGGCCAGGGCGTCGGCGTCGCCGGTGGCGGCGGCGTAGTGCAGGAGCGTCTTGGCCAGCCCGGCGGCGATGCCCACGTCCTGGTTGTGGGAGACCACCTCCACCCTCAGGCCGGGGTTGCCGGTGGGCGTGCCGGTCCAGGTGTCGGGGGCTCCGCTCCAGTCCATGTCGGCGGGGACGGCGAACTCGCCGTCGGGTCCGACGGTGGTGTTGGCCAGGGCCCAGGGCACCCAGGCGTCGAGGACGTCCCCGGCGCGCTCGTCGCCGGTGATGCGGTGGTACTCGGCGACGCGCTCCATGTCCCACACCTGGAACCCGAACCACCGGTTGGACGGCGGGTCGTGCCAGACGGGCTTCTCGTCGTAGAACATCCCGTGGAAGGTCGGGGTGCCCGCGGGCGGCTGGCCGTAGTCGCCCTCCCAGCTGTTGGTGGCGCCGCCGGCGATGCCGCCGTCGGCGGACTGGAGCCACTGGAGGAACTCCAGCTGGCGGTCGAGGCTGGTGGCCCAGTCGTCGGCGCCGGTGGGCGAGGCGGGCGTGAGGGCGTCGACCTCGGAGAGGGCGTAGGCGGCCATCACGTTCTGGTAGCCCTGGTGGGCGGAGGAGCCGCCGATGCGCCAGGCCCAGGGGAACTCGGCGCTGCCCAGCGCGCCGCCCCAGGCGTAGTACCAGGACATCAGGTAGTGCGCGGAGTCCTTGCCTCCGCCGGGGGCGCAGGCCTGGGGTCCGACGCAGTCGCCGACCTCCTTGAAGTACTTGTCGAACATGGCGTAGCGCAGGTAGTCGC
This sequence comes from Nocardiopsis flavescens, assembly GCF_900141985.1. Taxonomy (GTDB): domain Bacteria; phylum Actinomycetota; class Actinomycetes; order Streptosporangiales; family Streptosporangiaceae; genus Nocardiopsis; species Nocardiopsis flavescens. The sequence continues at coordinate 46,040 of NZ_FQZK01000030.1, read as the reverse complement.
CCATCCGCGCGGCGTCGGAGACGCTGTCGGCGATGGCGCCCTCGTTGCCCTGCTCGCTCGCCCAGGTGTGCGCCTGGTAGGCGACCTGCACGGCGCGCGCGTCGGCGTCGGGGGCGTTGGTGTAGCGCCACTGCTCGGAGTAGTTCGAGTCGTCGGTGAACAGGTCGAGGTACCCGTTGGCCCCGCCGTGCTCGAACGTCTCGCAGGAGGGGTGCGGGACGGTCTCCCAGACCGACTCGTTCGAGCCGCGCTGGAAGGTGTTGATGTAGCCGGGGGCGTCGTCGGTGCCGTCGCCGCAGAACCCGAACCCGTAGGTGTTGTCGACGTCCAGCAGCCAGTGCATGCCGTAGACCTCGTCGGTCCCGTAGGTACCGCTCAGCTCGTCGGCCAGCGGGTCCTGTCCCACCTGCACGCCCTGGTCGAGCGGCATCGGGTAGTCCGACGGGTCGGTGGACTCGGCGATGTAGGTGGCGGGCGAGGACGGGTCGTAGGAGGCGTTGGTGGGCTGGTCGGCGGTGCCCGGGATGATGAACGCCTCCATGGACGCCCAGGCCGCGTTGAACGGCTCCCAGTCCCCGGTGACCCGGCCGTAGGTGGCCTCCAGCCACAGGTAGTAGCTGTACGCCTCGGAGGTGGTGGCGTGCCCGTGGTCGGGGGCCTCCACGATCAGCGTCTCGACGGAGTGGTACGGGACCAGCAGGCCGTCGAACTCGCGGAAGTACCCGTTGGCGGGGTCCTTGATCTTCTCGTACTGGTCGAGGAACTCGGCCTCGTACTCGTTGGAGGCCGTGGCGCGCTCGCGCACGGTCACCGTGACGGGGTCGTAGCCCTCGGCGGCCACGGTGAACACGGCCTGCGCCGGGTCCTGGGAGCCGTCCCCGGAGGAGGCGACGGTGACCTCCTGGGACTGGCCCCAGTCGTCGGCGGTGAAGGTGAGCCCCGCACCGCCGGTGACGGCGAGCACCTCGGAGCCGGAGGAGCGCTCGACGGTGACGTCCACGTCCGCGTCGTCGGCGGGGGCCGCCGACAGGTGGACGCCGAAGGCCGCCGTGCCGCCGGGGTCCACGGCCAGGCTCGCCGGGGTGACGACGAGCGCGCCCTCCTCCGGGCCGGGCTCCTCGCCGTCCTCGCAGGAGGTGCCGTTGAGGGTGAACGCGGTGGGGGCGGCCCCGGAGCCGGTGCCCTGGAAGCCGAAGACGGCGGTGGCGCCGGTGCCCAGGCCGGACGCCCACGCGGGGGCGGTGGCGGTGGCGGAGGCGCCGGTCTGGGCCACGGTGGCGTTCCACGCGTTGGTGACCCGCTGGCTGCCGGGGAAGTCCCAGCCCAGGGTCCAGGGCGAGACCTCGGGGCCGTGGTTGGTGAGGGAGACCTCGGCGGTGAAGCCGCTCCCCCAGTCGTTGGTGACGGTGTAGTCGACCGTGCAGAGCGGGTCCGCGTGGGCGGAGGTGGCCGGGAGCAGGGCGGCGGCCAGGGCGGTGGCCGCCAGGAGCGGGAGGGGTCGGCGCCATCGGCGGCGGCCGACCGTGCGGGGGGTGTGCACGTGCGTCTCCTGGGTGGGATCCCCGTCGCCGGACCCGGGGCGCGGGCATGGCGGGGCCGCGCCACCGAGTGGGCGGGGCCGGCGAGCGGTGCGGGTGGTGTGGTGCCGGGCGGGGACCGTGCTGGTCGGGTCCCCGCCCGGCGGACGGTCCCCGAGAGGCGGGGGGACCGGTCGGATCCGGCGGCGGCCGGGCGGTCGCGTCCGCTCGGTCGGCCCGGGCGCCGCCGGGGCCTGGTGCGGTCACCGGCCGCGGGCCGGTGACCGCGTCCGGGTCAGTCGAGGGGCGGGTAGGCGTTGTCCAGCAGCTCCTGGAACTGGGCGGAGAACCAGTGCCCGGAGATCGGGGCGTCGCCCAGGGCGCCGCTCGGGCTGTTGCCGTTGCGGACGTTGCCCTCGTAGGTCGGGTCGCACATCCGGTCGAAGCCCTTGCCCTCGTCGTTGTCGATGAGCTCGCTGGACCCGTCGGACTCGCCCGGGGGCTTCATCCAGACGTAGGCGTCGATGCCGGCCGCGGGGGCGGTCTGCGGGCGCTCGCCCAGCCCGGCACCGGCCTGGTTGCACCAGTTGCCGGGGTTGACGCGCCGGTCGTAGCGACCGCCGTCGACGTAGGCGTCCACGTCGGTCTGGGGGCCGGGGCCGGTGGGCCGGTCGGCGCCGCCCCAGCCGTTGCGGGAGGTGTCGATGAGCATCCCGATGTCGGACGGGAAGCCCTGGGAGACCAGCTCCGTGCGCAGCGCCTGGGAGAAGCTCAGCTCGTCGACGTAGTTGTTCCAGTCCACCCAGGAGGACTGGCGGACGGGCACGCCGGCGATGGTCTGCCCGATGGAGAAGTTCTCCTCCTCCAGAGCCGAGTAGTTGGCGGTGTTGGCGATGAACCCGTGCACGTCGGCGGGGGTGGCCCCGGCGGCGTTGGCGGCCTGGTAGAAGATCTGGGCGGAGGGGACGAAGTTGTCCTCCCAGCCGATCCAGCCGTGGTGGCCGGCGTCCACGTAGTTGTAGACGTTGTCGATGTCGCCCAGGGTCGCCAGGGCGTAGCCGACGCCCTCGACGTAGTTGCCGTTGGCCAGCATCTCGTCGCACTCGGGGGTGGCGGTCGCGCGCGGGGAGACGTTGGTGACCAGGTTGGGCAGCGAGTCGATCTCGATGGTCGTCACGATGCGCAGCTCGGTGTCCTCGTAGTCGGCGAGGATGTCCGCGATCGGGTCGATGTACTCGTCCCTGTAGCGGTCGATCTCGTCGGGGCCGAGCTCGCCGTTGGACGCCAGGGCGGCGCAGTCGCGGCCGGGCAGGTTGTAGATGACGACCTGGAACACCAGGGGCTCGCCGCCGGACTGCTCCACGGCCTCGTCCAGGTGGTCGCGCAGGCCCATGGAGCCGGTGGTCGGGCTGTCGTTGCCCTCGATGGCGCCGATGCGGTCCAGCCACACGCCGGTGGGCTCGTTCGCCACGGCCTCGCCGCCCGGCTCGGCCGCCGCGTTCGCGGACCAGACGGGGTTCACGTAGACGTCGGCCCCGGAGTAGGGGTTGTCCACGCGGGAGGTGCCGGGCTCGCCCGGCTCTCCGGGTTCACCGGGCTCTCCGGGCTCTCCCGGCTCGCCGGGGTCGACCGCGCCGTCGCACAGGACGCCGTTGAGCTCGAACGCGAGCGGGGCCGCGTTGGAGCCGCTGTAGGAGCCGTTGAACCCGAAGCTCACCGCGCCGTCGGTGGAGATGGAGGAGTTGTAGCCGGCGTCGGATACGGAGACGTTGGCGCCGCTCTGGGTGTGCGTGCCGCCCCAGAGGTTGGTGACCTGCTGGTTCCCGGGGAAGGACCAGTCGAGGGTCCAGCCGTTGACGGCGGCGCCCAGGTTGGTGATCTCGACGTTCGCGGTGAAACCCGAGCCCCAGTCGTTGACCGTGTACTCGACGGCACAACCGGAGTCGGCGCTGGCGGGGGCGGCGGGGACGACGGCCAGTGCGGCGCCCACCACCAGGGCGGACAGGGCGGCCGGCCCTCTGCGTGCTCGCGACGGTCCGGGTGTCGCGGCACTGTGGATTCTGCTCATCTCTTCTACTTCTTCCTCGCGGAGGGGGGTGATCCGTAGGGAAAGGAAAGAAGGTGTCGCGCGGAACGCGACGACTGCGGGGAATCCGGGAATGGCGGGCACGACAATGGCGGCGAGCGGGGCATGGCTTTTCTCCGGCGGGGACGGACCGCGACCGGGAGCGCTCCCACACAGGGCGGGAAGTCCGGACGGGCAGCGGAGGGACTGGGGGGCGGTTGGGACCCGAAGGCCCACGGGGGAGGCGGTCGCGCTCTGTTCGGGAGCGCTCCCACGAGAGTAACCACGCAATGGTGATATGTAAACAGCGAATGAAAAAGAGATTTCGTCCCACTGGGCACGGCATCTCCGGACCAAGCCGCCGGTGAACAGTTATCAAGCATTCAGTCCGCACGGCAGGATGTGTGAATTGTGGGACTGGAGTGAAGCGCTTCGACAGCAATGGTGTTACCTATTGCTTTTTTTGCCGCCGCTGTCAAGACCCCCAAACGGGGTCGCGCCGCCGCGTGCGTCCGGGCCCTCGGAGGGCCCGCGCATCCGGCCGACCGCCGCCCGCGGGCCCAGGAACGAACGGGCTCCCCCCACGGTGTCCCTGGTGTCCGCGGCGCGCGCCGCCGCGCCTCCGGCAGACCCCTTGTGTCCCGCCCCGGGGGTGGGACAGCTCCAGCCCGCCCCGGCGGTCGGCACCGCGTATCCGGGCCCGCACGGGGGGCCGCTCCCGGCCGTGGCACCCGCGCGTCCGCTCCGGGCCCGGCGAGGGCGGCCGGCACCGTGCATCCGGTACCCGCGCCGCGGGCGGCCGGGCCGCCCTCAGGAGGCGGTGTCGCCGAACTCCTCGCTGGCGTCCGCCAGGATCCCCAGGACCGCGATGGGGTCGGGCAGGACCACCGAGCCGCCGTCGTCGCGCGGGGTGCGGATCCAGCTCACCCGGTCCCCGCCGGGCAGCCGGGACGGCGCGCCCAGGACGAAGCTGTCCCGGCAGTGCCAGCGCAGGCCCGGCATGTCCTCGATCGCCTCCGGGACGCAGTCCAGGTGGCAGGACCACCACTCGTCCTCGTCCACGGGCGAGCGGGTCGCCACGAAGAACAGGTACCGCGACCCCAGCGCCGCCACCGGGCCCGCCGGCACACCCGCGCGGCCCGTGCGCGCCAGCGCCATCACCCCGGCCTCGCGCGGCACGTCGAAGACGTCGAAGACCCGCCCCGTCGGCAGGACCACGTTGGCCTCGGGGTCGGCAGCCCACCACCGGCGGATCGTGTCCGCGTCGGTGCTGGCCTCCACCCCCCAGGCCATGGTCGCCGGATGGGCCGCCGGATCCGGACAGCCCAGACGGTCGCAGTTGCAGGCGCGGTCCTCGCCCGGCGCGGCGCCCCGCACCACGGGCCATCCCAGCGCCGCGTAGCCCAGCGCGGCGTCGACCATGCCGTCCATCGCCGGACGCCGCTTCCGTCGGTACAACACATCGGCCATGGAGCCCTCCCCGGTGTTCTCGATCTTCCAGGCGCGGTCCTGGGTGCCGGACCCGCGCCCGGCGACCGCGACCGGGGGAGGGCGATCCGGTCGCGCTACCGGAGCAGTCGGGCCGCCTCGGTCGCCCAGTACGTGAGGACCTGCTCGGCCCCCGCCCGCCGGTAGGAGGTGAGGGTCTCCAGGATCGCCCGCTCCCGGTCGATCCAGCCGCGCTCCGCCGCCGCCTCGATCATGGCGTACTCCCCGCTGACCTGGTAGGCCGACACGGGCACCGGGGACGCCTGCGCGACCTTGGCGACGATGTCGAGGTAGGCCAGCCCGGGTTTGACCATCACCATGTCCGCGCCCTCGGCGACGTCCAGCGCCACCTCCCGCAGCGCCTCCCGGACGTTGGCCGGGTCCTGCTGGTACCCGGACCTGTCCCCGAACCGCGGGGCGCCCTCGGCCGCCTCGCGGAACGGGCCGTAGAACGAGGACGCGTACTTGGCGGCGTAGGCCAGGATCGGCACCCGGGCGAACCCGGCCCCGTCCAGCCCGGCCCGGATCGCCGCGACCTGGCCGTCCATCATGCCGCTGGGGGCCACCACGGCGGCGCCCGCCTCGGCCTGGGCGGCGGCGATGGACGCGTACCGCTCCAGGGTGCGGTCGTTGTCCACGTGCCCGTCGGTCTCCAGCGGCCCGCAGTGGCCGTGCGAGGTGTACTCGCACAGGCACAGGTCGGCCATGACCACCAGGGCGTCGCCGACGTCCTTGGACAGGTCGCGCAGCGCCTCCTGGACGATCCCGTGCGGGTCGTCGGCGGCCGAGCCCCGCTCGTCCTTGCGGGCGGGGATGCCGAACAGCATAACCCCGCCGACCCCGGCCTCGGCCGCCTCCAGGGCGGCCCGGCGCAGGCTGTCGCGGGTGTGCTGGAACTGGCCCGGCATGGAGGAGATGGCCACCGGCTCGCCGATCCCCTCCTTGACGAACATCGGCAGGACCAGGTTCTCCGGCAGCACCCGGGTCTCGGCGACCAGGCGCCGCAGCGCCGGGCCCCGGCGCAGGCGGCGCGGCCGGACGGCGGGGAAGGCGGCTTCGCGGCCGGTGGTGTCCATGGGTACTCCTGAAAAGGGTGGGTTCCTGCTGGCGGGAGCGTCGGCTCAGAGCTTGCGGCGGCGGCCGCGGCGCTTCTGGCTGGGCTTGAGGACGGGCTTGCCCGCCTCGACCGCCTCGGTGCGCTTGGCCGCACCGTACTCCGAAAGCGCGTCCACGAGGGCCGAAACGGAGGCTTTGGGCGCCACGACGTCGACGCGCAGGCCGAACTCGATCGCGGTCTTCTCGGTCTCCGGGCCGATCACGGCGATGACGGTGGTGTTGTGCGGCTTGCCCGCGATCCCCACCAGGTTGCGCACCGTGGAGGAGGACGTGAACAGCACCGCGTCGAAACCGCCGCCCTTGATCGCCTCTCGGACGGGCGCGGGCGGCGGCGCGGCCCGGACGGTCCGGTAGGCGGTGACGTCGTCGACCTCCCAGCCCAGGTCGGCCAGGCCGGCCGCCAGGGTCTCGGTGGCGATGTCGGCGCGGGGCAGCAGCACCCGCTCCATGGGGTCGATCTCGCTGTCGTAGGGCGGCCACACCGACACCAGCCCGGTGCTGGACTGGGCGTCCTCGGGCGGGGCCAGGTCGGGCTGGATGCCGAACTCGCGGACGGCGCGGGCGGTGGCCTCGCCGACGACGGCGACCTTGACCCCGGCGAACGCGCGCGCGTCCAGGCCGTAGGACTCCAGCCGCTCGCGGATCGCCCTGACCGCGTTGACGGAGGTGAACGCCACCCACTGGTAGCGGCCGGTGACCAGGCCGCGGACGGCGCGCTCCATCTGCTGCGGGGTGCGGGGCGGCTCCACCGAGATGGTGGGCACCTCCTCGGGCACCGCGCCCTGGTCGCGCAGCTGCTCGGACAGGGCCGCGGCCTGCTCCTTGGTGCGGGGCACCAGGACCCGCCAGCCGAACAGCGGGCGGCTCTCGTACCAGCCCAGATCGCGCGAGCGGCCGGCGGGAGCGCCGACGACCATCATCGCGGGGGCGGTGAGGTGGTGCCCCTTGGCGTCCTTGGCCTTGAGCTCGGCGACCAGGCGGCCCAGGGTGGAGGCGACGGTGGTCTGGCGGGTCGTGCCCCCGGCGCGCACGACCGCGACCGGGGTGGCGGCGGGCCGCCCCCCGGCGATGAGGGCCTTGCACAGCACGTCGAAGCCGGGCCCCTGGAACGCGGGGGGCTCGTCGGCGGGGGCGTCGCCGCCCAGGATCACCAGGGGCGCGTCACCGGCGGCGGCCTCGTGCCAGTCCACCTCGGCGGTGTGGTCGCGGGCGTTGAGGACGCGCACCTCGGGTGCGCCGTGGCCCAGCAGCGGGATGCCCGCGAAGGCGGGGACGGACGTGACGGAGGAGATGCCGGGCACGACCTCCGCCTCGACGCCCGCCTCCCGGCAGGCCAGGACCAGGTCGGCGCCGCGGCAGCCGAAGAACGGGTCCCCCGCGTACAGGCGCACCACCCGCTGCCCCTCGCGGGCGCGGGACACGGCGAAGGCGTCGACGTCGCCGGCGTCCTCGGCGCGCACGACGGCGGCGTCCTCGCGGCACAGGGCGAGGAGTTCCCCGCGAAAGCCCGCCATCTCCTCGGCCGCGGGCTCGCGCAGCGTGATGACCACGTCGGCGTCGCGCAGCAGCTCGGCGCCGCGCAGGGTCAGCAGCCCGGCCCCGCCCGGCCCGGCACCGACCAGGGCGACGTGCCCGGGCCGGGGGGCGGGGCGCTGCTCCTCCGGCGAGGGGTTGGCGTTGGCGTTCACGTGACTCCTCTGGGTTGCCGCGTCCCGGGGCGCGGTCGCCGGGATGCGTGCGGGACCGGCGGGGCCTGACGTGCCCGCCGGTGGGCTCTGGTTCACGACTCGGTCGGGGCGTCCCTCTCGGCGAAGGCGGCGGCCACGATGCGGTCGGCGCCGTCCGCGATCATGGAGCGGGCCAGGTCGCGGCCCAGGGCCGCGGCGCCCTTCAGGTCGGCGGTGCCGGAGAGGACAGCGGTGCGCTCGCCGCGCACCGCCTCGGAGCCGTCGGTGGCCACGACCGCGGCGCGCAGCCGCAGTTCGCCGCTCCCGGCGTCGTGGACGGCGTGGGCGCCGACCGGGGCGGCGCAGCCCGCTTCGAGCTCGGCCAGGACGGTGCGCTCGGCGACCACGGCCAGCCGGGTGGCCGGGTGGTCCACGGAGGCCAGGTAGGCCAGGTCCCCGGCGCCGCGGTCGGCGCGGCACTCCACGGCCAGGGCGCCCTGGCCGGGGGCGGGCAGCACCTGGTCGGGGTCGAACACGTCGGTGACGTCGGCCATGCGGCCCACCCGGCCCAGTCCGGCGTAGGCCAGGACCACGGCGTCGAGTTCGCCGGAGGCGACCTTGCCCAGGCGGGTCTCGGCGTTGCCGCGGATCGGCACGTACTCCAGGTCGGGGCGCAGGGCGCGCAGCTGGGCGACGCGGCGCGGGGAGCCGGTGCCGATCCTGGAGCCCGCGGGCAGGTCGGCGAACGCGAGGCCGTCGCGGGCGCACAGGGCGTCGCGCGGGTCGTCGCGCTCGGGGATGGCGGCCAGGACCAGGCCCTCGGCGGGGGTGGTGGGCAGGTCCTTGAGGGAGTGGACCGCGAAGTCGACGCTGTCGGCCGTGAGCTCGTCGCGCAGGGCGTTGACGAACACGCCGGTGCCGCCGAGCTGGGTCAGGTGGGCCTTGGTGACGTCGCCGAAGCTGGTGACGAGGACCAGCTCGATCTCCTGCCCCGTGCGCGCGGTGATCGCGTCGGCGACCAGCTGCGACTGGCTGGTGGCCATGGTGCTGCGACGGGTGGCGAGCCTGGCGGGCCCGGTGGTGCCGGTCATGCCTTCTCCTGGGCGGCGGGTGCCGCCGTGGTCGTGGTGTCGAGGTCGAACAGTTCCCGCAGGGCCGCCTCGTAGGACTCCCCGTCCGGGGCGGCGGCCAGTTCCTTGACGCGCACGGTGGGCCGGTGCAGGAGCTTGTCGGCGACGCGGCGCATCGCCCGGGTGATCTCCTCGCGGCTGCGGTCGTCCAGGTCCTCGGGCAGCCGCCCGTGCAGGCGGTCCAGCTCGGCCTCCACCACGCCGCGGGCCTGCGCGCGCAGGGCGACGACGGTGGGGGCGACCTGCGCGGCCCGGCGGACGGTGCGGAACTCGGTCACCTCCTCGTCCACGATGCCGCGGACGAGTTCGAGGGCTCCGCCGCGGCCGGCCCCGGTGCCGGCGCCGTGGGAGGCGGCCCGGCGCAGGTCCTCGATGTCGACGAGGTGGACGTGCGGCAGGTCGCGCACGGCGCGGTCGATGTCGTGGGGCAGGGCGAGGTCGAGGAAGACCAGCGGGCGGGTGCGGCCCGCGGTGGCGGCGGCGACCGCGTCGGCGGGCAGCACCAGGCCCTGGGCCCCGGTGCAGGAGACGACCAGGTCCACGCCGGACAGGACGGCGGCGGCGTCCGCGAAGGGGACGGAGCGGGCGGTGACGCCCTCGTAGGCCTCGGTGAGGCACTCGGCGAGGCGGTCGGCGCGCTCGCGGGTGCGGTTGGCCACGACGACGGTGGCGGCGCCCTGGCGGGCGACGGTGTTGGCGGACAGGGCGCTCATGGAGCCGGCGCCCAGGATGAGGACGCTCATCCCGGCCAGGGGCCCGGCGGTGGCGCGGGCGATGCCGGGGGCGTCCGCGGTGTCGCCCTCGGCGGCGGACATGGGACAGCCGACCGGGGGCGTGGCGCCGAGCGCCTGCACGGTGCGGTCGGCGGTCAGCTCGCCGCCGCCGGTGGGGCCGGCGCCCAGGCGGCGCAGGGCCACGGTGAGGCCGAAGCTCACCATGTCGGCGCCGGCGTGGTCCAGGTGGGTCTCGGTGTGGGCGCGCTTGCCCACGCGCAGGGCGCGCTGGCCCAGGTCGTTGAGGACGCGGCCGACGGAGCCGGACTCCTGCCCGGTCTTGAGGGCGTCGCGGACCTGGCCCAGGATCTGGCCCTCGCCCAGGACCATGGAGTCGAGCCCGCAGGTGACGGAGAACAGGTGCTGCACGGCACGGTCCTCGTAGTGCACGTACATGTGCTCCGCGAGGTCGGTCAGGGGGACGCCGGTGTGCCAGGACAGCATTTCGGTCACGGCGGCGACACCGCCGTGGAAGGCGTCGACGTCGGCGTAGATCTCCGTCCGGTTGCAGGTGGAGACCACCATGACCTCGTTGACGGACTCGGCGCCGATCATCTCCTCGACGGCCTTGGCGCGCGTCTCCCCGTTCAGCGCGACACGCTCCAGGAGCGCCACCGGCGAACTCCGGTGGCTCAACCCCACGGCCAGGACACTCATCCGCATTCTCCTATGCAGGCACTACATCGGCGTCTCTCCATGCTCCGGCAGGGTCCGCGCCGTCTGCGCGCGACCCCCCGTCAAGCGCGGCGCACGCTCGCTCACCGCCGCCGCCCATGCAGGCCTCGCGGCCCGTGTCCGCGGGACCCGGCGGTCCCGCGGTGTGTTCATGTCAGTTCCAGTCCCGCCGGTTCCGCGCCGCGGCCCCCGTCGCCGTTGCGGCGCTGCGCGTGGAACGCGAGGATCTGGAGTTCGATGGACAAGTCGACCTTACGCACATCGACTCCGTCCGGCACATTGAGCACGACCGGGGCGAAGTTGAGGATGCTGGCCACCCCCGCCTCCACGAAGCGGGTGGCGACCGCCTGCGCGGCGGCGGCCGGTGTGGTGATCACCCCTATGGAGACGCCCTTGTCGCGCACAACGGCCTCCAGGGTGTCAATATGCCCGACGTCCAGTGAAGCGACGCGCCTGCCCACCATCGCGGTGTCGGCGTCGAGCAGGGCCGCGATGCGGAACCCGCGGGTCCCGAACCCCCCGTAGTTGGCCAGGGCGCGGCCCAGGTTGCCGATCCCGACGATGGCCACGGCCCAGTCCTGGGTGAGACCAAGTTCACGCGAGATCTGGTAGACGAGGTACTCGACCTCGTAGCCGACCCCCCGCGTCCCGTAGGACCCCAGGTGGGAGAGGTCCTTGCGGAGTTTGGCCGAGTTGACGCCGGCGGCCGAGGCGAGGGCCTCCGATGACACGGTGAGGGTGCCGCGGTCCTGGAGCGCCTGAAGCGTGCGCAGGTAGACGGGGAGCCGGGCGACGGTGGCCTCCGGGATTCCCCTCTCCCGGGGCCTGGGCGGACGACTGGTCACGTGCGAGTGCTCCTGAGGGCGGTCGTACGAACGCGGGGCGGCGGCCGGGGCGGACCCCCGGAGGGTCGGCGGGTGGCTCCAGGCTACGCGCTTGTGAAAGCACGCACAAAGTGGGGTGGGTTGTGAGGCGCGCCCCATAAGTTCCCAGCGGTCACCCCGCGCCGACGCCCCCGGGGGCCGGCGACCCGCGTGCGGCCCGGCCGCCCCGCACGCGGAACGCGCCCGGTGGGACGTGGTGTTATCGCTGCTCCGCGCCGGCCGTTCCGCGGACGGAAAAAGGGAATCCGAACGCGTCGGCACGGCGGCCGGGCATTCTCCGCGGAACGCTTTCCGCCCCGGATTCAGGAGTTCAGCGCGGCGCGGAGCCGCCCTTCGTCCACCCGCCAGAAATCGTGCCGGGCGCCGTCGACGAAAGTGACCGGGATCTTGTCCCAGTACTCCTCCCGGTCGGCCTCGGCGACCTCGTCGAGGGTCACCTCGGCCCGGGTCGCGCCGGCCTCGCCGGCCACCGCGCCGATCACCTTCCAGGCGTCCTCGCACAGGTGGCACCCCGGCCGCCCGAGCATCACCACGCGCGCGCGGCCCGCCCAGGCAGGCATTTCCGTCATGTTTCCTCCGGATTCCACAGGCTTTTCGAACTCCTCATCCGCCCGCGAAGGGCGGTAGGACCTCGATCACAGTCGCATCCGTGACCGAGACGTCACCATGGGCCCTGCGGCCGACCGGGGCCCCGTCGACCAGGAACGAGGAAACCCCGAGAACGCGCAGGAAGCGGTCGTCGGGGTGGAGTCGGCGCGCCGAGTCGAGCGCCTCACCGAGAGTCGCGGCATCGACCTGCTCCTCGGCGATTCCCGCCGCTTCCTTGGCCGCGGCCCAGTACCTGATAGTGCACTTCGCCATCTGTTGATTATCCTTGGTGTTGCTCGGAGGCGACGTATTAAACAAATCTTCACCGGGGGCAATGGCGCCTTCGATCGCCCGCATAGCGCGGGGTGACGGGAAGAGACGCATGAGCCATCTGCTTCTGTTGACGAACTCCAACGAACCGTCCGATCACGTGCTGCCCGCCCTCGGTCTCCTCCTGCACTCTGTGCGGGTGGCGCCCGCCGAAGCCGGCGCACTCCTGGCGTCCGGCGCCGGGTCCGGCTCCAACGCCCCGGTCGACGCCATTCTGGTCGACGCCCGTACCGACCTGGCCGCCGCCCGGAACTTCTGCCGCCTGCTGGACACCACGGGCCTGGACTGCCCGCTGCTGGTGATCCTCACCGAGGGCGGCGTCGCCGCGCTCACCCCGGACTGGCAGGTGAGCGACTTCATCCTCACCGCCGCCGGACCGGCCGAGGTGGAGGCCCGGCTCCGGCTGGCCGTCGGCGGCGCCGACGCGGGCACCGACGACCCCGACGAGATCCGCCGGGGCGACCTGGTGATCGACGAGGCCACCTACATCGCCCGGCTGCGCGGGCGCATCCTCGACCTCACCTTCAAGGAGTTCGAGCTGCTCAAGTTCCTGGCCCAGCACCCGGGCCGGGTCTTCACCCGGGCTCAGCTCCTCCAGGAGGTGTGGGGCTACGACTACTTCGGCGGCACCCGCACCATCGACGTGCACGTCCGGCGGCTGCGGGCCAAGCTGGGGTCGGAGTACGAGTCGCTGATCGGGACCGTGCGCAACGTCGGCTACCGGTTCGTGCCCGACCCCGTCAACAAGGGTCAGCAGTCCGCCGGGGCGGGCCAGGCGCAGCCCGGCGAGGCCGGCGGGGGCGGCGAGGCCCTGCCCGCCGCGCGCACCGAGGCCACCGCCAGCTGACCGGCCGGCACCGAGCGCTCGTGCCGGGCCGCACCCGCGGCCCGGCGCCCGCGCGGGGAAGGCGTCCGCTTCCGGCGGGACAGGGGCCGGGGTCTCCGCATTCCATCGAAAAACCCTGCAAGAGCGACTTATATTGACGGGACCGGACATCACACCTCCTCCCCCGCGGACTCCCGAAAGCGGAGGAACTCACCGTTACAGGACAAGAACGGTGTGGTGTGGGGCCTCGTTTTGAGGGCGGGGACGCCCTAAGATCTGTGGGGCACCCCACGGGGCCGGGCCAGGCGCGGCATGGCGCCCCGACCGGGTGCGGACCGCTGCATGGCGCGCCCCGTGAGGAGTGAACCCGCCCCGATGTCCACCCACGCCGCGAGCACCCCGCTCACCCTCCGACGTCTCGGCATCGCCCTCGGTGCCGCGTTCATCGGATCGACGCTGGTCGCGGTGGTCCCCCCCGCCAGCGCCGAGCCGACGGATCCCGGTGATCCGAGCCCGCCCGCGACCCCGGTCGCCGAGGTCGCCTTCGCGCGCGACGCGGACAGCGTCACGCTGGGCGGCCAGGCACCGCCCAACACGCTCACCCTCGCCAACACCGGCACCCTCGACATCTGCGTGATCGGTCTGGAGGTCACCGAGGGCTTCACGGCCCACGGCCTCGACGGCGGCCCGCTCGCCCCCGGCGACTCGGACACCGTGACGGTGACCGGCTCCCCGCGGCGCTCGACCGACGTGATCGCCACGCTGACCTTCGCCGCCGCCGACCCCGACAACGGATGCACCACGCCCCCGGGCGACGTGCACTCCCTCTCCTCCGGGGTGTGGGCGGTCACCGTCACCCGTCCCGGCCCCTCCCCCTCGCCCACCCCGACCCCCTCCCCCACGGGGCCGCCGAGCGAGACGCCCGCCCCGACCCCGACCCCGACGCCGACCGAGCGCCCCACCCCGTCGGCCACCCCCACCGACGACCGGACGAGCGACAGGCCCTCCACCCGGCCCCCGAACAACAACACCTCCCGGCCCTCCACCCCCAACCGCCCGCGCGGCGGCGTGGGCGACGTGCCCACCAGCGGCGCCGACATCCCCACGCTGCCGCGGGACGAGGCGGCCCTGCCCGACGTGCTGCCCGGCGAGGACCTGGCGACCCTGCCGCTGGCCACCCCGACCGGGACCGACGACGCGGCCGAGACCGAGATCGCCGCCGAGCACACCGACATGGGGCCGAACATGGCCCCCGCGGTCCTGCTGGCGGCCTTCCTCCTCACCCTGCTGCTGGCCGCCCCGCTGGCCCCCACCCGCCGGGTCCGCCCCGGCGCGGGCGGCTACCAGGGACGGCGCCGCAGGGGCTGACGGCCGCACCGGCGACACACGCGCCCCGGCCCCCGCACCCGCGGGACCGGGGCGCGCCCCTGTGCGGACGGCGTTCCGGTCCGGGGGCGCCGCGGGTCGCGGACACGCCGACCGCCCTGGCGGATCGGGCACGAAACCCCCTCCGACCAGGCACGGAGCACAGGCGGTCGGCCGGTGGGCCGGGCCAACGGAATCTTTACGTGCCCGTCGTCGTAGGCTTTCGGTCCATGAGCACCCCGCTGGTCACCGACGACCTGGCGGCCGGACCGGCCGACCAGGTGCTGACGCTCGCCGAGGCCGCCCGCAGAGCGGACGGCACCGCCCCCCTGTCCGAACACACCCTGCTGCGCGTCCGCCACGGCGCCCCGTCCGGCAGCGCCCGCTTCCACGTGCTCTCCGAGGAGGGCCGCGTCGTGGGCTTCGCCTTCGTCGAGCGCGGCGCGGACGAGCCCGACGCCGGAGAGGTCGTCGTCCACCCCGGGCACCGCGGGCGCGGGCACGGCACCGCCCTGCTGCACTCGGTCCACCGGGACGCGGGGCCCCACGGGGTGCGCGTGTGGGCGCACGGCCGCACCCCCGGTGCGGTGGCGGTGGCCGAGCAGGACGGGTGGCGGTCCGTGCGCGAACTGCACAAGATGCGGATGCCGCTGCGCGACCTCGCCGCGGACGAGCGGGGCGGCCCGCGGACCGCCCCGGTCCTGCACGAGCCGGTGCTGCGGCCCGAGGTGGCCGACCGCGTGCAGGTGCGCGCGTTCGTCGTCGGGCAGGACGAGCGGGCGTGGCTCGACGCCAACGCCCGCGCCTTCTCCCACCACCCCGAGCAGGGCAGGCTCACCCTGGACGACCTGCTCCAGCGGGAGATCGAGGACTGGTTCGACCCGCACGGGTTCTTCCTGGCCACCGCCAAGGACGGCCGGGTCACCGCGTTCCACTGGACCAAGGTGCACGCCGACGGCGCCGGGCTGACCGACGGCGGGCCCGCGGGCGAGGTGTACGCGGTGGGGGTGGACCCGGACTGGCAGGGCACCGGCCTGGGCCGGGCGCTCACCCTCAAGGGGCTGCTGCACCTGCGCGACGCGGGGCTGCCCTGGGTCCACCTGTACGTCGACGGGGACAACGAGGCCGCGGTGCGGCTGTACACGTCGCTGGGCTTCGAGATCTGGGACACCGACGTGATGTACGCGCCGCCCGAGGGGCCCGCCGCCCGAGCGTGAGGGCGCGCCGCGCGCCGGTCACCGGACCGGGCGCCCCGCCCGGCCGGGCCGGGGGACGCCCCGGCGGTCCGGCCGCCGACGCGTGCCGCTGATCACATTCACCGGTCGAACCCTTGGCCGCCACGGGAGTGCGACACCTCGTTCATCTTCCGTTCACCTTCCCTGGGACAACTGGTCACCTAGTGGGCCTACCTTCGCATTCGGCGCATCGTGGCCTTTCCGTGTTCGATGGTCGCGACGACCTCCCGCGGGGGGACCTCCCCGGGAGGAAAACCGAACCCGACAGGGTCCGGAACCCACCCGCAGGGGGCTGGTGGGCAGCACTGAACCCTTCCGAACCGGAGCCGATACATGACGACGACGGACGCGCCCACGGTGGCACCACCGCCCAGGGGCAGGCGCCGGATCGGCGATGTCGTATTCGCCGGGCTCGCCCAGGGCTCGGGGATCCTGATCCTCGTGATCCTCGCGGGCGTCGCCGCCTTCCTGATCGTTCAGGCCTGGCCGTCGCTGAGCGCGAACACCGCGAACTTCATCACCGACCGGTCCTGGGACGCCAACGTCCGCGAGAACCCCGCCTTCGGTGTCGGGGCCCTGGCGTTCGGCACCGTCCTGGCCGCCGCGATCGCCCTGCTGCTGGCCACCCCGGTCGCCATCGGCATCGCGCTGTTCATCGTCTACTACGCACCGCGCCGGCTCGCCTCGCTGCTCGGCTACCTGGTGGACCTGCTCGCCGCGATCCCCAGCGTGGTCTACGGCCTGTGGGGCATCGGGTTCCTCGCCCCCCAGCTGGTCCCCGTCTACGAGGGCATGGCCCGCAACCTCGGCTGGATCCCGCTCTTCGCCGGGCCCGCCTCCACCTCGGCCCGCACCATCCTCACCGCGGGCATCGTGCTCGCCGTGATGATCCTGCCGATCATCACCGCCATGTCCCGCGACGTGTTCCACCAGGTGCCGCAGGGGCACCGGGAGGCCGCGCTCGCCATGGGGGCCACCCGCTGGGAGATGATCCGCCTGGCCGTCCTCCCCTTCGGCAGGTCCGGCATCGTCGGCGGCGCCATGCTCGGCATGGGCCGCGCCCTGGGCGAGACCATGGCCGTCGCCATGATCCTGTCGCCCTCGCTGGCCGTCTCCTGGAACCTGCTGCAGAGCGGCAACCAGACCATCGCCGGCCACATCGCGCTCCAGTACCCCGAGGCCACCGGCTACGGCGTGTCCGCGCTGATCGCGGCCGGCCTCGTGCTGTTCGCGATCACCCTGGTCGTCAACATGGGCGCCCGCTACATCGTCGCGCGCGGCAACAAGGAGTCCTGATGAGCCTGACGACCGCCCAGCCCGCCGGCCCCGGTCCGGGTGCCGGAGCGCCCCGCCGCGACCTGCGCAGCGGCTCGCTGCCCCGCTACTTCCCCGCCGCCCTGCTGGCCTCCTCGGCCGCCGTGGTCGCGGGGGTCCTGCTGGCCTTCTCCTCGTTCGGGTTCGTCCTGTGGGCCGTGCTCACCGCGCTCTCCTACACCGTGATCGTGGTGGCGGCCTCCGCGCGCGTCGAGAGCGGGCGCAAGGCCGTGGACCGCCTGGTCACCTCGCTCGTCTACATCTGCTTCGCGCTGGCGATGCTGCCGCTCGTGTCGGTGCTGTGGACGGTGCTGGGCAACGGCCTCGCCCGGTTCGACGGGTACTTCCTGTCGGTGTCCATGAACGGCGTCCTGCCGAGCATGGACGCGGGCGGCGCCTACCACGCGATCGTCGGGACCCTGGCGATCACCGGCATGGCCACGCTGATCTCCGTGCCGGTCGGCGTGATGACCGCCGTGTACCTCGTGGAGTACGCGCGCGGCCGGATGAAGCGCACCATCATGTTCTTCGTCGACGTCATGACGGGCATCCCGTCGATCGTCGCCGGACTGTTCGTGGTCGCCCTGTGGATCATCCTCTTCGGCCCCGGCAACACCAACGGCGCCGCCGGCGCGCTCTCCCTCGCGGTGCTGATGATCCCGGTCGTGGTCCGCTCCAGCGAGGAGATGCTGCGCCTGGTCCCGCAGGACCTGCGCGAGGCGTCCTACGCGCTGGGCGTGCCCAAGTGGCGGACGATCACCAAGGTGGTCCTCCCCACGTCGGCCGCGGGGCTGACCACCGGAATCATGCTGGCCATCGCGCGCGTTATCGGTGAGACGGCGCCGCTGATCCTCACGGCCGGGTCGTCCGCGGTGTCGATCAACTGGAACCTGTTCGACGGGCAGATGATGAGCCTCCCCGTGTTCATCTACTCGCAGGTGCGCATGGGCGGCGCGGTCAACTACGAGAGGGCCTGGGCGGCCGCGCTGACGCTCATCCTCGTGGTGATGCTGCTCTTCTTCCTGGCCCGCATGATCGGCCGCCTGTTCGCGCCGAAGTCCCGCTAGCCCGCCAACCCGGCAATCACGAGGAACATCCAGTGGCGAAACGAATCGACGTCTCCGGACTCCACGTCTACTACGGCGACTTCCTCGCCGTCGAGGACGTGTCAATGACCATCGAGCCGCGTTCGGTGACGGCGTTCATCGGGTCCTCCGGCTGCGGGAAGTCCACCTTCCTGCGCACCCTCAACCGGATGCACGAGGTCACCCCCGGCGCCCGCGCCGAGGGCAAGGTGCTCCTGGACGACATGGACATCTACGCGCCCGACGTGGACCCGGTGCTGGTCCGCAGCGAGGTCGGGATGGTGTTCCAGAAGGCCAACCCGTTCCCGACGATGTCGATCTACGACAACGTGCTCGCGGGCGCGCGCCTCAACAACAAGCGGATGAGCAAGGCCGCCGCCGACGAACTGGTCGAGGACTCGCTGCGCGGCGCCAACCTGTGGGAAGAGGTCAAGGACCGGCTGAACAAGCCCGGCTCGGGCCTGTCCGGCGGCCAGCAGCAGCGCCTGTGCATCGCGCGCGCCACCGCCGTCAAGCCGTCGGTGCTGCTCATGGACGAGCCCTGCTCGGCCCTGGACCCGATCTCGACGCTGGCGATCGAGGACCTCATTCACAAGCTGAAGGAGGACTACACGATCGTCATCGTCACCCACAACATGCAGCAGGCGGCCCGGGTGTCGGACCGCACGGCGTTCTTCAACCTGTCGGCGCCCGGCAAGCCGGGGAAGCTGGTCGAGATGGGCGAGACGAACAAGATCTTCACCCGCCCCGAGAAGAAGGACACCGAGAACTACATCACCGGCCGTTTCGGATAAACCCGCCACGTCCGCTCCGCGAAGGGGGTCCGCACCGCGGACCCCCTTCGCGTTCCCCCGGCCCGGTTCCCGGAAACGCCCCCGCCCCACCGGCCCGGGTCATAGCATCGTTGATATGACCTGGGGTACGGTAGAGCTTGAACCCGAAGTGGAGAAGTGGCTGGGAGGCCTCCCCGACGAGGAATGGGGCCAGGCCCTGTTCCATCTGGACCTCCTGGAGGAGAGGGGTGTCGCACTCGGCTTCCCCTACACGAGCCAACTCGACGGCAGGCTCAGGGAACTGCGGTTCTACTGCGGCGGCCGTCGTGTACGGCTGACGTACTTCATGACAGGTGAGCGGCGCATCATCATGTTGACCGTGTTCCACAAGACCTCCGCGCGGGAGACCGCCGAGGTGCGCAGGGCCAAGCGCGCCATGGACGCGTGTGCGGCGGCAGGACACACGGCGGAGAACGAGGAGGAGCAGTGAGGGAGACTCCGAGAACGACCCTGTCGGAGCTGAGGGAGTCGGAGCGCTTCGACCGCCCCGCGGTCCGCGAGTCCTACGAGTTGGCGCGGTTGCGTTTCACACTGGGCGAGGCGGTACGGCTCCGCCGCGAGGAACTCGGGTGGTCCCAGGCCGAGCTCGGGCGCCGGGCGGGCATGCCGCAGCCCAGCATCGCCCGGTTCGAGCACGGCGGCACCCAGCCGACGCTGCCGACCCTGGAAAAGCTGGCGGAGGCACTGGGCCTGGTCCTCAGCGTCCGTCTGGAGCACCCCACCGCCGCGGCCTGAGGACGTCACGGGCCCTTCCCTTCAGCCCGCGGGCGCCCGGCAAGCCGGGGAAGCCGGTCGAGATGGGCGAGACGAACAAGATCTTCACCCGCCCCGAGAAGAAGGACACCGAGAACTACATCACCGGCCGTTTCGGATAAACCCGCCACGTCCGCTCCGCGAAGGGGGTCCGCACCGCGGACCCCCTTCGCGCGGGGCGGGGCGGCGGATTCCCGAAAGGGGGCCGGATGGGATTCCGCGCCGCGGGGAAACGCCGTTCCAGGAGGGCCCCGGCCCTTTCCTCCGACGCCCCGCCGGGGGACGCGGGGCCGGGACCGCCCCGGGCGGGATCAGGTGAAGCAGGCGCCCGGCTGCTTGACGAGGTAGGCCGAGGAGGCCCACCGGGTGGTGCCCAGCTGACGGAAGCCGTTGGTGGTGGCCTGGGTCGCGTTCACGATCGCGCCGTTGGCCAGCGAGCCCACGACGGAGTAGCCGGTCCCGGGGCCGCTGCGGACGTTGAGGCCGCCACTGGCGCTGACCTTGTACCGGCACCAGACCGCGGCGGCCGAGGCCTCCCCCGGGACGGGCGCCGCCTGGGCGGGGGCGGACAGCCCGGCGAGGACGGTGCCGGCGGCGAGGGCCGCGGCCGCCAGGCCGCGGGCGAGACGACGGGATTTCGTGGTCTTCACGGATTTCCTCCATCATGCGGTAACGGATGGGCGGACCTCGGCCGAGGGCGGGATCCGCGAGCGGGGGCACCGCCGGAATCCACGGTCAGCGTAACGGCGAATTACCTTGCGCGCACGGTTTCGGCCGCATCAGGCCACCCGCCCGCTCTCCTTTCGGAGAAAGCCGGATATTACGGCCCGGGTAGCGGATCACCCCTTTTCACGGCTTTCCCTGTCGCCCCTTCAGGAGACCCCGTACCGGAATGGTGTCGACGATTCCCTCCGGGGCCCACGGGGAACACGGGGCTCCGGTGACCGGTCCGCGCCCCGGCGCCCGCCGGGGTCCGCGCCCGGTCCCGCGGGCCCCGCGCGTGTGCGCGGGCGCAGGCCGGGCGCCCGGGCGGACCGGGTTGAATGGGAGCGGGAGGGGGCCCGCCGCGGGCTCCCGTCGTCTGCTCGGGGGAACCGCATGGCCGTACCGCTGGTGATCGACACCGATACCGCGCAGGACGACTGCGTCGCCCTGCTGGTCGGCCTGCTGGACCCGGCGGCCGACCTGCGGGCGATCACGATGGTCGCCGGCAACGTGGGCTTCGACCAGCAGGTCCGCAACGCCTTCATGACGCTCAACGTGTCCGGGACCGGGGCGGGCGTTCCCGTGTACCTGGGCTGCCGCCGGCCGCTGGTGCGGCCGTGGGTGAGCGCCGAGGACGTCCACGGGGACGGCTCCGGGGGGCTGGCCATGGACCAGGGCGGCCTGGCTCCGGAGGCCGAGCACGCGGTGGACGCCCTGGTGCGGATGGCCGCCGAGAGCCCGGGCGAGCTGTCGGTCGTGGCGATCGGCCCGCTCACCAACATCGCCGCCGCCGTGGTCAAGGACCCCGGGTTCGCGGCGAACGTGAAGTCGCTGTTCATCATGGGCGGCTCCAACAACGGCCGCGGCAACATCACCGCCGCCGCGGAGTTCAACTTCTACGTGGACCCCGAGGCCGCCAAGGCGGTGTTCGCCGCCGGGTTCGACATCACCGTGGTGCCGTGGGACCCGCTGACGCTGCGCCAGGCCGTGTTCGGGCAGGAGCGCCTGGACGAGATCGCCGCACTGGACACGCCGCTCTCGCGGTTCTTCACCCGCATCTGCGCGGCGACGCTGGAATTCGACCGCAGGGTGGGCATCGACGGCACCACGCACCCCGACTCGCTGACCGCGGCCGTGCTGCTCCACCCGGAGCTGGTGCTCAGGGCCTCCCGCTACCACGTGGACGTGGAGACCGCCGGGGAGCTGACCCGGGGCTACTCGGCGATGTCGTGGGGCGTGCACGGCCTGGAGCCCAACGCCCGGGTGGTCGAGGAGATCGACGCCGAGGCGTTCTACGCGCTCGTCCGGGGCGTGCTGGCCGGGGAGACCGCGCCGGAGCGCGAGATCACGGGCCTGTGAACGCGATGACGCCCTGGGCGGCGGCGACGGTCGTCTCGCCGCCCGCGGCGTCGGCCATCACCAGGTCGCAGCGGCACAGGGCGCGGCGCCGGGTGTGCTCCACCACGTGCGCGCGGGCGCTGAGGCGCACCCCGCGGGCCGGGCGCAGGTACTCGATGCCGTAACCGCCGGTCAGGACCGACGGGCCCAGGACCGCGCCGCCGGCGAAGGTGAGCGCGTTGTCGGCGGCGTAGGAGAGCACCCCGCCGTGCAGGAAGCCGTTCTGCTGGAGCAGGTCGTCGCGCACGTCCAGCTCCAGGACGGCGCCGCCCGGGTCGAAGCGGGTGATCCGCGCGCCGAGCAGCCTGCTGAAGGGCTGCGCGTCCAGGACCGAGGCGGCCAGGGCGAGCGCGTCGGCCCCGGAGGGCGGAACGGCACCGGGGCCGGCCCCGGGACTCTCGGACGACATGGCACCCGCCTTCCACCGCGCTCTCCGGTCCCGGGCGCGGACACGCCCCCGCCGGGTCCCCCGTGCAGGTTCCCACATCCGCCCCCGCGGGGGCGCGGAGGGGCCGTGCGGGCCCGCCGGGGTCCGGGGCGGGCGCGGGCGGGTTCCGGGTCAGCGGTTCTTGACGACGATGCTCTCGACCGTGTTGGCCACGTGCTCGAACGCGTCGGCGGCCGTCTCCAGCTCCTCGATGACGTCCTTGAGCTTGAGCACCGTCAGCGCGTCGTACTCGCCGCTGAACAGCTTGGCCAGGAGCTTGCGGTAGATCCGGTCGGCCTGGTTCTCCAGCTGGTTGATCTCGATCCAGTACCGGGTGAGGTCCTGCATGGTGCGCAGGCGCGGCATGGCCTCGGCGGTCAGCTCGGCGGCGCGCTCCAGGACCTCGATCTGGTCGATGATGCCCTTGGGGAGCCGGTCCAGCCCGTAGAGGCCGATGAGGTCGACCGCCGCCTCCATCGAGTCCATGACGTCGTCGAGGTTGGAGGCCAGACGGTAGATGTCCTCCCGGTGCATGGGAGGCGCCGAACTCTTGTTGAGGCGGCGCATAATCGCGTGGGTGGCGTCGTCTCCGGCGTGCTCGCAGGCACGCATCTTCTCGGTGATGGCCTCGCGGTCGGCGCCGTCACTCATCAGCTCCACCAGCAGGCGTGCCGCGATGACCAGGTTGTTCGCCGAGTCGGTGAACATCTCGTAGTAACTGTCATCACGCGGGCGCAAACGCAGGCGCACGTCGTCTCTCCCGATGGTGCGGTGGGTGTTCCTTGGTGGATGTTAAGCGGGTCCGCCGAGCGGCTCGTCGTGACGCGAGGGTCCGTCGCGTCGGTCGCGTGCGCGGTCATCCCTCGTTCACCCGGCGGCCCCGGTGCGTGGAACTCCCTGGGGGAAGGGGCCCATCGCATTCCTCCCAATCTCAACGACACCGGGACGGTTCGGGACGCTACCGTGTTCGGCGCCCGCTGACCAGCGGTGCGCTGAGACACGAATCACCCGATCGGTAGGAGACCGGTGGACGCGGACCCCCCGACTCTTCGATGTCCACTTTCAGGCCATTCGGCGGCAATGGCAAGTATCCCGCCCGTTCATCTGGACGTTGACGGACCCCGGGTGGGCGGCCCCGGCCCCCGGGCCCGTCCCGGCAGGCCCTGAGCAGCGGAGGATCCGCCGCACCGGGGGTGCCGCGGGGCTCCGGATGCCGCCCCCGGCGGACCTGCGGGGTGACGAAGGACCCCCGTACCCCCCGGGACCCGCGTGCGCACCCGGGGCGCCACAGACGGCCACCCCTGGTCGGAACACACGAACTCATGACAATCTCCCACAAAGCACGCAGGGGGCAACGACCCGGGCCCCGCCCCGCGCGCACCGGCGGCCCGGCGGCCGGCGCGCCCGCGACCGCGCGGGCGGGACCTCCCGGGCGGGCGGAGACTCCTCTCCCGGGCGGTGCGCCGACGCCCCCTCGCGGACGGGATGCACGGACACCGCGGCCGCCCGCCGTCCACGAGACGGCGGACCCGGGCGCGGCGGCCACCCCCGCGGGCGGACCGGCGCGGATCCCGCGGTCCGCACCGCCGCCGACGACCCTCCCCACGCGGACCGGGCGGGGCGGGCACCGCCCGTGACCGGCCCCCGCGCCCGGTGCGCCTAGGCTTCGGGCATGCCGTCCACTCTCACCCCCGCGCTGGTGCGCCGGGTCCTGAGCGCCCTGGCCGACGCGGGCGCCGACATCCCCGCGGACGCGGGCGCCGACGGGGCCGTGGCCGCCCTGGCGCGCACCGCGCTGGCGCGCGCGGACTCCGACCCCGGGGCCGCCCGGCCGCTGGTCAAGCTCGCCGTGCGGGCCTCCCTGGCGCTGCTCGCCGACCGGGCCCCCGGCAACTCCCTGGAGGTCCGCGTGCCGCCGTTCGGAGCCGTACAGGCGATCGAGGGCCCACGTCACACCCGGGGCACCCCGCCCGGTGTGGTGGAGGCCTCCCCGGACACCTGGCTGCGCCTGGCGGTGGGCGAAACCCCCTGGGGACGGGCGGTGGAGCAGGGGGCGGTACAGGCCAGCGGGACCCGTTCCGACCTGTCCGGACACCTGCCCCTGTGGCCCCGGGTGGTACCGCCCGCATCCCCAGGCACTAAGCTGTGAGCGTGTCGTACTCCGACGGCCGGCTCTCCATGGACCTCGACCCGCTCGAACGCGGCCCGCAGGACGCCTGCGGTGTATTCGGGGTCTGGGCTCCCGGCGAAGAAGTCAGCAAGCTCACCTATTTCGGCCTCTACGCTCTACAGCACCGCGGACAGGAGTCCGCGGGCATCGCCCTGAGCGACGGGGAGCGGATCCTCGTCTACAAGGACATGGGGCTGGTCTCCCAGGTCTTCAACGAGGCGACCCTGGACTCCCTGCGCGGGCACCTCGCCATCGGCCACTGCCGCTACTCCACCACCGGCTCGCCGGTCTGGGAGAACGCGCAGCCGACCTTCTACACGGCGCGCGAGGGGGGCCTGGCCCTCGGCCACAACGGCAACCTCATCAACACCCCGGAACTGGCCGCGATGCTGCCGGACTCCCGGAGCGGCGCGACCACGGACACCGAGGTCCTCACCAACCTGCTGGCCTCCCGGGCCCGCGACGGCAGCACCGTCGAAGAGGCCGCGATGGAGCTGCTCCCGCAGGTCCAGGGCGCCTTCTCACTGGTGTTCATGGACGAGGAGACCCTGTACGCGGCCCGCGACCCGCAGGGCATCCGGCCGTTCGTGCTGGGCCGCCTGGGCGAGACCTCCGGCGCGGGCGGCTGGGTGGTCGCCAGCGAGACCGCCGCGCTGGACATCGTGGGCGCCGAGGTGGTCCGCGAGATCGAGCCCGGCGAGCTGCTCACCATCGACGAGCGCGGCGTCCGGTCCCGCCGGTTCGCGCCCGCCCGGAACAAGGGCTGCCTGTTCGAGTACGTCTACCTGGCCCGCCCGGACACCACCATCGCCGGGCGCAACGTCAACTCCACCCGTGTGGAGGTGGGGCGCCGCCTGGCCAGGCAGCACCCGGTGGAGGCCGACCTGGTCATCCCGGTGCCCGAGTCCGGCACGCCCGCCGCGGTCGGCTACGCCGAGGCCAGCGGCATCCCGTTCGCCCAGGGCCTGGTCAAGAACTCCTACGTGGGCCGGACCTTCATCCAGCCCAGCCAGACCCTGCGCCAGCTCGGCATCCGGCTCAAGCTCAACCCGCTGCGCGAGGTCATCGAGGGCCGCCGCCTGGTGGTGGTGGACGACTCGATCGTGCGCGGCAACACCCAGCGCGCGCTGGTGCGGATGCTGCGCGACGCGGGCGCCGCGGAGGTGCACGTGCGCATCTCCAGCCCGCCCGTGCTGTGGCCCTGCTACTACGGCATCGACTTCGCCACCCGGGCCGAGCTCATCGCCGCGAACCTCTCGGTGGACGAGATCGCCGCGTCGGTGAACGCCGACAGCCTCGCCTACGTCGACCTGGACGAGCTGATCGCCGCCACCACGGTGCCCAAGAACGACCTGTGCCGGGCCTGCTTCGACGGCGTCTACCCGATCGAGGTGGACCCGGCGGCCCGCGGCAAGTACCTGCTGGAGAAGTCCTGCGGGACCCCCGAGGGATCCACCCTGGCCAGCAGCCCCAAGTAGCCGTCCGCACGGCGGTCCCGCCGTGCGCGGATCCGCCGTGCCCCGGACCCCGGGGCGCGGCGGGCCGTACCGGCACCAACGAGCACCAACCATCACAGCACGAGGAGAACTCGCGTGGCAGCCGACAGCAAGGCGACGGGGGCGTACGCCGCCGCGGGCGTCGACATCGCCGCCGGGGAGCGCGCCGTCGACCTGATGAAGCGCCATGTCGCGCGGACGCGGCGCCCCGAGCAGGTCACCGACGCCAGCGGTTTCGCGGGCCTGTTCCGCCTGGACACCGGCAGGTACAAGGACCCGGTGCTGGCCACGTCCACCGACGGCGTGGGCACCAAGGTGCTGCTCGCCCAGAAGCTGGACCGCCACGACACCATCGGCATCGACCTGGTGGGCATGGTCGTCGACGACCTGGTGGTCAGCGGGGCCGAGCCGCTGTTCATGACCGACTACATCGCCTGCGGCTCGGTGGTCCCGGAGCGGATCGCCGAGATCGTCGGCGGTATCGCCGAGGGCTGCCACCAGGCCGGGTGCTCCCTCATCGGCGGGGAGACCGCCGAGCACCCCGGGGCGATGGGCCCCGAGGAGTACGACCTGGCCGGCGCCGGGACCGGCGTGGTCGAGGGCGACGCGATCCTGGGCCCGGACCGGGTCCGCGAGGGCGACGCCGTGATCGCGATGGCGTCCTCGGGACCCCACTCCAACGGCTACTCGCTGATCCGCCGCATCGTGGACACCGCCGGCCTGGACCTCAAGGCGCACCCGCCGGAGCTGGGCGCCGAGCTGGGCGAGGTCCTGCTCACCCCGACCCGGATCTACGCCAAGGACTGCGTGGCGCTGACCGGGGCTGTGGAGGTGCACGCGTACTCGCACATCACCGGCGGCGGCCTGGCGGCCAACCTGTCGCGGTCGCTGCCCGGCCACCTGGACGCGGTGCTGGACCGCTCCACCTGGACGCCCGCCCCCGTGTTCGGCCTGCTGGCGGAGAAGGGCGGGGTGTCGCGGGAGGACATGGAGGCCACGTTCAACATGAGCGTGGGCATGGTGGCGGTCGTG
Source organism: Nocardiopsis flavescens (assembly GCF_900141985.1). Lineage (GTDB taxonomy): Bacteria > Actinomycetota > Actinomycetes > Streptosporangiales > Streptosporangiaceae > Nocardiopsis > Nocardiopsis flavescens. The sequence continues at coordinate 19,168 of NZ_FQZK01000030.1, read as the reverse complement.
GCGGCGCAGGACGCGGAGCGCGCCCTGGAGGTGCTCTCCGAGCGCGGCGTCCCGGCCTGGAGGCTGGGCACGGTCACGCCCGGCACCGGCACGGCCCACCTGAACGGCGACCACCCCGGCGCGTGAGCGGTGGACGCGAACATAGCCGGTGCGAACCACCGCAGTGGTTCGCACCGGCTATATCCACCTGTCCGGCCCGGTCCCCGCAGGGACCGGTGGTGTCCGCAGGTCTGTCGTGTTGTCCGAGCGACCTGGAAGCCCCGTCCGACGTACTGCCTACTTGTCGGACTCCGTGTACTTCTCGGCGAGATCCGCGTAGCGGTCGATCAGGTCATCGTGAGAATCCGCGTAGGAATCGTCCGGACCCGGTCCGGTCGGTTCCTCATCCTCAGCGACACCCAGCTCCGACCGCAGCCGATCAAGGTCGGTCCCACCGGTGCTGTACTTGAGCTTCCGGGCGACCTTCTGCTGCTTGGCCTTGGCTCGGCCGCGCCCCATTGGCTCGACCCCCTCAACGATGGGGTTCCGACGGAACCCCGGATCACTTAACTAACCCGCACTAACGGGCTGACGGCCGTCAAACGCGACTGACGACAGGCGTCAGCTTACGTACACGTACAACCGTACCTGGTCGGGCCCCGCCGTGCCTACGCCACCCGGGTGTGACGGGTGTGGTGAAGGGGTCCGCAACCGCCCCGGCCACCACCGGTACGGCCCCCGGAAACCCTTCCCCAGCGGCGGATACGGGCTTCGGGCGTGGCGAGTGCCACACGCCGGGATGTGTGCCACGATGCGTTCCGTGCTGCCCTACACCGCCTATCTCCGCGTCTACCAGCCGCTCGCATCGTTCGCGCCCGACGAGCGGAGGAGGTGGGAGGAGTACGCGCGCTCGCCCCACCGGCCGCGCCGGGCGCACGCCCTGGCCGCAGAGCAGGCCGAGGTGCTGGGCCGGCTGCTGGTGACCCCGCCGCTGGCGGCGCCGCGGGAGGAGAGCCGCAACGCGTACCTGCGCCGGGTGGAGGGGCTGCTGTACGTGTGCCCCTGGGAGACCCGGCTGCGGTCGTGGCGGGCCTTCACGGAGTTCGCGGAGCGGACGCCTCCCTCGCTGAGCGAGGCCTTCGTGCCGGAGCGGGAGGCGGAGCGGGTGGAGGAGGGGTACCGCGAGTGGCGGGCGTCGGGGGCGCACCTGCGGCCGGGGATCCTGTCGAGCAACTGGGCGGTGCCGGTGCCGTGGTTCGTGCCCTTCTCCGACGGGGAGCGCCGCCTGGTGGCGTCGGCGGGGCCGACCCGGGCCCTGGTGTACCTGACGCGGACCGCGACCGGCCTGGAGCGTTTGGAGCGCACCGGGGCGGTGATGACCGAGCACATCGGCAGGCACGCCGTGTCGGCGGCCACGGAGCGGCTGGTGGACTGGCTGCGGTCGGTGGCCCACCCGGGCTCGCTGCTGGAGCTGGACTACGGCGGGCTGGTGCACCTGTTCGACGACGCGCGGCTGGCCGGGGAGCGGTCGGTGGCGGAGGTGGCCGGGGCGGTGGAGGCGCTGGCGGCGGGCGACGCGGAGCGGGTGGTGGAGCTGCGGGACCGGCTGCTGCGCCGCTGGAGGTCGCTGCGCGCCCTGGAGCACGCCAACTGACGGTGATGAGATGCCCAGGTTTTCGTCGACACCACCCCGTGGTCCGTCGTGAAATTCCGGCACCCGCACGTCCGCGACGCGCCGTCCGCCAACCTGGTACACCAGGTTTCTTTCCGCCCACCGGAGTCGTTTGCGCACGTGACAACGGTGCGAGCCCGGACGTCGCCCGCGCACGACATCAAGCATGGAGAAACTGGGCATAACGCCCGTTAGTGATCGACGTAGACTGTAGTCGCCCGATCACCGAAAGCACCGACGACCATCGGAGAACCCCTGTCGCGCGGGCGATCCCGTGCGATCGGTCCGCCCCGGGGCGGACCGCGGAGGGGGATCCCGCCCCCCGGCGCTCCCGCCCTCCCCCGGCGGGCCGGCCAGGGGCACGATCCAGCGGCCGAGAGCCCGACACCGGGGTTTCGGTCAGACCTCCGTAGCACTTCGTGTCCTCCGGATCGAGAAAAACGAGGCCCGAGAACGAAGTTTTGACCGAATACGCCACATGCCACTAAACGTGTCGCTAGAATCACTTAGCGTGACGCAGCCACGAACGGCTTCCGGGGCCTCCCCTGAGCAAAGTTGCTGAAAGTGGCTGCACCATCACCTCGGGTGATGCCAGTATGAACCCATATTGGTCATCCGGGCGAAGCGCCAGGATCACAGGCTCAAGGATCGGCACACAGATCCAGGAGGAGAGGCCGTACACATGTCAACTCGCACGCCCGAGGCGGAGCCCCTGTTGACCCCCGCCGAGGTTGCCACCATGTTCCGCGTGGACCCCAAGACCGTGACGCGCTGGGCCAAGGCGGGCAAGCTGACCTCGATCCGCACCCTGGGCGGACACCGTCGCTACCGTGAGACGGAGGTCCGTGCCCTGCTGGCCGGTATCCCCAGCCAGCGTACGGAGTGATCTCCCCGGTCTGAGCCGCTGTTTCCGGGGGGAACCGGCCGGAGTGGCTCCGGCCGCCGACACAGGCTGACAAGACCCGAGGGCGGGCCTTCACCGAGAAGGCCCGCCCCCTTGTGTTCGGGGGGCGGCGTGTTGCCGGGGCGGCGGCCCGTCGGCGCGCCCGGGACCGGGGTCGGGCCCGCCGAGGCGGAGCACCGCGCGGACGCCGCCGGCCCGGCCGGGGCGACCCCGGCGGGGCTCCCGGCCGCACCCGTAGCCGACCGCCGGCGGGACCGGTGCCCGCGACCGCGCGGAGGCGGCGCGGGCGGCCTGCGGGACGGGCAGGACCCGGCGTCCGCCCGGTGCGTCAGTCGCCGAGGCGGTCGTCCATGGCGCTGGTGCGCTTGCGGGCCAGGAACGTGGCGGCGGATCCGCCGCCGACGGCCACCAGCGCGGCGGTGATCAGCGCCGCCAGGGAGCTGCCGGTCATCGCCAGGTTGTTGCGGGGGCGCTGCTCCTGCGCCTGCGGGGAGGCGCTCGCGCGGTCCTGGGGCGACGGGGAGGAACCCGCCTCGTAGGTGGAGCCCAGCGCCCAGGCGTCGGCGAAGTCGATGCTGAAGCCGTTGCCGTCCCCGGCCGCCCCCACGCTCACCGTCACGGACAGCCGGGAGCGGGAGCCCTCGCCCCTCCAGTCCGGGTCCTGGTCGTCGAAGGTCTCCTGGACGCGCGCGAAGTGGACGGCCACCGGGACCTCCTGGACCGTCTCCCCCTCCTCGTCCATGATCTCCAGGACGTCCTCGACCACGTGGGCCCGCCCGGACCGCAGTTCGCCCACGGGTACCCCGAAAGCGCTCAGGGCACCGTGCTCGAAACCGGTGTCCGTGCTCCCGGAGAACCCCGCCGAGGCGGTGGTGACCACGTCGGCAACCGAGATCTCCAGGGTATTGTCGGCCGAGACCCGGCGGGTGTCGGCGTCGTCGAGGGCGATCACGTCGTCCGTGGGGCTGCCGCTCGGCGACGGGCTCTCCGGGGCGGGGCTCTCCGACTCCCCGTCCCGGAACGGGTGGTCCCCGTCGGCGGGGGGCTGCCGGGGCTCCGGCTCCTCCCCGCCCTCCGGGGTCGGCGCGTCCCAGTAGGGGCCGAGCGGGTCCTCCCCGTCGCCAGAGGGGACGTCGTCCGGGGAGGAGGGGGCGAGGTCGACGCCGGAGGGCACGTCGATCATGCCGAGGGTGACCAGGTCCACGACGGTCAGGCGCAGGACGGCCGACTCCACGCCGGCGGTGGCGGCGGCGCCCTTGTCGTCGACGGCGGTGCGGCTGGAGCCCCGGATGCTGATGTAGGGGGCGAGCGGCCCGTACACCTCGCCGGTGTCGCCGCGCTCCTCGCTGTCGCCGCCGAAGCTGACGGCGGTGGAGTAGCCGGAGACGGCGTCGCCGTTGGCGGCCCAGGCCTGGGCGTTCCCCCACACGAGCGGGTCGACGGCGGCGACCGCGGCCCCGGCCGGGGACGCGGTGAGGCCGAGCGAGGCCGCGAGCACGGCCGCGGCGGCGGCGCCGAGCAGGCGGTGTGCTGTCTTTCTGGCGGGGGTCACCACGGCACTCCTGTAGCTACTGGGGGATGTCCGGCCGTGCGGCCGGTCCCGTGACCGGGCTCGGAGCGGGGTCCACGGGGAGCGCCGCGCGCGGCGGCGCGGCATGCGGGGCGGCGGGGACGACGGCCTTCCCGCCCCGGGGGAAGGGGCCGTGCGGGGCGGGGCGCACGGAGCGCGCCCGCACGGCCGAGCCTAACCGCTCGATCACGAAACGGAAACCGCCCTCCTACGCGTGATCGCTCACTGTGATGGTCCGGATGCCCGGTCAACGGCCGCCGGCCCCGGGGAGTTCCGGTGTCCGAGAACGCGAACGGCCCCGGGGAGGTGCCCCGGGGCCGTGCTGGTCACCGTGTCACCGGCGGGGCCGGTGGTGCGGTGGCCGGTGCCTAGTTGTCGTTCTCCTCGGCGGGAGCCTCGACGACGGCGTTCTTCTTGCGACGGGCCAGGTAGGCGGCAGCGCCACCACCGGCGGCGATCGCGGCACCGGCGGCGATCAGGCCGCCGATCGGGCTGCCGGTCGTGGCCAGGGCCTCGGCGGGCTGGGCGACCGGCTTCTTGTCGTCGGCCTCGGGCTTCTCCACGGGCTTCTCCGGACGCGGCTTCTCCTCGCCGTCGCCGTCGCCCCCGCCGGGGTTCCCGCCGCCGTCGACGGTCAGGGTGCCGACACCGGTCTCGGCGATGGTGACGAACTGGACCAGCTCGCCGTCGACCTTGAAGTCGTAGTCGAGGACCGAGTAGGCGTCCTCCCACGTGTACCCGTCGACCTCGGTGGGCTGCTCCCACTCGTAGATGTCGGGGGTGATGGTGAAGTCCACGTCCTCGGGGACGGTCACGCCGCTGACGCTGCCGGGGTCGACGCTGTGCCGGACCGAGCCGTCCCAGCTCTTGAAGGTGCTGACGGAGATGCCGGAGATGGTGGCCTCGACGAGGATCTCGTCGGACTCGGACACCGGCTCGCTGTTGGTCTCGTCGAGCACGACGACGGTGGTGTCGGCCTCGGCGGCGTCCGCGTCGGCTTCCTCGGCGGAGGGGCTGGGCTCCGGGCTGGGCGAGGGGGTCGTGTCGTCCCCGTCGGCCGGGGGCGCGGTCGGGGCGGGCTCGTCGGTGTCGCCACCGCTCTCGCCCCCGCCGTCCTGGCCGCCCTCGGAGGAGCCGTCGTCCCCGCCGCCGGAGGTGTCGTCCCCGCCGGTGTCGCCCTCCCCGTCACCGGGGGCCTGGTCGTCGTCGGTGTCGGTCGGCTCCTCGGACGCCTCCGCGCCGTCCTCGGTCTCCTCCTCATCCTCGTCCTCGGTGGGGAGGCCGTTCTCGGCGTCCGCCACGGTGATCTGGACGCGGACGGAGGGGACCTCCACCGTGGCCAGGACCCCGCTGCCGGTCACGGACGCGGTCGAGTTGCCGGACCAGGAGACCCAGCCGTAGTCGACGGAGAAGGCGTCGCTGACGCTGCCGTCCTGCGTCTCGATGAAGCCGGCGCCGCCGTTGGAGGAGGCGTAGGCCCAGCCGGAGACGGGGTCCGCGGCCGCGGGGAGGGCCGCCGCCACGGTCAGCGCGCCGAAAGCAGCGAAGGTGGCGCCGGCCTGAATGACACGGCGGGCGGCGATCTTGGTGCTCTTCACATCAATCCTCTAGGGGATTCCGACCCGCATGGGACAGGTCGGCCCGGTTCAATGCAATGCCCGGGTGCGGGTGGGGCCGCACCGGGCGATCGACTGTCACCAGGGTTCGGATGGGGGCAGGGGAGGCGCTCGAAAAGGCCTTCCACCTGTGAAAACCGGCTGCGGCCCTGGACGGAGGGGCCTGCGGAACCGATGCGGGAGACTTCCCGCTTCCTCACGGGAATCCTACAGCTCACTCATGGCCGAAAACATCCGAAAATGGATCACAAAAAGATTACGGGAGAAACTCCCACTACTCTCCGGAGGGATTCGAATTCACTTCAGAAAACTTCCCTGTATCGTGTAAACCGATCAATGCACCGGGCGTCTTAATAAGAAGTACCCGCGCGAGAGGGGCGTTCCGCCCGGTTCGCCCGGTAGGTTGTGGGCATGCCCGTCTCCGCACCGTCAGGGCCCCGGAGCCGCGCCACCCGCGCCCTGTACCTCATCCCGCTCCTGGCACTCCTCGCCACCGGCTGCGCGTCGGCGTCCGGAGCCGAGCCCGGTTCCGACCCCACCTCCGCCATCCCGCTGCCCGGCCCCGACGACGGCTCCTCCGGCCGGGGCCCCGGGGACACCGCGGACGGGGAGGACGGCGCCGCCCAGCGGCCCGTGGGCGACGGCCCGCTGCACGACCGGGTCGTGGTCATCGACCCCGGGCACAACGGCGGCAACGCCTCCGCCGCCTCCGAGATCAACCAGCAGGTGCCCGCCGGGCCCCAGCAGAAGGCCTGCGACACCGTGGGCGCGGAGACGAACACCGGCTACCCCGAGCACCTCTTCAACTGGGAGCTCTCCGTCCTGGTCAAGGAGCGGCTGGAGGCCGACGGCGCCACGGTGGTCCTCACCCGCGAGGACGACGAGGGCGTGGGCCCCTGCATCGACGAGCGCGCCGGCATCGGCAACGAGGCGGAGGCCGACGCCGCCGTGTCCATCCACGCCGACGGCGGGCCCGAGTCCGGGCGCGGCTTCCACGTGATCGTGCCGGGCGAGGTCGAGGGCTATACCGAGGACATCGTCGAGCCCTCCCTGGAGCTGGCCGAGGACCTGCGCCGCGAGTACCGCGAGGGCACCGACGTCCCCTACGCCGACTACCTCGCCCAGGACGGCCTGGACGAGCGCACCGACCTGGGCGGGCTCAACATGTCCACCGTGCCCAAGGTGTTCCTGGAGGCGGGGAACATGCGCAACGCCGAGGACGCAGCCCTGCTGGAGGACCCCGAGTGGCGGGAGCGGGCGGCCGACGCGATCGCCCGCGGCCTGGCCATGTACCTGATGCGGGAATGAGCGGTGCGGGAGTGGTCCCGGCCGGGCGTCCGCAGTCGGCCACGGGCGCGCTCCGGTATGGCGCGGGCCACGGCCCCTCGGCATAATGCGGGCATGAACTCCCCCCTGGCGGTCCCGGACTTCGACATCATCCTGCGCGGCTACGACCGCGTCCAGGTCACCGACCTGCTGCACCGGGCGATCGTCACCCTGGCCGCCGGCACCGGGGAGCGGCCGCGGGCCGAGATCCCCGCCGGGACCACCGCGGTCACCGCGGCCGAACTCGCCTCAGCCCGCTTCGACGTCGTCCTGCGCGGCTACGACCGCACCCAGGTCGCCGGCTGGATCGAGGACCTCGCACGCGATATCGCCCTCCTGGAGGCCCGCACCGGGAATACCGGCGCGGGCCCGGACCGCCCGGCGCGGGATCTCCCCGCCCCGGAGTCACCCGTGGAGCCGCCGCGGTTCGACGTGGTCCTGCGCGGCTACGACCGCGTCCAGGTCAGCGGCATCATCGACCGGGCGCTCGCCACCCTCACCGCCCGCACCGGGACCGCCTCCCCCGTGGAGGCCCCCGCCGGGACCACGGCGGTCACCGCGGCCGAACTCGCCTCCGCCCGCTTCGACGTCGTCCTGCGGGGCTACGACCGCGTCCAGGTCGACGCCGTGCTGGACGACCTCGCACAGCGCGTCGCGCGGTCGGAGGAGCGCGGCGGGCGGGAATGACCACCCTGAGAACCTCCTGAACTGCACAATAGGGACCATGCCTCTGACACCGGCGGACATCCGCAACAAGAAGTTCCACACGGTGCGTCTGCGCCCGGGATACAACGAGGAGGACGTCGACGCGCTGCTCGACCGCATCGAGGCGACGCTCGTCGCGCTGGAGGGCGGACCGCGCAAGGGTCCGCCCATCACGGCCGAGGAGGTGCGCAATTCGCGCTTCCGGACCACCCGGCTGAGCCCGGGGTACCGCGAGGACGAGGTGGACGACTTCCTCGACGTGGTGGTCGCCGACCTGGCCGGTCGCGGCCTGGGCAGGTCCGGTCCGGGCACCCCACCGCTGCCGCCGCGCGGCGGGGCCCCGCGGACCGCCGCCGAGCCCCCGCCCGCGGACCGCGGGCGGCAGGGGCCGCAGGCCCCGCCCCCCGGGCTGACCCCGGAGCAGGTGCGCGGCCAGCAGTTCGCCACCACGCGGCTGACCACGGGCTACAACGAACAGGAGGTCGACGACTTCCTGGACCGGGCCGAGTTCACCCTGGAGGTGCTCCACCAGGGGCGGCCGGAGCGGGCGACGCTGTCATCGAAGGACGTGGAGCGGGTCCAGTTCTCGACCACGCGGGCCCGGCCGGGGTACGACCCGGCGCAGGTGGACCGCTTCCTGGACGTGCTCGCCGAGGAGCTGCGCCGGTACGAGCAGCGCTGAGGGCGCGGCGGGGCGCGGCCTCCGCGGGGGCCGGCCCCGCACACGGGCGCCCCGGCCCGCAAAGGGGGCGGCGGTCACTTTCTGACACGCCGTAGTGCCTTTAAGCCCATCCCGGTGGAAGCGGAAAGTAATATTTGGATACAGGGAGTGATCAACCCTTGATCCATCGTTCCCGCTCCCGAGGGGAGGGCCACCATGTTCCGTGCCGTGTCCGCGCAGGGCCGCCCCACGGGTTGTTCGGTGCACGGGTCGGGCGGGTGCGGCTACGTCCCGGAGACCCGGTACCCGGCCGCCCCCTACTGCCGCTCCGCCCGGCCGGGGGGCCGGGGCTCCTACGAGCTCGGGGAGGGCGAGGAGATCGTCCCGGCGCCCGCCCACCCGTGGGAGGCGCCGCTGTTCCTCATGTGCGTCCTGGCGAACCTGCTGCTGCTGGCCCTGGGCGCGCAGCTGCTGGGCGGGCTGACCGGCACCTGGCAGGCCCCGGCGCTGGCGCTGGCGCTGGTCCCGGCCGCCTGCTGGCTGGTGCGGGGGCTGCGGCACGCCCGGCACCGGGCCGAGTCGGTGAAGATCTCCCCCACCCAGTTCCCCGAGGCGTACCGGGTGATCGCGATGCTGTCGGCGGCGATGGGGGTGCGCACCCCGGAGGCGTACGTGCGGGTGGACGGCGGGCAGGCCGACGCCGGCGGGCACGGGCTGCGCAGCCACCTGGTGCTGTCGGGCGAGCTGTTCGACGACGACGGGCGGGCGCGCGACGCGGACGCACTGGCGTTCGCGGTGGCGCACCAGCTCGGACACGTGGTCGCGGGGCACACCGGGTTCTGGCGCCGGGTCGCGATCCTGTGCGCCGACCTGGTGCCGCTGCTGGGCGCGGCGCTGGCGCGCTGCTCGGAGTACACGGCGGACAACCACGCCTACGCGCACTTCCCGGAGGGCGCGCACACCGTGCGGATGCACGCGGGCGGGGTGCGGCTGTACCCGCGGGTCAACATGGGCGAGATGGCCGACCGGGCGCGCACCGACCGGAGCGGCACGCTGCTGCTGTACCACCTGCTGTCGCGGCGGCCCGGCAACGTGCGCCGGATGGCCGCGCTGCGGGACCGGGGGCGCCGCGGGCGGATCTTCCTCTGACCGGCCGCCCGGGACGCCGCCTCAGAGGACGTAGAAGGGTTCCGTGCGGGACTCGCGGGCGTAGCCGATGCGCCGCATGATGCTGTCCGACATGGCGGGCAGCGCGTCGGGGGCGAACCACCCCACCTCCAGCGTCTCGTCCCCGCCCGCGTCGGGGGCGCCGCCCACCGGGCGGCAGCGGAACGCCAGGTCCAGGAACTGCACCCGGTCGCCGTTGGGGTAGACGTAGGGGTCCTGGCCGACCACACTGACCAGCCGCTCGACCTCGACGACCAGCCCGGTCTCCTCCCACACCTCCCGCACCACGGCGGCGGCGGGCTGCTCCCCCGGTTCGAGGATGCCGCCGGGGGTGGCCCAGCGGCCGTCGTCGGCGCGCCGGTGCAGCAGTACGTTGTCGTCCTCGTCCAGCACGACGCCGGTGACCCCCGTCAGGGGGAGCAGGGCGGGGCCGATCTGGTCGCGCAGCTCGCGCAGGAACTCGGGAACGGGCATGCCCCCGAGGCTAACGGCCCCCGGCCGCGGATCCCCCACCGGCGCGCAAGGCCGCGTACTCGTGCGCCAGCACCGACATCAGGACGGCGTCGTGCCATTCCCCGTCCCAGTGCAGGGCCTGGCGCCACACCCCCTCGCGGACGAACCCGGACTTCTCGTAGGAGCGCCGCGCCCGCGGGTTGAAGTCGAACACCTCCAGGGCCACCCGGTGCAGGCCGGCGACCGTGAACGCGTACTCCAGGACCAGGTCCGTGGCCGCGGTGCCGTAGCCCTTCCCGGCGTGCCCGAGACCGGTGAGCGCGATCCGGTAGCCGACGGAGGCGTTGTCGGGGTCCAGCCCGATGAGCGCGCAGTCCCCGACGGCGGTGCCGCCGGCCCGCTCGACGATCACCCAGTCGGCCCGGTCGTGGTGGTCGGGGCGGGTGCGGTTCCACTCCTGCGCGACCTCGCGCGTGAACCGCCGGTGGGTGCCGGTGAGGCGGCGCACCTCCGGGTCCATGTCGACGAGGGACGCGACGAGCGGAGCACCCGACACCGCGTCGAGGGGGCGGAGCTCGACCAGGTCGCCGGTGAGGACCGGCTGGTCGCGGAAGACGTCTGCGGGGACCATGGTCGGCATTCCACCACCGTCGTCGGACGCCCGGCAAACCGTTTTCGGTCCGCCCGGTACGATCCGGACACGGCGGAGCATCGACGAGGGGGGTCCCCGTGGGGGCGGGTTCGGGAACGGTGGGCCTGCGCACGGTCCGCGAGGCCAACCTGGGGGTGGTGCTGCGCACCGTCCGCGAGTCGGCCCCGTGCTCGCGGGCGGCGGTGGCGGCGGCCACCGGCCTGAACAAGACGACGGTGTCCAGCCTGGTCGCCGACCTGATGGCGCGCGGCCTGGTCCGGGAGACCGGCAGGACCGAGCAGCACGGGGTGGGCCGCCCCGGGGTGCTGCTGGACCTGGACGACACGTCGGTGGCGGCGCTGGGCCTGGAGGTCAACGTCGACTACCTGTCGGTGGTGGCGGTGGACCTGGTGCAGCGGGAGCTGACCGCCCGGCACACGCCCTTCGACGCCCGGGAGGCGGGGCCGCGGGAGAGCGCCCGGCGGATCGTGGCGGCGCTGCGGGAGGCCGCCGACGACCCGGCGGTGCGCGGGCGGACCGTGGTGGGCGCGGGGATCGCGGTGCCGGCGCTGGTGGACTCCCCCACCGGGACGGTGCGCCGGGCCCCCAACCTGGGCTGGTCGGACTTCCCGCTGGGCGAGAGCGTGGACGTGCTGGGGTTCCCCGTGCGGGTGGACAACGACGCGAACCTGGGGGCGGTGGCCGAGTACCGGGTGGGCTCCTTCGCCGGGACCCCCGACCTGGTCTACGTCACCGGCGAGGTCGGGATCGGCGCGGGGGTGCTCACCGGCGGGAGCCTGCTGCGCGGCTCGGGCGGGTTCGCCGGGGAGCTGGGCCACCTGGAACTGGACCCGGGCGGGCCGGAGTGCTCGTGCGGGCGGCGCGGCTGCCTGGAGGCGGTGGCGGGCATCGGCGCGATCCTGCGCGACGCGGTCCCGGACCTGGCGCCGGGGCGTCCACTGTCGGGGGAGGAGGTGGCGGCGCTGGTGGAGGCCGCGGTGGGCCGGGCGGCGGCGGGCGGCGCGGTGGCGGTGGCGGCACTGGAGCGGGCCGGGACCCGGCTGGGCCGGGGGCTGGCGGCGCTGGTCAACCTGGTGGACCCGGGGCTGGTGCTGCTGGGCGGGTACTTCGTGCCCATGGGGCCGTGGCTGCTGCCGCGGTGCCGGGCCGCCCTGGCGTCCGGGGTGTTCGCCGCCGGCCCCGCCGGGTGCCGGGTGGAGCCGTCGGCGCTGGGGCTGAGCGCGGCGGCGCGGGGCGGGGCCGCGGGGGTCATCCACGCCCTGGACTCGGGTGCGCTGCCGCTGCCCGCGGCGGCGGGCACGGCGTGACCCCGCCCCCGGGCGGCCCAGGAGGGTCCGGTCCCGGCCTCCGAACGCCGTCCCCCGCGGCGCCCCCGCCGGCCCCGGCCCGCCCGCTCCGTGCGCTAGCGTGTCCCGCGGCGGCGGGGCCGTAGCGCAGAGGTCGTCGCGCTCGGCTTCCCTCCGAGAGGACGCCGGTTCGATTCCGGCCGGTCCCGCCGTCCCCGCGCACCGTACCCCCTGGCGCGCCCGGCACCGCGCCCCCTGACCGCGCACGGCACCCGCGCCCCGGGGCCGCTACCCTCGTCGCGTGGCGGGGGTGTAGCGCAGAGGTCGTCGCGCCTGCACGGCATGGAGGAGGACGCCGGTTCGAATCCGGTCGCCCCCGCCGCCCCGGTTCCCTTTTCGTCCCTCCCCACGTGCGAGAACACGGAAAACCGGGACCGAACCCCCGGAAACGTCGGCGGATGCGGTTAGACTCCCTGCTCGGCAGGGCCGTAGCGCAGAGGTCGTCGCGCCGGACAGCGAGTTGGAGGACGTCGGTTCGAATCCGACCGGTCCTGCCGCTTCTTCTTCTGCACGCAGGGGCCCCGGTCGGCTCCGTCCACCGGCCCGATCACGATCGAGCGGTGGAATGGCCATGCCCGACAAGACACCCGTACGCTGCCCCGCCATCGAGCACCCCGACCTGCCCCTGGCGGACCCGGCGGGGCTGGACCCCCTGCTGGCGCGCCTGGCCGACCCCGCCCCGGTGACGGCCGACGCCGTCTTCCCGCTGGGCACGCTGCGCCCCGACGGCCGGGTGGACCTGTGCAAGCAGGGCCTGGGCCCGGCCGGAGCGCGCCGGGTCATCCCCGCGGCGGTCGCCTCCCCGCACGCCGCCCACCTGCTGCTGGGCACCAACGCCGTCGGCTCCGAGGGCGCCCGCCTCCTGGCCGGGGCGCTCACCGACGGGCACGGGCTCCAGACCCTCTACCTGGGCTGCAACCGGATCGGCGCGGACGGGGCGGCCGCCCTGGCCGACCGGCTCGCCGGCGACGACACCGTGCGGGCGCTGTGGCTCAAGCGCAACCCCGTGGGCGACGCGGGCGCGCGGGCGGTCGCCGGCGCGCTCGCCCGCAACCGCCGCCTGCGCTCCCTCGACCTGGTCAACACCGGGGTCACCGCCGACGGGCTGCGCGCCCTGTTGGACGCGCTGGCCGACCGCGGCGCCCCGCTGGAGCGCCTGTTCCTGGGCGGCAACGGGCTGGGACCGGACACCGCGGAACTGCTGGCCGCGTTCCTGCGCGAGGCCGGGGTGCGGGAGCTGTACGCGCCCGCCAACCACCTGGGCGACGAGGGCGCGCGGACCATCGCCGCCGCGGCGGCCGGGCTGGACCGGCCGGTCACCCTGGGCCTGGGCGGCAACGGCATCGGCGCGCGGGGGGCGCGCGCCCTGGCCGGGGCCCTGGGCGGCATCGAGGCACTGGACCTGGGCCGCCCGCCGTCGCAGCGGGCCCTGGGCGCGCCCGCCAACGACCTGGGCGACGCGGGCGTGAGGGCACTGGCCGAGGCGATCCCCGCGAGCCCGTTGCGCCGCCTGGAGGTGCGCCACACCGGGTTCGGGTACCCGGCGGCGCGTGCGCTGTCGGAGGCCGTGGCCCGGAGCGGGCGCATGGAGTACGCGGGCCTGGGCCCGGGCCTGCCGCGCCGCACCAAGCGGGCCATCGCCGGGAACCTGCGCCCGGCGTCCCGGGTGCACGAGGACGTGCGCGCGATCGGGAGCCTGTACCGGTGAGGCGCTCCCACCGCCCCCGCTCGGAGTCGCACCGGCCGATGCGGGCGGCGGGGCTGCGCAACGGGCGCCGCTACGGCATCGCGCCCGCCATGGTCGAGGCCGCGACGGAGCGCCGGCTGGCCGGGGACTGGCGCGGCGCCTGCGCCGCCGCCGGGGTCGACGCCGAGATCGACACCGCCGCCCTGCGCGCCGAACACGGCACCGAGTTCACCGACCGCCTGCTCGACGACCTCCACCACCTGGCCCCGGACCTGGCACGGCTGCACCTGCCCCGGTTCTGGAACGGGTCGGGGACCCTGGTCCCGGCCCAGCCCGTGCTGCTGTCACGGCCGGGCGGGCCGCAGGGGCCGTGGCTGACGCTGCGGACCCGGGGATGGAAGGTGCACGGGGACCAGCGGCTGGTCCTGAAGGTGGACGACCCGCCCGTGCGCGACTTCCTCCGGCGCTCCAACCGGGTCCCCTACGCGGGGCACTGGACGGGGGCCGCCCACCTGTGGACGACCTCCCGCCACCTGTGGGACTCCCGGCGCGTCGGTGAGATGCGGGAGCGCTGGGGCGGCGGCGCCGACCGGGCGCCGTTCCTGGACCCGGACGGCACCCCGCGCACCCCGGACCGCCTGCCCTCGGGGGACCCGGGCCCCGGGGACCCTGCGGCCCGCACCGAGTGGATCGACACCCTCCACCAGACCGGAAGGGTCGTCGAGGCCCTGGCCGCGGCGGGGATCGGCCTCGACCCGGCGCCGATCGACCTGGACTGGGGCGCCGCAGCCGACCCCGTCGCGATCGCGGCGGGGCTGCCGCTCTCACCCGCGCGGCTGGTCGGCGAGGCGCGGCTGCTCTCCGGAGCGGGGTTCGGCGGGCGGTTCCGCATCCCGTACAGCATCCACGAGATGGTGGTCCTGGACGTGGAGAAGGACGTCCCGGACCTGGACGTCGAGGAGTACCGGCCCTGGGAGTCCGAGGAGCTCCCGGTGCTGCCCGAGGTGTGCTGGGCGCGCCCGCCGGACATCGACGTCCTCCGCGACGGGATGACCCCCGACGAACTCCACCCGCTGGTGCGCGCGGCCCTGGCCCCGGCCCGGCGGCCCGCAGGCGGCCCGGTGACCGGTACCGCGGTGTCACCGCACCCGGCCCCGGCGCGGGTGCGCTGCCGCGGCGCGTGGCACACCGTCACGGTGGACGGCCGCGGCATGGCCGTCCCGCACGGCGAGGACGAGAAGGTCCGGGAGGCGTCGCTGCGGGTGCTCGGCGGGGAGCCGGGCGGCTGCTTCGCCGCCCTCCGGGCCTGGGAGACGGGGCACGGCCGCCTGCCGCGCCCGCTGCGCGCCCACCGCGACGAGCTGTTCGAGCGGGTGCGGCACGGCGACACCGGTGCCGTCCTGCGCTACCTGGACGCGGGCGGCGACCCGCGCATCCGCGACCGGCACGGCCGCACCCTGCTGCATCACGCCGGCGTCCTGGACCACGCGGCGCTGCTGCCGCGGCTGCTCGGCGCCGGGGCGGACGTGAACGCCCCCGACGCGGCCGGGCACACCCCGCTGTACTTCGCGGTGGTGGGCAGCGGGACGGTGGAGCTGGCCCGCGCCCTGCTGGAGGCGGGCGCGCGGACCACGGGCATCGGCGGCGACCACGGCGACGAGCTGTCGGACGCGGTCGACCAGCGCTCGATCGAGGACTCCGAGGAGGACGGCGTCATCGAGCAGGACTGGGCGAGCCTGCTGGAGGAGGCGTGAGGAACGGCCACCGGCCCTGAGCGCTCAGCCCCAGAGGGTCGGCGGACCGCGGCCCCGGCCACTGCCGGTCGGCGGACCGCGGCCCCGACCCCAGCCGTAGGGTGTCGCTCCCAGCTCAGGTCGCGGGGGTGAGAGCTCGACCGGAGTTCTCCGAAAGCTCAGCCGCTTGGGAAGGGCGGCCAGCGGAGCGTGGACCTGGCCCCGGCGCGGTCGGCGGGCGGCAGAGCGCAGGGGCGGTGCGTTGGACGCGCATCCTCAGTGGTGGGGGTGTGTTCCGGGGCTGGGTCAAGCGAGGCGATCCCAGCTCAGCCGCTTGGGGTGGGAGGAATGCCCCCTGCAAAGGACCAGGCGCGCGAGGAGCGGCCCGTACGTAGAGCCCACCCATGCCCTCCTCAACGCAATGGGGGGTGAAACGTGCGCTGTCTTCGGGCCCCGGCCACAGCCGGTGAGCATTGATCCATACCCCGACTCCAGGGGGTTGACGAGGGCGTACCTCCCTCCCCAGACACACGGGGGTGAAGCCCACGCGCACCCTCCCCACCCCGCCACCAAGGATCGTCCACCCGCCCGGCGCCCCCAGCCCCAGCCGGAGGGCGTCGCTCCCACCCGGACCACGGGGAATGAAGCCCACACGTACCCTCACCGCCCCTGAACCACGCGACCGGCTCACCGCCGCGGCAGCGTGACCAGGGACAGGGTTCCGTGTTCCTTCGACAAGCACGATCACGATGTGTGAAAATCACACATGGACAAGTTGGCTCTGGGACAGCGCATCGCCGACGCTCGCGAGGACGCGGGGCTGACACAGGAGGACGTCAGCCGGGCCGTGGGGCTGGACCGGAGCGCGGTCAGTCGGCTGGAGAAGGGCGACCGCAAGCTCAGCGTTCCCGAACTGGTCGCGGTCGCCAACGTGCTCGGACGACCGCTGGCCTACTTCGTGGCGGAGCCCGTTCCCTCCGTGGTGAGTCGACGGAGCGACAGCGCGGCGCCCCATCACACGAGCCGGGCTCTGGACACCGAACTCGAACAGTTCGCGGCGGACGTGCGGTCGTGCGTGGAGATGGGACTCCTCGCCCCGGTGGAACGCAACCCGCAGGCGTGCACGCCACGGGACCACGAAGACTCCGAACGGCTGGCCGGGCAGGTGCGGCACCGCCTCGGTCTCGGCAACGGCCCCGTCCAAGATCTCGGCGCGGTCTCCGAGGACCTGGGGCTGTACACGTACTCCGTTTCGCTCGGCAAGCACGGGCCCGACGGCGGCTGCGTCGAGGTCGGCGAAGAATCGTCGGCCCTCGGGGTCGCGGTGATCAACGGCGAGGCCGCCCACGGGCGCCGTCGCATGACCCTGGCCCACGAACTCGGCCACTGGCTCTGCGGCGACGCCTACGACTCCCAGGCGTCACTGGAGAGCGAGAAGATGATCAGCTCCTTCGCCATCCACTTTCTCGCTCCGCGCTCGGGGGTCGCCGAGGTGTGGCGAAGGAACTCGGGTTGGAACACACGTGACCGGGCACTCGCCGTGGGAGCCTCTTTCCGGCTGAGCTGGTCCGCGGCGGTCGGGCAGCTGAGAAACCTCGGCCTCATCAGCCAGGACGAGCGCAGACACCTGGGGAGAGAGGAACCGAAGTTCGGCGACTATCTGCGTCTGCGACTGTCCTGGGACAACGAGCTGTCCAGCCCCTACATCTCCCCCGCCTATGCGTCGGCCTGCCTGAACGGGTACACCTCGGGCCGCCTGACCGCGGACCGGACGGTCGAACTGCTGCGGGGAACCCTTTCCGCCGAGGAACTGCCCCGGAAGAACGCGCTTGAGCCGGATGACTACCGACGGTCGTTCGCGGGGCACGATGACTGATCGGCGCAGGTGGGTGATGGACACGAGCGTCTACACGCACTTCTGCCGGGCGGGGCACGCGAGCCTCCTTCAAGGACTCGCGCCCGGCGGGGTCGTGCTCATACCGAGCGACGTGAGCGAGGAGATCGAGCGGGGTCGGGACACGTACGCGAACATCCCGAGTGTCGCTTCCGTCGCATGGGCGGAGATCGCCGTCCTGGACGAGACCGAGATCTGGACCCAGGCCCAGATCAAGGCCCAGATGAGCGGGGGACCGACTGAACACATGGGTGAGTGCGCGGTCATCGCCTGTGCGAAGCACCGGAGACTGACCGCGGTCCTGGACGAGCGCGCGGCGGTCGCCCAGGCGGATCGTCTCAGCGTGCCCAACCACGACACCCTGTGGATCGTCATCGAGGCGTACAAGACGCTCTTCGACAGAGACCGCAAGACCGCCGCCGATGTGGTGGACGACCTGCTCGGCACCGGCATGTTCTTGCCTCTGCAATCAGGAGAGAGCCTTCTGACCTGGGCATATGAAGAGGGCCTCCTTCCGTGAGCACGGGCCGCGACCCCGGCCCCAGCGGGAGGGCGTCGCTGCCAGCTCAGGTCGTGGGGGTGAGAGCTCGACCGGAGTTCTCCAAAAGTCCAGCCATCTGGAAACGGCGGCCAGCGGAGCGTGGACCTGGCCCCGGCGTGGTCGGCGGGCGGCAGAGCGCAGGACCGGTGCGTTGGGCGCGCATCCTCAGTGGTGGGGGTGTCATCCGGGGCTGGGTCAAGCGAGGCGATCCCAGCTCAGCCGCTTGGGGCGGGAGGAATGCCCCCTGCAAAGGACCAGGCGCGCGACAAGCGGCCCGTACGTAGAGCCCACCCATGCCCTCCCAACGCCGTAGGGGGTGAAACGTGCACTGTCTCTGGGCCCCGGGCACAGCCGGTCAGCGTTGATCCATACCCCGACCCCAGCGGGTTTCGGTAGGGCGTACCTCCCTCCCCAGACACACGGGGGTGAAGGCCGCGCGCACTTGCCCTGACCAGCCACGGGGGGTTGTCCACCCAACCGGAGCCCCCGGCCCCAGCCGGTCAGCGGACCGCGACCTCCGCTCCAGGGGGTGAAAGCTCGACCGGAGTTCTCCAAAAGCTCAGCCGCTTGGAAACGGCGGCCGGCGGAGCGTGGACCTGGCCCCGGCGCAGTCGGCGCACGGCAGACCGCAAGGCCGGTGCGTTGGGCACACGTCGTCAGTGGTGGGGGTGTCATCCGGGGCTGGGTCGAGCGAGGCGATCCCAGCTCAGCCGCCCGGGGCGGGAGGAATGCCCCCTGCAAAGGGCGGTGGGCGCGGCAAGCGGCCCGAACGTAGAGCACACCCATGCCCTCCCAACGCCGTAGGGGGTGGAACGTGCACGGTCTTGGGGCCCCAGGCACAGCCGGTGAGCATGAATCGCCACCCCGACCCCAGGGGGTTGACGAGGGCGTACCCGGCTCCGCGAACCCGTGGGGGTGAAGGCCGCGCGTACCTGCTGGCCGCGCCCCTGGGGGTTGTCCACCCGACTGGAGCCCCCGGCCCCAGCCGGAGGGTGTCGCTCCCATCCGGTCCGCAGCGGGTGGAAGCCGCGGGTACCTGCTCGCCCGGCCGCGCGGGGGTGAGGGCGGCGCACACGCGCGGCCTCGGTGCGTCGTGGTGCGGGAGGGCGCTTGGGTGCGGGTTACTACGTCTGGGGCTGGTGTTCCAAGCAAGGTCGTGAGCAACCGCGGCTGTGCAGGCGGACCCTTCCTCCCTTTCCACGTGGTCGGGCGGGGCAGGCCTCGCCCGGACCCGCCCCCGGACAGCACACCCCCACCACCCG
>NZ_FQZK01000016.1 GCF_900141985.1 Nocardiopsis flavescens | reverse complement strand
ATCCCCAGGCTGTGGACAACTCTTCGATCATGAGGAGTCCGCGCTGGTCCTCGGCCTGTTGCCATTGGGTGGTGCTGCGGGTGCGGGGGAGGGCGGGGACGGTGCCGCCCAGGCCGTCGTCGGTGAAGCCCAGGGTCAGCGTGTGGTCGTCGGCCTGCCAGAGGGTGCGCACCACGCCGCCGTCGTGTCCGGAGGCGGTGTACTTGACGCAGTTGGCGAACAGTTCGCTGCCGCACAGCACGAGGGTGTCGACCGTGTCGTCGTCGAGCCCGTCCAGGTCGGTGCGCAGGTCGCGGCGCACGGCGGACAGGCGGGGCAGCTCGCCGGGGTAGAGGCGGTGGGTCCACAGACGGTTCGGATTCATGCTCCCACTCCCGTCAGGACGCGCCCGTGCCCGTGGTCGGGCCCGTGTCCGCGCCCGTGGTGCGGGTGCTGTCGGGACGGCCGGTGCTGTTGGGCTCGCGGGCGCTGCTGTTCCTGCTGGTGTTGTTGGGTCTGCCAGCGGCGGACCGCGCCGGCCAGGTCGGCCAGGTCCTCGAACCCGGCCGGGGCGGAGGCCGGGGCCAGGGCAGTGGCCGTGGCCAGGTCCGGAGCCGGGGCCGGGGCAGGGATGAGGGCCGAAGCCGCAGCGGTCGCCGGGGCCGTGGCTGTTGCCGGGGTGGGGGCGAGCAGGTCGCCTTCGGGGGGCCGGGGCGCGGGAATGCGGGGTCCGGTCCACCGGGCCAGACGGGCGGTGGCGGCGGCCTGGATGCGGTCCTGTTCGTGGGCGGTGTAGTAGCGGCGCACGAGCGCGAGGTCCTCGGCGGGGAAGGCCTCGCGGGGCGCGGCCAGGCGCGGGGCCGCGGGCGGGCGGGGCCGGGACGTGGACGCGGCCGTCGCGGGCGGTCGGGGGCGGGTCGCGCGGGGCGGGGCGGCGGCGTAGCGGCGGACCCGGGTCGAGCGGCGGCGGGTGTGCCGACCGCGGGGCGGGGTGAACAGCGCTCGCAGGAGCCCGAGGGCATCACTGAAGAGCGCGGCGGTAAACTGGCGCACGCTGGCAATCCTTTGTCGTAAAGGGGTGAATTGCTGGCCACGACCCCGGGCGCTGACAGAGCGTCGCGGGGTCACGTGGTTATTCGGTTATGGCGCCAGAATAGGGCACACCCGGTGGTGGTGGGGACTTTTTTCGAGCAGGGGGACGAAGAAGATCGCCGGGGCAGCGTCTCCCCAGCTCAGCAATGCTTCACCGTTCTTGCGACATGCGCATTTTGCGCAGAATGCGACCTATTTTCGATTCGCGCGATCAGTACGAAACGACGCGGCGAACGGACGTGAGAACTCCTCATTTCCCCGCGCCCTCCGGGACGAACACGCTCAGCCGGTACCACGTCTCCCGGCGCAGCCGTCCGCACAGGACGTCGATTCTCAGGTCGTCCTGCCGGTACCGCCGCAGGGACTCCCGCTCGCGCTCCCGGTAGGCCCGCATCTCCGCCTCCTCCGAGGTCTCGAAGAGCACCTCCCACCGCCCCGCCGCGTGCCGCTCCGCGTTCTCGCGCGCGCGGCTCCGCTCGCGCTCGCGCCGTGCGCGCCTGCCCGGCATGGCGCCACCTCCCCGAGGCCGACCGGTGGACGGGGCCGGTCCCCGCCCCACGGCATCATGCCCGACCGCCGACCGGGCCGAGGCGGGCGCGGGCCGCAACGGCTGGCCGACCGGACCGACCGGCACCGCGCCCGCGGACCCCGCCCCCGGCGCCCCGGCCGCGGCCCGCCGCACCCGGCACCGAAGCGGGAACCGGGGCGCGGCCGGGGTCGGCGGGCCCGGCCGCGCGGGTCAGTCCACCGTCTTCTCCCACACCGACACGTGCTTCTCGCTCTCGTCGCCGAACGGCGTCCGGTGCCAGTCCTCCCAGCGGTGCACCAGCCGCATGCCCGCGATCCGCGCCATCAGGTCCAGCTCAGCGGGCCAGACGTACCGGAACGGAACGGACCGCAGGCTCCCCCTGCCGTCCGCGACCCGCACGTAGTTGGAGCTGGACCGCTGCGTCGCGGGCTCGTAGAGGTCGAACGCCCACTCCCGTTCCCCCACGTGGAACGGCACCAGCTTCTGCCCCCGGGGCAGCCTGCGCAGCTCGGGGACCCCCACCTCGACGACGAACCGCCCGCCCCGCCCCAGGTGCGCGGCGGCGTTGACGAAGCACTCCACCTGCCCGTCCTGCGTGGTGACGTTCATGACGGTGTTGAAGACCAGGTACACCAGCGAGAACTCCCCCGGGACCCGGGTGGTGGTGAAGTCCCCGATGACCGTGTCGACCCCGGTGCCCCCGGGCTTGGCGCGCATCCGCTCCACCATCGCCGGGGACAGGTCGATGCCGTGCACCGGAACGCCGCGTGCGGCCAGCGGCAGCGCGATGCGCCCGGTTCCCACGGCGAACTCCAGGGCCCGTCCGCCCTCCGCCAGCTCGGCCAGCCGGTCGACCGCGGGGTCGACCCGTTCCGGGGCGAACTCGCCCTCGCCGGGGGTGTCGTAGCGCTCGGCGACGTCGGTGTCGAAGTGGTTCTGCACGGGCGGCGGTCCGCTGGCATCGCTCATGGGCGCGACGCTAACCCGCGCCCGCTCCGCCGCGCACGCGGTTTTCCGTGCCGGGCCCCGGACCAGGAGCGGCGCGGTCGCCCACAAAGGTGCGGAACGGCACGCACACCGGCGGAGCACCGACCGGCGGGGCTCCGCACCGGACGCCGGCCGGTCCCCGGCCCTCGGCCGCCCCTGTGCACCGGCCGCCCCCTGTGCACCGGGCGCCCCTGTGCGCCGACCCCCCTGTGCTCCGGCGCCTCAGGGCCGCCCCGGCACCGGTCCGGGTTCCGCCGTCACCGCCACCGGCACGGACCCGTATCCGCGCCCGGCGCACGCCCGTCTCTTGCGATGCGAGCGTTGAGGTCCCCCACGACCCGCCACCGCGCCCGGCGGCCCGCCCGCGTGCGGGCCGCCGGGGCCCACACCGCGCCCGGCGGCCCGCTCACACCCCGCCGACAGTGGGCGAGTACGACGAGTACAGCACCAGCGAGGCCGCGCCGATCGCCCCCGCGTCCTCGCCGATGAGCGAGGTCTCCACCCGCACCCGGCGCACGCCCCGGGCCAGGGTGCGCCCGGAGACGGCCTCGGTCAGCGCGTCCCGGTACAGGCCGCCCACGTGCGGGACGCCCCAGCCGCCCAGCACCAGCAGCGGAACGTCGATGATGTTGAGCAGGGCCGTGCCCGCGTCGCCCAGCCGCCGCCCCGCCTCGGCGATGACGTCCAGCGCGACCGGGTCCCCCGAGCGGGCCTCGCGGCACACCCGGCGGTAGGCGGCCACGGTGCGCGCCTCGCCGCGCTCGTAGGCGTGGCCGTCCTCGCCCCGGCGGCGGGCGGCCTCGGCGGCGACGGCGTGCGGGGCCAGGTAGGTCTCCAGGCAGCCGCGGTTGCCGCACGGGCACTCCGGCCCGCGGGGCTCGACCACCACGTGGCCGATCTCGGCGGCGTTGCCGCTGCCGCCCCGGTACACGCGCCCGCCGAGGATGAGGCCGCCGCCCACACCGGTCCCCACGTACACGAACGCCATGTCGGCGGCGCGCCGCTCGCCGCCCGCCCAGCGCTCGCCGATGGTGGCGGCGGTGGCGTCGTTGTCCAGGACGGTGGTGAGGCCGGTGCCCTCCTCCAGCGCCTCGCGCAGTGGCACCGACCGCCATCCGGGCAGGTGGGGCGGGGTGACGGCGCCCGAGGTGTCGATGGGTCCGGGGGTGGCCACGCCCAGGCCGAGGATGCGGTCGGGGGCGGGCGCCTCCTCGACGATGGCGCGCACCGAGCGGCACAGGGCGTCGATGACCCGGCCCGGCCCCTGCGCGGAGGGGGTGCGCCGCCGGGTGCGGGCGACGACGTGCCCGGCCAGGTCGGTGACGACGAGGGTGGTGGAGGCGGGGTCGATGTGCATGCCGACGGCGTAGTAGGCGTCGGCGTTCAGCCGCAGCACGGTGGCGCGCTTGCCGCCGCGCGAGGTGGCCCGGCCGTCCTCGCGGACCAGCCCGCCCTCCAGCAGGCGGCGGACGATGTTGGACACGGTCTGGGCGGTCAGCCCGGTCTGCTCGGCCAGCTCCACCCGGCTGATCCCGTCGGCGGAGCGCACGGCGTCGAGCACGCGGCTCTGGTTGAGTCCGCCGAGCCAGGCCAGGTTCGTGCCCATGAAGCCCCTCCACTCCGGTTTCGTGGTCCTCTTCGCGGTACCGGTGGCGGTCCCACCAGAGCGTAACCGCACTGGAAGCACCGACTTACCCCATTGTCTTTATCCAAGCTTTTGAGTAATGATGTGTCACACATCACTTCGGCTCAAGGCAGGTCGACCGTTCCCCAACCTCATCGCCACAGGAGCGCACGATGGAAGGAACCGGACCACACACCCCACGACCGGCGGCGGTGGCCGCCGCGGCCCTGGCACTGGCGCTCGCGGCCACCGGATGCGCGGGCGGCGCCGACGACAGGGACGAGAACACCGTCCGCATCGCCTACCAGAAGTTCGGCACCTTCATCGCGATGGATTCGCTGATGCAGAAGGTGAAGGAGGAGTTCGAGGCGGACAACCCCGGGGTCACCGTCGAACTCCAGGCCATCGAGGCTCCGGCGGAGGACTACCAGACCCAGGTCAACCTCATGAACGGGTCGGCGGGCGAGGCCCCCGACCTCATCTACCAGGACTCCTTCACCATCAACCAGGACGCCGACGCCGGCTACCTGATGCCGCTGGACGAGTACTTCGACGCCTGGGAGGACGCCGGGCTGTTCAGCCCCCAGGAGGCGGAGGCCGTCACCTCCCTGTCCGGGGAGCGGTACGGCGTCATGCTCGGAACCGACGTGCGGGGCCTGTGGTACAACGCCGACCTCCTGGAGCAGGCGGGCGTCGAGACCCCCTGGGAGCCCGCCACCTGGGACGAGGTCCTGGAGGCGGCCCGCGCGGTCAAGGGCGAGTTCGGCGACGGGGTCGCCCCGCTCAACGTCTACTCGGGCACCCCGGCCGGGGAGGCCGCCTCCCTCCAGGGCTTCCAGATGCTGCTCTCGGGCACCGACGACGCCCTCTTCGACGAGGGCTCGGAGAAGTGGGTGACCGGCGCCGCCGGGTTCACCGAGTCCCTGGAGTTCGTCCACACCGTCTTCGACGAGGACCTGGGGCTGGACGTGCAGGACGCCCTGGACACCAACGTCGGCACCGTCAACAACGAGGAGCGGTTCCCCTCCGGGGAGCTGGCGATCAGTCTGGAGGGCTCCTGGGCCACCCAGTCGTGGATCCCCGAGGCCAACCGGCCCTGGGACGGCTGGGAGGACTCCATGAGGTTCACCCCGATGCCCACGCGGGAGGGGCAGGGCGAGGGCGCGACCAGCATGTCCGGCGGCTGGGCCCTGTCGATGGGCGCCCACGCGACCGACCCGGAGCTGGCCTGGGAGGTCATGACCTACGCGCTGTCCCGGGAGAACGCGGTGAAGTTCGCGATCGAGGGCGGCCAGATCCCGGTCCGCTCCGACGTGGCCGAGGACCCCGCGTTCCTGGAGAACGCCCCCCTGGCCGAGGAGTTCGCCGCGCTGGTGGACATCACCGGGTTCCGCCCGGCCTACAGCGAGTACCCGCGCGTCTCCATCGCGGTGCAGGAGGCCATGGAGGCGGTGATGCTCGGCGAGGCCACACCCGAGGAGGCGGCGGAACTCTACGCCCAGGAGGTGGAGGGCCTCGTCGGGCCCGACAACGTCACCGGCGGTTCCTGAGCCGTGGGGACCGTGTCGCAGACCCGCGCCCCCGGACCTCCCGGTGGCGCGCCGCAGGACCCGCCCCGGACGCGCAGCTCCCGTCGCGCCCGGGGCGGGGCCGCCCGCTGGGTGATCCCGATGGCGCCCGCGCTGTTCCTGATGCTGGCGTTCTTCGCCGGGCCGATCCTGTGGACCGTGTGGGCGTCGTTCACCAACGAGGCGCTGACCGGGGCGCAGGCCGCCAACACCGAGTTCGTGGGGCTGGACAACTTCGAGCGGCTGGTGCAGGACACCCGGTTCCGGGCGGCGGCGGTGCTCACCGTGCTGTTCCTGCTCGGCTCCATCCTGGGCCAGACCGTGCTGGGCCTGGCGCTGGCGCTGCTGCTGCGCAACCGGCACGCGGCGGTGCGCGGAGCCGTGGGCGCCGTGGTGGTGGGGGCCTGGGTGGTGCCCGAGGTCGTGGCGGGGTTCGTGTGGTACGCGTTCCTCGAACGCGAGGGGACCCTCAACGCCCTGCTCGGCGCCTTCGGCTCCGAGGGGCAGAACTGGCTCTTCACCGCGCCGCTGCTGGCGGTGGTCCTGGCCAACGTCTGGAAGGGCACCGCCTTCTCGATGATGACCTACGGGGCCGGGCTGTCGGAGGTGCCGCAGGACCTGGAGGAGGCGGCCCGGGTGGACGGGGCGTCCGGCCGGCAGGTGCTCTGGTACGTGGTGCTGCCGCTGCTGCGGCGCACCCTCGCCACCACGCTGCTGCTCATCACCCTCCAGACCGTGCAGGTGTTCACGCTCATCTACGTGATGACCGCGGGCGGTCCCGGGTCGCGCAGCACCACGCTGCCGCTGCTCATGTACCGGGAGGCCCTGGACCTGGGCGACCTGGGGTACGGCACGGCGATCGCGCTGGCGCTGCTGGTGGTCGCCGGGCTGTTCTCGATCGTCTACGTGCGGATGCTCAGCAAGGAGGAACCGGCATGACCGCTCTGAGACCGCGTGCGCGCTCCGGATCCGGCCGGCCGCGCCCGTCGTTCGCGGCGGTCGCCTCGCCGGGGCGGGCCGCCGGGGCGGTGCTGGTCCACCTGGTCCTGGCGGTGCTGGCGCTGCTGTTCCTGCTGCCGCTGCTGTGGATGCTGTTCGCGTCGGTGGACGGGGAGGCCACGCTGCGGGCCGGGGCGCCGAGCGCGTTCACGCTGGACAACTTCCGGGCGATCCTCACGCCGGAGATCGTGTACCGGCCGTTGTGGAACAGTGTGCTGACCTGCGGCGGGGCGGCGCTGATCACCGCGTTCTGCTCGATGCTGGCGGCCTACCCGCTGTCGCGGTACACGCTGCGGTTCAAGCGGCCGTTCCTGTACACGGTGCTGTTCGCGACGGGGCTGCCGATCACGGCGATCATGGTGCCGGTGTACGGGCTGTTCGTGAACGCGGGGCTGCTGAACTCGCTGTGGGCCACCACCCTGTTCCTGGCGGCGAGCACGCTGCCGTTCGGGATCTGGCTGACGAAGAACTTCATCGACGGCATCCCCATCGCCCTGGAGGAGGCGGCGTGGGTGGACGGCGCCTCCACCTGGCAGTCGATCCGCTACCTGGTGGCGCCGCTGCTCGCCCCGGGCCTGGCGGTGGTCGGGATCTTCACGCTGGTGAGCACGTGGGGGAACTTCTTCGTGCCGTTCATCCTGCTGACCAGCCCGGACAAGATGCCCGCGGCGGTGCGGGTGTTCACGTTCTTCGGGCAGTACGGTTCGGTGCGCTACGGCGAGCTGGCCGCGTACTCGCTGCTGTACACGCTGCCGGTGGTGGCGCTGTACCTGGCGGTGTCGCGGGCGATGGGCGGCCGGTTCACCCTGGGCGGGGCCATGAAGGGCTGAGCCCGCGCGGTGGTGGTGCGCCCCCCGCGGGGGGCGCACCACCGCCGCTGCCGTGCCCCGGGCCCGCCCCGGGGGACACACCGGCACCGCGGACCTGCGGACGCCCGCCCGGCCTCCGGATGGCACACGGGCACGGCGGCGGGGCGGGCCCGGAAGGCGGGACGCACACGCCCCACCGGGCACACGGGCACCACAGCCGCCCCCGGCCTGTCGACAACCGCACCCGCCCCACCGGCCCATCGACCCCGCACCGAACCGGCGGGGCGAAGCGCACACGCACCACCGGGCACACCGGCGCCGCGCACGACCGACCTCCGGAGAGCACACGCACACGCCCCACCGGAACGGCGGGGCGCGCCGGGCCCGCGGCCCGGGGCGCCCCGCCCTGTCCGGCGTCCGTGCCTCAGCGGGCCAGCCGCAGGGTGACCACCTGGAACGGGCGCAGCGAGAACGCCGTCCCGTCCCCGTCGGTCTCCAGCTCGGGCGCGTCCTCGTACTCCTCCTCCAGGAGGTTCACCGCGCTCACCCCGGCCACCGGGAACCCGAAGCGCACCGCGGCGCGGGTGCGGGCCCCCAGCGACTCGTAGAGGCGCACCACCACGTCGCCGGAGCGGTCGTCGGCGGGCTTGACCGACTCCACGGCCACGCCGGCGCCCTCCACCCGCACCAGCGGCTCCACCGTGCCCGAGCCGCCGACCTCGCGCGGCGGCAGGTTGAGCCGGTACCCCTCGCGGACGGCGTCCGCGATCTCCGCGCCCGGGACCAGCGCGTACCGGAACCGGTGCTCGCCCTGGTCGGTCTCGGGGTCGGGGAAGCGGGGCGCGCGCAGCAGGGAGAGCCGCACCGTCGTGGTGGTGCCCCCGTCCTCGCGGACGTCGCGGGTGACGTCGTGGCCGTAGGTGGAGTCGTTGACCAGCGCGGCCCCGTAGCCGGGCTCGCCCACGTGCACCCAGCGGTGCGCGCAGATCTCGAACCGGGCGGCGTCCCAGGAGGTGTTGGTGTGCGTCGGGCGGCGCACGTGCCCGAACTGGATCTCCGAGGCGGAGGTCTCCGCCCGCACGTCCAGGGGGAACGCCGCCTTGAGGAACTTCTCGCGCTCGTGCCAGTCCACGACCGTCTCCACGTCCAGCCTCCGCGACCCGGGGGCCAGGGTGAGGACCTGCACGACCGAGGAGTCGCCGAAGGAGCGGGCGATCCGCAGGCCGTGGTCGACGGGCTCCAGCGCGTCCACACCGGTCAGGTCGGTGACGGTGTTGCGGTAGAAGGAGTCCACGTCCCAGGCGTCCCACTGGTTGGGCAGGTCCTGGTGGAGCTGGAGCAGGTTGGCCGGGCCCGCCAGCGCCTCCCGGCCGGTCTCCCGGTCGACGACGGAGGTGACCAGGCCGTGGACGTCCACCCGGACCGTGAGCAGGCCGTTGTCCAGCAGGAACCCGCCGTCCTCGGCGGCGGTGGCGGTGTCCCCCGCCCCGGCGGGCCGGGGCGCGGCGCCCAGCGCCGGTACGCCGCCGCGGTCGTGCGGGGCGGCGTTGAACTCGACCACCCCGTCCCCAGGTTCGACCAGCAGGCCCTGGGCCCGGTCGATGAGCGCGCCCAGCTCGGCCTCCGCCTCCGCGTAGGTCTCCGCGGCCTCCCGGTGGACCCAGGCGATGGAGCTGCCCGGCAGGATGTCGTGGAACTGGTTGAGGAGCACGGTGCGCCAGAGCCGGTCCAGGGCCTCGTGCGGGTAGTCGGCGCCGCGGCGCACGGCGGCCGTGGTCCACCACAGCTCGGCCTCGCGCAGCAGGTGCTCGGTCCGGCGGTTCCCCTGTTTGGTACGGGCCTGGCTGGTGTAGGTGCCGCGGTGGAACTCCAGGTAGAGCTCGCCCCACCACACCGGGGCGTCCGGGTACTCGGCCTCCGCCTCGGCGAAGAACGCGTCCGGGCGCTGGATCTCCACCCGCGGGGAACCCTCCAGGTCGGCCAGCCGGGCGGCCCGGCCCAGCATCTCGCGGGTGGGGCCGCCCCCGCCGTCGCCGTGGCCGAAGGGGACCAGGGAGCGGGTGGCGCGGCCCTTCTCCCGGAAGTTGCGGGCGGCGTGGGCCAGCTCGTGTCCGGTCAGCTCGGAGTTGTAGGTGTCCACCGGCGGGAAGTGGGTGAAGACCCGGGTGCCGTCCAGGCCCTCCCAGCGGAACGTGTGGTGCGGGAAGGTGTTGGTCTGGCTCCAGGAGATCTTCTGGGTGAGGAACCAGCGCGATCCCGACAGGCGGATGAGCTGGGGCAGCGCCGCGGAGTAGCCGAAGGAGTCGGGGAGCCACACCTCCTGGGTGTCGATCCCCAGCTCGTCGCGGAAGAAGCGCTTGCCGTACACGAACTGGCGGGCCAGGGCCTCGGAGCCGGGCATGTTGGTGTCGGACTCCACCCACATGCCGCCGACCGGGACGAACCTGCCCTCCTTCGCGGCCCGCGCCGCGCGGGCGAATACGTCGGGGCGGTGCTCCTGGAGCCACGCCCACTGCTGGGCCTGGGACATGGCGAAGACCAGCTCGGGGTGGTCGTCCAGGAGGTTGACCACGTTGGCGGCGGTGCGGGAGACCTTGCGCCTGGTCTCGCGCAGCGGCCACAGCCAGGCGGAGTCGATGTGGGCGTGGCCCACGGCCGAGAGGCGGTGCGCGGCGGCGGCCGCCGGGGAGGCCAGCACCCCGGCCAGGGCCTCGCGGGCGCGCCCGGCGGTGCCGGGGACGTCCTGGAGGTCGAGCAGGTCCAGGGAGCGCTCCACGGCCCTGAGCAGCTCCCAGCGGCGGGGGTCGCCGTGGTCGAGCTCGCGCATGACGCCGCCCAGGACGTCGAGGTCCATGGCCAGCTCCCACACCTGCTCCTGGAAGACGGCCAGGTCGGCGCGGACCAGCCGGTACAGGGGCGCGCCGTCGGGTCCGGCGGGCGCGGTGCCCAGGTCGGTGGCCTGGAAGGGCGGGTCGCCCAGGATCACGGGGTTGGCGGCGGCCTCCACGTGGAGGTCGACGTCGGCCCCGTCGGGGACGCGGACCCAGGCGTTGCGCGGGTTGAGGCCCTTGACCACCGTCCCGTCGGGCCGGTGGACCAGGCCCTCGGACTGGAAGCCCGGCATGTTCGCGTCGAAGCCGAGGTCGAGCACGGCCTCGACGGTACGGCCCTCCCACTCCTGCGGGGCCCGGCCGCGGAAGCGGAACCAGGTGGTGCCCCAGGCGGGGCCCCAGGGATCGCCCACGGCGGCGGGGGTGTGGGGGGCGGCGATGCCCTCCTCCGCGGGGACGGGCTCCCCCGGCGCGTCCCAGCGGGACACCTCCAGGGGAACGGACGGGCCGTGGACTGCGGGCCATACGCGTTCGCGCAGGACCCTCTCCAGGCGGGCTTCGGTGAGCTTGCGGTCATCGTGCACGGTGGACCTCCTCGGTCACGTCCCTGGCCGACCTGCCCAACGTTGCCCACGTCACACGACTTCGTCAACACTCTGGATAAAGAGATGTGAAAAGTCCGTCCCGGGGGACCCGGGCGGGGGCCGCCGCGGGGGGCACCGGGGCGGCACGGGAGCAGGCGGGACCCCGCACGGGGCCGGGGCCGGCGCACGGGCGCGGTGCGCCGCGGTGCCCGGGTACCGGGCAGGGGCGCGGACCGGCCCGAGGACCGCTCCGGCGGACGGGCGCGGAACGGGTGCGGGGCCGCCGGACGGGAAGGCGGGCCGGGCCGATGGACCGGAACTCCTGGGGCTTCACGGCCCTGGCCGCCGCCCTGGCGCTCGCCGGGCTGGTCGGCTGCGCCCTGCCCTGGGGGTCCCCGACGGCTCCGGGCCCGCCCCTGTGAGGTGCCCGAACGCCCTCGCCCCGCCGCGGTGGACCGTCGGCGGGGCGTCGTGGGTCCCGGCGTGCGCGGCGGTGTACGCGCTCACGCCGGGGATGCGGAGACGACCGGCTCCGGGGGATCCCACTCACCCCGGAACCGGTCCCCGGCCGAGGGGGATCCCACCACCCCTGGCCGGCCCCCGGTTCAGCGGATGAGCGGCTCCAGGTAGCCGTCCAGCCCGACCGAGGCGTAGTGGGCGCGGGCCATCTCGATCTTGGTGAAGACGTCCTCGTACCCGGTCTGGGCACCGTTCTCGTCCACGTAGACCATCGCGCCGGTGATGTTGAAGAAGGTGACCATGTGGTCGCAGTCCTCCGGGACCGCGAGGGTGTGGATCTCGCCCGGGGGCTCGTACACGAAGTGCCCGGCCTCGGCGATCCAGTCGTGCTCGTAGTAGTGCCAGCGGCCCTCGATGACGTACCCGAACACGGCGCCGGGGTGGCGGTGGCGGGAGACGATCCCGGAGGCGGTGACCTTGAGCAGGTTGCACCACTGGCCGGTGACGGTGTTGAGCATCAGCGGGCGGAACCACACGTTGGGGGCCTGGGGCACCCACACGCGCGGGTCGTCGGGGACGGCGGCGATCGCGATCTCGTCGGGGATGCCGACGGACTGGGCGATGACGGGGGTGTTGTCGGGCACGGCTGCGCCTTTCTTCAGGGGATTCAGGCGGCCAGGTAGCCGCCGTCGACGGGCAGGACGGCGCCGGTGATGAACCCGGCGTCGGGCCCGCAGAGGAACTCCACCGCACCCGCGACCTCGCCCGGGGTGCCCCAGCGGCCCATGGGGGTGCGGTCCAGGATGCGGGCCTCCGCCTCGGGGTCGGTGCGGATGCCGCCGGTCAGGTCGGTGCTGATCCACCCGGGGGCGACCGCGTTGACCCGGACGCCGTCGGCGGCCCAGGCCACGGCCAGGGACCGGGTGAGCTGGGCGATGCCGCCCTTGCTGGCCGTGTAGGCGGGCACCAGGGGGCCGCCGAAGAAGCTCAGCATCGAGGCGATGTTGACGACGCTGCCGCCCGCGGCGGCCAGCGCGGGCCGGGCGGCGGTGCAGGCCCGCATCACCGACACGAGGTTGATCTCGATGACCCGGGCGAACACGGCCGGGTCGAACTCCTCGCGGCGCCGGATGACGCCGACCGCGTTGACCAGAGCACGGACCTCGGTGAAGGACGCGAGGTACTCCTCGATCCCGCCGGGCGCGGTGACGTCCAGCTCGGTGACCTCGGCGTTCTCGCGCAGTTCGGCGGGGGCGTCGTCGGCGCGCAGCCCGCAGGCCGCGACCCGGTGTCCGCGGGCGGCGAACCGGGCGGCGATGGCCGCCCCGATGCCGCTGGTCCCGCCGACCACGACGACGGCCGGGGGCGAGGTGTCGGCCATGGGCTCCTCTCGAAGGTGGTGGGTGCGCTCGGGGGCGTCGGTGGTCAACGCTCCTCCTCGGGGACCGCGAGCGCGTCGATCCAGTACTCGCGGGCCAGGGCGTCGACCCCGGAGGGCGAGACGCCGCGCAGGTGGACGGTGTTGCCGTCGGTCCCGGCGATGCGGCCGTGGTCCTGGAGGCGCAGGATGTGGTACCGCTCGGGCGCGAAGCCCAGGACCACGTCCACCGGGAACCGGCCGCGCTCGTCGGGGGTGTCGCCCAGGCCGGGCTCGGCCTTGCCGACGGCCTGGAAGCTCAGCCAGCCCTGGTAGAGCAGCACCGCCAGGACGACGGCGGCGATCCGGCGCAGGGTGGGCGAGGAGGCCGCTCTACTCCACATCGGCGGCGGTCCCCTCGGCCTCTCCCTCGGCCAGCAGGCCGTTGACGTGGGCGACGGTGGCGCGGAACCCGGGGTGGTCCACGGCCGACGCCCAGGTCCGGGGCCGGGGCAGGTCGACCTCGACGATCTCCCGCACGCTGCTGGGCCGCCCCGACAGGACGACGATGCGGTCGGACAGGAAGACCGCCTCGTCGATGTCGTGGGTCACGAAGAACACGGTGGGCCTGCGCTCCTCGAAGATCCGGGTGAGGTCCTCCTGGAGGCGGCGCCGGGTCTGGGCGTCGATGCTGGCGAACGGCTCGTCCATGAGCATCACGGCGGGCTCGGTGGCCAGCACGCGGGCGACCCCGAGCCGCTGGCGCATGCCGCCGGACAGCTCGTGCGGGTAGCGCCGCTCGAAGCCCTCCAGCCCCACCAGGGACAGGTACTCGCGTCCGCGGGCCTCGCGCTCGGCGCGGCCCATGCCCTTCATCCGCAGTCCGAAGACCACGTTGCCCAGCACCGTCTTCCAGGGGAAGAGGGCGTGGTTCTGGAAGACGACGCCCCGGTCGGGCCCGGGTCCGCTGACCTGGTTCCCGGCCACGGAGACCGTGCCGGAGGTGGGCCGGACGAACCCGGCCACCGTGTTCAGGACCGTGGTCTTGCCGCAGCCGCTGGGGCCCAGGACGGACACGAACTCGCCCTCGGACACCGAGAAGGAGACGTCGCCGATGGCGACGACCTCGTCCCCGGTGTAGGCGTCGGTGTAGGTCTTCTCCAGGTGTTCGATCACCAGGGCGGTCATTCGTCGTCCTCCATGCCGCGCACCAATCCCCACCGTTCCACGGTGGCTTTCTCGAACGGCGCCAGGATGAGGGCGTCGAGCATGTACCAGAGGATCCCCAGCACGACCATGCCGAGGAAGACCTGGCTCACGTCGCCCACCCGGCGGGCGTCGAACATCATGAATCCGATACCGCTGGTGCCGACGATGATCTCGGCGGCCACCAGGGCCCGCCACCCGTAGCCCAGCCCGGTGCGCACACCGGTGGCGATGGACGGCAGCGCGCCCGGCACGGTGACCTCCCAGAACACCCGCAGGCGCCCGGCGCCCAGCGAGCGGGCGGCCAGCACCAGCTCCCGGGGCACCTGCTCGACGCCCGAGACGACGGCGAGCATGAGGGGGAAGACGACCGTGTAGACGATGACGAACGTGACCGCGGTCAGGCTGAAGCCGAACCAGACGATGACGATCGGCAGCCAGGCGATGTCGGCGATCGCCTGGAAGAACAGCAGGATCGGCCACAGGGCTTTGCGCACCCGCAGGGACAGCGCCGTCAGGAAGCCCATGACGATGCCGATGGCCAGGCCGAAGCCGGCGCCGTAGGCCAGGCGCTCCAGCGAGTCGGCCAGGTAGCCGGGCAGCACGCCCTTGCGGAGGAGTTCGGCGAACTCCACGACCACGCGGTCGGGGCCGATGAAGAACGCGGGGGGGAAGACCTCCAGCGCGGCGATGAGCCACCACAGGCCGACCACCGGGACGAAGGGCCCCAGGGTGCGGAACGCGGAGTTGCGGCTCAGCCGCAGCCACGCCCTGCGGTGCAGCGGGGCGGGGGCGCGGGCGGGCCTGCCGGAGCCGGCCTTCCGCGTGTGTTCGGCGGAGTCCACCGCCATCACCCCTCCCCGGAGGTCATGCCCCAGCGGCGGACCGTGCGCCGCTCCAGGGGGGCCAGCAGCAGGCGGTCCGTGCAGAGCCACAGGACGCCGATGATCACCATCGCGGCGATGATGACGTCGGTCGAGAACGAGGTCTGGGCCAGGAAGAGCGCGTAGCCCAGGCCGGCGTGGGTGGCGATGATCTCCGCGGCGACCAGGCCGCGCCAGCCGTAGCCCAGGCCGATGCGCAGGCCCGAGATGACGCTGGGCATCGCCCCGGGCAGCAGCACCTCCCAGAAGAGCCGCCACGGGCCCGCTCCCAGGGAGCGGGCCGAGCGCAGCAGCGAGGTCGGGATGCGGCGCACGCCCAGCATGGTGTTGTAGGCGAGCGCGAAGAACATGGCGTTCCACACGATGAAGATCACCGCGCCGTCGCCGTATCCCAGCCACAGGGTGGCGATGGGGATCCAGGCGATGCCCGCCAGCGCCACCGAGAAGCGGAGCAGGGGCGAGAAGAACGCGGACAGGGCCCGGCTCGCGCCGAGCGCGATGCCGAAGGGCAGCGCGGTGGCGACGGCGATCACGGAGCCCACCAGGACCCGG
This sequence comes from Nocardiopsis flavescens, assembly GCF_900141985.1. Lineage (GTDB taxonomy): Bacteria > Actinomycetota > Actinomycetes > Streptosporangiales > Streptosporangiaceae > Nocardiopsis > Nocardiopsis flavescens. The sequence goes on along the minus strand of NZ_FQZK01000016.1, from coordinate 110,039 downwards.
TACAGGCTGGCGCCCAGGTGCAGGGCCAGCTCCCCGCTGACCGCCATCTCCCACAGGGCCAGCGCCACGTCGGTGACCTGTGGGAAGACCCGGGTGGGGACCCCGGTGGCGGCGACCGCGCCGGCCCACAGGGCCACCAGCACCGCCAGCGGGGTCACGAACCAGGCGAGATCGACGGCCCACGACCCGGTACGGCCGCGGCGTGGAACGGCCGCACCGGGACGGGGCACCGCCGGGGCGTTACCGCCCCGGGCGGGCAGGTCGCTCATACCGCGCACGAGTTCTGTGCTACCTCGCGGATGAACGTGAAGTCCGGGTCGATCTGCGCGTCGGTGGGAACCTCGGGCAGGTCGGAGAACAGCTCCGGGTTGTTCTCCTCGACGGCCAGGATGGGCGCCGGGGCGAACAGGTCGTTGATGTCGAAGCCGTACTCCAGGGCCTCCTGCTCCTCCAGGAGCAGGGCGACGGTGTCCGCGGCCAGGTAGTTGCAGGAGGAGAAGCGGGCGTCGAGCTGCTGGACGTTGTACTCCATGGCCGCGAGGGCGACCTCGGGCTCGGTGCCGGTCAGCCAGCGCGCGGCGGAGTCGGCGGCGTCCTCGGGGTTCTCGCGGATCCACTGGTCGGTGGCGGCGCGGGCGGTGAGGAACGCCTCCACCAGGTCCGGGTTCTCCTCCAGGAACTGCGGGGTGGTGACGATGTACCCGATGAAGGGGATGTAGCCGCCGCCGCGGACCACCTCGTAGGAGCCCTCGACCTGGTCCTGGATGGTGATCGGCCAGGGGTCCCAGTTGACGGCGGCGTCGGCGCCGCCGGTCTCCAGGGCGACCGGCATGTCCGGCGGCGCGGTGTTGACCAGCTCGACGTCCTCGACGTCGATCCGCTGGTCCTTGAGCAGGCCCAGCAGGTAGAGGTGGTTGATCGACCCGAAGGTGGTGGCGATGGTGGCGCCCTTGAGGGTGCTCAGGTCCTCGGGGTCGATCTCGGAGCCCTCGGCCGCGACGATGGCGGCGGTCTCGTCGACGCTGCGCTGGACCGCGGAGCCGGTGTAGTTGCCGATCAGGGCCAGCTCGACGCCCTCCTGGGCGGCGGCCAGGGCGGGGACGCCGACCTGGATGACGTCCACCTCCCCGGCGGTGAGGGCGGTGATGGCGTCGACACCGGTGGGGAACGGGTCGGCGAGGGTCACGTCAATGCCCTGCTCCTCGAAGAGGCCGAGCTCGGTGCCGACCGGCAGGCCGATCTGGTCGATCGCGGAGACGTAGCCGGCGTTGATGGAGCCGCTGACGGACTCGGACGCGCCCTCCACGTCGTCGTCGACGGTGGACCCGCCGGAGCAGGCCGTCGCCAGGAGGACGAGCGTGCTCGCCACGGCGAGAGGGGCAAGAGGGGGTCGGAGCATGGGGATCTTCCGGTTCGCGTGACCGAACACCCTCGCGCGCGGCTGGCGGGGACCGGGCGTCCGCGACCGGGCTGAGGGGGGCACAGTGGGCCACCCGGGCCGAGGAACACACAGGAGCCGGAACGCAGGGGATCGGGGGAGGGACGGTGGCGGGCGCTGGTGCTGGGGCGGGGCACGGGGGTGCCGCGCGATTCCTCCTCGCGCCGTCGCCCACGACCGTACCGAGATATCCCTGATGCCGTTAAGGGCGATTCTTTTATAGCTATATCAGCAAGCCGAATACAGGGGACTTGGAGGTGTGGAGGACCCCTCATCGGGGCAGCGGCACATGCTTCCTGGCGGCCGACTTATTCGGAATCCTGATCGTGCCCTCCGGGACGGCGCGCTCGGAGATCTCCTTGAGGACGATGCGCGCCGCGGGGTTGAGGGGGCGGGTGGAGTCCCAGCAGACGGCGACGCCGCGCTCGGGCGCCCCCGCGAGCGTCCGCACCCGGACGCCGGTGGTGTCGGCGGTCTTGGCGGCCAGCCAGTTGGTGACGCCGACGCCGATCCCGCGGGCGACCAGGGACACCAGGGTCTGGGGCTGGTTGGTGGCCTGGACGGGCTCGATGACGAGCCCCTGGTCCCGGAACACCTGGTAGGTCTCGAACTCGGAGGTCTCCGGGGCGTCGAGGCGGCCGATCGAGACGATGGGGTGGACCGCCACCTCGTGCAGGGGGACGGGGTCCGGGACCAGGTCCAGCGGGTGGTCCTCGGCGTGCACGACGACCAGGGGCTCGCGCCACAGCGGCAGGCAGGTGACGGACTCCGAGACGGGGCGGGGGAGCATGGGCCTGAGGTAGAGGTCGACGTCGCCGGAGATGAGCGCGTCGTCCAGCTCCAGGGTGGCGCGCTCGGACAGGACCACCCGGATGTCGGGCTCGCTGTCGGCGAGGTCGCGCAGCAGGTCGGGGACGAACGCGGCGCTGACACTGGGGTAGGAGCCCAGGGCGACCATCCCCAGGGCGCCGCCGCGCCAGGGGGCCATCGCCGACTCCGCCTCCTCCAGGGCCTGGAGGACGTTGCGGGCCTGGACGGCGAGGGCGGCGCCGGCCTCCGTGAGCCGGACCGGGCGCTTCTTGCGGTCGAAGAGGGGCTGTCCGATCTCCCGTTCCAGCGCGGCCACGTGCTGGCTCACCCGGGGCTGGGACCTGCGGGTGGACTCGGCCGCGGCGACGAAACTCCCGGTGTCGATCACGGCCAGGAAGGATACGAACCATTCCAGACGTATGTCCGTGTCGAGCATGCGGATTCGCTCCCGTATAAAGTTGTCACTGGGGCTGGTGTTGAGCAGGATACAAAACACGTATCCACCCCAAAGCGGGGCGTAACCCACCCGAACCTGGCATCGCGGTCCATTAAACCAGGACTATTGGTCTTTCTGATCAGAGCATCCGGCCCGGACGCCCGACCGCGCACCGCTCCCGTGCCCCGGGGAGCCCCGATCGGCCCTCCATACGCGCCATAACGGCTTCATGAACATCCGAAGACCGGATCATCCCCGCATTGGATGATCCATGGAACAGTGGCGGCGGAGGCGGGTTCCAGGCCGCCCCCGCCGCGTGGGCGCCGCCCGGTCAGGCGGGGGCGCCCCGTGCCGCGGGCGGCGCGCCGGGCCGGTCCCACGGCCGGACGTGACTCCGCGACGTTCTGGGGACCGCGGCCGGGACGGGGGCGGGGACCCGGCCGCGGCGGTCAGGGGGTGTCGGTGTGCGCGGCGGAGCGGACGGCCTCGCGGGCCTGCTCCGCACCCGCCGCCGCCAGGGCGAGGTGGGCCAGCCGGCGGCACTCGTCCAGGGTGTGGCGGGACAGCGCGTGGCGCACGCCCGGCAGGGCCGGAGCCGACATCGACAGGCTCGTGGCCCCCAGGCCCACCAGGACCAGGGCCAGCAGCGGGTCGGCGGCGGCCTCGCCGCACACGCCCACCGGGACGCCCAGGTGGTCGCCGGCCCTGCCCGCCGTGCCGATCAGGGACAGCAGCGCGGGCTGCCACGGGTCCAGCAGGTCCGGCAGGGAGCCCAGGGTGCGGTCGACGGCCATCGTGTACTGGGCGAGGTCGTTGGTGCCGATCGACACGAAGTCGACCTCGTTCAGCAGCCGGTCGGCGAGCAGCGCCGCCGCCGGGACCTCGATCATGACGCCCACCCGGGTCACGCCCTGGGAACGGGCGAGCTCGGCGAACTCCCGCGCCTCCTTGGGCGTGGACACCATCGGCGCCATCACGCGGATGTCGGCGCCGGTCTCCTTGGTGGCGGCGGCGATGGCGGCGAGCTGGTCCACCAGCAGTTCCCGGTGCAGCCGGGCGGTGCGGTAGCCGCGCACGCCCAGGGCCGGGTTGTCCTCGGCGCCCATCGGGACGAACGCCAGCGGCTTGTCCGAGCCCGCGTCGAGCGTGCGGACGGTGAGCGGGCGGCCGGCGAACGCCGAGAACAGCTCGACGTAGGAGGCGGTCTGCTCCTCGCGCGTGGGCGGCTCGGTCTGGTCGAGGAAGAGGAACTCGGTGCGCAGGAGCCCCACGCCCTCGCTGTCGTGGGCGGCGGCGGCGCGGGCGTCGCCCTCCCCGATGTTGAGCAGCAGCGGGACGGAGACGCCGTCGGCGGTGGTGCCCGGTCCGGTGGCCGTGGCCGCCAGTGCGCGCCGCTGCTCGGCGCGGCGCAGGGCCCGCTGCACGGTGTCCTCGTCGGGGTCGGCGACGACGGAGCCGTCGTCGCCGTCGATCGCCACCACCGTGCCGTCGGCGAGGGTGTCGGCGCCCTCGCAGCCGACCACCGCCGGGATGCCCAGGGCGCGGGACAGGATGACGGTGTGGCTGGTGGGCCCGCCGTAACGGGTGACGATCCCCAGCACCTTGGCCGGGTCCAGGTGGACGGTGTCGGCGGGGGCGAGGTCCTCGGCCACCAGCACGTGCGGGACGCCCGGGTCGGGCAGGCCCGGCATCGGCAGGCCCAGCAGCAGGGACACCGCGCGGTCGCGGATGTCGGCGAGGTCTGCGGCGCGCTCGGCGAGGTAGCCGCCGGCGGCCTTGAGCATGTCGCGGTAGGTCTCGCAGGAGGAGTGGACCGCCCAGGCGGCCGGGTCGCCCGCCTCCGCGCGCTCGCCGATCCGTCGGGCCAGCTCGGGGTCGCGGGCCATGAGGGCCTGCGCCCCCAGGACGGCGGCGGCCTCACCCTCCAGGGCGGCGGCCTGCTCGTCGAGCCCGGCGGCCACCTGCTCCAGGGAGGCGCGTGCGGCCTCGGACTCGGCGGCGGGGTCGCCCGCGACGGGGCGGTCGTCGGGCAGGCGCGGCGGCGGTGCCATGCGCGCCACCGGGCCGACCGCCGCACCCGGCGCCGCCGGGATGCCGCCGAGAGAGGAGAGGGATCGGGTCTGCGCCATGGTCGCTCCGTGGATCGGTGAGTGGGTGGAGGGGAGGGGGTGGGAGGGGGCTCCGGCCGTCGCGGCTCGGGCCCCCTCCCCGGGCTGCGGACGGGTCAGGGCTGGATGGTGACCTTGATGGCCGTGCCGGAGGCCACCGTCTCGATGGCCTTGTGCACGTCGGACAGCGCCATCCGCTCGGTGATCAGGTCGGCGACGGGCACGGCGCCGGTGGCGATGAGCTCCAGGGCGCGCTTGTTGTGCTCGGGGCTGGAGCCGTTGGCGCCGAAGATCGAGATCTCCTTGTAGTGGACGACGTTGGAGTCCAGGGAGATGATCGGGTTGTCCTTGGGCAGTCCGCCGAAGAAGCTGATGCGCCCGCTGCGGGCGACCATCTTGAGGGCGTCCTCCTGCGCGCGGCCGGCGGCGGCGGCGGTGATGATCACGTCGGCGCCGCGGCCGTCGGTCAGGCGCAGCACCTCCTCCACCGCGTCGACCTCCTCGCCGCAGATGGCGGCGTCGGGCTCGACGATCTGCGCGGACATGTCCAGGCGGCCGCGGTTGACGTCGACCAGGTACACCTTCTTCGCACCCTTGGCGCGGGCCAGGCGGACGTGCAGGCAGCCGATGGGGCCGGCGCCCATGACCACGACGGTGTCGCCCTCGCCGACGCCGGCGATCTCCTGGCCGTTGAGGACGCAGGCGAGCGGCTCGGCCACGGAGGCCTCCGCGAAGTCCAGGCCCTCGGGGATGCGGTTGACGCCGTCGACGGCCAGGACGGCCTCGGGGACGATCATGTACTCGGCGAAGCCGCCGTCGAAGTGGTAGCCCATCGACTTCTGGCGCGAGCAGACGGTGAACCGGCCGTCGCTGCACTCGGGGCAGGTGCCGCAGGGGATCGCGGCGATGATCTGGACGCCGTCGCCCTCGGCCCAGCCCTCGACGCCCTCGCCGACCTGGACGATACGGCCGGCGATCTCGTGGCCGATGACGCGCGGCGGGTCGATGTGGTGGTGTCCGTGGCGGAAGATCTTGACGTCGGTGCCGCAGGTGGAGCAGTTCTCGACGGCGATCTTGAGCTGCCCGGGCCCGGCGGTGGGCTCGGGTGCCTGCTCCAGGCGGATGTCACCGGGTGCGTAGAAGCGGGCGACGAGCATGTTAGGGCCTTTCGTGGTGCGAGACCGCGCGGGGTCTTCCGCGCGGACGGGACTGCGCCGGAGGCGTTGCGTTCAAGGGGGGTGGGCTGCGCCGGAGGCGTGCGTTCGAAGGGGCGGCCCGTGGGCGCCGGTCGAGGACGCCGGTGGGCGGCGGACGGGTTCGGGCGGTCCCCCGCCCGCCGCTCCGGGGAGTGAGCGGAGGGCGGGCGGGGGCGGGAAGGACGGCTCGGCCGCGGCGGCCCGGCCGCGTTCAGCCGTCCGAGGCCGGAGGGTTCAGGAGCGCGACGACGTCGGCGGGGTCGGTGGCCCCGCGCAGCCGGGCGGCCTTGTCGGGGTCGGTCAGGACCCCGGCCAGGGCGGTCAGGATGCCCAGGTGCTCCTCCCCCGTGGCGGCGATGCCGATGGCGACGTTGACGGTGGACCCGCCCCAGTCGACACCCTCGGGGAACTGGATCACGGCCAGCCCGGTCTGCTTGACGTGCACCCGGGACGGGTCGGTCCCGTGCGGGATCGCGACGCCCTCCCCCAGGAAGGTCGACACCGACGCCTCCCGCTCGTGCATGGCGGGCAGGTAGCCGGGGTCGACCGCGCCGAGCTCCAGGAGCAGCTCACCGCACTGGTCGATGACGTCGGCGCGGTCCTTGGCGGTGCGGCCCAGGCGGACGGCGTCCTCCGTGAGGACCAGCCGGACGGGTTCAGTCGGCAAGGGTGCCACCGTCCCGGATGGCGCTCTCGACCTCGGTGAAGACCGGGTCGCCCAGGAACATCCGGAAGCCCTTGACCACGGTGTTCGGGACACGGGTGCGGGCGCGGGAGGCCAGGCCCTCCTGGGTCAGGACGAGGTCGGCGTCCTCGGGGATGCGGTCCACCGGCGAGTGCTCGACGGTGACGCCGTACTTGCCCAGGCTGCCCTTGAGCTGGGTGGTCAGCAGGACGCTGCTGCCCATACCCGCGTCGCAGGCCACTACGACCTTCTTGACGTCGGAACCTTGGATGCTGCTCATGCGGCGTTCTCCTCGCTCTTTTCGGCGTTCTTCTGGGCGGCCTCTTCGCGGGCGGCCTTGCGCTCGGAGCGGCCGAAGCCGAGCAGGAGCGAGGCGACCACGAAGGACACCACTGTGGCAGCGGTGACGCCGGCCAGGACGGACAGGTGGCCGCCGGGCGGGGTGACGATCATCAGGGCGATGATGCTGCCCGGCGAGGCGGCGGAGATCAGACCCGCGTCCAGCACCATGAAGGTGGCGACGCCGGCCATACCGCCCGCGATGGCGGCCAGGATCAGCTTCGGCTGGGCCAGGATGTACGGGAAGTAGATCTCGTGGATGCCGCCGAAGAAGTGGATGATGATGGCACCCGGGGCGGTGGCGCGGCTGATGCGCGGGCCGAACAGCATGCAGGCGATGAGGATGCCCAGGCCGGGACCGGGGTTGGTCTCCAGGAGGAACGCGATCGAGCTGCCGTTGGCGTCGGACTGGGTGGTGCCCAGCGGGGTGAAGACGGCGTGGTTGATCGCGTTGTTGAGGAACAGCACCTTGCCCGGCTCGACGAAGAGCGAGACCAGCGGCAGCAGGCTGTGGGTGACCAGGAACTCCACGACGGCGCCGAGGCCGTCGGCGATGCGGCTCACGACGGGGCCGACCGCGTAGGCGCCCAGGATCGCCAGCAGCGCGGCGAGGATGCCGGCGCTGAAGTTGTTGACCAGCATCTCGAAGCCGGCCTTGATGCGCGGCTGGACGACCCGGTCGAAGTGCTTCATCAGGTACGCGGCGAACGGACCCATGATCATCGCGCCGAGGAACATGGGGATTTCCGCGGAGACGATCACACCCATGGTGGCGGCCGCGCCGACCACGCCGCCGCGCTGCCCGTGCACCATGGTGCCGCCGGTATAGGCGATGAGCAGGGGCAGCAGGAACTTGATCATCGGGTCGACGAGCTGCGCCAGGTACTCGTTGGGCAGCCAGCCGGTCGGGATGAACAGCGCGGTGACCAGGCCCCAGGCGATGAACGCGCCGATGTTGGGCATGACCATTCCGGCGAGGAACCCGCCGAAGCGCTGGATTCCCGACCTGACGGAGTCGAGCCTTGGGTTCTGCTTCTGGTCAGTGGACATGTGGGGGACCTCCAGGGAGGTTGGGCGGGTGTGGGCCGCGCCGGTGAGGGTGTGGTGGATGGGGGGCGTCCGTCCGGCTGGACGGGGAGGGCGATCGGACGGGTCACGCACCTCGGTCGAACGGACGCCGGTCCTGGTCAGACCACGCGGACACGGGGTCCGGCGGTTTCCAGTTCGTCGGCGAGGCCCCCTGCGAGACCCTGGTCGGTGATGATCAGGTCCAGGTCCTCGACCGAGGCGAATCGGGCGAAGTTGTCGTTGCCGACCTTGGTGTGGTCGGCCAGGAGGACGGCTCGCCGTGCCGAGGCGATCATGGAGCGCTTGACCTCGGCCTCCGCCGGATCGGGCGTCGTGAGCCCGCGTTCGACGGAGATTCCGTTGGCGGCCATGAAGGCCACGTCCACGAAGGATTCGGCCAGCGACCTCAGTGCCCACCCGTCGACCGTGGCCTGCGTACGGGTACGCAGACGGCCGCCCAGGAACATCAGGTTGATGTTGGTCCGTGTGGTGAGCGTGAGGGCTATGGAGAGGGAGTTGGTGACGACGGTGAGCTCCCGGTCGGAGGGCAGCTGCTCGGCGAGGCGTCCTGTGGTGGACCCCGCGTCGAGCAGTACGGCCCCCTCGGCGGGGAGTTCGTCGAGCGCCGCCTTGGCGATCCGCTCCTTCTCCTGGGTCATGACGGAATCGCGCACGTTGAGCGTGGGCTCGAAGCCCAGGCGCTCGACGGGGATCGCGCCACCGTGGACCCGCCGCAGGACTCCGTGGCGCTCCAGCGCCGTGAGGTCCCGTCGGATGGTCTCGTAGGTGACGTCGAACTCCGCGGCGAGTCCCGTCACGTCGACCCGGCCGTCCCGGCGGGCGCGTTCGAGGATCGCCTGCTGGCGCTCTTCCGCGTACATGTTGGATCACCTGTGTTTCGGTGTGGTTTTCGGTGAGTTTAATCGTGTTGCCTGGGACACACAAGGGGTACCTTCCCCCAATATCCCACCGGGACCCCCGAACGCCCACGTCCGCGACCCCCCGGGGCGGGCGCCTTCCCCCCTCCGGAGGACGACTTCCCGGAAACCCTGTGACCACCCCCGACAGGCCTCCGCACCAGGCCACGGAACCGGAAACAAGAGGACAACAGTGTTGACACACACAGATGAACACACATAATCAAAGACAGTCCAACATCCATACCGGGCCGGGCGCAGCGACCGCGAAAAGAGCTCCCATGATCCTGACCCTCACCCCCAACCCGAGCGTGGACCACACCCTGGAGGTGGACCGTCTCGCCCGAGGCGAGGTCCTGCGGGTCGACGCCACGCGCGCCCAGGCAGGAGGGAAGGGCGTCAACGTCGCCCGGGCCCTGCACCTGGCGGGCGTGGACACCCGCGCGATCCTGCCGGTCGGCGGAGGCGGCGGCGCCGAACTGACGGCGCTGCTCGACGACCTGCCCCGGCTGACCGTCCCCATCGAGGGCGAGACCCGCGCCAACGTCGCGGTCACCGAGGCCGACGGCACCACCACCAAGCTCAACGCCCCGGGCCCCGCCCTCTCCCCCACCGAGGCCGACGGCCTGCTGGCGGCGCTGGAGGGCGAACTCTCCCAGCGCCCCGAGTGGATCGTGGCCAGCGGCAGCCTCCCGGCCGGCGCCGGGGAGGACTTCTACGTCCGGGTCGCCGGGCTGGCCGCCGAATACGGCGTCCCGCTGGCCCTGGACACCTCGGGCAAGCCGCTGGAGGCGGCGGTACGCGCCGGCTCCCTCGGCCTGCTCAAGCCCAACCTGGAGGAGCTGTCGGAGCTGACCGGCACCTCCCCCTCGACCGTCGGCGAGGTCGTGGCGGCCGTCCGCGAACTCCTCGCGCAGGGCAACGGCTCCGCCCTCGTGACGCTGGGCGGAGGCGGTGCCATACTCGTCTGGCCCGAACAGGCGTGGTGGGCGCGCGGCCCCCGGGTCCGCACGCGCAGCACCGTGGGCGCGGGCGACTGCGCCCTCGCCGGGTACCTCACTCCGGCCGACTCCCCGGTCGACCGCTTGCGCAACGCGGTGGCCTGGGGGACGGCGGCGGTGTCCCTGCCCGGAACGACCATCCCCACACCCGACGACGTCCGCCCGGACGCCGTCGAAGTGGTGACCGAACCCGATCCCTCCTGGTCCCTCGACTCGCTCGCCGAGCGCACCTGACCGGCCCCTCGACCCCTCTCAAGGAGCAGTAGATGCCCCAGCGCACCGTTGCCGTCGGTTCCGCCCAAGGACTGCACGCGCGGCCCGCCACCCTTTTCGTCCAGGCCGCCACCGCCACCGGCCTGCCCGTCACCATCGCCGCCGAGGGCAAGGACCCGGTGAACGCGAGCAGCATGCTCGCCGTGATGACCCTGGGGGCCAAGCACGGCGACGAGGTGACCCTGACCGCCGAGGGCGAGGGCGCCGACGCCGCCCTGGACTCCCTGGCGGAGCTGCTGGCCTCCGAACTCGACTAGGACCGGCCCCCGGCCCGCCGCGGCCCGCCCGCCGCCGTCCCCCCGGGGACACGGCAGGGCCGCCGGCGGCGGGCCGGAGGAGTCCGGCCGTACACGGACGCCCGACCCGCGAAGTGCCGCGGGGCGGGCGTCCGGCGTTTCGGAGGCGCGGGTCAGCCCTGTTCGGGGGCGACCCGGTGGACCTTGTGCTGGGCGGCCTGGGCGCGGGGGCGGAGCACCATCAGGTCGATGTTGACGTGCTGGGGCCGGGTGACCGCCCACACCACGGCGTCCGCGACGTCCTCGGCGGTGAGCGGGTCGGGCACGCCCGCGTACACGGCCTCGGCGGCGTCGGCGTCCCCGCGCATGCGGTTGAGCGAGAACTCGTCGGTCTTGACCATGCCGGGGGCGATCTCCAGCACCCGGACGGGCTGACCGCACAGCTCCAGGCGCAGCGTCGCGGCCAGGGCGTGCGCGCCGTGCTTGGCCGCCGCGTACCCGCCGCCGCCCTCGTAGACCACGTGCCCGGCCACGGAGCCGACCACCAGGACCGTGCCCGCGCCGCCGGCGACGAGCAGGGGCAGCAGCGCCTGGGTGAGGTGGAGCACGCCCAGCACGTTGACCTCGTACATCGCCCGCCAGTCCGCGGGGTCCGCCTCGGCCACGGTCTCGGTGCCGACGGCGCCGCCCGCGTTGTTGACCAGTACGTCGCAGGAGTCCAGCTCCGCGGCGAAGGCGTCGACGGCGGCGCGGTCGGTGACGTCCAGGGCGCGGGCGCGGGCGCGGTGCCCGGCTCCGACGAGCTCGGCGGCCAGCCGCTCGACACGGTCCGCGCGGCGGGCGACCAGGACCACGTCGTAGCCCCGGGCGGCCAGGCCCCGGGCGGTGGCGGCGCCGATACCGCTGCTGGCGCCGGTGACGACGGCGGTCGCTGTCATGTGGGTCCTCCCCCTGCAAGGTCGCTGTCGCGCCGAGCGTATCCGGGGGCGGGGGCCGCGGGCCGCGCGCCCCCGGCGCACCCGCGCGGCGGGGCCGGGAAATCCGATGGCACCGAAAACGGAAGCGGTGCTAGCGTGGAATCCCCCTCCGGAATTTCCACACATTCCGCATACCCTTTTTCGGATATCCCGCCCTTTTCGGGAGGCCCGCCGTGCATCCAGGGGAACCGCCCCCGCGCCCGCCCCTACTCCGCAGGTACGCCCTTTTCTCCCTGGGCGCGACCACGGCCGACTTCGCTTTCGGCGCGGTGTTCATCACCGTTCTCCTGGACCGGGGCACGGACCCCGGCACCCTGGGCGCGCTGATCGCCGTGTCCACCCTCTTCGGGCTGGTGGCGGAGGCGCCCAGCGGGGCGCTGGGCGACCGGTACGGGCACCGGCGGCTGCTCTCCGTGGGCCTGGTGGTCTGGGGCGCGGGCTTCGCCCTGTTCGGCTGGGCCGACGCCCTGGCCCCCACCCTGGCCGGAGCGGTGCTGTGGGCGGTGGGGTTCCACCTGCACACGGGCACGCTGACCGCGCTGGTGGTCAACCGGGTGGGCGTGCGCGACCGCACCGCCCGGGTGGCCCGGGTGACGCGCTGGGGCCAGGTCGCCTCCCGCCTGGGCGGGGTGGCGGGCGCCGCCTCGGTGATGGTCGCCGGGACCTGGCTCTCCGCCGACCTGCTCGTCCTGGCCGCGGGTGTGCTGCTGGTGGCCCTGGGACTGGCGGCCCCGCTGGCCTTCCCGCCCGCGCCGGGCCGGCCGGGCACCTCGGTGGCCGGGCTGCTGAGGGAGTCCGCGGCGGCGCTGGCGGGGCGGCGGTTCGTGCCGCTGGCCGTCACGGTGGTCGGCCTCACCCTGGCCAAGGTGGTCCTGGTGATCTGCTGGCAGCCCCTGGTGGCGCGGGAGTACGGGGGCGACGTCCGGTTCAACGGCCTGGTGCTGCTGGGCATGAGCCTGGCGCTGGCGGCGGGCGCGGCCTGCTCCCGGTTCGCCGACCACCGGAGGCCGCACCTGTGGACTCCGCTGGGGACGGTCGCCACCACGGTGCCGCTGTTCCTGGCGGCCTGGGGGGCGCTGCCGCTGCTCGTCGGCCTGGTCCTGGCCGAATTCCTGCTCGGACTGGCCCTGGCGCTGTTCTCGGCGTGGGAACACCTCATGTACAGCGACGCGGCGCGCAATACGCTTTTCTCGGTGATGTCATTTCTGGGGCTGGCCGTGGTCGGGGCCGCATACGCTGTTTTCGGATGGGCGTGGGAGGCGTGGGGAATCGAAACGGCGATGTCGGCGCTTCTGGGGCTGGCCGTGGCGATCGCGGCCGCGGTGGTGCCGCTGGCATTCGCCTTTCCCGAATCCCGCCGTTTCTTCGACCCCGGCGCGGCCGGGGGGACGGCGCGGGAGCGGGAGGCGGGTGCCGTCGAGTGACCCGGGCGGCGGGCCGGGCCGGGTCGCCCCGGGGCCCCGGCGCCGGTTCCGTTAGCCTGCCCGTGCACGTGTCGGGGAGAGCGGGGGGATCATGAGTCATCTGTCGGATCTGCTGCGGGAACGGCCGCTCGTGCAGGCGCCCATGGCGGGCGGCACCTCCACCCCGGAGCTGGTGGAGGCGGTGGTGCGCGCCGGGGGGACCGGCTTCCTCGCCGCCGGCTACCTGGCACCGGAGCGGGTGGAGGAGCAGGTCGCGCAGGTGCGCGGACGCGGGGTGTCGGCGTTCGGGGTGAACGTGTTCGTGCCGGGGCCGGCGGCGGACCCCGCCGTGGTGGAGGGCTACCGGGGCGAGCTGCACGCGGAGGCCGAGCGGTACGGCGTGGAGCCGGGTGCGCCGGCCCACGACGACGACGCCTGGGACGCCAAGATCGACCTGCTGGAGCGGCTCGGCGTCCCCGTCGTGAGCTTCACCTTCGGCTGCCCGGACGGCAACGTGCTGCGCCGCCTCCAGGAGGCGGGATCCGCGGTCGTCGTCAGCGTGACCTCGGTGGACGAGGCGCTGCTGGCGGTGGCGCGCGGCGCCGACGGCGTCTGCGCCCAGGGCGCGGAGGCGGGAGGCCACCGGGCCGCGTTCGACCCGGCGCGGGACGGGAACCTGCCCGCGGTGGAGCTGGTGGCCGCGGTGGCCGGGGCCGTCGAGGCCCCGGTGATCGGCGCGGGCGGGGTCATGACGGGCGGCGACGCGGCGGCCCTGCTGGACGCGGGGGCCGCGGCGGTGCAGGCGGGGACGGCGTTCCTGCGGTGCCCCGAGAGCGGCGCCCGGCCCGCCCACAAGCGGGCCCTGGCCGACCCCGCCCTCACCGGGACCGCGCTGACCCGGGCGTTCACCGGGCGCCCGGCGCGCGGCCTGGTCAACCGGTTCGTCACCGAGCACCCCGAGGCGCCCGACGCCTATCCCGAACTGCACCACATGACCCGGCCGCTGCGGGCCGCCGCCGCCCGGGCGGGCGACGCCGGGGGCATGGCGCTGTGGGCCGGGACGGGTTTCCGGCGGGCCACCGACGACCCCGCGGCCGAGGTGGTGGGGCGGATGCGCCGGGAGGCCGCCCTGGCGGGCGCCCGCCTCTGACGGCGGCCGGGCCCGGGGCGCGCCGTCCGCGGGCCCCGGGTCCGGGGGCGGCGCTCCCGGTCGCCGGCGGCGAAGGCCGGGGCGGCGGGGAGCCCGGCGCGCCGGACGCGCTCCCGGTACACCTCGGGGCCCGGGCCGCCCCGGCGGCGCCGGGGGTGGGGACGCGTTCGGACCTGACGGTGCGCTTGAGGCACGGAGGGATCGTGCGGGTCCGCATGCGGCCCCTTCCTCGCCGGTGGCGCGGCTCAGGTCTCGGGGACGGCCTCCACCTCGGCCATCAGGTGGTACAGCGCGGTGATCCGGTCCTCGGGCAGGGCGCTGAGCGGGGACCGGGCCGTGAGCCCCGCGCCGATGGCCTCGACCACCCGGGTGCCCTCCGGCGTCGGCCGGGCCATCCGCATGCGCCGGTCGCTGATGGAGGAGATCTTCCTGACCAGCCCACGCTCCTCCAGCTCCCGGGTGACGACGGAGATCCGCGACGCGGTGCAGCCCAGCTGCCGGGCCAGCGCCCCCTGGGAGGAGACGTCGTGCAGGGCGCGCAGGGTACGGGCCTGGAACGCGGTGAGCCCGTGCTCCCCCGCCAGTTCGGAAAGCAGGCCCTCCACGCGGTGGGCGACGCGCAGCAGCGCCTCGCCCGCGTCCCGGGTCGAGGGCGCGCGGTGGGCGGTCGGCCCGGGCGCCCCCGGGGCCGTCGGCGATGTGGCCTTCATCCTTCCCCCACTTCCACGGATTGACATTTAGGATAGCCATACCTAAATATGCTTGTCATGAAGCAAGCAACACTCCTGCACAGCCTAGCCGCCGGCTCCGCACTGGTCATGGCCCTCACCGCCTGCGGTTCCGGGAGCGGCGACGAGACCGCCGGGCCGCAGGACACCGGTGCCGGGGAGACCCGCACCGTCTCCCACGTCTACGGCGAGACCGAGATCCCCGCCGCGCCCGAGAGCGTGGTGGCGGCCAGCGTCACCGCGGCCCCCGTCCTGCTCAGCCTGGACGTGCCCGTGGTCGCCGCGGGCACCACCAGCCCCAGCGCCCTCACCGACGACCGGGGCTTCTTCGCCCAGTGGGCGCCGGTCGCCGAGGAGCGCGGGGTGGAGCCGCTGCCCGGCCCGGAGATCTCGCTGGAGGCGATCGCGACCGCGGCGCCCGACCTCATCGTCGGCAACGGGTTCGGCGCGGACGCCATCGACGAGGCGACCTACGAGAAGCTCTCCGAGATCGCGCCCACCGTGGTGTACGGCGAGGGCGACGCGGCCTGGACCGACCTGACCGAGCAGTACGCCCGGGCGCTGGACCGCACCGAGCGGTTCGCGGAGATCACCGCGGAGTACGACGCCCTGGTGGAGGAGTCCTCGGCGGAGGTCTCCACCGAGCACCCGGTGGCGATCCTCAGCGTGACCCCCCACGGGTTCAACGTGTTCACGGCCGAGTCCGCCCAGGGCCGGCTGGCCACCGACCTGGGGCTGACGCTCCAGGAACTCCCCGAGGACGCGGCGGCCGACAGCACGCAGGGCGCGCGCGGCGACATCGTCGGCGTGGCCCACGAGAACGCCGACGCCCTGGGGGAGGCGACCCTGCTGTTCGTCAACCCGCAGGGCGAGGAGGTCGGCTCCTACCCGGACACGGCACCGCTCCTGGAGAGCCTGCCCGCCTGGGAGGACGACCGCGCCTTCACCCTGGGGCCGTCGTCGTTCCGGATGGACTACTACAGCGTCCCCCTGCTGGCCGAGCGCCTGACCGAGGCCCTCCCCTCCTGACCCCGCGCCCCGCCCGGCCGCCCCGCCGCGGAGGCGGGCCGGACGGAGAGGGGCGGACCGCCGCGCGGGCACGCGACCGGGGCACGGATTCCGAGCACGCGCGCCCCTTGTACGCGACCGCCGGGGCGCCTGGACCGGAAGCCGGCGGGCCGCCGCGCGGACCCGCCGCCGGGGAACGGACCCCGGCCCGCGGACCCGGCGGCCGGGGACACTCCGGCTCCGTTCCGGCGCGGGCCCGACACCGCCGGTTTACCCACAGGTAACAATTGGGTCCACCCGTCACATGACCCTAGAGAGTGTGAGCCGCCGCACCTTAAAGTTCCGCCATGGGTGTATTGCGGAAACGTGTACTTGTTCGTGTACTTTTGGGCGTTCTTTCGACCGTCGTGGTGCTGGCGCTCGTCGGCGCGCTCCTGGGTGTGTGGACGGTGCGCAGGTCGTTCCCGCAGACCACCGGCGAACTCGCCCTCCCCGGCCTGAACGCGGAGGTCACCGTCCTGCGCGACGGGAACGGCGTCCCCCACGTGTACGCCGACGACGCGCAGGACCTGTTCACGGCTCAGGGGTACGTGCACGCCCAGGACCGCTTCTGGGAGATGGACTTCCGCCGCCATGTGACGTCCGGGCGCACCGCCGAGCTGTTCGGCGAGGCCCAGGTGGACACCGACGTCTACCTGCGCACCATGGGCTGGCGGCACGTCGCCGAGCAGGAGTACGACCTGCTCTCCGCCGACACCCGCGGCTACCTGGACGCCTACGCCGCCGGCGTCAACGCCTGGCTGGAGGAGAACGACGGGGCCGGGGCGAGCCTGGAGTACGCGCTGCTGGGAGTGCTCAACGGCGGCCACACCATCGAGCCCTGGGACCCGGTGGACAGCCTGGCCTGGCTCAAGGCCATGGCCTGGGACCTGGGCGGCAACATGCGCGAGGAGACCGAGCGCGCGCAGCTGCTCGGCCTCGGGTTCACCGAGGAGCGGATCGCGGAGCTGTACCCGGAGTACCCCTACGAGCAGCACCGGCCGATCACCGACACCGACGAGCTCGCCACCGAGGGCCCCGGGGGCGACCCCGGCGACGCGCGGCGCGCCCCCGAGCTGCCCGCGCAGGCCGTCTCCGCCGTGGAGGCGGTGTACGAGCGGGCCCTGGCCCTGCCCGAGATGCTCGGCCCCAGGAGCACCCCCGACCTGGGCTCCAACTCCTGGGTCGTGGGCGGCGAGCACACCGAGTCGGGCCTGCCCCTGCTGGCCAACGACCCGCACCTGGGCGCCTCCATGCCCTCCACCTGGCACCAGGTGGGCCTGCACTGCACCGAGCTGGGCGAGTCCTGCCCGTTCGACGTCGCCGGGTTCGGCTTCGCCGGGCTGCCCGGCGTGGTCATCGGCCAGAACGAGTCCATCTCCTGGGGCTTCACCAACCTCAACCCCGACGTGATGGACCTCTTCGTCGAGCGCGTCGAGGGCGACTCCTACATCGTCGACGGCGAGGAGCGCCCGCTGGAGACCCGCGCCGAGACGGTGCGGGTCGCCGGCGGCGAGGACGTCGAGTTCACCGTCCGCTCCACCCACCACGGCCCGCTGCTGTCCGACACCGCCGCCGGGGAGGACCTGGCCGGGATCGCCGGGGACCCGCCGGTCGAGGGGGCCGAGGAGGGCGCCGAGTACGGGGTCGCGCTCCAGTGGACCGCGCTCTCCCCCGGCACCACCGCCGACGCGCTGTTCGTCATGAACCGCGCCCGCGACTGGGAGGACTTCCGGCGGGCCGCGGCCGGGTTCACGGTGCCCGCGCAGAACCTCGTCTACGCCGACGGCGAGGGCAACATCGGCTACCAGGCGCCCGGCGCGGTCCCCGTCCGCGGCGAGGGCGACGGCCGCTACCCCGCGCCCGGCTGGGACTCCGCCTACGACTGGGACGAGTACATCCCCTTCGAGGACCTGCCCAGCGTGTACAACCCCGAGTCCGGGTTCATCGTCACCGCCAACCAGTCCGGCGTGGACGCCGACTACCCGCACTTCCTCACCGACGACTGGGACTACGGCTACCGCTCCCAGCGCATCAACGACCTGCTGGAGGAGGCCGTCGCCGAGGGCCCGGTGACCGGCGCGGACATGTCGGAGATCCACATGGACTCCTACCACCTGGGCGCCGAGGCGATCGTCCCCCACCTGCTGGAGGCCGACGTGGAGGGCACCGCCGCCCAGGGGAGGGAGCTGCTGCGCGACTGGGACCTGTACACCGAGCCCGACTCCGCGGGGGCCGCGTTCTACCAGGCCACCTGGCGCCACCTGCTGCCGCTGCTGTTCGAGGAGCTGGACCCCGTCTCGATGACCGGCAACTCGCGCGGCATGTACGTGGTGGGCGGCCTGCTGGAGGACCCCGGCTCCTCCTGGTGGGAGGGCGAGGGCGCGAGCGGGCGCGACGCGGTGCTGGCCGCCGCGATGGAGGCCGCCGCCGCGGAGCTGACGGACCTGCTGGGCGAGGACCCCGCCGACTGGCGCTGGGGCGACCTGCACACCCTGACCGCGACCCACCAGTCGTTCGGCACCTCGGGCATCGGGGCCGTGGAGTGGCTGTTCAACCGCGGTCCGGTGGAGAGCTCCGGCGGCTCGGCGATCGTCAACGCCACCGGCTGGGACGACAAGGAGGGGTACGGGATCACGGCGGTGCCGTCGATGCGGATGGTCATCGACATGTCCGACCGCGACGCCTCCACCTGGATCCACCTGACCGGCAACTCCGGGCACGCGTTCCACCCCCACTACGACGACCAGCTGGAGCCGTGGAGCCGCGGGGAGACGATGTCGTTCGCGTTCACCGAGGACGCGGTGCGCGCGGCGGCGGTCGACGAGCTGACGCTCACCCCCTGAAGGCCCGCGCGCGCGGGGGCCGCACCGGACGGTGCGGGTCCCCGCGCCGCGCGGGTCAGCCCCGGAGCGGGAAGGAGACGCCGGTGCGCTCCTCCGACAGCTCCCACAGGCGGCGGGCGGCGCCGGCGTCGCGGGCGGCGGGGCTGCGCCAGGACGGGCCGGGGGCTCCGCCCGCGAGCCACCGCGGTCCGAAGAACCCCGCCGGGGGCACCTCCTGGGTGGCCGCGTAGAGCGTGGGCAGGGCCCCCGCCGCGGCGCTCTGGGCGAACAGCCGGTTCCCGATGCCGGTGAGGAGCGTCCGGGACACCGCGCCGGCGCCGTGGCTCTGGAGGTTGGTGGCGGCGTAGCCGGGGTGGGCGGCCACCGCCAGCACCGGCGACCCGGACTCGGTGAGGCGGCGCTGGAGCTCCAGGGTGAACAGCAGGTTGGCCAGCTTGGACTGGTTGTAGGCGCGGTAGGGGGTGTAGCCGCGCTCGAAGTCGACGTCGTCGAAGTTGATCCGCCGGGCCGCGGCGTGCAGTCCGGAGGAGAGCGTGACCACCCGGCCGGTGATGTGCTCCAGCAGCAGGTTGGTGAGGGCGAAGTGGCCCAGGTGGTTGGTGGCGAACTGGCGCTCGAACCCGTCGACGGTGCGGGACCGGGGCACGGCCATGACCCCCGCGTTGTTGACCAGCAGGTGGAGGCCGCCGCTCCAGGAGGCGGCGAAGCCGCGTACCGAGGAGAGGTCGGCCAGGTCCAGGCGGCGCACCTCCGTCTCGCCGGGCAGGTCAGCGGCGGCGGCGCGCCCCCGCTCCTCGTCGCGCACGGCGAGCACGACACGGGCTCCGCGGCGGGCCAGGACGCGGGCGGTCTCCAGGCCCAGTCCGCTGTTGGCCCCGGTGACGACGGCCGTGCGGCCGGTGAGGTCGGGCAGGACGACGGGTGTGCTGTTCATGCACTCACGGTAGGCACCCACCGGGAAGTTGTCAACGACAACAATATAGTCAGTGACAACATCTGTTTATCCTGGACCCATGACCGCTCGTCCCTATCACCACGGCGACCTCCGCGCCGTCCTGCTCGCGAGTGCCGAACGCACTTTGGCGGAGCGGGGTCCCGCCGCCCTGTCCCTGCGTGAACTGGCGCGGGAGGCCGGGGTGAGCCACGCCGCGCCCAGCCGCCACTTCCGGGACAAGACGGCCCTGCTCGACGCGCTCGCCCTCACCGGCTTCGAGCGTCTCACGGGCCGGATGGCCGCTGCCGCGGCCACGCCGGGCGACTTCCGCGAGGGCCTGCACGCCATGGCCCGCGTGTACGTCTCGTTCGCCCTGGGCAACGCCGCGCTGCTCGACCTCATGTACGCGCGCAAGCACGCCCCCGACGCGCCCCGGGAGCTGACCGAGCTGGTCGGCCGCCTGCTGGACAGCGTGATGGGCATCATCACCGAGGGGCAGCGGACCGGGGAGATCGTCCCGGGGGACCCCGGGGTGGTCGCGCTCACGGTGGCGTCCGCCCTCCAGGGGTTCGCCACCCTGAACTCCGGCGCCGCGCCGGAGGAGGCCGACGCCCTGCTGCCCGGGGTCGTGGACGTCCTCGTCACCGGCCTCCTCCCGCGCTGACGGGACCCGCGCGGGGCACCCGCCCCGGAGGAGGCCGACGCCCTGCCGCCCCGGGGCGTGGACCTCCTCGCCAGGCCTCCTCCCGCGCGAAGGCGCCGCGCCGGCACCGGCCGCGGGGAGGGCGGTCCGAACCGGACGGGCACCGCACGGCCGGCGCCGCCGGGGGCCGGGCGCCCCGTCAGCCCCCCGGCGGGGTGAACGGGTCGGCGGGCGGGTCGAACGGGATCCGCTCGTCCAGCAGCCACACCCAGTCGGGCCGCCAGCGCGGGTCCCGGCGGTCCATCTCGGCGGCGAGGTCGCCGACGGGCGCCCCGCCGCCGATCGCGAAGTCCTGCCCCGCCCACGCGGGCCAGTGGTCGTAGGCCCGGTCCACCTCGACCGCCTCCGGGGTGGCGCGCACGCGCAGGAAGAACCAGCGCCCGCGCTCGGGGTGGCCCTCGGCCCGGCGCAGCTCGAAGACCGGCAGGCCCGGGGACCCGTCCACCCGGGAGCCGTCGGCGGCGGTCAGGGAGGGCGAGGCCGACATCTCCCCCACCGACACCGTGTAGGCGACCGCGCCGCCGTGCTCGGCGGCCAGGCCGCGCAGGGCGGCGGACAGCTCGCGCAGGGGCGCGGTCTCCGGCGGCGCGGGGCGCTCCAGCTCGGCGCCCGCCCGCATCACCGGTTCGACGAGCAGGCACCACTCCTGACCGGAGAGCGTGCGCGGGCGCACGCGGTCGGCCGGGACCTCCGTCCCGGCGGGGACGGGGACGGCGTCGGGCGAGGTCCCCGCCAGGAGCCCGGCGCGGCGCAGCACGTCCGCCGCGGCCCCGGTGTCGCAGGCGGCCTCCTCCAGGAAGCGCAGGTCCGCCTCCGCGACGGAGCGGCGGCCGACCGCCTCCGCGAACCCCGCGACACGGGCCCGGAAGGCGTCGAAGTCCTCCTGCTCCGCCTCCTCCCACTCCTCCAGCTCCGCGAGGCGACCCTCCTCCAGGAGGTCGCTGATCGTGCCGGCGGTGCTCTCCGCGTCGGAGAACGCGTGCGCGTGGTAGCCGGCGCCGTCCTCCTCCACCCCCGCGGGGTAGGAGGAGCGCGACCACTCCCGCCCGTCCCACCAGTAGGCGAACCCGAGGGCGCCGCGCTCCTCGGCGCCCTCGATCCACTCCCAGGGCAGCCAGGCCGGGGCCTGGGCGAACAGGGCGGTGGGGTGGCGGAACGGGTTGGTGGTGTCGCCCGCCCGGTCCCAGCCGACCAGCAGGAAACGGCCGCCCTCCACCCGGACCAGCCGGGACCAGTTGCCGCCCCCGTCCTCCAGGAAGAGCGACCCGTCCGGGGCGATGCGCCGGAGCTCGGGCCAGAAGTCGCCCATGCCGGCGGCGACGGCGGCTCCGGACGCGGCGAAGGCCCAGAGGTCCTCGGGGTGGGGCAGGTGGTCGGCCGGGACGGGCATGGCGCGCTCCTGGAGGTGGTGGGTGCGGGCGCAGACTACCGCCCGCGAACAACGGAGCGGGAGGCCGGGACGCCGGCGCCACCGGGCGGGCGCCCCCGCGCGGGGTCCCGGGGCCCACCGCGGCGGGGCGGCGACGCCGTCGGCCCGTTCGGCCCCGTCGCGCAGGGCGGACTCGCCGAACACCCCGGCGGGCCGGGCGAAGGCCAGGGCGATGACGGCGGGGTTCTCGGCGGCGACGGCGACCGCCGCCCCCGACCGTGTCGCCCTCACCCGCCGCCTCCTGGAGGAGGCCTCCCTCCCGCGCGGAGCGGGCGCCTAGGGTCGGACCCATGAGCACGTCCGCGGACCGCCCCGCCACACGCCGGTTCGGGGCCGACCTGGGGCTGTGGGCCGCCCTCGGCGGCCTCACCGTCTTCGAGCTCTCCGGCTACCGCGCAAGCCTGCCCTGGTGGGAGGCGGGCGCCCTGCTCTCCGTCCTGGCCCTGGCCGCGGCCGTGGGCCTGTCCCGGAGCCGCCCCGACACCGCGGTCGCGATCACCCTGGCGGTCGCCGTCGCGGAGACGGCCGCCGCGGGCCTCTTCCTGACACAGACCCTGCTCCTCACCCCGTTCGTGTCCCTGGCCGCCCTGGCGCTGCTGGCCGGGCGGCGCTCGGGCCGGGCCGGGCCGATCGCCTCCATGGCGGTGACGGCCGCCCTGGTCGTCCTGGCCCTGTACACCGGCTCCACCCTGATGGCCTGGTCCGGCACCCGCGACCTGCTGTCCGGCCTGGTCGACGCACTCGGCGGGGCGCTCGGCCCGGTCGCCGCGCTCGTGTGCCCCTGGCTGCTGGGCCGCCACCTGATGTGGCGCAGCCGCTTCAACCACGGCGGCTGGGAGGTCGCCGAGCACATGGAGCGCACCCGGGCCGCCGAGGCCGACCGCGCCCGGCTGCGGGAGCGCGCCCGGATCGCCGCCCGCATCCACGACTCCCTCGGCCACGACCTGGCGCTGCTGGCGGTACGCGCCGCCGCCCTGGAGATGTCCTCGCAGGACTCCCCCGAGCGCGCGGCGTCGGCCGCCGGGGTGCGCGAGGCCGCGCACGCCACCACGCTGCGGTTGCGCGAGGTCATCGGCGTGCTCCGCGACGGGCCGGGCGGAGAGGAGGCGGGCACGGTGCCCGAGCTGGTCTCCGAGGCGGTCGACGCGGGCATGCGCGTGCGGCTGCTGCGCGAGGGCCCCGACCCCGATCCGCGCACACCCGGCGGCCGGGCGGTGGGGCGGGTGGTCCGCGAGGCCCTCACCAACGCCGCCCGGTACGCCCCCGGCGCCGACGTGGTCGTGCGGGTCGTGCGGGACGGCGGGCCGACCCGGGTGGAGGTGGCCGACACCGGGGCCGACACCCCCGCGGTGCCCGGGCGCGACGACGGGACCGGGCTGGCCGCGCTCCGCGCGGAGGTGGCCGCCCTGGGCGGAAGCCTCGACGCCGGGCCGCGCCCCGGCCCCGGGTTCGCGGTCCGCGCCCGGGTCCCCGACGGAGAGGCCGGGGACCCGGACCCCGCGCCCTCCCGCACCCGCCTGGCCCGGGAGGCGGCGCGCGCCGGGAGCCGCCGGAGCGTGCTCCTCGCGATCGCGGTCCCGGTCGCCATCGCCCTGCCCGCCGCGGCGGCCGGGTTCGCCCTGCTGTGGTGGACCGGGAGCAACTCGGTGCTGCCGCCCCGGGACTACGGGCGGATGCAGGTGGGCGACACCCGCGCGCAGGTCGAGGCGCTGCTGCCCCGGTACGCCTACCCCGAGCGGTCCGTGGACGGCGCGCCCCCGGCCCCGCCCGGCGCCGACTGCCGGTACCAGCTGGTGCGGCACGAGAACGGGCTGCCCCCGGTGTACCGGCTGTGCTTCGCCGACGGGGTCCTGGTGTCCAGGGAGATGATCGACCGGGAGGCCGCGGCCGACCAGTAGGGTGTGCGCGTGGAGACCGGGAAGGGCGCCGGGGCGCTGCGCGTGCTGCTGGCCGACGACGAGGCGATGATGCGCGCGGGACTGCGCGCCATCCTGTCCGCCGCCCCCGGGTTCGCGGTGGTGGGCGAGGCGGCCGACGGCGCCGAGGCGGTGGCCCTGACCGCCGAGCACCGGCCCGACCTCGTGCTCATGGACGTGCGCATGCCGCGGATGAACGGCCTGGACGCGGTGGAGGCCATCTCCTCCGCGTACCCCGGCACGGCGGTGGTCGTGCTGACGACCTTCGGCGAGGACGCCTACATCGAGCGGGCGCTGGCCGGCGGCGCCGACGGGTTCGTGCTCAAGACCGGCGACCCGCACCAACTGGTGGCCGGGCTGCGGGCGGTCGCGGACGGCGGCGCCTACCTGTCCCCCGAGGTGGCGCGCCGGGTGGTCGGCCTCCTCGACGGCTCCTCTCCGCGCCGTTCCCGCGCCACCCGCGCCCGAGCGCTGGTGGACCGGCTCACCGCGCGCGAACGGCAGGTGCTGGCGCTGGTCGGCGAGGGCTGCCCCAACGACGAGATCGCCCGCCGGCTGGGCATCGCGGCCGGGACCGTCAAGGTGCACGTGGGGTCGATCCTGACCCGGCTCGGTGTGGACAACCGGGTGCGGGCCGCGATCCTGGCCTACGAGGCCGGGCTGCTCTGACGCCGGGCGGGACCCGCCCCCGGCACCTCCCCGGGGAGGACCCCTACCCCTTTGTGCGTAGGAGGCCGCCGCCGTCCGGACGATGTGCCCGGACCGGCCCGCGGCGGAGCATGCGGGCATGGCACGATCAACGACACCCCGCGCCGTCCGGACCCGCGCCCTGCTGTGCGCAGCGCTGGTCCTGGCGGCCTCCCTGTCCGCACCGACCGCCCTGTCCGCCGTGACCGGCCCCGAGCCGTTCGCCCTCGCGCCCCCGCCGCCCACCGGCCCGCACGCCACCGGCCGCACCACGCTGCACCTGGTCGACGCCGGCCGCGGGCACCCCTGGGTCCCGGCCGCCGAGGACCGCGACGTGGTGCTCGACGTCTGGTACCCGGCGGAGGGGGACGGCGAGACCGCGCCGTACGTCCCGGAATCACTCGCCCTGTCCCTCCAACGGGACCTGGAGCAGTACGGCATCGCACGCGACACCGTGGACACCGCGGGGACCCCGACCTCCTCCCGGCTCGACGCCGCCGCCGCGGACGAGGACCTTCCGGTGGTCCTCTTCTCCCCCGGGATGCGCATGTCCCGGGCCCAGTACACCGCCCTGTGCGAGGACCTGGCCTCCCGGGGGTACGCCGTGGTCGCCATGGACCACCCCTACGAGGCGCCCGTCGTGGACCTGCCCGACGGCCGCCTGCTGCGCACGGCGATGCCCGCCAACGACACCGGGAACCGGCGGCTGGCGGCGCGGGTGCGCCTGGACGACACCCGGTTCGTGCTGGACCGGCTGGACGGGTTCGCCGCCGGGGACACCGAGGACGACTCCGGCCGCCCGCTGCCGCCCGGACTGGCCCAGGCCCTGGACACGGAGCGCGTCGGCATGTTCGGCCAGTCCTTCGGCGGGGTGACCACGGCCGAGACGATGCTCGTGGACGACCGGGTCGACGCCGGGGCGAACCTGGACGGCAGCATGGCCTACCACGTGGGCGACGAGGTGTGGTCCGACGCCACCCTGGCGGGCGCGGACCGCCCCTTCGCGCTGATGGGGGCCGGGGTCAGCGGGAGCCGGGGGCTGCCGCACCACTCCGACCACTCCCCGGACTGGGCGATGTTCGTCGAGGCGTCCGCCGGGCCGGTCCTGGAGGTGTACATCCCCGACGGGGAGCACATGTCCTTCACCGACCAGCAGTGGATCGCCCCGCAGGTGGACGCGGCCCTGGCCCCCTCCTCGGCGGCCTGGCGCAACGCGGTGGAGGGCGGGGTGGGGAGCGTGGACCCGCAGGAGTCGGTCGGCGCCCAGCGGGCGCACCTGGCGGCGTTCTTCGACCACCACCTGCGCGGCGGGGCGTCACCGCTGCCGGACCCGGCGCCCGGGGTCACCGAGGTGACCCGGCACTGACACGCGTGCGGCCGCGGACCCCCGGGAGGGGTCCGCGGCCGGTGCGGGCGGGTCACACGTCGCGGACGCGCAGCTCCGCGCGGGCGACGATCTGGGCGGCGACCGCCCACCCCGCCACCACGACGACGTTGACGGGGCCGTCGTGGGGCGCCGTGTAGAAGCCCACGTCGCCGCCCGCGTAGAACTCGATCCCGGCGGTGCCCGGGGCCAGCGCCGCCAGGTCGTCCAGCACCGGGTTCCCGGACAGCTGGAGCACCATCGGCAGACCCAGGAGCAGCAGGAACCCGAGCACGAACGTGCCGGGGGCGCTGCGCAGCGCCGTCCCCGCGCCCGTGAACAGGACGGCGAAGAGCGCCATGCACAGCCCCGCGCCCAGCGCGGTACCGGCGAGGGCGGGCAGGTCCGGGGAGGCGTGCCCGCCCACGAACCCGGCCAGGACCGCCGCGCCGACCGCGGTGGCCAGGACGCCGAGCGCCCCGGCCACGCCCGCGACCACCAGCGTGCGGGCGGTCAGCACCAGCCCCCGGTCCGGCCGGGCCAGCAGGGTCCCCGTGACGCCCCGGTCCCCGAACTCGCCGGTGGCGGCGAGCCCGGCCAGGGTCAGCACCGTGAACTGCACCAGGTAGAAGTGCCCCTGGGAGAGCAGCCGGGCGTAGGCCAGGGAGTCCGCCTCGTCGGGGTTCTCGGCGATCCGCGCCAGCTCGGCGCCTCCCATGAGCGCGGCGAACACGGCCATGCCGCACAGCGCCGCCGCCACCACCCACCAGGTGGAGCGCAGCGAGGTCAGGCGGATCCACTCCGCCGCGGTCTCCCGGCCCAGCTCCACCGGGAAGCGGGGCGGGGTCCCGGTCGTACGGTCGCCGGTCATCGCGCACCCTCCGCGGACGCGAACTCGACGGCCCCGCCGGTGAGTTCCAGGTACGCCTGTTCCAGGGACGCCTCCCTGGTCAGGAGCCCGTGGACGCGGACCCCGGCACCGTGCGCCAGGTCCCCGACCTCGGCGGCCGACGGGCCGAACACCCGCAGCAGGCCGGCGCCGGCCTCCACCCGCACCCGCGGTCCCAGGGCCGCCAGGCACTCCCCCAGCGACCCGGTGTCGGGGGTGCGCACCTCCACGTGGGTGCGCGACCAGGCGCCGATGACCTCGGACAGCGGGGCGTCGGTGATCAGCCGACCCCGGCCTACGACCACCAGGTGGTCGGCGACCGCCTCCATCTCGCTCATCAGGTGGCTGGAGACGAAGACGGTGCGCCCCTCCCCGGCCATCCGCCGCATGAGCCCGCGCATCCACCGCACCCCGTCCAGGTCCAGCCCGTTGACGGGCTCGTCGAACAGCAGCACCCCGGGGTCGCCCAGCAGCGCATCGGCCACGCCGAGCCGCTGCCGCATGCCCAGCGAGTACCCGCCCACCCGGCGGCCCGCGGCCCCGGCCAGCCCGGCCTGCTCCAGCACCTCCTCCACGCGGTCGCGGGGGACGCCCACGCTCGCGGCCTTGGCCCGCAGGTGGGCCCGGGCCGAGCGCCCGGGGTGGGCGGGCCCCGAGGGCAGCACCGCCCCCACCCGCAGCGCGGGCCGGGGCAGGTCGCGGTAGGCGCGGCCGTCCACCAGCGCCTCCCCGGAGGTGGCCGCGGCCAGCCCCAGCAGCACCCGCATCGTGGTCGTCTTGCCCGCCCCGTTGGGCCCGAGGAAACCGGTGACCCGGCCGGGCTCCACCGTGAAGGTGAGCCCGTCCACCACCGTCCTGTCCCCGTAGCGCTTGGTCAGCTCCCGTACCGCCAGCACGCGGCACCTCCTCGTCTCGTCCGTCCCGCCCAGCGTGCGGCCGGACGCCCCCGCGCCGCATCGGAGCTTCGTCAGCCCCCCGCTACCCCTTTGTGCGTAGGGGTTCCGGGCGGGGCCACGGTTCGGGGGGCGGGGGCGCCGGGTAGACCCCGGAACGGGCCGGGCGGGGGCCCGGCCGGAACGGGGGGATCATGCACGCGAGCGTCGGGGACCGCATCCACACGCACGGGGTCACCGGTGAAGGGGGCGGGCACGTCGGCGAGATCGTCGAGGTGCGCGGGGCCGGGGACGGCCCGCCCTACCTGGTGCGCTTCCCCGACGGATCGGAGCGGCTCGTGTACCCGGGGCCGGACACGGTGGTGGAGCCCGCGCACCGGGACGGCTGACGGGCGGAGGCGAAGGGCGGCGGACCACGCGGTCCGCCGCCCTCCGCGTGTCCGGGGGGGCGATGCGCAAGGGCCCGGCCGCGTCCCGCGCGGACACCGCCCGCCCCGCCCGCACCCGGGCGGAGCCCGTCAGCGGGCGACGGCGGCGCGCAGCAGGACGAGCTGGTCGTGGGTGTCCAGGACGGACTCGGCCAGACCGGTGTCCGCGTCCTCCAACTCCTTGAACAGGGTCTCCAGCAGGGGGATCAGGTCCAGCAGCCACATCACCACCTGGGGGTGGCGCACGGTGGGCGAGGTGGCCACCACCGTGCCCGCCGTGTCCGCGAACTGGCGCAGCGCGCGGGGGTGGGAGCCCCAGTTCCGCAGCCGCTCGGTCCAGGTGTCCAGGAACGGCGCCAGGTCGTCGAAGGCGGTGGCCAGCGTGTCCAGGAGCAGCACGGCGGGCCGTTCCTCGGGTTCGCGGTCCAGGGTGCGCAGCCACAGGGCGGCGAAGCAGGCCCGGACGGCGGCGCGCTCGTCGGCGGGCCACTCCCCCCAGCGGGCCAGGTCCAGCTTGGCGGCCACCGTGTCGATGTCGATGAACCCGTCGCCGGGCAGCGCGAGGTCGAGGATGCGCGGCAGGAAGTGCCGCAGGTCGTCCACTCCGCCCCAGGTGGTGAGGGCCTTGGCGACGAACCGGCGCAGGTCGCCCTCGCCCAGCTCGCGCAGGGGCGAGCCGCGGAGCATGCGCTGGTCCTCGTCCGTGACGCAGTGCGGACAGCCGTTGATCCGCGCCGACAGGCGGTGGCGCGCGAACACCGCGTACAGCCGCTCGACCGCCTCCTTCACGGCTCCCCCTCCCCGGCGAACGGCTCGACGCCGACCGGGCGGCCGGGGGCGGGGCCGGGGGCGTCGCGCGGGTCCGGGACGCCGGTGAGCGGGTCGGCCCCGGACGGGAGGCGGCGGAGGACACCCGCCCGGGCGGGCCCGACGCGGTCGGGGGCCTCGGCGGGGAACGCCCTGTCGGAACCACGCGCCGCGAAGACCTCCATCGCGGTACGCGGGATCTCCTCCCGCCGCCGATCGCGATCGCCACGCGCCGTCCGGCGCCGCCCCGGACTCGTTCTGCTCACCCGCAGGAGTCTACGGTCCCGCGGCGCCGGAAAGATCCACAACCCCTGGGGCTGCGGCTTTTCGCCCACCTGCCGAGCGCCCGGTGAAGGCGTCCGCACGGGGTGTGGCCGGACGCCCGCCACGTGCGCCCTCCCACCGCCGCGGCGCCCTCGGCCCGGGCGTCGCAGGCACCCCCGCCCGGACGCACCCGCTCACGCGCGGAGGGGACGGAATGCGACACACCGCCCCCCGCCCCGGGAGTGAACGGGGGCTGGGGCGCCCCGTTCACTCCCGGGGCGGGCGCCCGGCGAACCGCTGGACCGCGAGCAGCACCAGCAGGCCCAGGGCGGCGGCGGTGCCGAAGGAGGCGAGCGTCGCGGCGAGGCCGGGGCCGCCGAACAGGTCGGCGTACGGTTGCCTGGTGAGGGCCCGGGTCAGCGCGAAGACGGCGACGAAGAGCACCCAGGAGACGATCGAGGCGGTGTTCATCGGCGGGTTCCGGCGGGTGCGGTCGAAGGCATGCCGGGCATCCTAACCGACCCCGGCGGGGGCACCGCGGTCCCGGGACCGCGGTGCCCCCGCGCGCGGACACGGCCCGGCCGCCGGGGCGGGGACCGGCCGCGCCCGGCGCGGAACCCGGTGCGCGGGTGCGCGGGCACGGGCCCGGCGGAACCGGTGTCCCGGACGGGGAACCCGGCAGGGCCCGCCGACCGTTGGAGGCATGTGGAACCCGGACCGTACGGCGCCGGGCTCCGCGGGGGGCGCCCGTGAACCCGGCGCCCGTCCGACCGCGGCCCCCGGGCCGTTCAGGTGTCCGGCCCGGGGGTCCCGCGGCCCGCACGCGGGCGGACCGCCGGCACCGGCCCCCCGGCACCGAACACCGCACCGACAGAGCCTCCCCCGGCCGGTACGGCGGCTCCCCCGGGTCCGCCGGGACCGCCCGCACCCGGATCACCGAGGAGCCCCTTGCCCCCCGCCCGCCACCCGCACCTCCGCGGGTCCGGCCACCGCCCCGGCAGGACACCGCGGCACCGCGGACACGCACGGTCGCGCCCCGGTCACGCGGGATCATCCCCGGGCATGACGACACCGCCCCCGAGCCCGGGCGAGGATCGCTGACATGGACCCCTTCGTCTGGCTCGGCGCCCTGATGGGCACCCTGTCCTGTGTCGCCTACGCGGGGGCCGCGGTGTCCCAGTGGCGGCTGGCGGTCCTGGTCCCCGAGCCCCTGGTGGAGCGCGGGTCCCTCGCCGCCCTGCTGGCGCGCCCCCTGTGGTGGACCTCGATCGTGCTCAACGGGGGCAGGGCCGGCTTCCAGGTGGCGGCCCTGGCCTTCGCCCCGCTCACCGTGGTCCAGCCGCTGGGCGTCCTCGCCCTGGTCTTCGCGATCCCCTGGGCGACCCGGCTCGGCGGGCAGCGCCTGAGCCGCCGCCAGACCCGGGGGGCCGTGCTGGTCGTGGCCTCGGTGGCGGTCCTGCTGGGCCTGTCCGTGACGGACGGGCGCAGCGACCCCCTCACCACCGCCGACGGGTACGCCGTCACCCTGGGCACCCTGGTCCTGCTCGCCGCCGGCGCCTGGGCGGCGGGCCGCTGCCCGCCCACCTGGCGCAGCCACCTGCTCGCCGCCGTGGCGGGCGTCGCCTTCGGCGTCTCCTCCGCGCTGGCCAAGACCGCCGTGACCCTCGTCGGCACCGACGGCGCCGCCGCGCTCGCCCACCCGGCGACGGCGGGCACCGGCGTCATCGCCGTGCTGGGGGTGCTGCTCGCCCAGGCCGCCTACCAGGGCATGGAACTCGGCTCACCGCTGGGCGTGACGACGGTGGCCAACCCGGTCGCGGCCTCCGTCGTCGCCATCGCCTTCATGGGCGAGTCCTTCCTGGGCGGGCCGATCGGCCTCGTCCCGGCGGCCCTGGCCGCGGCGGGCTGCGCCTACGGCATCTCCCTGCTCACCGCGCGCCTCCCGGCGCCCGCGCCGCACCCCGCCTGAGCGGGCCGGGCGGGGGCCGGCCCGCCCGGCGGGGGAAATCCCGGAAAAGGTCCCGGCGCGGTGTCGATCGCGCCGGGCCCCGTTCGACGAGAAGGTGTCAGTGCGAGCGGAAACGGGGAACACACATCATGCGCACTCTGATCGTCACCGCCTTCATCTCCCTCGACGGCGTCATGGAGGCCCCGGGCGGCGAGCCCGGGTACCGCAACACCGGCTGGACCTTCACGGCCGTCGAGTTCGACCCGGCCGCCTACGAGATCAAGGCCCGCGAGCAGGACGAGGCGACCGCGCTGCTGCTCGGCCGCCGCAGCTACGAGGCGTTCGCGCCGGTGTGGCCCTCGATGACCGAGGAGTTCGCGGGCTACAACGCGATGCCGCGCTACGTGGTCTCCACCACCCTGGCCGAGCAGGACGGGCGCTGGCCCGCCACGCTGCTGCGCTCGCTGGACGACGTGGCCGCCCTCAAGGAGACCGACGGCGGGCCGATCATCGTCAACGGCAGCGCCACCCTGGCCCGGGGCCTGGCCGACGCGGGCCTGGTGGACCGCTACCACCTGCTCGTCTTCCCGCTGCTCCTGGGCGCGGGCGCGAGGCTGTTCAGCGACACCGACAAGGACCTCACCGCCCTGCGGCTCGTGGAGCACGAGGCGTACTCCAACGGTGTCCAGAAGCAGGTCTTCGACGTCGTCCGGTGACCCCGGCGCCCCTCCCCCGCGGGGCCGGGACACCGCCCGCGCCCCGGCCCCGCGGCCCGGCGGCGGTTCCGTACCGGGGCGTAGGATCGGGGCATGAGCGGTTCCCGGAGTACTGTCGTGGGTCGGCCCAGGGAATTCGACATCGACGAGGCCCTGGAACGCGCGATGCGGGTGTTCTGGGAACAGGGCTACGAGGGGTCGAGCCTGACCGACCTCACCGGTGCCATGGGGATCACCAAGACCAGCATGTACGCGGCCTTCGGCAACAAGGAACAGCTCTTCCGCAAGGCGCTGGAGCGCTACACCGAGGGTCCCGCCTCCTACACGGCGCGCGCCCTGCGGGAGCCGACCGCGCGCGGGGCCGCCGAGGCGTTCCTGCGCGGCGCGGTGCGCGCCACCACCCTCGCCGGACCGCCGGGCTGCCTGGTCGTGCAGGGCGCGCTGGCGTCGGGCGCGGGGAACCGGACCCCGCACGACCTGCTCGCCGACTGGCGCAGGACGTCGGGGCTGCACCTGGAGGAGCGCTTCCGCCGGGCCGCCGATGAGGGCGACCTCCCGCCCGGCACCGACCCGCGGCGGCTGGCCCGGTACGTCGTGACGCTGGGGTTCGGCATCGCCGTCCAGGCCGCCGACGGGGTGGGCCACGACGAACTCCAGGCGCTCGTCGACACGTCGCTGCGGCACTGGCCGCTGTAGCGGCCGCCCCGGGGCCGGGGCGGCCGGGCCCGGCCGCTCAGGCGCCGCGCCGCCCCCACTGGATGGCGGGGCAGGTGTCCATCACCATCGGCACCCCGGCCCGCTCGGTGCGCCGGAACGCCTCCTCGTCCACCACCCCGAGCTGGAACCACACCCCGCGGGCGCCGATCGCGACGGCCTGGTCCGCGAACTCCCCGGCCGCCTCGGAGCGGCGGAAGACGTCCACGACGTCGATGGGGCCGACGGCGGCGGACGCCTCGGCGAGCGTCGCGTAGGCCTTCTCGCCCAGGACCTCCTCGCCCGCGGCGGCGGCGCCGGGGTGGATCGGGACGATCCTCTTGCCCTTCTCCTGGAGCAGCCGGGCGATGCCGTACGCGGTACGGCCGGTGTCGTTCGACAGGCCGACGACCGCCCAGGTCGCGGTGTCGTCGAGGAGGTGGTCGATGGTCTTGCGGTCCAGCCACGGCTCGGTCATGTGGGTGGACAACGCCCCCGGCGCACCACCGATTCCCGCCGCCCGCCGGACCTGCGGAGCACCGGGGCCCGCGCGGGACCGCGCTCCCCCCTTGCATCATGCTGCACCGCGCGCGGCAGCCTCGTGCCGACGATCCGCCTTCACTTCGGCACCGTGCGTTGCGATCGTGGGAACGGCCCCCGCGGATCCCCTCCGTGAGGGCCTCCCCCGTCCGGGCCCGTCCCGGAACCACATCGGACCGCGGCAGCGCGGTCGTGAGGAGCGAGCATGCGGACACAGGTCCGACCGCACTGGGACATCGTCCCCGGTGCCCTGGAAGAGGACGCCGAAGGGCAGGTGTTCGAGTCCGGCCTCCCCGTCACGGCGACCCCCGTCGTGGTGGGGGCGGCCGGGGCGATCGTCGTCGCCTACGCCGCCGGCGCCCTCGCCAACGCCCTGGGCGGCGGCACCCACCCCACCCTCCCCCACGCCTAGAAACACAGGAGACGCAGTGAACCCCCTGACTCCCCCCGCCTCCCTCGTCGGCTCCGGCGCCCTGACCGAGACCGACGGCGGCAGCGTCCGCCTCGGCTCGGCCCCCGTCACGGCGACCCCGCTCGCCGTCACCGCGGGCCTGGCGGCCGGCGTGGCCCTGGGCTACGCCCTCGCCAACAGCACCCACCCCACCCTCCCCCACGCCTAGAAACGCAGGAGGCGCAGTGAACGACGTTTCCTTCCTGTCGCGCCCGGGTTCGATGGCCGACATCGACATCCGCGACCCGCACGGCCGGTCCGTGTCCGGGCAGGCCCCCGTCACGGCGACCCCCGGCGTGGCCGCGGGAGTCGCCATCGGCTACGCCCTGATCTACGCGTTCAACGCCGGGCTCAACAGCACCCACCCGACCCTGCCCCACGCCTAGCGGTCGGGGCCGCGGTCCGGGGCGTCCGGACGCCCCGGACCGCGGCCGCCCCTCCCCCTCCCTCCTCCCCCCACAGGAAGGTCCCCCATGCCCGCCTCCGGCAGAACCCGGCGAGTCCGCAGGCTCGCGGGCCGCGCCCTGTCCGCGCTCCTGGGCCCCGTCCCCCTCACCCGCGACCAGGCCCTGGGGGCCTCGGAGCGGATCTCCGCCCTCACCTCCCTGGCCTCCAGCGCGGAGTACCTGGTCGACCAGCACCGCCACGGCCCCTCCCGGCTGAACGAATGGGCCATCTCCCGCGACGGGTACGCCGGCTACGGCCCCGCCCTGCGGGCCGTGCTGGACCTCGCCTCCGACAAGCGCACCACCACCGCCCTGCACGCGGCCCGCGTGGCGGTCGGCACGGCGCTGCTGCTGCCCGGCCGCGGACGCTGGCGCGGGGCGGGCACCCTCTTCCTCGGGGTGAGCGGAACCCTGCTCTACCCCTCGCTGCGCTACGGCACCGACGGGTCGGACCAGGCGGCGATCGTGGTGCAGACCGCGACCGGCCTGGCCCGGATCTCATCCTCGCCCGCGGTCAAGGACGCGCTGATGTGGTACGTGGCCGCGCAGTGCACGCTCTCGTACCTGTTCTCCGGCTGGGTCAAGCTCCTCGGGCGCGACTGGCGGACCGGCGACGCCCTGTCCGGGGTGATGCGCACCCGCACCTACGGCCACGAGGGCGTCTGGAAGCTCACCCGCCGGTTCCCGCGGGCCTCGCGCCTGCTGGCGCACGGCGTGCTGGCCCTGGAGTGCGGCTTCCCGGTGCTCTACGCCAAGGGGGGCGCGCTGGTCCGCCCGGTGCTCGGCTCCGTCTTCCTCTTCCACGTGGCCAACGGGGTCGTCATGGGCCTGGGCCGGTTCCTGCCCGCCTTCACCGCCATGTACCCGATGGTCATGTACACCAGCGCCCCGCGCGGCCTGCCCGCCACGGCCGACCGCGACGACCGCCTCCCCGCGGTGGCGGGCCTGCTGGCGCTGGGGACCGCCGCCGCCTCCGCCGCGGTGGCCGCCCACCGGCGGGCCACCGTGCTGGAGCACCCGGAGCCGGGCGGCCGGGTCACCACCAGGCACGGCAACACCCTCGCCTACCACGGGACGGCCTCGGCCGACCGGACCGACCCGGTCGTGGTCTTCGTGCACGGCCTCGGCGCGATCCCCCTGCACTTCAGCTGGTACACCCGGGCCCTCAACGGGCGCGGCCTCCAGTGGCTCGTCCCCAGCCGGGCCGGCTACGGCCCCAGCCGGCGGGGGGCGACCGGCCCGTACAGCCTCGACGAGTCCGTCGACGACCTGGTGGACCTCGTCGCCGGGGCGGTGCCCGAGGGGCGCCGGGTGGTCCTGGCCGGGCACTCGCTGGGCGGCGAGATCTCGCGCCGGGCCGCCGCCGCCCTCGGCGACCGCGTGCACGGCGTCGTCTACCTCGACAGCTCGCACCCCGACCAGCTGCACCGGTCGGACCAGCAGGCGGAGAGCGCCGCCCGGGTCGGCGGGGCGCTGCGCACGGTGGCGGTCAGCCTGCGGCTGGGGATGGGCACGCTCATGAGCACCCCCTCCTGGGTGCGCAGCCTGCCCGACCAGGTCCGGGCCCGCGCCCTGACCGAGACGGTCGACGCCCGCGTGTGGAGGGCCGCGGTCCGGGAGTGGGACGCGGTGGAGCGGGACTTCGGCGACTTCGCCGGCCCGCTGGAGCCCCTGGACGCGCACGCGCTGGTGCTGTCCGCCCAGCACACCGTGGACCGCGACCCCGACCACCTGGAGCTGCACCGCGAACTCGCCGCCGCGCACTCCGCCGACCGGACCGTCCGCTGCGCCGTCATCCCCGGCAGCGACCACGACGACCTGCTGACCGACCCCTACCACGCCGCCCGGGCGGTGGGACTCCTGCTGGACTTCCTGGACGAGAGCACCGCGCCCGCCGCGGTCGGGACGGAGGAGCGATGACCCCGCGCACCACGGCGCGCCGCCCCCTGCCGGGAGGCGCGGACGGCGTCGTCCTCCTGGCGGCGGCCGCCCTGCTGGTGGGCACCATGTGCTCCCAGCACCCGCACCCGTCGTTCAACCGCGTGCGGCGGATGGACCCGCTGTCCACGCTCTTCCCCAACTGGTGCTTCTTCGCCCCCACCCCG
Organism: Nocardiopsis flavescens; assembly: GCF_900141985.1. GTDB lineage: Bacteria > Actinomycetota > Actinomycetes > Streptosporangiales > Streptosporangiaceae > Nocardiopsis > Nocardiopsis flavescens. The sequence goes on along the minus strand of NZ_FQZK01000016.1, from coordinate 74,169 downwards.
GCCCAGCACGACTTCCAGTTCTACTACCGGACGCTCTCCGAGGCCGAGGAGACGTCGGAGTGGATCCCGCTGGAGGTCATCGCCGGGCGCCGCCTGCGGCAGATCGCCTGGTACCCCGAGCGGCGCGCGGAGAAGGCGATCTTCGACCTCGGGACCGAGGTGCTGCGCCACCTCGACAAGGGGTTCGGCCCGGCCGGGACCCTGCCCTCCTACCGCCTCCTGTGCTCCCACCTGGGCGACGTGATCGCCGCCTCCGGGGGCGCACCCGCCAAGGGCTTCCAGTTCTCCCTGACCCGCAACGCCGGATACGACACCTCCGAGGAGCCCGAGGTCCTCTTCGTCTCCCCCTACACGCCCCTGTCCCGCACCCCGGCGCCCGGGGTGGAAGGAGTGCCCGCATGACCACCGACACCGAGCAGGCGGCCGGCGCCGCGGGGCGCTCCCCCGTGGCGGACTCCGGCTACGGACGGGCCTTCGCCCACTTCTACGACCGCCTCTTCCCCCAGGACGGCTCCGACCGGGTCACCGCCGCGGCGCTCGCGGACCTGCACCCCGGCGGCGCCACGCTGGAGCTGGGCGTGGGCACCGGCCGGATCGCGGTCCCGCTGTCCGCCCTCGTCGGCGAGGTGACCGGCGTGGACTCCTCCCCCGAGATGCTCGACCGGCTCCGGGAGGCATCCGCCGCCTCCGCGGCCCCGGTCCGGCCGGCCCACGCCGACATCCGCGTCTTCGACGACGGCACCGAGTACGGGCTCGTCTACTGCGTCTGCGGCACCCTCTCCCAGCTCCTGACCCCCGAGGACCAGCGCGCGGCCGTGCGGCGCGCGGCGGGCAGGCTCGCCCCCGGCGGCACGCTGGTCGTGGAGACGCACAACCCGGGGCTCGTCGCCTCCCTGCACGAGGGGCTCCAGCGGACCTCGTTCTTCGTCCCCTACCCCGAGCCCGGCACCGGCCTACAGACCTACTCCACGCTCATGCCGGAGCGGGGCATCTGGCACACCACTCACCTGTGGCACGAGAACGGGAGCGTGTCCCTGGGCACGGAGATCACCCGGCTCACCACCCCGGAGGAGGTCGACCGCTACGCGGAGGAGGCCGGGCTGGTCCCGGTCTCGCGGTGGGGCGACTGGTCGGGCGGCGCCTTCGACGAGACGCACAGCCCGGTCCACATCTCCCGCTACACGGCCGCCGACGGCGGGGGCGCCCGGTGACGGCGCCGCGCGGTGGGGGGATCACCGCCGGGCTGGCCCGGGGGCAGCGGCGCCTGCTCGGGGCGGGGATCGCCGTGGGCGCCGCGGGCGTGGTCACCACGCTGGCCCAGCCCGCGCTCCTGGCCGGGCTGATCCAGGCGGCCGGGCTGGGCCGTCCGCTCACGGGCCTCATCGTCCTGCTGGTGTCCCTGTTCCTGGCGGACGCCGCGCTCTCCTCCCTCCAGGGCGTGCTCATCGGCCGGGCGGGGGAGAACATCGTCCGCGACGCGCGGGTCCTGCTGTCCGGCAGGGTGCTGCGCGCCGACCTGGCCCACCTGGACGGGCAGCGGATGGGCGACGTGCACACCCGCCTGGTCGGGGACACCTCCCTGATGAAGGTGTCCCTGACCCAGAGCCTCGCGCAGATCATCCTCAACGGGCTGGTCGTGCTCGGGTGCGTGGCCATGATGGCCTGGACCGACCCGGGCCTGATGCTCTTCACCGTGGCCTGCCTGGGCGTCGCGGCGTTCAGCGCCGTCGGGCTGGCGCGGTCGCTGCGCCGCGCGGCCCTGGCCAACCGGGAGGACACCGGGGCGTTCGGCGCCGACCTCCAGCGCGTGCTCACCGCCCTGCCCACGGTCAAGGGGGCGGGCGCCGAGGACGCCGAGCAGGAGCGGCTGGCCGGCCTGGCGGACCGGGTCCGCACCTCGGGCAACCGGGTGAACCTGCTCAACGCGCTGTTCACCCCGGTCCTGAACGTCGGGCTCCAGGCGTCGCTGGCGGCCGTGCTCGGCATCGGCATGGTGCGCGTCACCACGGGGGCGGTGGACCCGGCCGCCTTCACCGCGTTCACCATGTACCTCTTCTACCTCGTGTCCCCGCTGGTCGTGGTGTTCATGTCGATCGGCACCTACCTCCAGGGCCGGGCCGCCCTGGACCGGGTGGACGAGCTGAGCTGGCTCCCGCAGGAGGACGCGGGCGGCGGGCCGGCCGCGGCGGCGGCCCCGCGGGAACCGGCCGACGGCGAGCGCCCGGCCGTGGAGCTGCGCGACATCGTCTTCGCCTACGGGGACCGCCCCGTGCTCGACGGCGTCTCCTTCACCGTCCCGGCCCGCGGCCTCACCGCCCTGGTGGGCCCCTCGGGCGCGGGCAAGACGACGGTGTTCCAGCTCATCGAGCGGTTCTACCGGCCGAGCGGGGGGAGCGTGCTGCTGCACGGCCGCGACATCGCCGGCATGGCCCCGCCCGACATCCGCGGCCGGGTCGGCTACGTACAGCAGGACAGCGTGGCGATGGCGGGGACGCTGCGGGAGAACATCGCGTACGGGGCGCCGGACGCCACCGACGACGACATCCGCGAGGCCGTCGAGCTGGCCGGGCTGTCCGAGGTGGTCGCGTCCCTGCCCGACGGGCTGGACACGCTCATCGGCGACCAGGGCAACGGACTGTCCGGCGGCCAGCGCCAGCGGCTGACCGTGGCCCGCGCGCTGGTGCGCCGGCCCGAGATCGTCCTGCTCGACGAGGCCACCGCCCACCTGGACGCGGAGGCCGAGGGGGCGCTGCGCGACAGCCTGCGGCGCATCGCGGGCCGCTGCGCCGTGGTCGCCATCGCCCACCGCATCTCGACCGTTGCCGAGGCCGACCGCATCGTCGTCCTGGAGGAGGGCAGGGTCAGGGCCGTCGGCCGCCACGAGGACCTGCTCCGCGAGGACGGCCTGTACCGCCGCCTGGCCACCGCGGCCTTGGTGCACGATCCCTCCCGGGAGGCACCGGGTACACCAGAACCCACCGGTTTCCACAGTTCAGGAGTCTCGGTATGAACCCGCACCCCGCAGGCACCGCACCCCGGGCAGCGACCGCCTCCGCACCCGCGCCCGCGCCCCTGCCGCGGGGCAACGGGTGGCAGTGACATGACCGTTCGGAGGGACCGCACGTGAGCGAGTTCGACGCCGCCGTGGTCGGCAGCGGGCCCAACGGCCTGGCCGCGGCGGTCACCCTGGCCCGCGCCGGGCTGCGCGTCGTGGTGTACGAGGCCGCCGGGCGGCTCGGCGGCGGGCTGCGCGGGGAGGACCTGTTCGGCACCGGCGTGGTCCACGACATCTGCTCCGCGGTGCACCCCATGGCGGTCGCCTCGCCGTTCTTCCGCGCCTTCGGCCTCGCCGAGCGGGGCGTGCGCATGCTGCGGCCCGAGGTGAGCTACGCCCACCCCCTGGGCGGGGACCGGGCCGCCCTGGCGTGGCACGACCTCGACGCCACCTGCGCCGGGCTGGGCCCGGACGGGCCGCGCTGGCGCGCGCTGATGGAGCCGCTGCTGTCCCGCGGGCAGGACATGGTGGAGCTGCTGCTCTCCGACATGCGCCTGCCAGGGGGGCTGCGGGCGGCCCCGGCCACCGCGGTGCGCACGCTCCTGATGGGGAGCCGGGCGGGCTACTCGCTCTTCCGGGGGGAGGAGGCGCCGGCGCTGCTGGCCGGTGCCGCCGCCCACGTGGTGGGACCGCTGCCCTCGCTGCCGGGGGCGGCCGTCGGCCTGCTGCTGGCCCAGCTCGCCCACGGACCCGGGTGGCCGCTGCCCCGGGGAGGCGGGCCGAGCATCGTCGCGGCGCTGGCCGACGACATCCGGGCGCACGGCGGGACCCTGGTCACCGGGGAGGAGGTCACCGACCTGCGCCTGCTCGGCGGAGTGCCGCTGGTCCTGCTGGACACGGCGCCGACCGCCCTGCCGCGGCTGGCGCCGGGGAGGCTGCCGGCGGGCTACCTCCGTGCGCTGCGCCGCTACCGGTACGGGCCCGCGGCGGGCAAGGCCGACTTCCTGGTGTCGGAGCCGATCCCCTGGGCGGCGCCCGGCGTCGGGCGGGCGGGGACCGTGCACCTGGGGGGCACCGCCGCGCGGATCTTCCGCCAGGAGACGGCGAACGCGCGCGGGGAGCGGGGGGAGGAGCCGTTCGTCCTCGTGGTCGACCCGGCGGTCGCGGACCCCGCGCGCGCGGTCGGGGGCCTGCGGCCGGTCTGGGCGTACGCCCACCTGCCCGCGGGCTCGGCCCAGGACCCGCTGCCGGTGGTCAGGGCGGCGATCGAGCGGTACGCGCCCGGGTTCGGCGACACCGTCGTGGCAGAGCGCGGCATGTCGGGGGCCGACTACGCCCGCTACAACCCCAACTACGTGGGCGGTGACATCGGCACCGGCATGATCTCGCTGCGGCAGAGCCTGCTGCGGCCGGTCCCCCGGTGGAACCCGTACCGGACGCCGCTGCCGGGCGTCTACCTGTGCTCGGCCGCCACGCCGCCGGGGCCGGGTGTGCACGGCATGAGCGGGTTCCTGGCCGCCCGCTCGGCGCTGCGCCGGGAGTTCGGCCTGGCGGCGCCCCCGCTGGCGCCGACGGGGGCGCGGGGGGCAGCGCTCTGAGCGCGGAACCGCCTTCCGCGGCACCGGCGCTCCGCGCTCCGGGGTCCGGGGAGCGGGGCGCGGGGCGTCAGACCCAGCCGCGCTCCCGGGCCGCCAGCGCGGCCCGGGCCCGGTTGTTGGCCTGGAGCAGGCTGAGGAGGTCGGAGATGTGCCGCCGGTAGGTGCGCAGCGACATGCCCGCGCGCCGCGCCCCGGTCTCGTCCTTGCTGACCGTGCACATCAGCTCCAGGACCAGCAGCTGCGCCTCGGTCGGCGGGGCGGCCCCGGGCTCCTCGCCCAGGACCTCGCCCAGGTCCCGGGCGTCGTCCCACAGCCGGTCGAAGTAGCGGACGAGGCTCTCCACCAGGCTCGGCTCCTCGATCCGGAAGGCGCCCCGCCCGGAGTCCCGGGGGTCCATGGGAACCAGGGCCGTCCGCCGGTCGTAGACCAGCATCAGCTCCGAGAGCCGTTCGGCCACCCGCACCTGCGCGCCGGCCGCGCGCAGCCCCCGCAGGTGCTCCAGGGTCGCCGCGTCCCCGACCGCGCTGGCGCGGACGAGGTTGCGCAGGGCCACCCCCCGGCGCAGGCACCGCAGGTCGAGCGGGCGGGCGTGCCGGATGTTCTCCGGGGACAGCACGTCGTAGGGCTCGCTGGCCAGGACCTCGGCGCGGGCCGTGAACGCGAGCTGGTCGATGTGCGTCCGCACCAGGGGCAGGGTCTCCAGCCTGGCCAGGGAGCCGCCCGGACCGGAGACCGGGGTGCGCTGCGGCGGCGGGTACGGGCTGTCCTGCTGGAGGGACCTCATGATCGGCCCGATGTCCGCGATCTCGCGGATGGTCGAGTGCACGTGTTCCAGCCGGTCCTCCGACAGCCGCGCGACCGCGGCGGCGGGGTCGGCGGCCCACACCCCGGTCCCGTCGCCGTGCAGCAGGCCCAGGTCCCGCAACCGGGCCACCGCGGCGTCCACCTCCCGCCCGCCCCGCAGGACGGCGAGGTCCGCTGTCGCCTCGGGTGATCCGGGGTTGCGCAGGAAGTGGCGGTAGACGTCCTCTTCGACACCGTTCAGGCCGAGCACGGACATGGTGCGAGTCTCCATGGCGCTCTCTCCGAGTCCGGTCCCGGTCACGCGCCGGAACCACGGGGAAAAGCTAACCGAGACTCGCCCTCCCGCAGTCTCATCAACGTCTCATCTTCTCTCACGGCCGGCAGGGGGGTTCCCGGAGCCGCGGGCCCCTGCTTCAATGGGCCCCTCACCGCGCACCGCCCCCACGGAAAGCAACGCGAGATCCCATGTACGCCCCCCGGGCCGCCGATCCCCCGCTCCCGACCACGCCGGCGGGTCTGCTGAGCGCTCTGGAGCGCCACCCCCTGGTCAACCTCGTCGGCCCCCTGGGCTGCGGGAAGTCCGCACTGGTGGCGCGCCTGGCCCCGCTGCCCGTGCTGGCGCTGGAGGCGCCGGGCGCCGCCGGCGCGCTGCGGAGCGCGCTCGCCGAGGACACCTCGCGGCCCCTGGTCGCGGACGGCGCCGACGGGCCCGCGGGCCTGGCGGCGCTGAGCGCGCTGCGGAACCGGGCGCCCGGCGGCCGTCCGGTCCTGGTCGTGTCGCGGCGATCCCTGCTCTCCCGCCCGGGATGGGCGCTGTCCGGGGCACGGGTGCTCCCGTTCCGCACGCTGCGCGACGAGGAGGTCCGCGGGATCGCCGAACGCGCCCAGATACACGACCCGCGCTCCCTGGGCGTGGTCACCGACCTCGCCGCGGGCAACCCACTCATCGCCGAGGCCGCCTGCCGCGCGCTGCACGGGGGGACGGCCGCGGACCCGGGCGCGGTGGCGGTCCGGGTGGCGCCCGAGATCCTGTCCCGGCTCGACCGCGAGGCGCCCGGACGCGCCTGGGCCGACGCCCTCCAGGGCCTGGCCAGCGTGTGGAGCGGTGACGAGGAGGCGATCGGCGTCGACGGCGAGGCGTTCGCCGCCCTGGCGGAGCTGAGCGTGGTGCACGGCACCGAGGCGGGCCTGGTGCTGTCGGAGCCCTTCCGCCGGGTACTGGCGCTGGCCCGGCGGACCCGGCAGCCCGCGGGCCACCGCGAGGCCCGCGGCCGTGCGACCGCGCACCGCCGCCGGATGCTCCTGGTGGAGCCCCCCGGGCCGCGGCGCGGCCGGATCCTGGAGGGGATCGTCGCCCTGTCGGACGAGGAGGCGGTCCAGACGACCCTCTTCCCCGGCAGCCCCGAGAACGGTCTCGTCAGGACCGCCTCCCCCGGGGACGCGGACACCGTCGGCGCGCTCATGAACGGGTGGGCCCGGCACAGCGGGCTGGACCCGCGGCGCACCGACCGGCTCGTGGAGGGGTGGATGCACGCCGACCCCGGCGGCTTCCACCTCGTCTTCGACCCGCAGGGGGTCCCCGTCGGCGTCAGCGGCCTGCTGCGCGTGGAGGACCGCACCGCCGACAGCGTGGAACCGCTCCTGCAACAGCACACCGACGGCCTGCTCACCCGGTACGGGGGCCCCGGGCACAGCCTGGTCCTGGGCGCCGCCTTCTGCCCGGACCGGGGGCTGCACGCCCAGCTGCTGCGGTCGATCCTGCACCGGGTGATGGGGCTCGGCCTGTACCTGTCGGTCTCCACGGTCAACCCCGGCTACCAGCGGCTGCTGCACGCGCTGCGGTTCCAGCACCACGGGGGCACCCGCGACGACGTCTACCGCTGCGGCCGCGGCCCGGAGGTCCACGGCCAGGACTTCGGCTCGGACGCGTTCCTGGAGTGGGCCGAACGGCTGTCGGCCCCCGCCGCGGAGGCGGCCGGCACGCGCTCGACCGGCCGCGAGGTACGCCACGCGCTGACCCACATCGACTCCCCCGAGCGGCTGCGCGACAGCCCGCTGCTGGCCCTCAGCGGCGCCGCCTCGCCGGCCGAGCTGCGGGCGCGGCTGCGCGAGGAGGTCCGGGCCCTGTCCGTGAGCGGATCGGCGGAGGAGGCCGAGGCGGGCCGGATCCTGGCGCACTACTACCTCGACGGGGTGCGCGGCCACGAGCGGCTCGCGATCCGCCTCCACCTGAGCCGGGCCACCTACTTCCGCCGGCTGCGCTACGGGCTGGAGCTCATCGGTCGGCGGCTGGCCCGGGGCTGACGGCGGGAGCGGTGGGAGTACCGGGGTCCCCGGACACGCGGGGGGTGTCGGGGGTACCGGGGGCGGCGACTCTCCCAGGCGCGCCGGAGCCGTCGGCCGTGCCTACCGCACCGGCAACACCGGGCGCACCCGGCGTGGCATCGACACCCGGTGCGCCGGACATCCCGACGTCACCGGGTGCGCTCGGGGTGCCGGGCCCGCGCCGCAGGCGCCGCGCGATCCGCTCCGCCAGGACGTCGTTCTCCCCCAGCTCCGCCAGCAGCGCCCGCCACACGGAGGAGTGCGTGAGCGCGGGGCGGTCGGCCGCCTCTCCCAGCTCCAGGACGAGACGCCGCATGAGCCGGTAGTCGGCCCGGTCGAGGTCCACGCTGATGCGCACGCGGCCCGCGCGCTTCCCGCCGCCGCTCACGCGGCAACGCCGGAAGCCCGCACCGGCCCCGGAGCGGAAGGAGTGTCCATGGCCGCCCAACCTACCGACGGCCCCCGGCCCCCGAAAGGCCCCCGCGTGGCAGCATCCTGCCACCCGCACGGCCACGCACCCGCACCGAGGCGGGGAAAGTGAGCCGACGAGGAGACTTGAACTCCTAACCTGCCGCTTACAAGGCGGCTGCTCTGCCAATTGAGCTACGCCGGCGGGGCGTCGGGCTCCCCGGAGGGAGCCGCGTCCTCCCGCATGGTACCGGCTGAGGTGTGTTCCGGCCTACTCGGGAGGGCCGCACCCCGGCCCCGTGGTGCGGAGCCGGGGCGGGAGGGCGTCAGGAGTCGCGCCCCTCGGCCCGCAGGCGGGCCACCTCGTAGAGGGAGACCCCGGCGGCGACCGAGGCGTTGAGCGACTCGGCGTTGCGGATCGGGATGCTCGCGATCACGTCGCAGGACTCGCGCACCAGGCGCGAGAGCCCCTTGCCCTCGGAGCCCACCACCACGACCAGCGGGCCGGTGGCCAGGTCCAGGCCGGGGATGGCGACGTCGCCGTCGGCGTCGAGGCCGACGACGAACACGCCCGCCTTCTTGAACGCCTCCAGCGCGCGGGTGAGGTTGGTGGCCTGGGCGATCGGCATCCGGGCCAGGGTGCCCGCGGAGGTCTTCCACACGGTGGTGGTGACCCCGGCGGAGCGGCGCTCGGGGATGAGCAGGCCGTCGGCGCCGAACGCGGCCGCGGAGCGGGCGATCGCGCCGAGGTTGTGCGGGTCGGTGACGCCGTCGAGGGCGACGATGAGCGCCGGCTCCTGCGCGCCCAGCGCCCGCTCCAGCAGGTCCTCGGGCACCAGGTAGCGGTAGGGCCGCGCCTGGAGGGCCATGCCCTGGTGGACGGCGCCGGGCTGGCCGTTGCTCTCGCAGCGGCGGTCGAGCTCGGCGCGGGTGACCTCCAGCACCTCCACGCCCTGCTCGCCGGCCAGGCGGGCGGCCTCGTTGACGCGGTCGTCGGAGTCGAGGCTGTTGGACAGGAACAGGCGGCTGGCGGGCATGCCCGCGCGCAGCGCCTCCAGCACGGGGTTGCGGCCCACGAGCAGGTCGGAGTCGACGCGGCGGCGCTCGGACTCGCGGGCCGTGCGCGGGGCGGCGCCGGAGCCCTCCAGCTCCTTGGCCCGGCGGATCGCCTGGGAGCGCTGCTTGCCGTCGTACCAGTGCCGCTGCTCGGCGGGCAGGGTGCCCTTCTTGGCCTCCAGGGACCTGCGGCCCTTGCCGCCGCTGCCCTTGGTGGGGCCCTTCTTGCTCTTCTTCGCCGGCATGGTCGCCGTCCCTCCGCTACGTGTCGCGAGCATGCCGGAAGAATCCTCCGGCCGGTGGGGTGCCGCGTCGCCGATGGCGGCGGCAAACCCCCAGGATACCGCCGAGCCGGGACCGGACGTGTTGTCCACAGGTCCCCGCACGCCCGTGGCGGCGGGCGGCGGGGCGGCCTACGGTGGAAACCGGGGGGACTCCCCGCCCCCGGCCATGTGCGCTGCCCTCAGCCCCGGCGCAGGTCCCAGCGCGGTCCCTGAGGCGTGTCCTCCACCACCACGCCCGCGCCGGTGAGGCCGTCGCGGATGGCGTCGGCGGCCTCGTAGTCCTTGCGTCCGCGGGCGGCCTGGCGCTGCTGGAGGACCACGGACACGAGGGCGTCGACCACCTCGCGCAGGCCCTGGTCCCCGGAGGACCACTGCCCGCCCAGCGGGTCCAGGCCCAGGACGTCGAGCATGGAGCGCAGCTCCCCGGCGAGCTCGGCGGCCTTCTCCTTGCCGCCGGCGGCCAGGGCGGTGTTGCCCTCGCGGACGTGCCCGTGCACCACGGCGAGCGCCTGGGAGACGCCCAGGTCGTCGTCGAGCGCGGAGGCGAACCCGGCGGGGACCCGCCCGGCGGGGACGATGTCGCCCAGCACCTCGACGGCCCGGGTGAGGAAGCCCTCGATCCGCTGGTAGGCGACCGCGGCCTCCTGGAGGGCCTCGTCGGAGTAGTCGATGGTGGAGCGGTAGTGCGCCTGGCCCAGGTAGTAGCGCAGCTCGACGGGGCGCACCTTCTCCAGCATCTGCGGGATGCGCATCGAGTTGCCCAGCGACTTGGCCATCTTCTCGCCGCCGATCTTGAGCAGACCGTTGTGCAGCCAGTACTGGGCGAAGGCGTCGCCCGCGGCGCGGGACTGGGCCATCTCGTTCTCGTGGTGCGGGAAGACCAGGTCCAGGCCGCCGCCGTGGATGTCGAAGGCGGGGCCGAGGTACTTGGTGGCCATCGCCGAGCACTCCAGGTGCCAGCCCGGCCGGCCGCGCCCCCACGGGGTGGGCCACGTGGGCTCGCCCGGCTTGGCGCCCTTCCACAGGGCGAAGTCGCGGGGGTCGCGCTTGTCCCGGTCGGGGTCGGAGTCGGCCGCGGGCTGGACCTGCTCCAGCCTCTGGTTGGACAGGTCACCGTAGGGCGGGAAGGAGCGCACGTCGAAGTAGACGTCGCCGGAGCCGTCGTCGGCGGCGTAGGCGTGCCCGGCGTCGATGAGCCGCTGCATGAGCTCGACCATCTCCGGCACGTGGCCCGTGGCGCGCGGCTCGACGGTGGGCGGCAGGCAGCCCAACACGTCGTAGGCGTAGGTGAAGGCGCGCTGGTTGCGCTCGGTGACCTGCCACCAGGGGACGCCCTCGTCGGCGGCGACCCTGATGATCTTGTCGTCGATGTCGGTGACGTTGCGGCAGAAGGTGACCTGGTAGCCCCGGTGGGTCAGCCAGCGGCGCAGGATGTCGAAGTTCACCCCGGACCGGATGTGGCCGATGTGGGGCGGCGCCTGCACCGTGGCACCACACAGGTACAGGGAGGCGTGTCCCTCGCGCAGGGGGACGAAGTCGCGGACCTGTCGGGCACTGGTGTCATAGAAGCGCAGACTCACGTTGTCAAGCGTATCGTCTTTCCCCTCGCGACGATGTCACAAACCGACCCCTCCACGTGACGTGGGTCGGTGGCGCCTGTGGCTTCCGGTGCCCCTGTTTTCCTCATCGGACATTCCGAAGTGCTCATATACGGAGAACCGTATTCGGGCATCCGTTGTGTGAGATACCCCGGAACGAAGCGTCGCGACGGTGGAACGGCAGGTCACGAGATGCAGCATATTCCGACATAACGACACGGAACGCCCTTGACGCACGCGGTGCCGAAGCCACCGGAATCGGACGGAATCTCGTGTTAACGGCATCACCTCGACTACGCTGCGAAGGCGATGGCCCCTTACAACGATTCCCCCGGCACAGGAACACGGAACGGCAGCCCCGCGGGTCGCGGCACGGGAGTCGGCGCTCTCGCCGGCGGCGCCCTGTTCGTCGGTCTGATCGGGCTGTGCGCTCTCGTCATCTCCTACAACGGCGTCTTCCGGCTGGCCGAGTACGGCCACCCGCGCGGCGGACTGCTCGTCCACGTGTTCCCGGTGACGTACACGCTGCTCCTGCTCATGGCGTGCTGGACCAGCTACCTGATGCGCGACGCGCCGCCGGGCCGCCGCGCCTGGATCGACCTGGTGCTGATCCCGCTGCTGGTGCTGTTCGCGGCGGTGGTCATGGTGCTCAACAACCTGGGGCTGATCGAGGCGATCCCCCAGCGGGTCGCCAACGTCGTCGTGGCGGTGGCCCCGCTGCTGGCGCTGCTGACCGCCCTGCTGCTGTGGATGGCGGTACGCGCCCACCTGCGGTCCAGGCGCCGCTCGGGCGGGGCCCGCCCGGCTCCGCGGAGCGACCGCCCCACGGTGCTGCGCGCCCGCGCGGTGGTGCACGACGAGGAGCCGCGGACGGCCGAGCCCGACGACGGGCTGTCGCTGGAGGAGCGCCTGCTGGGCCTGGGGCTGGGCCCCACGGAGGCCGGCCCCGCGAAGCCGGAGGACGGCCTCCCCGCGTCCCCCGGGACGGACGCGCCGCGTGCCGGGGAGCGTCCGGAGCCGGAGCCCGTCGTCGTTCCGGTGACCCTCTCGGCCGCGCCCGCCGTCCCGGCCGCCGAGGAGGAGGACGCACAGGGGAAGGAGACGGAGCGGGCCGACCGGGAGGAGCCGGAGGCCTCGGTGCGCACGCTTGCGCTGCCGCGGCGCGGCCAGGGCGCGGGCAACCCCATCAAGCAGGCCGCCGAGAACCCGCCGCTGGCCCCGATCGCCCCGGAGCCCGAATCCGAGTCCGTGCCCGAGCCCGACGACGGTCCCGAGTTCGAGGCCGGACCCGCGTACGGTCCCGAGCCCGTCTTGGCACCGGAGCCGGTGCCGACGGGGCCGGTGGACGAGGGGTTCGAGCACGACCCGCTTCCGGGCGACCCGGTCACGGACGAGGCCGAGGCCCCCGTCCGGGAGCCGAAGGTGCACGGTGCCGTGGGGCCGGCGGCAGCCGGGGAGTACGCGCCCGCCGCCGCGAGCACGCCCGCCACCTCGGGTGAGCCGGACCCGGAGGAGCCGGCCCCGGAGGAAGCGGCGCCGGACGCGGACGGGACGCGGGCCGCCGCGGACGCGCCCCCGGCCACGGGGCCCCTGCCGCCCGACGAGGGGGACGACCCGGACGAGGCGTCCGCGGAGACGCCCGCCTTCGGCATCAGCTGGGAGCCGCCGGAGGACGACGGGGACACCTGGACCCGCGCCGAGTACGTGCCGCCGGTCTGGACGCCCCCGGAGGACGACGAGGCCCCCGAGCCGCAGGAGGAGACCGCGCCGGCGCTGGACCACGACACCGGTCCGACCGTGCGCGCGGCCTTCCGCATCCCGGACGACCCGATGGCCGCCTCGCGCTCCGCGCTCTCCGACGACCTGGTGGACGAGGGCCCGGTCTGGTCCCGGTCGGCCTCCGCCGGCCGCGGCGGCCCCTGGTCCGCCGACCGGTTCTCCCCCGCGGCCGAAGGGCGCGGCGGGGACGGCGGGCCCGTGGCGGACGGTGCCGGGGGGCCCGCGCGCACGGCCGTGCAGCGGCCCGCGGACACCGCCCCGGACACCGCACGGCCCGCGCCCGCGAGCGGCTCCGACAGCCCGCAGACGGTCCGACCCGACTCCGCGGACGACCTCCCGGACGTCGGCGGCCCCGATCGGACCGCGCACACCCACGCGCAGCCCGCCGGGCACACTCCGTTCTCCGAGCCCGCCACCGCGGAGAACGCGGACGACGACGAACCCCTCTGGCCCGAGGCCCGCCGCCCGGGCAGCCCCGGCGCGGCACCGGTCCCGGCCGCGGCCCGCCCCGCGGAAACCGCGCGTCACGGCGACGACCACGACGCCGCGGACGCCCCGTACCCCCGGCCCGCCGCGGAGGCGGCCCCCGCCGCCGCTGCCGAGCGCTCGGAGCGCACCCGCCCCGCCGGTGAAATCCCCTCCCGGGACGCCCCTGCCACCCGAGCCGACAGCGCAGCGGCCCCGGCGCCCGAGGTTTCGGAACCGGAGCGCCCCGCCGCGCACACCCCGGCCACCGGCCGCCCCGAGGCTGCCCCGGAGCCGGAGCCGGAGCGTATCCGCGCCGAGGCGGCGGCCCCTCCCGCCGACCGGCCCGTATCCGCCGGGGCACCGGCCGCGGCGGCTCCCGCCGACGGCCCCCTCCCCCCGGTCTCCCCCGAGGGTTCCGGGCGGATCCGCCGGACCGGCTTCGCCGCGCCCGCCGTTCCCCCGGGTGCGGCGCGCCCGCGCGAGGTCGACGACACCGACGAGCGCCCCACCGAGCCCCTGCGCCGCCGCCGGCCGCTGGAGAAGCGGCCCATGGTCCTCAAGCCGCCGCGGCCGCCCATGCCCGACTTCGCGGCCGGACCGCCCTCCCGGCGGGTCCGCAGCGAGCCCCTGCGCCCGGAGGAGTGACCGGGCTCAGAGCCTCAGGCGGGCGGCGACCGGCACGTGGTCGCCGCCCGCCTCCGGCAGCGACCACGATCGGGCGGCCTCCGCCCCACAGGTGGGGATGTGGTCGATCCGCACCCCGGGGAAGCCCGCGGGCCGGCTGAAGCCGAGCCCCTCCCCCGCCTGGCGGGCCGACTCCCCCTCCTCGACGTGGGCGGGCGCAGCCCCCGGTCGTCGACACTCGCGTTCAGGTCCCCCATGAGCACCACCCGCTCCAGCGGCTCCCCGGCGATCGCCTCTTCGAGCGCGCGGACGGCGGCGTTGCGCCGGTCGGCGTCGAACCCGGAGGCGTCCACCCGCACCGACGCCGGGCGCACCACGTACACGGCGGACACGCCACCGGGCCCGTCCACCTCGGCGCGCAGCGCCCGCGCCCACCCCTTACCGGTGTCCACAGGGGCCGCGTCCACGACGGGGTGACGGCTCCACAGCCCGGCGGTGCCTTTTCGCGCGGAGTACGGCAGCGGCCCGGCCGGCGCCGCGTCATAGGCCTCCCACCGCTCCCGGATCACCTCCTCCGGCGCCACGGGGTCGGGGGCGGCGGAGAGCAGCACCCCGGAGACGGCCGCGGGGTCGGAAGTGGCGGCGTCGACGTTGTGGGTGACCACGGTCAGGTTGGGCTCTGCCCCGGGGTCGGGGGCCACCAGCGGCGGCCCGGGCCCGAGCACCCGCACGGCGAGCAGCGGCAGGGCGGCCGACCCGGCGGGGAGGGAGCGGCGCACCAGCACCGCGGCGGCGGCCACGGGAACGGGCGGCGCACTCCAGGGCGGCACGGTCTCCCACAGCGCGCCCGGGTGGGCCGGGGTCTCGGGGACGAGGCAGGGGAGGGCCACCGCGAGGGCGAGCGCGGCGGTGAGCGCTCCGCGCGCCAGGGCCCCCGTCGGCCGCCCCGGCCGTCCACCGGGCCGCGCTCCGGGGCCCCGGGCCCCGAACGGCCGCATCGACGTCCGCCGTGCTCCCCTTGAGTCGGCTGTGTCGCTTATATGCGCATGTCCGGATCAGGAGGGCAGCGGGAGGAGTGTTGCGCCCCTGTGAAGCAACGGTGCCCCGCGGCCGGAGGCCGCGGGGCACCGTTGTCGATCGGTGGTCAGTCCACGGGGACGCACAGGGCGGTGGCGATGGCCGCGATGCCCTCGCCGCGCCCGGTGAGGCCCAGCCCGTCGGTGGTGGTGGCCGACACCGTCACCGGCGCCCCGACGATCTCCGTCAGCGTCTTCTCGGCCTCCGCGCGACGGGGCGCGAACTTGGGCCGGTTGCTGACGATCTGCACCGCGATGTTGCCCACCTCGAAGCCCGCCGCGCGCACGCGCGCGACCGTCTCACCGAGCAGCGCGGCGCCCGAGGCGCCCTTCCACCGCGGCTCCGAGGTCCCGAAGTTGGACCCCAGGTCGCCCAGGCCGCACGCGGAGAACAATGCGTCGCATGCGGCGTGCGCGGCGACATCCCCATCGGAATGACCGCTGACGCCGTCCTCACCCGGCCATTCCAAACCGGCGAGGAAAAGCGTTCTTCCAGGAGAAAACGGATGGACGTCGGTGCCGACGCCCACCCGAGGAATTTTCGTCATGAATTATGCGATTCCCAGACCGGGCTTCAGTTCGTGAGAACCTCGTCGAGGAGGGCTTCGGCCTTGTCCTCGTTGGTCTTTTCCGCGAGGGCCAGCTCGCTGACGAGAATCTGGCGCGCCTTGGCGAGCATCCGCTTCTCGCCGGCGGAGAGACCGCGCTCCTTGTCCCGGCGCCACAGGTCGCGCACGACCTCGGCGACCTTGTTGACATCGCCGGAGGCGAGCTTCTCCAGGTTGGCCTTGTAGCGCCTGGACCAGTTGGTGGGCTCCTCGGTGTGCGGCGCGCGCAGCACCTCGAAGACCTTGTCCAGACCTTCCTGCCCCACCACGTCGCGAACGCCGACGTCCTCGGCGTTCGCGGCCGGCACACGCACCGTCAGATCGCCCTTGTCGACCCTCAGAACGAGGTAGATTCTGTCCTCGCCCTTAATGGTGCGAGTCTCGATCGCTTCAATACGAGCAGCCCCATGATGGGGGTAGACAACAGTGTCGCCGACCTTGAAAGCCATGTGACAGGTACCCCTTCCGCTACCACAAGGATACCACGAATCTGTGACTTAACGTACCTATTAGCTTTGCGAACACGCAGGTCAAGCCCTACTTTTTAGGGCTTGACAAAGTCTACCCGACCTGGTGGGAGAAGCCGATCGGTGCAGGTCCGGGAGGGCCGGGGCCCCTTTAGCGGAAGGGATCGCGGACTCCCGCACGGGGGTCCGCGGAGTCGGCCCCCGACCCCGCCCGGACGTCCGGAAAGAGATTCGCATCACCATCCCGTGACCGCACGTGTACCCGTGGCCCCTCCCGCCCGGGAGACGGGCCTCGGGCGGCGGCTCAGCTCTCCGGCTCGTAGTCCTCCCGGCGCTCCCCCGTCACCATGTACACCAGGTTGTCCGCGACGTGGACCGCGTGGTCACCGAAACGTTCGTAGAACCGCCCCACCAGGGTGACGTCCATGGTGGCCTCCACCCCGTACTCCCACCCGGGCGCGAGGATGCGCTGGAGCAGCTTGCGGCGCAGCCGGTCCATCCGGTCGTCGTCCTCGTCCAGCTCCAGCGCGGTGTCGGGGTCGCGGTGCCGGATGACCTCGCCGGCCTTGGTGACCAGCATCTCCGCCTGGTGTCCCATCTCCAGGACGATGGAGCGCACGGGCTCGGGGATCGCCGAGTCGGGGTGCCTGCGGCGGGCGATCTTGGCCAGGTGGACGGCGTGGTCCCCCATCCGCTCCAGGTCTCCGCGCATGTACAGCGAGGTGATGATGGTCCTCAGGTCGGACGCCACCGGCTGCTGCCGGGCCATCAGGCTGAACGCGGTCTCCTCGACCTCCTGGTCGAGCCGGTTGATCCTCTCGTCACCGGAGATGACCTCCTGCGCCGCGTCCAGGTCGCTGTCCAGCAGTGCCGTGGTGGCGCGGGCGACGGCGTGCCTGGCCAGGCGGGTCATCTCGATGAGGCGCTCGCTCAGGCTGTCGAGGTCCTCGTGGTACGTATCGCGCATGGTGTCAATGCTCCCAGTGGATTTCTGAAGAGTCGGCCAAGAGTCGGTGAACGCTGGAAGAACCTCGACCATGACACAGCCCCTGACCGGGTAAAGGTCCAGTCCGCACGTTTACGATCGAAACGTGCAAGGGGAACTTCTCGCCGCTCTGACCGGCATCATCGGACTCGTCGCGGGCGTCGCCGTGGGCGTTCTCGCGGGCTCGTTCTTCCGGGCCGGCGCCGCCGAACGGCCGGCTCCCGCTCCGCAGCGCGGAAACGGCACCACACTGCCGCCGGGCATCGCCGAGGTCCTCTCCGCGCTTCCCTCCTCCGCCGTGGTCCTGGACTCGGCCGACCGGGTGCTGCGCGCCTCCTCGGCCGCCCGGGCCTTCGGGCTCGTCCGGGGCGAGGAGCTGGTCATCGACGAGCTCCTCGGCCTCGCCCGCCGGGTCCGGCGCGACGGCGTCATCCGGGAGACCGAGATCGAGGTCGCCGTCCGCAAGTTCGGCCCCGACGCGACGTCCTTCGCCGTGCGGGTGGCGCCGCTGGGCGGCACCGGGCTGGTGCTGGTGCTGGCCGAGGACCAGACCGAGCACCGGAGGGTGGAGGCCGTGCGCCGCGATTTCGTGGCCAACATCTCCCACGAACTCAAAACGCCGGTCGGTGCGTTGTCACTGTTGGCCGAAACCGTACAGGACGCGAGTGACGACCCCGAGGCCGTGCGCCGGTTCACCGACCGGATGCAGACCGAGGCGTCGCGGCTGACCGCGCTCATCCAGGACCTCATCACGCTCTCGCGCATCCAGGGCGCCGAGCCGATGGCCGAGCCCACCCGGGTGGACCTGGGGGCCGTGGTGGACGAGGCCCTGGACGCCGTGCGCATGCCCGCCGACGCCAACGGCATCGAGCTGGTGGGCAGCGGCGCCGAGGGCATCACCGTCCTGGGCGACGAGGGGCTGCTGGGCACGGCGCTGCGCAACCTCATCGCCAACGCCGTCTCCTACAGCCCCAAGGACACCCGGGTCGCGGTGTCGGTCGCGGTGACGCGCTCCACCGTGGACATCAGCGTCGCCGACCAGGGGATCGGCATCCCCCAGCAGGACCTGGAAAGGATCTTCGAGCGGTTCTACCGTGTGGACGCCGCTCGGAGCCGGGCGACCGGAGGCACCGGTCTGGGCCTGGCGATCGTCAAGCACATCATGACCCACCACCGTGGAGAAGTGACCGTGTGGAGCAAGGAGGGGTCGGGGTCGACGTTCACTCTGCGTCTGCCCAGACCCGACGACCGGGGGCTGGACGCCGCCCGGAACACCGACCGTCAGGAGGCGGCACCGTGACTCGTGTACTCGTGGTCGAGGACGAGGAGTCCTACAGCGACGCCCTGTCCTACATGCTGCGCAAGGAGGGTTTCGAGGTCGCCGTGGCTCCCACCGGGACCGTGGCCCTGGAGACCTTCGACCGCACCGGCGCCGACCTGGTCCTGCTGGACCTGATGCTGCCGGGGCTGTCGGGCACCGAGGTGTGCCGGAGCCTGCGCCAGAAGTCCAGCGTCCCGGTGATCATGCTGACCGCCAAGGACTCCGAGATCGACAAGGTCGTCGGTCTGGAACTGGGCGCCGACGACTACGTGACCAAGCCCTTCTCCTCCCGCGAGCTGGTGGCCCGCATCCGCGCGGTGCTGCGCCGCCGGGGCGGGGAGACCGTCGACGAGCCGGGGCTGCCCACGGCGCTGGAGGCCGGACCGGTCCGGATGGACGTGGACCGGCACGTGGTGACCGTGCGCGGCGAGCACGTCCAGCTGCCCCTCAAGGAGTTCGAGCTCCTGGAGGTGCTGCTGCGCAACGCCGGACGGGTGCTGACCCGCATGCAGCTCATCGACCGCGTGTGGGGCGCCGACTACGTCGGGGACACCAAGACCCTGGACGTGCACGTCAAGCGGCTGCGCGCCAAGATCGAGGACGACCCGAGCAGCCCCAGGTACATCGTCACCGTGCGCGGGCTGGGCTACAAGTTCGAGCCGGTCACCGCCGACGTCTGACCCCGTGCCCTCCCCCCGGGAGGCCCCGCCCCCTCGTGTCCCGGTCCCCGGCCCCGCGCGGCCCGGGGCCGGGGCGCCGCCGTGCCCGCCGGCGGGCGGGGCCGGGCCCGCTCAGACCTCCAGCAGGACCGTGAAGGGGCCCTCGTTGGTGAGGCCCACGGACATCTTCGCGCCGAACACCCCGGTGGCGACCGTGGCGCCGAGCTCGCGCAGCTCCTCGACCACGGCGTCCACCAGGGGCTCCGCGACCGGGCCGGGCGCGGCGGCCTGCCAGGTGGGGCGGCGCCCCTTGCGGGCGTCCCCGTAAAGCGTGAACTGGCTGACGACCAGCAAGGGGGCTCCGGCGTCGGAGCACGACAGCTCGCCCTCCAGGATGCGCAGCGTCCACAGCTTGCGGGCGAGCCTGGCCGCCTCGGCTCCCGTGTCGGTGTGGGTCACCCCCACCAGGGCCATCAGGCCGGGCCGGGTGATCTCCCCGACCACCTCGCCGTCGACCGTGACCGACGCGTGCGACACCCGCTGCACGACCGAGCGCATGGGCGACTCCCCCTCTTCTTCTCCCCTGTGCGGTGCTTCCCCTAGCGGCGTTCGGAACGCTGGAGCTGGTTGAGCACCCGCAGCCTGCGGGTGTTGGTGATGATGCCGGTCAGGGACACCACGAACGCGCTGACGGAGTCCGAGAAGTCCTCGATCCGCCACTCGCGCGGCCCGGTGTACCAGTGCAGCCGGGTGCCCTCGGGCTCCCCGCCGACCGGGTCGGCGAGCGCGGCGGCGGCCAGCAGCTCCGCCCAGCGGTCGACGTCGTCGAAGATGACGGCGTAGGGCAGGTAGCGCGAGTACAGCTCGACCCGCTGCGCGGGCGGGACCGCCTCGGCGCGCGGGCTCAGCAGGTGGTCGCGAAAGCCCACGGTGTGGGCGTACACCGAGCTGCCGAGCCTGGTCTTGGCCGGCATGTACTGGGCCCCCGCGGTGATGGCCGCGCCGGCGATGACGACGGCCAGGCCGGTGAAGGCGGCGGTGGTGAACACGGCGAGCACCACGGTGAGGATGACGCCGAGGGCGGTGACCACCATGCCCGCGGTGCTCCACAGGGTGCGCACCCGGCTGGGCGAGCGGGCGAACCACTTGAGCCGCACCATGTCGCGGTACAGCTCCTCGCGGACGCGGTCGATGCGCGCCGGGAAGTCGGCGGAGGCGCGGCGGGAGCCCAGCCGGGACAGCCGCACCGTGGGCCGGTCCCCGAAGAGGGCGTCCAGCAGCAGCCACTCCGAGGCCAGCAGTGTCTCGCCGGGCGGGCCGTCCAGGCGGACCAGCCGCCAGTCCACGGAGGTGAAGTGCTCGTGCGGCAGCTCCTCCACCCTGATGTAGCCGCGCACCGCCAGGTCCAGGACGGTGGCGGTGAGGTCGGCGATGTCCACCCGCTCGTCGATGAGCGTGCCGATCTGGCCGGGGTGGACGTCGTCGGGCGGGGCGAACCGCACCCGGCCGCCCTCCTCCGTGACGGGCGCGTGGTCGCCCGCCGCGGCCTCCCTGCGCAGGGCGCGCTCGTCGCGGCCGCGGACGCGGACGAGGACGGCCAGCCCGCCGACGAGGACGACCAGCAGCACCCCGAACACGCTCGCGGTGGCGGGCGTCACCTTGAAGGCCGAGGCCAGCGACCAGCGCCGGCTCAGGAGGGGCTCGCCCTCGGCGGTGCCGGCCGGGAAGTTGACCACGATGTCCAGGCGGTCGGCGGGCTCCATGTCGGCCTGGAGGAAGTGCGCGACCGAGGAGTCGGGGCCCATGTCGGAGGCGGTGCAGTACATGGCGCTGCGCGGCTCGCCCGCCAGACAGGACAGGGCCTCGGGCGGCAGCGGGGCGGTGACGGTCACGTCGGTGGACTCGACGGTGTGGCTGTAGGCGCCGATGGCGCGCCACTCCATCTGCACGCCGCGGGACACCTCGCTGACGGTGCCGCCGACCCGGTAGGAGAGGACGACCTCCTCCAGGCCCTCGGTGGGGATCTCCACCACCAGGGCGCCGTCGCTGTGCTCCACCGGGGCGTCGAGCGCCCGCCCGTCGGGGCCGGTGACCTTCACCCCGCCGACCTCGAACCGGCGGTCGTACTCGGTGTCGTAGAGCATGGTCTCGGTGAGCCCGCGCACGAACACCTCGGGCGCCGGGCCCTGGAACGCGATGGTCTCCCGGGCGTGCAGGACGCCCAGGGCGTCCAGTTCGAGTTCCACGGTGTTGGTGATCAGCGGGTCCTCGGCGCCACGGTGCCCGATGACGCCCGAACCGGCGGCCGGTACTGTGGTGGCCGGTGCCGCCACGGTCGCCGCGCCCGCGGCGGGCGCCGCCGGCAGCGAAGAGAACACGAACAGGGCCGCCGCAGCCGCGACGGCCTGGCGCCAGGAGCCGACCCACCACATGATGCGAGAGCCTATCCGGTCCCCCCGGTCCGCGATGTCCCCGGGCGGTGCGCGCACGGCCCCGCCGTCACGGCCCGGCCCGGCGGCGCGGGGGATCCGCCGGTGAGGGGCGTGCGGCCGGCGCAGGACTGGTCGGAGCGGCCCGGGCTCTTCCAGCGGATGGGGCTCGGTGTGTCGCTGACCCTGGGCACCGGGCTGGCGGCGGTCGCCATGACGGGGTTCCTCGCCATCTCCGCGATGCTGCCGGGCACGGACCCCGCGTGGTCGCACCCGGTGTCCCCGGCCGACGCGGCGCCCGACGACGACGGGGACCCGGCGGGCGGGGGGTCGATGCTCACCGACAACCCGCTCTACCTCGCCGGGGAGCTGGGCGAGGTCACCTGCGAGGCCCCCGCGCTGGACGAGGACGACCCGGAGTCGGTGGAGCGGTTCGTCCACACCATCGCCGACTGCCTGGACCTGGCCTGGGCCTCCTACTTCGCGGACGCGGGGATGCGGTTCACCGCCCCCAACCGCGTGTACTGGCACACCGAGGGGCACAGTCCCTGCGGCGCGTTCCCCACGGGGGACACGGCGGCGTTCTACTGCCAGGCCAACCAGGGCCTCTACCTGGGCGTGGAGGACATCGTGGAGGCGTCGGCGGGCAGCGACCGGCCGGAGGCCTACACGTTCATCATCAGCCACGAGTACGGCCACCACGTGCAGGGGCAGTCGCGGATACTGGCGGAGTTCCACTCGGTCCGCGCCGGGGTGCCGCGGTCCACGGCCGACGAGCTGACCCGCCGCAACGAGCTCCAGGCCAACTGCCTGGGCGGGGTGTTCGTGGGCGCGGCCGAGGAGCGGCTGGGATTCGGGCCGCGGGGCCGGGAGAATATCCTCGATGACGTCGTCCGGCGCTCGGACCGGGGTCTGGGGCACACGCACGGCAGCGCGGAGAACGGACGGCTGTGGACCGCGCACGGTATGGACAGGGTGGACCCGGGCGCCTGCAACACGTGGGACGCCCCCGACGAGCTGGTGCAGTGACGGTGGCGGGACACGGGCCGGCCCGGCCCGGCGAGGACGGGACGGTCGGCAGTGCACGGTTCGGGTGAGGTGTCCGCGGCGGCGCGGGCGCGACGCACCGACCGCCGCGTGTTCGCGATGGTGACGGGCCTGCTGGTGATCCTGCTGGCGCTCACCCTGCTGTCGTGGACGACCGTGGAGGACTCCGGCACGGGCGGGGCGGCGGACGCGTCCGGCGTCCCGGCGACCGGCGCCGACCCGAGCCCGGGGTGGGGGCCCACCGGCGGGGGCTCCGGCGCCCTGCCGGGGGCGGTGCGGACCCCGGAGCGGCCCGCGGGGCACGAGGCCCTGGTGGCCAACCCGCTGTACGGGACGGGGCGGCTGTCCCCGCGCCCGTGCCCGGCTCCGGAGCTGGACGTGGACGACCCGGAGTCGATGGGGCGGTTCCTGGACGCCGTCGCGGACTGCCTGGACGACGCGTGGAGCACCCAGTTCGCGCGGGCGGAGATCCCGTTCACGCCGCCGCGCCGCGTTTTCTGGGACGAGCCCGGGGTCAGTCCCTGCCGCACCTACCCGTCGCAGGCGGGGGCGTTCTACTGCCGGGCGAGCACGAGCATCTACATCGGGGTCACCGACGTGGTGGACAAGTGGAACGGGGCCCGCAACGGCGTCGTGTACGCGTCGCTGCTGGCCCACGAGTACGCGCACCACGTGCAGGGCGAGTCGGGGCTGCTGGAGTACTACCACGAGCAGCGGGACCTGGAGGCGGGCCACTCCGCGCGCAACGGGTGGACGCGGCGCAGCGAGTTGCAGGCGAACTGCCTGGCGGGGGCGTTCCTGGGGTCGGTGCGGGTCGGGTACCCGCTGACCGACGACGACCTGGATACGCTGCTCACGGACGCGAAGGCGACCGCCGACCGGGAGGGCGGGCCGGAGGAGGAGCGCACGCACGGGGCGGCGCGCAACAGCGTGCACTGGACGCACACCGGGTGGCGGGAGCAGACTCCGGGCTCCTGCAACACCTGGGACGTGGACGACCTCTCGCTGGTCGACTAGGGGCGCCGGGGCCCTTCGGGGGCCGGGCCCGCCCCCCGGGGACGGCCGCCGGGAACAGGGTTTTCCACAGGTCGCGGATCGCGCCGCCACGCGGACACGGAGCGTGGCAGGATGCTGGCATGTCGGATCAAACAGAGTCCCTCCGATCCCACGAACCCCTCTCCCCCGCCGCCGGCCCCCTCCCCTCCGCGCCCCCGCACACCCCCGCGCCACCGGCTCCCGAGGACGGGCCGGGGGCGCACCCCGGCTCCGCCCACCCCGCCGCCCGCCCCGGGCGGGCGCGCGTGGAGCTGCGGGTCCACGGGGTCAGCGGCGGCCAGGCCGAGGAGCTGCTGGACGTCGAGCCCGCCATGCGGGTGGGCGGCGACGGGCTCGCCGGGTTCTTCCGGTGGCGGCGCGGCGCCGACACCGAGACGGTGCCCGGGGTGCGGCGGGAGATCTTCGCCTGGGGCAACCTCACCTCGGGCAGCGCCTCGCGTGCGTTCTGGCTCCTCCTGCTGCCGTTCATGCTGGTCAACGTGGCGTACTGGATGCGGCCGGGGCGCGCCGGCCGTAACCTGCGCGGGACGGCGCGGGTGGCCGACAACGTGTACGGGGCCGGGATCCGGCTGCTGGCGCTCACCCTCACCGTGCTCATCACGGTGGCGGCCGCCGGGATCGGGGTGGACCTGCTCGGGTGGCAGTGCGCCGCCGGGCTGGGCGAGGAGTGCGTGCGGGCGCGGCCGTGGCTGTCCTTCTGGGCCTCGCCCGACTCCGTGCTGTCGGCCCCCGGGCCGGCCCTGCTGGTGGGGTCGCTGGTGCCGCTGGCGCTGGTGGCGGTGCTGTGGCGGCTGTCGCGGCGCACGGCGGCCGACTACGAGGTGGTCACCACCTCGGCGCCGCCCGCGTACGACCCCGCCGCCCCGCTGAGCCACCCCGACCTGTGGCGCAACAGCGAGATCATGGCGAGGCTGCGCTCCGCGCACATCGCGGTGGCGCTGGGGGTGCTGGCGCTGCTGGTGGCGGTCCCCGCGCTGCTGTACGACCTGGCGGGCGGCGCGGCCCGCCCGTGGGGCGTCGCGCTGGTCGGGGTGCTGGGGGCGGTGGCGCTGGTGAGCACGGCCAGTGTGCTCGTGCCGGGGGTGGATCCGCGGTGGAACGCGCGGGCCGACCGCCTGTGCCGCCTGCTGCGCGACGCCGTTCTGGTCCTGGCCGCCGCCACCGCGCTGTACGTGCTGTGGCCGCGGCCGGGGTGGACGGCCCAGGGGCGGCTGCCCGGGCACGCGTCGGTGCTCAACGCCCTGTTCACCGCCCAGGTGGCGCTGGTGCTGATCACCCTGGCCGCGGCCGTGGTGCTGTACGCCTGCGCCCGGGCGCACCGGGGGGCGGCGCTGCGCGGGATGGCCGGGCCGGCCACGGCGGCGCTGGGTGCGCTGACCGGCGGGGCGTTCTCGGCGGTGCTGGTGTACCAGGGGTCGCTGTGGCTGAGCGGCTGCCGGGCGCTGTCCACCCCGGGCCGGGACTGCCTGGTGCTGGAGACCCCCACCGTCTACTCCTGGCTCCAGCTGGCGATCGCGCTGGAGGCGGTGCTGGCGGTGGCCGTGGCGGCGGTACTGGCGGTGCGGCTGCGGCGGAGCGCCCGGGCGCACCTGGGCGGGGTCACCGAGGACTACGAGCGCAGCGTCCGCGACCGGCGGACCCGGGACATCGCGCGGGCGCGGGCGCTGGGGCGGATGACCGAGGTGGTGCCCGGGGTGCTGGTGGCGCTGCTGCTCCCGGCGGCGGCGCTGGGCGCGCTGGTGCTGTACTCGATCCTGTCCGGGCACCTCACCCCCGACGGGCCCGAGCCCGCGGCGGTGGCCGTGGCCGGGCGGGTGCGGGTGGTCGCCCAGGGGGCGGTGTCGGCGCTCATCGGCGCGGGGTCGCTGCTGGGCGGGGCCGCGCTCGCCGCCCTGGTGTGGATCGGCCGCAGCGCCTACCGGGACCGGCCGACCCGGCAGGCGGTGGGGGCCCTGTGGGACGTGGGCACCTTCTGGCCGCGGGTGGCGCACCCGCTGGCCCCGCCCTCCTACGCCGAGCGGGCGGTGCCGCAGCTGGTGGCACGGGTCGCCAGGATGACCCGCGAGGGCACCGCCGTGGTCCTGTCGGGGCACTCGCAGGGCTCGGTGCTGGCCGCGGCGACGGTGTGGCAGCTGCCCGACGACTGCCTGGGCCGGGTCGCGCTGATCACCCACGGCTCGCCGCTGGACCGGCTGTATGCGCGCTACTTCCCCGCTTTCTTCGGCCCGGAGCCGTTCGCGGACCTGCGCGGCCGGGTGGCGGGGTGGCGCAACCTGTGGCGGACCACCGACGCCATCGCCGGACCGGTGCGGATGCGCTCGGGGACGGGCCCGGAGACCGCGGTGGTGGAGCCGCAGGCGCCACTGCCGGACCCGCGCTCCTACGACGCGCTCCCAGGGGAGGCGCGGCGCCCGGAGATCCTGGGTCACTCGTACTACACGGACGACCCGGCCTACTCGCAGGCGCTGCGCCGGATGCTCACGGAGCTGGAGGAGGCCTACCAGGGCCCGTAGGGGCCCTCGTTGCGGCCGCCGCCCACGCCCTTGACGGCGGGGCGCACGTCGAGCAGGAAGATGAGGGTGGCGACCAGGCAGAGCAGGATGAAGATGGCGATGTTGAGGAACACCGCGAGCGCGGAGAGGCCGGTGGCCACACCGGTGAGGGTGACCCAGAGCTTCTTGGTCTGCTTGTCCATGATCGCGAAGGCCTCGGCCGGGGTCCGGATCGCCTCGATCAGGGCGTACAGGCTGGCCACGAAGGTGACCAGGTAAACGACGAACCAGATCATTCCGATCACAACACTCTCCCGACGATGTTCCTGGGAACGGGGGTCCCGCCCGTCCTCCACGGTAAACGGATCGGGGGCGGGAATCGTGCCCGGAGGCGTGTCACACCGGAGGGGAGGTGGGATCACCGGGCGGGCCCCAGGGTACGCGGCCGTCGCGGTCGAAAGGGCCCCGGACCGGCGGGCCGGTGGCGCAATGGCGGCGGGGCCGCCGGGGACAGGGGCCCGGGCGGGACGGGCGTGTGCGACGGGGACGCGGCACGGTGCGCGGACGGCCGGACCCCGTGGGGGCACGGTGGCACGACGGTGGCGGGACGGGCGGGGGCGGCGACCGGGCGGGGCCCACCCGCGCGCAGGAGCCGCAGCACGGCGGCACACCGCGTACGGGCGACCGGGAGGGTGAAAAGCCTCGGGGCGGCAGCGTGCGGGAAAGGACGGACGCGCCCGGGGCCTGGTCGGGGGGCGGGAACGAAAGCAGGCCCCGGACGGGCGGCCGGGGACGCCGGGCGGTGTCGCAACGCGGCGGAACGCGGTGCACGGGCGGCCGGGGACGCCGGACAGAGGGGCGCCGGGCGGTGCCGCGCCCGGGGCGGGGACGCCGGGTCAGATGGTGATGTGCCAGAGGCAGGTGACCGAGGCCAGCAGGAAGGCCGAGGCACCCATGATCACGGCGCCCGCGTGGTACGGGAGTTCGGCGTCGGGCCGCAGCAGGCGGTTGACCCGGCGCATCACCTCGGGCTCGGCCTCCTGGACGGCGGCCATCGCCCCGGCGGGCACCGGGGCGGGCCCGGCGGCGCCGAACCGCAGCAGCGCCATGGCCAGCTCGCGCGGGGAGCTGGTGCGGCGGGCCTGGTCGTCGGCGCACATCTCGATGAGGAGGGCGACCGTCTCGTAGTAGGTGCGCACCAGCCGCACCCGCGGGAAGGCGCGCTTGAGGGAGGAGAACGGCAGCAGCACCAGGTCGTGGCGCTCGCGCAGGTGGGCGTGCTCGTGGGCCAGGACGGCCGCCAGCTCCCGGTTGTCGAGGACGGCGAGGGCGCCCTCGCTGATCACGACCTGGGAGCGGAGCACACCCGGGAGACAGTACGCGGCGGCGGCCGGGTGCTCGATGACCCGGGCGCCGGGGACGTCGGGGTGGTCGCGCGCGACGAGTTCGAGGAGGTCGTGGTGGCGTCGGCGGACGCGTACCACCTGCACGAAGGAGGAGACCAGGCCGTAGAAGAGCACCAGGGTGAGCACGACCGCGAGCAGCACGGCCACCAGGTGCAGGACGCCCTCGACGCCCTGGGCGAGTTCGGCGACCACGATGCGGCCGGTGACGATGTCGGTGGCCAGCGCCAGCAGTCCGCCCGCGGCGCCCTGCTGGTAGGAGGAGAGTCCGAAGGCCAGGAGCGCACCGATGGTGGAGACGCCCCAGGCGAGGCCGAGGGCCTGCCAGGTGATCACGGCCGTGTAGGGCCCGCGCGAGGGCCACTTCGCCCGGTGCAGGAGCCCCATGGCGACGAGGCAGCCGACCGCGACGAGAGAGAGGAGGGCGGCACTGACCATACGGACTAGTTCCTTGGCTGCTCGATTTCCGCGAGTGCGCGCCGGAGCGCTTCAGCCCCCGTGCCGTCCATGGACTGGACGAAGGCGGCCAGGGCCGCGTCACGATCACCGGTCTGCCCGAGAGCGTCGAACATCAACTCGGACACGTAGGACTCCCGGCTGGCTGCCGGGCGGTACCGCCATGCGCGGCCTTCGCGTGCCCGGGTGACGACCTTCTTCTTGGCCAGTCGGTCGAGCACGGTCATGACGGTGGTGTGCGCGAGATCCCGCTCGGCGAGCTCTCGACCGACCTCACGAACCGTCATTGGTTCATCTCGTGCCCACAGTACATCCATCACTGCGCGTTCAAGTTCGCCGAGCCGATTCATGCCTTCGAGTCTACTTGTGGTCGTACTACGCACTGTCGTACCCCCACGTTAATTCGTGGTGTCCCACGGGGCAAGGGTTCTGTAGCCCGGACGGCAGGGGTCCGACGTCCCGATCCGGACCGCCGGGTCCCACGCGGTGTGAGGGATCTGTGAGGTGATTCGCTTCCCGGCCTCCGGGGGGAGCCCCCGCCCGGGCCCCCGCGCGCCGCACCCGGATCATCGCACCCGCGCGGTAGGAAGGCGGCGGGGACCGCGCACCGAGGGGGAACGACCGTGGCACACGACTGGCAGCTCACCGTGGACTGCACCGATCCGCACCGGATGGCCGCCTTCTGGGCCGCGGCCCTGGGCTACGAGGTGGAGGACCACCAGGACCTCATCGACCGGCTCACCGCCGACGGCGTCATCGACCCGCGGGAGCACACCACCCTGGTGAACGGCCGCCGGGCCTGGATCACCGCGGCCGCCGTGCGCGACCCCGCCGACGGCCGCCGCCTGCTGTTCCAGCGCGTTCCCGAGCCCAAGACGGTCAAGAACCGCTGGCACGTCGACATCAACGCGGGCCCCGAGCGCCGCGACGCCGAGGCCGAGCGCCTGGTGGGCCTGGGCGCCACGGCGGTGCGCACGGTCCGGGAGCCGGGCACGCACCACGTGCTCATGCTGGACGTCGAGGGCAACGAGTTCTGCGTCCAGTAGCGGGTCAGGAGCCCGGGGAGGCGATGGGCGGCGGGTAGTCGCCGTCCGCGGCGGTCGAGTCCCACGGGGTGTGCGCCGCTTTGCCGGGCAGGTCGGCCAGCTCGGCCACGTAGCGGCGCACGTACACCCCCTCCGGGTCGAACCGGCGTGCCTGCCGCAGCGGGTTGAACGACCGGTTGGGGCGGGTGTCGTTGCCCGTCCCGGCCACCCACTGCCAGTTGCCGTAGTTGTCGGCCACGTCCCCGTCCAGCAGGTGCTCGGCGAAGTGGTCGGCCCCGGCCCGCCAGTGGATCCGGAGGGTGCGGGTGAGGAACGCGGCGGTGATCATGCGCGCGCGGTTGTGCATGAACCCCTCGCTCAGCAGCTGGCGCATGCCCGCGTCCACGACGGGCACCCCGGTGCGGCCCTCCTTCCACGCCTTCAGCGCGGCGGCGTCGTCACGCCACCGGGCGCCGCGCGGGCGGTAGTCGCGTACGGCCATGTCGGGGAAGGCGGCGGTGACCTGGTGGTGGAAGTCGCGCCAGGCGAGCTGGCGCACGAACTCGGCCCCGCCGGGCTCGTCCCGCGCCAGGGACGCCGCCTCCAGCGCCGAGAGGCAGCCCAGGCGCAGGTCCGCGGACAGGTGCGAGGTCGCGCCCGCGGGCAGGTCGTCGTGCCGGTCGGCGTAGTGGGCCAGCCCGCTCTCCAACCAGGCGTCCAGCCGGTGCCGGGCCGCCTCCTCCCCCAGGCGCAGGGGGCGCTCGGCGGTCTCACCGCGCCCCTCGTCCAGCTCGGCGGGGATCTCGCCGGGGTCGACGCCGCCGGGCAGGGACACGCGCTCCGGCGCGGGGAGGACGGCCCTCCAGGGGTGGGCCTCCCAGGCGCGCAGGTAGGGCGTGAACACCTTGTAGTGGTCGCCGCCGGCGGGGGTGACGTCGCCGGGCGGCACGACGGTGAGCCCGGGGTGGGAGACCACGTCCAGGCCGAGGCCGCGCAGCCGCTCCTCGCGCCGGGCCGCGGTGCGGGTGACCCCCTCGGTGAGGTGGACGGTGTCCGCCCCGGTCTCCTTCGCCAGGGCCGCGGCCTCGGCGGCGGCGTCGCCCCGGCGTACGACCAGGTCCCCGCCCCGGTCGCGCAGCCCCCCGCGCAGCTCGGTGAGGATGCCGGGCAGCGCGCGGACCCTGTTGCGGGCGGAGCGGCGCAGCAGCGCGGGGTCCAGGACGAACACCGGTAGCACGGTGTCACCGCTCCGGAGCGCGGCGCACAGGGCCGGGTGGTCGTGCAAGCGCAGGTCCTGCGTGAACAGGACAATGGTGTGTGCCATGACACACCATCCTCTCACTCTCGGTGAACGAATGGCACTGTGAGTGGCACGGACGGTCGAGGACGAGGCCCGGCCGCCGGAACGGGTAGGGGGAGAGCATGGACACCATCGCTCCGGGGTCGGAGAAGACAGAGGTCAGGCCGCGGGTGGGGGCCTCCAGCTGCCTGCTGGGGGTTCCCGTCCGCTACAACGGCGGCCACTCGCGGTACCGCTTCCTCACCGACGAACTCGACCGCCACGTGGAGTGGACCGAGGTGTGCCCCGAGGCCGAGATCGGCCTGGGGACCCCGCGGCCCACCCTGCACCTGCGGCGGCGGGGCGAGGAGAACCGGGTGATCTCCAGCGGGGACGGCTCCGACCGCACCGACGAGCTGGCGGGCATCGCCGACGCCCGGCTGGAGGAGCTGCGCGGCCTGGACGGGTACGTGCTCAAGAACAAGTCGCCCAGCTGCGGGCTGCTGGCCCTGCCGGTGTTCGACGAGGACAAACAGCGCGTGGACGGCAAGGGGCGCGGGGCGTTCGCGGCGCGCCTCACCGAACTGCTGCCCGGCCTGCCGGTCGAGGAGCAGGGCCGGCTGTCGGACGCGGCGCTGCGCGAGGCGTTCGTGGAGCGGATCTTCGCCCACGCCCGGCTGCGCACCCTGTGGGAGTCGCAGTGGCGGCCCCGGGACCTCGTGGCGTTCCAGACCCGGCACAAGCTCCAGTTGATGGCGCACTCGCCGGAGGGGTACCGGGAGACGGGGCGCATCACGGCCCGGGCCGGGGCGTCCGACCCGGAGCGGACGCAACAGGAGTACACCGAGGCGTTCCACCGCGCGCTGGCCGTGCGGACGAGCCGGGGCAGGCACGCCAACGCCCTCCAGCACGCCTTCGGGATGATCAGCGAGGGCCTGGACGACGCGCGCAGGCACGACCTGCTCGCCGCCGTCGAGGACTACCGCGAGGAGCGCGCCCCGCTCAGCCTGCCGATGGCCCTGCTGCGCCACCACGGGGAGGCGGACGGGCCGGAGTGGCTGCGCTGCCAGACCTATCTGCGCCCCTACCCGGAGGACCTGCGGCTGCGGCACGCGCTGGCGGTGTGAGCGCCCCGCGGGGCAAGGGGGACGCGCATTTCCCACACACATGGGACAGGGATGGTTACCATGAGTGACATCCCTGGCCCTTCCGTGCCGGGATGCCCCTGACCCCCGACCCCTCCCGAGGTCACCGGTGTTCTCCACGTCCTCCCAGCGCGCCTTCGTGCTCGTCTCCTCCGGCCTGGTGGCGGTGGCCGCCGCCGCGCTCGCCGCCCTGCCGCCCGAAGGGCTCGTGGAGCGGGTCGGCGCCCACCTGGGCCCCGACCCGGTGCTGGCGGGCAGCGCCCTCCTGCCGCCGCCCGGGGCGGGGCGCCCCGCCCCGCTCCCCCGGCCCGGGCAGGTCTCCGCCTGCGTGCAGTCCGCGCCGGCCGAGGTCTCCGCGATCCCCGACGAGACCGCGCCGGGCGGGGAGCGCGAGCTGTGGGTGCGCAGACCGGTCGGGCCCGACAGCGCCGACCTGCCCGTCCTGTACCTGCTGCACGGGGCGGGCACCGACCACCGCGGCGCCGTGGACGGGGACGCCCGGGCGGCGCTGGACCGCGAGATGTGCCGTACCGGCGTGGAGTTCGTGGTCGCGGTACCGGAGCGCACCGACGGGGCCCCCGCCGTCCTCACCCGTGCCGTGGTGCGTGCGGTGGAGGGCGCCCACGCGCGCCCGAGCGCGCTGCGGGCGGTCGGGGGCGCCGGCGACGCCGTGCCGGCCGCCGCCGCCTCGCCCGACGTCGCCCAGGCGGTGCTCTGGGATCCCGCCGACGGGGAGGTCGCCGAGTCCGCGGCCACCCGCCTCCTGCTGGTCGGCGGGGACACCGGCCCGCTGGCCGACGCCCTGTCCGCGCGCGGTATGACGGTCGCCACCCGGGACCCGGGCGCGGATCACGCCGCGGGCACCGCGGCGGCCCCGTGGGGGCGCGCACTGCCCGACACCGTCGACTTCCTGGTCTCGGGCTGGGCTCTTACACCCTAGGAGGGCCGCGGTCAATACCCGCACCCCTCGGATCATCGGCTCAGGAACACTGTGTACCTTCGTCGCTGTTGATGACAAAGGTGTGAACACGACCTGAGAGGACCGGCGGTGACTGGAATCGTTCCCGTGGGAGGATCCGCGGTGCTTCCGTCCCGGGTGGCGACGGTCAGCCTGCACACCTCGCCGCTGGACCAGCCGGGCACCGGCGACGCGGGCGGCCTCAACGTCTACGTGGTCGAGGTGGCCCGGCGGATGGCCGAGCGCGGGGTCGCCGTCGACGTCTTCACCCGGGCGACCTCCCCCGACCTGCCGCCGGTCGTCGAACTCGCCCCGGGCGTGTCCGTGCGCCACCTGGCCGCCGGGCCCTACGGCCACCTCGACAAGAACACCCTCGCCGAGTACCTGTGCCCGTTCATCTTCGGGATGCTGCGCGCCGAGGCCCGCGAGGAGCCCGGCCGCTACGACCTCGTGCACGGCCACTACTGGCTGTCCGGGAAGGCCGGGGTGGCGGCGGCCCGCCGCTGGAACGTGCCGATGGTGCAGACCATGCACACCATGGCGCGGGTCAAGAACGCGGCCCTCGCCGAGGGGGACCTGCCCGAACCGGACGCGCGGGTGCGCGGCGAGGACCAGCTCGTGCACCAGGCCGACCGGCTCATCGCCAACACCGACGACGAGGCCCGCCAGCTCAAGGAGCACTACGCGGCCCGCGACCACCAGATCAGCGTGATCCCGCCCGGCGTGGACCTGGACGTGTTCACACCCGGGCCGCGGCGCGCCGCCCTGGAGCGCATCGGGCTGGCCCCGGACACCGAGCTGCTGCTGTTCGTGGGCAGGGTGCAGCGCCTCAAGGCCCCGGACGTGCTGGTGCGCGCCGCCGCACGGCTGCTCGAACGCGACCCGTCGCTGCGCTCGCGCCTGGTCGTGGGCGTGGTCGGCGGCCTGTCCGGCGGCGGGATGAGCGAACCCCGGATGCTGGCCGACCTGGCGCGCTCCCTGGGGGTCGCCGACGTGATCCGCATGGAGCCGCCGCAGACCCGCGAGCGGCTGGCCGACTACTACCGGGCGGCCACGGCGACCGTCGTACCCTCGCACTCGGAGTCGTTCGGCCTGGTCGCCGTGGAGTCGCAGGCCTGCGGCACGCCGGTGGTGGCCGCCCGGGTGGGCGGACTGGCCACGGCCGTGGGCGAGCGCTCGGGGGTCCTGGTGGACGGGCACGACCCGGCCGACTACGCGGCGGTGCTGCACAGGTTGATCGCCGAGCCCGGCCGCCGTGACAGGCTGGCGGAGGCGGCTCCGGAGCACGCCGCCACCCTGGGCTGGGACCGGACGGTGGACGACCTGCTCGACGTGTACCGCGCGAGCATCACCCCGTACGCGGCGCCCGCCGGGCTACCGCTGGCCGCCGCGCGCTGACGCGCGGCGCGGGAACCGGGAGGAGCGGGACGACGTGGGAGAACGAACGGCGCGCACGGCGGCGATCGAGGCGATCGCCCGCGCGGTGGCCGAGGCCGGGCTGGAGTCGGAGCGCCCCCGGGAGGGGTCGTTCCTGGTGACCCTGCCGGGCACGGCCAAGCTCAAGACCCTGGTGTGGCTGGAGGCCGGGCCGCACAGCCTGACCCTGACCTCGTTCTTCTGCCGGCAGCCGGACGAGAACCACGCCGGGTTCTACCTGTGGCTGATGCGCAAGAACTCCGACATGTACGGGATGGCCTTCGCCGCGGACGAGACCGGCGACGTGTACATCCGGGGGCGGCTGCCGCTGGAGGGGGTCACCCCCGGCGAGGTGGACCGGCTGCTGGGCTGCGTGCTCACCTACTCCGACGAGAACTTCAACGGGGCGCTGGAGCGCGGGTTCGCCTCGGCGATCCGCCGGGAGTGGCGCTGGCGGGCCGAGCGGGGGCACGACATGCGCAACCTGAGCGCGTTCGCGCACCTGGTCCCGGGCGGCGACGCGGACTGACCGGTGCCCGGCCGGGAGGCGGGCGGGACGGGCGGCCAGGTCACGGGCCCGCGGCCGACGGCCCGGCCGGCGCCGCGCCCCCGGCACGCGCGAACCCCGGGGGATACGGCCGCCCCGGGCCGGTGGCGGCCCACCGCCAGGCACTAGGCTTTGCCCCATGGGAACTCTGGTACTGCTCCGACACGGTGAGAGTGTCTGGAACGCGAAGGGCCTGTTCACCGGTTGGGTGGACGTGGACCTGTCGGCCGCGGGCGAAGCCGAGGCGCGCCGCGGCGGCGAGCTGCTCAAGGAGGCCGGCGTCACGCCGGACGTCCTGCACACCTCGCTGCTCAAGCGGGCGATCCGCACCGCGAACCTCGCTCTGGAGACCGCCGACCTGCACTGGCTCCCGGTCCGGCGCAGCTGGCGGCTCAACGAGCGCCACTACGGCGCCCTCCAGGGCAAGGACAAGGCGCAGACGCGCGACGAGTACGGCGAAGAGCAGTTCATGATCTGGCGCCGCTCCTACGACACCCCGCCGCCGCCGATCGCCGACGACGACCCGTACTCGCAGTCCGGGGACGCGCGCTACGCGAACCTGCCGCCGGAGCTGCTGCCGCGCACCGAGTGCCTCAAGGACGTGCTCGACCGGGCGCTGCCGTACTGGTACGACGAGATCGTCCCGGACCTGGCCGCCGGGAGGACCGTGCTGGTGACCGCGCACGGCAACTCGCTGCGCGCGCTGGTCAAGCACCTGGACGGGATCGACGACGACGCCATCGCCGGGCTGAACATCCCGACAGGCATCCCGCTGGTCTACGAGCTGGACGACGCGTTCGAGCCGAAGGTCCCCGGCGGCACCTACCTCGACCCGAAGGCCGCCGAGGCCGCCATCGAGGCGGTCGCCAACCAGGGCAAGAAGTAGCCGTTACCGCCTCCCGTGCCCGCGCCCCCAGGGGCGCGGGCACCGTCGTGTCCGGGGTCCGCGCCCCGGCACGGCCCGCGGACCCCGGCGAGCGGTCCCTCAGTAGACCAGGGGCCTGGCCCCGTCGGTGGTGATCTCCTCGACGAAGGAGGCGGCCCCGGCGATGCGGACCCCGTCGAGGAGGTCGTCCTCGGTGAGGTCGCGCCGGGCCGCGCACTGGGTGCACACGGTGACGCCCCCGGCCGCCAGGACGACGGCCAGCAGGTCGGCCAGCGGGGCCGCGTGCGGGAGGGCGAACCCCTCCGCGCGACCGGGCACGGCGAACCAGGCGGCCTCGCCGGTCAGCCAGAGGGAGACGGGCACCCCGGAGGCCGCGGCGGTGGCGGCGACGGTGAAACCCTGGTTGCAGCGTTCGGGGTCGTCGGCACCTGCCGTGACCTTGATCACGAGGGAAGGGGGCATGGCCGCCAGCCTACCGGCCGCTCAGAGTCCCAGCAGGACCAGGAGCAGCCCGGACAGCGCCGTCACCGCGAAGGCGACCGTGACCAGCAGTGCCTCCCGGCGGCGGGGCGAGGCGTGGGGGGCGCGGTCGGCCACGCCGTGCTCGACGGCGAGGGCGCCGTCCTCGGGGGCGACCACGACGAGTCGGCCGTCGCGTTCGCGCAGCTCACCGGTGACGCGCACCGGCGCACCCGGCCGGATGACCCACTCGCGGTACTCGAACTCGATGGTCTCGCCGCGGAACACCCCGGAGATGCGCCCGCGCACGCGGGGCAGCAGGTCGTCGGCGGGTGAGGCGACACCGGGCTGGGGGCGGCCCACGACGCGCTGGAGGCACAGCTCGGCGTCCTTCGGGCGGGGGGCTCCGGCCGGGTCGACGAAGATGCGCTCGCCGTCCAGCGGGCGGCCCTGCGCGACCAGGCCGAACAGGTCCTCGGAGCCGTAGTCGGCGATGGAGTCGCAGGTGCGCTCCTGCACCGCGCCCTCCTGCTGGAGGGGCAGGTAGTGGCGCAGCACCTCGTGGCCCTGCCAGACGCACTCCACGCCGGCCAGCCCGGAGGAGACGGAGCCGGCGGGGCCCGGGGCCGCGACCCCGGTGAGGGTGACGCGCCGGCCCTCGCGCGCGGCCAGGGAGGCCGGTTCGAGCCTGGCCAGCCCCAGCTGGCGCCGCCAGCGGCGCAGGGCCAGGGCCGCGAGCGGGAGGAGGACCAGCGCGGCCACCAGCAGCACAGAACCGATCACCAGTAACACAGGCCGCCCCTTATGACGCGCTTCGGAGGTAGGGACGCGGGCGGGTCGGACTCGCCCCGTGGACACGCCGCGTCGTTCATCATCTTTACCAGTTCTCCGAGAAAGCGGGGCCAATTGGGCATGTCCGGTCGGCCACCCCGGAATGGCGGTGGCCGGGCCGCGCCCGCGGGCCGCTACGCTCTGGTGTCATGCACGCTGATGTCCACGCCGATCTGGCGAAACTGTCCTTCCTGCTCGGCCGCTGGGAAGGTGTCGGCGTCGCCGGTTACGCCGACGAGGAGGAGTTCCAGTTCGGCCAGGAGATCGTGTTCGAGCACCGGCCGGGACTGCCCTACCTGCACTACCGCAGCTCGGCCTGGCGGATGAACCCGGACGGGACCCTGGGCGACCTGGTCACCGAGGAGTCCGGGTACTGGCGGGCGCTGCCGGAGGAGGACCCGGCCGACCGCGAGGAGGGCGCGCCGATCGTCCACCTGGAGGTGCTCATCACGCACAACGAGGGCTTCCTGGAGTCGTACGCGGGCAACGTGTTCGCGAACCGGGTCGAGATGGCCACCGACGCGGTGCTGCACACCTCCACCGGCCTCGACGTGACGGCCTCGCACCGGCTCTACGGCCTGTTCGGCGACAACCGGGAGACCCTGGGGTACGCCTGGGACCTGGCGGCGCGCGGCCACTCGCTGCGCTCGTACATGTCGGCGCAGCTCAAGCAGGTCGGCAAGGGCGCCGAAGCGCAGTAGCGCACCGCGGGCGGCGCCGGTGGCGGGGACCTGGGGCAAAGACGGATCCCGGGCCGCTTCCCGCCGGTGTGGGCGGGGCCGGTCGGACCATTTCCGGCGGCCCGGGATCCGGGTGTCCGTTGGGATTCGCTGCGGACGAGCGCCGCGCGAACGCGAGCTCGTCCTAGCGGACGGCCACCTCGCCAGTCCTCAAAGACTTCATCTTCTGGACCACCTCCTTTCCTGCGTGACACCGAAGGTACGTCCTGCGGGACCCCCGGGGCAAATGTTTTTTCCGTGAGCGAAAGCGCAGGTCGGACCGGGGGTGGAACGGGGGCGCCCGGGGGTTTCCGGTTCGCCCCGCGGGGGGCCGCCGGGGTGGATTAGTCTCGGTGTATGACTTCGCCTCTGCTGAGCACACCCGGCGCCGTGGGCGCCGACTCCCCCGACTCCGGGGTCGCCGCGCACTACGGCGACCCGGCGCACGAGGGCCGCGCCATCGAGCGCGCGAGCGCGTGGGTGGACCGGAGCAACCGGGGCGTGGTGACGGTCACCGGACCCGACCGGCGCTCGTGGCTGAACGACCTCACCAGCCAGCTGCTCGACCACCTGGCCCCCGGCATCGGCACCCAGGCCCTGGTCCTGGACACCCGGGGGCACCTGCGCCACCACCTGTCGCTGGTCGACGACGGCACCACCACGTGGATCCACACCGAACCCGGCGGGGGCGCCGCCCTGGCGGGGTTCCTGGACTCGATGCGGTTCATGCTGCGGGTCGAGGTGGCGGACCTGAGCGCCGAGCGCTCCGTGCTGACCGTGCTGGGGCCGGAGCGGCTCCAGGTGCTGGGCCCCACAGCCGGGCAGGACGTCCCCATGCGCGTCGCGGGCGAGGAGGTCGACCTCTTCCTGCCCGCCGAGCGGCTGGCGGAGGTCGCGCAGGCGCTGACGGACACCGGTGTCCGCCCCGCCGGGATGTGGGCCTACGAGGCGCAGCGCATCGCCGGGCACCGGGTGCGGGCGGGCCTGGACACCGACGAGCGCACGATCCCGCACGAGGTCGACTGGGTGGGCACCGGCAGGCCGGTGCACCTGGACAAGGGGTGCTACCCGGGCCAGGAGACGGTGGCCCGCGTGCACAACCTGGGCCGCCCGCCGCGGCGGCTGGTCATGCTGCACCTGGACGGCACCGCCGAGCGCCTGCCCGCCGTGGGCTCCCCGATCGAGCTGGACGGCCGCACCGTCGGGCGGGTGGGCACCTCGGCCCGCCACCACGAGCTGGGGCCGATCGCGCTGGGCGTGGTCAAGCGGTCGGCGCCGACCGACGCCGACCTGCTGGTGGAGGGGATCGCCGCGGGCCAGGAGGTCGTGGTCGACCCCGACACCGGGGCCAACGCCAAGATCGACCTGCGCCGCCGCCCCCGCTAGCGGGCGGACGCGGGCGGCGGTCTCAGTCCGGGGTGATCGGGGCGGTCCCGCCGAGCATCACCTCGGAGAACTCGGTGCCGACGGGCGCCGTGAGGACGACGTAGCTCGTGACGGTGTCGCCGGGGTCGATCCCGTCCCAGAGGTAGTCCCAGGCCACCGTGTACTCCGCCTCCTCGTCGTGGGCGAGGACCTCGCCCCCGGTGGTCACGGCGGTGGTCCCCCGTGTGTCGAAGACCGCCGGGGAGTCCCCCTCGTTGGTGACGTGGAGCCGGTAGATGTGGTACTCCGTCCCGGACGGTGCGGTGGCGTGGGTGCCCATGCCGTCGGTGATGGTCGTGTCCGTGTAACAGGTGTCCACCAGCACGCGGAACGGGCCGAAGGCGGTGGAGGACCCGGTGTAGGCCGACGGGGGGACGTCCTGCGCGTGCGGCCCGGCGCTCTCCCGGTCGCCCTCGGGTGTCTGTGCCCCGGGGCTCTCGGGCTCCTCCGGCCCGGGGCCGGGCCCGGAGGGCTCCCCGGCACCGGGGGCGGGCGGATCGGCGCCCCGCGGGTCCTCCTCCCCGCCGACGGTCACCTGCACGGTCGGGAGCGGGACGGCGGTGAGTCCGGCCACGGTCGCGACGCACCCCGCCCCGGCGATGAACACCGCGACGGGGATCGCCGCGGCCCGGAGCAGGCCGCCCGACCCCCGTCCGCGGTCACGGGCATCCATACTCGTGTGACACAGGACACAGTCGGATCATTCCCGCCGGCTCCGGCCGGGGCGGATCAGACGGTCAGGACGATCTTCCCGCGGATCCGCCCCTCCTTGCTCAGCCGCCACGCGCGGGCGGCCTCGGAGAGCGGCAGCTCGTGCTCGACGTGCACGGACAGCACCCCGGCCTCGGCCATCCCGCCGAGTTCGACCAGGTCGTCGGTGGAGGGCCGCACCCACACGTAGTGGCCGCCGAACCGCTCCACCTCCGCGTCGGCGACGGAGGCCACCCGTTCCGCACCACCCGTCAGGGGCAGGCTCTGCTCGGCCGCGCCGCCGCCGACGAAGTCCAGCACCGCGTCCACCCCGGCTGGGGCCAGCGCACGGACGCCCCGCACCAGGCCCTCGCCGTAGACGACCGGCTCCGCGCCCAGCGAGCGCAGGAAGTCGTGGTTGCGCTCGCTGGCGGTGCCGATGACGCGGGCGCCCAGGGCCCGGGCGATCTGCACGGCGAAGGACCCCACGCCGCCCGCCGCAGCGTGGACCAGCACCGTGTCGCCCTCGCCCACGCCCACCCGGCGGATCGCCTGGAGGGCGGTCAGACCCGCCAGGGGGACCCCCGCGGCCCGCGCCCAGTCCAGGGACGCCGGCTTGGGCGCCAGGAGGCGTGCGGAGGCCGCCACCCGCTCGGCGTAGGAGCCGTTCTGCGCCCAGTCCTTGCGGATGTAGCCGTAGACCTCGTCGCCCACCCGGTACTCGGGGGTGTCGAAGCCGACGGCCTCGACCACCCCGGCCACGTCCCACCCGGGGACCAGGGGGAACCCGGCCTCCATGACCGGGTCCAGCCCGCCCGCGGCGAGCTTCCAGTCCACGGGGTTCACCCCCGCCGCCCGCACGCCGATCAGGACCTCGCCCGGGGCCACCTTGGGCTCGGGCAGGTCGACCTCCCGCAGGGAGTCCTCCGTGCCGTACCGCTGCAACGCCATCGCCTTCATGTGGGCGACCCTAGTCGCCCCGCGGCGCGTCCACGCCCGGGCGCGCCGCACCCCCGCCGGCCGGGCACGGCCCCGGCACGCACCGGTGCCGGACGCCGGGACCGGACCGCCCCGGTCGCGCGACACCCGCACGCACCTGCCGCCGTCCCTGCGCGGGCTTCCCCGGCCCCCGGTCCGGGGATCCGAGCACGGGAGCCGAGCGGCCCCCGGGAACGGCGACGGCCCGAAACCGGGAACCCGCACCCGGGGAGCCGGCCGGCCCCGCGACGACGGCCGACCGGTGGCAACGCACCGGCCCCGGGAACGGCGACGGCCCGGCGGGGTGCCCCGCCGGGCCGTCGGAGCCGTGGACGCGTCAGGACAGCGCCGCGGCCAGGCGCTCCTCGTGCAGGCGCTCGCCCCAGGCCGGGGGCAGCGGGGCCAGCTGGCCCACGCGCCAGCGCAGCAGCAGGTCGGCCAGCTGCGGGTTGCGCGGCAGCGCCGGACCGTGGAGGTAGGTGCCCAGCACCTGCCCCTGGTAGGCGCCCTCGGTGCGGTCGTCGTTGCCGATCCCGCGCACCGTGGTGGACAGCGGCCGGGCCGACGGGCCGATCTCGGTGCGGCCCTGGTGGTTCTCGAAACCGGTGATGCGGCCCACCCCCAGCGCCGGGTCCACGTCCGCGACGATCTCGCCGACGGCGCGGCTCTGCCCGCGACCGCTGCGGATGTCCAGGATGCCCAGGCCCGGCAGCGGGTTGGCCTCGTCGTCGCCGTAGTTCTCGCCGATGATCTGGTAGCCGGCGCACACCGCGAAGACGCAGGCGCCGCGGGCGGCGGCGCGGATCAGGCCGCCGTCGGCGCGCAGGCGCTCGGCCGCCAGGATCTGCGGGCGGTCCTCGCCGCCGCCGAGCAGGTAGATGTCGCCCTGCTCGGGCACCGCGTCGCTGGAGTGGACGTGCACGATCTCGGTGGCGATGCCGCGCAGCTCGGCCCTGCGCTGGAGGATGAGGACGTTGCCGCGGTCGCCGTAGGTGCTCAGCAGGTCGGGGTAGATCCACACGATCCGCAGGGCGCTGGTGTTCGTCATGGGGGTGTCTCCTACTGGACGCGGCCGTAGGCCGTGCGGATCTGCTGGAACGCCGTGTAGTTGGCGATGAGGTCGACCTTGGTGAGGCCGGGCTGCTCGGCCTTGAGCTTGGCCAGCACCTCGTCCACCCGGTCGGCGGTCTCGAACCGCACGCCGTCGGTCTCCAGGCGCAGGGCCAGGTCGGTGCGGCGCTCGCCCATGACGAACACGCGGCGGTCGCGCAGGACGCGGTAGTCGACGTCCCACAGCCAGGAGGTGTCCTTGCCGTCGGGGATCTGCGCGTTGACGGACAGGATGACCGGGGTGGCGGGCGGGTCCAGGACGGCGAAGGACTCCAGCCAGCCCGCCGGGTTCTTGGACAGCAGCAGGCGGACCTCGACGCCCATGGTGACCACGGAGGTGTAGCGGCCCGCGACGGAGGTGATCTCGCGCAGGCGCTCCACGGTGCGCTCGGGGTGCAGGCCGTACCCGGCCGCGGTGGCGGCGGCGATCGCCGCGTTGGAGCGGTTGGCGTCGCCGGGCAGGTTGAGGCGGAGCTTGATGCGCTGCCCCTCGGGGG
Organism: Nocardiopsis flavescens; assembly: GCF_900141985.1. Lineage (GTDB taxonomy): Bacteria > Actinomycetota > Actinomycetes > Streptosporangiales > Streptosporangiaceae > Nocardiopsis > Nocardiopsis flavescens. The sequence goes on along the minus strand of NZ_FQZK01000016.1, from coordinate 32,266 downwards.
TGACGAGCACGTCGGAGTCGTTGTCCACGCTCCAGGTGGTCTGCGGCCGGGAGAGCCCGCACTCGGGGCAGGCCCAGTACGGGTCCTGCTCGCGCCGCAGGTGGCCGCCGCACTCGGGGCAGCACCAGGAGTCCTCCTTCCAGCGCTGCCCGGCGGAGACCCAGGTGGCGTGCGGGGCGCCCAGGCCCGCCCACGCGACGAGCGGGTCGTCGGCGTTGGCGATGACGCGGGTGTTGCTCTTGCCCAGGGCGATGCGCCAGCGCTTGGCGAGGAGGTTGATCTCCGAGGCGCGGTCCATCTGGTCGCGGCTGAGGTTCATGAGGACGACGAACTCGGGCTGGGTGGCGACCAGGACCTGCGGCAGGTACTTCTCGTCCACCTCCAGCACGCCGTTGACGGCGGACCGGTTGTTCGACAGCGCGGTGATGTGCCCGGTGGGCATGTTGGCGCCGTGCTCGTTCGTGGCGACCTCGCCGAGGTCGCGCAGCGCCTGGGAGATGAGGCGGGTGGTGGTGGTCTTGCCGTTGGTGGCGCTGACCAGGGCGAGCCTGCGGCCCCTGGCGAGCTTGGCGAGCAGGTCGGGTTCGACCTTGAGCGCGATCTTGCCGCCGATCACGGAGCCGTCGCCGCGGCCCGTGGCCCGGGACAGGCCGGCCGCACTCCTCCCCAGTACCGATGCCAGCTGGGCGCGCAAGGGAAGCTCGCTCATGTACTCTCCACGATCGCTTGATCACCTGCGCCGATGCGTTGCGGCGGCGGGCGATGTGTCGGGCCAAGCCTATTGTCCACCGGCTATCGGACCCGCCAGTCCAGCCGCTCCGGGGGCGGCCCCAGATTGGGCGGCACACGGCCCGGAGCACCGTCGGTCCCCGCGGGCGCCGGGGCGGCCCGGTCGGGCGTGTCGGGGACCGCGACGGTCGGCAGGACGCGGGGCCGGACCGCGCGTGGTCGGCCCTGTCCCCCCGTTCCCGCGCCGGGTGCGCCGTCGCTTTCGTCACCACTGGTCCGAGAGTCGTCCACTGTGGCCAGTGTTGCCGTGGACAGGGTGAGAATACCCGGATTGGTGTCGGCCAGGACCGGACCGCCGGGGCCCAGGACCACGGCGGCGGTGGCGGGCAGGGACAGCAGCCCGGCCGCGTCGGGGGTGAACGGGCGGGTGCGGTGGGCGGGGTCGCCCCCGGTGTCCAGCGGGGCGGCGGCCCACCCGTGGGAGGAGGTCGCCTCCCCCCATACCGTGGCCGATCTCACATGGCGGACCAGGTCCAGCGGGGCCACGGCGGCGGCCGCACTGCGGATGACCGCGCCCGACTCGGTGTGCGGCGAGGCGAAGTAGCGGTCGTCGGCGACCACCTCGGCGTCCGGGTCCTCCTCCGGGGTGACGGCGGTGTCCCCGACCTCCTCGGCGACCCGCTCGGTGAGCCGGTGCAGGGCCAGGCCACCGTTCCCGGACGCGGCGACGGCGGTGGCCGCAGCGGCGGCGGCCCCGGGGTCCCGCTGGCGCATCACCACGGGCAGCAGCCCCGGGGCGGAGAACCGGTCCAGGGCGGCGGGCACGGCGTCGCGGAACATCAGGACGACCTCCACACCGCCCGTCCCGGCGGCGGACAGCACCTGCTCGATCTCGCCCTCGGGCAGGGTCTCGGCCCCGCACACCACCACGGTGCGCCCGCGCGGTCCGCGCGGGCGGCGGGCCGCCCCCGGCACCCCGGGCGCCTCCAGCAGCTCGCTGAGCGCCGCCACCGCGTAGGTGCCGTACACCCGGGCGGCCACCTCCCCCGAGGCCCGGTCGGTGGAGATGATCTTGACCTGCGAGTACTCGCCCTCCTCGGCCCTGGTGCCGACCGCCTCGAACGGGGAAAGGCGGCGCTCCAGCTCCCAGGCGCGGTCCCAGGGGCCGCCCGCGCAGCGCTCGCGGACCCGGGCGCGCTGGCCGGGGGTGAGCAGGGCGAGCGCCGCGTCGTCCTCGGCGGCGTCGTCCTCGGGGGTGATCAGGGCGCGCAGCCCGCCGATCAGCTCGGCGATGGCCGCGCGCGGGCCGAGCACCTCCATGAGCCGCAGCAGGAGGGTCTCGTCGGCGTCGGTGTCGTCCGCGCCGCCGGAGGCGGCGGCGACCGCCGAGAGGATGCGGGCGCGCTGCCCGGCGTCCAGGTCGGTGCCCAGGGTCATGCTCGGCAGGTCCGCGGGCAGCACCCAGCGGCGCGGGGCCACGGCGCAGCGCCGGGCGAGGCGGACGAGGTCGCGGGTGACGGAATGGCCGGTGAGGTCGACGACGGTGAGGTCGCCCCCCTCGCGCAGCCGGGACACCCCGATGGTGGTGAGCAGCGCCGACCACCCGGCGTCGGCTCCGCCCACGACCAGGATGGCGTCGGTGTCGGGCGGGGCGGTGACCCCGTGCCAGAGCGGCTGGGCCTCGAAGGCCCGGCAGGCGGCCTGCCAGGCGGTGTGCTCGCGGGCGTGCCCGTCCAGGCGCGCGTGCAGCGCGAGTTCGCGGGCCTCGCTCTCGGCGGCCAGCCGCTCCCGGACGGACTCCACCCGCTGGACGGCCACCTGGCGGCTCTGGACCAGGGCGATGACGAGCGGCACGGCGATGGCGGCGCAGGCGGCCACCCCGCCCACGGCCAGGGTGGCGGGCAGCACCCGCAGCGGCCACAGCACCAGGCACAGCAGGGCGAAGGCGCCGAGCCCGGACAGGGCGATGTAGAGGGGGCGGTCGGTGCGGTCCTCGGCCTCGTGCCGGGCCTCGCGCGCGGCCCGGGCCGGGTCGTCCGCCTCTCCCGGGTCGGGGCGGCGCGGCGGCGGGCCGGGCGGGGGCAGCAGGACCGCGTACCGCCAGCCGACATAGGTGCGCGCGGTCGCGCCTTCCGGCCGCGGGGTGGGGGGCACCGTCCTAACACCTCCTGGGCGGCCGTCCGCGGGAGACGGCCGGGGTCGGGATCCACTCGGCAATCGCGCGCGGGGGCCTCGCGCTTTGTGGATGATGGTGTCACCGCCGGGCCGCCTTGTCACCGCCCACCCGCCGCCTGTGGACAACCCGTCGCGTCCGTCCGCCCGCGCCGGGCCGGGACCCCGTCCCGGGCCGCACCGCGCCCCGCACGCGGGCCGCGCCCGCGCCGGGGCGGCGGTGGGGGGCGCGGGTCACAGGGCCGGGCAGCTGAGCCCGGCGTCGGGCACCCGCTCCTCCAGCAGGTAGGCGTCGATCGGGTCGTCGACGCAGGGCAGCCCGTAGCCGTAGACCGTGTGCCCGGCGCCCTCGTAGGTGACCAGGGTGGCGGTCTCCAGCTGTCCGGCCAGCTCCTCGGCCCAGGCGTAGGGGGTGGCCGGGTCGCCGACGGTGCCCACCACCACGAGCGGCGGCGCGTCGGCCGCGGTGAACCCGGTCGGGGCGGTGTCGGTGTCGGGCCAGTAGGCGCAGGGCAGCTGGCCCCACACCAGGTCGGGGCCGAAGAACGGGGTCTGCTCCGCGATCGCCTCGGCCGCGTCCCGGTACGCCCCGGGGTCGGTGGGGTCCACCCGGTCGGCGCAGTTGACGGCCGTGAGCGCGGCCTCGGCGTCCAGGTACGCGCCGCCCTCCTGCTCCCCGCCGGTGCCGTCGCCCTCCCCGGCGTCCTCCTCTTCCCCGCCGAGCCCGTAGGTGGTGTCGTAGAGCGCGTCCAGCAGCTCGCCGGACTCCTCGGAGCCCTCCGCCACGGCGTCCAGGGTGCGGGCCAGCTCGGTCCAGGAGGTCTCGTCGTACAGCGCCAGGCCCACCATGCCCAGCAGGGTGGCGCCGTCCACCGCCGTGCCGCGTGCGGTGGGCGGGTCGGCGTCCAGCCGGTCGAGGATCCGGGTCATCTCCTCGTCGGCCGCCTCCGGCCCGCTGAAGGGGCAGGTCCCGCCGGCGGAGCAGTCGGCGACGAACAGCTCCCAGGTCGCCTGGAAGGCCTCGGCCTGGTCCCGGGCGACCTCCAGGTTGGGCCGCTCGGTCTCCACGGCGCCGTCCAGGACCAGGGCGCGGGTGGTCCCGGGGAACATCTCCGCGTACAGGGCGCCGATGTAGGTGCCGTAGGAGTAGCCGACGTAGGTGAGGGCGTCGTCGCCCAGCGCGGCGCGGACCATGTCGAGGTCGCGGACCACGTTGACGGTGCCGATCTCGGCGAGGAAGTCGGCGCCGACGGTCTCGGTGCAGGCCTGCGCGTACGTGCGGGCGGAGTTCTCCAGCCGCTCCATCTCGGCGTCCGTGACGGCCGTGGGGTCCTCCACCATCATCTGCGCGGTGGCGAACCCGTCCCAGTCGCCGCAGGCGAACCCGCCGCTGCCACCGACCCCGCGCGGGTCGAAGGCCACCAGGTCGAAGGCCTCCCGGACGCCGTCGGAGAACTGGGGATAGGCCAGCATCTCGACCCCGGACTCGCCGGGGCCTCCCGGGTTGACGACCAGGGACCCGATCCGCCGGTCGGCGCCGCCGGAGGCGGGCACCCGGGCGAGGGCGATGTCGATCGTCTCCCCGTCGGGGTCGTCGTGGTCGAGGGGCACCGCGAGGGTGCCGCACTCCAGGGCCGCGGTCCACTCGGGGTCGCCGTCCTCGGGGAGCGCGCCCTCCTCGTCCTGCCCGTGGCAGGGCTCCCAGTCGATCGCGGCCGTACCGCCGGCCCCCTCCCCCGGTTCCTGCGCCGGGAAGGCCGTACATCCCGTGACCAGCAGGAGCGCCGCTCCCGCGAGTCCCCGCACCGCCGTGTACCGCACCTGTCGGCTCCCCTCTCAGCGCGGCACCGCCGCCGCGTTCCCCGTCCTGTTCCAGGGGTGGGACGAATCGCCCACCGAGGCGGTTTCGCGGTCGTGCACCGGCGTAACGTGCCGTATGCCACAAGGAGAACACGAAGGGGCGCCGGAGGGAACGAGCCGTTCCCTCCGGCGCCCCGTGTCGCCGTGCGTCGGACGGGTGCGGTCAGGCCTGGACCTGGAGGTCGATGACCTTGCCGACCTCCGCCGTCACCGGGTACTCGCCGGTGAAGCCCTGCGAGGCCAGGACCCGCACCTTCCAGTCGCCGTCGGCGGCGAAGAACCGGAAGGTCCCCTCGTCGCCGGTGGCGACCTCGCCGACGAAGTCGTCGGAGGTGTTGAGCAGGCGGGCGTACGCGCCGCGCAGCGGCTTGCCGTCCCGGATCACCGTGCCCTGGATGACCGCCTGGTCACCGGCGTCGACGTCGGCGAGGGCGACCCCGCCGATCGGCGCTCCGCAGCTGTCGCTCACTTGGCCTCGGCCTCCCCCAGCTCGATCGGCACGCCGATCAGCGAGCCGTACTCGGTCCAGGAGCCGTCGTAGTTCTTGACGTTGTCCAGGCCGATGATCTCGTGCAGCGCGAACCAGGTGTGCGAGGAGCGCTCGCCGATCCGGCAGTAGGCGATGATGTCCTTCTCCAGGTCGACACCGGCCTCCGTGTAGAGCTCGCGGAGCTCCTCGGCGGACTTGAAGGTGCCGTCCTCGTTGGCCGTCTTGGCCCACGGGATGTTGCGCGCGGTCGGGATGTGGCCCGGACGCTGCGAGGCCTCCTGCGGCAGGTGCGCGGGCGCGAGCAGCTTGCCGACGAACTCGTCGGGCGAGCGCACGTCCACGAGGTCCTTGGTGCCGATGGCCTCGACGACCTCGTCGCGGAACGCGCGGATGGCCAGGTCCTGCTCCTTGGCCTCGTACGCGGTGGCCGCCCTCTCGGGGACCTCCTCGACGAGCTCGCGGGACTCCAGCTCCCACTTCTTGCGGCCGCCGTCGAGCAGGCGGACGCCGTCGTGGCCGTAGAGCTTGAAGTACCAGTACGCGTAGGCCGCGAACCAGTTGTTGTTGCCGCCGTACAGGACGACGAGGTCGTCGTTGCCGATGCCCTTGGCGGACAGCAGCTTCTCGAAGCCGGTCCTGTCCACGAAGTCGCGGCGGACCGGGTCCTGGAGGTCCGTCTTCCAGTCGATCTTGACGGCGCCGCGGATGTGACCCTTGTCGTAGGCGGACGTGTCCTCGTCGACCTCCACGAGGACGACGTCGGCGTCGTCCAGGTGAGCCTCCACCCAGTCGGCGTCCACAAGGACGTCGGAGCGGCTCATGGGGAACCTCCTGATTGTTTCTGCTGCGTACGGTGTCGCGTGTGCTGTGCGGTGCCCGGCGGATGCGGGGTCCGGCGGGTGTGGGGGATCAGGCCGTCTTCCCCGCCGCCGTGAGGCGGCGGCCGAGCAGGTACATCTCGCATCCCGCGCAGAAGCCGAACGCGGCGTTGAGGAAGGCGGCGGTGAGGGCGAGGGCGGTCGCGGCCGCGCCGAGCCAGTCGGGGCCCACCAGGTATCCGATGAGTCCGACGGCGGCGAAGGCGAGTCCCACCCCTTGCGCGAACCGTGGCGGCCGGGCGTCCTCCGTTGCGGAGGGCGGCCCCGACCGGGGCCGTACGACGGCGGAGAACAACAGGGCGTAGGGCGAGTTGCGCACTCCCGCGAGGAGGCCGATCGCGAACACCGCGGCCTGGAACCCCAGGATCCAGGGTTGGGCGAAGGCGAGGGCGGCGGCCAAAACGAGAGTGGTCAGGGCAGCGGCGAAGCGCTGCCCGCGAGGATCGACCTGCATGACGAGTTGTCCCTGGCGTGCACGGAGAAGAGAATCGGTCGCACGAGGGGGCGCGGGCTCGGGCCCGAACGCCCTAGGAACACAGACAGAGCGCGGCGGCGACGCGGCAGAAGTCCACCGCCCGTCGCTTCGTGAGATACGCGCTCGTCAAGGAAGTCACGTCTTCGACGCTACAGGCCCCCCGACACGTTTGTCACGGGTGGCCTGGATCACAGAACGGCGTATTCGGGCCGGTCGGAACGGGTACGGACCCGGCCCGGGGGGCCACTTCACGCCCGCCGTCCCGCGTATTCCCTGGTCATCCGGTGGGGAATGGGCCCGACGCGCTCCGATCCGCGGGGTCAGGGAACGGCGGCGCCGATGGCGGCGATCACATCGGCCGTGCGGGGCTGCCCGCTCGCCCGGCGCACCACCGCTCCCCGGGAGTCCAGCACCAGCACCGTGGGGGTGCGCAGGATGTCCAGGCGGCGCACCAGGCCCAGGTGCGCCTCGGCGTCGATCTCGACGTGCGCGACGCCGTCGACCATCCCGGAGACCTCCTCCAGGACGCGGCGGGTGGCCCGGCAGGGCTGGCAGAAGGCGCTGGAGAACTGCACGAGGGTGGCCCGCTCCCCCAGCGCGGAGCCCAGGTCCCCTGCGTCCAGGACGACGGAGCCGTCGGCGGTGTCGGCCACGGTCGTGCTCCCCTCCTCCCTCGTGTCCCCTCCGGCCGCCGCCCCCGCCGCGGGGGCGGCGGACCGCCCCGGCGCGCGGAAGCGGCCCTGCGCCCGGCGCCACAGCAGCCCCAGCACGGTGGCCGCGGCCAGTGTGGCGGCGAGGACGGTCGGGCCGGCGGTGTCCATCAGGCGGCCTCGGCGCCCATCAGCGGCACGTCCTGGGCGGTCCCGTCGACCCGCAGGCCGCCGGAGACGGCCTCGGCCTCGGTGACGGTCATCCCGAAGGGCATCTGGGGCACCGGGAAGGACACCGTGACCATGCTGGAGACCAGGCCGCTGATGTCGGTGGGCGCGCCCTCGACCTGGATGTCGGTGGGCGTCACGGAGACGACGCCGTCCTGGACGGCGATGTCCAGGGCCGCGGAGACCGGGACGCTGATGCCCAGGTCGCTCAGGGCCAGCTCGCCGCTGGCGTAGGGCAGGCCGCCCTCGGTGGAGACCGTGATGCCCTCGGGGAGGAAGGGGTTGAGGATCGAGTAGGGCAGGACCGCGGAGCCGTCGATGCGGCCCGCCGTCACACTGGGGTCGGACAGCAGCTCGGCCAGCGGGGCGTCGACGTCCGAGGCGCGGACCTCGATCTGCTCCACCGGGTACTCGCCGAAGGTCGCGGAGGGGGCGGAGATGACGATCTCCTCGTAGGTGCCGCCGAGCGCCTGCGGGAGGAAGGCCCACCCGCCGATCTCCACCGAGGGCTCCTGCTCCATCTGGAACTGCTGCTGCACCTGGCCGGCGATCATGTTCTGCGCCAGTGCGCGCCCCCCGAGGTCGGCGCCAACGACGAGGGCCGCCAGGAGGATGAGGAGGACGACAAGAAACTTACGCATCTGGAATCCCAGCACACTTTCTTTCGCTCCGGCGCGGCTCTCGGCCCGTGGTCTCGGCCGGTCATCGTCACACGCCATCGGCGCCAGGGGGGCGCCTGTCATGGGGAACCTGCAGGGAAGGGTACTTCACCGACATTGGACGCCCCGGAGCGTACAACGGTTCGCGTCCGGGGCGGGTTCCTCCAGATCAGCGGGGCATCAGCAGGGAGGCCAGGCCGTCGCTGGCGGCGGCGCCGGCGAGGGAGAGTTCGATCACGTTGGTCGCGACCACGTGGGAGCCGGTGCGGCGGCCGAACTCCATCACGTGCGGCTGCTGATCGTGCTCCTCCTTGGCCAGGTCGTCGCGGTAGATCGCGTAGACGATGCGCTGGCTGGGCGCGCTGGGCACCGTGTGGCAGGCGAAGAGCAGGGTGTCGGGCTCGCGCGAGGCGACCTCGGCGACGACGGCGTCGGCGATGCGGTCGAAGCCGGGGCCCTGGCCGTCGCCGAGGGTGTAGATGGTGATGACGCCGCGCAGCTTGGCGGGCGGCGACTGGCGCACCGGCGGGCCGTCGTAGTAGTCGTCGTAGGGGTCGGCGTTGCGACGCTTACGGCGCACGGGCTCCTCCAGGAGTTCGTCTTCGGGATCCCGGTCGGCGTCGTCCTCGTAGTCGTCGTAGTAGTCGTCGTCCTCGTCGTAGCGGTCGCGCCGCGGGCGCACCATCAGGGCGGCGGCGCCCCAGAGGGCGGCGACCGCGCCGAGCATGAGCAGCGGTCCGACCGCGCCCAGCCCCAAGCGGCCCACCGTGATCGACAGCAGGGCGGCCAGGGCGACCAGGCCGACGACCGCGAGCCGGTGGTTGCGGTCGGCGCCGGGGCGGCGGGCGACCGCCACGACGGCGGTGACGAGGAAGACCGCGATGACGACCTGCGAGACGTTGACGATCGAGCGCGGGATGAGGTCGTAGTGGTCGCCCAGGGCCGGGAAGCCCGTCGAGAACCGGCCGCTGATGCGGTCCATGCTCAGGATCACCAGGGGGACGATGGTGAAGGCGCTCAGGAACAGGCGCGAGGCGAAGCGGCCCTGCGCGGAGCGGACGCCGTATTCCAGTGCGCCCCAGGCCATGTAGAGGGGGCCCAGCAGGCTGATGCCGATGTGGAGCAGGCGGAACGTCACGCCGTTGAAGTCGAACAGCGCGCCGATCACGGCCGCGCTCAGCCCCACGGTCAGCCCGAGGGACGCGACGAGCCATCCGATGACGGGCACGCCGGGACGCCGCTGGGCGTAGGCGGCGAGCGCGGCGGTGGCACTCCAGCCGACCAGCGCGCTCATGAATGCGAGTCCTACGATCACCATCCCGACAATGATGATGCACGTGAGCGGGTGGGTGTGCACTCCTTATCGGCACGGGAGGACCGTTTCAGGGAAGATCCCGCAGAATGAAGGGCAAAACAGCATTCCCTACTGTGACCTTCATCACGCGAATTACCGCCCTGTCCCAGAGGCTCCGTCCTGCTCACCAGGGGTCGTAGGCTCGCATTGACGGGGGGCACAGGCCGTCGCGGGCGGCACCACCGACTCCCCCACCCGAGCCAGGAGAGAACCGTGTCACACGACGTCGTGTCCCCGACTCAGGCGGGGGCCGCCTTCTTCGATGTGGACAACACCCTGATGCGCGGGGCGTCGATCTACCACTTCGCCCGGGGCCTGGCCGCGCGCGACCTGTTCACCACCCGCGACCTGCTGCGCTTCGCCTGGGGGCAGACCGTGTTCCGCGTGACGGGGAGCGAGCAGCCCGACCACATCAACGCGGCGCGCGAGGCCGCGCTGGCGTTCGTCGCCGGCCACGACGTGGACGACCTGGTGAGCCTGTGCGAGGAGATCTACGACGAGACCATGGCCGACCGCATCTGGGAGGGCACGCGCGCCCTGGTGCAGCGGCACCTCAACGCCGGGCAGCCGGTGTGGCTGGTCACGGCCACCCCGGTGGAGCTGGCCCAGATCATCCGCCGCCGGCTCGGGCTGACCGGCGCGCTGGGCACCGAGGCGGAGAACGTGGACGGGGTGTACACGGGGCGGCTCAACGGGGACCTCCTGCACGGCCCGGCCAAGGCGGTGGCGGTGCGGGAGCTGGCCGCCAAGCACGGCTGGGACCTGGAGGACTGCTCGGCCTACAGCGACTCCTCCAACGACCTGCCGCTGCTGTCGCTGGTGGGCGACCCCCACGCGGTCAACCCGGACGGGGACCTGCGCCGGTACGCGCGTACCCGCGGCTGGCGGGTGCACGACTTCCGCACGCACCGCCGGGCGCTCAAGGTGGCGGTCCCCGCGGCGGCGGTGGGCGCCGCGGTGGGTGCGGTGGCCATCCGCGCCGCCAGACAGCGCAGAACCGTCTGAGAGGTACGGAACGGCACCGGAAGGCGGCCAGGACGCCGTGGGACGCCCACGGGGCGCGTGAGAGCCGTGTGGCGCACGTCCGACCGGGCCGCGGAAGTTCCGGCGAAGAGTCGGGGACCGCCCGGGAACGAAGCGGGAAAAACCGCACACTCCCCCCAGACCGAAACACCCCCACATGACCGAAACCCCGGCAACCGGGGTCCCCCACCCACCTGGAGCCCCCGACCCCAACCGGAGGGTGTCGCTCCCCGCTCAGGTCGCGGGGCTGAAAGCTCGACCGGAGTTCTCCAAGAGCTCAGCCGCTTGGAAACGGCGGCCGGCGGAGCGCGGACCCGGCCCCGGCGCAACCGGCGCACGGCAGATCTCCGGGCCGGTGCGTTGGTCACACATCGTCAGTGAAGGGAGTGTCATCCGGGGCCGGGTCAAGCGAGGCGATCCCAGCCCAGACCCAGCGGCGGGAGGAATGCCCCCTGCAAAGAACCAGGCGCGCGACAAGCGGCCCGTACGTAAAGCCCACCCATGCCCTCCCAACGCCATAGGGGGTGAAACGTGCACTGTCTCTGGACCCCGGGCACAACCGGTGAGCATTGATCGCCACCCCGACCCCAGGCGGTTGACGAGGGCATACTCGGCTCCGCGAACCCACGGGGGTGAAGGCCGCACGCACCCTCCCCGCCCAGCCACCAGGGGTCGCCCACCCACCTGGAGCCCCCGACCCCAACCGGAGGGTGTCGCTCCCCGCTCAAGTGGCGGGGGTGAGAGCTCGACCGGAGTTCTCCAAAAGCTCAACCGCTTGGAAACGGCGGCCAGCGGAGCGTGGACCTGGCCCCGGCGCAATCGGCGCACGGCAGACCGCAAGGCCGGCGCGTTCGATGCACGTCGCCGGTGGTGGGGGTGTCATCCGGGGCTGGGTCAAGCGAGGCGATCCCACCCCAGACCCAGCGGCGGGAGGAATGCCCCCTGCAAAGGGCGGTGGGCGCGACAAGCGGCCCGAACGTAGAGCCCACCCATGCCCTCCCAACGCCATAGGGGGTGAAACGTGCACTGTCCTGGGACCCCGGACACAGCCGGTCAGCATTGATCCACACCCCGACCCCAGCGGGTTTCGGTAGGGCGTACTCGGCTCCGCGAACCCCTGGGGGTGAAGGCCGCGCGCACCCTCCCCGCCCAGCCACCAGGGGTCGCCCACCCACCTGGAGCCCCCGACCCCAACCGGAGGGTGTCGCTCCCACCCCGGGTTGTGCGGGGTGAGGGCCGCGGACACCTGCCCCGCCCAATCCACCAGGGGCCACCCATCCGGAGCCCCCGACCACGCCCGGAGCCCCCGACCCCACCCCCGGGACATCCACTCCCCCGGTCCGCACAGGCGGGCCGGCGGCCGGCGACCCAAGGCAGGGCCGGCGCCCCAAGACAGGGCCGGCGCCCCAAAGCGGGACTAGCGCCCCAAGGTGGTCTTGGCCAGGGCGAGCACGTGCACGGGGCGCAGGCCCGAGCGGCGCGTGCCGGGCCCTCTCCCGTCACGGCGCCCGGGGGCGCGGCGGGGTCCGCGGGCGTCGGCGTAGGACTCGAAGGCCTCCGCCGAGCTGTGCGCCGGGATCCACTCCAGGGCCCGCTCCAGGGTCCGGGTGTCCAGGGACGCGGCCAGGCCCGTCCCTACGGCGCGGGCGGCGCTGGCGGTGGCGTAGTCGATGCGGCCGCGCCGGGCCACACCGCGCAGGACGCGCAGGCCCGAGGCCGGGACCGGCAGCCGGTGGCCGCCGATGCGGCGCAGGCACTGGGACAGCGGGACGCTGTCCTTGCCCGCCACGTCGAAGAACCCGGTGCCGCCGGTGAGCGCCATGCGCACCAGGGCCTCGACGCCGTCGTCCTCGTGCAGGAAGCGCACCTGGGGGTCGCTGCCCAGCACGGTGGGGACGACCCGGGAGTCGAGGTAGCGGGTGAGCGGGGTGTCCACGCCCGGCCCGATGAGGTTGGCGAACCGCAGGACCGCCACCTCCAGGTCGGGGCGGCGGCGCTGGAGGCCGCGGGTGTGCCGCTCGACCTCGGCGGCGTCGTCGGCGTCCAGGGTGGCGCTGGAGCGCACCACCAGGCGGCGGACGGTGGTGGAGCGCTGCGCGGCGGTCAGCACGCGCATCGTCCCCAGGACGTTGTCCTCGCGGTTGGCGCTGTGCGCGGTGTCCAGCCCCAGGTGCAGGACCAGATCGGCGCCGGAGTCGGCGACGATCCGCCCCAGGCTCCCGTCGTGCAGGTCGACATGGGCGTAGTCGAACCCCGTCGAGGCGGCGGGCGGCGCCGAGTCGACGCCGATCACCCGGCCGACGCCGGGTTCCGCACCCAGGGTCTGCGCGACCCTGGCGGCCAGGGGGTTGGACACCCCGGTGACGAGTACGACACGAGCCATGGCGACACGTTCCTTGGAAGGAGACGGTGAGTGACGGTACGCGGACCGTTCCACCCCGAGGGTGAAGCGGTGACCGCGACCCGTGAGACACAACGATGTCTCGACCGGAAAATTCCGTCACATTGGTCGAGGCATCGCCGAAAAGGGGAATTTTCTCCGCGTCCGGGGAGTGCCGGAGCACACCCGCGCCCGCGGAGAGACGACGATCGCCGCGACGGTCCTACTTCTTGTTGCGACGCGCGATACGCGTGCGCTTGAGGAGCTTGCGGTGCTTCTTCTTCGCCATGCGCTTGCGACGCTTCTTGATGACGGAACCCATCAGGGATCACCCTCTCGCTGACGATGGATACAGAGCATGCCGCACCGCCGTGGCGGAACCGGCAAGGGGTCGGGTGCGCGGGCCCCGGGATCGCGCGTGTGCGCCGACCGCGGGGTCGGGGCCGGTCCTGGGACGGCCGTCGATGGGCGTGCACCCACCGCACCCGAAGCCCCAGCCTACCGCTCCGGGTGCGCGCTCCGGGTCAGGCCCCGGGAAGGGCGGGCTCGTCCAGGTACAGCGAGGCCGCCGGCTCCGCGTAACTGACGCTGGCCAGGCGCTCTTCCACGAAGGTCAGGGAGGTGACGCTGGCGAGGTTGCATTCGCGCAGGTCGGGCCGGTGCCACAGGCGCTTGCCCTCGGCTGCGCGGCGGGCCATCCAGATGGGCAGCTGGTGGCTGACGCACACCGCCTCCCGGCCCCAGGCGGCCCGGCGGGCGACCTTGACGACCGACACCATGCGCTGGACGATCTGCTTGTACGGCTCGCCCCAGGACGGCAGGAACGGGTTGTACATCCGGCTCACCACCCGCGGGTCGCGGATCGACCTGCGGGAGAGCGTCAGGCCTTCGAGCTTGTTGGCGGCCTCGATGAGGCGGTCGTCCAGGGTGACCGGCAGGTCCAGCGCCTTCTGGAGCGGGACCGCGGTCTCCTGGGTACGGTCCAGCGGCGACGAGTACAGGGCCGCGATGTCGTGGCCCTCGAACCAGTCGGCGGCCATCTCCGCCATCTGCTGTCCGCGTTCGCTGAGGTGGAAGTCCGGGAGCCGGCCGTACAGCACCTTGTCCGGGTTGTACACCTCGCCGTGCCTGAGCAGGTGCACGACGGTGGTCGTCGTCATGGTCGTACGTCTTTCCCTCGGGGATCTGGTGGGGCCCGGCGGGCCGGTGTGCGGGGCTTCGCCGGACGTCTCGGTAGGGCCCGGCCGTTCAGCCGCGGGCCCGGGACGCGGCCTCGGCGGCGGCGGGCAGCGCCTGGACGACCTGCTCGATCGCCGCCTCGTCGTGGGCGGACGAGAAGAACCACGCCTCGAAGGCCGCGGGCGGCAGGTAGACGCCCCGGTCGAGCATGGCGTGGAAGAAGGCCGCGTAAGCCTTGGTGTCCGTGGTGCGCGCGGTGTCGAAGTCCACGATGTCGGTGTCCGTGAAGAAGACCGTGAAGAGGCTGCCCCCGCCCTGGACGCGGTGCGGCACCCCGGCGGCGTCCAGCGCCGCGGAGACCTCGGCCCGGACCTGCGCGGACACCCGGTCGATGTGCGCGTACACCTCGGGCGTGGCCCCGCGGAGGGTGGCCAGCCCGGCGGCGGTGGCGAGCGGGTTCCCGGACAGGGTGCCCGCCTGGTAGACGGGGCCGTTGGGAGCGAGGCGGTCCATGATCTCGGCGCGTCCGCCGAACGCGGCGGCGGGCAGGCCGCCGCCCATGACCTTGCCGAAGGTCGTGAGGTCGGGGACGACGCCCTCCAGGCCGAACCAGCCGGAGGCGCTGACCCGGAAGCCGGTGAGGACCTCGTCCAGGACGAGGAGCGCGCCGTGGGCGTGCGCGATCTCCCTGAGCCGCTCGTTGAACCCGGCCCGGGGCGGGACGACGCCCATGTTGGCGGGGCAGGCCTCGGCGATGACGCAGGCGATGTCGTCGCCGTGCTCGGCGAAGGCCCGCTCGACGGCCCCGGGGTCGTTGTAGGGCAGGACCAGGGTGTCGGCGGCGCTGGCACCGGTGACGCCCGGGGAGTCGGGCAGCGCGAACGTGGCCAGGCCCGACCCGGCGGCGGCCAGCAGGGCGTCGACGTGGCCGTGGTAGTTGCCCGCGAACTTGACGATCTTGCTGCGGCCGGTGAAACCGCGGGCGAGGCGGATCGCGGACATGGTCGCCTCGGTGCCGGAGTTGACCAGGCGGACCTTCTCCACGGGAGTGCGCTCGACGATCAGCTCGGCGAGTTCGACCTCGCCGGGGGTGGGGGCGCCGTAGGAGGTGCCGGAGTCGACCGCGCCGTGCAGCGCGGCCACGACGTCGGGGTGCGCGTGGCCGAGGACGAGCGGTCCCCACGAGCAGACGAGGTCGACGTAGCGGCGGCCCTCGGCGTCGATGAGGTGGGGGCCCTCGCCCTTGACGAAGAAGGGAGGGGTGCCGCCGACCGCGCCGAAGGCGCGCACGGGCGAGTTGACCCCGCCGGGGACGACCGCGGTGGCCCGGTCGAAGAGCTCTGCTGAAGTCTGTTGAGTACCCACCTCACCAGTGTGTCAGCTGTGTCCCGTTCCGGAACCGTGACCCGCCCCGGTGCGCGCCGCCCGCCGGTGCGCTCCTGTGGCCTGCGCTTCCACTGCCCGGTCCGCCACCGGCCTCCCGGCCGGAACCGGACCGGACGCGGTCCCGCGGGACGGCGCATGAGCAGTCCTGCGGGCTCACCCCGCACGGAGCACGGCCCGGATCAGGAGGTGTACGGAGGTGCAGGGGTCGCAGCCCTCGGGGAGTTTCTCGGCCCGGGTGCGGGCGCGGTCGAGGCCCTCGGCGAAGTCCGCGAAATCGGTCGCGCCCTTGGTCCAGCGGGGAAGGAGGGCCTTGAGCCTCTTCTCAGCCTTGGCCCCGGAGAGCAGCGGGGCGCGGTGGTCGTCGAGGTGGAGGATGAGCCAGGTCTCGAAGGTCGGGGTTGAGGGGACGGGCTCGATCCCTTCCCGGCGGGCACGGACGACGAGGTCGCGCACGTCCGCTCCGTCGGTGTCGAAGACGGCCCAGACGCGGTTGTACGCCTGCCCCATCCCCCGGGCGGCGGTGGCGACCACGGCTTCCCGCTGGGGATGCTTGGCCTTGCGGGTACGGACCGTGTGGACCCGCACGCCCGGGTGCCGATGCAGGGAGTCGAAGTAGCCCTTCTCCGTCTCCCCCTCACAGACGACGAGGTGGACCTCCCTCTCCTCCCGGAACCGGGATCGACGGTCGAGGCGGCTCTCCCGCCTGCCGCGCCCGCTCACCAGAGGCTCCCCTCCTTCGGCTCCGCACCGGCGCCGGCCCCGGGCGTCTCCGTCCGGAGACGCAGGGCGTCGCGGAAGAGTTCGTCGTCCAGGTCGGGAACCGCTCCGTAGCGCCCCACGAGGTAGCGCCGGGTACGGTTCTCGTCGCTTCGGGGCTTGAAGTCGCTGAGCGGGTAGAGCGAGGTACGCGCCCGGTCGTCCTTCTCCACGAACCAGACGTGGTCGCGTCGGAGGACCTCCTCGCCCAGGACGTTCCCCAGCAGGGCGGCGTCATGGCTCGTGAACACCAGCTGGGCGCCCTTCGGGTTGTGCTTCTCGTCCCGGAAGAGCGAGATGAGCGTGGCGGAGAGGTATGGGTGCAGGCTCGCGTCGATCTCGTCCACGACGAGCACGCCCCCGCCCTCCACGGCGCGCTGGGCCTCGAACCCCAGTGTGGCCAGGGTCCTGGTCCCAGAGGATTCCTCCTCCCAGCGCAGCGGACGGTAGTCCCCGGCCTCGACATGGTGGAATACGAGGGTGTCCGAACCGCCCGCCTCCATGACCTCGGAGAGGAGCTGGGAGAGCACACGGCTCTTGCCCGATCCGAAAGTGCTGTGGACGAGGGCCTGCGCAGCCGGGGTTCCAGCGGAATCCCGTGTCTCTCTCCGCCTGTCCGCCATCGACCGGGGACGCACACCGGCGGCCGGTCCCCGACCCGCCTCGTCTTCGACCAGCTCCACACCGACGACTCCGGTCCCAGCGGCCCTCAGCAGCCGGGAGAGGGAGTCCAGTTCTCTCTCCCCGGCTTCGCCGCGCCCGAGCCAGGAGGGGCGGTCGCGGCGACTCTCCGATGCGAGGGCCAGCCCCTGGGAGAACCAGCGGTAGACCGGTTCGACCTCGTCGTTGGCGGTGCGGGCCGCGACCGTGAGGAAGAGCGTGTTCTCCGCGGTGATGGCCTCCACCTGCCGGAGTTTCGCGGGGGTGTGCTCACCGAACGAGAAGTCGTCCCCCTTCCTCTCGAAGACGACCCGCTTTCTCTTCTTCGGGTAGGTGTACAGCCACTCCTCTGTCACCCGTTCGTCATCCATGGCGAACCCGTAGGTGTGGCGGACCCCGTCCAGGGCCAGGTCCACGACGAAGGTCGAGGGCTCCTCCGCCGCCGGGGCCTCGAAGGCGAACGGCTGCCGCGGTATCCCCCCGCCCGGCTCGTTGTCGCGCATGGACCACCGGACGGTCTCCCGCATCAGCGCGAGGGCGTCGAGGAGGTTGGACTTGCCCGACGCGTTGGCACCGAAGATCCCGGCGACGGTGACCGCCTCCCAGCCGGCGTCCCGGGGCCGGGAGTCTTCGTAAACGGGGGTGAGCAGGAGTTGCTGCTCCTCTCGGAGGGACTTGTGGTTCTCGACACGGAAACTCAGCAGCATCGCGTACTTTTTCCTTTCCAGCGCACGTCTTCACCTTCTTCCATGCGGAAAACCCGCACACAGGAAGCATGCCACGGCCCCGCGGCCGTAAAACACGGGAACGCCGGACGCCCCGGCCGGGGGCCGGGGCGTCGGGTGCGGGAGGAGCGGACTCCGCGGGGGTGCGGGGCGCGGGGGCGGGCCCCCGGGTCAGGCGTTGGCGTAGGAGCGGGGGCCGGTGGAGGTGTTCTCGTCGTCCGGACCGCCGGGGGCGGCGGCGAGGGCGGCGTGGGCGGACGCGGAGCGGACCAGGGGCCGCAGGCGCTCCACCTCCGCGATCCTGTCGACCAGGGCGGCCATCGGGCGGGCCGCGGCCAGGGAGACGGCGGTGGCGACGGCCGCGCCCACCAGCAGGCCGACGGTGACGTCGTGCGGGTAGTGGGCACCGACGAAGACGCGGGAGAACGCCTCCAGGACGGCGAAGAGCACGGCGAACGGGGCGGCGCGCTTCCAGGCGACGATGATCGCCGCCGCGGCGGCGCCCGCGATCGCGGCGTGGTTGCTCGGGAAGGACCAGTCGCCGACGGGGTCGCAGGTGGCGATGGTGGTCAGGTCGGTCATGGCCTGGCAGGGCCGCAGCTGTTCGAAGAACGACTTGAAGGTGCGGCTGGCGCCGTAGGCGATGACGGTGGCGACCGGGGCGAACAGGGCCAGGCCCACCAGCCGCGAGTCGACGGAGCGGGCGCGCCACCAGGCGGCCAGGAACAGGACGGCGAACACGGCGAGGAACAGGTCGGTGCCGACGTAGGCGGCCTCCTGCACCCAGGGGTCGAGCCCGGCGGCGAACTCGACCACGGCCCGGGACCAGGCGGCACTGATGTCGAAGATCTCGGAGACCATATCTCTCCAGGGGTGTCGTCGGGGAGGGGCACGCGAGGGCGGGGGAGGATTCGCGACGTGGAGTCGACCGAACGGTGACGTGACTCCCACGGTTTGGTGACGTCTGAAATCCCTATCCTGGCACCGAATCGGGGGCCCGGGGGCCGCCGGAGGGCCCGGATCGACGAAAGAGAGGGGCCTTCGACACGAAAGGGTGAACCCCACCCGGGACGAAACGCCACCAACAGGTGAACGGACGGGGGCGTGAGCTGCCGGAACGGGCCGACCGACGGGCGCGAGGCCGCGGGGGCCGGCCGGGGGCCGCACGGCCGGGACCGGTGCCGGGCGGGCGGGGATCACAGCGGCCCGGGGCGGTCCGGGGGCGCCGGAGAGGGGCCAGGCGACTACCCCTGGGTAACTTGGGGGCGTCCATCCGCTTCACCTCAGACCGGAGCCGACATGACCGAGCACCGCGCCGCGGGCTTCACCACGGCGGACCTCATCGACGACCACGGCGACACCCTGCGCAGCTGCTCCACGCAGTTCCTGCGGTACGGCGGCAGGCCCGTGTTCTGCGGCCCGATCCGCACCGTCGCGTGCCACGAGGACAACGGCCTGGTCAAGCAGGTGCTCAACACCCCCGGCGAGGGCGCCGTGCTGGTGGTGGACGGCCGCGGCTCGCTGCGCACGGCGCTGATGGGCGACATGATCGCCGCGGCGGCGGTGGCCAACGGCTGGGCCGGGGTGGTGATCCACGGGGCCGTCCGCGACACGGTCGCGCTCGCGGGGCTGGACCTGGGCGTCAAGGCGCTGGGCTCCAACCCGCGCAAGTCCGCCAAGGACGCCGCCGGGCGCCTGGACGTGCCCGTGGCCTTCGGGGACGTCGCGTTCGTCCCCGGGGAGTGGCTGTACAGCGACGAGGACGGCATCGTCGTGAACGCGGAGAGGCTCTGACACGGGCCCTGCGGCCCGCGCGGGCCGGCATCCCGGTTCCGGAGGCCCGCGCGCCCGGCAGGGCGGCCCCGGAGCGGCCCCGCGCCCGCCGCGCGGCGCATGAAATGGCGGGCGGGGTCCCCGGGGACCCCGCCCGCCACCTCGCCCCCCTCGGAGGGGCGGACCCCGGCGTCAGCCGCGACGGCGCCGCTTGAGCAGCGGGAACGCCATCCCGAGCCCCATCGCCGGGAGCAGCAGCAGCGCCGTGGAGCCCACCAGGATCGCGTTCTCCACCATGAGCGCCACGGCGATCTGCACCGCCCCCACCGCGGCCATCCCGAACGCGACCGGCCGCCGCGCGTCCGCCCACCAGCGGTCGACCGCGGTGCCCAGGCCGCTCGCGGCGGAGGCCGGTCCGGGCACGACCAGCGCGACGCCGATGAGGAGCAGCCCCACCGCGACCCCCGCGACCCGGGCGGTCGGGAAGTCCCACCCGGCGCCGTTGAACACCACGACCGCGTGCGTCACCAGCAGGAAGAGGGAGAGCAGCACCATGAGCGCGTTCATCGCCCGGGTGGTGTCGCCCGGCGGCCGGCCGACCGGCAGCTTCAGGGAGTGCTGGAGGTGGTGGGTCAGGGTGGGGACCGCGCCCAGGATCGCCGCGACGAGCGCCGAGGTGAAGGGCATCGCCACCGCCAGGAGCCAGCGGGGCACCATGTTCGGGCTGCCGTCCAGGTTGTAGCGGCCCCCGTGCACCATCTGCGCGAGGTCGGGCCAGACGGCCCAGGAGACGGCCGCCATGCCCGCGACGGCGAGGGCCGCGACGGCCATGCCGACGAACGGCGGGCGGGGCCTCTCCTCGGCGGCGGGGCGGGTACCGGTCCCGGTGGTGTTCCTCATGGGTTTCTCCCTTTTCTCGTCGTCCTCTGGGAAAAACCCTAGAAAAATGACGGGCCCGGCACATCCGACCGCCGTCACGCCGTTGTCACGCGCTTTTCCGCGGCGGTCACATGACAGGAGTCACGGGGGAACGCGTGAGAGGACGTGACGGTCCCGAAGCCGATTTCCGGGGAACCGGCGGATAGTATCCGGGCGATGAGAACACCTGCCGCCCTCCCCGACCTGTCCCGCTGGGTCAGCCTGACCGGAAACCGGCCGCCGCGTGTGGTGGGCCTGCTGTTCTGGGGGACCCTGCTGACCACACTGGCCGTCTACGCGGTGCTCCTGACCGGGTTGCTGCCGGTGGCGGACGAGGCGCTCGCCGACCCGGTCACCCTGCCGCTGCTCGCCACGGGGCTCGGCTCCCTGGCGGTCTGCGCCGCGCTGTGGCCGTTCCTGGCCTGGTCCCCGTATTCTCCGTTGACGCGCAGAATGGCCAGCGGGATTTTCCTCGTCGTCACCCTGGCGTCCTTCGTCACCAGCAATCAGACCCTGTTCCTTTTGCTGTGCGTGGGAACGGTGAACGCGGTGATCGTCTTCGGCGTTCCCGGCGGAATCGTCTACGGCGCGCTCGTCGTCGGTTTCTCCCTCCTGCTGCCGCTGCTCGTCCCCGGCACGCCCTTCGTCGCGGGGGTGCTCATGGCGCTGAGCCTGCTGTTCATCGTGGTGGCGTCCGCGATGGTGTCGGTGGGGCTGCTGGTGTCGGCGCAACGGGCCGAGCGCACCCGGGAGCTGCTGGAGGAGCTGGAGCGCACCCACGGGGAGCTGGCGGCGGCGCACGAGGAGCTGCGGCGCAGTACGGACCGGGTCCGGGAGCTGACCGTGTCCGAGGAGCGCGCCCGCATGTCCCGGGAGATGCACGACAGCACCGGGCACCACCTGACCGCGCTGTCGCTGTGCCTGGCCAACGCGCTGCGGTTTCGCGGGGCGGGGCGGCCGGAGGAGGCGTGGGAGGAGGTCGCCCAGGCGCGGGGGCTGGCGGGGGACGCCCTGACCGACACCCGCCGCTGGGTGCGGGCGCTGCGCCCGCTGGCGCTGGAGGGGCGGGCCGGGGCGAGCGCCATGCGCTCGCTCGCGGAGTCGTTCCAGGGCGGGGGCGTGCGGATCCGGTTCGAGCAGCGGGGCGGCGCGTGGCCGGAGCTGCCGGAGGAGGCGGAGCTGGTGTGCTACCGGACGTTGCAGGAGGGGCTGACGAACGCGATGCGGCACTCCGGCGGCGACCTCGTCCGGGTGGAGGTCGGGGTGGGGGCGGACACGGTGGCGGTGTCGGTGACCGACAACGGGCGCGGCGCGTCGGAGGAGGGCGCGCGCGGCGGTTTCGGGCTGCGGGGGCTGGCGGAGCGGGTGGAGCGCGTGGGCGGGGAGCTGGCGGCGGAGAACACCGGGGACGGGTTCCGGCTGCGGGTGCGGGTGCCGGCGAGGGAAGCGGGACCCGCGGACGGCGGCGCGGGCGACAGGCGGCCGGCGGGAGCGGAACCCGGTACGGGCCCCGCGGACGCGACGGCGGGCGCGGGAAGCGGGGAGCGCGGCGCGGGCCGTGCGGCGGACGCCGACGGCACGGACGGGAAGGGCGGTGCCTGATGCGGGTGCTCATCGTCGACGACCAGGTGCTGCTGCGGCACGGGCTGCGCAAGCTCCTGGAGTTCGAGGACGGGGTCGAGGTCGCGGGGGACGTCGGGGACGGGCTGGAGGCGCTGGACTTCCTGGCCGGGGCCGCCGGGCGCGGCGCGCTGCCGGACGTGGCCCTGGTGGACGCGCGCATGCCGCGCATGGACGGACTGTCGCTCATCGGGCGGATGCGCCGGGAGTACCCGGACGTCCCCGCGATCGTGCTCACGACGTTCGACGACGACGACGTCATCTTCGGCTGCCTGCGGGCGGGCGCGCGCGGCCACCTGCTCAAGGACGTGCCGCCGGAGGAGCTGGTGTCCGCGCTCCGGCGGGTGGCGCGCGGGGAGACGGTGCTGGGGGCGGCCGCCGCGGAGCGGCTGGTGGCCTCCCTGGGCGCAAGCGGGGAGCCGGTGCCGGAGCCGGACGGCGGAGCGGCCGGCCCGCGGTCCGGGGGCGGCTCCGGCGCCGCCGCGGAGTCGCCGCTGTCGGACCGGGAGTGGGAGGTGGCGCGGATGATCGGCCGGGGGGCGACCAACCGGGAGATCGCCCGCGGGCTGTTCATCACGGACGGCACCACGCGCAACCACGTCACCAACATCCTGCGCAAGCTCGGTCTGCGGGACCGGACGCGGCTGGCCCTGTGGGTGCGCGAGAGGGACGCGGGAGAGGGCCGGCGGGACGCGTGAGGTGATCCCCGGTTCGAGGCTTTTCCGAGCCCTTCCCAGGAGAACGGACGCCAAGTCTCCACCGGGTTTTCAAAGATACGCTTGAGCCCCATGATCCAGGGATTGCAGGGTGTGCCGACGGCCGCCCTGGTCTGTCTCGGTCCGACCCGGGGATGGTGGGCGATGGGGGACGAACCCCGCGAAGTGGAACTGGACGACGACGAGCGCCGCATGCTCACACGCTGGGCGGTCGCCTGCGCGGAGCGGGCGCTGCCGGTGTTCGAGGCGGTGGCGCCCGCGGACGGCCGCCCCCGCGAGGCGGTCGGGCAGGCGCGGGCGTACGCGCTCGGGGAGCGGCGGACCCGGCGGCTGCGCACGGCGGCCTGGGCGGCCACCGCGGCCGGCCGGGAGGTGGGGGACCCCGCCGCCGAGGCGGCGGCCCGCGCTGCGGTGGCCGCTGCGGGCATGCCCTACATTCACGCGATCGCGACCCCGCACCAGGTCAGGCACGTCCACGGGCCCGCGCTGTCCCTGGCGCTGGCCCGGGAGGCCGCCGCCGGAGGCGATCCCGCGGTGGGCGAGGAGGAGGTCCGGTGGGCGGTCGACCGCGCGCCCGCCGGGCTGCGGGAGGTGGTGCGCCGCTTTCCCGCGGGCGACCTGGGCGGGCGCACCCGGCAGAGCCTGCTGAGGCGCCTGGTGGACGCGGGACTGCGCGACTGAGCGCGGGCCGCCCGGGAACGCGCCGGCGTCCGCGGGCGGAGCCCGGCGGCCCCGGCCTGGTCACCGGGCCGGGCCGTACCCCGGTCCGGGATTCCCGTGGCCGTATCCACCGTGCTGGTGGGGGTACGGGTGGGGCTGGGGGTGCTGACCGCCGTGCTGGGGCGGATGCGGTCCCGCCTGGGGAGGCCGGCCGGCCTGGGGGTGGCCGCCCTGGTGCTGACCGCCCTGCGGGTGCCGGCCGTCCTGGCCGGGACCGCCGGGACCGCCGGGACCGCCCTGGAGCCGGAGCATGTTGAAGAGGTGGTCGTGCAGGCTGGCCGCGACCTCGCGCCCCTCCCCCCAGTCGACGATGCCGAACTTCATGCTGGGCGAGACCCGCATGTGCGTGCCCTGGGGGTGGGGGAACAGGTCGATGTACACGTTGAACCCGTAGGTCAGCAGGCTCATGCCGGTGGAGAACGTGTAGCGGTATCCGCCGCCGGGCAGCGGGTTCCCCTGGTTCGAACTCCCCTTGGTGCGCTGCACGGCGTGGGGGAGCATGTTCCACACCTGGTTCATGTGGAACGGGAGCTGGTAGTCGAAGCTGTCGGCCACGCTTCTCCGTCCTCGGTCCGGCAAAGCCGCCCGCACCGTGAGTTCCTGGGGGGCGGGGTTCACGGCTCCCTCTCGATCTGCCGCATACTACCTGCCCGGACGCCTCCGCCACCCGCCCCGCTCCCCCGCGGCCCGGGACACGCACGCGCCCCCACCGCGTCTGCGGGACAGGCGGCCCCGGCCGCACGCGCCCCTCAGCCCCCGTCCCGGTCGGCGGCACCGGCGTGGGCGCGCCGGCTCCGCTCGATGGCGCCGTGGTGCTCGACCGCCCATCCGGCGAGCGCGGACAGGGGCTCCAGGAGGGTCCTGCCGAGGGGGGTCAGGCTGTACTCCACGCTCGGCGGCACCGTCGGGAACACCTCCCGGTGGACCAGGCCGTCCACTTCGAGGCCGCGCAGGGTGCGCGTCAGCATGCGCTGGCTGATGCCCTCGATGCCGCGGTGCAGCTCGTTGAACCGGTGGCGGCGCTGCCCGAGCAGCACGATCACCAGCACCGACCACTTGTCGCCGATGCGCCGGAGCACGTCGGACACCGGGCAGGCCTCGTGCTCCTCCACCGGCACCGGGGTCGGCATGCGCGTGTCCAGCGGGGCGGGGACGGGGGCGGGAACACCGGTGTGCGCTGCTGACATGAAACTGCCTTCTTCCGCGATCGCCGACGGGTTCCCGAGGATGGGCGTACTCACCAACCGTAACGAGGGGGCCCGATGCCGGACAGCCGCACCGAGAAGGCGAAGCGGACGATCGTGATCACCGGCGGCAGCGACGGGATGGGGCGCGCGCTCGCCCTGGAGCGGGCGTCCCGGGGCGACCGGGTGGTCGCCGTGGGCAGCACGCGGGCCCGCGGGGAGCGCCTGGCGGCGGACGCGGCCGGGGCCGGCCTGGGGCACCTGGTCGAGTTCGTGGCCGCCGACCTGGGCACCGCGGCGGGGAACCGGGCGGTGGTCGACCACGTCGGGGACCGGTGCCCGGAGGGGATCGACGCCCTGGTCATGGGCGCCAACCGGCCGTTCCCCCGGCGGACCGAGACCGCCGACGGGCTGGAGTCGACGTTCGCGCTGTACTACCTGAGCCGGTACCTGCTGGGGCACGGCCTGCTGCCCGCCCTGGAGCGGCGTCCCTCCCCGGTGATCGTCAACGTGGCGGGGGTCGGCGCCACCGCGGGGGAGATCCACTGGGACGACCTCCAGCTGCGCCGCCGGTACGGGACGGTCGCCGCGCAGCTCCAGGCGGGCCGCGCCAACGACCTGCTGGGGGTGGCCATGGCGGAGCGGTACGGGGACCGGGTCCCCTACGTGCTCTTCCACCCGGGGTTCACGCGCAGCGGCAGGGCGGCGGCGGAGCACCTGCGCCCGGCGGCGCGGTTCGTGATCCGGACGCTCACCGTGCTCGCGGCCCGGCCGGTGGAGCGCGCGGTCGCTCCGGTCCACGGGTTCATCGAGTCGCCCCCGCGGGTGCCGCTCTCGGCGGTGGACCGGGGGCGCGCGCTGCCGCCGGACCTGAAGACCCTGGACCCGGCCGCTGCCCGGAGGCTGGACGGGGTCACGGCCCGGCTGGTCGCCGGCCTGGCGGCGCAGGGACCGCCGGACGGGGGCTGAGCGCCCCCGCCCGGTGCGCCGGGTCCGCTCACGGCCCGGCCGCCGGGGCCCCGTCGCCCCCGCTCCGGGCCGGGGCCCCCGGGGCGTCCGCGCGGGGACCGGACCGCCGTCGCGTGCCGTTGAGCCACCGCCCCAGCGCGGTGCGGCGCACGAGCAGCTGGTAGCCGCCGAGCAGCAGGGCGGTCGTCACCGTCCAGGTGAGCAGGAGCTTGGCCATGATGGGCCACTCCAGGCCCGCCAGCGGGACCTCGATCGCGACCAGCAGCGGCAGGTGCATGAGGTACATCCAGTACGACGCGTCCGCGAGGTACCGGACCACCGCGTGCTCCCGGGAGAACACCTTGACCATGAACGCGGTGAGGCCGTAGGTCCACAGCAGGCCGGTCAGCGCGACGACGCCCGCCCCGGCGGCGGCCGGCAGGCCCGCCGCGACCGGGAGCACCATGAAGACCGTGCCGAGGACGGCCGGGGCCAGCAGCAGCGGCCAGCGGGGGGCCATGCGGCCGAGCGCGTCCGGCGCGGCGTGCAGGAACCAGCCGGCCAGGAAGGCCCCCAGGTATCCGACCAGCGGTGCGGCCTCCGGAAGGACCGTGGGCGGCGCCATGATCCCCTGGGCCGGGTCGCCGCCCTGGAGCAGCAGCGCCGCCGCGTACGGCACGGCCGCCAGCAGGACGCCGGCCGGGTGGGACAGCGCCCCGCCGATGCGGGCGGACCACCGCCCGGCCCGTTCCGGGCCCAGCACCCGCAGCAGGACGGCCCGCGCGACGAGGACCAGCACGATGATCTCGAACAGCACGAGCAGGAACCACAGCTGCCCGGGCGTGAAGACCAGCAGGACGAGGGGCGCGTCGATCGGCGGGGGCGCGGGCGTCCCGCCCGTGCCCGTGCCCGCGGCCACGGTGGCGATGACGCCGAGCGAGAAGACCGAG
This sequence comes from Nocardiopsis flavescens, assembly GCF_900141985.1. Lineage (GTDB taxonomy): Bacteria > Actinomycetota > Actinomycetes > Streptosporangiales > Streptosporangiaceae > Nocardiopsis > Nocardiopsis flavescens. Next base: position 5,833 of record NZ_FQZK01000016.1, on the reverse strand, counting down.
ACCGGCCAGAAGGCGAAGAGCGGCAGCAGGATGCGCACCACGCGGTCCCGGAAGTAGGACCGGGGCCCCCGGCGCACCAGCACCATCCGGCCGAGGTAGCCGGCCAGCAGCATGAACAGCGTCATGCGGAAGAGGTGGATCACGTAGACCCCCGCGAACGCGAGGGGGGAGGACCGGTCGTCGACGACCAGCCAGGGCATCTCGGGGGCGAAGGGCATGAGGGAGTGCAACAGGATGCCGAGCAGCAGCGCCGAGCCGCGCAGCGCGTCGAGGCCGTGGATGCGGACGCGCGCCGGGCCCTCCCCGGCGGTCGCGGTACCGGTCGTTCGAGGGGTCATGGGAAGAACGCTAGAAGTCGGCGCCGCCCTCCGGTTCGACCGATCGGAGGCCGCCGCATCCACCGATCGGTGGACCCCGGGGAGCTACCGGGAGAAGCCGGGAACGGGGAGAATACCGTCATGAGCAGCGGGTCGGATGTGGTCGGCGCGGCGGACGGGGACCCGGGCGCCGGGGGCGGGCGCCGTTTCGGGCCGTGCGCCTCCCGGACGGTGGTCCCCCCGGTGCGGTTCGTGCCCCCGGCGCTGCCGGTGGTGTCCGCGCTCTTCGGCGCCGCCGTCAGCGGGGTGGTGATCGAGCCGGGGGCGTTCGCCTGGTCGCTGGTCCCCACCGGCGTGCTGTTCGCGGCCCGCCTCGCCGAACTCCGCTACGGCGACCGCGTCGCCGCGGGCGGCGGGGTCGCGGTCGCGGTGGTGGCGGCGAGCCTGGCCGTCACCCTGCTGGGGTGCGTGCTCAACCCGTTCCTCTGCATCGCCGCGTTCTCCGGGTACCTGGACGCGGACCGGTACCTGCGCGGGCGCCAGGTGGTCGTGGCCGCGGTGGCGACGGGGCTGGTCACCGCCGTGGGCCAGGGGGGCGGCATCCCGGGGTTGTCCGAGCTGCCGTGGCTGTACGCGGCACTGGCCGCGGTCAACGTGGGCATCGGCATGATGATGCTGCACTTCGCCCGGGAGCGGGAGCGGCAGGTGGCCGCGCGCGAGCGCGTGGCGCTGGAACTCGCCGCGGTGCACGAGGAGAACCTGGCGCTGCACCACCGGCTCCTCGAACAGGCGCGGGAGACGGGGGTCGGCGAGGAGCGGGCCCGGCTCTCCCGGGAGATCCACGACACCGTCGCGCAGGGGCTCATCGGGGTGATCAGCCAGCTGGAGGCCATCCGGGCCGTGGAGCCGCCGGCCCGGGAGCGGATCGACCGGGCGGAGGCCGCCGCGCGGGACTGCCTGGTGGAGGCGCGCCGGGCCGTGCGCGCGCTGGCGCCGCGGCAGCTCTCCGGCCACACGCTGGTCGAGGCGCTGGGCGACCTGACCAGGAACTGGGCGCGGTCCCACCAGATCGTCGCGGAGCTGGACGCGGACGAGGCGCCGCCCTTCGTCCGGCACGGCGACGTGCTGCTGCGGGTCGCGCAGGAGTCGCTGGCCAACGTCGCGCGGCACGGCGGGGCCTCGACGGTGCGGCTGGTGCTCGGCGGCACGGAGGGGTGGGTGGAGCTGACGGTGGCCGACGACGGCCGGGGGTTCGACCCGGCGGAGGCCGCCGCCCGGGGCGAGGGGCGGGGGATCGGCGGGATGGCGGACCGGGTCGGCGGGGTCGGCGGGAGGTTCGGGGTGCAGAGCCGTGCGGGCGGGGGCTGCCGGGTGGTCGCGGCGGTGCCGGCGTGAGCGGGGCGGGCGCCGTGCGGGTCGTGGTGGTCGACGACCACCCGGTCGTCCGCGACGGGCTCACCGGCATCCTCGGCACGGAGGAGGGCATCGAGGTCGTGGGCGAGGCCTCGAACGGGAGGGAGGCCGTGTCGGTCGTGCGGGCGGGCGACCCCGACGTGGTGCTCATGGACCTGCGGATGCCGGGCGGGGACGGGGTGGAGGCGATCGCGGAGCTGCGGCGGGCGCACGCGACGCGCCCCCGGATCCTGGTGCTGACCACCTATGACACGGACCGGGACGTGCGGCGGGCGATGACGGCGGGGGCGGACGGGTTCCTGCTCAAGGACGCCCGGCGCGCGGAGCTGGTCCGCGCCGTGCACGACGTCGCGGCGGGCAGGCCGGTGCTCACGGCGGTCGCGCTGGCGGCGCTGGCGGGGCGCAGGTACGAGGCGGAGCTGACGGACCGCGAGGTCCACGTGCTGCGCCTGGTGTCCGAAGGGCTGACCAACGGCGCGGTCGCCCGGCACCTGGGCATCGGCGAGGCGACGGTGAAGACGCACCTGCTGCACGTCTACAGGAAGCTGGGCGTGGGTGACCGGGCCGCGGCGGTGCGGGTGGGGTGGGAGCGGGGGCTGGTGTGAGGAGGGGGCGGGCAGGGGCCTGTGCCGTGGTGGTTTTCGTCCCGACCGGGGCGCCCGGCCACAGCCCAGGGCCGGACCGGCGGTCTGGCCACAGTGGTTTTTCTCCGAACCGGAGCGCCCCGGCCCCAGCCGGTCGGCGGACCGGGGCCCCGGCCATAGCCGGAGGGTGTCGCTCCCTGCTCAGGTCGTGGGGGTGAGAGCTCGACCGGAGTTCTCCAAGAGCTCAGCCGCTTGGGGCGGGCGGCCAGCGGAGCGTGGACCTGGCCCCGGCGCAGTCGGCGGGCGGCAGATTTTCAGTGCTGCACGTTGGCCGCACGTCCGAAGTGGTGGGGGTGTCATCCGGGGCTGGGTCGAGCGAGGCGATCCCAGCCCAGCCCTTGAGACGGGAGGAATGCCCCCTGCAAAGGGCGGTGGGCGCGGCAAGCGGCCCGAACGTAGAGCCCACCCATGCCCTCCCAATGCCGTAGGGGGTGAAACGTGCACGGTCCTGGGACCCCAGACACAGCCGGTGAGCGTTGATCGACACCCCGACCCCAGCGGGTTTCGGGAGGGCGTACCTCCCTCCGCGGACACACGGGGGTGAAGGCCGCGCGTACCTGCCGGGCACACCACCGGCAGTTGTCCACCCGCCCGGAGCCCCCAGCCACAACCGGAGGGTATCGCTCCCATCCGGTCCGCAGGGGGTGGAGGCCGCGGGCGCCTGCTCGCTCCACCGCGCGGGGGTGGGGGCGGCACACGCGCGCGGCCTCGACCCGTCGTGGTGCGGGAGGGCGCTTGGGCGCTGGTTACTGCGTCTGTGGTTGGTGTTCCAAGCGAGGTCGGGAGCAACCGCGGCTGTGCAGGCGGACCCTTCCTCCGTTTTCACGTGGTGGGGCGGGGCAGGCCTCGCCCGGACCCGCCCCCGGAAAGCACACCCCCACCACCCGGGACGTGCGCCCAACGCTCCTACCTGGTGGTCTGCCGCCCGTTGCATCGTGGGGGCGGATCCGGCTCCGCCGGTCTGTACCTTCCCAAGCGGCGGGCGTCTTGGAGACCAAAGGTCCTGGTCGGGCGCGACCACAGACCGCCCTTCCCCACGGGTGACCGTCCTGGAAGCCTCCACGTCCGTCCCACCCCCTCGGGCGGAGCACGCGGGAGCGTGCCCCGAAACCCCCTGCGGCGGGCCGAGAAGGTACCCGCGGCCCTACCCCGCGCGACCTGGCGTGGGAGCGACACCCTCCGGCTGTGGCTGGGCGCTCCAGGCGGGTGGACACCCCCCGCGGCTGAGCCGAGCGGGTACGTGCAGCCTCACCCCGCGGGACCTCGCGTGAGAGCGATGCCCTCCGGCTGCGGCTGAGGGCTCCGGGCGGGTGGACGACCCCCAGGGGCGCGGCGGAGAGAATGCGCGGCCTTCACCCCCAGGGGTCCGCGGAGCCGAGTACGCCCTCGTCAACCCCCTGGGGTCGGGGTGGCGATCAACGCTGACCGGCTGTGCCCGGGGCCCCAAACCGTGCACGCTTCACCCCCTATGGCGTTGGGAGGGCATGGGTGGGCTCTACGTACGGGCCGCTTGTCGCGCCCACCACCGTTTTCAGGGGGCATTCCTCCCGATCCGGGCGGCCGGGCTGGGATCGCCTCGCTCGACCCAGCCCCGGATGACACCCCCACCACCACGGACGCGCGCCCAACGCGCAGCACGGGAGGTCTGCCGCCCCCCGACCGCGCCGGGGCCAGGTCCACGCTCCGCTGGCCGCCCTTCCCAAGCGGCTGAGCTTTCGGAGAACTCCGGTCGAGCTCTCACCCCCGCGACCCGGGGTGGGAGCGACACCCTCCGGCTATGGCTGAGCACTCCGGGCGGGAGAAAAACCACCACGGCACAGGCCCCGCCTCCGATAGGTTCCCCCCATGCTTCCCCCACGCCTGCTCGCCGGGGCCGCCGTCGCGGGGGCCGTGCTCCTCTGGGGCGAGTGGACCCTCTGGCGCGCTTCCCGGCAGGACTACCCGGTCCCGCCCGCCACCGCCCCCGCGGGCTCCGACGAGGCGATCGTCGTGCTCGGCTACCCCAGCCGCCGCGGCGACCGCCCCGGTCTGGTCCAGCGGTACCGCGTCCGCATCGCCCTGCGCTCGCGCGACCCCCGCGCCGGGCGCAGCGTCCTGGTGTTCACCGGCACGAGCCCGCGCCGCCCCGGCGCCCGGCGCTCGGAGGCCGCGGTCATGGCCGACCACGCCAGGAGCCTGGGCGTGGCGCCCGAGGACATCGTCCTGGAGGAGAAGGCCGTCAACACCTGGGAGAACATCGGCTTCACGCTCCCCCTGATCGACCCCTTCCCCGTGGTCAAGATCGCCTCCACCACGTTCCACGCGCGCAAGGGCCGCCGCTACCTCCGCAAGCGGTCCCCCCGGGTGGCAGCCCGCCTGCACCCCTCACGGGACCACCGCCCCGGCGAACTCCTCTTGCTGAAACCGCTGTTCGCCCTTTACCGGCGCTGACGAGAAAACCAGCAAAGAGGGCCAATTACACCGAAATATGAAAAAGCCGCATTCCGGCTTTCACCATCCCCCTGAACCGGCGTGACGCACAGCCGGAGATCCCTTTCGGAAATCCGTCCGAAAAATGTGCGCCCGCCCGCCCCCGTGCCCTATTCTGGCCCCACAACCGAAAAAACCGTGACCCCGCGACGCTTAGAGAGCGCCCGGGGTCGTGGCCGGCAACTCATTCCCTTGAACCTAAGGATTGCCAGCGTGAGCCAGTTTAGTGCCGCGCTCTTCAGTGATGCCCTCGGGCTCCTGCGAGCGCTGTTCTCCTCTCCCCGCGGCCGCCACGCCCGTCGGCGTTCGACGCGCGTGCGCCGCTACGCCGCCCGACCCGGTCCCGCCGTCCGCCCGCTGCCCCCGGCGGCCCCTCGCCTGTCCGCACCGCGCGAGGCCGTCCCGGCCGACGACATCCCCCTGGTCAGGCCCTACTACACCGCCCACGAACGGGCCCGCGTGCAGGCCGCCGCCACCGCCCGGCTGCACCGGTGGACCGGATCCGGCATCCCGGCACCCCGGATCCCCGGGGGCGACCTCCTCGCCCCGCCGCCCGCCACCTTCGACGACCTGGTCCGGGCGTCCCGGGCGCGGCCCGCCCGGCGGCCGACGGCAGGAGTGGGAGCATGAATCCGAACCGTCTGTGGACCCACCGCCTCTACCCCGGCGAGCTGCCCCGCCTGTCCGCCGTGCGCCGCGACCTGCGCACCGACCTGGACGGGCTCGACGACGAGACGGTCGACACCCTCGTGCTGTGCGGCAGCGAACTGTTCGCCAACTGCGTCAAGTACACCGCCTCCGGACACGACGGCGGCGTGGTGCGCACCCTCTGGCAGGCCGACGACCACACGCTGACCCTGGGCTTCACCGACGACGGCCTGGGCGGCACCGTCCCCGCCCTCCCCCGCACCCGCAGCACCACCCAATGGCAACAGGCCGAGGACCAGCGCGGACTCCTCATGATCGAAGAGTTGTCCACAGCCTGGGGAT
>NZ_FQZK01000051.1 GCF_900141985.1 Nocardiopsis flavescens | reverse complement strand
CCGAGGCGGGTACCCCGACCGGTCACCCGGGCCCCGACGACGACGGCGACGACGACCCCGACCCCGAGCCCCCCAAGCCGGGCCGCGGGGAAAAGAAAGCGACCATTCTCCGACTGCTCACCGAATTCAACGGCGACGGCGCCCGGGTACGGAAGGAGCTGGAAAAGCCCGAATACGTGAACCTGTTCGGGGAGACCGCCAAGGCCACCATTTACAAGTACCGCACCAACACATGGCTCCCTGCCGTCGTCCGAAACCTGGTGATCGAATTCAAGGACCCGGAAAAGGTCCTTAAGGAATTGGACCGCCAGGGAATCACATACGACACCAAGAAAATCGCCCCGGTGATTGAGCAGTACACCGAGGAAAACGCCAACATCCGGCCCCTGCGGGCCGGGCGGAGTTGATCCGCACACAAGCGGGGGCGGCCCCCTCCATTCCGCCAAGAAAAGCGGGGCCGCCCCACCCACCCCACCCAATTCCCATAAACACGCCCGAGAATCAGCGAGGTATCTGCCATGATCGCACGCCGTACGCCGCACACCGCCCGGCCCGCCGTCGCCACCGTCACCCCCGTGCCCGAGGACCAGCACGCCGACCGGGCGCCCCTCCCGGCCGAGTCCGGCGGGCCCGGCCCGCTCGGCGTCCACATCCCCGCCCGGGTCCGCACCCTGGTCGTCCGCGCCGGTCTGCTCGGCACCGCGGCCACCGCCGGGGCCGTCGCCGTCACCCCGGCCGTCCCGGTCCCGGTGGGCGTCCTGGTCCTGCTCGTGCTCACCTCGGCCGGGACGGGCGCCCTGGTGGGCGCGTCCCTGGACACCGACCGCACCACGGCCGCCGAGCGCGCCCAGAGCGGCCAGGACGGCCCGGCCGGGGGTGAGGGGCGGTGACCGGCTCCCGAGCCCGCACGGGCCGCCTGAGGGCCGCCCGGGGGCGGTGCGAGCCGCTGGCCCCCGTCCCTGGTCTGCGCACGTTCCCGTGCGCCTGGTGCCCGGGGACCACGGGGGAGCTGCCCGAGGGCACCCCGCCCGCGGAGCGCATCTGCGACGGGTGCGTGCAGGGCCGTCTAGACACCCGCTGACCCCCCACGATCGGGGCCGCCCCCGCCGTCCTCGGGGGCGGCCCCACCACCGCCGACACATCGAAGGAGACACACGCCATGGCACACGCCTACGTCAGCACCGACCCGGCCGCCCGGACCACCGAGATCGCGGTGATGGGGGCCCGGCACCCGGTCGGCCGGCCGGACCCGGAGGCGGCCCTGTGGACCGCCACGATCACCGAGCCCTACGCACCCCGGACGTGGATGGACGCGGTTGAGGCCGCCCTCGGCGCCGCCGGGTGGCACGTCCTCGGCGGCCGGTGGCGCCGCCCCGACCGGGACGTGCCGATCATGTGGGCGCGCGTGGCCCACACCGACGGCGAGACGGCCACGCGCGGGGAGCTGCGCGACCGCTGGCGGGTCACCACCCTCGGGCAGCTGCCCGAGGGGGCGGTGATCGGCCTGCACATGGACCGGGACGACCGGATCATGACCGCCGAGGCCGGGGCCGACTGGCACCCGGCCGAGCACGCCGACCGGCCCGGCGCGGCCCCGCCGGTCGGGCCGTGGGTGCTGCGTGCCCGGATCGCCGCGGGGCCCCGGGCGGTGTCGGGGGCGATCGTTGAGGTCGGGTGGCACCCGGACGGCCAGACCGCCCCGGTGGGTCGGGCCCGCCTGCGCACGATCACCGGCGCCGCCCGCACCCCCGTATGGGTGGTGACCCCCGAGCCCGTGGGCGAATAGGCAACAAAAGGCGGGAATGGGCAACACCCATTCCCGCCGGATCACTGGACACCGTTTCTACAATGTGCAATCGCCCGGCCGGTGTTACCGCACCGGTCGGGCGCATGACCCGACGAGAGGGTATCCCACCATGTTTCTCCCTGGCCCCCAGCAGGACACGGCCCGCGCCGCGGCCGAGTTCCGGCGGCAGATCGCCCGTAGCCAGCCCAAACCCCAGAAGCCGCCCTACGGGTGGCGGTGGTTCTCCGGCGCGCCGCTGGATGGCGCGCCGAGGACCGACGCGACGTGGTTTCTCAGCGCGAACCAGAGCGTTGACCCGACTTACCGGGGGAAATTCCACACCCGGCCGCGGATCGTGCGGGCGGGAATGCGCACCGGCGCGACCCTGGCACCGCCCGCGGTCGGGGTGGCCTGGTGGGTGGATGAGCGGCTGACCATGGCTGTGCTGTGCCTGGTATTCGTGCTGATCTCGGCGCGCGCCGGATACAAAATGGCCACGGCGATCATGGAGAGCCGTCACCAAAGGCGCCTGGTGCAGCCGCTGGCCGCGGTTTTGGCTCCGGTGCTGGAAACCAATAAAGGCACCATTATTCGGGGAATGGAAATTCCCAGGGATTATCTGTCCGACGATGAAACCGTTTTGACGGTGCCGCTACTGGACACCTGGCGGCCGGACCAGGTGTCACAGGCCGTCAAGCTCATTCACGTGCGCCTCGGCGGAGAATGGAATCACCAGACCACCAAAGAGGCTCCGTATTTCCTGCGGTTGACACATAAGCCCGCGCCGCCGAATTTCGTTTCCTATAAGGAGGTGGCCCACCTTCTCCGCCAGGGGTCGGACGCGACGCCTCTGCTGGGGCTCGGCGTGGAGGCCGCTCCCGTGCGCCTGAATTTCGATGATGAGGCGCCGCACATCGGTATGTCGGTCGGTACCGGCGGCGGTAAGTCGTCCCTGATGCGGCTTCTTATCGCACAGCTGGCCTACCACGGGGTGGACCATTTCACGGTCATCGACCCGAAAATGGTCTCGCTCCAAGGCATGGACGCGATCATTCCGGGGCTGACGATCTACGACCAGATCATGTCGGAGTGGGCGGCGATCGCGAATTTCCGCCGGGAGATGGACCGCCGGTACCTTGAATTGCGGGACAACCCGAAAGCGAAATTCGACCGGTGGTTTTTGATCCTGGAAGAGCAGAATGCGTTTGCTCTCGAATCGGACATCGTGTGGAAGGAAATCAAGGAGAAGAAGGACCCGGCCCGCCCGCCGGTGTGGGCCGATATCGCTTTCATTCTCGTCAAGGCCCGCCAGGTGAAAATGCACGTGGTGGCCGCTTATCAGCGCATGGATGACCGGTCCACCGGCGGTTTCGGCCTGCGCGACCAATTCGGAATGAAACTGCTGTCCCGCTTCTCCCCGTCGCAGTGGGATATGCTTGTGGACACCCGTCCGCGCGCCATTCCGTCGAATGTGAACGGCCGGTGGACCTCGGTCATGGGAGGGTTGCACCGACAGGTGCAGCTCCCTTTTATGACCGTCGATGACGTGGCCGACCTGATGTCCTACCGGGACACCTCGGGCGTGGTGCGGCCGGCGTCCCCCGAGACGTCCCCTGAGGCTGTCCCCGGGGGTGGGGACGGGCCCGCCCCCCAGGTCGGGGGGGTGCCAGGGGACACGGGGGACAGGGGACAGCGGCCCGGCCGGGAGCGGCTGCGCCTGCTGCCACCGCCCCCCGAGGGCCTCGACGACGCCGTTGCCGACCTGGTTGCGCCCGAGCCGGAAGAAAGGCTGTACACCCTCAAAGAAGCGTCATCCGATTCCCCGGTGGGATTCCTGCCGGTCAAGTGGGAGACCGCGAAAAAGCGGCGCACGCGGGCCCCCGAAGGGGCATTCCCCGAGGGGGTCATGAGCGACGGCGCGGAGCGGTATACGAAAGACCAGCTGACCGAGTTTTTCGGAAGCGCTGAGAAATCCGAGCACAGCGGATAGAATGGCCGGTGTTCCGGCAAAAGGGGTCCCCCTCCGGGCGGGGCCCCTTTTCTCTTCCCGAATGGAGCACCCCATGTCCCGACGTGACACCTGGAAAAGGCACCGAGGACAGGCCGCGCAGCGGGCCCGAAAAACCCTCGCGAACCCCAATGCGGTCATCCTGGATACCGAGACCACCGGACTCGGCTCCACAGATCAAATCCTGGAAATCGGAATTCTCACCGCCAGGGGAGATGTCATATGTGATGAGCGCATCAAGGTCGACATACCCATTGGAAAAAGCGCGTCCCGTATCCACGGAATCCGACAGGACATGCTCACCGACTGCCCGAGGTGGGGCGAGTTCCTACCCTGGATATGGGGAGACCTGTCACTCCGCGGCGTGAATGAAATCGTCATCTACAATGCGCCCTTTGACCGGCGAATGATCGCCCAATCCTCGGCCGCAAGCCCAGACCCGGAATGCCATATCTCCACGAAAGCAATTCTCGGCCTAGATCACTGGTGCGCGATGCACGCCTACGCTGCCTACGTGGGAGACTGGCAGGAATGGAGCGGAGACTACCGGTGGCAGCGGCTGCCAGGCGGCGACCACTCCGCTATCGGGGACTGCCGGGCCACCCTGAAAGTCCTACAGACAATGGCACAGGAAAGGGAATGACATAAATCCCTGTGCATATCACCCCTGGATGCGCAGTCCTCCCCGCGCGAGCGGGACACTCTCGCACAGCGGCCCCCGCCCGGGATCGGGCGGGGGCCGCTGGCCGTGGTGGGGTCACCGGCCCCGCAGACGCGCCAGCACGCGGCCGAGGCCGCGGCGGGGCCGGGGCGCGCCGAGGTCCCGGCCGCACCCCGCGCACGTGCGGGGCTCTCCGCCCGTCAGGACGTCCGGGGCCGGCCGGTGGCACCGCGGGCACGTATAGATCCTGCTGTGCCCGTCCCATGCCAGCGCCCACCACACCCACCACGGGGGCGGGACCGCCCCGGCCCGGACAGCATCGCGGACCAGGCGCGCCAGATGGTGGGCCCGCTCGGTCCCAGCGTGGATACGGGGACGGCGGGCCTCGGCCAGCTCGGCATACCAGGCGGGCACGTCCCGCCAGAGGTCCCCCTCCCGCCAGATCACCCCGCACCGGCACTCCGCCATCACCACGCCCCGCACGGTGGGAGAGACGGGAATCTCCGGCAGATACCACAGCCACACCCACCCGTCACCGCAGCGGGGGCAATCCACCCGAGCGCCGGTGCGCGGGTGCTCCCAGAACGGCAGGCCTCTCGTGTCCTCGGGCACGTGCCCGAGCGCTACCGGGGGCAGTAGCAGTACCGGGCCGAGGTGGTCCCCGCCGTCGGTGAGCGCCAGCGCCTCCCGGGCAGGGCCGGGGGCTCTGCGCCGGGGGGCCGTCCCGAGACCGCGGACTCCCATCACCACGACATGACCGCCGAGGACCAGGACGCCGACGAGCCCGAGGACGGGCGGGACCGCGGTCACTAGGGGATGCATGTAGGCCAGTATCCCGGGGTGACCGGCCCCGGGTGGGGGATGCCGCACCCGGGATTGGCGGGGGCGGGTACGTCACCTCGGTCACGTACCGGCCGGGGCGGTCACGTACCGGTCTGCCCGGCCGGGCCCGAAGCCAAGGGCTCTGGGGCTTCGCTGCATCCGGCGGGGGTATGTGTCCTTTACCGTCGCTTTTCCCTGCCCGTCCGCCCGGCCCCGTAGCGTGCGCACAAGCAGGAAAGGACGGGCCATGTCCATAGATTCGCTCGATGTCAGGCTGATACGGGCTATCCGGGAGCGGGGCAGTATCGCCGCCGCGGCCCGCGCGGTCCACATCAGCTCACCCGCAGCCAGCCGCCGCGTGTCGGCACTGGCCGCCGAGATGGGGGGACCCCTCGTGACCCGCAGCGGTACGGACACCAGACTCACACCCCTAGGCCAGCGCTACCTGGCATGGGGCTCCGACGCCCAACGGAAATTCGACTCCATCGCCACGGCCGACGATGACGACGACGTCACACCGATCTACGTGGCGGTCCTCGGCGCCGCCCTCGGCACAACCGGGCCCGCCATCCTCGCGGAGTGGAGAGCCCGTTTCCCCGGGCGACGCCTCGTGCCCATGCCCGTCACAGCACAGAGCATCGCGGACCCCCTCGCCCAAGGCGCGGACGTGGTTTTCGGCCAGCTACTCGGAGACGAGCCCGCGGCACTCGGATGGCAGACCCACGTCACCACCAGCGCCCCCCGCGCCCTGGTCATGCCCCGCGAATGGGACCAGGCGGACGCCGACATGCTCACCCCGCCCGAGGTGGCCGACCTACCACTGATCTACGCCACCGCCGGAGACGCACGCCACGCACAGTGGATGAACGACCTACCCGTCCACGAGGGCCCCCGCGACACAGCGGTCACCACACCCGATGCCGTGGCACGCGCTGTCGAGATCACGGGCCGGGCCTCCCTGCACACCATGGCCGCGGCCCCGACCATGGCCACCCCGGACACGGCATGGGTGCCCCTGGCCGGCCGCCCGCTGGATATCGGGGTCGCCATCCACCCCGACGCACCGCCCGCTGTCCGCGCGCTGTTCGACCTGGCTCGACTGTGCCACACGTTGGATGACCTCGACAGCCTCGACCTGTAGCCGACACGGCACAGTGTGTCAAGGGGGGGCCGGTGCGCACAGCGCACCGGCCCCCCCTAGTGGTCCAGACCGGGCCGTGATGATCTGGACCAGTGGCCGCCCGTGGCGGAGGGGCGGCCACACACCCACACCCGAGGGGAGCATCATGGAGCCCGTGACCACCCCGGTAATCCCGGGTCGTTTGTGGACTACCACCGGAGCGCGCACGCCCGGCGCGACCATCCTCGTGCAGGACGGCCGCGCCGTGATCATGGACCACGGTATGGACATGCCCACGTCCGGTGACCTGCTGTCCATGCTGACCGGGCGACCGGGGCTGACCCTGGTACACCTGGTGTGGCTCGGCTGGAACCAAGGCCTGAGCGAGGCCGCGCCGGAGCACGTCCCCGGATCGTGGCCCGCCGCCCTGCCCGCATCTGTGGATACCAGCCCCGGTCTGGCCCTGTACCGGGTGGGAGCGCATCAGGCCGTGGCGTACTACGCGCCGGACGCGGTCGTGATCGCCGGTGACCTGTTGGCCCCCGGGGTGCCTGAGCTGTCCGGCCTGACCCTGGCCGAGGCCCGGGATTTCCTGCTGTGGGCTCGGGGGCAGGACCCGCAGGCGGCCACGGGCTCCCGGGGGGTCGCCCTGACCGATCCGGCCTCGGTCGGCCGCGCGATCAGGACCAGGCTCGCCTATCTGGAGACGCTGGAAGAAACGGTCCGCGACCGGGTCCGGTCGAGCCACACGGCGCGCGACATCTGGTGTGCGGGGACGTGGCGTGCCTGGCCGGGAGACCCGCGGCGCCACCTGATCAACGTTCACGCGGCGATCGCCCATGTGACCGGGGTGCCCATGGACGCCGACGCCGTGCGGGCCGACCTGTCCGCGCTGGCACCCGCGGCCCCAGCCAGTCCCGACCCCGTTGCCGCCTAGACCGCCCTGGTTCCGCCCACCAGGGCACCCCGCCCGATGCGATTCCCTCCGTCCCATCGGGCACCCGGCCCCGCCCCCCTGTGCAGGGGGGCGGGGCTCTGCGGTTCTGTCCGGAGGGGCCCGGCGGTACGGTGCTACGGCCCGCGCTCCCGACCCCCGGAGGTACGCCGTGACCCGCCCCCTGCTGACCCTGGCCGCGCTGGCCGCTCCCGTCCTGGCACTGGCCGCCTGCGCAGCGCCCACAGCTCCCCAGAGCGGCCACAGCACCCCGAGCGGCGCGCCCGGGACCGTCGCCCTCACCGTGGAGATCAGCACCGATCACGGCGGTCTGGCGCCCCACGGGGACGGCGATACGTGTACGTGGCACGCACCCGAGTACACCGTCCGGGACGGCGCCGGGACCGTGGTGGACGTGGGGGAGCTACCCGACACCGAGGGCCGGGTACGGGATGACCTGTGCGTGCTGACCGTGAGCCTCCCGGCCCCGCCCGCTGACGTCTATGACGTGGAGATCGCCGCCACTGTGCCCGGGGATCGCACCGAGTACACCGGTGGCGACATGATCAGCCGGACCGACGCCGAGGCGGGGCACGCCCTACAGGTCTATGTGGACGGCCCTCCCTCCCGGTACTAGATCTCGGACCTACCCCAATTCTGCTCTTGTTTGATCTATCTAGATCACTCTGATATGGTCGTGTCAACGGCCCGGGGGCGCAACACCCCGGCGCCGCGGCGGCCCCCAGGGGGCTCTGACACATCAATAGAGGAGACACCATGAGCAGCGAATACACGCCGTTCCCGAGGTTCGATGACGTCCCCGAGGGGGCGCCCATCACCCTGTGGGCCGAGCGCTGTGTATGGCCCGGGGTCGTGGCGGTCGTCACCGACGACCACATGGACGTGCGCACGCCCTACGGGGCCGCGCACATCACCCGCGCCGAATGGTCCCGGTTCGGGGTCCTCCCCGGCGACCATGACCACCGGTGGGCGGTTGAGTGCGGCATCCGGCGGGGCTACGGAGCCCGGCCCGAGGTCGAGAGCCTGCCCCACGTGCGGCCCCTGGTCCGCCACCTGTGGTCCGTGGCAGACCTCGGGATCGGACTCGCCTCGGTCCCCGAAGGAGAGGCCGCGTGGTTCGGTGACGGCACGGTCTCCGGTCTGGTGGTAGAGCCCGCCGACGCCGAGGTCTACATCTGGTCCGTCACCGAAGGCCGCATCACCCGAGACCCGGTGATGCCGGTCGTAGCGGACATCCTCACCGCCGAGGGGTACACCACCTCGTGCCACTGGCCGACCGCCCTCGGAGACCCCACGGCGGTGCGGGTAGCACTCCCGGCCGACAACGGGTAGCCCCCGGCCGGAACCCCTCGCCCCTTCGGGCGGGGGGTTCTGTCGTGTCCGGGCCCGACCGGGCCACCCCGGCCCCCGGGGTCCCCGCCACGGCC
>NZ_FQZK01000026.1 GCF_900141985.1 Nocardiopsis flavescens | reverse complement strand
CGTCGTGTGACGGGGCCAAAACAAACTTGGCTGTAAAAATCGAACACGCGCTGTTGAGTTCTCAAGAAGCAACCGCCCTTCCCGTACAAGCACCGGACCTGGGTCCGTGTTGCTCTTCCGTGGAAGGCGTCTGCGTTTCCGCTTTGTTGTGTCTTCACTTTATCAGTGTTTCTGCGACCCGCCAAACCGGCGTTTTCGCGGAACTTCCTGATTTTCCGTGAAGGCTTGTGCCCCTTTCGAGGCGACCCGACCGAGTTTACATGGCCGAAGCAGTGCTTCGGACCGGTTCACTCCGGAAGGGGTTGGCCGCTGATCCCGGTCCGGTGCTGAGCCCGCTCCTCAGTGGAGCCGCTCGCCGTCCCGTTGGCGACTCGCAGAACATTACCCCCGTCCGCGGAGCGCGGCAAACCGAACCCCGTGTGTCGCCACTCACACGCCGTATCCACCGCCCCACGGGGTTTTCCGGTCTGTGCGGCCTCCTACCGGGGCCGGCCCCTCCCGTGTCTCCGGAAGGGCGGGGCTCCCTTCCGCGCCTTCCCCTCCGGCGCACGCGGAAGCGGTCCCCCTCGGGGAATCCGGCACGAACCGAACGGCGCCGACGGCCCCCGGTCTGCGGGAGTCGGGGAAAGTCGCGCACCGAACGGGCCGTTTCCGGGAATCCCCGGCGAAAGGGGGCCGCGCCCGGCGGTCAGGTCCGGGCGGAGGGTGTCCGCGCCGCGAACGCGGGCGGTGCCCGCCTTTCCTGTCGGGAAGGACGGGCACCGCGCATACCCCGGTCAGCCCTCGTCGTCCATGGAGTCCTCGGATATCCCGTCCTCCATGGGCTGTTCGGACATCTCCTCCGAGTCCACGGTGCCGTCCCCTCCCGGGGTGGTGTTCTCACAGGCCGCCAGGCCGAGTACGGCGGTCATCCCGATTCTCGGTCGTGGTGTCGGGGGCCCTGGTGTCCGTCAACGGGCGGCTGGCCGCGCAGGAGGCGCGGACGGCGGAGGTGGAGGAGCTACTCGCGGCGGCGGACACGAACATGGTGTCGGCTCCGCTGGGGGACGGCCGGGCGGCGGTCTTCGCCTCCTACGACCGCGACGCCGCGGTCCTGGTGGTGGAGGGCCTTCCGGCCGCTCCGGCGGGCATGGTGTACCGCATGTGGTGGGTGGACGGGGGCGGGCCCCGCCCGGCCGGGGTCCTGGAGCCGTCGGGCGGCGACCGCCACGCGGGCGTCGCCGACGCCATGGGGGCGCCCGACCAGCTGTGGGTGTCCCTGGAGCCGGAGGGCGACGTGTCCGGACCCGGCGGCGGGGAGCTGAGCATCGACCTGTGAGGTTCCGACCGCGGCCGGCGGGGACGGCTGTCGACAAGGGGACAAGGCTCCGAAGTGACAAGGACCGGCGCGTGACCGCTCACCCGCGTTCCAAGAAACGGCCGCGCCCCCTCGCCTACGGTCGCAGTACTTGCGGGCGGTCACGCGGCGAAGGCCGTCCGGGCAGGCGCGGAAGGCTTCGCCCGTCCCCGTACCCCCTCGGAGACAGCATGGCTACCGATGGTCCGTCCCGTGTCCGACACTCCCTCGCCGTGGCCCGGGTCCTGGTGCGCGCGGGAGTCCTCGCGCCGGGTCGGCCCGACAGGGTCGCCCGGCAGCTCCGCGCCCTGAGGACCTGGGGGGCGACGATCGCGGGCGGGTACGCGGCCGCCCAGGAGCGCGTCCCCGACCGGGTCGCCGTCGCGGACGAGCGGGGGGACAGCACTTTCGCGGAGATGAACCTGCGCGGGCGGGCGCTGGCCCGGTCGCTGCGCGCCGCCGGAGCGGGTCCGGGGAGCAGGGTGGGGCTGCTGTGCCGCAACCACAGCGGTTTCGTGCAGACCATGATCGCCTGCGGCCGTCTGGGCGCGGACACCCTGCTGCTGAACACCGGGCTGTCCGCGCCGCAGCTGGCGGACGTGGTGGAGGCCGACGGGATCTCGGTCCTGGTGGCCGACGAGGAGTTCGCGCGGCTGTGCGCGGACCTGCCGGCGGGGGTGGCGCGGCTGACGGCGTGGAGCGATGCCGGAGCGTCGGACCTGGCGTGGGGGAGCGGTGTCCCGGAGGGGGAGGACCCGGAGCCCCCGCGGGTTCCGGGGCGGCTGGTCGTGCTGACGTCGGGGACGACGGGCACGCCCAAGGGGGCGCGGCGGCCCACCCCGAGGGGCCCGCAGGACGCGGCGTCGGTGCTGTCGCGGATCCCGCTGCGGTCCTCGGACCGGATCCTGGTGTCGGCGCCCGCGTTCCACACCTGGGGCCTGGCCGGGGTGCAGCTGGGGATGTCGATGCGTGCGACCTTGGTGATGCGGCGGGTGTTCGAGCCGGAGGACGTGCTGCGGACGGTCCAGGAGCGGCGGTGCACGGCGCTGTTCGCGGTGCCGGTGATGCTGCGGCGGATCATGGACCTGCCCCGCTCGACGCGGGCCGCCTACGACACGTCGTCGCTGCGGGTGGTGGCGGTCAGCGGCTCGGCGATGAGCCCGAAGCTGATCACCGGCTTCATGGACGAGTTCGGGGACGTCCTCTACAACCTGTACGGGTCCACGGAGGTGTCGTGGGCGACGATCGCCGCCCCGGAGGACCTGCGCGCGTCGCCGACGACGGCCGGACGGCCGCCGCTGGGGACGCGGGTGGCGGTGGTGGACGCGGACGGGGTGGAGCTGCCGCCGGGGCACGAGGGGTCGATCATGGTCGGCAACGAGATGCTGTTCGACGGCTACACCGACGGCCGGAGCAGGCGGGTGGCCGGGGGGCTCATGGAGACGGGGGACCGGGGCCGCGTCGACGCCGACGGGCTGCTGCACGTGGCGGGCCGGGACGACGACATGATCGTCTCGGGCGGGGAGAACGTGTTCCCGCGCCCGGTGGAGGAGGTGATCGTGGCCCTGCCCGGGGTGCGCGAGGTCGTGGTGGCGGGGGTGCCGGACGAAGAGTTCGGCCAGCGGTTCGCGGCGTTCGTGGTGCCGCACGAGGGCGTGTCCTTGGACCCCAACGAGATCCGGATGCGGGTGCGGGGGCTGCTGGGCCGCTTCTCGGTGCCGCGGGACGTGGTGTTCCTGGAGGAGCTGCCGCGCAACGCGACCGGGAAGGTGGTCAAGGGCCGGCTGCCGCTGGACGCGCCGCGGGGGTGACGGGTAGGGTTCCGTCTCCCCTCCGGAGCGGTGGCGGCACCCCCGGTACCGGCGGAAGGGGCGCCCCCCCGGGGCGGGATGCGAAACCTCAGGGGATCGAGTTCCTTTTTTCCTTGTGTGCAAGACAATTGTGCGCTTTGACATCGGGTACGGGGTTACTACCATGTTGCCGATGCCCGACCGATCTCCAGCCCCTGCCGGCGATTTCCTGCTTCCCGCCGTCGATGAGCAGATGTGCTTCGCTCTCTACGCGGCGTCCCGTGCGGTGACCAACCTCTACCGACCGCTCCTGGACCCCCTGAAGCTCACCTATCCGCAGTACCTCGTGATGATGCTGCTGTGGGAGCGGGGCGAGTGCTCGGTCAAGGACGTGTGCGCCGCGCTCCAGCTGGACTACGGCACGCTCACCCCGCTGCTGAAGCGGCTGGAGGCGCGCGACCTGCTGAACCGCGACCGGGACCCGCGCGACGAGCGCTCCGTGCTGATCACCCTCACCGAGGAGGGGGCGGCGATGCGGGCGCTGGCCGAGGGGATACCCGAGGCGATCGGGGAGGTCATCGACTTCTCGGACGAGGAGTACGAGACCACCCGGCTCGCCCTGCGCCGGCTGACGGCGAACGTGCTGGCCGGCCGGGCGCGGGTGCCCGCGCAGATCGCCGCGCCGGCCGGGGAGGACGTTCCGCCGGCGGACGGGGGGCCGGACTCCGGCACACAGGACTGAGAGGGGCTCGTCTCCGTCGCCGCACCGTCGTGGACGGATGCGGCGACGGGCGGTCCGGGCGCCGCGGGGGTCGTGCCCGGCCCGGGGCTGCGGGCGGGCCGGGGAGGAGATCCCCGGCCCGCCCGCTCTCGTTCTCCCGGCCCGCCGGCGCCCTCAGCAGGCGCCGGGGGTGTTCTCCCAGTGTCCGGGCGAGGTCTCGGTGAGGGAGGTCGTCACGAAGACGTTCCACAGGCCGAGCGCGTCGTCGGAGCCCAGGGCGTAGGCCTGTCCGGAGCGGTGCACGGCGCGTCCCGCCTGGACGTGGGAGTAGTTGCTGGCGCGCACGCACTCCCCGGGGCCCTCGGTGGGCTCCTCCGTCGGCTCCCCGGTGGGCTCCTCCGTGGGTTCGCCGGTGGGCTGGGGGCCGGGGTCGCCGTCCAAGCCCCAGAACTGCGCGGTGTATCCGGTGGAGCAGACCGAGGCGAGGAAGTACGCCCCCGCGGTGCCGCAGCCGGAGGAGGGGTCGACGGGGGTGCCGTGGCCCAGCCCGGAGACGGTGTAGTGCGCGACCGGCGCCGAGGCGGCGTCGGGGCCGCCGAAGTACGAGGCGGTGGTGGACCCCGGCAGGGACTCGGTGGCGGTGGGGGAGCCGGGGACACCGTGGACGTCGGTCCACTGCCGGACGCTGCCGGTGCCGTTGGCGGGGGCGACGGTGGTGTCGGAGGTGCCGTGCCAGACGGCCACCCGCGGCCAGGGGCCGGTCCACCCGGGGTTCTTGGCGCGGACCCGGTCGCCCCACTGCTCCGGGGTCTGGGTCCTGCCGGGGTTCATACAGGTGAAGGCGTCCAGCATGCCCGTGGCGCAGCCCGCGGGGACCCCGGCCACGACGGCACCGCCGGCGAAGAGGTCGGGGTGGGCCGAGAGCACCTCGCTCACCATGGCGCCGCCGGCGGACAGGCCGGAGGCGTACACGCGGTCGGCGTCGAGGCCGTGGGCGGACACGGTGTGCTCCACCATGGAGCGGACCGAGCGGGTCTCGCCGGAGTCGCGGGCCACGTCCCCGGGCTCGAACCAGTTGAAGCAGCGGGTGGCGTTGTTGGCGGTCTTCTGCTCGGCGTAGGCGAGGGCGAACCCGCCCGTGTCGGCGGCCTGCGCCCAGCCGGAGTTGCGGTGGTAGGCGGCGGCGTCCTGCGCGCAGCCGTGGAAGAGCACCACCAGGGGCGCGTTCGCGGGCAGCCCGTCGGGGACGTAGGTGTACAGGGACAGGTTGCCGGGGTTGGCGCCGAACGAGGCGACGGGCGTGAGCACGGCGGCGTGGGCGCGGGGCGCCAGGGCGGCGAGCAGCGCGGCGGTGGTGACGAGGACGGTGGCCAGGGCGAGGGCGAGGGGCACCCGCGCGCGGCGGGCGGCGGAGTCCATGGGGGTTGCCTCCAGGGGATACGGCGTGAGCGGGGGTTCGGCCGAACCGTTTCCGGGACATTAACCCGGGTGTGACGTACGCGACATGTAGCGGAGGCCCCGATCACACACCCCTGTCCAGTGCGAACCCCACAGGGGGTGGCCGGGGGATGGCCCATGTCCACATGTCCGGCCCCGGGGGTGTGTCCCCGCCTCCTATCCCCCGGCCGGGCGGGCGGGCCTACCTTGCTGCCATGACGACGCACGAGTTCCCGGCGGGCACGGCGCGGCGCGCGCCCCGGCCGCCCTCCCCCCGTCCCGCGGAGCACACCGCCCGGGTCGACCTGACCGGCAAGACCGCCTTCGTCTCCGGTGCCGCCAGCGGCATCGGCCGGGCCTGCGCGCTGCGGCTGGCGGACGCCGGTGCCGCCGTCCGCCTGGTCGACGTGGACTCCGCGGCCCTGGCGGGGCTGGCCGACCGGGGCGTGGGCGAGCCCGTCGTGCTGGACCTGACGGACCTGGACGCCGCCGAGGAGGCGGCCCGGGGCGCCGACATCGTCGTGAACAACGCGGGCGTGCAGACGGTCGCGCCGGTGCAGGACTTCCCTCCGGACCGGTTCTCCTTCATCCTTCGTCTCATGGTCGAGTCGCCCTTCCGCGTGGTGCGCGGCGCTCTGCCGCACATGTACGAGCGGGGCTGGGGGAGGATCGTCAACATCTCCTCCGTGCACGGGCTGCGGGCCTCGGCCTACAAGTCGGCGTACGTGACGGCCAAGCACGGGCTGGAGGGGTTCTCCAAGGTGGTCGCCCTGGAGGGGGCCGCACACGGGGTGACCTCCAACTGTGTGAACCCGGGCTATGTGCGCACGCCGCTGGTGGAGAGGCAGATCGCGGCCCAGGCGGCGGCGCACGGCATCCCCGAGGAGCGGGTGGTGTCGGAGGTGCTGCTGGCGCGGACCCCGCTGAAGCGGTTGATCGAACCGGAGGAGGTGGCCGAACTGGTCGCCTACCTGTGCGGTGGCGACGCCTCGTACGTCAACGGGGCGTCGCTGCCGGTGGACGGAGCTTGGAGCGCGAGCTGAACACGACCCCTTCCCGGCCCGGGGACGACCCTGCGGGCGTCTCCGGCCAGGCCTTCTTCCTGGACCTGCTGCTGCGCGACGCCCCGGCGGTGGAGTACGAGCGCCCGGTTCTGCGGGCGCGGGCGCGGGGCGCCGACCCCGGGGCCGTGGCGGAGCTGGAGGCGGCCAAGCTGACGGCGCTGCGGGTGCGCTCGGTGATGAGGGACCGCCGGCGCCGGGAGTCGGAGCTGGGCGCGCTGTTCGAGACCGCCAACGACCTGGCGGGGATGCGCAGCCTGGACCAGGTGCTGCGGGCGATCGTGGAGCGGGCGCGCAACCTGCTGGGCACCGACATCGCGTACCTGACTCTGAGCGACCCCGAGGCGGGCGGCACGGTGATGCGGGTGACCTCGGGGTCGGTGTCGGCGTCGTTCCAGCGGCTGCGCCTGGGGGCGGGCAAGGGGCTGGGCGGGCTGGTGGCCACGACGGCGCTGCCGTACGTGACGGCGAACTACTTCGCGGACCCGCGGTTCGCGCACGCGGAGAACATCGACCACGCGGTGCGCGAGGAGGGCCTGGTGGCCATCCTGGGGGTGCCGCTGAAGATGAACGGCCGGGACGTGGGCGTGCTGTTCGCGGCGAACCGGCGGGAGCGGCCGTTCGCGCACTCGGAGGTGGCGCTGCTGTCCTCGCTTGCCGCCCACGCCGCGATCGCGATCGACAGCGCCAACCTCATCGACGACACCCGCAGGGCGCTGGACGAGCTGCACACCGTCAACGAGCGGCTGCAGCGGCACACCGCGTCGGTGGAGCGGTCGGCGGCGGCCCACGACCGCCTCACGGACCTGGTGCTGCGCGGCGGCGGGGTGCGGGAGGTGGCGGCGGCCATCGCGGAGGTGCTGGGCGGGTCGGTGACGGTCCGGGACGTGACCACGGACGTGACGGTGACGGCGACCCCGCAGGGGTCGGTCACCGAGCGCCCGCACCCGCAGGAGCGGGACGGGGCCGTGGAGGAGGCGGTGCGCGTGGCACTGGCGAGCGGCCGGGCCGTGCGCGCCGGGGACGCCTGGGTGGCGTCCGCGGCGGCGGGCAGCGAGCCGCTGGGCACGCTGGTGCTGCGCGGGGTGCGGCTGGACGAGACCGACCAGCGGGTGCTGGAGCGGGCGGCGATGGTGACGGCCCTGCTGCTGCTGATCCGCCGCTCGGTGAGCGAGACCGAGCACCGTGTGCGCGGCGACCTGCTGAACGAGCTGCTGGAGAACCCGGCGCGCGACCCGGCGTCGCTGCGGGAGCGGGCGGCCCTGCTGCACGCGGACCTGGACGCCCCGCACGTGCTGGTGGTGGCGGAGGCGCCGGGCGCGGACCCGGGGCGGCTGCGCTCGGCGGCCACGCACGTGGCGGAGACGACCGGCGGCCTGGCGGGGAGCCGGGCGGGCCGGCTGGTGCTGGCGCTGCCGGGGACCGATCCCCGCGCGGTCGGGCGCCGGGCCGCGGAGGAGCTGGCGCCGGCCGCCGGGGGAGCGCCGGTGACGGTGGGACTGGCCGGGCCGACGGACGGCCCGGGCGGGTTCGGTCCGGCGTTCTCGGAGGCGGCGCGGTGCGTGGAGACGCTGCGGGCGCTGGGGCGGGAGGGCGATCTGGCGACCGCGGAGGACCTGGGGTTCTCCGGGCTGCTGCTGGGACGGGACCGGGACGTGCCGGGGTTCGTGCGGTCCGCGCTGGGCCCGCTGCTGGAGTACGACGAGCAGCGGGGGACGGTGCTGGTGGAGACGCTGCGCGCCTACTTCGCGGCCGGGGGCAACCTGTCGCGGGCCCGGACGGCGCTGCACATCCACGTGAACACGGTGGCGCAGCGCCTGGAGCGGATCGGCCGGCTCATCGGGGAGGACTGGCAGCACCCCGACCGCGCGCTGGAGCTACAGCTGGCGCTGCACCTGCACGGTCTCCTGGACCAGGGCGTGGACCTGCGCGGCGAGCAGCCGGGCCGTTGAGGAGAACAGCGGCGTGTAGTGGTTGTCGTCGGGCAGCTCGACGGTGGCCAGGGTGTCGGGCAGGCCGGCGAGGCGCTCGGGCGTGTACAGCCCCGGCGCCTCGTCCATGAGCCCGCGCGCGGCCCACAGCAGGCGGGCGGGGACGGGGAGCCGGTGGACGGCGCCGAGGACCTCCGCGTCGGCGAGGACCTGGGCGCCGTCGGTGCGCACGGCCGCCTCGTCGCAGGTGGAGCGCAGGTCGGGGGCGGTGCCGGCGAGGTCGCGCAAGATGTAGGCGTCGACCCACGGGTTCCAGCGCCCCGCGAAGGCGGGGTGCCGCCGCCAGAAGGCCCGGTAGTCGTCGGGGGACGCGAAGGTCGTGCGCAGCCGCACCATGGCCGGGCCCAGCACGGAGTCGATGTCGGTCCCCGCGGGGGCGGGCAGTCCGTGCCCGCCGTCGACGAGCAGCAGCCCGGACACCCGGTCGGGGTGGCGGACGGCGGCCAGGCAGGACACGAACGCGCCCATGGAGTGGCCGACCCAGACGGTGCGCTCCACGCCCAGGCGGTCCAGGACGGCGACGAGGTCGTCGGCGTGGGCGGCCAGGCCGTGCGGTCCGGGCAGGGCGCCGCTGGCCCCGCGCCCGCGCAGGTCGGGGGCGTGCAGCGGGGGCCCGCCGCGGGCGGCCAGCTCGGCCGCCAGGCGGGCGAAGGAGTGGCCGTTGGCGGTGATGCCGTGGACGGCCAGGACGGGGACGCCGGGGCCCTCGCCCCACCGGGTGACGGCCAGGCCGCCCCCGGCGACGGGGACGGTGTACTCGTCCCCGGCGACCGGGGTGGTGTCGCTCATGTGGATGTCCCTCTCACTCGCGTGCGGTCCGCCGGTCGCGCAGCGCCGACCGGATCCGTCCGGGAAGGGCCACGAGGCCGCCCGGGAAGAAGAAGACCATCAGCACGAACAGCGTGCCGAGGATGAACAGGGGCTGGGACAGCGGGGCGGCGATCCACTCGGGCAGGCCCGCGAAGGAGTCCCCGCCGACCTGGCGGAGCCGGTGCTCGGCGTAGGTGTACAGCCCGGCGCCGAGCAGGGCGCCCCAGCGGCTGCCCGCGCCGCCCAGGGCCACCATCACCAGCAGGGTGAGGGTGAACTCGGCGGTGGTGATGGTGGGGGTGACGCCGCCGGTGACCAGCAGGTAGACGACGCCGCCCAGCGAGGCCAGGCCGCCGCCGACGGTGAACGCGGCCAGCTTGTAGGGGTAGGGGTTCACCCCCAGGACGGCGACGCGCTGCTCGTTGGCGCGGATGCCCTGCCAGACCCGGCCCACGGGGGAGGACGACAGCCACCACACCGCGGCGGTCGCGAACGCGGCGTAGGCGACCGCCACCCAGTAGAGGTTGGCGGTGTTCATGACGCCCACGAACGCGTCGGGCACCACGGCGGTGTTGAGGGACAGGCCCTCCTCTCCGCCGGTGAGCCGTCCCGGGTCGCGGGACACCAGGATGGACCCGGCCTGGGCGAACGCCAGGGTGACCATGGCCAGCGCGATGCCGTTGACGCGCAGCGCGACCGCGCCCAGGAGCAGGGACAGCAGGGTTCCGGCCAGGACGGACAGGAGTGCCGCCGCCGGGAGGGGCAGCTCCAGGACGCGCATGAGCAGCGCGGCCGTGTAGGCCCCGCAGGCGAAGTACAGGGCGTGTCCGAAGGACAGCAGGCCCACCCGCCCGTACAGCAGGTCGTAGCTGGTGGCCAGGCCGCCGAACACCAGGCAGAACGCGATGAGGTGCAGGGTGGCCGGGGAGTTGAGGGCGCCCTCGAACAGGCCGGGGACGGTCACGGTGGAGAAGGGCAGGGTGGCCAGGGCCACCAGTACGGCGGCGGGGACCGCCCAGCGGGGGAGGCGGCGGCGGGTGCGCGGCGTCCCGGCGGCGGTGTCGTCCGCGGGGGTCGCCCGGGGTCCGGTCTCGGTGATCATGCCACCCTCTCCGCGGATTTCTTCGCGGCCAGTCCGCCCTGCCGGGTGAGCAGCACGAGGGCGAGGACGATGACCACGGCGATGTCGCCGAGCCCGGCGACCGTGTAGTAGTTGGCGAACTGCTGGACCAGGGCGACGGTGACCGAGGCGATCGCGCACCCGGTCAGCGAGGTGGTGCCGCCGATGACCACGACGATGAACGCGAAGATCAGCAGTGACATGCCCTGGGTGGGGGTGACCACTCCGTAGTAGAGGCCGCCCAGCGCCCCGGCCAGGGCCGCCGCGGCGCCGCCGATGGCGAACACCAGGGTGAAGGACCTGCGGACGTCGATGCCCAGGGCGGTGACCATGGCCCGGTCCTGGACCCCGGCGCGGACGATGAGCCCGTAGCGGGTGCGGGAGTTGAACAGCCACAGGGCGGTGAACAGTGCGGCGGCGGCGAGGATGAGCAGCAGCCGGTCCCTGGGGATGGAGGCTCCCAGGACCTCGACGGTGCCGCGCACGAGCTGCGGCTTGGGGAAGGTGAGCGGGTCGGCGCCCCAGACGGCCTGGAGGAGCGCGGGAGTGGCGAGGCTGAGGCCGACGGTGGCGAGGATCTGCTCGCGGTGCCTGCCGTAGAGGGGGCGGATGACGCACAGTTCGACGAGGGTGGCGGCCAGGGTTCCGGCGGCGACGCCGAACGCCAGGGCCAGCAGGAACCCGATCCCGTCGGGCCCGGCCCCGGGCAGGAAGGACGCCGCCCACCAGGTGCCGTAGGCGCCCAGGGCGAGGAAGGCGCCGTGCGCGAAGTTGAGCACGTCCATCAGGCCGAAGATCAGCGACAGCCCGGAGGCGATGAGGAAGTAGAGGGCGCCCAGGCCGAGCCCGGTGACGATGAGGAGGACCACGGTGCTCACGGGGTCGGCCTCCCTTCGGTGTCGGTGGCGGCCGCGGGGGCGGCGGGTGCGGCCGCGCGGGACACGCCGAGGAGTTCGCGGACGCGGTCGGCGTCGTCGAGGAGGTCCGCGGCGGGCCCGGTGTGGACGACCCGGCCGGCGTCCAGGACGACGGCGTCGCCCGCGACCCGGCGGACCAGGGACAGGTTCTGCTCGACGAGCAGCACCGGCACCCGCTCGGCGGCACGGGCCACCGCGTCGGCGACCTCGCGGACGATGCGCGGGGCCAGGCCCTTGGTGGGCTCGTCGACGATGAGGAGCCGGTTGTCGTTCAGCAGGGCGCGGCCGATGGCGAGCATCTGCTGCTGTCCGCCGGACAGGGTGCCCGCGGGCTGGTCGCGGCGCCGCTCCAGTTCGGGGAACAGCTCGTGGACCAGGTCATAGCGGTGGGGGCCGGGGCGGCGTTCGGCGATGCGCAGGTTCTCGGCGACGGTGAGGGCGGCGAAGATCCCGCGATCCTCGGGCACGTAGCCGATGCCGCGGGCGACGATGGCGTGGGTGGGCGCGGCGGTGATGTCGGCGCCGTCGAAGGCGATCCGGCCGGCGCGGGGCACCAGGCCCAGGACGGCCTTGACGGTGGTGGTCTTGCCGACGCCGTTGCGACCCAGCAGGGAGGTGACGCCGCGTTCGGGCATGGTGAAGGAGACGCCCTGGAGGATGTGGGAGCCCTCGATCCACACGTTGAGGTCGGCCGCCTCCAGCAGCGGCCCGGCGCCGGTCACGCCCCGTCCCCGAGGTAGGCGGCCTGGACGTCGGGGTCGGCCATGGCGGAGTCGGGGTCGGTGAGGGCGAGCAGGGCGCCGTGGTGCATCACGGCGAGCCGGTCGGCCATGTCGAGGAGCACCTCCATGTGGTGTTCGACCATGAGGACCGTGCACCCCTGTTCGCGGTGCACGTCCCGGATGACGGTGGTGAGTTCGCCGATCTCCCCGGCGCCGACGCCGGCCATGGGCTCGTCCAGGAGGATGAGCCGGGGACGGCGGGCCAGCAGCAGGGCGAGTTCGAGCTTGCGCTTGTCGCCGTGGGAGAGGTCCCCGGCCAGGGCGTCGGCGCGGTGGGAGAGGCGGACCAGGTCCAGGGCCGCGGACGCCTCGGGGCCGCCGTCGGCCCCGGCGCGCTTCCAGAACCTGCGGGAGTCGCCGGTGCGGGCCTGGACGGCCAGGCCGACGTTGGCGCCGACGGTGAGGTCGGCGAAGACGCTGGAGGTCTGGAAGGTGCGGCCCATGCCCAGGCGGGCCCGCTTGTGGGGGGCGTCCCGGGTGATGTCGGCGCCGCCCAGGGAGACGGTGCCCGCGGTGGGACGGGTGAGGCCGGAGACCAGGTTGAACAGCGAGGTCTTGCCGGCGCCGTTGGGGCCGATGAGGGCCACGAACTCGCCCTCGGCGACGTGCATGGTGACGTCGTCGACGATGACGGCGCCGCCGACCGACCAGCTCAGGCGGTCCAGGGCCAGCGATGTCGCGGCGGCGGGCGCGGGGGGCTTCGCCCCCGGGGCGTCGGCGGCGGTCATTCCCGCTCCGCGGTGACGGGTTCGACGTCGGCGGCGGGGATCTCCGCGACCAGTTCGGGCCGGGCGGACTCGCCGGAGCCGACCAGTTCGACCTGGTACATGGGCTGGAGGAGGGCGTGGTCCTCGGCGCGGACGGTCAGCTCGCCCTTGACCCCGTCGAAGGTCCACCCCTCCAGGGCGGCGACGCGGTCGGCGGTGGTGTCCCCCTCGGTGGCGGCGTGGACGATCATCTGGGCCGCGGTGAAGCCGTCGGGGGTGAACAGGTCGACGGTGCCGCCCTCCTCCTCGACGCGTTCGCGCATGGCCCGGGCGGCCTCGGTGTCGGAGGCGCCGTCGAAGTAGTGGGAGAGGAAGGAGATGTCGCCGCCGGCCTCGCCGAAGACCGGGTAGGAGGCCTTGATGTCCAGGCCGGTGACGACCCGGGTGGAGGAGAGCACGCCCTGCTGGTCCAGGGACTGCCACATGGCGGCGGCGGTCTCGCCCGCCCAGGCGACGAACACCAGGTCGGGGTCGGCCCGGCCGACCTGCTCGGCGAAGGGGGTGAGGTCGGTGGTGTCCGGCGGGGCCAGGACGCTGTCGACCTCGGCGCCCTCCCCGCCCAGGACGGAGGTCACGGCGGTGACGTTGTCCTGGCCGAACGCGTTCTGCTGGGCGAACACGACGACCTTGGACCCCTCGGGGTCGTCCATGAAGCTGCCCGCGGCGAGGATGTCCTGGTAGGTCTGGCGGCCGGAGCGGAAGGTGTTGCCGTTGACGCCGGTGACGGCGTCGGTGGCGGCGGGCCCGGAGATGAAGAGGACGTCGTCCTGCTCGGCCAGCGGGGCGATCTGGACGGCGATGCCGGAGGCGGTGGAACCGGCGATGATGTCGTGGCCGGTGCCGATGAGCTCGCGGGCGGCGGAGACCGCGGCGGTGGGGTCGCCGCCGTCGTCCATGTACTCGACCTCGACGGCGCGGCCGTCGATCTCCAGGGTGCCGCCGGTGGCGTGGTCGAGCCCCGCCTCCAGGCCCTGCCTGTACTGCTCGCCGTAGGTGGCCAGCGGGCCGGTGGCGGAGTAGACGATGCCGATCCTGATCGGCCCGTCCTCACCCCCTCCCGCGGCCTCGCCGGGGCTGCCGCAGGCGGTGAGGGCGAGGACGGCCGCGCACGAGGCGGCGGCCAGGGGGGTCTTGCGCATTTCTCTTCCTCCAGTCGGCACCGCCTGGTCACGATCGCCCGCGCTGGGGGATGGGGTGCCAACCCGAAGGTAGAGCGGCGGTGATCCGTTTCACATGTACGTGTGACATACATTCGGACGCGAACCGGTGTAGGGGGCGGCCACACGCTCCCGTCCCGCCCGGCCTCGGGGTCCGCCCTCCGCGGCACCCCCGGCGGAGGCGGGCCCGGGACCTCTGACCTTGACCTCGACTTTTGTTGAGGAATCATGCCGGTCCCGCGTCCGGGCGGTCCGGCCGCGGGACCGGGGGGATGACCATGGAGCGACCCGTACCGGTGACCGGGGCGACGGGCGACACGGGACGGTACGTGGTGGCGGGGCTGCTCACCGAGGGCGTGCCCGTGCGCGCCCTGGTGCGCCGGAGCGACCACGGGCTGCCGCCGGGGTGGAGGCGGTGGACGGGGTGGCGACGCACTGGGAGGAGCAGCCGCGGGACGAGGCGGCGGCGGAGCTCACCGCCGTGTTCGGCGGGCCCGGGTACGCCGGGGCGGCGCTGACGTACCGGGAGTCCTTGACCGGACGGCCCGAGGAGGTCTCACCCGACGTCGAGCGGGTGCTCGGGCGTCCCGCGCTCGCCTTCGGGGAGTGGGCGCGCGACCGCGCCGACGACTTCCGGTAGGGCGCGCCGCGGCCCTGCCCGGACCGCCCCGGGCAGGGCCGCGGACGCGGAGGGCCCCGGGGGAGGCTCCGCCCTCCCCCGGGGCCCGCACGGCACCGGTGCCCGGGTCAGCAGCGGCCGCGGTCGGACCAGGGTCCCCAGAACGCGCCGGGGGCGGGCGGGGAGTCCCGGTTCCACCAGCGGGCCTCGTACTCGCGGCCGTCGTGGCTCACCCACTGCCCCTCCGGGTAGGTGGTGCCGGGGGCCCAGGCGGGAGAGGAACAGGAGACCTCCTCTTCCCCGTCGTCATCGTCATCGTCGTCGTGGCCGCCGCCTCCGCCGCCACCGCCTCCGGCAGTGCCGCCTCCGCCCCCGCCGTGGTGGCCGCCGTCGCCGCCCCCGCCCTCCTGGTGGGCGGTCTCCTCGTCGCGGGTGTCGTCGGCCTCCTCCGAGGGGGACGCGGAGGGCTCCTCGTCCTCTTCCTCCTCGGGGTCCGGGCCGGTCGAGACGGTCAGCGTGACCTCGCCCTCCTCGGGCAGGATCGACCCCGGCTCGGGGTCCTGGGTGCTGACGCCGCCCTCGTCGACGGTCTCGTGGTGCTCCGCGACCACCAGCGCGGTCAGGCCGACCCGGGTGAGGGCGTCGACGGCGTCCTCCTCCGTCATGCCGTCCAGGGAGGGCACGATGACCCCCTCGCTGACCCGCAGGAGCACCTCCTCCTCGCGGTCGCCCTCCTCGCCCGTGGCGGGCTCGGTGGCCAGGACGGTCCCGGGCAGCAGGTCGGCGGAGTGCTCCTGGACGATCCCGATGCGCGTGAAGCCCGCCTCGCGCAGCAGGTCGCGGGCCTCGTTCTCGGTGTCGCCGACCACGTCGGGGACCAGGGCGCTGCGCGGCCCCACGGACAGCCCCAGCACGACCTCGTCGCCCTGGGACAGCACGGCCCCGGCGCCCGGTTCGCTGCCCGTGACCCCGCCGGGCGCGACGGTGTCGTGGTAGGTGTCCCGGAAGCGCACCACCAGGCCCAGGCCGAGGGCGCCCAGCCGGGTTTCGGCCTCCTCGGCGGTGGCCCCCGCCAGGTCGGGCAGGGTGGCCTCGGCCTCGCGGGGGAACAGGAGCCACCCGGCCGTGAACACGGCGGCGGCCAGCAGGCCGGCGAGGACCAGGACGGGGGCGCGGCGCCGGGAGGGGCGCCGCCGGGACGGTGCGCTCGGGGCCGGGAGCGGGATGGGGCGGGTGGCGTCGGCCCCGCCCTCCTCCGGCGGCCGGGCCAGCGACCGCATCACCTGCTCGACCAGGGTGAGGTACTGGCCCGCGTCGCGGGGCCGGTACCGCGGGTTGGGGTCGGTCGCGTTGGCGACCAGCATGTCCAGGTCGGGCGGCAGGGAGTCCACCAGCGCCGAGGGGCGCAGCGGGCGCTCCTCGTCGGCGCCGACCCGCTCCCCGGTGAGGAGCGCGTGCAGGATCAGCCCCGCCGCGCGCACGTCGGTGCGGGTGTCGGGTGCCTCGTCCTCGGCGGCGTCGAAGAGGAGGGGGAACCCGGTGATGCCCGCCCCGCCGTCCTCGGCGACCACGACCCGGTCGGGGGTCAGGGAGCCGTGCACGATCCCCTGGGAGTGGGCGGCGTCGAGGGCCTCCAGGACCGAGGCGACGATGCCGAGCGCCTCGCGGGCGCCCCGGAGCGGTCCGGCACCGTCCAGGGAGCCGCCGAGGGTCTCGCCGTGGAGGTACTCGTTGACGGCGTAGACCCGGTCGCCGTCCCGGCCGTGGTCGAGGAAGCGGGCCAGGCGCGGGTGGGAGACCGCCTCCAGGTTCTGGGCCCTGCCCTGGAAGGCGTGCACGGCCGGTGCGTCGCCGACCAGCCAGGGGTGCAGGACGGTGGCCACGACGGTGGTCCCGGTGACGCGGTCGTGGGCCGCGTAGGCGCTCCCCGAGGCGTCACTGCGCAGGTGCCGGTCCAGGACGTAGCGCCCGTCCAGGACCGCGCCGGAGTGGGGATCGGGGGTGGGGGTCTCCATGAATCGGAATTCTACGGGCCGAAATTCCGGAATTCGGCTCTGATATCGGACCGTGCCGGCTCGCTCACACGGCCTCCCCGGAAGGCCTCGGGAACGGTAGTGTCGGCCCGTTCCCCGTCCCCTGGAAAGTGCGAGGCAGCCGTGCAGACCCCGTCGACCGGAAGCATCGAGGACCGCGCCGTCGGCGTACTCCTGGGCGGCGCCTGCGGCGACGCCCTGGGCGTGCCCTACGAGTTCGGGCCCACCCTGTCCGAGCGCCGGGTGCCGGAGATGATCGGCGGCGGGCTGGGCCCGTACGCGCCGGGCGAGTACTCCGACGACACCCAGATGGCGGTGTGCATCGCCCGCGCGCTGCGCGACCACGGCGACCCGCTGTCCGCGGAGTCCCTGGACGCGACCGCCGACGCGTTCCTGGACTGGGCGAACGGCGGTGCGACCGACATCGGCAACCAGACCCGCACGGTCATGCGCGGAGCCGGGCACGCCTTCCGCCGCCCCGGGGTGGCCGGGGTGATGGCGGAGTTCGCCGGGGGCCTCTTCGCGCAGGACGTGCCCAGCGCGGGCAACGGGTCGCTGATGCGCACCGGGCCGCTGGCCCTGGCGTACCTGGAGGACCCCGAGGGGCTGGCCCGCGCGGCCGACGCCTACAGCGGCCTGACCCACGGGGACCCGCTGGCGTCGCAGGCCTGTGTGCTGTGGTGCGAGGGGGTGCGCCGGGCCGTGCTGGAGGGCACCCTGGACGGGGTCCGCGGCGGGGTGGAGCTGCTGCCCCGGGACGCGCGGGAGCGCTGGCTGGCGTGGCTGGACGAGGCCGAGGCCGCGGCGCCGCACACGTTCGCGAACAACGGGTTCGTGGTGAGCGCGCTCCAGGCGGCGTGGTCGGCCCTCACCCGCCACCCGGAGGGGTACGTGGCCGCCGTGCACGCGGCGGTGCGGGCGGGCAACGACACCGACACCGTCGCGGCGATCGCCGGGGCGCTGGCCGGGGCCCGGTGGGGCGCGTCCGGCATCCCGGCGGGGTACGTGGAGGCGGTGCACGGGTGGCCCGGGTACCGCGCCGACGGCCTGGCCGGCCTCGCCCTGGAGATCGTGCGGCGCCACTCCGGCCGTTCCTGAGCCCGGGTCCTGGGTCCGGCCCGGCCGCCACTCCGGCGGAGGTCCTGTGGCCGCGGTCCGACCCCCGGGGCCGGCGTCGCGGAGCGCGGGGGCCTCGACCGGGCCGGCCGGGGTACCGGACGACGTCGAGCCGCGCCCCGGCCGCTCGGGGAGGGGCGGGCAGGCGCCCCGGCCGCTCACGGGCCCGGGTCCGCCGGGTGCCCGCCCGGGGGGCGGGCGGTGCGGCGGGCACGGCCTAACCTGGGGGTCCGGAACACCGAGCGAGGAGCATGCCCATGTCCGTGGCGTTGAACTGGGTGGACGCAGGCGAGCACGAACACCTGACGGCCGCCCCGGTCCGGGAGGCCGTGCGGGGCCACGCGGAGGTGCGGGTCGCGCCGATCGACCCGGAGCTGGCGGACACCGCCGCCTTCTGCGCCCATTACGGGATGAATCCGGAGACAAGCGCGAACTGCGTCGTGGTGGCCGCCAAGCGCGGCGGCGAGACCACCTACGCGGCGTGCCTGGTGCTGGCCACCGACCGGGCCGACGTCAACGGCGTCGTCCGCCGCCACCTGGGCGCGCGCAAGGCGTCGTTCGCCCCGATGGCCGAGGCCACCGGGCTGACCGGCATGGAGTACGGGGGGATCACCCCGTTCGGGCTGCCGCGGGGGTGGCCGGTCCTCGTGGACGAGGCCGTGGCCGCCACCCCCCACGTGGTGGTGGGCAGCGGGCTGCGCCGGTCCAAGCTGTGGGTGCCGGGCAAGCTGGTGGCCGCCCTGCCGGGCGCCGAGGTCATCGCCCTGGCCCAGCGCTGAGGCCGCGCCGGGTCCGCCCGCGGCCGGCGGGCGGACCCGGCGCACCCGCTCAGGGGCGGTCCTCGACCTCCGCCACCCAGGCCGTGTCCGCGATCACCGCGTAGTGGTAGACCACGGGCGGCTCCACCCCGTCCGGCTGCTCGTAGTCGGACTCCACCATGACGATCTCGTGGTAGAGCGGCATCCCCGTGTCGGCGTCGAACATGATCCGGCGCTCCAGGGTCTCCCCGGCCCGCTCCTCCACCAGGAACAGCTCGCCCTCGCGCCCGTGGCGGTCCTCGGACGGCCCCGCGTAGAGGACGCCCTCGTGCCCGGCCAGCACGCGCAGCACGGACGCCTGCACCCGCGGGTCGACGGGCGCCTCGGTGTACAGGCTCTCCAGCGCGTAGAACAGGGTCGCCTCCGGCGTGCCCGCGTCGTGTCCGGCACCGGCGACGAGCTGCTCCTCCAGTTCCGCCGGGTCGGTCGACAGCGCGTCCGGCTCCCAGGTGAAGAACATCCCGTCGCCCCCCTCGCCGTCCCCCCACTCGAACCGCTCGGTGCCGTCGCTGAAGAGGAAGGCCAGCGGTCCCTCGTCGCCGCCGAGGTGCTCCGGCTCGCCCGGGACGGCCAGCTCCACCCCCGACTCGCGGGGGGTCCGCCACACGCTGCGCTCCTCCGGGACGATCCCCCAGCCGGCCCGGCCGTCGTCGGCGTTCTGGGAGTAGGTGAAGGTCCACTCCGAGGTCCGCACGTAGGCGACGTCGCCGGCGCGGGCGGGGGGCTCCGCCGAGTCGGCGGCGTCCGCCAGGGCGAGCAGGCGCTCCCGCCCCCCGGTGCGTTCGGCGACGGGCACGTCCAGCGGGGCGGGTGGCGGCCCCGCGTGGGCCGGGCGCCCGCTCTGGAGCGACACGGGGACGACGACCGCGACCGCGGTGAGCGCCGCGGCGACACCGATCAGGGCCGGGCGGAGGAGGCGGCGGCGCGGCGCCGGGCCGGGGCCGCCCCGTCCGCTCCCGGAGGCGATGACCTCGATCCGGGCCAGCTCACGCACGGCCGCGCTCCCGGGGTGCGCGGCGGCCGGGTCGTGTCCGGCGAGGAGGCGCCGGACGGCGGTGACGTCGTCGTGGAACGCGGTGTCCTTCACTGGTTCTCCTTCAGTGCGGTGCGGGCGGGGGGCCGGGGGGAGGCCGCGGGGCGGGGGACGCCGTCCGGGGGAGGGGGGGCGAGGAGGCGTTCGATCCGCCGCCGCGCCCGGTACAGGCGCACCCGGGCGGTGGCCGTGGTGCAGCCCAGCACCCGGGCGGCCTCGCGGACCTCCAGCCCCTCCCAGGCCAGGAGCATGATCAGCTCCCGGTCGGTCTCGCCGAGCCGGGACAGGGCCCGCAGCGCGCTGTCGCGCTCGGCCACCGCCCCCGTGGGGTCCGGCGAGCCCGGTTCGCGGTGGTCGTCCCGCGGGAACGGGGTCGACATGGCGCCGTGTCGCCTCATCTCCCGGAACCTGGCGCGCACGATGTTGCGGGCCACCCCGTACAGCCAGGGCAGCGGCTCGTCCCGGGGCACCCGGTCGAACCTGCGCCAGGCGACGGAGAAGGTCTCGGACGCGACGTCGTCGGCCGCGTCCGGTCCCAGCCGCCGCAGCGCGTAGCGCCGCACCTCGTCGTAATGCCTGGTGAAGAAGCGGGTGAACACTCCGCCCGCGACGTCCTCCGCGTCATCGCCGCTCATCGCTCTCCTCTCGGTCGCCGGTCTCACCCCTCTTCTGTCCGCCGGGGGGCCTTTGTTACAGGGCACCTCCGGATTGTCGACACGTCGGCGTCTCCATACGTCCACATGGTGGGAAAACGCAGGTGGCGACGGATGCGCCGCCGCGGGCCCTATTTACTGAACGATCGGTCTGTAATACTGTGCCGGAAGACCCGAAGCCCGAGGAGAGGACCGTCAGGTGTCCGAAGTACTGGAGAGCTACGCGCTGGGGTCGTGGTTCACCCCCGCCGACGGGGGCGAGCCCCTCGCCGACGCGAACACCGGCGAGACCGTCGCCCGCGTTTCGCAGAACGGCCCCGACGTCTCCGCCATGGTCGACTACGCCCGGAGCGTCGGCGGCCCCGCGATCCGCGCCCTCACCTTCCACCAGCGCGCGAACCTGCTCAAGTCCCTCGCCCAGCACCTGACGGGGTACAAGGACGAGTTCTACGCGCTCTCCCACCGGACCGGCGCCACGAGGCGCGACAGCGCCGTCGACATCGACGGCGGCTTCGGCACCCTCTTCGGCTTCTCCAGCAAGGGCCGCCGCGAGCTGCCCAACTCCACGGTCATCCTGGACGGGCCCCTGGAGCGGCTGAGCCGCGGGGGCACCTTCGTCGGCCAGCACGTCTACACCTCGCGGCCGGGCGTCGCGGTGCAGATCAACGCGTTCAACTTCCCGGTGTGGGGGATGCTGGAGAAGCTCGCCCCGGCCTTCCTGGCCGGACTGCCCAGCATCGTCAAGCCCGCCGCCCAGACCGCCTACCTCACCGAGGCCGTGGTCCGCCGGACGATCGAGTCCGGCATCCTGCCCGAGGGCTCCCTGCAACTGCTCGTCGCCGGGCACCGGGGGCTGCTCGACGACCTGGGGCCCCAGGACATCGTCGGGTTCACCGGCTCGGCCGCCACCGGGGCCCTCCTGCGCGGCCACCCCAACGTGGTGGGCGGGGGGACGCAGCTGAACGTCGAGGCCGACTCGCTCAACTGCTCCGTCCTGGGCCCGGACGTCACCGCCGAGGACCCCGAGTTCGACCTGTACATCAAGCAGGTCGTCACCGAGATGACCGTCAAGGCGGGGCAGAAGTGCACCGCGATCCGCCGCGTCATCGTCCCCGAGGCGATGGCCGACACCGTGGTCGAGGCCCTGCGCGCCCGCCTGGACAAGGTCGTGGTGGGCGCCGCCGACCACCCGGACACCCGGATGGGGGCCCTGGTGTCCCTGGCGCAGCGCGACGAGGTCCGCAAGGCGGTCGAGACCCTGCGCACCTCCTGCGCGCTGGTGTACGGCGACCCCGACCGGGTGGAGGTGGTGGGCGCCGACGCGGAGTCCGGCGCGTTCCTGTCCCCGATCCTGCTGCGGGCCGAGCCGGGCGCCCGGGAACCGCACGAGGTCGAGGCGTTCGGCCCGGTCAGCACCGTCATCACCTACGGCTCGGTGGCCGAGGCCGTCGAGCTGGCCGCCCGGGGGCGGGGCTCCCTGGTGGGCTCGCTGGTCACCCACGACCCCGACGTGGCCCGCGAGGTCGTGCTGGGCGTCGCGCCCTGGCACGGCCGCATCCTGGTCCTGGACCGGGACGACGCGGGGGAGTCCACCGGCCACGGCTCCCCGCTGCCCGCGCTGGTGCACGGCGGTCCGGGACGCGCGGGCGGCGGCGAGGAGCTGGGCGGTGTGCGGGGCGTCAAGCACCACATGCAGCGCACCGCGATCCAGGGCTCGCCGGACATGCTCACCGCGGTCACCGGGCACTGGACCACGGGGTCCCGGCGCACCACGGGCAACGTGCACCCCTTCCGCAAGAACCTGGCGGAACTGCGGATCGGCGACACCATCGAGTCGGCGGAGCGCGCGGTGACCCGCGCCGACATCGACCACTTCGCCGAGTTCACCGGTGACACGTTCTACGCGCACACCGACGAGGAGGCCGCCGCCGCGAACCCGCTGTTCGGCGGGATCGTGGCCCACGGGTACCTGGTGGTGTCACTGGCCGCGGGCCTGTTCGTGGACCCGGCGCCGGGCCCGGTGCTGGCCAACTTCGGCGTGGACCACCTGCGCTTCCTCACCCCGGTGAAGGAGGACGCGGTCATCAAGGTGACGCTGACCGCCAAGCAGATCACCCCGCGCACCAACGCGGAGTACGGCGAGGTCCGCTGGGACGCCGTGGTCACCGACCAGGACGGCGAGGCCGTCGCCACCTACGACGTGCTCACCCTGGTCGCCAAGGGCGACGAGGAGGCATAGCGCCGAAGCGGCACGGCGACGGATCGCCTTGTCGACACGGCGGCGCCCCGGAGGGATCTCCCCTCCGGGGCGCTGCCGGGTCCCCGCCTACAGGCGGGCGATGGCCGCGGCGGGGTCCTCGATGGCGTCGGCGACGACCCGCATGAAGCCTGCCGCCGCACCGCCGTCGCACACCCGGTGGTCGAACGCGAACGACAGCTGGGTGACCTTGCGGACGGTCAGCTCGCCGTCCACCACCCACGGGCGGTCGATGATCCGGCCGATGCCGAGGATGGCCACCTGCGGGTGGTTGATGATGGCGGCGCTCCCGTCCACCCGCAGTGAACCGTAGTTGTTGAGGGTGAAGGTGCCGCCGGTCATCTCGGCCGGGGTCGCCCGGCCCTCGCGGGCGGCGGCGGTGAGCCGCCTGATCTCGGCGTCCAGTTCGGCGGTGGTCAGCCGGTGCGCGCCGAGCACGGCCGGGGCGACCAGGCCGCGGTCGGTCTGCACGGCCAGGCCGAGGTTGACCCCGTCGTACTGGACCAGCTCGCCGCGGTCGGCGTCCACCAGCCCGTTGAGCTCGGGGTGGGCGCGCAGGCCCGCCACGGTGAACCGGGCGACGTAGGAGAGCAGCCCCGGGCCCCGGGGGTGGGCGGCGCGCAGGCGCACCAGCTCGGTGGCGTCGACGTCGACCCACACGGTGGCCTCGGGGATCTCGCTGCGGCTGCGCGAGAGCGCGGCGGCGACGCTCCTGCGGAACCCGCTCATGGGGATCCGGCTGGACTCGGCCAGCCCGGTGCGCGGGTCGACGGTCCCCGCCGGGGCCGGCGCCGCGGGCGGCGCCGCGTCCGGGGCGGGCTCCCGTGCGGGCGCGGCGGCCCCGATGGCGGCGAGCACGTCGCGCCGGGTGATGAGCCCGTCCGCACCGCTGCCCTCGACGTCGGCGACGCGCAGCCCCGCCTCGCGGGCGAGCCGGCGCACCAGCGGCGATGTCACCAGCGGGACCCGGCGGGCGGCCGGGGCCGCGGGCACCGGAACGGCCGCGGGCACCGGAACCGCGGCGGTACCGCGCGGACGGCGGCGGCGCCCCCGCGTCCCGGCCTCCGGGGTCCCGTAGCCGATGAGGACGTTGCCCGAGCCGGTGCCCGCGCGCTCCTCCTCGCGGTACCGCTCGCCGTCGGCGGACGGCCCGGCGGGCTTCTCCGGCGCCGCGGGCGCGGCCGGCTCCGCCGTCCCGTCGGCCACGCTGATCAGCGGGCCGCCCACGGCCAGCACCTCGCCCTCGGCGCCGTGCAGCTCGTGCACCACCCCGCCGTAGGGGGTGGGCACCTCCACGATCGACTTGGCGGTCTCCACCTCGGCGATCGGCTGGTCGACGGCGACGGTGTCGCCCACCGCCACCAGCCACGTGACCACCTCGGCCTCGGTGAGGCCCTCGCCCAGGTCGGGCAGTTCGAAGGTGTGGATCGTCACTGGTCGTCCTCCCACTGAAGGTCGTCCACCGCGTCGAGGACGCGGTCGACGCTCGGGAGCTGGTGGCGCTCCAGCTTGGGCGGCGGGAACGGGATGTCGAACCCGGTGACCCGGCGGACCGGGGCGGCCAGGGAGTGGAAGCAGCGCTCGGTGACCCGGGCGGCGATCTCCGAGGCGACGCTGGCGAACCCGCTGGCCTCGGCGACCACGACGGCCCGGCCGGTCGAGCGCACCGCGGCGCACACGGTCTCGTCGTCGAAGGGGACGATGGAGCGCACGTCCACCACCTGGAGGCTGCGGCCCTCCTGGGCCGCGGCCTCGGCGGCCTCCAGCGCGGTGGGCACGGACGGCCCGTACGCGATGAGGGTGGCGTCGGTGCCGGGGCGGCGCACCACGGCGGTGCCGATGCCGGGGCGCGGCGCCGCCGGGTCGAACTCCTCCTTGGCCCAGTAGAGCTTCTTGGGCTCCATGAACACGACGGGGTCGTCGGAGGCGATCGCCTCGCGCAGCAGGTGGTAGGCGTCGGCGGGGGTGGCCGGGGTGACGACCTTCAGGCCGGGGGTGTGCGCGTAGTACGCCTCGGAGGAGTCGCAGTGGTGCTCGACCCCGCCGATGCCGCCCGCGTAGGGGACCCGGATGACGATGGGCATGGAGACCCGGCCGCGGGTGCGGTTGCGCAGCTTGGCGATGTGGCTGACGACCTGCTCGAACGCCGGGTAGGCGAACGCGTCGAACTGCATCTCGATGACGGGGCGCATCCCGTTCATCGCCATGCCCACGGCCAGCCCGGCGATGCCGGACTCCGCGAGCGGGGTGTCGAAGCAGCGGTCCTCGCCGAACTCGGCGGTGAGGCCGTCGGTGATGCGGAAGACGCCGCCGAGGGGGCCGACGTCCTCGCCGAAGACGTACACGGTGCCGTCCTGGGCCATGGCGTCGCGCAGCGCCCGGTTGAGGGCCTGGGCCATGGTGAGCTTGGTGGGGTCGGTCGCCATGGGTCAGTCGCTCTCTCTGCTGAGTTCGTCGGCCAGGACGGCGGCCTGCTCCCTCAGCTGCGGGGTGGGCTCGGCGTACAGGTGCGCGAACAGTTCCGAGGGATGGGGGTCGGTGTCGCGGGAGATGCCCTCGCGCATGGCGGCGGCGACGGCCTCGGCCCGCCCGGTGATCTCCTCCCGGCGCGCCCTGGTGAGCACGCGCTTGCGCTTGAGCAGGGCCTCCAGGCGCACCAGCGGGTCGCGGGAGACCCACGGGTCGACCTCGTCGCTGCTGCGGTACCGGGTGTCGTCGTCGGCGTTGGTGTGCGCCTGCATCCGGTAGGTGTGCGCCTCGACCAGCTGCGGGCCCCCGCCGGAGCGGGCGGCCCCGACGGCGCGCTCCAGCACGGCCAGCACGGCGGGGGTGTCGTTGCCGTCGACGCGCTCGCCGTTGACCCCGTAGCCGATGCCCTTGTGGGCCAGGGAGGGCGCGGCGGTCTGCCGGGCGAGGGGGACCGAGATGGCGTACTCGTTGTTCTGGATGAAGAACACGACGGGAGCCTTGAGGACGGCGGCGAAGTTGAGCGCCTCGTGGAAGTCGCCCTCGCTGGTGGCGCCGTCGCCGCACAGGGCCATGACCACGGTGTCCTCGCCGCGCAGGCGGGCGGCGTGGGCGACGCCGACGGCGTGCAGCAGCTGGGTGGCGAGCGGGGTGGCCTGCGGGGCGACCCTGTGCGCGTAGGGGTCGTACCCGGCGTGCCAGTCCCCCTTGAGGAGGGTGAGCACCTCGACGGGGTCGACGCCGCGGGTGATGACGGCAACGGTGTCCCGGTAGGTGGGGAAGAGCCAGTCGTTCTCGCCCAGGACGAGCGAGGCCGCGACCTGGCAGGCCTCCTGCCCGTGCGAGGAGGGGTACACCGCGAGGCGGCCCTGGCGGACCAGGGCGCCGGCCTGGTCGTTGACGCGGCGGCCGACCACGAGGGCGGTGTACGCGGCGAGGAGGCGCCCGTTGTCGGGGAAGGGCAGGTCCGGGTCGTCGACCGGCCTCCCCGACGCGTCGAGCAGCTGCACCGGCTGCTCGGAGGGGAGCAGGTCCCGGTCGTCGGCCATGCCTCTGCCTCCATATGTCGAGATGTCGAGACGCCACGTGTGTCGAAGCTGACGTGTACAGACATATGGTGCGGTTTGTTGCCATCTGTTCGCCATAGGCGCGGCGAAGTCGAGAAAACGTCACCGTCGACCGGGGCTTATGTCACCGATCGTCCAGATATGTGACCCGGAGCACGCTCCGGGGTGGACAGGTGGCCGCCACCCTCGGTGACCTCTCCCGGCCGGCCCCCGGCGGCGTTCGCGCCGGCCCCGGTGTCCCGGGGCTCCGGGACCCGGCGCGGTCCTTCCGGGGTGCGCGACCCGCGGGCGGGTCAGGCACGGGCGGTGCGCAGCCGCTCGGCCAGCCAGGACGGGACGTTGACCGGGTCCCGGGGGAAGTACCGCAGGTCCAGGGCGAAGTCGAAGGCGCGCGGCGGCAGCGAGAAGGCGGGCTCGCCGTCCCGGTCGTAGGAGACCCGCCAGCCGGAGGCCGGCCCCACGACGATGTCGACCGTGAACCAGGCGCCCCGGCCTCCGACGTAGGTGGCCGAGCGCAGCACCTCCAGGGCGGCGCGCAGGTCCGCGTCCGGCGCGAGGACGCGCTCGCCCCCGGGGCCCGTGGCGGTCAGGGTGCCGCCCGCGTACCCGGCGAGGGCGCGGTGGGTCAGGCGCAGCCGCGACCACGCCGCGTCCCCGGCGAGGCCGCGCATCCGGGCGGCGATCCCGTCGAGCAGCGCGGCCCGGCGCTCCGGGCCGATCCGCAGCGGCGGCACGCTGGGGCGCCCGGGCACCCCCGGCGGGGGCGGGCGGTCGGCGGCGCGGGCGGACAGCAGGGCCGCCCAGCCGGGCCGGCGGTCGGGGGAGCGGCGGTCCATCTCGGCGCGCAGCCCCTCCGGGGCGTCGGGCTCGCCGGTGGCGTGCCGAAAGCCCAGCCGCCGGACCGCCCCGTCCACCGGGCCCGGCGCCCACTCCGGCCAGTGGTCGTAGGCGCGTTCCAGTGCGGCGTCCCGGGGGGTGACGGTCAGCCGGGCGAAGAGCCACCGGTCGCCGCCAGCCGCCTCGTCCCGCCGCAGGCCCTCCAGTTCCGCGTGCAGGCCCGGGACCCGGTCCGCGGGGTCGATGCCGTACTCGCGGGGCGCCCGGTAGACCACCGCCCGGCGGTCGGCGGCGCCGAGCAGGTGACCCCTGACC
Organism: Nocardiopsis flavescens; assembly: GCF_900141985.1. Taxonomy (GTDB): domain Bacteria; phylum Actinomycetota; class Actinomycetes; order Streptosporangiales; family Streptosporangiaceae; genus Nocardiopsis; species Nocardiopsis flavescens. Next base: position 44,617 of record NZ_FQZK01000026.1, on the reverse strand, counting down.
AGGGCGGCGGCGCGGGCGAGGGCCTCCTCGGACCGGCCGTCCGGGACGGCGTCCGCGGCCAGGGCGGTGACGGTGCCGCCGCGGCCGGGAAGCTCGGCGGCCGCGCGCATGGCGTCCCCGAGCAGCAGCATCCGGGAGTGTCCGCCCAGGGCGGGGAGGCGGGTGGCGGGGGCGGACCCGCCCGGCCCCCTCTCCCGGGGAGCGCGCTCCCCGGTGAGCCCGAGGCGGCGGGCCGCTCCCAGCCCGGCCGCAGGGTCGGCGCCGGGGGCGGCCCGGTCCAGGACCGCGGCGAGCGCCCGGGCGTCCAGGGTGCGCGCCCGCGCGCGGGCCTCCAGGCCGGCCGCGGCCGCGCGGACGCCCGCGGCTCCCGCGGCGCCGTCGGCGCCCAGGACGGCGCGGGCCGTTCTCAGGGTGAAGCCCTCCGTGTCGGCGCACCAGCCGGCGGTGGCGGCCAGGCCGTCGTCGGCCCGGTCGTCGGGGTAGGCGGCACGGGCCCACGCCCCCTCCCACCAGTAGGCGAAGTCGGGCCGGGGGAGCCCGTCGATCCAGTCCCACGGGAGCGCCTCGGGCGCCCCCTCGAAGGGGTCGACGGGTCTGGTCCAGGAAGCCTCGAAGGCGCTGCCGGGCTCGTGCCCGAGGAGGAGGAACCGCCTTCCCGCCACCCGGACCAGGCGCAGACCGGTACCCGGGGCCGGGCGGAAGCGGATCTCCGCGGTCCCGGGAGCGCAGTCGGTCCGCCCGAGGGCGGCGCAGACGGCCGCGTAGGCCCCGACCCGGGCCCACAGGACCTCGGGGTGCGGCAGGTCGGCGGGCAGTCCGGGCAGGTGGTACACCGTGGCGCCTTTCCTGGGGGAGCCGTCCCGCACATTGTTCCCCACCGGGTCCGGGCCGACCCGGCTCCGTCCCGCCGTGTCACCGCGGATGTTTCACGTGAAACACCGGTGGCGTGCGGTGACCGCCCCGCGCCGGCCCCGGCACGGAGGCCGCACGGGTGGTGGCCGACGGGCCCGGGTGCCGGAGCGGGGGCGCCCCGGCCGGCGGCGCGGTCTCCGCGGGCGCGGGCCGGGTGGGGCACCCGCATCCCGGCTCCGCCCTGCCCGCGGCGAGCGGCGACCCCCGTGGAGACGGGCCGCGCCGCCGGCGGGACCTCAGGCGTGGTCGTCCCCGGGAATCTCCGGGGACACCGAGAAGTCCCGGAACACGGTGCGGAACCCCTCCCGCTGCGGGGAGCAGCACATGACGCCCACCCGGCAGGTCTCGCCCAGCGGCAGGTACGCCAGGCGGAGCAGCCGCCAGGAGCCCCAGCCGTCGAGGTACTGGACGTTGACGGTGTCGCCGGTGCGGATGGCGCGGATGGTCACCGGCGCGAAGGATCCGCCGGTCCGGGGCAGGGAGGCCACGGACCAGTCGGAGTGCCCGCGGGTGACGACGGTGCTGACGTTGAGCCCGCCGTGGACGAACTCGGTGCCGGCCTTGACCCAGTTCTCCTCGTCGGCGCGGAGCATCAGCCCGGCCTGGTCGTACTGCTCCAGGTAGTCGCCGTCGAAGGTGACCTGCGCGGTGAAGTCCCCGGTGGCCTCGGCGGACAGGAAGTGGCCGTCGTCGTGGACGAACCCGTAGTGGGTGTGCCGCCAGAAGTCCTTGCGGTCCCCGGTGGTGACGGTGAGGACGTCGTCCTCGACCCGCCAGGACGGGGGTTCGTTCATCCAGCTCATGTCGGTGAACACGGCGGGCGCCTTTCGCACGGGGGCCGGTGGTGAACGGCGATGAGAGCGCTCCCACGGCCGTCGGTCCGACCCTATTGCCGGCGGGGCGCCCGGGCCAGGGGGCCGGCGGGGGAGGGGAGCGGCGCGGGGGAGGCGCGGCGGCGGACCGCCGCGCCTCCCCCGGGAGGAACGGGTGTCAGGAGGTTTCGCGGACCCCGTCGCCCTCGTCCCCGGCGTGCAGGTCGACGCCCATCTTCTCCCTGACCAGGGAGACCCCCAGGAAGGAGACCGCCGCGGCGACGATGATGTAGACGCCGATGCTCCAGGAGCCGCTGGTGTTCTCCAGCAGCATCTGGGCGATCATCGGTGCGAAGGCGCCGCCCAGGATCGCGCCCAGGGCGTAGCCGATGGAGACGCCGGAGTAGCGGACCTCGGCGGGGAACATCTCGGCGTACAGCGCCGCCTGCGGACCGTAGCTCAGGCCCAGGGTGAGGCAGAAGACGAAGACGCCGACGAAGTACAGCAGGATGTCGCCCGTGTCCACGAGGAACCACATCGGCAGGGACCAGGCGGCGAGCAGGACGTAGCCGATCTGGAAGGTGCGCACCCGGCCCCAGCGGTCGCTGACCCAGCCGCCGTACAGGGTGGAGATGAGCCAGCCGAAGGAGGCCAGGGTGGTGGCCAGCAGGACCGGCCCGCGCTCCATCTCCAGGGCGGTCGAGGCGTAGGTCGCCAGGAAGGCGATGACCAGGTAACCGGCCGCGTTGTTGGCGAGGAAGATCAGCGCGGAGAGCACGACCTCCCTGGTGTTGTGGCGGAACAGCGTGCCCAGCGGGGCGGAGGACTTGGCGCGGCGCTGCTGCATCAGCCTGAAGACCGGGGACTCCTCCACGGACTTGCGGATGAGGTGGCCGACGATGATCAGCAGGAAGGACAGCAGGAACGGGATGCGCCAGCCCCAGGCGAGGAAGGCGTCCTGGCCGATGACCACGGTGATGAGCCAGACGACGAAGGTCGCCAGGATCATGCCGCAGGGGACGCCGATCTGCGGGTAGGCGCCGAAGAAGCCGCGCTTGTTCACCGGCGCGTGCTCCACGGACATCAGGGCGGCGCCGCCCCACTCCCCGCCGGCGGAGAAGCCCTGGAGGATCCGCAGGGTGATGAGGAGGATGGGCGCGGCCACGCCGATCTGGGCGTAGGTCGGCAGCAGGCCGATGAGGCAGGTCGCGACGCCCATCATGACGAGCGTGCCGACGAGGACCTTCTTGCGGCCGATCTTGTCGCCGAGGTGGCCCGCCACGATGGCGCCCAGGGGGCGGAACAGGAAGGAGATGCCGATGGTCGCGAACGACAGGATCTGGGCGAGCCCGGCGTTGGACTCCGACAGGGGCGCCAGGAACAGGGGCGCCAGGACCAGGCCGGCCGCCTGTGCGTAGATGAAGAAGTCGTACCACTCGATGGTGGTGCCGACCATGGTCCCGGCCAGGACCTTGCGGCGCTCCCTGGCGTCCAGGGGGGCCGATCCCGAGGCCGTGGCGTCGGATGTTGCCATTGCTGCTCCGTAATGTCTGCCGACCGGGGGTCGGTCACTCCGGTGGGGACGCGCCCGGCGCGAGCGCCGAATCGACACAGGACGGATGTGTCGAGACATAGGTCACGAGCCCTAGGACACTATGCCATGTGACGTACGGCATTTTGAACACCAGGTCCGGATTTAACCAGTTCAGACACTGTGTACTGACCGAACGTTCGGTGAGTGAACGAGCACCGACAGGAAATCGGCCACCCCCGGCGGGCGCGACGCACGGGCACCGAACACCGGCCGAACAGGCGGAACGGCGGCGGAACCCCTGGCCGGGCCGGAAGCCGGGGAGGGGTTGGAACGCCCGGACGGGGGAATCGCCTTTGCACAGATATCTCGAAAAACGAGAGAAAGGTGCGCATGGTCTCCCTCGTCTTCGCGGTCTTCGCGCTCGTCCACCTGTGCCTCACCGCATGGCTGGTCCGTCTGGCGCTCACCCGCCGCTCCCCCTTCGTCTGGATCGCCGCCCTGGTCGCGGCCGGCCTGGTGTACGACAACGGGATCGTCGCCCTGGGCTCCACGCTCGGAGAGGGGCCGCTGCTGCACGCGCTCAACCTGCCCCGGTTCTTCGTGCACGCGCTCGTCACGCCGCTGCTCGTCGTGTTCGCCCACGGGGCCGCCCGCGACGCCGGGCTCGGCTGGGCCCGGCACCGCGCGGCCGGGGCGGTCTTCGCCGGAGCGGCCGTCCTCCTCATCGCCTACGGGGTGGTCTTCGAGCTGGCCGGGCTCTCCCTGGTCGCCGGGAGCGAGGGCGACGCCCTGCGCTACTCCGCCGCCGACCCGTCCCCGCCGGTCCCCTCCATCGCCGCCATCCTGGTCCTGGTCGGCGTCGGCCTGGCCCTGGCGGTGTCCCGCCGCGAACCCTGGATGCTCGCGGGCGCGGCGGTGATGTTCCTGGCCGCGGCCCTGCCCTCCGCCCCGCTGGCCGTCGGCAACCTGGGGGAGGTGGCGCTCATCGCCGGGCTGGCCCTGACCGCGCGCCGCATGGGGACGGGCCTGCCGCGCGTGGCCGCCGGCGCCTGACACCGCGCCGGGCCCGCCCACCGCCGGCGGGCGGGTCGCTCCGTCCCCTTGCCGACAAGGGGGCGGGCCGGCGCGGCGATGCGGGAGACTGGAGCGGTGAGCACCGAGAACACCCGCCCCGGACCGCCCGCCCTGAGCGCCTCCGTCCTCGTGCTGACGCTGGCCCGCACGGTGGAGAACGAGCTCGGCGCGGCCCTGGCCCCGCTCGACCTCACCGTCGCCCGCCTGGGCCTGCTCGGCCACATCGCGGGGGTGCCCGGCGTCTCGTTCAGCGACCTGGCCCGGATGTCGGGGATCACCGTGCAGAGCGCGCACACGGGCGTGAAGGCCCTGGCCGCCGCGGGCCTGGTGCGCGACCTCACCGCCCGGCCGGGGGCGGCGTCGAGCATCGAGGCCACCCCGCGGGGCAGGGAGCTGCTGGAGCGCGCCGGCCGCGAGATCGCGCGGGTCGACGAGGAGCTGTTCGGCCCGGACGCGGACCCCGTCCAGCGCGAGATCGGCGCGGCGTTCCGCGCGGCCTTCTCCCGGCCGCCCCGGGACTGACCGGACCCCACCTTCAGCATGGCTGAAGCATGCCCTAAGCTTCAGCCACACTGAAGGTTTCGCACCGAGGAGCCACCCATGGAAGACCTCCTGCTCTCGATCCACGTCGTCGCGGGCATCGTGTTCGTCGGCGGCTCGGCCGTCGCCACCAGCCTGTTCCCCCGCTACGTCCCGCTCGCCGCCACGGCCGGCGCCCCCGCGCCGGGCGGCGAGCGCAACCGGGGCACGGCACTGGCCCTGCACCGCATCACCCGGGGCTACGCGCTCTTCGGCATCGTCGTCCCGGTGGTGGGCATCGTCCTCGCCCTGGTCCAGGGCCGGATGGCCGAGATCTGGGTCAACGTCGCGATGGTCCTCACGGCCCTCGCGGGCGTCCTGCTCGCCTGGCAGATCCACCCCCGCCAGCGGGAGGCCCTGCGCGAGCCCGGCGAGAAGTCCGCGCTGGGCCGGCTGTCCATGTGGAGCGGGATCTACAACCTGGTGTGGGCGGCCGTCGTCGTGCTCATGATCGTCCGCCCGGGCTCGGGGTCCTGACCTACGCTCGACGGATGTACACGATCGAGCACCGCCGGGACGACCCCTTCGTGAGCGCGGTCTGGTGCGCGGAGGTGGCGGAGCCGGGGTCCTATCCCGACCCGGCGACCGAGCACTGGGGCATCGCGTTCACGGCCTGTCCGGACCGGTCGACCCGCGCCGAGCTCTCCGGGCCGCTGCCCGGGCCGCGCACCCTCGCCGGGGTCCCGGGGGAGCGGCACTGGGGGGTGGAGCTGCGGCCGGACATCGTGGTCACCGGGTACGACAAGGCCGCGATGGTCGGGAGCCTGGTACCGCTCGCCGTCGCGGGGGACCGGTTCGCCCTGGCCGGGCGGCTGCACCGCGTTCCGGCGTTCGACCGGCTCACCGCGTTCGTGCACTCCCTGGCCGACCGGGGGGCGCTGCGTGTGGACGCCGACACCAGGCGGATGCTGGGCGGCGACACCGGCGGCTGGTCCGAGCGCAGCCGCCAGCGGCGGATCAAGGCCGTCACGGGGCTCACCCGGGTACGGATCGACCAGGTGGTCCGGGCCCGCGAGGCCTCCCGCGCGCTGCGCGCCGGCCTGGCGCCCGGCCGCGTGGCCGCCGAGCTGGGGTACTCCGACCAGGCCCACCTGACCCGGTCGCTGGTGGCGCTGCGGGCGGAGCGCCCCTCGGCGCTGCGGCCTGGCGGGAATGTTCAAGACCCGGCCGCGGACCGGGGGCCAGGATGGGCACATGAGTACGAAACCGGCGGCCCCGCAGGGGTCCGCGACCGTTGACCCGTTCATCATGGCCGACGGCGCTCCCGCGCTGATCGACTTCATCGTCGACGTGTTCGGGGCACGGAACGTGCCCGAGGCGCGCACCCTGGACACCGACGGCCTCGTCCTGCACGCGGAGCTGCGGCTGGGCGACTCCCTCATCACCGTCGCGGACCGCAAGCCCGGCTGGCCCTTCACCCCCGCGCTGCTGCGCGTGTACGTGGACGACGTGGAGGAGACCCTGCTCCGGGCGAGGGCGCGCGGGGCGCGGGTGGTCACCGAGGCGACGCCGTTCTACGGCGACGTGTTCTCCCGGTTCGCCGACCCACAGGGGAACCTGTGGTGGGTGTACAGCCACACGCCGCAGGAGGACGCGGCGTGGGAGGAGGGCGGTGACGGGGAGGGCGGTGAGGACTGGGCCTCGTTCGCGAGCCCGGAGCTGGAGTACGTCCACGGCACCCTGATGGAGGCGATGGGGGCCCTGCGCGACCCCAGGACCAGCGGGGACTAATGCCGTTGCCCGGCCGGGAGGGTCGCTGTTAGCGTCGCAGGAATGATCCCCGTGACGGAGAACGAGATCCGCGGCTCGTTCATCAACTGCTCCAAGGGCGAGGCCAAGCGGCTCGCCGTCCCACGCGATCTCGACTCCCGGCCGTGGGAGGACCTGGACTTCCTGGGCTGGCGCGACCCGACCGCGCACGAGCGGGCCTACCTGGTGGTCGAACGCGGCGACGGGCCGGTGGGCGTGGCGCTGCGGCTCACCGCGAGCGCGAACGGCGCCCGGCGGGCGCTGTGCTCGGTGTGCGTGACCAGCCGCCAGGGCCCGGGGGTGGCGCTCATGGTGGCGCCCCGCACGGGGAAGGCCGGGCGCGAGGGGAACACGGTCGGGCTGCACATGTGCTCGGACTTCGCGTGCTCGCTGTACGTGCGGGGGATGAAGCGGCCCGAGCCGGGCGGCCGTTTCGAGGAGAGCCTCACCGTCGAGGAGAAGGTGAAGCGCCTGGAGGAGAACCTGCACGGGTTCCTGGACCGGCTCACCGCGTAGGCGCGCCCCCGTGCGCGGTCGCGCACGGGTCCGGACGTCCGCTCCCGCGGCGCTTCGCGCGGCGGGGGCGGTGCGGGCCGGCACCGCGCCGGGTCGACATGTCCGCATGGCGGTACGGCGGCATGGCGGTATGGCGGTATGTCCGCGGGCCGACGTGCGGACACGGGGGCGTGCGGGCTTCGGGGTTGACCTTCTGGTAACCACAGGGCCCACACTCGTCCCATGCTCTCCATCAAGGACTTCAGCGAGATGTGCCGCCTCTCGCCGCAGACGCTCCGCTTCTACCACGCCGAAGGCCTGCTCGTCCCCGCCGAGGTCGATGAGCAGACCGGGTACCGCGGCTACGACTTCGCCCAGCTCGAAACCGCCATGACCGTCATGGCCCTGCGCGGTACCGGGATGAGCGTCAAGCTCGTGCGGCGGGCGCTGGACGAACCCGACGCCGCCGCCGGCCTGCTGGAGGAGCACGTCGGGGAGCTGCTGCTGAAGCGCGCGGCCGAGGACGACGCCGTCGCCACCGCCCGCGAACTCCTGGTCGCGCGCCCCGAGGTGCGGCGGAGCGCCGTCCCCGGCGCCACGGTCCTGACCGCGCTCGCCCCCGACCCCTCCGGCCCCGCCGCGGGACCGGAGGACGACGTCTGGGGCCCGACCATGGCGGCCGTCACCGCCACCGCGGACGAGCTCACCGCCCTGGCGCGGGCGCGGGGCGCCCGGGTCGCCGGACCGGCCTGGGCGTCCATGGCCCGGGAGACCGCGCGGGAGCGGGAGCGGTTCCGCTCGGAGCAGGGCCCGCTGTGGCGGGTCGCGCTCCCCGTCGACGGCCTCCCGGCCGGCCCGGTCGACGCGAGCGCCGAGGTGCGGGACTTCGAGCCCCGCGAGGAGGTGTCGGTGTTCCTCCCCGGCGCACTGTCCATGGCCAAGTACGGCACCGCCCTGTCCCTGCTGGTCTCGCACCCCGTGGACGGCATGTTCGGCGACCTGGCCTCGCCGCGGCTGATCCTGCGCGGGACGGGCGTCGAGACCGCGCTGCGCCTGCTCGACGTCTCGGACTTCCCCGACGACGACGATGACGACGCCGACGACGGGAACGGGGACGGGGAGGCGGTCCCGGCCTGAGCCGCGCCCGCGGCCGTCACCGGGACGGCCGCTCCGGAGCGCGCAGCCCCGCCTCCCTGGCCAGGAGCCCGGCCCGGGTGCGGTTGTCGAGGTCGAGCCGGGTGAGCAGCCGCGACACGTACCCGCGCACCGTCGTCTCCGCCAGGAACAGCCGCGCCCCGATCTCCGCGTTGGTCATCCCCTCCGCCAGGCACCCCAGGATGTCGCGGTCCCGGGGGCTCAGCCCCGCGACCCGCTCCCGGGCGCGCGCCGACGCCCCCGCCCGGACGGCGAACCCGCCCGCGACCTCCCGGGACAGCACCGCGTGCCCGCCCGCCGCCACCCGGACCAGGCCCACCAGCTCCTCCATGGGGGTGGACTTCACCAGGAACCCCGCCGCGCCCGCCTCCAGCGCGCGCGCCACGTGCGAGTCGTCGGCGAACGTGGTCAGCGCGACCACCACCGGCGGGTCGGGCAGCGCGGCGATCCGCTCCGTGGCCGCGATCCCGTCCACCCCGGGCATCCGCAGGTCCATCAGCACCACACGCGGGCGGTGCCGGAGCACCGCCTCCACCGCCTCGGCCCCGTCGCCCGCCTCGCCCACCACGCGCAGCCCCTCGGCCGCGCCCAGGATGACCCCCAGGTGCTCCCGGACCATCGGCTCGTCGTCCACGAGCACCACGTCGATCACCGCCGTCCCCCCGTCCCCGTACCCGTGTCCGGCCCGTCCGGCCCGCCCGGCAGCGGGACGACGGCCGCCACCCGGAACCCGTCGCCCTCCCGGCCCGCCCGCAGGGAGCCGTCCAGCATCTCCACCCGGTGGCGCAACCCCTCCAGCCCGGTCCCGGTCCCCTCGATGAGGGGGCCGGAGAGGCCGTCGTCCACCGGGTTGACGGCCTCCACCAGCACGGCGTCGGGGTTGCGGGCCACCGTGAGCCCGACCGCCGCGCCCGGGGCGTGCTTGCGCGCGTTGGTCAGGCTCTCCTGGACCACCCGGTGCAGGGCCCGCGCCACGTGCGGCGGGAGGCCGGCGAGGTCGCCGCGCACGGTCAGCTCCACCCGCTGGCCGGCGTCCCCGGCCTCGGCCACCGGGCCCAGGGGGTCGGGGACGTCGGCGGCCGGCCCGAAGGACTCCGGGGGGTCCGGGCGCACCGAGGACGGGTCGTTGAGCACCCCGACCATCTCGCGCAGCTCGTCCACGGCCCGGCCGCCCGCCGCCCTGATGCGGTCGGCGATCTCGCGGACCCCGGGGTCGGCGGACGTGGAGGCCAGGGCCCCCGCCTGGAGCACGATCAGGCTGACCTGGTGCGAGACGACGTCGTGCATCTCCCGGGCCAGGCGGCGGCGCTCGTCGATCCGCGCGCGCTCGGCCAGCAGCGCCCGCTCCCGCTCCTCTTGGCGGGCCCGCTCCGCGCGGGCCTGCGCCAACCGCCCGTACAGCGCCAGGGCGGCACCGCCCAGCACGGGGGCGGAGGCGTTGAGCGCCTCCACCAGCGCGGGGCCCTCCGCCCCGCGGACGACGGCGACGAACACCGCGTAGCCCGCGAACGCGACCGCCCCGGCCGCCGCGCCGCGCGGCCCGCGCGCCCGGCGGACGAGGTTGGCCGCGGACCACGCCAGGGCGAGCACCGGCCAGACCAGCCCGCCGGCCAGGGCCAGCTCCCGCCAGTCGGAGTCGACCAGGTACGGCAGGGCCGCCGCGAGGACGACGGCCACGGCCACGGCGCCCGGGAAGCGGGGGCCCAGGGGCACCAGCACCGCCGAGGCCGCCGCCATCGCCACCGCTCCGGCCAGGACCGCCGCCACGTCGGCGTCCTCGATGACGACCAGGCAGAAGACGCCGTTGGCCGCGGCGACCACCGCGAGGACGCACACGAGGAGCGCGGTCGCCGGCCGCGGGGCAGCGGACCGGCCGCCCGCCCCGTCCCCCGGAGGGTCCCAGGGCCGCGGTGATGACGGGGCCGGGCTACCCGTGTGGTCGCTCATGCCCCCACCGTAGGCGTCGGAGCCCCGTCCGGCCCCCTCCCGGAGCGGATCGACAACATTTGTCGTCACCCCTGCCCGCATTCGGCGCTCACGCCGCACCGCCCCCGGGCGATTGCCTTGTGGTGACGGAAGACGGACCACGAAGGGCGGGCGGACGACGTGATCGAAGTGAGCGGACTGCGCAAGGACTACGGCGGGACGCGGGCGGTGGACGACCTGTCGTTCACCGCCCCCTCGGGGAAGGTCACCGGCTTCCTCGGCCCCAACGGCGCGGGCAAGAGCACGACGATGCGGATGGTCGTGGGGCTGGACCGGCCCACTCGGGGCGGGGCCGCGATCGACGGGGTCCGCTACCGGGACATGGCCGCCCCGCTGCGGACCGTGGGGGCCCTCCTCGACACCGGGGCGGTACCGCGCGGCATGACCGCGGCGGCGCACCTGCGGTGGGTGGCGGCGGCCGCGCGCCTGCCGGACCGGCGGGTGGACGAGGTGCTGGGAACGGTCGGGCTGTCCGACGTGGCGGGCAAGCGGGTGGGCGCGTTCTCGCTCGGCATGCGCCAGCGGCTGGGCATCGCCACCGCCCTGCTCGGCGACCCCGGAACCCTGCTGCTGGACGAGCCGGTCAACGGGCTCGACCCGGAGGGGGTCCGCTGGGTGCGCACGCTGATGCGGTCGCTGGCCGCCGAGGGGCGCACGGTCCTGGTCTCCAGCCACCTCATGGGGGAGATGGCCGAGACCGCGGACCGGGTGGTCGTCATCGGGCGGGGGCGGCTGATCGCCGACACCACCGTGGCGGACCTGGTGCGCCGGGGCTCAGGCGGGCGGGTCCGGGTGGGCGGGCCGCGGGCGGAGTCGCTGGCCGCGGTCCTGCGCGACCACGGGTACGGGGTCGAGGCGGCGGACGGCGCCGCGGCCGGCGGGCAGGACGGCACCGCGTCCCTGGTGGTGACGGGGGCCGAGGCCGCCGACATCGGGGAGCTGGCCGCGCGGTACGGGCTCGCCCTGCACGAGCTGACGCCGGAGCGGCCCAGCCTGGAGGACGTGTTCATGGAGATCACGGGCGGCAGCGCGGGGCACGTGTTCGCCCCGGCCGCGGCCGTGACGGGAGGGGAGCGGTGATGGCGGCGGTACGGGAGCGCACAGGCGGCGCGGGCCGGGAGGCGGACCCGGGGTTCGGGTCGGTGCTGAAGTCGGAGTGGCGGAAGTTCCTGGCGACGCCCGCCAACCGGACCATGCTGGTGCTGGCGTTCGTCCTGACGGTGGGCGTCACCGTGCTCACGATGGGGTTCGGCGACAGCGCCGCGCTGGCGCGGGAGCAGGCGGAGGGCGAGTACGCCGTCATCTTCTTCGCCGGGGGGTTCGGAACGCTGACCTTCGCCGCGCTGGCCGGGAACATCGTGGCGTCGGAGTTCCGCGGGCCCGCGGTGTACACGCTGACCGCGACGCCGCGCCGGTGGCGCCCGCTGCTGGCCAAGCTGGTCATCCTCGCGGTGCTGGCGCTGGTGGTGGGCGTGGCGGTGGCGCAGGTGAACTTCCACGTCAGCCAGGCCGCGCTGGCCGTCGCGGGGGAGCCGACCCTGAGCCTGGGCGCCGCGGGGATGGTGCGGGCGACGCTGGTGTACATCCCCGTGGGGATGGCGGTGCAGGCGGTGCTCACCGCGTGCGCGGCGGCGGTGCTGCGCAGCGCGGCCGGGGCGTTCGTGCTGGTGTTCCTGGTCAACGCGCTGCCGGTGTTCGCGGCCCCCTTCCTGGGGGAGTGGTGGATGGAGACGGTGCCCCGGTTCACGTACGGCGCCGCGGTGGAGAGCCTCGCGGGCATCGCCGTCCCCGGCAGCGAGGGCTACCTGCCCACGGCGGTCGCGGTGCTCGTGGTCGGCGCGTGGCTGGCGGTGTTCACCGCGGTCGCGGTGACGGTGTTCGAGCGCCGGGACGCGTGACCGGCGGCGCGGGCCCCGGCCGGGGCCCGCGGCCCGTTCGGGGCCGGTGGCCGGGCCGGCGGGCGCACCGCCGGCCCGGCCGCCGCTCCACGGCGGCCCCGGCACCGCGCCGCGCGGACATGTCGACACGCCGACCTGTGGACAGGGCGACGTACGGACACGCCGCCCCGCCGACACGTCCGCGCCCCGTGCACGGCCGGCCAGCCCGGCCGCCGCCTCCGGGTCAGGGGCGGGCGACGCCCGTCCGGTACGCCCAGACCACCGTCTGGAGGCGGTCCCGGGTGCCGATCTTGGCCATCGCCCGGGTCAGGTGCGACTTCACCGTGCTGGTCTCGATGAACAGCCTCTCCGCGATCTCGGCGTTCGACATCCCCTCCGCCAGCAGCCGCACGATGTCGGCCTCGCGGGCGGTGAGCAGCCCCAGCGCGTCCGGGTCGGCACCCTCGGGGGGCCTGCGGCGGGCGAACTCGGCCATGACCCGGCGGGTCACCGTCCGGTCCACCATCCCCTGCCCGGTCGCGAGCCTGCGCACCGCGTCCACCAGGTCGTCGGGGTCGGTGTCCTTGAGGACGAACCCCGCGGCCCCCGCCTCCAGCGCCCCGAACACGTAGTCGTCGAGGTCGAACGTGGTGATGATGAGGATCTCCGGCGGCCGTATCCCGCGCTCGCGGGCCCGGTCCAGAATCCCCCGCGTCGCTGCCAGCCCGTCGCCTCCCGGCATGCGCACGTCCATGCAGACGACGTCCGGCGCGAGCCGGGCCGCCAGCTCCACCGCCGCCGGACCGTCCGCGGCCTCGCCGACGACCTCGATGCCGTCGGCCATGTCGAGGATCACCCGGAACCCCGCCCGGACGATGGCCTGGTCGTCCACCAGCAGAACCCTGATCACCGCTCGTCCCCGTCCATCGGCATCTCCCAGCGCACCCGCCATCCCCCTTCTCCGGTGGGCCCGACCTCCAGGTCGGCCCCCACCACCTGGGCCCGTTCGCGCATGCCCAGGACGCCCAGTCCGCGGTGCTCCCGCTCGGTCGTCCGGGAACCGCCCGGGCCGTTCGCCACCTCCAGCGCGAACCGCTCCGGACCGTACCGGAGCAGGACCCGCACCCGCGCCCCGGCCGCGTGGTCGCGGGCGTTGGACAGCGCCTCCTGCACCAGCCGGTAGGCGGTGACGTCGGCGATGGGGGCCAGGGAGTAGGCCTCGCCCTCGCGGACCACCTCGATGGCGGTGCCGAGGTCGCGCTCGGTACCGACCAGGCGGTCCAGCGCGGACAGCCCGGGGACGGGCGCGCCGCCGTCGCCCCGGGCGGTCCGGCCGTCGTCGCCCGGGTCGCGCAGCGCCCCGACCACCGAGCGCAGGCTGGCCAGGGTCTCCTTGCCCTGGGACCGCACCCAGGCCATCGCCTCGCGGGCGGCGCCGTCGTCGCGGCCGACGAGCCGCTCGGCGGCCCCGGCCTGCACCACCATGCCGGACAGGTGGTGGGCGGCGATGTCGTGCAGCTCGCGCGCCATGCGGGTGCGCTCGGACCGGACGGCCGCCTCGGCCCGCTCCCGCTGGGCGCGGATCTCCTCGGTGGCGCGCAGCCGCAGCAGCTCGGTGTAGCGCCGCCGGGTGCCGGTGTAGACGCCGACCAGGGCGGGGAGCACGAACGTGGGGACGGCGGAGACGAGCAGCCCCAGCCACGCCATCAGGGCCCCCTCGGGGAGGGGCACCAGGTCCACCGACGGCGCCAGCATCCCCTGGACCGGGCCTCCCACCAGCCAGTACAGGGCGACGGCGACGACGGTGACGGCGGTCAGCCGCAGGGTCGGGAGCCGGGTTCCGCAGGTGTACGCGGCGACGAACAGCGCCAGCCCCTGGAAGCCCACCTCCAGGGGCAGCAGCGCCATGACCAGTACCTGGATCGCCGTCCCGGCGAGCAGGCAGAACTCCGGGAACCTGCGGCGCACGGCCAGCAGCAGGGACTGGACCGCCACGGCGGCGGCGAGGGAGGCGGTGGTCCCCAGCGGCAGCGCCTCCCCCTCCAGGCGCTCCAGCAGGAACGCCACCAGCCCGAGCAGCCCGACGGAGGCCGCCGCCACGACCACCGCCAGCGCGGAGTCGCGGGCGGTCTCCCCGCGCAGCCCCACCCGGTCCAGCAGGGTGTCGGCCAGGTCGGCGGCCCCGGCGAAGGGGGAGGCGGGCACCGCTCCCGCCGCCCGTGCGGCGGTGTCCTGGTCTCGTTCGCTCATGGGGTCCCCCGTTCGTCGGTCCAAGGACATGATCCCGTCGGTACGACGGGACGGGAGCCCGCGGGAGGTCGTCCCCGCGGGCGGTGCGCCTCCAGCCTGGCCGCACCGGGCGCTCCGGCGCATCGGACGCGGATCGGCACCGCGCTTGCGACCTTCGGAGGAGGCGGGCCCGCCGCCGGGGCGGCGGGCCCCGCGGATCAGTACGACGCGCTCACGGAGAGCAGGGCGAAGGTGATCGCGAACCACTGCACGCCCAGCAGGGCGGCCAGGACGAGGGAGCTCCAGGTCCACCGCTTCCACCCGGCCCGGCGGCGGACGTCGCCGACCACCGTCCAGGCCGCCGGGAGGATCGCCAGGGCCCCGAGCAGCTGCATCCCCTGTAGCACCCGGACCGCCGCGGTGGGCACGTCCTGGAGCCCCATGACCAGGGTGATGAGGACCGCCCAGGAGAGGAGAGCGGCGACCGCCGAGGCGACGCCGACCCTGGTCAGAACGCGGGCGAGGCGTCCGGCGCGGTCCCGGGCGGGCAGCGAGAGGGCGCGGCGCGCCACCAGCGCGACCGGCCACGACAGCACCGTCACCAGCAGGACCGCGAGGGAGGCGAGCAGGACCGGCAGGGCCACGGAGGACGAGCGCTCGGCGTCGACGCGGAGGAGGGTGAACGCCGACGCGTAGCCGATCGCCTCGACGCGCTCGCCGTCCTCGGAGGCGCGCATCGAGATGACGCCCTGCCCGCCGACCTCGCGCCACACCCAGGGCGCGACCTCCTCGTAGACCGTCGGCACGAAGGTCTCCGGGCCGGGGGAGACCAGGATCGTCCCGTCCTGGCGGGCCTGGACCCGCGTCTCGCCCACGAGGTCGATGGCGGACAGGAACGTGCTGCGCATCGCGCGGGAGCTGGTGTAGGTCCCCTCGGCCATCGCCGCGTGCTCGCGGGCGGTCTCCTCGACGGGGGAGTCGGCCGGGCCCTCACCGGGGAAGTAGCGGTCGAAGAAGCCGTCGACGACGCTCAGGCGCAGGAGGTGGCTGCCCATGTCGGCGTCGCCGCTGCCGTTGAGGGTGATGAAGATGCCGGTGTCCTCCTCCGGGAGGATCTGCATCTCGCTGTGGAAGTACTGGGTGTCGCCGCCGTGGCCGAGGATCCGGTACCCGTTGCGGCTCTCGTCGAAGAACCCCAGGGTCATCCGCGGGCCCCCGGCGAGGGTGCCCAGGGAGTCGGCGTCCAGCGCGGGGGCGTGCATCTCCTCCAGCGTCTCGGGGGACAGCAGGGCCTCGCCGCCCGGCGCGTGCCCCAGGTGCGCGAGCATGAAGCGCGCCATGTCGGTCGCGGAGGCGGACAGCGAGCCGGCGGGGGCGCCGGAGACGGTCTCGAAGGGCGCCGCGGGGGCGCCGGTGGACGTGTACCCCTGGGCCATGCGGTCCCGGAGCCCCTCGGGGAGGGGCTGGACGAAGTCGGAGGAGTCCATGCCGACCGGCTCCAGCACGTTGTCGCGCACGTAGTCCGCGAAGGGCTCGCCGGACACCTGCTCGACGATGTACCCGGCCAGGGCGTTGCCGTAGTTGGAGTAGGCCGGGACGGTGCCGGGCGGGAAGATCTGCTCGGGCGGGTCGGCGGCGAGGACCTCGCCCAGGTCGTGCTCGGCGCCCTCGGGGAGGATCATCCCCGCGACCCTCTCCTCGAACCCGGGCGTGTGGGTGAGCAGGTGCCGGACGGTGACCGGCTCGTCGAACGCCGTGGGGACCGTGAAGTCGATGTACTCGTGGACGTCGGTGTCGAGGTCGACCCGGCCGTCCTCGACCAGCTGCATGACCGCGGTCGCGGTGAACAGCTTGGACACGGAGCCGACGCGGAAGAGGGAGTCCTCGGGGTCGACCGGCAGCGGGTCACGCCCGTCGGCGCCGGTGTCGGCGTACCCGTAGCCGCGGGCGGTCAGCAGCTCGCCGTCGTGGACGACCGAGACCGAGGCGCCGGGGATGCCCGCGGTGTCCAGCGCGGCCGGGACCAGCCCGTCGAGCCAGGCCTCCAGGTCCTGGGCGGTGAGGTCCGCGGTGGGGGCGGCGGCGGCCGGTACGTGCGCGGGCCCGGGGGCCGCGGCGCAGCCGGTGGCGAGCACGGCGAGGGCGCCCGTCGCTGCGGCCAGGGCCGCCGCCGTCCGGCGGCGGCGGGAGGGTGGTGCGGTGGTTTCGGCGGGGATCACGGGTCCGCTCCTTCCGGTGGTGTGATCCCAGCGTCGCGAAACGCGGTGCCCCGGCACATCGGGCGCGGATCGGCATCGCGCCTGCGACCTTCGGAGGAGGGGCCGGCCCCCGGGGAGGAGGCGCGGGTGTCGGCGTGTCGACTCGCGGACCGGTCGCCGCACACGCCGGGCGCTCCCGGCCGGGCGTGCCGCATGTCGACTCGTCGACCCGTCGGTACGCACTCCGGCGCGGCCCCTTCGCGCACACGCCGGGCGCTCCCGGCCGGGCACATCCCGTGTCGGCCCGTTGATGCGCACCCCGGAACGGCCCGCCGGCCCCTTCGCGCACACGCCGGGCGCTCCCGGCCGGGCGTGCCGCATGTCGACTCGTCGGCGGGTCGACATCCCGGTCCGCCGACATGCCGCCCCGGGGCGCCGACGGCGCCCTGGTCACGGCGCCCGGCCCCCGCGGGGGCCGGGCGCGGCTTCCGGGCCCGGGCCGGCGGTCCGCGCCGCGCCCCTCACCGGACCAGCCCCTTGAGGTAGGCGGCGGTGGGACCGCCGGAGGCCGCGGCCACCTCGGCGGGGGTCCCGGAGGAGACCACCCGGCCGCCCTCGTCTCCGCCGCCCGGACCCAGGTCGATGACGTGGTCGGCCGTGGCGACGATCCGCATCTCGTGTTCGGCGGCGACCACCGTGGCACCCGCGTCGATCAGGTCGTGCAGCCGCTCCATGAGCACGTCGGCGTCGTGCGGGTGCAGTCCCGTGGTGGGCTCGTCCAGCAGGTAGACGGTGTCGGCGACCGTGCGGCGCTGGAGTTCGGCGGCGAGCTTGATGCGCTGGGCCTCCCCGCCGGACAGCTCGGTGGCCGGCTGTCCCAGCCGCAGGTAGCCCAGGCCGACCGCGGCGAGGGTGTCCAGCGGGCGCACCAGGGCGGGCGTCCCGGCGAAGAACTCCAGGGCCTCGTCCACCGACAGGTCCAGGACCCCGGCCACGGTGAGCCCCCGGTAGGACACCCGCAGGGTGTCGGGGTCGTACCGGGCGCCCCCGCAGGCGGGGCAGGGGGCGTACGTGCTGGGCAGGAACAGCAGCTCCACCGACACGAACCCCTCGCCCTCACAGGTGGGGCAGCGCCCCTCGGGCACGTTGAAGGAGAACCGCCCGGGCCCGTACCCCAGCCGGCGCGCGTCGTCGGTGGCGGCGAACAGCCTGCGGACCGTGTCGAACAGCCCCGTGTAGGTGGCCGGGTTGGAGCGCGGGGTGCGGCCGATGGGCTTCTGGTCCACCCACACCGCCCGGCCGCGCTCGGCGGCCCGCTCCCCGATCGCGGCGAGCAGGGTGGACTTGCCCGAGCCCGACACCCCCGTGACGGCGGTGAACACCCCCAGCGGGACGTCGGCGTCCAGCCCGCGCAGGTTGTTGCGGGTGACCCCGCGCACCTCCAGGGTCCCCGCGGGGGTGCGGCCCGCCCGCTCGGGCGCGGGCGGGTCGAAGAGGTAGCGGCGGGTGACCGACTCCCCGACCCGTGCGAGCCCGGGCACCGGGCCGCTGTAGAGCACCCGGCCGCCGCCGTCCCCGGCCCCGGGGCCCACGTCCACGACCCAGTCGGCGCCGCGCACGATGTCCATGTCGTGCTCCACGAAGCACACGGTGTTCCCTCCGTCCCGCAGCCGCCGCAGGATGCCCGTCAGCGCCTCGCAGTCCGCCGGGTGCAGGCCCGCCGAGGGTTCGTCCAGCACGTACACCACGCCGAACAGGGCGGTGCGCACCTGGGTGGCCAGCCGGATGCGCTGGAGCTCGCCTGTGGAGAGCGTCGGCGCGGGACGGGAGGCGGCCAGGTAGCCCAGGCCCAGCTCCACCAGCACCCCGATCCGGCCGGCGATGTCCTGGACGAGCGCCCCGGCGGGCCCGGGGTCGTCCCGCCAGGGGGCGAGCACCCCGGCCAGGGCGGACAGCGGCATCCGGGCCAGCTCGTCGATGCCGTGGTCCGCGAACGTCACCCGCAGCGCGGCCCGGGCGAGCCGGCGGCCGTCGCACCCGCGGCAGACCCGTTCGTCCATGAACGCGCGGGCGCGCTCCCTGCGGGCCTCGCCGGCCGAGGAGGCGTACGCCTTGAGGACCAGCCGCCGCGCGCTGCTGTAGGTGCCCTGGTAGGGGCGCTGCACGCGGCCCGCCTCCCGGACCGGGTGCACGGTGACCACCGGCTGCTCGTCGGTGAACAGGATCCACGAGCGCTCCTCGGGCGCCAGCTCGCGCCAGGGGCGGTGCACGTCGTACCCGAGGGTGTCGAGGATGTCGCGCAGGCTCTTGCCCTGCCAGGCGCCGGGCCAGGACGCGACGGCGCCCCCGGCGATGCTGAGCGAGGGGTCGGGGACCAGCGACTCCTCGGTGACCTCGTACTCCACGCCCTCCCCGTGGCAGACCAGGCAGGCGCCGGCGGCGGTGTTGGGGGAGAAGGAGTCGGAGTCCAGGTGCTCGGCCCCGGGCGGGTAGGTCCCGGAGCGGGAGTACAGCATGCGCAGCGAGTTGGAGACGGCGGTCAGGGTGCCCACCGTGGAGCGCCCGGACGGGACCGAGCGGGCCTGCGCCAGGGCCACCGCGGGCGGCAGCCCGGTGATGCCGTCGACGTCCGGGGCCGGCAGCTGCTGGAGGAGGCGGCGCGCGTACGGCGCGACCGACTCCAGGTAACGGTGCTGGGCCTCGGCGTACAGGGTGCCGAAGGCGATCGAGGACTTCCCGGACCCGGACACGCCGGTGAACGCCACGAGCGCGTCGCGGGGCAGGGACAGGTCCACGGCGCGCAGGTTGTGCACCCGCGCGCCGCGGACCCGGATGTGGGCGTCGGTGTTCTCCATGCTTCGAGGATCACCCGGCGCGGCACCGTTCCCGGCCACCGACCCGTCCGCGGGCGCGGTGCCGCGGACGGGTGCGGGCCGGTCCGGCCGGGGTCAGCCGGTGTAGTTGGGCTCCTCACGGATGGGGCGGGCCGGGTCGGCGTCCGGCTCGGCGGGGCGCTCGGGCTCGGCGGCACCCGGCTCGGCGGGGCGCTCGGAGGCGGGGGGCTCGGCGATGGGGGCTTCGTCCTCGCGCGGACCGTCCGGCTCGGCGGGCACCGGGGACACGGAGTCGGCCGGGGCCGCCGCGGGGACGCCGCCGCGGTCGGCCGGGTCGTCCGCCGCGAGCGCCGGGGCCGCGCCGAAGAAGGCCGCCGCCATGGCGGCGATGATGAGCATCCGGGGCTTCACTCGCATGGTCGTCCTCTTGTCGTGTGTTCGGGGGACCGCCCGGCGGGCGGTCATTCGGTGATCTCGACCGGGGTGCCCAGCGGCAGGAGCCCGGCCATCCAGGTGATGTCGTCGTTGGACACCCGGATGCAGCCGTGGCTGACCTCGCCGCCCAGGCCCGACTCGTCGTCGGTGCCGTGCACCGCGAGCTGTCCGGGCCCTCCCGCGAAGGTCTCCAGCGTGTCGGAGTGCCCGTTGAGCCCGAAGGCGTAGGCGCCGTAGGCGCCGTCGGGGTCCGCGGGCTGGAGCAGCTCGGTGAAGTAGTACTCACCGGGCGGCGTCGGGGTGTCGCTCGTACCGATGCCGATCGGTCCGGTCCGGAGTTCCTCGCCGCCCTCCAGGACGGTGAAGGAGTACTCCGACATGTCGATCTCCACGCGGAACGCGGTGGCGGTGACGTCGACCCCGTCGGCCTCGATCCAGCCGGTGGAGCCGTTGGGCCGCACCGGCAGGAGGACCTCCAGCCAGTCGCCCTCCGTCCGCAGGACGAGGAAGGTGCGGTCGGCGCCGAAGTCGTTCGGGCTGGCGAGGGTGTGCACCACCTCGCCGCCGTCCGGCTCGGAGCGGACCTCGACCTCGTCCCCGACGGCCGTGGCGATGCGGGCGCCCCCGTCCGCCGCGGTGTCCTCCACCGCGGCGGACGTCCCGGAGGGCTCCTCCGGTGCGTCCGCGGAGCCCCCGGAGGAGCAGGCGGTGGCGGTCGCCAGGACGGCGGCGGCCGCCAGTGCGGGAAGCGTCCCGGCGGTCGAGCGGGGCATCGGGGATCGGCGCATGGGGTCCATCCGGTCGAGGGGTCCGGCGGGGCTCTCCGCGCCGGACACCATGAAGACTGGCCGACGAATGTGAAGAACCCGTGTGACCGCCGTGTGCGTTCCGTGTTCCGACCTGCGGCGACCCTTCGGGGCTCCGCGGGGCCCCGGGCCCGCGCCCGTACGATCGTCGTTGCCGGGGCCGCCCGCCCCGGGCCGGCGAAACGGAGGTCGTCCACGTGTGCGCACATGTCCTGGTGGCCGAGGACGACGTCAACCAGGCCGAGCTGATCCGGCGGTACCTGGAGCACGAGGGCCACACGGTCCGCGTCGTCCACAACGGGCGCGCCGTGCTGGAGGAGCACCACCGGAACCGCCCCGACCTGGTCGTGATGGACGTGATGATGCCGGTGATGAGCGGGCTGGAGGCGTGCCGGGTGCTGCGCGCGGAGTCCGACGTGGCGGTGCTGCTGCTCACCGCCCGCGCCACCGAGGAGGACCTGCTGAACGGGCTGGACCTGGGCGCCGACGACTACGTCACCAAGCCCTACAGCCCGCGCGAGCTGATGGCGCGGGTACGCACGCTGCTGCGCCGCTCGCGCGCCCCGGTCCGGGACGAGGAGCGGGTGCTGAGCGCGGGTCCGATCACCGTGGACCCGGCCCGGCACGCGGTGCGGGTGGACGGTGAGCCGGTGGAGTGCACCCCCGTGGAGTTCCAGCTGCTGCGGGCGCTGGCGGCCCGGCCCGGCCGGGTGCTGAGCCGGGCCCGGCTGCTGGAGCTCATCCACGGGATCAGCGGGTACATCACCGAGCGCACCATCGACGTCCACGTGAAGAACCTGCGCCGCAAGATCGAGCCCGACCCGCGGCGGCCGGTCCGGCTGGTCACCGTGTACGGGGTGGGCTACAAGCTGGCGGGGCCCGACCGTGTCCGCTGAGCGGAGGCGGTCCGTGCGGCGGGCGGCCCGGCGGTCCGCCGCGGGCGGCGCACGGGCGGCCGGCCGGCGCCCCTCCCTGCGGCACGGCCTGCTGTTCCGCCTGCTGACCGGCTCGGTCCTGGTGGCGGTCTGCTCGATCACCGCGACGGCCTGGCTGGCGGTGCAGCGGACCTCGGAGTCCATCACCGTCCAGCAGGGCGAGACGCTGGCGGTGGACACCCACATCCACGACACCCTCGTCGGGTACGCGGCGACCCACCGCGGCTGGGCGGGGGTCGGGGACACCGTCCGGGAGCTGGCGCGGGAGACCGGGCGCCGGGTCGTGCTCACCACCGAGGGCAGGGCCGTGATCGCCGACTCCGCCGTCGCGGCCCAGGGGGGCGGGGAGGAGGCACCGCCGCTGCCGCCCCGCACCTCGTCGGTGGTGGACGCGCTGGCGGTGGACGTGACCCTGGCGGCCGGGAGCGGCGACCGCATCGACCCGCGGGCGGTGGGTCCCTTCGCCCTCACCGAACGGGAACGGCGGGTCCTGCGCGCCGAGGCGGAGCAGGGGGCGGCCTGCCTGAGGAGGCTGTACGGGGTGTCGGCCGAGGCGGAGACCGCCCCCACCGGGCGCCCCGCCATCGAGACGGAACAGGCCGACGCGGCCATGTGGGCGGAATGCGGGCTCGACGCCCTGGACCGGCCCCGAGGGGGCGAGGAGGAGGCGCTGGCGGACCTCAACGCGCGCGTCTCCGACTGCGGCACCGAGCCCGGGATGGACGCCGTGTACGCGATGGACGGGCGGACCGGCGGCCTGGTCGTCACGGGCGACCGGTCCGCCAGGCCGCCGGCGGAACCGGACGAGGCCCGCGCCCCCGCGGCCCCGGAGGACCCGCGGGCCCCGGCCCCGGAGGTCCCCGCCGACCGGCCCGCCGAGGGGGACGACCCGGGGGGCGACACGCAGGACCGCGGGGGCGAGCCCTCCGAGGAACCGCTCCCGGAGGCGCCGGTCGAGGAGGTACCGATGCCGCCGGCCCCCGCCGAGGAGGAGCCGGTGCCCGGAGCCCGGGAGCCGACCGCCGTCCCCGCGGCTCCGGGCACCGAGAGCCTGACCTGGTCGCGGGTGGACCTGTCCCCGGAGGCCGCGGCCTGCCTGGACGCCGCCCGCCGCGCCCAGCTCGACCCCTACGTGGCCCCCGCCGCGCTGCTGTTCATCGACGACCCCGCCGAGGACACGGCGGCGGAGCTGTCGCTGTCGCGGGAGGGCGTGCTGCGCGTGGGCGGTGTGGTGCTGCTGGTCCTGGTGCTGACCGTGGTGGTGAGCACGAGCCTGGCGGCCCGGCTGCTGCGCCCCGTGCACGCGCTCACCGACGCCGTGCACCGCATGCGCGAGGGCGGCGGGCCGGCCCGGGTCGAGGTCCGCGACTCGGGCGAGATCGGGCGCCTGGCGGAGGCGTTCAACGAGATGTCCGAGCACCTGGAACGGGCCGAGGAGCAGCGCAAGGCGATGGTGAGCGACGTTTCACACGAGCTGCGCACGCCGCTGAGCAACCTGCGCGGCTGGCTGGAGGCCGTCCAGGACGGGGTGGTCGAGCCCGAGCCCGAACGCGTGGGGATGCTGCTGGGGGAGGCGCTGCTGCTCCAGGCGGTCATCGACGACCTCCAGGACCTGGCCCTGGCCGACGCCGGGCGGCTGCGGCTGGCACCGGAGCCGCTGGAGGCCGGACCGCTGGTGGAGCAGGTGGTGGCGGGCCACGGCCTGCGCGCGGAGGAGGCCGGGGTGCGGCTGGTCGCCGAGACGCGCGACGTGACCCTGGTCGCGGACCGCACCCGGATGCTCCAGGTGCTGGGCAACCTGGTCGGCAACGCGGTGCGGCACACACCCGCGGGCGGGACCGTGACCGTCCGGGCGCACCGGGCGGGCGCGGAGGCGGTGATCCGGGTGGCCGACACCGGGGTCGGTATCGCCGAGGAGGACCTGCCGCACGTCTTCGACCGGTTCTGGCGGGCGGACAAGTCCCGCAACCGCCGCACCGGCGGCAGCGGGCTCGGGCTGGCGATCGTGCGCGGGCTGGTGGAGCTGCACGGCGGAACGGTGGCGGTGAGCAGCGCGCCGGGGGAGGGCACGGCCTTCACGGTCCGGATGCCGCTGGCCGGTCCCCCCGGCCGGGAGGACCGGGAGCGGTGAGCCGCGCGGCCGGTGCGGGGGCCCACACCGGCCGCGCGTTCGGCTAGACGAGGCCGCGGCGGCGCAGCAGCGGCTCCAGGCGGGGCTCCCGGCCCAGGAACTCCGCGGTGGCCGCCATCGGCTCAACGCTGCCGCCCACCGACAGCACGTACCGGCGGAAGCGGTCGCCGTTCTCCCGGGTGAGGCCGCCGTTCTCGGTGAACCACTCCACGCTGTCGGCGTCCAGCACCTCGCTCCACACGTAGGAGTAGTAGCCCGCGTGGTAGTCGCCGGCGAAGCAGTGCTGGAAGTAGGCGGTGCGGTAGCGGGGGCGGACCAGGTCCAGGTCCAGGCCCCACTTCTCCAGCGCCTGCGCCTCGAAGGCCTGCGGGTCCACCTCCTGCCCGGGGGCGATCCGGTGCCAGGACCAGTCCAGCAGCGCCGCCGCCAGGTACTCGACCGTCGCGAAGCCCTGGTCGTAGCGTTCGGCGGCGGCCAGCTTGTCGATGAGCTCGGCGGGCACCGGCTCCCCGGTCTCGTGGTGGCGGGCGTAGTTCGCCAGGACCTTCGGGTCGTTGGCCCACATCTCGTTGACCTGGGAGGGGAACTCGACGAAGTCGCGCGGCACCGAGGTGCCCTCCAGGCGGGGGTGGCGCACCGCCGAGAGCAGCCCGTGCAGGGCGTGGCCGAACTCGTGGAAGGCGGTGTTGACCTCGTCGGGGGTGAGCAGGGTCGGTCCCGCCTCCGGCCTGGTGAGGTTGAGGTTGTTGACCACCACCGGCCGCTGGCCCAGCAGCTCGGACTGCTCCACCAGGTTGTGCATCCACGCGCCGCCCTGCTTGGTGGGGCGGGCGTAGGGGTCGAGCAGGAACAGGCCCAGCCCGGAGCCGTCGGCGTCGGACACCTCCCACACGCGCACGTCCGGGTGGTAGCCGGCCAGGTCGGCGCGGGCGGTGAAGGTGATGCCGTACAGGCCGGTGGCCGCGTGGAAGACGCCGTCGGCGAAGACCCGGTCCAGCTCGAAGTAGGGGCGCAGCGCCGCCTCGTCCACCTCGTAGCGGCTCTGGCGCACCTTCTCCGCGTAGAACGGCCAGTCCCACGGCTCGATCGGGTGCCCGGCCAGCTCGGCCAGCTCCTCGGTCTGGCGCAGGACGTTGCGGACGGCGGGGTCCACCATGGCGCCGAGCCGCTCCTCGACCGCCTCGGGGGTCCGGGCGGTCTGGTCCGCGACCTTGTGGGAGGCGTGGTCGGGGTAGCCGAGCAGGGCGGCGCGCTCGGCGCGCAGCACCGCCATGCGGGCGGCGATGTCCAGGTTCCGCGGGGCGCGTCCGGCGCTGAGCCGGTACAGCCGCTCCCGCACGGACCGGTCGGTCAGGCGTGCCAGCGCGGGCTGGACGGTGGTGTTGAGCAGCGGCAGGGCGTAGGTACCGTCCTCGCGGGCGGCCGCGGCGATCCGGTCCGCGTCCAGGCCGTCGAGCGCGGAGGCGTCGTCCACGACCAGCTCGGAGGCGGTGGAGGCGGCCACGACGTTCTGGCCGAACTCCGTGGACAGCCGGGCCAGCTCCCCGTTGATCTCCCGCAGCCGGTCCTGGGCGGTCCCGTCCAGCCGGGCGCCCGCCTTGACGAAGTCGGTGCGGTAGCGCTCCAGCAGGGCCTCCTCCTCGGGGCCGTCCGCGGTCACCGCCTCGATCCGCGCCCACAGGTCGCGGTCCAGGGAGATCGCGTCGGCGTGCGCGCTCAGCCGCGGGGTCATCTCCGTCTCGATCGCCCGGACGCCGTCGGTGGCGTCGGAGGAGGCGAAGGTGAAGAAGACGTGCGAGACCCGGCGCAGCACCGCCCCGGAGAGCTCCAGCGCGACGAGGGTGTTCTCGAACGACGCGGGCGCCGGATCGCCCTTGATCGCCTCGATCTCGGCGAGCTGCTCGGCCATGCCGCGCTCGAAGGCGGGGACGAAGTGCTCCTCGCGGATGTTCGCGAAGTCGGGGAGCCCGTAGGGCAGACCGCTGGGCGCGAAGAACGGGTTGTCGGTCAAGGTTCGGACTCCTCGGGTCGTGCGTCGGTCTCCGTGCCGTTCTACCGCGCCCGGCTCGTCCTGTCACACCGCTTTCGTCCGCCGGGTCGCCGTGTCGACCTGTCGAGGCGACATGTCGATTCCGGTCGCGTGTGTACAGATCACCACCCCCGCCGCACCCGTCCCGTGCGTCCCTTCCGTCCCGACGATGGGCCGATACGTCCCCTTGTCGACACGTCTCCCTCGGCTCGGGCCGGGGACCGCGGGGGCGGGGCTCTCCGGAAAGGCGTCGCCGCGACCGGCACCCGGCCCCGGGGGGGAACGGCGCGGCCCCGGCCGCCGGGAGGGCGCACCGCCGGGTCGGCGGGGCTCCCCGTCGCCCCGGCCGGAGCCGCGGGGGCGGGACGCCCCGGGGCACATCGCCTTGTCGACACGCCGCCCGGGCCACCCCGTGGTCGGCGCACGGCCCGGGGCGGTCGCACCGGCCGCCGGGGGCGGGGGCAGGCCACGCACCGGGGGCGGCCGGAGACCGGGGTGCGGGTGCGGGGACATGTCGCCGTGTCGACAGGGGGTCGTGTCCTCCGACGCACGGGTGACGCACGGGGCATGAAAAAAAGACCTCCCGGGGGAGGTCTTTCGAGGTGGGCGTACCAGGACTTGAACCTGGGGCCTCATCCTTATCAGGGATGCGCTCTAACCGACTGAGCTATACGCCCTCGTTCCGTGTGGAACTCTACCGCATCCGGTGGGCCGGGGCGAACCGGTTACCAGGGGCGGAGCGAAGCCGGGACACGGCACGCGCGCCCCTCTCCACCTCTGATTTTACCGGCCGCCGCGAGTGCTCCGAACACCCCCGGAGACGGCGGCGGGCCCGGCCCCCGAGGGGTCCGGGCCCGCCGCGGACACGTCCTACTCGGCCTCGGAGAGGGTGATGTCCAGGCCGCCCACCAGGTCGGCGACCAGGTTGTACACCATGGCGCCCACCGTGGACAGCGCGGTGATGAGCACGATGTTCAGCGCCCCGACCACACCCGTGTAACCGAGCACCCGGCCGGGCGAGAACCACGCGGCGGGGTTGAGGCCCAGTTCGTCCTCGCCGCCGCCGTCGCCCTCCAGGAGGGCGTTGATCATGCTGGTCAGCTCGTCGAACACGCCCAGCATGGACAGGGTCGCGTAGATCACGGCGATCGCCACGAACAGGACGATGAAGCACACCAGCGACACGACGAAGCTGAACTTCATCACCGACCACGGCTCCACGCGGGAGACCGTGAGGTGCGCCTTGCGGCTGCTGAGCGTCGCCTTGCCCGCGGTCGCCTCCTGCGGCTCGCCGCCGCCGGGGGTCTCCGTCATGGTGGTCGCCTCTCCGCCGCCCGTCGGGGCCGTATCGGTCGTCTCCACGTCCCCTGCGGGAGCGTCGTCGTTCGTGGTGGTGTTCCGCTGGTTGTCAGACATAGAAACGTTACCGCTGGACTTTCCTTGAGAGCGGGTGGTTGAGCGACCAGGACCCGCGGGGGTGGTCCGTACCCCCGCGGGTCCTATCGGGACTTAACGCGCAGTCTAGGCCTCGGGTTCGCCTTCGGCCGCGACCGTCTCGACGGCCGTGTCGTCCACGGCCCCTTCGAGCACCTCGTTTTCGTCACCGGCCTCGGCGTTGCGGGCGATGGCGACGATCTTGTTGCCCTTGTCCAGGTTCATCAGCCGGACGCCCATGGTGGTGCGGCCCGACTGCTTGACCTCGGCGGCGCCGGTGCGGATGACCCCGCCGGCGGAGGTGATCGCGAAGACCTCGTCGATCTCCGGGTCCACCATGAGCGCGCCCACCAGCTTGCCGCGGGCCTCGACGACCTTGGCCGTCAGCACGCCCTTGCCGCCCCGGTTCTGGACCGGGTACTGGTCGGACGGGGTGCGCTTGGCGTACCCGTTCTCGGTGGCGACCAGGACGTCGCTGGACCCGTCGCCGGGCCGGATGACGTCCATGCTCAGCAGGTAGTCGCCCTCCAGGAACCGCATGCCGATCACACCGCTGGTCGCCCGGCCCATGGGGCGCAGCGACTCGTCGGAGGCGGGGAAGCGGATCGCCTGGGCGTCGCTGGAGATCAGCAGCAGGTCGTCGTCGCCGAAGACCAGCCGGGCGGCGATCAGCTCGTCGCCCTCGCGCAGGTTGATGGCGATGATGCCCGCCGAGCGCGCCGAGTCGAAGTCCTCCAGGCGGGACTTCTTGACCAGGCCCTCCCTGGTGGCCAGCACCATGTAGGGCGCGGCCTCGTAGTCGCGCAGCGCCATGATCTGCGCGATCTCCTCGCCCGGCTGGAACGGCAGCAGGTTGGCGACGTGCTGGCCGCGCGCGTCGCGGGCGGCCTCGGGCAGCTCGTACGCCTTCGTCCGGTACACCCGGCCCTGGTTCGTGAAGCACAGGATCCAGTGGTGGGTGGTGGTGACGAAGAAGTGCTGGACGATGTCGTCCTGCTTGAGCTGGGCCCCGCGCACGCCCTTGCCGCCGCGCTTCTGCGCCCGGTAGTTGTCGATGCGCGTGCGCTTGGCGTATCCACCGCGGGTGATCGTGACGACCACGTCCTCCTCCGCGATGAAGTCCTCCATGCGCATGTCGCCCTCGAAGGGGATGATGTGCGTGCGCCGCTCGTCGCCGTACTTGTCGACGATCTCGCCCAGTTCCTCGCGGATGATGGCGCGCTGGCGGGAGTCCGAGCCCAGGATGTCGTTGTAGTCGGCGATCTGCGCCATCAGCTCGTCGTACTCGGACGTGAGCTGGTTGCGCTCCAGGGCGGCCAGCTTGCGCAGCTGCATGTCGAGGATGGCGCGGGCCTGGACGTCGTCGATGTCCAGCAGGCCCATGAGCCCGGTGCGGGCGTCGTCGGCGGACGCGCTGGAGCGGATGAGGGCGATGACCTCGTCGATCCGGTCCATGGCCTTGAGCAGCGCGCGCAGGATGTGGGCGCGCTCCTCGGCCTTGCGGAGCAGGTACCGGGTGCGCCGGACGATGACCTCGACCTGGTGCTTGACCCAGTGCCGGATCATCTGGTCCAGGCGCAGGGTGCGCGGCACCCCGTCGACCAGGGCCAGCATGTTGGCGCCGAAGGTCTCCTGCAGCTGGGTGTGCTTGTACAGGTTGTTGAGCACGACCTTGGCGACGGCGTCGCGCTTGAGCACGATGACCAGGCGCTGGCCGGTGCGGCCGCTGCTCTCGTCGCGCACGTCGGCGATGCCGTTGACCTTGCCGTCCTTGACGAGGTCGGCGATCTTCAGCGCGAGGTTGTCCGGGTTGACCTGGTAGGGCAGCTCGGTGACGACCAGGGTCTGGCGTCCCCGCTTGTCCTCCTCGACCTCGACCACGGCGCGCATGGTGATGGAGCCGCGCCCGGTCCGGTACGCCTCCTCGATGCCGCGCTTGCCGACGATGAGGCCGCGGGTCGGGAAGTCGGGGCCCTTGACGCGGGCGATGAGTGCGTCGAGCAGGTCCTCGTCGGAGGCCTCGTGGTTGTCGAGGAACCAGTAGACGCCCTCGGCGACCTCGCGCAGGTTGTGCGGCGGGATGTTGGTGGCCATCCCCACCGCGATGCCCGAGGAGCCGTTGACGAGCAGGTTCGGGAACCGGGCCGGGAGGACGACGGGCTCGGAGGAGCGGCCGTCGTAGTTGGGCCGGAAGTCGACGGTCTCCTTGTCGATGTCCCGGAGCATCTCCATGGCCAGCGGGGCGAGCTTGCACTCGGTGTACCGCATGGCGGCGGCCGGGTCGTTGCCCGGGGAGCCGAAGTTGCCGTTGGGGTCGACCAGCGGCATGCGCATGGACCACCACTGGGCCAGGCGGACCAGGGTGTCGTAGATGGCGCTGTCGCCGTGGGGGTGGTAGTTGCCCATCACGTCGCCGACGACGCGGGCGCACTTGAAGAACCCGCGGTCGGGGCGGTAGCCGCCGTCGTACATCGCGTACAGCACGCGCTGGTGGACGGGCTTGAGGCCGTCGCGGACGTCGGGGAGGGCGCGGCCGACGATGACCGACATCGCGTAGTCGAGGTAGCTGCGCTGCATCTCGACCTGGATGTCGACCGGCTCGATGCGGTCGGTGACGCGCTCCGGCGCCTCCAGGGTGGAGTCCGCTCCCTCAGGGGCGTCGGGGTTGTTCGCATCCGTCACGGATGTCGATCCCTTCTACGAAGCTTCGTTGAGCTCGGTTCACTGCCCGGGGCACCGCCCCGGGCCTGGTCCCTAGATGTCCAGGAAGCGGACGTCCTTGGCGTTGCGCTGGATGAAGGCGCGTCGTGACTCGACGTCCTCGCCCATGAGCACGCTGAACATCTCGTCGGCCTGGGCGGCGTCCTCCAGGCTGACCTGGAGCAGGAGCCGCCGGTCCGGGTCCATGGTGGTGTCCCACAGCTCGCTGGCGTTCATCTCGCCCAGGCCCTTGAAGCGCTGGACCATGTCGCGCGGGCGCGGGTCCTTCCTGCCCGCGGCGATGCCCGCCTCGATGACGCGGTCGCGCTCGGCGTCGGAGAAGGCGTAGCTGGCGTCGGAGCCGCGCTGGTCCCACTTGATCTTGTACAGCGGCGGGCTGGCCAGGTAGACGTGGCCCAGCTCCACCAGCGGCTTCATGAAGCGGAACAGCAGGGTGAGCAGGAGCGTCCGGATGTGCTGGCCGTCGACGTCGGCGTCGGCCATCAGGATGATCTTGTGGTACCGGAGCTTCTCGACATCGAACTCCTCGTGGATGCCGGTGCCCAGGGCGGTGATGATCGCCTGGACCTCGTTGTTCTTGAGGATGCGGTCGATGCGGGACTTCTCGACGTTCAGGATCTTGCCGCGGATGGGCAGGATGGCCTGGTTGTTCGGGTTGCGGCCGCCCTTGGCGGAGCCGCCCGCGGAGTCGCCCTCCACGATGTAGACCTCGCACTCCTCCGGGTCCGTCGACTGGCAGTCGGACAGCTTGCCGGGCAGGGAGGTCGACTCCAGGAGGGTCTTGCGGCGGGTCAGGTCGCGCGCCTGGCGGGCGGCGATGCGGGCGCGGGCCGCCTGGCTGGCCTTGGACACGATGTCCTTGGCCTCGCCGGGGTTGCGCTCGAACCAGTCGCGCAGGTGCTCGTTGGTGACCTTCTGCAGGAAGGACTTGGCCTCGGTGTTGCCGAGCTTGGTCTTGGTCTGGCCCTCGAACTGCGGTTCGGCGAGCTTGACCGAGATGATGGCGGTGAGGCCCTCGCGGATGTCGTCGCCGGTGAGGTTGTCCTCCTTGTCCCGCAGCAGCTTCTGGTCGCGGGCGTACCGGTTGACGAGCGTGGTCAGCGCGGAGCGGAAGCCCTCCTCGTGGGTGCCGCCCTCGGCCGTGTTGATGGTGTTGGCGAAGGTGTGCACCGACGAGGTGTACGACTGGTTCCACTGCATCGCGATCTCCGCCGCGATGCCCTCGCCCTCCTCCTCGAAGGAGATGATCGACGCGTGCGCCGGCTCCTTCTTGGCGTTGATGTGCTCGACGAAGTCGGCGAGGCCCTTCTCGTAGTGGAAGGTGTTGACCGCCGGGCCGCCGTCGGTGTGCTCGGGCCGCTCGTCGCGGATGGTGATGGACAG
Source organism: Nocardiopsis flavescens (assembly GCF_900141985.1). Taxonomy (GTDB): domain Bacteria; phylum Actinomycetota; class Actinomycetes; order Streptosporangiales; family Streptosporangiaceae; genus Nocardiopsis; species Nocardiopsis flavescens. Next base: position 13,309 of record NZ_FQZK01000026.1, on the reverse strand, counting down.
CCCCTTGTTGAGGAAGGCCATCTCCTGCATGCGGCGGGAGAGCGTCTCGTAGGAGAACGTGGTGGTCTCGAAGATCGAGCCGTCCGCCCAGAACGTGATCTGGGTGCCGGTCTCGTCGGTGGCCTCGCCCTTGACGAGCGGCCCCGTGGGGGCGGTCATCTCGTAGCGCTGCCGCCAGACGTGGCCGTCCTTGCGGATCTCGATGTCCAGTGCGGTGGACAGCGCGTTGACGACGGAGACGCCGACGCCGTGCAGGCCGCCGGAGACCGCGTAGGACTTGCCGTCGAACTTGCCGCCCGCGTGCAGCGTGGTGAGGACGACCTCGACCGCCGGACGCTTCTCCACCGGGTGGAGGTCCACGGGGATGCCGCGGCCGTTGTCGGCCACGCGCACCCCGCCGTCGGCCAGCAGCGTCACCTCGATCGCGTCGGCGAAGCCCGCCATCGCCTCGTCGACCGAGTTGTCCACCACTTCGGAGACCATGTGGTGGAGGCCGCGCTCCCCGGTGGAGCCGATGTACATACCGGGGCGCTTGCGGACCGCCTCCAGCCCCTCCAGAACAGTGATTGATCGAGCGTCGTAGGCCAACTGGGTACACCCTCCTGCTGGGGACGCCTGCCGACCGCGGCCGAGCGGACGACGGAGGGCCGACGGCATGGCGACCACAGGGGCCGGAAAGCCGCGACACCTGGGGGATCACCGTTCGCCGCACGGTCTATCCGCCCACCCTCTACTGGGGGCGTGATACCGGCTACAGGCGTCTGAAGAACCGTCTCCATGATACCCCGCGCGGTACGACAAAGTGGCATTGGCGGCCCTGTGCCGCATCACAACGAACGTTCAGGGAGGGAGACGACTCCCCACACACGGGAGGGACTCCCCGGAGTTCCGTGAGCGCTTCAGATGCCTTGGGGAAGAGTCGGCTTCCGCGTCCCCTCCGTCCGCCCCGTCACGGCGGCGGGCACCACCGGCATCCGCCCCCCGCGCCCCACCGCCACCACCCTCACCTGCGGTTATCCACAGCCTGTGGACGGAAGGGGCCGCCGCCGCACACCCCGGGGGACTCAGCGCCGGCGCGAACCGGGGCCCTTGATCTTGATGGAGACGACCGTTCCGTCGCCCAGTTCCTCGTTGATCCGGCGCATCAGGTCCCGCACCATCGAGCGCGCGTGGGCCACCATCGTCGGCGAATCGGCCACCAGGACGAGCTCGCCCTCCGCATAACTCTCCGGGCGGAGCCTGCGGGCGTTGAACTCCCCGACGATCTCCGGCCACCGGCCGAACACCCCGCCGATGGCGACCTGCTCCTGCCACCCGTGCTCGATCAGCCAGGTGCGCACGGCCTCGCCGAACATCTGCGGCTCGTTGCGCGACCGCAACCGGCCACGGCGGCGCGGCCCGGTCCCGCGGGGGACGGCGCCGCGCTCGCGGGCCTCGGCCCGGGCGCGCGCCAGCGCCTGGCGGGCGAGGTCGGCCCCGGACGCGGACGGCGGCGGGGGCGGCGGCCCCGCGGGGGAGGAGGGGGCGGGGTCGGGGCGGCCGTCCACAGGCTGTGGACGGCGGCCCGCCGCGCCCGGGTCCGACGATCCGGGTCCGCGCCGGGGGTCCACAGGCTGTGGATAACGCTCACCCACCCAGGACCTCCCCCTCGTGCACGCCGAACCGGGCGCCGTCCAGCTCCGCCGGGATGTCGTCCGGGACCGCCGCGGTCACCAGCACCTGCTCGGCGTCGCGGACCCGCTCGGCCAGCCTGCGCCGCCGCTCGGAGTCCAGCTCCGCGAAGACGTCGTCGAGGATCAGGACCGGGTCGTCGCCGTCCTCCCGGAGCAGGTCGAACGCGGCGAGCTTCAGCGAGAGCGCGTACGACCACGACTCGCCCTGGCTGGCGTAGCCCCGGGCGGGCATCCCGCCCAGCTCCAGGAAGAGGTCGTCGCGGTGGGGGCCCACCAGGCTGACGCCGCGCTGCAGTTCCCGGTCGCGCTGGGCGGCCATCGCCTCGCGCAGGGCCCGTGCCAGGTCCTCGCGCCCGCGCGGGGGCTCCTCCCCCTCGTCGACCAGCGAGGAGCGGTACGCGGGCACCGCGGGCCCGCCGGAGTCGGTGAGCCCCGCGTAGGAGGCGCCGACCAGCGGCCGCAGCGCCTCCACCAGGTCCAACCGGGCTGCCAGCAGCTCGGCCCCGGCCTCCGCCAGGTGGGCGTCCCAGACCTCCAGGGTGCTCAGGTCGGGGGCGGACCGCTGCCGGAACATCTTCCCGGACGCCGTCTTGAGCAGGGCGTTGCGCTGTTTGAGGACCCGGTCGTAGTCCGCCCGCACGCCCGCCATCCGCGGCGAGCGGGACACCAGCAGGTCGTCCAGGAAGCGGCGCCGTTCACCGGGGTCGCCCTTGACCAGGGCCAGGTCCTCGGGGGCGAACAGCACCGTGCGCAGGATCCCCAGGACGTCGCGCGGGCGGCCCGCGGCCGCCCGGTTGATCCGGGCGCGGTTGGCGCGGCCCGGGTTGATCTCCAGGTCGACCAGCATGTCCCGCCCGTCCCGGACCACCCGGGCGCGGACGATGGCGCGGGCAGCGCCCTGCCGGACCAGCGGGGTGTCGGAGGAGACGCGGTGGCTGCCCAGGGTGGCGACGTAGCCGACCGCCTCGACGAGGTTGGTCTTGCCCTGGCCGTTGGAGCCGACGAACACGCTCACACCCGGGCCCAGCTCGACGAGGGCCTCCGCGTAGGAGCGGAAGTCGGCCAGTTGCAAATGGGAAACGTACATCCGGCCTTCCTCCTGGTCAGGGGAGCGGACGGGGCTGCGGGAGGGAAGCGGGGAGGGGAGGGAGGGGCGGGGGCCCGGCGCGCGGGGCGCGTCCCGGACCCGCGCGGGTCCGGGACGGTCGGCCGGTGTCAGTCCCGGGCGGCGACGGTGCCGTCGGCCTTGGTCACCGCGTGGCCGCCGAACTGGTTGCGCAGCGCGGCCACCACCTTCATCGCCGGACTGTCGTCCTGGCGGGAGGCGAAGCGGGCGAAGAGCGAGGCGGTGATGGCCGGGGCCGGGACCGCCAGGTCCACGGCGGCCTGGACCGTCCAGCGGCCCTCGCCGGAGTCCTGGGCGTAGCCGCGCAGCCCGGACAGGTCCGGGTCGTCCTCCAGGGCACGGGACAGCAGGTCCAGGAGCCAGGAGCGCACCACGGTGCCCTCGCGCCAGCTCTCGAAGGTGCCGGGGACGTCGTCGACGATGCCGGAGGCGGCCATGAGCTCGAAGCCCTCGCCGAAGGCCTGCATCATCCCGTACTCGATGCCGTTGTGGACCATCTTGACGAAGTGGCCCGCGCCGACGCGGCCGGCGTGCACGAAGCCGCCGCCCTCGTCGGGGGTGAGGGAGTCGAAGACCGGCCGGGCCGCCTCGACGTCGGCGGCCTCGCCGCCCACCATGATCCCGTAGCCGTTCTGCCGGCCCCAGACGCCGCCGCTGACCCCGGCGTCGAGGTAGCGCACGCCCTTGGCGGCGAGCCGCTCGGCGCGGGGCAGGTCGTCCACGTAGTGGGTGTTGCCGCCCTCGATGACCAGGTCGCCCGCCTCCAGGAGGTCGCCCAGCGCCGTGATGGTGGACTCGGTGGGCTCACCGGAGGGGACCATCACCCACACGACACGGGGGGCGTCCAGGCGGGCCACCAGGGTCTTGAGGTCGTCGACGTCGCGCTCGGGGGAGGCGACGTCGAAGCCGATCACCTCGTGCCCCTTCTCGCGGAGCCGGGCGGCCATGTTGCCGCCCATCTTGCCCAGTCCGACCATTCCGAGCTGCATGCTCTCGCTCCCCCTTGTACGCCGTCTGCGGGCGGGTTCTTCTGACCGTGGATCGTGGCCGCGGGAGGGCCCGGTCGGCGCCGCTGGGCGTCGTCGGCCGGGCCGCGGCGCCCGATCAGTTCGGCTGTCGTACCGGCATGATCAGGTAGCGGTACTCGGGCTCGGCGCCCTCGGCCGCCGGCTTGCCGGTGAGGATCGACGGCCGGGTCGAGGTGGTGAAGTTCAGCCGGGCCACGTCGGTGCCGATGGCGCCGAGCCCGTCCAGCAGGTAGCCGGAGTTGAAGGCGATCTGGATGTCGTCGCCCTCCAGCTCGGCCTCCAGGACCTCGACCGCCTGGGCCTCCTCGCCGGTCCCGGCCTCCAGGACCAGCTGGCCCGGGGTGAACGACAGGCGCAGCGGGGTGTTGCGCTCGGCGACCAGGGAGACGCGCTTGACGGCCTCGACGAACTCGGAGCGGGAGATCTCGGCGACGGAGTTGAACGTGTCCGGGAGCAGGGCCCGGTACTTGGGGAACTCGCCGTCGAGCAGTCGGCTGGTGGTGCGGCGGCCGCCGCCCTCGAAGCCGATCATCCCCTCGCCGGAGTCGCTCCCGGAGAGGGCGATGGAGACCTCCGCGCCCGAGGTGAGCGACTTGGCGGTGTCGTGGAGCGTCTTGGCCGGCACCAGCGCGACGGCGGACAGGCCCGGGTCCTCGGGCTTCCAGGTCAGCTCGCGGACCGCCAGGCGGTAGCGGTCGGTGGAGGCCAGGGTGATGGTCTCGCCCTCGATCTCGACCCGCACGCCGGTGAGCATCGGCAGGGTGTCGTCGCGGCCGGCGGCCACGGCCACCTGGCTGACGGCGGCGGCGAACGCGTCGCTGCCGACGGTGCCGCTCACCCCGGGCATCTCCGGGAGCGTGGGGTAGTCCTCGACCGGCATGGTGGTGAGCGTGAACTTGGCGCTGCCGCCGGTCACCACGACCTTCGAGCCGTCGGTGGAGATCTCCACAGGCTGTGGAGGAAGGTTGCGGGTGATCTCGGCCAGGAGCTTGCCGGTGACCAGGACCGTGCCGGGCTCCTCGACGTCCACGTCGACCACGGCCTGCGTGGAGACCTCGTAGTCGAAGCCGGAAAGGCGCAGCTGCTGACGGCCGTCGAACTCACCGGCCTCCAGCAGGACTCCGACGAGGACGGGGACCGACGGGCGCGTCGGGAGTGTGCGCGCGGTCCAGGCGACCGCTTCGGCCAGTACGTCGCGTTCGACCCGGAACTTCACTGTCCGACTCACTTTCCGACCCGGCCGGGTCCCACCCGGCCGAAGGCCTCAACGTTGCAGCTGACGGATGTCTGTGGGGATCGGGGCCGGGCCATGTCGTCGACAGGCTGTGGACGGGCGCGGTCCGCCCGCCGGGAGGGGGCGCGTGTGACCTGCTGCGTCGTCGTATCCGTCGAGGTGGGCCGGGCCGCGGTCTCCTGCTAGGGGTCACCGCTCGGAGCCGGGCGGCGGAGGACAGGGGCGAGACCACACGTTACCCGGATTCCCCCGCTGCCGCTGACGGCTCGTCGGCCTCGTCGCTCCCGGCGAGTTGTCCACAGATTTTCCGCGTTGCCGTTTCGAAGCCACACTTGGTTGATCTAGGTGCGCAGTAGTAGTAGGGCCTGTGGATACTGTGGATAACCCTTGTTTTACCAGGTCAGCACCGGAATTTTTGTCCACAGGGCTTGTGGAGAACCCTGTGCACAACTTCGGGGTCCTGTGGATGAATCGCGTTGTCCCCAGGTTTTCCACAGTTCGTCCACAGCTTCGTCCACAGGTTTTCCCCAGGTTCTCCACAGCAGCCGGTGGTCTGGTGATCGGATGACCCCTCCCTTCGTCCACAGGAACACCCCGGGTTACCCACAGCCGCGGGGCAGTTGTCCACAGGTTATCCACAAGGTTGTCCACAGATTTGGACCCCCTCCTGTGGATAACTTCGGGGAACTCGTCGAAAATTTTTTTTCGGCCCCCGCGCATTCCCGGCCAACCCTGGCAAAAGGACTGTGGATCGAGTTGTCCACAGGAAAGAGGCCATCGTCCGTTGACACGATCGGGCTCCGCCGCAGGTGTGGGCAGGGCAACAGCCGCCTCCGGGGCCCGGAAACCGGGACGACACCGCAGTTCCGAGCCGTACTCGCGACGTTCGGCCACACACCTCGCCGAGCCCCCGAACCGGGCCGAGGTTGGGCATAAACCTGTGGATAACCGCCTGTGGGCGGCTCCAGCCTGTGGATAACTCCCTGTGGACAACGCCGGTACGCCCGTTCCGCGGGGTTGTGCACAGGCGGGGGAGGGGTTGTGGAGGAACGCGGGTATCCGCGCCGTACCGTGTCGACACCTCGCGCCGCCGACGGACCACGGGCTCCGGGGCGCCGCCTCGCCCGCGCTCCTCCACAGCCCTGTGGACAGGGGCGGGGGAACGGCTCGGGGGCGACGTGCGGACGTGCGTCCTCGCGGACATGTCGACACATCGCCCCCGGGGCGCCCGGCCGGGTCAGCTCAGGGACGGCTGGTCCTTGATCCGGCTCGTGAGCTCGTGCACCTGGTTGTAGATGGAGCGGCGCTCGGCCATCAGCGCCCGCACCTTGCGGTCGGCGTGCATCACCGTGGTGTGGTCGCGGCCGAACTGCTGCCCGATCTTGGGCAGCGACAGGTCGGTCAGCTCCCGGCACAGGTACATCGCTATCTGCCGGGCGGTCACCAGCACCCGGGACCGGGAGGTCCCGCACAGGTCCTCCACCGTCAGGCCGAAGTACGCCGCCGTCTGCGACATGATCGCCCCGGCCGTCACCTCGGGGACGTCGGCGCCCGGCACCAGGTCGCGCAGCACCTGGCTGGTGAGGTCCAGGTCCACCGACTGCCGGTTGAGGCTGGCGAAGGCCGTCACGCGGATCAGCGCGCCCTCCAGCTCCCGGATGTTGGTGGAGATCTTGCTGGCGATGAACTCCAGCACCTCCGGCGGCGCCGCCAGGCCCTCCTGGATCGCCTTCTTGCGCAGGATCGCGATGCGCGTCTCCAGCTCCGGCGGCTGGACGTCGGTGAGCAGGCCCCACTCGAACCGGCTGCGCATCCGGTCCTCCAGCGTGGTCAGCTGCTTGGGCGGCCGGTCGCTGGAGATGACGATCTGCTTGTCGGAGTTGTGCAGCGTGTTGAAGGTGTGGAAGAACTCCTCCTGCGTCTGCTCCTTGTTCTCCAGGAACTGGATGTCGTCCACCAGGAGCACGTCGATGTCCCGGTACCGGCGCCGGAAGCCGTCGGCCTTGCCGTCGCGGATCGAGTTGATGAACTCGTTGGTGAACTCCTCGGAGCTGACGTACCGCACCCGGGAGCCCTCGTAGAGCCGGTGCGTGTAGTGCCCGATGGCGTGCAGCAGGTGGGTCTTGCCCAGCCCGGAGCCGCCGTGGATGAACAGCGGGTTGTACGCCTTGGCCGGCGCCTCGGCGGCGGCCACCGACGCCGCGTGGGCGAACCGGTTGCTGGAGCCTATGACGAAGGTGTCGAAGGTGTACTTGGGGTTGAGCCGCGCGTGCTCGCCCGGCGGCACCTCGGGCGAGCGCCCGGGCGGGGCGGCGGGGGCCGCCTTGGCGGGCTTGGGCGCGGGTGCGGGCGGCTCCGGCGCACCGTCCTCGGCCCCGGCGGGCTCGGGCGGCTGCGGCAGCGCGGGCGCCGCGGGCGGCTCCGGCTCGGCGGCCCGGTGCCCGGCGGGTGCGGGCGGCTCGGGGGTCTCCCAGCGGTTGGGCCGCTCCCAGGCGGGCTCCTCGGCCGTCCACGCCGAGCGCCCCCAGGCGGAGTCCTCGGGGGAGGAGTGGACGGGCTGCTCCCACAGCGGGGGCGTCGCGGCCTGCCGGGGCCGGGGCCGCGCGGGTGCGGCGGGCGCCGCCCAGGTCGAGGGCTCCCCGTACTGGAGCTCCTCCTGGGTGAAGGAGTCCGGCCGCGGGTGCCCGTAGGCGTCGGGGCCCGGGCCCAGCAGGTCGGCCTCCGGCGGCAGCGCCGCGTGCCGGCCGTAGGCGCGGTCGGGCGGGGCGGCGGGGCGCGCGTGGTGGCCGCGCGGCTCGGCCGGGGGGTCCTGGTCGAACAGCCCGTGCGGGGCGGGGGGCGCCGGGTGCGCGTCGTGCCGGGGCCCGTCGGGGTCCCGCGGCGCGTAGGAGGGCGCCGGCGGCGGCGGGGGGGTGGGCACCGCGGTCGGGTCGACCGTCACCGCGACCCGGATCTCCCTGCCCAGGTGGGCGGAGAGCGCCTTGCTGATGGTCGGGTGGAGCCGGCTCTCCAGGACCTTCTTGGTGAACTCGTTGGGCGCCGCGATCAGCGCGGTGTCCTCGATCAGGCCCAGGGGCCTCGTCTGTGGCAGCCAGGCGCGCTGGTGCGCCGGCAGGGTGTCGTTGTCGATCCCGTCCAGCACGCTGGACCAGACAGCTGCGAGGTTGGCCTGCGCGTCAGCCAAGGCGACCTGCCATGTTGCTGTCCCTTCGGTGCGGGTCTGTTCGTGCGGGTGGAAGAGGGGACGGAAGGCGTGCGGGGGCGCCCGGGTCGGAACGGGGCCCGGAGGGCGGCTCTCCATTGTCCTCCCCCGGTGGTACCGCCGGGGCAGGGCGGGCGAAATGTCCGGTGTGAAGGTCGGCACGGGCCTGTGGAGAACTCCGGGGGAGCGGGGCGGACCGGCGTGCGGTATCCACAGCTCCGGCCGGTTGTCCACAGGTTGTCCACAGGGTTATCCACAGGATGTCAGATCTGTGGGTTCCGTGCAGAGTTATCCACAATAAGCAGGTCAGGCTGTGTGTAAGGCGACTCCGCCCCGCATGCCTGGGTGGCGGCGCGGGCCGAGGGGAGAGTTATCCACAGGCTGAGGTTATCCACAGGGGTGGGGGGCTGGGGAAGCCTCACACGCCTGTGGGCGGCGATCTGTCCACAGGTCGCCCTGTCGACTCGTCGACCCCGCCCGGCGATCCGCGCGCCCCGGCGATCCGGCCTGATTTGACCACGCCCGGACCAGGTCGTATCTTCTTTATGCTTATGCCGACGATTCTGCCCGCGCCTGTCGAGGTGACGGCGCGCACGCGGCCATGGCACTCCGCGGCCCCGCGTATCCTGGGGTCCTGTCGTAGTACTTTCCTGACACGCCCCTGGAGCCAGTAGTGAGCAAGCGTACGTACCAGCCGAACAACCGGCGTCGCGCGAAGGTCCACGGCTTCCGGCTGCGCATGCGTACGCGCGCCGGTCGCGCCATCATCGCCTCGCGCCGCCGCAAGGGGCGCGCCTCGCTGACCGTGAGCCACTAGGCCACGCGCAGCCCCACGTTCTTCGGGACCGGTCCGGCCTTCCGCCGGCCGGTCCCTTTGTCATGGGAGGCACCGATGCTGTCGTCGAAGAACCGGATGCGCCACAGCACCGAGTTCGGTTCCGTCATGCGCTCCGGACGCCGCGCTTCCCGCGACGACCTCGCGGTCGTCTACCTCCCGCCCCCCGCGGCCAGGGGAACCACCACCGGACCGGAAGCGTTGCCGGTAGGGGGGTCCCCGCGCGTCGGATTCATCGTGAGCAAGGCCGTCGGCGGGGCCGTCGTCCGCAAGCACGTCCAGCGGCGTCTGCGGCACCTGATGCGGCCACGGCTGTTCGAACTGCCTGACGGTAGCCTGCTGGTAGTGCGCGCCAAACCCTCCGCCGCCACCGCGCGGTACGAGGAGCTGGGCGCGCAACTGGACGGCGCCATCGCCTCGGCGATGCGGCCCCGGCCCAAGGGGTCGACGCGCCGTCGTCGAGGACGCGGTGGTCCCTCGGCGCCGGAACCGGCGAAGAGCGAGACGGCAGGCGGCCGCCCCGCCACGGAAGGCGGAGAACGGTGGACGGACCGATGACCCAGCACGGACCCACGGTGTTCGCGCGCGCGCTGATCCTCCCCATCCGGGGATACCAGCGCTTCATCAGCCCCCTCCTGCCGCCCGCCTGCCGCTTCTACCCTTCGTGCAGCGCATACGCCGTCGAGGCCCTGCGCGTGCACGGCGCCTTGTACGGGCTGTGGCTGGGCATCCGGCGCATCGCCCGCTGCCACCCCTTCAACCGGGGTGGCTACGACCCGGTCCCCCCACCGCGGGGACGGGGCCAGGAGTCCGAGGAGTCTGCGGGCGGAGCCGGGACCACCGGCCACGCTCCCGGGGACCAGTAGCTGAACCGAAGCACATAGGAGTTGGCCGGTGCTGGACTGGCTTTACAACATCGTCGGCTGGATTCTGGTCCAGATCCACGCGGGTCTGGGCTTTATCGGCCTGAACCCCGACAGCGGGTGGGCGTGGGGCCTGTCCATCGTGCTGCTCACCATGCTGATGCGCCTGCTCATGGTGCCGCTGTTCGTCAAGCAGATGAACACGCAGCGCAAGATGCAGGAGCTTCAGCCTCAGCTGCGCAAGCTCCAGGAGCGCTACAAGCACGACAAGGAGCGGCTCCAGCGGGAGTCCATGGAGCTGTACCGGACGAGCGGCACCAACCCGCTCATGGGCTGCCTGCCGCTGCTGTTGCAGATGCCGGTCTTCTTCGCCCTGTTCAACGTGCTCCGCAGCGTGGCCGAGGGCAACGTCCGCTACAACTTCACCGAGGAGCTGGTCGAGAGCGCCCGCCAGGCGCTGATCTTCCAGGCCCCGATCGCCGCCCACTTCAACAGCTCCGCCGAGGAGCTGCTGGCGCTGGGGGCGACCAACCCCATCATGGCGAAGGTCTTCATCGCCCTCTCCTGTGTCGTCATGGGCACCACGACGTTCCTCACCATGCGCCAGAGCATGAAGCGCAGCGTCTCGCAGATGCCCGACAACCCCATGATGCAGACCCAGAAGATCATGATGTACATGGCGCCCCTCTTCGGGCTCTTCGGTCTCATGATGCCGGTGGGCGTGCTGCTGTACTGGGTCACCTCCAACGTGTGGACGATGGTGCAGCAGCACTTCCTGTACCGCAACCAGCCCGCGCCCGGCGAACCCGTGGAGGCCAAGGGCGGCAAGGGCAACGGATCGGCCAAGGGGATGCTCGGGCGCAAGAAGAACCAGCCCGAATCCGCTCCGCAGCCCGTGGAACAGCCTAAGATCGAACGCAAGCAGCCGAAGAAGCAGTCTCGCTCCAAGCGCAGCGGCGGCGGGCCCCGCTAGCGAGCTGCGTACCGAGCGCGGGAACAGGAGACGGGAACGCCGTGACAGCGAGCCAGGAAGGAAGCGGTGGAGTAGCGGTGGCTGAGGCGCCTATCGACATCGAAGCCCTGGAGAACGAGGGCGACATCGCCGCGGACTACATCGAGGGACTACTCGACATCGCGGACTTCGACGGCGACATCGACATGGATGTCGAGGGCGACCGTGCCATGGTCTCCGTCGTGGGGGCCACGCTCGACGAGCTGATCGGCGAGGACGGCGAGGTCCTGGAGGCGCTCCAGGAGCTGACCCGGCTGGCGGTGCACCGGGCGACCGGTGAGCGCAGCCGACTGATGCTGGACATCGGCCGGTACCGGGAGGGGCGCCGCAAGGAGCTGTTCCAGGTCGGTGCCGAGGCGGCGCAGAAGGTCAAGGACACCGGCGAGGCGTACGACCTGGAGCCGATGACCCCGTTCGAGCGCAAGGTCGTCCACGACGCGGTCGCGGCGGCGGGCCTGCGCAGCGAGTCGGAGGGCGAGGAGCCCAACCGCTACGTGGTGGTCCACCCGGTCCCCTAGAAGCGGGGAGGCCGGAGAAGGGGCGATGTTTCACGTGAAACATCGCCCCTTTCGCGTGCGGTGGTTTCACGTGAAACACGGCGTCGGCAAGGCGCCATGTCGACAGGGGCGGTCGCACGCCGGCTGGAACGCGGGGCGGGGCCGAGGGGCGGGGCGTGGTGGTGCGGGCCCCGCCCGGGGGAGCACCATGGCCGGGCACCGGCCCGGGGTTTGTGCCGTGGTGGTTGTTCTCCCTCTCGGGGTGCCGGGCTGGTGTCCGGGGTTGGCCCGGGGGTCTGTGCCGTAGTGGTTGTTCTCCGAACCGGGGCGCCTGGCCCCTGCCGGTCGGCGGACCGCGGTCCTGGCCCCAGCGGGAGGGTGTCGCTCCCACCCCAGGTTGCGGGGGTGAGAGCTCGACCGGAGTTCTCCAAGAGCTCAGCCATCTGGAAACGGCGGCCAGCGGAGCGTGGACCTGGCCCCGGCGCGGTCGGCGGGCGGCAGATTTGCAGTGGGAAGCGTTGGGCGCACGTCCGGGGTGGTGGGGGTGTGTTCCGGGGCTGGGTCGAGCGAGGCGATCCCACCCCAGACCCAGCGGCGGGAGGAATGCCCCCTGCAAAGGACCGGGCGCGCGAGGAGCGGCCCGAACGTAGAGCACACCCATGCCCTCCCAACGCCGTAGGGGGTGAAGCGTGCGCTGTCTCTGGGCCCCCGGGCACAGCCGGTGAACATTGATCGGCACCCCGGCTCCAGGGGGTTTCGGTAGGGCGTACCTCCCTCCGCGGACCCATGGGGGTGCAGGCCGCGCTTATCTGTCGGCCGCGCCACCGGGGGTCGTCCACCCGCCTGGAATGCTCAGCCGCAGCGGGAGGGTGTCGCTCCCACCTCGGCTCCGGGGTGCAGGCCGCGCTTATCTGTCGGCCGCGCCACCGGGGGGCGTCCACCCGCCTGGAATGCTCAGCCCAAGCCGGAAGGCGTCGTTCCCACCGAAGGTCGCGGGGGGTAAGGCCGCGCGGACCTTCCCCGCCCGGCCACCGGGGGATGGGAAGGAGAACCGCGACCGGTTTCCAGGGGGTGGAGCCTGTGCACACCTGCTACCCGGTACTTCCCCGCTCAGGGCGGGTGGGGCGATCTCCCGGCTTCTCCCCGGATGGAAGAACCGCATCTGCTGTCGTTAGAGATACAGATCAAGGTGTCGACAAGTCCGCTCGCGGGTTCGATGTTTCACGTGAAACGTCGACGGAAGCAGGGCCGAGGGCCGAGGACGTCCGCGGCTTGCAGGGGGCGGGGGAGTGGCGCTTGTTCACCCCAGCGGCTGAGGTCGTGTGTATGTGCGGCCTTCACCCCCTGCGCTTCGCGTGGGAGCGACGCCCTCCGGCTGGGGCTGGGGGCACCAAGAGGGTGGACGACCCCCTGTGGCGGGGCCGGCAGGTACGTGCGGCCTTCACCCGCTGTGGCCCGAGGCGGCGCGACACCCTCCGGCCGGGGTCGGGGGCTCTAGGCGGGTGGACAACCCCCGGTAGCGCGGCGGGTCAGGTGCGCGCGGCCTTCACCCCCATGGGTCCGCGGAGCCGAGTACGCCCTCCCGAAACCCCCTGGAGTCGGGGTGCCGATCAATGCCCACGGGCTGTGCCCGGGGCCCCAAGACAGCGCACGCTCAACCCCCCATTGCGTTGAGGAGGGCATGGGTGGGCTCTACGTACGGGCCGCTTGTCGCGCGCCTGGTCCCTTGCAGGGGGCATTCCTCCCGATCCAGGCGGCCGGGCTGGGATCGCCTCGCTCGACCCAGCCCCGGAACACACCCCCACCACCGCGGACGCGCGCCCAACGCACCGGCCCGCC
>NZ_FQZK01000019.1 GCF_900141985.1 Nocardiopsis flavescens | reverse complement strand
TCCCGGGCCGCCTCGTGGGCGTCTCGGTGGACGCCGCGGGCCGCCCCGCCTACCGGCTGGCGCTGCAGACCCGCGAGCAGCACATCCGCCGGGAGAAGGCCACCAGCAACATCTGCACCGCGCAGGTGCTGCTCGCCGTCATGGCCGGCATGTACGCCGTCTACCACGGCCCGCACGGGCTGCGCGCGATCGCCCGCCAGGTGCACACCCGCACCGCGGCCCTGGCCGGCGCCCTGGCCGAGCGCGGCTTCGAGATCGTCCACGACTCCTACTTCGACACCCTGCGGGTGCGGGTGCCCAGCGCCGACCGGGTCCTGGAGGACGCCCTGGCCGCCGGGTTCAACCTGCTGCGCGCCGACGCGTCCACCGTCGGGGTCAGCCTGGACGAGACCACGACCGCCGCGGACCTGACCGCGCTGGCCGACGCCTTCGGCGAGGGCGGGCGCGGCGCCGCCCGGACCGCGGTGTCCGTGGACGAGGACGCCGACCGCGTGCCCGGGGACCTGGCGCGCGGGGTGGACTACCTCGACCACCCGGTGTTCAACACCCACCGCAGCGAGACCTCGCTGCTGCGCTACATGCGCAGGCTGTCCGACCGCGACCTGGCGCTGGACCGCACGATGATCCCGCTGGGCTCGTGCACCATGAAGCTCAACGCCACCGCCGAGATGGAGGCCGTCACCTGGCCGGAGTTCGCGGGCCTGCACCCGCTGGCCCCGCTGGACCAGGCGGCGGGCTCGGTGGCGCTCATCCGCGACCTGGAGGCCTGGCTGGCCGAGATCACCGGCTACGACGCGGTGTCCCTCCAGCCCAACGCCGGCTCCCAGGGCGAGTTCGCGGGCCTGCTGGCCATCCGCGGCTACCACCGCTCGCGCGGCGACGACCACCGCGACGTGTGCCTGATCCCCAGCTCCGCGCACGGCACCAACGCCGCCAGCGCGGTGATGGCGGGCATGCGCGTGGCCGTGGTGGCCTGCGACGAGGGCGGCAACATCGACCTGGACGACCTCCGGGCCAAGATCGCCGCGCACGCGGACGCGCTGGCCGCGATCATGGTGACCTACCCGTCCACGCACGGCGTGTACGAGGACACCATCACCGAGGTGTGCCGCCTGGTCCACAAGGCCGGGGGCCAGGTCTACGTCGACGGCGCCAACCTGAACGCGCTCGTGGGCTGGGCCAAGCCGGGCGAGTTCGGGGCCGACGTCAGCCACCTGAACCTGCACAAGACCTTCTGCATCCCGCACGGCGGCGGCGGCCCGGGCGTGGGCCCGGTCGCGGTGCGCTCGCACCTGGCGGCGTTCCTGCCCAACCACCCGGGGCAGTCCGAGGCGGGGCCGCACACGGGCGTGGGCCCGGTGTCGGCGGCGCCGTTCGGCTCGGCGGGCATCCTGCCGATCTCCTGGGCCTACGTGCGGATGATGGGCGGCGAGGGGCTGCGCACCGCCACCGAGGTGGCCGTGCTCTCGGCGAACTACCTGGCCAAGCGCCTGGAGCCGTACTACCCGGTGCTCTACACCGGCGCGGGCGGCCTGGTGGCCCACGAGTGCATCATCGACATCCGCCCGCTCCAGAAGGCCAGCGGCATCAGCAACGAGGACGTCGCCAAGCGCCTGATGGACTACGGCTTCCACGCACCGACGATGTCGTTCCCGGTGGCCGGGACGCTCATGGTGGAGCCGACCGAGAGCGAGGACCTGGCGGAGCTGGAGCGGTTCGTCGAGGCGATGATCGCCATCCGCGCCGAGATCGACCGGGTCGCGTCGGGGGAGTGGGACGCCGAGGACAACCCGCTGCGCAACGCCCCGCACACCGCGGAGGAGGTCACGGCGGACGAGTGGACCCACGGGTACACCCGCGCGGACGCCGCGTACCCGGTGCCGTCGCTGCGCCGCGACAAGTACTGGCCGCCGGTGGGCCGTATCGACCAGGCCTACGGCGACCGGAACCTGGTGTGCTCCTGCCCGCCGCCGGAGGCGTTCGAGCTGTAGGGGCCGCGGGGCCCCGTCCGGGAACGGGCGGGGCCCCTATTCGGACAATAGGGAAATCTACGACATAAAGGTGGGGCATGGGCCGCCCCGGAGAGCACACGCATCCCGCGCGGCGACACCGGCACCCGCCGTCTCCTCCCGTCCCCCGCGCGCGCGTTAGAGTTGCGGCGACACCCCGCGCCCCACAGCGCGGCCCCCCACCGGAGAGCGCCCGGCGCAGAGGGACCCCGGTGAGCCGGCGGCCACGCCCGCACCGTGAAGGAGGAGGGCGTTCCTCCCGGCCCCCGCGGGCCGGGCCCACACGCCCGACACAGCGATGACCACGACGTCAGGCCCCTCCGCGCGCTCCGGCGGCCCCCCCGACCCGGCGCCGCGGGCCGTCGACCCCGGGGACGCCCCGGCCGGTCCCGCGCCGTCGGCGGGGGAGGCCCCCGGACTGTGCGACCAGGCCCGCGACCTGGCCGAGCACGGCCACCTCGACCGCGCCGCCGAACTCTACCGCCGCGCGGTGGCCGCCGACCCGGCCCCCGGGGTGTCGGCCCGCGCCCTGCTGGGGCTGGCCGTGGTCGAGGACGGACGCGGCGACACCGCCGCCGCCCGCGACGCGGCCCGCCGGGCCCTGGACACCGGGGACGCCCGGTACGCCCCCCGCGCCGCCCACCACCTGGCGCTGTCCCTGGAGCGCGACGGCGAGACCGGCGAGGCCGAGCACCTCTGGCGCCGCCTGCTCGGCCTGGGCGGTCCCGGGCACGCCGCCGTCGCCCACCACGGGCTGGCCCGCGCCGCCGAGGAGCGCGGCGACGACGCAGCCGCCCGCGAGCACTGGGAGGCGGCCCTGGCCCCGCCCGAGGGACGGCCGGACCGGCTGCACGCCGAGACCGTCGTCGACGCCGCCCGCGACCTGTCCGGGCGGCTGCTGGGCCGGGGCGCGCCGGGCGCCGCCCTGAGCGCGGCGGACCGGGGCCTGTCCGTGGCCGAGGACCCCGAACTGCGCCTGCTGCGGGCCGCCGCCCACCTGGAGCACGCCATCGCCGACCTGGGCGCCGTGGCGGAACCGCCGGGGGAGGGGGAGGAGCCCATCGCGCCGCGGACCGCCGGCGCCGCCGTGGAGCTGCTGGCCGGCCTGCTGGCCCTGCGCGGTGACACCGACGGGGCCGCCGGGGTGTGGCGCGGCGGGCTGCGCGGGCACGGCGACGCCACCGCGGAGGAGGTTGGTGCCCGGCTGCGGCGCGGATTCGCCGCCGAGGGCGCGGAGGAGGGCGCGTGGTGGGAGCCCTACCTGGAGGAGGCCGTGGCCACGGCCAGCGCGCCCGCGCTGGCGGCGGAGCTGTTCGCGGTGCTGACCCGGATGCACGCCCTGGCGGCGCTGCCCGCCCTGGAGGGCGAGGTGCGCCCGCAGGAGCTGCGCGGGGCGCTGGTCCGGGCGGTGCGGACCCCCGACGACCTCGTGTGGGGTCCGGGCCTGCACGCCGACCTGCGCCGCCGGCTGGCGGAGGCCACCGGTGACCCCGGAGCGCTGCCCGAGGACTGGCCCGGGAGGCTGTGACCCGCGGTCCGCGCGGGCGGTCCGCCCCGGTTCGCGTGCCACCGCCCGGGGGCTCTGCTCCCGGGCGGGGCCGTCCGGTCCGTCGGCGGGACCGCTGGGGACGGTGGTTCCCGGCGTCAGGCGGCCGGGACGCGGGGGCGGTGCGGGGCCACGACGGCGCCGTCGGGCAGCAGTTCACCGGTGTCGTCGAAAAGGACCACGCCGTTGCAGAGCAGACTCCACCCCTGTTCCGGATGGCTGGAGACGACGCGTGCCGCCTCGCGGTCGGTGTCCTCGAAGGAGGGGCACGGAGGCTGATGGCTGCACATGGGATCGGCCTTTCTTTAGGGCTCGTCGTTGAGCTGACGCCAAGAATAGTGGCTGACATCACATGCTTGTCACGTTTCGCGGTGAAAACACGGCGTCGGTGTCGTCGTCCGCTCTCACCCGGTGAGATACCCGCGAACCCGCTGTGGTTCGCATCACCTTGACCGGGATCGCGCCGAAGATCAATATCCGCCCCGTGTCCGGCGCGCCGCCGGCCTGCCGCGCATGCCCGCCCCGGCCAGGCCGCCGCGCTGGAACGCCCGTACCAGCTCGCCGCCCAGGTTCACCCCGGCGCCCAGGGCCAGGCCCACCATGACCGCCTCCACCAGCGAGAGCAGGCCCGTCATCGCGGTGCCCTGGGTGAATTCGAGCAGCCCGCGGTACAGGAGGCTGCCCGGGAGCAGCGGCGCGATCGAGGGCACCAGGTAGGGCAGCACCGGCCGGCGCGTGCGCCGGGCCAGCCAGTGGCCCACCACCCCCACCGCCACCGCGCCCACGACGGCGCCGACCACCGGCGGGACCTCGAACAGCTCCCGCATGCCCGCGTAGATGACCCAGATCATCACGCCCAGCAGGCCGATGGTCGCCAGCATCCGGGCCGGCACCGCCAGCGACACCGCGAACGCGATCGCGATCCCGGCCGCGCCGAGCAGGACCAGCGGCTCCATGGAGGTGCCCGCGGAAGGCAGGTTGTCCAGGTCGATGGGCACGCCCAGCCGCACCGCCGCGTAGGCCACCGCGCCGACCCCCGACACGATCGCGCCCAGGATGAAGAAGGTCTCCAGCAGCCGTGCCGCCGACGACACGTAGCTGCCGCTGATCCCGTCCTGGAGGCTGGCCACCAGCGGGCGCCCCGGCAGCAGCGCCATGATGTTGCCGGTGATGATCGCGCCGGCCTGGAACGGGTGGTCGATCTGGGTGCCGACCCACAGCACGCCCACGCCGATGGTCGCGGCGACCGCCGCCGCGGCGGCCATCTGGTAGAACTCGGCGACCCCGCGCCGGGCCAGGAACACCGACGTGCGGTCGCCCAGCACCGCGGCCAGGAACGCCGCCGCGGCCACGACGAAGCCGCCGCCCATCATCACGCCGGCGCTGGCGGCGATCATCCCGAACCCGACCACGATCACCCAGTTGGGGTAGGGCGTCGGGGCCCGGCGGATGAACTCCAGCCTGGCGGCGGCGTCCTCCAGCTCCATCAGGCCCAGGGCCGACCGCTGCACCAGCGTGTGCAGCTCGTTGACGCGGTAGTAGTCCAGGGACCGGCGGCGCACCACGCGCTCGCCGGTGATGGGCGGGTGGTCTCCGCCCGGGTGAGTGGACAGGGTGATGGTGGTGAAGGTGACCGACACCTCCGACCGCGGCAGGTTGAAGGCCACCGTGAGGCTCAGCATCGCCTCGCTGACGGCCTCGGTGCCCTCGCCGCTGGCGAGCATCAGCTCGCCGACCCGCAGGACCAGGTCGATGGCCCTGGCGTCGGGGAGCGGGCGCTCCTCGTCCTCCTCGTCCGGGGTCAGGTCCCGCTCGTGCCGGGCGCGCCAGTCGCGCATGCGGCTGAGCATGCGGTCCTCACCCGACGGCGGGCGGCCTCCCCGCTTGTCCTCCATGTTCGTCCTCCCCTCCCCGCCGCGTCCCCCGCGGCGGTCCGCTCGGTGCTCACGACCCCGGAGGGGGACGCGGCCCCTTCTCGCGGGGTTCGCCCGTCCGGGGACCGGATGCCGGTGAGTTCGATCACCGGATCATCCTCCCAAGGCGGGCGGGCCGGCGCGGGGGAACGCGCCGGGTCCGGGCGCCTCACCCCTCGCGCTCCCCGCGCCGCACCAGCCCGTTCTCATAGGCGTGCACCACGGCCTGTACGCGGTCGCGCAGGCCGAGCTTGGTGAGGATGCGGCCCACGTGCGACTTGACGGTCGTCTCCCCGACGACCAGGTGGGCGGCGATCTCGGAGTTGGACCAGCCGCGCGCGACCAGGCGCAGCACCTCGCGCTCGCGCTCGGTGAGGGGGTCGGCCGGGGGGTCCTGCGCGTCCGCCGCGGCGGGCAGCAGCGGGGCGAAGCGGGCCAGCAGCCGCTCCAGCACCTGGGGGGTGACGACCGCGCCGCCGGAGGCGACGGTCTCCACCGCCGCGACCAGCTCCTCGGGAGGGGAGTCCTTGAGCAGGAAGCCGTGGGCGCCCGCCCGCAGGGTGCCCACCGCGTACTCGTCGAGGTCGAAGGTGGTGAGCACCAGTACCCGGACGGACTGGTCCAGGGAGCGGGAGCGCTCGACGATGCGCCGGGTGGCCTCGACGCCGTCCATGCCGGGCATGCGCACGTCCATCAGGACGACGTCGGGCAGCAGGCGCCGGGCGGCCTCCACCGCCTCGCGCCCGTCGGAGGCCTCGCCGACCACGGAGAGGTGGGGGGCGGCCTCCAGGATCATGCGGAAGCCGGCGCGGACGAGGGGCTGGTCGTCGACCAGCAGGACTGAGACGGGCACAGGCCGATTCTGCCGCATCGGCGGGCTCTGCGGGGGCGGTCCCGGGCTCAGGCACCCGGGGGGAGGGCGTCGGGCAGCGGCGGCGGGGTGCCGCCGAAGGCGGGGCAGACGGCGCGGTGGTCGCACCAGTCGCACAGCCTGCTCTTCTTGGGCTCCCACACCCCGGCGCGGCCGGCGGCCTCGATGCGCGACCAGATGTCGGAGATCTCCGCCTCGGCGGCGCGCAGTTCGTCCTCGGTCGGGTCGTACCAGCGGATCGCCCCGTTCCCGCCCAGGTAGACCAGTTGCAGGCGGGTGGGGACGATGCCCAGGTCGCGCCAGAGCATCACCGCGTAGAAGAAGATCTGGAACTTGGCCTTGTCCTCGAAGCGGGGCGAGGGGGACTTGCCGGTCTTGTAGTCGACGACGCGGACGCGCCCGTCGGGGGTGACGTCGAGCCGGTCCACGTAGCCGCGCAGCCGCAGGCCGGTGGGCAGTTCCACCTCGATGCGCATCTCGCGCTCGCGGGGTTCCAGCGAGGCGGGGTTCTCCAGGTCGAAGTAGCGGCGGACGAGGTCGCGGGCGGACTCCAGCCAGGCGTCGCGGGCGGCGTCGTCGGCGAACAGGTCCTCGACCTCGGGGCGCTTGTCCCGGAGCCGGGTCCACTGGGGGTCCACCAGGCCGACGGCGGTGCGGGGGGTGCGGGTCTCGGCCGGCAGCTCGTAGAGCCGCTCCAGGCAGGAGTGGACCAGGGTTCCGCGCAGGGCCGCCGCGCTCGGGGCCTCCGGGAGCCGGTCGATGGTGCGGAACCGGAAGAGCAGCGGGCACTGGAGGAAGTCGGAGGCCCGCGACGGCGACAGGGCGGACGGCAGGAGCGCGGTGGTCATGCCCCGAGCCTATGAGAAGCCCGTGACAGGCGACACCCGCGCGCCGGGACCCCTGGGGGCCGGGTGCGGCGCGGCCCCGTAACCTTGGGTCGTGACCACCGGCAACGATCGCCCCGCGCCCCGCGACCGCTCCAGCGGACTGCTGCTGGGCCGACCCTTCGGGGTCCCCGTGTACGTGACGGCCTCGTGGTGGGTGGTGGCGGTCCTCATCACCCTGGTGTACGGCGGGATCGTGCAGGAGCGCCTGGCCCTGTGGCCGGCGCTGTCCTATGCGATGGCGTTCGTGTTCGCGCTGCTGCTGTACGCCTCGGTGCTGGTGCACGAGCTGGCGCACTCGGTGGTGGCGCGCCGGTACGGGCTCCCGGTGCGCCGGATCGTGCTGTACGTGCTGGGCGGGGTCTCCGAGATCGAGAAGGAGGCGCCCACGCCGGGGCGGGAGTTCTGGATCGCGTTCGTGGGGCCGCTGTTCTCGCTGCTGATCGCGGCGGGGGCGTTCGGGCTGTTCCTGCTGGCGGACCCGTTCACGGTAGTGGGCGAGCTGCTGTTCCAGCTGTGGGTGGCCAACCTGCTGGTGGGTGTGTTCAACCTGCTGCCGGGGCTGCCGCTGGACGGCGGGCGGCTGGTGCGGGCCGCGGTGTGGAAGCTGACCGGCCGGCCGCTGGCGGGCAGTGTGGCGGCGGCCTGGGGCGGCCGGGTGCTGGCGCTGGCGGTGGTGGCGGTGCCGCTGCTGCTGGGCTGGCTGAACGGCGCCCTCAACCCGTGGGGGACGGTGTGGGGGCTGGTGCTGGGCGGGTTCATGTGGATGGGCGCCACCGATTCGCTGCGGGCGGCCCGGGTGCGCGCGCGGGTGCCGGGCCTGCGGGTCCGGGAGCTGGCGCGGCCCGCGGTGGCGGTCCCGGCGGACACGCCGCTGGCGGAGGCCGAGCGGCGCGCCGGGGTGATCGGGGCGACGGCCGTGGTGGTGACCGACTCCGAGGGTGTGCCGACGGGGGTGGTGCACCCGGGGATGGCGGAGGAGGTGACCCCGGGGCGCCGGGCGTGGGTGCCGGTGGCGGAGGTGGCGCGGGCGCTGACCGCGCATTCGGTGCTGGCGCTGGACCTGGAGGGCGAGGAGATGATGGAGCGCCTGACCTCGCACCCGCTGCCGGAGTACCTGGTGGTGGACGCCGACGGGGCGGTGCACGGGGTGCTGCGCGCCGTCGACGTCAACGCCGCGATGGCGGGCCGGGGGTGAGGGTGTCCCGGGTACGCGGGCCCCGGGCCGGGCGGTCGTCGGGACCGTCCGGCCCGGGGCCTTCTCAGCGGCGGGCGCCCTCGGGCCACAGGACGGACACGGGGCGGTGCAGGGAGCGGGCGTGGGAGACGACGTCGGCCGTGCCGCCGGGGCCGCGGGCGGGTTCGCCGTCCCACACGGCGAACAGCCGGTCGCAGCGCTCGACCAGGAACCGGCCCGCCTCCAGGTGGGCCCGGGGCGTGGAGTCCTCGTGGGGTAGGGCGTGGACGAGGACGGCCCGGGAGAGCAGGCGGTCGTAGAGCCGGTGGTGCCCGGCGGGGAGCCCGTCGCGGTAGCCCCGGGCGGGGACGACCGCCTCCAGGGGGGCTCCGGCGTCGAGGACCGCGGCGGCGAACAGGGCGTCGGCCCCGTCGGCCAGGCAGGACAGGCCCACCATGGCGCAGCCGTAGGGCTCCAGGTGCGAGTCGATGAGGGCGGCGACGGCGCGGCCGACATCGGGGGCCAGGTTGCGATGTCCGGTGATGCCGATGCGGATCACGTCATCCTCCCTGCTGTTCGTTTAGCCGCTTTTGTACCCAGAGGAGGGGGCGGCGTTCACGAGGGAGGCGAGGCGGTCGTCGAGGTCTCGGACACAGGCCGCCTGGGGGCCTCTGTAGCGGCGTCTGAAGGACCGGACCCGGTCCACGACCCGGGCCGACCCGAACCGGGTCCCGGTGTCCAGCGCCTCCACCGCCAGGCGGAACGCCTCGTCGACGTCGCCGGCCTCGGCGTGCGCCGCGGCCAGCTCGACCTTGAGGACGGCGGACTGCTTGGCGCCCCGGGCCTGGGGGCCCGAGGCCTCGGCGAAGGCGTCGCGGGCGTCGTGGGGGCTGCGCAGGCGCACCCCCACCAGCGCCCGGTATCCGGCCACCTTGGCCTGGTCGAAGGCGAACACCCACGGCCAGGGCGGGTTGGTGTTGCCCGAGCGGGCGATCTCCTTCTCGGCGCGGCCGATGCCGTGGGCCGCCGCGGAGCGGTCGCCGATCCCGGCGTGGGCCAGCGCCCCCACGCAGGCCAGCCAGGCGCGTGCGGTGGGGTGGGCGGAGGGGCCCAGGACGTACTCGGCCTCCTGGACCAGCCCCAGGCCCAGTTCGGGGTCCTCGGCGGTGTCGATCTCGAAGGCGGCCAGGGAGCCGAGCATGTACACGTCGAGCAGCCGCATCCCGGCCTGGCGGGCCCGGATGACGGCGGTGCGGTAGTGCATGCGGGCCGACCCCATGTCGCCCTGGTCGGCGTGCAGCCAGGCGGCGAACCCGGAGGCCTCGCTGGCGGCGGCGCTGACGGCGGAGTGGTGGGTGGTGCCGCGCGCCTTGAGGAGCATCCGCTCCGCCAGGTGCACGTGGGCCACGGCGCTGGGCAGCAGGTCCCGGGCGGGCGAGGTGGAGTCCATGCGGCGCTGGCCGCCGGTGATGGAGCGCAGGGCCGGCGCGATGGTGGCGTCGACGGAGAGCTGTCCGCCGTCGAGCAGGGCGGCCGGGGTGTCGGCGGCGCGCCCGGGTTCGGGTGCGGGCGCCGCGGGGGCCGCGTCGGCGTCGGGCTGCAGGGTGCCGTCGAAGCGCAGCAGGTGCAGCGGGATGTCCAGTCGCCGGGCCAGGTCGTGGACCTGGGTGACCGTGAGCGACTGCTGGCCGTTGACGACCCGGGAGACCCAGCTCTGGGAGTAGGCGACGGCGCGCGCCAGGTCGCCCTGGGACCAGCCGCGGGCGGTGCGCACCCCCTCGATGACCGTCGCCATGTCGCAGGTGGCCAGGGCGGCCGCGATGCGCGGCCGGGACCACAGGTCCGGTGGAAGTTGGGACATGGGGTTCAGATTAGGGATTCGGGGCGCCGTTGGTGGCCGTGTTCGCGCCGACGGGGCCGGGGAAAGCGCGGGTTCACGGTTTTTCGTGGCTTCTCACAACCCCGTTCGAAGCGCCTTAGGTGAGCGCTGCGTCCCTTGTGGGATGGGTTGTTGTCATTAGAGCGATAAAACACTTCTCATGGTTTTCGCGGCTGTCGGTGGTGCCCCTGCGGAAAGCGGGCGCCGTTTCGCCGCGCGGTCGACCGAAGGCTCATGCGTGATACGCATAGGCGTGCATTTGCGGTCCCGGGGGTGGGGCAGAGTGGGAAGCGCCGCTGACGACCCAGGGGAGGCCTGAGTGAGCGTCGACACCCCACCGGCGGGTGATCCGGACATGCGCCGTCCCGGCGGAGTCGACCACGTGTTGCGCGGGCTGGCCGCGGAGCTGCGCTCGCACGGGGTCGAGGCCCGCGAGGACGGGGTGCTCGGCATCGTGCACGCCGGACCCCAGCACGCGCTGCTGCGGCCGCACCGGGGCGACCTGTGGTGGTGGATGAGGTGGCCGGGCGAGCCCCGGCCGCTGGCGGGCGTGCCGCTCTCCCCGGCCACCCGGCCCTCCGAGGCCGTCCGCCGGATCCTGGGGGCGCTGGAGCGCACCTGACCCCGCGCTCCACCGCGCCCGCCCCCGACGGGCGCGGCACGGACCGCCCCGACGACCCCGTCCCTTCGCGCGGGCCCCGACCGGGCCCGCCCCACCGTCCCGCCTCCGGGCCGCTCCTTTCGAGCCCCGGGCCGGCGGGAGCCGGAAGCGTCCCGACCGCACTCCCTCCGTGGCCGGGCCGCCTCCGGACCGTGCTCCGGCCGCACCTCCCCCGCGGCCGGGGCGCGGCGACCGCCGCAACGGCCCCCCGGGGCCGCGGCGGTCCCGCCCCGCGCCCCCGGGCGGTCGCGACGGGGTGCGCTCCGGCCTCTTCCCTCTTGCGGCCGGGGCGCGCCTGCGCCGCCGTCCCCGGGTCCACGGGTCCCGGGGACCGGGCCCGCCGCCACGGGCCGCAGCCCGCCCGGGCCCGCGGGGGAGCGCGGGGGAGCGCGCCGGGAGGGACGCCGTCCCCCGGCACGGCGAACGCGCCGGGGGCCGGACCGGCGCGCCCGGCGCCCGCTCAGGCGCCCGGGACCGCCGTGCCCGGGCCGTACGCGGCCAGGGCCGCGCCCACGATGCCCGCGGTGTTGCGCAGCTGCGCCGGGACGATCGGGGTGCGGATGTCCAGCAGCGGCAGGAACTTCTCCGACTTGCGGCTCACC
Organism: Nocardiopsis flavescens; assembly: GCF_900141985.1. Lineage (GTDB taxonomy): Bacteria > Actinomycetota > Actinomycetes > Streptosporangiales > Streptosporangiaceae > Nocardiopsis > Nocardiopsis flavescens. Next base: position 100,906 of record NZ_FQZK01000019.1, on the reverse strand, counting down.
CCGCCCCCCACCACGATCAGGTCCGGCCAGAGCAGGTCCTCCACGACCCGGTAGTACCGCTGGAGGCGCTTGTGGGCCCAGTCCGGGTAGGACAGCCCCTCGCGCTCCTTGGCCCCCGAGGACGCCTTGGACTCGGCGTCGTGGCCGTCGATCTCCAGGTGGCCGAACTCGGTGTTGGGCACCAGGTTCCCGCCCACCACCAGCGCCGTGCCGATCCCGGTGCCCAGGGTGGTCATGAGCACCACGCCCGGCACCCCCGCGGCGGCCCCGTGGCGGGCCTCGGCCACGGCCGCGGCGTCGGCGTCGTTGAGCAGCCGCACCGGCCGCCCGGTGACCTGTGCGAACAGCGCCCGCGCGTCGGTGCCTATCCAGCTCTTGTGGAGGTTGGCGGCGGTGCGCACCACCCCGTTCTGCACCACGCCGGGGAAGGTGATGCCCAGGGGCAGGTCGGCGGCCTCGGGGAAGTGACCGGCGATCTCCCCGACGATCTCGGCGACCTGCTCGGGGCCGGCGTGGTGGGGGGTGGGGACCTTGAGGCGGTCCTTGAGGAACTCCCCGGTCGTCAGGTCGACCGGGGCCCCCTTGATGCCGCTGCCGCCGATGTCGATCCCCAGGCCGGTGGTCGGCTCTGACATGGGTCCTCGTCTCCGTGTCCGTGCTTGGGCGGGCGGTCGGCCCGCTGGGCTGATACTGCCCGGCCCGGCGGGGCTTCGCACACACGGCCCGTGCCGGGGGAGCGTGTCGGCGCGCCCGCCCGCGGCGGCCCGCGCCGGGCGTCCGCCGCCCTTCGCGGCTCCGCGCACGTGCACGGGTGGTGTCCGCGGACCGATACGCTGGGCGATCGCCCCGACCGAACCGAACCTGGGAAGACGAGAGCGACGTTGACCGGTATCCATGGCCGCCGTGGTCCCTTCACCGACGGTGACACCGTGCAGTTGACCGACCCCAAGGGTCGCATGCACACGATCACCCTCCACGAGGGGGGCACCTTCCACTCCCACAAGGGCAAGGTCGAGCACGACGACCTCCTCGGCCGGCCCGAGGGCAGTGTCGTGCGCTCCAACACCGGTACCGCCTATGTGGCGCTGCGCCCCCTGCTCATCGACTACACGCTGTCCATGAAGCGCGGGGCGACCATCGTCTACCCCAAGGACGCCGCCCAGGTGATGGTGGAGGCCGACATCTTCCCCGGCGCCCGCGTCGTGGAGGCCGGCGCCGGGTCCGGCGCCATGTCCAACTGGCTGCTGCGCGCGGTGGGCGAGAAGGGCATGGTGCACTCCTACGAGCGCCGCGCCGACTTCGCCGAGATCGCCCGTAAGAACGTCGAGCGGTTCTACGGCGGCCCGCACCCCGCCTGGACGCTGACCGTCGGCGACCTGGTCGAGGAGCTGGACGAGACCGACGTGGACCGGGTGTTCCTGGACATGCTGGCCCCGTGGGAGTGCCTGGACGCCGTCGCCCGGGCCCTCATCCCCGGCGGCCTGCTGTGCTGCTACGTGGCCACCACGACCCAGCTCTCGCGCGTGGTGGAGGAGCTGCGCGAGGACGAGAGGTTCTACGAGCCGCGCTCGTGGGAGACCATGCTGCGGACCTGGCACGTGGAGGGCCTGGCCGTGCGCCCGGACCACCGCATGATCGGGCACACCGGGTTCCTGGTGGTGGCCCGCCGCCTGGCCGACGGGGTGGAGGCGCCCGAGCGCCGCCGCCGTCCGGCCAAGGGCGCCTACGGCCAGGACTACGAGGCCTCGCGCGCCGCCGCGGGCGGTGCCGCCAAGGGCGCCCCCGCCGGGCCGGCCCCGGCGCAGGCCCCCGCCGCCCCGGCGGCCGGGGAGGCCGCCGTGCAGGAGGCCCCGGCGCAGGAGACCCCCGGCCGGGACGCCGCGGCAGGGGACGCCGCCGCGGAGTGACCCGCCCCGCGGGCCCCGGCGAGCGCCCGGCCCCGCACACCCCAGGCCCGCCCGGAACCTGTTTCCGGGCGGGCCTTCGTGCGCGCGGGGACCGGGTGCGGTCGGGGCGCCCTGCCCTGACCCGGCGGGGCGTAAACATGTCCGTTTCATCCCCGGCGACGTGCGCGGCGCCGCCGCGCCGCAGCGTGACCCGGTCCCGCCCGAGAGGTTACTTTCTCATTACGCCGGGTCACTCTCTAGCACTGTGACCTGCACTGACGCAAGACCTGGAAATGAGGCCTACGACACTCCTCGAAGCTGGGAGGTTAGGAATGGGGCAGGGGTAGGTACGCTCCCGAGTAGTCGTCCTTCTCAAAGGGAGGTGGCGGACGTGGCCGAGCGCGAAGACGAGCGTCAGAGCGACCGGGACCGTGAAGTCGCTGAACTCACGGCCCAGGTCTCCTACATGGAAAAGGAACTCAGCGTGGTCCGGCGCAAGCTCGCCGACTCGCCCCGACATGTGCGCCTGCTGGAGGAGCGGCTCAGGGAGGCCCAGGCCAACCTCGCGGCGTCCAACGGACAGAACGAACGGCTGGTCTCCACGCTCAAGGAGGCCCGAGAGCAGATCGTGGCGCTCAAGGAGGAGGTCGACCGGCTGGCGCAACCGCCCTCCGGCTTCGGCGTCTTCCTGGGCGGGCGCGAGGACGAGACCGTCGAGATCTTCACCAACGGCCGCAAGATGCGGGTCAACGTGAGCCCCTCGGTGGACCTGGACGCGCTGCGCCCGGGCCAGGAGGTCATGCTCAACGAGGCCTTCAACGTCGTCGAGGTGGAGTCCTTCGAGACGGTCGGCGAGGTCGTGATGCTCAAAGAGATCCTGGAGGACGGCGAGCGCGCCCTCGTGATCTCCCACCACGACGAGGAGCGCATCGTCCGCCTGGCGGACCCGCTGCGCGACGAGCCGATCCGGCCGGGCGACTCCCTGCTGCTGGAGCCGCGCTCGGGGTACGTGTACGAGCGCATCCCCAAGTCCGAGGTCGAGGAGCTGATCCTCGAAGAGGTCCCCGACATCGCCTACACCGACATCGGCGGCCTGTCCGGGCAGATCGAGCTCATCCGCGACGCGGTCGAGCTGCCCTACCTGCACAAGGACCTGTTCCGCGAGCACAAGCTGCGCGCCCCCAAGGGCGTGCTGCTGTACGGCCCGCCCGGCTGCGGAAAGACGCTCATCGCCAAGGCGGTCGCCAACTCGCTGGCCAAACAGGTCGCCGAGCGCACCGGCCGCGACGTCGGCAAGAGCTTCTTCCTCAACATCAAGGGCCCGGAGCTGCTCAACAAGTACGTGGGCGAGACCGAGCGGCACATCCGCCTGGTCTTCCAGCGCGCGCGGGAGAAGGCGTCCGAGGGCACCCCGGTCATCGTGTTCTTCGACGAGATGGACTCGATCTTCCGCACCCGCGGCTCGGGCGTGTCCTCCGACGTGGAGAACACGATCGTCCCGCAGCTGCTCAGCGAGATCGACGGTGTCGAGGGCCTGGAGAACGTCATCGTCATCGGCGCCTCCAACCGCGAGGACATGATCGACCCGGCGATCCTGCGGCCCGGCCGCCTGGACGTCAAGATCAAGATCGAGCGGCCCGACGCCGAGGCGGCCCGGGACATCTTCGCCAAGTACATCACCGAGGACCTCCCGCTGCACGGGGAGGACACGGCCGAGCACGGCGGCTCGACCCGGGCCACGGTGGACGCCATGATCCAGACGGTCGTGGAGCGGATGTACACCGAGGGCGAGGAGAACCGGTTCCTGGAGGTCACCTACGCCAACGGTGACAAGGAGGTCCTGTACTTCAAGGACTTCAACTCCGGCGCCATGATCGAGAACATCGTCTCGCGGGCCAAGAAGATGGCCATCAAGGACTTCATCGACCACGACTCCAAGGGGATCCGGGTCGCGCACCTGCTCCAGGCGTGCGTCGACGAGTTCAGCGAGAACGAGGACCTGCCCAACACCACCAACCCCGACGACTGGGCGCGGATCTCCGGAAAGAAGGGCGAGCGCATCGTCTACATCCGGACCCTCGTGACCGGCAAGAAGGGCGCGGACTCCGGGCGGAGCATCGACACGGTCGCCAACACGGGCCAGTACCTGTAGCGATCGGCGGTGGAGGGGCCGGCCCGCGGGCCGGCCCCCTTCCGTGTCCGCGGGCCCGGGGCCCGGCTCCGCGGGCGCCGGGGCCCCGCGGGGATGTGGCAGCATGCCGGGTATGACCGCCGCCGAACCGCCCCCGGACGCCGCCCCCGTGTTCAAGAGGCACTCCCGGGGCCTGTCCGCCCAGGTGTACGACTGGCTCTACGAGGCCATCGTGAGCGTGCGCCTGGAGCCTGCCCGCCGCCTGTCGGAGAACGAGCTGGCGGCCAGGCTGGGGGTGAGCCGCACGCCCGTGCGCGACGCCCTGTACCGCCTGGCGGAGGAGGGGCTGGTGGACGTGTTCCCCCAGCAGGGCACGTTCGTGGCCCGCATCGACCGGCAGGGGCTGGCCGACGCCCAGTTCGTCCGCGAGGCCCTGGAGCGCGCCGCGTTCCGGGACGCCGTGCGCGGGGCCGGGCCGCGGGACCTGGAGGCGATGCGGGAGAACCTGCGGGAGCAGGAGCGGGCCCGCGACCGCGGGGACATCGAGGGGTTCTTCGACCTGGACCAGCGCCTGCACCAGCTGTTCTTCGACGCCGCGGGGCACCCGGGCGCGGGCCGGGTGGCGCGCCGGGCGCGGCCGCAGATGGACCGGGTGCGCAGGCTCGCCCTGCCCGACACCACCGGGTTCGACGTGCTGGTGGGGGAGCACCGGGCCCTGGTGGAGGCCCTGGCCGCGGGGGACGCCGAGGGCGGGGACGCGGTGCTGACCGGGCACCTGCGGCTGATCCTGGCGACGGTGGACCGGGTGCGGGGGGCCCACCCGGGCTACTTCACCTGAGGCCCGGGCGGCGCCGGGGGCTGGCAGCCCAGCTTGCATACAAGTATGCTGCGAGGCCCAGGGGCGACCCCCGCCGCCCCGAACCCCCGGCAACGGAAAGGCCCCCCGTGAGGATCACCGACGCCCGCGTCATCGTCTCGTCGCCCGGCCGCAACTACGTCACCCTGGTCATCGAGACCGAGGACGGACTCACCGGCGTCGGGGACGCCACGCTCAACGGCCGCGAGCTGTCCGTCGCCTCCTACCTGAGCGACCACGTGTGCCCCCTGCTCATCGGCCGCGACGCCCGCAGGATCGAGGACACCTGGCACTACCTCTACAAGGGCGCCTACTGGCGGCGCGGCCCGGTGACCATGGCCGCCATCGCCGCCGTCGACGTCGCCCTGTGGGACATCAAGGGCAAGGCCGCGGGCATGCCCGTCCACCAGCTGCTCGGCGGCCCCGCCCGGGACGGCGTCCTGGTCTACGGGCACGCCAGCGGCACGACCCTGGACGAGCTGTCCGCGGACTTCCAGCGCCACCTCGACCTGGGCTACCGGGCCGTCCGGGTCCAGGCGGCCGTTCCCGGCCTGGAGGCCAACTACGGGATCTCCGGCGGCGCCGTCTACGAGCCGGCCGACGCCGCCCTGCCGCAGGAGAACCTGTGGGAGACCCCCCTCTACCTGGACTTCGTGCCCACCGTCATGGCCCGCATCCGCGAGGAGTTCGGCTACGGGGTCCACGTGCTGCACGACGTCCACCACCGGCTCACCCCCGTCGAGGCCGGGCGCCTGGGCGCCGCGCTGGAGCCCTACCGGCCGTTCTGGATCGAGGACCCCACCCCGGCCGAGGACCAGGCCGCCTTCCGGCTGATCCGGCAGCACACCACCACGCCGCTGGCCGTGGGCGAGGTGTTCAACTCCATCTGGGACTGCCAGCAGCTCATCACCGAGCGGCTCATCGACTACATCCGCACCTCGGTCTCGCACACCGGCGGCATCACCCACCTGCGCCGCGTGTTCTCCCTGGCGGAGCTGTACGGGGTCAAGTCGGGCTCGCACGGGGCCGGGGACCTGTCGCCGATCGCGATGGCCGCCGCGCTGCACGTGGACCTGACGATCCCCAACTTCGGCATCCAGGAGAACATGGGCCACACCGGCCCGGTGGGCGAGGTGTTCCGCACCGGCTACACGTTCGCCGACGGGTACATGCACCCCGGGGACGCGCCCGGGCTGGGGGTGGAGTTCGACGAGGAGGCGGCGGCCCGGTTCCCCTACGAGCCCCGCTACCTCCCGGTGAACCGGCGCCTGGACGGCACGGTCCACGACTGGTGAGGCGCGGCGGTCCGGCCCCGTCCCGGCCCGCCCGGGGGCGCGGGAACGGTGCGGGGCCGGACCGGACGGGTATCGGCGCCAAGGGCCCGGTCCGACGAATCGCCGACATTCCGACAAAATAGGGCGAAAGGATTTTGCCGACTCCGGGAAAGCCCGTCCCACCTGCGATGACAACGGCGCGCCGGGGCGCCCGGAACTCCCGTCAAGACGGCGCTTGGGCCACAATCGACGCGGAAGCGTTCAAGACCGCTCCCCGGTGGATAATCTCTCAGCATGAGTGTGCGGCGGATTATGGGTATCGAGACCGAGTACGGGATCTCCGTGCCGGGCAACCCCGGGGCCAACGCGATGGTCACCTCAACCCAGGTGGTCAACGCCTACCTTGCCGCCTCGGCGGCCCGGGCGCGACGGGCACGGTGGGACTTCGAGGAGGAGAACCCGCTGCGCGACGCGCGCGGCTTCGACCTGGCACGGGAGGTGGCGGACCCCACGCAGCTCACGGACGAGGACCTGGGGCTGGCCAACGTCATCCTCACCAACGGGGCGCGGCTGTACGTGGACCACGCCCACCCGGAGTACTCGGCGCCGGAGGTCACCAACCCCCTCGACGCGGTGCTGTGGGACAAGGCGGGTGAGCGGGTGATGGCCGACGCCGCGGCCCGGGCCGGGGCCACGCCCGGCATCGAGCCCATCCAGCTGTACAAGAACAACACCGACAACAAGGGCGCCTCCTACGGCTGCCACGAGAACTACCTGATGAAGCGGTCGACGCCGTTCGGCGACATCGTCCGCCACCTCGTCCCGTTCTTCGTCTCCCGCCAGGTGGTGGTGGGCGCGGGCAAGGTCGGCATCGGCGCCGACGGGCAGGGGACGGGCTTCCAGCTCTCCCAGCGGGCCGACTTCTTCGAGGTGGAGGTGGGGCTGGAGACCACCCTGAAGCGTCCCATCATCAACACGCGGGACGAACCCCACGCCGACCCGGACAAGTACCGGCGGCTGCACGTGATCGTCGGCGACGCCAACCTGAGCGAGATCTCCACCTACCTCAAGCTGGGGACGACGTCCCTGGTGCTGTCGATGATCGAGGACGGGTTCATCAGCGTGGACCTGTCGCTGGAGACCCCGGTGGCCGACCTGCGGGCGGTGTCCCACGACCCGGCGCTCGCCCACCGGGTGAAGCTGCGCGACGGTCGCCGGATGACCGCCCTGGAGCTCCAGGGCGAGTACCTGGACCAGGCGCGCAAGTACGTGGAGGACCGGTACGGGACGGACGTGGACCCCGACACCGCGGACGTGCTGGACCGGTGGGAGTCGGTGCTCACCCGGCTGGGCGGCGACCCGATGGACCTGGCCGAGGAGCTGGACTGGGTGGCCAAGCTGAAGGTCCTGGAGGGGTACCGCTCCCGGGACGGGCTGGACTGGTCGCACCCGCGGCTCCAGCTGGTGGACCTGCAGTACTCGGACGTGCGCCCCGACAAGGGGATCTACAACCGCCTGGTGGCGCGCGGGCGGATCCGGCGGCTGCTGGAGGAGCCCCGGGTGCAGCGCGCGGTGACCGAGCCGCCGGAGGACACCCGGGCGTACTTCCGCGGGCGGTGCCTGGCCAAGTACGCGGACTCGGTGGCGGCGGCGTCGTGGGACTCGGTGATCTTCGACCTGCCGGGCTACGACTCGCTCCAGCGGGTGCCGACCCTGGAGCCGCTCCGCGGGACGAAGGAGCACGTGGGGGCGCTGCTGGACGCCTCGCCGACCGCCGCCGACCTGGTCGCGGTCCTGTCCGGCAACCGCTGACGCGGCGGCGGGGGCGCCCGGCGCCCCCGCCCCGGCCGGCGCGCCCGCGATCGTGCGGCCGGCGCCGGCGGGCGCGGTGGGGCGGCCCGTCCTCCCGCCGCCCCGGGGACGGCCGTACCGCCCGCGTCCGCGGGCCGGCCCTGACACGGGGCGGGCCGGAAGGCGCCACCGGTCCGCGCCCGGCCGCGTGTGACGGGTTCCGGGCCCTACAGGCGGGGCAGGGCCGCCGCGAGGACGTCGGCCACCTGCTCCGCGTCCATGCCGCCGGTGTCGAGGACCTGCGCGTTGCGGGGGCGGAGCCCGGCGCGCCCGCTCTCCAGGACGGCGGCCTCGACCGCCGCGGCCAGCGCGCTGCCGGCCAGGCCCGCCCGGTGGTCGCCCGGGATCGCGGGCCCCTCCCCGCGCGCCCGCCGGGTGATGCGCCCGGCCAGGTCCGCCGGCGGGGCGTGCAGCCAGAACACCGTGACCGCCCCGGGCCGCCACGCGTCCAGGAGCGACCGGACCGTGAGCGGGTCGCCGCCGGCCACCACGGTCCGCGCACCGCCCCGCGCCAGCACCGCCGCGACGGCCCGCGTGTGGGCGGCGCGCATCGGGGCGAGGCGGTCTTCGCGGGAGCGGGTTCCGAGGAACCCCAGCTGGTGCGCGTCGAGGTAGCCGACGGGCTCGCCGGTGCGCGCGATCCGGGAGAAGGCCCCGAACCCCGCGGTGGACAGGCCCACCCCGCCCGGGCCGGTGAGTACGACGGCGCGCCGGGGGGCCGTCGCGGGGGCAGGTGGGCCGTCGTCCCCGGGGTCGGCGGCCGTGCCCTCCAGGTGGGCGGGGAGGGCGGCGGCCACCCGCGCGGCGAGGTCGGCGGGGGAGCGGCCCGCGGTGTCCAGCCGCAGGTCGGCGAAGCCGGCGTCGAGCCGGGCGGCGCGGTCCGCGGCGGCATCGGCGAGGTCGACGCGCCACCCGCGCCGCCGCACCCGCGTACGGACCGTGTCCGGGTCCGCGTGCAGGTGGACGGCGAGCACCCGCTCACGGGGGACGCCGGGCAGCAGCCGCTCCAGGTGGCCGGGGTCGTCGGCCTGCCCGGCGACCACCAGGACCCGCGCGCCGTGCGCGCGGTACCCGCGGCTCAGCGCGGGGAGGGCGGCGGCGATCAGCTCCGTCTCCGAGGCCGCCATCCCGGAGGCGAGGCGCAGCTGGTCGGTGTCCGCGAACGCGGCGCCCACCCCGGCGCCGGCCGCCGCGGACAGCAGCCGGTGGCCGACGGTGGACTTGCCCACCCCGGAGGCGCCCAGGAGCCAGACGACGGGAAGCACGCTCCGACTCTAGGACACGCCCGGCGGCCGGGGGAGGGGTGCGGAGCCCTTGGGCGCGGGCGGGCGCGGGGATAGTCTGGGCCGGTTCCCGCTGAAGAAAGAGGCCCATGAGTCCTTCGATCGCGACCAACACCACCGTGGACCTGGACGGACTGCTGGAGTTCGTCCGGCCCCGGCACAACGCGCTGCTCATCACGCGCAGGGGCGGCGGCGGGCCGCAGGCCTCGCCGGTGACCTGCGGCGTGGACGCCCAGGGGCGGATCGTCGTCTCCACGTACCCGGAGCGGGCCAAGGCCCGCAACGCCGCGCGCGATCCGCAGGTGAGCGTGGTGGTGCTGTCCGACGACTTCGGCGGCGCGTGGGTGCAGGTGGACGGGGAGGCCGAGGTCGTCGACGGCGAGGACGCCGTGGAGCCGCTGGTGGAGTACTTCCGGGTGATCGCGGGCGAGCACCCGGACTGGGAGGAGTACCGGGAGGCGATGCGCCGCCAGGGGAAGGCGCTCGTCCGGGTGACCCCGAAGCGCTGGGGCCCGATCGCCACCGGTGGCTTCCCCGCGGACCGCCTGCCCCCGTCCCAGGGCTGAGCCCGCCCCGGGGCCGGGTGGGTGTTCTGTCTGTTTCTCGGAAACGTTGAAAACCGCCGGGTCCCCGGGTGTGTTCGCCCAGGTCATTTACTCTGCTCCCCGCGCACGCGGGGATGGTCCCTCGGTCCTGTTGGCGGCGCGCTTCCACAAGCTCTGCTCCCCGCGCACGCGGGGATGGTCCCACGGCGTCGACGACCTTGTCGGCTGCGGTGCCCTGCTCCCCGCGCACGCGGGGATGGTCCCATGATCCGCACCCCGTCAGCGGCCACCACGGGCTGCTCCCCGCGCACGCGGGGATGGTCCCGCCACTGCACTGCTGAGCACGGACGAGGCCGCCTGCTCCCCGCGCATGCGGGGATGGTCCCGGCAATGGCCCGAGGAATGCACGGGCGTGGGGCTGCTCCCCGCGCGTGCGGGGATGGTCCCGGCGACACCTCCCCCTCACGCCGGGCAGTCACCTGTCTCCCCGCGCACGCGGGGATGCCCTCCCGGGCGGCCGAAAAATCGCGGGCGGCCGGAACCGTCCCTTGGTACGGTGCGCGGGTGCCGCCGGTGACCTTCGGCGGCCTGCCGGGGAAAGGGGCCGGGTGGCCATGCGGGAGTCCGAAAGGCGTCATGCGATCGCCGCCGCCACCGCGATCGCGGCCTCCCTCGGCCTGGCGGCCGACGACGCGGTCGTGCTCCACGACTCCAACAAGCTCGCCCTGCGCCTGCTGCCCTGCGACGTCATGGCCCGGGTCGGGCCCCTCGGGCACGGGGTGGCCCGGTTCGAGGTCGACATCGCCCACCGCCTCGCCGCCGCTGGCGCGCCCGTGGCCGCCCTCGACCCCCGGTCCGGGCCCCGCGTCCACGAGCGCGACGGTTTCGAGGTCACGCTCTGGACCCACTACACGGCCCCCGCCTCCGGGCACCCCGGCCCCGCCGACCACGCCGACGCGCTCCGCCGCCTGCACGCCGGCATGCGCGGCCTGGACGTCCCGATGCCGCACTTCGCCGACCGTATCGGGCAGGCGCAGCGGCTGGTGGCCGACCGCGACCGGACCCCGGCCCTGGCCGACGCCGACCGCGAGCTGCTCGCCGACACCCTGCGGTCCCAGCGGCGGACGATCCTGGAGCACGGCGCCCCCGAGCAGGCGCTGCACGGGGAGCCGCACCCCGGCAACGTGCTCGACACCGACCGCGGTCCGCTGTTCATCGACTTCGAGACCTGCTGCCGCGGCCCCGTCGAGTTCGACCTCGCCCACGCCCCCGCCGAGGTCGCCGCCCACTACCCCGGCGCCGACCCGGCCCTGCTGCGCGAGTGCGGCCTCCTCGTGCTGGCCCTGGTCACCGCCTGGCGCTGGGACCGGGACGACCTCTTCCCCGACGGGCTCCGCATGGGCACGGAGTGGCTCGGCCGCATCCGCGCCGTCCGCGACACCGGCGCCGACCCGAACGTCCGCGTCTGACCGCCCGCCCCCGGCCTCACACCCCCGCCGGGCGCACCTTGCGCATCAGCCCCGCCGACCCGGCCACCCGCGCCGTCACCAGCACGGCGGCCCGTCGCCCGAGCACCCGTGACAGGGTCGCGCCGACCGCGTCCGCCGCCCGCCCGAACGCACCGGGCACCGACCGGCGGCGGTCCAGCACGCGCACGAGCGCCGCGGCGACCTGGTCGGGCGTCCGGAAGTCCGCCGGGTACCCCTCCGTGCCGATCCCGTCGAAGAACTCCGTCCGGGTCAGCCCCGGCGAGAAGACGAGCGTGCGCGGCCCCTGCCCGCGCGTCTCCCACCACAGCGCCTCGGTGAAGCTCAGCACGAACGCCTTGCTCGCCGCGTACACCGCCATCCCCGGGATCGGCTGGTACGCGGCCATGCTCGCGATGTTGACCAGGTAGCCGCCCTCGTCCAGCCGTCCGACGAACGCCCGCGAGACGTCCACCAGCGCGGTCACGTTGAGGGCGAGCAGCGCCTCCATCTCCTCGGGGTCCTGGTCGGCGAACGGCCCGTCCGCGCCGATCCCGGCGTTGTTGACCAGGGCCGTCACGCGGATGCCCCGCCGGTCCACCTCCGCGGCCAGCGCCCGGCCCGCCCCGGGCCGGGCCAGGTCGGCGGAGACGGTCTCCACGCGGACGCCGTGGGCCCCGCGCAGTTCGGCGGCCAGGGATTCCAGACGCTCGGCGCGGCGGGCGACGAGCACCAGGCCGCTGCCGCGCGCGGCGAGCGCGCGGGCCAGGGCGGCGCCGATGCCGGAGCTGGCGCCGGTGATGAGGGCGGTCTGGGAGGCGTGGTCTATCGTCATGGCAGCACTCTACGCCACACATGGCACCAAGTGTCAACATCGCGCCTGAATGCCGAACGGGTAGGCTGGCCGGGTGAGCACTGGAGAACCGACCCCCGGCCTGCGGGAGCGCACGCGCCGCGCGGTCCACCGCGAGATCGCCGAGGTCGGGATGGCCCTCTTCCTGGAGCACGGCTTCGAGGAGACGACCATCGACCAGATCGCCGAGGCCGCCGGCATCTCCCGCCGCTCCTTCTTCCGCTACTTCGCGACCAAGGAGGACGTGGTCCTGGGCGACATGGTCGACCGGGGCCACCGCATCGGCGCCGCGCTGGCCGCCCGTCCGCCGGGCGAGGAGCCCTGGGCGGCGGTGCGCGCGGCCCTGCTGGCGCTGCGCGACGAGGGCCCCGTCGACCCCGCCGCGGACCTGGGCATCGCCCGGATGATGCACCGGGCCCCCTCCCTGCGCACGCGCAGCCTGGAGAAGCACCTCTCCTGGCAGGAGATCCTCGTCCCCGAGCTGGCCCGGCGCCTGCGCGAGGAGCGCGGGTTCGACGGGGTGAGGGCCGAGCACCGGGCCGCCGCTGTCATCGCCACCGCGCTCACCTGCCTGGACGTGGCCACCGAGACCTGGCTGCGGCTGGACGGCGGGGCCTCCCTCGAAGACCTCTGGGACGAGGCGGTCGCGGCCGTCCGGGCCTGACACCGCCCCGGCACCGTCCGGAGGGGCGACACCCGTTTCGGTGTGGTTGCATTTAGTGCGCGTGTGCAACTACCTTCGTCCCCACTGGACTCCGACGAAGGGCGCACCGTGCACATCGACCTCTCCGGGAAGACGGCCCTGGTCACCGGCTCCACCCAGGGCATCGGCGCGGCCATCGCGACCGGCCTGGCCCGCGCGGGGGCGCGGGTCGCGGTCAACGGCCGCACCGCCGAGTCCGTGGACCGGGCCCGGGAGCGCATCGCCGCCGACCACCCCGGTGCCGACCTCGTCGCGGCCCCCGGCGACCTGACCGGCGACGACGGCCTGGCCCGCGTCCTGGAGGCCGTCCCCGCGGTCGACGTCCTGGTCAACAACCTGGGCGTCTTCGGGGCCCGCCCCGCCCTGGAGATCACCGACGAGGAGTGGCGCCGCTACTTCGAGGTCAACGTCCTGACCGCCGTGCGCACCACCCGCGCCTACCTGCCCGGCATGACCGTCGGCTCCTGGGGCCGCGTCCTCAACATCGCCAGCGACTCGGCGGTGGTGGTCCCCGCGGAGATGATCCACTACGGCATGACCAAGACCGCGCTGCTCTCGGTCACCCGCGGCTTCGCCAAGGAGGCCGCCGGGACCGGCGTCACCGTCAACTCCGTCATCGCCGGGCCCACGCACACCGGCGGGGTCGAGGACTTCGTCTACGAGCTGGTGGACCGGGACCTGCCCTGGGAGGAGGCGCAGCGCGTGTTCATGCGCGAGCACCGCCCGATGTCCCTGATCCAGCGGCTCATCGAGCCCGAGGAGATCGCGAACATGGTCGTCTACCTGGCCTCGCCGCTGGCCTCGGCCACCACCGGCGGCGCGCTGCGGGTGGACGGCGGCTACGTGGACTCGATCCTGCCCTGACCCGGCGGGTGCGGCGGCGGGCCCGGACCCGCACGGCGGGAGCGGCGCCCGGGTGCGCGGGCGAAGGCCCGGTCCCGCTCGGGGCGGAGTCCGGCCGGTGCCCCGGTCAGACCGCCCCGGCGGCGCCCCCGGCCCCCACGGCGCGGGCCCCGTCCCGGCGGCACAGCCCCAGGCAGACGAGTTCGAGGATGCGCTTGGCGCGCGGCTCCCAGTCCTCGGCGGGGTCGAGCTGGTACAGCCCGGCGATGGCCAGCAGCACGTCGTCGGGGGTGAGGTCCGCGCGCAGGGTCCCGGCGGCGCGGTTGGCCTCCAGCAGGCGTCCCAGCGCGGCGGTCAGCGGCCCGCGGGCCTCCTGGGCGAAGCGTCCGCGGCTGGTGGCGCTCTGGAGGGCGCCGATGAGTCCGGCCTTGGTCATGGCGTAGCGCGCGAACCTGGTGAGCCACAGCCGGAAGGCGTCCAGCGGCGGGTGCTCGTCGAGCAGGTCGTCGGCGGCCTGCGCCATCTGCTGCACCTCGGCGCGGTACAGCTCGAAGATCAGGTCCTCGCGGGTGGGGAAGTGGCGGTACAGCGTACCGATGCCCACTCCGGCCTTCTTGGCGATGGAGTTGAGGGAGGCGTCACTACAGCCGGCGAACGCCTCGCGGGCGGTCTCCAGCAGGTGGGCGCGCGTGCGGACGCCTTGGGCGTGCAGTTGCTCGACGCGCTTGGTAGACACGGTCGTGGTCCTTCGTTGGCGGAGATCTCTCCGTCATAGGTTAGCCGACTTTTCGATTTCTTGTCATCCCAGTTCAGGCAGCGTTTTCGGCGGGGGCTGCGGGGTGCGTCACAGGATTCGGGGATTGTCTGGCGGAGACCTCTCCGGTACGTTTGTGATGTGTGGCGGAGACCTCTCCGTCACTTCACTCTCTTTGGTGGGGGACCGTCCCGCTTCCGGTTCGACGGCCCCGCACCAGTTCAAGCACCTGTCCCTAAGGACCCGCCATGCAAGACAACGCCACTCCCATGCGGATCGGTGTCATCGGCGCGACCACGGGCATCGGAGCGCTCATCGCGGCCGAGGCCCGCCAGCGAGGGCACGACGTGTGCGCGATGGGCCGCGACCCCATGGAGATCGGCTACGGCGATCTCGACGGCCTGGACGTGCTGGTCAACGCCCACCAGGCCCAGGTGGGCCGCGAACGCGACCACCTGGAAGTCGACCGCCACCTGATCTCGCTGCTCACCGGCACCCCGGTCCGGCTCGTCGTGGCCGGCAGCCCCGGCCACCTGTACGCCGACGAGTCCCGGACCGCCACCTACTGGCAGAGCAGGATGGCCCGCGGGCCCCTGCGCGACCTGGCGCGCTCCCTGGAGCGCGCGTACTTCCTGTACCAGATCAGCCTCGACCTGCGGTGGACCTACCTGGCCCCGCCCGTCGAACTCGTCAGCGAGGGCGAGCGCACCGGCCGCTACCGGGTCGGCGGCGACGTCGTCCTCACCGACGAGTACGGGCGCAGCCGGATCAGCGACGCCGACTACGCCGTGGCCTTCGTGGACGAGATAGAGAACGACGCCCACTCCGGACGGCTCTACACCGTCGCCGCCTGATCTCCGGCGGTCCTCCCCACGTGCGGCGGGGAGGACCGCCGGTGTCCGACGGCCCCGGGTGTGCGCGGACACGGCCGACGGCGGCGCGCCGCCCGCCGGCGAGCGCTCCGGCGGGCCCCGTCCCGGCACCCCCGGGGCGCCGCGGTCCGTCCGCCGGGGCACGGGGGCGCCCCGGCGGACGGACACCGGCGCTGCTCAGTCGTGCCAGGTGCCGTCGGTGCAGCGCAGGGGGTGCAGGCTCAGCGCCGTCCACAGCTCCAGGCGGGCGCGCGGATCGGACAGCGACCGGCCCAGCACCCGCTCCGCGGTGCGCAGCCGCGCCCGCAGCGTGTTGCGGTGCACGCCCAGGTCCCGGGCCGTGCCCTCCACGTGGCCGCCGCCGTCCAGGTGGTGCCGCAGGGTGTGCGCCAGCTCCGTGCCGTTGCGCGCGTCGTGCTCCAGCAGCGGCCCCAGCACGGCCTCGGTGAACGCCCGGGACCCGCTCTCGGGGACCGCCGACCGCAGGATCGCCCAGGCGTCCGCCTCGTCCACGTGCCGGTACCCGTGCGGCGGCACCGCCCCGCGCGCCCGGGACACCGCCGAGGCCAGGTCGCCCGGCCCCCGCGCCCGGCACGCCCCGGCCGCGGGCACCCCCGGGAGCAGGGCGAGCAGCCGCTCCCCGGCGTGCGGGCGCCCCGTGTCGGGCAGCACCGCCACCAGCACCCCGTCCAGCGGGCACAGCCCCGCGCTCTGCGCCGCACCGGTGTCGCCGAGCACCTCCACCAGGGCGTCGGCCGCCGCGTCCAGCGCGTCCGGGGTCCCCGGCGCGGGGTCGGCGTCCCGGCCGAGCCGGTAGCAGACCACCTCCCAGGGCGGGGGCGGCAGCGTCGGCGCGACGCCCGCCGGGCCGCCCAGCGCGGCGGCCCGCAGCAGCGGGGCCCGCTCCCGGAAGATCGCCCGCCGGGCGTCGCGCGAGTGCAGCAGGTCCACGGCCAGCAGCGACGCCGCGTGGTTGGCCAGCACCCGCACGCTCGCCGCCGGGTCGGCGCACCGCAGGGCCAGCCACCCCAGGGTGCGGCCGGTGGTGCCCAGGGTCTGCAACAGCACCGCGCCCGCACCGCCGCCCCCGCCGCTCTCCCCGGCCCCGGAGCCCTCGCCGGCCGGGGCCGCGCCCGCACCGACTCCCGTACGGCCACCGGTCGTCGCAGGGGTACCGCCCGCACCGGTCGCGGTGCCGGGACCGGCCGCTGCCCCCGCCGTCTCACCCGCACCGGGTGCCTCACCGGTCACCGCGCCGCCTCCCGTACGGTCACCGGACGCCGTGTCGGCCGTGCCACCCGTCCCGGTCCGCCCCGCGCCGGTCGTACGGGCACCGGGCACCCCTCCACCCGTTCCTCCTACTCCGCCCGTTCCGCCCGCATCACTTGTCCTGGACATCCCTCCCACCCCACCCGTCCCGGACGTTCCGTCCCCGGCCAGGATCCGCATGCCCGGGGTGCGGGCGGGCCCGGCCACCGCGGCGCGCACCGACCCGTGCCAGGCCCGCTCGGTGCCGGGGACGGCCCGGCTGGTCATCCCGTTGCGGTCCAGCAGCAGGCACTCCCCGGACGTCGCCGACGCCAGCTCGTGCATCACCCCGGCCGGGCCCGAGCGCAGCGCCGCCCGGGCCATCGCGTCCTGGGCGGCCAGCACCCGCCCCTGCTCCCGGCCGCGCTCGGCGGCGTAGTGGTCGGCCACCGTCTCCACCACCGCGATGAACGGCGTCTCGCCCTCCACCCGCAGCACCGGGAACCCCAGCCGGTCGCCCTCGTCCAGCACCTCGGCCGGGATCGCCCCGCGCAGCCACACGTCGATGGCGAACGCCAGCCCGGCGCACCCGGCCCCGTGCAGCCGCCGCACGTACGCGCGCCGCCCCTCCTCGTCGGGGTCCAGCCCCAGTCCCACCGTCAGCACCAGCTCGCCCCCGCGCAGCCAGTGCACCGGGTCGGGCAGTTCGGTGACGTGCGCCCAGCGCACCACCCGGTCCAGGCCCGGGAACCCGGCCGCGGTGTTCACCTCCAGATGAGGTGCCGCGGCGATGTCGCGGACGGTGATGCTCACGCTTCCCCCCAGGTCACAGCGGCGCACGGCGCCGTCGGGCGCGGGCACCCGATTGTGCGCACCGCACTTTTGTCACGGTACGCCTTGTGCGGATCATCCCGGCACCGGTGACGGGGGAGTGTCTACGGTCACAACAGCACCTGAGCAGTATCCGACGACCGCGCCACGCGCACCCGGAGTTCCCATGTCAGAGCGGACCGCCCCCACGTCCTCGCACCCCGCGCGTGCGGCCGTGGCGGCCTTCGTCGGCACCACCATCGAGTGGTTCGACTTCTACGTTTACGCCACGGCCGCGGCCCTGGTGTTCGGCACCCAGTTCTTCCCGCCCGGGACCGACCCGGTCGTCGGCCTCATGGCCTCCTTCGCGACCTTCTCCGTCGGCTTCTTCGCCCGGCCGCTGGGCGGCTTGATCTTCGGCCACTACGGAGACCGGCTCGGCCGCAAGTCGGCGCTGGTCATCACCCTGCTGATGATGGGCGTGGCCACCTTCTGCGTGGGCCTGCTGCCCACCTACGAGCAGATCGGGTTCTTCGCCCCGCTGCTCCTGGTGGTGCTGCGGTTCGTGCAGGGCATCGCCGTGGGCGGCGAGTGGGGCGGCGCCGTCCTCATGGCCGTCGAGCACGCGCCCGAGGAGCGCAAGACCTTCTACGGCTCCTTCGCCCAGCTGGGCAACCCGGCCGGCGCGCTGCTGGCCACCGGCTCCTTCAGCCTCATCGCCGCCTGGAACTCCGAGGTCCTGCACGACTGGGGCTGGCGCCTGCCGTTCCTGGCGTCGGTGCTGCTGGTCCTGGTCGGCCTGTTCATCCGCCTCAAGGTGGAGGAGTCCCCGGTCTTCGAGGCCGTGCAGGACGACGACGCGCCCGCCGAGCTGCCCGTCCGCGAGGCGCTGCGCACCTCCTGGCGGACGCTGCTGCTGGGCATCGGCATCCTGCCCGTCGCGGTCGGCGGCTACTACATCGTCACCACGTTCCTCCAGGGGTACGGGGTCACCGAGGTCGGCATCAGCGAACAGCTCATCCTCAACGGGCTGAGCCTGGCCGCGTTCGTGGAGCTGGTGGCGACCCTGGCGGTGTCCTGGCTGGGCGACCGCTACGGCACCGTGCGCGTGGTCACCATCGGCCTGGTCGGCGTCATGGTCCTGGCGATCCCGCAGTTCCTGGTCCTGGAGACCGGAAGCGTCGGCCTCATCTTCCTGGCGCTGTGCGTGATGCGCCTGGCCATGGCCGCCGTCTACGGGCCGATCGCCCGGGTACTCGCCCAGATGTACCCGCCGCGCGCCCGCTACACGAGCATCTCCATCGCCTACCAGGTCGCCGGCGCGATCTTCGGCGGCCTCTCGCCGCTGGTCAGCACCGCCCTGTACGCGGCGACCGGCAGCATCCTGCCGGTGGCGGGCCTGCTCATGGCCATGGCGCTGGTCAGCATCGTCTGCCTGGCCAACGCGCCCCGGTACCGCGACGCCGACCTGGTCGCCCCCGCCCGCTCCTGACCCGGGGCCGGACCCCGCCGGTCCGGCCCCCGCACCGAACACCACCGCCTCCCCGGGGCGGACCGTCCGTCCTTCGGCCCGCCCCGGGGGCCCCACCCGTACCCGAAAGAGGGGGAAGCCGTGCCCGGCCTGCTCATCCACAACGCCGCCGTCCTCACCATGGACGACTCCCGTCCCCGCGCCCGGGCCCTGGCCGTGCGCGACGGGCGCGTGCTCCTGGCGGGCACGGCCGAGCAGGCGCGCGCCGCCGCCGGGCCCGGCGCCGCCGAGATCGACGCGGGCGGGCGCACCGTCCTGCCCGGGTTCATCGACCCGCACAACCACCTGCTGTCCACGGCCGAGTCCCTGGCCGCCGTCGACGCGCGCTACCCCGCGGTCGGCAGCGCCGCCGAGCTGGTCGCCGCGCTCGCCGCCGAGGCCGCCCGCACCCCGGCCGGGCAGTGGATCCGCGCGTTCTCCATGGACGACGCCAAGTACCCCGGGGGGCGGCCCACCCGCCGCGACCTGGACGGGGCCACCACCGAGCACCCCGTGATCGTCTACCACGTGTCCGGGCACCAGGCCGTCGTGAACTCGGCGGCCCTGGCCTGGAGCGGCATCGGCGAGGACGTGCCCGACCCGGCGGGCGGCTCGTTCGTGCGCGACGAGGGCGGGCGCCTGACCGGCATGGTCACCGACGCCGCCATGGAGCTGCTGCTGCCGCTGGCCGTGGACATCGGCTGCCACGGCCCCAACTTCCACACCGACCTGCCCACCGAGCACCTGCTGGGCTGGCTGTCCGACGCGGCGGGGCCCTACCTGTCCGCGGGCGTGACCACCGTGTGCGACCCCCAGGTGTCCGCGCGCGAGCTGCGCGTGTACCGGGCCGCCCGGGAGGCGGGGACGCTGCCGCTGCGCACCTTCGGCATGCCGCTGTCGCACCAGCTCGACGCCCTCACGCAGGCGGGGCTGGCCTCGCCGTTCGGCGACGAGTGGCTGCGCCTGACGGGCATGAAGTTCTACTCCGACGGCACCCTGCTGGGCGGCACCGCCAAGTTCACCGTCCCCTACGGCGAGCGCGGCCAGTTCCCCGGCAGCATGTACCACCACCCCGACCAGCTGGTGGACCTGGTCACCCGGGCCGCCCGCGAGGGCTGGCAGGTGGCGATCCACACCCAGGGCGACGCCGCCATGGAGCACACGCTGGCGGCCATCGCCTCGGCGGCGAAGGTCTCCGGGCCCGACCCGCGGCCCCGCGTGGAGCACTGCGGGTACCCGACGGTGGAGCAGGCCAGGCGGTTCACCGAGTACGGGGTCATCCCGGTCAACCAGCCCAACTTCCTCTACGACAGCGGGCGCGACTTCCTGCGCCGCCTGGGCGACCGGGCCCACCGGCTCCAGCCGATGCGGGAGGAGCTCGACCTGGGGCTGCGCCCGGCGCTGTCCAGCGACTCGTTCGTCTCCAGCCTGCGCCCGATGGACACCATCGCCAACGCGGTGGGCCGCACCACCCGCGAGGGCGACGAGATCGGCGCCGACCAGGCGGTCACCCTGCACGAGGCGCTGCGCGCGCACACCCTGGACGCGGCGCACGCGGTGGGCATGGAGGACCGGCTCGGCGCCCTGAAGCCGGGCTACCTGGCCGACGTGGTGGTCCTGGACCGCGACGTCGAGGGCCTGGGGCCGGACGAGCTGCGCTCGGTCGACGCCTGGCTCACCGTCCTGGACGGCGAGGTCGTCCACCGGGCCTGAGCCGACCGACCGACCGACCGGTCGGCGGACCCGGCGGGAGCGGCGCGGGGGCGCGCACCCGCGGGGGCGCCGGTGTCCGTGCGCGGGGGCGGGGTCCGGGCCCGTCCCCGTACACGGGGCCGGCGGCATGCCCGCGTTCTCGGCCCGTCCCGTCGCCTCACCGGCACGGACCCCCGCCCCGGAGAACGGGGGTGTCCCCGCCCGCGCCGTGGGCGCGGACGGGGACACCGGGGTGCTGCTCGGTGCTACGTGCGGATGCGGACGCCCCACGAGTTCACCATCGGCAGGACCTCCTGGTAGTAGGTGGTGCCGCCGAAGGAGCAGTTGCCGGAGCCACCGGAGGTGACGCCCTGCGCCTGCGAACCGGAGATGAACGAGCCGCCGGAGTCGCCGGGCTCGGCGCACACGTTGGTGCGGGTGAGCGCGTTGACGGTGCCCTGCGGGTAGCGGACGGTCTGGTTGCGGGCCTGGAGGGTGCCGCAGTGCCAGCCGGTGGTGGAGCCGGAGCGGCAGATGGCCGACCCGGTCGCCGCCTGGGAGGTGCCGGTGACGGACTGGTAGCCGCCGGAGTTGTAGCGGCTGACCAGGTTGGTCAGGGTGAAGTTGGAGGTGCCCCGCACGAACGCCGCGTCGTTGCCCGGGAAGACCGAGCGCTCGAAGGTGCCGCGGCCGTTGCCGATGGTCACCGCGGTGCCCACCGTGCCGCAGTGGCCGGCGGTGACGAAGCCCGGCTGGCCGGCGCTGTTGGTGGCCGCGAAGCCGACCGAGCAGCGGCCGCCCATGGTGTAGGCCAGGCCGCCGATGATGTCCGCGTACAGCTGCGGGGTCTCGTCGACGGTGACGACCTCGACCGTGGAGGCGTCCACGCCCGCGTCGTCGAGCAGGGAGGCGACGTCGGTGCCCGCCAGGGCCTCGACGACGACCGTGTCGGCGGTGATGTCCGGGTACCAGCCGGTGACGCCCTCGGGGGCGTCGGCGGTGTCGAGTGCCTCGACGACCTCGGCCAGGCCCTCGGTGCCGTGCTCGACGACCTCGGCCTGCGCACCGGCCGCCTCGACCGCCGCGACGGCGTCGGCGTCGGTGACCAGGACGGTGAGCTCCTGGGTCTCGATGTCGAACAGGGACCCGCCGTAGGCGGAGCCCGCGGCCTCGGTGGCCTCGGCGTCGACGTCCAGGGAGGCCTCCTGGGCCTCCAGGAGGTCCAGGGCCGCGGCCTCGGTCAGGTCGAGGTCGCGCGCCAGCGCTTCGACCATGGTGGCGGGGTTATCGTCGGCGACGGGGGCCAGCGGTGCGTTGGCCGCGTAGGCGCCGGGGGACATCGCGAGCACCAGGCCGAAGGCCAGGGCTCCCGTTCCTACGGCGGAGATGACGGGGGAGGGTCGCATGATCCCTACTCTCCAGGGGGATTGACGGGGGATGGGAGTCCGTTCCGGTGGGAGCGGACGTCCCTCACGCCAGGTGGGATTGGACCACCGGGCGAAGTCCACTGAGACGCTCAGTAAACGATTCCAAACCATAAGTGCACATTTTGGCGAGGGAAAGACCCGCATTCTCGGGAAAGCGCACAAGTCGACGGCGGATCATCCGATGAAACCCGGTACCGCGGTGGCTGTTGGTAATCGAAGGTTGAACGACCTTGTCTTTTTCCGCGTTCGCCCGGTTACTCTTCGGGTAACAGGGGGTGCATCAAGGGGGGCAAGGTGGCCGGATGCGGTCACGGAACGCAGTTCCCGTCGTGAGTATCTGGCTACACCCCGGTAACAACCGAGGTCACGGCTTCCCTTTTGCGGAGTCGACACACAAAAGTGGAGAAGTACCGTTCACTGTCCGGAATCACCCTCCGGGTCCCTTGCGCCCGCAAAGGCCGGGGCGGCCGTCCGAAAAAGGACGGCCGCCCCGTTGCAGCACGCGGAACCGGTCAGGCGGTCACCAGCGTCAGACCCCACATCGCCAGCAGCGGGTTGACCTCCTGGCCGAACACGGTGCACCCGGAGCCGGGCGCGCCCGAACCGCCGGAGACGATCCCCTGCGCCTGGCTGCCCGACACGAGCGGCGCGCCCGAATCCCCGGGGCCCGCGCACACGTTCGCCCGGAACAGGCCGCGCACGCTGCCCTCGGGGTAGTTCACGGTCTGGTTGCGGGACTGGAGCGTGCCGCACTGCCAGCCGTAGGTCGGCGAGGACACGCACACCGCGGACCCGATCGGGGCGGGGGTGGAGCCGGTGATCCCCAGTCGGGCGCTGCTGTAGTTCTCGACCAGGTTGGTGACCACCCACGGCGGCGAGACCTGCACGAACGCGCCGTCGGAGCCGGGGAAGACCGAGTGGCGGAACACGCCGAGCGGGCCGTCGGGGCCCGGGAAGGTGTCGCCGACCGCGCCGCAGTGGCCGGCGGTCAGGAAGCCCTCCGCGCCCGCGCCGCGGGCCGAGAAGCCGATGGTGCAGCGGGCGCCGTTGGCGGAGTACCGGTGGCCGCCGATGATCTGCCCGTACGTGCGCGGGGGCGCGGCCTCCACCAGCCGCACGACGTCGGCGGGCACGCCCAGGTCCGGGGCGGGGGCGCCGGGCGCCACCTCGACCACGACGGTGTCGGAGCCGGGGGAGGGGTCGGGGTACCAGCCCAGGACGCCCTCGGGGGCGGCGGCGTCCAGGGCGCGGACGGTCTGGAGGGGGTCGCGGTCGACGACGGCGGCCTCGGCGCCCAGGGCCTCGACGGCCGCAGCGGCGCCGGGGTCGGTGACCCGGACCGTCAGCACGCGTGTCCGGGGGTCGAAGGACGAGCCGGCGTAGGCGTCCAGCCGCGCCGCGGCGGCGTCCGTGCGCGCGGCCCCGGCCTGCGCCTCCAGCAGGCCGTTGGCCTGTGCGGGGGTCAGGTCCAGGTCCCGGACCAGGGCGTCGAGGGGGGTGTGGGCGGTGGTGGTGTCGGAGGTGTCGGCCGAAGCGGGGCCGGACGCCGCGAGCAGCGCGGCGCCCAGGCCGAGCGCGGCCAGGGCGGGGGAGAGTCTCATGGGGGGAGCTTCCTTGTGGGAAGGGACGGGGGAGCGGACCCGGTGGGTTCGTAACGCCGGGTATGCCCGGATTTCCGCTCGGTCACCACCTGGGATCATCCGAGCACTCGCCACGGGGGGCGGCGGGTACGCTCCCCGCTGCACCAGTGGGGGTTGCCCACCCGCCTGGAGTGCTCAGCCGCAGCCGGAGGGTGTCGCTCCCACACGAGGTCGCGGGGGGTGGGGTTGCGCGTATCTGCTCGGCCTGCCGCTGGGGTTGTCCACCCGCCTGGAGCCCCCAGCCGTAGCCGGAGGGTGTCGCTCCCACCGCAGGTCGCGCGGGGTGAGGCCGCGCGTATCTGATCGGCCTGCCGCTAGGGGTTGTTCACCCGCCTGGAGCGCTCAGCCGTAGCCGGAGGGTGTCGCTCCCACGCCGGGTCGCGCGGGGTAGGGCCGCGGGTACCTGCCCGCCGCGCCCCTGGGGGTTGTTCACCCGCCTGGAGCGCCCAGCCACGGCCGGAGGGCATCGCTCCCACGCCGGGTCGCGCGGGGTAAGGCCGCAGGTACTCGCTCGGCCCGGCCACAGGGGGTGTCGGCAAGCGTTCCCGCAACCCCCGCCCCAGGGGGTGAAACGGACTTGGAGGTCTCCAAGAGGGTCACCCGCTGGAAACGGCGGTCTGTGGACGCGCCCGACCAGAACCTTTGGCTTCCAAGACGCCCGCCGCTTGGAAAGGTACAGACCGGCGGAGCCGGATCCGCCCCCACGATGCAACGGGCGGCAGACGGCCGGGCGGGTGCGTGGGGTGCACGTGCGGGGTGGTGGGGGTGTGCTGTCCGGGGGGCGGGTCCGGGCGAGGCCTGCCCTGCCCGACCGCCTGCAAAGGGAGGAAAGGTCCGACCGGGGGCGCGCGGTTGCTCCCGACCTCGCTTGGAACACCAACCACAGACGTAGTAACCCGCACCCAAGCGCCCTCCCGCACCACGACGCACCGAGGCCGCGAGCACACAGGTTCGCGCGGCCTTCACCCCCGCGCGGTCGAGCGAGCAGGCAGCCGCGGCCCTACCCCGCGCGACCTGAGGCAGCGCGACACCCTCCCGCTGGGGGCGCGGGCTCCAGGCGGGTGGACAACCCCCAGAGGTGCGGCCAGCAGGTATGCGCAGCCTTCACCCCCATGTGTCTGCGGAGGGAGGTACGTCCTCGTCAACCCCCTGGAGTCGGGGTATGGATCAACACTGACCGGCTGTGCCCGGGGCCCCAAGAGAGCGCACGTTTCACCCCCTATGGCGTTGGGAGGGCATGGGTGTGTTCTACGTTCGGGCCGCTTGTCGCGCGCCTGGTCCTTTGCAGGGGGCATTCCTCCCGCCCCGGGCGGCCGGGCTGGGATCGCCTCGCTTGACCCAGCCCCGGATGACACCCCCACCACTGTGGACGTGCGCCCAACGCACCGCCCCTGCGCTCTGCCGCCCGCCGACTGCGCCGGGGCCAGGTCCACGCTCCGCTGGCCGCCGTTCCCAGATGGCTGAGCTTTTGGAGAACTCCGGTTGAGCTCTCACCCCCGCGACCTGAGCGGGGAGCTACACCCTCCGGCTGTGGCGCAGGTTGCGGTCCGCTGACCGGCTGTGGCCGGGCACTCCGGCCGGGTGAGAAACCACGTGGCGCGGGTCCCGGTCCAGCCCGGGGTTGTGGGGTCGGGCGCCCCGGTTCGGAGATCAACCACTGTGGCGCAAGCCCTGGTCCAGCCCGGGGTTGTGGGGTCGGGCGCTCCGGTTCGGAGATCAACCACCGTGGCGCGGGCCCCGGTCCGGCCCGGGGGTGTGGGGTCGGGCGTTCCGGTTCGGAGAACGACCACTGTGGCGCGGGTCCCGGTCCGGCCCGGGGCTGTGGCGCCGCGTGCTCCGGTACGGCACCGGGCCGTGCCCGCCCCCGCACACGGAAACGCCCCCGCCGGGGGCGGGGACGGGGGCGTTCCGTCGTGCGGTGTACGGGTCAGCCGGTCGAGAGGCTCAGGCCCCACGAGCTCAGCATCGGGTTGACCTCCTGGTAGTAGGTCGTCCCGCCCGAGGAGCAGTTGCCGGAGCCACCGGAGGTGACGCCCTGCGCCTGGGAACCGGCGATGAACGAGCCGCCGGAGTCGCCGGGCTCGGCGCACACGTCCGTGCGGGTCAGGTTCTGCACGGTGCCCTGCGGGTAGCTCACCGTCTGGCCGCGGGCTTCGATGGTGCCGCAGTGCCAGCCGGTGGTCGAGCCGGAGCGGCACACGGCCGATCCGACCGGGGCCTCGTCGGAGCCGGACACCGTCTGCGTCGTGCCGTCGTAGCGGCTGACCAGGTTGGTCAGGCTCCACCCCGAAGTGGCGCGGACGAACGCGGAGTCGCTGCCCGGGAAGACCGACTCGTCGAAGACGCCCGAGCCGCTGCCGTCGGAGCTCTCGGCCGAGGTGCCGACGGTGCCGCAGTGGCCCGCGGTGACGAAGCCGGGGTTGCCCGCCGAGTCCGTGGCCGGGAAGCCGATGGAGCACCGGCCGCCGCCCATGTAGTAGGCGTCCCCGCCGACGATGTCGGCGTACAGCTCGGGCGCCTCGTCGGTGACGACGACCTCGACCGAGGCCGGGTCGACGCCGGCGGACTCCAGGAGCCCGGCGGTGTCGGCGCCCTCCAGGACCTCGATGACGACGGTGTCGCCGGCGACGTCCGGGTACCAGCCGTTGACGTCCTGCGGGACGCCCTCGGCGTCGAGGGCCTCGACGATGTCGGCCAGGCCGTCGACGCCGTGCTCGACGACCTCGGCGCGCGCACCGGTCGCCTCGACCGCGGAGGCGGCCCCGGCGTCGGTGACCAGGACGGTCAGCTCCCGGGTCTCGGTGTCGAACAGCGAGCCGCCGTAGGCGGCGCCGGCGGCCTCGGCCGCCGCGGCGTCGGTCTTCAGCGCCTCTTCCTGGGCCTCGATGAGGGTTTCGGCCCCGAGCGGGGTGAGGCCGAGGTCCCTGACGAGGGCGTCGATCATGGTCGTGTCGTCACCCTGGGGTGCGGGTGAGGCCGGGACGGGTGCGGCACTCGCGCCGGGCGCGAGGACCAGTCCGAAGGCGAGGACGCCGGTCCCGATCAGGGAGATTGCGGGGAAAGGTCTCATAGACCCTCGACTCTCCTTTTTCTCTTGATGGGGGTGATGTTTACCGAAAGGCCCGCTTTGGGACGTTCGGTAAACGAGTCCCGACTCTAGGTGTTCGTCCTTATCAGCGGAACCCCGGGGGCGAAATCTCGGCATCCGCTCATGGGGTCAGCGGATGAATGGGGCCCTGATGACTCAGGGTAGTCGGGCCTGTGAGCTGTGTTCTTGCGCTGGAAAGCGCAATCCCGTCGAGAGGGGATTCGGCTGTCAAGGGGTGTCTTGTGGCCGGATGCGGCCACAAAAATCGGGTGCCGACAGTGACCGCACGGATGCACAGGTGTAACCCGTGAGGTCAGCGCTATGACCCGTAAGTAACTTGCGGCGACCGGCCTCCTGCGCGTCGGCGCGACGCGCCCGGGAGCGGGGGCCGTGGGTGTCCGTGCGCCGTCCCGCGCACGCCGCGTGCTCCGGGGTAACCAGCCGGTATCGGGCCCCGGGAAGGGGGTTGAGGTGCCCGGTGTTGGGCCAAGATAAGGGCGAGAGCCCCGAACGGGAGGGAGCAGGCATGGCGAAGGACACCGGCGGCCAGAAGCACGCGTCGCGTCGCGACGAGGAGGTCGAGGAGGTCGAGGCCTCGACCGACGTTCAGGAGCGCAAGGACCAGCTGGACGAGGACGTCGACGACATCCTCGACGAGATCGACGACGTACTGGAGAGCAACGCCGAGGACTTCGTCCGGCAGTTCGTGCAGAAGGGCGGCCAGTAGCCCCGGCGGCGGTTCGCTGACAGCGCACACGAGGTGCCGTCGGCGCCGCCGCCCGCCCGGCTAGGGTCGTTTCCGGTAAAGACATCAGGACGAGGCGCCCCGCCCGCGTCGGGGCGGGGCGCGAGTGGAGGGAGCCGCGTGTTCGAAGGGTTCGAGGGCAAGGGGTTGCCCGCCTCTTTCATGAGTGCTGGGACCTCGTCCTTCACCGAGTTTCTCCGTGAGGTCCGGCCCGAGCTACTGCCCGGCCACGGACTGCCGGCGCAGGGGATCGCCGCCGAGCACCTCACCCCCGACGCGACGACGATCGTCGCGCTGACCTTCCCCGGGGGTGTGCTGATCGCGGGCGACCGGCGCGCCACCCAGGGCAACATGATCGCCAACCGCGACATGGAGAAGCTCTTCCGCACGGACGAGTTCTCCGCGGTGGCCATCGCGGGCTCCGCCGGGATCGGCATCGAGCTGGCCCGCCTCTACCAGGTGGAGCTGGAGCACTACGAGAAGATGGAGGGCCGCTCGCTCTCCCTCGAAGGCAAGGCCAACAAGCTCTCCCAGATGGTCCGCGGCAACCTCGGCATGGCGATGCAGGGCTTCGTGGTGGTCCCCCTCTTCGTCGGCTACGACGAGAACCACGACAAGGGCCGCGTCTTCAGCTACGACGCCACCGGCGGCCGCTACGAGGAGCAGCGGTACCACTCCATCGGCTCCGGATCGGTGTTCGCCAGGGGCTCCGTCAAGAAGCTCTACCGCGAGGACCTGGGCGAGTCCGACGCCGCCAAGGTCGCCCTGGAGTCCCTCTACGACGCCGCCGACGACGACTCCGCCACCGGCGGGCCCGACCTGCACCGCAAGATCTTCCCCCTGGTCGACGTCATCACCCGGGACGGCCACCGCCGCCTGCCCACCGACGAGGTCGCCCGTCTGGCGACCGAGGTGGTCCAGGGACGCGCCGTCCGACCGGACGGTCCCACGGCCCCGCTGGCCTGAACCGCTCCGCCCCATTGGACCTCTTCTAGGTAAGGAAACGATCCGCGGTGTCGATGCCGTTCTACGTCGCCCCCGAGCAGCAGATGAAGGACAAGGCGGACTACGCGCGCAAGGGCATCGCGCGCGGCCGCAGCGCCGTCGTCCTGCAATACGAGGGCGGGATCCTGCTGGTGGCGGACAACGTCTCCCGCACCCTCCACAAGATCAGCGAGCTGTACGACCGCATCGCCTTCGCCGCGGTCGGCCGCTACCCCGAGTTCGAGAACCTGCGCCTGATGGGCGTGCGCTTCGCGGACGTGCGCGGGTACCAGTACGACCGCCGCGACGTCAGCGGGCGCCAGCTCGCCAACATCTACGCCCAGACCCTGGGCACCGTGTTCAGCGAGAGCCTCAAGCCCTGGGAGGTGGAGATCGTCGTCGCCGAGGTCGGCGACACCCCCGACGGGGACGAGATCTACCGCATCACCTTCGACGGCTCCATCGTCGACGAGCAGGGCTTCGTCGCGGTGGGCGGCTCCTCCGAGCAGGTCTCCCAGGCCCTCAAGGACCGCTTCGCCGCCGACGCCTCCCTCGCCGCCGCGCTCGACGCGGCCACCCGGGCGCTGTCCCGGGAGAACGGCGAGGAGCGCGAGCTGGAGGCGGCCAACCTGGAGGTCGCCGTCCTGGAGCGCTCCAGGGACCACCGCAAGTTCCGCCGCATCCAGGGACCGCGCCTGGTCTCCCTCCTGGAGGAGGGGCGCGGCGGGTCCGCGGCCGGCGGATCCACCACCGAGGACGACGCATAGCAGAAGCGGTGCGGCGCCCCCGGGGCGCCGCACCGGCCGGCGGACGACGCGGCCCCGTCGTCCCGGGCCGACGGTGACGGGAAGTTGGTGAGGCCGCGTGGAACGACGGATCTTCGGGCTGGAGAACGAGTACGGGGTGACGTGCACCTTCCGTGGACAGCGGCGGCTGTCCCCGGACGAGGTCGCCCGCTACCTCTTCCGGAGGGTGGTCTCCTGGGGGCGCAGCAGCAACGTTTTCCTGCGCAACGGCGCCCGCCTCTACCTGGACGTGGGCAGCCACCCCGAGTACGCCACCCCCGAGTGCGACAGCCTCGTGGACCTGGTGGCGCACGACAAGGCCGGCGAGCGCATCCTGGAGGGGCTGCAGGTCGACGCCGAGCAGCGCCTGCACGAGGAGGGCATCGCCGGGGACATCTACCTGTTCAAGAACAACACCGACTCGGCGGGCAACTCCTACGGCTGCCACGAGAACTACCTGGTGGGGCGGCACGGGGAGTTCGGCCGGCTGGCCGACGTGCTCATCCCCTTCCTGGTGACCCGGCAGATCATCTGCGGCGCCGGAAAGGTGCTCCAGACCCCCCGCGGCGCCCTGTACTGCGTCAGCCAGCGCGCCGAGCACATCTGGGAGGGCGTCTCCTCCGCCACCACCCGGTCCCGGCCGATCATCAACACCCGCGACGAGCCGCACGCCGACGCCGAGCGCTTCCGCCGCCTGCACGTCATCGTCGGCGACTCCAACATGAGCGAGACCACCACCCTGCTCAAGCTGGGCTCCACCGACCTGGTGCTGCGCATGATCGAGGCGGGCGTGGTCATGCGCGACTACACCCTGGAGAACCCGATCCGGGCGATCCGGGAGGTCAGCCACGACATGACCGGCCGCCGCAAGGTGCGCCTGGCCAACGGGCGCGAGGCCGGGGCGCTGGAGATCCAGCGCGAGTACCTGGAGAAGGTGCAGAGCTACGTCGACCGACACGGCACCGACGCCACCGGCAAGCGGGTCCTGGAGCTGTGGCAGCGCACCCTGGAGGCGGTCGAGACCCAGAACCTGGAGTCGGTGTCCCGGGAGATCGACTGGGTCGCCAAGTACATGCTGCTGGAGCGCTACCGCGCCAAGCACGACCTGTCGCTGTCCTCGCCCCGGGTCGCCCAGCTCGACCTGACCTACCACGACATCCACCGCGACCGCGGCCTGTTCTACCTGTTGCAGAACCGCGGGCAGATGGAGCGGGTGGTCGGCGACCTGAAGATCTTCGAGGCCAAGTCGGTGCCCCCGCAGACCACGCGGGCCCGGCTGCGCGGCGAGTTCATCCGCCGCGCCCAGGAGCAGCGCCGCGACTTCACGGTGGACTGGGTGCACCTCAAGCTCAACGACCAGGCCCAGCGCACCGTGCTGTGCAAGGACCCCTTCAAGTCGGTGGACGAGCGCGTCGAGAAGCTCATCGCCGGGATGTGACCGGCGGGCCCCGCGGGCCCCGGTGACGGTTCGCCGCCACCGGGGCCCGCGGCGTTCCGGAAGCGTTCCCCGGCGGCTTTCGTTACCGATGTTCCGCCTCGGGGGGAGGTGGTGGCGGTCGTGCTTTTCGGTAGTGTGACCCTGTCCCGAGCCGGAAAACAGAGGTAGTGACCCATGCACCGACGTGCCGCCGCCCTCGCGGTGCCCCTGACCGTCATCGCTTTGACGGTCTCAAGCTGCGGAAACATCCCCGAGGAGTGGCGCACGCCCGCCTTCCTGCAGATGAACGGCGACCAGCTCGACTCGCGGCTGCCCGCGGTCGAGGGGGACGTCGGCGAGGAGCCGAAGGTCGTCTTCCCCGACATCGAGCCCCCGGAGGAGGAGCTGTCCGGTGTCGTGAACCAGGGGCCCGGAGAGGAGGAGCTGGTCCGCGCCGACGACCTCGTCGTCGCCAACGTGGCCCAGTTCCAGTGGACGGGTCCCGGCGAGGGCGAGCCGGTCGAGGGCCAGTCCAGCTACGAGACCGGCGCCCCGGACCTCATCCGCATGGAGGAGATGCCGGAGCAGATCAGCTCGGTGCTGGTCAACCAGGCCGTGGGCAGCCGCGCGGTGTACGTCTTCCCGCCGCTGACCCAGGAGGAGCAGGACCAGGCCGAGGCCATGGGGCAGGAGCCCCAGGTGGGCGCCAGCGTCCTGGTCGTCGACGTCGTGGACCGCTTCGGCATGGGCTCGGTGGTGCCGGGCGAGCAGACCTCCGACGGCGGTGACGGCCTGCCGACCGTGGTCCAGGAGGGCCACAGCGAGCCCGTCATCGAGGTCCCCGAGGGCGACGCCCCGACCGACCTGGAGATCTCCCCCCTCATCGAGGGGACCGGCGAGGAGGTCCAGGAGGGCCAGCAGGTCATCGTCCAGTACACCGGCGTGCGCTGGGAGGCCGACGAGAACGGCGAGCACCCCTCGTTCGACTCCACCTGGACCCGCGGCGGCGCCCCCTTCGACACCACCATCGGCGCGGGCTCGGTGATCCAGGGCTGGGACGAGGGCATCGTCGGCCAGAAGGTCGGCAGCCGCCTGCTCCTGGTCGTGCCCGGCGACATGGCCTACGGCGAGTCCGAGGAGGAGGCGATGGGCGCCCCGGCGGGCACCCTCGTCTTCGTGGTGGACGTGCTGGGCGCGTTCGACAACCCGCCGCCGGCCGAGCCCGAGGAGGGCGCCTCCGAGGGCGCCGGCGAGGAGGCCCCGGCGGACGAGGAGGCCTCCGAGGAGGAGGCCGAGTAGCGTCCGCGCGTCCTTCGTGCGGCAGGGGCGCCCCCGCGGGTCACCGCGGGGGCGCCCCCGTGTTCCGGCCCCCTGTGCCGGCCCGCGGGCGGCGCCACGGACACGCAGAGCGCCGTCCGCCTGCCAGGGCCCCGCCGCCCCGCTGCGTAGAGTCGGACCACGCAGGACCGGCGGAAGGGGGAGGCCGTGTCGGACCGGCCGCGCTACTGCTATGTCTCGGGTCTGAGCCTGGGGGTCCCCGCCCTGGAGGAGCTGTGCGCCCGGGGGCGCCCGCCCTGCCTGGTGGTGTCCTACCCCGCCGAGTTCGCCCACCTCTCGGGCTACGTGGACCACGAGGCGGTCGCGCGCGGGAACGACCTGCCGCACCTGCGCGCCGCCGACCTGGGCTCGGACGGGGTCCGCGACGCCCTGCGCGCCCACGGCGCCTCCCTGCTGATCGTCGCGGGCCGGTCCACCACCGTCCCCGGGTCCCTGCTGGAGGACCTGCCGCTGGGCGGGTTCGGCCTGCACCCGGCGCCGCTGCCGGTCGGGCGCGGCCACGCCCCCGTCCCGTGGACGATCCTGCGCGACATGCGCGCCAGCGCCGTCACCCTGCTGCGCCTGGACGGGGGGGAGTGCACCGGCGACATCGTCGACCAGGCCTGGTTCGACGTGGAGCCCGACATCACCGCCTCCGGCCTGTACGACCGGGTGGCCCGCCGCCAAACCGAGCTGCTGACCGCCCGGATCGACGACCTGCTCGCGGGCACCGCGCCCCGGCGGCCCCAGCGCGGCCACGCCTCGGTGTGGCCGCGCCGGCGCCCCAGCGACGGGCGCCTCGACTTCACCGCCTCGGGCCGCGACGTCGACCGCCTGGTGCGGGCGCTGGCCCACCCCTACCCGGGGGCCTTCGCGATGTTCGGCGCCAGCCGCGTCACCCTGTGCGGGGGAGCGCTGGACGCGCGGGTGCGGGGCGGCGCCCCGGGCGAGGTCGTCTCGGCGGGTCCGGGCCGCGCCTGGGGTGTGACCTGCGGGGACGGCGAGGTGTTCGTGCCCGAGGCGGTCCGCGTGGACGAGGGCGTGCGCGCCGAGCCCGCCTCCCTGGCCATGTTCCGGCCCGGGGCTTTCTTCGACGAGCCCTCCCCGCACGCGCTGTCCCCGGCCCGCCCGCTCCCGGTGCCGGGTCAGGCGCCCGCCCCCCAGGGCCCGCCGGTGCGGGGCCGGCGGCCCGGGGCCCTGCGCTGATCCGCCCGGGGGCCGGTCCTCAGACCACCCCGGCGGCGTGGCGCCCCGCCGCGGCGGCGGCCAGGAACGCGGCCCGGTCCTCCTCCAGGCCGCGGCCCATGGTGGAGGGCTTGACCGGCAGCGCGAGCAGCGCCTCCTCCAGCCCTTCCACGCCCACGTGCACCAGGGTGTGCCGGGCGCCCAGCGGCGCCGCCTGGGCGCGCACCTTCTCCCCGAACACCCCCGGCAGCAGCGGCACCACCACGTCGGCGCGGGCCAGCGCCACCCGGCCGTAGGCCGTCAGGCTGTGGTGGGACACCCCCAGGTGCCGGGGGCGCGGGTCGGCCTCGCTGATCCGCAGCGCCGCCACCGGGTGCCCGTCCAGCACCGCGGCCGCGTTGACGGCCTCGCCGCACGCGACCCCCGAGAACCCCCACGGCGTCCCCGTGCCCAGGTTGCCCGGGCCCTGGCAGACCACGGCCACGTCCGCGCCCAGCACGTGCCGGGCGGCCAGCAGGCCGGAGTGGACCGTCACCGCCTCCAGGTCGCCCCCGAACGCCTGTCCGGTGGTCACGCACCCGGCCAGCAGCCCCTCCCCGCGCAGCACCCCCAGGGTGCGGGAGAACGCGGCGGGCAGCGCGCCGCCGTCGGTCATCACGTTGACCACCCGCGCGCCGGGCCGCGCGGCCAGCACCCCGGCCAGCACCGCCGGCAGCGACGAGTGCAGGTCGGCGGCCACCACGGGCATGCCCCGCACCCCGGCCGCGTCGCGCAGCGTCGCGTGGTGCGGGGAGTCCTGCTCGTCGGCCCCCTCCACCACCGCCTGCAACGGCGTGTACCGGGCCTTGACGAGGTGGCCCGGACCCTCCCGGTCGGGCGGCAGCCGGTCGGGCAGGGCCGCCACCATCGCGTAGCCGCCGGTGCCCAGGCCCAGGTCCAGGGCCCCGGTGTTGAGCAGCACGGTGTCCCCGGGGACGGGGTCGCCGACCAGGCCGGTGTAGGCCAGGGCCCGGCAGGGGGCCCGCCCGCCGCCGTCCTCGACCGAGACCAGGCACACGCGCACCCCGGGCCAGGAAGGCAGGAGTTCACGGACTTCACCACGGCGCCACCGGATCATGTCAGGCAAGGTACCTTCATTGCTGAGTCGGTACGGGGACGACGCGCCCCGCCGTCGAGGGCATTCCACACGCGGGCGAGAAGAGGGTGCAGGCGATGTCGCGCAGGAAGACGGAACGGCAGTTGAACCTGGTCATCTGCCTGTTGTCCACGCGCCGCCACCTGACGGCCCAGGAGATCCGCCGGACGGTGTACGGCTACGCCGAGGCCGAGAGCGAGCAGGCGTTCAAGCGCATGTTCGAGCGCGACAAGCGGGAGCTGCGCGACAGCGGCATCCCCATCCAGGTCGGCACCGGCGACGCGATCAGCGGCGAGGAGGGGTACCGCATCTCGCGGGCCGACTACGAGCTGCCCGAGATCGAGCTGCTGCCCGACGAGGCCGTCGTCCTGGGCCTGGCCGCCCGCGCCTGGCGGCACGCCTCCCTGGGCGAGGCCGCGGCCAACGCCCTGTTCAAGCTGCGCTCGGCCGGGGTGCCGGTGGACACCGAGGCCGCCCCGGCGCTGACCCCCGCCATGCGCACCGACGAGCCGGCGTTCGGCCCGGTGTGGCAGGCGGTGCGCGACCGGCGCCCCATCGCCTTCGACTACCGCAAGCCCGGACAGGACGCGCCGGAGCGGCGCGAGATCGAGCCGTGGGGCATCGTCAACCTGCGCGGCCACTGGTACGTGGTGGGCCACGACCGCCTGCGCGACGCCCGCCGGGTGTTCCGCCTGGGCCGCATCCGCGGCGGGGTCGAGGTGCTGCGCGGCGGCCCCGACGTGGTCGTGCCCGAGGGCGTGGACCTGCGGTCGGTGGCGGCCGGGCACCGGGCCGAGCCCGAGGCGACCGCCACCGTGCGGGTGCGCCCGGACACCGCCCACGCGCTGCGCCGCGGCGCGCTGCGCGCGGTGCCGGGGGAGCGCGAGGGCGCCGACGGCGGCTGGGACGTCCTCACCGTCCCCTACGCCGACGTCCCCGACCTGGTCGGACACGTCGCCTCCTACGGTGCCAACGCCGAGATCGTCGAGCCCGCCGAGGCCCGCGCCGCCGTGGTCGCGCACCTGTCGGCGACCGCGGACGCCGGCGCGCCCGCCCCGGACCCCGGCCCGGCCGCGCCGGCGGAGGAGGGGGCGGGCGGCCCGGCGCGCGGGCCCCGCTCCGCCGACCAGCTGCGCCGCCTGCTCATGCTCGTCCCCTACGCCCTGGGCCGCGACGTGCGGGTCCCGGAGGTGGCGCGGCACTTCGACCTCACCGAGAAGCAGGTGGTCGCCGACCTGAGCCTGCTGTGGATGTGCGGCCTGCCGGGGTACACCCCCGGCGACCTCATCGACGTGGACCTGGACGCGGCGCGCGAGACCGGCGAGATCATCATCGCCAACGCGGACACCCTGGCCCAGCCGCTGCGGCTCACCGCGGACGAGGCGGCCAGCCTGGTGGTGGGGCTGTCGCTGCTGGAGGCGCTGCCCGAGGCCGAGGGCCTGGAGACGGGCGCCCTCAAGCGGGTCTCGGAGAAGCTGCGCACCGCGGCGGGCACCGCGCTGGGCTCCCTGGCCGACTCGGTGCAGGTCCGCCTGGAGGACTCCGGCGACGCGCAGGTGGAGCAGACCCGGCGGCGCTGCGCTCAGGCCCTGGAGTCGGGCCAGCGGCTGCACCTGCGCTACCTGTCGGGGTACCTGGACCAGGTCACCGAGCGCGACGTGGACCCCATGGGGCTGGTGGTGCAGGACGGCCACACCTTCCTGGAGGGGTACTGCCGGCTGCGCGAGGACGTGCGCCTGTTCCGGCTGGACCGGGTGCTGGAGCTGACCGTGCTGCCCTACGCCGCGGAGGTCCCCGGCGGGGTGGGCCGCCGCGACCTGTCCGGGGGGCTGCTCCAGCTCTCGGACCGCGACGCGCTGGTCACCCTGGACCTGGAGCCCTCGGCCCGGTGGATCACCGAGGACTACGCGTGCGAGTCGGTCGCCGAGCTGGCCGGGGGCGCGGTGCGCGCGACGCTGCGCACCCCCGCGCCGGCCTGGGTGGTGCGGCTGGCCCTGCGGCTGGGGCCGCGCGGGCGGATCACCGCGCCGCAGGCGCTGGCCGAACAGGCGCGGGCCGAGGCGCGTAGGACCCTGGACCTCTACGGTCCGGCGTGACACCGTGGGGTCTGCCGAGACCGTTCCGTCGCCGGAGCGAGCCCCGGTTGTTCACCCGGGTGCCGGGTGCGGTCCGGAGCGGAAGGGATAAGGTACAAGCGTGATCGTCCTGACTGTCCTGTTCGGTGCGCTCCTGGTGGGGGGCGTCCTTATCGGTGCCCTCGTGCTGAGGGTGCGCCGGGCGGCGGGCGCGCTGGCCGGACAGGTGGCGCGGGCGTCGGACGAGCACCGGACCGAGGGGGCGCGAGCGCTCCCCCTCCGCCGTGGCGGGGACGGGTGAAGCACCCCGTGTCCGGTGCGCGTACCATCGAAGGCGCCTGATCGCGCCGCGAAAGGAAGTGAGAAGGATGGGTATCGGGGCACGTGAGATCCTGATCCTCCTGGTGATCGCACTGCTGCTGTTCGGGGCCAAGAAGCTCCCCGACCTGGCCCGCTCCCTGGGCCGCAGCGCGCGCATCCTCAAGGCCGAGAGCAAGGGCCTGGTCGAGAACGAGGAAGAGCAGAACCAGAAGGCCCAGCAGGAGCAGCAGCAGGCGCAGGCCCAGGCCCAGCAGCCGCAGCCCGCCCCCCAGCCGCAGCAGCAGGCGCACCAGCCGCAGCAGGCCCAGTCCTACCCGCAGCTGCCGCCCGGCCAGCGCATCGTCAACGAGGCCGGCGAGCCCCAGCCCTACAACAACCAGCAGTGACGGCAGGCCCGTGCGGCCCGCCGGGCCCGCGGTGACGGGCGGGGCGCCGCCGGAGCGCCGCGTCTTCGCCGACGGCCGGGCCGCGGGCGCGCGACCCCGATGGAGAGAAGAGTGACCACAGGATGAGGGCCCCACGCAGGCGGCCGGTCAACCCGGACGCCCGGATGCCGCTCATGGAGCACCTGCGCGAGCTGCGCGGCCGCGTGGTGAAGGCGTCCATCGCGCTCGCCCTGGGGTGCGTCGTGGGCTACGTCGCCTACGACTACGTGTGGGAGTTCCTCAAGGCCCCCTACTGCTCGCTCCCCGAGTCCAAGGTCGCGGCCCAGGACGGCTGCTCGCTCATCGTCACCGGCCCCTTCGACGCGTTCTTCGTCGCGTTCAAGGTGTGGCTGTTCGTGGGCGCCATCGTCTCGGCGCCGTTCTGGCTCTACCAGCTGTGGGCGTTCGTCGCCCCCGCGCTGCACGGCCGGGAGAAGCGCTACGCGTACATCTTCGCCCCGCTGGCCGCGGTGCTGTTCGTCGCGGGCGCCGCGCTGGCGTACTACATCACGTCCTACGCGCTGACGGTGCTGTTCAGCTTCCTGCCCGACGACGCCGAGCCGTTCCTCACCATCGGCGAGTACCTGAGCTACATGCTCATCATGATGACGATGTTCGGCCTGGGCTTCGTGCTGCCGCTGCTGGTGGCCCTGCTCAACATCATCGGCATCCTCCCGCACGCCGCCATCGCCAAGTGGCGCCGGGTCATCATCTTCTCCTCGTTCGTCCTGGCCGCCGTGGTCACCCCGGCCGAGCCCATCTCCATGCTGGCCCTGGCGGTCCCGCTGGTGATCCTGTTCGAGGCGGCGGAGCTCTTCGCGTTCTTCAACGACCGCCGCAAGAAGCGCCACGACCCCTACGAGGACCTGTCCGACGACGAGGCCTCCGAACTGGACGAGACCCCCACCTCCCTGGACGATCCCGACCTGGAGGAGGAAGCGGGCAAGCGCTCCTGAGCGCCGCCCGCACGCGCTAGGGTCGGCGTCGGAGGGCCGACCGGCCCCCGGCGCCGGCCGCTCCCTGCACCCGGCCGGTGCCGCCGTCCGTGTGAAGAGGACATCCGATGAGCGAGCAGACCGAGGCCGGGCGGAGTCTCCCGCCCGAGGCCATGGGCAACGAGAAGTGGCACGACACCACCGACGCGGTGTGGATGCGCTCCTCCCTCTCCGACCCCGACTCGGAGGCGATCGTCGAGGTCGCCACCTTCGAGGACGACTTCCGCGCGGTCCGCGACGGCAAGTCCCCCGAGAAGGGCACCCTGTTCTTCACCCCCGCGGAGTGGGAGGCGTTCGTCCTGGGCGCCCGGGACGGCGAGTTCGACATCCCCGAGGAGTACCTCACCGAGGAGGAGGCGAGGATCCAGCGCGGCGAGGTCGACACCGAGGTCGCGTGGGTCCCCTCCCCGCTCAACAGCCCGCGGGCGATGGAGGAGTACCATCGCCGTCAGCGCGAGGAAGCCGCCGCGGCCGAACGGGAGACCGAAACCTCCTGACCAGGCCGTTCACCCGGGCGCGAGGGTGTGGGGGCGTCCCCGTGCCGTCCGTACACCCTCCCCGCCCCCGGGTAGCGAAGGACCTCCATGTCGTCGCCTCACATCGCCCTGCTGGTCAACCCCAAGTCGGGACGGCGCCGCGCCGCCGTCACCGCCGTGCGCCTCAAGGAGGCGCTGCGGGAGGCCGGGGCGCGCGTCCACGTCTACAGCGGCGGGTCGGCCGCCGACAGCCGCCGCATGGCCCGCCTGGCCGCGGCCGACAACCCCCACGCCCTCGTCGCCGTGGGCGGTGACGGGCTGGTCCACCAGGCCCTCCAGGCGGTGGTCGGCACCGGGGTCCCCCTGGCCGTGGTGCCCACCGGCACCGGCAACGACATCGCCCGCGCCTTCGGCCGCCCCCGCGGGTCGATGCGCGACGTGGCCGCCGCGGTCCTGCGCGGGCGCACCCGCTCGGTGGACTGCGTGCGCGTGGAGCTGGCGGACGGCACCCGCCGCCACTTCCTCAGCGTGCTGGCCTGCGGGTTCGACGCCCGCGTCAACGAGCGGGTCAACGGGTTCCGGTTCAAGGCCGGCCGCGCCGGCTACCTGGCGGGCATCGCCGCCGAGCTGGGGTCCTTCAAGGCCGCGCGCTACGAGATCGACGTCGACGGCCGGGTCATCGACGAGCCGGGCATGCTCGTGGCCGTGGGCAACACCTCCTCCTACGGGGGCGGCATGAAGGTGTGCGCCGCCGCCGAGCCCGACGACGGCCTCCTGGACGTGGTCTTCGGCCGCCGGACGTCGCTGGCGCGCTTCCTGCTCCTGTTCCCCCTGGTCTTCACCGGCGGGCACCTCGACCGCCCCGAGATCATCGTCGAGCGCGGGCGCACCGTGGCCATCCGGGCCCAGGGCGTGCCCGTCTACGCGGACGGGGAGCGCATCGGGGAGCCGTCACTGGTGTGCGAGGTGGTGCCGAAGTCGGTCGAGATGTTGGAGCTGACCTCATAGGCTGGGAGCCCTATGAGTAGTCACGCTGAGCGGTACGCCGCCTTCCGCCGCAACCAGGGCGCCTCCAGCCCCGCCATCACGGCGTTCCAGGGGCTGTACGGGTTCGATTTCGACCCCTTCCAGGTGCGGGCCTGCAAGGCTCTGGAGGGCGGCCACGGGGTGCTGGTGGCCGCCCCGACGGGTTCGGGCAAGACGGTGGTCGGCGAGTTCGCCGTGCACCTGGCCCTGGCCGAGGGCACCAAGTGCTTCTACACCACGCCGATCAAGGCGCTGTCCAACCAGAAGTACAACGACCTGGTCGCGCGCTACGGCGCCGACCGGGTCGGCCTGCTGACCGGTGACAACAGCGTCAACGGCGACGCCCCGGTGGTCGTCATGACCACCGAGGTGCTGCGCAACATGCTCTACGAGGGCTCGGCGACCCTCGGCGGGCTCGCGTACGTGGTGATGGACGAGGTCCACTACCTCGCCGACCGGTTCCGCGGCGCGGTCTGGGAGGAGGTGATCATCCACCTGCCCGAGTCGGTGCGCATGGTCGCCCTCTCCGCCACCGTGTCCAACGCCGAGGAGTTCGGCGAGTGGCTTCAGCAGGTGCGCGGCGACACCACCGTCATCGTGGACGAGAAGCGCCCCGTCCCGCTGTGGCAGCACGTCATGGTGGGCGAGCGCGTCCACGACCTGTTCGTGGACCTGGACCCGGACGAGGACACCGGGGCCGCCGCCGAGGGCGACGGCGCCGGTGACGGCGGGGACGCCGGGGAGCGCGGTGACCGCGGCCGGGAGCGCCGGGGCGGCAAGAAGCGCAGGCGCGAGCGGGGCATGCAGCCCCGGGAGATCCACGTGGGCGGCCGCACGCTGCGGATCAACCCGCGGCTGTCGCGCATCGCCGAGGAGGACTCCCGGCTCACCCAGCTGGCCCACCGCAAGCGGCACCCGCAGTCGCGCTCGCGCGGCAAGATGCGCCCGCGCAGCCGGTTCGCGCCGCCCTCGCGCCCCGCGATCGTCGAGGAGCTGGACGACCTCGGGCTGCTGCCGGCCATCACGTTCGTCTTCAGCCGGGCCGGGTGCGACGACGCCGTCCGCCAGTGCCTGTCCTCGGGGCTGGTCCTGACCACCGCCGAGGAGGCCGAGTACATCCGCGAGTACGCGGAGACGCGCTGCGCCGACATCCCCGGCGCGGACCTGGCCGTGCTCGGGTTCGACCAGTGGCTGCGCGCCCTGGAGTGCGGGATCGCCGCCCACCACGCGGGGATGCTGCCGACGTTCAAGGAGATCGTCGAGCACCTGTTCTCGCGCGGGCTGATCCGCGCGGTGTTCGCCACCGAGACCCTGGCGCTGGGCATCAACATGCCGGCCCGCACGGTGGTCATCGAGAAGATCGACAAGTGGAACGGCGAGGCGCACGTCCAGCTGACCCCGGGGGAGTACACGCAGCTCACCGGGCGGGCCGGCCGGCGAGGCATCGACGTGGAGGGGCACGCGGTCGTCGTCTGGCAGGCCGGCAGCGACCCCGAGACCATCGCCGGGCTGGCGGGCACCCGCACCTACCCGCTCAACTCCAGCTTCCAGCCGTCCTACAACATGGCCGTCAACCTCGTCGGCCAGGTGGGGCGGCGGCGCAGCCGCTCGATGCTGGAGGAGTCCTTCGCGCAGTTCCAGGCCGACCGCGCCGTGGTGGGCCTGGTCAAGCAGCTGCGCAAGCACGAGGAGGCGCTGGAGGGGTACGCGGCGTCCGCGGAGTGCCACCTGGGCGACTTCATGGAGTACGCCGGGCTGCGCCGGGAGCTGGGCGACCGGGAGTCGATGCTGTCCAAGAACCGGTCCTCGCGCCGCCGGGAGGAGGCGCTGGAGAGCCTGGAGAAACTCCGGGCCGGCGACATCATCCGCATCCCCGCGGGCCGCCACACCGGGCACGCGGTCGTGCTGGACCCGGGGCTGCGCCACGACCTGCCCGCGCCGCTGGTGCTGACCGTGGACAAGCAGGTCAAGCGCATCAACGCGACGGACTTCCCGGTCCCGGTGCGGCCGTCGGGGCGGATGCGCATCCCCAAGTCGTTCTCGGCCAAGTCGCCGCGCTCGCGCCAGGACCTGGCCTCCACGCTGCGCAACAAGCTCCAGGAGCAGGGGACCGACCCCGTCTACGAGCGGGCGCCGCGCAACGCGGGGGAGGACGCCGAGGTGGTGCGGCTGCGCGCCGCGCTGCGGGCCCACCCCTGCCACGGGTGCGCCGAGCGCGAGGACCACGCCCGCTGGGCGGAGCGCCACCACCGGCTCCAGCGCGAGACCGACGCGCTGCGCCGCCGGGTGGAGGGCCGCTCCCACGTCATCTCCCGCACCTTCGACCGCGTGTGCGGGGTGCTGGAGGACCTGGGGTACCTGGACGGCGACGACGTCTCCGACGACGGGGCGCGGCTGGCCAAGGTGTACTCGGAGCTGGACC
The DNA here is from genome assembly GCF_900141985.1 of Nocardiopsis flavescens. Classification (GTDB taxonomy): domain Bacteria; phylum Actinomycetota; class Actinomycetes; order Streptosporangiales; family Streptosporangiaceae; genus Nocardiopsis; species Nocardiopsis flavescens. The sequence continues at coordinate 58,866 of NZ_FQZK01000019.1, read as the reverse complement.
TGCTGGTCGCGGAGTGCCTGCGCCGGGGCCTGTGGAAGGACCTCTCGCCGGTGGAGCTGGCGGCCTGCGCGGCGTCCCTGGTGTACGAGGCGCGCCGCAACGACGAGGCGTACCCGCGCCTGCCCGGGGGGCGGGTGGACGACACCCTGGCCGAGATGGTGCGGCTGTGGGGCGAGCTGAACGAGGTGGAGGCGCGCCACCGGGTGACGTTCCTGCGCCGCCCCGACCTGGGGTTCGTGTGGACGGCGCACCGCTGGGCGCGCGGGGACCGGCTGGACGCGATCCTGCGCCAGGCCGACATGCCCGCGGGCGACTTCGTGCGCACCGCCAAGATGCTGGTGGACATGCTCGGGCAGATCGCGGGGGCCACCAACGACCAGGGGGTGCGCTCCACCGCGCGCAAGGCCTCCGACCTGGTGCGCCGCGGCGTGGTCGCCTACTCGTCCTTCACGTAGGGGTCCGCGCGCGGGTCGGCCGCCCCGGGAGGTCGGCCCGCGTGCCCGCCGGCCCGCGGGCGCGCTCCGGTGCCCCGGGCCGGGAGCGCGGCCCCGGGAGGCGACCGGCCCGCGTGCGCGTGCGCGGCCGTACCCGGCCGCGGGGGCCGTGCGGACCCGCCCCCGGCGGGGGCGGCGCTCAGCGGGGCGGCGGGGGGATCTCGCCGGAGCCGCGGACGACCAGGGAGGTGGGCACCCGCTCCTCGCGGGGCGGGGAGGCGTCGCCCGCGATGCGCGCGAACAGGCGGCGCACCGCGAGCGCGCCGATGCCCGCCACGTCCTGGGCGACCACCGTCACGCGGGGCAGCAGCAGGTCGGCCATGGGGAAGTCGTCGAACCCCGCCACCGCCACGCGGCCGTGCAGCCCGCGCTCCTGGAGGGTGCGGATGGCGCCGATCGTCACCAGGTTCTGCGCGGTGAACAGGGCCGTGGGCGGATCGCCCGAGTCCAGCATCGCCGCCACCGCCCGCGCCGCGCTCCCCGCATCGGGCAGGTCGTCCGCCACGCGCCCGGGGCGCTCGGCCAGCCCCCGTTCGGCCAGCGCCGCCCGGTAGCCCGCCAGCCGTTCGGCCGAGGTGCTGATGCGCCGCTCGCCGCCCAGGAACGCGATCTCGGTGTGCCCGTGGTCGGCCAGGTGCAGCACCGCCTCCCGCGCCCCCTCCTCGTTGGTGGCCAGCACCGCGTCGGCGGCCAGGCCGCGCGGGGGCCGGTCGGCGAACACCACCGGGGTCCCGCTGCGGACCTCCCGCTCCAGGTAGCCGTGGTCCGGCCCGGCCGGGACCAGCAGGATGCCGTCCACCCGGTGCAGGGTGGCCGCGCGCACCAGCTCCGTCTCCCGCAGCGGGTCCTCGTCGAGGCTGCCCGCGAACACCAGGGTGCCGCGCTCGCGGGCCGCGTCCTCCACCGCCCGGCTCAGCGCGGCCGAGAACGGGTTGGCGACGTCCTCCAGCAGCAGGGCGATCTGGCGGGTGGCCCCGTCGGCGCGCCGCAGGCTGCTGGCCGCGAGATTGGGCCGGAAGTCCAGGCGCGCGATGGCGCCGGTGACGCGGTCGCGCAGCCCGTCGGAGACCGAGGGCGCCCCGTTGATGACGCGCGAGACGGTCTTGATGCTCACCCCGGCCAGGGCGGCGACGTCGCGCATGGTGGCCCTGCGCGCCGGCTCGGAGGCGGCCCGGGGGCCGTCGCTGTGGTTCACCGACACCTGCATCCGGCTTCGACGATCGGGAGCGGCCCGGGGCCGTCGGGCGCCCGGGACGGTCCCATTGTCCCGCACGGACCGCCCCGCGCGGCGCGCGCCGGCGGGGAACAGGGGTCCCGAAAGGGGCGTTGATCGCGAGGGGGACCCCGTGGTCGAAAGCGGTCACGGCGGACGCCATCATGGAGGGGCACGGGACCCCGCGAGGGGCCTGTAGTCCGCAAGACACCTGAAGCGAGGACCGAGCAGTGCTGCGCACCCTCATCAACGGCAAGATCCACCGCGCCACCGTGACCCAGGCCGACCTGCACTACGTCGGCTCGGTGACCATCGACGCCGACCTGCTGGACGCCGCCGACATCGTCGACGGCGAACAGGTCCACATCGTCGACATCGACAACGGCGCCCGGCTCGTCACCTACGCGATCACCGGCGAGCGCGGCAGCGGCGTCATCGGCATCAACGGGGCGGCGGCCCGGCTGGTCAGCCCCGGCGACCTGGTCATCATCATCTCCTACGCGCAGCTGACCGAGGCCGAGCGCGCCGGGCACGTCCCCCACATCGTGCACGTGGACCGGGACAACCGGGTGGTGGCGCTGGGCGCCGACCCGGCCGAGCCGGTCCCGGGCGACCCGGAGCTGGTCCCCGGCCGCTGAGCCGCGCGCGCGTCCCCGTCCGGGCCCGCCCGCCCCGGGCGGGGCCCGCGGCCGGGCCCCGGCCCCCGCGCGGACGCCGACGACGTTCCGCAAGGGGCCGAAAACCCTTGCCGCATGGCCGATTCCGGTCTGGTCGGGCACGCCGGTGCCGGGTACATCCCGGTGCGGAATGGACGACACGAGGGACGCCGAGCAGCGTCGGATCGCCGAGCACATCCAGTGGCAGAAACAGGGCGCCTGGGTCGTGTTCTGGGGTGTTCACACCCGCCGGTACTGGGCCTTCGCCTGCTGGCCCGTGATCCCCGCGCGGGGTGTGGTCATCAGCGCGGCCGACCCCGGCGACCTCTACTCCGGGATGCGCCAGGTCGAGCGCGAGCACGACTACCTCGGCTGGCGCCACCGCCGCCGCTGAATGTCCGAAATAGTGGATAACGCGACATGGCGGACCATGTGAACGCGGGGTTACGATTCCACCGTTGATCGGACGAATCGGAAGTAGGTCGCGTGTCCACGCACATCGTTCCCGGTGCCCTGCCGGAGGAGACGCGCCTGCGCCTCCAGCGCCGCACCGTGGCGGCGCTCATGCTCACCCAGGTGGTGGGCGGTGTCGGGATGGGGGCGATGCTCGCGGTGGGCGCCCTCATCGCGATCGACCTCACCGGCTCCGACACCTGGTCGGGCATGGCCACCACCATGATCACCCTGGGCGCCGCCGTTTTCGCGCTGCCGCTGGCCTCGCTGGCGGCCCGCCGCGGGCGCCGCCCCGGGCTGGCGCTGGGGTGGGCGCTGGGCGCGGCCGGCGGCCTCGTCGTCATCGCCGCCACGGTGTCCGGCCTGTTCCCGCTGTTCCTGCTGGGCATGGTGCTGGTCGGCGCGGGGACCGCCACCAACCTCCAGGCCCGCCACGCCGCGGCCGACCTGGCCTCGGACCGCAGCCGGGGCCGCGACCTGTCCGTCGTGGTGTGGGCGACCACCGTCGGCTCGGTGCTGGGCCCCAACCTCATCACCCCCGGCGGCCGGGTCGCCGCCCTGGTCGGCCTCCCCGAGCTGCTGGGACCGGTGCTGTTCACCACCACCGGATTCGTCCTGGGCGCCCTGCTCACCTTCGCGCTGCTGCGCCCGGACCCGCTGCTCACCGCGGCCCGCGCCGCGGCCTCGGCCGACCCCGCGGCCCCGCCCCCCGCGAAGATGCCGATCCGCGCCGTCCTGCGCGTCGTGGCCGCCTCCCCGGGCGCGCTGCTGGCCGTGGTCGGCATCGTCTGCGCCCACACGGTGATGGTCGCGGTCATGACGATGACCCCGGTCCACATGTCGCACCACGGCGCGGCGCTGACCGTGATCGGCCTGACCATCTCCCTGCACATCGCCGGCATGTACGCGTTCTCCCCGGTGGTGGGCTGGCTCAGCGACCGGCTGGGCCGCGTCCCGGTGCTGCTGGCCGGGCAGGCGGTGCTGCTGGCGGCGACCGCGGTGGCGGGCACCGCCGGGCACGACGAGGCGATGGTCACCGCGGGCCTGGTCCTGCTGGGCCTGGGCTGGTCGCTGAGCCTGGTCTCGGGCACGGCGCTGCTGGCCGGGTCGCTGGAGGTGGGCGTGCGCCCGCGCGCCCAGGGCGTCAGCGACCTGCTGATGAACCTGGGGGGCGCCGCGGCGGGCGGGCTGTCGGGGGTGGTCCTGGCCCAGACGGGCTTCGGCGGCCTCAACCTGTTCGCGGCGCTGTTCACCGTCCCGGTGTTCGTGCTGGCCCTGCGCGCCGTGCGCACCGACCGCCGGGCCGGCCGCTGAAAAACATCCCGACCTTTACCGGAAACGCCCGTTCGGCTTCGCCGGGCCCCGGACCCCCGCGGTTACCGTGCAGGTCTGGGGCGCCCACCGCCCTCGGTGGGCCGACGCCACTGGAGGGGTGTTCTCACGTGACCGATCGGGGACCCGAGGAAGGGCCGCAGGAGCGACCGCAGGAGACGCCGGGCGACCCGGTGAACCACCGCCCCCCGGAGGAGTGGCGGCCCGGCGACCCCGAGGACCCGGCGCGGGGCGGGCCGCAGCCGCCGGGCGAGCCCCCGCAAACGCCCCCGCCCTACGGCGGGCCGGCCGGGGACCGCCCGGGACCGCCGGAGGAGGGCGGCCACCTGCCTCCCCCGCCCGGCGTCCACTGGACCCCGCCGCCCCTGGGGACGCCGTACCCGGACGCCGCATCCGAGGGGGAGGCGCCGCCGGAGCCGCCCGGGGCCGGGGCGCCGCAGGAACCGCCGGGGCCGCCGATGGAGCCGCCCGGCGGGTACCCGCCGCGGGACCACCCCACGGGAGCCCCGCCCGAGCCGGTGGGCGGAGAGCTGTCCGAGGGGCCCAACGGCCCCTACCAGGCGGGGTACGAGCACGCGGGCTACGCGCCCGGGTACGGGGAGTCGGACGCCCCGGGCACCGGAGCCGGACGGCCCGCGGGCGGCCACGCGGGGCCGCCGTACCCGGACGCGCCCGCCGGAGACGGGTACGGCGGGCAGGCCCCGCCGGCCTTCGGCGCGGGCCGCGGCCCCGGCGGCGGGGGACCGCCCGGCGGCTACGGGGCGCCCCCCGGCGGGCACGGGCCGCCCGAGGCCGTGCCCACCCCCTGGGGGAAGATCATCGGCATCGGCTGCGGTGTGCTGCTGCTCCTGCTGCTGGTGGGCGGCGGGTGCACCGCCGTCGGCCTGTTCATGGCGCAGAGCCGCCCGCCCACGGCGCAGGCTCCCGGGCCCGGGGAGACCGGCTCCCAGGGGCGCGGGGAGGGGAGCAGCGGCGCGGAGGTGACGGCCGGGCGCACCGACTTCGAACCCGGTCCGCTGTACACGTCCGGCGACTTCACCAGCGTCGACGTGTCGGTGAGCAACGGGGGACAGGAGTCGCTGGACGTCAACCCGCTGTACTTCAGCGTCATCGACGCCTCCGGGACGCTGCACAGCACCGCCGAGGCGGTGGGGATGGACGCGCGGGAGCTGGACGCGAGCACGCTCGTCCCGGGGCAGAGCACGTCCGGGGTGATCACCGTGCAGGGGCTGGTGGAGGCCGACCGGGTGGTGTTCGAGCCGTACTACGGCGAGCCGGTGGAGAGCCCGGTCCAGTAGGGGCCGGTGCGCGGCGCGGCCCCGCGGGCCCGTCCGAAGGCGGTGCCGGGCGCGCGGGCCGCGGCGGCGGCGTTCCCGGTGCCGGCCGTCGGCCCCGGGGCGGTTCCCGCGGGCGGGCGGGCGGGTCCGTGCCCGGTGCGCGGCGCGGCGGTCGCGGTCTCCCGGCAGCGCCGGGGTGTCGCGGCCGACATGGGAACCCGGGCGGTACCGGGCCGCTCCGTGTGCGGTCAGGGCGCCAGCGCGGGGTCGCGCAGCCACTGGGCCAGGCTCTCGGCGCGCTCGGTGTCGCACTTGAGCGGGCACGTGGTGCAGTACCCGTGCTCGGGGTCGCCCTTGTAGTCGAAGCAGCAGGTGCCGCGCACGGCCCAGGTGCCCTGCGGGTGCCCGGGGGCGAAGGGGAACAGGCGCGGGCGCCTGCGGGTGACCGCCCCGGCCGCCACCACGGCGTCGGCCAGGCGCTCGGCGGACTCCCAGGCGTCCCCGGCGTCGCGGGCCAGGTAGCGGGCCGGGTTGAGCATGTAGAAGTGCAGGGTGTCGAGCACCCAGCCCCACAGGGTGCGCTTGCCCGCCCGCGAGTGCCCGTGCAGGGCGTCGATGAGGGGCTCGAACGTCGCGAACAGGGCCTCGGCGGCCAGCCGCACCTGCTCGTCGGCGTCGCGGGCCGTCACGGTGTCGGGTCGGCCGGCGGCCGGGTCGCCCGGCAGGACCGCGAAGCGGGTGTCCGCCGAGACGGGGGTGCCGAACCGGGCGGCGCGGGTGTCCCAGGGCAGGTAGAGGGTGTCGGGGTCGAGCAGGGGGGCGCGCCCGGTCAGGTACAGCGAGGCCGACACCAGGAAGATCGGCTCGCGCAGGGTGACGCGCAGGAAGTTGGTGGCGGCGGGGAGCCGGTGCCCGGGTCCGTGCTCGGTGCGGAGCTTGTCGAACAGGATCGGCACCCAGCCCTCGGCGGCCAGGGCCGCGGCGGAGTACCACTGCACGGCGCCCGCCGGGCGGCCGTGCAGCTCCTCGAACGCGAGCAGCTCGGGCAGCGGGTGGAAGCGCAGGGGCGCGCAGGCGTCGCGGAGGGCCTCGATCGGATCGGGGTTCGCCGGAGTCACCGTGGGGAACCTGCCCTTCGTCGCAGCGGAGCCGTCGTGTCCGGGGGGCTCGGTCGCAGGCCACCGGGAAACGGGTAGAACGTCTGCGCCTCTTAAGTGAGGCTACCCTAACGATCTGCGTCCACGCAATGAGCCCCTCCTGTGACGGGGATCCTTCCCCGGCGGGGAGGGGCGCGGCCCCGGGCCGTTCCAAGGTTTCGTCCGGGTTCGTCCTTGCAGGTGGGGAGAGGGGGAGCCGGGGCCGGGCCGCCCCGGCCCCGGGCGTGGTCAGGCGGCGGCCGGGCGGCGCCGGCGCGGCCCGCGGTACTTGATCCACCACTCGACGAACAGCAGCGGCACGATCCAGGACAGGAAGCTCGACGGCGCGGCCACCACGGGCGCCAGCGCCATCGGGTCCTCGGCCGGTACCTCCGGGTCGACGCCGAGCAGGGCCAGCGGGATCAGCAGGACCAGGACGACCCGGTTGAACGCGATGCCGTAGATGAGCGCGAAGCTGCGCAGCATCCACTCCCGGTGGTCGGCGAACCTGCGGCGGCGGGCCATCGCGAACCCCAGGACGGTGAACGCCAGCCACAGGACCGCCCAGACCGTGTTGGAGACCTGGGTGCCGAACCCGGTGCCGCTGAACGGCGCGATGAGCAGCGCCGGGACGCCCACCAGCGGAATTCCCGCCAGCACGTAGGCCCGGCCGCTCCAGCGGTGCACGGCCGGGTACCGCGACCGCAGCCACGGCCACACCTGGAGGATCACCAGCAGGGTTAGCAGCGCGCCGCCGAAGATGTGCGTGACCAGCACCGGGAAGTACCAGGAGGGCGTCTGGGGGACGGGCAGCCGGGCGTCGGCCGGGTCCAGGGAGAGGTAGGGCGGCACCGCGTAGAGCAGGAACGTGAGGCTGAACAGGGCCAGCGGCAGGATCCAGGGGCGCCGCCACCAGCGGACGGGGGCCGGTGCCGGGCGGGGGCGCGGTGCGGCGGTGCCGGGTGCTGCGGGGGGTGTCATGGGTCTCTCTCCTCGGGGGGCGCGGTCTTCTCGGTCGTCGCCGCGGGGGCGGGGCGGGCACGGGGGTGCGCCCGCCCGGCCGGGGGTGGTGTCCGGCCGGTCCCCGCGGCGGGTGCCGCCCGGCCGGCCGTGGTGTCCGCGCCGCCTCAGCGGCTCAGGGAGCGGAAGCGGCGCACCGCCAGCGGGACGCACAGGACGAGCAGGAGCGCCGGGACCGCCACGGCCAGCAGCCCGGCGTGCTCGGCGGGCCAGGAGTCGGCGGGCACGCCCGGGCTGCCGAAGAGGTCGCGCAGCGTGGAGACGACCGCGGACAGCGGGTTCCACTCGGCGACGGGCGCCATCCAGGAGGGCATCGCCCCGGCGGGCAGGAAGGCGGTCGAGAGCATGGTGAGCGGGAACGCCAGCGGGTAGACGATCATGCCCGACGCCTCCGGGTCGGGCACCAGCAGCCCCATCAGGACGCCCAGCCACACCAGGGACAGCCGGAAGAGCAGCAGCAGGCCGATCGCCAGGGCGGCCCCGGCGAGCCCGTTCCCGGCCCGCCAGCCCAGCAGCAGGCCCACCGGGACCAGGACCGCGATCTCCAGGCAGGCGCGCACCATGTCCGCGGCGGTGCGGGCGGTCAGCAGGGCCACCGGGGACATGGGCATGGAGCGGAAGCGGCCCATCACCTCCCGGGAGACGTCGCGGGCGGTGCCGTTGGCGCTCCCGGAGACGCCGTAGACCATGACCATGGCCAGCATCGCCGGGACGAGGAACTCGCGGTAGTTCCCGCCCCCGTGGCCGGACATCACCTCGTCGAAGAGGAAGCCGAACAGCAGGACCATCACGACGGGCATGACGATGGCGATGCCGGGCTCGAAGGGGCTGCGCACCATGTGCAGCAGGTTGCGCCGGGTCAGGACGAGGACGTCGGAGACGAGCTTGCCGGAGTGGGCGGCGGGCGGGCGCTCGGGGGCGGTGCCGGGTTCGGTGGCGAGGGTGGCGGTCATCGTGGATCACTCCGGGAGGGGCGTGGGCGGTCGGTCGGTTCTCAGGCCGGGACGGGGCGGGAGGCGTCGGCGTCGCGGCCGGTCAGGGCGAGGAACACCTCGTCGAGGCTGGGCCTGCGCACCCCGATGTCGGCGATGGCCGCGGTCGACCCCTCCAGGGCGCGCACGGCCCCGGTGAGCACCGCCAGGCGGTCGGCGGCGGGCAGGCTGATGCGCTGCTCCCCGCGGTGCACGGTCGCCGGGGCGTCCAGCGCGGACCCGAGCAGGGCGGCGGTGGCGGACAGGTCGGCCGGGTCGCGCACGACCACGTCGAGGCGGTCGCCGCCCACCCGGGAGCGCAGGGCGTCGGGGGTGCCCTCGGCGAGGGTGCGCCCGCGGTCGATCACGGCGACGGTGTCGGCCAGCCGGTCGGCCTCCTCCAGGTACTGGGTGGTGAGCACGACCGTGGTCCCGGCCGCGACCAGGGAGCGCACCGACTCCCACACGCCCAGGCGGCTGCGCGGGTCCAGCCCGGTGGTGGGCTCGTCGAGGAAGAGCACCCGCGGGCGCTGGATGAGGCTGACGGCCAGGTCCAGGCGGCGGCGCATGCCGCCGGAGTAGCCGGAGGCGTACCGGTCGGCGGCCTCGGTGAGGCCGAAGTCCGCCAGCAGCTCCCCGGCGCGGCGCCGGGCGGCGCCCCGGTCCAGGCCGTAGAGGCGGGAGAACATCACGAGGTTCTCCCGGCCGGTGAGCAGTTCGTCGACGGAGGCGTACTGCCCGGTGAGGCCGATGGCGGCGCGCACCCGCTCGGGCTCGCGCACCACGTCGGCCCCGGCGACCTCGGCCCGCCCGGCGTCGGGGCGCAGCAGGGTGGCGAGGACCCGCACGGCGGTGGTCTTGCCCGCCCCGTTGGGGCCCAGCAGGCCGAACACGGTCCCGGCGGGCACCTCCAGGTCGAATCCGTCCAAGGCGGCGGTGTCGCCGTAGCCCTTGCGCAGCCCCTCGGCCCGTACGGCGGGGGATCGGTCGGCCATGGCGCGTACTCCCTAAACTGTTTATGTCGCACACTAGTGAGTGTAAGTAATACACAGTTCTAGGATGGTGTCAACGAGACGACCCCGACGACTGGTGGCCCATGACGACCGAGGACGAGCGCAAGAGCCGGATGGCGCGGGAGGTGGAGCTGCTCTGGGGCCTGGACGCGCCGGCCGCCCGGCGGGGCCCCAAGCCGCGCCTCAGCCGGGAGGCGGTGGTCCGCGCGGCGATCGCCGTCGCCGACGCGGAGGGCCTCGACGCGCTCTCCATGCAGCGCGTGGCCAGGGAGCTGGGCTACACCACCATGTCCCTGTACCGGTACGTGGACAGCAAGGAGGACATGCTCGTCCTCATGCTCGACGCCGCCATGGACGGCGTCCCGCCCGGCCCCCGGGCGGACGGCGACTGGCGCGCCGGCCTGGAGGAGTGGTGCCACGACGCCCTGGACATGTACCGCGCCCACCCGTGGACGGTGTTCGTCGGGTTCTCCGGGCCGCCCAGCGGGCCCAACGGCCTGCGCTGGATGGAGGCCGGCCTGCGCGAGCTGGTCGCCTCCGGGCTCGGCGTCGGCGAGGCGGTCCAGATGCTGACGATGCTCTCGGCGGTGCTGCGCGACACCATCCGCCTGGAGATCGAGATGACGCGCGCCGCGCAGAGCACCGGGAGCACCCTGCTGGAGGTCGAGGGGGACTACAGCGTGGGCCTGCGCCGGGTCGTCACCGCCGACCGGTTCCCCACCATCGCCCGGATGCTGGGGGAGGAGGTCCTGGAGGAGGCGCCCCCGGCCGACACCCGCCGGACCGGCGGACCCGCGGAGGAGATCGACTTCGGCCTCCACCGCATCCTCGACGGCATCGAGGCCTACGTCCGCTCCCGGGCCGCGGGTCCGCCCCGCGCCTGAGGGCCCCTCCCGCGGGCGGCGCCGCGCCGGGCGCCGCCCGAACGGGCGTCAGCGGATGAGGGCCAGGTGGTGGCGGGCCAGCACCGACACCACCTCGGCGGCCCGGCCGGGGGCGGTACCCGCCGCCTCGGCCAGCTCCGCGACCGTCAGCGACCGGCGCTCGGCCAGCACGCCCAGCACCTCGCCCGCCTCGGCGGGCAGCCGGTACCGGCGCCCGCCCACCGACAGCGCCACCTTGCCGCCCTCGCGGACCAGCGGCGGCGGCAGGATGGGCACGAACTCCACGCGCGCCCCCGGCCCCGGGGGCTCCCCGTCCACGGTCCAGGGCAGCGAGAACGACGTGCGCCGCGGGAACCGCGCGTCCCGCTCGGCCAGGAACCCGTCCAGGTCGGCCTCCTCGGCCAGCTCCGCCAGCCGCGCCGCCAGCTCCCGCCGGTGCTTGCGCCGCACGTCGGGGTCGGCGAACCGGGGCAGGTCCCGCCGGAACCCCTCCTCCTCCACCAGCCGCCGCACCAGGGCCTGCGCCCAGTCCACCCCGGTCGCCCGGGTGAACCCGAACGTCAGGTGCAGGCTCACGTCCCCGGTCCCGGTCACCGTGTGCCACCAGCCGCGGGGCACGTGCAGCACCTGGCCCGGCCGCAGCACCCCCTCCCACACGATCTGGAGCCCGCCGTCGGCGTCCCGCGGCGGGGTGTGGGCGTGGTCCACGTCGTCCTTCATGGGGTGGGTGCGCGACCCGGGCCCGTGCACCTGCCAGTGCTTGGTGCCCTCCACCTGCACGATCACCGTGTCGTGGTCGTCCCAGTGGGTGTCGAACCCGCGCGACTCCCCCCAGATCAGGTACATGTTGGCCTGCACGCGCTCGCGCACCAGCCGCATCAGGTCGTCGGCCGCGGCGGCCACCGGCGGGTGCATCCGGTCCAGCCCGTCCAGCACCAGGCTCGCCCCCTCGCGCAGCTCCCGGTACAGCGCCTCCGGGCGCACCACCCGCCGGGCCGCCCGGGAGGCGGTGACCGCCTCGGTGTACCGCTCCACCGGGACCGGGGAGCCGTCCCTGTGCAGCCGCAGCCGCGGGGGCTCGGGCGCGCACGCCGCCAGCATGGCGTTGAGGTCGTCGAACCCCACCAGGGGGCGCACCGCGTCCGCCCCCAGGTCGGCGAACACGAACTCGTCCGACAGCCGCTCGGTCAGGGCCTCCCGGCCCACGATGCCGCACAGCCTCTCACTGAACAGGTGGCCGGGATCGGTCACGGTGCTTCCCGCCTTTCGGACGAAGGGGCCCGCCCGGCCCGGACACGGCCGGACCGGGCGGGTGCGAAGGGGATCAGATGAAGTCGGAACTGGAGTCGGTACCGTCGCTGTCGCCGCCCGCGGTGATGTCGCGGGAGGTCACCTCGGCCAGCTCCTCGACCTCGACCTCGATGGGGTCCATACGCCGCACCTCGCCTTCCGTGTGGTGGTTTCCTCTAGGGCCAGGGCCGGCCCCGCGCCGGGCGGCGCGGCGACAGCCCCGTTCGGTGGGCCGCGAACGCGTGCGCGTCCGCGGCCAGCCCCACCGCCCGGCCGACCGCGCGCGGGCCGTGCCCGACGTCGCGCTCGTACCGCAGCAGGGCCGGTGGCCGCCCCTCCTCGGAGCGGGCCGCCGCCAGCAGCGCCGCGCACATCTTGCGCGGGTGGGCGGCGTCGGTCCGCGTGTCGCCGTCGAACCCGGTGAGCAGCACGCTCGGGTACCGCAGCCCCGGCGTGCGCACCGCGCCCTCCAGCACCCGGTGGTAGGGCGAGTAGGACATCAGGGCGGCGAAGTCCGCGGGGTCGGCGACGGTCCCGAACTCGCGGGTCCACATCCGCCCCAGGCCCAGGCGCTCGAACCTGGCCATGTCCGCCAGCGGGGCGGACGCGATCACCGCCGAGCACAGGTCGGGCCGGGCCGCCGCCGCGGCCAGCACCAGCAGCCCGCCCGCGGAGCCGCCCGACAGGCACAGCCCCGGGCGCTCGCACAGCCGGGCCGCGACCAGGGCGTCGGCCGCCGCCACCAGGTCCTCCACGGCGCGCGGCTTGGCGCGGCCGGCGCCGGCCAGGTGCCACGCGCGCCCGATGTCGCCGCCGCCGCGCACGTGCGCCACCGCGTAGCGCCCGCCCAGGGACAGCCAGGCCAGCACGGTCGCGCTGAACCCGAACCTGCGGGGGCGGCCGAACCCGCCGTAGGCGTGCAGCAGGGTCGGCAGCGGCTCCGCGGGCGGGGCGGCCGTGCCGGGCCCGTTCCCGGCGGAGGCGGGCGGCGGCGGCGCGCCGCGCGCGGTCAGGACGGTGACCGGGACCCGGGTGCCGTCGGCGGACCGGCACCACAGCACGGTCCGCTCCACCCGCGGCGCGGGCGGCGGCGGGGCCGCCCCGGGGGGCCAGGACAGCGGGCGGGAGGAGCCCGGGGCCAGGCGCAGCACCCGCTGCTGGGCGGTGACGTCGGCGTAGTTCAGGAACACGGACCCGTCCGGGGCGGTGGCCGGACCGCTCACCATGCCCTCGCCCGGCAGGTCCACGGTGCGCACCGGCGCGCCGGTCCGCGCGTCGTGGACGGTCGCGGAGTCGATGCCCAGGCGGGTGCGCACCACGAGGAGCTCGGGGGAGCCGGCGGTGCCGCAGGGGGCGAAGGAGTCCAGGGTCTCGCCCTCGCGCTGGGGGACCGCCTCGCGCCAGTTCCCGGGGCCGGGCCGGTCCGGGTGGGTGACGCAGATCCGCCGCCAGGGGGCGTCCAGGGTGGTGCGCAGGTACAGCAGGCCGTCCGGGCCCAGGTCGGCCTCGGTCTCGGCCTCCTCGCCCACCTGGACCGGGCGCAGGTCGGGGGCCTCGGGCGGCCCTGCCTCCAGGTCGGCCAGCCACAGGTCGGTGCGGTGGCCGGTGCCGTGGCTCTCGGTGAACAGCAGCAGGCGCCCGCCCAGCACCCGCACCCCCGGGACGGTGCCCGGCCCCGAGCAGGCGCGCACGAACACCTCGGTGCCGTCGGCGGCCCGGCGCAGCCACACCCCGCGGGCGCCGCCCTCGTCGTCGCGCCGCACGTAGTAGAAGGCGCAGGGCCCGCGGGGCGTCCACGCCACGTGGGAGTAGCGGACCCCGCGCACGGCCGGGCCCACCTGTCGGCCGTCGGCCACGCGCAGCACCCGCAGGACGCCGCGCTCCACCCCGCCGGCGGAGGTCTGGACCGCGACCAGGCGGCCCGTCGGGTCGGGTTCCCAGGCGTCCAGGGTGGTGCGGCCCGAGGGGTCGGCCGCCGCCGGGTCGTAGACCACGCGGGCCCGGTCGGCGCGCACGGCGGCGGGGGAGGCCCCGGACAGGACGTCGTCGGGGACGTCGAAGGCGACCAGGCGCGGGTGCTCGGCCCCGGCCGGGCGCACGGTGGCCAGGAGGAGTCCGGGCCGGTGCACCGGAGCCGACCACAGGTCGGCGTCCAGGTGGCGGCGGATGCGCGCGTCGAGCCGGTTGCGCAGCGTCCACCCGGCGGCCTCGCGGGCGTGGTCGCGGGCGCGCTCCTCCAGCCACCGCAGCGTCCGGGGGTCGTCGGCGGACTCCAGCCAGCGGTAGGGGTCCGGTACGGGGCGGCCGTGCAGGGTGTCCACGACGGACGACGGCTCGCGGACGGGGGCGGCTCCGGGGACTCGGTTGCGCACCCTCACATCGTTCGGGCCCCCGTTCCGACGGTCAAGAAAGAACCGTCTTACCCGCGGGTGATACGGACCTTGCCTGAAGGTGAGGTCCGCAGGCCGGAGCGGCGGCGGCGCGGGCGTTGCGGGATTCGGTCCGCCCCTTTTCGCGGGGGAGTCCGGAGCCGGGGGCGCGAAAAAGCGGCGCCCCGCTCGGAGCGGGGCGCCGCGGGGGAGGGGGTGCCAGGCGCCGGACGGCCGCGGGGCCGCCCGGCGCCTCGGGAGTCGGCGCCCCCGCTGACGCTTTGGGCCGTCAGGCGTTGTCCGGGTGGCCGATGGCCAGGCCGGACTCCTGGTCGAAGAAGTGCAGCTGGCTGACGTCCACCGACAGCGTGATCGTGCTGCCCGGGCGGACCTGGCTGCGCGGGCTGACCCGGGCGGTGAACAGCGAGCGGTCCGCGCCCAGCGGCAGCGCGGCCTCGGCGCTCTCGGTGTCGTCGCCCGCGGCGTCCTTGGCCAGGGCGGCGGCGTCCTCGTGGCGCACCGGCGGGGCGTCGACCGTGAAGATCACGTTGATCTCGGTGCCCAGCTCCTCGGTGACGTCCGCGGTGACCTCGATGCGCGGGCCGTCGTTGCCGTCGAACTCGGCGTCGTTGAAGTCCGAGGGGCGGATGCCCAGGATGATGTCGCGGCCCAGGTAGTCGCGCAGGTTCGGGCGCGAGTCCAGCACGGACGCGGGCACCGGCAGGGTGTGGTCGGCGAACTTCAGCACCGCGCCGCCGCCCTCGGAGGTCAGCGAGGCGTCCACGAAGTTCATGGCGGGGGAGCCGATGAAGCCGGCCACGAACAGGTTGACCGGGGAGTCGAACAGGCGCTTGGGGGTGTCCACCTGCTGGAGGCGGCCGTCGCGCAGCACCGCGACCCGGTCGCCCAGGGTCATCGCCTCGATCTGGTCGTGGGTGACGTAGACGGTGGTGACGCCCAGGCGCTCGTGCAGCTGGTTGAGGGAGGCGCGCATCTGGACGCGGAGCTTGGCGTCCAGGTTGGACAGCGGCTCGTCCATGAGGAAGGCCTGCGGCTCGCGGACGATGGCGCGGCCCATGGCCACGCGCTGGCGCTGGCCGCCGGAGAGGGCGCCGGGCTTGCGCTTGAGGTAGGGCTCCAGGCCCAGCATCTCGGCCGCCTCCTGGACGCGGCGCGCGATCTCGGGCTTGGCGACCTTGCGCAGCTTGAGGCCGAAGGCGAGGTTCTGCTCGACCGTCATGTGCGGGTAGAGCGCGTAGTTCTGGAAGACCATCGCGATGTCGCGGTCCTTGGGCGGGCGGTCGTTGACGATCTCGTCGCCGATGACCAGGGTGCCCGCGGAGATCTCCTCCAGTCCCGCGATCATGCGCAGCGCGGTGGACTTGCCGCAGCCGGACGGGCCGACGAGCACCATGAACTCGCCGTCCTCGATCCGCAGGTTCAGGTTGTCGACGGCCTTGACGCCGCCTCCGTAGATCTTGTCGACGCCTTCGAGGGCGATCTCCGCCATGTCTGTGCTCCGCTGCATCGGGTCGGGGGGTGACGGGGATCTCGTGGCCGCAGACCCGGGTCACCCGGACCGGTTCGCGCTCATCGTGATCGAACCGGACCGTTTTTCTGATCATATGAGACAGGAAAGTGATCGAAAAGTCCAGGGTTAGGGCGGACTTGATCTGATTGCGGTCAGACTGAAACCCGGAGCGCTCGACTGGCATGGCGGCCCCAGGTGCGTTAGCCTGTGCGACGGTTCACCACTCCTCCCCTGCGGACACTCGGCGGGGCCGCCACGACACGGCGGCCGGGTTGAGGCATCCGGTTGGGGAGTCTGGGTAACCTAACGACCAGTCCAGCACTGGACGGACCGGTTGTGCGTCCCCCACTCGTCCGATCGGACGCTGCATCACGCGCCAGGTGCAGCCGGGATCGGGTGAGGGGCGGAGTACCGCGACCGGGCGGGGGGTTGGACCCGGAAAAGGCCCGAACATCCAGTAGACAACGGTATTCCGAGCTCGCCGCCGACGGGACGGAGCCGGTCCGAAGGGTGGCTCGGGCCTTTTCCGCGTCCCCCCAATATGCTGACCGCACACCCTCACCACACCTGCGGAAAGCGAGACCCCACGTGGTCACCGAACACACGGAGCGGGGCGGGGTCCCCGCCGCCGGCCCCCAGGCGCCCCCGGCGCCGGTGACGGGCCGGACGGCCACCGTTCTCCCCCTCGGCCACCGCTGGGGCCGGTACGACCTCCTGTGGCGTCTCGCGGCCGCCGCCGGCTCGGGCCTGGCCCAGCTGTTCGCCCTGGAGCCCTACGGGCTGTGGTGGCTGGGGCCGCTGAGCGCCGCCCTCCTTCTCTTCGCCGTCGCCGGGACCCGGATGCGCCGCGCCGCCTGGCTGGGCGCCGTGGCCGGTGCCACGCTCATGGTCCCCCTGGTGCGGTGGCAGGACGTGTTCGGCGCCGACGTGTGGCTGCTCATCGCCGCCGCCGAGACGGTCTACTACCTGCCCATGGCCATGGGCGTCGCCCTGGTCTTGCGGCTGCCCGGCTGGCCGGTCTGGACCGCCGCCCTGTGGGTGGCCCAGGAGGCGCTGCGCGCCCGCTGGCCGCTGGGCGGTTTCCCCTGGGGCAAGCTCGCCTTCGCCCAGCCCGACACGCCCTTCGCCGGGTACGCCGCCCTGGGCTCCTCCGCGCTGGTGACCTTCGCCGTCGCCCTCACCGGCGGCCTGCTGCTGTGGGCCGTCCTGCGCACGGCCTCGCGGGGCCCGCGCGCCGGCGCGCCCACCGCCGCCCTGGCGCTGGCCGCGTCCGCCGCGGTCGTGCTCTGCGGCACCGTCGCCCCGGCCGTGGGCCGGCCCCCGGCCGGCGAGACCGTCACCGTGGGCATGGTCCAGGGCAACGTGCCCAACGTCGGCGAGATGTCCGTCGCGGGCGAGCGCATGCAGGTCCTCCAGAACCACGCCGACGGCGTCCACGAGCTGGCCGCCGCCGCCCGCGCGGACGGCACCGAACTCGACCTGGTGCTGCTGCCCGAGAACGCCAGCGACATCGACCCCTTCCGCGACCCCCGCGCCCGCGAGATCATCGACGGCGCGGCGGCCGACGCCGGGGTGCCGCTGCTGTGGGGGATGAGCCGTTTCAACGACGACGGCACCCGCTACGTCAGCAGCGTGGTGTGGGACCCCGAGACCGGGCCCGGCGAGATCTACGACAAGCGCTTCCTGGTGCCCTTCGGGGAGTACATCCCCTTCCGCGACTTCTTCACCCGGTTCGTGCAGCGCCTGGAGCAGGTCAGCTCCGACGCCGTCCCCGGCACCGAGCCCGGCGCCGTGGAGATCGGCGGCACCACCCTGGCCGTGGGCATCTGCTTCGACGTGGCCTTCGACGGGCCCGTGCGCGAGTCGGTGGCCGCCGGCGGCGGGATCATCGTCATCCCCACCAACAACGCCAACTACAACTTCACCGGCCAGTCCGACCAGCAGCTCGCCATCACCCGGCTGCGCGCCGTCGAGCACGGCCGCCCCGCCGTGGTGGTCTCCACCAGCGGCATCAGCGCGGTGGTCGACCCCGACGGAACGGTCGCCTATCAGTCGCCGGAGGCCGAGCCCGACATCCACGTCGCCGAGCTGACCGCGGCCGACGGTCCCACGGTCGCCACCCGGCTGGGCGCGGCCCCCGAGGCGCTGCTCGCCGCCGTGGGGCTGGGCGCGGCGGTCGCCGCGGTGGTCCTGTCCCGCCGGGCCCGCGGGGATTCCGCCGACGGGTGAACCGCCCCGCGCGGGGAACCATGAGGGTCGGTGGGGCGTTCTTCCCGACGAGGGAGGACCTCACCGGCCCGTACGACCCCGAGGATGGTTCCGCATGCCGATCCTGACAGTGCTCGCACTCATGGCGCTGCCCTTCGTCGAGGTGTGGCTCATGATCGTCGTCGGCGGCTGGATCGGCGTCCCGTGGACGCTGGCCGCGCTGGTCGCCCTCATGGTGCTGGGCGTGGCGGTGCTGCGCCGGGCCGGGACCAAGGCCTTCCGCGACGCCGACGAGGCGATGCGCGCGGGCACGCAGCCGCCCGGCCTGCTCGACCCGCTCATGCTCATGGCCGGCGGCGTCCTGCTGGCGGTCCCGGGCTTCCTGACCGCCGCGGTCGGCCTGCTGCTGGTGCTGCCGTTCACCCGGCCGCTGCTGCGCTGGGCGTTCACCGGCTGGGCGCAGCGGCGGATGAGCCGCATGCGGGACCGCATGGAGGCCGAGCTGCTCGCCCAGGGCGCGCGCGTCCCGGGCCAGGGCCCCTTCGGCCCCGGGCAGAACCCCTTCGGCGGCGCGGGCGCGCCGCCCCGCGGCGGGGAGGGCCCCGCTGCGCGCTCCTCCTCCGACGGCCGGCTCATCCAGGGGCGCTTCGAGCCGGTCGACGACGACAAGGACTGATCCAGACCACCCTCCCTCCCGGTACGCCGGGAGCGACGGGGCCCGCCGAGCGTCCGTCCCTCGGCGGGCCCCGTCTTGTACGGGCACCCTGGTGGTTCCACTGATAACAGATATGTGTTTCCCTTGGTTCTAATCACTGATACCGTCATCTTTGTTATCGGTGATACCAGCGGATCGTCCCGCGGTCCGCGAGGGAGGCATACGCATGAACGAGCGCACGCTCGGCACCACCGGCCCCGCCGTCTCCGCCCTCGGCCTGGGCACCATGGGCATGTCCGACCTGTACGGCCCGGCCGACGAGGCCGAGAGCACCGCCACGATCCACGCCGCCCTGGACGCGGGGATCACCCTGCTCGACACCGCCGACTTCTACGGCGAGGGGCACAACGAACTCCTCATCCGCGACGCCCTGCGCTCCCGCTCGCGCGAGGACGCCGTCCTCAGCGTCAAGTTCGGGGCCCGCAAGGCGCCCGGCGGGGCCTTCCAGCACGCGCCCTACGACACCGCCCCGGCCGGGGTGAAGGACCGGCTGGCCCAGACCCTGCGCCGCCTGGGCACCGACCACGTCGACGTCTACCGGCCCGCGCGGCTCAACCCCGACGTGCCCATCGAGGACACCGTCGGCGCCATCGCCGAGATGGTCGAGGCCGGGTACGTGCGCCACATCGGCCTGTCCGAGGTGGGGTCGCAGACGCTGCGCCGGGCCGCGGCCGTCCACCCCATCGCCGACCTCCAGATCGAGTACTCCCTGCTCTCCCGGGGCGTGGAGGCCGACATCCTGCCCACCGCCCGCGAACTCGGGATCGGGATCACCGCCTACGGAGTGCTCTCCCGGGGGCTGCTCTCCGGGCACTGGAGCCCCGACCGGGCCCTGGCCGCGGGCGACTTCCGCGGCTTCAGCCCCCGCTTCCAGGGGGAGGCCCTGGAGGCCAACCTGCGGCTGGTGGAGGCGCTGCGCGCCGTCGCCGACGGGGTCGGCGCCACCGTGGCCCAGGTCGCCATCGCCTGGGTGGCCTCCCGCGGCGAGGACGTCGTCCCGCTCGTGGGGGCCCGGCGCCGCGACCGCCTGGCCGAGTCCCTCGCGGCCCGGGATCTGGTGCTGTCCGCCGCGGACCTGGCCGCCGTCGAGGCGGCCGTCCCCGCCGGCGCCGCCTCGGGCGACCGCTACGCGGCCGTCCAGATGGCGGCCCTGGACAGCGAGCGGCCGGTCTGACCGGAACCGGCCACGGGCCCCGCCCCCGTCCGGCGCGCGCCGGACGGGGGCGGGGGTTTTGCCGGACCTTGGCGCTCCGCGGACGCGGGGCCGGGTCCGGCGGTGCGAGCATCCACAGAGGCAGCGGGTGCGGCGGGCGCCCTGCCGGGGCGCCCGCCCGGACCCGCGCCGGACCGACCGCCGCACCCGGCCCGCGGCCGGGAGCCGACCGAATGGAGACGATGTGAGCACGCAGATCCCCGAGCCGGTGGCGACGTTCTTCGACCGGGTCAACGCCCACGACGAGGGGGCCCTGGACGCCTTCGCCGACGACGCCGTGGTGGACGACTGGGGACGGGAGTTCCTGGGCCGGGAGGAGATCGCGGCCTGGAGCGCCGAGGAGTTCATCGGCTCCCGCGGCGTGCTGGCCGTGGAACGGGTCGAGCACGCGCCGGACGGGATCCGGGTGGTGGGGGACTGGCGGTCCGACCACGCCAACGGCCCCAGCGCGTTCACCTTCGCCGTCGAGGGCGGGGCCATCACCCGGATGACCATCCGCGAGGGCTGAGGTGCGGGCCGGCCCGGGGCGTCCCCGCTCCCGCCGGGCCGGGCGCCCCGGGCCGCCCCGGCCGCGCCCGCGGGGCGGGGGCCGGGGTGACAAGGCGCGCCGGGCGCGGTAGAACGGCACCGGTCCGGTGGAGCACGACGGCGGGAGCAGCGGTGGGCGCAGGGGCGGGGACGGCGGAGCTGGAGGAGCACCTGCGCGGGTTCTGGCGCGGTCGTGAGCTGGAGCCAGTCGTCTGGGAGGACGGCGCGGGCCTGGACCGGCTGCCGGACTTCGCGGCTTACCGCGTCGCGCAGGGCCCCGGGCGCGGCTGGAACCACGCCACCGTGGGCGCCTCCGCGCGGGGCGGCCTGGAGTTCGTGCTCATGGCGCCCACCGCGAGCGGCGACCACGCCGAGACGCTCGCCACGGTCGCCCACTTCAACTCGTTCGAGGAGCACCGGGTCGGCGTCGGCTCGGTGCTGCACCTGGGCCGCCCCTGGGCGAAGGGCTCACGCATGGAGCACCTGCTGGTGAGCCCGCCCCACCCCTTCGGGCCGCTGCTGGAGCAGGCCCCCGGCGGCGTCCGCTACCTGTGGCTGATGCCGGTGCACACCGCCGAGGCCCAGGTGGTCCTGGCCGAGGGCCTGGAGGTCTTCGAGGAGCTGCTGGAGGCCGAGGGCGTCGACGTCCTCGCCGTCGACCGCCCGCCCGTCGTCTGATGCTTGTCTTCGCGCGGATTCCAGGACATGATCATATAGAACTTTGTATGGTCGTTTCGTGGACGAGTCGTGGAAGATCGAGATCGAACCAGAGGTCCGACAGTGGTTGGAACTGCTTTCGGAACCTCACTATGACAAAGCGGAGCGGGCGGCCGACATGCTGGCGGACCGGCCCACCACTCTGGGGGAGCCTTTCGCCCGCCACCTCGGAGGGAAGCTCCGCGAACTGCGCTTCGTCATGGACGGCAACGCGGTACGCATCACCTACTGGCTTGCTCCCGGGCGCCGGATCGTCTTGTTGACGGTGTTCCGCAAGACGAGGCCGCGGGAGAGGGCCGAGGTGGACAGGGCCCAACAGGCGCAGAAGGAGTGTGAGGCCCTCCACGGGCCGGCTGAGCACGACTACGAACGCATCAGGGAGGAATCGTGAACCACTCCGGATGGCGGACCCGCCGGAACCGGGAACTGTCGGGGGGCGGCGTCGAGGAGTCCCAGGCCTATGTGGAGGCCGGCCACGCCTTCGCACTCGGCCAAGCCGTGTACGACCGGCGTACCGAACTCGCCCTGTCCCAGGCGGAGGTGGCGCGGCGGGCGGGCATGACCCAGCCGCAGATCTCCAACATCGAGGGCGGGGACTCCGTGCCGACCATTCCGCTGTTGACCCGCCTGGCCAAGGCGTTGGACGCGTCGCTGACGATCGACCTGGACGGCGATGCGTCCACGTTCCGCTTCACCGGGCACCGCTCCACCCCGCCCCATGACGGCCGTCGGTCCTCCGCGGCCTGAGTTCACGAACGGCCGTGGAACCGGGCCTGGAGGGCGCGGACGGCCTCGTCCTGCCCGGGCACCGGCCCCTCCACGGGCACGCCCGGGGCGACCTCCGCGATCGGCAGCGGGCGGACCGGCCCCGGAGGCAGGCCCCAGGACTCCCGCCACGCGGTGAGCTGCGCCGACGAGCTCGCGTACACGATCCGGCCCAGGCCCGCCCACGCGTGCGCCGCCGCGCACATGGGGCAGTGCTCGCCCGAGGTGTACACCGTCGCCGCCGCCCGCTCTCCCGCCGGCAGCCGGGACGCCGCCCACCGGGCGATGGCCAGCTCGGGGTGGCGGGTGCCGTCGCCGCCGGAGACCTCGTTGTGCCCCTCGAACAGCACCGTCCCGTCCGCCGCCACCAGCACCGAGCCGAACGGCTCGTCGCCCGCCTCCAGCGCCTCCCGCGCCAGCTCGACCGCCCGGCGCAGGTGCCGCAGGTCCGTCTCGTCCATGGTTCCCCCTCGTGGTCACCCCGACCGTACACACGGCGACGGCCGCACCGCCCGCCGGGCGGTGCGGCCGTGCGCGCCGCCGCCTCAGACCGGGGCCGGCTCGTCCTCCCGGTCCTCCCGGTCCTCCCGGTCCGCGCCCTCGGCCGCCCGGGCCTCGGAGCGGGCCATCGCCCGGTCGTCCACCACCCGGATCACCGTGATCACCGCGATCGCCGCGCCCGCCACCGCCAGGCCGGTCAGCAGCTTGGCCGGCTCGCTCACGTCCAGGTCGAAGAACCACCGGCCCACCGGGGTCGCCAGCGCCAGCGTCAGCAGCCCCACCATGGACCCCACCATCGCGACCTTCCACCAGACGTACGGCTTGGCCACCAGCAGCAGCACCCACAGCGTCGTCGCGCACAGCGTGATCACCACCGCCGTCCGGTCCGCCGGGTCGGGCACCGTGCGCCCGCCCAGCACCAGCAGGTACGTGGTCACCGCCGCCAGCCCCGCCACCATGCCCGAGGGCACCGCCAGCCGCAGCGTCCGCGCCACGAACCCCGGCCGGGCGATGTCGGTGTTGGGGGCCAGCGCCAGGAAGAACGACGGGATCCCGAAGGTCACCGCGTTGATCAGCGTCGCGTGCCGCGGGAAGAACGGGTACGACACCGCCAGCAGCCCCACGACCGTCGCCAGCACCATCGTGTACACGGTCTTGGTGAGGAACAGGCTCGCCACCCGCTCGATGTTGCCGATCACCCGGCGCCCCTCGGCCACCACCCGCGGCAGCACCGCGAACCGGTCGTCGAGCAGCACCAGCTGCGCCACCGACCGCGAGGCCGGGCTCCCCGAGCCCATCGCCACGCCGATGTCGGCCTCCTTGAGCGCCAGCACGTCGTTGACCCCGTCGCCGGTCATCGCCACGGTGTGCCCGCGCCCGCGCAGGCCCCTGACCATGTCCCGCTTGCGCTCGGGGGTGACCCGGCCGAACGCCGAGTGCGCGTCCACCTCGGCCGCCAGCCGCTCCGGCTCCCCGGGCAGGTCGCGGGCGTCCAGCGGCCGGTCCGCCCCGGGCAGCTCCAGCCCCCGGCCCACCGCGCCCACCGACGCGGCGTGGTCGCCGGACACGATCTTGACGTCCACCCCCTGCTCGGCGAAGTAGTCCAGGGTGGGCTTGGCGTCCGCGCGCACCCGCTGGTCCAGCACCACCAGCGCCACCGGCTCCACCGCTCCGGGCGCCATCGGGTCGTCCACCCCCAGCGCGGACCGGGCCAGCAGCAGCACCCGCAGCCCCTGGGCCCCCAGCCGGGCCGCCTCCGCGGCAGCCGCGTGCGCGGGGGCGAGCACGTCGGCCGCGCCCAGCACCCAGTGCGCGTCGTCCCCGTCCGGGGTGCGAAAGCCCATGCCGCTCCACTTGCGCGCCGACGAGAACGCCGCGTGCGCCACGGGCTCCCAGTCCGGGGCCCGGTGGCCGCCCGCCGCCACGCCCCGGGCGATCGCCGCCATGCTCGCGTTGGGGTCGGGGTCGTGCGCGGCCAGCGCCGCCAGCACCTCGGTCGGGCCGGGCCCGGCCCCCGTGCCGCCGCCCAGGTCGCGGATCTGCGCCATCTTCATGCCGGCCTCGGTCAGCGTGCCGGTCTTGTCCGTGCAGACCACGTCGACGCGGGCCAGGCCCTCGATCGCGGGCAGCTCCTGCACCAGGCACTGGTACCGGCCCAGCCGGATCACCCCCACCGCGAACGCGATGCTGGTGAGCAGGATGAGCCCCTCGGGGATCATCGACACCAGGGCCGCCACCATGCCGCGCAGCGCGTCCGCCAGCGGCCCGGAGATCTGGCCGCCCGCGGCGCCCTCGTCCAGGGTGACGTGCCCGCCCATGAACAGCTGGCTGTAGATCAGCAGCCCGCCGATGGGGAACAGGGCGTAGGTGATCCAGGTGAGGATCCGGTTGATGCCCGAGCGCAGCTCCGAGTGCACCAGCGAGAACCGGCTCGCCTCCTCGGCCAGCCGCGCCGCGTACGCGTGCCGCCCCACCTTGGTGGCGCGGAACCGGCCGGTGCCCGCCACCACGAAGCTGCCCGACATCACCGTGTCGCCGGGACCCTTGACCACCGGGTCGGCCTCGCCGGTCAGCAGCGACTCGTCGACCTCCAGGCCGCCCGCCCAGGTGACGGTGCCGTCGACCGCGACCTGGTCGCCGACCCCCACCTCCAGCACCTCGTCCAGGACGATCTCCTGGGTGGACACCCGCACGACCTCGCCGCCGCGCACCACCCGGGGGCGGGCGGCGTTGACGATGGCGAGCCGGTCCAGGGTCCGCTTGGCGCGCAGCTCCTGGACGATGCCGATGAGCGTGTTGATGAGGATGACCATCGCGAACAGCCCGTCCTGCACGGGGCCGATCACGGCGATGATCGCGAACAGCACCGCGATCATCGCGTTGATCCGGGTGAACACGTTGCCGCGGATGATCTGTCCGACGGTGCGGCTGGCCCGGACCGGGACGTCGTTGGTGCGGCCCGCGGCCACGCGTTCGGCGACCTCGGCCGGGCTCAGCCCGGGTTCTCGCGGCGGGCGCGCGGGGCCGCCGGTCGCGGGCGGCCTCTCCGGGGCGGTGTCCGCGCCGCCGGGTCGGTCGTGGTGTTCGGGCACGGGTGCTCCTGCCGATGACAAGGACGGGGCGTCCCCCGGAAGGGGCCGGCCTGCGGCCCGGGGACGTATCGAGGATGACGCCTCAAGGGTAAGAAGGGTCTCAAGACTAGAAGACGCCGGTCACCGGTGCGGGTGTGCCCGCCCCCCACCCCGGGTGGGGGCCGCACCACCGCGGAGCGGCGCCGCCCGCGCGGGCACCGCCGCTGGGCGGGCACGCCGGGGGAGCCGCGGTGTACCGCCGGAGCCGGTCCGGGTACCGTGTTCCCACCTCCCGAAAGTCCCACCGCGGGGACCGGGAGAGACAGGACAGGTAGAGGCCCACATGTGCACCGTCATCGTCGGATTCGACCCCGGCGCCGACACACCCCTGGTCATCGCCGCCCTCCGGGACGAGATGCGCGACCGCCCCTGGGACGGTCCCGGGCGCCACTGGCCGGACCGGCCGCGGATCGTCGGCGGGCGCGACCGCCTGGCGGGCGGGACCTGGCTCGCGGTGGACCCGCGCCGCCCCCGCGCGTCCGCCCTCCTCAACGGGTGGCCCTGGGACGGGCGGATGCCCTGGGAGGGCACCTACCCGGCCAGCCGCGGCGAACTGCCGCTGCGCGCCCTGGCGCACCCCTCCCGCGACCCCCTCCAGGGCGAGGACCCCACCCTGTACGCGCCGTTCCACCTGCTGGACGCGGACGCCCACCACGCCGACCTGTACAGCTGGGACGGGCGCTGCCTGGACACCCGGCGGATCCCGCCGGGGGTGAGCGTCGTCGTCAACACCGGACTGGACCCGGCCGACCCGCGGGCGGCCCGCCACACGCCCGTGTTCGCCGCCGCCCGGCCCGACCCGGACCTGGCGCGGGCCCGCACGCTCGAAGAGGTGTGGGGCGCGTGGCCGCGCCTGGTCAACGAGGCCGCCGCCGACACGCCCCGCTCGGCCGGCCTGGACGACGCCGGCGACCCGAGCGGGCTCATCGCCCACGCCGACCTGGGCGGCGGGAAGGTGTGGGCGACCGGGTCGGTCACGCTGCTGGCGGTGGACCGGGACACGGTCCGCTACGCCTTCACCGCCGACCCGGCCGACCCGCGGGCCTGGACCATGGTGGACACCGGCCCCGCCTGACCGCTCGTGTCGGTCTGACCGCCCGTGCCGGATCGGGCGCGTGCCCGCACCGGCCTGGCCACCCGCGCCGGACGGGGCGCGTGCGCGGGCCGGGCGGCCCGCGACGGCCCGGAGCCGGGGGCCGCCGCGGACCCCGGGCCCGCAGCGCGCGGGGCCGGGAGGGGCTCAGTGCCCCCGGTCGATCCACTCCTGTAGGTGCGGGGCCTCCTCGCCGATCGTCGTGGAGTCGCCGTGCCCGGTGCGCACCACCGTCTCCGGGGGGAGCGTCAGCAGCCGGTCGCGGATCGACGCGATGATCGTCGGGAAGTCGGAGAACGACCGGCCGGTCGCCCCCGGGCCGCCCTTGAAGAGCGTGTCCCCGCTGAACACCGTGCCCAGCTCGGGCGCGTACAGCGACACCGCGCCGGGTGTGTGCCCGGGGGTGTGCAGCACCCGGAGCACGGTCCCGGCCACCGTGATCTCCCGCCCGTCGGCCAGCGACCCGTCGGGGGCGCGGTCGGGGTGGGCGGAGTCCCACAGCACCCGGTCGTCGGGGTGCAGCAGCACCGGCGCGCCCACGGTGTCCCCCACGGCGTCCGCGAGCGCGGGGGCCGCGTCCACGTGGTCGTTGTGGGCGTGCGTGCACACGATCGCCACTACCCGGCGCCCGCCGACCGCCGCGGCGATCGCGTCGGCGTCGTGCGGGGCGTCCACCACCAGCACCTCGCTGTCGTCGCCGACCAGCCAGACGTTGTTGTCGACCTCCCACTCGCCGCCGTCCAGGGCGAACACCCCGGACGTGACCAGGTGCTCCACGCGTGCGCCGCTCACAGCTCCACCACCGACCTCAGCACCTCGCCGCGCTCCATCCGGCCGAACGCCTCCTCGATCCCGTCCAGGGGGATCCGCTCGTTGACGAACCGGTCCAGGTCCAGCCGCCCCTGGAGGTACAGCTCCACCAGGGTGGGGAAGTCCCGCGAGGGCAGGCAGTCGCCGTACCACGACGACTTCAGCGAGCCGCCCCGGCCGAACATGTCGAGCAGCGGCAGGTCCAGCCGCATCTCGGGGGTGGGGACGCCCACCAGGACCACGGTCCCGGCCAGGTCCCGGGCGTAGAACGCCTGCTCGTAGGTGCGCGGGTTGCCGACCGCCTCGATCACGACGTCCGCGCCGAAGCCCCCGGTGAGCTCCCGGATCGCCTCGACGGGGTCGGTGTCGGCCGCGTTCACGGTGTGGTGGGCGCCGAACTCGCGCGCCCACTGGAGCTTGCGCTCCTCGACGTCCACGGCGATGATCCGGCGCGCCCCGACCAGGCTCGCCCCGGCGATCGCGGCGTTGCCCACGCCGCCGCAGCCGATGACCGCCACCGAGTCGTCGCGGGTGATGTTCCCGGTGTTGATCGCCGCGCCGATCCCGGCCATGACGCCGCAGCCCAGCAGCCCCACCGCGGCGGGCTCGGCCCGCGGGTCGACCTTGGTGCACTGGCCGGCGGCCACGAGGGTCTTGTCGGCGAACGCCCCGATGCCCAGGGCGGGGGTCAGCTCGGTGCCGTCCTCCAGGGTCATCTTCTGCTTCGCGTTGTGGGTGTCGAAGCAGTACTGGGGGCGTCCGCGCAGACAGGCGCGGCACTCGCCGCACACCGCCCGCCAGTTGAGGACCACGAAGTCCCCGGGCTCCAGGCCGGTCACCCCCTCGCCGACGGACTCCACCACCCCGGCGGCCTCGTGGCCGAGCAGGAACGGGAACTCGTCGTTGATCCCGCCCTCCCGGTAGTGCAGGTCGGTGTGGCAGACCCCGCAGGTCTTCACGGCGACCACGGCCTCGCCGGGGCCGGGATCGGGGACGATGACGGTCGTCAGTTCGACGGGTTGCCCCTGGGCGCGGGCCACCACGCCCCGGACTCGTTGCGACACGGAGATCGTTTCCTCTCGGACGGTGCGCGTCCCGCGAGTGTGCTCGCGGTACCGCCACCCTCGTGCACAGGGCTCCCCGTGTCCACCATCCTCCCCGGGAACACCCCTGTGCCCCACCTCCGGGAGGCCGTTCCCGCGGGTCCCCGGCCCGGGGCGGCGGGTCCGGGCGGGGCGGGGCCGTGCGGGGCCCGGGGGTCAGCGCGCGGCGGTGCCCGGGGCGGTGGCGGTGACGGCGGCGGGCAGGTAGAAGGCCACGGTGAGCACCGCCCACCCCAGCCGGTCGGCCGGGCCCAGGCCGTGCAGGCCGGCGGAGGCGAACGCCGCCCAGGCCGCTCCGGCCAGGGCCAGCGCGAGCAGGGCGGTGAGCCGACGGTGGCCGGGCGCGCGTCCGTGTCCGGCCCGCAGCAGGACCAGGAGGATCAGGACGGGCGGGTAGCAGGCGGCGAGCACGGTCCCCAGGGCGGCGTGCAGGGTCCAGGCGGACAGGGGCACGGCGAGCACGGTGCAGGCGGCCAGGGGGAGGGGGATGGTCGGACGGGCCGCCGGGCGGTCCTGCGCGAGCACGGCCGGCGGGTCGTGAGAAGTCATGACTTCATCCTTCCCTCCGGGCCCGGGTCGCATGGGGGGAATGCGTAAGCCGGTGGCCGGACACGGGCGAAAGCCCTGGAACGGTGTCCGCAACCGGACAACGCCCGCGTACGGGGTTCGCACGTGCTAGTCCGGGCACCGGTGCCCGGACCCGGAGGGGGCGTCGGCCCCGCGGGGACTCCGCGTGCTCCCGCCCCCCGGCGCCGGCGCGCGGGAGATCAGGGGCGGCATCCGCCCCGGAGCGGTCATGGAACCGGAAGAACGGGGTACCCCCTGACCGCAAGCGGTCCCCCACCCCCGACAGGAGCCCCCATGACCGGTATGTTCCTCCTCCTGGCCCTCGCGGTCCTGGCCGTCCTCGTGATCGCCGTGGCCGGTGTCGTCCGTTACGCCAGCAGACCCGGCCCCAGGCGCGGAGGCGGTTCCACGGGATCGTCCGGAGCCGATTCCGGGGGCGGTGCCGCCTCCTGGAGCTGGGGCGGTGACGGCGGCGGTGACGGGGGCGGCGGCGGTGGGGACGGCGGTGGCGGTGGCGGCGCGAGCTGACACCTGCGGGAGCCGACACCTGCGGTCCCCGGCGGGGCCCTCGGAGGCCCGTTCCCCGGAGTGCGGGGGCCGGGGACGGTCCGGGGCGGCCCGCCGGACCGCGCCCGGCACTCTCTCCAGGCGGGAGCGCGGAACTCAACCGCATCGCGCGTACCGGCACGGTGCTTCCGGCCGCCGGCGGGGGCGGTGCCGCCCGCCCGCCATCACCGCGGCGAAGAAGGACAACGAGGACCCGCCGCTGATCCCGCAACCGTGCGGTCCCGTGCGTGGGCTCCTACTCGGTGAGGGTGCGGAGAAGTGCGGCCCACTCGCCACCTGAGAAGCCGAGGTGGCCCAGCTCGCTGTTCTGTGTGTCCCTGACCAGGGTCTCAAGGCCCTCGGAGACCTCGACGCAGTTCCCGCCGCCACCGTCGCTGTGGCTGGATTTGTGCCACTTCTGGATGGACTGGCTCATGGGCTTTCCCTTCGTGGGTGTTGGAGGGTCAGTTCGGGGTTTTGAAGGTGCGCAGAAGTGCGTTCCACTCGTTCGCGGTGAAGGTCAGGTGTCCGAGTTCCCTGTTCTGGGTGTCCCGGATCAGGGTTTCGGTTCCCTCCGCAACCTCGACGCAGCTGCCGCTGCTGTATGAGGACTTGTGCCACTTCGCCATCGGAATTCCTCAGCCTTCTTCGGTGGTTCGGTGGGCGCTTCCGGAGTGGGCCTTGGTGCGCGCCTCACAGAACGGTTATTTCCATCCTTGGCTGCTTGACTGGTGGTGAAGTGGTTGGTGGGGTGGCCGATGGCATTGAGGTTCAGGAGGCGCACGTGAACACGTGACTGTGGCGGCTACGTTCCGACTCGGGTTCACCTGGAGGGGATCGCGCGGGAAGGTACGTTAGCTCCCTCTGGGGCCTGGTGATGGGTTACGGTTCCGGGGAGTCCCCACATTGCGGCACTATCGGTGGCCCTGCGGTCCGGGGCGGCCGGAGGCTGCGAGCATGAAACCGACCCCCGCCAATTCGGCTGGCGGGGGTCGGTCCTGGGCTTTTGTGCTGTTACTTGGAGAGGGTCACCAGGAGGGCGGTCCACTCCCCGGCAGGGACGGTCAGGAAGCCCAACTCCCGGTTCTGCGTGTCACGGAACCTGGTGGTAGGCCCTTCCGCGACCTCCACGCAGTCCCCACCCCGGCCATCGCTGTAGCTGGACTTGTGCCAGGAACTGTTCTCGCTGCTCATCACAGACCTTTCATTCTCGCGTGGAGGATGTCGAGGGACCGTCGCGGAGACAGTGCTTCGGCTTGTAACGCACCGAACAGGTCGGCCATCTCGTCGATTTCAGCGGTGCGGTCGAAGCTTGTCCCACCAAGAGTATGCTCCATCCGCACGACCTTGCGGCCTCCCTGCATGCTGATCAGCCGGAATGGGGCACACAACCCACAGTGGTGGTGTACGTCGTCCGGGATGACCTGAAAACGGATCGTACCCTGCTCGGCCAGCGTAGTGACGTGCTCAAGTTGCTCCCGCATGACTTGGCCACTGCCGATGACCCGGTTGATGACGCTCTGTTCCACCACGAACCACAGGGCTGGTCGGGACGGCTGGATCGTAGGGAGCCTGCTCGCGCGGAGTTCCACCACTTCTTCGATCTCTTCTGGGGTCTTGCGGACCTGGCGGGCTGTGATGAGAACCCGGGCGTAGCTGCGGGTTTGAAGCAGACCCGGAATGAGAATCGGATGATACTCCGAAATGGATTCGGCTCGGCGTTCCATCTCTAACGAGTCACGGAACCAGGGCAAAACGGATTTTCCTTGCACCACCTCTAGCCAGAGGGTGTCCAGTTCTCCGTCTGTAGCGAACTCCGCGTCTAGTTTGCGCACATGCTCCCTATTAGGGATGCGTGTCGCCCTTTCCAGGTGGCCGACCATGCCGCCTGTCAGTTTCAGGGAGAGGCCGACTTCTGCCTGGGAACGCCCAGCTTGGCGGCGTAGCTGTCGGAGCTTGTCACCGAACGGTTTCCACTCGGGGTGGATCTTGTCAGTCATGTAACCAGACAACTACAGGTAACACGTTTCTGCAACACCTTCTGAGTAGTCGCACCTGTGTAGTTGTATCGGTAGCCGTCTGATCTGCGGTTGGGCATAGTCAGAGTTGTAACCGCAAGAGCTTTTTCGTGGAGCCTTTGAACGCCTTCCGCTCCACCCGTGTGGGGTAAGTGTCATTCTGGCTGTCCCATAACCGGTCAGGATGACAACCCACCAGGGCATACCAGGACATGAGTAAGCCCCGAACGACCGAAGTGAGAGAGCGGTCGCCGGGGCTGAATCCCCACCCCGAGCAGACGAGGTGAAGACGAATGCAGTGTACAACCCGTGATCCGAACCAACCAGAGCCCGCCCTTCCCCGGAGGGTGAGGAGCGCTCTCCCCGGGAGCAGCGCGGTCAGTCTCGGGCCGCCTGCTCCGGGGGACCCGGACTGGTACGTCTCCCATGTGTACGCCTGGGCGTACGGGCAGGTCGACGCGGTTCCGGTCACGGCCGACCGGGTGGCGCGGATCGCTGTGGCGCTGGTGGGCAACGCGCATCGGTGGACGCGTTCGGGTCTTGCCGGTGGGCGGTGTGAGGTGCGGGTGAACCGGTGCAGGTTCGATATCGCGGTCTCGGTGACCGACCAGGGTACGGTTCCCGCCCCGTCGGGGGTGTGTACCTTCCCGGTGGCCCGTCCCGGTGGCGGGGGGTTGCGCACTGTGGATGAGCTGGCCCTGTACTGGGATTGGGAGGGTGGCGCGGGGACGCCGATCACGGTGCGGGCGTTGGTGGACAGACACCCCCGCTGAGCGTGCGGCGGCGACGCACTCCGGGGGGTGACTCCCGAGCGGTTCCCCCCTGGGTTTCCCGCCGTCGCACCCGCCGGGCTGCTCGCCGCAGCGGTCCGGCCGGGTGGGGGCGCCGGCCTTGCGTGTCGGCGCCCCCACCCTCTGGAACCCGGTCGTGGCGTCTCGTTTCGCACCACCGACCCCGGGGTGCCGCGACCGGCCGGCCCCGGTGCCCGGTGGGGCACCGCCGAAGCCGGGGCCGGAGCGGGGCGGCAGGGCACGGTCTCGTGTCGCCCCGCTGATCGGAACAGCTGTGCGGTTCTTCCCCTTCAGCCCCGGTAGGGATCGCACGGCGCAGGCGGGTCGTGCCGTGGGGGTATGGCCCGGGGCCCGTCCGGGTGTGTGGGGACTCGCCGGGCGGGGTGGCGGGGTCGGGGGAGCCGCGGTTGCCTCCGGCCCCGCCCACCTCAGAGGAGGACGCCATGGACCACGGGACAGCAACGACCTGGTTGACGATCGCGCAGGTGGCCCGCCTGTGGGGTGTGGCTGCGGACACCGTGGAGGACTGGGTCGGGCGCGGGTGGATCGTCTCGCGCACCGATCACGGCGGTCGCCACCTGATTCCCGAAGGCGCTGCTCGGGCTGTGCTCGAAGAGGCGTATGCGGCCCGTGCGGCCAAGGACACGACGAAGACGAAGAGGAGCCGATGAATACCCCTCAACCCCCTGATTTTCCGGAGTTGGTGACTCCTGCGGAGGTCGCTGCTCTGTTCGGTGTGGATGCCAAGACCGTGACGCGTTGGGTGTTGCGGGGGCGGTTGCCGGGTGTGCGTACGCCCAGTGGGCACCACCGGTTCCGTAAGGAGGAGGTGCTCCGTCTGTTGGAGCGGGCGGGGGCGGTGCGGTGAGGCGGGTGGAGGTGGTGGGGCCGTTGACGTCGGGTGAGGTGGCGCAGATGTTGCGGGTGACGCCGGTGACGGTGGCGCGGTGGGCGGATCAGGGCAAGCTCTCCTCGTTTCGGACGTTGGGTGGGCATCGGCGTTTTCATCGGGCCGAGGTGGAGGCGTATCTGGTTCCCGAGACGGTGAGACCGACCGACCCCGCCACGGGGTGAACCCCGCCTGTAGGCACCTTCCCCGCCCCGGCCCGGCTCGTCCGGGCCCGGTCGGGGCGGGGAGGGGCTTCCCGTGTGCCGGCGGGGTCGGGACGCAACCGTCCTCGCGCGAGGCCTGGGCGGAGAACACGGGGGTGCTGGGGCCTCCTTCGGGGCCGGTGCCCCTGCCATGACATGACTACTGCATGTGACGAGAAGGAATCGGAAGCTGATGGGCAAGGTGTTGAGGTTCCCCGTCAGGGGTGAGGACGGAACGGTTGGGCGTGGCCGGGTGGGGCGCGGGCCCGCCGGGGGCGCTGGGAGCGCTGGGCGGGTGGTCGAGGTTCGTGGTCGCGGTGGTGGGACGCGGGGCCGGGGTGGGGCGGCCGTGGTCGTTCACCCGGTTGCTGTTCCTCCTGCCGGGTGTTGCGCGCACGGTCGGGGTTGTCCGGCGCGCTCGGTGTCGGCTTGTGGGTGCCCGTTCCCCGGTGCGGGCTGATGGGGGGCCGGTTCGGGGATCCGCCGGGGCCTGCGCGGGACACGTGTGCGGGGTATCTGGCGGAGCGGTGGGGGTTGCCGGTCTCGCCGCCGCGGCCGGGGGGCCGTCAGCGTGAGGACCCGTTGTCGCCGCCGGTGGACGAGCCGGGCGACTTCGCCCGCCGTGTCGAACGTGCCGACCGTGCGGCCTCGGCTGCTTCTACTGCCCCTACCGCCCCGGCTGGCCCGGCCGGCCCTGCTGATCTGGCGGATCTGGCTGCGGCTGTGCGTGCCCTGCTGGACCTGCGCCCCGACTTGAGGAAGAGCACTACATGGACACCGTCTCCGGCCGGACCGAGCACACCGGCGCCCCCAGCGCCGCGGACACCCCCGGTACCACCGACGCCCCCGTCACCGCTGCCACCGAGGCGCACGGCACCCCCGGCGTCTCCGATGCCTTCGGACTTCTCGGAGCGGGCGGTGTTGCCGGTGCGGTCGGAGAGTTCGTCGGGGTTGCTGAGCGGGCCGGGTTCGTCGTCGTGGTCGAGGGGGCGGGGCGGGTGGAGGTTCGAGGGGTGAGGCCGGACGGCTCGGTGGAGGGCGCGATGCGGTTCCACCTGTGCTGCCAGGCGGGGGAGTGGGTGTGGCGGTACGAGTTCCCGGCCCGCCCCGTGGGGGGTCGAGGGTCGGGGATGTTCAACAACTTTCCCCGGCACCCCGACCCGGGTGATTTCGCGCGGTTGGGGTGGTGGTGGCGCCACTTCTCCACCGGGCCGGGATGGCGGTACCGCCCGCAGGGGTGGATGCGCCCCCGCTCCTGGACCCGATCGGCGCGGTCGGCGGCGTAGGTGTCTCGTGCCCCGGACAGGGGTCCTGCTCTGTCGGCCCTCCGGCGTCTCGCCACCGCTTCTCCGCTTACGCTTCGGCCGCCTTTCCCGCGGACCGACCCCTTGTGCTGATCCACGACGATGAAACGACACCCCTGTGCCCCTGCACCGATCGTTGCTGTACCGCCTGCTGCCCGCGCCTCCGCCTTCGGGTGCGCAGAGCGCGGACCTAGCCCTGCGACCCTGGGCCGCGTACCTGTTCCTGCTCGTGGGGGCGGGGCTGACGTTGAGCACCCATCTGACGAACCCCGGGCCTTTGGCCTGGACCGGCGGGGCTGCGGCGGTGGGTTTGCTCTGCTGGGCGGCCCACCGGACGGGTTATCCGGCCCTGGCGGCCATCGATCTGACCACCGCGCACTGCACGACCCCTGCTGCCCTACGCGGGTGGGTGCGCACCGGCGCGGCCACCACGGCCTGGACCACGGGCATCCTGCTGGCAGGAGCGGTAGCCGAGCTGGGGGCGCGGGCCCTGCTCAGCTCTACGGCCACGCCCCCGGCGGGCGGGGCAACGGTGTTGCTGCCCGTGATGGCACCCACGGTCGCGCTCCTGACAGTGGCCCTGCTGGAGCGGGTGGTGCTTCACCGGGTGGAGGTCTACACCACGGCCGCGCTGGTGGTGATGGTGCTCGGCCTGCTCGCCCCCGGCGCGAGTTCGGCGCTGGGGATGCTGCCGCTGGTGGCTTCCACGCTGGGCCTGGTGTGGCTGTACGGGCGTACCCGCCGGGGTTTGGCCCTGTACGCGGGGTATCTGGTCGCCTATGCCGTGATGCGGGTCGTGTTCCCGGCCCTGCTCGGCCTGTGACCGTCGCCGCCCGGAGAGCGGCCCGCTCGGATCGGCTGGCCCTGATCCGTGCGTCTCCCGGCTGTCCCGAGGCCTGTCGTTGGTCGGTCGGTGAAGGTGGGGCCTCGTTGTGGCCGCCCCGCCGATGGGGTAGAAACTCCTGAGGAGCCACGGGCCCGGTGTGGGTGTTTTGTCTGTTTTTCGAGAAGTGGTGAAAACGGCTGGTTGACGGTGGAATCCGCGCTGGTCAGTTACTCTGCTCCCCGCGCACGCGGGGATGGACCCGGTGCTGAACAACGCCTTCCTGGCGGGGCAGACTGCTCCCCGCGCACGCGGGGATGGACCCTGGAGGGTGAGGACGAAGGCGTACTTCACGAGCTGCTCCCCGCGCACGCGGGGATGGACCCGTATAGCCCACGCCGCTGGTTTCCGCTCCCCACTGCTCCCCGCGCACGCGGGGATGGACCCCTAGGTCACGCTATTGTCGACCTAGGTTGCTTCTGCTCCCCGCGCACGCGGGGATGGACCGGCGCCCCGTACCGGGGGCCGGGGTCGCGGAGCTGCTCCCCGCGCACGCGGGGATGGACCGGCGCCCCGTACCGGGGGCCGGGGTCGCGGAGCTGCTCCCCGCGCACGCGGGGATGGACCCGTGTCGGCCGGGAAGCCGCCGGCGGGTACTCGGCTGCTCCCCGCGCACGCGGGGATGGACCCCAGGTCCGCGGGGCGCCTTCGCGCAGGGCTTCCTGCTCCCCGCACACGCGGGGATGGTCTTATGGTCGCCGGGTCATTCCGTCACTTGTCCTTGGGCGATAGGGCGTGGCGGAGGATCTCGTCGACGACGTGTTCGACCGGGGCGGTGGCGTCGATGACGCGGCCTCGGGGGACGTCCTCCTGGGTGCGATGCAGTCGGGTGAGGAGTTCCCGGTCTCCGGGGCGCCCGCCCCATTCGGTCGGGTCGGCGCGGACGCGTTGGTCGATCCGGTGGAGCAGGGTGTCGAGGTCGACGTCCAGGACGAAGACGCCGTCGAAGAGGTGGAGGAACCTGGGGAAGTTCCTGGAGCCGCCGCAGAAGAAGGTGGCCGGGTTGCTGTGGTCGGCGGCCAGGGCCTCGACCTTGGTGACGTTCCAGATGTGGTGTTCGTGTCTGAACCCGCCTGTGGGTCGGCCGGTTTCCGGGTCGCCCTGGTAGGCCAGTTCCCTGTCTCCGTGGACGGCGTGGTGGCCACGGCGTTGTAGGGCGTCGCAGACGGTGGTCTTGCCGGTGCCGGAGACTCCTTCGATCAGGAAGTTCCTGATGCCCATCGGTGGGTGCCGCCTTCCGGTCGTCCTGGTGTTCGCGGCATCAGGGAGGAGCGTGGTGGTGGGGAGCGTGCCGCGGGGGTCCGACCGTAACAAGAGGGGCCCTCTCGCACACCCGAATTTTTCAGGCCGGGGGTCTTTCAGTGGCTTTTGCGGGTGTGGGGTCTC
Source organism: Nocardiopsis flavescens (assembly GCF_900141985.1). Taxonomy (GTDB): domain Bacteria; phylum Actinomycetota; class Actinomycetes; order Streptosporangiales; family Streptosporangiaceae; genus Nocardiopsis; species Nocardiopsis flavescens. Next base: position 22,357 of record NZ_FQZK01000019.1, on the reverse strand, counting down.
CGTGTGGTTCGGGGCTGGTGTGTTCGGTGGGGTGTGCTGTGTGGGTCGGTGTGGTACGCCGGGGGTGAGGTGCGTCCGGTGCCTGTTGCCGTGGTCGCGCCGGTCCGGTAGAAATTTCCGAGGTTCATCAACGAGGCTTGGGTGTTTTGTCCGTTTTTCGAGAAGTCATAAAAATGGCTGGTTGACGGTGGAATCTTCCCAGGTCAGTTACTCTGCTCCCCGCGCACGCGGGGATGGTCCCCTCGCGCGACCGGGACCAGATCGTCGACTGGTCTGCTCCCCGCGCACGCGGGGATGGTCCCACCATGGCGGCTGGATTTGGCGCCCAGCCCGACTGCTCCCCGCGCACGCGGGGATGGTCCCGGAGGCTCTTCAACCTCAGCGGTGTGCCATTCCTGCTCCCCGCGCACGCGGGGATGGTCCCTGCTGCCCGAAAACGTGCCGCGCCGCCGCATGCTGCTCCCCGCGCACGCGGGGATGGTCCCAGCGCCGGATCCTGCAACGGGCCCATGACGTTCTGCTCCCCGCGCACGCGGGGATGGTCCCCAGCTGGCGGGTCCACTGCTGGAGCCAGTACCCTGCTCCCCGCGCACGCGGGGATGGTCCCGGCTTGAGGTTCACCGTGTACTGCTGGCGGGTCTGCTCCCCGCGCACGCGGGGATGGTCCCGAGGCATACGAGGAGGAGAGGAACGAAAAGCGCTGCTCCCCGCGCACGCGGGGATGGTCCCAGCCACATCAGCAGGGCGGCGGCGGTGGCCATCTGCTCCCCGCGCACGCGGGGATGGTCCCCGGGGGCTGACCGACTCCGCCGACGACCTGGACTGCTCCCCGCGCACGCGGGGATGGTCCCCGGCCGGTGCAGGTGTGGATCGACGGCGAGCTCTGCTCCCCGCGCACGCGGGGATGGGCGGTCCCGCCGCGCGGTGGCGCGGAGGGCTCGGCCGGTGCCGTTCCCTGTCTCGGCGGCGGTGCCCTCGGGGGTCTCGCGCCGCAAGGGGCGTGTCCGGATGTGGACGGCGACCGCCCCGTCTCCACCCGTGCGCGTAGCGTGGAACCCCCTACCCGAGGAGGCGCGTGGTGAGCGAGCAGACCCCCGAAGGCGGTATCAACGACCCGATGTCCGAACCCGAGGGCGGCATCAACGACCCGATGTCGGAGCCCAACGGAGGCATCGGCGACCCTGCCGGCTCCGGCCCCGAGCCCGAGGGCGGAGTGGGCGACCCCGTTTGACGTGCGGCGGTCGGCCCCGCGTCCGCGGGCCGGGCCGCCCCCGAATGACAGGGGCGGCCCCTAGGCTCCGGTCGAGGGGAAAGGGACGCACATGACACTGCGCTGGTACTCCACCGTCATCGAGGCGCACGACCACCGGGCGCTCGCCGCCTGGTGGGCGCGGGCCCTGGGCTGGGACGCCCGCTTCGCCACCGACGAGGAGGTCGTCCTGGTTCCGCCGTGGGCCGGGGAGCTCGGCCCCACGCTGCCCTTCCACCAGGTCCCGCCCGGCCTGGTCTTCGTCCCCGTGGAACACCGCAAACAGGGCAAGAACCGCCTCCACCTGGACTTCGCCCCGCACGTCTCGCAGGACCGGGACGCCGAGATCGAACGGCTTCTCTCCCTGGGCGCGACGCGGGTCGACGCAGGCCAGGGCCCCGAGGTCACCTGGGACGTCCTGGCCGACCCGGAGGGCAACGAGTTCTGCGTCCTCTCCTCGCGGGAGTCCTGAGCCCGCAAACGGGACCGACCCAAGACCCGACCTCAACAGGTGACTAAATAGTTACTGAGAGTTACAGTCGGGGTGTGCTGGAAACCTTCGCGCCCTGTGCGCGCGCACCCGGTCGGCCCTCGGCGGCAACTCTCCCGCCGTCCGCCGCACCCTCCCGTGCGCGCCTGCTCATCCGTGCCCCCGGCCTCACCCGTGCCTTCGTCCTCGCCCTCGGCCTCGTCCTCGCCGTGCTCGCGCTCACCGGCTGCGTGGCCCCGACGCCCACCGCCGACAGCCACCGCGACGCCGCCGAGCAGACCGTCGTCGACCTCCTCTCCGCCGTCGCCACCGGAATCCTGGTCGCCGACGCCCACCGCCGGGACCTGGCCCTGGGCCCCTACCTGGAGACGACCGCGGGCGACGCCGAGGAGGCGGCCCGCTCGATCGCCGACACCTTCGGGGTCCTCCAGCCGCCCACCCCCGAGGCCGACCTCCTGCGCGCCCGCCTGACACCCCTGTGCGACGACGCCGTGAACGCGCTCGCCGACCTGCGCATCGCCCTGAACAGGGACGACGCCGAGGGGGTGGCCGAGGCGGCACGCCTGCTGGCACACAGCTCCGACGCCCTCACCCTCCTCCAGGGCGAACTCTCATGAGGTGGCTGACGGGCTTCACTCTGGGCCTGCTCACCGCCGTGGGCGGCTTCCTCGACATCGGCGACCTGGTCGCCAACTCCGTCGTCGGCTCCCGGTTCGGCATGACCCTGGCCTGGGTGGTCCCCGTCGGCCTGGTCGGGCTGATGCTGTTCACCGAGATGTCCGCCCGCGTCACCGCCACCACCGGCCGGGGCACCTTCGACCTGGTCCGCGAACGGCTCGGCCCCCGGGTCGGGCTCGCCAACCTGCTGGCGTCCTACCTCATCACCTTCCTGACCTTCGCCGCCCAGCTGGGCGGCATGGCGCTGGCGCTGGAACTGGCCAGCGGCATCCACTACCTGCTGTGGGTGCCGGTCGCCGCCGCCTTCGTCTGGATCGTGCTGTGGCGTTTGTCGTTCGAGCGCATGGAGAAGACCTACGGAATCCTGGGCCTGGCCCTGGTGGTCTTCGGCGTCGCGCTGTGGATGCTGGGACCCGATTGGGGCGTCCTGCTGGAGGACGCCGCCTCCTTCGCCCCGCCCGCGCAGGAGGGGCCCGCGGTCTGGTGGTACTACGCCATCGCCCTGTTCGGCGCCGCGATGACCCCCTACACCGTCCTCTTCTTCTCCTCCGGCGGCGTGGAGGAGAAGTGGGGGCCCCGGGACCTGGCCACGGCCAAGGTCAACGTCTTCTTCGGCCTGCCCCTGGGCGGCCTGCTGTCGCTGTGCATCATGGCCTGCGCCGCCGTCGTGCTCATGCCCGCCGGGATCCAGGTGTCGGACCTGGGGCAGGTCGCCCTGCCGGTCGTCTCCGTCCTGGGCAAGGTCGGCCTCATCGTGGTCATCCTGGGTTTCGTCGCCGCCACCTTCGGCGCCTCGCTGGAGTCGGGCCTGTCCGCCGCGTACGCGGTCTCGCAGTACTTCGGCTGGCGCTGGGGCAAGGCGCTGCCCCCGGAGAAGGCGCCCTACTTCCACCTGGTGATCATGGTGAGCCTGCTGGCCGGGGTGCTCTTCATGCTCACCGGCCTGGACCCGATCACCGTCACGGAGTACAGCCTGGTCTTCTCCGCGGCGGCCCTGCCGCTGACCTACCTGCCGATCTTCGTCGTCGCCAACGACCGCGGCTACCTCGGGGACCGGGTCAACTCGCGCTTCACCAACATCCTCGGCTCGCTCTACCTGGTGCTGCTGTGCGCGGTGTCGGTGGCGGCCGTTCCCCTGATGGTCTACACGAAAGCGGGGCAATGAGATGTCCGACCGAGACGACGGGGCGGTGTTCCGGATCGGGTTCACCGTCCTGGACCGCCAGATCGTCGACGCCGAGGGCGTGAACGTGGCCAAGGTCGACGATGTGGAGTTCACCTGGACCTCGGGGGAGCTGCCCGCCATGACGGCGCTGGTCGGCGACACCGCCGCCCTGGGCCCCAGGATCGCCGGCCGCCTCGGCGGGTTCTGGGAGACGGTCCTGGCGCGCCTGCGGCCCCCGGACGAGGAGCCCACCCGCATCCCGGTCGGCGACGTGGAGCGGTTCGTGCCCGCCACCGTCCTGTCCACGCCCGCGCCACGGGGCATGCGTCCCCTGGAGGACTGGCTCGGACGCCGCGTGCTCGCCCGGATCCCCGGGGGCCGGCGGTGAGGCGGCTGCGCGCCGGCGAGCTGATCGGCCTGCGGGTCGTGGACCGCAACGGGCGCGAGGCCGGCTCGGTGCAGGACATCGTGGTGCGCCACCGGGAGGGCGCCTACACGGTCCTGGGCCTGGTGGTGGGCCGTTCGGCGATCGCCGGGCGCTTCGGGTACGGGGACTCCCTGGCGCCGCCCACCCCGTGGGGGCACCTGCTGGGCTGGCTGCGCCGCCACGAGCGCTACGTGGAGTGGAAGGACGTGGTGGCGCTGCGGGAGGACCGGGTGGAGATCGGGGTGGACCACCAGTCGCTGCCCCGCCGCTGGCGCGACGACTCCTGAGGGCCGCCGGCCCCGCTCGCGGAGCCCCCGGCACGGGGTGCGGGGGCATACCGGGAAGATCCCCCCGCGCCCCGCGCGCCGCCCGCCCCCGCCCCCGTAGAGCACAGAGAATCACGGTGCAATCACCCATGGTGAAAACTCGAAAGTGAAAGGCCCTCCGTGTCCCTGACGACGCGTTTCTCCTTCCTCACCGCCGCCGCCGTGGCGGTGCTCGTGGCACTCCCGGCGCAGGCCCAGGCCCAGACCGACGCCCGCGCCGACGTGCAGTTCCCCGCCGACGTGCAGGTTCCCGCTGACGTACAGGACCCCGCCGCCCCCGCCGTCTCGGCCGCCGTACCCCTGGCCGAGGCGGTCGACGCCCTGCCCGTGGCCGACGAGAGCCGGGAGGGCTACGACCGCTCGCTCTTCCCGCACTGGGTGGATGCCGACCGCGACGGCTGCAACACCCGGGCCGAGGTCCTGCTGGAGGAGGCGGTGGTCGCGCCCGAGGTGGGGGAGCGGTGCCGCATCTCCGGCGGCGAGTGGTCCTCCTACTACGACGGCGAGACGGTGACCGAGGCCCGGGGCCTGGACATCGACCACATGGTGCCGCTCGCCGAGGCGTGGGACTCCGGCGCCTCGCAGTGGACGACCGCCCGGCGCCGCGACTACGCCAACGACCTGGGCGAGCCGGTGGCCCTGGTCGCCGTCACCGCCCGCCAGAACCGCAGCAAGTCCGACAAGGACCCGTCCGAGTGGATGCCCGCCGCAGCGGAGGTGCACTGCCGGTACGCCGCCGAGTGGACCACGGTCAAGACCCGGTGGGGCCTGTCGGTGGACACCGCCGAGCGGGACGCCCTGCTCGCCCTCGCGCAGGACTGCCCGGACGAGGTCGTGGAGACCGAGCCCGCGCCCTGACGCACGACGGGCGGGGTCCGGCGCCCGGCGCCCGCCGAGCGGGCCCCGGGCGTGACGCCCGGACGCCGGGCACGGCGGCGAGTCCGGCGGCCGGGCCCCGGCCCCGGGCCGCCGTCTCAGCCGTCGGTCGGCCCGCGCCCCGCCTCGAACCTCAGCCGGTACCTCTCCAGGGCCTCGTCCATGACCGCGTCCGACAGGCGTGCGACGGGCTCGACCCGGTCCAGCAGGGGTTCGTGGTCGGGGCCGTGGGCGACCGTCCGCCCGCGCAGGACCCACCCGAACCGGCCGGAGTCCTCCTCGGCCAGGGGGGCGTACTTGCGCACCTGGCGGGCGAGCCAGTCCTCCACCGGGCGGGTCCACCAGGGCTCCGGGGTCAGAGGCGTCACCGACAGGCCGGGTAGTTCGAGGCCGCTCTCGTAGTCCCTGCCGACGGCGGCGGCGTCCTGGTCGGGGCCGTCCGAGTAGCGCAGGTGGAGCGGGCGCGGATCGGCCACGAGCACCGCCAGCGCGCGCAGGTCCCGCACCACCGGCAGGCCGCCGCCCGCGTGGTCCCCTGTCGTGTTCTCGCCCATGCCCGCCGCCTACCCCGCGGGCCCGCCCCCATGCCCGGCCCGTTCCGGGCCGCCCTGCCCCGGGCCTCTCCTTCTCCCGTCCACGGGCACGGACCGGGGAACACGCCCCATCGTTTGCACGCAGCTTGCCGTATCCGGGGCCCGCCTGGGCAGTGGCACGGGGACCTGTCCCGCAACGGTTGGAGGACACCATGATCAAGAAGCTGTCCGAGATGGGCGTCACCTCTGAGCTGGCCTACGCGGCCGGATTCGCCAGCATCGGCCTGTCGGTGGCCGCCTGGGTCGTCTCGAAGAAGAAGGAGGACGCGGACACGGACCGGGCCGACCGGTGGGGCCTCTTCGTCGGGGAGTGGGCCCCGACCTTCTTCGCCCTGGGGGTCGCCCTCAAGCTCGAAGAAGCCTCCAAGTGACACGGGGCGGGTCCGCTGCGAACGCGGATCCGCCCCGCGCCGGGGGGACGACGGGCCCGCGGGCCGCGCGGCCCCGGGCCCGCGGGCCCGGGCGGGTGTGCCGGGGGCCGCACGGCGCGTGCCGGTGACGCGTCCGTGTCGCCGGCCGCCCCGCCCGCGCTGCGCGGTGTTCCGACACTCTGCGGCGTTCCGCCGCCGTCCGCTCCGGGGCCCGGCAGTGCGCCCTCCGTGGGAGGCCCGGGGCGCCCGCACGCACCGGGGGAAGGCGAATATGGCCCCGGGGTGAGGTCTAACGGCCGGCCCCGCCCGGAGGGGATTGGTCCACCCCGCGCGCGGGTGAACCACCCCCGCGGCGCGGCCGGGTTCTCCCAGTTCCGCTTCCCCCGTGCCCGGCCGTCCCGTGCGTACCACCCGCGGGGCGTCCCCGACTGGTCCTGTCCGTGGTCCGGTCCGGCCCGCGCACCGCGCGCCACCAGCGGATCCGACGATCCGTCATCGGCCGGTTACCGGGTTCCCCGAGGGGGAACCCCTTGAGTCACGGGGACCGGTCCACGCGGTCCCCTCCCCGAGCGCTCACCTTCGCCCCGGGCCGGTACCGGCCCGGGACTCCCCCCATCGGATTCCCGCTACCTCCCGGCCTCCGCGGCGCCGGGCAGCGATCCATGACCGAAGGACCCCCTCATGTCGATCCGCACGTCCCAGACCCCCCGCCCCCGCAAGACCCACCGACTCCGCGCAGCGGCGGCCCTGGCCGCCGCGACCACGCTGTTCCTGGGCCTGATGCCCGTCGGAACGGCCAACGCCCACGGCTACATCTCCAACCCGATGAGCCGCCAGGCCCAGTGCGCCGCGGGCATCGTCCAGTGCGGCGGCATCCAGTGGGAGCCGCAGAGCGTCGAGGGCCCCAAGGGGCTCATGCGGTGCGACGGCGGCGTGGGCCGCTTCTCCGAGCTGAACGACGACGGCCGGGGCTGGCGGGTGACCGACGTCAGCCGCGTGCAGAACTTCACCTGGACCATCACGGCGGCGCACTCCACCTCCACCTGGGAGTACTTCATCGGCAACCAGCGGGTGGCCGTGTTCAACGACAACGGCGCCCGTCCGCCGTGGTCGTTCACCCACACCGTGGACCTGTCCGGGTACAGCGGGCGGCACAAGCTGCTGGCCCGGTGGAACGTCGCCGACACGGGCAACGCCTTCTACGCCTGCGTGGACGTCAACATCCGCAGCTAGCGGCCGAGCGCGGCCCCGTGTCCCGCCGCCCCCGCGCGGCGGGACACGGGGGTCCGCCCGGTACCGGTGGTGCCGGGCGGACCCGCCGTCCGCGGTCCCGGGACGCCCGGGGCGCGCGTCCGCGGCGGGCCCGCGCCGGGGCGCCCCGCCGCCTGCCGTGCCCGCGGGAGGGTCACATGTAGCCGGCCCGCACCGCGTAGATCGCGGCCTCGGTGCGCGAGTGGACCTGGAGCTTCTCCAGGATGTTGCGGACGTGGTTCTTCACGGTGTTCTCGGTGATGAACAGCCGCTCGCCGATCGTGCGGTTGTTGAGCGAGCGGGCGACGAGCTTGAGCACCTCGGCCTCGCGGGGGGTGAGCTGGGGGAGCGTCACCGGCGTCTCCGGCGTGCTCTCCTGCTTGGCCAGCTCCGCGAACTCCCCGATGAGCTTGGTGGCCATGCTGGAGTTGATGGAGGGACGCCCGGCGGCGATGGTGCGGATGGTCTCCGAGATGTCGGTGACGGCGATCTGCTTGAGGAGGTAGCCGCTGGCGCCGACCTTGAGCGCGTCGAAGAGGTCGGCCTCCTCGTCGCTCATGGTGAGCATGATGAACTTGGTGTGCGGGACGGCCTCGCGGATGAGCGGGCAGGCCTCGATCCCGCGCGAGTGCGGCATCCACACGTCCATGAGGACCACGTCCGGGCGGGAGTCGGCGGCGAGCCGGACGGCCTCCTGGCCGTCCCCCGCCTCGCCGACGACGCTGATGTCGGCCTCCTCGTCCAGGACGGAGACCAGGCCGCGCCGGAAGAGGGCGTGGTCGTCCACGACCATGACCCGGATCGGGCCGTCCGGGTCCGCGGCGCCCTCCGCGGGAAACGGCAGGTCGGGGGAAGGGGGGTGAGGGCTCACTGAAACTCCTTTTGCGCGCGAACCGAAAAGCGGATTACTTCTTTTCGCCGTCGCTTCCCCCGCCATGGAAGGGGCTTTTGCGGAGGATGACGCCGAAGCGGTCCGAGCGGTCGTCGAACGTACAGGTCAGGGACGTTTTTCGGCGCGCCGGGGAAGGGGCGTTCCGGGGACGGGAGCTCACTTCTCATCTCCTGGACAGGAGGGTGTGGAGGTGTCTGTATGTTCTCACAGAGAACTGATCCGTGGCGCATGATTCGCGGTTCGGGTGGTTTTGTCCGGTGCAAACAATGCCGGGGACTTCCCGTGAGCTGGGAGAGCACCGGTGGAGGGCACGGCGCCCCGGGGTTCCGCTCCCCGGCGCGCCCCGGGCCGGGCCCTGTATCCCGCCGGGAGGCGCCGCCTCCGGTGACGGAGGCGGGGGAGGGGCCGACCCGCGGGGACGCCGCCCCCGCTGTCCCCGTCGGCCCCGCCCCGCCCCGCCGCGCTTGGCGGGTCAGGCGCCCGGCAGCGCGGGCAGGCCCAGAGCCAGGGCCACCCCGGACGCGGCCACCGACCCCCACATGATCACCGGCTCCACCCGGCTCTTGCCGGTGTGGAACGCGACCGGGCTGCGGAACATCCACCACCGCTTCCCGTTCACCACGAACGGCCACGCCAGGGGCACCCCGCTGCGGGTGAGCCAGTCACCGAGGACGTGCGTCAGCGCCCCCACCGCCACCGTCAGCCCCACCAGCCACGCCGCACCGCCGTCCGCGAACACCGCGCCCGCGGCGACCAGCAGCGCGATCACCGAGGCCGCGAGCCTGCGCTTGCGCAGCGGCCCGACCTTCGTCATCGCCCGCGCCACCGTCCCCAGGCCGAGCGCCGCCATGGAGAACACCACCAGGCCCGTGCCCAGCGGGGCGAGCGCCGCGAGCCCCCACGCCAGCGCCCCGAACACCAGGACCGCGGGGACGGTGTGCGTGAGGTGCCGGTGCCCGCCGTCCTTGCCCGCCTCCAGCTCGCGGGCCGTGCCGGTCGCCTCGTACACCCGGCGCGACGCCGCGCGCAGCAGCCGGGAGACGCCCTCCGTCGCCACCCCCAGCGACCGGCCCACCGTCGACCCCGGCTCGTCCAGGTCCGGGAGCAGCGCCGCGCCCGCCCCGACGGCGGCGCAGATGAAGGGGTCGGCGACGTGCGAGCCCAGCAGGGTGCCCACGGCCGCCCCGGTCAGCACTCCGGTGGCGGCGTGGCTCGTGCCCATCATGTTCTCGGCTCCAGGGGTCGGGGGACGGTCGGCTCCCCCTCTCGGACAGGGGAAGGGGCGCCCGTCCGCGTCGGACGCGCGCCCAGGGCACTCCTGCCCCGCCGGGGGCCGTGTGATGCCGGTGAATCCGCGGGAACCGCTGCCGCACAAGGGAATCCGCGCGTCGAGCGTGTGCGGCGACCCCGGAGCTCCGGTCAGGCGTCGTCCTTCTCGAACCGGGACGGGAACGGGAACCGGTCGGCCAGGACCCGCCGGACGAGGGCGGCGGCTTCCTCCCGCCCCCCGGGCGGGGTGTCGACGTCGTTGAGGCAGAAGAACTCCGCCGCCGGGTCGGCCTCCAGCGCCGCGACCTTGTCCGCCGCGTCCGGCCTGCCGATGTCGATGTAGCGCATCGCGTACTCGCCCGGCACGCCCCGCCCGGTGAACAGCGCGTAGTGGTGGTGCAGGGCGGTCGCCACCGCCACGTCGGCCGGGGACCGGAAGCGGCTGTGCGCCGTGCGGTCGACCGCCTCGCCGTAGCGCTCCTCCAGCTCGCGCATCACCGAGCGGACCTGCGGGTGCGGGACGTGCTTGAACTTGTGGGTGATGTGCCGTCCGAAATCGGCGGCCAGCAGCTCCCGCACGTTCTTGCCCGCCGAGTTGGGCGCGGGCTCGGCGGCCACGGGCTCGCCCACCCCGAACTGGTGCGGGGAGAACGGCAGGCGCGCCACCCCGCCGGCGTGGAAGAACCGCTCGGCGCCCACGGGGCGGGCCAGGAACACGTCGTCGTTGAAGTACAGGTAGTGCTCCGAGAGCCCCTCGATGCGGTGCAGCCCGGTCTCGATGGCGTGGGAGTTGAACGCGGGCAGCGCCGTGGCGGGCAGGATGTCGCGGTGGTCCACCACCGTGATGCCCGGTGCCGAGGTGTCCAGCCAGGCCGGGACCTGGGCGTCGGTCACCAGGTACACGTGCCGCACCCACGGCGCGTACATCTCCAGCGACCGCAGTGAGTGGCGCAGCTCGTCGCGGCTGGTGAACCGCGACTCCCCCGCGGCCAGCGTGTCGTCCCGCCCGTCCCGGTGGCGGGCGCGCCCGGCCGCGTGGGCGGGGTCGCCGCCGTCCACCCAGGTGTAGACCGCGTCGACGGGGAAGGCCACCTCGTCCGCCGGCGTCCACGCGAACGGCTCGAAGGTCGGGTGCGCCCGTCCGGCCACGGTGACGGTGGCCGGCACGCGAGCCGCGGCGGGCAGCACGTCGGAGACCCGGTTGCGGCGCGGGGCGACCCAGGCGTCGGCCAGCACCCCGTCCGGGGCCTGCGCCCGCAGCTGCGCGCGCACGGACTCGAAGTCCTCGCGCTCCAACAGGCCGGCGCCCTCGCGCCAGAACTCCACGTCGCACCCGTACTCGAACCCGGCCAGCTCGCGCCCTGTGGGGGAGAGCAGCCGCTCGGCGAACCGGATGACGAGCCCGGACTTGACCCGCTCGTCCAGCGCGCCGTCGATGTAGGCGTCGGCGGCTGCCACCGATCCGCCGGGGCCGGGCTTGACCGCGTACAGGGCGCTGGTGCCGTAGAGCTCGCGCATGGCGTCCAGCAGGCGCTTCCGGTCCGAGCGGTGCACCCCGACGACGTGGCGCAGCGGGGAGCGTCCGCGAACCAGGAAGCGGTCGATCCCGGCGCGGTCCAGGGCGGCGGTGACCAGGTCGAGGTTGCGGTCGGAGGCGCCGCGGGCGGTGAAGGAGGTGACGGTGCGGCCCAGCAGGCCGGTCCCGTCCGCGTCCCCGCCGCGCAAATCGGGGTCGGCGGCCAAGAGGTCCCGGCGCCTGCGGGCGGCCTTCTCCGCCCGTCTGCGCTCGGCCTCGGCGGCCCGGGCGGCGTCGCGCTCGGCCTCCAGCCGGGCGCGGGTGGAGGCGGGCAGGAGGCGTTCACTCGCGCGCTTGACACGGGTGGGCAGGGCCATGCGGGCCGTCCTTCGAGCGGGGGAGGGGGGAGGGCAGCCGTCCGTCGGCACGGACGGGGTCCGTGATGTGACGCATGGAGTTTATGTCAGGTTTACGGGGAATACAGAAGAACTTTCCGTGGTGGGGCTTGTTCTCTGCGTGTTGATATATGGGCCGGTGTGGCCGTATGTGGCCAACGGGGTTTATGTGCAGTTCAAGGGTGTATCGGGATTAGTGTCCGTTTGTTTTTCCGGTTTGCGGGCGATCGAGGGACTTGTGGGAAGGAATCGCGTTCCACTACGTTCACCCCGGGTCACCACGGAAGCCGTTTCGACCGCGATGTCCCGTTCCCCCGAACCACAACTGAAGCAGACAGGCTCATCCCCCATGCGTCGTTCCCTGACCCGTGCGACCGCGGCCTCCACGGCTGTGGCACTGGTCTGTCGTTGCTGGCCGTGTCGCCCGCCCGTGCGGACGAGGACGACGAGCCCGCCTCCGCCGACCGGCCGTCCGCCGAGCAGGACGCGATGTCCCAGGCCCGCGAGACGGGTGAGCCCGTCGAGATCACCGCGCTGACGGACGAGAAGACCGTCCACTACGCCAACCCCGACGGCACCCTGACCGCGGAGATCTCCGCCCTGCCGGTCCGGGTCCGCTCGGAGCAGGGGTGGATCGACGCCGACGCCACCCTCGTCGCCGGTGCCGACGGCCTGGTGCGCCCGCGTGCGGCGGGGATGGAGATCGCCTTCTCCGGTGGCGGTGACGCCCCCATGGCCCGCATCGGTATCGGGTCCAACAGCATCGAACTCGACTGGGACGGCGCGCTGCCCGCTCCCGTCCTGGACGGCGACCAGGCCACCTACCCCGACGTGCTGCCCGACGTCGACCTGGTCCTGACCGCCGGGACCGAGGGGTTCACCCAGGTCCTGGTCGTGCACACCCCCGAAGCCGCCGCGCTTCCCGAGCTGGCCGAACTCGAACTGCCCCTGAACACCACCGGTGTGACGCTGAGGGCCGACGAGCACGGCAACATCGAAGCGGTCGGAGACGAGGGCGGCCAGGGCGTGTTCAACGTCCAGGCCCCGGCCATGTGGGACTCCGCCGGCATCGAGGAGACCCGGGGCGAGGACCCCGCCGTCGCGCCCACCACGGGCGCCCGCACCGCCCTGGTGGAGGCCGACGTCACCGTCGACCGCATCCGCCTGGTCCCCGACCGGGGGCTGCTGACCGGTGAGGACACCGAGTACCCGGTGTACATCGACCCCTCGGTCAGCGCCAACCGGCCCAACACCGCCTACGTCGACAGGACGTTCCCGAACCAGAGCTACTTCAACAAGAAGGAGAGCGTCGGGGTCGGGTACTACTCCGGGGGCGAGGGGACCTTCACCCGGCGTGCCTTCATGCAGTTCACGGTGATGGGCCGGACCACTCACCCCAACACCGTCATCAACTCGGCGACACTGCGCACCGAGGTCTCCTGGGCCTACAACTGCACCAGCACCAGCAACGTCCAGCTGCACCGCACCGACGCGTTCAACAGCAAGACCACCTGGAACAACCAGCCCACCGCCCGCACCCTGCTCGACACGGAGGACGTCAGCGGCGGCTGGGCCACCTGCCCCAGCAGCAGCGGGGTGGAGTTCGACGCCACCGCCGCCTACAAGTGGGGGGTCGACAACAGCGCCTCGCACATCTACCTGAGGCTGAAGGAGCGCAACGAGTCCTCCTCGTCCGCCTGGCGCCGCTTCGACTTCAAGACCAAGCCCCCGGTGCTGGTGGTGAACTACAACCACCCTCCCGAGAAGCCCGTCACCTCCACCCTCTCCGACTCCCTGGGCGGCACCTGCTCCACCGACAAGACCAAGCCCCGCCTGGTCAACAACACCTCGGTCACCCTGCGCGGCCAGCTGCGCGACCGCGACTCCTACTACGTCGGCCAGCAGGTCAGGGGCCGGTTCGAGTGGAAGGTCGACGGCGCCGCCGCCAACCTGGGATCGGCCGACTCCGCGTACGTGACCGTCGGGAAGTGGTCGGGCGGCAGCTACCGCACCGTGACCGCCGCCAACCTGCCCGAGCAGGAACTCATCGCCTACCGCTTGCGCGGCCACGACCAGCAGAACTGGGGCCCGTGGTCGTCGTGGTGCTACCTCACGATCGACACCACCAAACCCTCGGACGGCCCCAAGGTGATCTCCACCGACTACCCGGCTGGGGACACCGTCCACGGCACCGTCGGCCGCAGCGGCGCCTTCACCTTCTCCAACAACGGCGTCGCCCAGGCGACGGCGTACCACTACAGCCTCAACGACGCCACGTGTTCCACCAAGATCACCCTGGACACCCCCGGGGCGACCGTGACCGTGCCGATCACCCCGCGCCGGGACGGCCCCAACCTGCTGCACGCCCGCACCACCGACGCCTTCGGTAACTCCTCCGCGTGCGTCCTGGTGTACACCTTCACCGTCGCCCCGCCCTCCAACCCCGTCTCCTACTTCCCCCTCGACGAGGGCCAGGGCGACACGGCCGCGGACTTCGTCCACGACGGCCGTGTCGCCACGGCCTCAGGCCCGGTGGACTGGACCCGTGGACGCATCGGTGAGCGCACCGGTCAGAACTACCGGCTCGAAGGTGCCGGCCTGGACACCGTCAGCGGCAACCGGTTGGTCACCGAGGGACCGGTCATCGACACCGACGACGCCTTCACGGTCTCGGCCTGGGTGCGCCTGGACGGCCAGCCCAGCCGTGCCTACACCGCCGTCGCCCAGGCCGGGAACCGGCACAGCGGCTTCTACCTCGGCTACCAGCACACCAACGGCGGCCGGTGGATCTTCAAACAGGCCCCCTACGACGGCGACGACACCTCCATCTCCGAACGCGTCCTGTCCCTGGAACCGGCGCAGACCGGGGTGTGGACCCACCTCATGGGCACCTACGACCCTGAGACCGGAGGCCTCACCCTGTACGTCGACGGTGTCGAACAGGGCACCCACATCCAGCAGAGCGCGTGGAACGCCGAAGGGCCGTTCGTGATCGGTGGTGCTTTGTACCGCGGTACCTACTACGACTTCTGGCCCGGAGCCATCGACGACGTCCGGGTGTGGGACCGGGTGCTCACCGACGATGTTCCCGAGGAGAGCGATGACGCCCGCTCCGAGGTCTGGGAGCTGGCCAACCGCCCTGCCGCTTTGGAGGGCCGCTGGCAGTTGGACGAGTACGAGGGGACCGCGGTCGCCGACTCCTCCGACCACGGCCTGACCGGAACGCTCCACGGCGACCCGCTCACCGCCTGGAACCAGGCGATGAACGACGTCACCTTCGCCCCCGGCGTCAGCCTGGACCGCTCTGCCCGTGAGCGCATCTCCACCCAGGGACCCGCGATCCGCACCGACCGGAGCTACAGCGTCGCCGCCTGGGTCCGCCTGGACGAAGTCGGCGCCAACACCGCGGCCGTCTCCCAGAGCGGCACCGACCACAGCGCCTTCACCCTCGCTTACCAGTACACCTTCGACTGGAACAACTGGGTGATGAAACTGCCGCCCGAAGACCGCACCGGTACCACCGGATGGCACCGGGCCCTGTCCGATCACGCCCCGGAGTTCGGTCGCTGGACCCACCTGGCCGCCACCTACGACCACACCGCGCGTGAGATCACCCTGTACGTCGACGGCGTGAAGAACGGCACCGCCCCGGTGCCCTCCGCCTGGCACGCCGACGGCCCGGTGGTGATCGGCGGCGGGGTGTTCGAGAAGAACTTCGCCGACGCCTGGGCCGGTGACATCAGCGATGTGCATCTCTACCAGGGCGTGCTGTCTCAGACCGATATCTACGACGTGTACGAGGGATTCATTCCGACAGGGGCCTTCTGAGATGTGAAGCATCTTTTGAACCCGTGCAGCTCCACCCCCCACCTCATCCCTTGAAACGGCGATCTGGCGGCAACGACGACCGCCGTGCCTGGAGGCCCCCGTGTCCGTGACCCCTTCCCCTCAAGACTTCAACGCCTTCTCCGAGCAAGACACCCCTCTGCGCTCCCGGCGTTTCGCCGACCGGTGGCGCAGATGGACTTCCGGGGCCGTTTCGGTCGCGGTCATCATCGCTCTGTTGTCGGTATCGACTTCACAGGCCGAATCGATCAACCAGCAGCCCGAGGCTCCCGACGAGGGCTGGCTGCAGACCAGCGAATTCGTTGCGGAGGCGATCGAAGAGGACTCGGCCGTTGACGATGCGGCGATCACCCAACTCGATCCGGCCGCATGGCCGGACACCGGCACGGTCGGTTTGCAGGAGCCCTCGGGCGGCGGTCCTGTTGCCCTGAACCAGGTGTCGGAGGAGGATTTCCAGGAATGGGAGCTCCCCCCGTTCCTGCAACAGGACGTGCCCCCTGAGCAGGAGCCCGCGACGGAAGACCGCGTGTACTCCGAACCCGAACCGTGGGCGGACCCCTCGGCCTCCCCGTCCGACCCTGAGGACGTCCCGGCCGAACCGGCACCACCGGAGGCGGAACAGGGCACCGAGGATCCGGCGGAGGAGACGTCGACACCGGAAGCGTCTCCCCAGATCGAAACCCAGGCGGAGCCGACGCTGGACGTCCCGGAACCGGTGACGGATGCGACCCTGGAGGTTCTCGACGCCCAGGCCGCCGATGCCGCCGGGATCAACGGCCTGATGATGCGCCTGACCCGCACCGACGATGTTCAGGCCCCCGGCCCCGTCCAGGTCGAGCTGGACTACACCGACTTCGCCACCGCCTTCGGCGGTGACTACGGGTCGCGCCTGCGCCTACTCGCCCTGGACGCGTGCGCCCTGGAGGAGAACCCGGACCAGGACTGCCAGGCCGCCTACGACCTGGGCGCGGTCAATGACTTCTCCAGCCGGACCCTCAGCGCCATGGCTCCCGCCACCGCCTCCGGTGTCACGCTCGCTGCTGTTTCCGAAGCCGACGGCAACAGCGGCGACTACCAGGCCAGCGAGCTGTCCCCGTCGGCCACCTGGGAGGTCGGCCTGCAGACCGGTGACTTCTCCTGGTCCTACCCGATCGACACACCCGACGTGGCCGGGGGCCTGGCCCCCAGCGTCTCCCTGTCCTACTCCTCGGGCTCCATCGACGGGCGTACCGCCTCCACCAACAACCAGACCTCCTGGCTCGGCGAGGGCTTCGACTACCACCCCGGGTTCATCGAACGCTCCTACGTCCCCTGTGCCGACGACGGACAGAAGGACCCGAAGAAGACCGGTGACCAGTGCTGGCGCCGCCACAACGCCACCCTGTCGCTGAACGGCATGTCCAGCGAACTGCTGGTCGACGGGAATGGCACGTGGCGGCTGCGCAGCGACGACGGCTCCAAAGTCGAACGCCTGACCGGCACCACCAACGGCGACAACGACGGCGAGTACTGGAAGGTCACCACCCCCGACGGCACCCAGTACTTCTTCGGCCGCAACCGCCTGCCCGGCTGGGCCTCCGGGGACCCTGAGACCAACTCGGCCTGGACCACCCCCGTCTACGGCAACGACGACGGGGAACCCTGCCACAAGTCGTCCTTCTCCGACTCCTGGTGCCAGCAGGCCTGGCGGTGGAACCTCGACTACGTCGTCGACGTCCACGGCAACGCCATGACCCTGCACTACACCAAGGAGAAGAACCACTACGCCCGCAACATGGGCACCGTCGCCACCCCCTATGACCGGGGCGGCTACCTGCGCCGCATCGACTACGGCCTGCGCAGCGACGACGTGTACGCCACCGCGCCGGCCCGGGTCGTCTTCACCACCGGCGAACGCTGCCTGACCACCGACTCCTTCGACTGTGCCCCGGAGAAGCGCACCAAGGCCAACGCCTCCCGCTGGCCCGACACCCCGCAGGACCAGGACTGCAAGTCCGGTCAGAAGTGCACCGGCAACTACTCGCCGACCTTCTGGAGCACCAAGAAGCTCGACAAGGTCACCACCCAGCACCACAACGGCACCGACTACGTGCCCATCGACTCCTGGACGCTGACCCACAAGTTCCCCGCTCCGGGCGACGGCACGGACCCGGCCCTGTGGTTGGACTCCGTCACCCACACCGGGCACGTCGGCGGCACCCTGGCCACCCCCAAGCTGACGTTCGCCGGCACTCCCATGCCCAACCGGGTCGACTCCACCTCCGATGGCGTCGCCCCGATGAACAAGTGGCGCATCACCGCGGTCTACTCCGAGTCCGGCGGTCAGCTCGACGTCCTGTACTCCCAGCCCGACTGCACCCCCGGGCAGACCCCGGAACCGCACAGCAACACCAAGCGCTGCTACCCGGTCAGATGGGTGCCCTCCGGCAGGGGCGACAAGGACATCACCGACTGGTTCCACAAATACGTCGTCACCCAGGTGGTCGAGGTCGACCTGGTCACCGACCAGCCCGACGTCATCACCACCTACGACTACCGGGGTGGAGCCGCCTGGCGGTATGCGGACGCCGACGGCTTCACCAAGGACGACAAGCGCACCTGGTCCCAGTGGCGCGGCTACGAGACCGTCCGGGTCAACACCGGCGTGGAAGGCGAGACCCGCAGCGAGGAGGAACACCGGTTCTTCCGCGGCATGCACGGCGACAAGCAGCCCTCCGGCACCCGCAGCGTCGAGGTCACCGACTCCGAGGGCGGCGAGCACACCGACCACGACCACTTCTACGGCCAGACCCTGGAGACCCTGACCCGCAACGGTCCGGGCGGCGAGGTCGTGGAGAAGACCATCGCCATCCCCTGGCACCATCGCACCGCGTCGCGCACCTACTCCTGGGGAACGCTGACCGCCGACATCGTGCGCACCGCCTCCGAACGCAGCTACACCCCCACCGCGGACGGCGGCTGGCGCCAGCACCGCATGGACACCACCCACGACACCCTCGGCATGCCCACCGAGGTCTTCGACCACGGCGACACCTCCGTCACAGGTGACGAGCAGTGCTCCCGCACCACCTACGCGCGCAACACCGGCAAGAACATCCTGGGCCTGGTCTCCCGCCAGGAAGCCGTCTCCGTCGGCTGTGACACCACGCCCCGCTATCCCCAGGACGTCATCGCCGACATCCGCTCGGCCTACGACGGCGGGAACGTCGGTACCGCGCCCACGCGTGGTCTGGAGACCCGCAGCGAGCGGCTGAAGGACTACAACGTCACCACCCCCGTCTACCAGGCCATCCAGACCTCCACCTACGACTCCTACGGTCGGGAGCTCACCCAGACCGACGCCGAGGGGAACACCCTCACCTATGAGTTCGCCTCTGCCGTGACGGGTGGACCGGCGACCACGCTCAAGGTCACCAACCCGCTCGGGCACGTCGCCACCACCCAGATGGAACCGGCCCGTTCCCTGCCCGTCACCGAGACCGACGCCAACGGCAGGAAGATCGAGCTCACCTACGACCCCCTGGGGCGGCTCACCCAGGTGTGGCTCGCCGATCGCGACCGCGCCCGGGATTCCCCGAGTCTGAAGTTCGCCTACCACATCAACAAGGACAAGCCGTCCTACATCGCCAGCAGCAGCCTCAACCCCCACGACGACTACATCACCAGTTACCAGATTTTCGACGGTCTGCTGCGTCCACGCCAGACACAGACCGCCACCAGCGGTGGCGCGCGCCTGATCAGCGACACCCTCCATGACAACCGCGGGCTGCAGGTCCAGACCCGTACCGCCTATCCCACGGCCGGTGAACCCGGCGGTGCGATCGTCACCGTCAACAACACCGACGAGGTGCCCCGCTGGGAGCGCACCGTCCACGACGGCGCCGAACGCCCCGTCCACGCGATCAGCATGTCCCGCGGACTGGAGCAGTGGCGCGTCAGTACCCAGTACCGGGGTGAGCAGACCCTGGTGACCGCCCCCGAGGGCGGGGTGGGCACCACCACCATCACCGACATCCGCGGCAACACCACCGAGCTGCGCCACCACCACGGCCGCGAACCGGTGGGCGACTACGACGAGATCACCTACACCTACAACGAGCGCAACGACCTGGACACGGTCAGCGACTCCGAGGGCAACACCTGGAACCACACCTACGACCTGCGGGGCCGCAAGGTCTCCACCAGTGACCCTGACACCGGCACCACCACCTTCACCTACGACGAGCTGGACCGGCTGACGACCAAGACCGACGCCCGGGACGAGACCCTGGCCTACGTCTACGACGCCCTGGGCCGGACCGTCTCCCTGCACGACGACTCCCCGCAGGGGAACAGGCGCGCGGCCTGGGTCTACGACACCTTGGTCAAGGGGCAGCTCACCTCGTCCACCCGCTACAGCAACGGCAACGCCTACACCACCCGGGTCCTGTCCT
This sequence comes from Nocardiopsis flavescens, assembly GCF_900141985.1. Classification (GTDB taxonomy): domain Bacteria; phylum Actinomycetota; class Actinomycetes; order Streptosporangiales; family Streptosporangiaceae; genus Nocardiopsis; species Nocardiopsis flavescens. The sequence goes on along the minus strand of NZ_FQZK01000019.1, from coordinate 2,580 downwards.
ACGACCAGCTGTACCGGCCGGTTAGCAGCGACGTTATCGTCCCGGCCGCCGAGACCGGGATTGCGGGAACCTATCGGTTCACCACCCGCTACAACCCCGACGGCAGCATCAACCGTCAGGTCATGCCCGCCATCGGCGGGCTCGCCCCGGAGAACGTCAAGTACATCTACAACGACCTCGGCCAGATGACCCGGGTCGAAGGCGACGGCACCTACGTGGATGCCGCGTACTACTCCAGCATCGGCAACCTCACCCAGCGGTCCTTCAGCCGGGAAGGTACTCGTGCCCGCAAGACCTGGGCGACCTGGGACTACGACGAGGCCACCAACCGGGTGAAGTGGGCCAGCGTCGTCCCCGAGGTCGGCAACGGGTCGCTGCTGCACCAGCACTACTCCTACGACGACGCCGGCAACATCCTGTCCATCCGGGACGAGCCCTCCGACCCGAACCGGCTCTCCGACGTCCAGTGCTACGGCTATGACCAGCGGCGCCAGCTCAGCGAGGCGTGGACTCCCGACGCCACGGGTGAGAACGCCTGCGCGGCCGACCCCGACGTGGCGGACCTGGGTGGCGCCGCTCCCTACTGGCACTCCTATACCTACGACGCCATCGGCAACCGCGTCACCCAGACCCGGCACGGCATCGGCGGACCGACCACCCGCGACTACACCACTCCTGAGGCCGGACAGTCCCAGCCCCACGCCCTGACCCGGGTCGAGGAGCAGGGCCCGGCCGGCGGACGTCTGGAGGAGTACGACTACGACGACTCCGGGAACATGGTCTCCCGCGTCACCGCCTCGGCCGACCAGGTCATGGAATGGGACGCCGAGGGCAAGCTCGTCACCGTCGGAGACGCCGACCTGGGCGTGACCACCTACCTGTACGACGCCGACGGTGCGCGTCTGATCCGCCGGAGCCCGACCACCACCACCCTGTACCTGCCCGGCACGGAGCTGCACTTTGAGCGGCAGAGCCTGCTGCGCACGGCGCTGCGTTACTACCAGCACGGGGGAGAGACGGTCGCGGTTCGCGACTCGGACGGGAAGGTGTCGTGGATCTTCTCCGACCACCACGGCACCGGACAGTTGGCCATTGACTCCGCCACGGGTGAGGTGACCCAGCGCCGCTTCACCGCCTTCGGTGAGGACCGCGGCGGTGGTGCGGGGGACTGGCCGGACGAGCGCGGGTTCGTGGGTGGCACGATCGACGAGTCCACGGGGCTGACCCAGTTGGGAGCGCGTGCCTACGACGCGGGGATCGGCCGGTTCATCTCGGTGGACCCGGTGCTGGACCTGACCGACCCGCAGCAGATGCACGGGTACGCCTACGCCAACAACAACCCGGTCACCTACTCCGACCCGGACGGGTTGAAGGTCCGCAAGTTCCTGAGCGGTCTGGGTAACCGCCTTAAGTCGAGGACCAACAGGCTCCGCAACAGCTTCCGCAGCGGTGCGAGCAGGGTGTGGAACTACAGGCCCTTCCGCAACATCAGGACTACCGTCCGCCAGCGGACGACCAACTTCTCCACCAGGACGTACAACACCGTCCGGAACACCTACCGCCGGGTGCCGCACTCCGACAAGATCTTCAACTTCGGGACTGGCGCGTACAGCGTCATCCGCACGTTCTCACCGCCGACCCTGGCAACGGACTGGGTCGTGCGGAAGGTCGGCCTGCCCACGATCATGGACTACAGCGTTCAATTCGGGGCAGATCCGAACTCCGGAGCTTACAAGCTCGGCGCGACGGTTCCAGACCTGCTCGTCCCGGGAGGCTGGGCCAGCCGCGGCATCCGGGGTGCGCGGAGCCTGGTCAACAATCTGCGGGAAGAGAACACGAGCGACCCCGTTTCCTGCCCTTTGGGGAACAGCTTCGTTCGAGGCACCCGGGTACTGATGGCCGACGGATCGCACAAGGCGATCGAGGACATTCAGATCGGTGAGAAGGTGTGGGCCTCTGACCCCGAGACCGGGGAAGAGGGGCCGCGCACGGTCTTGGCCACGATCGTGGGTGAGGGTGCCAAGACCCTGGTCGAGATCACCGTGGACACCACCACGCAGGTCGACGCCGGCACCCTGGGCGAGGGCGAGTTGCCCGACGGGCCTTCCCGGCCGGGGCCGATGGTGCTGGGCGATGCGATCGTCGCCACTGACGGTCACCCCTTCTGGGTGCCGTTGCTGGGTGAGTGGGTCGACGCCGTCGACCTGGTTCCGGGGATGTGGTTCCTGTCCTCTGAGGGCACCCTGGTCCAGATCACCGGCACCCGCACCTGGACCGAGTCCGAGCGGGTCTACAACCTCACCGTCCAAGACCTCCACACGTACTATGTGCTCACGGGCGACACCCCGCTCCTGACTCATAACTGTAGTCCCGCAGAACCGCTCGCGGACCGTGCTCACCAAATTTGGAGCCAGCTTCCGACGGGGCATCCGAGGAATAGCTCATCAGTGGCTGTAGTTGCTGCACAGACCTCCAGGGGTGTTGTCCATGTGGTCGCTGGAAGCGGTAGGGGGTTGACGCCCGCGCAGAGATCTTCGCTTACTGGAAACGAGATTCCGGCAAGAAACATTCCTGGGACCG
>NZ_FQZK01000044.1 GCF_900141985.1 Nocardiopsis flavescens | reverse complement strand
GCGGGCGTTGGGCAATCATCCGCAGGCGTATTCGCATTTGGGTTTGATGCGGTGCGCGCGGTTGCTGGACGAGGCCGAGGCGTAGCGGTCGTGGTTGTGGTGGTGCCCGTCTCCTGGTGTGTGTGGGGGGCGGGCGCCGGCGTTTTCAGGGCGGGGGCCGAAGGGGCACGCCGTGGTGGTTTGCGGCCCGGTCGGGGCGCCCGGCCCCGGCCCGGAGCTTGACCAGGGCTCGCGCCACGGTGGTCGGTCTTCGAACCGGGGCGCCCGGCCCCGGCCCGGGGCTGGGCCAGGGCTCGCGCCGTAGTGGTTGTTCTCCGAACCGGGGCGCCCGGCCCCTGCCGGCCGGCGGACCGGGACCTGCGCCGTGGTGGTTTCTCACCTGACCGGGGCACCCGGCCCCTGCCGGTCAGCGGACCGCGACCTGCGCCATGGTGGTTTTTTCCTGAACCGGGGCGCTCAGCCCCAGCGGGAGGGTGTCGCTCCCACCCTGGCCGCAGGGGGTGAGAGCTCGACCGGAGTTCTCCGAAAGCTCAGCCGCTTGGAAAGGGCGGCCAGCGGAGCGTGGACCTGGCCCCGGCGCAGTCGGCGGGCGGCAGCGTGGCGGGGCTGTGCGTTGGGCGCACGTCGCCGGTGGTGGGGGTGTCATCCGGGGCTGGGTCAAGCGAGGCGATCCCAGCCCAGACCCAGCGGCGGGAGGAATGCCCCCTGCAAAGGACCAGGCGCGCGACAAGCGGCCCGTACGTAGAGCACACCCATGCCCTCCCAACGCCGTAGGGGGTGAAACGTGCACGGTCTTGGGGCCCCGGGCACAGCCGGTCAGCGTTGATCGCCACCCCGCCCCCAGGGGGTTGACGAGGGCGTACTCGGCTCCGCGAACCCCTGGGGGTGAAGGCCGCGCGTACCTGCTCCGCCGCGCCCCTGGGGGTTGTCCACCCGCCCGGAGCCCCCGACCACAGCCGGAGGGTGTCGCGCTGCCTCAGGTCGCGCGGGGTAGGGCCGCGGCTGCCCGCTCGCTCGACCACGCGGGGGTGAAGGCCGCGCGCATTTGCGTGCTCGCGGCCTCGGTGCGTCGTGGTGCGGGAGGGCGCTTGGGTGCTGGTTACTGCGTCTGGGGTTGGTGTTCCAAGCGAGGTCGGGAGCGACCGCGCGGCCCCGGTCGGACCTTTCCTCCCTTGCCACGTGGTTGGGCGGGGCAGGCCTCGCCCGGACCCGCCCCCGGACAGCGCACCCCCACCACTCGGGACGTGCATCCAACGCTTCTGCCTGGTGGTCTGCCGTCCGTTGCGTCGTGGGGGCGGATCCGGCTCCGCCGGTCTGTACCTTCCCAAGCGGTGACCGTTCTGGAAGCCAAAGGTTCTGGTCGGGCGCGACCACAGACCGCCGTTTCCAGCGGGTGACCGTCCTGGAAGCCCCCAAGTCCGTTTCACCCCCTGGGGCGGGGGTTGCGGGAGCGTGCCCCGACACCCCCTGCGGCCGGGCCGAACAAGAACGCGCAGCCTTACCCCGCGCGACCCGGCGTGGGAGCGATGCCCTCCGGCTATGGCTGGGCGCTCCAGGCGGGTGAACAACCCCCGGTAGCGCGGCGGGCAGGCACCCGCCGACCTACCCCGCGCGACCTGGCGTGGGAGCGGAACCCTCCGGCTGCGGCCGGGCGTTCCGGGCGGGTGGACAACCCCCACCGGTGCGGCGGGCAGGTACCCGCGGCTTCACCCCCGCGACCTGGCGTGGGAGCGATGCCCTCCGGCCGTGGCTGGGCGCTCCAGGCGGGTGGACAACCCCCAGTTGTACGGCGAGCAGGTACCCGCCGCCTCACCCCGCACGACCTGGCGTGGGAGCGATGCCCTCCGGCTGCGGCCGGGCGCTCCGGGCGGGTGGACGACCCCCGGCGGTACGGCCGGGCGGGTACCCGCCGCCCCACCCCGCGCGGCCTGCGGCGGGAGCGCCATCCTCCAGCTATGGCCGGGCGCTCCGGGTGGGCCGAAAGCCACTGTGGCGCGGGCCCCGCTCGGCCCCGCGCCCACCCGACGCCCCCGCCGCCCTTCCGCCCCCTGGCAGGGGCGGGGCCGGGCAGCGGGGGCGCCCCTGGAACCCCGGGTCCGCGGGGGTGGGATGGGCGGACCGCGGGGCGGGCCGGCGGCCGGGCAGTGGGCGCGTCTGGAGCGGGACGGTGCGCCCCACTCGACCCCACCGGGAGAAGTCCCCGCCGCCGACGCCGGGTACCGGCCGGGGGGAGCGCCCACCCCCGGCCGGAGTCCTCACTTGCCCGAGCCCGCGAACACCCCCTGGACGAAGTGCTTCTGGAAGGCGAAGAACACCAGCAGCGGCACCAGCATGGACAGGAACGCCCCGGACGCCAGCAGGTCGACGTTGCTGCCGAACTGCCGCAGCTGCGACCGCAGCGCCACCGTCAGCGGGGCCGCGTCGGGGCTGGTGAACACCAGGGCCACCAGCATGTCGTTCCACACCCACAGGAACTGGAACACCGCCAGCGAGGCCAGCGCCGGCCGGGCGACCGGCAGCACCACCTTGCGGAAGATCCGCCACTCCCCGGCGCCGTCCATCCGGGCTGCCTCCAGCAGGTCGCGCGGGATGCCTACGAAGAAGTTCCGCAGCAGGAACACCGCGAACGGCAGCCCGAACGCCACGTGGAACAGGATCACCCCGCTGATCGACCCGAAGATCCCCATCGCCCCGTACAGCTGCGAGATGGGGATGAGCGACGCCTGGATGGGCAGCACCAGCAGCCCCACCACGCCCACCATCACCCAGTCGCGGCCGGGGAAGTCCAGCCACACCAGCGCGTAGGCGGCCAGCGCGCCGATCACCACCACCAGGACGGTCGACGGCACCGAGATGTACACGGTGTTGAGGAACGACTGGAGGATCGTCTGGTCGTCCAACAGCCGCGCGTAGTTGTCCAGGGTGAGCTGCGTCGGCTCCAGCAGGGCCGTCCACCACCCGCTGCCGGTGTTGGCGGACTCCGAGCGCAGGGACACCAGCAGCAGGCCCACGACGGGCATCATCCAGAACAGGGCGATGAGCACCAGGATCACCTGGAGCGTCCCCGTTCCGAGGCGGTCGACGAGCCGGCTCAGCACACCCCGGCGGGGCGTGCCGGACACCGACACCTCGACGACGGAGGGCGCCCTCCGGGTCGTCGTGCTCACGAGCGCTCCTTGCGGAATCGGCGGATGTTGAAGTACATGATCGGCAGCACCAGGACCAGCAGCAGGACCACGAGCGCGCTGCCCAGGCCCTGGTTGCCGCCGGCCCCGAAGGACACCTGCCACATCTGGAGGGCGATCACGCTGGCGTCGGCCTGCACCGACCCGGGCGCGATGACGAAGACCAGGTCGAAGATCTTCAGCACGTTGATCACCAGGGTCACGAACACCACCAGCAGCAGCGGCCCCAGCAGGGGGACGGTGACCTTGCGGAACACCTGCCACTCGGTGGCGCCGTCGACCCGGGCCGCCTCCAGGGCGTCCCGCGGGATGGCGGCGAGCCCGGCGGCGATGAACGTGATCGCGAACCCGGTCATGATCCACACCCACGCGGAGATGATGACGGGGGTGACCAGGCTCGGGCCCAGCCAGGTGAGGCCGTTGAACGGCTCGGCGAAGTTCGCCCCGGCCAGGTGGAGCGTGTACTCGCCCTCGGGCAGGTCGGCGAGCAGGAACCTCCCGTCGTCGCCGGTGGTGGCGGTGGCGGCGACCGCCCCGGACGCGTCGAGGGCCTCCACGGTGATGCGCGGCATGCCGTTCTCACCGGAGTCGATGCCGTCGACCTCGCCGCCCAGCGCGGCGTCCAGCCACACGACCCCCTGGAGGGTGTCGGGGGAGCCGTCGGGCAGGGCGGCGGGCGCCGCCTGCTCGGGCAGGTCCCCGGGGCGCACGCCGACCAGGGGCAGGGCGACGACCTCCCCGGGGGTGTGGGCGTCCGCGGTGGTGTACCCGCCCAGGGCGGGGTCCGCGGCCAGCGGCCCGTCCTCGCGGGGGCGGGCCCCGGGGTACTCGGACGGGGAGCGGAAGGTGTCGTGGACGGTGACGATGGCGGCGTTGACGACGCCGCGGTCGGGGTTCTCGTCGTAGACGAGGCGGAAGATGATGCCGGAGGCGAACAGGGAGATCGCCATGGGCATGAACAGCAGGATGCGGAAGGCGGTCGCCCAGCGGATGCGCTCGGTCAGCACGGCCAGGATCAGGCCCAGGCCGGTGACCAGCGCCGGGGCGACCAGCACCCAGATCCCGGTGTTGCGGATCGCGGTGAAGGTGCGGTCGTCGGTGAACATCCGCTGGTAGTTGTCCAGCCCGACGAACTGGTCCCCGGGCCCGTCGAAGAAGCTGCGGACGAGCGAGTACACCGCCGGGTAGGCCAGGAACACGGCCAGGAACAGCAGCGCGGGCAGCAGGAACAGGGCGGCGGGGCCGAACAGGCGGCGCAGGCGGCCGGGGGAGGGGGCGCCGCCCGGGGGAGGGGCGGCGCCCCGGCCGGCGCCGGTGGCGCCGGCGGGGGGCTTCGTGTCGGTGGTCATGTCAACCCTGGTGGTCTCGTGCGGTGGGAGGGGTGCGCTCGGTGCCGGGGCGGGGCCGCTCGGACCGCGCCGCCCCGGCGGGGGGCCGCTCGGCCCCCGCCGGGGCCGTGCCTCATTCCCCGTGGGCCTCGGCGGCCTCGGCCTCCAGGCGCTCCATGGTCCCCTCGACGTCCTCGGTGTCGCCCAGGAAGTCCTGGAGCGCCTGCCACATCCCGTCGCCGACCGTGGCGCCGAACGCGGCGGGCTGGAGGTCGGACAGGTCGAACCGGATGCTGTCGCCCGCGGAGACGATCTGCTCCGCCACCTGCCCGGTGAGCGGGTCGGGGTAGGCGTCGGCGGCCAGGTGCCGGTTGGGGGAGACGAACCCGCCCTGGACGGCCCACTCCTGCGCGGCCTCGGGGGAGGCCAGGAAGGTGAGCAGCTCCATGGTGGCCTCGCCGTCGGACATGGCCACGGCGGCGTCGCCGGCCACCACGACGGAGTCCTGCTCCCCGGCGATGTAGGGGAACCGGAAGTGCTGGGCCTGGTCGCCGACCCCGGCGTTGGTGCTGGAGGAGACGACGCCGCCGATGAAGTCGGCGCCCACGACCATCGCGGCGGAGGGGTCGTCGGCGAACACGTTCGTCACCGAGGTGGGGAAGTCGGTCTGGAGGGTGCCGCTGGTGCCGCCGGTGAGCAGGGTCTCGTCGCCCCACACCTGGGCGAGGACCTCCAGGGCCTCCTGGACGCTGGGGTCGGTCCAGGGGATCTCGCGCTCGCTCAGCTGGTCGTACTTCTCGGGGCCGGCCACCTGGAGGTAGACGTTCTCGAACCAGTCGGTGAGCACCCAGCCGTCGGCGCCGGCGACCGAGAGCGGGTCCACGCCCACCTCGGACAGGTCGGCGGACAGCTGCGTGAACTCGTCCCAGGTCTCGGGGGTCTGCGCCCCGGTCTCCTCGAACAGGTCGTTGTTGAACCAGACCAGCGACTTGTTGGTGACCTTCAGGTACACCCCGTAGGCCTGGCCGTCCACGGAGCCGATCTCGCGCCAGGCGGCGGCCATGTTCTCGTCCACGGCGGCGGTCACGTTGTCGTCGAGCGGCACCAGGTCGCCCTCGGCGGCGAAGGTCTGGATGAGGCCGGGCTGGGGGATGAGCGCCACGTCGGGGACGTCGCCGCCCTGGATGCGGGTCTGCAGGACGGTGGACAGCTCGTCGCCGACGCCGCTGTAGGTGACGGTGGCCCCGGTCTGGGACTCGAACAGGTCGAGGACCTTCTCGAACGCCTCCTGCTCGGCGCCGGCCCAGGGGCCGACGATCTCCAGGGTGACCGCGTCCAGGTCGGCGGAGGCGGACCCGCCCCCGCCGCAGGCGGTGGCGGCCAGGACGGTGGCCAGGGCCGCGGCGGTGACGGCGGGGGCCCGGTGCGGGCCGCCGGCGCCGGGCCGGGTCCTCGCGCGCCGCGGGCCGGGGGCTCCTGCCGGGGTGCCGCCGTGCGCGCCGGGTCGGGGGGTGGGGGACGTGCTCATGGTGTCGCTCCTAGTCGCGGATGGCCGTGCCGGTGGCCGGGTCGAAGAAGTGCAGCCGTTCGGTGTCGACGGCGACGGTGATGTCCTGGCCCTCGAAGACGTGGGTGCGGGGGCTGAAGCGGCCGACGAGGACCACGCCCTCGGCGGCGGCCGAGAGGGCGTCGTCGGCGCCCGCGTCCCGGGCCAGCTCCCGGGTGTCCTCGGTGACGACGGGGTCGGCGCCCAGCGGGAAGTGCACCAGGACGTCGGAGCCCATGGCCTCCACCAGGTCGGCGACCGAGGTGAGGGTGGCGCCCTCGGTGGAGCCGACGATCTCGGCGTCCTCCATGTCCTCGGGGCGGATGCCCAGGACGACCTCGGCCCCGGCGTACCCGCGCAGGGCGGGGCGCCGGTGCAGCAGGCCGTCGGGCAGGTCGAGGGTCTGCTCGCCCAGGTGCAGCCGGTACCGGCCGTCGTTGTCGGTGAGGGAGGCGGTGAGCAGGTTCATGCCGGGGGAGCCGACGAAGCCCGCGACGAACAGGTTGCGCGGGTGGTCGTACAGCTCCTGGGGCGGTCCCACCTGCTGGAGGACGCCGCGCTTCATGACGGCGACCCGGTCGCCCAGGGTCATCGCCTCGGTCTGGTCGTGGGTGACGTAGACGGTGGTCACCCCCAGGTCGCGCTGGATGCGGGCGATCTGGGCGCGCATCTGGACGCGGAGCTTGGCGTCCAGGTTCGAGAGGGGCTCGTCCATGAGGAAGGCGCGGGGGCGGCGGACGATGGCGCGGCCCATCGCGACCCGCTGGCGCTGGCCGCCGGAGAGGTTGCCGGGCTTGCGCTGGAGGTGCTCCTCCAGTTCCAGGATCCGGGCGACCTCGCGCACCCGCTCCTCGATCTCGTCCTTGGGGAGCTTGCGCAGCCGCAGTCCGAAGGCGATGTTCTCGAAGATGTTCAGGTGCGGGTAGAGGGCGTAGGACTGGAAGACCATGGCCACGTCGCGGTCGCGGGCCGGGACGTCGTTGACGACGCGGTCCCCGATCCGGATGGTGCCCTCGCTGATGCCCTCCAGGCCGGCGATCATGCGCAGGGCGGTGGTCTTGCCGCATCCGGAGGGGCCGACCAGGACCAGGAACTCGCCGTCCTGGATGTCCAGGGAGAGGTCGTTCACCGCCCGGGTCCCGTCGGTGTAGACCTTGCCCAGGCCGTCGATCACGATCTCCGCCACGGCGCCTCCGTACTCACTGGGGCGGCCGGGCCGGGGCCGCCGTAGAACCGGTGCCGCGGGGCGTTCCGGGGCCTGTGACCCACGACACCCTGCGGCGATGTGAGTCGACAGTAGTGCGGAGCACCCTAAGGAAGCCTTAATCCGTCATCTCATTCGACTTAAACCCATGCGCCCTTCGTGCGGGGGTGTCACCTTTGCTGCGCGATCGTCCGTTCCGGGCGGTGATCCCGGTCTCGTGACCGGCCTCACCCTTCGTTAACGTGTGCGGCATGGCGACGGTGTTGTTGGTCGAGGACGATCCCGTGGTGCGCGGTGCCCTGGTCAGGGCGCTGAGCCACCTGGGGCACGTGGTCCACCCGGTGGGCACGGCGCTGGAGGCGCTGCGCGAGGCGACCCGGAGCGAACCCGACCTGGTCATCCTGGACCTGGGCCTGCCCGACCTGGACGGGGCGTCGGCCCTGCGCATGCTGCGCGGGTACAGCGAGGTCCCGGTGATCGTGGCGACGGCGCGCGGCGACGAGCCCACCATCGTGCGGCTGCTCAACGACGGCGCCGACGACTACGTGGTCAAGCCCTTCTCCAGCGCCCAGCTGGCCGCGCGCATCAACGCGCTGCTGCGCCGGTCGCTGCGCGGCCCCGAGCGCCCGGCGGCAGGGGACGGCGACCTGGTGGTGGGGGACCTGGTCATCAGCCTGGAGCGCCGGGAGGCGACCCTGCAGGGGCGGCCCCTGGACCTGTCCCGCCGCGAGTTCGACCTGCTCGCCCACCTGGCGAGCAACGTGGGCCGGGTGGTCCCGCGCCGCGAGCTGGTGGAGGCGGTCTGGCACCAGCACCCGCTGGTGGGGCACGACCAGACCATCGACGTGCACGTGTCCTGGCTGCGCCGCAAGCTCGGCGAGAGCGCCGGGAGCCCCCGCTACCTGCGCACCGTACGCGGGGTGGGCCTGAAGATGGTCGTGCCCGAGTGAGGCGGCTGCTGGCGCGCGCGGTGGCCCTGGCCACGGCGCTGGTCGCGGTGGTGCTGCTGGCCGTGGCCGTCCCCTGGCTGTGGTGGGACGCGCGGGAGCGGGTCCGGGAGCAGGCGCACTCCCAGGCCGGGACGGTGGCCGCGGCGGTCGCGGTGGACACCGACCCCGACACCCTGTACCGGCTGGCGGCGGGGCTGCCCGCGGGCGAGGCCGGGCACCTGGCCGTGCACCTGCCGGACCGGGCCGCCGTGGGCACGAGCCGCTCCACCGCCGCCGACGTGGAGCGGGCCCGCGCGGACGGCACCGCCCGGGTCCGGGTGCGGGGCGGCTCGCTGCTCCTGGTCGCGGCGTCCGCCCCGCGGGGGGAGACCGCCGTGGTGGAGGTCTTCACGCCGCGCGGGGCGGTGGCGGGGCAGGTCCTGCCGGTGGCGGCGGCCCTGCTGCTGACCGCCCTGCTCGCGGTGCCGGCCGCGGTCGCGGCGGCCGACCGGCTGAGCCTGGCCGCCCGCCGGGCGCTGCACGCGCTCGTGGTGACGGCGGTGGCGATCGGCGAGGGGCGGCTCAACGCCCGGGTGCGGGTGCACGGGCCCCGCGACCTGGTGGTGCTGGGCGACTCCATCAACGCGATCGGCGAGCACGTCCAGGGGCTGCTGGCCAAGGAGCGGGAGATGGTCGCGGACGTCTCGCACCGGCTGCGCACCCCGCTGACCGCGCTGCGCCTGGACGCCGAGCCGCTGCCGGGGCCGGAGGGGGAGCGCATCCGGGAGGCGGTGGCCGCCCTGGAGCGGGACGTGGACGGGATCATCCGCAACGCCCGCCCGCGCACCGAGGTCCTGGCCCAGGAGCTGGAGTCGGACCTGGTCCAGGTGGTGGCCGAGCGGATGGGGTTCTGGTCGATGCTCGGCCAGGACCAGAAGCGGACGGTGGAGGTGGACCTGCCGGACGTCCCGGCGCGGGTGGCGCTGCCCCCGCAGGAGTGCGCGGCGGTGCTCGACGCGCTGGTCGGGAACGTGTTCCGGCACACGCCGGCGGGGAGCCCGCTGGCGGTGACCGTGGTCGGCCACGCCGGGTGGGTGACGCTCACGGTGGAGGACGCGGGGCCGGGGTTCGCGGACCCGGTGGCGGCGCTGCGGCGCGGCGCCAGCGGCGGGGGGTCGACCGGGCTGGGCCTGGACATCGTCCGCAACGCCGTCGAGGCCATCCGGGGCACCGTCCACCTGGAGCGGGGCCGGCTCGGCGGGGCACGGGTGCGCGCCCGGTTCGCCGAGGCGGGGGTGCCGCACGAGGCCGACCAGCCCCGGGCCTGGCGGCTGCGCCGCTCGGGCTGAGTCCCGGGCGCGGGGGCCGCGGGATGCCGCCCGCCCGGGACGCCTGCCCGGCCGGCCGCGGCCGGCCGGGCAGGCGTCCCGGCGGGGGCGGTCGAACGGTCGGGGCGAGAACCGGGTTTCGGGCCAGGGCGAAACCGGTCGTGTCCCGGGCTTTCCGTGGGAGTTCGTCCGGTTTCGCTGCGTTGTGAGCGCGCACAGTGACCACCTGTGGCCACCGGCTCCGCCGTTCAGCGGAAACCGGTACCCGGGCGTGGTGGGATACCCCCCATGAAGACCCAGACCCCTGTACGACTCAGTCCCGCGGCCGAGCTGATCGCCGCCTTCGTCGCCACCGGCTCCACCCTGGGGGACCGGGCCGACCTCGCCCACTTCCTGCGCGCCCACCACCTGGCGGCCGAGGGGGCCATCCCCATCACCCTGGCCGACCTGGACGAGGCCATCGCCCTGCGCGAGGGAATCCGCGCCGTCCTGGACCCGTCCGCCGAGCCCGACCAGGAGGCGCTGGCCCGCGGCCAGAAGGTGCTGGACGGCCTGCGCGTCACCGTGCGCCTCCAGCCCTCCCGCGAGCAGCTCGCCCCGGCCGTCGTGGACGAGGTCCGCCGCGGCCTGGCCCGCCTCGCGGGCGCCTGGGCCGCCGTCCTGGCCACCGGGGAGTGGCGCCACCTGCGCCTCTAGGGCGCGGTCCGCCGCACGCGCCCCGGGGAGAACGCGGGGGGCGGGCGGGACCGTGTCCCGTCCGCCCCCGGTACTCCGGCGCGCCGCGGCTCAGTCGTCGTCGCGGTGGCGCAGGTAGCGCTCGAACTCGCGGGCGATCGCGTCGCCCGAGGCCTCCGGCAGGTCCGCCGTGTCCTTGGCCTCCTCCAGGCCGCGCACGTAGGCGGCGATCTCCTCGTCCTCGGCGGTCAGGTCGTTGACCCCCGCCTCCCACGACACCGCGTCCTCGGGCAGCGAGCCCAGCGGCACCTTGACGTCGGCGAAGTCCTCCACCCAGGCCAGCAGCGCCAGCGTGGCCTTGGGGCACGGGGGCTGCGCCACGTAGTGGGGGATGGCCGCCCACAGGGACACGGCCTCGATCCCGGCGTCCGAGAACGCCTCGTGCACCACGCCCACGATGCCCGTCGGCCCCGAGTACGTGGTGGGCTCCAGGCTCATGCCCGCGCCCAGTTCGCGCGGCGACGCCATGCCCGTGACGGGGATCGGCCGCGTGTGCGGGGCGTCGGCCAGCAGCGACCCCAGCATCACCGCCCGGCGCACGCCCAGCTCGCGCGCGATCGACAACAGGTCGGCCGCGTAGGAGCGCCACCGCATGTTGGGCTCCGGACCGGTGACCAGGACCACGTCCCGGCCGCCGGGCATGCGCGCCACGCGCACGCTCGTCGTGGGCCATTCGAGCGGGCCCACCTGCCCGTCGACGACGGTCAGCCGAGGCCGCGTCACCTGGAAGTCGTAGTAGTCGTCGGGTGTGAGGGAGCACAGCTCGTGCGCGTCCCACTCCCGTGCCAGGTGCTCCACGGCCAGGCTCGCCGCCTCACCGGCGTCGTTCCAGCCCTCGAACGCGGCAACCAGCACCGGGTCCACGAGTTCCCGGGTGAGCTTGGTCATCGGCGGCCCCTTCCTGCATATGGACGCAGTCCACCCTATGGGGCGGCACCCCGCGGAGGGAACGCTTATCCGCGGTGCGCGGGGCACCTCCCCGGGACACCCTCTGGGATACCCATCTCACGCTGTGAAACGCCCGATGTTGTAGCCTCGGTGCAGCGACTGATCCGGACACCGTTGTCCCCGGCCGCATCCACCCGCCCGCGCCGCGGTCGGGTCCAGTGGGCGACCAGCCCGGCGGCAGCGCCGCCACCGCCCCACGGGTCCCACCGGGCCGCCACTGCCCGGGGTGCCCACGGGGGCGGGGAGAGCCGGACGGCACCGGCACGGGCACCCGACACTCACCGCGCACGCACGGGGACACGGGGGTCGAGCACCGGATCCTCCCGGCGCCCCGAGAATTAGAGTTGCGGAATATGAAAGCTCGCCTGACCTTCCGTGAAGCGCTTTCCCAGCGAGTCGTCGTGGCGGACGGCGCGATGGGGACCATGCTCCAGGCGCACGATCTCGACCTGGACCAGTTCCAGGGCCACGAGGGATGCAACGACATCCTCAACGTCACCCGGCCGGACATCGTCCACGACACCCACGCCGCCTTCCTGGAGGCGGGGTCGGACTGCATCGAGACCAACACCTTCTCCGCGAACTACGGCGGCCTGGCCGAGTACGGCATCGAGGACCGCACCTACGAGATCGCCGAGGCCGGCGCCCGCGTCGCCCGCGAGGCCGCCGACTCCTACTCCACCCCCGACCAGCCCCGCTACGTGCTGGGATCGGTGGGCCCGGGCACCAAGCTGCCCACCCTGGGGCACGCGCCCTACTCCCTCCTGCGCGACCACTACGAGCAGGCCGCCCGCGGCCTCATCGACGGCGGCGCCGACGCGGTCCTCATCGAGACCTGCCAGGACCTGCTCCAGGTCAAGTCCGCCGTGGTCGGGGCCAACCGGGCGCGCAGGGCCCTGGGCCGGGACGTCCCGGTCATCGCCCAGGTCACCATCGAGACCACCGGCACCATGCTCATGGGCTCGGAGATCGGCGCCGCGCTGACCTCCCTGGAGCCGCTGGGCATCGACATGATCGGCCTCAACTGCGCCACCGGCCCGGTCGAGATGAGCGAGCACCTGCGCTACCTGTCGCACCACGCGCGGGTGCCGGTCTCCTGCATGCCCAACGCGGGCCTGCCCCAGCTCGGCCCGGACGGCGCCTACTACTCCCTCACCCCGGAGGAGCTGGCCGACGCCCACGACACCTTCACCTCCGAGTTCGGCCTGAGCCTGGTCGGCGGCTGCTGCGGCACCACCCCCGAGCACCTGCGCCGCGTCGTCGAGCGGGTGCAGGGGCGCGGCCTCAAGAACCGCAGGCCCGTCCTGGAGGCCGCCGCCTCCTCCCTCTACCAGAGCGTCCCGTTCCGCCAGGACGCCAGCTACCTGGCCATCGGGGAGCGCACCAACGCCAACGGCTCCAAGAAGTTCCGCGAGGCGATGCTCGCCGAGGACTGGGACGGCTGCGTGGCGATGGCCCGCGACCAGATCCGCGACGGCGCCCACCTGCTCGACCTCAACATCGACTACGTCGGCCGCGACGGCGTGCGCGACATGCGCGAGCTGGCCTCCCGGATGGCCACCTCCTCCACCCTGCCGATCATGCTCGACTCCACCGAGCCCCCCGTGCTGGAGGCCGGGCTGGAGGCGCTGGGCGGGCGCGCGGTCGTCAACTCCGTCAACTACGAGGACGGCGAGGGCCCCGACTCCCGGTTCACCCGCATCATGACCCTGGTCAAGGAGCACGGCGCCGCCGTCGTGGGCCTGTGCATCGACGAGGAGGGCCAGGCCCGCACCGCCGAGTGGAAGGTGCGGGTGGCCTCGCGCCTGATCGACCAGATCACCGGCGAGTGGGGGCTGCGGACCGGCGACATCATCATCGACTGCCTCACCTTCCCCATCACCACCGGCCAGGAGGAGACGCGGCGCGACGGCATCGAGACGCTGGAGGCCATCCGCGAGCTCAAGCGCCGCTACCCCGAGGTGCAGACCACCCTGGGCCTGTCCAACCTGTCCTTCGGCGTCAACCCGGCCGCCCGCATCGTGCTGAACTCCGCGTTCCTCAACGAGGCGGTCCAGGCGGGGCTGGACTCGGCGATCGTGCACGCCTCCAAGATCGTGCCGATCAACCAGATCCCCGAGGAGCAGCTCCGGGTCGCACTGGACCTCATCTACGACCGCCGCGAGGGCGACTACGACCCGCTCTCCCGGTTCATGGAGATGTTCGAGGGCGTGGACGCCAAGTCCATGAAGGCCTCCCGCGCCGAGGAGCTGGCCGCGCTGCCGCTGTGGGAGCGCCTGGAGCGGCGCATCATCGACGGCGAGCTGGCCGGCATCGAGGCCGACCTCGACGAGGCGCTGGAGAGCCGCCCGGCCCTGGCGATCGTCAACGACACCCTGCTGTCGGGGATGAAGACGGTCGGCGAGCTGTTCGGCTCGGGCAAGATGCAGCTGCCGTTCGTGCTCAAGTCCGCCGAGGTCATGAAGACCGCGGTGGCCTACCTCGAACCGCACATGGAGAAGACCGACGACGACGGCAAGGGCCGCATCGTCCTGGCCACGGTCAAGGGCGACGTCCACGACATCGGCAAGAACCTCGTCGACATCATCCTGTCCAACAACGGCTACGACGTCGTCAACATCGGCATCAAGCAGCCGGTGTCGGCGATCCTGGAGGCGGCCGAGACCGAGCGCGCCGACGTGATCGGGATGTCGGGCCTGCTGGTCAAGTCCACGGTGATCATGAAGGAGAACCTGGAGGAGATGAACTCCCGGGGCATCTCCGAGCGGTTCCCCGTGCTGCTGGGCGGCGCCGCGCTCACCCGCTCCTACGTGGAGCAGGACCTGGCCGAGGTGTTCGAGGGCCAGGTCCGCTACGCCAAGGACGCCTTCGAGGGCCTGCGCCTGATGGACGCCTTCATGGCGGTCAAGCGCGGGGAGGAGGGCGCCGCGCTGCCGGAGCTGCGCCAGCGGCGGGTCAAGCGGGGCGCGTCCCTGAAGGTCACCGAGCCCGAGGAGATGCCCGCCCGCAGCGACGTGGCGACCGACAACCGGGTGCCGGTCCCGCCGTTCTTCGGCGACCGGATCAGCAAGGGCATCCCGCTGGCGGACTACGCCGCGTTCCTCGACGAGCGCGCCACCTTCATGGGGCAGTGGGGCCTCAAGGCCGCCCGCGGCGGCGGTGGCCCCAGCTACGAGGAGCTGGTGGAGACCGAGGGCCGCCCGCGCATGCGGATGTGGCTGGACCGCATCCAGACGGACGGCCTGCTGGAGGCCGCGGTCGTGCACGGGCACTTCCCCTGCTACAGCGAGGGCAACGACCTCGTCGTGCTGGACGAGGACGGCAGGACCGAGCGGACCCGGTTCACGTTCCCGCGCCAGCGCCGCGACCGGCACCTGTGCCTGGCCGACTACTTCCGGCCCAAGGAGTCGGGGGAGACGGACGTGGTGTCCTTCCAGGTGGTCACCGTGGGGTCGGCGATCAGCCGGGCCACGGCGGAGCTGTTCGAGAAGAACGCCTACCGCGACTACCTCGAACTGCACGGGCTGTCGGTGCAGCTCACCGAGGCGCTGGCCGAGTACTGGCACACGCGGGTGCGCGCCGAGCTGGGCTTCGCCGGGCAGGACCCGGCCGAGCTGGAGGCGTTCTTCAAGCTGGGGTACCGGGGCGCGCGGTTCTCGCTGGGCTACGGCGCCTGCCCGGACCTGGAGGACCGGGCCAAGATCATGCGCCTGCTGGAGCCGGAGCGGGTCGGGGTGACCCTCTCGGAGGAGTTCCAGCTGGTGCCGGAGCAGGCCACCGACGCGATTGTGGTCCACCACCCGGAGGCGACGTACTTCAACGTCTGACCCCGCACCACCGCACACGGCGCGGCCGGGCCCCGACGGGCCCGGCCGCGCCCGTGTCCGGGGCGGCGCCGGGTGTGGGGCACCTCTCGGCGGATACGGGGGATTCGTCCCCCACGGCGGGGCGAGAGTTCGTACGGTGGAAAGGACGGCGACAGCCCGGCTTCACGGACGGGCACCCCCGGTCCGCCACGATGGGGGGCCGACCGCCGCTCCTACGAGCCACCGCACCCGAGGGGAGAGTGCGGCGCGCCCGCACCGCCAGGGGCCGCCGCCGAGCGCATGACCGAGACCAGCACCCCGCACCCGACCCCCGAACGCCGCCTTCAGGCGGTCTTCCTGGACATGGACGGCACGCTCATCGAGAGCGAGCACCTGTGGAACGAGGCGGAGGCCGCGACGGTCGCCGACCTCGGCGGAGAGTGGACCGAGCGCGACCACGAGGCCAACGTCGGCAACGCCGCCGAGCCCGTGGGCCGCTACATCATCGAGCTGACCGGCGCCCACCACCTCACCCCGCGCGACGTCGCCGACCTGCTGTACGCGCGCTTTCGCGCCAAGCTGGCGGGCGGCGCCCGGCTGCGCCCGGGGGCCAAGGAGCTGGTGCGCATGCTGTCGGCCGCCGGGGTCCCGGTGTCCCTGGTGACCTCCACCGAGCGCGAGCTGATCGCCGACGCCATCGACGGCATCGGCCTGGAGAGCTTCGACGACTCGGTGGCGGGCGACGAGGTGGAGGCCAACAAGCCCCACCCCGACCCCTACCTGCGGGCGGCCCGCCGCCTGGGCGTGGACCCGCGGCGCTGCGTCGCCTTCGAGGACTCACCGGTGGGCGTCGCCTCGGCCTCCGGCGCCGGGTGCCTGACGGTCGCGGTGCCCGACCACCTGCCGATCGAGCCGCGCGAGGGCGTCGTGCTGCGCGACGGCCTGGTGGGCGTCGACCTGGAGTGGCTGGAGTCCCTGGTCGCCGACCGCTGATCCCCGCCCGGGACCCGGTGCGGTCCCGGGCCCGGCGGGTACGGTGGAGGGCGAGAGGGCACCGGATGGGGGAACGGCCCTAGGGACCGTACTCCGCGTGCGCTCCCGCTCCGCCGGGGCCGACCGGCACCGGCGGGCGCGGGCTCGCAGGCCACGGCCCCGCAGGCCTGTCCGGCGGACCGCGCCGCCCCGCGCGGGGCCGGCGCCGACCCGGGCGGACCGTCGCGCGGGGCGGCGCCGGGAACCGTCCGGGACCGCCGGGGCGGGTGCCGGAACGGCCGGGGCCGACGGCGGAACACGCCCTAGGGGATCGGCCCGATGTGCGCCGCGGTGCCGGATGGGAGACTGGTGGCATGCCTGAGACTCTGACGACGATGACCGGTGTGATCCTGGGCGGCGGCCTCACCCTCGTGGGCCTCGTCATCAGCCTCCTCGTGTGGCGGGCCAAGGGGCCGGCCTCGGGGCTGCGCGGTGTGGCGTGGTCGCTGGTGCCGCTGGCCGCGGGGCTGCTGGGGCTGATGAACGCCGTGTGGCAGTTCGTGCTCAGCATCCTGGGCATCCTGCTGGGACTGATCTTCAACCCGATGGTGTGGGCGGGCGTGGCCCTGGCCGGGCTGGCCGTGGTGCTCTACGTCGTCTCCGGGTTCATGATGGCCCGCGGGGTGGGCGCCCAGGGGCGGGCCAAGCGGTCCAAGGCCGCCGAGGCCCCCGGGGGCGCGGCCCCCGGCGCGCCCGCGGCCGGTCCCGCCGCCGCGCCCAAGGGCCAGGTGGGCGGCGCCGCCCCGCAGGCCGGCAAGAAGAAGCAGCAGGACGACCTGTCCGACTTCGGCGACATCGAGGACCTGCTCCGCAAGCACGGCATCGACTAGGTGTATTGACCTGAGAGGTTAGGTACGCGGGAAGCGGGAGGGCCCCCGAGGGCGGTGTGGAACCGGTGGTGATTGTAGTGGTGCAACCACCCTGTGAACGCCTCCCGCTTCTCGCTCTCGCTGGTGTAGGGGCGGGCGTAGGCCCATTCCTCGACCAGGACGCGGTTGAACCGCTCGACCTTGCCGTTGGTCTGGGGACGGTAGGGGCGGGTGCGCTTGTGCTCGATGCCCTGGCCGGCCAGCAGGCCCCGCCAGGCGTGGGACTTGTAGCAGGACCCGTTGTCGGTCAGCACCCGCTCCACGACGATGCCCACCGACGCGAAGTAGGCGGCCGCGCGTTCCCAGAACCCGGTGGCGGTCTCCTTCTTCTCATCGGCCAGGATCTCGCAGTAGGCCAGGCGGGAGTGGTCGTCCACGGCGTTGTGCAGGTAGGCGTACCCGGCCCTGGCCCGGTTCTTGCGCCCCCGGGCGCGGCCCAGTGTCTTGTGGCCGCCGCCGTCGGGGATGTTGCCGAGCTTCTTGATGTCCACGTGGACCAGCTCGCCGGGCCGCTCGCGTTCGTATCGGCGCACCACACGGCCGGTGGCCCGGTCCAGGTGGGTGAGGCGGGCGCACTTGTAGCGGGTCAGGACGCGGTGGACGGTGGAGGCGTGCATGCGCAGGTGGCCGCCGATGCGGGCTGGTCCCCACCGGTGGAGGATGCGGAGTTTGATGATCCGGCGCTCGCGGTGGGTGGGGGTGCGCCGGGGGCTGTGGTGGGGGCGGCTGGAGGTGTCGTGCATGCCGGGCTCGCCGAGGGTCCGGTAGCGGTCGGCCCAGCGTTTGGCGGTGGTGGGGCTGGTCTGGAAGCGTTCGGCGGCCCGGCGCAGCGGCCAGCCGTCGTCCACGACGCAGCGGGCCAGGGCCAGGCGCCCGGCGGGTGTGAGGCGGGCGTTGGGGTGGGTAGTGTGGGGCATCGAGGGCCTTCTGGTGAGTCGGTGCAGATGTCGCAATCCACACCGATACCGAAGGCCCTCTTCGTGTGTGTCGGGCGGGGTGGGTGTTACCAACCTCTGTGGTCAGTACA
>NZ_FQZK01000033.1 GCF_900141985.1 Nocardiopsis flavescens | reverse complement strand
CGCGACGAAGAACGCGATGGGCGGGCTGACCGACAGCGACAGCAGGTCGCCCGGCCGGACCAGCGACACCGTCAGCAGGCAGGCGAGGGTGAAGGCGATGCCCGGCGCCGCCGACAGGTCGGCCACGTGCGCGATCACCGTTCCGGCGACGCTGAACAGGGCGATGACGAGGACGCCGCCGCGGCCGGTGAGCCGGGCGGTGCCCGCCCCCGGCCCGGTCCTCGGGGTGGCGGGGTGCGGCCCGGCCGCGCCGCCGGGGTGTCCGGCGGGTCGTGCGGGCGCTGGCTTCCGGTTCTTCGACGCGGTGCGGGTGCGGCCGTCGGGCCGCACGAAGTACGGTGCACGCCCGGGTTCCGGGCCTTCCGTCTTCCGCGGGGGCATGGCCGTTCGCCTCCCAAGTGTGTTACTCACAGTGTTTAGTGTGTCACTTCTCGTGAGCGTTCGGTGTCTTTTCCGGGGAACGTGTCGTCATTTCGTCTACTTGCCCCTTCCGTGCCGAACACGCCTTCCTCCCGTTGGACACCGGGATGGGGTGCCGCGGTTCACTCGGGTCGCGTATGAAGTGTCCGCATTCGTCCCGCGGGTCGCCGGAAGCGCCCCCCGGCGGATTTCTTTCGGCCGGGAGCGGTCATTACGGTCTGCCGGGACGGGGATCCGCCTATTCAGGTCACTCCGTTGTGGCCGTTGTTTGTCAGCCGAATAGCCGCCTCCTCGGCCAGCTCCGGCGCCGCGACCGTCCGCGGCAGGTCCTCCACGCCGCGCGGCCGGTCCAGGTCGCCGTCCACCAGGCCCAGTTCCCCGAACCGGCGGGCCGTCACCAGCACCCGGTTCTCCAGCGAGCCCACCGTCTGGTTGTAGGAGGACACCGTGCGCGACAGCGCCCGGCCCAGCCCCTCCACGTGCCCGCCCAGCGTCGACAGCCGCGCGTGCAGCTGCCGGCCCAGCTCGAACACCTCCCGCGCGTTCCGGCTCAGGGCCTCCTGCTGCCAGGCGTACTGCGCCGTGCGCAGCAGCGAGATGAGCGTCGTGGGCGTCGCGATGTGCACCCGCCGGCCCATCGCGTACTCCAGCAGCCCCGGGTCGTGCTCCAGCGCCGGGGCCAGGAACGCCTCTCCCGGGATGAACAGCACCACGAACTCCGGGGCCGGGCTCAGCGCCGACCAGTAGGCCTTGGCCGCCAGCTGGTCCACGTGCGTGCGCAGGTGCCGGGAGTGCGCCCGCAGCCGGTCGCGGACCTGCGCCTCGTCCTCGGCGGCCACCGCGTCCAGGTACGCCGACAGCGGCACCTTGGAGTCCACGACGATGTTCTTGCCCCCGGCCAGGCGCACCACCATGTCGGGGCGGCGCGCCCCGTCCTCCACGGCCACCTGCTCCTCGAAGTCGCAGTGCGCGCTCATGCCCGCCAGCTCCGCGACCCGCCGCAGCTGCACCTCGCCCCAGCGGCCGCGCGCCTCCGGGCGGCGCAGCGCCGTCACCAGCGACCGCGTCTGGTCGCTCAGCCGCTCGGAGCCCTCGCGCACGAACTCGACCTGCTTGGACAGCTCCGCGTGCGCGGCGGCCCGGCCCGCGTCCGCCTCGCGCAGCTGGCGCTCGACCCGGTCCAGCATCTCGGTCAGCGGCTCCACCATGCGCTCCACCGCCCGGCGCCGCTCGTCCATGTCGTGCCCGGCCTGCGCGCCGACCGCCCGCAGCCGGCCCTCGGCCAGCTCCAGGAAGCTCCGGTTGGTCTGGTCCAGGGCCTGGGCGGACAGCGCGCGGAAGCGCTCGGCCAGCCGCTCCTCCATGAACTCGGCACGCTCCCGGGCCGCCTCGGCCTCCGCCCGCGCCTGCGCGCTCTGCCCCCGGGCCCACAGCAGGCCCAGGGCGACGCCCACCGCGATGCCGACGAGGAGTACCGCCATCAGTGAGAGGAGATCCATGGCGCCCTATGGTGCCAGCCCCCGCCCGGCCGGGTCCCTCCGCCACGCAGGACATCGGTGGCCAGGCCCATCAAGTCCGGCATGTCCCTCCCGCCGCACCGCGGGACCGGCCGCGGGAGGGCGGGGCCGGCCCGTCCCGGCGGTGTGCGGGGCCGCGTCCGCCCGGCGCGGTCCCCCGCGGCCCGGCGTGCGACTCGCGCGGTCCCCGGCGGCGTTCGGGTCAGGTGGCGCGGCGCACGGGCACCGGTGTCCACGGCGACAGGTGGACCTCGGCGCCCCCGGCGATCACCTCCGCGATGCGCAGGGCGGTCGCCGAGGAGCTCTCGCCGTCCATGCGCACACTGCTCAGCGCGGGGCGCAGCATGCGGCAGAGCACCAGGTCGTCGGCGCCGACCAGGCCGACCTCCTCCGGCACCCGCACGCCCGCGTCGAGCAGCGCGCCCAGCAGCAGCCCGGAGAACTCGTCGTTGTACCCGAACACGCCGCGGGGCAGGCCCTCCTCCCGCCAGCCGGCGACGACCTCCGCGGCGGACTCCGGCGAGTAGGCCATGTCGTGGACGCGCACCGCGGCGCCGGCCTCGGCCGCCGCCTCGCGCACGCCCTCCACCCGCTCCCCGCCCATCGCGCGCAGCGGCGGCCCGGCCGGCAGCACCGCGGCCAGGTCGCGGTACCCGCGCCCGGCCAGGTGGCGCCCCGCGGCCCGCCCGATCGCCCGGTGGTCCATGACCAGGGTGGACAGGCCCGTGCCCCGGGCCCGCTCCGGGTCCGACCCCAGGCCCACCACCGGGACGCCCCCCTTGGCGAGCAGCTCCACGCCCGCGCGGGTGAGCCGGTCGTCGTCGGCCAGGACCGCGGCCGGGCGCAGCGCCGCCCACGCCCGGGCCGCCTCCAGGCCCCGGTCCCTCTCCGCGCCGTACTGCATGAGCGTGTAGCCCAGGCCGCGCAGGGCGCGGGAGAGCCCGTGCAGGAACTCCGACGCCAGCGGGCCCTGCGCCGCGTCGGAGCGCACGTACAGGACCAGGTCGCGGGCGCCGGTGCGCAGGGAACGCGCGCCGGCGCCCGGCACGTACCCCATCTCGTCGGCGGCGGCGCGGACCCGCTCCCGGGTCTCCTCGGGGATGCGGGCCCCGCCCGGGGCGTCGTTGAGCACGTAGGACACGGCCGCGGTGGACACCCCCGCCCGGCGGGCGATGTCGCCGATGGTCGCGGGCCGGGGGCGGGAGGAGGTCATGCGGCCATCCTGCCCTGTCCCGCCCCGCGCCGGGCGGGGAGGCGGTCCGCCCCGCCGACCGGAGGAAAGCTGCGCGGGCGCGACCGCTTCCGGTCATTTCCTTCTCGGCCCCCGGATTGTCCGAGAGGCTGAGATGACCGCCCCGGGCGACCGGTCCTCTCCTTCGCCGGTGCCGGAGCGGTTCTGCACCCCCTCGCAAGGAGTCCCATGAACCTGGAGACCTACACGACAGGCACCGGAGAGACAACGGCCCTCCTCGTCCACGGCGCCGGCGCCGGGGCGGGCACCTGGCACGCCCTGGCACCCGCCCTCGTCGAGCGCGGCTACCGCGTGGTGTCCGTGGACCTGCGCGGCCACGGGCGCAGCCCGCGCGGCGGCTACAGCGTCCAGGCGCTGGGAGACGACCTGGCGGACTCCCTGCCCGCCGGGGCCGACCTGGCCCTGGGCCACTCCGTGGGAGGCCTGGCCCTGGCCCTGGCGGTGGAGCGGCTGACGCCCCTGCGCGCCGTCTACCTCGACCCGGCGTTCCGGATGCCGCCGCTGCCCGCCGACGCGGGCGAGCGCATGCGCCGGGTGTTCGAGACCGCCGACGCCGCGCACGTGCGGGTGATGAACCCGCGCTGGAGCGACCTCGACGTCGAACAGGAGCTGGCCGGGTTCGCCGCCTGCGACCCGGAGTTCTACACCTTCGTCGCCGCGGAGGTCGCCGGGCGCGACCTGCTCCCCGACAAGGCGCACGTGCCGTCCCTGGTCCTGCGGGCCCGGGACGCCATCACGGTCGACGGGCGGGCCGCCGCCGAGCTCGCCGAGCGCGGCTTCGACGTGCACCAGGTCGCGGGCGCCGCGCACTGCATCCACCGCGACAACCTGCCCGGCCTGCTGGCCGAGCTGGACGCCTGGCTCTGACCGCCGCCCGGGCACCGGCCCGGGGGACGGGGCCCGCGGGGGCGGCGGAGGGTTCCGCCCCCCGGACCGCCCGGCCTCAGGTACAGGCCGCCAGCGCCCCGCGCCAGGTCCGCGCCGCCGCCCAGAAGTCCTCCCCGGCGGGTTCGGGGGCGAACAGCCACGTGCGCTCCCAGGCGGGGGACTCCCGGGCCGCGATCTCCCGGTGCGCGGGGTAGGGCGGTCGCCCGCCGACCGCGTACCACGTGTACTCCAGCGGGTCGAGCAGGGCCATCAGCCGCTCCTCCAGCCCCCGCCCGGGACGCACCTTCACCAGCAGCCACGGCCGGAACCGGCGCAGCACCTCCAGGCCCCCGGCCACCACGTCCGGTTCGGTGCCCGCCGTGTCGATCTTCACGACGGCCGGGGAGCAGGCCGCCGACTCGCACCAGCGCGACAGGGCCGCCGCCCGCACGGTCGTCCCCGACAGGTCGTGGCGCCGGGGCCGCTCGATCGTGTTGCACATGTCGTTGTGCCGGGCCCGCCGCAGGTAGGCACTGCCGTTGTGGTTGCTCAGCGCCGCCTCCACCACCGTGAAACCCAGGCCGGTCGCCTCCGCCGCGCTCCGGGCCGCCACGGCGATCTCCGGGGTCGGCTCGAACGCGAACACCGGGCGCCGCGACCGCGCCGCCGCCAGCATCGCGTACACCCCGACACCCGACCCCACGTCCAGCACCGCGCCCGGGCGGGGGAGGTCGAGCGCGGCCAGGAAGCAGGCCAGGCCGTCCGGCCCGTGCCCGGCCAGCCCGTGGGCGGCCAGCCTGCGCGGCACCGTCAGGTAGCCGGGAAGGTGCAGCTCCAGCTCCCGCGGGCCGCCGTCCCCGCCCTCGGGCAGGGCCAGCGTGAAGGCGCGGATCCACGGCGCCACCCGGTCCGCGTCCAGGCCCCCCATGCTCCGCGGCAGCCGGACGCGCAGCCGCCGGGCCGCGAACCGCACCAGTGGGTAGCGGCGCACGATCTCGCGCAGTTGGTCGGTGACCATGTTCTCCCCCAAGGGACGGGGCCGCAGGCCGGGCGGTCGTCCGCGCGCCGCCCTCCGCGTGCCGCGCGCGGTCCCTCCCGCCGCCGTGACCCGCGGCCGCGGCTCGCGGGTCCGGAGAGCGGGGAAGGCGCCGGCGGATCGGACACCTCCCGCCCCGGCCCCCGGCGACATGAGACGAACCTACTGTGCGTAGCGGTCCCTGCGCAGCGTGTTCGGGCGATCGTTTCCGCTTTCCGCCGCGGCGGACCGTCCGGCCCGCCGGTCCGCATAGACTCTCCCCTTGTGAGTCTGTCTATCGGGATCGTGGGACTGCCCAACGTCGGCAAGTCCACCCTCTTCAACGCGCTGACCAAGAACGACGCTCTGGCCGCGAACTACCCGTTCGCCACCATCGAGCCCAACGTCGGAGTCGTCGGCGTGCCCGATGCACGGCTGGGCAGGCTCGCCGAGATCTTCGGCTCCGCCAAGATCCTCCCGGCGACCGTCGACTTCGTCGACATCGCGGGCATCGTGCGCGGCGCCTCCACGGGTGAGGGCCTGGGCAACAAGTTCCTCGCCAACATCCGCGAGAGCGACGCCATCTGCCAGGTGATCCGGGCCTTCGAGGACCCCGACGTCACCCACGTCGACGGCGACGTCGAGCCCTCGCGCGACATCGAGACCATCAACACCGAGCTGATCCTGGCCGACCTCCAGACCCTGGAGAAGGCCCTGCCGCGCCTGGAGAAGGACGCCAAGCGCAACGCCAAGGACAAGGACTCCCAGGAGCTGCTGGCTGCGGCCCGTTCCGCCCAGGAGATCCTCGACGGCGGCACCTCGCTGTACGCGGCCGGGGACCGGGACGTCGACCTGGCCCGGCTGCGCGAGCTGAGCCTGCTCACGGTCAAGCCGTTCATCTACGTGTTCAACCTCGACAGCGGCGAGCTGGCCGACGAGGCCGTGCGCGCCAAGCTCCAGGAGCTGGTCTCGCCCGCCGAGGCGATCTTCCTGGACGCCAAGATCGAGGCGGAGCTGGCCGAGCTGGACGAGGACGAGGCCCAGGAGCTGCTGGAGTCCATGGGCCAGACCGAGTCCGGCCTGGCCCAGCTGGCCCGCGTCGGGTTCGACACCCTGGGGCTCCAGACCTACCTCACCGCCGGGCCCAAGGAGGCCCGCGCCTGGACCATCAAGAAGGGCGCCACCGCCCCGGAGGCGGCGGGGGTCATCCACACCGACTTCCAGCGCGGCTTCATCAAGGCCGAGGTGGTCTCCTTCGACGACCTGGTCGCGGCGGGCGACATGCAGTCCGCCCGCTCCGCGGGCAAGGTCCGCATGGAGGGCAAGGACTACGTGATGGCCGACGGCGACGTCGTGGAGTTCCGCTTCAACGTGTAGGCGCGGTGCGCGGGTCGGCCGACGGAGCGCGCGGGGCCGGATCCGGGGATCCGGCCCCTTTCCCTTTCCCCGGCCGGGGCGGGCCGCCCGGCGCGGGGCCGCCACGGCATCGCCGCCCCTCCACCACCCGGGAACCGGAGTCGCGGACGAGGGCCCCGCAGGGGGCGGCCGGCAGCAGCCCGGCGGAGACCGCCTGGAGGAGGGCCGGGGCCTGCGCGGCGGGCGGCGCTCCGCGCACCGTCCCTTTCCGCCGCCGATCCCGTCCGCGTCACCGGGGGCACCCCGCCGCCCGTCACCGCCTGATCCGTCCGCGGCCCCCTCGTCACCGGGGCGTCCGACCGCCGAAGGGCATCGGCTCGTAGCGCCCGTCGTGCCCCACGGGCGCCGGCAGGAAGCCGGGCACCGTCCGCCGTGCCGCGGCGAACAGCCGCTCCCGCGCCTCCTCCGGGCTGAGCGCGGGCAGGTCCAGTGCCGCGCGGATCCGCTCCCGGGCCTCGTCGAGGCCGGGGTGGTCGGCCCGGAACTCCTCCTCCAGTTCGTCCAGGGGGTGGCCGCCGAGCGCGTCCTGCCAGGAGGCCGACGCGGTGACCACCGCCAGCGCCTCCGCCAGGTCCGCGGCCACCAGGGTCGCCTGCCCCTCGGAGCCCGCGTACAGCACCGGCCGCCGCGTTCCGGGCGGCCCGCACAGGAAGTAGGTGCCGCCCGCCGCGCACCCGGCCACCGGGGTGGGCCGGGACCCGTCGGGCAGTTCCAGCTCCTCCACCGGGTCCAGCCGGTTCGCGTCGAAGTCCCCGACCAGGTCCAGCGCGGACCGCAGCGCCCCGTCGTTCCGTATGCGTTCCAGCACGCCCTCTTCGTCCATACCGCGGACCCTAGACCGACCCGCCGACACCTTTGCGGCCGCACGAGATCCCACCGCCCCGGAGCACACGGCCCCGGTGTCCGAACCGACGACGGAACCGGCCGGGCGGCCGGCCACGGACGACGACGGTCACCGCGGCCCCTCGGCCGCCGTCCGCCCGTCGGAGGCGCGGCCCGCGCGGACCGGTCCGCGCCGCGGCCTCAGGCCGGGGCCTCCCCGGCGGGCGCGCGGTCGCGGGCCAGCGCTCCGAGCACGATGAGCGCCTGGGCCGCCGTGTACGCCAGCATCACCCAGAACCCGCTCAGCGGCAGGTCGAAGCCGGGGCTGAACGCCCGCAGCGCGATGAGTCCGTCCGACAGCAGGAACAGTGCCCCGCCGACCGCCGCCCACCGGTGCACCCCCACCGCCAGCACCGCCATGGCCCCCAGCAGCAGCCCGTACACCAGCACCGGCACCAGCAGCGGGCCCGCCCCGGGGGCGCAGAGCGCGACCAGTCCGGCGACGACCACCGCATAGGGCACCAGCAGGGTCCGGTTGGACCGCAGCGGGCTGCGCCCCCACCAGGGCGCGAACGCGGTGATGTACACCGCCTGCGCCACCGCGAAGAAGCCCACCATCACCAGGAACGCCGTGTCCTGCGACGCCAGCGCCGGCGCGGTGTCGCCCAGCCAGGAGAAGAACAGCGCGACCGCGGCCAGGCGCACCAGGCGCCCCCGCGGGCGCGGGGCGGCCGTCCAGGCGAACGCCGCCAGCAGCGGCATGAGCAGCGCCTGGGTGGGCCGCGACCAGGCCTCGGCGCCGACCGCCTGCACGGCGAGGTGCACCACCGATACCAGGATGAAGAGGGCGAGAAAGAGACGGGGGAGGGTCTCGCGGGGGATCATCGGGCCATCATAGGCGCGCCCGTCACACCGCCCCCAGGGGAGACCCCGGTCACAATCGGGCGGCCGTTCTCTGTCCGGGCGGACACATGTTGCTCTCCAGCGGGTGACTAATCCATTTTCGGGCCGACCAGAAAGCGGGGAGCGGGGACAACAGTCAGCAGACTTCGTCTGCTTATTGTCGTATTGTTCCCCTTTTGAGAACTTCGACTGTTGCGCCCAAAGCGCGCACGGCGGGGAAACGCGGAGCGCCCATGCCCCCGCCCAACCCGCACAATGCCTCACTATAGGGATGGGGTAGACAAGGGCATGGCGGATACGCCGTCCGCACGGGCGGCGAGGAACTGTGTGCAGGAGGTCGGGGATGGCGAACGCACCACGGCGCGGTGCCGCCGTGCGCGAACGGCACGAGGAAGCGGAGCACGAGGCGCCGCCGCCCCGTCGGCGCCCCCGCTCCGGGGCCGGCGGCCGCTGGTGGGTCGGGGTGGGCCGCGTCCTGCTCTGGGCGTTCCTCCTCGTCGTCATCTTCAACGGCATCTGGTTCCCCCTGCGCGGCGGCCTCGCCCTCCCCGCCGCCGACCCCGAGCCCGAGCAGGCCGGCGCCCCCGCCTTCCCCGAGACCTCGGCCGCGGGGTTCGCCCTGCGCTTCGCCGACGCCTACCTCGCGACCGGCGACCCCGAGGCCCGCCGCGCCGCCCTGGCCGCGTTCGTCCCCGAGGGCGAGGCCGCGGCCCTCGACATCCCCGCGGAGGCGCTCGCGGGCGAGAACCTCGCCGTCACCGCCATCGACGTCAAGGACGACAACAACGCCCTCGTGGTCGTCCGCGCCGACGTCAACGGAGAGCCCGCGAGCCTGGAGGTCCCCGTCTACTCCGACGGCGACTCCCTCGTGGTCTCCGGGCACCCGGCGCTGCTGGCCGCACCGGCCCGCGCCTCCCTGCCCGAGCGGGCCGCCTTCGACACCGACCCCGTCGCCGCCGAGCAGCTCGAAGAGGTGCTGACCGGGTTCTTCGGCGCGTACGCGCAGGAGCCCGGCCACCTCGACCGCTACGTCGAACCCGGCGTCACTATCGCCCCACTTCCGGCGAACACCCTGGAATTCTCACAACTGTCCGATACCACGGTGCCATCCCAGAGTTCGAACGGGGATGATGACGTACGAGAAGTGGCCGTCACCGTGCGGTGGGC
This sequence comes from Nocardiopsis flavescens, assembly GCF_900141985.1. GTDB lineage: Bacteria > Actinomycetota > Actinomycetes > Streptosporangiales > Streptosporangiaceae > Nocardiopsis > Nocardiopsis flavescens. The sequence continues at coordinate 39,574 of NZ_FQZK01000033.1, read as the reverse complement.
CGTCCCCGCCCCCGAGGGGGAGGAGGCCGGGTCGCTGGTGCAGAGCTATCTGGTCACCGTCGTGGACTCCGGCAGTGAGTGGCACGTGCGTGACATCCAGGGAGCCCCCCACTCGTTCGGCGAGTGACGGGGCACGTAGGCAAGGAGACGAGAAGGACCATGCGCACAGCAGCAACGACACGGGGGGGCGGCGCCTGACATGCTCCCCCTGTTGTCCACCGCGGCCGACACCGTGACCGCGCTCGGCGGGGCCGACCCCTGGGTCCTGGCCGACTCGCAGGCCCCCGACACCGGAGGCCTCGCCGAGTTCCTGCGCGGCTTCTTCGGTCCGCTGTTCCTCGTCATCGTGTCCATCGTCGCGATCTTCTTCCTGTTCACCAGGGAGATCACGCGGTTCGCCCAGTTCATCATCCTGGCGATCTTCATCGGGATCGTCTTCTACGTCCCCGGCATCATCGAGGTCATCGCGGTGGCGCTCGCGCGAGCGATGGGCGTATCCACGGAGTAGGAGAGGGAGGCCGGGAACGTGGATCTGCCCACGTACACCAACATCTGGCGTATCGAGAAGCGGCTCTACAAGCTCTACGATTTCCGGCTGCCCATGCCGCTCCCGGTGGGCACCTTCGGTGTCGCCGTGGGCGTTTTCCTCGTCTGGGTGATCCTGCTCGGGATCCTCAACGCCCCCTTCGTGTTCGGCAACGGGTGGCACCTGGTGCTGTGGGTGGTGCCGCCCGGTGTCATCACGGTGCTGATCACCAGGCCGGTCATCGAGGGCAAGCGCCTCACCGAGCTCCTCCTGTCGCACGCCCGCCACCTCGCCGAGGCCCGGGTGTACACCCGGCTGGCGCCGGAGTACGAGCCCGCGGAGGTCCGCGTCTCGGTGCGCGTGTGGCACCGCGACCCGGAGGCGGGGCCGCTGCCGGTACCGCGCCGCCGCGCCGAGCGCGGTGCGGCGGAGCCCCGGCGGGTCGAGGAGGTGGAGGCCGCCGAGGTCCGGACCCCGCGTCCCGCCCCGGAGCAGGCGCCGCCGCTGCGCCGCGCCCGCGGGACGGGCCCGGTCCGCGCGCCCGAGCCCGCACCGGTCGAGGCCGCCGCCGAGTCCGTGGCGGCCGGGCCCGTCGCCGCCGGGGCCGTCTCCGCTGCCGGGCCCGTCGCGGCCCGGACCGCCGCGCCCCGATCCGAGCCGGCCCGCCCCGAACCCGTGCGCCCCGAACCCGTGCGCGCCCGCGCCGCGGAGGCCGCCGAGGCCGCCGAAGAGCGGGCCGGGACCACGGCCGCCCCGGTGGCCACCGTGACGGCCGTGGAGCGCCCGGCGGCCACCGGAGGCTCCCCGGACGCCGACGACGAGCGCGGCGGGGAGCGGGGGCCGGACGGCCGCCAGGGCATGGGCGTCCGCATGCTCAACTACTTCGGCTTCGCCCTGGACCGCACCCCGGCGGCCCCCGCCGACACGGGCCGGAGCGACTTCGAGGAGGGGTTCGCCGAACCCGTCTACGACACCGAGGGCGAGGCGGAGCGCGACACCGACGAGTGGTTCTCGCGCCTGCGCGCCTCCTCCGGGCACACCCCGGTCAACCTCAGCTCCAAGAGCGCCTACACGGTGGGGGACACCTCCGCGCTCAGCCGGGAGGAGGTGGCCGGGGCGTTCGGCGACGAGGACTCCGACGAGAACCCGGCGGCCCGGCGCCTGCGCGGCCGCACCCAGGGGATCCGGGTGACCCGCGAGCTGGAGGAGCGCCGCACCACCGGTGTGCCCGACGACGCCTCCGGGGCCGCGGAGGCGGCCGGGCCGCGCCGCAGGGGCCGGCCGCACGCCGCCCCGTGGGAGCTGGACGAGGCCGCGCGGCCGGAGGCGGAGCAGGAGGGGGAGGACGACGCGCCGGACTACGACGTGTCCGACTACGCGGCGCGCTACGCCGCCGCCTCGGGCCGCCCGGCGGCCAGGCCGACCTCGGCCCCCTGGCTCCCGCAGTCGGAGGACGGGGAGGGGGACCCGGCGCGCAGCGCCGAGGGCTCCCCGGCGGAGGCGGGCGCCGACGCGCCCGCCGCGGACGCGCGCCCGGCGGGTCCGGCGCGCGCGGAGGCCGCGGCCCCGGCGCGCCCGGTCCGGGAGGCCGCTCCGGCCCGCCCGGAGCGTTCCCCCGACGCCGGACGCTCCATTGGTGCGGGGGGTGTGCACCCGGCGGGTCCGACGCGCGCCGGGGCCGTCCCTCCGGCGCCTCCGGCCCGGGAGGCCGGGCGTCCCGCGCAGGCCGGGGACGCGCGTCCCGTCGGGCCGACCCGGGCCGACGCCGTCGCTCCGGCCGGGGCACCCGCCCCCGCCCCCGCCCGCGAGCCCGAGGAGTCCCGGCCCGACGAGGAGGCCCGGTCGCCCGGGGAGGCCGCCGTCCGCTCCGCGCGGGAGCCCGGCGAGACCACGGGTGACCGCTCCGGGGCCGACGCCGCCGCCCAGGACGGGGGCGACACCCCCGCCGCCCCCGCGGACGGGCCCCTCGCCGCCGCCAAGCCCTCGCTGGAGCTGGACCACGGGACCGGCGAGCAGGCCTCCATGCCCGTGCGCCCGCAGGGGCAGGAGGACCGCGGCCCCGAGTGGAACGAGCACATGACCGTGCTCGACCGCCACCTCAGCACCGCCGACACCCCCGCACCGCCCCGCCCCAAGTTCGCGGACGTCGTCCCCGAGCACGAGCGCGGCGCCAAGGACCCCGCCGAGTGGTTCGACGACGGGAAGAAGCGCCACCCCGACCAGCCCCGGGTCGGCGACAAGGGCAACCCCGTCATCCCGGCCGAGGAACTGCGCGAGAGCGCCGCGGAGGAGGCCCCGGCCGCCGCCAAGCCGCCCACCCAGCTCGACCACGGCACCGGTGAGCTCGCCGGGTTCGCCGAGGTCCGCCCGGCCCTGGAGCGCCGTACCGCGGCCGACCTCGAAGAGGCCGAGGCCGCCGCCCTGGCACGCCGCCGTCCCCAGCGCCGCACCCCGGCCGCCGCACCGGCCGAGGGCGGGGACCCCGCCCCGGTCAAGTGGAGCATGCGCGCCTCCGGAGCCCCGGACGCCGCAGACGGTCCCGGAGCCCCCGCCCCGGACCGGGACGCCGGGACCCCGGACACCGCGGCCCCTGACGCCGCCGCTCCGGACCCCGCCGTCCCGGACACCGCGGCCCCGGGCGCCCGGGACCCGCAGGACCCGGACCACGACCCGAACGACGGCATGTTCCACCGGGTGGCCCAGAACGCCCGCCGGATCGGCCGCCTCTTCGGCCAGCCCGCCCCCGGCGAGGAGCCCGAGCCGCCCCGGCGCGAGCCGCGGCCGGACCTCGAACTCGACCACGGCACCGGCGAGCAGGAGAGCCTGGGGGACACCCCGCACGGCTCTCCCACCGCCCCGGCCCTCACCCCGTCCTCCGCGGTGCGCACCGCGGCCCCGGAGCCGGCCCCGGCCGCGCACGCCGCCGACTCCGGCGGCACCCGCGGCTGGCGCCGCCTGGCCAAGGTCGTCACCGGCGGCGCCGCCCCGGTCCGCTCCGAGCTGTCCCCGGAGGACGTCGAGCGCCTGCGCGCCCCGCTGGACAACGCCCGCAGCCTGGTCGTCCTGGGCTGCACGGGCGGGGCGGGGCAGACCGTCACGACGCTGATGATCGGCCACACCCTGGCGGGCTACCGGGACGAGCGCATCGTCGCCGTCGACGTCAACCCCGGCCCCAACGGGCTCTCGCGCCGCATCGGCGCCCAGGCGCCCGAGACCCTCACCGCACTGCTGGCCAACGCCGACGCCATCGGCGACCAGGAGGCGATGAGCGCCTACACCGGGCGCACCCCGACCGGCCTGGAGGTCGTCCAGACCCTGGACGACCCCTACGTCCAGACCCTGGACGACCGCGACTACGCCCAGCTCACCGACCTGCTCGGCCGCTTCTACGCCGTCACCGTGCTGGACCCGGCGGCCACCGGGGTCGCCCGGGCCCTGCCCGCCGCCGACGGACTGGTCCTGGTGACGCCGGCCAACGCCGACGCCGAGCGCGCGGTCTCCATGACCTTCGACTGGCTCGACGGCAACGGGCACGCCGCCCTGCGCGCCAACTCCGTGCTCGTCGTCAACGGGGTCAGCAAGCGCAGCCTGCCGGACGTGGACGCCGCCGAGCGGGTGGCCCGCGGCCGCTGCCGGGCGATCGTCCGCATCCCGTGGGACGACCACCTGGGGTCCTCCTACACCCGCATCGACGTCGGTGCGCTGCGGGCCAGCACCAAGCGCGCCCACGGCGCCCTGGCGGGGGTCATCGTCGACAAGCTGCTCACCTGACCCGCCCCGGCCGCACGCACGACGGCGCCCCGCCCCCCGTTCCCGGGGGGCGGGGCGCCGGTGCGTTCACCTGCCCGCGGGGGTGAAGTCGCGCGAGGCGAGGAAGCCGGGCCGGGGGCCCTCGCCCCCGAACGGCTTCTCGCAGGCGTTCTCCACGCTGTTGTAGACGACGAACAGGCTCGAACGCGCCCAGGGCGTGATGTTGGCCCCGGCCGCGTACATGCAGTTGGCGTCCAGCGCGGTCACGTCGCCGGGGGCCGCCTCCAGCGTGTCGATGCCGTGCCGGTCGGCGAGGATCGTCAGCGTGCCGCGGTCGGGGGTGCCCGAGCGCCCGTGCTCCCCGTCCTCCAGGCAGGAGACGTAGGTGCGGTGGGACCCGGGGATCACCAGCGGCGCGCCGTTGTGCGAGTGGTGGTCGGTGAGCGCCACCGAGAAGCCGACGGCGCGCATGCGCGGCATGCCGTCCTCGGCGTGCCAGGTCTCGAAGTCCGAGCGCCAGTACAGCGGTCCGCCGCCGAACCCGGGGCGGTGGTCCAGCCGGCTCTGGTGCACGTACACGTCGGAGCCCAGCAGCTGGCGGGCGGGCTCCACCAGCCGGGGGTCGTTGACGAGGGCGTCGAACGCCCCGCTGACGCGGTGCACCTCGAACACGGAGCGCACGCCCCCGTCGGAGGGGTCCACCACGGCGCGCTCGTCGTCGCGCAGCCCGGGGTCGGCGACCAGCCGGTCGGCCTCGTCCAGGTGCCCGGCGGCCTCGTCCGGGTCCAGCAGGGATCCGAACCTGGTGTACCCGCGCCGGTCGTGCTCCTGGAGGCGGGAGTGGGAGAGGGGGCCGTCCTCGGCGGTGCCCCAGACGGTGGGGTCCCTCCGGTAGAGGAGTGCGGCCTCGGTGCCCTTACGGGTGGGATAGTCGTCCAGTGTCGGGAGATCCATCTGCAACGTCATGGCCGAACCCCTGTGCGGGGCGATCCTTTCGGTTCGGTGTCGCTGTCTCTTCGTTGGACGGTCCGTACGACATCCGAACGTAACAAACGCCGCGGGATCCGTTCCCCGGCGCTGCGCCCCGTCTGGTTTATCGGCTTTCATCCCGGGTAGGGTGGGCCTACTCTGGGGCGCCCGGCCGAAAGGCCAAGGGCGCCTTTCCCGTTCCCGCCGTCCTTTGGCGCGGCGTTCTCCCATGTGCCCCCGGCCCTTCGCGGACCCGCCACGACGCTTCGTGTCCGGCCCGGTCGCACCGTGTCCATCGCCGCAGGTCGCCGGGGAGAGGGGAACCGGTCAAACCCCTGCCCGCCCGCCCCCGCTTTTTTCCGTGATCCAGTTCACAGGGAAACGGTGCGGAGCCTGGTGCAAAGGGTCGTACCCGAATCGGGCCCGCCACACCGGATTCCCCGGGAATTCCCCTGGGGGGACTGGTGTGAAAGCGCGGTCGGCCCCACAGTGGTGGAGGTCCTTCCCTCGACCCGCTCAAGAGGAGAGAACAGAATATGACCCCCACCCCCCGCGGGCCGCGCGCCTTCCTGGCCGCGGTCTCCGCCCTCGCGCTGGCCGTCGTCATCGGCTGGGCGGCCCCCGCCGCCGCGGCGCACACCCTGCCCCCCGGCATCCCCTCCACCTCCGCCGCCCAGACCCAGCTCAACTCGCTCACCGTCGCCGCCAAGGGCCCCCAGACCGGCTACGACCGCTCCCTCTTCCCGCACTGGGCGGTGGTGGACAGCCCCTGCACCGCCCGCCAGCACGTGCTGGTCCGCGACGGCCACAACGTCGTCACCAACGCGGACTGCCAGCCCACCTCCGGCAGCTGGTACAGCTTCTTCGACGCCGTGACCTGGACGGGGGACGTCTCCCAGATCAGCATCGACCACATGGTCCCGCTCAGCGAGGCATGGAAGACCGGCGCCGCCTCCTGGAGCACGAACGAGCGCCGCGCCTTCGCCAACGACATCACCTCCCCGCAGCTGTGGGCCGTCACCACCTCCAGCAACAGCGCCAAGGGCGACAAGGACCCGTCCCAGTGGATGCCGACCAACACGGCCGTCCACTGCGACTACGTCAAGGCGTGGGTCAACGTGAAGCACCGCTACTCCCTGACCGTCACCTCTGCCGAGAAGTCCTCCATCCAGGGCACCATCGACAGCCGCTGCTGACGCGCACCGGCACGCGGCCCGCCCCGCCCCCGGGGCGGGCCGCCGCGCGTCCGGCCGGGCCGGGCCCGGATCCCGCGCCGGCCCCGCGGCCCGGGAGGGGACGTGGGACGACGCGCTTTCCGGCTCGCCGTAAAGCGTTCCGCTTCTACGGCCGGGGACCGATGCAGCACACTATGGGGGTGGCACAGGCACGGCCGCGCCCGCCCGCCGGGCGCACCCGCCGCGCGACGCGACCAGGAGGGGTGGCAGAAGATGGCCGGCACAAGGGGGACCCGCGGCTCGACCCGCCTCGCGGTCCGCTACTTCGACGACCGGGTGCTGTTCAGCGACAGCGAGGCGTGGGCGTACTTCCGGCTGCCGACGGTCTCCTACGAGTTCACCACCCCCGAGGAGCGCCAGGCGCTGGCCACCAACATCACCATCGCCCTCGCGGCGATCCGCATGAACGACGCCGAGGTCCACCTGCGCGTCGTCCACCGCACCTACCCGGCCGCCGAGTGGGCCACCCGCCTCGACGAGACCTCCGACTCCGGGCCCGGCTGGTACGACTACCTCGACGAGAGCTACCGCCACGTCTGGGCCAGGGACTTCTGGACCAAGGAGGTCTACCTCGGCGTCCGCCTGGGCCCGCGCAACCCCGGCGCCGGGCTGGGCCTGTTCTCCCAGTTCCTCGGCGCCTACCAGCGCACCGAGGAGGTCCTGGGCATCACCGACGACGCCGTGGACGACAAGGAGCTCGCCCGCTGGACCGACCAGTCCGAGCGCCTGGGGCGCGCCCTGGCCGCCAGCTCCCTGCACGCCCGCCACGCCACCGCGGACGAGATCGCCTGGCTCATCCGCCACTCCGTCACCGGCAGTTCCGAGGAGCCCCGCGCCTCCGCCACCGGCCGCCGCACGTGGGGGCGCGGCGAGATCGAGGCCCTGGTCGACGGCACCCTCCACAACGGCCGCTCCATGCTCCGCCTCGAACAGCCCTCCGGCTCCACCTGGACCGCCTTCCTCTCCTTCGCGCGCTTCCCCGACCTCATGCCCTTCCCCGACGGCGAGCCCTGGCTGCACCACGCCGACTCCCTGCCGTTCCCGGTGGAGATGTCCCTGCGGATGAAGCTCGTCCCGCCCGCCAAGGCCTCCAAGGACGTCGGCCGCAAACTCGCCCACGCCCGCGACATGGACGCCCACATCCGCGAGGCCGGGGTGGAGGCGCCCATCGCCCTGGCCGAGCAGATCGACGCCGCCCGCATGCTCGAACACGGCATCACCAAGGAGCGCCTGCCGTTCGTGTACGGCTGGCACCGGCTCATGGTGTCCGCGCCCACCGAGCGCCTCCTGGTCCAGCAGGTCGAGGCCGTCATCGAGCACTACCGGGACATCGGCATCGACGTCATCAACTCCACCGGGGACCAGTTCTCCCTCTTCAACGAATCCCTGCCGGGCGACCGCATCCGGCTCAGCGCCTACGCCCAGCGCCAGCCGCTGCGCACCATCGCGGGCGGCATGCCCACCGCCACCGTCGACGTGGGCGACCGCTCCGACCGCTCCGGCGACGGCTGGGTGGGCCCCTACGTCGGCGAGACCATCGGCCGGGCCCGTTCCATCGTCCACTTCGACCCGCTGGTCGCCGCGGCCCGCAACCGCCCCACCGCCATCGCCATCACCGGCGAGCCCGGCGGCGGCAAGACCACCCTGGCGCTGCTGCTCATCTACCAGCTGGCCCTGCGCGGCGTCACCGTCGCCGCCATCGACCCCAAGGGCGACGCCGAGTCCCTGGTGCAGCTCCTCCAGCGCCGCGGCCGCAAGGCCCGCATCATGTCCCTGGGCTCGGCCCAGCCGGGCCTGCTCGACCCGTTCGCCTTCGGCGACGACCTGGCCGCCAAGAAGACCATGGCGACCGAGACCCTGCGCCTGCTGCTCCCCCGCATGAGCGAGGAGCGCGAGTCGGCGATGATCCAGGCCGTGGCGGCGGTCGCCAACCAGCCCCGCCCCTCCCTGGCCAAGGTCGTCGACCACCTGTCGAACTCCTCCGACGCCGCCTCCCGCAACCTCGGCGCCGTCCTGGGCTCCATGTCGGAGATGCGGCTGGCCTCCCTGTGCTTCGACCCCCAGGGCGACGCGCAGATCGACACCGAGGGCTGGACCACCGTGTTCACCCTGGGCGGGCTCACCCTGCCCGACTCCGGCCTGCGCCGCGACGACTACTCCTACGAGCAGCGCCTGTCGGTCGCCCTGCTGTACCTGGTGTCGCAGTTCGCCCGCCGCCTCATGAACGGCCTGGACCGGCACCTGCCCAAGGCGATCTTCCTGGACGAGGCCTGGGCGGTGACCTCCACCCCCGAGGGCGCCAAGCTCGTCCCGGAGGTCTCCCGGATGGGCCGCTCCCGCAACACCGCGCTCATCCTGGTGTCGCAGAACGCGGGCGACCTCCTCAACGAGCAGGTGACCAACTGCCTGTCCTCGGTGTTCGCGTTCCGCTCCAGCGAACGCCACGAGGTGGAGAGCGTCATGGCCCTGCTGGGGGTGGAGACCACCGAGGACCACCTCGCGGTGCTGCGCAACCTGGGCAACGGCGAGTGCCTGTTCCGCGACCTGGACGGGCGGGCCGCCCGGATCGCCGTGGACCTGGTGTCGGAGGACCTGCTGCGCTGGCTGGACACCAACCCCACCCGCCGCAGACCGGGCGCCGACGACGGGGACCTGGTGGGCTCCACCCGCGAGCCCTGACGCGCACGCCGGGGGCCGGGGCGACGCGCCCCGGCCCCCGGCGTGCGGGGGCGTCCCGGAGGGCGGGCGGCCCGCGCCCCGGACAGCCCGGCGACCGGTGCGGGCCACCGCACGCCCGCGACCTGCGGCGGTCCCCCGGCGCGGCGGACACCCGGCAAGCTCCGCGCGCGGCCGGGTTCGGTGGGGTCGCGCGGTGGGCATCTCTTACCCTGTCGGGTTCCTCCCGTGACGCCCGATCACCGTCGACCGCCCCGCACCGACACGCTCACAAGGGACCGTCCATGAGTGAGGACGTCATCCGCCGGCCCAGACCCGTCATCGACCCCGCCCTGCCCGCCCCGCGGCGGGACGAGCTGCTCCGCGGGGCCGCCTCCCCCCGCACCCCCGTGCGGTGGCCCACAGGCGAGGCCGTCACCCGCCGCGCCCGCCTGCGCGAAGCCGCCGTCCACCTGCTCGCGGTCGGAGGCACGCTCACCCTGTCCCTGGCCACCGCGGGCTGGTACCTGGGCATGGCCATCGTCAACATCGGCCTCGTCGCCCACGTCGCCGCCCTCGCCCTGCGCGGCGACGCCCACCCCGCCACCCGCACCGCCGGGGTCGCGGCCGGGGCCGGGGCCCTCGCCGCGGGCCCGGTCTGGCTGCTCGACCTGCTGCCCGGGGACCCCTCCGCGGGCATCCCGTGGGGACTGTTCGCGGTCCTGGTCGCCCTGGTCACGATCGACGCCCTCACCTCCCGCGTCCAGGAGGGGCCGCCTGACGACGCCCCGGAGGGGGCCGTCGTCCACCCGGACGACCTCAGCGAGGCCGACCACGCGGCCCTCGCCGCCGTCCAGCACACCATCGACCTGGTCGAGCGCGCCCGCGACGCGTTCGGCGGCGGGGACTCACTCGACACCGACCGCGCCCTGGAGGTGCTGCGCGACCAGGAGTGGCGCATCGCCGTCCTGCTCGTCCGCCAGCGCGAGCTGCGCCGGGCCCACCTGCGCCGCTGGCAGCGCGCCGGCTCCCCGCGGGTGCGCGAGGCGCTGAGGCCCCAGCGCGAGCACCTGTGCGCGGTGGAGGACGCCGTGCGCGCCCGGGTCGGGCAGATCGCCGAGTACGGCCGCCTGGTGGAGCGGGCGGTGGAGGCCCACCGCGAGTGGGAGCAGTGCCAGGAGGCGGCCGACTCCACCGCCGCCTACGCCGAACACCGCGCCGCCGCGTCGTTCCTGGGGACGGGGTCCCCGGAGGTGTCGGAGCTGGCCGCCACCGCCGAGGCCGCCCGCCGGGTCCGCGACGAGCACGTCGACCGCCTCACCGGCCACGCCCTGCTCTTCTGACCGCAGCCGCCCCGGCCGTGCGCGGTACCGCCCCGGACGCCGCGGGCGGGCGGACCCGTCCTGTCCCGGGACCGGATCGGGGACGCCCCGGCCCGCTGGGCGGTGGGAGCGGGCCGGCCCGCTCCGGCCCCCCGGCCCGGGGGGCCCTGCCGGACGCCGCGTACGCCGACGCGGCGACCGGCCGCACGGGCTTCGTGGACTGCGCCGAACCCCTGAGCGGGGCCGCCGCGCGCGACCTCGTCCACCGGCCGACCCCGGTGGAGGGTGCCTTCGGGGTGTTCGCGGCGCGCTCGGGAGCGCTGGTCCAGATGGTGCGGCGGGAGGGGCCGCGGCCGTGGAGGGAGGACCCGTCAGCCGAACGACGCGCCCAGCCGGAAGTACGCCCGCGCCCTGGGCGGGAACAGCAGCAGGCCGCCGATCACCAGGTTGAACAGCAGCATCACCAGGTAGAACGACAGGTCCTCGGGCGTGTAGACGACCACGGTGAACAGGGTGAAGACCAGGGCCACCGACACCGCCACCTGCAACAGCACCACGAGCCCGTACACCAGCCGCGAGCGCAGCAGCAGGCCGACCACCGAGGCCGCCGACACCCCGCCCCACAGCGTGAGCAGGAGCGGCCCGCCCCAGCCGGCGAAGACGGTGCCCGAACCGCCGAGCGACAGCAGGGCCAGGGCCAGCAGGTACAGGCCGTTGAGCCCGAGCATCGCGCACGCCGCGACCACGGAGAACGACAGCCCCGGCGCGGGCGGCCGTCCGGGGCCGGGAACGGGAACACCCCCGGTGTCCGCGCGTCCGGGACCGTATGCGGCGGCCCGGTCGAACCGGACACCCGGACCCGGGTGGCCCGCCGGGGGGACGGGCGCGCCGGGCCGGGGGGCGTGCGGCGGCGGCACGGGGTACGCGCCGCGGCCGGTGTGGGCGGAGCCACCGCCCGTGCCGGGGTGGGCGGCCGGCCGGGGGCCGGTCGGGCCCCCGAACCCGCCGCTGCCGGGGGGAGCGCCGGTACCGGGCAGCGGCCGGGGGCCGGACGCCGTCGGCCCGGCCGGGCCCTGGGGCGCGCCCTGCGGCGGCCGGGCCGGATGGGGAGCGTAGGGGTTCTGCGGACCGCCCGCCGGATGCGGGGGGGTCGCGGGAAGGGGCGCCTGCGGCCCGGAGAGGGGATAGGGGGCGGGCGGCCCCGGCGGGTACGGTCCGGAGGGCGTCCGCGGCCCTGGGGCGGCGTACGGCCCCTGCGCGGTGTGCGGGCCCGAGGGCGTGTGCGTTCCCTGCGAGGTGTACGGCCCCGAAGGGCTCTGCGGGCCCGTCGCCGCCGGCACCGCTCCGGTCCCGGGGCCGGAGGCCGGTGCGCCGCCGCCCGTGGCCGGTCCCGTCGGACTCGCGGGGGCGGTGCCGTCGCCCTCCGCGCCGCCGTCGGCGGCACCGGCGTCCCCCGGAGCCCCGCCGCCCGCGGGGAGCGCGGCCGTGCCCCCGTCGCGGGCCCGTTCCTCCCGGGCCCGGTCCAGCAGCTCCAGCGCCTGCTCCGCCGTGGGCCGGGAGGACGCGTCGCGGTCGAGCAGTGCCCCGATCAGCCCGCGCAGCGGGGCCGCGGCCGGGTCGTCCGCCCCGCCCGGCACCGACAGCCGGGGCGGCATCGGCGCGGTGAGCACCGCGCTGATGATCCCGGTGACGCTCTCGCGCTTGAACGGGGAGCGGCCCTCCAGCAGCGCGTACAGGGTGACGCCCAGGCTCCACATATCGGAGGCGGGCAGCGCCCGCTCGCCCTCGAACCGCTCCGGCGCCATGTACTCGGGCGAGCCGATGTACACGCCGGTCTGGGTCAGCGCGGTGCTCCCGTCGACGTTCGCGATGCCGAAGTCGGTCAGCACCGTCCGGCCGTCCTCGGTGAGCATGATGTTGGCGGGCTTGACGTCCCGGTGGGTGACGCCGACCGCGTGCGCGGCCCGCAGGCCGCTCAGCAGCGACCGGGCCGCCTCCTCCACCCGGGCCGCGGACACGGGGCCGTCCTGGTCCAGGTGGTGCTGGAGCGACCGCCCGCTGAGCAGCTCCATCACGATCCAGGGGGTGCCCTCGTGCTCCAGGACGTCGTGGACCGTCACCACGGCGTTGTCCCTGATCCGCGCGGTCGCCTGCGCCTCCCGCAGGGTGCGCTCGCGCGCCTCGCCGCGGTCCTCGTCGCTCATGCCCTCGGGGAGGACGACCTCCTTGACCGCGACGTCGCGCTGGAGGGCGGGGTCCCAGGCGTGCCACACCGTACCCATCCCGCCTGCGCCGAGCGGCCCGCGCAGCTCGTAACGGCCGACGGAGGAGCGGGGTGTGGACATGGGGGCGCATCCCTTCTGCGTGGGGGACGATGCGCAGGCCAATCTATCCGAGAAAGGACCCGCCACCGGAGTCCACGGTGGTCATCGACGCTTTCCGCGGTATTTCCGCGGTGAACTCCCGTTCTCCCTCCGCAGGGGGCGCCACGGAAGGTGACCGAAACGGTCGGCGGCCGGATGCCCCGCACCGCAGGGGTTCCCGCGGTCGCGGGGCCCGGTCGCCAACGGAGGGGGAAGCGGTCCGCCGCTGTTCGGACACCGTTTTCCGCCGCGGCCGGGCGCGGTTCCCGGAGCCTTTCGGAACGGTGTCCGCGGCCCCGGGAAAACGGCTCGGGAAACCGCGCGGCCCTCACACAGGGTGACGCCCGGGGCGGGGCCGCCGCCCCCGCTCCCCGCAGATGCGATCCCCGCCACGGCCCGCCCCCGGCCCAGGGGGCGCCCGCGCCCCGGGGCGCCGTGCCGGCGGAACGGCCGGCGGGCGCGCTCCCGTGCCCGGGCTCCCGCCGCCGGGGGAGGCGGGAAGTGCCCGGGCGCCCGGCTGCGCCCCGCGTCCTCGCGGCACCGCGGTCCCCTCCCCGGGTGCTCGCTCCGCTCCGCCCCGGCCCGGCCGGAAGCGTCGGCCGCCGCGGCGGAATTCCGGCGGCGGGACCTCCGCCCGCACCGCCGGGAGATCTCGGCCGAGGGGCCGCGCATCCGCCTCGACCGGCCCGGGACTGCCCGGCCCGGCCGGGCTGACGCGGGCGAGGATCCCGCCGGACTCCGCTGTGGAGGCGTCCGGCGGTGCTCCCGGGGCCCGCGGCGGGAGCCGCGGCCCCGACCGGAACGCCGGTTCCGGCACGGTCGGCCGGTCGGACGGGAGGGGGCGGTGGGGCACCTGGTGACCACGGGTCCCGCGGGACGCGGTACCGCCACCGGTGCGATGCGCGCGGGAACGCGTCCCCGACTTCTCCGGATGACTTCTTTTCGGTCCTGCGACAAACCCGGCTGCGGTTTCCGCAGAAGCCGAGGCCGGCACCGGGTACCAGCCCGATTGCCCGTCGAGTGTCCACTTTTGGACACGGGTGCTGGTGTGACGCCGATCATAAGGAGTGGCGGGAGGGGTAATTGCGGATGGGCGATTTTCGGGTCTTATGTAAGGCCGATGATGTCCACTAGCTGCGGAAACGTTGTTATGTGAACCCTTTGTCACCCCCAGTCGGGGTGTGGTCGGATAGATAACCCGAAAACCCATCGCGTTGTGCCCGTACGCGAACCCGGTGATGGAGCACCATAGAGGATGGGGTAAAGACATCCGGGGGCCCTGCCGTCGCGCGCGGCCTCGCGCCGGTGCGTGTGCGCGCACCCGGCGGGAGACCGTGGCGGCGGGCGGGAAGGGCCGGGCCCCACGGTGTCCGCCATCATGACCCGGGGCACCGAACGACGACGCAGGAGCCAGCAGATGACGGATCAGCACGTCCGACGGCGGGGATGGCGACGCCTCCTGATGACGTTCCTCCTGCTGGCCGGTTTCCTGGTCCTACCGCTCACCGCGGCCCAGGCCAACCCGCTGTGCCCGGGCGAGCCCGCTCCACTGCCGGAGTCCGCGGGCAGCGGCTCCGACGGCCTGCTGGTGCCGCCCCAGTCCCAGTCCGCCATCGAGGGCTCGCCCGACGGCCTGCCGCCCGACGCCAGCATGTACGGGCAGTACGGGACGGCCGGGCAGCAGTGGCACATGATCACCGAGTCGTGCGTCGACGGGATCAGCAACGGCCCGCAGGCCACCCTGGCGAACACGGCCTGGGACCTGTCCAAGACCATCAACCAGTCGACCATCACCGTCTACCAGGCGGCGACCTCCGACGGCCTGCTCGCCAGCTTCAACGAGCTGGTCGAGAACGTCGTGGTCACCCTGCGCGAGGGGATCTGGCGGCCGCTCATCCCCACCGTCGTCATCCTGGGCGCGATCTGGCTCGGCTGGTACGGGCTCATCCGCAAGCGGATGACGCTCACCCTGGAGTCGACGGTGTGGATGGTCGGGGCCACGGCTCTGGGACTGTGGATCATGGTCAACCCCGCACAGGTGATGGGGCTGGCGAGCAGCCTGGTCAACTCGGGCGGCCAGCTGGTGACGAGCACGGTCGGCCAGATCCCGTACGGGGGAGGGTCGGGGACCTGCCCCCCGGGAGCGGAGGCGCCGGAGCGGGCGGACTGGGAGTCGGAGTCCGACTTCCAGGTGCGGCGCAACGCGGACATGCTGTGGTCGAGCCTGGTCTGCCAGCCGTGGGTGGCGGGGCAGTTCGGCAACGGGGACATCGCCGAGAACGCTGCTGTTCATCATGCTTCAGACCTGATCGCCACACAAGGGATCAACAGGATCGAACAGCAGCAGATCGCCGATGAGGAGATCGATGCGAATCAACTGATTCAGGACAAACAGGAGAATTACGAAGAGATCGCTTCGAGTGTCCAGAGTTCCTACCCCAGCATCTACCCGCTCTTCTCCGGCCAGGACCAGGGCAGCAGGCTGGGGGTCGCCACCCTGGCCCTGTTCGCGTCCGTCTTCGCCGGAGGGCTGATCCTCGCGGGATCGGTGGCCCTCATCGTCCTCAAGATCGCCTTCCTGATCCTGTTCCTGCTGTCCCCGGTCTTCCTGCTCATCGGCATCCACCCCGGCTACGGGCGCATGGTGCTGCTGCGCTGGGTGGAGCTGATGGTGGGGTTCCTGCTCAAGCAGATCTTCGTGGTCCTCCTGATCTCCCTGCTGGTCATGTGCTACGGCATGATCATGTCCACCAGCCTGGGCTGGGGCCTGCAGATGATCCTGCTGGCCCTGTTCACGGTGGCGCTCTTCGTCTACCGCAAGCCCTTCGCGTACCTCTTCTCCTCGGTCAACGCGAACACCTTCACCTCCCGTGTCGTCGGAGACGCCGCCGGCAGTCAGGTCCTGTCCAAGAGCGCGACCGTCCTGCCCCCGGTGGCCTACCTCAAGGCCCAGAACTGGGGGCGCCGCAACAGCGCGGCCATCGCCGGGGCCGCGGCCGGCGTCCCCGCGGGCAACGGGGCGGCGGTCGACCCCAGGGTCGGGGAGGAGACCGTGGGCGAGGCCGCCGAGCCCGCGCGGGTGCGGGGGACCGGCGGTGGCTACGGACGGGTCCGTGACAACGGGACCGCGCCGCCGCTCAACGTCAGCCGCCAGGACGGGGGCTCCCGTCCGGCCGGTGCCAGGCGCACCGCCGACGACGCCCCCAGCCTGAGCGGGCGCAGCGGCGCCATTCCGCCCCGGCCCAGCGGCGGCTACACCGGGGCCGGTGACACCGGATGGGGCTCGGTCTTCGGCACCGCCTCCGGCGGTCGCTCCGAGCGGCGGGACGACGGCGGGTCCGGGGCCGGATTCGGCCGGGCGGCCGGCGCCGACCGGGTCGAGCCCGGTACCGGGAGCGGCATCTTCAACAGCCGCGAGGACACGCCGGCGAGGGGGAACCCCGACGCCCGCGGATCCCGGTGGGGCGTGCCGCGCGAGCGCCGGGAGCGCCCGGCACCGCAGCGCCCCGGCCGTCCGGCACCGCCGGCTCCGGAGCGCCGTCGCGGAGACGGCGAGGGCGGGTGGTTGAGCGGCTCCGGCAAGAGCGGCGACAATGCCCCCATCACCCCCTTCTGGGGGGAGGGCTCCGGAACTCCCCGCAGGGACCGGAAGCGCGATGTGCCCTTCTGGCTGAACGACGACTGACCCGACCCCGACCGACGACGACAAAAGGCCCCTGACGATGCCCAACCCCCTACCCGAGCGTGCCCAGAGGTTCGTGTTCATCGCACTCATCGTCGTGCTGGTCGGGGCCGGGGTGTACTTCAGCACGGGCGGTTTCGGCGGCGGGGGTGAGGAGGCCCCGGACGGGCGGGGCGCCTCCCAGGGGGAGAACGGCGGCAGCGCCGGGGCGCCGCCCGACGGCGGACCGTCGGATGTGGAGCCCAGCCCGCTGCCGACCACGGCAACGGACGACCTGGACGTGCTGGAGTGGTTCCCCTTCCCGGAGGAGGACCTGCGCGAGGCGGGCGCGACGGCGGCGGCCTTCGCCCGGGCTTACGGGACGATCGACTACACGGGGTCCCCCGAGGCCTACTACGACTCGATGCGCTCGCTGGCGACCGACGAGTACGCCGACGTCCTGACGGAGTCCTCCCGGGCCGGCGCCTTCTGGGAGGAGATGGCCGAGGCCGAGGCGATCGCCGCGGGCCGGGCCGAGGTGCGGTCCATCCGTACGTTCGGGGACAGCTCGATCACCTTCGTGGTGACCGTGCAGTCCATCACCGAGACGGCCGACCGCGGGTTCGACGAGGAACTCGGCGAGTTCGCGATCACCGTCGTCCAGGAGGGGCGGGCCTGGCGGGTCTTCGACTTCCAGCCCGCCGACGCGGGCCAGTTCGGGGAGGAGTGAGCCGATGCTCTCCACTTTCGGTGCTTCCGGTGACCGGGGCTCCGTCCGCTGGTGGATCGGGAGCGGTGTGGCCATCGGAGTGGGGCTCGCGGTCCTGGTGGCGATGTTCGTCATCCCCGTGATCACCGACACCGGGAGCCGGCTGGCGAGCCTGATGGCGAACGGCCTGGTGTGCGCGCCCAACGCCGACGCCGAACAGCCGGGGGCGAGCGGGTACGCGATGGACTCGATCCCGGAGAACTACCTGGAGCTGTACCAGGAGACGGGGGAGGACCGGGGCATCCCGTGGAACATCCTGGCCGGTGTCGGCCAGGTGGAGTCCCATCACGGGCGCTGGGAGGGGCCCGGGATCACCGAGGGGCACAACGACTGGGGTGCGGCCGGACCCATGCAGTTCGGCTCGCTCGACGGATCCGCCGCCGGGAACAGCTGGGGCGGCCAGCCGGTCCAGCCGGTGGGGGAGCGGCCGGAGAACGGCTACGGGGTGGACGGCGACGGCGACGGGATCGTCAACGTGTACGACCCCGCGGACGCCATCCCCGCCGCGGCCGACTACCTGATCGCCCACGGGATCGAGGACGACGTCCGGCAGGCGATCTACGGCTACAACCACGCCTGGTGGTACGTGGACGACGTGCTGGAGTGGGCGGACCGGTACGCGGAGGGGGCCTACGACACGTCGGACCCCGTCAGGACCGCGGTGCTGTGCGAGCTGGACCAGGACGGTATGCCGATCGGGCGGGCGCCCGACGAGCTGACGCAGGCGGTGGTCGACTGGGCACTGGCGCAGCGGGGGAAGCCGTACATCTGGGGCGGGACCGGGCCGGACGGGTTCGACTGCTCGGGGCTCACGATGAAGGCCTACGCGAGTATCGGCGTGACCGTTCCGCGGGTGTCCCAGGACCAGTGGGGTTTCGGGCCGGAGATTCCCGCCGGTGAGGAACAGCCGGGTGACCTGGTGTTCTTCGACGTGACCCGCGCGGGAGAACCGCCGGGGCCCGGACACATGGGAATGGTGATCGGCGACGGCCTGATGGTGGAGGCCTGGTGCACCAACTGTGGACCGATCGCGGTGCGCGAGTACGATGACCCCAATCGTTCGGACATCGTGGGATTCACCCGTCCGCTCGAACACCCGGATGTGAAGGCCCAGCTGGAGGCGCAGGATAACCGTGGTTGACGAGAAGGCACCGCCCGATAAGCAGGGATTGCACGGGTGGAAGGCCGCACTCGCGGTTTTCGGCTGCGGAACACTCGCGGCATTCGGCGTCTTCGGAGCCCTAGTCGGCATCATCGGAGTTTTCTTCGACCTCACCTCCTCGGGAATCGGGTCGAAGCCGGGTGATGCGCAGACATCAGCCGAGCTGATCGGTGAGCCGCAGGCATCGATCGACCCCGGTGATATCGATCTCTGCTCCAAGAACCTGCAAGCCTCCGGCAGCCTCTCCCTGACACGCATGGACGATGGCGGCAACTATGAGGACACCGCCGGAGACGACGAGTGGCGTGTCAGCGACCACTGCCAGTGGGAACTCGTTCCCGATTACACGACCTCCCGTCCTTGGTCACTTCAGTACTCGTACGAAGCAGTCATCTCTGCTCCTGATACGAGCCGGGTGGATACCGCCTCCGAGGAGTTCGACGCACGGTCCGGAGAAATAGCGTCGGAATTCCATGTCGTCGAATCGGAGGGGGTCGGCGATCTGGCGGACCGCTCCTACTTCTTTTATGGAGAGATGTCGCCTGGTGTGACGGGGTACGTCATCTTGGCGCAGACCAGAAGTGCTTTCTATGAAATTAGAATTGAAGCCGAGTCCGAGTCGGAAACGAGTGATCTCGTCTCACAGAACGCGATGCACCGAGAAGCGGCGAAGCTGGTGAGGATATCCGAAATCGAGTTCGAGATCTGGATTCCCGGAACCGACTGAGTGAAGTCTGCGGTCCGTGCTCGTGGGAGCGAGGTGTTCGATCCGAGTGGGTCACCTGCCGATCGGTGAGACAACGGCGTTCTCGTCCTCTCGGAAAGTGCCGACCAGGGGGCGAGGTTCCACACGCTTGGCGCTGGCTTCGGTGTCCGACCGGATGGGTGTTTTCGGGATGGGACCGATACGGAGCCGGGTGGTGGTCCCCGGTGCGGAGGAGTGGTTCTGCGGGTCCCGGGGATGTTCAAGGCCCGCACCGTCCGCGGCCCAGGGGCCGTCCGTGCCTGCTCTGAGGGCGTGGTGGGGATTCCGGGGCGGTCCTGGCCGCGGGCTCGGGTGGGCCTTTGCGCCGGTGCCACGCTGAGCACCCTGCACCCGTGCGGACGGGTCCGGCACGGGGGCGGGCGGGAGCCCGGTTCGGCCTCTGGCCGGTCGGTGTTCCGTGTTCCGCCCCTATGGTGGACGTCCGCCGCTCCGGGTCGCTCGCGGTCGGCGTGCGCAGCCGGCGCTGTCCCACCGAACTGCCCGAACGGTGCCGCCGGAGCCTGTTCGCCGTGGCTCGGAGGGGGACACCGTCGAGATCCGCACCGAGTATCGATCCGCCGCTGCCGGTCAGGCACCGCGGGCGTGGGGCGGGGCCCGCGCCGGTCGGACCGTCCCGTCCGGTCCCGTGGCCCCGGTCGGGCGTACGTCAGGCGATGCCCGCCATGAAGTGGTGGCGGCACAGGGTGGCGTAGGACTCGTTGCCGCCGATGTGCACCTGCTCGCCCTCGTACACCATCACGTCGTCCACCACACGGGCGTTGTGGGTGGCGCGCTCCCCGCACCAGCAGCGCGCGGACACCGGGAGGACCTCGATCTTGTCCGCCAGCTCCACCAGCCGCTGCGAGCCGGCGAAAAGCCGCCCCTGGAAGTCGGTGAGGATGCCGTAGCAGTACACGTCGATCCGCATGCCGTCCACCACGCCCGCCAGCTGGCCGACCTGCTTGGGGGAGAGGAACTGGGCCTCGTCGCAGATCACGTACGGCGCCTTGCGGTCGGCGACGTCGTCGTACAGGTCGAGTTCGTCGGTCACCTCGACGGCCGGGGACTCCAGGCCCAGGCGGGAGGAGATGATCCCCGCGCCCGCCCGGTCCTGGCGGGTGTACAGCACTCCCTCGCGGCCGCGGGAGTGGTGCTCCTGGAGAGCCATGGTGCTCTTGCCCGAGTTCATCGCTCCGGTGAAGTACTTCAGCTCCGCCATGGCTCTCTTTCCTCGGTCGGGGCGGAACCCGGGTGCGACCCGGGGTGGGGGTCCTGCGGGCTCCCGCGGGGCGGCGCGGGCGGGGGTTTCCAGGGGGAGGGGCGGGCCCGCCGGAGGGCTCGGCGCCCGGAGGCCAGCAGAGAAGATACCAGTGCGCCGCGCGCTCCCGGGAACCGCGTTCGGCCCCCCGGAGCCCGTCGTTCCACGGGTTCCTTCCCCGCCGCGGGTCCGGAATCCCCCGCACGGGGGCGTCCGCGGCCCGGCCCTCCCGGTCCGGCCCGGGGCCGGTGTGGTGCGTCGCACCCGGAGGCCGCGGGGGCGCGCGCGACCGGCCGGGACGTCCCGGTGTCGTTTCCGGCGGTGCGGACTCGTGAACCGGTACGGTGCGGGGCGGCGCGCGGCCGGTACGTGGGTCCCGTGCCCGGGACGGAGGCCCGCGCCCCCGGCGGGGCACACCGCCGGCGGCGACCTGTGGGGATGCTCCGGGGCGGACCGCCCCGGCCCGTGTTCCGGCGGCCGGTTCCGGGCCGTGCCGGGCAGCGGAACGGTACGGGAGGGAACCGCCGGAGGCCGCCAGGGGAGGCGTGCCGAAGAGCGGTTCGGATGCCTTTGATATATGTGGGTGGCCACTGCCCGAATCGGCGGTGGAATGGGGGAGGGGAAGGGCGCATTGGGGAGAGAACAGGTCGCCCGGGTGGTGGAGGGCCAGTGGTTCTCCAACGTGATGCTGTTGGTGATCCTGACCAATGCGGGGGTTTTGGGATGGGCGACTTATGGGGGTTCCGCCCTTCCTTATCTTCTGGTGGCGGAGCAGGTGTTCGTCGGTGTCTTCGTCGTCGAGATGGCGCTCAAGCTCTACGCGTGGCGCGGGTCCTTCTTCAGGGAACCGTGGAACTGGTTCGACTTCCTGATCGTGCTCATATCCGTGGTCCCGGCCACGGGGCCGTTCTCCGTGCTGCGCATCCTGCGCGTGCTGCGGATCCTGCGGGTCATCACGGCCGTTCCGCAGATGCGCGTGATCATCACCGCGCTGTTCAAGTCGGTGCCCGGGATGGGCACGGTCATCGGGCTGCTGCTGGTCACCATCTACACCTCCGCGATCATCGCGCAGCAGCTCTTCGGTGAGGACGTGCCGGAGTTCTTCGGCGACCTGGGCGTGTCCCTGTACACGATGTTCCTGCTGCTCACCACGGAGAACTGGCCGGACGTGTCGGACGCCGTCCTCCAGGAGCACCCGCTGGGGTGGGCGTTCTTCGTGATCTACATCGTGCTCACCGCGTTCATCATGCTGAACCTGGTCATCGGCGTGATCGTGACCGCCATGGAGCAGGAGGTCAACGAGGAGCGCTGGGAGGAGGACCAGGAGCTGGAGGCCGTCCAGCACGAGGCGGTCATGGCCCGGCTCGAACGGCTGGGGGCCCAGGTGGAGCGGCTCGACCGGATGCTGCGGGAGCAGCGGGGCGGGGGCGGTGCCGACGGCCACGCGGGACCGGTCCCGCCGGACGGCCGTCCCGAACCCCCTGTGGGGGCCGGCGCCGGTCCGGCGGCGGGAGCGGGTGCCGCCGGGGCGGTCGCCGCCCTGGTGGGCGAAGGCGCGGCGGCGGGCGGGGGACGGGACGCGGACCCGGGAGCGCGCGGGAACGCGCCGCTCGCGGTGGAGGGCTCCGGCGCTCCGGAGGGGGGCCCGGGGCCGCTCGCGCTGGAGGGCGGGGCGATCGGTGCCCACGGCGGCTCGGGGTGCGCGTGGGAGGAACAGGCGTTTCAGAATGCTCGAATGGTGAGTTTAGGGGTTTTTCTCGGGAAAGCCCTCGCGAGGCTCCTGCCTGGGCGAACGAGGCGGAATGGTTTTCCCTCGCCGAATGACCGCTGACGGCTCCGCCTCGCGGCGCCCGCTTTCCCCGTCCCGGTTTTCGGCGAACGACGGAGGAAAGAGGGGTTTCCGGCACCCGGGCGCCCCGGGGCGTGGTCCGCAATTCCCGCCTCGAACCGACCGGGCCGTCGGTGTGTGCCGGGCCGGTGCCGCGTTCTCGGGCCGGGCCCTGCACACGCCCCGGGCGCTGCCGCCCCCGCTCCCGCGCCCCCGCCGCGCGGGGGCGCGCGCGGCCCGGTCTAGGATGCAGCGGTGTTCTCCCAGGTGTTCGAACTCCCCCTGCCCGGCGTGGCCCCCCAGGACGTCGCCGCGCGCGCCGAGCCGTTCCGCGGCGGCCGCCACCGCGGCCTGTGGATCCGGGTGGACGGGGACCGCCTCACCGCGCGGTACCTGACCTCCGGGCGCCTGGCCGCCGACGGTGTGCTGCGCGCCCGCCTGCGCCCGGAGGCCGGGCCGCAGGGCGGCACGCGCATCGCCGGGCGGATGCGCTGGGGCAACCTCGGCGTCTTCGTGTCCCTCTACCTGGCCTGCGCCGCGGCGGTGGGGGCGATGGCCGTGTTCTACGCCAACGGGGTGATCGGACTCGTCACCCTGGCCCCGCTGGGCATGGCCGCGCTGTACGCGGGGACCGCCCTGCGCTCGCGCGGGCGCGATGCGCGGGAGCTGGAGCTGCGGCTGCGCCGGGTGCTCCAGGGGTAGACGGCCTCAGGGTCCCGGCGACAGGTCCGGCAGCCCCGCGGCCTCGCGCAGACGGGCGTACTCCCCGGCCAGGGCCTGCGGGGTCCAGTGCGCGTTGCGCCCGCTCGGATTGGGCAGCAGCCAGACACGGGCGCCGCCGACCATCTCCTCCTGCGGCCCCACCCGGGCGGTCCGCGCCCCGAACGCCGCGCGGTAGGCGGTCACACCCAGCACCCCCAGCCACTCCGGCTTCCAGGTGCGCATCTTCTCCGCCAGCACCCGTGCGCCCCGGACGTACTCCTGCGGCGTCAGCTCCTCGATGCCGCGGGAGGGCCGGGCCACCAGGTTGGTCAGCCCCAGCCCCCAGCCCGGCAGCTCGCCCTCGCGCTCGGGGGGCAGTACCTCCGGGGTGAACCCCGCCCGGGCCAGTGCGGGCCAGAACCGGTTCCCCGGCCCCGCGAAGTGGTGGCCGCGCACGGCCGTGGTCAGCCCCGGGTTGACCCCGCAGAAGACCACGCGCATCCCCTCGGCGAGCACGTCCGGCAGCAGCCGGTCGCGCGCCGCGTCGAGTTCGGCGCGGCTCAGCCCGCCGACCCCGCGCAGCGGCCGGGCCCGCCCTGCCCGCTCCCGGCCCGCGTCACCGCTCATCGGCCCCCCTCGCGCCTTCCGTCCCGCCCGATGACCCTTCCTACCCGCGTCCGCCGCCCCGGACGCCTCCCGGCGGCGCTCAGGGGCGGGCCGTCCGGCCTCCCGGGGCCTGCGGCTCCCAGTCCACGAACCACGCCCCCGCCCGGGCGAGCGTCCGCGCGGGCACCCTGCGCAGCAGCGCGTTGCGCGCCGTCTGCCGCCAGCCGCCTCCCAGGTCCGCGCCCAGCTTCGCGACGGCCTCGGCCTGGCGTGCGATGGCCCGGCACCGGGGGCGGCGCACGGCATCGAACCGCGCCAGCGCCGCGGCCTGGTCCCCGCCGCCGGCGACCGGGGCCGCGACCAGGTCGCCCAGGGCCACCGCGTCCTCCAGCGCGGTCGCCGTGCCCTGGCCCATGGTGGGCAGCGCCGCGTGCGCCGCGTCGCCCACCAGTACCGCCCGTCCGCGGACGTAGGCCGGCACGCCGCCGCGCAGGTGGTGGACGTCGTGCCGCATCAGGTCGGCGGGGTCGGTGCGCTCGATGAGGGCGGTGACCTCCGGTGCCCACCCGGCGAACCGCGCGAGGGCCGTCGCGTGCTCGTCGCGGACCGCCGCGCCCTCCGGGGCGCGTACGTAGCCGTACCAGTACAGCTCGTCACCGCTCACCCGCACGACCCCGAACTCCGCGCCCGGCCCCCAGTACTCGGCGAGCCTCCCGTCGTGCCCGGTGTCCCGGACGATCGCCCGCCAGCTGGTGCTCCCGCTGTACACGGGGACCACCCCGGGGAAGAGGACGCCGCGCACCGCGCTCCACATCCCGTCGGCGCCCACGACCAGGTCCGACTCCGCGCACAGCACCGCGCCGGTCGCGGGGTCCCGCCAGGAGGCGGTGGCGCGCGGCCCGCCGGGCGTCCCGGCGGTCAGGTTGCTGACCCGGGCGCCCCGGACCACCTCCGCGCCCGCGTCGCGGGCGGCCCGCTCCAGGGCGGCGTGCAGCCGCCGGCGGTGGAACCCCTGGACGGTGACGGTCCGGCGCACCTCTTCGAGGTCGTCGGGGATGAGGAGGATCGGGCGGCCCGCCGTGTCCCGGAAGCCCGTCGCGACGGTCTCGTGGCCCAGGGAGCCGACGAGGCCGTCGTCCAGGCCCAGGGCGCGCAGCGCGGCGGCGCCGTTGCGGGTCGTGGCCAGGCCCGCGCCGACCTCGGACCCGCCGCCGCGGCCTTCGAGCACGGTCGTGCTCCACCCCGCCCGGGCGAGCGCCGTCGCGGCGGCCATCCCCGCGATGCCGCCGCCGACCACCGTCGCCGTGAGTCGTCCCATGACCGCCTCCGCTTCCTCGTGGTCCGGGGCCGCGGTGGTGCGCGGACCCCGTTCAATACGATGGTAGTGGTAGGCCGGGGAGCCCTATACTCGGCCCCATGCCACCCGCCAACCTGCGCCGACGCCGGTCGCTCGCCGACGCCGCGATCGCGCTGCTGGTGGAGGAGGGCGTGCACGGGTTGACGCACCGGGCGGTGGAGGCCCGCGCCGGGGTTCCCGCCGGGACGGCCACCAACTACTTCCGCAGCCGGGAGGCGCTGCTGGTGGCCGCCGCGGAACGGGTGCTGGAGCTGCACTTCGCGGACGTGGCCGCCGCGACGGAGGGAAGGGCCGGGCCGACCGGGCCCGACGAGCTGGTCGACATGATCGCCGCGTCGCTGTGGGGTGCGGCGACCGCGCTGCGGGGCCGCTACCTGGCGATCTTCGAACTCCGGATGGAGGCGCGGCGGCGGCCCGCCCTGGAGCGGGTGCTGGGCCGGCTGGAGCGGGCGGCGGTCGCCGAGACGGCCGCGCTGCACGCGGCCCTGGGGACCCCGGTGTCGGAGGAGGCGGTCGCGACCCTGGCGACGCTGTACGGGGGAGCGCTGTTCACCCTGGTCACCGGACCGGTGGGGGCGTTCGACGAGGCGGGCGTGCGCGCCCTGGTCGCGTCCATGGTCCACGGCGCCCTGGCCGCCGACCGCGATGTGGACCGGCGCTCCCGGGGCGGGGCCGGCCGCACCCCGTGACCGCGCCGTTGCCGGCCGCGCCCGCGCTCTGCCGCGGCGCCCGCCCCGTGCCGGCGTCCGCGTGCCGGCGCCCGCGGGGGAGGGTCAGGGCCGGGTGGCCCTGCCGTCCAGCCAGAGGGTGTCGGAGTCGTCCCGGTGGGAGCCGGCGGAGCCGACGTGCTTCGCGTCGATCTTCGGTCCCTTCTTGATCACGTGCACCAGGGCCATGCCGTGGCCGCGGCCCAGGCCGTGGTCCTCCTTGAGCCAGGCGAGGATCTCGCCGGCCTTGGTGTCGGCGGAGGCCAGGCCGCGCTCCTGCGCCAGGGCGACGAGCTCGCGCGGGGTGAGGCCGGTCTTGGTCTCGATCGCGTCGAGGTACGCCTGGAACGACATGGGTGTGTCCTTTCTCCGGGCGCGCGTCCGGACCCGCCGGGCGGTGCGCCGTGCCGATGGCGCCATCCTGCCCCGCCCCTGCGACATTCGGGGCGCGTGCGGTGCGGCCGGGGCCGGTGTCGCGCGGAGGGCCGCCGACGCCTCGGTGCAACCCGGGGGTTGCGCATCGGCGCTCAGAGTGCAACTCTGAGGTTGCACTTCGAGGAGGAGGACACCATGAGCGACACCGACCGCGTCGAACGCTCCATCGACGTCGACGCCCCCGCCGCACGGGTCTGGGCCCTGGTCACCCGGCCCGGCTGGTTCATCAACGACGGGGCGGTCATCGACCACGCCGTCGACCGCGACGGAGACGTCGACGTCGTCCACGACCCCGTGCACGGCGACTTCCGGTTCCGCACCGAGAGGCTCGACCCGCACCGCTACGCCGCGTTCCGCTGGCTGGACGCCGCCACCGACGCCTCCACCCTCGTCGAGTTCCACCTCGACGAGCGCCCCGGCGGGGTGCGGCTCACCGTCGTCGAGAGCGGGTTCCACACCCTCGGCGGCACCGAGGCGGACCGGCGCCGCCGCCTGGAGGAGAACACCGAGGGCTGGCGGATCGAACTCGCCGCGGCCCGCGACCACCTGGACCCGGGGGCCGTCCACCGGGCCGTCCACGTCGACGCCCCGCCCGAACGGGTGTGGGAGGTCGTCACCACCCCCCGGCACTTCGCCGCCTGGTACGCCTTCGGCGGCGCCGACTTCGTCCCCGAGCCGGGCGCCCCCATGACGCTGCGCTGGGACGAGCACGGCACCTTCCGGGGGCGGGTGGTGGAGGCCGACGCCCCGCACCGGTTCGCCTACCGCATCGCCGCCGAGCCGGACGCCGAACCCGCCGACGACACCTCCACCCTCGTCGTCCTGGAGGTGCGCCCCTCCGGGAAGGGCTCCCTGGTCACCGTCGCCCAGACCGGGTTCGCCGCGCTCGACCCCCGGTTCGGCACCGCGTCGGACGGTGCCGGCACCGAGGCCGAGGGCTGGGAGGGCGGGTTCGCGGCCCTGGCGGAGCACCTGGCGGGGGCCCGGGGGTGAGCGGGCGGGACAGCGGCGGCGCGGCCACCGCCACCGTGTTCGCGGCCCTGGGCGACCCGACCCGGTGGGAGATCCTGGTCCGGCTGGGCCGCGCGCCCGCCTCGGCGTCGGCGCTCGCGGCGGAGCTGCCCGTCACCCGGCAGGCGGTCGGCAAGCACCTGGAGGTGCTGCGGGCCGTGGGCCTGGTGGAGTCGAGCCGGAGCGGGCGGGAGGTCCTCCACCGGCCGGTCGGCTCCCGGCTCGACGAGCTCGGCCGCGACCTCCAGCGCGTCGCCGAGTCCTGGGACCGCAGGCTCGCCGCGGTCAAGGAGATCGCCGAGCGCGGCGACTGAGCCGCCTGGGCGCCCTCCCGGCCCCGGACCGGAAGGGCGCCCCGGCCGCCGGGGGCCTGCGGCCGCGGGTGCCCGAGGACCGGCGGCGGGACCCGGCCGACGGGCTCAGCGCTTGAAGAAGGAGCGGTACGGCCGCAGCAGGCCGGCGAACACGCTCCGGCCCGGGTCCAGCTGGGTGCTGAGCTTGAGGTCGCCCTCGGCCCAGCCCTTGAGCTCCTCCTCGAACCGGGACAGCACCCCCGAGTCCGGGTCGAGGTAGAACAACACGTCCCTGCGGCCCGGCACGGTCTGGTGCATGACCATCGCGCCGTCGTCGCCCAGCACCCGGTTCAGCCGGTTCTCCAGCTCCTGGAGGGCGATCGCGGAGGACTCGCCCGGGGTGCCGTCGGCGGAGGTCTCGGCGTAGGGCACGATCACGCGCACCGCCAGGGTGAGCGCGGGGAAGTCGCGGCGGGTCAGGGGGTGGCGCGCGGAGAAGGTCACCCGGCCGCGGCCCGGGCCGGTCCCGTGCAGGGTGACCCAGCCGCCCTCGCCGCCGCCGATCATGTCGACCATCTGGCGGACCGTCGACGGGATGGCCGTGGGCGGCAGGGGGTCCATGGGCGACTCGTCGAGGGGGCGCACCTCGCCGATGTAGCGGACGACGTCGTCCTCGCCCAGGGCGAGCAGCACCACGTGGTCGGCCAGGGAGCGGCGGACCTCCTCGGGCAGGAACATGTTGTCGGGGTGGTAGACCCCCACCCGGATCCGGCCCGTCGCGCGGTCGACGTGCATCGACACCGACACGTGGGACAGGTCCAGCTCGTGGCCCTCCCAGCGCACGGTCCGGCCCAGGCCCTCGTGGTCGGCCGGTCTGGCCGGGAGGAAACGCCAGGCGTCGTCGCCCGGGGCGGAGCGGGACCAGCGCTCGGACTGGATGCGGGCGTCGTCGGAGGAGCCCGGGCGCAGGGTGAGGGCGTGGGCGGCGGGCTCGGCCAGGGAGCCCGGGTCGTCCAGCGCCGCCAGCCGCTCCAGCAGCTCGTCGGGGTCGACGTCCATCGACAGGTCCAGGTCGGTCAGGTCCGGCCTGGGGGAGGCCGGGGCCGGGCCCACCTCCCAGTCCAGGTCCGGGTGCAGGGCCTTGACCAGTGCGGTCACCCGTTCGGCGGCCTCGTCGGGGGCCGGTCGGTCCTCCTCGGCGGCCTCGGCCAGGGGGGCGCGCAGGGACGGCCAGGCCTCCCAGAACGCGGAGATGGCGGCGGTCGAGTCGGTGGTGTCGTTGGAGCGGCGACGACGGAACAGAGCCATGGGTCGATTTTCGCAGAAGCGGACGACCACCCCGCCCCGCACACCCCCCGGGGCGCATACTCTGGAACCACTATGACTTTGCGTGTACTGGCCGCCATGTCGGGCGGGGTGGATTCCGCGGTGGCCGCGGCCCGGGTGGCCGAGGCGGGCCACGACGTGACCGGTGTCCACCTGGCGCTCTCCAAGAACCCCCAGTCCTACCGCACGGGCGCCCGCGGGTGCTGCACGGTCGAGGACTCCCACGACGCCCGCCGGGCCGCCGACGTGATCGGCATCCCCTTCTACGTGTGGGACATGTCGGAGGAGTTCGACCGCGAGGTCGTGCAGGACTTCGTCGCCGAGTACGGGGCGGGCAACACCCCCAACCCCTGCCTGCGCTGCAACGAGAAGATCAAGTTCGAGGCGGTGCTGGACCGGGCCGTCGCCCTGGGCTTCGACGCGGTCGCCACCGGCCACCACGTCCGCAAGGTCGACGGGCGCCTGGTGCGCAGCGTCGACGCGGCCAAGGACCAGTCGTACGTGCTGGGCGTGCTCACCTCCGAGCAGGTGGGACACGCGGTCTTCCCGCTGGGCGACTGCACCAAGGAGGAGGTGCGGGCCGAGGCGGAGCGCCGCGGGCTGTCGGTGGCCGACAAGCCCGACAGCCACGACATCTGCTTCATCGCCGACGGCGACACCGCCGGGTTCCTCAACCGCAGGCTGGGCGAGCGGCCCGGGGAGATCCTGGACGAGGAGGGCAACGTGCTGGGCGCGCACCGGGGCGCGCACGCGTTCACGGTGGGCCAGCGCAAGGGGCTGGGCCTGGGCGGCGCGCCGAACCCGCGCTACGTGCTGTCCATCGAGCCGGTGGACAACACCGTCACGGTGGGCCCGCGCGAGGCGCTGCTGGTGGACGGGATCACCGGGGTGCGCCCCGTGTGGAGCGGCGCGGAGCCGCCGGCCGAGCCCGTCGACTGCCACGTGCAGCTGCGCGCCCACGGCGAGGTGTACCGGGCGACGGTCCGCCAGCGGGACGGCGCCGACGGCCCCGAGCTGGTGGTGCGGCTGGCCGAGCCCGCCGCGGGGGTGGCCTCCGGGCAGGCGGTGGTGGTCTACGACGGCGACCGGGGCGACACGGTGCTGGGGTCGGCGACGATCTCGGCGACGTCGCGCTCCGCCGTGTCCGCCTGACCTGCGGGTGAGCGAGGGCGTGAGCCTCACCACTCATCGGGCGAAACGGGCAAAATAGGACAGCTTTTCCGTCACTTTCCGACCTTCGCCCCTTGCCCGGGTTAGGTAAGGCAATGCAAACTCAGGGGGTCAAGGTTGGGAGACCCGTCCATGCCCCAGTTCGCTTTCCTCGAAGGACAACCCTTCTGGGTCGTCTACTTCACCCTCCTCGTCGTCATCCTGCTGCGCGCCCCCGCGACGTACTGGATCGGCCGCGGGCTGGGCGCCGGGGTGAACCGCAGCCGCGTGGGCGCGCGCCTGGGGCCCAGGCTGGAGCGGGCCAAGAACCTGGTGGACCGCTACGGCGCGCCCGTGGTCACCCTGAGCTTCTTCACCGTCGGCATGCAGACCGCCATCAACCTGTCCGCCGGCGTGGTGCGGATGCGCTTCCCGCGCTACTTCGCCGCGGTCTTCCTCGGCGGCCTGGCCTGGGCGGGCCTGTGGGGCATGGTCATCGCGGGGCTCGTCGGCACCTGGCTGAAACTCTTCCTGGACTCGCCGTGGACCGCCGTCGGCGTCTTCGCCGCGGGCGCCGCCCTGGTCACCGCCATGGTCGTGCTGCGCCGCCGCCGGGGCTCGGGCTCCGCGGAGGCGCCGCGGGAGCCGGGGGAGGAACCCCCCGCCCCCGGGGACGCGGCCGACGGGGAGGCCGCCTCCGATGGCGGCGCCCCCGACCCTGAGCGGACCGGCGCGGACCCGGCTCCCGAGCGCACCGCCACCGCCTGACCCGCCGCCCGGCCCCGCCCGGCCGCCGCGCCGTACCGCTCCCCGGCCCCGCGTTGCCCTAACCTTGGGCGATGTGAGCGAACACCACCCCTACCCCTGGCCCGCCGCCTCCTCCACCGGCGTCGGGTCCTGGCCCGGAGAGGACCCCGACGAGGCGGTCCGCACCGTGCTGGGCGAACTCCCCGACCTGCCGCACCTGCCCGAACTGCCCGGCCGCGGCGTCGGCGCGGACCTCATCGGGCGCACCGCGGGACTCCTGGTGGAGTTCCCCGTCGAGGTGCAGCCCAGCGGCTGGCGCGCCGCCGACACCGGGGGCCGCGACCTCCACCGCGCCCGGGGCTTCCTCTCCCGCGACCTCGACGTCCTGGCCGAGCACGCGCACTCCTACGAGGGCGCGCTCAAGGTGCAGGTCGCGGGGCCCTGGACGATGGCGGCCTCCGTCGAACTGCGCAACGGCCAGCGCATGGCGTCCGACCCCGGCGCCTACCGCGACCTCGCCGCCTCCCACCTGGAGGGCGTGCGCGCGCACATCGGGCAGGTCCGCAGGCGGGTGCCCGGCGCCCGCCTCCTCGTCCAGGTCGACGAACCCTCCCTGCCCGCCGTCCTGCTGGGCGCCCTGCCCACCGCCAGCGGCTACGGCCGGGTGCGCGCCGTGGACCGGGTCCGGGTGGAGGAGGTGCTGCGCACCCTGTTCGACGCCGTCGTCGCGGCCGGCGCGGTCCCCGCCGCCCACTGCTGCTCCGCCGACGCGCCCCTGAACCTCCTGCGCCGCAGCGGTGCCCGGGCGCTGAGCCTGGACGCCGGGCTGCTCGACCGCCGCCACGACGACATGCTCGGGACCGCCGTCGAGGCCGGTGTCGGCCTGCTGCTGGGCGTCGTCCCGGGGGCCGACCCCACCCCCTCCGAACAGGCCCGAATGTCCGACCCGGCGACTAGCGTCGAGGTCGTACGCGAGTTGTGGAACCGGCTGGGGTTCGGCCCCGACCTGCTGGCCCGCGCGGTGGTCCCCACCCCCGCGTGCGGTCTGGCCGGCGCCTCCCCCCAGCACGCCCGGGCGGCGCTCAAGGCCGTCCGGGACGGGGCCAGGGTCCTCCGGGACGAGCCCCGCAGGCCGTAGTCGAGCACGAGACGGAAAGGCGGCCACGTGGCGCCCGAGAACACCACCGACATCCCCGACGAGGCGCGCGACCGGCACGGGGAGCTGTCCCTGGAGCTGGACGACCACAGCTACCGCTACTACCTGGGCAACCCCATCGTCTCCGACGCCGAGTACGACGCCCTCATGGCCGAGCTGCGCGGCATCGAGGAGGAGCACCCCCAGCTCATCACCCAGGACTCGCCCACCCAGAAGGTCGGCGCCCCGATCAGCGTCGACTTCGCCGCGGTGGAGCACCTGGTGCGGATGGAGAGCCTGGGCAACGCGTTCGACTTCGACGAGCTCAACGCCTGGGCGGACCGCGCCTCGGCGGAGGTGCCGGTGGGCGCCTACCTGTGCGAGCTGAAGATCGACGGCCTGGCGGTGGACCTGGTCTACGAGAAGGGGCGCCTCGTCCGCGCCGCCACCCGCGGCGACGGCCGGGTGGGCGAGGACATCACCCTCAACGTCCGCACCATCGGCGCGGTGCCCGAGCGGCTCGACGAGAGCGTGCGCCCGGCTCCGGAGCTGCTGGAGGTGCGCGGCGAGGTGTTCCTGCCGGTGGAGGCGTTCGCCGCGCTCAACCGCCGCATCACCGAGACCGGTGAGCACACCCCCTTCGCCAACCCCCGCAACGCCGCCGCCGGGTCGCTGCGGCAGAAGGACCCGCGGGTCACCGCCACCCGGCCGCTGTCGATGATCGTGCACGGGGTGGGCGCCTACACCCGGGCCGCCGGCTCCGAGGACGTGGTGTTCACCAGCCAGTCGCAGGCGTACGCGCTGCTCGGGGAGTGGGGGCTGCCGCTCAGCGACCGCTACAAGGTCGTGTCCACCATGGACGAGGTGCACGAGTACGTCGCCCACTACCGGGAGCACCGGCACGAGCCCGCCTACGAGATCGACGGCATCGTCATCAAGGTGGACGACTTCGCGCTCCAGCGGCGGCTGGGCTCCACCAGCCGCGCCCCGCGCTGGGCGATCGCCTACAAGTACCCGCCGGAGGAGGTCACCACCAGGCTGGTGGACATCAAGGTGGGCGTGGGCCGCACCGGCAGGGTCACCCCGTACGGCGTCATGGAGCCGGTGGTCGTGGCCGGGTCCGAGGTCGAGTTCGCCACCCTGCACAACGCCCAGGAGGTCGAGCGCAAGGGCGTGCTGATCGGCGACACGGTGGTGCTGCGCAAGGCCGGCGACGTCATTCCCGAGATCGTCGGCCCGGTGACGGACAAGCGCGACGGGACCGAGCGGGCGTTCACCATGCCCCGGACGTGCCCCGAGTGCGACACGCCGCTGGGGCAGCAGAAGGAGGGCGACGTCGACCTGCGCTGCCCCAACGCCCGGTCCTGCCCCGGGCAGCTGCGCGAGCGGCTGTTCTTCGTGGCCGGACGCAAGGCCCTGGACATCGAGGCGCTCGGGTACGTCGCCGCCACCGCCCTGACGCAGCCGCTGGAACCGGCCCGGGCCCCGCTCCAGGACGAGGGGGACCTGTTCGACCTCACCGTCGAGCAGCTGCTGCCGATCCGCACGTACGTGCTCGACCCCGACACCTCCGAGCCCAAGACCGACCCCAGGACCGGCGAGCCCAAGGTCGTCTCGTTCTTCACCAACCTCAAGGGCGAGCCCAAGAAGACCGTGGAGAAGCTGTTCGAGCAGCTGGAGAACGCCAAGTCCCGGCCGCTGTGGCGGGTGCTCGTGGCGCTGTCCATCCGGCACGTGGGCCCGCGCGCCGCCGAGGACCTGGCCCGCCACTTCCGGTCCATGGACGCCGTCCGGGCGGCCTCGGAGGAGGAGCTGGCCGCGGTCGACGGGATCGGCCCGACCATCGCCCGCTCCATCCGGGAGTGGTTCGAGGTCGACTGGCACCGGGAGATCGTCGCCAAGTGGGCGGCGGCCGGGGTGCGCATGGAGGACGAGGTCGACGAGGCCATCTCGGGCGTGCTGGACGGGGTGACGGTGGTGGTCACCGGTTCGCTGGAGGGCTTCACCCGGGACGGGGCGAAGGAGTCCATCGCCGAGCGCGGCGGTCGGTCCACGGCTTCGGTGTCCAAGAAGACCGGTTTCGTGGTGGTCGGCGACAGTCCGGGGTCCAAGTACGACAAGGCCGTCAAGCTGGGTGTGCCCATCCTCGACGAGCAGGGGTTCCGGGTGCTGCTGGAGGCCGGCCCCGAGGCCGCCGAGAAGCTGCGGATCAACCCGCCCGAGGAGGAGCCGCGGGACGGGGCGGCGGACGCGGGGGAGAAGGCGTCCGCGGAGCCCCCCGCCGGGGAGCCCGCCGCGGCACCGGAGGCCGCCGACCGGGAGTGACACGCGCAGGCGACACGCAGGATACGGCGGCCGGGAGCACCCGCCCCCGCACGCCCGCCCGGCGGGCGTGCGGGGGCGGGGTTCGTTCCGGGCCGCCGTATCTTTTTCCCGGTTCGCGGCACAATCGCCCCGCGTCTTGGTTAACTGATAGTCCCGGACAGGCGACACTTGGTGACGAAGCGGCGTAAGGTGGACAGTGTGCCCCGGAAATCGGGCGCCACCGAACCCGGGATTCGGTCATGTGAGGGGTGACCGCTCCCGCAGGCCGGAACCATCAGGAGCGGCGGCGGCACCGCCGGTCTCCGCGTCCCCCTCATGAGGACGGCACGCATGAGAGATCCCCACGGCACCAGGGACATCGGCCCGCGCGCCGGTACCCCGCTCTGGCTGTACATGGCGGGCACCGTCGCCGCCGGGACGCTCCTGCTCGCCGCCGCCCTGCTGTGGGCGGGCCCCGCCGTGTTCCGGTACGCCGTCGAGCCCCTCACCTGGGCCCTGCTCGCCATGGTCGTCCTGGGGGAGCTGCGCCCCATCGCCGTGCCCGGGCAGTCCCCCGGCGACGGCGCCCCCACCTCGCTCCCGTTCTCCCTGGCCCTGGTCATCTTCCAGGGCCTGCCCCTGGCCGGGCCGGTCCAGGCCGCCGCCACCCTCGTCGCCGGGTTCGCCCGCGGCCACGCCGCCCACCGCACCGCGTTCAACGCCGCCCAGTACGTCCTGGCCCTGGGCGCCGCCGACGCCGTCCTGCGCCTGGCCCTGCCGCCGCTGCGCGCCACCGGGTGGTTCCCGGCGGGGGAGGACCTCGTCGCCGTGGGCCTGGCCGGGGCCGCCTACTTCCTGGTCAACCGGGTGCTGGTGACCTGTGCCGTCGCCATGCACGAACGCGTCTCCCTGCCCCAGGTCATGTACAAGGGCATCGGGCGCCAGGCGCGCATCAACGCCGTCCTCATCGCCCTGGCACCCCTGGTCGTCGTGGCGGCGACCCACTCGGTGCTGTACATCCCGCTGTTCGCCCTACCCCTGCTGGCCCTGCACTCCAGCGCGCTGCTGTCGGTCAAGCGCGACCACCAGGCCAACCACGACGAGCTCACCGGCCTGGCCAACCGCAAACTCCTCACCCTGCGCGCCCACCAGGAGATCGACGCGGCCCGGCGGCGCGGCGGCCGGGTCGGCCTGCTCCTGCTCGACCTGGACCGGTTCAAGGAGGTCAACGACACGCTGGGGCACCCCACCGGCGACCGCCTGCTCCAGACCGTCGCGGGGCGGCTCAGCCACAGCGTCCGCCCCGGCGACCTCGTCTCCCGGCTCGGCGGCGACGAGTTCGCCGTGCTGCTGCCCCAGATCCGCGACACCGAGGCCGCCGCCGAGGTCGCCTCCCGGCTGCGCGGCGCCCTCAGCGAGCCGGTCCGCCTCGACGGCATGGACCTCGACCTGGAGGCCAGCATCGGCATCGCGCTGCACCCCGAGGACGCCGTCGACTTCGCGCACCTCATGCAGCGCGCCGACGTCGCCATGTACGTCGCCAAGTCCGCCCGCTCAGGGGTGGAGTCCTACGACCCCGGCAAGGACCGCAACTCCACCGCCCGGCTCAGCCTGTTCAGCGAGCTGCGCCGCGGGCTCACCGAGGGCGCCCTGGAGATGCACTACCAGCCCAAGGTCAGCCTGGACGACGGGCACGCCGTCGGGCTGGAGGCCCTGGCCCGCTGGCGGCACCCCTCGCGGGGGCTGCTCGGCCCCGGGGAGTTCATGCCGGTCGTGGAGGAGTCGCACCTGTTCCGGGCGTTCACCGGGCAGGTCCTGGACATCACCCTGGCCCGGGCCGCGCGCTGGCGGGAGCAGGGGGTGATGCTGCCCGTCTCGGTCAACCTGGGGGTGCGCGAACTCCTCCACCCCGACCTGCCCGACACCGTGGCCTCCGCCCTGGTCGAGCACGGCATCCCGCCCGAGCGCCTGGTGCTGGAGATCGGCGAGAGCGCGCTCATCACCGACACCGCCGCGGCCACCGCCGCCGTCCACCGGCTCCGCGGACTGGGGGTGGGCCTGGCCCTGGACGACTTCGGGACCGGCCACTTCACCCTGGTCCAGCTCGCCGGGCTGCCGCTGGACGAGGTGAAGATCCACGGCTCCTTCACCGCCCGCCTCACCGACGGCACCGGGAACGGGCCCACCGTCGTCCGCGCCGCCATCGCCCTGGTCAACGCCCTGGGCATGCGCGCCACCGCCGAGGGCGTGCAGACCCGCGCCCTGGCCGAGGCGGCCCGCGACACCGGCTGCCAGGCCGCCCAGGGCCACCACTTCGCCCGCCCCATGCCCGCCCGCGACGTCCCCGCCTGGATCGCCGCGCACCGGGGGAGCCCCCGGCCCGGGGCGGGGGCCGCGCCCGGCGGCCCGGGCCTCGGTGTACCGGCACCGGGAGCGGTGGGGGAGCCATAGGATTGACGGGTTAGCCCGTCCGCCGAAGAAACGGTTAGTCACTCATGACCGCCATCACCCGCGATGAGGTCGCGCACCTCGCCCGGTTGTCGCGGCTGGCGCTCGACGAGAGCGAGCTCGACACGCTCGCCGCCCAGCTCGGTGACATCCTCACCGCCGTGGCCAAGGTGCAGGAGGTCGCCACGGGCGACATCCCGCCGAGCTCGCACGCCCTGCCGCTGACCAACGTCCACCGCCCCGACGAGGCCCGGCCGGGCCTCACTCCGGAGCAGGCCCTGTCCGGGGCCCCCGCGGTGGAGGAGCAGCGCTTCCGGGTCCCGCGGATCCTCGGGGAGGAGGAGTAGCCATGAGCGACATCGTGAGCCTGGGCGCGGCCGAGCTCGGCGCGGCCATCAAGGCGGGCGAGGTCTCCGCACAGGAGGCCGCCACCGCCTACCTGGACCGGATCGAGGCCGTGGACGGCGACATCAACGCCTTCCTCCACGTGCGCCGGGAGACCGCCCTGGAGCAGGCCCGGGCCGTGGACGCCCGCCGCGCCGCGGGCGAGGAGCAGGGGCCCCTGGCCGGCGTGCCCGTCGCGCACAAGGACGTGTTCACCACCAAGGACATGCCCACCACGGCCGCCTCCAAGATCCTGGAGGGGTGGCACCCGCCCTACGACGCCACCGTCACCGCGCGCCTGCGCGAGGCCGGGCTGGTCATCCTGGGCAAGACCAACATGGACGAGTTCGCGATGGGCTCCTCCACCGAGAACTCCGCCTACCAGGTCACCCGCAACCCGTGGGACACCGACCGCATCCCCGGCGGGTCCTCGGGCGGGTCCTCCGCCGCGGTCGCCGCGTTCCAGGCGCCCCTGGCCACCGGCACCGACACCGGCGGATCCATCCGCCAGCCCGCCGCCGTGTGCGGCCTGGTCGGCGCCAAGCCCACCTACGGCGGCTCCTCCCGGTACGGGATGATCGCGTTCGCGTCCTCCCTGGACACCCCCGGCCCCTTCGCGCGCAACGTGCTCGACGCAGCCCTGCTCCAGGAGGCGTTCTCCGGGCACGACCCCCGCGACTCCACCTCCATCGACGCCCCCGTCCCGCCGGTGGTCGAGGCCGCCCGCCGCGGCGAGATCGACGGCCTGCGCGTCGGCGTGGTCAAGGAGCTGGACGGCGACGGCTTCCAGGCCGGGGTGCGGCAGCGCTTCCACGAGAGCCTGGAGCTGCTGGAGTCGCTCGGCGCCAAGATCGTCGAGGTGTCCTGCCCCAGCTTCGACGCCGCCCTGTCGGCGTACTACCTCATCGCGCCCAGCGAGTGCTCGTCCAACCTGGCCCGGTTCGACGCCATGCGCTACGGACTGCGGGTGGGCGACGACGGCACGCGCAGCGCCGAGGAGGTCATGTCGCTGACCCGGGCCCAGGGGTTCGGCCCCGAGGTGAAGCGGCGGATCATGCTGGGCACCTACGCGCTGTCCAGCGGCTACTACGACGCCTACTACGGCAGCGCCCAGCAGGTGCGCACCCTCATCAAGCGCGACTTCGACGCGGCGTTCGAGAACGTGGACGTGCTGGTCTCGCCGACCACGCCGACCACCGCGTTCCCGATCGGCGAGCGCGCCGAGGACCCGATGGCCATGTACCTGGCGGACCTGTGCACCATCCCGTCCAACCTGGCGGGCAACGCGGCGCTCTCGGTGCCGTGCGGCCTGGCGCCGGAGGACGGGCTGCCCGTGGGCCTGCAGATCATGGCCCCGCCGCTGGCCGACGACCGCACCTACCGGGTGGCGGCCGCGGTCGAGCGCGCCCTGGCCGACCGGGACGGCGCGCTGATCGCGCGCAGCCCCTACGCGGTCGGCGCGTAGACGCGGCGACCCGTGCGCCCGCCGTCCCCCGGGACGGCGGGCGCCGTCGCGTACGGGCTCAGGCCAGGCGGCCGGTGACGGCCTCGTGCAGGTCGGCGGGGAGGGTGACGCCCCACCGCGCGGCGGCCTCGGCCACCAGGTCGCGGGTCCACGCCCAGCTCTCCCGGGCCGCGGCCCGGGTCTCCTCCGGCAGGGCCGGGCCGGTGGTCGCGCGGTAGCGGGCCAGGTCGGCGGCGGGGACGTCCCGCTCCAGTCCCCGGCTCGGGGTGAGCCAGTGGTCGGTGGACCCGCGCAGCAGCCGCAGGAGCTTGAGCTGCTGCGGGGCGATCATCGCGTTGAGCAGGCCGTGGGCGCGGGCGACCTCGCCGCGGGCCAGCAGGTCGGTGAGCATGAGGGTCCACACCACCAGCTCGTCCGCGCCGCTCTG
Organism: Nocardiopsis flavescens; assembly: GCF_900141985.1. Lineage (GTDB taxonomy): Bacteria > Actinomycetota > Actinomycetes > Streptosporangiales > Streptosporangiaceae > Nocardiopsis > Nocardiopsis flavescens. The sequence continues at coordinate 835 of NZ_FQZK01000033.1, read as the reverse complement.
GGCGGTCGCGGCCGGGTCGGGCCGCAGGGGCTCGGCCAGGGCGCCGGCCGCCTCGGTCAGCCGCCCCGTCCGGTCGAGCAGGACCGCGGCCCCCGGGTCGGGCAGGTGCACCGACCCGCGCCAGGAGCGGACCTCCTCCACGGCCCCCGCCGGCTCCACGTGGAACTCGCCGCGCATGAGGTCGTCGAAGACCACCGCCAGGATGCCGAACATGTTGACGCAGGCCAGGCGCAACGGCGCGATCCGCGCCACGAACTCCCGGCCGTCGAAGTCCGCGGCGTCCCGGACGTACAGGTAGGCCTCGATGTCGGAGTGCTCGTCGGCCTCCCCCGTGGTCCAGGAGCCGTACAGCAGCACCCCCTCGATCCGGGGGTCGCGCTCGGCCAGGCACCGGAGCCGCTCGACGCGCTCGGCCAGGGTGTGCGGGGGCAACGGCTCTCCTCCGTGTCGGCGACCGTGACCGGTCCATCATCACAGATCCGCCGGTGCGGGGCCGCCGACACGGAACGGGGCCCGGGCCGTGGGGGGGCGGTTTCTAGGGGTCGTTGCAACACAGAAGGTCAGTTGCTTGTGTGGAGCAGCTCGGTAAGGCGCTCGGCTGGGGTGTCCCAGCCGAGCGTTTTGCGTGGGCGCCCGTTGAGCTGGACGGCCACCGCGTCCAGGTGCTCGGGCGAGTGCGTGGACAGGTCGGTGCCCTTGGGAAAGTACTGGCGCAGCAGCCCGTTGGTGTTCTCGTTGGAACCGCGCTGCCAGGGACTGGCCGGGTCGCAGAAGTAGACGGGGATGTCGGTGGCGGTGGTGAACGCCCCGTGCGCGGCCATCTCCGAGCCCTGGT
>NZ_FQZK01000021.1 GCF_900141985.1 Nocardiopsis flavescens | reverse complement strand
TCCCCGACACCGAGAGCGTCGAGTTCCTCAAGAAGCGCATCCCGCGGGGCATCAGCCGGGCGGAGGCGGAGGAACTGGCCGAGGCCCTGGGCCACCTTCCCCTGGCCCTGGAGCAGGCGGGGGCCCTGCGCTCCGAGACCGGCATGTCCAACCGCGAGTACCTGGCGCTGCTGGCCGAGCAGCCCGCGTCCCTGCTGCGGGAGGGCAAGCCGAGCGAGTACCCGGCTCCCATGACCGCGGCCTGGCAGCTGTCCGTGACCAAGCTGCGGGAGGACCTGCCCGAGGCCATGGACCTGCTGCGCTGCTGCGCCTTCTTCGGCCCCGAACCGATCCCCCGGGACGTCTTCTTCCCCACCGTCGAGGGCTCCGTCCGCCCGGAGGTCCTGGAGCTGCTCTCCAACCCCATCCGGCTGAGCAAGGCCATCGGACAGCTGGCCCGGTACGCGCTCATCCGGCTGGACAGCTCCAGCCGGACCATCCAGGTGCACCGGCTGATCCAGACGCTGATCCGGGCGGAGCTGAGCACCGGGGAGCAGCGGACGGTCCGCGAAGAGGTGTGGGAGCTCCTGTCGGCGGCGGCCCCTCCAACGGCGAACGACCCCGCCTCCCAGGGGCGCTACCTCGAACTCCTGCCCCACGTGCGCCCCTCCGGCATCGCCGAGAGCGCCGGTCCCCGGCCCCGGGGGTTCGCCCTCAAGATCCTGTCCTTCCTGTACACCTCCGGCAACTACGCCATGGCCGAGCGGTACGCCCGAGAGTTCGTCGAACTGTGGACCGAGGCCTCGGGGCCCGACGACCGGCACGTGCTGGAAGCACAGCTCAAGTACGCCAACCGCCTCCGCGAACAGGGCCGCTACCAGGAGACGTACGACCTGGACAAGACCCTCCTGGAGCAGACCGAACGCGTCCTGGGGCCCGACGACGAGCTGACCCTGGCCGCCCGCTCGGGCATCGGCGCCGACCTCCGGGCCCGGGGCGACTTCCGCGGGGCCCTCACCCACGACGAGGAGACCCTGCGGCTGCACCGGGAGGCGCTGGGCCCGACCGACCCGGCGACGCTGCGGGCCATGTACAACCTGGCCATCGACCTCACCCTGACCAGCGACTTCACCGCCGCCCGCGACCTGCACGAGCAGATCTACATGCTGCACAAGCGGCACGGGACCGCCCAGGCCCCCCAGCACCTGCTCATGTACCTGCACGGCCTGGCCCTGGCGGTGCGCCTGGTGGGCGACTACACCGAGGCCTGCGACCTGGGCGACGACGCCCTGGCCTACGGCCGCGAGCAGTTGGGCGCCGACCACCCCCGGACCCTGCGGACGCAGGTCGACCTCGCCACCTCCCTGCGGATGAACGGCGACCTGGAGGAGGCCCTGGAACTGGCCCGGGACGCCCACTCCCGGCACCTGCGCGAGTACGGCATGGACCACCCCGAGACGCTCGCCGCCGCCATGTGCCTGGCCAACACCTGGCGGATGACCGGCGAACTGGCCGAAGCGCTGCAACTGGCGGAGGACACCGACCTGCGCTACGACCAGATCTACGGCTCCGACCACCCCTACAACCACGGCTGCACCAGCAACGTGGCCCTGCTGTACCGGATGCTGGGCGACCCGACCCGGGCCCGGCAGCTCAACGAGGTCTCGTTGACCGGCCTGGAGGAGAAGCTGGGCCGCGACCACCACTACGCGCTGGGCATCACCATCAACCTGGCCAGCGACCTGGCCGCGCTGAACGACACGAAGAACGCCGCCCGGCTGGGCCGGGGCAGCCTGCGACGCCTTCGCTCCCTCCTCGGCGACGAACACCCCATGGTGCTGACCTGCTCGGCCAACCTCATCCTGGACCTGCGGGCCGTGGACGAGGCCGAGGAGGCCGAGCGGCTCTTCGACCAGGTGAAGCCGCTCTACACCCGTGTCCACGGCCGCGAGCACCAGTTCACCCAGGCCTTCCTGGCAGGGCAGCGGATGAACTTCGACTTCGACCCGCGCCAGCTCTGACACCGGTCCGGGGCGGCCTCAGCCGCGCGGGCCGCCCCGGACCGCGCCCGCGGCGCCCGCGGCGCCCGCGGAACCACCGTTGCGCTCCAGCCAGCGGGCCAGGTGCTCCCGGGCCGAACGGTCCGCGGCCCGCGCCGCCGCCGCGGGGACCGGCTCGTCCTGCCACGCCTCCAGGGTGCGGGTGGTGACGGCCAGGAACCGCTCCCCCGCCGGGGTGAGGCGCCCCGATCCGGCCAGTACCCGGGCGGCGTCCAGGGTGGAGCGCCGCCAGTGGGCGAACCGCGCGTGGGCGCGCTCCTGCTCCGCCCCGGTCACCGTGTCCCGGTGGCGGCGCCAGAACCCGGCCACCCCCAGGTGGGCGTACACCCCCTGGAACAGTCCCGCCGCGGGACGCGGGTCCGGGCGCCAGGGCGCGTAGTAGCGGCTGCCGCCGTCGGGCAGGGTGAGCGGGACCAGGTCCCACAGCGCGGTCAGTTTGGCGTGCTGGACCTCGTGGGCGAGGGTGAGCGCGAGCGCCACCGGGTCGGGCGGTGTGGACAGCCCCAGGTTGCCGTAGGCATGCCGGGCGGTCGCGCTGGTGTGCGCCCCGTCCCGGGCCCGGGTGGGGGTGAGGGTGAAGACCGACTCGGCCGTCTCCTGGGCGATCGTCCAGTGGTCCTCGACCAGGATCTCCCAGGCCCGCCGCAGGCAGGAGCGCCAGTGCTCCGCCTCCCGGGCGCCCAGGCGCCCGGGCACGATGTCCGCCCCCGGCATGCGGTCGGGTTCCTGGTCGTCCAGGAGCAGGGCCAGGCGGTGCCCCGCGTGCTCGGCCTCCATACGGCGCAGGGCATGCCAGCCCGGTCCGTCCTCGTGCGGGTCCTCGGGCACCGCCACCTCGCCGTCCGGGGTCCCCAGGACCGCCCGTCCCGCGGCCACCTCGGCGACCGCCCCGCCCTTGCCGCCGACCGCCGCCCGCCCCAGGGAGAGCAGCGGGGCGGTGGGTCCGTCCAGGGGCACCTCGATCCGCAGCGCGGTCCCCGCGCGCAGCGCGGCCGCGGCCGCCACGGACGCCAGGACCGAGACACGGGGCTCCTCGCTCCGGCGCCCGTCCAGGGCCAGCACGGTGCGCCGGGCCCACACCCCGACCGTGGGGTGGCCCAGGGTGGCGGCCACCGCCCCGGGGTCGGCCTCCTGCGCGGCGACCAGGGCCCGCCAGGCCTGCCCGGCGTGGTCCGCGTCCGGGTGGCCCTCCTCCCGGGCCGCGTCCAGCACCCGCCGCACCAGCAGCAGGTGCTTGCCGTACTGGGCGGCGCGCAGGTGGGCGGCGGCCGGCCGGCCGCCCCCTCCGGCGGCCAAGGCGTCGAACACCTCGTCGGGAACGGCGGAGCGGGTGGCGGGCATTCAGTTTTCTTCCTTCATCCGGGCCACGTCGGCGGCCACGGTGCGGTGGACATGGGTGATGAGCCGTGCCAGGTCCGCGCAGTACACGGACGGATTGCGAAAACCGGTGCCGCTCCGGTAGCGGTGCGTGTACAGGCCCCCTCCGCACACCCGCACCAGCGGACAGGCCGTGCAGGTCTCACCGAGCGCGCGCAGGCCGATCTGCCTGGCGACGATGCCCGGCGCGTACAGGGCTTCGGTGAAGGGGTGGGTGAGGGTGTGGAAGGGGGTGGCGGCGGCCCCCTCGGCCACGGCCTTGAGGGTGTCCACCTGCTCGACCGACCCGTCGGTCTCGACCACCACCATGGCGGCCGGGGACAGGCCGATGGTCTCCGTGCGCGAGTGGGCGCCCAGGACGAGGCGGATGATCTCGGTGAACATGCGGATGTCGGTCTCCCGCACGGGAGCCCCGTACCAGCGGTCGAAGACGGCGACCAGCCAGTCCCCGTAGGGGGTGCCCTCCCCGGTCAGCCCCGGCGGCGGCGCGTCCCAGGTGCCGTGGGGCAGCAGGAGGTCGATACCGGGCGGGTCGAACTCCAGCAGCGCCTCGTAGGTGGTGACGGGGTCGGACTCCAGGTCCACGGCGGCGAGCAGCCCGGAGAGCAGGTGGCGGTGGCGGCGGGTGAGGCGCTCCAGCCCGGCCCTGACCTCGTCGTGGGTGCCCCTCCCGTTGGCACGGCGGCGGTGCCGGTCGTGGTCCTCCCGCGCGCCGTCGACGCTGACGCCGACGCGGATACCCCGCTCCTCGAACAGGTCGAGGAAGGCGTCGTCGATGAGGACGCCGTTGGTCTGTAGGCGCAGGGCCACGTGCACGTCCGGATCGCAGGTCTTGTGCAGGGCATCGGCGACGTAGCGGAGGTGGTCCACTCCGGCCAGCAGGGGTTCCCCGCCGTGCAGGATGACGTCCACCCGCGAGCGGCCGTGGGCCCGGGCGTGCTCCGCGATCCGCTCGGCGACGCGGTCGACGACGGGCCGGGCCATCCTCCGCGGCTGGCGGCGCCACCCCTGGTCGGCCATCTCGTACATGTAGCAGTAGTCGCAGGCGAGGTTGCAGCGGCTGTGGACCTTGAGGATGAACTGGAGGAACGGCGTGGGCCGCCACCCCTGGGCGAGCAGGTCCCGCACGTCCAGCCCGGCGGGCCATTCCTGCTGCCGGGGGCGGGCCGTCGTGGCGGAGTCGTCGGTCACGCGGTGTCCTCCTGGGGGGAAGGCACGGAGAAAAGGGGGCCGAGGTGATTCCCCTCTTCCCCCGCATTCCATAGGGGAGTCGTTTCGAACATTGATCTCGGACGGCCCGGCACGCACCGCCCCGCCGCCGGCACCGAACGGCGGGAGGGGTCACCCCCGGTCCGCGGTGGAGGGGCCCCCTCCCTCGCGTCCGGGAGTTCCGGGCTTTTCCGGAGGCAGGTCGGTTTCGGGCCGCTCGCCATCGTTGGCGAAACCCGACACCGCTTCGAGGTCTCTGCACGCCGGCTCCAGAACGCCGCGCAGGACACGGACGACCACGGACGGGTGGACCTCCGCGAGGTCTTCGAGGGACATCCCGCCGACGTCCACCATGGCGGCCTCACGTGTCTCCCGCAGTTCGATCATCGTCTTTCACCTCCACCGCTCCGTCGACCGGGAAAACGGTAGCGCCCCTCATCGGAAACCGCACTTCCGGTCGCTGTGACCGTCATTTACCCTGATCTTCACAAGGAAATTCACGATCGCTGCACCGCGGGGGGCGACATAACGGAAAATGATGACGCCGTTGCCCGAGTGGTTCGAGTGAATCCGCAAAGGGAACGCGCGCACCGCGGCGAGGGGGCTCCCGGAGAACGGATCCCCGCGGTCTGGGGACGGGTGCCCCCGCGTTCCATGAACTTCATCGGCCGCGCGGAGCCCCTGGACGGCCTCCGCCGCGAACTGCGGCGCGGCCCGGCGACCGTGGTCCTGCACGGGCACTACGGGGTCGGCAAGACGCTCACCGCCGTGGAGCACGTCCACCGGTCCAAGCAGGAGTACGACCTGGTCTGGTGGATATCCGCCGGGCAGCCGGGCCTGGTGCGTTCGAGCATGGCCCACCTCGCCCCGCACCTCGGGCTGCCCGGTCCGGGCGTCACCGGCATCGAGGACGCCGCCGGCGGGGTCCTCGACGCCCTCCGCAGGGGCGACCCCCACCGGCGCTGGCTGCTCGTGTTCGACGGCGCCGACGAACCCGAGGACCTCTACGAACTCATCCCCGAGGGCACCGGCCACGTCCTCATCACCTCCCGCAACCACCGCTGGGCGGGACGGACCTCCAGTGTCCCGGTCGACGTCTTCCTCCCGCGGGAGAGCGTGGAATTCCTGCGCAGGCGCGTGCCCCAGGGGCTGGACGAGGCGTCGGCGGCCGACCTGGCCGGAGCGCTCGGGCACCTGCCCCTGGCCCTGGAGCAGGCGGGCGCCCTGCTCACCGAGACCGGGATGTCCTCCCGGGAGTACCTGCGGCTCCTGGAGCGAAGACCGGGAGACCTGCTGAGCCAGGGACATCCTCCCGGCTACCACACGTCCTTGAGCGCCTCGCTGCAGATCTCGCTGACCGAGCTGGGCGCCCACACCCCCGCCGCCGTCGACCTGCTGCGGACCTGCTCCGTCTTCGGTCCCGAACCCATCCCCCGCGACGTCTTCTTCGCCACGCGGAGCCCGCACGTGCGCCCGGAGACCGCCGCCCTGCTGAACGACCCGATCGGGCTGAGCAGGGCCTTCGGACAGCTGGGGCGCTACGCCCTGGTCAAGATCGACAACGCCAACCGCACCGTCCAGGTCCACTCACTCGTCCAGAAACTCATCCGCTGGCAGCTGGACGAGGAGCGGTCGCGGGCCGTGCGCACCGAGGTGTGCGCCCTGCTCGCCGCGGCGGCGCCCGACGACCTGCTGAGCCCGCAGGCCCAGGCCCGCTACCTGGACCTCCTGCCCCACCTGGAGCCCGCGGGCGTCCCGCTGAGCGAACTGCCCGAGGCGCGCAGGCTCTCCCTGCACGTCCTGTCCTTCCTGTACCTGTCGGGCAACTACGCCACCGCGGAGAGGCACGCGCGCGACCTCATCTCCCGCTGGACGACGGCTTTCGGCGAGGACGACCCCTACCTGCTCAAGGCGAGGCAGAGCTACGGCAACAGGCTGCGGGACCTGGGCCGCTACGAGGAGGCCTACCGGTCGAACATCGCCATGCTGCCCCGCCTCAGGGAGGTGCTGGGCCCCGAGCACCCCGACACGCTGTCGCTGCTCTCGGGGATCGGCGCCGACCTGCGCTCCCAGGGCAGGTTCCGCGAGGCCCTGCGGCACGACACGCAGACCCACCGCGCGCACGTGCGGGCCCTGGGCGCCGACCACAGCGCCACGTTGCGCGCCCTGCACAACCTGGGCATCGACCACGCGCTGTCGAGCGACTTCGAGGGCGCGCGCAAGCGCCACGAGGAGGCCTACATGCTCTACAAGCGCCAGGCCCCGGCCGCCGGCTCGCCCAACCTGGCGGCGTTCTGGAACAGCCTGGCGCAGTCGGTGCGCCTGAGCGGGAACTATGCCGAGGCGTGCGACCTGGGCGAGGAGGCGCTCGCCTACGGCCGGGGGCAGCTGGGCCGAGAGCACCCGCGCACCCTGCGCATCCAGCTGGACCTGTCCGTCGCCCACCGGCTGTCGGGGAACCCGGACCGGGCGCGCACCCTGGCCCGGGACGCGCACACCCGCTACCTGCGCCTGTACGACGTCGACCACCCCGAGACCCTGGCCGCCGCCCTGTGCCTGGTGAACCTCATGCGGGTGGAAGGCGAACTGGACCGGGCGCTGTCCGTCGCCCTGGACACCTCGGAACGGTACGCCCGGGTCTACGGCTCCGACCACCCGTACCACCAGGTGTGCGCGGCCGACACGGCCCTCATCCACCGGCTGCGCGGAGACCCGGGCCGGGCCCACCTGCTGAACACCGCGACCCTGGAGCACCTGGACGCCCTCCTGGGGCGCGACCACCACTTCTCCCTCGCGGTGGCCAACAACCTGGCCGGCGACCTGGCGGCGATGGGGGAGACCGCCGCGGCCGTGGAATCGGGCCGGGACACGGTGCGGCGGCTGCGGGCGCTCGTCGGCGACGAACACCCCATGACACTGGCGGCCACCGCGAACCTGGCATCGGACCTGGCCGCCGCGGGCGAGGAGGACCGGGCCCGGGACCTGGCGGAGAGCACCGCGGCCTCCTACGCCCGGGTGCTGGGGCCGGTCCACGTCCTCACCAGGGCGGCGACGGCGGGTGAGCGCATGACGTCCGACCTCGATCCGCCCCTGCTGTGAACGGCCGCGAAGGCGCCCTGCGCGGCGGCTACGACAGCCCTGCGTAGTCGGGATCGTTGGCGAAGGCGGCGACGCCCTCGCCGCCCTCGGGGCCCCCGGCGAGGACCTCGCCCAGGACCCGGGCGAGCACCGTGCCCTCCGCCGTCCCCAGATCGCGCAGGGACAGCCCGGAAACCTCCACCAGGCCGATGCCGGTGGTCGGCGGTCGCTCCTCCATGAACCCCTCATCCTCCGCACCGACCGACCGGTGAGCGGCCGCTCGGGTGATCTCTCGCGGGTTGCCGTGCCGTCGGGAACGGACGTGCTCCCCGCGCGGTGCGCGGGGACTTCCGATCACAGCATCCTAGAGCCGGTCGGCCGGGGTCGGGGCCGCTCCGCACGGGCGGGGAACACGAAAAGAGAACGTTCACTTTCCTCTTTTCCCGAAAGGGCCTTCGCACGTCACCGGCTTCTCCCGTTTTCGATGAGGATGGTGCCGTCGGCGGCCCATCCCTGCTTTTGTTCGCGTGGCGGGAGGGGCCCGTCCCGGTCCGCACCCCCGGCCCCGACGCCCGTGCACCGGTCGGCCGGTGCGGGGCAGGTCCGCGGGAACCGGTGCGATTTCGGCGTTCCCGGCCCCGCGCGGCCCGCGCACGGCTAATCTGAGCCCGTGAGTACCACCACCTTCGGTGAGGCGTCGACGACCCAGGGCATCGCCTCCGCGGTGCGGTCCTGCCTGGAGTGGTCCGGGGACGCCGGCACCGGACCCGCCCCGGATCCCGCGGCACTGGCCCTGCTGCTCACCGTCCACCGGGAACTCGGCGCGCCCGATCCCGGCGACTGGACCGTCGACGACGTGCGGGAGGTGGCCCGCGAGGTGCGCGCGCGGCCCCGCACCCCGGACGGCCTGCACGGCGCGGACCGGCCCGGCGGGGACGGCGAGCTCCTGCGGTCGACCTGGCTGGCCTGGTGCGACCACCTCGTCGACCGGGGCGGGCTGCTCTCGGACGAGAGCCCCCGGCGGCTGCGGGCCGCCGTGGAGGAGGCCGACCTGGCCCCGGGGCCGGGGGCCCGCCCCGCCGAGGTCCCGGTCGCCGCCCCGCTGCTGGCGGAGCGGTTCGAGCGGGAGGGGCCGCGCCCGGTCGCGCCGGCCGAACCCGCCGACCTCGACGAGGCCGCGCGCCGCTGCCGCACGCTGGCCGACGCCGCGCGCCTGACCGTGTGGATCGACCGGGGCAGGGTGCTGCGCCCCGACCCCGAGGGCCGCGACGCGCTGTGCGCCGAGGACGTGCTGGCGGCCGCCGCGCACCTGGAGACCTCCCCGGCCGACATCGCCCACCTGTTCTGCGTGGCCCGCGCGGGCCGCCTGCTGCGCACCACCTACACCCGCGTGCTCACCGGGGACGCCGCCCGCGCCTGGTCGTCCGGGGTGCCGGGTGCGGTCTCCGACGCCTGGGCCGACGCGCTGCCCGCGATGGCCGCCGGGCACGGCACCACCGCGCTGCTGGTGCTCACCGACCTCTTCCTGTCGGGCCGCGAGCGCACCCCCGGGGAGGTCGCGGCCTCCTGCTCCGGCCGGGGCGGGCCCGGTCCCGACGCGGTGGGCGCGGCCCTGAAGCTGCTGTCCGACCTGAACGCGGTGCACAGCGGCCGCGGGAGGTTCCGCATCTCGCGGCTGGGCGACCACTTCATGGTGCGCCGGCTCCAAGGCGCGGGAGCCGACGTGCGGGTCACCGGCGCCGTCGCCGACATGTCCGTCGGCGAGGTGCTGGCCCTGCTGGAGGAGGGCCGCCCGGTGGACACCGACGGCCTGTTGGAGCGGTGGGCCCGCGGCCGGGACATCGACACCGTCGCGGGAGACCTGCTGGAGGCCTGCGCCGAGCCCGGCGCGTGGCACCGCCGCAGGCGGGTCTTCGCGCTGCTGGTCGCGCGGGGCGCGGACCCGGAGGCCCTCCTGCGCGCCCACCTGCACCACCCCGTGCTCGGCGGGTGGGTGCGGCGGCTGCGGTCGGGACCCCAGGAGCCGCCGACCTCGCCGGTCACCGCGTGGGCGCTGCTGGACGACTACGCCCTGTTGATGGAGGCGGGGATCCCGCTGCCCGCCGGGGACCGGGACCGGCTCGTCCCGCACGCGGCCCGCTTCGTGCGGTCGGTGCGCTCCTGCGGCCACCCGGCCGCGGACGGCGTCCTGGACCGGCTGACCGACGGGGAGCTGGGGCTGGACCTGGCGCGGGCGGCCCGCCGGGAGCGGGCCGACTGACCCGGTTCCGGGGGCCGCGCCCGGTCGCACGGGAGCGGCCCCGGCGCGCTCACTCCTTGAGCACCAGCTCGTACGTCTCCAGCGTGACGCCGGGCAGCGGGGACCGGTCGCGCTCGGGCACCCGGACGAACCCCCGGGCCCGGTAGACGTACTGGGCCGAGAGCATCTGCTCCTGGGTGGACAGCAGCAGCCGGGAGACGCCCTCCTCCCGGGCCAGTTCCACCAGCGCGTTGACCAGCGCGCGGCCCACGCCCCGGCCCCGGCCGTGGGGGGCAACGGCGAACGCCCGCACCTCCGCCTCGTCCGCCCCCCGGGCGATCTCGCTGCGCTCGGACCAGGGCTCGAACATGATCGTCCCCAGCAGCCGGTCACCGTCCTCGGCGACCAGGACCTCGCCGTGGCCGTCGGCGCCCAGCAGCCGCAGCGCCTCGACGTAGGCCGGGTCGGCCTCCAACAGTCCGTCGGCCGTATAGGCGATCACCCGCAGCTCGCTGACGGCGCTCATCTCATCGGGAAGTACTCGACGCACGATCATGGTCGACATTCAACATGATGGGAGGGGGCGTCGTCCGGGTCCGCCGCGCCTCCCAAGACGTCTAAAACGTCACCGTGAGTTACTTTTTACGTAGTTTCATCCCCCGTTCCGCTCACGCGTTCCGCCACGTCGGACGGGCCATCCGCGCCCTCCAGCGAACCCCGGCCGTCACGCAGCGCGTCCGTCCCCGGGGAGCACAGGTACGCCTGGGCGGCCGCCCAGGGGTCGGTGCCCGCGCCCGGCGGCCGGTGGCCCCCGGGGTCCCCCGTCCAGACCGGGCACGGCGGGAGCGGGTCCGGCCGTTCCCAGAACGATGACGCCGCCGCAGGCCCGACCCGGACCTGCGGTGCCCCGCGGGACAGCGGCAGCAGCAGCTCCCACCGCTCCAGCCCCCGCCAGGCCAGCAGCAGGTAGGGGTCGGCGTCGAAGGCACGGGCCATCGCCGCCACCACCTGCATGCCGTGCGCGCACTCCGGCTCCGGGCACGAGCAGGACAGGTCGAACCCGGCGGGTCCGGAGGGGAACAGTTCGGCGCGGCGGCTGCGGAACACGGCGGCCAGGGCGGCGGGCGCACGGCCCAGCAGCACCTGCTCGCACAGGGCCGGGTCGGCGGACACCTCGGCGACGACCAGGTCCCGCACCGGCCGGGGCAGCGGTGGTCTGCGCACGGTCACCCAGTGGTGGCGCCGGTCACGGCTCACCCGGGCCGCCGCCAGCCCGGGGCGCACGTCCAGCCACCCGACGGAGGCGGGCTCGACCGGCCCCCACGACGCCACCGTCCGCGCGCACCCCCAGGTCATCGCCGGCCGTCCGGCTCCACCAGGGACGCTCTGCCGCCCTGCGGCCCCGGGACCCGGCGGACGGCCGCCGGCCCCCGTCCCGCGGCGGCGCGCTGGGCGCGGACGAACCACTCCCGGGTGGCGGAGGCGGCGGCGGGGAGGTCGGCGTCCGTGTCGGGGAACCGGTCCGCCAACCGCTCCCGGACCGCCGCGTCGGTGAGAGAGCACAGGCATTCCAGCAGGTCGGCGAGGACGGCGGCCCCCTCACCGGCGGGGTCCGGACCCGGCACGCGGTGGGCGCGCAGCGCGGGAGGGGCGGTGGCGGCCGCCGACCGCAGCCAGTCCAGGCCGGCGGGCGCCAGGACGGGGCGCCAGCGGACCCCGATCCTGTCCTCGTGGTGGACGGCGGGGACCACGCACCCGGCCCGGGCGTGCCCGTGCGCGGCGCGGGCGAGCGCGGCCAGGTGGAGCAGGCCCGGCCCGGTCCCGTCGCCGGGCTCCCCGGCCAGCAGCCGCAGCGCCGCGGCCGGGTCGAGTTCGCGCACCGGCACCGTCCACGGGCGCAGGGGCGGCGGCTCCGGCGCGGAGGGGGCGCCGGAGGCGGGGGCCGCCGGTCCGGGCGGGGCGCTCGGGCGCCGGGACCGGCCGGGCAGGTGCAGTACCGCGACGCGGGGATCGTCGGAGCCCAGCCCTCCCACGCACCGCCCCAGGTCGGACGGGGGCAGGGCACAGGGGTAGGGCGGTACGCGGCGGCGCGAACCGGAGACGGCGGGCAGGGCGGTGTCCATCGCCCATACGTACAGACGGCCGTGGAACCAGAAACCCTCGACGATGTGCTGTTGGAGCATGCGCCCCAGTGTGAGCGGGGGGTGCCTCCCACCGGAGTGCTTTCCCGCAAGTGCGGAGCCCGCACGACACTCTCGGGCCGCATCGTCGCAGGTGAGGGCGCATCCAGAAATACAGAACCTGGATTTCGGGTTTTCGATCCGGGCCGTCCCGAGATTCGATAGAGAGCGGGACCGAAAAGGTTATCCACAGCCCTTCGGCACGATCCCGCCGATCGTGCCACCCTTTTCGAAAAGCCCTCCGGAAGGTGCCGCGCATGATCACCGACACCGGTTGTCCCCCCGTCGTCCGCCTGCTCAGCGACGCCGCGGTCCTGCCGCGCGGCGGGTGCCCGGCGTACCGCAGGGTGCGCGCGGACCGCTCCGCCGGCCCCGAACGGCACCGGCCGGGCGAGGTGCCGGCGGCCGTCCTTCACGCCGTCCTGGACCTGGTCGAGCACCGTGGCTGGTCGCTGGAGCGGGCCTGCGCCCACCCGCCGCCGCCGGGCCGGCCGCCGGTCACGGTGCTGGGCGACCGGGTACCGCCGGTGCACGAGGGGGTGCGCCGGTGGGTGCACCACGCCGCCGGCGCCCACCTGGCGGCGGTCGCCGGCCGCACGCCCGTGCCCGACTTCTGGGTCCGCCAGTACATGCCCGAACGCGACTCCCGCCACCGCCGCCCGTACGAGGTGCGCGCCGCCGGGCGCTGCTACACCCGCGACACGGCCCGGGAGCTGTGGGTGCCGGTGCCGGGCGGGCTGCGGCGGTCCCCGGCCGACGCCGGGGTCGCGGTCGCCGCCTATGTGCTGGCCACGGGGTCGCCGGTGGACCGCCGGGCCTACGCCGCCGACCCGGCCCGCTACCACGGCGGCGCCCCCTATCCGATGCTCCGGGGCGACGGCCCCCCGGAACGGGTGCGGGTGGTCCGCGTGTCCTGCCTGGACGGGGCCGCGCAGACCCGGTTCGACGGCACCGCCGAGGAGGCGGTGGCGCTGTTCGCGGAGCGGGGCCGCGAGGGGTTGCGCTCCGCCCTGGTCGGCGGAGCCCGCGTACCGGGACCGGACTGCCTGACCTGCGGGATCCGCAGCGGCTGTGGGCGACTGCCGCGCGCCCCCGGCCTGCTGGGGCTGGCGCGGGCCCCGGAACGGCGCGCCTGGTCTCCGGACGGGGCGCGCGAGCACGCCCTGTGCCCGGCCCGCGCCCACTTCCGCGCCCTGGGCCTGCCCGCCGTCCACCGCGTGCCCGTGCGCCACACGGTGCAACCGCCCCCGGACGGGCCCCGCGCCCTCGGTCCCCACGCGCCGTGTCCACCCACCGTCCCCGCCGGGGCGGGGACCTTCGTGTCCGCCCCCGGCGCACCGGCGCCGCCCGGCGGTGCGCCGGCGACGGACGGAGCACCGCTCGGCCCGGCCGCCCGGGCAGGGCGGGACGGACCCGCACCACGGCACACGTCCGCACCGCCCCGCGAACCCGCGCCACGGCCGAGGCACGCACCGCCCGCCGACGCGCGCACGGCTCCGGCCGGCACGAGGGCACCCGGTTCCGACGCATCGACCGCCACGCCCCGCGCCCCCACGGCGGGGCCGGAGCAGGCACCGCCCCCGGGGACCGCCGCGAGGACGACCCACGCGCCGTACGCGCGCACGGCCGCGTGGGAGCGGAGCCCACAGCCGCCCGCCGCCCCGCAGGCGGCCGACACGACGGCATCCGGTCTCGGCGCAACGGCCGCCGCCCGCCACGCACACACGACGGGGGCGGAACCCACCCCGCCCCCGACGGACGCAGCGAGGACCACCGGCCCCGAGATCACCGCGCCCCGCCCGCACGCGGCGGGTCCAGGGCGAAACCCGCACACGGGCACCGGCACGAACACGACCGGCGCCCGGTCATCCGCCCCCGGCACAACGACCGCGTCCCGCGGACACGGCGACCGGCCCGCACCGATGCCCCACCCGGGCACCGGCCCCGGCACAGCGGTGTCCGAACCCCGTGTACAAGCGGCAGGACCGGAACGAACGTCCCCCCTGGGCACCGGCACAAGGGCGACCGGCGCCGGGACACGCGGCCCCCGCACGTCGACCGCCGCACCCGGCGGGCCGGGGACCGGGCCAGCGCCAGCGCCAGCGCCAGCACCGTCGCCTCCCCCGCGCACCGCCGACCCCCTCCGCGCCGGGGACGGGGTGGTGGCCGGAGCGGTGCGGGCCTGGCTGGAGCGCGCGCACGGACGGCCGCCCCGGCGTGCCTGCGAGCCCGCGGACCTGCCGCCCGACCCCGCACGGTGGGCCTGCGGCGGGCGGCGGCTCTTCGGCGAGCGGGCCCGGCGGGCCGCCGCCCTGCTCGCCGCGCACCTGCCCGTGTGCCCGCTGCGCGACCTTCCGGCGGGCGACCACGTGCGCTCCGGCTCGGCCCTCACCGCCGACGACACCGACGCCGACGTGCTGCTGGTGCACCGCGCCGACGTCCTGCACCACCGGCGCGGCTCCTGGGTCCACCGCAGCGTCCTCATCCCGGAGGACGGCCCGCCCGGGACGGCTCCGGCCGCGCTGTTCGCCCAGGAGCCGCGGGCCGCCCTGGGCGTCCTCCTCTTCTCCTCCGGGGTGATCGCCGCCGGGCCCGAGCCCGCGGTGGAGGTGGAGGTCCTCACCCCCGGCGGCGCCCGGGTCCACGTCCTGGACCCCGCCTCGCCCTCGGTCCTGGCCGCGGCCGAGCGCACCGTGCGCGACCTGGCCGCACCCTGGCACCGGGACCTGGAGCACGCGCCCGTCCCCGGGCCGGCCTGCCGCACCTGCCCCTACCGGGCGTGGTGCCCGCGGGGGGAGGACGCACCCCCGTGAACCGCACCCGCGCGCCACCGGGCCGCCCGGCGCCGCCGAGGCGCCTATACCGGATACACCGGCCTACCGGAACGGTTATTCGGAATACGGGTGACTCCCCGGATTCCCGTCGACACCAGCCCCCGGCACCACGAATACCGCTAGTCTCCATGCCATGACGCAGCACAGCCCGACCGGGGAGGCGCCGCCTCCCGGTCAGATCCGACAGCCGCGGTTCCACAGGCCCGATCCGGACCTGGCCGCGGCGATGGAATGCGTCCGCTGCCACGAAAACGGCGTGTTCAATCCGCCCGGGTGGCCGCCCAAGCCGCCCGAACGCCGGGAGGGCCCGCCGCCGCCCACCCCGCACCCCAACCGGGACCTGCCCCTCACCCTGCACAAGATGGAGTTCCTGCGCGAGGTGTGGGCCTACGTCGCCTCCAAGCAGGTGGGCTCGGACCCCGACGCCCGCTACCTGGCCCTGGTCTGCGCGCTGCGCGGCGCCATCCGCGGCAAGGTGTACCTGCTCGGCCAGGACATGCGGATCCTGCGCCTGGAGGACCCGCACGCCGCGCTCGGCGACCTCATCTCCTCCGGCTGGCTGGTCACCACCCCCGAGCGGGTGATCGAGTCCCACCCCTCCGACCCGGCCCTGTGCGACCTGCCCGACATCGAGGACAACCCCTGGGACATCGGCCAGGGGGTGCGCTCGCGCGCCTCCGGCTGGGTGGGCCGGGCGATGGCGCACAAGAAGATGCGCAAGAAGCCCAACCGGCTCCGGCTCACGGGCGCCTACCTGGCCTCGCGCGCCGAACCCGGCGGCCGCATCCGGGTCCCCCGGGTGGAGGTCACCGTGGCATGCGCGCTGTCGGGGCCCGACGAGCTCACCGAACTGCTCGCCTGGCTGGAGCGCATCGAGTGGATCACCCCGGTGCGCGACGACGGCGCGGTCATCGAGGCGGAGCTGGGCGAGACCACCGCCTGGCTGGCGCCCGTGGCCCCGCCGCCGCCGACCCCGCCCCGGACCTCCCCCGCGACGACACCGCTACAGGCACCGGTGGGCGAGCGCGCCGACGCGCTGCTCGGCGACCGGGCCGCCGAGGTCGGCCGCTGGGTGGACGGGTACCGCTCCGACCACGGCCACGGGCCGAGCTGGTCGACGGTGGCCGAGCACTTCGGGTGGCCGCCCCGCTCGGCCCCCGACCACGACGTCACCCAGGAGATCTTCGAGCGCCTGGGACGCCGGGGCGTGCTCACCGGCTTCGGTGTCCCCTTCGGCCTCAGACCGGGTGCGGCGCTCTCTCGCGAGGACGCCGCCTAGACCACTCCCCTAGCGGCGGCACCCCGCACCTCCGGTGCCGTCGCCGCCGTCGGTCCCGCCCTCCGGCAGCCCCCGCTCGGAGGGCGGGCCGAGGTGGCGGGGTCCACCGTGCTCCCCCCGTTCACGGAAGGCCCCGCCACCACAGGCGCACACGCGGTGACCGCGTACCGCCCCCGCCTCCCGTCGATCGCCCGACGGCTCCCGCGGGAACCGTCGGCGCCCACGGCCCCTCTCATCTGGAGAAGGGGCATCGACGGTCGGGTCCTTTGTCATGTCCCCTGTTCATGTGAGGACCCGGCCGTCCCCGTCTCGCGCGGGTCGAGGAGGCGAAAAGGTTCCATAGTGGCCTCATGTGGCCCCTGAGGAACCGGTGGCGCAGACCTCACGTCAGAACAAACGAGCGATCCCGCCCCGAGGGCGGGCGTCGATTCCGGTCCGTCGAGCCCCGAGTTTCCCCTGCTCACCCCTGACAGGACCGCCCCTTCACCGGGGAAGCGGCACCCGGCCGACGGCCGTATCGGGTGCCTCGTCCGTCCGGTCCTGACCGTCGGTGGGAGATCCGTCCCTCCCCCGCTCCGGTCCTCGGGCCCACCCGTTCCCGCACGCCCCGATCCCCGGCCCCGGGCCGTCACGGCACCAGGTTCCAGGAGGACACCACCGGCCGGTCGTGTTCCCGGCCCAGCGTGCACACCGCCCCTGTCCCCAGGGAGAACAGCGCGCCGGCCCCGCCGTCCAGCCCCAGCCACCGTGCGGTGAGCACCCGCAGGACGTGGCCGTGCGCCACCAGCACCGTGTCCGCGGACCCCGGATCGCCCACCTGCGCGGCCAGCGGCTCCAGCACCCGGTCGACCCGGGCGGCCACGTCCTCCACCCGCTCCCCCGGATGCGCCGCGTCCCCCGGGACCACCCCGTCGCGCCACAGGTCCCAGCCGGGCCGCTCCCGCCGGATCTGCACGGTGGTCACCCCCTCGTAGCCGCCGTAGTCCCACTCCCGGAGGTCGGGGTCGGTCCGCGTGGCGGCCAGCCCCGCGAGCTCGGCCGTGCGCACCGCCCGCCGCAGCGGGCTGGTGACCACCGCGCCGACCGTGCGCCCGGCGAGCAGCGGGCGCAGCGCCGCGGCCTGCCGCTCCCCCTCCTCCGTCAGCGGCACGTCCGTCCGGCCGGTGTGGCGCCTCCCCCTGCTCCACTCGGTCTGCCCGTGCCTGACCAGCACCAGTTCGCCCATGCTCGGTGTTGTGCCCGGTCCCGGGCCGCGGCACTCCGACCGCCCCGGAGCCGCGGTGCCCCGCGCACCGCCGCGCCGGGCGACCGGGACCCGCCCCGCGCACCGCGCGCCGCGGCCTCCGCCCCACTACCCTGGTGTCCCGTGCCGTCCGCCCGGGGCGGCGCACCCGACCAGGACCGACGACCCGAACGGACACGCGTGGCCACACACGGTTTCGCCGCCTACCGGCTGTGGGCGGCCCCGCCCGGCCGCCCGGACGACCACCCCCCGGTGGACCGCCTCGACGAGGAGGGGACCGACCTGCTCGACCTCCTCCACGACGCGGTGGGGGCACTGGAGGAGCACCCGGTGACCGACCCCGAGCGCCGCTCCCACCTGTCCGTGGGCGCCCACCGCCGAACCGGCGACCGCGAGATCGAGGTCCGGCTGGACTACGGCAGGTTCGGCACCCCGGGCACCATCCGCAGCGTCGACGAGGACCGGGACCCTTACCACTACGGGGCGCAGGAGGCGGCCACCACCCACCTGCGCGCCCTGCTGGTGGTGCCCCGGGGCGGAGCGCACGCCCTGGCGATGACCGAGCGCCACCAGGGCCGGGGCGCGGGGACGATCCTGCTGGACCACATCAAGCGCTGGGCGGACGCCCGGCTGGGCGGGCGGCTGTCGCTGCGCTGCGCGCCGCTGTCGGACTCGGCCGCCTACCGCCGGTTCCTGGAGGGCGCCCACGCCGTGAAGGTGGAGGTCGTGGAGGTCACCCGCGGCGCCGACCTGTTCAACCTGGAGGACCCCCGGCCGATGGGGACCTTCCGGCACGTCCTGACCCCTCCCCCGGGCCAGCGCCACCTGCCCGCGCCCCTGACCGAGCAGATCCTGGCCCGCCGGGTGGACCTGGCGGGGCTGTTCCACCTGCGCGGCGCGGACAGCATCACCGAGGTCCGGCTGACCCTGCGCGACGGGGCCCGGCAGAAGACGGTGGTGCTGGACGACGGCGGGACGGCCCCGCCGCTGACCCACCTGCTGGCCGAGGACGGGGCTCCGCGCCCCTCCGACGACGCCGCCTACCGGCGGATGCGCGAGGTCGCCGCGGAGGCGCCGCCGCCGTGGGCCGAGCCCGCACCGCCCGCCACGGCCGGGACCCCGCTCCCGGACTGACCCCGGGCCCGGGCACCGCTCCGCCTTCCGGCCACCGCGCACGCCGCCCCCGCGACGGGGCCGCTCCGCAGGGGTCCACCGGGCGGCGCGGCCCTCGCGCCCCTCCCGGCCGATACGCATCGCGGGCTCCGGCCGGCCATCGCGAGAACCCGCGAGGACACGGCCGTGCGAAGGCCGCACCGCACCGGCGGACGTGACCTCCGCTCCCGGACGGGGAGCCGAGCCGGCCTCGCGCCGGCGGGTGCGCGGCCGGGCCCGCTCCCGGACGGGGTGCAGACCCGCCGCGGCCCCGGGGCGCCCCTGCCGCCGCGCCCTCCCCGCGTTCGGTCGGGGCGCCTCAGGCGGTGCGGTCCCGGGCCGGGGCCAGCCCCAGGGCCTCCCGCAGCCGCGAGCCCTCCGACTCCTCCAACCCCTCCCGGTCGCACGCCTCGGCCAGCGCCCGGTCCAGGCGCTCAGACCGGCGGGCCACCGCGTCCGGTTCGGCCCCGGCCAGCCCGGCCACCGCGCACCCCAGGGCGTACACCACCTCGTCGAACCCGGCGCCGTCGGCCAGCGCGGCCCGCAGCCACGGCCGCAGGGCCGCGCGCACCCGCTCGTGCGCCCCGAACTCCAGCAGCGCGTACCACGCCGAGCCCAGCAGCCGCTCCCCCTCCTCGCCCGGTTCGCGCAGGTACCGGGCGAGCAGCACCGGGACCCCGTCGGCCTCCGCCGCCAGCAGGCCCTCCAGCAGCCGCACCCCCGCGTCGGCCCGCACCGCAGACGTCGCTCCGGTGTTCCAGGGCAGCGCCCCGCCGATCCACTCCAGCGCCGCCCGCACCAGCGCCGGGTGCAGGCCCTCGTACCGGGCCAGCTCCCACAGCGCCTTCTCGGCGTCCTCGTCCACCTCCAGCAGCCACTTCAACCGGGTCAGCGCGCCCACCGGATCGGCCTTGCCGTACTCGGCGCACACCCGCGCCACCACCCGCGCCGTCACCACCGAGGCCGGATCGCGGGCCTCCGCGTACAGGCGCTCGCGCAGCGCCCGCGCGAACCGGGGGTGCACCAGCGCCGCCGAGGACAGCGCCACCACCGCGTCCGCCAGGTCGGGCTCCCCCACCCAGGCGTCGAACAGGTCCACCAGGGCACCCGGGTCGGCACACCGGTCGAACAGGGAGAACAGCCGGGCGCCGATCCGGTGCGCGGTCTCCCCGCCCCGGCGCACCGCCTCCGCCGCCGCCCAGCCCGCCAGGCCGCCGCGCACGCCCGGATGCTCGGACCACAGGTGCTCCAGCACCCGGTCTGCGCGGTCCTCCCGCTCGAAGAGCACGTCCCCCGCGGCGGTGCGCCGCGCCCCCACCCGCTCCAGGGTCGGTCCGATGCCGGCCCCGGCGATGCCGTCGGTCTCGCGGGCCCGCACCCCCAGCTCCCCGGCCAGGGCGCGGGCGCCCGCCAGTGCCGCCTCCACCGGCTCGCCCTCCAGGACGGCCAGCGCCGCGACCACCACCCGGTTCCACACCCCCTGGGACCCGGTGGCGCCGGCGAACCAGTCGGCGACGTCCCCGCCGCCCCGGTGGCGCTCCCGGATCAGAGCGGTCAGCTCGTACCCTCCCGCCCCGCCCTCGCGGCCGGCGAGCACGCCGTGCGCGGTACGGGCCAGCGCGGCGGCCTCCGCCGGGGTCGCCCCGCGCAGCAGCCCGCACCCGTCCAGCTCGCGCGCCCAGCGCGCGGCCCGGCGGCGGTCGCCCAGCAGGCACCCCAGGTGCGCCGCCAGCACCTCGCGGCGCTCGGGCGGCCGGGCCCGCAGGTGCACCGCGCCCGGGATCGGCGCCACATCCCACTGGCCGGGCTCGGCCACCGCCACCAGCGCCGCCCCGGCATGGGCGGCCGCCGCGGCGAAACCGCCCAGCGCCCCCAGGAAGGCATCGGTCAGCGGACCCGCCCCGGACACGTCCACGAGGTAGCCGCGCCCCTCGTCGGGCCAGACCCCCTGGAAGGGGTCGTCCTCCTCCACGTCCACCATCAGCGGCCGCACCAGCAGCCCGGCCCGGGCCAGAGCCGCCACGGCGGTACCGGTGCGGCCCTCGCCCGGCGACCCCAGGACCACACCGCAGCCGGGGCCGCCCTCCCGCAGCCCGGCGCACAGCTCGGCGAACCCGGGACCGTCCCCCGGCACGAAGGCGGCGGCCGCGAACTCCTGGTGCTCGCGCAGCAGCCAGCCCAGGCCGACGCGCTCGGAGGCGGTGAGCCGGACGTCCTCCATCACCAGGGCGCAGTGCAGGACGCCCTCGACTCCGTCGCGCACCGCGAGGCGGCCCCGGCCGCCCTCCCGCGGCAGCGCGGCGTCCGGCGGCGACCCGGGGACGATGCGGACGAGTCCCTCACCCGAACCCGGTGCGACGGCCACGGACCCTCCAAAGAGAACCTCCGAGCACCCGCGCGCACCCGGAGGACAGCATCGTAGGCCACGGGCGGGCGGCGCGGGCGGGCTCCGGCGGATCCCCCGGGGCCCGATCCGGCCACCGCTCGGGTGCCCCGCCGCCCCGGGGCGCCCGACCCCGGGCACGGCGGTCAGGCACCGCCCCCCTGGGGCGGCCACCCCTCACCCTGGCGCTCGCTCCAGAACCGCCGGGCCGCCTCCAGCGCCGCCAGGTCGTGGAGGTCCGGCTCCAGGCCCGCCTCGCCGCGCAGCCGGGCCCGCCCCACCAGCGGGCCCAGGTCGAACACACACGCACCGGCCAGGGAACCGCCGGGGCGCTCCAGCAGCTCCCGGGCCGCCACGTTGTAGCAGTGCAGCGCCCGCACCGGGTCCCCGTCGCCCTCGAACAGGTCGGCCAGCAGCCCGGCCGGCCCCGGATGCAGGCCCCCGGCCCGCAGCAGGCCCTCCACCATCCGCTCCGACTCCGCGCCCCGCCCCTGCTCACGCAGGTCGCGGGCGATCTCGATGAGGGCGTACTGGGAGTCCTCGGGGGTCGGCGGGTGGTCACGCAGCGCCTCCAGCAGCCGCAGCCCCCGGTCGCGCTCGCCCTCGTGCAACAGGTGCTCGGCGGTCTCCACCAGAATCGCCCCGGCCTCCTCCGGGTAGCACTGCAACTCCCGGAGCAGCCCCTCGCGCAGATCGAGTCTCTCCAGGGTCTCCGCCAGCGCGTCGGGAACCGTCGCGGGGTAGGACGCCCCGATCGTGTCATCGGCCATGGAAAAGAAGCTAGACCGCGCGGGGCCGCCGTGCGGGGCGTTCGTCCGAATCGGGACCACGTCCCCACACGCCGACCTCCGTATGTGAATCTGATCAACCACTCTTCCGGCCACACCCCGACCGGCGTCCGCACGCACATGTGTACACTCGTCACCTGTTCGTTCGCCAGCGTGGATGGGACGGTTCATGGACACCGGTGACGTGGAGGTGACCTCGGCCGACATCGCCAGGATCGCCGGGGTGAAGCCCACCGCCGTCAGCAACTGGCGACGGCGCCACGACGACTTCCCGCGGCCCGTCGGCGGCACCGACCGCAGCCCCCGCTTCGACCTCGCCCAGGTGGAGCACTGGCTGTCCGCCCACCGGGGCGCCCCCACCATCGACCCCGACCAGCGGCTCTGGCAGGCGGTCGACTCCCTGCGCTCGACCGCGCCCGCCGAATCCGCCCTGGCCTGGGTCGGCACCCTGCTGCTGCACCTGCACCGCCACCACGCGCCGCCCGCCGCCCGGAACACCGACCCGCGGGCGCTGTTCGAGGCCGCCCGCACCGGGTTCACCGCCTCCCTGGCCGCCGCGGGCCTGGAACACCTGGCCGGACCCGACGCCCCGCCCGGAACCCACCTGCCCGCCCTGGCCGACGCGGCCGTGCGCGCTGCCGCCGGAAGCAGCCCGGCCCAGGCCTTCGAACGCCTGCTGGAGCGCCTGGACCAGCGCGCCCCCTCCGGCTCCCACACCCTGCCCCCCGCCCTGGCCGACCTCATGGTCCGCCTGGCCGGGCCCGCGGTCGGCGACGGCGCCCTCGCCGACCCCGCCTGCGGGCGCGGCGAGCTCCTGCTCGCCGCGGGCCGGGCCGGGCGCTCACCCCTGCACGGACAGGACCGCGACGCGCCCTCCGCCCGGCTGACCGCCCTGCGCGCCGGGTTCGCCGGCCTGCTGGACCGGCGCCTGACCCTGAACGTCGGCGACGCCCTGCGCTCCCCCGCGCCTACGCCGGACGGCGCAGACGCCGTCCTGTGCGCACCGCCCTTCGGCGAGCGCAACTGGGGCGCCGAAGAACTCGTCGAGGACGAGCGGTGGGTGTACGGTGTCCCGCCCCGCCTGGAATCGGACCTGGCCTGGGCCCAGCACTGCCTGTCCCTGGCCCGCCCCGGCGGCGCCGTCGTGATGGTGATGCCCCCCGGCGCCGCCGCCCGCCCCTCCGGGCGCCGCATCCGCCGCGAGATGCTGCGCGCGGGCGTGTTCCGCGCCGTCATCTCCCTGCCCCCGGGCCTGGCCGCCCACTACGCCGTACCCCTGCAGCTGTGGGTGCTGCGCCGCCCCGAGCCCGGCCGGGCCCCCGCCCCGGTCCTGCTCGCCGACACCTCCCCCCACGCCCCGGGCGACCCCGCGGACGAGGCCTCCGTGTCCGCCCTCGTCGACCGGCTGTGGAAGGGCTTCCTCGACGACCCCGCCGCGGCGGCCGAGCCCGGCGTCTCCCGCGCGGTGGACGTGCTGGACCTGCTCGACGAGGACGTCGACCTCACCCCCCGCCCGCGCCTGCCCGTCCCCCGCGCCGCCGACGTGGACCTGGAGTCGTTCGCCCGCGACCGCCGCCGGGTGGAGGCCTCCCTGCGCGCACTGCGCGCCCTGGTCCCCCGGCCACCCGAGGAGGAGGCGCTCCCCGAACCCACCCGGATGGTGACCCTCGCGGAACTCGCCAGGGCCGGATCGGTGACCATCCGCCGCCCCGCCGCCCGCCGCGGCGACCAGGGCCGCGGCACCGGCGGCCCCCGGATCGAGGCCCGGGTGATCTCCGGCGAGGATGTCGCCCTGGGCCGCCCCGCGTCGGGCCGGGAGGAGGTCGACGCCGACCCCATGCGCAACCCCCCGGTCCAGGAGGGCGACGTGCTCATCCCCGCCGTGGCCGCCCGCCCGGTGGCCAGGGTCGCCGCCGAGACCGACGCCGGGGCCTACCCGGGGCCCGGCCTGTACGTGGTGCGGACCAACCCCGGCGCGGTCGACCCCTGGTTCCTGGCCGGGTTCGTCACCAGCACCGCCGAGAGCCGCACCACCGCCCGGGCCGGCAGCAGCATGCGCGGCGGCCTGCGCGTGGACCCCGCCCGGATGCGCCTTCCCGTCCTGCCGGTGCAGGAGCAGCAGCGCCACGGGGAGATGTTCCGCCAGGTCGCCCGGTTCCGCGAGGCCCTGCACGAACTGGACGCCCTGGGCCAGGGCCTGGCCGACCGGGGCGTGGACCTCATCGCCGGCCGCTGGACCCCGGGCCACGCCGCCCCCTGATCCGGCCGGTGGCGGCCCGCGGGCCGCCACCGGGCCCGCCGCACCGCCCCTTTTCCCGACGAACGCGCCGTTCGCCGCCCCCGTCCCCCGGGATTTCCGCACCAATGTCGCGGAAACCCACCCGCGACCCGCCTCCGGAGCGATAGAGAAGGTGACGTCGGTCCCCCTCGTAAGGAGAATCCGGGAGTGGACACGCCCCTGCACCAACCGCCTTCGGACCCGCCCCGGGTCTCGGCCCGTCCCGTGCGCCTGCATCCGCGGACGCAGCTGGCCTTCGCCGCCTCGCACTGCCCCCTGTACGCCAACGCCCTGGCCCTCGCCCGCTGGGCCGGCCCCACCGTCCCCGTCACCGCACGCGGATTCCCCGACACCACGCTGATCCACGAGGCCGTGCGCACCCTCTCGCTGTGGCCCGCCGACCACACGGCTCCCCCTCTCGGGCGGGCCGCCGACGGCGGCGGGGCCGACCCGCCCACCCCCGCGTTCGCGCTGCCGTGGTGGGAGGCCGTCCGGCTCGGCATGGTCGAACTCGCCGCCGGACAGGCCCGTCCCGCACCGGACCTGGAGGAGCGGGCCCGCGACCCCCGGCAGATCCTCCTGTGGTGGAACGACATGTTCGAGACCACCGTCGAGAGCGCCCGCGGCGACCTGACCACCACCGAGCCGGGCACCACCGGCCCCGACCTGCTCCCCCTGGTCCTGCGCTCCCTGTACGAGGCACCCGACCGCTCCCGCGTCCCCCTCACCGACCTGGTCGCCGACCTGCTCGCCGACCCCGGCGCGGTGCCCGTGTCGGCGCGGGTCCGCCGCCGCCTGCCCGACCTCCTCCTGCACATGCTGTGGCAGCTGGCCGAGACGGGCGCCGTCCACCTCGACCACCGCCGCCCCGGCGGCGGCCCGTGCCTGGTGCGGCTCACCCCGCTGGGCCGCTACGGGGTACGCCAGATCCTGCTCTCGGTGGGCGTGCCCGCCCCCCTCATCGACGACATCGGGCCCACGGGGGCCGCCGAGTTCCTCGACTCGCTGCGCTCCTACTCCTCCGACGGCCGGCTCATCGCGATCGACTCCTGGCTGGCGGCCCGCACCCCGGCGCGCGCCCTGCGGGAGGTGTGCGAGGCCGTCGACCGCCCGGGGGTGGAACTGCGCCGCTGGGACGGGGCCGCCGTACTGGACCTGACCAGCTCCTACCTGGGACCGCAGCTGCGCGGCCTGCTGTTCTGCGACCGGCCCGCCCGGGCCCACCTGGCGGCGATCGTGCTGCTGGGTTCGCGCATGCTCCGCCAGGACGAGATCGACCGGATCATGGCGGGCCGCGGCCCCTGGGTGATCGTGGACATGCTCGCTTGCGCGCTCTCCGCCGGCGAGGAGGGCCTGGCGGACTTCCTGGCCTCCCCGGCCACCGGCGGGCTGGAGGCCCTGCTCCTGGACGACACCGACCGGCTGCGCCGCGCCGGGCACCCCGACACCGTCGGGGTCCTGGAGGCGCTGGGCCGCGTCCACCCCGACCCGGCGCGGGCCGCCAGGGCCCGCACCGCCGCCTCCCTGGTCCGCTCCCTGCGCCGCCCGGACCAGGCGGGGTGACTCAGGCGGGCAGGGCGTCCAGGTACACCCAGGCACCGTCGAGGCGGACGAAGCGGCTGTGCTCCACCATCTCGCCCACCCGGGCGCCCTCCCGGTAGCGGGCCCGGAAGCGCACCGTGCCGTCGCTGTGGAAGGGGGTGCCGCCGCCGGTCTCCAGGATCTCCAGGCCGGTCCACTCGGTGCCCGGGTCCGCCTCCACCCGGGCCGGCCGGGTGTCGGGGTGCCACGTGCGCTCCAGGTAGGCGCGGTCGCCCACGGCGAAGGCGCTGTAACGCGAGCGCATGAGCGCCTCCGCGGTGGGCGCCGCCCGCTCGCCGCGGTGGGCCGGCCCGCAGCAGGAGCCGTACCCTCCGCCCCCGCAGGGGCAGGGGCCGGTGTCCAGGGGCCGGGCCGGAACGGTGCTGTGGCGTGCTCTGCGCTGCGACATCCTCCCATTGTGGGCCCCTCCGGCGCCCCGGAGCCCCCGGCCCCGCCCCGGAGAGGCCGCGCCCGCCCGCCGCCTCCGCCGACGACCCGTTCGGTCCCGCGCCCCGGCCGCAGGCGCGACACTGGTCCCATGACCTCCTCACCGGACCTGCCCGACGACCTCCTCCCCGACGCCGACCCGCTGGCCCTGCTGGCCGACCCCGGCGTGGTCCCCGACCGCGCCGAGGAGTACACCGCCGCCGTCCGCGACCTGGTGCGCGAGGTGGAGGCGCTGTCCGGCCTGGAGGAATGGGCCTCCGCCGAGGCACTGGCCCGCCGCGCCATCGTCCTGATCGACCGCACCGTCCCCCTGCTCGCGGACCCCGGCGCCCCGGCGGCGGAGGCCGCCGCCCTCGTCCCGCTGCACGCCCTCGCCTGCGCCCGCTCCGGACTCGGCCCGGACGAGGTGGCCCGCTGGCTGCTGACCGCCCAGGCCAACGGCCAGGAGGTGCCCGCCCTGTCCGCCGGGGCCTACGCCGAGGCACTGGGACCGGAGGGCGCCGCCGGCTACACCGCCTCCCTCGCCGCCCTGCACGACCTCGACCCCGGCACCGCGGCCCGCCTGGACACGGACTGACCCGCCCTCACACCGCACGGACCGCGCCCGCGTCGTGGGCCACCCGTCCCCCCACCACCGTCGCCCCCACCTCGACACCCCGGTGATGGCGCAGGCCCTGGCCGCGGCCGGACAGGGGGTGTGCGTGGTGTCGGGCCCGCCTGCGTTCGGCCTGCACTCGGCAGGGATCCGCGCGACAACGGGGGCGCTGGAGGCATCATTGTTCGCGGGCTGGGACCCGGAACACTACGCACAGGACGAGATCTGCTCATTCCTGGACCGACTGACCGCATGGATGAGCACACGCTGACCAATTCGCCACCTTTATAAGGTAGATCACACATTTAAAGCAAAACCCCCAAATCCCACCCGGCCCACCCACAGGGGCTGTCGGGGCACGCTCCCACATCCTCCGCCCCGGGGGATTGTCCACCCTCTCGGAGCCCCCGACCACAGCCGGAGGGCATCGCTCTCACCCCAGGCCGCGCGGGGTGAGGCCGCGGGTATCCGCCCGGCCCGCCGCAGGGGGTGTCGGGACACGCTCCCGCCTCCTCCGCTCCAGGGGGTGAGACGAACTCCGAGGTCTCCAAAAGGATCACCCCATGGAAACGGCGGTCTGTGGTCGCGCCCGACCAGGACCTTTGGTCTCCAAGACGGTCACCGCTTGGGAAGGTACAGACCGGCGGAGCCGGATCCGCCCCCACGATGCAACGGGCGGCAGACCGCCGGGCAGGCGCGTGGGGCTCACATCCGAAGTGGTGGGGGCGTGCTGTCCGGGGGCGGGTCCGGGCGAGGCCTGCCCCGCCCCACCACGTGGAAACGGAGGAAGGGTCCGACCAGGAGCGCACGGTCGCTCCCGACCTCGCTTGGAACACCGACCACAGACGCAGTAACCCGCACCGAAGCACCCACCCGCACCCGACGCGACCCTCCCGAGCCATCAAAGCGCGGGACCACCGGCCGGGACGGAAACCCCCAAACCCCCACCCAACATTCCACACCCAAACCACCCGAAAAGAAAAACCAAATTCCCCGACCACACCCCGGAGTAGTATTCCAAGAAGCCCTTCCCCCCTCCAAAACAACCCCACAAAAACCCCACACCAGAAACCAACAGGAGGAAAATAAAAAATGCCTACAGTCGAATGGAACCGCAAGGCGTGGGGCAAAACGCACTCATGGGACCAGCAGGGCGACGAGTGGTCCTTCATGGCCTCCCACTGCGGCCAGCCCTACGGGAAATGGAAGGCCTCGCTCGTCGAGACCCTGCTCGTCCCCGGAGCCTCCCGCGGCCCGTCCCTGGAGATCGGCCCCGGCCACGGACGCTGGACCGAGCACCTGCTGGAGCACTCACCCGGCGTGTGGATCGTGGACGTCAACGAGAACTGCCTCGACCACTGCCGTGAGCGGTTCGCCGACCGCCCCGGCCTGCGCGTCCACCACACCGCCGACTGCGGCATGGACCCCGTCCCCGACGCCTCCATCGCGTTCGTGTGGTCCTTCGACGTCTTCGTCCACCTCGACCCGGACGTCGTCACCGGCTACCTGGCGGAGATGTCTCGGGTCATGGCACCGGGCGCGGGCGCCGTCATCCACCACGCGGGCAAACCCGACTGGACACTGCGTCTGTCCCCGCTCACCCGCCGCACGGGACGCCCCGGCCGTATCGCCCAGCGGTGGATCAGCCAGCGCCGCTGGCGCGACGACGGCAACCGCTCCGACGTCTCCCCCGAGGCCTTCGCCCGCTGGGCCGAAGCGAACGGCCTGGAGGTCGTCGAGCAGCGAGGCTCCTGGGGAGACCGGGGCCAGCACACCGTCGCCAAGTACCGCGACAGCATCACCGTCCTGCGCAAGCCCGCCTGACCGCGGACCCGGGCCGGCCGGTCACGCGCTCCGCCGGACCGGTCCGGCCCCGAACGACCCACCCCTCCACACCTCACCCACCCACCTGATCCGTCCCGCCCACCGCCCCCACCAAAACGGCCTGTGGACAACCCGATTCAGACAGGTCGGAGCGCACATACTCGGACCATGCTGACTTCACGCGCCCGCATCCTGCTGTCCGCTCTCCTGAGGGACCTCCCCGACCGGCACCACATCCTCACCCTGCACACCGGACACCCGGTCTCCACCTCGGTCGTCCTGCACACCGGCGGCTGGGACATCGAGCACCCGCCGGTGGTGGAGCGGCTGTCCACCGTCCTGTCCACCGGCCGGAGCGGCGCGGTGGTCCTGCGCAGCTTCACCACGCGGATCTCCCACACCCTCACGGACGGGACGGAGGTGCCCGTCAAGGTCGTCCGCGGCTGGCGGGCCGCCGACCACACCCTCACACCCCTGGACGAGGCCGAGATGTTCGACGCCCACTGCACCGACGCCGCATCGGGCGAACCCGTCCCGCCCGAGCGGGGGGTGGAGTTCGCACCCGCCCCGGCCGTCGACCTCTCCGCCTTCCACACCCCGTGAGCCCGCGCCGCGGCGCCACCACCGCGCCCACCGCGTTCACACCCGCACCCGCCACGCCCACCGCGTCCGCGCCAGCGGCCTCCGCCTCCGCCTCCACACCAACAGGCACCGCGTCCGCGCCGACCGCTGCCCCTTCCACACCCACCGGCACCGCACCCACCGGCAGCGACACCACCACACCCACCCCCGCAGGTCTCAGGCCGGCAGCGTGGAGGCCCGGGGCCCGTCCTCCCCAGGCTCCCCGTCCTCCCCCGGTTCCCCGGCCCCCTCCGCCTCACCGGGGCGCCGCGGCACCGCGACCTCCAGGGAGACGCCCAGGTCATGTACGGCGCGCGCCGCGGACTCCGCGAGGCGGTCGTCGGTGATGATCGTCGAGAACCGGCTCAGCGCCGCCACCTTGAAGGTGCCGAAGGCCCCGTACTTGTCCGCACCCGCCACGAGCACGGACGTGGAGGCCGCGGCCATCGCCGCCCGCTTGACCGCGACCTTCTCACGCGAGGGCGTGGTCGAGCCGCGGTTGAGGTCCCAGGAGCTGGTGGAGACGAACGCGGTGTCGATGTTGAACTCGGCGACGGTGGCGGCCGCGATGTCCCCCACCGAGGAGCGGTTCTCGCGGTCGATCAGCCCGCCGACGAGGAACAGGGTGACGTCGGGGTGGTCGCTGAGGGAGGCCGCGGTGGTGATGTCGTTGGTGATGACCGTGAGTCCGACGACGTTCCACAGCAGCGGCACCAGGTGGCCCAGCGTGGTCCCGGCGTCGAGGTAGAGGGTCTGGCCGTCACCCACCAGGGCCGCCGCGATGCGGGCCATCGCCCGCTTCTCCTCGATGTCCACCCGCGACTTGTCCAGGTAGGAGGGCTCCGCGCGCACCTGGGAGACCAGTTCGACACCACCGGGGACCGAGCGGACGCGCCCCTCGCCCTCCAGCGTCATGATGTCGCGGCGCACGGTCATGTGGGATACGCCGAGGATGTCGCAGAGTTCCCTCACGCTGAGCACCCCCGTGCCGCGCAGCTCCCGCAGTAGCAGTTCACGCCGTTGCGCCGGGATCATCGTCCTCCTTCGGGTCCGTCTCACCGGACATGGTAATCGAGGGTTACCAGATGATCCCAGATGTGAAGAAGCGGTCCTGCCCCGCGCGTGCCCTACCGCCGTGGGGACCACCGGGGCGCGACCGGCATGCGCAACGCCGCCGGGAACCGCCGTCGGGGCCCGGCACACAGCCCTCGGGCGCACACCCGCAAAAACCACTGGTGACCTGCCCCGATACTGGGTCAGGGCCCGCGCATACGACCCCGCGAACCCGACTCCGGGGCCGACCTTCCGCCGGACTTCCTGCACAGCCCGCGAAAACCCCGTGCGCCGCGCACCGCACGGGCGTCCCGGAGCAAGGCCACAGCCCAGACACCGCCCCGACACCGCCACGAGTCCGAGCACATGCACCACTCCCGGGTGCCCCCCGAGGGACATCCGAGCATCATGTTCCCGGATGGTAACCAGATGATCTCAGATGTGATGATTGTTGACTCGCATGTGCATGCAATGTTAAGACTTGGGTCATCGCCGCTGCGAGTCGCCACGACGCGCGCTCTCCGCCAGGCGAGAGAAGGAGAACCCATGCCAGACACCGACGCCACCGTCCCGCCCTCCCCCGTGCGGTACGCGCTCACCGGAGCGCGCGGCGGATTCGCGCGCACCCTGCTCGCCCAGACGAGGCACATCGAACGCCTGCGACCGGCGGTCCTGTGCGACCTCGACCCGGAGGGCACCGTCGCCCTGTGCACCGAGCTCGGCTACGACCCGGCCGACCTGCGGGTGTGCACCGACGCCGCCGAACTCGCGGCGGGAGGGGACGACCGCATCGCCGTGATCGCCGACGCCGCCCTCCTCGAACACGCCGCCTACGACGTGCTCGTCGAGGCCACCGGCAGCCCCCGCGCCGGGACCCTGGCCGCGCGCACCGCCATCACCACGGGACACCACGTCGTGATGGTCTCCAAGGAGGTCGACTCCGTCTCCGGGATCGCGCTGGCCGACCTCGCCCACGAGCGCGGCGTCGTCTACACGCCGGGCATCGGCGACCAGCCCGCCAACCTCATCGAGTGGTACGAGCGCACCCGCCGCCTGGGCCTGGACGTCGTCGCCGTCGGCAAGTCCGGCGAGTACGACCTCGTCTTCGACCCGGCCACCGGGCGCGTGCGCCAGCTCGACCAGGAGATCGACGCCCCCGGCCTCGCCGGCCTGCTCACCCTCGGCGAGGACGTGCCGGCCACCCTGCGCGCCCGCGCCGAGGCGGTCTCCGGCCTCAGCCGGTCCGCCGCCGCCGACTACTGCGAGATGGGCGTCGTCGCCAACCACACCGGCCTGGTCCCGGACACGGAGTCACTGCACTACCCCGTGGCCCGGGCCGCCGAACTCGCCGACGTCTACGCGCTCGCCGAGGACGGCGGCGTGCTCTCCCGCCCGGGGGCCGTGGACGTCTTCAGCGTCCTGCGCCTGCCCGAGGAGGCCTCCTTCGCCGGCGGCGTCTTCGCCGTCGTGCGCACCGGCGACCCCGTCACCTGGGAGATGCTCGCCCAGAAGGGCCACGTGGTCTCCCGCTCGGGCCGCTACGCGTGCCTGTACCTGCCCTACCACTTCATGGGCGTCGAGACCCCCCTGAGCATCCTCGACGCGGCCGACCACGGGCGCGCCGCGGGACTGCGCCGCCCCGCTCCGCACGCCGTCCTCGCCGGCCGCGCCCGCGGGCCGCTGGCCGCGGGCACCCGGCTCGACATGGGCGGGCACCACCACGACGTGACCGGGGTGGCCCCGGTCCTGCTGGACACCGCGCAGGCCCCCGGGGACGTCGCGCCGCTGTACCTCGCGGCCCACGCGACCCTGGCCCGCGACGTCCCCGCCGGCGCCCTGCTGCGCCTGGACGACCTCGCCGACGCCGACGGCGACCTCCTCGACGCCTGGAGCCACGCCCGGGCCGGCTTCACGAACGATCGGAACCGGTGACATGTCCGACCTCTACACCCTGGGCGCGTTCCTCGCCGCCATCGTCGTCCTCGTCCTGCTGATCGCCCGGTTCAAGGTCCACCCGGTGGCGACCCTCTTCATCGTGGTCGTCACCCTGGGCCTGATCCTGGGCATGGGCGGCGAGGGCACCATCGAACTCGTCAAGTCCGGCTTCGGCAACACCCTCGCCAACGTCGGCCTGCTGATCGTCTTCGGCTGTGTGCTCGGCAAGATGCTCGAACTCAGCGGCGCGGCGCTCAAGATCACCGAGACCGCGCTCAAGATGTTCGCCGAGAAGCGCGTCCCGTGGGCGATCGCCCTGGCCTCCGTCGTCCTGGGCATCCCGCTGATCGCCGACACCGCGGTCGTCATGCTCATCCCGATCGTGTCCGCCCTGGCGTACCGCACGGGCATCTCGATGATGAAGCTCGGCCCGATCCTGTACATCGGCGCCTACGTGATGACCTCGGTCATCCCCCCGGGCCCCGGCCCGCTGGCGTCGGCGTCGCTGCTGGACGTGTCGATGGGCGAGGCCATCCTCTACGGCCTGATGGTGGGCCTGCCCGGCGTGCTCGCCGCGACGGTCTACCTGACCACCATCAAGACCTACGTCGCCCCCAAGCCCGAGTTCGTCGAGCACCTGGTGAGCGCCGGCTCCGGCTCCGGCGACGGGTCCACCGCGGGCTCCGGCGGTGACGGCGCGGGCTCCACCGGCGGGACGGACGGCGGCGAGGACGCGGCGGACGCCCCGCGCGTGAGCCTGCTCGGCGCCCTGGTGCCGATCCTGGCTCCCATCGTCCTCATCGTGTTCGCGTCGCTGGCCGCCCCCGTGCTGCCCGAGGGCTCCTGGATCACCTCCACGGTCCTGTTCGTCGGCGAGCCCACCCTTGCGCTCTTCCTCGCCTGCCTGCTGGCGCTGCCGCTGTTCCGCGGCCGCTGGCGCGACAAGGAGACCCTCAACGACCTCTTCGAGTCCGGTCTGCGCATCGCCGCGATGCCGCTGGCGCTCACAGGGGTCGGCGGCGCGCTCGCCACCATCATCCGGGAGACCGGAGTGGCCGAGAGCGTGGCCGGGAGCATCGAGAGCACCGGCCTGTCACCGGTGATCATCCCGTTCCTCGTCGCGGCCGCCGTGTGCACCATCACCGGGTCGAACATCCTCGGCGTGATGACCTCGGCCGCCATCATGCAGCCGCTGCTGCCCGCGCTCGACCTCTCGCCGCTCGTGGTCTACCTGGCGTGCGCCACCGGCGCCCAGATCATGAAGCACGCGAACTCGTCGGGCTTCTGGGTGACCACCACCCTGTCCAACATGACCGTGGGCCAGGGCATCCGCTCCATCGGCATCGCCTCGGCGATCTCCGGCGTCGTGGGGTTCGCGGTGCTCTACGCCATGATCGCCGTCGGCATCGTCTGACCCGGCGGCACCCCCGAACGGGCGGCCCGCGCCCCCGCCGCACGGCGGGGGCGCGGGCCGGCCC
Source organism: Nocardiopsis flavescens (assembly GCF_900141985.1). GTDB lineage: Bacteria > Actinomycetota > Actinomycetes > Streptosporangiales > Streptosporangiaceae > Nocardiopsis > Nocardiopsis flavescens. The sequence continues at coordinate 62,375 of NZ_FQZK01000021.1, read as the reverse complement.
GCCGAACGAGAGAACCCAGCACAGGAGGACACCATGGCGACCCTCGGCGTGATCGCCGACGATCTCACCGGCGCCACCGACATCGCGATCGCCCTCACCTCCGCCGGCCACCGGACCGCCGTCGTCCTCGGGGAGGGCGTCCCGATCGGGGACGCCGCCGCCGACGCGGACGCCGTCGTCGTGGCACTGAAGTCGCGCACCGCTCCGGTCGGGGAGGCCGTCGCGGCCTCCCTGGAGGCCCTGGAGCGGCTGCGCGGCGCCGGATGCGAGCGGTTCTACGTCAAGTACTGCTCCACGTTCGACTCCACCCCCGAGGGCAACATCGGCCCGGTCTGCGAAGCGGTGCTGGAGGCGCTGGAGGAACGGGTCACGGTGATCGCCCCGGCTTTCCCGGCCAACGGGCGCACCGTCTACCGCGGGCACCTCTTCGTCGGGGACGACCCCCTCGACGAGTCGCCCATGCGCCACCACCCGCTCACCCCGATGACGGACTCCAGCCTGTCGAGGCTGCTGGAACCGCAGGTGTCGCGCGGCGCCGACGACATCGCCCTGGTGCCCTGGCCGGTCGTCTCCCGCGGAGCCGGGGCGGTGCGGGAGGCCGTTGCGCGGGCCCGCGAGGACGGGGCCCGGTTCGTCGTCGTCGACGCCGTCTCCGACGAGGACCTGCGCGTGCTGGCCGCGGCCACCGGGGACCTGCGCCTGCTCACCGGCGGCAGCGCCCTCGCCCAAGGGCTGCCCGGCCCGCACCCCACCGGCCACCGGGAGACGGTGCTGCCCGGCGGACCGCGGGTGGTGCTCTCCGGCAGCGCCTCCCGGGCCACCCAGGGCCAGGTGCGCCACGCCCTGGCCGCCGGCTCCGGGCTCCACCTGGCGCCCGCGGCCCTGCGCGCAGACTTCGAGGGCTCCGTGGCGGGAGCGGTCGACGCCGCCCTGCGCGCCGGGACGGCCCCCTTCGTCGTGTACGCGACCGCGGCGCCCGACCACGTCGTGGACACCGGGGACGCCCCGCTGCTGGAGGAGGCCCTGGCCGAGATCGCCGTGCGGCTCGTCCGGTCCGGGGTGCGCGCCCTGCTGGTCGCGGGCGGGGAGACCAGCGGCGCCGTCGTGGGCCGGCTGGGCGTGGGCCCGCTCGCGGTGGGCACCGAGGTCGACCCCGGGGTGGCCTGGATGCTGGGCCGCGCCGGGGACGGCGGAGACCTGCACCTGATGCTCAAGTCCGGCAACTTCGGCCGCGAGGACCTGTTCGTCCGCGCGTGGGAGGGGGTGGCGTGAACCCCGCACTGCGAGAGGCCGCCGAGCAGCTGTGCGCGGCCGGGCGCCGCGCCGTGGGGCTGGGCATGAGCCCGGGCGCCTCCGGCAACGTGTCCGCGCGCGTGGACGGCCTCACCCTGATGAGCCCCACCGGCGTCCCCCTGGACGGCCTGGAGCCCGGGGGCCTGTCCGTCGTGGACCGGGACGGGGGCCTGGTCTCCGGTCCGCCGCCCTCCAAGGAGCTGCCGCTCCACCGGTCGATGTACGAACGGCTGCCCGAGGCCGCGGCGGTGGTGCACCTGCACTCGCCGCACGCCACGGCGGCCTCGTGCCTGCCGCCCTGGTCGGCCGGCTCCGCCCTGCCCCCGATCACGCCCTACCTGGTGATGCGGGTCGGCCGGGCGCCGCTGGTGCCGTACTCGGCGCCGGGGAGCGCCGGCCTGGCCGACAACCTGACCGCCCTGCCGGGCCGGTTCCGGGCGGCGCTGCTCGCCAACCACGGCTCCCTCATGGCGGCCGGCTCGCCGGCCGCTGCCCTGGAGGGCGCCGTCGAGCTGGAGGAGGCCTCCCGGATCGTCGTGTCCCTCCACGGCCGGGAGTACTCCGTGCTGGCGCCCGAGGACGTGAAGGAGCTCACCGAGCGGTACGGGACCACCTGGGACGTGTGACCGCCGCACGGCGGGATCGCGGCCCGGCGACTCGGCGGTACCGGGGGCAGGGCGCGCGGCGCCCCGGGGACGCAGGGGCGGGCCGGGGCCCGGGGGTCTCCGGGGCCCGGCCCGCTCCCCCGACACCGCGCTCCCGGGGAAGGGGCACAGGCCCCGGACAGGGGGACGGCGCTCCCGCGCACACCCCGGGGCCCCGCCCGGCACCCCGGCGCCGCGCCGCCTCTCCCCGGAGCCGGCGCCGGGCCCGCGAACGGCGGTGCAGCTCCCCTGGACGGCGGATGTCAACGCAGGAGACCCTGCGGCCCGCGGATGTCGACGCAGGACCCGCGGAGACCGGCACCCGTCCGCGAACGGCGGTGCAGGCCCCCCGGACGGCCGCGCAGGACCCGCGGCCCCCGGCGGGCGCTCCACCGGAGGCCGCAGCGGTCACGCCCGCAGCAGCACGGCCGCCAGCGCCGCCGCGGGGCCCTCGCCCCGTTCGGCGAACCCGCGCAGCAGCTCCGGATGGCCGGCGCCGCGGGACAGCGCGCACACCACCGCCACCGCGTCCTCCTCCCGGCCGACGGACAGCGCCGTAGCGGCGAGCCCGCGGGCGGTGTCCGCGTCCAGCCCCGCCTCGCCGCCGTCCGGCCCGGCGGCGACCGCCCGGCGCAGCGCCTCCAGCGCCGTGCCGTGCCGCTCCACCACCCACTCCGCCAGGTTCCCCGGAGCGGCCAGCAGGACGTGCCCGTAGTCGTGCCGGAGCTCGCGCGTCGAAGGGTCCCCTGGAAAGTGCAGCCCGCAGGCGTACATGTCCAGCCAGGTCTCGTACCAGGCGGGGAAGTCCACCCCGGGCGGGAACGTGGGCGGGCGCTCGTCGTTCCAGGTGGCGACCACCCGGCCGCGGGCCCGCCCGCGGACCACCAGCTGGACCGCGTACCCGCAGCCCAGCTCGCCCAGCCGCAGCAGCCCGGGGTACTCGCCCCAGGTGTCGTCGGTCCAGCCGACGACCTCCTCAGCCCAGTCCGGCCCGTACTCGAACACCCGCGGCCACGGGGCGAGGTCGTCCACACGGCCGTGCCGGGCACGGGTGCCGTCCGCGTCCTCACGGGCGGGGACGAGTGGGAAGGGCGCCCCGTCGGCCCACTCCCCGGAGTCCATCCGGGCCCCGGGCGACCGGCCGTCCCCGCCGCCGTAGGCGCCCACCGGCCGGTCGTACACCACGCCGCCGTCGGCCACGGCGGTCACGAACGCCCGGTAGCCCTCGGGCAGGGCGATCCCGTCCGCCTCCTCCCGGGCCGCCACGGCCTGCACCGGGGCGGGCGGGAACAGCGGCAGGTCCCGCGCACCGCGCCCGCGCAGCCACCCGTACTTGGCCCTGATCCGCCGCAGCCGCCGTTGCGTCTCCCCCGCCGTGTGCTCGCGCGTCGCTTCCATGGCCGCCACCCTGCCCGCCCCCGCCCCGGCCCGCCATCCCTTTTCCCCGCCCGCGGGGCCCGGTTCCGGAAGCGGCCGGTCACGGTTCCCCGGACCCCAGGTCGTCGAGCAGGCCGGGCAGGACGTTCTCCTCCTCCACCCGGACCCCGCGACGGGTCATCACCTCCGCCAGGGGCGGGTCCCAGGGCGTCGGACCCGGAGCACCGCCCAGGGGGCGCCCGGGCCCCGAGACCACGGCGGCCTCGTAGTCGGCGGCGGTGAACCGCCACGGCTCCCACGGGACCCGGCCGGCGACGGTGGTCGGTGACCAGCCACGATGGTTCCCGTGGCCGCATGCGGACACCTCCGGTGCCGATGCGGGATCACACCCCGGGGCGAACGGCAGGGCGGCCGCGCCGCCCAGCGGGGCGCCGGCCGCAACGGCTCTGGCCACGAGAGGACGGGACGCCCCGGGGCGTCCAGCGGTTCGCCCGCCCGCGCCGACCGCCCGCGAAATGTCCGAGGCGCCGGGCACCATGGACGGCACCGACACCCCCAACCCGCCCTCGTCTCGAAGAAGTCCGACCACGGTCGCGGTAGGTCCTCTTCGGGCGCACCGACCCCGAGAGGTGTCCTTTGCTGATCGCCGCACACGACCGCACCCGGCGGGACGACCGCCTCGCCGCCCTGGGCACCTCCTGGCCGGTCATGGAGAAGGCCCTGCGCATGAGCGAGGCGGGTCTGCGCCGGGTGACCGCGAGCCACGGCCGGACCGCCTCCGGCCAGTACGCCTACCACGAGCGGCTCGCCGCCCTGCGGTCCGAGCAGAAGGTCCGGTACGGCTGGGAGAACGTCAGCCACCTCCAGATCGACCTCACCGTCGACCCCGCGCACACCGTCGGCATCCAGACGCTGAGCGGGGACTCCAACACCGGGAACCCCGAGGCCGTCCCGCGCAGCCAGCACCCCCGGGGCCCCAACGGGCGCCACCTGCTCACCGACGAGAGCGCGTTCGAGCAGCTCTCCCTGCCCGGGCTGCCCGAGGAGTTCCTCCCCCGCCCCGTGGAGCCGTCCGACCTCGACGGGATCCGGGTGTGGGTCCTCCTCACCTACCGAAAGCCCGAGACCGACAGCGGTCCCGTGAAGTGGCATAGTGAACTGTCCCGCCCCGGCCCGCCCGACGAGCAGGGGTACCTCACCTCCTGGCACGAGCGCATCCTCTTCCCCGCACTGGAGATCGGAAGCGTGGTCTTCCCCGAGGACGGTGAGGGGATGGAGCCGATCGACATCCCCGTCGGCTTCCGTTGACGACCGCCACGCCCGGGGACGCCGCCGGGCCCGCAATCGACAGGCAGCGCACACCATGGTCACGCCGTCCCGCATCCGACTCGCACGGGAGCGCAGGGCGCTCACCATGGCGCGGCTGTCGGCCCTGACGGGGATACCGCAGCAGCGGCTGTCCGACTACGAGAACGCCCGCACCTCCCCCACCGGGGAGGCCCTGGGCAGGATCGCCGGGGCGCTGGGCTTCCCGGCGGGGTTCTTCACCGCGGACGAGGTAGAGGAGGTGGCCTCCGAGGCGGTGGCGTTCCGCGCGCGGACCCGGACCTCCCTGCGCAAGCAGCGGGCCGTCCGCTCCCAGGCGGCCCTGGCGGTCGAGTTCAACGACTGGCTCACCGAGCGGTTCTCCCTGCCCGAGCCCAACGTCCCCACCTACGGCAGGCCCTCCCCCGAGGACTGCGCCGAGACGGTGCGCGCCCTGTGGGAGCTGGGCGACACCGCGGCGCCGAACACGGTGCACCTGCTGGAGGCGCAGGGCCTGCGCGTGTTCTCGCTGGACAGCGAGCACCACGAGGTCGACGCGTTCGGGTTCTGGCGCGACTCGGTGCCCTACGTCTTCCTCAACACCGCCAAGAGCGGCGAGCGCGGGCGGTTCGACTGCGCCCACGAACTCGGCCACCTGGTCATGCACGGGGACGAGCGGCCGCTCAGCGGACCGGAGGCGGAGCGCGAGGCCAACCGGTTCGCCAGCGCCTTCCTCATGCCCCGGGCCGACGTGGTGGCGCGCATGCCCTCGGGCGCCCAGGTCGACCAGATTCTCAAGGCCAAGTCCATCTGGCGGGTCTCGGCCATGGCCCTGACCCACCGGCTGCACGACCTGGAGCTGCTCACCGACTGGCAGTACCGCTCCACCTGCCGCCGGTTGGCCGAGATGGGGTACCGCACCGCCGAACCGGACGGGATCGCCCGCGAGACCTCGCAGATCCTGCCCAAGGTCTTCGCGCTGCTGCGCTCCCGGGGAACCACGCCGAGCGGGGTGGCCCGGGAGCTGAACATCCCGCTCTCGGAGCTCGACTCCCTCATGTTCGGGCTGTCCCTCACCTCGCATCCCGGCCGGGGCACCGCCCCGGGGCGCCGGAGCGAGCGCCCCGTGCTGCGCGTGGTCCCCGCGCCGCGGTGACGGGGGCGGCCGACCGGCCGCCCCGCACCGTTCAGGCGCCGACCAGCTCCTCGGGCGTGGGCTGGACGGGGTGCAGCTCCTCGGGCGCGGTGTGGAACCAGGCCTCCAGGAGGAGTTCGCTGAGCTCGTCCAGCTCGATCCCGTCGAGGTGGACGACCACCCACCCGTACCCGCCGGCGGTGAACTGCACCTCGAACACCTCGGGGCGCTCGGCCACCAGGGCCTTCTGCTCCAGCAGGGTCTGTTTGAGGCCGACCGTGGCGGTGCGCGGCCACAGGTAGCCGAACGGCCTTCCGCGCACCCGGAAGGTCGTGTACTTCTCACCCTGCTGCCGCTCGCCCTCGGGCAGCGCCTTCACCAACCGCAGGAAACGTTCGATCTCGACACCCATGGAACGAGCCAACCACAGCCCACCGACAGCGGGTGCGCGCCCGCGGTCCCGTGCACCCGCACGGCGAAATGCACGGCCATTCCACCGCCGCAGATCACGCCACTCCCCTTGCCATCTGCATCACCGCATTCAACAAATCCACCATCCGATACCCGCGACCCTGCATTCGCTTTTCACACCTGAATGCACACGCCCTGGAACGCCCCAATGTCAGCCGCCTGGCATTTATGCACCGACCTCTGCACCGGATTCATGTGAGCTAGCGCATAGCACAAGTGTGCAACGGAGCGATCGGATCCGCCTTCAGGGGTTCACAAGGCGACGAACTGGTATTACTCCGAAGAGTGAAGGGAGATGCACCCCGGGCCCCCTTCGCAGGTGAGCCGATCGGACACGGCGGAAATCCCCCGTCCGAGCCCGCAAAAAAGACGGACGGAAGGATCCCGGCCCATATAGTAATCGAGCCCTACCCAGCAGATAAACCGCCAAACCCCGCACCCGAAAGGTCGCCGCCTCCCCACCCCCCGCATTTGTTAAGTTCCCGTATCGGCAGGAAAAACCGTCGACCACGGAGAGGATGAGGCCCCGCAAGGGGATTCGGCCATGACTCTGCAGATGGATGTTCCCGCATCGACCGCCGACGAGTACCCCACCCGCAAGGCCCCCGAACCGGCCCTGCTCGACCGCAAGGACCCCGTCCTCTGGGGCACGGGTGAGGGCCCCTTCACCCGGGAGGTGCTCGAAGGCTACGACCGCCGCGGCTACACACAGGTCGAGGCGTTCGTCACCGGCGCCGAGGTCGCGACCTACCGGGACGAACTCGACCGCCTGGCCGCCGATCCCGCGCTGCGGGGCGACGAGCGCCTGGTGGTCGAGCCGACCTCGGAGGAGGTGCGCTCGGTCTTCGACGTGCACAGGATCAGCCCCGTGTTCTCCGACCTGGTGAACGACCCGCGCCTGGTGGAACGTGCCCGCCAGGTCCTCGGCTCCGAGGTGTACGTGCACCAGAGCCGCGTCAACTACAAGCCGGGCTTCGGCGGCGGCGCCTTCTACTGGCACTCCGACTTCGAGACCTGGCACGCCGAGGACGGCATGCCGCGCATGCGGGCGTGCAGCTTCTCGATCGCCCTGACCGAGAACTTCTCCCACAACGGCGCCCTGATGATCATGCCCGGATCGCACAAGACGTTCGTGTCGTGCGTGGGAGAGACCCCCGAGGGCCACTACCGCTCCTCGCTGAAGAGCCAGCAGGTGGGCACGCCCGACGGCGGGTCGCTGTCGCTCCTGGCCGACCGGCACGGCATCGACGTGCTCACGGGCGGGGCCGGAGGGGTGACCGTGTTCGACTCCAACTGCATGCACGGGTCGGGCGGCAACATCACCCCGTTCCCGCGCTCGAACGTGTTCATCGTGTTCAACAGCGTGGAGAACGCCTGCGCGGAGCCGTTCAGCGCGCCGTCCCCGCGCCCGGAGTTCCTCTCCTCCCGGGACTTCACCCCCGTCGGCCGCTGACCCCGCCGGGCCCGGCCGGGCGCGGAGCCTCCCGGCCGGGCCCACGAGGACGCCCGTCGACGACTGCAAGTTCGGGACCTATAGCGCGCCCCGCCCAGTGGCACCGGCACCAACACCTCGCTCACTCCCGGGTGTCGGCCTTCCAGTCCAGAGCGTGGTCGTGTTCGGTCCGGTCCCACAGGGCGAGCAGGCGCGTGTGGCGGGTACGGATCACCCCGTCGGCCCCGGGCAGGTCGGGATGGGCCAGGAACCGCGGCCCGGGGCCGTTGCGGTGCTCACGGTCCCAGACACGAACGTGCTCGGCCAGGGCGGCGGCCGTCTCCTCGGCCCGGGGGCCGTGCCCGCACGCCACGTACTCGTACGCCTCGGCGGGGTCCGGGACCTTCGGGAGCAGCAGGTAGGCCAGGGTGGCGCCGTCCCACACCGCCGGGATGGCGTTCGGGACCATGGGGCGGTGGACGAAGTCCTCGGCGGTCCCGGTCAGCAGGCCGAACCCGGACAGCCCGGTCATCCACATCTGGAGAGTGCTGAACGGCTCCATCCCGCCGATGCGCACCCCCGACCGCACCTGGTGGGCAGAGAGCGCGAACACCCCGGGCAGTGCCTTGGGAGCGGGCACCGGGTCGGCGTCGGTGACCAGCTCCACCGCCCCGGTGACCGGAACCATGCGGGGCGCGGGAGCACCCGCGCCCTGCATGGGCACGAACCCGGCGTGGTTGCCGGTCTCCCCCACCAGCAGATCGCCGCCCTGTTTGGTGAACACGGTGATCCGCTGGTGGCCGCGCACCCCCAGCGGCAGCACGAGGCGGCCGCCGTCGACGAGCTGCCCCGTCCAGGCCGGGGGCAGGTCGGTGGCGGCGACCGTCACGATGATCCGGTCGAACGGGGCGCCCGCCGGGTGGCCGTGCTCGGCATCGCCGACAACGGCTTCCACCCGGTCGGAGTGGCCGGTCCGGGCCAGGAAGCCGCGGGCGCGTTCGGTGACCACGGGGTCGATGTCCATGGAGACGACCGTCCCGGTGGGCCCGACGACCTCGGCGATGAGGGCGGCGTTGTACCCGCCACCGCCCACTTCCAGCACGCGCATGCCGGGCTCCAGGCGGGCGCGCTCCAGCATGAGGGTCTGCACCCAGATCGCCGAGACCGAACTGGTGGCGCCGCCGCCCTCGGCCCGCCGGGTGATCAGCACGGCCCTGGGGTCGTAGACCTCCTCCAGCGGGAACTCCGGGGCGAACGCGTGGCGGGGCACCGCCCGTACCGCGCGTTCGACCTCCTCCGAGCGCAGGGCGCCGACGGTTCTCAACCGCGTGACGGCCGCTTCGAGCAGTGCCTCGATCACGGCCGGGTCGTGGTCCGGAGCGGTGTCCGCGGTCTCAGAGGTCGTCACCCGGGCAGGTTAACCGCCCGCGGCCGGGGTGCGGGCGGTTTCACGCGCATCCGTCGGCTCCGGTCCGCCAACGGGCGCGGGAGGCGAACCGACGGCCGCTCCGCGGTCTCCCGGTGGAGTCCCCGGCGGTTTCGCCCCCGAGGGTTTTCACGGGGCCGACTCGGGAAGGGAGGGCTCCCCCTCCAGGCCGTGGCGTCACGGGCTTCAGCGCACCGGTGAACCGTTCGGCTCCAGCGCTGTCGGTCCTCGCCCGGCCAGGGGCACCGCGCCCCGCCGGTACCGCGAAAAGCACCGGCCCGCTCGATCTCCCGGATGAAGGAAACCGGCCGCGCCCGGCGGAAGTTCCGGGCGCAGCCGTGGAAGCAAGGGTGAAGGGGAAGGATCCGGAGCCCGCGGACCCGCCGACCGGGCCGCGCCAGTTCAGCCCATGTGGCTCCGCACCGCCGCCCGGATCGCGTCGGCGTGGAGGTAGATCTCGTCCATCGACCCCAGGAGGTGGCGGGTCTCGTTCTTGTCCGCGTCGAAGGTGCCCAGGTACTTCTTGGACCGGGCGTTGAAGTGCAGGCGCGCGATCGGCCTGCGGTTGTTGTCGTCGAGCAGGATCGCGAAGTAGCTCTTGGAATCGCGGTGCGTGATCCGCTGGGGCTTGACCTCGCTGCACGCGATGGCCTTGACGACCTGGTACCCCTCCAGCTCCTCCAGCGTAGTCTCGATTCCGGTACCGCGTTCCTCGCCCTCCTGGGGCGCCTCCCCGTCGTCGGCCGCGGTGTCCGCCTCCGCCGGGGGCCGGGGGGCCTCCAGGGCCTTCTTCAGCCGGATGTTGGCCTGGTCGTCGAGGAACGCCGAGGCGGCCTCGCGTACGAGCGGGGTGAACTGGTCCCGCGCCCGTTTGGTGAAGGTGCCGTCGTACACGCGGCCGGCGAGCGACTTGACCCACGCCTCGTCGGGCTCGCTGAACTGCTCGGCGAGTACGCGCTTGATGGCGCCGAGGTATTTGAGCTTCTCCGCGGCGCTGATGACGGAGTCGAGGTTGAAGGACGACTTGGTCAGCTTGTGCAGTTCGGGCAGCAGGCTCTCGTCGACATCCCCGAGGTCGAGCACCATGAAGGGCTTGGAATCCATCAGGTTGGGGGCTTCGAGGTCGGTGTAGAACTGGTATTCCACACCATTGGTGAGGATGGCGATCCGCGCGTTGGTCACGGCGAAGTACCGGAAGAGCTGGGACGCGTGTTCGACCTTCAGCGCGCCGTTGGCCTTCTTGCACTCGATGAGCATCTGCACTTCGCTGTCGCGCATGATCGCGTAGTCGACCTTCTCTCCCTTCTTCACCCCGATGTCCGCGGTGAACTCGGGAACGACCTCGCGCGGGTCGAAGATGTCGTAGCCCAGGACCGTGGCGATGAAAGGCATCACGAAGGCGTTCTTCGCAGCCTCCTCGGTCTGGGTCAGGTCACGCTGCTTCTGTGCCTTGGAGCTGAGTGCCGCGACCTTCTCCGCGAATTCCATACCGATGTCCTCCTCGATTCCCTGGGCGGGGAGCCCGCCTGCCCGAGGGCGCTCCCCGCACTTCTTCCGGCGGTTCTCTCATCACGGACCGCGGCCCTGAGGGTTGCGGGTACGGCCCGTCACACCGCCGTCACCCGTGTCGGGTATTCACCGGACCGAACGGCGAATAGCGACTCGGAGTCGAGCACCTCACGCACAGGAACGGGTTTCTGCACACGGCGGACCTCCGTCCGGGTAAACCCGGGGCAGGCGATCGCCGTCCCTGTAAGTGGGAGACTTGGCGTTCTCAACTGAAACCAGAATACACAGAACCCTGTGAATCGGGTTAACAATCCAGTTTCTTCATGAACGATCCGACTCGGCGGTTCGCCTGGGGCCAGGACGCCGCTTCCCGGGTTCCCCTTCCGCTCCGGAGGCCGCTCCCGAGCCCGGCTCCGAGGTCAGGTGCACAAGGACGCTCCGGAAGGTGCGTCACACAGGGAAACGGCGAGCCGGTCACGGCCTCCCCGTAAGGCGGCCGGTGTCCACCGAGATGTTGCGTCCAAACCGACAGGGAGGGTCGAACCGAGCCGATTCCCACCGGCCGTCGGTCCTTCTGGGGTACTTCTTCAAAGCTCACCGGAGCCGATCCGCCCACCCCTGCCGACACAGCGGAACGGGCCCCTCCGGAAAGCCGCCTGCCCGGTGGCGGGTGAGCGGCCTTTCCATCCGGCCCGCCGGTCCCGACCGCGGTCGGCCCGCCCTGCCCGCCCGCGGGAGGGGGCGTCGTCTTCGTCGGAGGGGCGGGGCCCGGACCGGAACCGGGGCCGCGGCGCGGGGATCGGAGTACGGCGGAGGTGACCGCATGGGCGGGTGGAAGCGGTGGGGCACGCGGCGGCGCGCGGCGGCGTCCGGGCGGCCGGAGCCGGCGGAGGGCGCCGGGGGGCGGGCCACGGGGATCGAGTATCCGGTGTGGCGGCTGGTGATGGCCGCGGTCGCCGCCGCGGTGGCGTACTTCTTCCTGGCGGTCGGGGTGCAGCTGGCCGGGCACGAGCTGCGGGCGCTCGGGGCCGCCTACGGGTGGTCCGGGGAGGCCGGGCGGGTGACGGTGACCCATGAGGAGGTGCGCCACTCCCGGAGCACCACCAGGATCTGTTTCGGGACCTTCGAGTCCGACGGCGGGGCCGTGCGGGAGGGGGTGCAGGTGCGGTCCTCGCGGGGGTGCGAGCCGGGCCGGGTCGCCGACGTGCGGTGGGTGCCCGGGGAGGACACCTGGCTGACGACGACCACGGCCGACCGCGTCTACGAGGACGCCGGGTTCGGCAGCGGGGCCGGGACCTCGCTGCTCCTGCTGGTGTTCATGGGCCTGTTCTGCTTCGGCTTGGGCGGGCTTTTCGCGGTGGGCGCGGTCGCCGTGGGCGGCGGCCTGGCCTGGGAGGCGCTGCTCCGGGCGGTCCGGCGTCAGTCGAAGTGACAGCGGGGGCGGGGGACGCGCCTGCGGCGGCGGCCGTGCGCGCGCAGGGCCGGAACGAGGACGGAGGGGGCCGCCGGGACCGCCGGGGCGGGCGGCGGGGGCGGGACGGGAGGGAGGTGGGCGCCGGTCGTGGTCAGGGACAGGGCGAGGAGGCCGGAGATGATGCGAGCCATGGTCACAGCCTGCCAAGCATCGCTCTCCGGCGCGGGCCGATCACCCTCACGGAGGTGTCCGTTTGTGGACCGCCGCTACGGGTGTGGGTTCGGTCGTGCCCGGGTACTCGTTTTCGGTCAGGGTGTCGGGGCGGGCTCGTCCTTCGGGGCGCGGCGGGCCCAGTAGGTGGCCAGCGCCGAGCCGGACAGGTTGTGCCAGACCGAGAACAGGGCGCCCGGCAGGGCGGCGAGCGGGGAGAAGTGGGCGGTGGCCAGGGCGACCGCCAGGCCGGAGTTCTGCATCCCCACCTCCACGCTGACGGCGCGGCGGGCGCTGTCGGGCAGGCGGCCCAGGGTGCCGACCAGGTAGCCCAGGCCCAGGCCCAGGCCGTTGTGCAGGACCACGGCGAGCGCCACCAGCAGGCCGGTGCCCAGGACGGCGCCGGCGTTGGCTCCGACGATCCCGGCGACCACGATGACGATGCCGGTCACCGAGACCAGCGGCATCGCGGGCAGCAGGCGTTCGACCAGCGCGGGGGCGGCCATGCGCAGGAGCAGGCCCGCCACGACGGGGCCCAGGACGATCTGCAGGATCGACAGGAACAGGTCGCCCGCGGCCACCGGCAGGGTGGACCCGGCCAGGCCCAGCACGAGGAGGGGCGTCAGGAGCGGGGCGAGCACGGTGGAGATGGAGGTCATCGCCACCGACAGGGCGACGTCCCCGCGGGCCAGGTAGACGATCACGTTGGAGGCCGTGCCGCCGGGCGAGGCGCCGACCAGGATCATGCCGACGGTGAGCAGCGGCGGCAGGCCGAGCAGGTGGGCGATGCCCCAGCCCAGCAGGGGCATGACCGTGTACTGCGCCAGCACGCCCAGCAGGACCGCCTTGGGGTGGCGGGCGACGATCGCGAAGTCGGCCGGGCGCATGGTGAGGCCCATGCCGAACATGATCACGGCGAGCAGCAGCGAGATGTACGGGGTGATGTGCGCCGTGGCCGCGGGCAGCGCGAGCCCGAGCACGGCTCCGCCCAGCACCAGGACCGCGAACCACCGGCCCGTGAAGTCGGCGATGTTCTTGATGAGGTTCATGCGTGGCTTTCCCGTGGAGTTCCCCGGGGCGGGCGGGACGTCCGGCCCGGGCGGTTGCCGCCCCGCGGGGTCGACACCGCCCGGCCAGGGTAGACCCCGTGCCTCAACGGGCGACCAGCTGGGTGTCGATTCCGTCGTCGGGGTGGAAGCTCCAGGTCGCCTCGATGCCGTCCCATTCCAGGCTCCGGCGTCCGTCCAGGGCACGGGTCTGGCCCATCTCGACGAACAGGCTGTCGGGGGCGCCGAGTTCCCGGAGGACGCAGTCGAGCTCGTCGTCGCCCAGACCCGCGGTGTCGGTGGCCCCCCGGTGCTGGAGGAACACCGAGCGGCCCTCGTCGCCGACCTCGGCCGAGGGGTGGTCGGTGAGGCCGCAGGTCTCCAGGGCGGTGTCGAAGGGGCGCCCGCGCAGGTCGACCGAGGTGAGCAGCAGGGTGGCGACCGCTCCCAGGAGGGCTCCGGCCAACAGGCCGACGGCGAGGGTGAGCCACGGGGAGACGCCCCGGGCGGGCCGCCGGTACGGGTCCGGTGCCGGGGCGGACCCCGCCGGCCGCGGCGGGACGCGGGGGCCGCCCTGGGGCGGGATGCTCCAGCCCGGGCCGGGGGCCGAGGGCGGCACGGGCGGAGGCGGTGCCCAGCGGGGCCCGCGCCCGGAGTCCTCCTGCGGAGGTGGGTTGCCGTCCATGCCGCCCTCCCTGTGCTTCGCGCTCAGGGAGTCATGCCCGGCCGGACGGCCGCGCATCCTCCGGACCGGGCAAAACCGGGACCGGGCCGCCCGCCAGGTCTCGCAGCAGGTCGTCGATCACGGACTCCTCGTGGACGGCGCGCCCGTGCCGGGCCATGGCCTCGGCGAGTCCGGGGTCCCAGGGGGTGGGTCCGAGGGCGGCGGCCCCGGACAGCTCCGGGAAGGAATCGTCGACGCGGGACGTGTAGTCGGCGGCGGTCATGCGCCAGGGTTCGGCCGCGTGGCGGGCGATCGCGTACCGCGTCATCGCCACCCCGGCGGCGTCGAAGTCGCCGTGGTAGCGGAGCCGCCCCCCGTTCGCACGGATCGCGGAGGCCAGGCGGTGGAAGGCCGCGGCGGGCCAGCCCTCGGTGCACAGCAGCGGGGGGCAGGCCGCGCCGAGCCGTTCGGCGGCGGTGCGCAGGACCGCGGGGTTCTCGCAGACGGACACGACCGGGGCGGTCACCGTGATCGGCAAGGTGACGAGCTGGTGGAGAGTGACCTGGAACGGGACACCGAGCGCGGCGGCGCCGGTGAGCCACTCCCCCAGTCCGGCCCCGGCGGCGGGCAGGCCCAGGACCAGGACCCGGCTGGACAGGTCGTCGTTGATGACGCCGTGGGCCTCCCAGAGGGCGCGGGCGGCCTCGGCACTGTCGGACCGGGGCAGGCCGGTGCGTTCGGCCAGCGCCCCCAGGACGAGGGTGGCGAGCGGGGTCCGGGGCTCCAGGGCCTTGGTGTCCCCGGCGGTCCGGGCTGCCAGGTCCTGGCGGGTCAGGCGCGGTGGGTCGTCGGCGGTGACGTGTTCCAGGATGCGCACGGCCCGGGCCAGGCGTTGGGTCTTCTTTTCGTTGGTGAGCCACGTGACGGTGCCCTTGGCGGTCCGCCCCAGCCAGTCGCGGTACCAGTCGTGGGCGGTCAGCGGGCTGTTCAGGGCGGGGGCGAGGACCTCCTCGCGGAGCCTCTCCCTCTCCCGCTCCTCGTCGCGGCGTCGGCGCAGGGGCGGCCCAACGGCCTCCAGCACGTCCACGAGCCCTTCGTTGCGGGAGCGGCGCAGGGCGGCGTCGAGTTTCGCCAGGGGTACGCGGAGGGTGCGCGCGCCCGGGGAGTAGGCGGTGCCGAGCAGGCCCTGGATCGCGTTGCGCTCGGCCTCGGTGGGGCCGGGCACACTGGCGCCGCCCTCGACCTCGCCGTTATGGAGTTCCACGACCCGCCGGGCGGAGGCCAGCAGGCGGGCGTAGGCGGGACGGTTCAGCGGATGCTCGGGCACGGGGCCTCCCGGGTCAGTCGGCTTCGGCGGTATCGGCGAGGTCGACCGGGAGGGTCCCCTCGGTGGCCAGCGGGACGAACCGGCTGGGCGTGATGCCGAGCAGGTGGGAGGACAGGGCGTCGTTGCCGGAGAACCCGGCGTCGGCGTCGACGACCTGGGCGCCGTCCCACAGCATGAACATGGCGGAGACGGTGTGGGACGCCTTGTCGTGGTGCATGTCGTAGTGGGAGGCCATGGGGACGCTGTCGTAGTGCACCCACAGGTCGTGCCCGGTCATGAACACGTCGAGGTCGAAGGTGACGGTGAGGCCCATCAGCTCGGGCTTGTAGCGGTCGTCGATGCCGGCGAACGCCTCGTCCAGGGCGATCAGGCGCGGGCAGGTGGCGCGGGCGGAGGAGTACAGGGCGTTGGCGGCGGCGAACAGGGGCAGGTGGATGGCGGCGGACTTCTCGCCGCCGGACATCTCCTCGTGCTTGGCCTTGGTGAGGCGGACCTCGTCCTGGCCGGGGACGGCCTTGCGCAGCTCGAACCGGTACCACTCGCGGTAGTCCAGGACCGCGGCCAGGACCTGCTTGTAGGTGGCGCGGGGATGGGCGGCGTGGTACTCGCGGATCAGTTCGCGCAGCAGGCCGCGCAGTTCGGACAGGCCGCCCTGACCCAGGCCGACGGAGTCGCGGCGCAGCAGGTCGGCGACGGTGCGGCGGCGGTCGGTGAGGTGGTCGGCGCGGGTCCAGCGGATGCCGATCCGGGTGCCGGAGGTCATCGGGCGCGAGCGGGTGTCGGAGTCCATGCTGCGGACCAGGTCCCGGGCGGTGCGGACGCGCTCGTGGATCTGCTGGGCGAGGGCGGAGAGGAGTTCGTCCTCCAGGACGCCGCGCTCCTCGCGGCGGAGCAGGGCGTCCTGTTCCTCGACGCGTTCGGCGACCAGGCGCGCGAAGGCCGGGAGGGGGTTGCGCCCGGCCTCGTCGTTGACGTGGACGACCACGAGGCCGCTCGGGTCGGCCTCGTGGTCCACCTGGTGGCCGTCGGCGGTGGCGGCGAGCGCGTCGGTGAACACGCGCAGGGCCTCGGACATGCGGGTGCCCGCGGTCTTGAGGGCGGACTCGGTGACGGGTGCGGTGCCGACGGCGGCGGTGAAGGCGTCCAGGGTGTCGGCGGCGCCCGGCGGCAGGACCGAGCGCAGGGCCTTCGCGGGGGCGGTGCCGCCGGTGACCGCCGCGGTCACCCGGTCGGCGGCCTCCTCGGCGCCGGGCCACAGGGCCGGGGCGGGCCAGGCGCGGTCGCCGTCGACGCCCAGCAGGGTGCGGGTGCCGGGTCGGGTGAGCGGGGCCAGGCCCGCGCAGTGCTCGAACACGCCCTCCAGGGAGAGGAGGAGGGAGGAGCGGCCGTTCTCGATCCCCGATTCGGCACGGACGACGCCGTCGCGGGCGGCGGTGGCGCGTTGGCGCAGGTCGGCGAGGACGGAGCGGGCGTGGGCGAGGTCCCCCTCGGTGCGCCGCAGCCGGTCGATGGTCTCCCGGGCGGGTGCGTCGACGCTCTCCTGGCGGACCTGGAGCCGCTTCACGGTCTCGGCGTGCTCGGCGGCGCGCTCCTCGTGGGCCCGGGTGTCGGCGGCGTGGGCCAGGGTGAGGCGCTCGATGGTGGCGGTGCGCTCGGCGAGGTCGTGTTCGGCGCGCTCGACGTCGGTGCGGGTCTGGAGCAGGGCGCGGTGGGCCGCGCGGAACGCGTCCAGGGCCGCGGCCACCGCGTCGAGGTCGGCCGGGGCGGTGGGCAGGGAGCGCTCGGCGGCGGCCGCGCGCAGCCGGGTGCGGTGGGCGTCGACGTCGGCGGTGGCGGAGTCCAGGCGCAGGCGGGCGTGCTCACGGGCGGTGCGGGCCCCGGCCACGAGCGTGGCGTGGTGCTCGACCGTCTTGAGGGCGCGGGCGACGGGCGCGGTGTCGGGCAGGTCGGTGCGGGCCAGCGCGAACGCCTTGACCCGGTCGGCCGCGGCGGCGAGGCGCTCCTCCAGGTCGGCGAGCTCGGTGGTGCACGCCGCGATGCGGGCGTCGAGGTCGGCGAGGCGCTCGCGGCGGCGGGCGGCGCGGTTGGTGGCGCCGATGAACTCGGGGGCGGGCTTGGGTCCGGCCCCCACCAGTACACCGAGGGAGAAGTGCCCGCCGGTGGTGATCCGCGTGGCGGGCGGGGAGGACGCGGCTCCGGGGGCGAGGGGCGCACCCGGGGCGGCGACCCCGGCACCGGTGCCGGGGTCGGCCGGGACGGCGGGAACTCCGTCGGCGGTGGTCGGCGCCCCGCCGTACGCAGGCGCGCCGCCGTGGACGGAAAGAACGGAGGGATAGGCGGCCGGGACCTCCCGGGCGGTGTTCGCGGTCTCCGGGACGGCCCGGACGGTGTCGACCGGGCCCGGGGCGTCGGCCAGGGCGATCGAGGCGAGGAGGCGGTCGATCACCTCCGCGGGGACGTGGTCCTGCTCCTCGGCGACCAGGACGTCGGCCAGGGTCGGCCCGGCGGGGGCGCTCCCGCGCGGGGCGGGGGCCAAGTAGGCGTCGGCGTCCCCGGCGGCGAGCGCGGCTCCGGCCGCCCCGGCGTCCGGGTGGACCCAGGCGGTGAGCAGGCCGGCGGCGTCCAGGGCGCCCTCGATCCCGGCGGCGCGGGCCGGGTCCAGGCCGTCGGCGAACCGGACCAGACGCCACAGCGGGGCGCCGGGCCGTCCCTCGCGGGAGGCGGTGCGGGCCCGGTCGGCGGGCGGGGCGTCGTCGCGTTCGGCGGCGATCTCGGCGCGTTCGGCGCGCACGGCCGCCAGGTCGCCGGTGATCCGCTCGCGGTCGCCGGCCAGGCGGTGCTCGTGGCGGATGGCGTCGGTGCGCGCCGGGTCGGTGAGGTCGGTGAAGACCTCCGCGAGTGTGGGCGCGCCGGGCTGGCCGCAGGTGTCCAGGGCGGTGTCGAGCGCGGGCGGGGACACCCGGTCGCAGACCGCTCCCGGGCCCTGTGCCCAGCGCCGGGACCAGTCCGCGAGCGCCTCGGCGACGCCGGTGCGGGCGGAGTCCAGCTCGGACTCGGCGCCGGCGCACGCCTCCTCGGCCCCGGTCAGGGAGGTCAGGGCGCGGGCGGCCTCGGCCTCGGCGCGGCCGCGTTCGGCCTCGACCCGGTGCAGGTCGGACAGGTGCGCGCGGACCTCGTCGAGGTCGGCGGTACGGGCGGCGGCCCGCGCGCGGGCGGTCTCGGGGTCGCTGTCGGCGGGGCCCTCGCCGTCTCCGGTGACCCCGGCGAGGTCGGCGGACTCCTCCAGTTCGGCGAGCAGGTCCGCGATGACGGAGCGGCGCTGTTCCAGGTGCCGGGCGACCCCGTCGGCCTCCTCCCCCAGGCGGGTGGCCTCCTCCTTCTGGCGGTCCAGGCGGCGCGCGGTCTCGGCGAGTTCGCGGTCCCGGTCGTCGCTGTGCCGCAGCTCGACCTCCAGGGCCCGGGCGTCGCGCAGCGCCTCGCTCTCGGACAGGCCCCGGCGGACCGCCTCCAGTTCGTCGGCCTCCTTGCCGACCCGGCCGACCTCGGCGGCCAGGCGCTCCCCCTCGGCGGTGGCCTCGGCCAGCGCGGCGGCGTGCCCGGCGAGGGCGGAGATGTACTCCTCGGCGCGGGCCAGGGAGGCCGCGACGCCGGAGGAGCGGTGGCGGGCGTGCGCGGTGAGGTAGGAGGTGTAGGAGGTGGTGAAGTCCTCCACCGCGGTGTGGGAGGCGGTGGCGTCGTCGAAGCGGCGCTGGACGGCGGAGAGGTTGGCGAAGTCGCGGGCGGCCTGGTCGATGAGCCCCTCGTCGACGGGGCTGAGCCCGGCGGTGAGGGTGTCGGAGACCTTCTCGGGGTCCAGGTCCTTGGCCAGCAGCGGGCGGCGCAGGGCCAGCAGCAGGTCGAGGAGCTGGACGTAGCGCCCGCCCAGGCCGAACAGGCGGGCGTCGACGGCCGCCCGGTAGTCGGTGGCGGAGGCGTGGTGGGAGCCCTCGCCCAGCGCGGCCTTGAGCTGGCGCTCGGTGAGGGGCCGGTTGTCGGTGGCCAGCAGGCCGAAGTCGACGCCCAGGCGCTTGTCGGTGACGAAGAAGGAGGTGGCGACACCGTCCCGGTGCTGCTGGGCGCGCAGGCCGATGACGAGGGTGACGGTCTCGGGACGCGGACCCTCGCCCGGTCGGGCGAACTCCGTCCACACGAACCCGTACTCGGCGTCCTGTCCCTGGTAGAGCAGGTTGGACTTCATGGTGCGGTTCTGGCCGCTGAAGGGGTCCAGGCGGCGCGGGTCGGTGTGGCCGTCCAGGATGAACGGGAACAGCACCTCCAGCGCCTTGGTCTTGCCGGAGCCGTTGTGGCCGCGCAGGACGAGGCGGCCGTCGGCGAAGGTGAACTCCTCGTCGCGGTAGTCCCAGAGGTTGATCACCCCGGCCCGGGTGGGCTTGAAGCGGTCGTGGGACATCAGGTTCCTTCCGGTTCGAGGCCCAGGGGCAGCATGCCGGTGTCGGGGCGCTGGGGCAGCGCGCCCTGGATGTTGCGGTAGCGCAGGGCGGCGGGCAGGACGAGGACGCCGCCGGGGACGGGGCGCAGCAGGAGCAGGTCCGTGAGAAGTTCGAGGGCGGCGTCGAGCAGCCCGCGGGGGTCGCGCTGCCAGGCGGCGGTGAAGGAGGCGGCGCCGAACTCGGCGAACAGGTCGTCGACCATGGCCTCCAGCCGGCCCTGCTCGATGAGGGGCGCGGTGGCGGGTTCGGGGGCCGCGGCGGCGTCGGCGGGGACGGTCCAGGCCAGGGCGTCGACGACGCCCTCGCGGGGCAGGGCGGAGTCGATGCCGGCGACGAGGTCGGCATGGGCGTCCGGGGCCGGGGGCAGCGGCAGGTGGGTGAGGGCCGCCCGGGCGGTCTCCATGCGGTCGGCGATCTTGGCCAGCAGGAGCCCGGCGGTGCGGTTGACGGCGCTGCCGCGGCCGGGGAAGGGGCGGTCGGTGAACAGGCCGCCGGAGTCGGCGAGCAGGACGCCCTCGGCCCGGCGCTCGACGGTCAGGCCGGTGAGGTGGGCGACCTCCTCGGCGACGCCGGGGGTGCGCAGGGCGTCGGCGACGTCGGGGGTGACGTCGGCGTAGTGGACGACGGGGTGCTCGGCGAGGAGGCGGCGGGCGCGGCGGGCGGTCTGTTCGCGGGTGGGCTCGGCGGGGTGGTGGACGAGCAGGCCGGTGACGCCGGTGACGTGCTGGACGGGGCGGGCGGGGCGGAACAGCACCTCGCACACCTCGTGGTCGATGTCGAAGAGGGCGTCCGCCTGGCCGGTGCCGCCGGCCCACGCCTCCAGGGAGCCGTCGGAGACGTGCAGGGCGCCGTGCTCGACGAGCCAGGAGCAGACGTCCACGAGGGCGGCCTTGTGGGTGCCGTCGGTGGGGTCGTACCCCAGGCCGTCGATGGAGTTGGCGGAGGGGGCGAAGTGGCGGATGAGGTCGGCGAGGCTCACCTCGACCTGGGAGCGCTGGAAGGAGGCGAGCAGCAGGCACAGGTAGGCCAGGCGGCGGCGGTCGAAGGGTCGGCCGCCGCGGGCGAAGACCTGGCGCTGGGTGGGGTCCAGGAGGTCGGGGGCGCGGACCAGGCGGACGTGTTCGGTGGTGGCGATGAGGGTGTGGCCGAACAGGTCGCGCAGGTCCTCGGAGAGTTCGTCGGCCCAGCGCAGGACGTGGGCGAGCACACCGGGGCGGGGACGGGACCGGGTGATGAGGTCGCAGGTGAGGACCCGGCGCATCGCCTGCTGGTAGGAGCCGAGGTCGGCGGGGTCGATCCGCTGCGCGGGACGGCGTCGTCGGCTCACGGCCCCTCCCCCGGGTGTGCCGGGACGCGGAGGGGCGGTGTGCCGGGGCGGACGGCCGCACCTCGGGCGGCACACGGCCGCCGCACGGGCGTCGGCACGGCGCGGGCGGGCACCCGTGGCGCCCCGCCGGGAACGACCGGGGTGCCGGGGTGGCGGGGACGCGAGGGCGCGCGGTTCATCGGGCGGCTCCACGGAGGCGGGCGCGGGGGGCGAGCTCCAGCCGCATTCCGGGCAGGTGGAGCAGGCCGCGGGTGGTGCGGACGGTGCTTCCGGTGTCGCTGGGGACCAGGCGGACCAGGGTGCCCTCGTCGGTGCCGGTGGCCGAGGACAGCAGCCCGGCGACGACGGCGCGCGACTCCAGGGCGCGGGTGATCAGGCGCAGCAGCACGCGGGTGTCGACCTCGTCGAGGACCCGGTCGTGGGCGCCCTCCTCAGCCAAGCGGGCGGCGGCCTGGCGGTCGGCGGCGCGGTCGGCCACCTGGCGGCGGCGTATCTCGGCGCGGGCGTTCGGGTTGCGGCGCACCGGTTTGGGCACCCCGGCGGTGGGCGCCTTGCCGCTGCGGAACAGCGTCACCGACACCTCCACTCCGGGGGCGTCCCACCAGGTGGCGTTCGGGGAGATCTGCTCGTCGTCCTCGTGGGCGACGCCCAGGTGGCGCGCGGAGCGGACGTTGAAGGCGGCCCCCATGAGGGCGTGCGCGGCGCCGTCGTGGGGGGTGTCGAACACCCACTGCGCCAGGTGGCGCAGCTGCGTGGAGCGGTTGACCCCGCCGCGCCTGGCCTCGGTGAGCTGGCGCAGCAGCGCGATGACCCCGGAGGTCGCCGAGCGGGTGGCGGCGTGGAGTTCGGCGGCGCGGGCGGGGGCGCCGCCCTCGGTGGTGAACCAGCCGCGCAGCGCCGACCAGCGGCGCCGCCAGTCGTCGAGGCGCTCGTCCCGGTCCATGAAGAGGCGCTCGTCGGTGTCGGCGGCGCGGGCCAGCAGCGTGGTCAGGCCGGTCTCCTCCACCTCGCGCACGGCACGCTCCAGGCGGGGCTGGTAGCGGTCGAGTTCGGCCATGAACTCGGTCATGTGGACCAGGAGGGCGTTCTTGTACTTGAGGAAGGTGTCCGGGGAGGCGTCGGTGGAGCGCAGGATCTCGCCGAGGGTCACGTGGAACTGGGCGGAGCGGCGGCCCATGTCCTCCATCACCGAGTCCAGGCGCGACAGCCGCCGGTAGACGTGCTCGGCGCGGCCGGCGCGGTTGGCGTCGGCCAGGGCCCGCAGGTCCTCCAGGACGTCGGAGAAGACCAGGCGGGACAGGTTGACGTCCTCGCTGCGGGCGCTGAGGACGCCCTCGACCGCGCGGTAGGCCCGGTAGCCGAGTTCGCTGAACTGGTAGACGGACTGGCGGTTGCGGTAGCGGGCGAGGTTGCCGGCGCGGGAGGCGTCGTCGAAGCGGTGGACGACCCGGTCGGCGTACAGCTCGTCGAGGCGGTAGCGCAGGTCGGCGGCGTCCAGGGCGGGCACACCGTCGTGGGCGGCGGCGAGTTCGCGCAGGGTGGCGGCCAGGTCCTCGGCGCCCGCCTGGACCCGGTGGACCTCGCGCAGCCGCTCCAGGGCGCGCAGGATCCACAGGTAGGTGACGTGGTCGTCGCGGCGGGTGAAGTTGAAGAGCTGGAAGCGATCGCTGATCGTGAGCGCGTCCAGGTCGAGAGCGCTGCGCTCGGCCACCCGTGGTTCCCCGTTCCCGTGTGTCGCCTGTGCCGACGGTGCGCCGCAGCGTGCGCACGGCGGACCGGCCCGCGCGGCCGTGCGTCTCCCCCGTCCGGCCCGCGGGCTCTGGCAATTATGGCAGCGGCCGGGGCCGCTCCGCGCCCGGCGGGCGGAGCCTGTGGACAACGGCCCCCGCCCCGGGGCCGCCTGCGGATTCGACGCAGCCGGACACGCTCCGCGCCCGGCGGGCGGAGCTCGCGGACAGCACTCCCGGGCCCCGGACGGGCCACGCGCCCGGAGCCTGTGGACAAGGCCCCGGGCGGGGCCGAAAACCGTTTGCCCGGCCGTTCGGGGCCGTGGCAGCCTGCGGGAAGGTGCGCGGTCCGGGCCGTGCGCCGGGCCCTGTCGCCGATCCCCGGGTGGAGTGCGGCCGTGGCCCACATCGACGTCAACCGGGTCGCCCTCACCCTGCCGGACGGCCGGGTGCTGCTGGACGAGGTGTCCTTCCGGGTCGGTGACGGCTCCACCACGGCCCTCATCGGCGCGAACGGCGCGGGCAAGAGCACGCTGCTGCGGATCATCCGCGGGCTGACGCGCCCCGGGTCGGGCGCGGTCACCCTGGACGGCGCCCTGGCCGTGATGGACCAGTTCGTCGGGCACGTGCGCGACGAGACCACCGTGCACGAACTCCTGGTGTCGGTGTCACCGTCCGCGGTGCGCGAAGCGCACGCGGACCTGGAGGCGGCCGAGGCCGCGATGATGGTCGACGACGGCGAGAAGACGCAGATGCGCTACGCCGGGGCCATCTCCCGCTACGGGGACGCCGGGGGCTACGAGGCCGAGGTGGTGTGGGACCGGTGCTGCACGGCGGCGCTGGGCGTCCCCTACGAGCGGTGCCGGTGGCGCGAGGTGCGCACCCTGTCGGGCGGCGAGCAGAAGCGGCTGGTGCTGGAGGCCCTGCTGCGGGGCCCGGCCCCGCTCCTGTTGCTGGACGAGCCCGACAACTACCTGGACGTGCCCGGCAAGCGGTGGCTGGAGGAGGCGCTGCTGGCGACCCCCAAGACGGTGCTGCTGGTCTCCCACGACCGGGAGCTGCTGAGCCGGGTCCCCGACCGGATCGTCACCCTGGAGCTGGGGGCGGCCGGGAACACGGCGTGGACGCACACCGGCGCGTTCGGCACCTACCACGAGGCGCGGCGGGAGCGGTTCGCCCGGCTGGACGAGCTGCGCAGGCGCTGGGACGACGAGCACGCCAAGCTCAAGGCGCTGGTGTCGATGTACAAGCAGAAGGCCGCGTACAACTCCGACATGGCGTCGCGGTACCAGTCGGCGCAGACCCGGCTGCGCCGGTTCGAGGACGCGGGGCCGCCGGAGAAGCTGCCCCGCGACCAGAGCCTGCGGATGCGGCTGCGCGGGGGGCGCACCGGCAAGCGCGCCCTGGTCTGCACCGGCCTGGAGCTGACCGGGCTGATGCGCCCGTTCGACCTGGAGGTCCACTACGGGGAGCGGGTCGCGGTGCTGGGGTCCAACGGGTCGGGCAAGTCGCACTTCCTGCGGCTGCTCGCCGGGGGCGGCTCGGATCCGGAGGGGACACCGCTGTCCGCGGAGGAGCGGGGCAGGGTCCCGCCGGTGCCGCACGGCGGGCGGGCGCGGCTGGGGGCCCGGGTGCTGCCGGGGTGGTTCGCTCAGACGCACGAGCACCCGGAGTTCGCCGGGCGGACGCTGCTGGACGTCCTGCACCGGGGCGAGGGCGCCCGGCGGGGACTGCCGCGCGACGAGGCGGGCCGGGCGCTGGACCGCTACGAGCTGGCGCGGGCGGCGGAGCAGACGTTCGACACGCTGTCGGGCGGGCAGCAGGCGCGGTTCCAGATCCTGCTGCTGGAGCTGTCGGGGACGACGATGCTGCTGCTGGACGAGCCGACCGACAACCTGGACGTGGTGTCGGCGGAGGCGCTGGAGGCGGCGCTGGACGCCTACGAGGGGACGATCCTCGCGGTCACGCACGACCGCTGGTTCGCCCGGGGCTTCGACCGGTTCCTGGTGTTCGGCGCGGGCGGAGACGTCTACGAGTCCGACGAGCCGGTGTGGGACGAGGGCCGGGTGCGGCGCGCCCGGTAGGGCGGCGCACCCGGCCGCGCCGTGCGGTCCCCGGGCCGTCCGTGGATGACCCGGGGACCCCTCGGGTGCTCAGGCCCTGCGGCGCCGGGCCGCGACGACCGCGGCGGTACCGGCCGCGACGGCGGCGAGGGCCCCGGCGACCAGCAGGGCGACGTTGGCACCGGTCACCGGCAGCGCTCCCTCGGAGGCGTCGACGGGGGCCGGGGACTCCGCGTCGGGGGCCCCGGAGGCGGGGGCCTCCTCCTCGGGCTTCCCGCCCGGGGTCGGCTCCTGCTCCGGCTCACCGGGCTCCTCCGTGCCGGGGGTCGGCTCGGGGCCCTCCGGGGTCCCGGGCTCCTCGCCGCCGCCACCGCAGAGCGGCAGCTCGCCGCGGAAGTCGCCGTTGTGGAGTTCGCCGTTGCCGGTGATCCCCTCCTCCGGGGAGCCGTGCTCGAAGGACGCGGCGACGACGGCGCCCTCGATGTTGGAGGGGGAGAGCCAGCGCACGCGGGCGTCGGGGGCGTAGACCGTCCCCTCCAGGGTGCGGCTGTCCTCGGTGAAGGTGACCGCCGAGGCGCCCGGGAAGTTGAAGAGGATGTGGCGCGCCTGGGCCAGGCCGATACCCGCCATGTTGGGGGTGCGCCAGGCGAAGTCGCCGTCGACGCCGGAGGTGTCCACGTTGACCAGCAGGGGGGCCTGCGCGGAGGGGGCGTCCTCGAAGGTGATGACCTCCAGGTCGGCCAGGTCGCGGGCGTCGACGTTCCAGACGTTGGCGCCCTCCTCCAGGGGCAGGGTCACGTTCGCCCCGCTGCCGAAGGGCGGTACGGCCGCTCCCCCGCCGCCGGTGCGCAGCGGTTCCACGGTGGTGTCGCAGGCGGCCATGCCTGCGGAGCGCTGCCGGTGGGCGGGGAACAGCGCGGCCACGTCGAAGGCCTCGGCGACGACCGAGTCCCGGCTCTGGCGCGTGGTCAGGGAGATCCTGGGGGCGGCCTCCCGGGCGCCGGGGGCGGCGATGACCGTGGCGACCTCAGCGCCGTTGGCGTCCGTGGTGCTGATCTCGCTCCCCCCGGGCTCTCCGACCTTGACCAGGCCGCTCTGGAGGACCTTGAGGTCGCCGGAGCTGGAGCCGAGGTCGACGGATCCGTTGACGACCAGCGCGGAGGGGTGCTCGTCGCCCGGGGCGACGTAGGAGCCGGGGGTGTGGGCGGCCACGTTGTAGGCCCCGAAGGACAGGTCGCCTCCGACGGCGACGGGCCCCTCCGACTCGTTGCCGGCGAGGGTGGCGTCGCCCTCCACCACGACCAGGAAGCCGCGGTTCCCCTCCAGGGGGTCGGTCGTGGTGTCGGCGGCGGCGGTTCCGGGGGCGCAGAGGGCGAGGGCCAGCAGGGCGGCCGCGCTGGCGGAGGCGCCCTTCAGGGCAGGGGAGGGCGGCGGGGGCAGGGGAGCCGGCATCGATGATTCCTTGGGCTGGGACCGCTGTGGTGCGCGGGTCCGCGGAGAGGGGTCCGGCAGCGCGCGGCGGATGGTCGTCGCCGGGTGCGCGGCTCGGGACCCACCGGATGAGGCACCATTCAAGACCACGGAATCGGACATTTCAACACCGGAGTCCCGGCGCTCCCAGCGCTTGCGCGGAACTCCCGGCGGAGGGAGTTCCGCGCAAGCGCTGGTCACGGACCTCCCGGCGGCGGGCCCGGGCGGCCCGGGGCGGGGGACACCCGGGCCGCCTTTCGGTTCACATGACCATGTTCACGTTCGCCGCGCGGCGTTCAGCAGCCGCCGACGTCGCGCCAGGGGCCCCACTCCGCGGTCTCCTCCGGGGAGATGTCGCTGTTCCACCACACCGCCTCGTACTCGCGGCCGTTGTGGACCACGCGCGATCCCTCCGGGTAGGCGGTCCCCTCCGACCAGGCGCCGCCCGCGCAGGGCTCGGGCTCCCCCGTTCCCGGCGCCGAGGCGTCGTCCCCGGGGCCGGGGGGCCTCTCCTCCCGGGGGTCCTCCCCGCGCCCGCCGTCGGACCGCGGGCCCTCCTCCGGCGGGGCCTGCGCCTCGGGCTCCTCGTCCTGCCCGGAGGACACGGTCACCAGCACGGTGCTCGCGGGCTCCACGACGGCGCCCGCCGCCGGGTCCTGGGCGAGCACCTCCCCCGCGGGGCGGCGCGAATCCTCCCGGGCCGTCTCCGCGAGCAGGCCCAGGTCGGCCAGGGCCGCGAGGGCCTCCTCCTCCGCCATGCCGACGAGGTCGGGGAGGGCGACCCCCTCGCTGACGGTGAGCGTCAGCGGCGTGTCGTGGGGCACCGACTCCCCCGCTCCGGGGTCGGTGGACAGGACCGTGCCCGAGGAGTGCTCCTCGGAGGGCTCCTGGACCGTGGCGACCTCCGTGAACCCCAGGTCCAGCAGGGTCCGCCTGGCCTGTGCCTCGGGTTCGCCCACCAGGTCGGGCACCACGAGGTCGGAGGGCCCGGTGGAGACCGAGAGGGTCACCGCGTCGCCGCCGCCCAGGCCGGAGCCGGGCGCGGGGTCGGTGGCGGCGACCAGGCCCGGCTCCACGTCGTCGTCCCGGACCTGGTCGTAGGAGATCTCCAGGGATACCTCCAGGGCGTCGAGCCGTCCGGTGGCCTCCTCCGGTGTCAGGCCCACCAGGTCGGGCATGGTGGCCCCGGCGGACCCGCCCGCCTCCTCCCCGCCGCCGGCGAGGAGGGCCCACGCGGCCAGGGCCGCGAGCAGCAGGGCGGCGCAGAGCGCGCCCCACAGCAGGGGGCGGCGCACGCCCCCGCGCCCGGGTCCGTCCGGCTCCTCCCGCCGCTCCGGGGCCCCGGCCCGGGAGGCCGCGGGCTCGGAGGCGGCGTGCCGGGGCGCGGGGGCCGGCAGCCGGTCCCTGGCCCTGGTGACCAGGACCCGGTAGTGCGAGGCGTTGCGCGGGCGGTGCGCCGGGTCGGCGGCGGTGCCCTGGGCGACCAGCAGCGCGAACTCACCGTCCAGGTCCGCCGGGTCCCCGCCGTCGGAACCGTTCGCCATCCCCGTGATCATCCGGTGGAGCAGCGATCCCACCGCCCGTACGTCGTCGCGGGGGTCGGCCCCGGGACCGGGCTCGGCGGTGACGGGGACCAGCAGGACGGACCCGTCGTCGGCCAGCAGGACCGTGTCCGGCCCCACCGCCCCGTGGACGAGGCCGCGCTCGTGGTACTCCTCCAGCGCGGACAGGAGGGTGTCGGCGATGTCCAGTGCCTCGCGTTTGGACACCCGCTCGCGGAAGCGCTCGCCGAGGATGTGCGCCAGGGGGTCCGCGTCCACCGGACCGGTCACCGTGAACGCGCGGCCGTCCTCCACGGTGAGGCCGAGGCGCTCGACCAGGGCCGGGTGGTCGATGTCGGCGATCAGGTCCGCGCGCTCGGTCCGGGCCCCCTCCAGGTGGCGGGGGACCGCCTCGACCTCGATCAGGACCTCCGCCCGCGAGGCGGGGTCGGACGCCCGGTAGAGCAGGACCCCGTCTCCCAGGCTCACGCCGTCACCGATCCGGTGACGCTCGGTGAGCACGGAGGCGGGGGAAGTGAGGGGGGCGGGGGTCTCCATGGCCGGATTCTAAGCATGCCGCGGAGACGCGGTGTCCCTCCCCGCAAGGGAGACCAGGCCCGAGCCCCCCGGTGTGACCACCGCCACGCCCCCGGGAACGGCTCATCACCCTCGGTATCCGCTCGGGAACGCAGGTCCGGATCGGCCCGCCGGGGCGGCGGCGCGGTCCGGGTCCTCCGCGGGCGGCACCGCGTGCGGGGCGCCCGCCCCCGCCGGGCCGTACCTGGCCGGGGGCGTGCGCCCGGGCCAGGCGCCCCGGAGGCCGCTCAGCCGACGGGGAGCGCGAGGTCGACCAGGGCCGAGCACTCGGCGAGGCAGCCGCCCACCGCGAGTTCGCCGCCCGGCAGCGCGCCGGGGAAGTGGAAGACGGCGTGGCCGGCCGTCCCGGCGGTGACCTCCCGGCGGCCCGCGGTGTCCTCGGCGGGCTGTTCGGCCCCGTCGGCGCCACGGTAGACCGCGCCGTCCAGGTCCAGGGAGACGTCGTCGACGGCGCTGAACTCCACCGTCACCACCAGGGTGTGGTCGACCACGGAGCGGTAGGCGGTGACCAGGGTCGCGCCGGCCCCCTCGGAGTCCGCGGTGACGCCGTCGCCGACGATGAGGGAGGGCCCGGGGTCGGAGCCGTCGACGTGCAGGCCCGACACGAGCCCGTCCCGGCCGGTGAAGCCGGTGTACTCACCGCAGTCGGGGTCGTTGCCCGCCGCCGGGCACAGCTCGGCGCCGTCGCCGGTCGGGGTGAGCCCCACGACCGCGGGGACCTCGTCGCCGTCCTTGCGTGCCTGGGCCACGGAGGAGGCGTGCAGCAGCAGGCCGTGGGCGGCGGAACCGTCCGCCGCCAGGGTGAGGCCCTCGCGCATGCGGTCGGGGTCGTCGGTGGCGGCCAGGGCCTCCAGGTAGCCGGTGACCGTCTCCCGGTCGGGCCCGCCCCCGGGCTCCCCGGTGGGTTCGGCGGTCCGCGGGGGCGGGTCGTCCGGGGAGGACCGCTCCGGGGGCGCGGGCGGCGGGCTCGGCGCGGGGGTGGGCGGCGGGCTCGGTGCCGGGCTGGGCGGGGCGGCCGGGGCATCGGTGGCCCGCGGCACGCGGTCCCCGGCCGGGACGGCGGTCTCCGAACCGCCGCAGCCCGCGAGGACGGCGGCCAGCGCGAGCGCGCAGCACCTCGTCACGACCATGCCCGCCCCTCCCCACCGGTGACCTGCGGGGATCGTATGGCCGTTTGTCGCAAAAAGTGGCTTTTGTCCAGGCAAGGGTTTCCCCGGGGGCCGACGCGTCACCGGCCCCCGGGCAGAGCCGCTACGGGCGCAGGACCACCGGGAACTCCCTGAGGCTGTTGACCGACAGGGCCGAGGCCACGACCAGCTCCTCGTCCGGCACCGCCGCCCTCAGGTCGGGGAAGCGCTCGAACAGCATCGGCAGGACGACCTGTGCCTCCAGCCGCGACAGCGGGGCGCCCGGGCAGATGTGCGGGCCGTACCCGAAGGTGATGTGCCGCCCCCGCCCGCGGTCGGGGTCGAACACCTCCGGGTCCCCGCCGAACTCGGCACGGTCGCGCGAGGCGGCACCGTAGTGGGTGAGCAGTGCCTCGCCCCTGGCGATGGTCCGACCCCCGACCTCGACGTCCTCGGTGGCGAACCGGAACATCATGAGGTTGTTGGGCGGGTCGTAGCGCAGGGTCTCCTCCACCACCGCGTCCCAGGAGACCTCGCCCCTGCGCAGCCGCTCCCGCTGCACGGGGTGGCGCAGCAGCGCCCGCACCGCGTTGACGAGCAGGTTGACGGTGGTCTCGTGGCCCGCGGCGACCACGGTCAGCAGGGTGAGGGTGATCTCCGCGTCCCCGAGGCCGTCCCCGCCCTCGCCCGCGCGGATGAGGTCGGCGGTGAAGTCGTCGTGCTCGTCGATGGTGGCCCGCTTGCGGGCGACCAGCTCTCCGAAGTACTGGAACAGGGTGTGGTAGATCCGGAGGTGCTCGCCCTCCTCCGTGGTCCCGGAGAACAGGTCGGCGTACAGCTCGCCCAGGTGCTCGTACTCGGCCTCGGACACCCCGTACAGCTCGCCGATGACGGCCATCGGCACCCGGAACGCGAACTCCGCCTTCAGGTCCAGCGGTTCGGACGCCCTAGCTTCCAACCGGTCCAGCGCCCGCTCGGTGATGCGCTCGATGCGCGGCCGCAGCCGCTCCACCCGGCGCGCGGAGAAGGGGCCGGCGGTGAGCCGGCGCAGCCGCCGGTGGGGGGCGCCGTCCAGGGCGAGCATGTTGGTGTTGTCGAGGG
Organism: Nocardiopsis flavescens; assembly: GCF_900141985.1. Lineage (GTDB taxonomy): Bacteria > Actinomycetota > Actinomycetes > Streptosporangiales > Streptosporangiaceae > Nocardiopsis > Nocardiopsis flavescens. The sequence goes on along the minus strand of NZ_FQZK01000021.1, from coordinate 31,679 downwards.
GGACGGTGCCCAGGAGCGGCCAGCCCCGGGGGACCCGCCCCTCCTGGTAGTCGGCCCAGTGGTCGACGCTCTTGACGAACCGGGGGTCGTTGAGGGTCTCCTTGCTCACCTCGTGGTGGGTGGTCGCCCAGGCGCGCACGCCGCCGGGCAGCTCCACCCGGGTGACCGGGCCCTCCCGGTACAGGCGCTCGCGGTCGGCCTGGACGTCGTCGGGCACCGCGTGGACGAGGGGGACCCCGTCGGACGCGTGGAAGGGGCAGGACATCAGAGGTCTCCTTGCGGGGTCGCGGGGGTGAAGGAGACCGGGAGCGCGATCACGCCCCGGACCCAGGGGGAGGGCCGCCAGCGGACCTCGTCGGCGGGGACGGAGAGCTCGATGTCGGGCAGCCGGTCGAGGAGGACCTCGATCGCGGTGACCGCCATCGTCTCGGCGAGCCCCCGGGCGGCGTGCGGGCAGCTGTGCTCGCCGTGGGAGAAGGAGAGGTGGGCGTGGTTGGCGGCCCGGCCGGGTCCCTCGTCCTGCGACCGCAGCCCGGGGTCCTGGTTGGCGGCGGCGTAGCCCAGGAGCAGCAGGTCGCCCTGGCGGATCATCCGGCCGCCCAGCTCGACGTCGCGGGAGGCGAACCGGCCCGCGTTCATCTGGGACGGCGAGTCCTCCCACAGCACCTCGACCAGGGCCTCGCGGGCGCTGCTGCGGGCGCCGAACAGCGACGATCCGAACCGCTCGTCGGTGAGCATCAGCCGCAGCGCGTTGCCCACCCACTCGCCGGTGGTCTGGTGGCCCCCGGCCAGGACCGCGATGAGGTCGGCGTTGAGGTCGTCGTCGGTGTAGCCCGCCGCGTGGGAGATCATCCGCGACACGATGTCGGGGCCGGGGGCGGCCCGCCGGGAGGTGATGAGCCGCGTGAAGACCCCGACCATGCGCCGGTGCGCGTCGATGGCGTCGGGACCGGCGTTGAACAGCGCGTTCATGTCGGAGGTGACGGCGGCGCCGGTCGTGTCGTCCAGGCCGAACATCCGGCACAGCACCAGCGCGGGGACGCGTTCGGCGTACTCGGCGCGCAGGTCGGCCGCGCCCCGGCCGCAGAACCCGTCGATGAGCCGGTCGGCGACGCGGGTGACGAGGGTGCGCAGCTCATGGGGGTCGGCGCCGTTGACGGCGTCGTTGATGGCGCGGGTGCGCCGCCGGTGCTCGTCGCCCTCCGAGCACAGGACGTTGGGCAGCGGGGCGAGCATGGGGAGCAGGGGCCAGTTCTCGGGCACCCTGTCCCAGGCGTTCCACCGGCCGGGGTGGCGGGCGAACGTGTCGGAGTCGCTGAGCACCCCGTGCAGTTCGCGGTAGCCGATCACCAGCCAGGCGGGGACGTCGCCGTCCATGAGGACGGGCACCACGGGCCCGTGCCCGGCACGCATCCTGCGGTAGAAGCCTCGGGGGTCGGTGTTGAACTCGGGATCGTAGAGCCGGACCGGGGTCGTCGTGTCCACCGGACACCTCTTATGTACATGTCGTGTTTTTTTTGGGGGGGGGTGGGGAGGCGCCGGGCGGGCCCCGGGGAGGCGGCCCGCCCCGGTGCTCAGGGGCGCAGCAGCACGGGGAGTTCCCTGAGGCTGTTCACGACCACCGAGGGGTGGTTGCCCAGCTCCCCGTCGGGGACGGCCAGGCGCAGGTCGGGGAACCGCTCGAAGAGCATCGGCAGCGCGATCCGGGCCTCCATGCGGGCCAGCGGAGCGCCGGGGCACACGTGCGGCCCGTACCCGAAGGAGATGTGGCGGCCCCGGGTCCGGGCGGGATCGAAGGTGTCGGGGTGCGGCTCCTCGCCGTGCTCGGCGCGGTCGCGGCTGATCGCCCCGTAGGAGACCATGAGGGCCTCGCCCCTCCCCACGGTCGCGCCGCCGACCTCGACGTCCTCGGTGGCGAACCGGAAGAGGAAATTGGAGGTGGGCGGGTCGAAGCGCAGCACCTCCTCCACCACGGCGTCCCAGTCGACCTCGCCCTTCCTGACCGACGCGAACCGGTCGGGGTGGGCGAGCAGGGCGCGCACCGCGTTGCACAGCAGGTTGACGGTGGTCTCGTGCCCGGCGGCGACGACCACCTGGAGGGTGCCGCGCACCTCCAGGTCGCTGAGGGAGTCGCCGTTGTCGTCGACGGCGAGCAGCTCGGTGGTGAGGTCGTCCCCCGGTGCGGCCCGCTTGGCGGCGAGCAGGTCGTCGTAGTACTTCTCCAGCGTCGCGTAGGTCTCCAGGAACTCCTCGGGGCCGGTGACCGAGCTGAAGAACTTCACGTAGAGGTCGCGCAGCAGCCCGTGCTCGGCGTCCGGGACGCCGTACAGCTCGCCGATGACGTTCATGGGGAGCTTGAACGCGAACTCGTTCTTGAGGTCGAGCGGCTCACCGGCGCGGGGCTCCAGGGCGTCCAGGAGTCCGGCGGTGATCTCCTCCACGCGCGGGCGCAGGCGCTCGACGCGCCGGGCGGAGAACGCCTTGGCGGTGAGCAGGCGCAGCCGCCTGTGCTCGTCGCCGTCGGTGCCCAGGAGGTTGGTGGGGGTCGGGGGGATGGTGCTCAGCAGGGGCCAGGTCGCGGGGATGCGGCCCTCCTGGTAGTCCGCCCAGTGGGCGATGTCCTTGACCAGGCGGGGGTCGGTGAGCAGGGCTCGGGCCTCGGCGTGGTGGGTGACCGCCCAGGCGGTCACCCCGCCGGGCAGCTCGACCCGGGTCAGGGGGCCCGCGGCGTAGAGGGTCTCGCGCTCGGCGCGCAGGTCGGTGACGTAGGGGTCCAGGACCACGGTCGCGGGGGTGCCGTGGGACACGGGGCAGGGCATGGGGGGCTCCTTCTCAACGTGCGGACGGGGCGGGGCACCGTGACAGCGGGAAGGGTGCTCCGGCTCAGGGGAAGGGGGATCGGAGCGGGGGGACGGAGGAGAAGACGACGGGCAGGGACGTGACGCCGCGCATCCACGGCGAGGGGCGCCAGCGCAGCTCCTCGGCGGGGACGGCGAGTTCGAGGTCGGGCAGGCGGTCCAGGAGGACCTCGACGGCGGTGACGGCGATGACCTCGGCCATCTCCTGGGCCGCGTGGGGGCAGCGGTGGTCGCCGTGGGAGAACGACAGGTGGGCGCGGTTGGCGTGGCCCCCGGCGGAGGCGCGGTGCAGGGCCGGGTCGCGGTTGGCCCCGGCCAGGCCGAGCAGGACCAGGTCCCCGGTGGCGATCCGGTGTCCGCCCAGCTCCACGTCGTGGGCGGCGTACCGGCCCGCGTAGATCTGGGTGGGGGTGTCCTCCCACAGCACCTCGTTGAGGGCCTCGGAGACGCTCAGGCGCGAGCCGGCCAGGGACGCGCCGAAGCGGTCGTCGGTGAGCATCAGCCGCAGGGCGTTGCCGATCCACTCGCCGGTCGGCTGGTGGCCGCCGCCCAGCACCACGATGAGCTCGGGGACCAGCTCCTCGTCGGTGAAGGCCGCCGGGTGGGCGATCAGGCGGGAGATCACGTCCGGCCCCGGGGCGGCGCGGCGCGCGGCCACCAGGGCGGTCATCTCCGCCAGGAGGGTGCCCTGGGCGGCCATGGAGTCCGGCCCGCCGTCGAGCATGGTGGTCATGACGGTGGCCAGGGTGTCCCCGTGCTCCTCCTCCAGCCCGTACGCCCAGGCCAGGACCAGGGCGGGCAGGCGGAACGCGAAGAGGGCGCGCAGGTCGGCCGAGCCCGAGGCGCAGAACCCGTCGATGAGGCGGTCGGCGAAGCGGGCGGTGACGGTGCGCAGCTCGTGCAGGTCGACGGCGGACAGGGCCTCGGTGATCGCCGCGGAGTGGCGTCGGTGCTCCTCCCCCTCGGTGTTGAGCACCGTGGGCATCGGCATCACCAGGGGCAGCAGGGGCCAGTCCGGGGGAATGAGGTCCCAGCGGTTCCAGCGGCGGGAGTCGCGGGCGAACACGTCGGGGCGGGTGAGCGCCTCCTGGAGTTCGCGGTAGCCGATGACCAGCCAGGCGGGGACGCCGCCCTCCAGGACTACCGGGAAGACGGGGCCGCGCTCGGCCCGCATGCGGTCGTAGAACTCCGCGCCGCCCGAACCCGCGTGGGGTCCGTGGAGGGGGACCGGTTCGGTGCTCATCTGCGGGCCTCGGCGATCAGGGTTCGGATGTGTTCGATCAGGGCGATGAGGACCCCCTTGGCCGAGTCCCGGTCGCGGGCGTCGCAGCGCACCAGGGGGACCGCCGGGTCCAGGTCCAGGGCCGCGCGGATGTCGTCCAGGCTGTGCTCGGCCGCGCCGAAGTCGTTGTGGGCGACGACGAAGGGGGTGCCCTGGGCCTCCAGCCGGTCGATGGCGAAGAAGGAGTCGCCCAGGCGGCGGGTGTCGACCAGGACGACCGCGCCCAGGGAGCCGCTGAACAGGCGGTCCCACAGGAACCAGAAGCGCTGCTGGCCGGGGGCGCCGAACAGGTACAGGACCGAGGTGGAGTCCAGGGTGATGCGGCCGAAGTCGAAGGCGACGGTGGTGGTGTTCTTGTCCTCGACCCCGTTCAGGTCGTCGACGTCGGTCCCGGCCCGGGTCATCGTCTCCTCGGTGTTGAGGGGGCGGATCTCGCTGACCGCGCGCACCAGGGTGGTCTTGCCGACCCCGAAACCGCCGACGACGGCGATCTTCAGGGCCTGGTCCACGGTGGGGGGCAGGGACGGGGGCGGGTCCGCCGTGGGGGTTTCAGAGGTTGTGGAGTGCAACGAGGACCTTCTCCAACACGTCCGGGGAGGCGAGGGGGTGGGCGGGCGAGGGGGCGGGCCGGGGGTGGCGCGCCGTGATCCTGCCGCCGTCCAGGAGGTCGGTGAGCAGGATGCGGGTGACCGCCAGGGGCAGGCCCAGGTGGGCCGAGACCTCCACCACCGCCATGGGGCCCCGGCACAGCCGCAGGATGGCGGCGTGCTCGGACTGCATGCCGGGGGCGGGGTCGCTCTCGGCGACGACGAGTGCCACCGCGTCCAGGGCCTCGTCGGCCCCGCCGCTGCGCCCGGAGGTGATGACGTAGAGGCGGTCGGGGCTCTCGTCGCGGTGCGAGCGGCTCATGCGGTGCCGGTGGCGGCCCGGGGCGGCGTGGACAGGTGCTCGCCCAGCTGTTCGACCAGCTCGTTCATGTTGTGACCGACCAGTCCCGGGTCGGCCTCGGGCGAGGTGATGACCGCCAGGTGGGCGCCGGCGCCGGCCTCGACGATGAACAGCAGTCCGCCGTAGAACTCGGCCATGGCCTGGCGGACGCCCCCCGCGCCGTCGCCGAACTCGATGGAGGCGCTGTGGGCCAGGCTCTGCACCCCGGCGGCGATCGCGGCGAGGTGGTCGGCGCTGTCGGCCTTGAGTCCGGGGGTGTGGCACAGCTTGAGGCCGTCGCGGGAGAGCACGAGGGCGTGCCGGGTTCCGGGCGTGCGCTCCAGGAGGCCTTCGAGGAGCCAGGTCGAGTGTTCGAGGTCCATCATGCGTCCTTCGGGGTTCCGTTCTGGTCCTGGCCGCGCACCGCCGCGCGGAACGCGCCGAAGCCACGGGGCGAGGTGGCCGGGCCGCTCCCCCCGGCGGGCTCGGGGGCGGCGGTCTGCTGCTGTACGGCCGCGAGGGTCTTGCCCCGGCGGCGCTGGGGCAGGCCGCCGGTGTCGGCGGCGCCGTCCTGCGGGAGGGTCGGCTCGGGCCCGGCCGGTGCGGGTGCCGCCGGTGCGGGGACGGCGCCGGCCGCCGGTCCCCCTCCCGCGGCGGGAGCGGGCGCCGCGGGCAGGGGTTTGACGATCTTGTTCGGGAGCAGCAGGACCGCGGCGGTGCCGCCGCGGGAGGAGGACCGGAAGGACACGGACAGGTCGTAGCGGCGGGCGATGCGGCCGACGACGGACAGGCCGAGGCGGCTCCCGGAGATGGTCGTGATGTCGGCGTCGCCGGAGACGGCCTCGCGGGCGCGGCGCAGCGCCTCCTCCCCCATCACCAGGCCGCTGTCCTCGATCATGACGGCGATCCCGGCCTGGACCTCCTCCACGTGGACGTGGACCTCGGAGGTGGGCGGGGAGAACTTGGCCGCGTTGTCGAGCAGCTCGGCCAGGGCGTGGATGACGCCCTCGGCGGCGAACCCGGCGATGGCCTGGCGCGGCACGTTGTGCAGGCGCACCCGGCGGTAGGCGCCGATGCGGGCCATGGCGCCGCGCAGGATGCTCTCGATCCCGATGGCGCGGCTCCACCGGCGGCCGGAGCGGGCCCCGGTGAGGATGGCGATGCTGTCGGCGATGCGGCCGGACCGGGCCGTGCTGTGGTCCAGGTGCATGAGGTCGCCGAGGATGCCGGAGTCGGCGTCCCCGTCGCCGTAGCGCTCCTGCATGCGGCGCAGGTCGGCCAGCATGGCGGTGGTGAGCGCCTGCATCCGGCCCGCGGCGGTGGCGCAGGCGGCCATGGCGGCGGAGCGGCGGCGCTCGGCGGAGGCGATCTCGGAGGCCACGGCGCGCACGACGGTCACACGGGCGCTGTCGCGGGGCAGGGGGATGCGGTGCAGCGCGGTCTCGGCCGAGTCCCCCTCGCGCAGCCACTCGACCAGGCGCGGGAGGTGGTCCCGGGCCAGGGACTCGGTGCTGGCGTGCAGCTCGTCCAGCTCGGCGCGCAGGGCGCGGGCGTCGCGGTCGCGCCGGTCCAGCAGCAGGGCCGACGGGGCGAGCAGGACGAGACCGGCGATCGCCGCGCCCAGCGCCCAGGGCTCGCGGGCCCCGGGGAAGGCCAGGAGGCAGCCGGCCCACAGCAGGAGCAGCACCGGCGGGAGGTACGACCAGCGGGGGGCGGAGCGCGGCGGGGAGACCGCGCCCCGGGGGGTGGTGGTTGTCATGTCTCACGTCCGACTGCGACATTTCCCCTGGTCACACCGGCGGCGGCCGGAGAGGGACCGAAGGGGGTGGGATCGGGGTGCACAGCGAATACGAGAAGGGGATGTCATTCCACAACACGCACTTTTCAGCGCACAGCGAGTCAACGTATCACTAGATTCACACAAACGGTATTGGACCACCGCGAACAGGCGAATGAACGCCTTGGCGATCGAACGCCGCACAGAGGACGGAGGAGCCATTGCCCAATGCCGGAAAAGCGCTGGTGAACTGCGATGACGACGTTCCGTGCGGGACGCGCCGCCGGGGCGGGGCCGACCGGCGGCGGGAGCCGGTCGGAGCGCCGCGGGGCGGGCGGGGGTCAGCCGGAGGGGCGGTGGAGCAGGCCGCAGCGGCCCAGGGCGGCGAGGAGGTCGGACCCGGGAGAGGGCGACACGTGCTCCCACAGGGCGCCCGGGGGGATCGTGCGCCCGGCGCGGGCCAGGACGCGCGTGGCCCTGTCCAGGTCTCCCCCGTGGTGGAAGGCGGCGCCGAAGGCGTGGGCGACGCCCGCGGACTCGGGGTCGGAGGCCGTGTCCCCGGACAGCCACCGGTCGGCGGCGTCGGCCAGTTCGCCGTGGATGCCGGGGTCGGCGAAGTAGCCGCGGACGAGTTCCTTGACGTCCCCGTAGGTCTCGATCTCGCCGCTGTCGCGGATGAGGATCATGAGGTGCTCCTTGTGGGCCTCGGGCAGCAGGCCCAGGCAGGCGTCCCCCGGCGCGGACCGGGCGGCGTTCTCCCGGGCGAAGGCGAACATCTCCTCGTGGGAGCCCTGCCACTTGTGGCACAGCACCTGCAGGCGGGAGGAGCGCCCGCCGTGGTGCCAGGAGTCCCGCGCGCACAGCTCCAGCCAGATGCGGTCGAGGGCCTCCCGGCCCAGCTGCATGCCCAGGCCGTACCACTGGAGGCTGTTCCAGGGGCGGGGGTCCTCGGGGGCGAGTTCGGCGGCGCGCGCCAGGGGGCGGGCCGCCGGTTCCAGGAGTCCGAAGAAGCGCCGGAAGCGCTCCTTCCCCACGCCGGAGGCCCAGCCGCCGCCCCTGGCCTCCCACGCGGTCTTGACACGGGTGGTGCCGCCCAGGAGCAGCAGCAGGGGGTCGTCGTCGCCGTAGCGCTCCTCCAGTGCGGGCAGGTGGGGGACGCAGGCGTCGGAGAGCACGTGCAGGCGCAGGTCCGCGCGCCGGGGGTCGGCGACGGTCAGGAGTTCGCGGGCCGCGGCGATATCGCCCGCGCGGACGGCGGGGAGCCCCGCGGCCAGATCAGGGTCGCGCCAGATGTCACCGAAGGCGATACCCGCCTTCCGGACACGGCGTTCCTGGATTTTGTCAACGCTCTTCTCAAGGAGCTTCATCAGAACCACGAAGTACTTATATCGGACATTTAGCCCGGTTCTTCTTTTTTTCGGTATCGATGGTGAAACACGGGGAAGACCCCTCGCGAAGAGAAAAGCACCGGCCGCGTCGTCCGGCCACGGAACGTGACCGCCGGGTTTTCCGCAGTCCGTACCGGCGCCGGGGTGTGCGCCCGGAAAAGAGCGGGAAGGAGTGCCACAGGTCACACGCACGGTGTCACACCGGTCCGGGCAGCCCCGCGGGGCCCGGCCGCGCGCGGTTCGCCCCCGGGAGGGCGGGGAATCTTGACGCGGACCTGCGTGTTACAACCCCGCGAGACCGCACAAGCGCCTGGGAGGCACCCACACGATGGCCGAGCGAGCACTGCGCGGCACCCGACTCGGGGCGACGAGCTACGAGAACGACCGCAACACCGACCTGGCCCCGCGCCAGGAGGTCACCTACGACTGCACCCGGGGCCACCGCTTCTCGGTCACCTTCGCGACCGAGGCCGAGATCCCCGCCGAGTGGGAGTGCCGGTTCTGCGGCGACCGCGCCCTGCGCCGCGACGGCTCCGGGGAGGAGCCCAAGGCGGCCAAGCCCACACGCACCCACTGGGACATGCTGCTGGAGCGGCGGAGCATGGAGGACCTGGAAGAGGTCCTCGCCGAGCGCCTGGAGGTGCTCCGCGCCCGCCGCCGCGAAGAGGCCGCCAAGGTCGAGGAGATCGCCAAGCAGCGGCAGAGCGCCTGACGCACCGCGCACCGGCGAGGGGCGGCGGACACACCGTGTCCGCCGCCCCTCCGTCGTGTCCGGGGTCCTACCCCCCGTCCCGGCCGAACGGGTCGGCGGTGGCGCCGACCAGGTCCTTGACCGACTCGATGACGCGGGTGGGGCGGTAGGGGAACTGGTCGGCGGTGTCCCGGTCGGAGATGCCCGACAGCACCAGGATCGTCTGGAGCCCCGCCTCCAGGCCGCTGAGCACGTCGGTGTCCATGCGGTCGCCGACCATCAGCGTGTTCTCGGAGTGGGCACCGATCCGGCGCAGCGCCGAGCGCATCATCAGCGGGTTGGGCTTGCCCACGAAGTAGGGGCTGCGGCCGGTGGCCTTCTCGATGAGCGCGGCGACCGCGCCGGTGGCGGGCAGCGGCCCCTCGGCGCTGGGGCCGGTCTCGTCGGGGTTGGTGGCGATGAACCGGGCACCGCGCCGGACCAGGCGGATCGCCCGGGTTATGGCCTCGAAGCTGTAGGTGCGGGTCTCCCCCAGCACCACGTAGTCGGGGTCGCGCTCGGTCATGACGTAGCCCACGTTGTGCAGGGCGGTGGTCAGGCCGGACTCGCCGACCACGTACGCCGAGCCGTTGGGGCGCTGCGTCTGGAGGAACTGCGCGGTCGCCAGGGCCGAGGTCCAGATGGACTCCTCCGGGATGTCCAGTCCCGTGTTGAGCAACCGGGCCCGCAGGTCGCGCGGGGTGTAGATGGAGTTGTTGGTCAACACCATGAACGGGACGCCGCGCTCGCGGAGTTCGGCGATGAGTGCGTCGGCGCCGGGGACGAGGTGTTCCTCGCGGACCAGCACGCCGTCCATGTCGAAGAGGTAGTTCCAGTCGTTGCTCACGGGTTCATTGTGCCGGTAGCGACACCTGACACGCCATTCCTACTCCCGGGTATTCGATACTCCTCACACCCGCGGGGGCGCGCCGGACCCCGGCGGGAGCAGCCCCTCCAGGCGGTCGAGGGCGGCCTCGCGCAGTGCCGCGGCGGCGGCCCCGGTGGCCGTGCAGGTGAGCGTGCTCCCGTCGCGGTGCTCCAGCTCCAGGATGGCGCGGCGGCCGGTGCCGGTCAGCCGGGCGCCGGCCAGGCGCTCGTACAGGTACGTCGCCTCCCGCTCCGCGGGGGCGCGCCGCCGCGGGCGCCCGGCTCCCCCGCCGTCGCCGCCGGAGGGCGGTACGCCGCCCAGCCGGCGGCGCACCGCCGGGACGGCCAGCAGCGGGAAGTAGAGCGGGAACAGGACGACGAGCAGGAACACCGCCAGGTACCCCAGGAGTTCCCCGGCGATCTCCCGCCATCCCAGCAGGAGGCCGGTGAGCAGCAGGCCGGCCAGTCCGGCGCCGACGGGCGCCAGGTAGGGGCCGGTGACCTGGCCGCCGGTGGCCTGGAGCCAGACGACGGGGATCCAGCCCAGCACGAACAGGGCCAGGGACACGGTCCCGAGCACGGCGGACACCCGCTCCGTCCGGGCGGCGGGCGCCGGGGCGCGCAGCGCGTAGCCCCACCGGCCCAGCCGCAGCACCGCCCGGCCGCCGGGGTCCACCCGGACCCGGATGCCCTCCTCCACGCGCCCCCGCCTCCCGTCCCGCCGTGTCACCGGTGATGATCGACGGTTCCGGGGCGGCCGGGAAGGGGGCGGCCCCCTCAGACCGGGGGCCAGGGCACCGCGGGCCAGTCCGGGGCCGGGTAGGGGTGGATGCGGTGCTCCAGGAGCAGGTCGGTGCGGGCCCGCACCGCGTAGACCTCGGGGCCGGTGAGGTGCCGCTCCAGCTCCCGGGACAGGGCGTCGCCGGGGTCGGCCAGCCGGGCGCGCAGGCGCTCCAGCGCGGCCAGCGCCTCCCCGGGCAGCGGCAGCCCCTGCCACTGCCACAGCACCGTGCGGAGCTTGTAGTCCTCGGCGAAGGCGACCCCGTGGTCGCAGCCGTACAGGTGCCCCTGCGGGGTGGGCAGCAGGTGGCCGATCTTGCGGTCGGAGTTGTTGATGACGGCGTCGAACACGGCCATGCGGCGCAGGGCGGCGTTGTCGGCCTCCCGGGACAGGGCGACCAGGTCCACGGTGGCGTCGCCGTTCACCCACAGCTGGGCCATGCCCTCGCCGAAGGGGCCGTCGCGGTGGACCGTGGGCGGGACGACCTCCCAGCCCAGCGCGTCGGAGACGGCGTGCGCCCCGACCTCGCGCCCGGCCAGGGTGCCGTCGGGGAAGTCCCACAGCGGCCGCTCCCCCGCCACCGGCTTGTAGACGCACGTGGCGGAGCGGGCCCCGTCGGAGACGGTGCAGTACAGGGTGGCGTTGGAGGCGGAGGCGAGCCTGCCCTCGACGGTGATCTCGCCGGTCCGCAGCAGGTCGAGGCCCTCGGCGGGGGTGAGGCCGCCGAAGGGGCCCTCGACCGCGGTGTCGTCGTGCGTCAAGGCGGGATCAGACCAGGCGGTCGGGCCGGTAGCCGTTCTGGCGCACGCAGATGTGCCCGGCGGGGTCCAGCGGCCGCCCGCACAGCGGGCAGTCCGGCCGCCCCGCGGCGACCACCTTCAGCGCGCGGCCGGCGAAGGCGCGGGCCTCGCCGGGGGTGAGGTAGACGCGCAGGACGTCGCGGTGCGGCGGGCCGTCCTCGGCGAACACCTCCAGCTCGTCCTCCTCCTCGACGAACTCCTCCCCCGAGGTGTCGTCGATCTCCTGGGCCTCGACGATGACGCGGGACGCCTCCGCGTCCCAGGCCAGGGCCAGGGTGCCGACCCGGAAGTCCTGCTCGATGGGCTGCTCCAGCGGGCCCTCGTCCTCGGCGACGGCGCTGTCGTCCGGAGGAGCGCCGAAGCGCCGGTGCACTTCTTCCAGCAGTTCCTCGATACGGGTGGCCAACGCCTCGACCTGCGCCTTCTCCAGGGCGACGCTGGTGATGCGGCCCTCCCCCACCGCTTGGAGGAAGAAGGTGCGCTCCCCCGGCTGGCCCACGGTCCCGGCGATGAAGCGCTCCGGCGGATTGAACTGAAAGACGGGCATGCCTAGAACCTTAAAGGATCTCGGAGGCGCTGTGCCCGGCGCCCGCGCCGCCGCCCACGGCGGCGTCCCCGGACGCCTCGGCCGGGGTGGGCAGCACGGGGCCGCCGCCCTGACCGGTGTCGTTGAGGACGTTGAGGAAGGGGCGGGTGCGCGTGTAGGTGATGGAGGTGACCGAGCAGGGGTCCACCCGCAACCGCTGGAAGAGGTCCAGGTGCAGGCCCAGCGCGTCGGCGACGACGGCCTTGATGATGTCGCCGTGGGTGCACGCCAGGTAGACCGGGGGCGTGTCGGCGGGGGTGAGCAGCAGCCGGGAGTTCCAGTCGCGGACGGCCTCGGCGGCGCGGGCGGAGGAGGCGGCCAGGGCCTCGCCGCCGGGGAAGCGGGCGGCGGAGGGGTGGTCCTGCACGACCCGCCACAGCGGCTCGTCGGCCAGGTCCTTCAGCTCGCGGCCGGTCCAGGAGCCGTAGTCGCACTCGATGAGGCGGTCCTCGGTGGTGACGGGCACGTCCAGGGCCGCCGAGACCGCGTCGGAGGTCTCGCGGCAGCGCTCCAGGGGGCTGGAGAGGAGGACGGCGGGGCGCAGCCCGGCCAGCCTGCGGGCCAGGTCCGCGGCCTGCTCCCGGCCGGTGTCGTTGAGGTGGATTCCGGGTGCGCGGCCGGCCAGCCGGGGTCCGGTGGCGTCGGTCATCCCGTGCCGGACGAGGATGAGCGTGACCGCCTGCGGGAGGGTGTCCTGGGATGGTGTCGCCATGCCCTCACTCTAGATCCGCGCGGGCACCGGGGTGACGGGGGACACGGGCGGGCCCGGACCCCGTCGGGGTCCGGGCCCGCGGCGCGGGGAGGAGGGGGTCAGCCGACCCCGGCTCCGCCCGCCGGGTCGAGCACGCCGGTGAAGACGAGCACGAGGATGAGGATGCCGAGCGCGATGCGGTAGTACACGAACGGCATGAAGCTGTGCGTGGAGATGAACTTCATCAGCCAGGCGATGACGATGTAGCCGATCACGAACGCCACGAGGGTGCCGACGAGGGTGGCGCCCCAGCCCGCGTACTCGCCGCCGCCGATGTCCAGCATCTTGTAGAGGCCGGACGCGAACACCGCGGGCAGCGCGATGAGGAACGCGAACTCCGCGGCGGCCGGGCGGTTGAAGCCCAGCAGGCGGCCGCCGGTGATGGTGGCGCCCGAGCGGGAGACGCCCGGGATCAGGGCCAGGGTCTGGAAGAGGCCGAACGTGATGCCCCGGCCCAGGGTGAGGTCCTCCATCTCGTGCTCGCGGCGGGCGAAGTGGTCGACGGCGCCCAGGATGAGGCCGAAGACGATGAGGGTGAGCGCGATCAGGCGCAGGTCGCGGAAGACGCTGTCGATCTGGTCTTCCAGGAGCAGGCCCAGAACGCCGATGGGGATGGTGGCCAGGATGACGTACCAGCCGATGCGGGCGTTGACGTCACCGCGCAGGTCGCGGTCGACCAGGGAGCGCAGCCAGGTGGAGATGACGGCCCAGATCCGCTTGCGGAAGTAGACCACCACCGCGAGTTCGGTGCCGATCTGGGTGACGGCGGTGAAGGCCGCACCGGGGTCGGGCCACTGGAAGAAGGCCGCGAACACACGCAGGTGGGCGCTGGAGGACACGGGCAGGAACTCGGTGAGTCCCTGGATGAGGCCGAGGACGACCGCCTCGAAGATGGACACTCGGTTTCGGACTTTCCATGACGGTCCGGCGCGAGGGGGCACCGGAGCACTGCTAGGGGCTTTTCCACCTGAGAACCGGGGGCCGGGGCCTCGTGGAGGGGTGGCGGCGGGAGCGGGCGGAACCGCTCCGGCCCGCGCGGACGGCGCGGTGAACGTCCCCGGTCAGGGCTTCGACGAGGATACGCCGTGAGGATGTACAGCGGGCCGACTTCGAATGAACACGGTACTCTCCGCCGCATGGAACAGCGACAGGTGGGCAGATCGGGACTCTGGGTGTCCCGCACCGCCCTCGGCACGATGACCTGGGGCAAGGACACCTCCGAGGAGGAGGCCGGGCAGCAGCTCACCGCGTTCGTGGACGCGGGGGGCACCCTCGTGGACACCGCGGACATCTACACCGGCGGGCAGAGCGAGCGGATCCTGGGCCGTCTGCTGGGCTCCGCGGTGCGCCGCGAGGACGTGGTGGTGGCCACCAAGAGCGGGCACACCCCGGAGGGCTACCGGCCGGTGGACGCCTCGCGCCGCCACCTGCTGGCATCGCTGGACTCCTCCCTGCGGCGCCTGCAGACCGACTACGTGGACCTGTGGCAGCTGCACGTGTTCGACCCGGCGACGCCGCCGGAGGAGACGCTGGCGGCGATGGAGGCGGCGGTGGCGGCGGGCAAGGCCCGCTACGTGGGGACCGGCGACCTGGACGCCTGGCAGTTCGCGACGCTGGCGACCTGGCAGCGGGCGTCTCCGGGCCGGGTGCCGCTGGTGAGCGCGGGGGCCGAGTACTCGCTTCTCAACCGGGGCGCGGACCGCGACCTGCTGCCCGCGGCCGGGGCCGCGCAGGCGCACCTGCTGGCGTGGGCGCCGCTGGGCCGGGGCGTGCTCAGCGCCAAGTACCGGACGGGGATCCCGGCGAACTCGCGTGCGGCGTTCCCGCACATGGCCTCGTACGTGGAGCCGTACCTGGACGACCGCAGCCGCCGGGTGGTGGAGTCGGTGTGCACCGCGGCGGAGGGGCTGGGGGTGCCGCCGCTCGCGGTGGCGCTGAGCTGGGCCCGCGACCAGCAGGGGGTGGCGGCGGCCGTCGTGGGACCGCGCACCCCGGCGCAGCTGGAGGAGCTTTTGGGCGTGGAGGGCGTGGAGCTGCCCCCGGAGATCCGCGACGCGCTGGACGACGCGACGGCGCCGCGGCGCTAGGGTCCGGTCCCCGCGCACGGGCGCCCGTGCGCGGGGACCGGACCCGGGCCGGTCAGCCCCCGGCCGGCTCGATCGGGAAGTTCTGGTCGAACACCCGGTGCGGGTCGTACTCCGCCTTGATCCGGCGCAGCCGGGACAGGGTGGGCTCGGGGAACGCCAGGGACAGCACCTCGGGCCCGGTACGGGTGTCGAAGCTCAGGTACATGCCGTCGATCGCGTCCCCGAGCCCCGCCCAGTGCTCGTCGAGGCGGGCGGCGGTGCGCGGGGAGGCCAGCGCCGCCACGGACTGGGTCTGGTGGCGGTGCGCGTAGGCGGTGGCGTCCGCGGGGACGTCGTTGACGGCCCCGCCCACCTGGCGCAGCTGCATGAAGTAGGTCGCCCCGGAGGCGAGCATGCCCGCCAGCGTCCGCGCGGTGTCCTCCGAGATCCCGGTGACCAGCCCGGAGCGGCTCGCCGGGACGCCGGCGCCCCGGTGGGGCGCGTCGTCGTGCGGCAGGATCGCCGGGTAGGGCGCCAGCTGCGCGCTCTGGTCCAGGACGGGCCCCGCCTTGAGGAAGGGCTCCAGCGCGGTGACGGCCGCGTCGGTGTCGTCGCCGGCGTAGACCACCGTCGCCCGGGCGACGGGACCGGAGTCGCCCCGGCCGGGCCCGGTGAGCAGGAACGCCGTGACCTCGCGGGGCGCGGCCTCGGTGATCTCGCCCCACGTCCGCAGGAACGCGGCGGCGTTGGTGGCGTCGTAGGCGAACTGCGCGACGACGACGTCGCCGACCGGGGCCGCGACGGCCTCCACCGACGTGAGCACCCCGAAGTTGGCCCCGGCGCCGCGCACGGCCCAGAACAGGTCGGGGTTCTCGTCGGCGGCGGCCCGCAGGACGCGGCCGTCGGCGGTGACGACCTCCATCGCGGTGACGTGGTCGATGGCCAGGCCGTGGGCGCGGCCCAGGTAGCCGATGCCCCCGGTGGTGGCGATGCCGCCCACGCCGACGCCGCCGTAGTCGCCCGAGCTGACGGCCAGCCCGTGGCGGTTGAGCACGGTGGCGACCTCGCCCCAGCGGGCCCCGGCGCCCAGACGCACCCGGCGGGCGGCGGGGTCGGTGACCTCCACCCGGTTCATCCGGGACAGGTCCACGACGACGCCGCCGTCGTTGGTGGAGCGGCCGCTGATGCCGTGGCCGCCGCTGCGCACGTTGAGCGGGACGTCCTGGTCGAGGGCGTATCCCAGGGCCTCGGCGACCTGCTCGGCGTTCTCCGGGCGCAGTACGAGGCCGGGCCTGCCGTTCTGCATGTATCCGTGGCGGAACCGCGTGTAGGAGCGGTCGCCGGGTTCGACGGCGCGGTCGCGCAGGTTCTCCGGGACGGCGTCGTAGTCGATGTCCGGGCGCCGGGCGGCCAGCGCGGCGGCGGGCCGGCCCGGTCCGGTGTCGGTCCCCGCCGAGGCGCGCTCCTTCTCGACGGCCTCGCGCAGGGCCGGGGCGACCTCGGCGCCGAACCCCTGGATCGTGCGCGGGTCGTCCGCGGCGAGGACGAACGTGCTGAACCCGTGCTCCAGGACCAGCGGCAGCAGGTCGTCGACCCACTGCTCGGCGGGGCCCTGGAGGAAGCCGCGCCCCGCGGGGAGCAGGGCGCCGCCCGTCAGGTTGAGCATGCGGCGGACCTGGCGCGGGTCGCGGCCGGCCTCCCGCGCGGCCTCGTCGATGACGCGGTTGGCGGCGGGCATGTCCGCGACGTCGAGGTAGCCGAGGCTGGGCAGCCAGCCGTCGGCCTTGGCGCCGGTGAGGCGGAGCATGCGGGGCTTGTAGGCGCCCAGGTCGATGGAGATGTCGTGGGCGGGCGCGGGTCCGCGCTTCATGCCCGAGACGGCGTGGTGCACGCCGTCGAGGCGGACTCCTCCGCGTGCGTCGGTGTCCCAGACCGCGCGGATGATGTCGAGGGCCTCGGAGAGGGCGTCCACGCTCTGGCCGGGGGTCAGCCGGGGCCCGCCCATGGCGGCGATGCCGTCCCAGAAGGCGCCGGCGCCCAGGCCGAGTTCGAAGCGCCCGTTCGAGAGCAGGTCCAGCGAGGCCGCCTGGCGGGCGATCATGGCCGGTCCGCGCAGCGGCAGGTTGAGGACGTTGCCGGAGACCGAGATGCGGCTGGTCCGGGCGGCGACCCAGGTCAGCAGGGTCCAGGTGTCGAGGAAGCCCGGGTTGTAGGGGTGGTCCTGGTAGGTGGCCAGGTCCAGCCCCGCGGCCTCGGTGAGCTCGGCCAGGGCGACGGCGCGCTCGGGGTCGCCGGCCGTGGGCGTGATGAAGGTGCCGAACCGGAGCGGGTGCCCGTAGTCGGACATGGTGCTGGGTCTCCTCGGAGGGACGCCGGAGGTCCGCGGCCCGGACATCCGTGAAGTAGTTTGTGCAGCAAACGATGTTCTCAGCAACTCATCGTACGGCAAACCTATTCCTGGTAGCCTCGGGGGTATGACGACACCGAGTTCCGAGGGCGCGCGGGGGCGTGCCGACGGTCCGGCGCCCGACCTGGGCTGGTCGCTGGCGGTGGTGCTCCAGCGCTGGCACGAGCGGGTGGAGGAGCTGCTGTCCGACGTCCCGCACGGCAGCCGCGGCTACCACGTGCTCGTCGCCTGCGCCGACGCCGAGGCCCCCACCCAGGCCGCGCTCGCCGAGCGCCTGCTCATCGACCGCAGCGTGATGACCTACCTGCTCGACGACCTGGAGGCCGCCGACCTGGTGCGCCGCCGGGTGGACGAGGGCGACCGCCGGGTGCGGCGGGTGTGCGTCACCGGCCACGGCCGCGAGGTCCTGGCCGACCTCTCCGCGCGGGTGGCCCACGTGGAGGAGCGGGTCCTGGCCGGGCTGGACGAGGGCGCCCGCGCCCTGTTCTCCGACGCCGCCCGCACCGCCGCGGTCGCCATCCAGGAGGCCTCGCCCGAGCTGGACCCCTGCGTCGCGGTGCGCACCGTGGTCGGCGAGGCCCCGGCCGCGCGCCGGACCCCGCGCCGCCGCCCCCGCGCCCGCTCCTGACCGCTCCCCGTCCCCGGGCGCCGCGGGGCCGCCCCGGGCGTCGTCACCTCTCGATAGGCTCCTGGGGAACCGCGAGAGCACGAGATCGAGGGGGACCGGCCCAGGTGTCCGAGGCAGTCGAACAGGTCAGCGCCGTCCTACAGGGCATGGAGGCACCGCCCGCCCTGGCACCGCGGCTCGTGGCCGCGCTGGGGCCCGGTGCCGCGGCCGGGCTGGCCGCCGACCCGTGGCTGCTGCTGCGCCTGCCGCAGGTCACCGTGGAGCAGGCCGACCACTGCGCCCGCCGCGCCCTGGGCGAGGGCGCGCACCCCGAGGACCCGCGCCGCCTGGCGGCGCTGACCGCGCACGTGCTGCGCACCGCCGCCGCGCGCGGGCACACCGCGGTGGAGGAGAAGAGGCTGGCCTCGCTGGTGGGCCGGATGGGCGTGCAGGCCCCGGCCCGCGCCCTGGAGGCGGCCGTGGCCGCGGGGGCCTCCGCCGTGTTCGAGAGCACCGACGACTCCGACGACGACTTCGACTTCGAGGAGGGCGGGGTCCCGGACCTGCCCGACCCCGAGCGGTTCCACGCCCTGCCCGACCTCGGCGAGGCCGAGCAGCGGCTGGGCGGGCACCTGGTGCGGCTCATCTCCGCCAACGACCCGGTCATGGACTCGGCCACCGCCTCCGAGACCGTCGACGCCGCCTGCGACAGGGGCGGGTTCACCGTCTCGGAGCACACCCGGGCGGCCCTGGTCACGGTCGCCCTGCGCCCGGTGACGGTGCTCTGGCACGGCCCCGGCGACGCCGCGGAGACCGCGCGCGCCCTGCTGTGCCTGGCCGCGATCGGCGAGGACAGCGACGTGGGGCTCACCGTGGTGGCGCCCACCGCGCAGACGGCCGCCGCCGTCACCGCCGACCTCGCCGCGGCGGTCGGGGGCGACCCCGGGGTGCGCGCGCTCTCCCTGGCCGCCGCGCTGCGGGAGGGGCCGATCCCCTCGGGCCTGGTGGTGCTGTGCGAGTCGATGGCGGTGGGCACGGCCGACGCCGCCGCCCTGGCCGCCGCCTGCGCCGACGGGGCGCACCTGGTGCTGCTGGCCGACCCCCGGCAGGCCCCCTCGGCCACGCCCGGCCGGGTCGCCGAGGACATCGTCCGCTCCCGCACCGCCCACACCGCCGAGATCGCCTCCCCCGAACAGGAGGGCGGGGCCGCGGACCCGCTCGCCGTCCTGGCGCTGGCCGTGTCCGAGGGAGAAGTCCCCGAGGTGGACGCCCCGGGCCGCGAGGTGGTGCGCGTCCCGGCCTCCTCGGCCGAGGAGGCGGCCCACCGCGTCGTGCAGCTGGTGACCGACTCCATCCCGCGCGCGCTGGGCATCCCCGCCGGGGACGTGCGCGTGGTCGCCGCCCGCGAGGACGGTCCCGCCGGGGCCCGCGCGCTCAACGCCGCCTGCAAGGAGCGGCTCAACCCCGGTCCGGGCGCCCTGGGCGGGTTCGACCCCGGTGACGCGGTGCTGCTGGTCGCCGCCGGGGACGGGTACGGCCCGGGCGACACCGGCGTGCTGCGCGGCCCCGTCGAGGGCGGCGCGGAGGTGGAGCTGGCCGGCGGGGCGAGGGTCACCGTCGCCGACCCGTCGGCGCTGCGCCGGGGATGGGCGCTCACCGTGGGCGCCGCGCACGGCGGTCGCTGGCCCGCCGTGGTGGGCGTGTTCCCGCCCGACGTCCCGGTGTCCCGGCCGCGGGCCTACACCGTGCTGACCCGCGCCACCCGGCACGTGTCCCTGGTGGACGCCACCGGCGGCGGCCTGGAGACCGGGGTGCGCGAGACCCTGGCCCCCGACCGCGTCACCCGGCTCGTCGCCCTGCTGCGCGAGGGCTGAGGGGGCGTCGGCGCCGGTACGCCGGACCTCCGTCCTGCGCTCCGCCGCGCGGGGGCCGCACCGGTCGTCGGCCGCGCGGGGGCGTCGCCGGGGAGCGGCTCGCCCCCACGGCCGCCGCTCCCCGCGTATCCCGCCGTCCCTCCCGGGTCAGCCCCGGGGGAGGTGCTCCTCGATGAGGGAGACGATCGCCGGGTCGTCGGGCACGGTCGCGGGCCGGAAGCGGTGCACCCCGCCGTCCGGCAGGACCAGGAACTTCTCGAAGTTCCACTTGACGTTGCCCGCGTTGCCCTCGGCGTCCGGGGTACGGGTCAGCTCCGTGTAGAGCGGGTGCCTGCTGCGGCCGTTGACCTTGGCCTTGCTCATCATCGGGAACGTGACGCCCCAGGTCATCGAGCAGTACTCGGCGATCTTGTCGTCTCCGCCGAACTCCTGGAGGAACTGGTTGCTGGGGAAGCCCAATACCGTGAACCCGCGGTCCCCGTAGGTCTTCTGCAACGCCTCCAGCGCCTCGTACTGGGGGGTGAGCCCGCAGCGGGACGCCACGTTCACCACCAGGCGGACCCTGCCCGACCACTCCCCGAACGTCGTCTCGCGCCCGTCGATCAGCTTCACCGGGATCGCGTCCAGCTCCGTCATGCCGCCACTCCTCGCCACCGTGCCCGTACACCGGACTCCAGAGTGCCAGACCCCGCGCGGCGTGCTCTCACCGGTCTCTCACCCGGACGGCGTAGCGTGCCGCACGGCGACGGGCATGACAGGAGCGGTCGACGGCGTACCCGTCCGGGCGGGCCGCGCCGAACTACGGCGGCCTGGAGCCGGACGAGGACGCCCGCGGGGTGGGCCGCGAGGCGTGTCGACCCCTCCCCCACCGGGTTCGCCCCGCTGCGGTACCTACCGGCCGAGACCCGGATCCCGGGCCGGGGGTGGGACGGTGGTGGAGCAGGCGGTCGGTGTCGTAGTACAGGCTCCGGACGGCGTGGCCGCCGTCCCCGGCGCAGGGGTCGCGGCCCATGCGCGCACCCGGTTCGGCGCGCACGTCGGCCGGCCGGGAGCGCGGCACCAGGTATTCGAGCTCGTAGCGGTCGAAGGCGTGCAGCCTGCTCGGAGCCCGGAGGCGGTCGGCCGCCGGGCTCGTGTCGGTCGGCACGGTCGGTGCCCCCTCTCACCAGATTCGGCGACGACTCGCAGAACGGAACACGACGGGCCGGGGACCTTCCCGGGAGTTCCCTGGGAGTCCGCTGGGAACGGCGGCGCCCGCCCCGGTGGGAGAGGGGGATGCGGGCCCGAGTCGGAATCGGGTGAGAGGAGTCCCGGCGCGCGTCATTTGACCTCCAGCGCACTGGAGGTCGCAGGATGGACGGCATGACGGAGATCCTGCTCCCGGACGTCGACGCGGAGATCCCTCCCGAGGGGGTGCCCATCGGGCGCGCCGCCGAGATCTTCGGGATCGGCGTCCGGACACTGCGCTACTACGAGGACGAGGGCCTGCTCCTGGATCCGGCCCCGCGCGACTCCGGGCACCGGCGGCGGTACCGCCGCTCGGACCTGACCTGGATCGCGGGGCTGCTGATGCTGCGCCAGACCGGGATGCCGATCGCGCGGATCCGCGTGATGGCGGAGCTGAGCCGCCGCGCGGGCACCGAGGCCGAGCGGTTGGAGCTGCTGGAGCGGCACCGGGAGCACGTCATCGAGGAGATGGAGCGCACCAGGCGCCACCTCCGGGCCATCGACCACAAGATCGCCGCGTACCGGGAGGTCGTGGCGCACAGGGGGGACCATGAGGACGACGGAGCTGGGTGACGGGCTGAAGGTGTCGGCCCTCGGGCTGGGCGCCATGGGGATGAGCGCGTTCTACGGGCCGGGCGACGAGAAGGAGTCCGTCGCGACGCTGCGGCACGCGGTGGACATCGGCGTCACGTTCATCGACACCGCCGAGGCCTACGGGCCCTTCGAGAACGAGAAGCTGATCGCCCGCGCCCTGGGGCACCGCCGGTCGGAGGTCGTGCTGGCCACCAAGGCCTCCGCGGAGACCGACGACGACGGCACCGTGCACGGCCGCAACGGCACGCCCGCCTACATCCGGCGCGCATGCGAGCGGTCGCTGCGGCACCTGGGCACCGACGTGATCGACCTGTACTACCTCCACCGGGTCGACCCGAAGGTGCCGATCGAGGAGTCGGTCGGGGCCATGGCGGAGCTGGTGCGCGAGGGCAAGGTGCTGCACATCGGGCTGTCGGAGGCGGCGGCCGACACGATCCGGCGGGCGCACGCGGTGCATCCGCTGGCCGC
Source organism: Nocardiopsis flavescens (assembly GCF_900141985.1). GTDB lineage: Bacteria > Actinomycetota > Actinomycetes > Streptosporangiales > Streptosporangiaceae > Nocardiopsis > Nocardiopsis flavescens. Next base: position 9,689 of record NZ_FQZK01000021.1, on the reverse strand, counting down.
GGTGCAGTCGGAGTTCTCGCTGTTCGCCCCGGACGTGCTGCACAACGGGGAGAAGGCGGTGACGGACGAGTTGGAGATCGGGTTCGTGGCGTTCTCCCCGCTGGGGCGGGGCACGCTGACCGACGGGGTGCGCAGCCTGGACGACCTGGCGCCGGACGACGCGCGGCGCGGGCTGCCCCGGTTCCGGCCGGACGCGTTCGCCGCCAACCGGCGCCTGGCGGAGCGGGTGGAGGAGATCGCCCGCGAGAAGGGGGCCACGCTCGCCCAGGTGGCGCTGGCATGGGTGGCGGCGCACGGGGCGGTGCCCATCCCGGGGACCCGGCGGGCCTCCCGGCTGGACGAGAACGCGGCGGCCGCGGACCTGGTGCTGTCGGCGCAGGACGTGCGGCGGCTGGCCGAGGCGGTCCCGGCCGCGGAGGTCAGCGGGGGCCGCGGAGAGCCAGAGGTCCCGGCGGGCACCGACCGCTGACACCCGTCAGCGGCGGTACTGGCCGCACGCGCCGGTGAAGACCGCGCCGACCTCGGCGCGCAGGACCTCCAGGGCGCGGTCCCGCTCTTCGGGGTCGCGGTACAGGGCCGTGGCCAGGCCCTCGGTGGCGGCGGCCAGGCGGACGGCGGCCAGGGCGGGGTCGGTGGCGGGGTCGACCTCCCCGCACTCGAACCCGTTGGCGACCGCGCGGGCGACCTCGTCCCGCAGCGCGGCGGAGGCCCGGGCGTCCACCCCGGCCAGCCGGGGGTTCTCCAGGGCCCGCCCGGCGAAGGTGCGCGTGACGCGGAACTCGGCGCGGCGGCGCGCGTCCAGGGGCAGGTGCTCGGCCAGGGCGGCGCCGAGGATGGCGGCGATGGACCGCTCGTGGCGGGCGCCCTCGTCGACGAGTCCGGCGACGCGGGCGGCGACGGCGGCGCCGACGCGCTCGAAGGCGTGCAGGAGCATGTCGTCCTTGGCCGGGAAGTAGTGCTGGACGAGGCCGACGGACATGCCCGCGCGGTCGGCGGTGCGGGCGACGGTGACCGCGGCCAGGCCGTCCGCGGCGATGAGGTCGTACACGGCGTCGGCGATCTGGGCGCGGCGCCGGTCGTGGTCTGCGGTTCGTGGCACGGGTTGACCGTATCAGCATATGGTTATAACAATATGCGCATACGGTTATCGAAAGGACCCCGATGCGCCTCCCCCTCGCCCTGCTTCTCGCCCTGTCCCCGGCCCCGCCCGCCGAGGCCCCGGACACCGGTGCCATGGACGCCCATGCCGCGGCGCACGCGGCGGCGGTCGGCGTCCCCGGACTGGCCTACGCCGTGGTCGGCCCCGACGGCGTCGAGCACGCCTTCCGCACCGGGGTGGACGGTGCCGGGGAGCCGGTGGACGCCGACACCGCCTTCCTGTGGGGATCGGTGGCCAAGCCGGTCGCCGCCACCGCCGCCGTCGTCCTGGCACGGCAGGGGCGGCTCGACCTCGACGCACCGGTGGGCGACCACCTGCCCGCGTTCTCCGGGCGCGACGTGACCGTGCGCGACCTGATGACGCACACCTCCGGCATCCCCGAGCGCGCCGCGTTCGCCGTGACCGACCGGTACGGGCCCGACGCGCCGGACCTCGACGCGCGGGTGCGGCACCTGGCCGGCGTCCGGGCCGCCGAGCCCGGCGGGCACGAGTACTCCAGCGCCAACCACGTGCTGCTGGGGGCGGTGGTCGAGGAGGTCACCGGGGACCTGGAGGGCCACCTGCGCACGGCCGTCCTGGAGCCCGCCGGGATGGACGACGCGTTCACCGGGGCCGAGGGGGCCCGTGCCGCCGGGCTCACCCCCGGGCACCGGTACCTGTGGGGGTTCCCCGTCGCCGACGCCGACGGGGTGGACGACGGGGGCGCCGCCTACGGCTACCTCGGCGGGACCCTGAACGACCTCGCCGCCTTCGCCCGCCTGCAACTGGACCCCGACCCGCCGCTGCTGGACGCCGAGGCCCTGGCCGGGATGCGGGAGGGCGCCGTCCCGGTGCCCGGCTCCCCGCAGAGGTACGGCCTGAGCTGGCGGCGGACCACCCTGTCCGGCACGGGCGAGCCCGTGGTGTTCCACGGCGGCGCCACCCCCGGGCACGCCGCGATGCTGGTGCTGCTGCCCGGGCGCGAGCGCGCCGTGGTGGTCCTCCAGAACGCCTACGCGGTCGCCGCCGACGACGGGATCCAGGGGGTCGCCTTCGACCTGGCCCGGATGTCGGCGGGGGGCGCCGTCCCGGAGCCCTCCCCCGCCTGGATCCCCCCGGCCGCGGCATGGGGCGCGACGGCCCTGGCCGCGGGGCTGGGCGCGGCGGCGCTGCGCCCGGGCCGGGGCCGGACCGTCCTCGGAGCGGCCGGGGGGATCACCGCCGTCGCGGCCGCGGGACTGCTCGCCTACGCCGGGCCGCGCAGCACGCTGCTGTGGTTCCCCGACCTCGCCGCGGCGGCGGTGGCCGCCGGGCTGCTCGGCGCGGTCCTGGCCGTACGCGGCCTGGCGCCCCTCGTCCGGCGCCGCGGCCGGTGAGGGAGGGGCTCAGACGCGGTCGAGGAAGCCGCCGTCCACCACGAGGTTCTGGCCGGTGACGAAGGACGCCGCCGGTGAGGCCAGGAAGGCGACGGCCCGGGCCACCTCCTCGGGGCGGCCCAGCCGCCCGAAGGGGATGCGGGCCCGGATGCCCTCGTAGAACTCGGGGTCGTTCTCCCGGCGCCGGGCCCAGCCGCCGCCGGGGAACTCGGTCGGCCCCGGCGAGACGGTGTTGACCCGGATCCCCCTCGGCGCCCAGGCGTGCGCCAGGGAGGAGGCGTGGTGGTTGAGCGCCGCCTTGACCGCCCCGTAGGCGCGGGCGCCGGCGGGCGGGGTGACGTGCAGCGCGGAGGTGGTGGAGATCAGCACCGCGGCCCCGCCCCGGGAGGAGGCCTCCAGGTGGGGTTCGGCCGCCTCGGTGAGGCGCAGGAACGGCACCAGGTCGGTGTCGACGGCGCGCTCCCACTGGTCCGGGGTGGGCGCGCCGCCGCCGGAGACGTTGGAGACCAGGACGTCCAGGCCGCCCAGGGCGGCGACGGCGTCCGCCACGAAGCCGGGCAGCGCCTCGTGGTCGCGGACGTCCAGCGGGCGGGCGAACACCCGGGCGCCCCCGGCGCTCAGCTCACCCGCCGCCTCGGCCAGGGCGACCCCGTCGCGGGCGCACAGCGCCAGGCCGGCGCCCTCCTGCGCGAACACCCCGGCGATGGCCCGGCCGATCCCCCGGCTGGCCCCCGTCACCAAGACCCTGGCGCCCGACAGTCCCAGATCCATGCCCGCGTCCCTCCCGCTGCAACGAGTGCGGCCGGCCCCCGGGACGGGGACCGACCGCGTCAACCTAGCAGGGCCCTCAGGCGCCGGTGGAGTGGAACCCGCCGTCGACGTGGACGACCTCGCCGGTGGTGGCCGGGAACCAGTCCGACAGCAGGGCCACGACGGCCTTGGCCGCGGGCTCGGGGTCGCTGACGTCCCAGCCCAGCGGGGCGCGCTCGGGCCAGTGCTTGGCCAGCTCCCCGAAGCCGGGGATGCTCCGGGCGGCCATGGTGCTCAGCGGGCCGGCCGAGACCAGGTTCACCCGGATGCCCTGGTCGCCGACGTAGCGGGCCAGGTAGCGGGCGGTGGAGGTGAGCGCGGACTTGGCCACGCCCATCCAGTCGTAGATCGGGTAGGAGACGCTGTTGTCGAAGTCCAGCGCCACCACCGAGCCGCCGTTCTTCATGAGCGGGGTCAGCGAGGTGGTCAGCGACTTCAGCGAGAACGTCGAGGTGTGCATGGCGGTGGCCACGTCCGACCACTGCGTGTTGAGGAAGTTGCCGCCCAGGGCGTCCTGCGGGGTGAACCCGATGGAGTGGACGATGCCGTCCAGGCCGTCGACGTGCTCCCCCACGCGCGCCGCCAGGGTGCCCAGCTGCTCGTCGTCGGTGACGTCCAGCTCCAGGACCGGGGGCGGCTCGGGCAGGCGCTTGGCGATGCGCTCCACCAAGCTCAGGCGGCCGTAGCCGGTGAGGACGACCGTGGCGCCCTGCTCCTGTGCCAGGCGGGCGACGTGGAAGGCGATGGAGGAGTCGGTGAGCACCCCGGTGACGAGGATGCGCTTACCTTCGAGAAGTCCCATGGTGTCGGGTTGTCCGTCCTGTGTCTGCTCTGCTCTGGTGTGCGGTGGGCCGGGTCGGCTCAGTGGCCCATGCCCATGCCGCCGTCGACGGGGATGACGGCGCCGCTGATGTAGGCGCCGCCGGGGCCGGCGAGGAAGGCCACCGTGCGGGCGATGTCCTCCGTGGTGCCGTAGCGGCCCAGGGGGATGTTCTTCTTGATCTCGGCCTGGCGGTCCTCGGTCAGCGCGGCCGTCATGTCGGTCTCGATGAACCCGGGGGCGACCACGTTGACCGTGATGTTGCGCGATCCCAGCTCGCGGGCGAGGGAGCGGCCGAAGCCGACCAGCCCGGCCTTGGAGGCGGCGTAGTTGGCCTGGCCGCCGGAGCCGAGCAGGCCGACCACCGAGGAGATGAGGACGATGCGGCCCGAGCGCTTGCGCATCATGCCGCGCACGGCCCGCTTGGCGACGCGGAAGGCGCCGGTGAGGTTGGTGTCGAGCACCGACGAGAAGTCGTCCTCGCTCATGAGGGCGAGCAGCTGGTCCTTGGTGATCCCGGCGTTGGCGACGAGGACCTCGACCGGTCCCTGCGCCTCCTCGACCTCCTTGAAGGCGGCGTCGACCTGGGCGGAGTCCGTGATGTCGCAACGCACCCCGAGGAAGCCCTCCGGGGTCTCGCCGGACCGGTGGGCCACGGCCACGCTGTCACCGCCGGCGGCCAGTTCACGGGCGATGGCCAGGCCGATACCGCGGTTGCCGCCGGTGACCAGTACCGAGCGGGACATAGAAGGCTCCTGTTCTACCCGCGGCCGTCCATGGGCGGCCACGGCACGTGACGGGTTCGGGGATCGCAATGCAGCGTACCGAGACCGCGGGGGGGCGCCGCAATGCGGCCGGGTACAGGACTCCTCCCCGGCTTCCTGTGGGGTTCCGACATGCGCGGAGCCGCACGGGTGAGCGGGGTCACCCGGAGGCGGTCCGCCCCCGCGCCTCAGGCCCAGCCGGCGTCGTGGGCGAGGATGGCGGCCTGCACCCGGTTGGACATGCCGAGCTTGGCGAGGATCCGGCTGACGTGCGCCTTGACGGTGGCCTCGCGCATGCCCAGGGCGCGGCCCGCCTCGGCGTTGGACATGCCCTGCGCGACGGCCACCAGGACCGCGCGCTCGCGCTCGCTGAGCGCCTCCAGGCGCCGTTCCGCGGCGGCCCGGCCCTCGGCGGAGTCGGCCGGCGCCGGGGCGGCGAAGCGCTCCAGCATGCGCTTGGTGACGCTGGGCGAGAGCATGGCGTTGCCCTCGTGGACGGTGCGCACCGCGGCGATGAGGTCGCGCGGCGGGGTGTCCTTGAGCAGGAAGCCCACGGCCCCGGCGCGCAGCGCGCCGTGCACGTACTCGTCCAGGTCGAAGGTGGTCAGCAGCACCACGCGCGGCGCGTGGGGCAGGGCGGCCAGGCGGCCGGCGGCGGTCAGGCCGTCCACGCCGGGCATGCGGATGTCGAGCAGGACCACGTCGGGGGCGAGCTCCTCGGCGAGGCGGACCGCCTCGGCGCCGTCGCCGCCCTCCCCCACCACCTCGATGTCGGGTGCGGAGTCCAGGATCATCCGCAGCCCCGACCGGACCAGTTGTTCGTCGTCGATCAGGACGGTACGGATCACGGGGCGGCCTCCTCGTCGCCGGCGGGTGTGTCGGTCGGCACCCTAGCGCGCAGCCGCCACCCCCCGTCCGGGCACACACCGGCGCTGAGGTCCCCGCCCGCCAGGACGACGCGTTCGCGCAGGCCGGTGAGGCCGAACCCGCTGCGCGGCGCCGGCGCCGGGGCCGCGGCCCCGGCGGGGGCGGGGGCGGGGCCGTTGGCGACCTCCACCTCCAGGCGCCCCGGCGCGTGGTGCAGCAGCACGCTCACGCGGGCCCCCTGGGCGTGCTTGGCGGCGTTGGTGAGGCCCTCCTGGACGATGCGGTACACGGTGCGCTGCACGGGCCCGGGCACGGGGCCGGCTCCCCCGGTGTCGGTGCGCTCGATCTCCATCCCGGCGGTGCGCCACTCCCGGACCAGGCGGTCCAGGTCGGACAGCACCGGCTGGGGGGCGGTGGGCGCGGCCTCGCCCTCCTCGCGGAGCACGCCGAGGATGCCGCGCAGCTCCGCCAGGGCCTCGCGTCCGGTGGTGCGGATGAGCCCGGCGGTCTCGATGGTGCGCGAGTCCTCGGAGGAGACCTCCAGGCCCCCGGCGTGCAGGACCATGAGGCTGACCCGGTGGGCGACCACGTCGTGCATCTCCCGGGCGATGCGGGTGCGCTCGGCGGTGATGGCGTTGTCGGCGAGCAGGTGCTGTTCGCGTTCGAGGCGCTCGGCGCGCTCGTGGAGGCGGTCGATGAGCTGGCGGCGGGTGCCGACCCACAGCCCCATGACCGTGGGGGTGATGAGGAAGCCGATGATCAGGAAGAAGTGGCCCAGGAAGGGCATGTCGTAGGCCGCGGCCATGCCCAGGCTCAGCGCCACCAGCCACGCGGTCAGGACGCGCCGGTCGGAGAAGTACACCGCGTAGGAGTACAGGGCGACGGCCGCCGGGACGAAGTTGCCGAACAGCAGCAGCAGGACGAGCGCGGTGGCCAGCAGCCACCGGGGGTCGGTGCGGCGCAGCAGGACCACGGCGGCGGCCCACAGCGCGGGGGCGGCGTAGATCACGAACGCGGCGAGGACGGCCGCGAAGGCGTTCACCGAGGCCATCGCGCTCACGCCCAGTACGGGCACCGGCCCCAGCAGTCCGACGCCCGCCGAGGCGCCGGCGGAGATCTGGAGCATGCCGCTGAAGGGCAGCGGCCCCAGGGCGTAGAACCAGTCGGCGAAGTCGAGCCTGCGCTCCCACCACCACCGGCCGTTGCGCCGCCCCAGGGAGCCCAGCGCCCTCCCCGACTCCTTCACCCAGGTCCACATGGTGCGGAGTCTACGGCGGGGCGGCCGCGGGCCCGGCGGGGGCGGCGACACGGCGCCCGGTTCGCCCCGCCCCTGTACCTTTCGTTGCCCTCGCAGGTCGGAGCGGGTGCGAGGGGGCCTCGGGCGCCCGCCGCCGCCGGCCGACCCCCGACGAAAGTCGAGGGGGCGTCCTGACGAAGGAGTCGCCGGGCCCCCGCGCCTCCTTCCTTTGGACGAGGTCGCGAACCGTCCTCCAGGCCGAGGACCGGGGCGTTCCCCGGACCTAGCGTTGAGGGCACCGGTGGCGCGGTGGGACGGAACGGGTCCCGGACCGCGGCACCGGCGCCATCGTCCCCGCACCATCGTCTGGAGCCGTCTCCCGTGAACGCATCCGCTGTCGACCCCCACTCCCCGGTCGCCCCGCCCCCGGTGGTGGTGGCCCGCGACCTGACCAAGGTCTACGACACCGGGGAGACCAGGGTCCACGCCCTCGACGGAGTGGACGTGGAGTTCCACCGCGGTGCGTTCACCGCGATCATGGGCCCCTCCGGCTCGGGCAAGTCGACCCTCATGCACTGCCTGGCCGGGCTGGACGTGCCCACGTCCGGGAGCGTCCACCTGGGCCGCACGCAGATCACCGGCCTGCGCGACGCCGAGCTGACCCTGCTGCGCCGCGACCGCATCGGGTTCATCTTCCAGTCGTTCAACCTGCTGCCGATGCTCACCGCCGAGCAGAACATCCTGCTGCCCTCCCAGATCGCCAAGCGCCGGGTGGACAAGGAGCGGTTCGACCGCATCATCGACGTGGTCGGCCTGCGCGAGCGGCTGCGCCACCTGCCCGCCAAGCTCTCCGGCGGCCAGCAGCAGCGCGTGGCCGTCGCGCGCGCCCTGCTCAACGCGCCCGAGGTGGTCTACGCCGACGAGCCCACCGGCAACCTGGACTCCCGCTCGGGCACCGAGGTGCTGGAGTTCCTGCGTTCCTCCGCCAAGGAGCTGCACCAGACCATCGTGATGGTCACCCACGACCCGGTCGCCGCCTCCTACGCCGACCGCGTGGTGTTCCTGCGCGACGGCCGACTGGTGGACGAGGTGACGGAGCCCACCGCCGAGCTGGTCTCCCAGCGGCTGCTCAAGCTGGAAGAGGCCTGATCCGATGCTGCGCACCACACTGGCCGGGCTGCGCCTGCACAAGTCCCGGTACGTCACGACCGTGCTGGCGATCATGCTCGGCGTCATGTTCACCACCGGCACCATGGTCTTCGCCGACACCCTCAAGGCCGGGTACGAGAAGACCGTCATGGGCGCCGCCACCTCGGTCGACGCCGTCGCCGTCGAGGGCGAGCGCGAGCCCGAGGACCCCGGGGACCCCTGGGAGACGGTCCCGCTGACCGACGAGCACCTGGAGCAGGTCCGGGCGCTGCCGCAGGTGTCCGCCGCCGACGGCATGGCCCGCGGCGAGGCCGTCCTGCTGGACGGCGACGGGCGCGCCTTCGGCTTCTTCCCGCCCAAGGCCCTGTCCTTCGGCGAGCACAGCCGGTTCTCCGCCGCGGAGGGCTCCCTGCCCGCCGACGGCGGTGAGATCGCGCTGGCCACCTCGACCGCCGAACAGCTCGGCTTCGCCGTCGGCGACCGGGTGACCGTCCTGGACCGCGACCAGGAGAAGCGCGAGTTCACGCTCACCGGCCTGGTGGACTTCGGGGCGGAGCCGATCTACAGCCAGGCCGGGGCGATCGTGTTCGACCCCGCCACCCTGCGCGAGATGACCGGGGTCCGGGGCTACGCCGAGATCGACGCGCTCGCCGCCCAGGGGTACACCGACGAGCAGGTCGCCGACGCCGTCTCCGAGGCGGTCGGGTCCGGGTTCGAGGTCCGGACCGGCGAGCGGTTCGGCCTGGACATGGCCGAGGGCTCCGGCGCCGACACCGAGATGCTGCGGGTCGTGCTGCTGCTGTTCGCGTTCATCGCGATGTTCGTGGCCGGGATCGTCATCTACAACACCTTCGCCATCCTCATCGCCCAGCGCCAGCGCGAACTGGCCCTGCTGCGGTGCGTGGGCGCCAAGCGCTCCCAGGTGTTCCGGTCGATGCTGGCCGAGTCCCTGGTGGTGGGCGTGGTCTCGTCCGTCCTGGGCGTGCTGGCGGGCATCGGCATCGGCATGGCGGGGGCGGCCCTGGGCGGCCCGGCGCTGGGCATGGGCGCCGCCGACCTGGCCGTCACCCCCGCGGCCGTGGCCACCGGCCTGGTGCTGGGCACCGTCGTGACCGTGTTCTCCGCGCTGGTCCCCGCCACCCGGGCGACCCGGGTGTCCCCCCTTGCGGCGCTGCGCACCAGCGCCACCGCCGCGGGGCTGGAGAAGGGCACCGGGTGGGTGCGCGTGGTCCTGGGCCTGCTCGCCTTCGCCGTGTCCGCCGCCCTGGTGGCGGTCAGCCGGTTCTCCGGCACCGGCACGACGGGGCCGGTGATCGTCACCGGCGCCGCGCTGGTCGCGTTCCTGGGCGTGGTGGTCCTGGGCCCGCTGCTGGTGCGCGGGATCGTGGGCGCGGTGGGCCTGCCGCTGCGCCGGGTGGGCGTGCCGAGCATGCTCGCCGTGGACAACTCCGTGCGCAGCCCGCGCCGGGCGGCCACCGCGATGATCGCCCTGACCGTGGGCGCCACGCTCATCACCGGGTACTCGGTG
>NZ_FQZK01000050.1 GCF_900141985.1 Nocardiopsis flavescens | reverse complement strand
AGGTGCGCCGGTTCGAGGAGGCGATCGAGGCCCACACCCGCGCCCAGCAAGCCTTCCAGCAGGTCGGGGACGCCCACAGCGAAGCGCAGGCGTGGCTCGGACTCGGCTTGGACCACGCGAACGCCGATGTACGAGAAAAGGCGGTGGACGCGCTCTCCCGAGCCGCGGTCCTGTTCGAGGCCACCGGCGACGACCACACCACAGCGGCCGTGCGCCACCTGATCGTTCAGATCCAGGAAGGTCCGGACTCCGAGGAGTCGGCCTGACCAACCTCGACCGGGCGCCGGTTGCAGGACCCGCATCACCGATGATCAGTACGAAAACCCGCGCCAAGGGCTCACCGGGTTACTCGTCGGCGGGCAGGTGCGCGACCGCGGCTTCCATGTCGGCCTGGATGGGCAGGGTGTAGCGGCGGGTGGTCTCCAGCCGCCCACCGCCGCGCGGCGCGGGCTGGGACGCCGGCGCCCAGGGCTTGGCCGAAGCCGGTCTGGCAGCGGGCACCGCCGAGGGCGGGTTCACAGTCGACCCAGACGCCCGGTTCAGCCTCTTCCCTGAGTACTCACCGTCAGCGGCGGAGGAGGCAGAGGTTGAGCACTGACATGTTCGTGCTCGCGCCCACTGACAAGTTGGTGGCCGATCCACTGACATCCTCGTGACCGTCAACACAGAGCACCCGAAGGACACCCGATCCAGAACCGAAAGCACCACCCCCGACATAAACATAGGATGATCCCATCTATTAAGATCTGAAAAACGAGAGCACGCAGGTATCTCCGATACGGATTTTCGGCCCCCGCAGGGGCCGCACACCCCGGCCCAGGGCCGGGAGGGAGGGGGCGCCCGGTGGCGATGGCGACCCCGATCCACGACGCCGCCCAGGCCGACTACCGGCTCGCCCAGCAGTGCGGCGCGGACGCGATGACGGCCGAGTCGGTGGCCGTCTCCTACCGGTTAGACAGCGGCTCCCGCCCGATCGAGCGCATCGGCGGCGGGTGGGCGGAATTCGGGCTGGAGGCCGGCACCCACCTGGAAGACGCGGCCGCCGTCGAGGGGATCCGCCGGGTCATGACCGGGCGCGACCCGCACTCCCACCGCCGCCTGGTCAAGCCGAAGCTGGCCGTGCACCCCAAGGCGAAGCTCTCCCCGCAGCCGCTGCTGGACGCGGTGAAGGCGGCCTGTCTGGAGCGGGAGATCACCCCGCAGGAGCTGCTGGCCGATCCGTGGGCGCTCAAGCGGGCCGCCCGGCTGGTCCGGGGGATGCGCCGCGACGGCGACCACCGCGCCGCGGTCGGCGACCTGGAGCGCGTCGCGGCCGCGGCCGGAGTGGACCTGGAGGCCGTCTACACCGCGGCCGGGCAGGCGACGGAGCTGGCCACCGCCGAGGAGCACCGCGAGGAGCGGGTGCAGGTCGGGGTCATGGGCTACGACGTCACCTTCGACCGCCCCAAGGGCATCAGCGTGCTCCAGGCCCTGGCCGACCCGGAGGTCGCGGCACGGATGGAGGCCCTCCATCTGGAAGCCGTCCGCGAGTCGGTGGCAGCCCTGGAGCGGTGGACGGCGTACGGGATGGCTGGCCACCACGGCGACGGCAAGTCCGCGGAGCGGGTGGCCACCTCGGGGTTCCTCGCGACGATGACGGTGCACCGCACCGCCCGCCCCGTGGACGACCGGGCGCCGGGCGATCCGCACCTGCACACCCACGTGATGATCGCGAACATGGCCAAGGGCGCCGACGGCCGCTGGCGGACCGTCGCGGCCGGGGGCCGGGACCTGATGCGGCACGTCCCGGCGGTGGGGGAGCTGTACCGGGCGCTGGAACGGGAGAAGCTCACCCGGGAGCTGGGACTCGCGTTCGAGCGCGACGCCGCCACGGGCCGGTGGGACGTCGTCGGCATCCCACCGGACCTCAAGAGCGCGTTCTCGCGCCGCCAGCGGCAGGTGCGCGCGGCGGCCGGGCACGGCGCCACGCCCGCGCAGGGGCGGGCCGCGGCCCGCGCGACCGCCCGCGCCAAGACCGCATCCACACCCGAGAGCGAGCGGGAGTCCTGGCACACCCGGGCCCTGGAGGCCGGGCACCGGCCCCGCCAGGTCGTTGACCGGGCGCTGGGGCGCGAACCCGGCGCGCCGGGCGCGGCCCGGCGGCCCCCCAAGCCCCTGCCGTGGGAGCCCTCCGAGGTGGCGGCCGCGGTGTGGGACCCCGAGACGGGGGTGACCGCCCACACCAAGGTCGTCACCCGGGCGAAGGTGATGGCGCACATCGCCGGGGCGCTCCGGGGCGGCCTGGCGGACGCGGCCGCCCTGGAGGAGCTCACCGACCACGTCCTGGCCCACGAGCTCGCGGTGGCGCTCCCGGCCGCCGGGCCGGTGCACATGTCCCACGCCGACCGCTACACCTCCGTCGACATCCCCGCCGCGGAGCGGACCATCCTGGAGGCCGCCCGCGGCCGCCGCGGCGCCGGCGCGGCGCGGGTGCCGGTGGTCCGCGCCGCCCACGCCCTACGGTCCTGGCAGCGCCAGAAGGGGTTCGCGCTCTCCGCCGAGCAGCACCGGGTGGTGACCCGGCTGATCGGCGACGGCCACGGCATCGACGCCGTCCTGGGGGTGGCCGGCGCGGGCAAGACCACGATCATGTCGGCGGCGCGCACCGCGTGGGAGACGGCCGGGTACCGCGTCGAGGGCGCCGCCGTGGCGGCGGTCGCGGCCGCGGGCCTGCGCGCCGAGGCCGGGATCACCTCCCGCACCGTGGCGTCCTGGCGCCGAAGGATCGAGGACGGGCCCGGCCTGGACGGGGTGCACGTCCTGGTCCTGGACGAGGCCGCGATGGTCGGCGACCGCAACCTGGCGCTCCTCACGCGCGAGGCCGGGCGCACCGGAACCAAGCTGGTCCTGGTCGGCGACCCGCTCCAGCTCCGGTCCGTGGCCGCCGGCGGATCCTTCACCCGGGTGCACGAGGCCGTCGACGGGCTGACCCTGTCGGAGAACCGCCGCCAGCGCCGTGAGGTCGACCAGGCCGCGCTGGCGACGTGGCGGACGGGGGCGCGCCGGTCCGCGCTGGCGCTGTGGGGCGAACACGGCCTGGTCCACGCCACCGCCGACGCCGCCACCGCGCACGACCGCATGGCGGCGGCCTGGTGGAAGGACCGTCAGGCCTACCTTGACAGCGACGGGCACGACGCGGTGGAGCGGCTGCTCATGGTCGCCACCACCAACCGCGACGTGGGCGAACTCAACGAGAGGGCGCGCGCGGCCGCCCGCGCCGGCGGCCTGCTCCAAGGGCCGGAGGTGTCCTTTCCCACCGCGGCGGGGGAGCGCCTGGCCCTGGCCGCTGGGGACCAGGTCCGCGTCCGGGCCAACGACTACCGCTCCCGTTCCAGCGACGACCCCGACGTGCTCAACGGGTTCCGGGGCCTGGTCCGCGAGGTCGACCCCGAACGCGGCGCCCTCGTGCAGTGGCGGCGCGAAGACCACCTTGAGCAGGCCTGGATCGGACCCGAGGCGCTCAAGCGGGGGGACCTGTCCCACGGGTACGCGATCACCATCGCTGCCGCCCAGGGCGTGACGGTGGACCGGTGCCACGTCTACGGGCTCGGGGCGGACGCCCACGGCCTGTACGCGGGGATGTCGCGGGCGAAGGAGCGCACGGACCTGTACCTGCCCGCCCTGGAGGTGGAGAAGGAGGAGGTCCGCAGGCGTCTGGGGGAGGCCCGCACCGATGCGGAACGGTGTGTGCGGGTCATCTCCGCCTACGCCGACACCCTCACCGCCGACCCGCCCGGCCTGGTCCTGGACGAGCTGGAGAAGGCCGCGCCGCCGCTGCGGGAGGTCGTGCCCGCCCGCCCCGAACCCGAGCGGGAACCGGTCCGCCAGGCGGAGCGGGCGCCAGCCGAACAGGCGGCGACGCCCCAGGCCCGGGAGGCCGAGCACGGCCAGGACCAGGAGCACGAGAAGGTCCGGGGAGCCGAGCGCGGCGCCGACCGGGAGGACCTGGACCTGACCCCGTGGCGGCCGCTGTCGGAGGCCGACGCCCGCGCCGGACGCGGCCCGGCCGCCCGCGCGGTCGCCGAGGAGGTCGCCGCGGCCCGCCAGCGCGCCCAGGAGCTGAAGCAGGCCCTGCCTGACCTCCAGGTGCGGGTTTCCCAGGCCCGCGAGTACGCCCAGCAGGGAACGCTCCGGCTGCTCATGGACGGCACCACCCCCAAGGCCGCCCGCGAGCAGGCCGCGGAGCGCCAACAGGAGTTCGGACAGGCCCGGAACGGGATCGTCGAGGCCGAACACCAGGCCAAGACGCTGTGGCAGCGGGCGAGGGAGACGGACTTCCGCCAGGCCCTGAAGGACGCCGAGCGCCACCGCGAGGAGGAACGGGCCGAACACGAGCGCCGGCACGCCGAGATGCTCGGGACCGCCTACGCCCTGACCCGGGAGGAGATCGGCGCCCTGGAGCGCAAGGACCGCGACCAGCTGGTGCGCCGCCACGCCATCGAGGCCACCGCCATCGGCTACAGGTCCGAGCCCGACACGAGGATCGAGATGACCCCGGCCGAGCAGCGCCAGCTGGCGTGGGAGGAACTGCCCGAGGAAGTGCGCGCCGAGCGCACCGCCGAGAAGGAGCTCATCGCCGAGGCCCAGGCTCAGGCCGAGCACGCCCGCCAGCCCCAGAACTCCCACCAGGCCCCCGAACACAGAGGGCCCACCCGAGGGCTGTAGCCGCCCCACGTCGGAGCAGGCGCTGTGCTGGCTGGCGGTCCCCCTTGCCAGGAATTCGAACCCCACGCCGTTGAGCGCCATGGAGTGCCATGACGTGCCCTGGACTGCTGTGGAGCCCTGCCCGCGGGTACGCTGCTGTGCATGGAGCGCACACTGCGGTTCGCCGCCACCCTGACCCCGGACACCGAGGTCGGAGGGTACGTGGCCGAGGCCGTCGGCGTCGGCGTCGTCTCCCAGGGCGAGACCGTCGAGGAGGCCGTCGCGAACCTGCGCGAGGCCCTGGAGCTGTACTTCGAGGACGAGCCCGCCGGGCAGGAGCCTGTGGATAACCCCGCTGCCCCCGTTCTGCTGACCTCCGTGGATGTACGTTTGTCGGCGTGAGCCCGTCGCACATCCCCGTCACCTCCGGCCCCAAGCTCGTGCGCGCCCTGGAGCGCGCCGGGTGGGAGCACGTGAGCACGAAAGGCGACCACGCCAAGCTCCGCAAGGGCGGTGAGCGCGTGGTCGTGCCGCTGCACAAGGAACTCAAGCGCGGCACCACCATCGGGATCCTGCGCCAGGCGGGCATGAGCCCTCAGGAACTACGCGACCTGCTCTGACACACTCCGAAGTCCTTCCCAGCGCCGTGTTCGCATCTTCCATCGCAGACGCCCGCGGACTGGGGCCGGCCCCTGGTGGTACCCGGGGGTTCGCACCCCCGGGACCCCCCGACTCGGGCGGCGCCCCGCCGCCACCGGATGTGAGCAACGCACCGTTGCAGCGGCGGAACGCCGCCCGGACCACACGAGCTGGCTCCCCTTCACCGGATGACCACGGCCCCACCGGCGCGCGCAACGGAAGGTTGTGGGCGGTGGTGGCATCCCCTCCGGGCCGGCGCGCTGAACCAGCGCTCTCACCACAGAGCCAGGGGCTTCGGTCTGCAGGAGTGCAGGTTTTCCCGCGCCGCTGGTGTCGTGCCCTTACGGTGTGCGCCATGAACGAGGACGTGCGCACAGGCGATGGCCCCGAGATCGTGGATGCCGCGGAGCAGCGGCTGTTCCGCAAGTACCACCGCCGGCGCGGGACGGGCGATGCGAGCCTGCTGCACCTGGTCTCCCGGTCGCGGTTCTCCGACACCGAGAACCTGCTGGACGCGCTGAGCACACTGGAGCAGGTGCGTGAGGAGCTGGACGGGATCGAGCGGGTCCTGCTGGACCGGCTGCGCACGGAGCACAAAGTGTCGTGGCGCAAAGTCGGAGAAGCCCTGAAGATCAGCCGCCAGGGAGCCGAGCGCCGTTTCCTTCGGGTGATGTCGCTGGACGGCAACGCCGACCGCGGGCGTCGGCGGATACGCGAACGGAAGTCCGAAAGTTAGGAAACGGCAAGAGTTCTCCGTGATGTGGTGGGTTTTTCCACCCAACCGGGCTCTACCGGATGACGCTCATCGTACTATTGGGGGTGCCGGAACATCTTACCCCTTTTGGTGCCTTTGTGCGCTTTGGGGTGTTCAGAGAAAAGCCCCGAGGTCCGTTCCGTTGCAAAAAAGGGACCCCGGAGCCATCCGGTTGTGAGATGAGGCCCTGGCTGGCGGTTACGCCGGCTGGGGCCTCATCGCCAGCGGTCCAGCAGTACTTCCAGCAGGACCCGGACGACACCGCCCAGGATCGGCGGCATCCACCAGGGCACCGGTGGACGAGGCGGATCTGTGGCCATAACGCTTCTCCTCCTTTTCTTCTTGGACGACACGAAGGCACCGGCGGATAAGCCGGTGCCGCCCAGTCTCCACGCTGAGACGGACTCATCGTATCGGGCGTAGTGCCATCAGGTACCCATTCCGACTCAGGTGCGGCGGAAGCCCCCGGGGAGGAAAGTCGTTCTCACCAGAGGGGAGAGTCCTGACCTGTGAATACAGCATCAGGAACCCCCCCAAAAAAGCCATTGTCAACCATTGGTTGCCCCTGAAATTATAGAGAGCGCAGCTCAATCATAATGGGATGATTTAGGATTTCTGTTGCTTAGTGCGAGATATGGCCGAAAGGTTCTTCTTTTGGGCTTTTCGGGGCGTCCGTGTCGGTTCGTCGGCCACGTCTGCCCCCTGGAAGAATCGGCGTCCCCGCGGCATCCGCTTCTCACTGGCCAACAACGGTGCGTTGTGTGCCTTCTGTCTGCTTCCGGCTCACCCGCGGCGCCCCTGCGGCGGGACTTCCCCGTGCCCGCGCTGGTCGCGGTTGCACCGCTCTGAAGTCCGTCCGTCCTCCAGGTCGTGCGGGCCCCAGCCTGTTCAAGGAGCGAAAAGGGTGCCGACCACGGATCGAAGGGGAATGTCAGGAGTGACTGCTTCACTGCAATTCCTCCGTTCCGCCCTCTTCCCCTTCGTGGAACCCGGGAGGCCCCGTGGCCAGGGAGCTCGCACGTGTCCGCTGGGTCGGCACCTCCGTTGTGCTGGACCCCAACCTCGATGACTTCGGGGTCTCCCGCCAGGTCATCCACGCGCTGCGTGGCGCCCCGGGAGAACGCCCGCGTTCGATCAAGGCCGGGGTGCTGGAGTGCCAGCGGTGTGTGGAGCTGAACCGCTCCTCCCCGTGGATGCACCTGCGCACCATCCGCGGCCGATTGATCGTGGCCCACCACGCCTCCGGTGAGGGGCCCTGCTACCTGCCCGAGGGCCCCGAGCACCGGGCGTGGAAGGAGCGCATCGTCACCGATGCCGAACGGGCGGGGTTCTCGGCGGTGATGGAGTCCTCCTCCAAAGACCGCTCCTCCCGCGCGGACGTCCTGGTCACTTGCGCCGACGGCACGGAGCTGGCGTGGGAGGTGCAGATGAGCCCGATCCAGGCCCGCCAGGTGCTGCACCGCAGCCACAACGCGGTGCGCCAGGGACGTCTGCCGTCCTGGTTGACCACCGACCGGCGGGCGGGCTCGCCCACACGGGCGCTCATCAACCGGGCGCCGTGGTCGATGGTGAGCCAGATCGTGCCCGAGCAGATCCGTGCGGGGCGGGCGGCCCGGGTACTGGGCGGGCTGCGCAACTTCGCCTGGCGGCGCTGCATCGAACTGCCGGGCCGCTGTCCGCTATCGACAGGGATCGGCGGCTGGAGCTACGACTGCGGGGACTGGCACGGGGTGTGGGACAAGGTCACCGTGCCGGTGGAGGAGTTCGTCGGCAAGACCGCCGCCGGCCTGTACGTGCCGATCGCGATTCCCGGGGTGGACGGGGCCGGGGTGATGCGGATGTGGGTGCGGCCCCAGGATCACGACGCTTACGCCGAGCAGCACGGGCAGCGGTTCACCGAGGAGGACCTGCCTCCGGGGCTGCGGATCGGCCCGCCTGCCCGCAAGCGCACCGCGTCCCCGCGGCGGGGCCGGTCGAAGGACTCTGACTTGCACGCCTCCCGGTCGGCCACCACGGCGCGTCCCCGACGCGGCTCGGCTGGCACCCCGGTGGAGCTGACGGAGGCGCACTTGGCCGAGGAGGTGCGCCTGCCGGTGCTGACCGTACTGCGCCCGCCCTCGAACGCGCCGGAGCCCGCAGTGTCCGACCGGATCGAGGCCTGGTTCGAGGCGGCTGTGGCCGAGCCGTGCCGGCACTTCCTCGGGGACCAGGCCCGCTCGTGCGGGACCAGCCCGACCCGCCTGTACGCGCGAGGCCGCCGGTGCTTCGAACACGCCCCCGACCCGTTCACGTTCGTGGCCGCGAAGGGCGGGGACATGCCGCGTTGACATGGATTCCTGGCATGGGCGTTCAGGTAGCCGCCCGGATCTGGCGTTTGATGGCCAGGTCCGGGCGCAGTCGCAAGCCGTCGGGGCCGAGACTGGCGTAGTGCAGTCGGACCTGCTCGGCGACCTCGCCTTGCTCGTAGAGCATGCCCAGGCAGTTGCCGCAGGGCAGCGGATGGTCGTGGAGTTCGCACTCCAGTCCGGCCTCGATGCGTTCGTGCAGTGCGGCGACCAGGCGTTGGGCGGCGGCCAACGCTGGTGGGTCTACGTGGGAGCGGGGCAGGTCGTACTCGGGAACGGGTGCCTTCTTCGGGTTCGCCGCCCCGCGCCGACGGCCGGGGCGGCTGCGACGCCACGGGGCGGGGCGCACCGCTGGCAGCGCTTGTAGTAGTGGCCGCCCTGGGGTTCGGGCGCACCGGCCGGGAGCAGGTGCCCGGGCAGACGGCGCTGCTGTGAGGATCCGCCCCGCCCACCCCGGCGAGCTGCCCCACCTGGCGGACGCAGCGGCCCGCGCCGGCGCCCCCTACACGCCGGACGGGGATCTGGTCCTGGTCGTCGTTGAAGACCACGGCCGGGTGGGCTCCGGTGGACGACCAAGGCGCGGCGGGGCCGGGCAGGATCCGGCGCTAAGGCTCCTCGTCCTGCTCCGGGGGAGCCGGGGTGTCGGTCCCTGGGGGCGGGTTCTTGAGCCGCACTCGCCGGGGATGAGTCCACCAGCGGGGCAACAGCACGGTGCCCTCGGAGGCCTTCGCTGCTGCGAGAAGCCCTCTAGGGCAGGCACCCTTCGCAGCGCCGCGAGCGGTTCCATCACCTGCAAAGTCGGCCGTGCGCTGGAAGGCCACACCCGAAAAGTCGGCATCGCCGGTGAAGGTCGCGTCCCGGAAGTCGGCCCTGCTGTCGAAGGCCGCGTCCGGGAAGTAGGCGTTGCCGGTGAAGGTCGTGCCCTGGAAGGAGGTGACACCGGTGAAGGTCGCGTACCCGAAGTAGGCGTTGTCGGTGAAGGTCGCG
>NZ_FQZK01000048.1 GCF_900141985.1 Nocardiopsis flavescens | reverse complement strand
GCAGGAAGGAGAAGTAGTACTCCTCCGCGATGTCGGAGGCCTCCTCGACCAGGACGCGGTGGACCGTGTGGCCCTTGATGTCCATGCCGAGGATCCGCTCGGCCTCGGCCCGGGCGCCCTCGGGGCCCTCGGCGACCTTCACGCCGCCGGCCTTGCCGCGGCCTCCGGTCTTCACCTGGGCCTTGACCACGACCTTGCCGCCCAGGCGCCCGGCCGCCTCCGCGGCGCGGCCTGGGGTGTCGGCGATCTCGCCCCGGACCAGCGCGACGCCGTACTCGCCGAAGATCCGTTTGGCCTCGTACTCGTGGAGATCCAACGCTCCTCCTCCTTCCGCTCGTCGCCCCCACCCACAGTGATACTTCATACTGTATGCAGTATTCAATAGGCACGGACGGGGAGATTCCCCTTCCCAAGCCACCCCTTGTTTTGCATACTGCATACAAGGAGGTGCCGCCATGTTCCCCCGCCATCTGCCGCGACCGCCGGCCCGACGCCCCCCGCCCCCGCCGCCCCCCGCTCCACCCGCCACCGACACCGCGGACGTCCGCGACTGGCGGGGCAGGCGGTACACGGTCGGCCCCTCCGCACGGGAGCTGACCGGGCTGCCCCGGTCCGCCCTGCTCCTGCGGGCCCTGACCGCCGCCGCGGCCGTGGGCGTGCTCCAGTTCGGCTACGGGGCTGCGGCCCCCGCACTGATCGCGGCGCACGGCTGGACGCCCGCCCAGGCCCTGGCCCCGTTCCTGGTCTGGGCACTGGTCCAGGGCTCCTTCGCCCCCGTGCCGCGCCTGCTCGGGGCGCGCGGCCTGCTGGGCCCGGGCCCGGCGGTCTGCCTCGGTGCGGCGCTGTGCGCCGCGGCCGTGTACGCGGTCGGCCACCTCTCGGACCCGCTGGCCGCCGTGGCCGGCTACGGCCTGCTCGGGGGCGCGGGGGCGGGCCTGGTCTACCACTCCTGCGCGGACCTGGTGGGGGGCTGGTTCCCGGACCGGCACACCGTGCGCCTGGGCGCCGTGGGCGGGGCCTTCGCCCTGGGGTCGGTCCCCCTGCTGCCCGCCCTGGTGCTCGGCCCGTTCCCCGCCTCCCCGGCAGCGGCCTCCACCGCCCTGGCCCTGGGCGTGCTCGTCCTGGGCGCGGCCGGCGGGATCGGCCAGCGCGCGGCACCGGAGCACTGGTGGCCGCCGGGGCGCGACCCGCGCGCGGCGGCGCTGCGCCGGAGCGCCGACCCCCCGGCCGCGCGCGACTTCAGCGCGGGCCAGGCCTGGGCGAGCGGGCGCTCGCTGCCCGCCCTGCACGCGATCGTGGCGCTGTCCGGGACGGTCGGCCTGTTCACCCTCGCGGCGCTGCCGCTGCTCCTGCTGGCGACGGGCCGCGATCCCACGGTGGTCGCGGCGGTGGTCACGGCGTTCGCCCTGGCCAGCGGCCTGGGCCGACTGGCCGCGAGCGGCGCCGCCGAACGCGCCGGGCGCCGCAGGACCCTCACGGTGCTGCTGGCCGCGACCGCGCTGGGGCAGGTCGGCCTGGCCGCCGCGGTCCCCTCCGGCCCGCTCCCCCTGCTGGTCGCCCTGGGGCTCGCCGTGGGCGCGGGGACCGGATCCTGCTACCCGCTGACCAGGGCGATCACCGAGGGGCACTTCGGGGCCGGGCGCCCGACCGACCTGGCCGGGCTCGTCCACGGCTCCAAGGCGGTCGGCGGCCTGCTGGGGGTGGGCGGCGCCATCGCGCTCCTGTCCCTGGCACCGGAGGGCGCCCACCCGCCCCTCCTGGCCGCGTCCGCCCTGCTCCCGGCCTCGGCCGCCGTCTTGGCGGCGCGCCTGCGCCGGCCGCTGCCGATCCGGACGCTTCCCCACGGGGTCTGGACAGCGGGCCACAGGAGTGCTCCAATGTGATGCACACGGTATACAGTATCCGTTTTTCCCACCGTCTCCCCCGCACCCACCGCTGAAGCACAGCAGTCCTCCCGCACGAAAGGGGTCGTCGCACCGATGGCCGACGGCAAGGTATCCACCGAAACCAACAGCGACAACACCATCTCCGGGGGCCACCTGGTGGCCAAGGCGCTCAAGGCCGAGGGTGTCGACGTGATCTTCACGCTCTGCGGCGGCCACATCATCGACATCTACGACGGCTGCGCCGACGAGGGCATCGACGTGATCGACGTCCGGCACGAGCAGGTCGCCGCGCACGCCGCCGACGGCTACGCCCGGATCACCGGCAGGCCGGGCTGCGCGGTGGTGACGGCGGGCCCCGGCACCACGGACGCGGTCACCGGCATCGCCAACGCCTACCGGGCCGAGAGCCCCATGCTGGTCATCGGCGGGCAGGGCGCTCTCAACCAGCACAAGATGGGGTCCCTCCAGGACCTGCCGCACGTGGACATGATCAACCCGATCTCCAAGTTCGCGGCCACCGTCCCGCACACCGAGCGGGTCGCGGACCTGGTCTCCATGGCCTTTCGCGAGGCCAACAACGGTGCCCCCGGACCGGCCTTCCTGGAGATCCCGCGCGACGTGCTGGACGCCAGGGTCCCCGTGGAGCGGGCGCGCGTCCCGGCCGCCGGCCGGTACCGGGCGTCCACGCGCCAGGCCGGCGACCCCGCCGCCGTCGAGCGCCTCGCCGAGCTGATCGTGCGCTCGGAGCGGCCCAGCATCCTGCTCGGCAACCAGGTGTGGACCACCCGGGCCACCGGCTCCGCCGTCGAGCTGGTCCGCGCCCTCAACATCCCCGCCTACATGAACGGCGCCGGCCGGGGCACCATGCCGCCCGGCGACCCGCACCACTTCCAGCTCTCCCGGCGCTACGCCTTCAACAACTCCGACCTCATCATCATCGTCGGCACCCCGTTCGACTTCCGGATGGGCTACGGCAAGCGCCTGTCCCCCGAGGCCACCGTCGTGCAGATCGACCTCAACTACGCCACCGTCGGCAAGAACCGCGACATCGACCTCGGCATCGTGGGCGACGCCGACGTGATCCTCTCCTCGGTGCTCCAGGCGGTCTCCGGGTACGGCGACACCGGGGCGCAGGCCCGCAAGGGCTGGCTGGAGGAGCTGCGCACCCAGGAGCAGGCCGCGCTCGACAAGCGCGCGCACCTGCTGGCCTCGGACTCCACCCCGATCCACCCCTACCGCCTGGTCGACGAGATCAACAGGTTCCTCACCGAGGACTCCGTGTACGTCGGCGACGGCGGCGACATCGTCACCTTCTCCGGCCAGGTCGTCCAGCCCAAGTCCCCCGGCCACTGGATGGACCCGGGGCCGCTCGGCACGCTCGGCGTCGGCATCCCGTTCGTGATGGCGGCCAAGTACGCACGGCCGGACAAGGAGGTGGTGGCGCTGTTCGGCGACGGCGCCTTCAGCCTCACCGGCTGGGACTTCGAGACCCTGGTCCGCTTCGACCTGCCCTTCGTGGGGATCGTCGGCAACAACTCCTCGATGAACCAGATCCGGTACGGGCAGATCGCCAAGTACGGCGCGGACCGCGGCGAGCTCGGCAACACGCTGGGCGACGTGCGCTACTCCGAGTTCGCCACGATGCTCGGCGGGTACGGCGAGGAGGTCACCGACCCGGCGGAGATCGGCCCGGCCCTGCTCCGCGCCCGCGAGTCCGGCAAGCCCTCCCTCATCAACGTCTGGATCGACCCCGAGGTGTACGCCCCGGGGACCATGAACCAGACGATGTACAAGTAGCCCGGAAGGAGAGTCATGGGCAAGGCACTCGACGGGGTCCGCATCCTGGACATGACCCATGTCCAGTCGGGGCCGTCCGCGACCCAGATCCTCGCGTGGATGGGCGCCGACGTCGTCAAGCTGGAGGCGCCCTCGGGCGACATCACCCGGCGCCAGCTCCGGGACAAGCCCGGCGTGGACAGCCTGTACTTCACGATGCTCAACTCCAACAAGCGGAGCATCACCCTCAACACCAAGAGCCCCCAGGGCCGGCGGATCTTCCTGGACCTGGTGCGCCGCAGCGACGTCCTGGTGGAGAACTTCGCCCCCGGGGCCCTGGACCGGATGGGGTTCACCTGGGAGGTGCTCGCCCAGACCAACCCCCGGCTGGTCTACGCCTCGATCAAGGGCTTCGGTCCGGGCGTGTACGCCGACTTCAAGGCCTACGAGGTGATCGCCCAGGCGATGGGCGGCTCGATGAGCACCACCGGGTTCGAGGACGGCCCGCCGCTGGCCACGGGCGCGCAGATCGGCGACTCGGGCACCGGAATGCATACAGTGGCCGGTATCCTCGCCGCGCTCTACCAGCGCGTGCACACCGGCCGGGGGCAACGCGTCCAGGTGGCCATGCAGGACGCGGTGCTCAACCTGTGCCGGGTCAAGCTCCGCGACCAGCAGCGGCTCGCCCACGGCCCGCTCTCGGAGTACCCCAACGACGACTTCGCCGACGAGGTCCCCCGCTCGGGCAACGCCTCCGGCGGCGGACAGCCCGGCTGGGCCGTGCGCACCGCCCCCGGCGGCCCCAACGACTACGTGTACGTGATCATCCAGCCCGCGGGCTGGGAGCCCCTGACCCGGCTGATCGGCCGCCCCGAGCTGGCCGGGGACCCCGAGTGGGCCACACCCGAGGCCCGGCTGGACAAGCTCGACAAGGCCTTCGCCCTGATCGAGGAGTGGTCGCGGGAACTGCCCAAGTGGGACGTGCTCTCGGCGCTCAACGCGCACAACATCCCCTGCGGGCCGATCATGTCCACCCGGGAGATCATCGAGGACCCCACGCTGCGGGAGAACGGCGTGGTCACCGAGGTCGAGCACCCCGAGCGCGGCAGCTACCACACCGTGTCCTCCCCCATCCGCCTCTCCGACTCCCCGGTGGTGGTCGACCGGTCCCCCCTGCTCGGCGAGCACAACGCCGACATCTACCGCGACGAGCTGGGCCTGACCGCCGAGGAACTGGCAGAGCTCTCATCGAACGGAGTGATCTGAGCGCATGGCCGTCTACACCCCCGAGCGTTCCGACCGCGACCCCGGCCCGGTCCGCGAGGTCCTCGACCGGGCCAGGGCCGAGGGCCGGACCGCCCTCACCGCCCCCGAGGGCCGGGTCCTCGCGCAGGCCTACGGCATCCCCGTCCCCGGCGAGGGCCTGGCCCGCACCGCCGAGGAGGCCGCCGCCCTGGCCGTCGAGCTGGGCCTGCCCGTGGCCGCCAAGATCGTCTCCCCCGACATCCTGCACAAGACCGACGCGGGCGGGGTGGAGGTCGGGCTGGACAGCGCGGAGGAGGTCGCCGCGGCCTTCGGCCGCATCACCGCCAACGCCCGCGCCCACGACCCCGGCGCGCGCATCGACGGCGTCCAGGTCCAGCAGATGGTCCCGGGCGGCCTGGAGGTCCTGGTCGGCGCCACCACCGACCCCACGTTCGGCAAGGTGGTGGTGTTCGGACTGGGCGGCGTGCTGGTGGAGGTCCTCAAGGACGTCTCCTTCCGCCTGGCCCCGGTCACCCGCCGGGAGGCGCTCGCCCAGGTCGGCGACATCCGGGCCGCCGAGGTCCTGGACGGGGTCCGGGGCGCCGAGGCGGTGGACCGGGACGCCCTGGCCGACCTGCTGGTGCGCCTGTCCGAGCTGGTCACGGACTTCCCCGAGATCGCCGAGGCCGACCTCAACCCCGTGTTCGCCACCGCGTCCGGCGCCATCGCCGCCGACCTGCGGTTCGTCCTGGACTTCGAGCCCGCCCCGGGGCCCAGGCGGTTCGGCCGGGAGGAGATCCTGGCCTCCATGGAGCGCATCTTCAAGCCGCGCTCCGTCGCCGTGATCGGCGCCTCCAACGAGGCAGGCAAGATCGGCAACTCCGTCATCCGCAACATCGTGGACGGCGGCTACCGCGGCGCCATCCACCCGGTCAACCCCAAGTCCGCCGAGGTCAACGGCCTCACCTCGTACAAGTCCATCACCGACGTGCCCGGCGAGGTGGACGTGGCGGTCTTCGCCATCCCGGCCAGGTTCGTGGCCGGCGCCCTGGAGGAGGCCGGGCGCAAGGGGGTGGCGGGCGCCATCCTGATCCCGTCGGGCTTCGCCGAGACCGGCGAGCAGGAACTCCAGGACGAGGTGCTGGAGGTGGCCCGGCGGCACGGGGTCCGCATCCTGGGACCCAACATCTACGGGTACTACTACACGCCCCAGAAGCTGTCCGCGACCTTCTGCACTCCGTACGACGTGGCCGGGGGGACCGCCCTGACCTCGCAGTCCGGCGGGATCGGCATGGCCATCCTGGGGTACAGCCGCAGCACGCGCACGGGGGTGTCGGCGATCGTGGGCGTGGGCAACAAGGCCGACATCGACGAGGACGACCTGCTCACCTTCTTCGGCCAGGACGAGAACACCAACGCCGTCGCCATGCACCTGGAGGACCTCAAGGACGGCCGGGCGTTCGTGGCCGCCGCCCGCGAGGTGGTCCCCAGGAAGCCCGTGGTGGTGCTCAAGGCCGGCCGGACCTCCGCCGGGGCCCGCGCCGCCGGTTCGCACACCGGCGCGCTCGCCGGGGACGACAAGGTCTACGACGACATCCTGCGCCAGGCGGGCGTGGTCCGCGCCCCGGGACTGACCGAACTCCTGGAGTACGGCCGCGCGCTCCCGGTCATGCCCGCCCCCAGCGGGGAGAACATCGTGATCATCACCGGTGCGGGCGGCTCGGGCGTGCTGCTCTCGGACGCGGTGGTGGACAACGGGATGTCGCTGTACGAGATCCCGCCGGACCTGGACGAGGCCTTCCGGGCCTTCATCCCGCCCTTCGGGGCGGCCGGGAACCCGGTGGACATCACCGGCGGCGAGCCGCCCTCCACCTACGAGAAGACCATCCGCCTGGGGCTGGAGGACCCCCGCGTGCACGCGCTGGTCCTGGGCTACTGGCACACCATCGTCACCCCGCCGCTGGTCTTCGCCGACGTCGTGATCGACGTGGTGAGCAAGGCCCGCGCGGCCGGGATCGACAAGCCGGTGGTGGCCTCGCTCTCCGGCGACACCGAGGTCGAGGCCGCGAGCCGCCGGCTCTTCGAGCACGGGATCGTCGCCTACCCCTACACGACCGAGATGCCGGTGAAGGTCCTGGGCGCGAAGTACCGCTGGGCCCGGGCCGCCGGACTACTCTGACCGGGTGCCCGGCCGGAGCCCGCCGCTCCGGCCGGGCCGCCGGGGCACGGCGCCCGCGCCGAACGCCCACCGCACCGAACGCACACCCCCTACCCGCCCGGCGGCCCTGGAGCCGCCGCCGCAAGGCCGCCGGGCACCGGTCACCGCGCGGACGGCCGCGTCCGGCCACGGTGATCCGTCCGCGTACCCGACAGAACAGGAGGTCCCGCACCACCCGGGGGCGACATGCGAACCACCGACTCGCATTCGCGCACACACGGAGCACCGCCTTGGATTCCTCACCCCCCGCCCCCCAGTCCTCCGACCCCCCGGCGTCGTCCGGGACCCAGGGAGCCCACGTCCCGGCGCAGCGCCGGGCCCACCCCTCCGAGTCCGGTCCCCCCGCCGAACCGGCCACCACAGCCTCCTCCGACACCCCGGCCGACGCCTCCGCCGCCCCTCCGCAGGAGGAGCGGTTCTGGAAGGCGGGCAGGCTGGAGCCGATGCCCATCCGGAGCCTGCCCAAGGCTCCGCCCTCCATCCACATCCTCGGCCCCACGGTGTTCCTCGTCGCCCTGGGCGTGGGCATGGGCGAGTCCTACATGTGGCCGCGCCTGGTCCTCATCTTCGGCCCCGAGATCCGCTGGCTCTTCCTGATCGGCCTCTCCCTCCAGGCCGTGGTCATGCTGGAGATGTCCCGCTACGCCATGGCCACCGGGGAGAGCATCTTCTACGGCGCCGCGCGCGTGTTCAAGCCGCTGATGTGGTTCTTCTTCCTGACCGCGATCCTGGTCTACATCTGGCCGGGCCACCTCTCGGCGGGGGCCTCCGCCTTCGAACGGGTGACCGGCATCCCCTGGCAGGCCACCGCGGTGGCCGGGATGCTCCTGGTGGGCGTGGTCTTCACCCTCGCCAAGGTCATCTACGACCTGCTGGAGAACGTGCTCTCCGTCTGCATCGGCCTGCTGGTGGTCGGTACGTCGGTGGTCGCGGCGATGGTCGGCGACCTGTCCGACCTGACCTCCACCCTCAGCGGGATGTTCGCGTTCGGGTACCTCCCGGACGAGGCGATGACGGCGGCCTGGTTCCCGATCATCGTCGGCGCGATCGCCTTCGCCGGGCCCTCCGGCATGCAGCAGATGTGGTACACCCTGCACCTGCGCGACAAGGGCGCGGGCATGGGCGCGCACATCCCCAAGATCCGGGGGCTGCGGCACGCCGGGGAGCAGGAGACCATGCCCTCCCGCGGGTTCATGTTCGACACCTCCGACCCCGCGGAGATGGCGAAGTGGAAGGGGTGGCGCCGCTGGGTCACCTTCGACGCCCTGGTGCTGTTCTGGGGCATCACCATGCTGGTGACGATCTCCTTCACCGTGCTGGCCCAGTCCGCGGCCCGGACCGACCCGCAGGTGACGGAGCTGATCCGGGCCGGCGACCGGGAGGCGTCGCTGGACGCGATGGCGGGCGCCTTCTCCGCGGCCGGCAGCCCGGTGCTGGGAACGGTGTTCTTCCTGTTCATCGCGCTGATCGGCCTCAACGCGACGCTGGGGCTGTTCGACTCCTTCTCGCGCGGCCAGGCCGACATGACCTACAACTTCGTGCCCGGCGCCAAGCGGTTCGGGCTCTCGAAGCTGTACAGCATGTTCCTGTGGGGGCTGATCGGCTTCGGCATCCTCATCCTGCTGTTCGGACCGGCCGACGGGCCCGCGGCCATCCTCGACGTGCTGGCGTTCCTGTCGGCGTTCGCGATGGGCGCGTACTGCGTGGTGCTGCTGCTGGTCAACAACATCACGCTGCCCAAGCCCATCCGCCCCGGGATCGTCTCCAACGCGATCATCGCGTTCGCGGCCGTGTTCTACCTGGGCGCGCTCTTCTACTCGCTGTTCGCCTTCGGGGTGGTGGTCGACTGATGCCCGCCTCCTCCGCCCTGCGCCCGTGGGGCAGCGCCGCCGTCCACCTGGAGGTGGCGGTCCCGGGCGCCGCCATCGGCGCCGTCGCCGGTCTGTTCGCCACGGGGGTCGGGATGGCGGCGGGCCTCCCGGCCGCCATGACCGGCACCGCCGGGCTGGCCCTGGGCCTGCCGCTGGCCGTCCTGGGCGCCGCCTACAGCGTGCTGCTGGCGCGCGGGGTCTTCCCGATCGGCGCGGTGGCGCCGCTGGCCCTGTACTGGCTGCTCGGGTTCCCGGCCGCCCAGCTGTTCGACGCCCACATGGTGGCGTGGGTGACCGGCGCGGGGTCCGCGCTGCGCGAACCGCTGCCGTCGTTCCTGCTGTTGCAGGCCATGCTGAGCCTGGGCTTCACCATCGGCTTCCTGTGGCTGCACGAGCGGACCATGCCGCACTGGCTGATGCGCGTGCGCGGCCACAACCCGGTGGCCGAGGCGCTGTTCCAGCGCTACGTGGAGCACGCGGCGCACCTCCAGCGCCGGCGCGGGCCGGGCCGGGCGCCCCGCGGGCGCCGGCGGCCGGACTGACCCGCGCGCGTGCGCGCGGCGGCGGCCCCGTGGACCGTTCCGGACGGAGCGGCCCCGGACCGGACCGCGCGTGCGCGGGGTGGGACCCGAGGCGGTCCCCCCACCCGGCACGGGCCACCGCGCGTGCGCGCGGCGGCCGGGCCGGCGGCCCCGGCGGGCACCACCCGCCGGGGCCGCCGGCCGCCGGGCTCGGGCACCCGGACCGGGGGGAGCACGGGCTCCGGACCGGCCGGGAAGCGCGATCCCGCTCCGTCGCGCGCATACGCGTGGCCGGGCCCCCGGCGGGGAACCCGGGAGACGCGGGCACCCCGGTCAGCCGGGGAACCCGATCCCGAGCCGGTTCCACGCAGGTGCGTGGCGGACCCCCACCGGCGAAGAACCCGCAGGCAGAAGCGCGAACCCGGGCACGGGCACCCCGATCAGCCGGGGAACGCGATCCCGAGCCGGTCCGCGAGTTCGCCGGCGCCGATCCCGTACGTCTCCCGGATGCGCACACCCTCGGGCCCCACGTCGAAGACGCCGTGGTCCGTGTAGACACGGCCCACGCAGCCGACGCCGGTGAGCGGGTAGGTGCACCGCGGCACGAGTTTGGGCTCGCCGGAGCGGGTGAACAGGGGCATCATCACGTAGACGTCCTTGGCGCCGATGGCGAGGTCCATGGCACCGCCCACGGCGGGGACGGCGTCGGGCCGGCCCGTGTGCCAGTTGGCCAGGTCTCCGTCGAAGGCCACCTGGTAGGCACCCAGGACGCAGACGTCCAGGTGCCCGCCGCGCATCATGGCGAAGGAGTCGGCCTGGTGGAAGTACGCCGCTCCGGGCAGCTCGGTCACCGGGACCTTCCCGGCGTTGGTCAGGTCGGGGTCGACGTCGTCGCCCTCGGCCCGGGGACCCATGTTGAGCATGCCGTTCTCGGTGTGCAGCACCACCCCCGAGTCGGCCGGCAGGTGGTCGGCGATCTTGGTGGGCTGGCCGATCCCGAGGTTGACGAAGGCCCCGGACGGGATGTCGCGCGCGATGACGGCGGCCAGCTCGTCCATCGACAAGCGGTGGTCGGCGGCCGTCGGCGCCCCTGCGCGGGGCCGGTCGCTCGGCGAGGTCATCGTGCCCCCTGGACGGTGTAGCGGCGGGCCTGCGCCCGGACGACCCGGTCGACGTGGATGGAGGGGGTGACGACCGCCTCGGGGTCGAGCCCTCCGGGCTCGACGACCTCGTCGACCTGGACGACGGTCGTCGTCGCCGCCGTCGCCATGACCGGCCCGAAGTTGCGGGCGGTCTTGCGGTAGGTGAGGTTGCCCAGCGTGTCCGCCCGGTGCGCGGCGATCAGCGCGTAGTCGCCCTTGATGGGGTACTCCAGCAGGTACCTGCGGCCGCCGATCTCGCGCTCCTCCTTGCCCTCGGCCAGCGGCGTGCCGACCCCGGTGGGGCAGTAGAAGGCGCCGATCCCGGCCCCGGCCGCGCGCATCCGCTCGGCCAGGTTGCCCTGCGGCACCAGTTCGAGTTCGATCCTCCCCTCGCGGTAGAGGCCGTCGAACACCCAGGAGTCGGACTGGCGCGGGAAGGAGCAGAGCACCTTGCGCACCCGTCCGGCCGCGAGCAGCGCGGCGAGCCCGACGTCGCCGTTGCCGGCGTTGTTGGACACGATCGTGAGGTCCCGGGCACCCTGCCGGATGAGGGCCTCGATCAGGTCGAACGGCATGCCCGCCAGCCCGAAGCCCCCGACCAGGACGGTGGACCCGTCCTCCACTCCGGCCACCGCGGCGTCGGCGCTCTGTACGATCTCCGCCCGGCTCATCGGGTGCCCCCCTGCTCCGCGCAGTTCTCCAGCACGACGGCCAGCCCCTGGCCGACCCCGATGCAGATCGCGGCGACGCCGTAGCGCTCCCCCGTCTCGCGCAGCACCCCGGCCAGGGTGGCCAGGACCCGGCCGCCGGAGGCCCCCAGCGGGTGCCCGATCGCGAGGGCCCCGCCCTTGCGGTTGACCAGGGCGGGGTCGACCCCCCACCCGTCGATGCAGGCGAGCGCCTGCACGGCGAAGGCCTCGTTCAGCTCCACCGCGCCCACCCGGTCCCAGCCGATCCCGGCCCGGGCCAGCGCGCGTTCGGCGGCCTCGACCGGGGCGTACCCGAAGTCCCGCGGCTCCAGTGCCGCCACGCCCCGGCCGGCGACGCGCGCGACCGGTTCGGCGCCGATGGCGGCCGCGGCGCGCTCGCTGCCCAACAGCATCGCGGAGGCGCCGTCGCTGAGGGGGCTGGCGTTGCCCGCGGTGATGGTGCCGCCCTGCTCCGGCGGGCGGAACGCGGGCGCGAGCGCGGCCAGCTTCTCCGGTGTGGAGTCGGCCCGCACGCCTTCGTCGCGGACCAGGCCGGTCCCCGGGACGGGTGCCACCAGGTCGTCGTAGAAGCCCGATTCCCAGGCCAGGTGGGCGAGGCGGTGTGAGCGCGCGGCGAACGCGTCCTGCCGTTCACGCGAGATGCCCAGGCGCTCGCCGAGCAGTTCGTTGGCCTCGCCGAGGCCGACCGTCCACTCCCGGGGCATGTGCGGGTTGACCAGGCGCCAGCCGAGGGTGGTGGACACCGCGGTCACGTCGCCGGCCGGAAAGGGTTTCGCCGGCTTGGGCAGCACCCACGGCGCGCGCGTCATCGATTCCACGCCGCCGGCCAGCACCACGTCGGCGTCGCCGGTCTCGATCGTCCGGGAGGCCGCCATGGCCGCGTCGAGGCCGGAGCCGCACAGCCTGTTGACCGTGGTGCCCGGCACTGCGACCGGCAGTCCGGCGAGGAGGGCGGCCATGCGGCCGACGTTGCGGTTGTCCTCCCCGGCGCCGTTGGCGTTGCCCCACACCACGTCCTCGATCGCGGCGGGGTCGAGCCCGGGTACCCGGGCGAGGGTGGAGGTGATGGCGGCGGCGGCGAGGTCGTCGGGGCGCACGCCCGCCAGCGCACCGTTGAAGCGACCGAACGGCGTCCGTGTCGCGGCGTACAGGAAAGCACTCATGGCAGTGACGGTAATCCCTGAGCGCTATATCCTGAAGTACTCATATCCCTCGTCATTGATAGGCAGAGCATATGGATCTCCGTCACCTCCGGTACTTCGTGGCGGTGGCGGAGGAGCGCCACTTCGGCCGTGCCGCCGAGCGGCTGCACATGGCCCAGCCGCCGCTCTCCCAGCAGATCCGCCGGCTCGAAGCCGACCTCGGCGTGGAACTGCTCCACCGCACGACGCGGCGGGTCGACCTCACCGAGGCGGGCCGCGCCTACCTGGAGCGGGCGCGCGCGATCCTCGCCGACGTCGACGGGGCCGCTCACCACGCCCGCCTGGTCGCCGCCGGCTCGGTGGGCCACCTGGCGCTGGGGTGCGTGGGGTCGGCGACCTACAGCCTCCTGCCGACGCTCTCCCGCCGGCTCTCGGCGGAGCTGCCCGGCGTCGACTTCTCCTTCCGCGGCGAGATGCTGGCGCCCGACCAGGTCGAGGCGCTGCGCACGGGGGCGATCGACGTCGCGCTGCTGCGCCCGCCGGCGGCCGACCTCTCCCTGGCGGTGCACGTGCTGCGCCGGGACCGGCTCATCGTCGCCCTGCCGACGGATCACCGCCTGGCCGGCCGCGCCCGGCTGCGGGCACAGGACCTGGCCGGGACCGACCTGATCGTGCACTCCGCCGACCGGCGGTCGGTGATGTACGACGTCGTCCTGGGCCTGCTGCGCGACGCCGGGGTCGAACCGCGGATCCGCCACGAGGTCGGCGAGACCTCGACGCTGGTCACCCTCGTGGCCGGCGGCCTCGGGGTGGCGGTCGTGCCCGAACCGGTCGCGGCGCTGGCGCTGGACGGGGTCGCCTACCGCCCGCTGGCCGGGGCCGACGCGCGCGTGGAACTCGCCGTCGCCCACCGGGCCGACCGCGCCGAGCCCCACCTGGCGCGCACGGTGGAGATCATCCGGGCGACGGTCTGAGGGGCCGCCCCGCGACGGCCGGGAGCCGCCGCGCCGGGGCGCCGGGGCGCGGGGAGGACAGGCGCTAGCTTGGCGTTTAACCTGGTTGCTTGTCTCCGGAGCGGCCTTTAATGCTCGTTTCGTGCTTCTTCGGGACCCCGTAGCGGGGAGCTGGACGCTTGTTCCGACTCCCCGCCGGGCGCCCCGGACCCGGCCCCGAGGGTTTCGGTGCACCCACACACCCAGGCAGGTCCGCGCGGATGTACCGAAACCCCCGACGGACCCGGGACGGACTCATCCGGACCGGCTCCACCGGCCGGTGCCAGGGCAGACACACCTGGACGACAAGCCCTCGGGCCAACCGCAACTGGGTGTAGGCCACGAGCACCACCCAGGACCACCGGTCC
>NZ_FQZK01000061.1 GCF_900141985.1 Nocardiopsis flavescens | reverse complement strand
CCTGGGTCCAGGTCAACGCGATCCAGGCCTGGTCCCAGTCCGCCACGGTCCACAACCTGACGGTCCAGGGTGTTCACACCTACCATGTGGCCACGAAGTCGCTCGACGTCCTCAACCACAACTGTGATGGGCAAGTTGATTGGGTTCAGGAAAATGCATCAAAAGATGCAAATGCCCAGGCCTGTGAAGATGGCGCAATTGGGGCGAGATCGCGAATTTCGAGCGGCCTTAGGGAGGTCCCTGCTCTTGACTATATAGATCTCAAGGGGGAAACCAGGGCTGTTAAATTCGATGGATTTGATGAGGCCAATGGCGTAATGATCGACAGGAAAGTCGGAGTTGCTGCAACCGATAAAACGAGGGGTGCGATTATACGGCAATCTCTGGCGCTTGAGTAGAATGGGTACACTGGAATTTGGGAAGTTCCGAATCAGCGGGCTTATAACAGGGCAAACAGGCTCATAAGCGGCCTTGCTGTAACTAACATATCAGTCAGGAGAGTGATTCCGTGAGAGACTTCAATGTCCTTGTGCGAGCAATTGTCGACGCTGTTGTTCTGATGGAGATGTCTGACGACGACGACCTTAGTCCTGGTTTTGCTTCAGAGATATTGGATGGAATTGTTGCGGATCTCGATCGAATTTCCGAGAAGGGAAGGAAGGAGATTCGCTCGACCATTGATTCCCTTGTTCAATCTGAAGAAAATCCTCGCAGAAGGGAGATTATTGAGCAGTTGCCCGAGGGGCTTGGGGTGGTTGATGATTAATCCTTGCTTCGCCGCTCTGGCGGGGATCTGTCAAAGATGACTATCTGGGTCAAACTGCCGCCGACGAGGACTTCACTGAGGCTTGATTGTTTGTTTCC
Organism: Nocardiopsis flavescens; assembly: GCF_900141985.1. GTDB lineage: Bacteria > Actinomycetota > Actinomycetes > Streptosporangiales > Streptosporangiaceae > Nocardiopsis > Nocardiopsis flavescens. The sequence goes on along the minus strand of NZ_FQZK01000061.1, from coordinate 1,402 downwards.
TGGCCGGGTACATACCCTCCTACCTGGAACTTCTCCACGAGGAGGGGCGTCATGGACGCCCACGACAAGCAACAATGCCGCTTGATGGCGGCTGCCCTGTTCGAGCAGGACGAGATGTCCGACGCCCGTATCGGCGAGGTGCTCGGCGTCACCGCCCGCGCGGTCAACAACTGGCAGCGCGCCTGGCACCAAGGCGGCACAGACGCGCTGATAAGCAAGGGCCGCACCGGCCCCAAGGGCTACCTGGACCCCGGCCAGCGCCACCAACTGCGGCAACTCCTGCGCCGGGGCGCCAAGGACTACGGCTTCACCACCGACGCCTGGCCCCTGAACCGGGTACGGCGGGTGATCGCCGAAAGCTTCGGGGCTGCCTACGCCGACCCGTCGGGGGTGTGGCGGCTGCTGAAGGCGATGGGATGGTCGGTCCAGGTCCTGGCCCGCCGCGCCCTCGAACGCGATGAGCAGGCCATCGCCGCCTGGATCGAGCAGACCTGGCCACAGATCGAAAAAAGGGGGCCCGGACCGGGGCCTGGATCCTCTTCGAAGACGAGGCTGGGGCGAGGCTGACCGGGGCTTTTTCCTGTACCTGGGCGCCGGTGGGGCAGAGCCCGGTGCTACACGTGGTCAAGGGCCGTCCAGCGAAGATGTCGATGGCCGCGGTGTGCTGCTACCGACCGGGTCACGCGCCGCGGATGCTGTTCCGCACCCGCCCGGGGTGGTACCGGGACCGTGCCCTGATCACGTTCGTGGACGGTGTCCACCGGGCCTTGGGCGCGCCGGTGATCCTGGTGTGGGACAACCTGGCTGCCCATCGCAGCCGGTGGATGCGCGCGGCGGTCCGGGCCCGGGAGTGGCTGGATGTGGAGTACCTGCCCGCCTATGCCCCGGAGCTGAACCCGGTGAAGGACGTCTGGTCCCATCTCAAGGGCACGGGGTTGGCCAACCTGGCAGCGCTGTCCTTCGCGGAGCTGGGCGAGGCGGTCCGGTCGGGGCTGCGCCGGCTGCGGCACCGCCCGGGTCTGCTGGAGGGGTTCCTCGCTCATACCGGACTCCAACTCGGAACCGAATAATCAAACCTCAGTGAGGGCTGATCTGCTCTTCTGATCTGGCATTTCGTCCATGAAATTCCTGGTCCGTGCAGGGACGGGTCCTCGCTTGTCACCGCAGTACACGCCGGACCACCGATCCGGAGACGGGTGAGCAGTCGGCTCGGACAGTGCTGGCGACGATCATCGGTTCGGGTGCGAAGGTGTTGGTGGAGATCACCATCGACCCGACCACCGAACGCGACGCTCCCGAGGGTGAGACCGTTTCCTCGGGTGTGGTCGAGGTCGACACCGAGAACGCGGGCATCCCGGGTCCGGTGGCGGCCGGTGACGTGGTCATTGCGACCGATGAGCAC
>NZ_FQZK01000049.1 GCF_900141985.1 Nocardiopsis flavescens | reverse complement strand
GGGGGGACCGGTGAGCGGCCTCATGCGGCGCCTGTCCGCCGCCGTGGCGGCGTGGCGGTCCCCGTCCCTGGCCGAGCGGGGCCCGGCGACCCTGCGGCCGGGGACGCGGCCCCGGCCGGGCCGGGTGGTGGTCCCCCTGCGGGCCGAGGACACCGCCACGATCACCGAGGTCGTGGCCGAGGCCCTGTCCACGTGGGTGTGGGAGGAGGGGGAACGGGTGTCCGCCCGCCCGACCCCGGGCGGCCTGGTGGTGCGCATCCCCTATCTGCTGTCCTACAGCGGCCGTGATGAGGCGCCCCGGCGGGTGACCTCGGCGCTGGCCGCCGCCGGGTACGCGGCCGAGCGGGTCCCGGCCGACTGGCAGGCATACCGGGTGCTCGGCCGGGACCCCGAACAGATCACCACCATGACCCGGGCCGAGGCCGAGGCCCTGCGGGATGCGGTCATCACCCGTCTGGCCGAGCTGGACATGACCGAGCACGCGACCGGGGGGGAGTGGTGAGGGTGGACGTCACATGGCAGCACCCGGAGGGAGAGGGGGACCCGCGGATCGGGCCCATCACCCTGACCCCGGACGCGATTGAGGCCCTGTCCCCGACCCTGGGGGCCCTGGTCACCGCCGAGGAGGGCGGGACCCGGCTCGGGCGGGTGCTCGGGGCCCTGGTGGCGCCGGGCTCGACCGCCCGCGCGGGGGCCGAGGAGATCGGCCGCATCCTGTGGGCGCTGGCGCTGATGGGGGCGGACCTCCCCCGGGCGCTGGACCGCACGATGGTCGCGGCCCGGGACCACTACGGGCTGTCGTGGGGCACGATCGCCACGTCGGCGGGGGTGCCCCGGGCCACGGTACGGCGCCGGATCGCCACGGCCCGCCGCACCCTGGCCGAGGCCGGGATCTACGTGGACGGCGCCGGGGAGCACACCCCCCGCCGGGCCCGGGGGCCGCTGCACACGGGCGGCGTGGACCCGGCCGAGGTGCGGCGGGCCCGCGCGGTGGCCGAGGCCCTGTCCTCCCCGGGGGTGCAGGTGCCGCACGGTGCGGTGCCGTGGATGCAGGCCGAGCCCGCCGACGACGCGGGCGGGGCGTGGCCGATCGTCTACGCCATCCGGGGTGAGGGGCCGATGGCGCACGATGCGGCCCGGGTCGCGGCCCCCCGCCTGGTGGCGCTGGTGGGCGGCCCGTTGGACGGGCAGACGCAGGAGGCGCACGCCGACGCCGAGGGCGGGTGGACCCCCGTCCCGGGCGGGCGGGTGGACTACCACCCCCACCCCGAGGACCCCGACACGTGGATGTGCGGGGACGACTACTGATGGGAGACAGGATGCGGGCGTACGACAGCGAGAGCGAGTCGGGCGGGTGGCAGACCGGCGCCGGGAAGTCCGTGGTTTACCGCGAACTGGTGGCCGGGATGATCGCGGCCGAGCAGGCCGAGGGCGCCCCGAGTGTGCGGATCACCCGGGGGTTGGCGGGGCATCTGCCGGTGCCCACCACCACCGTGCCGCCCGAGCCCGCCCCCGGCCCCCTGGTGATGTGGGGCTACACCGAGGTCACGGTGATCGGGGACCCGCGCGGGACCGAGCCCGCGCCCCTGGGCACTGAGGTGTTCGGGCCCGGGGACCAGGTCCGCACGTGGATGACCCGGACCCCGGTGGACTGGCAGACGGCGGCGGCCCGCGCGGCGGTCGCGTCCTGGTCCACCAACGGGTGGCACCGGCGGGCGTGGATCACCCCGACCGACCCGGACGACACCCGCCGGTGGGTGTGGGTGCAGGGGTTCCCCGCCTCGGTGCAGGCGTGCGCCGCCTGGACCGAGGCCGCCGCCACCGACTGACCGGCACGACCGACACAGCAAGGAGAAGGATCATGGCACGTTTCAGGATCACCGTCACCGACAAGGACGGGCGCAAGCTCACCCGGGAGACCAACGACCCCGAGGAAGCCCGCCGTATCGAGAACACGCCGTTCCGCAAGGGCGGTTCGGTGATGCACACCCATACCGAGATCCACGACGACGACCAGCAGGACGGGGGTCGCTGATGGGCGCCCGGCAGAGCGGAGACACCACCCCCGCCGGCCCCGAGGTTGAGGCCCTGATGAGGGCGGGCCGAGAGAAGCGGGTGAACCCCCCGCTCCCCCGGCCCGGCGCGCAGGTGGCGACCCTGGCCGAGTTCGGGGCCGAGGCGGCGGCCGGGGTGGACCGGGGCCGGGCGGCTCCCGGACAGTGATCGGCGGCCCGGGGCGGGATGCGTCCCCGCCCCGGGCCAATACCCCCAAACCCACACAGGACAGGAGACAGAGCATGTTCGAAACCCCCGAGACCCCCGAGATGACCGAGCCCGCGGACTGGGAGTGGGAGTGCCCCGCCCGGGGGCAGTGCCCCGGCGACAGCGTGGGGCTGATCAGCACTCGCACCGCCCCGAGCGGGGTGACCGAGCTGCTGATGATCGAGCGGGAGTGGTGGCCGATCGGGTGGGCGTGTATCGCGGGGCACGTGAAGGACGCCCACGCCGACGCGCCGTCCGCGGTGGTGGCCGAGGCCAGCGAAGAGGCCGGGGTGAGGGTGACCCGTCTCCGGTCCGTGCGGCGGGTGTGGCTGCCGAACCTGTGCCAGTCGCCCCCGTGGACCGCGCCCCCCGGCCCGGGGCACCTGTGGGAGCTGTTCGAGGGCGACGCCGAGGGCGACCCGACCCCGGCGCCGGGGGAGACCTCCGCCGCCGCGTGGGTGCCGCTGCCCGAGGTCCAGGCGCTCGCAGAGGTCACGATGGCTCACGCTCTGGCGGGCGGCGCCGCCCGGGACCTGCCCCGCCGGGCGCTTGAAGCGGTGTGGGTCGAGCACCTGGCGGAGCTGGGCTACATCACCGCCACCGCCGAGGCCCGGCGCGCGGTGGCGCGGCTGTACACGACACCGCCGGATGAGTACTGGATCGGGTAGGACGCCCGAGTAGCAGGCGGCCCGGGGCGGGATGCGTCCCCGCCCCGGGCCGGTGACCCCCATAGACCACACAGGACAGGAGTCATGACCATGATGCACGAGATGTGGCCCGAGTTGGGTGCGGCGTTCGCCGCGGGTGCGGTGACCGGTGGGGCGGCGGTGGCCGGGTACTGGCGCACCCGCCCGGCCGGGACCAGCCCGGACGCCGAGACCTCCGCCACCGCCGAGGCCGGCACGGGCGTTGGTCCCGAGACGGACACCGGAGCCGAGGATGAGGACCAGGGCGCCGGGGAGATCCCGAGCCCGTTCCCCGAGGACCACGACGGCGGCGGCGCGGTGGCCACCCCCGCCGTGCCGGTGGCCACCGCGACCCCTGCGGCCGAGTCGCTGCGGGAGGTGCGGACCCGATCCCTGCCCGAGGCCGCCCCGGCCGGGGCCGACCCGTACGCGGACATCACCCGAGAATCCCCCACCCCCGAGCGGCCGGTGATCTACGGCGCCGGGGCCGTGCCGCTCCCGTACGGCCCGACCTCGGCCGGGGTCGCCCGGGTGCTGGTGTGGGCGCCGCCGCTGGGTCTGGCACCGCACCACCCCCACTACGTGTCCGCCTCCGGCACCGGCTATGTAGGCGGCATCCGGTGGCAGTTCCGGCAGTTCACCGGGACGGAGCCCGACCCGATGCTGTGGGTGCCCGAGGGGTGGGTGACCCCCATGATCCGCACCATGGGCTACGACCGGTGGCGTGTGTACGAGCGTGAGGTGTCGATTGCCGCCCTGCTGTGGGAGGCGGCCCGCCGGGAGCGCGCCATGGTGGCGGCGATCCGGGCGGCGGCCCCGGCCGGGGCGGCCTACGTCGCGGCCCGGGAGCGGGCCGTGTCCGCGTGGGAGGCGGTGACGACGGCGCCGGACAACCGGTACCGGTCCGCGGTGGCGGCCCTGCTCTCCGCGCACCGGGAGCTGACCGAGGCGGCGCCACCCCTGGACCGGTGCGGCCGACCGATCCTGGACGCGCAGGACCCGCCGGACCAGGGGTGGCGGGAGGACGTCCGTGACGAGATGCGCACCATCGAGGAGCTGGCGGCCTCGGTGGGGGTGGACGCCACCGGGTGGGAGCTGGGCTACGAGGCGCGGGAGTACTCCCGCCCCCCCTGGTCCGGGCGGGACTGGCTCCCCCCGGCGGCCGAGGCGGCCCGCAAGCTCATCACCGAGCACCGTGACCAGTTGGCCGAGATCGCCAGCGTGTTCGGCGACGACCAGGACCAGGACGACGACCGCGGCCGGGTGCCCGAGCCCCGGGGGTCGGGCTGGTCGGACCTGTCGGACCTGTAGGAACCAAGGGCGGCCCGCCCCGGATCGGGGGCGGGCCGCGCCGCGCGACTCACACTTATCCGTTGTGGCACAGACAGGGAGTCACCACCATGATCACACACACCCGCCTACCTGCCCCGACCGAGCCCGTCATCCGCCGCACCGGGGGTGTGCGGTGATGGGCTGGATCGCGGGCGGGACCCTGATCGCGTTCGCCGCGGGCGCGGTCTGGGGCGCGGTGGGCGATGCCCGCCGCCGGGCCGAGGCCGAGGCGGCCACCGAGGCCGAGCGGGCGGCCGACGCTGCCCGGTTCGAGCGGTGGCGCGCGGAGAACCCGCGCGATGCCGCGACGTTGGGCGCGATGGAGCTGGGGCCCCGGTACGACACGGCGCCGGTGTGGCGGGTGACCTCCCCCGTGCCGTGGACGCGCCCCGGGGTGGGCAGCCCGGCGGCGTGCCCCGCCTGCGGGGCGACCGAGTATCTGGCGTTGATGTGGCTGGAGTCGCGCCCGGCGGGGGCGCGGTTCGTGTGCCCGGTGGACGGGTCCGCGTGGGTGGACCCCGGGTGGGCGCACGCCGAGGCGCTGGCGTGGGTGCGGGAGTGGTCCCAGGGGCCCGCCGCCGAGCGGTGGGAGACCACCCCCGACGGGGTGCCTCCGGCGACGTGGGCCCTGGTCGAGCGGATGCGTCGTGAGGACCAGGGCGACGCCGGGGTCGGCTAGCCCTGCGCTGCCCGGATCGGGGCGCCTGTCCGTTTTCGGACAGGCGCCCCGTGCGTATCGGTGCGCTCACCCGTCGCTGATACTCCGTAGCATCGGGTCATGGTCCTGAAGCGCTTCTCCAGACCCCCCGCAGGTGCGGGGGAAGATCCGACCGTTTTCCCCGTCCCGCAGGAGATCCCCCCGAGGTCGACGTTCGTCGATTCGGGTCCGCAGGCCCCCACCCCCGATGCGGGGCCCCCGATGACCCGGGACGAGACCCGCCGGATCAAATCCCCGTACTGGTCGGGGGTCGAGGCACAGCGCATCCTCATGGCCGTAGACGACCAGGAGCTGTACGGGACGCCCCAGGGGCGGGACATGATCAGCGCCGCGCACGTGTGGGCGACGCTGGCGCTACGGCAGAGCAACCCGAGCATGGGCGGTGACCGAGGGACCGGCTGACCGGTGACAGAGTCGGGGCCCCGCATCAGGTGGTGCGGGGCCCCGAGCATGCTCACGGGAGGTCGGGTGCGTCACCTCGGCGCCGTAGGGGCCGGTCGAAGCGGAAGGCCTGCGGACGCACCGGCGGCCCCCCCGCGGGGGTGCCGGTGTTGCGCTGGCGGGGCTGCTGATAGATGACCATGCCCTCCACGGCCACCGGCCGCCGGTCGGCCGGCGGCGGGGCGGCGGGGCGCCGGGCTCCGCCCGAGCCGCCCCCCAAGGGCGGGGGGCCGCCGGGCCTGCCGGTCCCTCCTGCGGTGGGGGCGGGCCCCGGCCCGGGGCCGGGGCCGGGGCCGCGGCTGGGGGGAGGGGTTGGGCCCCCACCGCCGGGCCCCAGGGGCAGGGGCGGGGCATCATCGCCGCGCCGCCCTCCGGGGTGGGGGCGGCTCCGGGGTGCGCCTGCGTCGGGGGTGACGTCGCGTGCGGACCACTGGGGCGCCTCGGGGGCGGGCTCGGGGTTGCGAGGGGGCGGGGGCTGGTCCTTCTTGTTGAGGCGTTCGGCGTTCTTGCGGCCCATCTGGGCCCCGGCCTGTGCCCCGGCCGGGCCCCCCACCATGGCGCCGAGGGCGGCGCCCACCGGCTCGGAGAGCTTGGCCCGCGCGGCTTTGTCCGCCCGGTAGAGGGTGTATCCGGGGATCATGTGGGCCGTGGCGCCCAAAATTCGGTCCTGCCCCACGCGCTCCATGATGCGCCCGGCGGCGCCGGGCATGATCGCGGCCAGTGCCATTGCCAGGCGTTTACGGTAAATGAGTACGGCTGCGAAAAGCATTCCGATGATCACCACTTTTGCAGCCCATGCGATAGGCAGCGTGATCACGATCCGGTAGACGACCAAATACAGGGCCAGAAGGAACCCGTAAAATGCCTGCTTGAAAACGTCGACCGCGAGGAATTCGCCGTAGCGGCCGAGGATGACCCGGCCGCGCCCGGGGCTGATTCCGATGAGCAGGAAAATGGGGGACAGGAGAAGGCCGATCATGAAGAGTATTTTGCTGATCAGGACGGCCGCGGAGATCATGAAAATGAGAAGCCCGGATATGATGGCTCCGAAAAGCGCCGACCAGGCGGCATTGACGCGCTGTTCCCCGTCCTCTCCGGACCAGGACCCCCATACGTCCGGATAGAAATGGTGTATCTGCTCGGAGATGGCGCGGTACTGGTCTATTTTCGCGTCCGATAGCTGATCGTACGCCTCCCGGTCGAAACCGTTTTCTCCGCGGTACGCCGATTCCTCGATATAGGTGACTGATTGGGCCCTGAGGGTCTGCTCTGAATAGAGGCGTGCGGCCTCGTTGTCACGGGGGGTGCCGCCGAAAACGCCGTGGGCCCACGGCTCATAGAGCATCGCGCAGTACATTGCCTCGGACTGTGCGATCACGGCGTCATCAGCAGTAACTGGAATGGCACCGATGTAGCCTTCCTCGTCGTCTCTGGGAGTGGAATGGTGCTCGATATCCACTGCTTCGGACAGGTCCCCGTCAGGGTTCTGTAATGGCACCTGGACACCGACAGGGGGACACACCCGGTCGGCGTCACCGATCACCAGCCCGGTCAGTGCATTATGGAATATACCGGTGGCGGCATTGCTGATTCCCGAGGCCAGGCCCACGATATGTGCTGGCGACGCCATGAACCATATTCCGATGGTGACGGCAGCGATCATCCACACCGTGTGCTCAATCGTCAGCGTAGCCCTTTTCCTAATGAGGCCGACCCATGCCAGATAAATAGCCGAGCACGTGACGACCAGTGGAATCAGTGGGCGCCACAGCCCGTCTCTCAGGGCGTGGACGATGTCCGTGACCAGGCCGCCAAGCCATGAAGTGGCCTGGTCGGACATGGAGAGCGAGTACACGAAAATGACGATGTCCGCGATCCATCGCGCAATTCCCCAAATAAGGTTTGCGGTCAGCGCATCGGCGTTCGTCCGATTCTCGTGGAAGCAATCCTCACTTTTGAAAATATGCCATTGCGTGCCCGCTGACCCGTGCTCGAAATACCAGCCCACACCTGACCACGTGGTGACATCTTCCTTCTGCGGAGGGGTCAGCGCGGACCTGTCCGAAACACGTTCCGTCTCCGGTGCCAGACCAGGCGCGCACATATTGAGGCCCGAATTGGCGCCCTGGTCTCGGTCCGCCACAGCCGTGCTGGCCGGCACCAGCGCGAGGCCGGCCACCAGGACCAGACCTGCCGCGGCCCGGCGTACCCACGGCCACCGGCCGGGAGTAGGCCGCTGGGATGGCATGAGATCACCTCTGATCAGGGAAAAACGGGTATTCGGACATAGGGGACGGCAAGCCCCGTTGGTCCCCGGGAGCATCTACAGTAGCGATATGGACACCCTCCCCACACTGTGGGTGCTGGCCGATACCGGACCGGCCCCGGCATACCTCTCACTAGCCGATTCCTCAGGGGTGGACACCGGCGGTCTCGCCGAGTTCCTGCGGGGGTTCTTCGGCCCGATCTTCCTCGTCATCGTCTCCATCGTGGCGATATTCTTCCTCTTCACCCGGGAGATCACCCGGTTCATGCAATTCCTGATCCTGGCTATTTTCATCGCGATCGTCTTCTATGTGCCGAGCATCATCGAAGTGATCGCCGTCGCGCTGGCCCGAGCCATGGGGGTGAATACGACGCAATGACCGCTGCGCCGAGCACATCCGAGAGGCAGCACAACCGGACCGACCATGCGCCGGTCTTATTCTGCTGGGAAACGAGTTTCCGCGACCATGGAATAAATACTGACCCCGATATGACGGCGGTCGGACATCTCCTGCGGTCCGCGATGGAGAAATGCACACCGTGCATGCAGGAATGGGCGACCATCGTCGCCAAGGACACTCAGAACAGACCCGCGGTCGTCCACCTGCTCGGCAGTAGCTACACATGGGCCGGGCAGAGGAACGGAAAAATCCTAGAAGAGCTGGTTTCCGAGCACGTTTACGGACCGGAGTCACAGAAAATACTCACCGCCATGAGGGACGGCGCAGTGAGAGAAATGCTGAGAATAGCTGAGGAAATGACCCCTACAGAGGTCTGGGACGTCATCGACGACGCTCTAGCCGCAGCCACCTACCGCCCCGACACCACGCACTGAAACTGAAAAGGCGGGGCCCACAGGGCCCCGCCTTTCCCCCATCCCCTACGGCTCACCGCCACCGGTGCCCGCCAGGGGATCGGGCTCTCCGGGGCCCACCACCGCCACCAGCGTCACGGCCCCCGCCGTAGCCGACCACACACGGCCCCCCTCAGGGGTGGTGGTCCCGATACTGGTGGGCACCACACCGTGCGTGATAGCCCACCTCCCCAGGGTCTGGGCGTCCACCGGGTGGACCCGAGCGGGCTCGGTACGCTCACCCACGGCGCCACACCGGGGCCCCGGCCTCCACAGCCCGGCGAATCACCTCGGCCAGCTCGGCCCGCTCTGCGGCATCCAGACCACGCCCGTGCGCCGGGATCGGCGCATACCTCGGCGCCGCCTCGGCGCGCCGGGCGGTGGCCGAGCTCTGGCGGTGGGCGATGGCGACCAGGGCGGCGATGCCGTCGCCCTGGTCCTCACCGCGTAGGGCGGTATCGGTGATCAGAGGCCGGGGGGCATGGTGTTTTCCACGGGGGGGCGGGATAATCTGGTACACGTCATCAGCTCCTAGGTGTCTCCGATAGCTGGTGTCCACCCCCGAGGCCGTTGCGGGCCCCGGGGGTACTTTATTTTTCACCCCTATTCGAGATTTGGGGCCCCAATTGCCGTTGCCTACAATGGATTGAGCAACGGGCAACAGGGGGTGTGTGTGGACGGGTTCGGAGATCACGCAAAAAGACTCATGGCTGCTCAGGGCGTTTCCCTGAGGGATTTGTCCGCACGAATCCGATTCGATGCGGGATACCTCTCGAAAGTGCTCGCCGGAAAGCGGCCCGTATCGGCGGCGGTGGCGCGCGCGGTTGACGACGCGCTCGGGGCCGGGGGCGGCCTGGTGGCGCTGGCGGGCTCGGCCACTGCCGAGGACCGGGACCGGGTCGCGCACCGGGGCGCGCACCGGGACCCGGCCGCGGTGGCGGCGCTGGCCTCGGTGCTGGCCGCGGCCCGGCGCGCTGACGACGTGCTCCCGGCCCGGGTGATGATCCCCACCGTCACGGCACAAGTGACCCAGCTACGGCGGTTCGCCGCCGAGGCCCGGGGCGCGGCGGCCGAGCCCGCGGCCTACGTGGCGGCCGAGGGTGTGCAGTTCCTCGGGTGGCTGCACGCCGAGGGCGGGCACCACCCCACCGCGGCCCGAGTGCTGGCCGAGGCCGAGGCCCGTGCCGACGCGCTGGCCGATGCGCACGCCGGGGGGGTGCTGGCAGCGCAGGCGGCCAATTTCCGCGGCTACCTCGCACGCCAACAGGACAACCCCCGAGGGATGGCGCGATGGTTCGGGGCGGCCTACCACACGCCCGGCGCCACCCCGTTGCAGCGGGTCGGGGACGCTGTCCAGGCAGCGCACGGGTGGGCCCTGATGGGGGAGCGGGTAGAGGCGGCCCGGCTCATGGGGCACGCGGGGGAGCTGCTGGACTCGGCGGGGGAGGGGGACCAGGCACCCGGCGCAGCGTACTGGCTGAGCCCCGAGTTCTCCCGGCTGAATCTGGGGCTCGGTCACCTCGGGCTCGGGGACCACGACCAGGCCGCGGCGCACCTGCGGGCCGGTCTGGCCGGCCTCCCTGCGGAGTGGCACGGGTCGGAGTGGGCCGCGGAGTACAGGGGGTTCCTGGCGCAGGCCGAGGCCGGGCACGCATGAGGGGCCGGGCACGCGAAAAGGCGGCGGCCCCGCCCCCCTGGTGGGGGGCGGGGCCGCCGCCTTGCTGCTAGATCGCTACGGCCACGTGACCGCCGGTGCGCCATGCCACGTAGTAGGGCGAGCGGGACCCCGACGCGACGACCTGACGGCCGGTGACGCGGTACCCGGCCCGCTCCATCAGGGCGGCGACGGTGGCGATTTGCTCCAGTGTGGCGCTCTGGATCGCCTCGGTCGTGGCGCGGTCCACCTCGGGAAGGTCATCAGCGACCACCCACGAGATGACCGCGATACCCACGGCGGGGACGGCGTTGACCACCGTGCCGGGAACGATGTCCTCCGCCGACTCGGCCAGTACCGCACCGATAGCGGCCTCGGCCTCGGCCCGCAGGGTGCGCGCGATGATCTCGGCGCGGGTCTCGGACGCGAAAGCACTGGTCATAGTGTGTCTCCTCTGTGGTGTTGTCAGAGCCCCCTGGGGGGCCGCCGCGGCCCCGGGTGTTGCGCCCCCGGGCCGTCGACACGACCATATCAGAGTGATCTAGATAGATCAAATTGATCTGTTTTCTGATTTCTCTTGCCCGTCTAGATCACTCTGATATGGTCGGTGGCATGAGTAGAAAGACCGAGTTGAGCACCCACCACCGCGCCGTGTCCGACACCGTCCGCATCCTCATGTCCCGGCACGAGGAGACCGTCAGCGGGCTCGCCCGGGACCTCGGGGACCACCAGCCCAACGTCTCGGCCAAGCTCGGGGGCCGCCGCGGGTGGCACATGGACGACCTGTGGGCCCTGGCCGAGCACTACAAGATGAGCCCTACCGAGTTCCTGGCCACCATCGAACGGACCCGGGCCGCGACCGAACAGATCACAGCACCCGAGAACGGATGACCATGACCATGACCACCCTGCACATCGGGACCACCCCGGACGGCGCCCCCTACGCCCTCCCCCTCGGCGGGTCCCTGCTGATCGCCAGCGGCGCCGGGGGCGGGTCCACCACCCTCGGTCTCACCCTCGCCGCCGCCGCCCGCCGGGCCGGGGCCGAGGTGATCGTCTCCGCCACCGACCACGACACCCCGGCCTACGCCGAGCACGCCCACCAGGTCCAGACCCACGCCCCGGCCGAGGTGATCGCCCACGCCGAGCGCCTGACCCTGCACCGGCGCCCCGGGCACGAGAACCCCCCAGTCGTCTGCATCGTGGACGACCCGTACCACGGCGCGGCCGGCCCCGGCCGGGCCCGCGCCGGGGGCCGGGCCGAGGCCACGGTGGAAGTGGTCGCGGACACCGGCGCCGAGGTCGGCGTCATGGTGGTGTGGATGCACTACAGGTGGCACCGGGCCAGCACCCCCACCTATGTCGCGGTCCGCCATGCCACAGCCCAGATGGTCCCGCCCTGGTTCGGAAGCGCGCTCCCCCCGGCCGAGCCGGGGGGGTGGCTGATCGGCCGCCCCGGGACCGCACCGGCCGAGGTGCGCGTCCCGTTCCCCGCCCCCACCACGGCGGCCGGGGGCGACCGGTCATGACCACGCACCTGTTCCTCGGTGCCACAGAGCCCCACGGCCTGCCCTACCCGGTCACCCTCGGGGGATCGGTCACCATCATGGGCGGCGCCGGGTGCGGGAAAACGACCCTGGCCCGGGAGATCGCCGCCGAGGCCCGCCGGGCCGGGGCGGACGTGACCGCCGTGCTCGGCACCGAGTGCGGCGACCCGGACCGGTATCAGGGGGTGGCCCATGAGGTGACCACCGACACCACGGGCGCTCTGCGTACGGCTCTCCAGGTGATGACCGCCCGGGAAACGGACCTCCGCCACGGACGCCAGTGGAGTACGCCCCTGGTCCTGGTCCTCGATGACGCGCACCACAACCCCCACTGGCGCGGCGAACCGGCCGCCCCGGCCGCCCTCGGGGCCCGGGTGGACGCCATCACCCAGTGGGGGGCCGCAACCGGGGTGACGGTCGTCTATGTCAACGCCCGGCCCCGGCTGACCGTAGAACCCACCCATGCAGCCCTGTGCAGGATCACCCGCGCGTGGGCTCGGCCCCTGGTGGGAGATCAGCCCGTCCCGAGCACACTCGGCCGGTGGCTGTTCACCCGACCCCACGCCGCCGGGGTGATGGGAGTGCCCTCGGAGGTGACCATTCCCGCCCCGGCCCAGCGGGCCGACCAGTAGCGTTGTCCCCATGGGCCCCACATCCGGGGCCCGACTGAGAGGGGATGACCAGCGCGTCAGCGTTGGCACGTCCGTGGCCCGAGGCATCCCATGCCTCGGGCCACACCTGTATGCGGCCCCGCACCGTCCGGTGCGGGGCCTCTTCCGGTTCTCGGGGCTCTTCCCGTTCTCCGAAGCGATCCGGAAGAACAGGAAGGGGCGTTGAACTGCGCAAACGTGGTTCTCTTCCGGTTCTTCCGGTTCTTCCGGATCTCCGAGACCGATTCTGTAGCAGAGCACAGAACCCCATCAATGTCTCTGATTTGATCTAACTAGATCACTCTGATATGGTCGTGTCAACGGCCCGGGGGCGCAACCCCCCGGCCCCTACACAAAGGAGACACACCATGGAGTTCACCACCACCCCTAAGGACATCATCGCTGGCGACCGCGTGTCCGGCCTCTGCGGACACAAGATCCCTGTCGTCCGGGCCGAGGCCGCCGAGGGCTACACGAAGGTGTGGTTCGCCCGCTCCCCTGAGTGCGCCTGGTTCAAGGCGGACCACAACCGCCCGATCACCATCCACCGGGACTAATCCCC
>NZ_FQZK01000052.1 GCF_900141985.1 Nocardiopsis flavescens | reverse complement strand
GCCGGGGCGGGGGTACCCGCCTCGGCCGGGGCCGGGGTGCCGTGCGGGTACCCGGCGGGTGCCGCTCCCGAGGCGGTCACCTCGGGAGCGGGGGCGGTCACCTCCGGGAGGGTGCCCGGCCCGGTCACCCCGGGTGCGGCACCCGCGGCCGGGGTACCCGCCTCGGGGGCGGAGGTGACCGGGGTACCCGCCTCGGTCAGCTCCGGGGTACCCGGCCGGGTGTCGGCGTCGGCCCGGGTCACCAGAGTGTGCAGAACCGACAGCGTGGTGTCCCGCTGGGAGTAGTCCAGCCCGGCGACCTCGGTCACCCGCGTGCGGACCTGCATGGTCCGCAGCAGGTCCACGGACTGATCTCCCGAGGGGTCCCCGCCGAATCCGACCCGGGACAGGTGACGAATGGCGCGCTTCTGCAAACGGTCCATTTTCGCGACTCGGTCGGCATTGGCGCGCCGGACCCTTTCGCGCTCGGCCCGGTGAGCGCGGACCGAGTCCTTGTCGTGGCTCTGTGGCGCCTCGGGCATGGGCGCGGCGGGCAGGGCGGCGGTTTCCCGCAGTTCCATAAGGACGGCCGAGGCGCGGTTGACCCGCACCGAGACGAGAGCCTTTTCGGTGCTCCACTCGGGGTGAGCGGCCATGGTCATGCGCACCTGAACGTATTCAACCGGGTTGAATTTCAACACCGATTCGACATTGCGCTTGCGCCGGTCTTTCAGGGAATCAGCCGCATTTTTGCGCCGCTGGTGGAGCGACGTTTCCACGAGGATTCCGAGCAGGAACGGCAGCGACGTACGGAACACCACACCCTCGGTGGAGAGTTCGGCGTCCACCGCGTGCCCGTGCTGGAGATAGGCCGCGAGGGTGATCACCGACCACGTCATCACGGCCGCTACCGGCGCGCTGTGCCCGGCCTGCGCCCGCCGGAACCGGGTGGATGCGAACCACAGGGCCAGGAACTCAATTACCACGATGACCAGCCAGGACAACGGCACCGGGATACCGGCCATCGTCTCGGCGAACTCCACCAGGCCCTCAAAAGCGAGGACCAGGATCACCAGGCCCATCGCGGCGGGGGCCGCGATGTCGTGCAGCATGTCGGCCGTGGACGTGTCTCCCGGGGTCCGGGGGCGTCCGTTCCAGCGGCCCCACAGGAGCGCTACAGCCCGGCGCGTCTGGGCGCCGATCGCCCGCGCGCCGAGCACGATCAGGACCACGGCGCCGACCGCCGTCACGGCCGCCACGGTCACGGCCACCGTGCTCTGAGCGGCCGGGGCCAGCGACTCCCACACCGACCACATGAGACCCGAGGGGTCCGCGGCCGGGGCCGCGGTGGCGTCGCTGGGGGGCATGTAGGGGACACGGCTATCCACGGTGGCCCCCGATCACGACGGCGACCAGGCCGCCGAGGCCGAGGACGGCGGCCCCGGCCGGGCTGACCGAGCCGAGGGGGCCGAGCTGGGCGAGAGCGGTGGTGGTGGATTCGGCCACCAGGTGGCCGAGGTGCCCGGCCGCCGTGGCGGCGGCGAGGGTGACCGCGCCGAACAGGGCGGTCGCGCGGGCAGCGGCTATGCGGGGGGTCATTCGTCGGACTCCGTTTCGCTGTCGGGGGTGAGCAGGAGGGCGGCCACCTCGGGCAGGTGGGCGATCCCTACGGCGATGAGCGCGTCGACCAATTCCGTCTGTTTGACCTTTCGGCCGGCCTCGGCGGTCAGCTGGGGACCGATCCGCAGATTGACCGTGTCGAGCGTGTGTTGCGAGCACATGATCCGCGGGTAGCGGACGGTCTTCGGGGCGGTCTTCTTCTTGGCGGTCGCCATCCTCGGCGGCCTCACTTTCGTACTGGGCATGAGTCGATGCTTACACAGCTTGCCCAAGTTGGCAAGCTTGGCAAGCTGTGTAGTTTTAGTGTGTGTCCAAGGTTGGCAAGCTTGGATAACCCCGGTATTGTCCCGTACACCTGTCGTCACGCCTAGCACCCCCGGATCACGAGGGCGCACCAGAAACGGACTTTGCGCGCATCACGGCCGACACCGGCCACCGATGTGTCACAGAGCCCTCACAGGTCACGGGCATCCGGCATGATGGCAGGCACAACAGAAGCCGCCCCGGCCGAATCGGCCGGGGCGGGAAGCTTCGCACCGGGTGGTCTTGATCTTGGCGGATGAACCCACCAGGTGCTCTATATGAAGGGCGTGAACCCCTTTTGCTGTCCCCACTATACGGGGTCATGGGCCGTTGGGTAGTCATCTCCCCCAACACCGCACCGACCGTGACCACATACATCCCCGCAGGTGACACCACCACCCCCACCGGGGGTGACCGGTGACCAGCCACGACACCGAGCAGGACGCAACGATCCTGCCCATGCCCCTGCGGGGCGTCATCGCCGTCCCGGGCTCCCCCGGGTGGTTGGTGGACACCATCCGCGGCCGTTTGTTGAAGGCCGCAAACGACAAGAGGGCCAAGAAGCCCGAGGCGGGACCGTTCGACACCCCCGAGCTGCCCGAGCCCCCCACCCCCCCGACGCCCGTACTGGACTGGCTCCCCGAGGTGACCGGCGTCCTGGTCACCCCGGCCGAGGACGCCGGGGGCGGCGAGATCCACGCCGTCCACTACCGCGTGCGGGTCGGTGAGGACGAGCAGACCGTCAGCGCCGCCAACCTGCGCACCGGCGAACTCTGGGACCGGTTCCCGAGCGCGGTCGGCGTCGGAACCCGGCAGATCAGGGACACCCTGCACAACGTCGTGCGCCTGCTCGGCACCGCGGCGCCCCGGGTGCTGGCGACCACCCGCACCGGATGGCACGCCGACCCCGAGCGGCCCGGACGGCGGGTCTACCTCCGCGGCGACGGGTCCACCGTCCCGGCCGGGCGGCCGATCCATTTCCTCAACGAGGGTGACCCCCGCCTGTCGTGGCTCGCGGCGCCGCCCGAGGGGCCCGGCCCCGACGCCGAGGCCCTGCGCTCCGGCCTGGCACGGATCACCGAGCACGGGGGGTGGGCGACCCTGGTCACGATCGGGACCGGCGCGCGCGCGCTCGGCCAGTCCATCCGGCGCGTGCCGACCGGCCTGGTCGTCACCGGTGAGGCCGGAGCCGGGAAAAGCTCGGCGGTCGCCGCCGGGCGCGCCGTGGGCACCCGCTACACGTGGGAACCGCCGTCCACGGTCCGGTTCACCGACACGGCGACCGACATCGAATGCCGCCTGGACACCGAGGCGGACATGCCCGCACTGCTCGATGATCTCGCGCTGCCCCGGGACGCCTCGGCCGCCGACGTCGCCTCGACGAACCGGACCCTGGACATGATCATCCGGAGCTTGGCCAACGGGGAGCGGTTCCGGGGCCGCCGGAACCGGGAGATGGGCGGACAGCGCAACCGCTACGCCCGGTCTCCGCTGATGGTGACGGCCGAGAACCTGCCGCCGATCATGATGGCGTCGCTCTACCGGCGTTCGGTGGTGCTCTACCTGGTGGCCGGGGACGTGGACACCACGTGGTGGGGCGGCCTCGGGGAACTGGGCATCACCAACGGCGCCGCGCACGGGCCGATCCTGCACACCCTCGGGGACCGGATCGTCCACCGCCTGGCCGAGGCCCACGGCGATCGGGCCGCCGCCATCCTGGACCAGGCCGACGCGCGCGGCCGGGCCGCCCTGGTGGCCGAGGTCGAACAGGTCATGCCCGATTGGGAGTCCGCACGGCTCGGGGTCGGGGGCATGGTCCGCAACGCGGGGGCGCTGCTCGGCGGTCTGGTGCTGCTGGCCGAGGCGGCCGACGCCGACCCGGCCCCGATGCTGGCGCGCGCGGCCGAGGGTCTGGCCCGGTCGCTGGTGCGTCAGCGGCACGTCATGGAGGACCGGGCCGCCGCCGCCGACGACCTCGGCAACGCGCTCGGGGACGTGATCCGGCACGCCATGGCGGCCGGGCGGGCCCACGTGGCCACGCAGGGCGGTAAACCCGCCGTGCCCGAGGCGGACGGGACCGGATCGGTCCCCGGGCGCACCCCCGGGGAACTCGGGTTGCACGCGGGGTTCGGCGGCGAGTGGGCGGGCCGGGGCCTGCCCCTGTACTGGCTCCCCGACCTCGGCGCGCTCGGTATCCGGTCTGAGACCCTGCACACGCTGTGCGCCGCCGCCGGTGACCCGCGCGTACAGGGGTACACCGTCCGGAGCCTGCCCCCGGCCGTCCTGCGGGCCGGAGCGTCCTACCGCTCCCCGCAGGCGGGCCAGTCGGCCACCCACCGCGTGCAGATCACCGGCCACAAGAGCCCGACCCCGATGATCCTGCTACGCCGTGAGATGGTCTGGCCCGATCTCGCGCCCGGCGCGGGGGGCACCCCGGCCGAGGCCACCGGCGGCCCCTCCCCGACGCCCGAGGCACCCGCACAGGGCCCCGCAGAGCCCACCCCGGCCCCGGCCGAGGCGGCCGAGCCCGCGGCACTGTTCGGCACCGGCGCCCCCCCCGCCGGCCAAACCCGCCCGGCCGAGCCCACCGAGGCCGCGGCCCCGGCCCACCGGGCGCCCGCCGCCGAGCCCGCACCGGCCCCCGCGGCCGAGGCGGCGCCGGTCCCGATCGCCCCGGCGCCCGGCCCGCGGAGGTCGGCCGCCCCGACCCCCGCCGCGTACGCGCTCGGCTGGGACGGCGACACCCTGTGGACCGACACCGGTATCCCCATCGACACCCCGGCCGAGGTCGGTGACCACATGGGCCGGTTCCTTGACCACGTGGCGGCGCTGCTGCCCCCCCGGGGCGGGACCGTGGCGATCACCGCCGAGGCCGCCGCCCGCCTCGGGATGGGCTCGGGCGACTGGCACTCGCCCGAGGCCGGTCCCGAGCACACCCCCACCAGCGCACTCGGGGGCGCGACCCGGTCCCGACTCAAGAAGGCCACCGGAGCCACCAAGAAGAAGGCCGAGCCCGCGGCCGAGGTCCCGGCGCCGCCCTGCTACGACCAGGCCGCCGCCCTGCACTGGAAGGGTGGCCGGTCGGTGACGGCCTGGTCGTCGTGGCGGGCGACCGGCAAGGGCTCGGTGTCCGTGGTGATCCTGGAGTGGATGGACGGCCACCACAAGCGCAACCGCATCAAGGGGGCGCAGTTCCTCAGCCACACCGACACCCCCGCCTCGGCCGCCTACATGCTGGGCGGGTACGCGCGCCGGATGGGCCACCCCTACCGCCTCACCGGCGGGGTGACCGGCGTCAACTCGGTCAAGTCCAGTAGCCGCCTCGGGGACGTCGAATGGCTGCACAACGGATTCGGCACCCCGGCCGCCTCCCCGATGTGGGAAAAGGACCTGGTGTGGGCCCGGCCGCTGGCCGAGGCCGAGGCCGGGCGGGCGCTGGCCCACCAGGTGGACGCCCGAGCCCAATACCTGTCCACCCTCGGCATGGTCGAGCTGGCGACGCGCCCGCTCCAGCACCTGAGCGACATGCCTTTCAAAAAGAGCGCGCCCGGGTACTGGCGTATCCCCCACCGGGAGGACCGCTACCCCGTGACGCCGCTGGGCGGTGCCCCGGCGACCGTGGCGGGGATGACCCCCCCGCCCATCGTGACGGCCGATGTCCAGCCGGACGAGGACGGCATGATCTGGGTCGCGACTCCGACCCTGGCCGAGGTCCGGGCGAACGGCTACCTGTCGGAGACGACCCGGTTCGACGCCTACCTACAGCCCATGGGCCGGGGCGGGGCGCGGCTGACCCGCACGATCGCCGAGCGGTGGCGGGATGGCTACCTGGATGCGCTGGCCTCGGCCGAGGACGGTGACCCCGATGAGACGCGCATTCTGCACGCCATCAAGGCCACATTCCGTGAGACGGTGGGAATGTTCGAGCGGGGCACTAATTTTGTGTGGCGGCCCGACTGGCGGCACACCACGGTTTCTCTCGCCCGTACCAATCTCCTGCGGAATGTGCGCCAAACGCACGCCTACACGGGGGAATGGCCGGTGCTCATCACGACGGACGCCGTGTGGTACACCAGCGACGAACCCGACCCGGAAAAGGCGTTCGGTGCTTTCTGGTTCCCCAGGGAAAAGGGCGGCCCGAAGCCGGGTTTCGACAGGGGTGTCGGAATGGGCTCCTACCACCACAAAGAGACCATGCCCATTGGTGAATTCTCTGCTAAAGTGAATGAGCATATTCGTATCCTCGGCCTTGGAAAGGAGGTGTGATCATGGCCGGATACCTTACCGAAATGGCGGAGGAAGACCCGAACTATTTCACTCCCGGTGATGCCATGTACCAGGCGATCACCGGCCGGGCCGGAAAATTCCGGGAGGGAAAAACTCACGGCAAATGGGCCCGTGACGCTATCAGGGACCTCGGCGGGACAGGGCGCGGCGGCGGTGTGCGCCGCCTCGCAGAAAAAATGGGCGTGTCCACGTCCACCGTACGCCGGTGGGCCAAATCAAAGGACAAGAGCCTCAAAGGCATTTCCCCCGACCGGGCCGAGGCCCTGAAAAAGGCACAGCGGGAAACGAAAATCGACAAGGGACACGCACAGGGATTCCGCGACTCTTTCAAGCCCGGTGGTGGTGGCGGTGGGGGCGCTGGTGGGTCCCTGACTGTCACCGGTATTTTCGTCGTCTCCCAAGACGAGCGGGAACGCACTATCAACCTCGGCCACCACCTCCCCGGAAACGCCGGTGACAAGCTCATTCAGGCGTATTTGGACGGCGGGCCCGAGGGCGCCCGGGACATGCTGAACGCCCTCATCAGCGCCCACTATGTGACCGGAATGTATATCACCGCGATCAACGATATCGGGTGGTGAAAACCCCGGCCCCCACCAGGTGAGACCGATAGGATCGGGTGGCCCCGCAAATGCGGGGCCACCCTTTTTCGTCTGCCCGAGAGGACCCCATGAGCGGTCATGAGTACCACACTGCCCGGTGCGCCGTAGCGTCCTACCTGCACCGCCGGGAGCACGCCGCGTGGGTGGCGGTCCGGGAGATGTACCCCACCGACGCCGAGGACGGCGTCCGCGCCGGGATGGCACACCCCATGGTGTCCGAGGCGGCCAGCGCGGTAGCGTCCTGGCACGCGGCCGAGGCTACTGGCACATGGCATGAGGACCTGGCGGTGTGGGCGCCGCCCGCGTGGCAGTACTGGGCCGACCGGTTGCGGTCCCTGACGAACGGGATCACCGTCGTTGACGGGGCCCGGAGCGCCATCGGCCGCATGCCCGCCCCCGAGGACACCGAGGCCACCGCGGACCGGGCGGAGGCCAGCGCGTTCGTCCTCGCCCTGGAATCGGTGTTGCTTTCGGCCGACCAGCTCTGAACTGCCCGGCCCCGCACGTGCGGTACGTGACCGGTCCGGCCGGTACGTCATCCCGCTCACGTACCGGCCGAGGGGCCGGGATGGTAAGGGTCTGGTGGTACCCGGGGGCTCGCGCCCCCGGGACCCCCCGCACCGGCGGGGAACCTCGCGCCCACCCGGTGTGCGCTCCCCTACGCCCCGGGCGCGAGAACCCCCGCCGGACCGGGCCGAGGACCGGGCGGGCCCACCAGGCGGTGCGGGGCCGGTGGGCCCGCCGGCCCCGCACCGTGCCGGCCTCCGGGCGACGGGCCCCCGGGGTACCACCAGACCCCCACCATCCCGGCCCCGCACGTGCGGTACGTGTCCGCCGGGCCCGGTATGTCATCGCGCTCACGTACCGGTCGCCGCCCCCGGTGCCGACCGGGGGCAGCTCCCCGGGTTCCTGCGCAGGTGGGGGCGGGTGCGGCCGTGCGCCCCCGCCCCCGGGAACCGCCGGGGCGGCCTTACCCCGGGGTGACAGGACGCTTACCGGGCCCCCGAACCGCTTGACAGGTGTGCCACGATGACACAGTATGTGTGTGTCACCACGACACACCAACCCGAGAGGGGGCCCCGATGGGGTTCTTCGCCCGCTTCCGCGCCGCCTGGCGCGCCGCCGCCGCCCCGGACCAGCCGAGCACCGGCGCCGACAACACGGTCAACGACGTGGCCGACCAGGCCACCAGCGTGCAGGCCCGGGACATCGACGCGCTGACGGTGGACCGCTCCGCCGACTACCACGGCACCGTTCACCAGGGCGGGACCACGATCACCGGCAACACCGGCCCGGTCCACATCGGGGACGGCGACCAGTACACCGACAGCACCGTCATCCGGCAGAACGAGGGGATCGTGAACCTCGGCGGGACGAACACCTACCACGGGCCCACCGTCGTCGGGGGCGGCTCGGTGACCAACGTCAACAACGGCGGCCGGGTCGGTGTGCAGCTCGGGAACGTGTCCGGCGGGACGTTCACCGTGGGGTTCAACACCGGCCACGTCACCCAGACCGACACCGTGAACGGCGGGATGCACTTCGGGGGG
>NZ_FQZK01000054.1 GCF_900141985.1 Nocardiopsis flavescens | reverse complement strand
TGGATGGGTCGTCATGCGGCGCGGTGGGGTGTGGAGTTCCGGGAGCGGATGACCCGCGGGTACTTCACCCTGGACTACCTGCCCGAGCCCCTGCGTCTACAGGACGCCCCCGGCGTCCGCTACGTCCCCTTGCGCTACATCCCCTACAACGGCCGCGCCGTCGTCCCCGACTGGCTCCTCACCCCGCCCGAGCGCCCCCGCGTCTGCCTCACCCTGGGCACCTCCGCCACCGAGCGCCAGGGCGGCTACTCCGTCCCGGTCAAGGACATCCTGGAATCACTCGCGGACCTGGACGCGGAGATCGTGGCCACCCTCCCCGACGCCGAGCGCGCACACCTGGGAACCCTGCCCCCCAACGTCCGCCCGATCGGCTTCACCCCCCTGGAGCCCCTCGCCCGAACCTGCTCCGCCGTCATCAACCACGGCGGTTGGGGAACCTTCCTCGGCGTCGCCTCGTTGGGCGTACCGCAGATCGTGGTTCCGACGTGGTTCGACAACGTCCTCCCGGCACGTCGCCTGGAGGCCTTGGGGGCCGGCGTCCACATCCCCCCGGAGCGGGCCGACGGGAGCCGCGTCCGCGGGGCGCTCACACGCCTCCTGAACGAACCCGCCCCCACGGGGGCGGCCCGCCGCTTGCGTACACAGATGGAGTCGTCGCCATCACCGAACACGATCGCCTCCCGAATGGAAAGCCTGGTCGCCGACCACCGCACCCGCTGACCCCCGGTGCCTCCGACGCCAAGCGCCCGCCGGGCCCGCACGGCCCCGGCTCCCAGACGCACCCGGGGGCCCCGCCCGGCACGGCGTCCGGCACCGGCCGCGACGTCGACATCCGCCTGCTCGGCCAGGTCGCCGCCTCGGTCGACGGCCACCGGCCCAGCCTGGGCGGGAGCCGCCAGCGCGCCTTCTTCAGCGCCCTGGTCCTCCAGGCCAACCGGTCGGTCAGCCAGGAGGAGATCATCCACGCCGTCTGGGGCAACCAGCCGCCGGACTCCGTGACCAGCAGCGTCCACACCTACGTCTCGCGCCTGCGCCGGGTCCTGGAACCCGACCGGCGCCCCCGCAGCGCGTCCGCCCTCCTGGAGTTCGACGGCCTGGGCTACCGGCTCAACATCGACACCGACCAGGTGGACGTGCACCGCGTGGAGGCGCACGTGGAGACGGGCAAGCGCCACATCCCGCAGGCGCCGCGCACGGCGCTGACGGAGTTCGAGCGCGCCCTGGCCCTGTGGCGCGGCCGTCCCCTGGTCGGCATCCCCGGGCCGCTCGCGGAGATCGAGCGCTCCCGGCTGGAGGAACTGCACTTCACCATCCTGGAGATGCGGTTCGACCTCATGCTGAGCCTGGGCATGCACAACGAGGCCGTGCACGAGCTGTCCAGCCTCACCCAGCGCCACCCGCTGCGCGAACGCCTGCGCGGCCTGCTCATCCACGCCTACTCCCTCTGCGGACGCAGGGCCGAGGCGCTCGCGGAGTTCCAGAACCTGCGGCGCGAGCTCGTCCAGCAGCTCGGCATCGAGCCCAACGAGGAGGTCCAGCACCAGCACATGCGCATCCTGCGCGGCGAGCCGGTGCTCGCGCGCGGAGGGCACCACGACCCGTCGGCCGGAATCACCTCCCCCCTCCTGCTGGCGGCGCCCCCGGCCCAGCTCCCCCGGGCCCACCCCGACCTGGTCGGCCGGGACCACGAGGTGCAGCTCCTGCGCACCATGGCGTCCGAGGACCTGGTGTCCGCGAAGTACGCGCCGCTCCTGTACATCGACGGCGCCGCGGGCACGGGGAAGTCCGCGCTCGCCGTGCGCCTGGCGCACGAGATGGCCGCGCACTTCCCCGACGGCCAGCTGTACGTCGACCTGCGCGGGGACACCACGTCCAAGGGCCCGCTGGGGACGGAGCAGGCGCTCCAGCACATGCTGTTCAGCCTGGGCCAGATGGCCTCCAACGCCCTGCCGGCGGAGAGCCTGATCGGGCTGTACCGGAGCCTGACGGCGGGCAAGAAGATGCTGGTCGTGCTCGACAACGCCTTCTCGCACGAACAGGTCCGGCCGCTGCTGCCCGGAGCCCCGGGGTGCGCCGTGATCGTCACGGGCCGCGACACCATGACCGGTCTGGTCACCATGGAGGGGGCCCGGCGCCTGACCCTGGGCCCCCTGCGGTCGGAGGACGCCGTCCTCCTGGTGAAGAGGTCGGTCGGGCGGGCGCTGCGGCAGCAGCATAACGCCCTGGGCGAGAGCGCGCTCCCGAGCCGCTGGGTGCTCTCCGAGCTGTGCCGGATCCACGGCTACACGCCCCTCGCCCTGCACGACCTCTCCAAGCACCTGATCAGGTTCGCGACCACCGAGGGCCGCTGCGCCGCGGACGCGGAGAGCGCACGGGCCGCGGCGGAGGCGGTCACGGCCACGGGCACCCGGAACGCCCCGTGGCCGTACGGCCGGCTGGGGCGGGAGACCGCCCGGGTCCTGCGCGCGCTGGGGATGTTCTCCGTCCCCTCCCTGCCCAGGGACGCCGTGGCCGCCATGCTCGGCCCGGAGATCCCCCTGGTGGACCGCCACCTCGACCTGCTGGTCGTGCTCGGCCTGGTGGGCGAGGAGGGCGGCCGGCTGTGCGTGGTCCCCCGGCTGCGGGCGTACACCCGCGAGGAGGGGCTGCGGGAGGACCCGCCCGGGACGCGCTTCCTCTGGGCCAGGCGCATGGCGCACCACT
Organism: Nocardiopsis flavescens; assembly: GCF_900141985.1. GTDB lineage: Bacteria > Actinomycetota > Actinomycetes > Streptosporangiales > Streptosporangiaceae > Nocardiopsis > Nocardiopsis flavescens. The sequence goes on along the minus strand of NZ_FQZK01000054.1, from coordinate 5,110 downwards.
GCACGGCGGCCGTCCTGCGGTCCCTCCACGCGTCGGGCCGGTGCCCGGACGGCCGCGGCCCCGCCGTCCTGCACGCCCGCACCGGCGCCGCGGTCCTCACGGCGGCCGAGAGGGCCGCCCTGTGCGCGGTCGTCGCCGAGGCCGCGCGGGTGGCGCGCGACCGGTGAAGTCCGGGGGTGTCCCGCCGGCGGGACACCCCCGGGCACGTGCCGGACCGGCGCCCGGCGCACGCCCGGAAATGGCGTGCATTCGTCTTCTCGGAAGGAGGCCGGAGCCCGCACGGGAAATCCGCTCTGGCCGAAAACAGCACCCGCTCCTATGCTGACCTTCGCCCGAACAGCCGCCCCCTGTTCTCCTCATCGGCCGATGCTGGGCAGGGCACGGTATCCGACGGGTACCGTGCCGTGCCGACGAGCACCGGTACTTTCACGGCGAGAAGATGGTTCCGGCGCGCCCGGCTAAGGAATCTCGAACGGAGCGGATATGCGTTTCCTGCCCGACAGGAAAAAATACACCGTCGCCATTATCGGCCTCGGACACGTGGGCTCCTGCGTCTCGCTCATCCTCGCCGACAGGGGCCACGAGGTCATCGGCGTGGACACCGACGCCGCTCTCGTCGGGGAACTGCGCGGCGGCGTCTGCCGCTTCCACGAGCCGGGCCTGGCGGAGCTGCTGGAGCGGTGCCACCGGCTGCCCTCCGTGCGCTTCACCGCGGACCACGCCGAGATGTCCGCGGCCGACGTGGTGATCGTGGCCGTGGGGACGCCGGTGGACGAGTCCGGGGCCTTCATCGACACCCAGCTGCGCGGGGCCTGCAAGGAGCTGAGCCGCCACCTCCGGCGGGGCCAGCTCCTGATCTTCAAGAGCACGGTGCCCCCCGGGACCACCCGGGAGCTGGTGATCCCGCTCCTGGAGAGCGGCGGCCTGTCCTGCGGCGAGGACTTCGGGGTGGTCTTCTCGCCCGAGCGCCTCTCCCAGGGCACGGCGCTGCGGGAGCTGGCCGAACTCCCCGTGGTGGTGGGGGGCTCGGACCGGGACGCCGCCGAGGCCGCGGAGGAGTTCTGGCGGACCGCGCTGGGGGTCGGGGTTCGCTCGTGCGCGTCCCTGGAGACGGCCGAGATGATCAAGATCGCCAGCAACTGGTGGATCGACCACAACCTCGCCCTCGCCAACGAGCTCGCCCTGGTCTGCTCGCAGGCCGGGGTCGACATGCTCGACGTGGTCGCCGCCACCAACGACCTGCCCAAGGGCGGCGGCCGGGTGAACATCCTGCTGCCCAGCGTCGGCGTGGGCGGCTCGTGCCTGACCAAGGACCCCTGGATGGCCTGGAGCTCCGCGCGGCGCCGGGGCGTCGAGCTGCGGACGGTCCCCACCGCGCGCGCGGTCAACGACGGGATGCCCGGGTACGCCGCCTCGCTCGTGCTCGACGCCCTGCGCGGTGCGGGGAAGGATCCGGGCGGGGCGCGGGTGGCGGTCCTGGGCCTGGCGTTCAAGAACGACACCGGCGACCTGCGGGCCACCCCGGTCGCCCCCATGGTCCGCGCCCTGCGCGAGGCGGGCGTCCGGGTCGCCCTGCACGACCCCCTGGTGAGCCCCGAGGCGGCCGAACAGGTGTTCGGTTCACCCTCGGTCCCCGACGTGGAGGAGGCGGTCCGGGACGCCGACTGCATCGCCGTCACGGCGTGGCACCGGGAGTTCCACGGGATCGACTTCGCCGAACTCAGGCGGTACACCCGCCCGGACTGCGCCGTGCTGGACGGGCGCGCCTACTTCCCGAGGGAGACGATCGAACGCTTGGGCTCCCTCGGCTACACCTATCTCGGGATCGGACGGTAGATGCCATGACTCACGCAGTCGTCACCGGCGGACGGGGGTTCGTCGGGAGCCACCTGGTCGACTGCCTGCTGGAGCGGGGAGACCGGGTGACCGTGTTCGACACCGGCCGCCGGGTCTCGCCCCCGGACGGGCGCTCACCGGGGGTGCGCGTCGTCACCGGGGACATAAGGGATGTGGACGGACTGGCGTCGGTCATCACCGAGGACGTCGACATCGTCTACCACCTCGCCGCCGTGGTGGGGGTGGACCGGTACCTGTCGGCTCCGCTGGACGTGATCGACACCAACTTCATCGGTACGCGCAACGTGCTGGAGCAGGCCTCCCGGGTGGGCGCGCGCGTCATCCTCGCCAGCACGAGCGAGGTGTCGGGGATGAACCCCTCCGTGCCCTGGACCGAGGACGCCGACCGCATCCTGGGCAGCACCTCCATCAACCGGTGGAGCTACTCCTCCAGCAAGGCCCTGGCCGAGCACCTGACGTTCGCGTTCATCCGCCAGCGCGGCCTGGACGCGTCGATCGTCCGCTACTTCAACCTCTACGGCCCGCGGCAGCGGCCGGCGTTCCTCATCAGCCGGACCGTGCACCGGTGCCTCAACGGCCTCGCCCCGGTCGTGTACGACGACGGCCGCCAGACGCGCACGTTCACCTCGGTGCACGACGCGGTCGCGGCGACGGTGCGGGTGGGGGACGGCGGCGCGGCCGTCGGCGAGTGCTTCAACATCGGCAACTCCACGGAGATGACGGTCCGCGAGGCGGTGGAGCTGGTCGTCGAACTCACCGGCTCCACGGCCGGGATCACCTCGATCGACACCGGCGCGAGCTTCGGGGAGACCTACCAGGACCTGGGGCGCCGCGTCCCGGACACCACGAAGCTGAAGTCCCTCGTCGGCGCGCGGTGCGACACCTCGCTGCGCGAGGGCGTGACGCGCCTGGTCGAGTGGGCGTCCGAGCACCCCTGGTGGCTGGAGCTGGAGGACGACTCCCCCGCCTGACCCGCGCGGGCCGCGCGGCCCGCCCCTCCCCCGCACCCCACCACCAGCAAGGAATGAACGCGATGCCCTCCACCTCCGAGTGCCGTGTCTGCCAGGGCACGGTCCACGAGTTCTTCGACTTCGGGCGCCAGCCGCTGTCCGACGCCTTCCGCCTGCCCGACGCCGCCGACGAGGAGTTCTTCTTCCGCCTGGCGGTGGGCGCCTGCGCGGGGTGCACCATGGTGCAGCTGATGGAGGAGGTGCCCCGGGAGCGCATGTTCCACGAGGACTACCCCTACCTCTCCTCGGGCTCGGCGGGGATGCGCGCCCACTTCTCCTCCGTCGCGCGCCGGTTCCTGGACACCGCGCTCGACTCGGACGACCCGTTCGTCGTCGAGATCGGCTGCAACGACGGGGTCATGCTCCGGACGATCGCCGACGCGGGCGTCCGCCACCTGGGCTTCGAGCCGTCGGGCGGGGTCGCCGACATCGCCGCCTCGCACGGCGTGAACGTCCGCAAGGGGTTCTTCGAGGAGGAGACGGCCCGGGAGGTGCTCGCCGAGCACGGCCGCGCGGACGTCATCTTCTCGGCCAACACCTTCTGCCACATCCCCTACATCGGCTCGGTCCTGCGCGGGGTGGAGGCGCTGCTGGCGCCCCGGGGCGTGTTCGTCTTCGAGGACCCCTACTTCGGCGACATCGTCGAGAAGACCTCCTACGACCAGGTCTACGACGAGCACTTCTTCCTGTTCACGGTCACCTCGGTCCGGGCCATGGCCGCGCGCTTCGGACTGGAGCTGGTGGACGTCGAGCGCATCCCGACCCACGGCGGCGAGCTGCGGTACACGCTGGCGCGCGCCGGGGCCCGCACGCCGTCCGCGGCCGTGGAGGACCTGGCCCGGCAGGAGGACGAGCGCGCCCTGACGTCGGAGGAGACCCTCAAGGGCTTCGGCCGGAGCGTCGAGCTCTCCCGCGACCGGCTCATGGAGCTGCTGCGCGACATCTCCGCCCGGGGGGAGCGCGTGGTGGCCTACGGGGCCACCGCCAAGAGCGCGACCGTCGTCAACTACTGCGGGATCGACCCCTCGCTGGTGGAGTTCGTCGTGGACACCACGCCCGCCAAGCAGGGCCGGCTCACGCCGGGGGGCCACCTGCCCGTGCGGGGCCCGGAGGCGTTCGCCGACCCCTACCCCGACTACGCTCTGCTGTTCGCCTGGAACCACGAGCAGGAGATCCTGGCCAAGGAGACCGGCTTCCGCGAGGCGGGCGGCCGGTGGATCGGCTACGTGCCGCAGGTCCACGTGAGCTGAGCGCACGCGACACCGCCGGGGCGGCGGCCGTTCAGACGGCCGCCGCCCCCGTGTGTGTGAGGTGGTGCAGGGTGTGGGCGGTCCGGCCCGGCCCGGGCATCGCGAGGGCCTGCGCCGCCAGGTCCCGGGCCGCCTCCCGGTGCTCCCGGCCCTCCAGCAGCCGGGCCAGCATCCCCGTCAGCTCCCCGCCCTCCAGCACCGCCGACCGCACCGTCAGCCCCGCCCCCTGCCGGTCCAGCCGCTCCGCCAGCACCGGCTCGTCGTAGATGTACATCGGAGCGATCACCTGCGGCAGCACCAGCTGCGGCACCCCGTGCACCATCGCGGTGCACAGCGTCCCCACACCCCCGTGGTGGACCACCGCGTCACAGGTCGGCAGCAGGGTGTGCAACGGGGTGGGACCCGCCGCGACCACCCCCTCGGGCGGGTCCCGCAACGCGTCCAGCTGGTCCGGGGTCAACGCCAGCACCACCTCGGCCCCCGTCGCGGCCAGCGCCCGCACCAGCCCGTTCACGTCCAGACCGGTCCCGGTGTGCAGCCGGTCCACCGCGGTCGCGCCCAGGGTCAGGCACACCCGCGCACGCCCCGAGCGGGCCCCGGCCAGCCACCCCGGCGAGACGGCCCGCCCGTTGTAGGGGATGTAGCGCACCGGCAGCCGGTCCACGCCCGGGACCGGGTCCAGCGCCAGCGGGTCGGGGAACGGGTCCAGGGTCAGGTGCCCCCGGGTCATCCGCTCGGTGAACACCGTCCCGGACCGGCGGGCCATGTGCCCCATCCAGTCCGTCAGCGGATCGGGCCGGGGCGCGTCCGGCGGACGCCGCGCCAGGTGGTGGTGGCGGGCCCGCCCGATCAGGTCCAGCCCCCACAGGAACCGGACATGGGGCACGCCCAGGCTCTCCGCGGCCACCGGCGCCGCGAACGTCAGCGGCTCCCACACCACCAGGTCCGGACGCCACCGCCGACAGAACCCCACCAACCCATCCACCAACGGCG
>NZ_FQZK01000057.1 GCF_900141985.1 Nocardiopsis flavescens | reverse complement strand
CCCCCGTGTGTGTGAGGTGGTGCAGGGTGTGGGCGGTCCGGCCCGGCCCGGGCATCGCGAGGGCCTGCGCCGCCAGGTCCCGGGCCGCCTCCCGGTGCTCCCGGCCCTCCAGCAGCCGGGCCAGCATCCCCGTCAGCTCCCCGCCCTCCAGCACCGCCGACCGCACCGTCAGCCCCGCCCCCTGCCGGTCCAGCCGCTCCGCCAGCACCGGCTCGTCGTAGATGTACATCGGAGCGATCACCTGCGGCAGCACCAGCTGCGGCACCCCGTGCACCATCGCGGTGCACAGCGTCCCCACACCCCCGTGGTGGACCACCGCGTCACAGGTCGGCAGCAGGGTGTGCAACGGGGTGGGACCCGCCGCGACCACCCCCTCGGGCGGGTCCCGCAACGCGTCCAGCTGGTCCGGGGTCAACGCCAGCACCACCTCGGCCCCCGTCGCGGCCAGCGCCCGCACCAGCCCGTTCACGTCCAGACCGGTCCCGGTGTGCAGCCGGTCCACCGCGGTCGCGCCCAGGGTCAGGCACACCCGCGCACGCCCCGAGCGGGCCCCGGCCAGCCACCCCGGCGAGACGGCCCGCCCGTTGTAGGGGATGTAGCGCACCGGCAGCCGGTCCACGCCCGGGACCGGGTCCAGCGCCAGCGGGTCGGGGAACGGGTCCAGGGTCAGGTGCCCCCGGGTCATCCGCTCGGTGAACACCGTCCCGGACCGGCGGGCCATGTGCCCCATCCAGTCCGTCAGCGGATCGGGCCGGGGCGCGTCCGGCGGACGCCGCGCCAGGTGGTGGTGGCGGGCCCGCCCGATCAGGTCCAGCCCCCACAGGAACCGGACATGGGGCACGCCCAGGCTCTCCGCGGCCACCGGCGCCGCGAACGTCAGCGGCTCCCACACCACCAGGTCCGGACGCCACCGCCGACAGAACCCCACCAACCCATCCACCAACGGCGCATTGATGACCTTCCACCACAGGTGGACGTTGGACCGCGCCTCCTCGTCGAGGGCGTCCCAGGACAGGGTGTCCGGGTGCGTGTCCCCCGGGAGCACGACCTCCTCGCCGGGGCCGTCGGGGACGGCCAGGCCCATGGTCTGCTCCAGGCCCCGCCCGGAGGCGAGCAGGGAGTGCAGCAGGTGGTCCCGGCCCACGGCGACGCCGGGCAGGCCGGTCGCGGCCACGGTGGGCATCAGCGCCGGCTGCGAGGCCACCACCACCTCATGCCCCGCCGCCCGCAGCGCCCACGCCAGCGGCACCATCCCCAGGAAATGCGTCTTCTCCGCGTGCGAGGCGATCAGAACCCTCACGACACCCACCCCCGGCGGTGCGGCGGCGCGGGGGGCGCCGCCGCGTTCAGAGCTCCCCCCAGGCGTACAGGCAGGCGACGAGCGTGCGGGCCTCGATGTTGAGGTAGTGGCCGTGCCGGAGCATCTCCGCCACCTGGCCGACGGTCGCCCAGACGTACCCTTCGGGCGCCGCCGCGGGGTCGGCCTCCCCCACCGAGACCACGCGGTAGCGGGTCTGCGCGTGGTGGAAGCGCCCGCCCTCCTCGGACAGGAGGCTGTCGAAGAGGACCCCGGTGTCCGCCAGGGCCGACGGGAGGAAGGGGTCGCCGGACTCCTCCCAGTCCCGGGCCGAGGGGACCACCTGGACGGTGGGGGCGAACTCCACGATGTCGAGCAGCCCGGGCTGGGGCAGGGCCCGGAGCAGGACGTGCAGGACCCCGCCGACGGTGCCCGCCAGCAGGACGGCGAGCCCGTGCCCGCGCGGGGCGAGCAGGGGCTGCGCCCAGGTGTCCACCTCGCGGATGTCGGCGCTCACCCGGGCGGCGATGATGCGGAACTCCCGCTCCTCGTCGTCGGTGATCTCCGTTTCGGTGCGGTGCCACCCCGCGACGCGGTCCAGCGGCACCAGCCGCGGCACCCACCCGCACCGGGACTTGGCCTCGATGAGGCAGCGCAGCACCTCGTCGAGGCCGTGGGCGGCCGGGGCCGGCGTCCCCTCCCCGAGCGCCGTGCGGGAGCGGGCCAGCGCCTCCTTGAGGGGGTCCCCGCCGGCGGGCTCGCCCGGGGGCAGGCAGGCGAGCACCGTCCGGGCGTCCATGTTGACCAGGTTGTCCCGCTTCAGCAGCCGCAGCACCTGGGGCCGCGAGAGCCAGCAGAAGCCCTCGCGGACCGGGACGTCCGGGTCCACCCGCACCACGATGTTGCGGTTGCGCTTGCGCCAGAACCACTGGCCCTGCTCGGACTGGAGGACGTCGCACAGCACCCGGCGCGGCCGGGAGCCGTCGAAGTACTCGACGTACGGCGTGCGCCGCCCCCCGTGCACGCCGGTGAAGTTGCTGCGGGTGGCCTGGACCGTCGGGGACATCTGGAGGACGTTGACGTTCCCCGGCTCGAACTTCGCCTGCATCAGGTAGTGCGGGCGCCCGTCGAAGTCCGCGGTGAGGATGCCCAGGATCCCGATCTCGGGCTGGTCGATGATCGGCTGGGTCCAGTCCCCGCCCGCGTCGCGGACGGAGATGCCCTCGATGCCGAAGAACCCGTCCGACACGTGGCGCAGGTCGCCGGTGCCGGGGCGGAACGCCCAGCCGGCGGCCTCGGAGAACGGCACGGGGCGCACCGTCACCTCGCGCGCGCGGAGCTGGGCGTCGAGCCAGGCGTCGAACTCCTCGTCGGTCAGGGGCGATCCGGGGGCCTCCCGGGTCACAGCGACCCCAGCGTCTTGTGCAGCGCCTCGACGATCCGCTCCTGCTCCGGCTCGGTGAGGGAGGGGTACATCGGCAGCGAGAAGATCTGGCCGGCGAGGTCCTCGGTGACCGGCAGCGCCCCCTTCTCGACGCCGAAGTGGGCGAAGCCCTTCTGCGTGTGCACCGGCCACGGGTAGCTGATGTTGAGGGAGATGTCGTACTCCTTCATCCCCTGGATGATCCGGTCGCGCTCGGGGTGGCGCACCACGTACACGTAGTAGACGTGGTCGTTGCCCGGGGCGGTCACGGGCAGCACCAGGTCCGTGCCGCCGAGCATCTCGGCGTAGCGCGCCGCGACGGCCCGCCGCCCGGCGATGTACTCGTCCAGGCGGGTGAGCTTGCGGCGCAGGATCTCGGCGTGCACCTCGTCCAGGCGGGCGTTGAGGCCGTTGCGCGCCACCACGTAGTAGGCGGCCTCCTCCATCCCGTAGTAGCGCAGTCGGCGCAGGCCCGCGTCGACCTCGGGGTCGGAGGTGACGGTGGCGCCGCCGTGGCCGTAGGCCCCGAGCACCTTGGTCGGGTAGAAGGAGAAGGCGCCCGCCCGGCCCATGGAGCCGGCGATGCGGCCGTGGTGCCGCGCGCCGTGGGCCTGGGCGCAGTCCTCCAGGATCTGGATGCCGTGGCGCTCGGCCAGCGCCTCCAGGGGGGCCATGTCCACGCACTGGCCGTACAGGTGGACCGGCAGCAGCACGCGGGTGCGGTCGGTGATGGCCGCGGCGACCTGGTCGACGTCCATCAGGTAGGTGTCGGGATCGATGTCGACGAACACCGGGACGGCCCCCACCCGGTCGATCGCCAGCACGGTGGGCGCCGCGGTGTTGGACACCGTGATCACCTCGTCGCCGGGCTCGACGCCCATGGCGAGCAGCGCGAGCAGGATCGCGTTCGTGCCGTTGTCGACGCCCGCGCAGTGCGCGACCCCGTGGTACGCGGCGAAGGCCTCCTCGAACATGCCCACCCGCGGGCCCCACACCAGGTTCCCGGATCCGAACACCGTGTCCACGGCGTCGAGGATGTCCTCGCGTTCCTGCTCGTACTCCTTGAGGTAACCCCAGACGTAGGTGGTCATCGTGGTCTCGCTTTCCGAATGCTCTGCTGGGTGGTGTGGCCGGGGAGAGCGGTCTCCGCACCTGATTCCGCGGTGACCGCCGTTGCGCACGGAAGTCACGTCCGGGATGTCAGGGCCAACTTCGAGGCATCGTCGAGCGTGCTGACGATCCAGTCAAGCAGGTCCTTGCTCTCCTGCTCCGCGGCTTTTTGCCACTGGTCGCGGCGTTCCGATATCAGCATGAGCTTGACCTGGGTGGAGACCGCCTCGGGGTCGGGGGCCCCGGCCCCGGTCCTGATCTGCCGCCGCAGCTCGTTGCGAGACCATTTGAACTGCTCGGCCCTGGTCATCCAGATCTCCTGCTCGCCCTGCGGCAGGCTCGCGACTTCCGCGTGGTGCTGGAAACTCAGCTTCTCCCGGCGCCGGAGAACCGAGAACTTCCGGGCCACCCAGGCGTAGTTGCGCAGTGTCTGGTAATCGAGGGACGTCTGGGCGATGGCGATCTTGTAACGGTCCGGATAGTGTTCCTGGCCGTAGATCAGCCAGTCTCCGAGCCACCAGGCCGAGGCGTCGGCGATGACGAAGATCTGCTGGCCTATGCGCTGCCAGGAGTCCAGTGCCATGCCAGAGGGCAGCGAAAGATGAGTCCTTCTCGTTACAGCGGACCTGTCCAGGCCGAGCCTGTCGCTGTATACGGGAAGGCCTCCGTTCACCGAAGCCCTTGAAAACCTGCCGGGGGATATGCTCAATGGACTCTCCCTCAACTTCATCGCATCGAAGTCGTCGTCAAGGTGAAAAGAAAATTGATCAGCGGGATATCTGTGCACCGTCAACGATGAACGCCGACCACTTCCAGAGGGTGACAATTCCGTTTTCAAGGGATGTCGCTTGAATGGGGATGGCTTCAATGTCGAATCATTAGACCAGAGATCACTGAAAAAGCACTGTACGCCGACTTGACGATCACTGAATGAGGACCGGCCTGACCAGGCGTATTCATACGGTCCCCGGCCCGTCACACGGCGCAGTCGCGGTGGAATTCGGAACCACCTTCGGCAAAGAGGAAAGGAAACGGGTTCGCGTGCGCATTCTTTTCGTCTCCTATGCGGAGAAGACGCATTTCCAGGGGATGGTGCCGCTGGCGTGGGCGCTGCGGGCGGCGGGGCACGAGGTGGTGGTGGCCTCCCAGCCCGAGCTGATGCCCACCGTGGCCGCGACCGGCCTGCCCGGCGTCCCCCTGGGCCGGGACCACATGCTGTACCAGGTCACCGCCTGGGCGCGGCGCCTGGACTCGGCGCAGGAGCCCGGGCTCTTCGACGTCGGGGAGCGCTGGCCCGAGCACCACTCCTGGGAGCGGCTGGAGGAGGGCTTCGGATCGGCCGTCTCCCTGTGGTGGAAGGTGGTGAATGATCCGTGGGTGGCGGAGCTGGTGGGTTTTTGCCGGTGGTGGGGTCCGGATTTGGTGTTGTGGGAGCCGGTGTCGTTCGCGGGGGGTGTGGCCGCGGAGGTGGTGGGCGCGGTGCACGGGCGGGTGTTGTGGGGGATGGACCTGTTGGGGCGGATGCGGTCGCGGTTCGTGGACGCTCTGGCGGCGCGGGGCGGGGGTCGGGACCCGTTGGCGGAGTGGTTGGGGGACCGGGCGGGGCGTGCGGGCGGGGTGTTCTCCGAGCGGATGGTGCGGGGGCATTTCACGGTGGATCCGCTGCCGGAGGTGTTGGGGCTGGGTGCGGTGGCGGGGGTGGAGCGGGTGCCGGTGCGGTACGTGCCCTACAACGGGCCGGCGGTGGTGCCGGAGTGGGTGCCCGGTGGCGGGGTGCGGGTGTGCG
>NZ_FQZK01000062.1 GCF_900141985.1 Nocardiopsis flavescens | reverse complement strand
AACTCCGAATGCCGGTTAAGTGAAGCGTGGCAGTGAGACTGCGGGGGATAAGCTTCGTAGTCGAGAGGGAAACAGCCCAGATCATCAGCTAAGGCCCCTAAGCGTGTGCTAAGTGGGAAAGGTTGTGGAGTTGCTGAGACAACCAGGAGGTTGGCTTAGAAGCAGCCATCCTTTAAAGAGTGCGTAATAGCTCACTGGTCAAGTGGTTCTGCGCCGATAATGTAGCGGGGCTTAAGCACACCGCCGAAGCTGTGGAGCCCGGTTTTCCGGGTTGGTAGGGGAGCGTCGTGCGTTCGGTGAAGCCGCCGAGTGATCGTGTGGTGGAGGGCGTGCGAGTGAGAATGCAGGCATGAGTAGCGATAGCAACGTGAGAAACGTTGCCGCCGATTGACTAAGGGTTCCTGGGGCAGGTTAATCCGCCCAGGGTGAGTCTGGACCTAAGGCGAGGCCGACAGGCGTAGTCGATGGATAACGGGTTGATATTCCCGTACCCGTGCACGAGCGTCCAGTATCGAATCAGGTGATGCTAACCACGCTGGTCCTTGGTGGTTCCTTCGGGAGCTGCCTCTGGTCTGGTCTGGGATCCGAGCTTGTAGTAGGTAAGTGATGGGGTGACGCAGGAGGGTAGCTCTACCCGGCGGTGGTTGTCCGGGGGTAAGCGTGTAGGCTGGGGGGTTGGCAAATCCGCCCCTTGTGAAGGCTGAGACGTGATGCGGAGCCGTTTTTGGCGAAGTGAGTGATCCCATGCTGTCGAGAAAAGCCTCTAGCGAGTTCGTGAGCGGCCAGTACCCTAAACCGACGCAGGTGGTCAGGTAGAGAATACCGAGGCGTTCGGGTGAACCATGGTTAAGGAACTCGGCAAATTGTCCCCGTAACTTTGGGAGAAGGGGAGCCCTGTCTGGTGAAGGCCTTTGCGGCTGGAGCTGGGTGGGGTCGCAGATAGCGGGGGGAAGCGACTGTTTATTAAAAACACAGGTCCGTGCGAAGTCGTAAGACGCTGTATACGGACTGACGCCTGCCCGGTGCTGGAACGTTAAGAGGACTGGTCAATGGGGTTCGTCCCTGTGAAGCTGGGAATCTAAGCGCCAGTAAACGGCGGTGGTAACTATAACCATCCTAAGGTAGCGAAATTCCTTGTCGGGTAAGTTCCGACCTGCACGAATGGCGTAACGACTTCCCCACTGTCTCAACCATGGGCCCGGTGAAATTGCACTACGAGTAAAGATGCTCGTTTCGCGCAGCAGGACGGAAAGACCCCGGGACCTTCACTATAGCTTGACATTGGTGTTTGGGATGGTTTGTGTAGGATAGGTGGGAGCCGGTGAAGCTATCACGCTAGTGGTGGTGGAGGCGTTGGTGAAATACCACTCTGACTGTTTCGGGCATCTAACCTTGGGCCGTGATCCGGTTCGGGGACAGTGTCTGGTGGGTAGTTTAACTGGGGCGGTTGCCTCCCAAAGAGTAACGGAGGCGCCCAAAGGTTCCCTCAGCCTGGTTGGTAATCAGGTGTTGAGTGTAAGTGCACAAGGGAGCTTGACTGTGAGACGGACGTGTCGAGCAGGAGCGAAAGCTGGGACTAGTGATCCGGCACCGGCGTGTGGAAGCGGTGTCGCTCAACGGCTAAAAGGTACCCCGGGGATAACAGGCTGATCTTCCCCAAGAGTCCATATCGACGGGATGGTTTGGCACCTCGATGTCGGCTCGTCGCATCCTGGGGCTGGAGTTGGTCCCAAGGGTTGGGCTGTTCGCCCATTAAAGCGGCACGCGAGCTGGGTTTAGAACGTCGTGAGACAGTTCGGTCCCTATCCGCTGTGCGCGTTGGAGACTTGAGAAGGGCTGTCCCTAGTACGAGAGGACCGGGACGGACGAACCTCTGGTGTGCCAGTTGTCCTGCCAAGGGCATGGCTGGTTGGCTACGTTCGGGAGGGATAACCGCTGAAAGCATCTAAGCGGGAAGCTTGCTTCGAGATGAGGTCTCCTGCCTCCTTTGAGAGGGTAAGGCTCCCTAGAGACGATGGGGTTGATAGGCCGGGTGTGGAAGCCCTGTGAGGGGTGGAGCTGACCGGTACTAATAGGCCGAGGGCTTGTCCGCTGCAGATAATTGGGTGCTCGCGCATACGTTGTTCACAT
>NZ_FQZK01000063.1 GCF_900141985.1 Nocardiopsis flavescens | reverse complement strand
GGTGGGTCGGGTGGAGGAGGCGATCAATGCCCACACCCGCGCCCGCGACCTGCACCAGCAGGTCGGGGGCGCCCACGGCGAAGCGACAGCGTGGAACAACCTCGGCACCGCCCTGGAGCAGGTGCGCCGGTTCGGTGAGGCGATCGACGCCTTTGCCCGGTCGATGGAGCTGTTCCGGGCCGTCGGTGACAACGACTGGGCGGCAATCGCACAGCAGAACATCGCCGAGATCCAGCAGGGTCCGGGCGCCCATGATGAGACCTGACCTGGCCAAGGGCCAGCCACCAGCCCGACACAGCCTTATCGGGACCAAGATTTGTATCAACTGGGTCCGGGGCGAAGAGAAGTCCCCGCGCAACGCGACGTTGCGCGGGGGCGTCGTGGCCACGGCGTGACCTCAGCCGGGCTTGCGCTCCTCGGTCCCGGGCTTGTCCGGCTCCGGCTCGGGGGCCGGCGCCGGGTCGAGGGGGTCGTAGCTGCGGCCCCCGGCGGACGGGCCACCGCCCTTGGATCGGTGCATGGTCGCCTCCTTCCGGCGGGCACCGTGCGCGCCCGCCCGGAGGGCGGCCTACCCGCGCCGACGGCGAACAGGCCCCGGTGACCACATGTGGCCTGCGAAAATGGACCGCATGCCGATCCCCGACCCGCCGCCGCCCTACGGCCGCACCCACCGCGAGGCCCGCTCGGCGTGGGTGGCCGACCACGGGGCGCTCCCGGCTCTGCTGCGGGAGGCGCCGGGCCTGGCCCGCTACCCCCTCACCGCGGCGAGGATCAGCTGGGCGGTGTGCTCGGCGGTCCTGGACGCCCGCACGCTCCGCCGTAGGTCCCGTGCCCTGGGGGTCGGCGAGGTGGTGCGCCCGGCCGCGGTGGCCGGCGTCCTCCCGGCGGAGTTGGCGATCATCGTGCTGGGCGTGCGGCTGTACCCGGAGCTGCTGGGGCCCACCGCTGAGCTGGAACGCCGGATGGCCCTGCTCGAAGAGGTGGGCCCGGACCTGCTCACCGAGTGGCCGCCGCCGGGCCCCTGACACGCGAAAAGCCCCGCCCCCGGGCCACGACCGCAACCGGCCCCGCGAGCACGAGAAGGCCTGTTCCCCAGCCCCCGGAGAACGGGCCTTCGTGGTGTGCGACGTCAGGTCACGGCCCTACCGCTAAATCCTGTAGCAATCCTCCTCGACCCCCGACCCTGGCCGTAGCTTCGGGAGAACCGGGCCTAGTCGTCCGGTGTGTCCCGTTGCGGCCTCACCTTCTTCCAGCCGTTGACCACTGCGCTGGCCAGTGCGTTCAGCCAGGGACTGGTCGTGGGCGGTTCTGTGGCCGGGTCCTGCTGACTTTCGGGGGCAGGGTGCTGCTCCCATGTCTGCGGGAGCAGCAGCACTCCGGGGGCGGCATGTGCTCGGGCTTCTCGAAGACCCTCGGGGCACTCCCCTCTGGCGTGTTCGAAGTCCACCTTCCCCCCGGCGAACTCGGCCTCGGAGAAGGACAGCTTTCCTCTGGTCGACTCCGCCGTGTGGAAAGACACCATCGTGCCGGTGAACTGGGTCTTGTGGAAGTTCACCGTGCCGTAGGCGAACTTGGCTCCGGAGAAGGACACCGTTCCGTAGGCGAACTCGGCTCCGGAGAAGTCCACCGTTCCG
>NZ_FQZK01000065.1 GCF_900141985.1 Nocardiopsis flavescens | reverse complement strand
CTAGCTTGGCGTTTAACCTGGAGCCCGTGACCGGATACCGGCCTGGTCACGGGCTTCGTCGTTTCCCGTACACAACAACGGTCTTCGCGTGATCATGTGCTTCAACCACGAACACACCTGATCACAACGAAGACCGTCACCATGAGTCTGCTGCACCACCACGCCCCTGTCGAGCCACTGCCGGAATTGTCCCGCTTCCGAGCGCAGTTCCACGCCTGCCTGACCACACGCGCTGATGCCCTCTTCGAGGTCTGCGAAGCCCTGGTCAGCACCCCGACCCCCGTGCGCCACCTGGCCCAACTCTCGTTGGAGCCCGAACACCACCGCGGTCACGGCTCGGCCTACGCCGCCCTGAACCAGGGCCGCATCGACACCACCCACCTACGCTGGAGCCTGGCCGCGCTGCCCCTGCCCCGCTTCCACGGACGCCTGGTCCTGGCCTGCGATGTCAGCCCCTGGCTACGCCCGGACGCCTGGACCAGCCCCGAACGGTCCTGGTGCCACACCTACGGGCGTGGCACCGGCCAGGCCGAAATGGTCCCGGGCTGGCCCTACTCGGTGATCGTCGCCCTGGAGGAGGGCTCCACCTCCTGGACCGCCCCGCTGGACGCAGCACGCCTGCCCCCGGGAACGGACGAGACCGCCTTCACCGCCGCCCAGGTGCGGGACCTGCACACGCGCCTGGCCGCCGCGGGCCACCACCAACCTGAGGACCCCGACGTGCTGGTGGTGGTCGACGCGGGCTACGACGCGCCCCGGCTGGCCCACCTGCTGGCCGACCTGCCCATGCGCGTGGTGGGACGGCTGCGATCGGACCGGGTGCTCTACGGCCCGGCCGAACACCGACCGCCCAGCGCCAGCGGCCGTCCGGCCAAGCACGGCGCCCCGCTACGGATGGCGGCCCGCGCCACCTGGCCCGAACCGGCGACGGTGACCACCACCCCCACCCGCCGCTACGGGACCGCGACCGTACGGTCTTGGGATCGGATGCACCCCCGGCTGACCCACCGGTCGGCCTGGGCCGATCACCCCGGCCAGCTACCGGTGGTCGAGGGCACCCTGGTGCTGCTGCAGGTGCAGGCTCTGCCTTCCCGGCGCTCCCCCAAGCCGTTGTGGTTGTGGGCCTCGGCCACGGGGCTGGCCCCGGAGGGGGTCGACGAGCTGTGGTGGGCTTACCTGCGCCGGTTCGACATCGAGCACACCTTCCGCTTCCTCAAACAGATGCTGGGCTGGGACGCGCCCCGGTTGCGGGACCCGCGGGCAGCGGACCGGTGGTCCTGGGTGGTGCTCGTGGCCTACACCCAGTTGCGGTTGGCCCGAGGGCTTGTCGTCCAGGTGTGTCTGCCCTGGCACCGGCCGGTGGAGCCGGTCCGGATGAGTCCGTCCCGGGTCCGTCGGGGGTTTCGGTACATCCGCGCGGACCTGCCTGGGTGTGTGGGTGCACCGAAACCCTCGGGGCCGGGTCCGGGGCGCCCGGCGGGGAGTCGGAACAAGCGTCCAGCTCCCCGCTACGGGGTCCCGAAGAAGCACGAAACGAGCATTAAAGGCCGCTCCGGAGACAAGCAACCAGGTTAAACGCCAAGCTAG
>NZ_FQZK01000068.1 GCF_900141985.1 Nocardiopsis flavescens | reverse complement strand
GCGCACGGCAAGGCCGAGGCGTTGGAGGTGCTGCGCGGGCGGGTCGAGGCGACCGCGGTGCTGTACATGGGCGGCGGGGACGGCGAGGAGCCGGTGTTCCTGCACCTGTCGGGCGCGGACGCGGGGGTGCGGGTGGGGGACGCGGGCGAGCCGTCGGTGGCCGCGCACCGGGTGGCCGATACCCCGGCCGCGGCGCAGCTGCTGGCGGTGTTGGCCGCGGAGCGGCGCTCGTGGGTGTTCGGGGAGCGTCCCACCCCGATCGAGCGGATGTCGCTGCTGTCGAACCGGGCGGCGGTGGCGCTGGTGGGCCCGGACGCGCGCCTGTTGTGGCTGTGCCACCCCGAGCCGGACTCCCCGGCGCTGTTCGCGGAGCTGTTGGGGGGCCGTTCGGCGGGGGTGTTCTCGATCGCGCCGGAGCACCGGGGGCTGCCGTTGGGGCAGCGCTATGAGCGCGACACCATGACGGTGCGGACCCGGTTCTCGCGGTTGGAGGTGATCGACTACCTGGCCGAGCCGGCGGTGGCGGGGCGCACGGACCTGGTGCGGGTGGTCACCGGGACGGGGGCGGCGGTGGTGGAGTTCGCGCCGCGTCCGGACTTCGGGCGGGCGCCGGTGCGCATCCTGGCCAAGGACGACGGCCTGGTGGTGGAGGGCGGCCCGTACCCGGTGGCGCTGTACGCGCCGGGGGTGTCCTGGCAGGTCGACCAGGACGCGGGGACGGCCCTGGCCCGGGTGCATCCCACGTCGGAGCGGCCGGTGGTGCTGGAGCTGCGCTGCGGCACGGACTCGCTGGAGGCGCCGGGGGTGGGCGAGCAGGAGCGGCGCCGGGGGACGGAGCGGGAGTGGTCGTCCTGGGTGCGGACTTTGGACCTGCCCGAGACGGAGCGGCGTCTGGTGGCGCGGTCGGCGTTGACGCTGCGGGGGTTGTGCACGCCCACCGGGGGGGTGATGGCGGCGGCGACGACGTCGTTGCCCGAGGAGATCGGGGGGATCCGTAACTGGGACTACCGGTACTGCTGGTTGCGGGACGGGGCGTTGACGGTGCAGGCGCTGGTGGAGGCGGGGTCGACCGCTGAGGCCGAGGCGTTTTTGGGGTGGGTGCACCGGGTGGTGGGCGGGTTGGCGGGGCCGGAGCTGCTCCGGCCGCTGTACTCGCTGCGGGGTACGGACCTGGGGCCGGAGGAGGTCGTGGAGTCGCTGTCGGGGTATGCGGGGTCGCGGCCGGTGCGGGTGGGCAA
>NZ_FQZK01000069.1 GCF_900141985.1 Nocardiopsis flavescens | reverse complement strand
AACGACACCGGCTCCCACAACACCAGGTCCGGACCCCACCACCGGCAAAAACCCACCAGCTCCGCCACCCACGGATCATTCACCACCTTCCACCAGAGCGGGAGGAGCTCATGCTGGTAGCCGTGGCGCAGCCGCTCCGCGGTGGTGTCCTCCGGGGCGTCGGACATGAGGTCGAAGCCGCGGGCCCCCGCGCCGCCCATCAGGCGCACGGCGCGGTTCACCTCGGCCATGCGGTGGTCCCGGCCCAGGGGGACGCCGGGCAGGCCGGTGGACGCCACGGTGGGCATCAGCTCGGGCTGGGAGGCCACCACCACCTCGTGCCCCGCCGCCCGCAGCGCCCACGCCAGCGGCACCATCCCCAGGAAATGCGTCTTCTCCGCATAGGAGACGAAAAGAACGCGCACGTGTGCTCCTCGGAGCCGGGGGCGGACGGGTCAGGGGGCGGCGGTGCGGTGCTTCTCGACCAGCGCCTCGATCTCGGCCACCAGCGCCACGGGGGTCGGCTCGGCCTCGACGAGCGCACGGGCCGCCGCGGCGCCCTCGCGCAGGCCCGCGTCGCCGAGCAGCGCCTCGGCCATGGCGACCAGGGCGTCGCCGTCGGAGGGCGCGGTCTCGTCCCCCCGCACCCCCGCGCCCAGGGCCACCAGGCGCTCGGCCAGCAGCGGGGCGTCCAGGTAGTACTTCTGCGGCAGGAAGCCCTGCGGGATGCCGGCGGCCACCGCCGTCATCACGGCGTCAGGGGCCCCGTGCCCGATCAGCGCCTCGCACTCGGGCAGCAGGACGTGCAGCGGCAGCTCACCGGGCTCCACCAGGCGCACGTTGCCGGGCAGCTCCGTGAGGCCGGAGACCGAGCGGGCGGGCAGGCGGACCAGGACCTCGGCGTCCACCCGTCCCATCGCGGCGACCACCTCGTCCACCGGGACGGCGAACCCGCCCATGCGCTCGGGGTGCGCGCCCAGGTCGACGCAGAGCCTCACGGGGCGCCCGTCGGGACCCCGGTGGACCCATTCGGGGACCACGGCGGCCCCGTTGTAGGGCACGTACCGCACCGGCACCCGCTCCACCCCCGCCACCGCACCCAGCCCCAACACCTCCGGCAGCGGATCCACCGTGAAATGCC
>NZ_FQZK01000071.1 GCF_900141985.1 Nocardiopsis flavescens | reverse complement strand
GGTCCACTTTCGAGTCCGGCCAACCATAGGAAAAGTGTTGGCCTGAAAAGACTCCTTAGAAAGGAGGTGATCCAGCCGCACCTTCCGGTACGGCTACCTTGTTACGACTTCGTCCCAATCGCCAGCCCCACCTTCACTCATTCCCTCCCACAAGGGGTTAGGCCACAAGTTTCGGGTGTTGCCGACTTTCATGACGTGACGGGCGGTGTGTACAAGGCCCGGGAACGTATTCACCGCGGCGTTGCTGATCCGCGATTACTAGCGACTCCACCTTCATGGGGTCGAGTTGCAGACCCCAATCCGAACTGAGACCGGCTTTTAGGGATTCGCTCCACCTCACGGTATCGCACGCCCATTGTACCGGCCATTGTAGCATGTTTGCAGCCCAAGACATAAGGGGCATGATGACTTGACGTCGTCCCCACCTTCCTCCGAGTTGACCCCGGCAGTCTCCCATGAGTCCCCACCATTACGTGCTGGCAACATGGAACAAGGGTTGCGCTCGTTGCGGGACTTAACCCAACATCTCACGACACGAGCTGACGACAGCCATGCACCACCTGTCACCCGCCAACTAAATGACCCCACATCTCTGCAGGTCCACGGGTGATGTCAAACCTTGGTAAGGTTCTTCGCGTTGCGTCGAATTAAGCAACATGCTCCGCCGCTTGTGCGGGCCCCCGTCAATTCCTTTGAGTTTTAGCCTTGCGGCCGTACTCCCCAGGCGGGGCGCTTAATGCGTTAGCTACGGCGCGGAAACCGTGGAAAGTCCCCACACCTAGCGCCCAACGTTTACGGCATGGACTACCAGGGTATCTAATCCTGTTCGCTCCCCATGCTTTCGCTCCTCAGCGTCAGGTAAGGCCCAGAGACCCGCCTTCGCCACCGGTGTTCCTCCTGATATCTGCGCATTTCACCGCTACACCAGGAATTCCAGTCTCCCCTACCTACCTCTAGCATGCCCGTATCCACTGCAGAACCGGGGTTAAGCCCCGGTCTTTCACAGCAGACGCGACACGCCGCCTACGAGCTCTTTACGCCCAATAATTCCGGACAACGCTCGGACCCTACGTATTACCGCGGCTGCTGGCACGTAGTTAGCCGGTCCTTATTCCCCACCTACCGTCAACCCCACGAAAACGTGGAGCCTGCGTGAGTGGTAAAAGAGGTTTACAACCCGAAGGCCGTCATCCCCCACGCGGCGTCGCTGCGTCAGGCTTTCGCCCATTGCGCAATATTCCCCACTGCTGCCTCCCGCAGGAGTCTGGGCCGTGTCTCAGTCCCAGTGTGGCCGGTCGCCCTCTCAGGCCGGCTACCCGTAATCGCCTTGGTAGGCCGTTACCCCACCAACAAGCTGATAGGCCGCGAGCCCATCCCCGACCGAAAAACTTTCCACCCACCACCATGAGGTGGAGGGTCGTATCCGGTATTAGACGGCGTTTCCACCGCTTATCCCGGAGTCAGGGGCAGGTTGCTCACGTGTTACTCACCCGTTCGCCGCTCGTGTACCCCGAAGGGCCTTACCGCTCGACTTGCATGTGTTAAGCACGCCGCCAGCGTTCGTCCTGAGCCAGGATCAAACTCTCCATAAAGGTCAAACACCGCGAACCCCGCAAGGGGCGCGGAAACCTAGAAGAAATCCTGACCGAACCTTCCGGTTCAATCAAAGGAACCTCGCACACTCCGGACGAAATCTCACCGACTTCGCCGTCGTGTGACGGGGCCAAAACAAACTTGGCTGTAAAAATCGAACACGCGCTGTTGAGTTCTCAAGAAGCAACCGCCCTTCCCGTACAAGCACCGGACCTGGGTCCGTGTTGCTCTTCCGTGGAAGGCGTCTGCGTTTCCGCTTTGTTGTGTCTTCACTTTATCAGTGTTTCTGCGACCCGCCAAACCGGCGTTTTCGCGGAA